>NZ_RRZK01000005.1 GCF_004348895.1 Pseudomonas vancouverensis
CCACAACCTTGACGAAGTTGCTCGGGGCGATCAGCCAGTCGAAGCTGGCCCGGAAAGGTGCGCCGCCGTTTTTACCCGAAGCACGGCCCATCAGGAAATCGGACTGGGCGACCGTGGCGAAGTACTCCGTCCAGAACTCAAGATTCTGGTGAACGTCGCTCTGGTTCCAGCGTGCACGGATTTGCTTTTTGCGTGCCTCGGAGACGAGAACTACGGTCGGTAGAGCTGGTGTGAGCAGTCGGTTGAACAAATCAACGATGTCCTGAACCGGGCAAGACGGCGAGCGCGGAACGCGATTGCCACCCTGTGACGGTTCAATTGACGGTTCCCTTACGGTTCTGGGGGCATCTGGTGCCGGGGTGTCCGGCATATCCTGCCGGGGTGATGGGGCATCTGGTGCCGGGGGGCATTTGCTGCCGGGGGCATATCCTGCCGGGGTGATTGAATACCAGGTCGAACGGCCAAAACGTTGGTTACTCGCCAACACGCCCGCCTCCTCCAGCCAACGCAAGGCGTTGCGAACCGCACGCTCAGACAGGCAAGTGCGCACTCCAATTGTCGCAATGGAAGGCCAGCAAACGCCCTCGTCATTGGCGTTGTCGGCCAAAGAGATCAGGACTGCCTTCTGAGCCGGGCTCATGCCGAGCAGTGGCCAGCACGCGCTCATGATGACGGTGCTCATACGGAAACATCCTGGACAGAAACCGGCGATGCCTTGAGGTGACCAAGGCGTTTTTCCGGCGAGTTGCCACTTTTAGATTTCATCGTCCTTCTGCCTCCATGTCCTATGCGCTGTATAAATGAACAGCTATGCACGGTGTACTGCTTCAAAATGCAAATTCCCGAATAATTGGTTCAACGAAACGGGAATCGATGCACGCTCAAGCCCCAGAAAGCTCTGGCCAGATTTGTTGCCAGTCATCGGGTCGAAGGTCCTTTCTGGTTACCTTTCCCCCTGTAGCTGACTCAGTGCGAGCAGCTATTTCGGCTGAAGCGGTCTTATGGCCGTAGGCGATCAGGCGCAAATAGGCGCGACTAGTCCCAGTACTGAGGACGTCCGCGTCACTTGCAGTTTTCAGCCACACGAGAAGTTGTGGTTTTTTGGTCCGCATGCGGGCCCTCCTTGTAGACGTAGAAAGTATTACCTCTAGGTAATCTCAAAGCAATACCCACAGGGAATTTACCTATTGGTAACCGTGATGGATGATTTGCGGATGGAAATTTCAGATATTCGCCGCGAAAATTTGCGGGCACTCATGAAGCAGCGCTTTGACGGAAAGCAGGCCAGGTTGGCCGATGCTTTGGGAAAGAGTGCCAACTACATATCCCGCTGCCTCTCGACTGCGCCATCCTCAGCCGGTAGCAAAAACATCGGGGAAGACTTCGCTCGGGACATTGAGACGAAGCTCAACCTAGAGCGTTATCAGCTTGACCGTCAGGGCATGCAACCTGCGGAGAAAGTTGAGAGCAACGCCGAATACCTGGGCCAATTCTCGGTTTGGGACGATGACACACCGCTGGATGATGATGAGGTGTACGTGCCGTTCCTCAAGGAAGTAGAACTATCCGCAGGTAGCGGAAAGACCGTGGTAGAGCCATCGCATAAGCAAAAGCTGCGTTTTGGCAAGCAAACACTTCGTAGACAGAACGTGCAGCCGAGCGAAGCGGTATGTGTTTCCGTGGCCGGAAACAGCATGGAGCCGGTGCTGCCTCATGGAAGTACTGTTGGCGTTGACCAGGGTTGCACATCGATAACTGATGGAAAAATGTACGCCTTGAATCACGGAGGCCAACTCAGGGTGAAGACCCTGTACCGCGCACCTGGCGGCGGCATCAGAATGCGCAGCTACAACAGAGACGAGCATCCGGACGAAGAATACAGCGCAGAGGAAATGCTAAAAAAAGACATCATCGTGATCGGTAAGGTCTTCTGGTACTCAGTTCTTCTCTAATCGCTATCAAGCCACTCAAAAAACCCGCCTTTCCAGCGGGTTTTTTTTCGCCCGCGAGAAAAATAATTACCTACAGGTATTGACCAATAATGTTACCCATGGGTAATGTTGCATCATTGCCGGATAACAACCGGCCATATGAAAGGCAGCGATGAACCAGCCTCAATGGTTCAGAGGGTTGGCAACTGACCCAGGTGTGCAGCGTAAAGCACCGCAAACAGTTATCCGGCGGACTGAGTCGCGGTCGGACGAACAACTTGATTGAGCCCGTACCGCGCCAGCAGCGCCGAAGGGACACAGAGTTTTTCACTGATGCACCTGCTTACCCGGGTGCATTGGGAAAACAACCGGGAGTCAACGCGATGGAAACAGAAATCGTAAATGGCACATGGAAGGGTCACCTCGGTCGTGGCCTGGCGCCGCGAGAGCTTCAGTTCCTTCTGTGGGTAGCCCTCGGGCTGACCGCCAAGGAAATCGCGCGAGAGGTCGGCATTTCACCGGCCACCGTCGCGAAACGCCTCACCAATGCAATGTTCAAGCTCGGCGTCACCCGCCGCGCCGCATTGGTAGCCGAGGCGATGCGCCGGCAAATCATTTCCCCGATGTGCTTCGTGCTGGCAGCGCTGATCGCCATGCACGCAATGCTTGATGGCGATTCCATGCGACGTGATCGCCGAGTCCCTGAACGTCGAATCGCCCAGGTACGGACGGCGAAACGCGCCGAGGCCTACGACCTCCATGCATAGGTGGTGTAAGCACATCGGAAACATTTTGCACCTAACCGGAAAAGTTTTTCCTGTCGAATGAACTGAGGAAAGGACATGAACCCGACAATCCAACTGAGCCGAGCCATCCTTGACGGACTGCGTCAACGCGCCACCCTGGCCACCGCCGAGTTCTACCAAAAGGCAGGGATTACAGCCGCCGTGGCTTCGCCGCGCTTCACCGTAGTGCCACACGGTAACAATCTGTTTGGCGTAGTTGATCGCCAGACCGGTACCGAGCGTGCCGAAATCGCCGGACACCTCAATGCCTGCCGGTCGGCTGAGGATTTCGAAAGCGCGGCTCGCGCTACCAAAACTACGCAGCGCACCGTCGCTTACGTGGCGCGCTTGATGACCCGTTGGGCATTCGTGTCCGCCGTCATGCTCGCCGGATTCGCCTTCATGGGAGTCTCACGATGAACACCGGTCCTCTGCCAGACCCGCGCACCGCGGTACTGACCGAAATCGAACGCAAAATCGCCGAGTTCTTCGGTGCCGGTGGGAAGGCTGAAGCCGCAGCGGCCTTCAGGCCTGAGCCCCGCCCTTCCCGCTCCAACAAGATCGACCCGGACACCGTACTGAAACGCCGGCGGCCTTCCCCATCCCACGCCGAACGGATCGCACTGCGACGAATCACGGAGGCGCTATGAGCAAGCGCAAGCCGAACAATGGCTTCGCCCGTGCCGAACGAAACTGCCGGGCGTTGCTCAGGACCAATCACGTCGCCGTCGTGAACATTGACCCCAGCGGCGCGCAGATCATGGCCAACTGGAAGAGCTGCCGGCAGATCCGAAGCCTGGCCATCGCAAACGCGCTGTTCGACTTCTCCTACCGCTGGACGATCTACCTCAGCGCCATGTGCCGCGATGATCGCGGCGTCGAGTACGTCAAGTCGGTAGAGATCTCGCCCGAGGGCATCTACAAGGTCGAGCGCCTGACAGATGCCATCGAGCATTACTACCTGGAGCTGCGAGACAGCTGCAACCCGAACCACCTGGTGGCGTCGGGCTGGATCGCCGTTCCTGCCGAGGTATCGCTCGACGAGGCACAGGCCGCGAAGCTGTTCTACGCCGCCGGCGCCTGGCACCAAGTGAAGGTCGCCGCGTGAAACGAATCAATACCCAGGTGCGCCAGCGCCTTCGCCAGTCGCAATTCAACCTTCCCCCCAGCGGCCTCTTGGCCATCCCGGAGAAACAGCCATGCCAACCCCAACCGACACCGCCGAGTTTCTCGAAGAACTGAACGGCGGCGCATTTGCCAGCCAGATCGGCCACGCCCTTTCCGAAGTTGCCGCCGGGGTTGTTGACCATGGCAAGACCGGCAAGCTGGTGATCACCCTGGACTTCAGCCAGATCGGCGAGTCCAGCCAAGTGAAGATCAAGCACAAGCTCGACTACAAGGTGCCGACTAAGCGCGGTACCCGCAGCGAGAACACCAGCCTGGATACGCCGATGCACGTTGGTACCGGCGGCAAGATCACCCTCTTCGCGGAGAAACACGACCAGCTTTTCAGCCGCGAACAAGCTCCCATCACCCCTCGCACCTAACCGCTTAACCACCAAGGACCTAAACAATGTCTCTGACCAAAGAAGCGATCCAGCTCATCACCGACACTGCGCTCGAAGCGAGCGGCAAGCCGCTGGACACCCTGACGCCGACAGTGGTTCTGCCGGAAGGTTGCCAGGTTGTCAGCCTGGAAAAATGGCAGTCCGGTCGCAGCCGCTTCCGCGGCATTTACTCCACCCATTCGCTGGCCGACTTCAGCACCTACGTCGCTGATCGGGCGATCGCCACCGCCAAGGGCTTCATCGACCAGGACGAAATGACCTGCACCCTGCTGTTCAATCTGGGTGACGATTCCGAGCCAGGCCATGCCGACGACCGCGCTGTGCTGAAGCTGAAGGCATCAGCAGGCTACAAAGCCGCGCAGTCCATCGGCGGACGGGCCATGACGCAGAAGGATCTGAGCGACTGGATCGAAGACTGGCACCAGTACCTGACGCCGGTGGATGACGAAGGCAAAGCGATTCCCGTTGCAAAGGCCATCGCGGCGGTGCGAACCATCACAGTCAAAGCATCCAGCGAATCTGAAACCACCGTCGGCGATACCAGCGCCAGCCGTAGCGCCATGGATCAGATTGAGGCTCGCAGCAAAGAAACGCTGCCGGCGGCCCTGTTGTTCAGCACCATCCCTTACGAGGGTTTGACCGAGCAGCAGATCAATCTGCGCATTTCGGTGATCACCAGCGGCGCAGTGCCGGCGTTGAAGCTGCGCTGGGTTGGTGAAGAGGTACAGCGCGAAGACATAGCGCAGGAGTTCAAGACAGTGCTGCAGGACAAGATTGGCACCAACGCATCGCTTTCCCTCGGTGCGTTCGATCCGAAGTAATTAATCAGGCCGGGCGACCGGCTTGTTCTACCGCGAGTATCCCACTGCCAATCGGCGAAGTTATTCGCGTCAAACTGGTCTTACCTTGGAGTTCCACCCCAAGAAAGATCCGTTGAGTTTGTTAAATGTCATACGGTCGGATCGTGACGTTTCTTTAAAAATGGTCTTCGCCATAATGGGCAATTAATTTTGTCAGCCTCATATAGAAGCGCGCTATGTACGGCCATGGCACACGGACCTAGTTCACTTGCTTTTTTTAGAATGTCATCGAATCTAGATACTGATGTTTTTCCATTCAACAACAGATCAACCTGAGTTCTAATGTGTAGCGCATTGACGGCTTGGTACACTGAAAAAAAATTCTGATAGGCAGGAACAACACTAGGAAAATAAATATTAATGAGCGATGAATACCTGTCAAAAGGCAGCTGACTTTCAGTATTCTTTGCGCTATCCGGAACATCTGAATCAATAGACTGATCCTGTTCTAACTTCTGGACATCGTCGACGCAAGCGTTGGCTCTAACATGCACTAGACGCATATCTTTAGACAACTCTGTATACAACGACTCAAGTTTACCCCGAAGCACTTCTCTCTCTGCCCGTCGAGCACCTAAAACATATGTGATCACGCCCGACGATATCAACCCGCCCAGCGCTGCTGTTAAAACAGAGCTAAACCCACTAATCAAATCCACCACACTCCCCCTTACTAGCCCCATGCCGGGCAGAACACAAATACACCACTTCAACGAATCACGCCAATCGGTGCCAGGCTCACCAAACTTCGGGCGTCGGCTTCATTGAGAATAATGTAGATTTAGCCTTTTGCGATTTGCATTTTTTTGAGGGAATCAAGTGCTGCATCTAGGCCTGCGAGCGTAATTTCACCCGTAGTCCCCCCGGAAGAGACGAGATACAGCATCTGAGCCGAAGATTCGACGGCAATCCTAGCATCATAGAGATGTACATAGATTTCTGAATCCACCCCATGAATCGACATGGCTTCTTTCAGGTGCTCCTCAGATTTTTGGAGATCAGATTTGATAGCGGCAACAAGTTCCCGCGACGGGCCTATTTCTTTCATCCCTTCAAATCCGGCTACGACTCGCTTTTTTGCATCTGTTACAGCGGTTATAGCACGGACAAGAGCGCCGAGCCTTGCTTCTCTGTCGGCATTTCGCCTGAATCTCGAATCCCTATTCGCGATCCAAATTGCTGCCAGTATTGCCAAAATTGATCCCACCGCTTGCACCCATGATGCCAGTCCTGGGTGACTTTCGATCCAGCAAGAAACTGTTTCCCAACTCACAACCCACCCCCATTTAAAACCCGTGACTATACCGGCGAGGATCCCCTATGCAATCAGCAATCGACTTGTTCTCCGGCTTCGGCGGGTGGACTAAGGGCGGCCGCAACGCAGGCCTCAATGTTCTCTGGGCTGCAAACCATTGGCCCGAGGCAGTTGAGTGGCACACCCGCAACAACCCGGACACCATTCACGCGTGCCAGGACCTCCACCAGGCTGACTGGTCGCAAGTGCCGAAACATGACGTGATGCTGGCATCCCCATGCTGCCAAGGGCACACGAAGGCCCGCGGCCTGGCGCAAGCTGACCCAAAACGGGATAACTCACGATCGACAGCTTGGGCCCCAGTGGGGAACGCCGAAGTGAATCGGCCTGAGTTCGCCGTGATCGAGAACGTTCCGGAGTTCATGGACTGGGTTCTATACCCAGCGTGGGCAGACGCGATGCAGCGCTTGGGTTACGCATTGGCCCCGCACATAGTGGATTGCGCTGACCTTGGCGTCCCGCAGCACCGAGTACGCCTGTTCATGGTCTGCTCGCGCAGCAGGGCACCGCTGCACTTGCAATTGCCCCGCTTCCAACACGTGCCAGCCCGCGAGATTATCGATTTCGACGCCGGTAAGTGGTCGCCGATCAACAAACCAGGCCGCGCCGCGTCAACGATGACCCGTGTGAAGAATGGTCGCGAACGCTTCGGCGAACGCTTCGTCATGCCCTATTACGGCTCAGGATCTGGACTAACCGGGCGCAGCCTTGACCGCCCGATCGGCACTATCACCACTCTGGACCGTTGGGCAGTGGTCGACGGCGACATGATGCGCATGATCACTGCCAACGAGGCGATGGCCGCTCAATCTTTTCCTGCCAATACCCTTCGGCCGGACAATCACCGCCTGACAATGCACATGACCGGGAACGCGGTTCCGCCGTTAGCCGGGCAGCGGATAATTGAGGCTTTAATACGAGCGGCGTAAATCTGACCTAACTTATTTGCGAAATCCCGCACGCAAGCTCTTAACAAGATCATGTAAATACTCAATGCGAAAACTGCACTCCTTTTCAGCAATAGCGTACTGCTGCCGTATAGAAGCCTCATCGATTTCTTCCTCTCGAAACATTAAATCTAACATCTCATCTTTAAAACCGACTACCAAACCATACAGTTCAATTTGCAGGATCACAAGCTCACGAAATTTTGAATCATCAATAAAGAACTCGCATTCATCGATTGCAGCTAAACATTCAGACTCTGCTAAATTCCATGCTTCCCGAGCACCTTTCAGAGCCTCATTTAGAAAAAGTGACTCCGGGGCTCTTCTTCTCGCACTGTGCACGCCATGCATCATGGAGTAGCGCATAAATCTCGGAGCGACTCCTAGGCTATCAACGGCAGCTTTAAGCCTTGCAAGGGCTTCAAATTTTTTACCGTGCCTGAACTCTGATTTCCACAAGGTAAGAGCATATACGGCCACTCCTGCAGCAATTATCGTTGCAATAGCTGCGGTTGTATCCAAAATGCTTTTTACTGTTTCGCTTGCACCACTTTGAAAGTTTATCGAAACACCGAGTGTAACTCCGAAGATGACCAACAAAACACAACCAGAAACTATCACTCGATCCATACACAGCTCCCTACGTCGGGACACGAATATACTCGCAGAGGTATCACATGCCCACAGAAAACAAACCTGCAGCACCAGTCACAGCGGCTGAAGAACTCGACGCGGTGTTGTACTGGCGAGACAAGCATACCCAGGCGATCCGTGAGCATGACGCCCTGCAACTGCGCCTGAACGCAGCGGATCAGCGGATTGATGAACTGACCTCGCAGCAAGCCGAAAGCCGCGTAATCACCCTGTCGGGCTGCGAGTTCAGCGAACACGAACTTATCCGTACAGCCGTTCGAATGGTGACCGGCACCAGCCGGCGCGGCACGCAGCGCTGGGTAGTGATGAAGGACGCTTTCTGCTGTGGATCCGGCGTCGCGCATGCGCTCTGCCGGCGGTTCGGATTCGATCCCGACGAAATGGTGAAGCCGTGAGCAGCCCCGGGCTTTGGATGATCAACGTCCGGATGCGGCGAGTCGAGGAAATCAGATTGCACCAACGCGCCGATCAGAATCGCCGCTTAGGGCCGAAGTGCTACCAAGGCCCAGGCCGGACCTACATGCTCCATGAAAGTCAGGTTCACACCTCGCGCGTTTCGGCACTGGCCGCTTTGAATCGCAGCCTGAAAGCCATCTACGAGGAGCGAAACTTGAAGCAGCAGAAGCTGTTCGCCGAGGTAGCGGCGATCGCTTCTGAGCTGGAGCATGAGCAAAAGTGAACGCCAGCCGCATAGGAGTACATCTATACTCCGCCCGCAACTCTACTCCCTCCCCCTTCAAAGTCAGCCGCCCTGGCTGTCAAGGGGTGGTCGCATTCGCGTCACCACTCGGGCGCTCCAATTTACCTGGCACAATCTGTATCGGGGTTCTGCCCTCAAGCACTCCAGTCGCGGCTGTAACAAGATTATCCATTCGAACTTCGTTTTGAACATGTGCGTTTGGCGAGTACCAGCTCTTCTTCAATTGGACCCGATCAAACTGATAACCAAGCGACCGCCCCATCGCAAAAAGAAGGTTCACAAACAGCTCATCGCGCTGAACCCAAAGTGCCTCCATACTCAAATTCAGGTTGGAAGAATCGCTTAGATGATCGTGATATTCCTTCCATGCATTGAGAACGGATTGATCACGGCTTGAGGTCCACCTCCTTCCCAATCGAACAGAGCCGTAAAAAGACAGGTCAATCATGTTCAGCCCCCGAACATGATCGGCGGAAAGACGTGCGCCGCGCGTCGCCATCAACGTATGGAATACCTGAAGTTTCCTAGCTCTGCTCTCTCTGGATCTTTCGATCCACTTCTGTGCTTGCACCGCAAGTATTGGCCCCAGCAACGTGGCGGTAACAATCATCCAATCCGAAATGGTCAGTTCTAGGCCGGCCATATCCCCACCCCAAATTTTCTCTATTTTCATGGAGCGTAGCATGGTGAAAGAACTCCCAATCTTAATTAAGCGCCCAGCCTAACCCCTACCCCACACAAGAGCCTGCCGGTGTAGGCGGGCGAGGATTTCGCATGTCCGGAATAGAACGAATCATCGAAGCCTTGACCGCACCGCCTCCGCCGGCTGCCGAGGTCATTACCCTCGACCGAAACAGTGTCGAGCGGGCGCTGATCTTGCTGGAAAGCCATCCAGATATTGCCCAGGGTGGCCCCTCACTCTGTCAGGAGGTCTGCGTTTTCCGACAGGTACTGGCGGAGCCGAAGGTTGAGCTTTGGGCAATCCATAGCGTCGGCCCGGGTGAAGAGTACCCCTGCCTTAATAAGGAAGATGCCGAACAGAGAGCACATGAGCTGCGCGATATGGGCGAGCGTATAAAGCAGGAACGGATCGCTCAAGGTGAAAGCGTTGAACACTGGCATGACTGGGTAACGAACGTTATCCCCTCACCTTGGGAGCCTGCCGAACACTTCGAAATCATGGCTTATGAATTGGCGGAAGACGCCGACCAGATCCGCCTGGCGCTGAAGAAACTAGAGAACCAACGGGAAAAGCTTGTCTCGGCCCTTGAGTTCGCCATTGAGCGTTGGACTCTGCTGGCAAACGAGTTCAAGTACACAACCCCCGAGCATGAACGCGAACTCGCCGAGATATCGAAAGCCCGGGCCGCGATCGCAAAAGCCACCGAATAACCACCCACTGTCGCCACGCGCGGCATGGAGCACCCAATGAAAAAAGAACTGATCAAGATCAGCGAGTTTCAACGCCGGCGCTGGGGCAGAGGCGGCACTCCGCTCTGCTCGCAGGCAATCCGCAACCACATACGCAACGGCCAGGTGCCGGGCGAGCAGATCGGCAAACTCTGGTACGTTGACTGGAACGCATTCAGCCGCTCGAATGGCAACGACCTGGTCGCAATGGTATTGAAAGGAGCCGCATGATGGTGCCACGGCCGCGCAACCCTGCGAACAAGGGACTTCCGCAGAATCTGTACTTCGACGCGCGGCGCTCGACCTATCGCTACCGGCGGCCAACCGACGGGAAGTGGTTTCCGTTCGGCGCCGACCGCCTCAAAGCCATTGATGCCGCGAGACAGCTGAATCTTGAATTCATGCGTGGCGCCGACCTGGTTGGCTCTGTGATGGGCAACACATCAGACCTGTTCACCGGTTTTCTCGACACTTACGAGCGCGACGTCCTTCCGCCGCGGGAGTTGGCCAAGGGCACCTTGGGCTTGTATGCGGTGCACTTCCGGCGCTTTCGGAAGCACTTCGAAGGCAAGGCCGTGGACCAGATCACGATCCGCATGATCGCGGAGATGCTGGACGCCCTCACCCCGCGCACGGCGAACCAGTGCCGCGCCCTACTGATCGACATATTCAACCATGCCGCAGCGAAGGGGTTGTGCCCAGACAACCCGGCTGCCAGCACCATTAACCGGATCGAGAAGAAGCAGCGCAAGCGGCACACCATCGAGGGCTTGAAAGCTATTCGGGAGAAGTCGCCGGCCTGGCTGCAGAACGCTATCGATCTGGCCCTGATCACCGCGCAGCGCCGCACAGATATCCTCAACATGCGATTCGATGGGGTTCGGGAGGGATTTCTGTATGTGGTGCAGCAGAAGACGGCCAAGGCCAGTGATGCGGCGTGGATACGGTTCAAAGTGACCGATGAACTCCAGACCGTGATTAGCCGGTGCCGGGATGACATCGTCTCCCCGTACCTGGTCCACCGCCGGCCTGACCGCAAAAAACAGAAACAGGCGCAGACGAAGGATCATTGGACGCAGGTTGAAGAGCGATATTTGACACGGGCCTTCAAAGAGGCTCGGGAGGCGGCGGATTGTTACAAGGGATGGAAGGAAGAAGAAATGCCGGGCTTCCACGAAGTGCGAGCATTGTCGCTGCACCTGTATCAGAAAGCCGGAAAGGACGGGCAGAAGATCGCCGGACATGCCAGCGAGAGCATGACCAAAAACTACCAGCGGGACCACGCAGAAGTCATCTGGTCCGAGGCAATTCCGGATCTGAATATCAGCGAAATCACCGGGTAGTTTTGCGCCAGTTTTGCGCGGGTTTTGCGCAGGCACAAAAAAGCCGATCTAGTTGATCGGCTTAAGTGTCTGATTTTGCTCAGGAATAATGGTCGGGACGGAGTGATTCGAACACTCGACCCCTAGCACCCCATGCTTGCAGGGGCGCTGAAATGCTTTAAAGAACAACCTTCTACGTGGGCGCCCACTGCAATCGATGCTCAACGTGGTTCAGCTTTGTTTCACGTTTCCCCGCAAAAGTCCCTACAGGCTTTCGTCGAGAAAGTCCCTGCCCTGCGGCGTTCTGCCGAAATTCAAACATCCCTGCACCACCACGACTGCGCATACAGGCAGCCGTCGATTTCCTCAAGGCCGCTCAGCGTGAAAGCGTTGGTTGCCATGCCTGAAACTCGGGCATCCAGCAGCGGCGGGATAGGGACCGCGTCGAGCGGCATTCCCTGCGGCCGAAGCCGGGCAATGTCGCTGGTTCGGTTCAAAAGTTCGCACATCTCGTTTCTGATGTTGATGTCGGCGCGGATGCCTGGCGTCTGCTTGATCGCTTTCCAGTCCCTGGCAACACCCTTGTCTCTCATGCGCGTAATGGTGAAATACATGTCCCGCTCGATACTGGATAAATAAACAGTATCGTAATCCATATGCAGCCGATCAATGAAGCGCTGACGAACGGATCAGTCCATCATATGCCTGCTCGCAGGTCACTCCCCGGGCCCTGGCCTGGTCAGCAATTGCAGCCAGATCGCCCGCTCGCTGATCAGCGCGCTTGAGCACGTCGGCGAGCACTGCGGCGGCGCGGGTAGCTGCCTTGCTTGCGTCGGCAGTGCAGGAATTACCGCTGGCTTCACTGGCTGCGAGCCGAGCGGCAAGGTTGTCTGCTGCCCCGCGCAGGCCGTCAGCAGAAGCGCGAGCGGTAGCTGCATCAGCCGTCGCTTGATCGATGTTGCGTTGCCCATCCTGTACCGCCTTGTTGATTGATTGTTGGTAGGCCTGCTCTTTTGCCCGCTCCGCCGTCTCGCGCGCGGCGAGTGCCTTGGCGTCCAGGGTGTTGCGGTCGTTCCATTGGGCCTGCCAACTCTTATCCGTGACCGTCACGCCGTGTTGATAGGCGGCAAACAGCGCGCCAAGCACCAACGCGATCGCGACTATATAAGGAAGGGCTCGCAGCCAGATCGAGGTCATGCCAATACCTCAGTGGCTTTCTTCCACAGAACCAGCCTGTCAGCCTGTCCATTGAGCCCGCCGTTGATACGTCGGGTGATCCGTTCGAAATCGCCGGCATCGGCCAGGGTGTTGAGCCCCTTCGTCGCCCAGAACCAAGCGGCCGACAAACAGGCGTATTGCGGCTGCTCCAGCAGCTCAGGCTGTTTGACCAGGTCCACGCCCAGCGCCTCGCCGCACGCGGCGTAGTTCGCCCGGCCCGTCACCTGGATCAGGCCGCGACCGCGATACTTGAACCCATCGCCGATTACTGTGTTGCCCAGGTCCGCACGCCCCTCGTACTTCGTCTGGGCCGGGGTCGGCCCCCAGATCTCACGGACGTAGCGCAACTGACCGGACTCATGGCCGATCTGTGCAATGAACGCGGCAACGCGCTTGCTGCCGACGATCTGGTGCCGCTGCATTGCCGTGTTGAGGAAAGGAACAAAAACGCCGGCTTTGGCGCCGGCGTTCGGGAGAATCTGAAGCAGCTGCTGCGCATTGATGGGCATACGGTTCTCCGTTTTGTTAAATCCGAATTGCTGTAGAATCCCGCGAAAATAAGGAGGGCATGATGCCGACAGCATTAAACCGAATCGAAGCTATTCCGGCTCTTACTGGCCTACGCTTCTTCGCGGCATTGATGGTTTTCTTTTCGCACTATCCAATTGCCGGCGTTAATGACAGCTTCAGCATATTTTTTGCATCAGGCTACTCTGGGGTTACTTTCTTTTTCGTTCTGTCTGGCTTCATCATTGCTTATAACTACTCAAATAGATTTGAAATCAGCCCAGTAGCCGAAACTCCGAAATATTTATGGGCGAGATTTAGCAGGGTATACCCAGTATATTTTATAACAATGGCTTTCGTTTGGTTTCTACAAGGTGCCGACGGCCCAATCCTTATTTACTTGTTCGCATTACAGGCTTGGCACCCAGACATACCAGTGATCGGCGGTCTTAATAGCCCTGCGTGGAGCATAAGTGTAGAGTTTTTCCTTTATATTTCATTTCCATTTATCATGGTTTTTTTTACAAAAATAGGGATTATGAAATCTAAATTCAGAATAATTGGCCTTGCGATACTGTTTGTGATTGTTCAATTTTCTCTTGCAGCCTACCTGTCATTACCGCCGCGGAATGATCTTGCGATTTCCAATCCAGACTCTGCACACCGTTGGCTTTATAATTTTCCATTGTTCCGAGTATTTGACTTTGGCCTCGGCGTGCTTGCTGCCATATTTTTTTGCAGGCACGCGAAGTCTGGCGATAAAAAACCAGTATGGCGGTTGATATCACTAGTAAGCATCGCTGCCGTTTTTTTGATAATGACCTCAAAGGATCTCTTCTACTCTGCTTATAGTTGGGACGCTGCCTACGCCTTGGTTTTCGCCTTACTTATTTTTTCGTTGGCTATGGATCAGAAAAGCCTGATGAGCCTTGCGCTCTCCAACAAAAAGATAGTGTTCCTGGGAGAATCTTCGTTCGCTTTCTATATGATCCATCTTATCGCACGGCCGATATTCGACAGCAAAGTAACCGGCTCACTTTTAACGAACATAGCATTTGAATTGTTTTTTCTTGGGTTGATAATAACGATGTCGATTGGATTACATCTGGCCGTAGAAAAGCCCTGCCGTGATTACCTGAACGGAATAATTCGAATCGGCAGAACTCAGAAGGCAAAAACTGTGGCGGAATGAAGATACTGCTATTCCATCAAGTGGGTGGTACAGGCCATGCCGGCGACTCTTCGGTGATATCAACGACCTGAAGATCTCGGTAATACATCTGCCATTCCTTGGCTTTCAACGTCTCTTCATCCGTAGCGTTTCCAAGGTTCAAAGCCAAAAAATAAGGCGTCATGGACTGCGAAGCCTGCATGCTAAGTTGCTGCAGGAATGCCGAATTTATTGCTGTGTAGTCAATCACTGGTGTTGCCGGACCGGCGAACAAGCCGTCGTTATACGTCCAACCTGGCTGCGGCATGGGATCCATGCCTGTTATGTCGACCATGGTCGCGACGATTTCAGCCGGGAACCTTACTTCAATTGGTCGCTCAGTCCCTATCCGGCTTGGCTCACCCTCTTCCCAGTCCGGGGCCTCAGTATCATATGGGTCCGCTGGAGCGATGAACTCCACGTACACACCATTATCAATCCGCGCGTAAATTTTAAACATTATGCGTACTCCCGAATAATTACTAAGCCACCTTTTCCAGCACCGCCAAAACTATTCGTGGCCACTGAGGCACCATTAGCCGCTCCAGAACCACCAGCGCCATAACTTACAGCTGCGTTCCCTGGGCTGCCTGTGGTTGGCGGACCGCCTGTAGGTGGGCCACCATCACCGAATAGAGAAGCCCCGCCCTTTCCGCTAATAGGAGCAGTGGCATAGAGCGCGTATATTCCACCGCCACCCAATGCGTTTAAGTCCCCGCCAGTCCCAACCCCTCCATTTGATCCGCCGAAGGGATTATTCGTGGCTGAGCCTGCTGCGCCGGTTTGACCAAGCCCGCCACCTGAAGCGGAGACCAATAACCCGATAGCACTGGACCCGCCTACTGATGCGGAGCCACCGGCGCCAACCGAAATAGTCTGTCCAGCGAATGAGGCGATCGCTCCACGCTTTCGCGCGTATCCTCCAGCGGCACCGCCAGCTCCGGCGGACACTTGGCTAGCGCCAGTGGATGCGGCATTCCCCCCACCTCCACCACCCCCTTGGACCTCACCTTCGGCGGTTAACGCCAATGGGTGTGGTGTGAAGGTTGAGCTGACGTTGGCGAACGCACCGCCATCGACCGATGCTTGCAGGGTACCGCCGTTGTTGATGTAGATCGTGGTGCGCAACAGCCGTCCAGTGGCTTGGCCGAACTGCATGGCATGCTGGGACTTGGTAGCCGCCGCAACTTGTTGGGCCCCGCCAAGGGACTCGATAATAATCCACGCCCCGTTACCGCCGTTTACGCCGGCTTGCACCAGGTACATAAGAACTGCCACACCGGCGGGAAGCTCACCGCCCTGAAGTGGCTGAAGGCCAAGGCCATAAATCGGTTTAGCGGCAAGGCCGTCTGGTGCGTAGGTGGACGCCCCTGGGTTAAGGTTGGCGATCTTCACCCGTTGCATATAGCCGGTGGCCGGCAATGCAGTAAGTGCCGGGGTGTTCGCGGCTGCGTAGACGCCAGCAGTTCCGGTGTCGTTTAGAACAGGGGTTTTCCGGGCTGCGGCGTACAGAACGTTCAGCAAGGCATCGTAATACTGAGATGCACCGACCTTGTCGACCAATCCGTTTGGGACTAACCCTGCCACAGAAATCAAGGACTGAAAGAAACCTTCCTTATCGTTTGCCCAATCTTGCTCAAGATACGAACCGTCCTTCGCGGTGGGGCTTGTTCTGTTCTTGAAATAGCCCTGTGGGTAGTCAGCGGATGGGTTGTTGAATCGACCCGGGTAGCGTTCGTTAAGCTTCAGTGACATGTTAAGCCCCTATGTATCCTGCAAATTCTGCGCTTTCATCACCGAACTCGGCATCTGTATCACCGAACTCGAACATTCCGAATCCCTCAAGGAATCCATTGAACTGGACTGCCTGAGGCTTCGGTACAAGGCCGGCATTGAGCAGAGCAAATCGCTCAAGATCGGAAATCTCTCCATAGAACTCGATGCTGAACGACATGTCTTCACCGTCAGTGACGCGCAACACGTCGGCGTTCGGTAAAAGGAAATTTATCCCCTCAAGGATGTTTTCTATTGTCGCGTCGCCATTGTTCTTGACGATCTTGGCTTTGATCACCAAGCGGTAGAGCTCATCGGAAAGCTTTCCGTCCTGATCAATGCTCAGAGGGCTGAACATCGCGTCTTCGTCGCCAAACTCAGATCCGTCTATAAGATCGAAAAACCCGGGGTTCATATCGACCGCGCCCAGGAAACTGCGCGGGGCCACCACGATACGCCCGATGACGTTGAGCACCTCTCCTTCGGCGCTATCGATGTCGTAGCTTTTGCGGACCGCTTCGGTTGCGGCTTCGATATCGCCTCCGAGTGAACGAGCGATCGAGAACCACGCGACCGCCTTCGGCTTGTTCTGATACTGGGCATAGACCCGATCTGGAATGTTCATCAAGTCACCGTCACGTTGACGTTGGCCAAGGTCCACCGCGACATCTGGTTGTAGGCAATCGCCAGCGTGCCTGTGGATCCGTTCAGGTTCGACGAGGCTATATTGACGTAGCTATTCCCGTACGAGCCGATCACCTTGTTGACAGGCGTAAGTGCCGTGCTGAACGGGACCGATTCGCCGATATCGAAGCCGGTGATCTTGAATCCGACATCTGCCGGAATGAGCTCGCCCTGACCGAACTCGACAACCGCGTCCTTGATCTCCTGGATGATCGTTGACGGGAGCGTTCCGTCGTTGACAAGGGTGATATTCAGGATGGCGTCGACATAGACCGGGCGACTGGCCTTGATCAGTTTCTTGTTGCTGGGATACTTCGGCGATGTCACCAGAACCGAAAATGGGGTGCCGGCCTGAAAAAGCAGTGCACCTGGGTTCTTCTTCAGGTAAATGGCCATGGCCACATCAGCGTCAACACCGCCGTCGATTACCGGCGCAATAGAGTGAGCCGGAAGCCCGTATGGGTTATCCGAAGAAACCGCCGCGCTGTTCGTGTCGTTCTCGTAGACCTTTACCCTTCGGACGCCGGCGACGCTGAAAATCTCACCAAGCATCGAATCGATCTGGTTGTTGCCAGGTCTGCCGACGGCGGTTGCCCTGGTCACGCGCAGTTGCTCATCGGTCTGCGCGTCGATGCCTGGCGTAGCTGGGGCCGCGTTCGTGACGGCAGACAGGCCAGCGACCACGTCTACGATGCGAGTGATGGTGCCCGTATCGGCCTGCGTTGGCCCGACCACGGTGCAGGTCGCATTGATAATGGCGAGACCAGATACGTCCGCTGTAACCGTCTGATCTGTCGTCCAGCGGCTACCGGTGACGGTTGACTCAAAGCGGTTTCCCGCGAATATCACCGTGCCTGCGGTGGCCGTTAGTGTCAGCTGTACGCTGGAACCAGAACCATTCGAGCGGGTTGTCCCTGTCAGCGAGCAGACGATATCCAGATCCGTGCGCTTCGCCTTGTTAGGGTCTTTCGAGTTGTAGGCCTGCTGAAGGGTCTCATCCAACGAATAGAAGATCTCGGCGTCATGCGCCATCTTCAAGCCGTCAGGGGTGGAAGGGTCAAGATTCCAAAGCGGGTCGATATCGAGGTAGAACTGCCGCTCCTGCGCGAACCAGTCATTTTGCGTCTGCAGCACGTAGCCATTTGCGGTCAGGCTAGCCATCCAGTGTTACCTCTTCCAGGCCGAACGCGGTGAGAATTCCAGCGGTCACGCTGTAACGGCGGGCGTTGATGTCGAAGTCAGCGGAGAAGCTGGTGAGGCGGATGACGCCGGGAGTGTTGGCGATCCTTGCCCTTAGCGCGGCTTCGGCAGCAGAGAGGCTGGCGAATTTGCCGAGGATCTGCTCGTACCAAGGCGTGCCGTCCGTGATGTCGCGAAAGTACTCGCCGAGGAACAACCGAAGCCTGGTCATCACCGTCTGGGCGATCTCTTCTTTTCCGCCTAGGAACTGCTGGCCACGAGTCACGATGTCGCCGTTGTCGTCCAATTTGCGCACGGTCATATAACTGGCACTCCACTTGTTCCAGATCCAGGCGTAACACCGGACGTTCTGTGATTTTTGAGGGAAATGCCGGTAGCCGTGATCACGTCGCCGTCAGGCGTAATCTTCAGGCCGTTGATCAGGAACGATCCGTCTGCCTGCAACCGAAAGCTGCCAGCGCCGTTTTGCATCAGAGTTGTGCCGTCCGCCAGCACGTCAAACTTCGCGACCCCGTTATCCATGGAGATGCTGTTGTCGTTCTTCAGCCAGACGAACTGCGTGCCAGCCTTGTTGCGCATGCGCACGCCGTTGTTTTGGAACTCCGGCAACACATTCGGTTGCGAGCGGAAGCCAGGAAGGAACATTGCGTCCTGCATGTTGTGGAAACGCCCGATCGGGTTTGCAGCAATTCCGCCGCTCTGGATCCATCCATCGATGCAGCGTTGAGAGAACAGGATGTCGCCCTCGCATTGGGGGTCAATCTGATACTCGACACAGAAGTCACCTCCCGGGAAATAGACCGGAACCTCGATGATTGGTGGCACCTTGAACTCGGCTCCATTGATGTCCACCCGCGCAATGCCTGGCTGTACCTGAGCAAGCTGGGTCAACGGGCTGAAGGTAAGAACGTGCCCAGGTATCGAAGTACTCACACCTTTCATGACCTCGCGGAATGCATCGCGGATCAGTTTCGCCTGCTTTGCGCGGCCTTCTGATTCAAGCATTAAGGCTCTCCATTTACCGCAGGTAATAAAAAACCCGCCGGAGCGGGTTTGTTTATTAATTCATGGTTATCTATCACATACGGGAATCTTTAAAGCTTTCCCTTCTTTACCATCTGATCGCAAACAGCGGCGCGATACTGACCCCTTGTATCTAGCGGGTAACGGTCACTAAGATTTCGGCGTGCAAAACTATACGCATTAGTTACTTTTTTAATGCTCGATGGCTCGCCTTCGTATAAACCCAGCAAAGCCATATATCTATTTTCTTGCTCTTCTTTAGAAACCAGCAGGCCGTCGCTGTCTAAGCTGCCGGTGTAGCAGGCAAGCAACACGGATCCGAGTAGATTATTTTTAGTAGCAACATACCCGCCGAACTCGACCCTTCGTTCACTTTCATTTCCACCTGTATGGTCGCTGCCGGTCGGGTTATGCCAGGTTAACTTACCCTCTTCATCCAGTTTTCTAACCTGATCAACTGATTTTTTGTCCCAGCACACGCCCGGACCATCTGGCCCCATCGCCTCACTTTTCAGCCTTCCTTGATCGTCTTTTGTCCACACGCAATCGATATCAAAATCACTTAGGTGCGTTACCGCGTAGGGCGTATCGAGAAAATCTATTTGATTTTTAGCATTATCGGAAGCTGCGATAGCCGGAGTAACTATCAAAAAAATCAAAGCCACTAGATAACTTTTCATCGCACCAGTCCGCGGGTTAAAAACATATTATCAGCCAAACAGAAGCTGAATTCAGGTGAAAAATGTATCAGTTGGTCTGAGCTCAACCAAGGGCCTATCGCATGAACTGCTGTCCGCGCATGTAGGACGTGTTCACCGATGAGACTGCCTCTCCACGGGTGATGACACCATCGTGGTTCACATCGAGGCCGGAGTTGGCGGCATACTCGCGCTGGTAAGGCCCGGAGTCACGCTCCCACATCACGTAGGAATCCGGCCTGCCAACCGCTGACGGCCACAGGACAGCGAGATAGGCGTCGCCAAGGTTACGGATGCGACCGTTATATGGGCGGTAATAGCCCTCAACATAATCCAGCTGCCGCACTGCGGTCATACGCGCTAGTTGCGCTGTGGACGTGCCAAGGCTCCTAGCCGTCGACTCAACGAACTGGATAAGCCCGGTTGCTGTGCTGCCTGGATTTCGTGCGGCGGGACTGAACGTGTATCCGGTTTCGAACCCCATCACGGCCATCAGCCAGTTGGGATCTATGGACAAGTTTCCGGAAATCTCCCGCACCTTGACCCGGAACGCCTGTTCTACCCGGGCGCCCCAGATGAGTTTCCCGTTCTCGGAGGTGGCGACCTCGGTAGCCGCTGGCGCCGTACCAGCCCGGAGGCCATCAATCTCCGTGCGCCACTGATCACTATGCGAATCCCCGGAATGCTTCATTGCGAGCACGTTGTACTCACCGTTCGCAGTGGCGTCACCGCTCAGCTCGGAGACGAACAGATTCCCTGTGTTGAACGTCGCAAACTCGCTCTCTACGTTGATTTTCCCGTTGATACGCAGCGATGGGCTCAGTTGGACTGCCACGAATACGCCAAGCCCATCAGGACCGCGAGAAACCTCGGGAATACCGATCATTCCGCTGAACTGGTCAACCTGAACGATGGTGGTTGAGCGTGGCATATTTGGCTTGGTAACCACGATCCGCCCACGATCCTGCATCCATTCAAACTTGTAGGCATAAGCCAGATCAGCCATGGCGGAAGGGATATCGCCATCAACAACCAACCCTGATGTCAGCGCTGGAGTGTCGGCGAACTGAGCATTATCGATATCAACCGGCAGGGGCCACGCCCTTGCCAGAGCCCGAATCACTTCTTCAACACGAGAGCCGACCCCGAATGAAAGCTGTGCAGATAATCGATCAGTCGCTGGCTGCCCAGAGCGACAAATCAGGCGGGTAATGATCTCAGGCGATCCAGGCTCACGCTCGCGCAGGGTGTTGGTCACAAACCCTGTGAAAATCGCATCGATGTTGTCGCTGTATCCGGCACGCAGAACAATGCTGGATCGCTGGGCGATGGCTGATCTCTTGTTCATGTTGTAGAGGCGGATGTCGGCAAATGAGACCGCATCACCAGGCGAGATATCGACGTTGAATTGAATTCTGAACTGACGCTGCCCGGCCTGCTGGCTGATGTATGGATTGCCGTTTATGTCGACCGACCACACTCGCTGTCTCATGTGTCCACCGTAGGGGGAATCCAGACCAGAAAGTTTTCGACGCCCAGGTTGTCCAGCGTGACATCTGCACCCGTGAAAACCATTTGGCCTATTGCGGTCCGGTAGCTCTGAATCACGTCGCTACCAGGCTCCAGCATTGCGCCTGCCACAAGACGGGTTCCGTCTCGCACCAGGTTCATCGACCAGGCCGGATAATCAAGGTACGAGATGAAATCCACCTCGAAGTCGATCAGGTTGTCACCCAGCTGCACAGCAAATCGCTGATGAGCATTTTCGGCGCCGGCGCGCAACGGAATCACGAACATCAAACCACCCCATCAAGAACGTTGTTCACTGCACTCGCCACAGTATCCGTTGCCTCCTTGGCAATGGCCTGCCCCCGCCTGATCGCACGGGCAAGAGCACTCTGTGACGGGTCGCCATCCCGGAGTTGAGGAATCGAGCACTCTGCATCACGGGCGATTCGGTCCAGTTCGATAACTTCCTGAAGCTCCACGACGAACTCAAGGCCACCCTCGTTCCGCGGCTCCTTGGTTCGAGATAGTCGCGTGATCGCCATGTTCTTGAGCAGGATGTCGCCAGCATCAATATCGAACGGGTCATAGGACTGCATCAGCCAGACAAGAAACTCGAGCGTAGAGCTTGCCCGTGTTTCATCGCTGCCTGCCAAGAAACCGGCTGAAAGACCGGCTACCGTTGAAACGATCGGGTTGCTGGTGAGGTTGGAGAGTGCACCACCTAGAAAGTCGGTCAGCTGGACCTTTACCGGGTTATTGCTGATTGCGCCGGTCATTGTCCACTTGAACGGGTTAAGGATTCGGTGATCCGAAATCCTCACGCCTGACTCAATCGGGAAGGACGTGATGTTTACCGTGGCCTCGAACGTATCTTCCAGCACCGCGTCAAACGAGTAGCCCGCGATGGTCGGAGCCTGGCGCGTGAAGATGTTGATGATGCTCAAGGCTATCGCTCCGTAGTGGTCTTCAGGTCGCCAAGGGTCTCGTAGTTTTGCCGCTCGTTGACCTGCGTGATTTTCGACTCAAGCGCCTGCCCGTCCAACTGAAGCGTCACGCCAAGCTGGTTTTGCACCTTGATCGGAGTACGACTCAGCGCGCCTGCAAGTGCATCGGCATTCGCATTTCGCTCATCTTCGCGACTGGTTGCTTCGGCCGGCGGGATGATGTCTGCCGCTGACCTTTCGCCGTAGACCGACTCTGCGGGCCGAGAGACCTCGACCGGAGGTTCGTCTCGTCGATTCAGATAGTCGATGTCTTTCTGTGATCGGATTACTTTCCCCGTATATTCCTGCGGCTTTTCATACCTGATATCGCTTCGACTCTGGGTTGCATTCCCATCCCCCCCATACATAAGCTCCATCGGCCCTTTGATTCGATCTAAGCCGGTCACATCCTTGAGAAGTTCATCAAAGCCGCGAGCAGCATCGCCGTAACCCGGCACATATTCGTTTAGAGACCTGTTGATCAGGTTTGACCCAATCGCGCCACCGGTGATGGCAACGCCAGCGGTTCCAGTTTTGCTGACCAGCCCGCCAATCGATGCAAGACCAAGTTTCGCAAATGTTGCCCCAACGACGGCTGCAACTGCGGAAGTACCCAATGTCGCTGTAGCGACCGGATTGTCTGAGGCGTAATCAATAACGCCGCTCACGCTCTCGCGGTGGTCCTTGAGGAAGTTGTTCAGCGCACTACCAGCCCCAACCAGGCTTTTCATGAACTTCTCAGAAAGCTCATTGTTGATGCCTTCCAGGATCAGGCTGAACTCTGCGGAGTTTTCCGCGAGCTTCCGTGCATTGTCAGTCAACTGATCGACACTGCCAGTGAGGCCGCTGGCGCGCTTCATCGCATCGTCGAGCTTATCAACCCCGCCGGCCAGCGAGCGGAACACACCGTCAGATAGCCCGAGCGAGCTTTGTACTTGTGCGCGCTGACCTTCGTCGAGGTTTGGAATCATGCTTGCGAGGGCGCGCATGAACTCTTCACCAGTGCTCGTCTTATACAGCGAGCTGACATCAATGCCAGCCGTAGCCAAATCATTGATTGGACCAGCATCACCTTTGAGTCGGAGATTATTTTGAATCTCTTCGAAATGCGCCAAGGTCTCGACAGCGTCCGCTGCATCGCCACCCATGAGCTTTAGGGCGTTGCCATAGTTGTATACGGCAGCCTGCGAGGTGCGCAGGTTCTGTGTGGACATGGCCAGCTTGTCTACGCGATTGGCTACACCGACGATTGCCCCGGCGCCAGCCCCAAATGCTCCGACCAGTGCCGCTGAGATTCCGAGGGCGTTGGACTTGATCCCGTTAAGGCTGGCGTTAATCTTCTTGTCGCCCGCATCCAGGGCTTTGGTGTCGTAGCCGATGCCGATCAGGAACGACTTCAGAACCTTACTAGCCATTCTTCACAGCCTCGTATTGATCCCACATCTCGTCCATGGCCTGGTTAAATCGCTCCACATCTGCGATAGACAGAGAGCCATCAGCCAGTTGGGACCATGTGCACAGTGGGGGGCAGATTCCGGTAATACCGACGCATGGGCGCATCAGGAACCAATTTATTGCGCTGCGCCTACCACCTCGTCCTGCCGAGCGTCTTTTGCGCCGCTGGGCAGCCAGTCGAAAAAATCGGAGAGGTTCCATAGCAGCAGTTCGGCGAGCAACTGGTTGTACTGCACCATCCTGCCGCCGAAGTCAGCGACAGTTACCGGGCGCTCGGTGCCGTTGATGAGGACTTTTCCCATGAGCATCTGCGAGACCTGAGCCTTCACGTCCTGGCGCATCGACATGAACATCGCACAGAGGACCTGGCCGTCAACTTCCAAGCCGGCATGCGCCGCCGTTGCAAATCGCTCAAGCACGGCGCCGGACAACATGGACATGAGCCGGTCTTGATCGACAGCGCTGGCCATGGCTGCGTTGTACTGCACACCGCCAATGGTGAATGGTTTCACGCTCATCTATTAGCCCCTTGTCGCTTCCCAGATGTTGAACTGCATCGTGAACTGATCGTCCGTGATGGTTGAACCGGCGCGACCACGCTGGCCGTCGTTCACCAGCACGCCTTCCGAGCCAAGGGCCGTTTCGAGCGTGCCGATCTGCGTGAAGGTCAGAGTGATGTTGGCGTTCGAGTTCAGCAGGCCCTGCACGTATGCTGAGTCGGATGAGCCCGGATTGAGGTAGACGTTCACCTCACGGCCTGGGTTCTGGCGATCGAGACGGACAGCGTTGCCGCCCTGGCCACGGCGCAGCTGACTGCGAGGATCGATCGGCGCATCTGTGTATGGGGTGGCAGTGTCGCCCCAGTCCTGGATTTGCCGGCCATTGATGGTGACGACGGTCAGGTCGTTAGAGAAATTATTCAGGGACATTCAGATCACCTATCAATAAACGTCGAGATCAACGTCAACCACATGGATGGCGCCAGCGCGGAACAGTCGGATTCGCAGAGGTGCGGACTTGCGAGCGTCACGGTCAGCGTCCGAAAGGTCGAGGATGTCCTCAGGCTTGGTCAGGATCTCGAAGCCGGCGGTGTATTTTTCCAATCCATCGTCCGGGTCGATGTAGTTCCGCGGACCCAGGTAGCCGTTGCTGATGAACTGCTGCATGGTCGCCCGCGCAGCGCCGATCAGTACCGCTTGGCCGACGGGGGTCTGAGCAAGCTTGGTGGTCTGGTTGGCGACTGCGCCGTAGAGCGACGTGGTCAGGAAGTTGATGCACGCATCAAGGTTCACCACATCGTCGATGAACTCGCCGTAAAAGCTGTGCGTGAGCGTGTTCAGCCACCGGCCAGAATCAGTAGATCCTTGGTTGTCCACTATGGTGTAGAAGACGGCCTTCTTCGTATCGCTCTGCATAGCCGCATAAGCGGTACCGGTCAAAGATTCAGCGAGCACACCGGGCGACTTCTTGAACTCACCAGTGATGGTCGAGCGATCGGCGCTGTAGTTCACCGCTGCAAAGTGCTTGGCCAGGGCCGAGCCGGAATAGGCGTCGGTGGCGTGTGCGGCGGTGTAAGCGTGGCGGAACCCTAGCGCCGTTAGGCCGCTGGCGATATCTTCGTCTTCGGCAGGGTCGCGAATTTCAGCCACATTAGCGCCGGTCTGGTTGTCGATAAACATGCTAGTGTTTTCATCACACCAGCTTGCGATCGCGAGAACGTCCAGTTTCACGGCAAGAACATCTGCTGTCCACATGGTCCAATACCACCAGAGCATGTTGCGGGCTTTGTTCAGTGTGGCGGCGCGGGTTGCGTCTGCTGTTGCTGTTCCCCAAACCTGAATCTGGCGCGTTGCCGGTGTGCCGCCAAGCCAGCGCTGAGCCGCCTTGTAGGTCTCGGTTGTGTCTGCGAAGTCAGTAGACAGCGCTACCAGCGTTGAATAGGTCCGGTATGTATCAGGATCAAATCCTTCCGGTAATTCGGTTTCTGGCGCGAACAGCATGGCGCTGGCGAAGTTCGCAGTGCCCAGTCCGGCAGGGCTGATTCTTGCGTTGATGCGAATAATTTCTGAGGCGGGATAACTCATCTCGAGAGCTCCAATGGTTATGCGGGGTCAATTTCGACGGTGAAGGTCTCAAGGACCCGTGCCTTTTCGTTCTCAAGCGCCACTTCGACACTCTGGATGTTGTTCACAACCGGCAGGCTGCTGGTTTCGTACATCAGGCGGATGGTGATCTGCGCCCGCTGCTCGAAGTTGGCCGACTGTAGACTGGTGAGGTTGTTGACGGCGTCCGTGCTGTTCCAGCCGATCTTGGACTTGAACAGCATCATGCTCACGTCGGGCCGCTTGTTGGCCTGCTTTAGGCGCTCGGCGTACATCAGGGCCTCGCCGCGGTAGAAGTTGACGCTGGCCGAGCACATGATCTGCGCTCGCACATCCACCTCCACCAATTCGCCAGGCACGTTGCGCGAAACGATATTGGCCTGGCCGCGCTCGCTGACGGACTGCCTGGGCGTGATCGTGGCGTAGGCACCCTTTGGCGCAGGCATGCTGCCAGGACCGACCTGATCGGCCAGCAAGCACTCGGGCACGCCGGTAGCCAGCATCACAATCGGTCGCAGCTTCTTGAACAGCTCTTCGTTGGTCATGCTGGGCCGCCCGACTGATCGTCAATCCTCATAACGAGAACCTTGCAGTAGTTCCGCCAATACCTGTTGTCGCACTTGACGACCTTCCACTGCTGGCCCAGGAACGTCCAGGTGCCGGTCTGGTCGATCAGCTGCATGTCGCCCTGGTTGATGTAGATCCGGCGCAAGTCGGTGATCCGCTCGCCGCCCTGGCGGATGAAATCGACTTCGCGGTCACTGGCGGCCTGTATGTTGACGACGTAGGGCTTGGTGTCAGGCACTCCAGGAGTCCATATGCCATCTACCCAGCCACCACCGATATCCACAGTGCGGCTTGCGGCAACACTGACGAATACGTCATCAATGTGGCCTTCCATTGAAAGGCTCAATCTAATCCCTCCTCGGCCGGGCCAATAGACACTTTGTGCGTGACCGACTGGCGCATGGCGCCGGTATCAATCAGCGGGTTTGAGCTGCCTTTCTTACGGATGGTCGCGGCCGCGTTGGGTGGGGTCTTCAGTTCGGTCATGTAGACCTTCACTTTGCCCGCAGCTACCACGCCGACCGCTTCAAGGATCTGATCCATCGAATGACCGGCCTCCATGCCATCCTGGATGGTCAGCAGTACCTCAGGCGTTGCGCTCGCAACCCCCGGTTCAAGCCATGGCCTGGCCGGGATGTTGATCGTGTGCGCTTGGGTAATGCCCAGTTCCATGTAGCCCTTGCCGGTCTTTAGGAAGCGAACCTCATCGCGGTCGGCAGCAGCCTTGCTGGCGTAGCCGTAGGACGTTCCGCCTGGGTGTTTTATGTCGGCGCCGAACTCGTTGATCGCGCCAAGGCTGGCCATGGTCAGGTCGCCCGACTCAACGTCGCCGGCTTCCTCATGGATGCCGACGGTGACAACCTTGTTCGACTTCAGCGCGTCCAGCTCTTTCGCCAGCTCGTCCTGCAGTTCCTGAAAGCCCTGGATGTCGAGAGTAATCATCTAAACCGCCTTGGCACCCATCCCGGCGCGCTTCTTGAGCCTGTAGAACTGCTGGCCGTAGTTGGTGTAGGTCAGCCAGTCGGTGCCAGCGTCCATCATTTGCGGAACGCGGTAGGCAATCGATTCATCACCGACCGACTTCTGGGCCACGTTGAGACGCGCATCGGAGCCTGGCGGTGCCGTTGAGCCGAGGGTGGAAAAGTTGGTAGCCAGCCAGTGAGCGGCGAAGTACTGCATGCCGCGCCACTTGAAGTTGTCGCAGGTCAGTTCGAGAGCACCCCAGCGGCTTGAGCCGGTTTCGGTGCCAGCCTCACAAAGGGCCTCGACGATGTACTCGTCTGGCCACTTCGCGGGATCTGCGAACGCCTTCAGCACGGGATTGCTGCGAAAAGCCGCAATCATCTCGGGGGTGATTAACATGGGCTCTCCGGTTTGAATGGGTGGGCGCCAGGCGCCCGGGTATTACTCGGTCTTGGAGGCCTTGGCGATCTCTTCCAGCAGGCGAGCCTTGCCCCAGGTCTTGTTGACCTTTACGCCGGCTCGGCCTGCCTGTTCGCGCAGCGCCTCGATGTCGTCGTCGCCTTCATCATCATCTTCGCTTTCAAGCTCATCAGCGCCAACGCGGCGCAGATCACCGCTATTCAACAGAGCCTTCACGAAATCGATTTTGGCCACTGCGTCCGGCACTTCGACCGACGGGTTTTCACCTGGCAGGATCGGGTAGCTGGTTTCAACGCCATCCGCCAGGTGGTTGATGGTGATCAGTCGTGCTGCTTCGTTCTTCAGGAACATGTCGAATCCTCGCCCGGAATCATTGGCCGCCGCCCCGGGCATAGCAGAGGCGGCCATGGATCGTCTGGTTAGAACTGGTCGCGGTATGCGCCAGAGAACGGATAGCGGAATTCAACGCCGCTGATCTTGTATTCGCACGGCACGTTGACCTTAAGGTTCAACATCTGCGGAGCCAGGGAGCGCCACGGGATCGGCACCTGCATGCCCAGGTTCTCGTCGTTCAGCTCGTAAGCGACGATACGGTCCTTGTTACCGTTGGACACGCCGGCGGCGGCCAGTTGGGCAGCGGACAGTTGCAGACGGCTGAAGATGTTGATCGGACGACCAGTCAGAGCGGTGAACTGGTTGTTGGTTCGGAAGTACTCCAGCATCGTCTTGTCGGTGATGGTGCCCATCCGCTTATTCGAGATGAACGCGAAGCGGGCAGCATCCAAGATGATGGTGTCGGGGACGTGAACGGTGGCCGAATTGATGTAGACATCAACCAGGATCTTATTCAGGTCAGCGACGATCTGGTCACCAGTGGTTGCTGGGTCGTACCAGTTCAGCGTGGAGTTCGACAGTGCCAGGTTCGGGTTGTTGAACAGGCCGGTCATGCCGCGAGCGGCGTCACCGAAGTAAGCCACGCGCTGGGTGTGCTCCTGGGCGCCACGGAAGGCCAGTCGTGCCTTGGTGGTGTCCAGCGGGATACGAAGCTGTTGCGACTTGCGCAGTTCATCCAGGCTGTAGCTGTACTTGTTTCCCGCGTAGCCGATCGGCACAACCGACTTGTTCGCGTTGACCGTCACATCGGGCAGGTCGTCAGCGCTGGCGCCGATGAACTTGCCGATGGTCACGCCGTCGTAGCTGATGTAGTCCCACTGATCGACCCACTCAGGAAGAGAGGTGTCGACCGGGATCAGCTCCATGTAGTTGATAGCGGCATACTTGGCCTCGTAGATACGAGATTCCAGGCTAGCCAACTGGCTGATGTAGAACGCCAGGCCGTCATCGAGAGTCGGCAGACCGTCGTTGAAGGTCACTTGGTACGCATCGCGGCCGATCTGGTGCGCGATAGCGGCATCGATGGCTACGACGATTTTCTTAAGCTGAGTCATGTCGATTAGCCCCCGACCTTCAGAGAAATTTTAACCAGTGCGCCGGCGCCGGCGGTGCTGACCCATTTGGCGTTCGGGATCAGGACTGCCAGGGTGGCGGCAGCGCCGACCACGTTGGAGAACTGGCCCTGGTTGGTGCCGGTGCCGTCGCCGACGACCAGGTACACAGGGTCATCCTTGGCAACGGCTACGCGAGCAGTCACCCAGATAGACGCCATGGTCTCGACGGTCATGTCGCGCTTGGCGACTGCGCCGAAGACATCAGCCTGGGTGTAGGCACGGTTCAGCTCGCGCTTCACGACGCCGATGAACTGAGCGGCGGTCGAAGCGGCTACAGGCAGCTTGGCGCCGTCGTCACCGTCGCTCACCACGCCCAGGCCGTAAGCGATGTTGACAGTGCCTTTGTTGACCTTGGAGACGCCGTTGGACACTTCGCCATCAGCGACCATGCCCGCGTACGCGACGCCGTGGTTGATTGCGTTACCACCTTGAACTGGCATGGTTAGGCTCCTTTCTGTTTGTGGGCGCCGGACAAGCTTTTCTTGTGCGCCTGGTACGGGGTCGGTGCGGCATCGGTGGTCGCGGGGGTGGTTGCACCGTCCTTGGCCAGCTGAACGAACTGGGCGAACAGTGCGGCGGTGTCACCGGTTGGCGCTTTCGGTTTCTTTTCGCCTTTGTCGTCGTCTTCCTCTTCTTCCTCGTCCTTGTCGGACTCAGCGTCGAAGGCGGCTTCAACGTAGCCGGCGGACTTGTCCGACCAGTCGCGCTTCGGCAGGGCCACGGCCAGCGCGGCGCGCTTGATCTCGATCACGTCGAGGCTGTCGCAGGTGAAGCTGTCGCCAGCGACCTTGCGGGCCAGTGCGTGGGTGCTGGAGATCGCGGTGACGCGAGCCTTGATGGCCTCGTCGCTCGAAGCCTTGACCGCCTCGCCGAGTTTCTCAGTGGCAGAGTCAGCGGCAGCCTGGGCCTTATCAGCCTTGGATTCCGCATCGGTTGCACGCTTCAACAGTCGGTCGAACGAGTCGGCGACCACTTGGGCGTTCGCAGGATCAGCAACATCAACGCTGCGCCCGCTATCGGTGGTGATAAGTACAGGCATTGTGTTGCCTCCTGGGTTGTGGTCAAAAACGCGGGCATTGGCGCCCGCCCTTGCTCTATCAACGATCGCAACGTGGTTGATTCGAATTTCACGTTGGATGTAGTGGTACGCCTGGCCGTCTTCGGTGACGCCTGGTGCTTCGTCGTAAATTGCGGTGTAGCCGGCGGAGATCTCGCACTTGCCGGCATTAATGTCGGTGATGGTCTTCTGGTCTTTGACGATCAGGTCGGCAGCAACAAAATCCCCGTCTTGGCGCCCAGGCCCTCGAACCACACCAACCGCAACGCCCTTGTAAGTGAGCGCCGTGACCAGTTCTTTCGGGTGGTCGTTGGTGATGTCGCTGGCGTCGTAGGTGCTCAACGAATCGGGCGCAAAAACCTCTTCGGGCGGTCTGTACACGCGCACAATGCGGTTAGGGTCGCCATCGAGCCCAAGCTCGCGGGCCAGGTACTCCTGAATGCCGGTGCGGGCAACCCGACCCGGAACCTTGAGAAAACCCTCGTCGGTGTACTCTCGCTGGGTGATGCGATACCCAGCCCGGTCGAAAACCGTGCACTTCATGTTGCGGCCTCGCGGATTGGATGATTTAGCGAAGTACGCCAGGCGCTGTGCGTCCGGCGTCTTGATTGGCCTTGACCTCGCGTGCGCTCACTGGGCGCGCGATGCATCGGCACTGATAGTCGGAACCGGGTTTGATCGGCTTGCCGTCGTCACTCAGCGGCAGGTCGTCCCAGCGGTAGATCCCTTTACCGTACGCGGTGACCTTGTTGGCGATTTCGTGGTGCCGGTGACGCACACGGCGGTCGTCGGAGTCGATCCACTGGAAGTACTCAAAGCCGGCGCCTTTCTGCTGCTTCTCGGCCAGCTCACCCTGGATCTTGGACGTCTGGTCGCGGGCGATCATCTTGGCCCGGCGCTGCGTCACCCCGAACTGCTCCTGCAACGCCTTCTCGATGTAGCCGGGGCGCATGCCTGAGCGCATGTTCGCCATCACCAGCGTCTGCACCTCTTCCAGGTACTTGGCGGGGATGGATTTGATCAGCTGGGCGTTCTGCTGGGCCGATGCCTTCAGGTAGTCCTGCAATGCGCTGTTGCCGCTGTACACGTCGATGCCGGCCGACTTCTTCAGGTCTCGTTCGGACTTCTTCAGCGACGACTGGACGAACTCGGCGGCTATCCGGTTTGCGCCAGCACTGACCCATTCCGACTGCCACTTCTGCATCAGTCGGGACATCGCACTCAGGATTAGGTCAGACCAGGCATCAGTCGTGACCACTGCGTCCTGCGTATACTCCGGGGCAAGCTGGCGGACCAGAGGCATGATCTCGGCCGAGATATCGGCTTTTACCTGCTTCACCAGCCGCTGCAGCTTGGCGTTGTACTGGATGCCGATCATGTCCATGCGTCATTCGTCCTTATCGCCATCGTTTGGCGGGTCGTTGAACATGGTCAGGTCTTCGTCCTCTTCCAGGGCGGCGATCTTGTCGTCGTCGAACTGATAGAGCTCTTCGGCCTGCAGCCGGCGCTGAATCTGGCTGGTGGTGACGATGGCGGCGTCCTTGTACAGGATGTCGGTCTCGGCCTTGGCCTTGTTGGCTTGGGCGATCTGGACAAGGTCGGGCTGCTTGAACGGGTTCCAGACGTAGTTGAAGTCGTTGATCCACTGCCCGGTAGCCGAGCGCACCAGAACTTCGTCGAGTTGGCGAAGACCTGGGTCGATCTGGGTCAAGCGCTTCGAGGACAGCTGGTTGTGGTAGTTGGTGTCATCACCCTCTCCGGTGTTGCCGAGGCCCTTCGCAGATTCGCCGAACAGGCGAGTCACCGGGATGCCGGCAGCGCCAGCAATCCACGTCATCAGCAGGTCGAGCACCGGCGCCACACCGGACAGGTCAAGCGTCTTGCGGTCATAGGTCTCTTCGTCGTCCAGAAGCGCCAAATTGATCGAGGACTTCATCATGCTGAACAGGGCGTAGCGCGCCGTGATGGCTTCGTCCTGATCGCTGGCCAACTCATCCGAGAGTCCGACACGCTTGATGATGTCGACGTTCGCCTCCTGCATCAGCTCGGCAATGCCGTCCTTGCTGGCGACGATGTCCATGACGTCGTCGAGGCACTTGCGCAGCTCTGAGTCGCCCCACCCCTGCGTCTGTGCGCGCTGGCGACGTGGCAGCTTGGCACCGGCGAACCGGGCGAAGTGCGTCCAGTGGATTTGCTGTGCACCTGCGGAAATGGTGTAGAACTCCGGCTGTAAATAGTTCGCGGCCAGGATGTTGGTCTGGTTCAGGTCCATCGCCGTCATGTCGAAGCGGTCGATCACCAGCAGGCGGTACAGGTCGCCCTTCTTGATCTTTTCCGGCTTGAGCGGCTTGGTCAGGTCCTGATTGGTTAGCATGAGGATGCCAGCGCCACCGTACAGGCGCGCCCAGCTGGTTGCCTCGCTGACCATGGCCGGCAGGTTCAGGCGATCCTCTTCAGCCCGGATCACATCCGCGTCGTCGCACTTGAGGGTGCGCCACTCGCGGGTCATGTCCTCGGCTGGATAGTCCACGATCGCCCGAGCAAGCCAGCTCGTCTGATAGGCCGCGTCCAGCTGCTGGAAGTCGTTGAGGAATCCGTACTGGAACTGGTTGTGTGAGCGCTTTGCCTTCTGAGTGCCGAGACCCGACACGACGTTCACCAGGCCGTCACTCGACGACTTGATCTGCGCCTCGTACTTCTGAGCAGCCCGAACAAGGGCTTTGCCCAGCTTTTTGTCTGCTGGCACTAAGCCCTTCTTGCTCATGGGGTCACCGATTGGGTTATAGGAGGTCGCGGATTGAGCGCTTGCCTTTGATGTAAACCTCGGACAAGGCGTCGATCATCACGTCGGTCTGGTCGTCGTACTTGTGGCTGTCGTCGGCAGTGAAGGATGCGACCTCACACACGAACTCGTAGTTTTGGCTGTCGTCGTATGGAAGGCAGACCAGCTTGGCAGCATGGAAGCCCTGCACGTCGAGTGCGCGGGTCAGCTTGTCGCGATCCCGAGGGACAGGCGTCACCTTGAGCGGCAGCCGCTTCTCCATCTCCTGGATCAGGCCGGTACCGCTTGATTTGTCCTCGACGTAGACCCGACGCAGGATGCCGTTGGCTTTCCCGTTCTTGGCCCAAGCACCTTTGACGAATGCCTCGAACTCGCGGCGCAGGGTCTTCGCATCCATACGTCCGCGCTTCATGCTCAGTCGGTAGATGCGTCCCTCGGCCACGCCCCACTCCCCGAACACAGTCCAATCGTTCCAAGTATTGGTCTTCTGGGCGGTGTCTGCGGTGATGAAGCGATAGTCGAACTTCTCCGGCAGAGGCAGATCGGCCCCGGCATCTACGTCGCCGTAGTACTGGAAGTCTTCAGCCGAGAAGATCCCGCCGTCGAGCGTGTCGGGGTTCTGCATGTACTGGCTGCTGAACGTGTACGGGTGAGCCGTGCGCAGCGCTATCAGGTCGTGAACGTTTTCCTTGGCCGGCCAGTACGACCAGTAGCCGTCCACCTGCTCCGATCCGCATACGCACTTGATGCAGCGCTCGCGGATGCCGTCAGGCAGGCTATCGATGTACTCCTGATTGACCAGGGCCGGGATCTTGATGTGAAGATCGATCTTCAGGCCCATGCCGCCGGATAGCAGGAACGCGGTCGAGTCATCGACGTGTCCACGCTGCTGGATCGCAACGAATGGCGTGCCGCTGTGCGCCTTCCGGCTGCGCAGGGTGTTCACCAAGCGCGTGTGAGACTTGCGCCGCTTGGCCTCGCTGAACAGGTCGTCGATCTTGTCCCAGTCATCCGCCTGGATGTGGCCGGTGTAGCCGTCGCCCATGTAGCCGCCACGGACACCCGTGATCTGGCCGCCACTCGAGCGGCTGAACAGTTGGTGTACGCGCTTCCCATCCTTGGCCAGCGTCCAGTCGTCTACCTTGTCCTTCTCGATGTCGAAGGGGTAGAACTCGCGGAACTCGGAGGACTTGACCAGGGCGCGACTGCGCTCGCTGTTCTCGTCGACCAGGTTCTTGGAGTAGCTGGTGTTGAGGATGCGCACCCGGCGGTGCTTGACCATCGTGTAGACCGGCAGGTGCACCGACCAGAACTCGGTCTTGGTGCCACCTGGTGGAATGTTGACGACGATGTTCTGCGCTTCGCCGGCAAGCATCTTACGGGCGGCGTAGTCGAAGTAGTGGTGGTGCCAGTTCGTTCTGAAGCTGTCGCCCTGGGTGATGTTGAACCAGAGGCTGGTGAAGGCCAGAGGGCTATGCTCGCCCGCTGCGATCAAGGCGGCACGCTCGTCAACGGAAAGCGTGTCCCACTCGATCGGTTTGATAGCCATCAGTCAACCAGCTTGTCTACCAGGGCCTTAACGAGGGCCGCATCTACTCCGGTTGGCGCCGCCTTGGGACTCATCGAGCCATCAGCGGAACTCAAATCCACCTGTTGCTTGTTCGTGTATGCCCCGCCAGTCTCTTTGGCTGCCTGCTCCATGAGTTGTGCGGCCAGTGCAAGGTTCTTGATGCTTTCAGCGCGTTCAGCCATTCGGCCAAGGGCACGCAGACGGAACGCCCGGTTGGCAATCGGTATGTCTGCGGTGTCGTCTCGGAATCGCTGGCGGGTGTCGTGGAACAGGGTCACCCAGCGCTTGGCCAGGCACTTCCCTGATGTCTTCGTCGGGTCGTGTGATTCGACCTGCTGCCGAGTGATCGTCAAGCCGAATTCTTTCTGGACTGCCTCAGCCACCTGGGAAGGTGTGTCGAAGCACGCCAAGGCCTGAACGATAAAAGCCTTCACCTCACGCTGGAGGACTGCCATAGATTCTCACCTGTCCGATGCCTGTCTGATATCAGGCCAGCTTCAGCAGGCAGGTTCCGCAGGCCCTCGCAATGTTCAATTTCCCCACCTCGGCAGGACTGTTCGCTGCATCCACCAACGCTTGAACGTCATGACTCGCACCGTAGCGGCGAACCACTCCGACGAACTCTTCCACGTCGTGTCCACGTATCTTGAGCTTGGGCATGCCTTCCTCGGTGAAAGCTGGCTGGCCGTACTTATCCGTCGCCTGGGCGATGTGGTAGAGCTCGTGCTCGATCAGGGCACAGAACTCAAGGTCGCTGCACTGATCGCAGTAGTCGGCAGCCAGCGTGATGATGAAAGCCGGCACACCGCCGAACCAGTCACGCATCTGCTGTTCCATCCGGGCCTTCTGCCAGCCACCTGCACGGAATGCGACCTGCTCGGCTTGACCGAGGACCGTACGACCTTGCTTCTCGAAATGAGATGACGCCCACATGATCTGGATGTCTGCATCCAACAGGTGCGCATGGTCTTCGTTGTGAATTTTGCCGGTGTCGGCGAGGATCTCGGCGCTCAGCCACTCCCACACTTCAGGCGCAGGAGCGAGCCGGATGCCGAAGTCCGATAGATCCGACAATTTAAGCAGTGAAGCTGGAGGCATGGGCCGATCCACAAACACCTCCAGTGTTGCGACACAATTTTATGTTTCGCGAAACGTGTCGCGGCTTAGGGATTGCGACCTGGCGCCTTTGAGTTTTGGATAAGGCCAACAGACTCATAGCTGTTGCGCCGCTCTTCCCCTTTCCAGCTCCAGTCCTGAGTGAAGATGTACTGGCGGCGTGCCCAGGCGTACAGGACGACGCCCGAGTGCAGGGTCACGGAGAAAAATGAAGCGCTGCTACCCCGAATCATTTCGACGAGCAGGCCGAAGGCACCAATAGCTACGAGGTAGAACGCGATGGCCAACACCGGATGCTTCATAAAGTCGACCGCACGCAAGTATTCCAGTGCTGCCAGCACCACCAGGACGCAGAGCAGTGCATCGATTGCAGTGAGAATAGTGCTCATGTCAAACACCTCGCGCCGTTACAAAGGCGCCCATTGCCGCCTTGATGGCCGGGATGATGTTCATCGCCGTCAGGCCAAGCACGAATGACACTCCACAGAGGAAGTAGTCATCCAGCGGGAGGTCAAGCCTAGGGGCGAGCCAACTGCTCACAGGCAGCGTGAGGAAGATCGAGAAGAAGAACCCGGTCAATACGGCAAAGGCCGCCTGGCCTCGGGTGAGGTCCTTCAGGAAGCCGAGGGAAAGGATCGCTCCAAGGAAGGCGCCAATCACAATGCCGTATTTCGCCACCAGAACACTGGCAGCAGTGCTTGCTGGTTCAGCCATTGGAGTCTCCGAGGAATATGAGGGCCTATTGAGACCCGGTTAAAGCGTGGCTATCTCTGTCGAGGGAGCCCGAATAAAAGGGCCGTCAGGTGGCGGCCAAGTGCAGCACGGAGCAGCGCAGAATTCAGAAAGCTGGCGAGATGTCGAAGTAGTAGTCCTTACCTTCTTCGAAATGCTCGGCGCGATCTGCAGCCACGTTCACGACGTATTCGCCGTAAGGGGTGTATTTGCCATAGATCGCGTCTTCTTCGGTCGGATTGGCTGACCATACTGCGCCGAAGTGCAGACGGGTCAGTGATTCCGACGAGCCCTGAACAAGGCCTTTGGAGCGCAGAGTCATTTTGCAGCGAATGATGTGAGTCATCGGTAGATCCTCTTATGTCGAATAGGCAGGAGGGTCTTTCCGGTCTTTCGCCTGCGGATTGAATCAGCTCCAGCAGCACTCCCAGCTCGGAGCAATGGGTGTGGTGGAGCCGAAAACGGAAAAGCCCAGCGCGATGGCTGGGCTTTTTGAATGATTCGAGTAAGTTGCCGTAGGCAAAACTCTAACAGTGGCGAAATAGTGCCAAAACGCCGACATGGCGTCAAGCAGCTTCCTTCATCATTTTGATTGCGCCGGAAACTGGCACAAGCGCCTCCTTGTCCAGCCAGTTGCATGCGTCGAAACAATGCTCCACGAAATCCCCCCAATCACGCGCCCATTGGTCACCTGGTAGCTCGATACCGTAGGTGTCGTAGATCCACACCCGAAGCTTGAACACGGTGGGCAGTGGATCGATGCCCTCCCCTTGGCCGCCCTGATTGATTTGGCGGTACCGGTGCAGGATGGCGGCGCACACGTACCGGGCCCGCATCATCTTGGCGGCTGACATCACCGCGAGCCGCGAGGAGTTCTGGTAGGCAACCTGAAACAACAGGTCCTCCGCTTCGTCCTTTTCGTCGTCCGTGGCCAGCGGGCTGTACATGTGGTTGCCGAATGCACGCAGGTCGTCAGGGAGCGAGGCGATGGCGATTTGAATCCGAGCCGAAACGGACTGCTGCATAGCGTGCCGGCTGTTCACCGACTTCTCGGTCTTCTGCACCGAGCAACCGAGCAGGCCAATCTGCTCGACGTGGGAGCCCTGGCTATCCCATGGGGTGTAGAGCGCATCATGCCAAGCTGCCCGCGCCGAATTGAGTTTCATCATGCTTGCGCTCCCTTCAGTTCCCTGGTCAATGCCCGATACTTCGCCTTGATGGCCTTCAACTCTTCGATGGTGTAGCGCCGGGGCTCATGAGGCCCTTCGATCCATGCAACCATTTCGGCGCCGATCCGCTGCAACAGGTTGATTCGGTAATTCACGATGTCGCCAGACTTGTGCTGGTTACACGGCACGCACTGCTTGTGGCAGTTGAGCGGCTCGAATCGCAGCGCAGGATTACTCCCTACAGTGCGGTAATGCCCGGCGTCGTACTTGCCTTGGTGGTGCCGGCCGCAGCTGATACATGGCAGCGCAGCGTCACGCAGGCGGACCCACTCGTTGAACGCAGCCTGGGCTTCCTTCGTGTGGTCGCCGCGGGTCTTGATTCGCTCCCGGGCTGCGCGGATCTCCCTACGGCCGAGGTCGGCGATGGCCTTGCGTGCCTTCGCCTCGTTCACTTCCTTGATGGCAAGGCCGCACTTCCAGTGACACACCTTCTGCGTGGTGCTGAACGGGATGAATTCCAATGCACACTCAGGGTTCTTGCACTTCTTCGGTCGCGGCGGTTTGGGGGCTACGCGCATCAGTACCGCCCTCCCCACTTGTCCTGCTCGGTCCAGCGCACGCCATGCTCGGCGCCGAAGGCGTGCATCAGCTCGAACAGATCACTGAACCACTTCTGCGACTGCTTGCGGGTCGATACGCCTAAGACGACGTAGCCACCATCGATACCTGGCACCACGTCCTGCTTCATCAGTGCGGAGCTGAAAACGTGCTTCCAGTCCTCGTCCGAAAGCTTCTTGCCGTACCACTCGACCTGGTTGGAGACGTCCTTGAGCATCGCCCACATCTTCCGGTTGCAGATGTCCGGGCGTTTCTCGTCGCGGATCACCACCACCTTCGGCTTCGTCAGGTCGATGGTATGCAGCACACCCGCAAGGCGGTTGACGTCGCGCAGGTCGCGGATCGTGTATTCGGGATTCATGACTGCTCCCCGTTGCCTATGGCGGCGCGCAATACAGTGACGCATGACCATGACTCAGCCTTTTCTGCATCACCGTATTGATCTTTGGCATGCTGTCGGTTCATCTCGATCACTTTTACCGCGGCATTGCGCAGCGCCTCGCACTCGGCCTTGAGCTGAGCGATCCGCTCACCTTTCTCGATCACCAACTGGGCAAGTGGATCGTTCAGGATGTTGATTCCGTCGAGGATCTTTCGGGCGAAGACTTCAGGGTCTACTTCTGGCGCGTTGTAGCCTCCGGCGCCAACGTAGCTGGCGAGCTGTCGCAGAACGTCTTCACAGTCTTGAAGCCGCTCGTTCTCGGCGATCAGGGCCAGAATGATCGATGGACTAGCGGCAAGTATCAGGTCCGCATAGTCCTTGTTCTGCGCCATGAACTCGGGGAATGACCGGTTCTGATGCACGTCAAAGACGATGCCGTTGTCGTTGCGGATGTAAAGCGCGCCGTGGCTGGGCATGAAGCGCAGCGTCTGGTGCTGCTGGCACGCTTCGGCAATCGCTTTCAAGTCTCGGAAGTCATTCATTCGGCGAACTCCTTGAGCAATTGGCGCGCGCCCATGACGGCACCCTTGTCACCAGATGTTTTGCTGATGTCTTTGACCCAGCCAAGCATGCGGCTGTTCTGTGCTTTCAGGTCGATGACCATGCCAAGCAACTCATCGCCGTCAGCGTTCATATCGGCCTTGAGTGCTTTACCAATCGCGCCAATGTCGCAAGCAACCGCCAGAAGCATACGTTTGTGCGATTCCAGTTCTTTGATCAGGGCCAGCACGCCATCACGCGCAGCAACCATGAACTTGGCGAAATCAGCGTTGCATGCCTCGACATAGGTAGGCCCGTCGTAGTCATAGTCATCACCTTCGAGACGGAATGGCTTGCCGTAGACGGAGTAAAAACCAGTCGCGCCGCCACCAAGCGATTCGCCAGAAGGACCGTTAAAGAATGGTTCGGTGTTGCTGTCCCAATCCAGGTCGGCCGGGAATGCCTCAGCCAATAACTTCAGTTCGCTGTAATCGCTCATGCTGTCACCGCCATTGTGATCAGGACGCAGAACACACCTATGGCAAAACCGGCCAGGGTGCAGAGCAGTGTCATTGCTGATTGAGGAATCATCAGATGCGCTCCCGAGAAGCCAGCATTTCATCGGCAAGGCGATACGCTTGATCGGTATATTCCTGCTGTGTTTGATAAACCTTCCGAATGCCTTCGCTATTCGTGTAGCCCCATTGCGCATTGATCAGCAAGCCGTTCAAGGCGTGCATTGCGATCTCATCGCGCAGGCGCACAAGGTCTTCTGCGGCCATGGCTGTTTTCTGTGCTGGATTGGCCATCAGAATCCCTCCTTGCCGCGTTGTGATTCCCAGGTGAATGGCAGAACGATCACGCCGCCCTCGCGCAAGCGGTCAGCACAGCGCTCGCCGATGGCGGCCGGCAGCTCTTGGGCGCCGAGGTTGGAAACAATGATGGTCGGTAGCTGTTCTTCGTACCGGCCGTTGATGATGGCGAACAGCGTCGACAGCTCGAACTCGCTGGGCTTTTCCTTGGAGGCGCCGATCTCATCAAGAATCAGGAGCGATGGCTCTATGAGGCTGGAGTAGATCCCGGCTTCAGTGCGGTCACTGGAGTGGTCATAGGTGGCCCGGATAGCCTGCAAGATCGAGCCTATCGTTCGGTAAACGGCGGTAGCCGAACTGGTGGCCATGATCTCGTTTGCAATCGCCACGGCGAGGTGCGTTTTGCCAGTGCCTGGCTTGCCCAGCAGCAGCATGCAACGACCAGCCTTGAAGTGCTCGCCAAAGGACTTGGCGTAGCTCTGGCACTTTGCGAGTGCCTTGGTTTGCCCTGCGCTCTCGGCGATGTAGTTTTCAAAGGTCTTGATGGCGAAGCGTTTCGGGATCAGGGCGGCGCCGAGCTTCTCAGCCATCCGCATCCGCACCACCATTGCTTCCTGAGCCTGCTTGCGCTCGGCTTCCTCTTCGGCACGAATGCGGGAGCACTCAGGGCATCCGATTTTGAATTCACGGCCGAGCATCACGATGACCTTCTGCTCGAATGCGCCATGGGTCTCACACTCCGCAGGCTGGATGCGCTCGCCCGGGGCGTTTTCCACAAGGGATACGGCTGGCTCAGAACGCATAGGAACCGTCCTCACGCTGGATCAGGCCGGCGTGGTAGTCGCGTTGATCGAATCCGGCGTGCCGGGACTGTGTGGTAGGTTGTGGCAAAGCCTCAGCAAGACGCTTGGCAATCCAGGCGGCTCGGAATCCTTGCCAGCCAGCCAACAGCGCTTCGGTCATCGCGGTGGTGGCGTCGATACCAAACTCAGATTGGCACTTGGCGATTTCAGCATTCAGGGAATCCCAGACCGTAGAAGTAGTCGCTGCGCGCTTGGTCTTGCGGAGGGATAGCCAGTCAACGAGCAGTTGCTCAGGGATGGCGTGCGGGTTGTCGGCGATCATCTGCTTGAGCCCGAAAGGTTTCTTGCGTGCTGGTTTTTCAGCACCAGGCTCAGCCAATTCTGCTTGGGGCGGATTAATCTCTTCCGAAGGAAGAGTTAATAGGGGTTCTTTCTTTGTATAAAGAAGGCAAGTTGCCGATTTGGTCTCACTCGCATCTGATCTCAGTGAGACGATTTGGGCTGAGTGAGACGTTTTGGTCTCAGTGAGACGAGGTGCTTTCTCTTCGAAAAACGACCATTCGGAGATGGGGGAAATACCGATGTCGCCACGGCTTCCGCCGACCCGGTAGATGATCCGGCGCTCGAGCAGATGACTGATCGATTTGGAGGTGACATCCCGGCGCATGTTGGTGAGCTTGCCGATCTCGTCGGCAGTGAGACGCTTGGTGTCCAGCTGATAGCCAATCGTCTGGCGCGCAATGGCCATCAGAACGCGCAGGTCTCGCGCAGGCAGATCAACCGTGGCCAACGACTCCATGAGGCTGTTGTCCATTCGGGTGAACCCCCTGGACTTGTCAATGGGAATGATGTTTGTCATAGTTACCTCGCTCAAAGCGTCAACGAATCAGCCACCATGCCCGGTGGCTTTTTTGTGCCTGAAATTCAGGCGCTATAGGTGTCCGGCGCTTCCGTGGTAGTTTCGAATTTCCACAAACGAAGGCCTTGGAGGCCGGACATGACAGACAAAAGTCTCGCTACACAGTCAGCAACTGCGGCGTTGGAAGTTGTTATCGAGCTAATTCGTGCGGGGGAGCTGAAGCTCAGCGTTGCCGATGAAAAGGCCAGCACGATCATCGATGTCCACAAACAGCTGACGGAGCATTTCGAGTCCATCAAGAAGGCTCCTATGAACATTTCTCAGGGCTTGACTCGCTAACGCCGTAAAGCTCATCAAAGGCAGCCTTGATAGACTTGGCGCATTCAATGGCCAGGTCTTTCATGTCTTGCTGGCAGGCCTTCGAGAGGCTCAGCACCAGAACCTCACGAAGCGTTTCAATTTCTGAAGCTGTTGGTTGCCTTGTGGCTTTCATACCCTTCTCCTGCGCTATTTAGGACCTATCGAGGGTCTCTTTAGGGGCCAGCTGATACAGCTTCCCTTTTTGTCGATACATCAGGGTCGGGCCGCCCATGGCGACGAATTCAATCCCAATAGCCTCAATGGCTTGCTCAATGCTCCAGCCCTTCTTCAGGGCCAGGGCAGCAATCTTTGTTTTTGCGCCGGGGCTGAGCCCCTCGTAATCGAACTCAGGCATTTGGCCCTCCATAGGGCCGTTAAGCCGCGCTAGACTTCTTCTCGTCCTTGCTCAGGGCTTCGATCACACCGTTCTCGACTGCCCACTCGATCACCTCAAACAGATAGGTGGCGTGCTGTCTTTCTGCGCGCTGTGCGGCGCGGCCGAGAATTCGATCAAGCGTGCTGTTGAAGCGGACCTTGCGATCCTTGATGCGCTTGTGCTCTGGATTTACGAAAGCCATTTAGTGATTCCTTGCGTGGTTGAAATTTGGTTAGGCGGCAACGGGGTAGATATCAGGGCGAAGCTCATGGCGGGAGACGCCAGTAGCCTTTTCAATTTCGAGAACTCGCTCGGCAGGCACACGCCCAGAGGCGCACATTTTCTGCACCGCCTGAGGAGTGACCTTGAGGAGGCGAGCAAGGGCGGATTGGCCGCCAGCAGCCTTGGCTGCCTTACAGATCGGTAGCTCTTCCATTTTGAACCTCAAAGTTACAGTTACAACCAGAGGTTATCGCACGATTGGAAAAACCACAACTTACATTCACAGTGAAAACCACAACTGCGGGTTGCATGATTGGCGCATGAGCACATTAGGCAAGCGCATTGCGCGCAAAAGAGAACAAGCAGGCTTGAACCAGTCAGAGCTGGCGAGGCGCCTTTCTGTATCCCCTCAGGCTGTTCAGAAATGGGAGTCTGAAGTGTCCGTTCCGCGCGGCCGGCGGCTGGATGAGATAGCCTTGGCCTTATCAACCACAGTTGGGTTTCTCGTTACTGGGGATGCCCCTGCAAGACCAACCATTGATTCCAACGCAGAAATGCTCGGCCCCATCGATGTCTGGGATGACAGCACCCCGCTGGAAGACGACGAGGTCTATGTGCCGTTCCTCAAGGAAGTAGAGTTGTCGGCTGGCTGCGGCAGGACGGCAGTTCAGGAATCCTCGAACCGTAAGCTGCGGTTTGGCCGGATAAGCCTCAGAAACAAGGGTGTCGATCCGGGAAGCGCGAAATGCGTAACGGTCGCGGGGAATAGCATGGAGCCGGTATTGCGCAATGGCTCTACCGTGGCGGTGGACACAGGCAATACGCGCGTTCTAGACGGCGACATGTACGCCATTGACCACGCTGGTCAGCTACGGGTGAAGCAGCTGTACCGACTCCCTGGTGGTGGCCTTCGGTTGCGCAGCTTCAATCGTGACGAGCACCCAGACGAGGAGTACACGGCACAGCAGGTGCAGGATCAGGAGCTTGTCGTACTCGGCCGGGTCTTCTGGTCTGGCGGATTTCATTGATGTAGCCTCCATTTCAGCGATAGCCCGCCATCCAGCGGGCTTTTTTTCGCCCTCAAAAACAACTTTAAGTTACTGATTTTTCATGACTACAACTTTTCTTCGAAAAATTTACAACCTAAACACTTGCGCGCTGTAACTTCAGGTTGTAGATTTGTCTCAACGCCACAGAACAACGAGGCGCCAGGGCCTGAAGAAGCCCCGACCGCTCTTTAACATTGATAGACCGCCGAGCCTGCAGGCATAGCAGGCCAGCCAGCACAACAAGTGCGACGGCTGCGATCAGGTGTGACAGCCCTGAAGCTGTCATCCAAGTGGCACGCAGGCCCCAAGCGATGTGGGAAGCGTGATCCGGTGTGAGCGAGCCGGGCCTGAGAGATGAAGCACCGAATTCAAGAATTAGCGGTCCCGATAGCCTCGGCTGGGAACGCCGGACCTCATGCACCCTGCCCCATTCAATCGGGCATTCAGAGCTGTAGCGTGCATGTTGTAAGGACCTGTGACCCATGGCGAACAGATGCTGATTGACACCATGGTAGGAAGCTCGAAGCCCACCCACGAAGACGACGGCCAGCCCTGCAATCAGCAGCGGGCAACTGGCTAACACCGCTGAAGCAACAACCCCGGTCTGACGCCAGTAGCGTGACCGGGATTTCACCGATAGGCCTTCGCAATAGGGCCAGACGGGAAATCAACCAACCGGAGCAAGACGATGAACAAGGTCATTCACATCACCCTGCGCGGTGAGCTGCAGGTCTTCGCCGACGCCGACCTGAATGCCTGCATCCGAGAGGCGAACAGGCTCAACGCTGAACGCGGACTCACCAGCGGCGTGCGTGTTGTTGAGTGCGAAGACGGACTTCGAATGACGGCAGCCGATTGCAAGGCTGCCGCCCGATCCTCTCTATGAGAGCGCATCGGTTTGCACTCAGCGTTACTGCCATAACGTGGCTGGCAGGCCGCCCATAAGTAGCTTGGGTTGAGTGCAAACCGATGCGGAAGAGTCCACACCGCGCAACGCGGCCCCCTGCATCCCCTTCCCCCTCCACCTCACCCGCAAGCACTCACCCCTGCGCCCAACGGCATAGAGCGGGCAGCTGAGTGCTTTCGAGTGGACTTGGATAAACACCCCGCCGATCTGGAGGCGACCATGACCTACGAAGTGACCATCGAGGAGTTCGTCCTCCAGTGCAACGTAACGCACTGCGTTTCAGTGAAGGGCGATCCAACGTCTTGGGCTAGTCCGGACGATTACTACGGCTACAGCGAAATGGAGTTCGAAATCGTCTCTGGTTACACCTACGACGAGAGCGACAACGTCGTGGATATCGGCAAGAACGGTTGTGCTGCGATTGCCGAGCGCCTGGCCGAAGAGATCGAGGAAAAGCTGTGGGAGCAAGTTGCCGCAGAGCGGGAGGATGCCTGCGACTACGAAGACCGCGATTACGGCGACTGGGAGGCAGCATGAGCAAGCATGATATCGCCGTCGGCATGATTGATTCGCGCTTCGAGGCGCTGAACGCCGGCAACTCAACTGCCACCCTGCATGCCGAAACGAGCATGGCCATTGAAATGGCTCACTCACTCGGCGCGATCTGTATGGACGAACATCGCACCTACAATCTTCGCCTCAATCGAATCTACGAGGCTCAATCAGAAGGCAGAGCACAAGCACTCGGGAGAGCGTCATGACCATCATCGCGAGAAACGCCAAAGCAATGACCGAAGCCCTGAATCGTCAGGGCTTTTTTCTGGTCACTGATTTGCCAAAGCGCATCAAGGTTCAGGTCCGGCGCGGCATGCTGGTTGTGAGGCTGTCGTGAAGCGCCTGGCTACCCGCTCCTACACCTTTCAAGAGCTGCTGAACCGTATTGACCTCGAATACTGGCGAGTACGCCACCACGGTCAGGAGCAGTACACGTTCGTCCCGCTTCAATACTGGGGAGGTGATTGATGAAGCCCTTCTACTGGCTGCTCGTTGTCTTCACTGTCTTCTGGTGGGGCATGTACGCCGAAATGCGCGAGATTCATTTGCAGGCCCAGTTGCCGATGGCGGTGTCGCGATGACCAGTCACCAGCGTGCACGTCGGCTGCTGATCTGGCGCGGCAGCTTCCCCGCCATCGCCTTCTTCACCATCTGGATGCTGATCAGCGCTTTGGCTGATCGCGTCACTCAATAACTCACACCTTCAATCGCTGCGCACGTCGCGGCAAGGATCACCCATGGAAAATTCACCGGTTGAAGTAACCGTTTCCGACTTTGCCGTAGAGATCACGCCGGAAATTCTCGCCAAAGCATTTTGGGGGATGGACACCCAGCAACAGGCTGACTTCTTCGAGTCGCTCGCCAATCACATCGAGGCATCCAGCCCGCACGCGTACGGCTTCGGCGAGATGCAGTGGTGCTTCCTGCAAGACGAACTGCGCCGACCAGGTCGCGAGCAAGCCAACAAAATGCACATGGCCCTTTCCGCATTCGCCTTCGACTTCTGGCCTCAAAAGCTGGATGGCGCGCGCACCGGCCTGTAACTGGAGAGCAATCATGTCCGAACAGAATATGCGGATCTGGGGCCAGGTCGAGAAGACCGACACCCGGTTCACCAAGAAAGCCAAGGTCAACGGGCAGGACATTACCAGCCTGAGCGGTACCGCGATGGTCATGAAGGCCACCGAGCTGTTTGGTCCGGTCGGCATCGGCTGGGGCTGGAAGATTATCGAAGAACGCTTCGATGAGGGGCACGAAATCTTCACCGGCGAAGGCGACAAGCGCGCATGCATCGGTCGCGAGATCGGGCACACGGTAAAAATTGCCCTTTGGTTTATGCAGGACGGCCAGCGCGGCGAGATCGAGCAGTATGGCTGCACCCGCTATCAGTACAAGACCAGCTACGGCATGACGACTGATGGCGAGGCGCCAAAGAAATCGCTGACCGACGCCATCAAGAAGGCCCTGTCGATGCTCGGCTTCAGCGCCGACGTGTTCCTTGGCCTGTTTGACGACCAGACCTACGTCGACCAGCTCAAAGAGGAGCAGGCCATCGAGCAAGCCGCAGACAAGGATGCCGAGATCCTGCGTCAGAAGCAGGAGCGTCTGGATTGGCTCAACTCAGCAGTCGAAACAATCGGCAAGGCCGTGACTAGTCATGAGCTGAAAATGCTGAACGTCAAATACATCCGGGAGGCGACTCGGCGCAATGAGCCGACTTTCATCGCCCGGATAACTCGCGCATTTGAAGAGCGACAAGCATCGCTCAATGCTGGTAAGGAGAACGCAGCATGACCCAGCTCTACGCACTCACCGGCAAGCTCGCCGAACTTCAGGCCATGGCCGACACCGATGATGAGGGCCTGAAAGAGGCCCTGCAGCACGCCATGGACGAGATCGCCGGCGACTTCAACGAGAAGGCCGACAACATCGTCATGCTGCGCCGGAACATCGAAAGCGACGTAACCGCCATCGACAACGAGATCGAGCGCTTGGCCGAACTCAAGCGCATCAAGTCGAACAGTGTCACGCAGATCAGCGACTACCTGCGCCGGAACATGGAAGCCGCGAACATCAAGACGATCAAGCGACCACTGTTCACCATCACCCTTGCCGCCGGCCGCGAGAAAGTTATCGTCGACAACGAGGACGCCGTTCCAGATGAACTGACGGTCGTGAAGTCCAGCATCGCCCCGGACAAGACCGCGATTGCCGCGAAACTCAAGGAAATCCGCGAGCACAACGAAGCAGTGCGCAAGCGCATGGCCGCCGGCGAAGACGCGGAACATGAACTCATCGAAGAGCCTGCCTACGCACACTTGGAGCGCGGCGACAGTTCGATCCGGATCAAGTGAGGCTGCCATGACCCCTGCCGAACTCCAGCAAGCCATCAGTAAGTTCGAAGCCTCCGGCGGCCAGGTGCAGGTCATCGCCGATTCCTTCAGGGCCTATCCAGACCCTTTATGTGTGGCGGTACCGCCAATCGATGCCGACCTGGTCGACGCGATTCGTGGTTACACCACACTCGGCGTCTGCGCCGCAGCCAAGGGCCTGGGCAAATCCACCCGAACCATCAACTACATCGCCGCGCTGTACGGCATCAAGTTCGCCACGCCCACCAGTGCCACCCTGGAGGAGCGCCGCAAGGAAGAGGCGAAGCTGGTACCGCGCATTCGGCGGATGGCCAAGGCCAACATGAGCCAGATGGCAATCGCCGAGCAACTCGGCATTGGTCGCATTGTCCTGCGGCGCATCGCCCGCTACCACGGCATCACCCTCAACTCACGAGCATCTTGATATGGACCCAGCAATCGAAAAAGCCCTTGAGCGGCAAAGTGCATTGGAGGCGGCGAAAGCTGCCTTTTTTGCCTCTGGTGGCCAGGCTCAACTGATTCCGACCGGCGTTGGCAAGGACAGCCCGGGCGTCGTGCAGGCGCCAAAGCCAGCCTACGGCTACCGGACGATCGAGGCGCAGAAGAGCAAGCGCGGCCGGGTCATCGGTGATGAGGACAGAGCGGCGCTGGCCGCCCAGCTGATGGAGTGCAAGGCCGCTGGCATGACGCGCTACAAGGCCAGCAGACATCTGGAAATCAGCGAAACGTTGTGCCGGCGGTTGATCGCCGACTTCTCGCTCGACTTCCCGGCATCAGCATGAAGCGCATCAGCAACCAGGTGCGCCAGCGCCGAAGACAGACATGGCTGGATATACCGGCCCACGGAATTGAAGAGGCAGGCCATGGCCAAGAGCAATGCGGATCGCTCAGCGAAAGCCTCGGCGAAGAGGAAGGAGCGCGGCGAAGAGGAAATCAGGCTGCACTGCCTTCCCGGCACTCGCCAAGCCCTTGCTGAACTGATGGCCTGGAGCGGCATCGAGGAACAGGGCGAGGCCATCACCCTAATGATTCACCACCTGCACGGCCTTGGCCCGGGCGGATCCCTTCCCCTGCTCACCCCGCCGCGACACAAATACGTGATACCCGAAAACGTGTCGCGGAAATTGAAACTCGCCCACGACCGCGAAGCCTTGCGCATCGCCCATGACGAATAATTTCACCCTGTGAGGTTTCACTATGAAAGCCAAAACAGCTTCAATCAAGATTGACGACTTCAAGATAAAGGGACCGTCCGATCGGATGGCCCAACTGCTGATCGCCGGCCTGCTCACCCAGGCGCTGCCACCGGTAGCGAATGTTCAGCCGATTGCGCCTTCCGCCATTCCCGCCGTCGGCGAGTACTGGCCGGGCCAAGGCGGCATCAATGGCGGTTTCGTCTCAGCGCGCGGCGATGTTCCCGCCCACTACCTGATCTTCGCCGAAAAAGACGTTGGCAACCATGAATGGGGCAATCGCGGGAAGGATTCAGGCGCCACCAGCAAGACGGATGGCCACGCAAACAGCCTGATCCTACTGGCCGACGGTGATCATCCTGCGGCAAATGCCGCTGACGATTACGCGGCCGACGGGCACAGCGACTTCTTCCTGCCGGCCGCTGCCGAACTGTATCAGGGCTGGCTGAACTGTCCCGAGGTGTTCGCCCAGGACTGCTGGTACTGGTCGAGTTCGCAGCGCTCCGCCTACGGCGCATTCGTCATGCTCTTCGGTGATGGCCTTCAGGGCAACTACGGCAAGAGCAACGAGCTCCGCGTCCGCCCCGTCCGCAGATTCTTCATTTAATCCTTCATTCATTCGTTCTTGATCCGGCACCGGGCGCAGCAGCGCCTTTTTTGTTGCCTTCGAAAAGAGGAAAGACCCATGACCGCAGCAGCTCAAGCAGCACCAGTAGTGACCCTCCCCGCAATCGGCCAGCCCTATGGCGGCGGCTTCTTCTCCGGCATCACCCGCGACCCGGACACCGGCAAGCGCTATCTGAACATCACCGCCGGCGCCGAGCACGAATTGATCGGTGCCTGGGGCAAATACGGCGAGAAGATCGAGGGCGCTGACAGCTTCACCAATGGCCGGGCCAATACCGAGGCCATGGCCGCCGCTGGCAGCGAGTTGGCTCAGAAGGCTCTGGCACTGCGCATCGGTGGTTACGATGACTGGGCGATCCCGGCACGCGATCAGCAGGAGTTGCAGTACCGCCACTTCAAACCGACCACGGAAGCGAACTGGCAGTATGGGCGCAGCGGCGACAACCCAAACAGCGAGCCTGTTGGCCTGCTGCACACCGAAGATTCGCCAACACAGACCACGCTGGAAGCCTTCCAGGTTGGTGGCGCTGAAGCCTTCAAGCCCACCTGGTACTGGTCGAGTTCGCAGCGCTCCGCCAACGACGCATTCGTCATGCACTTCGATGGTGGCGGTCAGTACAGCTTCGGCAAGGTCATCGAGCTCCGCGTCCGCCCCGTCCGCAGTCAATTGATTGATTAATTCGTTTATTTAATCCGGCCGCTTGCGGCCGGTTGCTCTTGGAGAGCGCGCCCATGGCGATGCACACGGACTTGCAAATCTACAAGGCTTCGCTTGGCCTGCTTCAGATGGCCACGAACCTCACCCGCAACATACCCCGAGATCTGAAGCAGTCTCTCGGGAAGCGCGTGATCGATGAGTGCATCGACGTGCTGATGTTGATTGCCCGGGCCAATTCGACCCCGGACAAGCGCCCACACCTGACCTTGTTGGTTGAAAAGGTCCAGGTGATCGAGTTCTTGATGCGGCTATTCAAAGAAAGTCGATTCATCAGCGTCCCGCAGCATGCCAATGCAATAGAGGTCACAACCTCGATTGGCAAACAGGCGAATGCCTGGAAACGCTCCACCCCAACCGCGCCCGCCACCTGAGAGTCACGGCTTTCAGGTCTGTGCGAATTGAATCTGGTCGTGCCGCTGACCTCTGGGTCACCGCCATGCGCATCAGGGATACCGACGGTCTAAAGCGTCCGCGCAGGTCCCGCGCAGTTTCCTCGCCGATCGGCTTTGCCTTCGGTGTGGCGACGTAGATAGCACGATAGGTCGCAGCGCTCCGCCAACAACGCATTCAACATGAACTTCGATGATGGCAATCAGAACAACAACGACAAGAACAACGAGCTCCGCGTCCGCCCCGTCCGCAGATTCGACTGTTGGCCCCTACCCATTCAGCGAGCTTGTTCAGGCCTACTACGACTGCCGCCGCACGAAGCGCAATAGCGCCAGCGCATTGGCCTTCGAGATGGATCTGGAAAAGAACCTGATCGGACTTCACAGCGACCTGATCGCCGGCACCTACCGGCTAGGCCGCTCCATCTGCTTCGTGGTCACCAGACCGAAAGCCCGCGAGGTTTGGGCGGCAGCGTTCCGGGATCGCGTCGTCCACCACCTGCTGTACAACCGTGTGGCACCGCGCTTCTACGCCAGCTTCATAGCGGACAGTTGTGCATGCATTCCTGGGCGCGGCACGCTGTACGCAGCGAAGCGACTTGAGGCGAAGATCCGCAGCGCCAGCCAGAACTGGTCGAAGCCGATCTTCTACCTGAAGTGCGACCTGGCCAACTTCTTCGTCGCCATCGACAAAGAAGTCCTGCGCCAGCAGCTGGCCGCCAAGATCACCGAGCCATGGTGGCTGGCACTCGCTGAACAAATCCTGATGCACGACCCTCGCGAAGACTACGAAGTACGCAGTCCGGCCCACCTGTTCAACCGGGTACCGCAGCACAAGCGACTCACCGCGCAGCCTGCCCGACTCGGCCTGCCGATCGGCAATCTTTCGTCGCAGTTCTTCGCCAACGTCTACCTCGACGCGCTGGACCAGTTCGCCAAGCACCAGCTCGGCGCCAAGCATTACGTCCGCTACGTCGATGACTTCGTGTTCCTGCATGAATCGCCGCAGCAGCTCAACCAGTGGCTGGCCCAGGTCGAAGCCTTCCTTCCCAGCCTGGGCGCCAAGCTGAACCCGACGAAGACCATCCTGCAACCGGTGGATCGAGGCGTCGATTTCGTGGGCCACGTCATCAAGCCATGGCGCCGAACAACCCGCAAGCGATCACTGGCCCAGGCACTGAAGCGAACAGCCTCAGCGCCCGCCGAGGACCTTCGCGAAACCGCCAACAGCTACTTCGGCCTGCTCAGTCAGGCCAGCCACAGCCAGAAGCACCGCGCAGCCCTGGCAAATGTCGTGCTGAAGCGCGGCAACACGGTAAACGCGGCGCTGACCAAGACTTACGCGAAGAAATAACCCGTCCCCTTCAACGAATCACGCCAGCCGGCGAGGATCCCCTATGTCCGAAGAACAATCTCCGGCCTCCCGCGATGAGCGCCTGGTCACCCTTCCTATGTGGATCATCGAGGCTGTGCGTGCAGAAGTTCGCCTTGAGTCTCACGTCTGGTCGGACATGGCGCGGCACGTTGAGGCGTCGCTGGCTCAGGGCGAACAGGTGCTGCCCTGCGACGTGAAGCTTCCCCCGGCCACGGTGTTCTGCAAAGGCACCAAGGTCAGCACGCTGATGCTCGGCATTCAGCAGCGGCTGAAATTCCCCGCTCACGCTCGCGAATTCGAAAAAACCTGAACCACTCCGCCGAGGAAGCCTTATGGAAATCACTTACGGCTCGGTCTGCTCCGGCATCGAGGCGGCAACGCTTGCATGGAAGCCACTCGGCATGCGAGCCGCCTGGTTCGCCGAGATTGAGGCTTTCCCCAGCGCGGTGCTGGCCCACCATTACCCGAACACGCCGAACCTCGGCGACATGACGAAGCTCGGGGCCCTGGTCCTGGCCGGCAAGATCGCCGCACCCGACGTACTGGTCGGCGGCACCCCATGCCAAGCGTTCAGCGTCGCCGGCATGCGCCAGGGTCTGCTCGACCCGCGCGGCGCCCTCACCATCAAATACGTGGAGCTTGCAGATGCAACTGACTATGTTCGCGCCGGCCAGCGAAAGCCCGCCTGCGTTGTCGTCTGGGAAAACGTCCCAGGTGTCCTCAGTGACAAAGGGAACGCCTTCGGATGCTTTCTTGGCGCGCTTGCTGGGGAAGACTGCGAACTGCAGCCTTCAGGGAAAAAATGGCCGAACGCTGGTTGTGTGTATGGACCCAAAAGAACAATCGCGTGGCGGGTCCTGGACGCCCAATATTTCGGACTGGCCCAACGACGCCGCCGTGTGTTCGTTGTCGCAAGTGCTCGAGACGGATTCGATCCCACCGAGGTACTTTTTGAGCGAGAAGGCCTGCGCCGGGATACTGCGCCGCGCCGAGGCCAGGGGCAAGACGTTACCGGAACAGCTCCTTTCGGCCCTGCGCTCCAGTGCGGATGCGGAGAAGTTTTCGCCGAAGAACTCGGACCGTACGGCTGCGTAAATTGCGAAGGGGACGAAGGCCCGGCGGTCTCGATGTTCGGCGGGATACCGGCGTTCGGCGGGCACAGCCTGGTCGGCTCGATCGAGCAGGCGGCCACCCTGACGGCCAAAGACACCCGCATGGACATGGAAAGCGAGACGTTCTTCGTCGCACCGACGCTTGCCGAGGGCGCTCGCAAGTCTGGCGGATACAGCTACGACGATGTGCCCTGCGTTGCCGCGACACTTGATGCGAGCTACGGCCGGCTTCAAGGCTGCTCAGGCCAGGATGCGAACCACGGTCACAGCCACCTCGTAGTGCACGGAACACAAGACCCTTGCATCAGCATTGAACAAGCCCACACCCTGGGCCGAAACAACGGGCAGGAGAATGCGGTACTGGCGTTTACCCAGAACAGCCGCAGCGAGGTTCGCTACATCGGTACTGACGGGCAAGTAGTCGGAACTCTTGCCGCAGAGGCAGGTGCTCAACAGCAAAATTATATTCACTGCCGCGACGTGGCTCAGACCATTACCAGCAATTATGGAAAGCAGTTGGACAACACGAACTCGGCGTTGGGGCCAAACATCGTTGCTGAGCTTTCGCCTACGTTGCGCTCCGGAAACATGCGCAACAACAGTAATCCGGTTACCGAGGCCGATATGTTGGTTGGTGGCCCAGCAGTTCGCCGCCTCACCCCCCGCGAGTGCGAGCGTCTCCAGGGTCAGCCCGACGACTACACGCTGATCCCTTGGCGCGGCAAGCCCGCTGCGGAATGCCCAGACGGGCCGCGCTACAAGGCGATCGGCAACAGCAAGGCCGTCACCGTCGTTCGCTGGATCGGCCAGCGGATCCTCAAGCAGATCACAGCCAGCCCATACGGATGATCGAGTCGATCAGTCCGACAACGGCAGTGATCAGGTTTATCCATTTGTTCATTTTTTGAACCCTCAATTGGCTCTAAGAGGACAAGGACAATTCCTGTCCATGTAGAAGGCCAATTGATTCCAGCACCCTCCACCGCCCGGGCATGACCCGGCATAGGACTCGCATGTTCAAAAATCAAGACTACCTCGTAGAGTTGCTGAGCTACGACCCTGGCAGCGGGCTGTTCACGTGGCGCGTTGACCAAGGCAGTGCGAGGGCTGGATCGGTCGCGGCAACCAAGCCACCAATGGCTACTTGGTCGTGATGGTCGACAAGAAGTACCAGAGCCTGCACCGCATGGCCTTTGCCTTCATGGGTCAGGAGGTGCCGGACTGCGTCGACCATATCAATGGTGACCGCACAGACAACCGCTGGTTGAATCTACGGGCGGCGACTGCGATCGACAACGCCAGAAACCAGCGGCTCCACCGAACAAACTCAACCGGATTGCCGGGCGTCATGTGGGATCAGCGCTCATGGTGGCGAGCATACGGCTATCTCGGCGGCCGCTATTTGGCACTCGGTCGATACCAATCGCTGCTCGATGCGGCGGCAGCTCGTAAATCATTCGAAAGCCAGAACGGCTACCACTCCAACCACGGGAAATAGCCCCGTGCCCACAGAAAACCGACATGGCCCGCTGAGTTATCCGCTTGAATTCATTTAGGGTCGTCGCAGCGCCGAGCTTCTCGAATGAAAAACGCACCCACAATCACGGGCAGCAGACCAAGCAAAACAATGTCCCAAGCCTTATGTTCGACCGCATTCCAGATAACTACAAACTGCAACACTCCGCACCAAATGAAGTATTTCGTCATGTCTGAGTAAGCCATCGCTGCCCCCTCCTTCGATTTACAAAACAATTTAGCTGAGTATTGGCGAGGTATCCCCATGCCCACAGAAAACAAGCCGTCCGAGCTTCATACCGAAGTGAAGCGTTACCGATTCAAAGGCGCTGCCGGAGAATACGTTTATGCCGGTGACTTCGACCGGGTCACCGCCGAGCGTGAAGCCCTGCAGCTGCGCCTGAACGCAGCGGATCAGCGGATTGATGAGCTGACCAAGCCCCAGGGCGAGCAGGTGGCATATATGCCGGTTGAGCGCTGCTACGACGTCCGCGCGAAGATGATCATTGCGTTCAACGAAGCCAGGAAGAGCGGCGGTGATTTGGATGACGCGCTCGATGCCGCATACAAGTCAGCCTTGCGCTTCTCACAAAACCCGCTGGCGGCCGAGCAGCACGATCGTTCTCCAGAGGACTATGCAATTGAGCATGCCGAGTACATGGCCAAGTCAGCGGATGACGTGCTGGCGAAGTTCCAGGTGTATGGACTGGCTCTGCTCGCCGTAGATGAGGGCGTCGACGATGGCGAGGATGAGCTGCTGGAGAATATAGGGTCCGCCCGCGGCGACCTGCAGGAGTCACTGGTGGATCTGCGCAGCATGGTCTACGAGTTTCGAAAGCGTGCCGCCAAATCCCGATAGGAGTACATCTGTACTCCACCCGCAAATCTACTCCCTCCCCCTTCAAAGTCAGCCGCTATAGCGGCAAGGACGAAGTCATGCCTGAAGAAAATAAACCGGCTTGGCCAGAGCACTACCGCTATATCGACACCATCGGGCCAGAAGGTCTTGAGGTGCACTGCATCACCTACCAGGTGATCGGTGAAACAGCGCAGTGCTACTACATCGGCGACAAGCACACCTGCGATCTGGTCAACGGCCCGCAATACAGCTGGACCGCAGACGCAGTGAAGAAGCACCGAAAACGCGTCCTGAAGGAAGGCGGCACCTGGGGCCGTCGCTTCGCCTACACGGATAAGGCCTTGGCGCTTCGCTCGTACAAAGCGCGCAAGTCATGGCAGCTGCGCCATGCGCAATTGTCGATGGAGCGAGCCCTGGCGGCCATTGGGTATTTCGGCAACCTCGAAGTTGAAAGCACGATCCCGGCCGGGGCCGTGACAATTCCGAGCGAATACATTCAGGGCCTGGGCTGGGGGGATTACTGATGCTCCTGACCTGCATGGCCGTCTGCGCCCTCTTCTTCTGGCTTCCATTGGCCCTGACCATAAAGGCGGTGATCGGATGAGCGACTACACCATCATGGTCGGCGATTGCTTGGAGCTCCTACGGCGAATGCCGGACAGCAGCGTCGACAGCGTCGTGACTGACCCACCGTACGGCATCTCCTTCATGGGAAAGAAATGGGACTACGACGTGCCGGCAACTGAAGTGTGGGCAGAGTGCTTGCGCGTGCTGAAGCCCGGCGGGCACTTGCTCGCCTTCGCCGGTACTCGCACCCAGCATCGCATGGCTGTCCGCATCGAGGACGCCGGGTTCGAGATCCGCGACATGATCGCCTGGGTGTACGGCTCCGGATTCCCGAAGTCGCACAACCTCGACGGGGAGCACGACGGTTGGGGCACGGCACTGAAGCCAGCGCTGGAGCCAATCACTGTGGCACGCAAACCGTTCTCTGGAACGGTGGTCGCAAATGTCCAGGTCCACGGTACAGGAGCATTGAACATTGACGGGTGCCGCGTGCGCGCCGCAGACGCAATGACCTTGGCAAAGAACTGGAACAGACTGACCACCGTTGATATGCGTGGCGGGAACTATGTCGGGGGCAAGTCGGGAAAAATACCCCGTACGGCCGAAGCTTCGGATCTCGGCCGGTGGCCGGCAAACTTGATTCACGACGGAAGCGCTGAGGTCATCGCCGCGTTTCCGGATGCGCCCGGACAACTCGCCGCCACCAGCACCAGCGACACCCAGCGCGCCGGACAGAACGTTTACGGCAACATGAAGCGCGGACGAGGCACCGAGGCCAGTGCCAACAACGAAAATGCAGGAGTTGTCGGCTTTCAAATGAAGCCCGGCGCACGACGGCTCGACAGCGGAAGCGCCGCCCGATTCTTCTACTGCGCCAAAACCAGCCGCAAAGACCGAAACGAGGGCCTGCTCAGCTCGGACGCTCCCGCTGTCGCCAAGGATGCAACCATGCGCGACTGCGAAACAGCCGAGTGGAGTGCTCGAAACGGTAACAGTCATCCCACGGTCAAGCCCACCGATCTGATGGCCTACCTGCTGCGCTTGGTGACACCGGCCGGCGGCGTCGTTCTAGATCCATTCATGGGCAGCGGAAGCACCGGCAAAGCCGCAATGCGCGAAGGTTTCTAGTTCACCGGCTGCGAGATCGACGAGCAGTACGCGGCGATCGCCCGGGCGCGTATCGATCACGAAATCACCCGACAGCAAGAGCTGCAAGCCGAATCTGATCAGCTCGATCTATTCGGCACCGCCTAACCCCTCTTCCACCTACCAGCCTGCCGGTGAACGGCGGGCGAGGAATCCACGTGTCTGATCTGAAAGTAATGGCGGCCGAAGCCGCGCTCAAGAATATGGTGCAGAGCTCGCATTTCAGTATCTGCACGCTCGACACCATCATAAAAATGATGGATGTCAAACCAGACAGGGAGGCTTACAGCATCCTGCACACCCTGCACTGCGTCGACTACAACCAGATGCGACCCGAGCTTCTCCAGGCTCTACCGGATCTGATCGCTACCGTCTTGCGATCGCCTTCGTTCGAGGCCAGCCGAATCAACATCGTTGCCGACGGCACGGGCCTTCGCCTCATCAAACATTAAAAACCACCTTCTGCCGCCATGCGCGGCGTGGAGCATCATCATGCAGTACGACATCCACGAGCGTCGTGAGGATGGCGGTGTCGGCCGCCTGCTCGACGTCATCGACCGGCAACCCGAACATCACAGCAACGGACAGTTCGTCGAGTTTGACGGCGACCTGTTCCCGGTCCTGACTGGCCTTCGCGACTTCATCATCGTCCCGGCCACGCGCTGGGCCGAGGCTTCGGCTGGCACCTGGAGGAAGGCATGAGCGCAGAACTTGCCCTGCTTCCCCGCTTTATCCGCGCGACCGATGCGCCCGCCTATCTCGGCATGTGCCGAGCCGAGTTCAAAAACACCGTCCGCCCCCACGTCAGGGAGTTCCCCATTGGAAAACAGGGGGTTGCCTTCGATCGGCTTGAGCTGGACGCGTGGGCGAATGCCTACGTCGAGTCGATGGCAATTGAAAAAGCCAGCAATGAGGACAACAATCCGCCCCGCAGTGGGCGCCAAGGAGCTAATAAATGGCGCGAAAAACAATCTCCGGACTCTACGAGAGGAACGGGATTTGGCACATCGACAAAGTCGTCCGAGGTCAGCGACTTCAGGAAAGCACTGGAACAAGCGAAAGGCAGGAAGCGGAGCAGTACCTGATTCACCGCCTGGAGAAGCTCAGGCAGGAAAAGGTATATGGCGTGCGCCAGGTGCGAACCTGGCGGGAGGCAGCCACCAAATTTCTGGTGGATTTCAAGGACCAGGCCTCGATCGCGCTTTCCGCTTCCCACATTGACCAGCTTGATCCTTACATCGGTGATCTGCCGATTACGCATATCGACGACGGCACCCTGGCCGCCTTCAAGCGCGATCGGCAGAAACCGACGAAAGCAGAAAATGGGAAGGTGAAGCCAGGCGTATCGAACAGGACGGTGAACATCGCCCTGCAGCGAGTCGTCCGGATATTGAACCTGTGCCACAGGAAGTGGCGAGACGCAGAGAAGCGGCCGTGGCTGGATAGCGTGCCGATGATCTCGATGCTGGAGGAAAGGAAGTCGAGCAGGAAGCCCTACCCTCTGTCGTGGGAAGAGCAATCGATGCTGTTCGCCGAAATCCCCGATCACCTATTGAGGATGGCTCTCTACAAGGTGAACACGGGATGCCGGGAGCAGGAAGTGTGCAAACTTCGGTGGGATTGGGAGATACGAGTGCCTGAGCTGGGAACGAGCGTGTTTCTGATTCCGTCGGAGTTCGGCGGTAGGCATGAGAAGGCGGGGGTGAAAAACAGGGACGAGAGGCTGGTGGTGCTGAACCGTGTCGCGATGTCGATCATCGATGGGCAGCGAGGCTTGCACAAAACCTTCGTCTTCCCATATGGGCATCCTGATCAGTACGGCCCGACCGCCGTTCACCGGATGAATGACAGCGCATGGAAGAGTGCCAGGATCAGGGCGGCGGCGAAATGGGAGAAGGAACACAAGTCGCCAGCTCACCCTGGGTTCCGATCGATCAGGGTTCACGACTTGAAGCACACCTTTGGCAGAAGGCTACGTGCAGCGGGCGTGACAGAGGAAGATCGAAAGGCACTGCTTGGACACAAGAACGGCAGCATTACGAGCCACTATTCTACCGCAGAGCTTGAGCATTTGATTGAGGCGGCAAACAAAGTGTCAGCCACCGATTCGCGAGGACCGGCGCTGACCATCTTGAGGAGGAAAACGGGATGATCCCCCGCAAAAGTCCCTACGCGTAAAAAAGCCGAACTGGCTAGAGTTCGGCTAAGTTACTGAAAAATATGGTCGGGACGGAGTGATTCGAACACTCGACCCCTAGCACCCCATGCTAGTGCGCTACCGGACTGCGCTACGCCCCGACTAGGCGTGAAACTTGTTCCTCTTCTCGAGGGACTTTCAAGAATATATCGCAAGCTTTTGAAAACTGGAAGTATTTAAAAGCAGGAATTTATTTCTTGAGCACAATCAGCACATCTTCCAGCTCGGCAATCATCTGGCGGATCATCTGTTTGTATTGGGTGGTGTCGTCTTTGGCTTCATCACCGGACAAGCGCAGGCGCGCGCCTCCGATGGTGAACCCCTGATCGTAAAGAAGTGCGCGGATCTGCCGGATCATCAGCACGTCCTGGCGCTGATAATACCGGCGGTTTCCGCGGCGTTTGACGGGGTTGAGTTGAGGAAACTCCTGCTCCCAGTAGCGCAGCACGTGTGGTTTTACCGCACACAGCTCGCTGACTTCACCAATGGTGAAGTAGCGTTTGCCTGGGATGACGGGTAGCTCGTCGTTATGACTTGGTTCCAGCATAAGCCTCAACTCGGGCCTTCAACTTCTGCCCTGGACGAAAGGTGACCACACGGCGTGCCGTGATCGGGATTTCTTCACCCGTTTTCGGATTGCGGCCAGGCCGCTGGCGTTTGTCCCGAAGGTCGAAATTGCCGAAACCGGACAATTTGACTTGTTCGTTGTCTTCAAGAGCGTGCCTGATTTCTTCAAAAAACAGTTCGACCAATTCCTTGGCCTCCCGTTTATTCAGGCCCAGCTCCTCATACAGACGTTCCGCCATCTCAGCTTTCGTCAGAGCCCCCATACGTCACTTCCTTAACGTGGCGTTCAACCTTTGTTCGAGCGAGGTGAGGATGTTTTGCGTTGCGGTATTCACCTCATCGTCATTAAGAGTGCGCGATGGATGCTGCCAGGTCAAGCCAACTGCAAGGCTTTTTCTATCAGGATCAATACCTTTACCCTGATACACGTCAAACAGCCTGAGATCTGTGAGCCATTCACCTGCATTTTCACGGATTACGTCCAGCACAGCCGTCGCTGCGACGCTTGTGTCCGCAATCAGCGCCAAGTCACGACGCACTTCAGGAAAACGCGATAACTCACGGAATTCAGGCATTTTGCCCGAAGCCACTTCCGCCAGAACCAGCTCAAAGACGAAGACCGGACGATCAAGACCCAGCGTCTTCGACAATTCCGGATGGATAGCACCGACAAAACCAACCAGACGACCTTCACGCTCGATGCGCGCGGTTTGACCCGGGTGCAATGCCGGGTGTTTGCCCGGGATGAACGTGAATGCGTCCAATGCACCCGCGAAGCCAAGCACCGCTTCCACGTCAGCCTTGACGTCGAAGAAGTCGACGACATCGCGACCCTGTGCCCAGCCTTCCGGCAGACGGCTGCCGCAAACCACACCTGCCAGCATTGGCTCTTGCTTCAGGCCATCGAGCTGGCCGACGAAACGCAGACCGCTTTCGAACAGGCGAACGCGATCCTGTTGACGGTTCAGGTTGTGCTGCAACGCCTTGACCAGACCTGGCCACAGCGACGAACGCATGGCCGCCATGTCGTTGGAAATCGGATTGGCCAGCAACAACGGCTCTACACCCGGATTAAACAGTTCGAACTGTTTCGGATCGATGAAGCTGTAGGTAATCGCTTCCTGATAACCACGAGCCACCAGCAGACGGCGCAGTTCAGGCAGATCGCTACGCGCCTCTGCCTTGGCTTGTGGCGCCAAGCGGGCTTGCGGGTAACGAACCGGCAGACGGTTGTAGCCGTACAGACGGGCCAGCTCTTCGATCAGGTCGACTTCCAGGCTGATATCGAAGCGATGGCTCGGTACATCTACACGCCACTGCCCTGCTCCATCGACGGTAATGGTCAAGCCTAAAGCACTGAGCAGACGCTCGACTTCGGCCGAATCCATTTCCATGCCCAGCATCTGAGTGATGCGTTGGGCGCGCAGGGTGATCGGTGCAATCGACGGCAAGTGCTGCTCGCTGACGGTCTCGATAATCGGACCTGCTTCACCACCGGTGATTTCCAGCAGCAGGCCAGTGGCGCGCTCCATGGCTTCACGGGCCAGCTGCCAATCCACGCCACGCTCGTAACGATGCGAAGCATCGGTGTGCAGACCATAGGAACGGGCTTTGCCAGCGACGGCGATCTGATCGAAGAACGCACTCTCAAGGAAGATGTCACGGGTGGTCGCGGTGTTGACGCCGCTGTGCTCGCCCCCCATGACGCCGGCGATGGCCAGGGCACGGGTGTGGTCGGCAATCACCAGCGTATCGCTACGCAGGCTGACTTCCTGACCGTCGAGCAGCACCAGCTTCTCACCCTCTTCGGCCATGCGCACACGGATACCGCCATTGATTTCGGCGAGATCGAAGGCGTGCAGAGGCTGACCCAGTTCCAGCATCACGTAGTTGGTGATGTCGACGGCAGCATCGATGCTGCGCACATCAGCACGCCGCAGACGCTCAACCATCCACAGCGGCGTAGGCCGGGACAGGTCGACGTTACGAATGACGCGACCGAGGTAGCGCGGGCATGCAGCAGGCGCTAGCACTTCTACCGATCGCACCTCATCGTGCGCGGCAGGAACCGCAGCCACCACCGGACGTACCACTGGAGCGGCGTACAGTGCGCCGACTTCACGCGCCAGACCAGCGAGGGACAGGCAGTCGCCCCGGTTCGGGGTCAGATCGACCTCGATGCTGGCGTCTTCCAGATCCAGATAGACACGGAAATCCTCACCCACCGGTGCATCGGCCGGCAATTCCATCAGACCATCGTTGCCTTCACCAACCTGCAACTCGGATTGCGAGCAGAGCATGCCGTTGGACTCGACACCACGCAACTTGGCTTTCTTGATCTTGAAGTCGCCCGGCAATTCGGCGCCGATCATCGCGAACGGAATCTTCAGGCCCGGGCGCGCGTTTGGCGCTCCGCACACGACCTGGAAGGTTTCCGCACCATTGCTGACCTGGCAGACACGCAACTTGTCGGCGTCCGGGTGCTGCTCGGTGCTCAGCACCTCGCCCACCACCACGCCACTGAAAACACCGGCGGCCGGCGTAACGCTATCGACCTCAAGACCGGCCATCGACAGACGAGCAACCAGCTCGTCGCGACTCACTTGCGGGCTGACCCAGCCACGCAACCACTGTTCACTGAATTTCATCCTGCTCTCCTAAGAATTCGTTACGACTAGCGAAATTGCGCGAGGAACCGCAAGTCGTTGTCGAAGAACAGACGCAAGTCGTTCACGCCGTAACGCAGCATGGCCAGACGCTCAACGCCCATGCCGAAGGCAAAGCCGGAAAACTCTTCCGGATCGATCCCGGACATGCGCAGCACGTTCGGGTGAACCATGCCGCAGCCCATGACTTCCAGCCAGCCTGTCTGTTTGCAGACGCGGCAGCCTTTGCCGCTGCACATCACGCATTCCATGTCGACTTCAGCGGATGGTTCGGTGAACGGGAAGTACGAAGGACGGAAACGCACCGCCAGTTCTTTCTCGAAGAACACCCGCAGGAATTCTTCGATGGTGCCTTTCAAGTCGGCAAAATTGATGTCGCGATCGACCAACAGGCCTTCGACCTGGTGGAACATCGGCGAGTGGGTGATATCGGAGTCGCTGCGATACACACGGCCTGGGCAGACGATGCGGATCGGTGGCTGTTTGGACTCCATGGTGCGGACCTGTACCGGCGAGGTATGGGTACGCAACAGCATGTTCGCGTTGAAATAGAAGGTATCGTGCATCGACCGGGCCGGGTGGTGGCCTGGGATGTTGAGCGCTTCGAAGTTGTGATAGTCATCTTCGACCTCGGGGCCTTCGGCAATGCCGTAGCCAATGCGAGTGAAGAACTGTTCGACGCGTTCCAGCGTACGGGTTACCGGATGCAGACCCCCGGAGGTCTGACCGCGGCCAGGCAGAGTCACGTCAATGGACTCGGCGGAGAGTTTGGCAGCCAGATCGGCTTCTTCAAACAACGCCTTGCGCGCATTAAGGACTTCTGTAACACGCTCCTTGGCAACGTTGATCAGCGCACCGACCTGCGGACGCTCTTCAGCCGGCAAATTCCCCAGGGTCTTCATCACCTGAGTCAATTCACCCTTTTTACCAAGGTAGTGAACCCGGATTTGCTCCAGGGCATTGATATCTTCAGCGCTTTGCACAGCCTCTAGTGCTTGAGAGACGAGCGCGTCCAGGTTTTCCATGTACAGACTCCAGATACAAAATAGGGGAAGAGCTTGAAGGCTCTTCCCCTATTTATGACGTTTAACACCAGACCCCACAGATGCGAGGCCGGGTGACTGTCGGGGGTACTTAAGCCAAGGTGGCTTTAGCTTTCTCGACAATCGCAGCAAACGCCGCTTTTTCGTTCACTGCCAGATCAGCCAGAACCTTACGGTCGATCTCGATGGACGCTTTTTTCAGGCCGGCGATGAAACGGCTGTAGGACAGACCGTTGATACGAGCACCAGCGTTGATACGAGCGATCCACAGAGCGCGGAACTGACGTTTTTTCTGACGACGGTCACGGTAGGCGTATTGGCCTGCCTTGATTACCGCTTGCTTGGCAACACGGAATACGCGGGAGCGTGCGCCGTAGTAGCCTTTAGCAAGTTTCAGAATTTTTTTGTGACGCTTACGGGCAATGACGCCACGCTTTACACGAGCCATGAGTTACTTCCTCTATTCTTGACTAAAATTAACGAAGGCGCAGCATGCGCTCGACTTTTGCCACGTCAGACGGATGCAGCAAGCTGCTACCGCGCAGTTGACGCTTACGCTTGGTCGACATTTTGGTCAGGATGTGGCTCTTGAAAGCGTGCTTGTGCTTGATACCGTTAGCAGTTTTCAGAAACCGCTTAGCAGCACCACTTTTGGTCTTCATTTTTGGCATGTTCGGATACTCCGCATTCAGTTGATAAACATAATCAGAAGGCCTGCCGTGCCCTGTTGATTACTTCTTCTTTTTCGGGGCGATGACCATGATCAGCTGGCGTCCTTCCATCTTAGGATGCTGTTCGACCGAACCGTACTCGAGCAAGTCACCTTCAACTCGCTTGAGGAGTTCCATCCCCAGCTCCTGGTGGGCCATCTCACGGCCGCGGAATCGCAAGGATACCTTGGCCCTGTCCCCGTCACTCAGGAAACGTACCAGGTTGCGCAGTTTTACCTGGTAATCCCCTTCCTCCGTCCCTGGACGAAACTTGATTTCTTTTACCTGAATCTGCTTCTGGTTTTTCTTCGCTGCCGCAATCTGCTTCTTCTTTTCGAAGATCGATTTGCCGTAGTCCATCACCCGGCAAACAGGCGGGACTGCGTCGGCGGAGATTTCTACCAGATCAAGCTTGGCTTCTTCAGCAATACGAAGCGCTTCATCAATCGAGACGATGCCAATCTGCTCGCCGTCAGCGCCAATTAACCGAACCTCGCGTGCCGAGATATTCTCGTTGATCGGGGCCTTCGGTGCAGCTCGTTTATCTTGTCTCATTTCACGCTTAATAATAATTACTCCGAATCTTGGCGACCACGCCGGGAAACCGCTTGCGCGAGGAACTCGGCGAACTGGGCGACGGGCATCGAGCCCAGGTCAGCACCTTCACGAGTACGCACAGCGACAGTCTGCATCTCGACTTCCTTATCTCCAATAACCAAGAGATAGGGAACCTTGAGCAAGGTATGCTCGCGGATTTTAAAGCCGATCTTTTCATTTCTCAAGTCAGACTTGGCACGAAACCCGCTTTCATTGAGAGTTTTTTCAACTTCGGCAACAAAATCTGCCTGTTTATCAGTGATATTCATCACCACTGCCTGGGTCGGCGCGAGCCACGCAGGGAATGCCCCTTCGTAATGCTCGATCAAAATCCCGACGAAACGCTCAAAGGAGCCAAGAATCGCCCTGTGCAACATGACGGGATGTTTGCGACTGTTGTCTTCGGAGACGTATTCGGCTCCCAAACGGACAGGCAGGTTAAAATCGAGCTGCAGAGTACCACACTGCCAGACGCGACCAAGGCAATCTTTCAGCGAGAACTCGATCTTCGGACCGTAGAACGCACCCTCACCCGGCTGCAGATCGTACGGCAGGCCAGCACTATCAAGGGCTGCAGCCAATGCCGCTTCGGCGCGATCCCACAACTCGTCGGAACCGACGCGTTTTTCCGGACGAGTGGACAGCTTCATCTCGACATCTTTGAAGCCGAAGTCGGCGTAGACGTCCATGGTCAGCTTGATGAAAGCAGCGGATTCGGCCTGCATCTGCTCTTCGGTGCAGAAGATGTGGGCGTCATCCTGAGTGAACGCACGCACGCGCATGATGCCGTGCAGGGCGCCCGACGGCTCGTTACGGTGGCAGGCACCGAATTCGGCCAGACGCATCGGCAACTCGCGGTAGCTTTTCAGGCCCTGATTGAACACCTGCACGTGGCACGGGCAGTTCATTGGCTTGATTGCGTAATCGCGGTTTTCCGACTGAGTGGTGAACATGTTGTCGGCATAGTTGGCCCAGTGCCCGGATTTCTCCCACAGGCTGCGGTCAACGACTTGCGGTGTCTTGATTTCAAGATAGCCGTTGTCGCGCTGAACCTTGCGCATGTACTGCTCGAGCACCTGGTACAGGGTCCAGCCATTCGGGTGCCAGAACACCATGCCCGGCGACTCTTCCTGGGTATGGAACAGGCCCAGGCGCTTGCCGATCTTGCGGTGATCGCGTTTTTCGGCTTCTTCGATACGCTGAATGTACGCCGCCAGTTGCTTCTTGTCGGCCCAGGCAGTGCCATAAACGCGCTGCAATTGCTCGTTCTTGGCATCGCCACGCCAGTAGGCGCCCGACAGCTTGGTCAGCTTGAAGGATTTCAGGAAGCGCGTGTTCGGCACGTGCGGGCCACGGCACATGTCGACGTATTCTTCGTGGTAGTACAGGCCCATGGCCTGCTCGTTCGGCATGTCTTCGACCAGGCGCAGCTTGTAGTCTTCGCCACGGGCCTTGAACACCTCGATCACTTCGGCGCGCGGAGTGACCTTCTTGATGACGTCGTAATCTTTCTCGATCAGCTGCTGCATGCGCTGTTCGATGGCTGCCAGGTCGTCCGGGGTGAAAGGACGCTCGAAGGCGATGTCGTAATAGAAGCCTTCGTCGATGACCGGGCCGATCACCATTTTGGCGCTCGGGTACAGCTGCTTGACCGCGTGGCCAACCAGGTGGGCGCAAGAGTGGCGAATGATCTCCAGCCCCTCTTCATCCTTTGGCGTAATGATTTGCAGCGATGCGTCGCTGTCGATGATGTCGCTGGCGTCGACCAGCTTGCCATTGACTTTGCCGGCCACGGTGGCCTTGGCCAAGCCTGCACCAATGGATGCGGCGACCTCCGCTACGGAAACCGGGTGATCGAATGAACGTTGACTGCCGTCGGGAAGAGTAATAGTTGGCATGGCGCCTCCTCTCCTAGTGGTGACCCCTACCAAAGGTCACGTGGGTTGGGATGAGCCAGTACAAGATCCGATCCAGGCCATTCAATGACGAACGCCTGCCTTACAGCGGCAGGAGCCTTGCGGCCAACCGGAAAACCGAACCAGAGTGACTGGGATTCAAATCAGGGTTAATCGCGAATCTGCCGCTACCGGGACAGAAGGTCTGCCGGAGCTTGCAAAAACCCGAACGGAGGATGCTAGCACAGATGAACGGTAACGACTCGTCCGCCGTTAATACCGTGAAAATTTCCTCACTTTCAGGCTTGGCAGTGAACTTGAGATATACGAGCCACCTCAAATTGGCTGAGAATCGTCACACATATCGACCCAAGGAATCCCTCTCATGCGCCTGATCCATCTTTTTGCATTTGCCGCCCCACTGGCCCTGATGCTGCCGCTGAGCGCGCAAGCTGCCTGGCCACCCGGTCTGAAGGACAAATACATGAAAGATTGTTCTGCGGCGGCGAGCCAAAGCGTTAACGCGGCCCAGGCAAAAACCAGCTGCACCTGCGGTGCCGACATTCTGGAAAAGAAATTTACTGCCCAGGAAATCAGCCAATTGATGGATCCAAACACGCCTCCAACGACTCAATTGGCACAGCGCGCACTGAAAGAAATCTCGGCGTGCAAAGTCCAGAAATAGCGCCACACCGATCGGTTTTTGCCTGATTTGCAGGTCAAAATCAGCCAAAAACCAGTCGATTTACATAATTTACGCAGCTTTTATGGGTTTTTTTAACCCCCCCATTTGCAGCGCAAAGCCCCTGAAACCGGGGCTCGTAGCGATTCACGGCGGTGAAAGACGTGCAATATGAAAGCAAACAACGCGTGTGGGGGGCTCCCAAAGCGAACATTTCGACTATGATACCCGGGTGTGCCCAGTTGGCCTGAGCAGCACAGTACTACTGAAAATATATGTTTCTTGGAGATACACCATGTCTAATCGCCAAACCGGCACCGTTAAATGGTTCAACGATGAAAAAGGCTTCGGCTTCATCACTCCTCAAGGTGGCGGTGACGACCTGTTCGTACACTTCAAAGCTATCGAAAGCGACGGTTTCAAAAGCCTGAAAGAAGGCCAGACTGTTTCCTTCGTGGCTGAGAAAGGCCAAAAGGGTATGCAAGCTGCTCAAGTTCGCCCAGAGTAATTTCCAGGCGCACTAAAAAAACCCCGTCCATGTGACGGGGTTTTTTATGGGTCATGCAAAAGCTGGAGCTGTCAGCCGCAGTTGACCCGAGTGACAACCCGGCTGGCGTCGGTGTTGAGGTTCAGGCGATCGGAGCGATACTCCAGCGTCACCATATCGGTCGGCAGGAGGAATCGCGCATTCTGCGCCCCCGAGCGAGTTCGTGCCTGCTCCAGCAGCTCTGCCGAGGCCTGCTTGCCAATCGTGAATTCAGCAGCCTTTGCATCGCATCGACTATGACCCGTGTCAGTCGTCGCAACAGTGCCTGCTGCCGACTCGGTGGAGGGAGTGCTGCTGCAACCGGCCAGCATGGCAACGGTCAACAGTGAACCCAATGACGCGAGCTTCCAAGGCATGAAGCCTCCTATTTCAATTATTAAGCTGAGATCGTGCGACAGCCAAACCGAGGTTTGGTTTCAAAGGCCAGCGCAGCGCCATGCCCTTGATCCGGACGAAGCGCGATTTTGCCTCAGCCGCCTCCTGCCCTTCCTCACGCAATCGTGACTGAATATGAAAAGCCCTCAATAAACGTCGATGTAGTCAAAAGGGGGATTCGGCCAGTTCTGCTTCAAGGCATTGAATATCTGCATGACCCAGACCTCGTCGCTGGCGGCGACACGGCCGACATACCCAGAACCTTTGGCCCAGGTTTCAAGACGAAACAACAAACCGTCGATATCCGTCCCGCCAACGACGCCTGACGAAATATAGGCAATACCACCTTTGGTAACGCGCAACTGGGTATGCACATCGTCACTGGCGGCCGCCAGCATCTGACGGACAGCCTCGAGGGTCAGGCCATCGGGGGAGTTCAAATCGATCTGCACAGCACTGTCCTTGGAAAACGCCAAAGGCCAAGTGTCGCATAGCCGGCCATTGATGCCTAAGTCGGAGTGCCAAACGCCCGGCAAAATGGTTAACTCGTCCTTCAGCCCTTGCCACCCCAATGAGCACCGTCATGACCATTGTCAGCATCGACGCCGATATCAAAGCCAAATGGCCAGAGGGCCATAGCTCCTACAGCCCGGGCAGCCCGGAAGAGCTGGCCATCATCGCCATCGATCTACTGGTCAAGGAACTGGGCACAGAGGCCGCCCAGTCTTTCATCGAACAAATTTTCGAGAAGTTTCCGACCCATGAACCCCTGGCGCCCACTCTGCAGGAGTGAGGATCCATTTGCCCTGAAGCGTCGAAGGCTATTTCAAGCGCGCGAGACGCTCACTTAGCAAATCGAAAAAGCCCTGTGCGTCACCGTTTGCAACCCAGAAGGCATTCTTCGGCGCGTGCAGGCCGTCGTACCAGTCGACAATGGTCTGACCAAAGGTCGGACCCTCACGACTATCGACCACGACGTTGACTGCCCGGCCACTGAACAGCTCGGGCTTGAGCAGGTAGGCAACGACCGTCGCGTCGTGCACCGGACCGCCTGAAAGGCCGTAGTGCACCATATCCCCCTTGATGTACTCATTGAGAATATCGCCCACCAACCGGCTCGCCTGGTTGTTGATGGCCGCAATCTGCTTCAGACGCGCTTCGCTGGTGAGGATCTTGTGAGTCACATCCAGCGGCAGATACGTCAGCTTCACACCACTTTTGAGCACCACTTCGGCCGCTTGCGGGTCTGCGAACAGGTTGAACTCCGCCACCGGGGTTATGTTGCCGCCATTGAAGTGAGCCCCGCCCATGACCACCACTTCCTTGATGCCTTGCGTTATTTCTGGTGCCTGGATCAACGCCAAGGCCAGATTGGTCTGCGGCCCAAGCATGGCGATCGTGATGCTGTGGGGTTCTGCTGCCTTCAAGGTATCAATCAGAAAATCCACGGCATTGCCTTTGGCCAACCCTGCTGCCGGCTCGTGCACAGTGATGCCGGACAACCCTTCCTTGCCATGGATGTCTTCGGCATAGATAGGCGTGCGCATCAATGGCCTCGGCGCCCCGGCGTACACCGGCACCTCCTCGCGCCCGGCCCACTCCCGAGCCAGGCGTGCATTGCGCGACGTCTTGTCCAGACGCACATTGCCGGCCACGGTGGTCAATGCGCGAATGTTCAGCTCCTGCGGCGATGCCAGTGCAAACAACAAGGCGACCACATCATCAGCCCCGGGATCGGTGTCGATGATCAAGTCGATTTTATTCGCCGCCTGGGCGCTGGTTGCGGTGATCAGGGACAAAAGCAGCAGACTCCGAAGCAATGAAGGCAGTTTTTGAGTGTAGCGGCACATGGCGCACTCCTTGTGCATGAGAAAACAGACACACAGCAGATCGTCAGAAGGTAACCCCCGCGATCAGCACAATATTGCAGTAGGGCTGGCATTCTCCGGTGCGCACTATCGCCCTCGCCTGCCGGCTGAGCGCCTTGAACTGTTCGTGACTGAGCAGCTCGCGCTGGCCGAGGGCGCCAGCGTCATGCAACTCATCAAGTGCCACGAGCGCCGAGGGTTTGTTCTCGATCATTTCCTGAGCCAACACGTGACGCTCAACCTGCATCTCACTGAGCACCACCGTCAGGGTGCTGACAAAATCCGGAATACCCTGGGTCAGCGCCAGATCAATCAGCTCGACACCCGGTGGCACCGGCAAGCCTGCATCACCGATCACCACAATGTCGCCATGCGCAAGCGAAGCGATCAATCGTGACAATGCAATATTGAGAAGAGGAGTCTTTTTCATGAGGGTTTGAATGCCTGCACATCGGATAAGGTGGGAATCGATGGCTGCGCGCCAGCGCGAGTGACCGACAACGCGGCCGCGACCTGCCCGAAGCGAATGGCCTCGGCTTCACTTTGACCCGCCGCCAAGGCCGCAGCGAAACCACCGACAAAGGTGTCACCGGCCGCCGTGGTATCCACAGCCTTTACCGCAAAGGCGGTAAAATGCTCGACGCGATCACCCTGGACGAACAACACGCCCTGCTCGCCCAGGGTAACGATCACTTTGCCAGCCCCCATGCTGATCAACCGCGCGGCCGCCGCTTGCGCGGTGGCCAGGGAATCCACCGGCAAACCACTCAGGGTCGCCGCTTCACTCTCATTGGGAATCAGGTAATCAATGGTCGCGAACCAATCCGCCGGAAGGGGCCGACTGGCAGGCGCAGGATTGAGGATGACCGTTTTACCCAGTGCTCGCCCACGCTTGAGCGCGTGCCCCACCGTTGCATCCGGTACTTCAAGCTGACAGATGATCACTTCCGCCGTTTGCAGTACCGGGTCAGCCTGATCAATCGCGGCGCTGGTCAGTGCGCCATTGGCGCCTGGGACGATGACGATCGCATTCTGGCTGTTATCGTCGACCACAATCAGCGCCACGCCACTGGAATCCGCAACTGTGCTGACTGCCTGACAGTCAATGTGATCGGCCAGCAACGCGTCTCGCAGCACTTGCCCATAGGGATCGTCGCCGACGCAACCGACCATTGACACCTGCGCCCCCAGGCGCGCGGCAGCCACCGCCTGATTCGCCCCTTTACCACCGGAAACCGTGGCAAACGAATGACCGATCAAGGTTTCACCGCCTTTGGGCAGGCGTGGTGCCCGTGTCACCAGGTCCATGTTGAGACTGCCTATCACCACTACTTTTGCTGACATACGTTGCTACTCATCAATTCGGTTTCGGTGGTGTTGCAACTTAGCGAAATTGCGCGAAGACGCCGGCCAGCGGTGCCGTCGATTCACGCAAGACAATGCTCGGTGTCACGATCCGTTGGTCAATCGCCAGGCTCGGCGTCGCGATTCGTTTCAACAGCACGTCGGCGGCCATCTCGCCCAGTTGCAGGATCGACTGCCCTACCGTGGTCAACGCCGGATACACATACCGGCTCATTTGAATGTCGTCGAAGCCGATCACCGACAGCTCTGTCGGAACCCGGACATTGCGCTCGGCAGCGGCGCGCAACACACCAATGCCGATCATGTCGTTGGCGGCGAATATGGCGGTTGGAGGATTGCGCTCCAGCAGGGTCGCCGCCGCGCTGTAGCCGCCAGTACTGGTGAAATCGCTTTCGAGCACGCGATCGCTCGGCACTTCGAAGCCGGCCTCGCTCAATGCCCGACGGAAACCGGCCAAACGCATCTGCGCCACGCTGGTGGTTTGCGGCCCGCTGATCGTGGCGATTTCCCGGTGGCCCAGTTCCAGCAAATGGCGGGTGGCGAGGTACGCGCCGTACTCGTGATCGATGCGCACGAGATCTGCGTCAACACCGTCCAGCCCGCGGTCGACGATCACCATGGGCGTGCGCACTCCCGCAAGCCCCTTGGCCAGACCGCTGTCCCCGCCCGCCGAAGCCACGATCAACCCGTCGATGCGTTTTTCCAGCAACACACGCAGGTAGCTGCGCTGCTTTTGCGGGTTATCGTCGGAATTGCACAGGATCACGCAGTAGCCGTTTCGCTCACAATAATCCTCGATGCCCCGCGCCAGTTCCGCGAAGTAAGGGTTCAGACTATTGGGCACCAGCAGGCCGATGGTGGCCGTGGTCTTGGCCTTGAGGGAGCGGGCCACGGCACTGGGGACATAATCCAGGGTCTTGATCGCAGCTTCGACCTTGACCCGGACCTCTTCACTGACCGGCCGGGTCTTGTTCACCACATGAGAAACCGTCGTGTAGGAAATGCCGGCGAGTGCCGCTACATCTTTAATGGTCGCCATGACTCAGCCCCGTCGACTTGCGCGTTGGCTGCGGTAGGTATCCAGCACCACCGCCACCACAATCACCGCACCGGTAATGATGCGCTTGGTGGGTTCCGACGCACCGATTTGCGCCAGACCTGCGGCCAATACCGAAATGATCAATACCCCGAAGAAGGTGCTGATCACCGAGCCGCGCCCGCCCATCAAGCTCGTCCCGCCGATCACCACCGCTGCGATCACCTGCAGTTCCAGGCCAGAACCGGCATTTGGGTCGGCCGCCTCGAGCCGGGAAATCTGAAACAGTGCAGCAACCCCTGCCAGCAAGCCCATCAGGCTGAAGACCAGGATTTTATAGGGTTTTGGATTGATGCCCGCCAGGCGCACGGCCTCTTCATTGGTGCCGATACCGATCAGGTAGCGGCCGAAAACCGTGCGCGTCAGCACGGCCTGGGCAACGATGATGATCAGCAAGGCAATGATGAACGACGGCGAAATGCCAAACGCAAGCGGATTGGACAACCAGGCGAAGGCATCACCGATGTAAGCAGTGCGTGAGCCGGTCATCTGGTACGCCACGCCGCGGGCCATTTCCAGCACACCGAGGGAGACGATGAACGAAGGAATGCGCCACGCCACCGTGATCGAGCCGGTGATGGTGCCCGCGAGCGCGGCGATGGCCATGCCGAGCAGCGCGGCAGGTACCACGCTCCAGCCCCAGCCGAGGATCGCGACGCTGACCGTTGACGCCGCCAGCGCCAGCACCGAGCCCACCGACAGGTCGATGCCACCGATGATCAACACGAATGTCATGCCGACAGCCAGCACCATCAGGTCCGGGATCTGATTGGCCAGGGTGCTGAAGGTGTCATAGGAGAGGAAATGACTGCTCAGGACCGAGAACAGCACGACCATCGCCAGCAACGCACCGGCCAGCCCCAGGTAAGTGCCGAGACCGTAGAAGTTGCCACTGCGCCTGACAGCCGAAGAAACGCTTTTCATGAAAAATCCCCAGGCGCCGCTTCGTTGAGCAGCGCATCACGTTTTTGATAGCCGGCGAATGCCGCGGCAAGCAGATCATCCTGGGTCCAGCTGTGGCGCTCGAAGGTGTCGATCAATCGTCCTGCCGACAGCACGCCAATACGGTCACAGATCAACATCAGTTCGCGCAGGTCGCTGGACACCACCACCAACGCCTTGCCTTGGCGCGTCAGCGCTCCGAGCAGGTTGTAGATGTCGAACTTGGCCCCGACGTCGATCCCCCGGGTTGGCTCGTCAAACAACAGCACCGAGCAATCACGCTCCAGCCAGCGACCGATCACCACTTTTTGCTGATTACCTCCGGACAACTCCGAGACCAATTGCGCGGGCCCGGAGCTGCGGATGCGCATGGCATCGATCTGGCGCTGGGCCAGCGCATGTTCATCAGCGCCGTCGACGAAACCAGCGCTGGAGATGCCGGGCATATTACCCAGGGCGATATTCGCGCTGATCGATTGCGTCAACAGCAAGCCCTCACCCTTGCGATCCTCGGTGATCAAGGCGATCCCATGGGCCACTGCATCCACTGGCGATCGAATACTGACGACCCGCGTCGGCGAGCCCAGTGCCACCGTGCCGCTGTCGGCAATGTCGGCGCCGAAAATCAGTCGCAGCAACTCAGTGCGCCCTGCCCCGATCAATCCGGAAATGCCGAAGATCTCGCCAGAGCGCACCTCGAAGGACACGTCGCGAACCTTGTCGGCGCGAGACAGGCCCTGCACGGTCAGCGTCGGGGCACCGATCTTGCGCGCGCCCATGTCGATGTGTTCGCCGAGTTCACGGCCGACCATCAAGGTGACTAACTGTTCGCTGTTGTAATTGGCCATGGGCTCGACACACACCAGCTTGCCATCGCGCAGCACCGCGATGCGCTGTGCGACCCGTGCCAGCTCTTCCAGTCGATGGGAGATGTAGATGATCGACACACCGCGAGCCTGCAGGCGTGTGATCTGCTCGAACAACATCTCGACTTCACGCGCCGTCAGCATGGCGGTCGGCTCATCCAGTATCAGCACATGGCAATCGCCGATCAGGTTGCGGGCGATTTCAACCATTTGCTGATGGCCGATGCCCAGCTCCCCGACCAGGGTGTCGGGATCGATCGCGTCGAGTCCGACTTGCGCCATCGCCTCGACCGCCGCCTTGCGCAACTGCTTGCGACTGATCCAGCCGCCGGTGCTGGGCAGGTTGTCGAGAAACAGGTTTTCCGCCACCGACAGTGTCGGCAGCAGATTGAGTTCTTGCATGACCATGCGGATGCCCAGCGTTTCAGCCTGGGTCCTGCTGCCGGGGCGATAGTCCTGCCCCTGAAACTGCATCTGTCCGGCAGTCGGCGTGACCAGCCCACCGATGATTTTCGACAGCGTACTTTTGCCCGCGCCGTTTTCGCCGGTCAATGCCAACACTTCGCCGCGCATGAGCGTCAGGTCGATGTCGGCCAGAACCGGTTGGGCGTAGGTCTTGCCGATACCACTGACCGAGAGGACAGCGTTCGGGTCGCAAACAGACATAAAAATCTCCATGCGCTCGCCCGGATGGACGAGCGCCGTTGCGTCGCCGGAAAACTACTGGGTGACCAGCTCTACTGGCGTCTCGATCACGCTATTGACGCCGCTATCGACCTTCTCGCCCTTGAGAATCTTCAAGGCGGTCTCGATGCCGAACACCGCCTGTTTGGCCGCGAACTGGTCTGCCGTGGCCAACACACGACCGTCCTTGAGCATCGGCTTGATCGCGTTGATGTTGTCGTAACCCACTACTTGAACCTTGCCAGCCTTGCCCGCGGCCCGAACTGCCGAGACCGCGCCGACCGCCATGCTGTCGTTGCCAGCCAACAAGGCTTTGGTTTGCGGGTACTCGCTGAGAATCGATGCGGCGACCTTATTGCCTTTGTCGATCTCCCAGTCTCCGGATTGCAGGGACACCACCTTGATCTGCGCGGCCTCCATCGCATCCTTGAAACCGGCCGTGCGCTGCTGGGCATTGGTGGTGGTGGACACGCCCTCGATGATGCCGACTTCGTCACCGGCCTTGAGCTGCTTGGCCAGATAATCACCGACCAGGCGCGCACCCTTGCGGTTGTCCGGGCCTACGAAGGGGACGCTGATGTTCTTGCTTTTGACCACAGCCGGGTCCAGCTGATTATCGATGTTGATCACGGTAATACCGGCATCGATGGCCTTCTTGATGACCGGCACCATGGCTTTGGAGTCCGCCGGCGCAATGACCAGCGCATTGACCTTGGCGAGGATCATCTGCTCGACGATGCGTGTCTGGCCGGCGGTGTCGGTTTCGTCCTTGATGCCGTTGGAGATCAAGTCGAAATCGCCGGCATGCTCTTTCTGGTAAGCCTTGGCACCGTCTTCCATGGTCAGGAAGAATTCGTTGGCCAGGGATTTCATAACCAGGGCAACTTTGGGTTTTTCCGGGGTGTCGGCGAAGGCCGAGGAGACAGGCAGCGCGGCGGATGCAGCAGCGAGCATAGCGACAGCAAGAAGGCGTCCAGCGAATGGCAGCTTCATGGGTTTACTCCGATCTTATGATTATTGTGAGTAACGCTTGCGCTGACGTAAGCTTCACGAACCATTCGATGGATAAACCTTCGATCGGGCCGCGCAAACGTTTGCGAGAAGCAAACTATGCGAACCCTGCCGCTATTTGTCAACGTCCTGAAAAGCGCTTTCAGGGACGTTTAGCGATAAACGCCCTGGCACTTATGCCGTGGTGTTGACCATCGACCCGGTGCTGGCGCCATTCGCCATCTCTTTGATCAAGCTCGCACTTGTCTCCAGGATCGCACCGTTGGTATCGGCAATCTGCCCCTGAATGGCCGACACGGCGCTGATCTTCGCCTCCGGTGTCGGATAAGACGCAGCCTGGGCCGCTGCCAGCTGTTGCTCCTGCTCGCGCAACTGCTGTTGCAGTTCTTTCAGGCGCTTGAGCAACACCTTCACGGTGATGCTGGTGTTGTCGGCAGCTTTCGGCTGGGCCGCTGGCTCCTCCAGCCCGAGCGCCCCGGTCCTGACTTGCTTGCTGTCATCTGGCTGCGCACCCAAGGCCTGCGCGGCAGAGTCCGCGCTCGCATCGCTCAACGCATGGATCGTGGCGGCCGACTTACCACCGATGGTGATGCCCGCAGCATTAGGAAAACCAACCGATAACGACATGTGAACTCCTGAGAAAAACATCCTTTCAAGGAACATCGACCTGCGCAGCGGTTTCTTTAGCTTCTGCCCGGGATTTAGCGAAACACCCATCATTAAACAAATGTTGAAAAACCTTTCGGCGAACCGAACGCAAACGCCCAACCTGTTCGGCAATCCGGACAACCTTTCGAAATCCCCTCAATTCAATCTAAGAAATAACCTTAAAAATCATCAAGTTAAACATTTGTTGAGTCTCGCTCAACACTGGTACACATCCTGCTCTTCTCAAGCACCCCAAGCGTTCAGATCCGCCTGGGGCGCATCTAGATGAACCTGCATCAGCACCGTCTCACTACTAGAAGAGAAAAATAATGACATCTGCACTCAAGACCTTTGTTCCGGGCGCCTTGGCCCTGCTGCTACTTCTGCCTACTGCCCTTCAGGCCAAGGAAGTGGAAGCGCAACAAAAACTCGCCAACGTCGTGATCCTGGCCACCGGCGGCACCATCGCCGGCGCAGGCGCCAGCGCGGCAAACAGCGCGACCTACCAGGCGGCGAAAGTCGGCATCGAACAGCTGATTGCCGGCGTGCCTGAATTGAGCCAATTGGCAAACGTTCGCGGTGAACAAGTGATGCAGATCGCATCCGAAAGCATCACCAATGAAAACCTTCTGCAACTAGGCCGCCGCGTGGCGGAACTGGCGGACAGCAAAGACGTCGACGGCATCGTGATCACCCACGGCACCGATACCCTGGAAGAAACCGCGTACTTCCTGAACCTGGTGGAAAAAACCGACAAGCCGATCATCGTGGTCGGTTCCATGCGCCCGGGCACCGCCATGTCGGCTGACGGAATGCTCAACCTTTACAACGCCGTGGCCGTGGCCAGCAGCAAGGACGCACGGGGCAAAGGCGTGCTAGTGACCATGAATGACGAGATTCAGTCGGGTCGCGATGTCAGCAAGATGATCAACATCAAGACCGAAGCCTTCAAAAGCCCCTGGGGCCCACTCGGCATGGTGGTCGAAGGCAAATCCTACTGGTTCCGCCTGCCGGCCAAGCGTCACACCATGGACTCGGAATTCGACATCAAGACCATCAAGTCCCTGCCTGATGTAGAAATCGCCTACTCCTACGGCAACGTCAGCGACACCGCCTACAAGGCCCTGGCCCAATCAGGTGCGAAAGCCATCATCCATGCCGGTACGGGCAATGGCTCGGTATCCTCACGGGTTGTGCCGACCTTGCAGGCCTTGCGCAAGGATGGAGTGCAGATCATCCGCTCCTCCCACGTCAACGCCGGCGGCTTTGTACTGCGCAACGCCGAGCAACCCGACGATAAATACGACTGGGTCGTGGCCCATGACCTGAACCCGCAAAAGGCGCGCATTCTGGCCATGGTCGCTCTGACCAAGACCAACGACAGCAAAGAACTGCAGCGCATGTTCTGGGAATACTGATTGATCCTCGCCCGACCGACTCTCGGTCGGGCACCGCTCCCCGTCTTGACTGGAAAAGGTTTACCTCCAATCGAGTCAACCCTTGTCAGCGGATTTTCCTTAGCTTTAAGCAGTTGCGAAAACACCTACAGTTAAATACTGTATGCACGTACAGCTAAATAAGGATAATCCGATGGACACTTCTTCCGCTTCACTCGACACCTACGTCCGTATGGGCTTGCGGGTGCAGAAAATCATCAACTCCCCCACCGCGCAAAAGGCCAAGGCAGCGTTGATTTTTCGCCTTCCCGAAGAGCCCGTAGATGAATGGGAGCGCCTGCTCGAAGAAATCGGCGAAAACGATAACGTCACGCTCGCCTATCGCGACGACGGTGGTGTGCAGATTTTCTGGGTTGTACCGAAGGAAGACTGAGTCAATGAGTGTTCGTTGTTGTTTCGCCTGGCTGCTGCTGTTTTGCGTCACCACTGCTCAGGCAGAGGCCCCACGCACATTCAGTGAAGCCAAGAAAATCGCCTGGAAATTGTATGCCCCACAGTCCACCGAGTTCTATTGCGGCTGCAAATACACCGGCAACAAAGTGGACCTCGCGGCTTGTGGTTATGTGCCGCGTAAGAATGCCAAGCGCGCTTCGCGAATCGAGTGGGAGCACATTGTTCCAGCCTGGCAAATCGGTCATCAACGCAAGTGCTGGCAAAACGGTGGGCGCAAGAACTGCACACGCAACGATGCCACCTATCAGAAGGCCGAAGCCGACCTGCACAACCTGGTGCCCAGTATTGGCGAGGTCAATGGTGATCGGAGCAATTTCAGTTTTGGCTGGTTACCCGAGCAACCTGGTCAATACGGCTCGTGCCTGACCCAGATCGATTTCAACGCCAAGAAAGTCATGCCCCGCCCCTCCATTCGCGGAATGATCGCGCGGACCTATTTCTACATGAGCAAGCAGTACGGTTTGCGCCTGTCCAAACAGGATCGGCAATTGTACGAGGCCTGGAACAAAACCTACCCGGTTCAGGCCTGGGAGCGGCAACGCAGTCAGACTGTCGCCTGTGTCATGGGCCGCGCCAACGAGTTCGTCGGCCCGGTAGACATGAAGGCGTGCAGCTGAAGCCTGGGCATATAAAAAAGGCTTCGGGTTCAGCACCCGAAGCCTTTGACCAACACTCAAACCATTACGGTGCCGATGGCCGCTCAAGCACCAGCAACTCGATGTTCTGTTTCTTCGCGCGAGTAAGGGCTGCGCGGACCTCATCCTGCTTGGCGTCGGCCTCCGCCTTGGACGCGAACGGCCCCATCAAAATACGCGTCTGGCCATTTTGCTTGACGACATCGGGTATGAAGCTGTGCTCGATCATCCAGCCACTCAGGTCGCTGACCGCCTGAGGTGTTTCGCCGCGCACTTCCAGTTCCCACTGCGGCCCCGTCACAGGTGCGGGTGAGGTCACGACCGCCGGCTGTGGCTTCCTGGCGTCGACGTTTTTGCCTTCACCACATCCCGCCAGCGCTAATATTGCAATTACCAAGACCATTTTGCGCACAGCGTTTCCCTCTGAATGCTTAAAGCGGCGATTTTAGCATTCATGAATACTTCACGAGTGCCGCAAAATGGGCTCAAAACAACGAGAATGATGGTTACGGCCTCTGTATAGTTACGTCTCGGGAATTAATGTCGCTTCTGTGCGTCAGAAAGAGGCACCCAATTTGTCAGACTTAGCACTAATCTATACATACACCGACCTCTGCACTGTGCGAATCAGGTGCCACACGAAGCAATCAAGGAGAAGACCATGCTGATACTCACCCGCAAAGTCGGTGAAAGCATAAACATTGGCGATGACATTACGATCACCATCTTGGGCGTAAGCGGCCAGCAAGTCAGAATCGGCATCAACGCTCCGAAAGACGTTGCGGTGCACCGCGAAGAAATCTATCAGCGTATTCAGGCTGGTTTGACCGCCCCGGAAAAACCGCAATCCTGAATGCTGTTGCAGTCAGTAGCCAGCCCCGCTCACCCCGGAACCACGGCTGGCTAAAGATTCAAGCGCACCACCCTTCGCTTGCCCAAGCGTCGCGCACTCGAAAAATCCGCATACCTCAGCACGGCAATGCCGAACGTGAGGAGCCCTTTCTGACGGGCGTTCAAACCCTGAATGCCTGAGCGTTTCGGCTTGGCCTCAGGTTATGCAGTAACGAATTATCCAAACGTCACACCGCGCGCCATGCCGGTAGCCGCCACCATCATCAACAGAACCAGCAACGCCTCGACATGACTGACCCGGGCAAACAGCTTCGCGCGGCCAGTATCGAACGTCACTTTACGCCCCAGCGCTACCCGCCATTTGATCAACGTCACCATAGGCGCCATCTCCAACAGCAAGATCAGCACAAAAAGTGCCATCTTCAGATGAAACAGCGGCTGATGCAGGTAATAGTCACTGCCTTTCTCGAAGCCTGCAAAGGCGCGCAGGCCACCAGTGATCAGCAAAGTGACAGCACAAATGCCCCAGATATTGTCTGCGACGAGAACACTTCTGACCTCCCCGATGCCATTGGCCAAACGACGGAAAGCCGTGCCCCGGGTCAGCACGGCCCATAGCCCTACGGCAAACGCCAAAAGATGAATTGCTGCAAGCAACCAGTGAGTCAGCATCAGGAAACTCCTGCCAGGCCAAAGTGAATTCAACCTGACAGTAGTAGCCCATGAAGGGATTGCCTGCCCAAGCAGACCAGCAACCGTGACCCGCGCTAGCGAATTGAGTACGCGCGGAGGCATTGGCCCCTTGTGCCGCAGCTCAGTTCTTCTTCTGGAACAGCGGGGCTATCGATTCGCGGGGAAAGATCGATTTCAGAATCGCCAAGCCTACGACCAGGATTGCCCCGCCAGCGCCAAGAGCAAGCATTCGCGCGCCGCCCTCCAACTCCTCTTCAATCCCCGCCACAAGCGCCAGCACACCCAGGCCGAAGATGGAGATGACCAGAAATGCCGCGAGCAGCCAGATGGTGAAGTACAGTGTTCGCCAGCGCCACTTGGCCACTTTGACAGGCAGCTGAGAGTCAATGTGCAGAGACCGCTTGTTTGGCACTTCCATGGCCTGGTTGACTCCATTTATCAATGAGCTTGAGCGAGTAGCGAGGTCAGTTCACACAGGTAGTCTACGCGATGGCCTTTTGACACATTACAAAAATTTCCGCAAACGACTGTCCACTCGTCGCCTGCAAGATTAGCGTCTCATTCCCTTAACACCTCTGGCGTAAGGTTTGCAGTGCAGGCAGGCGACGCGCGCGCTGCGACATAATCCTGACGCCCGCGGAATTAGCCCATTTAACGTTCGGGGACCACAGCGTCACGCGCGGTCAGTTCACCGGGAGATATCATCGTGTCAACGCTCAACGAGATCGCAATGAACCACGCGAAAATGGCCCTGGAAAAGGCAGCAGAGCTGGCAAAACCAAATCCTCTGAGTCTGCAGATCGTCAGCAGCCTGGAGCTCCCCTCCACCGATGCACGCCAGGAAGTTGCACTGCACTTCATTGCGAGCGTAGCGGATGCTCATCATGGGTATACGGCGAACTACGGGATTTGACCCAGCGGGTGCACGAGAGAACGCGCCAATGTCGTGAGAGAAGCCTCTAAAACAACGACTGAAGATGCACAAACCGCTCTAGAACGGAGTTTTGACGCCCGAAATAGATCGTTGGCTAATGGTTTGATCCGGGCTACCATCAGGATATGGATGACTTTGGATCAGGGAAAGCATGAGCACCACACCCAAACACGGATGGAAATGGGCATACGATAAACTTCGCGGGTTGCACTGCTCTCGCGGGACAGCTCTGTTCAGAGCAACGTTGTATTCCCTGCGAGGCGATACGGGATCGTTTTACGTTGATCGCACCTGGGAAAAGATCCGCCTCCGGCGCTGATTGCAGCGCGTTCGTATTGATGCGAATTAATGTGCTTGGCGCCTTCAATTCGCATCCCTCCCCTGCGCAACTTCGCAGACAGTCGCTGAGCCGCTCGAAGTTGGCACCGGCGAAGTAAATACTGCAACTTACGCAGACCTCAAAACCGCGCGAGCGGCTAATCCAGAAACTTCATAAAAGTCAGCTCTGGATCACCCGTATCCAGATTCTCTATGACGCCACTGTGTTGACAGCCCAACTGCAGCAACAATCGCTGCATCGACGCATTGATCGAAGTGGAGGTCCTGCCAGGCGCGAGAATGCTCAAGCACTAAGAACCGGGGCAAGCATGGCGCGCTGATACCGGGCTCTAAAAATCCAAGACAACAAAAAATGGCCCACCTTTCGGTGAGCCCTTTCAGACCGCCCAGCAGAGCGGATTTTGTTTGGTAGGCGCGATTGGACTCGAACCAACGACCCCCACCATGTCAAGGTGGTGCTCTAACCAACTGAGCTACGTGCCTGCTGTGAGGCGGCATTCTACGGAATTCCGGAGGGGTGTCAACACCTTTTTTCGCGCTAACCCTATGAATATGCAAAATATTTAATTTCACCGGTGCAAAGAAGATTTTCCGGGTGGCTGGCGGGGGATTTTCAACTCGGGTACGATCAGCGCACTCGTAAAATATATTAAACAGAGGCAGCAGGATGGCGAACACCCCCTACCCAGAGTCCTACTACGCCGCATCAGCCAATGCGGTTCCGCCACGCCCGGCGTTGCAGGACGACATCGAGACTGACGTCTGCGTGATCGGTGCCGGTTATACGGGGCTGTCCTCTGCCCTGTTCCTGCTGGAAAACGGTTTCAAGGTGACGGTACTTGAAGCGGCGAAGGTGGGTTTCGGTGCATCCGGACGCAACGGCGGGCAGATCGTCAACAGCTACAGTCGCGATATCGATGTCATCGAGCGCTCGGTCGGCCCTAAACAGGCTCAGCTACTGGGACAGATGGCGTTCGAGGGTGGCCGGATCATTCGCGAGCGCGTGGCCAAGTACAACATTCAGTGCGACTTGAAGGACGGCGGCGTGTTTGCGGCGATGACTGCCAAGCAGATGGGTCACCTGGAGTCGCAGAAGCGCCTGTGGGAGCGTTTTGGCCATACCCAGCTTGAGCTGATGGATCAACGCCGCATTCGCGACGTGGTGGCCTGTGATCAGTATGTCGGCGGGATGCTCGACATGAGTGGCGGGCACATCCACCCGCTCAACCTCGCACTGGGTGAAGCGGCTGCGGTCGAATCCCTGGGCGGTACGATCTACGAACAATCACCGGCGGTGCGCATCGAGCGCGGCGCCAATCCGGTGGTGCATACGCCACAGGGCAAGGTCCGGGCGAAGTTCATCATCGTCGCCGGCAACGCTTACCTCGGCAATCTGGTGCCGGAGCTGGCCGCCAAGTCGATGCCGTGCGGCACACAGGTGATCACCACCGAACCTTTGGGTGAAGAGCTGGCCAGGAGCCTGCTGCCACAGGACTACTGCGTCGAAGACTGCAATTACCTGCTCGACTACTACCGCCTGACCGGCGACAAGCGCCTGATTTTCGGTGGCGGCGTGGTGTACGGCGCCCGGGACCCGGCGAACATCGAGGCGATCATCCGGCCGAAGATGCTCAAGGCATTCCCGCAGCTCAAGGACGTGAAGATCGACTACGCCTGGACCGGCAATTTCCTGCTGACCCTGTCGCGCCTTCCTCAGGTCGGACGCCTGGGCGACAACATCTACTATTCCCAGGGCTGTAGCGGCCATGGCGTGACTTACACGCACCTGGCCGGCAAGGTGCTGGCCGAGGCGCTGCGAGGCCAGGCAGAGCGTTTTGATGCCTTCGCCGACTTGCCCCACTATCCATTCCCGGGCGGCCAGCTGCTGCGCACTCCGTTCGCTGCACTGGGTGCCTGGTATTACGGCCTGCGCGACAAGCTGGGCGTTTAATCAACAGATGCAAAAAGGGCCGCGATCAGCGGCCCTTTTCTTTTGGCAGAAACTTCAAAGTCGATCGCGGGCGATACCACTGCGGATTCGCAGGATGTCAGCCAACACCGCCAAGGCGATTTCCGCCGGCGTCTTGCTGCCCAGGTTCAGACCGATCGGTGCGTGAATCCGCCCCAGCTCGACATCCCCCAGACCGCCGATGCGCCGCAGCCGCTCGAAGCGTTTCTGCGAGGTTTGCATCGAGCCCATCACACCGATGTAAAACGCCTCGGTGCGCACGGCCTCCATCATCGCCAGATCATCGATACGCGGGTCGTGCGTCAACGCCACCACCGCCGTATCGCTGTGGCAACCGCCATCGGCAATGAACACCGACGGCAACTGGCGGCGAATCTCGACGCCCTCCAGCACAACGCCTTCGAGTACTTCATCCCGCGGATCGCAGAGAATCACCTCGAAACCCAGGCCCACGGCAAACTCGGCACAGGCCTGCGCGACACTGGAGTAACCGGCCAGCAACAAACGCTGGGCCGCGCCGACACGCACGCGAACCCGATCAATTTCACGCTCGATGCGCACACCCTGTTCACGATCATCCAACAAGGTGCGCGCACCACTGGCCAGATCGACCTCGCGGATCAGCCGGCGTCGCCCCATCAGGGCGGACTCCAGTTCGCGCAGGTGCGCCTGTACGTCGCAATCGGCGTCGAGCTTCTCCACCAGCACGTCGAGCACGCCACCACAGGGCAGGCTGACTCGAGAGCGCGGATCGTCACCTTCGCCGTAACGCACCACGTTGACGGCATCGAGAAACGCACCTTCGGCGACCCGCTCGAGAAAATCCTCCTCGACGCAACCGCCGGACAGCGAGCCGATCCAGTGCCCTTCAGTGTTGACTGCCAACAGCGAACCCGGCGCACGCGGCGCCGAGCCATAAGTGGCCAGCACCGTGCATAGCCAGATGCGCTGCCCCGCCGTCGACCACTCAAGGGCCCGACGCACCACTTGCAGATCGAGATGCTGCATGTCAGTGAGCCTTGTGCTCGAGCGGCGGCGCATCAGCCCGCAACTTCTGCACGTCGTTCACTGCCAGGTCACCCGACTGACCACCCCAACCCTGACGCAGGTAGTTCAACAGATCCGCGAGTTGGTCGTTGCTGAGCTTCTCGGCGAAACCGGGCATCGGTTGCATGTGCTCGAAGCCGGAGAATTTCTGCTCGCCGATACCGTCGTCGATCACCCGCACCAGGTTGCGTGGATCTTCCAGGCGCAAGGTCGTGTTGCCGCGCATGGCCACGGCAATGTGCGGTTTGCCTTCACCACCAGGGGCATGGCAGCCGGCACAGACATTTAAATATTCCTGACGGCCACGCTGGGCGCTCGGGCTGAGCTTGTCCAGAGACACCTCGGTGAGCACTTTCGCCGCCGGTGGCTGATCGCCCAGCAGGAAGGTGGCCATCGCGGCGAGATCCGGATCGTTGAGGCCCTGGGTGCTGTTGTGGAACACCGGGAACATCTCATTGAACATCGTGCCCTGGGCACTCATGCCGTGCTTGAGGAACGAACTCAGGTCCTGGTGATTCCAGCCGCGAGCCGCCAGATCGGTGGCCAGCAGGCTCGGTGCCAGATAGCCGTTGAGCAGGCCACCGGTCAGGCGCTTGTCCTGCTGCATCGCACCGGACAGGTTACGCGGGGTATGGCATTCGCCGCAGTGACCAAGCACGTCGACCATGTACTGACCACGCTTCCAGTCCGCGCTTTTGCCTTCAGCCGACTCCAGCTTCACATCCTTGCCGTACAACATGTTCCAGCCCATCAGACCCAGACGCACGTTGAACGGAAAGCTCAGGCTGGTCACCGGAGCAGCGCGCTCGATCGGCTCGATGGTCTTGAGGTACGCGTGAATGGCGTCGGAGTCCTCGCGCGGCATCAGGTGATACGAGGTGTACGGCATGGCCGGATACAGGTTCGCCCCATCGCGACGCTTGCCTTCAGTCAGCGCAGCGAAGAACTCGTCATCGCTGTACTGACCGATACCGTGTTCCTTGCTCGGTGTGATGTTGGTGCCGTAGATGGTGCCGAACGGCGACACGATCGGCAGGCCACCAGCGAACGGCGCGCCACCCGGCGCGGTGTGGCAGGCCATGCAGTCGGCGGCGCGAGCCAGGTATTGGCCACGCTTGACCTGATCATCGGCGTGAGCCATCAACACAGGCGCAGCCAGACCGACCGCCAGCGCTAGGCGGGTAAGTAGATGCTTCATGCTTAGCCCTCCTTGACCAGGCCGAGATCGGTCAGCACGTTGCGGGTGGCGCTGTAGTAGCGCACGTAACCGGTGCAACGGCAGATGTGATGACCCAGGCTGTCCTCGATCACTTGTTCCAGCTGACTCTTGACGATGGGCTGACGCTGCAGCTTTTCCACCAGCACGGTCGCTGCGTTGACGAAACCCGGAGCGCAGTAGCTGCACTGGAAGGCGAATTCGTCGACGAAACGCTGCTGGATCGGGTTCAGTTCGGTGACCTTGCCCTGCTCGTCGCGGGTTGCATGACCTTCGATGGTCCGCACCTTCTTGCCTTCGAAATAATGCGCGCCAGTGATGCAGGTGCGCACTTCTTCGCTGGTGCCGTCGGGGTTATCGACGATCACCACACAGGCGTGGCAGATGCCCTGGCCGCAGCCCAGACGCGAACCGGTGAGGTTCTTGTATTCGTGCAGGTAATCGATCATCGGCAGGTCATCAGGGATGTCCACCGGGCCGACGGATTGACCGTTGAGGGTCAGTTGAAGCGGACGGTTAGCCATTGAGGGCCTCCTTGATGCGTGCAGAAGTGATAGGCAGGTCGCGAACACGTTTACCGATGGCATGGGCCACGGCGTTACCGATGGCGCCGACCACCGGAATCATCACCACTTCGGCGATGCCTTTGGACGGGTCGCTTGGCGACAACGGCGGCAGAATCTCGGCCGTCTGTTTCCACACGGCAACGTGGCGCGCCATCGGCAGGCGGTAGCGGTTGAAGTTCCAGTCGCCCTCACCCGGTCCGCCTTCGTACAACGGCATCTCTTCCATCAACGCATGGCCGATACCCATGGCGATACCGCCCTCGAGCTGGCCCTTGACCAGTTCCGGCACCAGCACTCGCCCGCACTCGACCCACGAGTGGTGATTGAGTACCGAGACTTCCGCCGAACCCTTGTTGACCTTCACTTCCACCAGCGTCGCAACAGGGCTGTAGTAGGTCACTGCCGCGTTGTTCAGCTGAGTCGCCGGATAGGCGATGTTCTGCCGGTCCAGCAGATGGAAACCGGCGCTGTTCATTTGCGCTTTCTTCGCATTCGGGGCGCCGTCACCATATTTGACCGCCAGGCCGTCGAGCGGCAGACGTTCACGCACGCCGTCGATGCTGTACTCGGCCTCGGCCCAACTCCAGCGGTTGAAACCGTGCACGGTAGCGCCTGTCACCAGGCCGCGTTCGTGGGCACGCTTGGCCAGCATTGCGAACGGCAAGGGTTCCATGCCGTTGGCGGTGAGCTTGCCGTCGACCCAGAAGGCATCTTCACGACGCACGACGTAGGGGTTGGCCTGGCCGCCAAACGGGCCTTGTCGCCAGATCTCCATCGCCGCCGGCCACAAGCCGTGGTTGAACAGCACACGCGCCGCTTCACGGGTGGCGTGACTGAAGTAGTAGGCGGAGTTGGTTGCCGACGACGCCGAAGCGAGTTTGCCGACCCAGCGCGGGTTACGCAGCAGGCTGTCCTGCTCGGCCTGGCTCATGATGTAAGGGTTGCCGCTGGTGGTCAGCTGCATTTCCTTCCAGTCGGTTTCGCCGGTCTTCACTTCGTGTGCAGGCAAGCCGAGGAAGTCAGCGACGACCATCGCTTGCGAAGTGGACATGCCGGTACCGATTTCAATACCGATGTGACGCAGGTTGATGCGACCTTCGGCGGTGAATTCGATGCTGGCCATCGGCGCTTCGGAACCTGTACCGAAGTCTTTCTGGCAAATGGCAAAACCGATGCCGTACCAGTTGTCCGGGTCAGCCGCTTCGCGTTGCTGCTTGATCGCCTCGCGATTTTTCCAGGTGTCGTGGACCGAAGCTTTGTCGAGGATTTCGTGCAGACGCAACGCACCCGCCGGAATCGCACCCTGGGTGTTTTTCATGCCCGAGCGCAGCGCGTTCTTGCGGCGCAACTCGATGGCATCGACGCCCAGGCGACCGGCAATTTCGTCGACCATCATTTCGGTCGAGGCCATGCTCTGCAAAGTGCCGTAGCCACGCATCGACCCGGCTTCAACGCCGCGAGAGTGATAAGCGGTGACCTGCAGATCGTTCTGCGGCATGTAATAGATCGACTGTGCAGCGGTGGCGCCAACGGCTGCCACAGACGGGCTGTAGTTGATCCGTCCACCACCGTCGACGCTCATGTCGGCACGGAAAATCTTGAAGCTGTGGTCGTTCTTGTCCACGGCCAACTGGTAACGAATGTCGAACGGGTGACGCTTGATACCGCTCTGGAACTGCTCGTAACGGTCGTTCGCCAGACGCACGGGAACGCCTGCGCCATACAGCGCGGCCAGGGCTGCGTAGTAGACGAAAATGTTGTGGTCCTTGGAACCGTAACCCACGGTGTAACCCGGGTGCATGTTCAGGTTGGCCAGGCCGAAGCGCGACGGCGCGATCATTTTCGCGGTCTCGGTCGCCGCTTCCAGCGGGCACTGGGTGGCAACCACGAAGTGCAGGGTCTTGGTTTTCGGGTCGTACCAGCCGTTGCCGTTGTCCGGTTCCATGGCGGCAGGCTCGATCGATGGCGTCTTGTAGCGCTCATCGAACACCAGCCAGTTGTCCGGTGGCGATTCGACCTGTTGTTTCATGCGCTCGGCGTAGAACAGGCCGCGCTCGGTCAGGTTACCGTGCAGGTTCGGCTGAGAATTCCACACCGGGCGACGGTTTTTCAGCATCGGAAAGAGGATCGAATCCTTGAGGCTGGCGAATTCGTCTTCGTCGGCCGAGGTCGGGCCGCCCACGCGCACGTAGCGGAAGCTGCCATAGGGGTCGCCTTCGTAGTACGGCACTTGCGCACCGTAACGAATCGCCTTGTCATTGAATTTCAGCTTGTTCTTGGCCTGACGGAAACGCTCGAAGTCGTTCCAGATCAGAATGGCTACCGGGTGGCCGATGAACATCGGCACTTTGCCTTCAGGCAGCAATGGGTCCGGAGCGTGTTCTTCCGGGAAAACGATGCCGTCCTTTTCCAGGTCAGCCGCAGTGACGATGCGGTCAGGCTGCAGCTCTGCGCCGAGCCACGCCAGGTCGATGCCGGCAAAGATACGGTCGGCCTTGATGGTCTTGAGCAGCATGGCGTGGCCCTGTTGCTCAGGCCAGCCCGGCATGTCCTTGGAGCGGATGTCGCGGGCAAACACTTTGCTGCCGCAGACCTTGGACAGAGCATCGTTACGGGCGCGCGCCTTGCCGTTGTTGCCGAGCCACTGCTCGGACGGCACGGTGACGCTGTTTTCCATCAAGGCTGCCAGCGCCTGGCTGCTCAACGGCGCAAGCGTCACGCTCACGCCCGCTACCAGCCCGCCCTGAAGGAACGAGCGCCGGGAAATATCACGGTTGGACATGGATCATCCTCTGGGCGGTAATGGGATCCGCCCTTCTGGTTATGTACTGGAAATCTCGAGTCTTGCAGAAGCCCTCCTCGACGATACGAAGGGCTGAAATGACAGTGCAAAGCTGACCGAAAGGTTAAGTTTATAGACTTATGCGCTCGCGGCAAACAACCAGTAACAAAAAACTGACTGCAGACTCAAAAAAACTGCGACTTTTTGGCACAGCCCAAGGAAAAGCGTAGCGGCTATCCAGCACAACGCCCGCCAGCTTCAAGGGACGCCAGCAAAAACCAGGAGGACCCACTCGGCGATAGCCTGACAACAAGGCCTGAAGGGAAAGATGAGGGAAGAGAAAACTCAAATGGCAGAAACAAAAAACCCCGGTCTTTCGACCAGGGTCTTTGCTATCGACTCGAAGTAACCAGTGGTTTCTTCGTAGCACCAAGGCGTTCAGTAGGCCTCGTTGCAGATATGGCGCAGCGGACGGGACTCGAACCCGCGACCCCCGGCGTGACAGGCCGGTATTCTAACCGACTGAACTACCGCTGCGTATCGCTTTGAGCTTGCGCTCAAGTAACTCGTATTGATTGAAAGCTTCGGTGCTTTTCAATCGCGAACCAGACAGAGCCTGACTCGTTAAATATGGCGCAGCGGACGGGACTCGAACCCGCGACCCCCGGCGTGACAGGCCGGTATTCTAACCGACTGAACTACCGCTGCGCGTCGGTGGAGGCACTTTCAGCCTACCTCTTGCTTTCGCAAGTACCTCGGGGAGTGGTGGGTGATGACGGGATCGAACCGCCGACATTCTGCTTGTAAGGCAGACGCTCTCCCAGCTGAGCTAATCACCCGTTTGCATCTCCGAGGCCGCGAAATTTACGCAGGTACCGAAGCTAAGTCAATACCCTGCTTGAAGTTTTTTTCAAAAACAGTTTTTAGCGGCAAGCTTCAAGCTGCAAGAGAAGAGCGGGACTGCGCTAGCAGACGCGGCACGGACCTGCTTTAACTTGCCGCGTGAAGCGTGAAGCTTGAAGCTGCCCTTCACTGCTCATAAACCATCTTCTTGGTCATGCCGCCATCGACCACAAACTCCTGACCGGTGACAAAACCGGCATTCCTCGACAGCAACCAGGCCACCATCGCCGCCACATCCTCGACCGTCCCTACCCTGCCCGCCGGATGCTGGGCATGATCGGCTTCCGACAGCGGCTCGGCGCGGCGTACCGCCGGGTCACGCGCATCGATCCAGCCAGGACTGACGGCATTGACGCGAATCTCCGGCCCGAGACTGATGGCCAACGCGTGAGTCAAGGCCAACAGGCCGCCCTTGCTCGCCGCGTAAGCTTCCGAATCAGGCTCCGACTGCGCAGCGCGGGTCGATGCCAGGTTGACGATCGCCCCACTGTGCGCACGCAGGTACGGCGCGCAGTGCTTGGCCAGCAACATCGGCCCACTCAGATTCACCGCCAGCACCCGGTTCCAGTACGCCAAATCGAGACTTTCCAGGGTGATGTTATGCGGATCGGCCACCGCCGCATTGCACACCAGCGCGTCAAGACGACCGAACTGGCCAAGCACCTCGGCGACACCCAGCGCCACCTGCCCCTCATTCGAAACGTCCATGGCAATGAACCAGGCGTTGTCGCCCAGTACTTTCGCCACTTTCGACCCACGATCCCGATCCAGGTCTGTCAGCACGACCTGCCAGCCTTCGCTGACCAGCCAGGCTGCGATCCCCAGACCAATACCTCGCGCAGCGCCAGTAACCAGCGCTACGCGACCATTGGAGCCCGCAGACGGCGTCGACAACTCGATCACAACGCAGCCAGGCCGCGCGCCAGATCGGCTTGCAGGTCGGCCACATCTTCCAGACCGACCGCAATGCGGATCAGGCTGTCACGAATCCCCGCAGCCTCACGCTCTTGCGGCGCCAGACGGCCGTGGGAGGTGGTGCTCGGATGGGTGATGGTGGTCTTGCTGTCGCCCAGGTTGGCGGTGATCGAAATCAAGCGAGTGGCATCGATGAAGCGCCAGGCGCCCTCTTTGCCGCCCTTGACTTCAAAGCTCACCACAGCACCAAAGCCCTTCTGCTGACGCTGGGCCAGATCGTGCTGCGGATGGCTCTTGAGACCGGCGTAATGGACTTTTTCGATGCCATCCTGCTGTTCCAGCCACTCGGCCAGTTGCTGGGCATTGGCGCAATGGGCCTTCATGCGCAGGTTAAGGGTTTCCAGACCCTTGAGGAAGATCCAGGCGTTGAACGGACTCAGGGTCGGCCCGGCGGTACGCAGGAAACCCACCACTTCCTTCATCTGCTCGCCACGACCGGCCACCACACCGCCCATGCAACGACCCTGGCCGTCGATGAACTTGGTCGCCGAATGCACGACAATGTCCGCGCCCATCTTCAGCGGCTGCTGCAAGGCCGGCGTGCAGAAGCAGTTGTCGACCACCAGCATCGCGCCTTTGGCATGGGCGATTTCCGCCAACGCAGTGATATCCACCAACTCGGCCAGCGGATTGGACGGCGACTCGACGAACAACAGCTTGGTATTGGCCTTGATCGCCGCATCCCAGGCAGACAGATCCGCCAGCGGCACGTAATCCACTTCGATACCGAAGCGCTTGAAATACTTCTCGAACAGGCTGATGGTCGAGCCGAAAACGCTGCGCGACACCAACACATGATCGCCTGCGCTGCACAGGCTCATCACCACGGCCATGATTGCCGCCATGCCAGTCGCGGTCGCGACCGCCTGCTCAGCCCCTTCCAGCGCAGCAATACGCTCCTCGAAGGCGCGCACGGTCGGGTTGGTGTAGCGCGAGTAGACGTTACCCGGCACTTCCCCGGCAAAACGCGCGGCCGCATCGGCGGCCGTACGGAACACGTAGCTGGAAGTGAAGAACATCGGATCACCGTGTTCGCCTTCCGGCGTACGGTGCTGACCGGCGCGGACGGCCAGGGTATCGAACGCTACGCCTTCAAGGTCGCTGTCCAGCCGACCGGCATCCCATTCCTGACTCATGCTCACACTCCTTGCCCTGCTCTTGATAAATAAAAGTCGTTTGATAGATACAAAACCGGCCCCTGGGGGGCCGGTAGAAACTCAGTTGTTGTACAGATCAATGATCGCGCTGACTGCCTGCGTCTTGACCTTGGAGGCATCGTTGCGCGCCTGTTCGATCTTGTTCAGGTAAGCCTCGTCGACGTCACCGGTGACGTACTGGCCGTCGAACACCGCACAATCAAATTTCTCGATCTTGATCTTGCCGCCACCGACCGCTTCGATCAAGTCAGGCAAGTCCTGATAGATCAACCAGTCGGCACCGATCAGGTCAGCCACATCCTGAGTGGAACGGTTGTGGGCGATCAGTTCGTGAGCGCTCGGCATGTCGATGCCATAGACGTTCGGGTAACGAACCGCTGGCGCCGCCGAGCAGAAGTAAACATTCTTCGCGCCGGCTTCGCGAGCCATCTGAATGATCTGCTTGCAGGTGGTGCCGCGAACGATCGAGTCGTCCACCAACATCACGTTCTTGCCGCGGAATTCCAGCTCGATGGCGTTGAGCTTCTGGCGTACGGATTTTTTCCGTGCAGCCTGGCCCGGCATGATGAAGGTCCGGCCGATGTAACGGTTCTTGACGAAACCTTCGCGGAATTTCACGCCCAGGTGGTTCGCCAACTCCAGCGCGGCGGTGCGGCTGGTGTCCGGGATCGGGATGACCACGTCGATGTCGTGATCCGGACGCTCGCGCAGGATCTTCTCGGCGAGCTTCTCGCCCATGCGCAGACGCGCCTTGTACACCGACACGCCATCGATGATCGAGTCCGGGCGCGCCAGGTACACGTGTTCGAAGATGCACGGGGTCAGGGAAGGATTAGTCGCGCACTGACGGGTGTACAGCTTGCCCTCTTCAGTGATGTAGACCGCTTCGCCCGGTGCGAGGTCGCGAATCAGGGTGAAGCCGAGCACGTCCAGGGAAACGCTTTCCGAGGCGATCATGTACTCGACGCCCTCGTCAGTGTGACGCTGGCCGAACACGATCGGACGAATGCCGTGCGGGTCACGGAAACCGACGATGCCGTAGCCGGTGATCATCGCCACGACGGCATAACCACCGACGCAACGATTGTGCACGTCGGTGACGGCCGCAAATACGTCCTCTTCGGTCGGCTGCAACTTGCCGCGCTGGGCCAGCTCGTGGGCGAACACGTTGAGCAGCACTTCCGAGTCGGAGCTGGTGTTGACGTGGCGCAGGTCGGATTCGTAAATCTCCTTGGCCAGCTGTTCAACGTTGGTCAGGTTGCCGTTATGCGCCAGGGTAATGCCATAAGGCGAGTTGACGTAAAACGGTTGAGCTTCGGCCGAAGTCGAGCTGCCCGCGGTTGGATAGCGCACATGGCCAATGCCCATGTGACCGACCAGACGCTGCATGTGACGTTGCTGGAACACGTCACGCACCAGGCCATTGTCCTTGCGCAGGAACAACCGGCCATCGTGGCTGGTCACGATACCGGCAGCGTCCTGGCCGCGGTGCTGGAGGACGGTTAGCGCGTCATACAGCGCCTGATTGACGTTCGACTTACCGACGATACCGACGATGCCACACATGCGACGCAACCCCTACTTAATGGATCTGAACTGAACACATCTCACTGAGGCGTTTTGGCCGTCGGCAAGAGGTGCTCCTTGAACGGTATATCAGCGGGTACGCTGATACCGCTGGCGAGCCACTGACTGCTCCACCCGAGAATCAGGTTTTTGGACCAGTCTGCAACCAATAGAAATTTTGGCACGAGCTGGGACTCTTTCCACCACCCGTCCTGCTGTACCGGCCCCAGGCTCAACAGCCCGACGGCGATGACCACCAGCAGTACGCCACGCGCGGCGCCGAAGGCCATGCCGAGGAATCGGTCGGTCCCGGAAAGGCCGGTGACGCGAACCAGTTCGCCGATAAGATAATTGATCATTGCGCCCACGATCAAAGTGGCGACAAACATGATGGCACAGCCCGTGATTACACGAGCCGATGGCGTTTCGATGTATCCGGCGAGGTACTCGGACAATGAACCACCGAACATCCAGGCGACGACTCCTGCGATGATCCAGGTCACCAGCGATAATGCTTCCTTGACGAAGCCGCGGCTCAAACTGATCAAAGCGGAGATGGCGACGATTGCAACGATCGCCCAGTCAACCCAGGTAAATGGCACAGTGCAGCCTACAGACGGATAAGGCGGCGCATTTTAGCAGAGCCCATGCTGATCGGTAAGCTGCGATTGTCTGTGCATTTCAAATCGAGGCGATAGTTTTAACCACGTTCTGGCTGAAAGCGCACGACAAAGCCCTTGAGGTTCTGTTGGCGGTTCAACAAGTCACGCAAGCGGTCGGCTTCAGCCCGTTCAATCAGCGGCCCGACGAACACGCGGTTTTTGCCGTCAGCGGTGCGGATATAGGCGTTGTAGCCTTGGCTGCGCAGGGTTTTCTGCAGCTTTTCCGCGCCGTCACGACTGGACAGGCTGGCCAGTTGCACCGACCAACTGACCGACAAGCCATTGGCATCGACACGGCTTTGCGTCGTGTCGGGCTTGCCAGGGGCTGCGGCAATCGGCTGCGCAGGGGCTGGAGCCGGTTTGGCAGCCGGAGCTGGCGTTGGCGCAACCGGCTTGGCGGTAGGTACAGGCGTCAACGGCACACTGGGTGCTGCTGGCGCTTCTTCCTGGGCAATTTCGTCATCGCTCGGCACCGGCTCCTGCGGCAGGGCTTGAGGCTCAGGCACCACCACCGGTTCCACCTGCACTTGTGGCATTGCGGGCGCCTGCGGAGCCGCCGGCGCTTCAACCGTCACCTGACGCTGCTCGTCCTGACGGGAAAACAGCATCGGCAGGAAAATCACCGCCAGCGCGACCAGCACCAGCGCCCCGACCATGCGCTGCTTGTAAGCTTTATCCAGCAATGCCATTTGCCGCGTCCTCCGTGGAGCGCCGAGCCAGCCATTCAAGGGCCTCGGCGACACAATAAAAAGATCCGAACAACAGGATTTCGTCGTCAGCGGTGGCCTGCGAACACTGCCCTTCCAAGGCTGCAGCCACACTGTCATAAGCCGTGACCGGAGCGCCCCGGGCCTGCAGCGCCTGGTGCAATTCGGCGACCGGTCGTGCACGCGGCGATTCCAGCGGAGCCACCGCCCAATGCTGGACGCTGGCACTCAATTCACCAACAACACCATCGAGGTCTTTGTCCGCCAGCAAGCCGAACACCGCAAGACGCTTGCCGACTGGTGGACGACTGGCCAGACGTCGGGCCAGGTATTCCGCGGCGTGGGGGTTATGCCCGACATCCAGCAGCAGGTTAAGGCGTTTGCCCTGCCAGTCAAACTGCCGGCGATCCAGCCGACCGACCACGCGCGTGGCCTGCAAGGCCTCGACAATCTGTGCATCCACCCAAGGCAAACCGAGCAACAAGTAAGCCTGCAAGGCCAGCGCAGCGTTTTCCATGGGCAAATCGAGCAGCGGCAAATCATGCAGCTCTACTGCACGCCCCTGCCCATCAACGCCACGCCACTGCCAGTGATGATCAGTCACACCTAGGTCGAAATCGCGCCCACGCAGGAAAAACGGGCAGTTGAGCTCGCGCGCCTTGTCCAGCAATGGTTGTGGGGGATTCAGATCGCCGCAGAGCGCCGGAGCACCCTGACGGAAAATACCGGCCTTTTCAAAAGCCACGGACTCGCGGGTATTGCCGAGATAGTCCGCATGATCGACGCCGATGCTGGTGACCAACGCCATGTCGGCGTCCACCACATTGACTGTATCCAGGCGCCCGCCGAGGCCGACTTCCAGCACCACGGCATCAAGCCCGGAGCGCTGGAACAGCCAGAACGCCGCCAGGGTACCCATCTCGAAATAGGTCAGCGAGGTGTCGCCGCGCCCGGCCTCGACCGCCGCGAAGGCTTCGCACAGCTCGGCATCCGTGGCTTCGACGCCATTGACCTGTACCCGCTCGTTGTAACGCAGCAGGTGCGGAGAGTTGTAGACACCGACCTTCAGGCCTTGCGCCCGCAGCAACGAAGCCACGAACGCGCAGGTAGAGCCCTTGCCGTTGGTCCCGGTGACGGTGATCACCCGAGGCGCCGGCTTGCCAAGTCCCATGCGGGACGCTACCTGCTGCGACCGCTCCAGCCCCATGTCGATGGCCGAAGGGTGCAACTGTTCAAGGTAGGCGAGCCATTCGCCAAGGGTACGTTGGGTCATAGGCTGGCAGGCACCGGTGGCACCACGATCGGCTCGATAGGCGCAGCGACGAAGGTTGGCGTCGGCAGGCCCATCATTTGCGCCAGCAAATTGCCCAGGCGCGGACGCAGCTCGCGACGATCGATGATCAGGTCGATGGCACCGTGCTCCAGCAGGAACTCGCTGCGCTGGAAGCCTTCCGGCAGTTTTTCACGCACGGTCTGCTCGATGACACGAGGACCGGCAAAACCGATCAGCGCCTTCGGCTCGCCGACGATCACGTCGCCCAGCATGGCCAGGCTGGCGGAAACACCGCCGTAGACCGGATCGGTCAGTACGGAGATAAACGGAATGCCCTCTTCGCGAAGACGCGCCAGCACCGCCGAGGTCTTGGCCATCTGCATCAGGGAAATCAGCGCTTCCTGCATGCGCGCACCGCCGGAAGCGGCGAAGCAGACCATCGGGCACTTGTTTTCCAACGCGTAGTTGGCGGCGCGCACAAAGCGCTCACCGACGATGGCACCCATTGAGCCACCCATGAAGGAGAACTCGAAGGCCGAAACCACGACCGGCATGCCCAGCAAGGTGCCGCTCATGGACACCAGCGCATCTTTCTCACCGGTCTGCTTCTGCGCGGCGGTCAGGCGATCCTTGTACTTCTTGCCGTCACGGAATTTCAGACGGTCGACCGGCTCCAGGTCCGCACCCAGTTCGGTACGCCCTTCAACGTCGAGGAAAATGTCGATACGGGCGCGTGCGCCGATACGCATGTGGTGGTTGCACTTGGGGCAAACGTCCAGGGTCTTTTCCAGCTCCGGACGGTACAGCACAGCCTCGCAAGACGGGCATTTGTGCCAAAGACCTTCAGGCACCGAGCTCTTCTTGACCTCGGAACGCATGATCGAAGGGATCAGTTTGTCTACTAACCAGTTGCTCATGCTTTCTTTCTCCAGTACCGGCGGCCCGAACGCTCTGGTTCGCAACCCCGTGTATGCCCTAGCGCTAAATTCATGTGTGCGGCGATGATCAGGAGGTCGCCACGGTCAGCGCGAAACTTGACCTGCGTACAACCCCGAAAACCCTCAGCCATGCCTGCTTCGTGCAAGTGCAGTTAAAGACGGCGGCAGTCTGCCAGCCGTCACATCGCAAAACCGATCAAAGGATCGCTGCTTCGTTTCGCTGGACAACCTTACACGCAACTGCGTGCCGCCTTGATGAATGCCTGAACTTTTGCGTGATCCTTGATGCCTTTGCTCGCCTCTACCCCGCCGCTGACATCCACGGCATAAGGTCGTACCCGGGCAATGGCCGAGGCGACGTTTTCCGGTGTCAGGCCACCGGCCAGAATGATCGGCTTGCTCAAGCCTTGCGGTATCAATGACCAGTCAAAGGCCTCGCCGGTTCCCCCGGGAACGCCTTCAACATAAGCATCGAGCAGGATGCCGCTGGCGCTTGGGTAGGCATTACAGGCCGCGGCGATGTCGTCCCCGGCCTTGACCCGCAAGGCCTTGATGTACGGCCGATGCCAGCTTTCACAGTCTTCGACACTTTCATCGCCATGGAACTGCAGCAGGTCCAACGGCACCGCATCCAGCAACTCGCCCAACTCGCAACGACTGGCATTGACGAACAAACCCACGGTGGTCACGAACGGTGGCAGCGCCTGAATGATCGAGCGTGCCTGCTGAAAGGTCACCGCACGGGGACTCTTGGCGTAGAACACGAACCCGATGGCATCCGCCCCGGCCTCGACGGCCGCCAACGCATCCTCTATGCGGGTAATCCCGCAGATCTTGCTGCGAACGGCTGACATGTCGATACAACTCCAAGACAAATCCGGGAAAGCCCCGGATGGTAGCAAATGCGCTCGAGGGCGTCAGCCGTCAAGTTCCGAGAAGCCGGTCAAGAAGTGTGGGCCGATGTAACGCTCGGGCAACTGGAACTCGTCGCGATACTCGACCTGCACCAGATAAAGACCGAATGGATGCGCCGTCACCCCACCAGTACGCCGCACGCGGCTGTCGAGCACCTCTTTCATCCACTCGACGGGACGCTCACCGGCACCGATGGTCATCAATACGCCAGCAATGTTACGCACCATATGGTGCAGAAACGCACTGGCACGGATATCCAGCACGATCATCTTGCCGTGGCGGGTAACGCGCAGGTGGTGCAGTTCCTTGATCGGCGACTTGGCCTGGCACTGACCGGCACGGAAAGCGCTGAAATCATGGGTACCGAGCAGGTACCGGGCAGCCTCGGCCATGCGCTCGACGTCCAGCGGGCGGTGGTTCCAGGTGATTTCTTCGTTCAGGTGAGCCGGACGGATCTGGTCGTTGTAGATCACGTAGCGATAACGCCGGGCAATGGCCTTGAATCGCGCATGAAAGTGCGCCGGCATGACCTTGGCCCAACTGACGCTGACGTCATGGGGCAAGTTGATATTGGCCCCCATCACCCAGGCTTTCATCGAGCGCTCGACCTGGGTGTCGAAATGCACCACTTGACCGCAGGCATGCACACCGGCGTCGGTACGTCCGGCACACATCAGCGAAACCGGCGAGTCGGCGACTTTGGACAGCGCGTTTTCAAGGGTTTCCTGCACGGTCAGCACGCCGGACGCCTGACGCTGCCAGCCGCGATAGCGCGAGCCTTTGTATTCAACGCCCAACGCGATGCGGTAAAAGCCTTCGGCAGCCATTTCGGCGGCCGGGTTATCTATGTTTGCCAAGGAGGGACAGCCTGATGATGTACGCAAAGGCGGCATTATAAGGCCGCGAGTCAGGGACGCCAGTGCAGCGGCGGCAAAAACAAAAACGGCAGCCTTGCCGGGCTGCCGTTTTGCTTACACCGTACCGAGACTCAAGCCAGACGCGAAAGCATTTCCTTGGCTTCGCTCTTCTGGCCGTCATCTCCCTCGGTCACCACCTCATTGAGGATGTCCCGTGCACCATCGTTGTCGCCCATGTCGATATAGGCCTGGGCCAGATCGAGCTTGGTGGCGACTTCGTCGGTCCCGGAGAGGAAGTCAAAGTCCGGCTCGTCATCAGCACCGAGCAGCGCATCATCGGCGGTAAAGCTCGGCTCGCCAATACTCTGGGACAGGCTTTCCAACTCGGCGTTGACGTCTTTCAACTCCGACGAAAACGCATCCGGTGCATCCATTTCGTCAGCCAGCGACAGATCGAAGTCCGCCGGCAACTCAAGGTCGTCCAGCGCCGCCTCAGGAACAGCAGGAGCGTCCACCACCGGGAAATCCTTCACGCCTTCGTCGAGGTCCAGCAGGAAATCATCCTCTGCCAGCATCGCCGGCGCAGGTTCAGCACCGAGGTCCAGATCCAGGTCGAAATCCGACAGATCGTCGAGGTTTTCCTTGATCTCGGTCTGCTGCTGCAACACCGACTCGAAACTCAGGTCGTCATCCAGCGGGAAGTCTTCCAGATCGGCCAGCGTTTCCGGCTCTGGCACCACGGCAGGCGCCGGTTCTGGCGCAACTGGCTTGACGTTGTCGAAATCATCGAGGCTCAGGTCGAAAGCGCTGTCCAGGTCATCTTCCGCAGGTGCGGGTGCAGGTGCAGCAACCGGAGCCGGCTCAGGAGCCTGAGGCTCGTCCTGCATCAGGTCCTTGACGTATTGCGCATCCAGCTCGGCCGCAACGGCCGCTGCGGCAATACCGCCGGCCGCCACCAATGCCATGGCCGGGAAACGACTCTTGAGCTTTTCAACCTGGGCGAAGTTGTCGCCATTGGCCACCAACTGGCGCTCCTGGCCGACGAATGCATCGCGATCACCCTGCTGGCCGTAGACTTCCATCAGCTTCAGGCGCACATCGCTGCGCTGCGGCTCCTGCTTGACGCCCTCTTCCAGCAACGCTGCCGCCTGATTCAGGCGACCGGCATTGATGTGCGACTGCGCCTGACTCAATACATCGTCGGAACGCTCGGCAGCTGGAGCAACCAGGGGTGCAGCGATAGGCGTGGTCATCACCACCGAAGCAACCGCCGGGGCCGGGGCTGGTGTCGGAGCCGGCGCTGGTGCAGTTGCTAACTTGACGCTTGGCGGCGGCACTTCCAGACCTTCGAAACTGCTTTCCGGCAGGTCGAGATCAGCCGAAAACGCCTGCTCTTCAGCCAATTCACGCGCCATGCGCAGGTGTTTTTCGGCTTCCTGCTGGGCCTTACGGCGACGAGCCAACAGCAACAGCAGCAGCAACACAACCACCGCACCGCCACCCGCCAGGCCCAACAGCCATGGATTGGTCAGAAGGTCGTTGTATTTTTGTTCATCGGAAACGGCCGGTGCGGACTCAACCGGTTGGTCGGCAGCTACCGGCGCAGCCTCAGGGGCAGCAGCCGGGCTCGGCGCTGCAGGGGCTGTGTCCACAGGGGCTGGCGCCGGGGCAGGATTGCTCGCCAGCTCTGCCGAGATGGCCGGCGCAGTCGCAGGCGCAGCGGCTGGTGCACCGTTGGCACCTTCGGCCTGCATCTTCGCCAGTTGATTATTCTTCAGTTCGATCAGGCGTTGCAGCTTGTCCAGCTGACTTTGCAGATCGGCCATGCGGCTTTTCAGTTCGGCGTTGTCACGACGGGTGGTGTCGAGGCTTTCCTGGGTGACCGCCAGCTTGTTGTTCAAGGCCTTGGCATCGCCTGCGGCGCCCTTGCCACGATTTTTCCCGGACTCCGCCGACACCAGACTGAGTTTGTCGGTAGCGGCTTGTGTCGGAGCGGCCTCAGTGCGCGGACGATTGGTGGCGTCAATTTGCTGCTGACCGGCCGCTGGCTTGGCGACATAACGCCGGCCCTGACGCCAGGCGGTGTTTTGTGCAGCCACTTCGGCGATAGCCTTGGGCTGCGGCAGGCTGGTGCTTTGCGCCTGATCCGGCAGACGCAGCACCTGGCCGGTTTTCAGACGGTTGATGTTGCCATCGATAAAGGCATCCGGGTTCAAAGCCTGGATGGCCAACATGGTCTGCTGGATCGAACCGCCATTACGGGCCTTTGCGGCGATTTCCCACAGGGTATCGCGCGGCGTGGTGGTGTATTGCGACGGCTTGGTCGCACCGGTCACCGGCGCAGCAACGGCAGGCGTCGCGGCGGGTTGCGCTGCCGCCTCGGCGGTTTGCGGCGAGAATTTGGATGGATCGAGCAGCACGCTGTAATCGCGCAGCAAGCGACCGTTCGGCCACATGACCTGAACCAGGAACTTGACCATCGGTTCAGACAGCGGCTTGCTGGAGGTCACGCGCAGAATGCTTTTGCCACTAGCATTCAGCACCGGCGTGAAGGTCAAGTCGTTGAGGAACGCCTGGCGGTCGACACCAGCCTTGGCGAAGTCTTCAGGCGAGGCCAGGCTCGGTACCACTTCCGCAGCGGTGAGATCCTTGACGTCGAGCAGCTCGATTTCCGCCACCAGCGGTTGGTTGAGCGTCGACTTCAGGGTCAGCTCCCCAAGCCCGAGGGCATGCGCCATACCGGAGGACAGCGCCGAGGCGGCCGCTATTGCTAACACCAGTTTGCGAACTTGAACCATTAGCTCATCCTTAGTTTGAACATTCCTCGGCCAGCGAGAAGGTATTGATAACCGCTGCCGTAAGGCATTGCGCGCGACGGCGAAAGGTCGACGCGCGCGATCGTTTCTTTGATGCCCCGGAAAGCCCCACGCAGTGGCTCGCCTTCAGCATTCCGGCAAGCATAGGCTGGCCCGGAATCATTCGACAAATTGTTGCCAAGTATCTTTTACAGCAGGTCTTTTATCAACAACTCAGCCAGCTGTACGGCGTTCAGCGCGGCGCCTTTGCGTACGTTATCTGACGTCAGCCAGACATTAAGTTCCGACAGGTCGTCGATCCCGTGACGAACGCGCCCCACGTAGACCACATCCTGGCCCACCGCGTCACCCACCGGCGTCGGATAATCGCCGGCCTCGACCAGCTCGATACCGGGTGCATCTTCCAGCGCGGCATTGACCTTGACCAGGTCGATGTCGCTCGCCGATTGCAGGGACACGCTAAAGCTATCGCCAAAAAACACCGGGGCTTGAATGCAAGTGACTGAAATCTTCAAGGCCGGCAGTGCCAGGACCTGGCGCAACTCCCGGACCAGGCGCTTTTCCAGCAGCGTGTGACCTTGATCGTCCGGCTTGCCGACCTGAGCCAACAGGTTGAACGCCATTTGCCGATCGAAAAACTTCGGCTCCAGCGGACGCACATTCAGCAGTTCCGCGGTTTGCCGGGCGAGCTCGCTGACCGCTTCACGGCCCTGAGCCGACACGGCCAGGCTGGCGGTCAGGCTGACGCGTTGCAGATCCAGCAAACCCAGCAATGGCGCGAGCACCACCGCCAGCGCCGTGGCCGACGGGCTCGGACTGCTGACCTGAAACGGCTTTTTCAAGCCCCGCAGCACAGATTCGTTGGCTTCCGGCACGACCTGCGGCGCCTGATCGGCCGGCAAGGCACCCGACAGGTCGATCAACGAGCAACCGGCCGCCGTAGCTCGGGAGACGAAACTCAGGGTCACCGCCGGTCCGGCGGCGAAGAACACCAACTGCACTTTGCTGAAGTCGAACTCATCGACTTCACGCACGCGGACGTTCTTGCCGCGAAATGGCACGGAACTGCCTGCCGACTCGCTGCTGGCCAACAGGTGCAGGCTGCCGATCGGGAAGTCGCGCTCTTCGAGAATCTGCACAAGGGTTTCGCCGACAGTACCGGTGGCGCCGATCACGGCAATATCAATGGTCTGGCTCATGGTTTTTACCTCTGGCGAAACGGGGGGAGCGGCACTTTACCGGGTGGCCCGGATACAGGCAATTCGACGGGAGATTTGCGCTGTTCGTGCCGGCCTCATCGTCGGAACGCCGCCCGGACCAAGCTCGCTCCCACAGGTTTCAGCTGTGTACACAAATCCTGTGCTCGACAATCGGCATTTCGGGAGCGGACTTGCCAGCGAACAGGCCGGCATCGGCACCCGATAAACCGCAGGCTGTCAGGAATAAAAAAACCCGCACCTCTTGCAAGGCACGGGTTCTTTCATTGCTTCAATCGATCAACGCTCAAGCAGAATCCGCAGCATGCGACGCAGCGGTTCGGCCGCGCCCCACAGCAGCTGGTCGCCGACGGTGAACGCGCCGAGGAACTGCGAACCCATGTTCAGCTTGCGCAGACGGCCAACCGGGATGTTCAGGGTGCCGGTGACCTTGTTCGGGCTCAGCTCCTGAATGCTGGTTTCGCGGTTGTTCGGCACCAGCTTGACCCAAGGGTTGTGCTGGCTGATCAGGCCTTCGATATCGGCCATCGGTACGTCTTTGTTCAGCTTGATGGTCAGCGCCTGACTGTGGCAGCGCATGGCGCCGATGCGCACGCAGATGCCATCGACCGGGATCGGGCTCTTGAAGCGGCCGAGGATTTTGTTGGTCTCGGCCTGGGCCTTCCACTCTTCACGGCTCTGGCCGTTCGGCAGTTCCTTGTCGATCCACGGGATCAGGCTGCCGGCCAGTGGCACGCCGAAGTTTTCCGTCGGGTACGCATCGCTGCGCATGGCTTCGGCCACGCGACGGTCGATGTCGAGGATCGCGCTGGCCGGATCGGCCAGTTGATCGGCAACAGAGGCGTGGGTCGCGCCCATTTGCTTGATCAGCTCACGCATGTTCTGCGCGCCGGCACCGGACGCCGCCTGATAGGTCATGGCGCTCATCCACTCCACCAGACCGGCTTCGAACAGGCCACCCAGGCCCATCAGCATCAGGCTGACGGTGCAGTTGCCGCCGATGTAGTTCTTGGTACCGGCGTCCAGTTGCTGGTCGATCACCTTGCGGTTGACCGGGTCCAGCACGATCACGGCGTCATCCTGCATGCGCAGGCTGGAAGCTGCGTCGATCCAGTAGCCTTGCCAGCCGGCTTCACGCAATTTCGGGAAGACTTCGCTGGTGTAGTCGCCACCCTGGCAGGTCAGAATCACGTCGAGGGTTTTCAGCTCTTCAATGCTGTAAGCGTCCTTGAGCGGAGCAATGTCCTTGCCCACGGACGGGCCTTGGCCACCGACATTGGAAGTGGTGAAAAACACCGGCTCGATAAGATCGAAATCCTGCTCTTCCAGCATCCGCTGCATGAGCACGGAACCGACCATACCGCGCCAACCGATCAGACCTACACGTTTCATCGCAACTACACCTTCTTGAAAAGTGGGCCGCTGCCTTTGGGGGAAAAGTGGCAGCGGGCCCGAGAGATTACAGATTCCGCAGCGCGGCGACTACTGCGTCACCCATTTCCTGCGTTCCGACTTTAGTGCAACCGGCCGACCAGATGTCGCCAGTGCGCAAGCCCTGATCCAGTACCAGGCTGACGGCTTTCTCGATGGCATCGGCCGCAGCCTGCTGGTTGAAGCTGTAACGCAGCATCATCGACACCGACAGAATGGTCGCCAGCGGGTTGGCGATGCCCTTGCCGGCGATGTCCGGCGCGGAGCCGTGGCACGGCTCGTACATGCCCTTGTTGTTGGTGTCCAGGGACGCCGAAGGCAGCATGCCGATGGAACCGGTGAGCATCGACGCCTGGTCGGAGAGGATGTCACCAAACATGTTGTCGGTCACGATCACGTCGAACTGCTTCGGTGCGCGCACCAGCTGCATGGCGGCGTTGTCGACGTACATGTGGCTCAATTCGACTTCAGGGTAATCCTTGGCCACTTGCTCGACGATTTCACGCCACAGCTGACTGGACGCCAGTACGTTGGCCTTGTCCACCGAGCACAACTTCTTGCCACGAACCATGGCCATGTCGAAGCCGACACGGGCGATGCGACGGATTTCGCTTTCGCTGTACGGCAGAGTGTCGTAGGACTGACGCTCGCCGTTTTCCAGGGTGCGGGTGCCCCGTGGTGCGCCGAAGTAGATGCCACCGGTCAGCTCACGCACGATCAGGATGTCCAGACCGGCCACGATTTCCGGCTTCAGGCTGGAAGCCTCGGCCAGTTGCGGGTAGAGGATCGCCGGACGCAGGTTGCCGAACAGGCCCAGTTGCGCACGGATTTTCAGCAGGCCGCGCTCAGGGCGGATGTCACGCTCGATGGCATCCCATTTCGGGCCGCCCACCGCACCGAGCAATACGGCATCGGCTGCGCGGGCACGCTCCAGAGTTTCATCGGCCAGCGGCACGCCGTGCTTGTCGATGGCGGCGCCACCGATCACGTCGTGGCTCAGTTCGAAGCCCAGGGAGAACTTGTCGCTCGCCAGCTCCAGCACCTTGACCGCTTCGGCCATGATTTCCGGACCAATGCCATCACCTGGGAGAATCAGAATCTGCTTGCTCATGCTTTCCTCTTGTTATCAGTCGGGGCGCCCGCAGGCGCCCCCGGAAAATGTCTATCGTTCGACGCTTATCGTTCAGCCATCAGCACCAGTACGTCGGTACTGAAGGAACCATCGGCGTCAATTTCGAAATATTCGCGTACTTCGTTGCCCATCGAGCGCTGCAACTCGCGGATCGCGGCGCGCATCACTTCAGGTGTGCGCATGCGCTCGACCCAACTGTTGTATTCCAGGCGCAGACGCTGACGGGTGGTGCTGCGGGTGTGCAGCCCCGCCTCGCTGACCTGGCGCAACCACTCACCGGCGGAATAATCGCGCACATGGCTGGTGTCGCGCAGCACTTCAACGCTTTGCAGGTAAGTGTCGAACAACGGGCTGCCGGGTGACAACACATCGACGAACGCGGCAACCCCGCCCGGCTTCAGCACCCGACGCACTTCACGCAAGGCCACGCCCAGATCGCTCCAATGGTGCGCCGAATAGCGGCTGAAAACGAAATCGAATTCGCCATCGGCGAACGGCAAGCGCTCGGCGGCGCCGTTGACTGTGGAGATGTTGCTGAAACCACGCTCGACGGCAGCTGCCGCGACCACATCGAGCATCTGCTGCGACAGGTCGTAAGCCACCACTTCCTTGACCAGCGAAGCGACATGAAAGCTCACGTGGCCGGCGCCACAGCCGAGGTCGAGTACCCGCGCCCCGCCCTGCCCCGCGAGCTCGGCCTGTAGCAGTGCGAATTCGGTGCCTTGCGCGTGAACGGCGCTGCTCAGGTAGGCCGAAGCCTGTTCACCGAATTGTTTCTGGACTACCTGACTGTGCTGGGCGGTGCTGGTCATGGGGGATTTCCTTTGGGGTTTAGCCTTGTGGTGTTTTTTCAGTCCTCATCGCGAGCAAGCTCGCTCCCACATTGGATCTGCGGCGTAAACAAAACCTCTGTGGGAGCGAGCTTGCTCGCGATGGCGTAATCACGCCTTACGCAAAATCAAGCGTCGCGAAACAACCACGGCTGGCTCGCACGGTGTTTGGCTTCAAACGCCGCAATCGCATCGCCGTCCTGCAAGGTCAGGCCGATATCGTCCAGGCCGTTGAGCAGGCAGTGTTTGCGGAAGGCATCGATCTCGAAGTGGTAGACCTTGCCGTTCGGGCTGGTCACGGTCTGTTCGTGCAGATCGATCTGCAACTGATAACCCGGCTCGGTCTCGACCTGTTTGAACAACTCATCGACTTCGGCGTCGCTCAAGATGATCGGCAGCAAGCCGTTCTTGAAGCTGTTGTTGAAGAAGATGTCGGCATAGCTCGGCGCGATGATGCTGCGGAAACCGTACTCTTCCAGCGCCCATGGCGCGTGCTCGCGACTGGAGCCGCAACCGAAGTTCTCCCGGGCCAGCAATACGCTGGCGCCTTGGTAACGCTCGGCGTTGAGGACGAAGTCCTTGTTCAACGGGCGCTTGGAGTTGTCCTGGTAGGGCTGGCCTACATCGAGGTAGCGCCATTCGTCGAACAGGTTCGGACCAAAACCGGTGCGCTTGATCGACTTCAAAAACTGTTTCGGGATGATCTGATCGGTGTCGACGTTGGCACGATCCAAAGGCGCGACAAGACCAGTGTGCTGGGTAAAAGCTTTCATGCTGCGCTCCTTTAGATCAATTCACGGACGTCAATGAAACGACCGTTGACGGCGGCGGCGGCGGCCATGGCCGGGCTGACCAGGTGAGTACGACCACCGGCACCCTGACGCCCTTCGAAGTTACGGTTGGAGGTCGAGGCGCAATGCTCGCCGCTTTCCAAACGGTCCGGGTTCATCGCCAGGCACATCGAGCAGCCTGGCTCACGCCATTCAAAACCGGCTTCGAGGAAAATCTTGTCCAGACCTTCCGATTCAGCCTGTGCCTTCACCAGACCCGAGCCCGGCACGACGATGGCCTGCTTGATGGTCGAGGCCACTTTGCGGCCCTTGGCGATGACGGCAGCTGCGCGCAAATCTTCGATCCGCGAGTTGGTGCAGGAACCGATGAACACGCGATCGAGCTGAATGTCGGTAATCGCCTGATTGGCGGTCAAACCCATGTACTTCAAGGCACGAACGATGGAGTCGCGTTTGACCAGATCCATCTCTTTGGCCGGATCCGGCACGTTCTGATCCACCGCCAGCACCATCTCGGGCGACGTGCCCCAGCTGACTTGCGGCTTGATCTCGGCGGCGTCGAGCTCGACAACGGTGTCGAACACGGCATCGGCGTCAGACACCAAATCTTTCCAGGCTTCAACCGCCAAGTCCCACTCCGCGCCTTTCGGTGCGAAAGGACGACCCTTGACGTAAGCCACGGTCTTTTCATCCGCCGCCACCAGACCTACGCGAGCGCCGGCCTCGATGGACATGTTGCAGATGGTCATGCGGCCTTCGACGGACAGCTCACGGATCGCGCTGCCGGCGAACTCGATGGCGTGGCCGTTACCGCCGGCGGTGCCGATCTTGCCGATCACGGCGAGAACGATGTCCTTGGCGGTCACACCGAACGGCAATTGGCCTTCGACGCGCACCAGCATGTTTTTCATTTTCTTGGCGACCAGGCACTGGGTGGCGAGCACGTGTTCGACCTCGGAGGTGCCGATACCGTGAGCCAGGGCACCGAATGCGCCGTGGGTCGAGGTGTGGGAGTCGCCGCAGACCACGGTCATGCCCGGCAAGGTTGCACCTTGCTCAGGGCCGATGACGTGGACGATGCCCTGGCGGACGTCGTTCATCTTGAACTCGACGATGCCGTATTCATCGCAGTTGTCGTCGAGGGTCTGGACCTGCAAACGCGAGACCTGGTCAACGATGGCGTCGATGCCACCCTTGCGCTCTGGCGTGGTCGGTACGTTGTGGTCCGGGGTCGCGATGTTGGCATCGATGCGCCAAGGCTTGCGCCCGGCCAGACGCAGGCCTTCGAAGGCTTGCGGCGAGGTCACTTCGTGGATGATGTGACGATCGATGTAGATCAGCGCAGAGCCATCGTCGCGCTGCTTGACCAAATGCGAATCCCAGAGCTTGTCGTAGAGCGTTTTGCCGGCCATCAGACGGTTCCTCATCAGCTTGTTTCTATGCCCTGGGTTATGAACGTTTCAATAACCCTTTGGCTTGTGAGGCTGATCCTATGGGGTTACATTAAATAACTCAAATTCATATTTTTTATGCTTTGGATTACCAACTGGAATACCAATATGGACCTGGCCAACCTCAATGCCTTTATTGCCATCGCCGAGACCGGCAGCTTCTCCGGCGCCGGTGAACGGCTGCACCTGACGCAACCGGCGATCAGCAAACGCATCGCCGGGCTGGAGCAGCAATTGAAGGTGCGCCTGTTCGATCGCCTGGGTCGTGAAGTCAGCCTGACCGAGGCCGGCCGCGCCCTGCTGCCGCGTGCTTATCAGATCCTCAACGTACTGGATGATACGCGCCGCGCCCTGACCAACCTCACTGGCGAGGTGACCGGTCGTCTGACCCTGGCCACCAGTCACCACATTGGCCTGCACCGCTTGCCACCCTTGTTGCGCGAATTCACCCGGCGTTATCCACAAGTGGCGCTGGACATACAGTTTCTCGATTCGGAAGTGGCCTATGAGGAAATCCTTCACGGCCGCGCCGAGCTGGCGGTCATCACCCTGGCGCCGGAGCCCCACGCATTGGTCAGGGCCACGCCTGTCTGGGACGATCCTCTGGATTTCGTAGTAGCGCCCGAGCATTCGTTGCTCGGCAACGGCAAGGTCAGCCTGGCCGATATCGCCCGACACCCGGCGGTGTTCCCCGGCGGCAACACCTTTACCCACCACATCGTTCAGCGCCTGTTCGAAGCCCAGGGCCTGACCCCGAACATCGCCATGAGCACCAACTACCTGGAAACCATCAAGATGATGGTCTCGATCGGCCTGGCCTGGAGCGTATTGCCACGGACCATGCTCGACGATCAGGTGGCGCGCATACCTTTACCGGGCATACAGCTCACTCGCCAGCTAGGCTATATCCTGCACACGGAAAGGACGCTGTCGAACGCTGCGCGGGCCTTCATGGCCTTGTTGGATGCTCAACTCGATCTGCCAGGGACACACGGCTAAGTTGTGCTACTCCTATAGAGCCGCGAACGCCTGCAACAAACGCCCAATTCAGCTCAAGGCTTGCCAATGCCGAAATCTGTTGACCGAATCCCGCCGATGCCGCGTATTCAGGCACTTGACCCAAAAACCTCCGAGCAGAGCTGGGAAAGTGCCCCGCAATTACTGGCTGCGCTCAACGGCGCGCGCCTGGGTGCCTGGTATTGGGACATCGAGCGCGGGCAAATCAGCTGGTCCCGGGGCACGCAGGCGCTGTTCGGTTTCGATCCACGGCAACCCTTGCCGTCCGACTTGGAATATCTCGATCTGCTGCCGCCCGAAGATCGGGCGAAAACCGTGCGTGCCTTCCACGCCGTGATCGCCGGGGCGCCGCTGGAACAGGCGATGCACCACCGTATCCGCTGGCCGGACGGCAGCCTGCACTGGCTGGAAATCAGCGGCAGCCTGCTGCCGGACAAACACGGCCGGCCGCGGATGATCGGCGTGATCCGCGAGATCACCCACCAGCGCCAGCGCGAACAGGCCCTGACCAGCTCGGAAAAACGCTTTGCCACGCTCTTTCACCTGTGCCCGAACATGGTGCTGCTGACGCGCCAGGACGATGGCCTGATCACCGAAGCCAACCAGTACTTCGAAAGCCTGTTCGGCTGGCCGGTGCAAAATGCGATTGGCCGCACCACCGTGGAGCTGGGCCTGTGGGTCCACCCCGAGCAACGCCTGGAACTGGTCAAGGCGACCAAGGCCAAAGGCGAGCTGATCAGCATGGAAGTGCAGTTTCGCGCCAGCAACGGTCAGATCCACGATGGCATTCTCAGCGCACAAAAAGTCGAGCTCGAAGGCCAGCCGTACTTGCTCAGTACCTTTCTCGACACCACCGATCGCAAAGTCGCCGAACAAGCGCTCAAGGACAGCCAGGACCGTCTCGACCTGGCGCTGGATTCTGCGCAGTTGGGCACTTGGGACTGGCACATCCCCAGCGGCATGCTCTACGGCTCGGCCCGGGCCGCACAACTGCATGGACTGGACCCCAAACCGTTCCACGAGTCCTTCGACGAGTTTTTCGAGGGTGTGCCGGGGGAAGAGCGCGATAGCATGCGCGATGCCTACCGCAGCCTGCGCGAAGGACCGGCCGGCAATTACCAATTGACCTACCGCGTGCAACTGCCGGACGGCAGCTCGCGTTATCTGGAAAGCCGCGCCCGCCTCTACCGCGATGAGAATGGCGTACCGTTGCGCATGGCCGGTACGCTGTTGGACATTACCGATCAGGTCGAGCGCGAACAGCGCCTGGTGGCCTCCGAGGAAAAATTCGCCACGCTGTTTCAGGTCAGCCCTGACCCGATCTGCGTGACCCGCCAGGACACCGGGCAGTTCATCGAGATCAACTCCAGCTTCACCCAGACCTTCGGCTGGGAAACCGCCGACGTGATTGGCCGCAGCGCCGATGAAATCGGCCTGTGGGACAACTCGGCGCAAAGCCTGCGCAGGATCGAGCAGGTCATCCGCGAACAGGGCCTGAACAATGTGGCGATCCAGGTTCAGCACAAGGACGGGCAAGCACTGACCTGCGTGATCTCCAGCCGTCAGATCAGCGTCAGCGACCAGCCGTGCATCGTCACCACCTTGCGCGACATTACCCAGCAACAACGCTCGGAAGCGGCGCTCAAGGCCAGCGAAGAGAAATTCGCCAAGGCCTTTCACTCAAGCCCCGACGCCATCACCATCACCGAACGCGACACCGGACGCTATCTGGAGGTCAACGACGGCTTCTGTCGCCTCACCGGCTACCGCGCGGACGAGGTGGTCGGCCGCACGGTGTACCAGGTCGGAATCTGGGCCGAAGAGAAACAGCGCTCGGCCTTGCTCGCCGAATTGCAGATCAAGGGCCGGGTGCACCATCAGGAAATGCTCGGGCGCAACAAGCGCGGCGAGTTGCTGACCGTCGAAGTCTCGGTGGAACCCATTACCCTCAATGAGACGGCGTGCCTGCTGCTGACGGCGCGGGACGTCAGTCTGTTGAAAAACGCCGAAGCGCAGATCCGTCACCTGGCCTATCACGACCCACTGACCAATCTGCCCAATCGCGCCTTGCTGATGGATCGTCTGAGCCAGCAGATCGCCCTGCTCAAGCGTCATAACTTGCGTGGCGCGCTGATGTTTCTCGATCTCGACCATTTCAAACACATCAACGATTCCCTCGGTCACCCCGTGGGCGATACGGTGCTGAAAATCATCACTGCGCGCCTCGAAGCCAGCGTGCGCATGGAAGACACCGTGGCACGGCTGGGCGGCGATGAGTTCGTGGTCCTGCTCAGCGGTCTGGAAGGCACGCGCAGCGAAGTCAGCGATCAGGTACGGCAACTGGCCGATACCCTGCGCGAACTGCTGTCAGAACCCATGTTCCTCGATGGCCAGCGCTTGCAGGTCACGCCGAGTATCGGCATCGCGCTGATTCCCGATCACGGTTCGACACCGACCGATTTGCTCAAGCGCGCCGACATTGCGCTCTATCGCGCCAAGGATTCCGGGCGCAACACCGCGCAGATGTACCACAACACCATGCAGAAGGCGGCCAGCGAGCGGCTGCGCATGGAGACCGACTTGCGCCTGGCCCTGGCCCGAGGGGAATTCCGCGTGCACTACCAGCCCCAGGTCGACGCCCGGGGCGATCGCATCGTCGGGGCCGAGGCGCTGGTGCGCTGGAACCACCCGCAACTCGGTGCGCAATCGCCTCACGAATTCATCAAGGTGCTGGAGGACAGCGGTCTGATCCTGGAAGTCGGCACCTGGATCCTCGACGAGGCTTGCCAAGCGTTCAAGCAATTGATCGACGCAGGCCTGGTTGACCCCTACAAATTCAGCCTGTGCGTGAATATCAGCCCGCGCCAGTTCCGCCAGAACGACTTCGTCGAGCGCATCGAGAACAGCCTGAACAGCTATGGCCTGCCCTGCTCCTTGCTGAAACTGGAGATCACCGAAGGCATCGTCATCCAGAACCTGGAAGACACCATCATCAAGATGCGCCGCCTGAAAAAGCTCGGTGTCAGCTTTGCCATGGATGATTTCGGCACCGGCTATTCCTCCCTCACCTACCTCAAGCGCCTGCCAGTCGACACCTTGAAGATCGATCAATCGTTCATCCGCGACGCCACCCACGACCCCAACGACGCCGAAATCATCCGCGCCATCGTCGCCATGGCCCACAGCCTGGATTTGAAGGTGATTGCCGAGGGCGTTGAAACGCCGGAACAACTCGAGTTTTTGCAGGGGCTGGAATGCCACTTCTATCAGGGCTATCTGCACAGTCGGCCGCTGCCGGTGGAGGAGTTTCAGAAGCTCCTCAAGTAGGCGGCGGGAGGTTGCTTATCACCTGCCAATCACAAAATGACTTGAATAGCGAAAAAGCCTACACAAGATAACGAAACGTCTGATTTATCCCCCTTGTCGCCTCACTTAGCGTGCTCGTCCCTGCAAATGACTCAAGGACAGATCAGGCATGAGGCGCTATCACATCACCGTCGGGGCCAGAACCACGGCCGACGGCACCGTGCGTACCGGTTGGGAATGGAGCAC
>NZ_RRZK01000037.1 GCF_004348895.1 Pseudomonas vancouverensis
AGGGGTTTATCCGGGGGTGGGAGCGTAGCGACCGTGCGGCGAAGCCGCACACATCGAGAGGAGGTGCAGCGAAGCAAACCGTAGGCGATGCCCCCGGATGAATCCCGGAGCGAAGGGACCCCGAGCTCCAGCGAGGGGCCGAACGCTGGGGCAAGACCTTTTGGTTCCTTTTGGGGCGTTTGCCAAAAGGGACTCGCCGTAAGGGCGAAACCGTCAGCCGCCGTTACCGCAGCAACGGATATGTACCCAATCAAGAAGGAATATCCAAAGCCCCAGACATGAACTGACTAATCCGCGACCGCAACCACCGCTCCGCCGGATCATTGTCATGCACTCCACTCCAGGCCATCGACAACTGCGCCGCCTCGATCTCGAACGGCGGATCCTCAGCCCGCAAACCACACCCCTCAACCAAGGCACAGGCCGCATAGTCAGGCACGGTCGCGATCATCTCGGTCCCGGCCAGCAACGCCCGCAAGCCACTGAACTGCGGAACCCCCAACACCACCCGCCGGGTACGCCCGACCTTGGCCAGGTCGAGGTCGATATTGCCGCTCAGATCACCGGAAAACGACACCATCGCATGGGGACGCTCGCAGTACTCATCCAGGGTCAAAGGCCCCGGCCGGGTATCCCCACGCAACACCTTGCAGGGGATATCACGCAGCTTCTTGCGCTTGGCATTGGCCGGCAGATCCGTGGTGTAGCTCACGCCCACGGAAATTTCCCCGGAGGCCAACAGCGCCGGCATCAACAGGTAATTGGCCCGCCGCACGACCACGACAATTCCGGGGGCTTCTTCCTGCAACTGGCGCAACAGCGGTGGAAACAAACCGAACTCGGCGTCATCGGACAAGCCGATACGGAACACGTCACAACTGGTCGCCGGATCGAACTCCTTGGCCCGGCTGACCGCCCCGGAAATGGTGTCCATCGCCGGTTGCAGCTCCTTGAGAATGTCCAGCGCCCGTGCGGTCGGCTCCATTGCACGACCATTGCGCAGCAGCAGCGGATCGTCGAACAGATCGCGCAAACGCCCCAGCGCGGCACTCACTGCCGGCTGGCCCATGAACAGTTTTTCCGCCACACGGGTCAGGTTCTTCTCGAACATCAAGGCCTCGAAAATCACCAGCAGGTTCATGTCGACGCGGCGCAGGTCATTACGGTTCACAGGCCCAACCCCCTTAGTTTTTCAGTCCAGGCACAACGATATGGATTGTGTCTGACTTTATCCATGACTTCCCGGTGCGCACGCGGAATTAACAACGTTTAACTCGTCACCCACTCAGGTCGCCTTCAACAATGCCTCTCCAGTGCAAAACAACTTTGCAGAGCAAAGGCGTTGCTCCCTCGATCCGGGCGCGTTCGTGTTTGTTCTGCCCAACCGGACCATGGCCATGGCTTACCCACAGCACACCACCGCCCGCGCACCTGTCAGCGAACCTCACAAGATCAATATCGGCGGCCTCAGCCCGCAACGGGAACGGCTGGTCAAACAGCTGATCCTCGAGCGTCTGGGCGACAGCCTGGAAGTGACCGAACTGGCCGAGGCCTGTGCCCTCTCGCGCAGTCATTTCTCCCGTGCGTTCAAATGCAGCACCGGCTATTCACCGCAAGACTGGATTCGCCAGCAGCGCATTGCCCGGGCCAAACAGTTGATTCAACACACCGGCCTGAGCCTCACCCAAATCAGCCTCGAATGCGGTTTCTGCGACCAGGCGCATTTCTGCCACCTGTTCACCCGCAGTGAGGGGATCAATCCGTTTGCATGGCGCTGCCGGGTGGTGAAGGGTCTTGAAAGCAAACGCGCGCAACCTTTGCCAGCTGCGGCGCAATTACACGCAACTGTGTAGAGGCTTTAAACGGGTGACGGGTGCAGGCGATCGGCCAGACGCGCCACCCGCTCGCCCAGATGAGCGGCGGTGCAGCGATCCTCGACCGGCGGAGCCTCTTCGGGGGATTGCTCGACATTGGACTGGGCCATGGCGCCCAACGAGCTGCCCAGGCGATTGAGCTGGCCATTGAAGGCGCCCGTACTGGAACGCGCCGGCAACAGGTCGAGGCCGACCCAGATCATCGAATGCTGGGCGGCGAATACCGCCATCTGCAGCAAGGTGTTGAGCTTGTCGCCGCACAGGCATCCGGAGTTGGTGAAGCCTGCCGCCAGTTTGTCGCGCCACGGCTGGGCCAGGTAGAAGGACGCCGTGGCCTCCATGAACCCCTTGAACGCCGCCGAAGCGCTGCCCATGTAAGTCGGCGCACCGAAGATGATGGCGTCGGCATCGTGCAACCGCTGCCAGTGCCCGTCCACCTCCTCCACCGGGATCAGCAGGCAAGTGCTGCCCAGGTGCCGTTCGACGCCACCAGCGACTGCCTCGGCCAGCACCCGGGTATGCCCGTAACCACTGTGATAGACCACCACCACCTTGCTCATTGCGGCGTCCCCGGTACGAGAGAACCGGCACCCTCAAGGGGTGGCGCGAGGTTGACTGACATTTCATCCCTGCCTTCAGTGGACCTTTAAGGGAAAGAGTTTTGGGCGTATCCAGTCCGTACGACGAGTTAAACGTTGTTAATTTTCCAGGGAGCGCCATTCACTGCGAAAAGGCCTTTTGCCCTCGCACTCGCCAATGATCACGGGCCGCCGAGTACGGCCCGATACGCTACAGTCAACATCCACACCGTAGAGTCAATCCGGACGGCAGATTGCATTGGCTTGAAAACCTGAGGAATATGCTTGAAAGCCGCGAACTAGACGGATGCAACAGGAGTGAGACGTTGACCTTTACCCCCGAACAGGCTGTGCATTTCGGCCCCTACCGGGTCTACCCCGGACAACGTCTGGTCATGGAGGCCGATCATCCCTTGCGCCTGAGCCGGCGGGCCATGGACATCCTGTTGATCCTGCTGGAACACGCCGGAGACGTGGTCAGCAAACAGCAATTGATTGCCCGGGTATGGCCCGACACGGTGGTCGAAGACATCAACCTGCGGGTGCACATGGCGGCCTTGCGCAAAGCGTTGGGCGATGGCCAGGCCGGGCAGCGTTACATCATCACGGTGGCCCAGCGCGGCTATAGCTTTGTCGCGCCCTACTCACGGGAGGACGTCGAACAAACCCATTCACCGCAAAGCCTGCAACCGAACCGGCATAACCTGCCGGTGCGCCGCACGCGGCTGATTGGCCGACAGTCGCTGGTCGACAGCCTGGTGGCGCAATTGCCACGCCAGCGCTTCATCACCCTGGTCGGCCCCGGTGGCATCGGCAAGACCAGCGTGGCCCTGCGAGTCGCCGAGCAATTGATCGGCCGCTATCGCGACGGCATTCGCCTGCTCGACCTGGCGCCAATCCGTTGTCCGCTGATGATCAACGGCCATCTGGCGACCCTGCTCGACCTGGCCCTGCACGATGATGAACCGATGAACGGCCTCGCCAGTTTTCTGCGAGACCGGCAGATGCTGCTGGTCATCGATAATTGCGAGCATCTGATCGACGCCATTGCCCAACTCAGTGAAAGCATCCTGCGTGGGGCGCCCCAGGTGCACATTCTGGCCACCAGCCGCGAGAGCCTGCGGGCCGAGGGCGAAGTGGTGCAGCGTCTGGAGTCGCTGGACTGTCCGCCGCCGATTGCCGTACTCGACCGCACCCAGGCCTTGAGGTTTTCCGCGCTGCAATTGTTTGTTGAACGGGCCACGGCCAGCCACGACAGCTTCGAGTTGCACGATGATGAGTTGCCGCTGCTGGTTGAGGTCTGCCATCGCCTGGACGGCATTCCGTTGGCCATCGAGCTGGCCGCAGCGCAGGTCGGTACCTTTGGCCTCAAAGGCCTGTTGGCGCAGCTGCAAAGCAGTTTCCGCGTATTGACCCAGCCCTGCCACTTGCCCCCCGGTCGGCAGCAGACGCTGCGCGCGACCCTGGACTGGAGCTTCAACCTGCTCAACGCCTGCGAACAGACCTGCCTGCGTCGCTTGGGCGTGTTTCGCGGCAGCTTTACCCTGGAGTCCGCGGCGGCGGTGATCGTCGGCGAACATATCGAGCCCGGGGAGGTGTTGGGGTCGATCACCCAGCTGGTTGCCAAGTCCTTGTTGAACGTGGAAGTGGCTGACGAGGACGTGTACTACCGCCTGCTCGATACCACTCGCAGTTACGCTCTTGAAAGGCTCTTGCAGACCGCTGATCTGCCCGCCACTCGCGAGCGCCACGCCAAACGCTGTCTGGCGCTGATGCAACAGGCACAGAGTGACTGGGAGACGATCGCCACTGATCAGTGGATCGAACGCTATGCGCGCACCCTCGAGGACATCCGCGCGGCCCTCGACTGGGGCTTGAACGCACAGGGCCCACAGACGCTGGCGATCAGCCTGGCTGCCTCGTCAACACCGTTGTGGCAGGAACTGTCATTGCTCAAGGAGCACGGCGGTTACGTGCGCAAGGCGCTGGCGTTGCTCGATCAGTCGCAGGCGCCCTGCCCGCAGTTGAAAATCGCCCTCAAGCTGGCCCTGGGCAGTGCCTGCTATCACGCACAGGGCGGCACTGCCGAAACCGTTGGCGCGTTCGTCAGCGCCAGAGAACTGGCCAAGGCATGCAACGATGTGACCGGGCAGTTGCGCGCCATCTCGGGGCACATGGCTGTCAACCTCAGTGGCGGCCACTACCAGATGGCCTTGCAGCAGAGTCGACAGTTCGATCAATTCGGCTTCGACAATGACGCGGTGATGTCCCTCAGCGCGCAACGCCTGCGGGTACTCGCCCTGCACTTTTCCGGTGACCAGGCCCAGGCCCGCCACAGCGCGGAACAAGTGCTGCAGCGCATGGCCCAGAGTGGCTCCCTCAATCGGTTCACCCATGGTTTCGGCGTGCAGTACGACCAGAGCGTTGCCAGCCTGACGATCCTGGCGCGCATCCTCTGGCTGCAAGGTCACCCGGAGCAAGCCTGGCGTACCGCCCGGCAGGCACTGGACATTGCCCTGCACATCAACCACGGCACTTCGATCTGTTACACGCTGGCCTTGTCCGGATGCCTGATTGCCTACTACAACGGCGATGTCCAGAGCGCCCGCGACCTGCTGCGTCTGCTGCTGGAGCAGGCACAGAAACACTCCGTGCCGCTGTTCTACGCGTGGGCACAGCACTATGCCCAGGTGATCGGTGGCTGCGAAACGCCCTCAATCAAGCGACCTGCTGCAGGCCTGATCAAAGAGATCATGGTCACACTTGATGGTGGGCCCGCCGATGATGCTTTGCTTGAGCGCGCGCAAAACGGTGCCGCTGGCTGGAGCACCGCCGAGATTCTGCGCGCCAGGGCCAGGGCACTGTTGCAGGAGGACTGCCCGGTGAAGACGGCCACAGCGGAGACGGTCCTGCTCAGGGCGCTGCAAGTGGCAAAAACCCAGGGCGCGCTGGCCTTCGAGCTGCGCAGCGCGACCTCCCTGGCACAGCTCTGGCAGCGTCAAGGACGCTATCGCCAGGCACTTGAACTGCTGACACCGATCTACCAGCGTTTCAGCGAAGGTTTCGCCACCCCGGATGTGCAGGCGGTCAAGCAACTACTCGGCGAGTTGCAGGGCCATTGCTGCGCCTGACGCTCGGCGTGTCTGACTGAGGTAGCCGGCATAACGCATTTCCAGGGCCGGCAAATCATCGGCGTCGGCGAGTTTTTCCAGCGCATAGGTACGGGTGGTGTTGAGGAAACGGTAACGGGGCAGGCCCGCGCTCTGATCCACCGACAGCAGTGACTTGAACGCCAGGTTTTCCAGAACCGTAAGCAGGCTGTCGGCAGGCACCCGCTCGCCACTGATCACGGCAATGGCGGCCTCTTGGGTAAAGCTCATTTTGAACACCGCCAGGCGTTGCAGCACCGCCTGCTCCAGCGGGCTGAGCCGTTGGTAACTCCAGTCGAGTGCGGCCTTGAGGGTCTGATGCCGCGGTACCGCAGTTCGGCGGCCCTGGATCAGTATCTCGAAACAGTTCTCGAGTCGCGATTGCAGCCCTTTCAGTGCCAGCGCATCGATTTGCGCCGCCGCCAGTTCAATCGCCAGCGGCAGGCCATCCAGGCGTCGACAGATGTCACGCACCGTCTCGAGGTCCTGTTCACGCAGGGCGAACCCTTGCTGACACGCCCCGGCACGGCTGACAAACAATTGCACCGCCGAATAGCCCATGACTTCAGCCACGCTGCGCAGGGCCGACGCCGGCGGCACGGCCAACGCCGGCACATGCAGTACAGTCTCACCCGGCGCCTGGAGCGGCTCGCGGCTAGTGGCGAGAATCGACAGCCGCGGCATCGCAATCAGCAGCCTTTCGATCAGGTTTCGGCAGGGTTCGAGCAGATGCTCACAGTTGTCGATGAGCAGCAACGCATGCTGCTCGGTCAAGGACTCCAGAGGCGTGTCGAGCGGCAGTTCCAAGGTTTGCAGCAAGTGATCGCTCAGCTGTGCAGGATCATCGACCAGCGCTACATCCATTCGCCACACGCCCTGCCGATAGTGCTGCAGCAACTGTTCGGCCACACGCAGCGCCACGGTGGTCTTGCCGACCCCGCAGGGCCCGGTCAGGGTCATGACCTGGCGTAGCGGCATTTGCCGCACCAGGCCGCCGACCAGTGCATCGCGCCCGACGACCTGAGTCAGCCGCGTCGGCAGGTTATGCCGGGGGCTGGGCAGGTCATCGACGGCCACCGCGCCGATCGCCGGCAGCTGTTGCACCTGGGCAACAAAACTGTAGCCACGCTGGGGAATATTGACGATGTAGTTCTGGCCGTTCTGCCCGTCGCCAAGGGCCCGACGCAACGCGGCGATGTGCACGCGCAGGTTGATGTCCTCAACCACCGTCCGTGGCCAGACCCGGGCAATCAATTGCTCCTTGCTGACCACGGCGCCGGCCTGCTCGACCAACACCTGCAATACATCCATCGCGCGACCGCCCAGGCGCAACGGCCGGTCACCGTCGAGGATCAGCCGTTGCTTGAGGTGGAACACGTAGGGACCGAATTGCAGCACCGCTTCGCTGTGTGGATCGTTGAGACTGTTCATGGGTCGTCACCCGCCGGGAACCTGATCTGGCACACGCGTCCATCCAGGCGCCGCGCCTTCCTTGCAATGAGTTCATCTGTATCTTGGCAGGCCGTGGTGACGGAACAACGACTGCGGTGGGAGCGACACGGCCATTACGGTGCGTACAACGGACACAAAGCTTTAACTGAACTGCTCGCGGTATTGAGTCGGGGTCAGGCCCAGTTTTTCACTGAACAGAAAGCGCATATGCCGCACGCTGCCGAAACCGCTTTTGAACGCCACGGTCTTGAGTGGCAACTCGGTGGTTTCGAGCATATTCCGCGCGCAATCGATACGTGCACTTTGCAGAAACGCCATGGGTGTCATGTTCACTTCACGGGCAAATACCCGGGCGAAGTGGCGTGGGCTCATGTTGGCCAGGCCCGCCATGCACTCGATGCTGAAAGGCTCGCCCAAGTGCTCAAGCACATGATTCTGCACCCGGGTAATCGCCGTTTCCTGGGGGCCGATCGCGGCCATCAACGGGCTGAACTGCGCCTGCCCGCCTTGGCGCTTCATCACCACCAGCAACACCTTGGCCACGTCCTGAGCGACTTTCTTGCCGTGGTCCCGGGCCACTACGGCCAGCGCCAGGTCGATGCCGGCCGTCACACCGCCCGAAGTAATAAGATTACGGTCCTGGACAAAAATCTGGTCGGTCTCGACGGTGGCTTTCGGGAAACCTTTGATCAGTCGTTCAGTGTAGTGCCAGTGCGTGGTCACGCGATAACCGTCGAGCAGGCCGGCGTACCCCAAAACAAAGGCCCCCGTGCAGATCGAGCCATATTCGGCAGACCGGCCGGCGTTGTGCCTGAGCCAGTCGAGCAGCGGTGGATGTTTCTCGTTGTAGGCACCGGGGCCACCGGGCACCAGCAGCAAATCGTAACTGTCACTGGCCTGATCGAGGTGCAAGTCGGTATGCACCTGCACGCCGTTGGAGGCACGCAAGGCACCGGGTTCGGTGCCGATGGTCGACAGCACATAATGGGCATCAGGCTTGAGATAGCGATTGGCAATGGAGAACACTTCCATGGGGCCGGCCATGTCGAGCAGGAGAAAATTGGGGAACAGCACCATTGCCACGGTTTTCATGGATTGGAAGTCGTCGTAATCAAGGAATCATGGGCAAAAGGATAGCTGATCCCGTGCTTTTACTGTCAACTTGCATGAGACAGTATTTCAATTTCCATCTACTTATTGCACGAGCCGATAAACATTAACCTTCTCCTCACTCGGACGAATTCACGTCCTGACAGGAGATTTCATCATGCTGACCCTTCGCAAAGCTTCGGATCGTGGTCTGGCCAACCATGGCTGGTTGAAGTCATTCCACACCTTTTCCTTTGCCAACTACCGCAACCCGAAAGAGCAGGGTTTTTCCGACCTGCTGGTGATCAACGATGACCGCGTTGCCGCCGGCAAAGGCTTCGGCCAGCACCCGCACCGTGACATGGAGATTTTCTCTTATGTGCTCGAAGGTGCCCTGGAACACAAGGACACCCTGGGCACCGGCTCGGTGATCCGCCCTGGCGATGTGCAATTGATGAGCGCCGGCAGCGGCGTGGCCCACAGCGAGTTCAACCACTCGGCCACCCGGCCGGTGCACTTCCTGCAAATCTGGATTGTGCCGGAGGTCAGCGGGGCCAAGCCGCGCTATCAACAGGAACATTTCAGCACGCAGAAGAAACGCGGGCGCCTGCAATTGATCATCTCGCCTGATGGCGCTGATGGCTCGTTGACCGTACGCCAGGATGCACGGGTGTATGCCGGCCTGATCGATGGCAAGGAAACTGCCAGCGTCGAACTGGCGGCGGATCGCTACGCTTACGTGCATGTGGCACGGGGCAGTGTCGAACTCAACGGCCAGTTGCTGCAGGAAGGCGACGGTGTGCGGGTGCGCAATGAACGCTTGCTGACCTTGAGCAAGGGTTCGGACGCTGAAGTGCTGGTATTCGACCTGCGGCCGCAGGAACTGCCTGAAATGCCATAAGCAAACCTGTAGGAGCGAGCCTGCTCGCTCCTACCCTTTTATAGGCGGCGCTATTCGCCGGTTTCGGCAAACACCGCTACAATTTCATCGATCACCGCCCTCACCCTGGCGGTGTGCCGCAAGTCCGCATGGGTCACCAGCCAGACGTCATAGGGCAACGGCCGCGTGCGTTCCGGCCACAATCGCAGCAGTCCTTCCTTCTCGCCGACATTCACCGACAGCTCGCCAATGCCGATGCCCGCCGCAATCGAGCGGCGCACCAGCAGACTGGAACTCAGGCTCGCGACAATTCGCCCCTTCCCCACGGGTTCCGATACCAGCGTCATTTCCTTGTTGCCTTGCAAATGCGGCTGATACACCACCAGGTCATGCCCGGCGAACGCAGAACCTGGCGTCGGCACACCATGGGCGTCGACATAGGCGTGCGAGGCGTACAACCCCACCGGCCAACGGGCGATACGCCGCGCAATCAGGTCCGGATTGTCCGGTCGGGTATTGCGCACGGCAATGTCCGCTTCCCGTTTGGCCAGGCTGAGGATTTGTGTGGTCGCGTCCAGTTGCACGCGCACATCCGGATGGTGCCGATGCAGGCGGGCAATGGCCGGGATCAGGTAATCGATGGCCATCGAGTCAGTGGTGCTGACCCGCACCGTCCCGGTCAAGTGATCGTCCAGCCCTTGAATCTGCCGTTCGAGCTCCAGCGCCGAGTGCTCCATTTTTTCCACGGCCTTGAGCGCCGCTTCGCCTACCGCCGTCAGCGCATAACCTTCCGAAGTGCGCAGGAACAGCGTCGCGCTCAAGGATTTCTCCAGGGCGGTGATGCGCCGGCCGACCGTAGCCTGATCGACGCCAAGCACTCGCGCAGCGCCTCTTAGGGTTGATTCACGGCACACGGCGAGAAATACCTTGGCGTCATCCCAGTTCACGGGGCCCCTCCTGTTGATGCAATTTCGCATCAGAATAACGCGAAATCGCCGCATTAATGCAACGCTGAATCTGGATATGCTGAGGGCCTGAGTGACTTCGCCGGACTTTATTCAGCCTCGCGAGATCAAAACCCCATTCCATGCCTGACAGGAACCTTGAAATGACACTGCCACTCACCATGACCCTGATCGAAATCACCGAGCCTGGCGGACCTGAGGTGTTGCAACCTCGACAAGCGCCGGTTCCAGAGGCCGGCCCCGGTGAAATCCTGATTCGCGTACGTGCCGCTGGCATCAATCGCCCGGATGCACTGCAACGGGCCGGCACCTACCCGATGAAACCCGGCATGAGTCCGATCCCGGGGCTGGAGGTGTCCGGTGAAGTCGTGGCAATCGGCGCTGATGTGCAGCAGTTCGCCGTGGGCGACAAGGTCTGTGCGCTGACCAATGGTGGCGGCTACGCACAGTTTTGCGCCGTTCCGGCCAGCCAGGCGCTGCCGATTCCCGACGGTATGGATTGGTTGCAGGCGGCGGCGATCCCGGAAACCTATTTCACGGTCTGGGCCAACCTGTTCGAAATGGGCGGCGCCCGTCGCGGCCAGCGTGCGCTGATTCACGGCGGCACCAGCGGCATCGGCACCACCGCGTTGATGCTGTGCCGCGAGTTCGGCATCGAAACCTACGCCACCGCCGGCAGTGCAGACAAATGCGCGGCCATCCGTGAGCTCGGCGCCGAGGCGATCAACTATCGTGATGAGGACTTTGCCCAAGTCATCGCGGAAAAAACCGCTGGCCAGGGCGTCAATGTGGTGCTCGACATCATGGGTGCCTCGTACCTTAACCAGAACATCGCCGCGCTGGCCCTCGAAGGGCACGTGGTGATGCTCGGCTTTCTTGGCGGCGCCCGCGCCAACGATGTGGATTTGCTGGCGATCATGGCCAAACGGGCCAGGCTGACCGGCTCACTGTTGCGCTCGCGCACCACGGCGGAAAAAGCCGCGATTGCCGAGCAGCTGCGTGAACACGTATGGCCAGTGTTGAATGCCGGACGTTGCCTGCCGATGATCGACAAGGTGTATTCGCTCAACGACGCGGCACAAGCCCATGCCCGGATGGAAGCGGGCGATCACATCGGCAAGATTGTCCTGCGAGTTGACTGAGACTTCGCTGTCAGAGGGCAGCAATTTGTAACCGTTGCGCCCTCTCGATGGTCGGAAAAGAAACCTGCACCGCGGGCACATCTGGTAAAACTCGTCCCTCATGTTCTGCCGGACCTTTCAATGCCTGCTCTCCTCTCCCGCTTGCGGCGCCGCTGGCTGTCGCTGTTGTGTCTGGCTTTGCTGATTGTCGGCTTGCCGGTGAGTTGCAGTGTGTTGCAACACAAGGAACGGGAATTACTGTTTCGTATCGAGCCGGGTACGGCGGGCTGGTATCGCGGCCTGCCAAATGACGTCCAGGAGTTCGACATCAAGCCGGCCAGTTTCAAGGCCGGACAGAACCTGCACGCCTGGTGGTGGCCCGCCGCTCGCCGCGATGCGCCGTCGATCCTGTATTTGCATGGTGTGCGCTGGAATCTGACCGGCCAGGCATTTCGCATCGAGCAATTGCGGGCCATGGGTTATTCGGTACTGGCCATCGACTACCGTGGTTTTGGCCAGAGCAAAGGCGACCTGCCCTCTGAAGCCAGCGTTTATGAAGATGCCCGTATCGCCTGGGAGCGCTTCACCCAGATGCAACCGGATGCAAGCAAGCGCTTGATCTACGGGCACTCCCTGGGCAGCGCGGTGGCGATTGATCTGGTCGTGGATCTGGCTGCCGAGGCGAAAAATCATCAGGCCCCCATGCCGGTGCATGGCCTGGTGATCGAATCGGCGTTCACCTCCCTGGGGGATGCCGTCACGGAAGTGGCCAACAATAATCTGCCGGTCAACTGGCTGCCCGTGCGCTGGTTGTTGTCGCAAAAGTTCGACTCCATCGACAAGATCGCCGACATCGACGTGCCCTTGCTGGTGGTCCATGGTCTGGCGGACCCGTTCATGCCTTCGCGATTCAGCCAGCAGCTCTTCAACGCGGCGAATCAGCCCAAGCGCTTGCTGCTGATACCCGGTGGCACACACAACAACAGCATGAGCCTGGGCGGTAATCAGTACCGTCAGGCCATCGACAACTTGATCAAGGCAAAACCCCATCAGGTCGCGGGACCTGCTGTGGCTCAAGGCTCCGGAGATTCCTGAGGGGTGACGACTTCCTCCTCGACTCCCTGATACCGCGCGCGATAACGCCCCGGGCTTTCGCCGGTCCACTTCTTGAACGCCCGATGAAAGGCGCTGGGCTCCTGAAAGCCCAGTCGCTCGGCAATGTCGCTGATGCTCGCACTGCCCTGGCGTAATTGCTCGAACGCCACGCCTCGGCGCACTTCGTCCTTGATCTCCTGATAGGAACAACCTTCGCGTTCCAGCTTGCGGCGGAAGGTGCTGGGGCTCAGGTGCTGCTCAAGGGCAAAGGCTTGTAATGTCGGCCACTCGCTGTAATGGCTACCACGCAGACGCTGGTGGACCTGTGACGCCAGACCGTGCTGATTGCGGAAGCGAATCACCAGCCATTGCGGCGCGGTGCGCAGGAACACTTTCAGCGATGCCAAGTCCTGAACCACCGGCAGGCGCAGGTAGTGGCTGGCGAATTCGATTTCCGTGCGCTCGGCACCGAACGTCAGGTTCGGCCCCCAGAGCAATCGATCGTCACTCAGTGACAGGCGTTCATGGCGAAAGTCTGCACGATCGATAGGAATGCGCCGTCCACCCAGCCAGCACATCAGGCTGATCATCAGTACCAGGAAGGTTTCTTCGCCAAAACGGCTGGCGTCGTCATCGGCACAGTGGGTTTCCAGGCTGATGACCGCGCGCTTGCCGCGAACGGCCAGGGTGCCGCGGAAATCGCGCAGGAACAGGCCGAAGTTGGCCAGGCATTGGCGCATGGCCTTGTGCAAATCGGGCTCCTGGATCAGCGCCCGACAGATCAGGGCAAAACTGCCTGGCGGCATGCCATGGGAGTCGAGTTTGAAAAATTCGTCGTTGAGCTCGCGAATCTGAATCAGCCACAACGCCGCAAAGGCGCTGGCCGGCACCCGCGCCGAAGGCTGCCGAATAACCGCCGGATCGATGCCAGCCTGCTCCAGCACCGCCTTCACCCGTTGTGGCTGGCCACTCATTCCGTGGATCATTGCCTGCACAAAATAGGCGGCGACTGAGTCCTTTTCCCGCATGTGAACGCTTCTCCCCCCATCACCCGAATGGCAAAAAACACCAGCGCCGTTGAACAGTTTCGGCATAGGACAACCGCCCTGCCGGCCCTAGACTCGCGCAATAGTACGCCTTCGGCCGCCGTTGCGGCCAAGGTATCGCCGGGTTTGAGCGAAGGACGGGAACATGAATCTGCAAAACATCGGCGTCATCGGCGCAGGCACCATGGGCAATGGCATCGCACAGGTCTGTGCCCTGGCCGGCTTCAGCGTGACCTTGATCGATATTTCCGAAGGCGCCCTGCAAAAAGCCCTGGCCACGGTCGGAAAAAATCTCGATCGCCAAGTAGCCAAGGAAACGCTGACAGCCGAACAGAAACAATCCGCGCTCGACAAGATCCGCATCAGCACCGATTACAGCAGCCTGGGCCAGGTGCAGTTGGTGATCGAAGCCGCCACCGAAAACCTCGATCTGAAACTGCGGGTGCTGCAACAGATTGCCGCGCAGGTCAGCAACGATTGCGTGATTGCTTCCAACACCTCGTCACTGTCCATTACCCAACTGGCTGCCAGCGTCAGCCAGCCAGAGCGATTCATTGGCCTGCACTTCTTCAACCCGGTGCCGGTGATGGGCCTGATCGAAGTGATCCGCGGCTTGCAAACCAGTGACGCCACGCACCAACTGGCACTGGACATGGCCAAGGCCCTGGGCAAAACCGCCATCACTGCCGGCAACCGCCCGGGCTTTGTGGTCAACCGCATTCTGGTGCCGATGATCAACGAAGCGATCCTGGTGTTTCAGGAAGGCCTGGCCAGTGCCGAGGACATCGATGCTGGCATGCGCCTGGGCTGCAACCAGCCAATCGGCCCGTTGGCACTGGCTGACCTGATCGGCCTGGACACCTTGCTGTCGATCCTCGAAGCCTTCTACGACGGCTTCAACGACAGCAAATACCGCCCTGCTCCGTTGCTCAAGGAAATGGTTGCAGCCGGTTACCTGGGACGCAAGACGGGGCGCGGCTTCCATGCCTATGCCTGAGCGTTGTTCGCGTTTCGCCGAATACCGGGACAAAGTGCTGGAGTTGTTTGCCAACAAGGGTTTCGGCCAGGTCGGCATGCGCGAACTCGCCACGTGCCTGGGGCTTTCCCCTGGCTCGCTGTACCACCATTACCCGAGCAAACAGCACCTGCTGCTCGATCTGATCGAGGAGTTTTACGAGGAGCTGCTGGCCACCCTCGGACGCATTCAGCAAAAGGCTCCGGGCAGACGCGACAAGCTTAATAGTCTGATCCGTGCGCACTTGAATCTGCACCGCGAAATGCCATGGCATTTTCGTCTTGTAGAGCGTGACAGTGGCTGCCTGAACGAAGAGCAGCAAGAACGTGTGCAGCAACTGCGCGAGCAATACGAACGCCTGCTGCTGAAAATGCTGGGCGGCAAGTCCCGCTTCAGTGAGGAAGGCCTGGTCGCAGCCGGACATGCCATCGCTTCCCTGCTCAACAGCGCTCCAAGTTGGGTGATGCCTGATACGCTGGGTACGCAGGAACGTGATGATCTACTGGAGAGCCTGGTCAGCGGTGCGATTGAACGTGTTCTCGCACCACGGCGCTCCGTCGAGGCAATAAGCCTCGCTCGTCCTATGGTAAAAACATCTAAAGAAACACACCCTTCAGCCCAGATATAGCGCTTAGCTTGCGGAGTCGATTCAATCGAAATTCAGCGTCGATACCGACGTCGAATTCGATGTGTCACTTCAGCCCCTGGAGCCGAACATGAAAATCAATCCCTACCTGATCTTCAATGGCGACTGCAAAGCCGCCTTCACCTTCTATGCGCAAAGCCTTCCCGGAACACTCGAGGTCATGATGACGTTCGGTGAGTCGCCGGCGGCGGAGCATATGCCCAAGGATCTGCACAACCTGATCATTCACACCCGACTGAACATCGGTGATCAGGCGATCATGGGATCAGACACCACGCCGGACCGCCCTACCGATGGCATGAGTGGCTGTTCAATCTCCCTGAATGTCGACAGCATTGCCGAAGCCGAGCGTGTTTTTAATGCACTCGCAGAAGGCGGGAGCGTGCAAATGCCATTGGACGCCACGTTCTGGGCGGCACGTTTCGGCATGCTGGTTGATCGGTTTGGCGTGGCCTGGATGGTCAACTGCGAAAAGGATCAGTGACGCTACTTCGCTGATCGTCCTGCTCTTGGGAACAAAAAAGCCCAACTTTGCAAAGTTGGGCTGCATGGAAACTCCCGGTCTGTCTGCTAACGTCAATTAGCCACCTGGCACGCAGCGGACCTCGGGAGGAACTTGCTGTGCAAACCAATAACCTGTCTTGGTCCACTCGCGCCAAATTATCGCTATTGGCAGGCGGGTTGGCCGCAATGCTTTTGGGTCTCAGTGGTTGCGCCTCGGTTGATGCGCGAACGACCGCCTATGTTGGCGTTGAGCACCCTGCGCCGACTTCACCTGATGAGGTGATGGTGCTGCGCTCCGAGCCTTTGCGTCCGCATGTTCGCTTGGGTGAAGTTTTGATCGACGCCAGCGTCGACCCCGCACCACCGATTGCCGAGGTCGAACAAAAACTGCGGGAAGAGTCCGCGAAACTCGGTGGAGATGCCGTGGTGGTTGTCTATGACCACATCCAGGCGGTGGGTGCCTACGCCAACGGGCCGCTGTGGGCTCGAGATGTAAAAGCCATTGAGGGTCGTAAACTCAAGGGCATTGTCATCAAGTACCGCTAAGGCTCAGAAGCTTTTCCGCGGACAAAAACAAAACCCCAACTGCTTTCGCAATTGGGGTTTCGGAATTTAATCTTGACGATGACCTACTCTCACATGGGGAAACCCCACACTACCATCGGCGATGCATCGTTTCACTTCTGAGTTCGGGA
>NZ_RRZK01000038.1 GCF_004348895.1 Pseudomonas vancouverensis
AGGGGTTTATCCGGGGGTGGGAGCGTAGCGACCGTGCGGCGAAGCCGCACACATCGAGAGGAGGTGCAGCGAAGCAAACCGTAGGCGATGCCCCCGGATGAATCCCGGAGCGAAGGGACCCCGAGCTTTAGCGAGCGGGCCGAACGCTGGGGCAAGCGTTTTTTTGCTTACTTTTTTTAGGCGTTTGTAAAAAAAGTGAGTCGCCGTAAGGGCGAAACCGTCAGCCGCCATTACCGAAGAAACGGATATGCACTCAATCAACCCAAAGCCTGGTCGGCCCAGAGGCCGCCAAGGTCAAAAGCGCAACTAGTCCCCTCGGACGATGTTCAACCTGGACGTCAGAGCAAGAATCCATCGCACTCCCCAACCAACCAAAAGGCCCAGTGCGATGAACGACGCCAACCTCAAAGCCGACATGCTCCAGGCCATGCGCCGCCTGGCCAAGTCCGTCACCATTATCAGCACCAGCAACGGCACCGAACGCTTCGCCATGGCCGCCACGGCCGTCGACTCCCTGAGCACCGAACCGCCGTCGCTGCTGATCTGCGTCAACAAGACCGCCTCGCCCCACGCCGCGCTGGCGACCGGCGCAGACTTCTGCGTCAACATCCTCGGCGTCGAGCAACAAGACCTCGCCAACCTGTGCAGCGGCGCAATCAAGGGCGAAGCCCGCTTCGACCGTGGCAACTGGCTGACCAGCCCCGGTGGCATCCCGTACTTGGGCGACGCGCAGTCGGCGATTCTGTGCCGCCAGGACGGCCACTTCAGCTACGGCACCCACACCGTATTCATCGGACGCATCCTGCAGATCCACACCAGCGACGAAATCACCCCGCTGGTCTACCTCGACGGCCACTACACCACCACCGCCAAGCCCGCTCCTTCCTACGCTGTAGCCGGCTGAGGATTGGGCATGAACGGCCTGAACGGGTTGACGGCGCTGCGAGTGACCAGCGCCGACCAGTTGCCATGGGATGACCGCTGCGACTTGCTGGTGGTCGGCTTCGGCGGTGCCGGCGCCTGTGCCGCCATCGAGGCTGCCAGCCGTGGCCTGAAGGTGTTGGCACTGGATCGCTTCGCAGGCGGCGGCGCCACCGCGCTCAGCGGCGGCGTGGTGTATGCCGGTGGCGGCACGCCCTATCAACGTCAGGCCGGTTACGACGACACGCCTGAGGCCATGTTCAACTACCTGCGCCAGGAAGTCGGCGAAGCCGTCAGCCACGCAACCTTGCGCGACTTCTGCGAAAACAGCTGTGAGCAACTGGCCTGGCTGGAGCGTCAGGGCGCGGCGTTCGAGGCCAGCGTGCCGCCGCATAAAACCTCCTACCCGAGCGATCAGTTCTACCTGTATTACTCCGGCAACGAAGCCGTGCCGGCCTATGCCGCCAGCGCCCGACCGGCACCTCGCGGCCACCGCACCAAAGGCCCGGGCATGTCCGGTGCCAGCCTGTTTGCGCCGCTCAAGGCCAGTGCCTTACGCCAGGGCGCACGCTTGCGCAGCCAGTGCGAAGTACGCCGCCTGGTGCTCGACAGCAACGACCGGGTGCTGGGCGTCGAAGCCTGGCAACTGCCCACCGGCAGTCGCGTCGCCAGGCAGCACGCACGCCTGTCACGCTGGGCCGCGGCGATTCATATGTACGCTCCGGCACTGGCGGACCGCTTGCGTGCCCGCCAACGGCGCATCGAACAAACTCACGCCGTTCGTCAGTTGATCCGCGCTGAACAGGCGGTCCTGCTGAGCAGTGGCGGGTTCATCTTCAACCGCGAGCTGGTGCGCCAACACGCGCCGCAATATCTGGCTGGCTTGCCCTTGGGCGCCACTGGCTGTAACGGCAGCGGCATTGCCCTCGGCCAGAGTGCCGGTGGCAGTGTCGAGCGGATGGACAAGATCAGCGCCTGGCGCTTCATCAATCCACCGCTGGCCTGGGCCCGGGGGATGATCGTCAACGCACGTGGCGAACGCTATGCCAACGAAGAAACCTACGGCGCCACTCTCGGTCACGCGATGGTGGAAGAACAGGACGGCCGCGCCATCCTGATTCTCAACCGCGCACTGGTACGCGAAGCACTGCGTCAGGTCGGGCCGGGCAAGGTATGGAATTTCCAGCGCCTGCCGGTGCTGCTCAACCTGCTGTTCAACGCCAAGCGCAGCAACACCCTCGCCGGGCTGGCCAAGCGCTGCAAGCTGCCACCCGAACTGCTGCGGCAAAGTGTCGAACGCTACAGCCGGGCAGCGCGTGGCGAGATGCCCGACGCGTTCGGCAAATCCGCAGCGATGCTCGCCGACCTCGACCAGGGTCCGTGGTACGCCCTCGACCTGTCCTTCGACAGCAAACTCTTTCCCTGCCCGGTCATCACCCTCGGTGGGCTGAAAGTCTGTGAAGGCAGCGGCCGGGTACTGAACCACGCCGGCCAGCCCATCGACGGGCTGTACAGCGCCGGCCGCAACGCCATCGGGGTCGCCTCCAATCTTTATGTGTCCGGCCTGTCCCTGGCCGACTGTATCTATTCCGGTCGCCGGGCTGCCGCCCACGTGGCCGATCAAGTCGCACTTCAAACCGCACGATCAGGAGAACAACAATGCAACGTGTAGAAGGCAAGGTTTGCATCATCACCGGCGCCGCCAGCGGCATCGGCCGCGAAGACGCCCTGCTGCTGGCCCGTGAAGGCGCCAAAGTAGTACTGACCGACCTCAATGAAGAAGCCGGTCGTCAGGTTGCGGCAGAAATCGGCGCCAATGCACTGTTCATCCGTCACGACATCGCCAGCGAAAGCGATTGGCAGCACGTGGTGAAAACCACCGTTGAACACTTCGGCCGCCTCGACGTACTGGTCAACAACGCCGCGATCCTCGCCCTGGGCAGCATCGAGGACACCACCCTCGAGCTGTGGCAGAAGGTGCAGAAGATCAACGGTGACGGCTACTTCCTCGGTTGCAAATACGCCATCGCAGCGATGAAGGAAACCGGTGGCGGTTCGATCATCAACATGTCGTCGGTGGCCGCCCTCGGTGCGATGCCGATGTTCTGCGCCTACTCGGCGTCCAAAGGTGCGGTGGCGGCCATGACCCGTTCCATCGCTTTGCACTGCAAGCAACAGGGCTACCGCATTCGTTGCAACAGCGTGCACCCGGACGGCGTCAATACGCCGATGACCCAGGCGCTGGCCGGTGGTCAGGCGATCCCGCAGGAAGCGCTGGACCAGGACCCGATGAACCGCATGGCCGCGCCACGGGACATTGCCAACGTGGTTCTCTTCCTGGCCACCGACGAGTCGCGTTTCGTCAACGGTGCCGAGATCCGTGTCGACAACGCCCAACTGATCAGCGGGCTCTGAGGCCGAGGTGAACATGGGCACGCAACAACAGAACCTGACCCCGGCTCAAGCAACGACGGGAAGCGTCTCCCTGCAAGTGTGCGCGGTGATCGACGAGACCGCTGATGCACGCTCGCTGGTGCTGGATGTACCGCCAACCCTGCGTGAGCGCTTTCGCTACAAACCGGGCCAGTTCCTGAGTTTTCGCGTGCCCTTCGCCGGGAAAGTGCTGACCCGCTGTTACTCCATGGCCAGCTCGCCCCATGCCGACGCGCTGCCCAAAGTCACGGTGAAGCGGGTCGACGGCGGTCGGGTGTCGAACTGGATGAACGAAGTCCAGGTCGGCGACTGGCTGGAAGTATTGCCACCGGCCGGGCTGTTCTGCCTGGACGAGCGCCACGCGACAGACAATGATCGGCCGCTGGTGCTGTTCGGCGGCGGCTCGGGGATTACCCCGGTGTTTTCCATTCTCAAATCGACGTTGCAGAGCAGTACTCGGCCGATCAAGTTGGTCTACGCCAACCGCGATGAAGCGTCGGTGATTTTCAAAGACGAGCTGTGTCGCTTGATCAAGGCGCATCCTGATCAACTGCACGTTGTGCACGTCCTCGATTCGGTGCAGGGCTTCCTCACGGAGGCTCAGGTCCGTCATCTGCTGCGCGGCTCGGCCGGTGGCGATTATTTCATCTGCGGTCCGGGACCCTTCATGGACACCGTGGAGCGCACACTGCTGGCGATGGGCGAGCCTGCCGATTGCATCCATGTCGAGCGCTTCGTCTCGCCGCCCGACCCGGACGAACTGTTGGCCGAAGAAGCCCTGGCCCGGGAAGCGGCAATGGCTTCGCACTGCGAAGCGCTGATCATCGAACTCGATGGCCAGCAACATGAAATCCCCTGCCAGCCCGGCGACACGTTGCTGCAAAGCTGCAAGACAGCGGGCCTGGACGTGCCGTCGTCCTGCGAAGAAGGCTTTTGCGGGGCCTGCATGTGCGTGGTCAAGGAAGGTGAAGTGCAGTTGGCGCGCAACGATGTGCTGACGCCCAAGGAACTGGCGGACGGCTGGACCCTGGCGTGCCAGAGCCGGCCGACTGGGGCGAAGGTTCGCCTGAAGTTCCCGGATTGAGACAAACACGCCTCCACTGGCAAAGAAAATTTTGTGGTGAGCGAGCTTCTGTGGCGAGGGAACTTGCTCCCGTTGGGCTGCGAAGCGGCCCCAAAATGCCGAAGCGACGACTGCTGCGCAGCCGAACGGGAGCAAGCTCCCTCGCCACAAAAGTGCTTTGCCAAAAAAAGCTCTCAGCTACAGGGTTTCCCCGCCACGGGTTGTTTTCTGCAGGCGGGCGCTCTGTCGTCTTAGTCTCATTGGACGATCACTCGGCCCCGGTCTGCGGTTAGACTCGGCCACAGCATTAGCCCACAACAATAAAGAGGTGCAGTTATGGCTCGTTTGCAGAATAAGGTCGCGGTGGTCACCGGCGGCGCTTCGGGGATTGGTCTGGCGTGCGTGCGCCGCTTTGCCGCCGAAGGCGCGCAAGTGGTGGGGCTGGACATCGGCAGCGCACCGGCAGACTTCCCTGGCCTGTTCATGACCCTCGACGTGCGCGACGAAGCGCAGGTGCAACAGGTCATGCAAGAAGTCATCAGTCGCTTCGGGCGTATCGACGTGCTGGTCAATGCCGCCGGTGTCGCCGACCAGGGCAGCGTGACCCAGACCACCACCGCCAACTGGCAACGGGTGATGGACATCAACCTGACCGGCAGCATGCTCACCAGCAAATACGCGCTGGCCTCCATGGTCGAGCAGCGTGGCGGTTCGATCATCAACGTCGGTTCGATCTTCGGCCTGCAAGGCTGCGATGGCAACGTCGCGTACAACGTGTCCAAAGGCGGCATCAACCAGCTGACCCGCTCGATGGCGATCGACTACGGCTACGCCAACGTGCGCGTCAACGGCCTGTGCCCGGGCCTGATCGAAACGCCGATGACCAGCATGGTCCGTGACAACGACGCGTTCCACGCCTTCTTCGCCTCGCAGCACATGCTCAGCCGTTCCGGTCAACCGGAAGAAGTGGCCAACGTCGCGCTGTTCCTGGCGTCCGACGAAGCCTCCTTTGTCAGCGGCCAGATGATTGCCGTCGACGGTGGTTTCTCCGCCGGTCGCCGTTTCGCCCCGCCCGCCCAGTAAATCGTTGTCCGGCCGGGCGCCCTGCCCGGCCTTCTCCCTTTCTTCGTCACTGTCTTCTAACCGGGGAGCCCCCATGCCGCCTGTCGCAACTGCACTGACCATCGCTCAACTGTTCGCCAACGCTGCCCAGGCCTACGGCGACCGCCCGGCCATCGAGGACGCGGGCCATTCAATCAGCTATCGGCAACTCGACCAGTTGCGCCGCCAGGCCGCCCGCGCACTGCTGGCGCTCGACGTGCAGGCCGGCGACCGGGTGGCGGTCTGGGCACCCAACGTGTGGGAATGGATCGTTGCCGCCGGCGCGCTGCAAAGCGTTGGTGCGGCCCTGGTACCGCTCAATACCCGCATGAAAGGCAGTGAGGCCGGTTACATCCTGCGTGAGAGCGGTGCCTGCGTGTTGTTTGCCATCGGCGAATTCCTCGGCGCCGACTACCCGGGCATGCTGGTGGCCGAAGACTTGCCGGACTTGCGTCATATCATCAGCCTGCGTGGCGCCAACACCGGCACCCTGCCCTGGGAGCGCTTCATGGACCTGGCGGCCGACGTACCGCAACTGGCCCTGCGCACCCGTGAGCAAGGCGTTGGCCCGCAAGCACTGTCCGACCTGCTGTTCACCTCCGGCACCACTGGTAAACCCAAAGGGGTGATGACCAGCCACGGGCAGAACCTGCGCATCGTCCGCGACTGGAGTGACATCGTCGGTCTGCGCGAAGGCGACCGTTACCTGATCGTCAATCCGTTCTTCCATTCCTTCGGCTACAAGGCCGGCTGGCTGGCGGCGCTGATGCGCGGTTGCACCATCCTGCCGCAGCAGGTGTTCGACGTGCAGGCGGTGCTCGACTGCGTGCAGCGTCAGCGCATCAGCGTGTTGCCCGGGCCGCCGACGCTGTATCAGTCGCTGCTCGCTCATCCTCAGCGCGGCGACTTCGATCTGCGCTCATTGCGGGTGGCGGTAACCGGGGCGGCGGCGATCCCGGTGGAGATGATTCATCGCATGCGTGACGAGCTGGGGTTCGGCACCATCGTCACCGCCTACGGCCTCACTGAGGTTTGCGGTTTTGCGACCATCTGCCGCTCCGGCGACTCGGCGGAAAAGGTCGCCAACACCAGCGGTCGCGCCATGCCCGGCGTCGAGGTTCGCTGTGTCGGCAGCAACGGTCGCAGTCAGCCGGCCAATATCCCCGGCGAAGTGCAGATCCGCGGCTACAACCTGATGCAAGGTTACTTCAACGACCCGCAGGCCAGCGAAGCGACCCTGGATGCCGACGGCTGGTTGCACACCGGTGACATCGGCGTGCTCGATGAAGAGGGTTACCTGCGCATCACCGACCGCTTGAAAGACATGTTCATCACCGGCGGTTTCAACGTGTACCCGGCGGAGATCGAGCAATGCCTGCTGACCTACCCGGGCGTGGCCCAGGCGGCGGTGATCGGCATTCCTGACGAGCGCATGGGCGAAGTGGCGATGGCGTACCTGCTGCCGGCGCCGGGTATTGAAATCGAACCGGCCAGGTTCCTGTCCTGGTGTCGCGAACAGATGGCCAACTACAAAGTGCCGCGCCGCGTGCAGGTGCTGCAGAGCATGCCGATCAACGCGGCGGGCAAAGTGACCAAGAATGTGTTGCGAGAGTGGGCGCTACAACCTGCTGGTTAAACACAAACCCTGTGGGAGCGAGCTTGCTCGCGATGACGGTGTGTCAGCCAACGACCCTGTTGACTGATCTGACGCTATCGTCGGAACGCCGCCCGGAGCAAGCTCGCTCCCACAGGATTCCCATGCGTAGGCAATTTTCCATACAACACAAAACAATGTGGGAGCGAGCTTGCTCGCGATGACGGAGTTTCAGCCAACTATCCCGTTGCCTGAACTGACGCTATCGTCGGAACGCCGCCCGGAGCAAGCTCGCTCCCACGGGTTTTGCATAAATGCCGATAGAACGGATTCAGACCACTCGCGCCGGATGCTGCTGACGCGGATCGCCCAGCAATGCGCGGTGGGAGGGCGGCTGGCGGCCCTCGGCTTCGCTGATGTCATAGCCCGGGGCAATTTCGGCGGTGATCAGGGTCTGCCCGGACAACGCCATCAACTGCGGATCATTGAGCAAGGCATGAATCACCCGGCCATTGAACTGCGGGGTTTCGGCATCGGCGAGAAACGCCTGGTACTGCTCGCCATGCTGCTCGCCGGCAATCTTCGTGCGCTCGGTCAGTTGCGGGCCGAGCCACAGCGACAACGCCGCCACGCCCTGCCCTTCGAAATCGATGGCCATGTCCGCTGCCAACTTGTCGACACCGGCCTTTTGCGCGCCGTAGGCCGGGCCGTGCATGTAGCACCCGGCGCCGAACGATGAGGTAAAGCAGATCAAACCCTGAGCACTTTTCAGCAACAAGGGCGCGGCGTAGTAACTGGCGATGTACGCCGAGCGCAATCCCACATCGAGTATGCGCACCAGTTCCAGCGGTTTGGCCCAGAACGGGCCGGGTTCGATCAACTGGTCATGGATGTAGGCGGCATTGTTTACCAGCAGGTCCAGGTGCCCGCATTGCGCTTCGACTTGGGCAAACAGTGCCTCGACCTGCGCGTCATCGCCGTGGTCGCAGACTACGGCGATACCCCGTCCGCCCGCCGCCGTAATGGCGACAGCGGTATCTTCCAGCGAGCCGCGCAAGGCATGCCCGTACAGGTTCGACCCGCCCTGCTCCGGCGCACGACCGGTGACGTACACCGTCATGCCTGCCGCACCGAGCGCCAGGGCAATGCCTCGCCCGACTCCGCGACTGGCACCAGTGACCACTGCAACCTGCTGACGTTGCTTATTCATTCGACACTCCCGTACAAGGTTTTCGTCGTCGCGGTTTCGCTCTGACGCTTGATGTGATTGGCCGCCAGGTAACCAAAGGTCATCGCCGGGCCGATGGTCGAGCCGGCACCCGGATAGGTGCGTCCCATCATCGACGCGGCGCTGTTGCCGATGGCGTACAGGCCCTGGATCGGCTGGCCATCCTCGTGCAACACACGGGCGTGCACATCGGTCAGCAAACCGCCCTTGGTGCCGATGTCGCCGGCATCGATACGCACGGCGTAGAACGGCCCCTTGAGCAGCGGAGCCAGGCACGGGTTGGGCTTGACGCTCGGGTCGCCGTAGTAGCGGTCGAACAACGAATCGCCCTTGTGGAAATCCTCGTCGACGCCCTGTACCGCCATGCCGTTGAAACGCTGCACGGTACTCGCCAACCCTGCTGCATCAACGCCGATCTTGCCGGCCAGTTCGGTCAGGCTCGAGGCCTTGTGGAAGTAGTCACGCAGGTGAACGGGCAATTGCCAGTCACGCTGGGCATAGCCGGGCAACAACGCGCCGCACGGGTATTTGCGGCGGAACTCGGCGTCGAACACCATCCAGCAGGGCACGGTTGCTGCGCCCTCGCGGTTGTTGGCGTACATCGCATAAACGATATCCGTGTAGGGCGCCGCTTCGTTGACGAAACGCTGACCCGCCGAGTTGACCATCACGCAACCCGGCAAGGTGCGCTCAACGAACATCGCACGCTGTTTTTCTTCACCCTGCACATGGGTGGTCGGTGCCCACCAGCTGTGCTCCATCAACGCCGTGCGTGCGCCGAGGGCCTGGCCGGCGCGAATGCCGTCGCCGGTGTTGTTCGGCGGCGTGGCACTCCAACCAGCGTTGGAAGGCTGAGGCAGATACTGCTCGCGCATCGCCTGATTGCGCTCGAAACCGCCGGCGGCAATGATCACGCCATAACGCGCCTTGACGTTGAGCATCTGCCCGTTGCGCTTGACCCGGGCGCCACCGACGCGATCACCCACCAGCAGCAATTCCTCCAGCGCGCAGTTGAGCCACAGCGACTTGCCACGGTCCTGCAAGGAGCAGCGCAAGGCACCAATCAGCGCGTTGCCCAGGGTCAGGTAACGGTCACGACGAGACAAGCGCCGGCCTTCGCGGTCCTTCCAGTAACGCCACATCACGCGCAGGGTCAGGCGCAACCAGCCAGGCCCACGGCACAACAACACCTGCGCTTCTTTCATGGTCATCGCCATGCGCCCCATCATCAGGGTGCCGGGGGACGGTGCGCGCATGCGCAGAAATTCTTCGCCGAGTTCGGCCGCATCAAAGGGCTGCGGGTCCATCGAGCGATAGCCCGGTTTGCCGCCCGCGACTTCCGGGTAGTAATCGGCGTAACGCGGCTGCGCCTCGAAGCGCACGCGGGTCTGTTGCTCCAGGTATTCGACCATCTCGCGGCCATGTTCGACGTAGGCCTCGATGCGTCCGTCATCGATTTCGCCATGGGTCACGGCGCGGATGTAGGCGATCGCTTCAGCCGCCGAGTCGCTGCCGCCGATCGCGCTGATCCGGTGATTGTTGGGGATCCAGATGCCGCCACCGGACACCGCCGAGGTGCCGCCGTACTCGCCGCTCTTTTCGATCAGCAACGCATTCAGGCCCAGGTCATGGGCACGCAAGGCGGCAGTCATGCCCCCGGCGCCCGAGCCAATCACCAAGACATCACAACACTCGTCCCACTTTATTCCGGCAGCGTTCATGCGATCACCCTTGCTCAGCGCCCGTCGGGCAAAATCCGCCACCGCCGGATCTTCGCCCGGTGCAGTCGGTCTCGGGATTGTTCGCCGCGCAGGCCGGGTGTTCATCGTCCATTGGGACTAAGGCGAAGGCCATGGCCACCCCGTGCAAATCGCTTAGTCCGCATGGACGATGTTGCGCGCAAGTCGTGACTCCATAGTCGCCCACAGCACCCACCACCCCCCTGAAATGCAGGTCGGGCAGGCCTGACCTGGGCATGAGGACGACATGATAAAAACAATAATCGCCCCACCAACACAGCACACTCGCATACACCTGGCTTTGCTGTTGCTGGCTGGCGGATTGAGTAGTCACGCAAGCGCCATGAGCTTCAAGCCGAGCGATGACTTGAGCGTCGACTGGGACACCACGCTGACCTACAGCCTGGCCTGGCGAACCGAAAACCGTGATCACAAACTGACGGCCAATGCCGATGCCAACGACGGCGACAACGCCTTCTCCCGCGGCAGCCTGATCAACAACCGCAGCAGTTTCCTCACCGAAGCCAACATCAAATGGCAGGATGACTACGGCGTGTTCGTGCGGGCGACAGGCTTCTACGACAACGTCTACGATCAGGAAAACGACAACAACACCGGCACCTCCAACTGCTTCGCCGGCGGCCATTGCAGCCAGCCGGACCGTTTCTCCCAGGAGACCATCGACCAGCATCGCAACGACCTGCGCATGCTCGATTACTATGCCTACGGTACCTGGGACCTGGGCGGTCACAACCTCAACGCGCGTCTGGGTAACCAGGTAGTCAGCTGGGGTGAGAGCCTGTTCTATCCGGGCATCTCCGCGGCCCAGAGCCCGGTGGATGCGACCAAGTCGACCACCCCGGGTGTCGAGGTCAAGGAAATCCTCCTGCCGGTCGGCCAACTGTTCACCCAGTTCGCCCTGACCGAGAGCCTCGGCGTGCAGGCCTACTACCAATACGATTGGGAAAAAACCCAGCTGTTTGGTGTCGGCAGCTACTTCTCCACCACCGACTACATCGACAAGGGCGGCTTCAACGACGCCACCGGCTTCCTGACACGCCTGGGTGATGACAAACCGAGCAGCCAGGGCCAGTACGGTCTGGCCTTTACCTACGCCGCCGAATCGCTGAACAACACCGAGTTCGGTATCTACTACGCGCGTTATCACGACAAGACCCCGTCGCTGGACTTCCAGACTGACCTGGGTCACTACCGTGCGGTGTACTTCGACAACATCGACCTGTACGGCGCCAGCTTCGCCACAGTGATCGGCGACGTCAGCTGGGCCGGTGAAGTCAGCTACCGCGACGGCACGCCAGTAATGGTCAACAACGGTTTCTCCAGCCCCGTGCGCGGCAAGACCATGCAGGCGCAGACCTCGGCCATCTACGTGCTCGGCCCGACTGCCTGGGCCGACAACACCACCTTCACCGGTGAGTTCGTCTACAACACCGTGATCAGCAACGACAAATCGCAACCGGTCAACCTGGCGCCAGGCTTCTCCCTGCCGGGCACCGACAGCCTGGTCTACGACCGCGAGGCCTGGGGTTACACGGTGCAGGTCAACCTCGATTACAACGACGTGTTCAGCGGCTGGGACATGTCGATCCCGTTCACCTACAGCACCGCCTCTCACGGCGACAGCTCGATGGTCGGCTCCATCAACTCCGGTGAAGGCGACGACCGCGCCAGCATCGGCAGCACCTGGACCTACCTCAGCAACTTCACCGTCGAAGCCCGTTACAACGCTTACCTGGGCAATGCCAACAACGCCCCGTGGGCCGACCGCGACAACGTCGCGCTCAACTTCAAATACCGGTTCTGATTCCCCTGTCGGAGGAGCACAGCATGTCCAGATTTACCCAAACCTTATTGAGCACGGCGCTGACCGTCGGCCTGCTCGGCAGCGGCCTGGCCTACGCCAAGATCAGCCCCGAAGAAGCCGCCCGACTGGGCCAGGACCTGACCCCGATGGGTGCCGAAAAAGCCGGCAACGCCGACGGCAGCATTCCGGCCTGGAGCGGCAAATGGCGCGGTTTGCCGCCGGGCCTGAAGTTCGATGGCCCGGGTACGCCGTACCCGGATCCGTATGCCAGTGAAAAGCCCTTGTTCATCATCGATTCGAAGAACATGGACAAGTACGCTGACAACCTGTCCGACGGCCAGAAAGCCCTGCTCAAACGCTACCCTGACACCTTCAAGATCCCGGTGTACCCAAGCCACCGCGACTTCCGCCTTGATGCGAAGCTGGAAGAGATGATCAAGAAGAATGCGGTCACGGCCGAACTCGACAATGACAACAACGACACCAAGAACGCCTGGGGTGCCTCGCCGTTCCCGATCCCGAAAAACGGCAGCGAGTTGATGTTCAACCACACCCTGCAGGGACGTGCCAGCACCGAAGAGGCCAACTATGGCCAGGCGGTGGTGTACGCCAACAAGGAGAAGGTGCTCGAAGAGGTCAACTACAAGATCTACTCGATCTGGTCCAGCCCGAACAAGACCCTGGAGACGTCCGACGGCATCCTGTCCAACTTCCTGATCACCACCCTGGAGCCGGTGCGCAAGAAGGGCGAGATCGTCGTCGGCCACGAGTTCATCAACCCGACCGCCGCGCCACGTCAGGCCTGGCAGTACAGCCCGGGGCAGCGCCGCGTACGTCGCGCTCCGACCGTGGGCTACGACTCGCCGACCGGTGCCGGTGGCTTCCGCGTATACGACGAAGACCGCTTGTTCAACGGCGCGCCGGATCGCTACAACTGGACCATCATCGGCAAGAAAGAACTCTACATCCCGTATCACAACTACAAGATCGACGACCCGAGCGTCACGGCCGACCAGATCCTGTCGACCTCCGGCCACGTTGATCCGCAGTACATGCGCTACGAAAAACACCGTGTCTGGGTGCTGCAAGCGACCCTGAAGGAAGGCGCCCGCCACGTCTACGCCAAGCGTGTGTTGTACCTCGACGAAGACACCTGGTCGGCAACCATGGCTGACAACTACGATGCCCGTGGCCAGCTGTGGCGCACCAACATGCAGACCTCGATCTACGCCTACGAGATCCAGCGTTATCACGCCCGTCTGGGTATCTACCACGACCTGATCGCCGGCTCGTACCTGGTCGACCGGATGCTGGTCGATCAGAAGCCGGCCAAGCTCAACGCCACCGCCTTCACCGACGACGAGTTCACCCCTGGCAACCTGCGTAAACTCGGCACCCGCTAAAAACACCGCGCCCCGACCGATTCATTCGGTCGGGGCGTTGTGCATTTCAAAATTTGCTCCCGTTACGGAAAACTGCCCATGAACAAATTCCTCGCCGGCGCCATTGCCATGGCCAGCCTTGGCCTGTCGATGCAAGCCAACGCCCTGAACATTCTGCTGACCAACGACGATGGTTGTCGGGCACCTGGTATCGATGCGATGTATCGCGCCCTGACCGCGGCCGGGCACAAGGTGACACTGGTTGGCCCATTGAACGACAGCAGCGGCATCAGCGCCGCCAGCGTGGTCGTGCCCGGTCAGGCGCTGGCTGTGACTGAACTGGCACCGGGCAAGTTCTGCGTCGGCCCACCGGACGGCTACAGCGCACCGGCGGGCAAGACCTCGGCCATCGGCACGCCAGTGGATGCGGTCAACGTTGGCCTGGATGTGATCCTCAAGGACAACCCGCCTGACCTGGTGGTGTCCGGCAGCAACTTCGGCGAGAACGTCGGGCCGCTGACGCAGATGTCCGGCACCCTCAACGCTGCGCTGCGGGCGATGTTCAAGGGGATTCCGGCAGTGGCGGTGTCCACTGCGATCGACATGGACCTGATTGTCCGCGACCAGCAGGCCGGCTTTCGCAAGACCCTCGGCGCCATGGACGACACGGCGCGGTTTGCGGTGAAGGTGATTGAGCAAGCGAGCCTTGCGGGGGCTGAAGCGAGGAAGGCTTGCGTTAGCAACAAACACGCCTGCGAGCTGAACGTGCTCGGCCTGCCGGGCGTGAACGGCCTGAACCTCAACTACCCGCCCCTGCCGCCCAGTGAAGTCAACGGTGTGGTGTTCGCCCCCATCGGCAACTGGGATCGGGTGAACTTCACCTCACAGCGCGGCGCCGATGGTGTGGTCCACGTCAACCTGAGCGCACCGTCAACCCCGACCGCAACCCAGCAACAGGCCGACGCCTATCAACTCTGGCAAGGCCATGCGGTGATCACCGTGATCGACGGCAACATGAGCGCGCCGCAGGCGGTGCAGGATCAGGCGAAGAAAATATTGAAAAGCATCAAACCCTGAGATCCCCCGCTGCCCCTGTGGGAGCGAGCTTGCTCCGGGCGGCGTTCCGACGATGGGGCCATCGACGACGCGGGTTGTCTGGTGCCCCGCGTTATCGTTGGCGTCCATCGCGAGCATGCTCGCTCCTACAGGGGGTTGCGTGAGTTTCAGGTTGTGGGCTGGAACGGCACGAACTCGGTCACTTCCAGGTCGAACCCGGACACGGCCTTGTACGGCACCGGCGAGCTCATCAGGCGCATCTTGCGTACATTTTGATCGCGCAGGATCTGTGCACCAATGCCCAGCGTCCGCTGTGGAAACTGCGGTGTGCGCTGTTTGCCACCGCTGCGCTGACGCAACTGCTCAAGCACGCCCTCGGCGGTTTCCTTTTGCGCCAATAACACCAGCACGCCACATTCGGCGGCGGCAATGCTTGCCAGCGAGCGCTCCAGCGTCCACTGCTGGGCACCGCCCTGGACTTCGCAACCCAAGGCATCCCGCAAGGTCTCGATGCCTTGCACCCGTACCAGCACCGGTTGCGAACTGTCGATCCGGCCCTTGACCAGTGCCAGGTGCAGTGCCCCTTGATAGGTGTCCTGATAGGTGGTCACCTGAAACTCGCCATGGCGCGTCTGCAACGGATACTGGTCACCGCGCTCGATGGTGCCTTCATGCAGAATCCGGTAGTGGATCAAATCGGCCACCGTGCCGATGCGCAACCCGTGGCGGCGGGCAAACTCGTGCAACTCGGCGCCGCGTGCCAGCTCACCTTCTTCGTTGAGAATGCCCACCAGGGTCGCCGCCGGTTGCACGCCGGCCAGGCGTGTCAGGTCGCACGCGGCCTCGACATGCCCGGCACGTTGCATGACACCACCGGGCAAGGCTTGCACCGGAAAGATATGCCCAGGCTGCACCAGATCCGTCGGACCACTGGCCGGGTCGACCGCCACCTGAATCGAGCGTGCCCGGTCGGCGGCCGAGATGCCGGTGGACACCCCGGTAGCCGCCTCGATCGAGCGAGTAAAACCCACGCCGTGCTGCGCCCGGGAATTAGGCACCATCAAGTCCAGGCCCAGGGCGCGGCAGCGTTGCTCGGTCAGCGCCAGGCAGATCAAGCCGCGTGCCTGCACCGCCATGAACGTCACCGCCTCGGCGCCGGCGTGTTCGGCAGCCATCAGCAACGAACCTTCGCCGTTGTGCTCGTCATCGGTGATCACCACCATCTGCCCGGCGCCGATGGCTTCGATCAGTTGCGCCACGCTGTTGAACGCCAGGCCGCTCACCGCAGTGCCCCGCGTACATCGGCGCATGCATCGGTCAACGCCTGGGCTGCCGCCTCGACAAAGGGTGCCATGCTGATGAAGCCATGGACCATGCCTTCGCAACGTCGCAATCGAATCGGCACGCCCGCGTCGCGCAGGCACGCGGCCAACGCCTCGCCTTCATCCATCAGCGGATCAAAACCTGCCGTGATCAACGTGGTCGGCGGCAGGTCCGCCAGGTTCTCGGCACGCAACGGCGAGGCTAACGGATCATCGGCCTGCACGGCTTCTTGCAAATACTGCTGCCAGAACCAGCGCATCGCCGCTGCGGACAGCAGATAACCTTCGGCGAAATCTTCGAAGGACTGGCTGTCGCAGGCCGCATCGGTCACCGGATAAAACAGGCACTGATAACCGATCTTCGGTCCCTTGCGTTGCGCCGCCAGCTGACTGACCGCCAATGCCAGGTTGCCCCCGGCACTGTCCCCGGCCACCGCCAGCCGACTGCCATCGAAACCCAGCGCGGTTGCATGCTCGACCAGCCAGCAAGTGGCCGCGTAGCAATCCAGGGGCGCGGCCGGAAACTTGTGTTCCGGCGCCAAACGGTAAGCCACCGAAACCACCACCGCTTCGCACTGACGCGCCAGCGAGCGGCACAGGTTGTCGTGGGTATCGAGGTTGCCCATGACGAAACCGCCGCCATGGAAATACACCAGCAGCGGCAAGTCGTCCTGTTCCAGCGGCCGATAGAGCCGCGCCTCCAGCTCGCCTTCCGCTCCGGCCACGCGCAGCTCGCGCACCTCGCTCATCGGATCGCCGGGGATGGCGGGCAGCAGGTTGTCGGAGAACTGCCGGTATTGCACGGCATCGACCTGGCTGTAATCGGGTTCGGGAATCTCGCGAAACTGCTGGAGTACCGCAGCGATCTGCTTATCGAGCTGCATGGGCATCGTCCTCTACGTCGGTCATTTGAAACGCTGGATTGGTTTCGCCCAGGATGCTTTGCACCCGGCGTTCAAGGGCCGGCTTGAAACCCTTGTGCGGCAGGATCCAGAAGCGTTTTTCGGCGATGGCCGCGAACACGGTGGCGGCCAGTTCCGCAGGGGTCATGCCCTGGCGAATGGTGCTGTCGAGCAACTGGCTGAAATCCGCACCGGCCGTATCCACCACCTGATTGGAGGCCATGATTTCACTGGCCACCGGCCCCGGGCACAGCACCGAGACCGACACCGGCGCACCGATCATCGCCAGCTCGTAGTGCAGGGTTTCCGAGAGCGCGACCACCGCCTGTTTGGTCACGTTGTACGGCGCCATCAACGGACTGCTGACCAGCCCGGCCAGGGACGCAGTGTTGATCACATGCGCCGCCCGCCCCTGCTGCAGCAACAGCGGCACGAAACTGCGAATGCCGTTGATCACGCCCTTGAGGTTGACGTCGAGCATGCGCTGCCACTGCGCTTCGGTGATGTCCCAACTGAAGCCGGTCTGCATCACCCCGGCGTTGTTGAACAACAGGTCCACGCCACCGAACTGCGCGACAGCCCGGTCGCGCAAGCGCTCGACTTGCGAGGCATCGCCGACATCCGTGACGCAGTGGATGACCTGCACGCCCTGCACCTGCAGTTGCTCGCTCAGGCCTTGCAGGCCCGCCGCATCCCGATCCGCCAGCACCAGACGCATGCCCAGCGCCGCCGCGTGTTCCGCCAGCCCGCGACCAATGCCGCTGGCGGCTCCGGTGATCACGGCTACCGGTCCTTGTTCATTGTTCATCGCCTGTTCCTGCCCTTGGGTCCAATGGCGCCAGTAGAGCGGGCTGGCAAACGGCAGCCATCGTCCATTCAGACGATGCCCGCTTTTACAGGGGCGGCAGAATCCCTTACATGCGCAAAACCCGTGATCCCTTGGGAGAATAATAAGATGAGTACCCTGCACCGCATCGAAGCCAAACTGCTGGAAGATCGCTACGCCCGAGGCTGGCACTGCCTGGGGCTGGCTGCGCAATATCGTGACGGCAAGGCCCATCGCCTGGACGTATTCGGCACCCGCCTGGTGGCCTTTCAGGGCGAAGACGGCGACCTGCATATTCTCGATGGCTACTGCCCGCACATGGGCGCCGACCTGAGCACCGGTTGCGTGGAGGGCAACTCGATTCGCTGCCCGTTCCATGCCTGGCGCTGGGGTGCCGACGGCGTGTGCGATGACATCCCTTATGCCAAACGCATTCCACCGCGGGCCAAAATCAAGAGCTGGCCGATCATGGAAGAAAACCAGCTGCTGTTCGTCTGGAACGACCCGGAAGGTAACCCGCCGCTGCCGGAACAACGCATCCCGCGTATCGACGCCTGCTTCAGCGATGAATGGGCGGCCTGGGAAGTGGCTGAGCTGCAAATCGATACCAACTGCCGCGAACTGATCGACAACATTTCCGACATGGCGCACTTCGGCACCGTGCACGGTGCGCCGGTCGACGAGTTCATCAACGTTTTCGAAGGTCACCTGGCCACCCAGATCATGATGGCCCGCAGCGAACGCCTGTCCGGAGACAGTGTGCTGACCACCGAAGCCACCTATTTTGGCCCGGCCTATCAGATTACCGACATGCAAGGCGCCATGAACGGTCAGCCGATCCATTCGATCCTGCTCAATTGCCACGTGCCGATCGACCTCGACAGCTTCACCCTGCGCTACGGCGTGCTGGTGAAAAAGATTCCGGGCCTGAGCGAAGAACAGAACCAGGCGATGGCCAAGGCCTATGTGCAACAGGCCCAGGCAGCCTTCTACGAAGACGTGGCGATCTGGCACAGCAAGACCCGTGTCGACAACCCGCTGCTGTGTGATGGCGACGGCCCGGTGTATCAATTGCGTCGCTGGTACGAGCAGTTCTACACCGACGTCGAAGCGCTGGCGCCAGATGTGAAGGAACACAAGAAGTTCGTCGTGCGCGCCCGCGAACGGGTCTGACACGGCCTGTTTGCCCGCCATGGGCCTGACTGGCAGCCGCCTGTCAGGCCCTGAGCCCGAGCGTTGCAAGGAGTCGATATCGGCGCTTATTCTCGGCCACCGCCAACGCCAATAATAAAAACGGTTTTTCCCTATGCAGCAGTGCCTCAGCCTCGATACGTTCAGTGATTTGATCGGCAACCTTTATCAGGGCCCGCTGGAAAACATTCCCTGGGCAACCTTTCTCAATCAGCTCAATGTGCACCTGAACAGCAAGTACGTGACCTTCATCCTGCGTCCGCCCAGCGCCCATGTGGACGGCTTGATGGTCAACACCACGGGAACCTCGACCGAGGCGACCGCTTCCTATAACAAACACTTTTTCAGCCTCGACCCCTTCGTCGACCTGCCCAACCGGCAAGTGGTGACGCTTGCCGAGTTCGTCTCCAACGACGACTGGCAGCAGTCGGAGTTCTACAAGAACTTCCTCGAACCGGTGGACGTGTTCCACATCCTCGGCGCCGACATCAATACCGTCGACGGCGCCCAATGCCGCATCCGCATCAGTCGCGGCCGTGATGACAAGCCTTTCGGCAACGAAGAAAAGGCCATGCTCACGCAGTTCATCCCGCACCTGGAGCGCTCGATCAAGATCCACATGCAGCTCAACCGCATCGAAGCCGAACGCAACCTGTATGCCGGTGCGGTCAACCAGATGGCGGTCGGCACCATCATCCTCGACGAGTCCGGCAAGGTGCTGCAGACCAACCAGGTGGCCGACCGGCTGATCCAGGAAAAGGACGGCATCAAACTGGTCAACGACGGTTTGCAGGTCGGCACGGCGCGCGACACCCAGGAGTTCCGTCGACTGGTCAAACAGTCGCTGCTGTCGCAGAAAAGCAGCAACCCGTCGGTGGTCGAGGCCCTGCGTGTGCAGCGTCCGTCGGGCAAGGCCGACCTGGGCATCATCGTGCGCTCGGTGCCGCTGACCGACTGGAGCGAAGGCAAGCAGTGCCCGACCGTGGTGATTTTCATCAGCGACCCGGAACAGCAGTCCACCGCACCGCAAGAGATCGTCCGCGCCCTGTTCGATTTCACCCCCGCGGAAACCCAGCTGGCCATGCTGCTGGCCAACGGTTTGACACTGGATGAAGCCTCGGAAGAACTCGGCATCAGCCGCAACACTTCACGGGCGCACCTGCGTTCGACCTTCTCGAAAACCGGCGTGACCCGCCAGACCATGCTGGTGCGCCTGATCCTGCGCAGCGTAGCGACCCTCGGCTAACCCCCTGCCCCGCCCTCGTCCGCTTGGACGATGGCGGCCCTGGCGGCGCGGCGCACAGTGTGGTTATCCCAACCAGGGGCCAGACCCATGCGCAACTCTCCGACCATCCTCAAGACTGAACTGCTGGCGCAAAGCGGACACTTTCAGATCGAAGCCCTGCACCTGCAATTCAGCAACGGCCAGCAGCGGGTCTACGAACGTTTGCGCGGCACCGGTTATCGTTCGGTGATGCTGGTGGCGATGCCCGATCCGCAGCATGTGCTGCTGGTGCGCGAGTACGCGGTCGGGGTGGAAAAAACCATTCTCGGCCTGCCCAAGGGCGGTGCGGAAGTGGATGAGGATTACCTGCAAGCGGCGCAGCGCGAACTCGGCGAGGAAGTCGGGTTGCGCGCGGCATGCCTGACGGAGTTGGGCGAACTGACCCTGGCACCGGGGCATTTGTGCCATCGCTACCGGGTGGTGCTGGCCGAGCATCTGAGCCCGTGCCAGCTGGAGGGCGACGAACCCGAGCCGCTGGAATGCCTGAAGGTGCCCCTGGCGCAGATTCCCGAACTGGTCGCCCGGGGTGAACTGCACGAAGCGCGGGCCATTGCCGCCCTGTTCATGGCCATGGGCGCCCTCGCCCGGCGCACTTGATACACCCCATCCCCCTGTAGGAGCGAGCACGCTCGCGATGGACGTCAACGATAACGCGGGGTATCAGGCAGCCCGTGTCGTCCGTGCCTCCATCGCGAGCGTGCTCGCTCCTACAGGGGATGCGCAGCCCCAGATGCACCGGCTAGTCCATTCGGACGAAGCCGCTTTTTGCCAATCGCCCTAACGTACCCCTACAACAACAAAAATCCGTACCGAGGCGCGCCATGCGTAAAGCCACCTACGCCCTGTTCATCCTTGTTTGTGCCGGCAGCACTGCCAGTCTGTGCCAGGTGTTCAAGAATGAAGCCTACCGACCGACCACCGCCTACTTCAGCTGTTCGAGCGCGGCGGTCAACTGCTACCCGCCCGTGGTTCGCAACCTGCTGCCCTGAGCACAGGTTTCACCGGGCATAAAAAAACCACCGAATCCGGTGGTTTTTCTGTTCCTGCCGAAATCAGGTCGGCAACACGCCCCGAGCACGGGACAAGGTCAGGGCCAGGTCTTCGATCATGTCTTCCTGACCACCTACCGTGCCGCGACGGCCCAGCTCCACCAGCAACTCGCGGGCCGCGATGCCGTATTTCTGCTCGGCACGCTTGGCGAACAGCAGGAACGAGCTGTACACACCGGCGTAGCCCAGGGTCAACGCATCGCGGTCGAGACGGATCGGCTGGTCCATCATCGGCACCACCAGGTCCTCGGCGACGTCCATGATCCTGTACAGGTCGACACCACTGTTGACGCCCATGCGCTCCAGTACCGCAACGAACACTTCCAGCGGCGTGTTGCCCGCGCCGGCGCCAAGACCGGCGACCGAGCCGTCGATGCGTGCAGCACCTGCCTCGATCGCGGCCAGGGAGTTGGCGATGGCCATGCCCATGTTGTGGTGCCCGTGGAAACCGACTTCAGTCCCGGCATTCAACCCTGCGCGCAAAGCGCCGATTTTCTGCGTCACTTCGTCGGGCAGCATGTAGCCAGCCGAGTCGGTGCAGTAGATGCAATTGGCGCCGTAACTTTCCATCAGCCGCGCCTGCTCCAGCAGTTTTTCCGCGCTGACCATGTGCGCCATCATCAGGAAGCCGACGGTATCCAGGCCCATCTTTGCCGACATGCCGATGTGCTGGCCGGACACGTCCGCTTCGGTGCAGTGAGTGGCCACGCGAATGGTCGAGACGCCGTGCTCGTGGGCCATCTTCAGATGATCCAGCGTGCCGATGCCCGGCAACAGCAGCGCCGACACCTTGGCCTGTTTCATCTGCGGGATCACCGCAGCGAAATATTCCTCGTCGCTGTGGGCCGGGAAACCGTAGTTCAGCGATGCACCGCCCAGGCCATCGCCATGGGTAATCTCGATCAAGGGCACGCCCGCCGCATCAAGGCCGGTGGCCACCGAAACCATTTGCTCAAGGCTGATCTGGTGCTGTTTGGCGTGCATGCCGTCGCGCAGGCTCATGTCGTGCAGACGGACGCTCTTACCTTGTAAATTCATCGGGATTCTCCACTCAGCGAACGGGCAGTTGCAGGGCGCCCTTGTGGGCTTCTTCGGCGAACATCTCGGCGGTGCGCAGGCCTGCGGCGGTCATGATGTCGAGGTTGCCGGCGGACTTGGGCAGGAAGTCGCCGAGGCCTTCGACCTCAATGAAAATCGACACCTTGCGTCCGTCGAACACCGGCCCGTTGATCAACTTGTAGCCCGGCACGTAACGCTGTACCTCGCGGACCATTTCCAGCACCGAAGTGCGGATCGCATCCTGGTTCGGCTCGTCATCGGTCAGGCAGTGAATGGTGTCGCGCATCATCAGCGGCGGCTCGGCCGGGTTGATCACGATGATCGCCTTGCCACGCCGGGCGCCACCGATCTTCTCCACGGCACCGGCGGTGGTGCGGGTGAACTCGTCGATGTTCTGCCGCGTGCCCGGTCCCACCGAACCCGATGACACGGTAGCGACGATCTCGCCGTAGCTCACCGGCTGCACCCGCGACACCGCCGCCACCATCGGAATGGTCGCTTGGCCGCCGCAAGTGACCATGTTGACGTTCATCGCCAGTTTCGCCGCGTGCTCCTTGAGGTTGACCGGCGGCACGCAGAACGGGCCGATGGCCGCTGGCGTGAGGTCGATCATGATCACGCCCAGCTCATTGAGCTTGCGGCTGTTTTCCGCGTGCACGTAAGCCGAAGTGGCATCGAAGGCGACACGAATGTCATCGTCGAGCACGTGCGGCAGCAAACCGTCGACGCCTTCGGCCGTGGTTTTGATGCCCATTTCCCGGGCACGTTTCAGGCCTTCGGATTCAGGATCGACGCCGACCATCCACACCGGTTCGATCCATTCCGATCGGCACATTTTCATCAGCAAGTCGGTGCCGATATTGCCCGGGCCGATAATGGCCGCTCTGAGTTTCTTGCTCATTCGGTTAAAACCCCACAAGTCAGGCGCAGAAAGACACCCGGGCGCTGCCCAGGCCATCGATGGTCAATTCGAAGCGGTCACCGGCGCGGGCCGGTTCCAGCGGCACCAGTGAGCCCGAGAGAATGATCTCCCCGGCCTTGAACGGAATGCCGAAGGCGCCCAGGGTGTTGGCCAGCCAGGCCACGGCGGTGAGCGGATTGCCCTGCACCGCCGAACCCAGGCCTTCGCTCAGCGGCTGGCCATTCTTGAACACGCGCATGCGCAGGTTGGGCAGATCGAGTTCCCGCGGATCGACCTGACTGTCACCCAGCACGAACACCCCGCAGGAAGCGTTGTCGGCAACAGTGTCCTGTATGCGGATACGCCAGTCGTGAATCCGCGAGTCGACAATCTCGAAGCACGGCATCACGCATTCGGTGGCGGCCAGCACATCGGCTTCGGTGATGCCGGGGCCGACCAGATCCTGCTTGAGCTTGAACGCGATCTCACCCTCGGCACGGGGCTGGATCAGCTTGTTGGCCGACAGGGAAATCTGCGCGTCGTCAGCGAACGCCATCTGCCGTGTGATGAAGCCGAAGTCCGGTTGATGCACGTTGAGCATCTGCTGGACGGCAGCCGAGGTCACACCGATTTTCTTGCCGACAATCGCGTCACCGGCGGCCACCCGACGTTCGATGGCGTACAGGGAAATGTGGTAGGCGTCCTCGATGCTGATCGCCGGCCAGCGCTCGGTCAGCGGCGCCAGGGTCGAGCCGCTGAGCAGCGCCTGATACAGCTCTTCGCCGAACTCACGGCGCAATTGCACGCTCATCAACGCGCCTCCTGCAGGAAGGCCAGGCACTCGCGATTGAACAGCTCGCGGTGTTCGACCTGAACCCAATGGCCGCACTCGCTGAGCATCACGAAGCGGATACGGCTGCAGTGTTCGAGCATGGTCTGGGCGCCCGAGGATGGGCAGAATTTGTCGTTCATGCCCCAGAAACCAAGGATCGGGCATTGCAATTCGGCCAGGCGCGCGGTCATGTTCGGCACCTGCATGGTCGACAACACGCACACCGGCTGCTGTTGCACCACGGCCACGCGTTCGTTGACCGTTTCGTCGCTGATCAGGCTTTCGTCGAACAGTTGCAGGGCCAGCAAACGACGCATGCCGGCCGCGTCATTCAACTCGCCCTTGGCGAAGGCCGCGCCCATTTTCTGGATGCCTTCCATCTGCAGGTAGTACTGCTCTTTTTCCATCAGGCCACCGGGGGCCATCAGCACCAGGCGGCTGACCCGCTGCGGTTGATCGAGGGCAAACTTGATGGCGATGGCGCCGCCCAGCGAGTTGCCGACCAGCACGCAACGCTGGATATCCAGCGCATCGAGCAAGCCGTTCAGGGCGCTGACAAAGAAGTCCAGGGTGTAGAGGGTGTCGGGTTTGTCCGACGCACCGTAGCCCGGCAGGTCGGGCACGATGACCCGGTAACCGGCCTCGGCGAACACCGGGTAGTTCTGCTTGAAGTTGCTGTGACCGCTGGCGCCCGGCCCGCTGCCATGAATGAAAATCACCGGTTCGCCGTTGCCGACGTCCCGGTAGTGCAGCTGCAAACCTTCCGGCAGCGTAACGAAGTGCCCTTGCGCTGAAGCGCCCATAAGGTGTCCTCCCGGCCTGTTGTTGTACCGGGATTATTCCGAGGGGCCGGGTGCGCAACATCGTCCGACAGGACTACGCCATCGCCGGTTATACCTGCCTCTAATGGGGGTGCGAGTTTGCTCCGGGCGGCGTTTCTAGTCCCATCGGACGTTGGCCTTTCCAGGTCGCAGACCTAGCATCGGGAGCATTTCCCCTTCGACTGAATGAGGCGTTCCATGCTTGATCCGATGGACTTTCGCGGCAAAGTGGTACTGGTCACCGGCGGTGGCAAAGGCGTCGGGCGTGGCATCAGCCAGCGTTTTCTCGACTGCGGCGCCGAGGTGGTGATCTGCGGACGCGAAGCCCCGGTCACCTTGCCGGCCAGCGGTGGGCGCGAGGCGCTGTTCCTGGCTTGCGACCTGCGCGATGTCGAGCAGTCCGGCCAACTGATCACCCAGATCGTCGAACGCTTCGGGCGCCTCGATGTGCTGGTCAACAACGCCGGTGGCTCGCCGAACGCCGATGCCGCCAGCGCTTCGCCGCGCTTCAGCGAAGCGATCATCCGCCTGAACCTGATCGCACCGCTGAACCTCTGCCAGCAAGCCAACCGGGTGATGCAGGCCCAGGCCGATGGCGGCGCGATCATCAACATCTGCAGCGTCAGCGCCACCCGCCCTTCGCCGGGCACGGCTGCCTATGGCGCGGCCAAGGCCGGGTTGCTGAACCTGACCACTTCACTCGCCGTGGAATGGGCGCCGAAGGTCCGGGTCAACGCCGTCACCGCCGGGCTGATTCTCACCGAGCAGGCGGCGATGCATTATGGCGACGAAGCAGGGCTTGCCCGGGTGGCGGCGACCATTCCGTTGCAACGCCTGGCAACCCCGCAGGACATCGGCGACACCTGCCTGTACCTGGCCTCCGGGCTGGCCCGTTATGTCAGCGGCGCCGACATCGCGGTGCATGGCGCCGGTGAACGTCCGGCGTTTCTCGATGCCGCGCAATCCCATTCATAAAAGGAGTTTGGACATGTCCGCGATTGCCAGCCACAGCGTGCAGCTGGACCTCCCCCCCCACGCCGCCTGGGCGAGACTGAGCGACCTGAGCCTCGCTCCGCACTACGTGCCGGGGCTGACCGGTTGCCAGTTTCATCCCGGGCCACAGGCAGGCCTCGGCGCCAGTCGCCGGGTGTTGCGCAAGGGCGGTCAGTATCTGGATGAAAGTGTGGTGCAGTGGCAGGAAGGCACAGGGTTCTTGCTGCGCTTGCACAAGGGCAGCAGCGACTCGCCCTTTCCGTTTCGCCAGGCCAGTTTCAGCTATGCCTTGCAGCCTGCGGGTGACACCACGCGCATCACCCTGCAAATGAGCTATAGCCTGCGCGGTGGCAAGTTAATGGAGTGGATGCTGAGCAAGGCCTTCAACAAGGTGGTGCGGCAGATTGCCGAGAACCTCAAGGCGTACTATGAAACCGGTCGGACGCAGAATGCGGATTTGGTTTCAGGCAAGTAAATCTTTGCCTGACAGGCCGCTATCGTCGGAACGCCGCCCGCAGCAAGCCGGCTCCTACAAGTGATCTCGTGACTGTAGGAGCCGGCTTGCTGGCGATGGGGCCGGAATACGCACCGCCACTTCAGAGCGCTCAGGAACGCGTCACTTCCGAATGTGCGGCAAAGCAGGTAGCAACAATTTTCCACTGCCCGCCAACCCGCCGATAGCGATCCTGATAAAAGCCACCCAACTGCCGCGTCGCCCCGGTCTCGCCATCCAGGTTGAAATACCACAGCGCCCAACGGCCCTGGGCTTCGTCCTCACTCAACAGCTCGATTTCCGGATTGGCGCCATGGTGCAGGTCGATGACCCGCGCATGGCAGGCCAGTTCGCGGTACAGCGCGACGAAGCTATCGCGCTCGCGAAAGACCCCGAGCGGCCCGTAGTCGATCAGCACTTCGCCCTCGGCAAAGCAATCGGCAATGTCCTCGGTCTGTTTGAGATCGCAGGCATTGAGATAACGATGTTTGAGCTGACGGATCGCCTCCAGCGCTTCCAGCCGGGCGATGCGCTGTTCCAGGCTCATGCTGCACCCCGGGCGGTGACGTTGATCTCGCTCCAGAACGCCTTCATCGAACGGATCTTGCCCTCGGCATCGAACTCCATCACGTCGATCACGTGCAGCGAGCAAGGCTGGCCGCCCCACTCCATGTCGACCCGAAACGGCATCGCCCCGCAACCGTTGAGCGTCGCCCGCACCGGGCCGGTCTGAGTCGCCGACACCTTCATCGCCCCCAGCCCCTGCCGGTAAAACCGCTCGATGGCGTCGAGGCCAAGCAACGGCGGTTGCCCGACCGGGTCCTCGACCACGGCGTCCCGGGCATAGAGGGCGACGATGGCGTCGATGTCACCGGCATCCACCAACTCCACGTAACGCGACATGGTTGCCTGAATCTGCGCTGCGCTGATCATTCAGACCACCTCGAACAGGGCGGCCGCGCCCATGCCGCCACCGATGCACATGCTCACCACCACGTAACGCAAGCCGCGACGCTGGCCTTCGACCAGCGCGTGGCCGACCATGCGCGCACCGGACATGCCGAACGGGTGACCGATGGAAATCGCCCCGCCGTTGACGTTCAGGCGCTCGGCCGGAATGCCCAGGGTGTCGCGGCAGTACAGGACCTGGCAGGCGAACGCCTCGTTGAGCTCCCACAGGCCAATGTGATCCATGGTCAGGCCGTGACGCTTGAGCAACTTGGGAATCGCGTAGACCGGGCCGATGCCCATCTCGTCGGAGTTGCAGCCGGCCACCGCCATGCCGCGATAAATCCCCAGCGGCTCCAGGCCGCGCTTCTCGGCCATTTTTGCGCTCATCAACACCGAGGCCGACGCGCCATCGGAGAGCTGCGAGGCGTTACCGGCGGTGATGAAACGCCCCGCTTCGCTCCACTGGCCGCCCTGCCACACTGGCTCCAGGGCGCTCAGGCTTTCGCGGGTGGTGTCGATGCGGTTGCACTCGTCACGCAGCAAGGTGACGGTTTCATAACGGGTTTCACCGCTGGCCTTGTCGAAGATCGATTTGCGACTGACCATGGGCGCCAGCTCGCGGTCGAACAGGCCGGCACTCTGCGCCAACGCGGTCTTGACCTGACTCTGGTAGCTGTATTCGTCCTGTTCTTCGCGGGAAATGCCATAGCGCGCCGAGACGATTTCGGCGGTTTCGATCATCGGAATGTAGGCGTGTGGATCGAGTTCGATCACCGCGTTCGACTGGTTGCGGTAGAGATTCTTGTGCTTGTTCTGCACCAGGGAAATCGACTCGAGGCCACCGGCAACGGCGATGTCGATTTCGTCACACATGATGCCTTTGGCGGCCATGGCGATGCTCATCAGGCCCGACGAACACTGACGCTCGACGGCCATCCCGGCCACCGACGTCGGCAGGCCACCGGCAATCGCGCACAGGCGCCCGAGGTTGTAGGACTGGGTGCCCTGCTGCGCGGCGGCACCGATGATCACGTCGTCCACTTCGCCCGGCTCGATACCGGCGCGACGCACGGCTTCGCGCACCACATGGCCGCCCATCTGCGGGGCTTCGGTGTCATTGAAGGCACCGCGAAACGCTTTGCCGATAGGGGTCCGGGCGGTTGAAACGATGACGGCTTCTTTCATGTTCAGCTCCTCGAAAATGCTCTTGAAGATCAGGCCGGGTAATAACGGCTGATGGTGTCGACCACGCAGCCGGGACGGGCTTCGCCATCGATTTCGACGCTGACGCGGATGGTCGCCTGCACGCCGCCCTTCACTTCCTCGACCGCCATCAACTGCGCACTGCCGCGCACCCGCGAACCGACGCGCACCACGGCGGGAAAACGCACGCGCTCACAGCCGTAGTTGACACCCATGGCCAGCCCGCGCACTTCCACGATCTGCGGCAGGAACAGGTTGACCAGCGACAAGCTCAGGTAGCCGTGGGCAATGCAGGCGCCAAACGGACCGCTCGCGGCCTTGACCGGATCGACGTGAATCCACTGATGATCGCCAGTGGCCTCGGCAAACTGGTCGATGCGGTCCTGCTCCAGCAACACCCAGTCGCTGACACCCAGCTCCTGGCCCACGGCGTCGAACAGCGCCATCGGTGTGTCGAAAATACGTGGCATGCTCAGGCCCTCTGACTGGACACCGACAACACTTCGCCGGTCATGTAGGAGCTGTAGTCGCTGGCCAGGAACATCATCACGTTGGCCACTTCCCAGACTTCGGCGGCGCGGCCGAAGGCTTCGTTGGCGGCCAGTTGATCGAGCACCGCCTGCGGCGCGGATTTACGCAGGAAATCGTGCAGGGCAATGCTCGGGCTGACCGCGTTGATGCGGATGCCGTAATCCGCCGCCTCGACTGCAGCGCAGCGGGTCAGCGCCATGACCCCGGCCTTGGCCGCGGCGTAGTGCGACTGCTCCTTCTGCGCGCGCCAGCCAAGCACCGAGGCGTTGTTGACGATGACACCGGCGCGGCGCTCCATCATCTTCGGCAGCATGGCGCGGGTCATGCGCATGGTGCCGGTGAGGGTCACATCGAGTACGCGGTTCCACTCTTCATCGCCCATTTCCACCAGCAGACGCGAACCACCAAGGCCGGCGTTGTTGATCAGCACATCGACGCCTTGCAGGTCACATTCGGCGCAGGCAATCAACTGCTGGACCTGGGCTTCGTCGGCGACGTTACAGACCTGACCGTAGACCTGTTGCAGGCCGGTGGTCTCGCGAATCTTCAGCACGGCTTCGGCCAGTCGGCCCTCGTGGATGTCGCTGATCATCAGCGCTCGGCAGCCCTCTTCGGCGGCACGCACGGCGGCGGAAAAACCGATCCCAGCGCCTGCGGCAGCAGTGATCAACACAGACTTGTCACGCAACAGGCCGCGACCGGCCACATACTGGGGTACAGACATCAAGACTCTCCTTTCAGGCGCGCGAGCGCGGTTCTTTGGGCATGCCCAGGGCACGCTCGGCGATGATGTTGCGCTGGATTTCGTTGCTGCCGCCGTACAGGGTGTCGGCGCGACTGAACAGGTACAGGGACTGCAAACGGGTCAATTGGTAGGGTGCGGCCTCAAGCAGCTCCGCTTCGGCACCCAGCACGTCCATGGCCAACTTGCCGAGGCTGGCGTGCCAGGTCGACCAGAACAGCTTGTAGATGGTTGCCTCTTTACGCAGTGAACCGTCCTGGCTGCCGGAGAGCATGCGCAGCGAGTTGTAGCGCATGATCCGCAGCCCGCTCCAGGCTTCGGCCAGGCGCTGACGCAGGATCGGATCACGGTCGGCGCCGTTGGCTTTGGCGATGGCAATGATTTCGTTGAGTTCGTTGTGAAACTGCATCTGCTGGCCGAGGGTCGAGACGCCACGCTCGAAACCCAGCAACGCCATGGCAATCTTCCAGCCGTCACCCGGTGCGCCGATGATGTTCGCAGCGTCCGTGCGGGCGTCGTCAAAGAACACTTCGTTGAACTCCGAAGTGCCAGTCAGTTGTTCGATGGGCCGCACAGTGATTTCTGCCTGGGCCATCGGCACCAGCAGGAACGACAGGCCGCGATGGCCAACACTGCCCGGCTCGGTGCGGGCGATGACAAAACACCAGTCCGACTCATGGGCCAGCGAAGTCCAGACTTTCTGGCCGTTGATGACCCATTGGCCGCTGGCTTCATCCAGGGTCGCACGGGTCTTGACGTTGGCCAGATCGGAACCGGCGCCCGGCTCGGAGTAGCCCTGGCACCAGAACGAAGTACCGCTGACGATGCCCGGCAGAAACCGCTGTTGCTGCTCGGCAGTGCCGAACGCGGCGATGGTCGGACCGGCCAGGCCTTCGCCGATGTGGCCCATGCGACCGGGCCCACCGGCGCGGGCGTACTCTTCGTTGAAGATCACCTGCTGGGTGATCGACAGGCCGCGCCCACCGTGTTCCGGCGCCCAGCCGACGCAGGTCCAGCCACCTTCGGCGAGCTTGCGTTCCCAGGCTTTGCGTTCCTCGGGGAACATGTGTTCATCCCCCGGGCCACCGCGAAAACGCAGTTGTTCGAACTCGCCAGTCAGATTGGCGCTCATCCAGTCGGCGACTTCCCGGCGGAAGCGCTCGTCCTGTTCACTGAAGCTGATTTTCATGGCTGCTCTCCCAGAATCACCGAGGCAATGCGCTCGCGATGCCAGGCCGGCAGCCCGAGGAAGCTTTCACTGGCGCGGGCGCGCTTGAAGTAGAGGTGCGGGTCGTATTCCCAGGTGAAGCCGACGCCGCCGTGCAACTGAATCGACTCCGACGCACAGTGGAAATAAGTCTCCGAGCACTGCGCCTTGGCCAGTGCCGCAGCCAGTGGCAGCTCGGCAGCCACCTGTGCATCGCCTTGCGGATCGAGTACTTCCTGGGCCACGCAGGCGGCGTAATAGCTGGCCGAACGCGCGCATTCGACTTGCAGCATCATGTCGGCGGCACGGTGTTTGAGGGCCTGGAAACTGGCGATGGGCCGTCCGAACTGCTGACGTTCCTGCATGTAAGCCACGCTCAGGTCGAGCACCTGCTGCGCGCCACCGGTCTGCTCGGCGGCAAGGCCGATACAGGCCAGTTGCAGGGTTCGCTCCAGGTGCGACCAGCCGTTGCCGAACTCGCCGAGCAGCGCGTCGGCTTCCAGGTAAAGGCCCTTGAGTTGAATGCGCGCCTGACGGCGGGTCTGGTCCATGGTCGGCAACATCTGCCGTTCGATACCGGCCTGCATCGCATTGACGGCAAACAGGCTGATGCCCGTCTCGCCGGTCGAGCCGGGATGCCGGGCGGCAATGATCAACAGGTCGGCACCATGACCGTCGAGGACGTGCTTGAGCGTGCCATTCAGGACATAACCTTCGCCTTCGGCCACCACTGTGGCCTGCACGTCGTCGGCCGACCAGCCATTGGCGCTGCTGAACGCCAGGGTCGCGGTGACGCTGCCATCGGCAATCGACGGCAGCCAGCGTTGCTTTTGATCGTCATTGGCCGCCAGCAGCAGTGCCGGCGTGGCCATGCACGCCGTGGCGTAGAACGGTGAGCAGAGCAAACGCCGGCCCATCTGTTCCAGCAGGATCGCCAGCTCGACGAAGCCCAGACCCAAACCACCGTAGGTTTCAGGGATGTGAATCGCCGGCCAGTACATCTCCTGGCACAGCCGCTGCCAGAGCGCTTCGTCAAACCCGCGCTCGCTGACCATTGCCGCCCGCACGGCGGCAGAATCCGAGACATCGGCAAGGAAGCCCTCGGCCGATTCGCGGATCATTTCCTGTTCGTCGCTGAATGCAAACTCCATCGCGGCGCCTTCTGCTCGTTTGGCGGGGCGCGCGTGGCGCAACACCCCTTTGAGCATGAAGTTTGGCGCCGGCCGGACCCGGCAGAATCGTTAGCCCTGCCTAGTCCGAACGGGCGATGTGAGGAGGTGATTAACCGATACAGACGCCCATCAGTGGCATTCGCCGCCCATGCGCACCAGCACCGCACCGCGATCAGGTTTCAGGTACGGCTTGACCTCACCGACCTTGCAGGTCGCCAGGTTCTGCAAGGCCGGATCGTAGGGCTCCTGCATGAACAGCAGCCCCGTCGGCCGGTTGCTGTCCCGCAACTGTTCAACCGTCAGCGGCGCTACTGGCCGGCCCATGTAATAGACCAGGCGGATGTCCGGTTCACCCAGGGTATAGGCCTTGCGCTCCGGTTGTCCGCCGGCCAACGCGGCAAGCTGCTCCAGGCCGTCGACCCGGTGCGACAGCACCCGCGCTTCGACGAACATGTAGAACACCACGAAGCCGGCCAGCATCACGTAGGGCACCGTGGCCAACACCGTGCGCCAGCGCCCCTTGAGGTCATCGAGCACCGCCGACCAGTGCATGGCCAGCAACAACGCCATCGAGGGATAAATCGGCAGCAGGTACTTGGCGTGTTTTTCCGTGAACAGCGAGAAGACCAGCACCGGCAGCAGCGTACTGCACAGCAGCATGGCCGCTTCGGGGCGTGTGCGAACCATCGCCAGGAACCGCCGTGGCTGGACAAACAGGATCAGCCAGAACGGAAAGAAATCCCCGGCCAGGTACAACAGATAGGCGTACCAGGCCTCGGCGCCCTGCCCGTCGATCTTCTTGACGATGTCTTCGTTGATGATCGAGCCCCAGATGCCCCAGCCCTGGTTCAGCGACACCGCCACGTACCAGGAACTGCCCAGCACCACGGCAATCAGCCAGCCCCAACCGTCGCAGAGGTAGGCCTTGGCCCGCCCATCGCGGTAGATCAAGGCGTACAGCAGGATCGGCGCCGTCACCCACAACAGGCACACCGGCCCTTTGGTCAGCAGCGCACAGCCGAGCAGTGCATAACTGAGCCGACTCCAGGCAACGTGCCCCTGGCGAAAAATGAACTGCCAGGCGGCGAGCAAGGCGCCAAAGCACAGCAGCGTCAGGAGCATTTCGATTTCAGAACGCCGCGCAAACAGGCTGAAACCGCCGTTGGCGGCGAGGAATACCACGGCGAACAGCGCCACCTGGCGTCCGGCCTGGCGCACGCCGTAGCCATAGAGCAGCAGGCAGCACAGCGAAGCGGCCAATGCCGAAGGCAGGCGCACGCTCCACTCGGACAGGCTGCCGATTACAGCGGTCGAAATCAGTCCCGCCCAATAAAAAAACGGCGGCTTGGACAGGTACAAGTCGCCGTTCATGTAGGGCAGCAGCCAGCTTCCCGCTTCGTGCATTTCCCGCACGGCCACGGCTCGGCGGGCTTCGTTGACACTCAGGAAGGGTATGCTGCCCAATCCCCAGAAAAACAACAGTGCAATGGCAACAGCGACAAGCAACGTGATACTTCGGCTCGAAAGCGATCCACGCATGACCTACTCCTTGAGGTTTTTGCTTTTGGCGATCAACTGCAAGTTACGAAAATAGACCAGCGAGCCGAAGGCCTGGCCAACGATGAAGACCGGGTCTTCACGGTAGATGGCATAGGCCAGCAACAGCGTGCTGCCGACGATGCTCAGGTACCAGAAACTCACCGGGATGACGCTGCGTTTCTTGTACTCGCTGTACAGCCACTGCAGGACAAAACGCCCGGTGAAGGCGATCTGGCCGATAAATCCAATCACCAGCCATAGGGTTTCACGGGTCATGTTCATCCTTCGATCTCCTGGGCGTGGGTATTGAGCCGCGTACGCCTGATCAGCCACCAGACCCCGAACAGGTCGAGTATCCCCACCAGCGCCCGGTCGAGATTGCCGTATTTGGACACCCCGGCGGTGCGCGGACGATGGTTGACCGGGTGGACGATCATTCGGCCGTTGTGACGCTGGATCAACGCCGGGATGAAACGGTGCATGTGGTCGAAATAGGGTAGACGCAGGAAGGCTTCGCGCTCGATCAGCTTGAGGCCACAACCGGTGTCCGGGGTCGAGTCCTTGAGCAGGCGACTGCGCAGGTTGTTGGCAAAGCGCGAGGCGTAACGCTTGCTTGCGGTGTCACGGCGGTTGACCCGATGCCCGGCGACCAATTGCACATCGCTCCTGCCCCGCTCGTCGCGCACCAGGGCGAGCATGCCGGGAATGTCCGCCGGGTCGTTCTGGCCGTCGCCATCGAGAGTCGCCAGCCATCGGCCACGGGCCTGTTGCGCGGCATGGTAGAGCGAGGTGCTCTGGCCCAGTGAACGCTCGTGATGGAGGATGCGCAGGTTGCTCAAGCCATTGAGCTTGATCTGCCGCAGCTCTTGCAGGGTGGCATCGGTGCTGCCGTCATCGACTACGATGATTTCGTAGGCCTCATCGGCCAGTGCCACGCGGATTTCCTCGAGCAATGGCTTGAGGTTATTCGCTTCGTTTTTGGCGGGGATCAATACGGATACAAAAATGTCTTGGCTCATGGAGTCTCTCTCGCCTTTATCGGGTTGTTTTTATCCAAGGCGAATGACGGTGTCGTGCACCGGTCGACTCGATGCCTGCTGCAACCGTTCAGGGTAATCATGCCGGACGAGGCTGTGCCCGAACGGCGGGCTCGCGCGGCCTCGCATAGGCTGCCCGGCCAATTGTAAAAAAGTTGTTAATTATTCATACACTTTTTGTAACCATCACGACCGTCGGTGCAATGATTTCTGTTGCCATTGGCGTTTGCCGCTCTAAAGTGCAGCGACGCGCGAACAATCATGAATCGGGTAAGGACGCACACCATGAGTACTGAATCAGAGACGACCTTCGACGAGCCACGGCTCAACAGTACGGAAATCCGCATTCTGGGCTCGCTGATCGAAAAGCAGGCCACCAGCCCGGAAACCTATCCGCTGACCCTCAACGCCCTGGTGATTGCCTGCAACCAGAAAACCAGCCGCGAACCGGTGATGAACCTCACCCCCGGCCAGGTCGGCCAGAGCCTGCGGGCGCTGGAGGGACGCGGCTTCACCCGACTGGTGATGGGCAGCCGTGCCGACCGCTGGGAACACAAGGTCGACAAGGCCCTGGAGCTGGTGCCGGCCCAGGTGATCCTCACCGGATTGATGTTTCTGCGCGGCCCACAAACTGTCAACGAACTGCTGACTCGCAGCGGTCGCATGCATGAATTCGAAGACAGCGAACAGGTGGTGCATCAGCTGGAACGGCTGATAGCCCGTGGTCTGGCGGTGCTGATTCCACGTCAGGCCGGCCAGCGCGAAGACCGCTACACCCATGCCCTGGGTGATCCGGCGGACATCGAGGCGATCATGGCGGCGCGGCAGAATCCGGGCGAGCGTGGCGGCAGCGGCGGCGTGTCGGTGGAGCGGATCGAAGAGCTGGAGGCGCGGATTGCCGCGCTGGAAGAGCGTTTGGCGCGACTTGAGTAACCCCCATAATACCTGTAGGAGCGAGCATGCTCGCGATGGTGGCATGGATGACGCGGGGAACCTGATGCCCCACCTTATCGTTGACGTCCATCGCCAGCAGGCTGGCTCCTAAAAGGGATAGGTCGTAGCAATTAACTGCGGGCGAACTCCACGGCTTTCTGGAACTGTTCCTGCGTCGGCCGCGCCCCGGTGTACAGCACAAACTGCTCCAGCGCCTGGATGGCAACCACTTCCAGGCCTGTAATGACTCGCTTGCCCTCGGCGCGCGCGCGCACGATCAGCGGTGTTTCCGAGGGGATCGCCACCACATCGAACACTGTTTGCGCTTTTTCAATCACGTCGGCATCGAACGCCAGCTGATCGGCTTCTGGCCCGCCGGTCATGCCGATCGGCGTGACGTTGATCAACATCTGCGGGCGCCGCGTTCCCAGCTCCGCCTGCCATTCATACCCCAGCGATTGCGCCAGCGCCTGGCCGGCCTGTTCGTTGCGGGCCACGATCAGGCCGTTTTTGTAGCCACCGTCGCGCAAGGCACTGGCCACCGCCTTGGCCATGCCGCCGCTGCCACGCAGGGCAAAGGTCGAGTCCTTGGGCACTTCATGGGTTTGCAGCAATTGCGCCACGGCAATGTAGTCGGTGTTGTAGGCCTTCAAGTGGCCGTCGGTGTTGACGATGGTGTTGATCGACTGGATCGCTGCCGCCGAAGGGTCCAGTTCGTCCACCAGGGCAATGCAGGCTTCCTTGAATGGCATGGAGACGCCGCAGCCACGAATTCTCAGGGCCCGGATACCGGCCACCGCACCCGGCAGGTCATCGCTGGCGAACGCCTTGTAGTAGAAGTTCAAGCCCAACTGTTCATACAGATGATTGTGAAAACGCAGGCCAAAGTTGCCAGGGCGTGCCGACAGGGACATGCACAGCCGGGTGTCTTTGTTCGGGTGCATCTGCATGAAACTTTCTCCTTCAAGAGCACTTTCGGATGGACGGGATTGGCCAGTCCATCGGGTTCTGTTCGATCATATAGGCATGGCTGAATCAGCCAATGGCGTTGAGTAAGGAAGTCGGTACAGACCTTACACAAAATTTACCTAACGGCCGTGCTGATTTTCGAAATTACGCTGTCTTAGAAGTATCCCCGCGAAAACACTTGGGTCTATTGCAGGTCCAGGCGCCGGGTCGAAGAACCGAGGAATTATCATGATTCGTAAAATCCCCACAGTAGCCTTGCTGATCGGCGCGCTCGCTATCGCAGGACAGGCGCAAGCCCATGGTGGTGGTAACTATTGGCAAGGCCCGGCGGTATTTGGCGCCATCGTCGGCACTGCCATCGTCGGCTCGGCCCTGATCAACGCCAACCGCCCGGTCTACGTCGCCCCACCGCAACCGGTCTATGCCCAACCGGCGCCGGTGTATTACGCACCGCCACCGCCTCCGGTCTATTACCAGCCGGCTCCGGTCTACGTGCAGCAACCGATCTACTACCGCCCGGCGCCGGTCTACTACGGCCCGCCCCGTGGTTACTACGGCCCGCACTATGGCCACTACTGACAAACCTTCAAAGGCCCCGCGCAAGCGGGGCTTTTTTATGCCCGCTCGCAGGCAGAGGTCTGGATCAATCTCGCCGGGGTCGCTATCGGAACAGTGCATCCGGCACCGTTTGGCATGATGAAGACGGCTCGCTTTCTGCCCGGCGGCAGTAAAACGGTCATCTTTTTGTCATGACAGGCCCGCAAGCTCGGCACTGTCCGTCGATAACAGTTCAAACAACAAGGACGACCACATGCCAACGCAAAACCCGCACCGCATTGTCGGTCTGTGCACCTCCAGCAAGGTCTACAACGTGTTGACCGAACTCAAGCACCTGGAAGGGCATCGCAGCGCCAAGTTTCTCTCCTTGCTGACACAAAACCTGGTGCGCAAGGGCCTGCTCAACGAGCAGGAAGTGGTGCACATGCTCGATCAGGTCGTCGACTGAGCGACGATCGGTCGTTTGCCCCTGCTCGCGTCAATGACGACTATCGAAAGTGTTGATTGTCGGAAAAATCGCCGCGGTCTTAAGGTAGCTCCATAGATTGATGGAGGTACTTATGTCCCAGGTTCAAATCATGTCCGTAATCGGCAGTGCCGTTCCCGCCCAGCTCCGGGCCCTTGGAATGCTCGCCTGCTGGTACGTGGTCAAGGACGGCGAACAACTCAGTGGCCCGCTCACTTCACTGCCCGCCGCCCAGGCGCTGTCACAAAGCCTCGGCAGCCAGCAACGCGGCAAACTCAGCGCCTAAGGCAGCTGCACCCGTGGTTTGGTTTCGATGAAAATGGCCCAGCTCGACATGAACAGGGCCGCAATCAACGGGCCGATGACAAAACCGTTCAAACCGAAGATCGCCAGGCCGCCCAAGGTCGAAATCAGGATCATGTAGTCCGGCATCTTGGTATCCTTGCCCACCAGCAGTGGCCGCAGCAGGTTATCCACCAGACCGATCACGAAGGTGCCGAACAAGCCCAGTACCACGCCCTGCCAGATTTGCCCGGTGAGCAGGAAAAACACCGCCACCGGCGCCCAGACAATCCCCGCCCCTACCGCTGGCAGCAACGATAGAAACGCCATCAACACCGCCCAGAGCAACACGCTGTGGATGTCCAGAAACCAGAAAATCAGCCCGCCCAACGCACCTTGCGTGATGGCTACCAACAGGTTGCCCTTCACCGTGGCGCGCACTACGCGATTGAATTTGAGTTGCAATCGGCGCTTCTGATGCTCCTGCAACGGTACCGCTGTACGCACTTTGCGCGCCAGTTCCGCGCCGTCGCGCAGGAAGAAGAACAACAGATACAGCATGATGAAAAAACTGACGATGAACTCGAAAGTGCCTTGGCCGAAGCTGAACGCCTGGGAGGCCAGCACCTGTCCGCCGGTCATCGCACTCTTGACGATTTTCTCGCGCAGGCCGTTCAGCTCACCCATGCCGAAGCGGTCCAGCAGGTGCTGAAAATACGGCGGCAACGCGTGTTTGAACTGCGCGACGTAGCCGGCGATATCCAGCTCGCCGCTCTCGACACTCTTGTACAACGCCGCGCCTTCCTGCACGAGCAGGACACTGACAACGATCACCGGCAGGATCGCAATCACCAGGCAAATGCTCAGGGTGCACAACGACGTCAGGTTGCGTGGCCAGCCAAACTTCAATTGCAGGCGACGTTGCATCGGCGCGAAGACGATCCCGAGGATCACCGCCCAGAACACTGCGCCGTAGAACGGCAGCAAAATCCAGATGAACGCCAGGCTCACCAGCGCCAGCAATACCGCCAGCGATTTGTCTTGTAGCGTCTTCTCGCTCATGTCGGATCCAGATCAGGTCGTCAGGGCGAAAATGAACGCCCTGATGCTTAGTCCTCCACGGCGCGCGCGAGTGCCGTCGGTTTGTTCACTCGGCATAGATCCAGATCAATAAAGCCATTGCCCGAAGCCTTTACCCTGCCCGGCTTTTGCGACCGACACCGACCATGCACCTCATCGCACCCGAACTGCTCGCCCCCGCCGGCACCCTGAAAAACATGCGCTATGCCTTCGCCTATGGCGCCGATGCGGTGTACGCCGGCCAACCGCGCTACAGCTTGCGGGTGCGCAACAACGAGTTCGACCACGCCAATCTGGCCCTGGGCATTCAAGAGGCGCAGGCGCAAGGCAAGCGTTTTTACGTGGTGGTCAACATCGCGCCGCACAACGCCAAGCTCAAGACCTTCCTCAAGGACCTGGCACCCGTCATCGCCATGGCACCGGACGCCCTGATCATGTCCGACCCCGGCCTGATCATGCTGGTGCGTCGGCATTACCCGCAGATGCCCATTCACCTGTCGGTGCAGGCCAATACGGTGAACTGGGCCAGCGTCGAGTTCTGGCAACAGCAGGGTTTGAGCCGGATCATCCTGTCGCGGGAGCTGTCGCTGGAGGAAATTGCCGAGATCCGCGAACAAGTGCCAGCCATGGAGCTGGAGGTGTTCGTCCACGGCGCGCTGTGCATGGCTTATTCGGGGCGCTGCCTGCTCTCGGGTTACATGAACAAACGCGACGCCAATCAAGGCAGTTGCACCAATGCCTGTCGTTGGAAGTATTCGGCACAACCGGCTACCGAGAATCAGCTTGGTGACATCGTTCAGCAGTTCCAGCCGGAACCCACCCTGGGCCTCGGTGCGCCTACCGATCAGGTATTCCTGCTGCAGGAGGCCAATCGCCCGGACGAACAGATGCCTGCCTTCGAAGACGAACACGGCACCTACATCATGAACGCCAAGGACCTGCGCGCCGTGCAGCATGTCGAGCGTTTGACGCAGATGGGCGTGCATTCACTGAAGATCGAAGGTCGAACCAAATCGCACTTCTATTGCGCCCGCACCACCCAGGTCTATCGCCGGGCCATCGACGACGCCGTGGCCGGACGTGAATTTGACCGCAGCCTGATGAGCGATCTGGAATCCCTGGCCCAGCGCGGCTATACCGAAGGCTTTCTGCGCCGGCATGTGCATGATGAATACCAGAACTACCAGAACGGCAGTTCGGTGTCGGAACGTCAGCAGTTTGTCGGTGAACTGACCGGCGAGCGGCGTGACCGGCTGGCGCAAGTCAAGGTGAAGAATCGCTTTACCCTCGGCGATCACATGGAGTTGATGACACCCAAGGGCAACTTTCATTTCGATCTGCACCAGTTGCAGAACGAACGGGGCGAATCGATCGACGTGGCACCGGGTGATGGGCATACGGTGTATCTGCCGATACCGGATGCGGTGGATCTGGCGTTTGGTCTGTTGATGCGCGATATCAGCGCAATTTGATCCCGTGCAGGTTTGGTATCAGGCGAACTCTTCGCGCAGCATCGCTACAAATGCCTCCCGCGCCGGGTGCACCCCGGCGTTCTCATGCCAGTAGAACAGGCTCTCGATCGCGGTGATCTCGGGAAACTCGTAGCCTACGCATCCCGCGCCCTTGGCGTATTGATCGAAAACGCCCTTGGTCACCAACGCCACCCCCGCACCGGCACTGACACATCCGACAATCGCCCCGTAACTGGCCAGGCTGACAATCGGCAGCGCCAGGCCCTGACGCATCAACCAGTGCTCCATCGCCGCCCGATAGGGACAGCCTTGCGGCCAGAGGAAGACGGTTTTGTCGCGCAGATCGGCGACCTCGTTCAGAGGCCCCAGAGAGGTCGAGGCAATCAACAGCAGTTCTTCACGATAGGTCGGCGTTCGTTTGAGGTGGGCGCGTTCGACATCCACCGCGACTATGGCGCCGTCAAGCTTGTGGTTGGAGGTGTCGTCGAGCAATTGCGCCCAGGTACCGGTGGTCAGCTCGAGGGCCACCGCCGGGTAGCGCTTGTGGAACTTTGCCAGCAGGCGTGGCAAGCGCCCGGTGGCGGAGGATTCGATGGCCCCGATGCGCAACGGGCCGGACGGATCGGCCGAGGGGTCCACGGCGCGTTTGGCTTCGGCGGTCAAGGCGAGAATTTTCGAGGCATAGCTCAGGAACGTCTGCCCGGACGGGCTGATGCGCAGCCCCCGCCCTTCGCGCAGGAACAGGGCCACGCCAAGCTCGGCCTCCAGCGCCTTGATCCGCGCCGTGATGTTCGACGGCACGCAATGCAGCAATTCTGCCGCCCGGGCAATGCTGCCGACCTCGGCAACTGTCTTGAACATGCGAATCTGCGCCAGTTCCATAATCATCACCAAAAGTGAGCAATAGCCACAGTATAAGTCAGTTGTGGCGAACGATTCGCCTTCTGATACTGGCTGCATCGACCCCAGGTGCACGACCATGACGCCACTGACTCACACCCCGGTTTCACCCTTGAAAATCATCCTGGCCATGGCATTTGTCGTGGCCAGCTGGGGCTTTTCCCCGACCGGCATCCACATTGGGTTGCAAGCCTACGACCCCGTTCATCTGGCCTTGTCGCGCTTTCTGCTGGCGTCGTTGTTCATGGCCGTCATTGCCGTATTCAAGGGCATTCGCCTGCCGAAATGGCGCGACGTGCCATTGATGATGGGGCTGGGTTTCTTTGCGGTCAGCCTGCACCACGTGGCGATCAACTTCGGGCAACAGGGCGTCAGTGCGGGTGCGTCCAGTGTGCTGGCGCAGACCACGCCGCTGTTCAGTACCCTGCTGGCGCGCTTCGTGTTCAAGGATCGGGTCAGCGCCTGGCGCTGGGGTTGCGTGTTGCTCGGCTTGATCGGTGCGGTGATTGTGGTGGCAGGTGATCATGGCCTGGGCAGCATCGACGCCCACGGCCTGCTGATCCTGCTGGCGGCCGTGTCCTGGAGTCTTTATTTTGCCCTGCAGAAACACCACAGCGGGCGTTACGACGGCCTGACGCTGGTGTGCTACACGGTGTGGTCCGGCACGCTGCTGCTTCTGGTTTTTCTGCCGGGGCTGTTCGATCAGATCGCACACGCCCCGATGCACGTGCAGTTCGCCGTGATTGCCCTCGGCGTTTTCCCCAGTGCCCTGGCGTATCTTGCGTGGGCCTATGTGCTGGCGCATGTGGATTTGAGCCGGGCCACCATGACGCTGTACCTGACACCGCCGACGGCGATGGTGATTGCTTCGTTTATCCTGGGGGAGCGGCCGACGCTGATGATCGTTGTCGGGGGGCTGGTGGTGTTGGCGAGCGTGTTGGCATTGAATCTGGAGCGGCGCATTTTTGTTGCTCAGGCGGTCAGGGTCTGACGCCATCGCCAGCAGGCTCCCAGATTATTTTGCGCTGTGGAAAATGCACCCCACGCCCTTAAAATGGCGCGTAACTGAATCAACAATGGAAGAGACTCACAATGGACAGTCTGAAAACACTCGCCGCTGCCCTGGCGCTGCTCGCCGCCGGCCAGTGCGTCGCCCAGGATCAACTCGAATCCGTGGTGAACGCTGCGGTGCGCCCGGTCATGCAAGCCGAAGGCATTGCCGGCATGGCGGTCGCAGTCACCGTCAACGGCCAGCCGCACTACTTCAACTACGGCGTGGCCTCGAAAGAATCCGGCAACGCGGTCACCCAGGACACCCTGTTCGAGATCGGCTCCGTCAGTAAAACCTTCACCGCCACCCTCGCCGGCTATGCCGTGGCCAGCGGCAAACTGTCACTCGACGACAAGGCCAGCCAGGTGCTGCCGGCCTTGCGTGGCAGCGCCTTCGACAACATCAGCGTTGTGCAACTGGGCACCTACAGCGCCGGTGGCCTGCCGCTGCAATTCCCCGGCGAGTACGACTCCGCCGACAAGATGCTTGGTTACTACCAGCAATGGAAACCGCTCTACCCAGCCGGCAGCCATCGCCTGTATTCCAACCCCAGCCTGGGTCTGTTCGGCTATCTTGCCGCGCAGAGCCTGGGCGTGCCGTTCGATGAAGCAATGGAGAAGACCCTACTGCCCAAACTCGGCTTGAAACACACCTTCCTCAGCGTGCCACAGGATCAGATGGGCCTTTACGCTCAAGGTTACAACAAGGACGGCAAACCCGTACGGGTTGGCCCGGGAGCGCTGGACTCGGAGGCCTACGGGGTGAAAACCAGTGCGGCGGACCTGCTTCGTTACGTGCAAACGAACATGCAGCCAGGGACACTGGAAAAGCCTCTGCAACAGGCCATCGCCCTCACCCACAGCGGTTACTACAAGGTTGACGGCATGACCCAGGGGCTCGGTTGGGAGTTCTACCCTTACCCGGTGCCCCTGGAGCAACTGCAGGCGGGCAATTCGAATCGGATGGCTTTTGAAGCCCATCAAGTCCAGTGGATCAAGCCACCACAAGCCCCGCGCCAGGATGCCCTGTTCAACAAAACCGGGGCCACCGGAGGCTTCGGCGCCTACGTCGCCTATGTGCCGCAAAAGCAGATCGGCATCGTGATGCTGGCCAACAAGAACTATCCGAATGCGCAGCGGATCAAAATCGCTCATCAGATCTTGAGTGCGCTCGACCAATAACCTTAAGCACCTTGCATACCCACACAAAACCAGTAGGATTCGCGCCTCTTTTTTACTGCACCCCACCACGCATCGCCCCCTGAAAGCCCGCTTTCAGCTCAGGGGCTATGCTGAATCAGGGAATGAGGGCTGATCCATGAAAGTGCTGTTGGTCGATGACCACGCAGTCGTGCGCATGGCGTTGGGGATGATTCTGGCCCGGGAAGGCCATGAAATCGTCGGAGAATGCGACAACGGCGTCGACGCGCTGAGCCAGGCGTTCGCGCTCAAACCCGATGCGATCGTGCTCGACCTGGATATTCCCCTGCTCGACGGTCTGGCGGTGCTCGACCGCTTGCGTGTCGGTGGCAGTACAGCGCAGGTTCTGGTTCACACCGGCTTGAAAAGCAAGGTTTACGCCGCTCAGTGCCTGCGGGCCGGTGCGGCGGGCTTTCTGTCGAAGATCGACGATCCCGTGGAAATCGTCACGGCTCTCAACGCGGTCGCCATGGGCAAGTCCTGGTATCCGGCCGACACCCTCGACTCGGTCCGCCACAGTGACTATGCGCGCAACGAAACCCAGATGCTCAGCGCCATTACCCGGCGTGAACTGAAAGTGTTGCATGGCCTTGCCCTGGGCAAGAGCAACAAACAGATCGCCGAGGACATGCTGCTGAGCCACAAGACCATCAGCACCTACAAGACTCGCCTGATGCAAAAGCTCAACGCCCATACATCGCTCGAGCTGATTGAGTTTGCCAAACGCAACGACCTGGTCTGAATGATGAATCGATATGGTCGATACCTGCCAGGACTGTTGCTGTGTCTGCTGGCGCTGCTGGCACTGCCGGTAACCGCTGACTCGTTGATCCTGCTCAGCCGTGCGACGGACAGCCAGGAGCGTCTTTCCCTGACGCCTTTACAACGTCAATGGCTGATGCAAAAGGCCGAGCTGCGGATCGGTGTCTATTTGCCCGACCGGCCACCGCTGGACATCACCGCCAATCAGAAGGATTACGAAGGGCTATCGGCCGATTACCTCGATGTCCTGGCGCGTGCACTGGGTATGCGCGTACGTGTCGAACGGTACGCCAACCGGGCTGATGCACTGGCCGCGTTGCAACGAGACGAGATCGACCTGGTGCCGCGCATCAATCGTCTCGAAAGCCAATACGCCGATTTGCGCCTGAGCGCCCCCTACGCCTACGACCAGGCGGTGCTGATCAGTCGGTTCGGCACCCACTGGATCGACAATCGGCCACCCCCGGGCACCCGGGTACTGTTCGATCAGGACTGGATCCGTCAGGACCGGGTGGCTTCGATGTTCCCCGGCTACGAGGTGGAACAGGTCGAATCCACCGCAGAGGGGCTTGGCAAGGTGGCCTACGGCGAAGGGATGGTCCTGCTCACCGATGCAATATCGGCGCAGTACCTGCTCGAACACAGCTACCAGCAAAGCCTGAAACAGACCATCGAGCGTGACTCCGAGGGCCTGGGTTTCAGCTTTGCCGTGCAGCAACGCAACAGTCAGTTACTGACACTGCTCAACAGTACGCTGGCGAACTTTTCCCCTCGGGAGCGCGAGATCATTGCCCGGCGCTGGGGCATCGGCGCCAACCCGAAGCTGGGCTACAACCGTTTGCAACTGACCACGGACGAGCAGCAATGGATCAAGGACCATCCGCAAATCGATGTGCTGGCCAACGATCTGTACTCACCCTTCAGCTTTTTTGATGCCAACGGTGAAATGCGCGGCATGGCCGCCGATTTGCTGGAAATGATCAACGACCGCACTGGGCTGGTCTTTCATCCCGTCAACCTTTCCTCCGTGCAAGCCATGACCCGTCGCGCCGAACGTGCGCCGCCCAGCCTGATCGCGGCGCTGACCCGCAGCGAGCGCCGCGAGGAACGCCTGGCATTTTCCCGACCTTTTTTCATCAACCCCTTCGTGCTGGTGACCCGCGTACAACCCGAGCGTGAGGGGCTGGCCAGGCTCAAGGGACAGTCCGTGGCAATCATCAAGGACTCTGCCGCCGCCAAATGGCTGGAGCGCGAATGGCCCGAGATCAAGGTCGTGGAGGTCGATACGCCGATCGAGACCTATGAGTTGCTGGCCGAGGGTTCGGTTGAAGGCGTGATCCAGCCGCAACAGGGCGCGGGCTACCTGATCGACCGGTTCTTTCGCGGCCAGTTGCAGATCGACTCGGTGCTCGGTGCGCAACCGGCGCTGGTCGCCTTCGCCAGCGGTAAACAGAATACGCAACTGATCTCGATCATCGATAAGGCCCTGCTCGACATATCACCCGATGAACTCAGTGCCCTGGCCAATCGCTGGCAAAACCCGCAGGAAAGCCAGGGCGGCTGGAGCGCCTACAAGCACTGGTTCTTCCGTGCCGTCATGGTGATGGTGCTGGTGTTGCTGCTGGTGGTGTCATGGAACCTGGGGTTGCGCAGGCAGATCGCCGAGCGGCTCAAGGCACAAAAGGCCTTGAACGACCAACTGGTGTTCATGAAGGTCCTGGTGGACGGCACGCCGCACCCGATCTACGTCCGCAACCGTCAAGGCCTGCTGCTGACCTGCAACCGCGCCTACCTGCAAGTGCTGGACGTGGAGCCCGGCCAAGTGCTGAACAAGGGGCTGATTGAAGCCAACATCCTGCCGCTCAAGGACGCGCACAGCTACAAGCGCATTCACCGCACGACACTCGAAAGCGGCGAGCCGTCGTTCGACAATTTCACCATGACCGTCAAGGGCAAGACCCATTACGTGTATCACTGGGCGCTGCCCTATCGGGACTCCGACGGCACCATGACCGGGGTGATCGGCGGCTGGATCGACCTCACGGAACAGCATGACCTGCAGCACGCGTTGATCCAGGCGAAGAACCAGGCGGAAGCGGCCAATCGTGGCAAGAGCCATTTTCTCGCGGTGATGAGCCACGAGATCCGCACGCCCATGAGCGCCTTGGTTGGTGTCCTGGAACTGCTGCGGGGGAACCCGGGCGATAAAGGCAGCGACGCCGAGTTGATCGACATCGCGCAGAAGTCCGCCAGCGGCATGATGGAACTGATCGGCGAGATTCTCGACTTGTCGAAGATCGAGTCCGGGCAGCTGGAGCTGCGCGCTGGCGGCGGTTATCCGCAACGTCTGGCGCGCACTGTGCTGCAGAGTTTCGCCAGCCTGGCCCGGCAGAAAAACCTCGAACTGGCCTTCGTCAGCCACGGTCCGGACATTGCGGTGCAACTGGACTCCCTGCGCTTTCGGCAGATCCTCTCCAATCTGGTGAGCAATGCCATCAAGTTCACCGCCCAGGGTACGGTCACGGTCGAATTGACGCTGAGGGTCGAAGGGTCACTTACACACCTGCAACTGAGCGTGCGCGATACCGGCATCGGCATGGACGAGCAGCAACGCCAGCGCCTGTTTCAGCCCTACACGCAATTCGCCGAACAGGACACTGAGCTGCAGAGCGGAACCGGCCTGGGTCTGGCCATCTGTCAGCAACTGACCCAATTGATGGGCGGCCGGCTGGCCTGCACCAGCCATCCAGGGCAAGGCTCGTGCTTCGTGCTGACCCTGGACCTGATGTCGAACAGCGAACCGGATGTCGAAACCCTGCACGATGACAAGCCCCTGGCGCCACTGCCGATGCGAAATGTGCTGATCGTCGAGGATCACGAGTTCAATCGTGTGGTACTGCAACGCCAGCTCGAATCCCTCGGGATGCGCGTCACTTGTGCGGAAAACGGCCTGGAAGGCCTGCGTCTCTGGACTCAGGACGCTTTTGATTACCTGATCACCGATTGCAACATGCCGCTGCTCAACGGCGACCGGATGACTCGTCAGTTACGTGCCGTCGAGGCCGCCGAGGGACGAACCCCCACTCACGTACTCGGTCTGACCGCCAACGCCCAGCCTCAGGAGGTCCAGCGCTGCCTCGATGCCGGGATGAACGACTGCCTGTTCAAACCGTTGACCCGCGGCGCTCTCGAACGTTACCTGCACGACGCCGAACGTGCACGCCGGGAGACCGCCCCATGCTTTGACCTGTCCAAGGTCAACGCCATCACCGCCGGCAATCACGCCATGACCCGGCAGTTGTTGGCTACGGTATTGCGCACCAATCAGGAAGACTTCGACGCCTTGCAGGCACTGTTTTGCTCAGGCGATTTCAGCGCCATGGGACGGCGTTGCCACAAGATGCTCGGCAGCGCCCGGATTATTCATGCCGCGCCAATGATAAGCGCCTGCGAGCAACTGGAGTCGGGCTGTGAAGCCATGGCCACGCAGCAGGAGCTGCATCGATTGTTCGAAGCCTTTGCCCGGGAAATGAAACGCTTGCAGGAACACCTGCAAGCCACGATCGACGGCGAAACGCCGTAGGACTAGTCCTACAAAATCTTGGGATTCCCCTGCGTTACCTCGCCCTTTTGCCTGCGCAGAATTCGCCACCTCAATTTCCTGTTGGCGGCAGAGCACTATGGCTACGTTGGGTTTTCGGTTGTCCCGGTTATCGGTATCGGGAGCGTTGCTGGTATCAGGTTGCATGCCGTGGCTGGCCGATGCGGCCAGCTGCGATACCTTGAACTGCCTGACCTCGTCCCAGGCCAACGTGCAGGTCGATAATGGAGCGGTGCTCCAGGTCGGCACCGGCGGTCTGCTGACCGACAGCTCGGTGAGCAATGGCCGAATCAACCTCTGGGACAGTGGCTCGACGCTGCGCACTCACGTGATGAGTAACGGATGGCTGGTCCTGGAGGACAGCAGCACAGCTTTCGACAGCCGGGTGGAGGCCGGAGGGACGATGGTCGTTGCCGGCGACGCCACGGCATTGAGCACGCACGTGGTGGGTGGTGATTTCGACGCGGCGCAAAATGCCGTGATCAGCGATACGCAAGTCGATACCGGCTACCTGTACGTCTATGCCGATGCCACGGCCAAGAACACCCGACTCACCGGCGGCGAGATGATGGTTTATCAACGCGGCAGTGCCCAGCAAACGACGGTCAACACGGGTGGTTTGCTGTCGGTGCTCGATTCGGCCTCGGTCAGCGATACGCTGGTCAATCAAGGCGCGCGGATGGATGTCTCGGCCGGCACCTTCGTACGCACGACCACGGTGAATCAGGGCGGGATCATGACCTTGGCCGATCGCGCCTCGGCCTATGACACAACGATCAATCAGGGCGGCTTGCTGCAACTCAAAGGCGACGCAACCCTGGGCCGCGACAGTCATATCGACGGTCAGGTCAACTTTGCCGACCCGGCCATCAACGGTTTCCATACCCTCACCCTCGAAGGCCCGCTCATTGGCAACGCCAGCTTTCGCATGCACACGGATCTGGCGGCGCTACGCGGCGACCTGATCGAAGTGCAGGGCCCACTCAGCGGTCAGCATACGCTGGTGGTTGCCGACGCAGGCAGAGCGCCGAGCGGTGCGCAACAGAAGCTGATGCTGGTCGACGGTAATGGCGGCAGCGGTGACTTCAGTCTGTATGGTCAAACCGTCGATGCCGGCGCCTTTCGTTACCACCTGCAGCAACAGGGCCAGGACTGGTATCTGGTCAATCTGGCAGAACCTGCCCCCCTGGATCCCGCTGAAGCTGTCGAGCCGGGGGAGCCTGCCCAGCCGGGTTTTCCTGTGGCCCCTGCTGATTCCGTTCCGCCTGCCCAGCCCCCTCGCCTGCCCCAGGCCGAGACCCTGAGCAAAGGTGCCAACGCAGCAGTGGGCAACCAGACCGCGGCCGCTTCTCTGATCCATGCGCAGATGAGCGCCACCACCGGGCATTTCGCAGAACTGCGCTCAAGCCGGGACAAGGGTGGCCTCTGGGTCCGCGGCTATGGTGTCGAGCAGCGTCTGAACACAGATGCCAGCCGCGCCTTCGAGCAACACATCAACGGCCTGGAAATGGGCGCTGACAAGGCACTGCCGTTCGCCGACGGGTCCTTGTACATCGGTGCTCTGATTGGTCAGGGTCAGGCACGCCAGGACTTCGGCGAGGCCAGCAAGGGCAGGATCGACAGCATCACGGTGGGTGGCTATGCAAGCTATCTGGACCGTAGCGGGTGGTATGTCGACAGTGCACTGAAGTACAACCGCCTGAACAATACCCTCGACGTCACCAGCAATCTGGGTGAATCGGTCAAGGCACATTACCGGAACCACGCGGTGAGTGCCGAAGTGCAGGCCGGCAAGACTTTCGATCTGGGTCGAGGCTGGTTTGTCGAACCCCAGGCAGGATTGCAGGTAGCACGTATCAGCGCTACCAGCTACAGCGCCAGCAATGGTCTGCAAGTCGAAGAGGATTCGCTGACATCGGTGCAAAGCCGGGTGGGTGGTTTGTTTGGCCGCGAGCTGCATCTGGATAACGGCATGACGATAAGGCCCTACGTCAAGGCGGCGTGGGTCGCTGAACTGGCGGGCGACAGCCATGTGAAGGTCAACGGTGCGAAGCTGGATAACAGGCTGCCGGGCTCGCGCACTGAAATCGGTGGCGGGATGAGCGTGGCAATGGCGGACAATCAAACCGTTTACGCGGAGGGCAGCTACACCAAGGGCAACGACATCGAGCAGCCTTGGGCGGTGACGGTGGGTTATCGCTACAACTGGTAAACCTGTGGTAACAGCAAGGGAATATCCCTCGCTGTTACCGCCCAACGATGATCAATCGTCAGGCATTTCTGGTGGCTTGGCAGGTTTGGCGGGCTTGGCCGGTTTGCCATTCTTTTCAGCCTTGGTCCCTTTCGCCGCTGGCTCCGGCTCACTGACCGGCGTCACCACCGTTGCGGTCAGGTCTTTTTCGGCGGCCGGCAATTGATCGACCGCCGTGAAGAAGTCTTCAAGCTTGATGGTGTTGGTCTGCTCAAGCTTCTTTTCGCCATCCTTGCCGACCAGGATCACCTTGGTTCCGTTACTCGCGCCGAGCTTGAGCGAGCGAATCAGCGCTGCGGTGTCCTGTGGCCCCAGGTCTTTGCCTTCGCGTTGCCCCATCAGGTTGAGCACCGTGTAGAGCACCATGTTGCGATCGGTGAAGCCTTTCTTGTTGGCCGGTTCATCCAGCGATTTTTTCAAGCTGAGCCAGGCCGGATCTACCGTGCTCGGGGCGATAACGATCAGCGGTCGGGCCCTGCCCTTGTCCATATCCAGTGGTGAGTCGCTATCAGCGGCGAACAGGGGGCCGGCAATTGCCAGCAAGGTAGCCAGGGTCAGTGACCTGATGAGCATGCGCATCTCCTTTTGATATCCACGCCCTAATGATTGCGCAGCGCGGTGAACGTTCCGGGTGACGCACCGCAAATTTGTTTCGTTATGTCCCAAGCTTAGGTCAGGGCAGTCATTGCGCAACAGCCCGCGGCAAACTCAAGACATACAAAAATCAGTAGGGAAAGCAGGAATGGGCGGCTGGCCAGGGATGCCCGAGCAGGCATCGGCTGGCCATTTCAGCCGTCAGGGAGGCAGGCGTCGTCCGAGTGAATCAGAACGCCAGTTTGTAACCGATCAATACCAACATGGTCGCCAGGCACGGGCGCAACAATTCGTCGGAAATGCGCCCGGTCAAATGGCTGCCCAGGTAAATGCCCGGCAACGAGCCGACCAGCAGATACCCGAGTACGTGCCAATCCATATTGCCCATGCTCGCATGACCCAGGCCTGCGACCAGGGTCAGGGGTACGGCGTGGGCGATCTCGGTGCCGACCAGGCGGCGGGTCGGCAGCAGCGGATAGAGAATGAACAAGGCCACGGTGCCCAGTGCGCCGGCGCCGATCGACGTCAGCGCAACCATGGTGCCGAGGACCAGACCGGTAATCACGGTCATCGCATTCAGGCGTTTGCCGCTGGGGTTGTAGTTGCCGCCTGCGCGACGATGGGCGAACGCCAGCAGGCGCTTCTTGAACAGGATCGCCATGGCCGTGGCGAACAGCACGTAGCCCAAAGCCTGCTTGATGATGGCGTTCATCGCATCGGGGGCACTGTGCAAGCTGCTGAGGAACCACAAGGTCAAGGCCACTGCCGGTACGCTACCCAAGGTCAGCCAGCCGGTAATGGCCCAATCGATGTTGTTGTTCTTCTTGTGAACCAGCACACCACTGGATTTGGTGATAGCCGCATACAGCAGATCGGTGCCCACCGCAGTCGCCGGATTGATGCCGAACCAAAGCAGGATCGGGGTCATCAATGACCCGCCGCCCACACCTGTCATACCGACGATAAAGCCCACCACCAAACCGGCAACGACCAACCCGATGTTCACTAAATCCATTGACACGTCCACAAAGATCGCAGGGGAAATCTGGCCCGCAGCATAGCGACATTTCTTATAACCAGTTATATCGATACGATCTATCTTTATGCCCGGACGTACAGGTCATTGCACCGGCAAGAAATTCAGGAACAACAGACTCTGGGCGTAATTCAAACCGATCCGCCGATAGCGCTCGTCGAGCATCTGGGTCAGCAGATCCAGCCGCGCAACGATCTTGCCGAACTCGACGGCAAAACTCAGGTTGCTGCCCTCCTCCGAAATCTCGTTGGAGAACAGCAACGGCTGGCCTTCGCTGGTTTGCCGCTGGGCCAGAATCCAGGTGGCGATTTCGATGTTGCGCGCAGCATTGCTGACGAACTTGGGGTTGATGCTGTCCGTCATGTAGAACTCGAGCCGGTTGCCATGGGCGGTCACCAGCATGCTGCCGATGGCATAGATGAACGCGCCGACCCGGTCGCCGAGAAACTCCGGGCTCATGGCGAATCTCAAGGCTGCCAGGTCTTTTTTGCCGCCCAGGGTTGGCAGGGGCTGCTGTTGCTCGATGGCCAGGCGCACTTGCTTGACGGCGGTACGCGCATCGAGGAAACCGGACTTTTTCAGTTCATCGGGGTTACGCCGGTACAACTTGCCCATCAATAGATAAAGGCTGTCGAGGTTATCGCGCATGGTCAGCGTGGCCAGGCGGTCGACGCTGGTTTGCAGGAACTCCTGTGGGGTGCCTTCACGCATCTGGCTGAAAATGTCGTTGCCCTGCTGCTGGCTGCACCCCGTGACAATGAACATCGACAGCCCGGCCAACAGCAGGCAATGCCGACGAATGAGGGTGCTGATCAGGGATGACACTCGAGCCATGGGCGCTTGAACTTGGGCAAGGGCCGACGGTGGGGATCGCCGCAGGCTGCCATGGATAGAGCCGCTCAATAGGAAAAAGTGCAGTGTCGGTCGCTCTCAATCGATCATCGGCATGCCGGGCCGGGCATTTGGCTGCTGGTCATGGGGAACCGATCGACTATTCTGCTGCCCATTGCAATATCCATCAGCATTCATCAGGGAGGTTTTGATGCGTACGCTTGAACTGGCCGGCGTCCAGGTACCGGTCATTGGCCAGGGCACCTGGCAAATGGGCGAAGATCGCTCACAGCGCGCCCGGGAAGTGGCAGCCCTGCGCCAGGGCATCGAATCGGGCATGACCCTGATCGACACCGCGGAAATGTACGCCGAAGGTGGCGCCGAGGAAGTCGTGGGGCAAGCCATCGCCGGTCAGCGCGACCGCGTTTTCCTGGTGAGCAAGGTCTACCCGCACAATGCCAGCCGCCGGGGCATTCCAGAAGCCTGCGAGCGTAGCCTGCGCCGCCTCGGTACCGACTACATTGATCTGTACCTGCTGCACTGGCGCGGCCAGTACCCGCTGGAAGAAACAGTCGAAGCCTTCGAGCGCCTGCAAGAAGCCGGCAAGATAGGCCGCTGGGGCGTATCCAATTTCGATCTCGATGATGTGCACGAACTGGCCGCACCGGCGTGCGCTACCAATCAGGTGCTCTACAACCTCGAGCAACGCGGCATAGAATTTGATTTGTTGCCCTGGAGCCAACAGCAACGACTGCCGACCATGGCATACTGCCCTATCGGCCAGGGCGGAAAAATGCTCGCCAATGACACCCTCAGACACGTAGCCGCCCGTCACCAGGCGACCCCGGCTCAGGTGGCACTGGCATGGATTCTGCGTCAGGACGGTGTGATCGCCATCCCCAAGGCGGTCCACCCCGAACACGTACAACTCAACGCGCAAGCCGCTTCATTGCAGCTTGAGGCCGGGGATCTGGAGGCGCTGGACCAAGCGTTTCACGCGCCTGAACGCAAACAGCGGTTGGCCATGGTCTGAACCACCGCAGTCTGTCAGAGAGCTTCACCATGAGAAGCACCGACCCACGGGACGATTTCAACCTGCAAAGGTTTGTCCAGGCCCAGGACCCGGTGTTCGACCGGGTTCAGTCCGAGTTGAATGCCGGCCACAAACGCAGCCACTGGATGTGGTTCATCTTTCCGCAGTTGGCTGGACTGGGCGGCAGTGAAATGTCACGGCATTTCGCCATCCGTTCCCTCGAGGAAGCCCAGGCTTATCTCGATCACCCCCTGTTGGGTCCCCGGTTGCGTACGTGCACACAAGAAGTGCTGAACATCCGTGGGCAGTCCGTGGCGGCGATTTTCGGTCATCCCGACGATCTGAAATTCCACTCATCGATGACCCTGTTCGCCCAGGTGGCAGTCGAAGAGAGCCTGTTTCATCAAGCCTTGAACCAGTACTTCCACGGCATAGTGGATGACTGGACGCTGTCCCTGCTGGACTCAAAAAAGGCCCAATTGCCCCCCAATCAGGGTTGAGAAGTCGTCGTCGACGAACGGCAGGATGGCATCCGCGATCGGTTGCAGTTGCCGGGTGAGGTAGTGGTCGTAATCGATCGGTGCACTGCGCGCTTCCAGCGGCTCAGGCCCTGCGACCGTGATCACGTAGCTGATCCAGCCACCGTTCTGATATTGCCGCGGGCGCCCGTGGCGGTCGTTGTACTCGTCGGCGATGCGCGCCGCCCGCACATGGGGCGGCACGTTGCGCTGATAGTCGTCGAGGGTGCGGCGCAGACGCTTGCGGTAAATCAGGCGATCGTCGAACTCGCCGGCCAGGGTCTTGCGCACGTATTCGCGCACGTAGTCCTGATAGGGCTTGTGGTGGAAGATCCGCGAATACAGCTCCTGCTGAAATTGCCGGGCCAGCAGCGACCAATCGGTGCGCACCGCTTCCAGGCCTTTGTAGACCATTTCATCGCTGCCATCGGCGCGAGTCACCAGTCCTGCATAACGCTTCTTGCTGCCCTCTTCGGCACCGCGGATGGTCGGCATCAGAAAGCGCTTGTAGTGGGTTTCGAACTGCAACTCGAGGACGCTTTGCAGGCCGTACTCCTGCTGCACATGCTCGCGCCACCACTGATTGACGTGCGCCACCAGCGCCAGACCGATCTGCGCGGCCTCCTGCTGACCGTGGGCGCGGCGTAGCCAGACGAAGGTCGAGTCGGTGTCGCCGTAGATCACCACATGCCCCTGGGCTTCGATCAGTTGTCGGGTGCGCAGCATGATCTCGTGGCCGCGCAGAGTGATGGACGAGGCCAGGCGCGTATCGAAAAAACGGCAACCGCTCGAGCCGAGCACGCCGTAGAACGCGTTCATGATGATTTTCAACGCCTGGGACAGCGGCGCGTTGTGCTCGCGTTTGGCCGCCTCCCGGCCTTCGGCGACCCGGGCGACGATGGACGGCAGGCAATGCCGGGTACGGGAAAACCGTGCGCCGCGAAAACCCGGCACCGATTCATTGTCGCCGGGGTGCTTGAGCCCTTCGATCAGGCCCACCGGGTCGATCAGGAAGGTGCGGATGATCGACGGATAGAGGCTTTTGTAGTCGAGCACCAGCACCGACTCGTACAGCCCCGGCTGCGAATCCATGACAAAGCCGCCGGGGCTGGCCTGCGGTGGCTTGTTGCCGAGGTTGGGTGCAACGAAACCCTGGCGGTGCATCAACGGCATGTACAGGTGAGTGAACGCGGCCACCGATCCGCCCATGCGATCGGCCGGCAAACCGGTGACACTGGCTCGCTCCAGCAGGAAGGTCAGCAACTGGGTCTTGGCGAAAATACGCGTGACCAGTTCGCAGTCCTTGAGGTTGTATTTGGCCAGCGCCGGTTTGTCTTCGGCGAACATGCGGTTGATTTCGTCCATGCGCTGGTACGGCGTTTCGATTGCCTTGCCTTCGCCGAGCAGGGTTTGCGCAACGTTTTCCAGACTGAACGAGGGAAAGCTCCAGGTTGCCGAACGCAGGGCTTCAATGCCGTCGATGATCAGGCGCCCCGCCGCCGAGGCGAAGTAGTGGTTGCCATTACCGTGTTCGCGCCACTGCATTTCTTCGCCGCCACGGCCGAGCTTCAACGGCACGGCCAGACGCCGCGCGTGTTCGTGCAGCACGCGCAGATCGAATTGCACGACGTTCCAGCCAATGATCGCGTCGGGATCGAACCGGGCGAACCACTCGTTGAGTCTTTTCAGCAACAGGGTGCGCGATTCGCAGTATTCGAGCTGGAAATCCACCTCGCTGTCGTCGCCATTGGGCGAGCCAAGCATGTACACCTGGCGTTCGCCGCAGCCTTCCAGGGCGATCGAGTACAACTCGCCCTGGGCCGTGGTTTCGATGTCCAGGGACACCAGTCTGAGGCTCGGCCGGTAATCCGGGTCGGCTTTCATTTGCGCGTCGAGCAGCAGCCCGTCGGCATTCGCCGTACCGCCGAAACGCACCGGTGCGGTGATGAAACGCTCCATCATGTAGCGCTCAGGTGGCCGTACGTCGGCTTCGAACACCTCGATTCCGGCTCTGCGCAGGGTGGTTTCCAGGCGCATCAACTGGCCATGTTGCTGGCAGTAGAGGCCCAGCACCGGACGGTGCTCGAAATCCAGCAGATCCAGGGGCTTGAGCTCGACATTCTTCTCGTCGTGCAACAGTGCTTGCGCCTGTTCGCGCTGCTCGGCGGCAATGAACGCCACCGATGGCTGCCAGGGCAGGCGGATACGCTGGGGGCCGCTGTCGGTCGCCAGCCAGAACTCGACTTCGGTCCCGGCCGGGGTGTCGCGCCAATGCCGGGTCAGGACGAAGCCCCGCTGTAAATCCACCACTGCAAACCTCATCGCTGATTCAGGCGGTAATTCTACGCGATGAACACCAAACCCGTGGCAGCGAGCTTGCTCCGGGCGGCGTTCCGACGATGGCTGACTCTCTGTCAACATCAGGGGTGAACAGTCGATCGCCTTCGCGAGCAAGCTCGCTCCCACAGGTACGGCGTTTGCCTGAATGTTGGGGTTTATTGCAGAAAAACCGCCGAATGACGTTTTTTGCGTGTTATCTGCCGCTTTCGCCCTTGCCCTCAAGGCTTGCGTCTACGATTCTTCAGGAACAACGACAACACCCGAGTAACCACCATGAAAACCGTCGCCCAACTGCTCAAGTTGAAAGATCAGAAAAATCAGGAAGTGCACCAGATCAAGCCCGATCACATGGTGCTCGAAGCGCTGATGAAGATGGCCGAGAAAAACGTCGGCGCCTTGCTGGTGGTGGAGAACGATGAGGTGCTGGGCATCATCAGTGAACGCGACTACGCGCGTAAATTGGTGCTGCACGGGCGCTCTTCGGTGGGCACCCCGGTGCGCGACATCATGGTTTCGCCGGTGATTACCGTGGACACCCATCAAACCGTCGATACCTGCCTGGGGATCATGTCCGACAGACGCCTGCGTCACCTGCCGGTGGTGGAAAACGGCAAGCTGATCGGCTTGCTGTCGATCGGCGACCTGGTCAAGGAAGCCATCGCCGAGCAGGCTGAGTTGATCAAGCAGTTGGAGCAGTACATTCGCGGCGAATGAAAAGGGCTCGTTCCCACATTGGATTTGTGCTGTTCACGAGGGCCAATGCCGGGCAAACACCGGCGCCAGCGTCGGGTGCCGGTCAATGCGTTCAAGCCATGCAAAAAAACCGGGCCGGGCACTGCGGATATGTTCGCGGCTGCCCGCCCAGCGCGATATCACTGCAGCCAGCACATCCAGCGCCTTCGGCTGTTCACCACCCAGGTACAGATCAGCGGAAAACTGGTCGGCAAACACGTCCCAGCTCCAGTGCAGGCGCGCGCGGGTTCCCGCCAGCAGGTTATGCCGGAACGGTTCATCCGCCACGGCCAGCCAGCGCTCGGGGTAATCGATAATGCCGATGGCTGCATAACAATTGGTGGCGATGTAGGTCATGCCGCGAATCGCCTGGTCGCGCTTGGCGGGGTCTCTCGGCAGGAGCTCCGATGCCGGGAAGGTCAACCCAAGGTGAATCAGGATTGCCACGCTTTCAGTCAGGATCGCCCCCGACGGTAGCTGCAACGTCGGGATCTGCTTCAGCGGATTGAGTTTTTCCAGTGCCTGGGCCGCTTCCGTGGACGCCTCGACATCGATGAAGCGATAGGGGATTTCGCAGAGTTCCAGGGCGGCCTCTATGGCGGCCGCGCCGGAGTTTTTGTGTCCATAGAGCTGGTACATGAAGGTCTCCTTTGCAATCCGCACTGACTCCGGCGTGGAGTTGCACGCCAGCCATGCAGTGTAGAAGTGGACTCCGGTCTGCGGATGGCCGCCCGACGACCGCAACATCACGTCCCCGTAAAGTTCACCCGGACTTGTCTCAAGTGAACAGCATCAGGTTTCCTGGCCATCTTTTAACGCCTGTTGAACGCCTCCCTCTACCGCCCTGCCCGCGCCATGCACCGTTGGTAACGCTCATCAACCCGTTTGGCAAACCACGCCGTAGTCAGCTTGCGGGTAATTTTCGGGCTCTGCAGCACGATCCCCGGCAGTACTTCACGGGGTAGCGGCCGACCCTCGGCCTTTTCCGCCAGCTCGAACACCCGTTGATAGAGCTCGCTGTTTTCAAACGCCAGGCTGTTACCCAGAACCAATTGATCGTGAATCACCGGATTGCGCATACCTAGCTGCTTGCCAAGGCTGCGCACCGCCAGCTCCGTGGTGCCGGGCATGATCGAGTCGTAACGGATCAGGTCGCCATCCAGCGCCAAGGCAATCCCCGAAGCCCGGCTCACCGCGTTCTGGAAGGCCGCATTGCGACTGGCGTACCAACCGGCATTGAAATCGGCAAAGCGATACAGCGGCTGCGGGTAGTTCACCGGATACCCCAGCAAATGGGCGATGCCGAAGTACAGGCCACCGCGTCGGGTGAACACTTCATGACGAATCGTGCCGCTCACCGGGTAGGGATAGCCCTTGGCCTGTTTCTCGGCGAACTCGATGCTCACCTGCATCGGGCCGCCGGTATGCACCGGGTTGAAGCCGCCAAACAGGGTTTGGCCCATGGGCACCATGCCGATGAAATCATCGAAAATGCCGCTCAATTCCTTCTCTGTACGGGCGGTTCTCAGGCGTTCGCTGTAGCTCTTGCCGTCGGGCGAGTTGAGCTGCAACGCGGCGCTCACCAGCAAACCGGGGATGTGCGCCTTGGCGGCGCGGCGGTCGATCTCGTCGCGGGCGATCTTGCCCAGCCCCGGTACGCTTGGGTCCACCGTAAAGGTGGATTCCTGCTCCGCCACAGCCAGCACCGAACACAGGTTTTGCGTGGTCGGCGAGAGGTTTTGTGCGGTGAAGGCCACCTGAATGTCAGTGGCCCAGCCTTGACGGTCGACCACTGTGGCCGGCATCAGCCGCACGATCTCGGCCCTGACTTCGGCGGGGTCCCGCGCAACGGGCTCTTGAGTGCGCTGGCCGGCACAACCGGCCAGTACCAGCAACGCGGCGATGCTTGAAATCAATCGAGTGGCTTGCATGTCGTTCCATCAAATCCGTTGGGCGGTCTGCCTGGCTGTCCTGCGAGCCTGAACCATACTTGCCCCACCACGCAATGAGGACAGGTTCATGCACCGTAGCGATGTATTGATCATCGGTGCCGGCCCGACCGGACTGGTATTGGCGTTGTGGCTGAGCAAGCTGGGCGTGCACGTGCGAATTGTCGACAAGACTTCCGCGCCCGGCACCACGTCCCGCGCCGTTGCCGTTCAGGCCCGGACGCTGGAACTGTACCGTCAACTGGACCTTGCCGAAGCTGTCGTGGAAAACGGCCATCAGGTCAAGGGCGGCAACTTCTGGGTCAAGGGTGAGGCAGTGGCACGCCTGCCCTTGTCGCGGATTGGCGAAGGCCTGACGCCCTATGCGTTTCTCGAGATTTTCCCGCAGGACCAACATGAACGCCTACTGATCGAACGCCTCGCATCTTTCGGCATCAGCGTCGAGCGCAACACCGAGCTGCTGGGTTTCGAGCAAACCGCCGACGGCATCAGTGCGACCCTGCGCCTGCCTGATGGCGAGCAGGAAACCTGCCAGGCCTGTTACATCGCCGGCTGCGACGGTGCTCGCTCGATCGTGCGCAAGACCCTCGACACCGGCTTTCCCGGCGGCACCTACCAACAAATCTTCTACGTCGCCGACGTGCAGGGCAGTGGTCCGGCCTTCAATGGCGAACTGCACGTGGACCTCGACGAAGCGGATTTCCTCGCGGTGTTTCCGCTGGCCGCCGAGGGCCGTGCACGCCTGATCGGCACCGTGCGCGACGAACGTGCCGAGCATGCCGAGACCCTGCGTTTTGAAGACGTCAGCAGCCGCGCCATCGACAACATGAAGGTGCAGATCGACCAACTGAACTGGTTCTCGACCTACCGCGTGCATCATCGGGTGGCCGATCATTTTCGTGGTGGACGGGCATTTCTACTGGGCGATGCCGCCCATGTGCACAGCCCGGCCGGTGGCCAGGGCATGAACACCGGGATCGGCGATGCGATCAACCTGGCCTGGAAACTCGCAGCGGTGCTGAGCGGTGGTGCCGAGGCCAGACTGCTGGATACCTACGAAACCGAACGGATCGCCTTTGCCCGCAAACTGGTGTCCACCACCGACCGAGTGTTCACCTTTGCCACGGCTGAAGGAAGACTGGCCGACTTACTGCGCACACGCCTGGCGCCCTTCGTGATCCCCAAGCTGGCGTCCTTTGAAGCGTCCCGCGAGTTTCTCTTTCGCACGGTGTCGCAGATCACTCTGAATTATCGCGGTATGCCCTTGAGTAGCGGTGTTGCCGGGCATGTGCACGGCGGCGACCGTTTGCCCTGGGCGCACGATGGCGAGGGGGATAACTTCGAATCGCTCAAATGCCCGACCTGGCAGGTGCATGTGTACGGTGATACGAGCGACGAGATGATCGCCTGGTGCAACGAGCATCACCTGCCGTTGCATGTGTTCGACTGGCGACCGGCGTTTGATACGGCGGGCCTAGGCCGTAACGGCTTTTACCTGTTGCGGCCGGACACCTACGTGGCGATTGCCGAGACCTGCTCCGATCCGAAAGTGATCGAGCGGTATTTTCGCGATCACGGGATTCGGGCGTTTTTCAGCGAAGCCTGAAACACCTGCCCGGCCGGTAGTAGCGGCTAGACGCAGGTACCGGGAACACCCTGAAACGCTGTGGGAGCAAGCTCGCTCCCACAGGGATACCCGTGGGCTTTAGATCCCGGCCAGGGCCAGGTCCATCGCGAAGTAGGTGAAGATCAGGTCGGCCCCTGCCCGCTTGATCGCCCCGAGGCTCTCGCGCACCACCCGGTCTTCATCAATGGCGCCGACCTGGGCGGCGAACTTGATCATCGCGTATTCGCCGCTGACCTGATACGCCGACAGCGGCAGGCGCGAGGCTTCGCGGATGTCGCGGATGATGTCGAGGTACGCCCCGGCCGGTTTGACCATCAGCGCATCGGCGCCTTCCTGCTCATCCAGCAACGACTCGCGCACGGCTTCGCGACGGTTCATCGGGTTCATCTGATAGCTCTTGCGGTCGCCCTTAAGCGCACTGCCGCCGGCCTCGCGGAACGGACCGTAGAGCGCCGAAGCGAACTTGGTCGAATACGCCATGATCGCGGTCTGGGTAAAACCGGCGGCATCGAGGGCCCGGCGAATGGCCTGGACCTGTCCGTCCATCGCCGCCGACGGTGCGATCACATCGGCACCGGCGCGGGCCGCTGCCACGGCTTGTTTGCCGAGGTTGATCAGGGTCTGGTCGTTATCCACTTCGTGGTTGTGCATCACGCCGCAGTGGCCGTGATCGGTGTACTCGCAGAAGCAGGTGTCGGACATCACGATCATCTCCGGAACCGCGTCCTTGGCGATCCGCGACATCCGCGAAACCAGGCCGTCTTCGCGCCAGGTGTCGCTGCCGCTGCTGTCCAGGTGATGGGACACACCGAAGGTCATCACCGACTTGATACCGGCACGGGCATAACGCTCGATCTCGCCGGCCAGCTTCGACTCGGGAATACGCATCACGCCGGGCATGCTCTTGATCGGCACGAAGTCATCGATTTCTTCCTCGACGAAGATCGGCAACACCAGATCATTGAGACTGAACTCTGTTTCCTGGAACAGGCTGCGCAGGCTCGCATTGCGGCGCAGACGACGTGGGCGTGCTTCGGGGAACTGGCTGGACATGGGTATTCCTGAAAATCGGGGATGAGACGAAAGTCGTAAGGAAGCGAAGCTTATGCCCTGCACGGGGCAAGGCACAAACCTCGATCGTTGAAGACAGCGTTACTGAAGCGGCAACAATGGCCGAGGCGACGCTGTACCTGAGGCAGCTGGCTGCCGATCAGCCGGCAACCGGGCTGGGAATCTGCAACCCGCGCACCACCGCCGGACGTGCCAGGAAACGCTCCAGTACGCGAGTGACGTTGGGGAAGTTCTGGATGCCCACCAGATCCCCGGCTTCGTAGAAACCGATCAGGTTGCGTACCCACGGAAAGGTCGCGATGTCGGCGATGGTGTAACGCTCGCCCATGATCCAGTCGCGGCCTTCCAGGCGTTTGTCGAGCACGCCCAGCAGGCGTTTGCTTTCCTCGACATAACGATCACGGGGACGCTTGTCTTCGTAATCCTTGCCAGCGAACTTGTTGAAGAAGCCGAGCTGGCCGAACATCGGACCGATACCGCCCATCTGGAACATCAGCCACTGCAAGGTTTCATAACGGGCCGCTGATTCCTGGGCCAGCAATTGTCCGCTCTTGTCGGCCAGGTAGATCAGGATCGCCCCGGACTCGAACAACGGCAGCGGCTGATCGCCCGGGCCATGGGGGTCGAGGATCGCCGGGATCTTGTTGTTCGGGTTCAGCGACAGGAATTCCGGGGACATCTGGTCGTTGCTTTCAAACCCTACGCGATGCGGCTCATAAGGCAGACCGATCTCTTCGAGCATGATCGAGACCTTGACGCCGTTGGGAGTCGGCAGGGAGTACAACTGAATCCACTCCGGGTACTGGGCCGGCCACTTGCGGGTGATGGGGAATGCGGACAGATCGGTCATGTGCTGGATCCACGAAGAAGTTGGGAGTGCTGATCATAATGGAGATATCGCCGGCGTGAGCCCTTGTGGTCATGAATCTCACTGATAGCCAAGATCGAAAGAGATAAAGCGTCACGGAACGTCATTCGGTATAGGTTGTCCACAAATCCGCAACATCTTGTCGATAACCTTCGCTGCACCCCATTGAAGGTTACCGGTAGATTGCTGCGCTCTTGGCCGGTAGCCAACCCAATGGGATCAGAAGACTCTGAGCACCACCCTTTGGCCACGGACCGGCTTCAATGACATGGAAATCACCCGATGCAGGAAAGTCGTGGTGCAAGGGTTTGTCAGCCTTAACCGAATTGCGCTGAAGATCCCTTTACTCATGAACCTGTTCATACTCGCCAAACGCTTTAAACATCGTGCTTACCTGCTGATGCCGGTCCTGTTGGCGGCCAGTGCGCTGTTCCTGACCCTGGAGTCGGGCCTTAGCCGCGCCCAGCCGGTTGACGGCAAGCAGACCCTGGTGTTCCTGCGCCATGGCGAGAAACCGGCCGGCGGCCTGGGCCAGCTCAATTGCCAGGGCTTGAACCGCGCCATCGACCTGGCCACCCTGCTCCCGGAAAAATTCGGCAAGGCCAACTACGTGTTCGCCGCCAACCCGACGCGCAATGTCGAAGAAGGCGAGCTGGACAACTCCTACAGCTACATTCGCCCGTTGATGACCATCAGCCCCAGCGCGATCAAGCTCGGCCTGCCGGTGAACATCAGTTTTTCGGCGAATGACACCAGCGACCTGGCCGAAGAACTGCTGCACGACAAGTACCACAACGCAATCATCTACACCGCCTGGTCCCACGGCTACCTGCCGGAGCTGATCAACAAGGTCGCTGGCGAGGCGGTCGGCAAGAAGATGAAGATCACCGAGGATTGGGAGTCCGACGACTACGACTCGTTGTACGTGCTGACCCTGACCTGGCACAACGGCAAGGCCAGCCTGGAAAGTCATGTGTACAAGCAGGGGCTGAACAACGGGCCGGAGACGTGTCCGACCTGAGTGCGGCGGTGACCAGGCCGGCCCCATCGCGAGCATGCTCGCTCCTACAGTAAATCTTCAGCGGGCACAGATATTGTGTGCAGCGAAAATCAGAATGTGGGAGCCAGCCTGCCGGCGATGGGCCAGCCAACCCGGCATCAGCTCCGCTGACTGACCCGCTCGCGTAGATACTCCAGTACCGCCCCCCGTTCCCCCGCAAACTCGATCCGCGTGCCCTTCTTCTCGCGCTGAAACGCATACATCGGGTCGTAGTACTCACGCAGCAAGCCCTCGATCCAGCCCCGGTGCAAATCCACCGAACCACTGCGACCCTGCTCCGCCAGCGCGTCCTCCATCAGGATCAGCATCCGCCGATGCCGTTCGCCGCCCAGGCGTTTCTGCACATTGTTCAGGCTTTCCAGCAGTCGCTCGGAAAACAGCGCAAAACCCTCATCACCGTGCACATCGATGAACTCGGCGCAGAGGTCCACCACGTAATCACGCAGGATCCGCTCGACCCGCCCTTGCAGGCTGTCTTCGAGCCAGACCATCGGCAGCGTTTGCATGCTTTGATACAGCGGCAAGGGCAACGCACAACTGCCCACGGCACGGCTCTCGTCTTCCAGGACAAACTGCCCGACACCTCGGGCACGCTTTTTCAGCAGATCCACCGCCAGGCGATTTTCAAAGTCGATGTTGGACGGCTGGCCGGTGGCACGCTTGCCGAAACTGGAACCGCGATGGTTGGCATGGCCTTCCAGATCCACGGCGTTGTCGAGTTGTGCCAGCACGTCGGTCTTGCCGGTGCCGGTCATGCCACCCAATAGCACGAAGTCGCACTGGGCAACCGCCTGATCGAGGGTATCGAGCAAAAAGCTGCGCATGGCCTTGTAGCCGCCACCGACCCTCGGGTAGTCGATGCCCGCCTCGTCCCGGAGCCATTGCTGGGTGATTTGCGAACGCAAGCCGCCGCGAAAGCAATACAGCAAACCGTCCGGATGCGCCCGGGCGAAGTCGGCCCAGGCCTGGATACGCTGGGCCTTGACCTCGCCTGACACCAGTTGATGGCCCAACTCGATGGCCGCTTGCTGGCCGTGCTGCTTGTAGCAGGTCCCGACCCGCTGCCGCTCGAGGTCGTTCATCAGCGGCAGGTTGACCACGCCGGGAAAAGCGCCCTTGCGAAACTCGACTGGCGCACGGGCGTCCATCATCGGCCGGTCGTTGAGAAAGATGTCGCGGTAATCGGTGCAGTCGACGGACATCAAACCACCTCGACCGCGTGGCTCTGTCGCTCGACCAGCTCGCCGATCGGCTCAAGGCTCAGGCCCAGCTCGGCGGCCACCGCGAGGAACTGCTCGTTCCCCTCCGGCGTCACGGCAATCAGCAGCCCGCCGCTGGTTTGCGGGTCGCACAGCACGCGCTTGTGCAGTTCCTGCAGACGCCCGAGCTTGCTCGCGTAACTGTCGAAATTGCGCAGGGTTCCGCCGGGGACGCAGCCTTGTTCGAGGTAATACTCGACACCTGGCAGGCGCGGTACGCAGTCATAGGCGATGCGTGCGGTGAGCCCGCTGCCATCGGCCATTTCCACCAGGTGCCCGAGCAGACCGAAACCGGTGACGTCGGTCATCGCGGTAACGCCGTCGAGTTTGCCGAAGCGGCTGCCGGGCTTGTTCAGGGTGCACATCCAGTCGCGGGCCAGACCAATGTCGGCGTTGCGCAACTTGCCCTTTTTCTCGGCGGTGGTGAGGATGCCGATGCCCAGGGGTTTGGTCAGGTACAGCAGGCAACCGGCGGTGGCGGTGTCGTTGCGTTTCATGTGACGCTTTTCCACCAGGCCGGTGACGGCGAGGCCGAAAATCGGCTCCGGCGCATCAATCGAGTGCCCGCCCGCCAAAGGGATGCCGGCTTCGTCGCACACCGAGCGGCCGCCACGGATCACTTCCCGGGCAATCTCCGGCGCCAGCACGTTAACCGGCCAGCCGAGAATGGCGATGGCCATCAAGGGGTCGCCGCCCATGGCGTAGATGTCGCTGATGGCGTTGGTGGCGGCAATGCGACCGAAATCGAAGGGATCATCGACAATCGGCATGAAAAAGTCGGTGGTCGAGACCACGCCACGCTCTTCGTCGATGGCGTACACCGCCGCGTCATCGCGCGAAGCGTTGCCGACCCAGAGTTTCGGGTCGAGATTCTGCGCGCCGCTGCCGGCCAGAATCACTTCCAGCACCTGGGGGGAAATCTTGCAGCCGCAACCCGCGCCGTGGCTGTACTGGGTCAGGCGAATCGGCTCGCTCATGAAGGGCACCTCGTGAAGTGAATGGGGCCGATTCTAGCAGAGCGGGTCACAGTAAATGACCGGATATGGATGCAGTCTGTCCCGCCGCCATCGCGAGCAAGCTCGCTCCCACAAAAAACCGGGCGAAAAAAAGCCGCCCTTACGGGCGGCTGAAGGACCGCGTTTTACCTCAGAAACTCTGGCTGAAGGAGATGTTCATGGCGCTGTCGTTGTTGTCGCTGGACACTTGTCCCGAATAGCCGATGCCCAGTTTGCCGCCTGGAGTGATCTGGAAGTCCACCCCCGCTTCGAGCAACGCACTGTCCTTGGCAATCGGTACGCCCTGGGCGCTGAACGAGGCGCCGCCATTGATGAAGGTCAGGTCGGCATCGGGCTTGGTATCGCCGTAGGCATGACGCCAACCAACGGCGGCACGAGGCGTCAGTTGACTGCCATTGGCCAGGGTCAGCAACTTGCCGACGCGCACCCCCACCGTGGAGAAGGTGATGTCCTGATCGGCATCGGCCTTCAGACGCCCGACGCCACCTTTCTCCTTGGCGGTGTCGCTGTCGTAGTTGACGTAAGCCAGACCGGCGAAGGGTTCCACGGCCACGCCGGCGGCATTGATGGCGTAGCCCACTTCGCCGAACACCTGCGCGCTGCGGGCATCGTAATCGGCCTTCAGGCGATCGTTGTAGCTGCCGACGCTGACGTCGCGCTTGGTCTCGATACTGTGCCAGCTGTAGGCCGCACCGAGGCGCACGGCCAGTGCATCGAACTGCGAACTGAGGTAGCCCGCCAGGTGGTAGCTGTCGACCTTGGCCTCGGAACTGCGGTCATGGGCATTGAGGTTGCTGCGGGTGTAACCGGCCGCCATGCCAGCACGCCATTGATCATCGAGGGCCTTGTCGGTACCCAGCATGAAACCGCCGAGGTTGCGGTCCACTTTCGCCGCGTTGCTGTCACCGTCCCAATCACCCCAGCCGCCGAGCGCGCGAATCCAGCCGACCATCTCGCCATGACAGCCATTGCTGCTCAGCTGATTGTCGCTCGGTGCCAAAACTCGGCGCGGGTCGTCAGAGACACTGCAGGTCGGCTGGCGCATGCGATCGTTGACCGCGTTACGCACATAGCGCGAGTCCTCCAGCATCACGCTGGCGGTGCTGGCGTGGATTTCCCCGGAGAGGCTGTCGAAGGCATTGCGCGCCTGGGCCACGCTGAGGTTGACGATCTGGTCCTGCAACGCCGCCCCGGCCGCACCATTTCTTGACAGCGCCGATGCGGTATTGCGCTGGTTGCCGGTCGCCGCCACATCGGCAAACGAATTGCCGTTGCGACTGACAGTCAGGCTCACCGCGTTCGGGTCATACACCAGGGTGGTGTCGAGGAACGCGTACTGCGGCAGATCGGTGGTGCTGAAGGTGCCGGTGACCCCGCCGCCCGCCGTGATCAACGAGTAGGTGGTGTTACCAGTGAACGGCGCCAGGCTGTTGACCAGCAGGCCACCGCCGAGGGTTGCTGTGCCACCGACGGCCAAAGGCGTTGCCGTTGGCGAGCTGACGGTCAGCGCCAGCACACCGTCGGCGGCGTTAGTCAGGTTACCGGCCACGCTCAGGGTGCCATCTGCCCCCCCTGAAGCCACCGTGCCGTGGTTGACCAGCGAACCGACGCTGCCGTTGCCGCTCAGGCCGGCGCCATTGGCCACGGTGACTTGCCCGCCGAGGGATGCCCGGGCCGCAACGCTGCCGACTTGCAGCACGCCCTGATCCACGGACACGGTGCCGCTGAAGGGTTGGGTGCCAGTCAGCAACAAGGTGCCCGAACCGCGCTTGGCGATGGCCCCGAGGCCGCTGATCACGCCGTTGAACTGGCCGTTGCTGTTCTGCTGGAACACCAGTGCGGCGTTATCGGTGATGTTGCCTTGCAGGCTGGTGGTGTTACCCACCAGGGTGCCGCCGCTGACGGTGGTACCGCCGCTGTAGGTGTTGGCTGCGGTGAGCACCAGGGTACCGGCGTCAAGTTTTTCGATACCGCCGGTGCCGATCAAAGGCACATCAATTGAAGTGCTGGCACCGGCGTTGACCCGAATCGGTGCTGGCGTGCCGCCAGGGCCGTTGACCGGGGTCAGCGTGTCGCCAGCATCAGGCACCAGGCTGTAGCCAGGTGACAGGAACTGCAAGCCGGTGAAGTTCTGGTTGCCTTGCACCGTCACCGTACCGCCCTGCCCGCCGAACACTGCGAACTGACCGTTCGAGGCCAGCGCCTGGGTGCCGGTCGGATCGGTCCAGTTGGTACCGGGCCCCCACACGCCGCTGCCGCCACCGATGCTGCCATCCGGGTTGGTGGTGCTGCCGTTCCAGAATTGCACCTCACCCGGTGTGCCTTGCACCAGCAGGTTGATCTGGTTGGCAATCGCGGTTTGCAGAGTCAGGTTGGCGGCCGACACCGGCAGGCTGCCGTAGACCAGGCCGTTGTCGGTCAGGCTGCCGCCGTAGCGGAACAGTTGATAGACCCCGGTGCCGAAGCCGCCGGCGTTGCTGATGTTCAGTGTGCCATCGAGGGTCAGGTTGCCGGCGACATTGACCACGGTGGTGGAGCTGCTGGCCGAGCCGAGGCTGAAGTCCAGATGGGTCCCCGACGACAAGGCCAGTGAACCGACCGATAGCGGCGTCGCCATGCCACCGCCCAGCAGTGTGGCGCCACTGGCCAGTTGCACCGCACCGCCCAACTGGCCGCCACCGCCAAGTTTCGCACCGCTGGCGACGTTGACGTTGGCGCTGTTGAGCACGCCGTCGACGCTCAAGGTGCCGGCCTGCACCGAGGTGTTGCCGGTGAAGGTGTTGTTGCCAGCCAGGAGCAATTGGCCGCTGCCGGTCTTGTTCAGCGTACCGGCGCCGGTGAGATTGCCGGTGTAGCTGCCGTCAGCGTTCTGCGCGAAGGTCAGCGCCGCGTTGTTGACGATGGCCCCTTGCAGGCTGCTGGTGTCGCCGGTGGTGCTGCCGCCGTTCAGCGTGGTGCCACCGCTGTAAGTGTTGGCGCCGCTGAGCAACAGGTTGCCGTTGCCATTTTTCACCAGGCTGCCGCTGCCGCTGACGGCACCGATCAGCGTGGTGTCTTGCGTACCGGCGAGCGTCAATTGCGCGCCAAGGTTGATGGCATTGGCCAGTTGCAGCGCCGAGGTGCTGTCGAGAGTGCCGTTGCCCGACACACTCAGGGCACCGCTGCTGATCGCGCTGTTGTTGCCCAGAACCAGCGTACCGCCGGCGAGTTGGGTACCGCCGCTGTAGGTGTTGCTGCCATTGAGCGTCAGGCTCGACGCGCCGGTCTTGATCAGGCTGCCGCTGCCGCTGACTACACCGCCGAGGGTCAAGGCGTTGGAACCGGCGACGTTCAGTCCACCATTGAGCACCACGTCGTTGGCCAGGTTGACGGCTGTGTTGCTGTCCAGTGCCGTGCCGTTGGCAGCGGTCAACACGCCGGTGCCGAGGGCGGCGTTGTTGCCGACCACAATCTTGCCGCCGTTGAGCGCTGTGCCGCCGGTGTAACCGTTGGCGGCGTTGAGCACCAGGGTGCCGGTGTCGTATTTGCCCAGTGTGCCGGCGCCGTTGAGCGCAACGCCCACGGTGGCGGTGACGTTCGGATCGACCCGCACGGTGGCATTGCCCAGCGAACCGTTGACCAGATTCAGCGAAGCCGCCGTGCCGTTCTGCAGGCTGTAGCCATCGGTGACGAACTGCATGCCGGTGATGGTCTGCGCACCATTGACGGTCACGGTGCCTGCCGCGCCCTGGAACACCGCGAAGCTGTTGGTCCAGGCCTGGTTGGTGGTGCCGTTGACATCGGTCCAGTTGGTGGTGCCGGTGCCCCAGGTGCCGCTGCCGCCATCGACCGATCCGTTGGCGACGAGCTGGTTGCCGTCCCAGAACTGCACGGTGACGCCCGGTGCGGTGACCAACAGGTTGATCTGGTTGGCCAGCGCGGTTTGCAGGGTCAGATCGCCCGGGGTGACGCTCCCAGGAATGGTACCGATCAGCATGCCGTTGTCGGTCAGGCCGCCGGTGTAGTTGATCAGTCGATAGACACCGCTGCCGAAACCGCCGATGTCGCTGACATTCAGTGTGCCGTCGAGGGTCAGGTTGCCGCCGACGTTGACCAGTGCATTGCCGCCACCGGAGACCGGTGCGCCGAGGCCGACATCGAAGTTGGAGTTGGCGTTGAATACCAGCGAATTCACCGACAGGGTGCTGCCGGTGGCGGCGGCCAGATGACCGCCGTCCGCCACGGTCACCGCCCCACCGAGCGAGCCGCCGCCGGTCAGGGTGCCGCCGCTGTTGACCAGCACACTGGCGCTGTCCAGCGAGCCGCTGACGTTAAGGGTACCGGCGTTGACCGTGGTGTTGCCGGTCAGGCTGTTAAGGCCGGTCAGGGTCAGGGTGCCGGTGCCAAGTTTGTTCAACTCACCGGTGCCGGTGAGCACACCGTCGAAAAGGCTGCTGGCATTGTTGCCGCCGATATTCAGGGTGTTGCCGCCGCCGATCAGTGCGGTACCGCTACCGGTCAGGCTGGCGAGGCTGCCGGAGCCGCCGAGGTTGAGGGTCGCCGCAGCGCCGAGATTGACCCCGGCGTTGCTGCCCAGTGCCGAGTTGCCCAGGGTGGTAAGGCTGCCAGCCTGCACGTCGAAGGTGCCGCTGAAGGTGTTGTTGCCGGTCAGCGTCAGGTCGGCCAGACCGTTCTTGGTCAGAGTGCCGGCCCCGGCGATCACACCACCGAGGGTCAGGTTGTTGTTACCCGCGACGCTGAGGTTGGCGTTGACGTTGAGGTTGTTGGCCAGCACCAGCGGCGCCGTGGTGTCGAGGGTCGACGCACCCGCCACGGTCACCGCGCCGGAACCCAGGCCCGCCGAGGTGCCGAGAGTCACAGTGCCGGCATTCAGCGTGGTGCCGCCGCTGTAGGTGTTGATGCCGTTGAGGGTCAGGTTCGAGGCGCCGTTCTTGATCAGTCCACCGGTGCCGCTGACCACGCCGCTGAGGGCCACGTCGCTGTTGCCGGTGTTGGTCAGGTTGGCGTTGAGCACCACGTTATTGCCCAGCGACACCGAGGTGTTGCTGTCCAGTGCCGAGGCACCGGCCACGGTCAGGTTGCCCAGACCGAGGGCGCCGTTGCTGCCAGCGGTCAGGGTGCCGGCATTGAGGGTGATGCCGCCGAGGAAGTTGTTGGCGCCGCTCAGGATCAGGTTGGCCGCACCGTTCTTGGTCAGGCTACCGGCGCCGTTGATAGCCCCGCTCAGCGTCAGATCGTTGCTGCCGACGATGCCGAGGTTGCCCGCCAGGTTGATGGCGTTGCCCGCGCTGAAGGCGCCGCTGGCATCGAGTGTGGTGCCGTTGGCCGCGTTCAGGGTGGCCGAGCCCAGCGCGCTGTTCGACGCCAGGACCAGGCCGCCCGCATTCAGGGCTACCGGGCCAAGGAAGGCGTTGTTGCCACCGAGGGTCAGGCTGGCCGCCCCGTTCTTGATCAAACCGCCAGTGCCGGAGATGACACCGTTGAGGGTCAGGGCATTGCTGCCGAGCACGGTGAGGTTGCCGTTCAGTGTCGTGGCGTTGGCCAGGGTCACGGCGGTGTTGCTGTCGAGTTGCGTGCCGGCATTGGCGACCAGCGCACCAGTGCCCAGCGCGGTGTTGCTACCGACCACCAGGGTGCCGCCGTCCAGTTGGGTGCCGCCGGTGTAACTGTTGGCGCCGTTGAGCACCAAGGTGCCGGCGTCGAGTTTGTTGAGGATGCCGCTGCCGTCGATGTTCACGCCGACCGTGGCGGTCACGCCCGGATCGACCCGCATCGCCGTGGTGCCACCGCTGCCGTTGACGGCGGTCAGCAGACCCGACGTACCGTTGACCACGTTGTAGCCATTGGTGAGGAATTGCATCCCGGTGAACAGTTGCGTGCCGTTGACCGACACCGTGCCCGCCGTGCCCTGGAACACCGCGAAGTCGCCGGCCCAGGTCTGGTTCAGCGTGCCGTTGGAATTGGTCCAGTTGGTGCCGCCGGCATCCCAGGTGCCAGTGCCGCCATCCACCGTGCCGTTCGGGATTGTCTGGCTGCCGTCCCAGAAACGCAGGTTGGTATTCGGCGCCGACACCACCAGGTTGACCTGGTTGCCGAGGGTCTGCACCAGGATGTCGCCGAGGCCGTAACCCACCGGCACGCCGGCCACGGTCAGGCCGTTGTCGGTCAGTGCGCCGATGTAGTTGAACAGGCGATAGACACCGACACCGAAACCGCCGGCATCGGTGACGTTGAGATTACCGTCGAGGGTCAGGTTGCCGCCGATGTTCATCAGTGAGCTAGTCGAAGGCGTGGCGAGGCTCGCGTCGACATTGCTGTTGGCGGTGAGGATCAGAGACGAGGTGGACAAGGTATTGCCCGAGGACAACGCCAGATGACCACCGCTGTTGACAGTGATGACGCCAAGCGCCGAACCGGTGCCCGTGAGGGTCGCGCCATTGTTGACGTTGAGCTGGGTGCTGGCCAGCGAACCGGTGAGATTCAGCGTACCGGCGTTGACGTTGGTGTTGCCGGTGAGGCCGTTGCTGCCGGTGAGGTTCAACGTGCCAGTACCGACTTTGGTCAGTACACCGCTGCCACCGAGGTCACCGTCAAAGGTGCTGGTGTTGCTCAGGCCGCCCACGGTCAGGGTGTTGCCGCCGGCGATCAGCACACTGCCGCTGCCGCTCAAGCCGTTGAGGCTGGCACTGCTGTTGAGATTGAGATTGGCACCGGCGCTGATGTTGGCGCCGGAGGTGTTGCCCAGCGCCCCGCTGCTCACGGTGGTGACACTGCCGGAAGCGATGTTCAGCGCGCCGGTGAAGGTGTTGTTGCCGCTGAGCGTCAGGTCGCCGAAGCCGTCCTTGGTCAGACTGCCGGCGCCATCGATCACGCCGCTGAGGTTCAGGGTATTGCTGCCGGCCAGGGTCAGGCCGGCGTTGAGGGTGATGTTGTTGCCGACGCTCATGCCGGTGCTGGTATCCAGGGTCGAGGCGCCGCCGACGGTCAGGCCGCCACTGCCCAACGCAGCGGCCGAGCCCAGTGTCAGGGTACCGGCGTTGAGGGTGCTGCCACCGCTGTAGGTGTTGCTGCCGTTGACGGTCAGGTTGGCCGCGCCGTTCTTGATCAGTTGGCCGGTGCCGCTGACGACTCCGCCAAGGGTGAGGTCCTGGGTGCCGCCGACGCTCATGGCCGCATTGAGCACGACCGCGTTGGCCAGGCTGACCAGCGGCGAACTGCTGTCGAGGGTCGCTGCACCGCCGACCGTCAAGGCGCCGGTGCCCAGTGCCGAGCTGTTGCCGACGGTTACTGTACCGGCGTTCAGCGTGGTGCCGCCGACGTAGGTATTGGTGCCATTCAGATTCAGATTGGCCGCGCCGTTTTTCACCAGGCTGCCGGCACCGGCGACGGTTCCGGTGAGGGTCAGGTCTGCGCTGCCACCCACGTTCATCGCACCGGCCAGGTTGACCTGGTTGCCCAGCGTGACGGCGGTGTTGGTGTCCAGCGTGGTGCCGGCCGCCGCGTTCAATGCGCCGCTGCCGATCGCGGTATTGCTGCCGACAATCAGCTTGCCGACGTTGAGCGCAGTGTTGCCGAAGTAAGTGTTGGCGCCGTTGAGAATCAGGTCGGCCGGCCCGCTTTTGGTAAGGCCGCCGACACCGGAGACCACGCCCGCGAGGGTCAGCGCATTGCTGCCGCCGATGGTCACGTTGCCGCCGAGGTTGACGTTGTTGGCCAGGCTGGTCGCGGTGCTGGCATCCAGCGTGGTGTTGTTGCCGGCGTTGAGCACGCCGGTGCCGAGGGCGCTGTTGGAGCCGACGACCAGTGTCCCGGCGTTCAGCGACGTAGCGCCGGTGTAGGTGTTGTTGCCGGTCAGGGTCAGGGTCGAAGAACCGGTCTTGATCAGGTTGCTGCCACCGCTGATCACGCCGCCGAGGGTCAGCGGGTTGGCGCCGCCGGCAGTCAGGTTGGCGTTCAGCGCAATCGCATTGTTCAGCGTCACGTTGGCGCTGCTGTTGAGCGTTGCGCCCGCTCCGCCCACGGTCAGCGTGCCGGTGCCGAGTGCCGCGCCGTTGCCGACGGTCAGGCTGCCGGCGTTGAGCGCGGTGCCGCCGGTGAAAGTATTGGCGCCGTTGAGGGTCAGGTTGGCGGTGCCGTTCTTGATCAACTGGCTGGCACCGCTGAGCACGCCGCCGAGGATCATGCCGTTGCTGCCACCGATGGACAGGTTGCCGTTGAGGGCGACGTTGTTGTTGAGGATGACCGAAGTGTTACTGTCGAGGGTCGCGGCATTGGCGACGGTCAGGGCGCCGCTGCCCAGTGCGGCGGCGTTGCCGACGGTCAGGGTGCCGGCGTTCAGGGTGGTGCCGCCACTGAAGGTGTTGGCACCGTTGAGAATCAGGTTGGCCGCACCGTTCTTGGTCAGTCCGCCGCTGCCGCTGACTACGCCACCGAGAGTCATGTTGGCGTTGCCGGCGATGTTCAGGTTACCGCCCAGCGCAACGGCGTTGCTCAGCGCCACCGCGGTGCTGGCGTCGAGGGTGGTGCCTGCCGCCGTGGTCAGTGCGCCGGTGCCCAGCGCGGTGTTGGAGCCGACGATCAGCGTGCCGTTGTTGAGTGCAGTGCCACCGGAAAAGGTGTTGTTGCCGCTGAGGGTCAGGTTCGCGGTGCCGCCCTTGATCAGGTTGCCGGCGCCGCTGATGACGCCACTCAAGCCCAGCGCCTGAGTACCACCAAAGGTCAGCCCGCCCGCCAGTGCCACGGCGTTGGCCAGCGTCACTGCCGTGGTCGCATCCAGCGTGGTGCCGTTCGCCGCATTCAGCGCGCCCGTGCCAAGTGCGGTGTTGCTACCGACGAACAGGGTGCCGCCGTTGAGCGCGGTAGTGCCGCTGTTGGTGTTGTTTCCGGTCAGGGTCAGGCTGGCGCTGCCGCTCTTGGTGATCGCGCCGGTGCCGGAGACGATACCGGCCAGGGTCAGGGCATTGCTGCCGAGCACGTTCAACGCACCGGTGATGCCTACGTTGTTGGCCAGGGTCACGTTGCCGGTGCTGTCGAGGCTGGTGCCGTTGCTGGTGTTGAGCACCCCGGTGCCCAGGGCGTTGTTGTTGCCGACGCGCAAGGTGCCGGCGCTGAGGCTGGTGATCCCGGTGTAGGTGTTGATGCCGTTGAGGGTCAGGCTGCCGCTGCCGGTTTTGGTCAGGTTGGCGGCGCCGCTGATCACCCCGCCCAGGGTCAACGCACCGGTGCCGGTCGCGGTCAGGGTGCTGTTGAGGGTGATCGCGTTGGCCAGCGAAATCGGCGCCGTCGCCGAAATGCTCGAAGAGCCACCAACGGTGATGCCGCCGGTGCTGAACGCCTGATTGTTGCCCACCAGCACCACACCGCCGTTGAGCACGGTGTTGCCGGTGTAAGTATTGATGCCGTTGAGGTTGAGCTGGCCGCTGCCAATCTTGGTCAGGCCACCGGTACCGGAAATCACACCGTTGAGGGTCGTGCCGTTGATGCCCTGCAGGGTCAGGCCAGTCCCGCCCAGGTTGATCTGGTTGGCCAGGGTCAAACCGGCGTTGCTGGCCTGGAGGATACCGCCGTTGGACGTCAGCACACCGCTGCCGAACGCGCCGTTGTCGTTGAACTGCGCGACACCGCCATTGAGGGTGGTCGCACCGCTGACCAACGGACCCTGCAAAGTCCAGGTGCCGCTGTTGAGGGTCAGGTTGTTGAAGTTGACGTAGGTGGCGCTGGACGCCGTGCCGGTCCCGGTGGTGCCGCCGCCGATGCCGATCGGGTTTTGCAGGATCAGCGTGTTGGTACCGGCCGCGCCGCCATCGATCGTCCCGGTCGGTGCGAACGTGAGGTTGATGCCAATCAGGCCACCGAGACCCACGCTGACCTGCACGCCATCGCCGACGTTAACGCTGGAACCGGTGATCGCGTAGAAGGTGTTGGTACTGCCCGCGCCCATCGACACGCCGCCGGTGATGTTGCCGGCGTTGGTGAAGGTGTTGCCCGCCACCGACGTCTCGAACGCCACCCGGCCGTTGATCGTACCGCTGGCACTGTTGGTCATGTTGACCTGAGAACCGCCATACACCCCGACCACGGGCGTATCGGCCAGGGTGATTCCGCCGACCGACAGGCCGGTTGAGGTAATCGTGCCGTCGTTGGTGATGGTCGTGGTGCCCGAGACCGAGTTGTTCACGGCAATCCCCAGACCGTCGATGCTGGTCAGGTTGAGGCCGAGCAGCATGCCGGTGCCGCGAATGATCCCTGTGACATTGTTGGCGATGCTCACCGTGCTGGTCGCGCCAGTGCCAATGAACGCGCCACCACTGAGGATCGACACCAGCCCTAGCAACGCCGGGTCGAGGGTGCCGGAGTTGTTCAGGTTGATGTTGGCCCCGGTCAGGTTGAGTACCTTGCCGCCGAGGGTCGCGTTCATCTGCGCGCCGTTGGTGACGTTGACCGTCAGGCCACTGCTGGCACTGCTGTAGTCATTGAGAAACAACGGCAGGGTCGGTACGCCGGAGCAGGTAATGGTCGAACCGGCCGCCGAGCAGGTGGCCATGGCCTGCGGACTGAAGGAGCCCAAGGCAAGCCCGGCGATACTCAATTGCACAGCGAGGGAAAGCGGGGAAAATCGCGAAATCAGGGCGACAGCCAACCTTGCGTCCACAGAAAGCTCCTTTCGTGGCAAAACCACTTCGTCCTTGAAGGGCATGTAGCAAGCGAGGTGACCCGAAAGCGCATCCGGGAACTGCTACATCCCGACAACCGTTTCATTCCTGACACACGGTAGTAGAGGCCTGCAGCCGGAACACTTGTTAAATGGTGTTAATACTTTTGAGCTAAAAGCAGCGAAAGTTCAGCAATTGCTGGGCAAAAAGCAAAAAATCGCAACCTGATGCAGGCTGCGATTTTTTCGTTTCAGGTCATGGAAGCAGGATTACCTTGTCACCGCTGCCTTGGTTCACTTCGGCATAACGCTCCAGTCCTTCGGCCAATGGCGACTCGAACAAGCCTTGTGGCAATGGCAGCAAATCCTCGTCGAAAAACTTGCCAAATTGATCGAGCATCGCCGCACACGCCTGCACGCCGTACAACAACGAGTTGATCCCGACCACCGAACCGCCCTTGCGATACAAGGCCAGGGCCGGCAATTGCACCTGGCCATCCACCGGTGCGGCGATGATCGCAATGCGGCCAAAGGCAGCCAGTGCTGCTACCGAGGCCGGCAACCAGAAACCGGTGGTGTCGAAAATCACGTCGGCGCCGCCGGCATACACCGCATTGACCTGCGCGCCGAGGTCCTCGGGCTTATCCAGTTGCAGGGTTTGATACCCCTGATCCTGCAGGTCCTTGACCTGCTCCGGCCGCCGCGCCGCAGCCAGCACTTTGGCGCCGCGTACCTTGGCCAATGCCAGGGCCGCACTGCCCACCGCCCCGCCGCCGATCACCAGCAATTTTGTCTCGGCCGTCACCAGGCTGCGTTCCAGCGCATCCCACGCGGTGGTGTACGGCACGCCCAGGCTGGCTGCCTGGGCGAAGCTCAAGTGGCTCGGCTTGAGTGCCACGCCATTGGCAGGCAGCTTGACGAACTGCGCGTGGGAACCGTCGGCGAAAAAGCCCAGCTCGCGGCCGGTGCCCCAGACTTCCTGACCGATCAGCGCTTGCGGTCCTGCAACCACGACCCCGGCGAAGTCGCGACCGGGAATCCGCGGCAAGGTGGTGTAGGGAAAGCGCCCCAGCACGTTTTTCACGTCACTGGGGTTCAGGCCGGCGGCCTTGATCTCCACCAGCACCTCATCGGCAGCGGGAACAGGCGTGGCAACCTCAACGAAGCGCAGGGACGAGAGATCACCGGTTTTGTCGAATTGCAGAGCTTTCATGGGCGTTTCCATCGAGTCAGGGAGGTTTCAGGAGAGCCAGCCGGCGATCAGCTCGCGGCCCATTGGCCAGAGCTTTTCCCCGGCCAGCATGCCGAGCAGGCCCACCAGCGCAATGGCCGGAGGTGCGGGAGAGCGAAAATCCAGAGCGCCATAGATCAGACCGACGCCCAGACCGATGGCCAGTGAAATCAGGTAGTTCATGGCAGACTCCGGTGCCGCAAATGGGATGCAGAGAGTCTAGAGGGCGTGGGGCAAGAGCATCGGCCAAGTGCTTCTGAATTTCGGCCAAATCGCCCTTTGTAGGAGCGAGCTTGCTCGCGATGAGGGCAGGACAGTCAGCATTTGTGTTGAATGTCAGTCCGCTATCGCGAGAGCTCGCTCCTACAAGGTGATGGAAAACTGTGACGGCGCGACACCCAGTTCGCGGCGGAACATGTCGCTGAAACTGCTGGGCGTGTAGCCCAGCTCCCGGGCAATCGCGCTGACCGGTACACCCTGGATCAATTCGGCGACCGCCGTGGCCAGCTGCACCTGGCGTCGCCATTCGGCAAAGCCCATGCCCAGGCTGTCCTTGAACAGGCGCGCCAGGGTGCGCACGCTGGCCCCGGCGTTTTCCGCGTGCTGCTCGAAAGGCACATCCAGCGAGGGTTGCGCCATGACTGCCTGACACAGGCTCATCAGCCGTCGATCGGAGTCGTCCGGCATCGGGATCTTCAGCAGCGATCGCCTGGCCCGCTTGAGTTCCAGCAACGCCAGGCCGACCAACGCTTCGTAGTACTCCGGTGCGCCGTCATTGCCCTGCTCCACCAGGCCGACGATCAACTCTCGCAACAAGCCACCGACCTCGATCACCTGAACGCTGTCATCAAGGGTCGCCGCCAGGGACGGGCGCAAATAGATATTGCGCATCTGCAGGTCGGACACCACCCGAATCCCGTGGGGCACCCCCGGCGGCAACCACACCGCCCGCTGTGGCGGCACCACCAATGCTTCGTGGGGCGTTTCGACCCACATCACCCCGCTCATCGCGTACAACAATTGCCCCCAGACGTGCTCATGGGGCTCGATGAACAACCCGCGCGGATAGGTGCGCGCCAGCGGTTGCACGGGGACGTCGGTGTCACTCAGGTCGGGTGGCGCGGCAAGGGCCATGGTCAATGTTCATTGGGTTTGGAGGAAGGCTCCATGGTAGCGAGGCCCGGCACTGGCCGCCAGCGACTGCAACCGCCTGAGAATCCGAGTGAATTTTCCGCGAGCCTGGCGATCCTTCTATGTACAACAGGGAGGATCAGGGGCTTTATGAACAACACCAAGCTATTTGTCATCGACTACACCCTTCACGGTGTTCCCAAGTCATTCATTATCCGTCTGGAGAAGATGGATAACGCGGAGGCGTGGCACTGGGCGAGCTGCGACGCGGGCGTAGGTCGAATTCCGCGCTTTGGCCGTGAAAAGGTGCAAAAGACCAGCAAACCGATGGCGGAAAAATTCGGCGTGGAAAATGTCACCTGGCGGCCGGCAAGCTAATCTCTGACAACCATCAGCATCGGGGGGAAGAGACATGACTGCGACAGCCGTCAGCAGCCTGGCGCAACTGGAGTACGACACCACGAGCGTGGAGTGTCGAGTGAGTCTGGAGCAGGTCGAGCATGATCCGTTCTGCTTTGCAATTCGCGTCCTGGCGCCGCTGCCTGAAGATCTGGAGCAAGCCACGGCCCTGGTGCTTCGGGTCGAAGGCAGGCGCCTGCAGGGCACGGTTCGCCACAGTGAGCGGCTCGAAGATGGCAGCTTCAGGCTGGAAGTGGAGCCTGATTAGGCTCCACGTCTCTGTATTTGCGGGTTGTCAGTGGGCGCACTTGCAGCCTTTGCTGGTGCACTCCTCGCCGTGCTCGTGATGCTTGGCGCAGGCTTCACAGCAATAGTGCTTGCCGTGGCGCACGACCGGGTGGTCGCCGAGCTTGCAGTTGCATTTCGGACAGTCGCAGGTACGTTCGGTCATGGTCTGGCTCCTTGGGTGGTGGTCGCCGAGGGTTGAAAGATCAACCGGTGCCTATCAGTGTAGGAGTTGAATCCGCGACCGTGAAAAACCCGACCGACCGGATGCAAACTCCGTCAACGCTGACACACCCCCTGTAGGACTGCTGACGATGGCGTCCTCATTGGCGATGCGAAAAGATCTTCACCTCTCCTGCCGACCACTGCTGCGATACATGAACACCAAGGCCAGCCCCAACAACACCATCGCCAAAACCCGGCTGCCGGAAAGCTCGATCGCCGGATTCCCCAGCCAGCCGAAATTGTCGATCAGCATGCCCATCCCCAACTGCCCGACAATCACGGCGACCGTCGCCACCGCTGTCCCCACCCGAGGCACCGCGCCGACCATCACCATCATGTAGACCACACCAAACAACGCGCCGCCGAGCTGCCATTTCGGCACCTCCAGCAGGCTTACCGCGTGAGCCGGTTCAAAAAACACAATCAGCAAACCCGTGGTGATCGTGCCCACGACGAAGGTCAGCAAACTGCTGCGCAACACGCCGACCGTTTCCCCAAGCCGACCATTGATCGCGGCCTGCACGCTCAACACCGCACCGGCCGCCACCACCACCGCCAACAGAATAATCAGACTCATCATCAACCCCGAGCAATCAGCACAAGTGCCGCGACAATCAACAACAACGCCAGCCAGCGCTCAGCATTGACCTTTTTGCGAGGGGCACCGAACCAGCCGAAGTGGTCGATCAGCACACTCTTGCCGACCTGCCCGGAGAGGATCGCGATCATCGTCATCGCGATGCCGATGTGTGGCGTGGCCAGTGTCAGAACCACCACGTACATCGGTCCCAGGAACCCGCCAATCAACTGCCAGCGCGGCAGTTCGCCGAACGCAGGCCCCTGTTGGGGGCCGCTGAACAGCAGGATTAAAAACAGAATCGCCGAGCCGACGCCGAAGATGCTCAAGGTCGCCCACAGATGCCCGACCTGCGCGCCCAAAGGCCCGAGCAATCCGGCCTCGACCGAGAGCCCCATGCCGGCAAGGATCACCAGCGGCAACAGCAACAGGCGCAGTCCGGATTTGACGGCAGGCGTGGTGACGCCGGCCGCTTGGTTGATGGAAGAAGATTGCATGGAAAACCTCTGGGTAATCAGACAAGACGCCCACCTTGTAGGAGCTGGCTTGCCGGCGATGGCGATATGTCAGACAAGGTGATGTCGTCTGGACTGACGCTTTCGCTGGCAAGCCAGCTCCCACAGGACCGTGGCGGAATGAAACAGGCGCGCATTATCAGTGGGTGGTGCTGTGCGATAAACGGGCGCATCCTGACAACACTTTTGCGTAACACGCACAACAGGAATCCCCATGCACGGCCTTAATGAACTGGGTTTCAAGTCACTTCGGCTGTTTGTCGCCGTGCTCGATCACGGCAGTTTTTCCGAAGTGGCTCGCCGCGAGGGCCTCGCGCCCTCCTCCATTTCCCGGCAAATCCAGTTGATGGAGCAGGCCCTGAACCAGCAATTGCTTTACCGTCACACCCGCGCCGTCACTCCCACCGAAGCCGGGCGGATGCTCGGCCATCACGCGCGACTGGTATTGGCGCAACTGGAGGAAGCCGAGCAGGCCCTGCGTGAACAGCACAGCGAGCCCAGTGGACTGGTGCGTATCAACGCCCCCGTGGTGTTCGGCCAGCGGCACCTGACGCCCTGGCTGGGGCGGTTATGCGAGCGCTACCCGAAACTGCAACTGGACATCCAGCAGACCGACCACTACGTCGACCCGTTGCAGGAAGGTGCCGACCTGTTATTTCGCATCGGTCCATTGCATGACTCCAGCATGCAGGCACGGATTCTGGCGCCCCACCGCTTTCAAGTGGCGGCCAGTCCCGCCTACCTCAATCGCCACGGCACGCCGCAGCACCCCGCCGACCTCGCCACCCACCAGTGCCTGGCCTACAAGGGCGCGGCCGGCTTGCAGCGCTGGTTTTTCCGCCAGGGCCAACAAGACTGGACGGCACATTCGGTGAAAGGCCCCATCACCGGCAACCACGCCGACACCCTGACCCAGGCGGCCGAACAAGGCCTGGGACTGGTGATGTTTCCATCATGGTTGATTGGTGAGGCGGTGCGCCACGGCACGCTGGTGCCGGTGCTGGGGGACTACCAGGTCTCGAACAGTGTCGAGCCGCAACAGATCGCCGTGCTTTGGCCGGGCAGCCGCCGGTTGTCGGTGAAGGTGCGGACGGTGATTGATTTCTACCTGGAGTGCTTTGGCGAAGTGCCTTACTGGGACAGACCTTAGATCCCGTGGCGCGCGAAATTGTGGCGAGCGAGCTTGTGGCGAGCGAGCTTGCTCGCGTTGGGCTGCGCAGCGGCCCCAAAAAACTGGTGAGCGCTGCGCACTCATACGGGACGGTGCGGCGATCCGACAAGCTCCCTCGCCACAAAAAGCATTTCTTGCCACAAATAGGCTGCGATTCAGATCCTGAACTGCCCGACCAGACGGCCCAACCGCTGCCCCAGATCCGCCAGGCTACGCGACGTCTGCGCACCCAACTGGGTTTCATCCGCCACGTTATCCACCGCCACCGCGATCTGATGCACGCTGCGGTTGATCTCCTCGGCCACGGCCGTCTGCTCTTCGGCGGCGCTGGCGATCTGGGCGTTCATCGAGTTGATGGTGGCGATCAGCTGGGCCATGGCATCGAGTGACGCACCGGCCTCATTGGCCTGGGCCGACGTACCGTCGCCCGCTTCGCTGGAGCGACGCATGGCTTCCACCGCCGACTGAGTACCGGCCTGCAAGCGGTCGATCATGCCCTGGATTTCCTGGGTGCTGATCTGCGTACGACTGGCCAATGCCCGCACCTCATCGGCCACCACGGCGAAACCGCGTCCGGCTTCACCGGCGCGGGCCGCCTCGATGGCGGCGTTGAGCGCCAGCAGATTGGTCTGCTCGGCGATCGAGCGAATCACCCCGAGCACGCTGACAATCGACGACACGTCCTTCTGCAAACTGTCCAACGACACCCCGCTGCTGCGAATGTCGTCCACCAGGGCATGAATTTTCTCGATGCTGCCGGCAACCACACGCTTGGCGGCCTGGCCTTCTTCATCGGTTTGCCGGGCGGCAACGGCGGCGTTCTGTGCGCTCTTGGCCACCTCATGGGCGGCCGCCGACATTTCGTTGATCGCGGTAGCCACCTGATCGGTCTCGTGGCGTTGACGTTCCATGGCCTGATCCGAACGCTGCGCCTGGTCCGACACCTGGCTCACCAGCCCGGTCAGTTGCGAAGTCATTTCGGTGATCTGCCGTACCAGGCCGTGGATCTTGTCGACAAAGCGGTTGAACGAGCCGGCCAGTTCACCGAGTTCGTCCTGGCTGGTGATGCTCAAGCGACGGGTCAGGTCGCCCTCGCCTGCAGCAATGTCGTCGAGGTTGGCTTTCATCAGGTGCAGCGGACGCAGGATGGTATTGGCCAGCAACACCCCGGCTGCGGCAATCACCAGGAGCACCACCACGGCGATACCGAGGATAGTCAGCACCATTCCGGTCATGCGCTCGTGAACCTTGGCCTCGACCACCGCCACTTGCGCTTCGATGCCGTCGAGATTGACCGAAGTACCCACCGCCATGTCCCATTTCGCCAAGTACTCGGTATAGCCAAGCTTGGGCACCAGCACCTGAGCGTTGCCCGGTAGCGGTGAGCTGTATTGCAGGTAGTGGGAGCCGTCCTTCGCCACGTTCACCAGTTCGCGATTGACGTAGACGCCATTCGGATCGCGGTTGTCCTTGAAGCTCTTGCCCACGCCTTCGGGGTCTTTGGCCTTGAACAGGCGCACGGTGTTGGAGTCGTAGCCGAAGAAGTAACCGTCCTTGCCATAGCTGATGTTCGACAACAGCTTGATCGCCTGCGCCCGCGCCGCATCATCGCCAGGGGCCGCGGCGTCGTAGAGGGGCTTGATCGTGGTCATGGCCACGGCGACATAGCTTTGCAGGGTAGCCTTGGCATCGCCGAGCAGTCGCTCGCGGGTTTGCTCGACTTCCTTGGTGGCCTGCTCCTGCAGGATGAACAGCGTGGTCAGGCTGATGACCAGCGCAAACAGCAACACCGGGAGGACAGCCAGGGACAGGACTTTGGCCTTGAGGCTCATGCGCATGACGTTCACTCTGTTGGGCGTGGTTAAAGGCTTTAACGGCACGCCGGGACAAAAGTTGAACGCGGTCAACCCCTGTAGGAGCGAGCTTGCTCGCGATCGCGGTGAAACAATCGCCATCCATGCCGCTGACAGACTGCAATCGCGAGCAAGCTCGCTCCTACAAGGGAAAAGGTTTTACAGCACCATCGCCGCAACCCAGCCAAACGCCAGCAACGGCAGGTTGTAATGCAGGAAGGTCGGCACCACGGTGTCCCAGATGTGATGGTGCTGGCCGTCGATATTCAGACCGGAGGTGGGGCCGAGGGTCGAGTCCGACGCCGGGGACCCGGCATCCCCCAAGGCACCGGCGGTGCCGACGATGCACACGATGGCCAGCGGGCTGAAGCCCAGTTGCACGCACAACGGCACGAAGATCGCTGCCAGGATCGGCACCGTGGAAAACGACGAGCCGATGCCCATGGTCACCAGCAACCCCACCAACAACATCAACAGGGCACCCACGCCTTTACTGTGGTCGATGTACGCGGCCGAAGACTCGACCAGTGTCTGCACTTCACCGGTGGCCTTCATCACTTCGGCGAACCCGGAGGCGGCGATCATGATGAAACCGATCATCGCCATCATCTTCATGCCTTCGGTGAACAGGTCGTCGGTGTCGCGCCACTTGACGATGCCGGAGACCGAGAAGATCAGGAAGCCGGCCAATGCGCCGATAATCATCGAGTCCAGCAGCAACTGAACGATGAACGCGGCGGCAATCGCCACACCGGCGACCACCAGGCTCAACGGGTTGTATTGCACCGCGACCTGTTCGACCTGCTCGATTTTTTCCAGGTTGTAGACACGTTTCTTGCGGTAGCTGATGAAGGCAATCAGCAGGCCTGCGACCATGCCCATCGCCGGAATACCCATGGCGTGGGTGACGTTGATGCCGGTGATGTCGACACCGCTGCGGGCGACGTTGGCCAGCAGGATTTCGTTGAGGAAGATATTGCCGAAACCCACCGGCAGGAACATGTAGGGCGTGATCAGACCGAAGGTCATGACGCAGGCGATCAGGCGCCGGTCCAGTTGCAGCCTGGTCAGCACATATAGCAGCGGCGGCACCAGCAATGGAATGAACGCGATATGGATCGGCAGGATGTTCTGCGAGGCGATGGCCACGACCCACAGCAGGCCGATCAGCAGCCATTTGACCTGGCCACCACCCGTGGCGTGCTGGCGGTCGACCATGGCCAGGGCCTTGTCGGCCAAGGCGTGGGCCAGACCGGACTTGGCGATAGCCACCGCGAACGCACCGAGCAAGGCATAGGACAGCGCCACGGTCGCGCCACCACCCAGGCCGCTGTTGAACGCTTTCAGCGTCGCTTCGATCCCCAGACCACCGGTCAAGCCACCGACCAGCGCGCCGACGATCAAGGCGATCACCACATGCACGCGGGACAGGCTGAGCACCAGCATGATGCCAACCGCGGCAATGACTGCATTCATAACGTTACCTCTGGGCAAGCGAAAAGAGTCCGGCCGGCGGTCTGTGTCAGCCGCCAGCGGATGAGGAATGGGTTTTATTAGAGGGCGCGCACTTTGCCGGACCGCTGTCGCCTTGTCAAAGTGCGATGGGCCTGCGGATTCGTAACGGCATGTGAATACCTGTAGGAGCGAGCACGCTCGCGATGAACGAATGAACAACGCGGGCGTTCAGGCTCCCCGCGTTATCGTTGGCCTCCATCGCGAACAAGCTCGCTCCTACAGGGGATCCACAGCCGAAAGATGGAATAAAGAAAGCCGGATCCCGGCCGTTACAGTGCAAAGTCTCAGATATTTATCGAAATAAGGACGTTTTCATGTCGCTCAGACAACTTTCCATTCAATGGAAAATCACCCTGCTGGCCGGGCTCTGCCTGGCGGGCATCGTGACCCTGCTGGTAGGCCTTTCGCTGTACCGCATGGAGCACAGCTCCGAGCTGGTGAAAGCCTCGAGCATGGAGATGCTGACCGAAGCGGCCCAGGCACGGATCGAGTCCCAGGGCGAAAACCAGGCGCTGGGCATTCGCCAGCAATTCATGGACGCCTATCAATATGGCCATGGCTTTTCGCGTCAGGTGCTGTTCTTGCGTGATCAGGCCGAGAAGCGCTTTCTCGATGCCTTCGACCTGCGTGAAGACCTGACCCGTCAGGTCAAGTCGGCCCTGCAAGCCAACCCGGAACTGCTCGGCCTGTCCCTGGTGTTCGAGGCCAACGCGCTGGACGGCAAGGACGAGCTGTTCGCCAATCAGGCGGAGCTGGGCAGCAACGACAAGGGCCGTTTCGCCCTGTACTGGTCGCAACCGACCGCAGGCAAGCTGACCTCGATGTCGCTGCCGGAAAAAGACCTCGCCGACACCAGCACCGGCCCCAGCGGCGAAGCGGCCAACGCCTGGTTCACCTGCCCGAGGGCCACGCTCAAGCCGTGCGTGATCGAGCCCTACTTCTATGAGATCGATGGGCAGAGGGTGCTGATGACCAGCATTGTCTTCCCGTTGATCGCCAACGGCAAAGTCATCGCCTCGCTCTCGGTGGACATCAACCTCAACAGCCTGCAAACCCTCAGTCAGGGCGCAAGCAAGAAGCTGTATGACGGCCAGACCAGCGTCAGCATCATCAGCCCTGCCGGCCTGCTTGCCGGTTACAGCCCCGACGCCAGCAAGCTCAGCCAGCGCCTGGATGCCGTGGACCAGACCAGCGGCGCGGAACTGCTGCGCAGGCTCGCCGCCAGCAGCAAAACCGACAGCCTGCACGGTAACCAGCAACTGAAAGTGCTGGCACCGTTCCAGCCGATTCCCGGCGGCAAGTCGTGGGGCGTATTGCTCGACGTGCCGGAGCAAGTCCTGGTCGGTCCTGCCGAAGCCCTGAAAAAGCAACTGGATGACAGCAACACCAACGGCACCCTGATCGAACTCAGCCTCGGCGTGCTCGCCGCGCTGCTGGGCCTGGGACTGGTATGGCTGATGGCACGCAGCGTGACCAAGCCGATTCTCGGCGTGGCGCACATGCTCGAAGACATCGCCAGTGGCGAGGGTGACCTGACCCGCCGCCTGGCCTACGACAAGCAGGACGAACTGGGCCAACTGGCCGGCTGGTTCAACCGTTTCCTCGACAAGCTGCAACCGATCATTGCCGAAGTGAAACGTTCGGTACAGGACGCGCGCAGTACCGCCGACCAGTCCTCCGCTATCGCCACCCAGACCAGCGCCGGCATGGAACAGCAGTACCGCCAGGTCGATCAGGTCGCCACCGCCTCACATGAAATGAGCGCCACCGCACAAGACGTCGCCCGCAGTGCCGCCCAGGCCGCCCACGCTGCCCGGGATGCCGATCAGGCCACCCGCGAGGGCCTGACCGTGATCGACCGCACCACCGCGAGCATCGACAATCTTGCCGCCGACATGAACGCGGCGATGGTTCAGGTCGAAGGCCTGGCCGCCAACAGCGAGAAAATCGGCTCGGTGCTGGAAGTGATCCGTGCCATTGCCGAGCAGACCAACCTGTTGGCCCTCAACGCCGCCATCGAAGCGGCCCGTGCCGGTGAAGCCGGGCGTGGCTTTGCCGTGGTTGCCGACGAGGTGCGCAACCTGGCGCGGCGCACCCAGGAGTCGGTGGAAGAAACCCGCCTGGTGATCGAGCAGCTGCAAAGCGGCACCCAGGACGTGGTGGGGTCGATGAACAACAGCCACCGTCAGGCCCAGGGCAGTGTCGAGCAGGTCGGCCAGGCGGTGACTGCACTGCGTCAGATCGGCGATGCGGTGACGGTGATCAACGACATGAACATGCAGATCGCCAGCGCCGCTGAAGAGCAAAGCGCGGTGGCCGAAGAGATCAACAACAACGTGGCAACCATTCGCGACGTGACCGAGTCGCTGTCGGGGCAGGCCAATGAATCGGCGCGGGTCAGCCAGTCGTTGAACAGCCTGGCGAACCAGCAGCAGAGCCTGATGGATCAGTTCCGCGTCTGATCCTGCCTCCCCCCCTGTAGGAGCATGCTCGTTCCTACAGGTCCCGACTCAGCCATGCAAATGATGGCGAGTGGATATCTGGGCAAAGCTGATTATGCTTTCTAAAGACCTTGCAGCCATGCGAGGCCGTCTTTTCGTGTCCGAAGACAACAGCCCCAGGGCCAGGGTGCGGCAATACGTGAGAGGTGCTCCGGCCTGACCATAGCAACACGGAGAACACTCATGACGGCAACCTACAGTGCATCCACGGGCAGCGCGCCCAACCATGGCGTCACCCGGGAGGAGCGCAAAGTCATCTTCGCCTCCTCCCTGGGCACCGTGTTCGAATGGTACGATTTCTACCTCTACGGCTCCCTCGCGGCGATCATCGCCAAGCATTTCTTTGCCGGGGTCAATGAGACCACTTCCTTTATCTTTGCCCTGCTCGCCTTCGCCGCAGGCTTCGCCGTGCGGCCCTTCGGCGCCATTGTGTTCGGCCGGCTGGGCGACATGATCGGGCGCAAACACACATTTCTCATCACCATCATCATAATGGGCGTGTCCACGGCCATCGTCGGGCTGCTACCCAACTACGCGACCATAGGCGTCGCCGCACCGATCATCCTGATCACCCTGCGGCTATTGCAGGGCCTGGCGTTGGGTGGTGAATACGGCGGCGCGGCGACCTACGTGGCCGAGCATGCGCCCAAAGGCCGACGCGGCTATTTCACCTCCTGGATTCAAACCACCGCGACCCTTGGCCTGTTCCTTTCGCTGCTGGTGATTCTCGCCTGTCGCACCGCCCTGGGCACCGAGGCCTTCGAGGCGTGGGGCTGGCGGATCCCTTTCCTGATCTCGATCCTGCTGCTGATCGTCTCGGTGTACATTCGCCTGCAACTCAGCGAGTCACCGGTGTTCCTGAAGATGAAGGCCGAAGGCAAGGCGTCCAAGGCGCCGCTGACCGAGTCTTTCGCGCGCTGGGACAACCTGAAGATCGTGATCATGGCCCTGCTAGGTGGCACCGCCGGCCAGGCCGTGGTCTGGTACACCGGGCAGTTCTATGCGTTGTTCTTCCTGCTGCAGACGCTGAAGATCGATCCGCAAACCGCCAACCTGCTGATTGCCGGCGCACTGCTGATCGGCACGCCGTTCTTCATCGTCTTCGGCAGTCTCTCCGACCGCATCGGTCGCAAGGGCATCATCATGGCCGGCTGCATCCTGGCGGCGGTGACCTACTTCCCGATCTTCCATGCACTGACCCAGTACGGTAACCCCGATGTGTTCATCGCCCAGGAGAAAAACCCGGTCACGGTGATCGCCAATCCCGATCAGTGCTCGTTCCAGTTCGACCCGGTGGGCAAGGCCAAATTCACCAGTTCCTGTGACCTGGCCAAGACCATACTGGCGAAAAGAGCCATCCCCTATGAGAACGTGAAAGCCGAGCCGGGCACCGTGGCGCAAGTGCGCATCGGCGACAAAGTGGTGCAGAGCTTCGAAGGCACCGGCATGCCGGCGGCCGACTTCAAGACCAGCAACGATACCTTTACCGCCACCCTGGGTACGGCGCTGAAAGAGGCCGGTTACCCTGAAAAAGCCGATCCGGCGAAGACCAACTATCCGATGGTATTGCTGCTGCTGACCGTCCTGGTGATCTACGTAACCATGGTCTACGGCCCGATTGCCGCGTGGCTGGTGGAACTGTTCCCGGCGCGCATCCGCTACACGTCGATGTCGCTGCCCTACCACATTGGCAATGGCTGGTTCGGCGGCTTCCTGCCGACGGTGGCCTTCGCCATGGTCGCGGCCACCGGGGATATCTATTACGGGCTGTGGTATCCGATCGTCATCGCAGTGATGACGGCGATCCTGGGCATTTTCTTCATGCCGGAGACCAAGGATCGGGAGATTCATCACACCTGAGGCGCATGCATCCCCTGTGGGAGCGAGCTTGCTCGCGATAGCGGTAGATCATCAACATTGACGTTGACTGGCATACCGTCATCGCGAGCATGCTCGCTCCTACAGTTAATTCAGTTCAAACACGCTTGGGCAGTTGCACCAACACCTTCAACCCGCCCCACTCGCTTTCACCGAGCGTCAACCGGCCACCCCAGGTATCGACGATATCGCGCACGATCCCCAGGCCCAGCCCATGCCCCTGGGTCTGCTCATCCAGACGGGTGCCACGGCTGAACACCTGGTCGCGCTGATCCTGCGCAATGCCCGGGCCATCGTCTTCGATACTCAGCTCGAATGCCGTCGGCAACTCGACCACGCTCAAGCGAATTTCGGCATCCGCCCACTTGCAGGCGTTGTCCAGCAGGTTGCCCAACAGCTCTAGCAGATCCTCGCGATCCCAGGGCAATTGCAATGCGGCGGGCGCGCGATAACTCAAGGTCAGGTGTTCGCCGTGAATCATGTTCAGGGTCATCAGCAACCCGGGCAGCTCGGCGTCGCAATCGAACAAGGCACCGGGCAGCGCATCACCGGACAGGCGCGCACGGTTGAGCTCGCGACTGAGGCGTTGCTCGACCTGCTCAAGCTGCTCCTTGAGCAGTTTGCGCAGCTGCGGGTGCGCGTCGAGTTGCTCACTCGAAACCAGACTCAACAACACCGCCAGCGGCGTTTTCAAGGCATGCCCCAGGTTGCCCAGGGCATTGCGCGAACGCTTGAGGCTGTCCTCGGTGTGGGCCAGCAGATGGTTGATCTGCGCCACCAACGGCTCCAGCTCCACCGGCACCTGATCATCCAGTTGCGAACGCTGACCCTGTTGCAATTGCGCGATCTGTTCGCGGGCGGCTTCCAGCGGCCGCAAGGCCCGGCGCACGGTGAGCCGTTGCAGCAGCAGGATCAGCAACAACCCCGCGACACCCAGCCCCAACCCCAACTTTTGTATGCGCCTGAAGCTTTCACGCACCGGGGTGTAGTCCTGGGCGACGCTGATGGTAACCGCCTGCCCAAGACGTTTGTAGTCGGTACGCAGCACCAGTAACTGCTGCCCTTCCGGCCCCAGTTGCAGGTTGCTGTGCAGGCCGGGCTGGTCGAGTTTCGGCAATTCCTGGTCCCATAACGAACGGGAACGCCAGTGATTGTCGGCGAAATCGATGCGGAAATAATGCCCGGAATAAGGCCGTTGATAAGCCGGTGACAGATGGCGCTCATCCAGTTGCAGGCCTTGCGGGCCGCGTACCAGGGCCACCAGCAAACTTTCGCTGTCGGTGCGCAGGTCGTCTTCGAGATAACGCTGCAAGCCCATCTCGAACAGCCACAGGCTGGTCTGCGCCAACACCAGGCCGACGATCAGCAGCACGCTGATCAGGCCCAGGCTCAAACGGCGCTGGATCGATCTCACCGGGCCTGTCCGCCAAACAGGTAACCCTGGCCGCGACGGGTTTCGATCACGCTTTTGCCGAGCTTGCGCCGCAAGTGATTGACGTGGACTTCAAGCACGTTGGAATCGCGCTCGGTTTCACCGTCGTACAGGTGTTCGGCCAAGTGGCTTTTCGAAAGTATCTGCTCGGGATGCAGCATGAAGTAGCGCAGCAATCGGAATTCGGCGGCGGTCAGCTGAATGTCGTTGCCGTCGCGAACCACGCACTGGCGGCCTTCATCCAGATGCAAGCCAGCGGCCTGCAGGGTCGGCTGATTGACCTGGCCATGGGAACGCCGCAGCAGCGCCTGGATGCGCAGGTACAGCTCCTCAGGATGAAAGGGCTTGGTCAGGTAATCGTCGGCACCGGCCTTCAGCCCTTCGATGCGTTCGGCCCAGGAGCCGCGGGCGGTGAGAATCAGCACCGGCGTGGCCAGCCCGGACGCACGCCATTGCGCCAACACATCGAGCCCCGGCAAGCCCGGCAAGCCAAGGTCGAGGATGATCAGGTCATAGGGTTCGGTGCTGCCCTGATGCACCGCATCGCGACCGTCGGCCAGCCAATCCACGGCGTAGCCCTGGCGATTGAGGCCAGCCAGCAGCTCATCCGCCAGTGGTACATGGTCTTCGACCAGAAGCAAACGCATGGATCAATCTTCCTTGTCTTTGAGCAAAACGCCGTTGCTCGCATTGATGCCCAGTTCGCGGACAATGCCTTCAGGAGTCAGCAATTCGACTTCATAAATGTACAGGTCGTGTTTTTCTTCCAGCTCGGCTTCCAGCAGCTTGGCACCGGGGTAGCGATCCATTGCCTGCTGCAACAATTGCTCCAGCGGCAGGATGACCCCCTTCTGACGCAGGCGCAGGGCTTCATCCTGATCCAGGTCGCGGGCCATCGCCAGCGAACAGAACGTCAGCAGCACCAGTGCCAGGCAACGGCCGCTGCATCCATTTGAAAAAATCAGCTTCATTACGAATCCTGATGATCCTTGAGCACGTGCCCGCTGACGGCGTCTAATTCCAGGTCCCATTCAACGCCCTGAGTGTCGCGCAATTCCACTTGGTAGATGTACTTGCCGAAGGCTTCCTTGAGCTCGGTCTCAGTCAAGACCGAATCAGGATGCTTGGCCAGTGCGGTGGCATTGAGTACCTCGAAAGACACAATGGTACCAGCGTCACGCAGCCTGAGCGCTTCATCCGGGCCGAGGTCGCGCGCCTGGGCAAGGCTGGCGGTCAGGCCGATGAGGGTCGCGGCGACCAGGCCGGTGAGGGTTTTCATGGGGGGGGCTCCGTCGCTTTTGCCGATTGCGTACGGGCGCCACCTTAACCGGGTGAACTTAATTGAAGCTGAATGGCCATTACTGCTGACATCCATAGCCCCTATAATTCTCCGCTTGCCAGACATCGAGACCGGTATGACCGCTATCCACATCAAGTTTCCTTCCTTGACGATCAAGGCCGGACCGCGAGCACTCGCGCGCATTCGTGAACAGGGATTGAACGCCATCGATGTCGGCACCCTGCCCGGCGCTGCGGGCGGGCCAAAAGCCCTGGGCATTCAGGGTCTGGACCTGGCGCTGTTCGGCGAGTGGTTACCGGCGGCGCCCCGTGAACGCTCGCTGATCGGCGCCTCGGTGGGTTCCTGGCGCTTCGCCAGTGCCTGCCTGCCCGACGCCGCCGAAGGCATTCGCCGCCTTGGACAGCTGTACACCGAGCAGGACTTTGCCAAAGGCGTGACCATGGCACAGATCAGCCAGAGCTCGCAGCGCATGCTCAACGACCTGCTCGACGGCCGCGACGCCTCAATCCTCAGCAATAGCGATTACCGCTTGAACATCATGGTGGTGAAGAGCCACGGCCTGCTGGCGGACGATCATCGTGGCCGACTGGGGTTGGGCTTGTCGTCGGTAATCGCCGACAACCTGCGCGGTCGGGCGCGACTGGCGCGGCACTTCGAGCGCCTGATCATCCACGACCCGCGCCTGGCCCCGCCGGTGAATGCGCTGAACGACTTCCCCTCGCGCTTCGTCGCCCTCAACGCCGGCAACCTGCGCCAGGCGTTGCTGGCTTCCGGCTCGATCCCGATGGTCATGGAAGGCGTGCGCGAGCTGCCGGGGGCCGGCGCCGGCACCTTCCGCGATGGCGGCCTGCTCGACTACCACCTCGACCTGCCGTATAGCGGCAATGACATCGTGCTCTACCCGCACTTCACCGACCGGGTGATTCCCGGCTGGTTCGACAAGACCCTTCCGTGGCGCCGCGGCTGCCCGACGCGCCTGCAAAACGTGGTGCTGCTGGCGCCCTCCAGGCAATACCTGGCCCGCCTGCCCTACGGCAAGCTGCCGGACCGTAACGACTTCAAGCGCTTCATGGGTGACGCCGCGAGCCGGCAGAAGTATTGGCGGGCGACCATGGAAGAAAGCCGGCGCATGGGCGACGAGTTCCTCGAACTGGCCGCCAGCGGTCGACTCGGCGAGCGCTTGCTGACCCTTTAGTCAGGACAAGCTGTTAAACTCGCCGCCTGCCCGAATCGCTGCGGCGAACGCCACCTGAACAGAGCTGAAGATACTGTGGAAATTTTCAAAGAGTTTACTTTCGAATCCGCCCACCGCCTGCCTCACGTACCGGACGGCCACAAGTGCGGTCGCCTGCACGGTCACTCGTTCAAAGTGGCGCTGCACCTGAGCGGCGACCTCGATCCGCACACCGGCTGGATTCGCGACTTCTCCGAGATCAAGGCGATCTTCAAGCCGCTGTACGAACGCCTGGACCACAACTACCTGAACGACATTCCCGGCCTGGAAAACCCGACCAGTGAAGTGCTGGCCAAATTCATCTGGAATGAAATGAAGCCTTTGCTGCCGGAGCTCAGTGCAATCCGCATCCACGAAACCTGCACCAGCGGTTGCATCTATCGCGGCGAGTAAATCCAGCGGCCTGGCAGTCACTATTGATAGCGACTGCCCTGGCCACCTCCCGAGCGACCCCGCTTGCGCAGGTCTGGTGTCGTCAGCTCAGGCTTTCGTCGATCACCAGCACCACCTTCCCCGCCACCGTATTGCTCGCCAACTCGGCAAATGCCGCCTCGGCGTCCTTGATCGGGAAGGTCCTGGCCAATTGCGGGCTCAAGCGTCCTTCGGCAAACAGCGGCCAGACATGCTGACCCAGGTCACTGAACAGATCGGCCTTGAATTGATCGTCACGGCTACGCAAGGTCGAACCCAGCAACTGCACACGCTTGGCCAGCAGTTGGGCCAGGTCGAGCTTGGCCTCGCGTCCGCCCATCAAGCCGATCAACACCCAACGGCCATCCTGCGCCAGCAGTTTCAGGTTCAGCGCCGCGTAGTTGCCGCCGACCGGGTCGAGAATCACATCGAAGGGGCCCAGATCCTTCAGGCTTTCCAGGTCATCGCCACGCACTACGCCGCCCTGGGCGCCCAGTGCTTCACAGTAGGCCAAACGCTCGGCAGAACCGACGCTGACCCAGCAAGGGTTGCCGAACGCCTTGCACAGCTGAATGGCGGCTGAACCAATTCCACTTGCTCCGGCATGCAGAAGAACCTTCTGCCCAGGCTTGAGCGCCGCCAGTTGAAACAAATTCAACCATACAGTGGCGTAGACTTCCGGCAGTGCCGCCGCTTCGACCAGCGATATTGCCTCGGGAACCGGCAGCACATGCCGCCCGTCGACAACCACCTCTTCGGCCATCCCGCCCCCGGCCAGCAAGGCGCAGACCCGATCGCCGACCTGCCAGGACGAGCCCGGACCGACCTCGCTGATCACCCCCGAACACTCTAGACCGAGCACTTGGCTGGCCCCCCGTGGCGGTGGATATAGGCCAGCTTTTTGCAACAAATCGGCGCGATTGAGACCCGCTGCCGCCACGCGAATGCGAACTTGCCCCGCATCGCAAGCAGGACTCGGCTCATCAACCCACACCACTTGACCGTCAACGCCTTGCAATGCTTTCACAGTGCCTCCATAGTGAGTCTGGACTGAGCCCGAAGCTATAGCGCCGGGCTTTTTGCATTATGCGACCGGCTCCCAAAGATCCGGCGACTTCAAAGACGGCCTAATATGCGTTATCAATTGTCCCCGCGTCGAATCAGCATGAAGCATTTGTTCCCCAGCACCGCCCTCGCTTTATTCATCGGTATCGGCCTGTTGCCGATGTCGGGCAATACATTCGCAGCCAACAGCTGGGACAATCTTCAACCCGATCGTGACGAAGTGATCGCCAGCCTGAACGTCGTGGAGCTGCTCAAGCGCCACCACTACAGCAAGCCGCCGCTCGATGACGCACGTTCCGTGATCATCTACGACAGCTACCTCAAGCTGCTGGATCCGTCGCGCAGCTATTTCCTGGCCAGCGACATTGCCGAATTCGACAAGTGGAAGACGCAGTTCGACGACTTCCTCAAGAGCGGCGACCTGAACGCCGGCTTCACCATCTACAAGCGTTATCTGGACCGCGTGAAATCGCGTCTGGACTTCGCCCTCGCCGAGCTGGACAAAGGCGTCGACAAGATGGACTTCACCACCAAGGAGACCTTGCTGATCGACCGCAAGGACGCCCCTTGGCTCAAGTCCACCGCAGAACTCGACGACCTGTGGCGCAAACGCGTCAAGGACGAAGTGCTGCGCCAGAAGATTGCCGGCAAGGATCCCAAGCAGATCCAGGAAACCCTGACCAAGCGCTACAAGAACCAGTTGGCGCGCCTGGACCAGACCCGTGCGGAAGACATCTTCCAGGCCTACATCAACACCTTCGCGATGTCCTACGACCCGCACACCAACTATCTGTCGCCGGATAACGCGGAGAACTTCGACATCAACATGAGCCTGTCCCTCGAGGGCATCGGCGCCGTGTTGCAAAGCGACAACGACCAGGTGAAAGTCGTGCGCCTGGTGCCGGCAGGCCCGGCCGACAAGACCAAGCAGGTGGCTCCGGCCGACAAGATCATCGGCGTTGCCCAGGGCAACAAGGAGATGGTCGACGTGGTGGGCTGGCGCCTGGACGAAGTGGTCAAGCTGATCCGTGGTCCGAAAGGCACCGTGGTGCGCCTGGAAGTGATCCCGGCGAGCAATGCGCCGAACGACCAGACCACCAAGATCGTGCCGATCACCCGTGAAGCGGTGAAGCTCGAAGACCAGGCCGTGAAGAAGTCGGTGCTGAACCTGAAACAGGACGGCAAGGACTACAAGCTCGGCGTGATCGAGATCCCGGCGTTCTACCTCGACTTCAAGGCGTTCCGTGCCGGTGACCCGGACTACAAGAGCACCACCCGTGACGTCAAGAAACTGCTGACCGAACTGCAGAAAGAGAAAGTCGACGGCGTGGTCATCGACCTGCGCAACAACGGCGGCGGCTCCCTGCAGGAAGCCACCGAGCTGACCAGCCTGTTCATCGACAAGGGCCCGACGGTCCTCGTGCGTAATGCCGACGGCCGTGTCGACGTGCTCGAAGATGAAAACCCGGGCGCCTTCTACAAAGGCCCGATGGCGTTGCTGGTCAACCGCCTGTCTGCCTCGGCCTCGGAGATTTTCGCCGGCGCCATGCAGGACTACCACCGTGCGCTGATCATCGGCGGCCAGACCTTCGGCAAAGGCACCGTGCAGACCATTCAGCCGCTCAACCATGGCGAACTGAAGCTGACCCTGGCCAAGTTCTACCGGGTTTCCGGCCAGAGCACCCAGCACCAGGGCGTGTTGCCGGATATCGATTACCCGTCGATCATCGACACCAAGGAAATCGGCGAAAGCGCCCTGCCTGAAGCCATGCCGTGGGACACCATCAAGGCAGCCATCAAGCCGGCGGCCGATCCGTTCAAGCCGTACCTGTCGCAGCTCAAGTCCGAGCATGACGTGCGTACAGCGAAGGATGCCGAGTTCGTCTTCATCCGCGACAAGCTGGCCCTGGCGCAGAAACTGATGGCGGAAAAAACCGTTAGCCTCAATGAAGCCGATCGTCGTGCCCAGCACGCCGATATCGAAGCCAAGCAACTGGCCATGGAGAACATCCGTCGCAAGGCCAAGGGCGAAGAGCCGCTCAAAGAGCTGAAGAAAGAAGACGAGGATGCCATTCCGGCCGAGCCGGACAACACCAAACCGGAAGATGATGCCTACCTGAGCGAAACCGGGCGGATTCTGCTGGACTACCTGAAACTCAACTCGGCGGTGGCCAAACACTGAGTGTTTGCTGGCCAGTGATGGCAATTTAATGATGGCGATCGGCGGATCGTCATCAAACAGTCATCAATCTGTCGTGAAATAAAGGACTGGGCGCACCCTTTGCAAAAGGGGCACGCCCGGTCCTTTTTTTATCGCCAGAGAACGCCATGACCACAACCGAACAGCTGAGTGCCTTGACCTCGATACTGAGTCAAAGCGGTTTGCACAGCCTGTTCCAACCGATCATCAGCCTCTCTGAACGTCGCATTGTCGGCTATGAAGCCCTCACCCGCGGCCCGTCCAACAGCCCCCTGCACTCCCCGGTTTCGCTGTTCGCCGTGGCCCGCCAGGCCGGACGCTTGAGCGAGCTGGAAATCGCCTGCCGCGAAAGTGCCTGCCGCCGTTTCAACGAGCAGCAACTGCCCGGCCTGCTGTTTCTCAACGTATCGCCGGAGTCTTTGCTCGAAGCCGCCCACCAGCCTGGGCGCACCCTGCAACTGCTGGAGGATTTCGGTATCCCGCCGAGCCAGGTGGTCATCGAACTCACCGAGCAGACCCCGACCGACGATTTCCAGCTGCTGCAAACCGCCCTGCATCACTACCGGGCGATGGGCTTTTCCATCGCTCTGGATGACCTGGGTGCGGGCTATTCGAGTTTGCGTCTGTGGTCCGAGCTACGCCCGGATTACGTGAAGATCGACCGTCACTTCATCGACGGCATCCACCAGGACGCCCTCAAGCGCGAGTTCGTCGGTTCGATCCTGCAAATTGCCAAGGCGTCACGGGCCCAGGTCATTGCCGAAGGCATCGAGCTGACGGAAGAACTGACGGTGCTGACCGAGATGGGCGTTGACCTGGTCCAAGGCTATCTGCTCTGCCGCCCGCAGGAACATCCGCCACGGGAAGCCCGGGCGCTGATGCCGCGACAGGACAGCTACGCCGTGGCACTGAACGAGGAAGGCAATGACCTCAGCCCTTTGCTCAACGAACAGCTCGCCGTGGACCGCGACACCGCCACGGCGACGGTACTGGAAGCCTTTCGTCGCCAGGCCAACCTGAACTCGCTGGCGGTGCTGGACGAACAGGGTCACCCCTGCGGCATCGTCCATCGCCATTCGCTCTCCGATGCCTTGCTCAAGCCCTTTGCCACCGACCTGTTTGCCCGCAAGCCCATCAGCCGGCTGATGAGCGACGACTTCCTCGCAGTGGAGCTGAGCCAATCCCTGCAGCAGGTCAGCCGCCTGATCACCAGCCGCGCCCGTCAGCGCATCGAAGAAGACTTCATCATCACCCTCAACGGCGGCTACCTCGGCCTCGGACGCGTTATTGATGTGCTCAAGCTGATCACTGAACTGAAGATCCAGCAGGCCCGTTACGCCAATCCGCTGACCTTGCTGCCGGGCAACGTCCCGATCCAGCAATGCCTGACCCGGCTGCTGCAACAGCAACGGGAGTCGGTGATCTGCTACGTCGACATCGACAGCTTCAAACCTTTCAACGACATCTACGGCTACGGCCGAGGCGACGAAGTCCTGCTGTGCCTGGCGCAATGCCTCAACGACCGCGTCGACCCGTCGCGCGACTTTGTCGGCCATATCGGCGGCGATGATTTCCTGCTGGTGCTCAGCCCGGAAGACTGGCGCAAACGTTTGAACCAGCTGCTTGACGACTTCCAGAGCCAGTGCCGACGCTTCTATCGCAGCGAACACCTCGAAGCCGGCTGCTTCACCGCACTCAATCGCCAGGGTGTGCGCCAGGACTTTCCCCTGCTGTCACTGTCGATCGGCGTGGTCCATCTGCATCCCGAGGCCTGCGCGCAACTCGATGCCAGCCAGTTGGCGGAAATGGCCTCCCAGGCCAAGCACCATGCCAAGCATGTGCAAGGCTATAGCGTGCATGTGCTGGATAGTTTGCTGATGCCGGGGCAGGAACAGACGTTGCTGGCGGGTCAGCGTTGATCAGTCGTTGGGTGATGCGGCAGCCAGCTCTTTGAGCTTGATCTCGGCCAACGGATGCCCAGCCTTCACAGCCATCCCCCAGAACCGGGCGGCTTCAACCGGATCCGGCGCCTTGCTCGGCGTCCCGGCCAGCGCAATCACGCCCACTTGATACGCCGCCTTGCCGTCCCCCGCCAACGCCGCCAGGCGCAGCAAGCGCACGCCTTCCTCATGAGCCCCCAGGCCGACGCCGCGAAACGTCAGGATGTGCCCATAGAAGCTCTGGGCGCCGACATCGCCGAGGTTGGCCATGCGGGCGAACTGGCCTTCGAGCCAACGCCAGCCCCGCGGCTGGCGGACGAACCACGACCAGTGAAACAGCCGTCGGGCCAGCCAATAGCCGGCGCGGGCCTTGAGTCGTAAAAACACTCAGGCCTCGGCCGATTCCGGGTATTCGTATTCGAATACCCGCACCACTTCCGAGGCATGCCAGGAGGCGGCGGCGACGCCATCGGACGGTCCGGAAAAACGCCCGAGGCGTTCAACGCATTCAAAGAAACCGGTGCGCGGCAAACGGCTGGCGCCCTGGCTGATCACCAGCGAACTGCGCAGGGGTTGTTCGGCCTTGGCGTCGAGCGCCGCCAGATGCTCCAGGGCAGCGGTCAGGGTTTGCATGGCCGGGGTCGGCAGCTGCAAACGCTCCAGCAAGGCCCGATACGTCAGAAGATGGCGCTGGCGGCGCGCCTGGTCCAGTTCGCCCAACAACCCGTCCCAATGCTGACGACTGATGCGTACGCTCACGATTCGTCCCTCCACCCTGGCACCGTCAATTCCCAGGCCAGGCTGCGGCGAATCGCGGCGTCGGGCAGACGCTCGCCACTTTCGATCATGGCCAGATAAGACGGGCTGATGCCTACCGTGCGGGCCAGCGCCTCGATGGCGATGCCCTTCCCTTCGCGCAAACTGCGTAATTGATCCAGGCCTGGAAGAATCGGCTCTGGTGTGGCCGCTTGAAGCGTGGTGACTTCGGGCGACCGTTGCTGCTCCTTGATGCCTGCTGCTTTCAGTAACGCCTGATACTGAGCCCATGGCAGAACCGCATATTCGGGTTCGCCTTCGCGTGTGATTATCTGAATATCCATGACTACCCCGTAGGACAAAAACACTTAGCGAGTCGGCACTTTTCCCTAGAAGTGTAATCCTAACAGCGGCCAAGGTCGCGGGGGGTAATCAAACAATGCGCGAGGCAGATTTGCCTCAGGTTTTTTTCGGGCCTTGCAGTTGCAGTTGTTCCGGGGTATCCGGCAGGCGCTCGACCACCGCCAGCTTCTCCGGCACCTGCCGTTTGCGCCAGGCACGGAAGGCATTGAGTTCATCGTCAAGAACCTTCATCAGCCAGGCCAGCACTGCGATGTCGTCGAGCATGCCGAACACCGGGATGAAGTCCGGAATGGCATCCACCGGGCTGAGGAAATACATCAGTCCGGCCACCACCGACACCATTGCCTTGGGACTGATGGCGCGGTACTCGCCCCGCCAATAGGCCAGGCACAGTGCCTGCAGCAATCGCAGGTCATCCTTGAGCTTGCCGAGTCGATTGCCTTGGCTCGCGCTTTTGCTGGCGACAGCGAACAGCAGGGTTGGCAATCGGCCACGCGCCAACAGGCGACCGGCCAGTGGCAGGAAGCGCGCGAAATTCCAGGGTGCTTTCATCATTCCTCCCGTTGAAATGTTATCCACACAAATTGTGGATAACCTTGTGAACAGAGCTGCTTTTCAGCGCTCAAAGCCCCGTTTTACAAGGGCTGCGTTCAGATCGGGCGTTTTTTGCGCACCCAAAAAATCCCAATATTTCATTGACTTGGCGGCCCCGTGCGGCTACCGCCTGCATCCACTCTGTCTGAGACTGCGGCCCAGAGCGTCTGTTCGATTTGTTTACCCGCGTTGAACGCCAGATGCAACAACGCCCCGCATGAGCGAGGCGTTGTCTTGAAGCCGATGCCGATTACTTGGCTGCAGCGTCTTCTTTGGACGGATCCTTGATTGCCAGCAGTTCCAGGTCGAAGACCAGGACCGAGTTGGCAGGGATCGCCGGGCTTGGGCTTTGCGCGCCGTAAGCCAGGTCAGCCGGGATGTACAGTTTGTACTTCTCGCCAACGTGCATCAGTTGCAGGCCTTCGACCCAACCCGGGATCACGCCGCTCACCGGCAGATCGATCGGGCTGCCGCGCTCGACGGAGCTGTCGAATACGGTGCCGTTGGTCAGCTTGCCGGTGTAGTGGACGGTCACTACGTCAGACGGCTTTGGCTGTGGGCCATCGGCTTTCTTGACCACTTCGTACTGCAGGCCGGAAGCGGTGGTGGTGACACCAGGCTTCTTGCCGTTTTCCTCGAGGAATTTCTTGCCGGCAGCAGCCGACTCTTCACTCATCTTGGCCATACGCTCTTCGGCACGCTTTTGCAGCGCGGCGAAGGCTTCAACCAATTCTTCGTCCTTGAGCTTCTGCTCTTTCTTGCCGACGGCGTCTTCGATGCCCTGGGCTACAGCTTTGGAATCCAGGTCATCCATGCCTTCCTGAGCCAGGCTCTTGCCCATGTTCAGGCCAATTCCGTAGGAAGCTTTTTGCGCCGGGGTTTTCAGCTCTACGCTGGTCTGCGAGTCACAACCCGCGAGTACCAGGCTAACCAGGGCCACCGCCGCCGCCAACCGATGCTGTTTCATGCTATTTCCTTGTTCATGCGCCTAAAGGGCAATCGAGTAAAGCCGCGAGCTTATCAGGCCGCCACGACCAATGGCTACCGGCATGAGAGCCGGAATCATCCGATAAGTTCAGGTGTTTAAACGCATTTCACACTTCGTGCAATGAAGCTTCTTTCATCTGCGTCCGGCGCCAACCGATTCCATGACCCGCAACATCTGGCGTAATGGCCTCTTGCCGCACCCTGCCCGCTCAGGCATAACAGCCTGACAACTCGACAAGGATGGTCATCTTGCGCCTCTTTCTCCGCCTGCTGGTTCTTATCGCAGTGCTGCTCGGACTGGTTCTGGCGGTGGTGCTCTACTATGTCGCCAACCCGAAACTGCCGGTATGGACGCCACCGCAACAGGTGCATTACCTGGAGCAATGGAGCGCCGCCGATCGCGATGTCTATTACTTCACCCCCCAGGGCACTCAGGTCAAAGGCCTGCGTTATGACTGGTTCACCGCCCTCGAACTGCCGTTCTCGCAACAGCGATTCGCCACGCCCGAATACCTCGCTCGCTTCGGTTTTCTGGTAGACCCTGCGCAAAAAGCGACCGCGAACAATCCCGGCAACCTCCCGGTCGGCTTCACCCGCCACCAGAATGCAGGCAGTCCGGATGTGTTTCTGGATATCACCTGCGCCGCCTGTCACACCGGTGAATTGCACTTCAAGGGGCAAGCCGTGCGCATTGATGGCGGCTCGGCTCAACACGTCTTGCCTTCCAGCGTTCCGACACTTAAAGGTGGAAGTTTCGGACAGGCATTGGTCGCCAGTCTGGTATCGACCTACTACAACCCATGGAAATTCGAACGTTTCGCCCGCAACGTGCTGGGCGAGGACTATGACGCCAAGCACCAGCAACTGCGCGAAGCCTTCAAGACCTCCCTCGACACCTTCGCTCGAGTCGCCTGGAACGACACCCATCGCGGGCTCTACCCGACCGAAGAAGGCCCAGGCCGCACCGATGCATTCGGGCGGATTGCCAATGCCACGTTCGGCGATGCGATCTCCCCGGACAATTACCGCGTTGCCAACGCCCCCGTCGACTATCCACAACTGTGGGACATGTGGACCTTCGACTGGGTGCAATGGAACGGCTCCGCCAGGCAGCCCATGGCGCGCAACATCGGTGAAGCATTGGGCGTCGGTGCCACGCTGAACTTCTTCGACAAGGACGGCCAACCACTGACGGGGGACGAGCGCTATCCGTCCAGTGTGCGTATTCATGACCTGCACAAGATCGAAAAAACCCTGCAGCATCTGGCGCCTCCCGCCTGGCCGGAAGACCTGTTGGGCGCAATCGATAAACCCCTGGCGACCAAGGGGCGCGTGCTGTTCGCCGAGAACTGCGCGGGTTGCCATGTCCCGCGCACGACGCAAGGCGAGGGGCGTAAAGTCCAGCACCTGACGATGGTACCGGTGGATTACATCGGCACCGACCCGAACGCGGCCAACAATATCGCTGACCACCGCTTTGACCTGACGGCCCTGCAATGGGATCAGCAGGAACTGCAGCAACTCGACGTCGAACCAAAACCCACGGCACCGATGGACCTGAGCAAAATGTCGGTGGCCAAGGGGCTGGCGTACGTCACGGCTTTTGTCGAGAACCGTGCCTATCGCGAGGCCAAAATCAGCGGCACCGAACGTGCGGAGATGGATGGTTTCGGCCTGCCGATCGGCGTGCGTGAGCTGCGCAAGTACAAGGCCCGGCCTTTGGACGGCATCTGGGCGACCGCACCGTTTCTGCACAACGGTTCGGTGCCGAGCCTCTATCAATTGCTCTCGCCCCAGGACGAGCGCGCGACCACCTTCTACAAAGGCACTTTCGAGTACGACCCGCAGCACTTGGGCTATCGCACGGAAGCCTTCGACAATGGCTTTGTGTTCGACACGCGCATCAGCGGCAATCACAACAGCGGCCACGAATTCCGCGCCGGCAAGCTCGGCAACGGGGTGATCGGTCGCTGGCTGTTGCCGGAGGAACGCTGGGCGCTGCTGGAATACCTGAAGGTGCTCGGCGGTCCGCTCGAAGCGCAATTGCCATGAACCTGGACTCAATGAAAAGGACGTTGAAATGCTGAGATCACTTTGGCTGCGCCTGGGCGCTTTTCTCGGCAAATTGCTGCTGTGGCTACTGGCAATCGGCTTGCTCGGCTGGGCCTTGTCGACGGCCTGGTTTGCCTGGCAGCACCGAGGGCCGGTCTCGGCGCTGGAAGTCATACCAAGCGGTGAAGCCGCGATGACCCAGGACGTTATCCAGACCGCCGTACGCATTGTCGATCAGCACCGCGAAAGCACCCGCTATCTGCGTGACGCCCATGCCAAAGCCCACGGTTGCGTGAAAGCCGAGGTGCAGGTGCTGCCGGAACTGGCGAACGATCTGCGTCAGGGCGTATTCAGAGAGCCGGGCAAAACCTGGCAAGCGATGATTCGCCTGTCCAACGGCAACGCCTACCCGCAGTTCGACAGCATTCGCGATGCCCGGGGCATGGCCATCAAATTGCTCGATGTGACCGACAAGCAGCTGTTGAGCGATCAACCAGGGCGCACTGAGCAGGATTTCGTAATGTTCAGCCACCCCAACTTCTTTGTCAGCAATGTCGCCGAGTACCGACAGAACGTCGCCGCGCAGGCTGACGGCAAGAAGATGATGGCGTTCTTCCCGAGCTGGGACCCGCGCAGCTGGCAGGTACGGCATCTGTTCATTGCCCTGGCGACGCTGTCCCCCGCGCCGCCGAGCCCGACCCAGAGCACCTACTTCTCGGTGTCGCCGTACAAGTTCGGTGAGGCCAATGCCAAGTTTCGCGTCATGCCCGACCCGGACAACTGCCCGGCCTACACTTTGCCCGAGCAAAACCACAAACTGCCGAACTTCTTGCGCAGCGCGCTGAACCAGCAACTGTCGACCGACCGGGTGCCGGCCTGTTTTGTCCTGCAGATCCAGCGCCAGGACGCCAACAAGTACATGCCGATCGAAGACACCAGTATTGAATGGAAGGAAAGCGATTCGCCGTTCCAGACCGTGGCGCGCATCAAACTGCCGGCCCAGGACTTCGACACGCCGGCACTGAACCTGCAATGCGACAACCTGTCGTTCAACCCATGGTTTGGTATCGAGGCGCATCGGCCGATTGGCGGGATCAACCGCTTGCGCAAGGCTGTTTACGAAGCCGTCAGCGATTACCGCCACGCCCGTAACGCCGAGCAGTAGGCGTTCAGAACGAAAAAAAGCGACCACGAAGGTCGCTTTTTTTTGTTTCTGGCCAAACCCCAGACAGCAAAAAGCCCGCACTGGGCGGGCTTTCTGTGGTGACCTGGCGTTCAGTGGTCCAGGTTTCCGAATATGGCGCAGCGGACGGGACTCGAACCCGCGACCCCCGGCGTGACAGGCCGGTATTCTAACCGACTGAACTACCGCTGCGCGAAACGCTTGAAACGAATGGTGGGTGATGACGGGATCGAACCGCCGACATTCTGCTTGTAAGGCAGACGCTCTCCCAGCTGAGCTAATCACCCTTCGCTTCGTTACGGGACGCATTATGCCACAAGTTTTCGTAAAGTGTTGATTTAATTGAAGTTTTTTTCAAATAAATCCGAAAACCGGTGAAACGACACATTCCGCATTTACAACTCGAGGCAGAAAAAAACCCGCCTTGGCGGGTTCTTCCGTGGTGACCTGGCGTTCAGTGGTCCAGGTAACCGAATATGGCGCAGCGGACGGGACTCGAACCCGCGACCCCCGGCGTGACAGGCCGGTATTCTAACCGACTGAACTACCGCTGCGCTAAACACTTGAAACGAATGGTGGGTGATGACGGGATCGAACCGCCGACATTCTGCTTGTAAGGCAGACGCTCTCCCAGCTGAGCTAATCACCCTTCGCTTCGGTGTGGCGCGCATTCTACGGAGCGACCCAACCTCTGGCAAGCACTTTTTTAAATAATTTTCCGAGGCCTTCCAAAGGCTTAGAGAAAGGTTGGCCTATGGCACGGCGAAGACAATAATGCCCCCCTTTGTATAAAGGAGAGACTCACCCCATGTGGTTCAAGAACCTGCTTATCTATCGCCTGACCCAAGACCTGCCTGTCGACGCCGAGGCGCTGGAAACTGCACTGGCCACCAAACTGGCGCGTCCATGTGCAAGCCAGGAGTTGACCACCTACGGTTTCGTCGCGCCGTTCGGCAAAGGCGAAGACGCACCGCTGGTGCACGTCAGCGGTGACTTCCTGCTGGTGTCCGCGCGCAAGGAAGAACGTATTTTGCCAGGCAGCGTCGTGCGCGACGCGGTCAAGGAAAAGGTCGAAGAGATCGAAGCCGAGCAGATGCGCAAGGTCTATAAGAAGGAACGCGATCAGATCAAGGATGAAATCATCCAGGCCTTCCTGCCTCGCGCCTTTATCCGCCGCTCGTCGACCTTCGCCGCCATCGCGCCGAAACAGGGCCTGATCCTGGTCAACTCGGCCAGCCCGAAACGCGCCGAAGATTTGCTGTCGACCCTGCGCGAAGTGATTGGCACCCTGCCAGTGCGCCCGCTGACAGTGAAAATGTCGCCGACCGCGACCATGACCGAATGGGTCACCACACAGAAAGCCGCGGACGACTTCTTCGTGCTGGACGAGTGCGAACTGCGCGACACCCACGAAGACGGCGGCATCGTGCGCTGCAAGCGTCAGGACCTGACCAGCGAAGAAATCCAGTTGCACCTGAGCACCGGCAAGGTGGTCACCCAGTTGTCCCTGGCCTGGCAGGACAAACTGTCGTTCGTCCTCGACGACAAAATGGTGGTCAAGCGCCTGAAGTTCGAAGACCTGCTGCAGGATCAGGCGGAACAGGACGGTGGCGATGAAGCCCTGGGCCAACTGGACGCCAGCTTCACCCTGATGATGCTGACCTTCGGCGACTTCCTGCCGGCGCTGGTTGAAGCGCTGGGTGGCGAAGAGACGCCGCAGGGGATCTAAAAACAGGTAGCGTTCTCGGTGGGAGCGAGCTTGCTCCCACCGTTTTGTAGATGCTTCTGAAATCATTTCAATAATAAGGATCAGACCATGCGCGCCCTGGCTGCATTGAGTCGTTTTGTCGGCAATACCTTCGCTTACTGGGTGCTGATTTTCGCCGTCCTGGCGTTTCTGCAACCGGCGTGGTTCATCGGCCTCAAGGGCGCCATCGTGCCGCTGCTGGGCCTGGTGATGTTCGGCATGGGCCTGACCCTCAAACTCGAAGACTTCGCCGAAGTCGCGCGCCATCCGTGGCGAGTGGCATTGGGCGTGGTCGCACATTTCGTGATCATGCCCGGCGTGGCGTGGTTGCTCTGCCAGGCCTTTCATCTACCACCGGAGATCGCGGTCGGCGTGATTCTGGTGGGTTGCTGCCCAAGCGGCACCTCATCGAATGTGATGACCTGGCTGGCACGGGGCGATCTGGCGTTGTCGGTGGCGATTGCCGCTGTCACCACCCTCCTCGCTCCGCTGCTGACACCGGCGCTGATCTGGCTGCTGGCTTCCGCCTGGTTGCCGGTGTCGTTCATGGAGTTGTTCTGGTCGATCCTGCAAGTGGTGCTGCTGCCCATCGTGCTGGGCGTGGTCGCGCAGCGCCTGCTCGGCAACAAGGTTCGCCACGCGGTGGAAGTCCTGCCACTGGTGTCGGTAGTCAGCATCGTGATCATCGTTGCCGCCGTCGTCGCGGCCAGCCAGGCGAAGATTGCCGAGTCCGGTCTGTTGATCATGGCCGTGGTCATGCTGCACAACAGCTTCGGCTTCTTGCTGGGCTACTTCACCGGGCGCCTGTTCAAGTTGCCGCTGGCGCAGCGCAAATCACTGTCCCTGGAAGTCGGTATGCAGAACTCCGGCTTGGGCGCCGCGCTGGCCAGTGCCCACTTCTCGCCGCTGGCGGCGGTGCCAAGTGCCTTGTTCAGTGTGTGGCACAACATTTCCGGGGCGCTGCTGTCGACCTGGTTCCGCCGCATGAGCGAGAAACAGGATCGCGAGATGGCAGCCCAACACGCACCGGATTGAGGCGAAAACTTGATCCGGGCACCAATGCTGGGCACTATATTGCGCAACGCGAGGACGACCTCGCGGCTCGATCGAGTCATTAATCAGGGGACGACCCCGTCAATCGATGGAGGTCTTCATGTCCTGGATCATTCTGTTTTTCGCCGGCCTGTTTGAAGTGGGCTGGGCCGTTGGCCTCAAATACACCGACGGCTTTACCCGCCCTCTTCCGACCGTCTTGACCGTTGCAGCCATGGCCATCAGCCTTGGCTTGCTCGGTCTGGCCATGAAGGAACTGCCACTGGGCACCGCTTACGCGATCTGGACAGGTGTCGGTGCTGTCGGCACGGTGATCGCCGGGATCATCCTGTTTGGCGAGTCGATGGCGTTGATTCGACTGGCCAGCGTCGCGTTGATCATCACCGGGCTGGTTGGGCTCAAGGTCAGCGCCTGAGCCACTGACGCCATCGCGAACAAGCTCGCTCCCACATTGAATCCCGGTCGCACAAAAACTTTTTGTTCACTGGAGATTCCTCTGGGAGCGAGCTTGCCCGCGAAGGAGCCGGCACAACCGCCGGCTACCTGACCGTCCCGCGCAAATCCCCCACCAACGCCTGCAACCTCGCCGGTTCCGCCACGTCTACGGGCACCGCCTGTCCCGCCACCAAGGTCACCCGCGACCACAGCCGCCGAAACAATCCCTTGTTCGGATCGCGACTGAAGAAACTCCCCCACAACCCCTGCAACGCCAACGGAATCACCGGCACCGGCGTTTCTTCGAGCACCCGCGTCAGCCCGCCTTTGAATTCGTTGATTTCGCCATCGGCGGTCAATTTGCCTTCAGGGAAGATGCACACCAGCTCACCGTCCTTCAGATACTGTGCAATCCGCCTGAAAGCGCTTTCGTAGATCTGGATATCTTCGTGCCGCCCGGCAATCGGAATGGTCCCCGCCGTGCGGAAGATGAAGTTCAGCACCGGCAGGTTGTAGATCTTGTAGTACATGACAAAGCGAATCGGCCGACGCACCGCACCTCCGATCAGCAAGGCATCGACAAAGGACACGTGATTGCACACCAGCAGCGCCGCGCCCTCGTCGGGAATCTGCTCGAGGTTGCGATGCTCCACCCGGTACATGGAATGGCTGAGCAGCCAGATCATGAAGCGCATGGTGAATTCCGGGACGACCTTGAAGATGTAGATGTTGACGCCGATGTTCAGCAGCGACACCACCAGGAACAACTGCGGGATCGACAGTTTGGCGAGGCTGAGCAGGATGATCGAGACAATCGCCGAGACCACCATGAACAACGCATTGAGAATATTGTTGGCGGCGATCACCCGCGCCCGCTCGTTCTCGGCAGTGCGCGACTGGATCAAGGCATACAGCGGCACGATGTAGAAACCGCCAAAGATCCCCAGGCCGAGGATGTCCAGCAGTACCAGCCAGGAATGAGCAAAACCGAGGATCTCGATCCAGCCATGACCCTGCACGCTGTCGGGAATCCCGCCGGAATGCCACCACAGCAGCAATCCGAATACCGTCAGGCCAAACGAACCGAAGGGCACCAGGCCGATTTCGACTTTGCGCCCGGAGAGTTTTTCACAGAGCATCGAACCGGCGGCAATGCCGACCGAGAACACCGTCAGGATCAGGGTTACCACGGTTTCGTCGCCGTGCATCCATTCCTTGGCGTAGGCCGGAATCTGCGTCAGGTAGATGGCCCCGACAAACCAGAACCACGAGTTGCCGACAATCGAGCGCGACACGGCCGGCGTCTGTCCCAGCCCCAGTTTCAGCGTGGCCCATGACTGGCTGAAGATGTTCCAGTTCAGGCGCACCTCGGGCGTTGCCGCTGCCGCGCGGGGAATGCCGCGACTGGCCAGGTAACCGAGCACCGCGATGCCGACGATCGCCGTGGAAACGATGGGCGCGTAATGCGCCGACGACATCATGACTCCGGCGCCGATGGTCCCGGCGAGAATCGCCAGGAAGGTGCCCATCTCCACCAGGCCATTGCCGCCTACCAGCTCGTCTTCACGCAGGGCTTGCGGCAGGATCGAGTACTTCACCGGCCCGAACAGTGCCGAGTGAGTGCCCATGGCGAACAGTGCCACCAGCATCAGCGACAGGTGATCGAACATGAAACCGACGGCGCCGACTGCCATGATCGCGATCTCACCGAGCTTGATCACACGGATCAGCGCGTCCTTGGCGAACTTCTCACCAAACTGCCCGGCCAGGGCCGAGAACAGAAAAAACGGCAGGATGAACAGCAGCGCGCACAGGTTGACCCAGATCGAGCGATCGCCCTCGATGGCCAGCTTGTACAGGATGGCGAGGATCAACGACTGCTTGAACACGTTGTCGTTGAACGCGCCGAGTGACTGTGTGACGAAGAACGGCAGGAAACGCCGGGTGCGCAGCAAGGTGAACTGTGAGGGGTGACTCATCTTCCGTGTGTCCCTGATGTCGGTAAACGTGGCCTGAATACTGATATAGGAATATCAATCGTCGATCCAGGCCACACCTTACCTAATCTTTGCCGGTTATTTCTTCAATCCGGCAATGCACGGCGAAACAAACAGCTCACCACGCCAGGCGCCCAGCACGGTGCGCTTGCCGACGATCAGCCACATCATTGCCAGTAACGCCACCAGGACACAGCCGAAAACATTGAAGAACGTCAGGTGCAGGGTGCTGCCCAGTTTCAGCGTCGCCAGCGAGTAGACGCCCAGGGGGAAGGTGAAACCCCACCAGCCCAGATTGAAGGGAATGCCGGCACGCAGGTAACGCGCGGTGATCAGCAGCGCCATCAGCATCCACCACAGGCCGAACCCCCACAGCGTAATACCCGCGATCACGCCGAGGCCGGCAGCAATCTCACCGATACCCGGCAGGCCATTGGCGGCAAAGATCAGCGGCGCATCGCCCCCCAGCAACAGCATGCCCAACGCACCGGTGCCGATAGGGCCGAGTGCCAGCCAGCTCGAAGCCGCCATGTTTTCATGGGGCAGTTTGTGCAAAGCCATGCGCAGCAGCAGGATGGTCAGAATGCTAAAGGCCACTGCCAGAGAAAAGGCCCAGAGCACGTAACTGGTCACCAGCATCACCAGTTGCGCGTGAGCTTCAGCTAGGTGTGGTGCGAGCAAACCGCCGCTCGCCGCCGCGACTTCCGCTGCGACGACTGGCAACAGCCACACGGCGGTCATTTGGTCGATGCTGTGCTCTTGGCGCGTGAACATCATGTAGGGAATCAGCACGCCGCAGGCCAGCGACATGGCCACGTCCAGCCACCATAACGTTTCGGCGAGCTGAATCACGCCATCGCCCCAGCGTGGCAGGCCAAAAACCAGGAAACCATTGATGATGGTCGCCAGCCCCATGGGAATGGTGCCGAAGAACATCGAGACCGTGGAGTGGCCGAAAATCCGCCGCGCCTCGTCGAAGAACAGGACCCAGCGGGCCGTGTAGACCGTGGTGAAGACCAGGAACAACAGAATGTTGAACATCCACAGCGCTTCGGCAAAGGCGTGCAAGCCCGGCACAGCGATGGGCAATTGCGCCAGCGCAAGCGCGAGGACGCCGGTGCCCATGGTGGCGGCGAACCAGTTCGGGGTGAACTGGCGGATCACTTCCCGTGGGTGCTGCAAGTGAGCGAAAGGTTTGAAAGTGGGCTTGATGCTATTGGCGCATGTCATGGCGAACTCCTGTCCTCAGGTGAGGTGGAGCCCATGTTAGATCCGAATCGAATATCTATATAACGGGTAATTTCTCTATATCTTATCGATAACGCAGATATAGCTTCATACACTGCCTTCCGCTTCGATCACCAGAATCCGCGCCACCCCCAGCGGGTGTGCCACATGTTCCGTGCCAACCGAGGCGTAAAAAATATCGCCGACCTCCAGCAAGGCCTCGCGCTCGACACCCTCTTCCCGATAGTGCATGCGCACCTGCCCATCGAGGACCACGAACACTTCCTGGCCATCGTTGACGTGCCATTTGTAGGGCTGGTCGGTCCAGTGCAGACGCGTGGTGATGCCGTTCATGTTGGCAATGTCCAACGCGGCCCAGGCGCGCTCACCAGTGAATGATTTGCTGCGGATAACCTTCATGTTGCGTTCCTTCGACGATGAACCGACAGAATACCAAGACTGACTCAAGCTCAGGATCCGGCCTCACAAGTTCTCAGTGGACGTGGCCGCAAGGCACTCGACAGCGCCCACAGTGCCAGAGCGATCAGCACGAGTGCATAACCATCGGTCGTCGTCACCAGACCCAAAGTGCGCGCCAGGTTACCGGCCAACAGCGCTGGCAGACAGAAAGCCAAATAGCTCAACGCGTAATACGCCGACATCAGGCCGGCCCGCTCATGGGGCAAGGCCAAGGGGACAAGGCTGCGCACGGAGCCGAGGAAACCGGCGCCGAAACCACAGCCGGCAATCAGCGTGCCGAGGAAAAACAGGGCCAGGCTGGCACTGTGTACCCCCGCCAGAATCAGCAGCACGCCCACCGGCAGCAAGCTTGCCCCCAGCCGCAATGACTTGCTCGCAGAACTGTTGCGCAGGGTAAAAATCATCAGCGCGCCCGTCAGGGTCAACGCGGCGACGGTCGCCCCGCCAATCAGGTTCGAAGTGGAACCCGTCGCCGTGCGTACCAGCGAGGGCGCCAGTGAGGCATAGAAACCGCCGAGCGCCCAGGTCGCCGTATTCAGTGGAAGCACTCGCCACAAGGTGCTGCGAGCCTGAACCGGCACATGCAAGGTGGGGCGCAAGGATGCCCAGGCCCCGGCCTGGGGCGAAACGCTTTCCGGCAGCCACCAGACATACACGGCTTGTACGGCAAACAACCCGAACAACAGCCAGTAGGTCAGGTGCAACGGCGCCGGCGCGTATTCGGACAGCAAGCCGCATCCCAGGCCGCCCAACGCCATGCCGAGCAAGGGTGCGACGCTATTGACCAGTGGACCCTGCTGGCGATCAGTGTCGAGCAGCGTCGCACTCAGCACCGCGGTCGCCATCCCGGTGGCAAAACCTTGCAGGACCCTGGCGCTGATCAGCCAGGCAACGTTGTCGGCGTATATGAACAGCAGCATCGCTAGAGCGTTGAGCAGCACCGCGGTGAATATCACCGGTTTGCGTCCGAGGTAATCAGACAGCGAACCGACCGTCAGTAAGGCGACCAGCAGGCTCAGGGCATAAACAGCGAAAATCAGAGTCAATGTCGCTGCCGAGAACTGCATCTGTTCCTGATACAGGTGATACAGCGGCGTCGGCGCCGTGGATGCCGCGAGAAAACTGAGCAAGGTCACGGCGAGAAACCACAGGCTTGCACGATTTGAATGAGAACTGGACATGGGCACGCTCCGCAAAAGCTAATTTTTTGCTTTTGCGCAGTGTGCGCTCGACGTTCGCTTAAAGCAAATTCTTTGTGTTAAGGTCCGACTCATGGCTTTTCATGACCGCGATTGCACAGGCAATACAGGAAGCACCCTATGACAACTCCGACATTACGCCCCGGTGGCCGTAGCGCCCGGGTGCAGGAATCCATTCACTCGGCGGTGCGTGAACTGCTCGAAGAGCAAGACCGCGCCAGCGTCACCGTACCCCTGATCGCCGCCCGCGCCGGGGTTACACCCTCGACCATCTATCGACGCTGGGGCGATCTGTCGGCGCTGTTGGCGGACGTCGCCCTCGCTCGCATGCAGCCCGACAACGAGCCGATCAATACCGGCAGTCTGCGCGGCGATATCACCACCTGGGCAGAACAGTACCTGGACGAGATGACCTCCGAACCCGGTCGCTGCATGTTGCGCGACGTGCAGGCAGCGCTGAAACCGAGCTACTGCGCGACCATCATCGGCAGCCAGCTGCAGACGATCCTTGATCGTTATCCGGATGAGCCGAAACCCGATGTGTACCATTTGACCAACCTGATCGCCGCGCCGACGGTGTTCCGCATCCTGTTCTCCGAGGCGCCGCTGGAGATTGAGGAGTTGCATCGGTTGGTCGAGATTGCCTTGAGTCAGTAAAGCCGCCATCGCGAGCGAGCTCGCTCCCACAGGTTCGCGTACACAAAAACCCCCTGCGACACCCCGCCGCTCCACGACCTTGGTCGACACTGACTAACCCCGGACATCGTGCGAGACTGTCTGTCCGGGCGGGAGGCCCGGAAGTCTTTTGTCTGGAGTCCACATGTCGCTGTCCACCGGGCTGATTGCCGCCGTCGCCCTGGCCTACATGGCCATCATGTTCGCCATCGCCTTCTATGGCGACCGTCGCAGCGCGCCTTTGCCGCCGCGGATGCGAGCCTGGGTGTACAGCCTGTCCCTGGCGGTGTACTGCACCAGCTGGACCTTCTTTGGCGCGGTAGGCCAGGCCGCAGAGCAACTTTGGTCATTCCTGCCGATCTACCTCGGGCCGATCCTGCTGCTGCTCGGCGCGCCGTGGGTCCTGCAAAAAATGGTGATGATCAGCAAGCAGGAGAACATCACCTCCATCGCCGACTTCATCGCCGCGCGTTATGGCAAATCCCAGTCATTGGCAATCGTCGTCGCACTGATTTGCCTGGTTGGGGTGTTGCCTTACATCGCCCTGCAACTCAAGGGCATCGTCCTTGGCGTGAACCTGTTGATCGGTGCCGGCGCCGACGCCATGGGCACCCGCGCGCAAGACACCGCACTGATCGTGTCGCTGGTGCTGGCGCTGTTCACCATCGTCTTCGGTACGCGCAACCTCGACGCCACCGAACACCACCGCGGCATGGTCCTGGCGATTGCCTTTGAATCGCTGGTCAAGCTGTTCGCCTTTCTTGCCGTGGGCGCCTTCGTGACCTTCGGTCTTTACGACGGTTTCGACGATCTGTTCAACCAGGCCATGCTCGCCCCGCGACTGGAGGAATACTGGAAGGAAACCATCAACTGGCCGTCGATGGTGGTGCAGACCGGCGTGGCGATGATGGCGATTATCTGCTTGCCACGGCAGTTTCACGTGACCGTGGTCGAGAACATCGAGCCCCAGGACCTGCGACTGGCCAAATGGGTGTTCCCGGCGTACCTGGCCCTGGCGGCATTGTTTGTCGTGCCCATCGCCCTCGCCGGCCAAATGATGTTGCCTGACTCGGTGCTGCCGGACTCCTTTGTCATCAGCCTGCCCTTGGCCCAGGCGCACCCTGCCCTCGCGCTGCTCGCTTTTATCGGTGGCGCGTCGGCGGCCACCGGCATGGTGATTGTCGCGAGCGTGGCGCTGTCGACCATGGTCTCCAACGACATGCTGTTGCCGTGGCTGCTGCGACGCAACAATGCCGAGCGGCCGTTCGAAGTGTTCCGCCAATGGATGCTGTCGGTGCGTCGCGTCAGCATCGTGGTGATTCTGTTGCTGGCCTACGTCAGCTATCGCCTGCTCGGCTCGACGGCCAGCCTGGCGACCATTGGCCAGATCGCCTTTGCGGCCGTGACCCAGCTGGCCCCGGCAATGCTCGGTGCGTTGTACTGGAAGCAGGCCAACCGTCGTGGGGTTTTCGCCGGTCTCGCCGCCGGTACCTTCCTGTGGTTCTACACGCTGATCCTGCCGATTGCCGCCCACAGTCTCGGCTTGCCCCTGGGGGCTTTCCCGGGGTTGGCGTGGCTGCACAGCAACCCACTGGGCCTGCCGATCAGCCCACTGACCCAAGGGGTCGTACTGTCTCTGGCAGGCAACTTCACCCTGTTCGCCTGGGTATCGGTGCTGTCACGAACGAGGGTTTCCGAGCACTGGCAAGCCGGTCGCTTCATCGGCCAGGAAATCAACGCCCGCCCCAGCGCGCGCTCCATGCTCGCGGTACAGATCGACGACCTGCTGAAGCTGGCTGCGCGTTTTGTCGGTGAAGAACGCGCCCGCCAGAGCTTCATCCGCTTCGCCTATCGTCAGGGCAAAGGCTTCAACCCGAACCAGAATGCCGATGGCGAGTGGATTGCTCACACCGAGCGTCTGCTGGCCGGTGTGCTCGGCGCCTCGTCGACCCGCGCGGTGGTGAAGGCGGCCATTGAAGGTCGCGAGATGCAGCTGGAAGATGTCGTGCGGATCGCCGACGAAGCCTCGGAGGTGCTGCAGTTCAACCGCGCCTTGCTGCAAGGGGCGATCGAAAACATCTCCCAAGGCATCAGCGTGGTCGATCAGTCGTTGAAACTGGTGGCCTGGAACCGTCGCTACCTGGAGCTGTTCAATTACCCGGACGGTCTGATCAGTGTCGGCCGGCCCATCGCCGACATCATTCGATACAACGCCGAACGTGGCCTGTGCGGCCCCGGCGAGGCGGAGGTACACGTCGCCCGCCGCCTGCACTGGATGCGTCAAGGCCGTGCGCATACCTCCGAACGGCTGTTCCCCAATGGCCGGGTCATCGAGCTGATCGGCAATCCGATGCCGGGCGGTGGCTTTGTCATGAGTTTCACCGACATCACACCGTTCCGCGAAGCCGCGCAGGCGCTGACCGAAGCCAACGAAGGATTGGAACAGCGAGTCGCTGCGCGCACCCATGAACTGTCGCAACTCAATGTCGCCCTGACCGAAGCCAAGGGTAACGCCGAGGCTGCCAACCAGTCGAAGACCCGCTTCCTCGCCGCTGTCAGCCATGACCTGATGCAACCGTTAAACGCTGCGCGCCTGTTCTCGGCCGCGCTCTGTCATCAGGGCGACGGGCTCTCCAGTGAAGCGCAGAAACTGGTGGCGCACCTCGACAGTTCCCTGCGTTCAGCCGAGGATTTGATCAGCGACCTGCTCGACATCTCTCGCCTGGAAAACGGCAAGATCAACCCCAATCGACAGCCTTTTGCCCTCAACGAACTGTTCGACACCCTGGGCGCAGAGTTCAAGGCCCTGGCACAGGAACAGGGGTTGGTGTTCCGCGTCCGTGGCAGCAAACTGCGGGTCGACAGCGACATCAAACTGTTGCGACGCATCCTGCAGAACTTCCTCACCAACGCCTTCCGCTACGCCAAAGGCCCCGTTCTGCTGGGCGTTCGTCGGCACAAGGATGAACTGTGCCTGGAGGTCTGGGACCGCGGTCCGGGCATTCCCCACGACAAGCAGCGGGAGATCTTCGAAGAGTTCAAACGCCTCGACAGCCACCAGACCCGCGCCGAAAAAGGCCTTGGCCTTGGGTTGGCGATTGCTGATGGTCTGTGCCGCGTTCTCGGTCATACCTTGCGCGTGCGTTCCTGGCCGGGGCGCGGCAGCGTCTTCAGCGTCAGCGTACCGCTGGCCCGTGCGCAAACAGCCGCTCCGGCGAAAGCTGCGGAACTCAATGGCCACCTGCTCAGCGGTGCGCAGGTGCTGTGCATCGACAACGAAGACAGCATCCTGATCGGCATGAACAGCCTGCTCACGCGTTGGGGATGCCAGGTCTGGACCGCACGCAACCGCGAGGAGTGCGCGGCGTTGCTTGAAGAGGGCGTGCGCCCGCAACTGGCCCTGGTGGATTACCACCTGGATCACGGCGAAACCGGAACGGGACTGATGGCATGGCTGCGCACGCAAATGGGCGAACCGGTTCCCGGCGTGGTAATCAGTGCCGACGGCCATCCCGAAACCGTCGCGCTGGTACATGCGGCGGGGCTGGATTACCTGGCCAAACCGGTGAAACCGGCGGCGTTGCGGGCGTTGTTGAACAGGCATCTGCCGTTGTAATGATGCCGACCTCAGGCATGGGGTGACACGCCTGACGCCTTCGCGAGCAAGCTCGCTCCCACATTCGAGCGCATTCCAATGTGGCAGCGGGTTTGCTCGCGAAGCTTTTCGGGCTACTCCGGCAATTCGACCAGACCGTCGACATCGGTCATTGCCCGTTCCAGCAGATCCGCCGGCAGGCTTTTGCTCGCCCGTGCACCCAACAGCTTCAACTGCTCGCTGCGACTGACCAGGTTGCCGCGCCCTTCCGTCAGCTTGTTGCGCGCCGAGCTGTAGGCCTTGTCCAGTTGCTGCAAGCGATTGCCGACCTCATCCAGGTCCTGGATGAACAGCACGAACTTGTCGTACAGCCAGCCTGCGCGCTCGGCGATCTCACGGGCGTTCTGGCTTTGCCGTTCCTGCTTCCACAGGCTGTCGATGACCCGCAGGGTGGCCAGCAGAGTGGTCGGGCTGACAATCACGATGTTGCGGTCGAACGCTTCCTGAAACAGGCCCGGCTCGGCCTGCAACGCGGCAGAAAAAGCCGCTTCGATCGGCACGAAGAGCAACACGAAATCCAGGCTGTGCAAGCCATCGAGGCGCTTGTAATCCTTGCCGGCCAGACCCTTGACGTGATTGCGCAAAGACAGCACGTGCTGCTTGATCGCAATCTGGCCGATGGCCTCGTCTTCGGCGGCCACGTACTGCTGGTAGGCGGTCAGGCTGACTTTGGAGTCGACGACCACCTGCTTGTCGCCCGGCAGGTAAATGATCACGTCCGGCTGGAAACGCTCACCATCAGGGCCCTTGAGATTGACCTGGGTCTGGTACTCGCGGCCCTTCTCCAACCCGGCATGCTCCAGCACCCGCTCCAGAATCAGCTCACCCCAGTTGCCCTGGGTCTTCTGCCCTTTCAAGGCGCGGGTCAGGTTGGTGGCTTCGTCGCTCAGGCGCAAGTTCAACTGCTGCAGGCGCTCCAGCTCCTTGGCCAGGGAAAAGCGCTCGCGGGCTTCGTTCTGATAGCTTTCTTCGACACGTTTTTCGAAGGACTGGATGCGTTCCTTCAGAGGATCGAGCAATTGCCCCAGGCGCTGCTGGCTGGTTTCGGCGAACCGCTGTTCGCGTTCATCGAAGATTTTCCCGGCGAGCTCGGCAAATTGCGCACGCAATTCATCCCGCGAACCTTGCAGGTCTTCGAGGCGTTGTTGATGACTGTCCTGCTGCTCGCGCAGCTCGGCTTGCAGCGAGGCGGCCTGGGCATCCAGACGGCGCAATTCGGCTTCTTTGCCGGCGCGCTCAAGGTTCCAGGCATGGGCGGCGTCGCGGGCATCGTCGCGCTCGATCTGCAGCAGTTCGACTTCTCGACGCAGTGCGGCCAGGTCCGCTTGCTTGGCTGCATTGGCCTGAAGCAGATCGGCGCCCTCATCGCGGCTGGCATCAAGCTGCGCGCTCAAGCCGTCCTGGGCCAATTGCGCCATGGCCAGACGCTCTTGCAGCAAGGCGAGGTCCGATTGCACCGTGCCTGCCCGGCGTTGCAGTTGCCAGGCCAGTACGAGCAACGGCAATCCGGCGCCTGCAAGACCCAGCAACAGGCTGGTCAAGTCCATGGCCATAGACACTCCTGACATTGGGATAAAAACTGAAGGTTAACCAAGGCGCCGGAACTTGGACAGCTCAGTCTTCGACCAGCCCCAGCTCCCGCTGTGCACGGCGGTCACCGGCGCGAGCGGCTTGTCGCAAGAGGTCCTGGCCGATCCGCCGATCGCGGGCGTTATCACACTCGCGGCACATCAATTGGCCGAGACGGCTTTGCGCAGCCACGACGCCTTCGCGGGCCGGCATTTTGAGCAAGCGCCCGGCGATGTGTTTGACCTGGGGCTTGTCGCCCAGCCGCGGACTGTCCAGCAACCACTCCGCCACACGCATCGAAAAGCGTTTTGTAGGAGAAACTGCAGGGGCTGTCGGGGAAGAGGAAACAGAAGATGAACGAAACTTCATAAAGCACTGTGGGACAGATCGGAGGCGCGCAACTGTACTCTCTTTTTTTTACAGGTAAAGCTTAAAACATCCCGGCACGCCCGTCCTAGAGCAAGCGCTCGGGACAATCCACAGAAGCTGTGGATAACTCAGTGGACAACCTCCCCCGAACCCCCGCAAAGCCCTGTGGAATGGGGCTCGCAGTCAAACTGACGATTTTTTCACCAGTAAAAAAAAGCCATGTTTTTCATTGACTTAAATTTTGCTTACAGGCAGCGATCCTGCTTGAAGCTGTCATGACAGCCGTGTGACGGAGTGCTCGACTTGTGTGCACAAGTGCCTTCTCGGTGGTTATATCAGCGCACTTTTTCGGCGCGTTTTTTTCCAGTGACGGTGGATAATCGCGTCAAAACAAGCTTCCTGGCACTTTTGTGGTTACAAAGATCGGTGACCGGTGGTCGGATTCCGGGCCAATACAGGGCAGTGCCCCAGCTTGAAAAAGCCCTTTTGTTGCGCTATCAAGAAATGCTTGCACGGGCCGTTCGTCGGTGTTAGCACAAACCTTGCTTCCCTTTATCAAGGCAACCCGTTACTATCCGCGGCGTTAGTACCAAGCTGAAAGTCAATTCTGGTCGAACAAATCCCCCCGGACAGCCTTCCTCAAGGAAGCCTTCCCCGAAAAAGCGGGATCGACCACCTCGATGGTTTCCAGGTAAATCTTGCACTCACACGGCCTTTGAATCGAAAACAAAGGGCGCTGTTCTGCTCGCTTACTCTGCTCGAACCAACCTGCAAATTGATCAGGATCTTCACCCCGGGCCCAGAACCTTTGCCCTCGATGTGTTGCCTGCCCTCCTAAGTACCTACCTGCCAGCCCAAGCGCGCCAACTTATCAGCGCTTCAAACTGGCTGCTTTGTTCCAGTCGGGTTCTTCGTTCGGTCAAAGGTGATCGACGTTACTGGAACGTTTTAACGCTGCACGGTTCATATCCGTGTCAATTGTAGGAACACCATTAATGTCTACTCAAATCCAGACTCAGGATGCCATTCGCACCCTAACCAATGCTTTTGCCCCGATGAACTGCCTGATCATGGCCGCGCGCAAAGGCTGCTTCAGCTTCACCCTGGTCAACGAACACGGCATCGCCCGTCACAGCGAGCGCCTGTACCCCGATCAATACTCCAGCGCCGAGCCGCTGCAGGCCGTGATCGAGCGTACCCGTCAGGCACTGGTTGCCTGACACGCCAGAAAGGCTGAAAACCTCGAAAGCCCCGCCAAAAGCGGGGCTTTTTATTGCCTGGTGTTTCGCGCGCCCCGCATAGCGGTTAAGCACCAAGGGATATAAGGGTTATAACTCGATGGCGGAAATATTTTAAAAACAGGCCTTTACGGCGCGAATATGACACTACACTTCAACTCAAGCGGCTTGACCCGCTTGCGGCGAGCCTGAGCCGATTCACAGCTGCCAAGCACCCCCCTTCAGGCATCGCCGTCCAATTGAGGTATCGAGGGTTTTATGGGTATCGCTGCCAGCGAACTGTGCCGTTATGTGATTCGTCCCACGCTGATTTATCTGGGACGCCACAGCGCGACGGCCGAAGCCCTGCTGCTGGGCATCGCCGCCAGTCAGTCCGCCCTCGGTTCCGCCCTGCACGACCGCCGCGGTCACGGCCTGTACCGCATCGCAGAGCCGCGCCACCAGGCGCTTTGGGATCATTACCTGGCGCTGGATCCGGAACGTGCCAGCCTGGTTCGCGGGCTGGCCAGCCAGCACGCGTTCCTCAGCGGTCCGCACCTGGAGCTGACCGTCAACCTGCGTTACGCCACCGCCATCGCCTGGCTGCTGGTCGAAGAACAGAACACTCCCCTCCCCGCCCCCGATGATTTGCTGGGCATGGCCAGAATCTGGCGCCAGACATTTCAACCCCAGGGGCGCCTGCGTGATTTCACTTACGCCTGGCAAACCTGTGTTTCACCGCTGAATCAGCTCGCCTGCTGAGTTTTCTGGATCCAAAAATCCGCGAGAAGTCGCGAATTTGGTCGGATTGTCCTACAAAACCGCTCTAAATCAAGCAATACAGCCTATGGCGCTGGGACGAAAATGTTGGTAATTTTCGCCCCGGTGATCACCAGGAGTTCTAATAATGAAAAAAGTAATGCTCAAAACCACCCTTAGCCTCGCCGTTGCCATGGCATCCACCCAGATCTTCGCAAGTGGCTTTGCCCTCAACGAACAAAGTATCAGCGGGATGGGCACTGGTTTTGCCGGGCGATCTTCTTCTGCCGATGATGCAAGCACTGTTTATGGCAACCCTGCCGGTATGTCCCGCCTGAACGGCCAGCAAATCACTGGCGGCATCGCCGCGATCGACGCCTCGACCGATATCAAGGATGCCAGCGGCCGCTCCACCGGCACCAACAAAGGCGACATGGTGCCGTTCACTTCGGTACCTATGGGTTTCTACACCAACAAACTCAACGATGAGTGGGCTGTTGGTTTTGGTGTCTACGCTCCGTTCGGGCTGGTCACCAACTACGAAAACGGCTTCCAGGGCCGCGCTTTCGGCAGCAAGAGCGAAGTCAAGGTCGTCACTTTCCAGCCGACCGTCAGCTACGCCTTCAACGATAAGGTGTCGATCGGTTTCGGTCCGACCATCAACCGTATTTCCGGCACCCTGGAATCGGACATTGGCCTGCCTGTCCCACGCTCTGGCGACAACAATATCCAGATCAAGGGCGACGATACCGCCTGGGGCTGGAACGCCGGCGTGCTGGTACAAGCCACCGACACCACTCGCGTGGGCCTGACCTACCACTCGAAAGTGAACTACAAGCTTGACGGCCACACCGAAGTGACCGCCGGTTCCGGCGTGCCACCTCAGTTGCTCAAGACCGCGCGTTACGATGCTTCGCTGAAGATCGAAACACCTGAGTCCTACGACCTGTCCGTCACTCAGGACATCAACGATGCCTGGAAAGCCTATGCCGGTGCTACCTGGACTCGCTGGAGCCGTCTGAAAGACATCACCGTCAACAACGAAGGCGTCACCCCGATCACCGGCGGTGCCCTGGCTCCACAAATCGTTGGCACCATCACCGAAGAGCAGAACTGGCACGACACCTGGGCCTACGCCGTGGGTACTTCCTACCAGTTGAACAAGCAGTGGGTACTGCGTACCGGTCTGACCTTCGACCAGTCGCCAACCAACAACACTGACCGTTCGCCACGTATTCCTACCGGCGACCGGACCATCTTCAGCATCGGTGCAGGCTTCAGCCCAACTGACGACTGGACCATTGACGTGGCTTACTCCTACCTCAAGGAAGAAGATGTCACCGTCAACCGTTCCAACGCTCTGGGCCAGTCCTACAGCTCCAAGTACGAAAACAGTGCGAACGGTTTCGGCGTTGGCGCCACCTATCGCTTCTGATGATTCCCGGCGAGCCTGAACCACTCGCCAACGAATCAAAAAAAGCCCCGCTCTCTTCCCAGAGGCGGGGCTTTTTATTAAGTATCGATCAGGGATTGACGGCAAGCGGCGGCGAGGCGAGCGCCTTTTCCACGGCCTTGATGAACTCGGGGTCATCAGGCTTGGTCAGGCTGGAGAAACTGGCAATCACCTTGCCCTGACGATCAACTACGTACTTGTAGAAATTCCATTTCGGCGCGCTGGATTGGGCGGCAAGCACCTTGAACAGGTGCGTCGCATCATCGCCCCGGACGCTTTGCGGTTCGGTCATGGTGAAGGTGACGCCGTAATTCACGTAGCAGACCTTGGCCGTCTCGGCGCCATCCTTGGACTCCTGCTTGAAGTCATTGGACGGTACACCGAGCACTTCCAACCCTTGATCCTTGTAACGCTGGTTCAGCGCTTCCAGGCTTTTGAATTGCGGGGCGAATCCACAGAAGCTGGCGGTATTGACCACCACCAGCGGTTTGCCTTCAAAGCGTTGGCATAAATCGATCGACTCCTTGGCGCGTAACTTGGGCAGCGAGCCCTCAAGCAACTCCGGGCAATCAGCCGCTTGCGCCAACCCGGAGCACGCCACCAGTAATGCAGGGACAACAAGCCAGCGCATCAACATCACGGGACTTCCTTGAACGGTCATCAGAGTTCGACGTTACTCGCCCTGAAGCCTCGCTAGCAAGTCCCCATGCCCAACTGCAACAGGGCCAGCCCGCCCTGATGCCAACCCCACCAGGTGATGGCGAGCAGCAAGGCACCCATGGCAAGGAGGAGGATGCGCGGCCAGAGACGATTCATGTCGCACTCATTTGCGTTTGCAGGCGTGCCACCGGACGTTCACGCACTGGCCAGTTCAACGCAGCGGCCAGCAGACTCAACAAAATGGCAACCTGCCAGATCAGGTCATAGCTGCCGGTGCGGTCGTACACCACCCCACCGAGCCAGCCACCGAGGAAAGAACCAAGCTGGTGAAACAGGAACACGATACCGCCGAGCATGGACAGGTTACGCACACCGAACAAGGTGGCGACGGTGCCGTTGGTCAAAGGCACCGTGGACAGCCACAGGAAGCCCATGGCCATGCCGAACAGGTACGCCGTGGTGGTCGTCACCGGCGCCCACAGGAACAGCACGATGACCACCGCCCGCAACAGGTACAGGCCGGTCAGCAGTCGCGGCTTGGACATACGCCCACCGAGCCAGCCTGCGGTGTAGGTGCCGAAGATGTTAAACAGACCGATCAGGGCCAGCACCGTGGTTCCGACTGTAGCCGGAAGGTGTTGATCGACCAGATAGGCCGGCAGGTGCACGCCAATGAACACCACCTGGAAACCACAGACAAAAAAGCCGAACGCCAGCAGCCAGAAACCGGAATGGGAGCAGGCTTCCCGCAACGCTTCGCCCAGGGTCTGTTCGTGGCCGAGTGTCGGCAGAGGCTTGTCCTTGAGCATGCTCACCAGCGGCACGATCAGCGCCACCAACAGGCCCAGCGCGAGCAATGCTGTCGACCAGCCCAGCCAGCCGATCAGCCCGAGCGTACCGGGCAACATGGCGAACTGGCCAAAGGAACCAGCGGCACTCGCAATGCCCATGCCCATACTGCGTTTCTCTGGTGGCACGGCACGGCCGACCACGCCCAGAATCACCGAGAACGAGGTGCCGGACAGGCCGATGCCGATCAGCAGGCCGGCACTGAGCGACAGGGTCACGGCGGAATCGGAAAGCCCCATGCAAATCAGTCCAGCGGCGTAGAGTACGCCGCCGATCAACACCACCTTGGCCGCGCCGAAACGGTCGGCCAGCGCCCCGGTAAACGGCTGGGCCAGGCCCCAGATCAGGTTTTGCAGGGCAATGGCAAAGGCAAAGGTTTCACGACCCCAGCCGAACTCGGCGCTCATCGGCGCCAGGAACAGGCCGAAACCGTGGCGCACGCCCAGAGACAACGCAAGGATCAGCGCACTCCCCAACAAAACCCAACCGCAAGTACGCCACATCGATGTCATTGTTATTCTCCGGTAGCGGGTATATACCCGCTTAAAATCGGAAAAACCGGCGTTACGCCAGTTCGTCCAGCAGTCTCAACAAGGTTTCACGTTTTTCCGCTCCCAAACGATCCACCAGCCGCTGTTGCGCTGCTTCCCAGGCGGGTAGCGCCGCTTTCAGTCGCTCGGCGCCGGCCTCGGTCAACACGACGATGCGGTTGCGCATGTCCTCACCTTCGACCAGGGTGACCAGGCCTTCGCCCTCCAGCACCCGCAGATTGCGCCCCAGGGTGCTGCGGTCCAGGCCCATCGCCTCGGCCAGCACGGAAATGCTCGGCTGATCCAGACGCTGCAGATTGCACAGCAGAGAATACTGCGCAACGTTGATCCCGAAGCCGTCGAGAGCGCCGTCGTAATGCCTGCTGACGCCACGGGCGGCGCGACGCAGGTTGATGCATAAACATTGGGAGTCGAGCATGGTGCGTGTATATACCCGCGAGTGTGTTAAATCAAGTTACAGAACCGCAGTAACAGTCAGAACAATGCCAAGCCTACCAGCACTGCCACTTCCAGCAACTCCAGCATCGCCCCCGCCGTGTCGCCGGTGGTGCCGCCCAGGCGCTTGAGCATGACTTGCCGCAGCCAGGCAAATCCCAGTGCGGCAATGACCACGGCCACCACACCACCCAGACCACCGATCAAGACGCAGCCCAGTGCACTCACCAGCAACACCTGCTTGCCCGCCGCGCGGGGCAGATGATCAGCCAAAGCCTGCCCCAAACCACCCTCGCGCACATAGGGTGTCGTCAGGAACAAAGCCAGTAATGCACTGCGTCCGATCAAGGGTGTCAGGATCAACGCCATGGCGTGCTGCTGCTCGATCAGCGCCAGCAACGCCGCAAATTTGATCAGCAGCAGCGCCACCAGGGTCACCACGGCGATCGGCCCGCTGCGTGGGTCCTTCATGATGGTCATCGTGCGCTCGCGGTCACCGAAACCGCCCATCCACGCATCGGCGCTGTCGGCCAGGCCGTCCAGATGCAGCGCACCACTCAATGAGATCCAGACCGTCAATAGCAACGCGGCGTGCAGCAGGACCGGCGTCCCCAGCAACAACCAGTTCAAGGTCCACAGGATCATGCCAAACAGCAGGCCCACCAGCGGATAGAACAGCAACGAGCGGCCCAACTCCTGCGGCTCCGGCATGCCGGGCAAGCGAATCGGCAGGCTGCTGAGAAATTGCAAAGCGATCCAGAACGGCAACATGTCAGCGCGTTTCCTTCAATAAACCACCCGATTCCAGGGACAAGGAGAATAACGTCCCATGCCCAACTTCGACATTTAACAATTGTTCACGAGGCAAGCCGCGCGCCTGCGCCAACAGCAAACGCATGACCCCGCCATGACTGATCAGCAGCACCCGTTCGCCGGCACAGGCTGCATGGATACGTGCCACCGCAGCGAGCACCCGCGCCGAAAACTCCACGACCGGCTCGCCTTCAGGCGGTGTAAAGGCGTAAGGATCAGCCCAGAACAGACCCAGACCTTCGGCATCGGTTTCCATCAATGCCGCCGCGCTCTGCCCTTCCCAGGCACCGAAGTGCAACTCCTGCAGGTCTTTGTCGAACTGCACCGGCACATTCAGCTGCGCGCCCAACGCCTCGGCGAAACGCGCGCAGCGTTGCAACGGCGAACTGACCAGACGATCCCAGGGCCCCTGCCCGACCACCGCTGCACGCATCTGCGCCCAGCCCTTGTCCGTCAGCGCATCGTCGAGACTGCCGCGCAGGCCGCCGCCGAATTCGGTTTCACCATGGCGCAACAGGTCCAGGCGTAGCGTCATGCCGGGCGATCCGCCACTGCCGCTTCAGCAAAGGTCGCCATCTGCCCGTGCAGGTCACAGGCCAGACGCAACAACGGCACGGCCAATGCCGCACCACTGCCCTCGCCCAGACGCAGGCCGAGGTCGAGCAGAGGCTCTGCACCAAGGGTTTCCAGGACATGGCGATGGCCGGTCTCGGCACCGCGATGACCGAACAGCAACCACTGACGGCATTCAGGATTCAGACGTACCGCGACCAGTGCCGCGACGCTGCAGATAAAGCCGTCAACCAGCACGGCGACCCCTTGCTGGGCGCAGGCAACGTAAGCCCCCACCAAGGCGGCGATTTCAAAGCCACCGAGGTTGAACAGTGTCTGCAATGCATCGCCGCCTTGCGCGCCGTGCAGCGCCAGCGCGCGTTCGATCACTTGTGCCTTGTGGCTGATACCCGCAGCGTTCAATCCAGTACCCGGCCCAGTCAGGCTCGCCACCGGACAATCGAGCAACGCGCAGGCAACAGCGCTGGCAGCGGTCGTGTTACCGATGCCCATCTCGCCACCGATGAACAATTGCGCACCCGTTGCGATGGCGCGCTCAACGCTGTCACGACCGGCCTGCAACGCTTGCTCGCCTTGAGTGGCGGTCATTGCCGGGCCGTTGACGAAGTTCGCCGTGCCAGGCCCGACATTCAGGTGGCGCACACCCGGCAGGTTCAATGATGGCGTGACAGTGCCCAAGTCGACCACTTCCAGGGAGGCCCCCAGCTGTCGCGCGAGCACGCTGATCGCTGCGCCGCCGCTGACGAAGTTGAGCAGCATTTGCCCGGTGACTTCCTGTGGGAATGCCGACACACCTTCAGCCACCACACCATGGTCACCGGCGAAAATCGCGATCCAGAGCTGATCCAGCGTCGGTTTGACCCGCCCCTGCAAGCCGGCCAGCTGCACTGCCACCGACTCCAGTTGGCCAAGCGAACCGGCAGGCTTGGTCAGTTGCTGTTGACGGGCTTGCGCCTGCTCGAGCACCTGGGCGTCGATCGGTTTGCACGGGTTCAGCCACCAGGATTGAGTCATAACGCGGTTCCTTTCAAAGTCAGGGGCAGGCCCGCGACGGTCAGCACAACACGCTGACAGCGCTCGGCCAGAGCTTGATGCAGCCAACCGGCTTCATCGACATAGCGGCGAGTCAGTTCGCCCAGCGGCACGACACCCATTCCGGTCTCGTTGCTGACAAAAATGATTTCACCCGGCAACGAAGCCAGGCAGTCCAGCAAGGCGTCACGTTCGGCTACCAGTCGCTCGGCGTCGTCGAGCATCAACAGATTGGTCAGCCACAGCGTCAGGCAATCCACCAGCAGGCAGCGCTCGGCACTGGCGTTTTCACGCAGCACCCGAGCCAGCGCCAGCGGCTCTTCGATCAACGCCCATTCGACGGGACGGCGGGCACGGTGATGGGCCACGCGCTCGTTCATCTCGCCGTCCAGGGGTTGGCTGGTGGCGATATAGGTCACGGCGAGCTGGCTGTGCAGTGCGAGTTTTTCCGCCAGGCGACTCTTGCCGGAGCGGGCGCCGCCGAGGATCAGTTGGAGCATGGGGACTTCCTGGAAAATGTGCGTTGAAACGACTGGCCTCTTCGCGGGCAAGCCCGCTCCCACAGTGACCGCGTTGTATTCGAGATTTGTTCCACGCGCTGATCCCTGTGGGAGCGAGCTTGCTCGCGATGGCGACCTCAAAAATTACACAGCTCTCGCAGCAGCCCGGTATCCAGATGCTGCTCCACCAGATCCGCCAGGCGCTCGATATCGCGTTCGCGCAAGCCGTGGTAATCCACCGCCTGCACATTCTGCAGACCGGCCCAGCGCAACAACGCCGCACTGGCTTCTGGCGACTCGAACAAACCGTGCAGATAAGTGCCGAATATCTGGCCATCTGCGCTTTGCGCACCGTCGCATCGACCATCGTCCAGGAGCACCGCGGCCTGTTCCAGCGCCGGTCCGCTGGTCACGCCGGCATGAATCTCATAGCCACTGACCGGTGCATTTTCCAGCGCCAGACGTCCGCGTACGTTGCGCAATTGCTTCTCGGCTTCGAGCTGCGTTTCGAAAGCCAGCAAGCCCAGTCCCGCGCTGGAACCTGGCGCACCTTCCAGCCCCAATGGGTCGTGTACCTGCTCACCAAGCATCTGCAAACCGCCACAAATCCCCAGCACCTTGCCGCCGTAACGCAGATGCCGCGCGATGGCGGTTTCCCAGCCATTGGCGCGCAGGTACACGAGGTCGCTGCGCACACTTTTCGAGCCCGGAAGGATGATCAGATCTGCCGGCGGAATCGCCTGGCCAGGGCCGATGAATTGCAGGTCGACTTGCGGATGCAGGCGCAGCGGGTCGAAGTCAGTGTGATTGCTGATGCGCGGCAGCACGGGCACCACGACTTTCAGCACCTGCTCGGCCTTGTCGGTCTGGCGTTGATCGATGCCGTCCTCGGCTTCCAGGTGCAGGTCCATTACATACGGCAGGACACCAATCACCGGTTTGCCGGTGCGCTGCTCAAGCCAGTCGAGGCCGGGTTGCAGCAGGGCGATGTCACCGCGAAAGCGGTTGATGATGAAACCTTTGACCCGCGCCTGCTCGCTCGGCGACAGCAGTTCCAGGGTGCCCACCAGATGGGCGAAAACGCCGCCACGATTGATGTCGGCAATCAACAGCACCGGGCAGTCCACCGCTTCGGCAAAGCCCATGTTGGCGATGTCATTGGCCCGCAGGTTGATCTCCGCCGGAGAGCCCGCGCCTTCGACCATTACCAGCGGATAGGCCGCACTCAGGCGTGCATGCGAAGCGAGCACTGCCTGCATGGCGATGGCTTTGTAGTCGTGGTAGGCGACGGCGTTCATGCTGGTGACGGCGCGTCCGTGAATGATCACCTGCGCACCGGTGTCACTGTTGGGCTTGAGCAGCACCGGGTTCATGTCGGTGTGCGGCTCGAGGTTGGCGGCCTGGGCCTGAACGGCTTGCGCCCGGCCGATTTCGCCGCCGTCAGCGGTCACGGCGCTGTTGAGCGCCATGTTCTGCGGCTTGAAGGGGACAACCCTAACGCCCTGGCGCGTCGCCCAGCGGCACAATGCGGTCACCAGCGTGCTTTTACCGGCGTCCGAGGTGGTGCCTTGCACCATCAGCGTGGTCATTGACTGTCCTTGGCAAATTCTTCGAAGGCTAGCGCCAGACGTACCCAGTCGGCTTCGTCAGCGGGCAGGCCAAATCTCAGGCTGCTGTTGTGGGTGAACAGGCGCAGCAGAATCCCGCGCTGGGCCATGAATTCGTAAAGCGCTTCGGCACGCTCGGTGATCAGCCACTGGAACAGTGCGCAGCCACCCAAAGGCGTGAAGCCGTAGTGATCGAGCAGCGACGCCAGGCGCTCGCTGGCTTCCTCGGCGCGAACGCGCTGGCGCATGTGCCCTTCGGTATCACGCAGGCACGCCTGACCGATCACCCGCGTCGGTCCGCTGACAGCCCAGGGCCCGACTTGCTCGGCGAGCAACTTGAGCAACTTGCGCTCGGCCAGGACAAACCCCAGGCGTACACCTGCCAGGCCGAAAAACTTGCCGAAGGAACGCAGTACGATCAGTCCGACCTGGTGGGCGAACGGCGCCAGGCTTAACTGCGGCGTGTTGTCCATGAACGCCTCGTCCACCACCAGCCAGCCACCGCGTTGGGCCAGCCTTGAGTGCCAGTCGAGCAGGCGATTGGGTGTCAGGTTCAGGCCCGTGGGGTTGTTCGGATTGACCACCACCAGCACGTCGAGGCTGTCGATAAAGAAATCAACTTCCTGCTCCAGCACCTCGCGCACAATGTAGCCACTGCGTCGCCAGGCCTCCGCGTGCTCGGCGTAGCAGGGTGACAACACGCCGACCTTGCCGGCACGACGCAAACGCGGCAGCAGTTGAATGGCCATCTGCGAACCGGCCACCGGCAATGCCTGCAGGGTACCGTAGTAATCACAGGCGGCCTGTTCCAGGCCATCGTCGGTTTCCGGCAGGCGTGCCCAGGCGCGCACGGGTATGTCCGGCACCGGAAACGGCCAGGGCGCCAGGCCCGTGGAGAGGTCCAGCCAGTCAGCTTCGTCTATGCCATATTCGAGCGCTGCCTTGCGCAACCGTCCACCGTGCTCAAGCATAAAATTCAGCCCCCACGCAGAGAATCAGCAGCCATAACCATACCCCGCGCTGGACCAATTGCCAGCCCCGGTCGATGGAGTCGGCATCGGCCGGGGCACCTTCGCCCAGTTGCGGCCGCTCATGCAGTTCACCGTGATAGATCGCCGGGCCACCCAGCTCGACGCCGAGGGCTCCGGCGCCTGCCGCCATCACCGGACCGGCGTTCGGGCTGTCCCAGGTCGGGCCCTGGGTGCGCCAGCATTTCAAGGCCAGTCGGGTCTTGCCCAGCAGCGCGTAGGTCAAGGCCACCAGACGCGCAGGAATGTAGTTGAGTACGTCATCGATTTTCGCCGCCGCCCAGCCGAAACGCTCGAAGCGTTCGTTGCGATAGCCCCACATCGCATCCAGGGTGTTGCTCAACCGGTAGAGCACCACCCCGGGCGCGCCGGCCACGGCAAACCAGAACAGCGCTGCAAATACCGCGTCGCTGCCGTTTTCCAGAACCGACTCGGTGGCGGCCCGAGCGACAGCGGTGCTGTCCAGCTCGCTGGTCTGGCGACTGACCAGATAGCCTACGCGTTGGCGTGCAGCATCCAGGTCATCACTGCGCAATGCCCTGGCAACCGGTTCGACATGCTCGCCGAGGCTGCGCATGCCCAGCGCGCAATAGAGCGCGAGGATTTCGACAATCCAGCCCACATAGGGCGCCCAGGAAAACGCCGTGGCCAGCAGGGTCAGTGGTAACACGGCGATCACCCAGGCGGTGACGCCATGGCTGCGCCAGCCACGTCCGCCACCGTTGAAACGTTGCTCGATACGGTCGGCAAATCGGCCGAACGCAACCAGCGGATGCCAGCGTTTGGGTTCACCCAGCAGCGCATCAAGCGCAACCGCGGCGACACTCAACAACGCCACACTCATTGACTCACTCCCCAATAGTTTTCATACAACAGTTCATCCAGCGCACGCTCCTGCGCCCAACCTTCAAGCACCAGCATCGGCGCCGGATAAAACGCCTTGACCGGCCCCAGGCACAGCACCGCCAACGGCTTGGCCCCAGGCGGCAGTTGCAGCAGGTCGGCCAGGGCCTGCGGTTCGAACAGCGAAACCCAGCCCATGCCCAACCCTTCCACCCGCGCTGCCAGCCACAGGTTCTGGATCGCGCAGGACAACGAGGCCATGTCCATTTCCGGCAAGGTGCGCCGACCGAAGATATGCCGTTCGCGATCATCCATCAGCGCAGCGACCAGGACCTCGGCGCAATCGTTGATACCTTCGACCTTCAACTTCATGAAGTCGTCACTGCGCTCGCCAAGGGCTTCGGCGGTGCGGATGCGCTCTTCTTCCACCAGGCCCTGAATTTGCCCGCGCAACGAACGATCACTGATACGAATGAAGCGCCAGGGCTGCATCAGACCGACACTGGGTGCCTGGTGCGCGGCTTCGAGCAGGCGCCTGAGCACCTCGGGCTCGACCGAGCCGCCGCTGAAGTGACGCATGTCGCGGCGCTCGGCGATGGCACGGTAGACCGCTGCGCGTTCGTCTGCGGAAAAGGCGTTGTCAGTCATGACCTGCTCGCGAAGGCGCCCTCCTGGTCGGGCGCAAACAAGGCAGCAATCGCCGCTGGATTGGACGGAAAATAAAAGTGCACATACGAGGCTGTCATCCGCCCATCGCGATAGACCGCTTCCGCACCACGTCCGCCATTCGGGCTCCACCCCCGGGCAATGGGCGTCAGTTCGGTGGTGGTCAACGAATGATGATAGGTGTGCCCGCGCAATGCGCCTTCCGGCAGGTCCACGGCTTGCAATGCCAGCGCGGCGAGGCGCTTCTGCATCACCGCATCGCCGGCCAACAAACCCACCAATTCAGCGTGGGTGCCGTCGACATCGGTCAGGGAGTCGAGCAGGTACAACATGCCGCCGCATTCGGCGAGCAACGGTTTACCGGCCGCATGGTGGCTGCGGATCGCCTGCAGCATCGAAGTGTTTTGCGCCAGCGCAACGTGGTGCAGCTCCGGGTAACCGCCCGGCAGGTACAGGCTGTCCACCTCCGGCAAGGCGCTGTCACGGATCGGCGAAAAAAACACCAGTTCGGCGCCCATTGCCCGCAGCAGGTCCAGGCTCGCACCGTAGGTGAAGGCAAAGGCTTCATCGCGGGCGACGGCAATACGTACACCAGCGAGTAGCGGGTCAACGGCAATCACGTCAGGCGCGGCGAATTCCACCGCCGGCGGCAGCGCCACCTCACAGCTGCTGGCGAGGGCCTCGGCCGCCGCGTCGAGGCGCACATCCAGATCATTCAATTCACTGGCCTGAACCAGGCCGAGATGACGGCTCGGCAGTTCGATTCCGGTTTCCCGGGACAACGCGCCGTACCAGCGCAAGCCCTCGGTCAGACTGCCCTCCAGCAATTGCGCATGACGCAAGGTGCCGACACGGTTGGCCAGGACGCCAGCGAATGGCAAATCCGGCTGGTAACGGGCCAGCCCCAGTGCCAACGCGCCAAAGGTCTGCGCCATCGCCGTGCCGTCGATCACACCGAGCACCGGCACACCGAAGTGACGGGCCAGATCGGCGCTGGATGGCGTGCCGTCGAACAGGCCCATGACGCCTTCGATCAGGATCAGGTCGGCTTCAGCAGCCGCCTCCCACAGCAGCCGCCGACTCTCCTGCTCGCCAACCATCCACATGTCCAGTTGATAGACCGGCGCACCGCTGGCGCGCTCGAGAATCATCGGGTCGAGAAAGTCCGGGCCGCATTTGAACACACGCACCTTACGCCCCTGATTGCGATGCAAGCGGGCCAACGCGGCGGTGACGGTGGTCTTGCCCTGGCCGGAAGCCGGCGCGGCAATCAAGACCGCCGGGCAATGACGTGGTTGACTCACAGCTCGACGCCTTTTTGCGCTTTGATGCCGGCCTGGAAAGCGTGTTTGATCATGCCCATTTCGGTGACCGTATCGGCCATCTCGATCATCTCCGGCTTGGCGGCGCGACCGGTGACCACCACGTGCTGCATCGGTGGTCGTGCCTGCAAATCGCTGAGCACCTGGTCGAGATCGAGGTAGCCGTGCTTGAGGGCGATGTTCAGCTCATCCAGCACCACCAGGCCGATGGCAGGGTCACGCAACAGCTCACGGGAAACCGCCCAGGCGGCTTCGGCGGCAGTGATGTCACGCTGGCGATCCTGGGTTTCCCAGGTAAAGCCTTCGCCCATTACATGGAAGCGCACCTGCTCGGGGAAACGGCGGAAGAACAGTTCCTCACCGGTACTGTTACGCCCCTTGATGAACTGCACCACGCCGCACTGCATGCCATGCCCCATGGCACGAGCCAGCATGCCGAACGCGGAGCTGCTCTTGCCTTTGCCATTACCGGTCAGCACCAGCAACAGGCCGCACTCATTGGGGGAATTGGCGATGCGTTCGTCGATCACGGCTTTCTTGCGCTGCATGCGCGCCAGGTGGCGTTCGTCACGTTCAGGGGTATCGGTCATGGGGGAGCTCTCCGTTGAGGCTGGGTAACGGCGGGCAGGCAAAAGAATAGAAAACACATAGCCTGGCATCGCCCACCGTGACGCCGCTGGATGAATCAGGCCGGTCTCCGGGCTCATGAGCGGTTTGCACCAGACTGCGCGCCTTCCCGCATCGAAGTTCGACACAGTGGCTCAAAGCGCAGTTTTCACTCATTTACCGTTGCGGGGGCAGCGCCGGGATCGAGGGGCTTCAAATCATCGAAGACACGCACACACCGGCTTCCCTGTTTCACTCTGTCGGCACAGGCCACAGAGCACCTGAAACAAGCCGCGAAGGTTAGAGGGTTGGGGGTGGAGCGTCAATTAAAGCCGAGGCGCCGTCGCCAGAATAACTGTCGCCGATCAGTATTTTGACGCCAATCTTGTGCCACACTCCAAGCAATGATATCAAAGAGCCACAACCCCATAACAGAATAATCAGGGTGAGCCCCATGCAAGGCATGATCATCAGCAATCCGAAGCTGGAATTTCTGCGACCGGTACTGGAGCGCTGGTTCGACTGTATCGATCGTTACAACGCCGTGCGCGGCGACGGCGACACGCCGTATTGGCACGATGAAAAGGCCAACATCGGGCTGCTGTCTGCGGCCGCCTGGATGGCCGAAATGGTCACGCTGCAACAATCACCCACGCGCAAACAGGTCGAAGATGGCGAGCGCAACGGCCGGGCCGACCTGCTTCTCGCCTCGCCGGAAACTCGCGCCTACTTTCAGGCGAGTCAACGCTGGCCGCGGGTCAACAGCCTGAACCTGACCCAGGCACTGGCCGACATCACCAGCGACGCCAAACGATTGAGCCATGCCAGCGACCTGAAAATCGGCTGCCTGTTTGTCGCCCCGCAGAAACTCCAGCAAGGCGCCACGCCGGAAGAACTGCAGGACATGGTCGACGACCTGCAAAAGGAACACACCTGCGCCGTGGCCTGGTACTTCCCTTACGCCTACCGCAAATTGCGCAATGAGGCAGGCCAGTATCACCCCGGTATTGCCGTGCTGTTCAAGGAAGCTCGCGGCTAAGGGTTGAACCAACGAACATCGGCGCTTCTCTATGTTAGAAACAGGCATACATAGGGAAGACCAGCATGCGCACGACCTCGCTCGCTCTCGTTATAGCGCTCGCCGGAGGACTCGCCGCTTGTGGTGAGACCTCCAGCCTGCAAGTCTCCGACGGCACCGGTCCGTCGCCGAAATTACCGCCCCCGATCAAGACACTGGTCCCCACGGTGAATATCGCGCCCGCCATCGGCTGGCCTGCGGGCGCAAAACCCGTGGCAGCCAGCGGCACCCAGGTGGCCGCATTCGCCGAAGACCTCGACCATCCACGCTGGCTCTACGTGCTGCCCAACGGTGATGTATTGGTCGCGGAAACCAACGCCCCACCCAAACCCGAAGACGGCAAAGGCATTCGCGGCTGGGTGATGGGCAAGGTCATGGGCCGCGCCGGCGCCACCGTGCCGAGCGCCAATCGCATCACCCTGCTGCGCGACAAGGATCACGACGGCGTCGCCGAAACGCGCACGGTGTTTCTGCAGAATCTCAACTCCCCTTTCGGCATGACACTGGTCGGTAATGACTTGTACGTGGCCGACACCGACCGCCTGCTGCGTTTTCACTATGAGCCCGGCGACACTACGATCAAGTCGCAGCCGACTAAAGTGATCGACTTACCGGGCGGCCCGCTCAACCACCACTGGACCAAAAACGTCATCGCCAGCAAGGACGGCAGCAAGCTGTACGTCACCGTAGGCTCGAACAGCAACGTTGGCGAAAACGGCCTGGACAAGGAAGAGGGACGCGCCGCGATCTGGGAAGTCGATCGCGCAACCGGCCAGCACCGGATCTTCGCCTCCGGCCTGCGCAACCCCAACGGCATGGCCTGGGAACCCCACAGCGGTGCCTTGTGGACAGCGGTCAACGAACGGGATGAGATCGGTAGCGACCTGGTGCCGGACTACATCACCTCGGTCAAGGACGGCGCCTTCTATGGCTGGCCCTTCAGCTACTACGGCCAGCACATCGATGTTCGCGTCGAACCGCAAAACCCGGACCTGATCGCCAAGGCCATCGCCCCGGATTACGCCGTCGGCCCACACACGGCCTCCCTGGGCCTGACCTTCGCCGAGAACAGCTCACTGCCGGCGCCTTTCAACCAAGGCGCATTCATCGGCCAGCACGGCTCGTGGAATCGCAAGCCACACAGTGGCTACAAGGTAATTTTCGTGCCGTTCAGTGCCGGAAAACCCAGCGGTCCGCCGATTGACGTGCTGACCGGGTTCCTCAATGAAGAGGAAAAAGCCATGGGCCGGCCGGTGGGCGTGGTGATCGATAAACAGGGGGATTTGTTGGTGGCCGATGATGTCGGGAACAAGGTCTGGCGGGTGTCGGCGGCTAGATAACGCACGCTCAAAGAACACTGACACCCTGTGGGAGCGAGCTTGCTCGCGATGGCGGCTTATCAATCGGCAAATTTTTTGGCAGACCTGATGCCATCGTCGGAACGCCGCCCGGAGCAAGCTCGCTCCCAAAAAGCTTTAGCTCAGCGCTTGCGGCAGAGCGTCAGCCCATCACCCAACGGCAACAGCGAAAGATCCACCCGCTCATCGTCCTTCAACGCCCGATTGAGCGCCTGGATCGCGCAGGTGTCGGCGCTTTCAGGATTTGATTCAAGCACTCGTCCACTCCACAAGGTGTTATCGAACACCGCCAACCCACCGATCCGCAGCAAGCGCAGGGCGTATTCCAGATACTGCGGATAATTGGCCTTGTCGGCATCGATGAATACCAGGTCGAATGAGCCATCCTGCCCTTGCTTCTCGAGCTCGGCCAGGGTCTGCAACGCTGGTGCCAGGCGCAGGTCAATTCGCTCGGTGAGCCCGGCTTCGCCCCAGTAGCGACGAGCAGTCGCGTTGTAATCACCCGGTATGTCGCAGCAGATCAGCGAGCCGCCATCGGGCAGGGCCGCAGCCATGCACAAGGCGCTATAACCCGTGAACGTGCCGACCTCCAACACACGTCGGGCACCGGTCAGCTTGACCAGCAACGCCAGGAACTGCCCCTGCTCCGGGGCCACTTGCCAACGCGCCATGGGCAGCGCCTGGGTTTCGTCGCGCAGGCGCTTGAGCAGCGGCGTTTCGCGCAGGGAGACGTCGAGCAGGTATTGATACAGGTGATCGTCGAGATTGAGTGTGCGGGCGGTCATCAGGACAACCTCCGGGGATTACGGATTGCGTGCCAGATGCTCAGGCTGCAGGACTCGCTTGGCACTCAGGTAAGCCCGCTGCCAATAAGCTTTGTCCAGGCTGTCGAGCTTCACTGTGCCGCCGGTGGCCGGCGCATGAACAAAGCGCCCCTCGCCGACATAGATACCGGCATGACTGACCTGGGAACCGCCATTGGTGGCGAAGAAGATCAGGTCACCGGTTTGCAGTCCTTCCTTGCCGACATTGGCTGCCTGCATGGAAATCATCTCGCGTGTCGTGCGCGGCAAGGAAATACCCGCGACATCCCGGTACACGTAGGCGATCAACCCGCTGCAATCAAAGCCGGAATCCGGTGTGTTGCCGCCCCAGCGATAAGGCGTGCCAACCAGCCCGAGCGCGCGGAACAGGACGTCTTCCGCTTCCGGCGAAAAGGCTTGGGAGGAGCCGAATACGATGGGCGCACGAACCACCGGTGCAGGCGGCGGAGTACGACTGGCACAGGCGCTGAGCAGGGCTGCGAGGAAGAGTATTGCGAGACGGGCCGAGGTCATCATTGGCAGAGCTTCCTGATCTGGCTGCGGCTTTTTTCTGCTGGGAGCGCAGAAAAGAAAACCGCCTGCGTTGCGCGCAGGCGGTTTGCCATCATTAATAGATCAAGATTCTAGCGGCTACACGGCAAACTTCAAGTAAGACTTTAAGTTCGCCTTACAAAATGTCCGCTTATTTACGTGCAGTAACGATTGGCGAGGCGTTTGGAGCCATTGCCAAGGCGCGTTTGGCCTCGATGAAGGTCTTGCTCCAGTAGCTGTCGCCCAGGTTATCGATCCGCACGCCACCGCTCTTGCGGCTGCTGGAATGGATGAACTGGTTGTCACCCAGGTAGATCCCGGCGTGGCTGACACGACCGCGACGACCGTTTGTAGCGAAGAACAGCAGATCGCCCGGCTCGAGCTTGCTGCGCGAGACCAGAGGAGCGTCGATGTTGATCATTTCGCGGCTGGAGCGTGGCAGGTTCATGCCCGCTTCTTCGCGGAACAAGTAACCAATGAAACCACTGCAATCGAAGCCGGCTTCAGAGGTACCGCCGAAACGGTAACGGGTACCGATCAGGGACATGCCGCGCTCGAGGATGCTGTCGGCCAGGACCGGCAGCTGGTACGACTTGCCATCGGCGAAGTCAGCGAGTTCTTTTTCGGTCGCCAGTTCTTCCTGATAAAGAGCGGAAGACTGGGCGGTGGCTGCGTTTTGAACCTGTTGTTGCGGCGCTTGCTGGGACACTGGAGAGTGAGCAGCGCAACCGAACAGCAGGGTGACGAGTGCGAGAGGCACGAGGGGTGCGAAGCGATTTAGCATGGGCACGACCGTGGCTGAAAGTTGTAAAGAAGCCGAGACTATGCCCGCTATCGACCTCATTTGCAAATTCAATCGAACTTTTTGTGACTTATGCGTTTCTTGTTTACATCTAAGCGCTTAAGCCCATTTTAATCGTGCGCGCGGCCTGCACCCTGTCAGGAAAGCGGGTTTTCTGGCGCCTGTAATATGCCGAAAACCTTTGTAAGCCCCGTATTTCGCGGGTTTACCAGCCCAGGGTTTCTTTCAGGAAAGGGATCGTCAGCTTGCGCTGAGCCTGCAGCGAGGCCTGATCGAGACGCTCCAGCAGCTCGAAAAGTGCACTCATGCTGCGCGTACCGCGGGTCAAAATAAAATGTCCGACTTCATCGGTCAGATGCAGGCCCCGACGCGACGCGCGCAATTGCAAGGCACGCAATTTGTCCTCATCGGACAGCGGGCGCATCTGGAAGATCAGGGCCAGGGTCAGGCGGGATTTGAGGTCGGCGAGCTTCACCGGCAACTCGCGAGGGGATGTCGAGGCGGCGATCAACAAACGCCGGCCGCTGTCTCGCAGACGGTTGAACAGATGGAACAGCGCCTCTTCCCAATCGGCGCGCCCGGCAACCACTTGCAGGTCATCCAGACAGACCAGCTCGTACTGTTCGAGGTTGTCGAGAATCTCGATACCGCGATCCAGCAGCTCGGCCAACGGCAAATACACCGCAGGTTCACCCAATTGCTCGAAACGCAAGCAAGCGGCCTGCAGCAAGTGCGTACGCCCTACCCCATCCTTGCCCCAGAGGTAAATCAGGCTCTCGGTCCACCCGGCGTCGGCTTCGCACAGCCGCTCGACATAGCCGAGTGCAGCGGCATTGGCGCCTGGGTAGTAGTTGATGAAGGTGGCGTCGTCACGCAGACGCACACCTAGGGGCAGCTGAATCGGTTTCATGCTGACTGAACAGTTCCAAAGGAACCGTTAGTGGCCTCTGTGTAAAGTTTGCGAAGTTTATACCCGTGAAGCGGGTCGCACAATGCGACAGACCACAAGCAAAATCAAAGGTTTGCGTTCACGTAGCAAATTTGTGACAGATTCTTTGGCGGTCCATGTGACGGTCCCATGACAACAACAGGCCAGCCCGATAACGTTTCAGGCGGCCTGTCATGGCGCAATGCCAAAGCTCAAAGTTGCGGCTCGTCACCCCCCGCGTACATATCCGAATCCTTGTACAAGTCGTGCACATGGCGAACCAGCACCATGATCACCGCCGCTACCGGCAGCGCCAACAGTACGCCAGTGAAGCCAAACAGCTCGCCCCCGGCAAGGATGGCAAAGATCACGGCCACCGGGTGCAAGCCGATTCGGTCCCCGACCAGCAATGGCGTCAGCACCATCCCTTCAAGCGCCTGCCCCACCATGAACACCGCCACGATGCCGAGCATCGGATACAGCTCACCGCCGAACTGGAACAAGCCGGCAATCAATGCCGCGCCTATGCCGATGATAAACCCCATGTACGGCACAATGGCCGCCAGCCCGGCGATCATGCCGATCAGCAAGCCCAGTTCCAGCCCTACGAGCATCAAGCCCGCCGCGTAAATCACCCCCAACGCCACCATCACCAGCAACTGACCGCGAACGAACGCCCCGAGCACTTCGTGACATTCACCCGCGAGCGACACGACACGCTCCTCGCGATCACGGGGCAGCAGGCTGCGGATCTTGGCCATCATCAGGTCCCAATCGCGCAGCAGATAAAAACTCACCACCGGTATCAACACCAAGTTGGCCAACCAGCCAATCAAGGCCAGGCCCGAGGCCGTCGCATGGCTCAACACCACGCCGACCACGTCGGTGGTCTGCCCCATGTGCTCACTGATCGCCGACTTGAGCTTGTCGAACTTCCAGAAACCGTCCGCCAGACCGAACTTCGACTGCGCCCAGGGCAACGCCGTGTGCTGCAGCCAGTCGAGCATTTGCGGCGCCAGCTCATACAGGCGAAACAGTTGCCTGGCGAGCAAGGGCACCAGCACCAGCAGCAAGGTGGTGAAGATCAGGGTGAACAGCGCGAACACCGTCACTACGCCCCAGGTGCGCGACAAGCCGGCTTTCTCCAGGCGATCCACCAGCGGATCGAACAGATAGGCCAGCAGCAGCGCCACCAGGAACGGCGTGAGGATTGGATGCAACAGCCAGACAAATGCGCAAAGCAGGAGCACCCCACCCAGCCAATACCATCGCCGTGAATCGGCCATGCACTACTCCTGCTTCTATATAAGGAAAGAAAACCTACCAGTGAAAGCGCAATTGCGGCGTTACCGCCGGCGCAGCCACAGGCGCCGGTGCGGTGCCGCCAGGCACGGGCTGAACCGGCGTCACTGGAGCCGGGGCCTGGCCCGCCGGCGATTCCTGCAACCTGGCCAGCGACAGCTGGGCACGCAACTGCTCCGCGCTGCCATTGACCCGATACAGGATGCGGTCACCATCGACACTCTGTACGCGCCCGCCAAATGGCTCCAGCAGCCGCCCGAGCGTCGCATAGTGCTCAAGGTTCATGCCCTGTACTTCCAGCAACTGCTCACTCGAGGCCCCCGGCTTGGCGACGAATCGCGGCGCCAAACGCTGGTTGACCGCCAGCATCACCGCGTCGGCCACGGCCGCCTGATCGGCACCCTGCACACTGCCGGCTTCTTTTTGATCGCCGAGCCACAGGCGCCACTGGGCCTGCCATTGTCCGCCTTCTTCCTTGGCGTGCACCGCCAGCAAGGCATCGGCGTTATAACGTTCGGAGACACTGTGCAAGGGCGCAGGGTCCGTGCCCTCAAGGTTCTGGGCGGTGGCGACGATCTGCTCATTCAAATCCGCCAGCGGCAGGCGCAATGGCAAGCCGCGATGCTGGGCGGCACGCCGCAATGGCGCGGCCGTGGCCTGACCATCACCCACCAGGCTCGAGCCCTCGGTGGCGTCATTCAACCACCAGACCAGGATCGATGGCCGATTGGCGCCCCACAAGGCCAGACCGGCACGACGCAAGGCCTGATCGGTGGTGGCCGGGTCGAAATCGACTTTCAGCACTTCCGGTGGTCCGGCATCGAAGCCGTATTGGCTGATAATTTGCTGCGGGTCCTTGCGCACCGCGGCCAATCCCGGATTCTGCACGGCCTTGGGATCGCCGGTCAGGCGCAACACCAGCGTGTCGAGCGCTCGCTGAGTCGCCTGATCACGCTCCTCGGACGACTGACCATTGACCGGTTCGCGTACCTGATAAAGGCCTTTGACGGTTTCGGCCTGACTCACCAGGCTGACCAGCGACAAACACCCCACAAACAAGAACTGACAAAAACGCATGGAAGATTCCTGACGACAAAAGCGGCTGGAACAGACCGCATGAAAAATACTCGAGCAAGGCTGTGACCATCGCCCGACGCAAAACATTCACGCGCCCCGGGTAAGTTTTCGCATAGCCCTAACAATAGACGCTTAATCGCGAAAGCTTATAGAGCCGTGCAGAATGCCATCAACGATTGAACGTGGCGGTTTTTTTTAGCGGATATGCCCCTGCTGTCGGCCTGAGGATGGCCGCTGCCGCTCAAGCCTGATAAAATCGCGCGCCTTCGCAGACCGGCTATGGCCGGGCACCCTGAAATTCGCGAATGGCGCTTGCCATCGCCTGTTTCGGCGGTCCCGCTGGACTCGGTCGTTACCCAGAAATCCCCCCCTAAAGGCCTGGATCATGAGCAAGCAACCCTCCCTGAGCTACAAGGACGCCGGTGTAGACATCGACGCCGGCGAAGCATTGGTCGAACGCATCAAGAGCGTCGCCAAGCGCACTGCGCGCCCGGAAGTCATGGGCGGCCTGGGCGGTTTCGGCGCCCTCTGCGAAATCCCGGCCGGCTACAAGCAGCCTGTGCTGGTTTCCGGCACCGACGGTGTCGGTACCAAGCTGCGCCTGGCCCTGAACCTGAACAAGCACGACAGCATCGGCCAGGACCTGGTCGCCATGTGCGTCAACGACCTGGTGGTGTGCGGCGCCGAGCCGCTGTTCTTCCTCGACTACTACGCCACCGGCAAGCTGAACGTCGACGTTGCCGCCACCGTGGTCACCGGTATCGGTGCAGGCTGCGAACTGGCTGGCTGCTCCCTGGTTGGTGGCGAAACCGCTGAAATGCCTGGCATGTACGAAGGCGAAGACTACGACCTGGCCGGCTTCTGCGTCGGCGTCGTGGAAAAAGCCGAAATCATCGACGGCTCCAAAGTCGCTGCTGGCGATGCCCTGCTCGCCCTGCCATCGTCCGGCCCGCACTCCAATGGCTACTCGCTGATCCGCAAGATCATCGAAGTGTCCGGCGCCGACATCGAGACCGTTCAGCTCGACGGCAAACCGCTGACCGAACTGCTGATGGCCCCGACCCGCATCTACGTGAAGCCGCTGCTCAAGCTGATCAAGGAAACCGGCGCGGTCAAGGCCATGGCCCACATCACCGGTGGCGGCCTGCTGGACAACATCCCGCGCGTTCTGCCAAAAGGCGCGCAAGCGGTGGTTGACGTGGCAAGCTGGAACCGCCCGGCGGTGTTCGACTGGCTGCAAGAGCAAGGCAACGTCGACGAGAACGAAATGCACCGCGTGCTGAACTGCGGCGTGGGCATGGTCATCTGCGTAGCACAAGAGCACGTTGAAGCGGCCCTGAACGTTCTGCGCGAAGCCGGCGAGCAGCCATGGGTCATCGGCCAGATCTCCACCGCTGCCGAAGGCGCGGCTCAGGTTGAACTGAAGAACCTCAAGGCTCACTGATGCCTAAGACCTGTGATGTCGTGGTGCTGCTGTCCGGCACCGGCAGTAACTTGCAGGCCCTGATCGACAGCACGCGGACCGGCGACAGCCCGGTCCGCATCGCTGCGGTGATTTCCAATCGCGCCGACGCCTACGGCCTGCAACGCGCCAGGGACGCGGGTATCGACACCCGCGCCCTGGATCACAAGGCTTTCGAAGGTCGCGAGGCCTTCGATGCCGCCCTGATCGAACTGATCGACGCCTTCAATCCCGAACTCGTGGTCCTGGCCGGTTTCATGCGCATTCTCAGCGCTGATTTCGTGCGCCATTACCAGGGTCGCCTGCTCAACATCCATCCCTCGCTGCTGCCCAAATACAAAGGGTTACACACTCATCAGCGCGCGCTGGAGGCCGGCGACACCGAGCACGGCTGCTCCGTGCACTTCGTCACCGAGGAACTCGATGGCGGACCACTGGTCGTACAGGCAGTAATACCGGTAGAGTTACAGGATTCGCCGCAGAGTCTGGCGCAGCGGGTCCACGTTCAGGAACACCTGATCTACCCGATGGCCGTACGCTGGTTTGCCGAAGGCCGTTTAGCCCTCGGCGAACAAGGTGCTTTACTGGATGGACAGTTACTCGCGGCCAGCGGCCACTTGATTCGAACCTAGGAGATTTTATGCGTCGCGCCTTGCTCTTCGCTTGTGCTCTGCTCGCCTTGCCCTTCGCCCAGGCGGCAGATCTTCAACCCTTCTCCGCCAGCTACACCGCCGACTGGAAGCAGTTGCCCATGAGTGGCACCGCCGAACGCAGTCTTGAAAAAACCAGCGACGGCAAATGGAAACTTAGCTTCAAGGCATCGATGATGATTGCCAGCCTGTCCGAGGAAAGCACCCTGACCCTGGACAAGGACACCCTGCTGCCACAGTCCTATCACTTCGAACGCGGCGGCCTGGGCAAAGCCAAGAAAGCCGACCTGGATTTCGACTGGACCAGCAAAATGATCACCGGCACCGATCGCGGTGACGCGGTCAAGATCCCGCTCAACCGCGGCATGGTCGACAAGTCCACTTACCAACTGGCCCTGCAGCACGACGTGGCCGCCGGCAAAAAGACCATGAGCTATCAAGTGGTCGATGGCGGCGAAGTCGATACCTATGACTTCCGCGTACTGGGTTCGGAAAAGGTCGCCACCAAGGCCGGCCAGATCGACGCGATCAAGGTTGAACGCGTGCGCGACCCGACACAAAGCAAGCGCATCACCGTGATGTGGTTCGCCAAGGATTGGGATTACCTGCTGGTCCGCCTGCAACAGGTCGAAACCGACGGCAAGGAGTACAACATCATGCTCCTCGACGGTACGGTCAACGGCAAACAGGTCAAAGGCAGCTGAATCGCCGCACAACAAAAAGCCCCGCCAGTGCGGGGCTTTTTTTCGTCTGCGCTTCAGACCGAGAAGCGCGCCACCAGGGTGTTCAGATCAACCGCCAGCCGTGACAACTCCTGACTGGCCGCGCTGGTCTGATTGGCTCCGGCCGAACTTTGCAGCGACAGGTTGCGGATGTTCATCAGGTTGCGATCAACTTCCCGCGCCACCGCCGCCTGTTCCTCCGATGCGCTGGCGATCACGATGTTGCGCTCGTTGATCAGGGTAAACGCCGAAGCGATGTCTTCCAGGGCAACGCCTGCCGCTTTTGCCGCTTCCAGGGTCGAACGAGCCTGGGTATTGCTTTGTTGCATCGAGCTGACAGCCTGGTCCGTGCCCTGCTGAATTCCGGTAATCATCTGTTCGATTTCCCGGGTCGATTGCTGGGTCCGATGCGCCAGGGCGCGTACCTCATCGGCAACCACAGCAAAGCCGCGCCCCGCCTCCCCCGCCCGCGCCGCTTCGATGGCCGCGTTCAACGCCAGCAGATTGGTCTGCTCGGCAATCCCCCGAATCACGTCTAGCACCTTGGTGATGCCGTAGACCTTCTGCGCGAGATCTTCGACCTGGGAGACATTGGCCGTGACATCTTCGGCCAGCGACTCGATGGACTGCACGGTGTGCTGCACTTGTTGACGACCATGCTGGGCGATGCGGTCAGACTCTCGGGAAGCCTCGGAAGTGGCTACCGCATTGCTCGCCACCTCCTCCACCGCAGCGGTCATCTGATTGACCGCAGTGGCCGCCTGTTCAATCTCCAGACTCTGTTGATGCAGGCCGCGGGTGGCGTCCTCCGTGACACAACTGAGCTCCTCCGAAGCCGAAGCCAACTGGTTCGACGAGTCGGAAATGCGCTGAATGGTTTCCCGCAGACTCTGCTGCATGCTCTTGAGTGCGTGCAGCAGCCGCGCGGGTTCATCCTTGCCGCTTACACTGATAGCAGCGGTCAGATCACCGCCGGCGACCACCTCCGCCACCTTCACCGACTGCGACAGCGGCAGGACAATGCTGCGGGTCAGCAACAGCGCCATGCCGATGGTGATCAGCGCTGTCACCCCGATCATCACACCGACCCAGATCCGCGATTGTGCGAACACCTGGCGCCCGGCCTCGGATGCCTGATTGGCATTGCGCTGGTTCAAGTCGACCAACGCCTTGAGGGTGGCGGTGATCTCATCGGCCAAGGGGTTCATCTCACCATTGAGAATGACAGCCGCATCTTCCACCCGTCCCTGGGTTGCTTGCGTCATCACCTGGCTCTGGTACTGCAAATACTTTTGCTCGGCCGCCTTGAAGCGATCGAACAGCTCACGCTCTTCAGGCAGCACTATCAACTGGTTGTAACGCTGTTGCGCGTCATTGAGCACGCCTTTGAGGTCGTTGATCTTGGCGACGTTCGGGGCCTGAGCCTGTGGGTCGCGATTGATCAACAGGCGCATGGTCAAGGCCCGCAAGCGCAGCATGTCCTGGCTCATGTCACCGACCGCCATGACACTTGGCAGCCAGTTGTCGTCGACCTGATCGGACTGCGCACGCATGTTCGACATCTGCATCAGGGCGAATATGCCCAAACCGAAAACCATCAACGCCAGCAGGCCAAAACCCAGACTCGCGCGCGGCGCAATATTGAGACTTCTAATACTCATCTATCCTGGTTCCTTCCAAAACGCTGCGTTATGCAGGCGGTCCTTTAGACGATATCGGGCGGTTGAAAATTTGCGTAAGACGAAAAAGTGATATCAAAACGCCCTCACTATTACGTTAATCAGGCAGTAACGTTTCAGCCTCAAAAAGCACTTTGAAGCGAACAACATGAACACCTGACGCAATGAATGCTCTATACCTTCAAGACTGTTTTTTGCTCGAATAGCCCTTCCCGATGCCCACGAGGTTTCCCATGACCGTTACCGTCAATACCGTTTCCGCCGAAGGTTTTCGTCACAGCGTCCAAATCGATGATCACGAACTGTTTGCCGATGTCCCCGTTGCTGCCGGCGGCGAAGGCTCGGCCCCGGAGCCCCACGACTATTTCGATGCCGCGCTCGGCGCCTGCAAGGCCCTGACCCTGAAGCTCTACGCGAAAAAGAAAGGCATCCCGCTGACCGGTGTAGGTGTCGAGGTCAAACGCGACAACAGCGAAGAACAGAAAGGCAAATACGCACTGCACGTGAAACTGACCCTCAAGGGCGTACTCACCGACGCCCAGCGCGATGAGCTGCACCGCGTGGCCGATCGTTGCCCGATTCACAAGCTGATGACCACCTCCGAAGTCAGCATCGAAACCCACCTGTCCGAAGGTGCTTTCAGCCAATAGCGGCAAGGGCGACACAAGCGGGTTATGCTCGATGGCATAACCCGTTCAGCCTGGAATGCACCATGAACTCTCCACTCGTGATCCGCCCCCGCACCGAAGATGTCGAAGGCCAGCCCATTCTGCGCCCGCTGCCATCGGCCAAGTGCCGCAGCGTCGGGCCGTTCGTGTTTTTCGACCACATGCTGGAAACCCGCTACCCGGCGGGCAAAGGCATGAACATTCGCCAGCACCCGCACATCGGCCTGTCCACCCTCACCTACCTGTTTCAGGGGCAGATCCGGCACAAGGACAGCCTGGGTTCCGATCAAATCGTGGATACCGGTGACGTCAGCTGGATGACCGCCGGCAGCGCCATCGCCCACGTCGAGCGCACACCGGATGCCTTGAAAGACAGCGGTTTCACGATGCACGGCTTGCAGATCTGGCTGGCCTCGCCCAAGGCGCACGAACAAGGGCCGGGGCACTACAGCCACCATCCGGCGGCGACGCTGCCGGTCAGCGATAACCTTGGGGTGAAGATCCGCATGATTGCCGGCTCGGGCTTTTGCCTGGAATCACCGGTGCCGGTGCTTTCTCCGACGCTGTACGCCGAAGTGCACCTGCAAACGGCGACGACGCTGCTGATCCCCACCGAGCATGAGGAGCGTGCGCTCTATGTTCTGAGTGGTGATGTGCAGCTGGATGGCGAAGCTGTGGAACCGCTGTCTCTGGTTGTGCTGCCCAGCGGCGTAGAGATGACACTGTTCGCCGATAGCGACAGTCACGCCGTGCTGTTCGGAGGCGCACCCATGGACGGGCCACGTCGGATCAACTGGAATTTTGTGGCGAGCGATCCGGCGGCGATTGATGAAGCGCGCAGGCGCTGGGCGGCCGGGGATTGGCCGACGGTGCCGGGGGAAAGCGAGCGGATCGAATTGCCAGTGAAGTAAACCTTGCAGGAGCCGGCCACAACCGGCCGGCTCCTGAAAAGCAAGTGCTCGTCGACTTGTTCAGCCCTTGAACACTTCATCCAGCAAGTTGTGCATCGACGTGAAGGCACGGGCCGCCACCTTGGCGTCATACATCATCATCCCCGGCACATTGGCATGGGGGTCGGTGAACGAGTGGAAGGCGCCGCCGTAGCTCAGCAGTTGCCAGTCGACTCCCGCCGCATTCATCTCGTCTTCGAAAGCCGGCAGTTGCTCCTTCGGCACCAGTGGATCGGAAGCACCGTGCAGCACCAACACCTTGCCCTTGATGTTTTTCGCATCATTGACATCTGGGGTATCGAGGGTGCCATGGAACGACACAGCGGCCTTCACCGGTGCGCCGGTGCGGGCGAACTCCAGGGCACAGCAACCACCGAAGCAGAAACCGAAGGTCGCCAGTTTCGAGGTGTCCACAGCCGCTTCGCCCTGGCCTTGCAGCTGTTCGAACGCCACCTGCATGCGCTTGCGCAGCAAAGGCCGGTCGTTCTTCAGCGGCATCATCGCCGCGCCAGCCTGATCATTGTTCTGTGGGCGTACCGATTGGCCGTAGAGGTCGGCAATCAGCACCACGTATCCCTTGGCCGCCACCGACTTGGCGATTTCCTCGGCACCGGCGCTGACGCCCATCCAGTTCGGCGCCATCAACAGGCCCGGGCGCGGGCCTTTATGGTCGGCGTCGAAAGCCAGACGGCTTTCATAGGTCTGACCATCAATCTGATAAGCGACGGAACGTACAGTGATTTGGCTCATTTCTGACTCCTGATTGGTAAACACCAGAATGAAAAAACCCGCCGAAGCGGGTTTTTCTGCAACACAGTTAAGCCGACAACTCGACCAATAGCTTGTTCAGACGGCGCACATAGGCCGCCGGGTCCTTCAAGCTGTCGCCGGCCGCCAGGGCCGCCTGATCGAAGAGGATGTGCGACAGGTCGCCGAAGCGCTCGTCGCTCTGCTCGTTGTCGAGTTTCTCGATCAACGGGTGCGCCGGGTTGAATTCGAAGATCGGCTTCGAATCCGGCACCTTCTGCCCGCTGGCTTCGAGGATCTGGCGCATTTGCAGGCCCAGGTCTTGCTCACCGATGGCCAGGATGGCCGGCGAGTCGGTCAGACGATGGGAAACGCGCACCTCGGCAACGGATTCGCCCAGTGCCGTTTTCAGACGCTCGACCAGACCTTCTTTGGACTTGGCGATTTCTTCCGCGGCCTTCTTGTCCTCTTCCGAGTCCAGGTTGCCCAGGTCCAGGTCACCGCGCGCCACGTCGACGAAGCTCTTGCCGTCGAACTCGCTGAGGTAGCTCATCAGCCACTCATCGATGCGATCGGTCAGCAACAGCACTTCGATGCCTTTCTTGCGGAAGACTTCCAGGTGTGGGCTGTTTTTCACTTGCGCGTAGGTTTCACCGGTCAGGTAGTAAATCTTGTCCTGACCTTCCTTGGCGCGCGCCAGGTAATCGGCCAGGCCGACAACCTGCTCACCGTCGTCACCCAGGGTCGATGCGAAACGCAGCAGACCGGCGATTTTTTCCTTGTTGGCGAAATCTTCTGCCGGGCCTTCTTTCATGACCTGGCCGAAGTTTTTCCAGAAGCCCTTGTATTGCTCAGGCTCGTTCTTCGCCAGCTTCTCCAGCATGTCGAGAACGCGCTTGGTCAGCGCCGACTTCATGGAGTCGATGATCGGGTCTTTCTGCAGGATTTCCCGCGATACGTTCAGCGACAGGTCGTTGGAGTCGACCACACCCTTGATGAAGCGCAGGTACAGCGGCAGGAAGGACTCGGCCTGATCCATGACAAACACGCGCTGCACGTAGAGCTTCAGGCCTTTCGGCGCTTCGCGCTGGTACAGGTCGAACGGAGCACGGGCCGGCAGGTACAACAGCGAGCTGTACTCGAGCTTGCCTTCGACCTTGTTGTGGCTCCACGACAGCGGGTTTTCGAAGTCGTGGGCGATGTGCTTGTAGAACTCCTGGTATTCCTCGTCCTTGATTTCGGTGCGAGGACGGGTCCACAGGGCGCTGGCGCGGTTGACGGTTTCCCATTCCTGCGCAGGCTTCTCTTCGCCTTCAGCGGCTGCCACTTCTTTCGGCAACTCGATCGGCAAGGCGATGTGGTCGGAGTACTTCTTGATGATGTTGCGCAGACGCCAGCCATCGGCGAACTCGTCTTCACCGGACTTCAGGTGCAGGACGATACGGGTACCGCGCTCGGCCTTGTCGATGGTCGCGACTTCGAAATCGCCTTCGCCCTTGGACGACCAGTGCACGCCTTCGCTGGCAGCAGCACCGGCACGACGGCTGTACACGTCAACCTTGTCGGCAACGATGAATGCGGAATAGAAACCCACACCAAACTGGCCGATCAGGTGCGAATCTTTCTTCTGATCGCCGGTCAGGTGCTTCATGAAATCGGCAGTGCCGGATTTGGCGATGGTGCCCAGGTGGGTGATCGCGTCTTCGCGGCTCATGCCGATACCGTTGTCTTCGAGGGTGACGGTTTTAGCGTCCTTGTCGAAGCTCACACGGATTTTCAGTTCGGCACCACCTTCCAGCAGCTCTGGCTTGGCCAGGGCTTCGAAACGTAATTTGTCGACAGCGTCAGAGGCGTTCGAGATCAATTCGCGAAGGAAGATTTCCTTGTTGGAATACAGCGAATGGATCATGAGGTGCAGCAGCTGCTTCACCTCGGTCTGGAAGCCCAGGGTTTCCTTTTGAGTTTCCACACTCATGGTCATCAAACTCCAATCAGATGGCATAAGCCGCGACAAAGGGTCGGCGGCGGGTTGTCCTGAGAGTTTGGGGCTTAGTTCAGGATTTCAAGGGCTCTTCGAGCTTGAAGTGAGCGCGGGCCGTGGCAATAGGTTCAGCTTCGGTGCTTTGCCAGGCGGTAATCGCTACGTTGGCCACTCGACGCCCCTGGCGCCACACCTGGCAACGCGCCCAGGTATCGCGAAATTGCCCGGCACGCAGGTAGTCCAGGGAGAAGTCGATGATCTTCGGAACTCCGGGTGAACCGGTGAACACCAGCAGATGCAGGGCAGCGGCCAGCTCCATGAACCCGGCGATCACGCCACCATGGATCGCAGGCAGCAAAGGGTTGCCGATGTTGTCCTTGTTCGCCGGCAGTTTGAACAGCAGCTCATCGCCGACCCGCGAACATTCGACACCAATCAGTTTGGCGTAAGGAACCAGTTCCAGCAGAGGTGCGTAATCCCCTTGCTCGTGAGCCCTCTGCAACTGCTCCTTCAACGACTCGCTCATTGCGCACCTCCAGCAATCGCGCCACCGAAACCCTTGGTGCCCTTGATGCCCTTGCCCATGCGCATGAAGGTGCCCATCACATGGGCGATGGGCTGTTGAGGATCGTCCTGATAGGCAAAGCCTCGGGCAAAGATCACATCCGTGGTAACCCGGTAGCACTCGGCGAAACCATAGACATCCTTGTGCGGCTCGGCAGCGTGCATGTAGTCGATGCGCAAGTCGAGGGTCGGGCAGACTTCGAACTCCGGCAGCACGCAGAGCGTGGCCATACCACAAGCCGTGTCCATCAAAGAGGTAATGGCACCGCCATGGATCACCCCGGTTTCGGGATTGCCGACGATCTGTTGGCTATATGGCAAGACGATCGTCAGCCCTTTGTTATCGGCGCTGTGCACCCGCAGCCCGAGCACCTGACAATGCCTGAGTGCAGACAGAAATCGTGTGGCACGCTCAAAAACGGGGTTTTCAGCCATTCTGTAAAATCTCTCGTAAATGCCGGTGCAGTACAGCAGCAATAATCGTAAAAGTTCCATCTTAGAACAAACTTATATATCTGAACGAATTGAGGAACTTAAGCTGAGCGGGCGAGCTCTTAAGGCCAGTAGTTATTTTCCATAAGGAGAAACACCCCATGCGTAAGACTTTAGCTATTGCCTTGATGCTGACCGCTTCCCTCGGTCTCGCTGCCTGCGATAAAAAATCCGAGGACAAAGCTCAAGATGCCAACAAACATGCTGAACAAGCTCAGCAAGACATGAGCAAGGCTCAGGATAAAGTGAACGACGCTGCGAAAGAAAACGCCGAAGCTGCCAAAGCTCAGGCTGAATCGAACGAAGCGGCACAAGACGAAGCTGCCAAGAAGCAATAAGCCTCTTCTTGCTGCAGAAAAAAGAAACCCGCCAAGTGCGGGTTTTCTTTTGTCAGTCATTTTTCGGTAATGTCGGTTTAGAGCAACACCGTTCTAAATGTCGGACTAAGCATCAACAACAAAGAACAAATCAGGCCCACCAGCCAGACCAGGCTGCGCAGCTTTGGAATATCTGCCAGGTAGAACCACAAGTAGAGAATTCGCGCGATCACAAAGATGATTGCCAGGATATCGATCAACCATCCCTGGGTTTGCGTGGTGTGCGCCATCAACACGCCCACTGCAAAGAGGATGAAGGCCTCGATGCTGTTCTGGTGCGCCGCCAGGGCCCTCGCACCGTATCCGGTGAGTTGCGCCTGTTGCTGGCGTGGCAAGTGGTTGTTGTAACCCCCCTGCTCTTTCATGGCCTTGCCGACCGGCATCCGCGCCACATAAATCAGCAATGCACTGATAAACACACACCAGAATGGAATACTCATCAAGCAGCCTCCTTGATCACCTCGGGCAACGGCGCCTCTGTAGGGGTATAGACCATCACGTCGAGAACGTCGGAATGAAACTCGCGGCGATAAAGCACAAATACCACGCCGGCACTCATCAACATGAACAGCCAGGGGCTGACAAACCAGGCCAGCATGGTCATGCCGAAATAATAGGAACGCAGCCCGAAGTTGAACTGGTTGGCGGCCATGGAGATGACGCGGGCAGCCCTTAGTGCGAAAGCCTTGCGCTCGAGCTCCGAGACATGGCGCTCGCCGATCATGGGCGCCGAACCGACCAGCACGGCCGCGAAGTTGTACTGGCGCATGCACCAACTGAAGGTGAAGAACGCGTAGACGAAGACCAGCGCCAGGCACAACAGCTTGATCTCGGACATGCCCTGGGAAGCCTGTTGCACCATCGGGATATCCGCCAGTAACGACACGGCACGCTCGGAAGCGCCCAGCACGGTGAGAATACCGGCCAGGATAATTAGCGTGCTCGAAGCAAAGAATGAAGCGTTGCGCTCCAGGTTGCCGATCACACTGGCATCGGCAATGCGGTTATCGCGCAGCAGCATGCGGCGCATCCAGTCCTCTCGGTACAAATGCAGCACACTGGCCAGACACGCCGTGTCACGGCCTTTCCACGTGGCATAACGGGTGTAGCCACCCCAGCAGATGACAAACCAGATGGCGGCAAGAATGTGGATCAGGTTGGCTTGGATGAACGACATGCAGGTCCTTGTGATGTATTTGCGGATTACCCAGCCCCTGTGGGAGCGTCAATCGGCTGTTCCCACAATGGGTTTTGCAGTCCTTCGACGTTAGCGCAGAAGAAAAGACACCGCATCCCGCGCATAAAAAATGCCCCGTATCGATTGATACGGGGCATTTCTATTTTGCTTACAGGCCCGCTTGTGGCAGGCCGGCAACGCTTAAGCCAACGCTTCTTCGCGTTTGCCCAGCAAACGGTCGCAGACGACTGCAACGACCAGGGTCATTACGCACGGCACCAGCCAAGCCAGCCCTTGATCGCTCAGCGGCAAGTGAGCCAACTGCGCAGGCATCCAATCCGCCAGACCGGCACCCTTGAGCGCATCGATGGTGCCGAAGATGAACGACACCAGCATGACCGGGCCGAGAATACGTCCCTGCTCATGCCAGAAATCCTTGCAGAAGCTCAAGGCCACCAGAACGATGCACGGCGGATAGATCGCGGTCAGTACCGGGATCGAAAACGCAATCAGCTTGGTCAGGCCCAGGTTGGACACCACCAGCGAGAACGCGGCCAGAATGATCACCAACGTCTTGTAGGACAGTGGCACCACACGACTGAAATACTCGGCACAGGCGCAGGTCAGGCCTACTGCGGTCACCAGACATGCCAGAGAGATCAGCACCGCAAGGAAGCCGCTGCCAAGCGAACCGAAGGTGTGTTGCACGTAGGCGTGCAGTACCGCCGCGCCGTTGGTTGCACCCATGGCCACGTCATGGCTGCCGGAGCCAAGGCGGAACAGGCTGATGTAGACCAGTGCCAGACCCACACCGGCAATCAGGCCGGCGATGATCGCGTAACGGGTGATCAGCGCCGGCGATTCGACGCCCCGCGAGCGAATCGCGTTGACGATGACGATGCCGAACACCAGTGCACCCAGGGTATCCATGGTCAGGTAACCATTGATGAAGCCCTGGGAGAACGGTGCAGCCACATACTCAGGCGTCGCATGGCCAATGTCACCGGCCGGCAAAGCGAACGCGGCAATGCCGAGAACGGCCAGGGCGATGATCTTCAACGGCGCGAGGAAACGCCCTACGGTGTCGAGCAAACGACCCGGGTACAGCGAGATGAAGAACACCAGCAGGAAGTAAACGGAACTGTACAGGAACAGCGCCAGCGGGCTTTCGCCGGTCAGCGGCGCCAGGCCCACTTCAAAGGATACGGTCGCAGTACGCGGGGTCGCGAACAGCGGGCCCACGGCCAGGTAGCACGCAGCGGCCAGCACGCCACCAGCGATTTTACCGATCGGACTGCTCAACGCGTCCATGGCGCCGCCAACCTTGGCCAGCGCTACCACGGTGATCACCGGCAGACCGACGGCGGTGACCAGGAAGCCCAGCGCCGCCATCCAGACATGAGGTCCGGACTGCAAACCGACGATAGGCGGGAAGATGATGTTGCCGGCCCCGACAAACAGGGCAAACGTCATAAAACCAAGTGCCAGGATGTCCTGGCCTTTCAACACTTTCATTAAGGAAATACCACACTACTGAATCGGAATTTAGAGAGGGACTTCCCTATGGGTGAGGGAAATGCTGTCGATCCGTATAAGACCAACCCTTTAAGCGCGTTGCTGCCTTGTGGGCGCGGACGCAAAAATGGCGAGTAGCCTAACGAATTTGACCGATAAACGCACTGTTAGAGGGCGAACTATCCGATACACGACATTTCCATGTCGCATTTACGTATCTAATTTTCCCGTATAGCCCTGTGGCGAGGGAGCTTGCTCCCGTTGGGCAGCGTAGCGACCCCAATCCTGAAACCGATGTTCTTCAGATAAAACGCGCTCTCCTGGGTTACGACTGCTGCGCAGCCGAGCGGGAGCAAGCTCCCTCGCCACAAAAAGCCCTGCGCACATCTCATACGCCGAAAACGACAAAGGCCACCCGAAGGTGGCCTTTGTTTGGTGAAGCGTCAGCTAAGCGCGAGGCTTACTTGACAGCCCAACCGGTCAGCTCGGCCAGGGCCTTGCCGATGTCTGCCAGCGAACGCACGGTTTTTACGCCTGCGTCTTGCAGCGCAGCGAATTTCTCGTCTGCAGTGCCTTTGCCGCCAGAGATGATTGCGCCAGCATGGCCCATGCGCTTGCCCGGAGGAGCAGTCACACCAGCGATGTAGGAAACAACCGGCTTGGTCACGTGTGCCTTGATGTAGGCAGCCGCTTCTTCTTCAGCCGAACCGCCGATCTCGCCGATCATCACGATCGCTTCGGTCTTCGGGTCTTCCTGGAACAGCTTCAGGATGTCGATGAAGTTCGAACCCGGGATCGGGTCACCACCGATGCCGACGCAAGTCGACTGACCGAAACCGGCGTCAGTAGTCTGCTTCACAGCTTCGTAGGTCAGGGTGCCGGAACGGGAAACGATACCGACCTTGCCTGGCAAGTGAATGTGACCTGGCATGATGCCGATCTTGCATTCGCCTGGGGTGATCACGCCTGGGCAGTTAGGGCCGATCAGGATGACACCCAGCTCGTCGCACTTAACTTTAGCGTCCAGCATGTCCAGGGTAGGAATGCCTTCGGTGATGCAGACGATCAGCTTGATGCCGCCGAAAGCCGCTTCCAGGATCGAGTCCTTGCAGAAAGGAGCCGGAACGTAGATCACGCTGGCGGTAGCGCCAGTGGCAGCTACTGCGTCTTTAACGGTGTTGAACACTGGCAGACCCAGGTGCTCGGTGCCGCCTTTACCAGGCGTTACACCACCAACCATCTTGGTGCCGTACTCGATGGCTTGCTGGGTGTGGAAACTACCTTGCGAACCGGTAATACCCTGGCAGATAACTTTGGTGTCTTTATTGATCAGGACGCTCATTATTTGCCCTCCGCAGCTTTAACGACTTGTTGAGCAGCGTCGGTCAGGCTGGTAGCAGCGATGATGTTCAAACCGCTTTCTGCCAGTACTTTAGCGCCCAGCTCAGCGTTGTTGCCTTCAAGGCGAACAACAACCGGGATTTTCACGCCGACTTCTTTCACTGCACCGATGATGCCTTCGGCAATCATGTCGCAACGAACGATGCCGCCGAAGATGTTAACCAGTACTGCAGCGACGTTGGTGTCGGACAGAATGATCTTGAATGCTTCGGTAACGCGTTCTTTGGTAGCACCGCCGCCCACGTCGAGGAAGTTGGCTGGCTTGCCGCCGTGCAGGTTGACGATGTCCATGGTACCCATGGCCAGGCCAGCACCGTTGACCATGCAACCGATGTTGCCTTCCAGCGCTACGTAGTTCAGTTCGAACTTGGCAGCGTGCGCTTCGCGCGGATCGTCTTGCGACGGATCGTGGAAAGTCTTCAGCTTAGGCTGACGGTACATGGCGTTGGCGTCGATGTTGATCTTGGCGTCCAGGCAGTGCAGATCGCCGTCAGCCTTGATCACCAGCGGGTTCACTTCCAGCAGGGCCAGATCGTGATCCTGGAACAGTTTGGCCAGACCTACGAAGATCTTGGCGAACTGGGCAACTTGCTTGCCTTCCAGACCCAGCTGGAATGCCAGCTCGCGACCCTGGAATGGCTGAGCGCCAACCAGTGGGTCGATAGTGGCTTTCAGAATTTTTTCTGGAGTGTCGTGAGCGATTTTCTCGATGTCCACGCCACCTTCGGTGGAAGCCATGAACACGATGCGACGGCTCGAACGGTCAACGACAGCGCCCAGGTACAGCTCTTTAGCGATATCAGTGCACGATTCAACCAGGATCTTGGTGACTGGCTGACCATTGGCGTCAGTCTGGTAAGTCACCAGACGCTTGCCCAGCCACTGCTGTGCGAAGGCTTTGGCGTCTTCTTTGTTGCGAACCAGCTTAACGCCGCCCGCTTTACCGCGACCACCGGCGTGGACCTGGGCTTTGACAACCCACTCGCTGCCGCCGATTTTGTCGCAAGCTTCTGCTGCTGCTTCCGGGGTGTCTACCGCGTAACCGGTGGATACTGGCAGGCCGTACTCAGCGAACAGCTGCTTACCCTGATACTCGTGAAGATTCATGCTTATTACCGTCTTCGTTAGGTACTGCGCATTCGGTGCTGCACTTGTTCAAGTGCCGCACCACCTGTGACTGCTGCTTGCGTGACCTTTCCGGACAACCGGTGCAGCCACGCAAGACTGCGTCCAGCGGATATTCCGCGGTGAGTCTTGCAAGCAAGGCTCACGACGGGCCATACCGCCGTGGTTTCTTATTATCCGCTTAGCGTTTCTTGCGGTTGGCAATGTGGATGGCGCCGCCATTCACAGCCAATGCCGCTTCGTGCAAGGCTTCGGACAGGGTCGGATGGGAGAAAACCATCATGCCCAGGTCTTCAGCGCTGGTGCCGAATTCCATACCGATCGCGCCCTGCTGAACCAGTTCTGCAGCGCTTGGGCCGATCACGTGAACACCCAGTACGCGGTCTGTCTTGGCATCGGCGATGACCTTGACGAAACCACCGGTATCGTTGGCAGCCATGGCACGGCCGGAGGCTGCGAACGGGAAGGTGCCGACGTTAACTTCAACGCCTTCAGCTTTCAAGGCCTGCTCGGTTTTACCAACCCATGCAATTTCCGGGTGAGTATAAATAACCGAAGGGATCAGGTCATAGTTCATCTGGGCCTTGTGGCCCTTGATGCGCTCGACAACCATGATGCCCTCTTCCGAGGCCTTGTGCGCCAGCATCATGCCGCGAACTACGTCACCAATGGCGTAAACGCCCGGTACGGTGGTGGCGCAGTGATCGTCAACGTGCACGAAACCGCGCTCGTCCAGGGTCACACCGCTGTCGGCAGCCAGCAGATCAGTGGTCACCGGACGGCGACCAACGGCTACGATCAGCTTGTCGAAAGTGATGGTCTGTTCGCCGTTGGCATCGGTGTAGTTAACCACGACTTCGTCGCCGTTCACTTTCGAACCGGTCACGCGAGCGCCCAGCTTGATGTCCAGGCCCTGTTTGGTCAGGGTTTTCAGCGCTTCCTTGGAAACAGCGGTGTCCGCTGCCATCAGGAAGGTGTCCAGGGCTTCCAGGACAACCACTTCGGAACCCAGACGGGACCATACCGAACCCAGTTCCAGACCGATCACGCCAGCGCCGATCACGCCCAGACGCTTAGGTACGGTCTGGAATTCCAGGGCGCCAGTCGAATCAACGATGACTTTCTGATCAACCGGAGCCGGTGGAATGTCGATCGGACGCGAACCTGGAGCCAGGATGACGTTTTCAGCTTCGATGACTTCAACCGAACCGTCAGGCTTGGTGACTTCGACTTTCTTGCCAGCCAGCAGTTTGCCGTGGCCCTGGATCGAAGTAACGCCGTTGGCCTTGAACAGGGTGGCGACGCCGCCGGTCAGGTTCTTGACGATGCCAGCCTTGCGGCCAACCATCGCGGCGACGTCCATTTTGACTTCGCCGGTCGAGATACCGTGAACGTTGAAGCTTTCTTTCGCTTCCTTGTATTTCCAGGAGCTGTCCAGCAGCGCCTTGGAAGGAATGCAGCCGACGTTCAGGCAGGTACCGCCGAGGGCCTGCTTGCCTTCAGCGTCGGTGTACTTCTCGATGCAGGCAGTGGAGAGACCCAGCTGCGCGGCCTTGATGGCAGCTACATAGCCGCCAGGGCCGGCACCGATCACTACTACGTCAAATTTCTGCGACATTCAAAAAATCCTCTTTAGCGAAAAGCTTGAAGCCGCAAGCCACAAGCCAAGCTGCTTTAACCAGCAGCTTGTAGCTTGCAGCTCGCGACTGCTTCTATCAGATATCCAGCAACAGACGAGCCGGATCTTCCAGCAGGTTCTTGATGGTCACCAGGAAGGTCACAGCTTCTTTGCCATCGATCAGACGGTGATCGTAGGACAGAGCCAGGTACATCATCGGACGGATAACGACCTGACCGTTGATCGCCATAGGACGCTGCAGAATGTTGTGCATGCCCAGGATAGCCGCTTGCGGCGGGTTGACGATCGGGGTCGACATCATCGAACCGAAGGTACCACCGTTGGTGATGGTGAACGTACCACCGGTCATCTCTTCCATCGACAGTTTGCCGTCACGGGCTTTCTTGCCGAAAGTGGCGATGCCGCCTTCGATTTCAGCCAGGCTCATCAGTTCGGCGTTACGCAGAACCGGTACAACCAGGCCGCGGTCGCTGGAAACGGCAACACCGACGTCGGCGTAGCCGTGGTAAACGATGTCCGAACCGTCGATCGAGGCGTTGACAGCCGGGAAGCGCTTCAGCGCTTCGGTGGCCGCTTTGACGAAGAACGACATGAAGCCCAGGCGTACGCCGTTGTGGGACTTCTCGAACAGGTCCTTGTACTTCGAACGCAGGGCCATGACTTCGGTCATGTCGACTTCGTTGAAAGTGGTCAGCATCGCCATGTTCGACTGGGCTTCAACCAGACGCTCGGCAACCTTGGCACGCAGACGGGTCATCGGCACACGTTTTTCAACGCGGTCGCCGGCAGCGAATACCGGAGCAGCAGCGGCAGGCGCAGCAGCCTTGGCTGGCGCGGCAGCCGGAGCGGCCTTCTTGGCAGCAACAGCTGCTACCACGTCTTCCTTGGTCACACGACCGCCTTTGCCAGTACCGGCAACGGAAGCGATGTTGATACCGTTTTCTTCAGCCAGCTTGCGGGCAGCCGGTGCAGCAACAGGATCGTCTTCGCCTTCGGCGGCAGGAGCAGCAGCCTGTGCGGCAGCCGGAGCGGCAACGGCAGGCGCAGCGGCAGCAGCGCCGCCTTCAACGATGGAGCCCAGAACTTCGTCGGACAGAACGGTGTCGCCTTCGTTCTTGACGATCGCGCCCAGCACGCCATCAGCGGTGGCCAGAACTTCCAGTACGACTTTGTCGGTTTCGATGTCGACGATCAGTTCGTCACGCTTGACGGCGTCGCCCGGTTTTTTGTGCCAGGTGGCAACGGTGCCATCGGCAACCGATTCCGGGAAAGTGGGGGCTTTGATCTCGATAGCCATTGTCTGTGGTTCCTTAAATTCGGTTTCAGGTGCGCGAAGGCGTTAAACAGTAAAGGCGTCTTGCAGCAGTTTTTCCTGCTGTTCGGCGTGCATCGATGCGTAACCACATGCAGGTGCAGCAGAAGCCTCACGACCCGCGTACTCGAGTACGAGAGACTTGTTGAGGTTGCTGATGCTGCGACGCAGGTGGTGTTGGCTGCAGTACCACGCTCCCTGGTTCATCGGCTCTTCCTGACACCAGACGGCATGCTTGGCGTTGGTGTAAGGCGCCAGGACTTCCTTCAGGTCGTCCTCAGGGAATGGGTACAGCTGCTCGATACGCACGATGGCGATGTCGTCACGACCTTCGGCACGGCGTTTTTCCAGCAGGTCGTAGTAAACCTTGCCGCTACACAGAACAACGCGCTCGACCTTTTTCGGGTCCAGGGCATCGATTTCCGGGATCACGGTCTGGAACGAACCTTCGGCCAGATCTTCCAGGGTCGAGATGGCCAGCTTGTGGCGCAGCAGCGACTTCGGCGTCAGTACTACCAATGGCTTGCGCAGCGGGCGAATCACCTGACGGCGCAGCAAGTGGTAGATCTGGGCAGGCGTCGTCGGCATGCACACCTGAATGTTGTGCTCGGCGCACAGCTGCAGGTAACGCTCCAGACGAGCCGAGGAGTGCTCCGGCCCCTGACCTTCATAACCGTGTGGCAGCAGCATGGTCAGACCGCACAGACGGCCCCACTTGTGCTCGCCGCTGGTGATGAACTGGTCGATTACAACCTGGGCGCCGTTGGCGAAGTCGCCGAACTGGGCTTCCCAGATAACCAGAGCGTTCGGCGTGGTGGTCGAGTAACCGTACTCGAACGCCAGTACCGCTTCTTCGGACAGGAACGAGTCGTACAGGTCAAAACGCGGCTGACCGGCATACAGGTTCTGCAACGGGATGTAGGTGCCCGCGTCCTTCTGGTTGTGCAGCACGGCATGACGGTGCGAGAACGTACCACGGCCGATGTCCTGGCCGGTCATGCGGATCGGGTGACCTTCGAACGCCAGGGTCGCGTACGCCATGGTTTCGGCGTAACCCCAGTTGATCGGCAGGCCGCCGGCTTGCATCTTCTGACGGTCTTCGTAGATCTTCGCAACCTGGCGCTGAACCACGAAGCCTTCCGGGATTTCCAGCAGCTTGGCGGACAGTTCCTGCAAGGTCTTGAGGTCGAAACGAGTGTCGTGACGCGCAGTCCAGGTGTGACCCAGGTACGGACGCCAGTCCACGAACAGCTCTTTGTTCGGCTCCTTGACCAGGCTTTTCACTACGTGCAGGCCGTTGTCCAGCGCGTTGCGGTATTCGTCGACTTTCGCCTGAACACGCTCTGCGTCGAGCACGCCGCCCTGGGTCAGACGATCAGCGTACAGCTCACGGGTGGTGCGCTGCTTGGTGATCTGCTGATACATCAGAGGCTGGGTGCCGCTTGGCTCGTCGGCTTCGTTGTGGCCGCGACGACGGTAGCAGACCAGGTCGATCACCACGTCACGCTTGAACTGCATGCGGTAGTCGATGGCCAGCTGGGTCACGAACAGAACGGCTTCCGGATCATCACCATTCACATGGAGGATCGGTGCCTGGATCATCTTCGCAACGTCGGTCGCGTACTCGGTGGAACGCGAGTCCAGCGGGTTGCTGATGGTGAAACCGACCTGGTTGTTGATCACGATGTGCACGGTACCGCCGGTCTTGAAACCGCGGGTCTGCGACATCTGGAAGGTTTCCATGACCACGCCTTGACCGGCGAATGCCGCGTCACCGTGGATGGAGATCGGCAGAACCTTCTCACCGGTCGGGTCATTACGACGATCCTGACGGGCGCGCACCGAACCTTCGACCACCGGGGAAACGATTTCCAGGTGGGACGGGTTGAACGCCATGGCCAGGTGAACTTCACCGCCGGCGGTCATCACGTTGGACGAGAAACCCTGGTGGTATTTAACGTCACCGGAACCCAGCTCGACCTTCTTCTTGCCTTCGAACTCGTCGAACAGCTCGCGCGGGTTCTTGCCGAAGGTGTTGACCAGCACGTTCAGACGGCCACGGTGGGCCATGCCGATGACGATTTCCTTGGTACCGTAGGAACCGGAACGCTGGATCAGTTCGTCGAGCATCGGAATCAGGCTTTCGCCGCCTTCCAGACCGAAACGCTTGGTGCCCGGGTATTTGGTGCCCAGGTATTTTTCCAGGCCTTCACCGGCCGTCACGCGCTCGAGCAGGTGGCTCTTGATGTCCGCGGAGTAGGTCGGACGGCCACGCACGCTTTCCAGACGCTGCTGGAACCACTGGCGCTGCTGGGAATCGGTGATGTGCGTAAATTCAGCGCCGATGGTGCGGCAATATGTCTGCTGCAACGCTTCGTGAATTTCGCGTAGGCTCGCTTCCTCTTTGCCGATGAACAGGTCGCCGGCACGGAAGGTCGTATCAAGATCGGCATTGGTCAAGCCGTAATGATTGATCGACAGGTCTGCTGGTGCAGTACGCTGCCACAGTCCCAGCGGGTCAAGCTGGGCTGCCTGGTGGCCACGCATACGGTAGGCCTGGATCAATCGCAGCACTTCAACTTGCTTCTTCTCGTGCTCACTGCTCACGCTGCCGGCGGAAACCGGTTGGGCGCGGCGCTGGTTCTTTGCCAGCAAGACGAAATGATCGCGAATTGTGGAGTGCGAAACATCGGTGGCAGAGTCGCCGTCAGCAGGCAACTTCTGAAAGTAGGTGCGCCACTCTTCTGGCACAGCGTTAGGGTCGTGCAGGTAGAGCTCGTAGAGCTCTTCCACATAGGCAGCGTTACTACCGGATAGGTAGGCGCTGTTCCACATGCGCTGCATCACGCTTTCTTGCATGCTTGGTCACCCTCGGTTAGGGGAACACCATCGGTGTCGACACCGAGCAAACTTGCAGAAGTCCGAATGCAGCGACCAAAACAAGCCACTAGGATCACACTGATAGTCCGGGTACCAGCCCGGATGCCCCTGCTTGTCTCATTTCTTCAAAATAAGAGCCGCGGCCTTTTAAGCTGCTGCTCTGGTTATAGCCAAGGCGCGGGTTGAAGCCCGCGCCATGACCTCTACGGTACAGCGGTACTGCATTTACAACCGCTGATTTGCATCAGCGGGTTTACAACAACTGAATCACACGCCGCTGGAGAGCAGCATGTTACGGATGTGACCGATGGCCTTAGTCGGGTTCAGGCCTTTCGGACATACGTTGACGCAGTTCATGATCCCGCGGCAGCGGAATACGCTGAACGGGTCATCCAGCGAAGCCAGACGCTCGGACGTCTTGGTGTCACGGCTGTCTGCCAGGAAGCGGTACGCTTGCAGCAGGGCAGCTGGACCCAGGAACTTGTCCGGATTCCACCAGAAGGACGGGCAGGAAGTCGAGCAGCAGGCGCACAGGATGCACTCGTACAGACCGTCCAGCTTTTCACGCTCTTCAGGGGACTGCAGACGCTCGATGGCCGGAGCCGGGGTGTCGTTCTGCAGGTATGGCTTAACCTTCTCGTATTGCTTGTAGAAGATGCTCATATCGACAACCAGGTCACGGATAACCGGCAAACCTGGCAGCGGACGAACGATCAACTTGTTACCTTTTACGACAGCAGACAGCGGCGTGATGCACGCCAGGCCGTTTTTGCCGTTGATGTTCATGCCGTCGGAACCGCAAACACCTTCACGGCAAGAGCGACGATAGGAGAAACCCTCGTCCTGCTCTTTGATCAGGGCCAGCACGTCCAGCACCATCAGGTCTTTACCACCGGTATCGACCTGGAATTCCTGCATGAACGGCGCAGCGTCCTGATCAGGGTTGTAACGATATACACTGACTTGCAACATGGCGGTCACCCTTAATAAGTCCGGACTTTAGGTTCGAAAGTCGGAACAGTCTTCGGCGAGAAGTTCACGGCACGCTTGGTGACGCGCTTGTCACCCGGGAAGTACAGGGTGTGGCACAGCCAGTTTTCGTCGTCACGGTCTTCGAAGTCTTCACGGGCGTGGGCGCCGCGGGACTCTTTGCGAACTTCAGCGGCGATAGCGGTTGCTTCAGCCACTTCCAGCAGGTTTTGCAGTTCCAGCGCTTCGATTCGTGCAGTGTTGAACGCCTGCGACTTGTCGTTGATCTTCACGTTGGCGATACGCTTGCGCAGATCGGCCAGCTGAGCGATGCCTTTCTGCATGTATTCGCCGGTACGGAACACGCCGAAGTAGTTCTGCATGCAGCTTTGCAGCTCGCGACGCAGGGTAGCGACGTCTTCGCCATCGGTACGGTTGTTCAGCGCGTTCAGACGCGCCAGGGCCGCTTCGATATCAGCTTCGGTGGCGTCATCGTATTCGATGCCGTCGGTCAGGGCTTTTTCCAGGTGCAGGCCGGCAGCGCGGCCGAATACCACCAGGTCGAGCAACGAGTTGCCGCCCAGACGGTTGGCACCGTGAACCGATACGCAAGCCACTTCACCTACCGCGAACAGACCAGGGATGATCTGGTCCACGCCTTCGGCGTTCTGGGTGATCGCCTGGCCATGGATGTTGGTGGCAACGCCGCCCATCATGTAGTGGCAGGTCGGAACAACCGGAACCGGCGCAACAACCGGGTCAACGTGAGCGAAAGTCTTCGACAGTTCGCAGATGCCTGGCAGACGGCTGTGCAGCACTTCCTCGCCCAGGTGGTCGAGCTTGAGCATTACGTGGTCGCCATTCGGACCGCAACCGTTACCAGCGATGATTTCTTTAACCATCGAACGGGCAACAACGTCACGACCGGCCAGGTCTTTGGCGTTCGGAGCGTAACGCTCCATGAAACGCTCGCCGTGCTTGTTGATCAGGTATCCACCTTCACCACGGCAACCTTCGGTAACCAGTACACCAGCGCCGGCGATACCGGTCGGGTGGAACTGCCACATTTCGATGTCTTGTACCGGAACGCCTGCACGCAGGGCCATGCCAACGCCGTCACCGGTGTTGATCAGGGCGTTGGTGGTCGACGCGTAGATACGACCCGCACCGCCGGTCGCCAGCACGGTGGCCTTGGCGCGGATGTAGGTGGTTTCGCCGGTTTCGATGCAGATCGCGATCACACCGACGAACTCGCCTTGACCGTTCTTGACCAGGTCAACAGCGTAGTACTCGTTCAGGAACGTGGTACCGGCTTTCAGGTTGCCCTGATAAAGGGTGTGCAGCAGTGCGTGACCGGTACGGTCGGAAGCTGCGCAGGTACGAGCAGCCTGGCCGCCCTTGCCGTAGTCCTTGGACTGACCGCCGAACGGACGCTGGTAGATGCGGCCCTGCTCGGTACGGGAGAACGGCAGACCCATGTGGTCCAGTTCGAAAACTGCAGCCGGGCCTTCCTGACACATGTATTCGATAGCGTCCTGGTCACCGATGTAGTCGGAACCCTTGACGGTATCGTACATGTGCCAGCGCCAGTCATCGTTCGGGTCAGCGGACGCGATGGCGCAGGTGATGCCGCCCTGTGCCGACACAGTGTGCGAGCGGGTCGGGAAAACCTTGGTGATCACGGCAGTCTTGTGACCGCCCTGTGCCAGTTGCAGCGCTGCGCGCATGCCGGCACCGCCACCACCAATAATGATGGCGTCGAAAGAAATCGTTGGAATGTTAGCCATGAATCAGATACCCCAGAGAATCTGCACACCCCAGACGAAGTAAGCGAACATTGCAACGCCGCATACTGCCTGGAAAAGGAAACGTACTGCAGTCGCGGACTTGCCCAGCGCCATCGGCGTCAGGTAGTCGGTCGCGATGGTCCACATGCCGACCCAGGCGTGAGCGCCAAGGGCCACCAGGGCCAGCAGACTGAAGATACGCATTCCGTTGTGAGCGAACAGGCCGTGCCACTGCTCGTAGCCGATGCCCGGATTCGCCGCGAGGTATCCGATCAGGAAAATGAAATAAGCCGCGAGAACAACCGCAGACACACGTTGCGCCATCCAGTCATAGAGGCCCGAACGCGAAAGGTTCGTAACGCTGGTTACCATATCCAAACTCCTGCCAGAACGATCAACACCACGGAAACGGCGATGATAATTTTCGAGCCCAGGCGGCCGCCTTCCAGCGTCTCACCGATGCCCATATCCATGATCAAGTGGCGCACACCGGCTACCAGGTGATACAGAAGAGCGGACAGGAGGCCCCATGCTACGAACTTGGCCAGAGGACTGGTCAAGCATGCCTTCACGTCGGCAAAACCTTCCTCGGAACCCAGGGATTTGCCCAATGCATAAAGCATGAAGCCGAGGCCCAGGAAGAGGATGATGCCGGAAACACGGTGAAGAAACGACGTAACGCCGGTGATGGGGAGTTTGATGGTCCTTAGGTCTAGGTTTACAGGTCGTTGGCTTTTCACGGCTTTTTTTTCACACTGAAGAGCCCCTAACAATCAGGGCAAAGTTGTTGGGGAGTGCACTGGTCAGGTAACCACCACCCAGGGATGCGACCCCCAATAAAGCAGGCCCAAAAGCCCTTGGCGGTCGGTGGCCGAGTATAGACAGTTAGGCTACTAATGACAACGCAAACACCTAACCCAAACTGCTGATTGCGCAACGCACATAAAAGGCGTAAATGGCAGTCAATTTCGAGAAAAAAGTACGGTTAAAGCCTTCTGGAGCAAGACTTTAGGCAAATTGACATTCGAATTTATCTCACTATAGTGGTGCGGGCCCTGCGTGGGGGGTCTGTCTGATGATTTCAAGCATAAATAGGAGGCCACATGGCTGACAAAAAAGCGCAGTTGATCATCGAGGGCGCAGCCCCCGTCGAGCTGCCCATTTTAACCGGCACCGTTGGTCCCGATGTTATCGATGTTCGGGGCCTGACGGCCACGGGCCGCTTCACCTTTGACCCGGGTTTCATGTCGACCGCCTCGTGCGAATCGAAGATCACCTATATCGACGGCGATAACGGCATCCTGCTGCACCGCGGCTACCCGATCGAACAGCTGGCTGAAAAGTCGGACTACCTGGAAACCTGCTACCTGCTGCTGAACGGCGAACTGCCGACCGCAGAGCAGAAGGCCCAGTTCGTCAGCACCGTGAAGAACCACACCATGGTTCACGAGCAGCTGAAGACCTTCTTCAACGGCTTCCGCCGCGACGCTCACCCGATGGCCGTCATGTGTGGCGTAGTCGGCGCACTCTCCGCGTTCTACCACGACTCCCTGGACATCAATAACCCGCAGCATCGCGAAATCTCCGCGATCCGCCTGGTTGCCAAGATGCCGACCCTGGCAGCGATGGTTTACAAGTACTCCATGGGCCAACCCATGATGTACCCGCGCAACGACCTGTCGTACGCGGAAAACTTCCTGCACATGATGTTCAACACCCCGTGCGAGATCAAACCGATCAGCCCGGTACTCGCCAAGGCCATGGACCGGATCTTCATCCTCCACGCCGACCACGAGCAGAACGCGTCGACTTCCACTGTGCGTCTGGCCGGTTCTTCGGGTGCCAACCCGTTCGCCTGTATCGCTGCCGGTATCGCCGCACTGTGGGGCCCTGCCCACGGCGGTGCGAACGAAGCCGTACTGACCATGCTCGATGAAATCGGCGATGTTTCGAACATCGACAAGTTCATCGCCAAGGCCAAGGACAAGAACGATCCGTTCAAGCTGATGGGCTTCGGTCACCGCGTTTACAAGAACCGCGACCCACGCGCCACCGTGATGAAGCAGACCTGCGACGAAGTGCTGAAAGAACTGGGCATCCAGAACGATCCGCAACTTGAGCTGGCCATGCGCCTGGAAGAGATCGCCCTGACCGATCCGTACTTCATCGAGCGCTCGCTGTACCCGAACGTCGACTTCTACTCGGGGATCATCCTCAAGGCGATTGGCATTCCAACCAGCATGTTCACCGTGATCTTTGCCCTGGCTCGTACTGTTGGCTGGATCTCGCACTGGAAGGAAATGCTTTCCAGCCCGTACAAGATTGGCCGTCCGCGTCAGTTGTACACTGGGTATGAGTCGCGTGATATCACCAAGCTGGAAGACCGCAAGTAAGGGCAGTATTGCTTTAGCTTGTTGAGTTGTATCGGGAACGGCCTCTATTTATATGGAGGCCGTTTTTGTTTGTGTCATTGCAGCGGCCTTTGGGCCGACTGTTTTTTTGGTTGATTGAGTACATATCCATTGTTGCGGGTGTTGCCGCTGGCGGTTTCGCTCTTACAGCGAGTCCCTTTTTCAAACGCCTGTATGGACCGGACACATGGTTGACGGGTGTGCGGGGACATGGTGGACACTTTTCGGCGAGCCAACTTCGCCGGGAAACCCATCATGCCTTGGGACACGAGAGATACCATGAG
>NZ_RRZK01000039.1 GCF_004348895.1 Pseudomonas vancouverensis
GCATCTCGGGCAATCGACCTCATCACCTTCGCGGGCCATGGCCTGGCCGTTGATCGTGCTCCATTCCCAACCGGTACGCACGGTGCCGTCGGCCGTGGTTCTGGCCCCGACGGTGATGTGATAGCGCTTCATGCCTGATCTGTCCTTGAGTCATTTGCAGGGACGAGCACGCTAAGTGAGGCGGCAAGGGGGATAAATCAGACGTTTCGTTATCTTGTGTAGGTTTTTTCTCTATTCAGGTCATCTTGTGATTGGCAGGTGATAAGCAACCTCCCGCCGCCTACTTGAGGAGCTTCTGAAACTCCTCCACCGGCAGCGGCCGGCTGTGCAGATAGCCCTGATAGAAGTGGCATTCCAGCCCCTGTAAAAACTCGAGTTGTTCCGGCGTTTCAACGCCCTCGGCAATCACCTTCAAATCCAGGCTGTGGGCCATGGCACTGACTGGCGAGGGTAAGCTCGATGGCTTCGGCGGCGCCGGACGGGATACCGACGCGTCTATCGTAATGGGACAGGGTCAAGGTTTTGTCCAGGGTGTGGCCAGTGACAGTTTGATGAGGTAGCGCTCCTCGGTGGGGTGCCGGTAATCCTTGAAGCGATTGACCACCAGCATCACTTGATACTGGGTGCCCGCGTGCCAATAAGAGGTGCCGCCTTTGTTCACGTCCCGCAATTGGGCTAGCCATTGCGGAGTGTCGGCGAACGGTGGATCTTCTTCGATGCGGATCGGTACCCAACCCGCTTTGCGCCATTGCTCTTGCAGATCCAGCACCACTTTGAGGGTGTCGTCGAGCAATAGCGGCTCGATCTGCGGGGACATGCGGACGCTGTTGATCATCTCTTTGTTATAAATAATCGTAAAAAATCTGGCTAGCGGGGTTACAAAGCCGTACTGGGGATCCATGAAACGCAGACGGGCATCGGTCTTTGGGATGTTGAACGACACATGTCCGGGAATAGCCGGATCGATGGCAGCGCTAGAGCGCTGGCGCATAATCTCGTAAGGCTCACCAATTAACAGGGCGATTTCCGGTTCATCCGACAGGAACTCAATCGTCGCCAGCGTCAGAAGAGCCATGGTTGCAAGTACAGCGACACCAGATCGCCAACCCGAGCGATGCATCAAACTCATCGCACGCCCCGTGACTTACTAAGCTCCAGCGAGATGAGATAACGCTCTTCTGTGGGGCGATTTTTATCCTTAAAGCGATTAACCCTCAGCATCACTTGGTATTTGTCGCTTGCAAGCCAGTAGGCAGTGCCGCCTTTGTTGACCTCCCGCAGTTGGGCGCGCCATTGGGGCGTATCGGCGAAGGATGGAAACTCCCTGACCCTATTCGGCGTCCAGCCACCCTTGCGCCATTGCTCCTGAAGGTCCAGCACGACCTTGAGCGTATCGTCTAGCAGCAGGGGCTCGACTTGCGGAGACATATGGACAACATTGACTGACTCATCACCTTTGAAGCTAATGGTGAAGTAGCGCGCTAGTGGAGTTATAAAGCCATATTGAGGGTCAGCAAGACGAAGGCGAGCATCCGACTTTGGCAATCTACCCCAGAAATGCCCAGGGATGGCTGGATCAATGGGTGCACTGGAGCGCTTTCTCATGGTTTCCCAAGGCTCACCAATCACCAGTGCGATTTCCGGTTCACTTGCGCAAGCACGGAGAACTACGACTGCCAAGAGCGTGACAATAATCAACCAGACTCGTTGCCAGCCTTTACGTTGAAGCAGGCTCATCTCACGCCTAGTCCAGCGGCAATATCTTCAATCGCTTGCGCCATTTGATGGCGATTGCTGCCCTTTAAAAACTCGTCAAACTGCGCTGCAGCCCTGAGTACGAATGGCATGCGCTGACCAATGTCGGACAGATCCGCAACGGGGTTGTTGCCAAACCCAATAGTGCGTCCGTCATCAATGCGGCGGCACTGACTGGCCAGGGTTAGTTCAATGGCCTCAGCAGCACCGGACGGGATGTTAGTGACGTAGGAGGCATGGTTACTGCGTAACAACCATTTCAGACCGCTGTCGTTGTACATCGCAGGTTGCAAGATATTTTTCTGTTCGTGCCAAGCCAGATGTTCAACGCTTTCGGCGATGTTGCCAGCCTCTATGGACTCGAAGGCTTGCAGGATTTCATCGTGTTCAGTCCCGAATTCCAGCGTTTCCTGTCCAACGGGCCACAGTACCGGGTGCTGACCAGTGCCATTGATGTTTTTCCGTGAACCGAGACACTCCCTCAGCGCCTCCAACCCCCGCTCCGCATAAAACACATGCAACGGATACACATCCAGGAACAGCGTGGTATTGCCCATCGCCAGCATCTCGTACACGAACTGGTACATCTGTTGCGAGTAGGTCAAGGGGCTTTCGGCGCCCCAATGGGTGAAGCCCCACACCGGGTTGTTGCGGTTGGCCTGTTCATATTCGTGTTGGCGCTGCTCAAAGGCGCGGATGGTCGCGCGCTTTTCGCGTTCGCTGGGGCTGAGCAAGCCGGCCAGCCCTTGCC
>NZ_RRZK01000040.1 GCF_004348895.1 Pseudomonas vancouverensis
GTGAAACGATGCATCGCCGATGGTAGTGTGGGGTTTCCCCATGTGAGAGTAGGTCATCGTCAAGATTAAATTCCGAAACCCCAATTGCGAAAGCAGTTGGGGTTTTGTTTTTGGCCGCGGAAAAGTCCAACAGAGCACTATCAACTCTGTCTTCCGGTTGTCGTTTTGGTTCTCAAGAGAACGCCCTTAGAGGAAATCGGGCTAAAGTGACCGCCCGGTTTTTGGTATGGTGCAGCTCGTTTTTTAACGGACTGATTTCAGGCCCACGGATTGGCGCTTCCTTCATCGTCAAAGAGTGGCTGTAGAAATGCCTGAACCCATACCCATCAAGGACCACGAGAAAGAGACGCGCCTGGTCAACAAAAGACTGATGGCCTGCGCCTTGTTCGTCGTCGCCATCACCTGCGCCCTGGTGGTGCGCATGTACGTCCTGCAAGTGGTCGAGTTCGATTACCATTCGACGATCTCGGAAAACAATCGCGTCCACGTCCTGCCGATTACCCCGACTCGCGGGTTGATCTACGACCGCAATGGCGTGGTCCTCGCCGACAACCGCCCCAGCTTCAACCTGACCATCACCCGTGAACGCACCACCGACCTGAAGGCTGAGCTGGATGATGTGGTCAACATCCTGCACCTGCCTCCCGAAGATCGCACGATGTTCGACAAAGCCATGAAGCAGGCACGGCACCCATTTGTACCGGTCACCCTGTTCTATGAACTGAGCGAAGAACAGATTGCCGAACTGGCGGTCAACGAGTTCAAGCTGCCGGGCATCGACGTCGAACCGCAGTTCGTCCGCCATTATCCATTGGCCGAACACTTTGCCCATTCCATCGGTTACGTCGGCCGTATCAACGAGAAAGAGTCCAAAACCCTGGATTCGGTGGAATACCGTGGCACCCAATCGATCGGCAAGACCGGCATCGAGAAGTTCTACGAGTCTGAACTGCATGGACATGTCGGTTACGAGGAAGTCGAAACCAACGCTCAGGGCCGCGTACTGCGGGTGCTGAAACACACCGACCCGATCCCGGGTAAAAACATCGTGCTGAGCCTCGACGTCAAACTCCAGGAAGCTGCCGAAGAAGCCCTGGGTGATCGTCGTGGTTCAGTGGTTGCACTCGACCCGTCGACCGGTGAAGTGCTGGCCATGGTCAGCAAGCCGAGTTTCGACCCGAATCTGTTCGTCACCGGTATCAGCTTCAAGGAATATGCGGCGCTGCACGACTCCATCGACCGGCCGCTGTTCAACCGCGTGCTGCGAGGCCTGTACGCACCGGGTTCGACCATCAAGCCGGAAGTGGCCATCGCCGGGCTCGACGCCGGTGTCGTGACTCCGCAAACCCGAGTGTTCGATCCCGGTTACTACCAACTGCCTGATTTCGATCATAAATACCGTAACTGGAACCACAGTGGCGACGGCTGGGTGGACATGGACGCGGCGATCATGCGCTCCAACGACACCTACTTCTACGACCTCGCCCATAAGCTGGGCATCGACCGCTTGCATGACTACATGGCGATGTTCGGCCTGGGTGAGAAAGTCTCCCTGGACATGTACGAAGAATCCCCGGGGCTGATGCCATCCCAGGCCTGGAAGCGCGCCACGCGTCGTCAGCCATGGTTCCCCGGTGAAACCGTGATCCTCGGCATCGGCCAAGGCTACATGCAGGTGACGCCGCTGCAACTGGCGCAAGCCACCGCGCTGATTGCCAACAAAGGCGTGTGGAACCGGCCGCACCTGGCCAAGACAGTGGATGGCGTCGCGCCGGTGGATGAGCACCCGATGCCGAACATCCTGCTCAAGGATCCGCGTGATTGGGAGCAAGTGAACCATGGCATGCAGATGGTGATGCACGATGCGCGCGGGATTGCCCGCGCCGCAGCAGTGGGCGCGCAATACAGGATCGCCGGCAAGAGCGGTACTGCACAGGTGGTGGCGATCAAACAGGGTGAGCGTTACAACCGCGAGAAAACCCTCGAGCGTAACCGCGACAACGCCTTGTTCGTCGGCTTCGCCCCGGCTGAACACCCGAAAATCGTGATCTCGGTCATGATCGAAAACGGCGAGGCGGGCGGTCGTGTTGCCGGTCCGGTCGTGCGACAGATCATGGACGCCTGGCTACTTGATCAGGACGGCCACCTGAAACCGCAATACGCCACGCCGAGCAAAGCGCCGGGCGATCCTCACGTCTGAGCGGCGAGGGGGCTTGCAGTCGCCCCTCAGCCAGCTTTTGGCAACACCGCTGAACTCGCCCGCGCCTGTAACTGCGGTGTCAGGATCGTCGACTCGGCGGACTCGCCGTTGATGCGCTTGAGCAGCAACTCCACCGCCTGCCGGCCCATCTGCGCCAGCGGCAAGCGCACGCTGCTCAGCGGTACGATCAGTTCGTTGGCCAGCGGGATATCGTTGTAGCCGACCACGGCAATGTCCTTGCCCGGTTGCAGGCCTTTGTCACGAGCGGCGCCCATCAGGCCAATGGCGAGGAAGTCATTGACCGCAAAAAATGCCTGCGGGCGCGGATTGAGTGCCAGCAGGTAGGCGCCTTGCTGGTGTCCGGTGTGGCTGTCAAAAGGGCCATTGAGGATCCACTCGGGACGCAGGCTGATCCCTTGCTCACGGTAGTAGCGGATGAACCCGCGGGTACGATCAGCGCCGGTGGAGGCATGCCGTTCGCCGGCCAGGATTGCCACCTCGCGACAGCCCAGTCGATACAGGTGTTCAGCCGCCAGCCAGCCACCCAATTCGTCGTCACAGGCTGCTGTCAGGTGCCCGGCAATCTGCCGGCTGACCAGCACGTAGGGAATTTGCTTGCGTGCCAGCAGATCGAGCAGGGGCTGGGTGTCACCGGTGTGCGAATCCCCCACGATCAGCCCGGCCACCGAGCGGCGCAACGCATGCTCGGCGCGGGCCATCTGTCGCGGTTGCTGGTCGTCGGTATTGGAGACGAAGGTGAGGTAGCCGGCCTGCTCGGCAGCGCTGTCGATACTGTCATAAATGGTTGCCATCACCAGGTCCGTGAGACGCGGCATGAGCACGCAGATCTCCTGGCTTTTGCGCAGTTTCAGGTTGGATGCCTGGGTGTTCGGTCGATAGTCCAGCTCCTTGGCCAATGCACGGATGCGTGCAATCACCTCGGCCGACGCCGCTCGTTCCACCCCGGTCGGGTCGCCATTGAGCACCCGTGACACCGTGGATACGTGCAACCCGAGCTCGGTCGCCATGGACTTCAGGGTGGCGGGGCGAGATTGATTCGGCATGTCTGAGAGGCTTCCAACCGTCCGTTATTCAGCGGGCGATTCTACCTCAATCGTCGCGCCCTCCCGGAAATTACCTTTACCCAAACGATTGACTAATTGTTTTTCCCTTACTACATTTCCTCAACCCAAACGTTTGGGTAAAACAATAAAAATACGCCGGACGCGGCCGACTTTTTGACTTCTGCCATCATTTTGAAGAGTCAGATCCCTATGAACAGTCCCGTTATCCCGTCTTTCCGCTACCAGATTTTTTTCCTGATCATGCTGATGGCGCTGCTCAATTACATTGATCGCGGCGCCATTGCCTATGCCTCGGCGAGCATTCTTCCCGAGTACGGCTTCGACAAGGCCGACTGGGGCAACGTCCTGGGTTATTTCGGTTACGGCTACATCCTCGGCGCGTTGATCGGCGGCATCCTCGCCGACCGTTTCGGCGCCAAACGCATCTGGTTGATTGCCGGGGCCACCTGGTCGATCTTCGAGATCGCCACCGCGTTTGCCGGTGACCTCGGGCTGGCCTTCATGGGCGGCTCGGCCATGGCCGGCTTCGCCACCATCCGCGTGCTGTTCGGCTTCGCCGAAGGCCCGGCCTATTCGGTGATCAACAAGAGCGTGGCCAACTGGGCAACGCCCAAGGAGCGCGGCTTCGTGGTGTCGGTGGGACTGCTCAGTACCCCCCTGGGGGCATTGCTGACCGCTCCGGTCGCAGTAGGCCTGCAAACCCTGACCGGTGATTGGCGCAGCATGTTCGTGGTGCTGGGCGTCGTCAGTCTGGCGCTGCTGATCTTCTTCATGACGCGCTTCACCAACACCCCCGACGAGAACCCTCGGGTGTCCAAGGCCGAGCGCGACTTCCTGCGTCAGGAGCGCGCTGCGGCAGCCAATGCCTCGACGCCCACCAGCAGCGTTGCGCCGGTCTGGCATTTTTTCAAAAACAAGGACCTGCTGCTCAACGCGGTCGGTTACTTCTCGTTCGTGTACGTGACGTTCCTGCTACTGACCTGGACCCCCAAATACCTGCAGGACGAGTTCCACTACAACCTCTCGTCGCTGTGGTACATGGGCATGATCCCGTGGACCGGCGCCTGCTTCACCGTGCTGTTGGGCGGCAAGATCTCCGACCTGCTGTTGCGCCGTACCGGCAATCTGAAGGTGGCACGCAGCTGGCTGGCGGCGACCAGTCTGCTGTTGACCACCTTGTGTTTCCTGCTGGTGTCGCAGGCCCAGACCGTGTGGGGCGTGATTGCCCTGATGACCCTGGCCAACGCACTCAACGCGTTGCCCAACTCGGTCTATTGGGCAGTGGTGATCGACACCGCTCCCTCCAACCGCGTCGGTGCCTACAGCGGCATGACCCATTTCATCGCCAACAGTGCTTCGTTCATTGCGCCAATGCTGACCGGCTACCTGACCTTGCGCTACGGCTACTCGTCGATGTTCGTGGCAGCGGCGGTCGCCACGGCAGTCGGCATGAGCGCGATGCTGATGGTGCGTCCCGGCGGTCGCCAAGTTGTTTCTTCCCCTGTACCCGCAGCCGTTTGATGGAGTTGTTCGTATGAGCCTGGCGAAGCCTGATCACGTCGGATATTTTTTTGGCCAATCGGTCATCGCACTGGCCGAGGGTTTGCGCGCGGGCAGCTTGACCTGTGTCGAGTTGACCCAAGCTGCCCTGGACAGCATTGAGCGTCTGAATCCGAGTCTGAACGCCTTTGTTCAAGTCGATGCAGCGGTGGCGCTGGCCCAGGCGCGCAAAGCCGACGCGCTGTTAGCCCAGGGCCTAAACCTGGGCCCGCTGCACGGTATTCCGGTGGCGATCAAAGACAACATCGACACCTTCGACTACGTCACCACCTACGGCTCGGCGCATTTTGCAGGCTACAGGCCAAGCGAGGATGCGCTGTGCGTGCAACGTCTGCGCGAGGCTGGTGCGGTGATTGTCGGCAAGACCCTGACCCACGAGTTTGCCTACGGCCCGACTGGTGACCGCTCGCTGCAGGGTGCTGCACGCAACCCGTGGGATGCCCGTTGCATCACCGGTGGCTCCAGCGCTGGCAGCGCCGCGGCAGTGGCCAGCGGCATGGTGCCGCTGGCACTGGGCACTGACACGGGTGGCTCGATCCGTATTCCGGCAGCGTTGTGCGGGGCGGTCGGGTTCAAGCCATCGTTTGCCAGTGTGCCGGTGCAAGGGGTGTTCCCGCTGTCGTCGAGCCTCGACCATGTCGGCCCGATCGCCAACCACGTCGAGGATGCACGCCTGCTGTACGAAGTGGTGGCAGGGCGAACCTGTGCAACGGATACCGGCTCGCGTCCCTTGCGGGTTGGCTGGATCACCAGCGGCAGCTTCGGCCCCGTCGACGCCGAACTGGATCAGCACCTGTACCGGGCGGCACAACGAATGTTTGGCGAGGCGCTGCAGGAGACTGCGGAACTTGCGCCGCTGGCGGCCGCCATGAAAGACACCTTGCTGGTGTTGCAACGCGCCGAGGCCTACGAGGTACACGCCGAGCGCATGCAGCAGGCGCCGCACAAGTTCGAGCAGGAAGTGCGCGAACGCCTCGAATTGTCCCGAGAGGTCAGGGGCTGGCAATACATCCGTGCACAGGCTGAGCAGGCACGACTCAAGGCCGTGATGGCAGGTTTGTTCGAGCGCTTCGACTTGCTGGTTTCGCCCAGCGTGCCGATTACCGCGACAGCGGTCGATGCGCGTGAGGTCCGGGTCGGTGCGCAGGACATCGATGTACGCGCCGCAGTGCTCAGTTATACCAGCGCCTGGAACCTCACCGGCTTGCCTGCGATCAGCCTGCCGGCGGGGCAGGTGAGGGGCATGCCGGTGGGGCTGCAGGTGATTGGCGCTGCGGGAGCGGATGATCGCTTGTTGCAGGTGATGATGCAGCGCTCCGTGCGCAGTTCGTGAAGCGACGCGAGCAAGCGCTGTAAGGCACTTGCCATTGCCCTTACGTTAACGTAAACATTGCTCCAGGGCGCCTTTGAAAAAAGGCGCAGGGCGGACGACCCGGAGCGCTTGATGACGCTAATAAAAACAAACTCCCCCAAGCAGCATCGCGAAGCCCGGCTGGCCCGGGAAAAACTCCACCTCGAAGGCGAAGTGCCGGACGGCGTGTTGCGCGCTGAAATTGACGCTTCGTGGCGACGCAGTCTCAGCCACGGCGTGCATTTCAATGCCCAGCACGAGTTGGCGCTGGGCTCCGGTGCCAGTGTCGACGTGCTGCTGGCGAGCAATCGCCTGCTGATTGATGCCGCCTTACCCGCCATCGATTACCTGGCCGAACGCCAGGGCAAGGACGGCCTGATTATTTTGGCCAACTCCGATGCGACGATCCTCGCCGTCGAAGGGCGTGCCGATCGCCTCAAGGGCAGTGGCCTGCAGGACATCACCCTCGGTGCCTGCTGGAGCGAGGCCGTTCGCGGCACCAATGCGCTCGGTACTGCACTGGTCGAGGCGCGGCCCACCCTGATCGATTGCGGCGAGCATTATCTGGATCGCCTCAGTGATTTTTCCTGCACCTCGGTGCCGATCCATTGCCCGCAGGGCAACATTCTCGGCGTTCTCGACCTGACTCGCGAAGGCCCGCTCGGTCGTGCCCATGACAGCACCGCGCTATTGGCCATGGCCGTCAGCCAGATCGAGAGCCGTGTCTTCAACACCAGCTATCCGGACGAAATCGTTCTCGCCTTCCATAGTCGCCGCCAATACCTTGAATCCCCCTGGCAAGGCCTGTTGGCCGTGAGCCTCGGTGGGCAGATCCTGGCGGTCAGCGCCCAGGCTTGCCAGTTGCTGCACGCCGAACGCTCCGCCCTGGTCGGTCGGCGCTGCGAAGAATTTCTCGGTGTCGATGGGCTGCAACTCCTGGCTCGCCTGCATCAGGGTGGCGCCGGTAGTTTGCAAACCGCCAAGGGTGAGTTTTTCTATAAAACCCTGCGTGCACCACAGCGCTCGATCAATGCGCATACGCCGCCGCGCAGCGTCGCAAAACCTGCCAGGCCGCAGCCCGATCTGGAATCCCTGGCCGGCAGCAATGCCCGCTATGCGCGCGCACTGCGCATGGCCCGCCAGGGCCTGGCCAATGAATTGCCGGTGTTGTTGCTGGGCGAAACCGGCACCGGTAAAGAAGTCATCGCCCGTGCCTTGCACATGGCCGGCAGTCGTTGCGACAAGCCCTTCGTGGCAGTGAACTGTGCGGCGATCCCCGAAGGATTGATCGAATCCGAATTGTTCGGCTACCGCGAAGGCGCGTTCACCGGCTCACGCCGTGGCGGCATGGTCGGGCGTTTGCAACAAGCCCATGGCGGTACCTTGTTCCTCGATGAAATCGGCGACATGCCGCTGGCCTTGCAGGCCCGTTTGTTGCGTGTGCTACAAGACCGCAAAGTCGCACCGCTGGGTGCCGGCGAGGAGCAGGACATCGATGTCGCATTGATCTGCGCGACCCATCGCGACCTCAAGCGCCTGGTCGAAGACAAACACTTTCGCGAAGACCTGTTCTACCGGGTCAACGGCATCACGGTGATGCTCCCGGCCCTGCGTGAACGCGAGGATTTCAGCGCGTTGATCGGCCGCATGTTGAGCAAGCTGGACGCGCCATCCGTGGTCCTGCACGACGACCTCAATCGCTTGCTCGCCGGTTATCACTGGCCGGGCAACATTCGCCAGTTGGAGATGGTCCTGCGGACAGCCCTGGCCATGCGCGAGCCGGGAGAAACCGTGCTGACCCTCGATCACCTGCCCGACAGCATGCTCGACGAACTGACCGCCAGCGAACGCCCGCAGGCAGGGAGCATTCGCGAAAATGAACTGGAGCTGATCCGCCAGTCACTGGACGCTCATCAAGGTAACGTCTCGGCTGCGGCGGACGCCTTGGGCATCAGCCGCGCGACCCTGTATCGCAAGCTCAAACAGTTGCGCTCGTGATGCAGCGCCTGATCGTTCGGCTGATCCATAGCCAGAACCCCGAGGCCCTGCAGGCATCGCTGCGCTGGCTGTACAGCTTCGTGCGTCCCCATCACCTGGCGATTGCCGGGCTGCTGGGGTTATCGATTTGCGCGTCACTGCTGGTGTTGGTCCAGCCATGGCTGACCAAGCTGCTGATAGACGATGGCCTGCTCGCGCGCAACTTTCCGACCCTGGTACTCATCGCCGGCTTGATGATTGGTGCCGGGTTGCTCGGCACGGCACTGTCCGGGATCAACCGCTACCTGCACACGCGACTTTCGGGGCGCATGCTGTTTGCCCTGCGCGATGACCTCTATCGGCATTTGCAAACCCTCTCGCCGAGCTTCTACGGCCAGCGGCGCATCGGCGATCTGATGTCGCGCCTCGATGGCGATGTCGCGGAAATCCAGCGCTTTGCCGTGGATTCACTGTTTTCGGCGGTGTCGAGCGTGATCGGTCTGGTGGTGGCCATCGCCATGCTGCTGACGCTGTCGTGGAAGCTCTCGCTGTTGGCCCTGGTACTGATTCCGCTGGACGTGCTCTGGCTGCGCTGGATGCGGCGCAAGGTCGAGCGCGATGTGCGCCAGTTGCGCGAACGCTCGGCGGACATGTCTTCGTTCATGGTCGAGACGTTGCCGGTGATGAAGTTCATCCAGTCGGCCGGTCAGCAGCAGCGCGAAGCCCGTCGCCTGGAGACTCTGGGGCAGGGCTACATGAGTCAGTTGCTGCGCCTGCAAGTCACCGAGTTTTTCACCCAGGCGGTACCGGGCACGCTGACGTCGCTGTCCCGCGCCTGTGCATTTCTGATCGGTGGTTACTGGGTGGTGCAAGGCACCTGGCAGCTCGGTGCCCTGATCGCTTTTTCCACTTATCTGGGCATGGCCGTCGGCCCGGTGCAGAGCTTGCTCGGACTGTACGTGGCCGTGCAGCGCATGACCGTCAGCCTCGGCCGGGTCATGGAGCTGCGCGGTGTGCAGCCCACCGTGCTGACACCCGTCACGCCGCGTCCAATGCCGGACGCCGGCGATCTGTGGTTCGACAACGTGCACTTCGCCCACCCAGGTCGGCAATCGACCTTGTGCGGCATCGAAGCGCGAATTCCCTACGGCCTGAAGGTCGCCCTCAGTGGCGGCTCCGGTGTGGGCAAATCGACCTTGATCGACCTGCTGCAACGCCATCACGACCCACAAGCGGGCCGGGTACTGCTCGGTGACGTCGACCTGCGGGAGCTGGATCTGTTCCAGCTGCGCCGACGCATCGCCATCGTCAGCCAGGACATCGTGCTGTTTCGCGGCAGCCTGGCCGACAACCTCGCTTACGCCGTGCCGGACGCCAGCCGCCAGGCGATTGCCGAGGTGGCGCATCTGGCGCAACTCGACAGCCTGATCGCGTCGTTGCCCGAGGGCCTCGACAGTCCGTTGGGCGAACGTGGCCAGCAGTTGTCCGGTGGGCAGAAACAACGCATCGCCATTGCCCGGGCGCTGTTGCAGGACCCGCTGATTCTGGTCCTCGACGAGGCCACCTCGGCTGTGGACGAAGCCACCGAGCGCGAAGTCATCGATGCCATCGACCGGCTGTTTGCCGGGCGCACGCGCATCCTGATCAGCCATCGTCCCTCCACCCTGGCTGATGCCGATCTGCGTTTCGAACTGCTCGATGGCGTGCTGGTTTCCCGAACGGTGCTGCATGAAGCCTGAGTTGCGTATCGGCGTGGTGGACAGTGGTCACTCGGCGGCGCAACGGGTGCAAGTGGTTGCCGGGCGGCGATTCTCGTTGCTGGACGAGGGCTTGGCAGAAGACGAACTGCGCGAGGATCCGTTGGGGCATGGCAGCGCGGTGATCGAGGCGATCTACCAACGTGCCCCCTCAGCATCCATCTGCGTGGCGCAGGTGTTCGACCAGCGTGGTGTCACCAGCGCCTTGCAGATTGCGTCAGCGATTGACTGGCTGGTGGCGCAGAACGTGCGGCTGATCAACCTGAGTCTCGGCTTGCGTCAGGATCGCAGTTTGCTGCGAGCCGCCTGCGGGGCAGCCGTTGAGCGTGGCGTGCTGCTCTGCGCGTCTGCTCCAGCCCAGGGCGAAGGCGTGTTTCCGGCGAATTATCCGCAGGTGCTGCGGGTGACCGGCGATGCCCGTTGCGCCGCGCAGGAGTGGTCGTGGCTCAACAGTGCCCAGGCCGATTTCGCTGCCTGTGTGCAGGGGACGTATCCGGGGCAGTCCGGGGCCAGCCTCGGTTGTGCGGCGCTGAGTGGGCACATCGCAGGCTTTTTGCTGGAACAACCTGACGCCAGCAATGCGCAGATTCTCGATTGGCTGTGTGAGCATGCCCGTTATCGTGGACCTGAACGGCGACTCGGACCATGAGCAACATCGTCATCCTCGGCGCCGGACCTGCCGGTGCCGCCGTTGCGCTGGGACTCAGGCGGCTGGGCCATGAGGTCACGCTGATCAGTGAATGGCGCCGCTTTGCCGCCCTTGAAGGCGTTTCCATCCGCGTGCTGGAAGCATTACGCAGCGCCGGCCTGCATCAGGCACTGGCGGATGCAACGCGACCCTCCCAGCGACAGGTCTCGTGGAACGGTCAACAGCATGCGCAGAACATCGAGTATCTGCTCGATCGCCCGTGCTTCGATCGCGGCTTGCGTGAGGACTTGCGCCTGGCGGGTGTGGAAGTGATCGAGGGGCGGGTATTGACGGTGCAGTCATCCGCCAACGGCCATCGCATCGAAATCGACGGCCGTCCGCCACTGACCGCAGGGTTTCTGGTTGAGGCCCGCGGTCGTCAGGCGCCGGCCCTCGGCAAAGGCCTGCGCGGGCCCGAAACCGTCAGTTTGCTCAACCGCTGGCAAGGCACGCCGGGCCGCACCGCCAGCGCGGTGGAAAGCCTGGAGAACGGCTGGGCCTGGATGGCTCGCCGGGACGACGGGCAGTGTTACTGGCAGTGGACCCTGGACGTGGCGAGTGCCGGATTACCCGGCAAGGCGCAACTGCTCGACTACTGCCAGCAACGGCGACGGGATTCGGCATTGGCCCGGGATTTTTTCGCCCAAGGTCCGGAAGATAACCTGCAACTGCATGCGCGCAGCAGCACCGCAATCCTGTCCCCGCAGGTCTGCGGCGAAAACTGGATTCGCGTCGGCGATGCCGCCATGGCGGTGGACCCCCTGTCAGGCAACGGCATTTTCCAGTCCTTGTCCTCGGCGCTGCAGGCGCCGGCGGTGATCAATACCTTGCTGGATAAACCCGAACGCCTGGCGCTGGCCCAGCGTTTTCATCAGCAGCGAGTGGAGCAGTTGTTCCTGCGCTTTGCACGCGTCGGCCGGGACTTCTATGCCGATGAACAGCGCTGGATCGATCAGCCATTCTGGCAGGCACGGCGGCAATGGCCGGATACCGAAGTGGCCCATGCCGAGGCGGATTTCAGCGCCCTGAAGATTGAACGGGCGCCAGTATTGCGCGACGGATTCGTCGATGAAGCCGAAGTGGTGATCACGGCAGATCAGCCGCTGGGTATCTGGCATGTGCAAGGGGTTGAAGTGGCGCCGTTGGTGTGGCGGTTGATGCGCGGGGAGTCTGCGCAAACTGTGTTGGCTGGGTTGAATGAGGAGCAGGGGAGAATGGTCAGAGGCTGGTTGTTGACGCAGGGTTTCAAACCGTGATTCTCGTAATTACCATCCTATAGCGTAGCGAAACTGCAAGACTCCCGGTGTTGCCTCAAAGGCTGCTCTTAAACATCCTGGTGATGTGTTCCTAGGGTGGATTGGAAGTCCACTATCATTCAGTTGTTCCTACATGCTGCCAAGGACCTCGTAAGTCATCATAGGCTTATCAGTTCGTGTGTTTTCAAGTGTCTGGTTACAACTTGTGCGAAAGATAAAATCGAAATAAATTTCTACATGTGTCATTAGATGGATGTTGATCTGCTTTTTTGTGCGGGCTGCAAAGTGTCTTTTTCTAGCTATGTAATCCGAATTGCCCTACAAGCAAAAGCCTTGATTTGGTTGATTGAAGTTATTAATTTGTTTGGCGCTCTTTACGGAGTGTTGGGTGCCTCTTTTAATGGCTATAATTAAGGTGGGTGATGTCATTCCTAATTGTAGCGAAAAATCTGGTAATGGATTGAGATTTTTTATGACAACGACAATTGAAAAGATTACCCTCTCTGAGCAAGAGCAGCAACAGATCCGTGGGTTGCTTGATGAAGTAATGCAAATACCCATGATGACAAATCAATACGCCTTTATGGAAAGCTCAGCCCTATATGCTCAAGAACTGCCGCGAAGAGTTCGTCGGAAATTTTATGAATTTCAACGATATGAAGAAGCAGCGGCACTTCTGGTTGCCGGTAGTCCGGTGCTTGGCCAAGGCGCTGGGCCAAGTCCATCAAGCTTTATTGAGCTGGACAAAGATTATCGTTTGAATGACGCAAAAATACTGCACGGATTATACGGCTCGCTACTTGGTGAGGCCATAGGGTTCACTTCCCAGCGAAGTGGAAGTATCTATAATAATATTATCCCACTGAAGGAACTAAGTGCTGTTTCAAATTCGAGCAGTGGTTCGGATCTGGATTTTGGGTTTCATGTGGAGGATGCGTTTCATCCAGCTCGTGCTGAATATTTGGGTCTTGTTTGTATGCGTAATGATGAGCTCGCCTCAACAACCATTTCGTGCGTTGATGGAGTCGAACTTAGCGTGGAGGAAAAACAAACTCTATTTGAGCCGCGTTTTAGAATTCCTCATAACCCGATCCATGATACAACTGATGCCGTCGAAGAAGTTTTGCAACCGATTTTTTTTGGGCATTGGGACGCGCCCTACGTAAAAATTAATGCGGCCGCTTTAAATCTTAGTGAATATGTTGGTGTTGAGCTTCAAGCATTGACTAAGCTTTTGAGCCATTTTGCAAAGAATCGCATTGAGGTTGTTCTCGAGGCAACGGGTTGTATATTTGTGGATAATTATCGCTGCGTGCACGCGCGTGACTCATTTAAGGCGAACTATGGGGGCTCCGCCCGTTGGCTGGCAAGAGTAGTCTTCGCGTCCAGCCTTCGGAAATCGCGTTCAATGCGAAACTCAGTAATGACACGCGCCATCAATGCATAAGGCGAATGTCCATGGGTGCAATCGAGTCTATATTGTCAGATGTTCCGAATTTATGGCTTGGAAATGGATCAAGATTTGATGGGGCGAAGATATTTCAGTCTAGACGTCCAATTGTTGTATTGGATTCTGGTGTGGGTGGGCTGACTGTTGTACGCGAACTGGAGAAGTTGGTTAAAAATGCTGATATTCTATATGTAGCGGATAATGACTGGTTCCCTTACGGCAGCAGGGGTGGAACTGAAATAGCTCGACGAATGGAGAAGTTATTAGAGAAAATTTGTATGGAGGTTACCCCGTCAGCAATAGTTATAGCGTGCAATACTGCTTCAGTCGCGATTATGGATCGGGGTATAGAGAAAATCAGGCATAACTGTTTCTTAGTCACGCCAAAAATATCTGAAGCTGTTGAAATTTCCAAAAGAAAAAATATTGTTATCCTTGCAACCGCTGGCACTCTTAAAAGCAGGCAGGTCCTCCTGGATATTGCCAGAGGTAGGATGATTGCAAGAATATGGCCGATCGCTGCTCAATCGCTTGTGGCTTTATCGGAGGCAAAATTAGCTGGCGAAGACTCTAAAGAGGAGGATTTTGCTAGGTTGATAAATTTGTCTCTCTCTGAAAAACAGCGCTTATCTGTTGATACAGTTGTTTTAGGTTGTACTCACTTTCCTCACTTGATTGATGACTTACGATGGCTTTTTCCAACTGTCGAAAATTGGATTGATCCGGCGAGCGAGGTTGCTCAGCGAGTGGTCGCTTCGGGGAGGATGGTAGGATCTGTCGGTGAGGTTTTGAAAGTTTCTACCTTCACAAGCAACTGCAATGCAGCAAAGTATTTTCAGGTGTTTCAGATAAGCGGTTTTGGGTTGATTTCATCTTCATTGGTGTAGGTGTTTCTGTTTCAAATAATGAACTTGGTTGTCTTGTGATATTTCGTATCTCCTTGTATTTCTAAGGTTGTTGGGTAGTGTAAAGAGTTAGATTTTTTCCAATGGAGTACCTATGCAGGCGATTTTTTTGACGCGATACCGTTGGGTAATTTTAGCTGTTGCCACTTTTGCACAGGCTTGTGCCTGCTTTTTTGTACAGGGATTCGGGTCAATCGCGATAAATGTTCAGTCGGAAATGGCTCTTAGTAATTGGCAGCTTGGGATGTTGGTTTCAGCGGCGCAGTTGATACCCATCATCGGGCTCTTGGTTGCGGGTGAGTTGCTTGACAGATATAGCGAGCGGTTTGTTGTTGGGGTTGGGGGGCTGATTGTTGGAGTCGCATTGTGTTTAGCAGCAATTGTTAATTCCTACATCGGTATGCTGATGATTTTTACACTATTAGGCTTGGGATACAGTACGGCTCAGCCTGGGGGAAGCAAATCAATAGCTAGTTGGTTCGCAGGCCGTCAGTTAGGGTTTGCCATGGGCATTCGGCAGGCCGGATTACCATTGGGTGGAGCTTTAGCAACGCTGATTTTACCGGTCGTTGCCATTCGCTACTCGATTCAAGCTGCTTTTTTGATAGGTGGAGTCGTTGCGTTTCTCGGTGCTGTTCTATTTATGGTGTTATATAGGTCTCCACCTGTTCGTAAAATTTCTCAAGCTCGATCAATCAACTTAAAGCTGGCGGTTGCATCAAGATTGGCAATGGCAACAGAGCCATCCATGAGAAACATTATGCTATCGGGTGTCAGTCTTACTGCTTCCCAGTATTCAATTTCGGTGTTCTTGGTGTTGTTTCTTCATACTTCGCTTGAGCTCAGTAATGAACTCGCGATAGCGATGTTTTTCGTGGTGCTTGGTTCAGGGATCGCTGGGAGAATAATACTTGCAGCATGGAGCGATCGTTGCAAATTTGGAAGGTTCTACCCTGTTTTGGTTTGTTTGGGGGCAGTCGCATTAGTCCTGGTTCTACTCATGTTTTTGGATACAAAAAATTTAATTATGTTAAGCATTTTAATGGTGCTTGCCGGATTTTTTGCATACGGGTGGTATGGTCCTTGGGTTGCATATATTGCCGATACCGCTCCCATTGAGCGAAAAGGCTTCGCGCTAGGAATGGCAATGACAGTTAACCAAATTTCCGTAGTACTAGTGCCACCAATCATCGGTCTGTCCAAAGACAGCCTCGGAACGTTTGCTTATGGCTGGGGGGCATTAGCCTTGGTCTCAGCCATGGTGTTGTTTTCTACTGCTAAGAAGAGTAATAAGGCCTTGTCTGTTAAAGGCTAGATATTGGTAGATTACAGCCAGGGTAGATAAAATTGACTTGTACCGGGTTGAGCGCAGGTTTTGAAAAGCAAGAAAGAGAGCCTCCGTCCCAGCTTTAATCCATTGGAGAAAAAGCTGGGGCTTTCGAACGCAACAAATTCGTCTCGTAAGTACCTACAACTTGATCAACACCGACTTCAACTCCGTGTAATGCTCAATCGCCGCATACCCCATCTCACGCCCGACCCCCGACATCTTGTAGCCGCCAAACGGCAGCGCCGGGTCCAGTGCGCTGTGGCAGTTGACCCACACCGAGCCGGACTTGATCCGTGGAATCATCCGGTGCACCGACGCCAGGTCATTGGACCAGATGCTTGCGCCCAATCCGTAAGGGCTGTCATTGGCCATGCGCAAGGCATCTGCTTCATCGTCGAACGGAATGGCTACCAGCACCGGTCCGAAAATTTCCTCCTGAACCAGTGAGTGCTTCTGGTCGACATCGACGATTACCGTCGGCTTGATGAAGAAGCCCGGCCCGAACTGCTCACCGCCGCAGGCGATGGTTGCGCCGCTTTCCCGGCCTTTTTCGATGTACCCGTACACGCGTTCCTGCTGGCGCGCCGAGATCAGCGGTCCCATTTCCACACTTGGGTCGAGGCCATTGCCCAGCTTCATCGCGTTGGCGATGCCGGCAATGTCCGCGACCACATTGTCGAAATGCTTGCGCTGCACATACAGCCTGGAACCGGCACAGCAGACCTGGCCCTGGTTGAAGAAAATCGCACTGGCGGCACCAGCCGCTGCAGTTTTCAGGTCGGCGTCGGCCATGACGATGGTCGGTGACTTGCCGCCCAGTTCCAGGGTGACCCGGGTCATCGAGTCCATGGCGATCTTGCCGATCTGCTTGCCCACGGCGGTGGAGCCGGTGAAGGTCAGCTTGTCCACCAGCGGGTTGTGGGTGAGGGCCGAACCGGCAGTGATGCCGGTGCCGGTGACCACGTTGAACACGCCTTCGGGGTAACCCGCCTCCAGCACCAGCTCGGCAAGTTTCAACGCGGTCAGCGGGGTTTCATCGGCGGGTTTCAGCACAACCGTGCAACCGGTGGCCAGGGCCGGGCCGAGTTTCCAGCAGGCCAGCAGCAGGGGGAAGTTCCAGGCGACGATGGCCCCGACCACACCCACGGCTTCACGGCGAATGAAGCTGTGAAACTGGTCATTCGGCATCAACGGCGCCGAGACATCGACGGTGGAGCCTTCAATCTTGGTCGCCCAACCGGCCATGTAGCGCAGGAAATCGATGGCCAGTTGCACGTCCATGACTTGGGCAACCATTGCGCTCTTGCCGTTGTTCAGGCACTCGAGTTGCGCCAACAGCTCGGCATCGCGTTGCATCAGGTCGGCGAGTTTCCACAACAGGTTCTGTCGCTCCCGAGGGCGGGTGCGGGTCCAGGCCGAATCGTCGAAGGCATGACGCGCAGCCAGGACCGCGTGATCGACATCCTCAGGCGTCGCCCGTGGCACCACGCACAGCACTTCACCAGTGGCCGGGTTGTGCAGGGGCATGGTCTGGCCATCGGTGGCCTCGACCCAGTCGCCACCGATAAGCATGCGCGGGGCGCGCTGGATGAACGCGGTAGTGGCGGGAAGCAGGTTTGGAAGCGACATGTTGAAACCTCGTCTTGTTCGTGTGGCGAGGTCTTTCGCAATGGCTGTGCCAGTTTGCCTTGAGGCTTTGTTTTGTGGGGTTCAGTGGTAGACGTGGGGGGGTTGACGCAGGGTTGATTGTCGCAATCTGAGACGTGGGTGAGACATTCTTTTCACTCCTGAGAGGGGATTTTTGAATGTGAGTACATATCCATTGCTGCAGTAACGGCTGCTTATGGTTCCGCCCTTACGGCGGGTTACTTTGGAAGAGCGTGTATGGACCGGACACATGGTTGACGGGTGTGCGGGGACATGGTGGACACTTTTCGGCGAGCCAACTTCGCCGGGAAACCCATCATGCCTTGGGACACGAGAGATACCATGAGCCTGAAAGAAGAGT
>NZ_RRZK01000006.1 GCF_004348895.1 Pseudomonas vancouverensis
ATATCAACGCCTTATCACCGGACGATGAAGAGCCACTGAGTGTTCGTACTAAAAAAGACACGCAAATATTTCTCGCCGGCGATTATGAAAACCTGCGACTCGGGCCAGTTACATTGGCCGGCATGCCGGCCGAAGAATCCCTGATCGGCTTCAGTGATGACACCCACCGTCAAATACTTTTCGTGAGCGAGAACTACCGCGGCAAACCCTCGCTGGGTCGTCCAGCCATGAGTGTTCGTCTCGGCGCAGGCGGCATGAAAGCAGACCCCTCTGACCCCAATGAACCAGTAGACCTGGTGCGCTGGACCCTTCCCGCATTCGCCAACAAAGGCTACGAACTCCCCCTCTGGCAACAGCCCGCGAGTGAAGAACCGGTCAACCCATCGCTGACCGACTACGAAGCCATGGCTGTCTGGGACGCGATCCTCAAATCCGTGCGCATCCGCTTCGGTGCGGTCGCGCCCAAGCCGGACCCTTGGGCCACCGACCGCGGGCCCACCGCGGAAGAGGCGGCTGAAAGCAAGCGCATCCTCGACGAATTCATCGCCAGCTTCGAGAAACCCAAGCCGGGGCCTTGGGAGGAGAAGTAATGGGTGTGCGTCAGCTTTTTCTCGCAGGCCTGGTGCTGGCTTCATTCGCCGGCTGTGCCGCCTTCAATCAACCCAGCGAGCAGGAGAAACACAACGTGAGCGAAATGACTACCCACATGCGCACCTGGGCGCTGGGCCGCGGCTTGATCGACTTGCCCGCCAACTGGACGGGGGGCGGCGATGTCAAGCTGTACTACGGGCTGGGTGCCGATCACTCATCGGTTGAAGTGCGGGTATTGGGGGAGGGCGTGACACAGGAGCGGTTTGATGCAGCGCTGGATGAGCGGGCGCGTCGAATTGCGGCGGTTAAAAATTACAAGCAGGGCAATGCCCCGATGTTGGTGTCGGTCAAAATTGCAAATGCGCAACATAAATTACTACAGTACTACGAGAGCACTGAGCTCCCGGACTGGTTCATTCATGAGTCCCATCTGCTGATTGATGATGTCTACGTCATGCTCCGCGTTAATTCATTCAATGGGGATACTCAACCCGTCGAAACTCGCCTGCTAAAACTCTCCAAGGAAATCTTCAAGGTCAGCGTTCCCGAGAACGCAGGCGCGGGTTTCGCCTTGGGCCCCATCGTGATCCAAAGTCATCACGATCAGGAAATCGCCAGCTTCGCTTTTAGTCCCCCAGCGTCTGATGTATTGCTGCAGGTCTATATCAACGCCTTATCACCGGACGATGAAGAGCCACTGAGTGTTCGTACTAAAAAAGACACGCAAATATTTCTCGCCGGCGATTATGAAAACCTGCGACTCGGGCCAGTTACATTGGCCG
>NZ_RRZK01000007.1 GCF_004348895.1 Pseudomonas vancouverensis
ACAGCGTTACACGCTGCTGTCAACACCTCTTTTTCTCCGCTTTCGATCGAGAAGACCGAACCGTTAAAAGAGCCTTACAACACCACTCTTTCAACTCCTTCCAGGCTTCGATGAACTGAAGCAACCTGCTGCCGAAAACTGCGTAACTCTTTGTTTACCAAGGAGTTTTCCGTTTCGACTGCGCCGGAAGTGGGGCGAATTATAGACTTCTAGAATTCGCCGTCAACCCTTAATTTCAACTTTATTCGGATTTGAGCGTAATGCGCGCAAATGCCTTCTTGCCTGCCTGGCAAACGTGGGTCGCACCCAGTGCATATATAAAGGTGCGGTCGACAACCTCACCATCAATGCGCACGCCGCCAGAACCGAGCAGATCACGAGCAACAGCCGAGTTCTTCACCAGCCCAGCCTTATTAAGGACAGCAGCAATCGGCATATCCTCTGCGGCGGTCAACTCGATTTCCGGCAGATCATCTGGCAGCTCACCTTCCTTCATGCGATTACCCGCCGCACGGTGAGCGGTGGCCGCAGCCTCCTCACCATGGAACCGGGCAACAATCTCTTCCGCCAGCCTGATCTTGATATCACGCGGATTGGCACCCGCCTCTACTTCAGCACGGAACGCATTGATCTCATCCATGGAACGGAAGCTCAACAGCTCGAAGTACCGCCACATCAGCGCATCCGGAATCGAGACCAGCTTGCCGTACATCACACCCGGCGCTTCCTGGATACCGACGTAGTTGCCCAGGGACTTGGACATCTTCTTCACGCCATCCAGACCTTCCAGCAACGGCATGGTCAAAATGCACTGAGGTTCCTGATCGTAACCACGCTGCAGCTCACGCCCCATCAACAGGTTGAACTTCTGGTCGGTACCACCCAGCTCGACGTCCGCGCGCAGCGCAACCGAGTCATACCCCTGAACCAGCGGATAGAGGAACTCGTGAATGGCGATGGGCTGGTTGGTGGTGTAGCGTTTGTCGAAGTCATCACGCTCGAGCATGCGAGCGACGGTGTACTGCGAAGTCAGGCGAATGAAGTCAGCCGGACCCATCTGATCCATCCAGGTGGAGTTAAACGCCACCTCGGTTTTCGCCGGATCAAGAATTTTGAAGACCTGCGTCTTGTAGGTCTCGGCGTTCTCGAGAACCTGCTCACGGGTCAGCGGTGGGCGCGTGGCACTCTTGCCGCTCGGATCACCGATCATCCCGGTGAAGTCGCCAATCAGGAAGATCACCTGATGCCCCAGCTCCTGGAACTGGCGCAGCTTATTAATAAGCACGGTGTGACCCAGGTGCAAATCCGGCGCGGTCGGATCGAAGCCTGCCTTAATACGCAGCGGCTGGCCGCGCTTGAGCTTTTCGACCAGCTCGGACTCGACCAACAGTTCTTCCGCACCACGTTTGATCAGCGCTAGCTGCTCTTCAACCGACTTCATAACAGACCCGCAAGGCTCGAATTCAAAGGGAACCAACCATACAAGATCGGGCGTCAAATACAAGGTTTGCCCGGCGCACGGAGGCCAATCCACAGACAGGGCGTCCGTAGACTTGCTTCAGAGATGATTTGGTTATATTTTATACAGTTATTTCATCTTCATCATGTCATTCATCTTTTCCAATTCATCTTTTTTCAAAGTCAAAATCACTTATGACCACTGAACCGTCTAAAGCGCCACCGCTTTACCCGAAAACACACCTGCTGGCCGCCAGTGGCATTGCTGCCCTGCTGAGCCTGGCACTATTGGTGTTCCCCTCCAGCGATGTTGAAGCCAAAAAGACGACCCTGAGTCTTGAACTGGAAAGCCCCGCTGAACAACTGACACAAGATCAAGACGCTGCTGACGCCGTTCAAGCCACAAATGAACCAGCAGCCTCACCTTTCGCGCAGATCGACAACAGCGCCGAGGATACCCAGGAAACCGCTCAAGTAGAGCCAGCCCCGGTCGTCGAAGAAAAGAAGCCGGCAAACCACAGGGAAGTGATCGTAGCCAAAGGCGATACGCTTTCTACCCTGTTCGAAAAGGTTGGATTGCCAGCCGCATCGGTACATGAGGTGCTGGCCAGCGACAAGCAGGCCAAGCAGTTCAGCCAGCTCAAACACGGGCAAAAGCTCGAGTTCGAACTGAGCCCGGATGGTCAACTGAGCAACTTGCACAGCAAGATCAGCGACCTTGAGAGCATCAGCCTGACCCGCAACGACAAGGGCTACACCTTCAACCGCATTACCGCCAAACCGACGGTGCGCTCTGCCTATGTGCATGGCGTGATCAACAGTTCGTTGTCGCAGTCCGCCGCCCGTGCAGGCCTGTCCCACAGCCTGACCATGGACATGGCCAGCGTGTTTGGCTATGACGTCGACTTCGCCCAGGATATTCGCCAGGGTGACGAGTTCGATGTGATCTACGAGCAGAAAGTGGTCAATGGCAAGGCCGTCGGCAATGGCCCGATCCTGTCGGCACGCTTCACTAACCGTGGCAAGACCTATACGGCGGTGCGTTACACCAACAAACAAGGCAACAGCAGCTACTACACTGCTGACGGCAACAGCATGCGCAAGGCGTTTATCCGCACCCCGGTAGACTTCGCCCGCATCAGCTCGAAGTTCTCCATGGGTCGCAAACACCCGATCCTGAACAAGATCCGCGCGCACAAAGGCGTCGATTACGCTGCGCCACGTGGTACCCCGATCAAGGCAGCCGGTGATGGCAAGGTCTTGCTCGCCGGCCGTCGCGGCGGCTATGGCAACACCGTGATCCTTCAGCACGGCAATACCTACACGACGCTTTACGGCCACATGCAGGGCTTCGCCAAAGGCGTGAAGACTGGCGGTACCGTGAAGCAAGGCCAGGTGATTGGCTACATCGGCACCACCGGCCTCTCCACCGGTCCACATCTGCACTATGAATTCCAGGTCAATGGCGTGCACGTCGACCCGCTGGGCCAGAAGCTGCCGATGGCCGATCCGATCGCCAAGGCCGAGCGCGCGCGCTTCCTGGCGCAGAGCCAGCCGTTGATGGCGCGCATGGACCAGGAAAAGGCCACGCTGCTGGCTTCGAGCAAGCGTTAAGTCATGGCGCTCTATATAGGCGTGATGTCCGGCACCAGCCTCGATGGACTGGACATTGCGCTGATCGAGCAAGCCCCGGCGATCAGACTGATCGCCACCCATTACATTCCGATGCCCGATTCGCTGCGCGCCGAGCTGCTTGGCCTGTGCGCCAGCGGCCCGGATGAAATCGCCCGTTCCGCCATCGCTCAACAACACTGGGTGCAACTGGCGGCGCAAGGCATTCACGCCCTCTTGACGCAATACGAGCTCAAGCCCGAAGACATTCGTGCGATTGGCAGCCACGGCCAGACCATTCGCCACGAACCGGCGCGCGGTTTTACCGTGCAGATCGGTAACCCTGCCCTGCTCACCGAGCTGACCGGTATCACCGTCGTCAGCGATTTCCGCAGCCGCGACGTTGCTGCCGGCGGTCAAGGCGCCCCGCTGGTGCCTGCCTTTCACGAAGCCCTGTTTGACGAGCGCGCGGGCAACCGTGCAGTGTTGAACGTCGGCGGTTTCAGCAATCTCAGCCTGATCGAACCGGGTAAGCCTGTTGCAGGGTTCGATTGCGGTCCGGGGAATGTGCTGCTCGATGCATGGATTCACCAGCAGCGTGGCGAGCATTTTGATCGTGACGGCCAGTGGGCTGCGAGCGGCAAAGTGCAATCTGCGCTCCTGAGCGCACTACTCAGCGATCCGTTTTTTGTCACCAAAGGCCCGAAGAGCACCGGTCGTGAAGTCTTCAACCTGCCTTGGCTGACCCGGCACCTAACACAGTTGCCTGCTTTTGCTACCGAGGATGTCCAGGCAACGTTGCTCGAGTTGACCGCGCTCACCATCATTGAGTCGCTGCAAAGCGCTCAATCGGCCACCCGGGAGCTATTGGTCTGTGGGGGTGGCGCACACAACACCACGTTGATGAATCGCCTGGCCACCCTGCTACCCGATGCAACCGTCAGCAGCACCGCCGCTTATGGCGTAGACCCTGACTGGGTGGAAGCCATGGCCTTCGCCTGGCTCGCCCATTGCTGCCTCGAGGGCATCGCCGCCAACCGGCCAAGCGTCACTGGCGCCCGCGGTCTGCGCGTTCTCGGCGCCATCTACCCCGCCTAATCTCCAGACAGCAAAACGCCGCAGAGCCCGAGGGCCATGCGGCGTTTTGTAATACAGATACGCTGATCAGATCGAGAACGAAGAGCCACAGCCACAGGTGGTGGTAGCGTTCGGGTTCTTGATGACGAAACGCGAACCTTCCAGACCTTCCTGATAGTCCACTTCGGCGCCTGCCAGATACTGGAAACTCATTGGGTCAACCACCAGGCTCACGCCTTCGCGCTCAACGATGGTGTCATCATCGGCCACTTCTTCATCGAAGGTGAAGCCGTACTGAAAACCTGAACAACCGCCGCCCGTAACGAATACGCGCAGCTTCAAGCGATCATTCCCCTCTTCATCGACCAGGCTCTTCACCTTGTGCGCGGCACCGTGGGTGAATTGCAAAGCCGTGGGGGTGAAGGATTCGACGCTCATGCTGACTATCTCCCGGCGTTACGCCGTCATATTGCGTGATGACGCGCATTATCCGCTTCTCCTAGAAAAGCGGTCAACTATTGTTATGGTATATCAACCAAACATGGCCTCGGTCCAGAATGCAAAAAGGCCCGTCAGACGGGCCTTTTGCTGCGCGCCGTAAACTGTTACGGCAGCATACCGGCGTGGGACAACCCCAGACGCTCGTCCAGGCCAAACAGGATGTTCATGTTCTGCACCGCCTGACCCGACGCACCTTTGACCAGGTTATCGATTACCGACAACACGACGACCAGGTCGCCGTCCTGTGGACGATGCACGGCGATTCGACATACGTTGGCACCGCGCACGCTACGGGTTTCCGGATGGCTTCCGGCCGGCATGACGTCGACGAACGGCTCATTGGCATAACGCTTTTCGAACAATGCCTGCAAATCCACCGAACGATCGACCAACGTTGCATAGAGTGTCGAGTGAATACCGCGAATCATCGGCGTCAGGTGCGGCACGAAGGTCAATCCGACATCTTTACCCGCGGCACGGCGCAGGCCCTGGCGGATTTCCGGCAAGTGACGGTGACCTTTCACGGCATAGGCCTTCATGCTTTCCGAGGTTTCGGAGTACAGGGAGCCAACAGAGGCGCCACGACCCGCGCCACTGACTCCGGATTTGCAGTCAGCGATCAGGTTTTTGGTGTCCGCCAGACCGGCTTCGAGCAATGGCAGGAAACCCAGTTGCGTGGCGGTCGGATAGCAGCCCGGCACAGCAATCAGGCGGGCTTTTTTGATCTGCTCGCGATTGACTTCCGGCAAGCCGTAAACCGCCTCGTCGAGCAACTCCGGAGCACCGTGCGGCTGGCCGTACCATTTGGCCCATTCATCCGCGTCTTGCAGACGGAAATCCGCCGACAGGTCGATGACTTTGGTCCCGGCCGCCAGCAGTTCGCCGGCCAGGGCATGGGCAACACCGTGCGGCGTGGCGAAGAACACCACGTCGCAGGCGCCCAGGGTCTTGATGTCCGGAACGCTGAACGCCAGGCCGTCGTAATGCCCGCGCAAGTTCGGGTACATGTCGGCCACGGCCAGGCCAGCCTCGGATCGGGAAGTGATGACAACCACTTCAGCTTGCGGATGCTGTGCCAACAGACGCAGCAGTTCGACACCGGTGTAACCCGTGCCGCCGACGATACCGACCTTGACCATAAACCTGCCCTCAACGAACCCACTGGAAAGCCGTCGATAATAGGGGCCGCAAGCCCCTGCGACAACTGTCAAGGTGACGTGCGGACGCTCAAGCCTCTACTATCCGGCTTACCGTGAATGAGGGAATAACCAAAAATGCTCTATCTGTGGCTCAAAGCTTTTCACATCGTCAGTATCGTTTGCTGGTTTGCCGGCCTGTTTTACCTGCCGCGCCTGTTCGTTTATCACGCCCAGAGCGAAGATGCCGTCAGTCAGGAACGCTTCAGCGTCATGGAGCGCAAGCTGTACCGGGGCATCATGGGCCCGGCGATGATCGCCACGCTGATCTTCGGCGGCTGGCTGATCAGCCTCAATCCGAGTGCCTACTTCACTCAGGGTGGCTGGATGCACGCCAAGCTGACCCTGGTCGTGTTGCTGATCGGCTACCACCACATGTGCGGCGCCCAGGTAAAACGTTTTGCCCGTGGCGAAAACACCCGCAGCCATGTCTTTTTTCGCTGGTTCAATGAAGTTCCGGTTCTGATATTGCTGGCCATCGTAATTCTGGTCGTGGTTCGGCCGTTCTAAATCCTGCTGATCATCCAATTTCGGGGTACTTCCAATGTCGCTGCCCGCTCTGCTCGAACAAAGTCTGCGCTTGCCCGTAGTGGCAGCGCCCATGTTCCTGATCTCCAACCCGCAACTGGTGCTTGCCTGCTGCCGCAATGGCGTGGTCGGCAGCTTTCCAGCGCTCAACCAGCGTGAAAGCAGCGGCTTCAAGGCCTGGCTGGAAGAAATCGAAGCAGGGCTGGCGACCTTGGACAACCCCGCGCCTTACGCGGTAAACCTCATCGTCCACAACAGCAATCCACGGCTGCAGGCGGATCTGGCTATCTGCGTCGAACACAAAGTGCCGATCGTGATCACCAGCCTCGGTGCCGTGAAGGAAGTGGTCGACGCGGTGCACAGCTATGGCGGCCTGGTGTTTCATGACGTCACGACCCGTCGTCATGCCGAGAAGGCAGCCGAAGCTGGTGTGGATGGCTTGATCGCCGTGGCCGCCGGCGCCGGTGGGCACGCCGGGACCTGGAGCCCGTTTTCATTGATTGCCGAGATTCGCCAGTTTTTCGACAAGACCTTGCTGCTCGCCGGTTGCCTGAATCACGGCCACGAGATTCTCGCCGCGCAGCTGCTCGGCGCGGACCTCGCCTATTTCGGTACCCGATTTATCGGCACCACCGAAAGCCATGCTCCCGACGCCTATAAGGAAATGCTGCTGAACGCCAAGGCTGCCGACATCGTCCATACCCCGGCGGTATCCGGCGTTCCAGCAAGTTTCATGCGCCAGAGCCTGGAAGCGGCAGGGTTTGACATGGCGGCGCTGCAAGGCAAGGCCGAGATCAACTTCGGCTCCAAGCTCAAGCCGGTCAGCGATGAAGCCAAGGCCTGGAAAACCGTGTGGTCCGCAGGCCAGGGCGTGGGTGAAATCGATGATTTGCCGAGCGTCGCAGAACTGGTCGCACGCCTCGACGGGGAATATCGTCAGGCGCTGGAGCATGCCGCACAGCTGCCCAAGCGCTGGCCGCGCTGAAGGTCAAAACTGGCCAGCCATCCCTCGGCTGGCCTTTCGTTCGCCCCGATGCAACACTCTCCTCTCAACATCGCATGACAAGGATGCCAGGAACATGGGCGAACACCGTTTCAAGATCGTATTCGAGGGCGCCTTGCTGCCCGGCGTCGACATCAACACGGCCAAGCTCAATCTTGCCGCACTGTTCAAAACCGATGTCGTATCCATCGAGCGCCTGTTCACCGGACGCCCGGTCGCACTGAAACGGGACCTGTCCCAGGCAGACGCCCAGACCTATCTGCAAGCGCTGAGCAAAACCGGGGTCGAGGCACGCATCGAAGCCGAAACGCCGATTGAGCTGAACCTTGCGGACGTGCAAGATCATTCCCATGCCCCGGCGAACTCAAGCGAACCGACCTCCCCTTACGCACCGCCTCGCGCTAGCGTTGGCGAAGCCGTGGCAGAGTTCGCCACGCTCAAACCATTCAGTTTCGAGGGGCGCATCGGTCGTCTGCGCTACCTGGCCTGGACCATGGTCCTGACCCTGATTTTGCTGGCAGTCTGCAGCACCTTCGCGCTGATTGCGCTGGGCCTCATCAGTGCCGACTCCACCGCCGGCCTGATTCTCGGCGGCCTGCTTGCCTTGATCCTGTTCGTCGCATTCGCTTTTGTCAGTATTCAGATCACGGTGCAGCGCCTGCACGACATTGGCTGGTCCGGCTGGTTGTGGCTGCTCAACCTGGTGCCCTTCGTCGGCAGCATCTTCCCCTTTGTCACCATGATCATGCCCGGCAACAAGGCGGGCAATCGTTATGGACCGCCACCGCCGCCCAACAGTACCGCGGTGAAAGTGCTGTCTTCGCTGTGGATCGTGTTTATCGCCTTGATGCTGATCGCAATGCTCAAAGGTGGCATCACGGCGATCCAGCAAGAGTACGAAAGCGCCGCGCAAAGCAGCTACGAAACCAGTTCAGTCACCACCGATGAAATCGATGTCGAAACAGAACCGGCGCCAAATTCCACCGGTGATGCAGCCGAAGAGCCCCAGCGACCTGTAGACTCTGCGAAAGAATAAACAACGCTCCTGCCCCGTGACACCTGCGTCGCGGCGTGGAGCTGTTGCGATGGAGAATTGAATGACCCGTTACGCACTGATCACTGGCGCCTCCAGCGGCATCGGCCTGGCAATGGCCGAGGCGTTGGCTCGGCGCGGCCGCAGCTTGATACTGGTGGCTCGACAACGTGATCAGCTGGAAAGCATTGCGATTGAACTGACCCAACGCTTCGGCGTGGAAGTGTTGTTCCGTGCCTGCGACCTCGGCGAGCCGTTGCGCCTGTCCGGTTTCCTGCTGGAACTCGAAGAGGGTGACCGGCAGATCGACCTGTTGGTCAACTGCGCCGGCATCGGTACTTGCGGCCCGTTCCTGGCTCAGGACTGGATGACCGAGCAAGACCTGATCGAAGTGAACATCCTCGCCCTCACACGCCTGTGCCACGCCATCGGCAACAGCATGGCGCTGCAGGGCGGCGGACAGATTCTGAACGTGGCTTCGGTAGCAGCATTCCAGCCCGGACCGTGGATGAGCACCTATTACGCCAGCAAGGCCTACGTGCTGCATTTCTCCGAAGGGCTGCGGGTCGAGCTGAAAAAATGCGCGGTCAAGGTGTCGGTACTCTGCCCCGGCCCGACCCGCACGGCGTTTTTCAGCACCGCACAACTGAACACGGACAAACTGGCCAACAGCAAATTGCTGATGAGCCCGGAAGAAGTCGCGCTCTATACCGTGCGCGCCCTGGAAAAAAATCGCGCAATCATCATTCCGGGGCGACGCAACCGCTGGTTCGCCTTCCTGCCGCGACTCGGTTCGCGCTGGCTGACCCGGACAATCGCCGGCATGGTCAACAAGGCGTATTGCCCGCGCTGATCGACTTCAAGGCAAAAAGCTGGGCGCTGACATGACCCATGAGTACACTCAGCCCAGCCTAAACAACGGAGAAACAGCTGTGGATACTCTGTTCACCAAGATCATCAACCGGGAGATCCCGGCGAAGATCATCTACGAGGACGACCAGGTACTGGCCTTCCACGATATCGCCCCACAGGCACCGGTGCATTTCCTGGTGATCCCGAAGAAACCGGTGCGCACCTTGAACGACCTCACCGAGGACGACAAGGCGCTGGCAGGGCACATCCTGTTCACGGCGCAGCGCCTGGCGCTGGAGCTGGGCTGTGAAAAAGGTTTTCGCGTTGTCATGAACTGCAATGAAGAAGGTGGGCAGACTGTCTACCACATCCATATGCATGTGCTGGGTCAGCGCCAGATGCATTGGCCACCGGGCTGATTTATCCCTCGCCCTGCCAGGAGCCGGCTTGCTGGCTCCTGCGTCGCAATGACCCAGCGCAAACCTTCCCCGGCCGATTGGGTTAAACTGGCCACCGAGATTCCCCCGGAGGTCAGCATGACTACCCAACGTCACTATTCGCCAATTGATCGCCTTCTGCTGCAAGCCGACGCGGCAATGCGCACCCTGCTGCCTTTCAGTGGCCAACCTTACCGTCCGTCGCCAGCCATTGTGCAGCCGGACGCAAAGATGAGCGACGAGGACACCCGCCACGTTGCCGGCCTGATGCGCATCAACCATACCGGTGAAGTCTGCGCCCAGGCGCTGTATCAAGGCCAGGCCCTGACCGCCAAGCTGCCGCAAGTCCGCGCCGCCATGGAACATGCCGCCGAGGAAGAAATCGATCACCTGGTCTGGTGCGAACAACGCATCCATCAGCTGGGCAGCCACACCAGCATTCTCAATCCATTGTTTTATGGCATGTCGTTCGGCATTGGCGCAGTCGCCGGTCTGATCAGCGATAAAGTCAGCCTCGGCTTCGTCGCGGCCACCGAAGATCAGGTGTGCAAACATCTGAATGAACACCTGCAACAGCTGCCGGCCGAAGATGAAAAGTCCCGGGCGATTCTTGAGCAGATGCGCGTTGATGAAGAGCAGCATGCCGAAAGCGCATTGGACGCCGGTGGCTTCCGGTTCCCGGCTCCGGTGAAATTCGGGATGAGTCTGTTGGCCAAGGTGATGACCAAGAGTACGTATCGGATCTGATTCTTGCCGCGTCAGCGACAGTCTGATCGCGAGCAGATAGTAATAAAAAAGGCGACTACCGTGAGGAAGTCGCCTTTTTTGTGTTCGAGAATCTTACGCCATGTTGCGTGCGTAGAAGATTTCGAGCATCTCGTGTTTCACCCGGTCCGTCACCTTGGCACGTTGCTCAGGGGACAGGTTGCTGGTGGCATCACCGAACAGGTAGTTATCCAGTTCGAAGTTCTTCAGCAGCATTTTGGTGTGGAACAGGTTTTCCTGGTACACGTTCACGTCGGTCATCTGGTACGCGTCGCGGGTGTCTTCGGAGAGGTAATTCTGGATCGAGTTGATCTCGTGGTCGATGAAATGCTTTTTGCCTTCAACGTCACGGGTGAAGCCGCGCACACGATAGTCCACTGTCACGATGTCCGAATCGAACTGGTGAATCAGGAAGTTGAGTGCTTTGAGCGGTGAAATGACCCCGCAGGTCGACACGTCGATATCCACACGGAAGGTTGCAATACCGCTGACCGGATGGATTTCCGGGTAGGTGTGCACCGTGATGTGACTCTTGTCGAGGTGGGCCAGGATGATTTCGGGCAGCGGGCCCGGAGACTCTTCGATCTGACTCTCGGTCGGGGTCACCGGCTCTTCGGAGATCAGGATCGTGACGCTGGCGCCCTGTGGTTCATAGTCCTGGCTGGCAATGTTCAGGATATTGGCACCAATGATATCGACAACTTCCGTGAGGATCTGCGTCAGGCGTTTCGCGTTGTACTCTTGATTGATGTACTCGACGTAGGCCTGCTGGTCTTGCGGAGTTTCCGCGTAGCAGATGTCATAGATGTTGAAGCTCAAGGTCTTTGTCAGGTTATTGAACCCGTGGAGCTTGAGTTTGCTTTTCACCGTTAAAAACTCTCTATGTGTTTGCGGCCCGGCCGCGTGATCAAGCATGCCCGTCAGATGCGAACGACGCACCTGCGTAGGACGGTTAACACCTCTTCGCGATGGCGATTTTGGTTGTTTGTTCGGATGCGCGACCCGTCGGCTGACGGGCCACGACCCTGAAAAAAGTGGCGCATTATGCAGACGTCAGCTTGGGTTCGCCAGAGTCTGCACTGCTTTTATGATAGTTGAATGTCGACTCAACCGAGTTCGATGATCTCGTAGTCGTGGGTGATCTCGACCCCGGCGGCGCCGAGCATGATCGACGCCGAGCAATACTTCTCAGCGGACAACTCGATCGCGCGCTTGACCTGCGCTTCTTTCAGGCCACGGCCCTTGACCACGAAATGCATGTGGATCTTGGTGAACACCTTCGGGTCTTCGGTCGCACGTTCGGCTTCCAGGAAGGCTTCGCAGCTTTCCACGGCCTGACGCGATTTCTTGAGGATGCTGACCACGTCGAAATTGCTGCAACCGCCAACACCCAGCAGGAGCATTTCCATCGGCCGAACACCCAGGTTACGACCGCCGGCATCGGGCGGACCGTCCATGACCACGACATGACCGCTACCGGATTCGCCGAGGAACATGGCTTCGCCAGCCCATTGGATGCGTGCCTTCATCGCCAAGACTCCACTGTTTAAAAAAGGGTCGCCAGCTTAGCACAGGCCCCGGGATTGACAGTGAGCAACGTCCTAAGACATAACCTCCAGCCCTGTAGGTAAATTCTCGAATCTTACAGAAAGTGTCTGTTATGCTGGCGCCAATTCGATGGCGCTTAGCCAGTTCTCGTCTTTCAAAAATAAAACCAACTACACCGTGCAGTCTTTTCGGGATACAACCATGGTTGCTATTGCCCCCACACCCAAGATCAAGAACCTCGACAAGCTGTTGATGCATTGTCAGCGCCGTCGCCATCAGGCCAAGAGCAATATCATTTGCGCTGGCGACCGCTCGGAAACATTGTTTTTCATCATCAAGGGCTCAGTCACCATCCTGATCGAGGACGATGATGGCCGGGAAATGATCATTGCGTACCTGAACGCCGGGGACTTTTTTGGCGAGCTGGGACTGTTTGAACAGGCCGGCCTGGAACAGGAGCGCAGTGCCTGGGTGCGGGCCAAGGTCGAATGCGAAGTGGCGGAAATCAGCTACGCGAAGTTCCGCGAGTTGTCGCAGCAAGATCCGGACATTCTTTACGCACTCAGCGGACAAATCGCACAACGGCTGCGCAACACCACCCGCAAGGTCGGTGACCTCGCGTTCTTCGACGTAACCGGGCGAGTCGCGCGTTGTTTGCTGGAACTGTGCAAGCAGCCAGACGCCATGACCCACCCCGACGGCATGCAGATCAAGGTTACCCGTCAGGAAATCGGGCGGATTGTCGGCTGTTCCCGAGAGATGGTCGGCCGCGTACTCAAGGACCTGGAAGAGCGCAACCTGGTGGACGTCAAAGGCAAGACAATGGTGGTCTTCGGCACGCGTTAAGCGTTGAACATTTGCGCCAACATCAAACGATAGAGTTCGTCGAGGCGCGCCAGCGCATCGGGGGCGGCGAACTTTTCGTGCAGCGCGATATGGCTTTCGGCTCGTACCCGTTGCTCCAGACCGCAGGCTTGGTTGAAACGGTTGACCGCTGCAACCATCGACTCGCGATCGTTATCCACCAGCATCGCACCATGGACCAATCCTACCGGACGTTGACCACCCTGACTCTGGCGCCAGCGTTGGGCGGTGCCGACCATTTTTCGACCGTCGAGGTTGACGTTGAAGCGGCCATCACAAAATGCGCCGTCAATTTCACCAAGGGATGATGTCCCGCCCAACTCATCCAGCAATTCGCAGATGGGGTCGCACAGACGACGATAACCGGACTCGATACGGTTCAGGTCACCCTCGCTGCGAGGCGGCGCGTAAACCAGCGCGATATTGATCGTGGTCGCCGATTGTGGAACCGGTTCGCCACCGGTATCACGCAGCAACACAGGCCAGCCCGCCTCTGCCGACACCTCACAGGCCGCCTCGAAACCTGGCAGGCGATTGAGGCGACGCGGCATCACCAATGCCTGATCACTGGGTTGCCAGAACAACAGGCCAAACTCGGCAGCGCCGGCACAGACCGACGCGAGCAAATCCTGTTCGGCTTGCAGGCCGGCTTCGATGGTCAGGGAGACAGGTGAGGTCATAAGGGAATCCGTCAGGCACAAAGTCTGTGGTGTTTCTTATGCCGCTATCGCGAGCAAGCTCGCTCCCACAGGGTTTGATGTGGGAACGAGCCTGATCGCGATACTTTTCAGTCGAGGGTCGAGCCGCTGACAGGTACGCCGCGCTCCGGGAAGAACAGGCGCTGCAATTCGTTGCCCGGGTTTTCGGCGCGCATGAACGCCTCACCGACCAGGAACGAATACACGTTGCTGATTTCCATCAGCTCGACGTCGGCACGGTTAAGGATGCCGCTTTCGGTGATCACCAGGCGATCGCGAGGGATACGCGGCAACAGATCCAGCGTGGTTTCCAGGCTGACGTCAAAGGTGTGCAGGTTGCGGTTATTCACGCCGACCAACGGGGTGTCGAGGGTTTTCAAGGCCCGCTCCAGCTCGTCGCCGTCATGGACTTCCACCAGTACATCCAGGCCGACGCCTTTCGCTACCGACGCCAGTTCAGCCATCTTCACGTCGTCCAGAGCGGAAACGATCAACAGCACGCAATCGGCACCCAAGGCACGGGCTTCAACGATCTGGTACGGATCGATCATGAAGTCCTTGCGGATCACCGGCAGCTTGCACGCCGCGCGGGCTTGCTGCAGGTAAGCATCGGCACCCTGGAAGTAATCGATATCGGTGAGCACCGAGAGGCAGGTTGCGCCGCCCTTCTCGTAGCTTTTGGCGATGTCGGCCGGCACGAAGTTCTCGCGGATCACGCCTTTGCTTGGCGAAGCCTTCTTGATTTCGGCAATGACCGCCGGCTGCTTCAGCTTGGCTTGTGCCAGCAATGCCTGGGCAAAACCACGGGGTGCATCGGCCGCCTTGGCCAGGTTTTCCAGCTCGGCGAGACTGACACGAGCGCTGCGCTCGGCAACCTCCTCGACTTTGCGCGCCAGAATCTTTTCCAGAACCGTCGGTACACTCATCCTTCATTCTCCACTTTGAATACCGCGGTAAAGGCGCCCAACTCCTCGAGTTTTTCTCGGGCAAGGCCTGTGTGCAGCGCATCGTGCGCCAGGGCCACGCCTTCCTTGAGGCTGCTGGCATGGTCGGCCGCGTACAACGCGGCACCCGCGTTGAGCATGATCATTTCGGCGGCTTTCTGACCGTTTTCAGTCTTGCGCTTGCCCAGGGCATCACGAATCAGCTCAAGGGAAGCAGCCGGGCTATCGACCGCCAGGCCGTGCAGACTCTGGCTCTTCATGCCCAGGTCTTCCGGTTCGACCCAATACTCACTGATCTGGTCGTCCTTGAGTTCGGCAACGTAGGTCGGTGCGGCGAGGCTGAACTCGTCCAGGCCGTCCTTGGAGTGCACCACCAACACGTGCTTGCTGCCCAAACGCTGCAACACTTCGGCCAGCGGCCGGCACAACGCCTGGGTGAACACGCCCACCACCTGGTGCTTCACACCGGCCGGATTCGTAAGCGGGCCGAGCATGTTGAACAAGGTACGCAGGCCAAGATCCTTGCGCGGACCGGCGGCGAACTTCATTGCACTGTGATGGGTCTGGGCAAACATGAAGCCGATGCCGACGTTATCGATGCAACGCGCCACCTGGGTCGGATTGAGGTTCAGGTAGATACCGGCCGCTTCCAGCAAGTCGGCGCTGCCGCTCTTGCCCGACACCGCGCGGTTGCCGTGTTTGGCCACCGTGCAACCGGCCGCCGACACGACGAATGCCGCGGCGGTCGACACGTTGAAAATGTTCGCGCCATCACCACCGGTGCCCACCACATCGACCACACCGTGCAGAGTCTTGAGCTCGACCTTGTCAGCCAGCTCGCGCATGACCGAGACGGCGCCGACGATTTCGTCGATGCTTTCGCTCTTCATGCGCATGGCCATCATGAACGCGCCGATCTGCGCATCGCTGCATTGGCCGGTCATGATTTCGCGCATCACGTCGCGCATTTCTTCGGTGCTGAGGTCGAGGTGATCGACGATACGGCTCAGGGCTGTCTTGATATTCATGAAACGTCCTTAGCGCGTGCCGCCGGTTTGTTTGAGGAAGTTGGCGAACAGTTCATGACCCTGCTCGGTCAGAATCGACTCCGGGTGAAATTGCACGCCTTCAATGTTCAGGGTTTTGTGACGCAGGCCCATGATCTCGTCGACCGAACCGTCTTCAAGCTGGGTCCAGGCCGTCAGCTCCAGGCAGTCGGGAAGAGTTTCGCGCTTGACGATAAGGGAATGATAGCGGGTAACCGTCAGCGGATGATTCAGGCCCGCGAACACGCCTTTGTCTTCGTGAAATACCGGACTGGTCTTGCCGTGCATGACCTGACGGGCACGGACCACATCGCCGCCAAATGCCTGGCCGATGGACTGGTGACCCAGGCAGACGCCGAGAATTGGCAATTTACCGGCGAAATGCTTGATCGCCTCGATGGAAACACCGGCTTCTGTCGGTGTGCAGGGTCCTGGGGAAACAACGATGCGCTCAGGCTTGAGGGCTTCGATTTCGGCAATGGTGAGCTCGTCGTTGCGCACGACTTTGACCTCGGCGCCCAGCTCACCCAGATACTGCACAACGTTATAGGTAAACGAGTCGTAGTTATCGATCATCAACAACATGGCGTTAAGAACCTCTTGAATTCACTGACTACAGATACGGCCTTCGAAGGAGGGCCCGCAGCGTCCAGCGCTTGATCGCTCAAGGCGGCCGGCATGCGGGCAACGCTCATCCATCAGCCTTGCGGAGTTTGTTCAGCCAGCGCCACGGCGCGGAACATCGCGCGGCGCTTGTTCAGGGTTTCTTCCCATTCCAGCGCGGGCACCGAGTCGGCGACGATGCCGCCACCAGCCTGCACGTGCAGTTCGCCGTTCTTGATCACCGCCGTGCGAATGGCGATGGCGGTGTCCATGTTGCCGTTCCAGGCGAAGTAACCGACCGCACCGCCGTAGACGCCACGTTTGACCGGCTCGAGCTCGTCGATAATTTCCATCGCACGAATTTTCGGCGCGCCGGACAGGGTTCCCGCCGGCAGGATCGCCCGCAATGCGTCCATCGCGGTCAGCCCGGCCTTCAGCTGCCCGGTGACGTTGGACACGATGTGCATCACGTTGGAGTAACGCTCGATGACCATTTTCTCGGTGAGTTTCACCGAACCGATTTCCGAGACACGACCGGTGTCATTACGCCCGAGGTCAATCAACATCAGGTGCTCGGCAATTTCCTTGTCGTCCGACAGCAAGTCTTTTTCCAGCGCCAGATCAGCCTCTTCACTCGCGCCGCGTGGACGAGTGCCGGCAATCGGGCGCACGGTGATCAGGTTGTCTTCGACCCGCACCAGTACTTCCGGCGAACTGCCGACGACGTGGAAGTCGCCGAAGTTGAAGAAGTACATGTAAGGCGTCGGGTTGAAGCAGCGCAGCGCACGGTACAGGTCAATTGGCGCCGCCTTGAAGTCGATCGACATGCGCTGGGACGGCACGACCTGCATGCAGTCGCCGGCCAGGATGTATTCCTTGATGGTGTCGACGGCTTTTTCGTAGTCGTCCTGGGTGAAGCTGGAGCGGAACACCGGGTCAGCCGCTTGTTGCTTGCTGAAATCCAGGCCACGGCGCGGGGTGATCGGCTGGCGCAGTTTTTCCAGCAGCTCTTCGAGGCGCGCGCGCCCTTGCTCGAAAGCATCTTCCTGCGATGGGTCAGCCAGCACGATCGCGTGCATCTTGCCGGCCAGGTTGTCGAAGACGACAACGGCATCGGAAACCATCAGCAGAATGTCTGGCACACCCAGAGGATCCGGGTTCGGGCATTTGCCCAGGCGCTTCTCGACATAACGCACGCAGTCGTAGCCGAAGTAACCCACCAGGCCGCCGTTGAAGCGTGGCAGACCGGCGATGGTCGGTACGTTGTATCGGGCCTTGAAGGCTTCAACGAAGGCCAGCGGGTCTTCCACGTCGTGGCTTTCGGTCTCAATGCCATCGACGGTCACGCTGACGTGATGATCGTGAACGCGCATCACGGTACGGCACGGCAGACCGATGATCGAATAACGGCCCCATTTCTCGCCACCCTGAACGGACTCCAGCAAGTAGGAATTGGGCTCGTCGGCCAGTTTCAGGTAGATCGACAGCGGCGTGTCGAAGTCGGCCAGGGTTTCGCAGGCAAGCGGAATGCGGTTGTAGCCGGCAGCGGCCAAACGCAGGAATTCTTCGCGGATCATGAGGTGCCTCGTGGCTTGAGGGTCAAACAGTCAGGTATGCAAACGCGCCGGATAGCCGGCCAGATTCAAGTCAGGCGCGCCAACGCCAACGGGCCAGGGCCTTGATGACTTTCATCCAGAGTTTGCGAGTGACCACCACGATGGCGTTTCCAGAAGGGGGTTTAACAACGTCGGCCAACGTTATCTCAGCGGCCGGATCCAGGCAACCGGGAATTAGCTTGCGCAGGTCGTCGATCACCAGCGAAGGCGACTCTTCGGCAATCGGCCGGCCGTGGTTATAGCCATAGCTCAGCGCCACGCACTGCACCCCTGCCGCTTTCGCCGCCAGCACATCGCTGCGCGAATCGCCGACGAATAACGATTGCGAAGCCGGGATGTTGGCCATCTTCATCACGAAAAACAGCGCGGCCGGGTCCGGTTTTTTCTGTGGCAAGGTGTCACCGCCGATGATCCAGCGGAAATACCGGCCGATTTTCATCTGATCCAGCAACGGCGCGACGAAGCGCTCCGGCTTGTTGGTGATCAGCGCCATCTCGACACCCTGTTTTTGCAGCCATTTCAGGGTGTCGCGCACGCCGGGGTAGACCACGGTCAGCTCATGGCTTTCGCCATAAGCCTGCATGAAATACTCCAGCGCCCGTTCGGCTTCGTCGTTGTCGACCGCCCCGTGATCTATGCCGCCCGCCAACGCACGACGCACCAACACCGGCGCACCGTTGCCGACCCATTCACGTACCGCTTCCAGGCCGGCAGGCTTGCGACCGAGTTTGAGCAGCATTTTGTCCACGGCCACTGCCAGGTCCGGAACCGAATCGATCAGCGTGCCGTCCAGATCGAACATCACCAGCCGTGGCAAACGCCCCGGGAACAACTGCTCAAAGCCGCTCATGGGCGAGCCAGCGCCAGTTCGGAACGCATCTTGTCGATGACTTCCTGATAGTTCGGCGCATTGAAGATGGCCGAGCCGGCGACGAAGGTATCGGCACCCGCTGCAGCGATTTCGCGAATATTGTTCACGTTGACGCCACCGTCGATCTCCAGGCGGATGTCACGGCCCGAAGCATCGATCAGCGCTCGTGCTTCACGCAGCTTGTCGAGGGTGCCAGGAATGAACTTCTGCCCGCCAAAGCCCGGGTTGACGCTCATCAGCAGGATCATGTCGACCTTGTCCATCACGTACTTGAGCACGTCCAGCGGCGTTGCCGGGTTGAACACCAGGCCCGACTTGCAGCCGCCTTCGCGGATCAGTTGCAGGGAACGGTCGATATGCTGCGTGGCTTCCGGGTGGAAGGTGATGTAGGTCGCACCAGCTTCGATGAAGTCGCCAACGATGCGGTCCACCGGGCTGACCATCAGGTGCGCGTCGATCGGCGCAGTCACGCCGTACTTGCGCAGTGCTGCACAGACCATCGGGCCGATGGTCAGGTTGGGCACGTAGTGATTGTCCATGACATCGAAGTGCACGAAATCGGCGCCAGCGGCCAGGACGTTGTCCACTTCTTCACCCAAGCGGGCGAAGTCGGCGGAGAGAATCGACGGAGCAATTACGAAGGGCTGCATGACGCACCTTTTCTGAGCAGAATCACGATGGCGCGCATTGTATACCTCATGCTTTGACGCGCGCACCGTGAGCGCGATGATTGGACCTTGCCATCATCCAATAACAGCGAAGGCTCTAGTACGCCGCTCGATAGATCTTTTCGATATCGGCGGCACTCAATTTGCGCGGATTGTTGCGCATCAGGCGCTCTATCCCCGCCGCTTCCGTGGCCATGCTGGCAATGGCCTCTTCGGGCACGCCGAAGCTGCGCAGGCCGCTGGGAATCTCCACGGCAGCGCAAAGCCCGGCCATTGCCTCGACGGCTTTATCAGCCGCTTCATTGACGCTCAGATGAGCGGTCTTCACGCCCATGGCTTCGGCTATATCCTGCATCCGTTCGACACAGGCCATCTTGTTCCAGGTCATGACATGGGGCAGTAATAACGCGTTGCTGACACCGTGGGCGATGTTGAAGCGCCCGCCCAGCGGGTACGCCAGCGCATGCACCGCGCCGACCCCGGCGTTGCCGAACGCCATGCCGGCCATCAGGCTGGCAGTGGCCATGTCTTCCCGGGCTTGCAGGTTGGAGGGGTTGGCGTATGCCTTGGGCAACGCCCTGGCGATCAACTTGATGGCGCCAATCGCCAGCGCATCAGTGATGGGCGAGGCATTGACCGACAGATAGGATTCGATGGCATGCACCAGTGCATCGACGCCGCTGGCCGCCGTGACACTGCGCGGGCAGGTCAGGGTCATTTGCGGGCTGACCAACGCCACGTCCGGCAACAGGTAATCGCTGACGATGCCCTTCTTCAGTTGCGCCATCTTGTCGGAAAGAATCGCGACATTGGTCACTTCCGAGCCGGTGCCGGCGGTGGTCGGGATGGCAATCAATGGCGGTCCTTTGCGCGGGACCTGATCGATGCCGAACAGATCCTCCAGCGCACCGTGGTAACCGGCATAGGCGGCCACGCTCTTGGCGATATCAATCGCACTGCCGCCGCCGAGGCCGATCAAGCCGTCATGGCCGCCGTCGCGATACACCTGCATGCAATCTTCGACGATGGCGATTTCCGGGTCCGGCAACACACGGTCGAAAATCTCGTAGGTTCGCTCACCCAGCTGGGCCAGCGCCAACGCCACCGTGCCCGACTTGACCAGGGCGGCGTCGGTGACGATCAGCGGGTTGTCGATGTCCAGGCGCGTCAGCTCGGCCGACAGTTGCTCGATGGCACCGGCGCCGGTGATCAGTTTGTGGGCGATCTTGAATGAGGAAAGACTCATGTGCGCAGCCTCTTATAGGTAGGGGAGCTGGGCACAATAGTAGCTGGGGATTTTGGGTTGGCCGGTATTCAGGTGGTGAATGACCACAATCCCTGAAACACCCGAAAACACTGTGGGAGCGAGCAAGCTGGCTCCCACAGGTTTTGGAGTGAGTCGTCAGACCTGGGCAGTGCGCAACTTCTCGCTGCGCCCACGCAACCACTCCAGGGTCAGCAGCAGGAACACCGAGAAGGCAATCAGCAGCGTCGCAGCGGCAGCAATGGTCGGGCTGAGGTTCTCGCGAATCCCGCTGAACATCTGCCGAGGCAAGGTTGCCTGCTCCGGGCCGGCGAGGAACAAGGTCACCACCACCTCATCGAACGAGGTCGCGAAGGCAAACAGCGCGCCCGAAATTACCCCCGGTGCGATCAACGGCAAGGTCACGCGGCGGAAAGTCACCAGGGGCGAAGCACCCAGGCTCGCAGCCGCCCGCACCAGATTGTGATTGAAACCCTGCAAGGTCGCCGACACGGTGATGATCACAAACGGCACACCGAGCACCGCGTGCACCACGATCAGCGAGAAGAAGCTGTTACCCAGGCCCAGTGGCGCAAAGAACAGGTAACTGGCCACACCGATGATCACCACCGGCACCACCATCGGTGAAATCACCAGCGCCATCACCAGCGCCTTGCCGGGGAAGTCACCGCGGGTCAGGCCGATCGCCGCCAGCGTACCGAAGACCATCGCCAGCACAGTAGCCGCCGGGGCGACGATGATGCTGTTCTTCAGGGCGCGCATCCACTCGGCCGAGCCGAAAAAGTCCTGGTACCAGTGCAGGGAGAAACCTTGCAGCGGGTACACCAGGAAGCTGCCGGAATTGAACGACAGCGGGATGATCACCAGCACGGGCAGGATCAGGAACAACAGAATCAAGCCGCAGAGAATCCGCAAGCTGTAGAACCACACCCGTTCGATGGGCGACATGTAAGGACTCAGCATTTCTTTTTCCCCTTAGCTCAGGCGCAGGCGACTGGCGCCCACCAGCCAGCTGTAAATCAGATAAAGCACAACGGTCGCCAACAGCAGCAGCCCACCCAGTGCGGTCGCCATGCCCCAGTTGATGCTGGTGTTGGTGTAGAAGGCGACGAAGTAGCTGACCATCTGATCGTTCGGACTGCCCAGCAAGGCCGGGGTGATGTAGTAGCCGATGGCAAGGATGAACACCAACAGGCAACCGGCGCCGACACCGGCATAGGTCTGCGGGAAGTACACCCGCCAGAAACTGGCGAATGGATGGCAGCCCAGGGAGATCGCCGCACGCATGTAGGTCGGCGAGATGCCTTTCATCACGCTGTAGATCGGCAGGATCATGAACGGCAGCAGGATGTGCACCATCGAGATGTAGACACCGATGCGGTTGAACACCAGCTCGATCGGCTTGTCGATGATGCCCATGGCCATCAGGCCACTGTTGATCAGACCGCCCGACTGCAGCAGGACGATCCACGCTGCGACCCGCACCAGGATCGAGGTCCAGAACGGCAGCAGCACCAGGATCATCAGCAGGTTGCTCTGCCGCGACGGCAGGTTGGCCAACAGGTACGCCAGTGGATACGCCAGCACCAGGCAGATCGCGGTGATGATCAGGCCCATCCAGAACGTGCGGGCGAAGATGTCGAGGTAGATCGCCTGGTCCGGTGTTGCCGGGGCGATTTCACCGAGGTCGTCGATGCGATGATCGACAGCCGCCAGCAGGTAATACGGGGTGATGCTGCTGGTGTTACGGCGCACCGCTTGCCAGTAGGCCGGGTCGCCCCAACGCTCATCGAGGCCTTCCAGCGCTTCTTTATAGGAGGCGGGTTCGGAGGCCAGCGGCAAGGCGCGGGCGGTTTTGGTCAGCAAACTGCGGTAGCCGGCCAGCTCCATGTTCAGGCGTTTGGACAAGTCGCCCAGGGTCTGATTCTTGCGTGCGTCGGCCAGGTCTTCTGCCGCCGCCTTGTAAACCGGTTCAGCGGGCAGGCCGCGGCCATCCCAGCTGGCGATGGCGGTCACGGTGCGCGGCATGCCGCCGACCACTTCCGGGTTGCCAACGCTTTTGTAGAGCAGCGCCACGATCGGCACCAGGAACACCAGCAACAGGAACAGCACCAGCGGCGCAATCAACGCCTGAGCTTTCCAGCGGTTGACCCGCTCGGCGTGCTTGAGCCGTTGCTTCAAGGTGGGGTCAGTGCCCGCGTTCACGGGAACGGCGATAGCCATGGCGTACTCCGGAAATCTTTGATCGATCGTTGATGTGGGAGCGAGCCTGCTCGCGATTGCAGTGTGTCTGTCAGCATTCATGTCGAATGTGAAAATGCTATCGCGAGCAAGCTCGCTCCCACAGGGTGAGCAAGCCCACCATCACAGGTCCTGCTTACTTCGCAGCCCAGGAATTGAAGCGCTGCTCCAGTTGCTCGCCGTTGTCAGCCCAGAAGCTGACGTCGATCTGCACCTGGTTGGCGATGTTTTCCGGGGTGGTCGGCATGTCTTTCAGGACATCCTTGGCCAGCAACGGCACGGCCTGGGTGTTGGCCGGGCCATAGGCGATGTTTTCCGAGTAGGTCTTCTGCTGCTGTGGCATGACCGAGAACGCGATGAACTTCTTCGCGGCATCGGCACGTGCCTTGTCCAGACCTTTCGGGATGGCCCAGGCGTCGAAGTCGTAGATGCCGCCGTTCCACACCACTTTCAGGTTGCTTTCTTTCTGCACGGCAGCGATGCGACCGTTGTAGGCCGAGCTCATGACCACGTCACCGGAAGCGAGGTACTGCGGCGGCTGTGCGCCAGCTTCCCACCACTGGATGTTCGGCTTGAGTTCGTCCAGTTTCTTGAACGCGCGGTCCTGACCGTCTTTGCCGGCCAACACTTTGTAGACGTCTTTCGGCGCAACGCCGTCGGCCATCAGAGCGAATTCCAGGGTGTACTTGGCGCCTTTACGCAGGCCACGTTTGCCCGGGAATTTCTTGGTGTCCCAGAAATCCGCCCAGCTGGTCGGTGCCGCATTCAGTTTGTCGGCGTTGTAGGCCAACACGGTCGACCATACGAAGAAGCCCACGCCGCATGGCTGGATAGCACCCTTGACGTAGTCTTCGGTCTTGCCGAACAGCTTCGGATCCAGCTGCTCGAACATGTCTTCGTCGCAGCCGCGGGAGAGCTCTGGCGATTCAACCTCTACCAGGTCCCAGGAGACGCTCTTGGTGTCGACCATGGCCTTGACCTTGGCCATTTCGCCGTTGTACTCGCCCGCCACGATCTTGCCGTTACCTGCCGCTTCCCACGGTGCGTAGAAGGCTTTGACCTGAGCTGCCTTGTTCGCGCCGCCAAAGGACACCACGGTCAGGTCGGGACCGGCGGCCATTGCGTGTGCCGCGCCCATCATGCCCAGTGCCAGAGCGGTGAATTTCAGGGATCTCAACATTTATTGTTCTCTCCACGTGCAGGGTTGGTGTTGTTGAAGCTGGGGCGATCAGTTCGCCTCTAGAATCGGGTCGAGTGCGCGAACGTGCTCGACCTGCCAGCCAAGCGGTACCACGTCGCCGACTGCCAGCGAGGGATCAAGCTCGGCAATCGGTTGTTTCACGAAGAAGTCGGTCTTGCCGCAGACTTCCATGCGCACCCGGACGTGGTCGCCCAGATAGATGAATTCCTCGACGCGACCGGAGAAGCGATTGACGCACTGGTCGCTGGAGCCATTGAGGCTCACTCGCTCCGGACGAATGGACAGGGTCACCGGCTCGCCGGTCTGGCCGATGTTGACCGCCAGCGCCTCGACTTTTTCACCACGGCCGAGCTCGACCACGCAGCGATCGCCGCTCTGGCTGAGCAACCGGCCATTGAGGCGGTTGTTTTCGCCGATGAAATTGGCAACGAAGGTATTTTTCGGTTCTTCGTAGAGCGTGCGCGGTGGCGCGATCTGCTGGATTTCGCCTTGATGGAACACTGCTACCCGGTCGGACATGGTCAGGGCTTCGCCCTGGTCGTGGGTCACATAGACCACGGTCACGCCCAGGCGCTGGTGCAGGTGTTTGATTTCCATCTGCATGTGTTCACGCAGTTGTTTGTCGAGTGCGCCAAGCGGTTCGTCCATCAGCACCAGTTGCGGTTCGAACACCAGCGCCCGGGCCAACGCCACACGCTGCTGCTGACCACCGGACAGCTGCGCCGGATAGCGTTGGGCGAACTTGTCGAGCTGGACCATGCTCAACACACGCTTGACCCGGGCACTGACGTCGCTTTTGTTCATGCCGCGCACGGTCAGCGGAAAGGCCAGGTTTTCGGCCACGGTCATGTGCGGGAACAGTGCGTAGTTCTGGAACACCATGCCGATGTCGCGCTTGTGCGGCGGCACGTTGTTGATGGCACGGCCGGCCAGGAGGATTTCGCCGGCGGTCGGCGTTTCGAAACCGGCGAGCATCATCAGGCTGGTGGTCTTGCCGGAACCGGACGGTCCGAGCAGGGTGAGGAATTCGCCTTTGCGAATGTCCAGGTTGAGGTCTTTGACGATCAGGTTCTCGCCGTCGTAGCTCTTCTGCACTCCACGGAAGCTGACCAGAACATCATTGGCCCCTGCGCTTGAATCGACCTGGCTCATACCCACACCTTTGTTATTGATGACTGCTGTGTGGATTAAGCCTAGTGGACGCTGGGAGGCACGCAAATCGGGGGGCACGAGAGAATCGCCTCAGCCGGATGGAAGGCTGGGGGTAGGGATTGCCCTACAAGGATGGCGTGTTTGGGCAAGTGCAGTGGCGAGCGGCCAGCTGCAGGCCACAAGCGAAGGCAAAAGGCGCTCATGAGTCACGTCGTTATTGGATATGCGCACCCATAACGAGCCTATGCGGATTCCTGTGGGAGCTTGGTCCCACAGGAACAGCGGTGTCGTTCAGAGGAGCTTATGCTCCATCGCATACTTCACCAGTTCCGCCAGCGAGGTGATGTTGAGCTTCTGCATCAACCGCGCCTTGTGGGTGCTGATGGTCTTGCTGCTCAGTGCCAGCTGCTGGGCGATGTCGTTGACGTTGGCGCCTTGGGCGAGGCGCTCGAACACCGAAAACTCACGCTCGGAAAGCAACGAATGCAGCGGTCGCGAATCGGTCAGACCGACTTCGAAGACCATCCGGTCTGCCAGCTCCGGATCGATGTAACGCCCGCCCGACGCCACCTTGCGAATCGCCATCAGCAACAATGACGGGTCACTGTCCTTGGTCGCGTAACCTGCCGCGCCGACCTTCAGCGCCCGGGCCGCCATTTGTGCTTCGTCGTGCATCGACAACACCAGAATCGCTGGCGGATTGTTCAAGGCGCGAATCCGTGGGATGGCCTCCAGACCGTTGACCCCAGGCATGGAGATGTCCAGCAGCACCACCTCGCAGGGCACATGGCGCAGGGTTTCGAGCAATTGCTCACCGTTGCTCGCCTCCCCTACCACCAGCAAGTCCTTGGCCAGGCCGATCAATTGCTTGATGCCTTCGCGGACGATGGTGTGGTCTTCGGCTACCAGTACACGGATCACGTATTTCTCCATTCTTCTTATTCAGTGACAGGATCATTCGCCGGAACGCGCACACTCAAGGTCGTACCCTCGCCCGGCTCACTCTCAAGGGACATTGCCCCACCCATGATCAACACACGCTCACGCATGCCGACAATCCCGAAGGACGTTGCCCTGCCAGATGCAGCGACAAATCCTACGCCATCGTCACTCACCGTCAGACACAGTTCGTCGCCTTCGCGCGTTAGCGTCAATTCGACAGTATGCGCCTGGGCATGCCGCATGACATTGGTCAGCGCCTCCTGAAGGATACGGAACAGGCCAATGGCCTTGGCATCGCTGAGCACCGGCAAGTTGTCCGGCACCTGTACCAGGCATGGAATCTGCGTACGTGCCTCGAAGCGCCGGGCCTGCCACTCGATGGCCGAAGCAATACCGGCGTCGAGAATCGGTGGACGCAATGCCGTCGCCACATCACGAACCAGCTGGAACAGTTGGGCGATCAGGCGCTTCATGCTGATCAGGCGCTCATTCAATCCCGGGTCAAGCTGTGCGTAAGCCAGTTCACACATGGAGGTTTCCAGTTTGAGTACCGTCAGCATCTGTCCCAGTTCGTCGTGAACCTCGCGGGCAATGCGCGCCTTTTCCTCTTCTCGCACGCTTTCAAGGTGCGCCGACAATTCACGCAGTTGCTCCCGGGAACTGGCCAGTTCCAGTTCAATACGCTTGCTTTCGCTGATGTCCCAGACAATCCCGTCCCAGACATAGGCGCCGTCTTCAAGCTGACGGGTAATGGCTTTGATTTCCGCCCAGCGCTGCTCGCCGTGGCGCGTCAGGATTCGCCCTTGCCATGACCAGTCGCTGTCGGTGTCCAGCGCATGATCCTGAGTCTGGTGATAGCTGGCCTTGTCGTCGGGGTGCACCAGACTGCGCAGGCCTTTGTCGCGATGGGCCAGGGTGGCCGGCGAATAGCCGACCAGGCTCTCGCTGCCCTCACTGATGTAGGCAAAGTCGATCTGCCCGGTCACCGGCGCCCGCTCCAGCCTGAACACCAGCCCCGGGACGTTGGCGGCGATGCCTTGCAGCCGTGCTTCGCTTTCCCGCAACGCCGCCAGCGCCCGGCGACGCTCGGTGACATCGTTGAGGTAAACCACCAGGTATTCGCCATCGCGAAAGCGCAGAAAACTCAACGAGACATCCGCCGGCAGGATACTGCCATCGGCGCGCACGCAGTTGGTTTCGAAGCTTTGCGGACCGTCCTCGCTGGCGCGGGCACGCTTCCACAGGTTCAGCCAGCGGTCCATGTGCAGACCAGGCTCGAACTCTATCAACGGCCGGTCGATGATCCCACCCGGCGCATAGCCGAGCATGTTTTCCGCAGCGCGATTGGCATAACGCACATGGCTGTCCCAATTGACCCAAAGGATGCCGACGGTGCTCTGCTCGATGGAAAACTGGGTCAGCCGCAGCGCCTCTTCACTCGCGGCGCGCAAGGCAATGTCCTCCTGCGCTGCCGCCAGCCGGTGTTCCAGGCTGCGTTGCTGGCGACGCTGCCAATAGGCGATGGCCATGCAACTCAGGGTCAGCACCGCCAGCAGTGCGCAAAGGTTCTGCCAGAACCCCGGCGAGTCGGTCAGCCGTGGATACCTGGGTTGCAGCCACTGATCGTGCAGTCGCTCCAGATCCTTGGCCGGGATGGCCCGCAACGCGTTTGCGATGATGCCCGCCAGTTCGGGCTCGTCACGTCGGGTCGCCACACGCAGCAATTGCGGCAGACCGATATCGCCGACCACGACCAGTCCGGCGAACTCCGGTTCGACGGACAGTCGCCCCAGTTGCACCTCATCAATGACCGCGTAACTGGCCTGCTGACTGGTCAGCAACTGCAGGGCCTGGCGCTCGGCGGGCACGCCCTGCAGGTTCAGGTGAGGATAATTGCCCCGTAGGTAGTCGGCGGTCGCACCGGGCATGCGCACGGCGACGCGGGTCTGGCTGTCGAGTTTTTCCAGCTCCACTGCGCTTGTGCTTTTCTGGTCACTGACCACCAACTGGGGAACCCGCATGTACGGATCGGAAAACTGCCACAGGCGCAGGCCGCCCGGGGTTTGGCTCAGCCCCGGGGCAATGTCGACTTCGCCTTCACGAGCTGCCGCCTCCAGCTGTTCAAGGTCAGGAAAGTTGCGCCAGGTCAGCTCGACATTGAGGGACTTGGCCAACCATTTCATCAGGTCGACGTTAACCCCTGACAGCCGTTGCAATCGACGATCGTATTGCGCATAGGGTGCCTGCAACACCAGCCCGACGCGCAACTCACCCTGCTGCGCCAGCCACTGTTGCTGTTTTGGCGACAGGGTCGCGACATGCATCGGCGGTGCGGCCGCCGCCCAGCCCATCAAGGGAAACCACAACCAGCCGATAACCCACAGGCAGCGAAATCGCATCTTCGAACTCTCACACACTGACAAATACTGACCAACCCATTAGGCTGCCGGAATCACTTCTGGCCTGGAATATCCGATGCCCCCTGTCTACCGCCTGGCACTGCCAGCATTGTGCCTGTCGCTGATCCTGCCTTGTGTGACTTCCGTCGAGGCCGCCGACCCGGCTCCCGCCGCCGCGGAAAAACCGGCCGAACAGAAACCCGTCGAGCGTCAGCCCCTGCCTGAGCGTAGTCAGGAAGAAGCCGCTGCCCTTGAACGAATTATCCCGACCCAGGAACAACAGCAGCTGCAAGCCGGCAGCGATACCTTCCTGGCCCTGTGGAAGCCGGCTAACACCGCTGACCCCAAAGGCGCGGTGATTATCATCCCCGGTGCCGGCGAAACCGTTGACTGGCCGCAAGCAATCGGTCCATTGCGGCGCAAATTGCCGGATGCCGAATGGGGCAGCCTCAGTATCACCTTGCCGGACCTGCAAAGCGATGCCATTGCGCCACGTGTTGCCAAGCCAGCACCGACGCCGAAGACAGTCGAGAGCGGCACCAAGGACTCGACTACCGCCGCACCTATCGAACAGGTGGCTGGCGGCGAGGCGGACGTGGCCGACAAGGTTGTCGCCGAATCCGCCGAGGAACAATCCAAGGCTGACGCTGAACGCATTTTCGCCCGCATCGATGCCGCCATTGCCTTCGCCGAACAACAAAGTGCCCGCAACATCGTGGTACTGGGGCATGGCACCGGTGCCTATTGGGCCGCGCGCTACCTGAGCGAAAAGCAGCCGTCGCAGGTTGCAAAACTGCTGATGGTTGCGGCGCAGACACCCGCGACGACCAAACCTGAACTGGCCGAACTGACACCGACCCTGAAGTTGCCAACCGCTGACATCTACTACCAGGACAAACCACTGGATCGCAAAGCCGCACTGGAGCGCCTGCAAGCCAGTAAACGCCTGAAGACGTCGCTCTTCACTCAAGTGTCGCTCAAGGCATTGCCCGGCAACACCAAGGCCGAGCAAGAGCAGTTGTATCGACGGGTGCGGGGTTGGTTGAACCCAAGTAACCCGGCGGACTGACCTATCGCATCGCTGGCAAGCCAGCGATGACGGCATCAGAGCCTCCACATGGTTTCAGGTCAGCGAAAATCCCGCCGCTCGCGAATCAACGTATAGGCACTGTGCAGTTCCCGCGTCTTGTCGGTCGCCTCGCGCACCTGCATCGCTGTCGCGCCGCTGCCGGCAATCTTGTCCGGATGATGACGGCTGAGCAGGCGCCGATAAGCTCGCTTGATCTGCGCCGGTTCAGTGGTTGCCGATACGCCCAACAAACGCAAAGCATCCTGATAGCTGATCACACTGTTGCTCAACGAGCGCTTTTGCGGCTCGTAGTCGTGGGCCAGCGCGTGCACCTGCTGTGTCGTCCATCCCAGCCACTTGCCCCATTGATCGAGCAGTTCGCGCTCACTGCTACCGGCGCGACCGTCCGCCCAGACCATTCGCCAGCACGCACGCAATACGCCTTCGGCGGCGTGGGGTTGCGCACTCAAGCGCCGCAGGTAACCACGCAAGCGGTCACGGCCGGTCTTGCCGCGATTGAACGCGGCAATGGCACGGCGCTGCGCTGACGCGGACATTTCCAGTGAGCGCATTTCCGCGCGAGCCTGCTCAATGTGACCGGCCATCACTCGGCCGTCGCACTTGGCCAGACGACCCAACAACACAAACAGCAGTTCATCGTTGCGTAGCACCGGGCGACCGCCGAGTTTCTCCAGCAGGTGCCCCCAGCTTTGCAGGTGCAAGCGCCGGTCCAGCGCCTGCCCCAACAATGCGCCAAGCAAGGCCCCCGGAATGCTGGCGATGGCAAAACCCGCTCCGGCTCCAATCAGAGTCCCTGGCCACAGCATCTCAGCGACTCGCTTCTATGAGCGTTTCGGCTTCAGCCAGACGCTCGTGAGTGCCGACATCGACCCAGTGCCCCTTCAACTGTTCGCCGGTTACTTGCCCCTCAGCCATCGCTTTGCGCAACAGCGGTGCAAGTTTGAACGCGCCATCCGCGCAGCCGTCGAACAACTGCGGATGCAAAACCGCGATGCCGCTGTAGGTCAGGGTTGGCTCATTGGGCTGACCATCACGCACCTGTACGCCGTTCAGGCTGAAATCCCCGGCTGGGTGATGAGCCGGATTACTGGCCAGCACCAGGTGCGCCAGGCCATTGATGGGTTGATGCAATACGCTGAAGTCGTAATCGGTCCAGATATCGCCGTTGACCACCAGAAACGCATCGTCACCCAGCAACGGCAAGGCACGGAAAATTCCTCCGCCAGTTTCCAGCGGCTCACCTTCGGCCGAGTACTGAATGCTCACGCCATAGCGCGAGCCATCGCCCAGATAGTCTTCAATCTGCTGGCCAAGCCAGGCATGGTTGATGACAATCTCGGAAAACCCGGCAGCGGCCAGCGCACGCAGGTGGTACTCGATCAAAGGTACGCCACCGGCTCGCACCAGCGGTTTGGGTGTAGTCAGGGTCAGCGGGCGCATGCGCTCGCCTTTGCCTGCGGCCAGAATCATTGCCTTCATGCATTCGCTCCGGCACGCAGACTCGTCAGCAGTTCGCCCAGGCCGGCCAATTCCGGACGACGGGCCAGTACCGCCTCTATATAGGCAAAGAAGCGCGGCACGTCGGTGAGGTACCGCGGCTTGCCGTCGCGATGGCAGATACGGGCAAAGATACCGATAACCTTCAGGTGACGCTGCACGCCCATCAGGTCGCTGGCGCGCAGGAAGTCTTCGAAGTCCGGCTGAACCGGAATATCGAGCGCCACCGCTTGCTGCCAGTAGGATTCCAGCCAGTTGCGCACGCGCTCCTCAGGCCAACTGAGGAAGGCATCCTTGAACAGGCACGTCACGTCATAGGTCACCGGGCCGTACACGGCATCCTGAAAGTCCAGCACACCGGGATTGGGTTCGCTGAGCATCAGGTTGCGCGGCATGTAATCGCGATGCACCAATACTTTTGGCTGGGCCAGGGCGCTGTCGATCAGCAGTTCGCTGACTTGTTGCCACTGAGCTTGCTGAGCCGAATCGAACTCGATGCCCAATTCATGTTTTACATACCACTCGGGGAACAGTTCCAGCTCTCGGCGCAGCAGGGCCACGTCGTAACTGGGCAACGGTGCAACCATCGGCAGTTGCTGGAAAGCCAGCAATGCTTGCAGGGCATCCTTGAATAAATTGTCGGCGTTTTCGCTGTCGATCACGTCCAGATAGGTCTTGTTGCCCAGGTCATTGAGTAAAAGAAACCCGCGTTCGAGATCCTCGGCATAAATTTTCGGCACATTTATTCCGGATTTCGCCAGCAAAAAGGCGATATCCACAAAGGGTTTGCAGTTTTCCTGGGGCGGTGGCGCGTCCATGACGATGAAACTTCTACCCGCGCCCTCCCAACGGAAATATCGCCGGAAACTCGCGTCGCTGCTGGCCGCGGTCAATGTGGCCGGGGGTACTGCACCCCAGCCTTGCTCGGTAAAAAGGAGCGGCAATTGCTCATCGAGCCAAACTTTCAGGTGTTGCAAACGTAGATCTTGGTCAGGCATTGCAAGGGTCTCCGACGGCGCTAGCCGTCAAGCGGGTCATGCTTTATTATCCAGCATCTTTTTCAGACCATCGAGAGGCGTGCGGCCCACACCGCGGGCAGATGGCACGCAGGAAGCCCGGACTAATAAGATGGCATTGAAATCCCCCGCGTTTCGTAAAAAATTTCCGTTGTTGGTTACCGGCAGTTTGCTGGCCCTGCAACCCCTCGCCAGTTCGTACGTGGTTGCCGCCGAGCAGTTTGACTGTTCCGTCTCCGCGACCGGCTCCTGGGACTGTGCGCCAAAAACGCCGGCGGCGGCATTGCCTCCGCGTCCCGTCCATGACGGCAGCGCAGTCTCCGCGACCGGAGAAACCCCGGCCGAGAGTGGCACCAGTGACGACACCGGCGCCAAGCCTGCACTGGTCACCGAAGCCAAGGGCCGCGGCCTGAAGTCCCGTAGCGCAGACTACAGTCACCTCGACTGGGTTCCGCGTGAACAGCTCACCGCTGCGCAATTGGCCGAAACCGGTCCTTATTGCTCTGGTTCCTATATCGAACCGATTCGTCCTGGCATGAATGACAAGACGAATAAAAGTGACGCCCCGACCTTTATCGGCGCGAAAGCTTCGCGCTACAACACCGAAGACCAGGTCGGCACGCTGGCCGGTGATGTTGTCCTGCGCCAGGGCAGCATGCAGGTGGAGTCCGAGGAAGCCAGCCTGTACCAGGCCGAAAGCCGCGCCGAGCTCAATGGTGACGTGCGTATCCGCGATAACGGTGCGCTGATCGTTGGCGACCACGCCGACGTACAACTCGACACGGGTGAAGCCAAGGTCGATAACGCCGAGTATGTACTGCACAAATCGCGCATCCGCGGCAGCGCGCTGTACGCCAAGCGCGCGGAAAACGCGATCATCCGACTCAAGGACGGTACGTACACCTCGTGCGAACCGAACAGCAACGCCTGGCAGCTCAAGGGCAACAACATCACCCTGAACCCGGCCACCGGCTTCGGTACCGCGACCAACGTAACACTGCGGGTCAAGGACATTCCGGTCCTGTACACGCCGTACATCTACTTCCCGATCGACGACCGTCGCCAGTCCGGCTTCCTGCCGCCGACCATTGGCACCGGCAGCGATACCGGCTTCATGCTGGTCACCCCGTACTACTTCAACCTGGCACCGAACTACGATGCCACGTTGTACCCACGCTACATGGCCAAGCGCGGCCTGTTGATGGAAGGCGAATTCCGCTACCTGACCAAATCCAGCGAAGGTCAGTTCGGTGCGGCGTACCTCAATGACGAGGACACCGATCGCAAGTTGCAGACGGACTACGAAAAAACCCGCTACATGTACAACTGGCAACACAAGGGTGGTCTGGATTCGCGTGTGTTCACGCAGGTCGACTACACCAAGATCAGCGATCCGTACTACTTCCAGGATCTGCAGACCGACCAGATTGGTGTGAAAAGTGCGGACTACGTGAACCAGCAAGGTTCCGTCAGCTATCGCGGCGACAGCTACACCGCCCGTGTGAACGCTCAGGCTTACCAGCTGGCAACCGTGTCCAATATCACGCCGTATGATCGCTTGCCGCAAATCACCTTCGACGGAATGCTGCCGTATCATCCGGAAGGTCTGAATTTCTCGTACAACACTGAACTCGTGCGGTTTGACCGGGATTTGAAAACCGGCAATTTCATTAACGAGGACGGTGGGCCGTTTAATGCGGACGGCACGGTCGGGACACCTCGACTCGACACCAACGTCCAAGGCCTGGCACGCGCCAACGGCGACCGTCTGAACCTCGCGCCAGCCGTCAGCCTGCCGTTGAATTGGACTTATGGCTTCCTGAAACCAACGTTGAAGTATCAGTACACCCAGTACCAACTGGACCTGGACAACACCGGTAAATCTCAGGTCGCAGCGCAAACCGCAGAACAGGACAAGCTGAACGGTACCTTCGACAGCAACCAGAACCGTGGTGTGCCGATCGCCAGCATCGACAGTGGCCTGTACTTCGACCGCAATACCCAGTGGTTTGGCAAGAACTACCGCCAGACCCTCGAACCGCGCCTGTTTTACCTGTACGTCCCGGAAGTCGACCAGGAAGACATCCCGGTATTCGACACGGGTGAGTACACCTTCAACTATGCCTCGCTGTTCCGTGACAACCGCTTCTCCGGCTCCGACCGTGTCGGTGACGAGAACAAACTGTCCCTGGGCGTGACCAGCCGCTGGATTGAAGACAACGGTTTTGAGCGTCAACGCATCAGTGTCGGCCAAGCCTTGTACTTCAAGGATCGTGAAGTACAGCTGCCGGGTATCGATGCGAAAACCCGCGCCGATGCCAGTGCCAACGTTTCGCCATACGCGCTGGAATACGAATACCGCTGGAACCGTGACTGGCGCACCACTGCCGACTACAACTGGGACCCGGACAGCCGCAGCCCTCGCTCGGGCAGCGCGATGTTCCACTACCAGCCCGAGGACAACCCGAACAAGGTCATCAACGCCGGCTATCGCTATCGCAATGACCAGATCCGCTACGACCAGAACACCGGTAAATGGACCGTGGGCGGTGGTGACTATGGCGTACCGGGTCAGCCTGGCTACGTGAAGGACTACTACAAGATCGAACAGCACGACTTCTCGGTGATCTGGCCGATCGTGCCGCAATGGAACGCCATCAGCCGTTGGCAGTATGACTACAACCGCAACCGTACCCTGGAAGCCTTCGGTGGTTTCGAGTACGACAACTGCTGCTGGAAACTGCGCCTGATCAACCGTTACTTCGTTGATTATGACGAGTTCAGTCAAAACGCTCCGGAAAACGAAAAAGGCGACCATGGCGTCTTCCTCCAAATTGTTCTGAAGGGACTCGGCGGCGTCACCGGCGCCAAGGTAGAGAGTTTCCTCGACAAAGGCATTCAAGGTTATCGTGAACGTGAAGACCAAGCTTTCTGATTGTCTGCGCCCGCTGATGCTGGGCGCGTTGTTCCTGAGTACGGCGGCCAGCGCCGCCGTACAGTCCATCGATAAAGTGGTGGCCATCGTTGACAACGACGTGGTCATGCAGAGCCAGCTGGACCAGCGTGTCCATGAAGTTCAGCAAACCATCGCCAAGCGAGGTTCTGCGGTTCCACCGGCCAGCGTGCTGGAGCAACAGGTGCTTGAGCGCCTGATCGTCGAGAACCTGCAACTGCAGATCGGCGAGCGTTCCGGTATCCGCATCACCGATGAAGAACTGAACCAGGCTGTCGGCACCATCGCCCAGCGCAACAACATGTCGCTCGAGCAATTCCGTGCGGCCCTGACTCACGATGGCCTGTCTTACGACGACGCGCGTGAGCAGATCCGTCGCGAAATGGTCATCAGCCGTGTGCGTCAGCGTCGTGTCGCCGAACGCATCCAGGTGTCGGAACAGGAAGTGAAGAACTTCCTCGCCTCCGACCTCGGCAAAATGCAGCTGTCCGAAGAGTTCCGCCTGGCCAACATCCTGATCCCGACACCGGAAAGCGCAAGCTCCGACGCGATCCAGAATGCCGCCAAGCAGGCCGACGCGGTCTACCAGCAGCTCAAGCAAGGCGCTGACTTCGGTCAGTTGGCAATTGCCAAATCCGCCAGCGAAACCGCACTGGAAGGCGGCGACATGGGCTGGCGTAAAGCCGCTCAACTGCCACCTCCATTCGATCGCATGCTCAGCACCATGGCCGTGGGCGACATCACTCAGCCAATGCGCACACCGGGTGGCTTCATCATCCTGAAGATCCTCGACAAGCGTGGCGGCGAAACCCAGATGCGCGATGAAGTGCATGTGCGTCATATCCTGGTCAAGCCAAGTCCGATCCGTGACGAAGCGAAAACCAAGGCGCTGGCTCAATCGCTCTATACCCGTATCCAGGCAGGCGAAGATTTCGCCGAACTGGCGAAAAGCTACTCGGAAGACCCGGGTTCCGCCCTCAACGGCGGTGACCTGAACTGGATCGACCCGAATGCCCTGGTACCGGAATTCCGCGAAGTGATGGCCAAGACCCCGCAAGGTCAGCTGTCCAAGCCATTCCAGACCCAGTACGGCTGGCACGTGCTTGAAGTCCTTGGCCGTCGCGCCACCGACAGCACTGCCCAGGCTCGCGAGCAACAGGCGATGACCGTACTGCGCAACCGCAAGTACGACGAAGAGTTGCAAACCTGGCTGCGTCAGATCCGTGACGAAGCGTACGTAGAAATCAAACTCCCTGGTGCAGACCAGGCAGCGCAGTGAAACCCCAACGTTTCGCGCTGACACCCGGCGAACCAGCCGGCATAGGTCCCGACCTGTGCCTGCTGCTCGCGGCGCAAGCCCAGCCACATCCCCTGATTGCCATTACCAGCCGTGACCTGCTCGAAGAGCGGGCCGCGCAGCTGGGCGTGGCTGTCGATTTTCTGCTGGTCACGCCGGACAGTTGGCCGGACTCTCCTGCACCGGCCAATAGTCTGTATGTGTGGGATACGCCACTCAACGCCAAAGTGATCGCCGGGCAACTGGACAAGGCAAATGCCGCCTTCGTTCTCGAAACCCTGACCCGGGCCGGCCAGGGCTGCCTCGACGGTCACTTTGCCGGCATGATCACCGCACCCGTGCACAAGGGTGTGATCAACGAGTCCGGTATCGCCTTTTCCGGGCACACCGAATTCCTCGCCGACCTGACCCACACCGCACAAGTGGTGATGATGCTGGCGACCCGTGGACTGCGTGTGGCCCTGGTCACCACCCACCTGCCCCTGCGCGAGATTGCCGATGCGATCACGCCGGAGCGGCTGGAGCGGGTCACCCGGATCCTGCATGCCGACCTGAGAAACAAATTCGGAATCGCCCAACCGCGCATCCTGGTCTGCGGGCTCAACCCGCACGCCGGCGAAGGCGGTCACCTGGGCCATGAAGAAATAGACATCATCGAACCCGCTCTTGAGCGCCTGCGCGGCGAAGGCATGGACCTGCGCGGTCCACTGCCCGCCGACACCTTGTTTACCCCCAAATATCTGGAGCACTGCGACGCAGTGCTGGCGATGTACCACGACCAGGGCCTCCCGGTGCTGAAGTACAAAGGCTTCGGCGCGGCGGTCAATGTGACCCTCGGCCTGCCGATCATCCGCACCTCGGTCGACCACGGCACTGCCCTGGATCTGGCCGGCAGCGGCAAGATCGACACCGGCAGCCTGCAAGTCGCCCTGGAAACCGCTTACCAGATGGCCGAGACCCGTTTATGACCGAGCAATACCAACACAAGGCGCGCAAACGCTTTGGCCAGAACTTCCTCCACGATGCCGGCGTTATCGACCGCATCCTGCGCTCCATCCATGCCAAGCCGGACGACCGCCTGCTGGAAATCGGCCCAGGCCAGGGCGCACTGACCCAAGGCCTGCTCGGCAGCGGCGCGCAACTGGACGTGGTGGAACTGGACAAGGACCTGATCCCGATCCTCAACCAGCAGTTTGCCGACAAGAGCAACTTCAACCTGCATCAGGGTGACGCGCTGAAGTTCGACTTCAACAGCCTCAACGCCGCACCCGGCAGCCTGCGCGTGGTCGGCAACCTGCCGTACAACATCTCCACGCCGCTGATTTTCCACCTGCTGCACAACTCGCACCTGATCCGCGACATGCACTTCATGCTGCAAAAGGAAGTGGTCGAACGTCTGGCGGCAGGGCCTGGCGGTGGCGATTGGGGCCGGCTGTCGATCATGGTCCAGTACCACTGCCGCGTCGAACACCTGTTCAACGTTGGCCCGGGGGCGTTCAATCCGCCACCGAAAGTCGATTCGGCCATCGTGCGCCTGGTACCACATGCCGTATTGCCGCACCCGGCCAAGGATCACCGTTTGCTGGAGCGCGTCGTTCGCGAAGCCTTCAACCAGCGCCGCAAAACCCTGCGCAACACCCTCAAGCTGCTGCTGAGCAACGCTGAAATCGAAGCCGCCGGTGTAGACGGTGGCTTGCGTCCCGAGCAACTCGACCTGGCGGCATTCGTGCGTCTGGCCGACAAACTCAGCGAGCAAGCACCCAAGGCGCCTGTTGCTGACTGACAGGCGATGACCGCTATCGGGTAGGACGCCACTCTGGTCTACTACCCGGTACTTGGCCTAGACTGACTCAATCAGCTACGCCCCGCGTCCCGCTTCGCTTTTAAGGCCTCTTGCATGTCCGATCCTCGTTATCAGGTCGACGTCAGCGTCGTCACCCGCTATCTGGCAGAACAATCGCAACCCGAGCACGAACGCTTTGCCTTCGCCTATACCATCACCGTGCAGAACAATGGCCTGGTACCCGCCAAGCTGCTGTCACGGCACTGGGTGATCACCGACGGTGACGGGCATGTCGAGGAAGTACGAGGCGCAGGCGTAGTCGGTCAGCAACCGTTGATCGATCCGGGCCAGAGCCACACCTACAGCAGCGGCACGGTCATGACCACCAAAGTGGGGACCATGCAAGGCACCTATCAGATGCTGTCCGATGACGGCAAACATTTCGACGCCATCATCAAGCCGTTCCGTTTGGCGGTGCCGGGGTCCTTGCACTGATGGCGACGTACGCTGTCGGCGATCTGCAAGGCTGCCTGGGTGCGCTGCAATGCCTGCTCAAGCAGGTGGCTTTCGACCCGCAACAGGATCGACTGTGGCTGGTGGGTGACCTGGTCAACCGCGGCCCGCAGTCGCTGGAAACCCTGCGTTTCCTCCACGGCATTCGCGACTCGCTGGTTTGCGTACTCGGCAACCATGACCTGCACTTGCTGGCCGCCTGGCGCAATGTCGAACGCCTGAAAAAGTCCGATACCTTGCGCGAGATCTTCGAGGCCCCCGATTGCGCCGAATTGCTCGAATGGCTGCGCCAGCAAAAGCTCATGCATTACGACGAAAAGCGCGACGTTGCCTTGGTCCATGCCGGCATTCCACCCCAGTGGTCACTGCGCAAAGCCCTGAAGTACGCCGCTGAAGTCGAAGCAGCCTTACGCGACGACAATCTGTTCCCGCTCTACCTCGACGGGATGTACGGCAATGATCCGGCGAAATGGGACAGCGACCTCAAAGGCGTCACGCGCCTGCGGGTCATCACCAACTATTTCACGCGCATGCGTTTCTGCACTGCCGACGGCAAACTCGACCTCAAGAGCAAGGAAGGCCTCGACTCGGCGCCACCCGGCTACAAGCCGTGGTTCAAGTATCACGACCGCAAGACCAAGGACCTTAAAATCATTTTCGGTCACTGGGCGGCGCTGGAAGGCAAGTGCGACGAGCCAGGCATTTCCGCCCTCGACACCGGCTGTGTGTGGGGCGGCGCCATGACCCTGATGAACGTCGACAGCGGTGAACGCCTGTCCTGCAAGTGCGACGAGCACGGTCACCCGACACCGCCAGTCGCCTCCCCTGTTCCCACCCCATCGCCAGCCAGCGCCCCGCGCTAAACTGCCCATTCTGCCGAGCCACAGGAGCCCGCCATGAGCGAATTCAAACGTATCCCCCCAGAGCAGGCTCAAGCCCTGCGCGAACAAGGTGCAGTGGTCGTCGACGTGCGTGACCCGGCGACTTTTTCCGCGTTGCACATTGCGGGGTCGAAGCATCTGGACAACCACTCCCTGCACGCTTTCATCCAGGGTGCCGATCTCGATGCACCGACCGTAGTGGTCTGCTACCACGGCAATTCCAGCCAGGGTGCGGCTGCCTATCTGGTCAGCCAGGGATTCTCCGACGTCTACAGCATGGACGGTGGTTTCGAGCTGTGGCGTACGACCTATCCTTCGGAAACGGCGCAAGGTACGTCCGAATAATTTTTTTGTAACCTTGCAAGCCCCGGCCCTCGCGGGCTCGCGCCGTGGCAGACGAACGGTCTGCCACAACTAATTACGTATCCAGCCTTTACCTGCCGAATTCCCAACTATCCTTAAGCCCAGGCCATCCAAAACAGGGGAGAGCCGGTACACCGGCGCACGGGTCATCGGGAGTAGCTTTCGGAGCGGTCCGTTCCGGGAGAATTCTGGGGGGTAAACAGCAATCGCCTGTTCGGTTGCTGCCAGCATCGACTGAGTGATCCGGCGTCGGCTCCACGTATCGAGCGAGGTGACGTCATGAGTATCTTTAGCCACTTCCAACAACGCTTCGAGTCCACACGCCAGGAAGAACTCTCTCTGCAAGAGTACCTGGAGCTGTGCAAAAAAGACCGCAGCGCCTACGTTTCTGCCGCCGAGCGTCTGCTGTTGGCCATCGGTGAACCGGAACTGCTCGACACCTCGACCAACTCGAGACTGTCGCGCATCTTCTCCAACAAGGTGATCCGCCGCTACCCGGCCTTTGAAGACTTCCACGGGATGGAAGAATGCATCGACCAGATCGTCTCGTACTTCCGCCACGCCGCTCAGGGCCTGGAAGAGAAGAAACAGATCCTTTACCTGCTCGGCCCCGTCGGTGGCGGTAAATCGTCCCTGGCCGAGAAGTTGAAACAACTGATGGAAAAAGTGCCCTTCTATGCGATCAAGGGCTCGCCGGTTTTCGAATCCCCTCTGGGTCTATTCAACTCCACTGAAGATGGAGCGATCCTCGAAGAGGACTTCGGCATTCCCCGGCGCTACCTCAACACCATCATGTCGCCATGGGCGACCAAGCGCCTGGCCGAATTCGGCGGCGACATCAGCCAGTTCCGCGTGGTTAAACTCTACCCTTCGATTCTCAACCAGATCGCCGTGGCCAAGACCGAGCCTGGCGATGAGAACAACCAGGACATCTCGGCCCTCGTGGGCAAAGTCGATATCCGCAAACTCGAAGAATTCCCACAGAACGACGCCGACGCCTACAGCTACTCGGGCGCACTGTGCCGGGCCAACCAGGGCCTGATGGAATTCGTCGAAATGTTCAAGGCACCGATCAAGGTGCTGCACCCACTGCTTACCGCCACCCAGGAAGGCAACTACAACAGTACCGAAGGCCTCGGCGCGATTCCGTTCACCGGCATCCTGCTCGCCCACTCCAACGAATCGGAATGGCATACCTTCCGCAACAACAAGAACAACGAAGCCTTCATCGACCGGATCTACATTGTCAAAGTGCCGTACTGCCTGCGGGTCAGTGACGAAGTGAAGATCTACGACAAGCTTCTGTTCAACAGTTCGCTGGCCAAGGCTCACTGCGCGCCTGACACCCTGAAGATGCTCGCCCAGTTCACCGTGCTCTCGCGCCTCAAGGAGCCGGAAAACTCCAACATCTACTCGAAGATGCGGGTGTACGACGGCGAAAACCTCAAGGACACCGATCCAAAGGCCAAATCGATTCAGGAATACCGCGACAATGCCGGCGTCGACGAAGGCATGAACGGTCTTTCCACTCGTTTCGCGTTCAAGATCCTGTCGAAGGTGTTCAACTTCGACCCGCATGAAATTGCGGCCAACCCGGTACACCTGCTGTATGTGCTGGAACAGCAGATTGAACAGGAACAGTTCCAGGCCGAAACCCGCGAACGCTACCTGCGCTTCCTCAAGGAATACCTGGCACCACGTTACATCGAGTTCATCGGCAAGGAGATCCAGACCGCCTACCTCGAGTCCTACAGCGAATACGGCCAGAACATCTTCGATCGTTATGTGCTGTACGCCGACTTCTGGATTCAGGACCAGGAATACCGCGATCCGGAAACCGGCGAGATCCTCAATCGTGTCGCACTGAACGAAGAACTGGAGAAAATCGAGAAACCGGCGGGCATCAGCAATCCGAAGGACTTCCGCAACGAAATCGTCAACTTCGTCCTGCGCGCCCGGGCCAACAACAACGGCAAGAACCCGACCTGGCTCAGTTACGAAAAACTGCGCGTGGTCATCGAGAAGAAAATGTTCTCCAACACCGAAGACCTGCTCCCGGTCATCAGCTTCAACGCCAAGGCCAGCAAGGAGGACCAGCAAAAACACAACGACTTCGTCACACGGATGGTCGAACGGGGCTACACCGACAAACAGGTGCGACTGCTCTCCGAGTGGTACCTGCGGGTCAGAAAATCACAATAACCCGCTGCCGGTCAGACCGGTTGTCGTCAGCCAGAGACCTGTGTGCGCTTTTTCTGTTACACAGGCCTCTGGAAGGTGTTCGAAAGTCGGTAGCGAGTTCAGGCAGCATCCACAGCGCTTGGGGGAGCGTAGACATTCCCTCGGCGGCTCCCGGTTCGATGCTGCGTCACCGCTCGCCCCTTTCAGGACAGCTTCTAAGGAGCAGTCATGAGCTATGTGATCGACCGACGCCTCAATGGCAAGAACAAAAGCACGGTGAACCGTCAGCGGTTTCTGCGGCGTTACCGTGATCACATCAAAAAGGCTGTCGAAGAGGCGGTCAGCCGGCGCTCCATTACCGACATGGAACACGGCGAGCAAATCAGCATCCCCGGCCGCGACATCGACGAGCCGGTGCTTCACCACGGTCGCGGCGGCAAACAGACGGTCGTGCACCCTGGCAATAAGGAATTCACCAGCGGCGAGCATATCGCCCGCCCACCGGGAGGCGGTGGTGGCCGTGGCCCGGGCAAGGCCGGTAACTCCGGCGAAGGCATGGACGAGTTCGTCTTCCAGATCACCCAGGAAGAATTCCTTGAATTCATGTTCGAAGACCTTGAGTTGCCGAACCTGGTCAAGCGTAACCTGACCGGCACTGACACCTTCAAGACCGTGCGCGCCGGCATCAGCAACGAAGGCAACCCTTCGCGGATCAACATCATCCGCACCCTGCGCTCCGCCCATGCACGGCGTATCGCGCTGTCCGGCAGCAGTCGGGCGAAGCTGCGTGAAGCCAAGGAAGAACTTCTGCGACTCAAGCAGGAAGAACCGGACAATTTCGGCGATATTCAGGAAATCGAAGCAGAAATCGAACGGCTAAGCGCACGTATTCATCGCGTGCCGTTTCTCGACACCTTCGACCTCAAGTACAACTTGCTCATCAAACAACCGAACCCCAGCTCCAAGGCGGTGATGTTCTGCCTGATGGATGTTTCCGGCTCGATGACCCAGGCGACCAAGGACATCGCCAAGCGTTTCTTCATCCTGCTCTACCTGTTTCTCAAGCGGAATTACGACAAGATCGACGTCGTGTTCATTCGCCACCACACCAGCGCCCGCGAAGTGGACGAAGAGGAGTTTTTCTACTCTCGGGAAACCGGCGGCACCATCGTTTCCAGCGCCTTGAAACTGATGCAGGAGATCATGGCTGAACGCTATCCGAGCAATGAGTGGAACATCTACGCCGCCCAAGCCTCCGACGGTGACAACTGGAACGACGACTCGCCCATCTGCCGCGACATCCTGATCAACCAGATCATGCCGTTTGTGCAGTACTACACTTACGTTGAGATCACCCCGCGCGAGCACCAGGCCCTGTGGTACGAGTACGAGCGCATCGCCGAAGCCTTTTCCGACACTTTTGCCCAGCAACAGCTGGTCTCGGCCGGGGATATCTATCCGGTCTTCCGTGAACTCTTCCAGCGCAGGTTAGTGACATGACCGCCAAAGAGCAGAAGCGCCAACCCATTTCCACCGGCTCCGAATGGACATTCGAGCTGATCCAGGCCTACGACCGCGAAATCAGCCGCATTGCGGCCGGTTACGCCCTCGACACCTACCCCAACCAGATTGAAGTCATTACTGCCGAGCAAATGATGGATGCGTACGCCTCCGTCGGCATGCCGTTGGGCTATCACCACTGGTCCTACGGTAAACATTTCCTCAGCACTGAAAAATCCTACAGCCGCGGCCAGATGGGCCTGGCTTATGAAATCGTGATCAACTCCGATCCGTGCATCGCCTACCTGATGGAAGAGAACACCATCTGCATGCAGGCGCTGGTCGTGGCTCACGCTTGCTACGGGCACAACAGCTTCTTCAAAGGTAATTACCTGTTTCGCACCTGGACCGACGCCAGCTCGATCATCGACTACCTGGTCTTCGCCAAGCAGTACATCATGCAATGCGAAGAGCGCCACGGTATCGACGCCGTCGAGGATCTGCTCGACTCCTGCCACGCCCTGATGAACTACGGGGTCGATCGCTACAAACGCCCTTATCCGATTTCCGCGGAAGAAGAACGCCGTCGGCAGAAGGATCGTGAAGAGCACATGCAGAAGCAGATCAACGATCTGTGGCGCACCATTCCCAAAGGCGCGGACAAATTCAGCGACAAGGACAATGCACGCTTCCCCGCCGAGCCTCAGGAAAACATCCTGTATTTCATCGAGAAACATGCGCCACTGCTCGAACCCTGGCAGCGGGAGATCGTGCGCATCGTACGCAAGATCGCCCAGTACTTTTATCCACAACGCCAGACCCAGGTGATGAACGAGGGCTGGGCCACATTCTGGCACTACACCCTGATGAATGACCTGTATGACGAAGGCCTGGTCACCGACGGCTTCATGATGGAGTTCCTCACGTCCCACACCAGCGTGGTGTTCCAGCCAGGCTTCGACAGCCCTTACTACAGCGGCATCAACCCGTATGCGTTGGGTTTTGCCATGTATCGCGACATCCGGCGCATGTGCGAAGAGCCGACGGAAGAAGACCGCCGCTGGTTCCCTGAAATCGCTGGCACCGACTGGTTGTCGACCATCAAGTTCGCCATGAGCAGCTTCAAGGATGAGAGTTTCATCCTGCAGTATCTGTCACCCAAAGTGATTCGCGACCTGAAGTTGTTCAGCATTCTCGATGACGACCAGAAAGACGACCTGCTGGTACCCGCCATTCACGACGAAGGCGGTTATCGCATCATCCGCGAAACCCTGGCGGCGCAGTACAACCTGGGCAATCGCGAGCCCAACGTGCAGATCTACAGCATCGACCGACGCGGTGATCGCTCGCTGACCCTGCGTCATCAGCAGCACGACAGAAAACCGCTGGGAGACTCCACCGACGAGGTCCTTAAACACCTGCACCGCCTGTGGGGCTTCGACATTCATCTGGAAACCCTGCAAGGCGACCAAGTGATGAAAACCCACCATGTGCCACCCAGAAGCGAACACGCCGAAGGCGATTACGGTCGGCTGGACCTGGCCGTCATTCATCTTTGATCCGGTTTGCGCCTCCGAAAGCTCGATGCAAGGGGTATCCTGTCGAGCTAACGGAGGTTTTTTATGCGTATTTATAAAGTTGGTGGTGCCGTACGTGACCGCCTGCTGGGTAAACCGGTCACCGACATCGATTGGGTGGTGGTCGGTGCCACTACTGAAGAAATGCTCGCCAAGGGTTTTCGTCCGGTAGGGGCGGATTTTCCAGTGTTTCTGCATCCCAAAAGCGGTGAGGAGTACGCCCTTGCCCGCACTGAACGCAAAAGCGGCCGCGGCTACGGCGGATTCACCTTTCACGCGAGCCCAGAAGTCACCCTCGAAGAAGATCTGATTCGTCGCGACCTGACCATTAATGCAATGGCCGAAGATGACCAGCAAAACCTGACCGACCCTTACCATGGGCAGCGCGACCTGAAAGATCGCCTGTTGCGTCACGTTTCCCCCGCGTTTGCCGAAGATCCCCTCCGGGTGCTGCGTGTTGCCCGTTTCGCAGCGCGCTATGCCGGGCTGGGATTTACCGTCGCCCCGGAAACCCTTGAGTTGATGCGTCAGCTCAGCGACTCCGGCGAGCTGCAAGCACTGACACCAGAGCGCAGCTGGAAGGAGATTTCCCGCGCCCTTATGGAAGACCAGCCACAGGTGTTCATCGAAGTATTGCGCGCGTGCGGCGCACTGAAGGTGCTGATGCCGGAAGTGGACGCACTGTTCGGCGTGCCGCAACCGCCGGCCCATCACCCGGAAATCGATACCGGCGCACATACGCTGAGCGTTTTGCAACAAGCGGCCCTGCACAAGCAGCCGCTGACCGTGCGCTGGGCCTGCCTGCTGCATGACCTGGGAAAAGGTCTGACACCCGAAGCAGAATGGCCACGGCACATTGCCCACGAATTCAAGGGCCTGAAACTCATCAAAGCCGTTAATGAGCGTTTCAAGGTGCCGCGAGACTGTGCGGAACTGGCCCTGTTGGTGGGTGAATATCACACCCACGGCCATCGCGCCCTGGAACTGAAACCTTCGACGTTGTTGGAGCTGCTGCAGAGCTTTGATGTCTACCGTCGCCCGCAGCGCTTCGAGGAGTTCATCGCCGCGTGCGAAATGGACGCACGCGGACGTACAGGGTTCGAGCAGCGAAGTTATCCACAGGCCGATTATTTGCGAGGCGCGGCAACCGCTGCCCGTAACGTGGCCGTTCAGCCGTTGTTGGAGCAGGGATTCAAAGGCCCGGAGCTCGGCGAGGCGATCAAACGTGAGCGACTAAAGGCGCTGAAGGCTTACAAAGAGGCGGCGTCAGCTTGAAAGAATCGCGAGCAAGCTCGCTCCTACAGGACTTGCATCGCACCTGTAGGAGCGAGCCTGCTCGCGATAGCTATTTCGCTATCCCAACAAATCTGTAGGAGTGAGCTGCTCACCCCGCCACTCAAACCCCACCGGCGCCAGCACCTGATCGATCTGCGACTCGGCCCACAACGCGGCAAAGCTTTTGCCCACACCCGGATGCACCCTGTCCGGTGCAATCAGCGACAACGGCCACAACACAAACGCGTTTTTAAGGATCTCCGCCCGAGGCAGGATCAAGCCATCGAAATTCCCCACCAGATCACCGAACAACAAAACGTCGATATCCAGGGGCAAACCTCGGCGATCCGGTGCATAACGACCGTTATCCGCCTCGATAAACTTCAAGCGACGATCCAACTCCATCAACGGCAAATCGGTGAACGCCGACACCACGAAATTGAAGAATGGCCCACTCTTGATGCCCACCGGCTGGCTCTCGAATACCGCCGAGCAGCGGATATCCACCAGAAACTCAGCCAAGGCATCGAGGCCTGCACGCAAATGGGTTTCACGCTCGATATTGCTACCGAGCCCGAGGTACACCTGAGTCAGCGACATCCGCGCTCTATCTCCACACCCACACCGCCAATGGCCGCCGGGACGGCGCCTGGCTTGGTCAGCTTGAGGCGTACCCAGGTGATCTTGAATTCGCTCATGAGCACTTCAACCAGACGCTCGGCGAAGGTTTCCACCAGCTGGTACTGGGCCTGCTCGGCAAAGACCTGGATACGCGAGGAAACACTGGCGTAGTCAAGCGCCAGGGTCAGGTCATCACCGGCAGCAGCCGGGCGATTATCCCAGGCAAAGCTCAGATCAAGACGCAAGCACTGTCGGATGCCTCGCTCCCAGTCGTAGGCACCAATGACAGTGTCGACTTCCAGGCCCTCGATAAACACTCTGTCCAAGCACTTCTCTCCGCTGCACGACAAGGGCGCAATGCGCCGTTAGAATCAGGGCGTCCTCGCCCGGAATAGTTAGCATGTTTTGGTTACTGGCGATTCTCGCCTACCTGCTCGGCTCGCTGTCCTTCGCCATTTTGCTCAGCCGCCTGACGGGTAACCCCGATCCGCGAATGGGCGGCTCGGGTAATGCCGGCGCCACCAACATGTTGCGCCTTGCCGGTAAAAAACTCGCCATCCTCACCTTGCTCGGCGACCTTTGCAAAGGCCTGTTACCGGTTTTGATTGCGCGTCTTGCCGGCCTTTTACCGCAGGAACAGGCCTGGATCGGCGTCTGCGCCGTGATCGGTCACCTGTACCCCTTGTACTTCCGCTTCCGCGGGGGCAAGGGTGTCGCCACCGCTGCCGGCATGCTGTTGGGACTCTACGCTCCGGCAGCCTTGCTCGCTGTCTGCGCCTGGCTGCTGACGTTCTACCTGACCCGCACCAGCTCGCTGGCGGCACTGATCGCCACGCCGTTGACCCTACCGCTTTTGGCCTGGCAGGAACCGGCCGCCTTGTTGCCGATGAGCGCGCTCACCGGACTGATCGTCTGGCGCCACCGCGGCAATCTACGCGACCTGTTTGCCGGGCGCGAACGGCATTTTTAGATGCCGGACATGAGCGTTACTCATCACAACGCCGTCAATTGCTCCATCGGCCAACGCGCCTGCACGCTGATCGCCAGGCTTTCCTGCTGGCCCGCCTGCAATCGCTGGCATCCGGCAAAGGCAATCATGGCGCCGTTATCGGTGCAGAACTGTGGACGGGCATAAAACACGTCTCCCTTCATGTCGCCGAGCATCTTCTCCAGCGACGTGCGCAATGCCTTGTTGGCACTGACACCACCGGCGATCACCAGACGCTTCATGCCGGCCGCTTTCAGGGCACGCTTGCACTTGATGGTCAAAGTCTCCACCACGGCCTGCTGGAACGCCAGCGCGATGTCGCAACGGGCTTGCTCGCTGTCGTCCCCGGCGCTTACACACTGCTGCCAGGTATTCAGCGCGAAGGTTTTCAGGCCACTGAAGCTGAAATCCAGCCCCGGGCGATCGCACATCGGGCGCGGGAAGGTAAAACGTCCTTCAGTGCCCTTCTCCGCCAGCTTGGCGATTTCCGGTCCGCCCGGATAATTGAGCCCCATCATCTTCGCGGTCTTGTCGAACGCTTCGCCGGCGGCGTCATCGAGTGTCTCGCCGAGCAAGCTGTATTGACCGATGCCATCCACCTGAACCAGCTGTGTGTGACCACCGGACACCAACAAAGCGACGAACGGAAATTCCGGCGGCTGAGCCTCCAGCATTGGTGCCAGCAAGTGACCTTCCATGTGGTGCACACCGAGGGCCGGAATGCCCCAGGCGAAGGCCAGCGCCTGAGCGCAGGAAGCACCGACCAGCAACGCGCCGACCAGGCCGGGACCCGCGGTGTAGGCGATCGCATCGATCTCTGTCGGCACACAGTCAGCTTCGGCCAACACCTGACGAATCAAGGGCAGCATGCGCTTTACGTGATCGCGCGAGGCCAGCTCCGGCACCACACCGCCATAGGCGCGATGCAGGTCGATCTGACTGAACAGCGCGTCGGCCAGCAGGCCACGTTCACTGTCGTAAAGTGCGACGCCGGTTTCGTCGCAGGAGGTTTCTAATCCCAGTACTAGCATGGGTTTGCGCCTTGTTTAGGCTGAATTCGAAGGCGCGCATAATAGTCGCCACGTGATGCCCCGACCAGCGGTTTTCGATCAGAGGCTTTGCATTCCGAGCGTTGAGGGGTTAACATCCGCAACCCTTAAAAACCGACGTCTTCAAGTGCTCTTTTGCCGCGAGGATGTTGACCCCGGTAATGAATGAAGGTAGCTCTGGATGCCAGCCGTCAAAGTAAAAGAGAACGAACCCTTCGACGTAGCTCTGCGTCGTTTCAAGCGCTCCTGCGAAAAAGCCGGTGTACTGGCTGAAGTTCGTAGCCGCGAATTTTACGAGAAGCCAACTTCTGAGCGTAAGCGCAAGGCAGCTGCTGCTGTTAAGCGTCACGCCAAGAAAGTTCAGCGCGAACAGCGCCGCGCCGTTCGTCTGTACTAATACACAGACGATCGTAGCAAGCTTCTGCCAAGCCCGGCCCTCAGCCGGGCTTATGGCATTTGCGTAAAACGCTTGATGCTTCACTGTCAAAGCCGCAGACGCGACCGAGACAAATCTGCTTCACCGCGTCAGACCTGGCTCTTTTGCCAGCGGTGCACGTCTTTTCTGACGAGCCTTTCAAGGCTGCTGACGAGCACACCCACTGATTCCTCTCACGACGATCAGCCCAAGGCACCTGCATGCGTGCCACATGATGAGCTATCCGAGGCCCTGACAGGTCGTAGCCGGATTCAGCGCAACACTTTCAAACGGTCGAATACTGACAAGCATTAACGTCAGTGGATTTTCGGCAGATACACTTCCCGACAATGATCAAGCAGACAACACTGGTCGAGCCGCACATTTTGCGTGCCTCACACAACGACCCGCGTTTGATTGCCCTTCGTTTCGGGCTCCACACAGCGCAGATGACGAGAACGCCATGGCCGGGCTGATTCCCCAGAGCTTCATTGACGACCTTCTGAACCGCACCGACATCGTCGACGTGGTCAGCTCGCGCCTGCAACTGAAAAAAGCCGGCAAGAACCACACCGCCTGCTGCCCGTTCCACAAGGAAAAAACACCGTCCTTCAGCGTCAGCCCGGACAAGCAGTTCTACTACTGCTTCGGCTGCGGCGCCGGCGGTAACGCCCTTGGCTTCATCATGGACCACGACAACCTGGATTTCGTCCAGGCCGTCGAAGAACTGGCCAAAGCCGCAGGCATGGAAATCCCCCGGGAAGAAAGCGGCCGGGCGCACAAACCACGCCAGCCGACCGATTCGCCGTTATACCCGCTGCTCACTGCCGCCGCCGATTTCTATCGCCAGGCCCTGAAAAGCCATCCGTCGCGCAAAGCTGCTGTGGACTATTTGAAAGGCCGCGGGCTGACCGGTGAAATCGCACGCGACTTCGGTCTTGGCTTCGCCCCGCCCGGCTGGGACAACCTGTTCAAGCACTTGAGCAGCGACACCTTGCAGCAAAAGGCGATGATCGATGCCGGCCTGCTGATCGAGAACGCCGAGACCGGCAAGCGTTACGACCGTTTCCGCGACCGCGTGATGTTTCCGATCCGCGACAGCCGCGGGCGCGTCATTGCCTTTGGTGGCCGGGTGCTGGGCGATGACAAACCGAAGTACCTGAACTCACCGGAAACCCCGGTCTTCCATAAAGGCCAGGAACTCTACGGCCTCTACGAAGCCCGCAAGAACAATCGCAACCTCGACGAAATCATCGTCGTCGAGGGCTACATGGACGTCATTGCCCTCGCCCAGCAAGGCCTGCGCAATGCCGTTGCGACGCTCGGCACCGCCACCAGCGAAGAACACCTCAAGCGTCTGTTTCGTGTGGTGCCTAACGTACTGTTCTGTTTCGACGGCGACCAGGCCGGGCGCAACGCCGCGTGGCGCGCACTGGAGGCGACCCTTTCGAGCCTGCAGGATGGCCGCCGTGCACGCTTTCTGTTCCTGCCCGAAGGCGAAGACCCGGACACCCTGGTCCGCTCCGAAGGCACAGACGCCTTCCGCGCCCGCATCAACCAGCACGCACAGCCGCTGGCGGATTACTTCTTCCAGCAATTGACCGAAGAAGCCGATCCGCGCTCACTGGAAGGCAAGGCCCACATGGCCACGCTTGCCGCGCCGTTGATCGACAAAGTGCCCGGTGCCAACCTGCGCATCCTGATGCGTCAGCGCCTGAGTGAAATCACCGGCCTGAGCGGCGAAGCGGTCAGTCAGCTGGCGCAAAGCGCCCCGCCGGAAGCGCCACCGGCCTACGATCCGGGCATCGATTACGACGCGATGCCCGATTACAGCGACTATCATCAGCCGCAGGCACAGGACATGTATGTGCCGCAGCAGGAATGGACGCCGAAGAAGCCCGGTGCAGGAGGCAAGAAATGGGACAAGAAGCCTTGGGACAAGAACGGCAAGCGTGGCGGCGACCGTGATCAACCCCGCGCCCCACGCGTGCCCGCCGCCGTAGAACCGCCGACCCTGGCCGCCTTGCGCACATTGCTGCATCACCCGCAATTGGCCGAGAAGGTCGAGGATGCCGGGCACTTCGCCGCCGAAGACCACACCAATACGCAATTGCTGGTCGCCCTGCTCGAAGCCGTGCAGAAGAATCCCAAGCTAAACTCAATTCAGTTGATCGCGCGTTGGCACGGCACCGAGCAAGGCCGTTTGCTCAAGGCCTTGGCGGAAAAGGAATGGCTGATTGAAGGAGACAACCTTGAACAACAGTTTTTCGACACCATTACTAGCTTGTCAGCCCGCCAACGCGAGCGAAACCTGGAACAACTTCTCAGAAAAGCACGTCAAAGCGAATTGAGTGCCGAAGAGAAAAATCAACTGCGCGACCTTTTAAGTCGCAATGTTTCCGCATCAAACCCGACCTCAACTGGCGCGTGAGGTCATAGCTCAGGTATAATCCTCGGCTTGTTTTTTGCCCGCCAAGACCTTCAGTGGATAGGGTGTTATGTCCGGAAAAGCGCAACAGCAGTCTCGTATCAAAGAGTTGATCACACTTGGTCGTGAGCAGGGCTACCTGACTTACGCGGAGGTCAACGACCACCTGCCGGAGGATATTTCAGATCCGGAACAGGTGGAAGACATCATCCGCATGATCAATGACATGGGGATCAACGTATTCGAGGTTGCGCCAGATAAGGATTCCCTTATGCTGGCCGACGCCGATACCGACGAAGCCGCGGCCGAAGAGGCAGCTGCTGCGTTGGCTGCGGTCGAGACCGACATTGGTCGTACTACCGACCCGGTGCGCATGTACATGCGCGAAATGGGTACGGTGGAACTCCTCACGCGTGAAGGCGAAATCGAAATCGCCAAGCGTATTGAAGAGGGCATCCGTGAAGTGATGAGCGCAATCGCGCACTTCCCTGGCACGGTTGATCATATTCTCTCCGAATACACCCGCGTCACCACCGAAGGTGGTCGCCTGTCCGACGTTCTGAGCGGTTATATCGACCCGGACGACGGCATTGCGCCGCCAGCGGCAGAAGTGCCGCCGCCGATCGACGCAAAAACCGTGAAAGCGGATGACGCCGACGACGACGAAGACGGTGAAGCTTCGGATGACGAAGAAGAAGCCGAAAGCGGTCCGGACCCGATCATTGCCGCACAGCGCTTTGGCGCCGTGGCTGATCAGATGGAAATCACCCGCAAGGCCCTGAAAAAGCACGGTCGCCACAACAAGGCAGCGGTTGCCGAGCTGTTGGCCCTGGCTGACCTGTTCATGCCGATCAAACTGGTGCCGAAGCAATTCGAAGCCCTGGTTGAGCGTGTGCGCAGTGCCCTGGACCGTCTGCGTCAGCAAGAACGCGCGATCATGCAACTGTGCGTTCGTGATGCACGCATGCCGCGTGCCGACTTCCTGCGCCAGTTCCCGGGCAACGAAATCGACGAAAGCTGGAGCGAAGGCCTGGCCAAAGGCAAAAGCAAATACGCTGAAGCCATTGGTCGCCTGCAGCCGGACATCATCCGTTGCCAGCAAAAGCTGACCGCACTGGAAACCGAAACCGGTTTGACCATTGCAGAAATCAAGGACATCAACCGTCGCATGTCGATCGGTGAGGCCAAGGCCCGCCGTGCGAAGAAAGAGATGGTTGAAGCGAACTTGCGTCTGGTGATCTCGATCGCCAAGAAGTACACCAACCGCGGCCTGCAATTCCTCGACCTGATCCAGGAAGGCAACATCGGCTTGATGAAAGCGGTAGACAAGTTCGAATACCGTCGCGGCTACAAGTTCTCGACTTATGCCACCTGGTGGATCCGTCAGGCGATCACTCGCTCGATCGCCGACCAGGCCCGCACCATCCGTATTCCGGTGCACATGATCGAGACGATCAACAAGCTCAACCGTATTTCCCGGCAGATGTTGCAGGAAATGGGTCGCGAACCGACCCCCGAAGAGCTGGGCGAACGCATGGAAATGCCTGAGGACAAGATCCGCAAGGTATTGAAGATCGCTAAAGAGCCGATCTCCATGGAAACCCCGATCGGTGATGACGAAGACTCCCATCTGGGTGACTTCATCGAAGACTCGACCATGCAGTCGCCAATCGATGTCGCCACCGTTGAGAGCCTGAAAGAAGCGACTCGCGAAGTACTGTCCGGCCTCACTGCCCGTGAAGCCAAGGTCCTGCGCATGCGTTTCGGCATCGACATGAATACCGACCACACGCTTGAAGAGGTGGGTAAGCAGTTCGACGTAACCCGTGAGCGGATTCGTCAGATCGAAGCCAAGGCGTTGCGCAAGCTGCGCCACCCGACGCGAAGCGAGCATCTGCGCTCCTTCCTCGACGAGTAATACCAGAACCCCCGGCCCAGGCCGGGGGTTTTGTTTCATAAACATTAAATCCCTCGCATCACTCCTTCCGTCGTATAGCCCGTCTACACTCGAAACATTCCCCCGAGCCATAACGAGACCGTTATGCCCAGACTGCCGACCGTGCTTTTTTTGCTGTCGCTGATGACCTGGACCGCAACGGCTGGCGCGCTGACTCTGACTGATGATGAACGTAGCTGGCTGACGGCACACCCCGACTTGCGCCTGGGTGTGGATGCCTCATGGCCGCCCTTCGAGTTTCGTGACGAAGAGGGCACCTACCAGGGCCTGGCGGCTGACTACATCAACCTGGTACGCCAGCGTCTGAACATCAAGCTCACGCCCATTGAGCCGGTGAGCTGGACCGCCGTGCTCGAACAAGCCAAACAAGGCAAACTGGATTTGCTGCCCGGTGTCATGTCGACCCCGGAGCGCCAGCAGTTCCTGTCATTTACCCGCCCATACCTGGACTTCCCGATCGTCATCCTGGCTCACGTGGGCGGCAAACAGCCACGCAAGATCGAAGACCTGTACGGCTTGAAGATCGCAGTGGTGGAAAACTACGCCCCGCACGAACTGCTGCGCATTCACAATCCTGACCTGAATCTGGTGGCGATGCCCAATGTCAGTTCAGCGTTGCAGGCGCTGGCCACTGACGAGGTGGATGCCGTGGTCGGCGATCTGGCCTCCAGCGTCTGGAGTCTGCGTCAACTCAAGCTCGAAGGGCTGTATGTCAGCGGCGAAACGCCCTATCGCTACCAACTTGCCATGGGCGTACCGAAAGACGACAAAGTGCTGATCGGCATTCTCGATAAAGTGCTGGCAGACATGAGCCCCGCCGAGATCAGTGCCATTCAGGAACACTGGGTCGGCAACGTCCTTGATCATCGTACGCTCTGGAACGACGTGCTGATCTATGGCTTGCCAGGCTTGCTGCTGCTGACCATCGTGCTGGGTGTGGTCATCCGCATCAACCGCCGGCTGAGTTCAGAGATCGCCCGGCGCATCGACCTTGAGCAGGAGCTGCGCAGCAGCGAGTACCACTACCGCGGTCTGGTGGAGAGCCTGTCGGCCATCGCCTGGGAAGCCAAGGTCAACGATTTCACCTACAGCTACGTCTCGCCCCATGCCGAAGACCTGCTGGGTTATCCCCTGTCCCATTGGCTGATCCCGGGCTTCTGGCGCAACATCATTCACCCCGCCGACCTGACCCGGGCGCAGACCTACTGCGATCACGAAGTGCTGGCCGGGCGCGATCATCGCCTCGATTACCGGGTGATTACCGCCGACGGCCGCTGCCTGTGGGTGCGTGACATTGTCAGCCTGATCGAACACGGTCATGAGCCGATCATGCGCGGGCTGATGATCGACATTACCGATGCCAAGCGCACGGAAGAGGCCTTGCGCCTGTCCGAGCAGAAATTCGCCTCGGTGTTCCAGCAATGTCCGGACATCCTGGTGATCGCGCGGCTTTCCGACGGCTGCCTGCTGGAAGTGAACGAAGCCTTCGAAGAGCAGATCGGCCTCAAGGCCGAAGACGTCATTGGCCAAACCGCCACCGACCTCAATATCTGGGGCATCCCGGGGGTGGGACCGGGTTTGTTGCAGCGCTTGCAGGCCGGCAGCATCCGTAACCTGGAGATGCCCTTTCGCCGCAGCAACGGCCAGGTGTTCACCGGCCTGATTTCCGCCGAGCCCTTCGACCTGGACATGACGCCGGCTCTGGTGGTCGTGGTGCGTGATATCACCCAGCTCAAGGAAACCCAGCAACAACTGCAAACCTCCGAAGAGAAATTCGCCAAGGCCTTCCACGCCTCGCCTGACGGCTTGCTGCTGTCCCGACAAAGCGATGGCCTGCTGATCGAAGTCAACGAAGGCTTCAGCCGCATCACCGGGTTCAACAGTGCGATGTCGGTGGATCGTTCGGCGCTGGACCTGGGGATCTGGGTCAACCTCAACGAACGCAAGCAGATGCTCGACCTGCTGCACCGCGACGGCTTCGTCCGCGACTTCAGCTGCCACATTCGCCGCAGTGACGGGCAGATTCGCCTGTGCGAAGTATCGACGCGTCCGCTGCCGATCGGCGACGAAGACTGCATGCTGACCATCGCCCGGGACATCACCGAACGCCACCTGATGCAGGAAAAACTGCAACAGGCCGCTACCGTGTTCGAAAGCACCGCCGAAGGCGTGTTGATCACCGATACCCAACAACACATCAGCGCGGTCAACCGCGCGTTCACGGAAATCACCGGCTACAGCGAAAGCGAAGCCCTCGGTCACACGCCGCGCCTGCTCGCTTCCGGCCTGCACGACAGCGCCTTCTACGCCGCCATGTGGCATCAACTGACAGCCGAGGGGCACTGGCAGGGCGAGATCTCCAACCGCCGCAAAAACGGCGAGCTTTATCCCAGCTGGCTGACCATCAGCGCCGTGCGCAACCGCGACAAATTCATCACCCACTTTGTTGCGGTGTTTGCCGACATCTCCAGCCTCAAACATGCCCAGGCCAAGCTCGACTACCAGGCCCACCACGATCCACTGACCGGCCTGCCGAACCGCACCCTGTTCGAAAGCCGCCTCCTGACGGCTCTCAACAGCCAGCAGGAACATGGCGGCCAAGGCGCCGTGCTGTTTCTCGACCTCGACCGCTTCAAGCACATCAACGACAGCCTCGGCCACCCGGTCGGCGACCTGCTGCTCAAAGGCATTGCGGTGCGTCTCAAGGAGCAACTGCGTGATATCGACACCGTCGCGCGTCTGGGTGGTGACGAGTTCATCATCCTCCTGCCTGGCCTGCAGCAGTCCAGTGATGCCGACCACATCGCCAGCAAGCTGCTCAACTGTTTCGGCGCGCCGTTCCAGGCTGGCGAGCATGAGTTCTTCATTAGCGCGAGCATCGGCACCAGCCTCTATCCCAAGGATGGCAGCGACGTCGCCACCCTGATCAAGAACGCCGACGCCGCGATGTACCGCTCCAAGGCCAAGGGCCGCAACCGCGTGGAAAGCTACACCCGCGACCTCACCGCCCAGGCCAGCGAACGCGTGGCCCTTGAGCACGAACTGCGTCGCGCCATCGAGCGCAACGAACTGCATTTGTATTACCAGCCGAAAATCAGTCTCGAGGACTACAGCCTGGTCGGCGCCGAAGCCCTGATCCGCTGGCGTCACCCGACCTTTGGCGACGTGCCGCCGGAACACTTCATCCCGCTGGCCGAAGAAAACGGCATGATCCTGCAAATCGGCGACTGGGTCCTGGAGACCGCCTGCCGCCAGATGTTCGAGTGGAACCAGCTGTACGAAGGCCTCGGCCCGCTGTCGGTCAACCTCGCCGGCGCACAACTGCGCCAGCCGAACCTGCTCGGACGCATCGAACAACTGCTCAAGGACAACCGCCTCAACCCCGGCTTCCTGCAACTGGAAATCACCGAAAACTTCATCATGAGCCAGGCCGAAGAAGCGCTGGCAGTGCTGCACCAACTCAAGCAACTGGGCGTGCAACTGGCCATCGACGACTTCGGCACCGGTTACTCGTCCCTGAGCTACCTCAAGCGCCTGCCACTGGACATCCTCAAGATCGACCAGTCTTTCGTCCGCGGCCTGCCCGACGACCCTCACGATGCCGCGATCGTGCGCGCCATCATCGCGCTGGGGCGCAGCATGCAATTCACCGTGATTGCCGAAGGCGTCGAGACCCAGGCGCAGCAGCAATTCCTCGCATACGAGGGTTGTGAACAAATCCAGGGCTACATCGTCAGCCTGCCCCTGCCCCCCGACGAATTCGCCGCGACGTTTCTTCGTACAACGCTAAAGGCTTTTTCGGATGGCACAGCTGCGAAACCGTCGTTATAATCCGCGACCTACTGAGGGCCTATAGCTCAGTTGGTTAGAGCAGAGGACTCATAATCCTTTGGTCCACGGTTCAAGTCCGTGTGGGCCCACCAAACAAGAAAGCCGCGCAATGCGCGGCTTTTTCGTGTCTGGTGCTTGCCTGCCTTTAGTCAAAGTGCGGCTTTATCGAATAACGCACTCCCCAACCGCTCCAGCACCGGTCCGGTCAACACGCCCTCATAAGTATCCGCCGGCCGCCCCCACTGCTCCACAAGGGCCATGGCAGCGACCAGCATCCCGGCCAACTCGGCAATGGTTTCAGCCTGCTCCTCAATGATTGCCTGAGCTTGATTCCAGGCTTGATCGGAGATGGTTTTCAGTTGCGCCGCGATGCGCTCGGTCGCCGTCGGATCGGTATCGGGGTAGGCCATGTTGCGCAGTAAGTGCTGCAGCTCGCGGATCTTGGAGAAGTCCTGCTCTGCCCCACCGCCACCTTTGAGAATGGCGGTGGCTTTAGCCTTGTCGACGGCATGTTTACAGGTCAGCGACTGGGCCATGGCGCCCGCCATGAGGATCATCACCCGAGATTGCAGGTATTCCTGTATGGCGTGCATGGAAGTGATGGGCTGCGCCAGGCTGATGGATGCGCCGCCTTGATGGCGCAGATCCATGGTCACGGTCAGGTGCACGCTTCCCGTTGCAAACCCCAGGGCGCGGGCCATGACGTAGTGGCCCATTTCGTGATGGGCGATTTGCAGGGCGCGGTCCCGCACGGCGGGAGGAAGTTTTCTGGTCATGTCCTTGAACTCGCAGGTTCGACTGCTTCCATCCTAGCCGATTGCACGTGCATGCCTACGGCCACAAGCGTCTTGCCAAACGAGCCTGTAACATGCCGGACCATTGATCCACGCCTTTGGAGCCTGCCCTTTGTCCGATACCCGCCCGCCAGTTCTCGACGAAATCGACCGCCAGTTGATCGCGGCCCTGCAAATCAATGCTCGCGAAAGTGTGGCCATGCTCGCCCGGCAATTGGGCATCGCGCGCACGACGGTGACGTCGCGACTGGCGCGTTTGGAGAAGGCCAAGGTGATCACCGGCTACGGCGTACGTCTGGGTCAGCGAGTGGTGGATGGCGGCTTGCAGGCGTATGTGGGCATTACCGTGCAGCCGCGTTCGGGCAAGGAAGTATTGCGACGTTTGAGCGCCATGGCGCAGGTGCAGCAGCTGTGTGCGGTGAGTGGCGAGTTTGACTACGTGGCGTGGTTGCGCACCGATTCGCCGGAGCAACTGGATCAGCTGCTGGATCAGATTGGCAGTGTGGATGGCGTGGAGAAGACCACGACTTCGATCATCCTGAGCAGTAAGATTGATCGGGGGCAGCCGGTTTGACATGCCAGCTCGGGTTTCAGGGGTGCCTGAGCTGACGCCATCGCGAGCAAGCTCGCTCCTACAAGGGATATCATTGTCACTTTGATTTACTACTTCGTCATAACGACCAATAAAATGGCATAACGACGACACTTTGCGTCTTATTAACGTGTTCTGTGCTCTCTAGAATGGCTGGCATCTTTTCCTATACTCAGATGCGCATTCCGCGTCGGGTCGCCAGCAAGGTCAGCCATGAACAAGAACAATCGCCATCCTGCAGACGGTAAGAAACCAGTCACCATTTTCGGCCCGGACTTTCCTTTCGCTTTCGACGACTGGATCGAACACCCGGCCGGTCTGGGCAGCATTCCCGCGCACAACCACGGTGCCGAAGTGGCGATTGTCGGCGCCGGTATCGCAGGGCTGGTGGCCGCGTATGAATTGATGAAGCTGGGCCTCAAACCTGTGGTGTATGAGGCGTCGAAAATGGGTGGCCGCCTGCGTTCCCAGGCGTTCAACGGTGCCGAGGGCATTGTCGCCGAGTTGGGTGGCATGCGCTTCCCGGTGTCGTCCACTGCGTTCTATCACTACGTCGACAAGCTCGGCCTTGAGACCAAGCCTTTCCCGAACCCGCTGACACCTGCCTCGGGCAGCACCGTGATCGACCTGGAAGGTAAAACCCATTACGCACAGAAACTGGCGGATCTTCCTGCGCTGTTCCAGGAAGTGGCTGACGCCTGGGCCGATGCCCTGGAAGCCGGTTCGCAGTTCTCCGACATCCAGCAAGCCATCCGCGATCGGGACGTGCCGCGCCTGAAAGAACTTTGGAACACCCTCGTGCCACTGTGGGACGACCGCACTTTCTACGATTTTGTCGCCACCTCCAAGGCATTCGCCAAGCTGTCGTTCCATCACCGCGAAGTGTTCGGTCAGGTCGGCTTTGGCACCGGCGGCTGGGACTCGGACTTCCCCAACTCGATGCTGGAAATCTTCCGCGTAGTGATGACCAACTGCGACGATCACCAGCACCTTGTGGTCGGCGGCGTCGAACAGGTGCCGCAAGGCATCTGGCGCCATGTGCCGGAGCGCTGCGTGCACTGGCCTGAAGGCACCAGCCTCAGCTCCCTGCACAACGGCGCGCCGCGCACCGGGGTGAAGAAGATTGCCCACGCACCGGGCGGTCGTTTCGCCGTCACCGACAACTGGGGCGACACCCGTGAATACGCCGCGGTATTGACCACCTGCCAGAGCTGGCTGCTGACCACCCAGATCGAATGCGACGAAAGCCTGTTCTCGCAAAAGATGTGGATGGCCCTGGACCGCACGCGCTACATGCAGTCGTCGAAAACCTTCGTGATGGTCGACCGGCCGTTCTGGAAGGACAAGGACCCGGAGACCGGCCGCGACCTGATGAGCATGACCCTCACCGATCGCCTGACCCGTGGTACCTATCTGTTCGACAACGGCGACGACAAGCCTGGCGTGATTTGCCTGTCGTACTCATGGATGAGCGACGCGCTGAAAATGCTCCCGCACCCGGTGGAAAAGCGCGTGAAGCTGGCACTGGATGCATTGAAAAAGATCTACCCGAAAGTCGACATCGCGGCGCGCATTATCGGCGATCCGATCACCGTTTCCTGGGAAGCCGACCCGCATTTCCTTGGAGCCTTCAAAGGTGCGTTGCCGGGTCACTACCGCTACAACCAGCGCATGTATGCGCACTTCATGCAGGACGACATGCCGGCTGAGCAACGCGGAATTTTCATCGCGGGTGACGATGTGTCGTGGACGCCGGCCTGGGTGGAAGGTGCGGTGCAAACCTCGCTCAATGCGGTATGGGGGATCATGAAACACTTCGGCGGTGAAACTCACGCCGAAAACCCGGGTCCAGGAGATGTGTTCAACGAGATTGGACCGATCGCCCTGCCCGAGTAAGAGGAATCCGAAATGCGCGTAGCCCTTTACCAATGTCCACCGCTGCCCCTGGATGTCGCCGGTAACCTGCAACGCCTGCATCAGCTGGCACTGGAAGCCAAAGGCGCCGACTTGCTGGTGGTGCCGGAGATGTTCCTGACCGGCTACAACATCGGCGTCGATGCCGTCAGCGTGCTGGCGGAGGTGCACAACGGTGAGTCCGCGCAGCAGATCGCACGCATCGCTAAAACCGCCGGAATCGCCATTTTGTACGGTTATCCCGAACGCACCGCCGACGGGCAGATCTACAACGCCGTGCAATTGATCGACGCCAATGGCGAGCGCCTGTGCAATTACCGCAAGACGCACTTGTACGGTGACCTGGACAACTCGATGTTCAGCGCAGGGGCGGACCAGTTTCCCATCGTCGAGCTCAACGGCTGGAAGCTCGGTTTCCTGATCTGCTATGACGTGGAATTCCCGGAGAACGCCCGGCGTCTGGCCCTGGCCGGTGCCGAGCTGATCCTGGTGCCGACCGCCAACATGATTCCTTACGACTTCATCGCTGACGTCACCGTGCGCGCCCGAGCTTTCGAGAACCAGTGCTACGTGGCCTACGCCAACTATTGCGGCAGCGAGGGTGATATCCACTACTGCGGCCAGAGCAGCATCGCCGCGCCGGATGGCAACCGCGTCGCCCAGGCCGGGCTGGATGAAGCGCTGATAGTCGGCGAACTGGACCGGCAGTTGATGCTCGACTCCCGCGCCGCCAACCGCTACTTCCTCGACCGCCGTCCCGAGCTTTACGGCGAGCTGAACAAGCCCTAATCCGCTAGCATGGGCACTTCACTGTTCTGGAAGTGCCCATGCCCGCGCTGAATCATCCCCGCCCCCTCACTGAAACCCTTGCCAACGGTCTGCGGGTGACGCTGCGTCATGCGCCGAATCTGAAACGCTGTGCAGCCGCATTGCGCGTGGCCGTGGGCAGCCATGATGTGCCGCTGGCCTGGCCGGGGCTGGCGCACTTCCTTGAGCACCTGCTGTTTCTCGGCACCGAGCGTTTTCCTGACAGCGAAGGGTTGATGGCCTACGTGCAACGGCACGGCGGCCAGCTGAATGCGCGCACCAGCGAGCGCACCACGGCTTACTTTTTCGAGTTGCCCGCCCAGGCGTTTGCCGGTGGCCTGCAGCGTCTGTCAGACATGCTCGCTCACCCGCGTATGAATACCGACGATCAGTTGCGGGAACGGGAAGTGCTGCAGGCGGAATTTGTTGCCTGGTCTCAGGATGCCCAGGCACAACAGCAGCAGACATTGTTCAATGGGCTCTCGGACGCGCATTCGCTGCGTGGTTTTCATGCCGGTAACCGCGACAGCCTGCCGGTGGAGCAGGTTGAATTTCAGCAGGCCTTGCGCGATTTTTATCAGCGCTTCTATCAGACCGGGCAGATGACCCTGAGCCTGGTGGGTCCGCAGAGTATCGACGAGCTGAGGACTCTGGCTGAAACCTTTGCCGGTGCCATCGCCGAGGGTGAAGTGGTGCCACAGCAAGCGCCGACGCCGCTGATGAATACGCCGCAGAAAAGTTATCAACAGGCTGGCGAGCGTCGCCTGGGCCTGCTGTTTGCCCTGGAGGACCTGCTCGAATCCTCCACCGAGGCGCTGGCGTTTCTGTGCCACTGGCTCAACTCAGCGAAGCCCGGAAGCTTGCTGGCCGATTTGCGCGAGCAGGGCCTGGCGGACAACCTCAAGGCGCAACCGCTGTATCAATTCGCCGGGCAAGCCTTGTTGCACCTGGAATTCACTCTGCCGGCCAACCCTGCGTCCACCGGCATCGCTGAACGTCTCGCGGACTGGCTCGGGTTCTTCGCCCAGCAAGACTGGAAGCGGTTGCGCGAAGAATACGCCACCCTGCTGCAGCGCCAGCAACACGTCAGCGGCGCGCTGCAACTGGCTCGGCTGGACAGCGAGCAACGTGAAAACGGGTTGTCCGAACAGGGCGTTATCGCCTTGAAGCACATCTTCACGCAGATAGGCGCTGTGGATAACTTCACCGGCACCTGGCAATTGCCCTCGCCCAATCCGTTCTTGCGCACCGAAGCATCTGCCGCCAATGCCGGGTTGATTCGTGGACAGACCAGCGCCCACCGAGGTCTGCGTACGTTTGCCCAGGACCGTTCGCGCAGCCGTCGTGAACGGTCGCCCATGCAGTTCAGCCAGGCGTTACCGGACACTGCCGATGAAGGTGCGGTATATGTGCGTTGGCGCCTGGCATTCGCGCCCGGCGCTCACCTGCAAGCCGCACTGGAACACAGCCTTCAACCGCTGCGTGAAGACGCGCTTCAGGCCGGTGTGGAAATGGCCTTCAGTGCCTCGGCCAATGAATGGCTGCTGACGCTGACCGGCTTGCAGGAACCGATGCCGCGTGTTCTCGAACATGCCCTGAAAGCGCTGACTACTGTGGACAGCACTTTCCTACAGGCACCCGCGACCGCTCCTGCACTGATACCGATTCGCCAACTGCTCAAGGTGCTGCCCGACCGTTGCATAGAGAACGCGGCTGAATCGGAGGATCTGCAACAACTGTGGTCGACTGCGCACTGGTCAGGTCTCGCCGTCGGTTTCTCCACCCAGACCCAAGCGGCCATGGGACTGGCATTGAGCCGCATTCCGGGAACGGCGCAAACGGACCCAGCGCCTGTCACGTCGATCCCCTCGCAACACTGGTGGACTCATATCGACACCGGCGCCAGCGAACACGCTTTGCTACTGTTCTGTCCCGCGCCTGGCCCGGAACTGGCCGACGAAGCCGCATGGCGTCTACTCGCCCATGTCTGCCAGACGCCGTTCTACCAACGTCTGCGCGTCGAGCTGCAACTCGGTTACGCCGTGTTCAGCGGCTTGCGGCAGATGCACGGGCAAACCGGTCTGCTGTTCGGCGTGCAGTCACCGTCGACCGAGCCGAAGGCGCTGCTGCAACACATTGAACAGTTCCTGCATGCGTTGCCCGACCTGATCAACGCCATGGACGACAGCACTTTCAATGGCCGACGCCAGGCACTGGCCGAGCAGTTTTCCCCAGCAACGTTATCTACGACTCAGGCCGCCGAGTTGCTTTGGCAGAGCACACTGGCCAGCCGCCCGTCGGATTACTTGACACAATTACCCACGGAAATTCTGCGAATCGAGCGCGCCGCGCTGTTAGATTCGCTCGAGCGCCTGACCAGGGCCGATGGCGGCTGGCGCTGCCTGGCCAGTTCCGCCAATCCGGGGATGCCTTGGCAGGCGAGCCGGTGATCGTTACCGGAGCGGTAATGAGCTTTCTCAATGTTTCATGACTAAACTTTTGGAATCTTTGAGTAACATAGCCACCTAACTATCTTGAACATCTCTGAAATGAGGTGGAATATACCCATAGATAGCGCTGTCCCATCACATCTGAAGGAGTTCAACATATGGCCTGGACCAAACCTGCCTACACCGACCTGCGTATCGGCTTTGAAGTCACCATGTACTTCGCCAGCCGCTAATCTCTGTTCTGGTAGCGATGCAGCACAACGCCTCGGACATCCGGGGCGTTTTATTTTCGGCGTTGAAATGATGGAGCCCCCATGTTTGTCCAGATTCTAGGTTCCGCTGCCGGCGGTGGTTTCCCCCAATGGAACTGCAACTGCGCGAACTGTGCAGGCTTTCGCGAAGGCAGCCTGCGGGCCAAGGCACGGACCCAATCGTCCATCGCAATTTCCGCTGACGGCGTGAACTGGGTGCTGTGCAACACCTCCCCGGACATCCGCGCCCAGCTTGCGAGCTTCGCCCCGATGCAACCGGGCCGCGCCCTGCGTGATACCGGCATCAGCGCGATCATCCTGATGGACAGTCAAATCGATCACACCACCGGTCTGCTCATGCTGCGCGAAGGTTGCCCGCATCAGGTCTGGTGCACCGACATGGTCCACGAAGACCTGAGCAGCGGTTTCCCGCTGTTCAACATGCTGACCCACTGGAATGGCGGGCTGAACTGGAATCGCATCGAGCTCGATCGCAGCTTCACCATTGCAGCCTGCCCGAGCTTGCGCTTCACCCCACTGCCGCTACGCAGCGCCGCCCCGCCCTACTCGCCGCACCGTTTCGACCCGCACCCGGGCGACAACATCGGTCTGATCGTCGAAGACCTCAACACCGGTGGCAAGTTGTTCTATGCGCCGGGGCTGGGCAAGGTCGATGCGCCGTTGCTCGAGATGATGGCCGACAGCGATTGCCTGCTGGTGGACGGCACCTTGTGGGACGACGATGAAATGCAGCGGCGTGGCGTCGGCACCCGCACCGGACGCGAGATGGGCCACTTGGCGCAGAACGGCCCCGGCGGCATGCTCGAAGTGCTGGAGCAACTGCCGCGGCAGCGCAAGGTGCTCATCCACATCAACAACACCAATCCGATTCTTGATGAGGACTCGCCGCAGCGCGCGGAGCTGGCGCGGCGCAATGTGGAAGTGGCCTATGACGGCATGAGTATTGTGTTGTAGCTAATGGCCCCCGGAGACCCAAGATGACCGACACCCCATTGTCCCCCGCCGAATTCGAAGCCGCCCTGCGCGCCAAGGGCGCCTATTACCACATCCATCACCCCTACCACGTGGCGATGTACGAAGGCCGGGCCACTCGCGAACAGATCCAGGGCTGGGTTGCCAACCGCTTTTACTATCAGGTGAACATCCCGCTGAAAGACGCCGCGATCCTGGCCAACTGCCCCGACCGTGAAATCCGCCGCGAATGGATTCAACGCCTGCTCGACCACGATGGCGCCCCCGGCGAAGACGGCGGCATCGAAGCCTGGTTGCGCCTGGGTCAAGCCGTGGGCCTCGACCCGGACCAATTGCGTTCCCAGGAACTGGTGTTGCCGGGCGTACGTTTTGCCGTGGACGCCTACGTCAACTTCGCCCGTCGCGCCAGTTGGCAGGAAGCGGCCAGCAGCTCGCTGACCGAGCTGTTCGCGCCGCAGATCCACCAGTCGCGCCTGGACAGCTGGCCACAGCATTACCCCTGGATCGACCCGGCCGGCTACGAGTATTTCCGCACCCGTCTGGGTCAGGCGCGGCGGGATGTCGAGCACGGTCTGGCGATTACCTTGCAGCACTACACGACACGGGCCGGTCAGGAGCGCATGCTGGAAATACTCCAGTTCAAACTGGATATTCTTTGGAGCATGCTCGATGCCATGAGCATGGCCTACGAACTCAAACGCCCGCCGTATCACAGCGTGACCGCCGAGCGGGTCTGGCACAAAGGAATCACCCTATGAGTTTCGATCGCAGCAAGATTCCGACCTGGCGCCCTGGCTACCGCTTCCAGTACGAGCCGGCGCAAAAAGGCCATGTGCTGCTCTACCCCGAGGGGATGATCAAGCTCAACGAAAGCGCTGCTCTGATCGGCGGTCTGATCGATGGTCAGCGCGATGTCGCGACGATCATCAGCGAGCTCGACCAGCGATTCCCCGGCGTACCCGAGCTCGGTGACGACATCGAGCAATTCATGGAGGTTGCCCGTGCGCAGCACTGGATTACCCTTGACTGATCTGCCGCCCAAGCCTGAAGTCGGCCTGCCGCTGTGGCTGTTGGCCGAGTTGACCTATCGCTGCCCGCTGCAATGCCCGTACTGCTCCAATCCGCTGGACTTCGCCGAGCAAGGCAAGGAGCTGAGCACCGAGCAGTGGATCAAGGTGTTTCGCGAGGCGCGGGAGATGGGCGCCGCGCAGTTGGGTTTTTCCGGTGGCGAACCTCTGGTGCGCCAGGATCTGGCCGAGCTGATTCATGAAGCAAGGCAACTGGGTTTCTACACCAACCTGATCACCTCGGGCATCGGCCTGACCGAGCAGAAAATCAGCGATTTCAAGAAAGCCGGGCTCGATCACATCCAGATCAGCTTTCAGGCCAGCGACGAACAGGTCAACAATCTGCTGGCCGGTTCGAAAAAAGCCTTCGCGCAGAAGCTGGAAATGGCCCGTGCGGTGAAGGCCCACGGCTATCCGATGGTGCTGAACTTCGTCACCCATCGGCACAACATCGACCAGATCGACCGCATCATCGAGCTGTGCATCGCCCTCGAAGCGGACTTCGTAGAACTCGCCACCTGCCAGTTCTACGGCTGGGCGCAGCTTAACCGAGTCGGGTTGTTGCCCACCCGTGAGCAACTGGTGCGCGCCGAACGCATCACCAACGAATATCGCGCCAAACTGGAAGCCCAAGGGCATCCATGCAAGCTGATCTTCGTCACGCCGGACTATTACGAAGAACGCCCGAAAGCCTGCATGAACGGCTGGGGCAGTATTTTTCTGACGGTGACACCGGACGGCACCGCGCTGCCCTGTCACGGCGCCCGACAACTGCCGGTGCAATTTCCCAATGTGCGCGACCACAGCATGCAGCACATCTGGTACCACTCATTTGGCTTCAATCGCTTTCGCGGTTATGACTGGATGCCCGAACCGTGCCGCTCCTGCGACGAGAAAGAAAAAGATTTCGGTGGCTGCCGCTGTCAGGCCTTCATGCTCACCGGTGACGCGAGCAATGCCGACCCTGTGTGCAGCAAGTCGCATCATCACGAGGTGATTCTCAAGGCCCGCGAAGAAGCCGAGCACGCAACCCAGACCATCGATCAACTGGCCTTCCGCAATGAACGAAACTCACGCCTCATCGCCAAAAGCTGAACCCCTGAGTGCCGCCACCGCCGTTGCGGCCGGCGTCGACTTTGCCGAATTGCAGCTTGGTGCTCATGGCCTGTTCTGGAACGAGTACCGCCCCGCCGATGGCGCGTGCCGGATCTGGCATTGGTTCGAAGGCTCAGCGAAATGTCTGACGCCAATGGGCTTCAGTGTGCGCAGTCGGGTGTACGAATATGGCGGTGGCGCGTTTTGCCTGACGGATGACGGGGTGGTATTCGTCAACGAGGCGGATCAGCAGTTGTATCGCCAGTCATTGCGGGGGGATGCGCCGCAAAGGCTGACATCCGGCGAGTGCCGTTATGGCGATCTTCAGTACGCCAATGAGCAAGTGCTGGCGGTGGAAGAGTTTCGTGATCAGCACCGATTGGTGGCCATCGACTTGCACGACGGCACGCGCCAGGTGTTGGCCGAAGGCGCGGACTTCTATGCCGCGCCGACCCTCAGCCCAGACACCAGGCGCCTGGCCTGGATCGAATGGAGCCGCCCCGATCAGCCATGGACCGCCACCCGCCTGATGGTTGCCGAGCGCCAACCGGATGGGCGTTTTGCTGTGCCACGCTGCTTCGCTGGCGACGGCGATCAAGAGTCCGTGCAGCAGCCGCGATTCGATGCCAACAATCGCCTGTATTGCCTGTCCGATCGCGGTGGTTACTGGCAGCCCTGGAGAGAATCAGAAAACGGGCTGAGTCCCTTGCCGAGTGCGGCCGCCGATCATGGGCCAGCACCTTGGCAACTTGGCGGCTGTACCTGGTTGCCGCTGGACGATGATTGCTACCTGGCCAGTTGGACTGAAGGTGGCTTCGGCCGATTGGGCCTGTGTGGCGACACCCTCGAAGACTTTACGGGCGATTACACGCGCTTTCGCCATCTGGCCATGGATGAACAGTTCATCTACTGCATCGCTGCGTCACCGACCAACTCGACGGCGGTGATCGCCATCGACCGTCAGACTCGCGCAACCCGCGTGCTGGCCGGTGGTATTGCACCCTTGCCCGTCGAGCGGATCAGCCTTCCACAAACTCTGTGTTATCCCAGTGCGTCGGGCGACGCCCATGGGTTTTTCTACCCGGCAATGACCGACGAGACGAAGCCACCACTGGTGGTGTTCATTCACGGTGGCCCGACGTCGGCGTGCTATCCGATGCTTGATCCGCGCATCCAGTTCTGGGCACAACGCGGTTTTGCCGTGGCAGACCTCAACTACCGCGGCAGCAGCGGCTATGGCCGTGCCTATCGTCAGGCGCTGCATTTGAGCTGGGGCGAGGTGGATGTCGAAGACGCCTGCGCGGTGGTCAGTCACCTGGCCGAGCGTGGCTTGATTGACGCCGACCGGACCTTCATTCGCGGCGGCAGTGCCGGCGGCTACACCACGCTCTGTGCGCTCGCCTTTCACAAGGTGTTCCGGGCCGGCGCCAGCCTGTACGGGGTCAGCGATCCCGTGGCACTGGGTCGTGCGACTCACAAGTTCGAAGGCGATTATCTGGACTGGTTGATCGGCGATCCGCAGCGGGATGCAGAACGCTACGCTGCCCGAACGCCGCTGCTGCACGCAGGCAACATCCGTGTGCCAGTGATCTTTTTTCAGGGGGAACTGGACGCGGTGGTCGTGCCACAACAGACCCGCGACATGGTGACGGCGTTGCAAGACAACGGCGTTCTGGTTGAGGCGCACTACTACGCCGATGAACGCCATGGCTTTCGCAAGGCCGTCAACCAGGCCCATGCGCTGGAGCAGGAGTGGTTGTTTTATAAGCGGGTGATGGAGCAGTTGGACTGACTTGCGCGCATCGTGCCGAGACTGTGGCGAGCAAGCTCGCTCCCAAAGGATTTGTGTACGGCCTGAGAGCTTGCCCGCGAAAGCGATCCTTATCGACGACCCACGGCTCAACGCTTGGCGATGATATACACCGCGTGCACGATCCCCGGAATGTAGCCGCACAACGTCAGCAGGATATTCAGCCAGAACGCCCCGCCGAATCCGACTTGCAGGAATACACCCAAGGGCGGCAACAGAATGGCGATGATGATGCGAATAAAGTCCATGGGGCAGCTCCTGATTGAAATGGGTTCATACAAACCCTACTGCCAGTCGACCCTTGCCGTTCGTCAGGGTTCAGTCAATCCGTCCTTGGCCTTTGGACAAAAAAACGCCCCACGCCAAAAGAATCAGGCGTGAGGCGTGCGTTATACCGCGAGACGGTTCTGGAATTCGTGCAGGGCGCACCTGCTCAGACGGCGATCCCTTTGCGGCACTGCAGTTGCGCAGTACGTACACGAGAGAAGGCGCGCGCCAGGCGCAGGAGCATTTCATCGATGTTGGCGTTGCTGACGTTCAGCGCCGGGGTGAAGCGCAGGCAATTCGGTTGTGGGGCGTTGAGCAGCAGTCCTTCGTACAGCGCGGCCTTGACCACGGCTTGCGCTGAATCGTCCGACAGCGTCAGCCCCCACAACAGGCCTTGACCACGCAGTTCGCCGTGACCGTAGCGATGGGACAAACGCGCCAGGCCTTCACGCAGATGCTGGCCGGATTCAGCAACATGTTTGAGAAAGCGTGGGTCCTGGACATTGTCGAGCACAGCAAGCCCGGCAGCTGCCATCAACGCATTGCCGTGATGGGTGCCAGTCAGTTCACCCATTTCGAAACAACAGGCCTTACCCCGCGCGAGCAACGCCGCCAAAGGCACACCACCGCCCAGACCTTTGCCGAGCACGGTGATATCGGCCTTCACGCCGTAGGATTGTTCCGCCAGCAAGCTGCCACAACGGCCGACACCGGTCTGTACTTCATCCAGGATCAGCAGAATGCCCAACTCACGACACAGGCGCTCAACACCCTTAAGGTAGTGCGCCGTGGCGGGAATCACCCCGGCCTCGCTCTGGATCGGCTCCAGCATGATCGCGACGGTGCGCTCATCCACCGCGGCGTGCATGGCCGGAAGGTCGTTGAACGGAACGAGGCTGAAACCCGGGAGCTGCGGCTCGAAGCGGTTGACCAATGCCGAACTGTCCGACGCCGAAATCGTCGCCAGGCTACGACCATGGCAACCATTGCTGGCGACGATGATCCGTGAGGCGCCGCCGCGATGCAGTTGACCCCACTTGCGGGCCAGCTTGATGGCCGCTTCGCAGGCCTCGCTGCCGGTGTTGAGCAGGTAGGCCTGATCGCTACCGGTGCTCGCACACAGACGCTCAGACAAATTGAGCATCCCGCTGTTGTTCAGATTGAACCCCGGGTTGATCAGCGATTGCGCCTGCGCAGTGATCGCATTGACCAGCGCCGAAGGGCTGTGACCGAGGCTATTGGCGCCGCCACCCTGGCAGAAATCCAGATACGCGCGGTCTTCACTGTCCCACAACCAGGAGCCCTGACCGCGGACAAACATCTGTTTCGGCCGCTCGACACTGGTCATCAGGTACTCGCTGGATAAGTGGTTGCCCCGGGACGGCGAGGCGGGCTCCATGACAAGGTCATCGAGACTGGGCGGGTGACGACGCAAATTGAACAGATTCATGCTGAAAAACCTCTTTTGAGGTTTTTTGCCTTACCTATGTAAACACCATCGAAACCAGCGGTATTCATCGCGCTCTGTGGCCCTTCAAGCCTTGTGAATGCGGTTAGACTAGGGGTATGCGCGGCGCTGAGCCATTTCGATTTACCAGCATTTTCGATAAGCATTACTTATGGATTTTAAACAACTGCGTTATTTCGTCGCGGTCTATGAAGAAGGCCATGTCGGCCGGGCGGCCGAGCGCTTGTCCATCTCCCAACCGGCCCTGTCCCAGCAGATCCGTCATTTGGAGCAAAACCTCGATGTGAGCCTGTTCGAACGCAGCAGCAAGCGCCTGTTGCCGACCCTCGCCGCCCACACCCTGTACAACCACGCCCAGCCATTGCTGGATGGCCTGCAACGCGCGCGCGAAGCCCTCGGCAACTTCAAGGGTAAGGCGCTGCGTACCCTTGCCATCGGAGTCTTGCAGACGGTGCATACCAGCCTCGTCCCGCAAATGCTCGAACGGGTGCGCAAGGCGCAACCGCATCTGGTGGTGCAGATTTACGAACTGACGGGACTGGAGATCGAACGGCGTTTGCTCAACGGTTCGCTGGACATCGGTATCAGTTACTTGCCGCCCCGCCAGCCAGGCCTGCATGGCGTGATGCTGTACGAAGATGAACTGACCCTGGTCATCCCGGCAGACCACCCGCTGCGTGAATTCAAGAAAGTGTCGATGAGTCAGGCTGCCGAGTTGCCGATGTTGCTGCTGGGCGAGGAGTTTCAGATCAGGCAGATCTGGCAGTCACAACTGGCCAGCCTGGGCCGGCGACCGCAGGTGCAAGCTGAGCTGAACAACATGGCAGGGATCCTCGACAGCCTGCCGCATACACGGTTGGCCACCGTGCTGCCCGGACGCTCGCAAAAGGTCCATGGCAATCAGGAGCTGCTGTGGAAACCCCTCAGCGAGCCGCGAGTGCCGCTCAAAGTCGGTCTGGTGTGTCGAGATGTGCAACGGCAACAGGCGTCACTGGCATTGCTGCGTACGCTGCTGGAAGAGGTGATCAACGGCCCTGACGGGCACTTGAACAGCGCATCGGGTCTGGATGAATTGAACTGAAACGCTTTTCTGCGGACAAAAGAAAACCCCGCCGAAGCGGGGCTTTGCAGACTGTTTCCCTGACATCCTTTTCACTCCGCCGTCCTGGCAGAATCCTACGTGTCCGTGTTGTTGCTTTGCGCTTCCTGCGCTACGTCCATGAGAAGTAGATTAGCTGTGGATCCAATTTACCTCTATGGGAGAACAGCAGCACGTTATGTAAGAGAATGCTTACATAACGTTTCGTCATCAGAATTGCTCAGCGTTCAGCAGGAACAACGACTCGCTACCGGCCTTCACTGACGCGCTCAACGAGTGAATACGCGGCAGCAGACGGGCGAAGTAGAAGCGTGCCGTGCCCAGTTTGCTGGCGTAGAAATCGTCTTCGCCTTCCTTGCCCAACGCCGCCTTGGCCATCAGCGCCCACATGTAAGCGTATGCCATATAGCCGAATGCCTGCAGGTACTCGACCGATGCGGCACCGATCTCGTTCGGGTTGGATTTGGCTCGGTCCAGCAACCAGGCCGTCAGCTCGTCGAGGGTGGTCACGGCGTCGTTCAGCGGCTTGGTGAACTCGGCCAGGTCTGCGCTGGCAGTTGCAGTGAAATGGCGGACCTCGTCAGCGAACAGCTTGTAGAACGCCCCGCCACTGCCAACGATCTTGCGCCCGACCAGGTCCAGCGCCTGAATGCCGTTGGTGCCTTCGTAGATCTGGGTGATGCGCACGTCGCGCACCAGCTGCTCCTGGCCCCACTCACGGATGTAACCGTGACCGCCGAAAATCTGCTGGCCGTGCACGGTGGTTTCCAGGCCGAGGTCGGTGAGGAACGCCTTGGCGACCGGGGTCAGCAAGGCCACCAGGTCTTCAGCGCGTTTGCGCGTCGCGGCGTCTTCGCTGAACTTGGCGGTGTCGAGTTGCATGGCCACGTAAGTGGAGAATGCACGCCCCCCCTCGTTCGAAGCTTTCATGGTCAGCAGCATGCGACGCACGTCCGGGTGGACGATGATCGGGTCAGCCACTTTGTCCTTGTTTTGCGCGCCGGTTGGCGAACGGCTTTGCAGGCGATCGCGGGCATATTCCACGGCGTTCTGGTAAGAACGTTCACCAGTGGCCAGGCCCTGGATACCGACGCCCAGACGCTCGTAGTTCATCATGGTGAACATCGCCGCCAGGCCTTTGTTCGGCTCGCCAACGAGATAGCCTACAGCCTCGTCGAAGTTCATCACGCAGGTCGCGGATGCCTGGATGCCCATCTTGTGTTCGATCGAACCGCAGTTGGCCGGGTTGCGTGCGCCCAGGCTGCCGTCGGCGTTGACCATGAACTTTGGCACCAGGAACAGCGAAATGCCTTTCGGGCCCGCCGGTGCATCCGGCAGCTTGGCCAGCACCAGGTGGATGATGTTTTCGGTCAGGTCGTGCTCACCACCGGTGATGAAGATCTTGGTGCCGCTGACCTTGTAGGAACCGTCGGCCTGAGGTTCGGCCTTGGTGCGGATGATCCCCAAGTCGGTACCGGCGTGCGGCTCGGTCAGGCACATGGAACCGGCCCAGACGCCGGCGTACATGTTCGGCAGGTAGGCCGCTTTCAGCTCTTCACTGGCGTGGGCATTGATCGACAGGCAAGCACCGGCGGTCAGCATCGGGTACAGACCGAAGGCCAGGCTGGCGGAGTTGACCATTTCTTCGACCTGGGCCGACACGGCCTTGGGCATGCCCATGCCGCCGTAGGCAGGATCACCGCCAACGCCAACCCAACCGCCTTCAGCATAAGTCTGATAAGCCTGTGGGAAACCTGCCGGCGTGGTGACGGCACCGTCCGCCCAATGGCAACCTTCTTCGTCAGCGGCACGGCTCAGCGGCGCGACACTTTTGCTGGTGACCTTGCCGGCCTCTTCCAGAATGGCTTCAACCGTTTCGGCATCGACCGTGTCGGCCAGCGCAGGCAACTCGGCCCAGAGTTTGGCGACCTCGAAAACTTCATTGAGGACGAAGCGCATATCGCGCAGGGGCGCTTTGTAGTCAGCCATGGCAAACCTCGCAAGATCTATACAGGTGGATCACAGGAATATTGTTTTTGCTGCGCCGGAGTGTACCCCAACAACTTTTGCGACACATAGGGTCGGCTCATGACCGATTTGTTATTTTTAGTCATCAAGAAAAAGCCCGCGCAAGGCGGGCTTCGTTGTAACAAATGAAAATGACTAAAGCGCGAACAACTCTGCCGGCAATTGCATCAGGCAATCGCTGCCTGCTTCGATGGCCGCCCGATGCGCGGCGGTCCTTGGCAGCAATCGCTTGAAGTAAAACGCGTTGGTTGCCAGCTTGCCCCGACAGAAATCGGCATCACCGTTGCCAGCGTCCAGCTGTGCCTGGGCCACCAAGGCCATGCGCAGCCACAGGTACGCGAGGATGATATAGCCGCTGTACATCAGGTAATCCACCGAAGCGGCGCCGACCTCATCCGGGTTTTTCATCGCCGCCATGCCGACCTGGGTGGTCAACTCGCCCCACTGCCGGTTCAACTCATTGAGCTGCGCCACATAGCTGGACAGTTGCGGGTGGGCGGCGTTGGCCGAGCAGAATTTGTGGACGATTTTGGTGAAACCACGCAGCAGTTTGCCCTGGCTGCCAAGGACTTTACGCCCGAGCAGGTCCAGCGCCTGGATGCCGTTGGTGCCTTCGTAGATCGGTGCAATGCGGCAATCGCGTACCAGTTGCTCCATGCCCCATTCGCGAATGAAGCCGTGGCCGCCAAACACCTGCATGCCGTGGTTGGTCACTTCCAGACCAGTGTCGGTCATGAAGGCTTTGCAGATTGGGGTGAGGAAGGCCAGCAGGTCTTCCGCGTCCTGCCGTGCGCTTTCGTCCCTACTCAGGTGCGCAACATCCAGCAATTGCGCGGTGAAGTAGGTCAGCGCACGGTTGCCTTCATTGAAGGCCTTCATGGTCAGCAACATGCGCCGCACGTCAGGGTGCACGATGATCGGGTCAGCGGCTTTGTCCGGGGCTTTCGGACCGGTCAGCGAGCGCATCTGCAAGCGGTCGTTGGCGTACTTGATCGCGCCCTGGAAACTCGCCTCGCCCAGGCACAGGCCCTGCATGCCGGTGCCCAGTCGTGCATGGTTCATCATGGTGAACATGCAGTTCAGGCCCTTGTTCGGTTCGCCGATCAGAAAGCCCTTGGCAGCGTCGAAGTTGAGCACACAGGTGGACGAAGCCTTGATGCCCATCTTGTGTTCGATCGATCCACAGGTCACGCCATTGCGTTCACCCGCCTCGCCCGCCGCATCGGGCAGGAACTTGGGCACGATGAACAGCGAAATGCCCTTGGTCCCCGCTGGTGCATCCGGCAGCTTGGCCAGCACCAGATGGATGATGTTGGCGCTCATGTCATGCTCGCCGGCCGAGATGAAAATCTTGCTGCCGGTGATCGCGTAACTGCCATCCGCCGCAGGTACGGCGCGGGTCTTGATGATGCCCAGATCGGTGCCGCAATGGGCCTCGGTCAGGCACATGGTGCCGGTCCACTGACCGGCAGTGAGTTTGCTCAGGTAGGTGTCTTTCTGCTCGGCGGTGCCGTGGGCGTGGATGGCCGACATGGCGCCGTGGGTCAGGCCCGGGTACATGCCCCAGGAGGTGTTGCTGGAGCCGACCATTTCGCTGATGACCAGGCCCAGAGAGCTGGGCAGGCCCTGGCCGCCGTAGGCCGGGTCTGCCGCCAGACCGTGCCAGCCACCTTCGACGTATTGGGCGAAGGCCTGCTTGAAACCCGCAGGCGTGGTGACCACGCCATTGTCGAAATGACAGCCTTCTTCGTCGCCGCTGCGATTGAGCGGCGATAGCACGTTTTCGCAGAACTTCGCGCCTTCTTCGAGGATGGCATTGACCATGTCCGGGCTGGCATCGGTAGCGCCCAACGCGGCGTAGTTGCCATGGAAATCGAAGACGTGATCGATCAGAAAGCGCATGTCGCGCAGGGGAGCTTTGTACTCGGGCATGGTCATTCTCCGTCGGCAGTTTTCTTCAAACCTACTGCCGCGGCCCCCGCCCCACAATCACTGTCCAGACGCTGAATGCGTCATCATCACTCAGCCGTAGCGGCTTCCATGCGCACCGCGCCACGGCGGTTCTGACCGAACGCCATTACGCAGTTTCGACCCGCACCCTTGGCGCTGTAGAGCGCCTGGTCCGCGGACTTGAGCACCTCGTCCGGGTTGCGTTGCTCCACCCGTTCGGCGACGCCGATACTGACGGTAACCGACACACTCGACGCACCGGAACCGGAGCGGCGCTGTCGCCCCTGATTGTCGTCCTGGGGACGATTGTCCTGATTACGCAGTTGAATGTTGTAGTTGGCGATGGATTCGCGGATGACTTCCAGGTGCGGCAGGCACTCTTCGACGGTCTTGCCGGCGAACACCAGGGCAAACTCCTCGCCGCCATAACGGTACGCCTTGCCGCCACCGCCGATTTTCGCCAGTTTGCTGGCCACCAGACGCAGCACCTGGTCGCCCACATCGTGACCGTGGGTGTCGTTGAATTTCTTGAAGTGGTCGACGTCGCTCATCGCCAGCACGTAGTTGCGCCCCAGCCGTTGCATCCGTTCGTTCAAGGCACGACGGCCCGGCAGACCAGTCAGCTCATCACGAAAGGCCATTTGATAGGCCTCGTGCGCTACGGCCGAGGCGATCATCAGCATCACCTGGCTGCACATGATGTTGAGGGTGAACGGCAGGATGAACGTCTTTGGCAACATCCAGAACAGCCCGAGCAAGCCCACCAGTTGAGCGGCGTGCAGCGGTCGCGGATTACGCCAGTACTGCCAGGCCAGCAGCAGGAACGTCGCGAAGAACACCGGGTAGGACAGCTGGATCAGGCTCATCCATGCCCCGTGCAAAGCCGGCCAGCGGATTTCCGACAGCCAGATCAGCAACGCATGGGGATAACTTTGCTCCAGCCCCAGGGCCACGCTGCCCACGGCCAGCAACACGGCGAAGCGCGCCACCATGTCCTGGAACAGATGGGTGCGCTCCTGCCAGGCGGCGAACACACCGAACAACAGCGGCAATAACAGGCAACACAGGTGAAAGACCACGGCGGCGTCGTCGCGCACCTTGCCGTTGTCGCGGTAATAGTCGGTCTGGGTGTCCAGCAGGTAATAGGCGATGTACACCGTGACCATCAGGAACAGCTCACGCTGACGTCTGTAGACCGCGCAGTAGGCACCACCGAGCAACAGCACCAGAGTCGGCAAGACATTAAACAGGGACGTGAAGAAAACGCTGAGATCCTTGACGTACGCAGCCGCAAGCCCCGCCAGCAACAACATCAATGACGGTAGGAAATGACTGAAACGTACAGCGGAAGAACGCGGCAAGGGTAAAGCTCCGACCGTCAAACCAATAGATGGCAATGTGCCCACCACTGTAACGGCAGAAACCGCGACTTACTGAGTAAATTACTGAGGTATTTTCAAAAAAGAGCGCCACGGGCGACCAGCGGCTACCCGTGACGCAAGGGGAAGACGGTCAAAGATCGTTGTAGAACGGCTGCAACGGCCCCTCGCTGACTTTGCGCCCCTCAGCCCCGATGGGCAGCAGTTGAATGTTGGCGTCCATCGCCTGGCGGGTGGTGATCTTCGGACTGGCCGGTTTGACCGTCACCGCGTTCTCATCGCCTATATGACCTTGCGGCAACACCAGCGAAGGATGATCGAACGGCGCCTGCTCCCACGCCACGCGAGGGTCGGTGAGTGCCACCTCCATGAATTTGACCAAGGCATCGATTTCATCCTCTGTCAGATTCAGCGGGGTCATGTCCGGGTCGAGGTTCGAGGCGTTGTGCTGGTTCGCAGCGGGATGATCGAAGCCGCTGGTGTTGCTCGCGTCCTCGCCACGCCGGTCACCGCCGCGGTTGTAGAACTCGACCACCTGCTTCAAGGTGGCGCGGCTGCCGTTATGGAAATACGGCCCGGTCAAGGCGATGTTGCGCAAGGTCGGAGTCTTGAACGCACCATCGACCGAATCGCGGAAACCGACATTGGGCTTGAGTGTCGCATCGCAGGGAATGGCTGCACTGAGTGGCGCCTCGAAGGTGCACACATCGACATCGAGCGGGTCGGGAATCTTGCCGCCCTGCAACACCGTGTTGTATTGGCGCGAGAACGACAGGGGGTTGCCCCAGGCATCCGTTCCACCGAGTGCCAGGTCTTCCGAAGTCGGCCGTACGCCGGTGTTGTAGAAGCCATTGTCGTAGAGCGTGGTCAGGTTATCCGCCATGACCATGCGTTCGATGCGCTCACGCGGATGGAACAGCAGGCGGCTGCCGGCATTGGTCAGCTCCGCACCGCCATGGCAGCTGACGCACTTGCCCTTGCCCAGGAACAGGTTCATGCCCTCGACCTGCTGGGCGTTCATCGCCGTATGGTCGCCCTGCAGGTAGGCATCCAGCGGCGTGTGGTCCGAGATCAGCGTGGACTCATACATCTGAATCGCCAGGCCGAAGAACAGCGGGAAATTCGCCTCCATCTGGGTGTACGGCGCACCGCCCAGGGACACCTGCTGCGTGGCGTTCCACAGACGCGGCTGGAAGGCGTTCTTGATCAGTTCCCGGTAGGTCGGACGGCGGGCTCCGGACACCGGACCCAACACCGAATCGGTGGACGAAATACGCTGCTGCTTGAGCATCAGACTATCGAGCATGCGCCGGCCGATGTCGGCGAATGTGCGTCCGCCACAGGACATTTCCACCGGGCTGCCGGGTGGCCCCACCGCTTGCGAAGCGGCAGAAGCGTCGTTGAGTGCCAGCCGCACCTTGACCGCCACACCGCTGCGATCGTTGGTCACGAAAATGCCGGCATCCGGGTCACGATTGCCGAATGGCGAAAAACCGTTGAAGACGTTGTTGGCCCGACCGTCCCAGAAATTGCGCACGTTAAACGCGGCGTTGATCACCGATGGCGCGTTACGCCCGGTGGCCCGGCGCACATTGACGCCACCAACCTGAAAGATGCCGTCCGGCTGCTGCGTGCACTTGTCGAAACGCGGCTGATTGGGCTTGACGAAGTTGGCGTCGAACACACCCTGGGAGCCGATCACATCATCGCTCGAATAGAGGATCGCCGAGTTGCGGTCCAGCGGATTGGCCAGGACGTGGGTCGGAAAGTCGGCCTTTTTCAACAGGTAATTCGGGCCACCCTTGCCTCCGGACTTGGTCGCATAGGACGGTACGTCACCCGGAATGTCAGAGGCGGTGAACGGTTTGTTGAAGATCGAACCGACGTTGGCGTTGGTGTTGGCCTGCCCGGGGTTGATCTGGTTGGTGGTGCGGTGATCGACACCGGCATGGTAGTGGCACGAGGCACAGGCCGTGGCGCCGTCACTGCCGACTTCCATGTCCCAGAACAGGGCTTTGCCCAGCAGGATGGCTGCGGAGCGATTGACCACGTAATCGGTCATCAAGTCGACCTTGCGCCCGCCTTCGGTACCTGACGGATCGGGCGGCGTCATGCCCCGCAGAGATTGCAGGCTGGGCACGTCCGGTACCGGTGGGACGGCCTCCACCGGGTCAGCCGCAAAGACGTGAGTGGCAGGCAGGACGAGTGCAAATAAAGCGACGGTTACCTCACAGGTCATGCCATGGGTTCGAAAGATGCTCAAGTACTTAACCATGATGACATTCTCGATTCAGAGCGAAGTCGCCAGGCTTCGCGATTGACCTGTTACGAGATGAACTTGTCGCCGTGATTCTTTCCACCCACACGTGATCACGCCAACTAAAAGTCGGCCGACAGGGGAAAGTGTGACAGGCAAGGCACTCTCTTGGCTCAGGCTTTCTCAAACACTTTTCAGATAGCGCCAGCAAGGGCGCTTAACCTCACTTTAGCTGTAACAAATAATTTCAACAGCAAAAAGATAAAAATTTTTATTGCAGTCGTCGTATGCAACCGCTCACACGGCAAAGCTAAAAAATGGCACTTGCTCAATAGTGGTTAAATATCCCCAACTTCGGGTGCATTTCCCCAGCAGCCAGGGCCAGCCAACTCACAACGAAGTAAAAAAGCTATTATTTACAAGCACAAAGCCACATGAGCAGATCCATGAAAAAGCTGGCAGAGTAATTGCTAATTCCGAATAAACACTCGGATGAGCGAATACACTTAAACTGTTAATTCGCACAGCGTTAAATACCAAAGTACATAGTAATGAAAATAACTCACTCGTGCACAAGTTGCACTGCGTGAGCTATTGTCTTTCCCCCGCACTTGTTAACCCAGCCAATTTTGCACACTTCCCACCCAGGAAAAATATCGCTTGCCACACTTGATCCTTTCGGATACCTATAAGCAACCGTTCTCATTCATTTACTTTCGAGATGATTAACTGGAAAGCTTACAGCGACCGGGAACACGCCCAAAGTTGGGTGTATATACCCCCCTACTTTGGTGTTAATCACATCGGTATAGTTATATAAAAAGCAACTAACGCCCCTGCAGCCCGCATTTTTATTGGCTGCCAACTGATCGTGCGCAATCAGGCACGACTACTGCTATGGCCCCTCCAGGCTCAGGGAAATTTCTCTCGCGCTTGTGTTCGGAACCGGCCAGCACATCGCCGACAGACAGTACCTGGAGGACTCGCCTCAGGATGCACCTCGCATACCCTGGCACTTGTCCACCCGGATTGAGCCTCAACACCTTACCGTCTTCACTGCGCAGGATTCCACGCATTGGCAGGGTCTACCGATTGGCCGGCAACAGGTCCTGCAAGATTGTGGAGACAACCATGCGTTTATCTACGCTCGCTGAAACACTCACCCGTGCACCGCACCACAAAGGTCTTGGTCGCCACGCGTTGCTCGCCGGCATGGTCGCCCTCGCTCTGGGCGCCGGAGGGGCCGGCACTGCATGGGCTAAAAACGGCACGGACAAACCGCCCGTCAAAGGTGCCACGCCGCCGTTTGCAACGCCCACCCTGCCCGATCCGGTATTCGCCAATCCGAATGCAGTACATGGCTTTGACGTCACCGGTTTTATCCAGAACATGACACTGGACGCTACCAATGTGAATTGCCCCGGCACTACGGATCCGGCCCGCTACGGCGGTACCGTACAACTGAACGGCGTCACCATCACCGTCCCTTGCAACACCATCATGCAGATGCCGGCCAACACCCTGAGCTGGGCGGACTTTGTCCACGGTGGCTCGCTGGCGCTGAACAAAACGCCACCCGCCTACCCGTCGTTCGAAATCCATGTGGTGGGCAACTTCGTCGCCGACAAGAAAATTGCCGGGCTGATCTATGTCTCGCAGCAATCGACCAACGTTGGTAATGGCTACATTTCCCGAATCGACTACACCAATGGCAACATCGAAGTCGACAGCGGCAATCCCTCGCAACCGACCATCATCCAGATCAACGACCCGAACGGCCGTTTTGGTCGCGCGCAGAGCCCCGACCCGCGCTTCTCCGTCGATGACGCCAACCCCACCATCCACGCCGCCACCGGCTACCCGATGTGTGTGCCGCGCAGTATCTCCGGCGACGATGCCCTGTGCCCACAGAAAAACCGGCCTAAAGTGGTCACCCCGACCACCACCAACAACTGCCGCAACTTCAGCCAGGCCGGCGTGACACTGCCGGCCAGCGGAGAGCTTTCGCAACCTGCGGTCGGTCAGGTGTATTGCAGCCAGTTCGTCATGAAGCGCTTCAGCGATGCCACACGCACCGCGACCGATCCTGACCCGACGCAACAGGCGCCATTCGAAGTCGGCGACTTCATCAGCTATGCCGGCACCCTGTTCAAATCGGCGACCACCGGCAGCCCGGACTTCATTTCCGCGCACACCATCGAGGCCAATGTCGGGATCTACACTCAACCCGGCACTCAACCCAGCTACCTGGCGATCGGTGAGTTCGGCGTCGGGACCGCGGATCCTGCGGTGACCGCTATCGGCGGTGCAGACCAGGAAACCCAGGACCGAATCTTCCTCGAAGCCTCGACCACCGACATCAAGACCCCGGTCGATATCTATCTGATCGATGTCAACCCAACCACAGGCGCACAGACCAATCGCTGGGTGACACCTTTCGAGATGACCGGTGAATGCAACCCTGCCACTGGTTTGGGCACCGCTTGCCTGGGTGCTTCGGGCGGCATCACCACGCAGAATGTGGGTGCGCAGCCACAACGGGCCAGATTGCGTGCCACCAAGGCGCCTACCGGTCTTTTGAGCCAGCCGACCCGGACCTTGCGTGTCGTTGCGCGCTCGCTGTGCGTGCCACAAAACTCGCTGTCGCAAACCGGTGTCGACAACTGCATTCAAAACGCCAGCCGGCTGACTGTGGCCAACGGTTTGACTGCGGGGCAGTACGTGGCACCGGTGTTCGAGTTCATCTTCCCCGAAGGCGTGAGACCCGGTGATCCCAATGTGCCGAACGATTTCTGGCACCTGCCGTTCATCCGCAATGGTGAAGGCGCGAGCACCCCGACCGGCGTCGGCCCGCTGGAACCGACACCATGGTGAAAAAGCGCTGACGACAAGGCATAAAAAAACCGCCGATCCCGAGGGAGCGGCGGTTTTTTCTTGCGAGTACCGCGCCGGGACTTAGTAGCCCAGGTCGAAGTTCTCTTCTTTCATGTCCATCAGGTTGTTGGCACCCGACAGCATGGTTGCAACGTGAGTACGGGTACGCGGCAGGATGCGCTGGAAGTAGAAACGCGCAGTCTGCAGCTTGGCGGTGTAGAACGCCTCTTCCGAAGTGCCGGCAGCCAGCTTCTCGGCAGCCAGGCGCGCCATGTCAGCCCAGAAGTAAGCCAGGCAGGCATAACCGGAGTACATCAGGTAGTCCACCGAGGCCGCGCCGACTTCTTCGCGATCCTTCATGGCCGCCATACCGACCTTCATGGTCAGCTCGCCCCATTCCTTGTTCAGTGCGGCCAGTGGCGCGACGAACTCTTGAACCGCTTCGTTGCCTTCGTTGTTCTGGCAGAACTTGTGCACGATCTTGGTGAAGCCTTTCAGAGCCTCGCCTTGAGTCATCAGCACTTTACGGCCCAGCAGGTCGAGTGCCTGGATGCCGGTGGTGCCTTCGTACAACATCGAAATGCGGCTGTCGCGAACGTTCTGCTCCATGCCCCACTCGGCGATGAAGCCGTGGCCGCCGTAGATCTGCACGCCGTGGTTGGCCGATTCGAAACCGACTTCGGTCATGAACGCCTTGGCGATCGGAGTCATGAAAGCCAGCAGTGCGTCGGCTTTCTTCTTCTCTTCTTCGTCCACGCCGTACTTGACGATGTCGACCTGTTTGGCGGTGAAGTACACCATCGCACGGTTGCCTTCGGCGAAGGCCTTCATGGTCAACAGCATGCGGCGTACATCTGGGTGCACGATGATCGGGTCAGCGGCTTTGTCCGGCGCTTTCGGGCCAGTCAGCGAGCGCATTTGCAGACGGTCGCGAGCGTATTTCAGGCCGCCCTGGAAACCGACTTCAGCGTGGGCCAGACCTTGCAGTGCGGTACCCAGGCGCGCGGTGTTCATGAAGGTGAACATGCAGTTCAGGCCTTTGTTCGCCGGGCCGATCAGGAAACCGGTGGCGCCGTCGAAGTTCATCACGCAGGTGGCGTTGCCGTGGATGCCCATCTTGTGTTCCAGGGAACCGCAGGACACCGCGTTGCGCGCGCCAACCGAACCGTCGGCGTTCGGCAGGAACTTCGGCACGATGAACAGGGAGATGCCTTTGGTGCCAGCCGGAGCGTCCGGCAGGCGGGCCAGTACGATGTGGACGATGTTGTCGGCCATGTCGTGTTCACCGGCCGAGATGAAAATCTTGGTGCCGGAAACCTTGTAGGAACCATCGGCCTGAGGCTCGGCCTTGGTGCGCAGCATGCCCAGGTCGGTGCCGCAGTGCGGTTCGGTCAGGCACATGGTGCCGGTCCACTCGCCGGATACCAGCTTGGTCAGGTAAGCCTCTTGCTGCTCAGGGGTACCGTGCTCGGAGATGGTGTTCATCGCGCCGTGCGACAGGCCTGGGTACATGCCCCACGACCAGTTGGACTCGCCGACCATTTCGCTGATCGCCAGGCCCAGGGACTCCGGCAGGCCTTGGCCGCCGTGCTCGACGTCGTGGGCCAGGCTTGGCCAGCCACCTTCGACGAATTGCTTGTAGGCCTCTTTGAAGCCAGTCGGGGTCTTAACGCCGGACTCGCTCCAGGTGCAGCCTTCGAGGTCGCCCACACGGTTCAGCGGAGCCAGTACCTGCTCACAAAACTTGGCGCCTTCTTCGAGAATGGCGTCGACCATGTCTGGCGTTGCGTCCGCGCAAGCTGGAAGGCTCTGATAGTGCGCTTCGTAACCGAGCAGTTCGTCACGAACGAAGCGAATATCACGCAAGGGGGCCTTGTAGTCAGGCATAGCGATAAACCTCTGCTGATGTAACCGGGAATGAACGACCGCATGGATTTGTTGTTGCGATCAAACAGTTGTTTGAAACATACGTTTACGCCCAAATCTTGTCAAGCATCGATCTTTTGCCGTTCGTCATCACCTGTCGAACAGGCAGAAACGCGACTGTACGGTCACTCTGGCGAGGCAACCGGGTCATTGAAAAAAGACTAGTTGAGGAAGAAGGACTTACGCAGAAAAACGCCGCGAACAAGCGCGGCGCTGGAGGCGGATTGAGCAATAAATCAGGCGTAGGTATCGATCAGCGTGCCGAGCATTTCGTCGGCGGCCTTGGCGACTTTCACGCCGAGTTCTGTCTGGACCTTGCCCTGGGCCATGTCGACCACATTTTTTGCAACGTCTGATTGCTGACTGCGATCGACGGACAGCAACCGATCAACCTGAGTCTCGGAAGACTGGCTGGTGACGGAACGTTCGACGGTGGTGTTGGCGATCTGGCTGGCTGCCTGATCGACGCGGTTCTGCCCTGTCTGAATAGTGCTCAGACCGGCATAAAAAGCGCTGTTTCCTGAGATTTCCATGGGAGAACTCGTCCTTGCAAAGGATCAACAGCACTCATTGAAGCAGACCTGTTGGGAAAAGGCCCGTCAAAAACACTAATGGCAGAGTGCCTTGTCATAGGCAAAGCCCACAGGTAGATCAAATCAGTCCAGCAGATCCAGCTGCAGGTGCTCTGCCACGCCCTCGGCCGTCGCCGGCTTCAGCTTCGGCACTCGCCCCAGGCAGGGTGCGGGCAGACGCTCCGCCAGCGTGGCAAGGTTTTCTTCCAGGCGCGAAGTCTTCGGATCAATGATGTTGGCCACCCAGCCCGCCAGCTGCAAACCGTCCCGGGCAATGGCCTCGGCCGTCAACAAGGCATGGCTGATGCAGCCCAGCCGCACGCCGACCACCAGGATCACCGGCAGCTGCAAGGCGATGGCAAGGTCAGACAGATTGTCCTGATCGGCCAAGGGTACGCGCCAGCCCCCAGCCCCTTCGATCAAAGTGAAATCGGCGTGCATGTCGAGGATCTGTCGCATCGGCGCGAGCAAGGACTGCACCGTCAGCGCGACACCCGCCTCACGTGCGGCCAGGTGCGGTGCGATGGCCGGTTCGAACGCCACCGGGTTGATCTGATCGTAGGTTAACGGCAACGAGCACTGCGCTTGCAACGCCAGGGCATCGGCATTGCGCAAGCCTTTGGGCGTCACCTCGCAGCCCGAAGCTACCGGTTTACCCGCCGCCGTGCTCAAACCCGCCGACCGCGCCGCGTGCAGCAGTCCTGCCGCAACCGTGGTCTTGCCGACATCCGTATCCGTGCCCGTAATGAAATAGGCCACGCTCATAAGGGTTTCTCCATAACGGCGTATACCACTTGATAAGTCGCCGGCAGGCCCCGCGCCTGACGAAACTGCTCATATGCCTCGACCAATCCCAGTATCCGTGCCCTGCCGGTCAAGCCGCCGGGGCGGCCGGGATTGATATTGTGCGCACCCAGCGCCTTGAGTTCATGGGTCAGACTGCGCACATCCGGATAATGCAGCACATGTGCACGGTTTTGCAGGCTGACGACCTGCAAGCCACTGGCCGCGCACAATTGCTCATACTTGGCGAACTCTCGGAAGCGATTGACGTGGACCAGGCCATCGACCTGACGCCAGCTGTCACGCAGCTCAACCAGAGTGCCTACACACAGACTAGCAAAGGCGAAAATGCCACCCGGTTTTAGCACCCGATGAGCCTCACGCAGCACTGAGGCGAAGTCCGCACACCATTGCACCGCCAGACTGGAAAAGATCAGGTCGCAGGTCGCGTCCTGCAACGGCAAGCGCTCGGCGTCGCCGGCAATGAAGTGCGTTGCACCACCCAACGGCCGCGCGTGATTGAGCATGCCTTCGGCGATGTCCAGCGCCACACCATGGCTCGCCGGGAAGCACTGGTTCAGGGCGCGACTGAAATACCCGGTGCCGCAACCCAGATCCAGCCAGCGTTGCGGGGCAAAATCCGTCGGCAATCGGTGAAGCAGTTGACTGCCAACGTCCCGCTGCAATTCGGCGACGCTGTCGTAGCTCGCTGCGGCACGGGAGAAAGATGCCGCGACCTGACGCTTGTCGGGCAAGCCGCCGGGCAGGTTGCGAAGGGAAAGATCAGTCATCGCCGCTCTCATGCAAAAACGCCTGGATCGCCCCCGCCACACCGTGGGGATCCTCCAGAAGAAACCCGTGGCTGGCCTGTTCAATCAGGCCAATTTCGACATCCGGCAGCAACGCCAGCAACTCACCGGCGGCTTCCGCCGGAACCAGCCCGTCCAGGCCGGCAAACAGATGCAGTTGCGGGCCACGATAGGACTGCAACGCTTGGCGCGTATCCAGTTGCGCCAGCACCTGCAAACCACTGATCAACACCGACGCAGTGGTATGCGGTGCCCCACCCAGCAACAATCGCGACAAGCCACGCGGGTCCTCGGCACCTTGGGCACAGAGCAGGGAGAAACGCTTCAAGGTCAGGCGAGGATCGGCTTCACATCCTGCCAGGAATGCATCGAAGGTGTCGGCCGGCATCGCACTCGACCAATGCTCATGGGCAACAAAGGATGCGTTGCTCGCCAGGGTCAGTAAGCCGCAACAGCGATCACCGCGGCGTTCGGCCAATGCCGAGGCGAGCATGCCACCGAGCGACCAACCGCCGAGCCAGGCGTCTTGAGGCAATGTCGAGTCAAGCTCATCGAGCCATTCATCGAGATCGCTCGACTCCAATTCAGGCAGGGGCTCGATCTCGACGTGCAGGTGCTCGTCCAGCCCCTGCAATGCAGCGGCGAGTGGTTGCAGGGGTGACACGCCGAGGCCCCAACCGGGCAGCAGAATCAGACGATCACGCATGACTTGGCTCCGTCCCCAGTTGTTGAAAACAATCGGCCAACCCCTCTAACAATAGCTGTACCTGCGCCTCACTGTGGGCGGCGGTCAAGGTCACCCGCAAACGCGCACTGCCTGCCGGCACGGTGGGTGGACGGATCGCCGTTACCATCAGGCCGCGTTCGCGCAGCAGCTGTGAAAAGCGCAGCGCCCGAGCGGCATCGCCGATCAGGATTGGCTGAATCGGTGTGAAACTGTCCATCAAGGTCAGGCCGATCTGCTCGGCACCCTGGCGGAACTGGCGAATCAAGGTCTTGAGATGCTCGCGGCGCCAGTGCTCGCTGCGCAGCAATTCCAGGCTTTTCAGCGTCGCGCAGGCCAGGGCTGGCGGCTGACTGGTGGTGTAGATGTAGGGTCGAGCGAACTGGATCAGGCTTTCGATGAGCTCATCGCTGCCGGCGACAAAAGCACCCGCCGTACCGAAGGCTTTACCGAGGGTGCCCACCAGAACGGGGACATCGTCAGTGCTCAGCCCGAAGTGCTCGACGATGCCGCCACCGTTGGCCCCCAAGGGACCGAAGCCGTGGGCGTCATCCACCATCAGCCAAGCGCCTTTGGCTTTGGCCGCATGCGCCAGCGCTGGCAGATCGGCGATGTCGCCGTCCATGCTGAATACGCCGTCGGTGACCACCAGCGTATTGCCGGTGGCTTTTTCCAGGCGTTTGGCCAGGCTCTCGGCATCGTTGTGCAGATAACGGTTGAACCGCGCACCGGATAACAAGCCGGCATCGAGCAACGACGCATGATTGAGCCGGTCTTCAAGCACCGTGTCGCCCTGCCCCACCAACGCAGTCACTGCGCCGAGGTTGGCCATGTAGCCCGTGGTGAACAGCAGCGCACGGGGACGGCCGGTCAAGTCAGCCAACGCTTCTTCCAGGGCGTGATGCGGGCCGCTATGACCGATGACCAGATGCGAAGCACCACCGCCCACGCCCCATTTCGCCGCACCGGCGCGCCAGGCTTCAATCACTTGCGGGTGATTGGCCAGGCCGAGGTAATCGTTGTTGCAGAACGCCAGCAACGGCTGGCCATCGACCACCACTTGCGGCCCCTGCGGGGTTTCCAGCAATGGACGCTGGCGGTAGAGATTTTCGGCACGACGGGCAGCAAGGCGTGCGGCGAGATCGAAAGACATGCAGGCCTCGATGGTTGATCCTGGTTTTGGACTAGACACAACGCCCTGTGGGAGCGAGCTTGCTCGCGATTACGGCGCCAGGTTCAACAATGATGTCGACTGGCAAGCCCGCTCCCACAGGTTTTGCATTCCAGATTCGATCAAACAGCCGCGTTATAAAACTGCTCGCTGCTCTTCTGCTCCACCAGCGCCTGCTCGATAGCGGCCTGATGCACCTCGTCGGCGTGCTCTTCGCGAGCCTCCGGCAGAATGCCCAGGCGCGAGAACAACTGCATGTCCTTGTCGGCCTGCGGGTTGGCGGTGGTCAGCAGTTTCTCGCCGTAGAAAATCGAGTTGGCGCCGGCGAAAAAAGCCAGGGCCTGCATCTGCTCGTTCATGGCTTCACGGCCGGCGGACAGGCGCACGTGGGACTTCGGCATCAGGATGCGGGCCACCGCGAGCATGCGGATGAAATCGAACGGGTCGATGTCCTCGGCGTTTTCCAGCGGCGTACCGGCCACTTTCACCAGCATGTTGATCGGCACCGACTCCGGATGCTCCGGCAGGTTGGCCAGCTGGATCAGCAGGTTGGCACGGTCGTCGAGGGACTCGCCCATGCCGAGGATGCCGCCGGAGCAGATCTTCATCCCCGAATCACGGACATAGGCCAGGGTCTGCAGACGCTCGCTGTAGGTACGCGTGGTGATGATGCTGCCGTAGAACTCCGGCGAGGTGTCGAGGTTGTGGTTGTAGTAATCCAGACCCGCCTTGGCCAGGGCTTCGGTCTGCTCCTGATCCAGGCGACCGAGGGTCATGCAGGTTTCCAGGCCCAGCGCTTTAACGCCTTCGACCATCTTCAGCACGTAGGGCATGTCTTTGGCCGAAGGATGCTTCCACGCCGCGCCCATGCAGAAACGGGTCGAACCGATGGCCTTGGCGCGCGCTGCCTCTTCAAGGACCTTCTGCACTTCCATCAGCTTTTCTTTTTCCAGGCCGGTGTTGTAGTGCCCGGACTGCGGACAGTACTTGCAGTCTTCCGGGCAAGCGCCGGTCTTGATCGACAGCAGGGTCGAGACCTGGACACGGTTGGCGTCGAAATGCGCACGGTGCACCGTCTGCGCCTGAAACAGCAGGTCGTTGAATGGCTGTACGAAGAGTGCTTTGACTTCGGCTAAAGTCCAGTCATGACGCAGGGTGGCAGTGGTGCTGGCGCTCATGGGCGATTCCTTTGTTCTGGCTTGGCAAGTGGCCGGGGCAATGCAATACCCACAGGCGCGACACGGATGTTGGGCATGTTTAAGGAAGAGCGATGCGCTGTCAACCTCAATACGAAGGGCAGGTTTACATCTGGTTAGAAAACAACCAATCCTGTTTGTTGTGCGATGAGCCAGCCGACGACAGCACGCCGATCTGCATGGCCTGTGAAACGGAACTGCCCTGGCTCGGCGATCAGTGCCGGACCTGCGCCCTGCCGCTGCCGGCGGCTGGCCTGACCTGCGGCCATTGCCAGAATCATCCCCCGGCCTTCCACCAGGTTGTCGCACCCTGGACCTACGGTTTTCCCGTCGACAGTCTGATCACTCGCTTCAAGCACAGCGCCAAATGGCCTTTTGGCCACCTGCTGGGCGAACTCCTCGGCCAACACCTGCTGGATCGTTTCGATAACGATCTGGATCGGCCTGACGCACTGCTGCCGGTGCCGCTGGCTCGCCAACGCTTGCGCAAACGCGGGTTCAATCAGGCGGCGATGCTGGCGCGATGGCTCAGCTCCCGACTAGGAATCCCCTGCGATGAGCGGGCGCTATTGCGCACGCTGGACACCGAAGCGCAACAGGTGCTCAACGCCGACGCACGGCGCAAGAATCTGCGCAATGCATTCAACGTGACCCAAGGCGCTGTGGTGGCGGGTCGGCACCTGGCACTGGTGGACGATGTACTCACCACCGGCGCGACGGCGCAAACCCTTGCCCGCCTGTTGATGAAGGCGGGTGCGGCGCGAGTCGACATCTATTGCCTGGCCCGCACACCAAAACCCGGTAAGTCGCCCTGACTTGACTAGTGCGCCTCAAGCCGCCAACGTCCTCCCCATCGTCACAGCCCAAAGCGACTCACCATGTCCCTGCCTACCCTGTTGTCCCAGCACATCGTCCGCCGCCCGCAACGCATCGCTTTGCTGCAGCACATTGCCGAGCAGGGTTCGATTACCCGCGCGGCGAAAAGCGCGGGCCTGAGCTACAAGGCCGCGTGGGACGCGATCGATGAGCTGAACAACCTTGCGCAGAAACCGTTGGTGGAGCGCATCGTCGGCGGCAAAGGCGGTGGCGGCGCCCGATTGTCCCCGGAAGGCGAACGGGTACTGCGTTTGTATCAAAGGCTGCAAGTGCTGCAGGCACAAGTGCTGGAAGCCGCCGAGGACGCCAGTGACCTGGACCTGCTCGGGCGCTTGATGCTCAGGACCAGCGCCCGCAATCAGTTGCACGGCAAGGTCGCAGCCATCGAGCCCCAGGGACGTAACGACCTGATACGCCTGAAAGTGGCCGAAGACCTGATCGTCGACGCGCAAATCACCCACGACAGCACCGAACGCCTGGAGCTGCAAATCGGCACCGAAGTCGTGGCCCTGGTCAAGGCCGGATGGCTCGATGTACTGGAAATCGACTCGACTGAAACGCCTGGAAACAATTGCCTGAAGGGCATCATCGAGAAGATTCTCGATGCCGAAGACGGCCCCTGCGAAGTGCGCATCACCCTGCCGAACGGCCCTACCCTGTGCGCCTTGGCCGAGCCCGAGTACCTGCGATCCCTCGGATTGGAGAGCGGCAAAGCGGTACGAGTCGAGTTCTCGCCGTCCAGGGTTCTGCTGGGCACGCCGCTGTAAGCAAAACTGCAACAAAAGCGTCATTACCCGCCATTAAGGTGACTGCCAAAACCGCAGGGAGCCTGAAATGAGCCTATTAGAAGAAAACCAGTCCACCGACCTCGAACAGATGGTCGGCCTCAGCCGTCGCGGCTTCATCAGCGCAGGTGCCCTGTGCGGCGCGGCGATGTTTCTCGGTGGCAACTTGTTGAGCCGCAGTGTGCTGGCCGCCAGCGTCAGCGCCGGCAACAGTCAACTGCTTGGTTTCGAAAGCATTGCAGCCGCTACGACCGACACCATCACCCTGCCACCTGGCTACAAGTCCTCCGTGCTGATCAGTTGGGGCCAGCCCCTGCACAAGGACGGTCCGGCATTCGACCCGAGCGGCAACGGCACGGCCGAGCATCAGGAAGTGCAGTTCGGTGACAACAACGACGGCATGAGCCTGTTCGAATTCCCCGGTGAAAAAGACCGGGCGTTGATGGCCATCAACAACGAATACACCAACTACCGCTACCTCTACCCCCACGGCGGCATGCCGCAATCGCCGGACGATGTGCGCAAAGCCCTGGCCAGCGAAGGTGTGTCGGTGATCGAAGTGCAGCGCAAAAACGGCCAGTGGCAGTTCGTCCAGGGCTCGCGCTACAACCGCCGCATTCACGGCAACGCGCCGATCACCCTGAGCGGTCCGGCGGCTGGACATGCCTTGCTCAAGACCAGCGCCGACCCGCACGGCAAGAACGTGTTGGGCACCTTCCAGAACTGCGCCAACGGCAAGACCCCCTGGGGCACTTACCTGACCTGCGAAGAGAACTTCACCGACTGCTTCGGCAGCAGCAATACCGAGCAGAAATTCGATGCCGGACAAAAGCGCTACGGCGCCGTGGCGACCAGCAAAGAGATCAACTGGCACCCGCACGACGAGCGCTTCGACCTGGCCAAGAACCCCAACGAGCTCAACCGTCACGGCTGGGTGGTGGAAATCGACCCGTTCGATCCTAAATCAACGCCGGTAAAACGCACGGCCCTGGGTCGCTTCAAACATGAAAACGCCGCCCTGGCTGAAACCGCCGACGGTCACGCCGTGGTGTACATGGGCGACGATGAGCGTGGCGAATTCATCTACAAGTTCGTCAGTCGCGACAAGATCAACCACAAGAACCTCAAGGCCAACCGCGACATTCTCGATCACGGCACCTTGTACGTCGCGCGTTTCGATGCCGGTGACGGCAACACCGATCACCCCAAGGGGCGCGGGGAATGGGTTGAACTGACCCATGGCAAGAACGGCATCGACGCCAGCAGCGGCTTTGCCGACCAGGCCGAAGTGTTGATTCATGCACGCCTGGCTGCCAGCGTGGTCAAGGCCACGCGCATGGACCGCCCGGAATGGATTGTGGTCAGCCCCAAGGACGGCCAGGTCTACTGCACCCTGACCAACAACGCCAAACGCGGCGAAGACGGCCAGCCGGTGGGCGGACCGAACCCGCGGGAGAAGAACGTCTACGGGCAGATCCTGCGCTGGCGCACCGAGCGTGACGATCACGCCTCGCACACCTTTGCCTGGGATCTGTTTGTGGTCGCCGGCAACCCAACGGCCCACGCCGGAACGCCAAAAGCCGGCTCTCCGAATATCACGCCTGAGAACATGTTCAACAGCCCGGACGGTCTCGGTTTCGACAAGGCCGGTCGCTTGTGGATCCTGACCGATGGCGATGTCAGCAATGCCGGTGACTTTGCCGGCATGGGCAACAACCAGATGCTCTGTGCCGACCCTGCCAGCGGCGAAATCCGCCGTTTCATGGTCGGGCCGGTGGGTTGTGAAGTCACCGGCATCAGCTTCTCACCGGACCAGAAAACTCTGTTTGTCGGGATTCAGCATCCGGGTGAAAACGGTGGTTCGACCTTCCCGGAGCATTTGCCGAACGGCAAGCCGCGCTCTTCGGTGATCGCGATCAACCGTGAGGATGGCGGGATCGTCGGCGCCTGATCCGGCCTCATCGCGGGCAACACTGCTCCCACAGTTATCTTCAGCGAACACAATATCCGTGTTCGAGGGTGATCCTGTGGGAGCGGGCTCGCCGAGATGGCGTCAGCCCAAACACCACGCATCTCAAGCCTACCCCCTAAAGCCCCGCCGTCTGCGCTACCATGCCTGGCCGGACGCAGCCGCCTGCTGCGCGCAGGAGTCAGCATGGCCCACCCGTTTGAAACCCTCACACCCGACCTCGTGCTCGATGCCGTCGAAAGCATTGGTTTTCTCAGCGACGCGCGCATTCTGGCGCTCAATAGCTACGAGAACCGCGTCTACCAAGTCGGCATCGAAGACGCCGAGCCGCTGATCGCCAAGTTCTATCGGCCCCAGCGCTGGAGCAACGCAGCGATCCTGGAGGAGCACCAATTCACCGCCGAACTCGCCGACTGCGAGGTGCCGGTGGTGGCGCCGTTGATCCACAACGGAGAAACCCTGCACGAACACAACGGCTTCCGTTTCACCCTGTTCCCTCGCCGCGGCGGTCGCGCGCCGGAGCCGGGCAATCTGGATCAACTGTATCGCCTGGGCCAGTTGCTCGGTCGTCTGCATGCGGTCGGCTCGACCAGACCGTTCGACCACCGCGAAGCCCTGGGCGTGAAAAACTTTGGCCACGACTCACTCAACACCCTACTGGAAGGCAATTTCATACCCCGCAGCCTGCTGCCTGCCTACGAGTCGGTGGCCCGGGATCTGCTCAAGCGCGTGGAAGATGCCTACTGCAACACGCCGCACCAGAACATCCGCATGCACGGCGATTGCCACCCCGGCAACATGATGTGTCGCGACGAGATGTTCCATATCGTCGATCTGGATGACTGCCGGATGGGCCCGGCGGTGCAGGACATCTGGATGATGCTCGCCGGTGATCGTCAGGATTGTCTGAGTCAGTTGTCGGAATTGATGGACGGCTACAACGAGTTTCACGACTTCGACCCGCGGGAACTGGCACTGATCGAACCTCTGCGTGCCCTGCGCCTGTTGCACTACAGCGCCTGGCTGGCCCGTCGCTGGGACGACCCGGCGTTCCCCCATAGTTTCCCGTGGTTCGGCACCGAGCGTTACTGGGGCGATCAGGTGCTGGCGTTGCGCGAGCAATGCGCGGCGCTCAATGAAGAACCGCTCAAGCTCTTCTGACCCCACCCGAAACCCTGTGGGAGTGAGCCCGCACCCACAGGTGTCCATGTTCACAAATACCCTACCTATTCAGTCAGGACATTCGTAGACAAATCTCCTTACAATCCCCTCTTTGTTAGCTGCCTAAGCAAGGATTCTGCATGCAAGCCGCCAACCCGCGTCGCGGGTACATACTGGGTCTGAGTGCCTACATCATCTGGGGACTGTTCCCGCTCTATTTCAAAGCCATCGCCAGCGTGCCTGCCGTGGAAATCATCATCCACAGGGTGCTGTGGTCAGCGCTGTTCGGCGGGTTGCTGCTGCTGGTCTGGAAGCACCCGGGCTGGTGGCGGGAATTGCGCCAGAACCCCAAGCGCCTGGCGATCCTCGCACTGAGCGGGAGCCTGATCGCGGCCAACTGGCTGACCTACGTCTGGTCGGTGAACAACGGACGCATGCTCGAAGCCAGCCTCGGTTACTACATCAACCCGCTGGTGAACGTGCTGTTGGGCATGCTGATTCTCGGCGAGCGGCTGCGGCGCATGCAGTGGATCGCCGTGGGCCTGGCGACCGTCGGCGTGGCCCAGCAAGTGTGGCAAGTCGGCAGCCTGCCCTGGGTGTCACTGGTGCTGGCCCTGACCTTCGGCTTCTACGGACTGATTCGCAAGCAGGCACCGGTCAAGGCTCTGCCGGGCCTGGTGGTGGAAACCTGGATGCTGGTGCCGATCGCCATTGGCTGGTTGCTGCTCAACCCGATGGCCAGCAGTGCACAAGCTGAATTCTGGACCACCTCGCAAGCCTGGTGGCTGGTCGCGGCCGGGCCGATCACCTTGGTGCCGCTGGTCTGCTTCAACGCTGCTGCGCGACACTTGCCCTACACGACTCTGGGTTTTCTGCAGTACCTGGCGCCGACCCTGGTGCTGTTGCAAGCGGTTCTGCTGTTTGACGAGCACCTGTCGTCCAGCACCCTGGTCGCGTTCATCTTCATCTGGGCGGGCCTGGCGGTCTACAGCGTCGATGCGGTCATCAGCCTGCGCCGCCGCAGCTGATCAAAAAACGCACAAACCTCTGCAGGCCACGTCCCTCTTGGCCTGCACCGTTCCTTCCCAAGGTTATCCACAGCGTGATCCCCGCCGATTGTGCGCAAGTCACTGAATACTGGTGATTTTTTGATCATGCTCCGCAAAGCCACGGCTGGTATGGCGTTGCGGGCTGTCTCTACAGGTTATCCACAGGCAGGTGCACGTTTAACTTGGATAACCCTGTCAGGGATCGCTACGCAGTACCAACTCAACCATCAGGTCGTCGGCCAGGGTTTCCAGGCGTGATTGCAGAACGTCCAGCGACAGCGTCAGCGGAACGGCGAGAATCGCCTCGGCATGAAACAGCGGCTCGCTACTCATGGGTGCCGGGCGCACTTCCGTGACCAGTCGCTCAAGGTTGACCCCCTGCTCGCTCAACAACCGAGTGATATCACGCACAATCCCCGGGCGGTCGTTGCCCACCAACTCCATGGCAATCGGCTTCCAGGTGCAGGATTGCTCGATGCCGCTTTCCGCGATCAACACCCGAATGCCCTGGCTGGATAATCCCTGCAGGGCATCGACCAGTTCGTCGTAGGCTTCAGCCGGCACGCCGACACGCAAAATTCCCGCGAATTGCCCGGCCATGCGCGACATGCGGCTTTCCAGCCAGTTGCCACCATGCTCGGCGATGCACTGGGCAATGCGCTCGACCTGCCCGGGCTTGTCCGGTGCGAAAACGGTGAGTACGAGGTGGTCCATGGCGCAGCCCTCTCTGGTCATGACTTTTGTAATGGAAAAACAAGTATAGGCAGGAGATAGATTCGGCGCGGCACTGCTCTTGTGGCGAGGGAGCTTGCTCCCGCTGGGGCGCGAAGCGGCCCTCTGCAGCGATCAATGGAGACCGAGTTGGCTCGTTTTGCGCCTGCTTCGCAGTCGAACGGGAGCAAGCTCCCTCGCCACAAAGGCAAAGCTTCATAGCAGGGACACAAAGATTATGTGTACAACTTTTGATATTTAGCTGGAACAATCTACTGGTTTTTTGAGAACATCCTGTTCCGCGCCGTGACCGCAATGCGTCATGGGGTCGCAGAACGACGTAATTAGTCTAATTTTCACAACCGCAATTCATCATGTAGTATGCCGCAGCGCGCACTACATAACGTTGGATCGATGTCTGCCGCAGGCACGTTCGCAACCCTGAAAGCCCTGTCAGCAAGGCCCCAAGCCGTTGATTGGTCCCACCCCAGCCGCCGCTCATTGGCATGTACTGGTAGACGGGTTTGTGGTTTAAATGGCCAAAGGCTTCATTGTTAAATTGAAGAGCTGAAAAGCGAAATAGCTGAGCAGAGTGAGGCAAGCAATGACTGAACACGTTCAAGTCGGTGGCCTGCAGGTCGCCAAAGTCCTGTTCGACTTCGTGAACAACGAAGCCATTCCCGGAACCGGCCTCACCGCCGACCAGTTCTGGGCCGGTGCCGACAAGGTCATTCATGACCTGGCACCGAAGAACAAAGCCCTACTCGCCAAACGCGATGATTTCCAGGCTCGTATTGATGGCTGGCACCAATCCCGTGCCGGTCAATCACATGACGCCGTGGCTTATAAAGCCTTCCTGCAAGACATCGGTTATCTGCTGCCAGAAGCGGCCGATTTCCAGGCGACGACGCAAAACGTCGATGACGAAATCGCCCGCATGGCCGGTCCACAGCTCGTGGTTCCGGTCATGAATGCCCGCTTCGCCCTCAATGCCTCGAACGCCCGCTGGGGTTCGCTGTACGACGCGCTCTACGGCACCGACGCCATCAGCGAAGCTGACGGCGCGGAAAAAGGCAAAGGCTACAACAAGGTCCGTGGCGACAAGGTCATCGCGTTCGCCCGCGCCTTCCTCGACGAATCGGCGCCATTGGCCGCCGGCTCCCATGTCGATTCCACCGCCTACAAAATCGTCAACGGCAAACTGGTGGTCGCCCTCAAGGGTGGCTCCAACACCGGCCTGCGTGACGATGCACAGCTGATCGGCTTCCAGGGCGACGCCGCTGCTCCGACCGCGATCCTGCTGAAACACAACGGCCTGCATTTCGAAATCCAGGTCGATGCCAGCACCCCGGTCGGCCAGACCGACGCAGCCGGCGTCAAAGACATCCTGATGGAAGCGGCGTTGACCACCATCATGGACTGCGAAGACTCGGTGGCTGCCGTCGACGCCGATGACAAAGTGGTGATCTACCGCAACTGGCTCGGCCTGATGAAGGGCGACCTGTCGGAAAACGTCGCCAAGGGCGGCCAGACTTTCACTCGCACCATGAACCCGGACCGCACCTACACTGGCGTGGATGGCAAGGAACTGAGCCTGCACGGCCGTTCGCTGTTGTTCGTGCGTAACGTCGGTCACCTGATGACCATCGACGCGATCCTCGACAGTCAGGGCAACGAAGTGCCGGAAGGCATTCTCGATGGTCTGGTGACTTGCCTGGCATCGATGCACAACCTGAACGGCAACACTTCGCGCAAGAACAGCCGTACCGGTTCGATCTACATCGTTAAACCGAAGATGCACGGCCCGGAAGAAGCGGCGTTCACCAACGAGCTGTTCGGTCGCATCGAAGACGTGTTGGGCCTGAAGCGCAACACCCTCAAGGTCGGGATCATGGACGAGGAGCGTCGTACCACGATCAACCTCAAGGCCTGCATCAAGGCCGCGAGCGAACGCGTGGTGTTCATCAACACCGGTTTCCTCGACCGTACCGGCGATGAAATCCACACCTCCATGGAAGCCGGGCCGATGGTGCGCAAGGCCGACATGAAGGCCGAAAAGTGGATCGGCGCCTACGAGAACTCCAACGTCGATATCGGTTTGAGCACCGGCCTGCAAGGTCGCGCGCAAATCGGTAAAGGCATGTGGGCCATGCCGGACCTGATGGCAGCGATGCTCGAGCAGAAAATCGCTCACCCGCTGGCCGGTGCCAACACGGCTTGGGTGCCGTCGCCGACAGCTGCTGCGCTGCACGCGCTGCACTACCACAAGGTCGATGTGTTCGCTCGCCAGGCCGAGCTGGCCAAACGTGCCCACGCCTCGGTGGACGACATCCTGACCATTCCGCTGGCGGTGAACCCGCAGTGGAATGCCGAACAGATCAAGAACGAACTGGACAACAACAGCCAGGGCATTCTCGGTTACGTGGTGCGCTGGATCGACCAGGGTGTGGGTTGCTCGAAGGTGCCGGACATCAACGACGTCGGCCTGATGGAAGACCGTGCAACGCTGCGGATCTCCAGCCAGCACATCGCCAACTGGCTGCGTCACGGTGTCGTTACCGAAGCGCAAGTGATGGAAAGCCTCAAGCGCATGGCGCCGGTGGTTGACCGTCAGAACGCTGGTGATGCGCTGTACCGCCCGCTGGCGCCGAACTTCGACAGCAACATCGCCTTCCAGGCGGCGGTCGAACTGGTGATCGAAGGCACCAAGCAGCCGAACGGCTACACCGAGCCGGTCCTGCACCGTCGTCGTCGCGAGTTCAAGGCGAAGAACGGGTTGTAATCCAGCCCTCAACAAAAATCCCCCGGTGGAAATACCGGGGGATTTTTGTTTCTGCGTCCTGCAGATGCTCAACTACTTCCTGTTACGCAACGCGCTGGCATCGATGTGGCGGCCAATTTTCGATGCATTCATGAACAGGGTAATTCCAACCACCGTGATGACCAGGGCAAACAGTTTTTCGCCACCAATGGGTTCGTCGAGTACATACCACGACGTCAAGATTCCCGAAATCGGAACAATCACCGACAACGGTGCAACCTGGCTTGCCGGATACTTCTCAATCATCCGGTTCCATACCCAATACCCGAATACCGTTGCCACATAGGCCTGGAACAGGACAGACGCCAGCACCGGAGTAGTCATGTTCGTTAACAATGCCTGAAAAGGGGCGGCTCCCTTGACCCAGTAAGTCATCAGATAAAGCGGTGGTGTGGCATACAGACTCGACCAGACGACAAAGGAAAATACATCAACCACCTTGCTTTTCTTGACCAGCACATTGCACAAACTCCAGAACAATGCGGCGAGAAGTACCAGAAAAAGCCCAAGGTGTTCGGCATCGCCGTCTGTGACATGAATAATGAACGTCAGTCCCAACAACGCCATGAGAATACCGGTCACTTGAATGGCCGACATTTTCTCGCCGAACAGCAGTACTCCCCAGATGACTGTGAAAAACGCACTGAACTGTACGAGCAAGGATGTCACGCCCGCACTGACACCAAGAAACATGCCGTAGTTCATCAACCAGCACATTCCGATACCGAACAACAAACCGTAGACAACAGTTACAAATGTACTGACACCCTTGGGTTTCGGAATGAAAAATATGAGTGGCAATGCACAAAAAGTAAAACGCAGCGCTGTCAATATGAACGGATCAATACCGTCAAGACTGATATCGATTACCGTATAGTTGCTGCCCCACATGACTGTCACGCCGACAATAAGTACAAGATCGCGAAATTCTATTTTTTTTATCACATGAGCCTCATTGCGATACACACCCGCACAACAATTCAGGAACAACGATTTGATCTTTATCTTGATTTATCTGTGCAAACCAGCCACAACTTGAATTCAAGACAACCATCATCATTCTCGACCCACAAAATCGGCGAGTAAAATTGGCAGTTTTATAGTGATACAGAAGGTTCAATCAAACCAGGCATGACCTTACATGAATGCCTTTATCGACATTCATGCATTGAACCATAACGGAATCGTCGAAAGAATAAACACGCTATTTGTGAGCAGTTTTTTCGCAACTTAACTGGAAAAATCAAATTACAAACTAAACCACCAAAAACAATCAAACCTCGTAATTAACAATTACAAGCAATCAGTCATTTAATACCCAACTCACGCTTGACCAGTGCAAGCAGATGACTGGCATCGATCGGCTTCAGCAGAAAGTCCACCACGCTCATATGCATCGCGGCGATCGCATCCTTCACGTCGGCGTCCCCCGATACAATGATGATGGGTAACGCTGCCCGAACCGACTCACGTATCCGCCGGATCAGATCCAGCCCGTCTACGTGCCCCATCCTCAAATCGGTAATCAGCAATCCGATCGAGGGCTTTTTGATTTCGGCCTCAGCCACCAGGATTTTCAGTGCCGCTTCGCCACTGGCGGCGGTTAAACAGCGAATGCCCTCCAACGCAAGGATCTCTGACAGCAGTTCACGAGCGTCTTTATCGTCGTCGACGATCAGTACCCGTTGCAGCGGCAGATCAGGTTCCAGCATGACGGAGCTAAGCAACTCGCGCTCGGCGTCACTCAAAATATCGTGGTCGGACATAGCCTTCTCTACATGTTCGATTCAAATCCCTAGCACAGTGGTGAGACATCGCTAAGCAGATCACCAATGTGCACTTCGTCGGATATTTTTCCAATAGGGCAACGGCGGGGTTTTTCGCACAATTGCGTAAGGCTTTTCCGACATTTCACCCGGTTTGCTGGCTACCTAGACTTACGTCCAATGGGCACCCTGACCGCGCGGGCCGACCATGGCTGTGTCATCCGACCAAAACAATTCAAAAAAAGACTGCGGTAATGGTTATGAGTAAAGCGGACGCCTTCACACAGGCAGGGAAAACCGCGGTGTTGCAGAACATTCAGGGCACGCTGCAATTCCTTCAGCGTTTCCCGCCCTTCAACCAGATGGAGCACGCGCACCTGGCGTTTCTGGTTGAGCAATGCCAGCTGCGTTTTTATGCCCCTGGCGAGAGCATCATCAAGCCGGCCGACGGCCCGGTCGAACACTTCTATATCGTCAAGCAAGGTCGCGTGGTCGGCGAGCGTCCGCACACGGCCAAGGGTGGCACTGAAACGGTGTTCGAAATCACCACCGGCGAGTGCTTTCCTCTCGCCGCGCTGTTGGGCGAGCGCGCCACCCGCACCGAGCACCTGGCAGGTGAAGACACCTTCTGCCTGCAATTGAACAAACCGGCATTCATTCGCCTGTTCTCGCTGTCGGACACTTTCCGTAATTTCGCCCTGCGTTGTGTCAGCAGCCTGCTCGATCAGGTCAACCAACAGGTCCAGCAGAAAGCCGTGGAAACCCTCGGCACCCAGTATTCACTCAACACCCGCTTGGGCGAGTTGGCCATGCGCCATCCGGTGACCTGCACCCCAGTAACACCTCTGCGTGAGGCGGTGACGCTGATGCACGAGCAGCAAGTCGGCAGCATTGTCGTGGTCGACGAGCACAAGGCACCGCTGGGGATTTTTACCTTGCGTGACCTGCGTCAGGCGGTGGCCGATGGCAGCAGTGATTTCAGCGAAGCCATTGAACGCCGCATGACCCGCGCACCGTTCTACCTGTCACCGGATCACAGTGCGTTCGATGCCGCCATTGCCATGACCGAACGCCACATCGCCCACGTCTGTCTGGTCAAGGACCAACGCTTGTGCGGCGTGGTCTCCGAACGTGATCTGTTTTCCCTGCAACGGGTCGACCTGGTACATCTGGCACGGACCATCCGCAATGCTGCAAAAGTGGACACCTTGGTGGCGCTGCGCGGTGAAATCGGACAATTGGTCGAGCGCATGCTCGCCCATGGCGCGTCGTCAACGCAGATCACTCATATCATCACACTGCTCAACGACCACACCGTGTGCCGGGTCATCGAACTGACCCTTGCCGAGAAGGGCGACCCCGGCGTGCCGTTCAGCTGGCTGTGTTTCGGCAGTGAAGGTCGACGGGAGCAGACCCTGCACACCGATCAGGACAACGGCATTCTGTTCGAAGCAAAGGATGCAGCCCATGCCGCCGAGATTCGCGGCAAGTTGTTGCCCATTGCCCAGCAAATCAACCAGAGCCTGGCGCTGTGCGGCTTCACCCTGTGCAAAGGCAATATCATGGCCGGCAACCCGGAACTGTGCCTGTCCCGGGCCGAATGGGCGCGGCGTTTCGCGGCGTTCATCCGCGAAGCGACCCCGGAGAACCTGCTGGGTTCAAGCATCTATTTCGATCTGCGGGTGGTCTGGGGCAGTGAGCAAGGCTGTGAACAACTGCGCCGCGGGATTCTCGATCAGGTCGGCGACAACCGCTTGTTCCAGCGCATGATGGCCGAAAACGCCCTGCGCAATCGGCCACCGGTGGGACGCTTTCGCGAGTTCGTGCTGGCACGCAAGAACGGCGAGAAGGCCACCCTCGACCTCAAGGTTCAGGGCCTGACACCTTTTGTCGATGGCGCCCGGTTGCTGGCGTTGGCCCACGGCATTGAGGCGAACAATACGCTCGAGCGCTTCCGCCAGCTGATCGCCAAGGAAATCATCGACCCACTGGACGGCGCGGCGTACGAAGAGGCCTATCACTTCATTCAACAAACCCGCATGCAGCAACATCAGCTACAGAGCCGGGAGAATTTTCCGTACTCCAATCGGGTCGATCCCGACAGTCTCAATCATCTGGACCGACGCATCCTGCGCGAATCCCTACGTCAGGCCCAGCGCCTGCAAAGCAGCCTGACGTTGCGGTATCAGCTATGAGCCTGTTTTCCTGGTTGCGCCCGGCAGCGCCCAGTCTGCCCGTCGAGTTGCAACAACGGCTCGACCGTCTGCCCTCCCCCGCAGCGCTGGGCGAGTGCAGCCTACGCGAGCAACGTTGGGTGGTCCTCGATCTGGAAACCACCGGCCTGAACATGAACCGGGATCGCGTACTGTCCATCGGCGCCGTGGTGATCGAAGACGGCGCGATCGATTTCAGCCAACAGTTCGAACGCACCCTGCAACAAACAGCCTTGAAACTCGGCCCGAGCGTGCTGATCCACGGCCTTGGGCCCAGCGCAATTGCGGCTGGCAGCGCCCCGGCCGAAGCCTTGCTCGACTTGCTGGCCTTTATCGGCGACAGCCCGGTGCTGGCCTTTCATGCACCGTTCGACCAGCACATGCTGGGGCGCGCGCTGAAGGAACATCTGGGCTACAAGTTGCAGCATCCTTTTCTGGATGTCGCGGACATTGCGCCGCTGCTGTGCCCGCAGGCCAACATCCGTGAGGCCGGGCTCGATGACTGGATCAACTGGTTCAAGCTGGAGGTGTCCGAGCGGCATCATGCCAGCGCCGACGCCCTGGCCACGGCGGAGCTGATGTTGATTCTGTTCAGCCGGGCACGCCAGCAACAGATTCACAGCCCGTTGAATCTGCAACAGCGCTTGAGTCAGTGGAAGCGACGGCAGCATTCGCCGTCCTTCTGATTTTTAGCGCCTGTTACGACCCCATCGCGAGCAAGCTACGCTCCCACAGGATGTGTCGTTCGCACAGTCAGCGAACAACACTAAACCTGTGGGAGCTTGTTCCGGGCGGCGTTCGGACGACGAACGATGACGCGTCCTACGTAATTGCCCAATTTCCCACCCGACCAACGCCAATTGCCTACAACCTCAGCCTCTGACACAATCGCGAACAATTCTCGTTGGTTAATCTTTCCCAGTCGGTGATGTCGCGTGTCGTCAGTCCCAAGCCCTCAAAGTGAACTCGTCGGTGCGTTGTATCGCGACCATCGCGGTTGGCTATTGGCCTGGCTACGACGCAACGTTGCCTGCCCCCAGCGTGCCGAAGACCTCAGCCAGGACACCTTCATGCGCTTGCTGGGCCGGGAAGAACTCAAGGCACCACGGGAGCCGCGAGCCTTTCTGGTGGCGATTGCCAAGGGCCTGCTGTTCGACCATTTCCGTCGCGCGGCACTGGAACAGGCTTACCTCACCGAGCTGATGCTGATTCCCGAAGCCGAGCAACCTTCGGCCGAAGAACAGCAGATGATCCTCGAAGACCTGAAAAACATCGACCGCCTGCTCGGCAAACTGTCGAGCAAGGCGCGGGCGGCCTTTTTGTATAACCGGCTGGACGGCATGGGCCACGCGGAAATCGCCGAGCGCCTGGGCGTGTCAGTGCCGCGGGTGCGTCAGTATCTGGCCCAGGGCGTGCGCCAGTGCTACATCGCTCTGTACGGCGAGCCGACATGAGTCCGCTCAGTTCCAAACCGGTGTCGGCACAGGTGCTCGATGCGGCAATCGCCTGGCAATTGTCCCTGGATTGCGCCAACCCGATAGAGCGCGAAGAGTTTGCCAAATGGCATGCCGCCCACGAAGAGCACGCCCGTGCCTGGCGCCAACTGGGCATGCTCGACCAGCGCTTCAGCGTCGCCAGTGGACCGGCTCGAACGGCACTGCTGCAATCGCGTGAAGGCATTCGCCGCCGCGTGCGCAAACTCGGCAGTGGCCTGGCCAGCGTCGTGGCGGTGATCGGCCTGGCGCTGTTCGCCGGTGAACATTACCTGCCGATCAACTATTGGCTGGCCGACCAGCGCACCGCCACCGGCGAGCAACGCACGTTGCGCCTGGCTGATGGCACGCTGATCAACCTCAATACCCACAGCGCCCTCGACGTGCGCTTCGACGAGAAACAGCGGCGCATTGTCCTGCAGGAAGGCGAGATCCTCGTCGAAACCGGGCATGGCGACCCCCGGCCGTTCATTGTCGAAACCCGCGAAGGCAGCATGCGTGCACTGGGCACGCGGTTCCTGGTCAAACGCGAGGAAGACGGCACGCGCCTGAGCGTGTTGCAGTCGGCAGTCGCGGTTCATCCGGAGTCCAATCCTCATGAACAGATTCTGCGTGAGGGCCAGCAGATGCTGATTCGCAGTGACGGGCTAGGCCCGATGCTGGCCCTCAACCCCGGTGCGGATGCCTGGACCCGCGGCATGCTGGTGGTGGACAACGCACGGCTGGCGGATCTGGTTCAGGAGATCGGTCGTTATCGCCGTGGGTATCTTGGGGTTTCGCCGCAAGTGGCAGACCTGCGCATCACCGGCAGCTTCCCGCTGCGCGATACCGACCTGGCCCTCAATGCATTGCTGCCGACCCTGCCGGTGCAGATCGAACATCACACGCCGTGGTGGGTGACGGTGGTGGCGAAGGCTGATTCCAAGCCTTGAAACGATTGGCCTGATCGACCGCTATCGCGAGCAAGCTCGCTCCCACAGGTTTTGCGTCATTCACAAAGTCCAAGTAAGCCCATTGCAACAGCGGTGCACTCAGATTCGGCTTGCTCGCTTGCCGTCACTCAAGTGTCTGCTTGATCCGGTTTTAAGCAGTCCTCCATATCTAAATCAAAATTATTTTCATCCAGCCCTATCACTTTTCGTTTCTCGTTCGGCACACAGGCAATTGAGAAATATTTCCATTCAGGAGCCGCTGTAATGTCCCGTTCGCTAGACACCTTGTTGCGCCCCAGTTTGCTGGCGGTCGCCATTGCCTTTTGCACCCCTTTGGCCAGCACTCAACTGATCGCCGCCGAGCAGTCCAGCGTTCGCGCCTACAATCTGCCAGCCGCCCCCTTGGCCAGCACCCTGAACCAGATCGCCAGCCAGGCCGGCCTGGCCCTGTCGCTGAACCCTTCGTTGGCGGCGGGCAAGACCTCGGCACCGGTCAACGGTCAGTTCGACGCGACCGGCGCCCTGCGCGAAGCCCTGCGTGGCACCGGTCTGCAACTGGAGCAAAGCAGCACCGGCAGTTACACCCTGGTGGCGGTGCCTGAGGGTACATTGGCCCTGCCGGCGACCAGCGTGATCGGCGCACAAAACGAAGAAAGCGCATGGGGCCCGGTTGAGGGTTACGTCGCCACACGCACTGCCGCCGGCACCAAGACCGACACCGCGCTGGTTGAAGCACCCCGTTCGATTTCGGTCGTGACCCGCGACCAGATGGACGATCGCAATGTGCACACCCTGGACGCGGCCGTGCGCTACCTGCCGGGCACCACCGGCGCCAGCTTTGGCAGCGACACCCGTGCCGACTGGTTGCGTGTACGCGGTTTCGAACCGACCCAGTTCCTCGATGGCCTGCCGCTGCCAAAAGGCGTCTACGCCAACCCGAAACAGGAGACCTGGAACCTCGATCGCCTGGCCGTACTGCGCGGCCCGGCCTCTTCGGTCTATGGCCAGACCCCGCCAGGTGGCTTGCTGGACATGGTCAGCCGTCGCCCCAGCGCCGAAGCCAGCAATGAAGTCCAGTTGCAGTACGGCAGCGACAACCATCGCCAGATCAACTTCGCCAGCACCGGCAAGATCGACGATGAAGGCCAATTCCTCTATGGCTTGAGTGGTGTGGTACGCGATGGCGGCACGCCCATCGACCATATCGACGACAAGCGCTACAACATCGCACCGAGCCTGACCTGGAACATCGACGACGATACCAAGCTGACCCTGCTGACCCAGTTCACCCGTGACGATACTGGCATCACCAGCCAGTTCCGTCCGATCCAAGGCACCAAGATCCATTCGCCACTGGGCGATATTTCCCACCACAAGAACCTCGGTGACCCGGACTGGGAATACTACGACCGCACTTACTACGCGCTGGGCTACGCCTTCGAGCATCGTTTGAACGATGTCTGGCAGTTCCACCAGAACCTGCGCTACACCAAATCGGAGCTGTCCTTCCAGGCGCTCACCCCCGGCGCCTACCCGTTCACCCAGGTCGATGCCGACGGCAATGTTGGCCGCACCAGCACCTCGACCGACGAGGACATCGGCCAGTTCGCCGTGGACAACAACATGCAGGCTGACTTCGCCACCGGCGATATCCGTCACACCCTGCTGATCGGCCTCGATCACCAGCGCACCGACACCAACTACACCTCGATCTTCGGTGACGGCCTGACCACCAACGTCAACAACCCGATCTATGGTTTGCCAATCGTGCGTCCGCCACGTTCGTCGGCCTTCTACGATTACGAACAGAAGACCTACCAGACCGGTCTGTACGTGCAGGACCAGATGGCCCTGGACCAATGGCGCCTGACCCTGGGCGGTCGTGAGGACTGGGTGCACACCAGCACCAAGTTCTTCAACAAGGGCGACGCGACCAACACTGATCGCAACAAGAACTTCAGCGGCAACGCCGCCATCAGCTACGTCTTCGACAACGGCTTCGTGCCGTACCTGTCCTACGCCGAATCGTTCCAGCCGGCGAGTAACGCCGATACCTCCGCCACCGACTCGTTCAAGCCGACCGAAGGTAAACAGTGGGAACTGGGCATCAAGTACCAGCCGCCAGGCAGCAACACGCTGTTGACCGCTGCGGTGTATGACCTGACCCAGAAGAATGTCTCGGTGACCAACAACATCGGCGGCATCCCGGTGACCAGCCAGACCGGTGAAGTGAAGGTCAAGGGTCTGGAGCTGGAAGCCGTCTCCGACGTGACTGAAAACCTCAAGCTGACCGCCGCTTACACCCTGGCCAAGTCCGAAGTGCAGGATGGCGAGTTCAAGGGCAATCGCCTGCAACTGATGCCCAACCAGACCGCTTCGATGTGGGCCGATTACACCTGGCACAACGGCGTGCTGGACGGTTTCGGTGTGGCCGGCGGTGTTCGTTACACCGGCAACACCTATGGCGACCAGGCCAACACCGAACTCGGCAAGGCAGACGCCTACACCGTGTTCGACGCGGCGGTCCACTACGACCTCGGTCGCCTGGACAACAGCCTCAAAGGTGCATCGCTGGCCATCAACGCGACCAACCTGTTCAACAAGGACTACCTCGCCACCTGTGACAGTTTCTACTGCTACTACGGCGATGAACGCAGTGTGATCGCCAGTGCCACCTACAAGTGGTAACAGCCTGATCTGACACGCCCGGTACCCAGGCCGTCCTTCGTGGACGGCTTTGGTATTTCTGGAGGCTATGAAATGAAAAGTAAAACAATTCGCCGCTGGTCCGCTGTCCACACCTGGACCAGCCTGATTTGTACCGTGTTCCTGCTGATGCTGGCACTGACCGGCCTGCCGCTGATCTTCCATCACGAGATCGACCACCTGCTGGGCGATGCCCCTGAGGTGAAGGAAATGCCGGCGGACACCCCGCGCCTGAATCTACAGCAACTGGTACAAGCCGCCGAGCAACACCGGCCCGGTGAAGTCATGCAGTACTTCGGCTTCGAGGACGACGAGCCCAACGCCGTACTGACCATCATGGCCGCAACGGCCGGCACCGAACCGAACTCGTCGCACACCTTCATGCTCGACGCCCGCACCGGCGAAGCACTGGAGACGCCCTCGGCCAACGGCGGCTTCATGCTGACCATGTTGCGTTTGCACGTGGACATGTTCGCCGGGCTGCCGGGCAAGCTGTTGCTGGCGTTCATGGGCATTTTGTTCGTGGTGGCGATTGTTTCCGGGACCGTGCTGTACCTGCCGTTCATGCGCCGCCTGAAATTCGCCACCGTGCGCCAGGACAAATCCACCCGCCTGCGCTGGCTGGACCTGCACAACCTGATCGGCGTCGTCACCCTGACCTGGGCGTTGGTGGTCGGTGTGACCGGGGTGATCAGCGCCTGTGCGGACCTGATCATTGCCGCATGGCGCAATGAAACGCTGACCGCGATGGTCGCGCCTTATCGCGATGCGCCACCACTGACACAGTTGGCACCGGCGACACGCCTGCTCGACATCGCCCAGGACGCCGCACCGGGCATGCAGCCGGATTTCATCGCCTTCCCCGGCACACGCTTCTCCAGCGAGCACCACTATGCGGTGTTCATGAAAGGCAGCACGCACCTGACCTCGCACCTGCTGACGCCGGTACTGATCGATGCCAGCACCCTGCAAGTCACGGCCGTCGGCGAGCGGCCGTGGTACATGGACGCCATGGGCATGTCGCAGCCACTGCATTTCGGTGATTACGGCGGCATGCCGATGAAGGCCCTCTGGGCGACCCTGGATGTGCTGACCATCATCGTGCTCGGCAGTGGCGTCTACCTGTGGATAGTGCGGCGCAAGGCGACGAAACCCGTGCTGGAAAAAGCGGAGAGCGTGGCATGAAGCCCCGGCAAACGAACTTCTGGAAGGTCTTTGGCGTACCGACCGCCATCGCTGTCCTCAGCGCTGGCGGTCTGTTTGCTGCGCTGCTCGGGGATGGTGTGTGGGATTCGTTGAGCTGGGTGGGACTCGGCATTCCTGCGTTCCTGGCATTACGCGGCCTGCTACTACGCCGCTGAGCCCTTTACCTGTAGGAGCGAGCTTGCTCGCGATGGCGGTGTGTCAGCCTGAATGGATATTGACTGACACTCCCTCATCGCGAGCAGGCTCGCTCCTACAGGGGGTCGTGTTTCCCAGGGATTTTGAGTATCCCTGCAACACGCTATGCTGCCCGGCATCGCCACCGACCGAGACACCGCCATGTCCACCCCGAGCATGACCCTGTACTACAACCCGCTGTCCCCCTTCGTTCGCAAGGTCCTGGTGCTGCTGCACGAAACCGGTCAACAGGACCGCGTGGCGCTGCAAAGCAGTGTGCTCACCCCGGTGAACCCGGACCTCACGCTGATCGAAGACAACCCGCTGAGCAAGATCCCGGCCCTGCGCCTGGCCGACGGCAATATCATTCACGACAGCCGGGTGATCCTCGACTACTTCGACCACCAGCATGTCGGCAACCCGCTGATCCCGCGCGAAGGCTCGGCCCGCTGGCGCCGCCTGACCCTGGCCTCACTGGCCGACGGCATCATGGATGCCGCTGTCCTGGTGCGTTACGAAACCGCCCTGCGCGCACCGGAAAAACACTGGGACGAATGGCTCGATGGCCAGCGCGACAAAATCCGCCGGGCCCTGGCTTTGCTGGAAAAGGATGCGATTGCAGAGCTGACCTGCCATTTCGATGTGGCGGCGATCAGTGTGTCTTGTGCGTTGGGCTATCTGGATCTGCGCCATCCGGACCTGGACTGGCGTGCGGCGAACCCGCAATTGGCGGCGTGGTATTTCGAAGTGAGCCAGCGGCCTTCGATGCTGGCGACCCTGCCGAAGGTTTGAAGCCTGGCGCGCGACGAACTAGCAGTTCTGCTAGTAGGCAATGGCTGAGAATCGTTTGATGCTGGCATTTCTTTATTGATTTGCGATGCGGAGCTCAGCCAATGCCTACGTATTCACGCAACACAATCTTGATGGCCACTGATCAACAGCGATCGGTATTGAATACCCTTCACGCTAGCGGGATTAATGCCGTTGCCTATTCACCCTACGGCCATCGCCCGCCAGGAAATGGACTGCTTAGCCTGATCGGATTTAACGGGGAACTGCCAGAACCGCTGACCGGACATTATCTTTTGGGGAATGGTTACAGAGCCTTCAATCCAGTATTGATGCGGTTTAACAGTCCGGATACCTGGAGTCCGTTTGGGGATGGGGGATTGAATGCCTACATGTACTGCGCAGGTGACCCCGTCAATCGTGCGGATCCAACAGGACACATGTTCAAACTGCCAGCGGTTTCCAGCTTAATCGCTGATACGAGAACACTTGCCGCAACCCGCAATGTGGCAACCAAGACCCCAATTAAAATGGCGCCTATATCCGAGGTACCAGAAATCCCAAAAAAAGCAGCGACTAGCAGTGCTCAACCGGTTTTAGCAACGACGTTGAGTGCCAAAAAATCAGGCGCAATACAACGATCAGCTTCCAACGCTTTACCACGATCGGACGATATGTCCTTTCGCAAAGCACTGGATGAGGCAGTTGAAGGCAGTCGATCTATTACTATTCATTCTAGCGATCCTGGTCCTGCAACTACTCCTCCATCGCATCAGCCTCAGAAACCTCGACCATTTCGCACACGCAACAAAACTTCAATAGGAAACCAAAGGGACTTTGCGGACATTAAGGTCGCAGACGCCAGGTCCACCTTCATGGCCGATCAAACAACGCAAATCCGAAAGTCGTGAAGAGGCATCCTGAGCGCTTCAGCAATCCGGCTTGTCCGCCGTAAACCTTCTCGCCGGATTCACCGCCGCGCCAAACTCGCGCAACGCCTTCGCCCCGATCAGCAGCGGATAGTTGAAGCTGCTGCGATCGGTCAGGTTGACCTCGACCGTGCGCTTCACGTTGCCCAGGCACAATTCCAGGTCAACCACCGGCCGTTTGGTTGGCGCAGCCACTTCTTCGTCATCGTCCTCTTCGGAGCGGGTCTTGATCTTGCTGATCCGCGCGATCTTGTGCTCGTAGACCTGATTGCTCGCGTCCTTGGTGCCGAGACGGAAACGTACCCAGTCTTCGCCGTCACGCTTGAAGGTTTCGATGTCCTTGGCCGACAGTGACGCGGTCAGGGCGCCGGTGTCCATCTTGGCCTTGAGCACCTGCCCGCCGATTTCCGGCAGGGCGATGTATTCGTAACGTCCGTAGAGGGTCGGCTCGGCGGCCAGCACCGGCAGGGCGACGAGGGAGAGCACGGCAAGCAGGGATTTCACGTGATGGGCTTCCTTGGGAATGGGGCGTCAATCGCGGAATTTTAGACCGTCGTTCGAGGGTTCGTTCCCACGAGGTTAACGACCCGAATGTGAAACATTCGTCACCCCCGATTTGGCCTGTCGGCCGAAGCTGCTTATCATGGCGCGCCCAATGGTTTCCATGAGTGACTTATGCGCCGCCTGCTCACCGGCTGTTTCGTGACCCTGCTGCTTCTGCTCAACACCCTGGTCCTGATCGGACCGCTGATGGTGTTTGCCCTGCTCAAACTGGTTTTGCCCGGCCGCTTTCGTGACTACGCCTCGTGGTCGGTGATGTGGATCGCCGAGACCTGGTCGGAGATCGACAAACTGATTTTCCGCCTGTGTATTCCCACCCAATGGGATATTCGAGGCGGTGACGATCTGCGCCGTGACACCTCCTATCTGGTGATCAGCAACCATCAATCCTGGGTGGACATCCCGGCGCTGATCCAGACCCTGAACCGGCGTACACCGTTCTTCAAATTCTTCCTCAAGAAAGAACTGATCTGGGTGCCCTTCCTGGGCCTGGCGTGGTGGGCGCTGGATTACCCGTTCATGAAGCGCTACAGCAAGGCCTTCCTGGCCAAACACCCGGAACTGGCCGGCAAGGATCTGGAAATCACCAAGCAGGCCTGCGAGCTGTTCAAACGCCAACCGGTCACCGTGGTCAATTATCTGGAAGGAACGCGCTTCACCCACGCGAAAAGCCAACAGCAGCAATCACCCTTCACCCATCTGCTCAAGCCCAAGGCCGGTGGCGTGGCCTTTGTACTGGCGGCAATGGGCGAACAGCTCGACGCCCTGCTTGATGTCACGGTGGTGTACCCGCAGCAGAAGATTCCGGGGTTCTGGGACCTGATCAGTGGCCAGGTGCCAAAGGTCATCATTGATATCCGCACCCGCGAACTCGACCCTGCGCTGTCCCAAGGCGATTACGAAAACGATTCGGTGTTTCGCGAGAAAATCCAGAACTGGGTCAACCAGCTCTGGATCGAGAAAGATCAACGTATCGAAGCATTGCGCTCCGAGCGTCGCTGAATCAACTGCCGCTGCCAACGCCCCAGATACTGCCCAGGCTGTTCAGCAGCGAACCGCCGACGCCTTGCTGACCGAGGTATTGCAGGATTACCGGGGCAAACTGGCCGACCATGCCGCTGTCCATGCCCAGTGCACTGAAGGCGTTGTTCAGGTCAGTGGTGTTCTTGACGTTGCCCACTGCATTGTCCAGGCCAGCAGCCTTGCCGCTGGAACCGAGCAGACCGGCCAGCGCCCCCAGCTCACCACCACCGGACAGTTTGTCGATCCCAGGCACGCTTTTGGCCAGCTGCGAATAATCGGTCGAACTCAGCTGATTTTTGGCCAGCCCGAGCATTGCGCTGGTGCCACCGACGGCTTGCTGCGGGGTCACGTCCAATTTGGTCAGGGCACCCAGCAGGTCCGCGGTTTGTGGGGTTGGTGCGGCGGCGGTGGCGGCGTTACCGCCCTGCATGCTCGACGCAGCCTTGGTCACGTCGTCCAGGCTGAAGCCTGCGAAGACCGGGCCGGCCGCCACCGAGAGCAGCGAAGCCAGTACAAAACCGCGTGAAATCTTCATCCAGACATCCTCTTGTCATGACACCGCCCGGCAGTGGGCGGCAAAAAAACTGTGCTTTCGACTGGCAACCCCAAGGATTGTTCCCGCACGGCCCTTGTAGGAGCGAGCTTGCTCGTACAGGGACTACCGTCGCTAAAAAAGATTAACCGTGCACTGCATCCAGTCTAGCCCGCCCCGCGTATATCAAGCACGGACAGACATTCCTGGCCGAACCTCCCCACTAGGATGCTCACCATGAAACGCACTTCGATCAAAACGCCGTTGATTGCCAGCCTGCTGACTCTGGCCCTTGGTGGCGGGTTCGCCATCAGTACCGTGCAAGCGGCGGACATGAGCCACGATACCGTGATGGTCGGTGGCCAGAGCATGATGCCGAGCAAGGACATCGTCGATAACGCGGTGAATTCCGCTGACCACACCACCCTGGTCGCCGCCGTCAAAGCCGCCGGCCTGGTTGATACCCTCAAAGGCAAAGGCCCGTTCACCGTGTTCGCCCCGGTCAACTCGGCCTTCGCCGCCCTGCCCGCCGGCACCGTCGACAATCTCCTCAAACCCGCGAACAAGGCAACGCTGACCCACATCCTCACGTACCACGTGGTCGCCGGCAAACTCGACATGATGACCCTGGCCGCGAAGATCAAGGCCGGTGGCGGCAAGGCCGAACTCGACACCGTCTCCGGCGGCAAGCTGTGGGCGATGATGAACGGCCCGCACAACATCACCATCAAGGATGAAAAAGGCGACGTCGCCGACATCACCACCTATGACGTGTACCAGTCCAACGGCGTGATTCAGGTCATCGACAAAGTACTGCTGCCGAAAAGTTGAGCAGTAGCGTCGGCCTCGCGCATCGGGGCCGGCGCTTTTTTCGAGGTGTCCGCCCGTGAATGGAACAACTGCGCGTCGTGAACTACCCTCTGCCTGCAACCGGCACCGCTCGCAGCCCACAGCCGCTACCTCGATTGTCTGGAGAACCGCTATTTCCATCGCCGACGCCGATCAGCTCAGGCAATTGCTGGCCCAATGTTCATTGGGCGACCGCCGTGCGTTCGAAACGCTGTACCGCAGCGTCGGCCCGCGTTTGCACGGTGTGGCCCTGCGCTTCATGGGGCGCCCCGACCTCGCCGAGGAAGTGCTGCAGGAAAGTTTTGTGCGCATTTGGCACAACGCCTCGCGTTACGAGGCGCATCTGTCGGCGCCGATGACCTGGATGATCAACATCACCCGCCATCAGGCCATCGATCAACTGCGCAAACATCGCGACCGACCACTGACCGAGATGGAAGAGCAGGCGCTGGAGGATGAAGGCCCGTCCGCCCATGAACAACTGAGCAGCGACCGCGAAGCCCGCGAGCTGAATCGCTGCCTGGACACCCTGGAAGGCATGCAGCGCCAATCGATCACCGTCGCCTACTTTCAGGGCCTGTCATGCTCGGAACTGGCCGATCATCTGGCGGCACCGCTGGGCTCGGTGAAATCCTGGATTCGCCGGGGCATGGAACGCCTGCGCAGGTGCCTTGAATCATGAACTACCAGACCCCCACCCTGCGCCGCGCCCTCGCTGCCGACTACGCCATCGGCCTGATGTCATCCGCCGCCCGCCGTCGCTTTGAACAGCTGCTGCTCGATGACGCAGCCCTGCGTTCAGAGCTGGCGCAATGGCAGGAAAGCCTCGCCAGCCTGACTGACGCCGTGGCCGAACAACCGGTACCGGATCGCGTCTGGCACGGCATCACCTCACGGATCGATCCGCAAGAATTGCACGTGCCGCAAAAACGACCGTTCTGGAACTGGCTGCGGGTGACCATGGCGGTCTGCTCGCTGGTCATCGCCGTGGCATTGGGCGTGATCTATACCCGCGACGAGGTTCGCTACAGCGCCACCCTGGCCAGCGCCGATGCCAAGCCTGCCTTGCGCGTTCAGGCGCACGCCGACTACCTGCAGGTTGAACCGCTGACACTGGCGGCCATCACGCCGGAACAAAGCCTGGAACTGTGGGCGATACCCGCCGACGGCAAGCCGATTTCCCTCGGCGTGATTCCCGCGGGCGGCAAAGGCAATGTTGAGCTGAACGAGGCGCAGAAAGCGCTGATCGGCAAACCGATTGCGCTGGCGGTCAGTCTGGAGCCGAAGGGCGGCTCACCAACCGGGCAGCCGACAGGGCCGGTGTTGTATCAAGGGGCGTTGGCAGCACGTTGACACTATCAGTTCTGCTAGTAGGCAACCCCCGCCAACTGCGCGACAGTGAATCCCTGAATTGACTAACACTTCAGGGGTCCACGACCATGCCGTCCAACCGCGAAACCCTGCTCTGCCGCTACCACTACGACCCACTGGATCGCCTGGTCGATTGCACGCCTTCAGCGCAGGCCAGTGCCCAGCGTTTCTACCTGAAGGATCGTCTCGCCACCGAGATTCAGGGTGCAGTGCGGTACTCGATCATGCAGCACGACGCTCAACTGCTGGCGCAGCAACAACGCCAGACCAGTGCCACAGAAACCCGACTGCTCGCCACCGATCAACAGCGTTCGGTGTTGAACGCGCTCGATGCCGCACGTCCCCATCCCCTCGCCTATTCGCCCTACGGTCATCGCAGGGTAGAAAACGGATTGCTCAGCCTGCTCGGTTTCAACGGCGAACGGCCGGATCCGGTGACGGGGTGGTATTTGTTGGGGAAAGGGTATCGGGCGTTTAATCCGGTGTTGATGCGGTTTAACAGCCCGGACAGTTGGAGTTCGTTTGGGGAGGGTGGGGCGAATGCGTATGCGTATTGTGTGGGGGATCCGGTCAATCTTGTTGATCCGACAGGGCACATTGGAAATCCATTTAAGGGACTCCTGAATTTATTGGGACGCACACCTAGCAGGGCTCGATCGAATCTAACCAATAATGTCGCAGTTCAATCCCACGTAGGTTCCTCGAACTCTCGAGTAAGCCTGAGCTCTTTAGATGGGCCACCTCCCTACTCTGTTGAAGCATCTGCAACTGATGTTTTTGGGAGAACGTCGAGAGGGGAAAACGGGGTACCACTACCCACCTATATCCAAAGTCAAACGGATCTCCGAGTATTCCCAAACAACGAAAGTAATAGAGCAGCGCTTTCGGGAAATCAAAGTACTAGCACACCTAACCTAGAAGCTGCGCCGCCTTACGTCAGAAATGTTCATAAAAAAAACCTACAAATTGACCGACAGCTCAAAGAGCTCGCTGAGCACCGCCAGCGAATTCGTGATAATACACGTGGTATTCAACCTGAATTACTTGGCCAAGGAATTCGAGACACCCTTAAATCTATAAAAGATGATAGACGAAGACTAAAAGCACTAAAAAATCAAATATAGGACTATCAAGGGACATTGGAGCTAGCGTTAAAAGGGAAGTATTAAGCCATCCCTTTTAACGCCGTCATCAATCTTACGCCGCACTAAACATCTTATGCGGATCAATCACAAACTTCTTCGGCACACCCGCATCGAACTCGCCATAGCCCTGCGGCGCCTGATCCAGGCTGATCACCTGCACCCCCACCACTTCAGCGATGTTGATACGGTCCCACATGATCGCCTGCATCAATTGGCGGTTGTACTTCATCACCGGGGTCTGGCCGGTGTGGAAACTGTGGGATTTGGCCCAGCCCAGACCGAAGCGGATGCTCAGGCTGCCCATTTTCGCAGCGGCATCCACCGCACCCGGGTCTTCAGTGACGTAGAGGCCGGGAATACCGATCTTGCCCGCAACACGCACCACACCCATCAGCGAGTTGAGCACGGTGGCCGGGGCTTCGTGTTTCACGCCGTCATGACCATGGCCGCGGGCTTCGAAGCCGACGGCGTCGATGGCGCAGTCCACTTCCGGTTCGCCCAGCAGCGCGGCGATCTGTTCGTGCAGCGGAGTATCGAGGGACAGGTCGGCGATTTCGAAACCCTGGGCCTTGGCGTGGGCCAGGCGCACGGTATTGACGTCACCGACGATGACCACTGCCGCACCGAGCAGCCGAGCGGATGCGGCGGCAGCCAGACCGACAGGGCCGGCACCGGCGATGTACACGGTGCTGCCCGGGCCGACGCCGGCAGTGACTGCGCCGTGGTAACCGGTGGGCAGAATGTCCGAGAGGCAGGTCAGGTCACGGATTTTCTCCATGGCGCGATCGCGGTCCGGCAGTTTCAGCAGGTTGAAGTCGGCGTACGGCACCATGGCGTACTCGGCCTGACCTCCAGTCCAGTCACCCATGTCCACGTAACCATAAGCACCACCCGGGCGCGCCGGGTTGACGCTCAGGCACACGCCGGTGTGCATCTCCTTGCAGGAACGGCAGCGCCCGCAAGCAACGTTGAACGGCACCGACACCAGGTCACCGATTTTCAGGTTCTCGACGTCGCTGCCCTTCTCGATCACTTCACCGGTGATTTCGTGACCCAGCACCAGACCGGTTTGCGCCGTGGTACGCCCGCGCACCATGTGCTGATCGGAACCACAGATGTTGGTGGACACCACGCGCAGGATCACACCGTGCTCAATCTTCCTGCCACGCGGGTCCTGCATTTTCGGATAGTCGATCTTCTGCACTTCGACCTTGCCAGCGCCGAGATACACCACACCACGATTGCCAGACATGCTTTCACCTCGCTGTTGTTTTTATGGAATCGCGTTGCCCAGGCAGGCAGCGCGTAAAGTGCTCGGGTACAGATGCTGATGCTTGTCTTGTGTTGCCTGTCAGGGCCTCATCGCGAGCAAGCTCGCTCCCACAATGGATCTGGGTGAACACAGGATTTGTGAATGGCACAAAACCTTGCTCGCGATGGCGACCTAAAGAACGACGGTACGATTGGCGTTGAGAAACACCCTTCTTTCGATGTGATACCCCACCGCCCGCGCCAGCGTCAGGCCTTCAATGTCACGCCCCTTGGCGATCAGGTCTTCGGGGTAATGGCTGTGATCCACCACCTCGACACCCTGGGCAATGATCGGCCCTTCATCGAGATCGTTATTGATGTAGTGCGCCGTGGCGCCGACCAGTTTTACGCCTTTGTTGTAGGCCTGATGATACGGTTTGGCGCCCTTGAAACCGGGCAGCAGGGAGTGGTGGATATTAATTGCCTTGCCATCGAGCTTGCGACACAACTCCGGCGACAGCACCTGCATGTAGCGCGCAAGAATCACCAGTTCCGCACCGGACTCTTCGATGACTTGCCACACCTGACGCTCCTGGGATGGCTTGTCGTTCGGGTCCAGCGGGAAGTGGTAGTACGGAATCTGGTGCCAGTCGGCCAGCGGCTTGAGGTCCGGGTGGTTGGAGACGACGGCGGCGACATCCATCGACAACTGGCCGATGCGCTGGCGATAGAGCAAGTCGTTGAGGCAGTGATCGGCCTTGGAGACCATGATCACCACTTTCGGTCGGTAGTGCGGCGGGGTCAGCTCGAAGACCATGCCGAAGGCTTCACCACGCTCGGCGAGACCTGCGCGGAATGACTGTTCGTCGAAGCCGTCGGGTTGGCGGAATTCCACACGAATGAAGAAACGCCCCGAGAGGCGATCATCGAAGGAATGGTGCTCGGTGACGTAGCAGCCCTGCTCGAACAGAAAGCGGGTCACCGCGTCCACGGTGCCGAGCACGCTGGGGCAGTCGGCGGTCAGAATCCATGTGTCTGGGGCGCGGCTCATGGTGCGGTGACTCCTTTTACAAATCTGCTGGTCACAAAGAACCCTGTGGCGAGGGAGCTTGCTCCCGTTCGACTGCGAAGCAGTCGCACACCTTGTATCCGCGTTCTTTCTGAAGGAAAGCTAATGCCGATCTTGGGGTCGCTTCGCAACCCAACGGGAGCAAGCTCCCTCGCCACAAAAAGCAGTCATCAGCCAAATCAGGCCTGAACGCTAAGCCCGTACTCAGCCGACGCATCCTGCAGCCACAACCACCAGTAATCCGAGAAGCTGCGGCGGATCAGCAACTCCCAGGTGTCTTCGGCAGTGTGGCGAATCATCAGCTGCGACTTGGCGAACACGGTGCCGACAGCTTTGCCCACCGGAAAATTGTTCGGGTGCACGTCGTAGCTGGTGGACTTCATCAGCACCTGGCGCACGTTCGGCCCGCTCAGTTCGAGGACCTGCTGTCCGCCGCTGACGTTGACGATCGCGATGTGCAAATCACCGAGCGCTTCACGCAGTTTCTGCTCGGCGGCGAATTCCTCGCCGGTCGGGACGATCAGCAGCCACTCATCCGGGCCCATCCATTGCAGGCTGGTTTCACCTTTGACGACGACGCTAAGCGCACCCGGCAATTCGATGCCCAGGGCCTTATGCACACCGGCGGCGAATGCGGCATCGTGGCCATCGCCACGAAGGGTCAGGTGGCCGAGGAGTTTTTTCTCGCGCACGGTCACGCCGGCACTCTTGCGCCCCTTGCCCACCAGGCTGGCAAGGTCGGCGTGATGCAACGACGACTCGGCACGGGCCCCGGAGGTTGGGCGTTGTTGGTAAACATTGGCGGCTGTCATAAAGCACCTGTTCTGGATTCTGTTGGTTCTGGACTCTGTAGTGGCTGTAATGCCGCCATCACGAGCAAGCTCGCTTCCACAGTGCCTAACACAAATTTCTCTGGTGACTCCAATCCCGTGGGAGCGAGCTTGCTCGCGATGGCGCCAGCAGCCCTCCCACAAAATTGAAGGTACTTAAACGTTCTGCCGCTCACCCTTCGGATCGAAGAACACCGAAGACACGATTTCCGCCTCGATCACGCTGCCATCGGCCAACGGTGCAAACACCCGCTCACCCATCCGCTGCAAGCCGCCCTTGACCACGCCCATGGCAAACGAATAACCAAGGGAGTTGTGCGCATAACTGGAGGTCACGTGGCCGACCATGGTCATCGGGATCGCCTGCTTGGTGTTGAACACTAGCTGTGCACCTTCCGGCAGCCATTTGGTCGGGTCGATCGGCTTGAGACCGACGAGCTGCTTACGTTGATCGCGCACGCAGTCTTCACGGTTCATGCCGCGCCAGCCGATCCACGAGAACGGTTTGGTGCGCCCCACGCACCACCCCATGTTCAGGTCGTCCGGGGTCATCGAACCGTCGGTGTCCTGGCCGACAATGATGAAACCCTTCTCGGCCCGCAGCACGTGCATGGTTTCGGTGCCGTACGGCGTCAGGTTGTACTTCTTGCCCGCGTCGACGATTTTTTCCAGCACGCCCATGGCGTAGTCGGCCTGCACGTTGACTTCGTACGACAGCTCACCGGTAAACGAAATACGGAACACCCGCGCCGGCACACCGCCGACCTCGCCTTCTTTCCAGGTCATGAACGGGAAGGCTTCGTTGCTCAGGTCGATGTCGGTGACTTCGCTGAGCAGCTTGCGGCTGTTCGGCCCGGACAGGGTCATGGTCGCCCAGTGGTCGGTCACGGAAGTGAAGTAGACCTTCATGTCCGGCCATTCGGTCTGGTGGTACAGCTCCAGCCATTGCAACACGCGAGCCGCGCCGCCAGTGGTGGTGGTCATGACGAAATGGTTGTCGGCAAGACACGCGGTCACACCGTCGTCGAAGACCATGCCGTCTTCCTTGCACATCAGGCCGTAGCGGGCCTTGCCCACGTCAAGCTTGGTCCAGGCGTTGGTGTACACGCGGTTAAGGAACTCGCGGGCATCGGGGCCCTGGATGTCGATCTTGCCCAGGGTCGAGGCGTCCAGCAGGCCGACGCTGTCGCGCACGGCCTTGCACTCGCGCTTCACCGCGGCATGCATGTCTTCACCGGATTTCGGGAAGTACCACGGACGTTTCCACTGGCCGACGTCTTCGAACTCGGCGCCGTTTTTCAGGTGCCATTGATGCAGTGCGGTGTAACGCACCGGCTCGAAGATGTGCCCACAGTGACGACCGGCCACAGCGCCGAAAGTCACTGGCGTGTAGTTCGGACGGAACATGGTGGTGCCCATCTGCGGGATGGTCACGTTCAGTGAACGGGCGGCAATGGCCAGGCCGTTGACGTTGCCGAGCTTGCCCTGGTCGGTGCCGAAGCCCAGCGCGGTGTAGCGCTTGACGTGCTCGACCGATTCGAAGCCCTCGCGGGTCGCCAGTTCGATGGCGGCGGCGGTGACGTCGTTCTGCAGGTCGACGAATTGCTTCGGCGCTCGTGCGGTGTTCTTTTCATGGGGCACCTGGAACAGCGCCAGGGTCGCTTCTTCGAGGCGGCTCAGGGCTTTCGGCAAGGTGCCTTCGACCACGCTGAAACCGGCTTCACTGGCAGCACGGGCGCCACCTTCGAAACCATCGGCGAGGGAATCGCCGAGGCCGTAGACGCCGTTGATGCCACCGACGCACACGCGTTTCTGCGGAGCTTCACCTGGTACGAAACCGAGGATGTCTTCACGCCAGATCGGCTTGCCACCCAAGTGCGAAGCCAGGTGAACCACCGGGCTGTAGCCACCGGAGCTGGCCACCACGTCGCATTCGAGCCATTCGCCCGGGCTGGTCACAGCGTGGGCCTTGACGTCGATGGCGGCGACACGGGCACCGGTGACGTGCTTGCTGCCACGGGCCTCGATCACGGCACTGCCGGTGAGGATGCGAATCCCCTTGGCGCGGGCTTCTTCCACCAGCGCGCCACGCGGGTTGTGACGAGCATCGGCGATGGCCACCACTTGCAGGCTGGCGTCGAGCCAGTCCAGCGCCACGCGGTAGGCGTGATCGTTGTTGGTGCTCAGCACCAGCTTCTTGCCCGGGGCCACGCCGTAGCGGCGCACGTAGGTCGAGATGGCGCCGGCGAGCATGTTGCCCGGCACGTCGTTGTTGCCGTAGACCAGTGGACGCTCATGGGCGCCGGTGGCCAGCACCACACGCTTGGCGCGAACCCGGTGGATGCGCTGACGCACCTGGCCAATCGGCGCGCGATCGCCGAGGTGATCGGTGAGGCGCTCGTGAATGGTCAGGAAGTTATGGTCGTGGTAACCGTTGACCGTGGCCCGCGGCAACAGCAGCACGTCCGGGGTATTTTTCAGTTCGTCGATGACGCTGGCGACCCAGTCCATCGCCGGTTTGCCGTCGAGGCTTTCGCGGGAATCGAGCAGGCTGCCGCCGAACTCTTCCTGCTCATCGGCGAGGATCACCCGGGCACCGCTGCGTGCAGCCGCCAGAGCCGCCGCCAGGCCAGCGGGACCGGCGCCGACGATCAGCACGTCGCAGTGCTGGTTCATGTAGTCGTAGGTGTCCGGATCGACTTCGGTCGGCGAACGACCGAGGCCCGCAGCCTTACGAATGTACTTCTCGTAGGTCATCCAGAACGATTGCGGGTACATGAAGGTTTTGTAGTAGAAACCCGGCGGCATCAGCTTGCCGCCGACCTTGCCGAGAATGCCCATCATGTCGTTGTTCACGCTTGGCCAGCCGTTGGTGCTGGTGGCGACCAGGCCCTGGTACAACGCCTGTTGCGTGGCACGCACGTTGGGAATCTGGGTGGCTTCGGTGGCGCCGATCTGCAGCACCGCGTTCGGCTCTTCGGCACCGGCGGCGAAGATGCCGCGGGGGCGGGAATACTTGAAGCTGCGACCGATGATGTCGACGCCATTGGCCAGCAGCGCAGCCGCCAGGGAATCACCTTCGAAGCCTTTGTAGTTCTGGCCGTTGAAGGTGAAGCTCAAGACTTTGTTGCGGTCGATCCGTCCACCGTTGGACAGGCGATTGACTTGGCTCATACCTTCTCTCCCAGAGCCGTGCTGGCCGCTTTCGGGCTATCGGTCTTGTCGGTGAATTGCGGCTTGGTGCCGATCTTGTAGGTTTCGAGAATCTCGTAGGTCACGGTGTCGCGGGTGACGTTGAAGTACTGACGGCAACCGGCAACGTGGTCCCACAACTCGTGGTGCAGACCCCGCGGGTTGTCGCGGAAAAACATGTAGTCGCCCCACTCCTCGTCGGTGCAGGTGTTCGGGTCCAGCGGGCGCGGGATGTGCGCCTGGCCGGATGCGTGGAATTCCTCTTCGGAGCGCAGTTCGCCGCAGTGAGGACAGAAGATATGCAACATAGGAAAGTTCTCCTGTTAGTGGGCGACGGCAGCAGCGCCGTGTTCGTCGATCAACGCACCGTTGTGGAAACGGTCGATGGAGAAAGGCGCGGCCAGCGGGTGCATTTCACCCTTGGCCAGGCTCGCGGCAAACACGTTGCCCGAGCCAGGCGTGGCCTTGAAGCCACCGGTGCCCCAACCGCAGTTGAAGAACATGTTCGGTACCGGCGTCTTGGAGATGATTGGGCAGGCATCAGGCGTGGTGTCGACGATGCCGCCCCACTGACGATTCATGCGCACGCGGGACAGGATCGGGAACATCTCGACGATGGCCTGGATGGTGTGCTCGATCACCGGGTACGAACCACGCTGGCCGTAGCCGTTGTAGCCGTCGATGCCGGCGCCGATCACCAGGTCGCCCTTGTCGGACTGGCTGATGTAGCCGTGCACGGCGTTGGACATGATCACACTGTCGATGATCGGTTTGATCGGCTCGGACACCAGCGCCTGCAGCGGGTGGGACTCGATCGGCAGACGGAAACCGGCGAGTTTGGCCATGTGTCCGGAGTTACCGGCCGTGACCACGCCAACACGCTTGGCGCCGATGAAACCCTTGTTGGTTTCGACACCGATGCACACGCCGTTTTCCTTGCGGAAACCGATCACTTCGGTCTGCTGGATCAGGTCCACGCCCAGTGCATCGGCGGCCCGGGCAAAGCCCCAGGCCACGGCATCGTGACGGGTCACGCCGCCGCGACGTTGCACGGTCGCGCCCATCACTGGGTAGCGGGTGTTCTTCGAGCAGTCGAGGTACGGAATCTCATCGGCCACTTGTTGTGCGTTGAGCAGTTCGCCGTCGACACCGTTGAGGCGGTTGGCGCTGACCCGACGCTCGGAATCACGAATGTCCTGCAGGGTGTGGCACAGGTTGTAGACGCCACGCTGGGAGAACATCACGTTGTAGTTGAGGTCCTGGGACAGGCCTTCCCACAGTTTCATCGCGTGTTCGTACAGGTGCGCCGACTCGTCCCACAGGTAGTTGGAACGCACGATGGTGGTGTTGCGCGCGGTGTTACCGCCACCCAGCCAGCCTTTCTCGACCACGGCGACGTTAGTGATGCCGTGCTCCTTGGCCAGGTAATAGGCGGTCGCCAGACCATGCCCGCCACCGCCGACGATGACCACGTCATAGACCTTTTTCGGGGTCGGCGTACGCCACATTTTCTGCCAGTTTTCATGGTGGCTGAGGGAGTGTTTGAAGAGGCCGAAGCCCGAGTAGCGTTGCATAGTCATTTACTCCAAAACCGAACTCAGCGATAAACCGGGAAGTCCGCGCACAGGGCCGCCACTTGCTGGGCCACGTTGGCCTCGACATCGGCATCGCCGAGGTTGTCGAGGATGTCGCAGATCCAGCCGGCCAGGGTTTCGCACTGTGCAACCTTGAAGCCACGCGTGGTCACCGCCGGAGTGCCGATACGCAGGCCGGAGGTCACGAACGGCGACTGTGGATCGTTGGGCACGGCGTTCTTGTTCACGGTGATATGGGCACGACCGAGGGCGGCATCGGCGTCTTTGCCGGTCAGGCCCTGACGGATCAGGCTGACCAGGAACAGGTGGTTATCGGTGCCGCCGGACACTACATCGTAGCCACGTTTGATAAATACGCTCGCCATCGCCTGGGCGTTGTCGATCACTTGTTGCTGGTAAGCCTTGAAGCCAGGCTCAAGGGCTTCCTTGAAGCACACCGCCTTGCCGGCGATCACATGCATCAGCGGGCCACCCTGGGCGCCGGGGAATACCGCGGCGTTGAGTTTCTTCTCGATCTCTTCGTTGGACTTGGCCAGGATCAGCCCACCACGCGGGCCACGCAGGGTCTTGTGGGTGGTGGTGGTGACCACGTCGGCGTAAGGCAGCGGGTTCGGATACAGACCGGCGGCAACCAGGCCGGCGACGTGGGCCATGTCGACGAACAGCAGCGCACCGACCTTGTCGGCGATCTGGCGGAAGCGCGGGAAGTCGAGGGTCTTGGAGTAGGCCGAGAAACCGGCAACGATCATTTTCGGTTTGCACTCGACCGCCAGGCGCTCGACTTCGTCGTAATCGATCAGGCCGGTCTTGGTGTCGATACCGTATTGCACGGCGTTGTACAGCTTGCCCGAGGACGACACCTTGGCACCGTGGGTCAAGTGACCGCCGTGGGCCAGGCTCATGCCGAGAATGGTGTCGCCTGGCGAAATCAGCGCGAGGTACACGGCGCTGTTGGCCGAAGAACCGGAATGCGGCTGGACGTTGGCGTAATCAGCGCCAAACAGTTGCTTGGCGCGTTCGATGGCCAGGGCTTCGACCTTGTCGACGTGCTCGCAACCACCGTAATAACGCTTGCCCGGATAACCTTCGGCGTACTTGTTGGTCAAACCGCTGCCCTGGGCCTGCATGACGCGTTTGCTGGTGTAGTTCTCTGACGCGATCAGCTCGATGTGATCTTCCTGGCGTTGCTCCTCGGCATTCATCGCCGCCAGCAGTGCATCGTCGTAACCCTGGATCTGGTCTTGCTTGCTGAACATCGCGTCTCTCCCAGCGGCGGCGGTGCGCCATTCGTCTCGGTGAGGCACGTGCCTTTCGGCAGTGCCCTTTGGATGCGATGGTATGACCGGCGCAGACAGCCCAGATGCCTATGGACGCCACGCAAAGGTGCGTTTACGACATGGCGGGAAATGGACGCAGCACACTCGATCTTCGGACCTGTAGAGATCCCTTGTGGGAGCAAGCTTGCTCCCACGGGGTTTGTGTCCTCCTCTAGACGGCTGCCAAGGTCAGGCAAGGAATTGGCGCAAAGCCAGCAGCATGAGGAAATGCAGCGGATACAGCGCATACGCCCAACGTCGCATCGGTGGTGGTTTTACGCCCTTGGCGTGTCGCAACAGGAACAGTCCGAGCCATGGCGCAATCAGGCAGGTGATGACTGCCGGAATGGCCGCGATGTTGCCTTGGCGCGCCGCGTAATACAGCACCTGCCACTGGTTCGATGCCAGACAGACCAGCCCCGCCAGCAAGGCGAAATACCAGGCTCGACGAAACACCAGCAACAGCACCAGCGGCAACATCACACCGAAGAAGCCGAACATCAGCCACGAGGAGAAAAGCGCCGCCAGCAGCACGGCGCTGATAGCCAATAATCGTGCCTGCAAGGTCGGGTTCTGCCAGCCACGCGCCACCAGCAGACCGAGTACCAGCGTAGGCATGACGTTCAACGTGTCGTGTTCGGCAATAAACATCCGGTAAGGAATTTCACTCAGCGCGGCAAACAGCACCAACCACCCCAGGTAACGCCAGCGACCATCGGTCTTCCCGGCGGGCGCACGGTCCAGATTGGCCGCCATCGCCAGGCAGAACCAGGGAAACGCCAGACGCCCCGGCACATACAACAAATCGACGGAGTAACCGACATATCGCAGGTGATCGAGCACCATGCTCAAAAGCGCCAGCCACTTGAGCAGATCCAGCGCCCCGTCCCGCTGATTCAAAGACATAGCCTTGTCTATCGTCGCGTGCATAATTGCCCTTTGAGCGTGTATTTTCCTGATAGCAACATCCCGTGTGCTCACCTGACGATCTTGGGCAGAGTGCACCCCTCATTGACCACGGTACGCCTCACCATAGGCGTTCCGACCACGGAAGCAGGCCATGACCGACAAGAGCCAACAATTCGCCAGCGACAACTATTCCGGCATCTGCCCTGAAGCCTGGACTGCCATGGAGCAGGCCAACCACGGCCACCAGCGCGCTTACGGCGACGACGAATGGACCGCCCGCGCCTCCGACGGTTTCCGCAAACTGTTCGAAACCGACTGCGAAGTGTTTTTCGCCTTCAACGGCACTGCCGCCAACTCGCTGGCCCTGTCGTCGTTGTGCCAGAGTTACCACAGCGTGATCTGCTCGGAAACCGCCCACGTCGAAACCGACGAATGCGGCGCCCCGGAGTTCTTCTCCAACGGTTCGAAACTGCTGATCGCCCGCACCGAAAACGGCAAGCTGACCCCGGATTCGATCCGCGAAGTCGCGCTCAAGCGCCAGGACATTCACTACCCGAAACCCCGCGTCGTGACCCTGACCCAGGCCACCGAAGTTGGCAGCGTCTACACCCCGGACGAAATCCGCGCCATCAGCGCCACCTGTAAAGAACTGGGCCTGAACCTGCACATGGACGGCGCGCGCTTCTCCAACGCCTGCGCGTTTTTGGGTTGCACGCCTGCCGACCTGACCTGGAAAGCCGGTGTTGACGTGCTGTGCTTCGGCGGCACGAAAAACGGCATGGCGGTGGGCGAGGCGATTCTGTTCTTCAACCACAAGCTGGCCGAAGACTTCGACTACCGCTGCAAGCAGGCCGGTCAGCTGGCTTCCAAGATGCGCTTCCTGTCGGCACCCTGGGTCGGCATTCTGGAAAACGACGCCTGGCTCAAATATGCCCATCACGCCAACCGCTGCGCGCAATTGCTGGCTGAACTGGTCAGCGACATTCCAGGGGTGGAACTGATGTTCCCGGTGCAGGCCAACGGCGTGTTCCTGCAACTCTCGGAACCGGCCATCGCCGCGCTGACCGCCAAGGGCTGGCGCTTCTACACCTTCATCGGCAACGGCGGCGCACGTTTCATGTGCTCGTGGGATACCGAGGAAGAGCGGGTGCGGGAGCTGGCGCGGGATATCCGTGAAGTGATGACCGCTTAACACCGATCCCCTGTGGCGATGGAGCTTGCTCCCGCTGGGCTGCGAAGCGGCCCCAAGATTTCGCGACTGCTGCGCAGTCGAACGGGAGCAAGCTCCCTCGCCACAGAAGCATCCTGACACGCCTTCTGACTCTGACTCTCAAACGCTTCGTCTACATTGTTTGGCGAGCCCCGGCTCTCATAACAACAATCAGGAGCGTTCGCATGTCATTGCAAGGAAAAACCCTGTTCATCACCGGCGCCAGCCGTGGCATCGGCCGCGAGATTGCGCTGCGCGCCGCCCGCGACGGCGCCAACATAGTGATTGCGGCGAAAAGCGCCGAACCCCATGCGAAACTGCCGGGGACGATTTTCAGTGTCGCCGAAGAGGTGCAAGCCGCCGGGGGCAAGGCGCTGGCCTTGCAGGTGGATGTCCGCGATGAAGACGCGGTACGAGCAGCACTGGCCCAGGCCAACGAGCATTTCGGCGGCATTGATGCGCTGGTCAACAACGCCGGGGCGATCAAGCTGACCGGGGTCCAGCACATCGAGCTCAAGCGCTTCGACCTGATGCACCAGATCAACACCCGTGCCGTGCTGCTGTGCAGCCAAGCCGCCCTGCCCTATCTGAAAAAATCCGCCGGACACATCCTCAACCTCTCTCCGCCGCTGAACCTGGCAACCAAGTGGTTCGCCCAGTACAGCCCCTACACCGTGACCAAATACGGCATGAGCATGCTGACACTGGGCATGAGCGAGGAATTCCGGAACTACGGGATCAGCGTCAACTCACTGTGGCCGCAGACGATGATCGCCACCGCCGCCATCGAGTTTCAGCTGGGATCGAGGGAGTCGTTCAAGCATGCGCGCACACCGGCGATCATGGCCGATGCAGCCCATGTGATTCTGAGCAGTACTGATCGCAGCCTGACCGGGCGCCTGATGATTGATGAGGAGATACTGCGGGAACATGGCGTGAGCGAATACGACCACTACCGCTTCAAGCCCGACAGCCACGACAAGTTGATGACTGATCTGTTTGTCGATTGAAAGCCCCATCCCTCTGTAGGAGCGAGCATGCTCGCGATGGTCAACAGAACAACACGGGGCATCAGACTTCCCGCGTTATCGTTGACGTCCATCGCGAGCATGCTCGCTCCTACAGTGGGTTCGCCGAGATCAAAACTCGATCCGCACATCCCCCTTCGGCACGCTGCAGCACGACAGGATGAACCCGTCGGCTTCGTCTTCCTCGGTGATCCCGCCGTTGTGATCCATCTCCACTTCACCACCCAGCTTCAATACCTTGCAGGTGCCGCAGATGCCCATGCCGCAGGCTTTCGGAATCATCAGGCCGACCTTGGCCGCAGCCGCATGAACAGTCTCGCCCGGGGCCACGCGAATGCTCTTGCCCGAGGTGATGAATTCCACCTGGTGCAGATCCGCAGCATCCACTTCCGGTGCGTCGGCGGCCTGTTCGGCCTGCTCCACCGCATCGGCGCGGGCTTCCGCTGGCGTGGCGCCGAAAGATTCTTCGTGATAGCGCTTCATGTCGAAGCCGGCGGCTTCCAGCAGGCGTTTGACCGCGTTCATGTATGGCGTCGGGCCGCAGCAGAACACTTCACGCTCAAGGAAATCCGGCACCATCAGTTCCAGCATCTTGTGATTCAGGTAACCGCGATAGCCGGCCCAGGGCTCGCCCAGGCCATGTTTTTCGCAAATCAGGTGCAGGCTGAAGTTGTCGATCCGCGACGCCATGTGCTCCAGCTCGCGGTGATAGATGATGTCTTTTGGCGAACGGGCGCTGTGGATAAACGTCATGTCGACATTGGCGTTGGTGTCGTAGAACCAGCGCGCCATGGACATGCACGGGGTGATCCCCACGCCGCCGCTGAGGTAGAGGACTTTCGGGCTGGGGAAGTCGATGGCGTTGAACAAACCGACCGGCCCGTGCACGGCCAGTTCCTGACCTTCGTGCAGGGTGTCGTGAAGCCAGTTCGAAACCCGCCCGCCCGGCACGCGCTTGATGGTCACGGAAAAGCTGTAGGGTACCGATGGCGAGCTGGAAATGGTGTAGGAGCGCATGATCGGCTCACCTTCGATTTCCAGTTCCAGGGTGACGAATTGCCCCGGCTTGAAAAAGAACAGGATCGGCTGATCGGCCATGAAGCAGAAGGTGCGCACGTCCCAGGTTTCCTGGATGACTTTGACGCAACGGACGATGTGTCGACCATTGGCCCAGGTCTGGGTGGTTACCGGGTTCAGGAAGTTGTTGGACATGCTCATCTCCACGGCCGACTGTCGGCCTTCATGTTGCCGATTCTGCGTATAGCGCGAACCGCCCATTTACCTATCTGCGACATTGACATGCTTATCGCGACCAGCCCCCAACGACCGGGCCTTGCGCGTCGGGAACAGATTGCACCATGTCGCCCATGGATAAGGTTCTGGCCCTCGCCGGCCCCACACTCGCCACAACAGATAACCGCTGTTTTTTTGTCTTGCGTCGCACAACCGTAGCCACAATTCGCCGGCCACACTGAATGGCCATGAGGACTAAATCGATGGACGTCACCACTACCCTGAGCCTGGGCGATCCGCTGGAGCCCGCACGCAAGGCCACCGCGCAGATGCTGCAAGAGCGCGAACGCACGTTCTCGCTGCCGCAGCCGTTCTACTCCGACGAACGCCTGTTTGATATCGACATGCAGGAAATCTTTCAGAAAGAGTGGTTGATCGCCGGCATGACCTGCGAAATCCCGGCCAAGGGCAACTACCTGACCCTGCAGATCGGCAAGAACCCGATCATCGTCATTCGCGGTGCCGAGGGTGTGGTGCATGCGTTCCACAACGTCTGCCGTCACCGTGGTTCACGCCTGTGCACCAGCGACAAGGGCAAGGTCGCCAAGCTGGTTTGCCACTACCACCAGTGGACCTACGAGCTGGACGGCCGCCTGCTGTTCGCCGGCACGGAAATGGGCGACGACTTCGACATGAAGCAGTACGGCCTCAAACCTGTGAACGTGAAGACCGCTGGCGGCTACATCTTCGTCAGCCTTTCGGAGAACCCGCCGGCCATCGATGACTTCCTGTCGACGCTCAACCATTACATGGAACCGTACGACATGGAGAACACCAAGGTGGCGATTACCACCACCTTGATGGAAAAGGCCAACTGGAAACTGGTGCTGGAAAACAACCGCGAGTGCTACCACTGCAACGCCTCGCACCCGGAACTGTTGAAAACCCTGCTGGAGTGGGACGACGTCACCGATCCGCGCGCCGACCAGGCGTTCAAGGATCACGTCGCCGCCTCGGCCGCTGCCTGGGAAGCCGAGAAGATCCCTTACGCTCACGCCAGTTTCGGCCTGCGTAACCGCATCGTGCGCATGCCGCTGCTCAAGGGCACCGTGTCGATGACCATGGATGGCAAGCAGGGTTGCGCCAAGCTCATGGGCCGCATCAAGAACCCGGACCTGGGCTCGATGCGCATCCTGCACTTGCCGCATTCCTGGAACCACTGCATGGGCGATCACATCATTGTGTTTACCGTGTGGCCGATCAGCGCTCAGGAAACCATGGTCACCACCAAGTGGATCGTGCACAAGGACGCCGTTGAAGGCGTGGACTACGACGTCGAGCGCATGCGCAAGGTCTGGGACGCCACCAACGACCAGGACCGCCGCCTGGCCGAAGAAAACCAGCGCGGGATTAACTCCGTTGCCTACCAGCCGGGGCCGTACTCCAAGACCTACGAGTTTGGTGTGGTGAACTTCGTCGACTGGTACAGCGAACGCTTGCTGAACAACCTGGGGGCCGAGCCGGCGCCTTACCTCAAGGGTGTTCCGGTGCAAGGCTAAAATCAAAAGCTTCGCGAGCAAGCTTGCTCCCACACTGGATCTGTGTTGTTCACAAATCCCCTGTGGGAGCGAGCTTGCTCGCGATAGCACCTTCAGTTTCTCCGCCTATCTAGAACTGTACGAAATATGATCTATTTCGTTCCGCGCTATACCCGCCGCAGCTCCCAGCCTTCCGCAAACAAGTTATCCACATCTCCACCCACAGCAAATGGGGACAACTGTGCAAAGCCCCGCAGTTTTTTCCACACAAACCAAAGAAAATCCGTGACTTATCGGCAATGCCGATTTTGAAAGGCAACTGGTCATTTATTGATCAGCGCCTTGAAAGCCACGCCGTACATGGCTTACAGACGATGGCGAACACCTTATCCACAGAAGCGCCAACAGACTTTGGGGGCAACTTCAAATGCTCTGTGGAAAACCGCTGAAAGCCTTGAAAAATCAGCACTTGAGCAGCGCTCAACCGCCCAATCAAGCAATTTGATCAAATATTGACCAACCTCACGTAAGTGCCGATTTATATGGCCTACAGCCGATAGCGAACATCTTATCCACAGAAGCGCCAACAGAGATTGGGGGCAAGTGTGGATGACCCTCCGCACTTATCCCGTTGAAAAAGCATGGAAAAACCCTCGCCACCGCTGGTTGTTTTTCGATCAAGGCCTTGCAGGGCTTGATCTGTGTGGAGTGCAGCGAGGCGCAAACATGTTATCCACAGATCCACCAACAGCGATTGTGGGTAAACACCTGGGATATTCAAATCCTGTTGAGGCAGGAGTGGCCGGACTCGATATCCAGATGCAGTTCAAAGTCATTGAATGCACGCCAGCCCAGTAATATGGAAGGAACGTAATGCCCCGCCACCCACGATGGCGGAAGGGTGAAGCCAGGGAAGTACTTGTAAGTGACTGGCAAGGCAGTACCCCGCATCGCCAACACCCCTTGAACGCTTTGATAGCGTGTACGGTCAGGGCCTTGTGTCGGAGAATTACCAGGCCTTATCGCGCTGGCACCAACCTGATCGCCGAGGGTGGCTGTGGTCAAGTAATCAATGTTCCCGGTATCGATAATCGCCCGCGTTGCCCGGCGATCCAGCCAGGCCTCCACCAACAGGCGCTGGTTGAGGTCCTGACGGGAATAGGTAATCGGCGTATCGCATCGCACAGAGAGCGGTGGATTGAGTTCCAGCGCCCTCCTGGTGATTCTCAGCGGCCCCAACTTGCTGATCAGGTCCAGCCCGAGCAGGTTCTCGCGGTCACTGACAAATACCAGGACGTTCCTGAACTCACGGTGCCCCACCCTCAGCGACGCCAGGATGCCAAGCCTGGCAGGTAGCGCTTTTTCACCATAAAACGTGCTGTAGCGATAAGACGCGTCGGGTAACAGGCGGATGCCCATGAGTTTGGCGGTGGCGGCATTGACCCGGGTCTGCGGCGCGCCGGTATCCAGGACGAACCGCGTCGTTGCGCCATTGGCCGCATCGACATCGACAAAAGGCAATACCTCCTCGGCGAAGTAGGCGTCTTTGGCATAGGGATGGATCGGCAGCACTTCGGGTTGTCTCGGCCCCCTGACGGAAAACTCGCCCGTCGCGGCCAGGATCGCCAATGACTGGTCGCCAAACATGGAAAACAGCGGCTTCAGATCGGCATCGGCTTCAATCGCCCGGCCGTGTCTGCGCTGGATCGCCAGATAGTATTCGGGGAGCTGGTTGGCGGCCTTGGCCTCGAGCATTCTGGCGAACACCGTCACGGCACATTTGAGGTGCGCGGCCTCTCCCAGCACGTTTTCGCACTGTTTCTTCAATTGCGCGAGAGAGGCCCTTTGACCGGGCTCTGAGACAAGCCAGCGGTAAAAATCCACGCCGGATGCCGCAGGTACATCAGATGCAAACGCTACGGGTGCACCCAACAGCCCCGCCCAGATTATCAGGTACTGACCTAAAGCCCTCATCTTCAACCCACATATTAAAACCGGGTTGACGACCATATGGTGATTGCGTAATAGCGCCTGAGCATCGTGACTCTCCCATGGATAGCACCTGAAAAAACTCTAGTTCAGCGCCAAAGGATCAGGCGTTACAATTGGGTAGTCTGCGACGCGCCCGATGTACTCGGATGTCTTATAACTCGTGCTTCCTCCCGGATGTCTTGCAGGTGTGCGGCAGTAAGCGGCACCTGCCCCATGGGACGTCTTCGAAGCAGGTTGTAACCCGACACCTCTTTAAGTGATTCAGCTGCCACCGCGATTAAGGATTGGCCGTTTGCGCGAGCTTTTGCCAAGGTTGTCCGAGCCAGATTCACGCTGGTAGTGAAGCCACCAATGAAAGTCGAAGCCTGGCTGAGGGCATTTCCCCCAACGGATACAGCCTGGATAGCATTTGGCACGATTGCGGAGAATGCAGCGGGGATGCCAAGAGGTCGTACGGCTACGGCTGAAACGCCGCCATAAAAACCGAATATATTGGCCACCCGCGCACTTAGATCCAATGTCTGCCCGTTTACAATTGCGGCAGCCGTCCTGATAGTCGGCGCGGCTGCGAACAGCCCTCCCACTGCGATCCCGATGGCCTGGCCGACTACGGAAACCCACCATTGCCCCGCAGGGTCGACTCGGTTAACGGGAGAACCACCACAGTACACATAAGCATTGCCTCCCCCTTTTCCAAAAGGGCTCAACCGATCCGGACTGTGAAACCGCATCAACGCAGGGTTATAGACCCGATGACCATTGCCCAGGTGATACCAGCCGCTAGACCGTTCCTTGAATTTTCCATTGAAGCCCAGCTGTGTCCCAGCTTGAAATGGACTGCTTTGCGTTCCGTAAGGGGAATAGGCGAAGGGGTTGGGACCGCTGCTGTCCAGTTCGGCGAGCACGCTTTGTTGCAGGTCGATAGCCAACAACAAGCTTCGGGTCACTCGCCGCGGCGATGCAGAAGGCTGATCAACTCGTTGGGGCTGGCAAGATACAGGCATCAGGAGCTTCTCGGGTACGACGTGACCGACCCGCTGTGCCACGCCTGATTCGAGGTTGAACCGCCGAGCAGGCTGGTTGGCAAAACGGGTATCGAATGATCAACACCCTAACAAACCACCCTTAAACCCGATACTGGCAGTTCTGCTAGTGTCGCCCACCAAACATCGGCTTGGGCAGATGCATCAGGTAAGCCTCACCCGTGACCCGGATCATCGGATGCGGCGTGATCTGGCAGGTGTCGACGATGTGAAAGCCATGGCGTTCGTAGAAACGCCGGGCGCCGGTGTTGACGGCATAGTCAATCAGGCTCAGGCCTTTGAGGTCGAGCTGGCTGGCGCGTTCTTCGGCGTAGGCCAGGAACCGTTTGCCCAACCCACGATTGCGCCAACCTTCGTGCAGCGCGAGGCTGGAAATGTAGAGGGTGTCGGGGATTTCCATCGTGGCATAGGGCGCCAGCACCGGATCGCTGACGGGCGCTGCAAACGGATCGTGGCGCATCACATAGCTGTGCATCATGCCAATGACCTGACCCTCGGCCTCGGCGATCAGGCAGTTCTGATAGGAGAAATCCACATCCTCGCGAGCATAGCGAATCGCACCGACATCCAGCAGATCCTGACCAGGTTCGGCGATCTGGCTCCAGATGTAATCGGCGCAACCTTCAGAGGAAATCTGAAACAGGCGAGCAATCTCGCGCGCATCCGCACGCACTGCAGATCGAAATTCAACATCCATTGAACAGCACTCCTGAAAACCAAAAGAGCGCCCGATTTAACGCGGGCGCTCCTGATGCGGCAACGCATCTGAGCAAGGGTTGTATATCGGAATGTTGCATCTGAGGCCTGGCGTCAGCGAACCACGCCCTCTTCGATCAGCAACTTGAGAATGGCTTCAGCCCCCACCTGCGCCGTCACACCCTTGAGCACTTGTCCGCCGCCACCACTGGCCTTGGCCGTGGCGGCCTTCATGCGGTCCGCACCACTCTTGGCCTTGATCACCTTCAGGCGCTTGGGCCTTGGCTTGGCCGGCTGGAGCGTGGCCACCGCGAGCAATTCGTCGTCGACGACCTCGACATCCTTCGCCTGCAAGACACCACGGCGGGCCGGGCCGAAGGCACTCTGCCGTGGCTTGGGCGCGGCGTTATCCACAGTCGCCAGGAACGGCAAGCGCACCTTCAAACGCCGACGCTGACCACGGGGCAAGGCTTGCAACACCAGCGCCGAACCGCCGTCGATGGATTCGACCTGCGCCAGTCCCACCACCAGTGGCCAACCGAGGCTTTCGGCGAGCAGAAAGGGCAACATGCCCGAACCCTCACCGGTTTCCGCCTGGCTGCCGGTCAATACCACCTGGGCGCCAGCTTCACGCAAATAGGCCGTCAACACCGGCAACGCATCGGCGCCCTGCGGTTGCTCCAGTACGTGAAGCTGCTCCAGACCCATGCCCAGATAGGCGCGCAACGCGGGCTCGGCGATGTCGCCGGCATGCAGCACCTGCAGCTTATCCCCAGCCAGTTGCAGGCCCAGTTCCACCGCCCGCGCATCCTGTTCGGCACGACGCGGCCGGCCGGAGGTCGGGTGGGCGCCGATGGAGACCAGGCTGATGATGTTTGTGCTCATAACCCTTTCCTTCCCTTAAGCCGCATCGCGCTTGGCGTCGTTGCGGTAGGCCTCTACCGCCGCGATCAAGGCTTGAAGAATCTCCGCGCTTTCGCCGATCACCGACAGGTCGGCACGCTTGATCATGTCGCAGCCCGGGTCGAGGTTGATTGCCACCACCTTGTCGCAGGCACCGATGCCCTGCAGGTGCTGGATCGCCCCGGAAATCCCCACCGCCACGTAGACCCGCGCAGTGACCCAGGTGCCGGAAGCACCGACCTGGCGGTCGCGAGCCATGAAGCCGTCGTCTACCGCCACCCGGGAAGCCCCTTCAGTGGCGCCCAACGCAGCGGCAGTGCGATGGAACAGTTCCCAGTCCTTGACGCCGTTGCCGCCGGAGAAAATGAACTCGGCTTCGGCCATGGGAATCACTGCCGGGTCCACCGCCACCGCCCCCAGATCCTCGATGCGCGACAAACTCCGCGCGACGCTTGTGGATAACTCTACAGGCAAGGCTTCGTGACGAGTTTCGCTGACCGGTTCTGCGCATTCGGCAGCCGCCAGGATCAAGCGTGCCAGCGGCCGGACCAGATCCTGCAAGCCAGCGCCGGCACGGCCGGTGCACGTCTCATCCTTGACCTGCCAGACCCGCGTGGCCGGACGCTCACCCAGTGCCGCGGCAAAACGTCGACCCAGTTCGCCACCGCCCGTGCGGCTGTCCGGGAGCAACCAGTGCCGGGGACTGAACTGGTTATCCACAACCCGCAAGCCCTGGACCCGTTGCTCCGGTGCATAACCGTTGAATGCCTCACCGTCGAGCACCAGCAAACGATCGACGCCGGCTGTGGAAAACGCGGTTTCCTTGTGTTCACCGAAGACCACCGCCAGCACGGCGCCGTCCTTGCCAGCCAGTTGATGGGCGAGACCGAGCAAATCCTTGTCGTGGCTACTCAGGCGGCCACCGACCATGTCCGGCACCACGCTGATGTAGAACGCCGGCGCAGCCACCTGATGCAACGGCAATTGCACTTCGACGGTCGCCGAGCGCTTGGCCGACCCACCCTGTTGAGCACCACTGCGGTCGATGCGCTTGATCCCGTTCGGCCCGATAAAACCGATGCCATGCAGATTCTTGCGAATGACGCCGTTGGGGCCCATCCAGCTGTGTTGCGCCGGTTGCATCGCCGCGTGCAGGGGGTGCAAACGGTTACGGGCGATCCATTCGGCGCGCGGATCACGGCGGATAATGTCGCTCATCAGTGCACCTCCGCGGGTTCACGTTTGGCCGGTGCCGCTGACTTTTGCGCATCCTCTTCGAGCAGCGCGTCAGCCACCAGTTCGGCGATGTCCTTGATCAGCGGTCGTGGTTCGACCACACCTTCAAGCATCGCCGTGCATTGTGGACAACCCACCGCCACCAGTTCAGCGCCCGTCTCGCGGATGTCTTGCATGCGCATGTCGGGAATCCGTTGCTTGCCGGGAATGTCGGTAATCGGCGCCCCGCCGCCACCGCCGCAGCAGCGCGAGCGGAAACCGGAGCGTTGCATCTCTTTGACTTCAATCCCAAGGGCGCGCAGAACCTCGCGCGGCGCCTCGTATTCGCCGTTGTAGCGACCGAGGTAGCACGGATCGTGATAGGTCACGCTGCTGCCTTTGTGCTGGCCAAGGTTGAGCGCGCCGGTACCGATGAGTTCTGCCATATAGGTGCTGTGGTGCTGCACCAGGTAGTTGCCGTCGAAGGCGCCATACTCGTTTTTCAGCACGTGAAAACTGTGCGGATCGCAGGTGACGATGCGGTTGAAACTGTATTTGGCCAGGGTCTGGATGTTGCGTTTGGCCAACAACTGGAAGGTCGCTTCGTCGCCCAGGCGCCGAGCCACGTCACCGCTGTCGCGCTCTTCGAGGCCGAGTACGGCGAAGTCGATTTTCGCTGCTTTCAGTACTTTGACGAAGGCACGCAAGGTGCGCTGGTTACGCATGTCGAAGGCACCGTCGCCGACCCAGAACAGCACGTCGGTGGATTTCTTCTCGCTCAGCAGGTTGAGGTTGAGGTCCGCCGCCCAGTTCATCCGTCCGCCCGGCGCGAAACCGCCCGGGTTGTCGGTGGCGATCAGGTTTTCCAGGACTTCGGCACCCTTGTTCGGGGTCGCGCCCTTTTCCAGAGTCAGGTGACGACGCATGTCGACGATGGCATCGACGTGCTCGATCATCATCGGGCACTCCTCGACGCAAGCGCGGCAGGTGGTGCATGACCACAGGGTCTCGGCATCCACCAGGCCGTTGACGATCGGTTGATGCGGGTTGCCACTGTGTTCGCCAATCGCTTTACCGGGATAAGGGCTGCCGGCGAACTTCGCATCGGTGCCACCCGCCAGGCCGACGACCATGTCCTGAATAAGTTTTTTCGGGTTCAACGGCTGGCCGGCAGCGAAGGCCGGGCACGCAGCTTCGCACTTGCCGCATTGCACGCAGGCGTCGAAACCGAGCAACTGGTTCCAGGTGAAATCCTTGGGTTTTTCCACGCCCAGAGGCGCACTCGGGTCTTCAAGGTCCAGTGGTTTCAAACCGGTGGAGCGACCGCCACCAAAGCGCTCGGCACGGCGGTGCCAGGCCAGGTGCAAGGCGCCTGCAAAGGCGTGCTTCATCGGCCCGCCCCAGGTCATGCCGAAGAACAACTCCGATACGCCCCACAGCACGCCGACGCCGAGGATCATCGCCAGCAACCAACCGCCAAAGTTTTCCGGGAGGATGCCAGCCACCGGCAGGGTTACCAGGAAGAACGAAGCGGAAAACGCCAGCAGGCTTTTCGGCAGGCGCATCCACGGGCCTTTCGACAGGCGCGAAGGCGGGTTGCGTCGCCGCAGATAAACGAAGATCGCACCGACGAACATCACCGCCGTCATCAGCAACAGCGCATAGCCGAGGATGCGGTTATGCAGGCCGAAACCGTGCACCAGAATCGCCAGCACGATGGACGCCACCGCACCACCGGCCGTGGCGACGTGGGTGTTGGCGATGTACTTGTCTCGCGCCACCACATGGTGCAAATCGACCATGTAGCGCTTGGGCATGGCGAACAGACCGCCGAGCCAATCGACCTTCGAGGCCCGCCCCTGGCGCCACATGGAAACCCGCCGCAAGGCGCCCAGGACCGCGAGGGCCAGGGCTGCGAACAACAGGATTGGAAGAAGGGTGTTCAACATGGTGAAGCTCCCAAAGACCTCGGGGGTCTTGCAGGCCAAACGACCTGAATGCCTTGCCCGATTCCTGTGGGAGCGAGCTTGCTCGCGATGACGGTGTTTCTACCGACAAAAATGCATCGGATGTACCAACGCTATCGCGAGCGAGCTCGCTCCCACAGGGTTATCCACAAGCTCTTAGAAATCCTTGCACAACCGCAGCGCGTCATAGATCGCCGCGTGCACGTTGCGCTGGGCCACGCAGTCGCCGATGCGGAACAGCAGGTAGCCGTCGCCGTTCTGCTCCAGGCATGGCTGCGGCTTGATCGCGAACAGGGCTTCGACGTCGATCTGGCCCTTGTTCCGCGACCCTTCCTTGAGGCCGTAGTACAGCGCCTCGTCCGGACGCACACCGTTCTCCACCACCACCTGATCCACCACCCGCTCCTCTTTGGCGCCGGTGTATTCGTTCTCCAGCACCGCCACCAGCTTGTCGCCTTCGCGGTAGACCTTCTCCAGCATCATGTCGCCGGTCATGATCACTTCTTTCGGATACATGCTGCGGTAGTAGGTCGGGAACGACGTACCGCCAATCGCCACGCCGGGCTTGATGTCGTCGGTGACGATCTCGACCTGGCTGCCTTTGTCGGCGAGGAAGTCGGCTGTCGACATCCCGGTGAATTCGCAGATGGTGTCGTAGACCAGCACGTTCTTGCCCGGCGCGACCTTGCCGTCAAGCACGTCCCAGCTGCTGACCACCAGGCCTTCGGCGGCACCCCAGTGCTCGTTCTGCTCGAGGAATGGGTGACCGCCGACGGCCAGCACCACCACGTCCGGACGCAGGTCCATGATGGTCGGAATGTCCGCCGCCGTGCCCAGGCGCAGGTCGACTTTCAGGCGCGCCAGCTCCAGCTGGTACCAGCGAGTGATACCGGCGATCTGGTCGCGCTGCGGCGCTTTCGAAGCGGTGGTGATCTGCCCGCCGATGAACTCCTTCTTCTCGAACAGGGTCACGTCGTGGCCACGCTCGGCAGCCACACGGGCGGCTTCCATCCCGGCAGGACCGGCACCGACCACCACCACCTTGCGTTTGACCCCGGCGGTTTTCTCGATGATGTGCGGCACACCCATGTATTCACGGGAAGTCGCGGCGTTCTGGATGCACAGTACATCCAGGCCCTGATACTGACGGTCGATGCAGTAGTTGGCGCCGACGCATTGTTTGATCTGGTCGACCTGGCCCATCTTGATCTTGGCGATCAGGTGCGGGTCGGCGATGTGCGCGCGGGTCATGCCGACCATGTCGACGTAACCGCCTTCCAGAATCCGCGTGGCCTGGTTCGGGTCCTTGATGTTCTGCGCGTGCAGCACCGGAACCTTGACCACTTCCTTGATGCCGGCGGCCAGGTGCAGGAATGGCTCCGGTGGATAACTCATGTTCGGAATGACGTTGGCCAGGGTGTTGTGGGTGTCGCAACCCGAGCCGACGACACCGATGAAGTCGAGCATGCCGGTGTCGTCGTAATACTTGGCGATCTGCTTCATGTCCTCGTGGGACAGGCCATCCGGGTGGAACTCGTCACCGCAGATACGCATGCCCACGCAGAAGTCGTCACCGACTTCGGCGCGTACGGCCTTGAGCACTTCCAGACCGAACTTCATGCGGCCTTCGAAGGAGCCACCCCATTCGTCGGTGCGCTTGTTGACCCGCGGGCTCCAGAACTGGTCGATCATGTGCTGGTGCACCGCCGACAGTTCGACGCCGTCCAGGCCACCGGCCTTGGCACGACGGGCCGCTTGCGCGTAGTTGCCGATCACCCGCCAGATTTCTTCCGGTTCGATGGTCTTGCAAGTGGCACGGTGCACCGGCTCGCGCACGCCCGACGGCGACATCAACGTTGGCCAGTTGAAACCGTCCCAACGGGAGCGCCGACCCATGTGGGTAATCTGGATCATGATCTTGGCGCCGTGCTTGTGCATGGCGTCAGCCAGGTTCTGGAAGTGCGGGATGATGCGGTCGGTGGACAGGTTCACCGAGCTCCACCACTCCTGCGGGCTGTCGATCGCCACCACGGACGAACCGCCGCAAATCGCCAGGCCGATCCCGCCCTTGGCCTTCTCTTCGTAATACTTGACGTACCGGTCGGTGGTCATGCCGCCGTCGGTCGCGTAGACCTCGGCGTGCGCGGTGCTGAGCACGCGGTTGCGGATGGTCAATTTGCCAATTTGAATTGGCTGAAACATTGCTTCGAAAGCCATGGCGGGTTCCTCGACTTACAACGGCTTGACGATGAACAAGCCGTCTTCGTGGCCCTCTTCGGAGCCACCGTAGACTTGCTCGGCCACGGTGCGGATCTTGCTGCCGCGAGCGGCGAGGATCTGGTCCATCGCGCCGGCAAACCAGCCGGTGAACATGTAGTCGACCTTGCGCCCGACCTTGCCGTAGACGTAGACGAACGCGGAGTGTTCGAGCTTGACGCTGGCGGTGCCTTTGTCGAGGTCGATGTCCTGGATCTTGAACAGGCCCCAGCCGCGCTGCGACAGGCGTTTCATGTAGTGCTCGAACACCGCGACGCCTTCCAGGCCGTGGCATTCGGCTTCTTTTTCACACCAGTGCCAGGCGGATTTGTAGCCGGCCTTGTAGAGGATCTCGGCATAGGCTTCAGCGCCCAGCACTTCCTCGATGCCCATGTGATTGTTGACGAAGAAATGCCGTGGCACGTAGAGCATCGGCAGGGCGTCGGAGGTCCAGACTCCGGTCTCGCTGTCGACTTCGATAGGCAATTGCGGGGCGATCTTGGCCATGGAAACTTAACTCCAGAAAATTCGTTGTGTTACCCGCTGCACGGACGGCAGCGGGAAAGGATTCAGAAGTGCGGCGGCTTATTCGCCCCAGACATCTTTGAGAACATTCACCCAGTTCTCGCCCATGACTTTTCGCACCACACGCTCGGAATGGCCGCGCTTGAGCAGGGTCTCGGTCAGGTTCGGGAACTCGCCCACGGTGCGGATGCCCAGCGGGTTGATGATCTTGCCGAAGCTGGTCAGACGGCGGGCATAGCCCTTGTCGTGGGTCAGGTATTCGAAGAAGTCCTGGCCATGGCCCTGGGTGAAGTCGGTGCCGATGCCGATGGCGTCTTCGCCGACGATGTTCATCACGTACTCGATCGCCTCGGCGTAGTCGTCGATGGTCGAGTCGATGCCTTTGGCCAGGAACGGCGCGAACATGGTCACGCCGACGAAACCGCCGTGATCGGCGATGAACTTCAGTTCTTCATCGGACTTGTTGCGCGGGTGCTCCTTGAGCCCCGACGGCAGGCAGTGGGAGTAGCAGACGGGTTTCTTCGATTCGAGGATGACCTCCTCGGAGGTCTTCGAGCCGACGTGGGACAGGTCGCACATGACGCCGACACGGTTCATCTCGGCGACGATTTCACGACCGAAGCCCGACAGGCCGCCATCGCGCTCGTAGCAACCGGTGCCCACAAGGTTCTGGGTGTTGTAGCACATCTGCACGATGCCGACGCCGAGCTGCTTGAACACCTCGACGTAGCCGATCTGATCTTCAAATGCGTGGGCGTTCTGGAAGCCGAAGAGGATGCCGGTCTTGCCCTGTTCCTTGGCCTTGCGGATGTCGGCGGTGGTGCGCACCGGCATCACCAGGTCGCTGTTCTCGCGAATCAGTTTCTGGCTGGCGGCGATGTTGTTGACGGTGGCCTGGAAGCCCTCCCAGACCGACACGGTGCAGTTGGCCGCGGTCAGGCCGCCCTTGCGCATGTCTTCGAACAGTTCACGGTTCCACTTGGCAATAATCAGCCCGTCGATAACGATGCTGTCGGCGTGCAATTCGGCTGGGCTCATCAGGCTGTCCCCTTTTTGGCGATTCATGCGCCGAATCGTCTGCCGGCGCTTTGGGGCCAGCATATGCCTCGCTGCCGGGGCAGCCGGGTGCAAAAACGACAGGGGAATTGCCGAAAGCGTCAATCCGCGACAAAGGGTGATCGCCAGCTCCGATCGCCGGCCTGTTCAAGGTCGCAGGCTTAGGCCAGAATTCGCCCCATCTCTTGATGTAGGGCGACGCACATGAAATTCATCCTCCTGGCATTGGCACTGATGGCCACCGGCGTTCAGGCCGCCGAAGACTCCGACAGCAACCCGTGCGACGCCGTCGAAAACGACGTCCAGACCCTGGAATGCTCGGTCTACAGCCGCACCACGGCCGAAGACCTGCTCAAGGACAACTACAACGGCCTGAATGAACGCATGCAGTCGCAATACGGCAAAAACCCGTCGCAACTGGCCGACATCACCACCAAACTCAAGGCCGCCCAACAACAATGGCTGAAAACCCGCGACGCCGACTGCGCCGTCGAAGCCTTCCCGGCCACCGCCGGCAGCAAGGCCTTCACCATTGCGCAAAACGACTGCATCGCACGCATGAGTGACGAACGGTCGGAGTTTCTGGAGTCGATTGGGCAGGAGTGATGACATTGCTGGTCAACTGGAGCTGTAAGCTGCACAACTTCTGTCATTTACGGGATTCGAAATGAAAATCTGCGGCATCGAAATCAAGGCCAGCGAGGCGATTATTGCCGTGGCGTCGCTCGACGGTCAGGCGTTGAGCCATGTCGCACTCGCCACCAAGAAAATCGCCCTCGAGGATGACGACGAGGCCGCCAACGTCAAGGTTTTTGCCGCTCAGGTGGCGTCCTTCGTTCGCGAGAATTCCATCGACCGGATCGTGATCAAGAAGCGCAGCAAGAAAGGCGAGTTTGCCGGTGGACCAACCACCTTCAAGATCGAAGGGGTTTTCCAGTTGCTGGAGGGTTGTGAGGTGACGCTGCTGTCGCCGCAGACCATCAATGCCCAGGTCAAGAAGCACAATGTCGAACTGCCAGGGACGCTGAACAAGTATCAGCATGAGGCTTACAAGGCGGCTTGTTCGGCACTGCTGAAGAAGTAAGTTTTCTACTGGACCAAGCTCGCTCCTACAGATTTTGGGATAGTCAGGCTTTTGCGGTACGTCGATCCTCCCGCGGACACCGTTCATATTTCGCCCGATAACTGCGGGTGAAATATGACGGTGATTCAAACCCGCAGGCGATGCTTACTTCCAGCACACTCATGTCTGTTTGGCGCAGCAATTGCTGCGCCTTCTCCAGCCGCAACTGCAGGTAGAAATTGCTTGGTGTGTCGTTCAGATGCAACCGAAACAATCTCTCCAGCTGCCGCCGCGTCACCTTGATCGACTCCGCCAGTTCCAGAGTGCTCAGCGGCGGCTCGCTGTGCTGTTCCATCTCGCCGATCACCTGCACCAGCTTCTTGTTGCGAATGCCGTAACGCGTGGCCACCTCCATGCGTTGGTGGTCTTTGCGCGGACGGATGCGCCCGAGCACAAATTGTTCGCTGACCTGAATCGCCAGATCCGGACCGTGGGACTGGGCGATCAGGTCCAGCATCAAATCAATGGAAGCCGTGCCACCGGCCGAGGTGATACGTCGGCGGTCGATCTCGAACAGTTCCTGGGTGACGCTGAGCTGTGGATAGGATTCCTTGAACGCATCGATGGCTTCCCAATGCAGGGTCAGGCGATGGCCATCGAGCAGCCCCGCCTCGGCAAGAATAAAGCTACCGGTATCGATGGCGCCGAGTGTCACGCCGTCGCTGTCCAGGCGACGCAACCAATGCTCCAGTGGCGGGGTGGCGAATTTCAGTGGCTCGAAACCGGCGACCACCAGCAGCGTCGCGCCCTTCTTCAGCGGCTCCAGGGCGGCGTCGGCGTTGACCGACATGCCATTGCTGGCCAGGACCGCGCCTCCATCGGCACTCAGCACGTGCCAGCGATACAACTCGCCGCGAAAACGATTGGCCACCCGCAGCGGCTCGACGGCCGAGATAAAGCCGATCGCCGAAAAACCCGGCATCAACAAGAAGTAGAAATCCTGGGACATTGAGCGCGCTCGATAAACGGGTAGCGTGAAGACGTTGATACGCCAGTTACCAGGACCATTCAAGAGCACAGGTCGCTGCTGTGCAAGAGCTGGTCGCCGTAGTGCGCTTTCATGACTGATTTGCTGCGTAACGTGTCATCACCGGCGCATCAGACACCGGAACTCACAATAAACGAACTGCCGAGGAACCTGAGAATGAAACGACTGATCAGCAGCTGTGTTCTTGCACTCAGCGGTACCGCCTTACTGAGCGCCAGTGTCATGGCCGCCGAACCCGCCGCGTGCCAGAACGTGCGCATGGGTGTAGTGAACTGGACTGACGTGATCGCCACCAGCGCCATGACCCAGGTCTTGCTCGATGGCCTCGGCTACAACACCAAACAAACCAGCGCCTCCCAGCAAATCATCTTCGCCGGGATCCGCGATCAGCGCCTGGACCTGTTCCTCGGTTACTGGAACCCGCTGATGACCCAGACCATCACCCCGTTCGTCCAGGCCAATCAGGTCAAGGTGCTTGAAGCACCAAGCCTGCAAGACGCCCGCGCGACCCTGGCGGTGCCGACTTACCTGGCCGACAAGGGCCTGAAAACTTTCGCCGACATCGCCAAGTTTGAAAAGGAACTGGGCGGCAAGATCTACGGCATCGAGCCCGGTTCGGGGGCCAACACCCAGATCAAGGCAATGATCAGCAAGAACCAGTTCGGCCTCGGCAAGTTCCAGTTGGTCGAGTCCAGCGAAGCCGGCATGCTCGCCGCCGTCGACCGCGCCGTACGTCGCAACGAAGCCGTGGTGTTCTTCGGCTGGGCGCCGCACCCGATGAACGTCAACGTCAAGATGACCTACCTCACCGGCAGCGATGACGCCCTCGGCCCGAACGAAGGCAAGGCCACCGTGTGGACCGTCACCGCGCCGAAATACGCCGAGCAGTGCCCGAACATTGGCCGCTTGCTGACCAACCTGACCTTCACCGCCGAAGACGAGAGCCGGATGATGCAGCCGCTGCTGGATCACAAGGACGCCTTCGAATCGGCCAAACAGTGGCTCAAGGATCACCCGCAGGACAAGAAGCGCTGGCTTGATGGCGTGACCACCTTCGACGGCAAACCGGCCGCCGAGAACCTGCAACTGACCAGCAAATAAAACCCGATTGAAGCACCGGTTCGCAGCCCGCAAGGGCTGCGGAGCGGATCGTCACACCCGGATTTTTTGCCCCATAAAGCATTCGCCTGAAAGGAACCGCACCATGAACCACGACGTCATCATCACCTGCGCACTCACCGGTGCTGGCGACACGACCGCCAAGAGCCCGCACGTGCCGGTCACGCCAAAGCAAATCGCCGCCGCTGCGGTGGAAGCCGCCAAGGCCGGCGCTACCGTGGTGCACTGCCATGTGCGTGATCCACAAACCGGCAAGTTCAGCCGTGACGTGGCGCTGTATCGCGAAGTGATGGAGCGCATCCGCGAGGCGGACGTCGACATCATCGTCAACCTGACCGCCGGCATGGGCGGCGACCTGGAGATCGGCGCCGGCGAGAACCCGATGGAGTTCGGCCCGAACACCGACCTGGTCGGCCCGCTGACACGCCTGGCCCACGTCGAAGAACTGCTCCCGGAAATCTGCACCCTCGATTGCGGCACCCTGAACTTCGGCGATGGCGACACCATCTACGTGTCGACCCCGGCGCAACTGCGTGCCGGCGCCAAGCGCATCACCGAGCTGGGCGTGAAGGCCGAGCTGGAAATCTTCGACACCGGTCACCTGTGGTTCGCCAAGCAGATGATCAAGGAAGGTCTGCTCGACAACCCGCTGTTCCAGCTGTGCCTGGGCATCCCGTGGGGTGCGCCGGCGGACACCACCACCATGAAGGCCATGGTCGACAACCTGCCGGCCGATGCGGTGTGGGCAGGCTTCGGCATCGGACGCATGCAAATGCCGATGGCCGCGCAGGCCGTGCTGCTCGGCGGCAACGTGCGGGTCGGCCTGGAAGACAACCTGTGGCTGGACAAGGGTGTACTGGCAACCAACGGCCAACTGGTCGAACGCGCCACGGAAATCCTCAGCCGCCTCGGCGCCCGCGTCCTGACCCCGGCTGAAGGCCGCAAGAAGATGGGCCTGACCCAGCGCGGCTGACCCAAACACCTTTCCCCCTGTGGGACCGAGCCTGCTTGCGATAGCGGTTGAGCTGCCTCAAGTGATGCATCGGATGTACCGACATCATCGCGAGCAAGCTCGCTCCCACAGTTTTTTCGAGCCGAATTCAGGAACTTGCCATGACCTTCATCACCGACATCAAAACCTTCGCAGCCCTGGGCAGCGGCGTCATCGGCAGCGGCTGGGTGTCCCGCGCCCTCGCCCACGGCCTCGACGTCGTCGCCTGGGACCCGGCGCCCGGCGCCGAAGCCGCCCTGCGCAAACGTGTCGCCAACGCTTGGGGAGCCCTGGAGAAAAAGGGTCTGGCGCCGGGCGCCTCGCAAGATCGCCTGCGTTTTGTCGCGACCATTGAAGAGTGCGTACGCGATGCCGATTTCATCCAGGAAAGTGCGCCGGAGCGCCTGGAACTGAAGCTGGAATTGCACAGCAAGATCAGCGCCGCCGCCAAGCCGAACGCCTTGATCGGTTCCAGCACCTCGGGCTTGCTGCCGAGCGAATTTTACGAAAGCGCCACCCACCCGGAACGTTGCGTGGTCGGTCACCCGTTCAACCCGGTTTACCTGTTGCCGCTGGTGGAAGTGGTCGGGGGCAGGAACACCGCGCCCGAGGCCGTCCAGGCGGCGATGAACGTCTATGAAAGCCTCGGCATGCGCCCGCTGCATGTGCGCAAGGAAGTCCCCGGCTTCATCGCTGACCGTTTGCTCGAAGCGCTGTGGCGCGAGGCGCTGCACCTGGTCAATGACGGCGTGGCAACCACCGGTGAAATCGACGACGCGATCCGATTCGGCGCAGGCCTGCGCTGGTCGTTCATGGGCACGTTCCTGACCTACACCCTGGCCGGCGGCGATGCCGGCATGCGCCACTTCATGGCACAGTTCGGCCCGGCACTGCAGTTGCCGTGGACCTACCTGCCGGCGCCGGAGCTCACCGACAAGCTGATCGACGACGTGGTCGACGGCACCAGTGATCAACTGGGCAAACACAGCATTTCGGCGCTGGAGCGCTATCGTGATGACTGCCTGCTGGCGGTGCTGGAGGCGGTGAAGACCACCAAAGAGAAGCACGGGATGGCGTTCAGCGAGTAGTCACACCGCACTGTGGCGAGGGAGCTTGCTCCCGTTGGGCTGCAACGCAGCCCCAAATCCTCCAAAGGTGATCTGTTAGCAGGATCACCTTTGTTGATGCTTGACGACCGCTTCGCGGCCGAACGGGAGCGAGCTCCCTCGCCACAAAATAGGTTTGCCAGCATTCATACAGTGGAGTTTCTTCATGCCCGCACTGACCACCTACCAAACCCGCATCATCCCCGACTGGGTCGACTACAACGGCCACCTGCGCGACGCCTTCTACCTGTTGATCTTCAGTTATGCCACCGACGCCTTGATGGATCGCCTCGGCCTGGACAGCAACAGCCGCGAAGCCAGCGGCAACTCGCTGTTCACCCTTGAACTGCACCTCAACTACCTGCATGAGGTAAAGCTCGACGCCGACGTCGAAGTACACACCCAGATCATCGCCCACGACAGCAAACGCCTGCACCTCTATCACAGCCTGCATCTGGTCGGTGATGCAAAAGAACTGGCGGGCAATGAGCAAATGCTCCTGCATGTCGACCTGGCCGGACCACGATCGGCGCCGTTCAGCGAACTGTCATTGAACCGCCTGCAAACCATGGTCGCCGAACAGGCAGACCTGCCAACGCCCGAGTACATTGGCCGAGTGATCGCACTGCCGCCAAAAAAATAACAAGGAGCTCCCATGAACACCGCCGCCTTTGCCGATTTCCGTACTTATCCGTTGATCAGCGCGCTGGCCGGCGTGCAGGACATGGACGATCACCTTCTGGTGCGCTGGGCCGACAACCGCCTCAGCCCCTTCCACCATCAATGGCTGCGTGACAACTGCCCATGTCCGCAATGCGTCTACAGCGTGACCCGCGAGCAGGTGCTGGAAATCGTCGACGTGCCCCAGGACCTTGCGCCTGACGCCGCGCACGTTGATGCCGAAGGTTGCCTGTCGGTGGCCTGGCAGGACGGCCACCTCAGCCGCTTCGACCCCGGCTGGTTGCGCGCGCACGCCTACGACGACGAATCCCGCGCCGAGCGCCAGGCATGCAAGCCGAAGGCCAGGCTGTGGCACAGCGACTTACAGCTGCCGGTGTTCGAGTATCAGGCGCTGATGACCGACAACAATGCCCTGCTGCAATGGCTGTTGGCGGTAAGGGATATTGGCTTGACCCAAGTGCGTGGCGTGCCCACCGAGCCTGGCTCGCTGAAGCTGATCGCCCAGCGCATTTCCTTCATCCGCGAGAGCAACTTCGGCGTGCTGTTCAACGTGCAATCCAAGGCCGATGCCGACAGCAATGCGTACACCGCTTTCAATCTGCCGTTACACAGCGACTTGCCGACACGGGAGCTGCAACCCGGACTGCAATTCCTGCATTGCCTGGTCAACGATGCCGAGGGTGGCGAGAGCATTTTCGTCGATGGTTTTGCCATTGCCGAAGCCTTGCGCCGGGAAGACCCGCAAGCCTTCACAAGCCTGTGTGAAATCCCCGTGGAGTTTCGCAACAAGGACCGTCACAGCGATTACCGTTGCCTGGCGCCGATCATCGCGCTGGATGCCTCGGGCCAGGTTTCTGAAATCCGCATGGCCAATTTTCTGCGCGGGCCGTTCGATGCGTCGGTGGAGCAGATGCCACGGCTCTATCAGGCCTACCGGCGCTTTATTGCCATGACTCGCGAGCCGCGTTTCCGACTGATGCAGCGGCTCAATCCGGGTGAGCTGTGGTGCTTCGACAATCGCCGCACCCTGCATGCGCGCAATGCGTTCGACCCGGCCAGCGGGGCGCGGCATTTCCAGGGCTGCTATGTCGACCGGGATGAGTTGTTGTCGCGGATTCTCGTGTTGCAGCGCTAGACCGCGTCATCGTTCATCGCGAGCAAGCTCGCTCCCACATTCGACCGCAATCCCATGAAAGAACGCGGTCATCTGGGGAGCGGGCGTGCTCCGGGCGGCGTTCCACGCTGGCGTCGGGACAGGCGATACAAACCCCACAGGCAAAAAAAGCCCCGATGCAAGCCGTCACAGGATCGGGGCAGAAGTTACTGTTGAGGAGCTGCGCAGAAGGGTGACCAAACCCTCGTGAAACCAGCTGAATCCAGTGTGCCTGCTCGCTGGAAAGGCAAGTTAGCCGAAAACGACCTGTTCATAGTCATTGCGGCCATATCGACAAATCGCCCTTGCCGCACTTGCGTGGCCCTACCAGAATCGAGCCACGACACCGTTCCCTGAAGAAGGATTGCGTCATGATGCACGCCGATTTGATAGACCAGGAAGACCTGTTGGGACAGCTCAAGTCGTTGGGCTTCAACGTGCCCGGCGGCGCTACCGCCGAACAGGCTTGCGAGTGCGTGGTAAGGGGCCTGGACGACGCCCGGGCCTATGAACTGCGCAAAATGGTCAAGGAGATGTACACCAGCAGCGCAACCATCCTGCCGGCGGTGCGACAGGCGATCGACAAACAGTTGCTGCCGGCGTTGGCGGAGTATCAGCAGAGTCACACCACCCGGTAAAACGCTATCGCGAGCAAGCTCGCTCCCACAGGTTCTGCGCCATTTCGAACATGGCGCATTTACTGTGGGAGCGAGCTTGCTCGCGATGAAGATGACTCGGTTTAAAGCCTTACGCTGGCAAACGTCGACTCATTGCGCGCCTGACTCAACGCCGACAGCGGCCCGGACAGCGGCGACAGCACCAGGGCTTGCGGCAGCGGCATCATTGCCACTTGTTGGGTTGTGTTGGAGCCGACGCGCTCGTCACGCGGTGGAATGCCGAAGTATTCGCGGTAGCACTTGGAGAAATGCGGCGTGGAGACGAAGCCGCACACCGACGCTACTTCGATGATCGACATTGGCGTTTGCTTGAGCAACTGCCGGGCGCGGATCAGGCGCAGCTTGAGGTAGTAGCGCGACGGCGAGCAGTGCAGGTATTTCTGGAACAGACGCTCGAGCTGGCGACGGGACACGGCGACGTACACCGCCAGTTCGTCGAGGTCGATCGGCTCTTCGAGGTTGGCTTCCATCAGCGCGACGATTTCCTGCAACTTCGGCTGATTGGTGCCAAGCATGTGCTTGAGCGGCACGCGCTGGTGATCCTGTTCGTTGCGGATACGCTCGTAGACGAACATCTCCGAGATCGCCGCCGACAGTTCACGACCGTGATCACGGCTGATCAGGTGCAGCATCATGTCCAGCGGCGCGGTGCCGCCGGAGCTGGTGAAACGGTTACGGTCGAGGGTGAACAGACGGGTGCTCATGGCCACGCGCGGGAAGGCTTCCTGCATCGCAGCAAGACATTCCCAGTGCACGCTGCAATCGAAGCCGTCGAGCAGACCGGCACAGGCCAGCGCCCAACTGCCGGTGCACACGGCGCCCAGGCGACGGGACTGACGGGCCTGGCTTTGCAACCAGGACACGTGTTCGCGGGTAACAGTGCGTTGAATGCCGATACCACCGCAGACAATCACGGTGTCCATCGGCGGGGCCTTGTGCATGGAGGCGTCGGGGGTGATCTGCAGGCCATCACTGGCCCAGACCTGGCCGCCGTCGACGGTGAGCGTCGTCCAGCGATACAGCTCGCGACCGGACAACTGGTTGGCCATGCGCAGGGGTTCGACTGCGGAGGCCAGAGAAATCAGCGTGAAATTGTCCAGCAGCAGAAAGCCGATGGATTGAGGCGCACGGTTCTGGGGTTGGGCCCCAGAGTTGAACGACGTCATCGCGGTATCTCCTCACACAAAGCGGGTGATGGGCCTCAGGCGGAGGCTCTTGTTATTGCCGGCGTACTCGCGCAGGAGACGGGCTTTGTAATGACAGAGCAAATGCCATGCCTAAATTTGAATGCGCGTTCAATAACTCCTGAAAACGACGTCGGAATGTGTCTGTATATGACGCGCAGAGAGTGGGGATATAAATGGCCATCAAGGCTGACAAGTGCCCCACCCCACGAGCTGTGAGCAATTCGGTAGCACTTGTGGGAACGGCGTTGCGCCCAGCTGGAGAGGAGTGTCACCGCAGGCACGGGTGACGGGTGGTCAAGGGCCTGATTGTACCCGACCACCGGCGCAGTCATTTATCTGTGAGCGACGCGCTAAAAGGAGGCGCACTTTTGAGCGGGTGTTCACTTGGTGCGCAGTTTTGACTGGTCCAGATAAACAGGCAACGCTAATTACCTGTGGCGAGGGAGCTTGCTCCCGTTGGGTTGCGTAGCAGCCCCGACCCCTGCAATTACATTTCTACAAATTAATCATCCTCACTGTCCTACGGCTGCTTCGCAGCCGAACGGGAGCAAGCTCCCTCGCCACAGAAAACCAATAAATCATTATGGATCAGCACTCCACCGCACTCACCGCCAACCCGCCCCGCGATGTCTCCTTGTATTTGTCATGCATGTCGGCACCGGTATCGCGCATGGTGCGGATCACCCGGTCCAGCGAGATAAAGTGCTGGCCGTCCCCACGCAATGCCATCTGCGCCGCATTGATTGCCTTCACCGCCGCAATCGCGTTGCGCTCGATGCACGGCACCTGCACCAGGCCGCCCACCGGATCGCACGTCAGCCCGAGGTTGTGCTCCAGGCCGATTTCCGCGGCGTTGCACAGTTGCTCAGGTGTCGCGCCGAGAATCTCCGCCAGCCCCGCCGCCGCCATCGCGCAGGCCGAGCCGACTTCGCCCTGACAACCGACTTCGGCGCCGGAGATCGACGCGTTTTTCTTGCACAGGATGCCCACCGCCGCCGCACCGAGAAAGTAGTCGACGACATTGGCATCGGTGACCGCCTCGCTGAACTTCATGAAGTAATGCAGCACCGCCGGAATGATCCCCGCCGCGCCGTTGGTCGGCGCTGTGACCATGCGCCCGCCAGCGGCGTTTTCTTCGTTGACCGCCAAGGCGAACAGGTTGACCCACTCCATTGCGCTCAGGGTCGAGCCGATCACGTTGGGTTTGTTCAGCTCCTGCAAGCTGCGATGCAGCTTGGCCGCGCGCCGACGCACATTGAGGCCGCCGGGCAGGATGCCTTCGTGCCGGAGCCCCTGCTCGACGCAATCCTGCATCGCCCGCCAGAGTTTCATCAGGCCGCTGCGGATTTCTTCTTCGCTGCGCCAGACCTTCTCGTTGGCCATCATTAATTGTGCAACGCTCAGATCATGCGCTTTGCACAACGCCAGCAACTCAACGGCACTGGAAAAGTCATAAGGCAGCTCTGTGCGATCAAGATCCACCACACCGCTGGAGGCCTGGGCCTGGTCGACGACAAAACCACCACCGACCGAGTAATAAGTGTCGCGATGGAACTCGCCGTTTTCGTCTTCGACAATCAAGGTCATGGCGTTGGGGTGATACGCCAGGTTTTCGTCGATCAGGCGCATATCCCGCGTCCAGGTGAAAGGCACAGGTAGCCGACCGTCGAGCAACAGGGTGTCGGTTTCGCGCAAGGTGGCGATGCGAATGCCGATTTGCGACGGATCAATGGCGTCCGGCCATTCGCCCATCAGCCCCATGATCACCGCGTTGTCGCTGCCGTGGCCGATGCCTGTTGCCGACAACGAACCGAACAGTTGCACTTCAACCCGCCGCACTCGCTCAAGCTGGCCCTTTTCCCGCAAGCCCTGGACGAACAACGCCGCCGCCCGCATGGGCCCCACGGTGTGCGAACTGGAAGGGCCGATGCCGATTTTGAACAGGTCGAAAACACTGATAGCCATGAATGCCGAACTCCTGATTGCACGCCCGGGCGCACGGTGACGGAGCTGCTACGCTGAAGCTGCAATCCGCCGAGATGGCCGCATCATCAAGCTTTTACTGTGTCGTTCGACGTCTCACACCGACGCACTCATGCCCACCAACGCCGCGTGTCTTTTACGCCGTGTTTTCGCCGTTTTTTTGCGGTTCAGACGGCCAGATCGGGCTGAAAAAATCTGTAAACGACGTCACCGACACTGGATGCGACCCTCCCTGTACTGGATACGACGCGCCCTGTAGGCGTCAGATTTTCACTGGTACATGATCATATCGACTCGATTGCACGGCGCCGTGGTAGAGCTGTCTCCAGAACGCCATCCAACCGCAACCTATAAGTGCGGTGGTCCAGTCGGAACACTGCCAAAAAAAACACCAAGGAGTCCGTCCATGAAAGGTTCCCCGTCGTTGTTGTTGGCCGCCATGTTAAGTCTGCCGCTGCTGGCGCAAGCCGCAGAACCGGCACAATGCAGTACCGTGAACTTCTCCGATGTCGGCTGGACCGACATCACCGCAACAACCGCCACCACCAGCGTCGTGCTCGATGCCCTGGGCTACAAGACCAAGACCACCATGATTTCCGTGCCGGTGACCTACAAGTCCCTGGCCGACGGCAAGAACATGGACGTGTTCCTCGGTAACTGGATGCCGACCATGGAAAACGACATCAAGGCCTACCGCGATGCCGGCACCGTGGAAGTGGTGCGCACCAACCTCAAGGGCGCCAAGTACACCCTGGCCGTGCCGCAAGCGCTGTACGACAAGGGCCTGCACGACTTCGCCGACATTGCCAAATTCAAGAAAGAACTCGACGGCAAGATCTACGGCATCGAGCCGGGCAACGACGGCAACCGCCTGATCCAGACCATGATCGACAAGAACGCCTTCGGCCTCAAAGACGCCGGCTTCAAGGTCGTCGAATCCAGCGAAGCGGGCATGCTCTCCCAGGTTGATCGCGCGCAAAAACGCGACACCGCCGTAGTCTTCTTAGGCTGGGCGCCGCATCCGATGAACAAGCGTTTCAAGATCCAGTACCTCACCGGTGGCGATGACTTCTTCGGTCCGGACTTCGGTGCCGCGACCGTGGCCACCAACACCCGCAAGGGCTACACCGAGGAATGCAGCAACGTCGGCCAGTTGCTGAAAAACCTGGAGTTCACCGTCGACATGGAAAGCACCCTGATGGGCAACATCCTCGACGACAAGATGAAGCCTGAAGCGGCCGCCAAGGCCTGGCTGAAAAAGAATCCACAGGTGCTCGATACCTGGCTCGCTGGCGTGACCACCATTGACGGTAAACCAGGCCTGGAGGCCGTGAAAGCCAAGATTAACCAGTAATCGCTTATGCCGGGCAGGTTCGCCTGCCCGGGCTGTTTATTTCCTTGCATGCGGACGTTCACTACCATGCTGATTGATCAGAAAATCCCTTTAGGCCAGTACATCGCGGGCTTCGTCGAATGGCTGACGCAACACGGCGCCAGCACCTTCGACGCAATCGCCGTGACCCTGGAAACGATGATCCACGGCGTGACGTTTGCGCTGACCTGGTTCAACCCGCTGGCGCTGATCGGACTCATTGCCCTACTGGCACACTTCATCCAACGCAAATGGGGCCTGACCGTCTTCGTCATCGCCTCCTTCCTGCTGATCCTCAACCTGGGGTACTGGCAGGAAACCATGGAAACCCTCGCCCAGGTACTGTTCGCCACTCTGGTCTGCGTGGTCATCGGCGTGCCGTTGGGCATCGTCGCCGCGCACAAGCCGATCTTCTACACACTGATGCGTCCGGTACTCGATCTGATGCAGACCGTACCGACCTTCGTGTACCTCATTCCTACCCTGACCCTCTTCGGGCTGGGTGTGGTCCCGGGCCTGATCTCCACGGTGGTGTTCGCCATTGCCGCGCCGATTCGCCTGACCTACCTGGGCATCCGCGATGTGCCCGCAGAACTGATGGACGCCGGCAAGGCCTTCGGCTGCTCGCGTCGCCAACTGCTCACAAGGATCGAACTGCCCCACGCCATGCCGAGCATCGCCGCCGGCATCACCCAGTGCATCATGCTGTCGCTGTCGATGGTGGTGATCGCGGCACTGGTGGGCGCCGACGGACTCGGCAAACCGGTGGTCAACGCACTGAATACCGCTGATATCGCCCTGGGCTTCGAAGCGGGCCTGGCGATCGTACTGCTGGCGATCATGCTCGACCGTATCTGCAAACAACCCGAAGCCAAAGTAGGGGGTGACGCATGAGCATAATCCGCTTTGAAGACGTCGACGTGATCTTCACCCGGGATCCGCGCGAGGCACTGAAACTGCTCGACCAAGGCTTGACCCGCAGCGAGATCCTGAAGAAAACCGGGCAGATCGTAGGCGTGGAAAAAGCCAGCCTGGACATCGAAAAAGGTGAAATCTGCGTGCTGATGGGCCTGTCCGGCTCCGGCAAATCGAGCCTGCTGCGCTGCATCAACGGCCTCAACACCGTCAGCCGCGGCAAGCTGTTCGTCGAGCACGAAGGCAAGCAGATCAACATTGCTGCCTGCTCCGCCGCCGAGCTGAAAATGATGCGCACCAAGCGCATCGCCATGGTGTTCCAGAAGTTTGCCCTGATGCCCTGGCTGACGGTGCGCGAGAACATCAGCTTCGGTCTGGAAATGCAGGGCCGTCCGGAAAAAGAACGACGCAAGCTGGTGGATGACAAGCTGGAGCTGGTAGGCCTGACCCAGTGGCGCAACAAGAAACCCGACGAGCTGTCCGGTGGCATGCAGCAGCGTGTCGGCCTGGCCCGCGCACTGGCGATGGATGCCGACATCCTGCTGATGGACGAACCCTTCTCCGCACTCGACCCGCTGATCCGTCAGGGCCTGCAGGACGAGCTGCTGGAGCTGCAACGCAAACTGAGCAAGACCATCGTGTTCGTCAGTCACGACCTTGACGAAGCCCTGAAGCTCGGCAGCCGCATCGCCATCATGAAAGACGGCCGGATCATCCAGTACAGCAAGCCGGAAGAGATCGTCCTCAACCCGGCTGACGACTATGTGCGGACTTTCGTGGCGCACACCAACCCGCTGAACGTGCTGTGCGGTCGCAGCCTGATGCGCACCCTGGACAACTGCAAGCGCATCAACGGTTCGGTGTGCCTGGACCCGGGCGGCGATTCGTGGCTGGACCTGGCGGAAGGCAACACTATCAAGGGCGCACGCAAGAACGGCTCGGCCATGGACCTGCAGAACTGGATGCCCGGGCAGGCGGTTGACGGCCTGGAGCGCAAGCCGACGCTGGTGGACTCCAACATCGGCATGCGTGATGCGCTGCTGATTCGTTACCAGACCGGCAACAAGCTGGTGCTGCACGACAACAACCATGTGGTGGGGATTCTTGGCGACAGTGAGCTGTATCACGCGTTGCTCGGCAAGAACCTGGGCTAACACGCCAGACACAAAAACGCCGCGAGAGGATCGCGGCGTTTTTGTTGGTACAGATATTCAGCTGTAAACGGTGAACATGTGGCGAGGGAGCTTGCTCCCGCTGGGCTGCGAAGCAGCCCCAAACCAGACACCGCAGTGACTCAGACAGAACTCATTATCCGGATTTACGACTGCTTCGCAGCCCAGCGGGAGCAAGCTCCCTCGCCACAATGGTTCTGCGATTCAGCTGACTGCACCGCAGAACTTCAAGGTTTTAGCTATACACCCGGCCAAGGAGCTGCCGATGGCTTTCAAACTGATCGAGCACATCCCGCGTGATCTGATCCTGAGTGAAGCCCATCAGGTCGTAGTCCTGGCTGCCGTTGTGCAAATACACCTCGGCCCGATAGTAACGCTGACGCGCTTCATCGGACTGCGCCGATTCGGTCGGCGTAGCCAGGTAACCGTCCAGGCTCACCTCGTAAACGAACGGGTTGCCCTCTTCCATCTCCACCCGCACGCCCATGCAACGCTTGGACTTGCCGAGCAGCGTCTGCACTTCCAGGCCCTGGGCACGCATCTGCGCCGAAGCATCCTGCAAGGCCGGGGTGACGTGCTTGTCCATGAAGCGCTGCACCACCGACTGGCTTGGTTGCAGGTCAAGTTGAGTCAAACGCTCGCTGAAACCACGACGGCCGCGCGCAGCCAGCTCCGCTTGCTCCTGTTCGATCTGCACGTCCTGACGCATGGCCTTGTGCAAGCCGAACATGAAGCACACCAGCACCACCGAGAACGGCAGGCCCGCCAGCACGACCATGGTTTGCATGGCTTCGAAGTTACCGGCGAACAGCAGGCCGATGGTCACCAGGGTGATCACCACCGACCAGAAGATCCGCAGCCAGTGCGGCGCGTCTTCGTCGACGTTGCCGCCCTTGCAGGAAAGGTTGGCCATCATCACCGCGCCGGAGTCCGCCGGGGTCAGGAACAGCACGAAGCCGACGAAGATCGACACGCCGATCACCACTTTCGACGCCGGGTAGTGTTCGAGCAACTGGTAGATCGCCATGGACGGTTGCTCCAGTGCCGTCTTGCCCAGCTCCACCGCCCCGTGGTTCATCACAAGGTCCAGGGCCGAGTTGCCGAAGATCGACAGCCACGCCAGGGTGAAACCCAGCGGAATCAACAGAACACCGGCGACCATTTCACGCACCGTGCGACCACGGGAAATACGTGCGACGAACATGCCCACAAATGGCGCCCAGGAAATCCACCAGGCCCAGTAGAACAGGGTCCACAGGCCCAACCAGCGGTCGGACTTCTCGCTGTCGCCTTCGTACACGTACAGGTCGAAGGTTTTCAGCACCACACCGTTGAGGTAATCGCCGATGTTCTGCACGAAGCCATTGAGCAGGTGCAGGGTCGGGCCGAACAGCAACACGAAAATCAGCAGGCCGCTGAACAGCACGATGTTGAGGTTGGACAGGCGACGGATGCCGTTTTCCACACCGGACACGGCGGCAATGGTCGCCACGGTGCTCATCACGATGATCACGATCAGCAGGTTGGTGTTGCTGTGCTCCATGCCGAACAGGTTTTCCAGACCCGACGACACTTGCAGCGAACCGATCCCCAGGTTGGTCACCAGTCCCAGCAGGGTCACGAACATGCCAAAACCGTCCACCGCATGACCGGCCGCGCCCTTGACCCAACGCTCGCCCACCAGCGGATACAACGCCGAACGCAACGCCAGCGGCTGATTGTGCCGGTAGGCAAAGTACGCCACCGCCAGACCGACCAGCGCGTAGATCGCCCAGCCATGCAGGCCCCAGTGCAGGAACGTCAGCTGCACCGCCTGGCGTGCCGCCAGGTTGCTCGCGGCCGCACCTTCTGGCGGGTTGAAGTAGTGGTCCAGCGGCTCGGACGCACCGAAGTACAGCAGCGAGATGCCAATACCCGAGGAGAACAGCATCCCCGCCCAGGCGCCGTAACTGAAGTCCGGGGTGTCGTCCTTGCTGCCCAGTTTCAGTTTGCCGTAGGACGAGAACGCCAGCCCCACGACGAAAATCAGGTAGGCGGCAATCACCACCATGTAGTACCAGCCGAAGCTGCGCGACAACCAGGCTTGCGCCGTACCCAGCATTCTGCCGGCCTCTTGCGGGGCGATGATCAGAATGGCGGTCAACAACAGAATCAACGCGGTCGAGGTGTAGAACACCCAACCGTTGACCGTCACCTTTTCCGGTGGGGTCTTTATTAGCGAGGCAGAACTCATGGCACAGATGCTCCGGGCAGTGCGAGAGAAGAACGCAAGACAAACGAGTCACTCGACCAATCGGTTAGTGGGCAGCCGACCGGTGGGTGATATAAAGACAGCCCGAAAAAAGCCCGAAACCCCTGGAGCGCCGCAGCGCGTAGGTTTCGAGCGATTTTCGGAAGTCGTTTTTTCCGCCACTGCACGTAGGAAAATTCAGCAGGCAGCGACGATTTGTCGCAGATCTTATTCTTTGTTGATTGAACGTTCAATCAAAACAAAATAGACTGGCCTCAAGCCGGTAGACGCTCGACGTCTGCAGGAAGGCCTAAGGAGATGTGCAAGATGCCCAAGGTCGGTATGCAACCCATCCGTCGCCAACAGTTGATCGAAGCCACGCTGCTGGCGGTCGATCAGGTCGGAATGGGGGACGCCAGCATTGCGCTGATCGCCCGTTTGGCCGGTGTCTCGAACGGCATCATCAGTCACTACTTTCAGGACAAGAACGGCCTGATTGCCGCCACGATGCGGTACCTGATGAGTGTCCTCAGCGAGAACGTCACCCTGCGCCGTCAGGCGCTGACAGATGACAGCCCGCGGGCGCATCTGCAGGTGATCATCGAAGGCAACTTCGACGCCAGCCAGGTCAATGGCCCGGCAATGAAAACCTGGCTGGCCTTCTGGGCCACCAGCATGCACCAGCCGTCTTTGCACAGGTTGCAGCGGATCAACGATCACCGCCTGTATTCCAACCTGTGCTGCCAGTTCCGCCGCGTGTTGCCGCTCGATGATGCGCGCAGCGCCGCCCGTGGCCTGGCAGCCCTCATCGACGGTTTGTGGTTGCGCGGCGCGCTGTCGGGAGACGCTTTCGACACCGAGCAGGCGCAACAGATCGCTTACGAATACATGGATATCCAATTGGCCAAGCGGGTGAGTTAGAGCACAACAGAAACGCTCGTCACCCGACCCGTGCCACCACTTATGCTCTTGCGAGGACTTTATGGCCCGTTTCGACCTGCAAAAACTCTACATCGATGGCGGCTACAGTGACGCCGGCAGCGACGCCACTTTTGAAGCCATCAACCCGGCCAACGGTGAAGTCCTCGCGCACGTTCAGCGTGCCACCAAGGAAGACGTAGAGCGTGCTGTTGTCAGCGCCGAAAAGGGTCAGAAAATCTGGGCCGCAATGACCGCCATGGAGCGTTCGCGCATCCTGCGTCGCGCCGTGGAAATCCTCCGTGAGCGCAACGACGAACTGGCCGCCCTGGAAACCCTCGACACCGGCAAGTCGTACTCCGAAACCCGCTACGTCGACATCGTTACCGGCGCTGACGTGCTGGAATACTACGCAGGCCTGGTACCGGCCATCGAAGGCGAGCAGATTCCGCTGCGCACCACTTCGTTCGTCTACACCCGCCGCGAGCCGCTGGGCGTCGTCGCCGGTATCGGCGCGTGGAACTACCCGATCCAGATCGCCCTGTGGAAATCCGCACCGGCCCTGGCCGCCGGTAACGCAATGATCTTCAAGCCAAGCGAAGTCACCTCGCTGACCACCCTGAAGCTGGCCGAGATCTACACCGAAGCTGGCGTACCGGCCGGCGTGTTCAACGTCCTCACCGGCAGCGGCCGCGAAGTCGGCACCTGGCTGACCGAGCACCCGCGCATCGAGAAAGTCTCGTTCACCGGCGGCACCGACACCGGCAAGAAAGTCATGGCCAGCGCTTCGAGCTCCTCGCTCAAGGAAGTGACCATGGAACTGGGCGGCAAGTCGCCGCTGATCATCTGCGACGACGCCGACCTCGATCGCGCCGCCGACACCGCGATGATGGCCAACTTCTACAGCTCCGGTCAGGTCTGCACCAACGGCACTCGCGTGTTCGTACCGGCGCATCTGAAGGCCGCGTTCGAAGCCAAGATCGTCGAGCGCGTGGCACGCATTCGTGTGGGCAACCCGGAAGACGAAAACACCAACTTCGGCCCGCTGGTCAGCTTCGCCCACATGGAAAACGTGCTGGGCTACATCGCCAAGGGCAAGGCAGAAGGCGCTCGCGTCCTGTGTGGCGGCGAGCGTATGACCGACGGTGAATTCGCCAAGGGCGCGTTCGTCGCACCGACCGTGTTCACTGACTGCACCGACGACATGACCATCGTCCGTGAAGAAATCTTTGGTCCGGTGATGGCGATCCTCACCTACGAAACGGAAGAAGAAGTGATCCGTCGTGCCAACGACACCGACTTCGGCCTGGCCGCCGGTATCGTCACCCGCGACCTGAACCGCGCGCACCGCGTGATTCATCAACTGGAAGCCGGTATCTGCTGGATCAACGCCTGGGGCGAGTCCGACGCGAAGATGCCGGTCGGCGGCTACAAGCAGTCGGGTGTCGGCCGTGAGAACGGGATCAGCTCGCTGAACAACTTCACCCGCATCAAATCGGTACAGGTCGAGCTGGGCGATTACGTCTCGGTGTTCTGATCTGACACGAACCTGAGACTGGGGTCTTTTTGTGGCAAGGGAGCTTGCTCCCGCTGGGCTGCGAAGCGGCCCCAATCCAGGTTCCGCGGTCCTTCAGAAAGAACACAGTCGCTGATTTTGCGGCTGCTGCGCAGTCCAGCGGGAGCAAGCTCCCTCGCCACAAGTAAGTGGTGCATCGATGGCTGCGACCTGACCAACTTCAAAGAGGGTGCATTCAATGTCCCAAGAATTCGATTACATCATCATCGGTGCCGGCTCGGCCGGTAACACCCTGGCGACCCGTCTGACCGAAGACGCCGGCGTCACTGTCCTGCTGCTCGAAGCCGGCGGCCCGGACTACCGTTTCGACTTCCGCACGCAGATGCCGGCGGCACTGGCGTTCCCGCTGCAAGGCCGTCGCTACAACTGGGCCTACGAAACCGATCCGGAGCCGCACATGGACGGTCGCCGCATGGAATGCGGTCGCGGCAAGGGCCTGGGCGGTTCGTCGCTGATCAACGGCATGTGCTACATCCGTGGCAACGCCATGGACTATGACGGCTGGGCCAAACTGCCCGGTCTTGAAGACTGGTCCTACCTCGATTGCCTGCCGTATTTCCGCAAGGCGGAAACCCGTGACATCGGCCCGAACGACTACCACGGTGGCGACGGCCCGGTCAGCGTGACCACGCCTAAGCCTGGCAACAACCCGCTGTTCCACGCCATGGTCGAAGCCGGCGTGCAGGCCGGTTACCCGCGCACCGAAGACCTGAACGGCTACCAGCAGGAAGGCTTCGGCCCGATGGACCGCACCGTGACGCCGAAAGGTCGTCGTGCCTCCACCGCGCGCGGCTACCTGGACGTGGCGAAAAAGCGTTCGACCCTGACCATCGTCACCCACGCCCTGACCGACAAGATCCTGTTCGAAGGCAAGCGTGCGGTCGGCGTGCGTTACCTGGTCGGCTCGGCCGAGGAACGTGTTGAAGTCCGGGCACGCAAGGAAGTGCTGCTGTGCTCCGGCGCCATCGCCTCGCCACAGGTGCTGCAACGCTCCGGCGTCGGCCCGAAGAAACTGCTGGAAAGCCTCGACATCCCGGTGGTCCACGACCTGCCGGGCGTCGGCGAAAACCTGCAGGATCACCTCGAGCTGTACCTGCAATACGCCTGCACCCAACCGGTCTCGCTGTACCCGTCGCTGCTCTGGTACAACCAGCCAGCCATTGGTGCCGAGTGGCTGTTCAACGGCACCGGCATTGGCGCCAGCAACCAGTTCGAAGCCGGCGGTTTCATCCGCACCCGTCCGGAATTCGAGTGGCCGAACATCCAGTACCACTTCCTGCCGGTGGCGATTAACTACAACGGCAGCAACGGTGTGAAAGAGCACGGCTTCCAGGCGCACATGGGTTCCATGCGTTCGCCAAGCCGCGGTCGCATCCAGCTCAAGTCCAAGGACCCGCGCCAGCACCCGAGCATCCTGTTCAACTACATGGCCACCGAGCAGGACTGGCAGGAGTTCCGCGACGGCATCCGCCTGACCCGTGAAATCATGCAGCAGCCTGCCCTGGATGCCTTCCGGGGTCGCGAGATCAGCCCGGGCATCGAAGTGCAAACCGACGAGCAACTGGACAAGTTCATCCGCGAACACGCCGAAACCGCGTTCCATCCGTCCTGCTCGTGCAAGATGGGCACCGACGAGATGGCCGTGGTCGACGGCGAAGGTCGCGTGCATGGCATGCAGGGTCTGCGCGTGGTCGATGCCTCGATCATGCCGATCATCACCACCGGCAACCTCAACGCGCCGACGATCATGATGGCCGAGAAAATCGCCGACAAGATCCGTGGTCGCCAGCCACTGCCGCGCAGCAAGGCGGACTACTACGTGGCCGGTGATGCGCCGGTGAAGGGCAAGGCGGTGCGGGAAGTCAGCCAGCCGGCTTGATACCGCGTCGACCGTAATCGCGAGCAGGCTCGCTCCCACAGGACATTTTCAGTGAACACAATTTTTGTGAGCACAGAAAATCAAATGTGGGTGCGAGCCTGCTCGCGATGAGGCCCCAACAACCGACACATCATCTTCTCCCTCCCTTGATCCATCCCCCTCGCAGGCCTAATCTAGCGCCACGCAAACGTTTCACCTCTCCCCTCGCAGCACCGGTTCGCCGCCACTCCAGACAAGGAGGTTTTCGAATGTTCGACTTCCATCCCCAGCTCAAGCAGCGCTTTGCCGCCTTGCGCACGGGTGCCGAATTCTTTTCCCTGCGTTATGTGCGCGAATCCGGACAGTACCTGTCGGTGCGCAAGAACGTCGCCGAACCGCCGAGCTTCAGCCGGGACGAAGGTGCGATGCTGACCGTGCGGGTCAACGGCGTCGAAGCCTATGCCGCCACCAACGACCTGTCGCAACAGGGCCTGCAAGCCGCCCTTGAACGCGCCGAGCAGCAGGCACGTCGACTCAAGCCGCATGCCTTGCTGGACCTGCGCGAACAGGCGGTTTCCAGCGACCGCGCCGATTACTTTTCACCCAATCTTGATCGAGCCTTCCCATCCCTGAGCGACTGCTACCAGTTACTCGGCGCCGAATCGGCCGCCGTGCCCAGGGACGAGCGCCTGGTGAACTGGCAGGTCAGCCTCGGCATCACTCAGGTCGAGCAGATCTACCTCAGCAGCGCCGGCGCCGAACTGCGTCAGGCCCAGCGTTTCGTCTACCCGGGCATGGATGTCACGGCCTACGACGGCAGCGACAGCCAGACCCGCAGCCTGGGCCGCGAGAACTTCGGCCAGCAGGGTGGCGATGACGTCATCAGCCGCTGCGGTTTGATTGGCGCCGGTGCGCAGGTCGCCGATCAGGCCCTGCAATTGCTGCTGGCGCCCAACACCCCGGCGGGCAAACGCGACCTGCTGCTGATGCCCGACCAGATGATGCTGCAAATCCACGAGTCCATCGGCCATCCGCTGGAACTGGACCGTATCCTCGGTGACGAGCGCAATTACGCCGGTACCAGTTTCGTCAAAACCGAAGATTTCGGTCGCCTGCAATACGGCTCGAAGCTGCTTAACGTGACCTTCGACCCGGACATTCCCGAAGAACTTGCCAGCTATGGCCATGACGACGACGGCACGCCGGCCAGCAAGCAGTTCCTGATTCGCGAAGGGCTACTCGTGCGCCCGTTGGGCGGCGCACTGTCGCAGTTCCGTGCCGGCATGGACGGTGTCGCCAACAGCCGCGCCTGTGGCTGGAACCGCCCGCCGATCGACCGCATGGCCAACCTCAACATCGAGCCCGGCGACCGCTCCCTCGAACAGCTGATCGGCGGCATCGAACACGGCGTGCTGATGTCGACCAACCGTTCCTGGTCCATCGACGATGCCCGCAACAAATTCCAGTTCGGCTGCGAGTGGGGCCAACTGATCGAAAACGGTGAGTTGAAGGGCGTGGTGAAAAACCCCAATTACCGCGGCATCTCCGCGCAGTTCTGGGGCAACCTCAGCGCCGTCGGCGATGCCCGTACCCTCAAGGTCCTCGGCACGCCGAACTGCGGCAAGGGTGAACCGAACCAGGTGATACGCGTCGGTCATGCATCGCCGGCCTGTGTGTTCAGCAACATTGATGTGTTCGGGGGAGACGCCTGATGAGTACTTCCAACAGCCAGGCCGCGGCGTTCAAGACCCTGGTCAACGAACTGCGTGAAGCCCTTCACGAGCCGGAACAGTTCACCCTCAGCTACGCCGCCGAATCGTCAGCCTTCGTGCGCTTCAACCACGCCAAGGTGCGCCAGGCCGGTCAGGTGCAGCAGGCGAGCATTGGCCTGAAGCTGATCAACGACGGGCGCCACGCTGATCTGCACATCACCTTGGCCGGCGATCCACAAGTTGACCTGCAACGCTTGCTCGAGGGTCTGCAACAGTTGCGCGACACCTTGCCGCTGCTGCCGCAAGACCCGTACCTGTTGCTCAACTACAACGGCTGGCAAAGCAACAACGTGCAAGCCCAGCCATTGCCGGACACCGAGCAGGTCATCGCTGAGATCACCCGGGCGGCCGAAGGCCTGGACCTGGTCGGCTTCTACGCGGCGGGCCCCATCAGCCGTGGTTTCGCCAGTTCCAGCGGTGCGTTCGGCTGGCATCAGGCCAACAGCTTCAACTTCGATTTCAGCCTGTTCCACGAGAACGGCCAAGCCGTTAAGGCAAGCTACGCCGGGCACGACTGGAACAGTGAAGGTTTCGCCAGGCGCTTCCAACAGGCCCGCGAGCAGCTTGAGTTTCTCGGTCGGCCGCTGCGCACCTTGGCGCCGGGTCAATACCGCGCCTACCTCGCCCCGGCTGCTCTGGAAGAAATCATCGGCATGTTGTGCTGGGGTGGTTTTTCCGCGCAGTCGATTGCCAGCAAAAGCAGCCCGTTGCAAAAGCTATATGGCGGCGACCTCGCCTTCAGTCCACAGGTTTCGCTGGATGAAAAAGTCAGCGGCTCGCTGAGCCCGGCGTTTTCCGAGGAAGGTTATCCGCGCAGTGATCTGGGCTTGATCGTCGATGGCAAGGCCGGCGCGCAACTGGTCGGCTCGCGCAGTGCCGCCGAGTACGGCTTGACTGCCAACGGTGCCAGCGGCGGCGAATCGCCGAGTGCCTTGAACATGAAAGCCGGAACTTTGCCTGACGCGCAGATTCTCAAACAACTGGGCACGGGCCTGTACATCAGCAACCTGTGGTACCTGAATTTCTCCGATCAACCCGCTGCACGCCTCACCGGCATGACGCGGTTTGCGACCTTCTGGGTCGAGAACGGCGAGATCCAGGCACCGGTGAGCACCATGCGCTTCGATGACAGTGCATTCAGCCTGCTCGGTGCGCAACTGGAAGCACTGACCGAGGAGCGCGAGTTGTTGCTGTCGGCGAGCACCTATAGTCAACGAGCGACGGCTTCGGCGTTGTTGCCGGGGGCGTTGGTGAGCAAACTTACTTTGACCCTGTAAACACAAATCCCCAGTACACAGGGAAACCTGTGGCGAGGGAGCTTGCTCCCGCTGGGCTGCGAAGCAGCCCCTGAACCGACAACCGCGGAGCAATGGACAGACCGCATTGGCCGGATTTACGACTGCTCCGCAGCCGAGCGGGAGCAAGCTTCCTCGCCACAGAGATAATTAGATACATAGGTACAACAGTAAAAAGGTGCACAGAGGTAAAAAGGTCAGCCAGCCATGAATCACCGCGAACAACCCAACTGAGGTCCCATGCCCAACCGCCCGCCTCTCGACGCTGTCACCGCCCGCTGGATTCCGTGGGTGGTGGCCATTGCCTTCTTCATGCAATCCCTCGACGGGACCATCCTCAACACGGCCCTGCCGGCCATGGCCCGCGATCTGGCGGAAGACCCGTTGCGCATGCAGGGTGTGATCATCGCCTACATGCTCACCGTCGCCTTGCTGATCCCGGCCTCAGGCTGGATCGCCGACCGCTTCGGCACCAAGAAGATCTTCTTCGGGGCAATCTTCCTGTTCAGCGTCGGCTCGCTGCTGTGCGCGATGTCGAGCAGCCTGACCATGCTGATCGGCGCCCGGGTGATACAGGGCCTTGGCGGCTCATTGATGCTGCCGGTCGGGCGGTTGGTGGTGTTGCGCGCCTACCCGCGCTCGGAACTGGTGCGCATCATGGGTTTCATCACCATTCCCGGACTGCTCGGCCCGCTGATCGGCCCTACCATGGGCGGCTGGATGGTGGAATACCTGACCTGGCACTGGATCTTCCTGATCAATCTTCCGGTGGGCCTGATCGGTTGCTACGCCGTGTGGAAATTCATCCCCGACCTGCGTGGCTCCGAGCGCACGCGCTTCGACGGGTTGGGATTCTTGCTGTTCGGTGCGGCGATGATCCTGATCACCATCGCGATGGAAGGCCTCGGCGAGCTGCACTTGCCGCACTTGCGGGTGATGTTGCTGCTGTTTGGCGGCATGGCCTGTCTGGCGGCGTACTGGCTGCGCGCCGGGCATATCGACAATCCGCTGTTCGCGCCCTCGTTGTTCAAGACCCGAACTTTTGCCGTCGGCATTCTCGGCAACCTGTTCGCACGTTTGGGCAGTGGTGCCCTGCCCTTCCTCGTGCCCTTGCTGCTGCAAGTCGCCCTGGGTTACTCGCCGTCCCAGGCAGGGATGAGCATGCTGCCACTGGCCGCGGCGGCGATGATCGCCAAGTGGGTGGCGCGCCCGCTGATCGAGCGTCTGGGTTATCGCATCGTGCTGACCGGCAACACCCTGGCACTGGGGATCATGCTGGCGAGCATGGGCCTGGTCAGCGAGCAGACGCCGTACTGGCTGCTGCTGTGCCTGCTGGCGATCCTCGGGGCGATCAACTCCTTGCAGTTCACCGCGATGAACACCGTGACCCTGATCGACCTCGACGACGCCAGCGCCAGCAGTGGCAACAGTTTGCTGTCGGTGGTTGCGCAGTTGTCCCTGAGTCTTGGGGTTGCCTGTGCGGGCGCGTTGCTGGGTGGCTTTACGGCGGAGATTGGCAATGACGGGGTAGAAACGGTTCTAGGGGCGTTTCAGCTGACTTTCGTGACCGTTGGCATCATGGCGATGCTGGCTGCGACTATCTTTTCGCAGCTCTCAAAAGAAGATGGACGGCGCGTCAGAAGTCCGGAGCAACACATCGAGCATTGAGCAGAGCAACTTAGGCAAAGCGAAATATCGTACCTGTGGCGAGGGAGCTTGCTCCCGCTCGGCTGCGAAGCAGTCGTAAATGCTGAAAACGCGGTTTATCTGAAAAACCGCATGCAACTGATTTAGGGGCCGCTTCGCAGCCCAGCGGGAGCAAGCTCCCTCGCCACGGATTATGCGTTCGTCCAGAACTTTCGAGGTTAATGGCCAGAGGCTGGTACACTGCGCGACATTTTGTTTTGCAGGCCAGTCCCGTGACCACCATCGCCACCGAATTTAATACTCTGCCGCTGTCCGCCGCCATGCTGGCTAACCTCGAATCCCTCGGTTATGCCCAGATGACGCCGATCCAGGCGCAGAGCTTGCCGGTGATCCTCAAGGGGATGGACCTGATCGCCCAGGCCAAGACCGGTAGCGGCAAGACCGCCGCCTTCGGCATCGGCCTGCTGAACCCGATCAACCCGCGCTACTTCGGTTGCCAGGCGCTGATCCTGTGCCCGACCCGTGAGCTGGCCGACCAGGTCGCCAAGGAAATCCGTCGTCTGGCCCGCGCCGAAGACAACATCAAGGTCCTGACCCTGTGCGGCGGCGTGTCCCTCGGCCCGCAGATCGCTTCGCTGGAGCACGGCGCGCACATCATCGTCGGCACCCCGGGTCGTATCCAGCAGCACCTGCGCAAGGGTTCGCTGGTCCTGCACGGCTTGAACACGCTGATCCTCGACGAAGCCGACCGCATGCTCGACATGGGTTTCTACGATTCCATTGAAGAAATCATCATGCAGGCCCCGGAGCGTCGCCAGACCTTGCTGTTCTCCGCGACTTACCCGGTGGGCATCAAGCAGCTCGCCTCGAAATTCATGCGCAACCCGCAGCAAGTGAAGGCCGAGGCGTTCCACGACGACACGCAGATCGAGCAACGCTTCTACGAAATCTCCCCGGAAGAGCGCATGAGCGCCGTGACCAAGGTCCTCGGCCACTTCCGCCCAGCGTCCTGCGTGGCGTTCTGCTTCACCAAGCAGCAGGTTCAGGAAACCGTCGATCACCTGACCGCCAAAGGCATCTCTGCCGTTGGCCTGCACGGCGATCTGGAACAGCGTGACCGCGACCAGGTGCTGGCGATGTTCGCCAACCGCAGTACTTCGGTACTGGTCGCCACCGACGTTGCCGCCCGTGGCCTCGACATCGATTCGCTGGACATGGTGATCAACGTCGAGCTGGCCCGTGATTCGGAAATCCACATCCACCGTGTCGGTCGTACCGGTCGTGCCGGCGAAAAAGGCCTGGCAATCAGCCTGGTTGCACCGTCCGAAGCGCAGCGCGCCCAGGCCATCGAGCAACTGCAGAAAACGCCTCTGACCTGGGACCAGGTGGACAACCTGACCTCCAAGGGCGGCGGTCCGCTGCTGCCGCAGATGAGCACCCTGTGCATCGCCGCCGGTCGTAAGGACAAGGTTCGTCCGGGCGACATTCTCGGCGCACTGACTGGCGATGCCGGCATCCCGGGCGCGCAGGTCGGCAAGATCGCGATTTTCGACTTCCAGGCTTATGTGGCGGTGGAGCGCGGTGTCGCCAAACAGGCCTTGCAGCGTTTGAACGACGGCAAGATCAAGGGCCGCTCGCTGCGCGTGCGTATTTTGTAAGCGATCTTCCTTCCCACGAAGATCCCCTGTGGGAGCGAGCTTGCTCGCGATGGCGGACTGCCAGCCAACGACTATGTTGCATGTGCCGGCCTCATCGTCGGAACGCCGCCCGGACCAAGCTCGCTCCCACATTGGTTTCCGGTGAATTTGAATTTTGTGTGAGGACACCGTTTTGCGCTCTACCGAAGTCGTGATCATTGGCGCTGGCGCCGCAGGGTTGATGTGTGCACTGACGGCCGCCGGACGCGGGCGCAAGGTGTTGTTGCTCGACCACGCGAACAAGGCCGGCAAGAAAATCCTGATGTCGGGCGGTGGTCGCTGCAATTTCACCAACATGTACACGGAACCGAGCAATTTCCTCTCGCAGAACGCGCATTTCTGTAAATCGGCACTGGCGCGCTACACCCAGTGGGATTTCATCGGATTGGTTGCCAAGCACGGCGTGCCCTATCACGAGAAGAAACTCGGCCAGCTGTTCTGCGACAACAAGTCCAGCGACATCCTCGAGATGCTGCTCAACGAATGCGATCAGGTCGGCGTCAGCCTGCACCTGGACACTTCGATCCAGACCATCGAGAAGCTGGAGAAGGGCTACTTGCTGGACACCACACTCGGCCAGGTGACCTGCGAGTCGCTGGTGATCGCCACGGGCGGCCTGTCGATCCCGACCCTCGGCGCCACAGGTTTCGGTTACCAGGTCGCCAAACAGTTTGGTCACGAACTGCTGCCGACCCGCGCCGGGCTCGTACCGTTCACCATCACCGACCAGCTCAAGGCCTTGTGCACCGAGCTGTCCGGCACCTCGGTGGATTGCCTGGTGAGCTGCAACGAGCAGAGCTTCCGCGAGAACATCCTGTTCACCCACCGCGGTCTCAGCGGCCCGGCGATCCTGCAGATCTCCTCGTTCTGGGAATCCGGCGACACCGTTGAAATCAACCTGATGCCGGACCATGACGTGCCGGACTGGCTGCAACAGCAGCAGGCCGAACGCCCCAACAGCGAGTTGAAAACCCTGCTCGGCGAAATCTTCACCAAGAAGATGGCCAACCTGCTGGCGGACAACTGGTTCGTCTCCAAGCCGATGAAGCAGTACACCCACGCCGAACTGGCGGACATCGCCGAGAAACTGGCGAGCTGGAAAGTGGTACCGGCCGGCACTGAAGGTTACCGCACCGCCGAAGTGACCCTGGGCGGCGTGGACACCAACGAGGTGTCGTCCAAGACCATGGAATCGCTGAAAAGCCCAGGGCTGTACTTCGTGGGTGAAGTGCTGGATGTCACCGGGCATCTGGGCGGCTTCAACTTCCAGTGGGCGTGGGCTTCGGGTTACGCGGCTGCGCAGTACGTCTGACACCAAAAAGAGTCTGTGTACGCGAATTGTGGCGAGGGAGCTTGCTCCCGTTGGGCTGCGCAGCAGCCCCAAAACAATCACAGTCCATCTGCACATGTTGTGAGTGCTGCGCACTCAAGCGGGAGCAAGCTCCCTCGCCACAGAGATCACCTCTGTCCTGCTGATCGACTCTAAGGAACAAATTTTGCTGTCTGATGTGATCGACGCCATTGCGTCGGCGTCATTAGTGGCTCAATTTAGCGTCATTGCCTCGGAAGGCCTTCGCACTTCATGTCATCGACTTCGTTTCGCCAGTCACTGCGTCGCCTCTGGGCGCTGGATAAATTCAGCTACAGCGTGCGGGTGTTCATCGCCCTGACCGGCACCATGGCGCTGTGCTGGTATCAGAACGAGATGGGCCTGTTGATTCCGCTGTTCCTCGGGATCATCGCCAGCGCCCTGGCCGAGACCGACGACAGCTGGCAAGGCCGACTTAACGCGCTGGCCGTGACGCTGGTGTGTTTCGCCATCGCCGCCCTCTCCGTCGAGCTGCTGTTCCCCTACCCCATCCTGTTTATCGCCGCCTTCGCCCTGGCAGCGTTCTGCCTGACCATGCTCGGCGCCCTCGGCGAACGTTATGGTGCGATTGCCTCGGCGACACTGATCCTGTCGGTCTACACCATGATCGGTGTCGACCAGCGCGGCGGGGCCGTCACCGACTTCTGGCACGAACCGGTACTGCTGGTCGCCGGCGCTGCCTGGTACGGCCTGCTGTCGGTGCTCTGGCAGGCGCTGTTTTCCAATCAGCCGGTGCAACAAAGCCTGGCACGCCTGTTCCGTGAACTGGGCTTTTACCTGAAACTGAAATCCTCGCTGTTCGAGCCGATCCGGCAGATGGACGTGGAAGCGCGCCGCCTGGAACTGGCCCGGCAAAACGGTCGGGTGGTGGCGGCCCTGAACGTCGCCAAGGAGATCATCCTGCACCGGGTCGGCAACGGCCGGCCGGGGTCGAAAGTCAGCCGTTATCTCAAGCTGTATTTCCTCGCCCAGGACATCCACGAACGCGCCAGTTCCTCGCACTATCCCTACAATGCCCTGGCCGATGCGTTCTTTCACAGCGACGTGTTGTTCCGTTGCCAGCGCCTGTTGCGCCAGCAGGGCAAGGCCTGCCGCGCTCTGGCCGAATCCATCCAGATGCGTCAGCCGTTCACTTACGACGCCGGCTTCGCCGAGGCCCTGAGCGACCTCGACGCGTCCCTCGAACACCTGCGCATCCAGAGCAATCCGGCCTGGCGTGGTTTGCTGCGTTCGCTGCGGGCCCTGGCGGCCAATCTCGGCACGCTCGATCGCCTGCTCAGCGACGCCAGCAACCCCGACGCCCTGGCCGATGCCACCGACAGCAGCCTGCTCGACCGCTCGCCACGCAACCTCAAGGACGTGTGGATTCGCTTGCGCACGCAACTGACGCCGACCTCGCTGCTGTTCCGTCATGCCCTGCGCTTGCCCCTGGCATTGAGCATCGGCTACGCCATGGTGCACTTGATCCACCCGTCGCAAGGCTACTGGATCATTCTCACCACGCTCTTTGTCTGTCAGCCGAACTACGGCGCCACCCGCCGCAAACTCGGCCAGCGGATCATCGGCACGGCCATCGGCCTGACGCTGGCGTGGGCGCTGTTCGACCTGTTCCCGAATCCGCTGATCCAGGCCTGCTTCGCCATCGCCGCCGGCGTGGTGTTCTTCATCAACCGCACCACCCGCTATACCCTGGCGACAGCAGCCATCACCCTGATGGTGCTGTTCTGTTTCAACCAGGTGGGCGACAGCTACGGGCTGTTCCTGCCACGGTTGTTCGATACCTTGCTCGGCAGCCTGATCGCCGGCCTGGCGGTGTTCCTGTTCCTGCCGGACTGGCAGGGTCGGCGTCTGAACAAGGTGCTGGCCAACACCCTGACCTGCAACAGCATTTACCTGCGGCAGATCATGCAGCAGTACGCGGCCGGCAAACGTGACGACCTGGCCTATCGCCTGGCCCGGCGCAACGCGCACAACGCCGATGCCGCGCTGTCGACGACCCTGGCCAACATGCTGATGGAGCCGGGGCACTTCCGTAAGGAAGCCGACGTTGGCTTCCGTTTTCTGGTGTTGTCACACACGCTACTCAGTTATTTGTCCGGCCTGGGTGCGCACCGCGAAACCCAATTGCCAGCGGAGGTGCGTGAACACTTGATCGAAGGCGCCGGAGTGAAGCTGGCCGCCAGCATCGATGAAATCGCCCAGGGGTTGGCAAGCAAATCGTCGATTGCGATCCAGAGCGATGAAGAAGAAGCGCTGGCCAATGAGCTCGAGCAGATGCCCGATGAAATTGATGAAGGGCAACGCCTGGTGCAGACGCAACTGGCGTTGATCTGTCGCCAACTGGGGCCGCTGCGCACCCTGGCGGCGCATCTGATCAAGGACAGCCGCGAGGATCCCGAACTGTCCGGCCCGGCCTGATCGGCGCAAAATCCGTAGGCGCCCCGCCTCCTGCAACCTACATCCCGTGTTGCTTCAATAGCCGCGCATAACTGCCGTCCGCCTTCATTTTGGCAATTTCCCGATCAAACCCGGCAACGATCTGTTCGTGCTGCGGGTTCTTCAGGCTGACCAGAATATGCAGGCTGTTTTCGCTCAAGGGCTTGGGCAGGAACTCCACCGCGTTACGCACCTTGGGTGACTCGCGGGCCAGGTAATAACGAGCGACATATTCGTCCTCCAGGGTCAGCTTGACCCGGTCAGCCGCGAGCATGCGCACCGCCATGGAAAAGTTGTGCACCGGGACTTTCTGCAACGAGTCATCGTTATCGAACTCGGCCGAATAGGCATAGCCACGCACAATGGCAATCGGATAGGTATGCAGTTGCTGCAGGTTGTTGAACTCGATGGGGGCGTCCTTGCGCTTGAGAAAACGCACGCGATTGAGCAGATATTCGCCGGAGAACTGGCCGAACTGGGTGCGCTCATCGTTGTACCAGGCGTTGACCAGCACGTCGTAGCGACCTTCGCTCACGCCTAGCAAGGCCCGCGCCCAAGGCACCTGCTCGAACTCGCTGGCATAACCGGCCCTCGCCAATGCGGTACTGACGATGTCCGTGGCCACGCCGCCATTGACCAGCGTACCGTCGGTAAAGGGTGGCCAGGCATCGGCAACCAGTCGCAGTTTGTCTGCGGCCGCCCCCTGAACCAGAAACAGCCATCCAATCAAGGCCAAAGCTCGATGCAACCGCGGCATGCTCGAAATCCTTAGCGGGCACTCGCCCGGCGTGTTTTCAGCCAAAACCCCGAACCCTGTGTCGCCCGACCCGGGTACTAAACATTAGCTCATCGACGTCACTGCACAGCGCTTCATTGCAGATTACACAAAGAAGACACGGCCGCGAGAATTGAATGATGGCATTTTGGCCTTTGTCACAGATTTCTCTGCCATAAAGACATCTGCGGTCGGTACGCTTAGTATCGAAACGACGTTCTCAGGGAATCAAGACATGACAGTTGATTGGATCTGCAAACATCACAGCGACCTGGGCAAGGAACAGCTGTACGCCATATTGCAGTTGCGCAGCGACGTGTTCGTCGTCGAACAGAAGTGCGTTTATCAAGACATCGACGGACAGGACCTGGAAGGTGACACCTGCCACTTGATGGCCTGGGATGGTAACCAACTGGTGGCCTACCTGCGTCTGCTGGACCCGCAGTCACAAGGCGGCGACGTGGTGATCGGGCGGGTGATCATTGCTCCGCAATCGCGCGGCACCGGCCTTGGGCATGAGTTGATGGATCATGCGTTGAAACAGATCGAGAAGTACTGGCCAGGTGTTCCAGTTTATCTCTCGGCGCAGGCGCATTTGCAGAAATACTACGGCCGTTACGGGTTTGAAGTAGCCGGAGAAGAGTATGTCGAGGATGGCATTCCGCACATCGGCATGCGTCGTCCTTGAAAGCCCAATCGCAAGCGAGCTCGCTCTCACATTGACAGGTGGTGCGAACACCACCGCAGCCCCTTGTGGGAGCGAGCTTGTTCGCGATGGCATCAGCTCAGGCTGCGCAAATCTCAGGGATACGCCAACACCGCCTTGATCTGCCGCAGATTACGCTCGATCCAGCCCCGATCAATCGCGCCCCAGTCGCGAATGCGGTAGCGCCCGGCGTGGTTGCGCGCCCCTTCTTCCTGCTCGAACTCACAGACAATATCCAGGTCCGCCAATGCGGCGACGGTGTCCTGGGCCGTGCGTCGAGGCATGCCGGTGACCTCGGTCAACGCCGGCACACTGCTGGCCAGCCCGCTATCGATCAGGTACGCCACGTACAGGCGGCGATAGAAACTGCTCTTGGTCTTGCTCACGTCCATCCACACACTCCTTGTTGCGATTCTCAGGCACGATGGTTACTGCAAGTCGCGCCACGTCAGGTACACCCGCACATCGAACTCCACCTGGTGATAGCCCGGCAACATGTGCTCGCACAGTTTGTAGAACGCCTTGTTGTGATCCGACTCCTTGAAGTGCGCCAGTTCGTGCACGACGATCATTTTCAGGAACTCGGACGGCGCCTCCTTGAACAACGAGGCGATGCGGATTTCCTTCTTGGCCTTGAGCTTGCCGCCCTGCACCCGGGAGATCGTGGTATGCAGGCCGAGGGCGCGATGGGTCAGGTCCAGGCGGTTGTCGAACAGCACCTTGTCGATGGCCGGGGCGTTACGCAGGTACTCCTGCTTGAGGTCCAGGGCATAGGTGTACAGCGCCTTGTCGCTCTGCACGCCGTGTTTGTCCGGGTAACGCCGGTCCAGGTATTCGCCCAGCCGATCGTCGGCGATCAATTGGCGCACCTGGTCCTGCAAGGTCGCGGGGTAGGCCTGTAGGTATTTCAACACGGTCATCGGGGCGGTAACGGAGGTCGGGGAAAGGTCGCCAGTGTAGCGAATTCAGCCGGTCAACGCGCCCCAGTCGAAGGGCTGCACACAACGACCGGTCTCGTCGGCCATCAGCGGACGTGCAACCAGAAAGCCTTGCACGTACTCGCAGCCATTGGCTTTGAGCCATTGATACTGCGCCAGGGTTTCCACACCTTCGGCAATCACCAGCATGCCGAACTGCTTGCACAGATCAATGACACTGCGTACCAGCGCTGCGTCCCGCGCGGACTCCGGCAGCCGTCCGATCAAATGCCGGTCCAGCTTGAGCGTGTCGAGTTTCAGGTCGCGAAGATTGGACACCGAACAAGACCCGGCACCGAAGTCGTCGAGTGCTACCCGCACGCCAAGATTGCGCAGCAGTCGCAGTTGCTTGCGGGTTTCTTCGGGGTTGTGCATCAAGGCCTCTTCGGTGATTTCGACCTCCAGATGGTGCGGCTGTAATCCGTGACGCTCGATCACCTGGCGTAACTCGGTCGCCAGGTTGGGCATGCCGAACTGAGTACTGCTCAGGCTCACGCCCAGCACCAGGCTCTCGTCGAACAGGGTTTCCCAGGCTTTGCGCTGACCGGCGCTGCGATGATAGATCCAACTGCCCAGACGGCTGATCAGTCGTGCTTCCTCCAGCAGCGGTAAAAACAGCCCGGGCGGAACATCGCCGACGCTGGGGTGCTGCCAACGCAACAAGGCCTCGAAGCCTCGAATCCGCCCGTCGGCAATCGACACCTGGGGTTGATAGACCAGATTGAAATCGCGGTTTTCGATGGCGCTGCGCACACTGTCTTCGAGCATCAACCGCGAGCGGGCCCGGCCGTTCATTTCGTGATCGTAGAACCTGTACTGCTGACGCCCGGCGCGCTTGGCTTCATACATGGCAATGTCAGCGGCGCGCAGCAAGCCATCGAGATTGGCGCCGCAATCAGGGAAGGTGGCGATGCCGATGCTGGCGCCCAGGGCGATATCCAGCCCTTCGATCTGCTGACAGATGGACACACGTTCGATGAGTTTTTCCGCGATCTTGGCCGCTTGCTCGGGAAACTCCAGGTCGAGCAACGCAGTGAATTCGTCACCGCCCATGCGCGACAGGATGTCGAAAGGTCGCAGGCAGGCTTTCAACTGCTCGGACACCCAGCGCAGCACCCGGTCCCCGGCATCATGGCCCAGGGAATCATTGACCCGCTTGAAGCCGTCCAGGTCCAGGTACAACAGCACCCAGGCGCTGTCGGAACGCTCGCCGCGCAGCAGCAGGTTTTCCACGGTCTGGTAGAAACCACGGCGGTTGAGCAGCCCGGTCAGGGGGTCGGTCACCGCCTGATACTCAAGCTGCTGATGCAGGTGGCGCACCACCGACATGTCCAGCACAGTCACCACCATCGAATGCTGCTCGGCAGGCAACGGTGCACAGGACAGCGCCACAGGCACTTGCTGGCCGGGCGCCGTACGCAACAACGCATCATGCAGGCGCAGGGTCTCGCGACGTTTGTAACCGGCGTAAAACTCGGAATCGGCCCAGACCGGGATATGCGGTTTTTGCAGAAAATCCAGAAATTCCTTGCCTTGAAGTTCCTGCACCGTGGCGTTGAGCAGCCGAGAGATCGCCGGGTTGGCAAAGCGGATCAAGCCGTCCTCACCCAGCACCAGAATGCCTTCGGCGGCGTTATCCAGCACCGAGGCATTGAAGGCACGCGCCGCTTCCAGGTCATGACTCAGACGTTGCAGGGCCCGGCGATTGCGCTGATGCTCGAGCAGCGCCTGGACCTTGGGTTTGAAAATCAGCGGATCGAAGGGTTTGAACAAATAGTCCACGGCGCCACTGGCGTAGCCCTTGATCACGGCATCCTGGGACTGTTCGTTGGCGGTCAGGAAAATGATCGGGGTGAGTCGTGTGCGCTGGCTGCCGCGCATCAGGCGCGCGACCTCATAACCGTCCATGCCCGGCATCTGCACATCCAGCAGGACCAGATCGACGTCGTGTTCCAGCAACAGGTTGAGCGCTTCGAAGCCTGAGGCGGCGGTGATGACCTGCCAGTCCTGACGCTGCAACAACGCGCGCATGCTGATCAGGTTTTCAGGGTAATCATCAACGACTAAAAGGGTTGAGCCGCCTTCTGCTGGCGTGGTGTGCGCGCATTCCATGCTGCTTCTCTAGTCTGGGGCGTCAGGCGGTTTCTCGTGAAAACCGGACAAATATTGTGCTTTCACTCTAGACCTGGATCCACAAAAGCAGAAGCTGTCAGTGCGCCATCATTTAATCATTGTGTCTTTTGCCGACTAACGGTCGCTCGTTTCAGCCCGCTAAAACCGGGGAAGATGGCATTTCGACAGGATTCCGGCGTCAACTATCCGCCGGACGGGCGTTAACAAATACGCCCTCCACGCCTATAAAGACCGCCCCGAAATGCGCGCTCCAGAGCCTCTGGCACGAGCGTGCAGCATCTTGAAGTGGAAGAACAGCATGATCGATCTCGCATCCTGGAACCTCAGTGTTCCCGTGGGCAACCCGCCATACACCGTGACAACAGAAAAACTGGTGGGCGGTTTCAAGGATCAATACTTCCATTCCGACACCGGCACACTGTTTTTCTGGGCACCGGTCACCGGCTCAAAAACCGAAAATGCCATTTATCCCCGCACTGAACTGCGGGAAACCTACAGCAACGGCACGTTGAAAAACTGGTACTACCCTGACGCCGACAACACCCTGCGCGCGACCCTGGCGGTCAACCAGGTACCCAGCTCCGGCAAAATCGTCATCGGCCAGATTCACGCCTATGAGAGCCAGAAGCCGCTGGTCAAAGTCGAATACCAGTACAAAACCAAAACCGCCACCGGCAACATCGTCGCCAAGGTACGCATGCACCCCGATGACGACGAAGGCAAGGTCATCACCATTGCCACGGGGGTAAAACTGGACCGGGAATTTTCCTATCTCATCCACCTCAGCCCCGGCGGCGCCCTGGGCATCAGCGCGGCAGGCTATCAATGGGATTCGAACATCAGCGCAACATGGCGGGACAAGCCGCTGTACTTCAAGGCCGGTGTGTATGTGCAGGACAACACTGGGTACACCAGCGAGGGCGGGAAAGTGACATTCAGCAAGCTGGATATTGATCACGATAAGTGACGACCAGACACCGCTCCCACAATGATCTCATCGCCCACAAAAAACCCGCATTCCTGCGGGTTTTTTGTGAAGCGGGAACGCGCCGGTCTTAGTTGACCTTGGCGTTCAACTCACCTTTCAGGTAACGCTGGTACATGCCTTCCAGGGAGATCGGCTTGATCTTCGAAGCATTGCCGGCAGTGCCGAAGGCTTCGTAACGCGCGATACACACGTCGCGCATCGCAGTCACGGTGGCGCCGAAGAATTTACGCGGGTCGAACTCGCTCGGGTTGGTGGCCATCAGGCGACGCATCGCACCGGTGGACGCCAGGCGCAGGTCGGTGTCGATGTTGACCTTGCGCACGCCGTGCTTGATGCCTTCGACAATTTCTTCAACCGGTACGCCGTAGGTCTCTTTGATGTCGCCGCCGTACTGGTTGATGATCGCCAGCCACTCTTGCGGAACCGAAGACGAACCGTGCATCACCAGGTGAGTGTTCGGAATGCGCTTGTGGATTTCCTTGATGCGATCGATCGCCAGCACGTCGCCGGTAGGCGGCTTGGTGAACTTGTACGCGCCGTGGCTGGTGCCGATGGCGATGGCCAGGGCATCGACCTGGGTGCGCTTGACGAAGTCAGCGGCTTCTTCCGGGTCGGTCAGCATCTGGCTGTGATCCAGCACGCCTTCGGCGCCGATACCGTCTTCTTCACCGGCCATGCCGGTTTCCAGCGAACCCAGGCAGCCCAACTCGCCTTCTACCGATACACCGCAGGCGTGAGCCATGGCCACGGTCTGTTGGGTGACACGGACGTTGTAGTCGTAGTCGGTCGGGGTCTTGCCGTCTTCGCCCAGGGAACCGTCCATCATCACCGAGCTGAAGCCCAGTTGAATGGAACGCTGGCAGACGTCAGGGCTGGTGCCGTGGTCCTGGTGCATGCACACCGGGATGTGCGGGAATTCTTCGATGGCCGCCAGGATCAGGTGACGCAGGAACGGCGCGCCGGCGTATTTGCGAGCACCGGCCGAAGCCTGCACGATCACCGGGGAGTCAGTCTTGTCAGCGGCTTCCATGATGGCGCGCATCTGCTCAAGGTTGTTGACGTTAAAGGCTGGAACGCCGTAGCCGAACTCGGCTGCGTGGTCCAGCATCTGACGCATGCTGATAAGTGCCATTGTGTGTGTCTCTCCCGGTTGAGGGTCGTTAATCGTGCCAGCCTGCCGTAGCGGCGGCGGCTATTCAAGTTATTGCAGATCGGGGGTCAGTCCCGGCCTGCGAATCTGGTGCTGCGAAAATCTTTGCGTTACCCAGAACCCTGTGGCGAGCGAGCTTGCTCGCGTTCGGCTGCGAAGCAGTCGCAATCCGGACAACCGGATCAGGACCGCTTCGCGCTCCAACGGGAGCAAGCTCCCTCGCCACAAAAGCTCGCCAGGCGGCTTTGTTATTGCGCCTTGCAGCCACGGCCAATCAAATCATTGGTGGCGACCCAGTAAACCAGGCCTTCCTCACCTTTTATGTGAAACGCCAGCATGTTGTCGCTGTACAACGAGCCCGAGGCGCCCGGCTCTTCCTTCAGGCGATAAACCTGATCGGCACCACCGAGGCGCACATCGACGGCCTTGCGACTGTCATCGGTGTAGCGCCACAACACCTTGGCCTGGCTGTCGCAGGTCCAGGTGGTCCAGTTATCCACAGGTGCGGACGACTGGAACGGGTTCAGCTGATTCAACTGTGCACAACCGGCCAACAGCGCCAGCGCCGAAACGGCGATAAAACCTTTCATCCGTGTCCCTCGACTGACGGCGCACGCCGCCAGCCCTGAGTAATGAGTCAGACCCGTCAAGGGCAGCCACGTTCCTTGGCGGGGGTCTGCGTCTCGTACTTGTCCAGACCCTCGGGCCCGGAACGCTTGTTGAGCACCGGATTGGTTTCCGCCTGCCAGTCCGCCTGGTAGCAGCTCTTTTCCGTTGCATTCGGCGCCGGCGTCGGCGTGGCTTTCGGGTTACTCCCGCAAGCCACCAGCGAACCGGCGACGATCAACAGCGCTAGCGTCTTGACCATGTGAACACTCCCTTGCCTGGTCAAACGGGCGACCCTCAGGCCTTGGCCCGGCTTTCCAGGACTTCAACGGCAGGCAGCACCTTACCCTCGACGAACTCGAGGAACGCGCCGCCACCGGTAGAAATGTAGGAGATCTGCTCGGCCACGCCATACTTGTCGATGGCGGCCAGGGTGTCGCCACCGCCGGCAATGGAGAACGCGGCGCTGTCGGCGATGGCCTGGGCCAGGACCTTGGTGCCGTTGCCGAACTGGTCGAATTCGAACACGCCGACCGGGCCGTTCCACAGGATGGTCTTGGACGATTTCAGCAGCTCGGCGAAATTCGCTGCGGTCTGCGGGCCGATGTCGAGGATCATGTCGTCGGCTGCAACGTCGGCAATCAGCTTGACGGTGGCAGCGGCACTTTCAGCAAATTCCTTGGCGACTACAACGTCCACCGGCAACGGTACGCTGACTTTGGCGGCGATGGCGCGGGCGGTGTCGAGCAGGTCCGGCTCGTACAGGGACTTGCCAACCGGGTGACCGGCAGCGGCCAGGAAGGTGTTGGCGATGCCGCCACCCACGATCAGTTGATCGCAGATCTGGCTGAGGCTGTTCAGTACGTCGAGTTTGGTCGACACCTTGGAGCCAGCAACGATGGCTGCCATTGGCTTGGCCGGCGCACCGAGGGCTTTGCCCAGTGCGTCCAGTTCAGCGGCCAGCAATGGGCCGGCAGCCGCCACCTTGGCGAACTTGGCCACGCCGTGGGTCGAACCTTCTGCGCGGTGAGCGGTGCCGAAGGCGTCCATCACGAACACGTCGCACAGGGCCGCGTATTGCTGGGCCAGTTCGTCAGCGTTCTTTTTCTCGCCCTTGTTGAAGCGCACGTTTTCGAACAGCACGATGTCGCCCGCTTTCACGTCGACGCCACCCAGGTAGTCGGCTACCAGGGGCACTTCACGACCCAGCGCACGGCTCAGGTAGTCAGCCACTGGCTTGAGGCTGTTTTCGGCCGAGAACTCGCCTTCGGTCGGACGGCCAAGGTGCGAGCAGACCATCACGGCCGCGCCTTTTTCCAGGGCCAGCTTGATGGTCGGCAGCGAAGCCAGGATACGCGCATCGCTGGTGACAACACCGTCCTTGACTGGGACGTTGAGGTCTTCGCGGATCAATACGCGCTTACCTTGCAGATCGAGGTCGGACATCTTCAACACGGTCATGGGTCGCATTTCCTGGGTAGCTATTTAGAGAGCAGTTTTTTTGGATGAAGCTATTTGCAGATAGTGCTCTGCAACGTCCAGCATTCGATTGGCAAAACCCCATTCGTTGTCGAACCAGGCCAGGATGTTCACCAGCCTCGGGCCGGAAACACGGGTCTGACTGGCATCGACGATGGCCGAATGCGGGTCATGGTTGAAATCGCAACTGGCGTGCGGCAACTCGGTGTACGCCAACAGGCCTTTGAGCGGGCCGCTGGTGGCAGCCTCGCGCAGGATCCGGTTGACCTCGGCGGCGTCGGTCGCAGTAGCGGTCTGCATCGTGATGTCGAGGCAGGACACGTTGACCGTCGGCACCCGTACGGCTTTGGCCTGAATTCGCCCGGCAAGTTCCGGCAACAGACGCTCGATGCCGCGCGCCAGACCGGTGGACACCGGAATCACCGACTGGAATGCCGAACGCGTGCGGCGCAGGTCTTCATGGTGATAGGCGTCGATGACCGGTTGATCGTTCATCGCCGAGTGAATCGTGGTGATCGACACATAGTCCAGGCCAATCGCCCGATTCAGCAGGCGCAACAATGGCACGCCACAGTTGGTGGTACAGGAGGCGTTGGATACCAGCAGCTCATCGCCGGTCAGGCAATCCTGGTTGACGCCATAGACGATGGTGGCGTCGACATCCGTCTCGCTGGCCATCGGCTGGGAAAACAGCACGCGCGGCGCACCGGCATCGAGGAAGCGCTGGCCGTCCTCGCGGGTGTTGTAGGCGCCAGAGCACTCCAGCACCAGATCGACGCCGAGGGACGCCCAATCGATGCCTTCGGGGGTGGCACTGCGCAAGATCTTCACGCAGTCGCCATTGATATGCAGACAATCGCCATCCACTCTCACCTCGCCGGGGAAACGCCCGTGGGTGGAGTCGAAACGTGTCAGGTATTCGATGCTGGCCATGTCGGCCAGATCATTGATCGCCACAATCTCGAACCCGGCCTTGTCGCCTCGTTCGAACAACGCACGCAAGACGCAACGACCAATCCGGCCGTAGCCGTTGAGTGCAACTTTGTAGGGACGCGGTTGAGGCATTGGGGTTCTCGATAGACGCAGTCAGACGAAATCTCGTTAACAACACAGAACCCTGTAGGAGCGAGCATGCTCGCGATGGAGGCCCAGATAACGTGGGCATTCAGGCAGCCAGCGTTATCGTTGACGACCATCGCGAGCATGCTCGCTCCTACAAGGGACCGCGGCGGTCCTGGAACCGCCGCGCCGTGCTTTAGTCTTCCAGCAGCTCTTCAGCCTGACCCAGGATGTTTTCCAGGGTGAAGCCGAACTCTTCGAACAAGGCCGGCGCAGGCGCCGACTCGCCGTAGGTGGTCATGCCGATCACGCGGCCTTCCAGGCCCACGTACTTGTACCAGTAGTCGGCGTGAGCCGCTTCGATGGCGATACGCGCGCTGACCTGCAACGGCAGGACCGATTGCTTGTAGCCGGCGTCCTGGGCATCGAACACGCTGGTGCACGGCATGGAAACCACACGAACCTTGCGGCCTTGCTCGGTCAGCTTGTCGAAGGCCTGAACCGCCAGACCGACTTCGGAACCGGTGGCGATCAGGATCAGCTCAGGCTCGCCTGCGCAGTCCTTCAGCACGTAGCCACCACGGCTGATGTCGGCGATTTGTGCGTCATCACGGGTTTGGTGCTGCAGGTTCTGACGCGAGAAGATCAGCGCCGAAGGGCCGTCCTTGCGCTCCAGAGCGTGCTTCCAGGACACCGCCGATTCCACGGCGTCGGCTGGACGCCAGGTGTCGAGGTTCGGCGTGCAGCGCAGGCTGGCCAGTTGCTCGATTGGCTGGTGAGTCGGACCGTCTTCGCCCAGACCGATGGAATCGTGGGTGTAGACGTGGATCACACGCTGCTTCATCAGGGCCGACATGCGCACGGCATTGCGCGCATATTCCATGAACATCAGGAAGGTCGCGCCGTAAGGCACCAGGCCGCCGTGCAGGGCAACGCCGTTCATGATTGCGGTCATGCCGAATTCACGCACGCCGTAGTACATGTAGTTGCCGCTGGCGTCTTCAGCAGTCACGCCTTTGCAGCCTTTCCACAGGGTCAGGTTGGAACCGGCGAGGTCAGCCGAACCGCCGAGGAACTCAGGCAGCAACGGGCCGAAGGCGTTCAGGGTGTTCTGGCTGGCTTTACGGCTGGCGATGGTTTCGCCCTTGGCCGCCACTTCAGCGATATAGGCCGAGGCTTTTTCGCTGAAATCGGCCGGCAGGTCACCGCTCAGACGACGGATCAGCTCGTTGGCTTCGGTCGGGAACGCGGCGGAGTAGGCAGCGAAACGCTGGTCCCACTCGGCTTCGGCGGCGCGGCCTTTTTCCTTGGCATCCCACTCGGCGTAGATGTCGGCCGGGATTTCGAACGGACCGTAGTTCCAGTTCAGCGCCTGGCGGGTCAGGGCGATTTCCGCGTCGCCCAGTGGCGCGCCGTGGCAATCTTCCTTGCCCTGCTTGTTCGGCGAACCGAAACCGATGGTGGTCTTGCAGCAGATCAGGGTCGGCAGCGGGCTCTTGCGAGCGGTCTCGATGGCGGTCTTGATCTCTTCCGGGTCGTGACCGTCGACATTGCGGATCACTTGCCAGTTGTAGGACTCGAAACGCTTCGGCGTGTCGTCGGTGAACCAGCCTTCGACTTCGCCGTCGATGGAGATACCGTTGTCATCGTAGAAGGCAATCAGCTTGCCCAGGCCCAAAGTGCCGGCCAGGGAAGCAACCTCGTGGGAAATGCCTTCCATCATGCAGCCATCACCCAGGAAAACGTAGGTGTGGTGGTCGACGATGTCGTGGCCTGGACGGTTGAATTGTGCCGCCAGGACTTTCTCAGCCAAGGCAAAACCCACGGCGTTGGCCAGGCCCTGGCCCAGTGGACCGGTGGTGGTTTCTACGCCCGGCGTGTAACCAAACTCCGGGTGACCCGGGGTGCGGCTGTGCAGTTGGCGGAATTGCTTCAGGTCATCGATCGACAGGTCGTAGCCGGTCAGGTGCAGCAGCGAGTAGATCAGCATCGAGCCATGACCGTTGGACAGCACGAAGCGGTCGCGGTCGGCAAAGGATGGATTGCTCGGGTTGTGCTTCAGGTAGTCACGCCAAAGTACTTCGGCGATATCCGCCATACCCATAGGGGCACCGGGATGGCCGCTGTTGGCTTTTTGCACGGCATCCATGCTGAGGGCACGAATGGCGTTGGCACGCTCACGACGGCTAGGCATCGCTGATCTCCTGGGGACTTGAATAAAACGAAACGGAAAAAAGGCGAGCATTTTCCCTCACCCGGACGCCTCGGGGCAATGACAGATAGTCATCTGAAGGCGTTTTTCCAACGGATAACGGCGGTTTCAGGTGGTGAAACCTTTCCGCCGTTCGTTTGTAGAGTTAACCATCCCGTGAGAAGTGCCATCTATCGTGCAATATCAAAACTTTTTGATATTGCCCTTGCGATGCTTTCGAGCCGTGACTAGACTGCCGGCCTTATGAATTTACGCGTGCCTTCCATTCAGCATGATGATTGCGATGAGCTGGCGGCCTTGTGCAAGGCCGGTGGCGATCCGCTGCGTCTGAATGTATTGCGCGCACTGGCCAACGACTCGTTTGGCGTGCTGGAACTGGCGCAGATTTTCGGTATCGGCCAGTCGGGCATGAGTCACCACTTGAAGGTACTGGCCCAGGCCGACCTGGTAGCGACCCGCCGCGAAGGCAATGCGATTTTCTATCGCCGCGCCCTGCCCCACACCGAGCTGCTCGGCGGCAAACTGCATGCCGCGCTGCTCGATGAAGTGGACAACCTGACCCTGCCGGCTGACGTGCAAGCGCGCATCGCCCAGGTTCATGGGCAGCGTGAAGCCGCCAGTCAAGACTTTTTCTCACGGGTCGCGGAAAAATTTCGCGCCCAGCAAGACCTGATCGCCGGCCTGCCACAGTACGGTGACAGCGTGGCGGCACTGCTCGACAAGCTCAGCTTCGGTAAAGAGGCTACGGCCATTGAAGTCGGCCCCGGTGACGGCGCCTTCCTGCCGGAACTGGCCCGCCGCTTCAGCCAGGTCACGGCGCTGGACAACAGCCAGGCGATGCTCGAACTGGCGCGCCAGGTCTGCGAACGCGACCAGCTGACTAATGTCAGCCTGCAACTGGCCGATGCATTGAACGGCGTCAGCCTCAAGGCCGACTGCGTCGTACTGAACATGGTGCTGCACCACTTCGCCGCACCGGCCGATGCGCTCAGGCACATGGCCCACTTGCTGCAACCGGGCGGTAGCCTGTTAGTGACAGAGTTATGTAGCCACAACCAGAGTTGGGCCAAGGAGGCCTGCGGTGATCTCTGGCTGGGGTTTGAACAGGACGATTTGGCCCGTTGGGCCACCGCTGCGGGACTCGTTCCCGGGGAAAGCCTTTATGTAGGCTTACGCAATGGTTTCCAGATCCAGGTCCGCCACTTTCAGCGACCGGCTGGCGACACTCACCATCGGTAAATTCAGGAAAACATCGAGATGAGCGAATACTCCCTCTTCACCTCCGAGTCCGTGTCTGAAGGGCATCCGGACAAAATCGCCGACCAGATTTCCGATGCAGTGCTGGACGCCATCATTGCCCAGGACAAACACGCTCGCGTAGCGGTGGAAACCCTGGTCAAGACCGGCGTAGCCATCGTTGCCGGTGAAGTGACCACCAGCGCCTGGGTCGACCTGGAGCAGATCGTTCGTGACGTGATCAGCGACATCGGCTACACCAGCTCCGACGTCGGCTTCGACGGCGCCACCTGCGGCGTGATGAACATCATCGGCAAGCAGTCCCCTGACATCAACCAGGGTGTTGACCGCGCCAAGCCTGAAGATCAGGGCGCCGGCGACCAGGGCCTGATGTTCGGCTACGCCAGCAACGAAACCGACGTGCTGATGCCAGCACCGATCACCTTCTCGCACCAGCTGGTGCAGCGTCAGGCTGAAGCCCGCAAATCCGGCCTGCTGCCTTGGCTGCGTCCGGACGCCAAGTCCCAGGTCACCTGCCGCTACGAAGGCGGCAAGGTTGTCGGTATCGACGCCGTGGTCCTGTCGACCCAGCACAACCCTGAAGTGTCGTACAAAGACCTGCGCGAAGGCGTGATGGAGCTGATCGTCAAGCACGTACTGCCTGCCGAACTGCTGAGCAAGGACACCCAGTTCCACATCAACCCGACCGGCCAGTTCATCATTGGCGGCCCGGTAGGTGACTGCGGCCTGACCGGCCGCAAGATCATCGTCGACAGCTACGGCGGCATGGCCCGTCACGGCGGCGGCGCGTTCTCCGGCAAGGATCCATCCAAGGTTGACCGTTCGGCGGCCTACGCCGGCCGTTACGTGGCCAAGAACATCGTGGCTGCCGGCCTGGCCGAGCGTTGCGAGATTCAGGTGTCCTACGCCATTGGCGTCGCCCAGCCGACTTCGATCTCGCTGAACACCTTCGGCACCGGCAAGATCAGCGATGACAAGATCGTCAAACTGGTCCGTGAAGTGTTCGACCTGCGTCCATACGCGATCACCACCATGCTCGACCTGCTGCACCCGATGTATCAGGAGACTGCTGCTTACGGCCACTTCGGTCGCACCCCGCAGACCAAGACCGTTGGCGAAGACACCTTCTCCACGTTCACCTGGGAAAAAACCGACCGCGCCGACGCCCTGCGTTCTGCTGCCGGCCTGTAAGCCTTCCCCGCGACACCCGAAGCCCCGCACGGCGCAAGCCTTGCGGGGCTTTTTGTTGGCCCGCGTTCGGGACAGCACCTTCCCTGCTCGCGAAGAGGCCAGCGGAAATGCCCGGTAAAACTCCCTCGACTGACGCCATCCGATCCTGACCTAACCTTCCAGCACCCCATAGAGCAAGGACGCTCACGATGCTTCCCGACCTGCGCCTGTTTTCTACCCTGATGATTTTGTTGCTGTGCTTACCCGTCACCGCGAGCGAATGCCCCGACTGGGCTGCCGACCGCGCTGCAAGGGAAATCAGCACACTGCAGAAACAAATCGACCTCTGGGACGACAGCTATCACCGCCAGGGCCAGTCGCTGGTGGCCGATGAACTCTACGATCAGTCGCGCAAACGGCTGACGGCCCTGGGCCAGTGCTTCAATCTTGCACCCACGGCACAGCCGTTGCGCACAGCGCGTGGCCCCCTTGCCCACCCCATACCCCACACTGGCCTGGGCAAACTGCACGACGTACCCGAGGTCGAAAAGTGGCTGCAAGGCCGGACGGACGTCTGGGCTCAACCGAAAATTGATGGCGTGGCCGTCAGCCTGGTCTATCGGCAAGGTGTGCTGACGCAAGCCATCAGTCGCGGTGATGGGGTGAGCGGTCACGACTGGACAAAATCTGCACGCCTGATTCCGGGGATTGTTCAGCAACTGACACAACCCCGGGACCTGGTGGTGCAAGGCGAACTGTATTGGCGACTGGGCGATCATGTGCAAGCTCAGGCCGGCAGTGACAACGCCCGCTCCTCCGTGGCCGGCCTGATGGCACGCAAAGTCCTCGAAGCCGGGCAAGCTGCCGGCATCGGCCTGTTTGTCTGGGACTGGCCACAAGGCCCGACCGATCTGACGGCTCGAACCACGGCACTGAAAGAACTCGGCTTTGCCGACACCGCGAAATACAACCAGCCGGTCACCAGCCTTGCCGATGCCGAGCGCTGGCGCGAACACTGGTATCGCTCCCCACTGCCTTTCGCCACCGACGGTATCGTCCTGCGCCAGAACCAGCGCCCCTCCGCCGAGCGCTGGCAGGCCCGGTCACCTTACTGGGCAATTGCCTGGAAATACCCTTTCGCCCAGGCACTGGCTGAGGTACGCAAGGTGCACTTCAACATTGGCCGCACCGGGCGAATCACTCCGGTGCTGGAACTGAAGCCAGTGCAACTGGATGACCGGCAGATCAAACGGGTCAGCGTCGGCTCGCTGCAACGCTGGCAGGCGCTGGACATTCGCCCCGGCGATCAGGTCGCCATCAGCCTGGCCGGCTTGACCATTCCCAGGCTGGATGACGTCGTTTTACGCAGCGTCGAACGCACCGAGCTGAGCGTGCCTCAAGCAGCGGACTTTCACTTCCTCAGTTGCTGGCAACCCACGCCTGGTTGCCACAGCCAGTTTCTCGCACGGCTGACCTGGCTAAGCGGAAAACAAGGACTTGCTTTGCCGAATGTCGGACCCGGCACCTGGGAAAAACTTCTTGCAACAGGTCGCCTCAACAGTCTTCTGGATTGGTTGACCCTCGATGCGCAAGAGCTTGCTAACATTGACGGTTTCGGCGAGCGCAGTGCGGCTCGCCTTGCAGACAGTTTCAACAGTGCCAGGCAACGTCCTTTTGCCGAGTGGCTCAAGGCGTTGGGCCTGCCGGCGACCGGTGAAGCACCCTTGGGTGACACCTGGCAGACGCTGGCGCAACGAAGCGCTGAGCAATGGCAAGGGGAAGCCGGCATCGGCCCCGGGCGTGCGGCGCAGTTGCAGGCCTTTTTCCGTGACCCGCAGGTGCTGGCCTTGAGTGAAACATTACGTGACGCAGGGATTAACGGCTTTTAGCCAGCGCCGACCGGGAACCCCAGGTGGGTCGCGAGCTCAAACATCCCAGCGCCTTTTTGACCCGCATGCCTTCCTGATATGGAGCTTTTATGAAATTTCTTTCACCGCTCGCCCTGCTGACCCTTTGCAGTGTGTTGGCTGCTCCCGTGATGGCTGACGAGGAGGCACCGGGCTTGACCGGTTGTGCCGCCAAGAAACAAGGCATCATCAACCAGATCGAACTGGCCAAGGCCCACGGCAACGCCGAGCAACAGGCGGGTCTGGAAAAAGCCCTGAGCGAAGTCACGGCGAACTGCACTGACGCGTCGCTGCAGAAAGAACGGGAAAACAAGGTGCTCGACGCCCGGCACGAAGTCAGCCAGCGTCAGGCGGATCTGGACAAGGCCATGAAAAAAGGCGATCCGGACAAGATCAACAAACGCAAAGACAAACTCGCCGAGGCCCGCAAGGAATTGCAGGACGCGCTGGATGAGCTGGATAAGTAAGAACAGGTGACGGGCAGAAGTCTTTGGCGCCACCGAAGCAGCCATCGCGAGCAAGCTCGCTCCTGCAGGTCATCAACTCACCTGTCGGAACGAGACTGCTCCGGGCACATCAATGATCCCGAAACGCCTTGTGACAGGCACTGCAAGCGTCTTCGACTTTCTGCACCGCCGGCCCCAGGTTGCTGGCCTTGTAGGGCTGAACCTGACTGGCAATCACCAGTTCACCAGTGGCCGACTCAAGGTCCTTGGCCATGCCCTGGAAGCGAGCCTGCTGCTCCCAGACGTCGCTCTTGGCGCTGGTGTGATCTTCTTCGCGCACTTGCGGGAAGTGCTTCCACGGCTCATGGGACAGCGCATCAAGCTTCACCGCGCCCTCGGCGAACTTCGGACCGTCGAAAGGAATGCGACCCCGTAACATGCCGCCCAGATCTTCACCGGTCTTGAGCATCTGCTTGAAAATAGCCTTTCGCTGTCCAAGTGGGGAGTTAGGATCGATACCGCCACAGGCGGTGAGTGTCAGGCAGGCCAGCAATACAACAGAAAGTCTTTTGAGAGTCATGGTGGCTTCAGGTCGCGGAAAACGACGGCCAGTATCCCCGCCTCATGGGCAAAGACCAATACCCCTATGATCAATACGGGTTGCCATTTACATGAAACTTTTCGGCAACCGGCAAAGGAAACAATTGATGAACAGCCGTTTCAAGGCATGGCGACACAGCCTGGCCTGGACCCTGCCCATGGTAGCCCTGCTCGCAGGCTGCACCGGTGGCGACAACAACAAGCCGAAAACCCACGCCCTGGCCACTTACTCAAGTGCGACCTGGGAAGCATTGCCAGCGGTGTCCGACACCGACCTGGTGGCCGGTTTCGGCTCGTGGCGCAGCGCATGCACGCGACTCAAGGCCGACCCGGTCTGGGGCGCGACCTGCGCGGCGGCGGCCAATGTGCCGCAGACCGCCAGCGACATTCGTGGCTTTCTCAAGCAGAACCTCGACGTCTATGGCTTGCGCGCGGCCGACAACAAGGCTGACGGCTTGATCACCGGCTACTACGAGCCGGTCTATCCCGGCAGCCTGACCCAGACCAGCGTCGCCAACGTGCCGGTGTATGGCGTTCCCGAAGACATGATCATTGTCTCCCTCGACAGCCTCTACCCGGAACTCAAGGGCAAACGCTTGCGTGGCCGCCTCGAAGGTCGCGTGCTCAAGCCATACGACGACGCCGCCACCATCGAGAGCAAAGGCGTCAAGGCACCGGTCGTGGCCTGGCTGACCGACCCGATGAACCTGCAGTTCCTGCAGATCCAGGGCTCGGGCCGTATACAGCTCGACAACGGCCGTCAGTTGCGCATCGCCTATGCCGACCAGAACGGTCATCCCTATCGGCCGATCGGTCGCTGGCTGGTGGAACAGGGCGAGTTGAAGAAAGAAGACGTGACCATGGGCGCGATCAGCGACTGGGCCAAGGCCAACCCGACACGCATTCCGGAACTGCTCGGCAGCAACCCGAGCTACGTATTTTTCACCCGCAACCCGGACAGCAACGAAGGCCCGCGTGGCTCGCTGAACGTGCCGCTGACTGCGGGTTACAGCGCAGCGGTGGATCGCAAGGTGATTCCGTTGGGTAGCCTGTTGTGGTTGTCGACCACCAAGCCGGATGGCACGGCGCTGGTGCGCCCGGTGGCAGCACAGGATACCGGTGGTGCAATCACAGGCGAAGTGCGTGCCGACCTGTTCTGGGGCACCGGCGATGCCGCCGGGAAACTGGCCGGGGACATGAAGCAGCAGGGACAGATCTGGATGCTCTGGCCGAAGGGTGCTGCGCTGCCACAAGTGCCGCAGGTGGCGGACGCGCAGAAGACCACCCCGTAAGTACCAAAATCTGCAGGAGCCACCCGCAGCAAACCGGCTCCTGCAGATTTACCCGTCAGGCAGACACCACAAAGAAACTCACGATCAGGCCCATCCCGACAAACCACACCAGCGAGCGCAGTGTCGCCCAGTCTGCCAGGTAGCAAATGATGTAGAGCAGGCGGCTGGTGATGAACAGCACCGCCAGCACGTTGACCGTCACCAGTTGGGCAGTACCGACCAGATGCGCGACGATCACCGCAGCGGCGAACGCCGGGGTCACTTCGAAACCATTGAGTTGCGCCGCATGCGCGCGCCGGCCCAAGCCATTCAAGGACTCCAGAAAGTCCCGCGGATCATGGTTGTCTCTCAGCCGATAACCGCCAACGGCCTTGGCAATGCCCGTGCACAGATAGGGCAGAAAAATCGCGATCAAAACGCACCACAGAGCAATCGTCATAAGTCATCCCTTGTTCAGAATTTCATCACCAGCATGCCGATCAATACCAGTCCACAAGCTAAGAGCCGGGGCCGGCCAAAAGGTTCTTTCAGGTAACGCATGCCAAACAGCACCACCAGGATGACGCTGATTTCACGCAGCGCCGCCGCCTCGGCGATCGAGCCCAACTGCATCGCCCACAGCACCAGAGCGTAGCTGAACAACACGCAGAATCCGACGGCCAGGCCCAATCGCCATTGCTCACGCCAGAACAGCATGAACGCCGGCCGTTTACGCACCAGCGCCAACAACGGGAATGGCCAGGCGCTGAGCAGCGTAACCCAGACCAGGTAGTCCAATGGATGCGACCAGCGCCGCAGCGCCTGGCCATCGATGTAGGTGTAGCAACCGATACACAGGCCGATCAACGCCACCACCGGCAGCATCGACCAGGGAAGACGCGCACCGCCCCCACCCTGCCAGAGCAGACACAACATGCCGAACGGGATCAGCAGAATGCCGAAGATCTGCTGATCGGTCAGCACTTCGCCGGCGAAGATCAGCGTCAACGCCAGCACCACCAAGGGGGAAAGGCCACGCATCAACGGATACACCAGCCCGAGATCACCCACTCGATAGGCCTGGATCAACAAATAGCGATAAAGCAATTCGAACGCTGCCGATGCCAGTATCCACGGCCAGATTTCAATCGGTGGCAGCGTCACGAACGGGTACAGGACCGCGCCAAACAGCAGCGCCACGCTGTCCATGCAGGCCACCACCAGCAAACGCTCGGCGCTGAACTTGATCAGGGTATTCCACGCGGCGTGCAACAGCGCCGCCATCAACACCAATGCCGTCGCAAGCACGGCCTACTCCTTTTTATGGTTTTTCACGCCCACGACCAATCCACGCAGAGAATTGATTCGCCATATTTCAGCGTCTGTTTATACTGCAACCGACCACGCCGCACTCAGTTGCGCACAGACCAATTCCAATAAAAACCCTGCCCGGTCCGCTCTCGCCAAGAACGGACATCGGCCTGCGTATGCCTGATCACAGCGTCAAGACTACCGACAGAGACCTTGCGCATGCCACTCGCTTTGCTTGCCCTTGCTGTTGCCGCCTTCGGCATCGGCACCACCGAATTCGTCATCATGGGCCTGTTGCCCGATGTCGCCCGCGACCTTGGTGTCAGCATTCCTGACGCCGGCCTGCTGATTACCGGTTACGCGTTGGGCGTGGTATTCGGTGCGCCGATTCTCGCCATCGGCACCACCAACATGCCACGCAGGGCCACGCTGCTGGGCATGACCCTGATGTTCATCCTCGGCAACATGCTCTGCGCCCTGGCCCCGAACTACGCGACGTTGATGGCCGCGCGGGTGGTCACCGCTCTATGCCATGGGGCGTTCTTCGGCATCGGCTCGGTGGTGGCGGCCGGGCTGGTCGCGCCAAACAAACGCGCCCAGGCCATTGCCATGATGTTCACCGGCCTGACCCTGGCCAACGTGCTCGGTGTGCCGCTGGGTACCGCGCTCGGGCAGTACGCCGGCTGGCGTTCAACGTTCTGGGCGGTGTCGGTGATCGGTGTGATTGCCGCGCTCGCCCAATGGTGGTGGCTGCCGAAGAACATCGCGATGGACAAAGCCAACCTGGCCAGCGAGTTCAAAGTGTTGGGAAAGGTCAACGTGCTGCTGGCACTGGGCATGAGTGTGCTGGCCTCGACCAGCCTGTTTAGCGTGTTTACCTACATCGCACCGATCCTGCAGGACATCACTGGTGTCAGCCCCCACGGCGTGACCCTAATGTTGCTGCTGTTCGGTACCGGCTTGACCGCGGGCAGCATGCTCGGCGGGCGCCTGGCGGACAGCCGCTTGTTGCCATCGCTGGTAGGCATGGCCCTGGCGGTGGTGTTGGTGCTGGCTGCGTTCACTCAAACCAGCCACTCGGTGATCCCGGCAGCAATCACGCTGGTGCTGTGGGGCACGTTTGCTTTCGCCCTGTGCCCGATCCTGCAGTTGTTGATCATCGATCAGGCCCACGAAGCGCCGAACCTGGGCTCGACCCTGAACCAGAGCGCCTTCAACCTGGGCAACGCGGCCGGGGCCTGGATTGGCGGCTTGGTGGTGGCCAGCGGTGCCGACCTGGCGGACCTGCCCTGGACCGGCGCACTGGTCAGCGGGTTGACGGTGCTGGCGGCACTGTTTTTCATCTATCGTCAGCGCCGTGCTGCAACCGCGCTTGATCTGGCGGGCTGAACATCAACTGGACGGTTTTTTGAGCTTCTGCGGATCAGGCGCTTCGCTCGGCTCCGCTGACTCTTTCGGCGGGCCGCTTTCACTGCGAATTTGCGCATGGCTGATCAAGGCGAAAATGAAACTGCCGCCGATGATGTTCCCCGCCAGTGTGGGCCCGGCAAACACCAGCCAGAAATCCTTCCACGGCAGTTCGCCGGCGAACACCAGGTAAGACACCTCAGCAGAACCGACGACGATGTGGGTGAAATCCCCCAGGGCCATGAGGTAAGTGATCAGGATGATGATCCACATCTTGGCGCTTTCCATGGACGGAATCATCCACACCATGGTCGCGATCATCCACCCGGAAATGATGCCCTTGGCGAACATCTGGCTGGCGTCGTTTTCCATGACTTTGCGGCCGATGTCGAGGAAGGCGATGTCGGTCTTGCTGTCGAAGATCGGCAGCTCCAGCATCACGTACGCCACCAGCAAGGTGCCGCAAAGGTTGCCGAACAGCACCACGGCCCACAACCGCAGCAAACGACCGAAATTGTTCAGGGTTGGCTTGGTCATCACCGGCAACACCGCGGTGAGGGTGTTTTCGGTGAACAGCTGCTGGCGGGCGAGGATCACGGCGAGAAACCCGGCGCAGTAGCCGAAGCTGGCGACCACCTTGAACCCATCGCCATCCGGCAAGCGCGAGTTGAGCAAGCCCATGCCCATCAGCGACAGGCCCATGGTCAGCCCCGCCGCCAGCGCCGACCACCACAACGCGGCAATGCTGCGCTCCAGTTCCTGATCGCCCTGGGTGCGGATGATTTCATGCAGGACCGCCGCTCGGGGTGGCTGGCTTTTCTCGACTTCGTGCTCTTCTTTCGCCGAAAGGTTCGGGGTCTTGCCGTCTGGTGCCGAGTTCATGATGTGCGCAACCGGTGGCGGACTATTTAGCTACGACCTATGCAGCGGGGATTCGGTTCTGTAGGAGCGAGCATGCTCGCGATGGTCGTTAACGATAACGATGGGCACCTGACACCCGGCGGTGTTTTCGAGTCCTTCGTCGGAACGCCGCCCGGAACAAGCTCGCTCCCACATTTGATCTTCAGTGGACACAGAATTAGTGCCCGAAAGTGATCCCTGGTGGGAGCGAGCTTGCTCGCGATGAAGCCAGCACCGATATCACTTGGTAACCAGCTCATCTTCCTTGAACTGGTCCTTGACGTACTTGATCTCGGTGCGGCCGTGGGGTGCCGGCAAGCCGTCTTCGCCAAGGTTCACAAAGACCATTTTCTCGACGGTGAGAATGCTCTTGCGGGTGATCTTGTTGCGCACTTCGCAGGTCAGGGTGATCGAGGTGCGACCGAACTCGGTGGCGGTAATGCCCAGCTCGATGATGTCGCCCTGGCGCGAGGCGCTGACGAAGTTGATTTCGGAGATGTACTTGGTCACTACGCGCTGGTTGCCCAACTGAACGATGGCGTAGATCGCCGCTTCTTCATCGATCCAGCGCAACAGGCTGCCACCAAACAACGTGCCGTTGGGGTTGAGGTCTTCGGGTTTTACCCATTTGCGGGTGTGGAAATTCATATTCACTCCTGACCATCTTGCCGATTGATGCCCGGCATCATGGCAGAGCCCGGGCCAGAGCACTATTTGGCTTCGACTATGGTCTCGATTACCGTTCGGACATTGACTGACGGAAACACTTTGGAAGATCAGCATAGCCCGCTATAATCGCCCCCGTTTCAAAACGGTAACCTCCACTTGCTACCGTTTTCCCGCCACCTGTCCGAGGGGCGCTGCAGCAGGTTCAACCTGTCAGGCTCGGATGGGGCGTTGCATGGCCTCAAGGCTACGCACTAAACGCACAACGGCGCCCATTCGCATACATTACGAATGGAGGCTCTTCATGAGCGCTGTCAACACGCCTGCAGATTTCACCGACTACAAAGTCGCCGACATGTCCCTGGCTGCCTGGGGCCGTCGCGAAACCATCATCGCCGAATCGGAAATGCCGGCCCTGATGGGTCTGCGTCGCAAGTACGCCGAAGAGCAACCGCTCAAGGGCGCGAAGATCCTCGGCTGCATCCACATGACCATTCAGACTGCCGTGCTGATCGAAACCCTGGTTGCCCTGGGTGCCGAAGTACGCTGGTCGTCCTGCAACATTTTCTCGACTCAAGACCAGGCCGCTGCGTCCATCGCCGCTGCCGGCATCCCGGTTTTCGCCTGGAAAGGTGAAACCGAACAAGAGTACGAGTGGTGCCTGGAGCAAACCATCCTGAAAGATGGCGCGCCTTGGGATGCCAACATGATCCTCGACGACGGTGGCGACCTGACCGAGCTGCTGCACAAGAAATACCCACAGGTTCTGGATCGCGTCCACGGCGTGACCGAAGAAACCACCACCGGCGTTCACCGCCTGCTGGACATGCTGGCCAAGGGCGAGCTGAAGATCCCGGCCATCAACGTCAACGACTCGGTGACCAAGAGCAAGAACGACAACAAGTACGGCTGCCGTCACAGCCTGAACGACGCGATCAAGCGCGGTACCGACCACCTGCTGTCCGGCAAGCAAGCGCTGGTCATCGGTTACGGTGACGTGGGCAAGGGCTCGGCCCAGTCCCTGCGTCAGGAAGGCATGATCGTCAAGGTTTCCGAAGTCGATCCGATCTGCGCCATGCAAGCCTGCATGGACGGCTTTGAACTGGTTTCGCCGTTCATCGACGGTATCAACACCGGCAGCGAAGACAGCATCGACAAGGCCCTGCTGGGCAAGATCGACCTGATCGTGACCACCACCGGTAACGTCAATGTTTGCGACGCCAACATGCTCAAAGCCCTGAAGAAGCGTGCTGTTGTCTGCAACATCGGTCACTTCGACAACGAAATCGACACCGCTTTCATGCGCAAGAACTGGGCATGGGAAGAAGTGAAGCCACAGGTACACAAGATCCACCGTACCGGTGCTGGCGCGTTCGACGCTCAGAACGACGACTACCTGATCCTGCTGGCCGAAGGCCGCCTGGTGAACCTGGGTAACGCCACCGGTCACCCTAGCCGCATCATGGACGGTTCGTTCGCCAACCAGGTCCTGGCGCAGATCTTCCTGTTCGGCCAGAAGTACGCCGACCTGTCGCCAGCCCAGAAAGCCGAGCGCCTGACCGTTGAAGTACTGCCGAAGAAACTCGACGAAGAAGTGGCCCTGGAAATGGTCCGCGGCTTCGGTGGCGTCGTGACTCAACTGACCAAGACCCAGGCCGACTACATCGGCGTGACCGTCGAAGGTCCGTTCAAGCCGCACGCTTATCGCTACTGATCGGCCGGCGCCTCCCCTGTAGGAGCGAGCATGCTCGCGATGGACGTTAACGTTGACGCGTATAGTCTGGATAAACGCGTTGTCCTTACGTTTTTCGCGAGCATGCTCGCTCCTACAGTTGATTGGCGTCCGTCTTACGCGTTTCCAAGGATATGACCATGTCCCAAGATCGTCGCTACAGCTTCGAGTTCTTCCCGACGAAGACCGATGCTGGGCATGAAAAGCTGCTCGCCACTGCTCGCCAGTTGGCCACCTACAACCCCGATTTCTTCTCCTGCACCTACGGCGCCGGCGGTTCGACCCGCGATCGCACGCTCAACACCGTGTTGCAGCTCGAAAGCGAAGTTAAAGTCCCTGCCGCGCCACATTTGTCCTGCGTTGGCGACAGCAAGGACGACTTGCGCGGCCTGCTGAGCGAATACAAGGCGGCCGGCATCAAGCGTATCGTTGCCCTGCGCGGTGACCTGCCTTCGGGCATGGGCATGGCCAGCGGTGAAATGCGCCACGCCAACGACCTGGTTGAATTCATTCGTGAAGAAACCGGCGATCATTTCCACATTGAAGTAGCCGCCTACCCGGAGATGCACCCGCAAGCGCGCAACTTCGAAGACGACCTCGCCAACTTCGTGCGCAAGGCCAACGCCGGCGCTGATAGCGCGATCACCCAGTACTTCTTCAACGCCGACTGCTACTTCTACTTCGTCGAGCGTGTACGGGCGATGGGCGTGAACATCCCGATCGTGCCGGGCATCATGCCGATCACCAACTACAGCAAACTGGCGCGCTTCTCCGATGCCTGCGGTGCGGAAATCCCGCGCTGGATCCGCAAGCAGCTGGAAGCCTACGGCGATGACACCCTGAGCATTCAACGCTTTGGCGAACAGGTCATCACCGAGATGTGCGAACAGCTGCTGCAAGGTGGCGCACCAGGCCTGCACTTCTACACACTCAATCAGGCTGACGCGAGCCTGGCGGTGTGGAACAACCTGAAGTTGCCGCGCTAATTCGCAGTACCGTTCAATCAAAAGATCGCAGCCGTTGATCGTGCCCAAAGGGATTAAACATTCCGTAGAAGGCACCGTTTACGGCTGCGATTTTTTGCTTTTTACGCGCCTTTTTTGTGCGGCAATCCACGGAGTTAGAGCATCTGCGGTCAGTTTCTGGCTCTTTGTGCTTTCTCGTCGTAATCTCAAACCCATGCCTTTGATCACGCAACTTTTCGCCGCGCTGGTTTTCGCTTGCCTGAGCTTCGCCGCCCAAGGCGAGAAGCTGCGCATCGTCACCGAACCGTGGGCGCCTTACGTGTACGAGGAAAATGGCGAAGCCCTGGGGCTGGACTACGAGACCACCGCCATTGTCTTCAAACGCCTGGGCATCGATGTGCAATGGCAGTTCCTGCCGTGGAAGCGCTGCCTGTCGATGCTGGAGTCGGGACAGGCCGATGGCGCGCTGGATATTTTCCACAGCGACGAGCGTGACGCCACATTGCTGTATCCCAGCGAGCCGCTCTCGGACGTGCAGTTCGTGATGTTCTACGCCAACGACCGGCCGCACCCGTTCCGCACCCTCGAAGACCTGAGCGGGCTGACCGTTGGCACCTCGCCGGGTTACCTGTACAGCAAGGATTTCAGCGAGTCGACGCTGTTTACCCGCGAGCCGGCGCCGACCCACGAAGCCAATTTCGGCAAGCTGCTACGCGGTCGGATTGACCTGCTGATCACTGATCGCCGAGTCGGCCAGCATTTGATTGATGAGTTGGGCATCCGCGACAAGATCACTGAAAACCCTTTGGTGATCAGCCAGCAAAGCCAGTACCTGGCCGTGCGCCGCAACGCAGGCATGGATCTGTTGGTGCAGCGATTCGGCGCCGAGCTCAAACGTTTCAAGCGTGAACCTGCCTATGCAGAATTGAGTGCCCGCTACGGCGCGGAACCTGCTGCCATGGTGAAGACTGAAAACAACACGGTGGCCGCAGAGAAAACCGTTGAGCAGCATGAAAGCAGCGCGCAGTGATTGCTCTGTTATACTCCGGCTTTTCCGCCAGGCTCACGCCCGGACGCTCGGACTCGTTCAAGGCATCTCGACACCGCTACTGCGCAGCTTCACAGCCCGCGCGAGCGCTTGCGGATGAGCCTTCGAGCCCCAGCAGGACCGGACGCGATAGCGTCACCTTAAACGCCATTCGCGCCAGGCAAGACTCCCATTGGGCCAAGCCCTAACTAAAACAGGATTTCTCATGTCCTTTGCTTCCCTCGGTCTCTCCGAGGCTTTAGTCCGTGCCATCGAGGCGGCGGGCTATACCGAGCCTACTCCGGTGCAACAGCGGGCCATTCCCGCCGTGTTGCAAGGTCGCGACCTGATGGTTGCGGCACAGACAGGTACTGGTAAAACCGGCGGTTTCGCCCTTCCGATCCTGGAGCGGTTGTTCCCCAACGGTCACCCGGACAAATCCCAGCGTCACGGCCCGCGCCAACCCCGCGTCCTGGTCCTGACCCCGACCCGCGAACTCGCGGCACAGGTGCACGAGAGCTTCAAGGTCTATGCCCGTGACCTGAAATTCGTCAGCGCCTGCATCTTCGGCGGCGTCGGCATGAACCCCCAGGTTCAAGCCATGTCCCGTGGCGTAGACGTGCTGGTGGCCTGCCCGGGCCGCCTGCTCGACCTGGCCGGCCAAGGCAGCGTCGACCTGTCCCACGTGGAAATCCTCGTGCTGGACGAAGCCGACCGCATGCTCGACATGGGCTTTGTCCATGACGTGAAGAAAGTCCTGGCCCGTCTGCCAGCCAAACGCCAGAACCTGCTGTTCTCGGCGACCTTCTCCAAGGACATCACCGACCTCGCCGGCAAGTTGCTGCACAACCCGGAACGCATCGAAGTAACGCCGCCGAACACCACGGTCGAGCGCATCGAACAACGCGTATTCCGCCTGCCGGCCAGCCACAAGCGTGCCTTGTTGGCGCACCTGATCACCGCCGGTGCCTGGGAACAGGTCCTGGTGTTCACCCGCACCAAGCATGGCGCCAACCGCCTGGCCGAGTACCTGGACAAGCACGGCCTGAGCGCTGTCGCCATCCACGGCAACAAGAGCCAGAACGCCCGCACCAAAGCCCTGGCCGACTTCAAGGCCGGCACCGTGCGCATCCTGGTCGCCACCGACATCGCCGCCCGCGGCCTCGACATCGACCAGTTGCCACACGTGGTCAACTTCGAATTGCCGAACGTCGATGAAGACTACGTGCACCGTATCGGCCGTACCGGCCGTGCCGGTCGTTCGGGCGAAGCGATCTCGCTGGTCGCTCCGGACGAAGAAAAACTGCTGAAAAGCATCGAGCGCATGACCAAGCAGAAGATCGCCGATGGCGACCTGATGGGCTTCGATGCCAGCACCGTGGAAGCCGAGAAGCCTGAAGCGCGCGAGCGTCCGGACATGCGCAACCCGCGCAATCCACGCGGCCCACGCGGCGACGGTCCGAATGGTGGCGGTGGCGGTCGTAAAGACAAGGGCAAAGACAAGGGCAAGGAAAAATCCGGCTCGGGCGAAAAAACCGAGCGCGGCGAGCGTCCTGCCCGTCAGCAAAAACCACGCGAAGGCACGCCGGCACGCGAACAGCGTCCGAGCCAACCGCCACGTGCTGCCGCTGACCGTGCCCCGGATGAGTTCCTCGACGACGACATCGATAACTTCGGTAACCGTGTTGACTACGTACCGCAGCAGAAACCGGCTCCTGGCCGTGGTCGCCGCCCGGGTGCTCCGGCACAAGGTGGCGCTGGCGGTTCGGGTGCTCCACGCTCGGGCAAACCCCAGGGCGGTCGCCAGAACGGTCCGCGCAACAGCGACGGCGCCAGCACCGGTACGCCACCTGCCAAGCGTAACGGCCCGCGCAACGGTGCTCCGCGTGATGGCCAGGCCCGTCGCGAAGACTCGCGCAATCGCCGCCCGGCCCGTGACGACCAGTCACGCTCCGAGCCGGCCGTGCAGAACCCGCGCGGTCCTGCGCCGAAGATCATGCACAAGGAGTCCAAGGCCGATCGCTTCCCGACCCCTGAGCAACTCGATCAACTGCCAAGCCGTCCTCGCGGTGAAAAACCGGCATTGCTGACCCGCAATCGCTGATTGGTCGCGGCACTGAAAAATGCCTCGGTTCGAAAGAATCGGGGCATTTTTTATGGGCGATGCAAATACCTGTGGGAGGTGCGCATTGACCGCAGTTGTTTTGTTCGGCCAATAAAAAACGCCCCTGACCTTTCGATCAGAGGCGTTTTTTGTCAGGCGCGAAAATTACTTCGCTTTGACACCTTCAAAGGTCACGTACAGCTCAACCGCGTCGGACTGTGGGCCCAAGTCCATCATCTTGCCGAAATCAGAACGCTTGATGCTGGTGGTGCCTTCAAAGCCTGCACGGTAGCCGCCCCACGGGTCTTTACCTTCACCCAGGAAAGTCGCCTTGACCACGACTGGCTTGGTCACGCCGGCAATGGTCAGGTCGCCGGTTACGTCGGCAGTGACTTTGCCGTCAGCGTTTTTGCCGGTGGTTTTAACAGCGGTGGACTTGAAGGTCGCTTTCGGGAAATCAGCCACTTTCAGGAAGTCTTTGCTGGAGATGTGCTTGTCACGTTCAGCGTTGTTGGTGAAAACGCTGGCGGTGTTGACGTTGAACTCGATCTTGCTGTCTTCAGGCTTGGCAGCGTCGAAGCTGAAAGTGCCGTCGATGTCCTTGAAGGTACCGGTGATGTAGCTGTAGCCAAGGTGGCTGATCTTGAAGTCGACGAAGGCGTGCTGGCCTTGTTTGTCGACGGTGTAGTCAGCGGCCATTACGTTTCCGGCGGACAGCAACGCGGAACCGATTGCCAGAGCGGCGAGAGTCTTTTTCAACATGCTTTGTTTTCCTTGGGAGTCGAGGTTGAACTTCAGGCTTTGCGACCGAGCATTCGCTTGAGGGTCACATCACGGTCGATAAAGTGGTGCTTCAATGCTGCCAACGCATGGAGGCCAGAAAAAATTACCAGCGCCCACGCCAGGTAGAGGTGAATCGCACCGGCGTTGTCTGCCTGGTCCGGTAGCCCGGAAACCAGTGCAGGCACTTCAAACCAGTCAAACACCGGTATCCCGACACCTTCTGCGGTGGAAATCAGGTAACCGGCAATCATCACAGCGAACAGACACAGGTACAAAAAGGCATGACCGAACTTGGCGCCCAGACGCGTCATGCGGCTGTAGCTGTCCAGGGTAGGCGGTGGCGGGCTGATGAAACGCCACAACACACGCAACACCATGACCGCCAGCAGGATCAGACCGATGCTTTTGTGCAGGTCTGGCCCGGCCTTGCGCCATGGGTCGTAGTAACCAAGGCCAACCATCCACAGCCCGAGGCCGAACAAACCGAAAACGGCGAGTGCCACGCCCCAGTGCATGAAGATGCTGACCCAGCCGTAGCGGGAGGTTGAGTTACGTAGCTGCATTGCCTGGATCCTTGTAAGTGCTGCGCCAAGACTATCGAGTTACCTATCGATTTAAAGCGGAAAATTTCGCTTTGAAATATCGAGAAATACGATCAAGAGTCTGAAATAGGTCAGTTAAGAAAAGATTAACGTCCAATGTGTGTACAAGAATGTAGCCCAATCAAGTAACACTTTTGCCAAAAGGTTTATTCGATTGGGTGGTTCGCTTTTCTTCAGGCATAAAAAAACGCGGCATTTGCGCCGCGTTTTTCGTGAAACAAAGGCTTACTGCGCCTTGCTGTCCGTTGCCGGAGCGGCCGGGGTGGCAGCAGGTTTGGCTGCCGGCTTCTTCGCCGGTTCTGCCTTCTTGGCAGGCGCCTTGGCCGGGGCTTTTTTCGCCTCGGACTTGGCAGCCGGTTTCGCAGCCGCCTTGGCCGGCGCTTTCTTCGCAGGCTCGGCTTTTACCGGCGCTGCCGCAGGCTTCGGTGCCTCGACAGGTGCCGGAGCGGCGACCGGTGCCGGGGCAGGCGCTGGAGCAGGCGGTGCTACCGGCTCAGGCGCTTTGGCCGGCTCCGGTTTCTTGTCGTCATCGGAACCACCGAACAGGTTGCTGAAGAACCCGCCCTTCTTCGCCGCCGCGGCACCTGCGCCCGCTGCAGCAGCGGTTGCGGCTGCCGACGGGCCGACTTTCGCTGGTTCGAAGGATTTACCGGCTGCCAGATCTTCAACCTGGCTGGCCGCGCGCTGGCCAGTGCGCAGTGCACCTTCCAGGGTGCCCGGGTACAGGGTGTCGGTGTGCTCACCGGCGAAGGTTACGCGCTGGATCGGACGCTCCCACAGGCGCCAGAACTTGCTGATCTGGCCCGGGCCGAAGGCCAGGTAGGCACCACCGGTGGACGGGTCGGTGCTGTAGCGACGGATTTCATAACCGGTGAAGGCACCGCGTGCCTGTGGATAGAAGGCATGCAGGCGAATCAGCACCTGATCGACCATCTGTTTGTCGCCGAACGCCTGCATCACCCGGGCGTTGTCGCCGGACAGGTTGATCACCACGTTGGCGCCGCCCTTCAGCGCAGGCTCGATCCACAGCATGCCCAGACCGGCGTTGCTGAAAATCTCGCCGGACATGCGCGCCTTGGACTCCCAGACCGGGGTCTTGAACTTGAGCATGATCTGGTCGCGCCAGCCGTAGTTGGTGCCCTTGATGGCGGCCAGGTGCTGGGCATCCAGCGCCGGGGTCATCGCGATTTTGTTCAACGCACGCAATGGCACGGCCAGCACGACGTAGTCAGCCTGATAGGCGACGTTGTCGACTTTTACGCTCACACCATCCTTGTCCTGAACAATCGCCGAGACCGGGGAGTTGGTCTTGAACACTTTCAGCTGTTTGACGAAGGCCTGGGCCAGCACGGCGCTGCCGCCAACCAGACGCGAGGCACGCAGGTCACGGTCGGAGATGCCGCGATAGACCCGGCTCTGCTGGGCGAAGTACAGCAGCGACAGGCGCGAAGGCTCGTCGTAATGGGTACGGATGTCCTGGTTGATCAACTGGCGGGCCGTGGCCGGCAGGTTCTGCTTGTCGAGCCAGCTGGAGACGTTGATCTGGTCCAGAGCATGCAGGGTGTTGTTCGCGGCCGGGTTCAACGGGTCGTCAATCGAGCGCGCCAGATCGTCCAGGGTCTTTTCGTAGGCTTTCAGCGCGGCAGCGGTGGCCGGCTGCTTGGTGGCCAGGTCAGCGGCCGAGAAGTATTCGCCATCGATCAGGTAACCCGGGGTGCGCACGAACTCCGGGGCCGGCGTGGTGCTCAGCTTGAAGGTCGACACGTACTTGTTCAGTACCGGCTGGGTCTTGTCGTTGCCGATCCACTCGCTGGTGGCCATGCCGGAACGACCGCCCAGGCTCGATTTGGCTTCCAGCAGGGTCACCTGCCAGCCCTTGTTCTGCAGCTCGTAGGCCGCGGTCAGGCCGGACAGGCCGCCGCCGACCACGATCGCGGTTTTATCCTTGGCCAGCGCAGACACGCTGAACAGCCCCAACATCACCAGCGCACAGGCGCGCAGCCAACCGACAGACATTCAGCGAACTCCGGAAATACACGATTGAAATAGCAGTTTTTACGAGCCAGACGGCTCAAGAACCGCGAAGAATACGTCAGCCATCAAAAGGCCGCCAGCAACGTCTATCGCCCCATACAAAGTAGCTCAATCAGCGCAATGGGTTGTTCCCGCGGCAAGCATTGCATAGGCTTGCGCGATTGTTTGTCCGCATGTGACACGGACCGCCTCGAGGAGAGTGAAAATGGGCCTGAATAACCAGTGGATGCAGCGCGATCTCGCCGTGTTGTGGCATCCCTGCACCCAGATGAAAGATCACGAACAACTGCCGCTGATCCCGATCAAGCGCGGTGAAGGTGTCTGGCTGGAAGATTTCGAAGGCAAGCGCTACCTCGACGCGGTCAGCTCCTGGTGGGTCAATGTGTTCGGCCACGCCAACCCGCGCATCAACCAGCGCATCAAGGACCAGGTCGATCAACTGGAGCATGTGATCCTCGCCGGCTTCAGCCATCAGCCGGTGATCGAGCTGTCCGAGCGCCTGGTGAAAATGACCCCGGAAGGCCTGACCCGCTGCTTCTACGCCGACAACGGTTCGTCCTGCATCGAAGTCGCGCTGAAAATGAGCTTCCATTACTGGCTCAACCGCGGTCAGCCGAACAAGAAACGCTTTGTCACCCTGACCAACAGCTACCACGGCGAAACCATGGCGGCGATGGCGGTCGGCGACGTGCCGCTGTTCACCGAAACCTACAAAGCCCTGCTGATGGACACCATCAAAGTGCCAAGCCCCGATTGCTACCTGCGTCCGGAGGGTATGAGCTGGGAAGAGCACTCGCGAAACATGTTCGCGGCCATGGAACAGACGCTGGCGGAAAACCACGACAGCGTTGCGGCAGTGATCGTCGAACCGCTGATCCAGGGCGCTGGCGGCATGCGCATGTACCACCCGGTGTACCTCAAGTTGCTGCGCGAAGCCTGCGACCGTTATGGCGTGCACCTGATCCATGACGAAATCGCCGTCGGCTTCGGCCGCACCGGCACCATGTTCGCCTGTGAGCAAGCCGGCATCCGTCCGGACTTCCTGTGCCTGTCCAAGGCCCTGACCGGCGGCTACCTGCCACTGGCGGCGTGCATGACCACCGATGAGGTCTACAGCGCGTTCTACGACGACTACCCGACCCTGCGCGCTTTCCTGCATTCCCACAGCTACACCGGCAACCCCCTGGCGTGCGCGGCGGCACTGGCGACCCTGGACATTTTCGAAGAAGACAATGTCATCGAAAACAACAAGGCCCTGGCGCAGCGCATGGCCTCGTCCACCGCACACCTGGTCGATCACCCGAACGTCAGTGAAGTGCGCCAGACCGGCATGGTACTGGCCATCGAGATGGTCAAGGACAAGGCGAGCAAAGAGGCTTACCCGTGGCAGGAGCGCCGTGGCCTGAAAGTGTTTCAGCATGCTTTGGAGCGTGGTGCTTTACTGCGGCCATTGGGTAGCGTGGTGTACTTCCTGCCGCCCTACGTGGTTACGCCGGAGCAGATCGATTTCCTGGCGCAGGTGGCCAGTGAAGGTATCGACATTGCGACCCGTGATAGCGTGAGTGTCGCGGTACCGAAGGACTTTCACCCGGGCTTCCGTGATCCGGGTTGATTGATTTCACTTGAGCTTCTGTGGTGTCAGGGCTGGCGCCTTCGCGGGCAAGCCCGGCTCCCACAATTGACCGCATTCCAAGGTGGGAGCGAGCTTGCTCGCGATGGCGTCGCCAAGACCTGCACATGAATTACAGAGACCCGAAATGAGACTGTCCCGCTTCTTCGTCGACACCCCACTGAGCACCGGCGAACACGAGTTGCCCGAAGCCCAGGCCCACTACATCAGCCGTGTGCTGCGCATGGCCGAGGGCGATGCCCTGCAACTGTTCGACGGTTCAGGCCAGGAATTTCGCGCTGCGCTGGTCGAAGTCGGCAAGAAACGTGTCGTGGTGCAGATCGACGAACAATTTGCCGGCCAGGTGGAATCCCCCCTGGCGATCCATCTCGGCCAGGGCCTGTCCCGGGGCGAGCGTATGGATTGGGCGATTCAGAAAGCCACGGAACTGGGCGTCAGCGAGATCACCCCGATCTTCACCGAACGCTGTGAAGTGCGCCTGAAGGACGAACGCGCCGACAAGCGCCTGCTGCACTGGCGTCAGGTGGCGATCAGCGCCTGCGAACAGTGTGGACGTTCACGGGTGCCGGTGATTCATCCACCGTTATTGCTGGCGGACTGGCTGAAGCAGACGCAGGCCGAGTTGAAGCTGGTGCTGCACCCGGTGGCAGAGCCGCTGACCAGCCATGCCAGGCCTGCGACGCTGGCGTTTCTGATCGGGCCTGAGGGCGGCTTGTCGGATGCGGAAGTGGATCAGGCCAAAGGTGCCGGCTTCCACGCCGCACGCCTGGGCCCGCGAGTGTTGCGCACCGAGACGGCGCCGGTGGTGGCTTTGTCTGTCGCCCAGCAGCTTTGGGGGGACTTTTAAGACCCCTTCGCGAGCAAGCTCGCTCCTACAATTAATCTCAGTCGTGCACAAAACCGGTGTTCACTGAAGATCTACTGTGGGAGCGAGCCTGCTCGCGATGGTCGCGACGTGGTCTCACAGGACATAAAAGAAAATCGCCACAAAGTGCAGCAAGCTTCCGGCAATCACGAACAGATGCCATATCCCATGGGCATGCCGCAGCCGATGGTCGAGGGCAAAAAAGATGATGCCCACGGTGTACAACACACCGCCTGAAGCCAACCACGCAAACCCCGCACCACCCAACGCCGCCAGCAACGGCTTGACCGCCACCAACACGATCCAGCCCATCACTGCGTAAATCACGATCGACAGTATTCGTGCTTCCGAGCGCGGCTTTATTTCCTGCAAGATACCGATCAGCGCCAGCCCCCAGACAATCCCGAACAGGGTCCAGCCCCAGGGCCCGCGCAGGGTCACCAGGCAGAACGGCGTGTAGCTGCCGGCGATCAGCAGGTAGATCGAAAAATGATCAACCTTCTTCATGATCGCCTTTTTGCGCCCGCGCACGCTGTGATACACGGTCGATGCGCTGTAAAGCACGAGCAATGTAAAGGCGTAGATCGCCATGCTGACAATCTTCCACGGACTGCCGTCGAGGCTGGCCAGCACAATCAGCCAGACCCCACCGACAAACGCCGCTACCGCCCCCACCAAATGCGTCCAGGCGTTCAGTCTTTCCCCGTGATACATGAATCGCTTACCTCTAATTTCAGTACCGCAGTACGCAAGGCTCAGGCCTTGAGCGTAAAAGCGCAATGTTGCAGAACACAACTCCCCACCTGTAGGAGCGAGCTTGCTCGCGATGGAGGGCATGAACGACAAGGGTTTACTGCTGCCCCGCGTTATCGTTTACGACCATCGCCAGCAAGCCGGCTCCTACAAAAGCTCACATGCGTGCACAATCGAGTCATTCCAAGAAGAGTTCGCACGATGTTGATCGATGAAGAATTGACCCTGAAAAAACTCGAGGTGTTCCTAGCCTTCATGCGCACCGGCAATCTGGCGCGGGCCGCTGTGGAGTTGCAGACCAGCAACGTCAGTGTGCACCGGGCGATCCACTCGCTGGAGAATGCGCTGCGCTGCCCGCTGTTCAAGCACGAAGGCCGTAACCTGACGCCGCTGGAAAGCGCCTACGTGCTTGAAGAGCGCGCGCAGAAGCTGATTCAGGACGTCGTCGAAAGCGTGCGCCTGACCCGCGAGGCCGCCGGCTTCTCTGCCGAGCGTTTCAAGCTTGGCTCGTTGTACTCCCTGACGGTCAAGACCGTTCCGCAACTGATCATGGGCCTGAAGATCCGTCGCAGTGAGCTCAACATCGACCTGATCCTCGGCTCGAACATCGACCTGCTCTACAAGCTCAAGAACATGGAAGTCGATGCGATCCTGGTGTCGCTGGATGACAGTGTGAATGACCCGGACTGCGAGCAGATTCCGCTGTTCTCCGACGACATCTTTCTCGCTACACCGGCCGATTCGAAGTTTGCCCAACGCAGCGAAGTCGACCTTGCCGAAGTCCGCGACGAAACCTTCATCACCCTGACCCAGGGCTTCGCCACTCATCAGGACGGCAAGCGCGTGTTCGAGCAGGCGGGGTTCGAGCCGAAGGTGGCGATGCAGGTCAACGACATCTTCACCTTGTTGAGCATGGTCAGTTCGGGAGTGGGTTATGCGTTGCTGCCGGGCAGGATTGCGGCGGTGTACGAGAACCGGGTGAAGCTGATTCCGTTGCAAGAGCAGTACCGCTTGCAGCAGCACATTGGCGTGGTGTTCTTGAAGGCCAAGGAGCGGGATCCGAATCTGTTGGCGTTGCTGGCGGAGTGTCGGATGTATGCCAATCGCCAGGTTTGAAGAAGCCCATGTGGCGAGGGAGCTTGCTCCCGTTCGGGTGCGAAGCGCCCGCGAAATCTACCCACCGGTTTTTCCTGACTCATCTCGGTGTCAGATATCAGGGCTGCCTTGCAGCCCAACGGGAGCAAGCTCCCTCGCCACAGAATGCATGTAATGAGCTAGCCGACAATCCCGCGAACAATGAAGTACAGCACCGAAGGCCCGAGAAGACAGCCCAACCCGGTATGGAAGGTCGCCGTCAACGCACCATAAGGCACCAGCCGCCGATCAGTCGCCGCCAACCCTGCCGTCACACCGCTGACAGTGCCGGCCAGGCCACCGAACACCATGGCTGAGCGCGGGTTGTCCAGGCCCATCCAGCGCGCCGCCATCGGCGTGCCGACCATCACCAGAATCGCCTTGATCAAGCCGGTGGCAATCGACAACGCCACCACATCGGAACTGGCACCGATCGCCGCACCGGTCACCGGCCCGACGATGTAAGTCACCGCACCGGCGCCGATGGTGGTCATGCTCACCGCATCGCGATAACCGAATGCCCAGGCCATGCAGGCGCCGACAATGAACGGAAGCACCGTACCCAGCAGCAAGGCGATCACGCCGATCAACCCGGCCTTTTTCGCCTCGGTGGCCTGCACTTCGAAAGCCGTGGCGACGATGGCGAAGTCACGCAGCATGGCCCCGCCCATCAGGCCGATGCCGGAAAACAGCGTCAGGTCCGCCAGGCCTTTCTGTCCGCCGGTCAGGGTGCCACCGACCCATGCCAGCACCAGGCCGATGACGATGGCAATCGCCGAGCCGTGAATGCGCCCGAACGTCAGGCGTTTGGAGATGACGACGGACACCCACATGATCACGCCGACGAAGGCGAAGGCGGTGACCAGACCGTTGTGCTCAAGTCCTTGCTCGATGAGGTTCCACATGTCAGCGACCTCCTACAGGGGTGCCGACCGGGGTGATTTCCGTCGGTTCATCGGGCAAGGGTTCGCCTTTGTGGGTGCGACTGATCAAGGCAATGGTGCAGCCGCAGACCACCACTGAACCGATGGCTGCCAGCACCGCGACCGGGCCACCGTGCAGGGCCGTGACCACGTTCTGTTGGGCCGCCATCGCCACCACCACCGGAATGTACATGGCGCCCCAGAAACCGACGCCCATCTCGCAATCCCTGGTCATGCCGCCGCGTTTTTGCATCCACAAGCGCGCGCAGATCAGCAGGATCATCGCGATCCCGACGCCGCCAACGTTTGACTTCACACCCAGCACAACACCGAGCATGTCACCCATGATCACCCCTGCCAGCGTACAGATCGCCAACAGCGCCACACCGTAAATAATCATTGTCGTAGTCCTCAAAGTGCATTTCGAATGTTGTTTTTTTTGTTCGAAGCCTGAGTCGGTGTCTAGGAGTGACGGCTTCCCTCCTCACACATCAGCGCTTGCAGGGTATCGAGCCGTGCACCGTCAAAGGCAATCACGCTGCCTTGCTCGAAGACCCGGCGCGCCAGCCCGGTCAGCACCGCACCGGGCGGCAGTTCGATCTGTAGCCGTACGCCACGCTCGTACGCGCTTTGCACCGTGCCGCGCCAATCGACGATGCGGCACATGTTGAACGCGAGGTCGTCACGCAGGGCATCGACCTTGAGCACTGGCCGCGCGCGGCTTCCGCTCAGGTAAGCAATTTTGGGTGTTTGCATCGGCACGTTGGCGAAAGCCTCGGCCAGCACCGTCGCGGGTGCCTCCAGCAACGGGCAATGCGAGGGCACGCTCACCGCCAGACGTTTGGCCAACCCTGCCCCCTGGGCTTTCGCCAAGGCGGCGACCGCTTGCATCGCACCGTCACTGCCAGCAATCACCACCTGGTTATCAGCGTTGATGTTGGCCAGGTACACCGGCGTGTCGACGCCATGCACCTGCGCCAGCAAACCTTCTACCGTGATCAAATCCAGGCCGATGATCGCGGTCATGCCGTAGCCCTGTGGATAAGCCTGTTGCATCAGTTCACCGCGCAGGCTGACCAGATGCAGCGCATCGCTGAAGCTCAGGGCACCGGCCACCACTGCTGCCGGGTAAGCACCGATGGACAGACCGGCCACGTAGTCCGGCGTCATTGCCAACTGGCGTGTGGCGGCGACCCCGGCGATCAGCAGGCAAAGCTGAACCGCCCGGGTCGAGCGCAGCGCCTCGGCAGAGTCCAGTTGCAAGACGTCTTCACCGAGCAGGTCGCAGGCCTCGTCCAGGGTTTCCCGAGGCAACCCCTGAAGCATGCCTGGTCGCTGCGCGCCCTGCCCCGGGAACACCAGCAAACTGCTCACGCTGCCTGCTCCTGCGAATTCCACGGGTCACTGACCAGGCAGGCTTGCGTGGCGTTTTTCAGCAGTACACGGAAAGACGCACCGGCCCACTCGCGCAAGGCGACTGCGCCCAAGGGTGTTTGCAATTGCAGGTCGACGCGACACACGGAGTTGTCGAGCAAAGCGACCAGGGCTTGCGCGTCGCTCCGACCCAAGGGCTCCGGCGTACGCAGAATCAGATCGAGATCACTGCCCTCGTGCAACGCAGTAAATCCGCTGGCCAATTCAAAACCGGCGCTGCCACTGACACCCCAGATCCAGCCGCTGGCATCGAGGCAAGACCGCAATTGCGTCAGCGCTCGCAGCGCCGGGAAATCCCGTTGACCTTGCACGTGGCAGAGCTCTTCGGGACGCACGCAGCGAGTGACCGTCGATACTTCCATCACGGCGGCAAAACGCTGCTCGCGCAATGCGCCACGAATGCCCACGGCCACCTGCCCCGGCGCACTCAGGGCGCGGCGCACGACCACCGGCTGACCCGCACTGATCGACGCCACTGCCCACGATGGCGCACCCATCGGCAGTTGCTCCGCGGTCATGCCCCAGAGCAGGTCGTGAGCCTGGTAGCGGCTCACCATTGCTCTCTCAACAATTGGCGGACCCTGGCCGATGCCGCACGGTTGGGTGCGCCAAGACGACCGCGCAAGTCACTGCCCTTCTCGGCCACATCGCAGATCGCCTGAATCAGGCAGTCGGTCACACGGGTCACATCGGCAACGGAGGGTTGTTCAATCTGCTGCACCGACAAGGTTTCCCAGAGCAAGCCGAGGCTGGCATAGCTGTCGATGTCATAGGCCATCGGCGGCACGCTGGCGGCGAACGCTTCGAGTTCTTCGACACTGCGCAGGGTCACCCGTGCCGCCGATGCCTTGCCCATGGCGTGCACCATCACTCCCGGATCACGCAGGGCAATCAGCCGGTTGGCCTGATAACCGTGGGCCAGGAACGCGCCGGACATCGCCTTGCCCACCAGCAGCGCAATCACCGCATGCCCGGCCAGGCGCGCGCGGGCATAGCTGTCCGCCGCACCCGCCAATGCCTGGTGAATGCCGAGGGCTTCTTCGCGCCGACCGTAGGCCTGGCTTGGCACGTCGACGATGGCGATCAGCGCACGCTTTTGCGCCTTGTCCTGATCGGCGGCGATGACTTCATCCACGGCTTTGGCCAGGCCCCAGCCTTCGAGCAGGCCGACCTCGCCCTGACGGGCACGCACGAAACGGTTGTCGGGGTCGGCGACCACTGCGATGAATCGCACCGGCTGATCACCGAGCACAGCGTCCGCCACTTTCAATGAGGTGGGCAGACCATTGACCGTTTTCGCACCGGTGCTCAAGGCGTTGAACCAGTTCAAACCGCGCAGGGAATACGTGCTCATGGGCGTTCTCCTTGATACAGCTGGCGGACCGTTGCCGGGGCGATCTGCGGTTCGGCGTCCAGGTTGCCCAGTCGCTGCAAAAACAGTTCGGCTTGCTGGCTGCGCTGATGAGCTGGCAGACCTAGTGCCAGCAACTCAGCGACCTGCTGACGGATCTGCGCCACATCATCCGCCGCATAACGATCCACCAGACCACTGGCAAAACGCTGCTCGCCACCGGTCAGGCTCCAGATGAAAGGACGGTCACGGGAGTCGTACTCCTCAAGCCCGGCCTCCTGCTCGATCACTTGCGGACCGTTCAGACCCAGCCGCGCTTCCTGGGTCACCAGCAGATAGCTGCACAACCCGGCCGCAATCGACATGCCACCAAAACAGCCGACGCTGCCTGCCACCACGCCCACCACCGGTTGGTACTGGCGCAGCTCGACAATCGCCGCATGGATATCGGCAATCACCGCCAGCCCGAGGTTGGCTTCCTGCAAACGCACGCCACCGGTTTCCAGTAGCAACACGGCACGGGTCGCAATGCCGTTGCGGTTGTCCTCGGCGGCCAGTTCCAGTGCGCCGGCAATCTTGGCCCCGCCCACTTCGCCGAGGCTGCCGCCCTGAAAGGCGCCTTCGATGGCGGCGATCACCACTGGCAAGCCATCGATACTGCCCTTGGCAATGACCACGCCGTCATCGGCCTGGGGCACCACGCCCTGACGGACCAGCCACGGCGACATGACGCGCTGGAACGGATCGAGCAGTTCGCGAAAGGTACCGGCGTCGAGAAGGGCTTTCGCCCGTTGCCGTGCGCCCAGTTCGACGAAGCTGTGTTTGTTCAGCAAGGCTGCACTGTCAGTCATGACCGATCTCCTCGAAGCCTTGTTCCAGGCGCAAGCGCACTACACCCGGCGTCGCGCCGAAATCATGAATATCGATGGCCATGGCGGGAGGCATCTGACCGTCGAACATCCGTGCGAACAGGTGCTGCCAACGTTGTTCGCTGCCATTGACCGAGGTCTGCACGGTGATCGTCAACTTGCCTGCCGGGCCCGGTTCGATCAGCACTTCCAGGTCGCCCGAGCCGACACAGCCCACCAGCGTGCGGCCCCGTGGCGGTTGGCCGGCGGGGAATTCAAAAGATAGGGTTTCCATCAAAACGCTCCCTGAAGGATGCCGTCATGCTCGATGCGATCGAGCAACAGGGTGGCGGCGAGCAAGTCGGCGGCGCCACCGGGCGAGGCATTCAATGCGATGAGTTGTTGATCCAGTTCGTGCAGGCGGCGACGCCCGGCGAGACTGGCACTGCCACCTGCATCGAGCACCGCCTGGGCGCCGGATTGCATGGTGTGCAGGCCCTGTTCACCGGCGCGGTAGAGCACGCAGGTGTCGGCCAGGCCGGTCATGATCGCCAGCAGCGCATCGAGCCTGGCGTTCTGCTCGCCATGACCTTGCACGCGACTGCGTTGGAGCTGCGGCAAGCCACGTTGCATGACGGCTGGAAAGCCGAGCTGTGCCTCCTCACGGGCGCCACGCGCGCCATAACGCAACGCCACCTGGGCACCGTGACTCAAGGGGCGTGGCGCGTAGCGATCGTCCAGCAACGCCAGGCGTGCCGCACGCAAAGTCACCTCGCTCGCACGGCGGGAGGTCGGTTCCAGTGCCGCCGCCGTGACCAACAGGCCCAACGCCCAAATCGCCCCGCGATGGGTGTTCACACCCTGAGTGGTGGCGAGCATCGCCTGCTCACCTTCGCGGCCGATGCGACCGATGTGTTCGCGCAATGCCGGATTGATCCCGCCGATGGCCAAGGCGGCATCGGCCATTTCCTTGAAGGCCGGCCACAGCGACAGCGCCGAGGCATGCATCAAACCCAGATGCAGATCAGTGTGCGCGCCGTTGCCACGCCGATCCACCAGCGCCGGTTTCGGCGACAGGTCGGCTTCGTCTATCAGTGCGTCCACCGCCAGATCCGCCAGGCGCTCGGCCAGGCTCAGGGGCTTGGCTTGCAGGTTGAGTGCGCGCATTTACCAGCTCCTGAATTTGGCGGGCGGGTTGTAGAGGCCACCGGACCATTCGACCAGATCAGCCACGCTCTTCGCGGCCAGCAGTTCGCGGGTGGCATCGGTGCGGCGGATGCCGAGGTCTTCGGGCAAGGCAATCAGCCCTTCGCGGCGCATGCGCGCGGTATCTTTCGGGTTATGCCGCAGGCCAATGGTGGTGACCCCGGCCACCGCAGCGATCATCGCCTGACGCTCCTCAAGCGAGCGCGCCTTGTACAGGTACGCGATGCCTTCTTCGGTGAGCAGGTGGGTGACGTCGTCGCCGTAGATCATGATCGGCGCCAGCGGCATGCCGCTTTTCTTTGCCACATCGACGGCGTCGAGGGTCTCGACGAAGGTCGGTTTGCCGCCCTCCTGGAAGGTCTCGACCATCTGCACCACGAGTTTCTTGCCGCGTTCGAGCATCGGCTCGGCCGCTTCGGTGTGACGCATGTCGAGCCAGGCCGGCGTGCCGTGACGGCGACCACGTGGGTCGTGGCCCATGTTCGGCGCACCACCAAAACCGGCGAGGCGACCGCGTGTCACCGTTGAAGAATGACCGTCACCATCGACCTGCAGGGTCGCACCGATAAACAGGTCCACGGCGTATTGCCCGGCCAGTTGGCTGAACATGCGGTTGGAACGCAGCGAGCCGTCACGCCCGGTGAAGAACACATCCGGGCGCGCGGCGATGTAGTTTTCCATGCCCAGCTCGGTGCCGAAACAATGCACGCTTTCGACCCAGCCGCTTTCAATCGCCGGAATCAGCGTCGGGTGCGGATTGAGGGTCCAGTTGCGGCAGATCTTGCCCTTCAGGCCAAGGGATTCGCCGTAGGTCGGCAGGATCAATTCGATAGCGGCGGTGTTGAAACCGATGCCGTGGTTGAGTGACTGCACGTTGTGTTTTTCATAGATGCCGCGGATCGCCATCATCGCCATCAGCACGTGCACCGGCTTGATGTGCCGGGGATCGCGGGTGAACAGCGGCTCGATGTAGAACGGCTTGTCGGCCACCACCACGAAGTCGACCCAGGACGCCGGGATGTCCACGCGGGGCAGGTCACTGACGTCGTCCACCAACTGGTTGACCTGGACGATGACGATACCGTCGCTGAAAGCCGCCGGCTCGATCAGCGCGGGAGTGTCTTCAGTGCTCGGGCCGGTGTAGATGTTGCCGGCGCGGTCGGCCATGAAACCGGCCGAGAGCACGACGTTGGGGATCAGGTCCACCACCAGCCGCGCATAGAGTTCGATGTAGGTGTGAATCGCGCCGATTTCCAGCAGGCCGTCTTCGAGCAACTGGCTGATGCGCAGGCTCTGGGTGCCGGCGAAGGAGAAATCGAGCTTGCGCGCGATGCCGCGCTCGAACAGGTCCAGGTGCTCGGCGCGACCGACGCTGGGCATGATCATGTGCAGGTCGTGAAGCTTGCCAGGATCGACCTTGGCCAGGGAGCGCGAGAGAAAATCCGCCTGCTTCTGGTTGTTGCCCTCCAGCACCACACGGTCGCCGGGCAGGATCAACGCCTCCAGCGCCGCGACGATCTTGTCGGTGGGCAGCACCACACCATCGGCCAGGTGCCGGACCAACTCGAGACGCCGCTGCTTCTCGCTGCGCCGCCGCGTCCATCGCGAGTCGGGGGATATTGTTGTTGTCATGACCACTCCACGGGTTCGCTGTCGTGGGGGTCACCTTAGGAGGGTTGGGTGGCGGGTATCAATCAAGCAGGGTGGCGGATTGTTACGCTCAAGTTAATGGTTGTCTGGTCCGGCGCCATCACGAGCAAGCTCGCGATGGGGCCCGTCAGATCAGCCCAGCATTCACCAGCAGATCTTCCAACGCCAGCAGATCCGGCACTTTAGCCACATGCTCGCCCACCTGCACCGCCGCACTCTCCAGCGAGCACAACGGCACATCGACATAGCTCAACTGACTGTCGAGCTTGTAGGAGCGCGGAATCCCCTGCACCAGCAACGCGATGAATTTCAGCTCGGATCGTCCGCCCAGGGCATTGAGAATAACGATGCGCGCACGCTCGCCGATCACGGTTTTCTGACCACATGCCGACTCGAAACTGAGCAACGGAATCTGCCGGTCGCGCCAGCTCACCAACCCCAGGTACCACGGCGGCGAATCCAGATCGAAGGTGCCTTGCTGGTAGTCGATCAGCTCGGCCACCGCGACGTTGGGCAGGATCAGGTTGCGGTCGGCCAGGGGCAGCAGCAGACCGGTGAGGTTGCTGGTGCGGTGTTCAAGCATGGGATTTGCTCCACAAGGCGATGCTGTCGAGCAGCACCGATTCCTGGTATGGCTTGCCGAGGTAGTCGTTGACGCCGATGGCCATGGCGCGGTCGCGGTGTTTCTGGCCAGTGCGGGAGGTGATCATGATGATCGGCAGGTGCCGCAGGCGTTCGTCGTTGCGCACCTGGGTCGCCACTTCGAAACCGTCCATGCGCGGCATCTCGATGTCCAGCAGCATCACGTCGGGCAGGTGTTCTTCGAGCATCAGCATGGCGTCGACCCCGTCCTTGGCCGTCAGCACGTTCATGCCGTGACGTTCGAGCAGACGGCTGGTGACCTTGCGCACGGTCACCGAGTCGTCGACCACCATCACCAGCAAAGGCCGCTGCGGCTCGGCCTCGGTTTCGTGACTGGCGGTTCGTTGCGGCACATGGGCTTGCAGGGCACGAATCGGCGCGAGCAAATCCAGAATCAGTACCACTCGGCCGTCGCCGAGAATGGTCGCCCCGGACACACCCTGCACCGCGGCAAACTGCAACCCGAGACTCTTGACCACGATCTCCCGCGTGCCAGCCATGGCATCGACCTGCACCGCGACATGGCGATCGTTGCACTGCACCAGCAACACCGGCAGCGGCAGGCTCTGGCCCAACAGTTTCGGACGCTGGCTGGTTTTCAGCAGTTCGCCCAGATAGCACAGCTCATAGCGCTGCCCGGCGTATTCGTAGCTCGGCGGATCGAGCCGGTAATGCCCTTCCAGTTCATTGGGCAGCACGCGCACGATGCCGTCGATGGTGTTCAACGGAATCGCGTACTGATCGTCGCCGCACTGCACCATCAACGCCTGGTTGACCGACACTGTGAATGGCAGACGGATGCGGAAATGCACGCCCTGCCCCTGCACCGAGTCGATGCTCATGCTGCCGCCCAGTTGCCGCACCTCTTCGTGGACCACGTCCATGCCGACGCCACGCCCGGAAATCTGGGTGATCTTTTCGGCGGTGGAAAACCCCGGTTGCAGGATGAACTGCAGCACGTCGTGGTCGCTGACGGCACTGTCCGGATCGAGCAGGCCGCGCTTGATTGCCTTGCGTCGCACGGCTTCTAGCGGCACACCGGCACCGTCGTCGCGGATGTCGAAAATGATGTCGCCGCCTTCGCGCAGCAGGTCGAGGGTGATCTTGCCTTTGGCCGGCTTGCCCGCAGCCAGTCGCACTTCGGCGGATTCCAGGCCATGGTCGACGGCGTTGCGTAGCATGTGCTCCAGCGGCGCGGCCATGCGTTCGAGAACGTTGCGGTCCATCTCGCCTTCGGCGTTATCGACGATGAAATCGACATCCTTGCCCAGTTCCTCGGCCACCTGCCGGACGATCCGCTGCAAGCGCGGCAGCATCCGTTCGAACGGCACCATGCGGGTGGCCATCAGGCCTTCCTGCAACTGGGTGTTGATGCGCCCCTGCTGTTGCAGCAGGTTTTCCGCATCCTGATTGCGCCGGTCGAGGGTTTCCTTGAGGTCGAGCAAGTCGGAGGCGGACTCGAACAGCGCCCGGGACAATTGCTGCAACTGCGAGTGGCGGTCCATTTCCAGCGGGTCGAACTCTTCGTAACCCAGGCGTTCGGCATCGACTTGCTGACGGCTGAGAATGCGCCCCTGAGTTTCGGTATCGAGACGCCGCAACTGGTCGCGCATTCGCTCGATGGTGGTTTCCATCTCATTCAGGGCGGTGCGGGCATCGTTGACCTGTTGTTCGATTCGACCACGGAAGATCGACGTCTCACCGGCCAGGTTGACCAGATCATCGAGCAACTCGGCCGAGACCTTGACCATGTCCGCGCCGACGTCCTGTGGCGGCAGCGGTTCGGCCTTTGGCGTGCTCGGTGGCGCAACAGGCTTGGCAATCTCGGGTACGGCCGGGTGACTGAAGTTCTTGATTGCATCGATCAAACGATCCGCCGGCGGCATCTGCTCACCGGCGCGAGCCGCGTCGAGCATCTGTGCCAGGCGATCGTGACTGCGCTGCAACAAGGCGAACAGCGGCGGCGTCGGTTGCAGCACGCCGGTGGACAAACCTTCGTAGAGAAACTCCAGCTCATGGGCCAGATCGCCGATGGCGGCAATTTCCACCATGCGCGCGCCACCCTTGAGGGTGTGCAGGTCGCGCAACAGGGTCTCGACTTCCTGCCGATTCGATGGCTGTGCCTGCCAGCGCTCCAGCGCGGCACCTGAACTTTCGATGATGTCGAAACCTTCCTCCAGGAAGATTTCCAGCAACTCGGGATCATGGTCAGGTGTGTCGTCGCTCGCTGCCGGCGCGCTCACTTCGGCATTGCCCGTGTGCCCCTGGCGATAGGCTCGAATGGCTTCGATCAGCTCATCGGCATGGTTCAAGGCTTGTTGCTGCTGCAACTGATCAAGGTTCTGCGCCAGGCGGTCATGGCTCTGTTGCAGCAGCGACGCCAGTGCATCACTGTAGGCGTAACGCCGGTTCACCAGACCTTCGTACAGGCCTTCCAGTTCATGGGCCAGATCACCGACCGGTCCGACCTCGGCCATGCGCGCGCCGCCCTTGAGCGTGTGCAGGTCACGTTGCAGGGAAGACAGCGGCGCCGCATTGTCCGGGTCACGCAACCAGCGCTGCAAAGCCTCATCGGCGCTGTCGAGAATGTCCACGGCCTCCTCGAGAAAGATCCCGACAATCTCGTCGTCCAGATCCGCCGCCCGCGCGCTGTGGTCGAGTTCGGCCGTGGCAGCGCCCAGTTCGTGGATGCTCAGGGTGCGGCTGCCGTCGCTGCGGATCAGACCCATGGCCGAAGGGTCAAGGCTCTCATCGAGCAACTCGCGCAAGGCTTTGATGCGGCGTGGTTGTGGGCTGACTTCCTGGCCGGCGGCCAGTTCGTCGAGCATGTTGATCAATGCCTCATGGGCACTTTGCGCCTCATGGAAAAACCGCTCGCTGACCGCCAGGCTGCTTTCTTCCACGGCACCGTACAGGTCGAGCAAAGCTTCACAGAGTTCATCGACCGGATGCAGGTCAGCCAGGTGCGCACCTTCGCCAAGGGTGGTCAACTCATCCAGTAGCGCACTGAGTTCCTGACGTTCGCCGGGATGCTGCTGCCAGCGCTGCAACAGGCTTTCGGCGTCGAGCAGAATGTCCATGCCCTGGGCCAGAAAGTTGTTGATCAACTGCGGGTCACGCTTGATGCGCAGCCCGGTGCTCGGCGTATTCATCAGCGCTTCAAGACGCTCGGCGACCATGGCCCTGGCACGTTCGATCAAGTGTCTCGCGCCGGGAATTTCAGCCAGCGGATCACGCTTGAGCTGGCGCAGCCCCAGACGAAACAGCCCTTCGGCTTCCAGGAGCAATTCGACTTCGTCCAGGTCCAGGGCAAGCAGGTGCGCCTTGTACTCGCGGGCGAGTTGATCCAGCGGCGCCGCGAGCTCGGCAATCGGCAGCACGCCGGCCATGTAGGCACTGCCCTTGAGCGTGTGCAGCGCCCGTTGCAGCTCGTCACTGGCTTGCAACGGCACGTGTTCGGCCGCCTGCTCGAGGAAGCGATTGAGGCTGGTCAAATGGGTTTCGGCTTCCTTGCGAAAAATCTCCAACAGCAACGGATCGAGGGCCGCGACATCGCGGGTGTCTTCATCGCCGATCGGCTCCTCGCCCTTGGCCAGCGCATGGGCACGAGCGGCCAATTGATCGACATCGTTACGCTGGCGCTGGGCATTGGCCGCGTACTCGGCCACCAGTTCCGGCAGCAGGTTCAGCACGTCGCCGAGCAGTTGCTGCACCGTGGCGCCTGGCTCAACACTGTTTTCCAGTACGCGGTTGAGCAGGTTTTCCACAGCCCAGGCCAGTTCTGCCAGGACCAGGGCGCGGACCATCCGGCCACTGCCCTTGAGGGTGTGGAAGGCGCGACGCAGCTCACTCAAGGCCGAGTGGTTGTCGGAGTTGACCGACCAGCGCGGCAAGTACTCGCGAAGCACTTGCAGCACCTCGTCGACTTCTTCGAGGAAGACTTCGCGCAACTCTTCATCCACCGGCTCTTCATCGGCCGGAGGCGGCAGCAGACTACTCGGGGTGCTCAGGGCTGGCGGGTTCAGCGCCGATACCGGGCTGGCGAGTACGTCCGCCAGGGTCTGCACGATCTGCGGATCATCCAGTTCCTGCATCAACTGCATGACCTGCGCTTCGCTCGGGCTCAGGACATCTTCAAGCACCGGCACCTGATGTTCGCTGGGGTAGAAACCAAGAGCCGCGAGGCTTTTTTCGGCGACGTCGAGCAGGTTCTCACCCGATGTCTCGGGGTCGTCGCTGAGGCGTTCAAGGTAGTACTCGATACTGGTGATCACATCGGCCAGGTGGTCCAGTGCCTGCCAGCCCGGCTGCCCCGGTTCGAGCAGCAGGTGCTCGCGGATGAAGTGATTGCAGGTTTCGATCAGGCTCGCCGCGCGTCCCAGCGGAATCATTGCCAGCGCGCCGCGCACCTGTGTCAGCAAGGCCGGCAATGCCTGCAGATGCTGGCGATCCCAGTCGGCATCGATGTAGTCGACGATCATGTCCTTGGCCTGCTGCAAACAGATGCGAGCTTCCTTGATCACGATCTGGTGGATCTGGGTCAGGTCGGTGGTCGGCAGGCGACTGTCTTCCTGGTTTTCAGGCTCGACGGTACCGACCATGCCTGCCAGGGTCGCTTCGACGTACAGCAAGGCACCGGCCACATCCATGAGAATCGCATCGTTAGGCTCGCGCTGGCCCTGAGCAAGGCTCAGGACCACGGCCAGCTGATCGATGATGACCTTGCGTGGCTGACCAAAACCCAGCACCGCCAGGGTATCGGCGATTTGCCGCAGGGGCGCCAGCAAGCTGTCGAGGTCGGAGGTGTGCTGGCGGTCACTGCGTACGAACAGGTCCAGTCGCTCCTTGACCCGCACCAGCTCTTCGCACAACGCCGTGAGCACCGAACGAACGGCGTCGCGATCGGGGCCGGCCAGGCGCGCGCGCTCTTCATCGACCAGCGCGCTGTCGGGCAACGCATCATCCAGCGAGTAGCGATCTTTCATGGTCAGCATCTGCCCGGTGGGATGTTCGGCCTTGGCTATGTAGAACAGCAAGCTCTTGAGCAGCTCTGGCGGTGCCGGTTGATTGATGCCGGGCATGCCCTGTTCGAGCAGGCGCTTGAGTTCCTTGTCGGCGTCCTTGAACAGGCTGCGCAAGGCGGGGCTGTTGGCAATGGAACCGCGCTGCATACCCTCGACCAACGCCGAAGCCACTTGCCACAGCGGGCTCAGGGGCGCTTCGCCGCACAACGCCTCAAGGCGCGTGAAGACCTTGGCCAGGTAATCAAGGTTGGTGTCGCTGTCCTGTTCGCGCAGAAACCCGACCAGGGCCATCTGCAGCATTTGCCGCAGCTTGCGCAACACCCCGGGAAAATCAGCCGGTTCCAGTTGCTGCAAAGCCGCCGGCGGCAAGGGTGCGATCTCGGGCAGTTGCGGGCTGAAGAGGCTGGTTTCCGACAGCAGGGTTTCACCCCTGGCACTGCGCAGATCGTTGATCAACGGCAGCACCACCAGCGGCAGATCGCGGCGCGCGCCTTGCACCCGGTCGAGGTAGATCGGCATTTGCCCCAAGGCTTGCATCAGCAGGTGCAACGCTTCGTCACGGTGGCTGACGCGATTGCCCTGCAAGGCCATGGTCAGCTGTTCCATTTCTTCGGCGAGCAGCGCCGCACCGTAGAACTCGACCATCTGCAGGCTGCCGTGAACCTGGTGAATACACGTCAGGCACAGGTCCAGCGCGTGCGTCGCCTGCGGGTCATCGAGCAGGGTTTCGATGGCCTGGTGGGCCTGCTTCAGCGTTTCGGCAATCTCGCCCTTGACCCACTCGAGGGCCACATAGTCGTGCCGATCACCCATAACCACTCCAATCACAATGCGTACACCCTTGGGCGGTTCAAGCTTTGTCCACAGCCTGTGCCTTGGCAGCCGGCAAGGTGAAACCGGAGACCGAACGGCGCAACTGGCTGGCCATTTTCGTCAGGTTGCCAATGCTTTCGGCAGTGGCGGTCGAGCCTGACGATGTCTGCGAGGTGATCTGCTGGATCACGTTCATCGTCAGGGAGATCTGTCCCGCCGACGAGGTCTGTTGCTGAGCGGCATTGGAAATACTCTGGATCAACGCCGCCAGGGTCTTGGACACCCCTTCAATTTCTTCCAGGGCGACACCGGCATCCTGCGCCAGACGTGCGCCGCGCACCACTTCGGTCGTAGTCTGCTCCATGGAGATGACCGCTTCGTTAGTGTCGGTCTGGATCGCCCGCACCAGGGTCTCGATCTGCCGGGTTGCCGCCGACGAACGCTCGGCCAGGCGTTGCACTTCATCGGCGACCACGGCAAAACCGCGCCCGGCATCCCCGGCCATGGAGGCCTGGATCGCCGCGTTGAGGGCAAGAATGTTGGTTTGGTCGGCAATGTCATCGATCAGGCTGACAATGTCGCCAATTTCCTGGGACGACTCCCCCAGACGCTTGATGCGTTTGGCGGTGTCCTGGATCTGTTCACGAATGTTGTCCATGCCGTGGATGGTGTTGTGCACCACCTCGTTGCCCTTGTTGGCGATTTCCACTGAACGCTCGGCCACCGCCGACGACTCCGCCGCGTTGGCCGACACCTGGTCAATGGATTCGGCCATGTCGTTGATCGCCGCCGAAGCTTCGCTGATCTGCTGGGCCTGATGCTCCGAAGCCTGGGCCAGGTGCATCGCGGTGGCCTGGGTTTCCTGCACGGCAGCGGCAACCTGGCCGGCGGTGAGGTTGATGGTCGCCACCAGGTCGCGCAACTGGTCCACGGAGTAGTTGATCGAATCGGCGATGGTGCCGGTGAAGTCCTCGGTCACCGAAGCGGTCACGGTCAGGTCACCGTCGGCGAGGTCTTCGATTTCGTCGAGCAAGCGCATGATCGCGTTCTGGTTGCGCTCGTTCTTCTCGGCGGTTTCCTGCAACTGACGGTTGGTTTCACGCACCATGACCATGCCGATCAGGATGATCGAGGCCAATGCCAGCAGGCCGAGCACATAACCGCCGATGGTGTCGGTGGTGCGCCCACCGGCGAGGTTTTCGAAACCACTGGCCAGGTGCGAGGCTTCTTCAAGCAGGGTTTGCGACAGGCTGAAAATATTGCTCGCCGACTCGCGCACCTTGAACAGTTCAGGTGAGGTTTCGAGGATTTCATCCACCGAGCCAGACACGAACTCGAACAGCTCGGAGATCTCCGACAGCCGCGCCCGGGCGTCGCGATCCTCGACCTGGCTGACTTTCAGGGCCGCGTCGCCCTGGAGCATGCCGTTGAGCACCTTGCCGAATTGCGTCGCGTCACGCCCGAAGGCATCGGCGGCCTGCTGGGAGCTTTCGTCGCCGGCCAGCACGGTGTTGACCGCGCCGAGAATGCGCTCGGCCAACAGCGACTGACGTTGGGCCATGGCCACCTGAGCAGCCGGCGCACCACGCTGCAACAGGATCTCGACGACTCTTTCGTATTCGACCTGCAGCTGCGGCACGGTTTCAGCCAGAGTGGCGGCGACCTGATGCAGCGACAGCACGGTTTGTTCGCTGGAGAGAATCGCGTCGGCGTTTTTCAGCAAGCGCTCCCAATCCTGCTGCACCGCGCGCATTTCCGGGCGCACGCTGGCCGGTGCCGGCGGCAGCCCGGTGGCCGGGTCGCCTTTCTTCAGATACCCCCAACGCAGGGCAAAGTCGTTGCGCGCATCGCTGAGCAGCTTGAACGCCGCCGCCTTGCCGGCAGCGGCTTCGGTCGCGTTCTTGGCAATGCGCTGGGACAGTACGCGCAATTCGCCGGCGTGGCCGATGTACTGTTTGTCGTAGGTAGCCTGGGTGTTGAGGTACGCGAAGTTGGCGAACAGCAGCATGATGAAGACGATCAGCGCGATAAACAGCACGATGATCTGCGACCGGCTGCGCGACCCTTCCATTGGCTTGCCTGCTTTTGCTTTTATCATCGGTCCTCGCCTGTTAACCCAATTTCCGGTCCTGCCCGGCCCTTTCCTGCAGGGGGGGCGGGATTACACCGCGACGTGCATGAAACTCTGCGACTGCGTCAACGCGAATGGGCTGAACACCTGCCAGCTCTGCTCCCGCTGAAACCTGCCGCTGACGAACGACGCCATCGGCCCCTGCAACTCATCGGGTGCAACAGGCTCCATGCTGTCGCGGGCAAAGTGCTGCAGGCCATAGACCTCATCGACCATCAACCCGGCGAACACCTCTTCATGCTCCACCACCAGCACCCGGCGCTGCCGGCGCGCCGCCGACAACTCGTGCCCGAAAAAGCCGCACAGGTCCATGATCGGCAGCAGGCGTCCACGCAGGTTGGCCACGCCCTTCACCCAGGGTTTGACCCCGGGCAACTGAGTAAAACGCGGCTCGTGCAACACCTCGCTGACTTCGCTCATCGGCGCCACGTACCAGTGTTCGCCCAGGCGAAAGCCTATGCCGCTCCAACTGTCCCTCTGGCTCGGCTGGGACGGCAGGTCCGCGGCCAGCAAGCGGCAGCGCTGGTCGATCTGCAACAGCAGTTCGAAGGCCGTCAGCGACTGGCTCATGGCTGCTCGATCAACCGACCAGCACGTTGTTCAGGGTCTTGATCAGGGTTTCTTCATCGACCGGCTTGGTCAGGTAATCCCTGGCGCCCTGGCGCGTGCCCCAGACCTTGTCGGTTTCCTGATCCTTGGTGGTGATGATGATCACCGGGATGTGCCCGGTTTCCGGGTCTTTGGTCAACTGGCGGGTCGCCTGGAAACCGTTGAGGCCGGGCATGACGATGTCCATCAGGACCGCGTCGGGCTTTTCCTGGCGGGCCAGGGCCACACCGTCGGCGCCGTTTTCGGCTTTCAACACTTCATGACCGTGCTTTTCCAGCATGCCGGTCAGTTTGTACATTTCAGTCGGCGAATCATCGACGATCAGAATACGTGCCATGGTTTTCCCCATTCTTGTCGACGCCAGGCCCGATGGCCGGGCGTCACTTTGCGTGTCCTACTGCGGCATAACGGCGGCGAACCCGGGCACATGGGCCTGGATCGCATCGAGCAACTCTTCCTTGCTGAAAGGCTTGGTCAAAAACTGATCGGACCCGACGATGCGCCCCTTGGCCTTGTCGAACAACCCGTCCCGGGACGACAGCATGATCACCGGCGTAGCCTTGAACGCGTTGTTGTTCTTGATTAAAGCGCAGGTCTGATAGCCATCCAGTCGCGGCATCATGATGTCTACGAAGATGATGCCGGGGTGGTTATCGGCAATCTTGGCCAGGGCATCGAAACCGTCGATGGCCGTGATGACCTCGCACCCCACGCTCTTCAACAGCGTTTCGGCGGTGCGGCGAATCGTCTTCGAATCGTCGATCACCATGACCTTCAAGGCGCTGGGGTGCTGTTCCATAAATGCTCTACCGTCGCCTTTGCGAATCAAATTGTCCGTTTTGCGCTGACCGAGGGCTCGAAGCCCTTGATGTTCAAGGGCCAGCACGGCATGGCAGCCTTTTTAGCACAGTCCTCAAAACCAATCTATCGGCCAACCGGTGCGATGGTTTTTCCTTGACCGGGAACACACTCAGCGCCACTCTGACGCCACTTTTATTGCCTGACCTTCTGTAGGAGCGAGCACGCTCGCGATGGTCGTCAACGATGACGCGGGCTGTCTGGATGGTCGCGGCGTCCTGAAGTCCATCGCGAGCGTGCTCGCTCCTACAGGGATCAACACAGCCCCCAAATTTCGAGGAAACCCCCATGAGCGTTCGCGTCGGGATTGTCATGGACCCCATCGCCAGCATTTCCTATAAAAAGGATAGCTCGCTGGCCATGCTGCTGGCTGCGCAGAAGCGCGGCTGGGAACTGTTCTATATGGAACAGCACGACCTGTACCAGGGTGAAGGTCAGGCCCGGGCGCGGATGCGTCCGCTGAAAGTGTTCGCCAACCCGGAAAAATGGTTCGAACTGGAAGCTGAACAGGACAACCTGCTGAGCGATCTGGACGTGATCCTGATGCGCAAGGATCCGCCGTTCGACATGGAGTTCGTCTACTCCACCTACTTGCTGGAACAGGCCGAGCGCGCTGGCGTGCTGGTGGTCAACAAGCCGCAAAGCCTGCGCGACTGCAACGAGAAACTGTTCGCCACGCTGTTCCCGCAGTGCACGCCGCCGACCGTGGTCAGCCGCCGCGCCGACGTGCTGCGCGAATTCGCCGCCAAACACGGCGACGTGATCCTCAAACCGCTGGACGGCATGGGCGGCACCTCGATCTTCCGCCACCGCGCGGGTGACCCGAACCTGTCGGTGATCCTGGAAACCCTGACTGCCCTCGGCACCCAGCAGATCATGGGCCAGGCGTACCTGCCGGCGATCAAGGACGGCGACAAACGCATCCTGATGATCGATGGCGAACCGGTGGATTACTGCCTGGCACGCATCCCGGCCCAGGGCGAAACCCGTGGCAACCTCGCCGCCGGCGGCCGTGGCGAAGCCCGCCCGTTGACCGACAAGGATCGTTGGATCGCCGCACAAGTCGGCCCGACCCTGCGTGAAAAAGGCCTGTTGTTCGTCGGTCTGGACGTGATCGGTGAGCACCTGACCGAGATCAACGTCACCAGCCCGACCTGCATTCGCGAAATCGATAACGCGTTCGGCACTGACATTGGCGGCCTGCTCATGGACGCCATTGATCAGAAGCTCAAAGCTCGTTGATATAGAACAGCCTAGGAAATACCAACATTGCGTTATCATGCGCGGCCTGTGAAAAACGCGATGTTGGTTTTCTTGTCATGACCCTCCCGTCCGATCTGCCAGCTGAACTCGCCCACCGCGGCGTGCGCCCGGCCGATCGTCTCGGTTTTACCCTGTTCCTGGCGGCACTGATCCACCTGGCGTTGCTGCTGGGCGTAGGATTTGCAGTGGTCGAACCCAAGCAAATCAGCAAGACCCTGGAAATCACCCTCGCCACTTTCAAAAGCGAGAAAAAGCCGGAAAAGGCTGACTTCCTCGCTCAGGAAAACCAGCAAGGCAGCGGCACCCTGGATAAAAAGGCGATTCCCAAGACCACCGAGGTCGCGCCATTCCAGGACAACAAGGTGCAGAAAGTCACACCGCCACCGGCCGCCAAGCCTGAAGTGCAGGAAGCGCCGCCCAAGGCTGCCGTGACCACCGTTGCGCCCAAGCCGAAAAAAGCCCCGGCCAAGACCGAAGAACCCAAGACCGAAGCCAAGCCCGCGGTTCAGGCGCCGACCTTCGACAGCGAACAGCTGTCCAGCGACATCGCCAGTCTGGAAGCCGAGCTGGCCAACGAACAACAGCTGTACGCCAAACGTCCGCGCATCCACCGCCTGAGCGCGGCCTCGACCATGCGCGACAAAGGTGCCTGGTATAAGGATGAGTGGCGCAAGAAGGTCGAGCGTATCGGTAACCTCAACTACCCCGACGAAGCCAGGCGCAAGCAGATCTACGGCAATCTGCGCCTGATGGTGTCGATCAACCGCGACGGCTCGCTGTATGAAGTGCTGGTGCTGGAGTCTTCCGGTCAGCCGTTGCTGGATCAGGCCGCGCAGCGCATCGTCCGGCTGGCTGCGCCATTTGCACCGTTCACCGGGGATCTGTCGGATATCGACCGGCTGGAAATCATTCGTACCTGGAAGTTTGCCCGCGGCGACAGGCTCTCCAGCAACTGATCGACACAAGTCCCCAGGATGGCGGAAAACCTGTGGCGAGGGAGCTTGCTCCCGCTGGGCTGCGAAGCAGCCCCAAAATATGCGAGCGCTGCGCACTCGAACGGGAGCAAGCTCCCTCGCCACAACAGGCTCGCTCCCACATTTAAGCGGTGTCGACTGCCAAATTGCGGCATCCCCAGCTTGTCAGTTCGCCCCTCGAACGCCACACTAGCGCACATGAAAAACGTCAGCCCCAGCTACCTCAAGCATCAATTCCTGATCGCCATGCCACACATGGCCGACCCGAACTTTGCGCACACCTTGACCTACATCGTCGAGCACACGGCCAATGGGGCCATGGGGCTGGTAGTCAACCGCCCGCAAGAGTTGAATCTGGCCGATATCCTCGAACAACTGCGCCCGGAAATCGAACCGCCAGCGCTCTGCCAGCACGTACCGATTTTCATCGGCGGCCCGGTGCAGACCGATCGCGGCTTCGTCCTGCACCCGTCGGGGCAAAAATTTCAGGCGACCGTTGATCTGGAAGGCGACCTGTCGCTGTCGACCTCCCAGGACGTACTGTTCGCCATTGCCGACGGCCTCGGCCCGGCAAAAAGCCTGATCGCCCTCGGCTACGCCGGCTGGGAAGCCGGGCAACTGGAAGCCGAACTGGCAGACAACGCCTGGCTGACCTGCCCGTACGACGCCGACATTCTGTTCAACACCAGCAGCGAGCTACGCCTTGAAGCGGCAGCCAAGCACCTGGGCGTCAACCTCAGTCTGCTCACCAGCCAGGCGGGGCACGCCTGATGGCCCTGCGCCTGATTCTCGGATTCGACTACGGCACCAAACAGATCGGCGTCGCTGTCGGCCAGGTGATCACCGGCCAGGCGCGCGAGCTGTGCACCCTGAAAGCACAGAACGGCATTCCCGACTGGGACCAGGTCGAAGCCCTCATCAAGGAATGGAAGCCCGACGCAGTGGTGGTCGGGTTGCCGCTGAACATGGACGGCACCCCCAGCGACATGTGCGCCCGCGCGGAAAAATTTGCCCGACGCCTGAACGGTCGCTTCAACCTGCCCTTTTATACCCACGACGAACGTCTGACCACCTTCGAGGCCAAAGGTGAACGCCTGGCCCGGGGCGGCCAGAAAGGCAGTTACCGCGACAACCCGGTCGATGCCATTGCCGCCGCCCTGCTGCTACAAGGCTGGCTCGACGAAAACAGCGCCCTGTTCGAGTCCTGACTGCCCCTGATCCTGACAGCACCTGATCCTGAAGAGCCGCCAAGCGTCTCTCTTAGCTACAACCCGAGCTGCCCTGCAACCCGGCTCGGGCCCAAGAAGGAGCAACCATGAGCCTGCCCAATCCTGCCGAACTGATCAGCCAGATGGCCACGCGCCTGAAGGCCCATCTGCAACACCGTGGTATCACCGACCCACGTTACATCGGCATCCGTACCGGCGGCGTCTGGGTCGCCCAGGCCCTGCTCAAGGAACTGGGCAGCGAAGAGCCTCTCGGCACCCTGGACGTGTCCTTCTACCGCGATGATTTCAGCCAGAACGGCCTGCACCCGCAAGTGCGCCCCTCGGCGCTGCCATTCGAGATCGAAGGCCAGCACCTGGTGCTGATCGACGACGTGCTGATGAGTGGCCGCACCATCCGTGCCGCCATGAACGAACTGTTCGACTACGGCCGCCCGGCCAGCGTGACACTGGTGTGCATGCTGGACCTGGACGCCGGCGAACTGCCGATCCGCCCCAACGTGGTCGGCGCCACCCTGTCGCTGGCGGCTCACGAACGCGTGAAGCTGTCCGGCCCCGAGCTCGAGCTCGAACTGCAAGACCTCGCCCTTTAATTTCGCCCTATTGAGAGTCCCCCTTGCGATGACGCCTCCAGACACCAAGCGCCCGCTGCAGCTCAATGATCAGGGTCAGCTGCGCCACTTCCTCTCGCTCGACGGCCTGCGCCGCGAGTTGCTGACGGAAATCCTCGACACCGCCGACTCCTTCCTTGAAGTCGGCGCCCGGGCAGTGAAGAAGGTCCCGTTGCTGCGCGGCAAGACCGTGTGCAACGTGTTCTTCGAGAACTCGACCCGCACCCGCACCACCTTCGAACTGGCCGCCCAGCGGCTGTCGGCGGACGTGATCACCCTCAACGTGTCGACCTCCTCGGCAAGCAAGGGCGAAACCCTGCTCGACACCCTGCGCAATCTGGAAGCGATGGCCGCCGACATGTTCGTCGTGCGCCACGGCGACTCCGGTGCGGCGCACTTCATCGCCGAACACGTGTGCCCGCAAGTGGCGATCATCAACGGTGGTGACGGCCGTCACGCGCACCCGACCCAGGGCATGCTCGACATGCTGACCATTCGCCGGCACAAGGGCGGCTTCGAAAACCTCTCGGTGGCCATCGTCGGCGACATCCTGCATTCGCGGGTCGCACGCTCGAACATGCTCGCGCTGAAAACCCTCGGCTGCCCGGACATCCGCGTGATCGCGCCGAAAACCCTGCTGCCGATCGGCATCGAGCAGTACGGCGTGAAGGTTTACACCGACATGGCCGAAGGCCTGAAGGACGTCGACGTGGTGATCATGCTGCGCCTGCAACGTGAGCGCATGACCGGCGGCCTGTTGCCGAGCGAAGGTGAGTTCTACCGCCTGTTCGGCCTGACCACCGCGCGCCTGGCCGGGGCCAAGCCGGACTGCATCGTCATGCACCCGGGGCCGATCAACCGTGGCGTGGAGATCGAATCGGCGGTGGCCGATGGCCCGCACTCGGTCATTCTCAATCAGGTGACCTACGGGATCGCCATTCGTATGGCCGTGCTGTCCATGGCCATGAGCGGGCAGACCGCGCAGCGTCAATTCGAGCAGGAGAACGTGCAGTGAAGCTCAGCATTCTCGGCGCACGCGTCATCGATCCAAGCAGTGGCCTGGATCAAGTCACCGATATCCACATTGAAGCCTGCAAGATCGTCGCGTTCGGTGCAGCCCCTGCCGGCTTCGTTGCCGCAGACAGCATCGACGCCAAGGGCCTGGTGGCCGCACCGGGCCTGGTCGACCTGAACGTTGCCCTGCGCGAACCGGGCTACAGCCGCAAAGGTTCGATTGTCAGCGAAACCCGCGCCGCAGCAGCAGGCGGCGTCACTAGCCTGTGCTGCCCACCGAAGACCAAACCGGTGCTGGACACCTCGGCGGTCGCCGAACTGATCCTCGACCGCGCCCGTGAGGCCGGCAACACCAAGGTTTTCCCGATTGGCGCCCTGAGCAAAGGCCTGGACGGCGAACAACTGGCAGAGCTGGTTGCCCTGCGCGATGCCGGTTGCGTGGCCTTCGGCAACGGCCTGGACAGTTTCCGCAACACCCGCACCCTGTGCCGGGCGCTGGAATACGCGGCGACCTTCGATCTGACCGTGGTGTTCAACTCCCAGGATCACGACCTCGCCGAAGGTGGCCTCGCCCACGAAGGCGCGACCGCGAGCTTCCTCGGCTTGCCGGGCATCCCTGAGTCCGCCGAGACCGTGGCCCTGGCCCGGGATCTGCTGCTGGTCGAGCAAAGCGGCGTGCGCGCGCACTTCAGCCAGCTCACCAGCGCACGCGGCGTGGAATTGATCGCCCAGGCCCAGGCCCGAGGCTTGAAGGTCACTGCCGATGTCGCCCTGTATCAGTTGATCCTGACCGACGAAGCCCTGATCGGCTTCAGCAGCCTGTACCACGTCCAGCCACCGCTGCGCACCAGCGCCGATCGTGAAGGCCTGCGGGCTGCGGTGAAGTCGGGGGTTATCTCGGCGATTTCCAGCCATCACCAGCCGCACGAGCGCGACGCCAAACTGGCCCCCTTCGGCGCGACCGAGCCGGGCATCAGCAGTGTTGAGCTGTTGCTGCCATTGGCGATGACGCTGGTGGAAGATGGACTGCTGGATCTGCCGACGCTGCTGGCCCGTTTGGGCACGGGCCCGGCCGAGGCCCTGCGCCTGCCGGCGGGGAAACTGGCGGTGGGTGGTGCTGCAGACATCGTGCTGTTCGACCCGGCCGCTTCGACTGTCGCCGGTGAAACCTGGCTGTCCAAGGGCGAGAACTGCCCGTTCATTGGCCACAGCTTGCCAGGTGTGGTGCGTTACACCCTGGTGGATGGGCGGATCAGTCACCAGGCTTAAGACTGTGGCGAGCGAGCTTGCTCCCGCTGGGCTGCGCAGCAGACCTGTTTTGGGATCGCTTCGCGATCCAGCGGGAGCAAGCTCCCTCGCCACAATTTATTGAAAGGTCCCGCGATTCTGCGAGTTGCGCAGCGACACTTGGTCATTCAGGGTCCAAAAGTCGTACAGCACACCAATAAAGAACAGCCCGCCGGTCAGCAGGTACAGCAAGCCGCTGATCCATTTCCCCTGATACATCCGGTGCACTCCGAACACGCCGAGAAAGGTCAGCAGAATCCACGCCACGTTGTATTCGATAGGCCCTGCGGCAAATCGATAGTCGGCCTCGCGATCCATCGCCGGGATCAGGAACAGGTCGATCAACCAGCCAATTCCCAGCAAACCGAAGGTGAAAAACCAGATCGTCCCGGTCACCGGCTTGCCGTAATAGAAGCGGTGAGCCCCGGTAAAACCGAAAATCCACAGCAGATAACCGATCACTTTACTGTGGGTGTCTTGATGTGGGACAGGTTGTTGATAGGGGTTCATTGATAGCCTCGTTTCACACGATAGATAAATATTCTTGAATTCTTTGTGACTTTTTTACAGGCAGCCGACGTATGGCAAATGCTACCTTCACTCCCGTCAAACCCTTATAGCACCTGACTTCTGTCCGACAATTGCGCCAAATTGCCGCTTCTTTGCCGCCGTTGGGCCCCAGGTTGAATCGACCAACGGCCTCGGAAGGGACAAAAAAGCTGTTATAAAGTTGCGCGCTATCCCATTAAGAGCCTTGCCTAATGCGTTCATTTTTCAAGACATGGCTAACCATTTGCCTTTTGATGCCACTGGCCGCCCACGCCACCAATCGTGAGCAACGTCTTCCTAACGTTAATGGTTACACCCCAAAATCCCATGTTTCTGCTCCTTCGAGCAAAAACAAGAAAAACGCCAAACACGCTCCAACCCTGGCCAGCAATAAAAGCGGCTTGGTACCGCCAATGGCGAGCAAGGAAAGCAGCAATGTGCTGAGCCGTGCCGTGAATGTGCTCGGTACACCTTATCGTTGGGGCGGCAGCAGCCCAAGTAAAGGCTTCGATTGCAGCGGTCTGGTGAAATACGCGTTCAACGACGCCACTTTCGACTTGCCACGTACGTCCAACGAAATGGCCAGCGGCCATGGACAGAAAGTAGACCGCGGCGACCTGAAGCCGGGCGACCTGATTTTCTTCAACATCAAGAGCCGCCGGGTCAACCATGTTGCCATCTACCTGGGCAACGACCGCTTTATCCACGCACCTCGCCGTGGCAAGTCGGTGACCATCGACACCTTGAAGAAACCGTACTGGGAAAGCCACTACGTGGTTGCCAAGCGGGTTCTGCCGAAAGAGCCGCATCAGATGCGAGTGGTTCAGCGCTGATTTTGAAATCCCGGGTTTTCCCGGGATTTTGCTTTGTAAGTAACGCCCGCCTTCAAATCCCCTCCGGCGATCGCGCCTTCTCCCGCGCATGCTCCCGACTGACCAGCCCCCTGTTCACCAACCCCTTCAAGCTCATGTCCAGCGTCTGCATCCCCAGCGCCCCGCCCGTTTGAATCGCCGAGTACATCTGCGCCACCTTGTCCTCGCGGATCAGATTACGGATCGCCGGCGTCCCCAGCATGATTTCATGGGCGGCAACCCGTCCGCCGCCAAGCTTCTTGACCAACGTCTGCGACACCACCGCGAGCAGTGATTCGGAGAGCATCGAGCGCACCATCGACTTCTCGTCCCCCGGGAATACATCCACCACGCGGTCGATGGTCTTCGCTGCCGACGTAGTGTGCAGCGTGCCAAACACCAGGTGGCCGGTTTCAGCAGCCGTCAGGGCCAGGCGAATGGTTTCCAGATCCCGCAGTTCACCGACCAGGATCACGTCCGGATCTTCGCGCAGCGCCGAACGCAGGGCCGAGGCGAAACTGCGGCTATCGCGATGAACTTCACGTTGATTGATCAGGCATTGGCGTGATTCGTGGACGAACTCGATCGGGTCCTCGATGGTGAGGATGTGCTGTGAACGGTGGGTATTGAGATGGTCGATCATCGCCGCCAATGTGGTGGACTTGCCGCAACCGGTGGGTCCGGTTACCAGCACCAGCCCCCGCGGCGCCTCGGTGATTTTGCGGAACACCTCGCCCATGCCCAGTTCGTCCATGCCCGGCACAATCGAGGGAATGGTCCGAAACACCGCCCCGGCCCCGCGGTTGTGATTGAACGCATTGACCCGAAAACGCGCGACCCCGGAAACCTCAAAGGAAAAATCGGTTTCCAGGTGTTTCTCGAAGTCCGCACGCTCGGTGTCATTCATGGTCTCGTGGATCAATGCCTGCACCTGCGCATGATCCAGAGCAGGCCATTCGGTGCGTTGCATTTCGCCATCCATCCGGATCATCGGTGGCATACCTGCCGACAGGTGCAGGTCCGACGCGCCTTGGCGGACGCTGAAGGTCAGCAGTTCAGTGATATCCATAGCGCCTCTCAATTCCAGTAGAATGCCGCGAACCTTCAGACCGCTGGCGACCCTTGATGTCCAACTTAGCAGACAACATTGCCCAGGTTAGTTCGCGCATACATGCCGCAACACTTGCCGCCAACCGCGCCGAAAACAGCGTGAACCTGCTGGCCGTGAGCAAGACCAAACCCGCACAAGCCCTGCGTGAAGCCTATGCCGCCGGCCTGCGTGACTTTGGCGAAAACTACCTGCAGGAAGCCTTGGGCAAGCAGCTTGAACTCGCCGACCTGCCCTTGACCTGGCACTTCATCGGCCCCATTCAATCGAACAAGACTCGCGCCATCGCCGAGCATTTCGACTGGGTGCATTCCGTGGATCGCCTGAAAATCGCTCAACGCCTGTCCGAGCAGCGCCCTGCCGACCTGTCGCCGTTGAACATCTGCATTCAGGTCAACGTCAGTGGCGAAGCCAGCAAATCCGGCTGCACCCCGGCCGACCTGCCAGCCCTGGCCAATGCCATCAGCACTCTGCCCAACCTGAAGTTGCGCGGGCTGATGGCCATTCCTGAGCCAACCGAAGACCGCGCTGCCCAGGACGCCGCCTTTGCTGCCGTGCAGCGCCTTCAAGCCAGCCTCGACCTGCCGCTCGACACACTTTCCATGGGCATGAGCCACGACCTCGAGTCCGCCATCGCCCAAGGCGCCACTTGGGTCCGCATTGGTACGGCCCTGTTTGGCGCCCGCGACTATTCACAGCCTTGAACCAGGGCTTACACACTTCCCTATAAGGACCTGACATGAGCAAGACGCGTATTGCCTTTATCGGTGCCGGCAACATGGCCGCCAGCCTGATCGGTGGCCTGCGGGCCAAGGGTCTGGAAGCTGCACAGATCCGCGCCAGCGATCCGGGTGACGAAACCCGCGCCCGCGTGAGTGCCGAACACGGCATCGAGACCTTCGCCGACAACGCCCAGGCCATCGACGGCGCCGACGTGGTCGTGCTGGCGGTCAAACCCCAGGCAATGAAAGCCGTGTGCGAAGCCATTCGCCCGAGCCTCAAACCGAACCAGCTGGTGGTGTCGATTGCAGCGGGCATCACCTGTGCCAGCATGAACAACTGGCTCGGCGCTCAGCCCATCGTGCGCTGCATGCCCAACACCCCGGCGCTGTTGCGTCAGGGTGTCAGCGGCCTGTTCGCCACCGCGCAGGTTACCGCCGAGCAACGCCAGCAAGCCCAGGAGCTGCTGTCTGCTGTCGGTCTCGCTCTGTGGCTGAATGAAGAGCAGCAACTGGACGCCGTGACTGCCGTTTCCGGTAGCGGCCCGGCGTACTTCTTCCTGCTGATCGAAGCCATGACCGCCGCCGGCGTCAAACTCGGCCTGCCGGCGGACATTGCCGCACAACTGACCTTGCAAACCGCGCTGGGGGCCGCACATATGGCTGTGTCCAGCGATGTCGACGCCGCTGAACTGCGTCGCCGTGTGACTTCGCCTGCGGGCACGACGGAAGCGGCCATCAAGTCGTTCCAGGCCAACGGCTTCGAAGCCCTGGTCGAAAAAGCACTCGGCGCTGCGGCGCATCGCTCGGCCGAAATGGCCGAACAACTGGGTCAATAAGGAGCTCTTCATGATTGGATTGAACACCGCAGCGGTTTACGTGCTGCAAACCCTCGGCAGCCTGTACCTGCTGATCGTGCTGCTGCGCTTCGTGTTGCAACTGGTGCGGGCGAACTTCTACAACCCGCTCTGCCAGTTCGCCGTGAAGGCCACTCAGCCACTGCTCAAGCCGCTGCGCCGGATCATCCCGAGCATGTTCGGCCTGGACATGTCTTCGCTGGTGCTGGCGATCCTCGTGCAACTGGCGCTGATGGCCCTGACCCTGATGCTGACCTACGGCACCACCGGCAACTTCCTGCAACTGCTGATCTGGTCGATCATCGGCGTGACCGCGCTGTTCCTGAAGATCTTCTTCTTCGCCCTGATCATCAGCGTGATCCTGTCCTGGGTTGCACCGGGCAGCCACAACCCGGGCGCGGAACTGGTCAACGACATCTGCGAACCGGCCCTGGCGCCGTTCCGCAAGATCCTGCCGAACCTGGGTGGCCTGGACATCTCGCCGATCCTGGCGTTCATGGTGCTCAAGCTGATCGACATGCTGGTGATCAACAACCTGGCCGCCATGACCCTGATGCCGGAGATTCTGCGTACGCTGATCTGATTCGGCTGGCAGGCTGATCGCGTTATCGTTCTTCGCGAGCAAGCTCGCTCCCACAAGGTTGTGCGTACCTTGTGGGAGCAGCCCGCTCGCGAATGCAACACCTGGTTTTAAAGGAATGAAATCAAGCCCGGCCTTTGCTTGCCGCTAACCCCACCGGTCTTTAGACTTACGCCTCATTTCAACGAGAGCAGGGTCGATGCCAGCTGCCTTTCCCCCCGATTCTGTTGGTCTGGTGACGCCGCAGGTGGCGCACTTCAGCGAACCCCTGGCCCTGGCCTGTGGACGCTCGCTCCCGGCCTATGACCTGATCTACGAAACCTACGGCACGCTCAATGCCACGGCGAGCAACGCCGTGCTGATCTGCCATGCCTTGTCCGGTCACCACCATGCTGCCGGCTACCACAGCCCCGACGACCGCAAACCCGGTTGGTGGGACAGCTGTATCGGCCCCGGCAAACCCATCGATACCAACAAGTTCTTCGTGGTCAGCCTGAACAACCTCGGCGGCTGCAACGGTTCCACAGGTCCGAGCAGCATCAATCCGGACACCGGCAAACCATTCGGCGCCGACTTCCCGGTGTTGACCGTGGAAGACTGGGTGCACAGTCAGGCGCGCCTGGCTGACCTGCTCGGTATCCGCCAGTTTGCCGCCGTGATCGGTGGCAGCCTCGGCGGCATGCAGGCGATGCAATGGAGCATCACCTACCCTGAGCGCATCCGTCACTGTGTGGCCATCGCCTCCGCGCCGAAACTGTCGGCGCAGAACATTGCCTTCAACGAAGTGGCGCGCCAGGCGATCCTCACCGACCCGGAATTCCACGGCGGTTCCTTCCAGGAACAAGGCGTGATCCCCAAGCGCGGGTTGATGCTGGCGCGGATGGTCGGGCACATCACCTACCTGTCCGACGATTCCATGGGTGAGAAATTCGGCCGCGGCCTCAAGAGCGAGAAGCTCAACTACGACTTCCACAGCGTCGAGTTCCAGGTCGAAAGCTACCTGCGTTATCAGGGCGAAGAGTTCTCCGGGCGCTTCGATGCCAACACCTACCTGTTGATGACCAAGGCGCTGGACTACTTCGATCCGGCGGCGAACTTCGACGATAACCTGGCGAAAACCTTCGAAGGTGCGCAAGCCAGGTTCTGCGTGATGTCGTTCACCACCGACTGGCGCTTCTCCCCTGCCCGCTCACGTGAGCTGGTGGACGCCTTGATGGCAGCCCGCAAGGACGTCTGCTACCTGGAGATCGATGCGCCGCAAGGCCACGACGCCTTCCTGATCCCGATCCCGCGTTACCTGCAGGCGTTCGGCAACTACATGAACCGCATTACGTTGTGAGAAAGCCATGAGAGCTGATCTGGAAATCATCCAGGAATGGATCCCCGCCGGCAGCCGCGTGCTCGACCTCGGCTGCGGTGATGGCGAGCTGCTGACCTGGCTGCGCGACAACAAGCAAGTCACCGGCTACGGCCTGGAAAACGACGCCGACAACATTGCCGAGTGCGTGGCCAAGGGCATCAACGTCATCGAGCAGGACCTGGACAAGGGCCTGGGCAACTTTGCCAGCAATAGCTTCGACATCGTGGTCATGACCCAGGCCCTGCAAGCAGTGCACTACCCGGACAAGATCCTCGATGAAATGCTGCGGGTCGGTCGCCAGTGCATCATCACTTTCCCCAATTTCGGTCACTGGCGCTGCCGCTGGTACCTGGCGAGCAAGGGCCGGATGCCGGTTTCCGAGTTCCTGCCGTACACCTGGTACAACACGCCGAACATTCACTTCTGCACCTTCGCCGACTTTGAGGCCTTGTGTCGCGAACGTGAGGCGAAGGTCATTGATCGGCTGGCCGTGGATCAACAGCACCGACACGGGTGGGCCAGTAAGCTTTGGCCTAATCTGTTAGGTGAGATCGGCATTTACCGGGTCAGCAGCCCGGGCCTGACAGATCACAAGGTTGCGATCTGAAACACCAATTGCGAGGAGAACGATCATGGGTCGTCTAGCACTGTTTTTACTCACTGCCTGCCTGAGCGTCACGGCCATGGCCGCTGACGCCATCAAGGGCGAACGCCAGGAAAGCTTCGGCGACGTAACGGTGCACTACAACACCTTCAACTCCACCTACCTGACACCGGACATTGCCAAGTCCGCCGAACTGATCCGCAGCAAAAACCAGGGCGTGATCAATGTCTCGGTGATCAAGGACGGCAAGCCGTTGATCGCCAATGTCACCGGCACCGTCAAGGACCTGACCAGCCAGAGCGTGGCGCTGAATTTCCGTCAGATCACCGAGCAGGGCGCGGTTTACTACATCGCCCAGTACCCGGTGGAGCAGCAGGAAACCCGTACCTTCGAGATCAAGGTGCAGAACGGTGACAAGATCAACACCATCAATTTCAACCAAGAGCTTTTCCCCGGCGAATGATGAACTTCAACCAACTCGTACTGGCCAGCCATAACGCCGGCAAACTCAAGGAACTCCAGGCCATGCTCGGCCAATCGGTGCAATTGCGCTCGATCGGTGAGTTCAGCAGCGTCGAGCCTGAAGAAACCGGCCTGTCGTTCGTCGAAAACGCCATTCTCAAGGCCCGTAATGCCGCGCGCATTTCCGGCCTGCCGGCGCTGGCCGACGATTCCGGTCTGGCCGTTGATTTCCTCGGCGGCGCGCCGGGCATCTACTCGGCGCGTTATGCCGACGGCAAGGGCGATGCGGCGAACAACGCCAAATTGCTCGACGCCCTCAAGGACGTGCCTGAAGCAGAGCGCGGCGCGCAGTTTGTCTGCGTCCTGGCACTGGTGCGTCACGCCGACGATCCACTGCCGATCCTCTGCGAAGGCCTGTGGCACGGGCGCATCCTGACCGCGGCCAGCGGTGAACACGGTTTCGGCTACGATCCGCTGTTCTGGGTACCGGAGCGCGATTGCTCCAGCGCCGAGCTGTCGCCAGCGGACAAAAACCAGATCAGCCACCGCGCCCGTGCAATGGATCTGCTGCGCCTGCGTCTGGGTTTGAAATGACCCATGACGCCTCCGCGTCGCCGCTGATTGTCGGCGGTGGCGCACAATCGCCTCGGGCGGTGCTGCCTGTCTTGCCGCCCCTGGCGCTGTACATCCACATTCCGTGGTGTGTGCGCAAATGCCCCTATTGCGACTTCAACTCCCACACCGCCAGCCCCGTGCTGCCTGAAGAAGAGTACGTCGACGCCTTGCTCGCCGATCTCGACCAGGACCTGCACGCGGTGCATGGCCGGGAGTTGAGCTCGATTTTCTTCGGTGGCGGCACGCCGAGCCTGTTCAGCGCTCAGGCCTTGGGCCGCTTGCTTGAAGGGGTGCAACAGCGCATCCCGTTTGCCTCCGACATCGAAATTACCCTGGAAGCCAACCCCGGCACGTTCGAGCAGGAGAAGTTCATTGCCTACCGGGCGCTGGGCATCAATCGGCTGTCGATCGGCATCCAGAGCTTTCAGCAGGAAAAACTTGAGGCACTGGGTCGAATTCACAACGGCGATGAAGCCGTGCGTGCTGCCGGCATGGCTCGCCAGGCCGGGTTCGACAACTTCAACCTGGACCTGATGCACGGCCTGCCCAATCAGTCCCTGGACGACGCCTTGAGCGACCTGCGCCAGGCCATTGCCCTGAAACCGACACACATCTCGTGGTATCAGCTGACGCTGGAGCCGAACACGGTATTCTGGAACCAGCCGCCGACGCTGCCGGAAGACGACACCCTGTGGGACATTCAGGAGGCCGGGCAAGCATTGTTGGCCGAGCATGGTTACGCCCAGTACGAAGTCTCGGCTTATGCACAACCGGGTCGCCCGGCACGGCATAACCTCAATTACTGGAGTTTCGGCGACTTCATCGGTATCGGTGCCGGCGCCCATGGCAAGCTCAGCCATCCGGACGGTCGCATTGTCCGCACCTGGAAGACGCGCCTGCCAAAGGATTACCTCAACCCGGCGAAAAGCTTCAAGGCCGGCGAGAAAGCGTTGAGCAATGACGAGATGCCGTTTGAGTTCCTGATGAACGCCTTGCGGCTGACCGAGGGGGTTGAGTCGCGCCTGTATCCGGAGCGTACCGGGATGAGCCTGGAAAGCCTGGCTGAAGGTCGCCACGAGGCCGAACAAAGCGGCTTGTTGCAGGTCGAACCGTCACGTCTGGCGGCCACCGAGCGCGGACAACTGTTTCTCAACGACTTGCTGCAGACATTTTTGACATAAGGAAATCGAATGGATTTGGTACTCGACCTGCTCGCCACGGTGTCCCGCTGGAGCCGCAGCAACCTCTCGGAAATCGCCCTAGCCCTGGTGGGGTGCCTGCTGGTGTTGTTCGGGGCGGATTTCAAAGGCTGGGTCGAACAACGCCTGGGCAGCATCGCCGGCGCCTTGCGCGTGCCGTTGATGGCCCTGCTGTGCATGATCGGCAGCGGCGCTGCGCTGATCTACGCGACGCCTTGGGTGGTGCGCGGCTTGAGCCAATTCAACAACTACAGCCTGGCGCCGGTGTTGTTGGTGGTGCTGGTATTGATTGGCGTGGTCGCCGATCGCCGCTGATTTCAGCAACACCTTAAAACAACTGTGGGAGCGAGCTTGCTCGCGATGAGGCCATCACATTCAACATCTCTGTTGTCTGTCATGCCGCCATCGCGAGCAGGCTCGCTCCCACAGTTTTTACGCCAGTTTTTCGAACTTCAAATCCCACACGCCATGCCCAAGACGTTCGCCACGGCGTTCGAACTTGGTGATCGGGCGCTCGACCGGACGCGGCACGCACTTGCCGTCTTCAGCGAGGTTGCGGTAACCCGGCGCAACGTTCATCACTTCCAGCATGTACTCGGCATAGGGTTCCCAGTCGGTGGCCATGTGCAGAATGCCGCCCACCTTCAGCTTGCTGCGTACCAGTTCGGCGAACGATGCCTGCACGATGCGACGCTTGTGATGACGGCTCTTGTGCCATGGATCCGGGAAAAACAGCATCAGGCGATCGAGGCTGTTGTCGGCCACGCAGCGGTTGAGCACTTCGATGGCGTCGCAATCGTAGACACGCAGGTTGGTCAAACCCTGGGTCAGCACGCCATTGAGCAGCGCGCCGACACCCGGACGGTGAACTTCGACACCAATGAAATCCTGCTCCGGCGCAGCCGCGGCCATTTCCAGCAGCGAATGGCCCATGCCGAAACCGATTTCCAGCGAGCGTGGGGCCGAACGGCCGAACACTTGATCGTAGTCCACCGGCGCGTCGGCCAGCGGCAGCACGAACAGCGGCGTGCCCTGCTCCAGACCTTTCTGCTGGCCTTCGGTCATGCGCCCGGCACGCATCACGAAACTCTTGATGCGGCGGTGTTGGCGCTCGTCGCCTTCTTCCGTCTGGATAGGCGTGTCGTTCGATTCAGTCATCAATAACTCTTACTTGATCAGACCATCCAGCGGCGAAGAGGCGCTGGCATAGAGTTTCTTCGGCATGCGGCCGGCGAGGTAGGCCAGGCGGCCTGCGACGATCGCATGTTTCATGGCTTCAGCCATCATCACCGGCTGCTGGGCATGGGCAATGGCCGAGTTCATCAGCACTGCATCGCAACCCAGCTCCATGGCGATGGTGGCATCGGATGCAGTACCGACACCGGCATCCACCAGCACTGGAATTTTCGCTTCTTCGAGGATGATCTGCAGGTTGTACGGGTTGCAAATCCCCAGGCCGGAACCGATCAGACCGGCCAGCGGCATGACCGCGATGCAGCCGATTTCCGCCAGTTGCCGCGCAACGATCGGGTCATCGCTGGTGTAGACCATCACGTCGAAGCCTTCCTTGACCAGGGTTTCCGCAGCCTTGAGGGTTTCGATCACGTTGGGGAACAGGGTTTTCTGGTCGGCCAGCACTTCCAGCTTCACCAGGTTGTGTCCATCGAGCAGCTCACGGGCCAGGCGGCAGGTGCGCACGGCTTCGATGGCGTCGTAGCAACCGGCGGTGTTCGGCAGGAAGGTGTAGCGATCCGGCGACAGGACTTCGAGCAGGTTCGGCTCGCCCTCGATCTGGCCGAGGTTGGTGCGGCGCACGGCGAACGTGACAATCTCGGCACCCGAGGCTTCGATGGCCGAACGGGTTTCTGCCATGTCACGGTACTTGCCGGTGCCGACCAGCAAACGCGACTGGTAAGTACGACCGGCCAGGACGAAAGGCTTGTCGCTACGAACGATGCTCATGGGAAATCCTCTGTAGGAGTGAGGGTCTTGCAGAATTCTGTGGCAGGACAATCGCGATGACTAGCCGCCGCCGATGGCGTGCACCACTTCGACATTGTCGCCGTCGTTCAGGGTGGTATCGGCATGCTGACTGCGCGGGACGATATCCAGATTGAGTTCGACCGCGACCCGGCGTCCGGTCAGGTCCAGACGGGTCAACAGGGCCGCAACGGTTTCACCGTCGGGCAGTTCAAAGGATTCGCCGTTCAACTGAATGCGCATGCCGGATGCCGCCATCATTTTTAGGGGCTGGCATTCTAGCCCGATCGTGACCTAAAGGTCAGCAATAAGCGTTAGGCGGTCAGCGGCAAGCGCCAGGCGGCAAGGCCCAGGCAAAGCCAGCCCGCAAGGAAGGCCAGGCCACCGAACGGGGTGATGATGCCGAGCTTGCTGATACCGGTCAGGGTCAGCACATACAGGCTGCCGGAGAACAGCAGGATGCCGATAGCAAAGGATGCTCCAGCCCAGGTCACCAGACGCCCGGGAATCTGCGTGGCCAGCAGCGCAACACCCAGCAACGCCAGGGTGTGCACCAGTTGGTAGGTGACGCCGGTGTGAAAAATCGCCAGGTATTCAGGTGTCAGGCGGTTTTTTAGGCCGTGGGCAGCAAAGGCCCCGAGACCAACACCGGTGAAGCCGAAAAAAGCGGCCAGCATCAGAAAGCCACGCAGCATGAAGAACTCCAGTCAGACTCGATCAACAGGGTCTGTATAATGGCCCGCTCAACGGGTTCGGCCAAGCCATCTCTATGCTGCGTTTATTTTTCCGTCGATTCACCAAGGCCGTGCTCTGGTTCATGGGTGCCAGCGTATTGCTGGTCCTGCTGTTTCGCGTCGTGCCGCCACCGGGTACGGCGCTGATGGTCGAGCGCAAGATCGAATCCTGGGTCGACGGCGAACCGATTGACCTGCAGCGCACCTGGAAGCCCTGGGATGAAATCTCCGACGATTTGAAAGTCGCGGTCATTGCCGGTGAAGACCAGAAATTCTCTGAGCATTGGGGTTTCGATTTCGGCGCCATCCAGGCGGCGTTTGCCCATAACGAACGCGGCGGCTCGATTCGGGGCGCCAGCACCTTGAGCCAGCAAGTGTCGAAGAACCTGTTCCTGTGGTCCGGCCGCAGCTATCTGCGCAAAGGTCTCGAAGCCTGGTTTACCGGGCTGATCGAAGTGTTCTGGCCCAAGCAGCGGATCCTTGAGGTGTACCTCAATAGCGTCGAGTGGGACGAAGGCGTGTTTGGTGCCGAAGCAGCAGCCAGGCATCACTTTGGCGTCAGCGCGAAGAACCTCAGCCGCCAGCAGTCGAGCCTGTTGGCGGCTGTGCTGCCCAACCCGCGGGTGTGGAGTGCCAGCCACCCGACTTCCTACGTGGCACGACGCGCCGGCTGGATTCGCCAGCAGATGAGCCAGTTGGGCGGTGACAGTTATCTGGTGGGACTCAATGATTCACGCCGGGCGCCTTGGGCCCAATAGCCAATCCACAGACTTCCAGACACCACAAATCCCACTTTGATTTTGTGGGAGACCAGAAACAAAAACGCCCCGATCAATGATCGGGGCGTTTTTTTATTGCCTGTCGTGCGGTTATGCAGCGATCGACAACTTGAGCTTGTTCATCGCGCTTTTCTCAAGCTGGCGAATACGCTCGGCCGACACGTTGTACTTCTGCGCCAGGTCATGCAGCGTGGCTTTTTCTTCTGCCAGCCAGCGCTGGTAGAGGATGTCACGACTGCGGTCGTCCAGCACTTCCAGCGCTTCGTGCAGGTTGTGGTTGGAGTTGTCGCTCCAGTCGGCATCTTCCAGTTGACGCGCCGGGTCATACCGGTGGTCTTCCAGGTAATTGGCTGGCGACTGGAATGCACTGTCGTCGTCCGCTTCGGCAGCCGGATCGAACGCCATGTCATGGCCAGTCAGGCGGCTTTCCATCTCGCGCACTTCCCGCGGCTCAACGCCCAGGCTTTCCGCCACGCGATGGACTTCCTCGTTGTTCAACCAGGCCAGGCGTTTCTTCTGACTGCGCAGGTTGAAGAACAGCTTGCGCTGGGCCTTGGTGGTCGCCACTTTCACGATGCGCCAGTTGCGCAGGATGAATTCGTGGATTTCCGCCTTGATCCAGTGCACGGCAAAAGAGACCAGGCGCACACCCATTTCCGGGTTGAAGCGTTTCACGGCCTTCATCAGGCCAACGTTGCCTTCCTGGATCAGGTCAGCCTGAGCCAGACCGTAGCCGGAATAGCTACGGGCGATATGTACGACAAAACGCAGGTGGGCGAGCACCATCTGCCGAGCCGCCCCCAGATCCTGCTCATAATAGAGACTCTCGGCCAGTTCACGCTCCTGCTCCGGCGACAGCAATGGAATGCTGTTGACGGTGTGCACATAGGCCTCCAGGTTCGCACCCGGGACCAGAGCATATGCAGGTTGCAAAGAATTGGTCATACGAAAAAACCTCCGACTTACAAACTCGTGCAGTTCAGCACTGCGAAAATTGACCGGAAACCGAAGAACAAGTTCCCTAAAACCCATAACTGCTGAAAGGTCAATACGAGCAAAATGATACTACTTAGGCGCAAGCTCCCTCAGGTGGCGAGCGACTGCAATCCATGCACCGATATACCCCAACAGCACCGCGCCAAGCAAGAGAGACAGACCGTCGGCAACCGGCACGCCCGCCAGGGCAAAATCGCTACCGTACAAACCTGCCAGCCCTACCACGGCGTCGTTCAGCCAGTTCAGGCCAAACGCGAGCACGCCCCAAGACAGAATCCCCGCACCGAAGCCATACAACGCGCCCATATACAGGAAGGGCCTGCGTACATAGCTGTCCGTGCCGCCGACCAGTTTAATCACTTCTATCTCTGTGCGGCGGTTTTCAATATGAAGACGAATGGTATTGCCTATCACCAAAAGTAATGCAGAAACCAGAAGCACGGTCAGACCGAAGACAAAGCGGTCACCCAGCTTGAGGATGGCTGCCAGACGCTCGACCCAGACTAGATCAAGTTGCGCCTGTTGTACCTTGGGCAGCTCGGATAGTTTTTGTCTTAATGCTTCAAGCGCCGGCTTGTCGACTTCGTTCGGCGTCACCAGAACCACGCCCGGCAAGGGGTTCTCCGGCAATTCCTTGAGCGCCTCGCCCAGCCCGGACTGCTGCTGGAACTCTTCCAGCGCCTGTTCGCGACCGACATATTCGGCATCGGCAACACCCGGCATCTTCTTGATCTGTTCGCGCAAGGCTTCGCCTTCAACCGGCTTGGCTTCAAGATCCAGGTACAGGGAAATCTGCGCCGCACGCTGCCAGGAACCACCCAGGCGCTCGACGTTACTTAGCAAAAGTGACAGCCCCATGGGCAAACTCAATGCGACCGCCATCACCATGCAGGTGAAAAAACTGCCGATCGGCTGCTTGCCCAGACGGCGCAGGCTGTCCACCAGGCTGGCGCGATGACTTTCGATCCAGGCACGGAACAACGTGGCAAAGTCCGGCCCGTCGTCATCGTCGTGTTTTTTCTTCTGTGGCTGCGGATCGGCGGCTTTCGGCGCCACGCGCTCGGAAACCTTCGGACTGCGGGTAGCACTCATACGCCGGCCTCCCCGTCGCCGATCAATCGACCACGTTGCAGGGTCAACATGCGGTGGCGCATGCGCGCGATCAGGGCCAGGTCGTGACTGGCAATCAGCACGCTGGTACCCAGGCGGTTGATGTCTTCGAACACACCCATGATCTCGGCCGCCAGACGCGGGTCGAGGTTACCGGTCGGCTCGTCCGCCAGCAGCAAGGCCGGACGATGGACGATGGCCCGGGCGATGCCGACGCGCTGTTGCTGACCGGTGGACAGGTCACCCGGGTACAGGTCGGTCTTGTCCGAGAGCGCCACGCGCTCCAGGGCCGAGTCGACGCGCTTGGCGATCTCGGCCTTGGACAGGCCGAGGATCTGCAACGGCAGCGCGACGTTGTTGAACACCGTGCGATCGAACAGCAACTGGTGATTCTGGAACACCACGCCGATTTGCCGGCGCAGGAACGGAATCTGCGCGTTGCTGATGGTGCTCAGGTCTTGCCCGGCCAGCAGCAATTTGCCGCTGGTCGGGCGCTCCATCGCCAGTAGCAACCGCAACAATGTGCTTTTACCGGCGCCGGAATGGCCGGTGACAAACAGAAACTCGCCACGACGGACTCGAAAGCTCAGCTCATGCAAGCCGACGTGACCGTTCGGGTAGCGTTTACCGACCTGTTCGAAACGAATCATGAACGCTCCCGCTCGGCAAACAATGCCTGGACAAAGGGTTCTGCTTCAAAGGTACGCAAATCATCGATGCCCTCGCCGACACCGATGTAGCGAATCGGCAAGCCGAACTGCTTGGCCAGGGCGAAAATCACCCCACCCTTTGCGGTGCCGTCGAGTTTGGTCAATGCCAGGCCCGTCAGTTCGACAGTCTGGTTGAATTGCTTGGCCTGGTTGATGGCGTTCTGACCAGTGCCCGCGTCGAGCACCAGCAGTACTTCGTGCGGCGCGTCGGCATCAAGCTTGCCGATAACCCGGCGCACCTTTTTCAGCTCTTCCATCAGGTTGTCTTTGGTGTGCAGGCGACCGGCGGTGTCGGCGATCAACACGTCGATGCCACGCGCCTTGGCGGCCTGAACGGCATCGAAGATCACCGAGGCCGAGTCGGCGCCGGTGTGCTGGGCGATGACCGGGATCTTGTTGCGCTCGCCCCAGACCTGCAGTTGCTCCACCGCGGCGGCGCGGAAAGTGTCACCCGCAGCCAGCATGACCTTCTTGCCTTCCAGCTGCAGCTTCTTCGCCAGCTTGCCGATGGTGGTGGTTTTACCGGCACCGTTGACGCCAACCACCAAAATCACGAACGGCTTGTTCTGCGAAGTGATTTTCAGCGGCTGCTCGACCGGTTTGAGCATCGCCGCCAGTTCGGCTTGCAGGGACTTATACAGCGCATCAGCGTCAGCCAGCTCTTTGCGCGCAACCTTCTGGGTCAGGCGCTGGATGATCACCGAGGTCGCCTCGACGCCGACGTCTGCGGTCAGCAAACGGGTTTCGAGGTCTTCGAGCAACTCGTCGTCGATGGCCTTCTTGCCCAGGAACAGGCTGGCCATGCCTTCGCCAATGCTGGCACTGGTCTTGGACAGGCCCTGCTTGAGGCGGGCGAAGAAACCAGCTTTGGTTTCTTCGATACGGACGGGTTCGACGGGCGCGTCAACAGGCGTGACGACGGGGACGGGGGCAGGCGCTTGAACGATGGGTGCCACGGGAGCCACGACCACAGGAGCAACAGGCTGCTCGATCACGGGTGCGGGCTCAACAACCGGCTCGACCACCGCCGCCTGAACGGGCGTCACCGCCGGAATCGGCGGCGTCACATGGGGCGCCAGATCATCTTCGACCAGCGCTACCGGCTCTTCTGCCACCGGCAAGGTCAGCCATGGCTTGGCAGCGGGGGCCTCCTGCGGGGTTTCGACCACCACCTCAGCAGCTGGCTCGGCTACAGCCTCGACGGCAGGCTGCAGAACTGGCTCGGCAATCGGCAGGACAACTGGCGCGGGCGTTTCTTCTATAGCAGGAGCAGGTGCCGGCGCGGGCTCGGCAATCGGTTGTGGCTGTTCGACAACGGGTTCCTGCGGCTTTTTGCGCAGCCATCCGAACAGGCTTTTTTTCTCGCCAGCCGCAGCTGGGGTCTTCTTGTCGTCGTTGGAACCAAACATGGGGGACGGCTATCTCACGGTAGCGACGCGCCAATGGCGCCCCGGCAAATAAAAATTCGATGCAGAACAGACTGCAATTGCTCCAGCTTGTTCACGCGCAACATTTTGTCGAGGAGCCCAAAGACGCCTCAAAGGTCGACTAATACGATGGACTGGAACGGCATCGTCGGCGAAAACGCAGAGTTTAGCTGACAAACTCAAAGCTAATGCCGGTAACCCATACAACCTTCCGGCCGATCAAAGGCCTGATAGGCGTGGCCGCCAGTAAAACGGATCAGTATCCTAGCACCTCCTCGCCCGCCTAGGCTAAGACCAAGCGGGCAGCCCAACAGGTTTAAAAACGAATGAATGCTCTAGCCCGCCGCGCTGCCGGCCTGCTGCTCAGCACAGTTTGCCTCCCCCTTTCGGCCCTGGCTGCCGACCCGCAACCCACTCACGAATTCACCCTGGACAACGGTCTGAAGGTGATCGTGCGCGAAGACCATCGCGCGCCCGTAGTGGTATCCCAGGTCTGGTATAAGGTCGGCTCCAGTTATGAGACCCCTGGCCAGACCGGCCTGTCCCATGCGCTGGAACACATGATGTTCAAGGGCAGCGAGAAGGTCGGGCCTGGCGAGGCTTCGTTGATCCTGCGCGACCTCGGTGCCGAAGAGAACGCCTTCACCAGCGACGATTTCACCGCCTACTACCAGGTGCTGGCCCGTGATCGCCTGGGCGTGGCCTTCGAACTGGAAGCCGACCGCATGGCCAATCTGCGCCTGCCGGCCGACGAGTTCGCCAAGGAAATCGAAGTCATCAAGGAAGAGCGCCGCCTGCGCACCGACGACAAGCCGATGTCCAAGGCCTACGAGCGCTTCAAGGCGATGGCCTACCCGGCCAGCGGCTACCACACGCCGACCATCGGCTGGATGGCCGACCTTGACCGCATGAATGTCGAAGAGCTGCGTCACTGGTACAAATCCTGGTACGTACCGAACAACGCCACGCTAGTGGTGGTCGGCGACGTCACCCCGGACGAAGTGAAAGCCCTTGCCCAACGCTACTTCGGCCCGATCGCGAAACGCGATGTGCCGCCAGCGAAAAAACCGCTGGAACTGGCTGAACCGGGCGAGCGCCAGATCACCCTGCACGTGCAGACCCAACTGCCGAGCCTGATGCTGGCTTTCAACGTGCCAAGCATTGCTACAGCTGAAGACAAACGCATGGTCAATGCCCTGCGCCTGATCTCGGCACTGCTTGATGGCGGCTACAGTGGACGCATTCCGACACAGCTGGAGCGCGGCGAAGAGCTGGTGTCCGGCGGTTCGGCAAGCTACGACGCCTACACCCGCGGCGACAGCCTGTTCACCTTGTCGGCCACACCGAACACCCAGAAACACAAAACCATCGCCCAGGCCGAAGCCGGGTTGTGGAAGCTGCTCGATCAACTGAAAACCACCGCACCCACCACCGAAGAACTGGAGCGCATGCGGGCACAGGTCATCGCCGGCCTGGTGTACGAGCGAGACTCGATCACCAGCCAGGCTTCGGCCATTGGCCAACTGGAAACCGTCGGCCTGTCTTGGAAGCTGATGGACACTGAACTGGCCGATCTGGAAAGCGTGACCCCGCAAGACATCCAGGCCGCCGCCAAACTGTATTTCACTCGCGAACGTCTCAGCGTCGCCCATGTACTGCCTCTGGAGACGACTCATGAGTAAGCGTCAATCCCGTCTCGTCCTGACCGGCCTGCTCGCCGTCGCACTGATTGGTTCCGCCACGCTTTACCTCTCGCGCTCCGGTGAAACCAACGCCAGCGAAGCACTGGACAAGGCCAAGTCGAGTCAGAAACTGCAATCGCTGGCCGAACTCAACGGCAAGGCACCCGACCATCGCAAGCTGGACGTGCAGACCTGGAGTACCGCCGAGGGCACCAAGGTGCTGTTTGTCGAAGCCCATGAGCTGCCGATGTTCGACATGCGCCTGATCTTCGCCGCCGGCAGCAGCCAGGACGGCAATACACCGGGCCTGGCACTGCTGACCAACGCCATGCTCAACGAAGGCGTCGCCGGCAAGGACGTCGGCGCCATTGCCCAGGGCTTCGAAGGCCTGGGTGCCGATTTCGGTAATGGTGCTTACAAAGACATGGCCATCGCGTCGTTGCGCAGCCTCAGTGCCAAGGACAAACGCGAGCCGGCCCTGAAGCTGTTCGCCGAGGTCATCGGCAAGCCGACCTTCCCTGCCGATTCACTGGCCCGCATCAAGAACCAGATGCTCGCCGGTTTCGAATACCAGAAACAGAATCCCGGCAAGCTGGCCAGTCTCGAACTGATGAACCGCCTGTACGGTGATCATCCGTATGCGCACTCCAGCGACGGTACGGCGAAAACCGTCCCGGCGATCACCTTGGCGCAACTACGTGCTTTCCACGAAAAGGCCTACGCAGCAGGCAACGTGGTGATCGCCCTGGTCGGCGACCTGTCCCGCGCGGAAGCCGAGGCTATTGCCGCACAGGTGTCTGGCGCCCTGCCAAAAGGCCCGGCCCTGGCAAAAATTGCTCAACCGAGCGAGCCGAAGGCCAGCGTCACGCACATCGAGTTCCCGTCCAAGCAAACCAACCTGATGCTCGCGCAACTGGGCATCGACCGCGACGACCCGGATTACGCCGCCCTGTCCATGGGCAACCAGATCCTCGGCGGTGGCGGTTTCGGTACCCGTCTGATGAGCGAGGTCCGCGAGAAACGCGGCCTGACCTATGGCGTATACTCCGGCTTTACGCCGATGCAGGTGCGTGGCCCGTTCATGATCAACCTGCAAACCCGCGCCGAGATGAGCGAAGGCACGTTGAAGCTGGTTCAGGATGTACTGGCCGATTACCTGAAAAACGGCCCGACCGAAAAAGAACTCGACGACGCCAAGCGCGAACTGGCCGGCAGCTTCCCGCTGTCCACCGCCAGCAACGCCGACATCGTCGGCCAACTGGGTGCCATCGGCTTCTATGACTTGCCGCTGAGTCACCTGGAAGATTTCATGCAGCAATCCCAGGCGCTGACCGTTGAACAGGTCAAGGCCGCCATGAACAAACACCTGAGCACGGACAAAATGGTCATCGTCAGCGCTGGCCCGACCGTGCCGCAAAAGCCGTTACCGGCCCCAACAGATAAACCTTCCGAGCAACCGCTCGGGGTTCCGGAGCATTAATGGCCAGCCCAAAAAAACCTGCAAAAAACGTCCATAACGGCGTCAACCAACTGCGCATCATCGGCGGTGAGTGGCGCAGCCGGAAACTGAGCTTTCCCGACGCCCCGGGCCTGCGCCCGACGCCGGACCGCGTGCGTGAAACCCTGTTCAACTGGCTCGCGCCTTACGTACCGGGCGCCAAGGTGCTCGATCCGTTCACCGGCAGCGGCGCGCTCTTTCTCGAAGCCCTGTCCCGTGGCGCTGCCATGGGTCAGGCGCTGGACGCCAGCAGCATCGCGGTGTCCAGCCTGAAAGAACACCTGGGCACGCTGCGTTGCAGCAACGGCCAGGTGCAGACCGCCGACGCCCTGCGCTATCTGGAAACCCAGACCGCCACGGCCTACGATCTGGTATTCCTCGACCCGCCGTTCAACCAGAACCTGTTGCCCGCCGTGTGCAAGTTGCTCGAAGAGCGCCAATGGCTGGCCGAAGACGCCTGGGTCTACACCGAAAGCGAATCCGCGCCTTCGACCCTGGGCTTGCCGGAAAACTGGCGTCTGCACCGGGAGCAAAAATCCGGGCGGGTGTACTACTCGTTGTGGCAACGAATCACCATCACTCTTTCCTGAAGGCTATTCGGGCAGATTAAATATCTGCCCGACACTTCCAGCCTAATCAATATGCAACAAATACAACATAGATGCAGCCTTAACATTTAGTTCATTGTGAACTTGCGAACTTACTCGCACGGACGCATGAGACTATTTACAAATGGATAAATCAACAAACACGCAAACCCACTTATCAACTCACACATTTACGCTTGGCAATGGATTAAAAATCATTGTTCGCGAAGATCATCGCCGACCTCAGGTTTTTTCGACCGTTATCTACGCTGTCGGAGATAGCCACGAAAACTGTGAAGATCGAGGTCTGAGTACCCTCGCATTCTGGTCGATGCTGCAGAACTCTGCAGAACAGAAGAAAATATTGGAAGGCCTCGGGGGCCAAATCCAAAACCTGAATGGTCCGGTAGCCATCAACGCCATCACGCTTCCATCAGCAAACTTGCAAGTTGCATTTGAAGCCCATGCAAGGTTAATGACACACACTTTGACAGATAGCAAAATGCGCGAAAGCATTGAGAATCTTATCTTGCGCCGTAAAAAGAACGCGCGCTTCGTTTCAGCCATTTCATTTAGCCCGGAACTTGAAGCCCTCATTGAAACCGGCTCCAGCACTTATAAACCGGCGGTGGGTTTTATTGAGCAACTGGAGCAGTTGAGCCTGGAGAAAATCCGCGTCTGGCACCAGAGATGGTTTGGACCGAATAATGCGCTCTTGGTCGTTGCCGGCGACGTCACCGCCGACAAGGTCAAACAACTGGCTGAGGCGTATTTCGGTGGCATAGAGCGGGGTAACGTGCCTGACCGTCCGATTGTCCGGGGACAGCAAGAGCCTGGCTATCGACAGATCACCCAGCAAATGAATATCGAACGTCCCCTCATGCAAATCATCTTCAATACGCCTAGCCTGGCGACGACCACCGATGTGCGCTCTGTCAGGGCCTTGGAGGTGTTAAGTGCGCTATTGTCTCATTGCGCCCCGGAGAGCCTGAGATCAACCAGCAAGCTGCCAGACACGATTTTCTGCAGCTTTCCTTTGGATAGTCGTAGTAATACTCGAATCAGTTTTGCATATGAATTCGAAGGCGATGCGATTGAAGCGGAAGCCGGTTTCTGGAGACTGCTGGATCATGTCAAATACACCCTATTCTCCGACGAGGAAATAGGGCGAGCCGTCGAGACCCTTTGCAAGAATGAACTGGTCGCCTACGACACGCTTCAGGCGCAATCCATGGACCTTGGCTGGGCAGTCGCTCAAGGTACGTCCATCGATACCTGGGAAGCTAAAGTGGAACAGTTGCAGGACATAACGGCGAGCGATATCCAGCAGGCCGCTCAAATGCTGCTAAAACGAGAGCGTGCCAGCGTGGGGCATATGTTTCCCATGAAAGCGTCGAGCATTTCTGACTCTGCTACCGACTCCGTCACGTAGCCTTCAAATTCATCTGTTGCCGGCCACCATGAGAAATCCGGACACTTGCAAGTCATGTTGTGGCAACGTATGACAGAGATCGCCGGCTGACCCACCGGCCTGAACAAGCGGCGCGCTTCCCTGCAAGCGCGTCGCGCTGCATCGAGAACCATCGTGCCCGCTTTGTCAGAACGCTTCACTCCCGCCTTCGGCCTCGGCAACCCGCACCTGCAAACCTTGTGGGGCCCGCTATGGCGTAAAACCGTGCACCTCGAGCGAGAACGCGAACGCCTGTGGCTCGAGGACGGTGACTTTCTCGACCTCGACTGGCACGGCCCGCACAGCGCCGATGCACCCTTGGTGCTGGTGTTGCACGGCCTTACCGGCTCGTCGAACTCGCCTTATGTCGCCGGCATTCAAAAAACCCTGGGCGACCGGGGTTGGGCCAGCGTCGCACTGAACTGGCGCGGTTGCTCGGGCGAGCCCAATCTTTTACCGCGCAGTTACCACTCCGGCGCCAGTGAAGACCTCGCCGAAGCAATCCGGCACTTGCGGGCCAAACGCCCACTCGCCCCGCTCTATGCCGTGGGTTATTCGCTCGGCGGCAATGTCCTGCTCAAACATTTGGGCGAGACCGGCAGCGGCAGTGGCATAACAGGCGCTGTGGCGGTGTCGGTGCCGTTTCGCCTGGACCAGTGCGCCGACCGCATCGGCCAGGGGTTCTCCAAGGTGTACCAGGCGCACTTCATGCGCGAAATGCTGGCCTACATCAAGAACAAGCAGCGCCAGTTTCAACACGATGGACGCGAGGAAGGACTGGCGGCACTGGCGGCCCTCGGTTCGCTGGAGAACATGCGCACCTTCTGGGATTTCGATGGCCGGGTCACCGCACCGCTTAACGGTTTCGTCGATGCCGAGGATTACTACCGCCGAGCCTCGAGCCGTTACTTCCTCGGTGAGATTCGCACGCCGACCTTGATGATTCAGGCCGCTGACGACCCCTTTGTGTTTCCCCACAGCCTGCCGCAAAGCGAAGAACTGTCCGCTTGCACGCAGTTCGAACTGCAAGCCAAGGGCGGGCATGTCGGTTTCGTCGACGGCACGTTCAGGCAACCCGGCTATTACCTTGAGCGCCGCATTCCCCAGTGGCTGGCCGCTGTGGGTCGCGAATAGCTCATGCAGGCAGATCAGGGCGAATCGATCCATTTCTGGCAAACCCCGCCATTGGCCGGGGTCGAGCTGCTGTCCGCGCGCTACATCGATCAGCGTTTCGCTCCGCACGTGCACGACGGCTATGTGATCGGCATGATCATGGCCGGCGCCCAGCGTTATCGCTACCGCGGCGCCGAGCACCTGGCGGGTTGCGGCACACTGGTCCTGATCAACCCCGACGAACTGCACACCGGCCACAAAGGCACCGAGGACGGCTGGTTGTATCGGGCGTTCTATCCGGACAGTGGCCAGATCACCTCACTGCTGGCCGAACTCGAACTGCCCACCCATCACCTGCCCGCCTTCGGTGCCACGCTGTATCGTGATCAGGACCTGGTGAACGGGTTTTGCCAGCTCCACCGCTTGCTGGAAAGCCCCGCCACCGCGTTGCAGCAACAAACGGTCTGGCGCGAGCTGGTGCTGTCGCTGTTGCAGCGTCATGCGGCGGTACCCACTGCCGGCAAGCCTGGCAAGGAGCACCGGGCCGTGACCCTGGCCAAAGATCTGTTGCACACCCAACTGGCCGCGCCACCTTCGCTGGAAGAGCTGGCGGCAGCGGTCAACCTGTCGCCGTTCCATTTCGCCCGGGTTTTCCGCCAAGCCACCGGCATGCCGCCGCACACCTGGCTGATGCAACAACGCATCGCCCGGGCCCGGGCGCTTTTGCAAAATGGTTGTTTACCGCTGGAAGTGGCGATGCAATTGGGATTTGCCGACCAGAGTCACCTCAGTCGGCAGTTCAAGCAGGTATATGGCGTAGGGCCGGGGGCGTATCGCAGTGCTCGGCAACCGCCCGAATCTTGAAGTGACAATGGATCCTGTGGGAGCGAGCCTGCTCGCAATTGGGTCATCACAGTCAACAACGATGTTGACAGGGACGCCGCCTTCGCGAGCAAGCTCGCTCCCACAAGGACTTGCGGCGCTTATTCGCCCGTGGCGACGCCCCGCGCAGGCTCATTGATCCATTCGCTCCACGACCCGGCATATAAACTGCCCAACGGATACCCGGCCAGACACAGCGCAAACAGGTTGTGGCACGCTGTCACACCGGAACCGCAGTACGCCACCAGATCATTCGGGGAGCGACCACCCAGATTCGCCGCAAAGCGCTGCTTGAGCTGATCCGCCGACAGGAAGCGCCCGTCACTCCCCAGGTTGTCGGTAAACGCTGCACATTGGGCGCCGGGAATGTGACCGGCAATCGGGTCGATCGGCTCCACTTCACCCTTGAAACGCGGCAGTGCACGAGCGTCGAGCAACGTCAGCTCAGGTCGGGCGAGGCGTTTTTGCAGCTGCTCGGCACTGAGCAACAACGACATATCAGGGCTGCCCGTGAAGGTGCCACGAACAGTCGACGGCGCATCGAGGCTCAGCGGCAACCCTGCTGCGTGCCAGGCCTTGAGCCCGCCATCGAGGATAAACACGCCGTTGCGTTTGCCCAGCCACGCCAGCAACCACCAGGCTCGCGCCGCGTAGGCACCAGGGCCGTCGTCGTACAGAACCACATCGCTGTCGGCATTGATGCCCCAGGCTTGCAGGCGTTCAATCAGCGCAGCCGGTTCGGGCAGTGGATGACGCCCGGTTACCCCCTTGACGACCTTGCCACTGAGGTCGCGCTCAAGATCGGCGTAACTCGCACCGACGATGTGGCCTTCGGCATAGCTGCGCTGCCCATAGTCCGGGTCTTCAAGGGCAAACCGGCAATCCAGAATCACCAACCCCGGCCGGTCCTTCTTCTGGTCCAGTGCTTGCGGGCTGATCAATTGCGCAATGGGCATAACGGGCTCCTGTGATGTCGTCGAATCTCGATTCTGCTGCACGTGCCGGTTTACAACTCTTCCAGCGCCTGCGCCAACGGTACGTAAAACTCTTCGAACAGGGCATCCACTTCGGCACGCGCCTGCTCGGTGACGAAGCCTGTCTCCAGCACCAGCACCTGATACACGCCGCGCTTGATCGCCTGTTCGCTCAGGTGGCTTGAGTTTTCCCGCGTGGTGCACAGGAAACGCACCCAGGACGTGAGGATGATCCAGGCGTTGAGCGTCAGGGACTCGATCTGCACCTTGTCCATCTGCAAGATGCCGGCAGCAACGAAGCCTTCATAGATGGCCGCGCCGTGGATCAGGCTGCGCTGGGAAAAACGCCGATAGCGGTCGGCCAGAACCGGGTCGCTGTCGAGCAGATGCTCCAGGTCGCGGTGCAGGAACCGGTAGCGCCACATCGCCGCCAGCAGCTCTTTGAGATAGAAGCGCTTGTCTTCCACCGTGGCAACACGACCCTGCGGCGGACGCAAGAAGCTGTCCACTAGGCTTTCGTACTCACTGAACAGCACGGCGATAATCGCCTGCTTGTTAGGGAAGTGGTAGTACAGGTTGCCCGGGGAGATTTCCATGTGGGCTGCGATGTGGTTGGTGCTGATGCTGCGCTCGCCCTGCTGGTTGAACAGCTCCAGGCTGTTCTGCACGATGCGCTCGCTGGTTTTGATCCGTGGGGCCATGGCTTGAGCTTTAATTCAGAGTGCGTTGAGGGGCATCTTACGACCTAACTGTCAGCGGATAAAACAAAGCCGTTCAGGATGTCATTTGACTTTCTAGAGTATAGACTCTAAAAAGTCCCTCATTACAATAAATCCGGAGCCGACAATGACTGCTGATATTTCCTACATACAAAACCTGCAGCAGCCGCTGGAAGATCTTCAGGCATTGTTCGACGCCCAGCGTCGCGCCTATGCCGCCAACCCGATGCCGCCTGCCGCACAGCGCCAACAATGGCTCAAGGCGTTGAAGGATTTATTGAATAGCGAGCGTCAGGCCTTGATCGATGCGATCAGCCAGGATTTCAGTCATCGCAGCGCCGATGAAACCTTGCTGGCCGAACTGATGCCAAGCCTGCACGGCATCCATTACGCCAGCAAACACCTCAAAAGCTGGATGAAACCGTCGCGGCGCAAGGTCGGCGCAGCGTTCCAGCCAGCCTCGGCCAAAGTCGTTTACCAGCCACTGGGCGTGGTCGGCGTGATTGTGCCGTGGAACTACCCGTTGTACCTGGCCATCGGCCCGCTGGCGGGTGCGTTGTCGGCGGGTAACCGGGTGATGCTCAAGCTCAGCGAGTCGACGCCGGCCACCGGTTTGTTGATGAAAAAACTCTTCGCACAGATATTCCCCGAGGACCTGGTCTGCGTGGTACTGGGGGAAGCAGATATGGGCGTTGCGTTCTCGCGCTTGCCGTTCGATCACCTGCTGTTCACCGGGGCCACCAGCATCGGCAAGCACGTGATGCGGGCCGCCGCGGAAAACCTCACGCCGGTCACCCTTGAGTTGGGTGGCAAATCCCCTGCCATCGTGTCCCACGACGTGCCGCTCAAGGATGCCGCTGAACGCATCGCCTTCGGTAAAACCCTGAATGCCGGACAAACCTGCGTGGCCCCCGACTACGTGCTGGTTCCGGAAGAGCGTGTCGGCGCCTTTGTCGAGGCCTATCGCGCGACCGTGCAAGGGTTTTATCCGACACTGGCTGACAACCCGGACTACACCGCCATCATCAACGAGCGACAACTGGCGCGGCTCAACAGCTACGTGAGCGACGCCACCAGCAAGGGCGCGCTGCTGATCCCGCTGTTCGAGCAGGACCAGGGTCGGCGCATGGGGCACAGCCTGCTGCTCAATGTCACTGACGACATGACCGTGATGCAGGATGAAATCTTCGGCCCGCTGCTGCCGATCGTGCCCTACAAGGATCTCGATCAGGCTTTCGCCTACATCAACCAGCGCCCGCGGCCACTGGCGCTGTATTACTTCGGCTACGACAAACGTGAGCAGCATCGCGTATTGCACGAAACCCACTCCGGTGGCGTGTGCCTGAACGACACCCTGCTGCACGTTGCCCAGGACGACATGCCTTTCGGCGGCATCGGCGCTTCAGGCATGGGCCACTACCATGGTCACGAAGGTTTCCTGACCTTCAGCAAGGCCAAGGGCGTGCTGATCAAGCAACGACTGAATGCGGCGAAGCTGATTTATCCGCCCTATGGCAAGTCCATCCAGAAGCTGATCCAGAAACTGTTCATCCGCTAACGACCACCACCGTCGGGTAATAACAATAATGAGCCCATGCCTGTCCGATACTCCCGCGCTGTCCCGGCGCGGTCTGCTCAAATTCAGCCTTGGCGCCAGCGCCTTTCTCGCCACCGCGGGTCTTGGCGCCAGCCTGAGCGGTTGCTCATCCAGTGTTCCGGCCAACGGTTTCAAGGCCCTGCGCAGCGGTGAACTGCCGTTTCTGCGAGCGCTGATTCCGGTGATGCTCAAGTCCGCCGTGACGGCCGAACAGATGCCGGATGCCGTTGAGGGCACCCTCAAAAGCCTGGATTTCAATCTTGATCACCTGTCCCCGGAAATGCTCAAGCTCACCCGGCAATTGTTCGACGTGCTGGGCATGGCCGTCACTCGCGGCCCTCTGACCGGGATCTGGGGCAGTTGGGAAAACGCCAGCGCCGACGACATCCGCCGCTTCCTCAATCGCTGGCAAAACAGTTCGTTGAGTTTGCTGCGCATGGGCCACAGCTCGTTGCTGCAGCTGGTAATGATGGCCTGGTACGGGCGCAAGGAATCCTGGGCACATTGCGGGTATCCCGGGCCGCCCACGGTCTGAAACCGTGTCGCGTCCATCGCGAGCAAACTCGCTCCCACAGATATGAAGTGGCCGCAGCTTTTACGAACGACTTGATCCTGTGGCAGCGGGCTTGCCCGCGATAGCGTCGGTCGCTTCAACCCCAACTCCAACAATAAGAAGAGAACCTGAGATGCCCGTACCCGATCCGTTTCGCGAAGGCATGGCCCGAGGCTGGAAAACCTATGACGGCTCGCAACTGACCGAGGACCTCACCCTGGAAGCGGACGTAGCCATCATCGGCAGCGGTGCCGGTGGCGGCACCACCGCCGAGATCCTCAGCGCCGCCGGCTATAAAGTGCTGCTGATCGAAGAAGGCCCGCTCAAGACCAGCAGCGATTTCAAGATGCTCGAAGACCAGGCCTACAGCAGCCTCTACCAGGAAGGCATCGGCCGCATGAGCAAGGACGGCGCCATTACCATCCTGCAAGGGCGCGCCGTGGGCGGCACTACGCTGGTCAACTGGACCTCGAGCTTCCGCACCCCGCAGCCGACCCTCGAACACTGGGCCAAAGAGCATGACGTAAAGGGCCACAGCCCTGAGGAGATGGCGCCGTGGTTCGAAAAAATGGAACAGCGTCTGGGTGTCGCACCCTGGATGGTGCCGCCCAATGCCAACAACGATGTGATCCGCAAAGGCTGCGAAGCGTTGAACTACAGCTGGCATGTGATCCCGCGTAACGTGCGCGGCTGCTGGAACCTCGGCTACTGCGGCATGGGCTGCCCGACCAATGCCAAGCAATCGATGATGGTCACCACCATTCCGGCCACCCTGGAAAAGGGCGGCGAGCTGCTTTATCTCGCCCGAGCGGAAAAATTCACTCTCAACGGCGACAAGGTCACTGGCCTCACCTGCTCGGCCATGGATGCACGCTGCGTCGCGCCGACCGGGCGCACCATCACCGTCAAGGCGCGGCATTTCGTGCTGGCCGGCGGCGGCATCAACAGCCCGGCGCTGTTGATGCGCTCCGATGCGCCTGACCCGCACAAGCGCCTGGGCAAACGCACCTTCATCCATCCGGTGAACATGTCTGCGGCCCTGTTCGACGACGTCGTCAACCCGTTCTACGGTGCGCCGCAGTCGATCTACTCCGACCACTTCCAGTGGCAGGACGGTGCCACGGGCAAGATGTCCTTCAAACTGGAAGTTCCGCCCCTGCATCCGGCGCTGGCGACCACACTGCTCGGCGGCTTCGGTCAGGACAACTCGCAGCACATGGCCAACCTGCCGCACACCCACGCCATGCTGGCATTGCTGCGGGACGGGTTTCACCCGGACAGCCCCGGCGGCAACGTCGAGTTACGCGGCGACAACACGCCAGTACTCGACTACTCGATGTCGCCCTACGCCTGGGACGGATTGCGTCGGGCCTTCCACACCATGGCCGAAATCCAGTTCGCCGGCGGTGCCCGGGCCGTGATGCCGATGCACGCGGATGCCCGCTACGTCAAAACCCTGGCCGAAGCCCGCACCATGATCGACGGTTTGAGCCTCGAGTTGTACCGCACACGCCTGGGCAGCGCCCATGTGATGGGTGGCTGCGCCATGGGCGAAGACCCGAAAAACGCCGTGGCCGACAGCCTCGGCCGCCATCATCAGCTGGCCAATCTGTCGATCCATGACGGCTCGTTGTTCCCCACCAGCATTGGTGCCAACCCGCAATTGTCGGTGTACGGGCTGACCGCACAATTGGCGACTTCCCTGGCCGAACGTTTGAAAAACCCATGAAAAGGACGATTATTCCCCTCGTCTATAGTGCTTTCTTACCCCACAGGCGACTTGGCCGACCGGGAAGGCTGCGATACCATCCGACTCCCCAACGGATTCCCGCCAGGACGACGCGATGAACCGAGTGTTGTACCCAGGTACCTTCGACCCTATTACCAAGGGCCATGGCGATCTGGTCGAACGCGCCTCGCGCCTGTTCGACCACGTGATCATTGCCGTCGCCGCCAGCCCGAAGAAAAACCCGCTGTTTCCCCTGGAACAGCGCGTTGAGCTGGCCCGCGAGGTCACCAAACATCTGCCCAACGTTGAAGTCGTCGGCTTCTCGACGCTGCTGGCGCATTTCGCCAAAGAGCAGAACGCCAATGTGTTCCTGCGTGGCTTGCGTGCGGTTTCGGACTTCGAATACGAATTCCAGCTGGCCAACATGAACCGCCAACTGGCACCGGACGTGGAAAGCCTGTTCCTCACCCCGTCCGAGCGTTATTCGTTTATTTCCTCGACGCTGGTCCGTGAAATCGCAGCCCTGGGCGGCGATATCACCAAGTTCGTGCACCCTGCGGTGGCGGACGCCCTGACCGAGCGCTTCAAGAAGTAATCTGCAATCTGTAGGAGCAAGCCTGCTCGCGATGGGCGTCAACGATGACGCTGGAAGCCTGATGCCCTGCGGCGTTCTCAGGTTTTTCGCGAGCAGGCTCGCTCCCACAGCGCCAATGCGGCACAATTACGCGCATTGATTTATTGCGCCCGGGCCCGCCGCCCCGGCTGGAGTTAGCATGTCCCTGATCATCACCGACGATTGCATCAACTGCGACGTCTGCGAACCCGAGTGCCCGAACGCCGCCATTTCTCAAGGCGAAGAGATCTACGTGATCGACCCGAACCTGTGCACCCAGTGCGTCGGCCACTACGACGAACCGCAGTGCCAGCAGGTTTGCCCGGTCGATTGCATTCCGCTGGACGAAGCCCATCCGGAGACTGAAGAGCAGTTGATGGAGAAGTACCGGAAGATTACCGGTAAGGCTTGAGTCATTCGGCGTACTTTAGGCCGCCATCGCGAGCAAGCTCGCTCCCACAGTTGATTTGTGTCGCTTACAAATCCGCTGCGGGAGCGAGGTCCATCAGCCGTTCCAGGCCTCTAACATGGTCGGGCGTATCAGCGCTGACAACGTGGGCAAAACACGCTCGCACGCTGCCCCAGCTTCACTTCCCGCAATTCAGTCCCGCAGACCTTGCAGTGTTCGCCACCCCGGCCGTACACAAACAGCTCCTGCTGGAAATACCCCGGCTGACCGTCACCGCCAATGAAATCGCGCAACGTGGTACCGCCGCGCTCGATGGCGGCGGCCAGGATGCGTTTGATTTCAATGGCCAGCTTCAAATAGCGCGCCCGGGAAATGCTCCCGGCTTCGCGGCGCGGGTCGATCCCGGCGGCGAACAGCGCTTCAGTCGCATAGATATTGCCGACGCCTACGACCACGGCGTTGTCCATGATGAAGGGTTTGACCGCCATCGACCGCCCACGGGACAGCTGGAACAGGCGCTCACCGTCGAACAGGTCGGTCAGCGGCTCCGGCCCCAGGCGAATCAGCAGTTCGTGATTGAGCGGATCGAGGCTCCAGAGCATCGCGCCAAAACGTCGCGGGTCGGTGTAACGCAGGGCCAGGCCCGACTCCAGTTCGATGTCCACATGCTCGTGCTTGGCGGCCGGAAGACCGGCCTCGACCAGGCGCAAATTACCCGACATGCCCAAATGGCTGATCAAGGTGCCGACCTCGGCGTTGATCAACAGGTACTTGGCACGCCGCTCCACCAATACGATGCGCTGCCCGGACAGGCGCACATCGAGGTCTTCCGGGATCGGCCAGCGCAGACGGCGGTCACGCACGATGACCCGGCTGACCTTCTGGCCTTCCAGATGCGGCGCGATGCCGCGACGGGTGGTTTCGACTTCGGGTAATTCAGGCATGGTGCTCTCGAATCAGGCTTGCGAGCCCTAAGAGTACCGCACTCAGCGATGGGTACCGAGATCCCGGATGGTCTGCTTCAACGTCTCGAAGTCATAGTCCGAGAGACCGACATAATCGAGCACCAGGTGCGCGATGCTATTCCACTCGTGATCTTCGGCCTGGTTGCCCAGCACCCGGTAGGACGCGCAGATATGCTCGGCCATCTTCAGGATCGCCAGCAGGTTTTTCAGCGGGGTGTTGCGCGAGGACTCATCGCTGAAGATCGCCAGGGCGTTGTGATGATTGGCAATCGCCGCGCTCACGTGCTCCGGCAGGCGCCAGGACTTGGCGGTGTAATAACCGACCACCGAGTGGTTGGTATTGAACACCTGGTTTTCCGTGTCCACAACGCGGCAATCGGCGCTGGCGTTGGCGTAGGCCTGTTCCAGCACGCCCATGTAATCGGGGAAGCGCTGGAGCATCAGCGGCACGCCGCAGTCGTGGAAAAGGCCCAGTGCGTAAGCCTCGTCACCGTTTTCCACGCCGATGCGCTTGGCCAGAGTCAGGCAGGTCATCGCCACGTCCTGAGCGGTGTCCCAGAACCGGTTCAAAGTGACGATGGTTTCGTCGTTCATCTCGCCCTTGATCGACTGCGCATTGATCAGGTTGATGATCGAGCGGCTGCCCAGCAGGTTCACCGCACGCTGGATCGAGGCAATCTTGTGGCTCAGGCCGTAATACGGCGAGTTGACGATCTTCAGCAAGGAACCGGAAAGGCCCGGGTCCTGGGAAATCAGCTTGGCGATGACTTCCAGATCCGGGTCGGGCATGTACTGCTCCATCTGCAAATCCACCATGATTTGCGGCTGGGCCGGTACGCTGATGCCCTGCAGGGCTTGTTGGATCTGTTCGGAAGTCAACTCTTGGGACATAAGTGCACACTCTGGGTCAGGCGGCGATTCTAACCTTTATGATATTGGATCCGACATACCAAATCTTGTGACAACTTTGTAAGCAACGGCCAATCCAGCGCTCCATACATCCACTTGCCAGCCTATCGGCGGCCTCAACAGGCTATACTCCCGCTCTTTTTTCCGGAGCGACGACATGTCCCTGCCTAGCCTGCGCCTCAAAGCCAACGCCGACCGTCGTCTGCGCAACGGTCATTTGTGGGTCTACAGCAACGAAATCGACGTCGCCGCGACGCCTCTGCATGGTTTCAAGGCCGGCGACCAGGCGATCCTCGAAGCCGCCGGCGGCAAGCCGCTGGGCATCGTCGCCATGAGCCCGAACAACCTGATCTGCGCTCGCGTGCTGTCCCGCGACATCAAGCTGCCGCTGGACAAGTCGCTGCTGGTGCACCGCCTGAACGTGGCCCTGTCGATCCGCGACCGCCTGTTCGACAAGCCGTTCTACCGCCTGGTCTACGGCGACTCCGACCTGCTGCCAGGCCTGGTGGTCGACCGTTTCGGCGACATCCTCGTGGTACAGATCGCCTCGGCGACCATGGAAGCCCACAAGGACGACGTCATCGCTGCCCTGACCCAAGTGCTCAAGCCAAGCGGCATCCTGTTCAAGAACGACTCCGCCGCCCGTGACGCCGAAGGCCTCACCCGCTACGTCGAAACCGTGTTCGGCCTGGTGCCGGAGTGGGTCGCCCTGGAAGAGAACGGCGTGAAATTCGAAGCACCGGTCATTCAAGGCCAGAAAACCGGCTGGTTCTACGACCACCGCATGAACCGCGCGCGCCTGGCACCTTATGCCAAGGGCAAGCGCGTTCTCGACCTGTACAGCTACATCGGCGGCTGGGGCGTTCAAGCGGCAGCCTTCGGCGCCAGTGAAGTATTCTGCGTCGATGCGTCGGGCTTCGCCCTCGATGGCGTCGAGCGTAACGCCGCGCTGAACGGCTTCGCCGACAAGATGACCTGCATCGAAGGCGACGTGTTCGAAGTGCTCAAGGAGCTGAAAGCCAGCGAAGAACGTTTTGACGTGATCGTGGCCGACCCGCCGGCGTTCATCAAACGCAAGAAAGACATGAAAAACGGCGAAGGCGCCTACCGTCGCCTGAACGAGCAAGCCATGCGCCTGCTCACCAAGGACGGCATCCTCGTCAGCGCTTCGTGCTCGATGCACCTGCCGGAAGACGACCTGCAAAACATCCTGCTGACCAGCGCCCGCCACCTGGACCGCAATATCCAGATGCTCGAGCGCGGCGGCCAGGGCCCGGATCATCCGGTGCATCCGGCGATTGCCGAGACGCGTTACATCAAGAGCATTACCTGCCGGTTGTTGCCGAATAGCTGATTTATTCCGCTTGAAAAGGGGAGCCAATCGGCTCCCTTCTGTTTTTTAGCTTCCCTCAACTCTCCAAATACATCCCCCCTCGCCAGACCCCGTCTCTACATTCCTGTGCAATTTTTCGAAGCTAATTTAGAAGAAGGCATAAATGTAAGATCACTCCGACAAAATTACCGGAAAATCCTTACATAACATTTCATTGAAAAAAACAAATTAATACCTATGATCAAGTTATCACTACGAAGTGGCATCACTTAAAAACAAAAAAGAAGTTCCAACCATGAAAGCAATTACTCTGGAAGCTTCCACCATCGCCAACCTGGCTTTTTTGGTTTCCTCAAAAGCCCGCTAAGTAAGTGAGGCGCTGGGGAGTGCCGGCTACCCCGCGTTCTCTGAGATCCTTTCCAGAGAACTCCAAAAATGCAAATAAATCCTCACTTATTCATAATTCCGCGGCCACCTTGCCAGATTGTTTTGGATTACAAAAACCACAAACAGTTTGAGCTTAATCTTGAATATTCAACCCGACTTTCAGAAATAATTGATAACCCAAAAACATTTAACGTTTCTAACACCATCGACGCTCATCTTCTAAGCGTTGGAATTCTTACTAATTCCAATATAAAAAATATTGAATGGGGGTTGGGATGAACTCTCAAAAATATTCCACATTGGCACTAAAAACATCCCCTGCGATCACGCCCCCCAAGATGTTCATGAATGGTCAAGACAATATCTCGAACATTGTACAGCAGTACTCAACACTCCCGCCCCTCAAAGCAGACTCTCGGAATTCACGGCTCGCGAACTGATTGTCCTTCCAAAGCCTTCCTGCCTGCCGGAAACCTCCCTGACAAACGTCCTGATCAACCGAAAAACTTGCCGTACCTTTACCGGAGAAGCCATTTCTCTGGAAACAGTCAGTACGCTGCTTTACCTGTCACTCGGCTATTTACATGAACGCACGAACGACATCGACGAAAGTATTGCCGAAGGCCTCCAAGCTCGGCGAAGTAGCCCATCCGGCGGCGGACTAAATGCTTGTGAAGGTTTTCTTCAGGTTCAAAACGTTGCCGGTTTGAAACCCGGTCTCTACGCCTACCACCCCACAGAACACGCGCTGAGTTTCGTCAATCGCTTACCTTTTGAACCTTTGGGGCACCTACTATGCGGGCAACATTTCATTAATAACTTGCCGGTCGGACTATTTATCACCAGTCGATTCGACAAACTATGGTGGAAATATGAGCATTCGCGAGCCTACCGAATGGCCTATATCGAAGCAGGTCACATTTCCCAGACCTTCCAATTGGTAGCTACTTCGCTGGGATTGAAAACTTGGTTGACCGGTGCATTGACGGACGATCAGGTCGAGACGCTGTTGAGGCTTGCGGACAGCCCAGAGCAACCATTGTTCTTTGTTGGTTGCGGTAAGAGCAATGGGCAAGTGATGTGCGAGGAAATGACATTATTGCTAAGCGGCAGGGAGTAAAAGTAATGACTTCACCACTTATAGACCCGTCCTCCGATTCCGCTTTGTGGCCCCAGCGCTTCACCCTAGGCGAATGGAACACCCGAGCGTCGGTACGAAGTAGCGAGTACTGCTATCTACTAGCAACGGACATAGAAAAACAACTAGAAACTCGATACTGGTTTCCCCCGGCATTCCTCCCTTACCTGAATCACTCGTCGATAAAAACAGCAGGTAGAGCTGTCGTTCATCGCCTATCCGCAAATCATTTGGTGCATTTTCTTGATTACACAACACTGCTTGAACACCGCATTGTCAATCGATCAGTCGAAACCATTGTCCACAGCGACCTCGGTATCTCCATTCCTAAACGAATGAAAACAGCCGCGCTGCAGCTCTATACCGATGAAGGTTATCACGCCCTATTCTCCAATAATCTCGCCGAGCAAATTGCTGACTTTTATGGCATGACTGATCGGCCAGTAATGCCCCAGCGAATAATAAGACTGAACGCCCTGATCGACGGCACACCGGACAGGCACAAAACACTGGCATGGTTTCTTGTTGGCTTTGTGTCGGAGACGATTATCGCCAAGGAACTGCTGGACGTATGCCGCCACACGTTAGTGTGCAGCGTTCAAGAAATGCTCAGAGACCATCTCGCGGATGAGGCGCTGCACAGTCGTTACTTTAGCGAGGTGTTCCATTATCTATGGGTGCACCTGAGCTGCGAACAGAGTACTTTTGTCGCCAAGTTGCTCTTGGAAATACTGCATATTTTCTTTGAAATTGATGAACGCTGGCTTGGCGAAAGCCTTCGCAGTGCATGCCTGGAAGAAGCAACTGTCGCGGAAATACTGACCGATATGACGAGTGAAAACGCTCATCTTCTCCGTGTACAGTCAGGTGCAGGTGCGACTCTGCAAGCATTGAAAAAAGCCGGACTCTTCGATCTGCCTGCCAATCGGCAAATTTTCTCCAAGGCAGGACTTTTCGATGAGCAATGAAAAATATGCCATATCTGCAAAAAAACGTCGGTCAGCGGTCGTTCTCTTAATGACGATGGTGCTGCTCGGAGTCTTTCCTCTCGATGTCTTGCTACCATCAGTCCCGGCCTTGGCCAATCACTTCCAAACCTCACCTGCCGACATTGCATTTTCAATCAGCTTGTTTGCTATAGGTATCTCCGTATCTCAACTGCTGATCGGACCACTTTCGGATGCAATTGGGCGCAAGGGTCTACTCCTTGCGGGAATGGCGGTCTCAATCATTGGCTCAACAGGATGTGTCCTGTCGACCGAATACACCTGGTTTTTGATGTTCCGGGTAGTCCAGGCAGTCGGTTGCGGCTGCTTCGTGCTGTCACAGGCGCTGGTTCAGGATTTGTTCGGAGGCCCAGAGCGAGATCGACTGCGAATTCTGATGGTCACGGCCAGCGGAATTTTCATTTCCGTTTCGCCATTTATGGGAAGCGTGCTGCAGCAGGCGCTGGATTGGCCGGGTAGTTTTTACCTGTTCATTGCATTGGCTGTGACCGTATTTCTCAAGGCGTATTTCTTTCTGGAGGATCAGCGTCCCGCCGGGGCCTCACGCCAGAACATCATTCATTCGTACCGACGTGTGTGTGCTGACTTGAGTTTCATGGGCTATTGGCTCATCGCGGCCATCGCTTTCACCTGCCATTTTTCCTTCATCGTAGTCTCACCGCTGATCTTCATGGATCAGTTGCAAATGTCGACCTTTGAGTTCTCCCTGACTTTGTTGATCTACGGTGCGGCTTACATAATCGGCGGGATCGCCGCCCAAGTTCTTGCCAATCGGATAGCGCCCAACACGCAAATCGTTGTCGGCCTAAGCCTGATTTTCCTCTCAGGGCTGCTGATGCTTTTACTCTCAATATCGCTGGGGCTTTCAGCCCTGACAGTATTAGTCCCTATGATTATATGTACCGTCGGCACGACCATCGCCCGCCCTATCGCCACGTCCAAAGCAATGGATGTGTTCCCCAATAACGCAGGCACTAGCGCCTCGGCGGGCAATACGTTGGTGTTTATCTTTGGCGGTCTGATCAGTGCCCTCATCAACTTGAGCGCAAGTGATCTTCAATCGACCTTGGCACTGGCATTCCTGCTGTTAAGCACCACTGCTCTAGGTCTGAACGCGCAGGTCAACCGCCGCCCTTGTAGAAGCGAGCTCGCTCGCGATCGTCGTCAACGATAAAGCTGGTTGCCTGACACCCCTTGAGTCCATCGCGAGCATGCTCGCTCCTACAGGAGATGGTCCGTGCGTCTTGTGCAAGCGCACAACCATTCCCTCCAGCCGCCAGCCGTGTAGAATCGCGAACATTCATCGCCAGTCATCCCCCGGCGGGTTTATGAGCTCAAGCTGAAGCGCGCGGCGATCCCGCAAAGTTATCGGCAACTTCCAGACACACGGCCATTTCCGGGTGTTCCAGACGTCAATAGAAGCTCACTTCCCTTTTGATACCTGATTAGCCGCCCGGAGTGCTTCATGCCTGATTACCGCTCGAAAACATCCACCCACGGCCGCAACATGGCCGGCGCCCGCGCCCTCTGGCGCGCCACGGGGATGAAAGATGACGACTTCAAAAAGCCGATCATCGCCATTGCCAACTCCTTCACCCAGTTCGTACCGGGCCACGTGCACCTCAAAGACCTGGGCCAACTGGTTGCCCGCGAAATTGAACGCGCTGGCGGCGTGGCCAAGGAATTCAACACCATCGCGGTCGATGACGGCATCGCCATGGGCCACGACGGCATGCTCTATTCGCTGCCGAGCCGCGAGATCATTGCCGACTCCGTGGAGTACATGGTCAACGCCCACTGCGCCGACGCCATCGTCTGTATCTCCAACTGCGACAAGATCACCCCCGGCATGCTGATGGCCGCCCTGCGCCTGAACATCCCGGTGATCTTCGTTTCCGGCGGCCCGATGGAAGCCGGCAAGACCAAACTCGCTTCCCACGGCCTCGACTTGGTCGACGCCATGGTGATCGCCGCCGACTCCAGCGCTTCTGACGAGAAGGTCGCCGAGTACGAGCGCAGCGCCTGCCCGACCTGCGGTTCGTGCTCCGGCATGTTCACCGCCAACTCGATGAACTGCCTGACCGAAGCCCTGGGCCTGGCCCTGCCGGGCAACGGTTCGACCCTGGCCACCCACAGCGACCGCGAGCAGCTGTTCCTGCAGGCCGGCCGCACCATCGTCGAACTGTGCAAGCGCTACTACGGCGAGAACGACGAGTCGGTGTTGCCGCGCAACATCGCCAACTTCAAGGCGTTCGAAAACGCCATGATGCTCGACATCGCCATGGGCGGTTCGACCAACACCATCCTGCACCTGCTGGCTGCCGCCCAGGAAGCCGAGATCGATTTCGACCTGCGCGACATCGACCGTCTCTCGCGCAGTGTGCCGCAACTGTGCAAAGTCGCGCCGAACATCCAGAAGTACCACATGGAAGACGTGCACCGTGCCGGCGGCATCTTCAGCATCCTCGGTTCGCTGGCCCGTGGTGGCTTGCTGCACACCGACCTGCCGACCGTGCACAGCCGCAGCATGGAAGAAGCCATCGCCAAGTGGGACATCACCCAGACCGACGACGAAGCCGTGCACCACTTCTTCAAGGCAGGCCCGGCCGGCATCCCGACGCAAACCGCGTTCAGCCAGTCGACCCGCTGGGAAACCCTCGACGACGACCGTGAAAACGGCTGCATCCGCAGCTTCGAACACGCCTACTCGAAAGAAGGCGGCCTGGCCGTTCTCTACGGCAACATCGCCCTCGACGGCTGCGTGGTGAAAACCGCCGGTGTCGACGAGTCGATCCACGTCTTCGAAGGCAACGCCAAGATCTTCGAAAGCCAGGACAGCGCCGTGCGCGGCATCCTCGCTGACGAAGTGAAGGAAGGCGACATCGTCATCATCCGTTACGAAGGCCCGAAAGGCGGCCCGGGCATGCAGGAAATGCTCTACCCGACTTCGTACCTGAAATCCAAAGGCCTGGGCAAAGCCTGCGCCCTGCTCACCGACGGCCGTTTCTCTGGCGGCACCTCGGGCCTGTCCATCGGCCACGCTTCGCCGGAAGCCGCCGCGGGTGGCGCCATCGGCCTGGTGCAGGACGGCGACAAGGTGTTGATCGACATTCCGAACCGCTCGATCAACCTGTTGGTCAGCGACGAAGAACTGGCGGCCCGCCGTGTCGAGCAAGACAAGAAGGGCTGGAAACCGGTGGAAGTGCGTCCACGTAAAGTGACCACCGCCCTGAAAGCCTACGCCCTGCTGGCGACCAGCGCCGACAAGGGTGCGGTGCGTAACAAGGCGATGCTTGACGGGCTGTAAGGCTCAAGCGTTGAACAGAAAATGCCCCGCCAAGTGCGGGGCATTTTTGTTTCTGCCAATCACCTTTCACCTGTAGGAGCGAGCTTGCTCCGGGCGGCGTTCCGACGATGGATGACAGAGCACCTCCAGGTATCAGGCAGCCAGCGTCATCGTTGACGACCATCGCGAGCATGCTCGCTCCTACAGGGATGGATCGGTTACTGGATCTCTTCAGGCTTGACGATCACCCAGTTCTTGTCCGCCGTCACCGGCAGCCCTTCCTTGGCCTGGGCCGCGGCGTTCTTGGCCATCATGCCGTTGAGCTGGGTCATGTACTTGTCCTTGCGATTGACCCACAGGTGAATGCCGCCCTTGGCCACGTCGACGCCGTGGAACAGCATGTAGCCGTCGCTGGTCGGGGTATCGCCGCCGACCAGAACCGGCTTTTTCCATTCGTCGATGTAGGTCAGGATCGCCGCGTGTTTGCCAGCCATCCAGGTCGCCGGGGTCCACAGGTACGGGGTCAGTTCGAGGCCGAGGTTGGTCTTCTCGTCATACTTGCCGGCGGTGATCTGCTTGCGCGCGGTGGTCAGTTCGCCGGTTTTCGGGTCCTTGAGCAGCATCGACACGCCGATCACGTTTTCCGGTTTGACGTTGTAGCCGTATTTCGGATCGGCCGCGACCATGCGCACCAGCTCTTCGGAGGCGGCGGTCATCACGTAGACTTCGATGCCGTTCTCCATCAGCTTGTTGTAGAGCTCTTGCTGGCCGGTGAAGAGTTTCGGCGGATTGACGTCGAGCTTCTTGACCACATCGCCTTCGTAATAAGTGGCCGGAACCGGTTTGCCGGACGCCATCATCTCGTCGACATAGCCCTTGAGTTCCTTCAGCGTGAAGCCGGAGAACACCTGGGCGACCCACGGGTAGCAGACCATGTCATCCACTTCGCAGAGGCGATAGTAGTAGCTGAACAGGCTTTCCTTGTGGTCGGCGGTGTCCTTGAACGGCATCAGTTTCAGCGAGGGATCAAGCTTCTCGCGGGTGATCAGGCCCTTGTTTTCCATGTACGGCAGCAACGACTCTTCGAGGTCGTAGCGGTAACTGGTGTTGTCCATGTCGAACACCGCGTAGTTACCCTTGTTGGCGTTGGCGGCGATCATGGCGTCCAGCGCCTTGGCCTGGTCAGCCGGCCAGTGTTTCAGATCCGTTGCCATGACCTGTCCGGCGAGGCCGAGGCACAGTGCTGCTGCCAGCAGTTTCGGTGCGAACTTCATCGAAATATCTCCCTGATAGAAAGACATCGACGCTAACAAATAAGTGTGACAGTCCTCGTCTGTCAGCGACCGTGCGCGTCCCTTTCGCGTCAGTTGCATTTCCCTCAGCGACATTCGCTTATTCCAAAAACGACAGTCACCCTCTGTTTTTGATATTAAATGATTGGAATTCAAGCTGTTAGGCTTGCCGGTTCGCAGCTGCCCGGGAAGGCAGTTGGCAAAGTCTTTTTCGGAGTGTTCATGAATCTGCCGCTGATCCTCAATCTGCTGGTATTCCTAGCCCTGCTCTTCGGTCTGGCGCAAACCCGCCACACGACCTGGAGCCTGGCGAAAAAAGTCCTGCTCGCGTTGGCGCTGGGCGTGCTGTTCGGTGTGGCGTTGCACACAATTTACGGTGCCGGCAACCCGGTACTGAAAGCCTCGATCGGCTGGTTCGATCTGGTCGGCAACGGCTACGTGCAATTGCTGCAAATGATCGTGATCCCGCTGGTGTTTGCCTCGATCCTTAGCGCCGTGGCCCGTCTGCACAACGCCTCGTCCCTGGGCAAGATCAGCTTCCTGACCATCGGCACGCTGCTGTTCACCACCGCCATCGCGGCGCTGATCGGCATCGGCCTGACCAACCTGTTCGGCCTGACCGCCGAAGGTCTGGTGGCCGGCACCCAGGAAATGGCGCGCCTGCAAACCATCCAGAGCGACTACGCCGGCAAGGTCGCCGACCTGAATGTGCCGCAGTTGCTGCTGTCGTTCATTCCGCAGAACCCGTTCGCCGATCTGGCGCGGGCCAAGCCGACGTCGATCATCAGCGTGGTGATCTTTGCCGCGTTCATGGGCGTTGCCGCACTGCAACTGCTCAAGGATGACGCGGAAAAAGGTCAGAAAGTGATCAACGCCATCGACACCCTGCAAGCCTGGGTGATGCGCCTGGTGCGCCTGGTGATGAAGCTGACCCCCTACGGTGTACTGGCGCTGATGACCAAAGTGGTCGCCGGCTCCAACCTGCAAGACATCATCAAGCTCGGCAGTTTCGTGGTGGTGTCCTACATAGGCCTGGGCCTGATGTTTGTCGTGCATGGCCTGCTGGTGTCGGCCGCCGGGATCAACCCGCTGCGCTTCTTCCGCAAGGTCTGGCCGGTGCTGACGTTCGCCTTCACCAGCCGTTCCAGCGCGGCGACTATCCCGTTGAGCATCGAAGCGCAAACCCGCCGCCTGGGCATCCCGTCGTCCATCGCCAGTTTCGCCGCCTCGTTCGGTGCGACCATCGGCCAGAACGGCTGTGCCGGTCTGTACCCGGCGATGTTGGCGGTGATGGTTGCGCCAACCGTAGGCATCAACCCGCTGGATCCGCTGTGGATCGCAACGCTGGTGGCGATTGTGACGCTGAGCTCGGCCGGTGTGGCCGGTGTCGGTGGCGGCGCAACCTTTGCCGCACTGATCGTGCTGCCAGCGATGGGCTTGCCAGTGTCACTGGTGGCGTTGCTGATTTCGGTCGAGCCGCTGATTGATATGGGTCGTACGGCGTTGAACGTGAGCGGATCGATGACGGCCGGTGCGATCACCAGCCAGATCATGCAACAGACTGACAAGGCACTGCTGGATGCCGATGAGCTTGCAGAGTTGGCGCAGGCTTAACGGTTGAACCACCTTGTGGCGAGGGAGCTTGCTCCCGCTGGGTCGCGAAGCGACCCCAAACTGGCCGATGCAATCTTCCAGTAAGAATGCGATGCCGGCTTTTTGGGTCTGCTGCGCAGCCCAGCGGGAGCAAGCTCCCTCGCCACAAGGTCAGGCTTTTTCCCAGACTTCGAAGTTGTACGCCGGCTTGTCGCCTTCGGCCGGATTCGGCACATCCGACACCAGTTTCCACTGGTTCAAATCAAACTCCGGAAACCACGCATCGCCTTCCGGGCTCAGCGCCACGCGGGTCAGGTACAGGCGATCGGCCTGAGCCAGCCCCTGCGCATACAGCTGCGCACCGCCAATCAGCATCAGTTCGTCGACGCCCTGCTCTTTCGCCCATTGCTCGGCGCGCACCACGGCGGCTTCCAGCGACGGATACACCTCCGCGCCTTCCAGCAGTAGATCGGTCTGACGGCTGACGACGATATTCAAGCGACCCGGAAGTGGACGACCGAGGGAATCCCAGGTCTTGCGACCCATGATGATCGGCTTGCCCAGGGTAGTGGCCTTGAAGTATTTGAAATCCCCTGGCAGGTGCCAGGGCATGCTGTTGTCGACGCCGATCACACGGTTTTCACCGAGGGCTGCGATCAGGCTTAGAGGGAGTGATTTAGTCATGTTGGTGAGGATACCAGAGCCGCGCTTTCGCCGATAAGCGCCACAGCGGTTATGCTCACAGCTCAATTGAGCGACGGGATGCCGCGTGACTGAACTGAATAACCTCTGGCTGACAGAAACCATCCGCCTGCGCGAAGAGCACGCCGGTCCCCTGGACGATCTGGAAGCCAACCGATTGGCCCGCGCCGCCGGCGGCGACTTGCCGTCGCGCATCAAGCGTCGCGCCCTGTGGCTGGCTGAACGCGATGGCTTGGCGACGGCTCTGAAACACTGGCTGCAAGGTGCGCGGCTGGCACTGATCGTGCTCGCCATCCTGGCCGTGATCAGCGGCGCGGGCCTGGCATTTGCCGCACTGGGCCAAGCGCCGGTGAACGTGTTCTGGGCGTTGGGCAGCCTGCTCGGACTCAACCTGATCCTGCTGCTGAGCTGGGCCCTGGGGCTGATCTTCGCTGGCGAGCACGGCGCCAGCCTTGGGCGTTTGTGGCTGTGGCTCAGCGAAAAACTCGCCCGGGACGCCAAGGCCGCACAACTGGCGCCTGCCTTGCTCCTGCTGTTGCAGCGGCAGAAACTCAATCGCTGGGCCATCGGCGTGCTGGTCAACAGTCTGTGGTTGCTGGCGATGGTCAGTGCCCTGGTGATCCTGCTGATGCTGATGGCCACCCGGCGCTACGGTTTTGTCTGGGAAACCACCATTCTCAGTGCCGATACCTTCATCACCGTGACCCAGGCGCTCGGCGCCTTGCCCGCCCTGCTCGGCTTCAACGTGCCCACCGTGGACATGATCCGCGCCAGTGGTGACAGCGCGCTGAACATCGAAAGCGCCCGGCAGGCCTGGGCCACCTGGCTGGTAGGCGTATTGCTCGTATACGGCGTGCTGCCGCGGTTGTTGCTCGCCGGGTTTTGTCTGTGGCGCTGGAAAGCCGGACAGGCTGCACTCAAACTCGACCTGAACCTGCCCGGTTACGCGCAATTGCGTGAACGGCTGATGCCCTCCAGCGAACGCCTGGGTGTGAGCGACGCCGCACCGACGCAACTGCATCGCGTAGAAAGCGGGGTCAGTGAGCAGCAAACCGATGGCGCCTTGCTGGTGGGCATCGAACTGGACGACGACCGCCCGTGGCCGCCGAATTTGCCAAAAAACGTCAGCAACGCCGGTATTCTCGACAGCCGCGAATCCCGGCAAAAACTCCTTGAACAACTTAGCCGCTTTCCGCCCGCGCGCCTGGCCATCGCTTGCGATCCGCGGCGCTCGCCGGACCGCGGCAGCCTGGCCTTGATCGCCGAGCTGGCCCGCAGCGCCGGTGCTACCCGCGTCTGGTTGCTGCAAGCGCCACCCGGCGAGGCGCTGGATGCCGAACGCCTGGGTGACTGGCATGTCGCCCTGCAACAGCTGGAGTTGCCGTTCGCCGATTGCATGCCGCTGAACTGGTTGGAGAAGGGTCATGACTGATGCCTGGCAACAGCCGCTGAAACTCGCCGTGGTCGGCCATACCAATGTCGGCAAGACCTCGTTGCTGCGCACCCTCACCCGGGATGTCGGTTTTGGTGAAGTGTCCCATCGCCCCAGCACCACGCGGCATGTCGAGGGGGCACGGCTGTCGGTGGACGGTGAGCCGTTGCTCGATCTTTACGACACTCCAGGTCTGGAAGACGCGATCGCTTTGCTCGACTATCTCGAACGTCTTGAGCGTCCTGGCGAACGACTGGATGGGCCGGCGCGGCTGGCGCGCTTTCTTGAGGGCAGCGAAGCCCGGCAGCGCTTCGAACAGGAAGCCAAAGTCCTTCGGCAACTGCTCGCCTCGGACGCCGGTCTCTATGTGATCGACGCCCGCGAGCCGGTGCTGGCCAAATACCGCGATGAGCTGGAAGTGCTGGCCAGTTGCGGCAAGCCGCTGCTGCCGGTGCTGAATTTCGTCAGTAGCGACAACCACCGCGAGCCCGCCTGGCGTGAAGCCCTGGCGCGTTTGGGCCTGCATGCGCTGGTGCGTTTCGACAGCGTTGCGCCGCCGGAAGATGGCGAACGAAGGCTTTATGAGAGCCTCGCCTTGCTGCTGGAAACCGCTCGGCCACAATTGGAACGCCTGATCGCCGATCAACAGGCGCAACGCCTGGCCCGTCAGCAAAGTGCAGCGCAATTGATTGCTGAATTATTGATCGACTGTGCGGCCTGCCGTCGTAGCGTGGTCAGCAATGCCGAACAGGAGCAGCACGCGATCAGCGAATTGCGCAAAGCGGTGCGCCAGCGTGAACAGCGTTGTGTCGAGGCCTTGCTCAAGCTGTTTGCCTTCCGTCCACAGGATGCCGCGGCCAGTGACTTGCCGCTGCTCGATGGCCGCTGGGGCGATGACCTGTTCAACCCGGAAACCCTCAAGCAATTGGGCGTGCGCGTAGGGGGCGGGATCGCTGCCGGGGCGGCCGCGGGTGCCGGTGTGGATCTGCTGGTGGGTGGCATCACGCTCGGCGCCGCCGCGCTGGCCGGGGCGATTGCCGGTGGTGCACTGCAAACGGCGCGCAGTTATGGCAGCCGCTTGATGGGCAAGATCAAAGGCCAGCGCGAGCTGACCGTCGATGACAATGTGTTGCGACTGTTGGCACTGCGCCAGCGGCAACTTCTACAAGCGCTCAATGCCCGCGGGCACGCGGCCATGGACAGCATTCAGGTGGAGACACCTCAGGACAAGAGCTGGCGCGAGGGAAAATTGCCAGAGGCGTTGAACAAGGCACGGGCGCATCCGCAGTGGTCGTCGCTCAACCCGCACCCGAAGTTGAATCAGGCTGAGCGACAGGAGCAGATTGAGGCTTTGGCGCAGCAGCTTTGAAACCCGGATCTTTTGGGCTGTCGGTACTGACCCCATTGTTCCCACATGAATGGTATGACCGACATAAGTCCTCTGTGGGAGCGAGCTTGCTCGCGATAGGCGCGCCTCAGTGCAGAGGCTCTATGCAGCCAACAGCCGCACCGCCTTGTCCTTCAACACCGCCAGATCAATCACCGGCACGTGCATCTCTTTCGCCAACTCGTCCCACTGGCGCATGCGCAAGCTCACCTCACACAACGGGTCCTGCTCAAACGCCTCGGCCTCTTCAGCCGTCATCACTCCACCCTGATATTCCAGCGTCCGGCGGCTGGCTTCACTCAAGCGCTCGTAGTACCCCGGCTCCTTGAGGGTCAGATAACGCTTGGCCTGCACGTGGTATTCAACCAGCCGCGCCATGCGCTCGCTGAAACCGGCGCGACGCAGGTAGTCAGCGCCAAGACGCTCATGGCTGACCACGCCAAAACCACCCATATTCTCTGCGCTTTCGCCACAGATGTGCCCGATGTCATGGAAAAACGCCGCCAGAATCACTTCGTCATCGTAGCCTTCGGCCATGGCCAGTTCGGCCGCCTGGGACATGTGCTCGATCTGCGACACCGGCTCGCCGATGTAATCGCTGTCGCCAAAGCGCTCGTACAAACCGAAGACTTCAGCGATCACCTGCTCATTGCGCTGCATCAGATTTCTCCCAATACCGTGGCGATGTTACGTTCGGCCATTGCCGGGCCGACGCTCATGCCGACGCCCGTGTGCATCAATGCCGCACTCACACCCTTGGCCGGGCGCAGGAACGAAAACGGTCCAGGCCCCCGTGAACCATAGACGCCCTGCCAACGTTCGAGCACCTGCACCTTGCAGCCCAAGGTTTGCTCGGCCAGCTCGATCATCCAGTCATCCACCTGTTCGGCGTTGAATGGCGATGGATCGCGGCCATAGTGGTGGGAATCACCGATGATCAGCTCGCCATAAGGCGTCGGGCTGATCAGCAGGTGAATGCCGTTTTCATGCAGGTGCGGCGCGTAACGCAGAATTTCAGCCTGCACCGCTGCCGCTTCCGGCAGATCGGCGAAAGCGCCGTAGTGCACGCAGCTCAAACCGGTGAGCAAGGCATGTTGCAGGTTCAGGTTGACCTGCGGGCGGGCGCGGAGCATTTGCAGGCGGCAGATTTGCGGCTCGAGCTCGGCGATCTGTTCGGCCAGCAGGGTCTGGTAGTCATGACCTGAGCAGACGATGATCTGCTCGGCGCTGAAACTGCCGGCGGTGCTGTGCAGGCGACCCGGCTCGATGTCGCGCACCAGGGTGGAAAAATGGAAGGTGACGCCCAGGTCGCGACGCAGGAAGTCGATCAGTGCCGGAATCGCTTCGCGCGAATACAGTTGTTGGTCGTCCATGCCGTGCAACGCAGCACGGTGGTGGCGGAACTGGCCGCCGTACAAATCCCTCAATGCGGCACCGCGCAGAAGGTTGACGCGGTATTCGTGCTCGACCGCGCGACCGGCGCAGAAGGCTTCCAGCAACTGTTCTTCCGACTCGGTGCGGGCAAACAGATACGAGCCATTGCGCTTGAGTTGCAGGCCTGCCAGTTGCGTCCAGTCGCCCCAGATCTCGCGACTGGCGCGGGCCAGTTCCAGCATAGGTCCCGGCGGCTGGCCGGTGACCAGCGCCTGGCCGAAGTTACGCACCGAAGCGCCGACCGGGGTTTCGCTGCGTTCGAAAACGGTGACCTTGAGACCGCGCTTGGCTGCCGCATAGGCATGGGACAAGCCCAGGATGCCGGCGCCGACGATCAGCATGTCGTTGTGTTGTGTCATCTGGATGATGTCCCGCTCTTTGTGGCGAGGGAGCTTGCTCCCGTTGGAGTGTGAAGCAGTCCCCGCAATGAAGGCGTGGAGTCAACAGACCGACCCGGTACGCTTAAATTGCGACTGCTGCGCAGCCGAACGGGAGCAAGCTCCCTCGCCACAAGTTTTTAGTCAGTTACTTGGCGACCACTTTCTCGGACTTGCCGTCATAGCGTTTGCGCCATTCGGTCAGGATCTCGTCGCGGTTCTTCGAAGCCCAGGCGAAGTCGTTCTTGATCAAGCGCTGCTCGTAGTCGGCCGGCAGCTCGGTTTGTGGCTTGGCGATGCCAGGCTGGGCGAGTACGGCGAAGTTTTCTTTGTACAGGTCCATCGCCTCGGGGCTGGCAGAGAAGTCAGCCAGTTTCTTCGCGGCTTCTTCATGGGCAGTGCCCTTGATCACGGCGGTCGCTTCGATTTCCCAGCCCAGGCCTTCCTTCGGCAGGATGATGTCCAGAGGTGCGCCCTGGCGTTTCAACTGAACAGCCGGGTACTCAAAGGAAATACCAATCGGGAACTCGCCGGCGGCGGCCAGTTTGCACGGCTTGGAACCGGAGTGAACGTACTGGCCGATGTTCTGGTGCAGGCCATCCATGTAAGCCCAGCCCTGCTTCTCGCCGAAGGTTTGCAGCCAGGCGCTGACGTCGAGGAAACCGGTGCCGGACGAGGCCGGGTTCGGCATCACGATCTTGCCCTTGTACTCAGGCTTGGTCAGGTCTTGCCAGCTCACCGGCTTGGTCAGGCCCTGTTTTTCCGCTTCGACGGTGTTGAAGCAGATGGTCGCGGCCCAAACGTCCATGCCGACCCAGGCTGGCGGATTGGCGGCGTCACGGTAGTTCGCGCCGATCTTGCCCAGGTCCTTCGGCGCGTAGCTTTGCAGCATACCTTGCTGATCGAGAATCGCCAGGCTGGAAGCAGCCAGGCCCCAGACAGCATCAGCCTGCGGGCGGGCTTTTTCGGCCAGCAGCTTGGCGGTGATGATGCCGGTGGAATCACGTACCCACTTGATTTCAACGTCCGGGTTGGCCTTTTCGAACGCCGCCTTGTAAGCGGTCAGCTGCTCGGCTTCGAGGGCGGTGTATACCGTCAACTCGGTTTTCGCCGCAAAGGCGTTCAGGCTGAAAGCGGAGAGAACAGCAGCGGCCAGGGCCAGGGGCTTGAACATGTCGTTTTACCTTTTTGTTTACGCGCAGTTGAGTTGAGGGTGGTGAATCAATGGCTAGGCGCGGTCTGCCGCCAGGCCTGGGAGCGACGCAGCAAGCCGCGCGACGCCCAGGCCAGGAGCAGGGACACTCCCGCCGAGGTGAACAGAATCAGGGTCGACATCGCTGCCGCGCCGCCGACGTTGCCAGCGTCATCCATGTTCAATACCGCCACCGCCGCGAGGATGGTGTCGGGGCTGTAGAGGAAGATCGCCGCCGAGACGGTGGTCATGGCCGAGACGAACAGGTAGCGCACGATGTCCAGCAACGCCGGCAGGCAGATCGGCACGGTGACGCGCAGGTAGTGGCGGTACAGCGGTGCCTTGAGCGACAGCGCGGCCGCTTCGAACTCGGCGTCTAGCTGGCGCAGTGCCGTGGTCGCGGTCATCTGCGCGGTGGTCAGATAGTGCGCAATGGTGCACACGATCAGCAGGGTCATGGTCCCGTAGAGCACGTGCAGCGGGTTGCCGGTGAGGTTGAAGAAGAAGACGTAACCCAGGCCCAGCACCAGACCCGGCACCGCCATCGGCACGAAGCTGAGCATGCGCAAGGTCAGGTTCAGGCCGCGCTGGCCCTTGGTTTTCTCCATCAGGTAGGCGCCGGTGAAAATCAACACGCTGCCGATCAGCGCCGTGCCCACGGCCATTTTCAAACTGTTGCCGTAGGCCAGCCAGCCACCACCGGCGGTTTCGTTGAACTGGTAGTGATTGAGCGACAACGACAGGTTGTAAGGCCAGAACTTCACCAGGGACGAGAACACCGCCATGCCGAAGACCAGCAGCAACGCGGCGCTGATCAACAGGACAATGGCCAGGTAGCAGGCATCGCGCAGCTTCGACGGTGCCGGTTTGAACACCTGGGCGCGACCGCTCATGGAATCGCCATGACGACGGCGCAACCAGGCATCGACGCCGAAACTGAACAGGGCCGGCAACAGCAACACCATGCCGATCAACGCACCGCGACCGAACTGTTGCTGACCGACCACCGCCTTGTAGGCTTCCAGCGCCAGCACTTGATAGTCGCCACCAACCACTACAGGCACCCCGAAATCGGTGATGGTCAGGGTGAAGACCAGACAGAACGCGGCGAACACGGCCTGACGGGTCGCCGGCCAGGTGATGCTGCGGAAGGCTTTCGCCGGACTGGCACCCATACTGGAGGCGGCATCGAACAGGCGCGCATCCGCCAGGGACAGGGCCGACAGCAGAATCATCAAGGCATGGGGGAAGGTGTAGATGACCTCGCCCAGCACGATCCCCCAGAAACCATAGATGTTGTCCGAGAGCAGTCCACGCAACATGCCCTGGTTGCCGAACAGATAGACCAGGGCAATCCCCGGCAGCATGGACGGTGCCATCAAGGGCAACAGCGAGATGCCGCGCCAGACGCCTTTGCCCGGAATCAACGTGCGTTGCAGGGCGTAGGCAAACAGGTAAGCCAGCGGTACGACAATGGCCGCCACGCTGAGGGAAACCTTCAAGCTGTTACCGAGCAACCAATGGAAATTTTCGCTGGTCACCAACTCTTTGGCCGCCAGCCAACCGCCGCCCTGCCCGGCTTCGGCGCTGAATCCACGCCAGAAGATCGCCAGCAATGGCATCAATACGGCGATGCCGAGCAACACCAGCAGCAATACCTTGCCACCGACCACGAACACCCGATCGCCGATCTCGGCGCGGGAGGTCTGCCGAACCTGCTTGTGCGGTATCGGCAGGGCCATATTCGCGCTCATCAGGCGAACACCTGCAGGCTGCGTGGCGGCAGGGCCACCATGATTTGCTGGGCACCGAGACGCGGCATGGCTTCCGGTGCCAGTTCAGCCAGCAAGGGGTGACCCGGCAACTGGTCGAGTTCGAAGCTCATGCGGCAGCGATTGCCGAGGAAGGTGATTTCGCGCACCTTGGCCGGGAACAGGTTTTCCTCGTGCACGATCGGGTTGACGTTGATCGCTTCCGGACGGCAGAACAGCCGGCCTGACGAAGACTTCGCGCTGCCATCGGTCAGGCGCATGTTCAAGCCGCCGACTTTGGCGTGGCTGTCGCTGCTGCTGTGGAACGGCAGCCAGTTGCCCTGACCGACGAACTCCGCCACAAAAGGCGTCGCCGGGCGGTTGTAGATTTCCTGAGGCGTGGCGTACTGCTCGACCTTGCCGTTGTTCATCACGGCAATGCGATCGGCCATCAGCATGGCCTCGTCCTGGTTGTGGGTAACCATCAAGGTGGTGATGCCGAGATTGCGTTGCAACTGGCGCAGTTCGGTGCACAGATGCTCACGCACCCGGGCGTCGAGGGCAGACATCGGTTCGTCGAGCAGCAACAGCGAAGGCGCCGGCGCCAAGGCGCGGGCCAATGCCACACGCTGTTGCTGACCACCGGATAACTGGCCCGGGTACTTTTTCTCGCTGCCGCTCAGGCCGACCAGTTCCAGCATCTGCCCGACGCGACGGCGAATTTCATCGCGACCGTTGCCGGCCAGGCCGTAGGCAATGTTCGCTTCGACGGTCAGATTGGGAAACAGTGCGTAGGACTGGAACAGAATGCCGTAGTCCCGCGCCTGGGGTGCCAGGTGGGACACATCGCGATCGCCCAGGTACAACTCGCCGCTGTCCTGCTTTTCCAGACCGGCGATGCAACGCAGCAAGGTGGTCTTACCGCAGCCCGACGGGCCCAACAGGCACACCAGTTCACCGGCCGCGACATCGAGGGAAACGTTGTCCAGCGCGGTGAACGCGCCAAAGCGTTTCTGGACGCCGCGCACCTTCATCGGGGCGCCGGGGTTGGTCAGGGCAGTTGCGATCGAGTTGTTCATGGACGGACCTCATCTAGCAGATGGGGCCATCCTAGAGTTGTAATGAGTCCGTCATGTGGCAGTAAGGCAAAAACTGCCGATAGTGGTATTGGGGATTTTTGGTTGGCTCAATTGAGCAATAAATAACCTGTGACGAAGGAGCTTGCTCCCGTTGGAGCGCGCAGAGGTCCTATTTTGGGGCCGCTTCGCAGCCCAACGGGAGCAAGCTCCCTCGCCACAACGGTTTAAACGGGCGCCATTTCTTGCGCCAACCCGAGAAATGCCGCCGGCAGCCGCGCGCCCTTCCTCTCTTTGAGGCAATACAGGTATTCAGGAATCTGCGGCGCATTCTCGATGGTCAGCACCCGCAGCTGCGGATCGTGAGGCACTTCCTGACGGGCGATGATGCTGATGCCGATATTGCGCAGTACCGCCTCGCGGATCGATTCGCGGCTGCCGATTTCCAGCAACGGGCCGAAACACACCCCGGCACTGGCGAGCAGTTCTTCGGTCAATCGACGGGTGGTCGAACCCGGCTCGCGCATCAGCAAGGTATGCCCGGCCAAGGCGCTTAGCGACACGTGCTCGTGAACCGCCAGCGGATGATTGCGGTGCACAGCCAATACCAGCGGATCACTGCCCAGTACCCGACGAACCAGCCGTGCATCTTCGAGCAACTGCGACGATGCCGCGACATCGACCCGGTAATCCTCCAGCGCTTCGAGCACTTGCTGCGAGTTACCAATTTCCATCGACACCTCCACCTGCGGCAGGCGTTCGCGGAAGGTCTTCACCAGGTCGAGGATGTAATACGGCGCCGTGGCCGCGATGCGTAAGGTGCCTTGAACCTGGCCGCAATTGCGCAGGAAAAACTCGATGTCAGCTTCCTGCTGCATCAGCACCTTGACCATTGGCAGCAGCCGCGCGCCTTCTTCACTGACACTGAGGCGGCGGCCACCACGATAGAACAACTCAACCGAGTACTGACTTTCGAGGTTACGGATCTGCGTCGTTACCGTCGGTTGGCTCAAGCCGAGCTTTTTCGCCGCCAGGGTAATGCTGCCCAGACGGGCCACCATGTAAAACGCCTTCAGCTCGGCACTCAGCACACCCTTCCCTCTCCGTTTACTTGCGCAGCAGGCGCAAACCGTTGAACACCACCAGCAGGCTCACGCCCATGTCGGCGAACACTGCCATCCACATGGTAGCGACCCCGGCAAAGGTTACCCCAAGAAAGATCGCTTTGATTACCAGCGCCAGGGCGATGTTCTGCTTGAGGATGGTCGAGGTCTGACGCGACAGGCGAATAAAGGTTGGAATTTTGCGCAGATCGTCGTCCATCAGGGCGACATCCGCGGTCTCGATGGCGGTATCGGTACCGGCGGCGGCCATGGCGAAGCCGATCTCGGAACGTGCCAGCGCCGGGGCGTCGTTGATGCCGTCGCCGACCATGCCGACCCGATGGCCCTGGGCATAAAGGCTTTCGATTGCCTGCAGTTTGTTCTCTGGCAACAAATCGCCCTTGGCTTCATCGATGCCAACCTGGGCGCCGATGGCTTGTGCGGTGTGTACGTTGTCGCCGGTGAGCATCAGGGTCTTGATGCCCAGCTCATGCAACTGCTCGATGGCTTCGCGACTGGAATCCTTCACCGTATCGGCCACGGCAAACAGCGCCAATGGACCGGACGTGTCGAGCAACAACACCACCGACTTGCCCTGTTTTTCCAGGGCGAACAGCTTCTCTTCCAGCGCTGGCGAGCACAGGCCAAGGTCTTCCACCAGGCGATGGTTGCCCAAGTGGTAGAGCTGGCCATTGACCTCGCCGCGCACACCTCGCCCGCCCAGCGCTTCGAAGTTATCCACAGCCAGCGCCGGAAACTGCTTATCCACAGCCGCATTGGCGATAGCCAGCGATACCGGGTGATCCGAACGCCCGGCCAATGCCGCTGCAATGGCCGGTGCCGACGCCTCTGCGGTCGGGTCGAGTGACAGGTAATCGGTCTGAACCGGCTTGCCGTGGGTGATAGTGCCGGTCTTGTCCAGCGCCAGGTAGTCGAGCTTGTGACCGCCTTCCAGGTACACGCCACCCTTGATCAGAATGCCTTTGCGCGCCGCTGCCGCCAGGCCGCTGACAATGGTCACCGGGGTGGAAATGACCAGCGCACAGGGGCACGCCACCACCAGCAGGACCAGCGCCCGGTAGATCCAGTCGAACCACAACTCGCCCATGAACAGCGGTGGAATGACGGCGACCAGCAGCGCCAGGGCAAATACCGCCGGGGTGTAGATCTTCGAGAATTGATCGACGAAGCGCTGGGTCGGCGCCCGCGCGCCCTGCGCCTGCTCAACGGCGTGAATGATGCGTGCGAGGGTCGATTGCCCCGCCGCTGCCGTGACCCTGTATTCAAGGGAACCGGCCTGATTGATGGTGCCGGCAAACACTTTGTCGCCGACGGTTTTTTCTACCGGCAGGCTTTCGCCGGTAATTGGCGCCTGATCGATGGTTGAACGACCGGATACCACCTCGCCATCGAGGCCGATGCGCTCACCGGGACGAACTCGTACACGCGCCCCCATTTCGATGATTTTCACATCCTGTTCGACCCAGTTGCCGTCTGCCTGCAACACCGTCGCCTGCTCCGGCGCCATCTGCATCAGCCCGCCGATGGCGTTGCGCGCACGATCCAGCGAGCGCGCCTCGATCAGCTCGGCCACGGTGAACAGGAACATCACCATCGCCGCTTCCGGCCATTGGCCGATCAGGATCGCGCCGGTCACGGCGATGCTCATCAGCGCATTGATGTTCAGGTTGAGGTTCTTCAGGGCAATCCAGCCCTTCTTATAGGTGCCAAGACCGCCGCTGAGGATCGACACCAGCGCGATCATCGCCACCACCCAGGTCGGCGCGGCAGCAGTGAAGTGGATAACTTCGGCGAGCAATGCGCCGACGCCGGACACTGCCAGCGGCCACCAGTGTTTTTTCGGCGCCTGGACTGCGGGCGTTTCAACCCCCAGGTCCAACGGTTCGGCGTGCATACCCAGGGACTTGATCGCCTCGACGATTGGTTCGGTGCCCGGTAGGTCGTGGGTAACGCCCAACACTCGGTTAATCAGATTGAACTCCAACTGCTGCACGCCGGTCAGCTTGCTTAGCTTGTTCTGGATCAGCGTCTGCTCGGTCGGGCAGTCCATCGCTTCGATGCGAAAGCTGCTCAGACGAGCGCCAGCCGTCGGCGATTCGCTCAGCGTAACCCGCGCCGGTGCTGCCATTTTCGAGGAGCAGCAGGCGTCGCCGTGACCTGCGTGGTCATGCTTGGGCAGGGGCCGCAGCTTAACGCCGTTTTCATGTTCGGCCACAGGTTTGTGGGTATGCTGAGAATCGCTCATTGGTTGCGTCCATAAGAGTGCCTGTTGCCAAGTAAAGACCCTGTAGCCACTATAGGGTCAAGCACGTATTTGGAGTTTGTCTTCATGAAGATTGGAGAACTGGCGAAGCTCACCGACTGCGCCGTGGAAACCATCCGCTACTACGAGCGCGAAAACCTGTTGCCGGAGCCTGCCCGGAGCGACGGCAACTACCGCGTCTACACCCAGGCTCACGCCGAGCGCCTGACGTTTATCCGCAATTGCCGCACGCTTGACATGACGCTCGAAGAAATACGCAGCCTGCTGGCGTTTCGCGACAGCCCGCAGGATCAGTGCGAGAGCGTCAACGCGTTGATCGACGAACATATACACCATGTGAAGGCACGGATCGACGGCCTGCTGGCCTTGCAGACGCAACTGCTCGACCTGCGCCAACGCTGTGGCGACGGGCCGGATATCGATCAATGTGGGATTTTGCAGCGACTGGAAGTCAGTGGCGGGGTTGTGGCGACGGAGGTCGGGCATTCCCATGTGGGCCGAAGTCACGGCCACTGAGCGCACGACAAAACACTGTGGGAGCTAGCTTGCTGGCGATAGCGGCCTCTGAGTCAACATCTCTGTTGAATCTGACGGCCCTATCGCCAGCAAGCTAGCTCCCACAGGGGTGTTGCGTGAAACCTCTACACCGCCATCGGCGCAGTCATCGGCGCGTGGTGCTCGTAGCCTTCCAGCGAGAAATCACTCGGCTCGACCAGCTCCAGCCACTCCGGCTGATACACACCGGTCTTGGCAAACTCCGGCACGCGGTCGGAGATCTTCAGTTTCGGCATCGGGAACGGCTCGCGCTTGAGCTGTTCGTTGAGCATGTCCAGATGGTTTTCGTAGACGTGGGCATCGCCGATGAAATAGGTGAACCAGCGCGGGGTGTAGCCGGTCAGGCGACCGATCAGGCTGAGCAGCGCGGCGCCTTCAGTCAGGTTGAACGGCGTGCCCAGGCCCAGGTCGTTGGAACGGATGTAGAGCGTCAGGGAAATCTCCTTGGTCTCGACATTCGGGTGGAACTGATAGAGCAAGTGGCATGGCGGCAAGGCCATTTCATCCAGCTGGGCGCAGTTCCAGCCGTGGAACAGAATGCGGCGGCTGCCCGGGTCATTGATGATGGTGTCGACGCACTGGCGCACCTGATCGATGGCCTTGTACAGCACCACGTAGGCCTGGCCGTCTTCTTCACCCTGGGCGATCTGCTTGTAGCCCTGGTTCAGGGTCTGCTCGATGGCGGCCGGATTGCTCAGCGGGATCTGCTTGTACGCCGGCCATTTGCGCCATTGCACGCCGTAGATTTCGCCGAGGTCGTCTTCGCCCTGACGGAACGGGTTGGCCAGCCACTGGGCGTTTTCGTTGGCGTTCTGGTCCCAGACCTTGCAGCCCAGTGCACGGAATTCAGCGGCGTTGTTCACGCCACGCAAAAAACCACACATCTCACCGATGGCCGATTTAAAGGCCATTTTGCGCGTGGTGATCGCCGGAAAACCTTCCTGCAGGTCATAGCGCAGCATCGCACCGGGAAAGCTGATGGTGTTCACGCCGGTACGGTTGGCCTGTTTGGTGCCGTTCTTGATGACGTGGGCGACCAGTTCGAGATATTGCTTCATGAGTTACCTGTTTCCTTGAACCCGGGGCGCGGCCTCGGGCTCGAATTAGCGTCGTTGCTCAGACTGCCGCAGCGGGAGCGGCCGGGGCGCGTCGATAGGCCAGCCAGATCAGCAGCAGACCGCCGACGATCATCGGCACGCACAGCACCTGGCCCATGGTCAGCCAGTTCCAGGCCAGATAGCCCAGTTGCGCGTCCGGCACGCGGACGAACTCGACGATGAAACGGAAGATGCCATAGAACAGCGCGAACATGCCGGATACCGCCATGGTCGGCCGCGGCTTGCGCGAGAACAACCAGAGGATCAGGAACAGCGCGACACCTTCCAGGGCGAACTGGTAGAGCTGCGACGGGTGACGCGGCAACTGCGCCGGATCGCTGAACGGCGGGAAGATCATCGCCCACGGTACGTCGGTCGGCTTGCCCCACAGTTCGGCGTTGATGAAGTTGCCGATGCGCCCGGCACCCAGGCCAATCGGCACCATCGGTGCAACGAAGTCCATCAGCTGGAAGAACGACTTGTTGTTCTTCTTGCCGAACCACAACGCGGCCAACATCACCCCGATGAATCCGCCGTGGAACGACATGCCGCCCTTCCACACTTCGAAAATCAGCGTCGGGTTGGCCAGGTAGGCGCTCAAATCGTAGAACAGCACATACCCCAGACGCCCGCCGACGATTACCCCCATCGACATCCAGAACACCATGTCGGAGAGCTTCTCCTTGGTCCAGGTCGGGTCGAAGCGGTTCAGGCGACGGGAGGCCAGCAGCCAGGCGCCGCCGATGCCGATCAGGTACATCAGACCGTACCAGTGGATTTTCAGCGGACCGATGGCCAGGGCCACCGGATCGATCTGCGGGTAAGGCAGCATTGCGACTCCTCGTTAGCGTTCAAATCTCAAAAATTCCCGGGCGACGCTGTCACGCCAGGATTAAGCCAGGATTGCGCGGTGCGTCAGAGCAAGCGCTTCATAGTAGAAAGCTCAAGCCCACGCAGAACAGCAAAGCGGCAAACAGTCTTTTCAGCAACTTGGGCGACAGCCTGTGGGCCAGCCGCGCACCGATTCTGGCGAACACCATGCTGGTCAGGGCGATGCCCAGCAGCGCCGGCAAATAGACAAAACCGAGACTATGGGCCGGAAGCAGCGGATCGTGCCAGCCCAGAATCATGAAACTTAATGCACTTGCCAGAGCGATCGGCAGGCCGCAGGCCGAAGAGGTCGCCACGGCTTGCTGCATCGGCACGCTGCGCCAGGTCAGGAAGGGCACGGTCAGCGAACCGCCGCCGATCCCGAAGATCGCCGAGGCCCAGCCGATCACACTGCCGGCCAAGGTCAGACCCAGTTTACCCGGCACGGTTCGACTGGCCTTGGGTTTCGCGTCCAGCATCAGCTGCGCGGCAATCACCAAGGCAAACACACCGATGATCTTTTGCAGGTTCGGCCCGGAAATCGCTTCGGCGGTCAGCGCGCCAAAGCCGGCACCGATCAGGATGCCCACGGTCATCCACATGAAAATCGGCCAGCGCACGGCACCCCGACGGTGATGCTCGCGCACCGCGTTGACAGAAGTGAAGATGATCGTCGCCAGCGAAGTTCCCACGGCGAGATGGGTCAGGATCGACTGATCGAAGCCCTGCAAGGTGAAACTGAACACCAGCACCGGCACGATGATGATCCCGCCGCCGACACCGAACAGGCCAGCAAGCACGCCTGCGCAGGCGCCCAGCGCCAGATAGAGCAGAAATTCCATGGCCCGTCCCCCAATAAGTGCCGCATGGTAACGGATGCAGGGCATCGCGCTCCACTGGAGGCGATGGAAGTGCAGGCGATGTCTGCGTAGAGTGGGCAGAAAACACACAAGGACCACCTTATGTGCCTGATTGTTTTTGCCTGGCGCCCGGGTCACGCCCAGCCACTGATCGTTGCGGCCAACCGCGATGAATTCTACGCCCGCCCCAGCCTGCCGCTGGCGCAATGGTCCGACTTCCCACAGGTGTACGCCGGGCGCGACCTGGAAGCCGGTGGCACCTGGCTTGGCTTGGGGGCCAACGGTCGTTTTGCCGCGCTGACCAATATCCGCGATCCGCACCAGCCACCCGGCCGTCGTTCCCGAGGCGAACTGGTCGCGCGCTTTCTCAGCGGCGAGATGCCGATTGACGACTATTTGGCCGACGTTGTTGCACGTTCGCCGGAGTATGGCGGGTTCAACCTGTTGATCGGCAACACCCACGAGCTCTGGCACTTCAATGCCCGGGAAAGTGAGGCGACGATGCTGCCACCGGGAGTCTACGGCGTGTCGAACGCGGGCTTGGATACACCCTGGCCGAAATTGCTCAAGGCCAAGGCAGCCTTGACCGAGGTGCTGGAAGATCCACAGCCGCAAGCGTTGCTGGCACTACTGGGAGATGCCCAGGTGGCGCCGTTTGCCGAGCTGCCGGATACCGGCGTTGGCCTGGCCACCGAGACATTGCTGTCGAGTGTGTTTATCGCCAGTCAGAGTTATGGCACGCGGGCGAGTACGGCGTTGATTGTGCAGGCGGATGGGACGCGGCATCTGCTCGAACGGAGTTTCGGGCCGTATGGCGGGCATCTTGGGGAAGTGGAGATCAGGCTTTAGTCTGCATTGTCTGGACTGACCTCATCGCGAGCAAGCTCGCTCCCACAGGGGATTCGCGTCGTTTACAAATCCAGTGTGGGAGCGAGCCTGCTCGCGATAAGGCTGATGCAGGTTTAGAGAGCCTTGACCGAAACCGGATTGATCATCCGCGCCAGCCCGAGATTCTTCAGCGCCAGTTGCAGCGAGCTGTGGATAACTTGCGGATTGTCGATCGTCATCAACTCGGCCAGCAACTCCCTGGCCATGTCCAGGTTGATCTGACGCAGCATCCACTTCACCTTCGGCAAGTTGGTGGCGTTCATCGACAGGCTGTCGAAGCCCATCGCCATCAACAACACCGCCGCTGCCGGATCACCCGCCATCTCGCCACAGATACTCACCGGCTTGCCTTCGGCATGGGCATCACGCACCACGGTCTGCAATGCCTGGAGCACCGCCGGGTGCAGGTAGTCGTAGAGGTCGGCCACCCGCGGGTTGTTACGGTCCACGGCCAGCAGGTACTGGGTCAGGTCGTTGGAACCGACCGAAAGAAAGTCGACCTGCCGCGCCAGCTCCTTGGTCTGATACACCGCTGCAGGAATCTCGATCATCACGCCAATGGGCGGCATCGGCACATCGCAGCCTTCGTCGCGCACCTCACCCCAGGCCCGATGGATCAGGTGCAGGGCTTCTTCCAATTCATGGGTGCCGGAAATCATCGGCAGCAGAATGCGCAGGTTGTTCAGGCCTTCGCTGGCCTTGAGCATGGCGCGGGTCTGCACCAGGAAGATTTCCGGGTGGTCGAGGGTCACGCGAATGCCACGCCAGCCGAGGAACGGGTTGTCTTCCTTGATCGGGAAGTACGACAGCGACTTGTCACCGCCGATGTCCAGGGTACGCATGGTCACCGGTTGCGGGTGGAAAGCGGAGAGCTGCTCGCGGTAGATCGCCAGTTGCTCCTTCTCGCTCGGGAAGCGCTGGTTGATCATGAACGGCACTTCGGTGCGATATAGACCGACGCCTTCGGCGCCGCGCTTCTGCGCACGGGCCACGTCTGCCAGCAGGCCGGTATTGACCCACAGCGGCATGCGATGGCCGTCGGTGGTCACGCAGGGCAGATCGCGCAGGGAATCAAGGCCCAGGGCCAGCTGCTTCTCTTCTTCCACCACTTCGGCGAACTGCTTGCGCAATACTTCGCCGGGGTTGGTGTACACCTCGCCACGGTTACCGTCGACGATCAGCTCGATACCGTCGACCTTGGCGTACGGCAGGTCGACCAGGCCCATGACCGTCGGAATACCCATGGCACGCGCCAGGATCGCCACGTGGGAGTTACCGGAACCCAGCACCGAAACCAGACCGACCAGCGTACCTTCCGGCACCTCGCCGAGCATGGCCGGCGTCAGCTCTTCACTGACCAGAATGGTTTTTTCCGGGTAGACCAGATTCTGCTGACGCTCTTCCTGGAGGTAGGCGAGCAGACGGCGACCGAGGTCCTTGACGTCCGACGCCCGCTCGCGCAGGTATTCATCGTCCATCAACTCGAAACGATTGACGTGATCACTGACCACCTGACGCAAAGCGCCCTGGGCCCACTGGCCGGTCTTGATCACGGTGGTGACTTCGCTGCCCAGCGCGGCATCGTCGAGCATCATCAGGTAGACGTCGAACAAGGCTCGCTCTTCCGGACGCAATTGGGTCGCGAGCTTGGCGGACAGGGCGCGCATATCGGCGCGCACGCCTTCGATGGCGGTCTTGAACAACGCCAGTTCGGCGTCGATGTCGGTGATGGTCTTGTCCGGCACCACGTCCAGATCAGCCGGTGGCAGCATGACCACGGCGGTACCGACTGCCGCGCCGGGTGAACCCGGCACGCCGACGAACTTGGCTTCCTGAATCCCCTTGCCCTGACGGCCCAGGCCACGGATCGAACCGGTGGCCTCGGCATGGGCGATCACACCGGCCAGTTGCGCGCTCATGGTCACGAGGAAGGCTTCTTCACCCTCATCGAACTGGCGGCGCTCTTTTTGCTGAATGACCAGCACACCGACAACCCGGCGGTGGTGAATGATCGGTGCCCCGAGGAAGGAGGCGTAGCGCTCTTCTCCGGTCTCGGCGAAGTAACGGTAGCGCGGGTGGTCCGCAGCGTTTTCGAGGTTCAGGGGTTCTTCACGCGTACCGACCAGGCCGACCAGACCCTCATTGGGCGCCATGCTGACCTTGCCGATCGAGCGCTTGTTCAAGCCCTCGGTAGCCATCAGCACGAAACGGTTGGTCTCCGGATCAAGCAGGTAGACCGAGCAGACCTGGCTGCCCATGGCCTCTTTGACGCGCAACACAATAATCCCCAACGCCGCCTTGAGATCCTTGGCGGAGTTAACTTCCTGGACGATCTTGCGCAGCGTATTGAGCATGGCTCGGGGTCGAACTCCGTCGTCAGTCGCGCGCTAACAGGCGCGGGGCAAGCTCTTTGAGGGCGCGTCGATACACCTCGCGCTTGAATGTCACCACCTGGCCCAACGGATACCAATAGCTGACCCAGCGCCAGCCATCGAATTCCGGTTTACCGGTCAAATCCATCCGCACCCGCTGCTCATTGGAGATCAGGCGCAGGAGAAACCATTTCTGTTTCTGGCCGATGCACAGCGGTTGGCTGTGCGTACGCACCAGACGTTGCGGCAAACGATAGCGCAACCAGCCCCGGGTGCAGGCGAGAATTTCAACATCTTCACGCTCAAGGCCTACTTCTTCGTTCAGCTCGCGGTACAAGGCGTCTTCCGGCGTCTCTTCGGGGTTGATTCCACCCTGGGGAAACTGCCAGGCATCTTGATTGATTCGGCGAGCCCATAGCACCTGGCCGGCGTCATTCGTCAGAATGATCCCGACATTGGGGCGAAAACCATCGGGGTCGATCACGGCAACAACCTCGCAAACGCATGTCGCCGCATTGTTCCACAAAGGTTGGGAGGGCGGCAACGAAGCTTCCTACCTTATGTGCACTCTTGTGAAAAGACCGTATTCTTGTCGCCTTTTTACAGACTTTTCAGCGGGTAACTGCAATGCGCCTGGCTTTATTCGATTTGGACAACACCCTCCTGGGCGGCGACAGCGATCACGCCTGGGGTGATTACCTCTGCGAGCGTGGCTTCCTCGACGCCGTGGCCTACAAGACGCGCAACGATGCGTTCTATCAGGACTACCTGGCCGGCAAGCTGGACAACGCCGCCTACCTGAACTTCTGCCTGGAAGTGCTGGGCCGTACCGAGATGGCCACCCTCGCTCAATGGCACAGCGACTTCATGCGTGACTGCATCGAACCGCTCATGCTGCCCAAGGCCGTCGAACTGCTGAAGAAACACCGCGACGCCGGCGACAAACTGGTGATCATCACCGCCACCAACCGCTTCGTGACCGCGCCTATTGCCGTGCGCTTGGGCGTTGAAACCCTGATCGCCACCGAGTGCGAAATGGTTGATGGCCGCTACACCGGACGCAGCACCGACGTGCCGTGCTTCCGCGAAGGCAAGGTGACACGCCTGAATCGCTGGCTGGAAGAAACCGGGCATTCGCTGGAAGACAGCTACTTCTACAGCGATTCGATGAATGATCTGCCGCTGCTGGAGCAGGTAACGAATGCCGTGGCGGTCGATCCAGATCCGAATCTGCGTGCCGAAGCCGAGAAACGTGGTTGGCCGGTGATCAGTCTGCGCGGCTGAAAACCCTATCGCGAGCAAGCTCGCTCCCACATTGGATGTGTGAACGACACAGATCCCCTGTGGGAGCGAGCCTGCTCGCGATGAAGTCGACTCGGTGAAGGGTTAAACCGGCTTGGCGCCCATCAACCCGGCAATCGCGATAAAACAGACAAAACTGAACAACGCCAGGGCAAAGGTAAACTTACCTACGCTACCCGGCGCCTTGCGCAACTTGTTCAGCCGCACCAGCAACCAGAACCAGGCCAGCGCCGCTACGGTGTACAGCACACTGGAGGCCAGCAACCAGGTCTGCCCCAACGGCCAGCCCACCAGATGCACCATCCCCCAGCCGGTGAACGGCATGCTCAGCAACGCCAGGCCCATCAACAGCCAGACGAACACCCGCGGCCGTTGCAGCGTGCGGCTGCCCGCCGTGGCATCGCCCTTGCGCCGCGCCAGAAACACCCAGACGCCCAACCCCAGCGCGCATCCCAGCAGGACAACTGTCGCGATCATGTGCGCCATTTTCAGGGCAGATAACGTTTCCATTGTTCGACTTCCTTATGACCTGCCCTTGAGCGTAGCCGCTCAGCCCAGAAACAGCTGATAGGCCGGGTTGTCGCTTTCGTCCCAGTACGGGTAGCCGATTTCTTCCAGGGCGGCCGGCACCAGATGGCGCTCGTCATGGGGTACTTGCAGGCCTGCGACCACTCGACCGTCGGCCGCACCGTGGTTGCGGTAATGGAACATCGAAATGTTCCAGCGCCCGCCGAGCTTGTTGAGGAAGTTGAACAGCGCCCCCGGACGCTCCGGGAACTCGAATCGCAGGATCACTTCATCGACCACGTGCGCCGCTCGGCCACCGACCATGTGGCGGATGTGCAGCTTGGCCAGTTCGTTGTCAGTCAGGTCGAGAACCGGGAACCCCTGCTCGCCGAGGCTGGCGATCAGCTTGCTGCGCGGGTCGTTTTCCGGATGGGTCTGCACGCCGACGAATATGTGAGCTTCGCTGCCGGTGTTGTAGCGGTAATTGAATTCGGTGATCTGGCGCTTGCCGATGGCTTCGCAGAACGCCTTGAAGCTGCCCGGTTTCTCGGGAATGGTCACGGCGATGATCGCTTCGCGGCCTTCGCCAAGTTCTGCCCGCTCGGCAACATGGCGCAGGCGGTCGAAGTTGACGTTGGCGCCAGAATCGATGGCGACAAAGGTCTGGCCACTGACGCCGCGCTGCTCGACGTACTTCTTGATCCCGGCCACGCCCAGCGCGCCGGCAGGTTCGGTGATCGAGCGGGTATCGTCGTAGATATCCTTGATCGCCGCGCAGATTTCGTCGGTGCTGACGGTGATCACTTCATCGACGTAGTCCTTGCAGATGTCGAAGGTGTGCTGACCGATCTGGGCCACTGCCACACCATCGGCAAAGATGCCCACGGTCGGCAATACCACGCGCTCACCCGCCGCCATCGCGGCTTGCAGGCAGTTGGAATCGTCCGGCTCGACGCCGATGACCTTGATGTCTGGGCGCAGATATTTCACGTACGCCGCGATCCCGGCGATCAGGCCGCCGCCACCGACAGGGACGAAAATCGCATCCAGCGGCTGTGGGTGCTGGCGCAGGATTTCCATCGCCACCGTGCCCTGCCCGGCAATGGTGTGCGGATCATCGTAGGGGTGAATGTAGACATAGCCCTTTTCGTCGACCAGCTTCAGCGAGTAAGCCAGGGCCTCCGGGAACGAATCGCCGTGCAGCACCACTTTACCGCCGCGCGAGCGTACACCTTCGACCTTGATCTCAGGGGTGGTCTTGGGCATGACGATGGTCGCCTTCACACCCAACACCTTGGCTGCCAGGGCCAGGCCTTGTGCGTGGTTGCCCGCCGATGCGGTGACCACGCCACGCGCCCGCTCTTCGTCCGTCAGCTGGGTCAGCTTGTTGTAGGCGCCGCGAATCTTGAACGAGAACACCGGCTGCAAGTCTTCACGCTTGAGCCAGATGCTGTTGCCCAGTCGCTCGGAAAGCTGGCGGGCAGTCTGCAATGGGGTTTCTACGGCAACGTCATAAACGCGCGAGGTGAGGATCTTTTTGACGTACTGTTCAAGCATCGGAAAGCATCACTGAGCGGGTTGGGCAGGACCAAGGAGTCTAACCCGGCTTTCGTCCGCACGACCACACTAAACCGGTGGTTTCACAGTGACGCACATCCTCTGTGGCGAGGGAGCTTGCTCCCGCTCGACTGCGGAGCAGTCGCAAAACCATCTTGCGCAGCCTGCCTGAAGGATCGCAGGGGAGCGCTTCGCACTCCAACGGGAGCAAGCTCCCTCGCCACGGGAAACCATTCGACACACTGGCAATGACCTTCCCCGCCTCCAGGCCTATAATGCCGGCCATTCGTTCCCCCCTCTTCGGCACCTCGGAGCCCGCATGACCCAGGATCAACTCAAACAGGCAGTGGCTCAGGCCGCCGTCGACTTCATCCTTCCGAAACTCGACGACAAGAGCATCGTCGGGGTCGGCACCGGCTCCACCGCCAACTGCTTCATCGATGCACTGGCCCAGCACAAGGGCGCATTCGACGGCGCGGTGGCCAGTTCCGAAGCCACCGCCGCGCGCCTCAAAGGCCACGGCATTCCGGTGTATGAGCTGAACACTGTCAGCGACCTGGAGTTCTACATCGACGGCGCCGATGAAAGCGACGAGCACCTGAACCTGATCAAGGGCGGCGGCGCGGCCCTGACCCGTGAGAAGATCGTTGCGGCCGTGGCCAAGACCTTCATCTGCATCGCCGACGCCAGCAAACTGGTGCCGGTACTGGGCACCTTCCCGCTGCCAGTCGAAGTGATCCCGATGGCCCGCAGCCACGTGGCTCGCGAGCTGGTGAAGCTCGGCGGCGACCCGGTCTACCGTGAAGGCGTACTAACCGATAACGGCAACATCATCCTCGACGTGTTCAACATGCAGATCACCAACCCGGTGGAGCTGGAGACACAGATCAACGCGATCGTCGGCGTGGTCACCAATGGTCTGTTCGCAGCGCGCCCGGCTGACTTGCTGCTGTTGGGTACCAGTGAAGGCGTGAAAACCCTGAAGGCTGAGTAAGCCCGGACTGCCCAAACTTCATGGCAGATGAAAAACCTGTGGGAGCTGGCAAGCCAGCTCCCACAATGTTTTGTGGTGATGCTTAGGGCTGCTCAGGCTTCTTGAAGACATAAAACAGGTTCGGCTCACTCACCAGGTACAACGCTCCGTCGTCGTCCATGGCGATGCCTTCCGCTTGCGGCACGGTCTTGCTCAAGCCTTGCCGACCCTTGCTCAGCGACAGCGTGCTGATCGGCCGCCCGCCCACATCCAGCTCCAGAATCAGCCGTGACTCATCCGACAACGCCAGCAAGTGCCCGCTGCGTTCGTCGTACTGCAGGCTCGACAGGTCGCGCACGAACATCCCGGCATCCCGCTTGGGGTTGTTGATCACGTGTATGGCGTAGGACTTTTCCGGGTTGAAGTGGGGAAAGCCGTGCACTTCATAGATCAGCATCGGGTCGCGTTCCTTGGCGACAAACAGGCGCTTGCCCACCGAGTCGTAGGCCAGTCCTTCAAAACCTTTGTTGCCACTCATGTGTACACCAAGGGTCATCTGCTCGGCATCGGCAGCGTCGAGGTAAGTCGTGTCCGCTTCCAGATGAATCTTGATCAGGCGCTGCTCGCTCTCGTCGGTGATCACGTAGGTGTCGGCACTGATGAACTCCACCGCCTCCGGGTCGCCAAACCCGATCAGCGCCACACGACGCAAGATCCTGCCGTCGAGGGACAACTCGATCAGCTCGGCATTCTTGTTGGTGACGGTAAACAGGCTTTTGTGCACCGGGTCGAAGGTCAATGCCGAGACATCATCGGCCAGGCCTTCGATGACTTGCCCCTGGGTGACTGCCTGGTATTGGTCCAGGCCGATGGATTGAGTGCTCTGCGGCTGCCACAACGCGCGCAGATTGAACCAGCCGCGCTCGAACAGGCGCAGGTACTGACCGATCGTAATCAAGACGATCAGCAAGATCGCCAGCACGATCAGCATCAGGGGTTTGGGGCGGGTCAATCGACGCATGCAAACGGGCTCAGGGTCAAAACAGGCGGATGAAATATCACGCCTGTCTGAACTGAAGCTTAATGGCCTGCGGCCTGATCCTACAATCGAACGCTGAAATTCCTACAGGTGTTGGTTCAACGCTGCTTTTCGAAGCGATAGAACAGGTTCGGCTCACTGACCATGTACAGATTGCCCTCCTCGTCCATGGTCACGCCTTCGGCCCGCGGAATGGTGTTTTTCAGGCCGTTGAAGCCACGCAGGAGGGTGATGAAACTGACCTGTTCGCCCTTCTTGTCCAACTCCAGCAGCAGGTGCGAGTCAGCGGACAACACCAGCATGTGCCCGGTGCGCGGATCGATAGCCAGGGCCGACAGGTTGCGCATGTCCAGCGCGTGGCTGGCCAGTTTGACCTTGTCGCCGGTCAGGGTCTTGCCATCGCCATTCCAGACAAATAGCGCCGGCGGCCGCTCCTCACCCAGCATCATCCGCTGATTGCGGGCATCCCAGGTCACGCCTTCGAAGGCCTTGTTCTGGTCTTTCGAAGGTCCGAGATCGTATTTCGGGAAGTCGGCGATGTTCAGCTCGCGGGTATTGGCATCGACCTTGACGATGGTGATCAGGTGCTGACGCTCATCGACGATGGCCAGCAGGCCGTTACCCAGCACGGTGACGCCTTCAGGGTTGCTCCAGCCCACCAGCGGCATCTTGCGCAACACGTCGCCCTGCAACGTCAACTCGACCAGGAACGGATTCTTGCCCATCACCGAAAACAGGGTCTTGGTCTGAGGGTCGTACGCCAGGTCCGACGCCTCGTCCTTTTCCATGCCCGGCAGCAGCTTGGCATCGATTACCGCCCGGTAGTCCGGCAACCAGATACTCGCCTGGCGCTCGGCCGGGCTCTTGAACTGCTCTTTCACCCAGAGCACGCCCCGGGAATCCCAGTGCATGGCAAACGCCACGCCGTAGGCGACGACCACCAGCAACAGCCAGATGTACCAGCGCAAGCCAAAACGGGGGCGACGGGCAGGGTTGAGCGAGGAATTCGGTGCTGTGGCCATCGGAGAATGGGTTCCAGAAATTCAGGCTAGGGGTAATAGCACAAATGCGCCGACAGAGGCGCCGACCGCTGAAGAATTATCCGCAGAGCCTGTGAAAAAAACGGGAAATGACAGGGTGAGTCATTTAAAACCACCCTAAAACCTATATGGGAGCGAGCTCGCTCCCACAGGGATTTGCCGTGTCTGGACTAGCGGACGCTGCTGGTGAAACGGCTGGCGCCAGGCAGTTCCAGCACGATCTCGTCACCGACATTCAACGGACCAACGCCCACCGGTGTGCCAGTGAGGATCACGTCCCCGGCCTGCAACGAGAAGCAACCGGCCATGTGCTGGATCATCGGCACGATCGGGTTGAGCATCACGCTGCTGTTACCGTCCTGGCGCACCTGGCCGTTGATGGTCAGGCGGATACCAATGTCGGTCAGGTCGGCAAAGGTACTGCCGGACACAAACGGAGCAATCACCGCAGCACCATCGAAGGACTTGGCGATTTCCCACGGCAAGCCCTTGGATTTCAGCTCGGCCTGCTTGTCACGCAGGGTCAGGTCCAGGGCCGGGGCGAAACCGGAAATGGCATCCAGCACTTCTTCGCGGCTCGGTTTGGTCGATAACGGCTTGCCGATCAAGACCGCGATTTCCGCCTCGTAATGCACGGAGCCGCGCTCGGTCGGGATGCTGAAACCACCTTCCAGTGGCACCACGCAACTGCCTGGTTTGATGAACAGCAGTGGCTCGGTCGGAACCGGGTTGTCCAGTTCCTTGGCGTGTTCGGCGTAGTTACGGCCGATGCACACCACTTTCCCGATCGGAAAGTGAATACGCGTACCGTCGACATACTGGTGCTGATAGCTCATTTACCGACTCCTGCCTTCATTGATTCTTGGGACGTGCGATCACACCGCGAAGATTTTGCCCGGGTTCATGATGCCATTCGGGTCGAACACTGCCTTGACGGCCTTCATGTATTCGATCTCAACCGGAGAACGGCTGTAGGTCAAGTAATCGCGCTTGGTCATGCCCACGCCATGTTCGGCGGAAATCGAACCGTTGTACTTCTCAACGGTTTCGAACACCCACTTGTTCACGGTCGCGCACTTGGCAAAGAAATCATCCTTGCTCAGGTTATCCGGCTTGAGGATGTTCAGGTGCAGGTTGCCGTCGCCGATGTGGCCGAACCAGACGATTTCGAAATCCGGGTAGTGTTCGCCGACGATCGCGTCAATTTCCTTCAGGAAAGCCGGGACTTTCGACACAGTGACCGAAATATCGTTCTTGTACGGCGTCCAGTGGGAAATGGTTTCGGAGATGTATTCGCGCAACTTCCACAGATTTTGCAGCTGGGTTTCGCTCTGGCTCATCACGCCGTCCAGCACCCAGCCCTGCTCGACGCAGTGCTCGAAGGTTTCCAGGGCATGGTTGGCCACTTCTTCAGTGGTCGCTTCGAACTCCAGCAGCGCGTAGAACGGGCAATCGGTTTCGAATGGCGCTGGCACATCACCACGGGCCATGACCTTGGCCAGCGCCTTGTCGGAGAAGAATTCGAACGCAGTCAGGTCGAGTTTGCTCTGGAACGCGTGCAATACCGGCATGATCGCGTCGAAATCGCTGGTGCCGAGGACCATGGCGGTCAGGTTTTTCGGCGCGCGATCCAGACGCATGGTCGCTTCAACCACAAAACCCAGGGTGCCTTCAGCGCCGATGAACAGTTGACGCATGTCGTAGCCGGTGGCGTTCTTGATCAGGTCGCGGTTCAGCTCCAGCACGTCACCCTTGCCGGTGACGACTTTCATGCCGGCTACCCAGTTACGGGTCATGCCGTAGCGAATCACCTTGATTCCGCCGGCATTGGTGCCGATATTGCCGCCAATCTGGCTCGAACCTGCCGAAGCGAAGTCCACCGGGTAGTACAGGCCTTTTTCTTCGGCGACGTTCTGCAGATGCTCGGTGACCACGCCCGGCTGGCACACGGCGGTGCGGTCGGTGAGGTTCACATCGAGAATCTGGTTCATGTAGTCGAACGACACCACGACTTCGCCGTTGGCCGCTACGGCAGCAGCGGACAGGCCGGTACGACCACCGGACGGCACCAGCGCCACCTTGTGCTTATTGGCCCACAGGACGATGGCCTGGACCTGCTCGGTGGTCTTGGGGAACACGATGGCGGTCGGGGCCGGGGCGAAATGCTTGGTCCAATCCTTTCCGTAAGCATTCAGGGAGTCGGCATCGGTCAGCACCTTGCCAGGCTCAACCAGGGTCTTCAGCTCATCAATCAGGGCAGGATTGGTCATCGACAGAACTCTCGAACAATTCATGGTCATCCTGAGAACGCTTCACGTCGCAGGAATGAGTGTTTAGCGGGGCGCATATGCTAGCATACCGACCCCGCAGGATAGTGCCCAACGGGTGTTCTGCGGCGACGGCTTTCCTGCCGTCCGGGTCAGCTCCAGGCTGCTCCCTTCCCTGCCAATTTTCTCCGGGATACAGGTTTACGCAGATGAGCAAGACTTCTCTCGATAAGAGCAAGATCAAGTTCCTTCTTCTCGAAGGCGTCCACCAATCGGCTGTCGACGTCCTCAAGACGGCGGGCTACTCCAACATCGAGTACCTCACAGGTTCTCTGCCGGAAGCCCAGCTGAAGGAAAAGATCGCCGATGCTCACTTCATCGGCATTCGCTCCCGCACTCAACTGACCGAAGAGATCTTCGATCACGCGAAGAAACTCGTCGCTGTCGGCTGTTTCTGCATCGGCACCAACCAGGTTGACCTGGACGCTGCCCGCGAGCGCGGTATCGCCGTGTTCAACGCGCCGTACTCCAACACTCGTTCCGTAGCCGAACTGGTACTGGCCGAAGCGATCCTGTTGCTGCGCGGTATCCCTGAGAAGAACGCTTCCTGCCACCGTGGCGGCTGGATCAAGAGCGCGGCCAACTCCTTCGAAATCCGCGGCAAGAAGCTGGGTATCGTCGGTTACGGCTCGATCGGTACGCAACTGTCGGTCCTGGCGGAAGGCCTGGGCATGCAGGTGTACTTCTACGACACCATCACCAAGCTGCCACTGGGCAACGCCACTCAGGTCGGCAACCTGCACGAACTGCTGGCGATGTCCGACATCGTTTCCCTGCACGTTCCGGAAACCGCTGCGACCCAGTGGATGATGGGCGAGAAGGAAATCCGCGCGATCAAGAAAGGCGGCATCCTGATCAACGCCGCACGCGGCACCGTGGTCGAACTGGACCACCTGGCAGCGGCCATCAAGGACAAGCACCTGATCGGCGCGGCCATCGACGTATTCCCGGTGGAGCCACGCTCCAACGACGAAGAGTTCGAAAGCCCGCTGCGTGGCCTGGACAACGTGATCCTGACCCCGCACATCGGTGGTTCCACCGCCGAAGCCCAGGCCAACATCGGTCTGGAAGTGGCGGAAAAACTGGTCAAGTACAGCGACAACGGTACTTCGGTATCGTCGGTGAACTTCCCGGAAGTGGCCCTGCCGGCTCACCCTGGCAAGCACCGCCTGCTGCACATCCACGAAAACATTCCGGGCGTGCTCAGCGAGATCAACAAGGTCTTCGCCGAAAACGGCATCAACATCTCCGGTCAGTTCCTGCAGACCAACGAGAAAGTCGGCTACGTGGTCATCGACGTCGACGCCGAGTACTCGGACCTGGCGCAAGAGAAGCTGCAACACGTCAACGGCACCATCCGTTGCCGCGTGTTGTTCTGATAGCGGCTTGAGCGACAAAAAAAGGGAGCCTTCGGGCTCCCTTTTTCATACCCTCGGAAAAATCATTTCACCGTTACGGTGATCTTTTCCGAAACGATGGGCGGATCGAATGCCATGTGGTTCTTGTCACCCAGCTCCAGCTGCAGGGTGTGCTGGCCAGGCGGCAAGGTCACCTCGGTTTCGGTCTGGGCCTTGCCGAAGTGCACATGATTGGCGTCTACCGGGATGACCGAGCCGGCCGGGATGATTTCCTTGGCATCGATCAGCAGGTGGTGGTGACCGGTATTGGCGGTGGCGTCTCCCGCCGGTGCCAGGGCGATGCCTTTTACTTCAAACTTGACCTTGAACGTCTTGCCCACCGTTTCGCCGCTGGAAGGCGAACCGATATTCACTGCGGCGCCCTGCGGGGCCGGCGTCGCTGCACTGGCCAACACTGAAACGCCCATCAACAGGCCAGCCAAGGCTGCACGTGACATCAAGCTTTTCATTTTCTTCTCCAGTTTTTTCGTAAAATCCGCGTGGTCATGACAACTTCATGACCATTCGTTGTCGAAGGCACTCGACAACCATAGCAAAGCGAGCCTGAATGAGAGGGCCGCGATAAAAAATTCAAAGGAGTGACCATGCGCTTTCTGCCTGGCCTGATCTGCCTGCTACCCCTTTTGAGCCCCTTGGCTCATGCCGAACTGATTGATGACGTCAACGACCGGGGCGAACTGCGTATCGCCGTTGAGGCCAATACACCGCCCTTCAACTTCAAGGAAGACGACAAACTCACCGGTTTCGAAGTCGAGCTGGGGCAAATGCTGGCCAGCGAACTCGATGTGCGGGCCGACTTTGTCATCACCGACGGCACCGACATGCTGAGCGGCGTCGAGAGCGGCAAGTACGACGTTGCCATCAACCACATAGCACAGACCCCGGATCTGCAGGATCGTTTCGACTTCAGCGAGCCTTACATCAAAACCAGTGCCCAACTGATCGCGCAGAAAGAAGAACCGCAATCGATGCTGCTGGTGCAATCGTTGACGGAGCAGAAGCCGAAAGCGAATCCGCCGGTGAACCTGGCGATCCCGTTTCAGAAAGGAAATCCGGCGTTTCATGCCAGCCTGGAGAATGCGTTGAAGCGGATCAAGGAAGACGGGCGCATGGCGGCGCTGGAGAAGAAGTGGTTTACGGCTGGGGCCGAGGCCGGAGAAGCCACCAAGCCTTCGGTGCAGTAATTCAAATGCCCCTCACTCTAACCCTTTCCTGGAGGGAGAGAGGACTGACTGGGTGCTTTTCAAAACCTGAATTCGACCCCGTTATCAGCTGGTCAGCAAATCGACAAACAACTCGGTCGCTCCCCTCTCCCTCCGGGAGAGGGCCAGGGTGAGGGCTGGTTTTTGAATCAGGTCAAAGCCCTCAAGGCCACCAGCGCCTCAGCCAACTCCAATTCACTGAACACCTGCACGCCATTGCGCGTGAGAAGAGCGGCCGTCACGCCCTCGCCGCTGACCTTCACGCCACTGAAGGTGCCGTCATAGGTCAGCAAATTCCCGCAGGACGGACTGTTGGCCTTGAGCACGGCAATCTGAATGCCATGCTTGCGCACCAACTCCAGCGCCTGATACGCCCCCGACAGAAACTGCGCACTGACATCCTCGCCCTCGGTGGTGATCACCGATGCCTGCCCATCCAGCACGTGCGTGCCCTGCCCGCCCGGGATTTCCGCCGCTGCCCGAGGCGTCGGCAGACCACCGGCGACTTCCGGGCACAACGGCACCACCCGCCCTTCATCCAGCCACTGCTGCAACTGATCGAAAGGCCCGCTCGCGCCACCGTCGTAACGGACGCGGTGGCCCAACAGGCAGCGACTGACGAGAATTTTCTGCATGATCAGAACGGCTCGTTGCCGCGACGGCGGAACCAGCCGGTCAGCGACAGGCGATCGCGCGCGGCGGGCAGGACTTCATGAGGGACTTCGCCGGAAAGAAACACCACCAGGCAGCCACCAGTAGGCTGCACGTCGTGAACACGGTCATTGTCGAGGTACATGCGCAACTGGCCGCCATCTTCGGGCAACCAGCCGTCATTGAGGTAGACGACCGCCGATACCATGCGTCGATCGTCATCACGGAAACGGTCGAGGTGCCGGAGGTAAAACGCGCCGGGCGGGTACATCGCGAAGTGGCTTTCGAAATCTTCAAGACCGAGAAACAGACCACGATTGATCGCTTCGCGCAGGCTGCCCATCAAGCTCAGGTAGCTGTCGCAAGCCTCGGCCTGGCCTGGATCGATCCACTGGATATGGTCACCGCGAATCCCCTCGCGAATCTCCGACGTCGGCCCACGCCCGACCGCTGCCGGGGCCAATTCACCCTCCGCCGCACGTTTACGGCACTCGGCCGCCAGCGCTCGGGTCAGTTCCTGAGGCAGGAAAATATTCTGCTGCGACCAGCCGTATTCGGCCAGGTCGTCGACAATTCGTAACAGCAGCGGGTGATCAGAGGATATTTGCATGGCGCGCATAGTATTCCTGTGCCCGGAAATCCGACAGAGCCACGCAGCGGGTTGATACGAATTCTCGACAAGACCTGATGCCGCACGGAGAATAGTCGCCTGCTGACAGGAGTCCCTATGCGCCGTTTGCTTTTCTCACTGTTGATGTTCTGCGCTTTGCCCGCCTGGGCAGACAGCCACGATCAGTTGTACAAGATCGCCGGTTGGCCGGAACAACGCGCGCACTTCAACGACGCCCTCTCGGCTGCACAACAACGCTATCAAGGCAGTCTGCCGCCAGCGGTGTTTCAGGCGCTGGTCAACAACAGCAACCAGCGCTTTGCCGCGCAAGCCGTGGACCAGCGCGCTGAAGCGCAGTTGCGCAAGAACCTCGCCGATCCGAAACCGGCACTGACCTTCTTCCAGTCACCTCTGGGCAAAAAGATCGTCGCCGCCGAACTGCTGGCGACCCGTCGCGACCAATTGGCGAAGAACGCCCACGGCTTGCCGAAAATGGAAGCCAGCGACAGCCGCATGCTGATCATTGGCCATCTGGCCCAGGCCCTGCCCGCTCGCGAGGCCGGCGCGGAAGTCAGCCTGGCGATTGCCGGCGTCGCGGCTGACAGCTTGAGTTCGATGATCCCCGGCCTGCTTGGCGCCGGTCAGGCCCAAGGCATGCTCAACGGGCAGCGTCAGCGCTTGATGGACCAGATCGGCAGCGACCTGAACAACACGCTGCTTTACGTCTACCGCGACCTGTCGGATAACGAACTGGAAGAGTTTGCGACCTTTGCCGAATCGGCTGAAGGTCAGGCTTACTATCAGGCGGCGTTGGCGGCGATTCGAGCGGGGTTGGCAGTGGGACAGAGTTCGTCGAGCCTGGCCCAATAATCCTCGGTGCCTGATGGATAGCCATCGCTAGCAGGCTAGCTCCCACAGAGGCTGGGAGTCGTCCTCTGATTATCTGATCAACAGAGAACCTGTGGGAGCTGGCCTGCCAGCGATGAGGCCCCGACAGGCGCTAAGGATTGCGGCCTTTGATCCGCTTGGTCAAAAACCCGAAATACTCCGTACGCATCACCAGCGTTTCATTCGCCAGGTGATGCCGCGCCTCAGGCAACATCAACACCTGCGGCCGATCGAACTTGCCCTGCAGCACCTTCAGGTTGTGCTGCCAATCCACGGTCATGTCTGCTTGCCCCTGCACAATCAATGGCCGCCGGCTGCTCATGGGCGCCGCTTCAATACGCTTGATCCAGCGTGACAGCGCACCGACCCAGGCGGTTGGCAGCCGCAAAGGTTGCAACGGGTCGGCCTGCAAAAAGGGCAGGAATGCCGGGTCGTTGGAGTTCTCGCTGAAACGTCGGGCGATGGCTTTGACAAAAGGCCTGAGCAGGTAATAACTCAACTGCGACCAGCCCCACGCCCGTGGTCGCACCAGTGGCGACAACAGGATCACCTGGCCCTGGGCCGGGCTGCTCACGCCGGCATTGAGCACGTGATCGATCACGATCGCCCCACCGGTGCTTTGCCCGCACAGGTGCCATGGCTGTGGCAGGTCGAGCGACAGCGCTTCGCTGAACAAGCCTTGCAGGGTGTCCTGGTACTCGGCGAAATCCCGGATGCTCGCCCGCTCGCCACTGGACAGGCCGTGTCCCGGCAAGTCGCAGGCGATCACGGCAAAACCCTGGTCCAGCGCCCATTCGATCACATGTCGGTACAGCCCCGTGTGATCGTAGAAACCGTGAAAGACAAACAGCGTTGCCTTCGCTCGCTCCGGCCACCAGTACTGGCTGACCAGTTCATAGCCATCGACCTGAAATCGCCCCACGCCTCTGCGCAACGAGCGTTGCGCAAAATCCAGCCCGTAGAACTGCTGATAGGCCTGCACCTGCGCCGACAACGGCTGAGCTGCCGCCAGCGGCAACAGGCTCGCACGTAAAAGTTCAGGGTCGAAAGGAGCAGGCATGGGCGATTCCAAAGCGCGAAAACGGACTATTCAGGCCTGCGATATTCTTCTGTCGCGGCAAGCATGGCAAGCTAGCCGCCCCTTGAGGATTGAAGCCATGCGATCGCCCCTGCGCATCACACTGTTCGCCAGCCTGCTCGCCGTCGTGTGTGCTGGCGCATTGTGGGCAGCCTATGACTGGTTTCAGGGGCGCTATCTGCGGGCGTTCAGCGAACACACGGCGCTGTTTTCCGGCGACCCGCTGCGCCTTCCCGAAGACCTTGCCGGCCCCGGTGCGATCCGCCTGGTGCATTTCTGGGACCCGGCCTGCCCGTGCAACGTCGGCAATCAGCAGCACCTGACCGAACTGGTTCAGCGCTACGTGCCCCATGGCGTGGAGTTCTACGCCGTGCAAAGGCCCGGCAGCCACGGCCAGTTGCCGAGCACCTTGAGCAGCCTCAAGCCCCTCGACAACTTCCCCGGCGCCGAACAGCTTCCCGCCAGCCCCGCCGTGGCGATCTGGGATCGCAGCGGCAATCTGGCGTACTTCGGCCCTTACAGCGAGGGCCTGACCTGCAATTCGAGCAACAGCTTTATCGAGCCGATCCTGCAAGCGCTGGACGAAGGCCGCCCGGTGAGTGCCACCCACACACTGGCGGTCGGGTGTTACTGCCCGTGGCGGGTCGACGCGACACAGTAGGAATGATCTGATCGCACGAATCCCTCCTACGGGCGATGCGTCAGACCAACGCTCCGTGTTAAACAGTGGCCCCAGGATAAAAACAACAACAAAACAAGGAGTCGCCATGAAACGCAGCTTGACCGCTCTCGCTCTGTTGATCGTCGTGCTGGCCGTCGCCGCCGGTGGCTACCTCTACAGCAAGCAGCCGTCACGCCAGGGCATGGTGGAACTGCAACACCTGCAAGGTTCGGTCACCGTGCGCTACGACGAGCGCGGCGTGCCGCACATCCGCGCCGAAAACGAACCCGACCTGTACCGCGCCCTCGGCTATGTCCACGCCCAGGATCGCCTGTTCCAGATGGAAGTGCTGCGCCGCCTCGCCCGTGGCGAGCTGGCCGAAGTCCTCGGGCCGAAACTGCTCGATACCGACAAACTAATGCGCAGCCTGCGCATTCGTGAACGGGCTGACACCTACCTGGCCAATCTCGACAAGCAATCGCCCACCTTCATCGCCATGCAAGCCTACCTGGATGGCATCAACCAGTATCAGGACAGCCACGCCAGACCCGTGGAGTTCGATGTACTGGGCATTCCCAAGCGACCGTTTACCGCTGAAGACACCATCAGCATCGCCGGTTACATGGCCTACAGCTTTGCCGCCGCGTTTCGTACCGAACCGCTGCTGACCTACGTACGCGATCAGTTGGGGCCGGAGTACCTGAGCATCTTCGATCTCGACTGGCAGCCCAAAGGCGTGCTGGCCAATCACCGCAGCGGCGCCGCGCCGTCCCTGGCCAGCGCCGACTGGAAAGACCTCAACGCCCTCGCCCGCCTGAGCGAACAGGCCCTGGCCGACAACGGCCTGCCGCAGTTCGAAGGCAGCAACGCCTGGGTGGTCTCCGGCAGCCGCACCAAGAGCGGCAAGCCACTGTTGGCGGGTGATCCGCATATCCGCTTCTCCGCGCCATCGGTGTGGTACGAAGCGCATCTTTCGGCACCGGGCTTCGAACTCTATGGTCACTATCAGGCGTTGATGCCGTTCGCGTCCCTGGGCATGAACCGCGACTTCGGCTGGAGCATCACCATGTTCCAGAACGACGACCTCGACCTGATCGCCGAGAAGGTCAACCCGGAGAACCCCAATCAGGTCCTGTATCGCGGCAAGTGGGTCGACATGGTCACCAGCGAGCAGCAGATCGCGGTGAAAGGCCAGGCGCCGGTGACGCTGGTCCTGCGCCAGTCGCCCCACGGGCCGATCGTCAACGATGCATTGGGCAGCGGCGTCGGCAAAACGCCCATTGCCATGTGGTGGGCCTTCCTCGAAAGCGAGAACCCGATTCTGGAAGGCTTCTACCAGCTCAACCGCGCAGACACCCTGGCCAAGGCCCGCACTGCCGCGGCAAAGATCCAGGCACCGGGTTTGAACGTGGTCTGGGCCAACGCCAAGGGCGACATTGCCTGGTGGGCCGCCGCGCAGCTGCCGAAACGTCCGGCGGGTGTGCGTCCGGAGTTCATTCTCGACGGCAGTACAAGCGAAGCCGACAAGGACGGTTTCTACCCGTTCAGCGCCAACCCGCAGGAAGAAAACCCGGCGCGCGGCTACATCGTCTCGGCCAACTTCCAGCCTGTCTCGCCGACCGGCATGGAGATCCCCGGTTACTACAACCTCGCCGACCGTGGGCAGCAGCTCAATCGCCAGCTCGGCGACAAAGCGGTCAAATGGGACCTGGAAACCAGCCAGAAGCTGCAACTGGGCACCACCACCGACTATGGCCCGCGCCTGTTGGAGCCGCTACTGCCGGTATTGCGTGCAGTGGTCAGTGATCCTGCCGAGCTCAAGCTGGTGGAACAACTGGCTCAATGGAAAGGCGACTATCCGCTCGATTCCACCAGTGCCACCCTGTTCAACCAGTTCCTGTACAACCTGGCCGATTCGGCCATGCGCGACGAATTGGGCAATGACTTCTTCGAAACGCTGCTGTCGACACGAGTCATCGATGCCGCATTGCCTCGCCTGGCTGCCAGCCCTGACTCGCCGTGGTGGGACAATCGCAACACCCTTGGCAAGGAAACCCGCGCCGACACGGTAAAGGCCGCGTGGCAGGCGAGCATTGCGCACCTCAAGACAACCCTCGGCAGCGATTTCACTCAGTGGCAGTGGGGCAAGGCGCATACCCTGACCCATGGCCATCCGCTGGGCCAGCAAAAGCCGTTGGACCGGATTTTCAACGTCGGCCCGTTCGCCGCGCCGGGCAGTCATGAAGTGCCGAACAACCTGTCGGCGAAAATCGGTCCGGCACCCTGGCCGGTCACCTACGGGCCATCAACCCGACGCCTGATCGACTTCGCCGACCCAGCCCACAGCCTGACGATCAACCCGGTGGGTCAGAGTGGTGTGCTGCTCGACAGTCACTATGACGATCAGGCCGAGGCGTATGTGGAGGGGATGTATTTCCAGGCGCACCTTAACGATGAAGAGGTGACGGCCAATACGCGCAGTACGTTGAAGCTGATGCCGGCGCGCGCTACGCAGTAGTTTTTTGCTGACTGGACGGCCCCATCGCGAGCACGCTCGCGATGGGGCCATGACTAACAGCATCAAAACCAGCTCAAACCATCGCCGCGAAATTCAGCCGGAACTGCTGCGGCGTCACTCCCAGTCGGCGATTGAACACACTGCGCATGTGTTGCGCATCGCGAAAACCACATTGATAGGCCACGGTCTTGAGCGGCGCGCGGGTGCTTTCCAGCATCACCCGAGCGGCATCGACCCGTGCGCGCTCGACGAATTCGGCCGGGGTGACCTTGGCCTCCCGGGCAAACACCCGGGAAAAATTGCGTGCGCTCATGTTGGCCGCGTTGGCCAGGTCGGCAATGGTCAGGTCGCCTGTCAGGTTGGCCAATACGTAGTGCTGGACCATCGCTACGGCGGAATCAGCTTCGGCGTGGGGCGTCAGGAACGGGCTGAACTGTGATTGCCCGCCCGAGCGCTGGGTGAAGACCACCAGGCGCTTGGCCACGCTCAGTGCGACTTCCGGCCCATGATCGCGCCCCAGCAGATACAGTGAAAGATCGATCCCCGCCGTGACCCCCGCCGAGGTAAACAATGCGCCGTCCTCGGCGTACAGGCGATCGGCTTCCACTTGGGTGGAGGGACACAGCGCCGCCAATGCATCGGCATCGCTCCAATGGGTAGTGACCGTGCGCCCTTCCAGCAAACCGGCCCGGGCGAGCATGAACGCGCCGTTGCAGATCGAACCAAAGCGCTGCGCCCGCGCGCAGGCATCACGCAGCCACGCATCGAAGGTTGCGCCGAAACTGATAAAGGGCAACTGCGGCCCACCGGCCACCAGTAACAGATCGTAGGGCTCCAGTGCCTCGCTGAAATGTCGGTGGGCACTGAGGGACAAACCATTGGAGCAAGGCATCGCCCCGTGTTCGACGCCGATCACCTCCAGGCGATAGTGATCCTGCGGCGCCAGGAAACGATTGGCCTCGGAAAACACATCCATGGGACCGGTGACGTCCAGCGACTGGACGCCGGTGAATACCACGATGGCAATGGTTTTACTCATGCTCCAATAGCCTTCATCAAACCAAGCTGTGGCGAGGGAGCTTGCTCCCGCTGGGCTGCGAAGCAGCCCCACAACTTGAAAGCGAGTTTTGTCAGACGTGCCGCATCCAACGGTTTACAACTGCTGCGCAGTCGAACGGGAGCAAGCTCCCTCGCCACAAAAAGGGGTGTTCAGCGGCAGCAAACTTAGCCAATCCATCGTCAACAAGCGAGGCTGGCGCGATATGCACGCACATTGGCCGGGATCGCAGCCATGGATCGATTGTCCGCTTTTGGGGGCCGGAACAGACTGAAACCCTCAGAAACACCACGGCAATCACTCCGAGGAAATCTCCATGAGCACCACCATCGCCGGCATCAAGATCCCTGACAGCGCCCTGGCCAAAGCCACCACCGAATACATCCGCGACATCGAATCCGACCTGCTCTATCACCATTCACGCCGGGTGTTCCTGTTCGGCGCCCTGAGCGGCGAGCGCAAGCAACTGGCCTACAACCCGGAGCTGCTGTACGTCGGCGCGATGTTCCACGACCTCGGTCTGGTGGAAGGTCATCGCAGCGACAACGAGCGCTTCGAAGTCGACGGCGCCAACGCGGCGGCAGCCTTTCTCAAGCCATACGGGCTGAGCGATGACGATATCGAGCAGGTCTGGCTGTCGATCGCCCTGCACACCACACCGGGTGTACCGCAACACTTGCGGCCGACGGTGGCGCTGGTGACCGCGGGGGTCGAGATGGACGTGCTGGGCATGGACTACGCGGCATTTTCCACTGTGCAGCGCGAAGCGGTGGTGCATGCGCATCCACGGGGCGAAGGGTTCAAGGAGTGCATCATCTGCGCCTTTGCCGACGGCTTGCGCCATCGTCCGCAGACCACGTTCGGCAACGTGAAGACCGATGTGTTGGTGGATCAGGAGCCGGGGTTCAAACCGATGAACTTCGTGGAAGTCATCCGTAAATCGCCCTGGATTTCCTGAACACCAGAAGAACCTGTGGGAGCGAGCTTGCTCCGAGCGGCGTTCCGACGATGACGGCGCCGTATCCAACATCGACGTTGAATGACACTCCGCTATCGCGAGCAAGCTCGCTCCCACAAGGTTTTGGGTTGGCCACAGAAATGTGGTCAACCCGACTTCAAGCTCAAGCCGCTTCCGGCGCCTGTGCGCGGCGCACGTCCGGTTGCTTCCACGAATCAGCGGCGGCTTCTTCGATGGCTTGCTGGATTGCACGCTTGCGGCTTTCTTCGGCGCGACGGCTGAAGAACCAGACCATGAAGGTCACGATCGATACCGCCAACAGGATCAGGCTGGCCACGGCGTTGATCTCCGGCTTCACGCCCAGACGTACCGCCGAGAACACTTCCATCGGCAGGGTCGTCGAACCCGGACCGGAGACGAAGCTTGCCAACACCAGGTCGTCCAGCGACAGGGCGAAGGACATCATGCCGCCCGCTGCCAGCGACGGCGCGATCATCGGGATGGTGATCAGGAAGAACACCTTCCACGGCTTGGCACCGAGGTCCATGGCCGCCTCTTCGATGGACAGGTCCAGCTCACGCAAGCGCGCCGACACCACGACCGCCACATAGGCCGCACAGAACGTCGTGTGGGCGATCCAGATGGTGACGATGCCACGCTCCTGTGGCCAGCCGATCAACTGCGCCATGGCCACGAACAGCAGCAACAGCGACAGACCGGTGATCACCTCAGGCATTACCAGCGGCGCGGTGACCAGGCCACCGAACAGTGTACGGCCCTTGAAGCGGGTGACGCGGGTCAGCACGAAGGCCGCCAGCGTACCCAAGGCTACCGCCGCCACCGCCGTGTAGCAGGCGATTTCCAGCGAGCGCACCACAGAGCCCATCAGTTGGGTGTTGTCGAGCAGACCGACATACCACTTGATCGACCAGCCGCCCCACACCGTCACCAGTTTGGAGGCGTTGAACGAGTAGATCACCAGGATCAGCATCGGCAGGTAGATGAACAACAGACCCAGGACCAGCATCAGGCTGGAGAAACGGAAGCGCTTCATTCTTTACCCTCCATTTCTTTGGCCTGACTGCGGTTGAACAGGATGATCGGCACAATCAGGATCGCCAGCATCACCACCGCCAGGGCAGACGCCACCGGCCAGTCACGGTTGTTGAAGAACTCTTGCCAGAGCACTTTACCGATCATCAGGGTTTCCGGACCGCCAAGCAGTTCCGGGATCACGAACTCGCCCACCACCGGGATGAACACCAGCATGCAGCCGGCGATGATGCCGTTTTTCGACAGCGGCACGGTGATCTTCCAGAAGCTGTTGAAGGTGCTCGAACCGAGGTCCGACGCGGCTTCCAGCAAGCTGTGATCGTGCTTCACCAGGTTGGCGTACAGCGGCAGGATCATGAACGGCAGGTACGAATAAACGACGCCGATGTACACCGCCAGGTTGGTGTTGAGGATCTGCAGCGGTTCGTTGATCCAGCCCATGCTCATCAGGAAACCGTTGAGCAGACCGTTGTTGCTGAGGATGCCCATCCACGCGTAGACGCGGATCAGGATCGCGGTCCAGGTCGGCATCATGATCAGCAGCACCAGCACCGTCTGCACTTCCTTGCGCGCCACGGAGATGCCGTAGGCCATCGGGTAGCCGATCAGCAGGCAGAGGATGGTGCTGAAAAACGCCATCTTCAACGAGCCGAGGTAAGCGGCGATGTACAGCTCGTCGCCGCCGAGCATGGCGTAGTTGCCCAGGTTCAGCAGCAGTTGCAACTTCTGCTCGGCGTAGGTGTAGATCTCGGTGTACGGCGGAATGGCCACGTCGGCTTCGGCGAAGCTGATCTTCAGAACGATGAAGAACGGCAACATGAAGAACAGGAACAGCCAGATGAACGGGATCCCGATGACCACTTGACGGCCACCGGGGATTATTCGATTGAGCCGGCGTTTGAGTTTGCGCATGTTCATGAGCGAAGTACCACGCCGCTGTCGTCTTCCCACCACACGTAGACCTGATCACCCCAGGTCGGACGTGCCCCACGGCGTTCGGCGTTGGCCACGAACGACTGGACGATCTTGCCGCTTGGCAACTCGACGTAGAACACCGAATGACCGCCCAGGTAGGCGATGTCGTGGACCTTGCCGGTCGACCAGTTGTATTCGCAGGTCGGCTTGTCCGCGGTGACCAGCAGCTTTTCCGGACGGATCGCGTAGGTGACCGACTTGTCCTGGACGGAAGTGCTGATGCCGTGACCCACGTAGATCTGGTGATCCATGTCTTTGCAGGTAATGATCGCGTGACCTTCGGCGTCGTCGATCACTTCGCCTTCGAAGATGTTCACGTTGCCGATGAATTCGCAGACCAGACGGCTGGTCGGGGTTTCGTAGATATCGATCGGGCTGCCGATCTGGGCAATCCAGCCCAGGTGCATGATCGCGATGCGCTCGGCCATGGTCATGGCCTCTTCCTGGTCGTGGGTCACCATGACGCAGGTCACGCCGACGCGCTCGATGATCTCGACCAGTTCAAGCTGCATCTGCGAACGCAATTTCTTGTCCAGTGCGCCCATCGGCTCGTCGAGCAGCAGCAGCTTCGGACGCTTGGCCAGGGAACGAGCCAGGGCCACACGCTGGCGCTGACCACCGGACAGTTGATGGGGCTTGCGCTTGGCGTACTGGCTCATCTGTACCAGCTTGAGCATCTCGGTCACGCGGGCATCGATTTCAGCGTTGGGGATCTTGTCCTGCTTGAGGCCGAAGGCGATGTTCTGCGCCACGGTCATGTGCGGGAACAGGGCGTAGGACTGGAACATCATGTTGATCGGCCGCTCGTACGGCGGCATGTCGGTGATGTCCACGCCATCGAGGAAGATCCGCCCCTCCGTGGGCCGTTCGAAACCTGCGAGCATGCGCAGCAAAGTGGATTTGCCCGATCCCGAACCGCCGAGCAGGGCGAAAATCTCGCCTTTCTTGATTTCCAGGGACACATCGTCCACGGCAATCGTCTCGTCGAACTTCTTCGTGACCCGGTCGATTTTGACCAACACCTGTTTAGGTGACTGGTCGCCCTCGAGGGCTTTCTTATAGGCGCCGGAGGCAACTGCCATTTACGAAACTCCCAAAACAAAAGAGTGCAGTTCGCTCAAGGTGAGCCAACCTTGGATAGTTAGAGCCTTGAAGCTGTTATTTACCCGTCTTGACCGTGGTCCAGCTGCGGGTCATCAAACGTTGAATATTGGGCGGTAACTCGACCGACACGTAAGTCTTGTCGAGCACCTCTTGCGGTGGATAAACCGCTTCGTCGGTGCGAATGGACTGCTCCATCAGTTTGTCCGACCCCGGGTTAGGGTTGGCGTAGCCGACGTAATTACTGACCTGGGCAATCACCTCAGGCTTCAGCAAATAGTTGATGAAGGCGTGCGCTTGCTTGACGTTGGTCGAGTCCTTTGGAATCGCCAGCATGTCGAACCAGAGCGCGCCGCCCTCTTTCGGGATCGAGTAGGCGATATTCACGCCCTTCTTGGCTTCTTCGGCACGGTGCTTGGCCTGGAAGATGTCGCCGGAGAAACCGATCGCCACGCAGATATCGCCGTTGGCCAGATCCGCAATGTATTTGGAGGAGTGGAAGTAGGTCACGTACGGGCGCACGGAAAGCAGCTTGGCCGTGGCCTTCTTGTAGTCTTCCGGGTTGGTACTGTTGGCGTTCAGGCCCATGTAGTTGAGGACCGTCGGCATCATCTCATCGGCGGAATCGAGGAACGCCACGCCGCAGCTGTGGAGTTTCTTGATGTTTTCCGGCTCGAACAACACGCCCCAGGAATCGATCTTGTCGACGCCCAGCACCGCCTTGATCTTGTCGACGTTATAGCCGATGCCGTTGGTGCCCCACAGGTACGGCACCGCGTACTGATTGCCCGGATCGTTCTGTTCCAGGCGCTTGAGCAGCACCGGGTCGAGGTTGGCGTAGTTGGTCAGCAGCGAGCGGTCGAGCTTCTGGAAAGCCCCGGCCTTGATCTGCTTGCCGAGGAAGTGGTTGGACGGCACGACCACGTCGTAACCGGTACGACCGGCCAGCAGCTTGCCTTCCAGGGTTTCGTTGGAATCGAAGACGTCGTAGACCGGCTTGATCCCGGTCTCTTTCTGGAAGTCGGCCAGGGTGGTCTCGCCGATGTAGTCCGACCAGTTATAAATATGCACGGTGCCAGCAGCCTGGACGCTGGCAGCCAGCATCAGTCCGGCGCCAACCAGCGTGGCATTGCGTAACAAAGAAAAAATAGGCAAGTGGAGGTCCTCTAAAATTAGTTGGGCCCAAGTTGCCCCGCGTTACATGACAACCGTGGTTGCCCAGCAACAAAACCGGCGCGCAACTTACCCTCGAAAAACCGTTCCAGCAAAACTTTCTGTCATTTAATTTCCTGATGCCGCCATCGCGGGGATGACGGCAACAGGTTATTCCATCAAATCGGCTTACTTACCGGATTTGATCTTGGTCCAGCTGCGGGTCATGATCCGCTGGGTCGCGGCCGGCAAGTCGGCAATCGCGTACAGCTTGGCCAGGACGTCAGCCGGTGGGTAAACACCCGGGTCGCTGGTGATGTCTTTATCAACCAGCGGGGTTGCAGCGGCGTTACCGTTCGGGAAGCGCACGGCGTTGGTGATGGCTGCCATGACTTCCGGCTTCTGCAGGTAGGTCATGAACTTGTAGGCGCCTTCGACGTTTTCGGCATCTTTAGGGATAGCGACCATGTCGTAGAAGCTGCCAGCACCTTCTTTCGGAATGTTGTAGCTGACCTTGACCTTGTCGCCGGCTTCAGCAGCGCGGGACTTGGCCTGGTACACGTCACCCGAGTAACCCACGGCCACGCAGATGTTGCCGTTGGCGAGGTCGGAGATGTACTTGGAGGAGTGGAAGTAGGCGATCGAAGGACGGACTTTCAGCAGCAGGGCTTCAGCCTTGTCGATGTCTTCTTTCTTCTGGCTGTCGGTTGGCAGGCCCAGGTAATGCAGTGCCACCGGAATCATCTCGGTCGGCGAATCCAGCAGGCTGATGCCGCAAGCCTTGAGCTTTTCAGCATTTTCCGGCTTGAAGATCAGGTCCCAGGAGTTGACCGGGGCGTCGGCACCCAGTGCAGCCTTGACCTTCTCGGCGTTGAAGCCGATGCCGATCGAGCCCCACATGTACGGGAAGGCGTGTTCGTTACCCGGGTCGCTCACCGATACGGCCTTGAGCAGGTCCGGGTTCAGGTTCTTCCAGTTAGGCAGCTTGGACTTGTCCAGCTTCTGGTAAACGCCGGCCTTGATCTGCTTGGCCAGGAAGTTGTTCGACGGCACAACGATGTCGTAGCCGGACTTGCCTGCCAGCAACTTGGCTTCCAGCGTTTCGTTACTGTCGAAAACGTCATACACCACTTTGATGCCCGACTCTTTTTCGAAGTTGGCAATGGTGTCCGGAGCGATGTAGTCGGACCAGTTGTATACGTGCAGAACTTTGTCATCGGCCTGAACCGCGCCTGCCATCAACCCCGCCAGGGACATGGCAAGCAGAGTCTTGCCAGCAAGCTTTTTACCTAGTGCCTTCATGCGTAATGCTCCAAATTTTTCTTTTTTGAACCACTGTGTTCCGCGGCCGAACCCGGGCAACTGGAACCGCGGCTAGTCTGGCAATATCCGCACCGGTCTTTCAAGGAAAGCCCAGGCTTTATGACGCCTCTGAGCGAAAGTAGCAGTCTTGATACAAACGCTGAAACTTCCGCTCAGAGCCTAGCACTTAGCCCTGCAATGCACTCAGGGTCAGGTCAAGGCACTTGCGTGCCTTGGTCACCAGCTCATCGATTTCCTCTTTGCTGATCACCAGGGGTGGAGCAATGATCATGGTGTCACCCACCGCACGCATGATCAGGCCGTTATCGAAGCAGAACTGCCGGCAGATCATGCCCACGCCCTTACCTTCGTAACGCTTGCGGGTGGCCTTGTCCTGCACCAGCTCGATCGCCCCCAACAGGCCAACACCACGAACTTCGCCCACCAGCGGGTGATCATTCAGTTCACGCAGACGTTTCTGCAAATACGGTGCCGTTTCCGCCTTCACGCGCTCGACAATTTTCTCGTCGCGCAGGATGCGGATGTTTTCCAGGCCCACGGCAGCCGCCACCGGGTGACCGGAATAGGTGAAACCGTGGTTGAAGTCGCCGCCTTCGTTGAGCACCGCGACCACTTCGTCACGTACGATCAGGCCACCCATCGGGATGTAGCCGGAGGTCAGGCCCTTGGCGATGGTCATCATGTCCGGCTTGAGATCGTAGAAATCGGTACCGAACCACTCACCGGTGCGACCGAAACCGCAGATCACTTCGTCCGCGACGAACAGGATGTCGTACTTGGCGAGGATTTCCTTGATGCGCGGCCAGTAGCTGTCTGGCGGAATGATCACGCCGCCGGCGCCCTGGATCGGCTCGGCAATGAAGGCACCGACGTTGTCGACGCCGACTTCCAGAATCTTCTCTTCCAGCTGATTGGCTGCCCAGATACCGAACTCTTCCGGGGTCATGTCGCCGCCTTCGGAGAACCAGTAAGGCTGGGCAATGTGCACGATGCCCGGGATCGGCAAGTCGCCTTGTTCGTGCATGTAAGTCATGCCGCCCAGGCTCGCGCCGGCCACGGTGGAACCGTGATAGCCGTTCTTGCGGCTGATGATGACTTTCTTGTTCGGCTGGCCCTTGATCGCCCAGTAGTGGCGAACCATGCGCAGCATGGTGTCGTTGCCTTCGGAACCGGAACCGGTGAAGAACACGTGGTTCATGCCTTGCGGCGCGATGTCGGCAATGGATTTGGCCAGCTCCAGCACCGGCGGGTGAGCGGTCTGGAAGAACAGGTTGTAGTAAGGCAGCTCGCGCATCTGCTTGCTGGCGGCGTCGGCCAATTCGTCACGACCGTAGCCAATCGCAACGCACCACAGACCGGCCATGCCGTCGAGGATCTGGTTGCCTTCGCTGTCCCACAGGTAAACGCCCTTGGCATTGGTGATGATCCGTGGGCCTTTCTCTTTCAGCTGCTTGAAGTCGCTGAACGGCGCCAGGTGGTGATCATTGCTCAGCGCTTGCCATTCACGGGTTTGTGGATTGTTGCTGGTCATACGAATCTCCTAGAAAAATCAGGTGAAAGCGCCGCCCGACAGCGACGGCGCCCGGCGTATCAGACGGCAAAGAGCAGGAATTCCCTTTCCCACGAACTGATCACGCGCTTGAAGTTTTCATGCTCGGCCCGCTTGACCGCGACGTAGCCAGTGATGAAATTTTTGCCCAGGTAACGCTCGATGGTCGCGCTGTTTTCCATGCGTTCCAGCGCGTCCTCGATGGTCAGTGGCAGGCGCAGGTTGCGGCGTTCATAGCCACGGCCGACGACTGGCGCACTCGGGTTCAGGCCTTCGACCATGCCGATGTAACCGCAGAGCAGGCTCGCGGCAATCGCCAGGTACGGGTTGGCGTCGGCGCCCGGCAGGCGGTTTTCCACCCGACGGTTCTGCGGCCCGGCATCCGGAACGCGCAGGCCCACGGTACGGTTCTCTTCGCCCCACTCCACGTTCACCGGTGCCGAGGTGTCCGGCAGGAAGCGGCGGAACGAGTTGACGTTGGGTGCGAACAGCGGCAACAGCTCGGGGATGAGTTTCTGCAGGCCACCGATGTGGTGCAGGAACAACTGGCTCATGGTCCCGTCTTCATTGGAGAAGATGTTCTTGCCGGTTTCGATGTCGATGATGCTCTGGTGCAAGTGCATGGCACTGCCCGGCTCGCCGGTCATCGGCTTGGCCATGAAGGTCGCGGCCACGTCGTGCTTGAGCGCGGCTTCGCGCATGGTGCGCTTGAACACCAGGATCTGGTCGGCCAGGGACAGGGCGTCGCCGTGACGGAAGTTGATTTCCATCTGCGCCGTGCCGTCCTCGTGGATCAGCGTGTCGAGGTCCAGCTCCTGCAGTTCGCACCAGTCGTAGACGTCTTCGAACAGCGGGTCGAATTCGTTCGCCGCTTCGATGGAGAACGACTGGCGACCGATCTCAGGACGCCCTGAGCGGCCGATAGGCGGCTGCAACGGGTAATCCGGGTCGTCACTGCGCTTGGTCAGGTAAAACTCCATCTCCGGCGCCACAATCGGCTGCCAGCCCTTGTCGGCATAGAGCTTCAGGACTTTCTTGAGCACGTTGCGCGGTGACAGCTCGATCGGGTTGCCCTGCTTGTCGTAGGTGTCGTGAATCACGATGGCGGTCGGCTCGATGGCCCACGGCACCATGTACACCGCGCTCTGGTCGGGACGGCAGATCATGTCGATGTCGGCCGGGTCGAGCAGTTCGTAATAGATGTCGTCTTCGACGTAGTCGCCGGTCACGGTCTGCAGCAGCACGCTTTCCGGCAGGCGCATGCCTTTTTCGGCGATGAATTTGTTGGTCGGCGAGATCTTGCCCCGGGTAATCCCGGTCAAGTCTGCGATCATGCATTCGACTTCTGTGATCTTGTGGTTTTTCAACCAATCGGTGAGCTGGTCGAGGTTGTTACTCATAAATGCCTCTAGGCTTGAGTTGTCCGGCCCTTGCCAGGCCAGGCGATATTTGACGCATCGGCGTCGCGTTGTAGAGCGTTTTCAGCAGCAGGTTAGCGTGTTTGCGAACACAGCTGCAGAGGCCGGGCGTGCAGAATCGCGAGCGGTACCCTGAACAATGGTCAGGCCGCTATTGTGAATCGGTTCTATATTGATTGGAGTAACCGTAATGGGGGTGCCATCGCGACCGTCCAGAATAACGGACGGGGACGGTTGAACCGTCATGGACGGGAGGATCACCGAAACCGCTGGGCCCACGGCGCGGACGGAGCTGTCATCACAGATGTGATAAACATGCCGACCGACCTGTCTTGAGCAGTCGATGATGCCGATTATCGGCAGGCGAGACATGAAGCACCCCGGTATTATTGCTGTTATGGGTTTGATTCGAGCTTAGCCTTGTTCATTTTTTTACACAACACCCCCGTAAAAAATACAACACGGCCCGCTCAAGCCCGCGGTAGCCAACGCGTTCCGGGAAACAAAAACGCCCCAAAGTGCCTCAAAAAAGCCACACGAGCGCTTTTTTAGGGCAAAAAAGGCCTCGCTTGACTTCGGCATGCCGTTCGGGTTGACTGAAACCAGAAAAGATCAATGATTGATATTTTTAACAACAAAGGTGTTGCATCATGTCGGTACCCCCGCGTGCCGTTCAGCTTAACGAAGCGAACGCGTTCCTTAAGGAACATCCTGAGGTTCTGTACGTCGACCTTCTGATTGCGGATATGAATGGTGTGGTGCGCGGCAAGCGCATCGAACGCACCAGCCTCCACAAGGTTTACGAGAAAGGCATCAACCTGCCGGCCTCTCTATTTGCTCTGGATATCAACGGCTCTACGGTGGAAAGCACTGGCCTGGGCCTGGACATCGGCGACGCCGATCGAATCTGCTATCCAATCCCCGATACCCTGTGCAACGAGCCATGGCAGAAGCGCCCCACCGCGCAACTGTTGATGACCATGCACGAACTCGAAGGTGAACCGTTCTTCGCCGACCCGCGCGAAGTGCTGCGCCAGGTCGTGACCAAGTTCGATGAAATGGGCCTGACCATCTGCGCCGCGTTCGAACTGGAGTTCTACCTGATCGACCAGGAAAACGTGAACGGCCGTCCGCAACCGCCACGTTCGCCAGTGTCGGGCAAACGTCCGATGTCGACCCAGGTCTACCTGATCGACGACCTCGACGAATACGTCGACTGCCTCCAGGACATTCTGGAAGGTGCCAAAGAGCAAGGCATCCCGGCTGACGCCATCGTCAAGGAAAGTGCCCCTGCTCAGTTCGAAGTGAACCTGCACCACGTCAACGACGCGATCAAGGCCTGCGATTACGCGGTCCTGCTCAAGCGCCTGATCAAGAACATTGCCTACGACCATGAGATGGACACCACCTTCATGGCCAAGCCTTACCCAGGCCAGGCAGGTAACGGTCTGCACGTACACATTTCGATTCTCGACAAGCAAGGCAACAACATCTTCGCCAGCGAGGATCCCGAGCAGAACGCCGCACTGCGTCACGCGATCGGCGGTGTGCTCGAGACCCTGCCTGCGCAAATGGCTTTCCTCTGCCCGAACGTCAACTCCTACCGTCGTTTCGGCGCACAGTTCTACGTGCCGAACTCGCCGAGCTGGGGCCTGGACAACCGCACCGTAGCCGTACGCGTACCAACCGGTGCCGCGGACGCCGTGCGTATCGAGCACCGTGTCGCCGGTGCCGACGCCAACCCGTACCTGCTGATGGCTTCGGTCCTGGCCGGTATTCACCATGGCCTGACCAACAAGGTCGAGCCAGGCGCCCCGGTGGAAGGCAACAGCTACGAGCAGAACGAGCAAAGCCTGCCGAACAACCTGCGTGATGCACTGCGCGAGCTGGACGACAGCGAAATCATGGCCAAGTACATCGATCCGAAATACATCGATATCTTCGTGGCCTGTAAAGAGAGCGAGCTGGAGGAGTTCGAACACTCCATCTCCGACCTCGAGTACAACTGGTACCTGCATACCGTGTAAGCGGTTGTAGTTAAAAAACAACGCCGCCGGCCTCAAAGCCTGCGGCGTTTTTTATGGCCAGCATAAAACCCTGAGGCGAGGGAGCTTGCTCCCGCTGGAGTCCGAAGGACTCCCCTTATTCTGCAAAGTGGTTCTGTCAGGCAGCGCATTGACCGGTTTTGGGGCCGCTTCGCGACCCAGCGCGAGCAAGCTCGCTCGCCACAGGGTATATGGATCATCTGCCGGCTCTGCGTACAATGCCCGCTGCCCCGCAGGAGACTTCGATGACACGCGCAGCCACCCCCCGCAAACCCCGCGCACGCAGCCAGGCCCGGATCGACTCGATTCTCGATGCCGCCCGCACGCTGCTGGCGACCGAGGGCGTGGCCAGCCTGTCGATCTACAGCGTCGCCGAGCGCGCGCAGATCCCGCCCTCCTCCGTCTATCACTTCTTCGCCAGCGTCCCGGCTCTGCTCGAAGCCCTGACCGCCGACATTCACTCGGCCTTTCGCGCCTGCCTGCAAGCGCCGATTGACCACGCGGCCCTCAACAGCTGGCGTGACCTGTCGCGCCTGGTCGAGCAACGCATGCTCGACATCTACAGCGCAGATGCCGCCGCGCGCCAGCTGATTCTGGCCCAGCACGGTTTGACCGAAGTGACCCAAGCCGACCGCCAGCACGACATCGAGCTGGGGGACCTGATGCACAAGCTGTTTGACCATCATTTCGAACTGCCGACGCTACCCGGCGATGTCGATGTGTTCGCCCTGGCCATGGAACTCGGCGATCGTGTCTATGCGCGCTCGGTGCAGCAGCATGGGCAGATCACCCCGCGCATGGCCGAGGAAGGCATGCGGGTGTTTGATGCTTATGTAGGGCTGTATTTGCCGCCGTATTTGCCCAAGCGCGCTGTCCCTGCCTGATTCTCCAGGGCTTCACGGGCCTCTTCGCGAGCAGGCCGCACCGCCAATCTCGCTGATTCACACACATTAAAAACCCCGAAGGGCTCAAACCCTTCGGGGTTGTTGTTGACGCATGCGCCTTACAACTTGGCGATCGACACCTCGGTGGATTTCACAAAGGCGATCACTTCGCTGCCCACCGCCAGTTCCAGCTCTTTCACCGAGCGGGTGGTGATCACTGAAGTGACGATGCCGGACGCGGTCTGCACGTCGATTTCCGAGAGTACGTCACCGAGCACGATTTCCTTGATGGAGCCCTTGAACTGGTTGCGTACGTTGATGGCCTTGATAGTCATGATGTTGATTCCTGTCGTGGGATAAGACTTGAGTTATTGAGCCCAGCGCAATTGCGTGGGCAAGGGTGAAACAGGTTCCGGTTCCGGCGGCTGCCCGGGCAGCGCCAGCACGCGATTGAGGACTTCGGTTTCCAGTGCCGCCAGTCGATGCGAACCACGCACCCGAGGGCGCGGCAGTTCCACGTGCAGGTCGAGGCCGACTTCGCCGTCTTCGATCAGGATCACCCGATCGGCAATCGCCACCGCTTCGCTGACGTCGTGGGTCACCAGCAACACGGTAAAACCATGCTGCTGCCAGAGCCGTTCGATCAGTTGCTGCATCTCAATGCGGGTCAGGGCATCCAGCGCGCCCAGGGGCTCATCGAGCAACAGCAGACGCGGTTGATGGATCAACGCTCGGGCCAGCGCCACACGCTGCTTCTGCCCACCGGACAAGGCCGCCGGCCACTCGTTGGCGCGATCCGCCAGACCTACGGCTTCCAACGCCTGCAGCGCTTGCGGCCGCCAGTTGCCCTTGAGACCCAGGCCGACGTTGTCGATGATCTTTTTCCATGGCAGCAAACGCGCTTCCTGGAACATCAACCGCGTGTCTTCCCGCGCGTCACTGAGCGGCGCGGCACCGGCGAGCAACTCGCCGCCGGTGGGTTGATCGAGACCGGCGAGCAAGCGCAGCAAGGTGCTTTTGCCGCAGCCACTGCGACCGACCACAGCGACAAACTGGCCTGCCGGGATGTGCAGGTCGATCTCGCGCAGCACCTGCCGCACACCGAAGGTCTTTTGCAGCTTGCGCACTGCCAGCGGAATGCCGCGCAGCAGGCGTGGAGGTTGTTCAGCGATCATGCCGCACCTCCCTTGGCAACCTGATAGGCCGGGTGCCAGCGCAACCACACACGCTCCAACCCACGGGCGGCGAGATCGGCCAGTTTGCCGAGTACCGCGTAGAGCAGAATCGCCAGCACCACCACGTCAGTCTGCAGGAACTCCCGGGCATTCATCGCCAGGTAGCCGATGCCCGAGCTGGCGGAAATGGTTTCCGCCACTATCAGCGTCAACCACATGAAGCCCAGGGCGAAACGCACACCAACCAGAATCGAAGGCAGTGCCCCGGGCAGGATCACCTGCCAGAACAGGCTGAAACCGGACAAGCCATAACTGCGCGACATCTCCACCAGCGCCGGATCGACGTTGCGAATGCCGTGGTAGGTGTTGAGGTAGATCGGGAACAGGGTGCCCAGCGCCACCAGGAAAATCTTCGCCGACTCATCGATGCCGAACCAGAGGATCACCAGCGGAATCAGCGCCAGGTGCGGCACGTTGCGGATCATCTGCACCGAACTGTCGAGCAGGCGCTCGCCCCATTTCGACAGGCCGGTGATGAATCCCAGTGCCAGGCCGATGCTGCCACCGATGGTGAAGCCCAGCGCAGCACGCCAGCCGCTGATTGCCAGGTGCGTCCAGATTTCGCCGCTGCGCACCAGACTGACGCCGGCCTCAACGACGGCGACGGGTGCCGGCAGGATCCGTGTCGACAACCAGCCCGCCGACACCGACAACTGCCACACCGCCAGCAACAACACCGGCAACGCCCAGGGCGCGAGGCTGTGGATGATTTTCTTCATGGCCGCGCCTCAGCTCTGGGACGCGGCTTTGGGCAGGATGTCGTTGGCGACCATCTCCCCGAACGGGCTGACGTAACCGGCGCTTTTCGGCAATTCCGGACGCTCGATATCCAGGTGCGGGAACAGCAGTTCGGCGACCCGGTACGATTCTTCCAGATGCGGGTACCCGGAGAAGATGAAGGTGTCGATGCCCAGGTCCGCGTACTCCTTCACGCGGGCAGCCACGGTCGGACCATCGCCGACCAGTGCGGTACCGGCACCACCGCGCACCAGGCCGACACCGGCCCACAGGTTCGGGCTGACTTCGAGGTTGTCACGGTTACCGCCATGCAGCGCGGCCATGCGTTGCTGACCCACCGAATCGAAACGTGCCAGCGAAGCCTGGGCTCGGGCGATGGTGTCGTCGTCCAGATGCGAAATCAGGCGATCGGCGGCCTTCCAGGCCTCATCGTTGGTTTCGCGCACGATCACGTGCAGACGGATGCCGAAGCGCACGGTACGCCCGAGCTTGGCGGCTTTGGCGCGCACCTGCTCGATTTTCTCGGCGACGGCGGCCGGTGGCTCACCCCAGGTCAGGACCATTTCCACCTGCTCGGCTGCCAGGTCCTGTGCCGCTTCCGACGAGCCACCGAAGTACAGCGGCGGACGCGGTTGCTGGATCGGCGGATAGAGCAGCTTGGCGCCTTTGACGCTGATGTGCTGGCCGTCGTAGTCAACGGTTTCGCCTTCCAGCACCCGACGCCAGATGCGCGTGAACTCAACCGACGCCTGATAACGTTCTTCGTGACTGAGGAACAGACCGTCGCCGGCCAACTCTTCCGGATCGCCACCGGTGACCAGATTGAACAGCGCACGACCGCCGGACAGGCGATCGAGGGTCGCAGCCTGACGTGCGGCCACCGTCGGGGAAATGATCCCGGGGCGCAGGGCGACCAGAAACTTCAAGCGCTGGGTCACCGGAATCAGCGAGGCTGCCACCAGCCACGAGTCTTCGCAGGAACGCCCGGTGGGAATCAGCACCCCGCCAAAGCCCAGGCGATCGGCCGCTTGCGCGACTTGTTGCAGGTAACCGTGGTCAACGGCGCGAGCGCCTTCAGCGGTGCCAAGGTAATGGCCGTCGCCGTGGGTAGGCAGGAACCAGAAGATATTGAGGCTCATGGAGTGGTCTCCTTGGGGAATCAGGTTATTGGGCCGTGGCAACAGCTGCCGGTGGCGTCCAGATCACGTCTTTGATACTGAGTGGCTTGGGAATCAGCTTGAGCTGGTAGAAGGTGTCGGCGATTTTCTGTTGCGCGGCGACTACTTCAGGCGTGAGGAACAGCGCACCGTAGCCCTGGCGTTTCACCGAAGTCAGGGTGATGTCCGCCGGCAGGCCGAGCAGCGGGGAAACCTGCGCCGTCACCTCCTGCGGGTTGGCCTTGGACCACTCACCCACAGCGCGCACTTCTTCCACCAGGGTCTTGATCACCTCGGGGTTCTTCTGTGCGTAGGGCTTGGTCGCCAGGTAGAACTGATGGTTGTCGACGATGCCCCGGCCATCGCGCAGGGTACGTGCCTGCAACTGCTGCTCGGCGGCTGCCTGGTACGGGTCCCAGATCACCCAGGCGTCAACGCTGCCACGCTCGAACGCGGCGCGGGCATCGGCGGGTGGCAGGAACACGGTCTGGATATCGCTGTACTTGAGGCCGGCATCTTCCAGCGCACGCACCAGCAGGTAGTGCACGTTGGAGCCTTTGTTCAGGACGACTTTCTTGCCTTTGAGATCCGCTACCGATTTGATCGCCGAATCCTTCGGCACCAGGATCGCTTCGCTGTTGGGTGCAGGCGGCTCATAGGCCACATAGAGCAGGTCGGCACCGGCGGCCTGGGCAAACACTGGCGGGGTTTCGCCGGTGACGCCAAAATCGATGGAGCCGACGTTCAGGCCTTCGAGCAGTTGCGGGCCACCGGGGAATTCAGTCCATTGCACATCCACGCCTTGGGCAGCGAGGCGTTTTTCCAGGGTGCCTTTGGCTTTGAGCAGCACCAGGGTGCCGTATTTCTGATAGCCGATTCGTAGTGTCTCGGCCTGAGCTTGAGTAATGGCGCCGAAGGTGACAGCCGCAGCAAACAGAGCGACCAGACCGCGACGCAAAATGACAGGGCGCATGGCGCTCTCCTTTTTGCAGTGGGGTTGTGGCTGCACCTGCTTGCCCGTTGGCGGGCGAGTAAGGCCAGTACTTCAAAAGTGTGGGTGGGGCTTAAATGCTCCAGCGAGCACTCAACAAACGATCATTCAACAGCTGTGGGTCGAGCGGCTTGGGCCGTCGCGCCATGGCGCTGTGAAATTGCTCCAGCGCCTCCTGCAAACGTTGCTCCAGCTCCGGCGCCAATTGCGCCTGGGCACTGCCTTCGCCGTAGGCGATCTGGCTGTCGACAGCGAAAATCCCTTGCAGCATCTCCTGGGCCTTCAACGCCGACAGCACCGGTTTGAGGGCGTAATCGACCACCAGCATGTGGGCGATGCTGCCGCCGGTGGCCATCGGCAGAACCACTTTGTGGTTCAGCGCGCGCTCAGGCAGCAGGTCCAAAATCACTTTCAGCGCGCCGGCGATCGACGCCTTGTACACCGGGGTGGCAATCAGCAAGCCGTCGGCGTTTTCAATCTGTTGCAGCAGGTCGATCACCTTCGGGCTGTCGAAGCGTGCGTGCAGCAAGTCTTCGGCCGGGAAGTCCCGTACCTGGTAACTCACCACCTCCACGCCCTGCTCTTGTAACCAGCGTCGGGAGCGATCCAGCAACACCCCGGAACGGGAGCGTTGGCTGGGGCTGCCACCGAGTGAGACGACCAACATTCGGACGATTCCTTTCACGTCAGGGCGATTCGCAGTGTGCGATCTCGCTTCGATGGAGAGACCTTAACAGCTGATTCATATATCCATAAATCATATTTATTCATTTGGTTATGCGTTTAAGAGATATGCAGATCCGTTTATTCCAGACGAAAAAAAAGGCCGTCGAAACGGCCTGAAATTCCCTGCATCGTGGTTCTGAATGCCGTGCTGACCGGGGCGCCGCCATCGTCGGAACGCCGCCCGGCCAGGCTCGCTCCCACTGTTGAATGCGTACCCTGTGGGAGCGAGCTTGCTCGCGATGGCGGCATCAATTGCGCCAACAATGCTGAAGATTTACCTGTTCGGCTGCGGTGTCAGGCGCAGATAAGGCTTCACCGCGCGATAGCCCTTGGGAAAACGCTGTTTGATTTCCTCTTCATCCTTGAGCGACGGCACGATCACCACCTCGTCACCGTCCTGCCAGTTGGCCGGGGTGGCGACCTTGTAGTTGTCGGTCAGTTGCAGCGAGTCGATCACCCGCAGGATCTCGTTGAAATTGCGCCCGGTGCTCGCCGGGTAGGTGATGGTCAAACGAACCTTCTTGTTCGGGTCGATCACGAACAGCGAACGCACGGTCAGGGTGTCGTTGGCGTTGGGATGGATCAGGTCGTAAAGGTCGGAAACCTTGCGGTCGGCGTCATCGATAATGGGAAAGTTGACCTGGGTGTTCTGGGTTTCGTTGATGTCCTCGATCCAGCGATGGTGCGATTCAACCGGGTCGACAGACAACGCAATGGCCTTGACCCCGCGCTGGGCAAACTCATCCTTGAGCCTGGCGGTCAGGCCCAGCTCGGTGGTGCACACCGGCGTGAAGTCTGCCGGATGGGAAAACAGCACGCCCCAGCTATCGCCCAGCCACTGATGAAAACGAATGGTGCCAGCGCTGGAGTTCTGTTCGAAGTCGGGGGCGATATCGCCAAGTCTGAGGCTCATGGTGCTGCTCCTTGTGAGTGCTTGATGAGCTCAACTGTGCCTGTGTTTTTTATCTATTAAAAAGAATAAATATCGATTTATTTAGATCATTAAGAAATATTAAAGATCTGTTCACTGGACGCCCCCGTTCAACGCGCCGAAGATCGACCTCGAGGTTCGAGAAGGCCTTGAGATGCTGTAAAGAGGGAATCAAGGTGGAGTTACGGGGGTGAGTCCACCTTGAATGCAAAAGCCCCGCTCGGCGCGACGCCGAGCGGGGCTTTTTTTATGCAGTTACGCGAGCGCTGTTACAGCAGCGGGATCGAGTAGCTGAGGATGACGCGGTTTTCGTCCTGCGAACGGGTGTTCGGCAGGTCGGTGCGCCAGGTAGCGTTTTTCCACGCCAGACCCAGGTTCTTCAATGGGCCTTCCTGCACAACATAGGCCACGCTCAGGTCACGCTCCCACTCGGAAGCGCCATTGGCAGCTTCGCCACCTTTGGCGTTGACGGTGTCAATGTTGTCGCCGTGCAAGTACACCAGGCCAGCGGTCAGGCCAGGTACGCCAACCTTGGCGAAGTCATAGGCGTATCGTGCCTGCCAGGTGCGCTCGCCGGCACGGCCGAACTTCTGGATCTGCATGTCAGTGATGGTGTAGTTCGACGAACCGTCACCCTGGTTCAGCCAAGGGAAGTCGCTGTCGCCGTTGCTGACCTGATAACCACCACCGAAGGTGTGACCCGCCACGGTGTACAGGAACAGGCCGCTGTACAGGTTGTTGTCGACCTTACCGCGTCCGCTGGCCGAACCGCTGTAGTTGCCACTGCTGAAATAGGCAGGGTCGTGACCATTGGCGCCGTCATCGGAGCTGTTGAAGTAACGGAAGTCCGACTTCAACACGCCCGGACCGATAGCCCAGTTGTGTACCAGGCCCAGGAAGTGTTGCTTGTAGAAGTCTTCCAGGTTGCCGTAGTAGTACTGAGCCGTCAGGTCCTTGGTGAGCTTGTAGTCACCACCGGCGTAGTAAAACTTGTTGCTGCGAGCATTGTTACCAGTGGCGTTGCTGTTACCGCTGCCATTGGAACCGTTGATCGACAGGTTTTCGTTGTTGCTGGAGTTACGACCCTTGGCCTGCTCGATCTGACCGCCAATCAGGGTCAGGTCCTTGATGTCGCTGGAGCTGATCTGGCCACCCTGCCAGGTTTGCGGCAGCAGACGACCGTCGTTGGTCACGATGACCGGCAGTTTTGGCTGCAGCGTACCCAGCTTCAACTCAGTCTGGGAGATCTTGGCCTTGGCAGTCAGACCGATGCTGCCGAACGAATCCGCCGCACCGTCATTGCCATCCGTAGGGAAAACAGTACCGCCGTCGGATACGCCAGTTGCGTTGCCGGATTTAGCCTTGGTGGAGTCCAGCTTCACACCCAGCAGACCGATTGCGTCGACACCGAAACCAACGGTGCCTTGGGTGTAACCCGACGTGAAACGCAGATCGAAGCCTTGGCCCCATTCTTCGTTTTTGTTTGCACCGGCACCATCACGGTTATCGGTGTTGATGTAGAAGTTACGCAGACCCAAAGTAGCCTTGCTGTCTTCGACAAAACCTGCGGCGCCTGCCTGCTGCGCCAATACCCCAACGGCCACAGCCATGGCCAAGGTGGACTTGTTCATGTATCGCTCCTCTCTTTTCTAATTCTTGTGTTTCCGGTCCTGGATCGTTCGCCCGGGATCCCAAACGCTAATTCGCTGCATACCGTCTGACCCGGTCTTTCGGCGGGGCCGCAGAATACCTGTTCATAAAGCCAAAAAGAATGGCGATACGATTTTTCATATCGCTATGGAATATATCTTCACACGCCAGACCCGAGGTATCGGCGCGAAGGCCGATTCCTGAACCTCACCGTTATATCGAGGGATGACCGCGATAGAGCCCGACACTCCCCATCAAGGTCGGAGGGCTACTTTAGAGGGACCAACTCAAAACCAAAAAGAATAAAAAAACATGACTAACTTTATTAATGGAATATAAAAAAACAACGCAAAAAAAGCCCCGACAATAGCCGGGGCTTTTTCTTGTCGCTGTTACAGGAAGCTGTAGGTGTAGTTGAAGATCAGACGAGTCTGGTCAATGTCAGGGCTGTTGCTGACTTCACTACCACGGTAAACACCATTACGCAGCGTTACGCCCAGGCCTTTGAGGGTGCCCTGCTGAATGGTGTAGTCGATACGCATGTCGCGTTCCCACTCGGACGAATCAGGACCGTTGCCAGTCGTCGCCTTGATGTCATCGCCATGCAGGTAGGCAATCGATGCTTTCAGACCAGGTACACCCAGGCCGGCGAAGTCGTAGCTGTACTGACCGAAGGTGGTGTTCTCACCGGCACGGATGAAGCTGTTGATCATGGAGTCGGTGAACAGGTAGAAGCTGGTACCACCGTTCCCTTCCGGACGGCCACGGCTGTCAACCACGTTGCCTTGGTTCAACATGACGAAACCACCGTCATCGTTGACACGCTGATGGCCGAGCAGGAATGCGTTGCCACCCAGGGTGTAGGTGAACATGGCGCTCCAGGTCTTGTTGTCGACCTCGCCCGGGTTCTTGGCGAAACCGTTGTTGTTGTTGAAGCGGTAGCCCACGTCGCCGTTCTTGCCGTCGGAGCTGCTGTCGAAATAGCGGATGTCAGTCTTGAAGGATTGATTCGGGGCGATCTGGAACACGTGCACCAGGCCGAGGAAGTTCTGCTTGTAGTAGTCTTCCAGGTTCGCGTAGTAGTACTGCAGGGTCAGGTCTTTGGTGACCTTCCAATCAGCACCACCGTAGAGGAACTTGTTGCTGTCCTGGGTACCGCCAGCCACGGCCAGGCCGGTGGAGTTGGACGAGGCACGACCTGCCGAGTGCTCGAGCTGACCGGCGTTGATGGTCACGTTGTCGATTTCCTTCGAGGTGATGGTGCCACCGTCGAAGGTCTGAGGCAGCAGACGGCTGTCGTTCGACAGGAGGATCGGCAGCTGAGGAGCCAGAGCACCACCGAGGTGAGCCTCAGTCTTCGAGAAACGCGCCTTCACGTTGGCCGCTGCGCGGCTCCACTCGTCCACAGCCGAACCGTCGCTGTCGCTAGGGAAGAATGTGTTGGAATCCGGGTGGTGCCCCTTGCCGCCATCGAGGTGGATACCGACCAGCGCCTGGGCATCGATACCGAAGCCGACAGTGCCTTGGGTGAAACCGGAGATGTAATCGAATTTCAGACCTTCGGCGGTTTCTTTCTGGTCCGCTCCACCTTCACGGTTGTCCTGGTTGTAATACATGGTGCGAGAGCTGACGGACGCCTTGCTGTCTTCCAGAAAACCGGCGGCGCCTGCCTGCTGCGCCAAAACCCCTACGGCCACGGCCAAAGCCAAGGTGGACTTGTTCATTGTGAAGCTCCTCTGGATTCTAATTCTTGTGTTCCTGGTCCCGAATCGCTGCCCGGAATCCTAAGATGCGCGATTAGCGCCAGACCGTGACTCACAAGTCAATCGTAACTTTGTGTGTCTACGACTATCGTCTAATCACAGGTTTTTTGGTCCATGCAAGGTCATGAGTTCGTCATAAACCTGAAAAGAACTGACTGGTTCCTTTCTAATACCGTTTAGGAATTTAGCTCCCCATTCCCCAGCCACCCCCAGAATAGGCGGTGTGGCTCATAAGCTAATTCCTAAATGGTATTTATTGTCACTTTTTTAGATCGTTTAGTTTTTGACGTAATTCAGAAACAAAATCTTCTAAAAGAGGCGACCGCATGACGATCAAACGCGCACTATCCGGACCAATTGTTACAGTTTGTGTATCGCTAGCAATTTCTTTTAGCGCTCATGCGGCCGGTCTTACCGTCGGTTATCAAACCGGAATCGACCCCAGCAAAGTCCCCCAGGCCGATGGCCTTTATGAAAAAACCATCGGTCAGCCGATCGACTGGCGACGCTTCAACAGCGGCCCGGAAGTGGTGACGGCCATCGCGTCTGGCGACGTGCAGATCGGCAACCTCGGCTCGTCCCCGTTGGCAGCGGCGGCTTCGCGCAATCTGCCGATCGTCGCGTTCATCGTCTCGGCCCAGATCAACGCCGCCGAAGCGCTGGTGGTGCGCAACGGCAGCGGCATCGAAAAACCGCAAGATCTGATCGGCAAGACCATCGCGACGCCCTTCGTTTCGACCTCTCACTACAGCCTGCTGGGGGCGCTCAAGCACTGGGGGCTGGACGCCTCGAAAGTCAAAGTGGTCAACCTGCAGCCAGCGGAAATCGCCGCCGCCTGGAAACGCGGCGACATCGACGGCGCATTTGTCTGGTCGCCGGCCCTGGGGGAAATTCGTAAGAGTGGCAAGACCTTGACCGACGCCGCAGAAGTCGGCCAATGGGGTGCACCGACCTTTGAGGTGTGGGTGGCGCGCAAGGATTACGCAGAGAAACATCCAGAGGTGATTGCGAAATTCGCCAAGGTCACGCTGGACTCATTTGCCGACTATGCGGCACATAAAAACGCCTGGACTGCTGATTCCGTGCCGGTGCAGAAAATCGCCAAACTGACTGGTGCCAACGCGGCCGATGTGCCGGAATTGCTGGCAGGTTCAGCCTTCCCGGACGCCAAAGCGCAACAGTCCACAGCGCTGCTGGAAGGCGGCACAGCCAAGGCGATTGGCGAGACGGCGAAGTTTCTGAAAGAACAGGGGAAAGTGGAGACGGTGCTGGCGGATTATTCGCCGTATGTCAGCGCGAAGTTTGTTGCGGAGTAAAAAGGCTGGGGCTGCTTCGCTGCCCATCGCGAGCAAGCTCGCTCCCACAGGGACTTGTGCAGGACACAGATCAATGTGGGAGTGAGCCTGGCGACACGGTTACAGGGTCTTTTCGAAAATCTTCGAATTACGCTGATAGTTGTACAGCGAGGCGCGCGCCGATGGCAGGCGTTCGACGCTGCTCGGTTCGAAGCCCCGCTCACGGAACCAGTGAGCGGTGCGGGTGGTGAGGACGAACAAGGTTTTCAAACCCTGCGCCCGGGCACGAGTCTCGATGCGCTCCAGCAACTCATCGCCACGGCCGCCATGGCGGTACTCAGGGTTCACCGCCAGACACGCCAGCTCGCCGGCGTCCGAATCGGCAATCTGATACAGCGCCGCACAGGCAATGATCATCCCCTCGCGCTCAACCACGCTGAACTGCTCGATCTCACGCTCCAGCACTTCGCGGGAACGCCGCACCAGAATCCCCTGCTCCTCCAGCGGGCTGATCAAGTCGAGCAAACCACCGACGTCTTCAATGGCCGCTTCGCGCACCACTTCGAATTGCTCCTGGGCCACCAGCGTACCGCCACCGTCACGGGTGAACAGCTCGGTCAGCAGCGCGCCGTCTTCGGCGTAGCTGACGATATGGCTGCGGGCTACTCCGCCCCGACAAGCTTCGGCCGCGGCATCGAGCAGCTCGGCCTGATAGTTGCTGCCCAGGCGCTGCAAATGCGCCGGCACTTGCTGTGGACGCAGCTCGCGCACCAGATGCCCGTTCGCGTCGATCAAGCCCAGGTCGGCGCCGAACAGCAACAGCTTGTCCGCACCCAGATCGATGGCGGCGCGGGTGGCGACGTCTTCACAGGCCAGGTTGAAAATCTCGCCGGTCGGCGAATACCCCAGCGGCGACAACAGCACGATGGAGCGCTCGTCCAGCAGACGGTTGATGCCCTTGCGATCGACCCGGCGCACTTCGCCGGTGTGGTGATAGTCGACACCTTCGAGCACGCCGATCGGCCGCGCTGTCACCAGGTTGCCGCTGGCTACTCGCAGGCGCGAGCCCTGCATCGGCGAAGACGCCATGTCCATGGACAGGCGCGCTTCGATGGCGATGCGCAGCTGGCCGACCGCATCGATTACACACTCCAGGGTCGCCGCATCGGTGATGCGCATGCCGTGGTGGTAATGCGGGGTCAGGCCGCGCGCCGCAAGGCGTGCTTCGATCTGCGGACGGGAGCCGTGGACCAGTACCAGACGCACGCCGAGGCTGTGCAGCAGCACCAGGTCGTGGACGATATTGCCGAAGTTGGGATGCTCAACGCCGTCGCCGGGCAGCATGACGACAAAGGTGCAATCGCGGTGGGCGTTGATGTAGGGCGAAGCGTGACGAAGCCAGTTAACGTATTCGGGCATGAACCTGGGCCTGTAATAAATAGCAGCCAAAAAATGGGCGAAGCGGAAAACGCACAGCGGGCTGATGGTTATCGTCGGAACAGGCTTGGCGACACGCGCGCTCTCCTCATGAATACGGGTTGGGATATCGGCAATTTATACGGTTAATCGGCCAAAACACAGATCCTGTGGGAGCAAGCTTGTTCGCGATGAGGACATTGCAGTCGGCATCAAGGGCGGCTGGTCGACCGCTATCGCGAGCAAGCTCGCTCCCACATTGACCGTGTTCAAGCCAATGACCCCGAGGATTGGGCCGGTTTCAGGCAATAGTGTTCGATCAGTTGCCTTAATAGATGCACCGTAGGCTGCAAACGTGACATTTCGAGGTATTCCCCCGGTTGATGGGCACAGGCGATATCACCCGGGCCGAGCACCAGTGTTTCACAGCCAAGGCGTTGAAGATAAGGCGCTTCGGTGCCGAACGCCACTGCTTCGGCGCTATGCCCGGTGAGCTTTTCAGCGATCCGCACCAGCTCCGCGTCCTCGGCCTGCTCAAAAGGCGGCACGGCGGGAAACAACGGCGCGTAGTCGATCTTCACTTGATGCCGTTCGGCAATCGGGTTGAGCTTCTGCAGGATCGCCTCGCGCAGCGCTTGCGGGTCCATGCCCGGCAAGGGTCGCAAATCGAACTCCAGCGAGCACTGCCCGCAGATCCGGTTGGGGTTGTCGCCGCCATGGATGCAACCGAAGTTCATCGTCGGCGTCGGCACGCCGAATTGCGGGTTGCGAAACTCGCGCTGCCACAACAGGCGCAGGCCACGCAGTTCACCGATGGCATCGTGCATGGCTTCCAGTGCGCTGTGGCCCAGGCGCGGATCCGAGGAGTGGCCGCTCTGCCCGAGGATGTCGATGCGTTCCATCATGATGCCTTTGTGCATGCGGATCGGCTTGAGCCCGGTCGGCTCGCCGATCACTGCTGCACGCCCCAACGGCCGCCCCGCTTCGGCCAATGCCCGGGCACCGGACATTGAGCTTTCTTCATCGCAGGTGGCAAGGATCAGCAAGGGCTGTTTGAACGGTTGATCGAGCAGTGGCTTGAGCGCTTCGATGGCCAGGGCGAAAAAGCCCTTCATGTCGCAACTGCCCAGGCCAACCCAACGGCCATCGACCTCGGTCAGTTTCAGCGGGTCGGTCTGCCACAACGCGCCATCGAAGGGCACGGTGTCGCTGTGCCCGGCCAGCACCAGGCCACCGGGACCGGAGCCGAAGCTGGCGAGCAAATTGAACTTGCCGGGGCTGACTTGCTGAATATCACAGGCAAAACCCAGCTCACCGAGCCAGGTGGCCAACAGGTCGATCACCGGGCGGTTGGTCTGATCGAGGCTGGCCTGGGTACAACTGACGGACGGTGCAGCAATCAGCGCGGCGAATTGTTCTTTCATGGACGGCAATGGCATCGCTGACTCCCAACTCCCGGATTGAGGTCCATCATAGAGCCATCCAGTGACAGGAATAAACCGTTGCGGCGCGTAGGTTTGGCCAGTGCTGTACACTGCACGACCTTGGCAGCCACATATTCCCCCGGCTGCGCTCCCGATCCTGGATTTTCCGGCCATGCAGAAAGAAACCGAAATCAAACTCCGCGTCAGCCGCGAAACCCTCGCCGCCCTGCGCGAGCACCCGTTACTGAAAAAACGCAACAAAAATGGCTGGGAACGCCGTGAGTTGATGAACCAGTACTTCGACACGCCCGAGCGCGACCTGGCCCAGGCCAAGGTGGCCCTGCGCCTGCGCAAGGACGGCGAAGAAGTCATTCAGACACTCAAGACCCGCGGCCAGAGCATTGCCGGTCTGTCCGTTCGCAACGAGTACGACTGGAACTTGCCCAAAGCCAAGCTGGACCTGAAGAAACTCGACGGCGAATGCTGGCCGCAAGCGCTGGCTGATCTGGACAAGAAAACCCTGAAGCCGATCTTCACCACCGACTTCGTCCGCGAGCGCGCCGAAATCGCCTGGGGCCGTGGCAAGACCAAAGTGGTCATCGAAGCTGCGCTGGACCTCGGCCATGTCGTGGTCGGCAAGCAGAAAGAAGAAATCTGCGAGCTGGAACTGGAACTGCGCGAAGGCGAGCCGGCTGCATTGCTGGAGCTGGCGGCGGAACTGGCAGAAAAACTGGCACTGATGCCGTGCGACATCAGCAAGGCCGAGCGCGGTTATCGTCTGTACGATGCCAACAGCTATTCCCTGAGCCTGCCCGCGCCACAGATCAGCGCCGAAACGCCGCTGGATGATGCCTTTGCCGCCTTGAGCTGGCACCTGTTGGGCAGCAGCCAGCGTCTGGCCGAGCAGTATCGCTTCAATGGCCACTGGCGCCTGTTGCAGGACTGGGTCGAGAACCTGGCGGAAATGCGCGCCCTGCTCAGCAGCCTCGGCCAGGCGGCACCGCGCCAGTCGACCCACGACCTGCGTGTGGCGCTCGATGCCTTGCTGGAAGACTGGCGTCCGCTGGTACAGGCCGGCCTCGACGATGAAGATGTGCGCAAAGCCGCGCCGGAGCAGTTCCTCGAAGAACTCGAAGACCCACGCTGGGGCCAGTTCTCCCTGAACGCCTCGCGCTGGTTGCTGGCCCGCACCTGGGCCGCCGAGCGTAATACCCGTGGCAATCGCCAGGGCGCTGCACAACTGGGCAGCTGGCTGCCGCGCCTGCTGGGCGAAGAAGCCAACTCACTGCAACTGCAGCGTTACCAGCAGCAACCCGAAGACCTCGCCGAGCAACTGCCGCGCATCGAACGCATCCAGGTCTGGCTGCACCATGCGCGCAACGTTCTGGAGATCCCGGAAATGGATCGCCTGTACGGTGAGCTGAACAAGCTGGCGCAACTGGCCAACGAATCGATCACCGATGAAGCCCTGGATGCGCGCAAGCAGCAGGCGATTGCGGTGTATCAGAACCGTGCCTGGAAAATGCTGCTGCGTCTGTAAATCCGTCATCGCCAGCATGTCGGCTTCTACACCTGTTTTTGTAGGAATCGGCTTGCTGGCGATGGGGCCAACCCATTCACTGCATAGCTAAACCGGCAAACTGGTGGTCGACTTGATCTCCGACAACGCCACAATCGAATTGACCTCCTGAATCCCCGGCACCATCGACAGTTTTTCGAAGAAGAAACGCTCATACGCCTCGATGTCCGCCGTGACGATCCGCAGCAAAAAATCCACCGCCCCCATCAGCACATAACATTCCAGCACTTCCGGAAAACCGCGAATCGCTTCGGTGAACTCGGTGAAGTTCGAGCGGCCGTGGGCGTTGAGTTTCACCTCGGCGAAGATCTGCGTGTTCAAGCCGATTTTCTTGCGGTCGAGCAAGGTCACCTGGCCACGAATGATGCCCTCCTCCTTCATCCGCTGAATCCTTCGCCAGCACGGCGACTGCGAGAGCCCCACCTGCTCGGCGATCTGTGCGCTGGAGAGGGAAGCGTCCTCTTGCAGCAACGCGAGGATCTTGCGGTCATAGGCGTCCAGCTCGCTATGCATAAATAAACCCTGAAACTCTATGGTTAAGAATTGAATGATTCTTGAATCATCGATTTCCAATCATCTTAGAGAAGAAATACCCCGCTCAGGATGTAAATATTTCTCCAGTGATTCTGGAGTCCGAGCATGCCGCATCTTGAAGCCGTAAACACCTCGCCCACCCGTGCCGATGTCTGGAGTGTTGGCAACGCGCATTGCCGCGTTCGCTACCAGTTACAGGCTGAGGCCGAGCCCGATCTGCTGTGCCGTGCACTTAACCTGTTCGCCCTGCAATGCCTCACGCCGCAACAGGTCAATGTGCAACGCCTGACGGACCTGCTGACCATCGACATTGTCGTGGACGGGTTGAGCTGGCACCGCGCGCAAGTGATTGCAGAAAAACTTCGTAACCTGATCAGCGTCTGCTCGGTTGAATTGCAAGAGGTTGATTGCGCCTGGGCTGAAGACGTCAAGGCGGCGGGCTGAAAAACCCCGACACGGCTTTGTCGGGTAGTGGCCCAGCGGTCTGGCGGGCCACGGCTATCCTTCGCGAACTGTCGTTCAAAAGGAAACCGCATGCCCGCCCAACCCGCCATCCAGGACCGCTGGCTGGATCTCAATGAGGTGCTGCGCGAGCTGGTCGCGCAGAACCTGATCAGCCAGGATTCGGCCGAACACACCCTCAATGCCAGGCGTCGCCACGTGGTGGATGGTCAGATGCATCCACTGGAATTCATTGCCAACCAACGCCTGGATGACCTCAGCCGTCCTGGCAAGCCACTCGACCTGGAGAGCCTGACCCTGTGGCTGTCCCGCCACGCTGGACAGCCTTACCTGCGAATCGACCCACTGAAGATCAATGTCGCGGCCGTCACGCCACTGATGTCCTACGCCTTTGCCCAGCGTCACAAAATCCTCGCCGTGGCCGTCGATCGCACGGCCGTCACAGTGGCCAGTGCACAACCCTACGTCAGTGGCTGGGAGGCCGATCTGGCCCATGTGCTCAAGCTGCCGATCAGACGTGTGGTGGCCAATCCGCTCGATATCCAGCGTTTGAGTGTGGAGTTCTTTCGCCTGGCCAAATCGGTGACCGGCGCCAACAGTGCGGACTCGCCGGCGAACACCCCGGGTAACTTCGAACAGCTGCTCAAGCTCGGCGCCAGCGATCAGGAGCCGGATGCCAACGACGCCCACATCGTCAACATCGTCGACTGGCTGTTCCAGTACGCCTTCCAGCAACGCGCCAGCGATATCCACATCGAACCCCGGCGCGAGCAAGGTGCCGTGCGGTTTCGCATCGATGGCGTGCTGCACAACGTCTATCAATTCCCGCCGCAGGTGACCACGGCCATCGTCAGCCGCCTGAAAAGCCTGGGCCGCATGAACGTCGCGGAAAAACGCAAACCCCAGGACGGCCGGGTGAAAACCAGCATCCCGAATGGCGGCGAAGTCGAACTGCGCCTGTCGACACTGCCGACCGCCTTCGGCGAAAAAATGGTCATGCGTATCTTCGACCCGCAGGTGCTGCTCAAGGAATTCGACCAGCTGGGCTTCTCCGCGGACGACCTGCAGCGCTGGCAAGCCATGACCGAACAGGCCCACGGCATCATCCTGGTCACCGGGCCAACCGGATCAGGCAAGACCACCACGCTCTATACCACCCTGAAGAAACTGGCGACGCCACAGGTCAATCTCTGCACCATCGAAGACCCGATTGAAATGGTCGAGCCGGCGTTCAACCAGATGCAGGTCCAGCACAACATCGACCTGACGTTTGCCGCCGGTGTGCGCGCGCTGATGCGCCAGGACCCGGACATCATCATGGTCGGCGAGATACGCGACCTTGAAACCGCCGAAGTCGCCATTCAGGCCGCGCTCACTGGCCACCTGGTATTGTCGACGCTGCACACCAACGACGCGCCAGGCGCCATCAGCCGCCTGCTGGAACTCGGCGTGCCGCACTACCTGATCAAGGCGACGGTGCTGGGGGTCATGGCTCAGCGCCTGGTGCGAACGCTTTGTCCGCACTGCAAGGCGTCCCAGCCGTTGGCGCAGGAAGACTGGCAAACCTTGACCCAACCCTGGCAAGCGCCGCCTCCCGAGCATTCACAGCGTGCGGTCGGCTGCCCGGAATGTCGCGAGACCGGCTTTCATGGCCGCGCCGGGGTCTATGAAATCATGCCACTGAGCGAAGAGATCAAGGCACTGATCAAGCCGGACACTGATCTTCTGGCTGTGCGACGACAGGCCAGCCAGGAAGGCATGTACAGCTTGCGCCAGTCAGGTGCACAGAAAATCGCAGCCGGCCTGACCACCGTTGAAGAGGTGCTGAGAGTGACCCCACGAAGCGAATGATGAGCAATGGAACCGGAACGGGTGAACGGCAATCCAAGGTTCCAGTTAACCCAGCGGAGTCATCTATCATGCGTTTCAAACTTGCTGTCGCCACCCTCGCCTTGCTTTCCCTGCCTGTAGGGTCGGCGATGGCTGACAGCTTCTGGCGTAACGTCCTGTCGTCCGGCGCCACCACCGGTTCGACCTACCTGACGTTCAAGGATCACAAACTGATCGTCGCCGCCCAGGACGATGCAGGCAGCTTTGTCGCCAGCGACGGCGGCATTCGTGGCCCGTATCTGGAGGCGGCGATGCAGAAAGTCCGCGCCGATAATCCAGGGCTTCAAGCCACCGATATGGAACTGGCGAACGCGATCCTGGCGAAGAATGCCGTGGCTTCCGAGTAATCGTTGCGCAAACAAAAATGCCGCTCACCTGAGCGGCATTTTTTATGGGTGTTTCAGCGGTAATCGTCCACCGGCACACAGGCGCAGAACAGGTTGCGGTCGCCGTAGACATTATCCACCCGATTCACCACCGGCCAGTACTTGTGCGCCTTGGTGTGCGCGTCCGGGGTGACGGCTTGCTCGATACTGTAGGGTCGCTCCCAGACCCCGGTGATGTCGGCCAAGGTATGCGGCGCGCCCTTCAGCGGATTGTCCTCCGCCGGCCAGTTGCCGTTCTGCACTTCGTTGATCTCTGCGCGAATACTCAGCATGGCCCCGATAAAGCGGTCCAGCTCCGCTTTCGATTCGCTCTCGGTCGGTTCCACCATCAAGGTACCGGGCACCGGGAATGACATGGTCGGCGCATGGAAGCCGTAATCCATCAAACGCTTGGCGACATCCTCTTCGGTGATACCCGTCACCGCCTTGAGCGGCCGCAGGTCGAGAATGCACTCATGGGCAACCCGATCGTTGCGCCCGGTGTAGAGCACGGCAAACGCACCGGACAGATGCCGGGCCAGGTAATTGGCGGACAGGATCGCCACCTCACTGGCATCCGCCAGTTGCGGGCCCATCATGGCGATGTACATCCAGCTGATCGGCAGAATGCTCGCGCTGCCCCAGGGCGCCGCGCTGACGGCATCATTCTGTGGGTTCGGCCCGTCAATCGGCACCACCGGGTGATTGGCCACGAATGGCGCCAGGTGCGCCCGCACACCAATCGGCCCCATGCCCGGCCCGCCACCGCCATGGGGAATGCAGAAGGTCTTGTGCAGGTTCATGTGCGACACGTCGGCGCCGATGTCCGCCGGCCTCGCCAGCCCGACCTGGGCATTGAGGTTGGCGCCGTCCATGTACACCTGGCCGCCGTGGCTGTGGATAACTTCACAGATCTCGCTGATGCCCTCTTCATACACACCGTGGGTCGAGGGATAAGTCGCCATCAGGCAGGCAAGTTTATCCCCGGCGTGGGCGGCTTTTTCCTTCAGGTCTTCCAGATCGACGTTGCCCGCCTCGTCACACTCGACGATCACCACGCGCATGCCGGCCATTTGTGCCGACGCCGGGTTGGTGCCGTGGGCCGACGAGGGAATCAGGCAGATATCCCGGCCGCCCTCATGCCGACTCTCATGGTATTTGCGAATGGCCAACAGCCCGGCGTATTCGCCCTGGGCGCCGGAGTTGGGCTGCATGCAGATCGCATCGAAACCGGTGATCGCGCACAACCAGCGCTCCAGCTCCTCGATCATCAAGCGGTAACCGACGGCCTGCTCTTTCGGCGCGAACGGGTGCAGGTTGGCGAACTGCGGCCAGGTGATCGGGATCATTTCGCTGGTGGCGTTGAGTTTCATGGTGCAGGAACCCAGCGGGATCATCGATTGATTGAGCGCCAGGTCCTTGTTTTCCAGCTGCTTGAGGTAGCGCAGCATTTCGGTTTCGCTGTGATGGCTGCTGAATACCGGATGGCGCAGGCAAGGCGAAGTGCGCATCAATCCGGCGGGGATGCCGTCCGGCAAGGTTTGCGCGTCAAGCGTCGCGACGTCCAGACCATGATCGGCGCCCAGGAACACGTCGAACAGTTTCGCCACCGTGGTTTCATCGCAGGTCTCATCCAGGCTCAAGCCCAGATGCCCGCGCCCTAGGATCCGCAGGTTGATTTGCGCTGCCTTGGCGCTTTCGATGATTGCGGTCTGAGTGCCGCCGACGTCCAGGGTCAAGGTGTCGAAGAAGTGCTGGTTGATGCGCTTGATGCCGTTGCGCTCCAGGCCTTCGGCGAGAATGCCGGTCAATCGATGAACGCGTTGGGCGATGCGCTTGAGCCCTTCCGGGCCGTGATACACCGCATAGAAACTGGCGATATTGGCCAGCAGCACTTGAGCGGTGCAGATGTTGGAGTTGGCCTTCTCCCGGCGGATGTGCTGCTCGCGGGTTTGCAGAGCCATGCGCAGGGCCGTATTGCCGCGCGCATCTTTCGACACGCCGATGATGCGTCCTGGGATTGCCCGCTTGTATTCATCGCGGCTGGCGAAGAAGGCTGCGTGGGGTCCACCGTAACCCATGGGTACGCCGAACCGCTGGGACGAGCCGAACACCACGTCGGCGCCCAGTTCGCCCGGCGGAGTCAGCAACAGCAGGCTCAGCAAATCGGTCGCGACGCAGGCTAACGCCTGCTGTGCGTGCAGATGGTCAATCAGCGGGCGCAGGTCGTGGATCTCGCCGTGCGTATCGGGATACTGCAGCAAGGCGCCGAACACCTGGTGCTGCTTCAAGTTATCCACAGCATCGACGATCAATTCGAAGCCGAAACCTTCGGCGCGGGTGCGCACCACGGAAATGGTTTGCGGGTGACAGTGTTCGTCGACGAAAAACAGGTTGCTCTTGGACTTGGCGACCCGTTTGGCCAGGGCCATGGCTTCCGCTGCGGCGGTCGCCTCGTCGAGCAACGAGGCGTTGGCCAGTTCGAGCCCGGTGAGGTCGATGGTCAGTTGCTGAAAGTTCAGCAGTGCTTCCAGCCGTCCCTGAGCAATTTCCGGTTGGTAGGGCGTATAGGCCGTGTACCAACCGGGATTCTCCAGCACGTTACGCAGAATGACCGCGGGTGTGAGGGTGCCGTGATAGCCCATGCCAATCAGGCTGGTCCAGACCTGATTCTGCTCGGCGTAGCCACGCAGTTTGGCCAGCGCAGCTTCTTCATCCAGGGCCGGCGGCAGGTCCAGGGCACGGTTCAGGCGAATGCCTGGCGGCACCGTTTGCTCGATCAGTTCCACCCGGCTGCCCAGCCCGAGGCTGTCGAGCATCGCCTGTTGCTCGGCGGCATCGGGTCCGAGGTGACGACGGAGAAAGGCATTGGGGTCGCGTAACTGGCTCAGGGACGGCAGCTGGGACATGACGGGCTCTCTTTTGACTGGCGCTCAACGTCGATGCAACACGGTCAAAACAGCATAGCAGCCGATCCCCGAGCGCAAGATGTAGCGCCGCCCGGCAAACCGGATCATCATGCACGCCACTTGCCTAACGTCCGCTGATCGGGTGACTGAATCCATGAGCCAACTGCCTTTCCTGCCATTTTCCAAACCCACTATCGATGAACAAACGATCGCCGCTGTCGGTGACGTACTGCGCTCCGGCTGGATCACCAGCGGTCCCAAGGTCCAGGCCTTTGAAGCGCAATTGTCGGAGTATTTCGGCGGTCGCCCGGTGCGCACCTTCAACTCCGGCACCTGCACCATGGAAATCGCCCTGCGTATCGCCGGTATCGGGGCAGGCGACGAAGTGATCACCACACCGATTTCCTGGGTGGCCACCGCCAACGTCATTCTTGAAGTCGGCGCCACACCGGTGTTCGCCGACATCGACCCGGTGACCCGCAACATCGATCTGGATCAACTGGAAGCGGCCATCACCCCGCGCACCAAAGCCATCATCCCGGTGTACCTCGCCGGGCTGCCGGTGGACATGACCCGCCTGTACGCCCTGGCGCAAAAGCACGGCCTGCGGATCATCGAAGACGCCGCGCAAGCGCTGGGTTCAAGCTGGAACGGCCAGCGCATTGGCGCCACTGGCGACTTCGTCTCCTTCAGCTTCCAGGCCAACAAGAACGTCACTTCGTCCGAGGGCGGTTGCCTGGTGTTGAACAACGCCGAAGAGGTGCGACTGGCGGAGAAGTACCGCCTGCAGGGTGTTACCCGAACCGGTTTCGATGGTCTGGACGTCGATGTGTTGGGTGGCAAATTCAACATGACCGACGTGGCCGCCGCCATTGGCCTGGGGCAATTCGCCCACATCGAGGCCATCACCGCCCATCGTCGTGAGCTGGCCAGACACTACTTCGCCTGCTTCGGCGAGGATTTCGAGGCGCAGTACGGCGCGCAACTGCCTCCGGCGGATTTCACCCAGAGCAACTGGCATTTGTTCCAGCTGGTGTTGCCCGAGCGCACTGATGGCAAGCCGGCGCGAGCGACGTTCATGGAGCAGATGCAGGCATTGGGTGTCGGGATCGGCTATCACTACCCGCCGATTCACCTGTTGAGCCTGTACCGCGAACGCGGTTTCAAGGAGGGCATGTTCCCGGTCGCCGAGCGGGTTGGTCGACTGATTGTTTCGCTGCCGATGTTCACGGCGATGAGCAAGGCGGATGTGGAGCGGTCGGTGGCGGCGGTTAAGGCTGTTTTGAAGCCATAAACAGACCTCGCAGGAGCCGGCAGCAAGCGGGCTCCTGCGAGGGCGGGCATTACTCGCCGATTGCAGCCTTGTAGCCGGCGGCATCCAGCAGCTTTTCCAACTCTGCCGGGTTGCTTGGCTTCAGCTTGAAGATCCACGCGCCGTACGGATCGGAGTTGAGCAGCTCAGGCTCGCCGCTCAGTGCGTCGTTGACGGCAATCACTTCACCGCTGATCGGTGCATAGATGTCGGAAGCGGCTTTAACCGATTCAACGACACCGGCCTGATCCTGAGCGGCAAACACGTTGCCGACTTCAGTCAACTCGACAAACACCACATCGCCCAGCGCTTCCTGCGCGTGATCGCTGATGCCCACGGTGACGGTGCCATCGGCTTCCAGACGTGCCCATTCGTGACTTTCGGCAAAACGCAGGTCGGCAGGGATATCGCTCATGTTCTGTGTCCTCAGAAAAATGGTCGGCGGTCGTTGCCCGCCGGAAAAATGTTAGATCAAGGTTTTGCCGTGACGTACGAAGGTCGGTTTGACCACCCGGACCGGGTACCACTTGCCACGGATTTCCACTTCGGCGCGGTCGGCAGTTGCCATCGGCACGCGCGCCAGGGCAATCGACTTGCTAAGCGTAGGAGAGAAACTACCACTGGTGATCTCCCCTTCGCCAACATCGGCGATACGGACCACCTGATGAGCACGCAAAACGCCGCGCTCCTCAAGGACCAGACCGACCAGTTTGTGCTTAACCCCGGCAGCCTGCTCGGCTTCCAGCGCAGAGCGACCGATGAACTGGCGGCTGGCCGGTTCCCAGGCGATGGTCCAGGCCATGTTCGACGCCAGCGGTGAAATGTCCTGCTGGATATCCTGGCCATAGAGGTTCATACCGGCCTCGACCCGCAAGGTATCCCGGGCACCCAGGCCAATCGGAGAAATCCCGGCGCCGACCAGGTCGTTGAAAAAGCCTGGTGCCTGATCAGCCGGCAGAATGATTTCCAGCCCGTCTTCACCGGTGTAACCGGTACGCGCGATGAACCAGTCGCCGTCGGGCTGGCCTTCGAAAGGTTTGAGCAGCTGAATCAGGTTGCCGCGGGACTGGTTGACCAGTTCGGCAATCTTCTGGCGAGCGTGCGGGCCTTGAATGGCCAGCATTGCCAATTCGGAACGTTCGTTGAGCTGAACATCGAAGCCGGCGAGATGAGCCTGCATCCAGGCCATGTCCTGGTCGCGCGTGGAAGCGTTGACCACCAGTCGGTAACCGTCATCGAGACGGTAGACGATCATGTCGTCGACGATGCCGCCCTGCTCGTTGAGCATGGTGCTGTACAACGCACGGCCGGGGCTGTGCAGGCGTTCGACGTCGTTGGCCAGCAAATGCTGGAGCCAGGCCTTGGCCTGGGCACCGCTGACATCGATCACGGTCATGTGGGACACATCAAAAACACCGCAATCACGGCGCACCTGATGGTGCTCCTCGACTTGCGATCCGTAATGCAGGGGCATGTCCCAACCGCCAAAATCGACCATCTTCGCGCCAAGGGCGAGATGAAGGTCATACAGAGGCGTACGCTGTCCCATGGGTTTCTCCTTCCGGGCGTGGCGAAGGCGCGGACAGGCACTGAGCGATTAAAAGCCTTGAAAAAAGGGGCTCTCAGCCGATTTCAGTTACCTGGTCTGTCAGACAGACCGCACCGAATGCCGCGCATTGTAGCCGCAAGGTGTAGGACTGACACCTAGCTGTTTCGATGCGCCGAACGCCGGATCAATCCGATGACCGGCAACAGCCCGACCAGAACCAGGGTCAACGCCGGCAGAGACGCCCTCGCCCACTCACCCTCGCTGGTCATTTCAAAGATGCGTACGGCCAGCGTGTCCCAGCCGAACGGGCGCATCAGCAAGGTCGCGGGCATTTCCTTGAGTACGTCGACAAACACCAGCAACGCGGCACTCAAGGTGCCCGGGAGCAACAACGGCAGATACACTTTGAAAAACAGTCGCGGCCCACTGACGCCAAGGCTTCGTGCCGCTTCGGGCAAAGAGGGCCGTATACGCGCCAGGCTGCTTTCCAGTGGTCCGTACGCCACGGCAATGAAGCGCACCAGATAGGCCAGCAACAGGGCCGACAGGCTGCCCAAGAGCAGTGGCTTGCCCGCACCACCGAACCAGTTTGAAAGCGGGATCACCAGCTCGCGGTCGAGGTAACTGAACGCCAGCATGATCGATACCGCCAACACCGAGCCCGGCAAGGCGTAGCCGAGGTTGGCCAGGCTGACCCCGCTGCGGATCATCGGCGTCGGTGCCAGCCGCCGGGCAAATGCCAGCAGCAGGGCCGCACTGACGGTGATCAACGCCGCCATGCCACCCAGGTACAGGGTATGAACGATCAACGCGGTGTAACGCTCGTCAAGATCGAAGCGCCCGCGCTGCCAGAACCAGACGACCAGTTGCAGCATGGGAATGACGAAGGCGCAAGCGAACACCAGTGCGCACCAGGTCGTGGCCGCCAACGCCTTGATGCCGTGCAGGTGATACAGCGCCTTGACCCGGGGCCGCTCGTTACTCGCCCGATTGGCCCCGCGAGCCCGGCGCTCGCCATACAGCACGAGCATCACCACCAGCAGCAACAGGCTGGCCAATTGTGCAGCGGTGGACAGGCTGAAAAACCCGTACCAGGTCTTGTAGATGGCCGTGGTGAAGGTATCGAAGTTAAACACCGATACTGCACCGAAGTCCGCCAGGGTTTCCATCAGGGCCAGGGCCACGCCGGCACCGATAGCCGGTCTCGCCATTGGCAACGCAACTCGCCAGAACGCCTGCCAGGGCGATTGCCCCAGTACGCGCGCGGCTTCCATCAGGCCTTTGCCCTGAGCGAGGAATGCGGTGCGGGCCAGCAGGTACACATAAGGATAGAAAACCAGCACCAGCACCACGATCACCCCGCCTGTGGAGCGTACGCGCGGCAACCGCAGCCCCATGCCGAACCACTCGCGCAGCAAGGTTTGCACGGGGCCTGCGAAATCGAGCAGACCGACAAAGACAAACGCCAGCACGTAGGCGGGAATTGCAAACGGCAGCATCAGCGCCCAGTCCAGCCAACGCCGGCCAGGGAATTCGCAGAGGCTGGTGAGCCAGGCCAGGCTGACACCGAGGAGCGTCACCCCGACACCGACGCCAAGTACCAGGGTCAAGGTGTTGCCCAGCAGGCGTGACATCTGTGTGTCCCAGAGGTGGGACCAGATCTGCTGATCGATGGTTTGCCAGGACAGCAACAGGACGCTCAGGGGGAGCAGGACCAGCGCAGCGATGGCGAAAACGATGGGGTACCAGCGGCGTTGGGCGGGGTGGGCCAAGAAATTTCTCTAAAAAATGTGGAGTGAACACACATCTGCGTTCACTCCATCTTTGTGGCGAGGGAGCTTGCTCCCGTCCAGCTGCGAAGCAGCTGCCTGGATTTTCAGATCATGTCCTGTCAGGCAGGGGCGCGCTGCGCGCGCCATCGGGGATAAATCCCCTCACCACGGACTCAGTTCCAGCCAGCCTTATCCATCAGGCGAATCGCTTCGGCCTGGCGCTTGCCGGCGATTTCGACAGGCAGGGTATCGGCCACGAACTTACCCCAGGCCGCCACTTCAGCAGAAGGCTGAACGCTCGGGTTGGCCGGGAATTCCTGGTTCACGTCGGCGAAAATCTTCTGTGCTTCAGGCGTCGTCATCCACTCAACCAGCGCCTTGGCGGCTTCCGGGTGCGGTGCGTGCTTGATCAGGCCGATGCCCGACAGATTGACGTGCACGCCACGGTCCACCTGATTGGACCAGAACAGCTTCACCGGCAGGTCCGGCTTCTGCTTGTGCAGGCGGCCGTAATAGTAGGTGTTGACGATGCCGACATCGCACTGTCCGGCGTTGATGGCTTCCAGCACCGCCACGTCATCGGAGAACACGTCGGTGGACAGGTTGCTGACCCAGCCCTTGAGGATCTGCTCGGTTTTCTCGGCACCGTGGACTTCGATCATGGTAGCCGTCAGCGACTGGTTGTAGACCTTCTTGGCCGTGCGCAGGCACAGGCGACCTTCCCACTGCTTGTCGGCCAGCGCCTCATAAGTGGTCAGTTCGCCTGGCTTAACGCGATCGGTCGAATAGGCGATGGTCCGAGCGCGCAAGCTTAACCCGGTCCAGGCGTGGGACGCGGCGCGGTACTGCAGCGGGATGTTGGCGTCGATGGTTTTCGAGGTGAACGGCTGGAGGATGCCCATCTGCTCGGCTTGCCAGAGGTTGCCGGCATCGACGGTGAGCAGCAGGTCGGCCGGCGTGTTCTCGCCCTCGGCCTTGACCCGTTGCATCAGCGGCGCTTCCTTGTCGGTGATGAACTTCACCTTCACACCGGTTTTCGCCGTGTAAGCATCGAAGACCGGCTTGATCAGCTCGTCGATTCGCGAGGAGTAGACCACCACCTCGTCGGCGGCCTGGGCGGTGGTGCTGCCGATCAGGGTCAGGGCCAGTGCTGTCAGTAGACGCTTCGGTGCCAACATGGGGAGCGGTCTCTCGATTGAAAAAATGAGGCCAAATGATAAGGACTCACATTTGTGTTCTCAATCGAAGTGGGCGGCGGAGGAGTTACGAGATGTTGCACCACCTGTTACCTGTAGTGCTTGATCTACTACCATCGTCGCCACAGCGCAAATCTCAGGGCTTGGCCAACGCCGGCAAATCCCCGGTCAGCCCCAATGCCTCGCGCACAAACAACGCCTTGGCCTCCGGCATCTTCTCGACCATCTTCAACCCGGTGTTGCGCAACCAGCGCACCGGCAGCGGATCGGCCTGGAACAAGCGCTCGAACCCTTCCATCGCCGCCATCAGGGCGAGGTTGTGGGGCATGCGTCGACGCTCGTAACGGCTGAGCACTTTCACATCCGCCAGACGTTCACCTCGCGCATCCGCTTGCAACAGCACTTCGGCCAGCACGGCGGCATCGAGGAAACCGAGGTTCACCCCCTGCCCCGCCAGCGGGTGAATGGTGTGGGCCGCGTCGCCGATCAATGCCAGCCCTTCGGCTACATAACGTTTGGCATGGCGTTGACGCAGCGGAACGCACAGTCGTGGATCAGCGTTCAATACTTCGCCAAGCCGACCTTCGAAAGCCCGCTCCAGCGCCTTGCAGAAAGCCTCGTCATTCATGGCCATCACGCGCTCGGCTTCGCTCGGCGTGGTTGACCACACGATCGAGCACCAATCGTGCTGACCGTCGCGTTCCAATGGCAGAAAGGCCAGGGGACCGTTATCGGTGAAACGCTGCCAGGCCGTCATCTGATGCGGTTTGGCGCAACGCACGCTGGTGACAATGGCGTGGTGCAGATAGTCCCACTCGCGGGTTGCCACACCGGTCAGGCGGCGCACCGCCGAATTGGCACCATCGGCGGCAATCACCAGTGGCGCCCGCAGGGTGCGGCCATCGGCCAGGGTCAGCAACCAGTCGTCACCGGAGCGGCGCATTTGCTCCAGACGTGCATTGGCCAGCATGCCGAGATCGCAGTCGTGCAGGCGATCGAGCAAGGCGTCCTGCACCACGCGATTCTCGACGATATGCCCGAGCGCTTCGGCGTGCACGCTGGCCGCCGAGAAATGAATTTCACCGGTGCCGCTGCCGTCCCACACCTGCATGTCGGTGTACGGGCTGCTGCGGCGCTTGGCGATGCCGTCCCAGACGCCCAGGCGCTCGAGGATTCGCTGGCTGGCCGCCGACAAGGCACTCACCCGTGGCTCGAAGGCTGCCTGGTGGTCGAAGGGCTTGACGCTCAGGGGGCTGCCATCGAGTAACAGGACTTCCAGCCCACTGTCCTGCAACGCCAGCGCCAGGGCGCTGCCGACCATTCCGGCTCCGACAATCAGCAGATCTGCGCGCATTTCCATGCTTTAAGCCTGTCTCTCTTGCGGCTTGAGCCGCACGTAAAGGGTTTTCCCGACCCGCGCCACGAGGGTGCCAGCACCGTCGTGAATATCGACTTGCAGCTGCGGCAGGTACTTTTCGCCACTGGCGGTTTGTCGGCGGATGTCATCGATCAAGGTGTCATCGATGGTGAAGCGGGCAAACACCGGACCTTTGCCCGGCGATATGAAATCGATGTCGGCGGCTTTGTCCCAGACGATGTACTGGCGCCCGAGGTTTTCCATCAGCATCAACATGAAGAACGGATCGACCATCGAGTACAGGCTGCCACCGAACTGGGTGCCGACGTAGTTGCGGTTGTACCAGCCCAGCCCCATGGACACCCGCACATCGCGAAAATCATCGCTGATGTGCTGGACGCGGACACCGGCGCCGAAGTACGGCGGGTAGAACGTCATGATAAACCGCATCAAACGGGCCTTGCCGTAACGGCGGATCAACCAGTTACGCATCCGGCCGCGTCCCCAACCCCATCGCCTGGCGGGCGAACCAGCGTTTGGCCGGCGGCAGCAGGTCGAGACCGAGCAAGCCGATATTGCGCCCCAGAGACACCAATGGCTGAGTACTGCCGAACAGGCGGGTGACTTGATCGGAGAAACCCACCGTGAGGTCCTGATCAAGGCGCTGGCGTTCGCGATAGGCTTGCAGCGTGGCGAAGTCGCCCAGCGGTTTGTCGCTGGCGAGCAGCGCGTCGGCCAGAGCCTGGGCATCGCGCAGAGAGAGGTTGAAACCCTGACCGGCAATCGGGTGCAGGCTGTGCGCCGCATTGCCGAGCACGGCCAGATGCGGACGCACCTGCTCTTCAGCCTCGACCAGTGTCAGCGGATACAGGTGCCGGGCGCCGACCTGCTTCAGCGTGCCCAGGCGATAGCCGAACACACCCTGCAATTCGCTGAGGAAGCTGCGTTCGTCCAGCGCGGCCAGACGCTGTGCGTCCATGCCCAGACGGGTCCAGACCAATGCACAGCGATTTTCCGGCAATGGCAGCAGGGCCATCGGGCCTTCGTCGGTAAAGCGCTCGAAAGCCATGCCGTTGTGGGCTTCGCTCGGGGTGATGTTGGCGATCAGCGCACTCTGGTTGTAGGGCCGCTTGCGGATGCCGATGCCCAGTTGCTCACGCAGGCCGGAACGACCGCCGTCGGCCAGCACCGCAAGGTCGCACTCCAGCGTGGTTTCATCGTTGAGGGTCAGGCGATAGCCATCGGCCAACGGCTCCATGCGCGTGACTTCCGCCGGGCAGCGCCAACTGATCACGTCCTTGTCCAGGCCTTGCCACAGGCATTGGCCGAGCCAGGCGTTTTCAACGACATAACCCAGCGCTGGAACGCCCTCTTCCATCGCCGACAAACGTGCCGTGGAGAAGCGTCCACGGTCGGACACATGAATCTGCTTGATCGGCTCGGCGCGGCGGGACACTTCTTGCCAGATGCCCAGCCGCTGATAAATCTGCCGCGAGCCAAACGATAGCGCCGAAGAACGGGCGTCGTAGCTCGGCTGATAGGTGTCGCCGGGAGCGAATGGCTCGATCAGTACGATCTTCCAGCCGCGAGCCTTGGCACCGGCCTGCAGCGCCAGCGCCAGGCTTGCTCCGACCAGCCCGCCACCGATGATGGCCAGATTGACGCGACTCATGCCGCCTGCGTCCGCGCGGCAGCCATCAAGGCTTCGATGTCGGCGACGGTTTTCGGTACGCCGCCTGTCAGTACTTCACAACCGTTCTTGGTGACCACTACGTCGTCCTCGATGCGCACGCCGATGCCGCGCCATTTCTTCGCCACGTTCTGGTTGTCAGGGGCGATGTAGATGCCTGGTTCCACGGTCAGCGCCATGCCGACCTCCAGCACGCGCCACTCGCCGCCGACCTTGTACTCGCCGACGTCATGCACATCCATGCCCAGCCAGTGGCCTGCGCGGTGCATGTAAAACGCTTTGTAGGCTTCGCCGGCAATCAGTTCGTCCACCTCGCCCTGGAGCAAGCCAAGCTCGACCAGCCCCGCTGTGATCACTCGTACCGTCGCCTCATGGGCCTGGTTCCAGTGCTTGTCCGGTGCGATCTCGGCGAACGCGGCTTGCTGGGAAGCCAGCACCAGCTCGTAAATCGCTTTCTGCTCGGCCGAATACTTGCCACTGACCGGAAAGGTGCGGGTGATGTCGCTGGCGTAACAGTCGATTTCGCAGCCCGCATCGATCAGCACCAGATCGCCGTCCTTGAGCAGCGCGTCGTTCTGTTGGTAATGCAGGATGCAGCTGTTGCGCCCCGCCGCGACGATCGAACCGTAGGCCGGCATCTTCGCCCCGCCCTTGCGGAACTCGTAATCGAGTTCGGCTTCCAGGCTGAACTCGTGCAACCCGGCGCGACAGGCCTGCATCGCCCGCACGTGCGCCTGGGCGGAAATTCGCGCAGCTTCGCGCATCACTTTCACTTCTGCCGCCGATTTATACAGGCGCATGTCATGCAGCAGATGATCCAGGGCAACGAATTCGTTCGGCGGCTGCGCGCCGAGATTGGCCTTGGAACGGATCACGTTGATCCATTCCATCAGGTGACGGTCGAATTCCGGGTTGCTGCCCATGGCCGAGTACACCCGGTCGCGCCCTTCGATCAGGCCCGGCAGGATGTCGTCGATGTCGGTGATGGGAAATGCATCGTCGGCGCCAAAGTCGCGAATTGCGCCTTCCTGGCCGGCGCGCAGACCGTCCCAGAGTTCCCGCTCGGCATTGCGTTCACGGCAGAACAGGATGTATTCGCCGTGAATCCGCCCCGGCATCAGCACCAGAACGGCCTGAGGCTCGGGGAAGCCACTGAGGTACTGGAAGTCGCTGTCCTGGCGGTAAACGTGTTCGACGTCGCGGTTGCGAATGGCCACCGCGGCGGCGGGCAGGATGGCAATGCTGTTGGGTTCCATCTGCGCCATCAGGGCCTTGCGACGCCGGCTGTATTCCGCTTTCGGGATATGAATCATGGGCAGATGGCGTTCCCTGGCAAACGATTAGTGCAGCGACGGTTTGGCAGCGCCCGCTGCGTCTTTCTTGGTCTCGGAGAACAGCAGCAGCGGTGCGACGCGCAGGTACTCCATGACTTCCATGTAGTCGGTCTCGCCGTCTTCGGACTCCTCGAGGGCGTCCTGCACCTGGGAAATCGCCGCCAGATCCTGCAACACTTCGGTGGCTTCGCTGCTCAGGGAGCTGCTGTCGCGGCAGTTCAGGCCGAAACCGCTGAGGAAACCCTGGCACCACTGGCCCAGCGCGGCAGCACGCTCGGTGAGCGGAGCATCGTCGCTTGGCAGCAGCAGAACGACGGTCACGTCATCGCCGGTCAACTCGCCCTTGACCATCTCCTGCAGGCCGATGAGGGCCGCGCGAACGTTGTCCTGCGGTTCGTTTTCGAGCAGCTCGGCGGCATCGATCAGCCAGCCTTCAGCGTCGAAACCGGCGCCGGCACAGCTACGGCCGAGCAGCAGGCCGTGCAGTTCGGCAGGCGAGACGTTGTGGCCGCTGGAAGTCAGCAGGGTGGCGAAACCTTGGTACGGGGAATTCTGAATGGTCATGGGCAGCTAGGCGCCAGACGGCGCTATGTCTAGAATGAAGGCCTTGTATCCTACATCGACTACCCCTGTAGGAGCGAGCACGCTCGCGATGAACCCGCAAACACCGCAGGGTGTCAGGGACCCAGCGTTATCGCTGGCGACCATCGCGAGCAAGCGCGCTCCTGCAGTCCGCCCCCATCAGACAGTGAAGACAATGGAAGACACCGACCTGCAAGCGCTGATGGCCAGACTCGAACTGCTGATTACCCGAGTCGAGCAACTAAAGAGCCAAAACGGACTCTTACTAGCTCAGGAAAAGACCTGGCGCGAGGAACGCGCGCACCTCATTGAAAAAAACGAAATCGCCCGGCGTAAGGTCGAATCGATGATTTCGCGCCTCAAGGCCCTGGAGCAAGACTCATGAGTTCAAGCAATAGCGTCACCGTGCAGATCCTCGACAAAGAGTATTCGATCATTTGTCCCCAGGAAGAGCGCAGCAACCTGGTGAGTGCCGCCCGTTACCTGGACGGCAAGATGCGTGAAATCCGCAGCAGCGGCAAAGTCATCGGTGCCGACCGCATCGCGGTGATGGCCGCGTTGAACATCACCCATGACCTGCTGCACAAGGAAGAGCGCCCCGATGTACAGGTCAGCGGTTCGACCCGTGAACAGGTTCGCGACCTGCTCGATCGGGTCGATCTGGTGCTGGCGACCGATCCGGATGTCACCAAAGGCTGATTCGCGCGACCGCTTGAGGTATACTCGCATCACTCCCTGGGGTGCTTGCCAGTTGACCACGTCCCTGAGCCGATTCGCACTACCCTGGAGGTTGCACGTTGGGCTGGTGTGCATGTCCGCTAGACGGAAAGCCTTAAAGCCTACTGCATCTTCCACCTTGAACTTTCGGGTTCAAGGGCTAAGTCAGCAGCGGTTCATCCGGGGAGCCTGATTCCAGCCGATGGCGGTTTTTAGACCGGCATCGGCTTTTTTATGGATTCGCTTTCCTGCAGACGATACGCTTTGCCTATCCGCACTGTAGAAGCCCGATTTCATGAACGAACCTGCGCTGCTTCCCCGCCCGCAACTTCGACGCATGCTGCGCAAGGCCCGTCGCGCGCTGACGGCCAGTGAGCAACGACAGGCTGCTCGTGGACTCTACCGGCAACTGGCGCAACATCCATTGTTCCGTCGGGCCCGGCACATTTCCCTTTATCTGCCCACAGACGGCGAAATCGATCCGCGCCTGCTGCTGCGCGCCGCGCAACGTCGGGGCAAGACCACCTACCTGCCGGTACTAAGCGCCTGGCCACGAACCAAAATGGTCTTCCAGCGCATTCGCCCTGGGGAAAAGCTCAAACCCAACCGTTTTCGCATCCTCGAACCACGGGCCAACATCGCTCGTCAGCGCAAGATCTGGGCACTGGACCTGGTGTTATTGCCATTGGTGGGGTTTGACGATGTCGGCGGACGCCTGGGGATGGGTGGCGGTTTTTACGACCGCAGCCTGGCCTACCTCGCACGACGCAAGAACTGGCGCAAGCCGACGTTATTGGGGCTGGCCCATGAATGTCAGAAGGTCAACCGATTGGCTCAGGCGAGCTGGGATGTACCGCTGCAAGGCACGGTGACGGACAAGGCGTGGTATTTCGCGGATCGGGCGCCACTGTAAGCAGCGGCGCCGAAAAGGCAGGCTCAGCGCTTGAAGGCTGTCGACTGTTGCTGCAGTTGAGCCAGTTCGACCGGCGCATCGGTCTTGTTGGCCCACAGGCTTTGGGCATAGCCAGTGGTCACGACGCCCAGGCCAAACAAAATGACCAAAATCCATAGTAAATCCGGTTTGCGTTTCATCGATTGCCCCCCAAAGGCATATCAACACGATGACAGCAGCGGTTTCCGTTTGTAGGCCGTGCAGCAGCGTCAAGCTTTAAAGGCCGGCATTTTGCGACAACGTGAACCGGCACGCAAATGCTGGCGTCAACCGACTGTCGGTTTGTCATAAAATCGCCGACGAGCTGCCAGACCCACCTCCCGAGGAGCAACAGACATGGCCTACTGGCTGATGAAATCCGAGCCCGACGAACTGTCGATCACAGATCTGCGGAAACTCGGCAAAGCCCGCTGGGATGGGGTTCGCAACTATCAGGCACGCAATTTCCTGCGGGCCATGGCCGTGGGCGATGAGTTCTTTTTCTATCATTCGAGCTGCCCGGAGCCAGGCATTGCCGGGATCGGCAGGATTGTCGAAGGCGCCTACCCGGACCCGACGGCGCTGGAACCGGAGAGCCACTACTTCGACCCGAAAGCCACGCCGGAAAAAAACGCCTGGAGCGCCATTGATGTGGCGCATGTCGAGACGTTTGCCCGGGTGTTGAAACTCGATTATTTGAAACAGCAGACAGCGCTGGCCGAGCTGCCGTTGGTGCAGAAGGGCTCGCGGCTGTCGGTGATGCCCGTTACCGCTGAGCAGTGGGCGGCGGTGATTGCCCTCAAGCCGTAGGTTTCCCGGCGTCTGCCAGAATGCATCGCCAGCAGGCTCGCTCCCACAATGGCTTTATGCTGAAACACAACCCGGTGTTCGGCGCAAAACCCTGTGGTAACAAGCTTGCTTGCGATGCCTTCGCAGGAGCAGCAAAAAATTACTGGATGATGAGGTTGTTGAACAACAGATCCTCAACCACCGGCTTGCCGGTTTCGTCATTCATCACTTGCTGGGTCTGCTTCAAGGCTTCCTGACGCAGCTTTTCCTTGGCCTCGACGTTATTCATCGTCTCGGTGGTCTGCTGGGCAAACAGCGCCACCAGCTGATTGCGAATCAGCGGCTCATTGGCCTTCACCGCCTTCATGGCATCGTCACCGGTCACGCGCAACGCCACATCGGCCTTGTAGACCTTCAACTTCGGAGTGCCGTCCAGGCCGTAGTTGCCCACGAACGGCGGGCTCAGGGTGACGTAAGTGACCTTGGGCGCGGTTTCACCCTCCTTGGCTTCCTCGGCCTGCGCTGCCACAGGCAGGGACAGGGCCAGCAACAACATGATCCACGCTTTCACAATTCGCTCCTTATCCGGTTTGCGGCCTAGCATAACGACCCGCCGCCCAAGCACAAGCTTATGGCTGACTATCAGGGTCGGGCATGCTCGTTGACCCATCGACTCACACACCTACACTTATCGGCCATCACTCCCAAAGGAATAGCCCTGATGAAAGCCGTGCTGTGCAAAGCCTTCGGCCCCGCCGAATCGCTGGTGCTGGAAGACGTCGCCAGTCCTGTCGCGAAGAAGAATGAAATCCTGCTGGACGTGCACGCGGCCGGGGTGAATTTTCCCGACACGCTGATCATCGAGGGCAAGTACCAGTTCAAACCGCCCTTCCCGTTTTCCCCGGGCGGTGAAGCGGCCGGCGTGGTCCGCGAAGTCGGTGAAAAGGTCAGTCACCTGAAAGTCGGCGACCGGGTCATGGCCCTGACCGGCTGGGGCAGCTTTGCCGAACAGGTGGCGGTCCCGGGCTACAACGTATTGCCGATCCCGCCATCGATGGACTTCAATACCGCCGCCGCATTCAGCATGACCTACGGCACCTCGATGCATGCCCTTAAACAGCGCGGCAACCTGCAACCGGGGGAAACCCTGCTGGTGCTCGGCGCCTCCGGTGGCGTCGGTTTGGCTGCCGTGGAAATCGGCAAGGCCATGGGTGCCCGGGTCATCGCAGCGGCCAGCAGCGCGGAAAAACTCGCGGTGGCCAGAGCTGCCGGGGCTGATGAGTTGATCAACTACAGCGAATCCAGCCTCAAGGACGAAATCAAACGCCTGACCGACGGTCAGGGCGCTGATGTGATCTATGATCCGGTCGGTGGTGACCTGTTCGACCAGGCCATCCGCGCCATCGCCTGGAACGGCCGCCTGCTGGTGGTCGGTTTCGCCAGTGGCCGCATCCCCGAACTGCCGGTTAACCTCGCCTTGCTCAAGGGCGCCGCGGTGCTCGGCGTGTTCTGGGGCTCCTTCGCCCAACGTCAGCCACAGGACAACGCAGCGAACTTCCAGCAGTTGTTCGGCTGGTTTGCCGAAGGCAAGTTGAAGCCGCTGGTGTCGCAGGTGTACCCACTGAGCAATGCCGCCCAGGCGATCAATGATCTTGGCCAGCGCAAAGCTGTGGGCAAGGTGGTTGTGCAGGTTCGCTGAGTTTTCCAGCAGGCCTGGGCTGCCACTGGAGCCCGGGCCTTTCCTGGTCGTAATCAAAGCAACTTGCGGATTTCATCCGGCAATAACCCGGCGAATCTCGATTGAGGATTGTTTCGGCATTGGCTGACAATCCCTATCACCTTCCTGTTCAATTTCGCGATCAGATCCAGGCGTTGCTCGTCCGATAACATCGCGCGGGAAAAAGCGTTGGTCAGATAGGCACGGGTGTAATGGAAGGCTGCGGAATCAAGCCAGACCTGCTCCGGGGCATGGGCAATTGATTCGATGAGGTCCTGACACTTCAATTCGTTCAGCAATTGGTTGGTATGCAAGGGCAGATCCGAGTCGTAACGAAACATCATCGGTGCAACCACTTCCTGCTCGGCAGGCCTGCCATCTTCAACCACCCAGGGCCTGAAGCGCCATTGGGTGATTGCGACCCGGGTCGCCTCGGCCAGATCCGGATGATCACTTTGCACAATGCTGACCTTACTGACCGAGCCGTCGGCCTTGACCACGAACCTGACCTTCACATCCCCGACGATACCCGTGCGCTGCAGCGCTACCGGATAGACCGGTTTGGGGTTGTTTTCCGGTATCAGGAAAAACTCCTCGGCCCGAATATCTCCAGACACAACCAGCAAAAGCACCGACAAAAGCCACCGCATAAACCCTTCCCTTCGTTATTGAAATGCCAGATGTGGCAGTCATGCAAAGGTTAGAGATCAAGGGCTGCGGATTGAAGGTTGTGGCTTCCGGTACAAGTGCAGGACATTTCCCAATCACCTGCGCTATATCGAACGAGCGATGTACTCAGACGAATACAGGTAATGTTTCCTACATCCGGTTGCATTTTTTATCTCGCGGCCGCCAAGTACGGGCGGAGACAGTCCACGAATCAGGGCCTGGCGATGCTCGCCTGGTCAGTCTTTGATTTACAGCGTTTGAGCTTCGCCTCCAGATTGCGGTCCGGCATGGCGTGGCAGCGCAGGGCATGGGCCGTCTGCTCGACGTAATCACGTGTCGTACCGTAACGCCCGCAGGCATTTTCAAAGACGTGGCTCAACACATGATCCGGCAGGTTGCCGGCATAGGTCGGCAGATGCCGCTCCAGCACAAAACCCAAGGCTTGAACCTGACTGCCGTCTTCAAGCCGGCAGTTGAGCCAATGGGGGCGATAGGACGGCACGGGCATCTCGCGCTGCCATAGTGCATAGAGCGAGGCTTCCAGTTGCTCCTCGGGCAGGCGGTAGGCAAAGCCGCTGCAGGAACCTCCACGATCGAGACCAAACACCAGGCCAGGCATTTCCGGCGTGCCACGGTGTTCGTGGGACCACAGGTACAACCCGCGGTGATAGCCATGCACGCGCCCGCGAACCCTTTCCACAGCCGAGCATTCAGGCCGCCAGATCAACGACCCATAAGCAAACAGCCACACGGGGCCGCCCTTGTGGCGCGCCATGGTCGACTGCATCGAGGTGAGCAATTGTTCGTGAGTGAGTTTGGGCCCCAGATCGAGCCGCGGAGGGTAAGCAAGATTCAAGAAAGCAGTTTCTATGACGCTCATGGCAATCGGGGTTCGGCCCTGCAATTACTACAAAATGTAAACTTACTTAATGTAATAGAACATATAGCAGTAAAGATAAAACGAAAAGTGCTTAAAGATGGTTGGCACGCTGTAAAAACATGAAAACTGCAGACCAGAGCCAACCGTTATATACCCTAATAGCAGACCCGGTTTATCTGAAATACCATAATGAAATATGCATAGACTTGGTATTGGACTTTAATCAAACCCCGCCCATCGGAAATTTCCTACACGCTTTAAGGCATTTCCGCCTGTTCAGCGCTTCGGACAACGCGTACAACGGCCACCCACAAACGCAAGCCAAACTGCCTTTACAGGGGCTGCTCGATGAAAAACCCAAGAATTTACGGACTGTTGCTGTTGCTTTCAGCACCGATTGCAATGGCACAGGACGCCACGAAAGACACCGGCTCCTGGTATCTGCAAACCAGTCTTTATACCAAACACTATTCACCCGATCCCGATCACAATAATCATCAGGACCTCATCGGACTTGAACGGGATCAGGCATCAGGCTGGTTATTTGGTGCAGCAACTTTTCGCAACTCGTTCAGCCAGCGTTCATATTATGCCTACGCCGGCAAACGTTATGAGAGCGCCGATTATCCCGTGTACATCAAACTCACGGGCGGCCTGCTGGAAGGTTACAAGGGCGACTATCAGGACAAGATCCCGTTGAACCGCTTCGGCGTGGCACCGGTGATCATCCCTTCACTCGGTGCCCACTACGGCCCCGTGGCGGCTGAACTGGTGCTGCTGGGGTTCAACGCCGCCATGGTCACGACCGGTCTGCGTTTCTAGCGGGGTGCGTAGGCGAATACATCGGCGCGCATCTGATGAGCGTCCATGCCTGCTTCGACTAAAGCGTCCAGGGTGCCATAGACCATCGCCGGAGAACCGCTGGCATAGACATGCAGTTGCTTGAGATCGGCAAAGTCTTCGCACACCGCCTCATGCAGCATCCCGCAACGCCCTTCCCAGCCGCATTGATCGCTGACAACCTTATGCAGGAACAGATTGGGCAGCTTCAGCCATTGGTCCCAGTGCTCGATCTGATAAAAGTCCTCGGGACGGCGCACGCCCCAGTACAGGTGCACCGGGTGCTTGAAGCCCGAGGCTCGGCAATGTTCGATCAGGCTGTGGATCTGGCCCATGCCGGTACCGGCCGCGATCAGCACCAGGGGACCGTCCGGCAGTTCCGCAAGATGGGTGTCGCCAAAGGGCAGTTCGACGCGCACGATGCCGTTGCGCTTGAGCTGGTCGATCAGGCTCAGTGCACTGGCCTCACGGGCCAGCACATGAATTTCCAGATCACGCCCACCGTGGGGCGCCGAAGCCAGCGAGAACGCCGACTTTTCGCCATTCTCGCGCTCGATCATCAGGTACTGTCCAGCGTGATAGCGCGGCGGCTTGCCGGCCGGCGCCCGCAGGCGCACACGCCAGGTGTCGCCACCGACGTCCCGGCACTCCGTGACCTGACACGACACGCTGCGCACCGGCAGTTCTCCCAGCGCGAGCACGCCATCCCACAGCACGATGCAGTCTTCCAGCGGCTCTGCTATGCAAGTGTAGAACTCGCCATGGTCACGCACATTGCCGGCCTGCTCGACCCGGCCTTCCACCAGCAGCGCCGCGCACACGTGGCAGTTGCCGTTACGGCAGCTTTGCGGGCACTCATAGCCCAGGCGCCGCGCTCCATCGAGAATCCGCTCACCGGGCAGTATCTCTAGCACCGCTCCGGAGGGCTGCAAGGTTACACGCATCAATCTATTCCTAATTGATTCCAGATGGCATCGATCCGTTGGGTGACGGCATCGTCCTTGACGATGACCCGACCCCACTCGCGGGTGGTTTCGCCGGGCCATTTGTGCGTGGCATCGAGACCCATTTTCGAGCCAAGGCCGGACACCGGCGAGGCGAAGTCCAGGTAGTCGATCGGCGTATTTTCGATCATCACCGTGTCGCGCTTGGGGTCCATGCGCGTGGTGATGGCCCAGATCACGTCGTTCCAGTCGCGGGCATTGATGTCGTCGTCGGTGACGATAACGAACTTGGTGTACATGAACTGTCGCAAAAACGACCAGACACCGAGCATTACCCGCTTGGCATGCCCAGGGTACGACTTCTTCATGGTCACGACGGCCATGCGATACGAGCAGCCTTCGGGCGGCAGGTAGAAATCGGTGATCTCCGGAAACTGCTTCTGCAGGATCGGCACGAACACTTCGTTCAGGGCGACGCCGAGGATTGCCGGCTCATCCGGTGGACGGCCGGTGTACGTGCTGTGGTAGATCGGCTTGACCCGGTGGGTAATGCGCTCGACGGTGAACACCGGAAAGCTGTCGACTTCGTTGTAGTAACCGGTGTGGTCGCCGTACGGGCCTTCATCCGCCATCTCGCCGGGATGAATCACGCCTTCGAGGATGATCTCGGCGGTGGCCGGTACTTGCAGATCGTTGCCACGGCACTTCACCAGCTCGGTGCGGTTGCCACGCAGCAGGCCGGCGAAGGCGTACTCGGAGAGGCTGTCCGGCACCGGCGTCACTGCACCGAGAATGGTTGCAGGGTCAGCGCCCAGCGCCACGGACACCGGGAATGGCTGGCCTGGATGCTTCTCGCACCACTCGCGGTAATCGAGCGCGCCACCGCGATGGCTCAACCAGCGCATGATGACCTTGTTGCGGCCAATCACCTGCTGGCGATAGATACCAAGGTTCTGGCGGTCCTTGTTCGGGCCTTTGGTGACGGTCAGGCCCCAGGTGATCAGGGGAGCCACGTCACCAGGCCAGCAGGTCTGCACTGGCAATTGTGCGAGGTCGACGTCATCACCTTCGATGACCACTTCCTGGCACACCGCGTCCTTCACCACTTTCGGCGCCATGGAGATGATCTTGCGGAAGATCGGCAGTTTGGACCAGGCGTCTTTCAAGCCTTTCGGTGGCTCGGGTTCCTTGAGGAACGCCAGCAGCTTGCCGATCTCGCGCAGTTCACTGACCGCTTCGGCGCCCATGCCCAGCGCAACCCGTTCAGGGGTGCCGAACAGGTTGCCGAGCACCGGAATGTCGTAGCCGGTGGGCTTTTCGAAAAGCAGGGCCGGACCTTTGGCGCGCAAGGTGCGGTCGCAAACCTCGGTCATTTCCAGCACTGGTGACACCGGAACCTGGATGCGCTTGAGCTCGCCGCGCTGTTCCAGGCCGCTGATAAAGTCGCGCAAGTCGCGATACTGCATGCGTGAGCCTCGTTTTGGCCGTGGCGTTCGGGGGCTGGCAGTTTAGCGCCGAAGCCCTCTATTCAGAACCACGAACTGGCGGTTGATCAAAAAACAGATAGCAAAAAGCCGGGTTTCCCCGGCTTTTTAGTCTTCGCCGATTTACTTGCGTTTCATCGACAGGAAGAACTCATCGTTGGTCTTGGTCGTTTTCAACTTGTCGACCAGGAACTCGATGGCAGCGACTTCGTCCATCGGGTGCAGCAATTTACGCAGGATCCACATGCGCTGCAGCTCGTCGTCGGCAGTCAGCAACTCTTCACGGCGGGTGCCGGAACGGTTGATGTTGATCGCAGGGAAGACGCGCTTTTCAGCGATGCGACGATCCAGAGGCAGTTCCATGTTGCCGGTGCCTTTGAATTCTTCGTAGATCACTTCGTCCATCTTCGAGCCGGTTTCAACCAGCGCGGTGGCGATGATGGTCAGCGAGCCGCCTTCTTCGATGTTCCGCGCGGCGCCGAAGAAACGCTTCGGTTTCTCCAGGGCGTGGGCATCGACACCACCGGTCAGTACCTTGCCGGAGCTCGGGATCACGGTGTTGTAGGCACGAGCCAGACGGGTGATGGAGTCGAGCAGGATCACCACGTCTTTCTTGTGCTCAACCAGGCGCTTGGCCTTTTCGATCACCATTTCGGCAACCTGCACGTGACGGGTTGGCGGCTCGTCGAATGTCGAGGCAACCACTTCGCCGCGCACGGTGCGCTGCATCTCGGTCACTTCTTCCGGACGTTCGTCGATCAGCAACACGATCAGATGAACTTCAGGGTTGTTACGCGCAATGTTGGCGGCGATGTTCTGCAGCATGATCGTTTTACCGGCTTTCGGCGGTGCAACGATCAGACCGCGCTGGCCTTTGCCGATCGGGGCGCACAGGTCGATAACACGACCAGTCAAGTCTTCGGTGGAACCGTTGCCGGCTTCCATCTTCATGCGCACGGTCGGGAACAGCGGGGTCAGGTTCTCGAAGAGAATCTTGTTTTTCGCGTTTTCCGGACGGTCGAAGTTGATGGTGTCGACCTTGAGCAGCGCGAAATAACGCTCGCCTTCCTTAGGAGGGCGGATCTTGCCAACGATGGTGTCACCGGTGCGCAAGTTGAAACGGCGGATCTGGCTCGGCGAGACGTAAATATCGTCTGGGCCGGCGAGGTAGGAAGCGTCAGCGGAGCGCAGGAAGCCGAAGCCGTCCTGGAGAATCTCCAGCACGCCATCACCGGAGATTTCCTCACCGCTTTTCGCGTGCTTCTTGAGCAGGGAGAAAATCACGTCCTGCTTGCGCGAACGGGCCATATTTTCTATGCCCATCTGTTCGGCCAATTCGAGCAGTTCGGTAATCGGCTTTTGCTTGAGTTCAGTCAGATTCATATAGGAATGACGTAATCATTTATGGAGGGGGGAAATTAAGCTTTTGGCTTAATGAGGCCGCGCCGCGGAGAAGGCGACAGGATCGCGTACTTATTCGAAAAGGAGTGCGTCGGCGACGGCTAGCAGGGGGCAATGGAGAAACCAGTGCGGGGCCGAATGTAACACCTGCGTTTAGGAGCGTCTAGCCCTGAATACGCAAAAAGCCCCGCTATTTGCGGGGCTTTTTGGATGATGCATTACAACGACGCTTAGATGTTGGCGTCGAGGAAAGCCGCCAGTTGCGACTTCGACAGTGCGCCGACCTTGGTCGCTTCAACGTTGCCGTTCTTGAACAGCATCAGGGTCGGGATACCACGCACGCCGTGCTTGGCCGGGGTTTCCTGATTTTCGTCGATGTTCAGCTTGGCAACGGTCAGCTTGCCTTTGTAGGTTTCTGCAATTTCGTCCAGAACCGGAGCGATCATTTTGCAAGGGCCGCACCATTCAGCCCAGTAGTCGACCAGTACAGCGCCTTCGGCCTTGAGTACGTCGGCTTCGAAGCTGGCGTCGCTAACGTGTTTGATCAGATCGCTGCTCATGGAATTCTCCAGGTTGTAAGCAAAAAAACGTGGCCCATCATATCCGCCCTTCCCCTGTTCAGGAAGCCGCAGTTGATTGACTCTCGCTATGGTGTTTCATGAGTTTGGGTATAGCTCAAGTCATGCCCCAAGGGGAGCAACCGCACAAATCGCGCAGTTTGGCCCTCCTCGCGGCCAGCAAAGTTTGTGCTGGATCAACCCTTTCAGCTCTGCGCGTTGGCGCCAGCCTTTGATCGTGGCACGATGTCGAGGTAATCGACCGAGAACCCCTGACCATGCCGCATTCCCAAGCCAAGAATCTGTCCCTGATCGCCGCAATCGACCTGGGCTCCAACAGCTTTCACATGGTCGTGGCCAAGGCCCAGAACGGCGAAATCCGCATCCTCGAACGCCTTGGAGAGAAGGTGCAGCTGGCCGCTGGCATCGATGAAGAGCGTCATCTCAGCGAAGAGTCCATGCAGCGCGGGCTCGACTGCCTCAAGCGCTTTGCCCAACTGATCAACGGTATGCCCACCGGCGCCGTTCGAATCGTTGGCACCAACGCCTTGCGCGAAGCGCGCAACCGCGCCGAGTTCATCCACCGCGCCGAAGAAATCCTCGGCCACACGGTGGAAGTCATCTCCGGCCGTGAAGAAGCGCGTCTTATTTACCTGGGCGTGTCCCACACCCTCGCCGACACCCCGGGCAAACGCCTGGTCGCCGACATCGGTGGCGGCAGTACAGAATTCATCATCGGCCAGCGTTTTGAACCGCTGCTGCGCGAAAGCCTGCAAATGGGCTGTGTCAGTTTCACTCAGCGCTACTTCAAGGACGGCAAGATCACCCCGGCCCGCTATGCCCAGGCTTATACGGCGGCGCGACTGGAGATCATGAGCATCGAACATGCCCTGCACCGCCTGACCTGGGATGAAGCCATCGGCTCCTCGGGCACCATTCGCGCCATTGGCCTGGCACTGAAAGCCGGTGGCCAAGGCTCCGGCGAGGTCAATGCCGAAGGCCTGGCCTGGCTGAAACGCAAACTGATCAAGCTGGGCGATATCGAAAAAATCGACTTTGAGGGCATCAAACCGGACCGCCGCGCAATCTTCCCGGCGGGCCTGGCGATTCTTGAAGCGATTTTCGACGCCCTCGAACTGCAGCGCATGGATCACTGCGAAGGCGCCCTGCGTGAAGGCGTGCTCTACGACCTGCTGGGTCGTCACCACCACGAAGACGTGCGCGAACGCACCCTCACCTCGCTGATGGAGCGCTACCACGTCGATCTGGAGCAGGCTGCACGGGTCGAGCGCAAGGCACTGCATGCGTTTGATCAGGTGGCCAAGGATTGGGATCTGGAGGAAGGCGTCTGGCGCGAACTGCTCGGCTGGGCGGCCAAGGTCCACGAAGTGGGCCTGGACATCGCCCACTACCAGTATCACAAGCACGGCGCCTACCTGATCGAACACTCGGACCTCGCCGGTTTCTCCCGCGAAGACCAATTGATGCTCGCGCTGCTGGTACGCGGCCATCGTCGCAACATTCCCAAGGACAAGTTTGCCGAGTTCGGCGAAGACGGCACCAAGCTGATCCGCCTGTGCGTGCTGCTGCGCTTTGCGATCCTGTTCCACCACATTCGCGGCACGCAGCAAATGCCTCAGGTGGAACTGAACGCCAATGGCAACAGCCTGGAAGTGGTGTTCCCGGAGAACTGGCTGGACGAAAACCAGCTGACCCAGGCCGACTTCGAGATCGAAGCACAATGGCTGACCCGGGTCGATATCGTGCTGAGCGTTCGCTAAATCCTGTGGCGAGGGCGCTTGCTCCCGCTGGGTTGCGTAGCGGCTCCAAGAAAGAAGGCCTGCTGCGCAGTCCAACGGGAGCAAGCTCCCTCGCCACAATTGTTTATCGATCAGACAAAAAAATGGCGATCCGCAGGGATCGCCATTTTTTATGCCCGGTGCGAGTTACCGCACAGTCAGGATCGGGCTACCCAACCGCTCCAGCAACGTCGCCTGGGCACTGCGCGGGTTCTGGTTGCCGGTCGGCGTGTTACGGATGTAACGACCGTCGGACTGCAGGCTCCAGCTGTGCGTGTTGTCGGTCAGGTACAGTTCCAGCTCTTTCTTGACCCGCATGATCAGCTTCTTGCCCTCTACCGGGAAGCAAGTCTCGACGCGCTTGTCGAGGTTGCGCTCCATCCAGTCGGCACTGGACAGGAACATCTGCTCGTCGCCGCCATTGAGGAAGTAGAACACCCGGGTGTGCTCGAGGAAGCGGCCGATGATCGAGCGCACGTGGATGTTGTGGGAAACCCCGGCGATGCCCGGACGCAGGCAGCACATGCCACGCACCACCAGGTCGATGCGCACGCCAGACTGGCTGGCTTTGTACAACGCGCGGATGATCTTCGGATCGGTCAGCGAGTTGAACTTGGCGATGATGTGCGCCGGCTTGCCGTCGAGGGCGAACTGGGTTTCCCGGGCAATCATGTCGAGCATGCCCTTCTTCAGGGTGAACGGCGCATGCAGCAACTTCTTCATGCGCAGGGTCTTACCCATGCCGATCAGCTGGCTGAACAGTTTGCCGACGTCTTCACACAGGGCATCGTCAGAGGTCAGCAGGCTGTAGTCGGTGTACAGACGGGCGTTGCCGGCGTGGTAGTTACCTGTGCCCAAGTGCGCGTAACGGACGATCTCGCCCGCCTCGCGGCGCAGGATCAGCATCATCTTGGCGTGGGTCTTGAAGCCGACCACACCGTAGATCACCACGGCACCGGCTGCTTGCAGGCGGCTGGCCAATTGCAGGTTGGACTCTTCATCGAACCGCGCACGCAATTCGATCACCGCCGTCACTTCCTTACCGTTACGCGCGGCATCTACCAGCGCGTCGACGATTTCCGAGTTGGCGCCGGAACGGTACAGCGTCTGGCGCACGGCCAAGACGTTCGGGTCCTTGGCGGCCTGGCGCAGCAGGTCGACCACGGGTGTAAAGGATTCGAACGGGTGCAGCAGCAGAATGTCCTGCTTGCTGATCACGCTGAAGATGTTTTCGCTGTTCTGCAGCAGCTTCGGAATCTGCGGTGTGAACGGCATGTATTGCAGCTCACGCTGGCTGTCCAGGCCGGTGATGCTGAACAGACGCGTCAGGTTCACCGGTCCGTTGACCTGATACAGCTCGGTCTCGCTCAGGTTGAATTGCTTGAGCAGGTAGTCGGACAGGTGTTTCGGGCAGGTATCGGCGACTTCCAGACGCACGGCATCACCGTAACGACGGGAGAACAGCTCGCCGCGCAGCGCGCGCGCGAGGTCTTCCACGTCTTCGGAGTCGAGCGCCAGGTCGGCGTTTCGGGTCAGGCGGAACTGGTAGCAGCCCTTGACCTTCATGCCCTGGAACAGGTCATCGGCGTGGGCGTGGATCATCGACGACAGGAACACGTAGTTGTCGCCGGCGCCGCCGACCTCTTCCGGCACCTTGATGATGCGCGGCAACAGGCGCGGTGCCGGGATGATCGCCAGACCGGAGTCGCGACCAAAGGCGTCGATACCCTCGAGCTCGACAATGAAGTTCAGGCTCTTGTTCACCAACAGCGGGAACGGGTGCGTCGGGTCGAGGCCGATCGGCGTGATGATCGGTGCGATTTCGTCACGGAAATAGCGGCGCACCCAGGTTTTCAGCTTGGTGGTCCAGTGACGGCGACGGATGAAGCGGACCTGATGTTTTTCCAGTTCCGGCAACAGAATGTCGTTGAGAATCGCGTACTGGCGATCGACGTGGCCGTGTACCAATTCGCTGATGCGAGCCAAGGCCTGGTGCGGTTGCAGACCGTCGGCACCGGCTTGCTCACGGGCGAAGGTGATCTGTTTCTTCAGCCCGGCGACGCGAATCTCGAAGAACTCGTCCAGGTTGCTGGAGAAGATCAGCAGGAACTTCAGCCGCTCCAGCAACGGGTAGGACTCATCCAGCGCCTGCTCCAGCACACGGATGTTGAATTGCAGTTGCGACAGTTCGCGGTGGATGTACAGGCTGCTGTCATCCAGACCGGGAATGGCCATCGCCGGGGCTACCGCGGCGGTGTCGGCGACCGTCGCGGGCGGAGCAGGCTCCAGCTCCGGTGGGGTCTCATCGATTTGCTCCACCACAGGCTGAGCGTCTTTTACGGCAACTTCAGTGAGCACTTCGGTATTCATCGGATGTTCCTGGGAGGGCTATTGTTGCTCTCGTAACAATTGAGCGGCACGAACGGCGAAATACGTCAGGATGCCATCAGCGCCTGCGCGTTTGAAAGCGGTCAGCGACTCGAGGATCACCCCTTCGCTCAACCAGCCATTCTGAATCGCCGCCATGTGCATGGCGTATTCGCCGCTGACTTGATAAACAAATGTCGGCACTTTGAATTCTTCTTTGACCCGGCAGAGGATATCCAGGTACGGCATGCCCGGCTTGACCATGACCATGTCCGCACCTTCTGACAAGTCCGCAGCCACTTCGTGCAGCGCTTCGTTGCCGTTGGCCGGGTCCATCTGATAGGAGGCCTTGTTGGCCTTGCCCAGGTTCGACGCCGAACCGACCGCATCGCGGAACGGGCCGTAATAGGCGCTGGCGTACTTCGCCGAGTAGGCCATGATCCGCACATTGACGTGACCGGCCACTTCGAGGGCCTCGCGAATGGCCTGGATGCGACCGTCCATCATGTCCGAGGGCGCGACCACCTGAGCGCCAGCCTCGGCGTGGGACAGGGCCTGCCTGACCAGTGCATCGACAGTGATGTCGTTCTGCACATAGCCGTCTTCGTCGAGAATGCCGTCCTGGCCATGGGTGGTGAACGGGTCCAGGGCGACGTCGGTGATCACCCCCAGTTCCGGGAATTGCGCACGCAGCGCGCGGGTGGCGCGCTGGGCGATGCCCTCAGGGTTCCACGCTTCGGCAGCATCCAGGGATTTGAGCTCCAGCGGCGTAACCGGAAACAGTGCCAGTGCCGGAATCCCCAGCTCGACCCACTTGGCCGCTTCTTCCAGCAGCAAGTCGATGGTCAGGCGCTCCACACCCGGCATCGACGCCACCGCTTCGCGACGGTTTTCACCGTCCAGCACGAACACCGGCAAGATCAGGTCGTTGACTGTCAGCACGTTTTCACGGACCAGACGACGCGAGAACTCGTCACGACGGTTGCGGCGCAGGCGGGTGGCGGGGAACAAGCGATTGGCGGGGGTAAAGCTCACGGCAGACTCCTGAGCCCGCGCGTACGGGCGAGCGTGACAGTTATAAGCGGCCATTATGACGAACGTGTGACAGTTATGTGCACAGCGCGACACGTAGCCGCATTCCATTGTCGTTGTAGGAAATGTTCACGTCGAGACACATTTGGACACTTTCCTGAATGTGTCTGAAGGGTTAGGCTGCGCGTTCATTTCGCCAGCACCCAGACAATGCTCCAACAATTTCTGCATGACTTCGGCTACTTTGCCCTTTTTCTCGGCACGTTCTTCGAAGGCGAAACCATTCTGGTACTCGCGGGCTTCCTCGCGTTCCGTGGATACATGGACATCAACCTGGTGGTGGTCGTGGCGTTCTTCGGCAGCTATGCCGGCGATCAGCTGTGGTACTTCCTGGGACGCAAGCACGGGCGCAAGTTGTTGGCGCGCAAGCCGCGCTGGCAAATGATGGGCGACCGGGCGCTGGAACACATCCGCAAGCACCCGGACATCTGGGTGCTGAGCTTCCGTTTCGTCTACGGCCTGCGCACCGTGATGCCGGTGGCCATCGGCCTGTCGGGTTATCCGCCTGGACGCTACCTGCTGCTCAACGGGATTGGCGCGGCGATCTGGGCCACAGCCCTCGCGGCGGCCGCCTACCACTTTGGCGCGGTGCTCGAAGGCATGCTCGGCAGCGTGAAGAAGTACGAACTCTGGGTGCTGGGTGCCCTGCTCGTGGTGGGACTGTTGCTGTGGCTGCGCCGGCGCTTCAAGAACGCCCGTCTGGCCAAGCAGGTCTACGCCGACGAGCAAGCCCTGAAGGCCAAGCACAGCAATCTCGAAGAACCTACGAAGCCAGCCGAGTGAAACGGTTTCTGCAGCAGTAGAGACCGATTCCGCTCAACAATGTGTAACTGAGCAGGCCGACCCAGCCCACCGCGCTGGCCGGCCACAGCCCGACCAGCGGCGCCAGCCACACCAGCGGCACATTCGAAGCCAGGCGCAGCAATTCCACCTTGAGCGCCCACGGGCGATTCTCCAGAGCCACGCCCAACACAAACAGTCCCAGCGCCACCGCGCCCCAACCCAGAATCAGCGCGGCCGTCGGCAGCTGCGGCTCCAGGTTCATCAGATAGCTGCCCAGCGCGATGTACACGCAAAACTGTGCCAGCACATACAGCTGCTGACGACCGTCCAGCGGCACCTCGAATTTGCGGAACTGGGTCAAGTCCGGCTTGCTCATCGGGTACTTCGCCGCCACGTCCGCCGGGCGCCAACCGGTGCGCATGAACCAGATCCGGCACTTGTCCCACATACTTTCGGCACGCCGTGCATCGGCCCACAGCTGCGCATAGAACTGCACGTTCGCCCACAGCGGATTCCAGCTCGCCAGTGGCGTGGTCACGCCGAAAATCACCGGTTCGTTGTCGTCCTCTTCCTGGAACGAGCCGAACAGCCGGTCCCAAAGAATGAACACGCCGCCATAGTTGCGATCCATGTAGAGAGCGTTTTGCGCATGGTGGGCCCGATGATTGGACGGCGTCACGAAGAACCATTCGAACCAGCCCAGCTTGGGAATGTGCCGGGTATGCACCCAGAACTGGTACAGCAGGTTAAGCGCCGCCACACTGACAAACACCAGCAACGGCACGCCAATCACCGCCATCGGCAGGTAGAAGATCCAGCTCAGCAGAAACCCGGTGCTGGTCTGGCGCAGCGCCGTGGAGAGGTTGTAGTCCTCACTCTGGTGATGCACCGAGTGGGCCGCCCAGAGGATGTTGCGCTCATGCCCCATGCGGTGCAGCCAGTAGTAGCAAAGATCGTAAAGCACAAAGGCCAGCACCCAGACCCAGACGCTGTCTGCAGACAATTCGAACAGAGCCAGATGCTTGAGAGCGAACGCGTAGGTCAGCAGCCCCACGCCTTTGGTCAACAGGCCAGTGGTGGTCGACAGGATGCCCGTGCTGATGCTGTTGATAGCGTCCGCAACCCGATAATTGCTCACACCGCGCCAGCGATCGGCGACCAGTTCGACGGCGATCAACACGAAGAAAAACGGCACCGCATACAAAATGAAGTCCATGACGCGCCCTGATTGGAAATTTGCGACTCATCCTAGGTGTAGTCGCCCGTCAGCCCTATGGCAACGAGTGACAAATTAGTGGACATTTAACGCCATGAATCTGGAGAAAAGCCCATGAGCAAAAAAGTTGCAGTGATCCTTTCCGGTTGTGGCGTGTACGACGGCGCCGAACTCCACGAGAGCGTCATCACCCTGCTGCGCCTCGACCAGCGTGGTGCCCAGGTACAGTGTTTTGCACCGGACATCGCACAGCTGCACGTGATCAACCACCTGACCGGCGAAGAAATGCCCGAGTCGCGTAACGTGCTGGTGGAATCGGCGCGCATTGCCCGGGGCAATATCAAGGATATCCGCGAAGCCAACGTCGATGAATTCGACGCGCTGATCGTGCCCGGCGGTTTCGGCTCGGCCAAGAACCTTTCGAACTTTGCCACTGAAGGCGCTGGCTGCAGCGTTCAGCCGGACGTGCTGGCGCTGACCGAAGCCTTTGCCGAGGCCGGCAAACCGGTGGGGCTGATGTGCATCTCGCCGGCGCTGGCGGCAAAGATCTATGGGCCCGGCGTAACCTGCACCATCGGCAACGATGCCGACACCGCCAAGGCCATGAACAAGATGGGCGCCACCCATACCGACTGCGCGGTGTGCGATATCGTCGAAGACAAGGCGCGCAAGCTGGTCAGTACGCCGGCTTACATGCTCGCGCAGAGCATTAGCGAAGTGGCATCGGGCATCAATAAGCTGGTTGATCGGGTGCTTGAGTTGACCCACGAAAACGAGGCGTAATACGCTCCGGTAACTGATTACCTGTGGCGAGGGAGCTTGTCGGATCGCCGCACCGTCCCGCTCGGCTGCGCAGCAGTCGTAAAACCGGTCACTGCGATCTACCTGGAATATCGCAGTGAATGGCTTTGGGGTTGCTGCGCAACCCGACGGGAGCAAGCTCCCTCGCCACAAAGTCAGGGTTCAATCAGGTCTTGCGGGATAGCCGAGTCAAAATCCGGTCCAGCGCATTGGCAAACGCCTGCTTCTCTCGGTCACCAAAGGGCGCTGGACCGCCGCTCATCTGGCCCTGTTCGCGCAGATCGGTGAATAGGTTGCGCACCGCCAGCCTGTCACCCATGTTCTGCGCATCAAACTCCTTGCCGCGCGGGTCCAGCGCCGCCACGCCTTTCTTCACCAAGCGATCCGCCAAGGGTACGTCGCTACAGATCACCAGCTCACCGGGAACGGCATGTTCCACCAGGTAATCGTCAGCCGCATCAGGGCCACTGGGCACCACGATCAGCTTGACCAGCGCCAGCGCCGGTTTGGTCTGCGGCTGCCCCGCCACCATCACCACTTCGAACTGGCGCTTGAGGGCAAACTTCACCACCAGATCCCTGGCGGCCCGGGGGCAGGCGTCGGCATCGATCCAGACACGCATCTCTTTTCCTCTTCTGAAAAACATCGCGGGCAAGCCACACTCCCTCAGGTTATACGCAATCCTGTGGAAGCGGGCTTGCCCGCGAATTTGAGCGCAGCGAATGCGGTTAAGCCGTAACCCGACGCTTCTCAGCCACCCGACTGCGCCCATACAGCACGATGATCGCAACGATGGCCACGGCTTGAGCACTCAGCGAATATGCATCCGCGTGAATCCCCAGCCATTCGAAATCAAAGAATGGCACCGGCCGCGTGCCGAAGATCCCGGCTTCCTGCAGCGCCTTCACACCATGGCCGGCAAACACCACCGACAGCGCGCACAACAGACCCGCGTTGATGCTGAAGAACAGCGCCAGCGGCAGTTTCGCCGAGCCGCGCAAGATCACCCAGGCCAGACCGACCAGCAGCACCACCGCCGTCGCGCCACCGGCCAGCACCGCGTTATGCCCCGCAGGCCCGGCCTGCAACCACAAGGTTTCGTAGAACAGAATCACTTCGAACAGCTCGCGATACACCGAGAAGAACGCCAGCGTGGCGAAGCCGAAGCGCCCGCCACCACCCACCAGGCTGCTCTTGATGTAATCCTGCCAGGCGGCCGCGTGGCGGCGATCGTGCATCCAGACGCCGAGCCAGAGCACCATGACCGCGGCGAACAATGCGGTCGCACCTTCCAGCAACTCACGCTGGGAACCGCTGACATCAATGACGTAGGCCGCCAGCGCCCAGGTCCCCAGCCCGGCAAGAAACGCCAGGCCCCAGCCGATGTTGACGCTACGCACCGCCGACTGCTGGCCGGTGTTGCGCAGGAACGCGAGGATCGCCGCCAGTACCAGGATCGCTTCCAGACCTTCGCGCAACAGGATCAACAGTCCGGAAATGTAGCTCAGGGACCAGCTCAAGCCATCGTTGCCCAACAGCTGCGCCGACGCCTTCAGCTTGGTCTTGGCGGTGTCAAGGCGCTGCTCGACTTCGCTCACCGGCAGGCTGTCCTGGATCGATTGACGGTACGCCATCAAGGACTTTTCGGTGTCCTTGCGGACGTTGGCGTCGATGTTGTCCAGCGAGCTTTCCACCAGCTCGAAACCTTCCAGGTACGCCGCGACCGACAGGTCGTAGGCCTGATCATGCTGACCGGCGCGGTACGCCGCGAGGCTCTTGTCCAGGGTGGTAGCGGTGTAATCGAGCAATTGCGCCGGGCCACGCTTGACCTGCGGCGGCTGGGCGCGCTGGGCGCGGAATGCCTCAGCCGCCTGCGGGCCATCGGCGGCCTGTACTTCGGCCGGCGTCTGACGCGCCAGATCGGCAATGTTGTAGGTTTTGTCGCTGCTGGCCGTGGCCACCTCAACACTGAAACTGGCGATGTAGGTGGCCAGGTCCCAACGCTGACGCTCATCCAGTTGATCGGCGAAGGATGGCATGTCCGTACCTTCAAAACCCTGACTCAAGGCGCTGTAGATTGCGTAAAGGCTCAGATGGTCCATGCGCGCGGTGTCACGCAGATTGGAAGGTGCAGGCGTCAGCCCCAGACCCGCAGGACCGTCACCCGCACCGGCGTCGCCGTGGCAGACCGAACAATGCTGGGCGTACAGCGGCGCGCCACGGCTCGGATCCGGGGTGATAATCGGTGCCTGGCTGACCTCATAGGCCACCGCCAGTTTTGCGCCCAACTGGCGGGCCTGGCGAGCGACGTCCGCGCCTTCCTGACGTGCGCCGATGGCAGTGCGCAGCGTGGTCAGATTTTGCTCAAGGGCAGCCTTTTCCGGTTTGGCCGGCATGGCCGCGATCAAACCTTCCAGCGTCTTGATCGACTCCTGCTGCGCCCGGTACTCGTCCTGGTTGACGATGCTGCCCGCTTGTACCGTGTCCGGGTAGTCCGCGCTGATGTAATCGAGCAGATGCAGCGCTTGAGGCGCGCCATCAGCGGGGTCGGCCAGCAGTTGAAGGCTGCAGGACGCCACTAGCGGCAACAACAGCCAGGCCAGGAATCGGGACGGGGCAATCATGAATGAATCTCAATTGGAAATGCGAAGTTACATATTGTTAACGCCTGACGGCTTTCACTCAAGCTTTGTCGGGATTTCCTGCATCACGGTACGCAAGCCAGATCACTGATTTACCAATGAAAAAGGCGACCGCCAGGGTCGCCTTGTGTGGGTGCCGGCTGGATTACGTGGCGGCTCTGCGCAACGTAGCCATGAAGGCCGCAGCACCGATGAACAATCCTGCGAAGGTGCGATTCATGCGTTTTTGCTGTTGCGGGGTACGCAGCAGGCGCAACACCTTGGAAGCCAGCCCGGTGTAACCGGCCATGACCACCAGATCAACGCAGATCATGGTGACGCCGATCACCACGTACTGGATCAGCAACGGCGCATGGGGGTCGATGAATTGCGGCAGGACAGCCAGCATGAACACCAAGGCCTTGGGGTTGCTGATGTTCACCAGAAAGCCGCGGAACACCAGGGCCATGGGTTTGCCGATCTGCCGCACCGCGGCGTCGTCACTCATGTCGCTGGGCTGCGCACGCCATTGCTTGATGGCCAGGTACACAAGGTAGGCCACGCCAAACCACTTGATCGCATGGAACGCAGTCGCCGACGCCGTGAGGATCGCGCCGACCCCCGCACCAACGATGGCAATCTGCAGGGCCAGGCCCAGTTGCAGGCCCAGGGCGTTCCAGTAGCCGCGCCAGAAACCGTATTGCAGACCGCTGGACATCGACGCAATGGCGCCGGCACCAGGAGAAAGACTGATCACCCAACAGGCGGCAAAAAACGCCAGCCATGTTTGAAGCTCCATTGCACACCTCGACTCAGACTCGTGACAGACGTCTAAGCTAATGCGGCTTTGGGCGGATGACTATCGATTTTTTGCAGGATGTGTCGAGCGGCAATCAGGCGCTTACTTTTCAAACCCGCTGGAAGGAAACACATCAGTCCCACGCCAACGCCGCACCGAGCGCTGGAAGAACAGACTGTTGGGCACCTGCACCATTGCACTGCCGGTGCCGAGTTCTTCAGCCTCGATCAGCGTGGTGTAGAGCAAATTGATTGCCACCACCCGCCCCTTCACGCCCGGCTTGTCGGTGGTGTCGACCAGTTCGACCACATCGCCAAGACGAAACGGGCCCACGGTGAAAATCAGAATCGCGCACAGCAGGTTCGACAGCACGCTCCACATGGCGAAAAACGCCACCGCCGCAACAGCGACGAACCCGGACAACGCCGTCCACAGCACGGTGGCCGAAACACCCAGGCGCTCAAGCACGAAAATCAGTGCGCTGCCCATGATCAGCCAGCGCAATCCGCCCCGCAGCGGCATCATCAACTGCGGCGGGAACGGGTAACGTTCACCGAGGCGCGTCAGGCCCTTGGCGACGAAGCGCTGGGTGAAATAGGCCGCCAGCAGGATCAGCAGGATCTGCACGCCGAGGAGGATCGGCTCGACCCATTCTGCCGGCAACGGCAGCTTGAAGGCGCCCATCAGGACAGCGCCTCCAGCTCCGCCTGCATGCTTTCCAGCAACTCCAGCGCTTCCATCCAGGCTTCTTCCAGTTCAGCCTCACGCACCTTCAACTTGGCCTGCTCGGCCAGCAGATCGCGCAATTCATTCTTGCGTGCCGGCTCGTAGATATCACTGTCGCCGAGGCTGGCATCGATCTTCGCCAGTTTCTCGTGCAGCTTGCCAAGCTCGGCTTCGAGCTTGTCGGCCTCGCGCTTGTGCGGCGCCAGTTGTTGACGCAACGCTGCGGCTGCCTGGCGCTGGGCCTTCTTGTCGGTCTTGTCCGGATTCACCGGTGTGTTGCTGACCGGGGCATTACGCTGGCGATAGTCCACCAGCCAGCGGGTGTAGTCCTCGAGGTCGCCATCGAACTCTTCGACCTTGCCGTCGGCAACCAGGTAGAAGTTGTCGGTGGTGCTCTTGAGCAAATGACGGTCGTGGGAGACCACCAATACCGCACCGCTGAACTCTTGCAGGGCCATGGTCAGTGCCAGGCGCATTTCCAGGTCCAGGTGGTTGGTCGGCTCGTCGAGCAGCAACAGATTCGGGCGATCCCAGGCGATCAGCGCCAGGGCCAGACGTGCCTTCTCGCCACCGGAGAAGTTCAGCACCGGCTCGTCGATCCGTGCACCCCGGAAGTCGAAGCCGCCGAGGAAGTCGCGCAAGGTTTGCTCGCGCTCGGTCGGGGCCAGGCGTTGCAAATGCAACAACGGGCTCGCCTTGGCGTCCAGCGAGTCGAGCTGATGCTGGGCGAAATAGCCGACCACGGTGTTCTCGCCGCGGGTCAGGCGACCGGCCAGTGGCGAAAGCTCACCCGCCAGGTTCTTGATCAGGGTCGACTTGCCCGCACCGTTAGGACCGAGCAGGCCGATCCGCGCACCCGGGGTCAGTTGCAACTTGACCTTCTCCAGCACGGCTTTGTCGCCGTAACCCAGACGAGCATCGGACAGGTCGATCAGCGGGCTGGAAATCTTCTGCGACTCACGGAAGACGAAGTCGAATGGCGAATCGACGTGAGCGGCGGTCAGTTCTTCCATCCGTTCCAGAGCCTTGATCCGGCTCTGGGCCTGACGGGCCTTGGTCGCCTGGGCCTTGAAGCGGGCGATGTAGCTTTCCATGTGCGCACGTTGTGCCTGCTGCTTCTCGTAGGCCTGTTGTTGCTGGGCCAGACGTTCGGCGCGAGCACGTTCGAAGGCGCTGTAACCACCACGGTACAAGGTGATCTTGCGCTGATCGACGTGAGCGACGTGATCGACCACGGCATCGAGGAAGTCGCGGTCGTGGGAAATCAGCATCAGCGTGCCGGGATACCCTTTGAGCCACTCTTCCAGCCAGATGATCGCGTCGAGATCCAGGTGGTTGGTCGGTTCGTCGAGCAGCAGCAAGTCGGAAGGACACATCAGGGCCTGCGCCAGGTTCAGGCGCATCCGCCAGCCACCGGAGAAGTCGCCGACCTGACGATCCATCTGCTCGTTGGTGAAGCCCAGGCCCGCCAGCAGTTTGCGCGCGCGCGCATCGGCGGTGTAACCGTCGGCGCTGTCCAGTTCCGAGTGCAGACGAGCCTGTGCGGCACCGTCATGGGCCGCTTCGGCCGCCGCCAGGTCGCGTTGCACCTGGCGCAGGCGCAGGTCGCCATCGAGCACGTAGTCGACCGCCAGGCGCTCGAGCGTGTCGACCTCCTGGCGCATGTGGGCGATACGCCAGTCGGCCGGCAGGAAACAGTCACCCGAGTCCGGGTGCAGTTCGCCCCGAAGCAAGGCGAACAGGCTCGATTTGCCGGCGCCGTTGGCACCGATGAGGCCGGCTTTCTGGCCGGCGTGCAGGGTCAGCTCGGCGTCTTCTAGCAGACGTTGCGGGCCACGCTGTAAAGTCAGGTTCTGAAGTCGAATCATAATGGCGGCGGAGTCTACCAGCTTCGCTCGCAACTGGCGCGAGTAGCACTATGTCCTCTGACCTGTGGAGCTTTTCCCTCAGCACTTACGCCTTGCCGGGTGTTGAACCGCTGTGCCTGCGATTGCAGTCGACGGGGGCCAGTGTGTGTCTATTGCTGTGCGGCGCCTGGCTGGGTCGACGCGGCGTCATCTGCACTGAACCCCGCTTGCAGCAGCTTCAGGCCGTGGCCAATGCCTGGGATACCGATGTCGTTCAACCGTTGCGAACCTTGCGCAGGCAGTGGAAAGCCGCCTCGATGGCAGACACCGAGCTGCATACCCTGCGCGAAAAAGTGAAGACACTGGAGCTGGAGGCCGAGCGGATCTTGCTGTTGCGGCTGGAGCAGGCCACGCAGAGTTGGCCGCAGGAAGGCGTGACCGAGCTATCGGCCTGGCTGGAAGGTGTGACGGCTGGCGCCGCCCACCTCGACCGCGACGCGCTGCATCAGCTGCGCGTCGCGGTAACCGGCACTTAGGAAGCGCTGGTTGGGGTGGTAGCAGTGTTCGACGCGGCGGCCGGCGTTGGTGCTGGCGTGGCTGTCGAGTTGGTCGCGGCTGGCGCCGGCGCTGCCGGTGCGGCTGGAGCGGCTGGAGCTGCTGGCTTGGCAACCGGGGTTGCAGCAGGTTTGGCAACTGCAGCGGCAGCCGGTTTGGCAGCAACCGGTTTTTTCACTGCCGGCTTGGCTGCCGGTTTTGCAGCAGGCTTGGCAGCGGCTGGTTTGGCGGCACTGGCAGTGGCCGGTTTAGCCGCAGCAGCAGGCTTGGCAGCAGCAGGTTTTGCCGCTGGTTTCGCCGCAGCTTTTGCAGCAGGTTTGGCTGCTACCGGTTTGGCTGCTACCGGTTTGGCTGCTACCGGTTTGGCTGCTGGTTTGGCTGCTGGTTTGGCAGCTACAGGTTTAGCGGCTGGCTTGGCAGCCGGTTTTGCCGCTGCAGTTCTGGCGGCTGGCTTGGCAGCCGGTTTCGCGGCTGCGGTTTTGGCTGCTGGTTTTGCAGCAGGTTTTGCAGCAGGTTTTGCAGCCGGTTTAGCAGCGGTTCTTGCCGCTGGTTTGGCAGCAGCTGTGGCAGGTTTCGCGGCAGCAGTTCTTACAACTGCTGGCTTGGCGGCAGCCGGTTTGGCCGCAGCGGTTTTAGCAGCCGGTTTGGCAGCGCTGGCAGCTGGTTTTCTCGCGGCAGGTTTTGCAGCCGGTTTAGCGGCGGCAGTTTTAGCGGCTGGCTTGGCAGCAGCAGGCTTGGCCGGTGCTTTTGCAGCAGCGGGTTTGGCAGCCGCTTTACGGGCAGGTGCCGCTGCCGGCTTGGCCGCGCGCAGGGACAACGCCTTGCCGACAGCCTCTTGAACACGGCCGACACCCTGGGCCAGTTTCAGGCTTTCCTGGGCATCACGTTTGAGTTGCAGAATGTAGGTGCGGGTTTGCGTCTGACGATCTTTCAGTGCGTCAAGCAGCCCTTCGAGTTCGCCCACGGATTCCTTCGCCTTGGCCTGTGCCTTGGCTTTTCCGGCAGACGCTGCATCCTGCAATTTGGTGCGGGACTTGTGCAGTTTTTCTTGCGCTTTGCCGCGTTGCTTTTCCAGCTTGGCGAGCAATTTCTCAGCATCAGCCAGGGCTTCGGAACAAGCGGTTTCCAGATGCTCGAGCAAGCTGCCCGAGAGTTGTTGAAGCAGGTGCAACGGAGTATTTACAGGCTTCTTGGTGGCCGACATGGTTTACCTCCTGGCTGAAGTGAGTGCGGCTCATACTAGACCTCTGCTGCAACCGCCGCTAGGGCATGTTGACACTATCCAAAGCGTTGTGTTGCAAAGGACTGAAAAACTTCTGCAGCGATGCAAAAGCAGTTCACCGTTGTGCGCATTCACACTGGCATAATCGCGCGCACTTCAGGTCGGAGAGTGCCCATGTCGCGCTACCTTTTTTTATCGCTGTGCGTGTTTTTTTCTACGGTCCACGCGGCCGAAACAACACCGGAAAATGAAGCTCACGATCTCGCCTACAGCCTAGGCGCGAGCCTAGGTGAACGCTTGCGCCTGGAGGCGCCCGACCTGCAACTCCAGGCACTGATCGAAGGTTTGCAACAGGCCTATCAGGCCAAGCCACTGGCATTGAAGGACGAGCAAATCGAACAGATCCTGACCGAGCATGAAGCACGGATTGCCATGCAGTCGGCCCAGCCTCACAGCGAAGCGGTGATGGAAAAGGAGCAGCGCTTTCTTGCCGAAGAAAAAGCCAAACCCGGCGTTCGAGAACTGGCCGATGGCGTACTGGTTACCGAGCTGACGCCAGGCACAGGTGCAAAGGCAGGTCCGAACGGAAAAGTGCAGGTCCTGTACATCGGCCGACTGCCCGACGGCACCGTGTTCGACCAGAGCACCCAGCCACAATGGTTCAGGCTCGATAGCGTGATTGCCGGATGGCGCAGCGCCCTGCAAAACATGCCCGTGGGTGCGAAATGGCGCCTGGTGATTCCCTCGGCTCAGGCATACGGCGCCGACGGCGCCGGCGACGTGATCGCGCCGTTCACCCCGTTGGTGTTTGAAATTGAACTGCGCGGCGCTACCGGCTGAAATCAGAAATGAAAAACGGCGTGCCACTGGCACGCCGTTTTCTGTCTTGCGCAAAGCGATTCAGGCTTGAACCGAATCGACTTCCTTGTGAGCTGTGTGCAGCACTTCGATCAGGCAATCTTCCAGTTCGAAGCGTTCATGCAACAGGCCGCCCAGCTCCTTGAATTTTTCCGCGACGCATTTGCCTTCATCGCACAGGTCGTTGAACGCCAGCAGCTTTTCGGTAATGACATCGATACGCGGGTAGAGGGTCTCGGCCAGTTCCAGACCACGCTTGTCGTTGAAGGCCTTGGCCTCCCCCGTCAGCTGTTCATAAATTTCGAAATGCCCGGCAGACACGTAATCAACCAGCACGCCGCAGAACTCCTGCAACGGCTTGCGGTTCTCGCCCAAAGCCTCTGGCTTGGCGCCGAGAGCGTCATAGGCCCCGATCAGTTCGTGTCGTTCCTGCAACCAGCGATCGATCAGCAGGTGCACTCCACCCCAGCGTTCCTGAGCATTCTGACAACTTTCGAGCATGGTGATCTCTCTTCCCTTGTGGGTCAGCTGCTCTATGCCTGCTCGCCTCTTGTAACGTCAGTGGGCGGTCAGGCAGAGCGTCATCGAGCAACAAAATTCCAATGACACGTGCGGGCCAGATTATGCCCGCAGGGCACTGGCTTCAAGGTACGCAGGCGATAAAGTTCATACAAGTGTTTAATCGCCCAATAGCACCCGGTGCGACGACTCGCCGCTGAGCGGTCGCCGATGGCCGCGCCAGACAAGTCGCAGCAACTGATGCAGCGCCAGCATGACCATCGCGACAAACAGCAACAGACTCCATTCCGTGAGGCTCAGGCCAAACAAAGTCCAAGTGATTTGCGCACACCCAACCGCGCCGTTGAACAATTGTTGTATCACTGAGGACCAGGGTTCGGTTGCAATCAGGTCACCCATGCTGGTCGAGCAGGACGTCAAGCGCGGCACCGGATCAGTTTGCAACAAGACCTGCCGCCATGCCGCGACGGTGCCCGTCAGACTGCAACAGACTGCCGTCAGCCAATAGAGGATGCTGCCCCCACGACCGGGGCCATGGACAGCGGCAATCAGGCAAACAGCGCTAAACAGTGCCAGGCAAAGGCGTTGCAGTAGACACAAGCCGCAAGGTCGCAGGCCGACCGCGAATTCGAGGTACCAGGAAACGCCCAACGCCAGGGCACCCGCAACGAAGGCCATGAAAAACAAGGAGCGTGAGTGAGCCAATGACATGGCATTTCCGTAAAAGTAGTGACAGGTCATTACGGTAGAGGAAAGCGAGTCGGCCATTCAAGGCGAAACGGCAGGGAGACTTCAGCGCAGGTGTAGGGAAATACCGACGCTTGGGAGAGGATAAAAAGCAGCCTCCTGTAGGAGTTTGTCTGCGACAGATTTCAGCGACCTGTATGCAGTGATTTGTCACACACCGGCAAGGGAGCAAGCCCCCCCTCGCCATTGACCACAGACTTACATTGGGCCACCGGAGCAGCCCAATGAATCAGGCACGAACCGGCACCGGCAGCGGTGCCGCCAACAGACGCTCATCCAGCAAGCCCAAGCCTTCTTGGAACAGTTGGTTGCTGCGTTCGGTATCACCCATTTGCGCCAGCAGGCGTGCCAGTTCGGCGCAGGCTTCCGGGTGGCGTTGGACGCGAAGACTGTCTTCCAGGTAATCCCTGGCCTTGCCCCACAAGCTGTTTTGCAGGCTCAGTCGACCCAGGGTCAACAACAGGCCAGGGTCGGCCGGATGCTCCTTGAGCCAGCCTTCAGCGGTCTGCAACTGACGCGCTGGATCCTTGCCACGAACCAGCCCGTAAAGGCGCGCGAGATGACTGTCGTAGTTGCGCTTGAGCGCCGTGCGCAGGACCTCTTCGGCTTCGACCTGAGCACCCAGTTGTCGCAGTTGCTCGGCATAGGCGAGCACCAGCTGCGGTTCCTGACGCTGCGCCGCGCTCAATTGCTGCCAGGCGCGCTCGAGCGACTGCAAGCCGACCGTACCGTCCTCTTCCCGCTGCGCGGCGAAGGACAGGTTCGCACCCCAGGCACGGCGCTCCAGTTCGGCAAGTTCGGCTGCGGGCAACACTTTGTCCTTGCGCAACTCCGGCAGCAGGCGGATCACCGCCGACCAGTCCCCACGCTGCTGGTGCAAGCGCTGAAGTTGGCGCAGCGTCTGCGCGTTGTGCGGGTGACGTTCGTGCATGGCTTCAAGCGTCGCCAGGGCGCCATCGGTGTCGCCGCGGTCGGTCTGCAATTGTGCGTGGCTCAGGGCGATCGCCAATTCGGCTTGGGGCTGACGCTCCAGTGCGCGCTCCAGCAGACTGTCGCACTCTTCGTAGTGACCCTGCTCGTTTGCAGCCCGAGCCGCTCCGAGGTAGTACAGCAACGGTTGGCGCTCGGCTTCGGCGGCGCGATGCAGATGACGTTGCGCGCTGGCCCAGCGCCCTTCCGCCAGGTCCAGCTGACCATGTTCAATCGCCACTTGTACCCGACGACTACGGTTGCGCCGTGACCACGGATTGACCACGCCGCTGGAGGTCATCACCAGTTCCACAAGAGCCTTGATACCCCAGACCACCAGCCAGAGCACCGCGACCAGCGCCAGCGTCGCCCACAGACTGGACTCGTAGCGGAAGGTCTTGTAGGCAACCAGCACGTAGCCGGAATGCTCGGCAATCGCCAGCCCCAACGCGGCGGCGGCGGCAATCACCAGGAACACGATGACATAGAGGCGTTTCATGGCGTTGCCTCCTGCGCGGTGTTCGCAGGCTTGGCCAGTGGCTTGATCGAGTCCTCGGCGTTGACGTTACGCCGCTCCAGGTATCCCTGCACCGCACTCAAGGTGCCGGTCAGGTCCGGTGTGACCACGGTGACAGGCTGCTTGCTCAGCTCGGCGACCTGCTCGAGCATCACTTTGCTTTGGGCGTTATCCGCGTTGAAATTGCCTTTCAACACATCCCGCGCCTCGTCCAGTGCCTGGGTGTACACCGCCGCTTGACCATTGAGCGCCGCCCATTGTGCCTGCTCAAGGGCCAGGCTCAGTGCCAGGCGCACCTGAGTCAGACTCTGGCCGGCCAGCAATGGACGAACGTTTTTGTCGGCATTGAAATCGATACGGATGTAGCGCGAGATCTGATCCCACCATTGCGCCCAGCGGCTGGCGCCGTCGCCATCTGCGGTCAGACCCAGTAACGAATCGCCGCGATCCTTGTATTCGGGCGCCAGTTCAGTGAGGCCGATGACCTGTTCACGCAAGGCACCCAGACGCAGGAACAGGCCGGTGCGGTCCGGTTGTTCGGTGCTGCGCAACGCCACCAGGGTTTTCGCCACTTGCTCGCGAGCGGCGAAGGCACCCGGATCGTTCTGTTCGCGCAAAATTTCGTCGGCACCCTGCACCAGCGCCTGTGCGCTGCTGATGTCCTGCAACGCAGAGAGGCGCAGACTGGCCAGGCGCAACAAGTGCTCGGCTTCAGCCAGGCGCCAATCCTTGCGACTGGCACCGAGCACGGTTTCCAGACGCTGATTCAAGCGTTGCTGATCGCCTTGCAGCTGGATGACCAGTTGATTACGCGCGTCGAGCTCGTCGGCCGCAGGCAACTGAGCAAGGCGCGCGGTCAGGCGTTCTTCATTGAGCTTCAGGCTTTGTGCCTGGTCGCTCAATGCCTGCACCTGACTCAACTGCTGCTGGGTGTTGGCCTGCAAGTGACGCACCTGCCAGATGCCCCAGCCGCCCACCGCGATGCCGGCGGCACCCAACAGCAATGCGACGATTGCCAGGCCATTGCCTCGGCGTTGCTCCTGAGCAGGTGGCAAAGTTTCATCTACCAGTGCATCAAGCACCGGTCGCACGTCGTCTTTTGGCAAGGCTGTTTCGCTCACGTATCCATCCTTTGCATTAGAGAACGGGCACGGGATGCTCCCGTAACGCCGTCAGCAAGGCCGCGGCACTGGCGCCACGGCAATCCACAACTGTTTTGGCCCCGGCGGCTTGCGCCAGCTCGGCGACCCTGGGGCTTGGAACAAACAACGGCATCTGCGCCAATCGCGGCCAGGCATCGCCAGCCAATTGATGCAAGTGCGCAAAACCCTGTCCACTGCTGACCACCAGCCCGTTCAGGCGTTCCGCCGCAATCCGCTGCGTCAGTGCGCCCGGCGCGTAATGCGGTAACTCTCGGCGATACAATTGCAGATACTCGACACTAGCACCAAGCTCACGCAAACGCTCAGCCAGCAGCTCACGACCACCCTCCCCGCGTAGGATCACAACCCGCGGATCGGGACGGGCAATAGCCTCGCGCAATTGGGCAAGCATGAGCAAGGCTTCACTGTCATCGCCCTCTGGCGGGAAGCTGACGTCCAGCCCGTGATCGGCGAGGATCTGCGCAGTGGCGGCGCCGACCGTGAACCACTTGATACCCGGTGGTTGTGGCCAATGCCGGCGCAACAATTCGACAGCGATCCGCGCCGCTGGCTTGCTCACGACAATCGCCGCACAGAACTGGTCCAGGGACTGAATCAACGCATGTGTTGTATCGCCGACTGCCAAGGGCACGATGTCCAGCAGCGGCAGACTGCTGCTGAAAATCCCCTGCTCGGCCAACAGCCCGCCCAACGCCGCCGACTCATCCGCAGGACGCGTCAGCAGCAGACGCCAGGCAGTCACTCGTGACCTGCCTCGCCGTAGACCGCCTTGAGAATGTCATCGGCGCCCTGGCTCAGCAGGTCTTCGGCAACCCGCACGCCCAACGCCTCGGCATCGCCGCGTGGAGCGCGGGCCTGTGCGCTGAGCAGCAAGCCGCCGCTCGGATCACCCACCAGGCCGCGCAGCCAGACCTGCTCACCCTCGAGCACGGCGTAGCAGGCGATCGGCACCTGGCAGCCGCCATTCAGATGTTTATTGAGGGCTCGCTCAGCGATCACGCGAGTGGCGGTGTCGTGATGGTGCAGCGGCGCCAGCAGGGCATGGATTTCGCTGTCGGCACTGCGACACTCGATACCCACCGCACCTTGTCCACCGGCAGGCAGGCTGTCATCGACACTGATCGCCGAGGTGATGCGCTCTTCAAAGCCCAGGCGAATCAGGCCAGCGGCGGCCAGGATAATGGCGTCGTATTCGCCGGCATCAAGCTTGGCCAGGCGAGTATTGACGTTACCGCGCAGGAAACGGATTTCCAGGTCCGGACGCCGGGTCAGCAATTGCGCCTGACGGCGCAGGCTGGAAGTACCGACGATGCTGCCTGGCGGCAAATCATCCAGGCTGGCGAAGGTATTGGAGACGAACGCATCTCGCGGATCTTCCCGCTCGCAAATGCAGAACAGGCCAAGGCCCTCCGGGAAGTCCATCGGCACGTCTTTCATGGAATGCACGGCGATGTCGGCTTCGTTCTCCAGCAGCGCAGTTTCCAGTTCCTTGACGAACAGGCCTTTGCCGCCGATTTTCGACAACGGCGAATCGAGCAACTTGTCGCCACGACTGACCATGGGCACCAGGGTGACGAGCAGACCCGGATGGGCCGCCTCAAGACGGGCTTTGACGTATTCGGCCTGCCACAGGGCGAGCGCACTTTTGCGGGTGGCGATGCGGATTTCGCGAGAGGACATGGATCAATCCGTACTGAATAGATACGGCAGATAATAACAGCTCAGCCAAATGCACTTTGACTTGTATCAGATACTACTCGGCCTCCCTGGCCCCGGATGTCCGGTAATCGGGTGTGAAATTCGCTTGCGAGCCGCGAATTAAAGCTGTTGCATCATTTTCCGCACGCCGGCGACATGACGTCGGCTGACGATCAATGCATCGCCGTTCAGGCCTTTGAGGAACAGCTGGAAATGTCCCAGAGGTGTGCGCTGCAGCCGTTCGATACGGTCCCGGGCAACCAGGGCGTTGCGGTGGATACGTACAAAACGGTCACCGAATTCGTCTTCGAGGGCCTTGAGCGGCTCGTCCAGCAGCACCTCACCGGTTTCGTGGCGCAAGGTCACGTACTTGTGATCGGCAATGAAATAGACCACCTGATCCAGCGGAATCAGCTCGATCCCTTTGCGGGTCCGGGCGCTGATATGACTGCGAGGTCCGTTGCCGCTTTCAGCGGCCGGGCGGGTCAGGGCCGAGAGCTGGGCACGATTGGGGCGCTCGGCTCTTTTCAACGCGTCATGCAATTGTTCAGTTCGCACAGGTTTCACCACATAGCCTACGGCGCTGGCCTGTAAGGCTTCCACGGCAAATTCATCGGGCCCCATGCAAAACACCACGGCAGGCGGGGTTTCGCGTTCGCACAACCGGGCAGCCACTTGCAGGCCATCGAGGCCTGGCATACGGATATCGAGCAAGACGATATCCGGCTTGTGGCTGTCGATCAGTGCCAACGCCTCTTCGCCATTCGTGGCGCTTGGCTCCAGGACGTTGTATCCCTCGAGTTCGCCAACCATTCGGCTCAGGCGCTCGCGGGCCAAGGGTTCGTCATCAACGATCAGGACATTCATATTGCGCTGGATTCCTGCGTGAGTCTCGCACAAGGATAGCGTAGACAGGTGAAGTGACGTCCGTCACCGCGATCCACGCTAAGACTAGCCCGAGAGTCAAAAAGTGCCGCGAGACGAACGGCTAAATTTTCATCCCCCGGGCGAATCGCGACCCACGCCCGCGTTATCGACTGATCGCTACAGGGTTTGCGGATACGCAATATGAACACCCCCTCTTCTTATAGTCTGCTTTTACACCAGCAAGTGCGTTGCTCCTACAGTCCAACTGTAGACGGTTGCAGGGCCGATATTGCTCAATTGAAAAATATCGTTTGGCAAAAATGCCCGGACACCGGCGCAGGTCCTGCAAAAAAACCTGTCGACCAGTGCCAGCGACAGGATTGGCAACCCTGTTATTATCCGCGCCAGCGTTCCACGCCTTCTTACTTCAAGCCGATACGAGCGAATTCATGAGCACTGACAAGACCAATCAGTCCTGGGGCGGCCGCTTCAGTGAACCCGTCGACGCCTTCGTCGCCCGCTTCACCGCCTCCGTCACTTTCGACCAGCGCCTGTATCGCCACGACATCATGGGCTCGATCGCCCACGCCACCATGCTGGCCAAGGTCGGCGTGCTGACCGATGCCGAGCGCGACAGCATCATCGACGGCCTCAAGACCATCCAGGGTGAAATCGAGGCCGGTCAGTTCGACTGGCGCATCGACCTCGAAGACGTGCACATGAACATCGAGGCGCGCCTGACCGACCGCATCGGCGTGACCGGTAAAAAACTGCACACCGGCCGCAGCCGTAACGATCAGGTGGCCACCGATATCCGCCTGTGGCTGCGTGACGAGATCGACCTGATCCTCAGCGAAATCACCCGCCTGCAGAAGGGCCTGCTGGAGCAGGCCGAGCGCGAAGCCGCCAGCATCATGCCGGGCTTCACCCATCTGCAGACCGCACAGCCGGTGACCTTCGGGCATCACATGCTGGCCTGGTTCGAGATGCTCAGCCGTGACTACGAGCGCCTGGTCGACTGCCGCAAGCGCACCAACCGCATGCCCCTGGGCAGTGCCGCGTTGGCTGGCACCACCTACCCGATCGACCGCGAATACACGGCCCAACTGTTGAATTTCGACGCTGTCGGTGGCAACTCGCTGGACAACGTGTCCGATCGCGACTTCGCCATCGAATTCTGCTCGGCCGCGAGCATCGCGATGATGCACCTGTCGCGCTTCTCCGAAGAACTGGTGCTGTGGACCAGTGCCCAGTTCCAGTTCATCGACCTGCCGGACCGTTTCTGCACCGGCAGCTCGATCATGCCGCAAAAGAAGAACCCGGACGTTCCTGAACTGGTGCGCGGCAAGACCGGCCGTGTCTTTGGCGCACTGATGGGCCTGCTGACCCTGATGAAAGGCCAGCCGCTGGCCTACAACAAGGACAACCAGGAAGACAAGGAACCGCTGTTCGACGCCGCCGACACCCTGCGCGACTCGTTGCGGGCCTTCGCCGACATGGTGCCAGCCATCAAGCCCAAGCACGCGATCATGCGTGAGGCGGCCCTGCGCGGCTTCTCCACCGCCACCGACCTGGCCGATTACCTGGTACGCCGTGGCCTGCCGTTCCGTGACTGCCACGAAATCGTCGGCCATGCCGTGAAGTACGGCGTGGACAGCGGCAAGGACCTGGCGGAAATGAGCCTGGAAGAGCTGCGCAAGTTCAGCGACCAGATCGACCAGGACGTGTTCGCGGTATTGACCCTGGAAGGCTCGGTCAATGCCCGCGACCACATCGGCGGTACGGCACCGGCGCAGGTGAAAGCCGCCGTGGCGCGCGGCCAGGCGTTGCTCGCCAGCCGCTAAAGGCATCGCCGGACTGCCGCCCATTCCCACAGGATCAGTAAGATCCCTGTGGGAATGGGCGTGTTGGCGATGACTTCCTTCAGAACATTTCCGGCCTATTTCTTGGCCGCGACCATCGCCATGAACGCCGGCATCGCCGCTTCCTTGTCCGCCGCAATCCGCTGAACGTTCGGATTGGCCTCCAGACGCTCCAACAGCGCTTTCGCCTCCGGCATTTCGGCCAGCAGGTCGATACCGAACAGCTTTTTCGCCACCCCGCAGGCCAACGGCACGCTGTACAGGAAGTACAAATCCGCCACGCTCAAGGTGTCGCCAGCCACATAGGGGCTGAACTTGCCGTGACGCGCCAAAGCCGCAAACCCCAGCAACAGCTCGGCCTTGGTTTTTTCCTTGATGGCATCAGGCAGGACAGCGCCGAAGAACGCTTCGCCGTAGCAGGCACGGCCTGGCAGCTCGATGTACAGCTCGATTTCCTTGGCCACCGCCAGCACCTGAGCGCGCTCGAACGGATCGCTCGGCAACAGTGGCGTGCCTTTCTGACTCTCTTCGATGTACTCCAGAATCACTGCGGTTTCATTGATGAAGCCCTGCTCGACCTGCAACACAGGGACCTTGCCACGCGGGCTGATCGCCAATGCTTCGGGGGAGGTGCCGCCGTAAAACGCTACCTCTTCGAAAGGCAGGCCTTTCTCCAGCAGTGCCAGCTTGACCATGTTGTAGTAGTTGCTGACGGAAAAACCATAAAGCTTGATCATCACAAAACCTCCAGGCCGTGCGGGGTGGGCAGTGCCTGTTTATAGAACGCCTACCGCTTTCTTGCCAGCAGCATCATGGGGCTGAATATGGGTAAACTGGCGGTCTTTTCCAGAGGAGCCTGCCATGAGCGAGCCAACCGATATCGATAACGACGAAGAAGAGTTCGCCGAAAGCACGTTGATCCAGGCCATCGAAAACCAGATCGAAAGCGACAATCCGCCGGCGGCCAAGGCGACGTTCAACAAGCTGACCCTGGTCGGCTACGAGCGTGAAGACATCCTCAACATGATGGCTCACGTTTTAGCGGTAGAAATCGACGCGATCCTCGAAGAAGACCGCGCGTTCAACACCGAATGGTACGAGGCCGCACTGCGTGCCTTGCCAGAGCTGCCACCGGAAAAGCAATAACCCGGTTTACGCCAGAACATCCTGTCTGTGGGGGTGAACCCGCTCCCACACACTTTGTTTCCATTCACCTCTGCCCTTCCCCAGACCCTGACTACACTGGTTACACCCCGCCGCCACATCGCTCGCCGGGGAATGCCACCCAAGGCGAAAAAACCCTGCCGCGAACACTGGACATGCCGCGCAAGTGGGCTCACCTTAGGGGCGCTGTCGTCCAATTCCTAGAAAGTCTGGAGTCCTTATGTCGCTTACCCCTGAGCTGGTTGCCGAACTGGAAATCCTCGCACTCTTCAACCTGGACAGTTCCCAGGAAGGTTTGAAAATTCATCAGACCGCTGCCCCGCACCACATCGCCGCTGCCCAACGCCTGTTCGAAAAAGAACTGATCGATCAACCCGACGGTGGTTACCTGACCAGCCTTGGCCGAGACGCCGCACAAAATGTGCAGACCTTGCTGACCATTCTCAACGCCGAAGAAACAGCCTGAATTCCCCCCATCGCCCACGGAAACTCCTGTCGAATGGAGTTCCGCGGGCGCACGCTGTCGCCAACCGATAGAAATCTGACGCCAGAAAAGCAAATTCAGCTTAAAAGTCCCGTGGCCAAGGCGCTAAACTGCCCCTCACCCTGAGGCCTTCCATTTCCGAGCCCCGCGAGCCGGTTTGAGCTGACATGACGCGCAACCACGAAATCCGCCCCGATCTGGATGAGGGAATCGACCGCAAGGTGCTCAGCCAGCTGCGCGCACGTTTTCTCAAGCTCAACGAAGGACGCATGGCACGCGCCATGGAAGGATTGTCGACCCGCCAGCAGGGCGTGCTGAGCCTGTTGCCGCTGTTTTTCCACGTCAACCATCCGCTGCTGCCCGGCTATGTCTCCGGCAGTACACCGGCCGGCCTGTCGAACTACGAGCCCGATGCCGATACCTTGGCCGAAGCCCAGCGCCTGACCCGTTCGTTTTCCTACAAACCTCGCCACGGCAGCAATCCGCCACGACCGATTCACGGCCTGTTCCTGATGGGCAGCCTCGGCACCCTGGCACAGGCCGACCAGAGCGACATGGACGTTTGGGTTTGCCACGGACCGGACCTGAGCGAGAGCGAACTCGCCGAGCTACGCAAAAAGTGCCAGTTGCTGGAAACCTGGGCAGCGAGCCAGGGCGCTGAAGCGCATTTCTTCCTGATCGATCCCGCGCGTTTTGTCCGCGGCGAGCGCGACACCCAACTAAGTTCGGAAGACTGCGGTACCACCCAGCACTATCTGTTGCTGGACGAGTTCTATCGCACCGCGATCTGGCTGGCCGGGCGCACGCCGATCTGGTGGCTGGTGCCGGTCTATGAAGAGTCCAGCTACGACCGCTATACCCACACGTTACTGTCCAAGCGCTTCATCCGCGCCGATGAAACCCTGGACTTGGGGCACCTTGCCTTTATTCCACCCGGTGAATACATCGGCGCCGGCCTCTGGCAACTGTTCAAAGGCATCGAGTCTCCCTACAAGTCAGTCCTCAAGTTGTTGCTGACCGAGGTTTACGCCAGCGAGCACCCTAGGGTTCACTGCCTGAGCCTGCGTTTCAAGCAAGCCGTGTTCGCCAACCAGCTGGACCTGGACGAGCTGGACCCCTACGTAGTGGTGTACCGGCGAATCGAGGAATACCTCATCGCCCGCAACGAAACGGAACGCCTGGAGCTGGTGCGGCGCGCACTGTATCTGAAGGTCAATCGCAAGCTCACGGGGAGCAACAGTCGCAACCCAAGCTGGCAACGAGCCCTGCTCGAACGCCTGGCCCAGGAATGGCACTGGGACCAGCGGCAACTGGCGCTGCTCGACAGTCGCAGCCAATGGAAGGTCCGCCAGGTCGGTGCCGAACGACGAGCCCTGGTCAACGAGCTGAACTACAGCTATCGCTTCCTCACGCAATTTGCCCGCAACGAACAAACCGCCAGCCGCATCAACAAACGCGATCTCAGCGTGCTGGGGCGACGCCTGTATGCGGCGTTCGAGCGCAAGGCGGGCAAGGTCGAGTTCATCAACCCCGGTATCGCGCCGGACTTGGCCGAGGACACTCTGACCCTGGTGCACGCACCGGATCGCAAAGAGCCCGGGCAATATCAGTGGGGCTTGTACAACGGCAGCCTGACCGCGCTGGAGTGGGAGCATTTCGCGCCGATCAAGCGCAGCCGCCACCTGCTTGAGCTGCTCACCTGGTGTCATCGCAACGGTGTGATCGACAGCAGCACCCGCCTGGCCTTGCACCCGGGCAGCAGTGATTTGAGCGAATTCGAGTTGTTCAACCTGCTGGGCAGCCTGCAACAGACCATTGCCCTGCCTCTGCCGACGGTAGCCGAAGAACCTTTGCTACGTGCTGCCGTACCGAGCGAGGTGCTGATCCTGGTGAACGTCGGCATCGATCCGCTCAAGCACCACCGTGACCTGAACATCCTGATGACCACCGAACGCACCGACTCACTGAGCTATGCCGGCGTCAGGGAGAACCTGGTGTTGACGCTGGATCAGGTCACGCTCAACAGCTGGAACGAAGTGCTGGTCAAGCGCTTCGACGGCCCCCACGCCCTGCTCGACTGCATCAGCGATTACCTCAATAACCTGCCGGACGGGCCGCAGCAGCCAAAACTGCGGGTGCGCTGTTTCTGCCACAACCGCGCGCAATTCATTGCGCAACGAGTCGAAGACATCATAGAGACGGCACACGACCTGCTGCTGAGCCGCCTCAATCATCGTTACCTGATACAGGTGGAACAGCGTTATCACGTACTTGAATTGAACCCCGGGCAGGTCCGGCATATCGCTCTGGAGTCCCTGCCAGCCTTGATCGATTACCTGGCTGTCGAGCGCACAAGCTACAGCCCGCTGCATCTCGACCCCAAAGCACTTGAAGATCACGATCTCGCGCTGCTCCTGCCAACCGGCCAGCCCGAATGCGTTCAGGTGTTCTACCGGGTCTACGAAGACCAGGCCGATCTGTATGTGCTCGATGAGCTCAACACGCTGTGGCAGCAGCGTTTGCCCTGGCACGACGAGCAGAGTCTGCTGGTGCCATTGCAGCGTTTCCTGCAGTCGATCCAGTACCGGCGCGATGCCCTGTTGCCGATGGAGACGAGCCAGCCGCTGAATCTCGACACGCTGTATTGCCAGCTGCTGCCATCGGGGCCGGGCCGGGCACGCCGGATCGAGGCCCGCCCCGTGCCGCAAACTCCGGTGAACAAACCGTTCTACGACGTACAGGCCATCGTCGGCAAATCCGCACCGGGCCAGGTGCAGGTCACGCTGTACTGCAATCAAAGGGAGTTTTCAGCGCTGGAGCATGGCGACCAACTGTTCAGCGTGGTCGCCCGAGAGATCGTCGGGCAGCGTCGGGAGACCGAACGCTACCGCTGCTACATCACTGATCTGGATCTGTCCGGCCTGCTCGGTGACGGGCCGGGCTCCACTCATCTGTACCTGCACTACAAGGCTGACCTGGAGCGTGCATTGAATGAGGCGCTCGATCAGGTCTGAAGGGATGTTACTCCGGGAACGCACCGCCATTGGCCGGTTGCGACTCGACTTCCAGCAGGGTCAGCTTGAGCGTCTTGCCGCCCGGTGCCGGCCAATCGATGTGCTGGCCAACCTTCAGGCCGAGCAACGCGCTGCCCACAGGCGCGAGGATCGAGATCTTGCCTTCGTCGGCGTTCGCATCCTTCGGGTACACCAGGGTCAGGTGATAATCCTTGCCACTGCCTTCTTCACGGCAATGCACACGGGAATTCATGGTCACGACATCCGCCGGCACTTCTTCGTGGCCGACGACGGCGTCGGCGCGGTCCAGTTCGGTTTGCAACGCAATAACGCCAGGCAGTGTGTCATCCAGGCTGTCGATCAGACGCTCCAGACGCTGTACGTCCAGACGGGTAAGGGTGATGGAAGGTGCGGTCATGATCAGGGCAGACTCCTTTCTTCTGCACGAAAAAAGCAAAACCCCGCCAGAAGAAGGCGGGGTTTTCACAAGCCTCGATGGGTTGAGGCGTAGCCGGACACTATCACAGCTCAATAAATATACAAGTCATGGCCCGGCGAGCTGCCTGCGCTGCAATGCCTGGTCACAAATAACCCGTCGACGCTGGTCATCCGCCGAGCGCCATTCGCGGATGTCTTCGACATGACGAAAGCAACCCAGGCAAACTTTCTGCTCATCCAGCCGACACACGCCGCTGCACGGCGAGGGCACCGCCGGGCTGATATTGCTGTAGAGCGGCTTGGGTGGCCGGACGGTAGCGGGCTGACTCACGGATTACAGCCCCTCGAACTCAAACTTCTCGCCCGCCTGCTCCCAGACAATACGCTCGAGCATCTCGCCCAGTTGCTCTTCGCTTTTATCGCACAACCAGCGCTCGCTCTCTTCGTCGTAGTCGAAGTGAAAACCGCCGGATACTGCCGCCAGCCACAGCTGACGCAGCGGCTCCTGACGGCTGAAGATCAGCTGGCTGCCGCTCTCGAATTTGACGGTCAGTACGCCGGCCGAACTTTCCAGATCGATATCCAGGTCGCTTTCTTCAAAGATGTCCTCCAGGGTTTGCTGGGTGGCATCGACCAAATCATGGAAACGGGCTTCGGACAAACTCATTGCGGCAACCTCAAAAAATGTCTGATCACGCTCAAGCGCCGCAAGATACGGCCGAGCACCGTCGATTGCAAAGAATAAAGACCCACGAGGCCTGCATGATACCGACCATCATCCGGCCAAGGCCCGCCGGACGGGCGGTCCGTTGCATAGGCAAGCTGACGGGTGGCCGGTATACTCCGGCGCAATTAATGCATTTTCAAGGATTTCGCCATGAAGCGCCTGATCTCCTCCCTTGCTGCGCTCCTCGCGGTTGCCTGCCTGGTGTCGGCCTGCGGTCAAAAAGGCCCGCTGTACCTGCCTGACGACAAGCAGGACCCTGCCGAGCAAGCCAAATCGTCGCAACAGCAGCCTGCTTCCAAGGCGCACAAGCACGACGTCTACCAATAATAAGGGAACCTCATGGACGCTTTTAACTACCGTGACGGTGAACTGTTCGCGGAAGGTGTTGCCCTGTCTGCCATCGCCGAACGCTTTGGTACACCGACCTACGTTTACTCCCGCGCGCACATCGAAGGCCAATACCGGGCTTACGCCGACGCACTGGCCGGCATGCCGCACCTGGTGTGCTTTGCCGTCAAGGCCAACTCCAACCTGGGTGTGCTGAATGTCCTGGCGCGCATCGGCGCCGGTTTCGACATCGTTTCCCGTGGTGAGCTGGAACGTGTACTGGCCGCCGGTGGCAGTGCCGACAAGATCGTGTTCTCCGGCGTCGGCAAGACCCGTGACGACATGCGTCGCGCCCTGGAAGTCGGCGTGCACTGCTTCAACGTCGAATCCACCGACGAGCTGGAACGCCTGCAAGTGGTCGCCGCCGAGCTGGGTGTGCGCGCGCCGATTTCGCTGCGCGTGAACCCGGACGTCGACGCCGGCACCCACCCGTACATTTCTACCGGGCTCAAGGAAAACAAATTCGGCATCGCCATCGCCGACGCGGAAGACGTGTATGTGCGTGCCGCTCACTTGCCCAACCTGGAAGTGGTCGGTGTCGATTGCCACATCGGTTCGCAACTGACGACCCTGGAACCCTTCATCGACGCCCTCGACCGCCTGCTGGCCCTGGTCGATCGTCTCGGCGATTGCGGCATCCACCTGCGCCACATCGACCTCGGTGGTGGCCTGGGCGTGCGTTATCGCGATGAAGAGCCGCCATTGGCTGCAGACTACATCAAGGCCGTGCGCGAGCGCCTGGTCGGCCGTGACCTGGCCCTGGTCTTCGAACCGGGCCGCTTCATCGTGGCCAACGCCGGCGTACTGCTGACCCAGGTCGAGTACCTCAAGCACACCGAACACAAAGATTTCGCCATCGTCGACGCCGCCATGAACGACCTGATCCGCCCTGCGCTGTACCAGGCCTGGATGGACGTCACGGCCGTGCGTCCGCGCGACACCGCTGCCCGCGCCTACGACGTCGTCGGCCCGATCTGCGAGACCGGCGACTTCCTCGCCAAGGATCGTCAGCTCGCGCTGGAAGAAGGCGACCTGCTGGCCGTGCATTCGGCCGGCGCCTACGGGTTTGTCATGAGTTCCAACTACAACACCCGCGGTCGCGCCGCCGAAGTGCTGGTGGACGGTGATCAGGCATTTGAAGTGCGTCGCCGTGAAACGGTAGCCGAGTTGTTTGCTGGCGAAAGCCTGCTGCCGGAGTAAACCCATGCTGCTGCGTTTTACCAAAATGCACGGCCTGGGCAATGACTTCATGGTCCTCGACCTGGTCAGCCAGCACGCGCACATCCTGCCCAAGCACGCCAAGCAATGGGGTGATCGGCACACCGGCATCGGTTTCGACCAGCTGTTGATCGTCGAGGCGCCGAGCAACCCGGACGTGGACTTCCGCTATCGGATTTTCAACTCCGACGGTTCGGAAGTGGAACAGTGCGGCAATGGCGCGCGCTGCTTCGCGCGTTTCGTGCTGGACAAGCGTCTGACCGCGAAACGCCTGATCCGCGTCGAAACCAAAAGCGGCATCATCGAACTGGATGTGCGTAATGATGGCCAGATCTGCGTGAACATGGGCGCTCCGCGCCTGGTGCCGGCGGACATTCCGTTTCAGGCAACAGCGCAGGCCACCAGCTATTCGGTGGATGTCGACGGTACTGCGGTCGACCTGGCCGCCGTGTCCATGGGCAACCCCCATGCCGTGGTGCGGGTCAGCGATATCAACAATGCACCGGTGCATGAACTGGGGCCGAAAATCGAACATCACCCGCGCTTTCCAGCCCGGGTCAACGTCGGTTTTCTCCAGGTCATCGACCGGGGTCGCGCGCAGTTGCGTGTCTGGGAGCGCGGTGCCGGGGAAACCCAGGCTTGCGGCACCGGCGCCTGTGCCGCGGCAGTGGCTGCGATCAGCCAGGGGTGGATGGATTCGCCGCTATTGATCGACCTGCCGGGCGGGCGTCTGTCCATTGAATGGGCAGGCCCTGGCCAACCGGTCATGATGACCGGCCCGGCTGTGCGAGTATACGAAGGACAAGTGCGTCTTTAAGTGAGCGAAAGCCATGACCGATAAGCCTCAGGTACCCGCACGACCGGCCGAAGAAACAGCGTCCGAAAGCCCCGAGGCGGCAGCCATTGCCGCCTACCTCGAAGCTCATCCGGATTTCTTCGTTGATCACGAAGAGCTGCTGACGACCCTGCGTATCCCCCACCGTCGCGGTGACACCGTGTCGCTGGTGGAACGCCAGATGGCCATCCTGCGCGACCGCAACATCGAGATGCGTCACCGCCTCTCGCAGTTGATGGACGTCGCCCGGGACAACGACCGGCTGTTCGAAAAGACCCGTCGCCTGATTCTGGCGTTGATGGACGCAGCCAGCCTGGAAGACGTGGTGATGTGCGTCGAAGACAGTCTGCGCCAGGAATTCCAGGTGCCCTTCGTCAGCCTCATCCTGCTCGGCGACAACGCCATGCCGGTCGGCCGCTGGGCGACTCATGCCGAGGCGCAGGTGGCCATTGGCGGGCTGCTCTCGGAAGACAAGAGTGTCAGCGGCAGCCTGCGCGAGCATGAGCTGGACTTCCTTTTCGGTGAAGAGCAGCGCAAGCAGATCGGCTCGACCGCCGTCGTCGCCATCAGCCATCAAGGCATTCACGGCATCCTGGCCATCGCCAGTCGCGACCCGCAGCACTACAAAAGCTCGGTGGGTACCTTGTTCCTGAGCTACATAGCCGAAGTCATGGGCCGCGTGCTGCCACGGGTCAACAACCCCCTGCGCTCGGTACGCTGATCATGGAACGACAACTGGACGCTTACTGCGAACACCTGCGCAGTGAGCGGCAGGTGTCGCCGCACACCCTGTCGGCTTACCGCCGCGACCTCGATAAAGTCCTCAACTGGTGCCTCAAGCAGAACATCGGCAGCTGGGCAGCACTGGATATCCAGCGCCTGCGCGGCCTGATTGCGCGCTTGCACGCCCAGGGCCAATCATCCCGCAGCCTGGCACGATTGCTCTCGGCGGTGCGCGGGCTCTATCACTATCTCAACCGCGAAGGCCTGTGCGACCACGACCCGGCCAATGGCCTGACACCACCAAAGGGCGAACGGCGCCTGCCAAAAACCCTCGACACCGACCGCGCCTTGCAACTGCTCGAGGGCGGGGTTGAGGATGATTTTCTGGCACGCCGTGATCAGGCGATCCTGGAGCTGTTCTATTCCTCTGGCCTGCGCTTGTCAGAGCTGACCGGGCTCAATCTCGACCAGCTCGACCTGGGCGACGGCATGGTTCAGGTACTCGGCAAGGGCAGCAAGACCCGCCTGCTGCCGGTGGGCAGCAAAGCCCGCGAGGCGCTGGAACAGTGGCTGCCGCTACGGGCCATGGCCAATCCGGTGGACGATGCAGTGTTTGTCAGCCAGCAGGGCCGACGCCTCGGCCCCCGCGCGATTCAGCTACGGGTCAAGGCTGCCGGCGAACGCGAGCTGGGGCAGAATCTGCACCCGCACATGCTGCGGCACTCCTTTGCCAGCCATCTGCTGGAGTCTTCTCAAGACCTGCGGGGCGTACAGGAATTGCTCGGCCATTCGGACATCAAGACCACGCAGATCTACACCCACCTGGACTTCCAGCACCTGGCAGCGGTCTACGACAGCGCCCACCCACGGGCAAAACGCATGAAAGGCGACGATTCATGAGTATTCAGTTGATCACCTTCGACCTCGACGACACGCTCTGGGACACCGCCCCGGTGATCGTCAGTGCCGAAGCCGTTTTGCGAGAATGGCTGAGCGAGCACGCCCCAAACCTAGGCGCAGTACCGGTGGAGCACCTGTGGGCCATTCGCGAACGCGTGCTGAGCAGCGAGCCGGCCCTGAAACATCGCATCAGTGCATTGCGCCGCCGGGTGCTGTTTCATGCGCTGCAAGAGTCCGGTTACGCACAGGCCGAAGCCTCGGATCTGGCCGACAAAAGCTTTGAAGTATTCCTGCATGCCCGGCATCAGATCGAAGTGTTCCCCGAGGTCGAGCCCACCCTGGAGATTCTCGCCAATCACTACGCCTTGGGCGTAGTCACCAATGGCAACGCCGATGTTCGTCGACTGGGTCTGGCGGACTACTTCAAGTTTGCCTTGTGCGCCGAAGACATCGGCATCGCCAAACCGGATGCGCGTCTGTTCCATGAAGCCCTGCAACGCGGTGGCGCGAGCGCTCAGGCGGCCGTGCACATTGGTGATCATCCGGGCGATGACATTGCCGGTGCACAACAAGCGGGGATGCGGGCGATCTGGTTCAATCCGACCGGGAAGGTCTGGGAAGCCGATCGGCTACCTGATGCAGAAATCCAAAGCCTCACCGAGCTACCGGAGTTGTTGACACGGTGGAACGCGCCTTTAGCCTGACGCGACACCCTGCAGGGGCGAGCCTGTGTCGCGCTCGAGAGTTTTCTTTCAGGCATGAAAAAGCCCGCAGCGACGGCGGGCTTTTTCAGCAAGCAGACAACCGCCTCAGATAGGCCGGCTGCCGTACTTGTTGTCAGGCTTCTTGGGAGGATCGGCGACCACATTGGCCTCCACTTCCTGCACCTTGCCGCCACGAGCCAGGAACTCTTCCATGGCCTTGGCCAGGGCGTCGCGTTCCTTGTTCTTGGCTTCTACGCTCGGCAGCTCATCGACCGATACCGCTGCCTTGGCCTTGCCTTTGGCAGTCGGAACCGGCGCATCACCACCGTCGTCTTCAGCGACGTCTTCCGCCGCCGCTTCCAGGCCTTCTTCGCCCTCGTCTTCGTCGCCTACTTCGAGGTCGTCGTTTTCCAGATCATCGTCGCTCATGTTCTACCTCATGACTTGCGAAAAGCAGATTAGTTATAGCCCAGCTTCGCCATCTGTCGAAGGCTGCCAGAAAAAATTCAACAACCGCTGCTGACCAGCGGTTATGCCCCTTCACCGTGCAAGGTGGCGAGGACTTTACGGGCACCGCCATGATCACGGTGCTCGCCCAGGTAAACGCCTTGCCAGGTGCCCAACGCCAGTCGGCCCGCCGAAATCGGCAAACTGAGCTGACAGCCAAGTACGCTGGCCTTGAAGTGCGCCGGGAGGTCGTCCAGGCCTTCGTCGTTATGCTCATAGCCGTCTGTTCCTTGTGGGATCAGACGATTGAAAAATCGTTCGAAGTCGCGACGTACCGCCGGATCGGCGTTCTCGTTGATGGTCAACGACGCCGAGGTATGCTGCAGCCACAAATGCAACAGACCGACCCGGCACGCCTTGAGTTCAGGCAGGCCGGCGAGTAACTCGTCCGTTACCAGATGAAAGCCCCGGGGCCTCGCCCGCAGGGTAATCAGAGTCTGTTGCCACATACAGTTCTCCGCACGTTCGGGGCGCATTCTAGCGCGCTCTGTGAAAAAACAAAGGCCCTAATATTCCTTCATTCCTGTAAGCCTTCGACCGCACAAAAACACCCGGCACAAACTACGTAAAACCTGTAGGAAAAAACCTTTCAGCTGTTTCTTTCAATGACAAATTGCAGGCAAAAAAATGCCCGGCAAGCCGGGCAAGTTTTTTCATGCGCGTGCTTACAAGTTGTAGCCGCGTTCGTTGTGAAGCGCCAGATCGATACCGACAGCCTCTTCTTCTTCGTTGATCCGCAGGCCCATGACCATGTCCAGGACTTTAAGGATGATGTAGGTGGCGATCGCGGTGTAGATCACCGTGAAGCCAACGCCTTTGCACTGAATCCACACTTGTGCGGCGATGTCGGTCACGGTGCCAAAGCCACCCAGGGACGGCGCAGCAAAGACACCGGTCAGGACTGCACCGAGAATACCGCCGATACCGTGCACACCGAAGGCGTCCAGGGAGTCGTCATAACCGAGTTTGCGTTTCAGGGAGGTGGCGCAGAAGAAGCACACCACACCGGCCGCCAGACCGATGATCAACGAGCCCATCGGGCCTACAGTACCGGCCGCCGGGGTAATCGCCACCAGACCGGCCACCACACCCGAAGCGATACCCAGGGCGCTTGGTTTACCGTGGGTAAGCCATTCGGCGAACATCCAGCCCAGCGCCGCGGCAGCGGTGGCAATTTGCGTCACCAGCATCGCCATACCGGCGGTGCCGTTGGCGGCAGCGGCGGAACCGGCGTTGAAGCCGAACCAGCCGACCCACAGCATGGCTGCGCCCATCAGTGTGTAACCGAGGTTATGCGGCGCCATCGGCGTGGTCGGGAAGCCTTTGCGCTTGCCCAGTACCAGGCAAGCCACCAGCCCGGCCACACCGGCGTTGATATGCACCACGGTGCCACCGGCAAAGTCCAGCACGCCCCAGTCGCCCAGCAGCGAACCCGGACCGCTCCAGACCATGTGTGCAATCGGCGCATACACCAGGGTGAACCAAACGCCCATGAAGATCAGCATCGCGGAGAACTTCATCCGCTCGGCGAACGCACCGACGATCAGTGCCGGGGTGATGATCGCGAAGGTCATCTGATAGGTGACGAATACCGCCTCTGGGAACAGCGCCGCAGGGCCGGTAATGCTGGCCGGGGTAATGCCGGCGAGGAAAGCCTTGGCAAAACCACCCACGAAGGAGTTGTAGTTGACGACGCCCGCTTCCATACCCGTCGTGTCGAACGCCATGCTGTAGCCATAAAGGAACCACAGGATGGTGACCAGACCGGTGATGGCGAAGCACTGCATCATCACGGAAAGAATGTTTTTCGAGCGAACCATGCCGCCGTAGAACAGCGCGAGGCCGGGAATGGTCATGAACAGCACCAGGGCTGTCGAGGTCAACATCCAGGCGGTATCGCCGGAATTGAGGACTGGAGCCGCCACCGGATCTGCCGCCATAGCCAGGCCGGGCATTACGATGGACAACAGGGCTCCTAGCCCTGCGAATTTACGCAGAGTCATATTGTTTTCTCCTGGGGCGTTGGGTTTGTGGCGGCTTAAATAGCGTCGGTATCGGTTTCGCCGGTACGGATGCGAATCGCCTGTTCCAGATTGACCACGAAGATCTTGCCGTCACCGATCTTGCCGGTGTTGGCAGCCTTGGTGATGGCCTCGATTACCCGGTCCAGATCCTTGTCGTCGATGGCGACGTCGATCTTCACCTTGGGCAGGAAATCGACCACGTACTCCGCGCCGCGATACAGCTCGGTGTGACCCTTCTGCCGACCAAAGCCTTTGACTTCAGTAACGGTAATGCCCTGCACGCCGATCTCGGACAGCGACTCGCGTACGTCGTCCAGCTTGAACGGCTTGATGATGGCAGTGACTAGCTTCATGAAAACTCTCTCCCGAATTGGTGGACTTGCCCCAGGAAAACAAACCCGTCTCAAGTCTAAGCGCAGTGCCTGGCTTTGTAACGCATCGTCGGCCCGACTTGCCCGTTCGACGCCAGCTAAACCGCTCCGTACGAAACTTCCCCGCTTCGCTTGGCGCACTGCATTCGTCACAGCGACTGCATCAGTGCATGGGTCATCAGCATCTAAGCAGAAAGCTTGCCATCTCCACAAAACTGACTGTTTTCAAGCCGTTACCAGCGGATGCTGGCCACTTCGCAACCACACTCGACACGTTACGCACAACAACGGTGCGAGACCATTCGTCCCCATGCGCGAAAAGCGTGCAACTGCCTCGCCTGGATTGACGACCAAGACTGCGTGGTACACTGCCCGACATTGTTTCCAGGACATTGCCCATGCTCGCGCCAAAAGACTTCCTCGACGCCCTGACCGGCACCGCCTCGCGCCTGTTCAGCGGTGATACCCCGCTGCCGAAAGCCGAAATCGAAAGCCAATTCAAAATGCTGCTGCAAAGCGCCTTCAGCAAACTGGACCTGGTCAGCCGGGAAGAATTTGATAGCCAGATGGTCGTGCTCGCCCGCACCCGCGCTCGCCTCGAAAGCCTCGAAGCGAAAGTCGCGGAAATGGAAGCGAAGCTGAATCCACCAAGCAACCCAGCCGAATAACATCACGGCCCCTGCGGGAGCAGGCTTACCCGCGATGGTCGTGAACGAAAACGCGTAAACCCGGATGCTGATCGGCGTCCTGCGCTTTTCGCCAACGAACTCGCTCTTGCAGGCGCCCTTCGCCTCTCCCCGCAACATCCAGTGAATGTTTACCCCCGCGACTCCCCCGGCAATACCTCCTCCCCCGACTACCCTTGAAAAACCGCAGGAAGCGGTCTCTGTCATTTCAAGGAACGACCATGTCCCTCTCCATTGTCCACAGCCGTGCTCAGGTCGGTGTGGAAGCGCCTGCCGTCACCGTTGAAGTTCATCTGGCCAATGGCTTGCCATCACTGACCATGGTCGGCTTGCCCGAAGCGGCGGTGAAGGAAAGCAAGGACCGGGTGCGGAGCGCGATCATCAATTCCGGGCTGCAGTTTCCGGCGCGGCGCATCACACTGAATCTGGCGCCTGCGGATTTGCCCAAGGACGGCGGGCGGTTCGACCTGGCGATTGCCTTGGGAATTCTTTCGGCCAGCGTGCAGGTACCGACACTGACGCTCGACGATGTGGAGTGCCTCGGAGAGTTGGCGCTCTCCGGCGACGTGCGTGCCGTTCGCGGGGTATTACCGGCTGCCTTGGCCGCACGCAAGGCCGGGCGCTCGCTGATGGTGCCTCGGGCGAATGCCGAAGAGGCGTGTCTGGCCTCGGGCTTGAAGGTAATCGCCGTCGATCATCTGCTGCAAGCAGTGGCGCATTTCAACGGCCACACACCGGTCGAGCCATACGTCTCCGATGGCTTGATGCATGCGAGCAAGCCATACCCCGATTTGAACGAGGTACAAGGACAAATGGCCGCCAAACGCGCCTTGCTGATTGCCGCTGCGGGCGCGCACAACCTGCTGTTCAGCGGGCCACCGGGGACGGGCAAGACGCTGCTGGCGAGTCGCCTGCCAGGGTTGCTGCCCCCTCTGGTGGAAAGCGAAGCCCTGGAAGTTGCCGCGATCCAATCGGTCGCCAGTTGTGTACCTCTGAGCCATTGGCCGCAACGCCCCTTCCGCCAACCCCATCACTCCGCATCCGGCCCTGCACTGGTGGGTGGCGGATCGAAACCGCAACCGGGCGAGATCACCCTCGCCCACCATGGCGTGCTGTTCCTCGATGAACTGCCCGAGTTCGATCGCAAAGTGCTGGAAGTGTTGCGTGAGCCGCTGGAGTCAGGGCACATCGTGATTTCCCGGGCCAGGGATCGCGTACGGTTCCCGGCGCGATTCCAGTTAGTCGCGGCGATGAACCCATGCCCCTGTGGATATCTCGGCGAGCCGAGCGGCAAATGTTCGTGCACACCGGACATGGTGCAGCGCTATCGCAACAAGCTTTCCGGGCCTTTGCTGGATCGTATCGACCTGCACCTGACGGTTGCCCGCGAGGCCACCGCGCTGAATCCAACGAGCAAACCCGGGGATGACAGCGCCAGCGCTGCAGCTTTGGTTGCCGACGCCAGGGAGCGCCAGCAAAAGCGCCAGGGCTGCGCCAATGCCTTTCTTGATCTGCCTGGGCTGCGGCGGCACTGCGCGTTATCCACAGCGGATGAACACTGGCTGGAATCGGCATGTGAACGCTTGACCCTGTCGCTGCGCTCCGCGCATCGGTTGCTCAAGGTGGCGCGGACGCTGGCGGACCTGGAGCAGGTTGACGGGATCAGCCGTGAGCATCTGGCGGAGGCGTTGCAGTATCGGCCGGCGACCCAATAAGCTCTGAAACCGAATCGCCTGCTCGCAAGCAGGCTCGCGAAGACGGTTTCATCACCCCCTCAACGAAACCGGTCCACTTCGGATCGCAATCCCGCGGCCAGGCTTTCCAGCTCTTTGGCCGTCACCGCAAGATGCGAAACCACTTCCCGCTGCTCACTGTTGGCCAACGCAATGCTTTGCAGATTGCTGCTGAGCAATGTCGCCGTACTGCTCTGCTCCTGGGTGGCCGTGGTAATCGCGGCAAACTGCTGACCTGCCGAACGACTCTGCTCATCGATCTGCGCCAGCGCGCTGGCTACGTTGGCATTGCGCGACAAGCCTTCCTGCATTAGCACATTGCCCTGCTCCATGGTGCTGATGGCATTGCCGGTTTCCTGCTGGATGCTCAGAATCATTCCGGAAATCTGATCAGTGGCTTCGCGAGTGCGGGACGCCAGGTTACGCACTTCATCGGCAACCACCGCGAAACCACGCCCCTGCTCGCCGGCCCGCGCCGCTTCAATGGCGGCATTGAGCGCCAGCAGGTTGGTCTGCTCGGCAATCGAAGTAATGACCCCAACAATGCCGCCGATTTCCTGAGAACGCTGACCCAGGGTGTTGATCACCGTCGCTGTGCTACCGAGCGCGCCAGCGATTTGTTCAAGCGATGCCGACGCTTCATCCATCGACGTACGGCCGATGCGGGTTTGCCGGGCGTTTTCCTGGGCCAGACGCTCGGTGTTGCCCATGTTGTCGGCAATGTTCAGCGACGTGGCGCTGAATTCTTCCACGGCACCGGCCATGCTGGTGATTTCACCGGACTGCTGCTCCATGCCTTCATAAGCGCCGCCGGACAATCCGGACAGCACCTGAGCACGACTGTTGACCTCCTGTGACGCCTGGCGGATGTGCTCGACCATGGTCGACAGCGCCTGGCTCATCTGGTTGAAAGCACGGGCCAGCTGGCCGATTTCGTCGTGGCTGGACACATTGAGACGCACGCTCAAATCGCCGGCGCCCAAGGCTTCAGCCTGACGCACCAGATCGCCCAGCGGCGCCAGTTTACTGCGCAACAGCCAGACCGCAGATCCGACCGCTACCAACATGGCCAGCAAGCTGCCGATGGCCAACTGAATTCCGACACTCCAAGTCACGGCACTGATTTCGCGTTTCGGCATGCTCGCCACCACTGACCACGGACCGCCTTCGAACGGCACGGCCAGGCTGTAGAAGTCTTCACCCTTGTCGCTCCAGAACTCACCTTTGCCCGGCGTCTTCGCCAACTGGGCGATGGTTGAAGTGGCCGGATCCTGCGCCTGTACGCCGGCAATCGGCACCAGCCACTTGCTCTGTTCGTCCAGCAACGCCAGGGAGCCGCTCTGGCCGATGCGGAAGCGGGTGAGATTGGCGAATTGTGCGTTTTGCGCGTCGGTGTAATCGAAGCCGACAAACAGCACCGCGATCACCTTGCCCGCACTGTCCCGCACCGGCGTGTATTGCGTCATGTATGAGCGATCAAACAACAAGGCTCGGCCCACGTAGCCCTGCCCCGCGATCAGACGCGAATAGGCTGGATGCCCATGATCGAGCAGCGTACCGATGGCACGGCTGCCGTCCTGCTTGGTCAGGGATGTGCTGACCCGGATGAAGTCTTCACCGCTGCGCACGAACAGGGTCGCCACACCGGCAGTCATTTGCTTGAACTCGTCGACTTCCTTGAAGTTGTTGTTGAGCACCTCACTCCCCAGATGCAGGCCCGGTGTCCGCACCCCGGCAACCGTCACCGGCTCATCGGGATGCACACTCAGGCCAGCACTGAAGCGCTTTTCGAACAGGCCGCTCAGACGCTGGGTGCTTTCACGCAGGGTGCCGTGGAATGTGCTCAGCTGATCGGCCAGCAAACGCGCTTCACTGGCCAGGTGTTCTTCGCGGGTCGCCAGGTTGGCGCTGTCCAGCGAACGCAAGGCGAACAAAGTACTTGCGCTGATGACGATCGCCAGTATCACGGCGAGCGCGAGCCCCAGTTGCGAGGCGATCCGGGCGCGAGGTTGAGACATGACGACTCCTGGCCGAGCAAGCGGATCGTCCTGATCACGGCCACACTCAGCAAATTTTTCGGTAATGGGGGAAATTCGACGAACCTGTACGAAGGTTCCATGTGCCAATATTCGGCGGCTAACGTGAATACTTGAGTGCTTCACCGGGAGATAACTTGAAGCCGTCATTGCGACAGCTTCATCGTTTCAGCTCAGATGTTCGACATCTGGCAGTTCCATGGCCCGCACTTCACCCTGCAGGAAGTCACTGAGCCTGTGCATGCGCTCGCCCCCAGGGCGGGTTTTCGGCCACACCAGGTAATAACACAGGCCGCTGGCCACCGCTGTTGGCCAGGGAAGACTCAAGCGCCCTTGGGCGACATCCTCGGCGACCATCAGCAGATCGCCCATGGACACGCCATATCCGCGTGCAGCGGCAATCATGCCCAACTCCAGGGTATCGAATACCTGCCCACCCTTGAGCGACACCTGATCGGTCAGCCCCATGCGCTCCAGCCAATAGCGCCAATCGCGGCGATCCGGCGTCGGGTGCAACAGCTCCGTGCTGGCCAGGCGCGTGACATCCCACGGCTGATCGTCACGCAGGTTGGCCGCCCCCACCGGGATCAACTCTTCCGGAAACAGGTAACTGGCTTCCCAGTCCGGTGGGAAATGACCATTGCCCAGCAGCACGGCGCAGTCGAACGGCTCATGGTTGAAATCCACTGAATCGACGTCCATCCAGGCACTGGTCAACTGCACTTCATTGCCCGGCTGCAAATGACGGAAACGGCTGAGACGCGCCAAAAGCCAACGCATGGTCAGAGTGGACGGTGCCTTCATACGCAGGATGTCGTCCTCGGCGCGCAACGTATTGCAGGCGCGCTCCAGGGCACCGAAACCTTCACGGATACCCGGCAGCAGCAAGCGGGCCGACTCGGTCAGTTGCAGATTGCGACCACTGCGATGAAACAGGCGGCAGGCAAAGTGCTCTTCGAGGGTACGAATATGCCGGCTGACGGCACTTTGGGTAATCGACAGTTCTTCAGCAGCCCGGGTAAAGGAGCTGTGCCGCGCCGCCGCTTCGAATGCGCGCAAGGCATATAAGGGAGGTAGACGACGTGACATCAGGAAAGCTCCTACAGCGCAATTTGCACAAATATGCTCGCACTCTCCAGCATGAGTTTAAATCATGCAACCCATCCTTTTTATCCCTTTGTGCAACCCCCGTAAAGCGCCGAGAATCGGTGCTTTCCTGTCCACTTTGAAAGTCGAGCGTGATGATCATGCAGCATCCAGCACGTACAGAACTCTGGGCCATCCTGCGGCTGTCGGGGCCGTTGATTGCTTCGCAGTTGGCGCACATGCTGATGGTCCTCACAGACACCCTGATGATGGCGCGCCTGAGCCCCGAAGCCCTGGCCGGTGGCGGGCTCGGCGCCGCCAGCTATTCCTTCGTGTCGATTTTCTGCATCGGCGTGATCGCGGCGGTGGGCACCCTGGTGGCGATCCGTCAGGGTGCCGGCGATATCGTCGGCGCCACCCGCCTGACGCAGGCCGGGCTGTGGCTGGCCTGGTTGATGGCATTGGTTGCCGGCCTGCTGCTGTGGAACCTCAAACCGGTGCTGCTGCTGTTCGGCCAGACCGAAACCAACGTCCATTCGGCCGGGCAGTTCCTGATTTTCCTGCCGTTCGCATTGCCCGGTTACCTGAGCTTCATGGCCCTGCGCGGTTTCACCAGCGCCATCGGCCGCGCCACGCCGGTGATGGTCATCAGCCTTGCCGGTACGGTTGCCAACTTCCTGCTCAACTATGCGTTGATCACCGGGATGTTCGGCTTGCCGAAACTGGGCTTGATGGGCATCGGCCTGGTCACGGCGATTGTCGCCAACCTGATGGCCCTGGCCCTGGCGTGGCACATCCGCCGGCATCCGGCGTACGACGCCTACCCGTTGCGTCAGGGTCTGTCGCGGCTCAATCGGCCATATCTCAAGGAACTGTGGCGCCTCGGCTTGCCGATTGGCGGGACGTACGCAGTGGAAGTGGGTCTGTTCGCCTTTGCTGCGCTGTGCATGGGCACCATGGGCAGCACGCAATTGGGCGCGCACCAGATTGCCCTGCAAATCGTCTCGGTGGCGTTCATGGTCCCGGCGGGCATGTCCTACGCGATCACCATGCGCATCGGCCAGCATTACGGCGCCGGGCAACTGCTGCGCGCGCGCCTGGCCGGAAGGGTCGGCCTGGCCTTCGGTGCCGCAGCGATGTTGTGTTTCGCGATGGTCTTCTGGCTGCTGCCCAATCAGTTGGTCGGGCTGTTCCTGGACCACAATGACCCGGCGTTTCAGGAGGTCATCAAGCTGGCCGTGAGCCTGCTGGCGGTGGCGGCATGGTTCGAGCTGTTCGACGGCACGCAAACCATCGCCATGGGCTGCATTCGCGGGCTCAAGGATGCCAAGACCACCTTCCTGGTGGGGCTGGGTTGCTATTGGTTGATCGGCGCACCGGCCGCCTGGTGGATGGCCTTCCACTTGAACTGGGGACCGACGGGTGTCTGGTGGGGGTTAGCGCTTGGCCTGGCCTGTGCGGCAGTGAGTCTGACGCTGGCCTTCGAGTGGAAAATGAAGCGGATGATCCGGCGAGAGCCGGCGCAACAGAATGGTTTCACAGTCGCTCAGCCAGACTGAGCCCCTGTGGGAGCGAGCTTGCTCACACAGGTTATTTGCCGAATGAAGAATCGGGATCAGCTAACAATTTCCAGCATGGGCTGCTGACTGGAACCAAACGTCAGGTATTCCACCAGATCCGCCAGCGGCAACGGCTTGCTGATCAGATATCCCTGCACCTGATCGCAATCGAACCCGCGAAGCAAGTCCAGTTGTTCCGGTGTCTCCACGCCTTCCGCCACCACCTCGAGATTGAGGTTGTGCGCCAGGTTGATCATCGCGTGCACCAATTTGCGGTTCTCCTCGCGCTGCTCCATGCCGCCGACAAAGCTCTTGTCGATCTTCAGCAAGGTGATCGGCAGGCTGTTGAGGTGCACGAAAGAGGAGAAGCCGGTGCCAAAGTCGTCAAGGGAGAAGCGCACACCAAGACGCCCGAGGGCATCCATGGTCTGCTTGACCAGATCGCTGCGGCGCATGACGGCGGTTTCGGTCAGTTCAAATTCCAGCCACTGCGCTTCGACGCCGCGTTCGGCAATCAACCGGCTCAGCGTCGGGAGCAACTGGCTGTCCTGAAACTGCCGGAACGACAGGTTGATCGCCATGTGCAACGCCGGGATGCCACGCTCACGCAGCGCCTGCATGTCGCGCAGGGCCCGGGAAATCACCCAGTAACCCAATGGCACGATCAAGCCACTCTGCTCGGCCAGCGGTACGAACTCGCTCGGCGGCAGCAAGCCACGCTCGCCATGGCGCCAGCGCACCAGGGCTTCGAGGCCAACGATCTGGCCGTCTTCAAGATTCAAGCGCGGCTGGTAGTGCAACTCCAGCTCATCGCGGCGCAGCGCCCGGCGCAACTCGGTTTCGAGGTCGGCGATGCTGCGGGCATTGCGGTTGATGCGTTCGTTGAAAATATGAAAGGTGCAGCCCTGGGTGCTCTTGGCCTGCTGCATGGCGATATGCGCATGCCACATCAAGGGGTCTGCACCTGCCTGGGCGCGGGCATGGGCGATGCCCAGGCTGGAGCCGATCAACAGGCTCTCGCCGTCGACCCAGTAGGGTTCCGCCAGGGCTTCGCTGATGCGTTCGGCCATCCACTCGGCGCGTTGCGGCGCACGACGGGTGTCGATCAACAAGGCGAATTCGTCACTGCCCAGCCGCGCCAGTTGATCACCGGCTTCGAGCTGGTTCTTCAGCCGCGCAACCACTTGCAGGATCAGGCGATCACCGGCCTGATGGCCAAGGGCGTCGTTGGCGTAACGGAAGTTATCGAGATCGAGATGGCCGAGGGCCAGGCCACGGCCGTCGTTTTCCGCCAGCCGTGCGGTCAGCAGGGTCTGGAAACCCTGGCGATTGGCGATGCCGGTGAGCGGGTCTTGCTCGGCCAGGCGTTGCAGAGTGGTTTCCAGCACACCACGCTCGCGCACATGCCGCAGGCACCGGCGCAGCATGCCGGGATCAAGCAGGTCGCGCACCAGCCAGTCACTCACACCGTCAGGTGGGGTCAGCGGCTCATGGTCGAGCAACAATACCGTCGGCAGGCTGCAACGGCCTGGCGCCGGTTGAAGTTCCGGGATCGTCAACAACACCGCGCTGCGGTTGTCATCGAACAGACTGCTGACCGACTCCCAACTCGGCGCGCTGATGAGCACGGCCGAGCTCCCCATTGGAGCCAGACACTCGCGCAACAACGCTGCCCACGCTGGCTCTTCGGCCAGTAGCAGCAAACGCAAGGGTTCGACAGGCGTAGACAAGCTAGCTCCCTAGACTCTGCAATGATGTAGGCGGCAGGCATTATGCCGTGCTGTTAACCAATGACCAATGACATCAGTTATCAAACGAGGCCTTTGTATCCGGAATTACGAACATTAGCCGTATATTCGTTGCGCATCCTGCGTGAAAGTATCAAAACCGGCAAATATAGATAGCGTGGTACGTCACAAGTCGGACAGAGCAGCACAATTCGCTGAGCCTGTTAAAATGCCGGCCCATTTCGTCAACGACTCCCGAATTTTCGTATGTCCCGACTCAATCCCCGGCAGCAAGAAGCCGTGAACTACGTCGGCGGCCCTCTATTGGTGCTCGCCGGTGCTGGCTCCGGCAAGACCAGCGTGATCACGCGCAAGATTGCGCACCTGATCCAGAACTGCGGCATCCGCGCCCAGTACATCGTCGCCATGACCTTCACCAACAAGGCCGCGCGCGAGATGAAGGAACGGGTCGGCACCCTGCTGCGCGCCGGCGAGGGCCGCGGCCTGACGGTCTGCACCTTCCACAACCTGGGCCTGAACATCATCCGCAAGGAACATGTGCGGCTGGGCTACAAACCCGGTTTCTCGATCTTCGACGAGACCGACGTCAAGGCCCTGATGACCGACATCATGCAGAAGGAATACTCCGGCGACGACGGCGTCGACGAGATCAAGAACATGATCGGCGCCTGGAAGAACGACCTGATCCTCCCGGCCCAGGCCCTGGAAAACGCACGCAACCCCAAGGAACAGACCGCCGCCATCGTCTACACCCACTACCAGCGCACACTCAAGGCGTTCAACGCGGTGGACTTCGACGACCTGATCCTGCTGCCGGTGAAGCTGTTCGAAGAACACGCCGACATCCTGGAGAAGTGGCAGAACAAGGTGCGTTACCTGCTGGTGGACGAATACCAGGACACCAACGCCAGCCAGTACCTGCTGGTGAAAATGCTCATCGGCAAACGCAACCAGTTCACCGTGGTAGGCGACGACGACCAGTCGATCTATGCCTGGCGAGGCGCGCGCCCGGAAAACCTGATGTTGCTCAAGGAAGACTACCCGTCCTTGAAAGTGGTGATGCTGGAGCAGAACTACCGCTCCACCAGCCGCATCCTGCGCTGCGCCAACGTGCTGATCTCGAACAACCCCCACGAATTCGAAAAGCAGCTGTGGAGTGAAATGGGCCACGGTGACGAGATTCGCGTGATCCGCTGCCGCAACGAAGACGCCGAAGCCGAACGTGTGGCCGTGGAAATCCTCAGCCTGCACCTGCGCACCGACCGTCCGTACAGCGACTTTGCGATCCTCTATCGCGGCAACTACCAGGCCAAGCTGATCGAGCTGAAATTGCAGCACCACCAGGTGCCGTATCGCCTGTCCGGCGGTAACAGCTTTTTCGGACGCCAGGAAGTAAAGGACCTGATGGCCTACTTCCGCCTGATCGTGAACCCGGACGACGACAACGCCTTCCTGCGCGTGATCAACGTTCCGCGTCGCGAGATCGGTTCGACCACCCTGGAAAAGCTCGGCAACTACGCCACCGAACGCAAGATCTCGATGTACGCCGCCACCGATGAAATCGGCCTGGGCGAGCATCTGGACAGCCGTTTCACCGATCGCCTGTCGCGCTTCAAGCGTTTCATGGACAAGGTCCGCGAGCAGTGCGCCGGCGAAGACCCGATCTCGGCGCTGCGCAGCATGGTCATGGACATCGACTACGAGAACTGGCTGCGCACCAATAGCTCCAGCGACAAGGCCGCCGATTACCGCATGGGTAACGTGTGGTTCCTGATCGAGGCGCTGAAGAACACCCTGGAAAAAGACGAAGACGGCGAAATGACCGTTGAAGACGCCATCGGCAAACTCGTCCTGCGCGACATGCTGGAACGCCAGCAGGAAGAAGAGGACGGCGCCGAAGGCGTGCAGATGATGACCTTGCATGCGTCCAAGGGCCTGGAATTCCCCTACGTGTTCATCATGGGCATGGAAGAGGAAATCCTCCCGCACCGCTCCAGCATCGAAGCCGACACCATCGAAGAAGAGCGCCGCCTGGCCTACGTGGGCATTACCCGTGCGCGCCAGACCCTGGCTTTCACCTTCGCCGCCAAGCGCAAGCAATACGGCGAGATCATCGATTGCTCGCCAAGCCGCTTCCTCGATGAGCTGCCGCCGGACGATCTGGCCTGGGAAGGCAACGACGACACACCGACCGAAGTCAAAGCCGTGCGGGGCAATAGCGCATTGGCTGATATACGCGCGATGTTAAAGCGCTAGAATTGACCACATTTTACTAGACCTTCGGCGCACAAAGCGCCAAATGAGGACAGCTTCATGGAAGCATTGCAGCAGAAAATCCGCGAACTAGGCATCGTGCTTTCCGACCAGGTCCTGAAGGTCGACGCCTTCCTGAACCACCAGATCGACCCGGCCCTGATGAAGCTGATCGGCGACGAATTCGCCACGCTGTTCAAGGATTCGGGCATCACCAAGATCGTCACCATCGAAGCCTCGGGCATTGCCCCGGCGATCATGACCGGTCTGAACCTCGGTGTGCCGGTGATTTTTGCCCGCAAGCAACAGTCCCTGACCCTGACTGAAAACCTGCTGTCGGCAACCGTTTACTCGTTCACCAAGAAAACCGAGAGCACCGTGGCCATCTCCCCGCGCCACCTGACCAGCAGCGACCGCGTGCTGATCATCGACGACTTCCTGGCCAACGGTAAGGCGTCCCAGGCGCTGATTTCGATCATCAAGCAGGCCGGCGCGACCGTTGCCGGCCTGGGCATCGTGATCGAGAAGTCGTTCCAGGGCGGCCGTGCCGAGCTGGATTCGCAGGGCTATCGCGTTGAATCGCTGGCGCGTGTGAAGTCGCTGGCGGGCGGTGTCGTGACCTTCATCGACTGATCACTGACACAACTACGCCGCAAGACTTGTGGGAGCGAGTTCGCTCCCACAGTGTTTTGTGTGGCTGTTACTGCGCAGTGGCCTTCAGGCCGGTTAGCAACAACCGCTGATACAAATCCTCCTTCAGCCCGTCCGGGTTGCTCAGTTGCATGCGCTGCAAATGCTCGGGAAATGACGAAGGCTCTGGCGCGTCAAGCGCAGCCTTGCCCAACTGCAGAATCTCGCTCAACTTGAACTTGCTCTTGAGCCAGTTCAGCGCCCGCAACACATCGCGCTCCACCTCGGTGAAATCACTGCCCAGCGGATACTCCGGAAACAGCTGCTGATGACGCGCCCGAATGTCCTGCAAACGCTGTGGGTTGTTGTCGGTAAAACGCGGATCGAGACAAAAATCCTTCGGCAACTTGCCTACCTTCTGCGCCTGCTCGATCAACCCCTGCTGGAAGCGTGAGTCGCTGATGTTCAGTAACGCTTCAATCACCGCCGCATCGGTTTTGCCCCGCAGATCGGCGATGCCGTACTCGGTCACGACGATGTCGCGCAGGTGCCGGGGGATGGTGCAGTGGCCGTATTCCCAGACGATGTTCGAACTGACCTCACCGGCGGATTCGCGCCAGCTGCGCAGCAGCAATATCGAACGAGCACCTTCGAGCGCGTGGCCTTGCACCACAAAGTTGTACTGCCCGCCTACGCCGCTGAGCACGCGCCCGTCTTCCAGTTGATCGGCCACACCGGCGCCGAGCAAGGTCACGGTGAATGCCGTATTGATGAACCGCGCATCGAGGCGCTGCAGACGCTTGAGCTCCTCCTGACCGTAGAGCTCATTGATGTAGCTGATACGGGTCATGTTGAATTCGAGACGCTTGCTCTGCGGTAACTCACGCAGGCGTTCATAAAAACTGCGCGGTCCGAGAAAGAAGCCGCCGTGCACCGAGATGCCATCGGTTTGCGCCGTTTCATCCAGCGTGCCGGTATTGGCGCGCTGCTGGGTTTCCACATCCGGGTAAACCTTGCGCCGCAAAACTCCGGCGTCCGCCAGCACCAACAGGCCGTTGACGAACATTTCACTGCAACCGTAGAGGCCTTTGGCGAATGGTTCGAGGCCGCCTTCACGGGCGATCAGTTGCGCCCATTGGCTGAGGTTCACGTCCGCCAGCAACGCCTGGTAACCCTGGCTATCGGCTTGCCGGGCCAACAAAGCCGCGGTCACCGCATCGCCCATCGAACCAATGCCGATCTGCAAGGTGCCGCCATCGCGCACCAGGGTGCTGGCGTGCAGGCCGATGAAATGATCCTGAAAGCCCACCGGCATGTTTGGCGTGGAGAACAGCGTGGTGCTGTCCTTGGCATCGATGAGCAAATCGAAGTCGTCGATACCCAGTTCCGCGTCGCCGGGCATGTAGGGCAAGTCATTGTGCACTTGGCCGAGCATCAGGATGGTCTCGCCGGCAGCGCGGCGTTTGGCGATCTTAGGCAGCAGATCGAGGGTGATATCCGGGTTGCAGCTCAGGCTCAGGCGATCAGGATGATCGGCATGGCTGGCGACCATTTGCGCCACCAGGTTCAAGCCGGCGGCGTTGATGTCGCGGGCGGCGTGGCTGTAGTTGCTGCTGACGTAATCCTGCTGGGCGGCCGCACTGTTGAGCAGGCTGCCAGGCTGCATGAAGAATTGCTCAATGTGGATGTTGGCCGGGAGACTGTCGCGGTGCAGATCGGTGAGGAACTCCAGCTCCGGGTAGTCGCCGAATACTCGCTCGATAAAGGGCTCAAGGAAGCGTTTCTGCAACCCGTCACCCAAGGCTGGGCGCCCCAGACACAAGGCGGTGTAGATCGTCAGTCGGCGTTCGGGCAGCGCGGCGATACGCCGGTACAAGGCGTTGACGAAGGGGTTCGGCTTGCCAAGACCCAACGGCAGACCCATGTGGATATGCGTCGGCAACCTCGCCAACACCTCATCGACCGCTTGCTCGATAGAACACAGCTGAACCATCGGATCCTCCCTTACATTCCATGACCTGGGGTTGGACCGAGCTTGCCGGGTCTTTGCTGCAATGAACAGCCATCAAGATCAAATCGCGGGCACAAAAAAGCCGCTCGAAAGCGGCTTTTTCGCGAAAGATGCGCGCTTATTTCAGGCCGGACATCTTCTGGATCGCGCCCTTCAGCTCTTCATCCGAGCAGTCGGCGCAGGTGCCTTTTGGCGGCATCGAGTTGATACCGGTAATGGCCTTGGCCAGAATGCCGTCGAGGCCGCCCTGGTGATCGGCACGGTCTTTCCAGGCTGCCGCGTCACCGATTTTCGGTGCGCCCAACAGGCCAGTGCCGTGGCAAGCGTTGCAATGTTTTGCAATCACTTCGTCCGGGGTCTTGGCACCACCGCCGCCACCTGCGGAGGCTGCCACTTCCATCCCCTTGCACTCCTGACCCTGAACACAGACCTGACCGACCGGTTCAAGGCGCTTGGCAATATCGTCATTCGTCGCAGCTTGAGCGCTGACAGCCCATAGGGCCAAAACGGTTGCTGGTGCAGCCAGCATTTTCATAATTAGATTCACGCGTTCACCCTCAATGGTGGCTAGTCACGCCTACGGCCACGGTTCGCAGGCGGGCGCAAGTATAGCGGTAAGCCCGTCGCTCTGAAACAACCCTAAAGTCAAAGGGGTCTTAGCTCGCGACGGAAAAACAGCCCGGGCGCCTCTGCGATACTGGCAGGACGCCTCTTTTCTTAGAAATTCGCCGGGGTAGCTGCGCTGATTAGTCGCGCAGGCACATCGAACGGATTCCGGAAGCGATGGGGCTTGGTACTTTCAAAGTAGTAGCTATCGCCGGCTTCGAGCACAAAAGTTTCAAGCCCGACCACCAGTTCCAGTTTGCCTTCGACCAGAATGCCGGTTTCCTCGCCCTCATGGGTGAGCATCTCGTCACCGGTGTCGGCGCCTGGCGGATAGATTTCATTGAGGAAGGCAATGGCTCGGCTCGGATGCGCCCGGCCGACCAGCTTCATGGTCACCGCGCCATCGGAGATGTCGATCAGCTCATTGGCCTTGTAGACAATCTGAGTGGGTTTTTCCTGGAGGATTTCCTCGGAAAAGAACTCGACCATGGACATGGGAATCCCGCCCAGTACCTTGCGCAGCGAACTGATCGAGGGGCTCACGCTGTTCTTCTCGATCATCGAGATCGTGCTGTTGGTGACTCCCGCACGCTTGGCGAGTTCACGCTGGGAAAGGCCCTTGAGCCTACGGATGGATTGCAGTCGCTCACCGACGTCCAAAGCTTGCGCCTCCAGGATTCAGAATTGTTGGAATAATGAACGTTATCATGGCGACAGCGTTCAGTATTTACAACACTTTGACCTGAATCCTGGTCAGCGAGTCGACTTTCGGCGTTGAACCTTGTGCATCAAGCCCCGGAATAGAGCAGTGGCACCCGGCGCAGGTTGCAGAAGATCTGGTACGGAATCGTGTCGGCAGCCATTGCCACGTCGCTGGCAAGGATGTTCTTGCCCCACAATTCGACCGTCGAACCGAGTCCGGCCTGCGGTATGTCGGTGAGATCGATGCACAGCATGTCCATCGACACCCGGCCAATCAACTGGCTGCGTTGCCCAGCCACCAGCACCGGGGTGCCGGTCGGTGCGTGACGCGGATAGCCGTCGGCATAACCCATGGCCACCACGCCAACGCGCATCGGTTTCTGGGTGATGAATTTGGCGCCGTAACCGATCGGCTCGCCGGCCGGCAATTCGCGCACGCAAATCACCTTCGATTCCAGCGTCATCACCGGTTGCAGACGTGCTGCCACTTCGTTGGCTTCTTCGAACGGCGTGGCTCCGTAGAGCATGATGCCCGGACGCACCCAGTCGCTCGGGATCTGCGGCCAGCCGAGCACCGCCGGCGAATTGCGCAAACTCACCTCGGCGGACAAATCCTTGCGGGCGGCTTCAAACACCGCCACCTGATCGGCGCTGGCCTGCTCGTGCAACTCATCGGCGCGGGCGAAGTGGCTCATCAACACGATCTTCTCGACCTTGCCGCTGGCCTGCAGACGCTGATAAGCCGTCTGATAATCCGCCGGATGCAGACCGACCCGGTGCATGCCCGAATCGAGCTTGAGCCACACGGTGATCGGCTTGCTCAGCGCCGCCTTCTCGATGGCTTCAAGCTGCCACAGCGAATGCACCACGCACCAGAAATCATGTTCGACGATCAGCGCCAGCTCTTCGGCTTCAAAAAAACCTTCCAGCAGCAACACCGGTGCACGAATACCCGCTGCACGCAGCTCCAGGGCCTCTTCGATACAGGCCACGGCAAAGCCATCGGCCTCGCCTTCCAGCGCCTGGGCGCAGCGCACCGCGCCATGGCCATAGGCATCGGCCTTGATCACGGCAAGGGCCTTCGCCCCCGTCAGTTCACGGGCGATTCGGTAGTTGTTGCGCAGGGCTTGAAGGTCGATCAGGGCACGGGCAGGACGCATGGCGGCAGACTTCTGGTCGGGTCATTGGAATAAAAACCGGCGCTGGCTGACGGCGTAAACCGCCAGTCGCACCGGGAGAGGGATCTTTATACTTACGGCAAGGCGGCGACGATGGAGATCTCGACCAGGATGCTCGGCTTGGCCATCTTCGCTTCGACGGTGGCACGGGCCGGGGCGGCGCCCTTTGGCAGCCACTGGTCCCACACCGAATTCATGCCGGCAAAGTGCGCGTCGATGTCGTTCAGGTAGATCGTCGCCGACAACAAATGCTGCTTGTCGGTCCCGGCCTGATCGAGCAAGCGCTCGATCTTGGCGAGCACCTCGCGCGTCTGCTGCTCAACCCCGGCGTTGAAGTCGTCGCCCACTTGCCCGGCCAGGTAAACCGTGCCGTTGTGGGTGACGATCTGACTCATGCGCTCATTGGTGAGCTGGCGCTGGACGGGCATGTTTTGCGGACTCCTGGGCTTTGTTGCCATAACGGGAAATATCGAGACCTTCGGCGCTGATCTGCGGCTTTTTCTTCGCCATCAGGTCAGCCAGCAGACGGCCGGAACCGCACGCCATGGTCCAGCCGAGGGTGCCGTGACCGGTGTTCAGGAACAGGTTCTTGAACGGCGTGGCGCCGACGATCGGGGTGCCGTCCGGGGTGGTTGGACGCAAACCGGTCCAGAAGCTGGCCTGGGCCAGATCGCCGCCCTGAGGATAAAGGTCGTTGACGATCATCTCCAGGGTTTCGCGGCGACGCGGGTTCAGCGACAGGTCAAAACCGGCAATCTCCGCCATGCCGCCGACGCGGATGCGGTTGTCGAAACGGGTGATCGCGACCTTGTAGGTCTCGTCGAGAATGGTCGAAGTCGGGGCCATCGCCGGGTTGGTGATCGGCACGGTCAGCGAGTAACCCTTGAGCGGGTACACCGGCGCCTTGATGCCCAGCGGCTTGAGCAGCTGCGGCGAGTAGCTGCCGAGGGCCAGCACGTAGCGGTCGGCGGTTTCCAGCTTGCCGTCGATCCACACGCCGTTGATGCGATCACCGGCGAAGTCGAGCTTCTGGATGTCCTGACCGAAACGGAATTCAACACCGAGGTTCTTGGCCATTTCGGCCAGCTTGGTGGTGAACATCTGGCAGTCGCCGGTCTGGTCGTTCGGCAGGCGCAGGGCACCGGCGAGAATGTCGGTGACGCTGGCCAGCGCCGGTTCGACGCGGGCAATGCCTTCGCGATCGAGCAGTTCGAAGGGTACGCCGGACTCTTTCAGCACAGCGATGTCTTTCGCGGCACCGTCCAGTTGCGCCTGGGTACGGAACAGTTGAGTCGTACCGAGGCTGCGGCCTTCGTAGGCGATGCCGGTTTCGGCGCGCAGTTCGTCGAGGCAGTCACGGCTGTACTCGGACAGACGGACCATGCGCTCCTTGTTCACCGCGTAACGGCTGGCGGTGCAGTTGCGCAGCATCTGCGCCATCCACAGGTACTGGTCGATGTCGCCAGTGGCCTTGATCGCCAGAGGTGCGTGGCGCTCCAGCAGCCACTTGATGGCTTTGAGCGGCACGCCCGGCGCAGCCCACGGCGAGGCATAACCCGGCGACACCTGGCCGGCGTTGGCGAAACTGGTCTCCATGGCAGCAGCCGGCTGCCGGTCCACGACCACCACTTCAAACCCGGCACGGGCCAGATAATAAGCACTGGTGGTACCGATAACGCCGCTACCCAAGACCATGACGCGCATTTTCATATCCCTCATCGCGGCTAACCGCTGACGTTTGTTGTTCAGAGCTACAGATGCGCGCAGTGTAAAAAAGATTTGCCAGTGCTTTTCACTATATAAGCGCCTATATTTGGCGACAATTCTCGGCAAAAACCCTTTTCACGGAGGCGCATCCCCTATGCGTACCAACACTCAGACCAAACGTGAGCTGGACAAGATCGACCGCAACATCCTGCGGATCCTGCAAGCGGACGGGCGGATTTCGTTTACGGAGCTTGGGGAGAAGGTCGGGCTCTCGACCACGCCCTGTACTGAGCGGGTCCGGCGCCTGGAGCGCGAAGGGATCATCATGGGCTACAACGCCAGGCTCAATCCGCAGCATTTGAAGGGTAGTTTGCTGGTATTCGTCGAGATCAGCCTGGACTACAAATCCGGCGATACCTTTGAAGAGTTCCGACGCGCGGTGCTGAAACTGCCCCATGTGCTGGAGTGCCACCTGGTGTCGGGGGATTTCGACTACCTGGTGAAGGCACGGATTTCCGAGATGGCCTCCTATCGCAAGCTGCTGGGTGACATCCTGCTCAAGCTCCCGCACGTGCGTGAGTCCAAGAGCTACATCGTGATGGAAGAGGTGAAGGAGAGCCTGACGTTGCCGATTCCGGACTGAGGATTCGCAGCGCTTAAACCAGCACCTGCCGGTTCGATGCCATGTATTCGAACACCTGCTTCTCCACCCGTGGATGAATCAGCTCCACAGGCCCACGCCCGTTCGGGCATGGCAAGGTTTTGGTGGTGCCGAACAGCCGGCAAATCAGCGGCCGCTCGTCATACACGGTGCAGCCGTTTGGCCCCAGATGCACACAGTTGAGTTCATCCATCGCGGCGTCCTGCTCGGCGCGGGTCTTGCGCGGCAGGCGCGACATTTCCTCGGGTGAGGTGGTCACCGGCCCACAGCAGTCATGGCAGCCCGGGACGCACTCGAACGAGGGAATCTGCTGGCGCAGGGTGCGAATTGTCTGACTGTTGCAGCTCATCGAGCGCCGACCTTGAGCGAAATGGAGCGCAATTGTGCGGCAAAAACCGCGATCCAGACAGCGCTGGCCGACCAATGTTGCCCGCCCGGGAAGGTCCGGCTTATGCTCCGTCAAATTTTCTAAACACAAAAATCAGGAATACGCACATGAATGCCCGTGCTCAACAGCCTGCCCCGCCCCAGCAGCACACCGCGTCCTATTACGCCGCCAGCAGCCTGCCGCAGCCCGAATACCCGGCGCTAAAGGGTGAAGTGCTGGCCGATGTATGCGTGGTCGGTGGCGGGTTTTCCGGGTTGAACACGGCGCTTGAACTGGCCGAACGTGGCCTGAATGTGGTGTTGCTGGAAGCACGCAGGATCGGCTGGGGCGCCAGCGGGCGCAATGGCGGGCAGTTGATTCGCGGCGTCGGTCACGGTCTCGATCAGTTCAGCAATGTAGTCGGCATCGAAGGCGTGCGGCAGATGAAGCTCATGGGGCTGGAGGCGGTGGAAATCGTCCGCCAACGCGTTAAGCGTTTCCAGATCCCCTGCGACTTGACCTGGGGCTACTGCGACCTCGCCAACAAACCGAAAGACCTGGAAGGATTTGCCGAGGACGCCGAAGAACTGCACGGCCTCGGTTATCGCTACGAAACGCGATTGCTGCAAGCCCACGAGATGCACACCGTGGTCGGCTCAAAGCGCTATGTCGGCGGTCTGATCGACATGGGCTCGGGGCATCTGCATCCACTGAACCTGGCCCTGGGTGAAGCCGCTGCCGCGCAGCAACTGGGCGTAAAGCTGTTCGAGCAATCCGCCGTCACCCGCATCGACTACGGTTCCGAGGTGAAGGTGCATACCGCTCAGGGCTCGGTGCGCGCCAAGACCCTGGTACTGGGTTGCAACGCCTACCTGAACAATCTCAACCCGGAGCTCAGCGGCAAAGTATTGCCCGCGGGCAGCTATATCATCGCCACCGAGCCGTTGAGCGAAGCGCAGGCCCATGACCTGTTGCCGCAGAACATGGCGGTCTGTGATCAACGGGTGGCGCTGGATTACTACCGACTCTCGGCGGACAGGCGCCTGCTGTTCGGTGGCGCCTGTCATTACTCGGGCCGCGATCCGAAAGACATTGCTGCGTACATGCAGCCGAAGATGCTCGACGTTTTCCCGCAATTGGCGGGCGTGAAGATCGACTATCAGTGGGGCGGCATGATCGGCATCGGCGCCAACCGCCTGCCGCAGATCGGGCGACTCAAGGATCAACCCAATGTGTACTACGCCCAGGCCTATTCCGGGCACGGCGTGAACGCCACGCACCTGGCGGGCAAATTGCTCGCCGAAGCGATCAGCGGGCAACAGGGCGGCGGGTTCGATCTGTTCGCCAAGGTGCCGCACATCACCTTCCCCGGCGGTAAGCATTTGCGTTCGCCGTTGTTGGCATTGGGGATGCTGTGGCATCGGCTTAAAGAGTTGGTCTGAAAGATTCCCTGCGTCATTGCCGACGCCATCGTCGGATCGCCGCCCGGACCAAGCTCGCTCCCACAGTGTGTGGCGGTGTACACAAGATTTGCGTTCACCACCGCCCCTTGTGGGAGCGAGCTTGCTCGCGATGAGGCCCTGCACTCAGAGCCTCCAGAAAGGCTTCAACCCCTCCTCCCGCGCCTGCTCACGGGTCAGCCCGACATCCTTGAGCTGCTCGGGTGTCAGCGCCAGCAACGCCTTGCGCGTGTGCAGACGATGCCAGAACAGATCCCAGCGGCTCATGCAGGATGGCGCATTGCGCATGGCCGAATTCCATGCACTGTCCTCCTGCCCTGCCACCAGTTCCTGACTGTGTAACGTCAGCCGCACATCGCTCAAGCCGTTCATTTTGATTGCTCCTGTTTACTTGGGTAGCCAGAGATTTCATGATGCGCGAGTGAGCAAAAGCGTTACAGATTCAACACCACTGTATTATTTCCATACAGATTTGCCTTTTACACGACTGAATCCTGTATTTTTGCCTGATCTGTACTGGTCAACCGAATCACCTGCCTCGAGGCTGCACCATGACCCTCTACGTCAACCTGGCCGAATTGCTCGGCACGCGTATCGAACAGGGCTTCTACCGCCCGGGTGACCGGTTGCCCTCCGTGCGGGCGCTTAGTGTCGAACACGGGGTCAGCCTGAGCACGGTGCAGCAGGCCTATCGCGTGCTCGAGGACAGTGGCCTGGCCACGCCTCGGCCCAAATCCGGGTACTTCGTGCCGGCCTGTCGTGAGTTGCCTGAACTGCCGGCGATTGGCCGCCCGGCCCAGCGTCCGGTGGACATTTCCCAATGGGATCAAGTGCTGGAGCTGATTCGCGCGGTGCCGCGCAAGGACGTGGTGCAGCTGGGGCGCGGCATGCCGGACATCAACTCGCCGACCATGAAACCGCTGCTGCGGGATCTGGCGCGCATCAGTCGTCGGCAGGACATGCCAGGCCTGTATTACGACAACATCCACGGCAATCTCGAGCTGCGCGAACAGATCGCCCGGCTGATGCTCGATTCCGGGTGCCAGTTGAGCCCCAGCGATCTGGTGATCACCACCGGGTGTCATGAAGCGCTGTCCACCAGCATCCGCGCGATCTGCGAGCCGGGGGACATTGTCGCGGTGGACTCACCGAGCTTTCACGGCGCCATGCAGACCCTCAAGGGCCTGGGCATGAAGGCCCTGGAAATACCGACCGATCCGCTGACTGGCATCAGCCTCGACGCGCTGGAGCTAGCGCTGGAACAATGGCCGATCAAGGTCATTCAGCTGACCCCCAACTGCAACAACCCGCTCGGCTACATCATGCCGGAGTCGCGCAAACGCGCGCTGCTGAACCTCGCCCAGCGTTTTGACGTGGCGATCATCGAGGACGATGTGTATGGCGAACTGGCCTACACCTACCCGCGCCCGCGCACCATCAAGTCCTTCGACGAGGACGGCCGCGTGCTGCTGTGCAGCTCGTTTTCCAAGACCCTGGCACCCGGTCTGCGCATCGGCTGGGTCGCACCCGGCCGGTATCTGGAGCGGGTGCTGCACATGAAGTACATCAGCACCGGCTCCACCGCCCCGCAACCGCAAATCGCCATCGCCGAGTTCCTCAAGGGCGGCCACTTCGAACCGCATCTGCGCCGCATGCGTACGCAATACCAGCGCAACCGCGACGTGATGATCGACTGGGTAACCCGTTACTTCCCGGCCGGCACCCGGGCCAGTCGCCCGCAAGGCAGCTTTATGCTCTGGGTCGAACTGCCGGAAGGCTTCGATACCCTGAAACTCAATCGCGCCTTGCACGATCAGGGTGTACAGATTGCTGTCGGCAGCATTTTTTCCGCCTCGGGCAAGTACCGCAATTGCCTGCGGATGAACTACGCTGCCAAGCCAACACCGCTCATCGAGGAAGCCGTACGCAAGGTTGGCGCAACAGCGATCAGGCTGCTGGCGGAAACCGACTCGTTGACCGACTGACCTTTATCCGGAAGCCGTCGTCCATATGCCAACACACGCCGCCAATCGGAACGATCCTACGTGAGAGTCAGACAATCCCTGCTCGCTCTTCTGTTGCTCGCTTCGATCCTGGGCGGTTGCGCCAACGTCGACGTACAGCGCATCCCCAGTCAGGCACTGCCGGCGTCAGACTCGGCCTTCGGTCGTTCGGTCCGGGCGCAAGCAGCCCCCTATCAAGGGCAGTCCGGTTTTCGCTTGTTGCCTGACAGCACCGAAGCGTTCACGGCCCGCGCCGAACTGATCCGCAACGCGCAAAGCAGCCTCGATCTGCAGTACTACATCGTGCACGACGGCATCAGCACACGCATGCTGATCGAAGAACTGCTCAAAGCCGCCGACCGTGGCGTTCGCGTGCGAATCCTGCTGGATGACACCGCCACTGATGGCCTGGACCTGGTCATCGCCACCCTCGCCGTGCATCCGAACATTCAGATCCGCGTGTTCAACCCGCTGAACCTGGGTCGCAGTACAGGCGTGACGCGCACCATGGGCCGTCTGTTCAACCTGTCGCAGCAGCACCGACGCATGCACAACAAGCTGTGGCTGGCGGACAACAGCATGGCCATCGTTGGCGGGCGCAATCTGGGTGACGAGTATTTCGATGCCGAGCCGAACATGAACTTCACCGACATCGACATGCTCGGCGTCGGCCCGGTTGCCGAGCAGCTCGGGCACAGCTTCGACCAGTACTGGAACAGCGCCCTGAGCAAGCCGATCGACGAATTCCTGTCGAGCAAGCCGACCGCCAGGGACCTGGAAAACACCCGCGCCAAACTGGAAGCGTCCCTGGCCGAAACTCGCCAGCAAAACCACGCGCTCTATCAACACCTGATGCGCTACACCCGCCACCCGCGGCTGGATATCTGGCGCCGGGAGCTGATCTGGGCGTGGAACCAGGCTTTGTGGGATGCACCCAGCAAGGTACTGGCCGATGGCGAACCTGATCCACAACTGCTGCTGACGACCCAATTGGCGCCGGAGTTGGAAAAAGTCAGCAAGGAACTGATTCTGATCTCTGCGTACTTCGTGCCCGGCCAGCCTGGGCTGGTGTACCTCACCGGACGCGCTGACGCGGGCGTCTCGGTGAGTCTGCTGACCAATGCACTGGAAGCCACCGACGTGCCGGCCGTGCACGGTGGCTATGCGCCCTACCGTAAGGCCTTGCTGGAGCATGGCGTGAAGCTGTTTGAGTTGCGTCGTCAGCCCGGTGAAGGCAGCGGTGGCGGCGGTAGCGGCCCGCACCTGTTTTCCAGCAAGGGTTATCGCGGGTCCGACTCAAGCCTGCACAGCAAGGCGATGATCTTTGACCGTCAGAAATCCTTTGTCGGCTCGTTCAACTTCGATCCGCGTTCGGTGCTGTGGAACACAGAAGTCGGTGTGCTGGTAGACAGTCCGGAACTGGCGGCGCGGGTTCGCGAACTGGCGCTGCAAGGTATGGCACCGGCCTTGAGTTATGAGGTGAAACTGGAGAATGACCAGGTGGTGTGGGTCACCGAGGATGACGGACAGCTGCACACCCTGACCACAGAACCGGGGAGCTGGTGGCGGCGCTTCAATGCCTGGCTTAGCAACACGGTCGGGCTGGAGCGGATGCTGTAGGGATCGCAGCCAGCAGGCTGCGATCGGTCGATTTCCGTCGTTATGCAGGTTGCGCCGTGCCAAACGCCCCCTGGCGCGACACCACGATCAACACCCCCAAAGCGCCCACGGCCATCAGCAACGGCAACGCATGCCCGCTGATCCACTGGCTGCCAGCGCCGGCCAGCAAAGGCCCAATCAGGCAGCCAATGCCCCACAGCTGGGCAATGTGCGCGTTGGCCCGAACCAGCGCATCGTCGCGATAGCGCTCGCCGATCAGGATCAGCGACAAGGTAAACAACCCGCCGGCACTGGCACCGAACAACACCCACAGCGGCCAGATCAGCAAGGTGTCGATCAGCAACGGGATCGCCAGGCTCGACACCAGCAACACCACCGCACAGCCGGTAAACAAGGCGCGTCGTGACAGGCGATCCGCCAGGGCGCCAATCGGCAGTTGCAACAGGGCATCGCCGACCACCACCGTACTGACCATCGCCAAGGCGATTTCCGAGGTGAAGCCCTGGCGCAGGCAATAGACCGGCAACAGCGTCAGGATCATTGCTTCGAATGCGGCAAACAGCGACACGGCCCAGGCAATCGCCGGCAGATCACGGCAGAAGCCCAGCAGGTCCCTCAAGGTCACGCTGGCGGCCTCGCTGCTGGGCGCACCGCTGCGACCCAGCAACAACAGGGGCGCAACCAGCAACAAGCCAACAGCCACCCATAAGCCGTAATCGTGCTCGGTACCGATAAAACCCAGCAACACGGGGCCGGCCAACTGGCTCAGTGCGTAACTGCAGCCATACAGCGCCACCAGCCGCCCCCGCCACTCCTCGACCACCAACTGGTTGATCCAGCTTTCACCGAGGATAAATACCAGGGTCAGGATCACCCCGATCATCAAGCGCAGCACCAGCCAGATCGGATAGCTCGGCAACAGCGCCAATACGCCAATGGAAACAGCCCCGGCCCACAGGCACAGCCGCATCAGATTGGCGGTGCCGAAACGTGCCGCCAGATCGCTGGAAATTTTCGCCCCCAGTAACACACCGATGGCCGGCATCGCCGCCATCACGCCAATGGCGAACGAGCCATAACCCCAGCTTTCGAGGCGAAACGAAACCAGCGGCATGCTGATGCCCAAGGCCAGGCCGACACTCAGGACAGACGCCAAAACGGCGAAATACGTTGCCCAACGCATGTTCCACGCTCCTGTGGATAATTATTTTTCGAGGCTGCACAAAACAATGTGGGAGCGAGCTTGCTCACGGTAGTGGCGCAACATTCAACATTGAAGTCGACTGTTACACCGCTATCGCGAGCAAGCTCGCTCCCACAGGGATCTGCGACGTCAGGAGCCCGATTAACCATCGGACTCCTTCACTGGCTTACAACTTGATCCAGGTCGCCTTCAGCTCGGTGTATTTGTCGAACGCGTGCAGCGATTTGTCACGACCGTTGCCCGATTGCTTGAAGCCACCAAACGGAGCGGTCATGTCGCCGCCGTCGTATTGGTTGACCCACACGCTACCGGCACGCAGGGCGCGGGCGGTCAGGTGAGCCTTGGAAATGTCGGCAGTCCACACCGCAGCGGCCAGGCCGTACGGAGTATCGTTGGCGATGGCCACCGCTTCTTCGGCGCTGTCGAAAGCGATCACCGACAGAACCGGGCCGAAGATCTCTTCCTGGGCGATTTTCATCGCGTTGCTCACGCCGTCGAAAATCGTCGGCTCAACGTAGGTGCCGCCGGTTTCCTGCAGCGTACGCTTGCCACCGGCCACCAGCTTGGCGCCATCGGCATGACCGGATTCGATGTAGGACAGCACGGTGTTCATCTGCTGAGTATCGACCAGCGCACCGACGTTGGTAGCTGGGTCCAGCGGATTGCCCGGCTTCCAGGTTTTCAGCGCTTCGATCACCAGTGGCAGGAATTTGTCCTTGATCGAACGCTCGACCAGCAGGCGCGAGCCCGCGGTGCAGACTTCGCCCTGGTTGAAAGCGATGGCACCAGCAGCGGCTTCGGCAGCCTCTTGCAGGTTCGGCGCATCGGCAAACACGATGTTCGGGCTCTTGCCGCCGGCTTCGAGCCAGACGCGCTTCATGTTCGATTCGCCGGAGTAGATCAGCAGTTGCTTGGCGATCTTGGTCGAACCTGTGAACACCAGGGTGTCGACGTCGTTGTGCAGGGCCAGGGCCTTGCCGACGGTATGACCGTACCCTGGCAGAACGTTCAGCACGCCTTTCGGGATGCCGGCTTCAACAGCCAGTTGAGCGATGCGGATGGCGGTCAGCGGCGACTTTTCCGACGGCTTGAGGATCACCGAGTTACCGGTCGACAGCGCCGGGCCGAGTTTCCAGCACGCCATCATCAGCGGGAAGTTCCACGGCACGATGGCACCGACCACGCCCACTGGCTCGCGGGTTACCAGGCCGAGTTGATCGTGCGGAGTGGCGGCCACTTCGTCGTAGATCTTGTCGATGGCTTCGCCGCTCCAGCTCAGGGCTTGGGCCGCGCCCGGGACGTCGATGTACAGGGAGTCGCTGATCGGCTTGCCCATGTCCAGGGTTTCGAGCAGTGCCAGCTCTTCAGCGTGCTTGTTCAGCAGGCCGGCGAAACGGATCATGGTGGATTTGCGTTTGGTCGGCGCCAGGCGCGACCAGACACCGGAATTGAAGGTAGCGCGGGCGTTTTCCACAGCACGCTGGGCATCGGCGGCGTCGCAGCTGGCGATCTTGCCCAGCAGACGGCCATCGACCGGACTGATGCACTCGAAGGTCTCGCCGGAGACGGCATCGGTGTATTCGCCATTGATATAGGCGCGGCCTTCGATTTTCAGGTCCTTGGCGCGTTGTTCCCAGTCGGCACGGGTCAGGGTGGTCATGCGAGTGTCCTCCTCTTATTGAATACGACACCCGCGTTCGACGCGGGCGCTGTCAGGAATTCTGCCCGGCCAGCCTGCTTTCGGCCCAAGGCAACCGCCACCCTAAACCAGCGGCCGGTGTAGTTTCAATATATTTGACATAACTGCAACAAACGACCTTGCGATGTGCATTTTAATAAACATAGACTTTAGTGATTTTCACCACTCGCACCGCAATGACGGGGGAATACAACAATGAGCATCCAGAATATCGTCGACTTCAGCCAGGCCACCACCGCAGTCGAGCGCTACCGCCCGGACCCGGCCCGAGTGCTCAAGGGCGATCCCGAGCAAGCGGTGTACAACCACTACAACAGCCCGTGCGGCCAGTTGAACGCAGGTGTCTGGGAAGGCGCTGTCGGCCACTGGACAGTGAACTTCACCGAACACGAATACTGCGAAATCGTGCAGGGTGTTTCCGTACTGCGCGACAATGACGGCAACAGCAAAACCGTGCGCGCGGGTGATCGCTTCGTGATCCCGGCGGGGTTCCGTGGTACCTGGGAAGTACTGGAGCCGTGCCGCAAGATCTATGTGGCGTTTGAACAAAAAGCTTGAAGTCAGTCCCTCTGAACCATCCCGAAAGCCCATCCCTGTCGATGGGCTTTTTGCTGCCCAGGCGCAGGGCAAACATCGCGATACAGTCCAGCAAGTGATTAAAAATCTGGGTTGCTCCAAGATTTCATCACGTCATCCATAACGGTTGGCGGGAGCAAATACGCTCATCTCATCACATGCAAGGAAGCACTGAATGACCACCGATTTGCAACAACACCTGGACACCGCAAAGCAGTACATCGGCAACCAATACACCGAGGAACTGCGCGCGGAACTCGCCAATAAAACTGGCCTCGCGGTACGGCCACGAGGCGTCGGATTCATCATGACAAAAGACTACAACCCCGCACGCATCAACCTGCTGGTCGAAAACGACATCATCACCCATGTCACGATGGGCAATTGATTGGCCTTGAGCCATTCAAAGGTCAGATCTGAAACGGACTGACACGCGCAACAAAAAAGGCCCGTATCTCGCGATACGGGCCTTTTTCGTAAGTCGGGAAAAATCAATTACTTGATTTTGCCTTCCTTGTAGATCACGTGCTTGCGAACAACCGGATCATATTTCTTGATCTCGATTTTGTCCGGGGTAGTACGCTTGTTCTTGTCGGTAGTGTAGAAGTGACCAGTACCGGCGCTCGAAATCAAACGAATCAATTCACGCATGATTAGCTCCCTTAAACCTTGCCATCGCGACGAAGTTCGGCCAGCACGACACTGATGCCACGCTTGTCGATGATGCGCATGCCTTTGGCAGATACGCGCAGACGCACGAAACGTTTCTCTTCTTCAACCCAGAAGCGGTGATGCTGCAGGTTCGGCAGGAAACGACGACGGGTTTTGTTGTTTGCGTGGGAAATGTTATTCCCGGTTACCGGACCCTTACCGGTAACTTGACATACTCTAGACATGCCTCAGCCCTCTAAAACCACATGCCCAACCCGGCATGGGTTGGCCGCTTAATCTCTAGTCATTGTGGCGCCAGGCGCCGCGATTCTTTAGAGGTCTTACCGGCTACACCTACAGTGAAGGAACCGGGCCCCTAGAAAAGAGCGCTGCTTTATACCAGAAAGACTGGAGAGCAACAACATTCGCTGTACGTTGAATTCACAAAAAGCCCAATTTTCGGGTTCCGAGCGCCTTGGACAAAGGCTATCGTCGATGGCGACCGCTCGTCGCAGAAAATCGACCATCACGCCAGCGGAGGGTTTTGCGACCCGCCGCACAACAAAATCTGGCGCCTATAGTCCTCTCAAAGTGAAAAAGGGGATAGTCATTTGTAAACGAGCCCACTAGGGTAAGCCTTTTCCAGACTGCACTTGCAGATGGGCCTTCGATCTGTAAAGGAAGCCGACCATGCGCCTCGCTGCCCTACCGCTGTTGCTCGCCCCTCTTCTGCTCAGCCCACTGGCCCAGGCGGCCGCCCTGAGCGTGTGCACCGAGGCCAGTCCCGAAGGCTTTGACGTGGTGCAATACAACTCGCTAACCACCACCAACGCCTCGGCCGATGTGCTGATGAATCGCCTGGTGGACTTCGACACCAACAGCGGCAAAGTGGTCGCCAGCCTCGCCGACAGCTGGGAAATCAGCCCCGACGGCCTGACCTATATCTTCAAATTGCACCCGCAAGTGAAATTCCACCGCACCGACTACTTCAGCCCGACACGCGAGTTGACCGCCGAAGACGTGATCTTCAGCTTCGACCGCATGCTCGACCCGGCCAACGCCTGGCACAAGGTCGCCCAGAGCGGCTTCCCGCACGCGCAATCGATGCAGTTACCCTCGCTGATCAAGAAGATCGATGCGCTGGACCCGCAAACTGTGCGTTTTACCCTTGATCACCCGGACTCGACCTTCCTCGCGACCCTGAGCATGGGTTTCGCCTCGATCTATTCCGCCGAGTACGCGGATAAGTTGATGAAGGCCGGCACGCCGGAGAAGCTCAACAGCCAGCCCATCGGCACCGGGCCGTTCGTGTTCACGCGCTTCCAGAAAGACGCCTCGGTTCGCTACAAGGCAAACCCGGACTACTTCGCCGGCAAACCATCGGTGGACCCGCTGATCTTCGCCATCACGCCGGACGCCAACGTACGATTGCAGAAGCTGCGCCGCAACGAATGCCAGATAGCCCTTTCACCCAAGCCACTGGACGTACAGCAAGCGCTGAAAGAGCCGACACTAAAAGTCGAAAAAACTGACGCCTTCATGACCGCATTCGTTGCGATCAACAGTCAGCACCCACCGCTGGACAAACCCGAAGTGCGCCAGGCGATCAACCTGTCCTTCGACAAGGCCAATTACATCAAGGCTGTGTTCGAAGACACTGCTGAAGCCGCCAATGGTCCCTACCCGCCCAACACCTGGAGCTATGCGAAGAACCTGCCCGGCTACCCGCATGACATTGAAAAAGCCAAGGCGCTGATGGCCAAGGCCGGGCTCAAGGATGGCTTCCAGACCACCATCTGGACCCGGCCTTCCGGCAGTTTGTTGAACCCGAACCCGAGCCTGGGCGCTCAGCTGCTTCAGTCCGACCTCGCGGAAATAGGCATCCAGGCCGAAATCCGCGTGATCGAGTGGGGCGAGTTGATCCGCCGCGCCAAAGCGGGTGAGCACGACCTGCTGTTCATGGGCTGGGCCGGCGACAATGGCGACCCGGACAACTTCCTCACTCCGCAGTTTTCCTGCGCGGCGGTCAAATCCGGCACCAACTTCGCTCGCTACTGCAATCAGGACCTGGACAAGCTGATCAGCGCCGGCAAGACCACTGGCGAGCAAGGCGTGCGCAGCAAGCTCTATGAGCAGGCGCAAAGCCAGATCCAGCAACAGGCGCTGTGGCTGCCGCTGGCTCACCCAACGGCCTTCGCCCTGACGCGCAAGGATGTCGAGGGTTATTCGGTCAGCCCGTTTGGTCGGCAGGATTACTCCAGGGTCAACCTGAAATAACCCGCCCGGCTACGCAAACCCCTTTAGGAGCGAGCCTGCTCGCGATGGTCTTCAACGATGACGAAGGGCACCTGAATGAACTCGGCGCCCCTACCACCATCGCGAGCAGGCTCGCTCCTACAGAAAAACCGTTACATCCACCCATACTCAGCCATCGACAGCGGATCTCCATCGCCGATGATGAAATGGTCGAGCACCCGCACATCAATTAACTCCAGCGACTTTTGCAGGCGTTTGGTGAGCACGCGGTCCGCCTGGCTGGGGTCGGAGTTGCCCGACGGGTGGTTGTGGCAAAGGATCAAGGCTGCCGCATTGTTGGCCAAGGCGCGCTTGACCACTTCCCGCGGATGAACGCTGGTACTGTCGATGGAGCCGCGAAACAGCACCTCGAACGCCAGCACTTGATGCCGGGAATCCAGGAACAGGCAACCAAATACTTCGTGGGGCTCGTGGCGCAGCATCGATTTCAGGTACTCACGAACCGCCTGTGGATTCTCCAGTGCCGGTTTCTGCCGCGCACGCTCGGCCAGATGACGCCTGCTCATTTCCTGAGCTGCCTGCAACTGGGCAAACTTCGCCGGACCCAACCCCAATTGCTTGCTGAACGTTTCCTGATCGGCCTCAAGCAACGATCGCAGGCTGCCAAACTGAGCCAACAGGTGTCGCGCCAGGTCTACCGCGCTTTTGCCGACTACGCCTGTGCGCAGGAAAATTGCCAGCAGTTCGGCGTCCGAAAGGCTCCCCGAGCCCTGCTCAAGCAACCGCTCCCGCGGTCGTTCTGCTGCCGGCCAATTGCGAATACTCATGAAACCTCCCTGTCTGTGGGCGCCGCTGTTCCGTAGCGGTCGCTGTGATATCGTAGCGCATCTTTTTTGCGGGCGAATTCACCCTGGGGAGGGGGTTTCGCCACGTATGTCACCCACGTATTGAAAGGCAGGCCTATGCAGCGGCTGTATCGGAAACGCATTGTTCTGGGCGTCGGCGGCGGTATCGCTGCCTACAAGAGCGCCGACCTGGTTCGCCGCCTGATCGACCAGGGCGCCGAAGTGCGCGTGGTCATGACCCGCGGTGGCGCCGAGTTCATCACCCCGCTGACCATGCAGGCCTTGTCCGGGCACCCGGTTCATCTGGACCTGCTGGACCCGGCGGCGGAAGCGGCCATGGGTCATATCGAACTGGCCAAATGGGCCGACCTGGTGCTGATCGCGCCGGCTACCGCCGACCTGATCGCCCGACTGGCCCAGGGTATCGCCAACGACTTGCTGACCACCCTGGTACTGGCCACCGACGCCATGGTGGCCGTCGCTCCAGCGATGAACCAGGCGATGTGGCGCGATCCGGCGACTCAGGCCAACCTGCAACTCCTTGAAAGCCGTGGCCTGAAGACCTTCGGCCCGGCTTCCGGCAGCCAGGCCTGCGGCGACGTCGGCATGGGCCGCATGATGGAAGCCACCGATCTGGCGCAATGCGCGGCAGACTGTTTCCAGCGTCAGGCGCTGACCGGCAAGCACGTGGTGATCACCGCAGGCCCGACCCAGGAAAACATAGACCCGGTGCGCTACATCACCAACCACAGCTCCGGCAAAATGGGCTTTGCCCTGGCCGAAGCGGCAGTAGAAGCCGGCGCCCGCGTCACCCTGATCAGTGGCCCGGTGCACTTGCCGACCCCGGATCGCGTCACGCGCATCGACGTGGTCAGCGCCCGCGACATGCTGGCCGCCTGCGAAGCGGCGATGCCTTGCGACATCTTCATTGCCTCGGCTGCGGTCGCGGATTACCGCCCGGAAGTCGTCGCCCCGCAAAAACTCAAGAAAGATCCTACAAGCGGTGATGGTTTTGTCCTGCAAATGGTCCGTAACCCGGACATTCTGGCCACCATCGCCACCCGTACCGACCGCCCGTTCAGTGTCGGTTTCGCCGCCGAGACCGAACACCTGCTCGACTACGCTGCCCGCAAGCTGAAAGACAAGAACCTCGATTTGATCGTCGCCAACGACGTCGCCAACCCGAGCATTGGCTTCAACAGCGAAGAAAACGCCTGCAGCGTGATCGACCGAGGGCTTCATGCCACTGTTTTCGCCCAGACCAGCAAGAGCAAGATTGCTCGCCAGCTGGTCACTTTTATCGCCGAACGTCTGAACCAGGTTTAATTTACATGCACGCTTTGCAAGCCAAGATCCTCGACCCACGCATTGGTACCGAATTCCCGTTGCCGCAATACGCCACACCGGGCTCCGCCGGTCTCGACCTGCGCGCCATGCTGGAGCAGGACATCGTGATCAAACCGGGTGAAACCGTGCTGATCCCTACCGGCCTGTCGGTCTATATCGGTGACCCGAACCTCGCAGCATTGATTCTGCCGCGCTCGGGCATGGGTCATAAGCACGGGATCGTGCTGGGTAATCTGGTCGGTCTGATCGACTCCGACTATCAGGGCCCGTTGATGGTTTCCTGCTGGAACCGTGGCCAGACCGAATTCACCATGCCGGTGGGCGAGCGCCTGGCGCAACTGGTGCTGGTACCTGTGGTACAGGCGCATTTCGAGATGGTTGAAGAGTTCGTTGAAACCGAGCGTGGCGCGGGTGGTTTCGGCCATTCCGGCACCAAGTGATCCGATAGAAACCATTGGGCCGAGGGCGCTTGCAAAAGCGCCCTTCACCAGACAATTTGCGCAACATCAGCGTCAGGCCTTGGCACCGAAAATCAAGGCATTGGCAGGCTAAATCGGCGACAGACAAGGCGTCATGGCCCTTTCACACCACGAACTCTCGATGAAAAGTGCCGTCATACCCTTCAGTTTGAGCCTGCCGTCGAAATGAATCGTCGGCGTGTCCCGCCACTTTCGAGATGGAGCATTCCCGCAGATGAGCACCCCCGCCCAAGTCGCCCCGAAATTCCCCGACAGCATCTTCCGCGCCTACGACATTCGCGGCACGGTCCCGGAATTTCTGAATGCTGAAACCGCTTACTGGATCGGTCGCGCCGTCGGCTCGCAAAGTCTCGCCCAGGGCGAACCCAATGTGTCGGTTGGCCGTGATGGTCGCCTGTCAGGTCCCGAGCTGGTCGCGCAGTTGATCAAAGGCATCGCCGACAGCGGCTGCCATGTCAGTGACGTTGGCCTGGTGCCGACCCCGGCCCTCTACTACGCCGCCAACGTACTGGCCGGCAAGTCGGGCGTGATGCTCACCGGCAGCCACAACCCGTCGAACTACAACGGCTTCAAGATCGTCATCGCTGGCGACACCCTGGCCAACGAGCAGATCCAGGCGCTGCACGACCGGCTCAAGACCGGCAACCTGAGCAGCGGCCAGGGCAGTGTTACCCAGGTCGAGATCCTTGACCGCTACACCACTGAAATCGTCCAGGACATCAAACTGGCCCGACGCCTGAAAGTCGTGGTCGACTGCGGCAACGGCGCGGCCGGTGTGATTGCCCCGCAACTGATCGAAGCGCTGAACTGCGAAGTCATCCCGCTGTTCTGCGAGGTCGATGGCAACTTCCCGAACCACCATCCGGACCCGGGCAAGCCTGAAAACCTCGTCGATCTGATCGACAAGGTCAAGGAAACCAACGCCGACATCGGCCTGGCCTTCGACGGCGATGGCGACCGTGTCGGTGTAGTGACCAACACCGGAAGCATCGTCTATCCGGATCGCCTGCTGATGCTGTTCGCCCGAGATGTGCTGGCACGCAATCCGGGCGCGGAAATCATTTTCGACGTCAAATGCACCCGCCGCCTGTTCCCGCTGATCAAGGAATACGGCGGCCAGTCGTTAATGTGGAAGACCGGCCACTCGTTGATCAAAAAGAAAATGAAGCTGTCCGGCGCCCTGTTGGCCGGCGAAATGAGCGGGCACATCTTCTTCAAGGAGCGCTGGTTCGGTTTCGACGACGGCATCTACAGCGCCGCGCGGCTGCTGGAGATACTCAGCAAGGAAAAATCCTCGGCTGAAGAGCTCTTCGCGACCTTCCCGAACGATATTTCCACGCCGGAAATCAATATCCATGTGACCGAAGAGAGCAAATTCAGCATCATTGATGCACTGCACGACGCGCAGTGGGGTGCAGGCGCCGACCTGACCACCATTGACGGCGTGCGTGTCGACTACGCCAAAGGCTGGGGCCTGGTGCGCGCGTCCAACACCACGCCGGTGCTGGTGCTGCGCTTCGAGGCCGATGACGAGGCAGAACTTGCACGCATCAAGGACGTGTTCAAAGTCCAGTTGAAGCGTGTTGCACCTGATCTCCAACTACCGTTCTGATTCACCCGGAGCCCTGAATGACCCTCGAACGCGATGCCGCTGCCAATACCGCCAAGGTCCTGTCCGAAGCGCTGCCTTACATCCGCCGTTATGTCGGCAAGACACTGGTGATCAAATACGGCGGCAACGCGATGGAAAGCGAGGAGCTGAAAACCGGCTTCGCCCGCGACATCGTGCTGATGAAAGCCGTGGGCATCAACCCGGTGGTGGTTCATGGCGGCGGCCCGCAGATCGGCGACCTGCTCAAGCGCCTGTCGATCGAGAGTCATTTCGTCGACGGCATGCGCGTCACTGACGCCGCGACCATGGACGTGGTGGAAATGGTCCTCGGCGGCCAGGTCAACAAGGACATCGTCAACCTAATCAACCGTCACGGCGGCAGTGCCATCGGCCTGACCGGTAAGGATGCCGGGCTGATTCGTGCGAAGAAACTCACCGTTACGCGTCAGACCCCGGAAATGACTCAGCCGGAAATCATCGACATCGGCCAGGTTGGCGAAGTGGTCGGCATCAACACCGAACTGCTGAACCTGCTGGTCAAAGGCAACTTCATCCCGGTGATCGCGCCGATCGGTGTGGGTGAGAACGGCGAGTCGTACAACATCAACGCCGATCTGGTGGCCGGTAAAGTGGCCGAAGCACTGAAAGCCGAGAAGCTGATGCTGCTGACCAACATCGCCGGCCTGATGGACAAGTCGGGCAAAGTCCTGACCGGTCTGAGCACCCAGCAGGTCGACGAACTGATCGCCGACGGCACCATCTACGGCGGCATGCTGCCGAAGATCCGATGCGCACTGGAAGCCGTCCAGGGCGGCGTTGGCAGCTCGCTGATCATTGACGGTCGCGTGCCGAATGCGATCCTGCTGGAAATCTTCACCGATACCGGCGTGGGTACCCTGATCAGCAATCGCAAGCGTCCTTAAGCGCTGGCGTAAACGAAAAGACCCCGCTCAGGCTGGCTGAGCGGGGTCTTTTTTTGCCTGTGCCTTTTACCTTGTGGGAGCGGGCGGTGTCAGACGCCGAATTGGGCGCGGTAGGCTTCCACGGCTGGCAAATGCTGCTTGAGCTGCGGATCGTCCGCCAGGAACTCCAGTACCTGGTTCAACGAAACGATGCTGATCACCGGAATACCGAAGTCGCGCTCCACTTCCTGGATCGCCGACAGCTCGCCGTTGCCACGCTCCTGGCGGTTCAGGGCAATCAGCACGCCGGCGGCCTTGGCGCCGTCCTGGGAAGCAATGATCTGCATCACTTCACGAATGGCCGTGCCGGCGGTGATCACGTCATCGATGATCAGCACTTCACCGGTCAACGGTGCGCCTACCAGGCTGCCGCCTTCGCCGTGCGCCTTGGCTTCCTTGCGGTTGAAGCACCATGGCAGGTCACGGTCATGATGCTCGGCCAGCGCCACGGCGGTCGTCGCCGCCAGCGGGATGCCTTTGTAGGCCGGGCCAAACAGAACGTCGAAGGGAATACCGCTCTCGGCAATGGCCGCGGCATAGAAACGGCCCAGCTGCGCCAGGGCGGAACCTGAGTTGAACAGGCCTGCGTTGAAGAAGTAAGGACTGGTGCGTCCGGACTTCAGGGTGAACTCGCCGAAGCGCAAAACGCCGCGATCGATGGCAAAACGGATGAAATCGCGCTGATACGCTTGCATGAAAAACCCCAAATACCACGGATTTAGCTAATTAGGTACACGCCGTGTATCATACACGCACGCGATTTTTGGGGCCATTTATGCGGATCATCAGTGTGAACGTCAATGGTATTCAGGCTGCAGTCGAGCGAGGTTTGCTCAGTTGGCTGCAAGCACAGAATGCCGACGTCATCTGTCTGCAGGACACCCGTGCCTCCGCCTTTGAACTGGACGATCCAGCCTTCCAACTGGATGGATACTTCCTTTATGCCTGCGACGCCGAAGTCCCCGCCCAAGGTGGTGTGGCTTTGTATTCGCGGTTGCAACCGAAGGCTGTCATCAGCGGTCTCGGCTTCGAGACGGCCGACCGCTACGGGCGCTACCTGCAAGCAGATTTCGACAAAGTCAGTATTGCTACCTTGTTACTCCCGTCCGGCATGAACGGCGATGAAGACCTGAACCAGAAGTTCAAGCTCATGGACGACTTCGCCAAGTACCTGGACAAACAACGCCGCAAGCGCCGCGAGTACATTTATTGTGGCTCGCTGTACGTGGCGCAGCAGAAGCTGGACATCAAGAACTGGCGCGACAGCCAGCAATCACCGGGCTTCCTGGCACCAGAGCGTGCCTGGATGGACGAGATTGTCGGCAACATGGGCTACGTTGATGCCCTGCGCGAAGTCAGCCGCGAAGGCGATCAGTACAGCTGGTGGCCGGATAACGAACAGGCCGAAATGCTCAACCTCGGTTGGCGCTTCGACTATCAGTTGCTGACCCCGGGCTTGCGTCGCTTTGTACGCAGCGCACGCCTGCCTCGTCAGCCGCGGTTCTCGCAACACGCGCCGCTGATCGTGGACTACGACTGGACGCTGACTATCTAAGCGCCGTTTTGCAGTCAAAAAATGCCCGTATCGCAAGATACGGGCATTTTTTATGCCTCATTCAAATCGGCTGCGCCTTAAAGTGCGACAAAAAACGGCAGGGTCAGGTAAAGCTTGATCACGATGACATTAATGATATCGATGAAGAACGCCCCCACCATCGGCACGACCAGGAACGCAATGGGCGAAGGTCCAAAGCGTTGAGTGACCGCTTGCATGTTGGCGATGGCCGTCGGCGTTGCTCCCAGGCCAAAACCACAATGCCCTGCCGCCAATACGGCCGCATCGTAGTTGCTGCCCATCACCCTGAACGTGACGAAAATCGCGAACAGCGCCATGAACAATGCCTGTACCGCCAGAATGATGAAAATCGGCAAGGCCAGTGCTGCCAGATCCCACAGCTTGAGCGACATCAGCGCGATTGCCAGAAACAGCGACAGGCTGACATTACCGAGGACGGAAACCTCTCGCTCAAACACCTGATACAGGCCCAGGGCCGAAAGACCGTTGCGCAACAGCACGCCCACGAACAGTACACAAACGAATGTCGGCAACTCGAATGCTGTACCGAGCAACCAACCATTCAAAAGATTGCCCGCCAGCAGGCTCACTGCGATCAGGGCCAGGGTTTCGATGAACGAAAACGGCGTGATTGAACGCTCCTTGTTCGGCTGCTCGAACCCCTTTGGCAGACGAGGCGCCTCCTGCTTGTTGCAGCCGGTGACATGCACCCGCTTGATGAGCAAGCGAGCGACGGGGCCACCAATCAAGCCGCCCAATACCAGGCCAAAGGTCGCGGAGGCCATTGCCAGCTCAGAAGCAGAAGCCAGACCGTATTTCTCACTGAACAACGTTCCCCACGCGGCACCGGTTCCGTGACCGCCCGCCAAGGTCACTGAACCCGTCAACAACCCCATCAGCGGATCGAGCCCCAGTGCAGTTGCGAGTCCGATACCCATGGCGTTTTGCAGCAGCAAAAAACCACTGACGGTCAACAGGAATACAACCACGATGCGCCCGCCTTTCTTGAGACTGGCAAAGTCGGCACTTAGACCGATGGTGGCAAAAAAGGCCAGCATCAAGGGTGTTTGCATTGAGGTGTCAAAGCGGACTTGAATATCAAACATACGCAATAGCAAAAACACCAACGACACCAGCAAACCGCCGGCAACTGGCTCGGGTATGTTGAAGTTGCGCAGGACACCGACACGAGCCACGAGAGCACGCCCCAACAGAAGTACCAGTGAGGCGGCCACGAGCGTTCCATAAAAATCTAGCTGAATCATTTTGATATTCTTGTCTATGTATTCAGAGGCGAACTTTGCATCTGCGAACGCCTCACGAATCGGTTGATGGCATCAATATTGATTGCACTGGAATTCAAGAACCTTCGACGGCTTGAATGTCTCGAAATATTTCTGATTGAATATTACGTACGGCAACTTTAACAACCACAAAGTCTTGCTGCCAAGGAGGTGTACGACATAGGAACGTAACAGTTGTGACTAAAGATGTAAGTTTACGATCGGTATAAAATTTATTGCACCACTCATCTTTCGCAGATTAATCCTACATACGCACTAAGTTTTATTTAGTTGCAAAAAAATACCCTGACAAGTCAGGGTATTTTCAAACATGCACTTTCAACTAAAGGCTATTTTATCAATCGCCAGGTGAATGGGTAACGGTAAGGCAACCCATCGTTGGCCTTCACGCCTGCGATGATGGTCAGCACCAACGCACCAATGGCAACCAGGCCAAACAGGAAGAAGCCGATTATCACCACCATCAGCAAGAAACTGATCGCCGAGGCAATCGCGACGGTGATCTGAAAGTTAAGTGCTTCCTTACCCTGAGCATCGATAAACGGGTCCATTTCTCGTTTCATCTGCCAGAGAATCAGCGGGCCGATGATGGTACCGAATGGAATCCAGATCCCCAGCAAGGCGGACAAGTGACAAAACATGGCCCACTGACGAACTTCCTGGCTCGGCTTGGGTAGCAACTCTTGCTCATCACTCATCGCATTCTCCTTGCGCTTCAAAGCCCTGCTCAGTCGGCCAGTGCAGCCTTCTGCAGTTCAAAAATTTCGTTCATGCCCTTTTTCGCCAGCTCCAGCATCGCGTTCAGCTCTTCAGGCTGGAACGGCGCGCCTTCGGCAGTGCCCTGGACTTCGATGAAACCGCCAGCGCTGGTCATCACCACGTTCAGATCGGTCTCGGCGGCCGAATCTTCGAGGTAGTCGAGGTCAAGCACCGGCTCGCCCTTGTACATGCCCACGGAGACGGCTGCGATCATCTGCTTGACCGGGTCGCCAGCCTTCAGGCCGCCACGCTTCTTGATCACTTTCAGCGCATCGATCAAGGCAACCATGGAGCCGGTGATAGAGGCCGTGCGGGTACCGCCATCGGCCTGGATCACGTCGCAGTCGACGTACAGGGTCACGTCACCGAGCTTGGACATGTCCAGCGCAGCGCGCAGGGAGCGACCGATCAGACGCTGGATTTCCAGGGTGCGACCGCCCTGCTTGCCACGGCTGGCTTCACGCTGGTTACGCTCGCCGGTGGCACGCGGCAGCATGCCGTATTCGGCGGTCAACCAACCCTGGCCCTGACCCTTGAGGAAACGTGGCACGCCCGGCTCAACGCTGACGGTGCAGATAACCTTGGTATCACCGAACTCGACCAGTACAGAACCCTCGGCGTGTTTGGTGTAGTTGCGGGTAATGCGGATCGAGCGGAGCTGATCGGCAGCGCGACCACTTGGACGTATCATAGGGAATACCTGTACTGGGGACGGAAAACTGCCGAGCATTATAGAGCCGCCGACCGTCACTGGGCACTTCTTAAAAAAATCCCCCGACGACCGAGGGCTCTGGACCGCGTACCGGCAAAGGTTTGCAAGCGTTTGTCAGGCCCGGTATTTGGGCGCATCCGCGCCACTGCGCTACAATCCTGCGCCTTTGCTGCCAGTCGGCTTTAATTCATTGATATCGGATTCCCGGAACCGCTGTTCTGTGCCGATCTGCATTGTGAGGTACCGCCATGGTGCACAGCATGACCGCCTTCGCCCGCGTCGAAAAAGCCGGCGCCCAGGGCACCTTGAGCTGGGAACTGCGCTCGGTCAACAGCCGCTACCTTGAGCCGCACCTGCGCCTGCCGGAAACCTTCCGCGACCTCGAAGGAGCCGTACGCGAAGCCCTGCGTCAGGGCGTTTCGCGGGGCAAGCTCGAGTGCACCCTGCGCTTCACCGAGGAAAACACCGGCAAGGCCCTGCAGATTGACCAGGCACGCGCGGCGCAGCTGGTCGCCGCTGCCGAAACCATTGCCGGACTGATCAACAACCCGGCGCCGTTGAACCCGCTGGAAGTGCTGGCCTGGCCTGGCGTATTGGTCGGCGACGCGACGGATCCGCAAGCGCTGAATGCCGAAGCACTGGCGCTGTTCAATCAAGGTCTCAAGGAGCTGAAGGCCGGCCGCGAGCGCGAAGGCGCGGAGCTGGCACGCTTGATCAACGAGCGCCTGACCTCCATCGAAGAAGACGTGGTGACCCTGCGCGAACTGATCCCGCAGATGCTCGCCACCCAGCGCCAGAAAGTCCTCGACCGCTTTGCCGACATGAAAGCCGAGATGGATCCGCAGCGTCTCGAGCAGGAAATGGTCATGCTCGCGCAAAAAAGCGACGTCGCCGAAGAACTGGATCGCCTGAGCACTCACATCATCGAAGTTCGCCGGGTGCTCAAGTCCGGTGGTGCGGCCGGGCGCCGCCTGGATTTCCTGATGCAAGAGCTCAACCGCGAAGCCAACACACTGGGCTCCAAAGCCTTCGACCCGCGCAGCACCCAGGCTGCGGTCAACCTCAAGGTGTTGATCGAGCAGATGCGCGAACAAGTGCAGAATATTGAGTAAGGCAAAACCGACATGACCCACAGCACCGGCACCCTGTACATCATTTCCGCCCCCTCCGGCGCGGGCAAAAGCAGCCTGGTCAAGGCCCTGACCGACGCCAATCCGGAAATCCGCGTCTCGATTTCCCACACCACCCGCTCCATGCGCCCAGGTGAAGTGAACGGGGTGAATTACCACTTCGTCGAGCGCAGCGAGTTCGTGAAGATGATCGAACACGGCGATTTCCTGGAGCGTGCCGAAGTCTTCGGCAACCTCTACGGCACTTCGCAAAGCCATCTGCAACAGACCCTGGACGAAGGCCACGACCTGATTCTGGAAATCGACTGGCAAGGTGCCGAGCAGGTTCGCAAGTTGATGCCGCAGGCCCGCTCGATTTTCATCCTGCCGCCATCGCTACAGGCCCTGCACCAGCGCCTGACCAACCGCGGCCAGGACAGCGACGAGATCATCGACGGCCGTATGCGCGAGGCGGTCAGCGAGATGAGCCACTATGTCGACTACGACTACCTGATCATCAATGACGATTTCGCCCATGCACTGGACGATCTGAAGGCGATTTTCCGCGCCAATCAGCTGATTCAGAAGCGCCAGCAGCAGCGTCACGGCAAATTGCTGGCCGAATTGCTCGGTTAAACAGCTCTTCCCAAAACAGCTGCAAGGGCTTTACATTGGCACTTGCAGCGCGTTGAAGGGCTTGGTCAAAAAATCAGCGCTTCCCTAATCGCTGGTGATTTTTTAAACTGTTGAGTCCGCTCGCCCATCCGGGCAGCGCGCATATTGCATTTGCTACGAGGAAGACCATGGCCCGCGTAACCGTTGAAGACTGCCTAGAACACGTGGATAACCGCTTTGAGCTGGTCATGCTCTCTACCAAGCGTGCCCGTCAACTGGCCACCGGCGGCAAAGAGCCGAAAGTAGCCTGGGAAAACGACAAGCCTACCGTTGTCGCCCTGCGCGAAATCGCTGAAGGCCTGATCGACTACGCAGCCATCGCCGAAGCCGAAATCGTTGAAGATGAACCGCTTTTCGCTGCATTCGAGGACGAGTCCAACGAGGCCGTCTAAGCCTATGCCTGGTCGACGTAGCACGGCGCGGGATCACAGCTTACGGCAGGAGACATCATGCCGAGCATAGACGCCCTCGCCGATCGCTTATCGACCTACCTCGGCACGGACCAGGTCAACCTGGTCCGCCGAGCGTATTTCTACGCCGAACAAGCCCACGACGGCCAGCGCCGCCGCAGCGGCGAGGCGTACGTCACGCACCCTCTTGCGGTGGCAAATATTCTTGCCGATATGCACATGGACCATCAGAGCCTGATGGCTGCGATGCTGCATGACGTAATCGAAGACACCGGCATTGCCAAGGAAGCGCTGCAAGCGCAGTTCGGCGAAACCGTGGCCGAACTGGTCGACGGGGTCAGCAAGCTGACCCAGATGAACTTCGAGACCAAGGCTGAAGCCCAGGCCGAAAACTTCCAGAAGATGGCCATGGCCATGGCGCGCGATATTCGTGTGATCCTGGTCAAGCTGGCCGACCGCCTGCACAACATGCGCACGCTGGAAGTGCTGTCCGGCGAAAAACGCCGACGTATCGCCAAGGAAACCCTGGAAATCTATGCACCCATCGCCAACCGGCTGGGCATGCACGCCATTCGCATAGAGTTCGAAGACCTCGGCTTCAAGGCCATGCACCCGATGCGTTCCGCGCGGATCTACCAGGCGGTCAAACGCGCCCGGGGCAACCGCAAGGAAATCGTCAACAAGATCGAAGAATCCTTGAGCCACTGCCTGGCCATCGACGGCATCCAGGGCGAGGTCAGCGGTCGCCAGAAACACCTCTACGGCATCTACAAGAAAATGCGTGGCAAGCGCCGGGCCTTCAACGAGATCATGGACGTCTACGCGTTCCGGATCATCGTCGACAAGGTCGATACCTGCTACCGCGTGCTGGGTGCTGTACATAATCTGTACAAGCCGTTGCCGGGTCGCTTCAAGGATTACATCGCGATTCCCAAGGCCAACGGCTATCAGTCGCTGCACACCACGCTGTTCGGCATGCACGGTGTTCCGATCGAGATCCAGATCCGCACCCGTGAAATGGAGGAGATGGCCAACAACGGCATCGCTGCCCATTGGCTGTACAAATCCAGCGGCGACGAACAACCGAAAGGCACTCACGCCCGCGCCCGCCAGTGGGTCAAAGGCGTGCTGGAAATGCAGCAACGTGCCGGCAACTCGCTGGAATTCATCGAAAGCGTGAAGATCGACCTGTTCCCGGACGAGGTCTACGTGTTCACGCCCAAAGGCCGGATCATGGAGCTGCCCAAAGGCTCCACGGCGGTCGACTTCGCCTACGCGGTGCACACCGACGTCGGCAACAGTTGCATTGCCTGCCGGATCAACCGCCGCCTCGCACCGCTGTCCGAACCCCTGCAAAGCGGCTCCACGGTCGAGATTGTCAGCGCGCCGGGGGCACGGCCGAACCCGGCCTGGCTCAACTTCGTGGTCACCGGCAAGGCTCGTACGCACATCCGCCATGCGTTGAAGCTGCAACGCCGCTCCGAATCCATCAGCCTCGGCGAGCGCCTGCTGAACAAGGTCCTCAACGGCTTCGACAGTGCGCTGGAGAAAATCCCCGCCGAACGTATTCAGGCGATGCTTGCCGAATACCGCCTGGAACTGATCGAAGACTTGCTGGAAGACATCGGCCTGGGCAATCGCATGGCCTATGTGGTGGCACGTCGACTGCTCGGCGAAGGCGAACAGTTGCCCAGCCCGGAAGGTCCGCTGGCCATTCGCGGCACCGAAGGCCTGGTACTCAGCTACGCCAAGTGCTGCACGCCGATTCCCGGCGACCCGATTGTCGGCCATCTGTCTGCCGGAAAAGGCATGGTCGTGCACCTGGACAACTGCCGTAACATCAGCGAAATCCGCCACAACCCGGAAAAATGCATCCAGCTCTCCTGGGCCAAGGATGTCACCGGCGAATTCAACGTCGAATTGCGCGTCGAGCTGGAACACCAGCGTGGCCTGATCGCCCTGCTGGCCAGCAGCGTCAACGCGGCCGACGGCAACATCGAAAAAATCAGCATGGACGAACGCGATGGTCGCATCAGCGTGGTTCAGTTGGTGGTCAGCGTGCACGACCGTGTGCACCTGGCCCGCGTGATCAAGAAACTGCGCGCACTGACCGGGGTGATCCGCATTACCCGCATGCGTGCATAAGCCCACTCTTACAAGGAGTCATTCATGACCAAGACCGTTATCACCAGCGACAAGGCCCCAGCCGCCATCGGTACTTACTCCCAGGCGATCAAGGCTGGCAACACTGTCTACATGTCGGGCCAGATTCCCCTGGACCCGAAAACCATGGAACTGGTTGAAGGCTTCGAAGCCCAGACCGTCCAGGTGTTCGAGAACCTCAAGGCCGTGGCTGAAGCCGCCGGCGGTTCGTTCAAGGACATCGTCAAGCTGAACATCTTCCTCACCGACCTGAGCCACTTCGCCAAGGTCAATGAGATCATGGGCAAGTACTTCGATCAGCCTTACCCAGCCCGCGCCGCCATCGGCGTTGCCGCCCTGCCGAAGGGTTCGCAGGTTGAAATGGATGCCATCCTGGTCATCGAGTAATGCGTACGGCGCAGCCCCGGGCTGCGCCGACTGCTCTGCTGTAAAGAAAGCTTGAAAGGATTCCACCATGCGCAAAGCGCTTGCTCTCTCGCTGCTCGCCCTGTTCCTGGGCGGATGTGCCAGCAACCCTGCCGATCGTGATATCAGTGGCACCTGGATCAACCAGGTGGCAATCGATGCGGCATCCAAAGGTGTCCCCCTGCGCGAAGCGCTCCAGACCTATGGCCCGAACCTGGAATGGGACGTCAACACCAAGGCCGGTCAGGCCCGCTACACCAACGGTTTTGAAAATGTCGAAGGCAAGCTACTGGGCGAAGAGTCCGGCGCCTGGAAAGTCGACTTTTATGGCAGCTCCAGCAGTGAGCTGAAGCGTGATGGCAAACAACTGAGCCAGTCCGCCACCGAGAATGAAGCGGCACAAGTCTTCGACCGCGCACTGATTCCGGTACCGGAAGGTGCGCCGATTGGCGCCAGCTTTGAGCGCGCGCTGTATTCCGCCTACATGGGTGGCAGCTGGAAAATCCTCAGCGGCCCGGGCGAAGGCAATACCGTGCAGTTCCAGGCTGACGGCCAGGTGACCGGTCTGCCAGACAGTGATCGCTACGCCCTGTGCCTGGCGGGCGATTGCGCCTCCATGAGCGGCGGCAACGACAACATGTGGCTGCAATTCAACGGCCAGGGCAGCCCCTGGATCTTCACTCGCAAGGGCAAAGAGCTGGAGATCTTCCAGGCGGTGAACAGAGCGCAGGCGGATGAAATGCCTTCGTTCATGCCAGGTGAGCGCAAGTGGTTGCTGGAAAAACAGTAAACATGCGCTTTCGGCACTGAAACAATGTGGGAGCTCGCTCCCACATGTGTTTTTCGGTGATTGATCGTCAGCTTTTCGCTTCCAGCACCGCCGCATACCCCTCGCGAAAACTTGGATAGGTCGGCTTCCAGCCCAAGGCCTTCGTCCGTGCATTACTGCAACGCTTGCTGCCCGTGCGACGCACGCTCGCGTCTTCTGCCCATTCCGTGACGCCCAGATACCCACGCAACCAATCCACCACATCCGCCAGCGCTGCGGGCTCATCGTCGACACCGATGTAGTAGTTATCCAGCGCGGCACCCTGCCGATCCGCCTCAAGCAGAAACGCCAACAATCCGGCTGCATCGTCGGCATGAATGCGGTTGGCGTACAACGGCGGGTCAACCACCACGCGATAACCCTGACGCACCTGGGTCAGCAGCCATTCACGGCCCGGACCGTAGATGCCGGTCAAACGCACCACGCTGGCCGGAATACCGCTTTTGAGCGCAACCTGCTCGGCTTCGAGCATCACTTGCCCCGAATAACCCGAAGCCTGGGTCGGTGACGTCTCGTCGACCCACTCGCCGTTCTTCTGCCCATAAACACTGCTGCTGGAAACGAACAGCAGCCGGCTGGGCTCCTGTCCGTAGTCGCTCAGCCACTCAAGCACGTGCTCCAGCCCCTGCACATAAGCGGCACGGTAACCGGCTTCATCGTGCACGGTGGCTGCTGCGCAATACACCACGTAATCCACCGCGCCGATTGGCCAGGTGGCTGGGCACTCCTTGTCGAACAAGTCACCGGCGACCCCGATGACACCCTTTGGCAGGCGCGAAATATCGCGGCGAAGGCCATGAACCTCCCAGCCTGCAGCCAACAATTGCGTAGCCAGACGGCTGCCGACATCACCACAGCCAGCGATCAAAACAGAAGGCGCAGACATCAAAAAACTCCTATCGGAAAGCCACAGACTAGCGCCGGCAATAGACGAGCGGCTAGCAATGCAGGAAAAAAAGAGACGCTATTACTTCTGTTAACAAGAATTACTTGCAATAATGCGTGCCACTTTTGTTCTCGGCCTTCGAGGCCTGGAAGAACATCACCCGTTTTTTTCTCTCAGGTCCGGCCAGCATGACACGCAATCAATTCCCCGCTTCGCCAACCAAACGACCTCGCGCCTGGAGCGCGGTGGCCGCCCTGCTTCTCAGCCTGATGCTGGCCCCTGTCGCCGCTTTCGCTGATGCCCAGGCGCCAGCCACTGCGGCCGCTGCCGCAACGCCCGCTCCGGCCGATCACGCGGCACCGGCCGTGACCCCAACCGCGACCGATCCTGCTCAGGCAGTGCCGGCAGACGCATTGGGTGAAGAGGTGCCTGAAGTCCTCGAGGCCGACAACACCCTGGGCATGGCCCATGACCTGTCGCCGTGGGGCATGTACAAGAATGCCGACATCATCGTGAAAATCGTGATGATCGGCCTGGCCATTGCCTCGATCATCACCTGGACCATCTGGATCGCCAAGGGCTTTGAGCTGATCGGCGCCAAGCGTCGTCTGCGCGGTGAAATCGCCCAGCTGAAAAAATCCGCTTCTCTCAAGGAAGCCAGCGTCACCGCGGCGAAGGAAGGCACTCTGGCCAACCTGTTGGTCCATGACGCCCTCGAAGAGATGCGCCTGTCGGTCAACAGCCGCGAAAAAGAAGGCATCAAGGAGCGCGTCAGCTTCCGTCTCGAACGCCTGGTAGCCGCTTGCGGCCGCAACATGAGCAGCGGCACCGGCGTGCTGGCCACTATCGGCTCCACCGCGCCCTTCGTCGGCCTGTTCGGCACCGTGTGGGGCATCATGAACAGCTTCATCGGCATCGCCAAAACCCAGACCACCAACCTCGCCGTCGTCGCCCCCGGTATCGCCGAAGCCTTGCTGGCAACTGCACTGGGTCTGGTTGCAGCGATTCCAGCGGTCGTGATCTACAACGTCTTCGCCCGCTCCATCGCCGGTTACAAGGCCCAGGTGTCCGACGCGTCGGCGCAGGTTCTGCTGCTGGTCAGCCGTGACCTCGACCACCAGCCTGAGCGCAGCTCGCAACCGCACATGGTGAAAGTGGGGTAATCGGCCATGGGCCTGCATTTGAAAGAAGGGGCAGACGACGATCTGTCCGAAAACCACGAAATCAACGTCACGCCATTCATCGACGTAATGCTGGTGTTGTTGATCATCTTCATGGTGGCCGCCCCGCTGGCCACTGTGGACATCAAGGTTGACCTGCCCGCCTCGACCGCCAAACCGGCGCCGCGGCCGGAGAAGCCGGTGTTCCTCAGCGTCAAGGCTGACCAACGCCTGTTCCTCGGCGAAGAAGAAGTGAAAGCCGAAGCCCTCGGCGCCACCCTCGACGCCAAGACCCAGGGCAAGAAAGACACGACGATCTTCTTCCAGGCCGATAAAGGCGTGGACTACGGCGACCTGATGAGCGTGATGGACAATCTGCGTTCCGCCGGATACCTGAAGGTGGGTCTGGTCGGTCTCGAGTCGGCAGTCAAGAAATGATCACGACGCGCCATAAGCTGACGCGTTACAGCGGTAGCCTGGCAATCGTGCTGGGTGTTCACGCGCTGGCCATTGCGCTGGCGTTGAACTGGACTGCCCGTCCGCCCATCGAGTTGCCGCCTCAGGCAATGATGGTCGAACTGGCGCCGGTTCCGGCCCCGCCACCGCCTGCTCCGCCGAAAGTCGTCACCCCGCCGCAGCCACCGGCTCCGGTTGAAGAACTGCCGATTCCGAAGCTCGCCGAAGCGCCGAAAGCCGAAATTGCCGTGCCCAAGCCGGTCAAACCCAAGCCCAAGCCTCAGCCGCCCAAACCGGTAGAAAAGAAGCCTGATCCGCCGAAGGAAAAACCCTCGGAAGAGAAGCCTGCCGATACCCAGCCGACGCAGGCACCGACGGAGAAATCCGCCCAGCCGGCACCCGGCCCGTCGCCAGCGCAACTGGCGGCCAAGGCCAGCTGGCAAGGCACACTGCTTGCGCACCTGCAGAAGTACAAAAAGTACCCTGCCAGTGCCCAGGCGCGGGGCAAGGAAGGCATGAACCGTCTGCGCTTCGTGGTGGACGGCGAAGGCAACGTGTTGTCGTTCGAACTGGTGGGCGCTTCCGGCACTGCCGATCTGGACCGGGCTACCCTGGAAATGATCCGCCGCGCCCAGCCGCTGCCCAAGCCGCCAGCCGACATGCTGACTAACGGCTCGATCGAAATTGTTGCACCGTTTGTTTATTCGCTGGAGAAACGCCGGCGTTGATCAACCGGCGCTCACAAAGGTCATGCTGCACCCCTGAAAGGCACCGAAAGGTGCCTTTTGCTCATCTGCCAGCGGCAAACCGGCATTACCCGGTGTCGCCCTGCACGTTCAGTCTGATAACGTGCGTCTATCGATTGCAGCCGGTATGCTTGGCTCGCAAACTCATGGACGCCTGCTATGACCCTCACAGAATTACGCTACATCGTCACCCTCGCCCAAGAGCAGCATTTCGGCCATGCGGCCGAGCGTTGCCACGTCAGTCAGCCGACCCTGTCGGTGGGCGTGAAAAAGCTTGAAGACGAACTCGGTGTGCTGATTTTTGAGCGCAGCAAAAGCGCCGTGCGCCTGACCCCGGTTGGCGAAGGCATCGTCGCCCAGGCGCAAAAGGTCCTGGAGCAGGCCCAGGGCATCCGCGAGCTGGCCCAGGCCGGCAAGAACCAGCTGACCGCGCCGCTGAAAGTCGGCGCGATCTACACCGTCGGGCCGTACCTGTTCCCGCACCTGATTCCGCAACTGCACCGGGTCGCCCCGCAGATGCCGTTGTACATCGAAGAAAACTTCACCCACGTGCTGCGCGACAAACTGCGCAACGGCGAACTCGACGCAATCATCATCGCCCTGCCGTTCAGCGAAGCCGATGTACTGACCCTGCAGCTCTACGACGAGCCGTTCTACGTGCTGATGCCGGCCCAACACCCTTGGACACAGAAAGAGTCCATCGACGCCAGCCTGCTCAACGACAAGAGCCTGCTGCTGCTCGGCGAAGGCCACTGCTTCCGCGATCAGGTGTTGGAAGCGTGCCCGACCCTGACCAAAGGCAATGACGGCGCCAAGCACACCACGGTGGAATCCAGCTCCCTGGAAACCATTCGCCACATGGTTGCGTCCGGCCTCGGCATCTCGATCCTGCCGCTGTCGGCGGTCGACAGCCATCACTACGCCCCCGGCGTGATTGAAGTGCGACCTTTGTCGGCGCCAACGCCTTATCGCACCGTGGCCATTGCCTGGCGCGCCAGCTTCCCGCGTCCGAAAGCGATCGAAATTCTCGCCGACTCCATTCGCCTGTGCTCGGTGGCCAAGCCCGCGGCACCGGTGGCTGCCGGTTAAGCCGTTGTCATGAGCGAGTTGTCGCAAGTGCCGGTCACGGCACTCAAGGGTGTTGGCGAAGCCATGGCCGAGAAACTGGCCAAGGTTGGCCTGGAGAACCTCCAGGACGTGCTGTTTCATCTGCCCCTGCGCTATCAGGACCGCACCCGCGTGGTGCCGATCGGTGCACTGCGGCCGGGTCAGGATGCGGTCATCGAAGGCACCGTCAGCGGTGCCGACGTGGTCATGGGCCGTCGGCGCAGCCTGGTGGTGCGCTTGCAGGACGGCACTGGCGGGCTCAGCCTGCGCTTCTATCACTTCAGCAATGCGCAGAAAGAAGGCCTGAAACGCGGCACACGCATTCGTTGCTACGGTGAGGCGCGGCCCGGCGCTTCGGGGCTGGAAATCTACCACCCGGAATACCGCGCCATCACCGGCGACGAGCCGCCGCCCGTGGATGAAACCCTGACCCCGGTCTACCCGCTCACCGAAGGCCTGACCCAACAGCGCTTGCGCCAGTTGTGCATGCAGACCCTCACCCTGCTCGGCCCGAGCAGCCTGCCCGACTGGCTGCCCAAAGAGTTGGCCCGCGACTATCAACTGGCGCCGCTGGCCGACGCGATCCGCTACCTGCACAACCCGCCCGCCGATGCCGACGTCGATGAACTGGCCCTCGGTCATCACTGGGCACAGCACCGCCTGGCTTTCGAAGAACTGCTGACCCACCAACTGTCACAACAGCGCCTGCGTGAAAGCATGCGCTCGCTGCGCGCACCGGCCATGCCCAAAGCCACGCAACTTCCGGCTAAATACCTGGCCAATCTCGGCTTCAACCCGACGGGCGCGCAGCAACGGGTCGGCAACGAAATCGCCTACGACCTCAGCCAGCACGAGCCAATGCTGCGGCTGATCCAGGGCGATGTGGGCGCCGGTAAAACCGTGGTCGCCGCCCTCGCTGCGCTGCAAGCGCTGGAAGCCGGTTATCAGGTCGCCCTGATGGCGCCCACCGAGATTCTTGCCGAACAACACTTCATCACCTTCAAGCGCTGGCTCGAACCGCTGGGCATCGAAGTCGCCTGGCTAGCCGGCAAGCTCAAGGGCAAGAACCGCGTCGCCGCGCTGGATCAGATCGCCAGCGGCACCCCCATGGTGGTCGGCACCCACGCGCTGTTCCAGGACGAAGTGCAGTTCAAGAACCTGGCCCTGGTGATCATCGACGAGCAGCATCGATTCGGCGTGCAGCAACGCCTGGCCTTGCGCCAGAAAGGCGTGGGCGGACGCATGTGCCCGCACCAGCTGATCATGACCGCGACACCCATTCCGCGCACCCTGGCCATGAGCGCCTACGCCGATCTCGACACCTCGATCCTCGACGAACTGCCGCCCGGTCGAACGCCGGTCAATACCGTGCTGATCACCGACACCCGGCGCGTCGAAGTCATCGAACGGGTGCGCAGCGCCTGTGCCGAAGGGCGCCAGGCCTATTGGGTGTGCACCCTGATCGAAGAGTCGGAAGAGCTGACCTGCCAGGCCGCCGAGACCACCTATGAAGACCTCACCGCCGCCCTCGGCGAACTGAAGGTCGGGCTGATCCACGGGCGTATGAAGCCTGCGGAAAAAGCGGCGGTGATGGCCGAGTTCAAGGCCGGCAACCTGCAGCTGCTGGTGGCCACCACCGTGATCGAGGTGGGTGTGGATGTGCCCAACGCCAGCCTGATGATCATCGAGAACCCGGAGCGCCTGGGCCTGGCGCAGCTGCACCAGTTGCGTGGTCGAGTCGGCCGTGGCAGCGCGGTCAGCCATTGCGTGCTGCTCTACCATCCGCCGCTGTCGCAGATCGGTCGGCAACGCCTGGGCATCATGCGTGAAACCAACGACGGTTTTGTCATCGCCGAGAAGGACCTGGAGCTGCGTGGCCCCGGCGAAATGCTCGGCACACGGCAAACCGGCCTGCTGCAATTCAAGGTCGCCGACCTGATGCGCGATGCCGATTTACTGCCCGCTGTACGCGATGCCGCCCAGGCGTTACTCGAGCGCTGGCCGACCCATGTCAGCCCGCTGCTCGACCGCTGGCTGCGCCATGGCCAGCAATACGGCCAAGTGTGAAATGCGTCACAGTTTCAGAAGCGTACCCCCAAGCAAGCTGGTTATACTCCTGCAATTGTTTTAGCCCGGATACAGACTATGACCGAAGTTGCCTTCGCACCCGCCCCCCCGCACGCTCCGTCGGTTATACGGCTGCTGCTGGGCAAGTTGGGCATTGCCTATGAAGAAGTCCTGGACCACCACGGCCTCAATCCCGCACGCAAAGTGCAGGCCGTACTGCTCGACGACAGCGTCGGCGCACTGATGGTGCTGTTCCCGCAGAGCCAACTGCTGGACCTCAATCGACTCACCGAACTCACCGGCCGCCGCCTCACCGCGGTACCCACCGAGCGCCTGGAAAAGATGCTCGGCAAACACAGCCTGGCGCTGCTGCCCGGCCTGCCGGCGCTGACCAGCTCACCATGCCTCTACGATGAAAGCCTGCTGCGTGAACCGAAAGTGCTGGTCAACTCTGGCGAACCGGGCGTGCTGCTGGAAATCACCAGCGAAGCCTTCAAGGGCATGCTCAACAAGGCCAGCGCCGCCAACTTCGGCGAGAACCTGAGCAGCATTCGCCCGAACCTCGACCGCCCCGACGACGACCGCGAGGAAATCACCCAGGCCGTCCAGGCGTTCACCGCGCGCCGCATCCAGCAGCGCCTGGAAGCCACCATCGAAATTCCGCCACTGGCCGAGACAGCGCAAAAAATCATCAAACTGCGCGTCGACCCCAACGCCACCATCGACGACATCACCGGCGTCGTCGAAACCGACCCGGCGTTGGCCGCCCAGGTGGTGAGCTGGGCCGCATCCCCGTATTACGCTTCGCCCGGCAAGATCCGCTCGGTCGAAGACGCCATCGTGCGCGTGCTGGGTTTCGACCTGGTGATCAACCTCGCACTCGGCCTGGCCCTGGGCAAGACCCTGAGCCTGCCCAAAGATCATCCGCAACACGCCACGCCGTACTGGCAGCAGTCGATCTACACCGCCGCCGTCATCGAAGGCCTGACCCGCGCCATGCCGCGCGCCCAGCGCCCCGAAGCCGGCCTGACCTACCTCGCGGGCCTGTTGCACAATTTCGGCTACCTGTTGCTGGCCCACGTGTTCCCACCGCACTTCTCACTGATCTGCCGCCACCTGGAGGTCAACCCGCACCTGTGCCACAGCTTCGTCGAGCAGCACCTGCTGGGCATCAGCCGTGAACAGATCGGCTCGTGGCTGATGCGCTACTGGGACATGCCCGAAGAGCTGGCCACCGCCCTGCGCTTCCAGAACGACCCGGCCTACGACGGCGCCTACGCCGAGTACCCGAACCTGGTGTGCCTGTCGGTACGCCTGCTGCGCAGCCGTGGCATCGGCTCAGGCCCCGACGAAGACATCCCCGACGCGCTGCTCGAACGCCTCGGCCTGAGCCGCGAAAAAGCCAACGACGTCGTCAGCAAAGTGCTGGAAGCGGAAGTGCTGCTGCGCGAACTGGCTTCGCAGTTCAGCCAGGCCTGAAAAAACCGCTCCCACTGGATACCGGAATCCAGTGGGCGCGGCGCTGCTGCGATCCAACCTGCTCGCGATGAATCCACCGCAATCGCGCTGAGAAACCTCAAGCCTTCGGCTTGGCTTTCCTCGGCTTCAAATACTTGGTCAAGCCCTGGAACCACATCACCAGTGCCGGGTTGCCCTTGATCTGAATCGACTTGTCCTGAACCCCAGTCATGAACGCCAACTGCTTGTTCTTCGCCTGCATCGTGGCGAAGCCATAAGCAGCATCTTTAAAGGCAATCGCAAAAGCCGGTTCGGCATACACACCGGACGCACTGGTAATACGTTGGTCCTTCACGCGGAAATGCCGCGCCACTTTGCCATCCAGGGTTTGCAGCTGAAACACCAACTCCTTGTCACCCAACTGCTGCTGAAACGCCGGATTGGTCCGGCTGGCCTTACCCATCAATAAACCCAGCATCCACAGCAGAAAGCGAAATTTCATGCGCACAGCCTCAGAAGAAAAATGAACGGCCGGCGCAGTGTAGCGGCTTCGAACGAGAACGCTACTGTTGTGTAGCTTTAGAAGAAGATGCGGTATTTTTTGACGCTGATGACTACCAAGTCACTGACTAAACACCGCTGCAAACACCCGCTGCGGCACCAACTGCGAATTCACCCGGTGGTTTGCGGCTTGTCCAAACAATCCTGACAAAAATATGTTTAAACAACGCTGGAATTAACTCTCAAAAGCTACAACGCCCTGCGCCTTTGTCTACAGATACGCCGGAATTCGCCGTCTTGTCGGTGTAGGAGTTGCTCGGTAACTTCATATTCGGTGCTGAAAATGGGTAATGAAGTCCTGCAGTCCACCGCAATTGCATCGCTCAAAGGCTCATCAGCCAGTCCGGGGCGCGCTTGGTCATTGCTGTGCGCAGGAAGTTCCTGAGCTGTCGGTCTACCGTGCAGTGTCCAGATCCCCTCACCCAATCAGTCGCGAGCCAGTAGCCGCTTCAATCAAAAGAGAGCCATGCCATGCTCAAAGTCACGTCATATGCGCCGGAAACCGACCCGGCGTCACCGTACGAAAACCTCGATTCAAGGAGGCTCCACAAGGCCGCTGAGCGCGCGCTGGACCACTACTTCGCCCCAGCAAAAAAACCATTTGCGGAGCGCTTCGGCCAGCTCTTCAGCGTCTGCCCGGAGATCACCACTGAAGCACTACTTGCCAATGCATCCGAGGATTTGCGGTCCATCAGCGCTATCGCGGCCGATCTGGCAGACGACGTAGACGGCCCCCATCACTCCATAGCGCTTGCCTTGAGTCGCATGGCTGATGGCGTTCAACTGATGGTGGAACGAGTGTTGGATGACCTGGAGACGCCGGAAATGGCGATGGCGCTCGCCAGGCAACAAGGCCGGCTGGACTGAGCGTCCAACCGGAGAATGGCACCCATAAAAGCTGCCCGGTGTTGATTTGTCGAGCGCATAAAAAATGGGCACCCAACTTCGGTTGACGTGCCCATTTTTAATTCCGCTCCCCGCTGTACGCGAGGTGAAACGGATTATGGATTGACGCTGTCTTTCAACGATTTGCCTGGCTTGAACGCAACAGTGTTGCTGGCCTTGATTTTGACGGGTTCACCGGTTTGCGGGTTTTTGCCGGTGCGGGCACCACGATGGCGTTGCAGGAAGGTGCCGAAGCCCACCAGCGTCACGCTGTCTTTGCGGTGCAGGGCGCCGGTGATTTCTTCAAGCACGGCGTTGAGAACGCGGTTGGCTTGCTCTTTGGTGAGGTCTGCTTTTTCAGCAATGGCTGCAGCGAGTTCTGGTTTACGCATATGAGTGAAGCCCCTTTGACGGTTTGTTGTTGTTATGTCCGTGCTGCTCTCTGCGGAGCAGCGCCCAAGGCGCCGCAGATGCTCTACTCTGCGGCAGACGGGAGTGAGGATGGCACGCAGTGAGGAGCCGCGCCAGTATCGGTGCGGCCTTTGTGAGGGCAAAAGGGGGGTGATTCCGACAGAACGACCGGTATTTATGCCAGCAGCGGTGGAAGCTCTTTGTTCAGGGCCAGTTTCTCCATCACGGCAGCACCGGTCAGGGCATAACCGAGCAGTTTGCCTGTGGCGTCGCGGCATAACACCTTGATGTCGGCACCCTGTCCTTCCACGGTCCAGACACCTTCAGCGCCTCGCGGTGGTGGCGAAACCACCAGCGGGCACACCGGGGTTTTCACGGTAATCGGCATCGGGCCATAGCTCACGGCAGTCGGGGTGCCAGCCAAGGTTTGCGCCAAGGCCCGTGCACAGCTCATCAGGGGCATGACGTACAGCAGGTTGAGTCCGTCGACTTCGGCGCAGTCGCCCAGGGCGTAGATATTGGCGTGGGAGGTTTTCAGGTGGCGGTCGACCATGATGCCGCGATTGACCTGCAAACCGGCCGCAGCTGCCAGATCGATGCGCGGGCGCAGGCCAATGGCGGAGACCACGACGTCACAGGCGATCACCTGGCCATCGGAGAGATGCGCTTCGAGGCCGTCTGCCACGCGTTGCAGGCGATTGAGCACGGGGCCGAGGTGGAAACGTGCACCGAGGCTCTCAAGCCCGGCTTGCACGGCCGCAGCGGCTGCTGGGTGCAGCAGCGTCGGCATCACCTGTTCGCAGGGCGCCACCAGTTGCACCTCAAAGCCACCCAGGGTCAGGTCATTGGCGAACTCGCAGCCGATCAAGCCTGCGCCGAGCAGCAGTACGCGGCGCTTGCCGGCGGCGGCTGCACGAAAGCGCGCGTAGTCTTCCAGGTCGTTGATCGGGAACACGCAATCGGCGGCGTCACCGTCGATGGGCACGCGCACGGTTTCGGCGCCCCAAGCCAGGATCAGGTCGCGGTAGATCACCGCTTCTTCGCCGATCCACAGGCGCTTATGGCCCGGGTCGATGCCGCTGATGCGGGTGTGGGTGCGTACTTCAGCCTTGAGTTGCTCAGCCATGGCACCGGGTTCGGCCATGCTCAGGCCGTCGGCATCCTTGTTTTTGCCGAAGCCCGTGGAGAGCATCGGCTTGGAGTAGGAACGTCCGTCATCGGCGGTGATCAGTAACAGCGGGGTTTCGCTATCGAGTTTGCGAAATTCGCGGGCGACGTTATAGCCCGCTAGGCCGGTACCGATGATGACGACAGGTGCGTTCATTCCTGACTCCTCTGTTTGTTTGATTAGTTGATTTCGATCATTTCAAAATCCATTTTGCCGACGCCGCAGTCCGGGCACAGCCAGTCTGCCGGGACATCTTCCCAGCGGGTGCCCGGCGCAATGCCGTCATCGGGCCAGCCGTCTGCTTCGTTGTAGATCAGGCCGCAGACGATACATTGCCACTTTTTCATTCAGGTACTTCCTCAGGGTTCAGGCGTTTTGCCGGCTGGGCGGTCGATGGATGTAGCACTGCCGTCCAACTCAGGGCGTTTTGTACTGTTCGGGCCCGGCAGATGCAAGCCTGTTCGGCGCAACGGCGGGCCGATTCACTCGATATCGACGGCTGACATGGTAAGCTCGCCGCCTCATTTGCTGCCAATAATGACTCATTGTGCAACACACAGAATCCCCCTCCCCGACTCCCCTCTGGCTCGCTCAAGGCCAACTGACGCCCCCACCCGACGCCTCTATTCTCGACTGGTTGTTCGATGAAGGCTCGCTGACTCGCCGCCTCATTCATCTGTCGAATGATGCCTTCAGCGTCTCGCCGATGTTCGAAGGCTGGCAGACGCTACGCGCCGACGAATGCGCGGCGCTGAACCTGGCCGAAGGCAGCGAAGGCTGGGTGCGCGAGGTATATCTGCGCGGTCACGGTGAGGCCTGGGTGTTTGCCCGCAGCGTGGCATCGCGCAGTGCCCTGCAGGGTGATGGCTTGCACATGGACGAGTTGGGCAGCCGTTCGCTGGGCGAATTGCTGTTTTGCGATCATGCGTTCCAGCGCCGGGAAATCGAGGTGTGCCACTACCCGCAAGCCTGGTTGCCAGCCGAGGTGCGACGGCCTGATTTGTGGGGCCGCCGCTCGCGTTTCGACAGGGGTGCATTGAGCGTACTGGTGGCCGAGATCTTCCTGCCAACCCTGTGGAACGCTGCCCGCGCCCAACCGGAGAACACCTGATGTACCAGAGCCTGCTCAAGTCCTTGAATCGCTTGAACCCGCGCGCCTGGGACTTTATTCAGTTGACCCGGATGGACAAGCCGATCGGCATCTACCTGTTGCTGTGGCCGACGCTGTGGGCACTGTGGATTGCCGGCAAGGGCTCGCCGTCGCTGGCCAACATCTTGATTTTCGTGCTCGGTGTGGTGCTGACCCGCGCCGGTGGCTGCGTGATCAACGACTGGGCGGACCGCAAGGTCGATGGCCACGTCAAACGCACCGCGCAACGCCCCCTGGCCTCCGGCAAGATCAGCTCGAAAGAAGCGCTGGTGTTTTTTGCGCTGCTGATGGGCCTGAGCTTCCTGCTGGTGCTGTGCACCAACGCCGCGACCATCTGGCTGTCGTTTGGCGGGCTGGCACTGGCGTTCACCTACCCGTTCATGAAGCGCTACACCTATTATCCGCAGGTGGTGCTGGGCATGGCGTTTTCATGGGGTATGCCGATGGCGTTCACCGCCGAGACCGGCGAACTGCCTGCCGCGGCCTGGCTGCTGTGGATCGCCAACCTGATGTGGACGGTGGGTTACGACACTTATTACGCGATGACCGACCGTGACGATGACCTGAAGATCGGCGTGAAATCAACGGCGATCCTGTTCGGCGAAGCGGACCGGGTGATCATCCTGACCTTGCAGACGCTGGCCCTGGGCTGTCTGTTGCTGGCGGGATCGAAGTTCGAGCTCGGCACCTGGTTCCACCTCGGCCTGCTGGCGGCGGCAGGCTGCTTTGTCTGGGAGTTCTGGTACACCCGTGACAGGGACCGCATGCGCTGCTTCAAGGCGTTTCTGCACAACCACTGGGCGGGCTTGGCGATTTTTGTCGGGATCGTGCTGGATTACGCGCTGCGCTGATCGGTAAAACCCGTGGGAGCGAGCCCGTTCGCTCCCACGGGGAGAAGCGTTTACATGTGCTCGTGAACCACGTGCCAGACGTCTTTCATCTTGTCGCCCGTCATGTCGCCGGGCGCCTTGTCCTTCATGAAGTAGTACAGCGGCTTGCCGCCATAGGCCCACTGCATGGTGCCGTCGTCACGCTTGATGATTGTCCACTTGCCTTCGGCCTTGTCACCCGCCTTCGCTTCCAGCGGCGGCCAGTTTTTCGCGCAGTCGCCGGTGCACACCGATTTGCCGCCGGTGTCCTTGTCGAAGGTGTACAGCGTCATGCCTTTGTGGTCGGTCATCATGCCGCTTTCGTTCATCATGGCCGGTGGCGCCGCAAAGGCCATGGCAGGCAGTGCCAGGGCAGCCGCCAGCATCAGGGCTTTGAAGGATTGCGAGTGTAGTGTCATGGAAACCTTCCTTTTGTGGTTGTCAGGATTCGGACTTAGAGCTTAGTTCACGATTACGACAATCACCGGGCGACTAAAATACTGTCACACGACTGCAATAATTCCGTTATCTAATGCGGCGCAAGACAGTTAAATGACAAGAGGGTTAAGGCATGGTTGGCAGGAGCATTCTGATCGTCGACGACGAAGCGCCTATTCGCGAAATGATCGCCGTTGCGTTGGAAATGGCCGGCTATGACTGCCTGGAGGCTGAAAACTCCCAGCAGGCCCACGCCATCATTGTCGACCGCAAACCGGACCTGATCCTGCTGGACTGGATGCTGCCAGGCACCTCCGGCATCGAGCTGGCCCGCCGCCTCAAGCGTGACGAGCTGACCGGTGATATCCCGATCATCATGCTCACCGCCAAGGGTGAAGAGGACAACAAGATCCAGGGCCTGGAAGTCGGCGCTGACGACTACATCACCAAACCGTTTTCCCCACGTGAGCTGGTCGCGCGCCTGAAGGCCGTGCTGCGCCGCGCAGGTCCCACCGATGGCGAAGCGCCCATTGAAGTGGGTGGCCTGTTGCTCGACCCGATCAGCCACCGCGTGACCATCGACGGCCGTCCTGCCGAGATGGGCCCGACCGAATACCGCTTGCTGCAATTCTTCATGACCCACCAGGAACGCGCCTACACCCGTGGCCAGTTGCTGGACCAGGTCTGGGGCGGCAACGTCTATGTTGAAGAGCGCACCGTTGACGTGCACATCCGCCGCCTGCGCAAAGCCCTCGGCGATGCTTACGAAAATCTGGTACAAACCGTGCGCGGCACCGGTTACCGCTTTTCGACCAAAGCCTGACCCTGCCCCTTACCGCCCGACAAGCTGACAAGGACGCGCGTCACGTGAACCAAAACTGGCATGGCACCCTGATTCGCCACATGCTGCTACTGGTCACCGCTTGCCTGGTGGTCGGTCTGATCTCCGGCTACTACGGCTGGAGCCTGGCCGCAGGCCTGGGACTTTACCTGGCCTGGACCCTCAAGCAATTGCTGCGGCTGCACGAGTGGCTGCGCCTGCACAAACCCGACGAAGCACCACCTGACGGCTATGGCCTGTGGGGCGAGGTGTTCGACAGCATCTACCACCTGCAACGCCGTGACCAACGGGTGCGCGGGCGCCTGCAAGCAGTGATCGACCGCGTCCAGGAGTCCACCGCTGCTCTCAAGGACGCGGTGATCATGCTCGACACCGACGGCAACCTGGAATGGTGGAACCGCGCCGCCGAAACCCTGCTGGGCCTCAAGACTCCGCAGGACAGCGGCCAACCGGTGACCAACCTGGTGCGTCATCCGCGCTTCAAGGAATACTTCGAGCAGGAAAACTACGCCGAGCCACTGGAAATCCCTTCGCCGTCCAACGACCGCATGCGCATCCAGATGTACATCACCCGTTACGGCAACAATGAACACCTGATGCTGGTGCGCGACGTCACGCGCATCCATCAACTTGAGCAGATGCGCAAAGACTTCATCGCCAACGTGTCCCACGAATTGCGCACGCCGCTTACGGTGATCTGCGGTTACCTGGAAACCCTGCTCGACAATGTCGAGGAAGTGAACCCGCGCTGGAGCCGCGCCCTGCAGCAGATGCAGCAACAGGGCGGGCGCATGCAGACGCTGCTCAATGACTTGCTGCTGCTGGCCAAACTGGAAGCCACCGATTACCCGTCGGACAACCAGCCAGTGCCGATCGATGTGCTGCTGCAATCGATCAAGAGTGATGCGCAGCAGTTGTCCGGCCAGAAAAACCAGCACTTCACCCTGGAGGCCGATGCGTCGATTCTGCTCAAGGGCAGTGAAGCGGAACTGCGCAGTGCGTTTTCAAACCTGGTCTTCAACGCGGTGAAGTACACCCCGGCCGAGGGCAACATTCGCATTCGCTGGTGGGGCGACGATCAGGGTGCGCATTTGAGCGTGCAGGATTCGGGCATCGGCATCGACGCCAAACACCTGCCACGCCTGACCGAACGCTTCTACCGCGTCGACTCCAGCCGCAACTCCAACACCGGTGGCACCGGCCTCGGGCTGGCGATCGTCAAACACGTGTTGTTGCGCCATCGCGCACGGATGGAGATCAGCAGCGTACCGGGTCACGGCAGCACCTTTACCTGCCACTTTGCCCCGGCCCAGGTCACCCGATCCCGGGCGCTGAAGGCCGCCGACTGATACCAGCCAGCATGCGCCACTAGGCAACCGGCCGGTCAGCCGCTACATTGGCTGACTTGCGCCTGCCTTTCAGGCGCGATTCTTTCTTACCTTCTCGACTTCACGGAACCCGCAAAACTCCATCATGGACCCTTCCCCTGGTTTGACCCTCGCTACCATTTTTGCCGACTTCGGCATGATTCTTTTTGCTTTGATCCTGGTCTTGCTCAACGGTTTTTTCGTTGCGGCGGAATTTGCCATGGTCAAATTGCGCTCGACCCGGGTCGAGGCCATCGCGGACAAGAACGGCTGGCGCGGACACATTCTGCGCACCGTGCACAGTCAGCTCGATGCCTACCTGTCGGCCTGTCAGCTGGGTATCACCCTCGCCTCCCTCGGCCTGGGCTGGGTCGGTGAACCGGCATTCGCGCACATTCTCGAGCCGTTCCTCAGCGCGATTGGCGTGCAGTCCGCCGAAGTGGTTAAGGGCATCTCGTTCTTCACCGCGTTCTTCATCATTTCGTACCTGCACATCGTGGTCGGCGAATTGGCGCCGAAATCCTGGGCCATCCGCAAGCCGGAATTGCTGTCGCTGTGGACGGCCGTGCCGCTGTACCTGTTCTACTGGGCGATGTACCCGGCCATCTACCTGCTCAACGCCAGCGCCAACACCATCCTGCGCATCGCCGGCCAGGGTGAACCCGGCCCGCATCACGAGCACCATTACAGCCGCGAAGAACTGAAGCTGATCCTGCACTCCAGCCGTGGCCAGGACCCGAGCGACCAAGGCATGCGCGTTTTGGCCTCAGCAGTGGAAATGGGCGAGCTGGAAGTGGTCGACTGGGCCAACTCCAGGGAAGACCTGGTGACCCTAGAATTCAACGCGCCGCTCAAGCAGATCCTGGCGATGTTCCGACGTCACAAATTCAGCCGCTATCCGGTGTACGACAGCGAACGCCAGGAGTTCGTCGGCCTGCTGCACATCAAGGACCTGCTGCTGGAACTGGCGGCACTGGATCACATTCCGGAGTCGTTCAACCTGGCCGAGCTGACCCGTCCGCTGGAGCGCGTGTCGCGACACATGCCGCTGTCGCAGTTGCTGGAGCAGTTCCGCAAAGGTGGCTCGCACTTCGCAGTGGTTGAAGAAGCCGACGGCAACATCATCGGCTACCTGACCATGGAAGACGTGCTGGAAGTGCTGGTGGGCGACATCCAGGACGAACACCGCAAGGCCGAGCGCGGCATTCTCGCCTATCAACCGGGCAAGCTGCTGGTGCGCGGCGATACGCCGCTGTTCAAGGTTGAACGGCTGCTGGGCATCGATCTGGACCACGTCGAAGCCGAAACCCTCGCCGGCCTGGTCTACGAAAGCCTCAAGCGTGTGCCGGAAGAGGAAGAAGTGCTGGAAGTCGAAGGTTTGCGGATCATCATCAAGAAGATGAAAGGGCCGAAGATCGTCCTGGCCAAGGTGTTGATGCTGGGTTGATCCCCGCAGGCTTACTGCTTGCCCAACACAAAGTTGGGCAACGCGCCCACGGGTTTGTTGAACTGATACGGAATCGACACCAGGCCCATCCCGGTATTGCGCTGCACCACAAAGTGCAAATGCGGCCCGGTGCTGTTGCCGGTATTGCCCGACAGCGCCAGGGCACTACCGACCTTCACCCGCTGCCCCTCGCGCACGCACACCGAGCCCTTTTTCAGGTGCAGGTACACGCCCATGGTCCCATCGTCGTGCAATACCCGCACGAAGTTGCCGGAGGCGTCATTGCCACGCCCATCCTGGCTGTTTTCCGTCTTGATCACGGTTCCGCCTCGCGCGGCTATGATTGGCGTGCCTTCCGGCATCGCTATGTCGATGGCGTAACGGCTCTTGGGGCCAAAGTGGCTGTAGGGACCGTTGGGACCCTGGCTGATGCGAAACGGCCCACCGCGCCACGGCAATGGGTAGCGATAACCCACCATGGGCCCTGAGGGGTCGCCCAGGGAATATTTGAATTTCGGCACATACGCCAGCGGCTTGCCTGCGTTAATCGCTGTGAGCTGCGCCAGGCGCACGCTGCTGCGCAAGGGAATGACCCGTCGAACCGGTCGATTCGGTGCACCACGGGCGTTCTTCACCCCGGCGAGCGTCAGTTCGACTTCTACCGGGGCAAACAGGTCATTGCGCACGTACAGGCTGTCGACATCACCCTCCTTCAGGATGATCAGCCGTACCTGGCGCTCCAGGTGTTCATCCATGCGGTCCTGCAGAACAAACACCTTCGAGCCTTTGCTCGGGCGGTCGCTGTAGGAGACCACGCCATTGGCATCTTTGGATTTATAGATGGTCGCAGCCGCGGCCGAAGTGGCGACCAGGCAAAGACCGAGAAGAAGCAGCAGTCGCGCGAACATGGGAGGGCATTCTGTCGAGTGAAACCTGAGGTGAGCCTAGCAGCTGCAATGGACCGGGATAGTCGACAGATGTTTCAAAATGGCTGTTCAGGAGACATGCGGTCGCGGCGGCGCCCCTTCACGAGCAGGCTCGCCCTCACATCTGGAATGTATTCTCAGGTGAGAGCGGGCTTGCCGGCAGAGGCCGTTGATCAAGCGCCGGGAATGAAGTGCTTCTGCGCCGTACCGCGGGCAATCAGGCGGGAGATGTAGTCGAGTTTCTGCGCATCCTGATCGACAAAGCGGAAGGTCAGTTGCAGCCAGTCGCTATCGGGTTTCGGCTCATGGGCGACGACTGCGTGCAGATAGCCGTTGAGGCGAGCGACTTCGGCGTTGTCGCCCTGCTCCAGGTCGAGCACGGCGCTGTCGAGGATCTGCGGCAGGGTGTCGGTGCGTTTGACCACCAGCAACGCTTCCTTGAGGCTCAGGGCCTTGATCACGCATTGCTGGTTGCCGCTGGGCAGGCGTAACTGGCCCTGGCCGCGACCGCTGGCAACGGCAGCCCCGGCCGGAGCCTTCACCGGCGGGCTGTTGAGCAGGCCACGGGATGGCGCGGCAGCAGGAGTGGGTGCTGCAGGTGCTGGCGCAGGTGCCGTTGGGGCTGTGGCCACGGAGGGTTTGCCGCCGGTCAACGCATTCAAAGTGTCGTTGCCGAAGGCCGATTGGGTTTTGGTCGAAGCGACGTTGATCAAGGCATCTAGCTTGCCGACCTTGTGTAGGGCCTGCTTGACCTTGTTCAGCAGTTGTTCGTTGGTGAACGGTTTGCTGACGTAACCGGAAACACCGGCCTGGATCGCCTGGACCACGTTTTCCTTGTCACCCCGGCTGGTCACCATGATGAACGGCATGGACTTGAGGGCGTCTTGCTCGCGGCACCAGCTCAGCAGTTCCAGGCCGGACATTTCCGGCATTTCCCAGTCGCACAGGACCAGGTCGAAGGTTTCCTTGGCCAGCATGGCCTGGGCCTTTTTGCCGTTGATCGCGTCTTCAATCCGCATGCCCGGGAAATAGTTGCGCAGGCACTTTTTCACCAGGTCACGAATGAACGAGGCATCGTCCACGACCAATACACTGACCTTACTCATCCACCACCCCTTTAAAAAATCCCGGCCAGCCTATCGCTTCACTGATGGCACTTTGCCAAAAAACCTTCAGTCACGCCGGACTTTTCGTTCGCGGGTGCTGCTTTTCGAATTCGTGCGCCACAAACGAAAACGCCCGGCCAATAGGCCGGGCGCTTTACTTGGGCAACCTTACTTATCGTCAGTTTTGCCCGGAACATTAGCGTTTTCGCCATTTGTTCCTTCGACTTCTTCCTTCATGCGCTTGAGGCCCAGGTGACGCACGTCGGTGCCGCGCACCAGGTAGATCACAAGTTCCGAGATGTTGCGCGCATGGTCGCCGATACGTTCCAGCGAACGCAGTACCCAGATAATGCTCAGAACCCGCGAGATAGAGCGCGGGTCTTCCATCATGTAGGTGGCCAGCTCGCGCAGGGCGGTCTTGTATTCGCGGTCGATGATCTTGTCGTACTGCGCCACCGACAAGGCCAGTTCGGCGTCAAAGCGAGCAAAGGCGTCCAGGGCATCACGGACCATGTTGCGCACCTGGTCGCCGATGTGGCGCACTTCGACGTAACCGCGCGGCGCTTCGCCTTCTTCACACAGCTGGATGGCACGGCGAGCGATTTTGGTCGCTTCGTCGCCGATGCGCTCGAGGTCGATCACCGACTTGGAAATGCTGATGATCAGGCGCAGGTCGGAGGCCGCCGGCTGACGACGGGCCAGAATGCGTAGGCATTCTTCGTCGATGTTGCGCTCCATCTGGTTGATCTGGTCGTCGATTTCACGCACCTGCTGAGCCAGGCCGGAGTCAGCCTCGATCAGCGCGGTCACCGCGTCGTTGACCTGTTTCTCGACCAGCCCGCCCATGGCCAGGAGGTGGCTGCGCACTTCCTCCAGTTCGGCGTTGAACTGCTGGGAGATGTGGTGAGTAAGGCCTTCCTTAGAAATCATTGTGTTCGCTCCGCAAAAGCGTTTAACCAAGAGCCGCAAGCTTCAAGCTGCTAGCTGTGTTGTGGTGAACTCAAAACCGCAAGGCTTCTGGCTTGTCGGCTTGTAGCCGCCTCAACTAGCCGTAGCGACCGGTGATGTAGTCTTCGGTCTGCTTCTTCGCAGGGTTGGTGAACAGGGTGTCGGTGTCGCCGAATTCAACCAGCTTGCCCATGTACATGAACGCGGTGTAGTCGGACACCCGCGCCGCCTGTTGCATGTTGTGGGTCACGATGACGATGGTGAACTTGGATTTCAGTTCGTAGATCAGCTCTTCGACTTTCAGCGTGGAGATCGGGTCGAGTGCCGAGCACGGTTCGTCGAGCAACAGCACTTCCGGCTCGACGGCGATGGTGCGGGCAATCACCAGACGCTGCTGCTGACCACCGGACAGGCCGAGTGCCGAGTCGTGCAGACGGTCTTTGACTTCGTCCCACAGGGCCGCGCCTTTCAACGCCCACTCAACGGCTTCGTCGAGAATGCGCTTCTTGTTGATGCCCTGGATGCGCAGGCCGTACACCACGTTTTCGTAGATGGTTTTCGGGAACGGGTTCGGCTTCTGGAACACCATGCCGACACGACGACGCAGCTCGGCAACGTCTTCGCCCTTGCGGTAGATGTTGTTGCCGTACAGGTTGATGGCGCCTTCAACGCGGCAGCCATCCACCAGGTCGTTCATGCGGTTGAAGGTACGCAGCAGCGTGGACTTGCCGCAGCCGGACGGGCCGATGAAGGCGGTCACGCGCTGTTTCGGGATGTTCATGCTGACGTCGTACAGCGCTTGTTTCTCGCCGTAGAACAGGCTCAGGCCCGGCACTTCGATGGCCACGGTTTCCTGCTCGAGGCTCAGGCTCTGCTTGTCGCGACCCAGCGCCGACATGTTGATGCCGTGGGTAGGTGTTTCGTGCTGCATGGGAGGCTCCCTGTGCTAACAAATTCGGTTCGGTGCCGCCGGCCCGGGCCGGCGGTTACACAATTCTTTTGTAGGATCGGTGTTGATCAGCTATCCAGCGCTTTGTACTTCTCGCGCAGGTGGTTTCGAATCCATACGGCCGACAGGTTCAGTGTCGCGATCACCAGCACCAGCAGCAGCGCCGTGGCGTACACCAGCGGCCGTGCGGCTTCAACGTTCGGGCTCTGGAAGCCGACGTCGTAGATGTGGAAGCCCAGGTGCATGATCTTCTGGTCCAGGTGCAAATACGGGTAGTTGCCGTCCACCGGTAGCGACGGCGCCAGTTTCACCACACCCACCAGCATCAACGGCGCCACCTCACCGGCGGCGCGTGCCACGGCGAGGATCATGCCGGTCATCATCGCCGGGCTGGCCATCGGCAGGACGATCTTCCACAGGGTTTCAGCCTTGGTCGCACCCAGGGCCAACGAGCCCTCGCGCACGGTACGCGGAATCCGCGCCAGGCCTTCTTCAGTGGCCACAATCACCACCGGCACGGCCAGCAGCGCCAGGGTCAACGAAGCCCAGAGCAGGCCCGGCGTACCGAAGGTCGGTGCCGGCAGCGCTTCCGGGAAGAACAGACGGTCGAGCGAACCACCCAGTACGTAGACGAAGAAGCCCAGGCCGAACACGCCGTAAACGATCGCCGGAACACCGGCCAGGTTGTTCACCGCGATGCGGATGACCCGGGTCAGGGTGTTCTGCTTGGCGTATTCACGCAGGTACACCGCCGCCAGCACGCCGAACGGGGTGACGATCATCGCCATGATCAGGGTCATCATCACGGTACCGAAGATAGCCGGGAAGATACCGCCTTCAGTGTTCGCTTCACGGGGGTCGTCGCTGAGGAACTCCCAGACCTTGCTGAAGTAGAAACCGATCTTGGTGGTCACGCTCATGGCGTTAGGCTGGTAGGCGTGAACCACTTTGCCGATACCGATCTCGATCTCTTTGCCGTTGGCATCACGGGCGGTCAGGCTGTCGCGGTTGAACTGGGCATGCAGGTCGCTCAGGCGTGCTTCGATGTCCTGATAACGCGCATTCAGCTCGGCACGCTCGGATTCCATGTCCGCTTGTGCGGCGGCGTCGAGCTTGCCTTCGAGCTCCAGTTTGCGACCGTGCAGACGGATGCGTTCGAGACCGGCGTTGATCGCGCCAATGTCAGTTTTTTCCAGGCTCTTGAGCTGGGCAGCCAGCTTGTTCACGCGGTCGACACGCGCCTGCAACTCCGGCCAGGCCGCTTCGCCCTCAGCAACGACTTTGCCATCCTGTTTGACGTTGACCAGGTAGCCGTAGAAGTTGCCCCACTCGCGACGTTCGATGGCCATCAATTCCGGTGGCGTGGTCTGGTTGGTCAGCCAGTCGCCGACGATCCAGGTGAAGTCGTTGCCGTTCAGGTCACGGTTGCCGACCTTGATCAGCTCGCGGGTCATGAATTCCGGGCCTTGATCCGGCACGGGCAGGCCAGCGCTCTTCAAGCGGGCACGGGGCACTTCTTCCTTCTGCACCACTTCACCGATGACCAGGTGATTGGCCTGACCCGGCACGTCGTAGCTGGCGTGCACCAGGTCCGCCGGCCAGAAGTGACCCAGGCCGCGCACGGCAATCACTGCCAGCAGGCCAATGGTCATGATGACCGCGATGGACACCGCACCACCGCTGATCCAGACGCCGGGGGCGCCGCTCTTGAACCATCCATTCAGGGAGTTCTGTTTCACAGACTTCTACCTTTCTTAAAGCGACGAGTATTTCTTGCGCAGACGCTGACGAATCAGTTCCGCGAGGGTGTTCATGATGAAGGTGAACAGCAGCAGCACCAGCGCCGAGAGGAACAGCACGCGGTAGTGACTGCCGCCGACTTCCGACTCCGGCATTTCCACGGCGACGTTGGCCGCCAGGGTGCGCAGGCCTTCGAACAGGTTCATTTCCATGACCGGGGTGTTACCGGTGGCCATCAGCACGATCATGGTTTCGCCGACCGCACGGCCCATGCCGATCATCAGTGCCGAGAAGATGCCCGGGCTGGCGGTGAGGATCACCACCCGCGTCATGGTCTGCCAAGGCGTGGCACCCAGCGCCAGGGAGCCCAGGGTCAGGCCACGCGGCACGCTGAACACGGCGTCTTCGGCGATGGAGTAGATGTTCGGGATGACCGCGAAGCCCATGGCCAGACCGACCACCAGTGCGTTGCGCTGGTCGTAGGTGATGCCCAGGTCGTGGGAAATCCACATGCGCATGTCACCGCCGAAGAACCAGTTCTCCATGAACGGGCTCATGTACAGCGACAACCAGCCCACAAACAGGATCACCGGAATCAGCAGCGCACTTTCCCAGCCGTCCGGCACTTTCAGGCGGATCGACTCAGGCAGGCGACTGAAGGTAAAGCCGGCGACCAAAATGCCGATCGGCAGCAACATCAGCAGGCTGAAGATGCCCGGCAAATGCCCTTCTACATAAGGTGCGAGGAACAAACCGGCGAAGAAACCGAGGATCACCGTCGGCATCGCTTCCATCAACTCGATCACCGGCTTGACCTTGCGGCGCATGCCCGGTGCCATGAAGTACGCGGTGTAGATCGCCGCGGCAACGGCCAGTGGAGCGGCCAGCAGCATGGCGTAGAACGCGGCTTTCAGAGTACCGAAGGTCAGCGGCGACAGGCTCAGCTTGGGTTCGAAGTCGGTGTTGGCGGCGGTCGATTGCCAGACGTATTTAGGCTCATCGTAGTTTTCGTACCAGACCTTGCTCCACAGCGCGCTCCACGACACTTCCGGGTGCGGGTTGTCGAGCAACAATGGGTGCAGCTTGCCGTTAGCTTCCACGATCACGTGGTTGGCTCGCGGCGACAGGCCGAAAATGCCCCGGCCTTCCGCCACCGGCTCCACCAGCAAGGTGCGGTGAGCGGTGCTGTGGAACACACCCAGCTTGCCGGTCGCGTCCAGGGCTACAAAGCCCTTGCGACGCTCTTCGGCGGTAATTTCTACGATAGGCGCGGTGCCCATCTGGAAGGTACGGATCTGCTTCAGGCGCAGTTCGCCATCCGGATCACGGGCCATGAACCACTGGGCCAGACCGCCTTTTGAGTCGCCGACGATCAGCGAAATGCCGCCGACCAGTTGGGTCGTCGCGGTGACTTCGGTGTCGGCATTTTCCGACAGCTTGTAGCGACCGTTGAGGCTCTTGTCGCGCAGGCTGAACACATCGGCCTGGGCACGCCCGTTGATCACGTATAACCACTGCTGGCGTGGGTCGACGAAGATGTTCTTCACCGGCTCGGTCATCTGCGGCAGTTCGATGCGCTTCTGCTCGGTGGTGACTTCGCCGGTCATCATGTTCTCTTCGCTGCTCAGCGACAGAACATTGAGTTGCGAACCGGTAGAGCCGACCAGCATCAGGGTCGAATCGTTGGCGTTGAGACTGACGTGCTCCAGTGCACCGCCGGCTTCGTTGACAGCAATCGGGGTCTCGCCGTAAGGGAACTCAACGGCCGGGGTAATGGTTTTTTTGCCATCCGGGTAGCTGACTTTGTAGGTATGGCGGAACACCAATGCCTGACCGCTGGACAGGCCCACGGCCACCAGCGGATGACCTGGCTGGTCTTCACCGATGGACGTCACGGTGACGCCGGCCGGAATCGGGAGATCGACGCGCTTGAGTTCGGCGCCACTGTCGATATCGAAGAACAAGGCCTGGCCTTTATCGGAAACCCGCATGGCGACCTGATTCTGCTCTTCCAGGGAGATCATCAGGGGTTTGCCGGCATCCTGCATCCAGGCCGGGGTCAGGGCATCCTTGGCGGTCAGGCTGGCACCCTGGAACAGGGGCGCGACGACGTAGGCAAGGAAGAAGAAGATCAAGGTGATCGCACCCAGTACAGCGAGGCCGCCGACGAGGACGTACCAGCGGGTCAAACGATCTTTCAGCGCGCGAATGCGGCGCTTGCGTTGCAGCTCAGGCGTATTGAAATCAATCCGCTTGGGGGGATTAGTAGTCATGTTGGAATTGGCCAGATCATTCATTCGCACACCCTAGCGATCCTGTATGACAGAAAGATGACAGCACAGTGACGCGACAAATCCGCCGCAAGCGCTAGCCAGCAGTGGATAGAGGATTTGATGTAAATGGGGGCGACTGCTGCCGCCCCCATTTGAGTCCAGAGGGGTTCACTATGGACTCAGTTTGTTACTTTTTTGCGACTTCCGCGCCACCTTCCGACAGACCCAAGTCAGCCAGCGCTTTGGCGGCTACTTTGGCTGGCAGTGGGATGTAACCGTCTTTCACTACAACTTCCTGACCCTGTTTCGACAGAACCAGCTTCACGAACTCGGCTTCCAGCGGGGCCAGAGGCTTGTTCGGTGCCTTGTTCACGTAAACGTACAGGAAGCGGGACAGTGGGTACTTGCCGTTCAGGGCGTTTTCTTCGCTGTCTTCGATGAACTCGGTGCTGCCTTTCTTCGACAGAGCAACGGTTTTCACGCTGGCGGTCTTGTAGCCGATGCCCGAGTAACCGATGCCGTTCAGCGAGGAGCTGATCGACTGCACAACCGAAGCCGAACCAGGTTGTTCGTTCACGTTAGGCTTGTAGTCGCCTTTGCACAGGGCTTCTTCCTTGAAGTAGCCGTAGGTGCCGGATACCGAGTTACGACCGAACAGCTGAACCGGCTTGTTGGCCAGGTCGCCGGTCACGCCCAGGTCGCCCCAGGTTTTGACTTCGGTTTTAGCGCCGCACAGACGGGTGGACGAGAAAATCGCGTCAACCTGTTCCATGGTCAGGTGCTGGATCGGGTTGTCCTTGTGTACGAAGACAGCCAGGGCGTCCACGGCAACCGGAATAGCGGTTGGCTTGTAGCCGTACTTCTGCTCGAAGGCAGCCAGTTCGGTGTCCTTCATCTTGCGGCTCATCGGGCCCAGGTTGGAGGTGCCTTCAGTCAGCGCAGGTGGCGCGGTGGCGGAGCCAGCGGCCTGAATCTGGATGTTTACGTTCGGGTATTCTTTCTTGTAGTTCTCAGCCCACAGGGTCATGAGGTTGGCCAGGGTATCGGAACCAACGCTGGACAAGTTGCCCGATACACCGGTTGTCTTGGTATAAGCCGGAATTGCCGGGTCAACACCAGCGGCCACCGCGTGGGCAGTCGCGACGCCAGCAGCGACAAACGTCATTGCCGCCATCAAACGCTTCAGTTTCATGCCTTACTCCTAGCAGATAGGGTGTGTTAAGTCGGGGCCAAGTATCAGCAGACCATGTGAACACTCTATGGCTGAATTGTGACAATTGGATGAAAGGCCAGTATTGAGGCATTACCGAATTATACCGGTAGCCCAAATCACCAGCAGGCTGGCTCCCCCATTGGAATGCATTTCAATGGGGGAGCCAGCCTGCTGGTGATGGGGCCAGTAGCGCTACAGATTCTGTCGGGATCAGCGACCTTTGTTCCACAACCAGGCGCCCACCAGAATCCCCATGCCACACAACACCGCCACATAGTAGGCAGGCCCCATGGCACTTTCCTTGAGCAGCAAGCTGACCACCATCGGCGTCAACCCGCCGAAGATCGCGTAGGCCACGTTATAAGAGAAAGACAGACCGCTGAAACGCACCACCGGCGGGAAGGCCTTGACCATCACGTAGGGCACCGCACCGATGGTGCCGACCAGCAAACCGGTCAGGGCGTACAGCGGGAACAGCCAGTCAGGATGATCTGCCAGGCTGTGGTAGAAGGTCCAGGAACTGGCCAGCAACGCTGCGCAGCCGAAGACGAACACGCGCCCCGCACCGAAGCGGTCAGCCAGGGCACCGGAAATGACGCAGCCAAGGCTCAGGAACACGATGGCCACGCTGTTGGACTGCAGCGCCGTGGTCGGCGAGAAGTGGTAGACCGTCTGCAGCACGGTCGGGGTCATCAGGATCACCACGACGATCCCGGCGGACAGCAGCCAGGTCAGCAGCATCGAGATGGCAATGGCACCGCGATGATCACGCAGCACCGCACGCAGCGGCACTTCTTCGGCCAAGGCCTTGCGTTGCTGCAACTCGGCGAACACCGGGGTTTCGTGCAACCAGCGACGCAGGTACACCGAGAACAAACCGAACACACCGCCCAGCAGGAACGGAATTCGCCAGGCGTAATCCGCCACTTCCACCGGGGTATAAATGCTGTTGATCGCCGTGGCGACCAGCGAGCCGAGCAAGATCCCCGCGGTCAGGCCGCTGGTCAAGGTGCCGCAGGCATAGCCAATATGACGTTGCGGAACGTGTTCGGAAACGAAGACCCACGCCCCCGGCACTTCACCGCCAATGGCCGCGCCCTGAATCACGCGCATCAACAGCAACAGGATCGGCGCCCACAGGCCGATCTGTGCATAAGTCGGCAGCAGGCCCATGATCAGGGTCGGCACGGCCATCATGAAGATGCTCAGGGTGAACATCTTCTTGCGACCCAACAGGTCGCCAAAGTGCGCCATCACGATGCCGCCCAGCGGCCGCGCCAGGTAGCCGGCGGCGAAGATGCCGAAGGTCTGCATCAGGCGCAGCCATTCGGGCATGTCGGCGGGGAAGAACAGTTTGCCCACCACCGTGGCAAAGAACACGAAGATGATGAAGTCGTAGAACTCCAGCGCGCCGCCCAGGGCAGACAACGACAGGGTCTTGTAATCATTGCGGGTCAACGGACGTGCGGGCTGGTCTGGTTGCGCGATGCTCGAGGGCGCTGTGGTCATGGCAAAGCTTCTCTTATAGTCGGATCTGCGACCTCAACAACGCTGGCTGAGGTTTTGGCAGGTCCGGCACCATAACAAATTGTTCGAAAAAGCACATAGAGGCGCGTTTTTGAGGGTCAAAATGAGAACCGGATGGTCGTCTAGGAGTCTACCGACCGATATACTCGCAGCCTTGCTCCGGTTTTTGCGGGGTTGCTGTGCGAAGACGTCGTTGGCCCAACGTGTATGGCCCAGCCGATTTCGCAGAGTTTCCCTTTAGGCGCCTTACGAAAAACGTGACGAACGTAGTATGTTCGGTGCTGAATCGTTTTTCCCGAAGACGGCTACCACCAGCAGCACCAACGAAGAGTCACGGGTCAGAGGCACCCCCGGCATGATAGAGCTCGAACAAGAAGATCCGATCCCGCAAGGCGACCTGGCCTTGCAAATCACCGCGCTCCCTCGCGAAACCAACGGCTTTGGCGATATTTTCGGCGGCTGGCTGGTGGCGCAGATGGATCTGGCGGGCACCGCGATGGCCAGCAAGGTCGCCGGTGGACGCGTCGCGACCGTGGCCATCGACCGCATGGCGTTTCTGGTGCCGGTGGCCGTGGGCGCCCAGCTCTCCTTCTACACCCAGGCCCTGGAAATCGGCCGCAGTTCGATCAAGATGATGGTCGAGGTCTGGAGTGACGACCCGCTGTCCAGCGAGTGGCGTAAAGTAACCGAAGCAGTGTTTGTGTTCGTCGCCATCGACGGCAGCGGTCGCACCCGCTCGGTGCCTCCGCGCGCCCGTTAAACGCCGCCGTCATTTTGCGGTCGAAGGTCGTCCACGTTTCTGATCGAGAGCTGTCCCATGAGCACGCCCAATGTTGAAGCCGTAAAACTGGATGAACTGAACTGCTGGCGCATCCGCCACGGTCAGGCCGAATTACTGGTGGCCCAGCAAGGTGCGCACATTCTCAGCTATCAATTGGCCGGCCAGCCGCCGCTGATATGGCTGAATGACGAAGCCGTGTTCAAGGCCGGCAAGAGCATTCGCGCCGGCGTACCGGTGTGCTGGCCGTGGTTCGGCGTTTTCGAGCGTAATCCGCAGAGCGTGAAGGCGATGCGCATCGCCGATGACACACCGTCGGCCCACGGCTTTGTCCGAGCGATGGATTGGCAGCTGGGTGGCATCGAAGCCGAAGGCGAAAGCCTGAAGATCGAGTTTCTGCTGCCTTACCCAGAAGGCGGTTTTCCAGGCTGGCCGCACCAGGTTGACTTGAAACTGAGCATTCGCCTGGATGAGCAACTGCACATCGATCTGACCAGCCATAACCGCGGCGCTGAAACCGTCAGCATCAGCCAGGCGCTGCACACCTATTTCGCGGTCAGCGATGTACGCAATGTGCATGTCGAAGGTGTTGATGGCCTGAATTACATCGAGACCCTGGACGACTGGAAAACCAAGACCCAGCACGGTGATCTGCGATTCAGCAGTGAAACCGACCGCATCTACCTTGATGCACCATCACAGTTGAGCATCGTCGATCCTGCCTGGGAGCGGCGCGTACAACTCACGGCCCGAGGCTCGCGTACCGCCGTGATCTGGAACCCGTGGATCGACCGTGCCGCCGCGTTCAGCGACATGGCCAATGACGGCTGGCAGCGGATGCTGTGCATCGAGACGGCGAATGTGATGGATGACGTGGTGCATCTGGCGGCAGATGCCAGCCACACGATGGGCGTCAGCATCGGCTCTAAACCGCTCTAAACCACGCCGCAGGATCCAAAGTGAGAGCCAGCAGGCTGGCTCTCACAGCTGTTTTGCACGGGGGTTAGAGATCGGACTCTTTTACCACCCGCACTTTCGCCGCATCCAGCGCATACGCCGCATCGGCCAGGTCATTGCTGACCTTCTCGATCTTCAGCGTGCCCGTTACCCACAACGGCGTGTAGATGTCGTTCAGCTTCAAGCCTTTCGGATAACGCACCAGCACCAGTTGATTGGGCGGCGGTGGCGGAACGTGGATGCACGCGCCCGGGTACGGCACCAGGAAGAACAGCGTGCTGTTGCCCTTGGCGTCGGTCTCCAGAGGAACCGGATAACCACCGATGCGAATGTTCTTGTCGTTCATCGATGCCACGGTTTTGGTCGAATACATCACCGCCGGCAACCCCTTGGCCTGTTTCATGCCGCCCTTGGCAGTGAAGGTGCCATTGGCTTCCGGAGAGTTGTGATCGATTTCAGGCATGGCCTCGAGGGCTTTCTGGTCCGACTTGGGCATCAATTCCAGCCAGTCGGTTTCCGGCAATTCGCCGGCATGGGCAAAGCCTGCACCCAAGAAAAGTAGAGTCAGCAGAAGACGGCGCATTGAAGTGCTCGGTAAAGGAAGGGACATAAATGGCGGCGAGCATTCTAGCCCTCTCCGTGCGCCGCGCAGAGAGGGCTCGATCGTTTATCTCAGTTCTTTTTGACCAGACCGTAGATCACCAGCAGGATCACCGCGCCCACCAGCGCACCGATGAAGCCTGCGCCCTGACCGGCCTGGTAGATGCCCAGGGCCTGGCCGCCGTAGGTGGCTGCCAGCGAACCGCCGATACCGAGCAGGATGGTCATGATCCAGCCCATGCTGTCATCGCCCGGTTTCAGGAACCGTGCCAGCAGGCCGACGATCAAGCCGATAAAGATGGTTCCGATAATTCCCATGGCATTTCCCTCAATGTGGAGTGGCTATGCCAAAGCCTAGTCAGACTTTGGCATCCTGCCATGAGAGAACGGTGCAACCTGAATGGTTCCACCGCTGCCACATGAAACTATTCGGCGATCAGCGCTTCAACCTTGAGGATCTGCGCCGCCAGTGTCTCGCGATCAGCGCAACGCAGGTTGGCATGACCGACCTTGCGCCCGGCCTTGAACGCCTTGCCATAGTGATGCAGATGGCAATCGGCGATGCTCAGGACCTTCGCGGTATCCGGCACTGTACCGATGAAGTTGAGCATGGCGCTTTCACCGACTTTGGCCGTCGAACCCAATGGCAGGCCGGCAACGGCGCGCAGATGGTTTTCGAACTGGCTGCACTCGGCGCCTTCGGTGGTCCAGTGCCCGGAGTTGTGCACGCGCGGGGCGATTTCGTTGGCCTTGAGGCCACCATCGACTTCAAAGAACTCGAACGCCATCACACCGACATAATCCAGCTGCTTGAGCACGCGGCTGGAATAGTCTTCGGCGAGCGCCTGCAACGGGTGATCGGTACTGGCTACGGACAGCTTGAGAATGCCGCTGTCGTGGGTGTTGTGCACCAGTGGGTAGAAGCGGGTTTCACCATCGCGGGCACGTACGGCGATCAGCGACACTTCGCCGGTGAACGGCACGAAACCTTCAAGCAGGCAGGGAACACTGCCGAGCTCGGCGAAGGTGCCGACCACGTCTTCAGCGGTACGCAGGACTTTCTGGCCCTTGCCGTCATAACCCAGGGTTCGGGTTTTCAGCACGGCCGGCAGACCGATCGAAGCCACCGCAGCGTCCAGGTCAGCTTGCGACTGGATGTCGGCGAACGCCGGGGTCGGAATCCCCAGGTCCTTGAACATGCTCTTCTCGAACCAGCGATCGCGGGCGATGCGCAGGGCTTCGGCGCTCGGGTACACCGGCACGAACTGCGACAGGAACGCCACGGTTTCGGCAGGCACACTTTCAAATTCGAAGGTCACCAGATCGACTTCGTCAGCCAGCTGGCGCAGGTGATCCTGATCGCCGTAATCGGCCTTCAGGTGTTCGCCCAATGCTGCCGCGCAAGCATCTGGCGCCGGGTCCAGAAACGCGAAGTTCATGCCCAGCGGAGTGCCCGCCAGGGCCAACATGCGACCCAACTGGCCGCCACCGATTACACCGATCTTCATCGTCAACAACCTCAGGCGATGCGTGGGTCTGGATTGTCCAGGACGCTGTCTGTCTGCTCAGCGCGGAAGGTTTTCAGCACTTCATGGAACTGCGGGTGCTTGGCGCCGAGGATGCTCGCCGACAGCAGTGCGGCGTTGATCGCGCCCGCCTTGCCGATGGCCAGGGTCGCGACCGGAATGCCGGCCGGCATCTGCACGATCGAGAGCAGCGAATCGACGCCCGAGAGCATGGCCGATTGCACCGGCACGCCCAGCACCGGCAGGTGGGTCTTGGCCGCACACATGCCTGGCAAGTGGGCCGCGCCACCGGCACCGGCGATGATCACCTCGATGCCACGCGCCTCGGCCTCTTCGGCGTACTGGAACAGCAGGTCCGGGGTGCGGTGGGCAGAGACCACCTTCACCTCGTAAGGGATGCCGAGCTTTTCCAGCATATCGGCGGTGTGGCTAAGGGTGGACCAATCGGACTTGGAGCCCATGATCACGCCAACCAGTGCACTCATCGTCGTGCCTCTTCTCTCTGGGCGCCCGCAGGCGCGTCAAAAAACAACAAGCCACGCAGGATGCGTGGCTTGATTGTACGAATTATATGGCCGGTCGTAACCGGCCGAAGGCCGCGCAGTATACCGCAATAACGCAGATAAACAGCCCCTGTTGCGACCATCTGTCATGGAATCGCCAAGGTCGTTAATTTCTGACTATTAAGTCAATAACTTACGCCTCCAATGAACCGCTTATAAGAGGTAATCAAACTTTATAAGATAAATTTCTTACGATCATTAATTTGGTTTTTAGCAGCGCAAGACTTGAAATATTTTTAATCTCGATAGAAAAACCAACTGAAGGTAATTTTAAAAATCACAAACCTCAGCAAGGCATCAACCATGAAAAAACCCATAACAATCATTGTAATTATTCACAACGACCTTCAAGGTTTTTCTCGAGATGAGCTATACGAAAAATACTTCAGCTGGCTCATCACTGAATTGGAGGAGATTTCCGGCCGTCCTGTGCTTATTAAGGGGTTCGATAAAGTTGATGTTCCCGGCCTCTCCGATTTCAACTACAGGAACGACGACCACGAAGCCGCAGCGTTGGGCTGGAGAGAAAAAACACGCGCTCTGTACAATTCTATTTGGCAGCAGCAGAATTTCCATAGCGGACTGGTTAAAATCCTTCTACTCACCCGATATGACATAAATGAAACCCTATGGGGGCTCATTGGAGTTACCCAGGGCGTAACCCATTTTAAAAGCTACGCCGGCATTGCTTCAATAACTTCTGAGCATATAGCTGCACATGAGATAGGGCATATGTTTGGCGCAACTCATGAAGACAGTGAAGTTCGCTTTGAAGGCTGGTGGCAAGACTCCATAATGCTGACTGATCACGGCTCCAAATTCCGTGGAAACAGTTACAGGTTCAGCGACAAAAACCGAAAAAACATTCGCGACCATCTCGAAAAACTCCCGTAATGCTCGAATAAAACGGGTTAATCACACTCCGCCTGAAGTACCACCCTCCAATTTGCGCCACAACAAGCGCACATTGGCCTTGCGCACCAATGCGCAGCGATACAGGCGGATTTCCAACGGTACATGCCATTGCGGGCCACCACAGACCACCAGCTCACCCCGGGCCAGTTCAGCACGTACGCTCAGTTGCGGCACCCAGGCAATGCCAAGGCCTTCCAGGGCCATGCTTTTCAGGCTGTCAGCCATGGCGGTTTCGTAGATGGTGGTGAAACGCAGCGAGCGCTGACGCAACAGACCGTTCACTGAACGGCCGAGAAATGCGCCAGCGCTGTAGGCCAGCAACGGCACGCTGGCTTCTCCTTCAAGGTCGAACAGTGGCTTGCCATTGGCGTCCGCCGCGCAGACCGGGAGCATTTCGGTGTGCCCCAGGTGCATCGACGGGAAGATTTCCGGGTCCATTTGCATGGCCGCGTCCGGGTCATAGAACGCCAGCATCAAATCACAACCGCCTTCGCGCAAGGCATGCACCGCATCGCCAACGTTGGTCGCCACCAACCGGGTGGCGATGTTCAGCCCGTCATTACGCAGTTGCGCAATCCAGCGCGGGAAAAAGCCCAGGGCCAGGGAGTGCGCCGCGGCAACCTGCATGACTTCGCCCTGCCCGCCTTCCAGATGGTGAAGGTGACGCAACACTTCGCCGAGCTGTTCGACCACCGTGCGTGCGGTCACCAAAAAGAGTTGCCCCGCCGCCGTCAGTTCGACCGGCGTGCGCGAACGATTGACCAAGGTCAGCCCCAGCGCCGCTTCCAGGCTGCGAATTCGCCGGCTGAACGCCGGTTGGGTCACGAAGCGCCGCTCAGCTGCTTGCGAAAAACTGCGGGTGGCGGCCAGGGCACTAAAGTCCTCCAGCCATTTGCTTTCCAGATTCATCAGGTCCTCCCGGACACGCACCAATTTAGGTCACACGCTCGCTGTCAAGCCGGCGTCACATGGGCATTATGCCGAATATGCATAGGCCAGTGTTTAACAGCATTGGCCCAAAATTCTCCACAAGCCTAGCATTCGCAGCGTTCCGGCACAGACCGGGTCCATATTGAGATGATTTCTATCATGTCCTCCGCTGCATCATTCCGCACAGAAAACGACCTGCTTGGCGCCCTCGAAGTACCCGCTCAAGCGTATTACGGCATCCAGACCCTGCGAGCGGTGAACAACTTCCGCCTCTCCGGTGTTCCGATTTCGCATTACCCGAAACTGGTTGTCGGTCTGGCGATGGTCAAACAGGCCGCCGCTGACGCCAACCGTGAGCTGGGTCACCTGAGCGAAGCCAAGCACGCTGCCATCAGCGAAGCCTGTGCCCGTTTGATCCGCGGCGATTTCCACGAAGAGTTCGTGGTGGACATGATTCAAGGCGGCGCTGGCACTTCGACCAACATGAATGCCAACGAAGTGATCGCCAACATCGCGCTGGAGGCCATGGGTCACCAGAAAGGCGAATACCAGTACCTGCACCCGAACGACGACGTGAACATGGCGCAGTCGACCAACGACGCTTACCCGACGGCGATCCGCCTGGGTCTGTTGCTGGGTCACGACGCTCTGCTCGCCAGTCTCGACAGCCTGATTCAGGCATTCGCGGCCAAGGGTGAAGAATTCAACCACGTCCTGAAGATGGGTCGTACCCAGCTGCAAGACGCCGTGCCGATGACGCTCGGCCAGGAATTCCGCGCTTTCGCCACCACCATGGGCGAAGACCTGGCCCGTCTGAAGACGCTGGCCCCGGAACTGCTGACCGAAGTGAACCTGGGCGGCACCGCGATCGGCACCGGCATCAACGCCGACCCGCGCTATCAGCACCTGGCCGTTCAGCGTCTGGCGCTGATCAGCGGTCAACCACTGGTTCCAGCCGCCGACCTGATCGAAGCCACCTCGGACATGGGCGCCTTCGTGCTGTTCTCCGGCATGCTCAAGCGCACCGCGGTCAAGCTGTCGAAGATCTGCAACGACCTGCGCCTGCTGTCCAGCGGCCCGCGCACCGGCATCAACGAGATCAACCTGCCAGCGCGTCAGCCAGGCAGCTCGATCATGCCAGGCAAGGTCAACCCGGTAATCCCGGAAGCCGTTAACCAGGTAGCGTTCCAGGTCATCGGTAACGACCTGGCGCTGACCATGGCAGCCGAAGGCGGCCAACTGCAACTGAACGTGATGGAGCCGCTGATCGCCTTCAAGATCCTCGACTCGATCCGCCTGCTGCAACGCGCCATGGACATGCTGCGCGAGCACTGCATCGTCGGCATCACGGCCAACGAAGCGCGCTGCCGTGAACTGGTCGAGCACTCGATCGGCCTGGTCACCGCACTGAACCCGTACATCGGCTACAAAAACGCCACCCGCATCGCCCGTATCGCCCTGGAAACAGGCCGCGGCGTGCTGGAACTGGTGCGCGAAGAAGGTCTGCTCGACGAAGCCATGCTCGCCGACATCCTGCGCCCGGAAAACATGATTGCTCCGCGTCTGGTGCCTTTGAAGGCCTGATCCGACGCGTTACCTGTAGCACCGCTCACCAGGTCGAGGGACTAGACACCTCTCACCTTTTGAGGGCTTGGAGATCACTCTCCAGGCCCTTTTTTTTGCCCGGGTTTTGCGGTGTGGTTCCTGCCCCATCGCGAGCAGGCTCGCTCCCACAGACAAGCATCGGTATAGTGCCGCCCCTCTTCGCGTGAGCGGTCGTCGGTAGCGAGACCACAACCCGTGCGAAATCGAACTAATAACAAACCCGCGATATGAAACCGGGACGAATGTCGACCCGCCCTCTGTGCCGTGCGCCAAGGGGTGTAACTCGATGTGTCTGCCCGGCGTGCATTTCTGCCTCTAAAAAAAACAGCGAGGAATAATCCATGCTCGAAGTCATTAACGACTTCCTCTCAGGGAAAGTACTGATCGTGCTCATTGTCGGGCTCGGTAGTTACTTCACGATCCGCTCGCGTTTCGTACAACTGCGTCATTTCTTGCACATGTTCGCGGTGTTCCGCGACAGCCTCAAAGGCAACGCTGGCCAACTCAGCTCGTTCCAGGCGCTGATGCTCAGCCTTGCCGGTCGTGTCGGTGCCGGCAACATCGCCGGTGTCGGCATCGCCGTGACTCTCGGGGGGCCGGGTGCGGTGTTCTGGATGTGGGTGACTGCACTGGTCGGCATGTCCAGCAGCTTCTTCGAATGCACCCTGGCCCAGGTCTACAAGCGCGCCGACGGCGACGGTCTGTACCGAGGCGGCCCGGCTTACTACATCCAGCACGGCCTGAAGCGCAAAGGCATGGCGGTGGTGTTCTCCATCCTGCTGCTGGTCACCTACGGCTTCGCCTTCATTGGCCTGCAGTCGTACACCGTGACCCATTCGCTGCAGAACGCCTTTGCCTTCGACCCACGCCACACCGGCATCGTCCTGGCAGTGTTGCTGGCCATCACCTTCATCGGCGGCATCAAGCGCATCGCCTCGGTGTCCGACCTGCTGGTACCGATCAAGACCCTGGCCTACATCGGCGTAACCCTGTACGTGATCGGCACGCAGATCGAACACGTGCCCGCCATGCTGGAAACCATCTTCAAAAGCGCCTTCGGCCTCGACCCGGCGTTCGGCGGCCTGCTCGGCAGCGCCATCGTCATGGGCGTGAAGCGCGGCGTGTTCGCCAACGAAGCGGGACTGGGCAGTGCGCCGAACGTCGCCGCAGTCGCTGCCGTGAAGCACCCGGGCGCCCAAGGCGTGGTTCAGGCGTTCAGCGTGTTTCTCGACACGTTCGTGATCTGCACCTGCACCGCGCTGCTGATTCTGTTGTCGGGCTTCTACACCCCGGGCTTCGAAGGTGACGGCATCGTCCTGACCCAGAACTCGCTGGCCGCCGTGGTCGGTGACTGGGGCCGCATGTTCGTCAGTGTCGCGCTGTCGCTGTTCGTCTTCACCTGCATCCTCTACAACTACTACCTGGGCGAGAACAGCCTGCAATTTCTCACCCGCAACCGCGCCGCGCTGATGACCTTCCGCGGCCTGGTGCTGGCGCTGGTGGTATGGGGTTCGATGCAGGACCTTTCGACCGTGTTCGCCTTCGCCGACATCACCATGACCTGCCTGGCCTTCGTCAACCTGGTGGCTCTGGCGATGCTGTTCAAGGTCGGCCTGCGCGTCATGCGCGACTACGACGAGCAGCGCCGCATCGGCGTCAAGCAGCCCGTGTTCGACGCCAGCAAATTTACCGATCTGGACCTGGACCTGAAGGCCTGGCCGACCAATCCACCGGCTGACGCTCAGCCGCAAGGCATCCCCGCAGCGCAACGCTGATCGGTTAAAGTGCGCCATCCCTTGTGGGAAAGTGCGCAATTACCTGTAGGAGCGGGCTAGCTCGCGAAAGCGGTGTTTCAGATGACATTGATGTCAACTGACGCGACCTCTTCGCGAGCAAGCCCCTCCCACACAGGACGTCATTGTTCTCGGAGCGTCTCCATGAATTCCTCGACCTACCCTGCTGCCCAGCACGTCATGGTGCTCTACACCGGCGGCACCATCGGCATGCAGGCCAGCGCCAACGGCCTGGCTCCTGCTTCCGGTTTCGAAGCGCGGATGCGCGAGCACCTGCTCAGCCAGCCGGAACTGGTGGTGCCGCAATGGCGTTTTCGCGAGATGTCGCCGCTGATCGACAGCGCCAATATGACTCCGGCCTATTGGCAGCAACTGCGTGAAGCGGTGTTCGATGCGGTGGATGTGCAAGGCTGCGACAGCGTGCTGATCCTGCATGGCACCGATACCCTGGCCTACAGCGCTGCGGCCATGAGTTTCCAGTTGCTCGGCCTCCAGGCCCGGGTGTGCTTCACCGGCTCCATGTTGCCGGCCGGCGTTCCTGACAGCGACGCCTGGGAAAATCTCGGCGGTGCCTTGGTTGCCCTGGGACAAGGCCTGGCGCCGGGTGTGCATCTGTACTTCCACGGCGAACTGCTGGCACCCACCCGCTGCGCCAAAGTGCGCAGTTTCGGCCGACATCCGTTCAAGCGCCTGGAACGCCAGGGCGGCGGCGTGAAAGCCGCTTCCCTGCCGGTCGCGTTGAACTACAACCAGCCCAAACATCTGGCGAACGTCGCTGTATTGCCATTGTTTCCGGGGATCAGCGCCGGGGTGTTGAACGGCCTGATCGACAGCGGCATTCAAGGCCTGGTGCTGGAGTGCTATGGCAGCGGTACCGGACCGAGTGACAACCCCGAGTTCCTCGCCAGCCTTGCTCGTGCGCGGGACAACGGTGTGGTCGTGGTAGCGGTCACGCAGTGCCATGAAGGTGGCGTAGAACTGGACGTCTACGAGGCTGGCAGTCGCTTGCGGGGTGTGGGGGTTTTGTCCGGTGGCGGCATGACCCGCGAGGCCGCGTTCGGCAAGCTGCATGGTTTGTTGGGTACGGGACTCGATGTGGCTGAAGTACGGCGCCTGATCGAACTCGACCTGTGTGGCGAACTCAGCTGACACACCATCGCCCCAATAGGAGCAAGCCTTTGTGGCGAGGGAGCTTGCTCCCGTTGGGTCGCGCAGCGGCCCCATTGCGTCTGCTTCGCAGCCGAGCGGGAGCAAGCTCCCTCGCCACAGACTCCATCAGGATTGACGCCATCCGGCATGCAACTTGCTGCCGTTTCCAGCATCCCCAGGCTGGAAGTCCCTATGCTCCACTCCCACCTCACTACCCTCAACGCCGTCTCGCTGATCCTCAACACCTTCAAGGCTGAAGGCTTGTCCAGCGAGGCGTTGCTGGCCGGCAGCGGCATCAGCGCCGCGGACCTGAACCGTGCCGACACACGCATCACCACCAATCAGGAGATGCAGGTCTGCGCCAACGCCGTTGCGCTCAAGCACGACATCGGCCTGGAACTGGGCCGACGCATGCACGTGTCCTGCTACGGCATACTCGGTTACGCCCTGCTGACCTGTGCCACCTTCGGTGACGCTTTGCGCCTGGCGATACGTTATCCGGCCCTGCTGGGAACACTTTTCGAGTTGAGCCTGGAGGACGATGGCGAGCGCGTCTGGTTCGTCGCCGCCGATTACCGTGAGAGCCCGGCCATGGCCGTGTTCAACGCCGAATTCTGCCTGGTATCGCTGAAAGTCATCTGTGACGATTTGCTCGGCCACCCGTTGCCGCTGCTCGCCACGCGCTTCGAGCACGCAGCGCCGGATTACCGCGACAGTTATGCCGAGCACTTCGACAGCTCATTGCACTTCGCCGCCAAGGACAATGCGTTTGCCTTCGACCGGCACTGGCTTGATCAGCCATTGCCGCTGGCCGATGTCATCACGCATCAGGCCATGGCCGAACGCTGCCGCAAACAGAATCTCGAGTTCACCGGCAGACAGGCGTGGCTGGGGCGAATCCGCCAGTTGCTCAGCGCGCAATTGAACGCCGCACCGGGCCTGGAAGGCCTGGCCGAACAGATGAATTGCTCTGCCCGTACCCTGCGCCGTCATCTCAAGGACCTGGGTTGCAGCTATCAGGAATTGCTCGATGAGCTGCGTTTCGAACAGGCCAAGCAAATGCTCTGCGAGGATCAACTGCCGATCTACCAGATTGCCGAGGCGCTCGGTTTCAGCGAGACCGCGAGTTTTCGTCATGCATTCGTGCGCTGGAGCGGTGTGGCGCCGAGCCAGTTCCGCCCACATTGATATCTTCTCTGTGGTGGCCGGCTTGCCAGCTCCCACAGGTTTGTATCTTTGACCCACTTCTGGGCAAGCCTGAGCCATTCAGGGGCGAATTTCGGTCAGTTTTTTTGGCCGTATCAATCCCCTTTTGGCCTCTCCTGACGTTCTCCGATTCGCCCTGCGCCGCAACACTGTGTCCAACCGAATCAGCCCTGCGGAGAACAACAAATGCTGACGATCTACTCGGACGATCACCACCTGCATCACGGCCGTTGCGAACTCATTGACGGGCAACTCAAGCCCTGCTTCGAGATGCCTTCGCGTGCCGACCATGTACTGCAACGCGTACAACACCAGAAACTGGGCCCGGTGGAAGCGCCGAAGGATTTCGGCCTTGAGCCGATTGCACGCATCCACAGCCGCGATTATCTCGACTTTTTCAAAGGTGCCTGGGCGCGCTGGACCGAATTCAACACCGACGGCGACCTGCTGCCTTACACCTGGCCAGCGCGCACCTTGCGTGCAATCAAACCGACCAGCCTGCATGGCCAGCTCGGTTATTACAGCTTCGACGGCGGCGCGCCGATCACCGCCGGCACCTGGCAAGCGGCCTACAGCGCAGCGCAAGTCGCGCTGACCGCACAGGCGGAAATCCAGAACGGCGCGCGCAGTGCGTTTGCCCTGTGCCGTCCACCAGGACACCACGCCGCCGGCGATCTGATGGGCGGTTACTGCTACCTCAACAACGCCGCCATCGCCGCCCAGGCCTTCCTCGATCAGGGCCACAAGAAGGTCGCGATCCTCGACGTCGACTACCACCACGGCAACGGCACACAGTCGATTTTCTACGAGCGCAGCGACGTACTGTTCACCTCGATCCACGGCCACCCGGAAGCGGAATTCCCGTTCTTCCTTGGCTATGAAGACGAGCGCGGCGAAGGCGCCGGCGAAGGCTTCAACTTCAACTACCCGCTCGCGGCCGGCTCCGGCTGGGATGTCTGGAGCGACGCGCTGGAACAGGCCTGCAAAGAAATCGAAAGCTACGGCGCCGACATCATTGTCGTGTCCCTGGGCGTCGATACCTTCAAGGACGACCCGATCTCGCAGTTCAAGCTCGACAGCCCGGATTACCTGGCGATGGGCAAGCGCATTGCGGCCTTGGGCAAACCGACGCTGTTCGTGATGGAAGGCGGTTACGCGGTCGAAGAAATCGGCATCAACGCGGTGAACGTCCTCGAAGGTTTTGAAAGCGCACAGTAAGGATCCAGAACAATGAAAAGTCTCAAGCGCTTTATCGCGCCGGCACTGTGCGCGACGCTGCTGACCGGCGCCGCTCACGCTGAAGAACGCACGTTGCGCGTCTACAACTGGTTCGACTACATCACGCCCAAGGCCCTGGAAGACTTCAAGGCGCAGAACACCCAGACCAAACTGGTCTACGACATCTTCGACACTAACGAAGCGCTGGAGGCCAAGTTGCTGACCGGCAACTCCGGCTACGACGTCGTAGTGCCGTCCAACGTGTTCCTCGCCAAGCAGATCGAGGCCGGGGTGTTCCAGCCGCTGGACCGTAGCAAGCTGCCGAACTGGAATCACCTCGACCCGAAACTGATGAAGCTGATCGAGGCCAACGACCCGGGCAACAAATTTGCCGTGCCCTACATGTACGGCACCATCCTCATCGGCTTCAACCCGGACAAGGTCAAGGCCGTGCTCGGTGACAACGCCCCCGTGGACAGCTGGGACCTGATCTTCAAGGAAGAGAACATCAGCAAGCTCAAACAGTGCGGCGTCGCCCTGCTCGATTCGCCGTCGGAGATCCTGCCACTGGCCCTGCAACACCTCGGCCTGGACCCCAACAGCAAGAAGCCGGCGGACTACGACAAGGCTGAAGCGCTGCTGATGAAGATTCGGCCGTACATCACCTACTTCCATTCGTCCAAGTACATGGCCGACATCGCCAACGGTGACATCTGCGTGGCGGTCGGTTATTCCGGCAGCTTCTCGCAAGCCGCCAACCGCGCCAAGGAAGCCAAGAACGGCGTGACGGTGGACATGCGCCTGCCGAAAGAAGGCGCGCCGATCTGGTTCGACATGCTGGCGATTCCGAAGGGAGCGAAGAACACCGAAGACGCCTACACCTTCATCAACTACCTGCTGCAACCGCAGGTGATTGCACCAGTCAGTGACTTCGTCGGTTACCCGAACCCGAACAAGGACGCCACGGAAATGGTCGACCCGGCGATCCGCAACAACCCGAACCTGTACCCGACCGATGCGGCGATGAACACGCTCTACACCCTGCAACCGCTACCACGCGACGCAGAACGGGCGCGTACCCGGGCCTGGACCAAAATCAAGTCCGGGACCTGAGCAGGTCACCGCGCAAACCGCCACACAGACCCGCGTTGATGCGGGTCTTTTTTTGGAGCGATAGGTAATTACCGCCAAGGCGCTAACACTGATCACTAGCCTCATTTCTCCGGGACGATGACGCCATCGCCCCCTTCATAGGGAAATGACCATGACAAACACTGTAAAAGCCAGCGCAAAGGTCCACGAACACCATCAAGGCCCCATCATTAGCGAAGTCGCGGCAAACATGCTGCGAGAAGCCCTGAAGGAGCGCTTTTCAACTCAAGACCTCGACCCGGACCAGACCCTGATCGGTACCCCGCAATGGCAGTTGGTCGATGGCGAACCCAGCGCAGGCCCTGTCCAGTACCAAACGCTGACCCAGGCCGTGGTGAGGCAGTTTTTCACGACGACCGTTGCCAACTATCTTGAAGGCGAGCACTTCCTCACCCGCCTGCCCCTGACATCCCCTGTCGTGCACTTGAACATCAACATCGAAGACATCGCCCATCTGCTCAATGACTATGCCCCGCTTTTGTTCGTCGCATTCGGCGAGCAGCAACTGGCTTTCTGGAACGAAGAGGTACACAACGTTCGCCGCTGGCATGGGCTGTCCAACTCATTGCGCATGATGCTGGATGTGCAGCAAGTGAACGGTTGGAACAGCGATCAGTGCCGAGTAGCCCGGGCAGTATCGCTGTACCCGGACAAAACAGTGCGGCAGCTCAACGAACCCGCGATGAAGGATATTCAGGTGTGCTTGATCGATATCGATATCACCGGCACCACGGGAAACGAGCATTTGATGGTAGGGGGTGCGGCTGTCATCAATGGACGATTCGAGCAACGCGATTTGCTGATGATGTACACCGTCGAAGACGGCTATGAGTCTTTCGACACCCTCGAGAAACTCGGCGCCGTATTACCGGAACGCATCGGTGACAAGTTGGCCGGACGTGATATGCAGTGGCGTCTGTTCGAACCCGATGGAGATTTTTTCGACCACATGGCCTGGGCCCTGATCAACACCCAGATTGATACCTTAAGCACCATCACCGGCGAAAACCCGTCGGAAAAAAACGCCCGCGGCAGCCTCCCTGAAGAACCCACGCGCAGCCAACTCGATCAAGCGATCCCCGATTGGCTGACAAACGCATCGACCACCGATCTGGATATCTATAGCCAGTCCCTCAGAAACCTTGGCAAGTTGCTCCGACACGCCGACAGCGGGCTGTACAGGATCCCGTCCGTCACTGACTTTGCCCAGCAGAAGATGCGCGAAGCAATCACGGCAGACAAACCCGTCGAGTCGGTGGATCTTCCACTCGACCAGCTCGAAATCACCATCATCAACAGCTTCGAAGCGGGTGGTTTGACACTCCCCAATCCACTCGACACGCACACCGAAACCCTCGGCGAGTTCGCCTTGCAAAACGAGGCCCCCTACCGGGCCAACCTGCGCTTCAAGAATGCCCGCCAGATTCCCGACTGGCTGACACCTGAGTACCTCACGACGATGGCTGCCCAGGTCAATGTGGGCGAGGTCTATCCGAAGCTGATCAAGTCCAGACTAATCGATGACAAAAGCCAGGCGGCCCTGCAGCAAAAGGCCTACACCCAACAACTGCCGGTCCATCTACTGCTCATGGCGCTTGAACACAAGATTCGCCGCTTGGGCGGGGTAGACGAGCAAGGTTTTCATACAATTCGGCAATGGCTGGAGCCCGAGCCTGGCGAGCCGCACCCTGTCGTGATTCGCCCTCTCGTCCTCATGCATGGCACCGAGTCCGCTGGCGATACCGTTGCCAATATGTTCATCATCGGACCACGCAGTCCGGATAGTGGACCTTGTCTGCTTTATCGCCCATTGCTGGACACGCCCTTGCTGCAGTTTCCTTCAGAACCCAACCTGATTTATGCCATGCATCAACCCGGAGAGCTGAGGGACTCGATACTCGCCTGGCTGCCAGACTCCGCACTGAGCTTCAAATACGCCCAATACGCCTTTCCTGTCGGCTTCCCTTCACCATGGCTGGCCCTCCAGGTGTTGACCGAACCCTGGAGCCCGGCCACATGGGAAAATCCGCTCAAACTGTCGACGGTCGAGCTGGCCGGCGATGCGTTTTCCTTCCTGTTCAAAAGCAATGCCATGGCAATGGCCACCCTCGCAGACAGGCAATCACAGTCCAATGCCGAAAGACAATGGGCGTTGCTGCGCGACAGTGGCTGGGCGTTATTTAACGTGGCATCGAACTTCCTCAGCGGTCCCGCGGGCATTGCTGTCTGGGTCTGGCAGGCCCTCTCCGACATTCAGCAGGCAGAGGATGCCGGTACGCGTGGCGACAGGCTCAGCCAATGGTCCGCCATGGGTGACCTTTTGTTGATGCTGGGGTTGGTCGTGGCCCATCGCGCGATGTCCAAGCGCAAGACTGACACGGGCCTGGCGGAAACACCTCGCGACATCGATGCGCTCGAGCCCATGCCCCAACCTGCCACTGTCCCTGCTCCAACCGTGAAACTCATTGATACACCGATCAAGGGGCGATTGCCTGTCAGTCACTTCTCCTCCCTTGAGATCGGCGGCTCGGTTCCTCGACGCTCACCCGGGGCACTGGGCGTTTATCTGGACAGCATCAAAGTCCCCGCGCCGGACCTGGCCAGCGAGGAGGTGACCATCCTCAAGCTCGGTAATGCTCCGCTGTATCATTTGGAGAGCGACGTGTTCGCGCAAGTCGGCGAGCGCTGGTTCAAGGTTGCAGAGGACGCCGACGGTAACCTGAAGATTGCCTACCCCGACGACCCCACGCGCACAGGTCCGCTATTGATTCATAACCGGCAAGGGAGCTGGTTTCTGGACTTGCGCTTGCGGCTTCGCGGCGGCGCCGGCGGAGAAAGCCTCAAGAGCAGGTTAAAAGCCCAGCGCCAGGAAAAGGCCAACAAAAAAAAGGAACTGGAAGGACTGTTGAACGAGTTCCAAAAACTGGAAGTTGCCAAAGAGCGTGCGTTCGACATTGCTCAGGCAAAGCAGGAAAGCAACCCTGGCGAGACCGGACCCTACCTTGTCCTGCTGGATCAACAGATCAGCGACTACCAGCTGAATCTGGAGCGACTTGAACAGTGGCGCGCAATGGACGGTAGCAGCAGTAGCTACGTCTACGACATGCTACGCATGACGACACAGCTGCAAAAATACATTGCCCTGTGGTTCCTCCCTACAAAAGCCTCGTATATGGCCCTCACCGATACCCTTCTCCAGCCAGCCACCCCGCGCGCGGTCTACATTGATGCAGCCCGCAAAGCCATACAGGCAAGTGGTGAAATGATCGCCCGGTTTCAGCTATCGCAAGTAACGCGGGATCGGCTGGTCGGATTGGGCGGCCTGGGTATTCGCGAAGTTGAACAGTTCAAGAAGGTCCTGCCGAGCTTCACCGAGTGGGACTTGAAAGCCAACGAAATCGGTATGTCCCACGAACTTTGTATGAAGCCGGGAAATGATGTGGACATGGCGGCTCCTCGCGAAGCCGTCGCCAAGATCATGGTGGAAGCGGGAAAGGCCGGTCATAACATGGCGAAGCTGATGAAAGTCCAGACACCGGACCAGCCATTGGCGGTCCGTCTCGGTGCGCTGAGCACCCTGGTTGATACCTTTGCCGATGCGGACCAGCGACTTAAGGAGATACCGGGTGAATACCCTGATCAGGTTGACCCGATCGAGCTTGAGCGCGTTCGCCACCTGGTTGTCGAATTCAGGGAACTGGCTCAACACCAATTAAGCACTCTGTCACCGGAGGGTCCGGCTGCCTACTTGCCATCGGCACCCAAACCGGCAGTCGCCGGACCATCACGACTGCCGGGCAAAGTCACCAAGAACCGGCCTCGCCCCTCCGCGAATCCCAGCAACGCCCGGCCTGAAGAGCAGCCCCTCAAGGAAATCATTCCTGCAAGGTTGGCCCCGGCAGTACCACCCGCTCGTAACGATACGGAAACGGTCGGCGCCGGGCTTGAGTTGAACCTGGATGTGGACAACTTCATTGAACGAACAAAAAAAGATGCCCTTAAACCCCAGCGCATCCCGGCGGACATGCAGGACCTGTTTGACCTTCAAGCCAATCGTCTCGAGCAAATGGCTGCCAACATCGAGCAAAACATTGACCTGGACAGGTTTCCCGTCGCTACGCTTCCTGAGGAACTCCGAGGCAATGCTGTCCGACTACGCAGTGAGGGCATCAAAACCCGTACGCTGATGCTCAAGCAGCGCAAGCCTCGACAGGCGTACCTGCAATGGCTGCTCACCAACAAGCAGGTACGCATCGTCAAAAACCAGCAAGGCCGGATCAAGACCCGACAACGCAAAGACTACTTTGAGGAGTTCCGGATTCTCGATATAGCCAACCAGGACCAGCCACTGTGGCTGGCGCACTTCCACTACGACGCACTTACTGCAACGCCTGAACAATTCACAGCGGCGCACTTGAAAATTGCCGATGAGCATTTGGTGCAATTGCCGACTGAACGGCGCAAGGAATTGACCGAGCTGGTCCCCATCGATTACGTGCTGCGCGAAATCACTGACACGACGCCGTTCCTCAATCCAAAGCCTGACGGGGGTGTGCAAGCCTGACCGACGCCCCCATCAGCGTTCACACCACACCGTTTTGAGCCGCTCAAGGGCTGCCGCTATGGCCACTTCGGGCACGGCGGCAAAGCCCAGTACCAACCCCGCGCGCTGATCCTGAGGGGTTGACGAGTCCGACAGCCAATAGCTGCTCAATGCATTGATTTCCACACCGGCTTCGGCAGCCAGCCCAACCAGTTCACGTTCGCGCGCCAGGCTGTTGACCGGCACGGTCATGTGCAACCCCGCCGCGACCCCTGGCAAGCTGCCTATGCCCGGCACGTCTGTGGGCCAGCCGCTCATCAAGGCAGTGCGGCGGCTCGATGCGGCCCGGCGCATGCGCCGTATATGCCGCTGGAAATGCCCGGCCGCCATGAACTCGGCCATCACCACCTGGGTACTGACTTCCGAATGGCGCACATCCACTGCGCGACGTTGCGCGAAGGCGTCGACCAAGCCGGGTGGCAGCACCAGATAACCCAGGCGCAACGCCGGGAAAGCGACTTTGCCGAAGGTGCCGACGTACAGCACTCGCCCATGCCGATCCAATGCAGCCAACGGCGCCAGCGGCGCCCCGCTGTAGCGATACTCACCGTCGTAATCGTCCTCGACAATCCAGCCCCCGGTTCGCTCGGCCCAGGCCAGCAATTCCAGACGCCGGGCCAGGCTCATCACCACGCCAGTCGGGTACTGATGCGAAGGCGTCACGTAGGCCAACCGGCAATCGCCAAGCGCCGCCAACGCACTGCAATCGATGCCTTCGCTGTCGACCGCCACGCCACGCAATCGCCCTCCGGCCACAGCGAATGCATGACCGGCCGCCCGATACCCCGGATTCTCGATCGCCACACCGTCCCCCGGTTCCACCAGCAACTGTGCACAAAGGCTGATTCCCTGTTGCGCGCCACTGGTGATCACAATTTGCTCAGCCGTGCACTGCATACCCCGGGAACTGCGCAAATAGGCGGCGATCATCCCCCGCAGCCGCGAATCCCCCGCCGGGTCGCCATAACACAGCTGCTGCAGGTCCGGTTTGCGCCAGAAAGCCGCATTCAGCTTGGCCCAGACCTCGAAAGGAAACAGATCGAACGCCGGAACACCGACCCGAAATGCCCGCGGCGGCCCGCTCGGCGGAAGCGCCAGGTGGTTGTTTTTGACCCGCTCCAGGGAGTCGCTGTGGATAACTTTGCTGGATGAATTAACAGGTAAATCAAGCCAATTTGTGGATAAGGCTGTGGGTAAGCCTGTTGAAAACCCTGTGGATACTTTTGTGGATAGTTTTTTGCCCGGCAGCGCTGCCTGAGGCAGTTGAGCGACGTAAGTGCCATCGCCGACCCTTCCCTCGATGAAGCCTTCGGCGTAAAGCTGGTCGTAGGCGCGCACCACACTGTTACGGGAAATGGCCAAGGCGGCCGCCAGGTCGCGACTGGCCGGCAACCGCGTACCGCCAGCCAGTCGGCCATCGAGCACCCGCAGGCGCAAGGCCTGGTACAGCTGACGGCTCAAGCCCTGGCGACGATCAAGTTCGATACCGGCCGGGTTGAAGGACAGGGAAATCGGCGAATCCGTCATGGCAATGGACCTATGAAATTGGTCTTTAATGGCTCTTACAACAGACCAATAGCCTGCCTAGGATGGAGGCATTCGCCAAGGAATAATTTCCATGTATCTACCCAAAGCCTTTGCCATCGACGACTTGTCCCAACTGCACGAACTGATCCTCGCCACGCGCCTGGCGATTGTGGTCACCCATGGCGAGCACGGTTTGCAGGCCAGCCACGTACCGGTATTGCTGCATCGCGAACAAGGTCCGAACGGCACGCTGTACGGGCATCTGGCCAAGGCCAACCCACAATGGAAAGACCTGCGCGACGGCGCCGAAGCCCTGGTGATTTTTCCCGGGGCCGATGCCTACGTCAGCCCGGGCTTTTATCCGAGCAAGGCCGAGCACGGCAAAGTCGTGCCGACCTGGAACTACGTCGCCGTGCATGCCTACGGCAACGCCGAAACCTTCAGCGACGGCGGACGCCTGCTGGATATTGTCAGCACCCTCACCAATCGCCATGAGGCCGGCCGTGCGCAACCCTGGTCCGTCGACGATGCACCGGCCGACTACATCGACGGGATGCTCAAGGCCATCGTCGGCTTCGCCATTCCGATCGACCGGCTGGAAGGCAAGCGCAAGCTCAGCCAGAACCGCAGCACCGCAGACATCGCCGGCGTACGCGAAGGACTCAGCGCCAGTCCTGACCTATACGACCAGGCCCTCGCCCACTTGATGCCCAAGGAATGAACATGACTCAGATCGAAATCCGCCAGGTCAGCGCCGACGACTACGCCGCCTGGCTGCCACTGTGGCAGGCGTACCTGAGCTTCTACAAAACCGAGCTGCCGGAGGCCGTCACGCAAAGCTCCTGGCAGCGCATGCTCGACCCGAACGAACCGACCCACGCGGCTCTCGCCTGGACCGATGGCAAGGCGGTAGGCATGGTGCACTTCATCTACCACCGTTCGAACTGGGCCATCGAAAACTCCTGCTACCTGCAAGACCTGCTGGTGGCACCGCAAACCCGTGGCACCGGCGTCGGCCGCAAGCTGATCGAGTTCGTCTACGCCACCGCCAAGGCCGACGGCTGCAACAAAGTGCATTGGCTGACCCACGAAACCAATGCCACTGCGATCCAGCTCTACGAGCGCATCGCCGAACGTCCCGGTTTCATTCAGTTTCGCAAAGCCATTTAAGGCCCCATTCAAGGTAAACGGAGAACAACATGTCGACTTCACTCGCCGACTGGAAAGGCGCCCCGGCCCCCACCACGCAACTGATCGAAGGGCGTTACATTCGCCTGGAAAAACTCGACCCGGCGCGTCACGGCGACGATTTGTTCAAGGCACTGCAAGGCCCGGGCGCCGACCCGAAGCTTTGGGACTACCTGCCTTACGGCCCCTTCCCCGAGCGCAGCGCATTCAATGACTGGCTGAACAATCACGCGGCCCACAGCGACCCGTACTTCTTCAGTGTGATTGACCGCGCCAGCGGTGAAGTGCAAGGCATCCTCAGCCTGATGTCCATCGTTCCGGCCCAGGGCCGCATCGAAATCGGTCACGTCACCTTCGGCGCCCCGATGCAGCGCACACCGAAAAGTACCGAGGCCGTCTACCTGCTGGCCAAGGAATCCTTCGCCCTGGGTTACCGTCGTCTGGAGTGGAAGTGCAACAACGGCAACGCCCGCTCCAAATACGCCGCCGAACGCCTGGGCTTCAGTTTCGAAGGCGTGTTCCGCCAGCACATGGTGGTCAAGGGCCAGAACCGCGATACCGCGTGGTACTCGATTGTGGATTCGGAATGGCCGGCAATTGGCGCAGGGTTTGAACGCTGGTTGAGTGAGGAAAACCAATCGGAATCGGGGCAGGTGAAAGGGTTGGTTGAGTGCCGTAACTAACGGCCCGGCAGGCAAACAGATCGTCTGAAGATTCGACCCGAATTCAGGCGATCCTTTGATCCACATGCAGCTAAGGAATCATTTCGCAATATCTTCAAGAAAATGTCCGCACTGCCAATACATCAATTTGTAAAAACTCCTCGCTATACAAGACGCCCCGCTTATAACGAAACGGACGTCTTCCCATGCCCTTGCCGCCGCAGCGTCTCGCCCTGACCATTGCCCTGCTGATCAGCGCCACCAGCACGCAAGCCAAGAACGTAAACATCGACACCGCCACCACCACCGCGCAAACCCTCGGCGGCAGCGACACCCTGACGATATCCGCCCCCGGCAGCATCACCAATGCGGGGAAAACCGTCAGCCTCAAGGACAGCACCAGCGGCGCTGGCGTGATCATCGATAACGCCGGGCAGATCATTTCCACCGGCGGCCGGGCCATCGACAGCAGTGGCGACCTGACGCAGGCGCGCAACTACAGCATTTACAACCGCGCCGGTGGCCAGATTCTCGGTTTCAACGACGCGTTGCGCATCGACAGCAATTTCGTCAGCGGCAGTCTGTTGATCGACAACAGCGGGATCATTCGCTCGACCACCGGCCAAGGCCTGGACCTTGATGCACTGCGCAGCAACGGGGTGACGACCACCATCATCAACCGCGCCGGCGCACTGATTCGCGGTGACGCCAGCGACGGCATGAAGACCGGCGCCAATGCCACGATCACCAACTACGGCGAGATCTCTACCGGCGACTCACATAACGCCGACGAGAAGTTCGATGGCATCGATATCGATAGTGCCACCGGCGTCACGGTGACCAACTACGGCACCATCTCCGGCGGTCGTCACGGCATCACCACTGACCTCGGGGCGACGCTGGTCAACTATGGGCAGATTACCGGGCGCAATGGCTCCGGTTTTGGCTCCGATGGTGACGGCACGGTGATCAACCACGGCACCATCACCGGCGCGTATTCCGGCCTGCAAGCCAACGGTGACGGCGATGGTGTCGACATCGACAAGATCGCCCACATTGAAAACTACGGCACCATTCAGGGTGTCGGCGCCGGTGGCGTGGACAAGGGTGGTTTCGCCAACGGCAGTGAAGGCATCGCCCTGGGCGGCGGTTACATTTTGAACGCCAAGGGCGCGCTGATCAGCGGTGCCGACAGTGCGATTCTGGTGGACGACGGCAGCGGCGGCTCCGGCGTGGCAGCGACCACTCTGGAAAACTACGGCACGATTCAGGGCCTCAATGGTTTCGGCGTGAAACTGGTGGGCGAGTTCGCCGACACCGTCATCAACGGCGGCACCATCAGTGGCAGCAACGGTTTGGCCCTCGACTTGGGCGGCGGCAACGACAACCTGACCTTGCGCAGCGGCAGCCGTTTTATCGGCCTGGTCGACGGCGGCAGCGGTTACGACCGTATAGTGATGGACGATGCCGCAGGCGGCAGCTTTGGCGACAGCCGCAATTTCGAATTTCTCGAGGTCAGGCAAGGCGCCTGGACGCTGACCGGCAACGGCGATTTCAGCGACGGTGGTGCGGTACGCAATGGCGCACGCCTGATCAACCAGGGTGGCATCGCCGGCAGCATGACCGTGGATGCCGGTGGCGTGTATGCCGGCGGCGGTTCGGTGGGCAATCTGCAGGTCGACGGTACATTGCAGACCAACACTCAACTCGGCACGGCGAAGATCAGCCACGATCTGACTTTCGGCAGCGGCGGCACGCTGGCTTACGGTGTCAACGCCGATGGCAGCAGCGCCCCGGTAATCGTCGGTGGCACGGCCAATCTGAACGGCGCCACCCTCGCAGTGAACCCCGGCAGTGGCACTTATCCCTGGCAAAGTCGCTACACCGTACTGCAAGCGGCAAGCATCAACGGCACCTTCGGCAACGTCACCAGCGACTACGCATTCCTCACGCCAACCCTGGCGTACACACCGACCGCAGTCGACCTGACGTACACGCGCAACGACGTAGCGTTCAACGAAATGGCCCTGACCGGTAACGGGGGCAACGCCGCCAACAGCCTGGCCTCTCTGGGCAAGAACAACGTGTTGTACAACGCCTTGCTCAACACCAGTACCACCAGTGCGGGCGCGGCCATCGAGCAATTGGCCGGGGCCAGCAACGCCAACCTGACCAGCGCAACGCTCGGCGCCAGCAGCCAGGTCGGCAGCAGCATGCTCTCGACCATGCGGCAGATGGGCGGTAGCTCGGGGCTGATGGTCGGTCTGGAGCAAAAGGACACGCCGGTGCTCGCCGCCAATGGGGTGCCAACCGAAGCGCGCAACCTGAACGACCCGAATGCGCAGGGTCGTCTCTGGCTGCAAGCCATCGGCGGCTACGGCAAGCTCGATGGCGAACACGGCAACAGCAGCCTTGAACAACGCACCAAGGGCAGCGTGATCGGCGCCGATTGGGCGCTCAATCCACAATGGCGCCTGGGTGTATTGGGCGGCTATTCCAAAACCGATCTGGATGCCACGGGCAGCGATGGCAACGTCGAGAGCTGGCACGCCGGGGTGTATGCCGTGCATCAGAACGGTCCGATGGCCTTGCGTTTGGGTGCGGCCTACAGTGGCCATCAAGGGGACAGCAAACGCACGGTGGCCTTCGATGGCTTCAACGACCGCCTCAAGGGCGACTACGACGCCGACAGCCAGCAAGCCTTCGCGGAACTGGGCTACGCACTGGGCAATGGCCGGCTCAGCACCGAGCCTTTCGCCAGCCTCGGCTATCAGCGCTATCACCGCGACAGCTACCAGGAAAAAGGCGGCCCCGCCGCGCTGCAAGTCGATGCGCAGACCCAGGACAACTTCAACAGCACCCTCGGCGTACGCCTGGCCTACCTCGGCACCCTGGACAACGGCATGAGCCTGACGCCGCGCGTGACCACCGGCTGGAAACACACCTATGGCGATGTCAGCAACTCTACACGCCAGGCTTTTGTGGTCGGCGGAACGGCGTTCAGTGTCGACGGCAGCTCCCTGGATCGGGACAGCCTGGTGCTGGAAGCGGGCGTTGACCTGGGCATTTCCGCTCGCCACACGATAGGCGTCGGCTACAGCGGCGAAATCGGCAACAACAGCCGCAACCACGGATTGATCGGGCAGTGGCAGATGGCGTTCTAACTACAACAGTGTTCAGCCACCTGTCAGTGGGCGAATAAGCCAGGCAAAAAAAAGGGGAGCACATGCCCCCCCGAGGTATAAAGCGTTGTTATCGAGGCTGTTAACTCAGCCTTCGATTTCGATCAGGATTTCGCCCGGGTTGACCCGGTCGCCCTTGGCGACGTGAATGGCAGTGACCTTGCCGGCGATGGCCGCCTGGACTTCGGTTTCCATCTTCATCGCTTCGGTGATCAGGACAGCCTGGCCCGCCTTGACGGTGTCACCCTCCTTGACCAGCACATCGACAATGTTGCCCGGCATGGTGGTGCTGACGTGGCCCGGTGCGCTGGCTTGCTTGCGCTTGCTGCTGCCACCGCCGACGAACTCGTTGAGCGGTTCGAACACCACTTCTTCCGGCATGCCGTCGATGGACAGGTAGAAGTGACGCTTGCCTTCAGACTTCACACCGACACCGGTAATGTCGACGCGATAGGTTTCGCCGTGAACGTCGATGACGAACTCGGTCGGCACGCCTTCGCCACCGGCCGAAGCGACCTTGCCCGCTTCCGGAATCGGCAGCAGTACTTCAGGGGTCAGGGTGCCGGCGGCACGCTCTTCGAGGAACTTGCGCCCGATGTCCGGGAACATGGCGAAGGTCAGCACGTCTTCTTCGGACTTGGCCAGAGCACCGATATCGGCACGCAGCTTGGCCATTTCCGGCTTGAGCAGGTCGGCCGGACGCACGTCGATCACTTCTTCACTGCCGATGGCCTGACGACGCAGTTGCTCGTTCACGGTGCCCGGCGCCTTGCCGTAGCCGCCCTGCAAGTACAGCTTCACTTCGTTGGTGATGGTCTTGTAGCGTTCGCCGGCCAGTACGTTGAAGAACGCCTGGGTACCGACGATCTGCGAGGTCGGGGTTACCAGCGGCGGGAAGCCAAGGTCTTCGCGAACCCGCGGGATTTCGGCCAGCACTTCACTCATGCGGTTCAGTGCGCCCTGCTCTTTCAACTGGTTGGCCAGGTTGGAAATCATCCCGCCCGGTACCTGGTTGACTTGCACACGGGTGTCGACCGCGGTGAATTCGCTTTCGAACTGGTGGTATTTCTTGCGCACGGCGTAGAAGTACAGGCCGATCTCCTGCAGCAGCTCCAGGTTCAGGCCGGTGTCGAACTCGGTGCCTTTGAGGGCAGCGACCATCGACTCGGTGCCCGGGTGGCTGGTGCCCGATGCGAAGCTGGAGATCGCGGTATCGATGTGATCAGCACCATTTTCGATGGCCTTGAGTTGGCACATCGCGGCCAGGCCAGCGGTGTCGTGGGAGTGGATGAACACCGGCAGCGACTGCTCGGCCTTCAGTGCGCGAACCAGTTCACCTGTAGCGTACGGGGTCAGCAGACCGGCCATGTCCTTGATCGCCACCGAGTCGCAACCCATGGCTTCCATCTGCTTGGCCTGGGTGACGAACGCATCGATGGTGTGCACCGGGCTGGTGGTGTAGGCGATAGTGCCCTGGGCATGCTTGCCCGCCGCCTTCACTGCTTCAATGGCCACGCGCAGGTTACGCACGTCGTTCATGGCGTCGAAGATACGGAACACGTCGATGCCGTTAACCGCTGCCTTGGCGACGAAGGCTTTGACCACGTCGTCGCTGTAGTGGCGGTAGCCCAGCAGGTTCTGGCCACGCAGCAGCATTTGCAGGCGGGTGTTAGGCAGTGCCGCGCGCAGTTGGCGCAAACGCTCCCACGGGTCTTCTTTCAGAAAACGGACGCAGGCGTCGAATGTCGCGCCGCCCCAGCACTCCAGCGACCAGTAGCCAACCTTGTCGAGCTTGTCGCAGATCGGCAGCATGTCTTCGGTGCGCATGCGGGTCGCGAGCAGCGATTGGTGGGCGTCGCGCAGGATGGTGTCGGTTACATGAATCTTCTTGCTCATTGTTCTATTCCTCACAGGCCTGCGTGGGCGGCGATGGCGGCGGCGATGGCCAGGGCCAGCTCTTCGGGTTTGCGCTTGATCGAGTAGTTGGTCAGTTCAGGGTGGCTTTCAACGAAGCTGGTGTTGAACTGGCCGCTACGGAATTCCGGGTTACGCAGGATTTCCTGGTAGTACGCGGCGGTGGTCTTGACCCCTTGCAGACGCATGTCGTCGAGGGCGCGCAAGCCACGGTCCATCGCCTCTTCCCAGGTCAGCGCCCACACCACCAGTTTCAGGCACATGGAGTCGTAGAACGGCGGGATGGTGTAACCGGTGTAGATCGCCGTATCGGTCCGCACGCCGGGGCCACCCGGAGCGTAGTAACGAGTGATCTTGCCGAAGCTCGGCAGGAAGTTGTTCTTCGGGTCTTCGGCGTTGATCCGAAATTGCAGGGCGAAACCACGGTGGTGGATGTCTTCCTGTTTCACCGAAAGCGGCAGGCCGGAGGCGATACGGATCTGCTCGCGAACGATGTCGATGCCGGTGATTTCTTCGGTGATGGTGTGTTCCACCTGCACCCGGGTGTTCATCTCCATGAAGTACACCTCGCCCTCGGCGAGCAGGAACTCCACGGTGCCGGCGTTCTCGTAACCCACCGCCTTGGCCGCACGCACGGACAGGTCGCCGATATAGGCGCGCTGTTCCGGGGTCAGTTGCGGGCTTGGGGCGATTTCGATCAGCTTCTGGTTGCGGCGCTGGATCGAGCAGTCGCGCTCGAACAGGTGCACCACGTTGCCAAAGCTGTCGCCGAGAATCTGCGCTTCGATGTGCTTGGGGTTAACGATGCATTTTTCCAGAAACACTTCCGCCGAACCGAACGCCTTGGTGGCTTCGGAAATCACCCGAGGGAAATTCTGTTCCAGCTCTTCGCGACTGTTGCAGCGACGAATGCCGCGACCGCCACCACCGGAGGTGGCCTTGAGCATCACCGGATAACCGATGCGGTCACCCTCGGCCAGGGCCTCTTCGATGCCGGAGACGTTGCCTTCGGTGCCGGGGGTGACCGGTACGCCCGCCTTGATCATGCTGCGGCGCGCTTCGGTCTTGTCGCCCATGCGGCGAATGACTTCGGCCGCCGGGCCAATGAATTTGATGCCGCGTTCGGCGCAGATGTCTGCCAGCTCGGCGTTTTCCGACAGGAAGCCATAGCCGGGGTGCAATGCATCACAACCGGTTTCCACCGCCAGGTTCACCAGCTTGCGCGGGTTCAGGTAACCGGCCAGAGGCTCGGCACCAATGCTGTGGGCTTCATCCGCACGTTTGACATGCAAGGCATGACGGTCGGCGTCGGAGTAGATCGCGACCGAGCGAATGCCCATTTCGGCACAGGCACGTACGATGCGTACGGCAATCTCACCACGGTTGGCGATCAGGATCTTTGTTATCACTTGGAGTTTCCCTTGAGCCGGTAGTACCCACGACCTGCTAGACCCAGGTCGACGCGTGACCAAATGTTTCAATCTGGTCGCAGGGCCACACTAGCGCTCACAAGGGATTAACAAAAATGAATAAAAATTGGGTCGTGCATAAGTAAAGACTTATAGTTGATGCACAAGCCAAGAACAAAAGTGAGTGAATAATGCGTAAGTCATTGATGCGTATGACTTTGCGTCAATTGCAGATCTTCAACGAGGTCTGCGATTTGCGGTCCTATAGCCGTGCGGCCGACGAAATGTCTCTCACACAACCCGCCGTGAGCCTGCAGATTCGCCAGCTTGAAGAGCTGATTGGCCAGCCTTTGTTCGATTATGTCGGCAAAAAACTCTACATGACTGAAGCCGCTGAAGCGTTACAGCGCGCAAGCCGGGACATTTTCGGCCGCCTGGAAAACCTCGACATGCAGCTGTCGGACATGCAGGGCTCGCTGCAAGGGCAGCTGAAACTGGCCATCGAATCCAGCGCCAAGTACTTCGTACCGCACCTGTTCGCGGCCTTCAAGCGCCAGCATCCGGAAGTGAATTTGCAGCTGACGGTGGTCAATCGCGGCCAGGTCATCCGGCGCCTTTCCGACAATCGCGATGACCTGGTGATCATGTCCATGGTGCCCCAGGACATGGGCCTGGAGTTCCTGCCATTCCTGAACAACCCGATCGTCGCCGTCGCACCACCGGATCATCCGTTGTGTCACATGGGGCCTTTGCGCTTGCAGGATCTGGAGCCTTACACTCTGTTGTTGCGTGAGCCTGGCTCAGGTACGCGGTTGGCGTGCGAGGAGTATTTCAAAGAGAAGCGCGTGCACTTCAACCAGACTCAGGAAGTCTCGTCGGCCGAGGCGCAGCGTGAATGTGTCCTGGCAGGCTTGGGCGTTGCGCTGTTGACGCGTCACGCCCTGAACCTTGAGTTGGCCACCGGCGGCTTGATCGAACTGCCAGTCGAGGAACTGCCGCTCTACCGCAGCTGGTGCCTGGTGCAGGCCAAGGCAAAACGCCTGTCACCGGTTGCTCACGCGTTCCTTGCCTTCATCCGCAGTGAACGGATTCAGATCAGCGCCCTGGTTGAGCGTTTCGACGGGAAGCTGCGGGAGATGTCTGCCAGAAGTTGAGTTCCAGCTCAGGGAAATCACCGATTTCTGCCAGCAGTTGACGGCGTTCGCAGCGGTCTTCGATGGCGCGGCGAAATTCCATGCGGCGCTGATCTTCTTGCTGGCGGCGGGTTTTGACAGCGCTGTTGCGTTCTTCGTAAGGCATGGCCATTTCGAGTCTCCCAAGGCGAGTTCAGGAGCTTCAAGATAGGCGCGGGGGATGACGGTTTGGCGGCTCGGTCGTTACAGACTGATGAAGGTTGCGGTGTATTCAAGCACGCCTTCGCGAACAGGCTCGCTCACACAAGGGACCTTCAATGCAATACAAAATCCGCATGCGCCGCCAATCCTGTGGGAGCGAGCTTGCTCGCGATCAAGGTCGGAACGAGCTTGCGATGACCTCAGTCATCCAGCGCTTTTACCGACTTGGGCGACAGGCGCAAGCTGCGCAGGCTGCGCTTGACGCTCTTGAGATGATTGACCAGGCTCGGACCGCGCGCCATCGCCACGCCCATCGCCAGCACGTCGATCACTACCAGGTGAGCGATACGCGAGGTCAGCGGCGTATAGATTTCGGTGTCCTCGTGCACGTCGATCGCAAGGTTGACGGTAGACAACTCGGCCAGCGGCGTCGCGCTTGGGCACAAGGTAATCAACGAAGCGCCACTTTCGCGCACCAGGTTCGCCGTAATCAGCAAATCCTTGGAACGCCCGGACTGGGAAATACAGATCGCCACGTCAGTCGGTTTCAGCGTCACCGCTGACATCGCCTGCATGTGCGGGTCGGAATACGCCGCCGCGGTCAGCAGCAAGCGGAAGAACTTGTGCTGGGCGTCCGCCGCCACCGCACCCGAGGCACCAAAGCCGTAGAACTCGACACGCTGCGCCTGGGACATTAGCGTCACCGCCCTTTGCAGTTCTTGCGGGTCGAGCTTTTCGCGGACCTCCATCAGGGTATGCAGGGTTGTGTCGAAAATTTTCAGGCTGTAATCGGCAACCGAATCGTCTTCATGAATCGCGAACTGCCCGAAACTCGCCCCTGCCGCCAGGCTCTGGGCCAGCTTCAACTTCAGGTCCTGAAAACCGGAACAGCCGATCGCACGGCAAAAACGCACGATGGTCGGCTCGCTGATGCCCACGCTGTGGGCCAGGTCAGCCATGGAGCTGTGCATCACCGCCGCAGGATCAAGCAGCACGTGGTCGGCGACCTTGAGCTCCGACTTGCGTAACAGGTGACGGGACTGGGCGATGTGTTGCAGCAGATTCAAAGGGCTGGACTCTTTGTTATGGGCAGGCGCCGGGGATGTAGCACGCTTGTAGTTATACTACATGAATCGGCTTTTTGCCTGCTCAATGCGTAACCGGATCCCCCTGATTTCAGCAGGCCGCGCTTCATGTAGCACTCACGGCCGCGCTCACCAGGGCCATTGGCCGTCATCTCTGCAATAACTTTGCCCTGATCTGCTTGCATCACCCCACAAACGCGCACAATCACGCCCATCAAAAAAGCTTACAACTTAAATAAAAACCATCCACACGCCCGCTAATTGAATCGATATATTCATCCGGCAGGAATGCAAATTGCCTAAATTACAGGAGTTAATGAATATGAATATTGAAACGAAAGACTGGACTGCACAAATCAACCGTATGCCAGGCGATACCTTTTTTCGCGTACAGGGTACCGTAACTGTTGATCATCCTGGCCTGAAGCCCAGACTGATATTCAGCCCGCTACAAGACAAATCATTCGATTTGCGTCTGATTTTGATCATTGAAGAGTGCCTCGGTATTTATTGGAAAGACAAAACGGACAAGCCTGTTGAATATAAAATAACGGGGGACTCTAACGTCTCGGGAATCAGTATATTTTTCGACGATAAGTTAGTTCACCATATCGATGAGATACTGATTACCCAATGAGGAATTTGCTTCCTGGCTTCCCGCCGAACACACATTGCGAGCGGCGGGACGTTTCCATCGTTTACTCACACTGCTCTCGCAACAGTGCAGCCAACCCATCCGCCTCGACTGGCCGACTGATCAGATACCCCTGCACTTCATCGCAATGCTCTTGCCTGAGAAACGCAAGCTGCTCCTCCCGCTCCACCCCTTCGGCGACGACCTTGAGCGACAACCCATGCGCCATGGCAATGATTGCCCGGGTAATCGCCGCGTCTTCCGTGCCCTCCCCTAGACCACGGATAAACGCCTGATCGATTTTCACGTAGTCCACCGGAATGCGCTTGAGGTAGCTGAGGGACGAATACCCCGTACCGAAATCATCGATAGCCAGTTTCACCCCAAGGTCGCGAAGTTGCTGGAACGTCGCAATGATGTGCTCGACGCTGTCCAGCAACTGGCTTTCAGTGAGTTCCAGTTCCAGAAGTTGTGGTGCCAGTCCGGTTTCCTCCAGCACCTGCCGCACCAGGCTGACCAGTTTGCCCTGGCGTAACTGATGCACTGACAGATTGACCGACACGCGAATCGACTCCAGGCCCTGGCGCTGCCACTCACAGGCCTGCCAGCAGGCTTGGCGCAATACAAACTCGCCAATCGGACCGATCAGCCCGGTTTCCTCCGCCAGCCCGATAAAGTCCCCCGGGGGCACGCGGCCCATGGTCGGGTGGTCCCAACGCACCAGCGCTTCGGCAGCATTCAGCCGACCGGAGGCGAGACACAGCTTGGGCTGGTAGAACACCTTGAGTTGCTTGTCTTCGATGGCCTTGCGCAGCTGGTTTTCCAATTGCAGGCGCTCAAGTGTGCTGGCCTGCAAGCTGTCGGTGTAGAACTGGAAATTGTTGCCGCCCAAATGCTTGGCGTGTTGCATGGCCATGTTCGACTGGCTGACCAGTGTCGACATTTCCCGGGCGTTGTCCGGTAGCAGGCTGATGCCCATGGACGCGCTGACAACCAGTTCATGCCCTTCGACCGTCACCGGCACGCGCAGTTTGGCTGACAACCTTGTGGCGACCCGCGCCAGGCTCGACAGATTGCCGTAACTGTTGAACAGCACGGCGAACTCATCGCCCGACAAGCGAGCGATGGTGTCCGCTTCTGGCAATGCATTGACCAAGCGCCGCGCCACTTTCTGCAATAGCTGGTCGGCGACTTCATGGCCCAGGCTGTCGTTGAGCAGCTTGAAGCGATCCAGATTGATGTGCAGCAGCGCCAGACTGCGATACCCACCCTGCCGTACCCGCTGGTGGGCCTCATTGAGCCGCTCGCGAAACAGCGAACGATTGGCCAGCCCCGTCAGTTCGTCGTAATGGGTCAGATAGCGCATGCGTTCTTCGGATTCGCGCCGGACCGAGAGGTCGGCAAAGAAGCCGACGATGTGGCTGACCTGGCCTCGCGAATCACGCACCGCGTTCAAATGTAGCCATTGCGGGTACATCTCGCCGTTTTTGCGCGTTTCCACCAGTTCGCCCTGCCAACTGCCGTGCTGCTCAAGCGCCTGGTGGATTGCAGCGTAGTGCCGGCGGGCATCGCGACTGCACGGCAGGTCAAGAACACTGCGCCCGAGAATTTCCTCGATCTGGTAGCCGGTCACCCGACTGAAGGCTTGGTTGACGGCGATCAGTGCATAATCGGGGTCGAAGATCACGATACCTTCACTGGCCGCCTCGAACACGGTTGCCGCCAGTTGCTGCTGCTCTTCCAGTGCCTTGCCGATGCTGATGTCGCGACGGGTTCCGACCATGCGCACCACCCGGCCGTTGTCGCGACGCTCGACTGCACGCCCCCGGTCTTCGATCCAGACCCAGTGGCCATCGCCATGACGCACGCGGTACTCGACCTGGTAATCCTCGGTGCGCCCCTTCAGGTGCTCAACCAGCGCCCGACGCAGTACCGGCAGATCCTCGGGGTGTAGCCGCGGCTTGAGATGACGCAGCATGGCCGTCACATACTCGGGCTCAAGACCGAACAGTTCCTTGATATGGGTGTGATGCACTTCATCGGTTTGCAAATTCCAGTCCCACAACCCCAGCTCGCTCGCCTTCAAGGCCAGCGCCAGACGCGCCTCGCTCTTGCTGAGGGCGCCGTTGGCGGCATCCAGTTCGAGACTGCGCTGGGCGACCCGGCTTTCCAGCTCGATCTGGATCTGGCGCAATTCGTCTTCAACCCGACGACGCTGATCGACCTCCCTGGCCAACTGCTGGTTGAGCTGCAGACTGTCGTTTTGCGCTTGCTGCAAATGTTCGATCAGCGCCTGATTCTGAAAGCGTCGCAGCAGGCCGCGGTCGATCAGCCGATTCACCTGCCAGGCCACCACACTCAGTGCCCCCAGCAAAATCAGGCCAAACCAGCCCCAACCATGCTCCTGGGCATCGCCACCCCAGAACATGTAGGCGATGGCCGGCAGCAGGCAAGGCAAGGTAAAAGAAAGAAAGGCCGGGAGGCTGACGGCGTAGGCCACGCTGGCCGACAGGGCAGCGGCACCGATCAGGCCGAATACCCAGGCTTGCTGGATGAAACTGTCAGCGGGTACCAGCGCAATACCTGCACCGGCCAGCGTCAGCCCGGTCAGGCCCGAACCGAGCAGGAACATGCGCAGCCAGATCGGGTTGGCCTGACGATTGGGAATGGCCGAGTCGAAGGCGGCCACCTGAATCACGCGCAAAGCCACCAGGGACAGCAACCAGACCAGCCAGACACTGACCAGAAAGTAGCGCTGTGGGCTCCAGAGTAATCCGGCACAGACCAGGCCGTTGATCAGCATGAACAAGGTCGGCAGCAGCGAGCCCTGATACAGCAGGCGCGTGCGTTCGACCGCCATTTGCGTGGCGTACTGTTTGCGGATAACCCGCGGCTCCACAGTGGGGCCCGACAGGTCAAAGCTGAGGGTCATAGGCGTTGTTCTTGTTCTTATATGGATGAGCATGAGCCCGAAACGTCGACGGAGCATACACAAGCCATTGCCCGGACCAAACTGCTGTTGATCAAAAAATCGCCTGCTTTCGAAAGGCTGGGTGCCTTTGCCAAAGGTTGCAGCCAAGCCCGCTCAACGGCTCCAGCAGGTGACCGACCGGTCGTCCCGGCGATAACTTTCATCGGTTAAAACGAAGCCGGGTTTGCCCGGGGTGACGCCGCCCCCTAGAATGCCCCGATGCGCGATGATCTCTCCCTTCTGCTGAACTCCCTCAACGATGCCCAACGGCAGGCCGTAGCTGCCCCCGTGGGCCGTCAGTTGGTCCTGGCCGGTGCTGGCTCCGGCAAAACCCGAGTGCTGGTGCACCGTATCGCCTGGTTGATCCAGGTCGAGAACGCCTCGCCCCACTCAATCCTGTCGGTGACCTTCACCAACAAGGCCGCTGCCGAGATGCGCCACCGCATCGAGCAGTTGATGGGTATCAACCCGGCCGGCATGTGGGTCGGTACCTTCCACGGCCTGGCGCACCGCCTGCTACGGGCGCACTGGCAAGAAGCCGGCCTGAGCCAGACGTTCCAGATTCTCGACAGCGATGACCAGCAACGCCTGGTCAAGCGGGTGATCCGCGAGCTCGGCCTCGACGAACAACGCTGGCCAGCTCGTCAGGCCCAATGGTTCATCAACGGACAGAAAGACGAAGGCCTGCGTCCCCAGCACATTCAAGCCAGCGGCGATCTGTTCCTGGCGACCATGCGCGGCATCTATGAAGCCTATGAGGCCGCCTGCCTGCGTGCCGGTGTCATCGACTTCTCCGAACTGCTGCTGCGCGCCCTCGACCTGTGGCGCGATCACCCCGGCCTGCTCGCTCACTATCAGAAGCGCTTCCGGCACATTCTGGTGGACGAGTTCCAGGACACCAACGCCGTGCAGTACGCCTGGTTGCGTCTGCTGGCCAAGGGTGGCGACAGCCTGATGGTGGTCGGCGACGACGACCAGTCGATCTACGGCTGGCGTGGCGCGAAAATCGAAAACATCTACCAGTACTCGGAAGACTTCCCGGACGCCGAAACCATTCGCCTGGAACAGAACTACCGCTCCACGGCCGGCATCCTCAAGGCCGCCAACGCCCTGATTGCCAACAACACCGGGCGCCTGGGCAAAGAGTTGTGGACCGACGGCGGCGATGGTGAAGCCATCAATCTCTACGCCGCGTTCAACGAACACGACGAAGCACGCTATGTGGTTGAAACCATCGAAAGCGCGCTGAAAACCGGCTTGTCCCGAAGCGATATCGCAATTTTGTACCGCTCCAACGCCCAATCGCGCGTTCTGGAAGAAGCCTTGCTGCGCGAGCGCATTCCGTATCGCATCTACGGCGGCCAGCGCTTCTTCGAGCGGGCGGAAATCAAGAACGCCATGGCCTATCTGCGCCTGCTGGAAGGCCGTGGCAACGATGCAGCACTGGAACGGGTGATCAACGTGCCGGCTCGCGGCATCGGCGAAAAGACCGTCGAAGCGATTCGCGAGCATGCTCGCCACAGCGATGTGTCCATGTGGGAAGCCATGCGCCAGCTGGTTGCCAACAAAGGCGTTACCGGTCGTGCCGCCAGCGCGCTGGGTGCCTTCGTCGAGCTGATCGAAAACCTCGCCACCAAGTGCATGGAAATGCCCCTGCACCTGATGACGCAGACAGTCATCGAGCAATCGGGGCTGATCGCCTATCACGAAGCGGAGAAAGGCGAAAAAGGCCAGGCACGGGTAGAAAACCTTGAGGAACTGGTCAGTGCCGCGCGCAACTTCGAAAACAGCGAAGAAGACGAAGACCTGACGCCACTGGCTGCTTTCCTCGGTCACGCTTCACTGGAAGCCGGCGATACCCAGGCCGACGAGCACGAAGACAGCATTCAGTTGATGACGCTGCACAGCGCCAAGGGCCTGGAATTCCCTTACGTGTTCCTGGTGGGCATGGAAGAAGGTCTGTTCCCGCACAAGATGAGCCTGGAAGAGCCCGGCCGTCTTGAAGAAGAACGCCGCCTTGCCTACGTGGGTATCACTCGGGCCATGCAGAACCTGGTGATGACCTACGCGGAAACCCGCCGCCTGTATGGCAGCGAGACCTACAACAAGGTGTCGCGTTTCGTACGTGAAGTACCGAAAGGCCTGATCCAGGAAGTGCGGCTGTCCAACAGCGTCAGCCGGCCGTTTGGCGGCAACCAGACCATGAGTGGCAGCAACCTGTTCAGCGGCAGCGAGATCCCGCAGACCGGCTTCAGCCTGGGCCAGACCGTGCGCCACTCGATCTTCGGCGACGGTGTGATCCTCAACTTCGAAGGTGCCGGAGCGCAGGCCCGGGTGCAGGTGAACTTCAGCGAAGGCAGCAAGTGGTTGATGCTGGGGTATGCCAAGCTGGAAGCGATCTAGGGACACTTGGGTTGCTGTTCTGTGGGGGCTAGCCTGCTAGCGATGGCAGCACCACGGTATTTCAGAAATACCGCATCATCGTTCATCGCGAGCAGGCTCGCTCCCACAGGTTGATCTGACGGAAGGCATCAAAATCATGGGCTCAGGCTTTTTTTCCTCTTGGACATTCTGGGCCCTGCTTTCGGCGATGTTCGCGGCAATGACCGCGATTTTCGCCAAAGTCGGCATTGAAAACGTCAACTCCGACTTCGCCACCCTGCTGCGTACCATCGTAGTTCTGGTCAGCCTGGCCTTGATTTTGTACGCCACGGGCCAATATCAGTCTTTAGGATCGATCTCTGCCAGGAGCTACCTGTTCCTCTTGTTGTCCGGTCTGGCCACGGGCGCCTCGTGGATCTGCTACTTCCGCGCGCTCAAGGTCGGTCCGGCTTCACTGGTGGCCCCGGTGGACAAGCTCAGCGTGGTGCTGGTGGCGATTCTGGGCGTCGTTCTGCTGGGAGAGAAACTCGACCTGCGCCAATGGGGCGGAATCGGTCTGATCACCGCCGGCGTCGTCATGCTGGCATTGCGTCGCTAGGTATCTTTCCTACAACGACTATCCACTCATCTTACCGCTCAAATGTAACAGGCCTTATTGCGCTGGCTGAAGCTGAATGCAACCTGTCAGGCAAAAGCCCGAAACACTCTGCCGCTAGCCAGTATCAGTTCAGCTGTGCAACATGGCGCGCGTGCCCTCCACAAATGGGAATTCCCTTTATGAAACGTTTTCTTAGCATCGCCATGGCGTTGTGCATCGGCCTGACGATGAGTCTCGACGTCAATGCCGCCAAGCGCTTTGGTGGTGGCAAAAGCGCCGGCGCTGCGCCGACGCACCAGACCAGCCAGATGGCTCCTTCTTCTCCAGGCATGGGCGGCGCGGCGGCGACCGCTGGTGCTGCCGGTGCCGCAGGCGCCGCTGCCAAGGCTGGCGGTGCTTCGAAATGGCTCGGCCCTCTGGCCGGTATCGCCGCCGGTGGCCTGCTCGCCTCCATGTTCATGGGCGGCGGCTTCCAGGGCATGCAGATCTTCGACATCCTGATCATGGCGGTCATCGCCTTCCTGATCTTCCGCTTCATCGCCGCACGTCGTCGCAAGCAGCAGGAGCAGTACGCTCCAGCCGGCCATGCACCGATGCAGCGTGAAGTGTTCGAGCACAAGCCTGCCGGTGGCTCGATCTTCGGTGGTTCGGCTGCACCTGTGGCCGCCCGTCCGGTCATCAATGCCCCGTCCTGGTTCAACGAGCGCAACTTCGTCGAAGCCGCGCGCAACCACTTCCAGTCCCTGCAGCAGCATTGGGACGCCAACGAAATGGACAAGATTGCCGAGTTCGTTACCCCGCAAATGCTCGAGTTCCTCAAGCGTGAACGCGCTGAACTGGGCGATGCTTTCCAGTCCACGTACATCGATAACCTCAATGTACAGCTGGACGGCGTGGACGATCGTGCGGACAAGACCATCGCCACCCTGACATTCACCGGTGTGTCGAAAAACTCCCGTTTCGACCAAGGCGAAGCCTTCAGCGAAAGCTGGAACATGGAACGTGCCCAGGGCGAAAACCAGCCTTGGCTGGTGGCCGGTATCCGCCAGAACGGCTGATCCTCTGCTACGTTTCATCGGTTGTATTAAAACCCCGGCCTCGGCCGGGGTTTTCTATTTCGCGGTTGCATCTATAGCAAGCTACTGTATAAACCGCCCCATATAAACCGCGCCAAACAAGCAAGAGGATCCCGGACGTGGAAGAAATCATCGAACAACTGCGTGAAGCCAACGAACCGGTACCGGTCCCCTTGGAGCTGCCTGACGAAGACCTGCTGGTCGAAATCGAAGAACAACTGTTCATCGATATCCCATTCGTCTTCCGTGAATTCCTGCTGACCGTCAGTGATGTGGTCTATGGCAGCCTGGAGCCAGTGACCGTCACCGATCCGCAATCCCATACCTACCTGCCGGATGTAGCCGCCAATGCCTGGGATGCCGGTGTTGATCGCAGCCTGATTCCGATCTGCCAGGACGGCGACGATTACTACTGCGTCGAAGAAGACGGTACCGTGGTGTTGTGGTCCGCCGAAGAAGAACTGGTCACAGAAGAAACCTGGGAGTCCGTCTGGCACTGGGCGCGGGACGTCTGGCTGGAAAGCTGATCCAGCCAGCGCCGCGGGTGGTCAATGGCCGGATGACTCCTTGTGGTTGTCCAGGGTTTCCAGCAATGCCACCTGCATCCGCGTGTGCACGCGGATGAACCAACGCCACAGCAGCGCCGCCACGGCGGCCGCGACCACGGCGATCAGCACCAGCAACTTGTTGGTCGGGAGAATACTGGCCGACAAGGCTGCCAGCAGCACGAAGATCACCAGCAGCGATAGAATCGGTATCACTTCGGCAATCACACGCCTCACTCGCTGGGTGTGGCGCCCGGCCATTTCCGGTTTCACACCCATCTCTGCCAGCAGCATCGATAGCGCCTTGAGCTTGCGGTAGGCGGCAATCAGGAATGGCAGTGACAGCAGCAGCGCTCCACCCCAGATCAATGCTTTCTGCCAGCTCGGGTCGTTGATCCAGTCCTGCAGATAAGCGGACATACGCTCAGCGAAGAACGCGCCGGAGAAAAAGATGGCAATCACCAGCGCCAGATTGACGCCCACCTGCAGCAGGATTCGCCGAATCAACGAGGCCAGCATCGCGCCTTGTCCTTGAGGCTGGATGCTGCGCAGCCACTCTCCGTACATCCCCAGCACGCGCCCCAGGCGCTCGGGCATGACTGCGGCCAGTTTCATCGACAACGGATCGGCGGCACGTATCAGATACGGTGTCAGCAGCGTGGTAATCACCGATACCGCCACCGCCACCGGGTAAAGAAAGTTGCTGGTGACCTGCAGGGTCATGCCCAGCGCGGCGATGATGAATGAAAATTCGCCGATCTGCGAAAGCCCCATCCCCACCCGCAAAGAGGTACGGCCATCGTTGCCAGCGATAAAGGCACCGAGACCGCAGGAGAGCATTTTGCCGAGCACCACGGCCACCGTGATCACCGCGATCGGCCAGGCATATTCGAGCAGGATCTTCGGATCGAGCATCAGCCCGATGGCGACAAAGAAAATAGCACTGAACAAGTCGCGAACAGGCTCGATCAAGCGCTCAATCTTCAGCAGTTGTCGCGATTCTGCCATGATCGCGCCAATCAGGAAGGCACCCAGCACCATGCTGTATTCCAGCTTGACCACCAGCAGACAGAAGCCGAAACACAAACCCAGCACCGTGATCAGCAGCATCTCATTGCTTTCGAATTTAGCCACGTAGGCCAGCAGCCTCGGCACCATCAATATGCCGATGACCAGCGCCACGATCATGAACAACGACAGCTTGCCGACTGTGGAAAATACTTCCCCGGAACTGACCGTCCCGCTGACCGCAATGCTGGACAGCAAGGCAATGATGCCGATGCCAAGGATGTCTTCAACGATCAACACGCCGAATATCAATTGGGCAAAACGCTCATTCTTCAACTTCAGGTCGTTGAGCGCCTTGACGATGATGGTGGTCGAGGAGATCGCCAGAATGGCGCCGAGGAACAATGAATCCATGGTGTTCCAGTCAAACCAGCGGCCAATCTCGTAGCCGATCCAGATCATCAGCACGATTTCCAGGAATGCCGCGATAAACGCCGTGGCCCCGACCTTGAACAGCTTGCGCAGACTGAACTCCAGCCCAAGGCAGAACATCAGGAAGATCACCCCCAGTTCGGCAAGGGTCTTGATGGTCTGTTCGTCGTGGATCAGGCCAAACGGTGGCGTGTGCGGGCCAATGATGAAACCGGCGACGATGTACCCCAGCACCACAGGCTGCCTGAGTCGATGGAACACCACCGTCACCACGCCTGCGATCAACATGATCACTGCCAGATCCTGAATGAAACTGATGGCATGCATGGCGTAGGGCTCCCTTGAGGACGAAGCTCGATGAAAGGACGGAGGAAACGCCCGATCGAGTCGGTTGGATATTCGCGAAGTGCGCAGGACTGGCCCTTCTTGACCGGGCTTTTCGAAGGGTAACACCGCGACTTCCGGCAGAAATGCGGTGCAATATATGGAAACAGATCGATCCGGCGTGACGGCGACGACGCGCCTGGCGTCCCGATAACTGTTGGTTTGGAAAAACCGCCGAGGCACCCGTAGAGGTGCACCCTCAATCCTTGCCCTGACCCGTGAGATCGCTATGGAACCCGGAAACGCCCAACTGTCGATGACGGTACTGATGACCCCCGACATGGCCAATTTTTCTGGCAATGTCCACGGCGGCACCCTGCTCAAGTACCTCGACGAAGTCGCCTACGCCTGCGCCAGCCGTTATGCCGGTCGCTACGTGGTCACGCTGTCGGTGGACCAGGTGATTTTCCGCGAGCCGATCCATGTCGGCGAACTGGTGACCTTCCTGGCGTCGGTGAACTACACCGGCAACACTTCGATGGAAGTCGGCATCAAGGTCGTGACGGAAAACATCCGCGAGCGCTCGGTGCGCCACACCAATAGCTGCTTCTTCACCATGGTCGCGGTCGACGACCAGCGCAAACCGGCGCCGGTACCGCCGCTGCAACCGCAAAACAGCGAAGACAAACGCCGCTACATTCAGGCCCAGCAACGCCGGCAGATTCGTCAGGAGCTGGAAAAGCGTTATCAGGAGATCAAGGGCGACGCATGAGGCTGAAGATTTTCAGCGCTCTTGAGTACGTCATCGCGAGCAGGTCGCACGGTTGCTCCCAAAGGGCCTGCTCGCGAATGGATTCAGCGCTGAATCAAAGGCTGATCGAAGTCGCCTCGAACCGCACCCGCGGATGGGCAATCCGGTCCTGGGCGCGCACCAGCTCCAGTTCATAACTGGCGCAAGCCTGGGTTTCCAGCAGCACCTCATGCACCGCCGACGCGGTAAATTCGAACGCCGCCACCAGGCTGTCGCCCAGCAGAATACGCGCCAGGAACAAGCCTGAGGTGAGATCGCCCACGCCCACCGGCTGACGTGGAAACGCCAGCAAGGGGCGCTGTAAATGCCAACTGCCTTCGGCCGTCACCAACAGCATTTCGAAGACCTCTGCCGACTTGCCCGGATAGTCGAGATGCTTGACCAGCACAGCCTTCGGACCCCGCGCCAACAGGGCGCGCGCCATGGCCAGACAGTCGAACAGCGACTGCGGTTTGCGCCCGGAGAAACTGTCGAGCTCAAGTTGATTCGGGCACATGAAGTCCGCCACCGCAGCGGCCTCTTCCAACAGAAAGTCACTGACTTCGGCTGGCACGCTGCAACCCTTTTCCGGATGTCCCATCACTGGATCACACAGATACAACGCCTTTGGATTCATCGCCTTGATCCGCGCCACGCCCGTCAGTATCGCCCGGCCCTGGGCCGCGCTGCCGAGGTACCCGGACAGCACCGCGTCACAATTACCCAACTCGCCGATGGCAGCGATGCCCTCGACCAGCTCGGGGATCTGCTGCGGCGCCAACACTTCACCGGCCCACTGGCCATACTGGGTGTGGTTGGAGAACTGCACGGTGTTGAGCGGCCAGACATTCACCCCGACGCGTTGCATCGGGAAAACCGCGGCACTGTTGCCGGCGTGACCAAACACCACGTGGGACTGGATAGCGAGCAGATGCGGTGTACGTTTCATGCGCTGAGTTTCCGTAAAACGATTGAAATTCCAGTCGCGCAGTATGCGACTAAACACAGCCTGTACGACAGACCGGCGACACAGTTAAGCTGGCACCCTCTAGTTGGAGCACCCTGTTGATGCTGACCCTCGGAAATATCTTCGTGCTGATGCTGTTCGCCACTGCCGGCGCGTGGTTATGGCACAACCATGGCTTGCGCGAGCGAGCGCTGGAACGGGTCAAGCAGCATTGCAGCAAGCTCGGCGTCGAGCTGCTGGACGGCAACGTAGCACTGAAAAAGATCGCCTTCATCAAAGACGCCCGCGGTCGTCGGCGCCTTGCCCGGGTGTACAACTTCGAATTCACCGTGACCGGGGAAACCCGTCACAACGGCACCATCACCCAGTTCGGTGCGCACAGTGCGCACATCGAGCTCGCGCCCTACCCGGTTCCCCATGACGAAACCGAACCTGTGGTTGAGGTGACCAAACCTCGGGCCGAGGTGATCGAGCTGAGCCAATGGCGTCAGGACCACACTAAATGGCGCCCGTGAGACGCTAATTCGACTCAGCGCGGCATTGCGCCAGGCCGCTTTGCAGGCTGTCGACTGATTGGGGCTCGTTGAATATCAGTTCGATCCGCGAATCCTGTCGCCACTCACTGGTCTGCCAAGCCAACACCGAGTTATCCACCGCGTTCGTCGATACCCATCCGTCAGCGCTGTGGATAACCAGCTTCGCCCGCTTCCAGCTTTGACCCGTAAGCCACTGGGTCACCCGAGCAACCTCAAATACTTGCGAAGGATGCCAGCGCCAGCCGATGCTCCAACCACCGTCCTGCTGTTGACTCAAACAGATCGGCAGCGCCGGATCTGTCCAAACCGCCGGCATCTGCGCCAACCCCTTGGGCACAACGAAGTTATCCACACCTGGCTGCGCCTGCGCGTCAAACCCCGGCAACTCGTCCAATGGCATAACGGCCTGCTGCGTCCAGTACAGGGGGCGGGATGGCAATTGCGCTGCAATTTTCTGGCGAGCCCGCTCATCGAGATCTTCAGCCTTGTTGAGCAGCAGCAATCCCGCATGGCCCAGCGCTTCCTGCTGCGAGGCAGGCAGAGCCTTGTCCGCCGCCAGTGCCTGGGCATCCAGAACCAATACGCAGGGTTGAACGGCCAGCACCCCTTGCCACGGTGACTGACTCAACTGGCGAAGCAACTGTGCCGGATGCCCGAGCCCTGACGGTTCGATGAACAACCGATCCGGTTTTGCCTTACGCAGCAAACGCCCCAGGCCAATCTGGAACGGCGCGCCATTGACGCAACACAGGCAACCTCCGGCCACTTCGCCGAGGGCAATGCCGTCCGCGTCTTGTGCCAGCAACGCAGCATCGAGACCGATCAGGCCGAATTCGTTGATCAATACCGCCCAGCGCTCGCCTTCTGGGCGTTGGGCGAGCAGATGCTTGATCAGGCTGGTCTTGCCGGCGCCGAGCGGCCCGGCAATCAGGTGGGTGGGGATGTTCTGCAACATGGTTGATGGCGTCTGAAAAAAGTCATGGAAGCCGCGCTTTGGCTGGTTGTCGACTCGTGCTGCAGCGCCCGGATCACCAATATGCCTCAGCGGCAGCCCATTCACTATGACGCAGTGCCCGACCATGCCGACTTATTGCTGCCCCCGTCCTTCAAGCCACTTCTTCATACCAGGGGCCAAACGGATCAGGCAACGAACGCCACCCCTCCTCGCCTAGCACCATTTCCTCATCGCTCAGCAGGCAAGCGTCAAGTTCGGCCGTGAGCTGTGCGAAGTCGATGTTCTGGCCGATAAACACCAGTTCCTGACGGCAGTCGCCGCTGTCGGGCCGCCAGTTTTTCATGATCCCGGACATGCTCTCCATGTCTTGCGGCCATTGGTTTTTCGGTACGAAACGCCACCAGCGGCCGGCAAAACCGTAGCGCATCAAGCCACCGGCCTGCGACCAACTGCCGGCATCCGTGTGCTTGTTCGCCAGCCAGAAAAATCCCTTGGAGCGCAGCAGCCTGCCGTTTTCCCAGGCCCCGTTGATGAAGTTGAAGAAGCGCTGTGGATGAAACGGCCTGCGTGCCCGATAGGCGCTGGAGGCAATGCCATATTCCTCGGTTTCCGGCACATGCTCGCCGCGCAGTTCCTTAAGCCAACCCGGCGCCTGGGCGGCGTTTTCAAAATCAAAGCGGCCGGTGTTGAGGATTTGCCGCAAAGGAATCTCGCCCATGACCATGGGAAAAATCGCCGCGCGGGCGTTGAGCCGTTGAAGAATGGCAATCAGCTCCTCGCGCTCACGCTGGCTGATCAAGTCGATCTTGCTGACCAGAATCACATCGGCAAACTCGACCTGCTCGATCAACAGCTCGGCAATCGAGCGTTCGTCCTCTTCGCCAAGCGCTTCGCCCCGCGAAGCAACGTTTTCGGCGGTCTGATAGTCGAGCAGGAAGTTCATGCCGTCGACCACGGTAACCATGGTGTCGAGGCGAGCGATGTCGCTGAGGCTCTGGCCGTTTTCATCGCGGAAGGTGAAGGTTTCCGCTACGGGCAGCGGCTCGGAGATACCCGTGGATTCGATCAGCAGATAATCAAAACGCCCCTCCCCGGCGAGCTGTGCCACTTCCTTCAACAGGTCTTCACGTAACGTACAGCAAATACAGCCATTACTCATTTCCACGAGCTTTTCTTCAGCATGGTTCAAGCTGACATCACGCTGAACTTCGCTGCCATCGACGTTGATTTCGCTCATATCATTGACGATGACCGCCACCCGCAGACCTTCGCGATTACGTAGTATGTAATTAAGTAATGTACTTTTCCCGGCACCCAGAAAACCAGATAGGACGGTCACGGGAAGTCGATTAGGCATCAGGTATTCCTCACAAGGGGATGCCCGGTCGCTGAGCCGGGCTTTATTCAATGTTATATTATAACAACACAAATAAACCATCCCCTCTATTGCCCATCCCGGTAAAGAACGGGATGCTGGACATCGTTCAACCCGTGAGAAAATCAATGCGCACCGCCCTGAAACTCGCCGTTATGAGCTTTTGCATGCTGATAGCCGCCAATACCCAGGCGCAGATACCGAACCTGGCCAAGTGCACCCGCAGCGCGAATCTCCTGGCCTGCATCGATCAGGATGGCAACGCCTACAGCGTCAACACGGTTGGCAGCACGATCTATTTGCGCGGCTTCGAAGCCATCGGCAAGCGCTACTGGGCACAGACCAGCAGCCGCTATGGGCAACTGACGTTTTTCACCGGCATTGCTTCCGATGGCGAGGCCTGGGTCGGCTACAACCAGCGAGTCGGCTGGACCACGATCAACCGGTTTTCCAGCTCCGGTGGCAGCAGCGGAAAATTTACCTGTAGCCGCCTCTCAGGCTGCTAGGCCTGGTTTTTTTGCTGTTCCTGCTGCCAGGCCAGGTAGCTGTTGATCGGCGGGTTCTTCTGAAAGTAGCGCTGCAGCCCTTCGAACAAGCCGTCAGCCACCGCCTGTTGATGGCGCGCAGTCACCAGGCGCTGGCTGTCGCGAACGTTGGAGATGAACCCGGTCTCCACCAGGATCGAAGGCACATCCGGCGACTTCAATACCGCAAATCCGGCCTGCTCCACGCGTTTCTGATGCAACGTAGTGATGCCTGCGAGGCTGCCGAGTACCGTACTGCCCAATTGCAGACTGGCGGCGATGGTGGCGTTCATCGACATGTCGAGAATCACCCCGGCCAGCATCGGGTCCTTGTCTTTGAGATTGAGCAGGCTGGTCGCGCCCAGAAGGTCCGCGCCGTTCTCCCGCTGCGCCATGAAACGTGCCGTAGCCGACGTTGCGCCCCCTTCGGACAGGCAATACACCGACGCTCCCGATGCCGTCAGCCGCGGTGCGGCATCGGCATGCACGGAAATGAACATGTCGGCATTGTGCTTGCGCGCGATCTCCACGCGCTTGCGTAGCGGGACGAAAAAATCGTCGTTACGCACCAGCTTCACATCAAAGCCTTTTTCCCGCTTCAGGCGCTTGGCCAACAACTGAGCGATGGACAGCACAACGTCCTTTTCCCGCTCGCCCTTGGCACCGATCGCCCCAGGGTCCTTGCCGCCATGACCGGGGTCGACAACAACCATGATGTCTCGCTTGGGGTGCTGCTTATCGATGGATTTTGTCGGAGCCGAGGCCATCTGCTGCGGCATGGCGGTCTTCAGATCCAGGACCAATCGATGGCCTTGGCCCTCCTGTGGCGGCAGCAGAAAGCTGGATAGCTGAACCGGGCTACGCAGATCCAGAACGATTCGTGTGTCGCCCTGGCCGGAATGTCCGGAGCGAATCGAACGGATCACACTGTCGCCGAGCGCCAGCTGACTGAAATCGCCACTGAGGTTGGCGCCGCTCAAGTCGATGATCAAACGCTCCGGCGAACTCAAGCTGAAGGTCTTGTACTGCACCGCGCCACTCAGATCGAACACCAGTCGCAGCTTGTCATCCGACCGCCAAAGTCGGGCGTTGCGAATCTGGGTGGCTGAGAGATCAAAGGGCAAGGCAAAAGCTGTGCTGGCCAGTAACAGGTTGAGCAAGTGACGTCTGTGCATGGTGAAAGCCGCTCGTGAAAAAGCTATCGTGAAATGCATTGTTATACTATAACATGAAAAATCTACTACCACGATGGACCTGCTCATGAATGCGCTGACTCTGCCGGATATCGCCGCGCAGGCCTCACGCCAAGCCCTGCCACTGGAGTGGGTGGGCATGTGTGGCATTGCTCTTCCCGTTTTATTCGATGGCCAACGGCTTGCTGCAACGGTCGATGCAGGGGTCAGTCTCGACGATGGCAATGCACGCGGCATTCATATGTCACGGCTCTATCTGGCCCTTGAAATGCTTGAGCGGGAATCGCTCTCCCCCGACCTGTTGCGGCAAGTGCTGGAGCGTTTTCTTGAGAGTCATGAGGGTCTGGCCGATAGCGCATACCTGAAAATTAGCGCCGACTTGATGCTGAAAAGACCAGCGCTGATCAGCCCGCTTGCCGGATGGAAGAGCTACCGCGTGAGCATCAATGCCCGCCTGAAAAACGCAATGTTCCACGTGGAACTAAAAACCGAGGTGCCGTACTCCTCGACCTGCCCCTGTTCAGCGGCGCTGTCCCGCCAGTTGATTCAGCAGCAATTCATCGACGATTTTGCCAATCGACCGCTGCAACACGCAGACATTCTGGCGTGGCTGGGCTCCACCAACGGCATCGTTGCAACACCCCACAGCCAACGCAGCCAGGCGACATTGCGCGTAATGCTGGATGACTTTCTCGACGAGTTTCCGTTGATTGCACTGATCAACGACGCGGAAGCCGCACTCGCCACCCCCGTGCAAACCGCAGTCAAACGCGCCGACGAGCAAGCCTTTGCCCTGGCCAATGGGCAGAATCTGATGTTCTGCGAAGACGCGGCGCGACGATTGAATCTTGCGCTGAAGCGCTCCCCAGGCATCCGCGCTTTCCATGCCCGTGTCGTCCACGCAGAAAGCCTGCACGCTCACGATGCCGTCGCCGAAACACACTTCAACTGGGAGGCAAGATGATCCGTTGCCAGTCACTCAGTTGGGGAGCGCCGGGCCAGCCACTGACTCCCCCGGTGGATTTGGAGCTGACCAAAGGCAGCCTGACAGCGGTGATCGGCGCCAACGGAACGGGAAAAAGCAGTTTGCTGAAGGTGATCGCAGGCCTGCAAAAACCGCTGAGTGGCCGGGTGAAACTGGACGTCTCCGGCAATGGAGGCATTTCATTTCTACCTCAGCAGCAATATCTCGACAGGCAATTTCCGATCAGCCTGCATGAACTGGTCAGCGCGGGCTTCTGGGGCAGCAAGCAGCCTGCGCAAGTACGTCGGCAGCTACTGGCAAACGTCCTCGAAAACTGGAACCTGGCCGGACTTGAACACCGCCCGTTGATGGCGCTTTCCGGGGGCGAGTTGCAACGCGCGTTACTCGCTCGATTGAGTCTGAGTGAGTCACCGCTGCTGCTCCTCGATGAGCCACACGCGGCCCTCGATGAGCTCGGTCAGGAGTTGCTGTGGAAACACATTCATCAATGGCACGCCGAGGACCGGACGCAGGTTGTTGTTTGCCATGACCTTGCCGCAGTCCGCCAACACATGCCACAGACCCTGCTGATCAAAAACAGCGGCTGTCTTTTCGACTCAAGCAACGTGCTGATTCAGCCTCAAGCGCAACCCTGCCGAGTAGCCTGCTGATGATTGCCACGATGCCCCTCTGGCAACCGTTCCACGAGTTCGTCTTCATGCGCAGGGCATTGATCGGCGGCCTGGTCCTGGCGTGCAGCACCGCCCCTCTGGGTGTGTTTCTGATTCTGCGCCGCATGAGCCTGATCGGCGATGCCGTGGCCCACGGCATCCTCCCAGGTGCGGCATTGGGTTTCTGGTTCGCCGGTTTGAGTCTGCCTGCCTTGACCCTCGGTGGCCTCGGTGCAGGTCTGGGCATGGCAGGCCTCGCCGCGTGGATCACCCGCCGTACCGGGCTGCGGGAGGACGCCAGCCTGGCTGCGATCTATCCGATATCGCTGGCCAGCGGTGTGCTGATCCTGGGCATCGCCGGTAAACGCCTGGACCTCCTGCACCTGTTGTTCGGCTCCGCCCTGGCGGTCGACGGCCCGACATTGACCGGCATGCTCTGGGTCTCGGGCATCAGCCTGGTCGCCATGGCACTCATCTACAAAACCTTGCTCCTGGACACTCTCGACCCGCTGTTCCTGCAAACCGTCAGCCGATTGGGTCCACTGGCCCATGGCGTGTTCCTGACATTGGTCGTGCTCAATCTGGTCATCGGCTTCCAGGCCATCGGCGCGCTGATGGTGGTCGGCTTGATGATGTTGCCTGCCGCCGCTTCACGATTCTGGAGCCGCAACCTGCCTGTGTTGATGCTCATCGCCGCGCTGCTCGGTTGCCTCTCGGTGTGGATCGGCCTGCTGATCTCGTTCTACTACTCAGTGCCCAGCGGCCCGGCCATCGTGCTGATAGCGGGTGTTCTGTATCTGTTGTCCGTGGTGTTCGGACCGGTGCATGGCTTGTTGCGCCGCCCGCCTTTGCTCACATCCCAATGAGGAGTTTCACGATGCGCGTTTTACTCGTGCTGTGCAGTTTGCTGCTGTCGATGTCGCTGTCCGCCGCGGAAAAACTTCAGGTGGTCACCAGTTTCAGCATCCTCGCCGACATCACCCATCAGATCGGTGGCGAGCATATCCAGATCACCAACATGGTCGGGCCCGACGCCGATGCGCACACTTACGAACCGACTCCGGACGACGCCAAGGCACTGCTGAAGGCCAAATTGATCATCAAGAACGGCTTGGGTTTTGAACCCTGGCTGGATCGCCTGGTAACCAGCACCGAGACCCGGGCACCGGTCATCAGCGCCAGCCACGGCGTGATTCCGCGCAGCCTCGATGAAGACGGCGAAACGGTTCCGGATCCGCATGCGTGGCATAACCTGGCGAACGCCGAACTGTATGTCGCCAACATCACCAAGGCATTGATCACGGCCGACCCTGCCAACAAAGCCGACTATCAACAAAACAGTCAGGCCTACCTGAAAGAGGTTCATGCCCTCCTGGTCGAAGCCAAGGCCAAGCTCGGTTCGCTGCCGCCTGGCAACCGCAAGATAGTGACCTCCCACGATGCCTTCGGTTATCTCGGCCAGGCCTACGGTATCGATTTCATGGCGCCTCAAGGGTTGTCCACCGAACGTGAACCTTCCGCCGCCGAAGTGGCCGCACTGATTACCCAGATTCGTCAGGACAAGGTCAAAGCCGTGTTCATGGAAAACATCAAGGACGCCCGCCTGCTCAAGCAGATCGCCGATGAAAGTGGCGCACGGATTGGCGGCACGCTGTACTCCGATGCACTCGCGGCCAGCGGCCCGGCGAGCACCTTCACCGGCCTGTTCGAACACAACCTGAACACCCTCTACAACGCATTGAGCCAACCATGATCCGCAAGAACCCTTCCGGTGATTTGCCGGTGATTGCCAAGTCGGCTTACGTGGACAAGACCGCCATCATCTGCGGCAAAGTGGTGATCGGCGAAAACGTCTTCGTCGGTCCCTATGCCGTGATACGTGCAGACGAAGTCGACGAATCCGGCGCCATGCAGCCCATTACCATCGGCGCCAATTCCAACATTCAGGATGGTGTGGTCATTCACTCGAAGTCCGGTGCAGCGGTGACCATCGGCGAGTTCAGTTCCATCGCCCACCGCTCGATCGTGCATGGACCGTGCTCGGTAGGCGACCGCGTGTTCATCGGCTTCAACAGCGTGCTGTTCAACTGCGTGGTCGGTGACGGTTGCGTGGTGCGGCATAACTCGGTGGTCGACGGTCGAGACCTGCCCGAAGACTTCTACGTGCCTTCCACCACACGAATAGGCCCCACTACCGACCTCTCGCAGTTCCCGCCGGTGAGCGTCAGTGCCTCGGAGTTTTCCGAAGACGTGGCGCGCACCAACGTTGATCTGGTGCGCGGCTACAAGGCCCTGCAAAACGAGTTCTGAGCATGAACAGCGTGTTGATTCGCAATGCCCGGTTAGTGAACGAGGGTCGTGAGTTCGACGCCGACCTGTTAGTGAGCAACGGGCGAATCGTCAAGATTGCCAGCAGCATCAACGATGAAAAGGCCGACCAGGAAATCGATGCCGAAGGCCATTGGTTGCTCCCCGGCATGATCGACGATCAGGTGCATTTCCGTGAACCCGGGGCCCCCGACAAGGGCAGCTTCTACAGCGAATCGCGGGCGGCGGTGGCCGGTGGGATCACCAGCTTCATGGACATGCCGAACACCCTGCCGGCGACCCTGACACTTGCCGCACTGGCGGACAAGAAGCGCCGCACTGCCACCAGCTCCGTGGCCAACTACGGCTTTCATTTCGGCGTCAGCAACGACAACCTCGACACCGTCGCCGCGCTCAATCCCTGTGAGGTTGCCGGGGTAAAGGTGTTCATGGGGGCCTCGACCGGCAACATGCTGGTGGACGACCCGCGGATTCTAGAGCGGCTGTTTGCCGAGGTGCCGACTATTCTGCTGGCTCACTGCGAGCACACGCCGAGCATAGATGCCAACGTAGCGAGGTGGCGAGACCGCCATGGCGAATCCATACCTCCCAGCGCTCACCCACTGATTCGCGATGCCGAAGCCTGTTTTCGTTCATCCTCGATGGCCGTGGCATTAGCGAAGACCTTCGGCACCCGCCTGCACGTCCTGCACCTCACCACCGCCCGCGAACTGGCTTTGTTCGAAGACAAGCCGCTGGCACAAAAACGCATCACCGCCGAAGTGTGCTTGCATCATCTGTTGTTCGACGACCGCGACTATCCGTTGTTGGGCAACCTGATCAAGTGCAACCCGGCGATCAAGACACAGGCGGATCGTGATGCCTTGCGCCAGGCGCTACTGAGCAACCGACTGGATGTCATCGGCAGCGACCACGCCCCGCACACCTGGGCGGAAAAACAGCGCCCCTACCCACAAGCGCCCTCCGGCCTGCCACTGGTGCAACACGCCCTGCCCGCGCTCCTCGAACTGGTAGCCGACAAGGTCTTGCCGATCGCCACCCTGGTGGCGAAAACCAGTCATCGCGTCGCCGACCTGTTCGCCATTCCCGATCGGGGGTATCTTCGCGAAGGTTACTGGGCAGATCTGGTGCTGATCAAACCCGAACCCGGCGGTGTTGCCGTCAGCACCCAACCGGTTCTGTCGCAATGCGCCTGGACACCGTTCGCCCGCCAGCGCTTTCGCCACCGTGTCAGCACCACGATCGTCTCGGGCCACGTTGTCTGGCACGACCAACGTCTTAATGACAGTTTAATGGGCTTGCCCCTACGGTTTATGCGATAACGCTCGTTAGTTGCACATGAGTACGCCGACCATGATCCGGATCACCCTGCCCGATGGTTCATTGCGTGAATACGACCAGCCGCTGTCTGTGCATGAGGTGGCCGCGAGCATCGGCGCCGAATTAGCCAGTGCAGCCGTTGCCGGTCGGGTGGACGGTGTGCTCGTGGACTGTGAACACCTGATCGACGCGGATGCCAGGGTCAGCATCGTTACGCCACGGGAACCGGATGGGCTGGAAATCCTGCGACGCTCCTGTGCATTGATGCTGGCCATGGCGGTCAAGCAACTGCATCCCCATGCACAGCTGCGCGAAGGTTCAGAGCTGGGGGACGGGTTCTTCTACGAGTTCACCTCCGAGCGGCCGCTCAGCCCGACCGACCTGCCCGGAATTGAAGCGCGCATGCAGGCATTGGCCGCGACCAATCACTCGATCCGTCGGCAGCCTCTGCCATCCCTCGAAAAAGGTCTTTCGCTGTACCGTCTGGGCGACACCGAGTATCAATCCCGGGGACCGCATGTCCCCGCCACCAAAGTCTTGCAGGCCTTCGCGCTCGATCACATCAGCGGCACGCTGCAGCAAAGGATCTACGGCACTTGTTGGTCCAGCCACCAGGAGCTGCAGTACTGGCAGATCCCGCCCAAGGTCGTGGTTGTCAGCATGGATGATCGGCAGACGGCTTACGCGCAGGCAGTGACGGAAACCTTGCGCCAGAACGGCGTTCGCGCGCGAGCAGACCTGCGTAACGAAAAAGTCCGCTACAAGATTCGTCAGCACAGCCAATCCGTACCGTACCTGGTGGTGATCGGGGAGAAGGAGCAAACGGGTGGATTCGTCAGTGTACGCAGCCGAACCGGAGAGGATTTCGGCCGGATGGGCGTCGAGGCGGCTTGTCAGTGGCTTAGTCAGCCTGAAGACGGTGAATAACTGGAATAACGCCATCGCGAGCAGGCTCGCTGCTCGCGAAGGTTGTTGAAAAAATCAGGCTCTCGGTTTCACAGTCCCGCAATCCTGCCCCAACCAGACGGCACGGGATTCCAGGCTGCCCTTCTGCTGAATACCGGTGGCATTGAAGGTGCCGTTGACCTTGGTGGTGAACTCACGATCGCTGACAAAGGTGGCCACGCCGGCGCCCTGGGCTCTCGGGCAACTGAAGCGGAATTTCCACTGATTGCCGGAACGGTCGGTGATTTCCTGTTTGCAGCCCGATTGCGGATCGGTCAGCGGAATATTGTCTGTCTTGACCTGCTCCGGGGTAAGGCACGCGCGAACGCCCTTACCGCCAATGGTGATGCCCTGCTTTTCCAGCTGCGCACGTTGTGCCGGGGTCATCTGGCCCTGAAGCTGGCCGAGGATCAATTGCAGATCGGGCATGTTCTGGTCATCGACCTTCATGTTGCTTGTGGTCAGCTCCCACAGCCCCGGTTGCAGCATCTGCGCCTGAGCGACTACAGGAAGTGCCAAACCCAGAGCCATGGCCAAACCCAGCAGACGAACGTTCATCGAGTAACTCCTGATCAGTAGTGGCCGTTAGACGTCAGCCGCAAGCTTCGGTTCATGGGCCAATTAATTAGCGACATTCTGCACGGAACATGGTCTGTTAAGCACTGAATCTTCAGGAGCAAGGCTGCCCCCATGGATTATTTTGGCCCACACATTTTCGGTTACACCATCGCCCTGCTGCATTCGCTCGGCATGATCGCGGCAATTCACGCCGTATTGACCGTCCGTACCGCCCAAGGCTCGATCGCCTGGGCCCTGTCGCTGATCTTCATTCCTTACCTGACCCTCATCCCGTACCTGGTGTTCGGCCGCAGCACGTTCGACGGCTACATCAAGGCACGGCGCCAGGCCAACGAGGAAATGCGCAAGGCCATCTCCGAACTCAACTGGCGCCCCTGGGTAGAAGAAGCACTGACGGCCCGCGCCTCCTCCGCGTACGACACCCTCAGGGCGATGCCGAAACTGGGCAACATGCCGTGCCTGGCCAACAATGAAGTGCATCTGCTGATCAATGGCAAGGCCACCTTCGACGCGATATTCGAAGCCATCAGCCAGGCAAAGGAAGCCGTGCTGATCCAATTCTTCATCGTTCACGACGACCGCCTCGGCCAGCGCCTGCAAACGCTGCTGCTGAAGAAAGCGGCCGAAGGCGTGGCGGTCTACCTGTTGTATGACCGCATCGGCAGCCATTCCCTGCCCCACAGTTATGCACAGAAGTTGCGCGACGGCGGTGTCGAGGTGAAAGCCTTTGCCACTCGCAGCGGCTGGCTCAACCGGTTTCAGGTCAATTTCCGTAATCACCGCAAAGTCGTGGTCGTCGATGGCATGCTGGGGTTTGTCGGCGGGCACAACGTCGGCGACGAATACATGGGCGAAAAACCGCCCTTGGCGCCCTGGCGCGATACCCACGTACAGGTCCGCGGACCGGTGGTGGCCAACATGCAGGAGTCCTTCGCCGAAGACTGGTTCTGGGCTGCGCGCTCACTGCCGCCGTTGATCCTGCCGGAGGTGTATCCGGAAGATGGCGTGCTGTGCCAGCTACTCGCCAGCGGCCCCGCCGACGCTTACGAAACCTGCTCACTGTTTTTCGTCGAAGCCATCCACGCAGCGACCGAACGGGTGTGGATCACCACCCCGTACTTCATCCCCGATGAAGCGGTGTTCGCGGCCCTGCGCCTGGCTGTGTTGCGCGGTGTGGATGTGCGGATCCTGCTTCCCTCGCGTCCGGACCACCGCATCGTCTACGCCGCCTCCAGCCTTTACGCTTTTGAGGCCGTGCGCGCAGGCGTGCGGATGTTCCGTTACGAGCCCGGTTTCCTGCATCAGAAAGTGGTATTGATCGACAGTGAGATCAGCGCCATCGGCAGCGCCAACCTGGACAACCGTTCGTTCCGGCTGAATTTCGAAGTGATGTTGCTGACGGTCGACAGCGCCTTTGCCGCCGAAGTCGAGCACATGCTCAACGACGACTTTGCCCAGGCCCACGAAATCAACAAGGAAGAAGGCCGGGAGACCCACCGCCTGCAACAACTTGGCATGCGGATCGCCCGGCTTATTTCGCCGATTCTTTAAAGGTAGATGTCGTCACGTGTCCATGGCAATTCATGGCTGCCATCGGGATGAGCTTTGACGGCGAGGATCTGGTGCAGGTTGATCCAGCCCCGGGCGAACGCATACGCACAACCCGCCAGGTACAGACGCCAGATACGCAAGGCCTGTTCCGGCACCAGTTTGGCGGCGGCCTCGAGGTTATCTTCCAGACGTTCGCTCCAGTGGTCCAGCGTGCGCGCGTAATGCAGGCGCAGGCTTTCCACGTCGACGATCTCCAGACCGGCCTCGCTGATCTCGGCGGAAATCATCGACAGGTGCGGCAACTCGCCATTGGGGAATACGTATTTTTCGATGAAGTCGCCGGCACCACGCCCCACCGGACGGCCATCGGTGTGCTTGGCGGTAATCCCGTGGTTCATCACCAGGCCGCCCTCTTTCACCGCGCCGAACAGGGTCTTGCAGTACTCGGCCAGATTGGCGTGACCGACGTGTTCGAACATGCCGACACTGACCACTTTGTCGAAGCGGCCATCCTGAGGCAGATCCCGGTAGTCGAGCAGTTGCAGTTCGACCATGTCTTCCAGACCTTCCGCTTTGACGCGCTCACGAGCCAGTTCCAATTGCTCTTTGCTCAAGGTGATGCCGAATACTTTCGCGCCGAATTCCCGCGCGGCGAAGCGCGCCAGCCCGCCCCAACCACAACCGACATCCAATAGATAGTCGCCGGGTTGCAGACGCAGCTTGCGGCAAAGATGACGGAATTTGGCTTGCTGGGCTTGCTCCAGGGTTTCACTGCCGGTCTCGAAATAGGCACAGGAATAGGCCATGTCACTGTCGAGCCACAGCTGATAAAACGCGTTGGAGAGGTCGTAATGATAGGAGATCGCCTTGGCGTCGGTCTCTTTGTCGTGGACGGTACGCACGGGCTGATTGTCGTCGTCATCCGCGAGCAAGGCCTGGCTCCATTCGTCACAGACCCTGATCACGTCGCTGATCGAGCCCTCAAGTTCCAGCTTGCCCTCGACAAAGGCTGCGCCGAGCGCGTCCAGACTTGGGTGCGTGAACTGGGTAACCATTTGCGGGTCCTTGACCACAATCGTGACGCTGGGCGTCGGCCCCAGATTGAACTCATGGCCGTCCCAGAGCCGCAGGCGAAGCGGTAGCTGCAGATTCTGTAAGGCCGGTGGAAGTTGCGCGAGCATGGATAATCCCCCTTGTTTCAGACGTCTGAACAGAGGGTAGACCATCTTTGAAAAATAGCAGGCTATCGATTTAATAGCCGTTTTCAATGACCCGAACCGCCTCGACCAGCCGATGCGAGTGCAAAAAAGATGCGCCCTCATTGTCAATGACTACAAAGCGGGCGCACAGTTCTAAAAATTTGAATCCGTTCAACACCCGCGTTTCAGAGCGTTCAAGCCTCATCCTTGAGCTTGAGCAAAGGCTCCTGGAACCGCAGCAGGCGCCCGGCATTGCCCAGCACCAGGAGCGTGCTGAGGTTATGCAGCAGTGCCGCAATCATGGCCCCCGCCGCACCGAGCCAGCCAAAAGCGGCAAAGGCCACGATTGCCAGCGTCCAGCCCAGGCCGATGATCACGTTGACCTGCAACGTCTGGCGACACTGACGGCTCAGCCGCACACAGGTCCCCAGCCGACGCAGATCACTGCCGATCAACACGATATCGGCCGACGCCAAGGCAATGTCGGCGCCGCCGGCACCCATGGCCACGCCCACCACACCGGCCTTGAGGGCCAGGGAATCGTTGATGCCGTCGCCGACCACCATCGGCCGGAAACCGCTGTCGATTTCCTTGAGCACGCGGTTGAGTTTGTCTTCGGGCAAGGCCTGCGCTTCAACGTCACTGATGCCGACATCGCGGGCCAGTGTCTGCGCCACGCTGTGACGATCGCCAGTCAGCAGCAACTGACGACCCAAGCCCAGTTCGCGCAGCTCGCTCAAGGCAAATTGCGCTTCCGGTTTGACGCTGTCGGCGAGCAACAGCCAGGCGAGGAATTCACCATTGAGCGCCAATCCGGCAATCGGACCGTCGTGCTCGGGAACCGTCGTAGTCGAGATGCCAAGCTGCGTGAACAACTCCGGCCGACCCAACGCCGCTTCGCCCTGTTCAGTCATTGCCACGACGCCCAGACCCTGACGCTCGTGAACATCCGACAACAGCAGGAAATGCTCCTGGGTCACCAGACTCGCGAGTGCACGGCTGACCGGATGGCTGCTGGCAGAGCCGAGGCTGGCAGCCAATTTGAGGACATGGCTGCGATCTTCCAGTGGGCTGTCTATGGATTGCAGGCGCAGGGTGCCGTAGGTCAGCGTGCCGGTCTTGTCCACCACCAGCGACGTCAGGTCCGCCAGCTCCTCAAGAAACGCCGAGCTGCGAATCAGGATGCCGTGGCGAGCCGCGACTGCAACACCGGCAATGGCCGTGGCCGGTGCCGACAACACCAGAGCGCAAGGGCAAGCCGCAACCAACACCGCGAGCATCGCCTGGGCATTGTTGGTGATGAACCAGGTCACGGCGGCCAGCAACAGGACCAGCACCATGTAGCTGCCCGCGTAGCGTTCCAGCAACCGCGTGATCGGCGGCTTGGAGCGCTCGGCGTTTTGCATCAGCGCGATGACTTTACCGAGGGTCGATTCATGCCCGGTGCGGGTGACTTCGATGCGCAGTAAACCATCCAGATTGATCGCGCCGCCGAACACTGGCATGCCGACACCCGCCTCCACCGGCACTGATTCGCCAGTGATGGATGCCGTGTCCAGGCTTGCCTGACCCGACAATACTCTGCCGTCCGCAGGCACGCGGTCACCGGCACGCACTTCGACCACATCGCCGGCCTTGAGCGTGCCGTTATCGACTTCGACGATCGAGCCGTCCGCCTGAACCTTGCGCGCATGGCTGCGGGTCAATTTGCCGAGGGCGTGAATCGCCTCCTGCGAACCGATCACACTGCGCTCTTCCAGCACGTGGCCGAAGATCATGATGATCGGCAGCAGCGCCGCCGTCAGTAGATCGCCAGTGGCCCAGGCGCCAAGCATGGCCAAGGCAATCAACTGATCGGTGATGCCGTGCAGGCTTGGATAACGCAGGCTGTACCAGGCCGAACGCATGACCGGTACCGCAACCAGCAAGGAGGCGAAGCCCAGCAGCAATTGGCTGACACCTGTTTGTTCCGGCGCCAGCCAGCGCCAGATCAAGCCCAGCGCCAAAAAGCCCAGGGCCAGCATGGCCAGAGTCAGTTGGCGTGCGGCACTGCGCTGTTCGGCCGAGGACAACATGCTCGGTGCAGCGGCGGTTTGCGCAGTCATTGTGCAGCTCCCTGAATGATCAGGCGGGAATCGTCTTTGGGATCAACCGTCGTCACCGAACCGGCCTGGCCGAGAATCTTCGGCATCCGCTCGCGGTAAATGCGCAGTAGCATTTGTGGATCGGTGCCTTGTTGTTGCGCTTTGGCCAGGCTCAAGACGGTGGCGGTGTCCGCCGATGCCTTGGCCAATCGTTCACTGGCCTGGGCATGGGCAACCTGCAAAGTACGGTCAGCTTGTTCGTTGGCAGTCTGGGTCAGCTTCTCGGCATCGGTGCGGGCGTTGGCCACCGCTTTGTCGGCTTGCTGGCTGGCCGTCAGTACGGCATTGAATGCATTCACCGCGGGGCTCGGCAGACTGGATTGCACATCGACCCGCGCCACTTCGATGCCCAGTCCCTGCCCCGTGGCGGCCAACTCAGCCAGTCGCTGATTGATGCCCTGCACCAGATCGCCGCGCAAGCGTTCGCGTCGTTCCGCCGCCTGACTGTCGGCGCCAATCAGTTCCGGGCGGGCAACCAATATGGTGTCCAGATCGCGCGCAGCTGTAAGTGCCACCGCACTGCGAGTGACCAGGCGATCCAGCGCCGGCAATACATGCTCCGCTTGCAGCACAAAGGCGTAAGGCTCCGTCACTTTGTAGAACACCCGGACATCGAGTTGCACCACACCGGCATCACCGGTCAGCAGGTAACCTGAACCGGCGAGGGCATCACTGATAGGTGTCGCGAAACTTGCGACGCGATCCGCTTGTACAGCGGCATCAGTACGCAGCAGGTTTTCCACTCGGCGTTCGATAACCCGGTCCGCCGCCGGCAGCAAAATCACCTGCTCGAAAGGACGTGGCCAGGCCAACAGCAAACCGGCGTTCTGGATTCGATCCAGCGCGCCGAAATGTAAAACCACGGCGCGGTTCTGTGGGTCGATCTGCCGCACATTGGAAAACGCCCAGGCTATCGCAGCGAGCACCGTCACCCCGTACAGGGCCAGAAATGCAAAGCGACCGGCCTGAATCCACGGGCTGCTCAACTCATTTGTTCCACGTGGAACCAAACTCATGGCTGCGATCCGGTTTTGCTATCAACGCTCGGCGGGCCATCAACCAGCACGCGAAACGGCGCAGCATCGGTGCGCAGAATCAGCTTGGTCCCCGGGGTGACGATGGTGCCCAGGGTGTCGAGCGAGCGCAGCAAGTTGTAAAGCTGCGGTGAACCCGCGTAGGCACGGCCATATATCTGCGCGGCCTCAACGCGGGATTGCGCCTCGATATCGGCAGCTTTCACCGTGGCATCCGCTTGCACGATTCGCGCATCCCGCTCAGCTGCAGAGCGAATCTGCGCCGCTTCACGTTTGCCAATGGCGGTCCGTTCGGTGGCGATGGTTTCACGCTCGGCACGCATTCGATCGACCGTGGCAGTGAGTGTCACCGACGGCAACGTCAGCCGTTCGATACCGACTTGCAGCACACGTACGCCATAAGTGGTGAGCAACTGCTGATCGATTTGCTTGCGCAGCTGCGCTTCAAAATCGGCGATGTGCACCTGACTTGAGTCGGTGTTGACCAGGTTCGCCAGATCGAAACTGCTGGCGGTGGTTTCCAGGGCCGAGCCGACAAAGGTACGAATTTGCCGGGCAGCTTCATCCGGCTGATTCTGCACGGCACGCATGAAGCGTTGCACATTGTCCGGATCGCCCTGCACCTGCCACGCTACGTAGGCTTGAACAATGATGCGTAAACCGTCACGCGTGCCCACATCCTGCAATCCGCTCGACGTGGTGCGCAGGCGCAGGTCGACCGGAATCGCCGCCTCGAACGGTGCAGGCCAGCGCCAGCCCAGTCCTGGCTCCAGCAGTACTCGCGACGGGTTGCCGAAACGGGTGATCACCGTGGCTTCGCCAGAGCGAACCTGCACCAGGCTCGCGGCGGCGACAGCGAAAGCCACCAGCAGCGCTGCCCAGCCCATCCGGCGCCATGGAAACGGTCCCGCCTCCTGTGGCTCGCCGTGGTGGTGATGGTGGTGATGACCGTGATGGTGATGCCCGCCATGGCCGTGATCGTGGCCGCTGTGGTCATCGTGATCGTGGGTGTGCGACTGGCTCAATTGGCAACTCCTGGCTGGGCGGTTTTACGCGACTGCGCAGGGTCTACCGGCAGCGTGAACGTACGGAGGTCGATGGTGGGCGCGTTGCTGCTGCCGCCCAGGCGATGGTCGAGCACCAACAACTTGGCGTTGGCCAGTCCCTGGGACAATTGGCCGAGATACTGTTCGAGCACAAAAGACTGGCCGGCGCTGGCAAAAGCTTTTTGTTCGGCGTTGAACTTCAGGTCTGCCGCTTGTGCACCCGCGTTGATTTCACGCGCACTCGCGGTGGCCTGATCGCGCGCGATGCTCGCCTGCAGTTGTGCCTGGTTGGTGGCTTCGGCAGCCGCGCCTCGCTCGCGAGCGATCAACGCTTGCGCGCCGATCTGCGCGGCTTGCACTCCGTGGTACGCATTGGCGGCCCCGGCTGGCGGATGAATCGCCTCGACCACCGTGGCAAGAATTTCCACGCCACTGTCGAGCTTCTGCAGATCGCCCTGGACGGCGCGACCAATCTCTTCGGCGAGCCCTTCCCTGTCCTCGCCGAGCAAACCGTCGAGGGTCCGCGAGGCAAAATCGTGGACCAGAATACGGCTGGCGGTGCTGCGGATCAGCGTTGGCACATCAGCGCTGTTGTAGGTTACCGCCAACGCCGCCTGATCGCTCAGGCCGATGCGATAGACAAAACGCACGTCCATGTTGACGATCTGGAAGCTCTGCTTGTCGCCACGACTGCTGGCGATCACCTGGGATTTGTCATTGACGTGGCTGGCGTCCCACAAGCGGTTGGCGATGGCAGGCGCCGGACCTTCAGCCGGGGCGACTTCGGTTGCAGTGCCCGCTTCACCGACACTGGTAGCCAACTCGTGAACCACACCGTTCTCAACGTTCAGCACCCGCCCCAAAGGCCAAGGCAAACCGGCATGCAAACCGGGACCGAAGACTTCCACCGGTTTGCCGAAACGTTCGTAGATGCCCCGCCCTTGCAGGGGAATTTCATGGATGCCGGTGAGCGACCAACCAATGATCGAGACGACCGCCACAACCGGCAGGAAGGCCCGGCGCATGTAAGTGAACGCCCAGATCTGCCGCAGGTCGATGCCGAAACGGTTGTGCAATTCATGCTGCAGTGCGACCAGAGGCTGCGGCGGCCAGCGCAGCATGTCAGCGACAAAACTGCGCGCCAGCAGGTCAGGCTCCAGGCGCTCGCGGCGTGGGCTGAACAGCGAAAGCACGGCGCGCAGCAGCAGTTCGAGCGCCACCAGCGCGGGCAGCAGGCCAATCAGCACCGCCAGACGCACCGGCCACACCGACGTGTCATCGGCAAACAACAGGCACAAAGCGCCAAGCACCAGGCTGATGATCACCACCCGGATCAACTGCGCGAGTGCCGTTGCCTCAGGCCATTGCGCGGTGTTTGCCTGGGCCAGATGGCGCTCCAGCACCAGCAGTCCGAACGCCAGCAACAGTGAGATCGCCGCGCCCAAGGTCGCGGAAAAACCCAGTGCGGCGGACGGCAAGGTCAGATCCCAGAACAGTTCCACGCACAGCAATGCCGCGAGCGACCAGCCACCCAACCACAACGTCGGGGCACCGATGTGTCGCAGCATGTTCAGCCAGCGTTGGCTGATCCGGTCCAGCAAGCGCTCGTACCAACCTGTCGGCGCAGGCGCTTGTTCATCGACAGCGATAACCGGCGCCACAGGGTTCAACGCGATTGCGCGCCACTGCGTCACCCACCCGGCCGACTGCAAACCGGCAACCAATACCAGCAGCGCCGCACTCTGGTTCATCAACCACGCCGGCCACAGCGTATGAGCGGCGAACAACGCAGCAAAAAAAGCCAACAACAACCCCGTGGCGGCAAGCGTACCCATCAAGAGGACGAGTTGGCGCAATCGCCGCCCCTGAAACACGGCCTGCTGAAAGCGTGGCAACCCGGCAACGGGTGCTTCATCAACTTCGAGATCGACTTGCATACCACCCCAGCGCTTGTTTTTTGCTCACATGACTATTCGTTACGATATAACGAAATAGGTAAAAAGTTCGTACAAAATCGCGCTATCTAAAGACGCTCAACCTGTCGCTTGCCTGAAGCCTTGACCGAAATGCGCTAAAACGCACATATTACGATCGTAATTTTTCTCAGGAACTACGTTTACCGATCCGATCCCCTTCCAGACAGGAGTACATCCATGAGCACTTACGACGTCGTGATACTCGGCGGAGGGCCAGGTGGCTATAACGCAGCGATCCGCGCCGGCCAGCTGGGCTTGAAAGCCGCATGCGTGGAAGGACGCGCCACCCTCGGCGGCACCTGTCTCAACGTTGGCTGCATGCCCTCCAAGGCACTGCTGCATGCCTCCGAACTGTATGACGCAGCCATGGGTGGGGAATTCGCCAACCTGGGGATCGAGGTAAAGCCCAGTCTCAACCTCGCGCAGATGATGAAACAGAAAGACGAGAGCGTGACCGGGCTGACCAAGGGCATCGAGTTCCTGTTTCGCAAGAACAAGGTCGACTGGATCAAAGGCTGGGGCCACATCGACGGGCCGGGCAAGGTGACAGTGACCGATAGCGCTGGTGGCAAGACCGAATTGAGTGCCAAGGACATCATCATCGCCACTGGCTCCGAGCCCACTCCCCTGCCGGGTGTGGACATCGATAACCAACGTATCCTCGATTCCACCGGCGCGCTGTCGCTCAAAGAGGTGCCCAAGCATCTGGTGGTGATCGGTGCTGGTGTCATCGGTCTGGAGTTGGGATCGGTGTGGCGGCGTCTCGGTGCTCAAGTCACTGTGGTCGAATTCCTCGACCGCATTTGCCCCGGTGTTGATGTGGAGGCAGGAAAAACCCTGCAGCGCTCCCTGGGCAAACAAGGTTTCAGCTTCAAGCTCGGTTCGAAAGTCACCAGCGCCACCACCTCCGCTAATGGTGTGCAATTGCGCGTCGAGCCTGCTGCGGGTGGTGAGGCCGAATTGATCGAAGCGGATTACGTGCTGGTGGCCATCGGCCGCCGACCTTATACACAGGGCCTGGGGCTGGAAAATGTCGGCCTCGCCACGGACAAGCGCGGCATGCTCGAGAACAAGGGCCATCGCACACAAGCGCCCGGGGTCTGGGTCATTGGTGACGTGACCAGCGGCCCGATGCTCGCGCACAAGGCCGAAGACGAGGCCATGGCCTGCGTCGAACAGATTGTCGGCAAGGCCGGCGAGGTCAATTACGAGCTGATCCCGAGCGTGATCTACACCAAACCGGAACTGGCCAGCGTCGGCAAGACCGAAGAACAGCTCAAGGCCGAAGGCCGTGCCTATAAGGTTGGCAAGTTCCCGTTTACCGCCAACAGCCGGGCCAAGATCAATCACGAAACCGAAGGCTTCGCCAAAGTGCTGGCCGATGAGCGCACGGATGAAATCCTCAGCGTACACCTGGTTGGCCCGAGCGTCAGTGAAATGATTGGTGAATATTGCGTGGCCATGGAGTTCAGTGCCTCGGCCGAAGACATCGCCCTGACCTGCCATCCGCACCCGACCCGCTCCGAGGCATTGCGTCAGGCGGCGATGAATGTGGAGGGGATGGCGACGCAGATGTAAAACCTTGATGTGTCGATTACCGCAGGACCGCTATCGCGAGCAAGCTCCCTCCCACAGGTACAGTGCAAACCTTGTAGGAGCCAGTTGGCTGGCGATGGCGGTCTAACGCGGTAAATGCTCCAACGGCAAACCACCCGGCGCTTTCACCGTGTGAATCGCGAAGTTGCTGCGGATATCGCTGACACCTGGCAGCTTCAACAAGCTGCCAGTGAGGAAGCGGTCGTAACCGCGCAGATCCGGCACCACCACTTGCAGCAGAAAATCCGACTCCCCCGAGACCAGGAACGCCGAAATAACCTCCGGCAACGCCGTCACGGCAACGCGAAAAGCTTCGGCTTGCTCATCGTTATGGCGCTCGACCTTGACCCCGACAAACACCGTCAGCCCCAACCCGACTTCATCACGATCCAGGTTGGCCTGGTAACCGCGAATCACCCCGGCCTCTTCCAGCATGCGCACCCGCCGCAAACAGGGCGAGGCGGACAGACCGATTTCCTCAGCCAACTGCACGTTGCTCAGGCGACCGTCGCGTTGCAGCGCGGCGAGAATTTTTCGGTCGTAGGCGTCGAGTTTCATGATTTGGCAGATCCTGAGAGTTAAAGCGCAATTTACTAGCAGGTTATGCCAATCATGAGGCCATTAGAAGCAAACAACGCAAGCACCTGCCCTGCCCTTGCGCAATAGACTGGGCCTACCAAATCGACAACGAACGGGGTGCATCATGGCGGGATTCTGGCTGTTTTTCATGGCGCTGGCGGTGGTCTACCTGTTACCCGGCCCGGACATGATCCTGCTGTTGCAGACCGGTGCCCGCCAGGGCAAAGGCGCCGCGCTGGCCACCGCCGTGGGCTTGGGCATTGCCCGGGGTTGTCATGTGGCACTCGCCGGGCTGGGGCTCGCAGCACTGTTCAAGGCGGCACCCTGGACCTTTGATGTGGTGCGACTGGCGGGCGCCGCCTACCTGTTATGGATCGGTATTCAGTGTTTGCGGACGACGATCTTGCCGAACCTCAACGGTACCGGCGCCATGGGCGAACAACCCCGTTGGAGTGCGTCGATCAGGCGCGGCCTGCTAACCAACCTGCTCAATCCCAAGGCGTTGTTGTTCTGCTCGGTGCTGTTGCCGCAGTTCATTCATCCACAGGCTGGCCCGGTGCTGGAGCAATTCGCGATCCTGGGGCTGATGCTGGTCGGTGTCGGTTTTCTCTTCGACAGTGCCTACGCACTGACCGGCGCCGCGCTGGGCCGCTGGCTGCAACGCAGCCCCTCTGCCCAGCGCCTGCAACAATGGTTGTTCGGTAGCCTGTTGATCGGTTTCGCTATGCGCCTGGCCTTCGTTCAACAGGCTTGACCCTTACGCTGCTCGACGACGGCGGCGACTGATCAGCAACAGCGCCGCTGCCACCACCAATCCAGCGCCAATGAACAGCGCAGTCTTATAAGGTCGTAGTGCCGAGCGAACAGCATCCGTCACCTGCGTGACATAACGCTTGTCGGCGTTCTCAAAGTCCGGATACGGGCACTGATGACCAAAGTCAGCCGCCCACGGCACGTACGGCCCTTGCTGGACGTAGCGTTGATACAGCGCGCTCTGCTCCTCCAGACTGCTGTTCCACCCTGCCGCCTCGCAGAGCACCGCCGCAAACGCCTGGCTGGTGTGGGGCAGGTTGTCCGCCGCACGGCCGGCGAGTGCCGTGGCCAAAAACCGATAGTGATAACGCTCGTCAGGTTGAGCGGCACTGGCCTGCTGACGCTTGACCTCATCGGCGGTCATCAGTGGCCCGACCTTCACTTCAGCGCTATCGAGCACAAAGTTGCCGCCCAACGTGGCGTAATCCGGGGCCATTTCGTAGCCGAGGATATCCATGCCCCACTCACGCGCCGTCCAGGCGGCATTGAACAAGGCGGCGGCCCGACGGGTCGGCCACCATGCGCCATCGGCCGCTTCTCGCTGTTGGCCGTACAAGCGAGCCTTGTGCTGCAATCCATCGTTATCGAAATAGGTCGGCGCCTGCGCGTAGTGCCCTTCGCGCAACAAACGTCGGGCGAGCAGATTGCGCAGGCTCGCCGCGACCGGCAGCGGCACATAATTGTCACGATCTGCCTGGCTGAGGGGCGGTGGCGCCGGGACTTTGCTGTCGACGTATTGTTTGAGCTCTTCGAGCGTCAGCACCCGTTCGGCCACAGTCGCCGCGTCGTACCAATAGAGGCTGCCGCTGCGATAGAGCTGATCGAACGCTTGCAGATAGTCCCCGCGTTGCAGTGCCAGGATTGCGCTTTCACCCTCGACGCGGCACTTGGGCTGCAGCGTTTCGTAATCGAAGTCAGGCGTGCGGCGCTCGCCCCAGGACTCGTTCTGCGGAAACGCCTGGGCGGCTTTGGCATAGGCGGCGGCCGCGGCGGCTTTATCGCCATCGCGCAGCGCCAGCTTGGCGCGCAACCACCACGCCAGCCCACCATCACCCGCATGCTCAAGGAAGACCTTGGCATTGGCGTAGTCACCCTGTTGATAATTCACGGCGGCCAGGCGATCAGCGTTGTCGAGGCTGCCTTGGGTACTGTTTTGCAGCAACTTGATCAGCTTTTTTTCATTGGCTGGCTGATCACCGAACGACCAGCCCAGCTTGCTGATCAAGGAAGCGGTGACCAACTGCTGCACCGGTTGGCCCTTGAGCAACACACTCAATTGATCCTCGGGCATGGCTGCCAGATCAGCCATCAACAGCTTCAACGAGCTGTAGCCCACAGCCGAGCCGTGAAGGTTCTGTGTGGCGTACAGTTCGATGGCGCGATTCCAGTCCCCGGTCGTGCGGTCGACCCGGGCTTCTTCGCCGAGGCTGGCAACACCCAACTCCAACGGATCGCTGAAACCGTCGATGCTCAACTGCCGGGCTTGCTCGAACGCCTGTCTCGATTGCTCCAACAGGTTTGGCGCCGCATCGGCTTCGGCACCCATGGCGAACAAGGCACGCCCCAGCGAATAAGCCGCCCAAGTGCTGCGCAGTGCCCGCTGATCGGCGGGCAAGGCCAGCACTTGCCGGAAATACTGCGCCGCCAAGCCATGATCACCTGCGGCAAAAGCTACGGCACCGGCCAGATACAACTTGAGTTCTGCCGGTAGCGCCGCGCCTTGCGCCTCGACCTGATGGGCATCGGTCAGGCTGCGAAGGTGCTGCACCAGTGTCTGCTGTTCAGCCGTCAAACCCGCTTGCTCGGCCTGATCACGCTGAGCCGTGTAGTCGGTGTCGCCCATGCTGTTATCCACAGCCGCCACCGTCTTCAACCCTGCAATAGCGTGCCCGAGGCGGTTGATCTCGAAGCCGAAATTGCCTTCCGGCAGTTCGGCCAGCGATTGGGCGCGGTCGTTCAGCAGGCGCATCGGGAAGTCCGGGCCGCAAGCCATTGCCGAACCCAGCGGCAGGCTGAGGCTCAGGCACAGCAGGTGACGTGGCCAATTACGGGTGAACATTCGAAGCTCCTTGATCAATGTGTGCACAGCGCGCCCAACCAATGGCCCGCTGCCCGCCGGCGGCTATTCGCCCCTCGCGCAGTCGGCTGAAGGTAAGCAGATCCGCGCTTTGCTGCAATGCGTAGCCGGCCAATGCATCGGCGCCTTCGCAGCCCTGCACCGACAGCGTCAGACGCTCGGGCCAGGCGTTGTCGAGATTGCCCTGATTGCTGATAGCGATGTCATAGAGGCCGTTGTCTGCCGAGAGTTTCACTGACAGCTCACCCTGCAGAACCTCACCGCGAGCGACTGCGCGCAACGTTGTCAGGCTCCAGGCGCGACGGTCGTTGGCCAATGGCAATCGAAACCAGATCAAACCGGCCAGGTGCTGCGGCGGATCGGCGCGCAACTCCACAGCCAACGTGCGCAACTGCTGGGGATCGGCCAGCAACTCCCGACGCTCGCCATCGCGCTCCAGCGGCACCTCGCTTTCCACCACTGGCGCGCCTTGGGCATCCGCCAACAAGGCAACGCCATAGGCTGGCAGCGCCAGATAAAAAGGCTTGTCGGTCCTATGGCTCCAGGACTTGGCCCAACGTCGAGCCTGATCGGCATCGAACAAGCCACGCCGCGGATCGTTCACCGCATGCACCTGCAATACGCTGCTGTCGACTGTGGATAACAATGCCGGCAGCTCAGGGCTGTCGAGCCAGGCCGGCAAGGCGGTGATGCTCAGCGGCATGGCTGCCGGCAGCGTCCCGCGCAGCTTTGTCAGAAATTGCCGATAGGCCGGTAGCCGTGCATTACCGGCATCGTGGTCGATTTCCACGCCAGCGAGGGTCAGCCCTTGCGACTGCCAATCGCTGATCACCTGCTGGATTTGCCCACGCACTTCATCTTGATCCAGCGACTGCAACTGCCCGTCCAGGCGAATCACGGCGATCAGCGGACGGCCATCGCGCTTCAGCAAATCCGCATCGATCCGTGCCTTGCTCCACCCCGCCTGGGGGAAGGCTTGCAGCGCCAGCACTCGCAGCGTGGAGAAGTCCGCGTGGCTGTCACGCAGGGCGGCGTCATGAGCCGGCGTCCATTGTCGCTGCCACACATAGAGTTGTTGATCGAGTGCTGGCGCATCCTGACGTTCGCAGCCGGTGAGCAACACCAGTGCCACCAGCAAGACGACAGAACGATAAAAAGAAAACATGAAAACGCCTGTCCCTGAAATGCGCAAAGGGCCAGTCATGGCCCTTTCGTTGTACGCACTACCCTACCCAGCGATTGGCCCGCGAGCAATGTTCGCTCGTGTTCTTCTTTCAAATATCCAGCACCAGAGGCTGCGGCCCTTGTGCCGGAACCGCACAGCAGATCAGCACGTGTCCTTCATCCGGAACCTCCGCCGGAGGCTGTGGATAATTCACCTGGCCGCTGATCAGGCGCGTCTTGCAGGTGCCGCAGGAACCCCCGCGGCAACTGAACTCCGGATGCAGGCCGCGGCTTTCCGCCAACTCCAGCAAGCTGCCGCCATCGGGCTGCCAGCGGGCTTCCTTGGCCGAGCGCTGGAACACCACCGGCACCGATGTGGTCGCAGCGGGCGGCTGCTCGATGACCACCGCATCCGGGTCGGGACGCCGGCTCAATGTCGACGGGCCGAAGGTTTCCGCATGAATGCGTGCATCGCGTACGTCCAGTTCGCGTAACCCGTCGTACAACGCCTGGGTGAAACTCCCCGGGCCACACACGACAAAATCGACCTGATCGTAGTCATCGACCTCAAGCACGTCCTTGAGCAGGGCGATATCAATACGCCCGGTCAGATCAAAATCCTCGCCTTCAAGCGCCTCGGATTCCGGCTGACTTATCAGCCGCGAGACACGCACAGCGCCCCCGGCGTCCTCCAGCAAACGATCCAGCTCCCGACGAAACGGCTGGTCGGCCAAGGTGCGCGAGCTCTGGATAAACCAAGTCGGCCGGATGCCGCGAGTGCGCAATCCCTGGTACACCACCTCTCGCACCATCGACAGCAACGGCGTAATTCCCACGCCCGCCGCCAGCAGCACCAAAGGCCGGCGTTCATTGGGCGCCACAGTGAAATGCCCTTGTGGCGCCCGCGCTTCCAGCACGTCACCGACACGAATGTGCTCGTGCAGATGTGTGGACACCAGGCCGTCGCGCTTCACGCTGATGCGCAGGAAATCATCGGAAGGCGCGCTCGACAGACTGTAGGTACGGATATGCACCTCACCGTCGAGAGTGAAGCGCAGAGGCAAATGCTGCCCGGCCTGAAACAGCGGCAATCCAGCACCGTCGGCGGGTTCCAGATAAATCGAGCGGATACTCTGGCTTTCCGCCTCGATCCGCGCCACCCGCAGCGGCCGCCATTGATCGCCCAAAGCCTTGGCCTGCAATCGCGCTTTGGCCTGCGGCCAGGTACCGGTGAGCAAGCTGGTTGGCGACACCCCATCAAAGCGCCAGCGCAAGGCCAATGCAGCCGGGCGGCGTACCACTCGCTCGACATCAAATGTCCACAACCGCTCCGCCCCTTGAAAGGCGTCCACTTCGGGGCCTTCCAGAATGATTTCGGTGCGGCCGCTCAGTTGCAACAAGTCGCCAGTCGCGAAGTCGATGAACAACAACCCGGCCCGAGGATTGATCAGCAGGTTGCCCAATGTATTGAAATGCAGGTTGCCGGCGAAGTCGGGAATGGTCAGACGATTGCCCTCCACCTGGACGAAACCGATCTGGCCACCCCGGTGAGAAACATCCACCGCGCGCTCGCCGTCGACATCCACGTAACTGGCGACAAAAAAGGTGTCGGCCTCAGCAATCATCGACCTGGCTGCCTCATCAAGTGAGTCGAGACGCTGCACCCTGCGTTGTGCAGGGTCCGCCAACGGCACGCGTTGGAACTGCCGCAATTGGATGTATTGCGGGCAGTTGCCGAACGATTGCTCCACCGTTACGCCGAAGCCACTTTCCACCAGCTTCTGGACACGGCCATTGATCCGGTTGCGGCGCCGGGTATGCAGTTCGATGCCGAGCAAACCAATGGCCGCGCCGTCACACAACTGTGCCGGATCGTCCGCGTTCGGCACCGTGCGAAAATTCAGCAGGCCGGGCTCGGGGGAGTGGGCGAAACCGGGTTCCCCCTCAAGCACGCTGGCCCAGGGATGATCCTCAGCGTCGACCGCCCCGTACAACATGAAGGGCAATTGCTCATAGAAGGTGCGGTGCTGGTCCGGCATTTCACTGCGAATCACCTTACGACCGAACATTTCCATACGTTCGGCAACGCCCACATGCGCCTGCAATTGTTTCTCACCAGCATGCCAGGGTGAACGGTCCATATCGGCTTCTCCCCTGCGCCATCGGCGCAGCAAGGTGCAGCCCGGCAGGGTGCCGGGCCACCAGCATCAGACAGTTTTTTGCAGACCGGCGACCGTGCGCGGCATGCCGACAAAACCGGGCAGGGCTTCGATACGGGCCAGCCAGGCACGAATGTTCGGGTAATCGTCGAGGGACACATTGCCCTCTGGCGCGTGAGCGATGTAGCTATAGGCCGCAACATCGGCAACGGTCGGCTCGCTTCCCACCAGATAAGGCGAATTGGCGAGTTCAAGCTCAACCACCTTGAGCACGCTGTGGGCGTAAGGAATCACTTCATCAGCGTTGTACGGCGCGCCAAACACGGTGATCAGCCTTGCCCTGGCAGGGCCGAAGGCGATCGGCCCGGCGGCGGCCGAGAGCCAGCGCTGAACCTTGGCCGCACCGACCGGATCGGCGGGCAACCAACGACCGTTGCCATACTTTTGCGCCAGGTAAACCAGAATGGCGTTGGAGTCAGCCAGGACCACGCCCTGGTCATCGATGACCGGCACCTGCCCAAACGCATTGAGCGCCAGGAAGGCCGGTTGCTTGTGTTCCCCTTTGGCCAGATCGACAAAAATCAGCTCGGTGGGCAACTTCAGCAAGGACAGCATGAGCTCGACACGATGAGCATGGCCGGAACGCGGGAAGTTGTAGAGTTTGATCGCTTGCATGGTCAACACCTCGGGTCAGTGGTGCTGTTCAGGGGAGATCAGCGCCGATGGGTGCCTATCTTCCACCTTCGATCAAAACAACAGAATAACCACCAAGCGCAATCCATTATTTCACCCGATGAAATAAATCAATGCTGCAACGCCGGGTTATCGCGCAAGGTGTTCACCGCAAAGTCGACAAAACTGCGCACCCGCGCCGGCGCCTTGCGCCCACCCAGGTAGACCACGTGGATCGGCAAGGCTGGCAGCTCGAAATCAGCCAGCACAATCTCCAGTTCCCCGGCCGCCACTTTGCTCGCCACCTGATAGGACAGCACCCTTGTGTAGCCCAGCCCCAGACTCGCCGCGCTGATCGCTGCCTGATTCGCCGTGACCGCCAGACGCGCCTCAACCCGGATACTCAGAGGTTCACCGTTATCAAGGAAAGGCCAGCTCTTCAGTTGGCCAATGGATGAGGTTGCGATAATCGGTGACTGCTGCAACTCCTGTGGATGCGAGGGCCGGCCATGACGGGCGAGAAACTGTGGCGAGGCGCAGATCACCCGCCGAACTTCCCCAACCCGGATGGCGTGCTGATTGCTGTCGGGCAACTCGCCGATACGCACCGCCACATCAATCCCCTCCTCCGCTGCACTCACCACCCGATCAACGAGCAACGCGTTGATGCTGACTTCCGGAAATTGCGTCAGATAACTCACCATCAACGGCGTGACAAACAACTCGCCAAACAGAACGGGCGCAGTAATCGTCAATTGCCCACGGGGATGAATATGGCTGCCCGCCGCCGAATCCTCGGCTTCCTGCACCTCAGTGAGAATTCTCCGACTGTCTTCGAGGAAACGCTGACCGGCCTCACTCAAATGCACACTGCGTGTAGTGCGCGTGAACATCCGCGTACCAATGCGGTTTTCCAGGGAGGCCACCGCCCGGGTAACGCTCGCCGCCGACAACCCCAGACGCCGCGCCGCCGCCGAAAACCCCTGCTCCTGGGCAACGGCGACGAAAATCTGCATTTCCTGGAAGCGGTCCATGGGCGTGTCCTCGTTTCAGGTAAAAAAAATCGCAGCCAGGAGCTGCGATTTTTCAGAGTAACTTCAGAAAATAAAAACTGTCGCGAAAGGCCCGAATATCGTGGCCAACAAACTCAAAAAAATAAAGGCGCCAATCTGCCAACTGAATATTTAGCCCTTCATTCATTTCTGTTGAAGGGCTTAAATATCAAGCTAATTTATTCAGCTCGACCATTCAATCACTGTTGCGGCGAAATCTTGTCGATAGGGCCACAGCCGCCAATCATTTTTGAGATAGAGACAGTTGGCGTGAACAAGTAATCATAAGAGCAGTTTTTTTGCTGGTTATACACCTGACCGGTGCAGCCGGACAAAAGGGCGGTGCCGGCAATGACAGCCAGCGCCAGGGAAGCCTTGAGTTTGTTCATCTTTCAGATCCTTTAGTTTGATAACGCACCGTCTGTGCTAATGAAAATTTAGAGGGCGCCAACTATTTAATCTGTAGGAAACGTCTGATGCTAAAAACTCGGCGGGACAAAGTGTCGCAACGCTTCGACGCGTAGCCACTAAAGCCGCAGCTCGTTCAACTGGAAGGGAAATGAAATAAAAGGTCGGGCTTTGAGCGTTGCCTGAACATTCCTGTCGATGCAGGAAAGGCGAGACGCGCCACTTGGATGTTTAACGGATTGTTGGGGAGCGCCGACGCGACGGCATAGAGGATGGAGGCTAACCCCCTCCATCCTCTCGTGGCAGTTTTACTTTTTCAAAACCACCGGACACCTGTGGATAACTTATTCCACCGTCACCGACTTCGCCAGGTTGCGCGGCTGGTCAACGTCGGTGCCTTTCAGCACAGCCACGTAGTACGAGAGCAACTGCAAAGGAATGGTGTAGAGGATCGGCGACAGGATGTCGTGGATGTGCGGCATCTGTACGACGTGGGTGCCTTCGCCATTGGTCATGCCGGCCTTCACGTCGGCGAAGACGATCAGCTCACCGCCACGGGCGCGGACTTCCTGAAGGTTGGACTTCAGTTTTTCCAGCAGCTCGTTGTTGGGTGCCACGGTGACCACGGGCATGTCGTTATCCACAAGCGCCAGCGGGCCGTGTTTCAGTTCACCAGCGGGGTAGGCTTCAGCGTGGATATAGGAAATTTCCTTGAGCTTCAGTGCGCCCTCCATCGCCACCGGGAACTGCGCACCACGGCCGAGGAACAACGTGTGGTTCTTCTCGGCGAACAGCTCGGAAATTTTCTCCACGGTGCTGTCCATCGCCAGTGCTTCGCCCAATCGAGTTGGCAGACGGCGCAGCTCTTCGACCAGTGTTGCCTCGACGCCATTGGCCAGGGTGCCACGCACCTGACCCAACGACAGGGTCAGCAGCAGCAAGCCGACCAATTGCGTGGTGAACGCCTTGGTCGAAGCCACGCCGATTTCACGACCGGCCTGGGTCAGCAAGGTCAGGTCCGATTCACGCACCAGCGAGCTGATGCCAACGTTGCAGATCGCCAGGCTGGCGAGGAACCCCAGTTCCTTGGCGTTACGTAGCGCAGCCAGGGTGTCGGCAGTTTCACCGGATTGGGAGATGGTCACGAACAGTGTGTTGGGTTGCACCACGACCTTGCGGTAGCGGAACTCGCTGGCCACTTCGACCTGGCACGGAATGCCGGCCAGTTCTTCAAGCCAGTACCGGGCAACCATGCCGGCGTGGTAGCTGGTGCCGCAGGCGACGATCTGAACGTTGCGTACTTTGGCGAACAGCTCTGCGGCTTGCGGGCCGAAAGCCTGCACCAGCACCTGATTCTGGCTCAGTCGGCCTTCCAGGGTGCGCTGCACCACGGACGGTTGCTCGTGGATTTCCTTGAGCATGAAGTGGCGGAATTCGCCCTTCTCAGCGGCTTCGGCGCCATCGCGATACTGTACCGCTTCGCGTTCGACGGCCTTCCCGTTGACGTCCCAGATCTGCACGCTGTCCCGGCGGATTTCGGCGATATCGCCTTCTTCCAGGTACATGAAACGGTCGGTCACCTGGCGCAAGGCCAACTGGTCGGACGCGAGGAAATTTTCACCCAGGCCCAAACCGATGACCAACGGGCTGCCACTGCGGGCCGCGACCAGTCGATCCGGTTGCTGAGCGCTGATAACGGCCAGACCGTAGGCACCGTGCAGCTCTTTGACGGTAGCTTTAAGGGCCACGGTCAAGTCGTGCAGGTCCTTCAGTTTATGGTTCAGCAGGTGGGCGATGACTTCAGTGTCGGTGTCCGAGGTGAACACATAACCCAGGGCCTTGAGTTGTTCGCGCAAGGCTTCGTGGTTTTCGATGATGCCGTTGTGCACCACCGCCAAATCGCCGGAAAAATGCGGGTGGGCGTTACGCTCGCACGGTGCGCCATGAGTGGCCCAACGGGTGTGGGCGATGCCCAGTCGACCGATCAACGGCGCTTCGGCCAGGGCTTGCTCCAGTTCGCTGACCTTGCCCGGACGGCGCAGACGCTCAAGCTTTTCATCATTGGTGTAGACCGCCACGCCGGCGCTGTCATACCCACGGTATTCCAGACGCTTCAGGCCTTCGACCAGGATGGCGGTGATGTTACGTTCTGCAACTGCGCCGACAATTCCACACATGCTATTTCTCCTGACTGACAGCCGCGCATATCAAGGTGATGCCGCGGGCCTGAATCTGATCACGCGCCTCAAGCGGCAGGCGATCATCGGTAATAAGGGTATGGACACTGCTCCACGGCAGCTCCAGGTTGGGTATCTTGCGGCCGATCTTGTCGGATTCGACCATCACCACCACTTCACGGGCGACTTCGGCCATGACCCGGCTCAGCCCCAGCAGTTCGTTGAAGGTGGTGGTACCGCGAACCAGATCGATGCCATCGGCTCCGATGAACAACTGATCGAAGTCGTAAGAGCGTAGTACCTGCTCGGCCACCTGGCCCTGGAAGGACTCGGAATGCGGGTCCCAGGTGCCACCCGTCATCAGCAGCACCGGTTCATGCTCGAGTTCGCTCAGGGCATTGGCGACATGCAGGGAGTTGGTCATCACCACCAGGCCGGGTTGCTGGCCCAGTTCCGGGATCATGGAAGCCGTAGTGCTGCCGCTGTCGATGATGATCCGCGCGTGCTCGCGAATCCGTGAAACGGCAGCACGAGCGATGGCCTGTTTGAATTTCGAAACCGGCTGGCCGAGGTCCGCCACCAGTTCCTGAGGCATGGTGATTGCGCCGCCATAACGACGCAGCAGCAAGCCATTGCTTTCGAGCGCCGCCAGATCCTTGCGAATCGTAACTTCGGAGGTTTCGAAGCGCTTGGCCAGTTCGTCCACACTGACTTCGCCCTGCTCGTTGAGCAAGGCGAGGATGTTGTGGCGGCGTTGAGGTGTATTGCGCTTCGACATGAGCTGATAAGTTTCGTTTCGAAAGATAACGGAAGCAATCAAAACCTATCAGTGAAACTTCGTCAAGCGTCGGGCAATAAAAAGAATTGTGGATAAACCGGTGTGGGAACGAGCCTGCGCGCCATGGGTACGTGAACGATGCGGTTATTCAGAAAAAATGCGCAATCGTTCAGGTTCATCGCGAGCTAGCTCGCTCCTGCAAGAGCAGCTGTGGATAACTTACGACTTCTTGACCTTCTCCGGCCGCTTCCAGCCATCGATGTTCTTCTGGCGAGCGCGTCCTACCGCCAACTGGGATTTATCCACAGTCGAGGTAATGGTCGAGCCGGCTGCAGTGGTCGCGCCGTCGAGGATATCCACAGGCGCTACCAACGAGTTGTTGGAACCAATGAACACGTCAGCGCCCAGCACGGTTTTCCACTTGTTGGCACCGTCGTAGTTGCAGGTGATGGTGCCCGCGCCAATGTTGGTGCGCGCACCGACTTCGGCATCGCCCAGGTAGGTCAGGTGACCGGCCTTGGCGCCTTCGCCCATGTGGGCGTTTTTCAGCTCGACGAAGTTACCCACATGCGCCCGCGCTTCGAGCACGGTGCCGGGGCGCAGGCGCGCAAACGGACCGGCATCGCTGCCCTCGCCCAGGACCGCACCTTCGATGTGGCTGTTGGCCTTGATCACCACGCCTTTGCGCAGGGTGCTGTCCTTGATTACGCAGTTCGGGCCGATGACGACATCGTCTTCGATGACCACTTTGCCTTCGAGAATCACGTTGATATCAATCAACACGTCACGGCCTACCGTCACTTCACCACGCACGTCGAAACGTGCCGGGTCGCGCAGCGTTACGCCTTGGGCCATCAAGCGGCGACCGGCGCGCAGCTGATAGTGCCGCTCAAGTTCGGACAACTGCCGACGATCGTTGGCACCTTGCACTTCCATGGCATCGTGGGGTTGTTCGGTCGCCACCACCAATCCGTCGCTCACCGCCATGGCGATCACGTCGGTCAGGTAGTACTCGCCCTGTGCATTGTTGTTGGACAGACGGCTCATCCAGTCGCCAAGCCGTTCAAACGGCAAAGCCAGGATGCCGGTGTTACCTTCACTGATTTTGCGCTGGGCTTCGTTGGCGTCTTTCTGCTCGACGATCGCAGTCACCTTGCCCTCGGCATCCCGAACAATGCGGCCGTAACCGGTCGGGTCATCCAGTTCGACAGTCAACAGACCCAATTGCTGCGGACCGACCTGCTTGAGCAGACGCTGGAGAGTTTCAACCTCGATCAACGGCACGTCACCGTAAAGTACCAGCACGGTGTCGGATTGGATGAAAGGAACCGCTTGAGCGACGGCGTGACCGGTGCCCAGCTGTTTGTCCTGCAGGACGAAATTCAGATCGTCCGCCGCCAGACGCTCGCGCACCGCATCGGCACCGTGGCCGATCACCACGTGAATGCGCTGTGGATCAAGTTGTCGGGCGCTGTGGATAACATGACCAAGCATCGAGTTGCCGGCAATCGGGTGCAAAACCTTTGGCAACGCCGAACGCATACGCGTGCCTTGGCCAGCAGCGAGAATAACGATTTCTAGGGACATGACTGGCTACCAATCCTGGGTGGTCAGCGGCTGCGACCGGGTTGTAAAAAATTCGGAAAAGAAAAAAGGGTAGCCGAGGCTACCCTTTTTAATCAATCGCACAACAAGCGTGACCTTAGTGGCCGAACTTCTTGCGGATCTGCTGGACGGTGCGCAGCTGAGCTGCGGCCTCGGCCAGACGTGCGGCAGCAGAACCGTAATCGAATTCCGCGCCTCGCTCATGCAAGGCTTTCTCGGCAGCCTTAACGGCTTCCAAAGCTGCGGCTTCGTCCAGGTCGGCAGCCCGTTGCACGGTGTCGGCGAGAACCTTGACCATGTTCGGCTGAACCTCGAGGAAACCACCGGAGATGTAGAACACCTCGGCTTCCCCGCCCTGCTTGATCAGGCGGATCGGACCTGGCTTCAGATTAGTGATCAGCGGCGCGTGACCCAGGGCGATACCAAGATCACCCAGTGCACCGTGCGCAATCACCATCTCGACCAGGCCGGAAAAGATTTCCCCTTCCGCGCTGACGATATCGCAATGGACTGTCATAGCCATCTGATTGCCTCAACCTAAATTAGCGCCCGTTGCCGGGCGCCGGGATTACAGTTTCTTGGCTTTCTCGATCGCTTCTTCGATGCCGCCAACCATGTAGAACGCTTGTTCTGGCAGGTGGTCGTAGTCACCGTTGAGGATGCCTTTGAAGCCAGCAATGGTGTCTTTCAGGGAAACGTATTTACCCGATGCACCGGTGAAGACTTCAGCCACGAAGAACGGCTGCGACAAGAAGCGCTGGATCTTACGAGCACGGTTTACCAACTGCTTGTCGGCTTCCGACAGCTCGTCCATACCCAGGATCGCAATGATGTCCTTCAGTTCTTTGTAACGCTGCAGCACGTACTGAACACCGCGAGCGGTTTCGTAGTGGTCGTTGCCGATCACGTTCGGGTCCAGCTGACGCGAAGTCGAGTCCAGTGGGTCTACCGCTGGGTAGATACCCAGGGAAGCGATGTCACGGGACAGAACGACGGTGGCGTCCAAGTGGGCGAAGGTGGTCGCTGGCGACGGGTCGGTCAAGTCGTCCGCTGGTACGTATACCGCCTGGATCGAAGTAATCGAACCTTGCTTGGTCGAAGTGATGCGCTCTTGCAGCACGCCCATCTCTTCAGCCAGGGTCGGCTGGTAACCTACTGCAGAAGGCATACGGCCCAGCAGTGCGGATACTTCAGTACCGGCCAGGGTGTAACGATAGATGTTGTCGACGAACAGCAGAACGTCGTTACCTTCGTCACGGAACTTCTCAGCCATGGTCAGGCCGGTCAGCGCTACGCGCAGACGGTTTCCTGGTGGCTCGTTCATTTGGCCGTATACCAGAGCAACCTTGTCCAGTACGTTGGAATCCTTCATCTCGTGGTAGAAGTCGTTACCCTCACGAGTACGCTCACCCACACCGGCGAACACGGAATAACCGCTGTGCTCGATGGCGATGTTACGGATCAGTTCCATCATGTTTACGGTTTTACCTACACCGGCACCACCGAACAGACCGACCTTACCACCCTTGGCGAACGGGCAAACCAGGTCGATAACCTTGATGCCTGTTTCCAGCAGCTCGTTGCCGCCAGCCTGTTCTGCGAAGGAAGGAGCGGCGCGGTGGATACCCCAGCGCTCTTCTTCGCCGATCGGGCCAGCTTCGTCGATCGGGTTGCCCAGTACGTCCATGATCCGGCCCAGGGTCGCTTTACCGACCGGTACGGAGATGGCTGCGCCAGTGTTGTTGACGTCCAGACCGCGCTTCAAGCCTTCGGTGGAGCCCATCGCAATGGTACGAACCACGCCGTCGCCCAGCTGCTGCTGAACTTCCAGAGTGGTTTCGGCGCCTTGAACTTTCAAGGCGTCGTAGATGCTCGGTACGCTGTCGCGTGGGAATTCCACGTCGATAACGGCGCCGATGATTTGAACGATACGTCCGCTACTCATAGCTGGATCCTCTGAATATTTGAACCGTTAAACCGCGGCAGCGCCGCCGACGATTTCCGAGATCTCTTGGGTGATCGCAGCCTGACGCGCCTTGTTGTAGACCAGCTGCAAATCGCTGATCAAATCACCGGCGTTGTCGGTAGCGTTCTTCATCGCGATCATCCGCGCAGCTTGTTCAGCCGCGTTGTTCTCGACCACCGCCTGGTAGACCTGCGACTCCACGTAACGGACCATCAAGCCGTCCAGCAGCTCCTTGGCATCCGGTTCGTAGAGATAGTCCCAGTGGTGCTTGAGTTCTTGATCCGGGGTTGCCACCAATGGAATCAACTGCTCCACGGTAGGCTGTTGTGTCATGGTGTTGATGAACTTGTTGGACACCACGGACAGGCGGTCAATACGGCCGTCCAAGTAGGCATCCAGCATCACCTTGACGCTGCCGATCAGGTCATTGATCGACGGCTCTTCACCCAGGTGGCTGATAGCTGCAACGACGTTACCGCCGAAGTTGCGGAAGAAAGCCGCACCCTTGCTACCAACTACACACAGATCGATCTCGACGCCTTTCTCGCGGTTTACCGCCATGTCCTTGACCAAAGCCTTGAACAGGTTGGTGTTCAAGCCACCACACAGACCACGGTCACTGCTCACTACGACATAACCGACACGCTTGACTTCACGGTCGATCATGAACGGGTGGCGATATTCCGGGTTGGCGTTGGCCAGATGACCAATAACCTGGCGGATGCGCTCCGCATAAGGACGGCTAGCAGCCATGCGCATTTGTGCCTTGCGCATTTTGCTGACCGCCACTTTTTCCATGGCGCTGGTAATCTTTTGCGTGCTTTTGATGCTCGCAATCTTACTGCGAATCTCTTTTGCGCCTGCCATGTAACACCTATCAGGTTAGCAAGCGGGAGCCTTGCGGCTCCCGCTGCGGCTTACCAGGTTTGGGTGGCCTTGAACTTCTCGATACCGGCTTTCAGGCCGCCATCGATTTCGTCATTGAAGTCACCTTTAACGTTGATCTTCGCCATCAAATCGGCGTGATCGCGGTTGAAGTAAGCGATCAGCGCTTGCTCGAAGCTGCCGATCTTGGTGATTTCAACGTCAGTCAGGAACCCACGCTCAGCGGCATACAGCGACAGCGACATGTCGGCGATCGACATTGGCGCGTATTGCTTCTGCTTCATCAGCTCGGTAACGCGCTGACCATGCTCAAGTTGCTTACGGGTCGCTTCGTCCAGGTCAGAAGCGAACTGGGCGAATGCCGCCAGTTCACGGTACTGAGCCAGAGCGGTACGGATACCACCGGACAGCTTCTTGATGATCTTGGTCTGAGCGGCACCACCCACACGGGATACCGAAACACCGGCGTTCACTGCAGGGCGGATGCCCGAGTTGAACATGGCCGATTCCAGGAAGATCTGACCGTCAGTGATGGAAATCACGTTGGTCGGAACGAACGCGGAAACGTCGCCAGCCTGGGTTTCGATGATCGGCAGTGCGGTCAGGGAACCGGTTTTGCCGGTCACTGCGCCGTTGGTGAACTTCTCTACGTACTCTTCCGAAACGCGGGATGCGCGCTCCAGCAGACGGGAGTGGAGATAGAACACGTCGCCTGGGTAAGCTTCACGGCCTGGTGGACGGCGCAGCAGCAGGGAAATCTGGCGGTAAGCCACTGCTTGCTTGGACAGATCGTCATAAACGATCAGCGCGTCTTCACCGCGATCGCGGAAGTATTCGCCCATGGTGCAACCGGAGTACGGAGCCAGGAACTGCAGTGCTGCAGATTCCGAAGCGCTCGCTGCAACGATGATGGTGTTAGCCAGTGCACCGTTTTCTTCCAGCTTGCGAACTACGTTGGCGATGGTCGATTGCTTCTGACCGATGGCTACGTAGACGCAGAAAATGCCGCTGTCTTTCTGGTTGATGATCGCGTCGATCGCCAGAGCGGTTTTACCGATCTGACGGTCACCGATGATCAGCTCACGCTGGCCACGGCCGACAGGGATCATGGCATCGACAGCCTTGTAGCCAGTCTGTACAGGCTGGTCTACCGACTTACGCCAGATCACGCCTGGAGCAACTTTCTCGACCGCGTCGGTCTCGGTGTTGTTCAGCGGACCTTTGCCGTCAACTGGGTTACCCAGTGCGTCGACAACGCGACCCAGCAGTTCCTTACCAACCGGAACTTCCAGGATACGGCCGGTGCACTTGGCGCTCATGCCTTCAGCCAGACTGGTGTACGCGCCCAATACAACGGCACCTACGGAGTCTTGCTCCAGGTTGAGGGCCATACCGTAGACGCCGCCCGGAAACTCGATCATCTCGCCGTACATGACGTCGGCCAGACCGTGAATCCGCACGATGCCGTCAGATACGCTGACGACAGTGCCTTCGTTACGGGCTTGGGAGGTCACATCGAGCTTGTCGATGCGGCCCTTGATAATTTCACTTATTTCGGAAGGATTGAGTTGCTGCATTGCTCTGCTGCCCCTTCAAACTCAAGATTTCAATGCTTCGGCAAGTTTCGCGATTTTGCCGCGAATCGAGCCATCGATAACCAGGTCGCCGGCGCGGATGACAATGCCCCCAATAAGGGATTTGTCTTCCTCGACTTGCAGGCGCACTTCCCGGTTGAGTCGTGCACTGAGAACCTTGGCGAGTTTGTCTTGCTGTTCTTGGTTCAATGCAAAAGCACTGGTTACTTCCACGTCTACCGATTTCTCTTGCTCGGCCTTGTACAGGTCGAACAGAGCGGCGATCTCCGGCAAGAGCGGGAGACGGTCGTTTTCGGCAACGACGTTGATGAAGTTCTGTGCCTTCACATCAAACTTGTCGCCGCACACGTCAATGAACGTGGCGGCCTTTTCTGCGCTCGTCAGTCGCGGGGCCTTGAGCACGCGCTGCATGGTGTCGTCTTGCGACACCGCTGCTGCCAGGCCGAGCATGGCTGACCAATTGGCCAGTTGCTGGTGGGCCTGAGCGTGCTCGAAGGCCGCCTTAGCGTAAGGTCGGGCCAACGTGGTCAGTTCTGCCATGATCGCCCTCGCTTAGATTTCAGTAGCCAGTTTGTTAACCAGCTCTGCGTGCGCGTTTTGATCGATTGTGGCACCCAGGATCTTCTCGGCGCCGCCGACTGCCAGCAAGCCCACTTGGGCACGCAGCGCGTCTTTGACACTGTTCAGTTCCTGTTCGATCTCGGCTTGAGCCTGAACCTTCACACGGTCAGCGTCGATACGGGCTTTTTCAACAGCCTCTTCGACGATCTGGTTACCGCGTTTCTTGGCTTGCTCGATGATTTCAGCTGCCTGAGCTTTCGCTTCGCGCAGTTGCTGACCCGCTTTCTCTTGGGCCAACTCCAGGTCGCGAGCTGCTCGGCTGGCAGCGTCCAGACCATCAGCGATCTTCTTTTGACGTTCGTGCAGAGCTGCGATGACCGGAGGCCATACGAACTTCATGCAGAACAGTACAAAAATCAGGAACGCAACGGACTGGCCAATCAGGGTCGCATTAATGTTCACGCCAACACCTCGCAGTTACGTTGTCCATCACACCAAATTACCCGGAAGATCCGAGTAATTAGCCAGCGATCTGACCAACGAACGGGTTCGCAAAGGTGAAGAACAGAGCGATACCAACACCGATCATGGTTACGGCGTCGAGCAGACCGGCAACGATGAACATTTTAACTTGCAGCATTGGAACCATTTCTGGCTGACGCGCTGCGCCTTCCAGGAACTTGCCGCCCAGCAGGCCGAAACCAATTGCGGTACCCAGTGCGCCCAGGCCGATCAACAGTGCAACAGCGATAGCGGTTAGACCAACTACAGTTTCCATCTTTCCTCCCGACTTTTACGTCGTATGGTTTAGGTTTTTTAGATTAAAGCGGTAAAACAAATCGTTTCAGAGGCCCCGTTAAGAGCCCCCTCCCGTTTGACCGGGAGGGACATCAGACTAGTCGAGACTGGTCTTAATGGTTTTCTTCGTGCGCCATCGACAGGTAGACGATGGTCAGCATCATGAAGATGAACGCCTGCAGGGTGATGATCAGGATGTGGAACACAGCCCACGCCCACTGCAGAACTACGCCCAGGCCGCTCAGCCAGAGCAGGCCGCTGCCGAACATCACAGCGATCAGGATGAACACCAGCTCACCGGCATACATGTTGCCGAACAGACGCAGAGCCAGGGAGATCGGCTTGGCGATCAGGGTCACGAATTCCAGCAGGAAGTTCACCGGGATCAGCAGCGCCTGAACGAAGATGTTCTTGCTGCCGAACGGGTGCAGGGTCAGCTCGCCGATGAAACCGCCGAGGCCCTTGACCTTGATGCTGTAGAAGATGATCAGTGCGAAAACCGAGAACGCCATGCCCAGGGTCGCGTTCGGGTCGGTAGTCGACACGGCACGGAACGGGATGTGATGGTCGCCGGAGATCAGGATGGCCAGCTGAGGAATCCAGTCGACCGGTACCAGGTCGACGGCGTTCATCAGGAACACCCAGACGAAGATGGTCAGTGCCAGCGGTGCAATCACCGGGCTACGGCCATGGAAGCTGTCTTTCACGCTGCCATCGACGAATTCGACCAATACTTCAACGAAGTTCTGCAAAGCACCTGGCTGACCCGAAGTCGCTTTCTTGGCCGCCATGCGGAAAAGAAGAACGAAGATCAGACCCAATGCGACCGACCAGCCGAGGGTATCGACGTGGAAAGCCCAAAAGCCCATTTCCTTGGCTTCTGCTGCGGTGTGAGCAAAGCCCCAGCCGCCGGTAGGGTGCTGACCGAAGGTCAGGTTCTGCAAGTGGTGCTGGATATAGCCCGAAGCGGTTGTTTCTGCCATGGTTGCCTCAAACGCCCTAAGGTCTCGAAAGTCTTGTTCTCATCAGCAGGGGAGCGAACCAGCTGACCAGTTGGGTCAGCACGAAGACGCCGAATACAGCCAGCGGCGCCAATGGCTTCACACCTGCGAACGTCAATGCAAAAAGCACCGCCGTCAAAATCAGTTTGCCCGCCTCGCCGGCATAAAAAGACCGGACGATGGCTTGAGCTGCCCGGGCGCCGGAAAACCGAAATGCCCTGTGAGCAAAATAAACATTGGGAAGCAAGGCTATCAGGCCTCCGCAGAGTCCCGAGTACCCGGCAACGACTCCATACCGTTGCCAGAGCGCCAAAGCGGCAATGAGCAGAACGACAAATTGAGCCATCAACACCGGAAACACTGCCAGGCGATGGAACGGCAAGCGGTTTGGCGTGCGGGTTTCCATCACTTCTGCTCTCCAATGGTCGGCTGCCGAAATTCAATAACTTGGCATAATTTGTGCCGACAAAATGCGCGCAGAGTATAGGGGCGGTTCAGCCCCTATTCAACTGTCAGGTAGTGATTTCCGACTGCGCGCTACATGAGGAAATGTTTCAGCGGATATGTGCAAGCACACCCTGGAGCTCATCCAGAGAGTTGTAGCCGATCACCAACTGCCCTTTACCCTTCTTCCCGTGGCGAATCTGCACCGCAGAGCCTAGGCGCTCGGCCAGACGCTGTTCGAGACGGGCGATATCCGGGTCCGGTTTCGAGGGTTCCACAGGCTCCGGTTTGCCACTCAACCACTGGCGAACCAGTGCTTCAGTCTGGCGCACGGTCAGCCCACGTGCGACAACATGTCGCGCCCCTTCAACCTGTTGATTTTCCGGCAATCCGAGCAAAGCACGGGCATGACCCATTTCCAGGTCGCCGTGGGACAACATGGTCTTGATGACTTCCGGCAGCGAAATCAGGCGCAACAGGTTGGCCACAGTCACGCGGGACTTGCCCACGGCTTCGGCGACCTGTTGCTGGGTCAGCTGGAATTCCTGCTGCAAACGCTGCAGGGCCACCGCCTCTTCAATCGGGTTGAGGTCTTCACGCTGGATGTTTTCGATCAGCGCGATGGCAATGGCGGTTTCATCCGGCACATCGCGCACCATGGCCGGGATGGTTTCCTGTCCGGCCTGCTGGCTGGCGCGCCAGCGGCGTTCACCGGCGATGATTTCGAAACGTCCGCCGCCGATCGGGCGAACCACGATCGGTTGCATGACCCCCTGGGCCTTGATCGACTGCGCCAGTTCTTCAAGCGCCTGTGGGTCCATGTCCCGGCGTGGCTGATACTTGCCACGCTGGAGCAGGTCCAAAGGCAAGTGTTGCAGCTCGCGAACATCGGCTTGCGCCGCTTGTTCTTCCAGCGAGCTGACAGTCGGACCACTCAGCAGTGCATCCAGTCCACGTCCGAGACCTCGTTTCTTGACGGCCATGGGGATTCCTTAAGTTGCCTGAGCGGCGGCAGTGCGTGAATTTTTGCGTTGACGACGAACCATCTCGCCCGCCAATGCCAGGTAGGCAACGGCGCCTCGCGAAGCTTTGTCGTACGCCAGCGCCGGCATGCCGTAGCTTGGCGCTTCGGCCAGACGGATGTTGCGCGGAATGACGGTGTCGTAGAGCTGCTCGCCGAAATGTTCCTTGAGCTGCGCGGAAACGTCGTTCATCAGGCTCAGGCGCGGGTCATACATCGTACGCAGCAAGCCTTCGACCTTCAGGTTCGGGTTCAGCAACTCGGCGATCCGCTTGATGTTATCCACAAGGTCGCTCAAGCCTTCCAGGGCGAAGTACTCGCACTGCATGGGGATAATCACCCCGTCGGCGGCGACCAGCGCGTTCAAGGTCAGCATCGACAGCGACGGCGGGCAGTCGATCAGAATGTAATCGTAGTTTTCCCGGATCGGCGCCAGCGCACTGCGCAGGCGGCTTTCCTTCATCTGCATTTCCAGCAGGACCACTTCGGCCGCGGTGAGGTCGCGGTTGGCCGGCAGCAGTTGATAACCGCCGTGTTCGGAGTAGTGCATGGCCTGGGCCAGGTCGCACTCGCCGATCAGCAGGTCATAGACCGAGTTTTCCAGGCCGTGTTTATCCACACCGCTACCCATGGTGGCGTTGCCCTGTGGATCGAGGTCGATCAACAGCACCCGGCGCTTGGTCGCGACCAGGGATGCTGCGAGGTTGATGCAGGTGGTGGTCTTGCCGACACCACCCTTCTGGTTCGCTATCGCGAATACCTTAGCCATTCTTGCTTGTGTTCCCAATCATGCCGTGCGGCGCAGTATCAGCAGATGGCGTTGGCCTTGGCAACCGGGTACGGCCAGGGCGTGTTCGCTATCGAGTTTGAAGTCTGCCGGCAATGCTACCAGCTCATCGGCCGGATGAACGCCCTTCATTGCCAGCCAGCGTGTTTCGCTATCGCCAAGGTGGCGGGTCCAGTTGCTGAAGTTCTCCATGCTGCTGAACGCCCGGGAAATGATCCCATTGAACGGCAGCTCAGGCTGGAAGGCTTCGACACGACTGTGGATAACTTGCAGGTTATCCAGTTTGAGTTCGAGTTTGACCTGGGTCAGAAAGCGGGTTTTCTTGCCGTTGCTGTCCAGGCAAGTGACCTGGGACTCGGGAAACAGGATGGCCAATGGAATGCCCGGCATGCCACCACCGCTGCCGACGTCCAGCCAGCGACCGTTTTCGATGAATGACATCACGCTCAGACTGTCGAGCAGATGGCGGCTGACCATTTCGTCCGGATCACGCACGGCAGTCAGGTTGTAAGCCTTGTTCCATTTGATCAACAGGGCCAGATAACCCAGCAGCTGTGCGTGCTGGGTTTCGGTCAGGCTGACGCCAAGCTGGCGAGCGCCTGTGGATAACTCTTCTGCGTGTTGCGAAGTGACCAACGAACTCAAGCGCTTTGCTCCAACTGACGGCCCGCGCCGCGTTTTTTCAAATGAATCATCAACAGGGAAATGGCCGCCGGGGTCACACCCGGAATCCGAGAAGCCTGGCCCAGCGTCTCCGGACGGGTCGCGCCGAGCTTGCTCTGGATCTCCTTGGAGAGCCCGGAAATGTTGGTGTAATCGATATCCACAGGCAGTTTCGTGTCTTCACTGGCGCGCAGACGGGCGATTTCGTCCTGTTGACGGTCGATGTAACCGGCGTACTTGGTCTTGATTTCGACCTGTTCGGCGACTTGTGGATCTTCTGCCCCGTGGCCAGTCACTTCGACCAGACCAGCGTAGTCGATTTCCGGACGGCTCAAGAGATTGAGCAAGTTGTATTCGTGAGTCAGCGGCGTACCGAATTTTTCAGCAATCGCATCACCCTGCTGCGTCCCCGGGCGGACCCAGGTGCTTTTCAGGCGCTGTTCTTCCAGTTCGATGTTTTCGCGTTTTTTGCAGAACGCCGCCCAACGCGCGTCATCGACCAATCCGAGTTCGCGACCTTTTTCGGTCAAACGCAGGTCGGCGTTGTCCTCACGCAGGATCAGGCGGTACTCGGCACGGGAAGTGAACATGCGGTACGGTTCTTGAGTTCCCAAAGTGATCAGGTCGTCGACCAACACACCGATGTACGCCTCGTCGCGGCGTGGGCACCAGGCTTCTTTGCCCTGGGCGCGCAGTGCCGCGTTGGTCCCAGCCAGCAAACCTTGGGCGCCGGCTTCTTCGTAACCGGTGGTGCCGTTGATTTGTCCGGCGAAGAACAGACCGCCGATAACCTTGGTTTCGAGGCTGTACTTCAGGTCGCGTGGATCGAAATAGTCGTACTCGATCGCATAGCCTGGACGCACGATGTGTGCGTTTTCCATACCGCGGATCGATTGCACGATCTGCAACTGCACGTCGAACGGCAAGCTTGTGGATATCCCGTTCGGATAGAGCTCATGGGTGGTCAGGCCTTCCGGCTCGATGAACACCTGATGGCTTTCCTTGTCGGCAAAGCGGTGAATCTTGTCTTCGATCGAAGGGCAATAACGCGGGCCAATGCCTTCGATTTCCCCTGCGTCGGAATACATCGGCGAACGATCGAGGTTCGCGGCAATGATTTCGTGGGTGCGGGCGTTGGTGTGGGTAATCCAGCAACTGACTTGCCGTGGATGCTGTTCCTTGTTGCCCATGAACGACATCACCGGGATCGGCGTATCACCGGGTTGCTCGGTCATCACCGAGAAATCCACAGACTTGCCGTCGATACGCGGTGGCGTACCGGTTTTCAGACGGCCGACACGCAGCGGCAGTTCACGCAGACGGTGAGCCAGGGCAATCGACGGTGGATCACCGGCGCGACCGCCGGAAAAATTCTGCAAACCGATGTGGATAAGTCCGCCGAGGAAGGTACCGGTGGTCAACACCACGGAATCGGCGAAGAAACGCAGACCCATTTGCGTGACAACACCGCGTACTTGTTCCTGTTCGACGATCAGGTCGTCGGCAGCCTGTTGAAATATCCACAGGTTCGGCTGGTTTTCCAGGATTTCACGAACAGCGGCCTTGTAAAGGATCCGGTCTGCCTGGGCGCGGGTTGCGCGCACGGCCGGGCCTTTACGGCTGTTCAACACGCGGAATTGGATACCGCCTTTATCGGTGGCCATGGCCATCGCGCCGCCCAGGGCATCGATTTCCTTGACCAGGTGGCTTTTGCCGATGCCGCCAATGGCCGGGTTGCAACTCATGGCACCGAGGGTTTCCACGTTGTGCGTCAGCAACAGGGTTTTCACCCCCATACGTGCTGAGGCCAGTGCTGCCTCGGTACCGGCATGACCGCCGCCGATGACGATCACTTCAAAACGGGAAGGGAAATCCACCACGCACCTCGTGCCTGCTTAAGTAGGTAATTCAGGAATAGTTTGAGCTCAGGTTTTCGGACCTGGTCGACAAGTATAGGGACTTCGCCCTTCCTAAAGAACCCTTTGCACAAAATTTAACCAGCTGTGGAAAAGTTGGAGTTATAGAAATTAAAAAGAGAGAAATTTATTAAATCTTTGTTTTTATGTTTATTTCTATACACATGCCTTTCTGTGGATAGATTGATACAGGCCTTTATTTTCAATGTGTACAGAGATTCAAAACCCTGTGTTCATGTGCCAATAAGGCCCTTGGATAACCGGTGTAAGCCTGTGGATGAAAGGGTGGCTTATCCACAACGGTGGTTATGTCTAGTTTTCAGGCCCTGTTATCAACTGACCTTAGCGGCGGTTATTCACAGGGCTTAATCCACAGAAATGCGTCAACCGACGGAAATCCAGGCACGGAAAATCCGCTCAAGCGCGCAATCGCCGCTCTGCACTGAAGGGGTTATTCACATATCGAGGGGGCAGACAGGCGCGAATGGCCTGTCTGTGAGCAACTGGTGGGTTATTTACCGATGCAGAAGCTGGAGAAAATTCTCCCCAACAGGTCATCAGAGCTGAAGGCGCCGGTGATTTCTCCCAGCGACTGCTGAGCCTGGCGCAGATCCTCGGCCAGCAACTCCCCAGCGCCAGCCAGTGTCAGCTGCGCGCGCCCATGTTCAAGAGCCGTGCTGGCATGACGCAGGGCTTCCAGGTGCCGGCGGCGGGCACTGAAACTGCTTTCCGACGTCTGTTCGTAGCCCATGCAGGCCTTGAGGTGCTCGCGCAGCAGATCGAGGCCAACCCCCGCGGATTTTGCGCTGAGGCTGATGGTGACATGACCGTCCTCACTGACCTCGAGCGCAATGGCTTCGCCCGTAAGGTCTGCTTTGTTGCGAATCAGCGTGACTTTTGCCGGATCCGGGCGGGTTTCGAGGAACTCCGGCCACAGCGCAAATGGATCAAGCGCTTCTGGAGCGGTGGCATCGACCACCAACAGCACACGATCTGCCTCGCCGATGGCTTTGAGGGCGCGTTCAACACCGATTTTTTCCACATGATCATCGGTATCGCGCAGACCAGCGGTATCGACGACGTGCAGCGGCATGCCATCGATGTGGATATGTTCGCGCAGTACATCTCGCGTGGTGCCGGCAATCTCGGTCACGATCGCGGCTTCACGGCCGGCGAGGGCGTTAAGCAGGCTGGATTTCCCCGCATTCGGACGGCCGGCAATCACCACGGTCATGCCGTCGCGCAGCAAGGCACCCTGCCCGGCTTCGCGCATGACGGTGGATAACTCGTCACGAACCTTGTCGAGCATGCTCAGGACGTGGCCATCAGCGAGAAAGTCGATTTCCTCTTCCGGGAAGTCGATGGCTGCTTCGACGTAGATGCGCAGGCCAATCAACTGTTCGGTGAGGTTATGCACACGTGTGGAAAAGGCACCCTGCAGAGAGCGCAGTGCATTTCGTGCGGCCTGTGCAGAACTGGCTTCAATCAGGTCGGCGATCGCTTCTGCCTGGGCAAGATCGAGTTTGTCGTTCAGGAACGCGCGCTCACTGAATTCCCCCGGCCTGGCCAGTCGGCATCCCAGGTGCAGGCACTGTTTGAGCAGCATATCCAGGACAATCGGCCCGCCATGCCCCTGAAGCTCCAGGACATCCTCGCCCGTGAACGAGTTCGGTCCAGGGAAATACAAGGCGATGCCCTGATCGAGCACCTCGTCGTTTTCGCCAAGAAAAGGACCATAGTGGGCATAACGCGGTTTCAGTTCGCGACCACTGAAAGCCTTGGCTGCAACGCTGGCCAGCGGCCCTGAAATACGGACGATGCCTACACCGCCACGACCCTGGGCGGTGGCGACGGCGGCGATGGTTTCACGCGGAGCGCTCATAAACCTTTATCCAGACAAAAATGACAGATAGCAAAACGCCCCACTAGGGGGCGTTTTGAGTGGTTATCCACAGTGTAAATCAGGCAGCGGCTTTGGTAGCGGCTTCGATTTTACGTGTGATGTACCACTGTTGTGCGATCGACAGGCAGTTGTTCACTACCCAGTACAGCACCAGACCGGCCGGGAACCACAGGAAGAAGAAGGTGAAGATGATTGGCATCAGCTTCATCACCTTGGCCTGCATCGGATCCGGTGGAGTCGGGTTCAACTGCTGCTGGATGAACATGGTTGCACCCATGATGATCGGCAGAATGAAGAACGGATCCTTGATCGACAGGTCAGTAATCCACAGGATGAACGGCGCCTGGCGCATTTCCACGCTTTCCAGCAGAACCCAGTACAGCGAAAGGAAAACCGGCATCTGCACGAGGATTGGCAAGCAACCACCCAGCGGATTGATCTTCTCTTTCTTGTACAGCTCCATCATGGCTTGCGACATTTTCTGCCGGTCGTCGCCATGTTGCTCTTTCAGCGCGGCCAGTTTAGGTGCCACGGCACGCATACGGGCCATGGATTTGTAGCTGGCAGCCGACAGCGGGAAGAAGAGCCCTTTGATCAGCATGGTCAGGAAGATAATCGAGAAGCCCCAGTTACCCACAATTGCGTGGATATGCTGCAGCAGCCAGAAGATCGGTTGAGCGATGAACCACAGAATGCCGTAGTCGACAGTCAGTTCCAGACCTGGGGACAACTGTTTCAGCACTGCCTGGCTTTTCGGACCGGCATACAGCACAGCACTGGTTTCAGCTTTCGCACCGGGTGCGACGCTGATGGCTGGGCCGGTGTAACCGATGATGTAGTTGCCTTTGCTGTCTTTACGGGTCTGAACGACGTTGTTTTCGCCCTTCTCCGGAATCCACGCAGTTACAAAGTAGTGCTGCAACCAGGCAACCCAACCGCCAGTGACGGTTTCCTTCAACGGCGCCTTGTCCATGTCCTTCATGGACACTTTCTTGTACGGCTCCGAACTTGTCCACAGGGCGGCGCCCAGGTAAGTCGCGGTGCCGGTGGCAGTTGTGGACGAAGGATCAGCGCTGGCGTCGCGCTTCAACTGGGCGAACATCGCACCGGTCCAAGGCTGAGCGCTCTGGTTATCGATCAGATAGGAAACGGTTACGTCATACAGGCCACGTTTCAAGGTGAAACGCTTGATGTAATTGACGCCGTCCTTGCTGAACTTCAGGTCGACGACCAGTTGGTCCTGACCATCAGCCAGTTGATAGACCTTCTTCTCCGAGGAGTAAACCGGACGACCGGCCGGGTTTGCATCCGGACCATTGGTGCCGATCAGGCCGCTTTGGGCCAGATAAACACGTTCGCCACCGTTATCGAACAGCTGGAACGGAATTTCCGGGTGATCCTGACGACGCGGGTACAGCGGCAGCGTCAACTGGGCAACGTCACCACCTTGTGGGTCGATCGCGAGATCCAGTACATCCGTTTTGATCTGGATGAGATCTTTGCTGACGGCCACCGGCGTTTCGGCGGGTGCGCTGGTATCACTTGCGGCGCGCGGAATGTCGTCACTGGCGGAAGCGTTATTGCCAGTGGCGGTGTCCGGCAAACCGGATGTAGTCGTACTGGAAGCAACATTCTGAGTCGGCAGGGCAGCCTGGCCATAGTCCTGGTTCCATTTAAGAACCATGACATAGGACACGATTGCCAGGGCGACGATCAGGATCGTGCGTTTGATATCCATGATTACTCGGCCATCGAAGAAGAACGGGAGGTAGGGATAGGTGGAACCGGGTCATAACCACCGGGATTCCACGGATGACAGCGACCTAAACGACGAAAGGTCAGCCAGCCACCGCGAAGAAGGCCATGATTTTCTATGGCTTCTAACGCGTAGCAGGAACAACTGGGGTAGAAACGACAGTGACTGGCCATCAGGGGACTAATGGCATAGCGGTAAAACTGGATCGGAACGAGTGCCAGTTTACGCATCTGGACTGTCTACCCCTACAGTTTCGGTTTTGACTGCTGGTACCGGCGAGCTGCGAGCCAGACGTTTCCAGAGTTTGCCGAAATGCTGAATCAATTCGGGGTTTTCTACGTCACCCAAACCTTTGCGCGCGACTATAACTATGTCCCAGCCGACCAGTGAATCCTGGTGCAGGCGAAACGATTCGCGCATCAGACGTTTGAGGCGATTGCGCTCGACGGAGAGCTTTACGCTCTTTTTCCCGATAACCAACCCGAGACGGGGGTGATCAAGATCGTTGTTGCGCGCAAGGAGCAGGAGATTTTTCCCCGGAACCTTGCCGGTAGGGGAGTCAAAGACTGCCTTGAAATGCCGGGGAGTAAGCAGACGCTTTTCCCGACTGAAGTCCTGACTCACCTCCAGTGCCGGATTATCAAACTGCCAGACGCGCACGACCTTTGGCGCGACGACGCGACAGGACGGCACGACCGTTCTTGGTAGCCATGCGAGCACGGAAACCGTGGGTACGAGCGCGTTTGATAGTGCTTGGTTGGAAAGTACGTTTCATGTCGTGTTACCTGGTTCGTCCACAACGGGCCGGAATGGCCCCCGTTTTAAGAGACCGGGGATTCTAGAGAAAGCAAGCCTCTAGGTCAATTTCCAACCAACGTTTCCTTATAAATAGCTCCCCAGTGGTTTGGTGAGCACCCAGGCGGCCGGCAAATATAAAAATAAGAAAGGAAAGTATTTAAAGCTTTTCTGTAAAGCTTATAAAAGCTAGGCTCGCCATTATCTGTGGATAACTGGCACAAGGCCTTGTTTTACCTGATGTACAGAGAATGACAACTACAGTGGAAAACAGTGTTCAGCCTGTGCTGCGCTGTCGGATAACCTGTGTGTGGAACGAGGCGTTATCCACAGGCCGGTTATCCACCGGGTTTTGCCCGCACTTGTACAACGACCTCAGGCCAGGTTATCCACAGAGCTTATTCACAGACCGCTGGTCGCCTTTTTCGCGCATAAAACCTTGATTCTTCTTGGCCCAATGGCCACCTTCGTGTGGATAAGTGTGCGTGCGCTCGCTACAATGGCCGCTTGTTTTTGCCTCACCGGCTTTCAACTTAGGGGATATCCGTGTCAGTGGAACTTTGGCAGCAGTGCGTGGAGCTTTTGCGCGATGAGCTGCCTGCCCAACAATTCAACACTTGGATCCGTCCACTACAGGTCGAAGCCGAAGGCGACGAGCTGCGTGTCTATGCACCCAACCGATTCGTTCTGGATTGGGTCAACGAGAAATACCTGGGTCGTGTCCTCGAGTTGCTCGACGAACACGGCAACGGCATGGCGCCTGCGCTTTCCTTATTAATAGGCAGCAAGCGCAGCTCGGCACCGCGTGCCGCACCGAATGCTCCGCTGGCTGCGGCACAGGCTTCCCAGGTACAAGCGAATGCTGCGCCTGCAAGTACGCCGGCGCCTGCCCCGTCGCCTGCTCCGGCCAAGCGCTCTACGCAAAAGACTGCAGAAGTCAGCGATGAGCCCTCCCGTGACAGCTTCGACCCGATGTCTGGCGCCAGCTCGCAACAGGCACCGGTTCGCGCCGAACAGCGCACCGTGCAGGTAGAAGGTGCGCTCAAGCACACCAGTTACCTGAATCGCACCTTTACCTTCGAAAACTTCGTCGAAGGTAAATCCAACCAGCTCGCTCGCGCCGCGGCCTGGCAAGTGGCAGACAACCCAAAGCACGGTTACAACCCACTCTTCCTTTATGGTGGTGTGGGTCTGGGTAAAACCCACTTGATGCACGCTGTGGGTAACCATCTATTAAAGAAGAACCCGAATGCCAAGGTTGTGTACCTGCATTCGGAGCGTTTCGTGGCCGACATGGTCAAGGCGCTGCAACTCAACGCGATCAACGAGTTCAAGCGCTTCTACCGTTCGGTGGATGCGTTGCTGATCGACGATATTCAGTTCTTCGCCCGCAAGGAACGCTCCCAGGAGGAGTTTTTCCACACCTTCAACGCCCTGCTTGAGGGCGGCCAGCAAGTCATTCTCACCAGTGACCGCTATCCGAAAGAAATCGAAGGTCTTGAAGAACGCCTCAAGTCGCGCTTCGGTTGGGGCCTGACGGTGGCTGTCGAGCCACCGGAGCTGGAAACCCGCGTCGCGATCCTGATGAAAAAAGCCGATCAGGCGAAGGTCGAGTTGCCACATGACGCGGCGTTCTTCATTGCCCAACGCATTCGCTCCAACGTCCGTGAGCTCGAGGGCGCCCTCAAGCGCGTCATCGCTCACTCGCATTTCATGGGTCGCGACATCACCATCGAGTTGATTCGCGAATCCTTGAAGGATTTGTTGGCACTGCAAGATAAACTGGTCTCTGTGGATAACATTCAGCGCACCGTCGCCGAGTACTACAAGATCAAGATCTCCGACTTGCTGTCCAAACGTCGTTCGCGTTCGGTCGCTCGTCCGCGTCAGGTCGCCATGGCGTTGTCCAAGGAACTGACCAACCACAGCCTGCCGGAAATCGGCGATGTGTTTGGCGGTCGCGACCACACCACGGTTTTGCACGCCTGTCGCAAGATCAACGAGCTTAAGGAATCCGACGCGGACATCCGCGAGGACTACAAGAACCTGCTGCGAACGCTGACCACTTGATGAACACGCAGCTTATTAAGGCAAGGGACTAGACCATGCATTTCACCATTCAACGCGAAGCCCTGTTGAAACCCCTGCAACTGGTCGCAGGCGTCGTCGAACGCCGTCAGACCTTGCCGGTGCTTTCCAACGTGCTGCTGGTTGTCGAAGGCCAGCAACTGTCGCTGACCGGTACCGACCTGGAAGTCGAGCTGGTCGGCCGTGTTCAACTCGAAGAGCCTGCTGAGACCGGTTCCATCACCGTGCCTGCGCGCAAGCTGATGGACATCTGCAAAAGCCTGCCCAACGATGCGCTGATCGACATCAAGGTCGACGAGCAGAAACTGGTGGTCAAAGCCGGCCGCAGCCGCTTCACCCTGTCGACCCTGCCAGCGAACGACTTCCCGACCGTGGAAGAAGGTCCGGGCTCGCTGACGTGCAGCCTCGAGCAAAGCAAGTTGCGCCGCTTGATCGAACGCACCAGCTTCGCCATGGCCCAGCAGGACGTGCGTTACTACCTCAATGGCATGCTGCTGGAAGTGTCTGCCGGCGTGATCCGCGCTGTGGCCACCGACGGTCACCGTCTGGCCATGTGCTCGATGCAGGCAGATATCGGCCAGCCGGATCGCCACCAGGTCATTGTGCCGCGCAAGGGTATACTCGAACTGGCACGCCTGCTCACCGAACCGGATGGCAACGTCAGCATCGTGCTGGGGCAGCACCACATTCGCGCCACCACCGGCGAATTCACCTTCACCTCGAAACTGGTTGATGGCAAGTTCCCGGACTACGAGCGTGTTCTGCCCAAGGGCGGCGACAAGCTGGTACTCGGCGACCGTCAGGCTTTGCGTGAAGCCTTCAGCCGTACCGCGATCCTGTCCAACGAGAAGTACCGTGGTATCCGTCTGCAACTGGCCAGCGGTCAGTTGAAGATCCAGGCGAACAACCCGGAACAGGAAGAAGCGGAAGAGGAAGTGGGCGTTGAATACAACGGCGGCTCGCTGGAAATTGGTTTCAACGTGAGCTACCTGCTGGACGTGCTGGGTGTGATGACCACCGAGCAGGTTCGACTGATTCTGTCTGACTCCAACAGCAGTGCGCTGGTGCAAGAGTCCGACAACGACGACTCGGCTTACGTTGTCATGCCGATGCGCCTGTAATCATGTCCAGCAGAAGCTAGATGTCCTTAAGTCGCGTCTCGGTCACCGCGGTGCGCAATCTGCACCCGGTGACCTTCTCCCCCTCTCCCCGCATCAATATCCTTTACGGCGCCAACGGCAGCGGCAAAACCAGTGTTCTGGAAGCCATTCACCTGCTGGGGCTTGCCCGTTCCTTTCGTAGCACCCGATTGTTGCCGGTTATTCAGAACGAACAGCCTGCATGCACGGTGTTTGGTCAGGTCGAGCTGGGAGAGGGGGCGAATAGTGCATTGGGTATTTCCAGGGATCGACAAGGCGAATTCCAGATTCGCATTGACGGCCAGAACGCCCGGAGCGCTGCGCAGTTGGCAGAAATCCTGCCGCTGCAGCTAATCAACCCCGACAGTTTCCGCTTGCTTGAAGGTGCGCCGAAGATTCGTCGGCAGTTCCTCGATTGGGGTGTGTTCCACGTGGAACCGCGCTTCATGTCAACCTGGCAGCGCCTGCAGAAGGCCCTGCGCCAGAGAAACTCTTGGCTGCGGCATGGTACACTTGACGCCGTTTCGCAAGCGGTTTGGGACAGGGAACTGTGCCAGGCCAGCGCTGAAATAGATGAATACCGCCGCGCTTACATCAAAGCCCTGAAACCGGTCTTTGAGCAAACCTTGAGTGAGCTGGTTGAGCTGGAAGGTTTAACGCTCAGCTATTACCGAGGTTGGGACAAAGACCGTGAGCTGAGTGCTGTACTCGCCGGGTCTGTGCAGCGGGACCAGCAAATGGGGCACACCCAGGCCGGGCCACAGCGCGCTGATTTGCGTCTCAGATTGGGCGCACACAATGCCGCGGACATCTTGTCTCGTGGCCAGCAGAAACTAGTGGTCTGTGCATTGCGGATCGCCCAGGGGCACCTGGTCAGCCAGGCCCGACGCGGTCAGTGTATTTATCTGGTGGATGACTTGCCGTCCGAGCTGGACGAGCACCACCGTCGCGCCCTTTGCCGCTTGTTGGAAGACTTACGCTGCCAGGTATTTATCACCTGTGTAGATCACGAATTATTGAGGGAAGGCTGGCAGACGGAAACGCCAGTTGCTCTGTTCCACGTGGAACAGGGCCGTATCACCCAGACCCACGACCATCGGGAGTGAAGGCATTGAGCGAAGAAAATACGTACGACTCAACGAGCATTAAAGTGCTGAAAGGCCTGGATGCCGTACGCAAACGTCCCGGTATGTACATTGGTGACACCGACGATGGCAGCGGTTTGCACCACATGGTGTTCGAGGTGGTCGATAACTCGATCGACGAAGCGCTCGCCGGCCACTGCGACGACATCAGCATCATCATTCACCCGGATGAGTCCATCACCGTTCGCGACAACGGTCGTGGCATCCCGGTAGACGTCCATAAAGAAGAAGGCGTTTCCGCAGCCGAGGTCATCATGACCGTGCTGCATGCCGGCGGTAAGTTCGACGACAACTCCTACAAGGTTTCCGGCGGTCTGCACGGTGTAGGTGTTTCCGTAGTAAACGCCCTGTCCGAAGAGTTGGTCCTGACTGTTCGCCGTAGCGGCAAGATCTGGGAACAGACCTACGTCCACGGTGTTCCGCAAGAACCGATGAAGATTGTTGGCGACAGCGAAACCACCGGTACGCAGATTCACTTCAAGGCTTCCAGCGAAACTTTCAAGAATATCCACTTCAGCTGGGACATCCTCGCCAAGCGGATTCGTGAACTGTCCTTCCTCAACTCCGGTGTCGGCATCGTCCTCAAGGACGAGCGCAGCGGCAAGGAAGAACTGTTCAAGTACGAAGGTGGCCTGCGCGCATTCGTTGAATACCTGAACACCAACAAGACCCCGGTCAACCAGGTGTTCCACTTCAACATCCAGCGTGAAGACGGCATCGGCGTGGAAATCGCCTTGCAGTGGAACGACAGCTTCAACGAGAACCTGTTGTGCTTCACCAACAACATTCCACAGCGCGACGGCGGTACTCACCTGGTGGGTTTCCGTTCTGCCCTGACGCGTAACCTGAACACCTATATTGAAGCCGAAGGCCTGGCGAAGAAGCATAAGGTCGCCACCACCGGTGACGATGCCCGTGAAGGCCTGACCGCGATCATTTCGGTAAAAGTGCCGGATCCAAAGTTCAGCTCCCAGACCAAAGACAAGCTGGTGTCTTCCGAAGTGAAGACCGCGGTCGAACAGGAAATGGGCAAGTACTTCTCCGACTTCCTGCTGGAAAACCCGAACGAAGCCAAGCTGGTTGTCGGCAAAATGATCGACGCGGCGCGTGCTCGTGAAGCGGCCCGCAAGGCCCGTGAGATGACCCGCCGTAAAGGTGCGTTGGACATCGCCGGCCTGCCGGGCAAACTGGCCGACTGCCAGGAGAAAGACCCTGCCCTGTCCGAACTGTACCTCGTGGAAGGTGACTCTGCTGGCGGCTCCGCCAAGCAGGGACGCAACCGCAAGACCCAGGCGATTCTGCCGCTCAAGGGTAAGATCCTCAACGTCGAGAAGGCACGCTTCGACAAGATGATCTCCTCCCAGGAAGTGGGCACCTTGATCACCGCGCTGGGCTGCGGCATCGGTCGCGAAGAGTACAACATCGACAAGTTGCGTTATCACAACATCATCATCATGACCGATGCTGACGTCGACGGTTCGCACATCCGTACCCTGCTTTTGACCTTCTTCTTCCGTCAGTTGCCGGAGCTGATCGAGCGTGGCTACATCTACATCGCCCAGCCGCCGCTGTACAAGGTCAAGAAAGGCAAGCAAGAGCAATACATCAAAGACGACGACGCCATGGAAGAGTACATGACGCAGTCGGCCCTGGAAGATGCGAGCCTGCACTTGAACGAGGACGCACCGGGTATCTCCGGCGAAGCCCTTGAGCGCCTGGTGAACGACTTCCGTCTGGTGATGAAGACCCTCAAGCGTCTGTCGCGCCTGTACCCGCAGGAGTTGACCGAGCACTTCATCTACCTGCCTGCCGTGAGCATGGAGCAATTGTCCGATCACGCAGCGATGCAGGATTGGCTGGCCCAATACGAAGTTCGTCTGCGCACCGTCGAGAAGTCGGGTCTGGTCTACAAGGCCAGCCTGCGCGAAGACCGTGAGCGTGGTGTCTGGCTGCCGGAAGTGGAGTTGATCTCCCACGGCCTGTCGAACTACGTCACCTTCAACCGCGATTTCTTCGGCAGCAACGACTACAAGACAGTCGTGTCCCTGGGCGCTCAACTGAGCACTCTGTTGGATGACGGTGCGTACATCCAGCGTGGCGAGCGTCGCAAGTCGGTCACCGAGTTCAAGGAAGCTTTGGACTGGCTGATGGCCGAAAGCACCAAGCGTCACACCATTCAGCGATACAAAGGTCTGGGCGAGATGAACCCGGATCAGCTGTGGGAAACCACCATGGACCCAAGCGTGCGCCGGATGCTCAAAGTGACCATCGAAGACGCCATTGGCGCGGACCAGATCTTCAACACCCTGATGGGTGATGCGGTCGAGCCTCGCCGTGACTTCATCGAAAGCAACGCCCTGGCGGTTTCCAACCTGGACTTCTGATCCCGGTTAAATCACCACCAAAGAAAACCCCGGCCTGTGTGCCGGGGTTTTTTTTGGGGCTTGGGAATTAAGTAACTGGACGCCGGCTCAAGAATACCAGCGGCTCAACGGCACAGGTTCTCCGCGAAGTTCACGCTGCACCGTACTGACCATATCGATCATGCGCGACAGGAAGGTATGGTTTTCTGCCAACGTCGCGTGCCCCTGCTCCGCTATGGCCTTGCGCTCCTCATCATGCTCGAGGTAGTAGGCACAGATCTCCATCAGGTCCTGAGTGTCACGGAAAATGACCAGGTCTTTTCCATCGGTAAAGAGTTTGTGCAGGTCCTGTTTGTCATTGGTGACGAGAAAGCCACCACAACTCAGCACATCAAACACGCGCATGGGCAGGCCGTTTTCGACGAACGAGCGGGTGAGGTTGAGGTTGATTCGCGAGCGCTGGAATATCTTCGGCATCTGGCTGAAGTGGTCGGCGTGCCCCGCATAACAACTGATGACGTCCTGCCAGTCGCTGTTGCCATGAACAGAGATGGATAAACGCCCTTCCAGTTGCCGGATCAAATTGATCCGCTCCTGCCAGGAATGCTCGCGTCCTAACAGGTAGGCCAGTTTTTCAGCGAGGCTGAGGTAATGATCACCGACCAATGGATAACCTGACTCGTTCTTGATGCTATCTATCAGGTCAGCATCCAGTTGCTCGGCCAAAGTCAGGAAGGCCTGGGGTTGATCGAGTGAGTCGATCAGGCTGGCGCAGCGCTCCCGGGTACTGGCTGATAGTTGGGGCAGGATTGATGTTCGGTATTCGGTTTTCGTCAGGTTGGCGACAAAGCTGATGTCGCGGCTCAGCGATGGGGCTTCGTCGTCCATCCGAATCTGCTGTATACGCTCAAGGTTGGCAGCGACGGGCAGATGATAGACCTGTCGAACCCCCCTGTTTCTCAACCGCTGTGCAATGGCGGCATCGTATATGAACGTGAAACTCTGTGAATGATTGATGGCTTTGTCGTAGATGGGATAACAGGGGGTGTCGATCACCCAGGCCAGATAGGGAATCTTCAGCAGTTCGCAGACTTCGCAAATGTATTGGTTGAAGTTGACCGTGAGCACGTAGTCCGGTCGCGTCGTCATCAATCCCATGACATTTTCTTCGGTCAGGGGCCGGTACGTCACGTTAAAGCCAAGGCTTTGCAATGCGTCTGCGCAGTCCTGAGATACGACGGGATGCTCAAAAACCGCGATGGTCGCGGCAATATGCGGAGATTCGGAAACCACGGGCAACTCCCTGTCTCTAGGAACGCTTCAAAGGTCTTGCGCGATTGTTCCTAATTCCAGGCTGAGGCGCCAGTAGCCCGAGTGGGTGTGAAAAAGGCCAACGCATCGGCGCCGGCCTTTTGTACCTTCCACGATTCACTCGCTTGCCGGGGTCACGCTCTCCAGTCGATAGCCATAGCCATAAATGGTCAGTAGCTGCCAGCCCCGGTCTGCTGTCAGCCCAAGCTTGTTGCGTAACCGGTAGATATGGGTATCCAGTGGGCGTGACGAGGACATCTCTTCGTGGGGCCAGAACCGCTCGTACAGGTAATCCCGCGACAGTGGGCGGCCGAGGTTGCTGAACAGGCAATGCGCCAACCTGTACTCACGTTCGGTCATGACGATGGGCTTGCCGTCGCGTGTCACCGTCAGCTCCGCATCGTCGAACACCAGGTCATTGAAACTCAGAACTTCGGCGGTAGCACGTTGTTGACTGTGCCGGCGCAGTACCGCGGCAACCCGGGCCTTCAGTTCATTGGGGCGAAAGGGTTTGCTGACGTAGTCGTCGGCACCGGTGTTCAGGGCCTGGACGATATCGCTTTCACCGTCGCGACTGGTGAGCATTATGGCGGCGGGTGGAGCATCCATGTGTTCGCGGGTCCAATGCAGCACCGACAAGCCGTTGATATCGGGCAGTTGCCAATCGAGGATCAACAGGTCGAAGGTTTCCCGGCGCAGTTGCCGCAGCAAGTCCTCTCCCCTTTCAAAGCTGTGCAGCGACCATGGCTGCTCGCCGGCGTCTGCCATCTGCTGCAGGGTTTGCTCGACCCGCCGCAGCTCGGCAGGCTCATCGTCCAGTATCGCAACGCGCATACGCGGTGATTCCTTGATGGCAATGGCGGTTAAGTAAGCAGCCCGGCTCCCCGGCGTCCGCTATGATTCTTGGGGTCTATGTCCTCGGACCACAGCTCGATGAATAATCCACATCGTCAGGAAAGCCGCGAGCCCAGTCAGGTTCAACGATTGTTCCGGCAATTGCTGCGTGAGTGGTTGTGGATAAGTCTAGTGCTGTTACCGCTGACTGCACTGTTGTCTTATCGCACGCAGATGAACCTGGCAGATGCCACGCCGGGACTGAGCGCGTTGCTTTCGGTTGGCCTGGTGACCGGAGTTCTCGGCCTGTTGTTATGGCGCCCGCATTGGGCGTTGTGGATCACGCTGATTGGTATGGCCTGTGCGTTACTGACCAGCGCCGGCCTTGCGGAGTTACGCAAGTGGTGGTCGCCGACGCCCGCGTTCCTGAGCATTCTGTTTGGCTACCTGATCTGGAACTGGCGCCGACTCAATGGTGTTCTGACCTACTTCGGCTGGGAGCTGGCACGGTTGGACAGCGAGCCCAAGGTCTTTCCGGAGCGACGACGTCCACGCTTCTCCGGCGGTGACCGCTTACAGGGCCAGATCATGGCGCTTGAGCAAGCCATGAGCCGCACCCGCGATACCCACCGCTTCATCGCCGATGGCCTGGAGTACTTGCCGGTGGCGACACTGATCAGTGATCCGCGTGGGCAGATCCTGCTCGGCAATCGCAAGGCCCGTGAGTTGTTTGAGGGAGATCTGGTGGGCGATGACGTGCGCCAGCAATTGGTGCAGTTGGGTTATCCACACGTCAGCCAGGATTTGGATGCACTGTTATCGACACTGCCGCTGCTGGAATTTCGCGACATCAAGGAGCGCAGCTTGCGCCTAGAGCGCGCCGAACTCCTGCCGGTTGGCGGCGAAGCCCCGGTCGGCTGGTTGTGGAGCCTGACCGATCTGAGCGTGGAGCGTGATGCCGAGGAGCAAAGAGCCCTCATGCTGCGCTTTCTGTCCCATGATCTGCGTGCGCCCCATTCGGCCATTCTCGCCCTGCTCGACGTGCACCGACACCAGGTGGGCGGTGATCCCCAGCTTTTCGATCAGATTGAACGCCAGGTCCGACGGGCGCTGGACCTGACTGATGGCTTCGTTCAACTGGCGCGGGCCGAATCCGAAAGCTATCAGCTTCAACCCAGTCTGTTTGCAATGCTGGTGCTGGATGTGTTCGATCAGGCGTTGCCCATTGCCCAGCAGAAACAGATTGAGCTGTTCCACGACGTGGACGAGCTGGCACAGGAAAGCCTGATCATGGCGGATCAGTCATTGTTGACCCGGGCGCTGTTCAACCTGTTGGAAAACGCCATCAAGTACAGCGCGAAAGGGACTTGTGTCAGTTTGCAGGTGACCCAGCACGATGATTGGTTAACCTGCGAGCTGGCCGACCAGGGTAAAGGTATTGCCGCGGAGGAACTGCCTGAGCTGTTCAGTCAGTACCGACGATTTTCTTCTGCCCAGGGCATTGATGGGGTGGGCTTGGGATTATCCATGGTGAAGGCTGTGGTCGATCGACACGGCGGGACGATTGAGTGTCTGAGCGAAGTCGGTAAAGGCACGCGATTTGTGCTGCGGTTTCCGATTTTCAAAGAGTATTGAAGCGACTGCGCAGGCGCGTTGTCCGGGTATAAAAAAACCGGCTATATCAGCCGGTTTTCTTGTGCCCGAAAAAAACTTATGCACGTTTTTATGGTTTTTATCATTCTAAGAAATATGTATAAAAATCATAAAGTTAGCGACAAATGTCGGGCGCTTTCAGAAACATTGCACACAGGTTATCCACAGAAGATCAGACAACTGCCTGATCGCTGGAAACAGGTGCTTGCGGCGTGGGTGGAAGCGAACCCATTTCTCGCTGCATTTGTTCGTTCCAGGCTTGAACGCGGTCGTTCAATTCAGCAATGGCGCGCGGGCCGTTGCCCTCGGCATACATGGGTTCGCCAATGATCACGGTGATGACCCCCTGCTTCTTGGCCCAACCGGTTTTTGGCCAGAACTTACCGGCGTTGTGCGCAACCGGTAATACAGGCAGGTCGGCATTGACCGCCAGGGCGCTGCCGCCACGGGAGAACTTGCCGATGGTGCCGAATGGAACACGGGTGCCTTCAGGGAAGATCAGTACCCAGACATTGTCCTTGAGCAGTTCATCGCCCTTCTTGGCCACATGCTTGAGGGCGGCTTTGGGGTTGTCACGGTCAATGGCGATCGGCCGCAGCATGGCCATGGCCCAGCCAAAGAACGGAACATAGAGCAATTCACGTTTGAGCACCTGGCTCAGCGGTGAGAAATAGGCGGAGAGAAAGAAGGTCTCCCAGGTGCTCTGGTGGTTCGACTGGATCACGCAGGGGCGTCCAGGCACGTTTTCAGCGCCTTTGACTTCATAGCTGATGCCCAGGAAAACCTTGCTCAACCACAGGGCACAGCGGCACCAATACACGTTGATGAAGCGATAACGTGCCTTGAAAGGCAGAAACGGCGCGATAAAAAAGCTCAGGCTGCACCAAAGCAGGGAACTGGTGCCCAGCAGCAGGTAAAAGAGGAAGGTTCTGATCGCCTGCAATATCGACATGGTGACGTTTACCGTTGCGGGCAAGGCCCGACTATATAAAGCGCACTCCCGATCAATCCTCTCTCAGGAATTTCAGAAGCACTCTAATTGTGGATAAGTTCTGCGGCAATCGCCGCCAGATCGTCAAAAATCAATGTGCCTACCGGAAGGGTCTTGCCCAAAGTCTTTTCGCCTTTCCCGGTCTTTACCAAAACTGGCTGTGAATCGACGGCTTTGGCGGCTTCCAGGTCACCAAGGCTGTCGCCGACGAACCAAAGATTGCTCAGCGACACGTTGTAATGTTCGGCGATGGTTTTCAACATTCCAGGTTTTGGCTTGCGGCAATCGCAGCCGTCATCCGGCCCGTGCGGGCAATAGACGATCAGCCCGACTTCGCCACCCTGTTCCGCCACCAGCGCGCGCAAACGCGCGTGCATGGCATCCAGAGTGGCGATGTCGTAATAGCCGCGAGCGATGCCCGACTGGTTGGTAGCGACCGCTACCGTCCAGCCGGCCTTGCTCAACTGCGCGATGGCTTCGATCGACCCGGGGAGCGGAATCCACTCCTCCACCGACTTGATGTAAGCGTCGGAGTCGTAATTGATCACCCCGTCCCGATCGAGAATCAGCAGTTTCAACAGCAATCCCTCAACCCAGCAGCGAAATGTCGGCGACGCCGAGGAACAGCCCACGCAGACGCGCCAGCAACGCATAACGGTTGGCGCGGACCTTCGCGTCCTCCGCGTTGACCATCACGGCTTCGAAGAATGCATCCACCGGTTCGCGCAGGGCGGCCAGGCGTGCCAGCGATTCGCTGTACTGACGCGAGGCGGCCATTGGCTGGACAGCCTGGTCAGCCTGCTGGATCGCCGAATACAGGGAGAACTCGTTGGCGTTGTCGAAGTACTTGGCTTCCACGACGGTCGGCACCGAGCCTTCAACCTTGCTCAGCAGGTTCGACACACGCTTGTTCACCGCCGCCAGGGCAGCTGCTTCCGGCAGTTTGCGGAAGGCTTGCACGGCTTGAACACGCTGGTCGAAGTCTAGGGCGGAACCCGGCTTCAAGGCGCGTACCGACAGATAGGTCGCCACATCGACGCCTTCGTCTTCGTAGCGAGCACGCAGACGGTCGAAGATGAACTCCAGCACCGAGTCGTTCAGGCCGGCAGCCTTGACCTTGCTGCCGAACGCATCCACGGCGAAAGCCACTGCGTCGTTCAGGTCCAGGTCCAGTTGCTTCTCGATCAGGATACGCAGCACGCCCAGTGCGGCGCGGCGCAGTGCGTACGGGTCTTTGCTGCCGGTGGGCAGCATGCCGATGCCGAAGATACCCACAAGGGTATCCAGCTTGTCGGCGATGGCCACGGCCGCACCGGTCAGTGTCGAAGGCAACTCAGCACCAGCACCCCGCGGCATGTACTGCTCGTTCAGCGCCAGGGCAACATCTTCCGGCTCGCCATCGTTGAGGGCGTAGTAGTAACCGGCGACACCTTGCATCTCCGGGAACTCGCCGACCATTTCAGTGGCCAGGTCGCATTTCGACAGCAGGCCCGCACGAGCGGCCCACGAAGCGTTGCCACCGATACGTGCAGCGATGAATGCAGCCAGGCGGGAAACACGTTCGGCCTTGTCGTAGACACTGCCGAGTTTTTCCTGGAACACCACGTTTTGCAGGCGCAGGTTGAAGTCTTCGAGCTTCTGCTTCTTGTCTTGCTTGAAGAAGAATTCGGCGTCGGTCAGGCGTGGGCGAACCACTTTCTCGTTACCGGCGATGATCTGCTGCGGGTCCTTGCTTTCGATGTTGGCCACGGTGATGAAACGTGGCAGCAACTTGCCGTCGGCATCCAGCAGGCAGAAGTACTTCTGGTTGTCCTGCATGGTGGTGATCAGGGCTTCTTGCGGCACGTCGAGGAAGCGTTCCTCGAACGAGCACACCAGCGGCACCGGCCATTCGACCAGCGCGGTCACTTCGTCGAGCAGGGCCGGCGGTACGATCGCGGTACCTTCCTGGCGGGTGGCCAGCTCTTCGGTGCGCTTGCTGATGATTTCGCGACGCTCGTCGGCGTCGGCCAGCACGTAGGCGGCACGCAGGTCGGCCAGGTAGCTCGACGGCGAACCGATGCGCACGCTTTGCGGGTGATGGAAGCGGTGACCACGGGAGTCACGGCCGGCCTTCTGGGCGAGGATGGTGCAGTCGATGACCTGGTCACCGAGCAGCATCACCAGCCACTGGGTCGGACGCACGAACTCTTCCTTGCGCGCACCCCAGCGCATGCGCTTGGGGATCGGCAGGTCGTTCAGCGAATCTTCGACGATGGTCGGCAGCAGGCTTGCGGTCGGCTTGCCGGCGATGCTCTGGCTGTAGCGCAGTTTCGGGCCGCTCTGATCGATTTCGCTCAGGTCGACGCCGCACTTCTTGGCAAAGCCCAGGGCTGCCTGGGTCGGGTTGCCGTCGGCATCGAACGCCGCCTGACGCGGCGGGCCGTCGAGGTTGATGCTGCGATCCGGCTGCTGAGTGGCCAGTGCGGTGATCAGCACGGCCAGACGGCGCGGAGCGGCATAAACGGTTTTGCTTTCGTAGTTCAGGCCGGCCGCTTGCAGGCCCTTGTCGATACCGGCGAGGAACGCCTCGGCCAGGGTGTTCAGGGCTTTGGGTGGCAGTTCTTCAGTGCCCAGTTCAACCAGAAAATCCAGAGCACTCATTGTGCAGCCTCCAGCTTGGCCAGTACTTCGTCACGCAGGTCCGGGGTCGCCATCGGGAAGCCCAGCTTGGCGCGAGCCAGCAGGTAGGCTTGCGCAACGGAACGCGCCAGGGTGCGCACACGCAGGATGTATTGCTGACGCGCGGTCACCGAGATCGCCCGGCGCGCATCCAGCAGGTTGAAGGTATGGGAGGCCTTCAACACCATTTCATAGCTCGGCAACGGCAGCGGCTGGTCGAGTTCGATCAGGCGCTTGGCTTCGCTTTCGTAGAAATCGAACAGTTCGAACAGCTTGTCGACGTTGGCGTGTTCGAAGTTGTAGGTCGACTGTTCCACTTCGTTCTGGTGGAACACGTCGCCGTAGGTCACCTTGCCGAACGGACCGTCAGCCCAGACCAGGTCGTAGACCGAGTCCACGCCTTGCAGGTACATGGCCAGACGCTCGAGGCCGTAGGTGATCTCGCCGGTCACCGGGTAGCACTCGATGCCGCCCGCTTGCTGGAAGTAGGTGAACTGGGTCACTTCCATGCCGTTCAGCCAGACTTCCCAGCCAAGACCCCAGGCGCCGAGGGTCGGCGATTCCCAGTTATCTTCGACGAAGCGGATGTCGTGGACCAGCGGGTCCAGGCCGACATGCTTGAGGGAGCCCAGGTACAGTTCCTGGAAGTTGTCCGGGTTCGGCTTCAGGACTACCTGGAACTGGTAGTAGTGCTGCAGACGGTTCGGGTTTTCGCCGTAGCGGCCGTCAGTCGGGCGGCGGCTTGGCTGCACGTAGGCGGCGTTCCAGGTTTCCGGGCCGATGGCGCGCAGGAATGTTGCAGTGTGGAAAGTGCCGGCGCCTACTTCCATATCGTAGGGCTGAAGTACCACACAACCTTGCTCGGCCCAGTATTGCTGGAGGGCGAGGATCAAGTCTTGGAAGGTACGCACGGCTGGCGTAGGCTGGCTCACGAAATTCACCTGTTTCTTGGGCTGCGATTTAAAGAGCGGGAGTATACCCGATTCATTGCTGCGCACGCCCCCTGGAGCCTTATGCCACGCTGCTTTTGGTGTTCCGAAGATCCGCTGTACATGGCTTATCACGATCAGGAGTGGGGCACGCCGCTACGCGATGCGCAGGGATTGTTCGAGTTGCTTTTGCTCGAAGGGTTCCAGGCCGGCCTCTCCTGGATCACGGTGCTGCGCAAGCGCGAGCATTATCGCCAGGTGATGTTTGGCTTTGATGTCCAGCGCGTGGCGCAGATGAGCGATGCCGAAATCGATGAATTGATGCTCGATCCGGGCATCATCCGCAATCGCCTCAAGCTCAACGCCGCCCGGCGCAATGCCCAGGCCTGGCTGGCGCTGGAGGACCCGGTGGGGTTTCTCTGGTCCTTCGTCGGTGGCAAGCCCGTGGTCAATCATTTCAAGGATCGCAGCGAAGTGCCGGCGGTCACGCCCACCGCCGTGGAAATGAGCAAGGGCCTGAAAAAGGCCGGGTTCACCTTTGTCGGCCCGACCATTTGCTACGCCCTGATGCAGGCTTCGGGCATGGTCATGGACCACACCCGTGATTGCGACCGCTACGCGCAGCTGGCGAACGGCGGTTAGAATGGCCGCCTCGCGCACAGCACAAGATCAGGAGTGACCTGTGGATAAGTTTAAAGGCGCCTTGCTGGTAGGCGCTCTGCGGCTGTTTGCCCTGCTTCCGTGGCGGGCCGTGCAAGCCGTGGGCTCGGCGATTGGCTGGGTCATGTGGAAAACCCCGAACCGTTCTCGCGACGTGGTGCGGATCAACCTGTCCAAGTGTTTTCCGGACATGGACCCTGCCGAACGTGAAAGGCTGGTGGGCCAGAGCCTGAAAGACATCGGCAAGTCCCTGACCGAAAGCGCCTGCGCCTGGATCTGGCCGGCCCAGCGCTCCATCGACCTGGTCCGGGAAGTCGAGGGTCTGGACGTATTGAAGGATGCCCTCGCCTCCGGCAAGGGTGTGGTCGGCATCACTAGCCACCTGGGTAACTGGGAAGTGCTGAACCATTTCTATTGCAGCCAATGCAAACCGATCATTTTTTACCGCCCGCCCAAACTCAAGGCAGTGGATGAATTGCTGCAAAAACAGCGGGTGCAGCTGGGCAACAAGGTGGCCGCCTCGACCAAGGAAGGCATCCTCAGCGTCATCAAGGAAGTGCGCAAAGGTGGTGCAGTGGGCATTCCCGCTGACCCGGAACCGGCCGAATCCGCCGGTATCTTTGTGCCATTCTTCGCCACCCAGGCACTGACCAGTAAATTCGTACCGAACATGCTCGCCGGCCATAAAGCGGTCGGCGTGTTCCTGCACGCCCTGCGTCTGCCGGACGGCTCGGGGTACAAAGTGATCCTCGAAGCCGCGCCCGAGGCCATGTACAGCACGGATACGGCGGAATCCTGCGCGGCCATGAGCAAAGTGGTCGAGCGTTATGTCGGCGCCTACCCGAGCCAGTACATGTGGAGCATGAAGCGTTTCAAGAAGCGCCCACCGGGCGAAGAGCGTTGGTATTGATTCAATTGGCATGATCTGTGGATAACCTTGCACGAAAGGTTATCCACAACTGTTCATTCAAGGGCGCAGAAGATGTCCGAACACCGCAAGTCATTTCGCATCAAGATCACTCACGAAAGCCTCGGCGATTGCCTGGGCCAGACGCGCAACCTGTCGACCACGGGGGTTTACGTCAAGCACCCGAAACTGGCGGGCTTGCCCAAAGGCGCGGTGGTCTACGGTCAGGTGCAGGATTTACCCACGGGTGCGCCGCGAGTGCGCATGGAAGTGGTGCTGGTGGACGCCGAGGGGATTGGCTTGCGCTATCTGTGATCAGTTCGCCTGACGATCCAGCTTCTTCAGAAACACCGTCATCTCTTTCTCCGCCTGCTTGTCACCATGGGCGCGTGCAGCTTCCAGGCCTTGTTCCCAGGCCTGCCGCGCGGCTGTGTGGTCCGCCAGCGCCAGGTGCGCCTTGCCCAGTAGTTTCCAGGCCGCCGAATACTTCGGATCGAAATCCACGCAGCGCTGGAAATGCTCAGCCGCCTTGGCGTTCTCCCCCAGATCCAGATAACCCTTGCCGAGGCCGAAGCGCAACAGGGAGTTATCCACACCCTTGGCGAGCATTTTTTCCAGGGATTCGATCATCAGTGGATTCCTTTTTGAGTGTGTTCCGGATCAGAAGAAGCTCAACCCTACATGGAACAGCTTCTCCACATCGCGAATATGCTTTTTATCCACAAGGAACAGGAGTACATGGTCGCCGGCTTCGATCACTGTATCGTCGTGGGCGATGATGACTTCTTCATCGCGAATGATCGCACCGATGGTGGTCCCGGGCGGCAGACCGATGTTCTCGATGGCCTTGCCGATCACCTTGCTCGATTTCGCATCGCCGTGGGCGATGGCCTCTATGGCTTCCGCCGCGCCCCGGCGCAGGGAGTGCACGCTGACGATGTCGCCACGGCGCACGTGGGCCAGCAAGGTGCCGATGGTCGCCAGTTGCGGGCTGATGGCGATGTCGATGTCGCCACCCTGGATCAGGTCGACGTAGGCCGGGTTGTTGATAATGGTCATGACCTTTTTTGCGCCCAGGCGCTTGGCCAGCAATGACGACATGATGTTGGCTTCGTCATCGTTGGTCAGGGCCAGGAACAGGTCGGCGTCGGCGATGTTCTCTTCCAGCAGCAGGTCACGGTCCGAGGCGCTGCCCTGCAACACAACGGTGCTGTCGAGGTGGTCCGACAGATGCCGGCAGCGCGCCGGGTTCATCTCGATGATTTTCACCTGATAACGGCTTTCGATGGCCTCGGCCAGTCGCTCGCCGATTTGCCCGCCGCCGGCGATGACGATGCGCTTGTAGCTTTCGTCGAGGCGGCGCATTTCGCTCATCACCGCGCGAATGTTCGCTTTGGCGGCGATGAAAAACACCTCGTCGTCCGCCTCGATCACCGTATCGCCGCGCGGCAGGATCGGCCGGTCACGGCGGAAAATGGCGGCGACGCGGGTTTCCACATTCGGCATGTGTTCGCGCAGTTGGCGCAATTGCTGACCTACCAGCGGCCCGCCGTAATAGGCGCGCACGGCCACCAGTTGCGCCTTGCCCTCGGCGAAATCGATGACCTGCAGGGCGCCGGGGTGTTCGATCAGGCGCTTGATGTAGTTGGTCACCACCTGCTCGGGGCTGATCAGCACGTCGACCGGAATCGCTTCGTTCTGGAACAGCTGTTCTTCGCGGGTCAGGTAGGCGGCTTCACGCACGCGGGCGATCTTGGTCGGGGTGTGGAACAGGGTGTGGGCAACCTGGCAGGCGACCATGTTGGTCTCGTCGCTGTTGGTGACCGCGACCAGCATGTCGGCATCGTCGGCGCCAGCCTGGCGCAGCACGGTCGGGAACGAGCCACGACCCTGCACGGTGCGGATGTCCAGGCGGTCGCCGAGGTCACGCAGGCGTTCGCCATCGGTGTCGACCACGGTGATGTCGTTGGCTTCGCTGGCCAGATGTTCGGCCAGCGAGCCGCCCACTTGCCCTGCTCCGAGGATGATGATTTTCATCCGCTCACTCCATTGAATCCATTAACCGCGCGCGGCGGCGATCTTGATCAGCTTGGCGTAGTAGAAACCGTCGTGGCCGCCCTCTTGTGCCAGCAACTGGCGACCATGAGGTTGCTTGATCCCGGCGGCCGTTGCCAGGTCCAGTTCACGGGCACCCGGCGTGCGGGCGAGGAAGGCCTCGATGACTTCGGTGTTCTCGGTCGGCAAGGTCGAGCAGGTGGCGTAGAGCAAAATGCCGCCCACTTCCAACGTTGTCCACATGGCGTCCAGGAGTTCGCCTTGCAGTTGCGCGAGGGCAACGATGTCGTCTGGCTGACGGGTGAGCTTGATGTCGGGGTGGCGGCGGATCACACCCGTGGCCGAGCAAGGCGCGTCGAGCAGGATGCGCTGGAACGGCTTGCCGTCCCACCAGGCCTGCGTATCGCGGCCGTCGGCGGCGATCAGTTCGGCGCTCAGCTTCAGGCGTTCGAGGTTTTCCCGCACCCGCACCAGGCGCTTGGCTTCCAGGTCCACAGCAACGACGCCGGCCAGTTTCGGCTCGGCTTCGAGGATGTGGCAGGTCTTGCCACCCGGTGCGCAGCAGGCATCCAGTACGCGCTGGCCGGGGGCCAGGTCCAGCAGATCGGCGGCCAGTTGCGCCGCTTCGTCCTGCACGCTGATCCAGCCGTCGGCGAAGCCCGGCAGGCTGCGAACGTCGGCGGCGGATTCGAGAACGATGCCGTCGCGGCTGTAGATACAGGCCGCAGCCGCTATGCCGGCGTCGCTCAGCAGGCCGAGGTAGGCATCACGCGTGTGATGGCGGCGATTGACCCGCAGGATCATCGGCGGGTGGGCGTTGTTGGCCGCGCAGATGGCTTCCCATTGCTCAGGCCAGAAGGCCTTCAGGGATTTTTGCAGCCAGCGCGGGTGGGCGGTGCGTACCACCGGATCACGTTCCAGCTCGGCGAAAATCGTTTCGCTTTCACGCTGGGCATTGCGCAGTACGGCGTTGAGCAAGGCTTTGGCCCAAGGCTTTTTCAGCTTGTCGGCACAACCGACAGTCTCGCCAATGGCAGCGTGTGCCGGGACGCGGGTATAGAGCAGTTGATAGAGGCCGACCAACAGCAGCGCTTCGACATCGGCGTCGGCGGCCTTGAACGGTTTTTGCAGCAACTTGGCCGCCAGCGCCGACAAGCGTGGCTGCCAGCGAGCGGTGCCGAACGCCAGGTCCTGGGTGAAACCGCGATCACGGTCTTCGACCTTGTCCAGTTGTGTCGGCAGAGAGCTGTTGAGCGAGGCCTTGCCACTGAGGACGGCGGCGAGTGCCTTGGCGGCGGCCAGACGCGGGTTCATTTCGCCTCCACCACTTGACCGAGGACGGTGCCGGTGGCGAATTTCTCACGGCGGCTGTTGAACAGGTCGCTGAAATTCAGCGCCTTGCCACCGGGCAATTGCAGACGGGTCAGGCATAGGGCTTGTTCGCCGCAGGCGACGATCAGGCCATCTTTGCTGGCGCTGAGGATTTCCCCCGGTGCGCCCCTGCCTTCGGCAAGATTCGCCGCCAGCACTTTCAGGGCTTCGCCATTCAAGGTGCTGTGGGTGATCGGCCAGGGGTTGAAGGCCCGGACCAGGCGTTCCAGCTCGACGGCCGGACGGCTCCAGTCGATGCGCGCTTCGTCCTTGTTCAATTTGTGTGCGTAGGTGGCCAGGCTGTCGTCCTGCACTTCGCCTTGCAGGGTGCCGGCGGCGAGACCGGCAATGGCCTGAACAACCGCAGGTGGACCCATCTCGGCGAGACGATCATGCAGGGTGCCACCGGTGTCTTCGGCGCTGATCGGCGTGGTCACTTTCAATAGCATCGGCCCGGTGTCGAGGCCGGCTTCCATGCGCATCACGGTCACGCCACTTTCGGCGTCGCCGGCTTCCACGGCACGCTGGATCGGCGCCGCACCGCGCCAGCGTGGCAGCAGCGAGGCATGGCTGTTGATGCAGCCCAGGCGCGGAATATCCAGCACCACTTGCGGCAGGATCAGGCCGTAGGCGACCACCACCATCAAGTCAGGCTTCAGTGCCGCGAGCTCGGCTTGAGCGTCAGCGTTGCGCAGGGTCGGCGGCTGCAACACCTGGATGTTGTTTTCCAGCGCCAGCTGTTTGACCGGGCTCGGCATCAGTTTTTGTCCACGACCGGCCGGACGATCCGGTTGGGTGTAGACCGCGACGATCTCGTAAGGGCTGTCGAGCAGGGCCTTGAGGTGTTCGGCGGCGAATTCCGGGGTGCCGGCAAAAACGATGCGCAGTGGCTCAGTCATGGGAGGAGTCTCATAAAAAGAAAAAGGCTTGCCGCAGCAAGCCTTTGAAGAGGGGCATCAAGCGTTCTGGCGGTGCTGCTTTTCCAGTTTCTTCTTGATTCGGTCGCGTTTGAGCGTGGACAGGTAGTCAACGAACAATTTGCCGTTGAGATGGTCGCATTCGTGCTGGATGCACACGGCGAGCAGGCCTTCGGCGATCAGTTCGTAAGGCTGGCCGTCGCGGTCCAGGGCTTTGATCTTGACCTTTTGCGGGCGGTCGACGTTTTCGTAGAAGCCCGGCACCGAGAGGCAGCCTTCCTGGTATTGCTCCATCTCTTCGGTCAGTGGCTCGAACTCCGGATTGATGAACACCCGGGGTTCGGTGCGGTCTTCGGAGAGATCCATCACGACGATACGTTTGTGCACGTTGACCTGGGTCGCGGCGAGGCCGATGCCCGGCGCTTCATACATTGTTTCAAACATGTCGTCGACCAACTGACGCACTTCGTCGTCCACTACGGCCACAGGTTTGGCGATAGTGCGCAGACGCGGATCAGGGAATTCGAGGATGTTTAAAATGGCCATAAGCTTGATGTGTGCACGTGTGAAGTAAGGTCGGGTCGATGGCCTGGCAGGTCCGAAGAAAGGCAGGTCATCGTTGTAAAACGTAGCTCCGTTCTGAGGTCTGGCAAGTTTTGCCAGGCAAGCCGGGAGCGAGCCAATGGGGGCTCTGGCGTTTCACGCGAACGTACATAATAAAGGGATTCACCGCATGAGGAAATCACTACTCGCCCTGCTGCTATTGGTGTCGGCTGGTTTGGCGCACGGGCAAGTGCCGCTCAAGGACGAAATGCCAACCCTGAAGCTCTCACCGCAGGTGCGCAGTAGTCCACTGAGCGATGCCGTTCCGGCCATTGCCCTGAAAACCATCAACAGCTTTTTGCTGAGCAATCGCATCGTCAACGCCGCCGAAGATTTCGATAAGGCTCCCTACATCGTCGCCGGCGATGCCGAGCGTGTGCTCAGTGGCAGTGGCGACCGGGTTTTCGCCCGGGGTCACGTCGACCCGGGCCAAGCGGTGTATGGCATTTTTCGCCAGGGCAAGGTCTACACCGATCCGGTGAGCCATGAGCTGCTCGGGATCAACGCCGACGACATTGGCAGCGCCGAAGTGCAGGCCACAGAGGACGGCGTCGTCACCCTGATGCTGCAACGCACGACTCAAGAGGTACGCCCGGGGGATCGTCTGTTCGAGGGGCAAGCACCCTCTTTCGATTCGACATACGTTCCTCGCTCACCGAACGCCGACATCAACGGCCTGATCATCGATGTGCCACGTGGCGTCACGCAGATCGGCGCGATGGACGTGGTCACGCTGAACAAAGGGAAACGCGACGGGCTGGTTGAAGGCAATGTGCTGGCGGTGATGAAAACCGGTGAAACCGTGCGTGATCGCGTCTCCGGCCAGCCGTTGAAAATTCCTGATGAGCGGGCCGGCCTGCTGATGGTATTCCGTACCTACGACAAGCTCAGTTACGGGCTGGTGCTCAGCACTTCACGCTCGCTGGCCGTCATGGACAAGGTGCGAAATCCTTAGCACGCTTCACAAGTTACCAACAGAGTTATCCACAGCTTGTTCGGTTTCGAACGGGCATTCGAAATGATCAAGGATGATCCATGTCGCAGATTATCAGAACACCGGTTTCCCCCGCGGAACTGGAAGCCCGTTTACGTTTGCATCGCTTGCCGGAGCTCGGTCCGGCGCGCTTCAGGAAGTTAATCGAGGCCTTCGGTTCAGCGTCGAGGGCGATCAGTGCGCCAGCCAGTGCATGGCGTTCGCTGGGGCTGCCGGCGGCCTGTGCAGAGGCCAGGCGCAGTGCTGAAATCCGCGATGGCGCGAGCCATACTCTGGCCTGGCTGGAGCGCCAGGGCCAGCATTTACTGATGTGGGACCAGCCTGACTACCCGGCATTGCTGGCGCAGATCAGTGATGCGCCGCCGTTGTTGTTCGTGGCGGGCGATCCGGCCATTCTGGAAAAACCACAGCTGGCGATGGTGGGCAGCCGCCGCGCTTCCCGCCCCGGCATGGACACCGCCGCGGCTTTTTCCCGCAGCCTGGCCGGTGCCGGTTTTGTCATCACCAGCGGCCTGGCCCTGGGCATCGATGCTGCTGCGCATCAGGCAGCTGTGGATGTTGGTGGGCAAACAGTTGGCGTATTGGGCACCGGTCTCGAGAAGTTTTATCCACAGCGCAATCGCAGGCTGGCAGAGGCCATGATTGCCTCGGGCAGTGCCGTGCTTTCCGAATTCCCGCTGGACGCCGGTCCCACCGCCAGCAATTTTCCGCGACGCAACCCGATCATCAGTGGTTTGTCTCTTGGCGTGCTGGTGATCGAGGCCAGTGTTGCCAGTGGGTCATTGATCACCGCGAGGCTGGCCGGGGAGCAAGGGCGCGAGGTGTTTGCGATTCCCGGATCAATTCATCACCCGGGTGCCCGAGGTTGTCACCAGTTGATTCGCGATGGCGCGGTGCTGGTGGAAACCATTGAACATATCCTCGAAGCCTTGCGTGGCTGGCAGCAATTGCCGTTTTCAGCCCGAGCGCCGGCGATTTCCACCGATCACCCACTTTTAATGCTGCTTCACGCGGCACCTCACACCAGCGAAGCCCTGGCCGATGCCAGTGGCTGGGCCTTGCCCAAAGTCCTGGTGGCATTGACCGAACTGGAGATGGATGGACGCGCTGTCTGCGAAAGCGGGCGCTGGTTTGCGCGAGTGAGCTAGGTTTTACGGACAAGATCGGTAAACTGCACGGAGCCTATTTCTGGAGAGTTTTTTCATGGTCAACAGTTGGCGTGTGCAACAAGCCGCGCAAGCAGTTCGCGCCGGGGCGGTGATTGCCTACCCAACCGAAGCCGTCTGGGGTCTGGGTTGCGACCCGTGGGACGAAGAAGCAGTGGATCGCCTGCTGATGATCAAGGGCCGCTCGGTGGACAAGGGCCTGATCCTGGTCGCCGATAACATCCGTCAGTTCGACTTCCTCTTCGAGGACTTCCCCGAGCTGTGGATGGACCGCATGGCCAGTACCTGGCCAGGGCCCAATACCTGGTTGGTACCGCACCAGAACATGCTGCCGCAGTGGATCACCGGCGTGCATGAAACGGTGGCATTGCGGGTCAGCGATCACCCCCTGGTGCGCGACTTGTGTGCACTGGTCGGGCCGCTGGTGTCGACTTCGGCCAACCCTCAAGGCCGTCCGGCGGCGCGCACGCGGCTTCGCGTCGAGCAGTATTTCCGTGGCCAGGTGGATCTGGTGCTGGGCGGGAATCTGGGTGGGCGCAAGAACCCGAGTGTTATCCGGGATCTGGCGACCGGGCATGTTGTGCGCCCGGATTAACACCGCGTCATCGCTCATCGCTGGCAAGCCAGCGATGAGCGATGACGCGGAAAATCTTAAGGCAACAACACAACCGAACCCGTCGTGCGTCGTGCCGACAACTCGGTGTGTGCCTTCGCCGCTTCAGCCAGTGGATAATGCTGGCTGATGTCCACATGCAGCTTGCCGCTGCTGATCATCCCGAACAACTCATCGGCCATGCGCTGCAGGTTCTCGGCATTGTTGGCGTAGGTGCCCAGCGTCGGCCGGGTCACGTACAGCGACCCCTTGCCTGCCAGGATCCCCAGGTTCACCCCGTCCACGGCGCCGGAGGCATTGCCGAAGCTCACCACCAGGCCGCGAGGCGCAGCGCTGTCGAGGGAGGTCAGCCAGGTGTCCTTGCCAACGCCGTCGTACACCACCGGGACTTTCTTGCCGTCGGTCAACTCCAGCACGCGCTGGGCGACGTTCTCGTGGCTGTAGTCGATGGTCGCCCAGGCACCGTTGGCCTTGGCCAGCGCGGCTTTTTCCGGCGAGCTCACGGTGCCGATCAGTTTTACGCCCAGGGCCTTGGCCCATTGGCAGGCCAGGGAGCCGACGCCACCGGCGGCCGCGTGGAACAGAATGGTTTCGCCACCCTTGAGTTCATAGGTCTGGCGCAGCAGGTATTGCACGGTCAGGCCCTTGAGCATCACGCCTGCGGCCTGCTCGAAGCTGATTGAATCCGGCAGCCTCACCAGATTGGCCTCAGGCAGGGTGTGTACTTCGCTGTAGGCGCCCAACGGACCGCTGCCATAGGCCACGCGATCACCGACCTTGAAGCGGGTGACATCCTTGCCCACAGCCTCGACCACGCCGGCACCTTCCGAACCCACACCCGATGGCAGGGACGGTGGCGGATACAGGCCGCTGCGGTAGTAGGTGTCGATGAAGTTCAGTCCGATGGCCTTGTTGGCCACACGAACATCCTTCGGTCCCGGCTCCGCGGGTTGGTAATCCACATACTCAAGCACTTCGGGGCCACCGTGGGCACGGAACTGAATACGCTTTGCCATCTGCACTCTCCTGAGTTGGTTTACCAAGCCCCCTATCGGACTCCTAAGCTTGATCTTCGTCAACTGCGAAGGCGTGACTGGCGATGTTATGCTACGCGCCCATTTGCGCAGGCTGAGCTCCGCTGGAGCGCCGCGTAGTTCTGTCCGATTCAAGGTGAAGACATGACGACCCGCACCGAGGCCGTAAAAGCCTACCTGCTGGACCTGCAAGACCGCATCTGTGCTGCCCTGGAAGCCGAAGACGGTGGCACGCGCTTCGTCGAGGACGCCTGGACCCGGCCTGCCGGCGGTGGTGGTCGCACGCGCGTGATCGAAAACGGCACGGTGATCGAAAAGGGCGGCGTCAACTTTTCCCACGTCTTTGGCAGTGGCCTGCCGCCGTCTGCCAGCGCCCATCGGCCGGAGCTCGCCGGGCGTGGTTTCGAAGCCTTGGGCGTGTCGCTGGTGATCCACCCGCACAATCCGCATGTCCCGACTTCCCACGCCAACGTGCGCTTTTTCATTGCCGAAAAAGAGGGCGAAGAGCCCGTCTGGTGGTTCGGCGGCGGTTTTGACCTGACGCCTTACTATGGCAATGAAGAAGACTGTGTGCACTGGCACCGCATCGCCGAGCAGGCCTGTGCGCCGTTCGGTGCGGACGTCTACCCGCGCTACAAGGCCTGGTGCGACAGTTACTTCCACATCAAGCACCGTCACGAGCCACGGGGCATTGGTGGTCTGTTCTTCGACGACCTGAACGAATGGGATTTCGACACCAGCTTTGCCTTCATGCGTGCCATCGGCGATGCCTACATCGATGCGTATCTGCCCATCGTGCAGCGCCGCAAGCACGATGCATTTACCGCTCAGCAGCGTGAATTCCAGGAATTCCGCCGTGGGCGCTATGTCGAGTTCAACCTGGTCTACGACCGTGGCACGCTGTTCGGCCTGCAATCAGGCGGGCGTACCGAATCGATCCTGATGTCCCTGCCGCCGCAAGTGCGCTGGGGTTATGACTGGAAGGCCGAGCCCGGCAGCGAAGAAGCGCGCCTGACCGAGTACTTCCTGCAAGACCGTGACTGGCTGGGCCTGAGCGAGGAATCCTGATGGATCGTTACGTCGTATTCGGTAACCCGATCGGCCACAGCAAATCGCCGATGATTCATCGTCTGTTCGCTGAGCAGACGGCGCAAAAACTCGACTACAGCACGCTGCTCGCGCCACTGGACGACTTTTCCACCTGCGCTCGCACGTTTTTCCTTGAAGGACGCGGCGCGAACGTCACAGTGCCGTTCAAGGAAGAAGCCTATCGGCTGGCCAACAGCCTGACGGCGCGGGCGCAACGGGCTGGCGCGGTCAATACCTTGAGCAAACAGGCCGACGGCAGTCTGCTGGGCGACAACACCGACGGCGCCGGACTGGTTCGCGACCTGACGGTGAATGCCGGGTTCAGCCTCAAGGGCAAACGCATCCTGCTGCTCGGTGCCGGCGGTGCGGTGCGCGGTGCGCTGGAGCCGTTGCTGGCCGAGCAGCCGGCGTCGGTGATCATCGCCAACCGCACGGTGGAAAAGGCTGAACTGCTGGCCGAGCTGTTCGCTGACCTGGGCCCGGTATCGGCCAGTGGTTTCGACTGGTTACGCGAGCCGGTGGACCTGATCATCAACGCAACCTCTGCCAGCCTGTCCGGCGACGTACCGCCGATTGCCGGCAGCCTGATCGAACCCGGCAAGACGGTGTGCTACGACATGATGTACGGCAAGGAGCCGACCTCGTTCTGCCGTTGGGCCACTGAACAGGGGGCTGCGGTGTCAATGGATGGGTTGGGAATGCTTGCCGAGCAAGCGGCGGAGGCGTTCCTGCTGTGGCGCGGCGTACGCCCGGACACGGCGCCGGTGCTGGCCGAACTTCGTCGGCAACTGGCCCTGTAAAACTGTGTAAGAGCCAGCTTGCTGGCGATTGGAACAACACGGTGCATCAGATTTATCGTGTCGTTAGCCACCGCCAGCAAGCCAGCGCCTACAGGTCAATCCTCAAACCGGATCGGGCATTTCTCCGCGCCTTCCAGCTTGCGTAATTCTTCAACCACCTGCGGTCGCGCCCGACGCAGGGTCAGGCTGCGATCCTGCTGGCGCAGTCGCCGTGCCTCCTGATGCAGCATCTCCACTCCCGAATAGTCGATGAAGTTGATCTGTTGCGCCTCGATCACCACACGCGGGCCCTGCATGCGTTGCAGGCGGACCTGCAGGTAGTGGCTGGCGCCGAAGAAGATCGAACCACCGACCCGCAGAATGTCTTCCTCGCCATCGCGCCAATGCTGCACCCGGGGCTGCGAGGTGCGCTTGAGATAAAAGAACAGTGAGGCCAGCACCCCGGCATAAATTGCCGTCTGCAACTCCAGCAGCAAGGTCGCCAGGCAGGTCAGCGCCATGACCACGAACTCGGCGCGGCTGACCCGCAGCAAGGATCGAATACCACGGTGATCCACCAGTCCCCAGGCGATCAGCAGAATGCTGCCGGCCATGGCGGGGATCGGGATGTGTTCAATCAGGTTCGCACCGAACAGCGCGAACAGCGCGACCCAAAGCGCCGAAAAGATCCCAGCCAGTGGCGAACAGGCGCCAGCCTCGTAGCTCAACCCAGAGCGAGTGAAGGAACCGGCGGACAATGATCCGGAAAAGAAAGCACCGACGATGTTCGATAACCCCTGGGCACGCACTTCCTGGTTGGCGTCGAGCAACTGTTGCGAGCGTGCCGAAATCGAGCGGGCAATCGACAGGCTGGTCACCAGTCCGAGCATGCCCACTGCGACAGCGCTGGGCAGCAGACGCAGGATCAGATCCAGGTCCAGCGGCAGCGGGCTGAAAGGCGGCAGTTGGCCGGTGAATGCGCTGACCAGCGCCACGTGGCCAAACATTGATGGCCACAGCCACACCACCAGCGCCCCGATCACCAGGGTGATCAGCAGGGTTGGCCAGCGTGGCAGCAACAGCTTCAGGATCACGCCGAGCACCACGGTTGCCAGGCCCAGCACCAGCGAAGGCTTGTCGACTTCACCCAGATGACGCAACAAGGTGATGAAGCTGTCCAGCGCCGTGGCCTGGCCGGGCAGGTCCAGGCCCATCAGGTTGGGCAATTGGCCGATGGCGATCACCACTGCAGCGCCGAGGGTGAAGCCGAGCACCACCGAGTGCGAGACGAAATTCACCAAGGCACCAAAGCGCAACAGCCCCAATAGCCACTGGAAGATGCCCGCGAGGAAGGTCAGCAGCAGGATCAGCACGACGTAGTCTTGCGACGCCGGCACAGCCAGAGGACTGACGCTGGCGTACAGGACGATAGAGATGGCCGCCGTTGGGCCGCAGATCAGGTGCCACGAAGAGCCCCAAAGGCAGGCGATCAACACGGGAATGATGGCGGCGTACAGGCCGTATTCGGGTGGGAGACCGGCGATCAGTGCGTAGGCAATGGATTGCGGCAACGCCAGAATCGCGCCGCTGAGGCCAACGATCAGGTCCCGTCCGACGCTGGCGCGGGTTTGCCTGGGCAGCCAGGTGAGGAACGGGAAGAGTGATTGGCGACTTGGCAGGGCCATGGGGCCTCTCGGTTGGGGTTTTGCGCAAGGGTAGCAGGACAGGACGCTTGCTGTGCTGAAGGAAGCTTCTTTGGCGAGGGAGCTTGCTCCCGCTGGAGCGCGGAGCGCTCCTAATCCGGTATCCAGCTCTTATAGAGTTGTCCGGGTTTGCGTCTGCTGCGCAGCCGAACGGGAGCAAGCTCCCTCGCCACAGTTGCTTAATACAGCGTCCTGCCGGCTAATCGTTACAACTTGGCCTTGACTGCCGGCAGTGCGTCTTTGCCATCAACGGTTTTCACGCCATCGAGCCACTTGTCCAGCACCACCGGATTCGCCTTGATCCACGCCTTGGCCGCGTCGGCATTGCTCACCTTCTTGTTCACCACCTCGGCCATGATGCTGTTCTCCATGTCCTGGGTGAAACTCAGGTTGGTCAGCAATTTGCCCACATTCGGACACGCCTGTGCATAACCCTTGCGTGTCAGGGTATGCACGCTGCCGGTGTCACCGAAGTACTTCTCGCCACCCTTGAGGTAATGCATTTTCAACTGCACGTTCATCGGGTGCGGGGTCCAGCCGAGAAAGGTGACGAACTTCTGTTTCTTTATCGCGCGGGACACTTCGGCGAGCATCGCCTGTTCGCTGGATTCGATGAGTTTCCACTGACCCATGTCGAAATCGTTTTTCTTGATGATCTCCTGCAACGAGAGGTTCGCCGGCGCGCCGGAGCCGATGCCGTAGATCTTGCGGTCGAACTTGTCGGCGAATTTGTTCAGGTCGGCAAAGTCATGCACACCGGCGTCCCACACGTAATCCGGGACGGCCAGGGTGAATTCGGTGCCGTCGAGGTTCTTCGCCAGTTGCGTGACATCGCCGCTGGCCACGAACTTGTCGTAGAAGCCCTGTTGCGCCGGCATCCAGTTACCGAGGAAGACATCGACCTGGCCGTCCTTGAGGCCGCCAAAGGTGATCGGCACCGCCAGGGTGTCTACTTTGGCCTTGTAGCCCATGCCGTCCAGCAGGAAACCGGTGATGGCGTTGGTCGCGGCGATGTCGCTCCAGCCCGGATCGGCCATTTTCACCGTGTCGCAACTTGCATCGGCAAACGCCGACGCGCTGCCCAGGGCCAGGAGCCCGACCGTCAGTAGTGTGGATAACCTTTGCATGGACTTCCCCTTAACATTATTGGTTTTGGCAGGGTTGTGGATAACGTGCTTTACGCTCCAGATCATCAAGGTCGATATGGTTGCGCATGTACTGCTGACTGGCGTCTACCAGCGGCTGGTGATCCCAGCTCTTGAGCTTGCCGAGGGTCAGTGCCTCGGCGACAAAACGCCGGCGACGCTGGCTGGCGAGCACTTGTTGATGAATCGCCGGCACATCCCATTTCGCACGCGCTTCGCTAAGAAAGTCGTCGAAAATCTGGCGATGTTGCAGTGATTGGCTGAGTTCTTCCTGTTCCTGAGGGTCGTTGCGTACATCGAAGAGCAGGCAGGGGTCGTCTTCACTGTAGATAAATTTGTAGGCGCCGCGGCGAATCATCATCAGCGGGCTGATGGTGCCTTCGGCCATGTATTCGCCGAACACTTCATCATGACCGCCCTGCCCTTGCAGATGCGCCACCAGTGAGCGGCCATCGAGGGGCAAGCCAGGTTCGAGGGAACCGCCGGCCAGTTCGACGAAGGTCGGCAGCAGGTCAGCGGTGGAAACGCTGGCGCTGACCCGCCCGGCTGCGAATTGTCCCGGAGCACTTATCAACAGGGGCACGCGGGCGGCCATCTCGTACCAATGCATTTTGTACCAGAGCCCACGTTCGCCGAGCATGTCGCCATGGTCGCCGGAGAAGACAATGATGGTGTCGTCAATCAGCCCGGTATCCTCGAGTGTTTGCAGGAGTTTGCCGACGTTACTGTCGATATAGCTGCAGGCACCGAAATAGGCACGACGGGCGTCGCGAATCTTATCCACAGGCAAGGGTTTTTCCCACAGGTCGTAGACCTTGAGCAGGCGCTGCGAGTGTGGATCGAGGTCATGTGGGTCTGGAGTAACAGGCAGCGGAATGTCGGCGTCGTCATACAGGTCCCAGAACGCCTTGGGAATGGTGTACGGATCGTGCGGATGAGTCATCGAAACCGTCAGGCAGAACGGCTGATCGCCATCCTCGCGAATGTGATCGAACAGGTATTGCTGGGCCTTGAATACCACTTCTTCGTCGAAATCCAGCTGGTTGGTGCGTACACAGGGGCCGGCCTGCAGCACCGAAGACATGTTGTGGTACCAGCTCGGCCGAACGTCCGGCTCATCCCAGTTCACCGCCCAACCGTAGTCGGCCGGGTAAATATCGCTGGTCAGACGCTCTTCGTAGCCGTGCAACTGATCCGGACCGCAGAAATGCATCTTGCCCGACAGCGCAGTGCGGTAGCCGAGGCGGCGCAGGTAATGGGCGTAGGTCGGTACATCGGCGGGGAAATCGGCGGCGTTGTCGTAAGCACCGATCTTGCTCGGCAACTGACCGCTGACCAGGGTGAAGCGCGAGGGTGCGCACAATGGGCTGTTGCAGTAAGCCGAGTCGAACACCACGCCCTGGGCGGCCAGTTTGCTGAGATGAGGCAGTTTGATCGGCGATGGGCCGTAGAACGGCAACATTGGCGCGGCCATTTGATCGGCCATGATGAAAAGAATGTTCTTGCGCTTCATGTGATCGCGGCATTCCATAGTGGATGTTTATGCGAAGGTGCTGGGATCGAGAATGGAATCCCACTGGCCTGCGGTAAAGCCCATGTACGGCAATGACTAGGATAAGCACAGCTTATGTATGACACCCTCGGTGACCTGTCTCTGGATCTGCTCCGCGCCTTCGAATCTGCCGCCCGCCAGCGCAGTTTCACGGCGGCTGCCAATGAACTGGGTACAACGCAGCCTGCGATCAGCCAGCAGATAAAGCGTCTGGAGGAACAACTGGCGACGCGGTTGTTTGATCGCATCTATCGCGGCATTGAACTGACCGAGGCGGGCATGGTGCTTTTTCAGCAAGTTCAGCTCGGATTGCAGCATATCGATGCCGGTTTGAGCGCAATCAGCGCACAGCAGCAACATGAAGTGCTTCAGGTGGCCACTGACTTTGCCTTCGCGGCCTACTGGTTGATGCCGCGCCTGCACCGTTTTCACGCCGCCAATCCCCAGGTCGACGTGAGTTTGGTGACCAGTGAACGCAGTCATAACATGCTACGTACCGATATCGATGTAGCTGTACTGTTCGGTGATGGTCGCTTCAAACAGGGTGAAAGCCACTGGTTGTTCAGCGAGGAAGTGTTCCCCGTATGCAGCCCGCAATTGCTCAGTGAGCGACCGTTGCCCTTGCCGGCGCAGTCGTTGCTCGAGTTCCCGTTGTTGCACCTGCGCGGCGAGAACAGCAGCAACTGGTTCGACTGGAGCGGCGTCTTCCGCGAGTTGGGCATCACTTCGCCGCCGGCCCCGGGTCAGTTGCGTTTCGACAATTACACCTTGTTGATTCAGGCCGCGATTGGCGGACAGGGCGTGGCCATCGGCTGGCGTCACCTTGTGGATAACTTGCTGGCGCAAGGATTGTTGTGCCGACCGATTGCCGAAACGCTGATGTCCAGGCTGGGTTATTACGTGGTCTTGCCCCAGCGCAAACGACGCGGGGCATTGATCCAGCAATTTGTCGACTGGTTGATGGCCGAGCAGGCCAGCAGTGCGCAATCACTGTCGGGGCTTTCGTTTCCTTCGATTGCGGTGTGATGCTACGGCCCGGTTGTAGCGACGAAATTCACATGCTCACCCAGGTGCAGGTTCAACTGCATTTCATCGGCAATGCCCACGGCGACCCGATTCAGGCGATCAAGGGTTTCGGCCATGCCTGCTTCAAGGCTGCTGCTGACCTGGGTGAAGTGTTCCAGAGTCAGGCCCGCGACAGCCCAAGGCGCATTGACCATTGTCCATTGCAGGCGACTGCTTTGCAGAGCCTCGCGAATTTCTTCGGCCGCATGCAATTGCAGATGATCTTCCATCTCTGGATCGTCCAGTACGTCGAAATCGCCCACCAGAAACAACCGGGGTACGCCCGCCGCCTGCATGCCTTCAATCAGCGCATCCACGGCCAGTACCTGCTCCACCGGGCCGGGGACAATGGTTTTTTCCACGTATTCGCTGTTCAGCGGCAGCCCGGGGGCATCCAGTAAACAGAGGACGGCAGAGCCGCCGGCGACGCTTTGCTTGACCCGCTCGGCGTCGAACAGGTCGCCCTTCTTCGCCCGCAGTCCAGGGCGTGGCGCGAGCGTTGTCAGATCATTGAGGATGGCGATGACTTCGTGTTGGCGGCGCAGCATTTCAGCCATCAGCGCACTGCCCAAGCTACTCATGGCACCATAGAGCACCACTTTCACGGCTGGGGTTTCGGCATTTTTCATGGCTGGGCTCCCTGTTTTTCCCACGCATATAGTGTGTGACCGGTGGGACATCCCGGCGGTTCGAACAGGTTTCAGAGGGATTGAACATGCAACAGATCACGGGCTATCACGCCCACGTGTATTACGACGCCAATACCCTCGAGCAGGCGCGGGTCTTGTGTGAGCGGGCAGCACAGTTGTTTGCCCTGAAGATGGGGCGCATGCACGAGCGCCCGGTCGGGCCGCACCCGGACTGGAGTTGCCAATTGGCCTTCGAGCCGCAACTCATAGGCGAGGTGCTGCCCTGGCTGGCGCTCAATCGCCAGGGTCTGGTGGTGTTCCTGCACCCGGATACCGGCAACGATCTGCTCGACCACACCGAACATGCGATCTGGATGGGTGCAGTGCGTCCGTTGGACCTGTCTATTTTTTGATCAAAGGGTTTCTTCGGCTTCGCCGGGCAACTGTTCGTCCAGATGCAGCCAGGGCAGGCGGCTGTTGGTCCAGATGTGGCGCTCGGCCGGCGCCTGTTCCGGGTGATCGAGGGTGGCGATGGTCAGGTCAATGCTTTCCGGGCTCAGGTGCGTCATCAGGGCCAGTTGTGCACCACAGCGGCCGCAGAAATAGCGTGCGCAGGTGGCTGACGAGTCGTAACGGGTAGGTGTTCCGGCCAGCCACTGAAAGGCGGAGGCTGGAACAGTGATCCATGTAGTCACGATACCGCCGCTGACCCGCCGACAAATCGAGCAGTGGCAGTGGGCGATGTCGTGCAACGGGCCGTTGAATTGATAGCGCAGTTGCCCGCAGTGGCAGCCGCCGGTGTGAATATCGGTCATAGCTGTTCCCTCCTGATGCATCTGATCCAGACTCCAGTGAGCTTGCTCCGGGCGGCGTTCCGACGATGGCCTCAACCGGATGTAAAGCGCTGCCACTGTCCGACGACCGGTTGTACATCCGCCCAAAGCTTTCACTGGCGAAAGCTGGCTGAAAGCTTCCCCTATTAGGATCGCCACCACTACCGGCAACAGACCGGTTGGCCACGCGTGCGTTCGCTTGCACGTCAGGCCCAATTAACAACAACAATGGTGATTCTGATGTCCTCTTCTACCCGCCGCTTCGCTGCAACTCCACCCGTACGCCTCGTGCTTCCCGTTCTGCGCTGATCACGCCCGATCCGCCCATTCCCTAGCCGCGCTACGCCTGGAGTATTCCCATGCTGACTTTCCTTGGCTTTGCCATGGTCATCACGTTCATGTTCCTGATCATGACCAAGCGCCTGTCCGCGCTGATCGCCCTGATCATTATCCCGATTGCCTTCGCCCTGTTCGGCGGTTTTGCGCCGAAGATCGGCCCGATGATGCTCGAAGGCATCACCAAGCTCGCGCCGACTGGCGTGATGCTGATGTTCGCAATCCTGTACTTCGCCCTGATGATCGACTCTGGCCTGTTTGACCCGGCCGTGCGCAAGATCCTCAAAATGGTCAAGGGTGACCCGCTGAAAGTCTCGGTCGGCACTGCCGTGCTGGCGCTGGTGGTGTCCCTCGACGGTGACGGCGCGACCACCTACATGATCTGCGTGGCCGCCATGCTGCCGCTGTACAGCCGCATCGGCATGAGCCCGCGGATCATGGCCGGCCTGATCATTCTCGCCGGTGGCGTGATGAACATGACCCCGTGGGGCGGACCGACCGCCCGTGCCGCCAGTGCGTTGCACGTGGATCCGTCGGACATCTTCGTGCCGATGATCCCGGCGATGGCTGCCGGCGTGGTAGCGATCCTGGTCATCGCCTACTTCTATGGCATGCGTGAGCGTGCACGCCTGGGTGAGCTGCACCTGGTGACGGATGAAATCGATCACAGCGAAATCAGCGTCTCGCAGTTCCCGGATGCCCGTCGTCCGAAGCTGATCTGGTTCAACGGCCTGTTGACCCTGGCCTTGATGTGCACCCTGGTGGCCGGCCTGCTGCCGCTGCCGGTGCTGTTCATGGTGGCGTTCAGTATTGCCATGATCGTCAACTACCCTTGCCTGCAACAGCAGAAGGATCGCGTTTCGGCGCACGCCGGCAGTGTGTTGTCGGTGGTCAGCCTGATTTTCGCAGCGGGTATCTTTACCGGTATCCTGAGCGGCACCGGCATGGTCGACGCTATGTCGAAAAGCCTGCTGGCAGTGATTCCGGACTTCCTCGGCCCGTACCTGGCGGTGATCACGGCCCTGGTGAGCATGCCGTTCACGTTCTTCATGTCGAACGATGCATTTTATTACGGCGTGTTACCGGTACTTGCCGAAGCCGCCAGCCATTACGGTATAACCGCGGTTGAGATGGCACGTGCCTCGATCGTCGGTCAGCCCGTCCACCTGTTGAGCCCGCTGGTACCATCGACCTATCTGTTGGTAGCGCTGGCCGGTATCGATTTTGGTGATCACCAGCGCTTCACCCTCAAGTGGGCTGTGCTGGTGTGTATCTGCATCCTGATTGCTGCACTGTTGTTGGGGACTTTCCCGATGTTCAGCACTCTATAAGCCCAAGACTCACCATTTCGGGTCCAGGCTTTGCTGTTTGAAGCCCGGGCCCTTTTTGGTTTAACACTCGCTCAAAGGAATACACATGGAATGGCTGACCAACCCTGAAATCTGGGTTGCTTTCTTTACCCTGACCGCTCTGGAAATCGTTCTGGGCATCGATAACATCATCATGATTTCGATCCTGGTCAGCCGCATGCCCAAACACATGCAGGCGCGCACGCGCATCTTCGGTCTGGCGCTGGCGATGATCACGCGCATCCTGTTGCTGCTATCGATCACCTGGGTCATGCGCCTGACGGCCGACCTGTTCGTGCTGTTCGGCCAGGGCATTTCCGGGCGCGACCTGATCCTGTTCTTCGGTGGTCTGTTCCTCCTGTGGAAGAGCTCGCAAGAGATGTACCACGCGCTGGAAGGCGAAGACGAAACCAACGACGAGCCGAAGGGCAAGGGCGGCAATTTCCTCTACACCATCATCCAGATCGCGATCATCGACATCGTGTTCTCCCTGGACTCGGTGATCACCGCGGTGGGCATGGTCTCCCACGTGCCGGTCATGGTTGCGGCCATTGTCGTCGCTGTACTGGTGATGATGCTGGCGTCCGGCAAGATCAGCGAATTCATCGACAAGCACCCGTCGCTGAAGATGCTGGCGCTGTCGTTCCTGCTGATCGTCGGTACGGTGCTGATTGCCGAATCCTTCGACGTGCATGTGCCAAAAGGCTACGTCTACTTCGCCATGGCGTTCTCGCTGGCGGTGGAAGCGATCAACATCAAGATGCGCAGCGCGATTGCAAAAAAGAAGCAGCAGGACCCGGTGAAACTGCGCAAGGACATTCCGGGCCAGTAACCCGCAAGCGCTAGCGAAGCAAAACCTGTGGGAGCGAGCAGACTCGCTCCCACATTACGTTGTGCAGCGCATGAAGCTGTTTTCATGACGCTTTTGTTTCAATCCCTTCTTTAGCTATGCGATGCTGGCGCTCAGGCCGTCAGGCAACTACAGCTTAAGTATCAGAACCTAGAACGTTTCGCGGTACTTCAACTTGCTCCATTGGGGCGCTACACCACAGGGGGCCGGTATGCTCACCCTGCTCAATCTGCTCTCCGCCGTCGCCCTGCTGATCTGGGGCACGCACATCGTCCGAACCGGCATCCTGCGGGTGTACGGCACCAATCTGCGCCATGTCATCAGCCAGAACATGGCCAATCGCTGGCTGGCATTCATCTCGGGCATCGTGGTCACGGCCATGGTCCAGAGCAGCAACGCCACCGCCATGCTCGTTACGTCTTTCGTCGGCCAGGGCCTGATGGCGCTGACGCCGGCGCTGGTGACGATGCTCGGTGCGGATGTCGGTACAGCCTTGATGGCACGGGTGCTGACCTTCGATCTGTCGTGGCTATCGCCCCTGCTGATCTTCATCGGGGTGATTTTCTTCCTGTCGCGCAAACAGACCCGGCTCGGACAGATGGGCCGTGTCGCCATTGGTCTGGGATTGATCATCCTGGCACTGCAACTGATCGTCGAGGCGGCGCACCCAATCACCCACGCCAAGGGGGTCAAGGTGATTTTCGCCTCGCTGACCGGCGATATCCTCCTCGATGCGCTGGTTGGTGCGCTGTTCGCGATGATTTCCTACTCCAGCCTGGCGGCCGTCTTGCTCACTGCGACTCTGGCCGGCGCCAGCGTGATCAGCCTGCCAGTGGCCATCGGCCTGGTGATTGGTGCCAATATCGGCAGTGGTGTGCTCGCGTTCCTCAGCACCAGCATGCAGAACACCGCCGGGCGCCAGGTGGCGCTGGGCAGCCTGTTGTACAAGCTGATCGGCCTGCTGTTGATCATCCCGGTTCTGGACCCGCTGGCGCACTGGCTCGATGGCCTGGACTTCAGCCCTCAGGAACTGGTCATCGGCTTTCACCTGCTCTACAACACCGCACGTTGCCTGATCCTGGTGCCCAGCGTCGGGCCGATGGCGCGGTTCTGTGCCTGGGTGTTGCCGGAGCGCCCGCAAGCCAATGGCACCGCCAAACCCCGCCATCTGGACCCAACCGCGTTGGACACCCCGGGGCTTGCATTGGCCAACGCGGCGCGGGAGACCCTGCGCATGGGCGACCTGATCGACAGCATGCTCGAAGCCATGCTCGATGTGCTGCGTGGCAAACAAACGGCGGTGACCCAGGAAATGCGCCGCCTGACCGATGATGTCGAGTCGCTCTACAGCGCAATCAAGCTGTATCTGGCACAAATGCCCCGGGAAGACCTCAGCGACCAGGACAGCCGACGCTGGGCGGAAATCATCGAACTGGCGATCAACCTGAAACTCGCCAGCGACCTGATCGAGCGCATGCTGCGCAAGGTCCAGCAGCAGAAAACCTCCCAGCGCCGTTCTTTCTCAGAAACCGGACTGGATGAGCTGGTGGGCTTGCACAGCCAATTGATCTCCAATCTGCGGCTGGGCATGTCGGTGTTCCTCAGTGCCGATCCGGAGAGTGCCCGTCAGTTGCTGCGCGAGAAACGTCGTTTTCGCGCTCAGGAGCGGCGTCTGGCCCACGCCCATGTCAGCCGCTTGCAACGTAAAATCGTGCAAAGTATCGAAACCAGCTCCTTGCATCTGGAACTGATTGCCGACATGAAGCGCTTGAATTCGCTGTTCTGCAGCAGTGCCTACGTCGTGCTGGAAACCTCGGAGACCGGCGCCTTGGCCATTGAAGACTTGAACGACATCACGCATTCACCTTGAACGTCTGGCACAGTGGCCAGTCAGTACTACTGATTCAGCCGGAAGGTCATTCGTGAGTACGTCGGCCCGACTGACGACACGGATCGCCTATTGATTGCCTGGAAGCTCGTTATGCGTTGTCTGTTGTTCGCTTGTCTGTTGCTGGTTTCTCTTCCCTCGCTGGCCCTGGATCGCTTCCAGGTCGAGGGCTATACCCTGCGCAACGGCTTGCAGTTGCTGCTCAAACCCAGTGCTGATCGCGGGCATGTGGCGATCCGGCTGGTAGTTGGGGTGGGCCTGGATGATTTCAGCTGCGACGAAAAAGAGCTGCCGCACCTGCTAGAGCACCTCCTGTTCAGCGGCATCGACGCCAGCGGCGAAGGCGGCCTTGAAGAGCGCATGCAGGCACTGGGTGGCGAGTGGAACGCCTTCACCAGCAACGCCGACACCACCTTCGTCATCGAAGCCCCGGCGAAAAACCAGCGCAAGGTGCTCGACCTGCTGCTGGCCTTGCTGACCCAGACGCACTTCGACGACAACGCCATCAATGCCGCAAAGCAAGTGGTGGAGCGTGAGGATGGCGGCCACTACTCGCACCTGCAACGCTGGCTCGACCGCCAGGATCTTGGCCATACCGCCAGCAGCCAATTGGCGGTGGAACTGGGCCTCAAATGTGCCCAGCGCGCCGAAGTCGATAACCTGACCCGCGAACAGCTGGAGCGCGTGCGCAAGGACTGGTACGCGCCGAACAACATGACCCTGATCGTGGTCGGCGATCTCGACAAGTTGTTGCCGGCTTATCTGGAGCGGGCCTATGGCGCGCTGGAAGCGATCACGCCCAGCGAGCATCCGCCGCTGCCACAGATCGCCTCCAGCGCCGCCCATGAGCGGACCTTGACCCATGGCCTGGTCGGCAACGGGGCCAAACTGCACTGGTTGGTGCCTGAGCCCGTGCTGGAGGACGAACACGACGAAACCTTCGACCTGCTCAAGGACTACCTGGACTGGGCGCTCTACCGTGAGCTGCGCCTGGCCCACGGTCTGTCCTACGGTCCTTGGGCGGAGCGCGAAGTGTTCGGTGGTGTGGGTTTCATGAGCCTCAACGCCGACCTTGAGCGCGATGACGTGCCCGAGGCCGAGCAAGTGCTGGAGGACCTGAAGGCCAGGCTGCTCAAGGAGGGGTTGAACGCCGAGACCTTCAATCGCCTGAAAGAGGCTGCTATCGCCCGGCAGGCTTGGGCGGTGCAAGGCAACAGCGCGCTGGCCGATTACTATTGGGGGGCCATCGGCGACTACGAGGACGGTCGTTTCGCCGATCCGGCCCGGGAGCTGAAGGCCGTGACGCTGCAAGAGGCGAACAAGGCGGTGCGCGAGTTGCTGTTGCAGCCGGGTTACCTGCGGATCGAGAAGCCACTGTTCAGTTATGACCAATTGCTGTGGCTGGCGGCTGGGGCGTTGGGGATGTTGCTGCTCGGTCTGGTGGCATGGCGCTTCCATCGCAGGAAATAGGTTTTCCTTGTGGGAGCGAGCTTGCTCGCGATGGCGATCCGTCATTCAACGCTGATGTTGAAGCGAATGGCTTCATCGCGAGCAGGCTTGCTCCCACAGGTCGCGCGGTGCAGGTGAGTGCAAACCCTCGCCACACCGCCGCGCCAGCGGTACCCTGTTGAGGATTTTTCCTACGACTACTGTGAACCGCCCAATGCAAAACATGCCCCTTTTCGTACAGCGCATCCTCGACTTGATGAAGCGCTATCCCGGGGTCATTGCGCTCGGCGGTTTTATCTCAGGCGTTTGCAGTTTCATTCTGGTCGACCGGCAACAGGGCCTGGCGACCTGGATCACCACCATCATGCTGATCAGCTGGATCTGGCTGATGCTGGAAAACAGCCTGACTCAGTTGTTCACCCGTATTTTCAAGCGTGAAATCCCGCAGCCGCTGTTGCGCTACGCCACGCAGATGATCCATCAGGAAAGCCTGTTTTTCGTCCTGCCGTTCTTTTTCATCACGACGACCTGGAACAGCGGCCAGTTGTTTTTCACCGGCCTGCTGGGCATCGCGGCACTGATTTCGATCATCGACCCGCTCTATTACAAATGGCTGGCGCCGCGCCGTTGGGCATTCCTCGCCCTGCACACCCTGACCCTGTTCGCCGCGTTGCTCACCGCACTGCCGGTGATCCTGCACCTGACCACCGCGCAGAGCTTCAAATGGGCGCTGGGCATCGCGGTGCTGCTGTCGTTCCCGAGCCTGGCGTCGATTTTCCCGATCCGCACGTTGCGCAGCGCGCTGGCGATCCTCAGTATTACCCTGGGCATCGGTGCGGTCGGATGGGAGCTGCGTTCGTGGGTGCCGCCGGCCACCCTGTGGATGACCGACGTGGCGATCAGCACACAAATGCAGGACCGCACGCCCGGCGCCAGCCTTGATGAAGTCAGCGCCGAGCAGATTCGCAGCGGTGGTCTCTATGCCTACACTGCAATCAACGCGCCGCGCGGCCTCGACGAGCGCATTTATCACGTGTGGCAGTTCAACGGGAATGAGGTCGACCGTATCCCGCTGGACATCCACGGGGGCCGCAAGGAAGGTTACCGGGCCTGGACGCACAAGCAGAATTTCCCCGGTAACCCGGTCGGCAAGTGGCAAGTGCGGGTGCTGACTGAAGACGGTCAGGTGATCGGTGTGCTGCGCTTCGAGGTCAAGGACAGCACAGCGGTCAAAGAAAAGTAGCCCGGTTCGTGCTATTACGTAGGGCTGCGTTACCACCGAACAAGCACGGAGCTTATGATCAACAGCCCAATGGCCGGAAATGCCCAGCTAGACACTTCGCTTACGCCTGCGCGGTTGCGGGTGACAGGCGACTGGACGCTTGCCCATTACGCCGACCTCAAGCTGTTGAGCGAAAAACTTTACGGTCAGTACGACGCCGACACACCCATCGATCTCAATGGCCTCGGTGCCCTCGATACCGCAGGTGCGTCGTTACTGGTGGAGCTGCTGGGCTCCGAGCGAATCGGTCGTTCGGCGGAGCATCCCGATTGCACCCTTTCCGCTCCTGATCGTGCCCTGCTGCAGACGGTTTACTGCTCGCTGACCGATTTCTGCGTGCCAATCAAGGAACCGGAAATCAGCGTCACCGTGCAATTGCTGACCCGCATCGGCCGCGCAGTGGACACCGTCTGGCAGGACACCCTACAGCTGCTCGGTTTCGTCGGCCTGATCATCGAAACCATCGCCCGCGGCCTGTTCCGTCCAAAACGCTGGCGCATCACACCGACCATCGCGCACATCGAACAGACCGGTCTCGACGCCGCGCCTATCGTCGCACTGCTGACGTTTCTGGTCGGCGCAGTCGTGGCCTTCCTTGGCTCCACCGTGCTCGCGACCTTTGGCGCCACGGTCTTCACCGTCGACCTGGTGGGCTTCGCTTTCCTGCGCGAGTTCGGCGTGTTGCTGACCGCCATCCTCATGGCCGGGCGCACCGCCAGTGCGTTCACCGCGCAAATCGGTTCGATGAAGGCCAACGAAGAAATCGATGCCATCCGCACCCTGGGGCTCGACCCTGTGGAGCTGCTGGTGGTGCCCCGTGTGCTGGCGTTGCTGATCGCCCTGCCGATGCTGACATTCCTGGCCATGCTGTCGGGGATTATCGGTGGAGCCGTGGTCTGTGCGGTGGCGCTGGATATTTCACCGGCGATGTTCCTCTCGCTGCTGCAAACGGACATCGGCGTGCAGCATTTTCTGGTGGGGATCGTCAAAGCGCCGATCTTCGCCTTCCTGATCGCGGCGATCGGCTGCCTTGAAGGCTTCAAGGTCAGCGGCAGCGCCGAATCCGTTGGCGCTCACACCACCTCGAGCGTGGTGCAGTCAATCTTCGTCGTGATCGTGTTCGATGCGATTGCAGCGATGTTTTTCATGGAGATGGGCTGGTGAGTCGTCTACCCCGAGCGCCTGCCGAGGCGGTGATCGAAGTGCGTGGCCTGTGCAACCGCTTTGGCCGTCAGAGCGTGCACGAGAACCTCGATCTGGATTTGTACAAAGGCGAAATCCTTGCCGTGGTCGGCGGCTCCGGCAGCGGTAAATCCGTGCTGTTGCGCAGCATCGTCGGCTTGCGCCAGCCCAGCGAAGGCATGGTCAAGGTCTTCGGCAAGAACCTGCCGAGCTTGCCTGAGCACGAGCGTTCCATGATTGAGCGACGCTTTGGCGTGCTGTTTCAGAAGGGCGCGCTGTTTTCTTCGCTGACGGTGACCGAGAACGTGGCCTTGCCCCTGATCGAACACGCCGGCTTGAGCCGTGATGATGCCGAGCACCTGGCGGCTGTGAAGATGGCATTGGCCGGGTTGCCGCTGTCGGCGGCGGACAAATACCCCGCGTCGCTGTCCGGCGGCATGATCAAGCGTGCCGCATTGGCCCGGGCCCTGGCGCTTGATCCGGACATCCTGTTTCTCGATGAGCCTACCGCCGGCCTCGATCCGATCGGTGCGGCGCAGTTCGATCAGTTGATCCTGACCCTGCGTGATGCCCTGGGCCTGAGCGTTTTTCTGGTCACCCACGACCTCGACACGCTGTACACCATCACTGACCGGGTGGCGGTGCTGGCGCAGAAAAAAGTGTTGGTGGCGGACGCCATCGACAAGGTCTCGGAAACCAATGACCCGTGGATTCACGAGTATTTCCATGGCCCACGCGGCCGCGCGGCATTGACGGCCGCTCAACAGTTAAACGAGGTCTGACATGGAAACCCGAGCCCATCATGTATTGATCGGCCTGTTCACCGTGATCGTGGTGACGGCCGCGCTGTTGTTCGGACTGTGGCTGGCCAAGTCGAGCGTCGACACCGAGTTCAAGGACTACGAAGTGGTGTTCAACGAGGCAGTCAGCGGTCTGTCCAAGGGCAGCTCCGTGCAGTACAGCGGGATCAAGGTCGGCGACGTGATTTCGTTGCGCCTGGACCCGAAGGACCCGCGCCGGGTGCTGGCGCGGATTCGCCTGGCCGGTGATACCCCGGTCAAGGAAGACACCAATGCCAAGCTGGCCCTGACCGGAGTGACCGGCACCTCGATCATCCAGCTCAGCGGTGGCACGCCCCAGAGTCCGAAGCTGCGCGGCAAGGACGGTAACCTGCCGACCATCGTCGCCTCGCCTTCACCCATCGCGCGTCTGCTCAATGACAGCAACGACCTGATGTCTGGTGTGAACACGCTGATGCAGAACGCCAATCTGTTGTTCTCCACCGAAAACATCGAGCGCATCAGCAACACGTTGGAGCACCTGGAGCAAGCCACCGGAGCGGTGGCCGATCAGAAAGACGATATCCGTCAGGCCATGAAGCAACTGGCGTCGGTGGGCAAACAAGCCAACAACATGCTGGAACAGACCAGCGCGTTGATGCGCACCGCCAACGGCTTGCTCAACGATAACGGCAAGCAGATGTTCGGCAGCGCCGAGCAGGCCATGAAATCCCTGGAAGAAAGCAGTGCCACCCTCAACAAGCTGCTGGCCAGAAACGAGGATTCGATCAACAGCGGCATGCAGGGGCTCAGTGGCCTGGGCCCGGCCGTGCGCGAAATGCGCGAGACCTTGACCTCGTTGCGCGCCATTACCAAACGCCTGGAGGCCAACCCCAGCGGTTACCTGCTGGGCAGTGACAAGACCAAGGAATTCACGCCATGACGCTGACCCGTATTGCCTTGCTCGCCGGCTTCATGCTGATCAGTTCCTGCTCGATCCTGCCCAAGCAAGAACCGTTCGACGTTTATCGCCTGCCCTCCGCTGCAACCAGCGCACCCGCCAGCCGTGGCGCGCCGCAACACTGGTCGCTGCGCCTGACCAAGCTGCAATCGAGCGAGGCGTTGAACAGCCCGAACATCGCGGTGATTCCCCAGGGCGATGTGATCAGCCACTACAAGGGCTCGCGTTGGAGCGACCCGGCGCCGGTGCTGGTGCGCAATCGTCTGCTGGAGGGATTTCAGCATGACGGCAGGGTCTCGCTGGTGAGCACTGACGACAGCATTTTCCAGACCGATCTGGAATTGGGTGGCAGCCTGCAAGCTTTCCAGACCGAATACCAGGGCGCGAATGCCAGTGTGGTGGTGCGCCTGGATGCCTTGTTGGTGCGCAGCTATGACCAGCGCCTGCTGGCCAGCCGCCGCTTCGAAGTGCGCCAGCCGGTCAGCGCTGTGCAGGTCCCGGCGGTGGTGTCTGCGTTCGGTCAGGCCAATGATCAGTTGACCGCACAGGTTGTAAGCTGGGCGGTGGAGCAAGGGCAGAAGCTGGCGCCGCCACCCAGACCTTGAGGATGCATGCCGTCCCCTGTGGGAGCGATCTTGCTCGCGATGAGGGAGTGTCAGTCGACATCGATGCTTCCTGATGCACCGCCCTAGCAAGCAATCCCGCTCCCACAAGGGGTTAGGGGTGGCTCAACTATCGTTGCAAAAACGCCCGATGCAGCGCGTCCAGCGTTTCAAAATGAAAAGCCGGCGCTTCGGCGCTCAACTCTTCGTGGCTGCCAAAGCCATAGCCCACCGCCGCGGCGTCCAGGCCATTGCTGCGCGCGCCGATCAGGTCGTGCTTGCGGTCGCCGATCATCAGCGTATCGGTCGGGTCCAGGCCCTCTTCGGCCATCAAGTGAGCGATCAGCTCGACCTTGTTGGTGCGGGTACCGTCCAGTTCGCTGCCGTAGATCACTTTGAAGTGTTTGGCGAAATCGAAATGCCGGGCGATTTCGCGGGCGAACACCCAGGGTTTCGAGGTGGCAATGTACAGCTGCCGGCCTTGTCCGTTCAGGGTTTCCAGCAGCGGCGTGACACCGTCGAATACGCGGTTTTCGTACAGCCCGGTGACTTTGAAGCGCTCGCGATAAAAGTTCACCGCTTCCCAGGCCTTGGCTTCGTCGAAGGCATAGAACTGCATGAACGCCTGCAACAGCGGCGGGCCGATGAAGTGCTCGAGTTTGCTCAGGTCGGGCTCATCGATACCCAGTTTGCTCAGGGCGAACTGGATCGAGCGGGTGATGCCTTCGCGCGGGTCGGTCAGGGTGCCGTCGAGGTCGAATAAAACGGTTTGGTAATGCATGAAAAATCCTGGGCAGTAGCGAGACGGTTCAGATCTGGTCGTAGCCTTCGGCCAGGTGCAGGTCCTTGAGCTTGACGTAGTTCGCCGCGCTGTAGGTGAAAAAGGCCTGTTCCTTGTCGGTCAGCGGGCGGATCTGTTTCACCGGGCTGCCGACGTACAGGAAGCCACTTTGCAGACGCTTGCCCGGTGGCACCAGGCTACCGGCGCCGATGATCACGTCATCCTCGACCACCGCGCCATCCATGACGATGCTGCCCATGCCGATCAGCACCCGGCTGCCGACGGTGCAGCCGTGCAGCATGACCTTGTGGGCGATGGTCACGTCATCGCCGATCAGCAGTGGAAAACCATCGGGATTGAACGGGCCTGCATGGGTGATGTGCAGCACGCAGCCATCCTGGACGCTGGTACGCGTACCGATGCGGATGCAGTGCATGTCGCCGCGGATCACCGTCAGAGGCCAGACCGAGCTGTCCTCGCCGATCTCGACGTCACCGATCACCACTGCCGAACGGTCGACAAAGGCGCCTTTGCCCAGCTGTGGCGTATGGTTCTGATACTTGCGAAGGTTCACGATAGTGTTTCTCTCTGTCGCTGATAGCTGCGGTGAGCGTCGATTGTAATTAAGATGGTTGCATGTTTCTTCAGCCAAGGTGCCAACGTGAGCGTGAACAACCCTCTTTTGCAGTCCTATGACCTGCCGCCGTTCTCCGCGATCCGTGCCGAACATGTGCAACCGGCCATCGAACAGATCCTGGCTGACAACCGCGCCGCCATTGTCGAAATCCTCAAAACCCAGGGCAAACAGCCTACCTGGGCTGGCCTCGTACTGGCGATGGACGAGCTGAACGATCGCCTGGGCGCAGCCTGGAGCCCGGTCAGTCACCTCAACGCCGTGTGCAACAGCGCCGAACTGCGCGAAGCTTATGAGTCGTGCCTGCCGGCCCTGAGCGCCTATTCCACCGAAATGGGCCAGAACCGCGAGCTGTTCCAGGCCTTCGATGCCCTGGCCAACAGCCCGGAAGCCGCCGGTTTCGACGTGGCGCAGAAAACCATCCTGGAACACTCCCTGCGTGATTTCCGTCTGTCGGGTATCGACCTGCCGGAAGCCGAGCAGAAGCGCTATGCCGAAGTGCAAAGTAAACTGTCGGAACTGGGCAGCCGTTTCTCCAACCAGTTGCTCGACGCCACCCAGGCGTGGACCAAGCACATCACCGATGAAGCCGTCCTCGCCGGCCTGACCGATTCGGCCAAGGCGCAAATGGCGGCCGCTGCCCAGGCCAAGAACCTCGACGGCTGGCTGATCACCCTGGAATTCCCGAGCTACTACGCGGTGATGACCTACGCCCAGGACCGTGCACTGCGTGAAGAAGTCTACGCGGCCTACTGCACCCGCGCGTCGGACCAGGGGCCGAATGCTGGCCAGAACGACAATGGCCCGGTCATGGAAGAGATCCTCGACCTGCGCCAGGAACTGGCCAAGCTGTTGGGCTTCGCCAGTTTCTCCGAGCTGAGCCTGGCAACCAAGATGGCCGAATCCAGCGATCAGGTGCTGAGCTTCCTGCGTGACCTGGCCAAGCGCAGCAAACCGTTCGCCGCCCAGGACCTGGAGCAACTCAAGGCCTACGCGGCCGAACAAGGCTGCGCAGACCTGCAAAGCTGGGACAGCGGTTTCTACGGGGAAAAACTCCGCGAACAACGCTACAGCGTGGCCCAGGAAGCCCTGCGTGCCTACTTCCCGATCGACAAGGTATTGAGCGGCCTGTTCGCCATTGTGCAGCGTCTGTACGGCATCGAAATCGCCGAACAGAAAGGTTTCGACACCTGGCACCCGGATGTCCGCCTGTTCGAAATCAAGGAAAACGGCCAGCACGTCGGCCGCTTCTTCTTCGACCTCTATGCCCGCGCCAACAAGCGTGGCGGCGCCTGGATGGACGGTGCTCGCGACCGTCGCCGCACCGCCGGTGGCGTTCTGCAAAGCCCGGTGGCGAACCTGGTGTGCAACTTCACCCCGGCCGACAGCGGCAAGCCTGCGCTGCTGACCCACGATGAAGTGACCACCCTGTTCCACGAATTCGGCCATGGCCTGCATCACCTGCTGACCCGCGTCGAGCATGCCGGCGTGTCCGGCATCAATGGCGTGGCCTGGGATGCGGTCGAGCTGCCAAGCCAGTTCATGGAAAACTGGTGCTGGGAGCCGGAAGGCCTGGCGCTGATTTCCGGTCACTATGAAACTGGCGAGCCTCTGCCTCAGGACCTGCTCGGGAAAATGCTCGCGGCGAAAAACTTCCAGTCCGGCCTGATGATGGTTCGCCAGCTGGAGTTCTCGCTGTTCGACTTCGAACTGCACGCCACCCACGGCGACGGCCGCAGCGTGCTGCAAGTGCTCGAAGGCGTGCGTGACGAAGTGTCGGTGATGCGTCCGCCAGCCTACAACCGCTTCCCCAACAGTTTTGCGCACATCTTCGCCGGCGGTTACGCCGCGGGTTACTACAGCTATAAGTGGGCTGAAGTGCTCTCGGCCGACGCCTTTTCGAAGTTTGAAGAGGAAGGTGTGCTCAACGCCGAGACCGGCCGAGCATTCCGTGAGGCGATCCTGGCGCGCGGCGGTTCCCAGGATCCGATGGTGCTGTTCGTCGACTTCCGTGGCCGTGAGCCGTCGATTGACGCACTCTTGCGCCACAGCGGCCTGAGTGAGGACGCGGCAGCATGAGTGAGGGGCCTGTGATTACGAAAAAACGCTTTATTGCCGGGGCGGTCTGCCCGGCATGCAGCGAGCCGGACAAGTTGATGATGTGGAACGAAGACCAGGTCCCGCACCGTGAGTGCGTGGCCTGTGGTTACTCCGACACGCTCAATGAACAAGGCTTGTCGGTGCCCAAGGAGCTGGGCACGCGGGTCAATACCACCGCGCCCAAAGTGGCCGACACCAAGGTTCAGGCGGTTCAGTTCTTCCCGAACCCCAAACTGAAGAAAAAGCCGGACTGATTATGTTGCGGTAACAAAAAAGCCCCCATTGCATGGGGGCTTTTTTTATTCGATATGCGCCGACTTGAACCAGCTCTTCATCGAGCAGGCAGCGAACGGGCTGGTGCTGCAATCACCGTTTGCCAGGGCCGTGCGCAGCTTGTCCACATCGGCTTTCATCATGTAGCGAATGCCGTCCTTGAAGTGGGTGCTATCACCGAAACCACCTTGGGTCATTTCATTCAGTGCATCTTCCTTGCTCCAGCCCTGTACGACAACCCGGTACATGGCTGCCATCAAGCCCGTGCGATCGGAACCGTGCTTGCAGTGCATCAGGACCGGGCCTTTGGCTTCGGCGGTCTGAATGGCACGCAAGGCCTTCAAGACGTCGGCGTCGTCCACGTGGTTGGTGCGATAAGGCAGCTGCACCTGATCAATGCCCGGTGTCGCCAGCCAGTTGGCGTCTGATTCCGGCAGAAAGGTGATCACTGTTCCGACTTTCAGTTTCTCCAGCAGCGGCACGGCACTTTTGTCGGGCAAGGCACTGCGATAGAGCGTCGGGGACATCTGGAACAGATTGTATTTCGGCTCGACGGATTGAGCCCACTCTGGAGAGCGCGTCAGCGTGCTGTCGTCGGCGAAGGCTGGCGTCAGGCTGAAAAGTGCGACGAGCGAAAGAAACATCGCCGGGATAAGGCGTGGAAGTGGCATGTGCGGGTGACCGTTCGAAAAAGGGACGGGAAGACGCTGGCAAGCATGCGTGCTGTTCGGTCAAAGGCCTGTGAGCTGATTGTCAAAGAATCGTGAAGCTGTGGGTCTGATGCGGTTTCTACAGGGCTAATAGTGAGTGCTGGAACAATACAACTCCAGTTGAATGCGACTCAACTGGAGTTGGTTATCTTTTTTTTCATCTTTGATTATGGGTTGGCAATGCTGGCATAGGCCTTCGCCAAGGCCAGAAGTTTCGCCTTGTCGTCGGCATCGATATCGCCATCACCATCAATATCTTTGTTGATATTCCTGATGTTGAAAGATTGCCCGCCATCGTAAGAGGATGCAATGAGCGTGGTGGAGTCCAGTAATGCGGTGGTTTCCTGCGCACTCTCAGGATCCCAGCCTTCTTCTTTCAAGGAAAACTGCATTGAAACCATAATTTCTTTCGGGTTGACGATGGTAGGTCCAAGCTTCTGCAAAAATATACCGCGTCGATTGAAAAACGACATAATAAGATTCTCTTATTTGATAAATGGTTTAGGCGTTGCGAGACTGACAATAACGACAATTTGCATCTATCAACCTGGGCTCCAGCCGGTCCTTGCCGACCGATAGAGCAGGAATACAAAACCTCCCCGGTTGAGCTTCGAAGTGCTAATGCGATAGCGCAACCCCGCGAGGTTCAAGGAGAGATCCGCCAAACCTCGAGTGAGTTTCATACAGGTTTGGCGGAAACATCAGACGTTCATGACACTGATATAAGTTTTGGCCAGCGCTATCAATTTTGTCTGTACATTGCGATCAACATAATTGTCGACGTCACGGCGAATAGCACTAATGTGGAAGGTCTCTCCATTGTCAAGGGATGCGGCTTCTACATAAATAAGATCGTCTACCAATTTATGAGTCTTTATTCCATTTTCCGCATCCCAAGCCGTATCTTTACGGATAAGTTGCATCGAAACTCGTACTTCATTGGGGGACCAGGAAATATTCCATGGTTCCCGACTCAACAATACACCATGCTTGTAAATATCAAACATTTATTAATTCCTTTTAATGATTTATGCACGAACAGTGCGTGCACAAAGATAATGCTGGAGATTTTTATCTAGAGTCCATGACTTATATATGTCTCGACTTTGCAAAGTTATGAGCAATCAAAAACCAACCACACGGACTCCTGGTGTTGAGGGCAAAGTGCCGAATGGCACTGGCGGTTTCGCGCAACCTTTCGTACTGTATGCCCATACAGTCATGAGGCATTGCTTGATGAGCGCTCCCTTACCGCCCCGTGGCCGCGGAACCGCCACCAATCCGCACAACCGCTTCGCCCCCAGCCGTTCGGTGGTCGAGGACGATGGCTGGTATCAGGAAGCGCCGGTCACCCAAGGCACCGAGGTGCGGATTGAAAAGGCGAAAACCATCATTACCCGCAACAACTCGCCGGATCTGCCGTTCGATCGCACGATCAATCCTTATCGCGGCTGCGAGCACGGCTGCATCTATTGCTACGCCCGACCGAGCCATGCTTACTGGGACATGTCGCCAGGATTGGACTTTGAAACAAAACTGATTGCCAAGACCAATGCAGCACAGGTACTTGAGGAGCAGCTCTCAAAGCGTGGCTACCAGTGTGCGCCGATCAACCTGGGTTCCAATACCGACCCGTATCAACCCATCGAGCGTGAACACAAGATCACTCGGCAAACTCTCGAAGTGCTGCTGCGCTACCGGCACCCGGTGACCATCGTCACCAAGGGCTCACTGATTCTGCGTGACCTCGACCTGCTGGCTGAATTGGCCAGCCACCGACTGGTGGCGGTGATGATCAGCCTGACCACGCTGGACGACGAGCTCAAACGCATTCTCGAGCCTCGCGCAGCAGCGCCCAAGGCTCGATTACGGGCCATCCGCGTCATGCGTGAAGCGAGCATCCCGGTGGGCGTGCTGTGCTCGCCGATGATCCCGATGATCAACGACAGCGAACTGGAAAATCTTCTCAGCGAGGCCTATGCAGCCGGCGCACAAAGTGCTGCCTACATGATGCTGCGTCTGCCGCTGGAAGTGGCGCCGCTGTTCGAGGAGTGGCTGGCTGCTCATTACCCGCAACGGGCGGCCCATGTGCTGAGCCTGATTCGCCAGAGCCGCGGTGGTGAGCTGTACGACAGCCGCTTTGGCGCACGGATGCGTGGTGAAGGCCCGTTCGCCGATCTGCTGGCGCAACGCTTCGCCAAGGCGATCAAGCGTCTGGGGCTTAATCGCCGAGAAGGTTTCAACCTCGACTGTGAAGCTTTCTGCCCTCCCGGTCGCCAGATGTCGTTGATTTGAGATAATGGCTCTTGATGTTTGAAACAGGCACTGGCTTCAAACCTGACAACACGGGATGATTCCCTGACTCCCAAAAGAGGATGAATCATGAGTGACAAGGATAAACAGCCGCTGGCTGCACCGGCTTCGCCCGAGCCCGGGGTGGAAACCGCCGATGCAGCGCTCAAGCATATCGTTGACGGCTTCCTGCGTTTCCATCATGAGGTCTTCCCCGAGCAGGAAGAACTCTTCAAGAAACTCGCCACCGCCCAACGGCCACGCGCGATGTTCATCGCCTGTGCCGATTCACGCATTGTCCCTGAGCTGATCACCCAGAGTTCCCCCGGCGATCTGTTCGTGACCCGTAACGTCGGGAACGTGGTGCCACCCTACGGGCAAATGAACGGTGGTGTTTCCACGGCCATCGAGTACGCCGTGCTGGCGCTTGGCGTGCACCACATCATCATTTGCGGGCACTCCGATTGCGGCGCCATGCGCGCGGTGCTGAACCCCGACAGCCTGGAAAAGATGCCCACGGTCAAAGCCTGGCTGCGGCATGCCGAAGTGGCCAAGACCATGGTGCAGGACAACTGCAACTGCTCCAACGAAAGCGAAAGCATGCACATCCTCACCGAGGAGAATGTCATCGCTCAGTTGCAACACCTGCGCACTCACCCTTCGGTGGCGTCGCGGATGGCCAACGGTCAGTTGTTTATTCACGGTTGGGTCTACAACATCGAAACCAGCCAGATCAAAGCCTATGACGCCGATCAGGGCTGCTTCCTGCCCCTCGATGGCAGTCATCCGATTCCGGTGGCGACGCCCAAGGCGCGCTTCTGAATTCAACACCCTGCAGGAGCGGGCTCGCTCCTGCAGGAATGGTGTTGATGGTGAATCAGGCGGCTGGCTGATCCAGCTCCAGGCCCACACCCAGGCGGCGGGACATGCACGGCCAGCGTTTCCACGCGGCGCCGGTGTCCGGGCTGCTGAGTTGTTCGCGATAGGCTTCGACCGATTCGGTGGCGAAGCTTTCTTCGTTGAGCATCTCGTCGAGGGCGTGGTGCACGACCTCATCCAGTTGGTTGGCGAACGACTCACCGATCAATTGGTGAGCAATCAGGTTGGCGACAGTCATGTCCAAGGGGATCAGTGGCTGGCCGAAATGCTTGATGTACAGGTCGTTGACCTCTTCGACAAACCGGTGCGCCAGGTAGGCTTCGTCCAGCAGACCGTCGAGGCCGACATGACCGGCCATGATCGCAGGCGGCTGGAGGAAATACTGTTCGGCGATCTTCAGCACCGGCTTGATTTGCGACTCGATGCCCGCTTCCCTGGCAACTTCATTGGCTGCATCCAGCAGATCGGGCACTTCTTCGATGTAGGCGGCGACAAATCGCGTCAACACACCATGGGTGTCCGCTTCCGGCAACTGAATCGCCGGGTGTAAATGAGGCAGTTTGCTTTCCAGCTGACGCGTCAGCAGGCCGGTTTCGGCTTCATGTTGTTGGGCTTTTTGGATCTGCTCGCGCAATGCGGCGGTGTTCATGAAAACTCCAGGAAACGAAGGCAATGTAATAGGGAAGACATAACTTAGCTTGCTTATGAAAAATGCTAAGACGCATTTGTCATAATTATTTCATCCTTGAGACGCTGCCGTTATATCGATTTGCCACCACTCGTCTGCATCCTTCTCCATTCGTGCCCTTGAGCGCAAGTCCAAGCTGTTTCAGATGATTTACGCCATCGCATTGCGGGGTCGCAGTCGCTGTCTATACTCGGGTTGGAATGGAGTTAGCTGATGACGCCCGACTGCATATGCAGCAAGGCCCGGCGATTCAAGTTCGTAGTCTGATGCAGCCGCTCCCTTGCCGCAGGTGAAAGCCGGCGGGATAACAAGAACGATAAGGGGAACCCGCAATGATGCGACATCCACATGTCTGGATGGGCCTCCTGTTGTGGTCGATTTTCAGTCAGGCGCAAGCGGCCTGGACTGTGAATATGGCGCCTGGAGCGACTGAAATCAGTCACGCAGTATTCGACCTGCACATGACCATTTTCTGGATCTGTGTGGTGATCGGCATCATCGTCTTTGGTGCCATGTTCTGGTCGATGATTCTCCACCGTCGCTCGACCGGGCAGGTGGCCGCCAAATTTCATGAAAGCACCACCGTCGAAATCCTCTGGACCATCGTGCCCTTCCTGATCCTGGTGGCGATGGCCATTCCCGCGACCGCGACCCTGATCAAGATGTATGACACCAGTGAGCCGGAGATCGATATCCAGATCACCGGTTACCAGTGGAAGTGGCACTACAAATACCTGGGTCAGGACGTCGAGTTCTTCAGCAACCTGGCCACGCCTCAGGATCAGATCCACAACAAGGAAGCCAAGGGCGATCACTATTTGCTCGAGGTCGACAAGCCGTTGGTGCTACCGGTTGGCGCCAAGATCCGCTTCCTGGTGACCTCTGCCGATGTCATCCATTCCTGGTGGGTGCCGGCCTTTGCGGTCAAGCGTGATGCGATCCCCGGGTTCGTCAACGAAGCCTGGACCCGTATCGACAAGCCGGGCATCTACCGTGGCCAGTGTGCAGAGTTGTGCGGCAAGGACCACGGCTTCATGCCGACGGTGGTCGAGGTCATGGAAAAACCCGATTACGAAAAGTGGCTGGCTGACCGCAAGGCTGAAGCTGCGCAGCTCAAGGAGCTGACCAGCAAGGAATGGACCCTCGACGAACTCAAGGAGCGCGGCGACAAGGTCTATCACACCACCTGCGTGGCCTGTCACCAGGCTGAAGGCCAAGGGCTGCCGCCGATGTTCCCGGCGCTCAAGGGTTCGCCGATTGCAACCGGGCCTAAAGCCGATCACCTGCACCGTGTGTATTTCGGCAAGCCAGGCACCGCGATGGCGGCGTTCGGCAAACAGCTGTCGGAAGTCGATATCGCGGCGGTCGTGACCTATGAACGTAACGCCTGGGGCAACAACAAGGGCGACATGGTCACTCCTAAAGAAGTGCTGGAGCTGAAACAGGCGGAAAGCAAATGACCCGGTCTATCGCGTACTCAAGCAACCGGTCGGGTCAACGCGCCCCGATCCGCCCAGTCCATCTGCTTGCAGGAGACAAACCATGAGCGTTGTCATCGATGACCATGGTCATGCCGACCACGCCCACGGCCCCGCCAAAGGCCTGATGCGTTGGGTGCTGACCACCAACCACAAGGACATCGGTACCTTGTACCTGTGGTTTGCGTTCTCCATGTTCCTGTTGGGCGGTTCGTTCGCGATGGTGATTCGCGCCGAGCTGTTCCAGCCGGGGCTGCAGATCGTCGAACCGGCGTTCTTCAACCAGATGACCACCATGCATGGCCTGGTGATGGTCTTCGGTGCGGTGATGCCGGCCTTCGTCGGACTCGCCAACTGGATGATCCCGTTGATGATCGGCGCGCCGGACATGGCCCTGCCACGGATGAACAACTTCAGCTTCTGGCTATTGCCGGCGGCGTTCCTGTTGCTGGTATCGACCCTGTTCACCCCTGGTGGCGGGCCGAACTTCGGCTGGACCTTCTATGCGCCGCTGTCGACGACCTATGCACCGGCCAGCGTGACCTACTTCATTTTCGCCATCCACTTGATGGGGATCAGTTCGATCATGGGCGCGATCAACGTGATCGCCACCATCCTCAACCTGCGTGCCCCCGGCATGACCTTGATGAAAATGCCGCTGTTCGTCTGGACCTGGTTGATCACCGCATTCCTGCTGATCGCGGTAATGCCGGTACTGGCCGGGTGCGTGACGATGATGCTGATGGACATCCACTTCGGCACCAGTTTCTTCAGTGCCGCCGGCGGCGGTGACCCGGTGCTGTTCCAGCACGTGTTCTGGTTCTTCGGTCACCCCGAGGTGTACATCATGATCCTGCCGGCGTTCGGCGCCGTCAGCTCGATCATCCCGACCTTCTCGCGCAAACCGCTGTTCGGCTACACCTCGATGGTCTACGCCACGGCGAGCATCGCGTTCCTGTCGTTCATCGTCTGGGCGCACCACATGTTCGTGGTCGGCATTCCGCTGGTGGGCGAGTTGTTCTTCATGTACGCCACGCTGCTGATCGCGGTGCCGACCGGGGTGAAAGTGTTCAACTGGGCCAGCACCATGTGGCAGGGCTCGCTGACCTTCGAGACGCCGATGCTGTTCGCGGTGGCCTTCGTGATCCTGTTCTCCATTGGCGGTTTCTCCGGGCTGATGCTGGCCATCGCCCCGGCGGACTTCCAGTACCAGGACACCTACTTCGTGGTCGCGCACTTCCACTATGTGCTGGTGCCGGGAGCAATCTTCGGGATCTTCGCGTCGGCCTATTACTGGATGCCGAAATGGACCGGCCACATGTACGACGAAACCCTCGGCAAGCTGCATTTCTGGCTGTCGTTCATCGGCATGAACATGGCCTTCTTCCCGATGCACTTCGTCGGGCTGGCGGGCATGCCGCGGCGGATCCCGGACTACAACCTGCAATTCGCCGACTTCAACATGGTCTCGTCGATCGGCGCATTCATGTTCGGTGCCACGCAGATCTTCTTCCTGTTCATCGTGATCAAGACCATTCGCGGCGGTCCGCCAGCACCGGCCAAACCCTGGGATGGGGCGGAAGGCCTGGAGTGGAGCATTCCGTCACCGGCGCCGTATCACACCTTCACCACGCCGCCGGAAGTGAAATGAACACTCGGCCCTCTGTAGGAGAAAGCTTTTGTGGCGAGGGAGCTTGCTCCCGTTGGGTCGCGAAGCGGCCCCAAGCGCATTGCGTCTGCTTCGCAGCCGAACGGGAGCAAGCTCCCTCGCCACAAAAGCCCGTTCCTACAGGGTTCAGCGTGGAGGCTTGGAATCATGGCTGATTCAATTTCCCTGAAAAAACTGGTCACGCGCCTGTTACTGGTGGTGGTAGCGATGTTTGTGTTCGGGTTTGCGCTGGTGCCGATCTACGACGTGATGTGCAAAGCCTTCGGGATCAACGGCAAGACCGCCGGGCAGTATGAAGGCGAACAGGTTGTGGATAACTCCCGGCAGGTGCGTGTGCAGTTCCTGTCGATGAACAACGCCGACATGCCGTGGGAGTTCTACCCCAAGGGCGACGATCTGGTGGCCCACCCGGGGGCGGTGAACGAGATGATCTTCGTCGCACACAACCCCACCGACAAGCCGATGAGTGCCCAGGCCGTGCCGAGCATCGCCCCGAGCGAGGCGGCGGCGTATTTCCACAAGACCGAATGTTTCTGCTTTACCCAGCAAGTGCTGCAGCCCGGTCAGCGGATCGAGATGCCGGTACGTTTCATCGTTGACCGCGACATGCCCAAGGACGTGAAGCACCTGACGCTGTCCTACACGCTGTTCGATATCACCGCCCGACATCCACCGGTGGCAGTAAATACTGGCGGTTGAGCGTGCCCGATAAGGAGAACAATAAATGGCAACTCATGAGCACTATTACGTACCGGCCCAGAGCAAGTGGCCGATCATTGCCACGATCGGCATGGTCACGACCGTGTATGGCCTGGGCACCTGGTTCAACGATCTGAAAGCCGGGCATCCCGAATCCCACGGCCCGCTGATCTTTTTCATCGGCGGCCTGCTGCTGGCCTACATGCTGTTCGGCTGGTTCGGCACCGTGATCAAGGAAAGCCGCGCCGGTTTGTACAGCCCGCAGATGGATCGCTCGTTCCGCTGGGGCATGAGCTGGTTCATCTTTTCCGAGGTGATGTTTTTCATCGCCTTTTTCGGCGCGCTGTTCTATGTCCGCCACGTGTCCGGTCCGGCCTTGGGCGGTGAAGGCACCAAGGGCATCGCGCACATGCTGTGGCCCAGTTTCCAGTGGACCTGGCCGCTGCTGGAAAACCCGGATTCGAAACTGTTCCCGCCACCCAAGGAAGTCATCAGCCCCTGGGGCCTGCCGCTGCTCAATACCGTGCTGCTGGTGAGCTCCAGCGTGACCGTGACCATCGCTCACCACGCCTTGAAAAAGGGCCATCGTGGCGCGCTGAAACTGTGGCTGGCGATCACTGTGCTACTGGGTTGCGCGTTCCTCACCTTCCAGGCCGAGGAGTACATGCATGCCTATCACGAACTGGGGCTGACTCTCGGTTCGGGCATCTACGGCGCGACGTTCTTCATGCTCACCGGGTTCCACGGCGCTCACGTGACGATCGGCACCATCATCCTGTTCGTGATGTTGATGCGGATCATGCGCGGTCACTTCGATAACGAGCACCAGTTCGGTTTCGAAGCGGCGAGCTGGTACTGGCACTTCGTGGACGTGGTGTGGATCGGGCTGTTCGTTTTCGTCTACGTACTTTAAGAGCAGCTACTAGCTTCAAGCTGCAAGCCTCAAGTTTGAAGCGAAGCGCCCTACCACGGCGCATGCGACACCAACTGGCCGCTGAAAAACCCCCAGGTGATCAGACCGAGGGTCACGGCGGCCAGGGCAACACGGACACTCAAGGCAATGACGAGGCGGTTCGAGCTGCTGTCGTCCTTGACCAGAAAAAACAGGCCGCTGAACAGGCTGACAACCGTGGCAATCAGCATCAGGACGATGGCTGCTTTGAGCATGGTGGGACTCCGGGGGACAAGCGATGCATTTGAGTATAGCTATCGCACCGACCGACTTTCTGGCGACGCCATGAAGCGTTTTCGGCCGGGTATCGTACCGACACTGGTGGTGGCGCTGTTGCTGCCGCTGCTGGTGTCCTTGGGGTTCTGGCAGTTGAGCCGGGGCGCAGAAAAAAGTGCGTTGCTGCAAAACTATGCCGAACGCCGGGCTGCCGAGCCGATGGCCAGCACCGAACTACAACATACTGTAGACCCGGCGTTTCGTCGCGTGCGCCTGCGTGGCCAGTTCGATGCCGAGCACAGCCTGCTGCTGGATAACAGCCAGCGTAACGGACATGTCGGTATCGAGTTGCTGCAACCCTTTCATGATCAGGCCAGCGGGCTTTGGCTGCTGGTCAATCGCGGCTGGCTGCCATGGCCGGAGCGCCGCACTCCTCCACAATTCAAGACACCCACAGAAGCGGTCAGCCTTGACGCCTGGGTCTACGTCGCCCCTGGCGCGACCTTCCAGTTGCACGCAGATCCGGTGACCACGACCTGGCCGAAGCTGATCACTGCCGTCGACCCGGCGAAGCTCTGGGTCGGCCTGGATCGCGAAGGCTTTGCCTATGAACTGCGCGCCGAAACTGGCCCCGCGACTTATCTGGCCGATTGGCCGGTAGTCGCCATGGGCCCGGAAAAACACATCGCTTATGCCGTGCAGTGGTTCGCCATGGCGATCGCCCTGTTCGGTCTTTATCTGTATCTCGGCTGGCATAACGCAAAGGAGAAACACCATGGGAGCGGCCATGAATCCACCCAGCATGTCTGAGGCGAAACCGTCGTCCACTCGACGCAAGGGCCGTTTGCAGTTGTTGCTGATTCTGTTGGGGGTGATCGGTCCGATGATCCTCGCCACCGGCATGTACAAACTGAATTTCTGGGTGCCCGAGGGCCGCAGTTATCACGGCGAATTGATCGGCAACGGCCAGACCCGCGCCGACATTGGCGTGCAGGCCGAGGAAGATCGCTGGCAGATGCTGGTGACGGCGCCCAAGGATTGCTCAGTTGACTGTCAGCAACTGGTGTACCTGGCGCGGCAAATCCAGATCGGCCTGGGGCGCGATGCATCCCGCGCCAGCCATGCCCTGGCCGCTGCGCAACCCCTGAACAGCGAGTACGACGCCAAGCTCAAGCGCGAATACCCACAGCTGCAACGCTATCCACTGGACCTGACCACCTTCAGCCGCGCCACCCGTGATACGACCGCACCGCAACTGTGGATCATCGACCCCCACGGCAACCTGGTGCTGCGCTACGACCCGACGGTGAAGGGCAAGGACCTGCTCAACGACCTGCGTCACCTGTTGAAACTGTCGAACATCGGATAAGGGCATCGTCATGGCCAAACCTGGATTTCGCCTCGCACTGTTTGCCACCCTGCTGGCACTGATTGTGGTGTTACTCGGCGCCTATACCCGCCTGACCCACGCCGGCCTCGGCTGCCCGGACTGGCCAGGCTGCTACGGGTTTATCAGCGTGCCCAAAAGCGAAGCCCAACTGGCCCATGCCGAACTGAATTTTCCGGATCACCCGGTGGAGGCCCACAAAGGCTGGAACGAAATGATTCACCGTTACTTCGCCGGCACCCTGGGGATGTTGATCGCGGTGCTGGCCGGGCGCGCCTGGGTCCTGCGCCGGCATGCGGGGCAGCCGTTGAAGCTGCCGCTGTTCCTGCTCGCGGTGGTGTTCGGTCAGGCCGCGTTCGGCATGTGGACGGTGACCCTCAAGCTTTGGCCGCAGGTGGTCACCGGGCATCTGCTCGGCGGCTTCGCCACCTTGAGCCTGTTGTTTCTGCTGACGTTGCGCCTGTCGGGCATGGTCCCGGCGCTGACCGTGCCGCGCCGCCTGCAGCACTGGGCGACGGCGGGGCTGTTGCTGGTGATAGGGCAGATCGCCCTCGGTGGCTGGGTCAGCTCCAACTACGCCGCCGTGGCCTGCATCGATTTCCCGACCTGTCACGGCCAATGGCTGCCGCCGGCGGATTTCGCCAACGGCTTTCACCTGACCCAACACATCGGCCCGAACTACCTCGGCGGCCAGCTGGACAGCGACGCCCGCACGGCCATTCACCTGACCCACCGCATTGGCGCCTTGCTGGTGACCCTGGTGTTGCTGGGGCTGGCCTGGCAGCTGCGAGCGGTCGGCATGACACGCCTGGCCGGACTGGTACTGGTCGCCCTCGGCACACAGATCACCCTGGGTATCAGCAACGTGCTGTTCCACCTGCCACTGCCCGTGGCCGTCGCACACAACGCCGGTGGCGCGGCGTTGTTGCTGACCATGGTGCTGGTCAATTACCACGCCCGAACCAGCCTGGTTCGGGTCAAGCAGCCAGCGCGCTGGCGCTTCAGCCCGCGTAAACACTCGGCCGGGCCCATAACAATAAAAGGAGAGATGCCATGGCGATTCTGATCGGAGAGCGTCCCAGTCAGGCGCTTTGGCGTGACTACCTGGAGCTGACCAAGCCGAAGGTAGTGGTGCTGATGCTCATCACCTCGCTGGTGGGGATGTTCCTCGCGACCCGTGCCGGCGTGCCGTGGACGGTGCTGATTTTCGGCAACCTGGGCATCGCTTTGTGTGCCGGGGGCGCGGCGGCGGTCAACCATGTGGTGGACCGGCGCATCGACGCGATCATGGCGCGGACGCACAAACGGCCGTTAGCGGAAGGTCGGGTCTCGCCGACAGCGGCACTGACCTTTGCCCTGCTGCTGGCGGCGCTGGGCCAGGCGTTGCTGCTGGCCTTCACCAACCCGCTGACCGCGTGGCTGACCCTCGCGTCCCTGCTGGGTTACGCGGTGATCTACACCGGGTTTCTCAAGCGTGCGACGCCACAGAACATCGTCATCGGCGGTCTGGCCGGTGCCGCACCGCCGCTGCTGGGCTGGACCGCCGCTACCGGCCACGTCAGCGCCGAGCCACTGTTGCTGGTGCTGATCATCTTCGCCTGGACCCCGCCGCACTTCTGGGCGCTGGCCATCCATCGCAAGGAAGAATACGCCAAGGCCGACATCCCGATGCTGCCGGTCACCCACGGCGAGCACTACACCAAGATTCATATCCTGCTGTACACCTTCGCCTTGCTGGCGGTCAGCCTGATGCCCTATGTCATTCACATGAGCGGTACGCTGTACCTGGTATGCGCCCTCGCGCTGGGCGCACGATTTCTGCAATGGGCCGTGGTGCTGTACCGTGGCACTCGGCCGCACGCGGCGATCAACACGTTCAAGTACTCTATTTATTACTTGTTCCTGCTGTTCATCGCCCTGCTCGTAGACCACTACTTACTGTTGAACCTATGACTCGAACCCAGAAAACCGTCTTCATCCTCGTCGCCCTGATCGCGCTGATCCTGGGCCTGACCGTCAACAAGGTGTTGTCCGGGAAAAACCAGGGCGACCCGACGGCGCTGATCGACGCCGGCATCATTCTGCTGCCGCAAAGTCGCAGCCTGCCGGACGTGACCATGACCAACCAGGACGGCCAACCGGTCACCATCAACGAGTTGAAAGGCAAGTGGAGCCTGCTGTTCTTCGGCTATACCTTCTGCCCGGACATCTGCCCGACCACCCTCGCCCAGCTGCGCCAGATCAAGAGCGAGCTGCCGCCTGAGGCTGTGGATAAATTGCAGATTGTGCTGGTCAGCGTCGACCCCAACCGCGATACACCCAAGCAGCTCAAGCAGTACCTGGGTTACTTCGACCCGCAGTTTGTCGGCCTGACGCCGAAGTCGACCGATGAGCTGCAAAAGGTCGCCAATGCGGTGAGCATTCCGTTTATCCCGGCGGACACCAGCAAGCCCAACTACACGGTGGATCACAGCGGTAACCTGGCGGTGATCGGCCCGGATGGCACCCAGCGCGGGTTTATCCGGGCGCCGTTGAACAATGCGAAGCTGGTGGCGCAGTTGCCGGTGATGGTTAAAAATAATTGATCTCAACAATTTTCTTGATCGGTGGAGACAAGACTACTGCCGCGGAAAACGTATAGATTTCACACTTGCCCCGAGATTTTTCAGGTAATCCTCCACTGGGGCAAGTGAGTGAAATGCGGGCCTAAAATGCCCGGAGCTATTCGAAATCTCAAAGGAGTTTCCACCAACCCGCTCAATATAACCGGCACTGATAAGTCTACGACTGTTTGTAAAAGTGCTTAATCTTTCATGTTTCAGGCTTCCTACAATCAACTCTTCACGCTCGTTAAAAATAAAATTCACATTGTATTCACCATCCATTCTCCGTGCATGTTGTGTTAGTTCATTGGAATATGGGATTCACTCAAGATCTTTAGGAGATTTTATTTCTTTCGGCGGGAGCTTAAAACGACGGTTAACGTGTTTTGGGTTCTTCCTATAGCTTTTGAAAGCAAGTACATTCATTTTTTCGTCACCTGCTCTAGCGTAGAAATTCTCGTACAGTGTGAATTTTCTAGTAATGTTTGGCGAAGATACTGGGCTAGGAGACGTTGAGGGAGATTTCTTGAATGCATTGAACAAAGACTTTAGAAATTTTGGCCAATGTCCGTTATCGTCATATCGGTTGACAGGATCTCCAGAGCAATAAGCATACGAGTTTATGCCTCCAGCCCCAAACGGACTCATGTTATCCGGGCTGTTGAAACGTTTTAAAACCGGATTAAACGCTCGATAACCGTTACCCAATAAGTAAAACCCTGTGAATGAGTCCGCCTGCTCACCATTGAATCCCAATAAACTCAACAAACTCCCATCGGTAGAACGATATCCATAAGGCGCATAGACAATGGGATTGATCCCGCTGGCTTTGACCACCTGCAATACTGAGCGCATTTGATCTGTCGCCAATATCGAAGATTCATCTGAATCATCCTGCCTGCTTTTTTGAGTGAGCAGTTGATCACCTTGTTGAAAAATTGAATGCTGCACACGGCCTTGAATTTCCGTGACCAAACGGCTTCTGCAGTAGAAGCGCTGAAGCCTGTCATTGTTTGTTGGGTTGGTACCGATCAGTCGGTCCAATGGATCATAGTAATAACGACATAGCACGTATTGAGCATTGGCAAGCATGATCTGAACTCCCGAAGGTTTTTTGATTCGCCTGATTCAGCTTTGGCTTTCGATGCGAAAGTGTCTACTAGCAGAACTGATAGGGTGGAGGTCACAACGGAACTGGGCGGTATTTCAAGCACAAAAAAGGGGACGCTCATGGCGTCCCCTTTTTTCGTTACGTTCGCAGATCAGAACGCCGGCACTACCGCGCCTTTGTACTTCTCGATGATGAACGCCTTCACTTCCGGGCTGTGCAGGGCAGCAACCAGCTTCTTCATCGCGTCGCTGTCCTTGTCGTCCGGACGAGCGACCAGGATGTTCACGTAGGGCGAGTCGCTGCCTTCGATGTACAGCGCGTCCTTGGACGGGTCGAGCTTGGCTTCCAGCGCGTAGTTGGTGTTGATCAGCGCCAGGTCGACCTGAGTCAGCACACGCGGGATGGTCGCAGCTTCCAGTTCGCGGATTTTCAGGTCCTTGGTGTTTTCGGTGATGTCCTTGACGGTCGACAGGATGTTGTTCGAATCCTTCAGCTTGATCAGACCGGCCTTGGCCATCAGCAGCAGTGCACGGCCGCCGTTGGTGGCGTCGTTCGGGATCACCACGTTGGCGCCGCCTGGCAGCTCGGCGAGGGTCTTGTACTTGCTGGAGTAAGCGCCCAGCGGCTCCAGGTGTACACCGGCAACCGATACCAGGTTGGTGCCCTTGGCCTTGTTGAACTCATCCAGGTACGGCTGGTGCTGGAAGAAGTTGGCATCCAGGCGCTTTTCCGCGACTTGCACGTTCGGCTGCACGTAGTCGGTGAAGACCTTGACCTTCAGGTCCACGCCTTCCTTGGCCAGGGCTGGCTTGACGAATTCGAGGATCTCGGCGTGCGGAACCGGCGTGGCCGCAACCGTCAGGGTTTCTGCGTGAGCGGAGAACGCGGCAACGGCCGCGAAGGCCACGAGTAGTTTTTTCATTCAGCTAACTCCATGTGAGGTGCCCGCCTGCAGTGCCCGTTTGGCACCGCAAGCGACTGGCCGGATCATGTCTTACTTGCGGGAAAAATGGACAACCAATTTGTCGCCAACGGTTTGCAGCACTTGCACCAGGACCAGCAGCAACACCACGGTGACGATCATCACATCGGTCTGGAAACGCTGGTAGCCGAAGCGGATCGCCAGGTCGCCCAGGCCACCGGCGCCGACAACGCCGGCCATCGCCGTGTAGGACACCAGTGTAATCGCTGTGACTGTAATTGCCGCGAAGATGCCCGGGCGGGCCTCCGGCAGCAAGGCGTTGACGATGATCTGCCGCGTGGTCGCTCCCATGGCCTGGGTGGCTTCGATGATGCCGCGATCCACTTCACGCAGGGCGGTTTCCACCAGGCGCGCGAAGAACGGCGTGGCGCCCACCACCAGCGGCGGGATGGCACCGGCGACACCGAGGGAAGTGCCGGTGATCAGCACCGTGAACGGAATCATCACAATCAGCAGGATGATGAACGGCAGCGAGCGCAGGATGTTCACCACCAGCGACAGCAGGGCGTAGACACCTTTGGCTTCCAGCAACTGGCGCGGGCTGCAGAGGAACAGCAAGACACCGAGCGGCAGGCCGAGCAGCACGGTGAACAGCAGCGAACCACCGAGCATCAGCATGGTGTCGCCGGTGGCCAGCCAGATTTCGAACCAGTCGATATTGGCGAAGAAACTTGTCAGGGCTTCCATTAGCGCAGCACCTCCATGTGGACGTCCGCGGCAGTGAAGCGGGCGAAAGCTGCGTCCATGTCACCGCCGGTCACGGCCAGGGTCAGTTGCCCGTAAGGGATGTCTTTGATGCGGTCGATGCGACCGGCAAGGATGCTGTAGTCCACACCTGTTTCGCGTGCGACGGTGCCCAGCAACGGCGCGTAGGTCGCTTCGCCCTGGAACGTCAGACGCACGATGCGCCCCGGCACATGAGCGAAATCGTCGCGTTGCTCGCCTTCGTCGATCTGCTCGTCTTCCTGGACGAAGCGTTTGGTGGTCGGGTGTTTCGGGTGCAGGAACACCTCGGCCACCGTGCCTTGCTCGACGATCACGCCCGCATCCATCACCGCAACGCGATCGCAGACACGGCGGATCACGTCCATCTCGTGGGTGATCAGGACGATGGTCAGTTTCAGCTCGCGATTGATCTCGGCCAGCAATTGCAGGACCGACGCCGTGGTTTGCGGGTCCAGGGCGCTGGTGGCTTCATCGCACAGCAGGATCTTCGGCTTGGTTGCCAGTGCGCGGGCGATGCCAACGCGCTGCTTTTGGCCGCCGGACAATTGTGCCGGGTACTTTTTCGCGTGGTCGGACAGACCGACCCGGGCCAGCAACTCGGCGACGCGTGCATCGATTTCGCTGCGCGACAGTTCACCGGCCAGGGTCAGTGGCAGCGCGACGTTGTCTGCGACAGTCTTGGACGCCAGCAGGTTGAAGTGCTGGAAAATCATCCCGACCTGCTGACGGAAACGGCGCAGGCCGTTGGCATCGAGTGCGGTGATTTCTTCACCGTCGACGGTGATTGTGCCGCCGCTGGTGTTTTCCAGGCGATTGATCAGACGCAGCAGGGTACTTTTTCCTGCGCCGGAATGACCGATCAAGCCGAAAACCTCACCGTTCTCAATCGTCAGACTGGTCGGATGCAGGGCGGGGATTTCCCTACCGGCGACGCGGTAGGTTTTGTGGACGTTTTGAAACTCGATCACGTAGCGAACCTTGTGGGGCGCGTTGAAAAAGGATCAGCGGTTAGCCGGGCGCGCATTTTAGCCTGTCCGTATAGAGGTTCTTAGCATTTATTTCGCATTTGTCCTGTCTTTTGGCAATAACGCGATCAAAGGTCAGAAAAAAGGAACGGTGGAAGAAGCTCGCCAGTCACTACTTAGGCCATTGAATGACGCCCAAGGAGTTCAAGCCTGATGAGTACCAAGAAGCCTGCCGCCACCAAGAGCGCACTGGCCGGGACCGATACCCCGGACCGCAGCAATACCAACGCCAAGCTCGACAGCCTGGAAACCTTCCGTTCCGACGCCACCGGCCAGGCCCTGCGTACCAATCAGGGCGTGAAAGTGGCGGACAACCAGAACACCCTAAAGGCCGGGCCACGCGGGCCTTCGTTGCTGGAAGATTTCATCATGCGTGAAAAGATCACGCATTTTGACCATGAGCGCATTCCTGAGCGCATCGTGCATGCGCGCGGGACAGGTGCCCATGGTTACTTTCAAAGCTATGAAAATCATTCGACCCTGACCAAGGCCGGTTTCCTGCAGGATGCGTCGAAGAAAACCCCGGTGTTCGTGCGTTTTTCCACGGTGCAGGGACCGCGCGGGTCAGGCGATACCGTGCGGGACGTCCGAGGATTCGCCGTGAAGTTCTTCACCGACGAGGGCAACTTCGACCTGGTGGGTAACAACATGCCGGTGTTCTTCATCCAGGACGCGATCAAATTCCCCGACTTCGTCCACGCGGTGAAACCGGAGCCGCACAACGAAATGCCTACCGGTGGCTCGGCCCACGACACCTTCTGGGATTTTGTCTCGCTGGTGCCTGAGTCGGCGCACATGGTGATGTGGGCAATGTCTGATCGGGCGATCCCGAAAAGCCTGCGCAGCATGCAGGGTTTCGGCGTGCACACCTTTCGCCTGATCAACGCCGAGGGTAAATCGCGGTTCGTCAAATTCCACTGGCGTCCTACGGCGGGCACCTGCTCGCTGGTGTGGGACGAAGCTCAGAAGCTGGCGGGCAAAGACGCCGATTACCATCGTCGAGATCTCTGGGAGTCCATCGAGACCGGCGACTATCCGGAGTGGGAACTGGGCGTGCAGGTCATCGAGGAAGAAAACGAGCACGCCTTCGATTTCGATATTCTCGACCCGACCAAGCTCATCCCCGAAGAGTTGGTGCCCATTACGCCGCTGGGCAAGATGACGTTGAACCGCAACCCGGACAACTTCTTCGCCGAAACCGAGCAGGTTGCGTTTTGCCCTGGGCATATCGTGCCGGGGATCGATTTTTCCAATGACCCGCTGCTGCAGGGCCGGTTGTTTTCCTACACCGATACGCAAATCAGCCGACTCGGTGGGCCGAATTTTCACGAGATTCCCATCAATCGGCCCGTCGCACCCTTCCATAACGGGCAACGTGACGCCCAGCACCGCAGCACCATCGACAAGGGTCGCGCTTCCTACGAGCCGAACTCCATCGACGGTGGCTGGCCAAAGGAAACGCCATCTGCTGACCAGGATGGTGGTTTCGAGAGTTACCCGGAGCGCATCGATGCCAACAAGATCCGTCAGCGCAGTGAATCCTTCGGGGACCATTTCTCCCAGGCACGGCTGTTTTTCCACAGCATGAGCGAGCACGAGCAGGAACACATCATTGCGGCCTACAGCTTTGAGTTGGGCAAAGTCGAAAGGGAGAACATCCGCGCACGTGAAGTCAATGAAATCCTCGCCAATATCGACCTGAAACTGGCCGCTCGGGTGGCGCAGAACCTTGGATTGCCAGCGCCGACCAAGGGCACCGTAGAGCAGCGCAAGACTTCGTCGAATCATTCCCCTGCGTTGAGCCAGGTGAATTTGCTGCCGGAGAACATCAAAACGCGGAAAGTCGCGATCCTGGTGGCCAATGGTGTCGATAGTGCAGCCATCGATGGGATGAAAAAAGCGCTTAAGGCTGAAGGTGCCCACGGCAAACTGCTCGGACCGACCTCGGCGCCAGTGAAGGCGGCTGATGGCAAAAGCCTGCCGGTGGATGCGTCGATGGAGGGCTCGCCGTCGGTGGCCTTCGATGCGGTGTTCGTGCCCGGTGGCGCGGCATCGATAAAGGCGTTAAGCACCGATGGCGTGGCGTTGCATTACCTGCTCGAGGCCTACAAGCATCTGAAGGCGATCGCACTGCAGGGCGAGGCCAAACAACTGCTGGATGTGTTGAAACTGGAAGTGGATGCGGGATTGATCGTGGGGACGGATGCCAAGCTGAGCAAGGCGTTTATTGCCGCGATCGGGCAGCATCGGGTGTGGGATAGGGAGGCGAAGGCCAAGGGCATTCCGGCCTGAGGTAGTGCATGGACTGATCTGAAGCCATCGCGAGCTTGCTCGCGATGGCGGCGATCCGGCGAAGCTTTTTTTAAGGTTTACGCGGCGTCAAAACCATCTGCGCCGGTACTGTGCGCAGAATCTGCCGCTCCAGCTTCAGATCGTATTGCGGGTCGAGTTTTTTCACGCGCTTGGTCAACAGGGTCGCCAACCATGGGTAGTCATTGGTTCGTGGCGCCTGGATGCTCACATCACACTGGTAGTTCACCACATCGGCGGCGATGGCATCCAGTTGGCGACGCAGCTTGCCCATATCGGCGATGTTCAACGCAATCGTGGTGCTTTCGGCGGTCGGATCGATGACCTTGGCTTTCGGCCTGGCTTCAGCGGCCTTGAGTGCGGCTTCGGCTTTTTCCAACTCGGCTTTACGCGCCTGGGCAATGCCGCCGTTGACGCCGCCAGTCAGGGCCGGAGCTTTGGGCATCAAGGCGCGAGCACGACTCAGTGCAGTCGCAGCAGCATTCACATCTCCCTTTTGCAGGACGATCTGGCTGCGGCGCAGGTAAGCCTCGGCCAATTGTCGCTGGTAGGGCTCAAGGGCCGGATCGTTGGGCGACTCGGTTTGCAGCGCGGCCAACTCGTCTTCGGCGGTGGCCAGTTCATCGCTGGCGATGTTTTGTTCCAGCTGTGCAAGTGCCGTCGCCCGCGCATCGGGGGTTTCGGTGGCTGCCGGCGGCGTGCTTTGGCAGGCGCCCAGCAGCAAGGAAAATGCGACCAGGAGCAGATAACGGGAAGCGGACGACTTCATTCCTGCGACTCTCTATTTGCGCAAAAAACGAGCAAGTCTACACCCCTCGACGGGGCAGAACAAAACTCAGCAGAAACAGCGCGGCCGCTGTGACCACAATCGAGGGGCCGGCCGGGGTGTCCTTGAACCAGGACAGCGCCAGCCCGCCGCACACGGCGAGTATGCCCAGCAGGCTCGCGCCCAGTGCCATCTGCTCCGGCGAGCGGGCGTGACGTTGTGCCGCAGCCGCGGGGATGATCAGCAGCGAAGTGATCAGCAGCACGCCGACAATTTTCATCGCCACGGCAATGACCACGGCGATCAACAGCATCAAGGCCATGCGCAGTCCGGCGACCGGCAAGCCTTCAACCCTGGCCAGCTCCTCGTGCACGGTGATCGCCAGCAAGGGCCGCCACAGCGCAATCAACAACGCCAGTACGGCTGCGCTGCCGCCGAGAATCCAGGCCAGATCGGTCGGGCTGATCGCCAGCAGGTCGCCGAACAGGTACGCCATCAGGTCAATCCGCACCTCGTGCATGAAGCTTAGTACCACCAGGCCCAGAGAGAGCGTGCTGGGGGCGAGAATTCCCAGCAGCGTGTCGGAGGCCAGGGGCTGGCGCTGTTGCAGGGTCACCAGCAGCACCGCCAGCAGCAGGCAGCCGACGGTGACGGCAACGGTCGGGCTGACATCCAGCAGAAAGCCCAAGGCTACGCCGAGCAAGGCCGCGTGGGACAGCGTGTCGCCAAAGTAGGCCATGCGCCGCCAGACCACGAATGATCCCAGCGGGCCTGCGACGACCGCCAGGGCCAGACCTGCAAGCAGGGCGTAAAGCAGAAAATCAGCCATGCTTGCAGTTGTCTCCGTGTACATGGGTGTGGGCTGTCGGCGCCGCGCTGACCACCGAGCCGTGCAAATCGTGGGCGTGGTCGTGATGGTGGTGATAGATCGCCAGGCTTTGCGCGTTCTTGCCGAACAGCTCGACGAACGCCGGATCGCCGCTGACCTGCTCGGGGTGGCCGGAGCAGCAGACGTGACGGTTCAGGCAGACCACCTGATCGGTGGTGCTCATCACCAGGTGCAAGTCGTGGGAAACCATCAATACGCCGCAGCCGTGGCGATCGCGCAGACGGGTGATCAGGCTGTAGAGCTCGGCCTGACCAGCCACGTCGACACCCTGAACCGGTTCGTCGAGCACCAGCAGTTCCGGCTCGCGCAACAGGGCGCGAGCCAGCAACACACGCTGCATCTCACCGCCGGACACGCTCTGTACCGGGCTGTCGATGACCTGCTCGGCGCCGACTTCCTTGAGTGCCGCCAGGGCCATGGCGCGGTCAACACCCGGCACCAGACGCAGGAAGCGCAACACGGACAGCGGCAGGGTTGGGTCGACGTGAAGTTTTTGCGGCATGTATCCGACACGCAGCTTCGGCTTGCGCCAGACACTGCCGCTGTCCGGTTTCAGCAGCCCAAGTACGGCGCGTACCAAGGTAGTCTTGCCGGCACCGTTGGGGCCGATCAGGGTGACGATCTGCCCCGGCTCGACGCTCAGTTCGATGTTATCGAGCACCGACTGCCCGGCAAAAGTGACCGCGACCTGTTCAAGGCGAATCAGCGCGTTGCTCATCAAGCCCCCTGGCAACCCGAGCAGAGACCGACCACTTCGACGGTCTGGCCTTCGACGACAAAGCCGACGTCGGCGGCGCTGGCGATGATCGCGTCGCTGATGGACTTCTGCTCTAGCTCGATGGCGGCATGGCATTCGCGGCAGATCAGGAACTGGCCCTGATGGGCGTGCTCCGGATGGTTGCAGCCGACGAAGGCGTTGAGCGAGGAAATACGGTGCACGAGGCCGTTGTCCAGTAGGAAATCCAGCGCGCGGTACACCGTCGGTGGTGCGGCCCGGCGGCCGTCCTGCTCGCTGAGTACCGCGAGGATGTCGTAGGCACCCAGTGGTTTGTGGCTCTGCCATACCAGTTCCAGTACCCGCCGGCGCAAAGCGGTCAGGCGCAAACCCTGACGTGCGCACAGGGCATCGGCCTCGGACAAAGCGCTGTGCACGCAATGAGAGTGGTCGTGGGGGCGGCTGGCAATCGGTGTTTTAGGCATGAGCGGCGACGAGTTCTGTGAGAGACGTTATTATGTTACCTGTTCTCGCCTCTTCGAGTGGTCATCGTGTCCCGACTTTTTTCAGTTTTTGTCTCATTTTTCGCAAGTTTTCTGCTGATCGGTTCGGCACAGGCCGAGGTCAAGGTCCTGACCAGCATCAAGCCACTGCAATTGATCGCGGCGGCGGTACAGGATGGCGTGGCGATTCCGGAAGTGCTGCTGCCGCCGGGTGCTTCGCCGCACAACTATGCCCTGCGCCCTTCCGATGTGCGCAAGGTGCAGTCGGTGGATCTGGTGTACTGGATCGGGCCGGACATGGAAGGCTTCCTGCCCCGGGTGCTCAATGGCCGTACCCTGCCAAGTGTTGCCGTGCAGGATTTGCCGGGTATGAAATTGCGACGCTTCGCCGAAGATAGCCACTCCCACGCCGAAGATGCTGACGAACATGATCACGATCATCGCCCGGGAACGCTGGACGCGCACCTGTGGCTGTCGCCGGTGAATGCCCGTGTCATTGCGACGAAGATGGCGGCTGACTTGAGCGCCGCTGATCCGGCCAACGCCGCGCGTTATCAGAGCAATCTCAAAGCCTTCGATGAGCGCCTGGATGCGCTGGATCTGCGCTTGAAGAAGCGCATGGCCGATGTGCAGGGCAAGCCTTATTTCGTGTTCCACGAAGCGTTTGACTATTTCGAAGACGCCTATGGCTTGAAACACACCGGCGTATTCAGCGTGGCGGCGGAGGTGCAACCCGGCGCCCAGCATGTTGCAGCGATGCGCGCGCGCTTGCAGGAAGTTGGCAAGACCTGTGTGTTCAGTGAGCCGCCGCTGCGACCACGCCTGGCGGAAACACTGGTGGCAGGCTTGCCGGTGAAGCTGGCGGAACTGGATGCGCTGGGCGGCTATACGCCAGCGACTGCTCAGGGCTATGAGCAGGTGCTGGAGAAGCTGGGCAATGATCTGGCGGGCTGTCTGGAGTCGTTGTAACCGACCAAACCCTGTGGGAGCGAGCTTGCTCGCGATGGAGGCATCACATTGACCGGCCGCCTTCGCCAGCAAGCTCGCTCCCACAGGTTCATTGTGCCTTGGCGCGCGAACCTTAAAGGGCGAAAGGCAGCGGCGTATTAACGGTTTGCCGCTGCGCCAAACGCAACTGGAACTCCATCGGATCGTGAATCAGCACGTCCTGCCCAGCAAACGATTCTGCCGCAATCAGGCGTGACAGCCAGAACCGTACACAGGCCACCCGCAGCATGGTCGGCCACAGCTCGGCTTCCGCCGCGGTGAACGGGCGCAAGGCGGCATAGGCGCCCAGCAAGGCCCGTGCGCGCGGCCCGTCGATCAATCCTTCCTCGTCCGAACACCAGTCATTCAAGGCAATCGCCACGTCGTAGAGCATCGGCCCCGAGCAGGCGTTGTAGAAGTCGATCAGTCCGGTCAGGTGCGTGCCTTCGAACATCGCATTGTCGCGGAACAGGTCGGCGTGGATGTTGGCGCGCGGCAGGGCCAGGATTTTCTCTTTCTGCTGTGCGATTTCTTCCAGTGCCCGTTGCAGCAGCTCTTTCTGCTCCGCGTCGACGTGGGAGAGGAACTGCGTGCCCTCTTCCAGCATCCAGTCCAGGCCACGGTCAGTCTTGCGCTTGATCATGTTGGCCTGGGTCGCCAGGTGCAGATGGCCGAGCAATTCGCCCACTTGGGCGCAATGCTGCGCATTCGCCACTTTGATGTGCTTGCCGGCCAGGCGTGGCTGCAGCAGCGCCGGTTTGCCGGCCAGTTCACGCAAGGCCACGCCATCGGTGGTGCGCAAAGCGTAAGGCACCGGCAGGTCGGCGGCGTGCAGCACGTCGAGCAGTTCGATGAAGAACGGCATTTCCTGAACCGGTCCGCGTTCGACCAGGGTCAGGACAAACTCGCCCTGTTCCAGGCTGATGAAGAAATTGGTGTTTTCGCTACCGGCGGCAATCCCCTGGAAATCAAGCAGGCGGCCGAGGCCATAAGGGGCGAGAAAAGCTTCCAGCTCGGGCCGAGCCAGGGGGGTGAACACAGACATGTTTTAACTGCCAGTACGGGCGCCGCTCGTGGGGCGGCGCCGGTTGAAATTAAAAACTACTTCCACTCGAAGATTTTCCACGACGGAATCAGCATATCCGGCTGATCCGAGCGAATGAAGTTTGCATCGGTACCGTCTGCACGGACCAGAAAATACGGTTTGCCGCCCTTGGGCGTGACCTTGATCGCATACAGGAAGCCGTTTTGGCGGTATTCCTGGATGACCTTGTCCCCTTCCGTGTGGATCGTGACTTCAGGCTCCGGGCTCGGTGCGTCGTCCGCCGCCATGACGGCCAGCGGTGCGATTGCAAACAAGCCAGCCAGCAACAGGCGATTTAGTGTGCGCATGATAACCTTGTCCCTTTGTCGTCAACGGTCCCGCTATTCTAGCGCCGGACCCGCCGAAAAGGTTGATCCTGCTCATGAGCCAAGCCCCCCTCGTCCTGGTGGACGGTTCGTCTTACCTGTACCGCGCCTTCCACGCGCTGCCACCTTTGACCACTTCCAAAGGCCTGCCGACCGGCGCGGTCAAGGGCGTGTTGAACATGCTCAAGAGCCTGCGCAAGCAGTATCCGGACAGTCCCTTCGCCGTGGTGTTCGACGCCAAGGGCGGGACATTCCGCGATGAAATGTTTGCCGAATACAAGGCCAATCGCCCGAGTATGCCCGACGACATGCGCGTGCAGATCGAGCCCCTGCACCAGAGCGTGATCGCCCTCGGCTTCCCGCTGCTATGCGTCGAAGGCGTCGAGGCCGATGACGTGATCGGTACACTGGCTCGCAGCAGCGCCGCAGCCAACCGTCCGGTCATCATTTCCACCGGCGACAAGGACATGGCGCAGCTGGTCGACGGCCACATTACCTTGGTCAACACCATGACCGGTAGCAGCATGGACGTGGAGGGCGTGAAGGAGAAATTCGGCGTCGCTCCCGAGCAGATCATCGATTATCTGGCGCTGATGGGCGACTCCTCCGACAACATTCCGGGCGTACCGGGCATTGGTCCGAAAACCGCTTCCGGCTTGCTGGTGGGCGTCAATGGCGGCCTGACCGAGCTTTATGCACAGCTCGACATCGTGCCGACCTTGCCGATTCGTGGCGCCAAGACCTTGCCGGCCAAGCTCGAAGAGCACAAGGAGATGGCGTTCCTCTCCTATCGACTGGCAACCATCAAGGTCGACGTGCCACTGGATGTCGGTCTCGATGACCTGCAAATGCGTCCGGAAAACCCGGGCAAACTTTACGAGTTGTACAACCTGCTGGAATTCAAAAGCTGGCTGAACGACCTCGATCGTGACGCCAAGCGCCTGGAACTGAGCGCTGCAGCCGAGCCTGCGCCGGCTGCCGATCTGTTCAGCGCACCCGAGGCCGAGGTACCGGCGGTGGCGACTGAGGCACAGTACGAAACCATCCTCGATCAGGCACGTTTCGACGCCTGGCTGGAAAAACTGAACAACGCCAAACTGTTCGCCTTCGATACTGAAACCACTGGCATCGACGCCCAGCAAGCACAGTTGGTCGGCCTGTCGTTCGCCGTGCAGGCCAACGAGGCGGCGTACATTCCGCTGACCCACTCCTACATCGGTGTGCCACAGCAGCTGGACCGTGACACCGTGCTGCGTGCGCTCAAGCCGATCCTGGAAGACCCGGACAAGCTCAAGGTCGGCCAGCACGCCAAGTTCGACATGAACATCCTCGCCAACTGCGCCATCGGCGGCGATCAGGACAACGGCATCACCGTGCGCGGCATTGCCTTCGACACCATGCTCGAATCCTACGTGCTCAACTCCACGGCCACCCGTCACGACATGGACAGCCTGGCGCAGAAGTACCTGGATCACACCACGGTGAGCTTCCAGGACATTGCCGGCAAAGGCGTGAAGCAACTGACCTTTGACCAGATCGCACTGGAACAGGCCGGACCCTATGCTGCCGAAGACGCGGACATCACCTTGCGTTTGCATCAGACGCTGTTCGAAAAGCTGTCGGCCATCCCGAGCCTGGCCAGCGTGCTGACCGACATCGAAATGCCGCTGGTGCCGGTGCTGGCGCGCATCGAGCGCCAGGGTGCCTACGTTGATGCCGCGTTGCTGGGCGTGCAGAGCATCGAGCTGGGCGACAAGATGGTCGCACTTGAGCGTGAGGCGTTCGAGATCGCCGGCGAAGAGTTCAACCTGGGCTCGCCCAAGCAGCTCGGGGTGATCCTCTATGAAAAACTCGGCCTGCCGGTCCTGAAAAAAACCGCCAAGGGCCAGCCGTCTACCGCTGAAGAAGTGTTGGCCAAGCTGGCCGAGGACGACCACCGCTTGCCAAAAGTGCTGATGGAACACCGTTCCATGAGCAAGCTGAAAAGCACCTACACCGACCGTTTGCCGGAGCAGATCAACCCGCGCACCGGGCGAATCCACACCTCGTATCACCAGGCGGTGGCGTCCACCGGGCGTTTGTCTTCCAGTGATCCGAACCTGCAGAACATTCCGGTGCGCACCGCTGAAGGCCGGCGCATTCGCCAGGCGTTTGTTGCTCCGGCTGGCTACAAACTGCTGGCGGCGGACTATTCGCAGATCGAACTGCGGATCATGGCCCATCTGTCCCGGGACGAAGGGCTGATGAACGCGTTCCGGCACAATCTGGACGTGCACACCGCGACCGCGGCTGAGGTGTTCAAGGTCGAGCTGTCTGAGGTGACGTCGAATCAGCGTCGCAGTGCCAAGGCCATCAACTTCGGCCTGATCTACGGCATGGGCGCGCAGAAACTCGGCAAGGACATCGGTGTCGACACCAAGACCGCCAAGGCCTACATCGATACTTATTTCGCTCGTTATCCAGGCGTTCGCCAGTACATGGACCGCACCCGCACCCAGGCGGCGGAGCAGGGCTACGTCGAAACCTTCTTCGGCCGTCGCTTGTACCTGCCGGACATCAATTCCAACAAGCCCCAGGAGCGCGCCGCGGCCGAGCGCACGGCGATCAACGCGCCGATGCAGGGCACGGCGGCGGACATCATCAAGAAGGCCATGGTGGCGGTGGATAACTGGCTGGCGACCTCAGGCCTCGATGCCAAAGTGATCCTGCAGGTGCACGACGAACTGGTACTCGAGGTGCGTGAAGACCTGGTCGATCAGGTGCGTGATGAAATTCGCCTGCACATGAGCGAGGCGGCGAAGCTGGATGTGCCGTTGCTGGTGGAAGTCGGTGTCGGAAACAACTGGGACGAGGCGCACTGAACCATCATGCGGGGGTGAACTTGGTCGCTTTGGGGCGTCAGAAACATCGATTTCGTCTGAAATTCCATCGCGAGCAGGCTTTTTACATAGAAAATTGACGTGCCCTGCTGCGGCAAAATACCGCGGAAGGGCCGTAAACACTGCTTAGATCAGAAACTGATTACGATTATTCCAAACACATAGGAAAAAAATCTGAACTAATCTTGCGATGCACCACTCAGAGTTACTGAATGGCTGGTGAAGCCCTTCGATGCTCCTATGTTGTGTTAAGTGTTGGCAGATATCTGGACCCCGCCCTAGCGGTCTAGAACTTGAACCCCGGAACTTCTCCCTCCCCATATGAAGTCCGGGGTTTTTTTTGCCTGGCGAAAACTGCCTGGGGTTTTCCCCAGGCAGTTTTGCGTCTTACTCGGCTTGCGCTCCTGCGCCCTTGTCAGCCAATTCCATCCAGCCTGCCAGCACCGTGTACGCCTCTTCCAGGCCCATGCGCTTGGGTGCCGAGAACAGCTGGATCGACACGCTGTCGCCCCAGCCCTTGCGAATTTCCGACTGAACCTTGAGCAGCGTGTTTTTCGCCGCGCCATAGGTCAGCTTGTCCGCCTTGGTCAGCAGAATGTGCATCGGCATGCCCGCGGCCACGGCCCAATCAAGCATCAGCAAGTCGAAATCGGTCATTGGATGGCGGATGTCCATCATCAGGATCAACCCTTTCAAACTCTCGCGGCCACCCAGGTAAGCCTCGAGGTGACGCTGCCAATGTTGCTTGAGCGGAATCGGTACTTTTGCATAACCGTAGCCCGGCAGGTCGACCAGACGGCGTTCATCGTCTAGCTTGAAGAAATTCAACAGTTGCGTGCGACCCGGGGTTTTCGAGGTGCGCGCGAGGCTGGCGTGGGTCAGGGTGTTCAACGCACTTGACTTGCCGGCGTTGGAACGACCGGCGAAGGCGACTTCAAAGCCCTCGTCATCCGGACATTGGTCGACTTTGGCGGCGCTGAGCATGAAGGTGGACTGTTGGCACAGACCGAGGATGGGATTCTTGAGTTGCATGGGATTTCCGATGTGGGCGGCGCCAGGAATGGGCGCGGCAAGCAGTGTCGCTTCCGTTTCAGTGACGCCAGTATATAATGCCGCAGATTTTGTGTGCGCTTTGTCCCAGCGTAGGATGAAGTTCACGAGAGCGACAGACCTTGATTGCGCACTAGAACGCAGCACGCTCTCAACCCTGAAAAGGTCGTTTTATGACGAAATGGCTGCTGGCTGCCGGACTCTTGATGCCGCTTTACAGCGCGCAGGCTACACAGGAACCGGAAGCTGTGTACAACCGTGTTTGTGGTGCCTGTCATTCCGGCCAACTACCCATGGCGCCGCAAAAGGGCGATCAGGAAGCTTGGACGCCGAGGTTGGCGAAAGGTATGGAGACGCTGGTGCAACACGTGACCCAGGGTTTCAAGGCGATGCCGCCGCGTGGTTTGTGCATGGACTGCAGTGCCGAGGATTACCAAGCCATCATCCTTTGGATGAGCGAGTAAGCCCGGTCCATAACTCTTAACCCTTAGCCGTAGTTGGATTAGCTGATGAAGAATTTGATCGTGAGTCTGCTGTTGACCGTGGGAATCTCCGGCATGGCCCAGGCTGCAGGTGAGCCAGTACAACCGGGTGATGCAAAAGCCGGCCAGGCCAAAGCCGCCGTCTGTGGCGCTTGCCACGGCCCGGATGGCAACAGCATGGCCCCCAACTTTCCAAAACTGGCCGGCCAGGGTGAGCGTTACCTGACCAAGCAGCTGCACGACATCAAGTCGGGCAAACGCACGGTTCTGGAAATGACCGGCCTGCTGACCAACCTGAGCGATCAGGACCTGGCAGATATCGCCGCCTACTTCGCCAGCCAGAAAGGCAGCGTCGGTGCCGCCGATCCGAAGATCGTCGCTCGCGGTGAAGCACTGTTCCGTGGCGGTGACCTGAACAAGGGCCTGCCAGCCTGCACCGGCTGCCACTCGCCTAATGGCGCGGGCAACGCCGCCGCCGGCTTCCCGCACCTGGGTGGCCAGCACGCGCAATACGTCGCCAAGCAACTGACCGATTTCCGCAAGGAAGAAGGCGGCCGTACCAACGATGGCGATGCCAAGACCATGCAGACCATCGCCAAGCGCCTGAGCGACGAAGACATCGCCGCCGTCTCCAGCTACATTCAAGGCTTGCATTAAGAACGGCCCATCGGGCGTTGCGCGGGGTGCTTATCGCCAGCAACGTTAACGCTCGATTAATCCGTTGCAACCAGTATAAAAAGGGTGGCTTTGGCCGCCCTTTTTTGTGGCCGCTGCCGTTACACTACAGAACTCAAACCCGCCACGACCTGTCTGAAGACGAGTCGCGCGAGGCGATAAAAATTGTCCAGGAGTGAAGCATGCGTAATCTGATCATCAGCGCCGTTTTTGCCGCTGCCAGCCTGTTCGGCATGACTGCCCAGGCTGCCGAAGCCCCAGCCGCACCTTACGTGGAGCTGGCCAATCCGGTGCCGGTCGCCGTGCCTGGCAAGATCGAAGTGGTGGAGCTGTTCTGGTATGGCTGCCCGCACTGCTACGCCTTCGAGCCGGTGATCAATCCGTGGGTCGAGAAGCTGCCATCCGACGTCAACTTCGTGCGTATCCCTGCCATGTTCGGCGGCCCGTGGGACGCTCATGGCCAAATGTTCCTGACCCTGGAAGCCATGGGTGTCGAGCATAACGTGCACGCCGCCGTGTTCAACGCGATCCAGAAAGAACACAAGAAACTGACCGACAAGAACGACATGGCCGACTTCCTGGCCACTCAGGGTGTCGACAAGGACAAGTTCCTGGCCACCTTCGACTCTTTCGCCATCAAGGGTCAGATCGTCAAGGCCCGTGAACTGGCCAAGAAGTACGAAATCACCGGTGTTCCAACCATGATCGTCAACGGCAAGTATCGTTTTGACGTCGGTTCTGCCGGCGGCGCTGAACAAGCGCTGCAACTGGCCGATAAACTGGTTGATCAAGAGCGGGCGGCTAACAAGGCTGCCGCCAACTAAGGGCAAAACCCGCCATGCGCCGCTGGGGTACTGAACGCGTCGTTGGCCTGCATGATCCGCGGGTCAACGAACATCATCTGGAGTCCACGGGCCTGCCCGCAGACAGTCGTCTGCGCTTGCTCAGCTTCAATATCCAAGTGGGTATCAGTACCGAGCGGTATCGGCATTACCTGACCCGAGGCTGGCAGCATCTGCTGCCGCACACCGGGCGTGCCGACAATCTGCAGAAAATCGGCAACCTGCTTGGCGACTTCGATCTGGTCGCCCTGCAGGAAGCCGACGGCGGAAGCCTGCGTTCCGGCTACGTCAATCAAGTCGAGCATCTGGCCCAACTCGGGGCCTTTCCTTACTGGTATCAACAACTCAATCGCAATCTTGGCCGACTCGCCCAGCACAGCAATGGTGTGCTGAGTCGAATGCGCCCATGGGCGATCGAAGACCATCCGTTGCCCGGCCCAAAAGGCCGTGGGGCGATCCTGGTGCGCTTCGGTGAGGGCCCTGAGGCCCTGATCGTCGTGATGATGCACCTGGCGCTTGGCGCGCGTGCGCGGAGCCTGCAACTGGCCTACATCCGCGAGCTGATCGGCGATTACAAACACCAGGTGCTGATGGGCGACATGAACACCCATGCCAGCGATCTGCTGCAACATTCTCCGTTGCGTGACCTGGGCTTGCTCGCGCCGCAACTGGAAGCGACATTCCCCAGCTGGCGCCCGCAGCGTTGCCTGGACCATATCCTGTTGAGCCCGAGCCTGACCCTGGAAAAGGTCGAAGTTCTGGCCCATCCCATTTCCGATCACCTGCCGGTCGCGGTAGAGATTCGTCTGCCGGGTTCGCTCACGGCCGATGCATTGCCCGCGTTGAGTCCTGCCCCTCGCGGAACCCATGAATGAGCGACGAAGCACAGCGCTGGAAAGAGAAGTACCTCAAAAGCATTGAACAACAGGAAAAGCTCGAGCGTCGCTGGGACGCACGGCTCGACTTGCTGCGTCGCGGGCTGGTGCGCAGCACCCTGGCGGCGGAAGGCACCGACCGTGCCGTTGACCAATGCATGAAGGAAATGCGTGAAGTCGTGCGCACCGATGACATGGACGCAAGGCTGGCCGCCCTGATTCCGCGTCTGGAAAAGGCCGTGCTCGATTCCGAGCAGCGCCGGGAAACCCGGGTCAACCAGACCAGTGCCGCGCTGAATGCTTTGGTCACGCAACTTCAGACACTACCGCTTCCAAGGGACGTGAGCCGCCCACTCAAGAGTTTCGCCAAGCAACTGGATGCGCGGGTCAGTCAGGCGCGCGAGATCCCTTTGTTGCTCAGCGAACTCAGCGGCTTGCAAGGCAAGGCCTTGAGCCAGCTGGAAACACCTGCAGAACCAGAACGCCCGGGGTTGTTGCAGCGCTTGTTTGGCAAAACCGAGGCCGAAGGGGCGAGCGCAGCGGACATCCCTGCGCCGATCCAGCATGCCGTCCAATCACCCGTTGAGGCCGCGCCCGAGCTGATCGTTGACGCGCCGGTGGCGAGGGTTGAGCCTGCAACGGTCGTCATTGAGCCGGTGAAAACCGAACCGCTCGTTGCCGACCCAGTAGAGCCAGAGAGCGCAACCGCCGAGCCTATGGCAGAAGAGTCGAGCGCAGCGGAAATCGTGGCTTTTGTGCCCCCGGTCGTGCTGCCTCAGCCGACAGCTACAGATAGTGCAGACGTAACGGATGACCATAGGGTTCAAGTGCAGCCCCCTTCGGTTCAACAGCATTCGGCGCCTGACCCCGAGCTGTCGAACAATCCGGACGAACTGACCGCGCAAGTGCTGCCTGACGACGCGCCAGAGCTCCCTGCCCCGGCTGAAACAGTTTCGGGTATCGATGCGGAGCTCTCCGAACAGGATGCCCACTACGCGCTGCCTGATACTCCCGAGCCGTCCTACAGCTCGGTGGCCAGTCATATCGAAGAGACTTTGCTCGGGCTGCTCGACGACCTGACTTTACCTGAACGCCACCGCCCGCAAGCCGAGTCGATGCGCGATCGTCTGAAAAACGGTTTGAACTGGTACGAGTTGCTGCCGATCCTCGACGATTTCGCGACCTTGATGCTGGCAATCACCGACAGTGGCCAACATGAGTTCGAAGCGTATCTGCAACGGCTCAACGAGCGCCTCGAATCGTTCCAGAGCAACCTGCAGGCGGCCACCGCTGGCCATGCCGACAACCGCTCAGCGGCACGGGAAATGGACACGCAGATCCGTGAACAAGTCGACGGCTTGCAGAGCAGCATGAAGGAAGCGGCGGACCTGGACGATCTCAAACTCGTCCTGGAAAACCATCTTGAAGGCTTGCTCGGCACCATGGACCAGCATCAGAAGCAACGCGACGAGCGCGAGCAGGAAGTCGCGGCTCGCCTGCACAGCCTGGCCGAGCGCGTTGCCCATATGGAGGAGGAAGCCCAGGGCTACCGCGAACACCTTGAAGAACAGCGGCAGAAAGCGCTGGTTGATCCGCTGACCGGCTTGCCGAACCGTGCTGCCTGGAGCGAACGGCTGGATCAGGAAGTCAAACAATGGCAGCAGCACGGCAATACGCTGTTGCTGGCCATGCTCGATCTCGATCACTTCAAGCGCATCAACGACAACTACGGGCATCTGGCCGGCGACAAAGTGCTGAAAATCATTGCCACTGTGTTGCGCAAGCGTCTGCGCGGGACGGATTTCATTGCCCGCTTCGGTGGTGAAGAGTTCGTCTTGTTGATGCCCGCTACCGCGCAGGCCAACGGCCTGAAACTCATGGAGAGTCTGCGTGCAGCGATCGAGGCCTGTCCTTTTCACTTCAAGGGTGAGCCGGTGACCATCACCGTTTCCATCGGCATGACAGCGTTTCGTGCGGGAGAGCACGGCGATCAGGTGCTCAAAAGAGCCGATCAGGCGCTGTATCGCGCAAAAAATGCCGGGCGCAATCGAGTTGAGGCGGGCTGACCGGCAATTGTTCCTTGATGTTTAATTCAGCGAGATGGACGTCCTCGCGCCGGGCAGTACGTTACACTGTTGCATTATCGTCACCTGTGTACTGCCCTACGCCATGAAATATTTTGCCCTTATCGTCTCGCTGATTCTGCTGGCCGGATGTGCCAGCGGTCCGCGCTATGACACCAGCCATCCCTCGGCCAATTACGACAGCCGCATCCAGTTCGTGGTGGTGCATTACACCAATGCCTCGCTGGAACGTTCGCTGCAATTGCTGACCCATGGCGAAGTCAGTAGCCATTACCTGATTGGTGACGACAAGGGCGCGACAATCTACAAACTGATGGACGAGAATCAGCGCGCCTGGCACGCCGGGGACAGTGAATGGAGGGGGCGCACCTGGCTCAATTCCAGCTCCATCGGTATCGAGATCGTCAATCCGGGTTTCAAGGAAACCCCTACCGGGCGTCTCTGGTATCCCTACAGCGAAGCTCAGGTTCAGTCCCTGATCTTATTGCTCAAGGACATCAGCAAACGTCAGGGTATCAATCCGCGAGACATCATTGGTCACAGCGACATCGCACCCTTGCGCAAGCTCGACCCGGGGCCGTTGTTTCCGTGGAAGCGTCTGGCAGCCGAAGGCCTGGGCGTCTGGCCGAACGAGCAGCAGGTTGCGCGTCAGCAGCTGCGGTTCGCCGAGCAACTGCCAAGCATCGGCTGGTTCCAGGCGCAATTGGCGAGTGCCGGCTATGCGACGCCTCAGACCGGTGAACTGGATGTGGCGACCCGTCACGTGATCGCCGCCTTCCAGATGCATTTCCGCCCGTCCCGTTTTGACGGCACTCCGGATGCCCAAACGGCTGCGCTGCTGATGGTGCTGAACCAGACAAAATAATGACGCCGCCCGACGGTCCGGGCGTTTTGCCAATCAGCAGCTATAACTCATTGGTAATTCTTCGGATATCCATAGATGGCTGTTGCTCGAGAGACTTTCCGCAGCTGGTTCTATCGCCCCTGGTTTTTGGGGCTGCTGGCGGCTGTCTTGAGCGCAACGCTGCTGATGGCCGGCAGCCTGTTTGTCGCCATGCATCAGGTCGAGCAAAACGAAAGCGAAGAAATGAATGCCCAGGGCGAGCGTTTCCTCGCGCGCCTCGAGCAACTGTTCGGGCAATTGCGTGAAAGCCTCGACGACCTTGAAGCCCAGCCGCTGCGCAGTTGCGATGATGAGATGATCGCGACCTTGCAGCAGGTCAGTTTCAATTACCGCTTCGTCTACGAAGCGGCCTATATGGATGCCACCCGAATCTGCTCCAACCGACCGCGCCAGGAAGGGTTGTCGCTGATTCGCCCGCCGGACATCAAGGGACCGACCTACAGCTATTGGCTCAACACCACCACCGAACCCGATGAGAACCGGGCGGCGTTGATGCTCGGGCGCGGCAATTTTCGGGTCGCGACCTCACGTGGGCATTTGACCGACATGGTCGACCTGTCTCCCGGCAGTAGCCTGTTGGTGGTGCTCGACCATGGCACTCGCGCCATTCCGGTGTTGGGTGTGTCGCAGGTCTGGCCCCCGACCGAGGCCTGGCCACCGAAAAACCGCGATGCCCTGCAGATCACCCAGACGCGGTTGATTTACCGCATGCCCACCGATAACCCCGAGTATCAACTGGTGCTGATCAGCCCGCGTACCGGCATGCACATCCCGCCGGTCTGGTGGTGGTTGCTGCCGGCCAGCCTGGCATTGGGCGTGTGCGTGGGGTTCCTGGTGTTTCTGCTGGTGCGTCAGCGTCAGTCGCTGGATGCCGAGCTCACCGGCGCGATTCGCCGCGGCGAATTGCAAGTGCTGTATCAACCCATTTTCGACCTCGACAGCCGTAACTGTGTCGGGGCTGAGGCGCTGTTACGTTGGCGCAGGCCGGACGGCACGCTGACCAGTCCTGATCTTTTCATCCCGATGGCGGAGAACACCGGGCAGATACGGCAGATGACCGATTTTGTCCTGCAGCGGTTACTGGAACAGCTCGGCCAGCTGCTGCGCGCCAACCCTCAGCTGTATATCTCGGTGAACCTTGCAGCCTGTGACGTGATGGTTCCACGCATCGGCCAGGTGATGGAGCGCCTGCTGACGTTGCATCGGGTGGCAGCCCGGCAGATTGCCTTTGAAGTCACCGAGCGCGGATTGATCGATGTGGTGGTCGCCCGGGAAAACCTGCAGGCCTTGCGCGATGTCGGCCATCAGGTGTTGATCGACGACTTCGGCACCGGCTATTGCAGCCTCGCCTACCTGCAAACCTTGCCAGTGGACTGCTTGAAAATCGACAAGGCGTTTATCGATGCCCTGGGTCATGATGCCGCGAGCAGTGGTGTGGCCCCGCACATCATTCACATGGCGCAATCGCTGCACTTGAAGGTGATTGCCGAAGGCATCGAGCATGAGGCCCAGGCCGAGTTCCTCAGCAGCGAAGGCGTGAAGTTCGGTCAGGGCTGGTTGTTCGCCCATGCCTTGAGCGCCGTGCAGTTCATCGAGTTGATCACCCGGGGCCGCAGACGCCAAGGACGACGTCTGGATGACGAGGCGTAAAGTGCTCTAGACGGCCAGTGCCATGTAGAACTGGGTACCCTGCCCCGGCCGCGAATACACGCCCATGCGCCCGCCATGCAGCTGCACGATTTCCTTGCACAGTGCCAGGCCGAGCCCTGCCCCGCCTTTCTTGCGTCCGACCTGAACAAAGGGTTCGAAGATCCGTCCTTGCTGGCCGTAGGCAATGCCTTCACCGTTGTCCTCGACACTGATGATCACCCGGTCGCCGTGACGCCGGGCCTGCAAGCGTATACGGCCACCGGAACCGGTGTGGCGCAGGGCGTTGTCGATCAGGTTGTCGAGGACTCGATCCAGTTGTGCCTGATCGGCCTGCAAGCGTGGTAACGGGCCCTGCATTTCCACCAAAAGATCGATCTGTTGCGCACTGGCCGACTCGGCGAAGCGCGCCTGGGCCTGCTCCAACAAATCCTCGATGGAACAAGGTGCCAGGCTGAGCTTTTGCAAGCCGTTCTGGTAACGGGAGAAATTCAGCAGGTCGTTGATCAATTGCATCAAACGCTGCATTTCTTCGTTCACGGTGTCCAACAGATCGGCTTCCCGTGAGTCTGCGGCAAAGTGCGCGCGTTCACGGAACAGGCCGAAGGCCATGTGCATGCCGGTTACCGGCGTTCGCAATTCATGGGAGGCGCGCAAGACGAATTCGCTACGAACCCGCTCGAAGGCACGCTGCTCTGTCACGTCGTGCAGCACCATCACGGCGCCGAGAATATGGCCCTGGGTATGGATCACCGGCGTCAGGCTGTAGGTCAGCAGGCGCGATTCACCATCCACTTCGATACTCAGGTCTTCCGGCGCGCGCTCCAGGGTGCCGCCGCGCAGGACCAATTGCAGTTGCTCATCTAGCTCCGGGCGCTCGAGTGCCGTGCCCAGGCCTTGACCGAAACGGTCCGAGTCCCAACCCAGTTGGCGCTGTGCGACGGGGTTGAGATGCTCCAGCTGTCCCTGGCGGTCAATCATCAGCAAGCCATCATCGATACCGTCCAGCACAGCCTGCAAACGCTGCTGACCAGCCAGCAGCTCGTCGACGTTGGTGGCCTGATGTTCACGCAGAGCCTCGGCCATGATCCCGAATCGGCGGGTCAACTGGTTGAGTTCAACCGCCGAGGAGATCGGCAGTGTCACGTCGAAATTTCCCTGACCAATGTTGTCCGCTGCCTGGGCCAGCGCCTCGATGGGCGCGCCAAAGCGGCGCGAGATGGCGTGGGCGGTGATAAACCCGATGACAAGAACGGCCAGCCCCACCAGTCCCAGCAACCCGGCGACCAGCAACGCCCGCTCCCGGGCCCGGCGTTCGGTATCGTTGATGTTGTCCAGGGCGCGCTTGTGTTCGGCAATCAAGCCATTGCGCAACGCATTGAATTTATCCGTGAGCTCATCGTGACTGCTGAGCACGTTGGTTGTGTCCGGCGACCGCTCATAGGCCTCGATAAAACTCTGGTAATCGGCCTTGGCCTTTCTGAAACCGTAGTCATTGCCATTTTCCGCCGGTTCTTGGGCGATACCTTCTTCGAGCAGCTGGAAATAATGTTGTTTGGAGGCATCGAACGCGGCGGTATCCGGTTTTTCGCTGAGCATGATGATCAACTGGTCACCCAGGGTCTGGCGCAGCTTGAGGCCCAGATCCAGGGTGATGAAGTTGCTGCGTATCAGCGCTTCCTGGCTGCCGGCCATCTGCATCACGCTGACCAGCCCGAGCAACAGGCCGAGCAAGGCCACGGTGATCAGCGCGGAGATGCTCAGGAAGAGCCGGGTCCGCAACTTCATCGCCCATTTCATTGGCGGCGGCTCACAAATTGTACTGCTTGCGTTTGCGATACAGCGTCGAGGCGTCGATGCCCAGGGTCTTGGCCGCCTGATCCAGTGTACCGGCAGTGGCCAGAACGGCGCCGATGTGGGCTTTCTCCAATTCATCCAGGCTCAGCGCAGCGCCAATGCGTGGTGCGTTGTTGACCGGGGTTTCGGCCATGCCCAGGTGGCTGATTTCGACACGCTCCTGCGGGCAGATGATGCTGGCCCGTTCGATCACGTTGCGCAGTTCACGGATGTTGCCGGGCCAGCGATAGCTCAGCAGGGCTTCGCGTGCCTCATCACTGAAGGCGCGTGCGGGGCGGGCGTATTCCTTGACGAAGCGGGCCAGAAAGCGATCGGCAAGGTTGAGAATGTCCTCGCGGCGTTCACGCAGCGGCGGCAGGTGCAAGGTAATGACGTTGAGGCGATACAACAGGTCTTCACGGAAGCGTCCGTCACGCACCATGTCTTCAAGGTTGAGGTTGGTGGCGGCGAGGATGCGCACATCGGCGCGGCGAGTCACCGGATCGCCGACGCGCTCGTATTCCTTGTCCTGAATGAAACGCAGCAACTTGGGCTGCAATGTCAGAGGGAAATCACCAATTTCGTCGAGAAACAGCGTACCGCCGTCGGCCTGGTTGACTCGACCCAAGGTGCTTTCGCTGGCTCCGGTGAATGCGCCGCGGCTGTGGCCGAAGAGTTCGCTTTCCATGAGTTCGGCGGTCAAGGACGGACAGTTGATGGTGACGCAGGACTTCTTCGCGCGTTTGCTCCAGCTATGAATAGCCTGGGACAGCTCGCCCTTGCCGGTGCCAGACTCACCGAGGATCAGGATATTCGCATCGGTGGAAGCGACCTGGCGGGCGGTTTCCAGCACCACTTTCATCGCCGGGCTGTGAGAGTCCAGGCCGTCCTTGGGCTTGCGCACTTCGCCTTCCAGCGCCTCGAGTCGTGCCGACAGTTGGCGTACTTCCAGTTGCTTGGCGGTAGCCAGGCGCAATTGATCGGGGCTGCAGGGTTTGACCAGGTAGTCGGCGGCACCGGCCTGTATGGCATCCACGGCCGTGTCGACGGCCGAGTGTGCAGTGACGATCACCACCCGCATCCACGGTGCCTGTATGCGCATTTGCGCCAGCACATCCAGGCCGTTGTCTTCACCCAGGCGCAGATCGAGGAAGCACAGGTCGAACACCTGGCGTTGCAGCAGCGTTTCTGCCTGCGCGGCGCTGGTGGCGGTGGCGACACTGTAGCCTTCATCTTCGAGGCAGTAACGGAAAGTACGCAGGATGGCGGATTCGTCGTCCACCAGCAGAATGCGGCCTTGATGCTCAGTGGCTGATTCCATGTTCCTACGCTCCTTAATGAATGATCTTGATTTAGTCCCGGAAAAATCGGGCAAGTTGCATGATTGATTCTGAGCCATTACTGCCATGGCAGGGTAGCGCTCATCTCACCTATCGGTCAGATGCCTGATTTTTCGGCTCTTTAAAGGCAAGACCGGACGGCAACAATGACCTGTGTCCATTTCTGACACTCGCGGGCATCTCGCAATTCCAAAAAAATTCCTGATTCCTATGAGCTGATCGTGCATTTCGCACGAGCAGGTGGGGTGCATCGTGCAGGATGCGCCCGAAATGATTTTTAATGAATTTGTAACTTGTTGATTTATAAGGAAATAAATCGATCAAAAAACTGGCATGCGGGCTGCAATTGTCTGGTTATTCAGGGCATTCAAGAACAAGCGCCCGTTACCAGATCCCGACCCTGTTGGGAGGAGCCTCAGGATGAACCGTCAACGTGCCGCTCAACTGCACATTTCGCCATTGCACATCCAGCAAGGTCTGTTTGCTGTATTGGCGTTGCTGATCACCTTGATCGGCGTCCAGCAATTTCAACGCTGGGAGCAGAGTCAGCAGCAGGACGCGCCAACCCTGAACTTTGAAAAACCGGTTCAAAGCCATTTCAGCGCTGTCAGCAGCCGTCAGGCGGACAGCACACCGATGCGCATGATGGACGTCGATCAGGCCAGTCCTGTGGGTGAGATACGTCATCAGGAGCGTTGGGTGTTCTAGGCAATACATCCGCCGCACGCGATGCGTCGGGCCATGCAGTCTCTAAATAAATAGAAGCGTAAGGAGAATCATCATGTTGAGCTGGGCAATTACCTTCCTGATCATTGCCATTATTGCCGCTGTTCTGGGCTTCGGTGGTATCGCGGGCACCGCCACGGGCATCGCCAAGATTCTCTTTGTCGTGTTCCTGGTGATGTTCATCGCTTCGTTCTTCTTTGGCCGTCGTGGTCGAAGCTGACATGAGTATCTTGTACAAGACATTGGCAGCCGCCCTGCTGTTGGGCGGTAGTGCCATGGCGCTGGCGGCCAATGACGGCCAGATGCGGGCCAACGAACTGTTGAACACTGATCCGCACTACCGTGAAACCTGGCAAGGCGTCGTCAAGAAAGAACAACGCCTGCCGGAATGGGTGATGAACCTGTCCGGCGATGCCGAACAAATGAATGCCGTTGAAGAGGATGGCGACAAGTATCTGGTGGGCCCGCTGTGTGAATCTCAGGCAACGTGCGCCAAGCAACGCTTGATCGTCGCCGTCAGCTTCGACAAAAAGGATGCCTACGCCATGCTGGTCGACGTGCCGGCGGGATTACCGGCTGACAAATCGCCGACGCGACATGCCAGTTACCGGTTTCTCGGCAAGCCAGACCAGGGCATGCAGGATCTGTTGATGGAACAGCTGAAGAAAGACCCGAACTGGTACTGAGTTCGTGCGGGAGCAAGGCCAAAGCGCCTTGTTCCATTTGCGCCACCTGAGGAAGGCAGGCGCATGACCAAGGGGTCGGGACGTTCTGCCTGTTGCAGGGGCGGAGTGACCTACGGGTACAGGGAGTGCCTGCGCAAGGACCGGGTCAGGAAAAGCTGCGACGCAAGTTCGCCGGTCGAATCAGGATCGACGGACTTGCGAAGAGCTTGCTCACGTAATTATTTGAATTGGATCCATTTTCTCGAATTTCCCCGCTTTGCTTCTCGACGTGATCGTCATGCCTGAAAATTCTTTTCCCGGTGTTTCGCCGCGACCGTATATCGAGAAAAATCGTCTTTCTTTTTCTGTCATTTTTCACTCATGTGCGTGAAATTTTGCGAAAAAAAGCTTGTCCGACAACTGCTCAAAAAACAACCAATCTGCTCTGTGATGGCCGGTTCACGGCACTTTTGTGTGCCGAAATGTCACATTCGAACCGGTTGCGACGTCGCTTTTAGTAAAAAAACCTCATGCCGATTCGGCATAGGGTAGGCGTTTACGGCATTAGACGGCGCTTCCTTGCATCGGAATAGTTGCGCCTTTTTTCGCCTGCCAGAGAGCCGTAAACCGCGCTCCTGGGGCTCCTTATACGGGGGCTGATGCAAGCGACTTTTGCGCCACAAGCGCTCCAGCTCGCGCATCGCTCTGAGTCAAACGCAAGTAAGGGTAAAGATATGAAGAAGGCAAAGCTTAGCCTCGCCTGGCAGATCCTCATCGGTCTGGTATTGGGGATTGCAATCGGTGCGCTGCTCAACCATTTCAGTGCCGAAAAAGCCTGGTGGATCAGTAACGTCCTGCAACCAGCGGGCGATATCTTTATCCGTCTGATCAAGATGATCGTGATCCCGATCGTCATCTCGTCGCTGATCGTCGGTATCGCCGGCGTCGGTGATGCCAAGAAGCTGGGGCGCATCGGTCTCAAGACCATCATTTACTTCGAAGTCGTGACCACCATCGCCATTGTGGTGGGCCTGTTGCTGGCGAACCTGTTCCACCCGGGTGCCGGCATCGACATGAGCACCCTGGGCACTGTGGATATTTCCAAGTACCAGGCAACTGCGGCTGAGGTCCAGCATGAACACGCGTTCATCGAGACCATCCTCAACCTGATCCCGTCGAACATCTTCGCCGCCATGGCTCGTGGCGAAATGCTGCCGATCATCTTCTTCTCGGTGTTGTTCGGCCTCGGCTTGTCGAGTCTGAAACCGGAATTGCGTGAGCCTCTGGTAACCATGTTCCAGGGTGTTTCGGAAAGCATGTTCAAGGTCACTCACATGATCATGAACTACGCCCCGATCGGCGTTTTCGCCCTGATCGCGGTAACGGTCGCCAACTTCGGTTTTGCCTCGCTGCTGCCGCTGGCCAAGCTGGTGATCCTGGTTTACTTCGCCATCGCCTTCTTCGCCTTCGTGGTGTTGGGCCTGATCGCTCGCCTGTTCGGTTTCTCGGTGATCAAGCTGATGCGCATCTTCAAGGATGAGCTGGTGCTGGCCTACTCCACCGCCTCCTCCGAAACCGTGCTGCCGCGCGTGATCGAGAAGATGGAAGCCTACGGCGCGCCGAAAGCTATTTGCAGCTTCGTGGTCCCGACCGGCTACTCGTTCAACCTCGACGGTTCGACCCTGTACCAGAGCATCGCGGCGATCTTCATTGCCCAGCTGTATGGCATCGACCTGTCGATCGGCCAGCAACTGTTGCTGGTACTGACCCTGATGGTCACCTCCAAAGGCATCGCCGGTGTACCGGGCGTGTCCTTCGTGGTCCTGCTGGCCACTCTGGGCAGCGTCGGTATTCCGCTGGAAGGCCTGGCATTCATCGCCGGTGTCGACCGTGTGATGGACATGGCCCGTACCGCCCTGAACGTGATCGGCAACGCCCTGGCCGTACTGGTTATCGCGCGTTGGGAAGGCATGTACGACGACGCGAAAGGTCAGCGCTACTGGAATTCCCTGCCGCACTGGCGCAGCAAGGACAAGCTGCCGGCTGGCGAAACCACCAGCAACTAATAGACGCACGCTGTGCTGGCTTTTTTGTGGAGCCAGCCTTGCCGACAAACCCCGGAGAAATCCGGGGTTTGTCGTTTCTGGCGACCCCGCTATCATTCGCCGCATCTTCCGGGGGATTTGACTGATGCTGAATGGCCTGTGGCTTGGCTTCTTTATTGTGGCAGCCGTGTCGGCGCTGGCGCAGTGGCTGATCGGTGGCAACGCCGGGATTTTTGCGGCGATGGTGGAGAGCATATTCGCCATGGCCAAGCTGTCGGTCGAAGTCATGGTGCTGCTGTTCGGCACCCTCACCCTCTGGTTGGGCTTCTTGCGCATTGCCGAAAAGGCCGGCATCGTTGAATGGTTGGCCAAGGTACTGGGGCCGCTGTTCCTGCGCCTGATGCCGGAGGTGCCACCGGGTCACCCGGCGCTGGGCCTGATCACGCTCAACTTTGCCGCCAACGGCCTGGGCCTGGACAACGCCGCCACGCCTATCGGCCTGAAGGCCATGAAGGCCCTGCAAGAGCTGAACCCCAGCGCCACGGTCGCGAGCAATGCGCAGATCCTGTTCCTGGTGCTGAACGCCTCTTCCCTGACGTTGCTGCCGGTGACGATTTTCATGTATCGCGCGCAGCAAGGTGCGCCCGATCCGACCCTGGTGTTTCTACCCATCCTGCTGGCCACCAGCTGCTCGACCATCGTCGGCTTCCTGTCGGTGGCGTTCATGCAGCGGCTGCGCATCTGGGACCCGGTGGTGCTGGCGTACCTGGTGCCAGGCGCGCTCATCCTCGGCGGCTTCATGGCCGTGCTGGCCACTTTGTCGGCGACAGCATTGGCGGGGCTGTCGTCGATTCTCGGCAACCTGACGCTGTTCGGCCTGATCATGGTGTTCCTGTTGATCGGCGCGCTACGCAAGGTGAAGGTCTACGAGGCGTTCGTCGAAGGCGCCAAGGAAGGTTTCGACGTCGCGAAAAACCTGTTGCCGTATCTGGTCGCCATGCTCTGTGCGGTGGGTGTTTTGCGTGCGTCCGGCGCGCTGGACTTTGCTCTCGAAGGCATTCGTCATCTGGTGGCTTGGGTCGGATGGGACACGCGGTTTGTCGATGCGCTGCCGACGGCGATGGTCAAGCCCTTCTCTGGCAGCGCAGCCCGGGCCATGCTGATCGAAACCATGAAGACCTCCGGTGTCGACAGCTTCCCCGCGCTGGTGGCAGCGACGGTTCAGGGCAGCACCGAAACCACCTTCTACGTGCTGGCGGTGTACTTCGGTGCCGTGGGCATTCAGCGCGCGCGACACGCCGTTGGCTGTGCATTGCTGGCGGAACTGGCCGGAGTACTGGGAGCTATTGGGGTTTGCTACTGGTTCTTCGGTTGATTGGCCCCGGCGTACTCCGAACCCGCCAGCGCCTGGAGTGCCGCCTTGCGTTCAGCTGTCGGCAACCCGCCCAGCTTTTCGACAGCCGGAAAGAATTTCAGCCAATCGCCGTCGACTTGGCGAAATAGTGCGGCAAACGCCGGCACCCATTGGTCGTACAAGCCAAATGGCAACAACTTGGCGTTGTTCATCGGCGCATTGATCCAGGCGTCGTAGCGCTTGTCCCCCGCCCACTGCTTGTCGCGCATGCTTCGGTATTCATCGCGCAGGCGTTCGAATTCTGCGGCCTTGCGCTGGCGCATCTGCTCGACCGGCAGCGGCAAGGCGTAGAGCTTTTCAAGTCGGACACGGGTATCGAGGACCAATTCGGTGAACTGATCTCGCTGACGCGCCTGCGCGTCGCTCTCCGCTGGCAAGTGACGGAAGGCACGCCATTGGCGAGTACCCTCCTGCTCAACGAAAGTGGCGTATGACTCGTTGAATTCGGTGTCGTCCTTCACATAGCAGCGCTGATGGGCCAGCTCGTGAAAGATCAGCGTGGCCAGGCGCTCATCGCCCCAGCCCATCATCGAGCTGATGATCGGGTCATTGAACCAGCCAAGCGTCGAATAGGCCTCAACGCCACCCATCGACACGTCCAGCCCCTGCAAACGTTGCAGGGCCGCTTCGCCGCGTGCGCCGCTCTGGCTGTAGTAACCGCGATAGGCCACGCAACCGGCGATGGGAAAGCAATGGCTGACCGGAGTCAGGGAAAACTCCGGGGTGGCGAACACATTCCACACGACGTAGGGCCTGCCAATGTCGGCGTACAGGCGATAACTCTGGTTGTCTGGCAGGTGCAGGTGCTCGCTGGCGAACGCCCGGGCCTTTTGTGACTGGGCCAGGTGCGCGCGCAATGTCTGATCGCGACTGGGGTCGGCAATCACCTCTGCTACCGGTTCCCTCGCCCGCAGCAGCTGCCATTGACCGCTGGCCAGCTGGCTGTAATAGCTGACGCTGGAGCAACCGTTGAGCAACAAAATCATCACACCCGGAAACAAAACGCGCAAAACGCGATCAAGTAACCCAAGGCTTGGCAACGGCCTGATCACAATAAGACATCCCTGGAAAGATTGTCCGCAAGACTATCCCGCCAATAGGAGCTCCGCTATGCGCATGTTGATTTTGTCCGCCAGCCTGATGACGCTGGCCGGCTGTGCCGGTTTCGGCATCCCCAGCCAGGACCCGTCCCAGGCCTGGATCGACCTGCACACGCAGCAGGAAGATACGCTGCAGGCAGTGGAGGTGGATGACAAGGCGACCCACGACAAACGCTATTTCGAAGTGGAGCCAGGCAGCCATGAATTGACCGTGCGCTACCAGTTTGCAGTGCAGCCGACCAATATCGGTCCGGGTGCCGAACCCTTGTGGCGGGACTGCCAGATGAACGTGAAATTCAAGGAGTTCAACGCCGGGGAGCGCTATCAACTGCAAGCGGGCAACATCGGCTTCAGGCCTTGGGCAAAACTTTACGATCAACAGCGAAAAGTGATTGGCCAAGGCGTACCGGCGGGCTGCCAACACAGCTGATCGGCGTTATGCTGAAGGCATAACTGCTTGGGACATTCATCATGCGCAGGTTGATCTTGTTGCTCGTGGCCGGTGTCGTTGCCGGCTGCCAGACCCCGATGCCGGAGCCCAATCCGAAAATGGCCTGGGTCGAATTCTCCACGCCCTTCCCCAACGACAAACTGTTGATGGCCGAACGGCTGGACAAGCAGCGGCTGAGGGACGGGCGCTTTTTCGAAGTCACGCCCGGTGCGCACGAACTGCTGGCCCGGTTTGATTTCGAAGTACCCGGTGGCGGTGGCCTGGGTGACATGATGGGCGGGCCGTCAGAGCGAATATGCTACCTGACCATCAAATACGATCATTTTGAGGCCGGACAGCGTTACGTGCTCGAAGGCCGCTCGATCGCCTTCACTCCAGGCGCCCGGCTGTATAACGCCAAGCGCGAAATCGTCGCCGAAGACCAGGATTCCTATTGCTTGATGTAATAGGTCAGCGGTCGTTTTTCTGGTAGATGATTTTCTTGGTGTTGTTTTCGCATGAGCCCACGACCATGTTCTGATCGTGCACTTCCTCATTGCTAACGATTTCCAGGGTGTAGGACGTTACACCTTTGGCCTGGATCTTGGCTTCGATCTCGGCCTTGAGCTCTTCGCAGGGTTTAGGTGCCGCCAGGGCCGAGGTGGCCAATGCGCTACAGATAACCGCCAGGACAAAACGTTTCATGGTTGAAGCTCCTTTGAAGCAGCGCGCGCGCGCCTGCTGTCACTTATTCGACCACAGATTTGCCTGTCAGGTTTTGTTCCACGGCAAAAAGATCGCAGCCCGGAGGCTGCGATCGCTTGTCGTGCCCTGCTCAATCAGCTGACCAGCGTCGCTTCCAGGCTGATCTTCGCGTTAAGCACTTTGGACACCGGGCAACCCTCTTTGGCCTTGTTGCTCAGTTCTGTGAACTGCGCCTGGGTCGCACCGGGGATTTTCGCCTTGAGGATCAGTTTCACCGCGGTGATGGCAAAACCACCGTCGACTTGATCCAGGGTGACCTCGGCATTGGTATCGATGCTGTCGGCCTTGAGGCCCGCACCTTCGAGAATCATCGAAAAGGCCATGGAGAAGCAGCCTGCGTGCGCCGCACCGATGAGCTCTTCCGGGTTGGTCCCCTTGCCGCCTTCGAAACGCGCCTTGAAGCCGTAAGGTGCTTCGCGCAGGACGCCGGTTTCCGTGGAGATCGAACCGATGCCGGTTTTCAGATCACCTTCCCAATGAGCCGATGCTTTCTTGATGATAGCCATGCCAGTCTCCTCAAGGTCGGCGCGAGGGTCGCGCCTTCGTGGTTTACGGTTGCCAGGGTTGTGAGGATAGACGGTGATGCAAAGTTCACCCGCATTGCACAATCGGCTTTTTTCGAGGGTTTTTTGCTTCGCCTATTGAAACTCGGGTATATGCCCACATTGCATGAAGCAAGCCTTTGGATTCGGCAGGTTTTCGTTCGCAAGAAAAAACCTGCGCCCTCAATTGGAGATGCAGGTTTATGAAACGTCTGTCCGATATCAAGTTCTCGACCCTCGATCTGGTGCCGGTTCGTGAAAATGGCAGCGCGGCCCAGTCGCTGCGCAACTCGCTGGACCTGGCACAACACGTCGAGAAGTTCGGCTACACCCGCTTCTGGGTGGCCGAGCACCACAACATGGATGGCATTGCCAGCTCCGCGACTTCGGTGTTGCTGGGCTATCTGGCGGGCGGGACGTCGACTATTCGTGTCGGCTCCGGTGGTGTCATGTTGCCCAACCATGCCCCGTTGGTGATCGCCGAGCAGTTCGGCACCCTTGAAAGCCTTTACCCAGGCCGGATCGATCTGGGTCTTGGCCGTGCCCCCGGTTCCGACCAGATGACCGCACGGGCCCTGCGCCGTGAGCGTTCCGGCAGCGCGGACGACTTCCCGGAGGATGTGGCCGAGCTGGTTCGCTACCTGGGCCCACGTACACCTGATCAGCGCATTATCGCCATGCCGGGTACCGGGACCAATGTGCCGGTCTGGCTCTTGGGCTCGAGTCTGTTCAGTGCGCAATTGGCGGGTGAACGCGGTTTGCCTTACGCCTTCGCCTCGCATTTCGCGCCGCGCTACATGCACGAGGCGATTCGCGTCTATCGCAATCACTTCAAGCCGTCGGCGGTGCTGGACAAGCCTTACGTCATGCTCGGCGTTCCGCTGGTGGCGGCCGATACCGACGAGCAGGCGGACTATCTGGCGACCTCGGTCTACCAGCGCATTCTCGCCCTGATGCGTGGCCAGAGCCTGGTGCAACGCCCGCCGGTGGATACCATGGACGGCTTGTGGCTGCCCCATGAGCGGGATGCGGTGCGTGATTTCCTCGGCCTGGCCATGGTCGGCAGCCCACAGAAAATCCGTGCCAAGCTTGAGGTGCTGATCGAGCAAACCCAGGCTGACGAGCTGATTTTCACCTGCGACCTGTATGAGCATGCACACCGCGTGCATTCCTACGAATTGCTGTCGCAGGTCATGAAGGGCTGAGGCGCAATCACCGGGCGAAAAAAAGCCGACGCCAGCGCGTCGGCTTTTTCGTTGGAGCCCGAAATCAGCTTACTTCTTGTAGACGATCACTTTGGCGCCCGCTTCGCATTTGCCGACTATTTTCCCACCGGCAGCAGCGCCTTTATCGACGATGTCCAGCGAATAACCGGAAACGCCTTTGGCATCGAGTTTCGCTGCGATCTCGGCCTTCAGTTCTTCACATGGCTTGCCACCTGCGAATGCGGTCCCCGCAAGGCTCAACAAACCTACCGCCAACATAAACTTCTTCATCGGTTGCATTCCCTGGTCGGATCAAAAGGGGTATCCAGCCTTCAGCCGGACTCACTCATGTAGCGCTTTGCCATTCCCTATGGCATTCGGCCAGCGCGCAAGTTCAGAAGACTAGCTCAAAGTCAGCTGCTGGCAATCCGGAAGCCAACCTTGAGGGTGACCTGAAAGTGCGCGGCCTTGCCGTCCTTGATGTGCCCTCGGGTCTCGGTCACCTCAAACCACTCCATATGCTTGAGGCTTTTGCTGGCCTCGGCCAAAGCGTTGTTGATGGCATCTTCGATGCTGCTGGTGGACGAGCCGACCAGCTCGACTTTCTTGTAGGTGTGATGGTCAGACATGGCGTTCTCCTCGGCGTGTGAATTACAGCCTAGCAGTGATTTTTCCTATTACTTCTGTCGGCCAATCCGACGTTGAAGTTCAGATTTACTGCACTTTCTCGAACCCCTGAAGTCCCAACCAACACACGCTACTCATCAACAATGCAGGAGAGCCACCATGGCCAACACCTCGTTACGCAAAGCCTCGTTGCAAAGCATGGAAGCCGAGATCGAGAGTCTGCTCAAGTCGTTGGAAAGCCTGAAGGACGACGCCTCGGACGAGTCGCGTAGAACGCTCAAAACCCTGAAAAGCAATGCCGAGAATGCACTGAAACACTCGCGTCACCTGTTGGCCGACGCCTATGAAGAGGTCAAGGTGAAGACCCGCGAAACCGGGATCGCTACCCGTGACTACGCCCAGGATCACCCATGGACGACGGCTGGTGTTGCCGTGGGCGCGCTGGGTCTGCTGGCGGCTTATCTGCTGTGCAAACGTGACTAGACCTGGCGGCTCAGTTCATTTTTGAGCCACTGCGCCAATTGCCGGGCGCGCCCGTCTGCGGCGCGCTTGGGTAGCCACAAGGCCAGTTGCGCCGGGGTTTCACTAAAACCCCACGGCGCAACCAGGCGCCCCGCCTTCAAGTCCTCAGCCACCAAAGGCTCGGGGGCAATCGCCACGCCCAATCCGGCGACAGCGGCCTCCAACAGATAATACAAATGTTCGAAGCCCTGACCGTACTTCAAGGCCTTGGCTTCCAGCCCTCGCTGTTGCGCCCAACTCGGCCAGGCTTGTGGGCGTGAGGTGGTGTGCAGCAAGGGCTCGTTCAGCAATGCCGTAGCCGGGGCGGCCTTGAGCCGGTCATAACCGGCAAAACGCGGGCTCAGGACCGGGCCGATGCGCTCGCTGGCCAGCTCGAAGACCTGCATGTCTGTTGGCCAGGGCGGCTCGGCAAACACCAGCAAGGCATCCAGCCCTGGCCGGCGTGGATCGAGATCGCCCTCCCCGGCGGACAGGTGCAGCCGCAAGTCCGGCAGATCGGCATTCAGCCGCCCCAGGCGCGGGATGAACCAACGCGCCAGCAGACTTCCCGAGCAGCCAAGGACAAAGGGAGCATCGGCGGTGCTTTGGGTAAGTTCGGCGCAGACCGTGCGCAAGCGCTCGAAGGCCTCTGCGCTGGCATCACGTAAGCGCAGGCCGGCATCTGTGAGTTTCAGGCCGCGACCATCCTTGACGAACAGACTGACGCCGAGGTGCTCCTCCAGCACCTTCAACTGCCGGCTGACGGCGCCGTGGGTGACGTGCAGTTGTTCAGCGGCCTGGCTGACACTGTTCAAGCGGGCGGTCGCTTCGAAGGCGCGCAAGGCGTTCAGCGGAGGAAGGTCGTGGCTCATGATATCTGTGAGTTTTCCTGACAGGTTACGGCGATCTTATCGGTTTTCAGCCTGCGGCGTCAGGGGTAGAGTTAGGCCATTGTCTTCTTATGCATCACATCCTGCCTTCAACTGGAGCGCCCCATGACCCAGACCAATCTGCGCAACGGCCCTGATGCCAACGGCCTGTTCGGCGCGTTCGGCGGCCGCTACGTCGCCGAAACCCTGATGCCGTTGATCCTCGATCTGGCCCGCGAATACGAACTGGCCAAGGAAGATCCGGCTTTCAAAGAAGAGCTGGCCTATTTCCAGCGCGATTATGTCGGTCGTCCAAGCCCGCTGTACTTCGCCGAGCGTCTGACCGAATTCTGCGGTGGCGCCAAGATCTACCTCAAGCGCGAAGAGCTGAACCACACCGGCGCGCACAAGATCAACAACTGCATCGGCCAGATCCTGCTGGCGCGGCGCATGGGTAAAAAACGCATCATCGCCGAGACCGGCGCCGGCATGCACGGCGTGGCAACCGCCACTGTGGCCGCACGTTTCGGTCTGGATTGCGTGATCTACATGGGCACCACCGACATTGAGCGCCAGCAGGCCAACGTGTTCCGCATGAAGTTGCTGGGCGCCGAGGTAATTCCGGTCGTCGCCGGTACCGGTACGCTGAAAGATGCGATGAACGAAGCGCTGCGCGACTGGGTGACCAACGTCGACAGCACCTTCTACCTGATCGGCACCGTCGCCGGTCCGCACCCCTACCCTGCGATGGTTCGCGATTTCCAGGCCGTCATCGGCAAGGAAACCCGCGAGCAGCTGCAAGCCCAGGAAGGCCGTCTGCCGGACAGCCTGGTGGCGTGCATCGGCGGTGGTTCCAACGCCATGGGCCTGTTCCACCCGTTCCTCGACGACAAGAGTGTCGAGATCATCGGCGTTGAAGCGGCCGGTTATGGCATCGAGACCGGCAAGCATGCGGCGAGCCTGAACGGCGGTGTGCCAGGTGTGCTGCACGGCAACCGCACCTTCCTGCTGCAGGACGACGATGGCCAGATCATCGACGCCCACTCGATTTCCGCCGGTCTCGACTATCCGGGCATCGGCCCTGAACACGCCTGGTTGCACGACATTGGCCGCGTTCAGTACACCTCGGTGACCGACGACGAAGCCCTCGCCGCCTTCCACCAGTGCTGCCGCCTGGAAGGCATCATTCCGGCGCTGGAAAGCGCTCATGCCCTGGCTGAAGTGTTCAAGCGCGCACCGAACCTGCCGAAGGATCACCTGATGGTGGTCAACCTGTCCGGCCGTGGCGACAAAGACATGCAGACCGTGATGCACCATATGGAACAGTCCAAGCAGGAGAAACACTGATGAGCCGCCTGCAAACGCGTTTTGCCGAACTCAAGCAACAGAACCGCGCCGCCCTGGTGACCTTCGTCACGGCCGGCGACCCGAGCTACGACACGTCCCTGGCGATCCTCAAGGGCTTGCCAGCCGCTGGCGCTGACGTGATCGAACTGGGCATGCCCTTCACCGATCCGATGGCCGATGGCCCGGCAATTCAACTGGCCAACATCCGCGCCCTGGCGGCTAAACAGAACCTGGCGAAAACCCTGCAAATGGTTCGCGAGTTCCGTGCCGGCAATGCCGAGACGCCGCTGGTGCTGATGGGTTACTTCAACCCGATCCACATGTACGGCGTGCCGCGCTTCATCGCTGAAGCCAAGGAAGCCGGGGTTGATGGCTTGATCGTTGTCGACCTGCCGCCAGAGCACAACAGTGAGCTGTGCGACCCGGCACAGGCCGCCGGCCTGGACTTCATCCGCCTGACCACGCCGACCACAGACGATGTGCGTTTGCCGACCGTGCTCAACGGCAGCTCGGGCTTCGTCTACTACGTGTCGGTTGCCGGCGTGACCGGTGCCGCTGCCGCCACGGTCGAACACGTCGAAGAAGCCGTTGCGCGCCTGCGTCGTCACACCGACCTGCCGATCAGCATCGGTTTCGGCATCCGTACGCCGGAGCAGGCAGCGGGCATCGCACGTCTGGCTGATGGTGTGGTGGTGGGTTCGGCATTGATCGACCAGATCGCCAATGCGGCAACGCCAGAGCAGGCTGTTGATGGCGTGCTGAGTCTTTGCTCGGCCCTGGCTGATGGCGTGCGTAAGGCCCGCGTCAGCTGAAGGTAAAGTTCCTGATACAGAGGAATTAGCGCCTCGCGACACAGACTAATCAAGCAAGACCGAGGGCTTCAGGACTGCGTTCTGAGGCCCTTTTTGCTGTAAGTGTTGTGAGGAAAGACCTGATGAAAATGTCGAAACGTCTGATTGCCGGCCTGGGTGTGCTGATGCTTGGCGCAACGCTGCATGCCAATGCTGATCAACATGACGATCACGGCCATTATGACAACCACGGTGATAACCACTATGACAATCATGGTGACTACCACGGCAACGATCATCGAGGCCCGCAGGACAATCATCGCGGCGGGCCACCTCCGCGGGACTTTGCACCCGTGCGCCAGATCATCCACGACAATCACGTCTACTTCGTGCGCGGCGCGCCACCGCCTCCGGGCGTGATCGTCGTGCGTGGCCGTCCGCTGCCCCACGGTTACTACGGCGAGCGCCTGGATAACCGTGCACTCAGCCATCTGCCGTACTACCCGGGATATGAATGGCGTCGTGCGGGTCCCGACATCGTGCTGATCGCGGCAGGTACCGGGATTGTGTATGAGGTGTTGCAGGGCGTTCTGTACTGACGATTCTGCCTGTAGGAGCGAACCTGTTCGCTCCTACAGGCTCAGATTCAAGGCAACTCCAACCCGCCCGCGGCCTTGTGCAGTTTGCGCAGGTGCTCGCCGATCTGTTTCACGTTCTCCTCGTTGGCCGCCATCTCGGCGGCCCGGCTTGGTTCAAGCAACGCGCGTACTTCCTTGTCCAGGTCACCGGACAGCGCCAGTAGCTGTTTCTGCCGTTGGGCGCTTTCCGCCTCAAGATGTTCTGATTCGCTCGGTTGTGGCAGCCCGTAACCGTTGGTACCCAGCAGTTCTGCCGGGCGACTGAGGAAGCCGCTGTTGGCGAGAATTTCCTTGAGTGTCGCGTTGGCCTGGTCCATGCCGCCATTCTTCAGTTCGCGAGCGCCCAGATAGCGCTGCTTCACTTCATCCTGGGCCAGAAGCAACTGCCGACGGAAGCTCGCCTGCTCCAGCAGGAGCAAAGCTGCGCTGGTGCGCAAGTCAGCCTGCTGGAACCACGGGCGACGCTCTTCGGCCTTCAGATCCAGCCAGTCCTCGACCGTTTCCTGTTTGATCGGCAAGTGCTTTTTAAGCACCTCGAACATGGCCTGATAACGGTCGCGGAAGGAGTCGAAACGGTAGCCCAGGCGCAACGCTTCCTTGGGATTGTCCAGCACGCTGGTGTCGGCCATCCCTCGGCCTTTGAGCACTTCCAGCAAGCCGTTGGGCATGATGTTGTCGAGGGCGACCAGTTTTGAGTTGTCGGTGCCGCTGCGCAGCAGTTTCAGCTCTTCAACGGCGCAGTTGTTGGACAGGAAGAAATAGTTGCCGTCGTAGCTCCAGTGCATTTCGGCGGCGCGCTCGACGACCCCTTCAATCTCTTTGCGCGACAGGTTCAGGGGCACGGAGGCCAGGCTGCGCAATTCGGTCTTGGTGTATTCGTCGATCACCTGGGCCAGGGGCAGGACAAACAGGCGCGACGGGTATTTGCCCACCAGACCATCCCAGCTCGACAGTTGCACGTCGCCGACAAAGGCGCGATACGACAGCACCAGATGCTGGTCCAGGTCGAGGCGGCAATCCGGGCCACGTGGTCGACCCGGTGCACAGATCACCAGGCGCAACATGCTGTGGCCCCAGCGACTGACCCAGTTCTGATTGGCCTCGGCCAATAGATAGTCGACTGCATAAACCCGCTCCGGATCGACCTGGCCCAGTGGGGTCCTTGCGAAATCGTTGCCGGCATTGAGGAACGCGAAAGTTTTGCCGCATTCGTTTTTGGCGGCGGGCGCCCAGCCGAAATGTTCCTTGTAGTAGCGATACAGCGACGGCCGGCGGCAGGCGTAGCTCGGGTCGAGGAGGAAGTACTCCATGTTGACCGCGACGAACTCTTTCGGGCTGCTGATTTCGTAGATGTCCGGGCTGCGGGCGATTTGGCGGTTGTGCTGCTCACGTTCGCCGCGACGACCAACGTATTGCTGCCAGCCGGCGAGATCGAGCAAGCGCGGATCGTCACTGAGGGTAAAGCGCCGGCCCGACTGGCTGCGGCACTCATCCGGAAGGCCGATCAAGCCTGAGCTGTTGTTGCGTCGGGTGCAGCGCTGAATCAGCTTGCGCTCGGCATCCGGCCACAAACGTGCGCGGTCGTAGATGTGGGTGAGTTCGTGCAGCACCGTAGCCAGCATTTCCTGGCGTACCGTGCCGTGGGGGCGATAGGTTTTTTCTGTGGCGGCAGTGCCGTCCGTGAGGCTGTCGAGCAAGTTGCGGTTCAGGTCGAGCTCGGACACTGGCGATGCCTGGCCGTAGGCATTGCTCGGCATCTTGTCGGTCCAGCCGACGTCGATGCGTCGATCCAGTTGCTCGATGAAGCGTGGCGGCAACTTCTGCATGGCTTCATCGAGCAGAGCCTGGCTGGCTTGCTGTTGCGCGGGGCTCAGGCCTTCGGTCTTGAGGTGTAGTTGAAGGCCTGCGTGGGCCGTGTTGCCGAGTAGCAACACGGTCCCGGCCAGCAGCCAGGCGCTTAAGCGCTTCACAGTGCGAGTATGGCTTCGGCGAGATCCTGGTCACTGGCATCGCGTGCTTCCGGTACACGAGTGCGCAACAGGTCGAGGGCGGACTCCAGGTGGGCGCCGCGGATATCACCGTTGCTGGCAACGAAGCTGGCGGCATCGTCCTGCGCTTCGCGGACGATTTTCGAGTCGCGAATGGAAGTGGTGGTGTCCGAGGTGAAATCGAGGGTGCGCTGGGTAGCGCGAATCAGCATGTTACTGGTGGCAACCAGAGTATGTGCCTGGGCCACATCGGCCAACAGCAGCAGGCCTAAGGTGGCAGCAATCAGCGGGTTACGCATGGAACGACTCCAGATAAAACGAGAATAACTATTGGACGAGAATTGCCTGTGCCAGTTCAAGGTCGCTGGCATGAAGTTTTGCCTGGGTTCGGCGCAAGTAACGCAGGGCCGATTCCAGTTGTGCGCCTCTCATTTGGCCGTCAGTGGCAACGAATGCCGCAGCGTCATCCTGGGCGGCGAGCAGCAGTTTATGTTCGAAGGGCGCGGAGGTCACGAGGCTTGTGGCATAACCGCTGGCGACAATGCCTTGGGTGGACAGGTTGAAAGCATCGTAGGCACAGGCGGAGCCCGAAAAACCGAGGGTGAAAAACACTGGAGTAATCAGGGTAACTGAAAGAAAACGCATGAGACTCGACAGTTGAATGTGAGTCCGAAGGCTAGCGCAAGGCCCGGCCGGGAGCCAGCACTGAAACATGGGGACACGCCTGGCGTGCCCCTCATTTGTGCAGCGCTTAGATGGTCAGGATGGCCTGGGCCAGTTGCGCGTCAGAGGCGTTCAGCTGGGGTGCCTTGTGACGAATGTGGTCAAGGGCGCTTTCCAGTTTCACGCCACGAATGTTGCCTTCGGTGGCCACGAAGCTGGCGGCATCATCACGGGCGGCGAGAACGATCTTGTCGTCCTTGAACGAAGAGGAGATGACGTTGGTGGTAGCGTCGGAGGTGGCCTTGAGCGCGTTGACCACTGCGTCGGTGGTGACGATGAAGCTGGTGGCGCTGGCATTGGCTGCCACGGCAAACAGGGCTGCAGCGCTGAGCAGGCGAAGACGAGACATGGTGTAACTCCTTTGGGTGAGTCAATTGAAAAATGGCGCAATGTCTGCAAGCGCTGACGCCAGGCAGCCGGCGTTCGCCACGTTCTGCCTTGATATTAGGCTTATGCGTGGCGGTTCGAACAGCCCCGTCTGTAGGGCTGGAAAGTCAGCGCCAGAATGGCTTGTCCAGTTCATTGGCTCGATCGCAATGACTGATGCCCATATCGGACAGTTGCCGATCATCGAGTTCCGCCAGTAAACGCCGCGTTTTCACTTTCTCCAGCGTTTCCCACAGCCATTTCGTATACCTGAGTAGCCGGGAAACACCGGTAGGACCGGGTTGAGTCAGCGGGATAGACACATCCTGTGGGTTTTTCATGGCGCAGTCCCTGATCGATGGAAAGATTCCATCCTGACCGCGCAGCACATTCCCTCACAGACACACTGCAGTGATATTGTACCTGTTCAGTTGTAGCTATTTGCAAACTGTACTGGTGTTTGTATCTGGCTACTGTAAATCGCGTTTCAGAGGCCCAAAACGACAAGACCCGTCGTGGTTTCCCACGACGGGTCTTGTTTGTTCAATTCGGGTTGCTGGCGGTTAACCCTATGGGTCAGGGCCAGCGACGCTGATTTAGCGCCAGAACGGCTTGCTCAGCTCTTCGAAGCGTTGTGCTTCGCTGATCCCGGCATCGGCCAGCAGACGCGAATCCAGGCGAGCCAGTTGGTGGCGGCTGGAGATGCGGCGCTGCCACAGCATCAGGTTGGCGATTACGCGCAGAGGCAGGGAAGCCTGGGTTTTTGCAGCAGTGTCTTCGAAGAACAGTTCGGAACTGAGTGTACGTTCCATGGTTGACATCCTTCCGCTTGTGGCGGGATTAGGTAGTGGTTTAACTGGTGCCCATGATCCTCCTCTTTGCCTAGCCTCTGTAGATACAGTTCATCTGTATTGTGAGAGCTCAGTTAACTGTTTATAGGGGGTGTACTGGTCGAAAATGAGGCAACTGTACTGGTCTGCACTGTTTGTGTGCATTATTGTGGTTTTGCCGTGAGGGTTTAGGTGTTTTCTGTAGGAAATGACCAGTACAGCAGTACAGTTTTTGACGATTAGGATTCGCTTGCTGACGAAACTGTGTTTGCGTCAGCGGCGATCTGTACCAATCACTTCTTGAGCATGTGCCCGGTTTCTTCCAGGTTGATATGCCAGCTCAGGGCATCACGCAGGATATGCGGTGTGTGCCCGCCGATGGCGCAGGCAGCGGTGTAGTAGTTGTTCAGCGCTTCGCGGTAGTCCGGGTGCACGCACTTGTCGATGATGATCCGGGCGCGTTCACGTGGCGCCAGGCCACGCAGGTCAGCGAGGCCGACCTCGGTGACGAGGATGTCTACGTCGTGTTCGGTATGGTCAACGTGGCTGACCATCGGCACCACGCTGGAAATCGCGCCGCCCTTGGCAATCGACTTGGTGACGAACACCGACAGGTGCGCATTGCGCGCGAAGTCGCCCGAGCCGCCGATGCCGTTCATCATGCGTGTACCGCAGACGTGGGTGGAGTTGACGTTACCGTAGATGTCGAACTCCAGGGCGGTGTTGATACCTATGATACCCAGGCGGCGCACCACTTCCGGGTGGTTGGAGATTTCTTGTGGGCGCAGGACCAGTTTGTCTTTGTAACGCTCCAGATTACCAAACACGTCAGCATTGCGCCGGCTCGACAGGGTGATCGAGCTGCCCGAGGCAAAACTCAGCTTGCCGGCATCGATCAGGTCGAAGGTCGAGTCCTGCAGCACTTCGGAATACATCGTCAGGTCTTCGAATGGCGAGTCGATCAGGCCGCACATCACCGAGTTGGCGATGGTACCGATGCCGGCCTGCAGCGGGCCGAGCTTGTTGGTCATGCGACCGGCGTCGACTTCCTGTTTGAAGAAGTCGATCAGATGGTCGGCAATCGCCTGGGTTTCCGCGTCTGGCGGCAGCACGGTGGACGGCGAGTCAGCCTGGTTGGTGACGACGATCGCGACGATCTTTTCCGCTGGAATCGGAATGGCTGTGCTGCCGATGCGGTCGTCGACCTTGACCAGCGGAATGGGCGTGCGGGTCGGGCGATAGGTCGGGATATAGATGTCGTGCAGACCCTCCAGATTCGGGTTGTGCGCCATGTTGATCTCGACGATCACGTGTTTGGCGAAAATCGCGAAGCTGGCCGAGTTGCCCACGGAGGTGGTCGGCACGATGTGTCCCTGCTCGGTGATGGCCACGGCTTCAATCACGGCGATGTCCGGCAGCTTCAATTGCTGGTTGCGCAATTGCTCGACGGTTTCCGACAGGTGCTGGTCGATGAACATGACTTCGCCAGCGTTGATCGCCTTGCGCAGGGTGCTGTCGACCTGGAACGGCATGCGTCGCGACAGCACGCCGGCTTCGGTGAGTTGTTTGTCGAGGTCGTTGCCCAGGCTGGCGCCGGTCATCAGGCTGATCTTCAGCGGCGTGACCTTCGCGCGTTCGGCCAATGCTTGCGGCACAGCCTTGGCTTCACCGGCGCGGGTGAAGCCGCTCATGCCGACGGTCATGCCATCTTCAATCAAAGCGGCGGCGTCGGCAGCGCTCATCACTTTGTCCAACAAGGAAGGCAGGCGAATACGGTCACGGTACATGGATTATTATCTCGGGCAACGGGTAACAGGACGTGCAGTCTAGTGAATTACGCCGACTCCTGTCCCGCTACCAAGGTCGCAAACGAGGCGTCTATTCCGGGCCTTTAGAGCAAAACACCATTACCGGATCGGTAATAAAAGCGTAGTTTGTCCGACGATTTGCGCAAACGAAAACGCCCCGTAGAGACGGGGCGTTTTGCGTTTACCGACGAACGTTACTCGACGGCTTTGACCATGTCTTCGATGACCTTTTTAGCGTCGCCGAACACCATCATGGTTTTATCGAGGTAGAACAGTTCGTTATCCAGACCGGCATAGCCGCTGGCCATCGAGCGTTTGTTGACGATGATGGTCTTTGCCTTGAAGGCTTCGAGAATCGGCATGCCGGCAATCGGCGACTTCGGATCGTTCTTCGCGGCCGGGTTGACCACGTCGTTCGCACCCAACACCAGTACCACGTCAGCCTGACCGAACTCGGAGTTGATGTCTTCCATCTCGAACACCTGGTCGTAAGGCACTTCGGCCTCGGCGAGCAGGACGTTCATGTGACCAGGCATGCGGCCGGCCACCGGGTGGATCGCGTACTTCACGGTCACGCCGCGATGGGTCAGCTTCTCGGTCAGTTCCTTCAACGCGTGCTGCGCCCGAGCCACCGCCAGGCCGTAACCGGGAACGATGATCACGGTGTCGGCGTTGGTCAGCAGGAAGGTGGCGTCGTCGGCCGAACCGGATTTCACCGGGCGGGCTTCCTTCGCGCCGGCAGGGCCGGCATCTGCTGTGTTGCCGAAACCACCGAGCAGTACATTAAAGAAGGAACGGTTCATCGCCTTGCACATGATGTACGAGAGGATCGCACCGGACGAACCGACCAGCGAACCGGCGATGATCAGCATCGAGTTGTTCAGCGAGAAACCGATGCCCGCCGCTGCCCAGCCGGAATAGCTGTTGAGCATCGACACGACCACGGGCATGTCCGCACCGCCGATCGGGATGATGATCAGCACGCCCATTACGAACGCCAGGGCCAGCATCAGCGCGAACGCTGCGAGGTTGCCGGTGAGCATGAAGGTCACGCCGAGTGCCAGTGTTGCCAGGCCAAGAATCGCGTTCAACTTGTGCTGACCGGAGAACTGTACCGGTGCACCCTGGAACAGGCGGAACTTGTACTTGCCCGAAAGCTTGCCGAAGGCGATCACCGAACCGGAGAAGGTGATTGCACCGATGGCCGCGCCGAGGAACAGTTCCAGACGGTTACCGGTCGGGATCTCGTCGCCCAGTTGCTGAACGATACCCAGCGACTGAGGTTCGACCACGGCAGCCACGGCGATGAACACCGCCGCGAGGCCGATCATGCTGTGCATGAAGGCGACCAGCTCGGGCATCTTGGTCATTTCAACGCGTTTGGCCATGATCGAACCGGCGGTACCGCCGATCAGCAGGCCGACGATCACGTAGACGATACCGTCGTGGGCAAGCTCGGCACCGAGCTTGTAGATCAGGCCGACCGTGGTGAGTACCGCCAGGCCCATGCCGAGCATGCCGAACAGGTTGCCGCGGCGCGACGTGGTCGGGTGCGAGAGACCCTTGAGCGCCTGGATGAAGCAGACCGAGGCGATCAAATACAGGGAAGTTACCAGGTTCATGCTCATGCTTGCTGCACCTCAGCCTTGACTGCTTCGGCCTTGGCTGCCGGCGCTTTTGCTGGCGCGGCCTTCTTCTTGAACATTTCCAGCATGCGGCGGGTTACGAGGAAGCCACCGAACACATTGACCGCAGCCAGGGCCACGGCCAGGGTGCCCATGGTCTTGCCCAGCGGCGTCACGGTGAGTGCAGCGGCGAGCATGGCGCCGACGATCACGATGGCCGAGATGGCGTTGGTCACCGCCATCAATGGCGTGTGCAGTGCAGGCGTAACGTTCCAGACCACGTGGTAACCGACATAGATAGCCAGCACAAAGATGATCAGGTTGTAGATACCGTGAGAGATCAGCATGTCTTCCATTGTTTTTATCCTCAGCCGTTCTTGCGCACGATCTGGCCGTCGCGGCACATCAGGCACGCGGCGACGATATCGTCTTCAAGGTTGATCACCAGTTGTCCTTCTTTATCGAACAACAGTTTCATGAAGTCCAGCAGGTTGCGGGCGTACAGGGCCGAGGCGTCTGCCGCGACGTCGCCGGCCAGGTTGGTCGGACCGACAATGGTCACGCCATTTTCGACGACCACCTGATCGGCCACGGTCAGCGGGCAGTTGCCACCCTGGGCGGCCGCGAGGTCGATGACCACTGAGCCCGGTTTCATCTGGGCCACGGTCTCCGCGCTCAACAGCGTCGGTGCCTTGCGGCCTGGAATCAGCGCGGTGGTGATGACGATGTCAGCCTGTTTGGCACGCTCGTGCACCGCCACAGCCTGGCGCTGCATCCAGCTGGCGGGCATCGGGCGAGCGTAACCACCGACGCCGACGGCGCATTCACGCTCCTCATCGGTCTCGTAAGGCACGTCGACGAACTTGGCGCCGAGGGATTCGATCTGCTCTTTTACCGCAGGACGCACATCAGACGCTTCGATCACCGCACCCAGACGTTTTGCCGTAGCGATCGCCTGCAAGCCGGCCACGCCTGCGCCGAGAATCAGCACGCGCGCCGCTTTCACGGTGCCTGCCGCGGTCATCAACATCGGCATGAAGCGCGGGTAGTGGTGAGCAGCCAGCAGCACAGCTTTGTAGCCGGCGATGTTGGCTTGCGAGGACAGCACATCCAGGCTCTGGGCACGGGAGGTACGCGGTGCGGCTTCCAGGGCAAATGCGGTAATGCCGCACTCGGCCATTTTGGCGATGGTTTCGTTGTTGAACGGATTGAGCATCCCCACCACAACGGTGCCGCTCTTGATCAGAGCCAGCTCGCTGTCGGCAGGGGCGACAACCTTCAAAATCAACTCTGCACCAAACGCATCATTGGCACTGCCAATGGTCGCGCCGGCGGCCACATAGGCACTGTCCACAATACTGGCGCTAACGCCGGCACCGCTTTGAACCGTGACCTTATGGCCCTGGCTGATCAGCTTCTTGATGGTTTCGGGGGTTGCAGCAACCCTTGTTTCACCGGTCTGGGTTTCGAGAGGAACACCAATGTGCACGTCAAATCTCCTGCGTGATCTTATTAAGTAAACCCATGCACTACGGATGGTGCGGCTGGGGCGGCCGATCAGCACGGTCCCGCCAAATCAGGGCGGGGCGCGGCATTTTGCAGGCGAACTTTGTGCCCTTCAAGGGATTATGACGGGTGACGGAAAATTAACTACAAGTCACCCCGTGACCGAATGTCGCAACTATCCTGGTCAAACCCTTCTAGACCGTGCTTTTCAAGGATTCTTGCTGATTTTAAAGAATTTACACATCGGCCGTATGAATGATGCGGCATCGCTGCGAAATAGTGGCTCAAAGCCGCGTGTGCTGGCGCTTGCAGGGTGTTTTACGAGTCAACTGAAACAGTTTGCTGGTATGCGACAAATACTTATATCTGTAGGGCTATATTTTTACTGACTACGAGGTCAGGTAAGTGCTGGAAGCCTTTATCCTTCTAGGCTGTAGCTGTGTGCCTGATTAACCAGCCAGTCGCGGAATGCCCGCAATGACGCCGATTCGACCTTTCGTTCGGGAATCATCAGGTAATAGGCCTTGATGCTGGACAGTGCTTGGGGGTTGGCGATCACCAGGCGGTTTTCCTGTAATTCCCGCTGGATCAGGAAGGGCGGAATCAGCGCAATGCCCATGTCGTGCATGGCGGCTTGGGCGAGCATTGAGAATAGCTCGTAGCGCGGTCCTGTCATGTCGCGCGGGACATTCAGCAGTTGAGAGTCGAACCATTGGCGCCAGGCGTAGGGTCGGGTGGTTTGCTGCAGAAGTGGCAGGTCCGCGATTTCCCCCGCTGTCAGGCTGCTGCTGTTGCCGAGTAAGCCGGGACTGCACACCGGCATGGGATTTTCCCCCATCAGTCTGTGGGATTCGGTACCCGACCAATCTGCATCACCGAAATAGATCGCAGCGTCGAAGTCGGTATCGGCGAACAGGAACGGGCGTGTGCGGTTGGTCAGGTTGACCGTCACATCCGGGTGTTTGTGCTGGAAGTCCTTGAGCCGTGGCAACAGCCATTGGGTGCCAAAGGTCGGCACCACCGCCAGCTCGATCACGTTGGCACCCTGCTGGCCCATGACGGACAGCGTGTCTCGCTCCACTGCGTCCAGTTGAGTGGCCACACGGCGACTGTAGGAAAGCCCCGCTTCTGTGAGCTTCACTCCCCGTCGTGAGCGTCGGAACAGCTCCACGCTGAGGAATTCCTCAAGGCTGGCGATCTGTCGGCATATCGCCCCTTGGGTCAGGGAAAGCTCCTGGGCGGCCTTGGTAAAGCTCTCGTGGCGTGCTGCAGCCTCAAAGCTGATCAGGGCGGTTGTGCTGGGTATTTTTCTGCGCATGTACGTCAACCTCACTAATACATCGCACAAAAGCTCTTTTGCGACGTTTCGGAGTGAGAAATTAGCACAACAGTATGCGAAATCCTCGTTTGCCGTGGCGTTGAACCCGGCCTAGGATCTATCCACGTTATTTGACCCGATTCGAGAGGACACACTCATGGGCGGTAAAGCTAGCTTCAACTGGATCGATCCCCTGCTGCTGGATCAACAGCTCACCGAAGAAGAGCGCATGATTCGCGACACCGCTGCGCAGTTCGCTCAGCAAAGCCTCGCGCCGCGCATTCTTGAAGCTTTCCGCCATGAGAAAACCGATCCGGCGATTTTCCGCGAGATGGGCGAAGTCGGTCTGTTGGGTGCGACCATTCCTGAGCAGTACGGTGGTAGCGGGCTGAACTACGTCAGCTATGGCCTGATCGCTCGTGAAGTCGAGCGCATCGACTCCGGCTATCGCTCGATGATGAGTGTGCAGTCTTCGCTGGTGATGGTGCCGATCAACGAATTCGGTACCGAAGCGCAGAAGCAGAAGTACCTGCCGAAACTGGCCTCGGGCGAGTGGATCGGTTGCTTCGGCCTGACCGAACCTAACCACGGCTCCGATCCGGGTGCGATGATCACCCGTGCACGCAAAGTGGAAGGCGGCTACAGCCTGACCGGCAGCAAGATGTGGATCACCAACAGCCCGATTGCTGACGTATTCGTGGTCTGGGGCAAGGACGATGCCGGCGATATTCGTGGTTTCGTTCTGGAAAAAGGCTGGAAAGGCCTGAGCGCTCCGGCGATTCACGGCAAGGTCGGCCTGCGTGCGTCGATCACCGGCGAAATCGTCATGGACAACGTGTTTGTGCCGGAAGAGAACATCTTCCCGGATGTCCGTGGTCTGAAAGGTCCGTTCACCTGCCTGAACTCGGCTCGTTACGGCATCTCCTGGGGTGCGCTGGGAGCCGCCGAATTCTGCTGGCATACCGCTCGCCAGTACACCCTGGATCGCCAGCAGTTCGGTCGCCCATTGGCCGCCACCCAGCTGATTCAGAAGAAGCTGGCCGACATGCAGACCGAGATCACTATGGCGCTGCAAGGCTGCCTGCGTCTGGGTCGCATGAAGGACGAAGGCACGGCGGCGGTTGAAATCACCTCGATGATGAAGCGCAACTCTTGCGGCAAGTCCCTGGACATCGTGCGCATGGCTCGCGACATGCTGGGCGGTAACGGCATTTCCGACGAGTTCGGCGTTGCCCGTCACCTGGTCAACCTGGAAGTGGTGAATACTTATGAAGGTACGCACGACGTTCATGCGCTGATCCTCGGTCGTGCGCAAACCGGCATCCAGGCGTTCTATTAACAGGAGAACGTCCATGGGCGCGCTTTCGCATCTACGGGTACTGGATTTATCGCGGGTGCTCGCCGGGCCGTGGGCCGGGCAGATCCTTGCCGACCTTGGCGCCGAGGTGATCAAGGTCGAGCGACCAGGTAACGGCGATGACACGCGCGCCTGGGGGCCGCCCTTCCTGAAAGACGCTTACGGTGAGAACACCAGCGAGGCGGCCTACTATTTGTCGGCCAACCGCAACAAGCAATCGGTGACCATCGACTTCACGCGTCCGGAAGGGCAAAAGCTGGTGCGCGATCTGGCGGCGAAATCGGACATCCTGATCGAGAACTTCAAGGTCGGTGGTCTGGCGGCCTATGGGCTGGACTATGAATCGCTGAAGGCAATCAACCCGGATCTGATCTACTGCTCGATCACCGGGTTTGGCCAAACCGGCCCTTATGCCAAGCGCGCGGGTTATGACTTCATGATCCAGGGGCTCGGCGGCCTGATGAGTCTGACGGGGCGACCTGAAGGCGAAGACGGTGCGGGGCCGGTGAAAGTGGGCGTGGCGCTGACCGATATCTTGACCGGGCTGTATTCCACGGTGGCGATCCTCGCGGCGCTGGCGCACCGGGATCACGACGGCGGCGGTCAGCATATCGATATGGCGTTGCTGGATGTGCAGGTGGCTTGCCTTGCCAACCAGGCAATGAACTACCTGACCACTGGCAATGCGCCGAAGCGTTTGGGCAATGCTCACCCGAACATCGTGCCTTATCAGGACTTTCCTACGGCTGATGGTGATTTCATCCTTACCGTGGGTAATGACGGGCAATTCCGCAAATTTGCCGAGGTGGCTGGTCAGCCTCAGTGGGCGGATGATCCGCGGTTTGCGACCAACAAGCTGCGGGTGGCGAACCGCGCGGTGCTGATTCCGCTGATTCGTCAGGCGACTGTGTTCAAGACCACCGCTGAGTGGGTTGCGCAGCTGGAGCAGGCCGGCGTGCCTTGCGGGCCAATCAATGACCTGGCGCAGATGTTTGCCGATCCACAGGTCAAGGCGCGCGGGTTGTCCATTGAGCTTCCCCATGCGCTGGCTGGTAGGGTGCCCCAGGTGGCCAGCCCGATTCGTCTGTCTGAGACACCGGTGGAATACCGGTATGCGCCGCCGTTGCTGGGCGAGCATACGCTGGAGGTGTTGCAGCGGGTGTTGGGCCTGGACGCTGAAGCAGTGTCGACCTTCAAGGCGTCAGGCGTGCTCTGATGCTTCTCCTCTATATAGAGGGGCCGTTTGGCTCCTCTACATAGGTCTTGAACGGGGTGTTTTGGCACCCTGCGTAAGTTATTGATAGAAAAACGAAATTAACTATTGACGGCGAATTCTAGAAGTCTATAATTCGCCCCACTTCCGGCGCAGTCGAAACGGAAAACTCCTTGGTAAACAAAGAGTTACGCAGTTTTCGGCAGTAGGTTGCTTCAGTTCATCGAAGCCTGGAAGGAGTTGAAAGAGTGGTG
>NZ_RRZK01000008.1 GCF_004348895.1 Pseudomonas vancouverensis
ATTCATCCGGGGGCATCGCCTACGGTTTGCTTCGCTGCACCTCCTCTCGATGTGTGCGGCTTCGCCGCACGGTCGCTACGCTCCCACCCCCGGATAAACCCCTCCACTCAGCCTGCCGACGGGGCCTACAGATCAAAAGCTGCAGCCGAGCTAACGCTCATCCTGTTGAGTGGTGAAGAGCGGGCGGTGTGTGTGGTTCATGTTTTTGCTCTTGCTCTTGCTCTTCTGTGGGAGCGAGCTTGCTCCGGGCGGCGTTCCGACGATGACGGCCTACCAGCCGACCCAGCTCTCACTGTCGAACACATCTGCCAAACAGGCCGGCCGGTAGGCCGCCTCGGACGCTGTTGCGGTGCTCGCCCCATCGAGAGGCCGAGTGGAGGTTCTGCGCAGTGGGCAACCCGGCATGGATGCCGGGTTAGCCGCCCCCGGCCATGGATGGCCGATGGCGGCGGGCCCACGGAGCAGGACCGGAGCGAGGGCATGCCGAGCCTAGGCGAGGCACCGAACGAAAGGGGCAAGAGCCCTTGGTTACTTGGGGCTCTTCCAAGTGACCCGCTGTAAGAGCGGAACCCTAAGCGGCCGTTACCGCAGCAATGGATATGTACACCTGAAAAAACCACCTCGCCAGCCAGGCAGTCATCGCGAGCAAGCTCGCTCCCACAAGGCACAAAACCATCGCGAGAAAACCCACAAAAACCCCACTTCAACCACAGCCCCCCACCACACCCCGCAAAAAGAGCACGTACATCCAATTTTCCCCGCCGCCATCCCGTCACTATCCAAACCATTCCCGGTATCCCCACGCCGGTGGTTTTTCAATTGCACGGGCAGGCCATGGACGCTTCACAACGCAATGAATGGGCACAACACCTCGGGCTGCTGTTCCTGCGGGTCAGTGGCGGGCTGTTCCTGTTGTGGGTGCACGGCTTGCCCAAGCTGCTGCACTACAGCACCGAGCTGCAGAACATCGAAGACCCGTTCCACCTCGGCGCGAACCTCACGCTGATGCTGGCGATTTTCGCCGAGGTGCTGTGCCCGTTGCTGATCATCGCCGGGTTGCTGGTGCGTCTGGCATGTTTGCCTATTCTGTTTGTGCTGTGGGTGGCGATGTTGATCGTGCACCCGCAGTGGACATTGTTCGAAGGCCAGTTCGGCTGGCTGTTGCTGATTATCTTCACCAGCATTTTCATCGCCGGGCCAGGACGGCTGGCGCTCAATGGTCGTTTTGCCGGAGTTTTGCGTTATGTCTGATGCCAGCCGTCTCGAGCGGGCCAACCCGGGTCCTGATGAAGTGGTGACCCTGATCGTCAAGCACCGGGTCAAGGCCGGTTTTGAAGTGCCTTACGAGGCCTGGTTGCGCAACATCGTCAAGGTCGCGGGGCAGAACGTCGGGCACCTGGGGGTGGATGTGGTGCGCGGCAAGCATGCCGGGCTGGACACCTACACCTGCGTGCTGCGGTTCTGCTCCACCGAAGCGATGCAGGGCTGGCTCGACTCGCCGCAACGGCAAAAGCTGGTCGACGAAGCGGCGCCCATGCTCGCGGACGGCGACCAGACCGAGGTCAACCCCGTCAACGAGTTCTGGTTTGCCCCGCCGGCCGAGGCCGGTACGCCACCGCCGCGCTGGAAGCAGGCGGTGGTGACGCTGCTGGTGATCCTGCCGCACACCTTGCTGGTGCCGCTGCTCTGGGGGCCGTTGTTGCGCTTGCACGCTGTGCTCTCCAACTACGTGGTGGCCACGTTCCTGATCACCCTGACCATCGTCCTGTCGGTGGTGTACGTCTTCATGCCCATGGCGACGCGTCTGTTCGCGCCATGGCTGTCTCCCTCCACTTTGCATAAGGAACCGTGATGAACGCCGATCTGATTCTGTTCAACGGACAATTCCACACCGTTGACCGCGAAAACCCGCTTGCCAGTGCCGTGGCGATCCGCGACGGTCGTTTCGTCGCGGTGGGCGATGATGCCCAGGCCATGGCCCTGCGTGGCGCCAACACCCAGGTGATCGATCTCAAGGGCCGATGCGTCATCCCCGGCCTCAACGACTCGCACTTGCACCTGATCCGTGGCGGCCTGAACTACAACCTCGAACTGCGCTGGGAAGGCGTGCCGTCGCTGGCCGATGCCCTGCGCATGCTCAAGGATCAGGCCGACCGTACGCCGACGCCGCAATGGGTGCGGGTGGTCGGTGGCTGGAACGAGTTCCAGTTCGCCGAGAAGCGCATGCCGACCCTGGCCGAACTGAACCAGGCAGCACCGGACACCCCGGTGTTTGTCCTGCACCTGTACGACCGCGCTTTGCTCAACCGTGCCGCGCTGCGTGTGGCCGGCTACACCCGCGACACGCCGAACCCGCCGGGTGGCGAGATCGTCCGCGATGCCAATGGCGAACCGACCGGCATGCTGGTGGCGCGGCCGAACGCGATGATCCTCTACTCGACCCTGGCCAAGGGGCCGAAGCTGCCGCTGGAGTATCAGGTCAACTCGACGCGCCAGTTCATGCGTGAACTCAATCGCCTCGGCCTGACCAGTGCCATCGATGCCGGCGGTGGTTTCCAGAATTACCCGGACGACTATCAGGTGATCGAGCAGTTGGCCAAGGACCAGCAACTGACCGTGCGCATCGCCTACAACCTGTTCACCCAGAAGCCCAAGGAAGAGCTGACCGACTTCAAGAACTGGACTGGCAGCGTCAAGCTGCACCAGGGCGACGACTACCTGCGCCACAACGGTGCCGGGGAAATGCTGGTGTTCTCGGCGGCGGACTTCGAAGACTTCCTCGAACCGCGTCCGGACCTGCCACAAACCATGGAGGCCGAACTGGAGCCGGTGGTGCGTCACCTCGTCGAGCAACGCTGGCCGTTCCGCTTGCACGCGACCTACAACGAATCCATCAGCCGCATGCTCGACGTGTTCGAGAAGGTCAACCGGGACATTCCGTTCAACGGCCTGCCGTGGTTCTTCGACCATGCCGAAACCATCACCCCGCAGAACATCGAGCGGGTGAGGGCGTTGGGCGGGGGCATTGCGATCCAGGACCGCATGGCGTTCCAGGGCGAATACTTCGTCGAGCGCTACGGCGCGAAAGCGGCCGAAGCCACGCCACCGATCAAGCGCATGCTCGCCGAGGGCATTCCGGTCGGCGCGGGCACCGACGCCACCCGGGTGTCGAGCTACAACCCGTGGACTTCGCTGTACTGGATGGTCAGCGGCCGCACCGTTGGCGGCATGGAGCTGCACGCCGAGGGCCTGTCGCGTCTGACCGCACTGGAGCTGTTCACCCACGGCAGCGCCTGGTTCTCGTCCGAGCAGGGCAAGAAGGGCCAGATCAAGGTCGGGCAACTGGCCGACGTCGCTGCGCTCAGTGCGGACTTCTTCAGCGTCGATGAAGAGGCGATCAAGTGGATCGAGTCGGTCCTGACCGTGGTTGGCGGCAAGGTGGTGTACGGCGCCGGTGACTTCGAAAAACTCGGCCCGGCCAGTGTGCCGGTGCTGCCGGACTGGTCGCCGGTGGTGAAGGTACCGGGCCACTGGCGTCCGACATCCCCGATGCAGGCTCAGGTTCACCATTGCAGCGGCCCGTGCGCCGTGCACTCCCACAGCCATGAACGGGCGCGCCTGTCGAATGCGCCGGTCAGTGATTTTGCCGGTTTCTGGGGCGCCTTTGGCTGCTCGTGTTTCGCGTTCTGATGCATCCCGAAAAGCGCCGGCCACTCTGGTCGGCGCAACCCAATGTCTCACCCCCACGAGGAGTTTCACATGAGCAACGTTCCGTACAAACGTCTGAACAAGGATGATGCGGTTGTCCTGCTGGTCGACCACCAGACCGGCCTGATTTCGCTGGTGCAGGATTTCTCGCCGAACGAATTCAAGAACAACGTGCTGGCGCTGGGCGACATCGCCAAGTTCTTCAAGTTGCCGACCATCCTGACCACCAGTTTCGACAGCGGTCCGAACGGTCCGATCGTGCCGGAACTCAAGGCTCAGTTCCCGGACGCGCCGTTCATTGCCCGTCCGGGGCAGATCAACGCCTGGGACAACGAAGACTTCGTCAAGGCGGTGAAAGCCACCGGCCGCAAACAACTGATCATCGCCGGTGTCGTGACCGACGTGTGCGTGGCGTTCCCGACCCTGTCGGCCATCGCCGAAGGCTTTGAAGTGTTCGTGGTCACCGATGCCTCCGGTACCTTCAACACCACCGTGCAACAAGCCGCCTGGGCGCGCATGTCGGCGGCCGGTGCCCACCTGATCAACTGGTTCGCCGTGGCTTGCGAGCTGCAAGTCGACTGGCGCAACGACATGGAAGGACTGGCCAACCTGTTGTCCGAACGCCTGCCGAACTACCGCAACCTGATCAACAGCTACATGAAGTTCACCGCCAAGTAACACCGCCACACCTGTAGGAGCGAGCACGCTCGCGATGGCGGAGTGTCAGTCGGCAATTTCGTCACTGACATGCCATCACGAGCAGGCTCGCTCCTACAGTTTCTGGTTCGCTGTGCATTGGCTTTCAGCGACTCTGTAACCACCCCAAAAAACCACCTTTCCTGACCGGCACCGGTTTGGCCATCAACGCCAGCCGGCTGTTCTGCTGCCTCACTGCTTGCAGTTTGTGCAAGGCCCGATCGACTTCGCTGCGTTGTGCCATGCAGTGGCGAGTCAGGCTTTTGTCGAGACGATAGATGATGCTTGAAGTCATGGCTGTGAAGCGCGCCTGGGACGGCGTGTCGGCGAGGATGCTCTGCTCGCCCATCACTTCACTTGGCCCCATGCGACCTGCCTCGATCTGGCCATTGCCGTCAGGCACGGTGGCGCTGACTACGCCTGTGGCGATGACAAACAGGCTGTCGGGCACTTCTTCCAGGTCCAGCACCACATCACCGGCCGCGTATTGCTGTGCGACCATGCCCTGGGCCAGGCGATCGCGTTCATCGGCACTCAGGGAACGGAACACCTTCACTTCATCGAGCAAGGTTCGGGCGCGGCTTGAAGGCTCGATCACGCCATCGGGCTGGCGGGAAATGCCGGCAGCTTCCAGATGCCGATGAGCCAGATCGAACAGCTGATTGCGCACCTCACTCTTTTTGCCCAGCTCAGTGATGAACCCGCTGGCGACGTACTCGGACATGGTCTCGCCGGCTTCCTTGAGCACGGCTTTCGGCGCCGGGTCCAGCAGCAAACTGCTGCTGCCTTGCAGGGTACGGTCCAGCGCATCCAGAACGCGACGTGGGCGGATGTGGTTGGGTACCTGAATGCTGATCGAAACACCGTGCAGGTTGACCGGACGGCTGAGATTGACGATTTTCGCCTTGGCCGCCACCGAGTTGGGCACCACGGCCGTGCTGCCGGCGCTGGTGAGCAAATGGGTGGCGCGCCAGTCGATGTCCAGCACTTTGCCTTCAACACCGTCGATCGAGATCCAGTCATCGACCTGATAGGGTTTTGTGGTGTTGAGCACGATCCCGGAAAACACGTCACTCAAGGTGCTCTGCAGCGCCAGACCGACGACGATGGCGACAACACCGGAGGTCGCCAGCAGGCCTTTGACCGGCAGTTCCAGCACATAACCGGCGGCTGCGACTGTGGCTGCCAGAAACACCAGCGCGCCGATGACATCCTGCAACAACCGGCCGCTGTGGCCGATGCGGCGCATCAGGATCAGGCCGACGCCTTCGGTGAGGACCCGTGCGGCATACAGCCACCAGAGAATGCCCAGTGCGGTGGCCCCCAGTTGTGCCACTTGGTCATCGACAAACAATGGCGCCTGCAACGGACTGACACCGGCATTGATGAGCACGGCGCTGAACGACAGGAACAGCGCCAGGCGCACGCCGACGCGGCTGACGCGATGCTTGAACGGCGCGAGGTGCCAGAGCATGGCGTCGACGGCCAGCAGCAGCGCGCTCAGGGACAGGAGGTGATCGAGGAGGAAGGGCATGGGCAAAGCTCCCGCAGAAATGAGGTCCCACAGAAAAAAACAGGCCCGCTGTGTAGCGAGCCTGTTTTGCGCTTACCTCAGATGGGTCTTCAGTTCCAGCGCCGCCTGGCGCATCGCCGCTTGCACTTCGGGAATCTGGCTCAGCGGGTTGAGCAGGCCGAAGTCATGGATCATGCCGTTGTAGCGCACCGAGGTCACCGGCACACCGGCCGCATCGAGGTGACGGGCATAACCTTCGCCTTCGTCGCGCAACACATCAAGCTCGGCAGTCTGCACCAGTGCCGCCGGCAAGCCCTTGAGCTGTTCGCTGCTGGCATTGAGCGGCGAGGCATGTACCTGCGCGCGTTCGCCGGCATCGGTGGTGTAGTTGTCCCAGAACCACTTCATCATGTTCTGTGTGAGGAAATGGCCTTCGGCAAATTGCTGGTAGGACGCCGTGTCGAACTGCGCATTAGTGACCGGCCACATCAGCAATTGAAAGCGCAGGGCCGGGGTTTTCTGTTCCTTGGCCATCAAGGCCACGACCGCCGCCATGTTGCCGCCGACGCTGTTACCGGCCACCGCCAGGCGCTTGCCGTCAACGTTGATTTCCTTGCCATGTTCGGCCACCCAACGGGTTGCGGCGTAGGCCTGGTTGATCGCAGTCGGGTAGTGCGCTTCCGGCGACGGCGTGTAGTCGACGTACACCGCGACCGCACCGGAGCCCACCACCAGGTCACGAATCAGGCGTTGGTGAGTCGGGAAATCACCGAGCACCCAGCCACCACCGTGGAAGAACATGAACACTGGCAGTTCACCCTTGACCTTCGCTGGGCGGACCACTTTGAGGTTGATGGTTTGCCCGTCGACCTTGATCGCCTTGTCGCTGACTTCAACGCCGGACAGGTCCACTTTCACCGACGCCTGGGCACCGGTCAGCACCGCACGCGCATCTTTCGGGCTCAGTTGCTCGAGGGGTTTGCCACCACCGGCGGCGAGGGCATCGAGGAAGGCCTGGGTGTTGTGTTCGGCGACGGCACCGTCAGCGGCAAACGCATTGCCGATGGACAGGGCGAGGAGGGAAGCGGTCAGGGTTTTTTGTGCGAAGTTCATGGGTAAATCCTTTTTAGCCGATTGATTTGAGTGCTTCGGTAGAGGTCGCTGCCGGCTCTGTATTTCAGGCTTCAGCAACACCGTGAGCACAGATTAATAGGGTGCCGGAAGGCGAAAAAGCGGCTATAAAGTGTTTAACTGTCCACCAGGATGTGACAATGAACCCCTTCGAAGATATGCGTATTTTTTGCCAGGTGATGGACTCCGGCAGCTTTACCGCCGCGGCCGATCAACTGGGCTTGTCCAAGCAGTTTGTCAGCCGTCGCCTGATGCAACTCGAAGAGCGCCTGGGCGTGCGCTTGCTCAACCGCTCGACCCGGCGCCTGGATGTGACGCCGCTGGGGCAGAGTTACTACGAGTCGGCCATGCGCTTGCTCAACGAAGTCGAGCAGGTGGAGCAGGGCATCGCCGGGCAGACCACCGAACCGCGCGGCACCATCCGCTTGAGTGCGCCGTTGTCCTTTGCGCTGGCGCATCTGGGCTGCTTACTGCCGGTGTTCTTGCAGCGCTATCGGGACGTGACGGTGGAAGTCGATTTGAGCGATCGCCCGGTCGACCTGCTCGGCGAAGGCTACGACCTGGCACTGCGTATCGGCACGCTCGAAGATTCGACGCTGATTGCCCGGCGCATTGCCTCGATCCAGCGGGTGTATTGCGCAAGTCCTGCGTACCTGGCCGAGCGCGGTACGCCGCTCAAGCCCGATGACTTGCACAACCACGACTGCTTGCCCTATGGCCACGGCCGGCAAGTGCAATGGCGTTTCGCCGGGCAGGGCAAGCCAATGTCGGTGAATGTCACCGGACGGATGCGGGTCAACAACGGCGAGTTGCTCAAGGACGCGGCGATTGCCGGTTTGGGGATTACCTACCTGCCGACCTTCATTGTCGGCGCAGCATTGAAGGATGGCCGGTTGCTGCCGGTGCTGGAGGATTACCAGCCCGAGCCATTGACCTTGTCGGCGGTGTATCCGCAACACCGTCAGGGCTCGCGGCCGGTGCAGGCGTTTGTCGAGTTTCTGCGCGAACGGCTGGATCGGGTAGAGGGTGGCCTGTAGGGACGCAGATTGTCTTAACCCTGAAAAACCTGTGGGAGCGAGCTTGCTCGCGAAGGCGGAGTGTCAGTCGACATCAGTATTGACTGAACTAATGCATTCGCGAGCAAGCTCGCTCCCACAAGGGATTTATGTTGCCAGGATGTCAGGCTCTGTCAGGTCCTGTCGTCGCCCGGCTCGCCACCGACATGCACGCCGCGATCGTCGCCAATCTCACCGGCCCGATGCACGCCACGGTCATCGCCGACTTCGCCGGCCCGATGTACGCCGCGGTCATCGCCGACTTCACCGGCCCGATGTACGCCACGGTCATCGCCGACTTCACCGGCCCGATGCACGCCACGGTCATCACCGACTTCGCCGGCGCGGTGCACGCCACGGTCATCGCCGACCTCGCCAGCGCGGTGTACGCCACGATCATCTCCAGGCTCATTGTGGGTGCCGTTGCGACCGGAGGACGATACGGCGCCGGTGTGGCTGGAGCCGCTGTTGGCACTGCCGGGGCCGCTGTTGCTGCCGTGGTCGCCGCTATGGCCGCTGCCGCTGTTGCCGCCGCTGCCGCTGTTGCCACCACCGCCATTGCCGCCACCACCACTACCGCCGCTTCCACCGCCACCACCATTTCCGCCGCCACCTCCACCGTGGCCGCCACCATTTCCACCGCCACCGCCACCGCCACCGCCACTACCGCCGCCACCTCCACCGTGGCCGCCACCCCCTCCGCTGCCGCCACCACCGCCACCACTACCGTCCTTGGCCATCGCGCTGGAGACTCCGGACAGGCTGTCCGGAATCAAAACGGTAGACGCCGACAAAACTGCGCCAATAGCTACTGCAAGTAAAAGCTTGTTGATGTGCATGTCGTTCTCCGTCTTCATATTCGGGTTGGAACGTTGATGAACATTGCAACGTGCTGCCAGGTTCATTTCATCAACACGCCAGCGCCGGGGTTTATTCGGAAACATTCCGGATAAAAATGCGACGTAACAGCAGATCCCTTGCCAAAGGTCAGTGAATACTGGAGGCCAGCTCGAAAATCGGGATGTACATCAGGATCACGATCACCCCGATCAACAGGCCGATGAAGGTCATCAACAGGGGCTCGAACAAGCGTACGAACCACTCGATCCAGCGACTGATTTCTTCGTCGTAGAAGTCGGCGCTGCGCTCCATCATCTGTCCCAGGTTGCCGGACTGCTCACCTGCGCGTAGCAGGCGCAGGGACACGGGGGTGACCAGGTGATTGAGCTCCAGCGCGGTCGACAGCGATTGCCCCTCACGCACCCGGTCGCAGGCCTGATCCAGGCGTCCGCGCGAGGCCACGGTGAGCAGGTTGCGCACCATGCCCATGGCGGTGACGAGGGGAATGCCGCCCTGCAACAGAATCCCCAGCGACCGATAGAAGCGCGCCAGTTCGTACATGAAGATGCGTTGATGCACCGCCGGCAATTTTTCGATCAGGCGATCCAGTCCCCGACGAAAGGCCGGGTGACGCTTGAGCAGGACAAGCGTGGTGATGATCGCCAGCAAACCGCCGAAGAACTCACCCTGGTGCGCGTGCAGGAACATGCCGCTGCTCATCAGGATCTGCGACAGCCACGGCAGGTTCGAGCCCAGCCCTTCGAACACCAGGCTGAAACGCGGCACCACGTAACCCATCAGAAACAGCACCACGCCACCGCCCACCACCAACAGCAGCATCGGGTAGATCGAGGCGCTGATAATCTTTTGGCGAACCTCGTCCATGCGCTGGCGATAGCTGACGTAGCGGCCCAGGGCATCACCCACGGCGCCGGTCTTTTCGCTCGATTGCACCAGTGCCACATACAGCGGCGGGAACACCGCCGACAACTGCCCCAGCGCCTGGGAAAACGACTTGCCCTCGTACAGCAATCGCACCAGCTCACTGAGGGTCTTGCGTGCCTGGGGCGCGGATTCCTTTTCCGCCAGGCTTTCCAGCGCATCGATCAATGGCAGCCCGGCATTGAGCAGCGTGGTCAGCTCCTGGCTGAACAACACCAGGTTGAAGCTCTCGCGCTGATGCAGGCGCAACGCTCGCCAATGACGCTCGGCGTGCAGGCTGACCACGCGCAGGCCCTGGTCTTCGGCAATGCGCCGGGCTTCGCTGTCACCCGGTGCTTCGACGGTCATCGAGACGACACCGGCCTTGCCGACGGCTTTGATGTGAAAACGCAGGCTGGCCATGGCGGTCAGTTCCAGTTGGTGACTTCGGCGTTTTCGCCTTCGCCGCCGGGCTGTCCGTCCTTGCCCAGGGACAGCAGGTCGTACTCGCTGTTTTCACCGGGATAGCGATAGGTGTAGTTGCGGCCCCAAGGGTCCAGCGGCAGTTTTTTCTGCAGATAAGGGCCGGTCCAGCGCGGCTCGTCCGCAGGTGCGGTGACCAGCGCCTGCAAGCCTTGTTCGGTCGACGGGTAATGGCCGACCTCCAGCCGGTACAGGTCCAGCGCCTTGCTCAAACCTTCTATTTGCGCCTTGGCCACTTTCACTTCCGAGCGGCCCAACTGGGCGAAATACTTCGGCGCCACGATGCCGGCCAACAGCCCCAGCACCACCAGTACCACCAACAGTTCGAGCAGGGTGAACCCGGATTGGGTTGGCCGGGCACAGCACAGACGCTGATTCATGATGACCTCACACAGTCGGCAGAAGAGTCGCTGGGTGTGCTCATGCAATTGCCATGCTCACACTCGGTCATCCTTCTGTACCCCCCGTTCTACGGGCCTTTGCCGTTACGGCACAGTGCTTGCGTATGGCTGATTTACCAAAGGTCAGTGGGGCATTAGCCCCAATTTTCGGGGCCGGGCAGGGGAGGCACAGACATGAAAACAATCGCCACAGGATTGCTCGGTTTGCTCGTGTTGAGCGGTGCCGCCCAGGCTGACGTGTTTGTCTCCCGGGACGCCAAGGGCGGCTATGTGCTGTCCAACGTCCACCGCCCCGGCCGCCACTATGAAAAGGTCATCCGCGAGCCCGCAGCGGCGGTTGTGAGTCTCGATCAGCAACCGCAAATGATCGCCGCGCAACCCTATGCCGAGCTGGTCTCGGCAGCGGCCACCGCCAACGAACTACCCGCCGCGTTGCTGCACGCGGTGATCAAGACCGAATCGGCCTACAACCCCAGCGCGCTGTCCCCCAAGGGCGCTGGCGGCCTGATGCAACTGATGCCCGAAACCGCCCGTGAAATGGGCGTGACCAACGTCTACGACCCCAAGGCCAACATCCAGGGTGGAGCACGTTATCTCAAGCGCTTGATGACGATGTTCGACAACGATATTCGCCTCGCCGTGGCGGCCTACAACGCCGGGCCGCAAGCGGTGCTCAGCCGCGGCAACGTGGTCCCGCCGTTCGCCGAAACCCAGCGTTATGTGCCCAGCGTCCTCAACCAGTACCGGCGCTTGCAGGGGCTGTCGGCGGATGCACCGTTGTGAGCGGTTTTACCGGGCCGGTTTTCCCCAATAGTGGGGACATGATGGCCCCGGCGAGAAAGTGGGGATTGGGTGGGGAATTTCCCCCGACTTATCAACTCGCACTTATAACTTACTGATTAATCGAATGATTTTTTGTGGCATGCGGATTGCTCTGGACGATTTGACGAGAACCGTTCCCTGTTAACCGCAGCGAGGTCCGAGACCATGATCGGCATAACCCACGCTCCGTCCCTGATCAATTTGCTGTTGTTGGTGACCTCGATGCTCGGCATCGAAATCGCCAACGCGGCGGCACGTTGTGAACGCAACCTGGTGGCCAACGTCGTGGCGTTCGATCAGCCGCTGATGTTCAATCGCCTGGGTGCGCAGAACGTCAACGGCATGATGTTCGCCCTGCGTCGTGACGTAGTCGATGACCATGATCGCTCGCTGGCCCAGGGCGGCGTCGCGGTGCCGGGTAAAGTCTCGCTGCGTCCGGACAAGCGTCCACGCCCGTTGGTGCTGCGGGTCGCTGCCGGTGACTGCCTGACCATCAATCTGCAGAACCTGCTGGCGTATCAGGCCAACCCCGGCTCCGGCTCCCACAACGAGGGTGAGGAGGGCGAAGTCGAATTCGGTAAAAACGCCGAGAACTTCAAGGCCGATGAGCAGGTCGCTGACCGCCATGTCGGCTTTCAGGTCAATGGCCTGCAGGCGGTCAACAGCATCGATGACATCGCCTCCTTTACCGGGCGCAACGGCAACAGCCTGATCGCGCCCGGCGGCAGTCGCTCCTACACCTTGTACGCCGAACGTGAGGGGGCGTTCGACGTCAGCAGCCGTGGGGCGACCTTCGGTGGCGAGGGCGGTGCCGGCAACAACGCCAACGGCCTGTTCGCGCAAGTGGTGGTGGTACCCAAGGGTGGACGTACCTACCGCAATACCCTGACCGAAGAAGAAATGCGCCTGGCCAGCACCGGTCGCACGCCCGCCGGCCAGCCCATCGTCGACTACCAGGCGCGCTACCCGCAACGCGAGCCGTGGATTCGTGAAGGCAAGGCCGGTGCGCCGATCATCAACATGGTCGACGGCAACGAAATCATCTCCAGTGAAAGCGATGCGATCGTGATGGGCAGCAACCCTGACGGCAGCTTCCCGCCGTCGACCTATCCGCTGGAAGCCCTGGGCAAACGCAACCCGGCGCTGCCCAATCGGCTGGAGCCGTTCCGTGATTTCGCCGCGCAGTTCCAGGATGAAACCGCCGTCACCCAGGCCTTCCCGGGTTACTGGGCAGACCCGGTCATGGGCCATGTGCTGGAGCCGACCCGCGACTCCTTCATGATCAACTACGGTTCCGGTGGCATGGGCGCCGAGGTGGTCGCCAACCGTCTTGGCGTGGGGCCGATGCACGATTGCCTGTCGTGCGCTTATGAAGAATTCTTCCTCAGCTCGCACACCGTCGGCGACGTGGCAATGCTGGTGGACGTGCCGGCCAACGCCGGCCTGGAAAACATCCGCCCAGGCGAAGTACCACGCGCCGATCAGGTTGGGGTCAAGGCCACCATGGCGCTGTACCCGTCGGAGCCGTCCAACGTCGCCCACAGCTACATCGGCGACTTCGTCAAATTCCGCAACACCCACAACGGCTACGAACACCACATCTTCCATTTGCACGGCCATCAGTGGCTGTACAACCCCAACGATGACAACACCGACTACCTCGACGCCCAGGGCATCGGCCCGGGCGCCGGTTATACCTATGAAATCGCCAACGGCGGCTCGGGCAACCGCAACCGCGTGGCCGGCGATGCCATTTACCACTGCCACTTCTACCCGCACTTCGCCCAGGGCATGTGGGCGATGTGGCGGGTGCACGACGTATTTGAGGAAGGCACCAAACTAGAAGTTTCCCAGCAGGGCGGCGACGGTTTCCACCAGGAACCTTATGCGCTGCGCAGTGGTAAACCGGCAGCTGGGGCGCGGGCTTTGCCCGATGGTGAAATCATTGCCGGCACGCCGATTCCAGCGGTCGTACCCTTGCCCGGCAAAGCCATGGCACCGATGCCCGGCAAAGTCGCCGTGGTACCGAAAGTCGGCGAGGCGCTGGTCGCCAGGGGCGATGACGAGGCAGAGGGCGACGATGACGGCGAGCATCAGGGCGGACCCCGTGCGGTCGGCTCGCTGGCGCTGGTCGATCGCAGCGAAGCCAACCGCAATGCCGACGGCAGCCTGAAAAACCCCGGCTATCCGTTCTGGATCGGCGGCATGGAAACCTCGGTTGGCCAGCGTCCACCGACGCCACCACTGGACATGCTCGACGCCGCCAAGGCCACGTCCCTGAAAAACAGCGGCAACAGCCTCTGGGCCAACCTCGACCCGACTCAATCGGGCGGCTGGGATGGAGGTCTGGGGCGGCACTCGCTGGACGGTTACTCCGCCGGTGGCGAAGCCAACACCGTGACCACCTCCCTGGACTTCTCCAAGTCCGTGACCCGGGCCAAACCGCTGTACCTGCCGGAAGAGGGCACCGAAGTCGAACAGGCGGCCATGGCCTTCCACGCCAAGAAAGACCACCCCAGCTTCGCCCTGTTGCCGGGCAATCAAGTGGTGGCGAAAAACTTCCGCACCAACGGTGCCTTGCCGATTGCCGGCGCGCCTTATTACGAGCCGTGCATGGATGACCGCGCCAAACGCCTGACCAGCAGCGCCGGTGTCGGTGAGTTCAACAGCGGCGAGCGTCTGGACGGCATGTCCTTCACCGGGGCTTCGGCGTTCACCGCCGATCGCCCGCGCATCTACAAGGCGGCGAACATCCAGTTCGACGCGGTGTACAACAAGGTCGGCTACCACTTCCCGCAAGCGCGCATCCTCGCGTTGTGGGAAGACGCTTGGCCTGTGATCAGCAAGCAGCGTCCGCCAGAGCCGCTGGTGATGCGCATGAACACCTTCGACTGCGTGCAGTACCAGCAGACCAACCTGGTGCCCGCCACCTATGAGATGGACGACTACCAAGTGCGCACGCCGACCGATGTGATCGGCCAGCACATTCACCTGCCCAAGTGGGACCTGACCTCGGCGGACGGCTCGTCCAACGGCTGGAACTACGAAGACGGCGTGCTTTCCCCCGGCGCCGTGGTTGAACGTATTCACGCTATTCGCGAATTCAACCAGTGCGAAGGCGCTGACCCGCGTGACGGTACGCCGGCCTGTCCGCAAGCCAAGGCGCATCCGTTCTTCGGCCAATACGGCCGGGCCGACTGGATGGGCGCGCGCACGGCGATGCAACGCTGGTTTGTCGATCCGGTGATCAACACCAAGGGTGTCGACCGAGGCCTGGGCACCATTTTCACCCACGACCACCTCGGCCCATCGACGCACCAGCAGATCGGTCTGTACGCCACGGTGCTGGCGGAGCCGGCCGGTTCCACCTGGTTCCATGCCGAAACCGGCGAGCCGTTGTACAGCGGCGCGCGCTCGGACGGCGGGCCGACTTCATGGCAAGCGGTGATCTCCACCGGTGACCTGGACGGTGACGGCAAGAACGACAGCTTCCGTGAGTTCTTCCTCGAGTACAGCGACTTCCAGCACGCCTATGAAGCCGGGGTCTATGTCGGTGCCGGTCCCAATGGCATTCCCAATCCGCAGGCGTTCCCGGCGACCGCCGACAGCTTCCGCTACGCGATCAATCCACCGGTGCGCAACAACGCCGGCACGCTGCTTGAGTTGGTGGTCGAGGCCCGTGGCGGGATCAAGCCAGGCTGCCCGAGCCGACCCTGCCCGCAGGCCATCTCGGTGGATGACCCGGGCATGTTCGTGGTCAATTACCGCAACGAACCGCTGGGCCTGAGGGTGTTCGACCCGAACAAGGTCGGTCCGGACGGCAAGCGTGGCATGCAGGCCGACGGCCTCGGTGGCGACCTCTCGTACGCCATGCAGAGCCGTACCGACCGTGCCATCCCGGCAATGAACCTGGCGCCGAACCTGGTGACCTCGGCCACCGGCCCCACTGGCGGCACCACGCTGTTCCCGCCGCACATCAACCGTGGCGGTGCGGAGCCGGGCGACCCGTTCACGCCGATGCTGCGCACCTACACCGGTGACAACGTGCGACTGCGGGTGCATGCCGGCGGTCACGAGGAGGAGCACAACGTCACCCTGCACGGCGTGAAGTGGCTGCAAAGCGGAACCGGCTACGGCAACAGCTCCAACTCGGGCTGGCGTGCGTCGCAGATGGTCGGGATCTCCGAGCAGATGGGCTTCATTGCTCCGGTGTCGATGCTCTCCAGTTCCGCGGCGACCACCGGTGATTACCTGTACTCGATGGACGCCTCCATCGAAGGCTACTGGAATGGTATCTGGGGTGTGATGCGCAACTACACGGCGCAACGCAACGACCTGTTCGCCCTGCCGAACAACCCGAAACCGGCGGGCATGCGCAACACCGTGGCGTTCGATGGCACCTGCCCACGGATCAGCGCCAACCCCAACGGCATCGGTACGCGCCCGACCGTGCAGCGCAATTACGAGGTGGTGGCGGCGCTGGCCAACGACATCCTGAGCAATCCGCTGGGGCTGTCGATCGGCGACCCGGCCGGTCTTGGCCAGCACGTCGGCGGGCCGTTGAATCCGGCCGGTGGCACCCTGGTGTTCAACTCGCGCACGGTGAGCATTCCACAGGTCACCGTGACCGATCCGGAGGACGGCGAGACCGTCACCATCGGTGGCCAGAGCGGGCCGCTCCATGACCCGACCGCGATCCTCTACGTGCGCAAATCCGACCTTGATCCCACCACCGGCAAGCTCAAGCCCGGTGTGCCGGTCGAGCCGCTGGTACTGCGAGCGGCGGCAGGTGACTGCCTCAACATCACCCTGGAAAACCGTCTGCCGAGCGTGATGCCGGACCTCGCCCAGACCGCGATCCTGCAGGGCCTGGTCAAGCGTGATCGCAACGGTGGCGACGGCTCGACCACCTTCAACAACAACCTGCTGCGGCCGTCCAGCCATGTGGGACTGCATGCGCAGTTGCTGGCCTATGACATCACCAAGTCCGACGGCACCAACGTCGGTGCCAACCCGATCCAGACCGTGCCACCGCGAGTCGGCAACAGCGGCGCCTACCCGACGCGAACCTACCAGTACTACGCCGGGCACCTGGAGCGTGAAGGCAAGCCGATCACTCAACTGGGCCGCAGCGTCGACAACATCAACGCCACGGCGGTGGAGTTTGGCGGGCTGAACTTCACCCCGGCGGACGTGATCAAGCAGCCGCAAAAAGGCCTCGGCGGTGCGATGAGCGTCCTGCCGGTCGGCGCCACCTGGGTTGAGGATGCCAAGCGTGCGTCGGCCACGGTCACGGCAGCGGGGCAGGCGGTTTATCGCGACTTCGCGATGGTCTGGCAACGCGCCTTGAACCTGCGCTGGGCCAATGGTCGGCCGGTGGAAGGCATCGCGTCCGAAGGCCTGGGGGTGCCGAACGATCCGAAGGACAACGCCGGCATGGCCATCAACTACAAGACCGAGCCACTGTGGTATCGCTTCGGCCTCGCCCCGGACGCGCCGTTCGGTCGCGCCGACGGTGCCGGCTACGGTGACGTGCCTAACGCGCACATGGCCTACAGCAATGCGCTGGTCGGTGGCGATCCGCAGACGCCGGTGTTCTACGTCAAGCCGGGGCAACCGTTCCGCACCCACGTGCTGATGCCCACCGGCGGCAGTCGCGGCGCGACCTTCCAGCTCGACGGTCACGTCTGGTCGGTCAACCCGTTCCTGGCGGAGAAGAACGACGTCGACGGCTACCCGATGGGGGCGCCGGGGGTGGGCTCCGTACGCTTCGGCCTGAACCCGATGTCGATGTACATCGGTGCCCGCGAGAGCGTGCTGCCGGCGGCGCACTTCAGCGCCATGCACCCGAGCGCCGGTGGCGCCAATGCGATCGCCGGGGACTACCTGTTCCGCGACAACGCATCGTTCGGCAATGCCGCCGGGTTGTGGGGGTTGTTGCGGGTGACCAATGAACCGGAGCCGGCACCGGCGCCTTAGCGGTAGATGAATGAGGAGGGCATGGCCCTCCTGTGGGAGCGAGCTTGCTCGCGATGAATACACCGCGGTTTTGCGTGGTGCGGCGGATGACGCCATCGCGAGCAAGCTCGCTCCCACAAGGGATGCGCTTGAGGCTGGAACAGTTCTGCAAGGGGAGATGTGACATGGACAGGATCATCAAAACGGCGAGCGCCAGGCTGATTGCCACGGCAGCGCTGATCGGGCTTGGCATTTGCCAGGCGGCGCCTTCCGGCGCCAGCAGTCAGACCCTGGAACGCGAAGGCCTGTCCGTTGCGTTCAGCGTGAAACCCCTGGCCTCGGACGGCGTACTGCGCGAAGGCGAGTTCGCCGATGTGCAGTTCCGGGTCACGGACAAAGCCTCGGGGCAACCGCTGTCCGGCGTTGCGCCGGGGGCCTGGATCGACCCGGAAACGGTCAGCGCCGACCAGGCCCAGGGCCGTGACAAGAGTTGCAAGTCGCGGGTCGGCACATTCCTCAGGTCGAACATCGGCGCCCGTCCTCTGCTCGACCTCAACAGCTACTTCCTGTTGGTGATGAACCGCGATGCCAGCGTCTCGGTGGTCGACCCTTCGGTGTCGGTGGGCGGGATCACCAGCACCCTGACCCGGATCGACCTGAAACAGCCGCCGATGGACTGGGTGACGACCCGGGACAACAAGCAGGTGTTTGTCTCGATGCCCAAGGCGGGCGAAGTGGCGTTGATCGACAGCGCGCAATTCAAGGTGACCCAGACCCTGACTGCGGGCAGCAATCCGGTGCGGGTGGCGCTGCAACCGGATGAGCGCCTGTTGTGGGTCGGCAATAACGCCAAGGGCGAGGCTTCCGGGGTCACGGTGATCGACACCGGCAGCCTCAAGACCCTCAAATTCCTCCCTACCGGCGCCGGGCACCACGAAATCGCCTTCAGCAAGGACAGTCGATTTGCCTTCGTTACCAACCGCGACGACGGCACCCTGAGCATCGTCGATATCGCCAGCCTGACCATCAGCAAGCAGCTCAAGACCGGTTCGCACCCCCTGTCGGTGGCGTATTCGCCCTTGTCCGGTGCCGCCTACGTCGCCGACGGAAAGGACGGCACGGTGACCGTGGTCGATGGTGCCAGCCAGTCCGTGCGCCGGGTGATCCAACTCAAGCAGGGGCTTGGGCCGATGGGCTTCAGCGCCGACGGCCGCTTCGGCATCGTGCTCAACACCCTGGAGAATCAGGCCGCGGTGATCGACACCGCCAACGACGCTTCAATCCACGAACTGGACGTGTCCGCCGAACCGTACCAGGTGTCGTTCACCAAGGCCTATGCCTACGTGCGCGGACTGGCATCGGCCAAGGTGACGATGATCAACCTGGCGTCCCTTGGTGAAGGTCACAAGCCGATCATCCAGGGCTTCGAAGCCGGGCCACAGGCACCGCGGATGGCCGGTGACCTGCCGCTGGCTTCAAGCCTGGCAGTGTCGAAGGACGATAACGCGGTGTTCGTGGTCAACCCGGTGGACAACACCACCTACTTCTACGCCGAGGGCATGAACGCGCCGATGTCCGGTTACCCCAATCGCGGGCAGGTGGCGCGGGCGGCCATGGTGATTGATCGCAGCCTGCGGGAGGTCGAGCCGGGGCTGTACAGCTCGCGAGTCAGGCTGCCGGCGGCGGGGCGTTTCGACGTGGCGTTCCTGCTCAATCAACCGAACATCATCCACTGCTTCAGCACGGTGGTCGAAGCGGACAAAAACCTCGACCGCTCCCGTGGCGTGCCGAAAGTCGAATTCATGCTCGACACCTCCACCGCCGCGCTCGGCAGCCCCTACGTGGTGCGTTTCCGCATCGTCGAAGGCAAGCACAAGGCGCAGCGCAGCGGGGTCAAGGATGCACAGGTGCGCTACTTCCGCGCACCGACTTCGCGGCCGCAGGAGGTGGCGGCGCTGGAGGTCGCGGACGGCGTCTACGAAGCCCCGCTGACCCTCGACCGCGACGGCGCCTGGTACCTGCACGTACGGGCCGCGTCCCTGGGCGCGGGTTTCGATGACCAGACCTTCGCCAGCGTGCGGGTCCTGCCCGGCGATACCCATTAGGAGGACACTGACATGAATCGATTCGCCCATCGCAGCCTGTTGGCGTGCTGCCTGCTGACCCTGGCGATCGGCCAGGCCCTGGCGCACTCGGCGGATGAACATGCCGGACACGACATGACATCCAAGGTGGCCAAGCCGGAAACGGCGCAGATCAAGTTTGCCGATGTCGCGCTGCTGGACCAGAGCGGCAAAGTGGTAAGCCTGGAAAAAGACCTGGTGAGCAACAAGATCGTGGTCATGGGCTTCATCTACACCAGCTGCACCACGGTGTGCCCGGTGGTGTCCTCGATCATGGCCAAGGTGCAGAAACAATTGGGTCACCGGGTCGGCACCGAAGTGCAACTGGTGTCGATCAGCATCGACCCGCAGCGGGACGACCCCAAGCGTCTGAACGACTATGCCAGCACCTTCCAGAAAGGCCCGGGCTGGAGCTGGCTGACCGGTTCGCCGCAATCGGTCACGGCGACCCTCAAGGGCCTGGGCGCCTACAGCGCCGACTTCAAGAACCATTCGCCGCTGATTCTGGTGGGCGATGGCAACAGCCGTTTCTGGACCCGCTACTACGGTTTCACCGACCCCGGAGAACTGGCCCGCGCGGTCGAGAGGATCAGTGGCGAACGCAACGCCCACGCCAAACACACCGCCATCGCCATGGAGCATCAGCCATGAGAGCCATCGACTGGTTTGCCCTGAGCATCTGCTTCTGGATTTTCAGCTCCGTGGCCTTTGCCCATGAAGGGCACCAACAAGCTGCCGGCCCATCGACCTCTGCCGCAGTGGCCGCGCAGCCAACGACAGGCACCCGCGATGCGAAAACCTGGTTCACCGACACGCCCTTGCAGGACCAGAACGGCAACACGCTGCGCTTCTACAGCGATGCCCTGCAAAATCGCGTGGTCCTGCTCAACGTGATTTTCACCAGTTGCAACGATGCCTGCCCGCTGATCACCCAGAAGCTCAAGGACGTGCGTGAAGTGCTGGGCGACAAGGCGGACGGCATCACCTTCATCTCCCTTACCAGTGATCCGCTGCGGGACACGCCGGCGGTACTCAAGGCTTACACCTTGAAGCAGGGCGTCGATGGGCCCCACTGGCTTTTTCTTACCGGCGACAAGGCGAGCATGGACCTCGTACTCGGTCGCATCGGGCAGGTGATTCCGAGCCCTGAGCAACACTCCACGCAATTGATCGTCGGTGACGTGGCGAACAAACGCTGGAGCAAGATCCGTCCCGATGCCCCGGCCGCCGCCATTGCCCAGCGCTTGCAGTTGCTGACAATGCCCGTGGTCGATCGCTGAGTCCGGGCCATGAACACTGCCCTCGTCTTCGGCCTGCTGCTCTTGAGTGGCCTCAGCCTGACCGCCCAGGCGCTTGAACTGACGCCCAGCGAAAGTGCCGGTAAACGGCTGTACCGCGAAGGCGTGTCGGCCAGCGGCGAGCCGATCATGGCCCGGGTCGGTGCGGCGGACATGGAGCTGCCGGCCAGCAGTCTGCCGTGCGCCAATTGTCACGGCGCCGACGGACTGGGGCGGCCCGAGGGCGGGGTGCGGCCGCCGGACCTGAGCTGGTCGCGGCTGTCCAGCAGCTACGGTCAGCAACATATCAACGGGCGCAGTTACCCGGCGTACAGCGACGCCAGCCTGGCGCGAGCAGTGCAGCAAGGCCGTGATCCCGGCAACAACCGGCTCGACCCGTCGATGCCGCGCTTCGTGTTGTCGATGAACGATCAACGCAACCTCACGGCCTACCTCAAACGCCTGGCCGATGAACGCGACCCGGGCCTGACCCCGGACAGCCTGCACCTGGGCACCTTGCTGCCGGGCTCGGGGCCGCTGAGTGAAGAGGGCGCGACCGTGGCCGCGGTGCTCAAGGGCAGTGTGGCGCGGATCAACGAGGCCGGCGGCATCCATGGCCGCCAGTTGCGCCTGACGATTGTCGACCCCGGCCCTGACCGCGCCAGTGCCGAACAGGCGCTGGACCGCTTGATCCAGCAAGAGCAGGTGTTCGCCCTGATCGCCCCCTTGGCCCCGGCGCTGGATTCGGACCTGGTCACTCGCCTGGAACAAGCCGGCATTCCGCTGATCGGGCCGTTGTCCTTGCAGGGCACCACCGCCACCAGTCGACAGATTTTCGAGCCCTTGCCGGGCCTGCGTGAGCAACTGATTGCCCTGGCCGATTACGCCGGCGCCAGCCTCAAGGTGCTGCAGGGGCCGACACTGATCGCCTACCCGGATGAGCCTGGCCAGCGGCTGGCTGCACAGGAGCTGAGCGAATACCTGAACGAGCATGCCTGGCAGAAAGTTCGCCTGCAGATCTACGACCCGATCAGGGATCAATTGCCGTTGGGCTCGCGCTCGGTGTTCTACCTGGGCAGTAGCGACGGTTTCAGTCGACTCGCCGAGCGTCTGCAATCGGCAGGGCAGGTGCCTTACCTGTTCGCCGCGTCGAATCAGGTGGCGGGCAAGCTGTTGCAGGTGCCCAGTGGGTTTTCCCGGCGGGTGTTCCTGGCTTATCCGTTCGTGCCCAGCGACTGGACCCTCGCCGGACGCCTGGCGCTGACGCAATTGCGCGAGCACCAGGGCCTCGGCGGCCAGCACGCGGTGCTGCAAGTGGGGGCCTACAGCTCGATGATGCTGCTCAGCGAGGGTATGAAGCAGGCCGGTCGTGACGCCAGCCGCGAGAAGCTGGTCAGTGCCCTGGAAGGCTTGCGTGACTTTGATACCGGGCTGACGCCGCTGATCAGTTTCGGCCCTGGTCGTCGCCTGGGCCTGAGTGGCGCACACGTCGTCACCGTGGATTTGCCGGACCAGCGTTTCTATCTGGTCGCGCCCTACAAACCTGTTGCTGCCATGCCTTGACCGGAGGTCGATCATGATACTCAACGTTTTGCTGGTGCTGTTCGCGTTGTGGGTACCCATGGTGTGGGCCAGTAATGGCCCGGCGGCTGCGCGGGTCAATGGCGAGGAAATTTCCCAGTTGCGCCTGGAGCGCTACTTCGCCGAGTTCCTCGAGGATCAGGGCCGGGCGGTGGGCAGCATCCGCAATCCCACGGCCTACAAACAGCTGCGCAAGGCCGCCCTGGACGCGTTGATCGACCGCGAGTTGTTGTGGCAGGAAGCGCTCAAGCGCGGCGTGGTGATCAGTGATGCCCAGGTGCAAAGCCAGGTCGAGCAGACCCGCCAGGCCATGGGCGGCGCCGAGGTGTTCAGCCGCCGCCTGCAGGATGCCGGTTTCGATGAAGCCGCCTACACCGAATACACCCGCCGTGAACTGGCCGCCCGCCAGGTGTTCACCGAGCTGACCCAGGTCGATGCGCCGGACGAGAAAAAAGTCCGCGCGTTCTATGCCGAACACCGTGCCGAGATGGCCCGTCCGGAACAGGTGCAGGCCCGGCATATCCTGATCAAGGTAGCCCCCGGGGCAGACGCTTCCACAGTCGAAGCCGCACGACTACGCTTAATGAAGATGCACGCGCAAATTGTCGCTGGCGCCGACTTTGCCAGTGTCGCCCGCAGCGGTTCCGAAGACGCGTCTGCCAGCGTCGGTGGTGAATTGGGCTACTTTGCACGTGGGCACATGTTGCCTGAGTTCGAGGCAGCGGCTTTCGCCCTGAGCCCAGGGGCTGTCAGTGAACCGGTGCGCACCTCGGCAGGCTGGCACCTGATTAATTTACAGAACCACTTGGAGGCTGCCGATGTCACAGAGGAGCAAGGACTTGACATGGTTCGGGCATACCTTGCCCGACAGCAACAGGTTCAAGCTCGTTCTCAGGCATTGGCACAGCTGCGTGCAAACAATCGAATCGAGCGGATCGACGACGAATAGGGGGCTTCCCCAACTTTGGGGGAAAAACTTCAATGCCGATCCGATCGCTTTCCCCGAGTTTGGGGGAAGGGCGACCTGTACGAGTCTGTACGAGAAAGCATTGTTTTTAAATTCAAGGACATGAAGACTTAAAATTACCGGCGCCCAGCCTGGCATGAAGTGTGCGTTAGACCTGTTGAAGGCGCGCACTCCGCCAGGTTCGAAACCCGGACCTGCGGTTTCAAGGAGTCCACCTTGTTAAACAAAGTACTGGTTGTCGAAGACGAACAGCTGCTTGCACAAAACCTTCAGGATTATCTGCAGGCGCAAGGGCTGGAAGTCCGAGTTGCTCATAACGGGGCTGAAGGTATCGGCGAAGCCGAGAAATTCGACCCTAATGTGATGGTGTTCGATTACCGCTTGCCCGATATAGAAGGCTTTGAGGTGCTCGATGCCGTCCGCCAGAACAGGAAGTGTCATTTTGTGCTGATTACCGGGCACCCAACCGCTGAAGTCTGTGAGCGGGCCCGGCAGATGGGCGTCAGCCATATCCTGTTCAAACCCTTTCCATTGGCGGAATTGGCCCGTGCAGTCTGTGATCTTCTGGGGGTGGAGCGCGAACCCAAAGCGGGTGTGAGCAGCTCTGAAGGCTTTGTCGAACGACGCCAGAGCAGGACCGAGAGTTTCCCGCTGCAGTTGTACGACGGTAGTTGGGTGCTTGCAGATCGCCGACGAAATTCGGCCTCCATGGCGCCAGACGACGAACAATTGCTCACCGGGGAGTAATGGCGCGACAAGAGGTTCCGGCCCCCGCCGAAATTGCTCGCCGCGCCGACAGGGCTCAAAGCCCCGGGCGTTGGAGAGCAAGCCATGGACCGTCTGTCCCTTGCCGTAGAACCGGCACAAACGGAAGCTGTACCGACTCGTTTTTCCAGTGAGCAACTGGCCCGGGCCCGGGCCCTGGCCACCACCTCCGGCGAGCGCATGCTCGATGCCCTCGGTGAGCTCAGCCAACTGGCGCCGATGCCATTCATTCAGTGCCTGGGCGTCACGCTGCACTACCCGGTGCTCGACACCGACAGCCTGTTCAATTCCACCCCGGTGTTTGACCGGGTCACCCTGGCCCAGTGCCTCAAGCGCGAATTTATCCTGTTGCGTCACGACGATGCCGTCATCGGTGTGTTCGCCGACCCGTTCGACAGCGCACGCCTGGCCTGGATCGACGACTGCCTGCACGGCGCGCCGCTGTACCTGGTGCATGCCGACGACCTCAAGGCTTACCTGGCACGTCACGAAGAAAGCTTCCACGCCGTGGAATCGCTCAACGCCCAGGCCGAAGCCGGTGCTGAAATCGACACCCTGCAAAGCCTGTCCCTGACCAGCATCAGTGAAGACGCCAGCGTGGTGGTCAAACTGGTCAACTCGACCCTGTACGACGCGCTGAAAATGCACGCCAGCGACATCCACCTGGGCACCACCGGCAGCGGCCTGGTGATCAAGTACCGCATCGATGGCGTGCTCAACAACATCAGCAAGATCCAGGGCAGCGAGTTCGCCGAACAGGTGATTTCCCGGGTCAAGGTCATGGCCGAACTGGACATCGGCGAGAAACGCGTACCCCAGGATGGCCGTTTCAAGATCGGCATCAGCGGCCGCCAGATCGACTTCCGGGTGTCGATCATGCCGAGCATTTTTGGCGAAGACGCCGTGCTGCGGGTGCTCGACAAACAGGACCTGGCCGACAAAGTCTGCGGTGTGCAACTGCAAGCGCTGGGCTTTGAAGACGAGACCCTGCGGCAATTGCGCCGCCTTGCCGCCGAACCCTACGGCATGGTGCTGGTGACAGGTCCCACCGGCAGCGGCAAGACCACCACCCTCTACGCGATGATCACCGAGATCAACCACGGCGTGGACAAGATCATCACCATCGAAGACCCGGTGGAGTATCAACTGCCCGGCGTGCTGCAGATCCCGGTCAACGAGAAAAAGGGCCTGACCTTCGCCCGGGGCCTGCGCTCGATCCTGCGTCACGACCCGGACAAGATCATGGTCGGTGAAATCCGTGACCCGGACACCGCGCAGATCGCCGTGCAATCGGCACTCACCGGTCACCTGGTGTTCACCACCATCCACGCCAACAACGTGTTCGACGTGATCGGCCGCTTCACCCAGATGGAAATCGACCCCTACAGCCTGGTCTCGGCACTCAACGCGGTGCTGGCCCAGCGCTTGATTCGCCTGGTGTGCAGCAGTTGCAGCGCGCCTTACAGCCCGACTGACGAAGAGCTGGAAGTCTCCGGGCTCGATCCGCAGCAGGTCGCGCACTTCCAGTTCGTTCACGGCAAGGGTTGCGGCCATTGCCGCGGCACCGGCTACCGCGGGCGCAGTGCGATTGCCGAGCTGCTGCACCTGGACGATGAGCTGCGGCAGATGATCGTCGAGCGCCAACCCATTTCGAAAATCAAGGCACATGCCTGCAAACGTGGCTTGCGCCTGCTGCGCGAGTCAGCCCTGGAACTGGTGCAACAAGGCCGGACCACGCTCGAGGAGATCAATCGTGTCACTTTTATCTCGTGAGCAATACGTCGCCGTACTCGGCGCCAGCGGTGTCGGCCTGGGCCGGCGGCAGGGTGGGGAAACCCATTGGCTGGGCAGCGTCGGTTACATCGACGAAGGCTTCCAGGCCTGGACCGTCGCCCTCGATACCCTTGATCGTCTGCTGGCCGAGCACACCTCGGCCAGGGCGGAGCTGACCGTGGTGATTTCCGGGCACTTCAGCCGCTTTTGCCTGGTGCCCTGGAGCGATCAGATCAGCAGCCCGGCGGAACTGCTCGGCTTCGCCCATCTGTGCTTCGAAGACCTCTATGGTGCGCCTTCGCAACCCTGGAGCCTGGTGTTGTCGGCGGAACCGGCCGGTTACGACCGCATCGCCAGCGCGCTGCCCCAGGACCTGCTGGAACACCTGCGCACACTGGTCGGCAATCGTGGCCTTCGCCTGCGTTCGGTGCAGCCGTACCTGATGGCGGCCTTCAACCATTTCGACAAGAGCTTCGAGGCCGGCGACTTCCTGTTTGTGGTCGCCGAGCCGGTGCGCAGCGTGTTGCTGCTGGCGCGGGAAGGGCGCTGGACCTCGGTACGCTCGGTTGGCAGCAACGACAGCGATGCCGCCCTGACTGCACTGATCGGTCGGGAAAGCCAGTTGCAGGCCGCCAACAGCGAACGGCCGTTGCATGTCTACCTGCATGCACCAGCGCGGATCGACTCGCATCCCGAAGTGCCCGGTGTGCACCTGCGCACCCTTGAAGAGGACCGGACGGCCGTACGCGATTGCCTGTACGTCATGTCTCGGGCGGTGGCCTGACATGCGCGCGCTGATGCTCGACTTTCAACCGCGCCCGCGTTCGGGGCCGCTGGGCTGGAGCCTGCTGGCCGCTGGCGTGTTGCTGAGCCTGACCTGCCTGCTGATCCAGCAGCACTTGAGCGATGAGTCCGAACAACAGCAGGGCCACCTGCAAACCGCGCAACGGGTGCTCACCGGCGACACCGGTGGCAAGGTCAGCCTGACCCCGGCGGAAACCCGCGAGCAAGCGCAGAACCTGGCGGAAATGCGCAAGGTGTCGCAGCAACTGCGCCGGCCCTGGGAGCGTCTGTTCGCCACCCTCGAAGCCATGCCCCGGGAAAACGTGGCCTTGCTGACCCTGACCCCGGATGCACGCAAGGGCCAGCTGCGGATCAGTGCCGAAGCGCGGGACCTGGACGCCATGCTGGATTTCCACCGCCGTCTCGAAGCCACTGGCGAGCTGTCCGATGTGTCGCTGCTGAGCCACGAAATCGTTGCCAACGTGCCGGAGCATCCGGTGCAGTTCAACCTGTCGGCTACCTGGGAGATTGGCGATGCAAATCCCTAGACTGATCGTCCACGAATACCTGCAGGGCCTCGGCGTACCGGGCCTGGCCGGCATGGTGCTGGTGGTGCTGGCGCTGACCTGGGGCCTGGCCGGATTGTTGCCGGACTGGCAATCGCTGCAGCACCTCAGCCAGCAGACCCGCGAAGCCAGCGAATACCTGGCCAAGGTCGAGAACGGCACGGTGGCCGCACCGGTGGTACCACAGCGTCAGCTCGACGATTTCCGCAGCAAGTTGCCGTCGCAGCCGCAGGCCACGGTGGCCATCGACAAGATCTACGCCCTGGCCGCCCAGGAGCGCATCACCCTGTCCCGGGGCGAATATTCCCTGGGCATCGATCCCAAGACTCACCTGGCGCGCTATCAGATCCTGTTGCCGGTGCGTGGCAGCTATCCGCAGCTGCGGCGCTTTCTCCACGCCTTGCTCGGCCAGTTGCCAGCGGTGGTGCTGGAGGACGTCGAGTTCCAACGCAAGAAAATCGCCGATACCGACCTGACCGGGCGGATCCGCATGACCCTTTACCTGTCGAGGTCATGATGAACAACAAACGGGTGGTGGGTTGGTTGGCGTTCTTCGGCGTAGCCGCGGCGCTGGCCTGGTTGCCGGAATATTTCCAGCAGGCAGACGACGGAGATGCAGTGGTCACGACCACGGCAACTTCGGCCAAAGACAAGAAAGCGGCTGCACAGACCACCACAGCGGTGGCGGGTGCAACGGCCGCCATCAAGGACCTGAGCCCGGCAGGCGATCTGTTTGCCGCCCGCAGCTGGAAAGCGGCGCCGGCCCTGGGCACCGTTGTCGAGCAACCGGTCAACGTGACACCGGTGGTGCAAGCCCCCACTGCACCGCCCCTGCCTTTCCAGTTTGTCGGAAGGCTGGATGACCGCTCCGATCTGCAGGTGTTTTTGCAGAACGGGGAAAAAATCTACGTCGTGCGCAAAGGGGATGTAATCGACGAAACCTGGCGGATCGAGCGGATTTCCGATGTGGAATTGAGCCTGGTCTACCTGCCTCTGCATTTATCGCAGACCTTGTCTGTGGGGAGCACGCAATGAACCGATCCCGTTTGCTGTTGAGCCTGTGTGTCTGTGCAGGGCTGGTGGCGTGCAGTACGGCGCAGGTCGCCAACCAGGAAGCGTCCGCGCTGATCGAGCAGGGCCAGTACGAAGCCGGCCTGGCGCGGATCGAAGAGGGGTTGCGGGAGAATCCCCGGGACACCGAATTGCACCTGCTCCTCAACAGTGGTCGTCTGAAGGCGGTGACCGCGCTGCTGACCCAGGCCGACAACGCTCGCGCCCAACGGGATTTCGCCACGGCACGCATGACCTACGGCCGGGTGCTCAACATCGAACCGAACAACCGCCGTGCCCAGGACTCCCTGCGCCAGCTTGATTACCTGCGCAGCATGGATGAAAAACTCGAACTGGCCCGGGGTGACCTGCGCCGTGGTGACATCTACGGTGCCGACCGCCAGGTCAAACAGATCCTCGAACTGGACCCGAAAAACGAAGGCGCCCTGGAGCTGCAAGGCAACATCCGCCTGGTGCAGAGCCGCAACGTGGTGCAGTACCCACAGCTGCGTACACGCCTGGATCGGCCGGTAACCCTGGAGTTTCGCGATGCCAACCTGAAAACCATTTTCGAAGTGCTGTCGCAAGTCGCGGGCCTGAACTTCATCTTCGACAAAGACCTGCGCCCCGACATGAAAGCGACCATCTTCGTGCGCGACGTGCGCATCGAGGATGCCGTCGAATTGCTGCTGCAACAGAACCAGCTGCACCAGAAAGTGGTGAATGAAAACACCTTGCTGATCTACCCCGACTCACCGCAGAAGCTCAAGGATTATCAAGAGCTGGTGATGCGCACCTTCTACCTGACTAGCATCGATGCCAACACCGCGCTGAACATGGTCAAGACCATGCTCAAGACCCGCGACGTGTTCGTCGACGAACGCCTCAATACCCTGACCATGCGCGACACCGGCGACGCCGTGCGCATGGCGGAAAAACTTCTGCAATCCCAGGACCAGTCCAACCCTGAAGTGGTGCTGGAAGTGGAAGTCATGGAAGTCGCGCACCAGCGCATTCTCGACCTCGGTCTGCAATGGCCGAACACCTTCGGCGTGCTCAACACCGACGGCCAGCCGGTGTCGGTGCTCGACCAGCTCAAGGGCATCGATTCCAGCCGGATCTCCATCAACCCGGCGCCACAGGCCAAGATCAACGCGGCGGACAAGGACATCAACACCCTCGCCAGTCCGGTGATCCGCGTGAGCAACCGCGAGCAGGCACGCATCCACATCGGTCAGCGTGTGCCGATCATCAGTGCGACCTCGGTGCCGTCGACCCAGGGCCCGGTGATCACCGAGAGCGTGACCTACCTCGATGTCGGTCTTAAGCTGGAAGTGCAACCGATCGTGCACCTGAACAACGAAGTGGCGATCAAGATCGCCCTGGAAGTCAGTAACGCCACCTCGCTGGAACCGACTCGCCAGGGCACCATCCCGGTCCAGGTTGACACCCGCAACGCCCAGACCACCTTGCGCCTGCACGACGGTGAAACCCAGATCCTCGCCGGCCTGATGCGCAACGACCGTGGTTCGACCGGTAACAAGATCCCTGGTCTTGGCGACATTCCTGGCCTGGGTCGTCTGTTCGGCAGCAACAAGGACGATGTCAGCAAGTCCGAGCTGGTGCTGTCGATCACCCCGCGGATCGTGCGCAACCTGCCGTACCAGAGCCCGTCGGACATGGAATTCCCGACCGGCACCGAAACCAGCATGCACATCCAGGCTCCGGACCGTTCGATGGGTGAATCAGTACAGACCGACAGCCGTCTGGACAACTCCGTCGCCACCCACGTTGTCGTCGAGAAGCCTTGATCATGAACGCCTCGCAACGCGGTTTTACCTTGATCGAAGTCGTGGTGACGCTGGCCCTGATCGGCCTGCTGGCCGGTATGGCCGCACCGCTGACCGAGACCCTGGTGCGCCGGGGCAAGGAGCAGGACCTGCGCACCGCGCTGTACCAGATTCGCGATGCCATCGACGCCTACAAACGTGCCTACGACGCCGGCTACATCGAGAAGTCCCTGGACAGCAGCGGCTACCCGCCGAGCCTGAAAGTACTGGTCGATGGCGTGCGTGACGTGCGCAGTGCCAAGGGGGCCAAGTTCTATTTCCTGCGGCGCATCCCCCGTGACCCGCTGGTGACGGCCAAGCGTGACGACGAAGGTGGTTGGGGGTTGCGTTCCTATGACAGTTCGGCCGAAAACCCACGCGAAGGTGAAGACGTCTTTGACGTTTACTCCAAGGCGCGGGGCAAGGGCCTCAACGGCATCGCGTACCGGGAGTGGTGACATCATGCGCCGGGAAAAGGGCTTTACCTTGCTGGAATTGATGGTGGTCATGGCAATCATCGCCACCCTGATGACCATCGCCTTGCCGCGTTATTTCAACAGCCTGGAGGCGTCCAAGGAGACCACCCTGCGCCAGAGCCTGTCGGCCATGCGCGAGGCGCTGGATCACTACTACGGCGACACCGGGCGCTACCCCGATTCCCTCGACCAACTGGTGGAACTGCGCTACCTGCGCGTGCAGCCGACCGACCCGATTGCCGAGCGCAAGGACACCTGGGTACTGGTCGCACCGCCGGACGGCGTGGCGGGCGGCGTCGCCGATATCAAGAGCGGTGCTTCAGGGAGGGCCCGTGATGGCAGCCTTTATTCCGAGTGGTAGCGCCTCGCACCAGGACGGCTTCACCTACCTGGGTGTGCTGTTCCTGATCATGGTGATGGGCATGGGCCTGGCCAGCGCTGCCGAATTGTGGGCCACCGCGGCACGGCGTGATCGCGAGCGCCAGCTGCTGTGGGTCGGTACCCAGTACGCTCAGGCGTTGCGCAGTTACTACCGCAGCTCGCCCGGTGTGGCGCTGTACCCCAAGGAGCTGGCGGACCTGTTGCAGGACGAGCGTTTTCCATCGCCCAAGCACCACATGCGCCACCTGTATCCGGACCCGATCGGCGGCGGGGAGTGGGCGCTGATGCGCGGTGTCGACGGACGCATCACCGGGGTCTATTGCCCTTCGACCGAGAAGCCGTTGAAGCAGGTGAACTTCCCCAGCCAGTGGTCGGATTTCAACGGCATGGCCAGCTACAAGGACTGGCAGTTCGTCGCCGAGAAAGCCTTCCTCGACGGCCCTTCGGGACCGGTGAAAGGCCAATCCACTTCACCCCAGGCGTTGCAGCCATGAACCGGCACTGGCTGATGGCACTGCTCCTGTCGCTGCTGGCGAGCTGCGCCTGGGCGGGTGAAGAAGACGAGATGCTCGGCTTCATCATCGACGACACGATTTCGCACATCGGCCACGATTTTTACTACTCGTTCAGTGAACGCCTGCGCGCCACCAGCCGCATGGATTTCAACCTGGTGGTCCGGGAAAGACCGTCGGCACGCTGGGGCAGCCTGGTGACCGTGGAGTTTCAGCAAAGACTGGTTTATCGGCGATTCCTGCCGCCGAACACCGTGGAGTTGAAGGACGAGGCTTATGAGGCCGCCGATCTGGTTCGCATGGAGATCGTGCGGCGCAAGCTGGAAGCCTTGTTGCAGGACACCACCGACCTTGAGAGGGACGAACTATGAACACCGCACACTTCTCGACGCGCAGGGGCAGCCAGTGGTTGATCGGGCTGGTGTTATTGGGGGCTGGCAGTTGCGGCGTGGTCCAGGCGACAGAACTGGTCTACACGCCCATCAACCCCTCGTTTGGCGGCAACCCGTTGAACGGCACCTGGTTGCTCAACAACGCCCAGGCGCAGAACGATTTCGACGACCCTGACCTGAAAAAACGCACCACGGTGGCCGGCACTTCGGCCCTGGAACGTTTTACCTCGCAGTTGCAGTCACGGTTGCTGGGGCAACTGCTCGACAACATCTCCACCGGCAATACGGGGAGCCTGTCCACGGACGCTTTCATCGTCAACGTCGTCGACGACTCCGGCGCCCTGACGATCAACGTCACCGACCGGGCAACCGGTGAAGTCTCGGAAATTCAGGTTAACGGCGTTACTACCTCCCCTTGACGGGGATCGGGCCGATGGGGAGTTACGGACATGAAAAAAATAATTTTGCTAGGGATGCTGCTGGCGCTGCTGCAAGGCTGTGGTCTGCGCGAACCGATGCCTGCCGAGCAGGACACCGATACGCCGACCCTGACCCCCAGGGCCTCGACCTACTATGACTTGCTGAACATGCCTCGGCCCAAGGGCAAGCTGATGGCGGTGGTCTACGGTTTCCGCGACCAGACCGGGCAGTACAAGCCGACCCCTGCCAGCTCGTTTTCCACCAGCGTCACCCAAGGCGCGGCGAGCATGTTGATGGATGCCTTGCAGGCCAGTGGCTGGTTTGTGGTGCTGGAACGTGAAGGGCTGCAGAACCTGCTGACCGAGCGCAAGATCATTCGCGCCTCGCAGAAGAAACCCAATACCCCGGTGAACATCCTCGGTGAGCTGCCACCCTTGCAGGCGGCGAACATGATGCTCGAGGGCGGCATCATCGCCTACGACACCAACGTGCGCAGCGGCGGGGAAGGGGCGCGGTATCTGGGCATCGACATTTCCCGGGAGTATCGCGTCGATCAGGTGACGGTGAACCTGCGGGCGGTGGATGTGCGCAGTGGGCAGGTGCTGGCCAACGTGATGACCAGCAAGACCATCTATTCGGTGGGTCGTAGTGCCGGGGTGTTCAAGTTCATCGAGTTCAAGAAGTTGTTGGAGGCTGAGGTGGGTTACACCACTAACGAGCCGGCGCAGTTGTGTGTGTTGTCGGCGATCGAGGCGGCGGTGGGGCATTTGCTGGCGCAGGGGATCGAGCGGCATTTGTGGCAGGTGGCGGGGGATAATTCGCAGCCGGCGCAGAATGAGACTCTGGATCGGTATTTGACTCAGAACAAGGTTGATCCTGAGAGTTCGCAGTGAGCTTGGTTTGTGAGCCTTGGCGGCCTTCGGGCCGACCAGGCTTTGGGTTGATGGTGTGCATATCCGTTGCTGAGGTAACGGCGGCTTATGGTTCCGCTCTTACAGCGGGTCACTTTTGACAAACGCCTCAAAAGTAACCAAAAGGGCTTGCCCCGGCGTTCGGCCCCTCGCTGGGGCTCGGGGTCCCTTCGTTCCGGGATTCATCCGGGGGCATCGCCTACGGTTTGCTTCGCTGCACCTCCTCTCGATGTGTGCGGCTTCGCCGCACGGTCGCTACGCTCCCACCCCCGGATAAACCCCTCCACTCAGCCTGCCGAAGGGGCCGGCAGATCAAGAGCTTTTGTCGAGCTAACGCTCATCCTGTTGAGTGGTTAGGAGCGGGCGGTGGGCACGGCTGTTGCTGTTGCTGGCCTTCCAGCCGACATGAATCTTGCGGCTGCATCTATTCCAAATGTGGGAGCGAGCTTGCTCCGGGCGGTGTTCCTTCGAAGGCGGCCTGCCAGCCGACCTGAATCTTGCGGATGCATCTAATCCAATTGTGGGAGCGAGCTTGCTCGCGATGACGTCCGTTCATCCAAAAAATCTTTCCCTGACACAACCCTTTAAACCCGCTCCAACATCTCAACAAGTTTCTCCGGCCACACCGTTTCCCTGGTCTCCCTTAACTCCGCCACCGACCACCATTTATGCTCCGCCATCACCCGCACTTCATGCGCTGTCCACCCCTCGCGGGACAGTGCCTCACCCTCGGTCCGCACGACAAAATACCGCTCCACCGACAACACGGTTTCACCACTGGGCAGCAGCATCGCAAAGCGTCGCTCTGCAATGCTCGATCCCACGGCTTCAACCTGAATCCCTGTCTCTTCGAACAACTCGCGAACCGCAGCCTCTTCAAATGTTTCCCCCGGCTCAAGACCACCGCCCGGTGTCGCCCAATGGTTTTTCCCGTCCAGTGCATCGCCCTTGTGGCGAAAGTGGAACAGCAGCACCTGGTTCGCTGGGTTGATCACCAGCAGGCGCGCTGAATCTCGTTGGCGCATGATTTTCCGTCCATGAAAGTAAAGAAGCCGCAGGGGTCGCTGCGGCTCGAAAGGTTAGGGTTCAGATTGGCAAAGCGATAACGGGAGGGTTACGCCACCACCCGATAACACGGCACATAGGCCGCGCCACCCGGCAGTTTCATCCGGTGTTGGGCGACGAAGGCTTTGAGCAGTTGATCCAGCGGTTGCATGATCGCGGGGTCGCCGTGGATTTGGTACGGGCCGTGTTCTTCGATCAGGCGGATGCCCTTGTCCTTGACGTTGCCGGCGACGATGCCGGAGAAGGCGCGGCGCAGGTTGGCCGCCAGTTCGTGGGGTGGCAGGTCGTGGCTGAGTTTCAGGTTGGCCATGTTTTCGTGGGTCGGGTCGAACGGGCGCTGGAAGCCTTCGTCGATTTTCAACAGCCAGTTGAAGTGGAACGCGTCGTTGCGCTCGCGGCGGAATTGCTTCACGGCCTTGAGGCCCTGGGTCATCTGGCGGGCGACTTCGACCGGGTCGTCGATGATGATCTGGTAGTGCTGGCGGGCCGCTTCGCCGAGGGTGGCGGTGACGAAGGCGTCCAGTTGTTCCAGGTACGCCGCGGCGTGTTTCGGGCCGGTGAGGATGACCGGGAAGGGCAGGCCTTCGTTGCCCGGGTGCATGAGGATGCCGAGCAGGTAGAGGAACTCTTCGGCGGTGCCGGCGCCGCCCGGGAAGATGATGATGCCGTGGCCGACGCGGACGAAGGCTTCCAGGCGTTTTTCGATGTCCGGCAGGATCACCAGTTCGTTGACGATCGGGTTCGGCGCTTCGGCGGCGATGATGCCGGGTTCCGTCAGGCCCAGGTAGCGGCCGCCGTGGATGCGTTGCTTGGCGTGGGCGATGGTGGCGCCTTTCATCGGGCCTTTCATCACGCCGGGGCCGCAGCCGGTGCAGATGTCGAGGCTGCGCAGGCCCAGTTCGTGGCCGACTTTTTTGGTGTATTTGTATTCTTCGGTGTTGATCGAGTGGCCGCCCCAGCACACCACGATCTTCGGCTCGACGCCGGGGCGCAGGGTGCGGGCGTTGCGCAGCAGGTGGAAGACGTAGTCGCTGATGCCCTGGGAGTTGCTCAGGTCGATGCGCTGGCTGTCGAGTTCGTTCTCGGTGTAGACGATGTCACGCAGGGCGCTGAACAGCATTTCCCGGGTGCTGGCGATCATTTCGCCGTCGACGAAGGCATCGGCGGGGGCATTGAGCAGTTCCAGGCGCACGCCGCGGTCCTGCTGGTGAATGCGGATTTCAAAGTCTTTATAGGCTTCAAGGATGGTCTTGGCGTTGTCGACATGGGCGCCGGTGTTGAGGATGGCCAGGGCGCACTGGCGGAAGATGTTGTAAGTGCTGCCGGAACCGGCTTCGCTCAATTGCTGCACTTCGCGTTGCGAGAGGGTTTCCAGGCTGCCCTTCGGGCTGACCGAGGCGTTGATTACTTGTCGTTGGGTCATTCAGTGATCCTTAAAACGATGTCACCCGCGCACAACAACGAATGGCATCCGAATAAAATGTATCCATGAAAGAAGATGGCACGAACCGCACAGTCTCGCCATGTCCCCGAATGACGATGAAAAGGTGAAAAGGCGCTCCAGCATAGCTAAATCCCTCGCAGAGGCGATAATGGCCCGCTGCCTTTTTGCCCCTGACCCAAGGAAACCCGACGTAATGTTCGAAATCCAGCCGATGAACGCCGATGTTTACCGGCAACAGACACGGCGCAGTACGCTGATCATTGCCCTGATATTCCTCGCGCTGGCCATGGTTTTGTCCACGGCGGCGGTGGCCTTGTTCGGCGAGCCCGGGGGCGACAACCTGCGGTTCAACGTCGGTGGCGTGTTCGTCGCGGTCCTGCTGATGGCGGCGTTGATGCGCAAGGTGTTCTGGACCCAGGCGTGGATGGCCCCGGCCGTCTACAGCTGGCGGCTCAAGCGCAGCCTGATGGCCATCACCAACGTCATGCACCATGTGAAAACGGCTGTTGAGGCGGGTGATCCGACGGCCATGAAGCTGCTGCGTTTCTACCATCTTGGGTTGAACCAGATGCATCAACTGGACGGCAACTCCAGCGATCATGGGCAATTGATCCGGGAAATGGATGAGCACAAGGAACGGATGGAGGCGTTGGCGATCGATATCGACCAGACCCGATTCGATCCGGCCTGGATCGAGGCAATGAAGTCGGCCTCGCGTTGACACGGCCTGCGATCAGGCCAATGAGCATAAAAGGCGGCCAGGATCGGTCGTCGGTAAACGAAAACCAGGGAGCCGCATGAGGAATCCGTTGATCAATCAACCCGTTACAGAACATCCGTCGAAAGTCACCCGGCTCAAGGTCCGCTCGGCGGTCACTTTGTTGATTGCCGTGTGCCTGTCGATGGCGCTGATTGTGGTCTGGGAGGCCTGGAGCTCGCGTCAGTACCGCCTGCATGACAAGGAAGTGGCGATGTCCAACCTGGCGCAGACCCTGGCGTCCCAGGCCCAGGCGTCGATCAAGCAGGCCGATACGCTGCTGTACGCGCTGGTCGACCGTCTGGAACACGAAGGTGTCGATGACCACCGTCTGCCGCTGCTGCTCAACGCCCAGCGCGCCGAGCTGAGCCAGATCCACGGCTTGTTCGTCTTCGATGAAAACGGCAAGTGGCTGGCCAACTCCAATGGCGCCGGGCAGACCGGGGTCAACAACTCCGACCGTGAATACTTCATTTTCCATCGCGACAACCCCAGTCGTGGTCCGCACATCGGTCCATCGATCAAGAGCCGTTCGAGCGGCGAGTGGATCCTGACGGTGTCGCGGCGGGTCAATCACCCGGACGGCAGCTTTGCCGGGGTGGCACTGGCGACCATCTACCTCAGCCACTTCCTGCAGCTCTACGACAGCATCGACATGGGCGATGACGGGGTGATCAGCCTGGTTGCCGACAACGCCACCATCATCCTTCGGCGGCCGTTCAAGGAATCGGAAATCGGCACCAGCATTGCCAAGAGCCCGCTGTTCACTGAGTTGTTGCCCAAAGGCGACGCGGGGACGGCCACCATCGTCTCGACCATCGACGGCGTCGAGCGGGTGTTGGGTTATCGCCGGGTCGAGAGTTATCCGTTGATCGCCTTCGCCGCGTTGAACAAGGACGAGATCCTCGACAGTTGGCGCAAGGAAACCCTGTTCAGTGTCGGCATTGTCAGCGTGTTGCTGGCCTTTCTCGGCGTGCTCGGACGGCGCCTGATCAAGCTGATGCAGCGGCAGAACCGGGTGCAGGCCGAGTTGCTGCAAACCCAGGGAAAGCTCATTGAGTCCAATCGCAACCTTGAGGGCCTGGCCCTGGAGGATGCGCTGACCGGCCTGGCCAACCGCCGCCAGCTGGACCTGTTCATCGACGCCGAACTGGGCCGTGCGCGGCGCCACGGCAGCGATCTGGCGCTGTTGATGCTCGATGTCGATCACTTCAAGGCCTACAACGATTGTTATGGGCATCTGACCGGAGACGATTGCCTGCGCCAGGTCAGCGCGATCATCACCGCCAACATCGAGCGCCCCGGTGATCTGGCGGCGCGTTTCGGTGGCGAGGAGTTTGCCGTGGTGCTGCCGGGCACTGACTACGTGGGGGCTTTCCTGGTGGCGGAAAAGATACGCAAGGCGGTGCAGGATGCGGCCATCGCCCACAGCGACAGCCCGCTTGGGGTGATCACGGTCAGCCTCGGGATCAGTGCCTGTGGTACGGACACGCAGATCGAAGCGCAGGCGCTCATCGGCGCGGCGGACAAGGCGCTTTACGTGGCCAAGACCAGCGGCCGTAACATGAGCGTGATTGCCAACTGATCGCCAGCGGACTCAGGCGAAGCGGTCGATGCCCTGAACCAGTTGCGTGGCCAGGTACGACTGCTTGAGTTGTTCCAGCCACCAGCCCAGGGCGCGGCCATCATGATCGCCGCGCCAGCCGGCGTAGAGGATGTTCGGCTCGCGCGGGTCGGCCATCTGTTTTTCCACCAGTGTGCCGTTTTTCAGCAGCGAGCCGACCCGGTGCCGCGGCAGCCAGCCGACCCCGAGCCCATCGCACTGGGCAAGGATTTTCGCGCCCATGGTCGGCACGGCCAGCACGGCTTGCCCGCCGGAGACACCGTAGGTGCTGCCCTCGCTGACCCGCGATGAATCCGCCACCACAATCGCCCGATGTTGCGTGACCATGGCCCGGGTGATCGGCTCTTTGGCCTTGGCCAGCGGGTGTTTGGGCGAGACCGCAAACACCCACTCCATTTCCCCCAACTGCATCCAGCGCAAGCTCGGGATCGCCGGCGGCTCGTTGGTGGCACCGATGATCAGGTCCGCCTGGCCCTCGCGCAGGGCTTCCCAGACACCTTTGAGCACTTCCTGGGTGATGCGCAGCGGCACGCCCGATTGCAGCGCATCGAATTGGCGGATCACCGGGATCAAAGTGTCGAACTCCAGCAGCTCGTCGGTGACGATCCACAAGCGGCTCTCCCAGCCATTGGCCACCTGCTGCACCCGCTGGGTCAGGCGCGAAACGTCCTGCATCAGCCGCGCCGCTTCGTTGACCAGCAACTCACCCGCCGGGGTCAGTTGCAGGCGGTAGCGACGGCGGTCGAACAGCAGCGCATCAAAACGCTCCTCCAGCTGCCGCGCCGCATAAGACACGGTCGACGGCGCCTTGCCCAGCTGCGCGGCGGCACGGGACAGACTGCCGGTTTCGCGGATGGCTTCGAGCAGGGCGAGGTCTTCGGTCGACAGCATGCAGGCAATTCTCGGATCGGCTATCAGGGTGTGCGGCGCATGTTGCGCTGGCGGATCAATCGAAGATAGACCAAGCCATTGATCAGCAGCACCACGCAGCCCAGGACAATCTGGATACCCGGCGTCAGGCCCGCCGGGTAGATCACCGGCAGGATGTAATGCTCGATGAAGCCGCCGCCATAGCCGGTCTGCCCGGCACCCTGGCGCAGGCGGTTTTCCCATTCGGTGAGCGGGCAGGGCAGGTGGAAGAACTCCACCGCCATACCCCACAGCGCCGCCGGTGGGTGCCACCAGATCAGCGGGCGCCACCTGAGTACCAGCAGCCCGCCCAGCACCGCGAACAGAATGAACAGCAGGTGAAACAGCACCAATCCATCGGCGGCGATGCGGTACAGCATGTCGGTGTCCCTGACGGCTGAGCGAATCGCCTCATGTTACCCGTAGCGATCAAAGGCGCTCTATCGAATGTCGTCGCCCAACTCGCGCAATACCTGCTTCAGGCGCTCGACCATGACTTCGCTGCTGCGTTGCATCGGCGCACGCAGTTCATCACCGATCAGGCCTTCAAGGGCCAGGGCGGTTTTCACCGGTGCCGGGTTGGGTTCGATAAACAGGCTGTTGATCAGCGGCAGCAAGCGGAAGAAGGTGGCGCGGCCTTCTGCCAGCCGACCGTCGCGAATCTGCTGGCAGAGCTGCACGAACAGTTCTGGATGCACATGGGCCGAGGCGGCAATCGCGCCTTTGGCCCCCAGGCACAGCGCGTTGAAAATCTGGTTGTCCTCACCACATAACACGTCGACATTGCCGCTGTTCAGCAGTGCCAGGGTGTTGGCCAGGTTGCCGCCGCAATCCTTGATCGCGACGATGCGTTCGTGGGCAACGATGTTGAGCAGCGTCGCCTGTTCGAAGGCCACGCCGGTGCGGTAGGGAATGTCGTAGAGAATCAGCGGCACGCTGGAAGCATCGGCAACGGTGTTGAAAAAGGCTTCAAGGCCGGCCTGGGATGGGCGGATGTAATAGGGCGCCGGCACCAGCAGCCCGGCCACTGGACGCTTGAGAATCTCGCTCTCGAATTGCAGCAGCTCGGTCAGGTTGTTGCCCGCCAGGCCCATGACCACCCGCTCGGCAGGCACCAGTTCCAGCACGGCATCGAGCACCGCCAGTTGTTCGTGCTTGCCCATGGCCGCCGGCTCCCCGGTGGTGCCGCAGACGATGAGACCGTCGACGCCCTTTTCCAGCAGGTGGCTGACCAGGCGGCGCAAACCGACAAAATCGATGGCGCCGTTATGGAACGGCGTGACCAGTGGAACCCAGATACCTTGAAACGATGACATGCACTTTCTCCTGATGGTTGACCGATGTCGTCACCGTCAGGAGTGATCAAGGAGTGAAAGCAAGGGGAGGGTGGTCCGTCGCGCTCAATGTCCTGTCAGCTCATCTGACGGGACAGCGCGCCCCGGTCACATGAGCGACTGTTTCTTCGATTTGAGGGCGTGCGCAACGCAACCTTGCGCCTTGGCAATCAAGCCAATGACGGAAGTGTTGAGGTTGAAGGTTGCGGACATACTTGCTTACACCCTGAGTGAGGCGCCCAGTTTTAAAAGGCGCCGGTGCGTTTGTCAATCACGAAAATCGGCGAACTCGGCGCGCATGCGTCCGTTGTGCTTGGCCTTGTAGAGCAACTGGTCGACCTGTTCGACGAATTCCAGCGCCGTGGCGTGCGCGGAGGCGGCCGTGGTGCCGACGCCGAGGCTGACGCTGAGCAGCTCTGAAACAGCGGAGTGCTCGTGGACGATCTGTTGCTGGCGAATCAGGTTCAGGCATTTGTGCGCCACCAGTCGGGCGGACTCGGCATCGGTTTCCGGCAGCAGCCAGACGAACTCTTCGCCACCGATCCGGGCGATGAAATCCCGTGGTCGATTGGCCGCCCTCGACAGGGTTTGCGCAACGCGACGCAGGCACTCGTCGCCCTTGATGTGGCCGTAGTGGTCGTTGTACTGCTTGAAAAAATCGATATCCAGCACGATCACCGACAGTGGCAGACCGCTGCGTTGGGCATGGCTCCATTCGCGCTCCAGCACCGTGTCGAACATGCGTCGGTTGGCGATGCCGGTCAGGCCGTCCTGGAAGGAATATTCTTCGAGCTGCTTCTGCAGGCGGATCAGGTGTTCTTCGGTTTTCTTGCGTTCGCTGATGTCGAACATGAAGCCGACCAACGCCTCGACCTCACCGTCCTTGCGCACCACGTGCACCACATCGCGGATCCACACGTACTCGCCGCTGTCGGTCAGCGCGCGATAGTCAGCTTCGTGATCGACGCCGGCCCGGGATTGCGAGACGCAGAAATCCACCACGTAGTCGCGATCGTCCGGGTGCATGCGCTCGACCCAGTCGTTGACCGACAGCCAGCTGTCCTGCTGCCAGCCCAGCAATTGCTCGATCTGCGGACCGATGTAGCTGAACGTCATGGTTTTCCAGTCGATGCGCCAGGGGATCGCCCGGGTCGATTCAAGCAGGGTCTTGTACACGTCGCTGTCGGTTTCGATCGAACTCATGAACGGCCGGGCCTCGCTGGAAAAATGCAGCGCCATCATGTTGCTAGCACCGAGCCGAAGCAAGCCACAGCCCGCGGGAAGGCGATGAATGGCCAATTGCGCAAGATTGTTCAAGCCATGGGCCGCCGCAGCTGGCACAGTTTGAGGTCTGTCCCCTGTCTGTAGAACGTCATGTCCAATTCGATCATGCCGCGCAGTGCGTTTCTGCGTGGCGCTGCCGCAATCATGCCGCTGTCCCTGGCCACCGCGCCCTGGGGTCTGCTGGCCGGTTCCATGGCCATCGAGGCCAACCTCACACCCCTGCAAGGTCAGGGTCTGTCCAGCATCGTCTTTGCGGGAGCCGCACAACTGGTGGCCATCGGCATGCTCAAGGGCGGTGCCGGGATCTTTTCGATCCTGCTGACCACTTTGCTGCTGACCTCCCAGCATCTGCTCTACGGGATGAGCATGCGTTCGGTGATTTCACCCTTGCCGGGACGCTGGCGCATCGGTTTGGGCTTCCTGCTGACCGATGAGTTGTTCGCCCTCACCAGCCAGCACGATAAACAACAGTTCAATCGCTGGTACGCGCTGGGTGTCGGCCTGACGTTCTACGTCGCCTGGAACCTGTTCACCCTCGCCGGCATCGTCCTGGGCAGCAGCATTCCGGGGCTGGAACACCTGGGCCTGGATTTTTCCATCGCCGCGACCTTCATCGCCCTGATCACCCCGGTGGTGCGCAACGTGCCAACCGTGGTGTGCGTAGCGGTCTCGCTGTTCTGCTCGGTGTTGTTCAGCTACTGGCAATGGGGTTCGGCGCTGGTGTTGTCGGGGCTGGCGGGCATGACCGCCGGGTTTGTCTGCAATAAATTCCATGGGGGCCGCGCATGATGGTCTGGGCAGTGATTTTCGGTATGGGCGCGTTGGTCTTTCTCAACCGCTATGTCTTCCTCGAACCGCGTTTGCCGGTGCGCCTGAGCAGCAATGCCCGGCAGTTTCTCGGTTTTGCCGTGCCGGGCATGTTGACGGCGATCTGCGGGCCGATCGTGTTCATGCCGGAAAAGCAGCTGAACCTGCACTGGGATAATCCCTACCTGATCAGCTCGCTGGTGGCCGTCGGCCTGGTGCTCTACACGCGCAATACCTTGCTCAGCATGTTGTTGAGCATGGCGTTCTTCTTCGTGCTGCGCTGGTGGCTGTGAGCCGGGGGAGAAAATCTGTTCTACGCTGAAAAGGATGACCGATCCCTTCAGGAAGAGAGGTGAACATGGCCAACGAACCGAAACGTCCGGACCCGGAGGAAGACGTCGAAGACGAACCGACGGAAGAGGAAATCGAACGGCAGAAACGTGCCGAAAAGACCTGGAAACATGACGACAGCAGCGAACTGTCGGAACCTGACCGCAAATTCTGAGCTGCAAGTACGACAAAGCCCCGCCATCGAGCGGGGCTTTGTCGTGATCACCCGTGTTCCGGGACCTCTGGAAATTCGGGGTGGGCTGCACGGTATCCCAATGTCTTGTCGATCCAGGCGTTCAGCTCGTTGACCATCACCGGCGGCCTGCCGGGGTAATGTTCAAGGGTTGAACTGAGGATCTCGTGGATATCGGGAACTGATCGCAAGTTACGGGTTTCTATGTATTGCTTGATAAAGCAAGTGAGTTGGTAGTGCTCCGTCTTTGTAAGATGAATGCACGCCAGACCCACGACTTTGTCGTTGGTATAGTCTTCGCGCAATTTAGTTCTCTGCAAGGCATGTGGTACGAGATTTCCTTAGTGTTGACTCTTTGGTCAACTGTGGGTGTTGCTGGAAATTCGGCGCGAATGCTAGCTGTAGTGACATAAAATGTATGCAATGCGACTCTTTGGTCAGACAAGCGGTACAAACCTTAAAGTCGCTGTGTAAGCGTGTTGAAACACTTGGTGTAACGTTCCGTTATAAGTCTTTGTATATACAACTGTTATTAATGATTACATTGCTGTCGTTATTGATAAGTTCATTTCAGTTCATTGATCAACGACGCGCTCTGGTTCCGCACATTGCCCACCGCCTTGTCGACCCTGTACCACTCAAAAACGTCACTGACCTCGCCCTGGGACAACGCCATCTCTTCGGCGCGTTCCTTGGGGGTGGCCGGGTCGAGCCATTCCCGCGCCAGTTCGGGCGAGAACACCACCGGTCGCCGGTCATGCACATCGAGCATGCCCCCGGCGCTGTCGGCGGTGAGAATCACGAATCCGTCGTGTTCCCTGATGGGCGCACCGCCGATGGGGTATTGGCCGATGGCGGCGCAGAGCACCGGTTTGCGGTCCCGGCGGCGAATCAGCCAGGGTTGCTTGCCAGCCTCGCCGCCATCGACCCATTCGAACCAGTTATCGATCGGACAGATCGCTCGGTGCGGCCAGATCGCCCGGAAGTAGGGGCCGTGGGCGACTTTCTCGACCCGCGCATTGATCGGCGCCACGCGGTCGGTGGCCCAGTGCGGGCGCCAACCCCAGCGCACCGGATCGGCGTGCAGGCGCTCGTTTTCCAGATGCAGCAGGGCCAGTTGTGTGGTGGGCGCGGCGTTGTAGCGCGCCAGGGGTTCGTCGCCGACGTGATTGATCAGCGCGTCGGGGATGCTCAGCACCGCGACGAAATCGTGGATACCGCGGTATTGCGACAGTCGTCCGCACATGGCCTGACACTCGGGTAAAGGCTCGCTGGCCGGAGTCTTCAGTTTAGTTGCTGGCGAGCAATCAGGCGGGCGAGCGGCGGAACCAAAGCCTGTGTACCCTATCCAACCTCGGCCCATTGCACAGGTGGGACGGTGATGGATGAACGGGCGAAGGAATTGCCGTTTGACCCAGTGACCCGAGTGGTCTGGCCCAAGGCAAACAATGAAACAGTGGTTCAAGGCAGTGTTGATGTGCGCCATGGCGGTCGGTCTGCTGGGCTGCATCGCCGCCCCCATCGAAATGACCCCGCAGACTGAACAACGCCTGAGCGCGCAACCGCCCGTGCGCTTCCTGCTGACCTTCGATGATGGCCCCAGTGCCTCCAGTTGGTGGAACCCGACGGTTACCGTGCTCGACAGCCTCAAGCAAAACCCGCTGCAGGCGAACATCAAGGCGGTGTTCTTCGTGCAGACCCGCGCGCCCCGCGCCGGTGGCAGCGACCTCGGCCGGGAGATCATGCGCCGCGAGCACGCCGAGGGGCACATCCTCGGTTTTCATACCGCGACGCCCTGGCACAGCAACCATCGCTCCCTGGACCCGGCAGAATTCGAGCAATCGCTGGTCAACGGCAGCGCCGATATCGCCGCGATCACCGGGGCGCCGCCGGTGTTGCTGCGCCCGCCGTTCTGGAACTACGACAAGCGCACCTTCGCCGCTTATCAGCAACATGGCTTGCACGTGCTGTTGACGGACCTCAGCGCCAACGACGGCAAGATCTGGGGTTTCAACGCCAGCCCGCGACGGCGTTCGCACATGCTGCGCTCGATGTCCGAGGTGCGTGAACGCATTGCCCTGGGCGAGTTACCGGTGGTCGACGGGGTGATCCCGGTGGTGGTGACCTTTCACGACCTGAACCGCTACACCGCCCGGCATACCCGCGAATACCTGCAGATCCTCCTCGACAGCGCCCGGGAGACCGGGGTGAGGGTCGCCGACCAGCCGTTTTATGACGATCGGGCGGCATTGATGCGCGCCGCCATGGCGCGAACCGTCAAGGATGACACCCAGCCGGTGGCGCTGCCGGGCCTGTGGAACTGGATCTGGCGCGGCAATTCAGAGTAATCCGGGTCAAAGTGCGAGCCAGCTAACATTTTTGACGACAGTTGGCTGGCGCAAATTCAGTAAGTGTATCTATGCTGAAACGGATCCAATTCGATCACCTTTCGTCCGAGGCACCGGCCATGCTTCCTATCTCAGTGCTCTGCAATATTGTCGAATCCGGTTTTGAACCCTTGTCCTGCGAGTGCACCGAGAGCCTCGGGTTGTTGCGTATCGAGGTGTACGAGCCAGCCACTGGCCGGGTCGAACTGCTGATCAACGGCGTCTCGACCGCCGAGCTGACCAGCGTGCGCGCCATCTCCGATTTCATTGGCGAATTGCGCACTGAAATGAGCGCCGGTCGCCGGGCCTTCGCCGGCTGACGCGGTTCAGGCGCCGGGCAGCAGCTCATCAATCATGCGCAGACAATGATTCAACCCCGGTGACACATCACCGACCCGCCGACTGAGAATGATCGGTGAGGTCGCGTTGTCTTCCAGCAGAGGCGTGAAACCGATGTCGTCGCGGTGCAGCAATTGCACCGAGGCCGGCACCAGGGTGACGCCGATTCCCGCCCCCACCAGACCGATGGCCGTTTGCAGCTCGTTGGTCCATTGCGCCACATGAATGCTCACCCCACAGGATTCGAACAGTGCGATCACGTGATCGGCATAACTCGGACGGGGGTTGCCGGGGTACAGCACAAAGGGTTCTTTGGCCAGTTGCCGCAGGCTGATGGGGCCGGCCAGCAACGGATGGCCAGCGGGGAGGGCGGCGACCAGGCGATCCTCGGTCAACACGGTCTGAACGATGGCCGGGTCGTCGATACGGATGCGGCCGAAACCGATGTCGATGCGCCCGGCCTTCAGGGCGTGCACCTGTTGCAAGGTGGTCAGTTCCGACAGCCCCAGTTCCAGTTCCAACGGCTCACCGCTGCGCAGGCGGCGGATCAGTTCCGGCAGCACGCCGTACAGGGTCGACGGCGCGAAGCCGATGCCCAGCCAGGTTTTTTCCCCGAGGCCAATACGCCGGGTGTTGTCGCAGACCTTGTTCAGCTGTTCGAGCAGTGCGGTGGAGTGTTCATGGAAGAAACGCCCGGCGTCGGTCAACTTCAGCGGGCGGCCGCGTTCGAGCAGCATCACCCCCAGTTCGTCCTCCAGTTGCTGGATCTGCCGGCTCAGGGGCGGCTGGGCGATGTGCAGGCGCTCGGCGGCGCGGGTGAAGTTGAGGGTCTGAGCCAGCACCTGAAAGTACCGCAGGTGACGCAATTCCATGGGGCCTCCGCATGTCGTATTGAATACCTTTAAGGTATCAAGCCAGACCAATTCTATATTGGCCGCCCGGAAAAAGCCGTATGAGAATCGGAGCCAGAACTCCAAGAACCTGACGGGTATCGAAATGCGTGCAACTGCCATTGAGTCGATCGAGACAATCATCGTCGACCTGCCGACCATCCGCCCGCACAAGCTGGCCATGCACACCATGCAGAACCAGACCCTGGTGATCATCCGTGTGCGTTGCGCCGACGGCATCGAAGGCATCGGCGAATCCACCACCATCGGTGGCCTGGCCTATGGCAATGAAAGCCCGGACAGCATCAAGACCAACATCGACGCACACTTCGCGCCGCTGTTGATCGGCCAGGACAGCAATAACGTCAACGCCGCCATGTTGCGCCTGGAGCGCAGTATCCGTGGCAATACCTTCGCCAAATCCGGTATCGAAACCGCACTGCTCGACGCACTGGGCAAACGCCTGGGCCTGCCGGTCAGCGAGTTGCTTGGCGGCCGTGTTCGCGATGCGCTGCCGGTGGCCTGGACCCTGGCCAGCGGCGACACCGAAAAAGACATCGCCGAAGCGGAAAAAATGCTCGACCTTCGTCGTCACCGCATCTTCAAACTGAAAATCGGCGCCGGCGAAGTCAACCGCGACCTGGCCCACGTCATCGCCATCAAGAAAGCCCTGGGCGATCGCGCCAGTGTGCGGGTCGACGTCAACCAGGCCTGGGACGAAGCGGTAGCACTGCGCGCCTGCCGGATTCTGGGCAGTAATGGCATCGACCTGATCGAGCAGCCGATCTCGCGCAACAACCGCAGCGGCATGGCGCGCCTGAATGCGATGAGCCCGGCGCCGATCATGGCCGATGAATCCATCGAGTGCGTGGAGGACGCGTTTAACCTGGCGCGGGAAGGCGCAGCTTCGGTGTTCGCCCTCAAGATCGCCAAGAACGGTGGCCCGCGTGCCGTACTGCGCACCGCCTCCATCGCCGAAGCGGCCGGCATCGCCCTGTACGGCGGCACCATGCTCGAAGGCGGCATCGGCACCATGGCTTCGGCCCAGGCCTTCGTCACCCTGAACAAACTGGCTTGGGACACCGAGCTGTTCGGCCCGCTGCTGCTGACCGAAGACATTCTCAGCGAGCCGCTGGTGTACCGCGATTTCGAACTGCATGTGCCGAACACACCGGGTCTGGGCCTGAGCCTGGATGAAGAGCGCCTGGCGTTTTTCCGCCGCGACAAGACTTCCACCGCCATTCATCAAGCCTGAGGAGAGCCTTATGCTGTTCCACGTAAAAATGACCGTGAACCTGCCGGTCGACATGAATCCGGAAGCGGCCGCCAAACTCAAGGCGGACGAAAAGGCCCTGGCCTCTCGCCTGCAGGAGCAGGGCAAGTGGCGTCACCTGTGGCGCATCGCCGGGCACTACGCCAACTACAGCGTGTTTGATGTCGACAGCGTTCAGGAACTGCATGACCTGCTGATGCAATTGCCACTGTTTCCGTACATGGCTATCGAAATCGATGCGATGTGCCGTCATCCTTCTTCCATCCGTGACGATGACCGCTGAGCCCAGCCTGCCCAGCTCGCTACGCCAATAATTACAAGATGAGGAACCGATCAACATGAACGTCAAGATTTCCCAGACTGCCGAAGTACAGAAATTCCTTGAAGAGGCCAGCGGCCTGCACAACGATGGCGGCAGCCCGCGCGCCAAGGCGTTGATTCACCGCATCCTCAAGGATTCGGTGGCGATCATCGAAGACCTGGCAGTGACTCCGGAAGAATTCTGGAAAGCGGTCAACTACCTCAACGTACTGGGTGCACGCCAGGAAGCCGGGCTGATCGTCGCCGGTTTGGGCCTGGAGCATTACCTCGACCTGCTGATGGATGCCCAGGACGAGCAAGCCGGCAAGACCGGCGGCACCCCGCGCACCATCGAAGGCCCGCTGTATGTGGCCGGCGCACCGCTGTCCGAGGGCGAAGCGCGTCTGGACGATGGCGTCGACCCGGGCGTCAACCTGTTCATGCAGGGCCGTGTGTTCAACACCGCCGGCGAACCTCTGGCCGGTGCGGTGGTGGACGTGTGGCACGCCAACACCGGTGGCACCTACTCGTACTTCGACACCACGCAATCGGAATACAACCTGCGTCGCCGTATCGTCACCGACGCTGAAGGTCGCTACCGTTTCCGCAGCATCGTGCCGTCGGGCTACGGCTGCCCACCGGACGGTCCGACCCAGCAACTGCTCGATCAACTGGGCCGTCACGGCCAGCGCCCGGCGCACATCCACTTCTTCATCTCTGCGCCGGATCATCGCCACCTGACCACCCAGATCAACCTGGATGGCGATCAATACCTGCACGACGACTTTGCCTACGCCACCCGTGACGAGCTGATCGCCAAGATCACTTTCAGCGACGACCAGCAACGTGCTGCCGCCCATGGCGTGAGCGGTCGTTTTGCCGAAATCGAGTTCGATTTCACCCTGCAGGGCTCGGCCCAGCCTGAGGAGCAGCAGCGTCAGGAGCGTGTGCGCGCCCTCGAGGACTGATATCGATTCGGTATCGACCTTGTGGGAGCGAGCTTGCTCGCGAAGGGGACATCAGCTTCAACATCATGTTGACTGACACACCCCCTTCGCGAGCAAGCTCGCTCCCACAGGGTATTTTGTGTAACTGGATTTGAGTGAGTTGGCATCACGCTGCCAGCACTGTCTTAGAATGGCCCGACGTACACCATAAAAATAACGAGAGTGACCTGATGATGAACGCGCAACTGTTGAGCCAGCACAGCAGGGTGTTCGACCAAGCCGACCCCTATGCGGTGTCGGATTACGTCAATCAGCATGTCGGTAACCACAGCATTCTGATGCCTCGCGCCGGCCGTCCGCTGGCCAGCCTGGGCCATCGCAAATTCGCCAGCCTCGACCTCTGCCGCATCAGCTATGGCGCCAGTGTGCGGGTCAGATCAGGCGCCCTGGAAAACATCTACCACCTGCAAGTGTTGCTGCGCGGTAACTGCCTGTGGCGCGGTTACGGTCAGGAACATTACTTTGCGCCGGGTGAACTGCTGCTGATCAACCCCGATGATCCGGTGGACCTGACGTACTCCGACGATTGCGAGAAATTCATCCTCAAGGTGCCCACCCGCCTGTTCGAAACAGTCTGCGACGAGCAACGCTGGCGTTATCCGGGGCAGGGCGTGCGGTTCCTGGAAAACCGCTATCAACTGAACGAGCTGGAAGGCTTCATCAACCTGCTGGCGATGATCTGCCAGGAGGCCGAAGCCAGTGAGCAGGTGCCCCGGGTGCAGGAGCACTACACGCAAATCATCGTCAGCAAGATGCTCAGCCTGATGAAGACCAACGTCAGCCGCCTGAGTCCTGGCTCGCAGACCATGACCTTCGAGGCCATCGCCGACTACATCGCCCAGCATCTCAAGCAGGACATCGACAGTGATGAGCTGGCCCGTCAGGCGAGCATGAGCCTGCGTTCGCTGTACGGCCTGTTCGAGCGCCATGCCGGGCAGACGCCGAAGAACTACGTGCGGCAGAAACGCCTGGAACGCATTCACGCCTGCTTGAGCGACCCGACCTGCAACGTGCGCAACGTCACCGAAGTGGCAATGGACTATGGCTTCCTGCATTTGGGCAGGTTTTCCGACAGTTATCGCAAGCAGTTTGGCGAGTTGCCTTCGGATACCCTCAAGCGGCGGCATTGATCCAAACCGGCGGCAATACACGTTGGTGAGATACGGTCTGTGTAAAGGTGCATCCTGTGGCGAGGGAGCTTGTCGGATCGCCGCACCGTCCCGTCCGGCTGCGCAGCCGTCGTAAATATGGAGGATGCGGTTCATCTGAATCACTGCGATCTCAGGATTCTGGGGCCGCTTCGCAGCCCAACGGGAGCAAGCTCCCTCGCCACAAAAGCTTCTCCTCAACTGAGGCTCCCCGCACTTCAGGTATTGCACAAAACGGATAAAGGTCTGCACCCCGCGGATAGTCCGGCGCTTCGCCCCCTCCTAGCATGGCCTTGCCTGAAATAAAAACAATGGAGGCGGCGGCCATGACCCTGCGACCCGAATACCTTCACTCCCTGCTTGAAGACAATCCTGAGCAAGGCATCTATCGCTGCAAGCGCGAGATGTTCACCGATCCGCGCCTGTTCGATCTGGAGATGGAACACATCTTCGAAGGCAACTGGTTGTATCTGGCGCATGAAAGCCAGATCCCCAACAAAAACGATTTCTACACCACCACCATGGGGCGCCAGTCGATCTTCATCGCGCGCAACAAGGACGGTGAACTGAACGCCTTCATCAACGCCTGCAGCCACCGCGGCGCGATGCTTTGCCGGCACAAGTCCGGCAACAAGAGCTCCTACACCTGCCCGTTCCACGGCTGGACCTTCAACAACTCCGGCAAGCTGCTCAAGGTCAAGGACCCGGCCAACGCGGGTTACCCGTCGAGCTTCAATTGCGAAGGCTCCCACGACCTGACTCGCGTCGCGCGTTTCGAATCCTACCGAGGCTTTCTGTTCGGCAGTCTGAAGGCCGATGTGGTGCCGCTGGTCGAGCACCTGGGCGAATCGGCGAAGATCATCGACATGATCGTCGACCAGTCCGTCGATGGCCTGGAAGTGCTGCGCGGTTCCTCCAGCTACATCTACGAAGGCAACTGGAAACTCACGGCGGAAAACGGCGCCGACGGCTATCACGTCAGCTCCGTGCACTGGAACTACGCCGCCACCCAGAACCAGCGCAAGCAGCGCGAGGCCGGTGACGAAAACCCGACCATGAGCGCCGGCAGCTGGGCCAAGCAGGGCGGTGGTTTCTACTCCTTCGACAAAGGCCACATGCTGCTCTGGACCCGTTGGGCCAACCCCGAGGACCGTCCGCTGTACGAGCGTCGCGACGAGCTGGCCCGGGATTTCGGCAAGGCGCGCGCTGACTGGATGATCGAGAACTCGCGCAACCTGTGCCTGTACCCGAACGTCTACCTGATGGACCAGTTCAGCTCGCAGATCCGCATCGCCCGGCCGATTTCGGTGAACCGCACGGAAATCACCATTTACTGCATCGCCCCCAAAGGCGAAAGCGACCAGGCGCGGTCGAGCCGGATTCGCCAGTACGAGGACTTCTTCAACGTCAGCGGCATGGCCACCCCGGATGACCTGGAGGAATTCCGGTCCTGCCAGACCGGTTATCAAGGCAGCGTCACCACCTGGAACGACATGTCCCGTGGGGCCGAGCACTGGGTCGAGGGCGCCGATGAGGCCGCGCAGGAAATCGACTTGCACCCATTGCTCAGCGGTGTGCGCACCGAAGACGAAGGCCTGTTCGTACTGCAGCACAAGTACTGGCAGCAGACCATGCTCAAGGCCCTGGCCGCCGAGCAGTCGAAATTGATCGCCGTGGAGGACGTGCAATGAGCATTTCTTACGATGCAGTGCGCGACTTCCTCTACCGCGAAGCACGCTACCTCGATGACCGTCAGTGGGACGAATGGCTGGAGCTGTACGCCCCGGACGCGACTTTCTGGATGCCGTCCTGGGACGACAATGACGAATTGACCGAAGACCCGCAGCGGGAAATCTCGCTGATCTGGTACGGCAACCGCACCGGCCTCGAAGACCGCATCTTCCGCATCAAGACCGAGCGTTCCAGCGCCAGCGTGCCGGACACCCGCACTTCGCACAACATCAGCAATATCGAGCTGCTCGAACAGGCCGACGGGCTGTGTCAGGTGCGCTTCAACTGGCACACCCTGAGCTTTCGCTACAAGACCGTCGACAGCTATTTCGGCAGCAGTTTCTACACCCTCGATGTGCGTGGTGAAAACCCACTGATCAAGGCCAAGAAAGTGATCCTGAAGAACGACTACGTTCGTCAGGTCATCGATATCTATCACCTGTGAGACCGCGGTCATGACCCATTCCATCGCATTCAATTTCGAAGACGGCGTCACCCGCTTCATTGACGCAGCGGCCGGTGAAACCGTGGCCGACGCCGCCTACCGCCAGGGCATCAATATTCCGCTGGACTGCCGCGACGGCGCCTGCGGCACCTGCAAGTGTTTCGCCGAGGCCGGCCAGTACGATCTGGGTGAGGAATACATCGACGATGCCTTGAGCGCCGAAGAAGCCGAACAGGGTTTTGTGCTGACCTGCCAGATGCGCGCCCAGTCCGATTGCGTGGTGCGCGTACCGGCTTCCTCCGAGGTTTGCCGTACCCGCCAGGCCAGTTACGACGCGACCATCAGCGCCGTGCGGCAGCTGTCCGACAGCACCATTGCCTTGTCGATCAAGGGCGAGGCGCTGAGCAAATTGGCGTTCCTGCCGGGGCAGTACGTGAACCTGGGGATACCCGGCAGCGAGCAGACCCGTGCGTACTCGTTCAGCTCGTTGCAGCGCGATGGCGAGGTCAGCTTCCTGATCCGCAACGTGCCCGGCGGCCTGATGAGCAGTTTTCTCACCGGCATGGCCAAGGCGGGTGACAGCATGAGCCTGGCCGGTCCCCTGGGCAGTTTCTACCTGCGCGATATTCGCCGGCCACTGTTGTTGCTGGCCGGTGGCACAGGCCTGGCACCGTTCACCGCGATGCTGGAGAAAATCGCCGAGCAGGGCAGCGCACACCCGTTGCATCTGATCTACGGCGTGACCAACGACTTCGACCTGGTGGAACTCGACCGTCTCGAAGCCTTCGCCGCACGCATCCCCAATTTCACCTTCAGTGCCTGCGTCGCCAGCCCGGACAGCCAGCACCCGCTCAAGGGCTATGTGACCCAGCACATCGAACCCAAGCACCTGAACGAAGGCGACGTCGACGTCTACCTGTGCGGCCCGCCGCCGATGGTCGAGGCGGTCAGCCAGTTCATTCGCGAACAAGGCATCGCCCCGGCGAACTTCTATTACGAGAAATTCGCCGCCAGCGCGGCGTGAGCAACGCTTCTGTGGGAGCGAGCCTGATCCCACAGGACCGCGTTGCAGCCGGCTTCATTTTTTCATGAGGTACACATGAACAGATTCCAGGACAAAGTGGCACTGATCACCGGCGCCGCCCAGGGCATCGGTCGGCGGGTGGCCGAACGCATGGCGGCACAGGGGGCGAAACTGATTCTGGTGGATCGCGCCGAGCTGGTGTTTGAGGTGCAGCAGGAACTGGCAGCGTTCAGCGAGGTGCTGGCGCTGACCGCGGACCTCGAGCAATACGAGGAGTGCAGCCGGGTGATGCAAATTGCCGTCGAACGCTTCGGGCGTCTCGATGTGCTGATCAACAACGTCGGCGGCACCATCTGGGCCAAGCCGTTCGAGCACTACGAAGCCGGGCAGATCGAGGCTGAGGTGCGCCGCTCACTGTTCCCGACACTGTGGTGCTGCCATGCCGCACTGCCGTTCATGCTGGAGCAGGGCAGTGGCGCCATCGTCAACGTGTCTTCCATCGCCACCCGCAGCATCAACCGCGTGCCGTACGGCGCGGCGAAGGGTGGGGTGAACGCGTTGACCGCTTGCCTGGCGTTCGAGACCGCCGGTCGCGGCGTGCGGGTCAACGCCACCGCGCCCGGTGGCACTGAAGCACCCGCGCGGCGCATTCCGCGCAACGCTGCCGAGCAGAGCGAACAGGAAAAAGTCTGGTACCAGCAGATCGTCGATCAAACCATCGACAGCAGCCTGATGAAGCGCTACGGCACACTGGACGAGCAGACAGACGCTATCCTGTTTCTGGCCAGCGACGAGGCGTCCTACATCACCGGCATGGTCATGCCCGTGGGCGGTGGCGATCAGGGCTGACAATGTCAGATTACAAGCGACGCTGAAACGTCCTCAGGATGCTGAGTGCGGCATCGCTGATGTTCAGATTGTGCACCGAGTCCAGCGGGTGCCAGATGCAGTCGGCGATTTCATTCTGCGGCCGGGCCTGATCGAGGTTCAGCACCGACACCTCGTAGACGTGGTGTCGGGTGCCACCCGAATCCAGCACCATCAGGTACACCAATTCGTCGACAATCAGGCTGGTTTCTTCCTGCAGTTCGCGAATGGCCGCGTTGGGCACGGTTTCATCCCGTTCGACCTTGCCTCCGGGCAGCGTCCAGCGGCTCTCGGGCTTTCGCACCAACAGCACTCGTCTGTCCTGCTCGCAAATGACGGTCGCGCGTATTTTCATCGGTTACCGGGGTTGGCTGGTCCTTGATCAGGCAGCGTCAGGGGAGGGCCTTTTGCGCCGCCATCGAAGTAGTTTGAGCGGCGAATGTGACGGAAAGTGCAGCCACACCGAAGGAATTTTCGCGACGACGGCTGGTCGGTACTTTTGAGGAGGGGAGGCGTAAGGTAGCGCCTCTACCTGATTTCACTGCCGTAAAAGGAGGTGACCATGAGCGTACCGATGCTGAACAAGATGCACATGAACGGGTATGACGTACTCAGCGTCAACAACGGCCCCTGGCGGGTCTGCACCCAGGGTGATCGGCTGGGTTCGTTCGACAGTCGGGAAGAGGCGCTGGCCTTTGCCGCGTCGTTGCCTGGCTATCGGGCCAGGGCCGGCAAGCCTGCGGGCGGCCATCACGCCAAATGAAGCAAGCCTCAAGCCCCGGTTTTCCGGGGCTTTTTCATGTCAGCGCTAATAACCGCCGCCACTGGCGTGATGGGAAGGGTGCATTTCCTTTTCCTGAATGCGGCTCCATTCCGGGCAGCTCAGGAAACTGGTGTGGTCCACCAGGCCACGGTTATCGAAGCTGACGTTGAAGTTCTGTTGATGACCATCCTGCGTCAACTTGTAGTCAAAGCAGGTACCGGGCACGGCGGTGCGTGTGCTGATCGCCAATGGCGGGCCACCAATTTGCTGAACCTGCTCCTTGGTCATGCCTTCATCGACTTTTGCGACCAGCGGCTGATTGTCGTACATGGACGTCGCGCTGCAACCTGCCAAAGCTGTCAGCGCAAGAACCACTATGTACACGGGCCTGTTCATGGGGTGCTCCTGCTACTGCGCCTTGTTGCGGCTGATGACCTTGGCTTTCACTTCTTCAGCGTAGCCGGCCAGCTTTTCCTCATCGCCTTGAAACAATGAGCACAGGCGTTCGATGGCTTGCGCATCGACCTCATTGCCTGCCTGGCGCAGTTGCTGTTCGAGACGCCTGAGTTCCACCACCGACCAGCGCAGATCCGACGCCAGCCCTTGCAGATCGCGTCGCAGTTCCTGTTCGAATTCGTTAAGCCACATATTGACCTCCTGACAGCTGCGTCAGGCCATTTTAGACCCGGTTTCGCAGGCAGGGCGGGGTGTTCGTCCGATCCGCAGCCGAAGCTGTGGAACTTAACGACACTGCCGATATCAATGTGTGTCGCTGAACTACGCTCGACCTGTGGCCGAGTGCACACCGACGGGCTACATTTTCATTTTTCAGGATCAAGGACACATCATGCGGATGTTGATGGGGGGGATTGCGCTGGCCTTGCTGGCGGGGTGTTCGTTGCCGGCGTCGCTGGTGCCGGGCGAGCCCAATGACACCAAATACAGTGAGAAACCGCCGAAGGAATACGCCGCCTGCGTGCTCCCGGCCTGGCAACACGAAGTATCGAACACCACCCAGACCTCGATTTCCAACGGCTACCGCATCAATGCGCCGAGCGTGATCACCGCTGACGAGATCCTCGACATCGTCAAGTACAAGGACGGCAGCCGGATTTCCCTGTATCAGGGGCCGCCGTGGGCGAAATCCGCGGCCATGCGCAAAGCGATGAAGGACTGCCTGTAGACCTCAGTCGCCGACATCGGTCACCGGGATGAGACTGTCTGCGCCAGGCGCGCTTTTCTTTTCCCGGCGGTCATTCATCCAGGTTTCGATTTTCGCCCCAAATTCCGCAGGCGCCTTGCGTCCGACCCTGCGGGCCAGATCGAGGATGGTTTGCTGGGCGAGGGCTTCTTCCATACGCTTTTGCGCCACCATCATCGCCCCGTGTACCGAGCAGGGGCCGTCCAGCGCCCAGTCGGGCGGCGAGCCATCAAACAGCGCACAACGACCACGGATTTCCCGGCAATCGAAAATCGACTTGCGCCCGTCGATGGCGTTGACGATGTCGAGCAGGGTGATTTCGTCCGCCGGCCGCGCCAGTTTGAAACCGCCGCGCATGCCTTCGGTGGCGACCACCAGTTTGCCCTTGGCCAGTTTGGTGAAGATTTTCGCCAGGTAATCCAGGGGCACGCCTTGCAACTCGGCCAGGTCGCGCACACTCGCTTCGCGGGTGTCGCCGCCGTTGCCCACCAGAAATATCAGGCAGTGGATGCCGTATTCGACACCCGCACTGTAAAGAGACATTCAGATCTCCGACTTGATTAGTCGTAAATGTTAGCAGCGCGCAAGCTGCCGGGCAACGCATCCCTGCGCCCGCCAATTATTTTCCATACCGCCGATTATCCATCCGGACCAGAGTCCGTAAGGCTTTGCGAGCGAATGTCGAGACTTTAGATGATGGGCATCGAGAAAAACCGGTTGCAGGTTTTAACTCGGATCAATACAGTCGTAGTTGTTGGCTCGGCAGCGGCAGTCGCAGTTTAGAGATCGGCGCCCCGTCAGCCGCATGCAATCCAATGACGTTCAATACGGGTCTTCCCCCCTGGAGTTCACAATGAAACAGCAGATTCTGGTCATCGGCGCAGGTTTTGGCGGCATGTGGACCGCTTTGAGTGCCACCCGCCTGTTCGACATTCATGGACACAACGACGTCGAAGTCACTGTGCTGGCGCCCCAGGCCGAGTTGCGTGTGCGTCCGCGTTTCTACGAACCCAATGCGCATCAACTGGCGGCGCCGATTGGCGAGCTGTTCGACGCGGTGGGGGTGAAGTTCATCAAGGGCGCGGCTGACAGCATCGATGTCGAGCGCAAACAGGTCGGCTACACCGATGCAGCAGGCGCCAAAAAGCTGTGCAGCTACGACAAACTCGTTCTGGCCACCGGCAGCGGCCTGGCTACACCCAATACACCGGGCGTGTCCGAACATGCGTTCGATGTCGACCAGATCGAACAGGCCGTGCGCCTGGAGAATCACCTCAAGGCCCTGGCCAACCAGCCTGCGAGCAAGGCACGCAACACGGTGGTAGTTGCCGGCGGTGGTTTCACCGGGATTGAAACGGCGACAGAAATGCCGACCCGCTTGCGCGCCATTCTGGGAGAGGGCGCCGATATTGAAGTGATCATCGTCGATCGCGGGAACAAAATCGGCGGTTCGATGGGCGAGGAGATTGCGCAATCCATTGCTGAAGCCAGTCTGGCAACCGGCGTGAAATGGCACCTGAATGCCTCGGTCGTCAGTGTGGATGGCAACGGCGTGAGCCTGTCCGACGGCACGCATATTGAAGCCAGCACCGTGATCTGGACCACTGGCGTGCGCGCCAGCTCGCTGACCGCGCAGATTCCCGCCGAGCGCGATCATCTGGGCCGTCTGCATGTCGACGCGCACCTGAAGGTCATTGGCCAGGACGACATCTTCGCCACCGGCGACGTGGCCCATGCCGCCAGTGACGCGATCGGCAACTACGCGCTGATGACCTGCCAGCATGCCATCGTGCTGGGTCGTCATGCCGGCAATAACGTGGCCGCGCAGATCCTTGGCGTCGCACCGACGCCCTACAGCCAGCCCAAGTACGTCACCTGTCTGGATCTGGGTGCCTGGGGCGCGGTGTACACCGAGGGTTGGGATCGCCAGGTCAAGCTGGTCAAGCAGGAAGCGAAGGCGCTGAAAACCCAGATCAACACCCAGTGGATCTACCCACCAGCGGCCAATCGTGAAGCCGCGTGGGCGGCCGCCGATCCGTTGATTCCGATTGCCTGATACACGACTTGAACAATCCCGCCCGGACCTTCCCGGGCGGGATTTTTTTTGCCGCGAATTGCCCGCGTGAAATTTATCGTGTAGTTTTTCATGAAATTATAAATACAAAATTTCACGAGGCCGTATGTTTCAGCAATCCACGCAGCATGTCGCCAGTTACTACGCCCACTCTTGCGCCGACCAACTGGTCAACAGAACGCCGCTGGAAGGCGAGCAGGAGACCGAGGTCTTGATCATCGGTGCCGGTTTCAGTGGATTGCACACCGCGTTGCGCCTGGCCCTGGCCGGCAAACGCGTGACCTTGCTGGAGGCCAGCCGCGTGGCCTGGGCCGCTTCGGGGCGCAATGGCGGGCAGGCGATTCTCGGCTGGTCGTGCGACATGCCGCCGCTGGAAGCCGCCCTCGGTTATGAGCGCGCCCGACGCCTGTGGGACGGCATGCGCTGGGCCGCTCGGGAGCTGCGGGATTTGCCCGGTCGCCACGGATTCGATTGCGATTATCGCCCCGGCCACCTGTGGACCTCGGTGATGCCACGGCGAGTGGGCCTGTTGACCGAATGGCAACACGAGGCCAGCCACAAGTGGGGCCACGATGCCTTGCAATTCGTCGAGCGCCGCGACTTGCCGAAATGGGTCGCCAGCGAGCGCTATCAGGCGGGGCTGTACGATCCCGAGGGCGGTCATTTGAACCCGCTGAAACTGGCCCTCGGCCTGGCGGCGGCGATCGAACGCGCCGGTGGTCGCATCCATGAACAAAGCAAGGCGCTGAACTATCGCCAGCAGGGCAACGGCTTTGTGGTGAGCACCGAGCGCGGGCAGGTTCGCGCCGACGTGCTGGTGCTGGCCTGCAACGCCTACCTCGACCGGCTCGACCCGCAGTTGGCCAGTTGCGTGCTGCCGGTAGGCACCTACCAAGTCGCGACGGCACCGCTGAGCAAGGAGCAGGCCACGGCGCTGTTGCCGAGCAATGTGTGCGTGACCGACAACCAGTTCGTGCTCGACTACTTCCGGCGCACCCCGGACAACCGCCTGCTGTTTGGCGGCGGCTGCACTTACCTGGGCGGTATGCCCAAGGACATTGCCGCAGCGACCCGGCCGTTTCTGGAGCGGGTGTTCCCGCAACTGACCGGCGTCGAACTGGAGTTTGCCTGGGGCGGTCACATCGACCTGACCCTCAAGCGCACCCCGGACCTCGGTCGACGCGGCGAGCTGTACTGGATGCAGGGCTACTCGGGCCACGGCGTGTTGCCGACCCTGGCCGGCGCCCGTGCGGTGTCCGATGCGATTCTCGGCCAGTCGGACGAACTGGCCCTGTATCAGGGCCTGGACAACGGCAGTTTTCCCGGCGGCAAGTATTTCGCCGCGCCGCTGGAAGCCATTGGCAAAGCCTGGTACCGGCTGCGCGACAGCATTTGAAGCGTCAATTTCTGGAAGCCATTCGATGGACATGCAAGAAGAAATCTCGGCGTTGGCGATCCTTATCCAGGACCTGCGCAAGCACAAGAAGTACACCCTCAAGGAGCTGGCGGACAAAATCGGCCGCTCCGTCGGGTTCCTGTCCCAGGTCGAGCGCGGCCTGTCGCGCCCGACCGTGGCCGACCTGACCGCCATCAGCGAAACACTCGGCGTGCCGACCACTTATTTCTACAGCCTGCCCAAACCCATGGCCTTGCCCTGGGTGACGCGCCCGGACGAGCGCCGCACGCTGTACTACGCCGACGGCATCACCGACATCATGGTGTCGCCGAAGATGCGTGCGTCCTTTTCCATGCTCGAAAGCCAGCTCGAACCCGGCGCCAGCAGCGGCGATCGGCACATGAAGGACAGCTCGGAGCAGGGCGGTTACGTGCTCGAAGGCGAGCTGACCCTGTGGCTCGACGACAACGACCCGGTGACCCTGCACGCCGGCGACAGCTTTCAACTGGCCAGCCATGCCCACTGCCGCTACGGCAACCTTTCCGCTCAAATGACCCGCGTGCTCTGGGTCTATACCTGATAACAACAAGGAACATCACGATGGATGCTGTGTGCTCTGAACTGCTGGCCGAGGTTCGCAACTTCCGCCATTGCAACCCTGAAGTGCGCTACGTCGACCTGATCTCCCTGGACATTCCGGGGCACTTCTACGGCAAGCGCTACCCGATCGAAATGCTCGAAAAAGTCGCCGCCGGCAGCGTCTTGAAGTTGCCGCAGAACTGCGTGTTGCTCGGTACCCAGGGTGGTTTGTTCAAAATTGGTGATTACTGTTTCAACGACGGCGACCCGGATGCACCGCGACGCCTGGTGCCCGGCACGCTGAAGCTGGTCAACTGGGAGAAACAACCCCTGGGCCAGATGCTGATCACCTCCGACGGCACCGAAAAGCCCATCGAATTCGAGCCTCGCGAAGTGCTGGCGCAAGTGCTGAACAGGCTGCACCGCAAAGGCATTTTCCCGGTGGTGGCGTTCGAACTGGAGTTCTACCTGTTCGACAGTCGCTTGAAGGACGGCCTGCCACAATTCCCCCGTGATGAACTGACCGGTGACGCCGACGATCAGCCGAACATGCACATCGAACGCCTGTCGCGCTTCGCCCCGGTACTCGATGAAATGGTCGAGACCGCCCGGGCGCAAGGCATCGAGGCCACGGTGATCACCGCCGAACTCGGTCCGGGTCAGTTCGAAATCAACTTCGGCCACCTCGACGACGGCCTGCGTGCCGCTGACTGGGCTGCCCTGTTTTGCCGCAGCACCCGCGGCGTGGCCCTCAAGCACAACTACCGCGCCAGTTTCATGGCCAAGCCCTACCTGCAACACCCGGGCAGCGGCATGCACGTGCACGTCAGCCTGTACGACAAGGCCGGCAACAATCTGTTGGCCGCCAACGGCCAGCGCGCCTTGCGCCATGCCGTGGCCGGGTGCCTGGACGTGTTGCCGCACTGCATGCCGATATTCGCACCCAACCACAACGCCTTGCGCCGTCTGAGCGGCACGGTCAACGTGGCGTCCCGCGCCAGTTGGGGCTTTGAAGACCGCGACGCCTGCCTGCGGGTGCCGGACTCCGACCTGAAAAACCTGCGCATCGAACATCGCCTGGCCGGCGCCGATGCCAACCCGTACCTGGCGTTGGCGGCGATTCTGGTGGGCCTGGAGCGCGGTCTGGAAATGGAGCAGGAGCCCATCGCGCCGCTCAACGAAGACCGCGACAGCGGCATCGATTTTCCGTTGGAAATGCTCGAAGCCGTGCGCTCCCTGCAAAGCCATGCAGCGCTGCGCGAAGGCCTGGGGGCGGAGTTTGTCGACGTTTATTGCGAAAACAAGCGCCAGGATCATCTGGCATTTCTGCATGACATCAGCGCGCGGGAATACCGCTGGTTTCTCTGAGGTCCCGTAGGAAATGTGTGGATATTTAAAGGCTTAGGAGATTTAGTAACCGGATAGTGAACAAAAATATCTTGTTACAGGCCGAAATATTCCGTAATATCCGCGCCGCGTTCACCACCACGGTTTATGCATTTTTAAATCCCAGGCGTCCATCAGCTGCCTGGGATTTTTTTTTGCCTGAAAATCAGTCAGGCACTGATTCCATTGCCGGTTTGCTCAGCCTCATCAGCCCGTAATAACTCAGCGCCGGCACCAGCAACCCGACCACCCACGCCAGGTCCACGCCCTCCAGTGCCGTGGCCACCGGGCCGACGTAGAGCGTGGTGTTCATGAACGGGATCTCCAGGGCAATCGCCAGCACGAAACTGCCGCAGGCGATTTTATTCACCCGCCCGTAGATGCCGTTCAGGTCGAAGATGTCGGCAATCCGGTACTCACCCTTGCGCAGGCAGTAGTAGTCCACCAGGTTGATCGCCGTCCACGGGATCAGGAAGTAGCTCATGAAGAAAATGAAGTTGAGGAAGAAGTTGATGAAGTCGTCCTGACTGACGGTGCACAGCGCCGTGGCGATCAGGCTGATCAGCAGCATGAACACGCCGCGCACCCGTGGCGTGACCTTGAGCCGGGCGAAGGGCTCGATCACGGTGATGGTCGACATGAACGCGCCGTACAGGTTGAACACGTTGATCGACACCTGGCCATAGACGATGAAGGCAAACAACAGCACCGCGGCGCTGCCGAACAGCCCGGCGACATGACCGCCGACGTTGTTCGAGAAGTCAGCGATGCCGACACTGAGGATGGCGCCGAGAATCATCATCCACGCACCGCCCAGCACCGTACCCGCGTAGCTGTACCAGAACACCTGCGCCGTTGGCGTTCGGCTCGGCAGATAACGCGAGTAGTCCGCGACATAGGGCGCATAGGACAGCTGCCAGGTCACGGCGATGCTCACCGCCACCAGAAACTTTGCCAGCGAGAACCCGCTCGGCAACCACTGTTCGGCGGGGATCGGCAGTTGCAATGCCAACAGCGTCGCAGCGGCGAACACCAGCAGCGAGAGGACCGACAACAGCTTCTGCAAACGGTGGATCAGGCGATAGCCATACAGCGCGACGACAAAACACAGGGCGCCGATCAGGTAGATGTTGCCGCTCGCCGGCAGCGGGCTGACGCTCTCCAGTGCCTGGGCCGCCAGCAGGGTGTTGCTGACGAAGAAGCCCAGGTAAATCAGCATCACGAACAACAGCGGCAACACTGCCCCCAGCACACCGAACTGCGCCCGGCTCTGGATCATCTGCGGGATGCCCAGTTTCGGCCCTTGCGCAGAGTGCGAGGCCATGAAAATCGCCCCCAGCAGCGAACCGAGAATGATCGCCAGGGCACTCCAGAACAGGTTGAGCCCCATCACCACCGGCAACACCCCGGAGGCGATGGTGGTGATGTTCATGTTGGCGCCGAACCAGATGTAGAACAGCGATGCCGGGCGACCATGACGCTCGTTTTCCGGAATGAAATCGATGCTTCTTTTTTCAACTTGCATGGCGCTTACTCCTGAGTCCGGGCGAGGTGGGCGTGCAGACGGTCGATGGTGCCGGGCAGCTCATGGGGCTGGTGGGCAAACAGGTCCGGTTGCGCGGGTTTCAGGCTCAGGTAGTCGTGACCGGCGAGGGCGCGCAGGCATTGCGCGCAGGTGAGCATTTCCAGCGAGTAGACCCAGTTGGCCAGGATCAACAGCGCCGAATAGTGCCCGGCCAGGGTGGTCGTGGTGCAGGCGTCGCTGACTAGTCGCACGCGATAACCGAGGGCGAACGCGTCGAACACGCTGGTGAGCACGCAGACGTCGGTCAGCACGCCGCAGACGATCAAGGTCTCGACCTTCAGGGCTTTGAGCCGGGCATCGAGGTCGGTGCGATGAAAGGCGCTGTAGCGGCCCTTGTCGAACACCCATTCATGGGGTCGCGGTGCCAGCGACTCGATGATCTCCACTTGTCGGGTGCCGGCGCGATAACCCAAAGGGCCGCCGTCGGCCGCGAGGGGTTCGCCGGGAGGCAAGTCACTGCCGTCGGCCTGGTTGATGTGACGGGTGTACATCACCGGCATCCGCTGCTGGCGGGCGGCGTCGAGGAGGGCGGCGGTGTTGGCGACCACCGTAGGGAAATTTTCGAGGACGAAACCGTCCTCCTGCTGCATGTCGATGATCAACAGCGCGTTGTTATTGTTCATTGGGCAAACCTGATCAAAGGCCAAATACAAGGCAACGCACACGCCCGGCAAGTACGGGCGTGAGGTGCATGTTTGTCGGATTTGGGCTCAGTGAACTATTTGCCAGAAACCGTTCTGCTTGGCCGTGACGCTGGCGCGCAGACGTTTGAAATGCAGGTGCGAAGCGCTCCATTCACCGCGCAGGTAAGCCCGCGCGGCACCGGAGGGGAGGGCATGAAACCGGAGGCGATCAACCATCATTGAATTCACCCCCCTGTAGGAGCGAGCATGCTCGCGAAAAACTTCTGGACCACGCGGTCCTTCAGATGACGCGCGTTATCGTTGACGTCCATCGCGAGCAAGCTCGCTCCCACAGTGATCTGTGTTGAACCCCGGATTTGTGTTCGGGGGCAGTCTGGCGCATTCAGCGAAAAGCTGGCACCACGTGCTTGATGAACAGCTCCAGGGACTTTTTCTTTTCCGCGTGGGGCAGGCTGTTATCGCACCAGAAACTGAACTCGTCGACACCCAGTTCCTGGTAGTACTTGATGCGCGGAATGATCTCTTCCGGGGTGCCGATCATCGCGGTCTTGTGCAGGCTTTCCAGTTCGAATTCCGGGCGACCGGCGAATTTCTCTTCCGGGCTGGGCTCGAGGAAGCCGTTGACCGGCGTGGTCTTGTTGCCGAACCAGGCATCGAAGGTGCGATAGAACCTGGAGATGGCCTTGGCCCCCACTTGCCAGCCTTGGGGATCGTCGGCGGTGTGCACGTGGGTGTGACGCAGCACCATCAGTTGCGGGCGTGGCACGCCAGGGTTGTTGTCCAGTGCGGCCTGGAACTTGTTCTTCAGGTCCAGCACTTCTTCGTCGCCCTTCATCAGCGGCGTGACCATCACGTTGCAGCCGTTGGCCACGGCGAAGTTGTGCGAATCCGGGTCGCGGGCGGCGATCCACATCGGTGGGTTCGGTTGTTGGATCGGCTTGGGCACGCTGGTCGAGGTGGGGAATTTCCAGATGTCGCCGTCATGGGCGTAGTCGCCGTTCCACAGGGCGCGCACCACCGGCACCATCTCGCGCAGTGCCTGGCCGCCGCTGGACGCAGGCATGCCGCCGGCCATGCGGTCGAACTCGATCTGGTAGGCACCACGGGCCAGGCCCACTTCCATGCGTCCGTTGCTGATCACGTCGAGCAGTGCACATTCACCGGCCACCCGCAGCGGGTGCCAGAACGGCGCGATGATGGTGCCGGCGCCCAGGTGAATGGTGGTGGTCTTGCCCGCCAGGTACGCCAGCAGCGGCATCGGGCTCGGCGAGATGGTGTACTCCATGGAGTGGTGTTCGCCGATCCATACGGTGCTGAAACCACCGGCCTCGGCCATCAGGGTCAGTTCGGTCAGGTCCTCGAACAACTGGCGGTGGCTGACGCTTTCGTCCCAACGTTCCATGTGTACGAACAGGGAAAACTTCATGACGTGTACCTCGAATCTTTTGTTGTTGGCCTGTCGACTGCGGGCCTGTTGCCAGGGATGAGCGCGGCGCGCCCCGGGGTGTTCTCGCCAGTGTAAAGCGCGTCTTGGAGTACGGCTGGCCGGCTGATTGAATATTGGTATACCATAATACGGAATATCCGCAAAATATTTCTCTCAAACGGTCAAGCACTCACCTCACAAGGAAGGCGAGCTCAATGAACATAAAACAAAAACTGACCCTGGCTTTTGCCGTCATCGCCAGCCTGCCGGTGTTGCTGGTGGCGGTGCTGATCATCCTCAACCTGCGCAACGAAGCACGCGAAGCCTTTACCGACAGCAGTGCGCGGGAAATTCGCCAGGTCGAAACGGCCATGCAACTGTTCTTCGAAGGCATCAGCCAGAACGTCGCTTACCTGGCCGAGCACCCGCAGTTGCAGGCCATCGATGGCCACCTCAAGCGCTACCTGGGCAGCGACGCGGCGCAGGTGCCGATGGGCGAGCAGGATCAACGGGTGTTCCAGTTGTTCGCCGGGCTGGCCAAGAGTCATCCGGCCTATGCCTACCTGTCGTTGGGCACCGAAGAGGGCGGTTATGTGTTCTGGCCCGGTGACCCGAAACTGGCCGGCTACGACCCGCGCACCCGGCCCTGGTACAAGACGGCGTTGGCCAACCCGGGCAAGACCTTGCGTACCGATGCTTATTACTGGGCGGCCGACGACGTCGTGTTGGTCAGCACCGTGCGCAGTTTCAGCAATCAGCTGGGCAGCCATGGCGGCGTGGTGAACATCGATGTGTCGCTCAAGCAACTGACCGATCTGGTCAAGCAGATCAAGCTGGGTGAAAGCGGCTACCTGATGCTGATGGAAGGCAACAACACCGTGCTGGTCGACCCCCATGATCCGAGCCACAACTTCAAGGCACTGGCGGAGCTCGGCGAAGGCTATCGACAGTTGGCCGAGTCCGGCAAAGGCCTGGTCGACGTTGAGTTGGCGGGCGAGCGCTACATGGCCTTTGTCTGGCCCTCGACGTCGTTGGGCTGGCGCTTTGTAGGCGTCGTGCCTGAGCGCGAAGTGATGGCCGCCGCCACACGCCTGACCTGGATCATCGCCGCCATCGCGCTGGTCTGTGCCGGGTTGTTCGCCATGGCCGGCGCCTGGTTTGCCGGGCTGATCGTCAAGCCGATTCGTGGGGTGGCCAATGGTCTGGAAGGTATCGCCCAGGGCGAGGGCGATCTGACGGCGCGCCTGGCGGTACGTGGGCAGGATGAAACGGCGCAACTGGCCGGTTGGTTCAACCAGTTTCTCGAAGCGATTCGCAGCCTCATCCAGCGCATCGGCCAGGCGTCGGGGCAGATCCACAGCAGTTCGGGCAGTGCCACCGAGGTGTCGGTGGAAATGGCCGAGGTGGCCTCGCGTCAGCGTGAAGCCGTGGACATGGTGTCGACGGCCTTTCATGAAATGGTTGCCACCTCCCACGAAGTGGCGCGCTCCTGCAGTCAGGCGGCGGATTCGGCCGACAATGGCCAGCGTCAGGCCCGCACCGGGCAGCAACAGATCGATAACGCGGTGAACAATGTCGGGCGCCTGAGCCAGGAGATCGGTCACTCGGCTGATGCGATGCAGCAACTGGAACAGGACAGCAACGACATTCAGTCGATTCTCGGCACCATCCGTTCGATTGCCGAGCAGACCAACCTGCTGGCCCTCAATGCGGCGATTGAAGCGGCGCGCGCTGGCGAGCAGGGCCGGGGGTTTGCCGTGGTCGCCGACGAGGTGCGTGCGTTGGCCAAACGCACCGCGGACTCGACCAGTGAGATCGACGGCCTGCTCGGCAATCTGGCGCGGCGCACCCACCAGATGGGCAAGCAAATGCATGCCAGCCTGGAGATGTCCCAGGAGACGGTGCTGTCGATCAACGAAGCGCGGGCAAGTTTCGGTCTGATTCGCGAGTCGGTGGACGTGATCCGTGACATGAACACGCAGATCGCCACGGCGGCGGAAGAACAGCACCAGGTGGCCGAGGACATCAATCGGCACATCAGCCAGATTCACGGTGATGCGCAACGGGTCGCCAACCTCGCGGACGCCACCCGTGAAGACGCGCAGAACCTGACCGAGCTGTCGCAAACGTTGAATGGCCTGGTGAGCCGCTTCAGGACCTGACCTGCAATCGCGAGCGGGCCCGCTCCAGCAGCGGGACGCTTTGCTCAAGGGGGTATGACTTGAAGTCATGCCCCCATGACTTTTAATGGTTACAGCCCCGCCAACCCCCGGTGTTAAAAAATCGCAAACCAGCTCATCAACAACAAAAAAGAGCGTTTGCAACCATGACCCATCATCACTGCTGCGTCTTCGCACATTTCCCGCTGCGCTCTTCGAATCCCGACTTTTGCCACGCCAGGCCCGCTGCCTGCGTGCGCTTCTGACCGTCCCCAACATCCCTCTGCGTCCTGACAAGAGAAACGATCATGAAAGAACTCGACCTGTACATCGGTGAAGGCTTCGAAGGCCCGGGCGTGAACGCCGCGCACATCAACATCCTCATCGGCCCGCGCAACGGCCCGGCCGGCCAGGCGTTCGCCAACAGCCTGGCATCGCCAAGCCAGGGGCACTGCCCGTTCATGGTGATCGCCCAGCCGAACATCCCGGTCAAGCCGATGACCCTGTACGTGAACAAGGCCGCGATCAGCAGCGACCTGCACGGCAACGCCACCTGGGGCGCGTCCCAGGCCGGTATCGCCAAGGCGGTTCTCGAAGCGCTGCTCGACGGCACCCTGCCGCCGGAAGCCGAAGACGAGTGGGCCATCGTCACCGCCAACTGGGTCAACCCGTCCTGCGACGACCTCGATGCGGTGTACCTGAACAACTACAACGCCTGCCGCACCGCGATCCGCGCCGCCCTGACCGGCAAGCCGGAAACCGCGCAGCTGGCGGACGTGGTCGGTCACATCAGCAACCCTTTCTACACCCCTAAAGCCTGAGGTCCGCGCCATGCAATACATTCGTTTGGGCAACTCCGGTCTCGAAGTCTCCCGCCTGTGCCTGGGCACCATGAACATGGGCACCCCGGACTGGAAACCGTGGATCTTCGATGAGAAGAAAAGCGAGCCGATCGTCAAGCACGCACTGGACAACGGCGTGAACTTCATCGACCTGGCGGACTTCTATTCCGCCGGCGTCGGCGAAGAAGTGGTGGGGCGCATCGTCAAGCGCCTGGCCCGTCGCGAAGACCTGGTGATCACCACCAAGGTCGGCTACGGCACCCGTTCGGGCATCAACGCCAGCGGCCATTCGCGCAAGCACATCATGGACAGCATCGATGCGTCCCTGAAGCGCCTGGACATGGATTACGTCGACGTCTTCATGCTGCACTACTTCGACGTCAACACCCCGGTCGAAGAGACCATGAGCGCGATGAACGACATCGTGCGCTCCGGCAAGGCCCGCTACATCGGCGTGTCGACCATGCTCACCGGGCAACTGGCGAAGATCCTCATGGCCTGCGAGCGCAATGGCTGGGTCAAGCCGATCAACATGCAGCTGCAACTGAACTGCGCCTACCGCGAAGAAGAGCGCGAGATGATCCCGTTCTGCCGCGATCAGGGTCTCGGTGTCTCGGTGTTCAGCCCGCTGGCCCGTGGTCTGCTGACTGGTGACGTGCAGTCGACCCGCAACCAGACCGACTTCTTCACCCAGCAGATGTACAGTGACGAAGCCTCCTTCGAAATCGCCCATTCGGTGCAGCGTGTGGCCCGTGCCCGCGGTGTGTCCAACGCGCAGATTGCCCAGGCGTGGGTGGCCAACCATCCGGGCGTGGATTGCATGCTGGTCGGCGCCGACACCACCGAGCAGTTCGACAGCGCCCTGGCGGCCCTGGAGACCAAGCTCGATGCCGAAGAGCTGCACGAGCTGGAACGCAACTACACACCGTGCGACGTGATCAACGATTACACCGCCGGCAAACGTATCCTGCGCACCGCCCGTCCGGGTCTGGAACGCTTCAACCTGACTGAGGCGGTGGCATGAGCGCGTTGATTCGGCACGGCAATTTCATTGATGGTGCATGGAGCAGTGGAGGCGCCACTTACCCGGTGCTGAACCCGGCCAACGGCGAGTTGATCGCCGAGGTGCAAAAAGCCGGCGCTGAAGAAACCAACCAAGCCATCGCAGCCGCCGAGCGTGCCTTGCCGGCCTGGCGCAAGCTGACCGCCAAGGAACGCAGCCAGCGCATCAAGCGCTGGGGCGAGCTGATGCTGAGCAACCAGAAGGAACTGGCCACCTTGCTCAGCCGTGAGCAGGGCAAGCCTCTGGCCGAAGCCATGGGCGAAGTGGTCTACGCAGCGAGTTTTCTCGAGTGGTTCGCCGAGGAAGCCAAGCGCGCCTACGGCGATGTGATCCCGAGCCACAAGGCCGATGCGCGGATCATCGTGGTCAAGGAAGCCATAGGCGTCGTCGCGGCGATCACCCCGTGGAACTTCCCGCTGGCCATGGTCACTCGCAAAGTCGGCCCGGCACTGGCGGCCGGTTGCACCATGATCCTCAAGCCCTCGGAAGAAACCCCGCTGTCGGCCTTCGCCCTGGCGGTGCTGGCCGAGCAGGCCGGGATTCCCGCCGGTGTGTTCAACGTGGTCTCGGGTGATGCCGTGGCCATTGGCGGTGCGCTGCAGGCTTCCAGCGTGGTGCGCAAGCTGTCGTTCACCGGCTCGACCCGTACCGGCAAATTGCTGATGCGCCAGGCCGCGGACACCCTGAAAAAGGTCTCGCTGGAGTTGGGCGGCAATGCGCCGTTCATTGTCTTCGACGATGCCGATCTGGATGCCGCCGTCAAAGGCGCGATGGCCTCGAAATTCCGCAACACCGGGCAGACCTGCGTTTGCGTCAACCGCTTCTTCATTCAGGACGGCGTCTACGAGGCCTTCACCGGCAAGCTCGCCGAAGCCGTCGCCGCCATGCGTGTCGGCAGTGCCCTGGAAGGCGAAACCGAACAAGGTCCGCTGATCAACGCAGCGGCGCTGGCCAAGGTCGAACTGCACGTCAGTGACGCAGTGGAGAAGGGTGCCAAAGTCTTGTGCGGCGGTCGTCGCCATGCGCTGGGCGGCACCTTCTATGAGCCGACCATCCTCGCCGAAGCCAACGGCGAGATGCTGATCGCCCAGGATGAAACCTTCGGACCGGTGGCTGCCTGCTTCCGCTTCAAGGATGAAGCCGAGGTGCTGCAAAAGGCCAACGACACGCCATTCGGCCTGTCGGCCTACTTCTACAGCCGCGACATCGGCCGTGTCTGGCGCATGGCCGAAGGCCTGGAAGCGGGCATGGTCGGGATCAACGAAGGGATCATTTCCACGGAAGTGGCACCCTTCGGCGGTATCAAGGAATCGGGCCTGGGTCGCGAAGGTTCGAAGTACGGTCTGGATGACTATCTGGAAATCAAATACCTGTTGATGGGTGGTTTGTAACCCTCAGTCGGTACCCCTGTAGGAGCGAGCCTGCTCGCGATGATGGCGTGTCAGTCGACATCAGTATTGCCTGACTCAGCGCTATTGCGAGCAGGCTCGCTCCTACAGGAATTACACGTTTCTTTTCTCCATCTATAACAACAACTGGAGACGAACATGTCCGTAAAACCGGTAAAAATCGACGACCTGCCCATTGGCCGCTTTCACATCAAAATCGCCGGCCTCACGTTCGGCGCGCACTTCACCGACGGCTACATCCTTGGCCTGATCGGTATCGCTTTCACCTTGCTGAGCCCGCAGATGCAGCTGGACGCATTCTGGCAGGGCCTGATCGGTGCTTCGGCGCTGATCGGCCTGTTTCTCGGCAGCCTGTTCTTCGGCTGGATCTCCGACAAGGTCGGCCGGCAGAAAATCTTCCTGGTCAGCTTCGTACTGATCACTGTCGCTTCGGTGATGCAGTTCTACGTCGAGTCGGCGCTGACCCTGTTCCTCTGTCGGGTGCTGATCGGCATCGGCCTCGGTGGTGACTTCAGTGTCGGCCACGCCATGCTGGCCGAGTTCTCGCCGAAGAAACACCGTGGCGTGTTGCTCGGTTCGTTCAGCGTGATCTGGACCTTCGGCTACGTCGCCGCGACCTTCGTCGGTACCGCCATGCTCAGCCTCGGTGACGACGCCTGGCGCTGGATGCTGGCCTCGTCGGCGATCCCGGCGGCGTTGATCCTGATTGCCCGTATCGGCACCCCGGAATCGCCACGCTGGCTGGTCAATCAGGGGCGCATTGCCGAGGCCCGCGCCATCGTCAAGAAGCATCTGGGCGAGCATGTCGAACTGGACGAAACCCCGTCCGGCGAGACCCGTTCCGGCTACGCCGTGCTGTTCAGCCCCGAGTACCGCAAGCGCACCGCGTTCAACTGCCTGTTCTTCGTGTGCATCGTGATGCCGTACTTCGCCATCTACACCTTCCTGCCGTCGATCCTGCAGAAAATGGGCTTGGCCGAGGGCTTCGGCACTGAGCTGATGTTGAACATGCTGTTGATCCTCGGTGCGCTGATCGGCATCTGGTGCACGATCAGGTTCACCCGGCGCGGGTTCCTCATCAACTCGTTCATCATCCTCGCGGTGGCGCTGTTCCTGCTGGCGGTGTTGCCGGGCAGTGCGGCGTGGCTGATGGTGCTGGTGTTCGGTGTGTTTACCCTGGTGTTGTCGGCGGTGAGCAACCTGGTCGGCGTGTTCCCGGCCGAGAGCTTCCCGACCGAAGTGCGCGCCAGCGGCATTGGTCTGGCGACGGCGGTGAGCCGTCTGGGTTCGGCAATCAGTACCTTCCTGTTGCCGGTGAGCGTGGCGGGTATCGGTTTGAGCCCGACCATGGGCATTCTCGCGGCGATCCTGGCGATCGGTGCCTTGCTGTCCTGGGCCTGGGCACCGGAGACCAAGTCGCTGACCCTGAGTCAGGCGTGCAAGGTGCAGAGTCCTGTTGAAGGTGGTGTGACATTGGCGGTAAAAGCCGCAACACCGGTCTAGAAATCATCCACAAATCCCTGTGGGGGCTTGCCCGCGATGGCGGTGTGTCAGATTGCAGATGTACCGACTGACCCTCCCTCATCGCGGGCAAGCTCGCTCCCACAGTGGGTATTGGTGTGCAGGGAATGACAAGGTGTCAGGGATTACTGACCACACTCAGCCATTCGGTAAACAAGCGCACCTTCGACAGGCCCTGCTTGTCATTCGCCACATCCAGCCAATAACCATACGGCCCGATCACCTCCACCGGGGTGATCGGCAGCAGGCTGCCGTTGGCCAGTTCCTTGACGATCATCTGCCGGTCGATCACCGCCAGGCCACCCCCGGCCAGGGCTGTGTGAATCACCTGGTCCAGGGTGCTGAATTCCAGCCCTTGCCCGGCATCGACATCCTCGCGGCCCATGGCCGCCAGCCAGTTCTCCCAGACCTTCAGGCGCTTGCCGTCGTGCAGGATGTGCAGCAATGGAAATTGCCGCAGGTCCGGCGGCTGCTCGCCGTTGAACAGCTCCGGGCTGGCGACGGCGATGTGCCGTTCCATCACCAGTAACCGGCTGCTGCAATGGTGCGCCGCTTCCAGACCGAAGCGAATGTGGCAGTCGATTTCGGCGAGGCTGTCGTGGCCCATCTGGTTGGTCACGCTCAGGCTGATGTCCGGGTAGCGTTGCACGAAGGCGCGCAGGTGCGCGGACAACCAGCGCGTGGCCCAGGTCGGCGGGGCGACGATGCGCAAGCGCTGGCGCAGATTGGGTACGCGCACGGCTTGCAGCGCGCGTTCAATGTGGTCGAAGGCTTGTGCCAGGTGCGGCGAGAGGGCCGTGCCGCTCTCGGTCAGCGACAGGCCCTGGGGCGTGCGGATGAACAGCGCGACGCCCAGGTAATCTTCCAGCTGTTTGATCTGCCGGCTGACCGCACCCTGGGTGACGTTCAGCTCCAGGGCTGCCTGGCTGAAACTGCGATGCCGCGCGACTTCTTCGAAGACACGCAGCATGTTGAGCGAGGGCAGTTGACGCATGAAAGGAGGGCTCCGCACCGGCCGCCGCTGTTGAGTGGGGCAGGTTTTCTGTACGAAATATCCGAAGGCCCTATCTGACTATGTGTATGGAGCGGTTGCAAGTGTTGTTTCGACCGGCCCCATCGCGAGCAAGCTCGCTCCCACAGGGGATTGGTGAACATCACAGATCCTATGTGGGAGCGAGCTTGCTCGCGATGGCGTCCTTAAGGACGGCGAAGATGCCTGATCAGAAGTAGTACCCGATGTTCATGTACAACTGGTTCTCCCACTGATCAGACCCACCCGCACCCAGGCTCTGGGTGTAGCTGCTGCCGCCGATGTAAGGGTCGTTCTTGCCGAAGATCCACTCGGTGGCGATCCACAGCTTGCTGAAGGAGAATGAGGTGCCGAGGATCGCCCGCTGGGAGGTCTTGAAGTCATCGGCGGATTTGTCGAAGGCGCTGTAGTTGGCGTACAGCTTGACCCCGCTGATCTGGTCGAACAGGTACTTGCCCGCCACGTCATAGCTCAGGTCCGCCACATACAGATTGCCGCGGCTGGCGACGTTGTAGGTGCCGTCGTAACCGCCCAGGGTCACCACTTCATCCGAGCCCGGGTTGCGCGGCGACATCTGTTGGCGCGCGGCCTGCAACTGCACGCCCCACGGACCGTTCTTGCCCAGGTAATGCACGGCCGCGACGTTGCGTCGACCGTTGTTGTCGGTGTCCTTGTTCTCGATGCTCGAGGTCAGGCCGGAAATACCCACTTCGGATTTCCACGGCCCCAGGTCCAGCGCCTTGGCCACCCGCAGTACCACGGTGTTGCGCTCCTGGTTGTTGCTGCCATCGGCCACATAGCTGTCCGCTTCGGAGACCACGCTGGAATAGGTCACGCCTTTGCTGGTGCCTTTGCCTTGCCACGCCGGGCGCAGGTAGTAACCGGCCTGGACGTTCCAGTCGCCACTTTGCTGGATGTATTTGGTGCCGATCTGCTGCACGTCTTCCAGGCCGATGACGTTGCCCAGGGTTTCGTAGAAGGTGCTGCCGAAGTAGGGCTGCAAGCCGAACGGCACCGTGTTCAGGCCCACTTGCACCTGCTGGTCGGGGTTGAACTTGTAGCCAACCCAGGCGTACTTGGCGAACTGGATGTCGCCGTAGTTCTTGGTGTACTGGTAGGGGTAGGAGCGACCGTAGAAACGGTACTGGGCTTCACCGATCCAGCTCTCGGAATTGTATTTGGCGCTGAGGAATACCGTGTCCAGGCCGAACTTCTGAATGTCGCGGTCCGGGTCGTAATCCCAACGGGCCCGAACGGCGCCGCCAAGGTCCAGGTTGTCGGTGACCTGGACTGCCATGGCCGGTGCGGCCAAGGCGCCAAGTACCGGAATCAGGGCAAGGGAATGGATGGCGCGAAGGGTGGTTGTGCGCAATGTCGTGTTCCTTTTTTTGGTTTTATGGTGGCAACAGCAACCCAGGCCACGGCGAATGCCGTAGCGTGGGGAAAGGGTTTATGGGTCAGTGGGCCTGGGGTCTGATCAGGCGCAAGGTCGGGCCATCGTCGGGTGTGGCCGGCAACGCCGAAGCGCCCGGTGCCGCCGCCAGCAACGTCTGGGTGTAGTTGTTCTGCGGACGCAGCAGCACCTGTTCGGCGCTGCCGTATTCGACCACTTCGCCCTGGCGCATCACCGCGATGTAGTCGCTGATCTGCGCCGCCACGCGCAGGTCGTGGGTGATGAACAGGATGCTCAGGTTAAGCCGCTGCTGCAGCTCGGCCAGCAACTCCAGCACTTGCTTCTGCACCGAGACGTCCAGCGCCGAAACGCTTTCATCGGCGATCAAAACCTCGGGACGCATCGCCAGCGCCCGGGCAATGCCGATGCGCTGGCGCTGGCCGCCAGAGAACTGCCGGGGCTTGCGTTTGAGGGCGTCACGTTTGAGGCCGACCTGTTCGAGCAGATCACCGGCCTCGGCCCAGGCATCCTTGGCCGACAAGCCGCGCAACTGGGCCGCGCGGGCAATGATGTCGCCGACCCTGTGACGTGGATTGAGCGAGCCGTAAGGGTCCTGGAAAATCATCTGGATGCGCCGCCGATTGGCTGCCAGCGCAGCGCCACGCAGGGCGAGGAAATCCGTGTCACCAACCCAGACGTGACCGCTGTCGCTGTCGACCAGGCGGATCGCCGCTTTCACCAGGGTGCTTTTGCCCGAGCCGGACTCGCCGACGATCGCCAGGGTCTTGCCCCGTGGCAGTTGCAGCGAGACATCCCGCAGCGCTGCCACCGAGCGGCCGCCGACGTTGTAGGTCTTGTTCAGGCGTTCGATGCGCAGCGCCAGTTCGCCATCGGCACTGGGCACATGCAACTCCGGGTGCAGCGCCGGGACGGCGGCGATCAGTTTGCGTGTGTAAGGGTGCACCGGCGCGTTGAGCACCTGGTCACGCTCTCCGATTTCCACCAGCCGGCCACCTTCCATCACGGCGATGCGGTCGGCGATTTCCGCGACCACGCCGAAGTCGTGGGTGATGAACAGAATGCCGTGCTGGCCACGGCCACGCAGCTCGCGCACCAGCTTCAGCACTTGCGCCTGGGTGGTCACGTCCAGCGCCGTGGTCGGCTCGTCGGCGATCAGCAGGTCCGGGTTCATCGCCAGCGCCATGGCGATCACCACCCGTTGGCATTGGCCGCCGGAGAGCTGGTGCGGGAAGCTGTTGGCGATCCGTGGCGGGTCGGGCAAATGGGTCGAGTCGAGCAGGGCGAGCATGCGTTCGCGGCGTTCGGCGGCGGGCATCTGCGGGGCGTGAATGTCGAAGATTTCCTCGACTTGTTGACCGATGCGAATCGCCGGGTTCAACGCCGCCATCGGCTCCTGGAAAATCATCGCGATGCGGTTGCCGCGCAAGCGCCGCAGGTCCTGTTCCGGCAAGCGGCAGATGTCATCGCCGAGAAAATCGATCACGCCTTCGCTGTGACGCAGGCCCTTGGCGTAGTCGCCCATGATCGCCGCCGAGAGCACTGATTTGCCCGAGCCGGACTCGCCGATTACACAGAGAATTTCGCCTTTGCGCACTTCGAAGTTGATGCCGTGCACGGCATGGCTGCGATCGGCACCGGCCGGCAATTCAATGGAGAGGTTCTCCACGCGCAGCACTTGTTGCAGGTTCTGTGGGTGGCTCATGCTCAGCTCCTTGCGCCTTTCTGCGCGTGTTCGTCGAGGCCGTCGGCCAACAGGCTCAGGCCCAGCATCAGGGTGGAGATGGCAATGCACGGGAAGATCACCAGATGCGGGAAGGCGATGGCCATGCTGCGGCCTTCGTTGATCATGCCGCCCCAGTCCGGGGTTGGCGGCGGCAGGCCCAGGCCGAGGAAACCGAGGGCGCCGATCATGATCGCGGTGTAGCCGATGCGCAGGCAGAAATCGACGATCAGCGGGCCGCCGCAGTTGGGCAGGATTTCCACCAGCATGATGCGCAGCGAGCCTTCGCCCTGGGTGATCGCGCTGAGCACGTAGTCGCGCGAGCGAATGTCGATGGTCAGGGCACGCATGATGCGGAAGATCGCCGGGGCGCTGGTGAAGGTCACCGCGATCAGGATGTTCAGCGCCGAGGCGCCGAGGGCGATGATGATCACGATGTACAACACCAGCACCGGGAACGACAGCACGGTGTCGGCGACGTAGGACAGGAAACCGTCGACCTTGCCGTTGAAGTAGCCGGCGCACAGGCCCATGGCGATGCCCACGGCGAAGGCGGTGAGGGTGGCAAGGATCGACCAGAACAGCACGGTGCGGGTGCCCCAGATCAGCCGCGAAAGAATGTCGCGGCCAATCATGTCGGTGCCCAGCAGGAATGTCTGGCCGTCGGGATCCGCGGTCATCGGCGTCAGCAGCGGGCTGAAGCTGGCCAGCGGATCATGGGGTGCCAGCCAGGGCGCGAACGCCGCGACCAGCACCCAGCCGCCGACCAGCAGCAGGCCGAGCAAGGCCAAAGGATGCTTGAACGATTGCAGGAAGCTCATTGGCCACCTCCGCCGAGACTGCGCAGGGTGATGCGCGGGTTGAGCCAGGTGTAGGCCAGGTCGGAAAAGATTTTTGTCGCGCCGACCACCGCGCCGCTGATCATCGCGCAGGCTTCGATCAGGTAGACGTCGTGGTTCAGTGAAGCGGTGTAGAGCAGCGAGCCAAAGCCCTTGTAGGCGAAGAACACCTCGACCACGATCACATTCGACAGCAGCCAGGGGATGTACAGCATGATCACCGTGATCGGTGCGATCAGCACGTTGCGCAGGGCGTGGCGCAGCACGATGCGCGAGGTCGATGCACCCTTCAGGCGTGCAGTGCGGATGTACGGCGCCTGCATCACTTCGACCATCGAGGCGCGGGTGATGCGCGCCAGGTAGCCGATGCCGAACAGGCACAGCACCATCAGCGGCAGGGCCAGTTCTGCACTGTTGAAACCGTCGCTCATGCTGCTCACGCCCGGCAGCCAGTTGAGCCAGAACACGAAAATCGCCGAGACGAACACCGCACTGGCGAAATCCGGAATGGAGGTGGTGACGATCGACAGGAACGACACCAGGCGGTCGACGAACGAGCCCTGGCGAATGCCCGCCAGAATGCCCAGGGTCAGGGCCACCGGGACCATGATCAGCAGCGCCAGGCCGGCAAGGATCAGGGTTTGCCCGAGGTTGGGCAGCAGCAGGTTGATCACCGGTTCACGAAAGTGCACCGAAGTGCCCCAGTCGCCACTGACGAAATCCTTCAGCCACACCAGATAGCGCCACAGGAACGGCTGGTTGTAGCCATGTTCCAGCAGCCACGCGGCGCGCTGGTCGGCGGCGGAGTAGGGGCCGAGGACGTTGATCGCGACGTCCTCGATGTTCAGTTCGAGGGCGACGAATACGATCAGCGACACCGACAGCAGGGTCGCGATCAACGCCATCAATTTGCGCAACAGAAATTCAGCCATGCTTGCAGGCTCCGGCTAATCAAGGGATGCGTGCCCGCCGTACCAGGCGGTGGGCGGGCACCGAGAGGGCTGCGCGTCAGGCGCTCAACCAGACTTCATCCATTGGGTAGAAGTCCGAGGGGTGAACTTTGAAGCCCTGGACCTTCTTGCTGGTGGCAGTGAACTTGTCCGCCCAGAACGGCTGCACCATCACCGCGTCGTCCTGAAGGATGCGCTCGACCTCCTGCATGGCCGCGGCGCGTTGTTTCGGGTCGATGATGCCCATGGCCTTGTCCAGGGCGGCGTCGAAAGCCGGGTTGCTGTAGTGGCTTTCGTTCCACGCTGCGCCGCTGCGGTAGGCCAGCTCCAGGGACATCACCCCCAGCGGACGGTGTGCCCAATAGGTCAGGCTGAACGCGGCCTTGTCCCAGATCGGCCAGTACTGGGTGGCCGGGATCACCTTGAGGTTGATGCGGATGCCGGCTTCCAGGCAGTTTTGCTGGAGGATCTGTGCGGTGTCCTGTTCGTAGCGGCCCTGGGTGTTGCCGACGATCAGGTCGATGTCCAGGCCATTGGCGAAACCGGCTTCGGCCAGCAGTTTTTTCGCGCCCGCGACATCGCGTTCGCGTTTGGGCAGCGGTGCGTATTCCGGATGGGACGGCGCGACGTGGTGGTCTTCACCGAGGGTGCCCATGCCGCGATAGGCGATTTTCAGCATCTGCGCGTTGTCGGCACACAGCGCCACGGCTTTGCGCACGCGCACGTCGCTGAAGGGCTTCTGGTCGCAGGCCATGCGCATGACCACGGTCTGCGCCGACTTGCAGCTGAGCAGTTGTGCGCCCGGCAAGCGTTTCGCCAGGTCCAGCTCGGCCACGGTGACGCGGTACAGCACATCGACCTGACCGGCCTGCAAGGCGGCCAGATGGGTGGAGATGTCGGTGCCCATGTCGACGTAACGCAGTTCGTCGAGGTTGGCCGGTTTGCGCCAGTAGTCGGCGCGCTTGGCGAAGGTGGCCTGCTTGTTCACCGCAAAGGACACCAGCTTGAACGGGCCGGTGCCGATCGGGTTTTTCGTCCAGTCGTCACCGTTCTTGAAGCTGCGGTGCACCAGGGTGCAGGTAAACGCGCTGAGCATTTCCGGAATGGCCAGGATCGGCCGCTTGAGCACCAGGCGGAACTGATAAGGGCTGACTTTCTCGACGGCAGCGATGTCCTGGAACGCGGTGCGGTTGACCGACTTGGAGTCGGCGGCGATCCAGCGATTGAGGTTGTGCTCGACATCGTCCGAAGTGAACTCGTCGCCGTTGCTCCACTTCACGCCCTGACGCAGGTTGAAGGTCCAGGTCTTGAGGTCCTCGGACGGGCTCCAGCTCTCGGCGAGGTAGGGGTGAGTGATGTTGTCGGCGTCGACCCAGGTCAGGAATTCCAGGGAGTTGCGCAGCAGGTTCGAGGCTTCGATCCAGGTGATCAGCATCGGGTCCTGGATTTCCTGGATGGCGCAGGCAAAGCGCAGGCTGCCGCCCTGACGGGGTGATTGCGCGTCGGCGGCGAACGCCGAATCGCCAAGCAGGGCCGAACCGATGAAAGTGCTGGCACTGGCCACGGTGACGCCGAGCAGGACGGCGGTGCGCAGAAACTGACGACGATTGATCTCGCCGCTTTTGACTTGGTTGCACAGGGCGTTGACGGCGGGATGCGGCGCAGTACCGTCCAGCGTTTTCAGCTCGTCGAGATGGGGCATGGGGCAGCTCTCATGTTGTTTTTATTAGAGATGGCCGCAGTTTTGTCATCCGTGCCTTGGTCGACAAACGATAAATTCAGCGTTTAAACGTTCGATAAACGCATGTTACTGGCGAGGGGCCATGCCAGTGCCTGATCTAGACCGGCCGAACACAACCCTTGTAGGAGCGAGCCTGCTCGCGATGGCGGTGTATGGGGCGACATTTTTGTGTCAGGTACGATGCCATCGCGAGCATGCTCGCTCCTACAGAGGGGCGCTGTGTGTTGAAGCAGGGATTGTCCTACACAACACAAAAATGCATGTTACTGCGGAAATTTCCTACGGAGCGTGGGATGCTAGTGACCAGGTCAGTCTTCCACGAGAGCCCTCCATGAAACGAAAAATGCCCGGCCTCAATGCCCTCAAAGCCTTCGAAGTCGCCGGCAGCACCGGCAGCTTCACCCGCGCTGCCGAACTGCTGAATGTCACCCAGAGCGCAGTCAGCCGGCAGGTGCGTCAGCTTGAAGAACAACTCGGCGAGAACCTGCTGGAGCGGCGTCACCATCACCTCGACCTGACCAGTGCCGGGCGCGTGTTGCTGCGGGCGTTGCATCAGTCGTTCGACAAGATCGAGCTGACGGTGCGCAGCATCCAGCAGAAAACCCATTCCAATCGTCTGCACATCAACGCGCCGCCAACCTTCACCAGTCGCTGGCTGATGCCACGCCTGGGACGCTTGCGCGAGCAGCACCCGGAGCTGGAACTGAGCATCACCACGCGCCTGCAGGACAGCCTGGCAGAAACCAGCACACTCGATTGTGCGATTCGTTTTGGCGATGGCGAGTGGGACGGGCTCAACAGTTCGCTGTTGATTCAGGAACGGCACATTGCGGTGTGCGCGCCGTCCCTGTACGCCCGGGAGTGGAGCGAGCAGGGCCTGGACCTCAATCGCCTGACCCTGCTGCATGTGCTGGCCCGCGAGGATCAACGCTACCTGACCTGGAAGCATTGGCTGGATGCGGCGCGCATTACCGGCGTGGACACCCAGGGCGGCTATGAATTCGACTTGCTCGACCTGGCGATTCAGGCGGCGACCGATGGCTTGGGCATCACCATTGCCGACTGGCACATGGTCGCCTCGGAACTGGCCAGCGGGCAATTGACCCAGGTGCTGAACGTGCATGTCGACGGCCATCAATCCTACTGGCTGGTGACCCGGCCCGAGCAGACCGAGATGCCGCAATTGCAGGTGTTCGCCCAGTGGTTGCAGGAAGAGATCTGGTTGGCGCAGCGGCAGCTGGAGCCTTCGACTGCGGCTGTCTAGTCAACGCAGGCCTACTGTGGGAGCGAGCCTGCTCGCGATGGTGGCCCGGGCAACGCGGGGTGTCTGGTGCCCCGTGTCATCGTTGACGACCATCGCGAGCAGGCTCGCTCCTACAGAGAATCGAATCGCTGGTGAGTAACCTGCATTTTTCGAATGTTACACCGCTCAATAAATCGTTTGTTCAAAGCGCGTCAGATGCCAAAACTGCCGGAACTGGATAAAAACAACGATGGGCGATGCACATGCGAGTCGAGCGAAATTTTGTTAATGGCCACTTCACCGAACCTGCCAGCGAGGCGCTGATCGCGGTCTACAACCCTGCGACTGAAGCCCTGGTCGGTCACGTTTCGGCGGCCACCGCCGATGAAGCCACCGCGGCAGTCGAGGCGGCGCAAGCAGCACAAAAAGTATGGGGCAAGCTCACCAGCATCGAGCGCGCCGATCACTTGCGTGCCTTCGCCGATGCCCTGGAAGCCAATGCGCAAAACATCGGTGAAGCGCTGGCCGCCGAATCCGGCAAGAGCGTTGCCGACGCCAGCAACGAAGCCCGTTACGCCGCGCAGATCACCCGCTACCACGCCGAGTGGGCACGGCGTATCGAAGGCGAGATCATCCCCAGCGACAGCCCCAACGAAAACCTGTTTCTGCACCGCGAACCGATTGGTGTGGTCGCCTGCCTGATTCCGTTCAACTACCCGGTCTACACCCTGCTGCGCAAGATCGCCCCGGCGTTGATTGCCGGCAACACAGTGGTGGTGCGTCCGAGCAACAACACGCCGACCTCGGCTTTCGAGATCGCCAAGGCCGTGCAGCAGTCCGGTTTGCCTGCCGGGGTGGTGAACATCCTGACCATGGATCACGGCACTGCTGCAGTGGTCTGCACCCATAAAGCCGTGGGCCTGATCACCCTGACCGGCAGCGTCAACGCCGGGCGCATCGTGCTCGACTACTGCAAGGCCAACATCGCCAAGCCGTCCCTGGAACTGGGTGGCAAGACCCCGGCGATCATCGAGGCCGATGCCGACCTTGAAGCGGCCGCCACGGCCATCGTCGGCTCGAAGACCACCCACTGCGGTCAGTTGTGCACGGCGGTGGAGCGGGTCTACGTACACGAGAGCGTGCATGACCGCTTCCTCGCGCTGCTCAAGGCGAAGATCAGCGCGGTGCAGTTCGGCGATCGCGCCAACGATGCTGCTCTGATGGGGCCGTTGGTCAACGCCAGCTCGCAGAAGAACATCCATGCCATGGTCGAGCGCGCCATTGCCGACGGCGCGGTACTGGAAGCCGGTGGCTTCTTGCCGGAAGGCAAAGGCCATTTCTACCCGCCGACCCTGCTCAGCCATTGCCGCCAGGACATGGAAATCATCCAGGAAGAAATCTTCGGCCCGGTACTGCCGGTGCTCAAGTACCGCGACATCGACGAAGCCCTGGCCATGGCCAACGATCACCAGTTCGGCCTGTCGTCGGTGCTCTACACCGAGAACTACCGCACCGCGCAGAAAGTCGCCAACGCCATCGAGGCCGGCGAGCTGTACGTCAATCGCACCCCGGCCGACCCGTACCAGGGTTACCACGCCGGCTGGAAGCGCTCGGGCCTGGGCGGTGATGACGGCAAGCACGGCATGCTCGAGTTCACCCAGACCCGTCTGGTGGTGATGAAGTACTGATCTGCACGCAATACCTCCTGTGGGAGCAACTCGCTCCTACAGGGGCCTGAGTAACTATAAAAACAATTATCAGAGCGCTCCGGACCACCGGGCGCCAGAGGTCTACTCGATGTCCAAGCCTGCAACCCCTGTTGCCGCTGTTCGGGATGCGAACGCCGGTTCACACAGCCACAGCGACAAGGGCAGTCGCTATCTGCAATTGATGCTGCTGGTACTGGCCGCCGGTGCGATCTACCCGATCCTGTACCTGCGTCAGGTCTACCAGACCACCATGCTCGAAGTGTTCCAGATCAACCACAGCGAGCTGGGTTATCTGTACTCGATGCTCGGCACGATCTTCCTGCTGTCCTATCTGCCCAGCGGCTGGCTGGCGGATCGCGTGGCGCCACGCTTCCTGATTTTCTTCTCGCTGGTGGCCACCGGTGCCCTGGGCCTGTGGTACTCCACGGCGCCATCGATGACCGGGTTGATGATCATCTTCGGTTGCTGGGGCCTGACCACCGGCCTGACCTTCTGGGCCTCGGTGCTCAAGCGCGTGAAGATGATTGCCCACCACAGCGAGCAGGGCCGCTTCTTCGGCATTCTCGATGGTGGACGCGGCCTGGTCGAAGCCTTGCTGGCCACCGTTGCCCTGGCGTTGTTCGCCTTTGCCACCGAAACCCGTGGCGAGTCGGTAGCCGAAGGCTTCAAGCATGTGGTGTATCTGTATTCCTTCACCTGTATCGCCATCGGCTGTGTGCTGGTGCTGATCAAGGACCCGAAGGCGATGGAAGACACGCCAGCGGTGGAGAAGGGCAAGTACAACCTGCTCAGCGACCTGATCACCCTGGTGAAAATCCCCGAGCTGTGGCTGGTGACGGCGATCGTGTTCTGCGGCTATCACATCTTCTGGGCCACCTACAGCTTCTCCGACTACCTGCAAGGTGGCGGCATGACCGCCGTGATGGCCGGCACCATCACCACCATCAAGCTGTGGATGCGACCCATCGGCGGCATCGGTGGCGGCTGGCTCGGTGACAAGTTTTCGAACATCTCGGTGCTGTGCGTGGCCTTGCTGCTGGCCAGCCTGGCGATGATCGGTCTGATCGTGTTCCCGGCCCTCAACAGCCTCGGCCTGCTGATCGGCACGGTGATCTTCATTGGCCTGATGACCTACGCCATTCGCGGGTTGTACTGGGCGATCCTCGACACCTGCAACATTCCGCTGCGCATCACCGGCCTGGCCATCGGCATCGTCTCGGTGGTGGGTTACCTGCCGGACGCGTTCATTCCCTTGATCAATGGCTACCTCACCGAACAGTTCCCCGGTGCCTTTGGTTACAAGCTGTATTTCGGCTACATCGCCTTCGTCGGCCTGCTCGGAACCCTGGCAGCCCTGACCCTGCGCGCACGAATCAATCGTAAATCCACGAATAAGAAAACAGGTGCCTGAGATGAAAATCGTCGCCCTTGAAACCCATATCGTTGCCGTTCCGCCACCGCACATCGGCGGCATGTACTGGCTGTTCGTCAAGATCAAGACCGACTGCGGCATCGAAGGCGTCGGCGAAATCTACGCCGCAACCTTCGGTCCCAAGGCCATGCTGCCGATCATCGAGGATGTGTTCGAACGCTACCTGCTCAACCAGGACCCGCACCACATCGAGCGCTTCTTCCGCCAGGCCTATTCCAGCGGTTTCACCCAGCGTCCGGACCTGACCATGATGGGCGTGGTCAGCGGCCTGGAGATGGCCTGCTGGGACATCATCGGCAAGGCGGCGAACAAGCCGGTGTATGAGCTGCTCGGTGGCAAGGTGCATGAAAAGCTGCGCTCGTACACCTACCTCTACCCGGTGAACAGCAAGGGCGAGTACGACTACGACGATCCGGACCTGGCGGCCGAGTGCGCCATCGAGAACATGAACAAAGGCTTTACCGCCCTCAAGTTCGACCCGGCAGGCCCGTACACCGCGTACTCCGGCCACCAGATCTCGCTGGAAGTGCTGGAGCGCTGCGAAACTTTCTGCCGCAAGATCCGCGAAGCAGTGGGCGACAAGTGCGACCTGCTGTTCGGCACCCACGGGCAGATGGTGCCGTCTTCGGCCATACGCCTGGCCAAGCGTTTGGAGAAGTACGACCCGCTGTGGTTCGAAGAGCCGGTGCCGCCGGGCCAGGAAGACGCCATGGCGCAAGTCGCGGCCAAGACCAGCATCCCGATTGCCACCGGTGAACGCCTGACCACCAAGTACGAATTCTTCAAGCTGCTGCAAGCCGGTGGTGCGTCGATCCTGCAGATGAACGTCGCCCGCTGCGGCGGTCTGCTGGAGGCGAAGAAGATCGCCAGCATGGCCGAAGCCTACTACGCGCAGATCGCCCCGCACCTGTACAACGGGCCGATTGGCGCGGCGGCGAGTTTCCAGTTGGCGACCTGCACGCCGAACTTCCTGATCCAGGAAAGCATCATGACCTGGGGCGGTTTCCATGCCGAAGTCCTGACCAGACCGCTGCAATGGGAGGACGGCTACATCATCCCGTCCACCGAGCCGGGCCTTGGCGTGGAGCTGAACATGGAGGTGGTGCGCAAGCATTCGCCTTACACCGGTGAGCGCCTGCACCTGCAAATGGCGCCGACTCCGGCGGATGTCAAAGACACTTCGCCAGCCAGGGGCTGATGGGCTCTCAGACAATCGCAAAACCTGTGGGAGCGAGCTTGCTCGCGAAGAGGTCAGTGCATTCGGCATGGATGTTGACTGATCCGACGCTATCGCGAGCTCCCACAGGGGCAGTGCCTTGCTCAAGGGCATTCTTTGTATAACGACTTACGCGGTAACCGTGCATGACATACGACTACATCATCGCTGGCGCCGGTGCAGCAGGCTGCGTTCTGGCCAATCGCCTCTCGGCTTCCGGGAAACACACGGTGCTGCTGCTCGAAGCCGGCGGGAAGGATTCGTCCCTCTGGTTCAAGATCCCGGTCGGCTTCGCCAAAATGTATTACAACCCGACCTTCAACTGGATGTACTACAGCCGCCCGCAGAAGCAATTGAACAACCGCGAGATCTACGCGCCGCGGGGCAAGGTACAGGGTGGTTCCGGCTCGATCAACGCCATGATCTACGTGCGTGGCCAGGCCCATGACTTCGACGACTGGGCGGCCAACGGCAATGATGGCTGGGGCTTCAAGGACGTGCTGCCGTACTTCCGCAAGCTGGAAAACCATCCGCTGGGCGACAGCGAGTATCACGGTGGCAGCGGTCCGATCAGCATCACCCCGATGAAGGGCCAGACGCACCCGATCTGCGATGTGTTCCTCAAGGGTTGCGATGAACTCGGCTACCCGCTGAGTGACGATTTCAATGGCCCGAAATTCGAAGGGGCGGGGATCTACGACGTCAACACCCGCGATGGTCAACGTTGCTCCAGCAGCTTTGCCCATCTGCACCCGGCCTTGAGCCGCCCGAACCTGAGCGTGGAGCATTACGCCCTGGTCGATCGCGTGTTGTTCGATGAGTCGCAGCAGCGGGCCACGGGCGTCGCCATCACCCAACACGGCGTGACGCGCACCTTCATGGCCAATAAGGAAGTGATCCTCTGCGCCGGCGCGGTGGACACGCCGAAGATCCTGCAACTGTCCGGTATCGCCGATCAGGCGCTGCTGGCCCGGCACAACATCCCGCTGGTCAAGCACCTGCCAGCGGTGGGGCAGAACCTGCAGGATCACCTGTGCGCCAGCTACTACTACAAGGCCAACATCCCGACGCTCAACGACCAGCTCAGCTCGCTCTTCGGCCAGTTCAAACTCGGCCTCAAGTACCTGTTCACCCGCAAAGGTGCGCTGGCCATGAGCGTGAATCAGGCCGGTGGTTTTTTCCGTGGGGACGAGCAGCAGGCCAATCCGAACCTGCAGCTGTACTTCAACCCGCTGTCGTACCAGATCCCGAAGAACAACAAGGCCAGCCTCAAGCCCGAGCCTTACTCCGGTTTCCTGTTGTGCTTCAACCCGTGCCGGCCGACCAGTCGTGGCACCATCGAGATTGCCTCGAAGAACCCACGGGATGCGGCGCTGATCGACCCGAACTATCTGAGCACGCAAAAGGACATCGACGAGGTGATCCAGGGCAGTCGCCTGATGCGCAAGATCATGCAGGCGCCGGCGCTCAAGGGCATTACCGTCGAAGAGGTGCTGCCGGGCCCGGTGGTCGATACCGACGCAAAAATGTTGCAGTACTTCCGCGAAAACAGCGGTTCGATCTATCACCTGTGCGGTTCTTGCGCGATGGGGGCGGACCAGCAGAAGTCGGTGGTGGACAAGCGCCTGAAAGTCCATGGCCTGGACGGTTTGCGCATCGTCGATGCGTCGATTTTCCCCAACGTGACCTCGGGCAACACCCACGCCGCGGTGCTGATGGTGGCGGAGAAGGGAGCCGACCTGATTCTGCAGGACGCCTGATGTTCGACGTCCGGTTGCATCAAAAATGAATTTCCGTCGAGTCCGCTGCTCATACGTTTAAGCAGCGGTTCAGAGCCCGCGAATTCATTGAGGCAATCAGGGAGCGGCACGGTCATGAGTGGAGTACCGACGGCAGGTGGACATCCAACCGGCGGGTTGATTCTGGTGGTAGAGGACGATCCGCTGATCCTTGAGTTTCTCTGTGAGATTCTTCAGGAGGAAGGCTTTCAGGTCGAGCCGCACGTCAGCGCGGACGCAGCAGTGGTGTACCTCGAAGAGCATGCGCCGGAAGTCGGCATGCTGCTGACGGACATCACCATGCCCGGCACGCTCAATGGCGCAGACCTGGCCAATCAGTTCGGCGATCGCTGGCCGGACAAGCCGATCATGATCATGTCCGGGTTCGAAACCCCGGACAGTTCAGGCGTGCGGCACCCGGTGTCATTCATCAAGAAACCCTGGGCCATTGGTTCGTTGCTGGACTGTGTCACCAGCACATTCAAGCCAACCCGGCTGAACTGACCGCAGCGCAGATGCTACATTGCCGGACCTGTCCGTTCGGCACCCGCGAGGTTCCCTTGTCCGATCACGCTGTCTTCAATACCACTTACCGCGCCTTTCTGTTTGATATGGATGGCACTGTGCTCACCTCCATCGCCGCTGCCGAGCGTGTCTGGACCACCTGGGCGGTGCGCCACGGTGTCGATGTCGAGCGTTTCCTGCCGACCATTCACGGTGCCCGTGCCATCGACACCATCACGCGCCTGGGCTTGCCCGGCGTGGATGCCGAAGCCGAAGCGAAGTGGGTCGCCGAGGCGGAAATCGAAGACGTCGATGGCGTTGCCGAGGTGGCGGGCGCAACGGGTTTTCTCAAGTCATTGCCGGCCCACCAATGGGCCATCGTCACGTCCGCTCCACGGGAGCTGGCCTTGCGCCGTATGGCGGCAGCGGGCATTACCGAGCCTGGGGTGATGGTGACCGCCGAGGATGTCACGGCCGGCAAGCCTGATCCGGCGGGGTATCGTTTGGCGGCACGGCGACTGGGAGTCGAGATCGGGGACTGCCTGGTTTTCGAGGATGCCAACGTGGGCATACAGGCGGCGGAAGCGGCGGGTGCCGATATCGTCGTTATCACCTCGACCCATGAGCAGCCAATCCAGACGCGCCATGCGACGCTGGCGAATTACGAGGCGGTTGAGGTTCGCGTGGAGAACGATGGTCTGCGACTGCACGCTCCCACAGTGGGGCAGTGCGCGAATCAGTAGATCCTCGGGATCAGCCGCCAGGTGTGGGCGCAATAGGCGTCGTACTCGCTGCCGAACTGTGACCGCAACAAGGCTTCTTCGGAATGAATCCGTGCAATCAGCGGGATCACCGTCAACACCGCCAGCAACAACCCGACCCCCGAACGAAACGCCAGTGCCCAGCCCACGGCAATGACCAGCATCCCCAGGTAACTGGGGTTGCGCAGATGCCGATAGATGCCATCGGTCACCAGGCGGTGTCCCGGCTGGATCGCCACCAGTCCGCTGAATCTGTTGCCCAGCACGAACACCGGCCACAGGCGCAGCGCACCACCGAGGATGAACAGCAAGGCCCCGAGCCAGCGCACGCCTTCGCCACCGAAGGTGCAGAAGTCGATGCGGTCGGTATAGGCCGGGAGAAAACCGCTGACCAGACCGATGATGCCGAACGCCGGAATCACCCAACGGTTGGCCCGATCCTCCCGCTCACCCGAGCTCAGATTGACTCGACTGAACAGCGACACAACGGCCATCACCAAAGTTGCCAGCGCGACGACTGTCAACGATCCATGGGAGAAGTACGCGGCAAAACCACCGATGCCCCAAATCGCCAGGGCGAGGTAGGCGAGGGTGCTGACGATGGCGAAAAACGCCAGTCTGGCTGAAACGTTCATGACGGCCTCACTCAAACAAAACCACCTCCCTACAGTGTAGGAGCCGGCTTGCTGGCGCTGCTGTTTATCGATTGATCTTCAATGTCCATTGTCCGCACGTAGCTGGCTACGCAGCCTGATCCGAGCGGGCATTGCGCCGGATCACCTGCGGCGGTTGTCCAAACGCGCGCAGGAACGCTTCGCGCATGCGCCGGCGATCAATGAAGCCGCTTTCGGCGGCAATCTGGTCAAGGTTCAGCCTGCCGCGTTCGAGCATCTGCCGCGCCGTTTCCAGGCGCAGGTTCTCGATGGCCTTGGCTGGTGACTGACCGGTTTCGGCACGGAATGCGCGACTGAACTGGCGCGGGCTGAGGTTGGCCACTTCGGCCAGTTGCTCGACCGACAGGGTTTGTGCGAGATGCTCGCGGGCGTAGGCGAGCACGGTCTGGATACGGTCGGATTTCGGTTGCAGTTCCAGCAGGGCCGAATGCTGTGACTGGCCTCCGGCACGGCGGTGGTACATCACCAGTTTCTGCGCCACGGCGCGGGCCAGTTCGGCGCCGTGGTCCTTTTCCACCATGGCCAGGGCCAGGTCGATGCCGGCGGTCATGCCGGCGGAAGTCCAGATCGAACCGTCGACCACATAGATGCGGTCTTCCTCGACCTTGATCGCGGGAAAGCGCGCTTGCAACTCCCGGGCGTAGGCCCAGTGCGTGGTTGCCCGGCGCCCGTCGAGCAAGCCGGCCTGGGCCATGACAAACGCACCGGAGCAGATCGAGGCGGTGCGCCGAGCCGTGTCGACGCTGGCACGCAGGTAGTCGATCAGGCCTGCGGAGGCCTGATCAAGGATCGAATCGCCACCGACGACGATCACCGTATCGAACACCCGCTCCCCGAATGCTTCGGTGCCGACGAAAAGGCCGCCGGAGGCACGCAGGGTCTGGCCGTTTTCCGATACCACGCGCACGTCGTACAGCGCTTCACCGGCGCTGAAGTTGGCGTACTCGAAGACCGGCATGGCTGCCAGCGCCATGGACTGGAATCCCTCGAAAACCACGAACGCCACGGAGATCATCGGAGTGTCCTCATATAACGATGTCCGAAAAACGTACTTTAAACGTCATTTGAGACGTTGGCGAGTGCATTTATAACGTTTCCACCACGGCGAATGTCTCGCCAAACGTAGAGGAAACGCACCATGACACTCTCATCCAAAGGTACCGCCCTGATCACAGGCGCCTCTTCGGGCATCGGCGCGGTGTATGCCGACCGCCTGGCCCGCCAGGGCTACAACCTGATTCTGGTCGCCCGCAGTCAGGGCAAGCTGAACACCCTGGCCAATCGCCTGGGCAATGAAACCGGGCGTGCGGTGGAAGTGGTGGTCGCTGACCTGATGGAAAAGGCCGATCTGCTGCGCGTCGAACAAATCCTGCGCAGCGATGCCAGCATCACGCTGCTGGTCAATAATGCCGGGGTCGGGGCGGTGCTGCCGTTGCTCGAGAGCCCGGTCGATGACATGGAGCAGATGATCAGCCTCAACGTCACCGCGCTGACACGTCTGGCCTACGCCGCGGTGCCGGGGTTTGTCGCCCGGGGTACCGGCACCGTGATCAACATCGCTTCGATCGTTGCCTTTGCCCCCGAAGTGCTCAACGGCGTGTATGGCGCGACCAAGGCCTTCGTGCTGGCGTTGACTCAATCGATGCAGCATGAGCTGGCGGAGAAGGGCTTGCGCATCCAGGCGGTGCTACCCGGTGCGACCGCTACCGAGTTCTGGAACGAGGCCGGCCATCCGGTGGAAAACCTGCCATCGGAGATCGTCATGCAGGTCGATGACATGGTCGATGCCGCGTTGGCGGGCTTGGCCATCGGCGAAGTGGTGACTATTCCGAGTGTTCACGACGGGGCGCAGTGGGACCGCTACGAGGCGCAACGCCAGGTGCTCTCCGGGTTGTTCGGCAACGCCACGGTGGCGCCGCGTTACCGCTGAAAACAGCGCAAGCAAGGCAGGGTCGTGAAGGCTATCCGGCGTTCACGAGCCCTGTTGCTGGCGTCGAGGATCGTCAGTGATCGGCGGCAACCCCTTCCTGGACAAGGATGGCGCGGGCCAGGTCCTCATCGCTGGCGTTGTTGAGGGCAGGATTGTCCTGGCGGATTTTCTGCAGGACGGCCTCCAGGTAAACGCCACGAATCGCACCGCCACTGGCGACGAAGCTGGAGGCATCGTCCCGTGCTGGAATCATGAGTTTATGGTCTTTGAAGGTCGAGTAGAGCGAGGCGGAGACGCCGGCCGAGGTGGCAACGTCTTCGGCATCCACTTTGGCCAGGGCCGAACCTGCAGGCAAACAAAGCAACAGAGAGGTAATGATAAAAATGCGGCGCATGACGGTGTCCTCCGACAGCATTTAGCAGCATAAGGGAAGTACCACATAATTTAGGATGCGCGGCGCTCCTCAGGAGTTCCCAGGCAATCCAAAGCAGCGTCTGCAGACGACCGATGATCGGTGGCAGGCCTGCTGTGCAGACTTCGGGTCTATGCTGGGGAGTGCGACTATCGCCATCGGAGAACTCTGATGATCACTGCGCGCACTGCCTGGTTGCTGGCCGACTACAAACGCTGGGCCAATCAGCGCCTGTTTGACAGTCTTGCGGCATTGCCGGCAGGGGAGGTCAGCAAAGCGCGCGATTCAGTGTTCAAGAACATGATCGGCACCCTCAATCATGTCTATGTAGTCGATTGCATCTGGCAGGCCCACCTGGAAGGCCGCGGCCATGGCTTCAAGACCTCCCATGACCTGTTGCATGCGGACCTGCTGGATTTGCGCCAGGCACAAAAAGAGATCGACGCCTGGTATTGCAGCTGGAGCGCCCGGCAATCGGATACGTCGTTGAACGCCTCGATCGAATTCAATTTTGTCTCGGGTGAAAGCGGGTCGATGAGCGCGGGAGCGATGCTCATGCACGTGGTCAATCACGCCAGCTATCACCGGGGCTGGGTGGTGCAGATGTATTTCGAGATTCCGGCGATGCCGCCGGTCACCGACATGCCGGTGTACTTGCGTGAATCCCGGCCGGCCGTCTTGCACACCCTCAGTCATCCGGTCGTGACGTCGGCGACGGTTGTGCCGTTCTCGAATGCCACCAGCGTTTTGCCGAACCGTTATCGTTGAAGTGTTGAGTCGGTGATTTCTTCGACGTAACGCTTTGCGGCAAGTCGTCTATCGTAATCAGTTGCCTTCAATCAATGCGCTTGCCGTTTCCGGTGACCGGACCGGCTGCGCCTGCATAACCGTCACTGGAGCTCGAGCATGAAGATTGATCTGAGTGGGAAACTGGCGATTGTCAGCGGCAGCACCGCGGGTATCGGCCTGGGCATCAGCAAGGCACTGGCCGAAGCTGGAGCGACAGTGGTGGTGATCGGTCGTGATGCGGCCAAGGTCGAGCAGGCGTTGGCGAGTATTCGCCAGCAAGTGCCGGGCGCGCAATTGCGCGGACTGGCGGCTGATCTCGGCACGGCCGAGGGCGCGGACAAGCTGTTCGCCGCCGAACCCCGGGCCGACATCCTGGTGAACAACCTGGGGATCTACGAGGCGGTGGATTTCTTCGACACCCCCGACAGCGAGTGGACGCGCTTCTATGAGGTCAACGTGATCTCCGGTGTGCGCCTGTCCCGGCATTACGTGCCGGACATGGTCAAGCAGGGCTGGGGGCGGGTGATTTTCCTGTCCTCCGAATCCGGGATCGCGATCCCGGCCGACATGCTCAACTATGGCGTGACCAAAAGCGCCAACCTGGCGGTATCCCATGGCCTGGCCAAGCGCCTGGCCGGTACCGGGGTGACGGTCAATGCGATCCTGCCGGGGCCGACCCTGACCGACGGCGTGGAGCACATGCTCAAGGATGCCATTGCCCAGTCCGGTCGCAGCCTGCAGGAGGAGGCCGATGCCTTCGTGCGCAAGGCGCGGCCGACTTCGATCATTCAGCGAGTGGCGGATGTCGCGGAAGTCGCCAATCTGGTGGCCTATATCGCTTCTCCGTTATCCTCGGCGACCACCGGCGCGGCCCTTCGGGTCGATGGCGGTGTGGTCGACAGCATGGCTATCTGAACCCTATTGATTGAGAGAGCGCATTGAATGGCAAAGGCATCAGCAACGATCGACCTCGCGGTTTCGGCCGATCAGGTCTGGCAATTGATCGGCGGGTTCAACTCGCTGCCGGACTGGATTCCGTTTATTCCCCACAGTGAACTCAGCGAGGGCGGGCGAGTGCGCCGCCTGAAGACGGTGGACGGCGTGGTGGTGGTCGAACGTTTGCAAATGTTCGACCACGGGGCGAAAACCTACAGCTATTCGTTCGTGGAGGCGCCGTTTCCGGTGACCGGGTATCTGGCGACGATCAAGGTCGAGCCGTTGGGCGAGGGCGCGCGGGTGACCTGGTCGGGACGCTTCGAACCGGTTGGCGTGAGTGATGCTGAAGCCGAGGCCACGTTTGCTGCGGTGTATCAGGGTGGGATTGACGCGTTGCGTGCGCGTTTTCAGGCCTGAAGCATGGCACAACCCTGTAGGAGCGAGCATGCTCGCGATGGCGATTAGACAGGCAAAGAAAAGTCGTCTGATCCAACGCCATCGCGAGCATGCTCGCTCCTACAAGGTGATTGAATCAGGCCTGTGGAATCAGGCTTTCCCTACAATCGAGCACCAACCGTGCGCCGCCCAGTTCGCTGCTGCCCACCTCCAGGGTAAAACCGTGCAGGCTGACGATGGCGGCCACAATCGACAGGCCTAAACCGAAACCGCTCTTCTGGTTGCCGGCTTCGGCGCGATAGAAACGCTGGAACACCGCTTCGCGTTCCGACTCGGGAATGCCGGGGCCGGAGTCGAGCACTTCGATGCGGGTGTGCCCACCCTCATTGACCCCGCGCAGGATCACCGCACCGCCTGGAGGGGTGAACTTGATCGAGTTGCTCAACAGATTCGCGACGGCCTCGAACAACAAGGCCCGATCGCCGTTGAGCGGCGGCAAATAGGCCGGTACGTGCAACTGAAAAATCAGACCGTCGTCTTCGGCCAACGGCAAGTAGAACTCGTGCAACTCCTGCAGCAACGACACCGGGTCCAGTTGCACGAAGCCGGAACGTCGCTGCCGATCCTCCAGTTCGGAAATCCGCAGCAAGCCGCGAAAACGCGCCATCAGGGTATCCGCTTCGGCCAGCACCGAATCCAGTTGCGCGGCCTGGGGTGAACCTTCACCGGCCTGTTGCTGCATGCGGTAAAGCTGCGCGCGCAGGCGTGTCAGTGGCGTGCGCAAGTCATGGGCGATGTTGTCGCAGACTCCCTTGACCTCGTTCATCAAGCGTTCGATGCGCTCGAGCATGGCGTTGACGATGGTGGCGAGCATGTCCAGTTCGTCGCGCCGATTGGACAGCGGCAGGCGCCGGGTCAGGTCACCGGCAACGATGGCTTCGGCGCTGGCCTGGATACCGCGAATGCGCCGCAACGGGCGACGACGCAACAGGTGCCAGCCGACGATGCCGGGCACTATGGTCAGGGTTACCCCCCAGAACAGGGCATGCAGGATGATCCGGGTTACCGCGAATAGCGAGCCGTTGTCGCGTACCAGCACCAGCCAGCGACCGTCCAGGGTGCGGGTCGCCACCGCGTCACAGCTGTCGGCGGGCAGGGTCTGGTCGCTGTTGGCATCGTCAGACGCGTCGCAATCGCTGAGCATGTGGATTTTGCCGTCCAGCGGCAAGTCGGGCGGGAGAAAGCGCAGTGCGCCGCTGAGGTAGCGGTGCTGGGCGTCGAACAGGCCATAGGCGTCGATGCCGCGAATGTCGAAGGTCATGCTGACGGCGAGGGCGTCCACCAACTGCTCGCCGGAAAAGCGCGAGAACAGATGCTGGCGCTGCATCAGCGAGTGCTTGGCCAGGTTGTCCAGGTAGGCGGAGACCTCGTAGTACATGACGCCCATGAGAATCCCGCTCCAGATCACGAACAGCGAACTGTAGAGCGCCAGCAAGCGGCTGCTGGAAGAGCGCCAGCCTTTAGACGGGTTCAGCAATGACATAACCCGAGCCTCGCACGGTCCGAATCAATGGGACATTGCCAGGCGGGTCGATCTTTTTGCGCAGACGGCCGATGTGCACGTCGATCAGGTTGGTGCCCGGGTCGAAGTGATAACCCCAGACCTCTTCGAAAATCATCATCCGCGAAAGGATCTGCCCGGTGTTGCGCATGAGGAATTCCAGCAGCTTGTATTCGGTGGGCAGCAGCATCAGCAACTGACCATCGCGGCTGGCTTCGTGGCTGATCAGGTTCAACTCCAGATCGGCCACGCGCAAGGTCGTGGCCTGGGCAGTCACAGTGTTCTGCCGGCGCAGCAGGACTTCGACCCGGGCGGCCATTTCGTCGGTGGCAAAGGGTTTGGTCAGGTAGTCATCGCCACCGGCACGCAAGCCGCGCACGCGTTCATCGACATCGGACAGGGCGCTGATCATCAGGATGGGCGTCGACACGCCCATGGTCCGCAGGGTGGTGACAATCGCCAGGCCATCGAGCTCCGGCAGCATGCGATCGAGGGTGATCAGGTCGTAGTTGCCGCTGACGGCGCGCTCCAGGCCTTCGCGACCATTGTCGACCCAGTCCACCTCAAGGCCGTGGCTGCTCAGTTCGGCGACAATTTCCCGGGCGGTTACGGCGTCGTCTTCGATGGTCAAGATTCGGGTCATGGATTGGCCTGATTAAATGTTCACAACGTTCGGCGGCATTTTGCCAAGAAATGACCGCAGGCTTGCTAAATAAAACTTCATGGATATGCCTGAACTTTAGTTCAGTGCATAAAACCCGCTGAGGCTGACCGTTCGTTGCAGATTGCATGAGCGGCAGAAGTTCAAACTTTATAACCCATTGAAATTGATCAACTAATTTAAAAAGCGTAACTGGCACGCTGACTGCAATTACCAGGCTGAAGAGTTGTAACACCATCTTTCTGCCTGGAGCGACACAATAATGAATAGATCCTCTGATGGTTTCTATCCTGCCCTGGATGATTCAAGCACGCTCTCGGGGGTGTCCTGGGGGGCGATTTTCGCCGGGGCGGCTGCGGCGGCGGCACTGTCGCTGATTCTGGTCCTGCTCGGTTTCGGCTTGGGTTTTTCCGCGGTGTCACCCTGGGCCCATGAAGGCGTCAGTGCCAAGGGCCTGGGGATTTCCACCATTGTCTGGCTGGCGTTCACCCAGATTGCCGCGTCCGGGCTCGGTGGCTACATTGCCGGGCGCCTGCGGGTGAAGTGGGCGAACCTGCATGGCGATGAAGTCTACTTCCGCGATACCGCCCACGGCTTTCTGGCCTGGTGCGTGGCCACGTTGGTGACTGCCGTGCTGGTGGCCGGTTCGGTCAGCAGTGTGGTGGGCGGTGGCGTGCAGGCCGGGGCGAACATGGTCGGTGGCGCAGCCACTGCCGCGACCCAGGCCATGGGCACGGCGGCCAGCAATACCAGTGGCGACCAGTACGGTTACTACATCGACAGCCTGTTTCGCGATGATCGCCCGGCTGCGGTCAGTGATGACGCCGCCCGTGGCACCGTGACCCGCATCTTCGTGCAATCGCTGAGCAATGGCGGTCAATTGGCCGCCGAGGATCGCACCTATCTCGCGCAACTGGTTGCCCAACGGACCAACCTGACCCAGGCCGATGCCGAACGTCGCGTCGATGAGGTCTACGCCCGCACCCAGAAAGCCGTGGCCGACGCCAAACTGGCCGCCCAACAAGCCGCTGACACCGCCGCGAAAGTGGCTGCATGGACCACGCTGTGGATGTTCGTAGCGCTGCTGATCGGTGCGTTCTTCGCCAGTCTTGCCGCTACCTTCGGCGGTCGCCGTCGGGATGCCGTGGTGTATCTGGAAACCGACACCTATGTAGCTACCGCACCTGTTCGCTAACCCAGGAGAATCATCATGCGCTCATTACTGTTGTTCTTTCTCGGCGTGCCAATCCCGATCATCATCCTGATTGCACTGTTCATGCATTGATAAGGCGGCTGTTGCGCCACTGATCAAGCCGTTGCAAAAAAACGCCGCCCGGAGCACTTGTTTCGGGCGGCGTTTTTGATGACTGGGTTATTCAATCGGTGTGCTGACAAACACCTCAAGCCCTTCGGCATACGCGGTGAACTCCGCGATCCGTGGATACTGACCGGCATCCACCTGGTCCGGCACCACCAAGCGAGTAAAGCTCCACGCCACCGCCAGCGTGATGCCGTCCTGATCAATCGAGCCATCGGTGCGCAGTGGTTGTTTTTCCAGTTCTCCTTCCAGTGCCGCATACGCCGCCGACAGTTGCCCTTCGACACGCTCCACCCACGGTGCGTATTGAATGTCTGCCGGCCGCAGGTTGCGCTCGTAATAAAGCTGTACGGATTTTTCGCTGGCCGCCAGGGCCAGGCCAATCAGGCGCAAGGCGCGCAGGCGCTGCCGAGGTTCACTCGGCATCAGGCTTTTCGCCGGGCCGGCCAAGGTTTCCAGGTAGTCGATGATCAAAGTCGAGTCCATCAACACCTCGCCGTCATCGAGCACCAGGGTCGGCGCCTTGACCACCGGGTTGATGTCCTGGAAATGCGCGAAGTGGCGGAACACCGATACCGATTCGTGTTCCAGGGCAATGCCCAGGCGTTTGGCGGAAATGGCGGCGCGTCGTACGTAGGGTGAATCCAGCATGCCGATCAGCTTCATGGTCCTTTCCTTTATATGGCCACGTCGGGAGGGACTACCTTAGCCGAGGTTTTGCGGGGTGCAAATGCAGCCGTTTGTCTTCTATATACCTCCGCTGAATTGAATTTCTTGCTATAAACGCACTCCGATTAGCGCCGCAAAGCCTCCCATAGGGCATTTTCAGGGCTTTGTCGGGCAAATTCGCTGTCTTTTCAGTTGCTGAGGCCTCAAGTCGGCCTTAGACTGCCGCCCCTCGTAAATTGAGTGCCGGGTGGCGCTTGGAACCCGTGGTGCCTTTCCGATGACCCGAGCGGTCGGCGCGGAACGCTCCCTTATTCGCCTTAATGCACGTTTTTTTATAGAGATATCAATGACAAAGGACAAGTTGCTGGCCATGCCGGCGGATGACTACATGAATGCCGAGCAACACGCTTTTTTCTCTGAGCTGTTGCAGAACATGAAAGTCGAAACCCATGAGCGCATCGAGCAGAACCGCATCGCCATCGAAAGCCTGGACACCCCGGCTGACCCGGCTGACGCGGCTTCGGTCGAAGAAGAGCGCACCTGGCTGGTAAACGCGATCGATCGCGACCAGCGCATGCTGCCTCAGTTGGAGCAAGCCCTTGAGCGCATCAAGGAAGACAGCTTCGGTTGGTGCGACGACAGCGGCGAGCCGATTGGCCTCAAGCGCCTGCTGATCAGCCCGACCACCAAGTACTGCATCGAAGCTCAAGAACGCCACGAGCAAATCGACAAGCACCAGCGTCAGGCCTGATTCCGAAGGGCAGCCGGCTTGATGCCGGCTGGCCTTGAAAAGATCGCAGCCTCTGACAGACCCCGCAACCGGGCTGTCGCAGGCTGCGATCTTTGCTTTTCGACGTCTGTATAAAACCCCTCGGCTTCTATTGATCTGCTTCAACAACCTCGACTAATGGACCATGGATAATGGCCAGGTAGTGGCGTTTAATGCGCAGACAACAATTAGAAGCTTTACGGGGTGACGATGATGACGAAAGACGGATCTCTGGTTGCAGCTGTTCCTGCACCAGTGCTTTTGCCGAAAAACCGCTGGCTGACCCCGACGCTGCAAAGCATCGCCCTGATGCTGTTACTGGCGGGCATGGCGCTGATGGAGGGGCCGCTGTACATTGGCTTGCCCGTGGCCATGCTGATTGTCTGGCTGCCTCGCCTGCGTTCGCGCGCCGCCCCTGAGGTTGCTTCCCCGCAAAGCGCCGATGGGATCGCTGAGCTGACCCGTGATCTTTCCCATACCACCAGTCACAACGCCCTGTCGGCGGCAGGCGTGGCCTTTTCCGTTCGCCAATTGGCAGACAAGCTGCAATCTCAGCTCGCCGCGGCCGCGCAGATCGTCAGCAATGCCGAAGTCATGATCGCCACCGAACAGGCGACGTCCGCGCTCAGTCAGCAAGCCCTTGGCGCTGCCAGCGAGGCCCACCAGAGCAGCGCCGCCGGGCGCACGGAGCTGCGCGAATCGATTACCCGCATGCATCAACTCAGTGAGCGCGCCACGCTCAGCCGGGAAATGATCGAAGCCTTGAGTCAGCGCAGTGATGACATCCAGCGCGTGACCCTGGTGATCCAGTCCATTGCCAGCCAGACCAACCTGCTGGCGCTCAATGCGGCCATCGAGGCGGCACGGGCAGGCGAGCACGGGCGCGGTTTTGCGGTGGTGGCCGATGAGGTCCGTGGGCTCGCCGCGCGCACCGCGACCGCCACGGGAGAGGTCGGAGAAATGGTCGCCGACATTCAGCAACGCACGGCTCAGGTGGTCGAGCAGATTCGCCAGTTGTCCAGCGATCTGGACATCGGCGTCGGGCAGGTCGAGCACACCGGGCAACACCTGGACAACATCGCCCGGCTGGCAGCCAGTGTCGAAGCGCAGGTCGGGGGAATTGCCAGGGGCGCAGACACCAATCGCGAACAACTCGACAGCCTGTTTCACGCCATCGAGCAGATGCGTGGCGACCTGGCCATCAGTGACCAGCAAACCCGACGCCTGGCCGAGGCGGCCGTACAAATGGAAGGCCAGGCCGAAACCATCAGCGAGCGCCTGGCCGAGGTCGGGCTGGACGATTATCACCAACGCATTTATGACCTGGCCCGTGAGGGTGCCGGGCAGATTGCCGCACAGTTCGAAGCGGATATCGCGGCCGGACGTATCAGCGGCGAAGACTTGTTCGACCGGCATTACCAGGCGATTGCCAATACCAGCCCGGAGAAGTTCCAGACCCGCTTCGATCGCTATACCGATCAGGTCCTGCCGGCGATCCAGGAGCCGCTGCTGCCGCGTCATGAGGGCCTCGTATTTGCCATCGCCTGCACCCAGCAGGGTTACGTGCCGACCCACAACAAGCTGTTCAGTCAGCCGTTGACCGGCGATGTACAGGTTGATGCCTTGCACAATCGCAGCAAGCGCAAGTTCGCTGATCGCACCGGAATTCGCTGCGGCAGTCATCAGAAAGCGGTATTGCTGCAAACCTATACCCGTGACACCGGTGAGTTGATGCACGATCTCTCGGTGCCGATCATGGTCAACGGCCGACACTGGGGCGGTTTGCGCATGGGTTACAAACCGGAAAACCCTCGGTGAAGAGGGCTTGAAGGGCGGTGATTGTTACTGATTGTGCAACGGATCTGTGCAGCGTGTGGCTGTTTCCTGACCGGGAAATTAATTAACATATCTACTAGTTAGGTTGCTAATGAATTTCCAGAGGTCAGCATGCAAAGCAAGGTTGATGTCGCGGTCATGATTGGTAGCGGTGTACCCGCCAGTTTGCGCGCGCTGGGTCGACGCGTCTGTTGGGTCGTGTTGCTCAATGGCGAACCGAAAGGGACTGCGTTTTCCAGTCGGGATGAGGCGGAGGAGTGCAAGGCTGCCTGGCTGGCGCAGTTGAACGCCGAAAAGCCCGACAGCCTGCATTGAAGCGAGGTCAGTGAGTCTGGTGCAGGCGCAGGTTGAGTTCGTCGACCACCCGCGCCCAGTCCGCGTCTTCACGCAGTTGCTCTTTGAGGAAGGCGGCCTGTTGCGGCGTCCAGAAATCGGCGTCGATCAGCTTGATGTTTTCCGGTAGCGGGGAATGGCTGGCAATGAAATCGTCGATCGCTTTCTGGCCGGAGTCCAGCCCGAGTTGGTCGAACAGGCCTTTGAGGTCGTGTGTCGGTGATTCCATGTTCTGCTCCTCGCAAGTGTTCAGTCATGTCGTAAGCCGAAGTACGGCTCCCTTGTTTCGAGGGCGACGTACCGGCGGAGTTCGATCTGGATGTACAAACGCAAGAAGTGAGCATAGACCCACCTGGTGACGCTCAGGATTTCAATGCCCCGGCATCGACGGCCGCCTTCAGTTCACGGGCCTGCTCCTGAGCGGCAATGGCTGCCACATCCGAAGTTTTGAACCAGCGATCTTTTTCGACCTGGTGGTAGGTCACGGTTTTCAAGGGTGGTTTGGCGCGCAACACAATGACGGCCTGGAATTCGCCGTCGACTTCTCTGGCTTCGCCCCGGATAAAAAACTCGCCGATATCAAATTCGGTCACGTAACAGCCTTCCCTTGAATATATATTGTTGTTAACGCATGCCGCTGTTCAGGCATGCGTTTGATTGGACGGGCAGTATGGCAGTAGTTGCCCGTCCCAGGCTGAGTTAAGTCGGCTGATAGACGAAACGTCACCCTCGTGACCGATTCAATGGCTTCAAAAGCGTGTTTCGAGAAAGCGTGCGAGTGCGCAGGCTTCGTTGTGGTCAGCTCGGAAACCTCTTACACGTCCTGAGGAAGTTTCCTTGATGTGGAAGAAGGCATTGCCAGCCAAAACCACGTGAAACCTTGGCCTGGGTGCCTGTTCGAACGCTTGTTCAGGGTAGCGAAACGATGCAGGTGGCAGCGCGAGGATAACGCCAGTGTGCGGGGCAATGCTTTGGGTGAAGTGTGTGTGCGTGTACATATGAAGTCCTTTTCATTGTTTTGCCGACGTATGCACGCCGTTATGGGTAGTCTCCAGGAGCATCGCTGCTCTAGAATCACCCTTACCGGTGGGGAGTGATGTTTATCTAAAGCAATTTTTCGCTGGCGATATGTAGGAAATGCGCTTTTCTCGCGCAGTTTTTTCCCTATTGTTGATAGTCCATTATTATCTGGCCGTAGGAAGGGAGTTTTCCTTCAACCTTTGGCGAATGCCCGGCAGGACAACGCGAGTGACACTTCGGTAGTCTGCTCAAGCGTGGTGATCAAGGCGTGCACGGCGCCTCCAGGATCTCGACCGGGCTCTTTGGCGACACATTCGGCATTGCCGCTTTTTTTGCTGTGCGCTTTTTCCGCGTACCGCACCATTTTCAGATGTGGGGATGTTTCCTTGGCAGTCAGTAATCTCGATATGCATGCGTTGTTTGTGCTGGGTGATTTGCGCGCGAAACTGGTCAAGCTGTTTCAATCACGTTTTGTCTACATCACCGAGCAGAACGCAGAAGGCATTTACGTCGCTGAAATCGATACCGAATCGGCCCTGGTGGTAGACGATAAACCCGGACTCAAGCTCAAGGTCGGCGATCATTTCAGCGCCTCGGTCTTGCCCAGTCGTGAAGGCGGCAAGCTGGACATCAGGTTTCGCGACATCAAGCTGACGGTCTACGGCCTGGGCGATTACGCCTTTGTCACTACCGCCGACGGCAATGCCATTGTGTTCAAGGAAGGTCACAACGTCGTGACGGTGTTCAGCGCCCACCAGCAATTGCAGGAAGGCCTGACCAAGACCCTGAAAGCCGTGACCGCCAAGGCCGCCAAGTGGCGCAAGGGTGAACTGGTGACCTTCAAGGCCAGCGAGTAATGAGCCTGACCCGCGCCGAATTCCGCGAACAGAACCTGGCCAGCGCTCACCTCGAGGCGCAGCGGCTGTTCGCACAAAAAGCGCAGTTGCAAGGCGCCTGGCTGAGCTGGGTGGCGTCACAAATCTACCTTTTGCGGCCGGCGGAATACGCCAGCATGGTCAGGCGAGAGCTGACGCGTCTGCAGGAACTTTCCGAAAACTGATCCACATCCCTCGAAAGCAGGAACCTCTACTACAGTCAGATGACTGAGTATTCAGAGGCTTCGCGGTCTTCTGCCAGGCCATCCTGCCAATGCTGTGAACAGCACGAGGTGCATGAAGCATGAACGGAATTCGACAGTTGCTGGCCGCTACGCTGGCCACCTTCAGTGTAATGGCAACCCCCATTCCAGTGTCTGCCGCGCAGGCGTCGATTCACTTTGCCGACTTGAACTGGGAGAGTGGCAGCCTGATTACCGACGTCCTGCGCATCATCGTCGAGAAGGGCTACGGGCTGCCGACCGACACCTTGCCGGGCACCACCATTACCCTGGAAACCGCGCTCGCCAACAATGACATCCAGGTCATTGGCGAAGAGTGGGCAGGGCGCAGCCCGGTGTGGGTCAAGGCAGAGGCCGAAGGCAAGGTGGTCAGTCTCGGCGACACCGTCAAGGGTGCAACCGAAGGCTGGTGGGTGCCTGAATATGTGATCAAGGGCGATCCGGCGAAGAACATCAAGCCGATGGCGCCGGACTTGCGCAGCGTCAGCGACCTGCCGCGCTACAAGGATGTGTTCAAGGACCCGGAAGCACCGGGCAAGGGGCGCTTCCTCAACAGCCCGATCGGCTGGACCTCGGAGGTGGTCAACAAGCAGAAGCTCAAGGCTTACGGGCTGGACGACAGCTACGTGAACTTCCGCAGTGGCTCGGGCGCAGCCCTCGATGCGGAGATCACGTCGTCCATTCATCGCGGCAAGCCGGTGCTGTTCTATTACTGGTCGCCGACCCCTTTGCTCGGTCGCTTCAAGCTGGTTCAACTGGAAGAACCACCGTTCGACGCCGAAGCGTGGAAGACCCTGACCGACGCTGACAACCCCAATCCGCAACCGACTCGCTCGCTGGCCTCGAAGTTGTCCATCGGCGTGTCCACGCCTTTCCAGAAACAGTACCCGCAGATCGCCGAGTTCTTCAGCAAGGTCGATTTTCCGATTGAGCCACTGAACAAGGCGTTGGCCGAAATGAGCGAAAAACACACGCCGCCACGGCAGGCTGCCGAGACGTTCATGAAGGCGCATCCGGACGTCTGGCAGGCGTGGGTGCCGAAAGAGGTCGCGGACAAGGTATCGGCGGCGTTGTGAATGGCAGGCGTTCCGACGGATGAATTTTTGTCCGGACGCAGAGTGCAAAAATGCCGACTAGGATGTTCAGTTCACATCCCTTCAAAGGATCTCTGAACCATGACCTTGTTGTTGGCTCGATGGCTGGTGACGATCTTCGCGGTGATCAGCCTGGTGCATGTGTATTGGGCGTTGGGTGGAACATGGGCGGCGGTAGCGGTGGTCCCGCAGGTGCCGCAGGAAGGTAGTGCGGCGTTGCGGCCGGCCTTCAAACCCCAGGGCTGGATCACCCTGGTGGTGGCTGCGGCGCTGCTGCTGATTGCCGTGCTGGTGTGCTTGCGCGTCGGCTGGTGGTTGCCCCAGGTGCATCACTGGTCGTTGCAGTGGTTGATCAGCGCGATTGCGTTGCTGCTGTTTGCCCGGGCCATCGGCGATTCGGAGCTGGTGGGTTTTTTCAAGGAAGTGAAGGGCTCGGAGTTTGCCCGGCTGGACACCTGGGTTTACTCACCGTTATGCGTGGTGCTGGGGGCGGGGTTGCTGGCGGTGGCGTGGGCCTGAGTGCTTCGGCGCTGCGACTGGCCCCATCGCGAGCAAGCTCGCTCCCACACTGGTTCTGGGGTGTTCACCCATCCCCTGTGGGAGCGAGCTTGCTCGCGATGGGGCGGATCCATCAATGCATCCTTCGGATCAGCTCCCGCTCTCGTTACGCCGACTGCTCACCTCCGCCGGCACATCCTCTCCAGCCATGCGCTTGCGAAACAGCGCCGCCCGCGCCAGCAACAGCGTGGTCACCGGCACGGTAATCGCCAACAGAATCGGAATCAGCCAGGCATGCAGCACCGGCCCCGACTTGAGCGCGGAAAAATAAATGATCGACGCCAATGCAACGCACCATGCGCCGAGGGTCGAGGCCAGTGCCGGTGGGTGCATGCGCTGGAAGTAGTCTTTCATGCGCAACAAACCCGTGGCGCCAATCAGTGCGAACACGCCGCTGAGCACCAGCAGGATCGCCACCGGAATTTCCACCCACAAAGACAGTTCGGGGTTCATTCGATCACCTCGCCGCGCAAGAGGAATTTCGCCAGGGCGAACGAGCCGACGAAGCCGAACAATGCAATCAGCAGCGCGGCCTCGAAGTAGGTGTCACTGGCATAACGAATGCCCAGGGCAAGCATCATCAGCATCGCCACGATGTACAGGTAGTCCAGCGCCAGGACCCGGTCCTGGGCCGACGGGCCCTTGAACAGGCGGATCAGCGTGAGGATCATCGCCAGGGAAAAGAGGAACAGGCTCAACACGATCGCGTTCGACAGCAAGGCGCTCATTCGAAGATCTCCATCAACGGGCGTTCATAGGTCGTCTTGAAATGCTCGATGAACAACGCGTCGTCATCCAGATCGAAAACGTGCAGCAGCAGAACGCTGCGGTCCAGCGCCAGCTCCGACCAGACCGTGCCGGGAACCACCGTGGTGATCATGGCCAGCGCGGCCAGGCCGTTGGCATCGCGCAGGTCCAGCGGCACCTTGATGAACCGCGAGCGGGGCGGGCGACGGCCTGCGCTCAATACGTTCCAGGCCACCGCGAGGTTGGACAGCAATACGTCGCGACCGACCACCAGCACCAGGCGCAGGATCACCCCCGGCCGACCAATGCGCACGGGCAGCGGCCGCAGCCTGCGCATCATCAACGGCGCGCAGAAACCCAGCGCGGCTCCCAGCAGCAAATTGCCCGGGCTCACCGACAGGTTCAGCAACAACCACAGCAAACACAAGGCCAGCGACAGCAGCGGCGCCGGAAACAGTCGCTTCATGGCTGCACCTCCAGCATCGCGGTCTTGCTCGTCGGGTTAGGTACGACGCGGGTGCCGAGCACGGCATCCACGTATTGCCCGGGGTTGCTCAAGGTGTCAGCCGCGGCCTGGGTGTAACGCAGCAGCGGTTCGGCCTTGAAGGTGAGGAAAATGCTCAAGCCGAGCAGGGCGAAGATCGGTACGCATTCCAGGCGTCGCAACACCGGCGAAGGGCGTTCCGCCGGCGTCCAGAAGCGCTGGATGCCCATGCGCGAAAACGCGATCAGCGACGCCAGCCCCGAGACGATCAGCAACACCGTCAGCCCCCACGCCACGCCGGAAATCGGCTCGACGCTGTTGCCCAGGCCCAGGGGATTGAGCAGTGCGCTGATCAGGCTGAGCTTGCCGATAAACCCGGACAGCGGTGGCATGCCGATGATCAGCAGCGCGCAGGCGATGAAGCTCAGGCCGAGGAAGGCCATGGTCCATGGAATCACCTGACCGACCAGCGCTTTCTGGTCATCGTCGAGGTTGATGCCTTTGGGCGGGTGCAGGGATTCGAGCGGGCGGGGCAGCAGCTCGGTTTCATCTTCCAGGGGGATTTCATTGGCCGAGCGCGAACGTTCGATCAGTTCCGCGAGCAGGAACAGCGCACTCAATGCCAGGGTCGAGCTGACCAGATAAAACAGCGCCGCACCGATCAGGTTCGGCTGGGCAAAACCGATGGTCGACAGCAGGATCCCCGCCGACACCAGAATGCTCAGGCTGGCCATGCGCTCCAGGCGCTGGGCGGCGAGAATGGCCACCCCGGCGCAGGCGATGGTCGCCATGCCGCCGTAGATCAGCCATTGGCTGCCAAAGAATGCCGATGCACCTGCCTGGGCGGAGAACAGCAGCGTCCACAGGCGCAACAAGGTGTAGATGCCGACCTTGGTCATGATCGCGAACATCGCCGCCACCGGTGCGCTCGCGGCGCTGTAGGCCGGGACCAGCCAGAAGTTCAACGGCCACATGCCGGCCTTGGCCAGGAAGGCAATGGCGAGGATGCCCGCACCGGCGTGCAGCAGTCCACGATCTGCCTCGGACACCAACGGGATCTTCACCGCCAGGTCGGCCATGTTCAGGGTGCCGGTGACACCGTAGATCAACGCGGCACCGATCAGGAACAGTGACGAGGCCAGCAGGTTGATCGAGATGTAATGCAGCCCTGACGACACCCGTGCCCGGCCGGAACCGTGCAGCATCAACCCGTATGAAGCGGCGAGCAGCACTTCGAAGAACACGAACAGGTTGAACAGGTCAGCCGTCAGAAAGGCACCGTAGAGGCCCATCAACTGGATCTGGAACAGCGCGTGGAAGCTCGAGCCGGCGCCGTCCCAGCGCGCCATGGCGAACAGCAGGGCGCTGACGCCGATCACACCGGTCAGCACCAGCATCAGCGCCGACAGGCGGTCGACCACCAGCACCAGGCCAAATGGCACTTGCCAGTTGCTGGGCAGGTAGACGCCGATGGAGCCTGGCACACCGGTAGTTTGTGTCCATTGCAACAGCGCCACGGCAATGCCCAGCCCCACGAGGGTGGAAAGCAGGTTGATCCTGGCTTTCAGCGGGCGGTGTTTTTCCCCCAGCATCAGCATGATCGCGGCGGTCAGCAGCGGCAGCAGGATCGGCGCCGCGATCAGGTGAGTCATCGACATCATTCCTTGGGCTCCCTGCCGTCCACATGGTCAGTGCCGGTCAGGCCCCGTGAGGCCAGCAGCACCACCAGGAACAGCGCGGTCATGGCGAAGCTGATGACGATGGCGGTCAGCACCAGTGCCTGGGGCAGCGGGTCGGTGTAATGCAGCAGGTCCTGGGGCACGCCGTCCTTGATGATCGGCTCCTTGCCGATGAACAGGCTGCCCATGCTGAAGATGAACAGGTTGACGCCATAGGACAGCAGGCACAGGCCCATGACCACCTGGAAGGTCCGTGGACGCAGGATCAGCCAGACCCCGGAGGCGGCCAGGACGCCGATGGCGATTGCGATGACTTCTTCCATCAGACGGCTCCCCTGGCAGCAACGGATTTCGGTTGGGCCGCGGTCTTGTGGCCACGAACCGATTGGTGGGCGAGGGCGGTGAGGATCAACAGCGTCGAGCCGACCACCACGGCGTAGACGCCGATGTCGAAGAACAGCGCGCTGGCCAGGTGAATGTCGCCCAGCAACGGCACGCTGAAATGCCAGGTGTGGGTGGTCAGGAACGGATAGCCGACGGCCATCGCCCCGAGCCCGGTGACGGTGGCGAACAGCAAGCCGGTGCCCATCCAGCGCAACGGCCGCAGGCTCATCTGTGCCTCGACCCACTGGGTGCCGGCCACCATGTATTGCAGGATGAACGCCACCGACATCACCAGCCCGGCAACGAAACCGCCGCCCGGCTGATTGTGCCCGCGCATGAACAGGTAGAACGACACCACCAGCGCAATCGGCAGCAGCAGGCGCACCAGCACCGCCGGCACCATCATGAAGCCGAGCGCGGTGTCGCTGGCGTGACGCGGGTTGACCAGGTCGGTGACCACGTCGGGCGCCAGCAAGCGTTGTTGCGCCGGCAATTGCAGGCTTTCTTTCGGTGGACGGAAACGCCGCAGCAGGGCGAACACGGTCAACGCCACGGCCACCAGCACGGTGATTTCACCCAGGGTGTCGAAACCACGGAAGTCCACCAGCATCACGTTGACCACGTTGCTGCCGCCGCCTTCCGGCAACGCGCGGCTGAGGTAGAACGAGGAAATATCGTTGGGCGTCTGGCGCGTGAGCATGGCGTAGGCCAGCAGCGCCATGCCGACACCCACCGCCGTCGCCAGCAGCAGGTCGCGGATACGCCGCACCCGCGCCCGGCGCAGGCTGCTCGGCAGTGGCGAGACCTCTTCGATCCGTCGCGGCAACCAACGCAAGCCCAACAGGATCAGCACCGTGGTCACCACTTCCACGGCCAGTTGCGTCAGGGCCAGGTCCGGGGCCGAGAACCAGACGAAGGTCACGCAGGTCATCAGCCCGCAGACGCTGACCATGGTCAGGGCCGCGAGTCGGTGATACTTGGCTTGATAGGCCGCGCCAATCGCACAGATGATCGCCAGCAACCACAGGGTGACGAACACGATCGAACCCGGGATCTTCGGCCGGTCGCCCCAGTGCAGGTGGCTGTGCAACATCGGGATCAGGCCGGCGAGGACCGCGGCGAGCACCATCAGGAACAACTGCGCCTGCAGGCGCTTGGTGCCCAGGCGACGCTCCAGTCGCCGCGCCAGCTGCATCATCACCACCAGCGCGCTTTCGAACAGGCGCTGACCGTCGAGGCGGCCAATCAGCGGCGGGAAACTGAAGCGTCCGCGCTTGAGTTGATTACGCAGCAGCAGATACAGCACCGTGCCGCAGCCCATGGCGATCAGACTCATGATCATCGGCGCGTTCAAACCGTGCCAGATCGCCAGGCTGTATTCAGGCAGGGGCCCGCCGACCACGGGTTGCGCGGCCATGGCCAGCAACGGGCCGATGACCTGGGCGGGGAAAATCCCCACCAGCAGGCAGGTGAACACCAGCAGTTCCACCGGTGCACGCATCCAGCGCGGCGGCTCGTGGGGCGTGTGCGGCAGGTCGGTGGCCGGTGGACCGAAGAACACGTCCACGGTGAAGCGCAGGGAATAAGCCACGCTGAAAGTGCCAGCAATGGTCGCCACGATCGGCAGGCTCAGTTCGACCCAGCGCGTGGCGTTGATGAACACGGTTTCGGCGAAGAACATCTCTTTGGACAGGAAACCGTTGAGCAGCGGTACACCGGCCATGGAGGCGCTGGCAACCATGGCCAGGGTGGCGGTGAACGGGATCAGTTTGATCAGGCCGCTGAGCTTGCGGATGTCACGGGTGCCGCTTTCGTGGTCGATGATACCGGCGGCCATGAACAGCGAGGCCTTGAACGTGGCGTGGTTGAGAATGTGGAACACCGCGGCCACGGCGGCCAGCGGGCTGTTCAAGCCGAGCAGCAGGGTGATCAGGCCCAGGTGGCTGATGGTCGAGTAGGCCAGCAATCCCTTGAGGTCGTTCTGGAACATCGCGCAATAGGCGCCCAGCAACAGAGTGCAAGCCCCGGCGCCGCTGACGATGTAGAACCATTCCTCGCTGCCCGACAGCGATGGCCAGAGCCTTGCAAGCAGGAACACCCCGGCCTTGACCATGGTTGCCGAGTGCAGGTAAGCCGAGACAGGGGTTGGCGCCGCCATGGCGCGGGGCAGCCAGAAATGAAAGGGGAATTGCGCACTTTTACTCAGGGCGCCGATCAGGATCAGGGGTAACAGGATGGGGTAGAGGGCATGTGCGCGAATCAGCTCGCCGGCGGCCAGGACCTTGTCCAGGTCATAGCTGCCGACCACATGGCCGAGCAGCATGACCCCCGCCAGCAGGCATAAACCGCCGGCGCCCGTGACCATCAGCGCCATATAGGCGCCACGACGGGCGTCGCTGCGGTGATGCCAATAGCCGATCAGCAGGAACGAGAACAGGCTGGTCAGTTCCCAGAAGAACACGATCTGGATCAGGTTGCCCGAGATCACCAGGCCAAGCATGGCGCCCATGAACGCCAGGAAAAACGCGAAGAAGCGCGGTACCGGGTCGTCCGGCGACATGTAGTAGCGGGCGTACAGCGACACCAGGGTGCCGATGCCCAGTACCAACATGGAGAACAGCCAGGCGAAGCCGTCCATGCGCAGGACGAAGTTCAGTCCCAGGCTGGGCAACCAGACATATTCTTCACGGAGGATGCCGCCGTGGGCGATCTGCGGGTACAGGAAAGCCACCTGAAGCGTGCCGATCAAAGCGACCAGACCTGCCAGCAAGGCTGCGGTATTACGTGCGTTGTGCGACAACACGGCCGCCAAACAGCTGCCCATGAAAGGCAGAAGCAGTAGAACTATCAGGGACATAGGCTTCTAATCTGCGGAAGTTTGTGAAGCATCATACGTGCCAGCTCCCGGATCGCCAAACGCCAAGCTGTCGCAGAATCCTACACGGTAGTCCGAAAATCCCTGATTCACATTGTTTCGAGGAGAAGCGTTGCCTGGGGCAGGTGCATTGCGATCACCTTGTGGGAGCAAGCGCTCCCACAAGGTGATGGGGTGCGAGTTACTCCTGCGGTTCCTGCTCCAGCGCTTCCTGCGTGGCAGCCGCTTTGGCCTTGCCCTTCAACTCACTGACAATCACCGCCGCCACGATCAACCCGGCACCAACCAGCGCAATGCCCGGCAAGCGTTCCCCGGCGATACGCCCGACGATGCCGGCCCACACCGGTTCGCCGGCGTAAATCAGGGTCGCGCGGGTCGGTGATACGCTTTTCTGTGCCCAGTTCATCGCCACCTGAATCGCCGCACTGGCCGCCCCCAGGCCCAGCGCGGTGCTCAGCAGCAGCCAGGAAAACTCGGGGATCGCTTCGTGGGTTGGCACTATCATCAGGAACGACAGTGCCGAGGTCACCGCCAGTTGCACCGCCGTCACCCGGCGCACGTCGACTTGACCGGCGTAGCTGCTGATCAGAATGATCTCGGCGGCAATCGCCACGGCGCTGATCAGCGTGGCGATTTCGCCCGGGCTGAAGTTGAAAGAGGCGCCCGAAGGCCCGGACAACAACATCAACCCGGTAAAGGCCATCATGATGCCGATGCTCGGCATCAGCCCCGGGCGACGCCCCAGCACCAACCATTGCAACAAGGGTACGAAGGGCACGTAGAGCGCGGTGATGAACGCCGACTGGCTGCTGGGAATGCTTTGCAAACCGACCGTCTGCAAACCGTAGCCAAGCAGGATCGCCACACCAATAAAGGTACCGGCCTTGAGTTCAAGCAGGGTCAACTCGCGCAGGTGGCGCCAGGAGAACAGCGCGACGATGCACGCTGCCGCGGCAAAACGCAGGCCGACGAAGAACATCGGGCCGCTGACGGTCATCGCATGCTGCACCACCAGAAAGGTGCCGCCCCAGACCATGGTGATCAGTATCAGTACACACTCGGCCTTGCTGAGGGAGGTGAAGCGGGAGGAAGCCTGGGGAGAGTTCAGCGACGTCATGACCTTGCACGCTACATAAGAGGGACGCACAATGCGCCGAATGTTGCGCAGTATACTGCCCAACCCCACCAAGTGAGCAATATAGTGCACAAAGATTCCACGCAGCGCGCCTCCGTCCTCCAGCACGTCAGCCAGAACGTTCGGCGACTGCGCCACGCCGCCGACATGAGCCAGACCACATTGGCGGAAAAGTCCGGCGTCAGCCGGCGCATGCTGGTGGCCATCGAGGCGGGGGAGAAGAACGTCAGCCTGACCACCCTCGACCGCGTTGCCGAAGCCCTTGAAGTCGGTTTCAGCGACCTGATCCAGGCCCCCGACGCCCGCGACCCCAGCCGCATCAACGAACTGGCCTGGACCGGTACGATTCCCGGCAGTAGGGCGGTGTTGCTCTCCAAAGCTGCTGCCAGCCGCGAAGTCGAACAGTGGGAGTGGTGCCTGCAACCGGGGGAGATCTACCCCTCGGAACCGGATGCCGATGGCTGGAGTGAGCAGATCTATGTCTTCGAAGGCTGCCTGACCGTGATGCTCGGCGAGCATGCGCAGAATATCGCGGCGGGCGAGTTCTTCATGTTCGCCAGCAACCAGCCGCACTGCTATCGCAACGACGGCGCGGTGGCGGCCCGTTTTGTGCGTAATGTGGTGATCTGACCCGAACTTTAATAAGGAAGGAGCCTGACCTTGACCCATGACGCGGACATCCTGATCGTCGGCGGTGGCCTCAGTGGCGCGATGTTGGCGGCGCAACTGCTGCGTCTGCCGGGCAAGCGCAAAGTGCTGGTGATCGAGCCCCGCGCAGAGCTTGGTCGAGGCGAAGCCTACAGTGCAGTGGAGCTGGGCCACACGCTCAACGGCAACGCGGCACGGATGAGCGTCGACCCGGACAATGCCGACGATCTCACCCAATGGCTGACCGAATACATCGCCGCCGGCGGCTGGCCGCAGTCCCATCAGCAGGCTGTACCGATCAGCGAGCTGTTTCCGCCCCGGGGCATTTTCGGTCTGTACGCCCGCCAGCGTCTGGCAGAAGCGCAAGCGAAGGGCGCCTTGAACGGCTCGACGGTCGAGCACATACAAGCTGAAGCCGTCGATTTGCAAAGCGATGCCGACGCCGTGCACCTGACCTTGAGCGACGGCCAGCAATTGCAGGGGGCCTTTGCGGTGCTGGCCACCGGCATGTTTCCCGCCGCGCGTACCCCACAGACCCAATCCAGCGGCTTGAATGCCGCCGCACTCGATCCCTGGGATGTGGCCGCCATGCGCCAGCTCGATCCGCAATCGACGGTGCTGATCATCGGTTCGGGCCTGACCATGGTCGATGCCGTGGTGTCCCTCGAACAGGCCGGGCACCGCGGGCCGATCGAAGTGTTTTCCCGGCATGGCCTGCTACCCCATGTGCGCCGCCAGCCACCGGCCTGGGTCGACTTTCTTGCCGACGACCTGAGCATCCGCACACCCCGTCAGCTCATGCGCGAACTGCGCCGCCACTGTCGCCAGGCCATGGCCGAGGGCATCGACTGGCAAGCGCCACTGGACACGATGCGTGCGCACATCGGCCGTTTGTGGCATCAGGCCACGGACGTGCAGCGCCGCCAGTTCGTGCGGCATGTGCGACCCTGGTGGGAAAGCCATCACCATCGCTCGCCACCCTTGAGCGCCGAGTTGGTGGCGCGCCTGCATGGGGAAGGGCGGCTGCGCATTCACGCGGCGTCCTTCAAGGGCCTGGTGCCTGGTAGCGGAAACGGCGTGAGTATTTGCCTGCGCCGTCGCGGTGAGGCGCAGACTTGCGTGGTCAGCGGTGCAGCGTTGATCAACTCCAGCGGCATCGAATACGACTGGCGCCGGGTCGCCCGGCCACTGCCACAGCAACTGCTGGCCCGTGGACTGGTGCAGCCGGGGCCGTTGGCCTTGGGCATTGCGGCGCAGGTCGATGGCGCGGTGCTCGGGGCTGATGGACAGGCGTCCAGCCGCGTGTTCGCCATGGGGCCACCGCTGCGCGGCATGTGGTGGGAAAGTACCGCCGTGACCGACGTGGCGAGCCAGGCCAAGGCGCTGGCTGCGCGCCTGGTGCAATAAAAAAACCGCAGCCCCTCACCCGGGCTGCGGTTGTTCATGCCGCGCGATTATTGCTGCAACACTGTTGCCTGGTTGGCCGTACCGTACTGTTGCACGGTGGCGGTCTGGGTCATGCCGCTCTGGTCGACGCTGGCAATGTTGCCGGTGCCGCCCTGGGTCACATAAGCCACGTTCATGGTGTCAGCCTGCTTGACGGTGATCATGTTGTCGCTGCCATACAGCTGCGCGGTGTACGCCTGGTTGCCGCTGCCGGACTGGTCGAACTCGGTGCTGTTGCCCGAACCCACCGAACTGCCCATTGCCAGGTTGGTTTCGCCACGCTGATCGGCGATGAGCACGTTGTCGCTGCCGTTCTGGTCGAAGTACAGCTCGTTGTACGAGTCGGCCTGGTTGATGGTGGTGGTGTTGCCGGTCCCGGTCTGGTTGGTGGTCACGACATGGCCGGCGCCATTCTGGGTGAAGTTGGCGACGTTGTTGGTGCCGTTCTGGTTGATGGTCGCCCGTTGGTTGCTGCCGAACTGGCCGCCGGACTGCGGGCCTTTCCAGTTGCTGGCATAGACCTTGTTGCCATTACCCACAGAGGTGGCGTTGAGCACATGGCTGTCGCCGCTCTGATAGGTGTAGTGCACGTTGCCGGTGCCTTGCTGGTACAGCGCCAGGGTCGAGCCGATGGACTCGAACTGGTCGGCATAGATGGCGTTGAGGTCGCCGACTTGCAGCACCTGCGCCGTGTTGTTTTCGCCGAAGCTCTGGTCGACCACGGTTTCGTTGGTGTTGCCGTACTGGTTGATGGTGGCCTGGCTGGCGAGCTGGGTGTCTTGCCAGACTTCGGTGCCGTTGGCGTCACCGTACTGGTTGATGGTCACGTTACCGCCCTGGCCGTTGCGCTGGTCGCCATAGGCATAGTTGTCGTTGCCGGCCTGGTTGATATTGATCTGCCCGCCGTTCTGGAACACCTGTTCGGCGGTGCCGTAGTTGGTGTTGCCGTACTGGATGATGGTCGCGTTGTTACCGACGCCCAGTTGCATCTGTTCGATGTTGGCTTCGTTGTTGTCGCCGAACTGGAAGGTCTGGGCAGTGGTGCCGTCCTGACTGTCCTGATAGACGAACGAGAAGTTGCCGTTGCCTTGTTGCTGCTGCAACGCCTGACTGCTGCCCACGCCGATCGACTGGCTGGCATGGGCGGTGTTGAGGCTGCCGCTCTGTTGCTGATTGATGGTGCTGCCGTTTTCGTACAGCTGTTCGGCGTAGCCGGCGTTGTAGTTGCCGAGCTGGTTCTGGTTGATGGTGCTGGAGGCGTTGTCCTGCACCGAGGCCGCATCGTTGCCTTCACCGAGCTGTTGCTGGGTGGAGGTGCTGATCGGCGCCAGGTTCTGTTTCACGTCGGCGATGTTGCTGGTACCGACCTGGGTCTGGTTGGACACGCTGTCGTCGGCCATTGCCTGGACACTGACGATGACCAGGATGGCGGCGGTGAGGGGCGTCAGTTTGAACATGATGGAACCTCCAAGGGGTGCAGGGCTTTAGCGATATTGTTTGACCGATACGCTCATGCCGTTTCCGGACTGGCTCACGGCGCTTTGCAGCCCCGTGCCGGCCTGGTCGATGCTGGCGCTGTTGTTGTTGCCGTTCTGGGAGATCTGTGCACGGTTGTGGCTGCCGGTTTGAGTGATCGAGGCATCGTTGCCGGAACCTTGCTGGGTGATCATTGCCATCAGGTCGCTGCCTTGTTGCAGGATGTAGGCTTCCTGATTGCTGCCTGACTGGACGATGTTGCCGAGCAGCGACTGACCGTTCTGTTGCACCAGCGCGATGTTGGCCTGGCCGTTCTGGTCGATCAGTGCGTGCTGACCCACGGGCGGTGGCAATTCACCCAGATCGCCGCCGGGACCGAGGTCGCCGTTGTCCATCAGGTCATCGGCCCGCACGCCGGCAGCGCTGCACAGCAGGAGCAGGCAGAGCAGGGCGGCGGTCGATGTTTTCATGACAGGGTCCTTGAGTTGGGGGGCTGGCCCCACCGACCGAACCGGCCGGTGGGGCATGCACTCACTGCACGGTGACAGTGACGTTGCGTACCGAGCCCGGGGTTGATCGGATGGTCGCCGTCGGGTTGAGCGACGGAGCGACCGTGGTGTTGGTGACTGTCAGCGTCCAGCGTCCGGTGATCGCCACAGGGGCGGTGCCCAGGGTGACCAGCCCGGCCGGGGTGGTGACCTGAACGGTGACCGTGTTGCCCAAGACCGTCGACGAGGTACCGGTGAAGTTCCAGGTGAAGCGGTTGCCGGCACGGGCAGTGACGGTGGCCGCCGTCACGTTGAACACTTCAAGCACCAGCGGTGGCGAGACTTGCACGGTGACCGTGGCCGGTGCCGACAGGGCGCCAAAGCTGTCCCGGGCGACGTAGGTGAAGGTCGTGGTGAAAGGCGTCAGTACCACGGCTGGCGGGGTGTAGGTCACGTTGGTGCCGCTGATGGCGACCGTACCGCGGCCAGCTGCCGGTTGCGTGATGCTGTCGATCGCCAGCGGGAAGTTGCCTTCCACATCAGTGTCGTTGGCCAGCACGCTGATGGTCACCGGTACACCCTGGGTTGCCGCGCTGTCGGCATTGGCTACCGGTGGTTGGTTAGGCGCCACGGTGACCGTCACGGTCGCCGGAGTGGCCGAGGCCAGTCCCTTGGCGTCTTGAACCTTGTAGGTGAAGGTGGTGGTCAGCGGCGCATTGACCACGGCCGGTGGGGTGTAGACCACGTTGTTGACCGCCATGGCCACGGTGCCCTGGCCTGCGGCCGGTTGGGTCAGCGCGGTGACGCTCAATGGCGTGTTGTTGTCCGGGTCGCTGTCGTTGGCCAGCACGTTGATGGTGACCGGCACGCCGAAGGTGGTGCTGGCGACATCATTGACGTTGATCGGCCGTTGATTCTGCCCGGAGTCCGGCGCTGTTCCGACCACCACGACCGGCTCGGTATCGCTGCCGCCAGCGGCAGATTTGACGGTGACGGTCGCGGGTGGCTGCTTCAGCTCAGTAACGGTCAGCGATTGCGTCAGGCCGTTCTTCGTCAGCCGACCGAAGCCCTGGGCAACCATGTCCGGCACTACCACTTCGTCCGTGGACGTGGCTTCGATCAGCAGCTTGTGGCTGCTCCAGTCATAGCGTGCCGTCTGCACTTTCACCACGTCGGACAGCTTGCTCGATACGGCGGTAGGTCGCGTGGTTCCGGCGGGATTGGTGGCGGTCACGACCACGACCGGCGGTACAGTGCCGTTGGCCAGCAGGTGCTGACCGAAGTAGTGGCCGTTGTTGTCCCCCAACATGCTGGTCTGGCACGGCGTGACAGGCGGGCCGGGGACCAGTGCAATGCTTTCGCGGAAGCACAGGGTCGAACCGTTGCCGGCCTTGGCGAACACTTCCACCCGGGTGTTGGTTCCATTGGTGCCATTGGTGCGCCGGTACGTGGCGCGATCGAGGTCCACCGCGGTTTGCGCGCGGCTGTCGAGCACCTTGCCGGCCACGGTGAAGAGGTTGGTCTGGATGGTCCCGGCCGGCCCCTGGATACGCACGAAGTTGGTGTTGTTGGGGCTGCCGGTCACTTGTTCGGTGAGGTTCGGATCGCCGACGAAGGTTTCCACCGCGCCCGTGTCCGGGTTCACCTCGGTGTAGGGACCATTGACGCTGCGCAGGAACGGACCGATGTCACCGGCCAGCGCGCCACTGAACACGCCCGGTGCGCCGATGCCGACATCGCGGGTGATGTTGATCGCCCGACGCCCGGGGGTGTCCACCCTGACGGTTTCCACGCCGTAGGGGTGAGTGATGGTGTAGGTCCCGGCGACGGGAATGTTCACCCTCATGCGAATCCGCGCGAAGCTGATCTGGTCGCCATCGAGCGGATTGCCACCGGCGAAGGCGGCTTCGATCCCGGCAACGTACGCGTCCATGCCATAACCGGCAGCATTGTTGGGGATGTTGGTTTCGGCGAGGAACCAGAAGGCTTCGTCCGGCCAGTTGTCGGGGAATACCATTGGCTGGGTGTCATCGAAAATACCGGGTGTCGGCAGCAGGGTGCACATGTACGCCGGTGGCGTGGTAGCACCGACCCGCGAGCTGACGGCCCGGGATTGGCACAGTTCCATCGACAGCAGATTCTTGTCCTGATACCAGATCGGGAATTTACCCGTGGCGAAGGTGTAAGGGCCGGGGTCGACGGCATTGAGTTGCGCGAAAGCGCTGCCGGACAGCGAAAGAGTCAGTCCCAGGGCGTTGAGCGCCAGGCGTGGCCAATTGTTCATGATGCCTCCTGATGGGGATCTGGGCATGTGAGCGTTCATTGCACGATGACCACTTCTTCGGTGTCGCTGCCGCCATTGGATGACGTCACGCGCACCTTGCTGGGTGGAATCGGCGAAATGCCGGTGGCCAGGCTTTTCGTGGCGCCGTCGCCACTCAAGGCGCCGATGGCGACACCTGTGTCGGTGGTCGCGGTCAGGACCGGTGGCGAGGTCTCGTCACTGGTCGAGGCGACGATGGTGATTTGCCCGCTGCCCAGGCTGTACTCGGCGCGGGAGATCACCACCAGGTCAGTCAGGGGCATGGGCAGCGTGGTGGGGGTGCTGCTGGCAATGGCCAGATGGTTGTCGGCGGTCACTTGCAGGGTGCTGGGCAGGGTCGGGTTGGTCGACGATTGCGCGTACCAGTGGCCGGTGGTGTCCGCTTCGGTGAAGTTCAGCACCGGGTTATTGCTGTCCAGGGTGACCGTGGCCGGTGGCGGTGGCGCCTGGACGAACACGTCCTGCTGGGCCACCGGGGCGCTGGTACCGGCATGCCGGGAATAGGTGCTGCGCTGGGTGATGACCGGCGTTGGCCGGACCACCGTCGACAACTTGCCGGACACAGCAAACAGCTCGGTGCGCAGGTCCAGGCCATTGGGCCCTTCGATGCGCACGTAGTTGGTATTGAACGGGCTGCCGGTGACGGCCTCGTTGAGGTTCGGATCACCGACGAACTGTTCGGCCTGGCCGGTAGTCGGGTTGGTCTCGGTGTAGGGGCCGTTGATGCTGCGCAGGAACGGCCCGACGTCACCCTTGAGCGCGCCGTCGTAGGTTTTCGGAGCACCGATGCCGATGTCCCGGGTCATGTTGATCGCCCGCCGCCCGGGGGTGTCGATGTTGAACACCTCGACGCCGTAAGGGTGAGTGATGACGTAGGTGCCCGCGGTGGGCACATCGACGCGTATGCGGATACGGGCGAAGCTGATCTGGTCGCCTTCAACCGGATCGCCGCCACTGAACGCCGCTTCCAGCGCCGAGACGTAGGTCAGGTCAATGCCCCGGGCAGCGTCGACGATGGTGGTTTCACCGGTGGCCCAGAACGCTTCGTCGGGGAAGTTGGTCGGGAAGACCAACGGTTTGGTGTCATCGAAAATCCCGGGATTCGGGATCAGCGAGCACATGTAGGTCGGCGTGCCCGGCGTCGTGGGAACCCTGGAACTGACAGCCTTGGACAGGCACAGGTCCAGGGTGCGGCCATGGGTGTCCTGATACCAGGCGGCGAAATTGCCATTGGCGGGCAGGTAGGGTCCGGGGTCTACAGCGAACAACGCCGCCTGGGCGACGCCTTGGGCCAGAGCGCTCACGACCAGGACGGTCGCGGTTTTGGACAGTAAAGGGTGCATGAGTATTCCCTCTATCAGATTACCTGCCCTTGGGGCTGGGTCAGTTGCGAGGGCATCGGCAGATTCCATGCCAACCGGCGAAAATGGCTGCGTAACGCCCGGCTCACAGGCGTTTGGCGCTTTGCTCGACGCCTGTGGGCTGAGCCGTCAGGCGGGCCACTGTCCCCAGCATTGGGGGCAAATGGGTGCAACGGGGCAGGTGGGGAATGGCAGACCCAGGTTCGGGCAAAACGCCATGAGTGGGCTATAAACCAATAGGGATTTTTGGAACTGCATCAAAATGAACACAATGGCCAAGACACTTCCGTCCGAAAGCGATATTCGCCTGAGCACGCGCAAGCAGCCGTTCAACCTGCTGCGCTGGTTCTCGTTGATCAGCATGGCGGTGATCGGCACGGTGGCCGTGGCGTTGGGGGCGGTGTCGACGCGGTTCGTGATTACCGAAAGCGTGCAGCGGGATGCTCTGCTGACCTCGCAGTTCATCCAGGCGATTGCCTCGGCCGAGGTGCGCCATGTGTCGATCCCCAACGTGCGCACCATGGGCGAGTTGCTCGACCCGCGCAAAGACCGCGAATACACCGACGTCGACCCCCTGGCCCGGGCCGCCGCCCGGGGCGAATTCCTTGACCATATCGAGCATCTGCCGGACGTGATCCTGGCCAACATCTATGCCCCCGACCGCATGGTGATCTGGTCCACCAACCCGGCGTTGATGGGCACCACGATCCATGCCGACGAAGACCTCGACCGTGCTTTCAAAGAGAAAATGCCGGTGTCAGCCAGTTACCACGACGTCGACAAGACGCGCATGGAACAGAAGTTCGTGACACCGCCGGAGTACATCTTCCTCGAGAACTACATTCCGCTGTTCGATGCCGATGGCAAGACGGTCACCGCCATGGTCGAGATCTACAAGGAACCCCAGGACCTGATCAATCGCATGGAGCGCGGGCTGGTGCTGATCTGGCTGGCCACGGCCCTGGGCGGCGGATTGATCTACCTGGGCCTGTACTGGATCGTGCGGCGCGCGGCGATACTGCTGGCGGCCCAGCAGAAACAACTGATCACCAACGAAACCTTCGTCGCCCTGGGGGAAATGTCTTCGGCGGTCGCCCACAGTTTGCGCAACCCGTTGGCCACCATCCGTTCCAGCGCCGAGCTGGCCCTGGAGTTCGACAGCGGCGCGGCGCACAAGAACATCAGCGACATCATTGGCCAGGTCGACCGCATGTCGAAATGGGTACGCGAGTTGCTGCAATCACTGCGACCGCTCAGCGACGAGGCGGAACCGGTGAACCTGGTGGCGGCGCTGCACGACAGCCTGATGGCCTACGAGCAGCAGATCGCCAAGGCCCGGGTCACCGTGGTATTCGACCCGGACCAGACGCCCATGGTGCTGAGCCAGCAGGTGCAGCTCACGCAGATCCTCAACAGTCTGCTGTCCAACGCGGTGGAAGCCATGGACAGGGGCGGCACACTGAGTATCACCTTGGAGCCTGGCGGCACCCAAGGTGTGAGCGTGGTGGTCGCGGATACAGGCAAAGGCATGACCGCCGAACAGCGCAGCATGGCCTTCCGGCCGTTCTTCACCACCAAGCAGGGCGGGCTGGGCGTCGGCCTGGTGCTGGTCAAGCGGATCATGGAGCGTTTCGGCGGTGCCGTGGCCCTGGACAGCCGCGAAGGCAAGGGCACGTCTGTCCGTCTGTCGTTCAAGTTGGTCCCCTGATTCTGGGGATGAACTTTCCCCGTTAGCGGGTGTCAATCCCCAGTCGTTTTTCCCGGTCATGGCACATTGATATCCATAAGCCATTGTTTTTCAGTGTGTTAATACTTTTGTATAACCCCGTTACAAAATTGGCGAGCTCCTTGCAAATCCCCCATCACCCCCTTCCCGAATACGAGGCGGCTGGTGATGGACAGAAAAGCGCGGTACCCCTCCAAGTGGTTCAAGCTGGCGCCATTGAGCGTCCTTCTTTCGATGACTTTGTGCACAGGGATCACGCGTGCCAGCCCCATAGACGACGAACGACAGCCGGAGCCTTCGGACCCTTCGGCCTACTACGATGAACCTGCAGATGAACCGGCGGCGCTCAATGCCATCCTCAGCATGCCGGAGGCCAACGAAGACTCTTTCGACCTGCCTGACGGGGTCAAGGGCACCCGTAACACGACCCGGGTAGAAAACCAGCTGCCACCGGCGCAGCAGACCAGTTTCAACTACCCCACCAATGGCAAGCCCAGCCCGTTGTTTGGGGCGCAGCCGTTCACTCAGCAGATGCTGCTGTTCGAAGAGTTCGGACCGGAAAAACTCGACCCCACCACACCGGCAGCGCAACTGCCGTTCCCGCCACCGGGGATTGGTCCGCTGCCAGCGCAAGATCCGACCAGTATCGCCCGCAGTGCGCCGCCCAGCCTGGCCCTCGACGCGTTCCTGCGCCAGCCAGGGTTGACGCCGTTCCCCAGCCAGTACTCCAACTCGGTCGACCGCAACCCTTGGCAGGTGCAGATCGAACAGTTCCTCAACCGCCATATCGGCTCGTCCGCCGAAGGCCGTCCACCAGGAAAGGGCTGGTCGCACCAGCGCTGGAACGAATTCTACCCGCAGTACGCCTACAAGACCGTGCAGACCGGTATCCGCACCAACGGCGGCCTGCGTGACAGTCGGCAAATGCACCACTACGCCGTGGGTGAGTTCGGCCCGGGCGGCCTGTATCACAACGTCGCCGGCATTCCGGCAACCGACGGTACGTCCAAAGGCGTCGAGCCACGCCTGCATCCGCTGATGCCGGTGCAGAACCACAACTCGGTGTGGACCTTCGACGGCACCTTGCCGCCCAAACTGTTGATGGTGCGCTACGGCCAGCCCGTGCTGATGCGCCACTACAACGGCCTGCCCATCGACCCGTCGGCGAACATGGGTTTTGGTCTGCACACCATCACCACCCACGAGCACAACGGTCACGCACCGGCGGAAAGCGACGGCTATGCCAACGCGTTCTTCTTCCCGGGGCAGTACTACGACTATCGCTGGCCGATCCAGCTGGCCGGCTACGACAGCATCAACACCACCGCGACCGACCCACGGGCAGCGTTCCCCTGCTCGCCGGGGGAAACCCTGTGGACCAATGACATGAGCCCGGGCCTGAAGACCTGCGACCACGGCACCATCAAGATCCGTGGCGACTGGCGCGAGACCATGAGCACCCACTGGTTCCACGACCACATGCTCGATTTCACCGCGCAGAACGTCTACAAGGGCAACGCGGCGATGATGAACTACTACAGCGCCCTGGACCGTGGCAACGAGGCCGTCGATGACGGCGTCAACCTGCGTTTCCCCAGCGGCAGTGGCTTGCCATGGGGTAACCGCGACTACGACGTCAACCTGGTGTTTGCCGACAAGGCCTGGGATCAGAACGGTCAGCTGTGGTTCAACCCGTTCAACACCGACGGCTTCCTTGGTGACCAGGTGGTGGTCAACTGGGGCTGGAAACCGACCCTGGACGTGCGCGCCCGCAGTTATCGGTTCCGCATGCTCAACGGCTCGGTGTCGCGCTACTACAAGTTCGCCCTGGTACGGGAAATCAAGGGCACCAGTGGCGAGTTCCAGGGACCCAAAGGCTCGGGTGTGTCCTATGCCCGTGTGCCGTTCCACATGATTGCCAACGACGGCAACATCATGGAGCACGCCGTGCCGTTCGACGGCACCATGGACCTCGACGCTGACGGCGACAAGCAGAACCACAACGCCATCCTGCCGACCCAAGGTATCGCCGAACGCTTCGACATCATCGTCAACTTCGCCAAGAACGGCATCAAGCCGGGGGACAAGATCTTCTTCGTCAACCTGCTGGCCCATGACGACGGCAAGGGCCCGAAAGAAGCGATCTCCCTGGCTGACGTGCTCTCCGAGAAATACCTGGCGGTGATCAAGCAGACCAGCAAGGGCCCGCAATGGGACAAGGGCGATCCGGCGGTGGGCAAGGTGTTGCAACTCAACGTCAAGGCCTATACCGGTCAGGACCTGGCCATGGACCCTTCGAAGTACGAACCGGCCAAACCGGGCAAGGCTGAAGGCCTGGTGATGATCCCGCTGAAGATCCACCGCGACAACGCCGCCGACAAGGTGCTGCTGTCCCAGGCCCGGCATCGCAGCTTTGTCTTCGGTCGCTCCGACGGTACCGATGAAGCGCCCTGGACCGTCAAGACCGACGGCGGCTTCGGCTATCACATGGACCCTCGTCGCCTGAACGCGGCCACGCAGCTGAAAACCGGCCCAACCGACGCTGGCACCAACGGCTTCGGCACCCTGGAAGTATGGAACATCAAGCTCGGCGGCAAGGGCTGGAGCCACCCGGTGCACGTGCACTTCGAGGAGGGGATCATCTTGAGTCGCGGCGGCAAGGCACCGCCTGAGTGGGAAAAATGGGCACGCAAGGACGTGTACCGCATCGGTTCGGAAAACGATGGCCTGGACAGCGTGGAAATGGCAATCAACTTCCGTGAGTTTGCCGGGACCTACATGGAGCACTGTCACAACACCCAGCACGAGGACAACTCGATGCTGCTGCGTTGGGACATTGAGAAGCCCGGACAATTCCAGTTGATGCCGACACCGCTGCCAAGCTGGGACGGCGTGCGCTACGTGAACTCTGCCGCGCTGCCAACCTTCCGCACTGGCGACGGCCTGGGTCCACAAGTAACAGTCAAACCATGAAGAGGGAGGGTGTCGACATGACGTTGAATACACCACGCAAACGCGCCTTGGGCATGCACCTGATCCTGGTGCTGGTCACGGGGTTGCTGGCGAGTCGACTGCTGATCGCCAACCAGGCGTCGTCGACACCCGCACCTGCTTCGTCCACCGAGCAAGCCCTCGCCAGCGCACCGGTCGAGAAGGCAGCTGCAGAACAATCCGCCACCCCGTGGGGTGGCGACTATTTCCCCAACACCCTGCTGACCGACCAGGACGGTCAGCAGCTGCATTTTTTCGATGACCTGATCAAAGGCAAGGTGGTGGTGATCAACTTCATCTTCACCTCCTGCAGCGACTCCTGCCCACTGGAAACCGCACGCCTGCGCCAGGTGCAGAAACTGCTGGGCGACCGGGTCGGCAAGGACGTGTTTTTCTATTCCATCAGCATCGATCCCTTGAGCGACACCCCCGAGGTGCTCAAGGCCTATTCGCAACGCTTCCAGGTCGGGCCGGGCTGGCGCTTCCTTACCGGGGAGTTCGCCGACGTCACCGAGCTGCGCAAGAAGCTCGGGCTGTTCATCGAAGGCGTCGACAACGGTCGCAGCAAGGACCACAACCTGAGCCTGATTGTCGGCAACCAGGAAACCGGGCGCTGGATGAAAGCCTCGCCCTTCGAAAATCCGTGGATTCTCGCCGACCAACTGGCCAATACCTTGCAAAACTGGAAACAGCCCAGCGTTGAACAAAGCTACGCCGACGCGCCGCAGATTCGTCCGCCGAGCAACGGCGAAGAACTGTTCCGCACCCGCTGCGCTTCGTGCCACAGCCTCGGCCCCCTGGACGGGCAGGGCATCGGCCTGCGCAGCATCGGCCCGGACCTGATCGGCGTGACCCGGCAGCGTGATCCGGCCTGGCTCAACCGCTGGATTCGCGAACCGGACCGCATGCTCGCCGAGAAAGACCCGATTGCCATGCAGCTGTTTGATCAGTTCAACAAGATTCCGATGCCCAACCTGCGCATGGACGAGCATTCCGCCCAGTCCATTATCGAATTCCTCCAGGCCGAGACCGACCGGCAGCATCCGCCAGCGCAGTCCTTGGCCAGCGAAAACGAAGAACCGCAGCATTACCACTCGGTCGCACCGACGAAAACCACGCAGATGCAATGAGTTAGCAGCAAAAGTATCGAAATAGTTACGGTGGCCAGTCAATTGCTATCAATTGTTACCTACACTGATTCGAAACATCGCTGAACAGGCTTGATTCACCAACCCAGGACACACCCATGCAGATACTGGAACAACAAAAAGTACCTGCGCCGGACGCTCCGGCAGCACCAGGCAAGGGGTGGCGACCGCAGTTCAATCTGCTGCGGTGGTTCTCTCTGGCGAGCTTTTTCATCATCGCCGCAGTGGCGCTGGGGCTGGGCTATATCTCCACGCGTTTTGTGGTGGATGAGAGCATCGAGCGCGACTCGATGTTGACTGCGCAGTTCATTCAGGCCATCGGCGAAGCCGAGATCCGTCATGCCGGCATCAACACCCGACACACCATGGGCGAGATGCTCGATCCGCGCATGGACCACAGCTATCCCGATGTCGACTCCGCTTCCCGGGCAGGCGCGCGCATCGAGTTTCTCGATCATGTGGAGCATCTGCCCGACATCCTGCTGGCCAACGTCTATGCCCTGGACCGGACCGTGGTCTGGTCGACCAACCCGGAGTTGATCGGCGCGCGCATCGACGATGACGACGAGCTGGACGAGTCGTTCGAAATGAAATCCCTGGTGTCCACCAGCTACCACGAGATCGACGAAGAGCGCCCCGAACAGCGCCTGCTGCGCGAGCCGGAATACCTGTTCATCGAGAACTACATTCCGATGTTCAATGCCGATAAAAGCAAAGTGATCGCCATGGTCGAGATCTACAAGGAGCCTGCGGACCTGGTCGAGCGCATCCAGCGCGGCTTCAAGTCGATCTGGCTGGCCACGCTGATTGGCGGCGCCGCCATCTACCTGGGGCTGTTCTGGATCGTGCGGCGCGCGGCGATGCTGTTGCAGACCCAGCAGAAGCAATTGATTGCCAACGAAACCTTCGTCGCCCTCGGGGAAATGTCCTCGGCGGTGGCCCACAGTTTGCGCAATCCGTTGGCCAACATCCGCTCCAGTGCCGAGCTGGCCCAGGAAATCGCCAGCCAAAGTGCGCAGAAGAACATTGGCGACATCATCAATCAGGTCGACCGCATGTCGCGCTGGGTTCGGGAGCTGCTGGTGTCGTTGCGGCCGATGAACGACGACTTTGAAACCGTTGATCTGCAACTGGCCATCGAAGACGCCCTGAGCGCCTTCGATCCGTTGATCAAGCGTTCGAATGTCGAGGTGCGTTTCAGTCCGAAAAGTGTCCCACCGATCGTCAGCCAACAGGTGCTGCTCACGCAAATTCTCAATAGCCTGTTTGCCAATGCCCTGGAAGCGATGCCCAAGGGCGGCGTGCTGACGATCGAGATCGACTCACCGGCCCCTGACGCGGTCCGCATGGCCTTGACCGACACCGGCAAGGGCATGTCGCGGCAGCAACAGCAAATGGTCTTCAAACCGTTTTTCACCACCAAGCAAGGTGGGCTGGGCGTCGGCCTGTCGCTGGTCAAAAGAATAATGGAGCGTTTTGCAGGCTCGGTCGAACTGACCAGCCAGGAGCAGGAAGGAACCCGCGTTTGTCTCAATTTCAAAGTGGCAACGGGAGGGGAATATGGAGCACAGCATTCTGCTGGTCGAGGATGACGAAATCCTTGCCGAGAACATCCAGACCTATCTGGAGCGAAAGGACTTCGAGGTGACCGTCTGCCATTCGGCCGAAGACGCCCTCGAGCAATTGGGTTCTTTCATGCCGGACGTGGTACTGACCGACAACTCTTTGCCCGGTATGAGCGGTCACGACCTGATCCAGAAGCTGCGCATCAGCGCGCCGGATCTGAAAGTGATCATGATGACCGGCTACGGCAATGTCGAAGACGCGGTGGTGGCGATGAAAGAGGGGGCGTTTCACTACGTCACCAAGCCGGTTGCATTGCCGGAGCTCAAGCTGCTGCTGGACAAGGCCCTGGCCACCGACCGCATGGAACGCACGCTGTCGTTCTATCAGGAACGTGAAGCCCAGGGTTCCGGCGTGCAGGCACTGATCGGTGAGTCGGCGCCGATGGCGTACCTGAAGAACACCATCAGCCAGTTGCTCGACGCCGAACGGCGCATGGCCAGCGGCGACCTGCCACCGGTGCTGGTCGAAGGCGAGACCGGTACCGGCAAGGAGCTCGTGGCTCGCGCCCTGCATTTCGACGGCCCGCGTGCCAAGGGCCCGTTCATTGAATTCAACTGCGCCTCGATCCCCTCGAACCTGGTGGAGTCGGAACTGTTCGGTCATGAGAAGGGCGCCTTCACAGACGCCAAGGACCGTCGCCTCGGGCTGGTCGAAGCCGCTGATGGCGGCACGCTGTTTCTTGATGAAATCGGCGAGATGGACCTGCTGCTGCAAGCCAAGCTGCTCAAGTTGCTGGAAGACCGCACCATTCGCCGCGTGGGTTCGGTCAAGGAGCGCAAGGTCGATCTGCGGGTGATCAGCGCAACCAATTGCAACCTCGAACAAATGGTCCAGCAAGGCAAGTTCCGCCGCGACCTGTTCTTCCGCCTGCGCATCATCTCGATCAAGGTCCCGCGCCTGTATGCCCGGGGCGCCGACATCCTGTTGCTGGCCCGGCATTTCCTGGCGATTCACGGTAAACGTTATGGCAAGCCGAACCTGCATTTCAGCGATCAGGCCGAAGACCTGCTGCTGAGCTACAGCTGGCCGGGCAACGTGCGCGAATTGCGCAATATGCTCGAGCAAACCGTATTGCTGACCCCAAGCGACACCATCGCCGCCCACCAGCTCAACGTCTGCCTGAGCCTGGTGGATGAGCCGCCGCTGTTCCAGCACGAACCGCAGTACAGCGAACCGCGTCCGTCCTACAACGGCACCGAGTCGATGAACCTGCCGGAGGTGGAACGCGACATGGTGCGCAAGATGCTCGACAAGACCGACTGGAACGTCACCAAATCGGCACGCCTGCTGGGCCTGAGCCGCGACATGCTGCGCTACCGCATCGAAAAACTCGGCCTGGCGCGCCCGGATAAACGCCAGTGGTAGCTGTCATTGCAACACCGGCCCTTGGCGCAAGCAGGACATCATGCAACCAGGATTGACCACTTCCTGGTTGACGTAGACACCACGCTCGGCATCGTAGGAGCGGATGAACACGCGCACCGAGGCATCGGCCACGGTTGGCAGTTGCGAGTCGGAGAACACGTGCTCGCTGGACACCGGGATGAAATCCCCGGGTGCAGTCGGGATATACGAGCCCGGCGGTACGGTGCTCAGGGATGGCGGCACGGGATGAGCGAAGGGCTGGTCCGCGCCGTAATAGTTGAACTCACTGCTGTAGTCGGTGGTGGGGGTGAGGTCGTCCGCCTGGGCGGCCATTGTCGCGGTCAGGCAAAGGGTGAACAGCAGCGTCAGATCGGTTTTTTTCATGGCAACACCTGCGGCATCGATTGAATGGCGTTTCCCCAAGGCCATTAACTATAGCTCTCGCCGCTGAACGTCGGCGCCGGGCGGCTTACATGTTCACAACACTCTACCGATTGGGCTGCTTCAGGCGCTGATCTAGACTCGTGCCGGTCAATCAGACTCGAGTGCAGGAGCGTGCAATGGAAATGCCGACAAAAGAACAGGCCATCGCGAGCAACCGCGAGGCGTGGAACGATTCCGCCCGTCATCACCGGGATGCGCCCGATTGGCAGGCGTTGCTGAACAACGTCAGCCAGGCCGGATTTACCTGTCTGGATGAGACGCTGACCGGGTTGCTGACCCAGGTCGGTGTCGACGGTAAGGATGTAGTGCAACTGGCCTGCAACAACGGCCGTGAAAGCCTGTCGTTGTACGCACTGGGCGCCCGCAGCGTGGTGGGCGTCGACCAGTCCTCAGCGTTCCTTGAACAGGCACGGGAGCTGGCATCGCGCTCGCCCCACGCCGCGCAGTTCATCGAGGCGGATATCCACCACTTGCCCGTTGAATTACATGAGCGTTTCGACCTGGCGTTGATCACCATCGGCGTGCTGAACTGGATGCCCGACATCGGCGAATTCATGTGCCACGTCGCCCAGACCCTGAAGCCCGGCGGGGCACTGGTGGTGTACGAAACCCACCCGTTCCTGGAAATGTTCGACCCGGATTCCGTCGACCCTTTCAGCCTGTCCAGCTCCTACTTTCGCCGCGAGCCGTTCGTGCAACACGAACCCATCGTCTACGAAGGCAAGGTCGAACAACCGGCCGCACCGTCCTACTGGTTCGCCCACACCCTGGGCGACCTGTTCACCGCCGCCCTCGCCGCAGGGCTGCGCATCAGCCACTTCCAGGAGTATCCGCATTCAAACCGCGAAGAGGCCTATGACCGTTACCAGCAACGGCCGGCGCAGTTGCCGTTGTGTTTCACCTGGGTGGTGATCAAGGACTGAGTCGAGGGATAGCCTTTAGTGATTGGCTGAATGACCCGCTTGGGCGTATAGGTTCATGCCCAGCGCGTGGAGAACACGCAAGACCGTTTCAAAGCGTGGTTTTGCGCCGGGTGCGAAGGCCTTGTACAGACTTTCGCGTCCCATTCCGGAGTCTTTGGCGATCTGCGTCATGCCCCGAGCCTTTACTACATAGCCAATGGCGCGAAGAAACTCCTCGTTATCACCGTCAGCCAGCACCTGGGACAGGTATTCGCTGATGGCTTCATCGCTGTCCAACAGTGTAGCCATGTCGAAAGCGGTCAAAGTCTGGCCCATGGTCAAACCTCCTGTGCCATTTTTTTTGCACGTTTGATATCCGCGCGTTGTGAGGACTTGTCACCTCCAGCCAGCAGGATAATGACCAGACCCTCTCGTATGGTGAAGTAGACCCGGTATCCCGCGCCCACGTCCACGCGCATTTCCGACACGCCATCCCCCACTGATTTGTTGTCACCCAGGTTGCCAGCCATCGCACGATCAATGCGACGGGCGATGGCGATCCTTGCGCGCAAGTCGCGAACAGAGGCGTGCCATGTAGCGAAAGCTGCGGTTTGCTGGACAAGATAATTCATCGCGCAACTGTATCCAAGTGGATACGGATGAGCAGTCAGACTTTTCCGCGAATGAATGGTTTTTATCTGTTCGTCGTGTAGGACCTGATCGCGAGCAGGCTCGCTGCCACAAGGCGATCGAAATCAATTTGTGGGAGCGAGCTTGCTCGCGATGGCCGCGACTCGGTTTGCGCGATGGAATCAAGCCTCCGCCGAAGCCGCCGCCACCACTGGCCGCCCCGGTTTGCGCAGTGGATCGAGGCGTGAGCCGCTGTAGGTGCTCTGCCGGTAGAAGCGCCAGCGGCCGAACAGCCCATACACATGGGTGACGCGGCCTTGCTCGTGGTAGCCCATGCGAATGTGCAGCTTCAACGCCGGGATGTTGTGGGTTTCGCAGGTGTCCACCACCTTGTTGCAGCCTTGCGCCGCCATGGCTTCCCACAGCGCCACTTGCACATCGACGGACAGGCGGGTGCCGAAGAAGGCACGAGTCATCTCGCCACCGAATTCGAAGAACTCACCTTCCTTCACCGGGAACCAGCAGCCGTAGTAATGGCGGTCGTGATAGTCCCGGGTACTGCCCCAGATGAAGGCCACGGCGTGGCCTTCGTCATCCAGATACATGTGCCCGGTATGGCCTTCAGCGGCCAGCTCGGCCATGGTCTCCACGCGATTACCGAAGTGCTTGGCAAAGGCAATGGCATTTTCCGGCGTAATGTCGACTTTGCGCACAGGCGGGTAGGGCCGCAACTTGTGCGGCGGGACCGGACTGACCAGGTCGCGCTCCATCCACAACAGTTCCCAATGAAAGAACACATAACGTTTCCACAGCGTGCCGAATGTTCGGCCCAAACCCTTTTGTCTGATGCGGTCGCGAAGCTTGTCGAGTGTGCTCATGAAGCCCTCCTTAGCGAAGGAAAGATGCTGCGGGGGTGAAGGTTATGATGGGTATAGATCACCATTGCGGGGGCATGGCCATCCTCTTGCCATCAATTTGTTTCAATGTATGTAACGTTATTGACACAATTTTCAGGCGCCAAAAAAGCGCCCGTCCAGCACTCAAAACTTTGCAGGAGCGAGCTCGCTCCGGGCGGCGTTCCGACGATGGAAGCACGGACAACGCGGGCGGTCTGGTTCCCCGCGTTATCGTCGACGACCATCGCGCGGATCGTTAATCGAGAAGGGCCTGTGGGCGCGCCGCGTGGCCATCAAGCGCTGCGGTATAGGCCACCCTCGGCACACCCGGCAAACGTTGCGCGAGCAAGGCACTCAGCGACTCTCCCGGCTCCAGGTAAGCGTCACCGAAATCGGCGCCAAGCTGGTTGGGGTGCGCGACGATTTCCAGCAGGCCGTCGCTTGGCGGGGCTGCGTTGCGCAGGTCCACCGGCGTACACACGTAGTCGGCGGTGGCGCCGCACAGATTGCTCAGGCGTCGATTGAGCAAGTCCTTGAAGACCCGCTTGGGCAGGCTGAGGTTTTGCCCGAGGTTGCGGGCCAGGCGCACCGGCACACCCTGGCGAGCGGCGAAGCGCGCGACGATTTCGCCGATCGGCCAGATGTTGTGCACGTGCTGATGCGAATCCAGATGGCTGGGGCGCATGCCGTGGTCCACGCAGCGTTGCCATTGCGCTTCGAGTTCTTCCTGCACCGCCGCGCGGTCACGCCGGCCGAGCCACAGGCGAGTGCGCGACAGGTTGAAGTCGAACACCCCGGCGCTGTCGCAAAACAGCGGACGCTGGAGGATGCTCTGGCTCAGCGGCTTGCCGTAGGTCAGGTTGAAGTGCAGGCCGATGCGCCCGGCAAGCAGCGGATGTTGCGCCAGGCCGCAGGCTGCTTCGAATGCCGGCATGTTGGCCATGGCGGTGGCGGAGCTGATGATTCCGGCCTGGAACGCACCGAGAATCACCGCGTTTTCGCAGGCACTGAGGCCGAAATCGTCAGCGTTGACTATCACTTGCCGAGGCATGTTCACCCTCCCTGTTTTTATTTTTTTTCGCGCTTGCCACCTCGGCGGGCACCGCCGCGAGGGGGGTAACCGGTCGAGTGGCGGCCGCTGCACGTTTGGCGCGCCATTGCTGCAATCCGGGTTTCAGACGCTGCCAGACCCGCAGCGCGAGGCCCAGCACCAAGCCACTGGGGCGCCAGGAATAGAAACTCCAGCGCCAGTGTTCCACTTGCCCGGTCATGCGTTCATGCAGTTGATGGCTGGAGTTTTCCAGGCTGACCCGTGACGCATCGATCCAGCGCCAATCGTCCTCCAGCCCCCAACGAATCCATTCTTCAAGCAGCACCCGGCCGCTGCCCAGATCGGCATACTGCGGCAGGAACGCCAGGTTGTAGTCATACAGCCGCCCCTGTTCCAGCAAGCCCAGGCGATAGCTGATGCAACGTCCTTCGAGCTCCAGCACCACCACCCGTACCAGACCCCGGGCGGCAAGGGCGGTGAAGGCACGGTTCATCCATTGGCGGTGGCGCTCGTCGGCGAAGATCCCCACGCCTTCGTCGCCTTTCCAGCTGACCGCTTCGACTTCACTGATGTCCTGCAACAACGGGCCCATGGTCACGGAATCGGGGATGATCCGCCGCACCTGCGCACCACACGCGGCGATACGCTTGCGCGCCCGGCGCAGTTTGTAGCGCGGATCACCGGACACCTCCTGATGGTCGGCGTCGCTGATCAGGTGCACCGGCGCCCGACAACTCAGGCGTCGCTCGGATGTTGAGGAGCCGGCTGCCCAGGCATTCAGCACCTGGTCGTCACCGGTCATCTCATTGAGTTGCAGCAGGGCATGGGGCAGGTGCCCGCGTATCTGCCTCAGGGCCATGCGCAGTTGATCGGCATCGAGTCGCGAGATCAGCGCGAGGCGGTCGGCCAGCGGGTAGCCCAGATGATGCAGGACCCGAAACGGCACACGTGCAAAACGCTCCAGCGAAGCCACCAGCGGCAGACACAGGGCGAGTTCGTCCTCCTGCCAGGCGAGCAGCACGTGCAGTTGTTCATCGGCCTGCAGTGCCCGTTCCGAGGCGCACAGCCAGGCCAGGGTATTGAACGGTGTGTGCGCCGTCACCCGCACGCGCAGCGCCTCATAGGCCGCTGCGGGAAAGTCGGGGGCGCACAACGAAGTGCGCCATTCGAATCGAGCCGCCATAGGGTCAGGTCGCCTCGGCCGTGGCCGGTTCACGCACCGGTTTGCGCAAGGTGTCCAGGCGCGAGCCGGTGTAGCGTGATTCACGGTAGAAGCGCCAGCGGCCAAACAGTTCGTATACGTTCATGATGCGTCCCTGTTCACTGTATCCGGTGCGGATGTGCAGCTTGAGCGCCGGGATGTTGTGCCATTCACAGACGTCCACGACTTTGTTGCAGCCCTGGGCGAGCATGGCTTTCCACAACTCGGTCTGCAGGTCCATCGACAGCCGGGTGCCCCAGTAGGGCCGGGCCAGCTCGCCACCGAATTCGAAGAACTCGCCGGGCTTCACCGGGAACCAGCAGCCGTAGTAGTGCTTGTCATGGTAGTTGCGCGCCGCGCCCCAGATGAACGCCACGGCATCGCCGTTTTCATCCACGTGCATGTGCCCGGTGTAACCCTCCCGGGCCAGCTCGGCCATGGTGTCGACCCGATCACCGAAATGCCGGGTAAAGGCCACGGCGTTTTGTGGGGTGATGTCCAGAATCCGCAGCGGCGGGTAGGGCTTGAGCTTGTGCGGCGGTACCGGGGTGACCAGGTCGCGTTCCATCCACAGCAGTTCTTCATGGGAAAACACGTAGTGCTTCCAGGCCTTTTTCAGGGTGGTGCCGAGGCCCTTTTGGCGAATGTGTTCGCTGATCTTGTGCAGTACGCTCATGTTATTGGCTCCTGACGGGATGTCCCGTGAGTGGAGTGAACCAGCGCGCGGCGACATGCCTGCGCGGCCAAACACAGAAGAGGCGGTCATGAGGCGATCCAGCTGAGGGCGAACAGGGTTTGCCCGGGCAGCTCGAAGGTCACGCGACCGTCCCGGCAGTCGAAAGGTGCGTCGCGGCTGCGGTTGTCCGCGCCGAAGTAACGCAATGAGCCCTTGTTCAGCGGGCATTTCGTTCCATTCAAGTCGACACGCTGCAAGCGCGAACCCTTGTTGACCCCCAACAGGCTGCGCTTGGCGTCGTCGGCCATGGCCAGTACGTCCACCTCGAAAGCGTCGTTTTCCAGCGGCAAGACCTTTTGCAGCCAATGCTGCTGGATGAACTGTTGGGCCAGACCCACCGGCTTGAGCTCGAAACGGTCGTCGCCCATTACCCGCAGCATGCCTTTGGGATACTCGGGTTCATCGGCGGCCTGGAACCAGTTGAGCATTTCCAGCAAGCCGTCCTGGGATGCGTTGATCACCACCGAAGCCCACCACAGGGCGGCGTAGTGGGTTTCCTGGTCATAAGGGCTCAGGCTCGAGCCGCTGGACATGTTGGTCTGGTCCAGCAGCAGGGCCTTGCGCGGCCGGCCTTGGGCATCCAGCCCGACGAGGTCGGCGGCACGCCGCACGCTGTCGCGATAGCTGCGGGTGGCCAGCAGATCGCGGACCATCCACTCGTGCCAGGCCAGTGCATCGACCTGCTCGCCGGACTCCTTCAGCAAGCGTCTGGCCCAATCGATGCCACGCTTGTCGGCGGCGTTGTCGGCAAACGGGCCGTTGACCAGTCGTGAACTGGCCGGCATGGCGATGCGCACGCCGGCCTTGGCATTGTCGGGGTTGCTGCGCACCTGGCGGGCCATGCTGTTGAAAATGCGTTGGTAGCTGGCGTAGTCCGGGTAGTTGAGATTCGGTTCGTCGGCAAAGCCGATGTAATGGGTGCCTTTGCCGCCGAGGGCTCGGGTCGAAGCCAGCCAGGCGTCGAGGCCGCTGTTACTCATGACGTCGGGGCGTAAATCGGCCTGACGCTGACTGCCGGCGAGCAGGGTGATGTCCTGGCGGATGCCGAAGCGGTCCTGATACAGCTGGCGGAAAGCGTCTTCGTACTGCGGCTTGCGCGCGGTGACATCGACAAAGCTGTAGTAGGCCCCGGCTTGCGGCTTGAGTGCATCGAGCACGGCATAACTGGAGGGCGGTGGCATCGTGTAGGGCAGGGCGATGCCCAGGTACGGCGTGTTGCCCACGGATTTCTGGCCCAGGTTCAAGCGGGTCTGGCCGGCGTCCTCGCGCAGCGGCTTGAGTTGCTGCGGACTCTGTGCAAACAGGTTGGCCGTGCCGTCGAGCCAGAACGCGGCCTTGCCGCTGCCTTGCAGGCGCAGGCGCCAGACTTGATCCTGGCTCTCGACCGGCAGCTCGGTTTTGTCGAATTGCCAGTAGGCGCGATAGGGTTTCAATGCCAGTGTCAGCTGTTTGCCGTCACCCACCCGTTGCGCCTGCAGGGCGCCGACACCGCCGTGGAACTTGCCGGCCAGCACCGCGTGTTCGCCGGCCGCGACCTTGAAGTACAGCTCGTCACCGTCGTGGGTTTCTGCACTGAAGTGCACCTTGGCCGGGGCAAACAGGGCGACGGTGCGCTCATCGTGTTCGACCCGGTAGCGACGGAAGCTGTAGCCGGGAATTTCCAGCCGATAGCTGCTGGCGCCCGGTGCCAATGGCCAGCTCTGGCTGCCGCGGGTTTCACTGGCGGCGATCTGCCGTTCACCTTGCAGCTTGCCTGCGCCATCGAGCAGGTACAGGTGTTCTTCGTTGGCCTCGGCCTGCCACGCCGGCACCCATTGCACGGTCAGGGTGTCGGGCCGATCGGCTTGCAGGTACAGGCTGCCGTCGCGGATGTCCGCCCAGCGCATCGGCCCGGCGTAGGCATCGACGGACAGGCCAAGACCCACCAGCAGGGCAAAATACTTCATGCCGACTTCCGTTGCAGGACCAGCAGCATCGGCGCGATGTCGCTGGGCAGGATAATCAGGGTTTGCCAGAACGGTACGTGACTGAGGCGGCAGTACATCACCAGCAGGGCGACCGTGACCGCGAGATAAGCGATCGACGAAGCCGCCGCCGCGCCGACAATGCCGTAGGCCGGAATCATCACCAGGTTCAACGCCAGGTTGAGCAGGGCGCCGAGGCCCATCATCAGCGAGATCGAACCGGGTCGATTCTTGCCCAGCAAGTCCAGGCGCAGGATGCTCGCGTAGCACAGGCCGAGCAGGCCCGGCAGCAATGCCAGCAGCGCTGGATAGGCCGGTTGATAGGCCACGCCGAACAGGGTGACGATCAGCCATTCGCCGATCACCGCCATGGTCAGGCAGGCGCCGAGCATCACGGTAGCGGTCAGGCGCAAGGCCAGTGGCGTGACTTTTTCGATGCCTTCTTCCTGTTGCAGCAAACGCTTCATCAGCGGTGTGGTCACGGCCTCCGGAACGATCAGCAGCAGTTCGGCGGCGGCGCTGGCCATGGCGTAGTGACCCAGTGCGGTGCTACCGAGCAGGGCGCCGATGAACAGGTAGTCCGAGCGCAGGATCACTTGCTGGAACAACAAGTCCGGATGACTGCGGGCGCTGTAGCGCAGCAGCTCGTTCTGGCTGGCGCGGTCCCATTGCAGGGTCAGCGGCTGATTGCGCTTGAGCCAGACCCAGCCGGCGACCACCACCAGGCTGATGCCGGCCAGCCAACTGATCAGGGCCGCTTCCAGCGCTGCGCTTTTCCACATCCAGAACAGGGCGAGAAACAGCAGCAACGGCGCCAGGGACTCGATCAGGCGCAAGGCGTTGAATGCGACCACACCGCCGGACGCGTTGTGCAGGGTCAGCAAACCGCTCTTGAGCACGGTCAGCGGCACCGCCAGCAGCAACAGCCAGGCGAGCAGGCCCAGTTGCGTGGTGATGTCCAGCTCGCTGCCAAACTCACGGGTCAGCGCCACCACCAGCAAGGTCAGCAAACCTGCCAGCAGGCAACCGAACACCAACACCTGACTGAGCAGCAAACCCATCGGCCGTTGCTTGGCCGCCTGGTAGCCCACCGCCGAATTCAGGCCGCCGCTGGTGGCGGCGCTGATCAGATCGGGCAGGGTGCTGAGCAAGGCAAACAGGCCGCGCTCACTGGGACCGAGAATGCGCGCCAACAGCACGTTGCGCAGCAGGCGCAGCGCAATCATCGCCAGTTTGGTGCCCATGCTCAGGGCCAGGTGTTTGATGTAGCTGCTGCGACTCATGGGCGAGCCCCGCGGTAAATGCGCCACGAGAGCAAGTCAGGATTGCGCGCGGTGCGCTGGCTCACGCCAAAACGCGGCAGCGCCATCGGGTCTTCAGCGCCGCCGCGATAGATCCCGGTGCCGGTACCCAGGGCAAACGAGAAGTCATGGTTGGCCACGTGCTCGCGCACCCGCGCATCGTTGTCGCCGTTGGGGTAGCAGTAAACCGGCAGCGGCCGATTGCAACCGTGGCGCAAGGCTTCGCGGCTGCGGCTCAGCTCTTCGTCCAGGCGTTGATCGTCGAGGCCGGTGAGGATCGCGTGGCTGGCGCCATGGGGGCCGAAGCGCACCAGGCCAGAGGCCTCCAGTGTGCGCACCTGTTGCCAGTCCAGGGCCTGGGGCAACGATTCTTGCGGGCACGCATCGGTGAGGTGATTGAGGTCCAGCGGTGACAGGGTTTTCAGGCTTTGCAGAAAGTGCAGCAGGGCCAGGCTGCGGCGCTGCATGTCCGGGTCGTCGCACAGCGCCGGCAAGGGTCGACCCATGTGTTGCAGGCATTCGATCAGGTGCGTGCGCGGCTGTTCGCCGTGAGTGCCCCAGAGGGTTTCGCCAATGCTTTCCCACCAGAACCGCTGGCGGCTGCCGATGTAATCGGTGGAGAGGAATATGCTCGCCGGCACCTGATACTTCTGTAACAGCGGAAAGGCATTCAACGCGTTGTCACGCCAGCCATCGTCGAAGGTCAGCGCCACCTTCGGCCGTTCCGAGCGCAAGGCACCCGGTTGCAGGATGTCCATCAGCGGCACACAGTCGAAGTGTTTTTTCAACCACGCCAGCAAGTGCTCGAAGGCTTTCGGACCGACGCACAGTTCATTGCGGTGCGGCAGCTCCGCGGCGCGGTCGTTGGCCAGCACCCGATGCAGCATCAGGATCACGCCCGCGCCGTGCAATTGATTGCGCCCGACCGGGGAGTTGAGGTACAGCCAGCCACTGGTGCGTTTAAGCAGTTGTTTGATCGCCATGGCATGCGCCTCTCATCGATTTTGCTCAGGGTTCCATTGGGCATATCGCTGACCGCGCAGGAACTGCCACAGGCCGATACTCATCCCGGCGAGGGTCACCAGCAGGAACGCGGCGAGGCGAAAAGGCTTGGGCAAGCGGTGTTGTGAATCGAGCAGGCCGGCAATCGCCGCCGAGTAGCCGAGCAATTGCGCAATCAGGCTCAGGCGATAGAAGCCGTGGTCGTCCCACAGCCAGAAATTGCTCAGCAGCAACGGCAGCAAGAGGATGGGCGCCAGACGCCGGATCAGCTTGTGGCTGATCAGGGCAATCGCGTACAGGCCGTGGGTCAGCGGATTGAGCAACTCCCGGCGTTGGGCCAGGCTTTGCAGACCGCCGACCGTGACCCGCTGGCGACGCCGGAACTGCTTGTCGGCCTCGTCCACACCCTGGTCGATCACCTGGGCTTGGGGCACGTAGACAATCCGCTTGAATGCCACCGGTGCGCAGGTGCTGATGAAGAAGTCGTCGTTGACCTCCGCCGGCACGTTCTGGAACAGCTCGCGACGCAGGGCGAGCAGCGCACCGTCGGCCGAGACCATGCAGCCGGTGCGATTTTCCACGTAGCGCAGCCAGCCTTCGTAGTGACGGTACAGGCTGTCGCCGATGCTCAAGCCCTTGCCGGTGACCGGGATCACCATGTGCCCGGCACAACCACCGACGCGCGGGTCGGCCAGCGGCGCGAGCAAGTGGCCGAGGGTGTCGGTCGACCACTGGTTGTCGGCATCGGTGAACACCAGAATGTCACCGCTGCTGACCGCGACACCTGCATTGAGCGTCGCGGCCTTGCCCTGGCGGGGCAGGTCGAGCACGCTGATGCGCGGGTCGTCGACACGGCGGGCACAGGCCACGGTGTCGTCGGTCGAGCCGTCGCTGGCCAGGATGATTTGCAGGGACGCCGCCTGATAATCCTGGGCGAGCACCGTGCGCAACTTTTCCTCGATATGCCGCGCTTCGTTGTGCGCGGCAATCACGATGCTGACGTTCATCGGTGCCGCCGGCCCGTGCCGCGCAGCCTTGTAAAACGGCGCCAGCAAGGTCAGTAACAACGGGTAGCCGAGGTAGGCGTAGACCGGGAGCAACAGGCACAACCAGAAAATGAATTCAGCCACGTGCAGGCCTCCTGGCATTCCAATGACAAAGGCTGAGGATGAAAGCGGCGCCGGCCAGGTGCAGGCGCACCCAGTGCAAGCCCCAGAGTTGCAGGGTCAACAGCGGATCACGATGCTTGGCGCTCTGACGCAGGCTGAGGGCCAGGCCCGGCAGCAAGGTGATCAACACCATGACCGCCGCGTGATGGGGAAAACCGTTGAACAGTGCCGAGACTGCAAAAAAGTCGAGGATCCACACCGCGATCGACAGCAGTGGAAAGCGCAGCAGGCGCAGGCTCATGCCGTGGGTACGCAGCAGCTGCAGGTGACTGCCCTGACGCCACATTTCCTTGCCCAGCCACTCACGCCAGCTGCATTCGTAACCCCAGTGCAGCGCCACGCTCTGGTTGACCGCGCGCAGGTTGGCGCCGCCGGCGGCCAGGCGCAGGGTCAAATCCTTGTCTTCACCGGTGCGCAGTTCTTCATTGAAACCGCCGACCTTGTCGAACCAGCGCTTGCGCATCAGCAGGTTGGAGGTGGGCAGCCATTGCACGGCGTACAGCGGCTGGTGGCGGGGGCGCAAGGTGCGGCGTTGCCAGGCATCGGCGAACCACGGCGCCTGTGCCGGGGTATGCAGGTCCAGCCCGATGACATCGGCCTGGCCACCGGCCTCGATGTCGAGCAGCAACGTCAGCCAGTTCTCCGGCATCTCCACGTCGGCGTCGATGAACGCCAGCCATTCGCCGGTGGCCAGTTGTGCACCGCGATTGCGCAGGGCGCCGATCAACAGGCCGGGCAACACCAGCACCTGGGCGCCGAACTGCCGGGCAATCTGCGGGCCCTGATCGCTGGAGCCGTTGTCGACCACGATCAGCTCGCATTCGAGATTGGCGGCATCGGCGGCAAGCTGCGCGGCGAGCAGGGTCCGGGCGATGTGCCGGGCTTCGTTGTACATCGGGATGACAATGCTGATACGACTCATACCCTGGCCTCCCTGCGGGGTGCTTCTTCAGCCTTGATGCGCAGCACGCTGGTCAGGGCCAGCATGATCCACACGTATTTCTGGTTGGGTGCGCTGAGGAACATCAGGAACAACGTCAGCGACAGAAAGCTCACGGCCAGGTGCGTCATCAGGTCGGCCTGGTGCCAGTCGTGACGTTGCAACCAGGCCGCGCGGGCGCGGATCAGGTTGTACAAGCCCAGCGCGAGCATGCCGACGAACAACAGCCCGGCGGGAATCCCCAGCTCACTGAAAATTTCCAGGTAGGTGTTGTGCGCGCGACGGTACAGGTCACCGATCTTGCGGTTGGCGGAAAACGCCTTGGCATAGCCGGTGGTGGCGTAGTGCAGCGGAAAGGTGCCGGGACCGGAACCGAGCAGCGGATTCTCGCGGATCATCTGGCTGCCAACCACGATGTACGAGGCGCGACGACCGAGGGATTCGTCCTGGCTCTTGGCACCGGCGCTGAGAATGCTCAGAGACTGGATGCGGGCGACATACCCGGCAGGCATCGCATAGATCGCCAGCGGGATGACGATGACCAGTCCGAGCATGGCAAAACCCAGGTGCCGTGGACGGATACGCGGTAACTGCGCGCGGTAGTGCCAGACGCCGATCATCAGGCTCAGGAACAACACCACCAGGCCCGAACGGGATTCGGTCTTGGTCATGCCGCCGAGCAACAGCAGGCAGCAGCCACCCCAGAACAGACGGTGCAACAGATTCGGACTGCGGATCACCAGCAGCAGGGCCATGGGCACGGCGAAGGCGATGAGCATGGCAAAGGCGTTGGGGTCTTCCAGCAGGCCGGCGGCGCGGCCCTGGTCCTGGTACTTGGTGGAAAACATCGCCAGTGCGCAGGTCAGCGAAACGCTGAGGGTCACCAGGCGCAAAAACAGATCGAGGTTCAGCTCGCGGCCGATCAGCAGGGTGATCACGAACAGGATCAGGCCGACACTCAATTCGCGTAAATGCCCCAGCGACATGCCCATGTCATCGGTGTTCAACAGGCTGAGCAAGTACAGCACCATGAACCACACCAGAAAGCGCCAGATGTTGCTGTGCAAGCGTTCGGAGGGGAGCTGCCGCAACGCCAGCTGCAGCATCAGGATCAGCGCCAGCGAGGCGCCGATTAGCTTGGACCCGGTCAGCATGCTGTCCTTGAAGAAACCCTCGAGTGGCACCAGTGCGGCAATGCCCAGCAGGCCCCACGCCGGTTTGCGGTACAGCACCGCGACGCCCACCAGGCCCAGCACCGCCCCCGGCGCCAGGTACGGATAAGGGCTGGCCAGCAAACCGAGGCAGACCAGACCGAGCAGACTGACGATCGAGAGCGGAAAAATCACGCGCGTGCCTCCCGTGCAGTGCGGATGTACAGCTGCGACCAGCGTTCGGCCAGGGCCTTGAGGTCGTAGCGATCCTTTTGCGTACGTTTTGCGTTGTCGATCAATTCGCCGGCCAATGCCGGGTCACGCAGCAGGGCGCCGATCTGGCGGGCGAGGGCAGCACTGTCGGCGGGAGTCGCCAGCAGGCCGTTGTGGCGGTCCTGCAACACATCGGGAATCCCGCCGACGCCGAACGCTACCACCGGCACGCCGGCCTGCATGGCTTCGAGCAGAATCATCGGTGTGCCTTCGGTGCGCGAGCTGATCACCAGCGCGTCGAGTTGACGCCACCACGGACGCATCTCCGTCTGGTAGCCCGGCAGCGTGATGCGTTGGCCAAGACCGGCCTCGTTGATCCGCGCCAGCAAAGCTTCGCGTTCAGGGCCGTCGCCGAGCATCACCGCGTCCAGTTGCGGGTACTGCTGGCACAGCGGGATCAACGCATCGAGAAACAGGTCAGGACCTTTTTCACTGCTCAGGCGCCCGACGTAACCGGCCAGCCAGCGCTGACGTTCGCCTGTGTGTGGCTGCACATCGGTGCTGGCCGGCAGACCGTTGGGGATCACCTGAAGCTTCTCGGCCCGCACGCTGGCCTGGCGGCACAACGTGGCGATGCTTTCAGCGACGCAGACCACCCGGTCCACCGAGGCGGTGCGGCACAGTTGCAGGCTCAGCCAGGTGTAGAACTTCTGCTTGCGGCTGCGTGGGGTGAAGCCGTGCTGGGTGATCACCAGGGGCAGGCGCAACAACGTCGCGCCGACCCAGCCGAACACCAGGCCCTTGAAGTTGTGCGTGTTGATCAAGGGCCGCTGGTCCCGCCGCTGGCGCAAATGCCCCAGCAACTGGCCAAGCCCCGCACAACCCCGGCAATCGACGCCGGCTTCCTGAAAGCGCGCGATCAGCTCCGGCGGCGCATCGAGAAACAGCACCTGGTGCTGTCCCGGCGTCGCCAGGCAGTGGTCGAGCAGCATCCGCTCCGCGCCGTAGAAGCCGCCACTGCTGAGCAAATGAATGATCGGCAGGTCGTCGCGGGCGGTGTCCAGAGGCGTACTCAATTGCGCACCCAATGGACGAAGCTTGGCACGCTCCAGTTCTTGTGCGGATTGCTTGGCAGGGTGTTCTGGTCGTTGATCACCAGCAGCACCGGCAGGCCCAGTTCGTGGGTGATTTGCGCAGGGTGCTTGAAGCGATGATCGAAGAACTCACGCACATAGACCAGGGCAATCGCCAACAGCAAACCGGTGAACAGGCCGAACGGAATGATCAGCAGCGGTTTGGGGAACGCCGCTTCGGTCGGTTCGAACGGTGGGCTCAGCACCCGGGCGTTGGACAGGTCGTTGTCCAGCGAACGGGCGGTGCTGCTTTCGGCGAAGCGCTGGGCGTAGGTGGAGAACGCCGCGTGCAGGGCGTCGATCTCGGTGTCCATCTGCCGCAGCTTGCTCTGGGTTTCCTGCAACTGGTGGATGCGGTTCTTGAACTCGGCGATGCGCGCGGTTTTCTGGTCGATCACCGAGCTGACAATCGCCAGGTCGCTGGTGCGCTCCTGAATGCGGTTGCTCACCACTTTGAGGAACTGCTGGCGGGTGCGGGCAATTTGCTCGCGGGTCAGCAGCATCGGCTCACTGCCCGGCTGGAAAATCGCCAGGTCGTTCATGTAGCGGGTGACCTGAGTGGTCAGCGCTTCACCCATCTGTTTGATTTCGCGGTCTTCGAAGGCCACGTTGTCGACGGTGGTGGTGAAGGTGTAGGGGAAGGTGTAATCGTTGAGTTTGGAGTTGCTGGCGGCGGCCAGGGCACCTTTGAGGTAGTCGAGCCAGCGCTGGCTTTGCAGCAGACGGTCCTGATACAGGTTGAGCGCCTGTTCCTCGGTGTTGATCGCGTTGAGGCGGAAGGTGATTTCCTCCTTCGGATCAGACGAGCCAACGCTTTCGAGCAGCGCCAGGCGAGTGCCTTCCAGGCCATCGAGGCGCACCTGGTATTGCTTCTTCTTGGTTTCGTAGAAGCTTTGCGGCAGGTCGATCGATTGCAGTTCCTGACGGCTGGCCAGGTAGTTCTGCAGCAACGCTGCGACGAACTTGGTGCCCTGGGCCGGGTCGGGGAAGCTGTAGACGATCGAGATCACGTTGGAGCCGGGCAGGGTCTCGACTTTCAGGCTGTCGACGGCTTGCTGGGTCAGGCCGTCGAGCACGGTGTCGCGCACCGGATCGGTGGCCATGCCCAGTGCGGACTTGACCGGGTTGATCAGGTGTTCGCGCAGCGGCGAGGTGATGTAGCGTTTGATCGGTTCAAGCACCAGTTTGTTGAACATGCCCGGTGGCGGGGTGTATTCGCCCTTGTCGCGCAGTTCGCTGATGGTCTGACGGATCAGCGCCGGCGAACGCAGGATATTGCTCTCGGTCTCCATGTCCGCCAGTGACGGTGGAATGAAGGTCGCGTTGTCCTGGGTCAGCGAGGTGGTCGCGTCGCCCTGGGACAGTTTTTTCGACTGGACGATCACTTGCGCAGTGATGTCGAAGCTTTGTTTAAGGACCAGCGGCAACACCAGGGCGATCACTGCAAAGATCAGGAATACACGCTTCACCAACTGCTTGTTGGCAAAGAAGATCCTGAAGAACTCGTGCAGGTAGTTTTCCTTTGGATTCATGTCAGGTCACCTGAGAGTCAGTTGTTGTTGCTGTCTTTGTTGTCGACGCGGTAGCCGAAGCTGAAGCCCACACCCTGGAACAGCACGACGTCAGCCAGTTGCCGTGCCAGCTCGCCGGCGCTGGCCAGCTTGGTCTTGGGCACGTAGAGCATGTCGTCCGGTTGCAGGTAGGCGATCTGCGAGGCGTCTCCCGCCAGGGCTTTTTCCACGTCGTAGCGCTGGGCCTGAACCTGATTGCCGGTGCGGCGCATGATCACCACCGAATCAAGCCGTGCCTTGACGTTGGAACCGCGGGCCAGGGTCAGGGCTTCAAGCACCGACACCGGACGGCGGATCGGGTACGAGCCCGGTTGGCCGACTTCACCCAACACATAGATTTCGTTGCCGGCGGTGGACTTGAGCAGCACGTCGACGGTCATCCGCCCAGGCAGTTGCGCGTAGCGTTTGTTGAGGAAGGCTTCCAGTTGGTTGACGGTCATGCCTTGCAGCGGCACGGCGCCGATTTCCGGAAAGCTGGCATAGCCGTCGGTGCCCACGGTGATCTCCCGGCTCATGCCGGTGGCGGGGTGGTTGAGGGCGCTTTTGAGGTTCTGCTCATTGGTCAGCGGGCTGATGATTTGCACGGTCAGCTGATTGCGATTGGGCTGGAACAATTGCTTGCGCTGATAGGCCCGCTGGATTTCCTCACGCGCCTCGTCGCTGGTCAGCCCGGCGATTTTCACCGAGGTGTTGGCGCCCGGCAGTTCGATGGTGCCGTCCGGCAGCACCAACTGATTGCCGTTGAGCTGACTGGCCGCGGTGAAGTTCAGGCCGATCTGGTCACCGGACTGCACGCGGTAGGCGTCCGAGCCACTGGTGCTGATATGGAAGATCACGTCCAGCACGTCCTGAGGCCGCAAAGTCTGCTCGACCTTGGGCATGTCGGTGGCCTGGGCGTTGGCCGGCGAAGCCGTGAGGATCTGCACCGGCATGCTCTGGGTTTCGTTCTGGTTACCGGTACTGGAGCAGCCTGCGAGCGGGAGCAACAGCAGGAGTAGCAGTTTGGTGTTCATGGTGTCGTCCTTTTCCGTTTGCTCACAGGTTTTTGTACAGCCACTTGGGCATGTAGTACTTGCGTCGGTTGAACACGCTGCCGACCAGCTTCGCCCCGGCCTGGCTCAGGCGCTGCACCGCTGCCTGGGCCACTTCCCAGCGGGTGTCCTCGGAGCGCACGACCATGATCACGCCGTCCACCTGGGTGCTGATGACCAGGGTGTCGGCAGCCGAATACACCGCATCGCCATCGATCACCACGAAGCGGTACTGGCTGGCGAGTTGATCGAGCACCGGCCCCAGGCGTTCGGCGGTCAGGTGTTCGGTGCCACGCGAATAACGCCCGAACGGCAGCACGTGGAAGGGCAGGCTGGACACGTTCACCACACAGTCCTGCAACAGCGGCGGGCTCTGGGTGTTGAACAGCAGGTCGCGGAAACCGCGCTCCTTGGTCAGGCCCAATTGCTGGGTCAGGTTGGTGGTCGACTGGCTGGCGTCGACCAGCAGTACCAGGCCGCTGCTCATCTGCGCCAGTTGACTGGCCAGTGCCAGCGCACTGGTGGTCGTGCCGGCGCCGGGGTTGGCGGCGGTCAGGAAGAGGATGCGCAAGTCCTGATCGAGCACGGTAGACGTCAGGTTGGACTCGCTCGGGTTGGCGATGCTGAGGCTTTTTGCAGTTGAACCGTCCATTTAACTTGCTCCGTGGCCGCTGAACACTTTGAAAGGGGTTTTCAACAGGATCTTCAAATCAAGCAGCAGGCTCTGCTCGGCGATGTAGCTGAGGTCCAACTCAACGCGCTGGTCGAAGTCGATATTGCTGCGCCCGGAGATCTGCCACAGGCCGGTCATGCCGGGGTAGATGCTCAGGCGGGCGAGGTGGCTGTCCTTGTAGCGGTAGGCATTGAACGAGGTTGGCCGCGGACCTACCAGACGCATGTCACCGGTGACCACGTTGAACAGGTTCGGCAACTCGTCGAGGCTGGTGCGCCGCAGGAAACCACCGATGCCGGTGATGCGCGGGTCCTTGTCGATCTTGAAGTCGATGGCGTCGGCACCGTGCTTGTTCAGGTGGCGCAGCGACTCCTTGAGCTCCTCGGCGTTGGTGACCATGGTGCGGAACTTGTACATGCCGAACATGCGGCCGCGGTAACCGGTGCGTTTCTGCACGAACATCACCGGTCCCGGGCTGGTGAGCTTGATCGCCAGCGCCAGGCCCAGCAGGACCGGCGAAATCAACACCAGGATCAGCAGTGCGCCGAAGCAGGCGACCACGCGATTGGTCCGCGACAGTGTCCACGGGCGACCGCCATCGCGACCGGTGATCCAGCCGCGACCCTGCATGTGGATCGCCGCATCCATGCGCATGCGATGCTCAGGATCCAGGCGCTTGTCACGGCGCATTTGATTGAGCGGCACACCTTTTTCATGTCCAGTCATAGAGTCCTCCGCAGAGTTCAGCCGCGAGCGGCGTTGGCGATAGGCAGTGAGTAATAAGTACGAAACCAGGCAACGAAGCGTCCAAGCCCTTCATCCAGTTCAATACGCGGCTGAAACCCTGTTGCGTGGGCCAGGTCACTGGCATCGGCGCAGGTATTGAGCACGTCGCCCGGTTGCAGGGGCAGCAGCTCGACCCGGGCTTTGCGGCCCAGGTGTTTCTCCAGCAATGCCAGGTAGTCCTTGAGCTCCACCGGGTGCTGGCCGCCGATGTTGTACAGGCGCCAGGGCGCCATGCTGGTGGCCGGGTCCGGTTGCTGGCGGTCCCAATCGACATCGGCTTGCGGCGGCCGATCGATCAGTCGCGCGATGCTTTCGATGATGTCGTCGATGTAGGTGAAATCGCGTTGGTGTTCGCCGTAATTGAACAGCTTCAGCGGCGAGCCTTCGGCAATCGCCCGGGCGAACTGGATCGGCGACATGTCCGGCCGACCCCAGGGGCCGTACACGGTGAAAAAGCGCAGGCCGCTGCAAGGTATGCCGAACAGGTAGCTGTAGCTGTGCGCCATCAACTCGTTGGACTTCTTGGTCGCGGCGTACAGCGACAAAGGGTGGTCGACGTTGTGCTGCACCGAGTAGGGGGTGTGGTGGTTGGCGCCATACACCGAGCTCGACGAGGCGTAGATCAGGTGCTTGACCGGGTGATTGCGGCAACCTTCGAGGATATTGAGGAACCCGCTCAGGTTACTGTCGACATAGGCCCGCGGATTCTCCAGGGAATAGCGCACCCCGGCCTGGGCACCGAGATGGATCACCACTTCGGGTTTCTCCCGGGCAAAGAGGGCCGCTATGGCCTCGACATCGGCCAGGTCAATCGTTGAGAGCTGGAAATCGCCAACCTGCTCCTGCACCCAGCGCACACGGTCGTGCTTGAGTTGCGGGTCGTAGTAATCGTTGAAGTTATCCAGGCCGAACACTTCGTGCCCATCACGCAACAGGCGTAATACGCAATGGGCTCCGATAAAACCGGCCGCACCGGTGACGAGTATCTTCATGGGTGCAGGGCCTCGGGCACGATGTGGCGTAAGCCGATGCCGCTGTAGTGCAGGCCCGCCGCTGCGACGTGTTCGGGGTTGTACAGGTTGCGGCCGTCGACGATGACCCGTGCGCGCAGCTTGCTCGCCAACAGGTCGAGATCGACCACGCGGAAATTCTTCCACTCGGTGCAGATCACCAGGGCATCGACATCTTCGAGGGTGTCGTCGCGGGTGGCGCACAGGTGCAGGTCATCACGGTAGCCGTAGAGGCGCCGGCATTCGGACATGGCTTCGGGGTCATAGGCGTGCACGCGTGCACCTTCGGCCCACAGCGCTTCCATCAGGTAACGGCTGGGGGCTTCGCGCATGTCGTCGGTGTTGGGTTTGAACGCCAGGCCCCACACGGCGATGGATTTGCCGGCCAGGCCGCCGGGGAACTGCGCCTTGAGTTTGCTGAACAGGATGTGCCGCTGGGTGTCGTTGACGTCGGTCACGCTGCGCAGCAAGCGCAGGGGCATGCCGCTTTGCTCGGCGGTGTGCAACAGGGCACGCAGGTCCTTGGGGAAACACGAGCCACCAAAGCCGCAACCGGGGTAGATGAAGTGATAGCCGATGCGCGGGTCCGAGCCGATGCCCTTGCGCACCGCTTCGATGTCGGCACCGAGCAGTTCGGTGAGGTTGGCCAGCTCGTTCATGAAGCTGATGCGCGTGGCGAGCATCGCGTTGGCCGCGTACTTGGTCAGTTCAGCGCTGCGGTTGTCCATGAACATCAGTTTTTCGTGATTGCGGCAGAAGGGCGCGTAGAGATCGCTCAACTGCTCGCGCGCCTCGTCGTCATCGGTACCGACGATGATGCGGTCCGGGCGCATGCAGTCGGCCAATGCGCTGCCTTCCTTGAGGAATTCCGGGTTGGACACCACCCGTACTTTCAGCGCCTCTTTGCCGCGACGCTGCAGTTCCTGCAGGGCCGTGGCATTGACCTTGTCCGCGGTCCCGACCGGTACGGTGGACTTGATGATCAGGGTGCGGTCGGCCTCCATGTAGCGGGCAATCTGCTGCGCCACATTCAGCACGTGGCTGAGGTCGGCTGAACCGTCTTCATCGGCGGGCGTACCGACGGCGATGAAGATCAGCTCCGCGTGCTCGACTGCATCACTGGCCTGGGTGGTGAACAGCAAACGCCCGGCCTTGATATTCTCTTCCAGAGTGCCCGACAGGCCAGGTTCACTGATCGGTGGAACTGCTTGTTGTAATTGCCTGATCTTATTGGGATCAATGTCGACACATAAGACGCGATGTCCAACATCGGCCAGTGCCGCTGCTTGTATCAGGCCAACATAGCCCGTACCAAATACGCTCACGTCCATATTGGCGTGCCTCGTAAGACGGTGGAGAGGTAAGAAATAAGACTGTCAAAAGGGGTATAGCCCAGCTGTGGCAAACCGTGTCAGCAAAATGACATGTTAAGTGGGTAAGACACCCCCAAAACTGGGGGGCCATTTGCCATCAAAGGCACGCCACTATTGGGCTCACCGTGATTTTGAAAGGGCTGCAGAGAATTTAAAGAAATCGATAGACGGTCGTAAGCCATAAAAATCAAGGGCTGTAGCTGCTTGAGTGTGTCGGAAATGAGTCAACTTTTTTTTGACGCTTTGTCAAAAAAACGGACATTTCTTGCGCTTTGATGGCGCAGTGCTAGTGTCAAAAAATGGCCGACAATCTATTGGCCCGTGCCCTTGAATGAACAGTGCGAAGATAATGACTCGATACATTAAAGAACTGTTGTTAGTTATTTATGTACTTACCAATTACGACTATTACTTTGAGCGCCTCAATGCAATTGGGATTGGTTTTCCATTAGTGTTATTTGGCGGGATGTTTATTGTCCTGACGGTGGCATTGTTTCTGACCGCTTACATTCGCCAGACCCTGCTGCGACATCTTTTTGCCCTGGCGATGTTTGTCTCGGCGGTGTTCTTCGACGTGTATTCGCGGGTCACGGCGGACTACCTGACCTACAGCAGCTTCGTCTCGCTGGTGTATTCCGGTGGTTTCATCCAAGAGGCCGTGTATCAGTACCGTGACGCAATCATCCACGGGCTGCTGCTCGGCTTGCTGCTGCTGTTCGGCATCGCGCTCAAGCCCCGTCGCCGGGTGCCGCTGCCGGGGGCGCTACTGGTGATGGCCCCGATCATGGGGGTCATGCTGCTCAGCGCGGTGCTGTTCGTGCGCGCGGGCGAGGGGGCCCGAGGCCTGCCGGTCATGTACACACCGCTGGCGTATTTGAACCTGTTCGCCTATGAGTCCCTGCACAACACCGTCGGTCCGCGCGAGCCGGTCAAGCTGGCGCGCATCGACCAGCCGCTCAACCACGACATCGTACTGATCATCGACGAGAGCATTTCCGGCAATTACCTGGACATCAACGCGCCGTTCGGCGTGCACAGCAACCTCAAGGAAGTGCACCCGGGGGTGGACATCTTCAACTACGGCTACGCGGCGTCCATCGCCAATTGCAGTGCTGACACCAACGTCACCTTGCGCTACGGCGGTACTCGCGCCGACTACATGCGCATCAACAGCACTTTGCCGTCGATCTGGCAGTACGCGAAAAAAGCCGGCTTGCACACGGTCTACATCGACGCCCAGCGCACCGGCGGCAACCTGCAGAACCTGATGACCGATACCGAGAAAAAGGACATCGACCAGTTCGTGCAGTTCGACCAGACCAGCGTGCGTGACCGCGACATGGCCGCGGCGGCCAAGCTGATCGAACTGCTCAACGATGACACCCCGCAACTGGTGGTGATCAACAAGGTCGGTGCGCATTTCCCGGTGCACGACAAATACCCCGATGCCTTCATGGCCTACCGGCCGACACTGCCCCGTGGCCAGTTCACCGAAGTGGCCGATACCGGCAAGCGTGATGGCTTCAATGGTCAGCCCGATGATTGGGTGCTGTACCGCAACGCCTACAAGAACACGCTGTTGTGGAACGTCGGCGAGTTCTTCTCGCGGGTTTTTGCCCAGGGCAGGCTCGACAACGCCTTGCTGATCTACACCTCCGACCATGGCCAGGACCTGCATGAACGCGGCAACCCGGGGCTCAATACCCATTGCGGCGGCGACCCGGTGGAGGAGGAAGGGCTGGTGCCGCTGGTGGTGATCCAGGGCAGCAACCTGAAGATCCTCGACTGGCAGGCACAACTGCCAACCAACAAGAATCGCTCCAGCCACTACAACATCTTCCCGACGCTGTTGCAGTTGATGGGGTATGACCTGGCCGCAATTGAAGCAGTTTATGGCAAGCCGTTGAGTGTGCCGACGACGGACGACTTCACCTTCAACTATCGCTTCAACGCGCGGCTGGGGGCCAAGCCCGAGTGGAAGCACATCGATCTGAACAGCATCGTGACGCCGGAGCAGTCGGCGACCAGTGTGGCGGCGGGGCAGTGAGGTTTTGATGTGCCTGCGCCGGCCCCATCACGAGCAAGCTCGCTCCCACAATGGATCGGCAGTGTCCACACGACCCCTGTGGGAGCGAGCTTGCTCGCGATGGGGTCAGTAGTTTCAACCCATCCGTGAAGGCCGCTAATGGCGCCCTCGATACACCCCCGGCGCACACTCCAGCCAGCGCAAACACGCGCGTTCTAGCGGTGATCAGGCAGGTCGGCAGATCTCGAGGATGAGGAGCCGGCCGGGTGGCCAACGCCAACGGACAAAACCTGTTCAAGGCCGCTATCCTTGGCCGACGTAAAGCGAACGGGATGTTCCATGCTTGAAGTCCGAGGCGTTTACAAAAGCTACGCCACACCGCAAGGACCGCTGCCGGTGTTGCAAGGCGTCGACCTGACATTGCAACCCGGCAGCAGCCTGGCGTTGACGGGTGAGTCCGGCAGCGGCAAAAGCACGCTGCTGCACTTGATTGCCGGGCTGGACAAGGTTGATCGTGGCAGCATCCACAGTGGCGAACACCACCTGGAGCAGATGAGCGAAGCGCAATTGGCGAACTGGCGGCGCAGCGAAATCGGCCTGGTGTTCCAGCAGTTCAACCTGATCGGCAGCCTGCGGGTCGAGGACAACCTGGCGCTTCAGGCGCGGCTGGCGGGGCGTCATGATCCGCGCTGGCAGGCGCATCTGGTACGGCGCCTGGGCTTGGGCGAGCTGCTCGGGCGTTATCCCGAGCAACTTTCCGGCGGTCAACAACAGCGGGTGGCCTTGGGCCGGGCGCTGGCCTCACAGCCCACATTGCTGCTCGCGGACGAACCCACCGGCAGCCTCGATGAAACCACCGGCGCCGAAGTGCTCAAGCTGTTGCTGGAGCTGGTCGATGACAGCGGCACGACCCTGTTGATGGTCACCCACAGCCCCAACGTCGCGGCGCGACTGACCCGGCAGGTGACGCTCCACAGTGGCCGACTGCTGCCGACGCCAGGGCACTGACATGCGCATTTTTCGCGAAACCCTGCGCGCGCTGCTCAGCCACTGGCGTCGGCATCCGGTGCAGTTTTTCAGCGTGCTCACCGGATTGTGGCTGGCCACCAGCCTGCTCACCGGGGTGCAGGCGCTGAACAGTCAGGCCCGCGACAGTTATGCCCGCGCCAGCCAGTTGATTGGCGGCGAGCCCCAGGCCAGTCTCAGTGCCCTCGGTGGCGGGACGTTCCCGCAGCAGTGGTTCGTCGATTTGCGCCTGGCCGGGTGGCCGGTGTCGCCGGTGCTGCAAGGTCGGGTCACGCTCAAGGGCCATGAAGATCAGCGCCTGCAGTTGCTCGGCATTGAACCGGTGTCGCTGCCGGCCGGTGCGGCGCTGGCCGGGCAGTCGATGGCCATCGAACAGGTGGTCGGGTTCTTCAGCCCGCCGGGCAGCACCTGGGTGTCAGCGCAGACCTTGCAGGCATTGGGCATGCAGGCCGGTGAGCGTCCGCTGGCGCTGAACGATCAGGCCTTGCCACCGTTGCGGGTGCAAGCCGGCATGGCCCCGGGCGTGCTGCTGGTGGACATCGGTTTCGCCCAGCAGATCCTCGGGACGCCGGAGCAACTGTCGCGGCTGTTGTTGCCGAAGAATTTCCACGCTGAGTTGCCGGAGCGGTTCGAGGGCAGCCTGCAGTTCAAGACCAGCGATGAAGAAAACAACCTCTCGCGTCTCACCGAGAGTTTTCATCTGAACCTTGATGCATTGGGCGTGCTGTCCTTCGTGGTCGGGCTGTTTATCGTTCACGCGGCCATCGGCCTGGCACTGGAGCAACGCCGAAGCCTGCTGCGCACCTTGCGTGCCTGCGGTGTCAGTGCACGGATGCTGATCAGTTGCCTTGCTGTCGAGCTTGGCGTCCTGGCCTTGCTCGGCGGTGTGGCCGGGGTGGTCAGCGGTTACTGGCTGGCCAGTGTGCTGTTGCCGGATGTCGCCGCCAGCCTGCGCGGGCTGTACGGCGCTGAAGTGGCGGGGCAGTTGAGCCTGAGCCCGCTGTGGTGGTTCAGCGGCATCGGCCTGAGCCTGTTGGGCGCCTTGCTCGCCGGCTTCAACAGTCTGCTGCGGGCCGCACGCTTGCCCTTGCTGGCCTTGGCTGACCCGCAAGCCTGGCATCAAGCCCATGCGCGCTGGTTGCGTCGCCAGGGTTGGGCGGCGCTGCTGGCCGGAATCATTGCCGGGTTGGCGTTGATCTTTGGCGACAGCCTGGCCAGTGGTTTCGTGTTGATGGCAGCGTTGCTGATCGGCGCGGCGCTGGCCTTGCCGGTGGCGCTGGGCACGCTGCTCAACATCGCCTTGCAACGCAGCAAGTCGGTACTCGGTCAATGGTTTCTCGCCGATTGTCGCCAGCAACTGCCGGCGTTGAGCCTGGCATTGATGGCGTTGCTGTTGGCCATGGCAGCGAACATCGGCGCCGGCAGCATGACCGCCGGCTTTCGCCAGACTTTCAGCAACTGGCTTGAACAGCGGCTGACCGCCGAGCTGTACATCACTCCACAAAACCCGGCCCAGGCTCGCGAGCTGTACACCTGGCTTAAACAGCAACCACAACCGGGCGCGGTGTTGCCCAGCTGGCAGGTCACGATCCAGTTGCAGGGTTGGCCGACGGATGTATTCGGCGTGATCGATCACCCGACCTATCGCCAGCATTGGCCGTTGCTGGAAGCGCTCGGCGACAACCCTTGGGAGCGACTGGCCAAGGACGATGCCTTGATGCTCAGCGAGCAACTGGCACGACGCCTGAAGGTCCGCCTCGGTGATCGCCTGACGCTGCCCACGCCCAGTGGGACATGGTCGCCACGAGTGGTCGGTATCTACGCCGATTACGGCAATCCCAAAGGGCATATCCTGGTCAACAGCAATCACCTGCTGCGGGTCTGGCCACAACTGACGCCGAACCGATTCAACCTGCGCATCGAGCCGCCGCTGATCCCGGCGTTCGTCAGTGCGTTGCAGGCGCGTTTCGCCCTCGATGACAGTCGCATCGTCGATCAGGCGCGGCTCAAGGGCTGGTCGAGCCAGGTGTTCGAACGCACCTTCGCCGCCACCGCCGCGCTCAACAGCCTGACCCTGTGCGTGGCCGGCATCGCCCTGTTCATCAGCCTGTTGACCCAGAGCCAGAGCCGCCTCGGGCAACTGGCGCCGCTGTGGGCGCTGGGGGTGACCCGGCGCCAACTGATGCTGCTCAACCTCGGGCAGACCTGGCTGCTGGCGCTCTTGACCCTGATCCTGGCGCTGCCGCTCGGTATCGCCCTGGCCTGGTGCCTGGATGCGGTGATCAATGTGCAGGCGTTTGGCTGGCGTTTGCCGTTGCAAGTCTTTCCGTTGCAATTGGCACAGTTGCTGGGGCTGGCGGTGCTGGCAACCTTGCTCGCCTCGGCATGGCCACTGTACAGCCTGTACCGCGCACAACCGGCGGACCTGCTGAGGACCTTTGCCCATGGGGATTAGGGCCGGCGTGTTAGTGCTGCTGATGCTGCTCGGCGGCTGCGATGCGCAGTCACCGCCGGAGCAGGGCTTCGCCGGGCTCGGCACCCAGGCGGCCGAGTTCACCAAGGTGGTGCCCGGTCGAGTGTTCAGCTTCCCGGCGGACCATGGCGCGCATGACGGTTTTCGCATCGAATGGTGGTATGTCACGGCCAATCTCAAGGATGCGCAAGGCAATGACTACGGCGTGCAATGGACCTTGTTCCGCAGTGCCTTGAACGCTTTGCCACAGTCGCCGGGGTGGAACAATCAAACCCTCTGGCTCGGTCACGCTGCGCTGACCTCGGCGTCCGTGCATTATGCCGCCGAGCGCTATGCCCGCGGCGGGGTCGGTCAGGCGGGCGTCGATTCCGCGCCCTTCAAGGCCTGGATCGACGACTGGCACTTCAGCAGCCAGGCATCCGCCGCCGACCCATTGGCCGATATGCAACTCAGCGCTGGCGACCAACACTTCAGCTACCAGTTACGGCTGACCTCGACAGGCCCGCTGGTGCTTCAGGGTGAGCAAGGCTTCAGCCAGAAGTCCGAACAAGGCCAGGCGTCGTACTACTACAGCCAGCCGTTCTTCCAGGCCAGCGGCACGCTGATCATCGACGGCAAGGCCGTTCAGGTCAGCGGTCCGGCGTGGCTCGACCGGGAATGGAGCAGCCAGCCCCTGACCGCCAATCAAAGCGGTTGGGACTGGTTTTCCTTGCACCTGGACAGCGGCGAGCAAGTGATGCTCTACCGCATGCGACAACGGCAGGGCGAGCCCTACCTCACCGGCACCTGGATCGATGCGCAAGGCCGGACGCAGGTGCTGCACGGCAGCGACTTCAGCCTCACGCCGCAAGACACCAGCCGTGTGGCGGGCCGCCGAATGCCGGTGCGCTGGGCCATCAAGATCCCCGGCAAACACCTCGATATCACCCTCGAGGCGGTCAATGCCAAGGCCTGGATGGATCTGCGCATTCCCTACTGGGAAGGGCCGGTGCGCCTGAGCGGCAGCCAGGCGGGGCAGGGGTATCTGGAGATGACCGGGTACTGAATTCGCCCCAGTCGATCCAGTGGCAATCCACCGCAGCAGAAACTGCGATCAGTCGCCGATCAACGTCTATGCTCATCGCACACACGGCGTTGAATGTCGTTTCGATGCCGTTTGCCGTCATCCATCACAGGGAAAGTTCTGCCTATGAAACGCCATGCACTGACCAAAGCCATCGCTCTCGCCACCGTGCTGTCCGCCACCAGTCTGGGCGCCATTGCTGCCGACATCCCGTTGTCTGCCGTCGTGGTTGCCGATCAGGTCACCACCACCGTCGTTTCAGTCGATACCGACAACCGCCTGGTGACCCTCAAAGGCCCGCAGGGCAATGAGTTTCCTGTCCAGCTGACCGAAAAGGCGAAGAATCTCGACAAACTGAAGGTCGGTGACAAGGTTGACGTCAAGGTCACCAGCGCCGTCGCCGTTTACCTCGACACCGACGTCGACTCCGGCCTGCCGGGCACCGTCGAGAAAGCCGGTGAGGTGCGTGCTGCGCCGGGCAGCGATAATCCGGCCGGTGAAGCCTATCGTCAGGTAAAAGTGCAGCTGAAAATCACCCATATCGATCTGAAAAAACACCAGGTGACCTTCGAAAACCCTCAAGGCAAATCGAAAACTGTCGACGTCAAGAAGCCTGAGGTACAAGCCAAGCTCAAGGACCTGAAAGTCGGGCAAAGTGTCTTCGTGACCTATACCGATGTCCTCCAGGTGACCAGTCGGCACTAAAGTTGTATAGGTTTTAGCCAAGTTTGATTATTCTTGTGCAAGTCTTGTACAAGAATAATCAACTTTTCAAACTTGCTGGTGAGTTGAGATATTAATCTCGATAATATTACAAATGACATTTTGTTAAATATTATGTCTATAAATTTCACTTTAATTATTCGGACAACTTCCGTTGCTTCCACTAAGATGCTTGGGGTTCGCCCAGTGCAGGCTCTTTACCAGTGCACGGATTGCCGAGGCCAAGGTGCTGGGCGAACGCTCCTTGTCTGTGCAGTATTGAAGTCTTGAAATGAAAAGTTTTGAAATAAAACAAGGCGACCTTCGGGTCGCCTTGTTTTTTTGTATTGCCTGCCTTGTCGGCGGGTTTGAAGAGCGGCGAGGTTTGTTGTTTAAAACCTTGATCAACTCTTAATCATTGAAACCGTGTTAATAGTTCGGTGCAGACCGGCATGTGCCAGAGTGCACCCTTCATACTTCAATCAAAGCCCAAGTTCGGCAAAGCACTGCTCGAGCGATCGCCGCTGACTCTCGGCGTACAGCTGCAACTCATCGATGGTGGAACGGCCCAGGGCTTGCTCGAACGCTTGCTGATTGGAATGCACCCCGTAGTGGGTTTGCGCCGCATCCCCGAGGTTTGACTGAAAGATCCCCGCTGCGCTGACGGGCAGAAAGTCCTCGTACACCAACGGCTCCATGCGCAGATAGCCCGCGCTGAGCAACGCCTCCACGGACGAGCCTTCTGGCTTTGCGGCGGCCACAGCCTTTTCCGTGACGAAGTAGCGAAAGAACGCCAGTTCCTGTTCACGCATGCCTTCCCAGGTATCGGGGAACGCTTTGAAATGCAGGGTCATCAGTTCGTTGTAACGCGCCGCGTTGCCCTCATTGGGGAAATCACCGAGCTCGTCCCGTGCCGCATTGAGCAATTGATCGTAGAGCGCGCGGCCCTTGGGGGTCAGGGCGGCGCCGCGCTGTTCGATTTCGCCGAAACGGGCACTGTGGCTGCCGCGGGGGTCGGCCTGATCGGTGAAGGCAATCGGTTCGTCCAGCGCCTTGAAACTGGTCTGGCGCAGCAGGATCGGGCACTGGCGACGTGGCGGCCCCTCGATGACCGCCTTGGGCGTGATGCCATGGGCCGGCATTTGTGCCTGCACGATGTCGATGTCCAGGGTGCGCGGGGTTAGGTGATTGATGTGCGGGCCCTTGAAGGCCACCACGTCGGCGATCAGCCGATGCTGGGCGCTGAGCTGTTGATACTGTGCGGCGGTGACCGTGGCGCTGTGGTGCCAACGGAAGGTTTCCAGGGCCTGTTCGACGAACTCATCGGCTTCCTGCTCAGTCAGTCCGCCCTGGGCCTCCGCACGTTCGATAAGCGCCAACGCAGACGCTGTGAAGATGGTACGTTGCTCGAGCACCGACTGGGCGAAGGCGCGCAACTCCGGGTTTTCGATCAACTCAAGGCGCAACAGGGAAGTGAACACCCGGAACGGGCTGACCTGTAAAGCGGTTTCGTGTACCGCGCGAAAGGCCGTGGAGTGTACCGGCACACCGGCCGGTGTCAGGTCGTAATAACCCACCGGCTGCATGCCCATCACTGCAAACAGGCGGGCGAGGGTGGCCAGTTCCTCAGCGGTGCCGACGCGGATGGCGCCGTGGCGCTCGAGGTCCAGGCGTTCGATTTCACCGGTGCTGCGCAGTTGCCGGGCAATCTGCGGATCGCTGTCGAGCACCTGGCGGTTGGTCTGCTCCACCAGTTCCATCAGGGTGCCGTACAGCGGCACTTCCTCGCGATACATGTCGGACATCGCCCTGGAGAAGCGTTGGCGGATCAGGTCGGGGCTGATGAAGGTCGGCTGGTTCATGAACGGGGTTCCTGGCGCGGTGACGTGAAGGATGCAGAAAAGATCGCAGCCTTCAGCGCCGCCGACAAACGAAGTTTCTGACGAACTTCATTCTTCCAGGGACTGCTTCGTCAATGCAGTCGTTGATCCTGTGGGCTTTCAGAACGCAGTGATGCCAAAAACTCCCGATACAGTCGTGCCGAACCGGACGGCGCCTCGACCATGGGCATGTGACCGATGGCGTCCCAGATGTACACGCGCAGGTCGGTGATGCCCTTGCTCCACACCGCCACGGCGCTGACATCGATCAAGCGGTCCTTGCGTCCCCACAGCAACAACGCGGGGGCGTTGATATCCGGCAGGTGTGGCTCCATCGGCGGGCTGGCGCGGAAATCCTGGAAGATTTCTTCCAGCTCTTCCCGCGACTGCTCGTAGCGCTGGGCAACGGCGTCGAGCACGATCTTCGGTACCCAGGGCGGCACGGCCATGGTCATGGCGTAAAAGCGGCGGAACTCTTCGCGTGAGTGAATCAGGAAAGGGTTGTGGCCCCTGGCGAGGTGCCGCTCGAGGTCGCTGGGTTCGGGGGAGGTAACGCCTGCCGGGTCGAACAGGGCCACCGAGACGATGCGCTCGGGGTAATTGGCTGCGAGCCATGCCGCCAGGTAACCGCCCATCGAGTTGCCGATCACATGGACCTTTTCCACGCCGCAGACATCCAGCAACTGGATCAGGCGCTTGGCCTGAAGCGGGATGTCATAACCACCACCGGCCTTGAAGCCGGTTTCGCCATGACCGGCGATGTCCGGAATGATCACCCGGTGACTGCCGACGAAATGCCGGGCAAAGCGCAGCCAGATGTTCTTGTCGGCGCTGAAGCCGTGGAGCATCAGCACATTGCTGGTGGCTTCGTACGGTCCACCTTGCCAGGTCGATACGGTCATTTCAGGGATGGGCACGACAATCTTGTGCAGCCGATACAGCTTGGCTTCAGTCGCCATGCTCAAGTCATACAGCCAATAGCCGATGGCCGGGTAGGTCAGCCAGCTCCAGGCCAGGAAAACTGCAACAACGACGACCAGTAACAGCATCTCGCATCTCCCTCTACAGCTCAGGACAACATGTGATCGGCGGGTTTGAGTGCCCGGGTCAAACGGTGAAAGCTGAAACTGAACCCGGGGAACATGGCAATCACATGACCGCTCTTGCTTTGATACCAGCTGTGGCAGCCACCGGATTTCCAGACGGTGCGTTCCATTTCCCGGTGGATCATTTCAGTGTAGGTACGTTCTGCCTCGGGGCGAACTTCGATGCTGCGCAGGCCGCGGCTTTTCAAGGTGCGAATGCAGTCAATGATGTAGTTCATCTGTGATTCGATGATGAACAGCGCCGAGGTGTGTCCGATGCCGGTGTTCGGGCCGGTGACGATGAACAGGTTGGGAAAGCCAGGCAGGGCAGTGCCCAGATAGGCGCGCGGATAGTGTTCCCAGACATCCTTGAGGCGAACCCCGTTCTTGCCGCTGACCGGGTAGGAAATCACCCCGTCGGTCGCGTCGTAGCCGGTCGACCAGACAATCAGATCCAGATCGATGTGCTGGCCGTCCCGGGTGACGATGCCGGTCTCATCGATGGCGGCGATGCCTTGTTCGCGACTGTGCAGGGTCACGTTGGAGCGACCCAGGGCCGGGTAAAGCGTGCTGGAAAGAATGACCCGCTTGCAGCCGATGGTGTAGTCCGGCGTCAGCTTGCGTCGCAGTTCCGGGTCCGGGACTTGCCGCTTGAGAAAGCGCAGGGCCTGTTGCTGGACCATGTGCACGGCGGGCCTTGAATACTTGAAGGCAATCACCCGGGTTTCGAACTGCCAGTAGATCATCCAGCGCAGCAGTTTGTACGCGGGTTTGAGCCCCAGCAGCCATTGCTGGAATTTGCCGAATGTACGGTCTGCCCGGGGCAGCACCCAATGGGGCGTGCGCTGGAACACATGCAGGTGCTCGACATCCGCGGCAATCGCCGGAATCACCTGGGCCGCGCTGGCGCCGCTGCCAATGATGGCCACGCGTTTGTGCCGGTAGTCGTAGCTGTGGTCCCAGTGGTTGGTGTGAAATGACTTGCCCTGAAAACGCTCGCGACCTTCGAAATTCGGGATCACTGGCTGGCTCAACGGCCCGGTGGCGTTGATCAGGAACCGTGCGCGAAACTCGCCCTTGCCGGCGGTGTAAACCGTCCAGCATTTCTCGCTGTCGTCCCATTCGACGCGCTCGACGTTCGCGTTCAACTCGACCTTGTCGCGCAGGCCGAAGTCCTCCACCACATGGCGGGTGTAGCGATGCAGTTCAGCCTGTGCGGCGAACATCTGCGTCCAGCGCCAGGGCGCGAATGACAGCGAGTACAGCGGCGAAGGCACGTCGACGGCGGCACCGGGGTAGGTGTTCTGGCACCAGGTGCCACCGAAGAAGTCCCGGCGTTCCAGCAGGCGAAAATCGTCGATGCCGGCCTTGAGCAAATTGATTGCTGCACACTGGCCACCAAAGCCGCTGCCGATGATCAACACTTGAAAGGTCTGCATGGGCCTCCGCTTCTGGTCATTGCCCACCTTCATGTATAGCCGTTTCTACGTCGCAGGCTTTCGCTTTTGCGCGTCGGGAATGACGGGATATTCAGCCTGCCAGCCGGTGATGGCTATTTAACCTCGCCCTGATAGACTCCAGCAGGCAGGTATACCGGTGTGATCGAGTCCGTCCAGTGGCACAGAGGCCCTATGGAAAAAACCGGAGGAAAGGGACTTTCATTGGCCAGGAGGCTTTACTCATCGCGCATTCTGGGGGTCACCCTGGGATTGGTGTGCGTCAGTGCGGCGATGTTCCCCCTCGACCCGGCACCCTGGGTCTGGTGCCTGATGCTGTTCAATGGCCTGTTCTGGCCGCATCTGGCGTATCAGTGGGCACGACGCTCGCGGGCACCTTATCACGCCGAACATCGCAATTTGCTGGTGGATGCCTTTCTCGGCGGCTTCTGGATCGCCGCCATGCAGTTCAATCCGCTGCCCAGCGCGACCACCATCTCGATGATGGCGATGAACAACGTGGCCATCGGCGGTTTGCGTTTTCTCCTGGCCGGAACGGCGGCGCAGATTCTGGGTGTTGGCGTCGGCTTGCAGATATTCGCCCCGGTATTCATTCCCGCCACCAGTCCCTTGCAGCTCTACGCCTGCCTGCCTTTGCTGTGCTTCTACCCGCTGGTGCTGGGCTGGATCTGTTTCCGCCAGGCGCACACCCTGGGGCGGCAGAAACGCGAACTGCTGGCTCTGAGCCGTACCGACAGCCTCACGGGCCTGCTCAACCATGGCACCTGGAAGGACCAGCTGGAAGTCGAATTTCAACGCTGCAAACGTCAGCAGAAGGGCGGCGCGATTGCGCTGATCGACATCGATCATTTCAAGGCCATCAACGATACCTACGGCCACGTGGCCGGGGACATCGTGCTGCGCCAGTTGGGCAAGATGCTCAAGCAGCACCTGCGGGCCACCGATGTCGCCGGTCGCTACGGTGGCGACGAGTTTTGCGTGATCCTGCCGGACTTGCCACTGAACCGTGCGGCGGCGGTGATGGAAGCCTTGCGTGATCGCTTTGCGACCCTGTGCTACGAGCACAACCCGACGCTGAAGGTCGGCCTGAGTATCGGCCTGGCGGCGTTCGACCCCGGGCATGCCGACGCAACCCTGTGGCTCGACGATGCCGACCATGCCTTGTACGAAGCCAAGACCAGCGGACGCAATCGGGTGATCTGCAGCAGCGACGACAAGGCGCCGCGGGCGTTGGTGGATTCGGCATAAATCCTTCTGGCAACGAACCCTTATGGCGAGCGAGCTTGCTCGCGCTGGGCTTGGAAGCAGCCCCCAGCCTCTCAATGCACCCAGAGACGGTTGCTGCGCCACCGAACGGGACGGTGCGGCGAGCCGACAAACGCCCTCGTCACAAAGGCAGTTCGCATCACTCTTTCACACTCATGAACTCCCTGGCCCAACGGATGTACTCCTCCGGCTGGGTGTAGGTGTGGGTCAGTTCGGTGGCGCTCAGGTCCGAGGCCTGGGTGAAGATCTGCCGTTGTTCGCGCAAGCAGTCATAGGTGGCCTTGATCGCGGCGAAGTAGGCGCCGTGGCCGTCGATGGTGACGCGCACGCCCAGGTCTGCCAGGCGTTGGTCGTCGCGCAGCGCCGGGTTGCCGTAGGTGACCAGCATCAGCGGCACGCTCAGGTGCTCGGCGATCTGTTCCAGGTGTTCGAAGTCCTTGATGCCGACCATGCAGATCCCGTCTGCGCCGGCCGCCTGATACTGCTTGGTGCGGTTGATGATTTCCTGCACCGGCAGGATGCCGGCGTGGGTGCGGGCGATGATCGCCATTTCCGAGTCACAGCGGGCTTCCAGCGCCGCGCGGATCTTGCCGACGCCTTCGGCGACCGTGATCAGGTCGGTGGATTTACGCCCGAACTGCGCCGGCAGCAAGGTGTCTTCGATGGTCAGGGCGGCAATGCCGGCGCGCTCGAGCTCGACGATGGTGCGCATCACGTTGAGGGCGTTGCCGTAGCCATGGTCGGCGTCGGCGATCACCGGTAACTGCGCGACACGGCCGATGCGGGTGGCCTGTTCGGCGAACTCGCTGAGGGTGATCAGGGCAAAGTCAGGGGCACCCAACACTTGCAGGGACGCGACCGAGCCACCGAGGATGCCGACTTCAAAACCCAGATCAGCGGCAATGCGCGCCGACATCGGATCGAAGACCGAGGCGGTGTGATAGCAGGTTTTGGAAGCAAACAGCTGGCGAAAATTGCGGCGCAAATCTTGATGGGAAAGCCTGGACATATGAGTTCCACCAATGGAATGGAAGGGCTTGAGCAAAAGTGTCAACGCCGAAGAAACGAAAGGCTATCACGCGGACGTGGGGAAAATGATGACGAATTTGCCCTCGGGCGACGATTGATAGCGAGCCCGAAGCGGGCTGAATTTGTGTAGTCGGTTTGAGTGTCGACTACAGAAAACGCTTCACGCCGCTGCAACCTGTCGTCGCTGATTGAGCAGCGGCACGGCGCGCACCGAGTCGCCCGGTTGCAGTTGCAGGCGCTTGGCGGTCAGGCGGTCAACGACCAGGCAGTTGCCGGAGCGAAATGCCGGTGCGCTGGTGATGCGGCAGTTTTCCATACGGCGATTGTGGATCAGCCAGACCGCCGCCCGTTCGTCCGGGGTGCCGACCGCCAGCACCAGGCATTGGCTGTCACGCACAGTGCGGATGCCCGTAACGGGCGCTTCGATCACTGGACCGGCGTCGAAGATATCAATGTAGCCTTTGTGGGCAAAACCCTCGGCGGTGAGGATGTTCAGCGCCGGTTCGATGCTCGGGTGGGCTTTGCCGATCACCGCCTGGGCCTGTTCGGTGAGCAGGCAGGTGTAGAGTGGTTGGCGGGGCATGAGTTCGGCGATGAAGGCCTTGTTGCCCAGGCCCGACAGATGATCGGCATGGCTGAAGTCCATCTTGAAGAAGTGCCGGCCGAGGCTGTCCCAGAAGGGTGAGCAACCTTCGTCGTCGGTGGTGCCGCGCAGTTCGGCGATCAGCTTGTCGCCGAACAGGTGCGCAAACTCGGCCACGAACAGCAAACGCCCCAGCGACAGCAGCCTGCCGTGGTTTTCACCGCGTTGATCGGCGCGTAGATACAGCGAGCAGACTTCCGATTGCCCGGTCATTTCATTGTTCAGGAACAGGGTCGGCAGATGACGCTGGATACCCAGGCCCGGCGACGCGTTGACGGTCAAGCCGAGCCGATAGTTGTACCACGGCTCGCGCAGTCCAACCCCTCCGGTCAGGGCGCTGACGCCCACCACTTGCTGCTCGTCATCCTCGAGCACGAACAGGTAGGCGGCATCGGCGCGGTCGACCTGCCCGGCAAAGGCACGTTGCCCCCAGCGAATGCGGTGGGCCAGTTGTTCTTCACTGTCGGGCAGGCCGCTGCCGCCACGCCCGGCGTGATGCGACAGGGCGAGCAGGGTGCCGAGGTCGGTGGGTTGTGCCGGGCGGACAATCATGTGGCTTGTCCTGTTTCGCGATTGCGCGCGCGAAGCGGGCTCACAGGGCGATCAGCCGGATCGGGCTGCCTTCGACGACCTGCAACGCCCGGCACATGTCGGCATCCAGCGCCAGCGGTTGCCCCGGCCTGAAGTCGAGATCGGCGACGATGGCGCGATAGCCCTGCAACGCTTCGTTGCTCAGCAGGTAGCGGCCACGGGCATCGAGGGAGGCGGTTGGTTGTGCCACTGCAAGGTGACTGTGGACGATCGAACGGATAGCCGTGGTACGCGCATACAGGGTCGGGCCACCGTCGAAAATATCCACGTAGCTGTTGGTCTCGAACCCTTCCCGGGCAAGGATATCGAAGGCTTCCTGGCCATCGGGGTGAATCCTGCCGATGCAGTCCTGTGCCGCCTGGGGCAGCATGGGCACGTAGATCGGGTATTGCGGCATCAGCTCGGCGAGAAACCTGCGGCTCTGTAGCCCGCACAGGCGTTCGGCTTCGGCGTAGGGCAGGTCGAAAAAGTGTTTGCCGACTGCGTCCCAGAAGGGCGAGTGGCCTTCGTCGCTGCTGTAGCCGACGATTTCGGTGATCACTGCCGGCGAAAAACGTCGGCCATGGGCGGCGATGAACAACAGGCGTGCCCGGGAAAGCAATTCCGAATACGCGGTGCGCACCAGCGTCGGGTCGATGTGGAAACCGCGTAGCAAGGTGTGTCCATTCAGGTCATGGCACAGCGACAGCGCTGCGACACCGTGTTCGATGTTCAGCTCACGCGAAGCACTGGTGAAATGCCGGTTGCGCAAGCTGTAGAAGGGTTCGTTGAACCCGGCAGTGGCGAGGATCTCCGAACAGCCGAGCAGTTGCCGTGTCTCCAGGTCTTGCAGGACGAAGACGTAGCTTTCCGGCCCCGGTTCCTGCACCAGCTTTTCCAGAGACGCACAGGCATCGGCGATTTTCTGTTGCAGGCATTCGCGATCGTCGGGCAGCGAGGTGACGCCCACCAGGCTTTCGCGGGCCAGGCGCTGCAACTGAGGCAGGTCATCGGGCTCGACCGAACGCAAGACCAGCATGGAGACACTCCTGTATCAAAAGGATTCGGTCAGACCGAACCTGACTATCACTGTCGGTTTTTTTCACACATCAAATCGACGGTCATCTGAGTGGTCGTCAGCTACCGTTGTTGTTCTTGTCAAATGCGTCTTGGTTGTTGCCGGATTAAACGCGGTTCGCGGCATTTGGCTAAACGCGGCGTGTTGAGGTCAGGGCGTGCGATGGAATTTTCGAGAGGGGGCATCCGGGCTCCTGCTGGATGAGGTGGGTGCGTTTCATAGTCCATTGAAAACAGTATTTAATTATCCCGTGGTGCCTGTCTAGTTAATTTTTGACGGGTCAAGGCGTGCGCGAAAATGGGGCGAAACGTCTGTCAGATGCGGCTGCAAGAAGGCCGAATTGCCTTGTAGGCCAACACCCATAACCTATGTCGGAAATTTCCGAATTGTCAGTCATAAACACGTCTGACGTTGTTTTTAAACGCGCAGTCTTACAACCCTGGACCACCTTTCTTGCAGCACATTTGCACAAGGGCCGATAACATGGCGTCGTTTTCTTTTTATCGACTGAGCAACCCTTTCGTGCAGGCAACCCATTTAACCTTGATCTGCCACGCCAGAACCGCCGCGCAAAAGCTTGCGCGCTTTGCCCTGGACGAGCCGCTGGAATTGGACTGGCAATCGGCCAGGCTTTCGCGGCGCGGGCAATTGAAGGGCGCAGCCCAGCTGTTGTGCGGTCCGGAATTGCGCACCCGGCAAACGGCCGCGCTGTTTGGCAGCGACCCGCAAGTTGTTGAAGCGCTGCGTGATTGCGACTTCGGACGCTGGGCGGGTGTGCGCATCAAGGATCTGCAGAAGGCGGAGTCCGAGGCGCTGCAGGGGTGGACGGTGGACCCGGACAGTGCGCCGCACGGAGGAGAATCCCTGACACAGCTAGAGGCACGGGTGGCCGCTTGGCTGACGTCATTGCAGTCGACACCCGGCCACATTGTGGCCATCACTCATCCCTTTATCATTCGCGCTGCGCTGGCTCATGTGCTGCAGGGCGTTTTGTCCAACCTGATCGACGTCGAACCGCTGTCGGCTGTTGAGCTGCGGTTCCATGGTCGCTGGCGGCTGCGCCTGCCGGGCATCGACCCCGAGGAAACACTTTAATGAAAAAGCTACTGGTCATCGGCATCGGCGCCGGCAATCCCGACTACATCACCCTGCAAGCCGTGAAGGCGTTGAATCAGGTCGACGTATTCTTTTTGATGGACAAGGGCGAGAGCAAAAACAAACTGATCGATTTGCGCCGTGAAATCTGTGAGCGCTACATCACCGAACCGGATTATCGATTTGTCGAAGCGCACTGCCCGGAGCGCGAGCGCGGCGACGTGGACTACAAGGCCAGTGTCGATGATCTGAACTTCGCCAAGCAGCAGACCTACGAGCGGATGATCCTTGAGGAAATGGCCGACGGTGAGTGCGGTGGTTTTCTGGTCTGGGGTGACCCGGCACTGTACGACAGCACCATCCGCATCCTGCAGGCGATTCAGGCGTCTGGTGCTTGCACCTTCGAGTTCGATGTCATCCCCGGCATCACCAGCGTCCAGGCGCTGACGGCGCAGCACAAGGTGCCGCTCAATCAGATCGGCCGCTCGGTGGAAATCACCACCGGCCGCAGGTTGGCGGCGGGGCAGGTGAGCGATGCCGACAGCGTGGTGGTGATGCTCGACGCCCATGATTCCTATCATCACGTCGCTGACCAGGAGACATACATCTACTGGGGCGCGTACCTGGGCACGCCGGATGAAATCCTCATCAGTGGCCAGCTCAAGGAGGTCGCGGACGAAATCGAACGGGTGCGCAAGGCGGCCCGGCTGGCCAATGGCTGGATCATGGACACCTATCTGTTGCGCAAATCCTGAGGGTGTCGCTCCCCCAACGTCCGCGCAGTAGCCTCTGTGGGAGCGAACTGCTCGCGATGGCGACCGGTAAACTACCTCAGGAAATCGCTTTACCCTCGCGCCCAAAACGTTCGCGATACACCGACGGCGGTACGCCGACCACACTGCGAAAGGCCACGCGAAAGCTTTCCACCGAGCGATAGCCGCAGCACAGGGCGATCTGCTCGGTGTTGTGGCGGCTGCTTTCCAACAATTCCCGGGCGCGTCCGAGGCGTTCGTGTTGCAACCAGGTTTTCGGTGACTGACCGCTGGCTTCGCTAAAGCGACGCAGGAAGGTGCGCTCGCTCATCGCCGCTTCGCTGGCCAGATCGCGGACTTCCAGTGGCTCATGCAAACGCTCGCGGGCCCACTGCATGACGCGGGACAGATCGCTTCGCGGCGTCGGGCTGACCGGTGTTGGAATGAATTGCGCCTGACCGCCGGTACGCTGCGGCGCCATCACCAGGCGTCGAGCCACCGCATTGGCCACCTGTGTGCCGAAATCCCGGGCCACCAGATGCAGACAGGCATCGATACCGGCGGCGCTGCCGGCGGAGGTAATCAGTTGGCCCGAGTCGACGTAGAGCACATCGGGGTCCACCTGAATGAGTGGAAAGCGTTCGGCCAGCTCGGCCGCGTAACGCCAGTGGGTCGTGGCGCCATGCCCATCAAGTAATCCGGTGGCTGCCAGCACGAACACTCCGGAACAAATCGACAGCAGCCGTGCGCCCCGGGCGTGGGCATGGCGCAAGGCCTCGATCAAGGGGTCGGGCACCGCGGCGTTGCGGTCGCGCCAGCCGGGAATGATGATGGTCCGCGCCTGGGCCAGCAGGTCGAGATTGCCATCGGCCAGCACCTGAATGCCGCCCATGGCGCGCATCGGGCCTTGATCAACGGCGACGATTCGATGCTCGTACCACTGAAAATCGAACTCCGGCCGCGCCAGGCCGAAGATTTCCACGGCGATGCCGAATTCGAAAGTGCAGAGGCCGTCGTAGGCAAGAATGGCGACCAGTCCTGGGGCGGTGTTCATTTGGCGGAAAGTTCCCGGTGAGTGTCCTGTGCGCCACTGTAGCGGCATGTGTGTGTCGGATAAAGTCCTCTCACACCCACACAGATCAAGGAGCTCGCCCCATGACCAGCCTGGTTCGGGAAATTCCCGCGGCACCGTCCGCCATTGCCCTGATGCATTTCAGCAATCGTCTGACTTTCGAAACCGATTGTTCCGACGTCTTCAGCAGCCAACAGGCGGGTCCCATCGATTTCATTCTGGTGGATGTGCGGGGACCCTTGGCCTTCGAGCGTGGGCACGTGCCGGGGGCGATCAATATCCCGGGACGGTTGCTCAGCGCCGAGACCCTGGCGGGCTACGGGAAAAACAGCCTGTTCGTGGTTTATTGCGCCGGCCCACACTGCAACGGCGCTAACAAGGCAGCGGTGAAGCTGGCGGCGCTCGGTTACCCGGTCAAGGAGATGATCGGTGGGGTGACCGGCTGGCTGGATGAGGGTTTTGTGCTGAATGTGCCGGTGCAACGGCCGGCCAGTGCGGTGATTGGCTGCGAGTGCTGAGAGGACCGAAAGCATCGCCGGCCTTGAAACAGCCGGCGATTGTTCGCAGCAGCGATCACGCTGCTGACGCCCACCACGAATCCAGTGTCGCCTGCAGCCACGCGGCGACCTCGGCGTAATCCGCATCGTTCTGTGCCCCGCGAGGCAGCGGTGACTCATCGGCAAAATGGGCGTTGAGCGTTGCCACCGATTCGGCGTTCCACTCCGGATGAAACTGCAAACCGACCCGTGACGGGCCGACGCGATACATCTGCTGTTCACACTGAACGCTGCTGGCCAGCAGTTCTGCCTGGGGTGGCAGGTCGATGGCGTCTTCGTGCCATTCCAGCACGTTCAGTTTCTGGCCATCGGTAAAGTTCACGGTGGTCCAGCCGGTTTCCGTCTGCGGCATGCGTCGCACATTGCCACCCAGGCTTAACGCCAGCAGTTGGGCGCCGAGGCAGATGGCAAATACCGCCGCACCTTGATCGAGACAGCTCGCCAACCATTGCCGCTCGGCTGCCAGCCAGGCCGGACCGGCGTTGGATTCATAGGGCCCGCCCAGCAGAATCGCCGGCGCATTACTCACCGGCGGCAGTTCGCCGAGGTCGGCGCGAAACACGTTCAGCGCCAGTCCCCGGGAAGCCGCCCATTCGGCAATGGCGCCAGGACCTTCGGCAGGGTGGTGCTGAATCAGGTTCAACGGCTTCAACCTCGACATCATGGGCTCTCGCTGGAATTAAAGGCTGCCAATGTGCAGCAAAAAAGCCTGTCCCGCCAGCCAGCTTGTCGCGCTGGTGTCATCAGCAAATCTTGCAGGTTTGCCTTGAAAAAAGTGAGCGTCAGGCAACCTCTGCACCGCGATGGAGCGCCCATCCAGCCATGGCCAGCTACTGGCCTCTATTTTGTAAGTATTTGTCGCCTCAACGCAATTTACCCGTTTATAGCCACTCTAGACTGCCGCCCACTTCGGTGATCGCTCACAAGGCGATGACTGAAAGCTGCCTATCGAAAGCTGCCAATAAAAGTCTCCGCACACGGGAGTTATAAATGAAGAAGCTAGTGATGTTCGGTGCCCTGGCACTGTCGATGTTGTCCCTGACCGCCGTGGCCGATGACGCCAAGCCGATCCGCATCGGTATCGAAGCCGGTTACCCACCGTTTTCGATGAAAACCCCTGACGGCAAACTCACCGGTTTCGACGTGGATATCGGCGATGCGCTGTGCGAGCAGATGAAAGTCAAGTGCACCTGGGTCGAGCAAGAGTTCGACGGCCTGATCCCGGCACTGAAGGTCAAGAAGATCGACGCGATCCTGTCGTCCATGACCATCACTGACGACCGCAAGAAGAACGTCGATTTCACCATCAAGTACTACCACACCCCGGCGCGCTTCGTGATGAAGGAAGGCACCGATGTGAAGGACCCGCTGACCGAACTCAAAGGCAAGAAGGTCGGTGTGCTGCGCGCCAGTACCCATGACCGCTTCGCCACCGAAGTGCTGCAACCGGCCGGCATCGTGCTGGTTCGCTACGGTTCCCAGCAGGAAGCCAACCTGGACATGGTCTCCGGTCGCGTCGATGCGCTGCTGGCGGACTCGGTCAACCTGGACGACGGTTTCCTGAAAACCGACGCCGGCAAGGGCTTCGCGTTCGTTGGTCCTGAGTACAACGATCCGAAGTACTTCGGTGGCGGCGCCGGCATTGCCGTGCGCAAGGGCGATACCGCCCTGGCCGAGCAATTCAACAAGGCCATCACCGAGATCCGCGCCAACGGCAAGTACAAGCAAGTGCAGGACAAGTACTTCAAGTTTGACGTTTACGGCGAGTAATCCGGCCGTTTGAAAAAGTGGCAGCCGTGGATGCGGTTGCCATTTTTTTTGTGATTTTTCCAATGCAAGGAGATCCTTGTGGGAGCAAGCCTGCTCGCGATAGCGGTCTGTCAGTCAAAAAGTCCGGTACTGACCCACCGTTATCGCGAGCAGACTCGCTCCCACAGGTGATTTCGCCGTTCTGACCCCAGGAGTTTCCCCCATGCAACGCATCGACCACACACTGCCCTGGAGCCACCTGGGCACCGAGCGCACCCTCAGCGTCTTCCGTTATGGTACGGGCACGCGCAAGGTGTATATCCAGGCCAGCCTGCACGCCGATGAGCTGCCGGGGATGCGCACCGCGTGGGAGCTGAAAAAACGCCTGGCGGAACTGGAAAGCCAGGGGCAACTGAATGGCGTGATCGAGCTGGTGCCGGTGGCCAATCCCATCGGTCTGGACCAGCACCTGCAAGGCAGCCACATGGGCCGTTTCGAGCTGGGCAGCGGCAAGAACTTCAATCGCTCGTTCGTGGAATTGAGTGCGCCGGTGGCCCGATTGATCGGTGATCAACTGGGCAGTGATGCTGCGACCAACATCGCGCTGATTCGCCAGACCATGGGCCAGGTCATCGACGACTTGCCGCCAGCACCTTCGCAACTCGAAGCGATGCACCGACTGTTGCTGCGCCATGCCTGCGATGCCGATATCACCCTCGACCTGCATTGCGATTTCGACGCGGCGATCCACATTTACGCCTTGCCGCAGCACTGGCCGCAGTGGCAATCCCTGGCGGCGCGATTGAAGGCTGGCGTGGCCTTGTTGTGTGAAGACTCTGGTGGCAGTTCCTTCGATGAATCCTGCTCGTCGCCGTGGTTGCGTCTGGCCCGGGCCTTCCCCGAGGCGGCGATTCCACCGGCCAACCTGGCGACGACCCTGGAGTTGGGCAGCATGGGCGACACCCGGGTTGACCAGGCCCAGGCCAATTGCGAGGCGATACTCGGCTTCCTCGCCGAACAGGGGTTCATCGCCGGCAACTGGCCCGCGGCACCGGGCGAGTGCTGTGAGGGCATGCCGTTCGAAGGCACCCAATACCTGTTCGCACCGCATCATGGCGTGGTCAGCTTCCTGCGCGAAGCGGGCGAGTGGGTGGAGAAGGGCGATGCACTGTTTGAAGTGGTCGACCCCTTGAACGACAAGGTGACCACGGTCTGTGCCGGTACCAGTGGCGTGCTGTTCGCCATTGACCGTGGCCGCTATACGCAGCCAGGTACGTGGCAGGCGAAAGTGGCCGGACGTGAGCCGATTCGGGCGGGCAAGCTGATCAACGACTGACAGGCCCGCCCCATCGCGAGCAGGCTCGCTCCCACAGGATTGCGGGTGTCCTTGTGGGAGCGAGCTTGCTCGCGAAGGGGCACTGGCGGACAACGAAGATCATCAGACAGGCATCGACTTCCCTCGCCACAATGCTAGGCTCTTCCCCGAATCCTGCGCTCTGTGAAGGAAGACCCATGCTCAAGCTTCTCGCCTTGTTCACCTTGCTGGTGTCCGCCGCTGTCCACGCCCAACCCTCGCTGCAATCCGACCTGCCACTCAAGTACCTGGAGCAGGCCAACCCCGATTCGCAAGACCAGCCTCTGGTGATTTTCCTCCACGGTTACGGCAGTAACGAACAGGACCTGTTCGGCATCAAGGATGACTTGCCGGCGACTTACACCTACCTGTCGGTGCGGGCGCCGCTGGTGGTCGGAGAGGGCAGTTTTCAGTGGTTTCGCAAGAAGGGCGAAGGTGCCTATAACGGCGAGACGGATGATCTGAAGACCAGCGCTCAAACACTGCTGGATTTCATAACCCAGGCGACAAAGAAGTACCACACCGAACCCGAGAAGGTGTTCCTGGTGGGCTTTAGCCAGGGCGCGATCATGACTTACGAAGTGGGCCTGCGCCATCCGGAAGCGGTGGGCGGGATCGCTGCCTTGAGCGGGCGTATCCTGCCGGTGCTCAAATCCGAACTCAAACCGGATGAAAAGCGCCGGTCGCTGGCGGTTTTCATCGGTCATGGCGAGCAGGACAAGCGCCTGCCCGTCACCGACGGCAGCGAGGCCAACAACCTGCTGCAAAGCGTGTCACTCGAACCCGAGTTTCACGCCTATCCGGGTGTCGGCCACAGCATCAGCGCCGATGAAATTCAGGATTTGAGCGCCTGGTTGCAGCGCCTCAATCCATAAGCTTACTTGCCGCTGACGATTTGCTTGACCAGGGTTTCGTGTGCCGCCATGTCGCCAGGGCGGGAAATCACCTGGATTACCGCGATCCGCTTGCCGGACGCAGCGACCAGTGTGGAGTTCAGGGTCTTGCCGCCACCCTGGGTAGCCGTATTGTCGACCTGACGCAGGCCCAGGCCGTTTTTCAGCGTGAAGCTCTTTTCGCTCAGCTTGTTGTAGTCGGGCAGGGATTTGCGCTGGGCGGCGTCGAAATCATTCACGGTGCCGTCAAGGAACGGGCCGTCGTTGTCCTTGACGTTGACGTCCGGGGGAAGGGTGTGTTCAGCGGCAATCACCACGGTTTTGGTGGCCTCGTTGCTGTACAGGGTACCGTTGGCTTCATCCGGCCCCTTGGGCAGCGGGTTGGCGACAAAGCCTTTGGGCAGGTTGTAGGTGAGCTTGCCATCCAGCATCGAGACTTTCTGAGCCGGTGCTTCAGCGGGCTTGGCCTTGGCGGCCTGCGCATTCAAAGCCCCCAGACTGGCAGTGGCAGCCAGCAGCAGGACCAGGGCTTTTTTACTCAACAGTGACATTGGGATCTCCAGGGAGGGTCGCGCGGTGAGGCGCGATCATCCCACGGAGGTTGCACTGCATTCCAGCGTGCCGTGCGCTCAAACTTCGCGACGCGACGGATAGCTTTCGATCACGTGCAGAAACTCGATCCGCCGTTCACTGGCCAGCAGCTCCGGCAGCAGCGCTTCGTAGGCTTGACGATACGGCTTGTTGAGGTGACGAGCGATAAAGTCTTCCTTGCTGCAATTCCAGGTTTCGTACAGCACCAGGGTATTGGGCTCGTCCTGAAGCTGATGCACCCAGGTGTTGACGAAGTCGGGCTCTGCCGACATCCGGTGCACCACGTCCAGCAGGCGTTCCTTGGTTTCGGCAAAGCGCGCCGGCTTGGCCGGCAGATAAACGACGAACGCGACTTGATCACTCATTTCATCACCTCACAAGGCAGCATGGACGGGGTTACGCCTGGTTCTGCGGGAACAGGTTGCGACGGGTTTCCTCGTCGAACTCGGCCTTGAGCACCAGCTTTTCTTTCAGGCCATGGGCGCGCTTGGCGGCCGGGCGGGCGCTGATTTCATCAAACAGGCGCTTGACGTTCGGATAGGCCGCCAGGCCGTTCTCGCCGAGGATGTAAGGCGCGTAGTTGGCCCAGCCCCACAAGGCGATGTCGGCAATGCTGTAGCTGTCGCCGGCCAGGTAAGGATGTTCGGCCAGACGTTGATCGAGCACGCGGTAATGGCGTTCGACTTCCTTGAGATAACGGTTTTTCGCGTAGGGCAGGTCTTCCGGGGCGTGGTGCAGGAAATGCACCGCCTGACCGGAGAACGGCGACAGGCCGGTGCCGATGAACATCAGCCAGGACAGCATCTGGGCGTTCTCGGCGGCGTTGGCCGGCACAAAGCGCTGATGTTTCCGGGCAAGGTGCAGGAGGATGGCCTGGGAGTCGAACACGGTAGCATCGCCGTCTACCAGCGCCGGCACCTTGGCATTCGGGTTGATGGCCAGAAAAGCGGGTTGGTGTTGTTCGCCCTTGAAGGTGTCGACGCCGATCAACTCGTAAGGGGTTTGCAGCTCTTCGAGCAGCAGGGCGACTTTCATCGGGTTGGGCGAAGGGTGGAAAAAGAATTTCATGGTGTTGGCCTCAGTCGGGTTGGGTTTGGACTGAGGCCATGGTGGGCGAAACCTGTTCGATTGACGTACGAGCTTGTTGGGCTACTCGTGCGAAACAATCGAACGTTGTCTGGTGGTCTTGAACGGTACCTTGGCGGTGGCAATGACGGCACCGGTGATGATCAGCAACGCCGGCACGATCAGGATCGCGCCGGCCTGGCCCTGACCGACGACTATCAGCAACAAGGTCGAGATCAACGGCGCGAGATAGGACAGCGCGCCCAGCGTGGCCAGGTTGCCGTGCTTGGTCGCGTGATCCCAGGCAAAGAATGCCAGCCCGGCCGGTCCCAGGCCGAGGATGACAATCGCCGCCCATTGATTGAGATTGGGCGACACGGTGGTTTCCAAGGCCAGGTGGCAGACCAGCCCGGCAGCCGCCGACATGCCGCAGATACCGCCGATGATGCTGCTCGGTACTTCCTTGAAGCGACGGTTGAACACCGAGTACCCGGCCCAGATCAGGGCACAACCCAATGCCGCCAGGTACCCGGCAATGAGCATCGTCGCGTCCGTGTGCGTCGCCCGCTGCTGCATGATGAACGCCGTACCCGCCAGGCCCAGCAAGGCGCCGAGCGCCTGGCGCCGGTGCAGTTTTTCGCCGGCGGCATAGGCGGACAACAACACCAACATCAGTGGCCATAGATAGTTGATCAGGCTGGCTTCGGCGGCGGGTGCCACTTTGAGGGCGAAAAAATACAGCCCGTGATAAACGAAAATCCCCACGAAGCCGGTGGTCCAAACGGCCCAGGGCTGACGCCAACTGCTGAACCCGGCGAGTCCGCGGCGCCCGAGGATGAGCAGACTCGCGACAAAGGCCACGGCAAAGCTCAGGGTCAGCAGTTCGAAGGGCGGAATACCTTCAGTGAGGGTGGTCAACAGCGCCAGACAAGACCAGAGGAAGATCGCAATCACGCCGACGGCCGTCGCCGAGCGGGCGTTGCGCACACGAGACGGGGCTTGAGTCATGTCTGTTCCTTCAGCGCGTTGAGGCGGGCAACATCCTGGCCCGATGACTCGATGCAGCTTAGCGCCTGATGACAGCCCGTCCAGCGTCGGTCGTCGGGCCGAACGGTCGCGCCAGCAAGCGTCGGGTCACGCCGAGCATGGCCACCGAAACTCCGACGGCCAGCACGAAGGCCTGCATGCCCATCGTCGGCAACGCCAGTGCCAGCACCAGGCAGAAGGCGGCAAACGAGTACATGCCGATAGCGGTGGCGCGCAGTAACAGGGCAGTAAAGGCCGGCCCGCGGGCTTGCTGGGAGAACACCGCCATCACGCTGCCCAGTACCGGGAACACCGCGAGCAGGCCGCTCCAGCGTTCGCCCACGGTGCTGGCGAGCAGGGTCACGAACAGGGTGAGCAAGGCACCGGCGACCATGCGCAACCAGAGCTTGTCGGATTTTGGTGCAGGGCCATTCAGTGCCGGTTGCACAACCGGGAACAGGTACGGCGCGGCGAGCAACGCCGTCGCAGCGGCACAGGCGGAAAACACCAGGGACGCTGGAATCAGCGACAGCACCACGGCGATCACTGCCCAGACCGACAGTGACACCAGCAGCGCCACCGGCCAACCGGCGCGCTGTGCCACCTGGGCGTAGCTGGCGCAGAAGGCAATCATGGCGAACATCGCCGACAGCGCCGCCGTGGCCGATTGCGCGGCGAACGCCGGGCCTTGTTCCAGGGCAAGGAACAACAGGATCGGTCCCACCACCACCGGCAAACCCGACAGCCAGCCGGCCACGCTCGGCCCCCAGCGTTTACCGGCCAGGGAAATCAGCAGGAGGAATCCAGGAATCAGCAACAGCTTGAGAATCAACACGGGCACGCGTCCTTACGATGTCATGTGGCAACGTTACCATCGCGAGGCGCAAATGGCGCTATCTGTATGCATAAGTTGTATACAAAAAACAAAGCCTGCTGAAAATTGTACGAAAGCACGTTTTACGCATAGGTTTTAAACAGGGCTTGTACGGGGACATCGCCATGAATCGCCAGCGCTCAAGGTTGCGCCACTGTTTTTGGTTGTTGTGGTTGCTTGGCTGCCCGGCGTTTGCCAGTTGGCAGGACTCGTTGCCGGGGGCGCAATTGATCGGCAGCGGCGAGTTCCGCAAGTTTGGTTTCGATGTCTACAGCGCGCGGCTGTGGAGTCCGTCGCGGCCGATGGTGGGGGATCAGCCGTTCGCCCTCGAGCTGATTTATCAGCGTTCGATTTCCCGGGAGGACCTGGTACAGGCCAGCGTCAAGGAGATCAAGCGCCTGGCCGGCCCTTCCGTCAGCGCTGAGCAACTGGCGGCGTGGCAGGCGCAGATGCAGGAATCGTTTGTCGATGTGCAGGCCGGCACACGACTGACCGGCGTGTACCTGCCGGGGCAGGGGGCGCGTTTTTTCCTCGGCCAACAGTTGCTGCGCGAGGTCGATGACCTGCAATTCGCCCAGGCATTTTTCGCCATCTGGCTGGATCCGCGGACCAAGGATCCCGAGTTGCGCGCGCAGCTGCTCGGCACCGTGCCCTGAAGTTTGCGATGATCAGCGAGCAACCCTGCGCCTAGTCACCTGCTGATGGATCATCGTGTGAAATTCAGTCACCTGCCGAAAACTGCAACTGCGCCGTTTTGCCCACCGGAAGTGGCCGGGACGGTAGTTGTCGATGCCCGCGCGTCTTTTTTCAAGCGCGCCTTGCGCTTTGCGGGGCCCGGTTTGTTGGTGTCCATCGGCTACATGGACCCGGGCAACTGGGCCACCGCCATCGAGGCGGGCTCTCGGTTTGGCTACAGCCTGTTGTTTGTCGTGCTGCTCGCCAGTCTGGCCGGGATGGCGGTGCAGTGCCTGTGCTCGCGCTTGGGCATTGCCACCGGACGTGACCTGGCGCAGCTATCCCGCGAACGCTACAGCACCGGCACTGCGCGAACCCAGTGGTTCCTTGCGGAAATCTCGATCATCGCCACCGACCTTGCCGAGGTGCTGGGTTGTGCCGTGGCGTTCCATCTGCTGCTGGGTTGCTCACTGACAGTCGGCATCGCCCTGACGGCATTCGACACGCTCTTGGTGCTGGCTTTGCAGAACCGCGGCTTTCGCCGGCTCGAGGCGATCATGCTGGTGCTGGTGGCGACCATCGGTGTGTGTTTCTTCGTTGAGTTAGTGCTGATCAAACCTTACTGGCCGGAGGTGGCCCAAGGTTTCAAACCCTCGTTGTCCGCCATCAGCGATGCCGCGCCCTTGTACCTGGCCATCGGCATTCTCGGGGCAACGGTGATGCCGCATAACCTGTACCTGCACACTTCCATCGTGCAAACGCGCCTGATCGGCCAGGACCTGGCGAGCAAACAGGACGCGGTCAGACTGGCGCGCATCGACACCATTGGTTCTTTGGCCCTGGCGTTGCTGGTCAACGCGGCGATCCTGATTCTCGCGGCAGCCGCGTTCCACAAAACCGGGCATAGCGATGTCGTCGACATACAGGACGCCTATCACCTGCTCGACCCATTGGTAGGCGGGGCGCTGGCCAGCGTGTTGTTTGGCGTTGCCTTGCTGGCTTCCGGGCAGAGTTCGACCTTCACCGGCACCATCGCCGGGCAAGTGATCATGGAAGGCTTTTTGAACCTGCGCATTCCCTGCTGGCAACGCCGTCTGATCACCCGCGGACTGGCGCTGATCCCGGCCTTCATTGGGGTGTGGTTGATGGGCGATGAGGCCATCGGCAAATTGCTGGTGTTGAGTCAGGTGGTGTTGAGTTTGCAATTGCCTTTTGCGTTGTACCCGTTGATTCGCATGACCAACGATGCGCGGTTGATGGGACCCTTTGTCAATCGGCTGCCGACGCGGGTGTTGGTGTGGGGATTGTTTGTGCTGATCAGCGGGGCGAACAGCTGGTTGATACTGCAGCTTTTTGGCTGACTGGACTGGGCTCATTGCGGTCTGCCGGATAAAACCCCAGGCAAAAAAGAACCCGGTGCGACTTGTATCGCACCGGGTGTTTTTCCAGCCGGCCAGCGGATCTTCGTGGGTCCCCGCCGCCGTCTGTTGAACACTTTATGCCCGCTCAAGCGCCAGGGCCACGCCTTGACCGCCGCCGATGCACAAGGTGGCGAGGCCTTTTTTGGCGTCACGCTTGAGCATTTCGTGGAGCAGGGTGACCAGCACGCGGCAACCCGAGGCACCGATCGGGTGACCGAGGGCGATGGCGCCGCCGTTGACGTTGACCTTGTTCAAGTCCCATTCCAGGTCCTTGGCCACCGCCAGCGATTGTGCAGCAAAGGCTTCGTTGGCTTCGATCAGGTCCAGTTGGTCGATGGACCAGCCAGCCTTGTCCAGGCAGCGACGAGTCGCCGACACCGGGCCGATGCCCATGATGGCCGGGTCGACACCGGCGTTGGCGTACGCGGCGATTTTCGCCAGAACCGGCAAGCCGAGGGCCTTGGCTTTTGCCGCGCTCATCAGGATCACGGCAGCAGCGCCGTCGTTCAGCGACGAGGCGTTACCGGCGGTCACCGAGCCGTCTTTCTTGAAAGCAGGCTTGAGCTTGGCCAGGGCTTCGGCCGTGGTGCCGGCCCGTGGTTGCTCGTCGGTGGCGAAGGACAGCGGATCGCCCTTGCGCTGCGGAATCAGGATCGGGGTGATTTCATCGACGAATCGTCCGGCTTCGATGGCAGCGACGGCCTTCTGCTGCGAGGCGGCGGCGAAGGCATCCTGCTGCTCGCGGCTGATGTCGTATTTTTCCACCAGGTTTTCGGCGGTGATGCCCATGTGGTAATCGTTGAAGGCATCCCACAGGCCGTCACTGATCATGGTGTCGACGATTTGCGCGTGACCCATGCGCAGGCCGGTGCGCGCACCGGGCATGACGTAGTTGGCCAGGCTCATGTTTTCCTGGCCACCGGCGATGATCACCTCGGCATCGCCGCAGCGAATCGCCTGGGCGCCCAGGTGCAGGGCCTTGAGGCCCGAGCCGCAGACCTTGTTCAGGGTCATGGCCGGTACGGCGAAGGGCAGGCCGGCCTTGATCGAGGCCTGGCGTGCAGGGTTCTGCCCGGCACCGGCAGTCAGTACCTGGCCCATGATCACTTCATCGACTTCAGCCGGGTTCAGGCCGGTTTGTGCCAGCAACTGACGGATCACCGCCGCGCCGAGGTCAACGGCAGAAACATTGGCCAGGGCGCCCTGGAAACTGCCGATCGCGGTACGCGTGGCGGCAACAATGACAACTTCTTGCATGGACTGATTCCTCACTGGGCAGCGAACTGCATTTCCGGCACGTGATCCGGGACGATCAGTTTACCAGCGGTTTTTGCGACGATTTCCTCGACGCTTACGCCAGGTGCGCGTTCCTTGAGGACAAAAGCGCCATTTTCGATTTCCAGGTAGGCCAGGTCGGTCAGCACGCGCTTGATGCAACCGGCACCGGTCAGCGGCAGGCTGCACTGGCTCAGCAGCTTGGACTCACCGTCCTTGGACGCGTGGGTCATGATCACGATGATGTTGTCGGCACCGGCCACCAGGTCCATCGCGCCGCCCATGCCCTTGACCAGTTTGCCGGGGATCATCCACGAGGCAATGTTGCCCTGCACGTCCACTTCGAAGGCGCCCAGCACGGTCAGATCGACGTGACCGCCGCGGATCATGGCGAAGGATTCGGCCGAGGAGAAAATCGACGCGCCGATACGCGCAGTTACCGTTTGCTTGCCGGCGTTGATCATGTCGGCATCGATGGTTTCTTCAGTCGGGAACGGACCCATGCCGAGCAGACCGTTTTCCGACTGCAGCATGACTTCCATGCCTTCGGGAATATAGTTGGCGACCAGGGTCGGAATGCCGATGCCCAGGTTGACGTAGAAGCCGTCCTGCATTTCGCGGGCGACGCGTTGAGCCATTTGTTCGCGGGAAAGTGCCATTGTTGTTATTCCTTCATTCGGTCCGGGGGCAGGGGATCACTTACGCACGGTGCGCTGTTCGATGCGCTTCTCGAACGTGCCGCAGATGATCCGGTCGACGTAGATGCCAGGGGTGTGGATCTGTGCCGGGTCCAGCTCGCCGGGTTCGACGATTTCTTCGACTTCGACCACGGTGATCTTGCCGGCGGTGGCGGCCAGCGGGTTGAAGTTCTGGGCGGTATGACGGTAGATGACGTTACCGAAATGGTCGGCTTTCCAGCCTTTGACGATGGCGAAGTCGCCGGTGATGGACTCTTCCATCAGGTACTTGCGGCCATGGAATTCACGCACTTCCTTGCCTTCGGCGACGGGGGTGCCAACACCGGTGGCGGTGAAGAAAGCCGGGATGCCGGCGCCGCCTGCGCGCATTTTTTCGGCGAGGGTGCCTTGCGGGGTCAGAATGACCTCGATTTCGCCTTTGAGCAGTTGTTCTTCGAACAGCTTGTTTTCACCGACGTAGGAGGCCACGACCTTGCTGATCTGGCGATCGGTGAGCAGCACGCCGAGGCCGAAACCGTCGACGCCGCAGTTGTTGGAAACCACGGTGAGATCACGGGTGCCCTTGCGCTTGATCTCGGCGATCAGGTTTTCCGGGATGCCACACAGGCCGAAGCCACCGGCGATCACGGTCATGCCGTCTTCAAGACCTGCCAGCGCTTCCTCGTAGGAATTCACGCGCTTGTCGAAACCTGCCATATGCACCTCTTTTATTCTTTGTGGGCGGCTGGCTAGCCGAATGGGGTTGAGTGTCGCGCTGGTTTATTCATTTGTTAAGTTGATTTTTAAGGTTGATTGATAGATAAAACTCAACAAACCACAGTCTTTAACTTGCAGCTTAAAGCTAGCAGCCTACAACTTGAGCGAAGCGAGATGACCGTCAAACAGATCCGTGCCTTCCTCGCCGTCGCGCAAAGCCTGAGCTTCGCCGTGGCCTGCGAGCGTCTGCACCTGTCGCAATCGGCCCTGAGCCTGACCATCAAGGCGCTGGAAGAGGGCCTGGGTGGGCGCCTGTTCACCCGCAACACACGTAACGTGGCGCTGACCGCTGAAGGTGAATCCCTGCTGCCACTGGCTCGCCGGCTGATTGCCGACTGGGACAACGCCGAGGATGAAATGCGCCAGCGTTTCACCCTGCAGCGCGGCCGGGTGACCCTGGCGGCCATGCCGTCGTTTGCCGGTAACCTGCTGCCGCCGATCCTCAAGACCTTCCGCGCCCGCTACCCGAAAGTCAACGTCACGGTCAACGACGTGATCAACGAGCATGTGCTGGAAATGGTCCGCGACCGCCAGGTGGAACTGGGCGTGGCCTTCGAGCCGACCCAGAGTTCGTCACTGCATTTCACGCCCCTGTACGTCGACCGTTTCGTCGCGGTGGTGCCGCTGGATTCGCCCTTGGCCGAGCTTGATGACATCGACTGGCTGACCTTGCTCAAGGAGCCGTTCATTACCTTGCAGCGCCCGTCGACGGTGCGGGTGATGCTCGAAGAACACTTGCAGGCCCGAGGCATGAAGCTGCCGGTGGAGTTCGAGAGTCATCAACTGGCGACGGTCGGGCGCATGGTCGCCAGCGGGCTGGGGGTGAGCGCGGTGCCGGCGCTGTGTGCCGGGCAGATGCGCGAGCTGGGCGCGCAGTGCATCACCTTGCGCGACCCGGTGGTGGAACGGGCGCTCGGCGTGCTGACCTTGCCGGGGGGCGAGCTGTCGGCGGCCGCGCAGGCGTTGTTTGATGTGTTGAAAGAAGAGAACTTCGGCGAACAACTGTCCATGGCCTGAACACGGGGCCCTGTAGAGAGGTCCTTGTGGGAGCGAGCTTGCTCGCGATGGTCGTTAACGATGGCGCGGGATACCTGAATTTACGCTGCGCCCTCACGTCCATCGCGAGCAAGCTCGCTCCTACAGGGGGTTGGGTTGCTCAGGGCGAGAGGCGTTGAGCCAGTTGCGGCAACAGCGCTTCGCAGGACGCTTCAATCTTCAGATCAAGCAGCTCATCCGCCCGGGTCTTGCCGATATTGATCGCGATCAGCGGCTTGCCCTGATCCACCACCACCCGGCACAGGCGAAACGCCGAATAGGCCATCAGCGAAGAACCGACCACCAGCAATCCCGCCGCCTGTTCAACCGCCGCCATCGCCTTGACCGCCGTGGCCTGTGCGACGTTTTCGCCGAAAAACACCACGTCGGGTTTCATCCGCTCACCGGCACAAAACGGGCAATGGGGCACCTGAAAGCGCGCTTCGAACGCCGGGTCGAGCAGGGTATCGCCGTCCGGTGCCTGCACCGCATCGACACCGGCCAGATAAGGGTTTTGCGCTTCCATCAAGCGCTGGATCCCATCGCGTTCGCTGGGCTGGCCACAATCCAGGCACAACACGCGATGCAGGCTGCCATGCAGTTCGATGACGTCATGGCTGCCGGCCTGGTCGTGCAGGGTATCGACGTTCTGCGTGATCAGCGCGCTGATTTGCCCTGCGCGTTGTAATTGCGCCAGGCTTTCATGGGCCACATTCGGCTGCGCCTGGCGCACCCGTGGCCAGCCGAGCATTGCCCGCGCCCAATAACGGCGGCGGGATTCCGGGGCGGCGAGAAATTCCTGATACATCATCGGCTGCCGGCCTCGGCGTACGCCCTGATTGTCGCGATAGTCCGGGATGCCTGAGGGCGTGCTGATACCGGCACCGGTCAACACGGCAAACGGTGCATCGGCCATCAGCGCCTGGAGACGGTCGAGCTGTTCATCAAAGAAGTTCAACACTCGGCGAAACCCCTTGCAGGAGCGAGCTTGCTCGCGGTGGTGGGTCAGGTAGACCAATGTATCTGATACACCCTCGCGAGCAAGCTCGCCCCCACAAGGGAAGTGGGCGGGATTACTTGCGCGCCTCCAGGATCAGGTTGAACGGCGTTTCCGTGGCCCGGCGGAAATGGCTGAAACCGGCTTCGCTGAACACCTTGCGCAGGCGCGCTTCACCGGCCTGGGCACCGAGGCCGAGGCCGACTTCCTGGGACAGCGAATTGGGCGTGCAGATGAAGGTCGAGGCCGCGTAGAACAGCCTGCCCACCGGATTGACGTTGTCGTCGAGCGCGTCGTTGGCGTAAGGCTCGACCAGCAGCACGGTGCCATCGGGTTTCAGCGACTCATAGGCGTGTCTGGCTGCGCCCACCGGGTCGCCCATGTCGTGCAGGCAGTCGAAATAGCAGATCAGGTCGTAATCGTCGCCCGGGTAGCTTTTCGCCGTGCCCTGGAAGAATCGTGCGCGGCCCGATACACCGCCTTCTTCGGCCCGTTGGGTGGCGACGGTGACGGAGGGGGCGTGATAGTCGAAGCCGACGAAGCGCGACTCGGGAAACGCCTGGGCCATGATCACTGTCGAGGCGCCGTGGCCGCAGCCGATGTCGGCGACTTTGGCGCCGGCTTCCAGTTTCGCCACCACGCCATCCAGTGCCGGCAGCCATTCGGCGATCAGGTGCGCCTTGTAGCCTGGCCGGAAGAAACGTTCGGTACCGCTGAACATGCACGGATGGTGATCGCCCCAGGGCAGGGCGCCGTTGCCGCGCATGGCCTTGACCAGTTTGTCCTTGTCGTGGAAAAACGACGCCACCACGCCGATGCCGCCGGCAATGTAGACCGGCGAGTCTTCGATACCCAGGGCCATGGCCTGTTCCGGCGGCAGGCAGAACTGGCCATCGCGGTGTTCCATGTAGCCAGAGGCGGCGTGGGCGCTGAGCCATTCGCGCAGCAGGCGGGTGTTGCAGCCGGTTTTTTCGGCGAGGGTTTCGGGGGTTGTGGGTTGGCTGTCGGCCATTGCCCGGTACAGGCCGAGCTCTTCACCGAGAATGACGTTGGCGAGCATCGCTGCGCCGCCCATGTCGTTGACCAGTTTGCCCATGAAGTCATTGAGTTTGGCCTCGTCCATCACGTGTGCTCCTGTGGCGGGATCAGGGTCCAGAGGGCATGTTTTTCGAGGCATTCGCCCCTGGGCGGTGGTCGTGGGAATGAACAGGACGCCGAGCGGGTCCTGTGTGCATTAAGTCTAGTTCGTCGATCGTGCACACGCTCCTACAAGGGATCTGTGTATCGCACTGTATCGGGAGCCACGACGGACACACTGCCTTGAAATCCGCCATGGGGTTGAACACAGAGCCGATACACCCCGGCGCTTAACTGTGTCTCAAGGCGAGCAAGGTGCTCGCGCCTTTGAACACAGTGCGAGATCAACATCATGCAGACTCCCATCACCCCGGTAACCAAGGCCAGTGCCGGCCTTGGCCTGCGCCGCGGTTTGATCAAAGACCTTCAGGCCGCGCCCACGGGCGATTTCGACTTTCTCGAAGTGGCGCCGGAGAACTGGATCGGCATCGGTGGCGCCCATGGTGCGGCGCTGCGCGCCCTGGCCGAGCGCTATCCGCTGTCCTGCCACGGCTTGTCCTTGTCCCTGGGCGGACCGTCGCCCCTCGACGTCGACTTCCTGGTGGAAGTCCGGCAGTTTCTCGATCACTTCAAGGTGCCTCTGTACAGCGAGCACCTGAGCTACTGCAGCGACGACGGTCATCTTTACGACCTGCTGCCATTGCCGTTCACCGAAGAGGCGGTGCACCACGTCGCCGCGAGAATTCGCCAGGCCCAGGACATTCTCGGCCGCCGCCTGGCGGTGGAAAACGTCTCCTATTACGCCGCACCCCGGCAAGACATGGACGAAGTGACCTTCACCAATGCCGTGTTGCGCGAAGCTGATTGCGAACTGCTGCTCGACGTCAACAACGTCTACGTCAATTCGATCAACCACGGCTTTGATCCGCAGACCTTCCTCACCGGGATCGATGCGAATCGGGTGGTGGCCATGCACATCGCCGGGCATTTCGACGAGTCCGACAGCCTGAAAATCGACACCCACGGTGCGTCTGTCAAACCGGCAGTCTGGGCCTTGCTGGCGCAGGCCTATGCACGCTTTGGCGCACAACCGACCTTGCTAGAACGGGATTTCAACTTCCCGGCGTTCAGCGAACTGGTGGCGGAACTGCGGACCATTCGCCGCCTGCAACAGGAGGGCATGAACCGTGGATAACGCCAGCCTTCTGCAGCAACAAACCGCCATGGGTCAGTACCTGCGGGACCCGGACAGGAACGCGTCACCCGGCGAAATGGACCCGGCGCGGGCACAGGTTTATCGCGATCTGGTGTTTGCCAATCTATCGACCCTGTTGAGCAGCACTTTTCCGGTGTTGATCCGGATTCTTGGTCAGCAGCGCTGGCGTCTGCTGGTGCGCAGCTTTCTGCGCGACTACCGCGCGCGCACGCCAAAATTCGGCGAGATTGCCCAGGAGTTCCTCGAGTTTCTCGCGGCTGATCCGCAGGTGTTGAGTGAGGGTGACTGGCCGCCGTTCCTGGTGGAACTGGCGCATTACGAGTGGGTGGAGATGGTACTGCAACAGTCCGATGACGAGCCGCTGGCTGTCGGCGACGCAGGGTTGTTGCTGCATCGGCCGCTGCAAGTGTCGCCGCTGGCCTGGCCATTGGCCTATGCGTGGCCGGTCCAGAAAGTCGGCCCCGATTACCAGCCGGATGCTGCGCCGTCGCAACCAACCTTGCTGCTGGTACGTCGTGGCGAGGACTGGAGCGTGAAGTTCTCCGAGCTGAGTCCGTTGGCCTGGCGACTGCTGCAACGCATTGGCGAGTACCCCGATCTGAGCGGGCTCGAGCAGTTGCACGGCCTGGCCGTCGAGGCCGGGATCGCAGCTGATACAGCCTTTCTTGAGAACGGTTTGGCGCTGTTGCAGCAGATGCACGGGGAAGCGGTCGTGGGTCTCCGGCACGAATGAGCGTGCCGGCCATCCCAAGGCGATCAGATCCTCAACGCAAACGCTCGAGCATCTGGTAATACCACATACCCGCCGCGAGCATCGGATTGCCCAGCAGGTCGCCCATCGGTACGCGAATATGCTGGCACGCGGCGAAGGTGTCGAACTGCTCCAGTTGCCCGGTGATCGCCCGGCCCATGATTTCGCCCATGATGTGGGTGGTGGCGATGCCATGCCCGGAGTAGCCCTGGCAGTACCAGACGTTGTCCGAAAGTTTGCCCAGTTGTGGAATGCGGTTGATCACGATGCCCATGGCGCAGCTCCATTGGTAATCAATGGCCACGCCCTTGAGCGCCGGGAACGTCTGCTCGATGCACGGTCGCAACTCGGCGGCGATGTCCCGTGAATCCTTGCCGCTGTAGTTGGCACCACCACCGAACAGCAGGCGACCATCAGCGGTCAGGCGGTAGTAGTCGAGCACGAAGCGGCAGTCGTACACCGCCAGGTCTTCTGGGTTGATCTGCTTCGCCAGGTCGCCCAGGGGCGCGGTGGTGACGATGCCGCCCATGGCCGGGAAGATCTTGCCCTTGAGCTTGCCCGGTTCGAGCTTGTGATAAACGTCGCCGGCCAGCAGCACCTGATTGGCGTCGATGCGCCCGTGGGCGGTGCGTACGCCAGGAACATCGCCGTGAATGATTTCCAGCACCTCGCTGTTTTCGAAGATCAGCGCGCCCAGGCTCTGCGCCGCACGAGCTTCGCCAATGCACAGGTTGAGCGGGTGCAGGTGCATGTTGCGGGTGTTCTTGATCGCGCCGTGGTACAGGTCGCTTTGCAGCAGGTCGCGCACCTGGCTGCGGTCGAGCAGGCTGACTTCGTCGCCCATGCCACGGCGCACCGCTTCGTCGTAGTCCTTGCGCAAGCCGTCCATGTGCGCGGGTTTATACGCGGCATGCAGATGGCCGTGCTTGAGGTCGCAGGCGATGCCGTACTTCTCCACCCGTTGCTGGATGATCTGGTGCCCGCGCCAGCGCAGGTGCCAGATGAAATCATCGACTTCATCGCCAAGGGTGCGGCGCATCTGCTTGCGCATGGCCTCGTCACCCGAGAGGCTGCCGGTGACCTGGCCGCCATTGCGCCCGGTGGCGCCCCAGCCGATCTTGTTGCTTTCGACGATGGCGACTTTCAGGCCTTTTTCCGCCAGTTCGACGGCGGTGGCCACGCCTGTGAAACCGCCGCCGATGATCACCACGTCAACCCGGTGTTGACCGCGCAGGGTCGGGTAGTCGGTGTCCTGGTTGAGGGTGGCGGTGTAGTAGGAGTTGCTGCGTTGTTGGGTCATTTCAGCGTCCAGACAAAAAAGGTAAGACGTAACGCAGACCCTGTGGGAGCGAGCTTGCTCGCGATGGCGGTTTGTCATTCAACATTTTTGTCGCCTGACACTCCGCCATCGTCGGAACGCCGCCCGGAGCAAGCTCGCTCCCACAGGAAAGTGGGGTATGGCTGATCGGAGGGCTTACGCCTCCGTCAGATACCAGCGCCAATCCTGTTCACCCACCTCGGCCATGAACTGGCGGTACTCGGCACGTTTGACCGCCAGGTACACCCCGAGGAATTCCGAGCCCAGGGCATCCCGGGCCCAGGCCGAGTTCTCCAGCGCCCGCAGCGAGGTCAACCAGTCGGTCGGCAGCAGTTGCGTGGCCTGGGCGTAGCCGTTGCCTTGCACCGGATCGCCCGGGTCGATGTTCTCGCTGATGCCGCGATGGATGCCCGCCAGGATTGCCGCAGCGGCCAGGTAGGGGTTGGCGTCGGCGCCGCAAATACGGTGCTCGATGTGCCGACTGTTGGCTGGGCCGCCCGGTACGCGCAGGCTGACGGTGCGGTTGTCGACCCCCCAGGTTGGCGCCAGCGGCGCATAGCTGTTGGCCTGGAAGCGGCGGTAGGAGTTGGCGTTGGGGCAGAACAGCAGCAGCGAATCCAGCAGCGACTTGAGCATGCCGCCGACCGCCGTGCGCAACAGTGGCGTACCGGCCGGATCCTGCGAAGCAAACAGGTTGCGCCCTTCGGCGTCGGCGATGCTGACGTGCATATGCATGCCGGTGCCGGCCAGGTCATCGAAGGGTTTGGCCATGAAGGTCGCCTGCATGCCGTGCTTGTGGGCTATGGCCTTGACCAGCCGCTTGTAGCGCACCGCCTGATCCATCGCTTCCAGCGCATCGCCGTGTTCGAGGGTGATTTCGACCTGACCCGGGGCGTATTCGGAGATTGCCGTGCGTGCTGGTATGCCTTGCAGTTTGCAGTTGGCGTAGAGGTCGGCGAGGAAAGGTTCGATCTGTTCCAGTTCACGCAGGCCATAGACCTGGGTGTGTCGCGGTCGGCCGCCATCAACGTCCAGTGCCGGTTGCGGTCGGCCATTGTGGTCGCGCTTGGCGTCGAGCAGGTAGAACTCCAGTTCGCAGGCCATCACCGGGTAGTAACCCTCGGCTTTCAGGCGGTCGATCACGCGGATCAGCAGGTGGCGCGGGTCGGCGATGCTGGCCGGCATGCCTTCTTGCGGGTGCATGCTGACCTGCACCGCGGCGGTGGGAATCTGCCGCCACGGCAAGCGCACCAGGCTGCCATCGAGGGGGTAGGCGCGGCAGTCGATATCGCCGACGTCCCAGACCAGCCCGGAGTTTTCGACGTCTTCGCCTTGCACGGTCAGGCCGAGGATGGTGCTCGGCAGCGGGCGGCCGCTTTCATACACGGCCAGCAGTTCTTCGCGGTGCAACAGCTTGCCGCGGGGCACGCCGTTGGCATCGAGAATGAACAGCTCGATCATGTCGATATCAGGATTTTGATCGAGAAAGCGTTGGGCATCTTCAAGGGCTGCAAATTTCATGGACAAGCACTCACGTTGGCGCCACTCGGGCGCACGAATTCGAGCCAACACACAGCAACGGGCAGACGAACCCGGGGCGTGCAGGCGTAAAAAATCAGCGAGGGGGAGGGCTCGACGCGTGGGGAACGCGCTTAAACGAGCTGAGTGCTATCCGGCGGACGTGCGGAGTGACGGAGTTTGGAACGGCTCAAGGCCATGGGCAAATTGACAATGCGGTTCATAAAGGATGTTTCCAGCATTGGATTTCGTCGGGCGGCCAGTGTGACAAGCCGTCCGGGCGTCGCTGGATACTAGGGGTGAAACCCACGGCTGTAAATGTCTATTGTTGGACAGTCCTGCGTGCGGGTCCGCATGGAGACATTTTCCCCTGTCAGTTCAGCACGAAATCCACCGGTTCCAGCAACGGCGGCAGCGGCGTATCACCCAGCGTGGCCAGCACATCGCGCTCGAGGATGCGCACCAGGGCATCGATGGGCAGCTGGTTTTCATCGCCACCGAACGGGTCTTCCAGCGCATCGGCAATCGCGTCCAGGCCGAAGAAGGTGTAGCTGACAATCGCGGTGAACACCGGCGTCATCCAGCCCAGCGGTTCGGCCATGGCGAAGGGCAACAGGATGCAGAACAGGTAGATGGTGCGGTGCAGCAGCAAGGTGTAGGGGAAGGGCAGCGGGGTGTTCTTGATGCGCTCGCAGATGGCCTGGACCTGGGTCAGGCGCGTCAGGTGATTGGCCATCAGCGTATAGCGCCATTCGTTGACCACGCCTGATTCGGCGAGGGTCGAGCATTGCTCGCCGGCCTGCATCAGAATTCGTCCGCAGAGGTCACCGGCGATGTCTCCCGGCACCGGGTCGAGCCAGGCCGTACTGGCGGCCAGTTCGTCCTTGCGATGCAGCCTGGCGTTGAGTGCGTGGGCGAAACCGCAGAGGCTGCGCAGCAGACGGCGGCGCGCCGGTTCGTCCTGAATGAACTGGGTTTCCCGCGCCATGGAGCGCACTTCCACCAGCAGGTCACCCCAGGCCTTGCGGGCTTCATACCAGCGCTCGTAGCAGGCGTTGTTGCGAAAACTCATGAAGATCGACAGTGACAAACCCAGCAGCGTGAACGGCGTCGCGCTGACCTTGGAGAAGTAGCTGGGGTGCCACATTTCCACCAGCACGATGACCGAGGCCAGCAGCGTGACCATCAGCGCGCGCCAGGCAATGCGTTTGGCGATCGAGCCCTTGAGCGAAGTCAGAATGCTGATGAGGTTGGGTTTGGGTCTGACGATCATGGTTGTGCGCCTGGGGTAAGCGGTGATGAAGCTGGCGTGCAAGCGCCGGTCAGGTAAAGGACGCGGCGCAGGCTAGAGGCTGTCCGGGCCTGCGTCCAATCACTCTGAATGACCGGCTGATCGATGGAGTCTATGAGCGTTTCCTGCCGTCATTGCGCGCCAAACATCGCCGTCCAGTAGATCCCCGCATCGCTCCTCGGGTCGGTCGCATAGGCCGCACCCAGTTCGCGGAATTGCGGGTTCATCAGGTTGGCGCAATGCCCGGGGCTGGCCAGCCAGCCTTCGACCACCTTGTGCGCGGTGTCCTGTCCGGCGGCGATGTTTTCGCCGATCTGCTGGAAGTCATAGCCGGCCAGCTCCGCACGATCGCCCGGGGTGCGGCCGTCGCGGTCCTTGTGGTCGAAGTAATTGTTGTTGGCCATGGAGCGCGAATTGGCTTCGGCGGCACCGGCCAGGGTAGCGTTCCAGGCCAGGGGCGCGGCGGCGGCAAAGGCTTGTCCGCCGCATTGGCGTGCCTGGGCGCGTGCATTGTTCAGCTCGGTGAGCACTTTCTGGCCTTCGGCCTGCGCGTCACCGAGGCGTGCGCTGAGCAGCGGGCGGGCGACGACGATGCGCCACTCACGGTCCTGGCGACTGACGCCAACGTCGACGAATTGCGGGTCGAGCACGATCTGGCAAAAGCTCTCCTGGATCGCCTTCATCGCCGAGGGCGCATCCCGCGGTCCGGACAGGCTGATCGCCTGCACGTTTTTCATCGGGTAATTGGCGCTGGCCATGGCCTGCTGCAGATTGACCACGCTGGCGGCGGACAGCACCAGGCGCGGATCGGCGGCCAGCGGCGGCAGTTCCGAGGAGGCCTGCCCGGCGCAGCGCTGCGGTTGGCTGCGGTAAAGGTTGATCGATTCGATCAATTGCATCTCGTCGCCGGCCACAGCCGAGGCGGCGAACGCCAGGCCCAGCGACAGCCCGGCAAAACGCAGTGCGAAAGAGTTCAAACGCATGAAAATCCCCCTGTGAGCTGACGGCACCCATGATGCGCGAAGTTGTCCCATCTAAGACAACGGATTTTTCCAAAGTGTAGTGGGCAGGATGCAATCATTTTACTACTACACTGATGCGTCACTGCCCAAGAGGTACGCCGACCATGCGCCTGCACTGGATCGCTTCATGCCTGGCCCTCACCTTGCTTGCCGGTCCGGTTTTTTCTGCGGACCAGGAACAACAAAAACAGTCAGCGGAAAGCAAGGCCGAAGTGCTGGAACAGAAAGCCGCGGAAAAACCCTCGCCCGATCCCACACCCGCGCCCAAGTCACAAGCCATTACCCAATCGGAAGTCCAGGCGGTCGACCCTGCCGGCGTCGCGCCGATGGACGACGCGATCACCTGCCTGGCCCGGACCATCTACTGGGAGGCCAAGGGCAAGGACACCGCCGACATGGAAGCGGTGGCCAACGTGGTCATGAACCGGCTCGGGCATGAGGGGTTTCCCGACAAGGTCTGCGGTGTGGTCAAGCAGGGCTCGGAGACCAAGAGCTGCCAGTTCTCCTGGTGGTGCGACGGTAAGTCCGATTCGGTGCAGGAGGAAACCCACTACGCGATGGCCAAGGAAATCGCGCGCAAGGCCTTGAACAAGGAGCTGCCGGACCGTACCGGTGGGGCGCTGTACTTCCATGACCGCACGGTTAAACCGGATTGGGCCAAGCAGTACATCAAGACCGTGGATATCGGTATGTTCCAGTTTTACAAGCCCCACAACGGCGATGCCAAGTAATTGCGGTTGATTTACAAATGCGGCTTTTTATTTGCAAAGTGGCTGCGAGGCATTATCAAAACTGAAATGTTTCTGTTTTATAAGTTTCATGACGTAACAACACGTTTGAAGCCATAAGCAGGGACACCAGATGAAGCTGACGAGGGTCTTGATCAGTCACTACGCGCCGCGGGCGCTGCATTTGTCGGCGTATGCCTCATGACCGTGCTGGTCACCGGCGCTGCCGGTTTCATTGGCATGCACACCGTACAGCGCCTGTGCCGTGAGGGGCACGAGGTGGTCGGGATTGACAACCTCAATGACTATTACGACGTGACGCTCAAGCAAGCGCGTCTCAAGGTGCTTGAGACCCTGCCGGGTTTTCGCTTCGTAAAAATGGACATCGTCGACAAACCGGCATTGTTGGCGTTGTTCCACGAGCACCGCTTCAGTGAAGTGGTGCATCTGGCCGCCCAGGCCGGGGTGCGTTATTCACTGGACAATCCTGACGTCTACGCACAGTCGAACCTGGTGGGTTTCCTCAACTTGCTCGAAGCCTGCCGCCAGCATCGCCCCGAACATCTGATCTATGCCTCGAGCAGTTCGGTGTACGGCACCAACAGCAAGATGCCGTTCTGCGTCGAAGACCCGGTCGAGCACCCGGTTTCCCTGTATGCCGCCACCAAACGCGCCAACGAGTTGCTGGCCGAGAGCTATTGCCATCTGTATGGGATGAAGGTCAGCGGCCTGCGCTTTTTCACCGTCTACGGTCCGTGGGGTCGTCCGGACATGGCGTTGTTCAAGTTCACCGACGCGATGCTCAAGGGCCGCCCCATCGATATCTACAACCAGGGCCAGTTATCCCGCGACTTCACCTATGTCGACGACATCGTCGAAGGCGTCGTCCGATTATTGCCACGGCCACCGCTGCCGCAAGGTTCGGCTGCCGGGGTTCATCGCCTGTTCAACATCGGCCGCGGACAACCGGTGGCCCTGCTGGATTTTATCGAGTGCCTGGAGAAAACCCTGGGGATCGAGGCGCAGCGCAATTACCTGCCGATGCAGGCCGGCGATGTGCTCAAGACCTGGGCCGACGTGTCGGCGCTGGCCGAATGGACCGGTTTCAGCCCGCAGGTGGCGCTGGACGTCGGCGTTGCTGAATTTGTGAAGTGGTATCGGCAGTACTATCAGATTTGAAGCGTTCGCCTCTGATCTCGAATAAATCAAACAGGCGAAGGGAGCACCATGAGCCAAGACATCTTTGTATCCGTACTGATTCCTGCAAAAAACGAAGCGAACAACCTCAAGCCGTTGCTCGAGGAAGTCCGGGTGGCGCTGGCCAATGAGGCCTATGAAATCATCGTTGTCGATGACGGCAGCACCGACGCCACCTTGCAGGAGCTGCGGCAGATCCGCCACAACGGTTTGACGCAGTTGCGCATCCTGCGCCATGAACGCTCCCTGGGCCAAAGCACGTCGCTCTATCACGCCGCGCGCGAGGCTCGCGGGCAATGGCTGGCGACCCTCGATGGCGACGGACAGAACGATCCGGCGGACATTCCCGGCATGCTGGAAATGGTCCGCGGCGAGCGAGGCAGGGGTGATGTGCAACTGGTTGCCGGGCACCGGGTCAACCGCCGCGATACGGCCAGCAAGCGCTACGCCTCGCGCTTTGCCAACAACCTGCGCCGCCGCTTGCTCAAGGATTCGACCCCGGACACCGGGTGCGGCCTGAAGCTGATCGAGCGCGAAGCCTTCCTGCGCCTGCCGTACTTCGACCACATGCACCGGTTTATCCCGGCGCTGATCCAGCGCCACAACGGCCGCATGATCGTGCATCCGGTCAACCATCGTCCGCGCACCGCCGGGGTGTCCAAATACGGCAACCTTGACCGCGCACTGGTAGGCATCCTTGATCTGGTGGGGGTCTGGTGGCTGATCAAACGCACCTGCCTGAACACTCACGCCCAGGAGCTGGAAGGATGATGCTGACTCGCGAAACCCTGTGGCTGGTGGTTGGTTTTATTGGCCAGATCGCCTTTACCGGGCGCTTCGTCCTGCAATGGCTGTACAGCGAATACAAGAAACGCAGCGTCATTCCGACCAGTTTCTGGTACCTGAGCATTGTCGGCAGCACGCTGTTGTTCGCCTACGCCATCTATCGTCAGGACCCGGTGTTCATCGTCGGCCAGGCCTTTGGTTCCATCGTGTATTTGCGCAATCTGCAACTGATTGCCAAAAGCAAAACCGTCAAGGAATAACTGATGCGTAGAACCCTCTCGCCCCGGGTGGAATGCCTGGGCCTGATGCTCCTTGCCCTGTTGCTGATCGGCGCCGGTCTTGGTTTTCGTACGGCGCAGAACGTCGATGAGGAACGTTTCCTCGGCGTTGCCCTGGAGATGCTGCAGAACGGCGCCTGGCTGATTCCACACCGTGCCGCGGAAATTTATGGCGACAAGCCGCCGATCTTCATGTGGACGGTCGCGTTCTTCACTTGGCTGACCGGCAAGCCGAATATCGCTTTGTACCTGCCGGGGCTGTTCTCCGGGGTGACGGTCACGGCGATGGTCTATGACCTGGGCCGGCGGTTGTGGACCCAGCGCACCGGGCGCAACGCGGCGCTGCTGTACCTGGCGACCTACCAGACCTACAGCATCTTGCGCACCGGGCAGATCGACAGTTTCCTGATCCTGTTCACCAGCCTCGGCCTGTATGGCCTGGCCCGGCACCTGTTGCTCGGGCCGGCGTGGCGCTGGTTCTACGTCGGCTGCGCGGCCATGGGCATTGGCGTGATCACCAAGGGTGTGGGCTTCCTCCCGGCCTTGCTGCTGATTCCCTACGCCTGGGCAGTGCGCAAGGACTGGCCCGGTGTCGTGGCCATGCCGGGCGAGGCGCGCAAGTGGCTGTTCGGTTTCGTCGTGATGCTGGCGGCGATTGCGATCTGGCTGCTGCCGCTGGCGCTGTCGATCATCTTCAATGGCGGGGCCGATGAAGTGGCCTACGCACGGGAGATCCTCCTGCGTCAGACCGCTGGCCGTTACGCCGATGCCTGGCATCACCGCGAGCCGTTCTGGTACTTCTTCACCAACGTCATTCCGCAATACTGGCTGCCGCTGTTCCTGGTGCTGCCGTGGCTGGTGCCGGCCTGGCGTCGGCAACTGAAAAAACACGATGGCCGGGTGCTGGTGCTGCTTGGCTGGGTGGTGCTGGTGGTGCTGTTTTTCTGCTTCAGCAGTGGCAAGCGCAAGCTGTACATCTACCCGGCGCTGCCCGGCCTGGTCCTGATCGCCGCGCCCTTGATTCCGTGGTTGCTCAAACGCTGGTTCAAGGGCCGTCCGCGCTTGCAGCGGGCCTTCCCGGCACTGGTCGCGGCCTGGTTCGTGCTGTGGTTTGCGCGGGGCTTCATCGAGCCGGTCAAGGACGGTGAAAACCCGGATCAGACGCTGATGGTCAAGGCCGCCAGCGTCAGCCACGGTGCCGACCTGGTGCTGGTCAACTGGCAGGAAGGACACTGGTTGTTCGCCCATCAACCGGTGGTGCATTTCGGCATGCTCGATTCCACCGTGCAGCGGGCCGCGCAATGGTTGAGCGAGCACCCCAAGGCCTACGCCCTGGTGCCGAGCGAACAGGTCGGCGAATGCTTCAAGACCGAAGGTGCGCAGGCACTGGGTGAAAGCTCCGGGTCGCAGTGGTCGATTGTCAGCGCCGATGCCGATAACGGCAAATGCCGGCCGGGCAGCGCCACGACCGTCTACCGGTTTGCCTGGGACAAACCGCTGTCGCCCGGCAAAAGCGTAACGCCGGCGCAAGCTTCGAATCCCTGATCAACCGGCAACAAACCGCCGACCTGTGGGCCACGCCCGGCGGGTCGGCGGCGTGTCTCACGCGCTTGTTGGCGATGGCCGGTTCTCGCTGCGCCAACGGATTTCGTCATCGGTCCCCGGTAACGGCGGGCGCACCCCGCCAATGGTCCACAGGCTGAACGGCGTTTCATCCACGTGCATTTCCCAACGCAGCCCGCGTTCGCTGAGGTAAGGCGTGAGCAGTTTGGTCACGGCGCCGAGGAAGCGCTGCTTGGTCTCATCGTCTTTCATCTGCCGCGCGATGTGGTCAACGCTGATGCGCACAAAATCATCCGCCGGTTCGCCGCCGATGTAGTACGACGATTTCGCCACCGCTTCGAACACCACTCCGACATAAAACGGCGGCAGATCGCGATAGATGCCGGTGATGCGCTGGGCGATGGCGTGTTTGTCCTCGATCGAGAACGCGTGCTCGGGGTGATAGACCTTCCAGAGTGGCATGCTGATTTCCTGTTATCGGTTGTTATGAGGGAAACTCCAGTTACTCTTGTTACTGGAGTGACAAAACCATAACTCTGGTTATCAGAGTAATCAAGGCCGATCCTTGGTCTGGCCGCTCCGGCCCGGTTATCCTCCACGTCAACGTTTCGAAAAAGGTTGATACCCATGCGATCCAAAGGCTTTGAAGGCATGACGTGCTCGATTGCCAGCGTGCTCGGTGCCCTCGGTGATCGCTGGGGCGCGCTGATCATGCGCGACATGCTGCTGGGACTGCGGCGCTACGATGACTTTCGCCAATCCACCGGCATCACCAACGCCACGTTGACGGACCGGCTCAAGGTGTTGGAGCACAACCAGTTGATCGAGCGTCGCCTGTACCAGACTCGCCCCGATCGCCATGAATACCTGCTGACGCCCAAGGGCACCGACATCGCACTGGTGGTGATGGCCTTGGCCCAGATCGGCGACCAATGGGACCTCGACGAACGCGGTGCGCCGCCCTTGAATTTCATCAACGGTCGCACGGGGAACGGGATCAAGGTGGCACTGCTCGACGAAGTGACCGGCGAGCCAGTGCGCTTGCGTGATGTGCGAGTGGAAGAGGGGCCGGCCGCCGACGACATGATTCGCTGGCGGCTGGCCAAGGCGCAGGAGTACAAGGCTACTGCGCAGTGACTACGGAGTTTTCAGCACGCTTGAGTGGATGGCCCGAACGTCACTTGCTGGCGTCCAGCACCACGCGATAGCGCGCCTTGCCGCTGCGCAAATGTTCGACCGCTTCGTTGACCTTGCTCATCGGGAACATCTCCACCTGCGGCAGAATCTGGTGACGCGCGCAGAACTCCAGCATGGTCGCGGTGTTGCTCGGCGAGCCGACGGGCGAGGCGGACATGGTTTTCTGCTGCGGGATCAGGTCGAACACATGCACCGGGATCGCCGCCGGTACCACCCCGACAAAGTGCAGGCGGCCCTTGCCGCGCAGGGTGGCGAGCATTGCCGTCCAGTCGAGGTTGGCGTTGGCGGTGACCAGCAGGAAGTCCAGGGTGCCGGCAATGGCCTTGAGCGCATCGCTGTCGGTCGAGGCCACCACTTTGTGCGCGCCCAGCCGCTTGGCTTCGTCCTGTTTGCTCAGGGATGAAGTGAAAGCGGTGACTTCACAACCCCAGGCATTGAGAAAACCCAGGGCCAGATGGCCGAGACCGCCGATGCCGACCACGCCGACCCGGTCGGTGGGTTTGATGTCGAATTCCACCAACGGGTTGAACACCGTGGAGCCTGCACAGAACAGCGGACCGGCCTTCGCCGGGTCGAGCCCCTCGGGGATCGGCAAGGCCCAGGCCCAGTGCGAGCGCAAGCGGTCGGCGAAGCCGCCGTTGCTGCCGATGATGGTCGGCTTCACCGTGCGGCACAGGTTGTGGGAGCCCTCGATGCACGACGAGCAATGCATGCAGCTTCCCTTGTACCAGCCGATCCCCACGCGCTGACCGACCTTCAGGCCATGGGCCTGATCGCCGACCCGCACAATGCGGCCGACCACCTCATGTCCGGGGACGAAGGGGTATTGGCTGATGCCCCAGTCGTTATCGATCAGCGACTGGTCGGAGTGACAGACGCCGCAATACTCCACGGCGACTTCCACTTCATCCTGTCCCAGAGGGCCGGGATCGTAGCTGTACTTTTCCAGTGGCGCGCCAGCCGCCGTGGCAGCCCAACCGGTGAAAGTCTTGAGTTCAGTGCTATCGCTCATGGGCGTTCTCCAGATCCGCAATCGAGGGGTGGCAACGTATGGCCACTGCAGAGCGAAGCAAGTGTAGCGGGTTGTGCAGGGCGCGCCGGGGCGTGACGCAGCCGTGGGGCGGCGATACAGGGTATGCAGTACCGGCGGCCGGCACTGAAGAAGCAACTACACTCGATGCTCAGGCATGGCGCCCCCGAACCTGTTGCATCGACAGGTAAACGCTTTGCGTCAGAGGAGTACGTCGCTTCCATGGACAATCCTTCCAAACCCCGCACCACCCTCAATCCGCCGGTTTTCTACACCAGTGCGATCCTCATCCTGCTGCTGGTGCTCTACGCAGTGGTGTTCCAGGCCGAGGCCCAGGCCCAGTTCAACAGCATTCAACTGTGGATCAACGCCAACGTCAGCTGGTTCTACATCCTGGCCGTGGCGCTGATTCTGATCAGCGTGGTGTTCCTCGCCGTAAGCCGCTACGGCGACATCAAGCTCGGACCGGACCACAGCGAGCCGGATTATCGCAATAGCAGCTGGTTCGCCATGCTGTTTTCCGCCGGCATGGGCATTGGCCTGATGTTCTTTGGCGTTGCCGAGCCCGTGATGCACTTCACCACACCGCCGGTGGGTGAGGGCGGCACGGTGGCCGCCGCCCGTGAAGCGATGAAAATCACCTTCTTCCACTGGGGCCTGCACGCCTGGGCGATCTACGCCATGGTCGCGTTGATCCTCGCCTATTTCAGCTTCCGCAACGGCCTGCCGCTGACGCTGCGCTCAGCCTTGTACCCGTTGATCGGTGAGCGCATCTACGGCCCGATCGGCCACGCGGTGGACGTGTTCGCGATTCTCGGCACGGTGTTCGGCGTGGCCACCTCGCTGGGCTATGGCGTGCTGCAAATCAACAGCGGCTTCCATCATCTGTTCGGCCTGCCGGTGAACACCACGGTCCAGGTGTTGCTGATCACGGTGACCTGCGCGCTGGCTACCTTGTCGGTCGCCAGCGGCCTGGACAAGGGCATCCGCATCCTGTCCGAGATCAACCTCGGGCTGGCGGTGATTCTCATGACTTTCGTGCTGTTGCTGGGGCCGACGGTGTTCCTCCTGCAGGCCTACGTGCAAAACACCGGCGCCTACCTGTCGGACATCGTCAACAAGACCTTCAACCTGTATGCCTACGAACCGACTGACTGGATCGGCGGCTGGACCTTGCTCTACTGGGGCTGGTGGCTGTCCTGGTCACCCTTTGTCGGACTGTTTATCGCGCGCATTTCACGGGGGCGGACCATTCGCGAGTTCGTCTGCGGCGTGTTGTTCGTGCCGGCCGGTTTCACCCTGTTGTGGATGACGATCTTCGGCGACACGGCGATCCACATGATCCTCAACGAAGGCGTGAAGGACCTGGCGGCAATCATCGGCCAGGATACGTCGCTGGCCTTGTTTGCCTTCCTCGAGCACTTTCCGCTGGCCGGCGTGGTGTCGATGGTGGCGGTGCTGATGGTGGTGGTGTTCTTTGTCACCTCCGCCGACTCCGGGGCGCTGGTGGTCGACATGCTGGCTTCCTCAGGACATGACCACTCGCCGCTGTGGCAGCGCGTGTTCTGGTCGGTGACCATCGGTGTCGTGGCCATTGCGCTGTTGCTGGCCAACGGTTTGAAGGCATTGCAGACGGCAACCATCGCCAGTGCCTTGCCGTTTTCGATCATCCTGCTGGCGTCCATCTGGGGGCTGTTCAAGGCGCTGAACCTGGACGCTACGCGCCGTAATTTGCGCAATCAGGCGATGCCAGGGCCGCATCATGCGCGTCATCCCCACGGCGGCTGGCAACGGCGTCTGCGCAATATTTCGATGATGCCCCGGCGCGCTCACGTCAATCGCTTCATCGCCGAAGTGGTCAAACCGGGGTTCGAGGAAGTGGCCGCCGAACTGCGCAAGCAGGGCCATGAAGTGACGATCAGGGAGGACGAGGAGGGCAGCATTGCCCTGGAGTTGTTCCATACGGCTGAGGAGCGTTTTCTCTACGAAGTGCGCCCGCGGGCCTTCACCACCCCCAGCTTTATCATGCGTGACACTGAGGATGGCACGGATGCGCGCAAGTATTTTCGAGCCGAGGTGCACCTGCGTGAAGGCGGTCAGGATTACGACATCATGGGCTGGAGCCGCGAAGACGTGATCGGCGACATCCTCGATCAGTACGAGCGGCACCTGCACTTTCTGCACGTGGTGCGTTAAGGCGCCCAAGTGGGCGCCTTTATCGAATGGCTCAGGCTTGGGTCACCGCTTGAGTCATTCGCGCATCGGCACGCCGTGACTGCCAACCCAGGCCCAACACCATCAGCAAGCCAAGGCCCGCCATCGTTGCACCCGCCAGGGAAATCGCCGGGTAGCCAAGGCCGGCATTGATGACTGCGCCGCCCAGTGCCGCGCCAATGGCATTACCGAAGTTGAACGCACCGATGTTCATGGCCGAGGCCAGGTTTGGCGCATCCTTGGCGGCTTCCATCACGCGCATCTGCAGAGGCGGCACCAGGGCAAAGCTCGCCGCGCCCCACAGCAGAATCGACACGGCAGCAGCCAGCGGCCATTGCATGAGGACCGAGAAGGCCAGCAACACGGCAATCAGCACCACGAGCGAGGTGATCAGGGTGCGGTCGATCGAACGGTCCGCCGACTTGCCACCCCAGACGTTGCCCAGGGTCAGGCCGATGCCGAACAGCACGAGCATGCCGGTGACGAAGTTGGTCGAAGCGTGGGTGACGTCCCGCAGAATCGGCGCGATGTAGGTGAACACGGTGAACATGGCACTGGAACCGACGACGGTCAGCGCCAACGCGGCGAGTACCGGCCCGCGAGCCAGGACGCGAATCTCGGCCATCATGTTCCCGCCTTTTGGCGCGGGCATGTTCGGCAATGCCCACCAGAGTGCTGCCATGACAAACGCACCGAGGCCGCTGATACCCCAGAACGCGCTGCGCCAGCCAAAGTTTTCACCGAACCAGGTGGCCAGCGGCACACCGCCTATGGTCGCCAGGGTCAGCCCGAGAAACATCGCGGCGACGGCCCCCGCGCGCTTGTCCGGTGCGACGAGGCTGGCGGCCACGATCGAGCCGATGCCGAAGAAGGCGCCGTGGTTGAGCGAGGTCACCAGCCGGGCAATCATCAGGGTCTGATAGTTGGTGGCCAGTGCCGACATCAGGTTGCCGAGGGTGAAAATCGCCATCAGCCCGATCAGCAGGTAACGGCGGGGAACCCGGCCCGTGGCGAGGGTCATGATCGGCGCACCGATCAATACGCCCATGGCGTAGGCGCTGACCAACAGCCCGGCGGCAGGAATGGAAACGCCCAGATCGGCGGCGATGCCGGGCAACATGCCCATGGGGGCGAACTCTGTGACCCCGATGCCGAAGGCACCGATGGACAAGGCTACAAGGGGTGGATTGATACGCATGGTGGGTTGACTCCTCATCTGTGAGCCAAATGCTACAATCCAGTCCTTGTCAAGCAGAAGCCCGTGGTCGGGCACTACAGTTTTGCGTGAGGCGCACAGATGGACATAGGCGGGCGTTCGGGGGAGATGGAAGTGTTCGTCATGGTCGCCGAGCACGGCAGCCTGTCGGGGGCGGCGCGCGTCCTCGGGCTGACGCCGTCAGCCATCAGCCGCACCATCACCCGCATCGAGCAACGTATAGGTACGCGTCTGCTGCTGCGTTCCACCCGGGCCATCACCTTCACCGCCGAAGGGGAGGCGTACCTGCGTGGCGCCCGGCGGATTCTCGCGGACATGGCGGAAGTCGAGGATGCGATCACCGACCAGGGCGCGCCGCGCGGGCGGCTCAGGGTCAGTGCCTCGCTGGCCCACGGGCGACTGATTGTCGTGCCGTTGATTGCCGAGTTCAGCGCGCGTTATCCGGCCATCGTGGTCGATTTGATGCTGGGTGACGAGGTGGTGGACATCCTCGGTGGGCAAGCGGACGTTGCCATTCGCTTCGGCGAATTGGCCGACAGCCCTTTGACCGCGCGTTACCTCGGCACCACCGGGCAGGTGGTCGTCGCCTCACCGGACTACCTCGCCCGTCATGGCTCGCCCCTGGTGCCGCAGGACTTGCTCGAGCACAACTGCCTGCGCTTCAACTTCCGCCGGGCCACGTCCGATTGGCCGTTTCGCGTGGACGGTCGCGATTTTTCCCTGAAAGTCGCCGGTACCATTGAGGGCAACAGTGGTGAGGCGCTGTGCCAATTGGCCCGGCTGGGTGCGGGTATCGCGCGCATTGGCGCCTTCAGCGTGGCGGACGATCTGAGAAACGGTCATCTGGTCCCGCTGCTTGAAGCGTTCAACCCCGGCGACCAGGAGCCGATTCACGCGGTGTTTGTCGGCGGTGCGGCGATGCCTGCGCGGGTGAGGGCCTTTGTCGATTTTCTGCTGGCCCATCACCGCACGTGATGAGTCGTCGCGCGCGGCGTTTCGCCGGGCCTGTGCTAACGTCCAGCGCATCCACGCACACCGAGACCCTGTGTTCATGTCCATTGTCGAAAACCTGATTGCCTTTACCTTTGCCGCGACGGTGTTGACCCTGACGCCGGGCCTCGACACTGCACTCGTGTTGCGCACGGCGACGGTCGAAGGCAAGCAGCAGGCCATGCGCGCCGCGCTGGGCATCAATGCCGGTTGTCTGTTGTGGGGGGCCGCCGTGGCTTTCGGTCTGGGCGCGCTGATCGCCGTGTCGGAAGTGGCGTTCAATGTCCTGAAGTATTGCGGTGCCGCTTACCTGGCCTGGCTCGGTGTGAACATGTTGCTGCGCCCGCGGCGCTCGCTGTCGTCTGGCGAGGAGCAAGGCAGGCCGAGCGCCAACTGGTTCGTGAAGGGCCTGCTGGGCAACCTGTTGAACCCCAAGGTCGGCATCTTCTACGTCTCCTTCCTGCCGCAGTTCATTCCGCAAGGGCAACCGCTGGTGGCCTGGACCTTCGGCCTGGTGAGCATTCACGTCCTGCTCGGCCTGCTCTGGTCAATCACCCTGATCGCCGCCACCCAACCTCTCGCCGGTGTATTGCGCCGAGAGCGGGTGATCCAGTGGATGGACCGCACCACCGGCCTGATTTTTGTGTTGTTTGCTGTGCGGTTGGCGTTGAGCAAGCGGTAGGCCAGATGGTCAGTTCATGGACTTGCACGCCATCTCTACCCCATTGAGCACAAAATCAAAAATATCGAAATTGCGCAGGCGAGTTAACGCTGCACGCTGCCGGTATTCCCCGTTCAGCGGATGCGAGATCAGGAACGGCACCGACTGTTCGGAATAGCCGCCATGGGAGCGCAGCGGCCTGTCGCCGACGCTGGACAGGTCATGTTCGCTGGCGCAGGAACCCAGTACGCAGGACTCGCTGGCGATCACCACGATGTCGGCCTCGCGGTCTTCCGGCAGGCCCAGTTTTACCGCGGCCTGATGGCGGCTCAGGGTGTCTTCGATGCCGCTCAGGCCGCTGATGTAGTCGATCATCGGCGCGATGTCGGCGGGGTCTTTGGCGTAGACGCGGACAAAGGAACCCAGGGCGCCGTGGTGACGGACAAAGGGGTCGGTGATCGGGCAGATGACCCGCGCGCTGCCCGCGCCAAAGCGCACTTCTAGCAAGTCCTGGAGGAAGACGACATCAGGGGTGCCATTGGCGTTGTTCTTGTCCGACATGCCGTGGTCGGCAACGCAACCGACAATCGCACCCTCATCGATAAAGGCTTGCAGACGATCATCGATGGCTTTCAGGAAGTCGTTGGACTGCGCAGTGCCCGGGGCAAACTTGTGCTGGATGTAATCGGACAGCGACAGGTACAGCACCTGCGCGCGTTGCTGCCTGAGCAAGGCGAGGCCCGCATCGAGCACGAACAGCGACAGGTCGGCGCTGTACATGTCCGGTGCCGGCCGCCCAACCAGGGTTTCCACATCATCGATACCGTGTTCTTCGAGGGTGCAGCTGGCGGCCTTTTCCGAGGAAAAACAGATGCCGTGCAGATGGTGGCCGAGGACTTTGCGCAGCTTGTCCTTGGCGGTGATCGCCGCGACCGCGATGCCTGCCTTTGCCAGCAACGCCAACAAGGTCTCGCCCCGCAGGAGGCTGGCGTCGGTCATCATGATTTCCTTGCCGGTGTCCCGGTCCAGCGAGTAGTTGCCGGCAATGCCGTGCACGGCCGGGGGCACGCCGGTGACGATGGACACGTTGTTGGGGTTGGTAAACGAGGGCATCACGCAATCCGCCGTGTCGGCAAAACCCTGGCTGTGCAAGCGGGCAATGGTCGGGCAAACGCCATCGGCGATGCCTTGGCTGATGTATTGCGGGTCGCAGCCATCGATGCAGATCACCACCACCGGCTGGGTCGGCAGGGCGTATTGGCGTTGGTGCAGGGTGATTGATTTGGGCATGGCGGGCTTCGCTTGCGTAGGACGGTGAAGAGGACATTACCGTGCGCATAACGAGCAAGCTGTGCTAGTTTTTCCGCTGTGTGTGAGTTTCGCTCACAGTCGCTGCCAGGTTACCCATGTCTCGTATTCCGCCATTGCCCGCCCTCAAAGCCTTTCTTGCTGCCTGTCGTGCGGGCAGCTACAGCGCCGCCGCCGAAGAGCTGAACGTCACCCATGGAGCGATCAGCCGACAGATCCAGACCCTCGAAGAATGGCTGGGTCAAAAACTGTTTGAACGGGCAGGGCAGCGCATGGCACCCACGCCCCATGCCCTGGCCTTTGCCGTGGAAGTCGGCGAAGCGTTCGAGCGCATCAACGATGCTGCTGAGCGCTACGGCAAGGGCAGCGCCAGCATGTTGCTGCGGGTCAGTGCCCCGGCTACCTTCGCCATGCGCTGGCTGATTCCGCGTCTGGATGACTTCCATCAGCGCCATCCCGGCATGCTGATCCAGGTGCAGACCGCGACCACCCAGCAAATCTCCCTGGCCGGCAGCTTCGACCTGGCGATCCGCCGCGGTTCGCCACAGACCGGGCACTTCAGCGCCCAGGCGTTTCTCGATGAATGGCTGACCCTGGTCGCTGCGCCGAGCCTGTTGGCCCGTCAACCACTGGATACGCTGATGGATCTGCACCGACATGTATTGCTCGAAACCGAGACGCGTCCGGGTGACTGGCAGCAGTGGTTGAATGCGGCCGGGTACCGCGCCGAAGGCACCCTCAGGCGGCAGCGTTTCGATCATTTTTACGTGACCTACAGCGCGCTGATTGACGGCTTGGGCCTGGGTGTCGGTCCCATGCCGACCCTGGAACATGACGTCACGGTCGGCCGGCTAGTCCAGCCATTCGCCGACCTGCGCACGCCCAGCCGGCGCTATTACAGCCTGACCCCGGCAGGCGTGAGCAAGACCCTCATCCACCGCCGCTTCGAAGATTGGCTGGTGGAGCAAGGCAACCTCGGCGACAGCGACAAATGAGCCCTTCGGGTTTCAGGCCGCGCGTAGCTCGGCGGTCGTTGAGTCGCGCAACGTGAGCCACCACAGCAGCAACGCCACAGCACTGATCAACGCGCCCAAAAGGCTCACGGCCAACCAACCCCATTGCGCATACACCTGGGTAGCCGCAAGGGCGCCCAACGCACTGCCCACCGAGTAAAAGCACATGTAGGCGCCGACCATGCGGCTCTGGGCATCCGGGCGCGCCGCGAAAATCAGGCTCTGGTTGGTGACGTGAACCGCTTGCACCGCAAAATCGAGCAAGACCACCCCGCACGCCAGGGCGATCAGGGATGATTCGGCAAACGCGATGGGCAGCCAGGACAGCAGCAGAATGGCCAACGAAAGCCCCGTCACCTTTTGTCCAAGGCCCCGGTCGGCCCAGACCCCGGCGCGTCTGGCCGCCAGGGCCCCGGCGACACCCGCCAGACCGAACAGGCCGATGGCCGTGTGCGAAAGGGACAGCGGCGGGGCGCTCAAGGGCAACACCATGGCCGTCCACAGCACGGAGAATGCGGCAAAGATCAACAACGCCAGCAAGCCTCTGATGCGCAAAAGTGGTTCGGTCAAAAACAGTCTGAACAGCGAACCCAGCAGTGCCGGGTAGGTGACTTGATCACGGCGCGCGACAACGGTAGGCAGCGCTTTGTAGAACACCAGCGCGAGGGCCAGCATCAGCCCCGCAGAGAGGAAATAAACCGCACGCCAGCCGGCCAGGTCGGCGATCAGCCCAGAGGTCAAGCGCGCCAGCAGGATGCCCAAGACAACGCCGCTGGTCACCGTGCCCACGGCCCGCCCGCGTTGCGAGGTTGTTGCCAGCACCGCCGTATAAGCCACCAGCACCTGAACCACCACCGCCAGCAGTCCCACGGCAATCATGGCCGCCAGGAGCACCGACCATTGCGTGGCGGCGCCGACGGTTGCCAACGCCAGGGCCGACAAGAGCATTTGCGTGAGGACCAGCCCTTTGCGGTTCAACAAATCGCCCAACGGCACGATAAACAACAAGCCCGCCGCGTAACCCACCTGAGTGGCGGTCACCACCACGCCAATCATCGCGGGTGCGACATCCAGGCTGCGGGCGATTGAATCAAGCAGCGGCTGGGCAAAGTAGACATTGGCGACCGCCAGCCCACAGGTCACGGAAAACAACCAGATGAGCGCCGGGGACAGTCCCGAAGTCTTCTGGACAATGGGTTGGATGGTCGAATCGGTATCAGCTGTCACGAGAACCTCCGTAGCGCTAAACTGGTTTCAATTAAAAACTTGATTCAATGATTGGCTGATCAGGTTTCAAATTGCAACCACATTCCATGAGTCCGAGCGCGAGACGGGGTCCACAGGTAGAAACGATGGTCGAAGACACTTCACTGCAAAACCACGAATGCCCGGTAGCCAGGGCCCTGGAGGTTATCGGCGATCGCTGGTCGCTGATGATCATTCGCGACGCGTTCGACGACATTCGCCGCTTCAGCGAATTTCAGAAGAGCCTGGGGGTGGCCAAGAATATTCTCGCGGCGCGCCTGAAGGCCTTGGTCGAAGTCGGTGTGTTCGACATCCGCCCGGCGTCGGACGGCAGTGCCTATAAGGAATATGTCCTGACCGAAAAAGGCCGGCAGATCTTTCCGATCGTGATCGGCCTGCGGCAGTGGGGCGAACATTTCCTGTTCCAGCCAGGGGAAACCCGCTCCGTGTTGCTCGACAAGGCGACCGGTCAGGCGTTGCTGCCGATGGAGGTTCGCGCTGCGAACGGTCAGCAATTGGGGCCTTTCGATTGCCATCGGGTCAGACGCGTCGAAGGTGACTAGGCGGACAATTCAAAGGTATTTCATGACAACCATCAGCCAATAATTTGTTGTCCGTCGCAAAGTTGGCACTAATGCCGATGAAACTGTTGTAAAAAACAGTTACAACCATTAAACGAGAGGGTGGCTGGCATATTGCTAGCAATCAAGGCAATCACAAAGTGACTATCGCCCGTATCTGGATCAGGGAGCGCTGATGAGTTTTCGTCCATTGACCGACTCCCCACGGCAATCGGAAGCCTGCGACATGGTCGTATCGCCACGCAAAGGGCCAGGGGCTCCTGTTAGCAAGGCACCCACGGTTAAGGAAGACGCCCTCGAGCATGTGCTGGACAGCGCGCGCCACTGGGCACATACCACCGCGTGGGTCGTCTACCGCGCCGGCGAACAGATGCACCTGATCGGCCAGGGCGACCCGCACATGCACTGGCCGGCCAGTGTCGCCAATGATGAGTTCGAAGCCTTTTGCACTAGCCGACACCTGCAGCGCTGGCCGACTGGTCGTGGGGAAAGCGAGCTGGGCTGGTTGCTCGCGCCGGCCAATGATCCGGCAGAACCTGCGCTCGCCGATTTGGCGCGGCGCCTGGGTGTCGAGTTGCAGACCAATACCCTGGCCCGTGCGCAGATCACCCAGCGCGTGTTGTATGAGATCACCTACCTGGCCAGTTCGACCCGCGACCGTTCGGTGTTCCTGGTCGGCGTCCATCGACTGCTCGCCAGCCTGATCGACGCGGAAAATTTCTATCTCGCGCTCTACGACCCGCACACGGGAAAAATCGATTACCCGTATTACGTCGACATCATCGACGTCGATGCACTGGAGTCGGAGAACTACGAATACCTCGACCCTGCGCGCCTGTCGCTGACCGGCCAGGTGCTGACCTCCGGCCAGCCGTTGCTGATCGACGCCGCCGGGATTCTCGCCGCCCAGGCGGAAAAGCGCTTTTACTGCGTGGGTGACCGCCCCGAGTTCTGGATGGGCGCCCCCTTGAAGAACGCCTCGGACGATGTGTTCGGCATGTTGGCGATGCAGGTCTACGACGTTTCACGCATCTACAGTGCTGAAGATCGCGCACTGTTTCTGGTGGTTGTCCGCCACGTGGCGATGGCCCTGGACCGCATCCTGCATCGTGAGGATCTGGAACAGACGGTCCTGCGGCGGACCCAGGAACTGTCAGCGCTCAATGATGCCTTGCGCCAGGAAGTGGCCGACCGCGAGCGCGCCGAACACCTGCAGAATGCGTTGTTCCAGATTGCCGAACTGTCGAGCCAGCCGGGGGACATGACCGAGTTTTTCCAGACCCTGCACGGCATCGTCGGCGACTTGCTGTTCGCGCAGAACTTCTACATCGCGCTGTTCGACGATGGGACTACTGAAGTGACCTTTCCCTATTACGTCGATGAACGACAAACCACCTGTCCGCCGGCGCGGCGTGGCCGACGCGGCTTGACCGAGTACGTGATTCGCCAGCGTCGGGCGTGTCTGATCGATGTCGCCGAGGCTGAGCGACTGGCTGTGGCCGGTGAAATCGAAAGGGCCCACGAGTCGGTGCGGTCCTACTCGTGGCTGGGTATTCCGCTGTTCGACGGCGACACCGTCCGGGGCATACTGGCGGTGCAAAGCTACACGTCCGAGGTGAGCTACAGCCAGCGCGACCAGGAACTGCTGACTTTCGTGTCGCGGCACATCGACACCGCGTTGTCGCGGCGTACCGCTGCCGAAGCCATCCATGCCGCCAACCTCAAGCTCGAAGCACGGGTGCAGAGCCGCACCCGCGAACTCGATCACGCCAACGCCAAGCTGCAACACGAAAACTCCCACGATGCGCTGACCGGGCTGCCGAACCGCACTTACCTGCAGCAGCGCCTCAATCAGGCCTGGGCGCGCTTTGGCAGCGAAGGCGGGCACCTGGCGGTGATGTTCATCGACCTTGACCGTTTCAAACTGGTCAACGATAGCCTCGGCCACCATTTCGGCGACCTGCTGCTGATGCAGGCTGCCCACCGTTTGCGCGGTTGCCTGCGCGACAGCGACATGCTCGCGCGGCTGGGCGGTGACGAGTTTTCCGTGCTGGCGCCCGAAGCACCGCTGGACGTGTTGATCGACATCGCCGAGCGCATCCTCGTGGCCTTCGACCTGCCGTTTTTCATCAACGGCCATGAAGTGTTTTCGTCGTGCAGTATCGGCATCGTCAGTGCTGACAGTCAGTTCCACCTCGAACCTGCCGACCTGCTGCGTGATGCCGATGCGGCGATGTACCGGGTCAAGAGTGCCGGGCGCGACAGCTACGCGGTGTTCAACCAGGAAGTGCGCCGGGAAGTCTCTGACCAGGTCGAGCGGGAAGGGGCCTTGCGCAACGCGCTCAAGCGCACCGACGAACTGCAGCCGTATTTTCAGCCGATCGTCAGCGTCGAGACCGGCGAGGTGCTGGCCCTTGAAGCGCTGGTGCGTTGGCACCAACCGGGCGGCCGCGTGATCGCACCGGGGGACTTCCTGCCGGATTTCGAAGGCCTGCGCCTGATCGGTCGACTGGACCTGTACATGCTCACCAGCGTCGCGGTGATCCTCGCGCAACCGCAACACGCCCACTGGCCGCCGGTGCACGTCAACTGCTCGAGCTACAGCATGACCCGCGCGGAATTCGCCGGTGAAGTACTCGCACTGCTGGCGCGCCACCGCGTCGCACCGTCGCGCATCTGCCTGGAACTGACCGAAGGCGCACTGGTGGCCGAACCGGCGATGGCGCGCCGGACCATGCAACAACTGGCCGATAACGGCATGTCGGTGGTTCTCGACGACTTCGGTGCCGGCTTCTCATCCCTGAGCTATGTGCATCAGTACCGCTTCAGCGGCCTGAAAATCGACAAATCGTTCATCCTCGAACTCACCACCAGCCCGCGCAGCCGCGCCATCGTCCGCGCCATCGTGCGTATGGCCGAATCCCTGGACCTGAGCGTGGTGGCCGAAGGCGTCGAAGATCAGGCGACCCTCGACCTGCTGCGCGAAATGGGCGCAAGCCAGGCCCAGGGCTACTACTTTGCCAGGCCGATGGGGCTGGAGGATCTGGCGGCGAGTGCGTTGATTCGTCGGGTGCAGTGATGGGTGTGACAGGGCGGGTTGCACCCTCTGCACCCCTGTGAGACGTTGGGGTGACACCAAACGCTCAGGAAGATCATGGACATTCGATCGACGCAAATAAAAGACTGGATGCTTTTAAAACTAATCCGACTCGCCGCACTCCTGGACGCGCCCACGGCCTTCGGCGTGACTTACCAAACCGCCGCTGACTACAGCGATGAACAGTGGCAAACAAGAGCCGCATCAACCGGCACGCAATTCTGGCTGGCCTTCGAGGGCGACAGAGCCGTTGGAATGATCGGCGCCGCAGTCAGCAACGCGAATCGCTACAACTTGATCGGGATGTGGGTAGAACCCGCAGCTCGGGGTTCAAGTGCGGCCACTCAACTTGTGGAGGCGGTGAAGGCTCGTGCGATGGAAAAAGGCTTTGATCGCGTTTTTCTTGATGTCTCTCCCGATAACGCAAGAGCGTCGAACTTCTATTTGAAGCAGGGATTTGTTTATCTGGAGGAGTGGGAGCCGTTGGAGAGTCATCCGCACATCAGGGTGCAGACGATGCTTTGGGTGGGGAACTGAAGTAATTGATATGCCGAAGTCCGTACGGCACCTCAAACTCGAATGATCGGAGAAATAGAATGGAAATCAAGATTGATATATTGGATTCTCCATCAGAGAAGGATCAGAAAGTACTGAATAATAGGTTTGCAGAATATCTTAAAATTCAGTATCCGGATCTGCCGCCAGAGTCGGAAGATAAGAATTTTATGGTAGTTGCGCATGATGAAGCAGGCGAATACATCGGTGCAATAAGCTGCAACTATTATTGGGATGGCCTTGAAATTAATACATTTTGGGTCAAGGCGTCTCATCGCGGCAGAAAAGTCGGTTCTATGCTATTGGAAAAAGCAGAAGCATTTGGCGCTGAGAATGGTGCAGGAGTTGCATTCCTAAAAACCGTTGATGCTAAACAATTCTATGAAAGGCATGGGTATGAGACCTATGGTGTTCTTGAGGATCGACCCGTCGGGACTAGCCTGTATCACTTAAAGAAACGGCTGGTAAAACATGCATAAAAACGGGTTCAATCCAATCAGCTTCGATAAAGGGGACAGATTTATTTCTGATTAATTAAATCTGTCCTCTATAGGCGTTCGGGTTCGCCAGCCTTGGCAAGTTGTCGCCATGTACGCGGCGACATCCCCGTCCATTGCTTGAATGCGCGACTGAACGCCGTCAGGTCGGCAAAGCCCAGGTTCAGTGCCAGGGTGGTCAGGTCGATGGGCGGGCTGGCGAGGTGGTGTTTTGCCAATCGCAGGCGTGCGGATTTGAGGGTCTGCGCGAAACTGCTGCCTTGTGCCTGCAGTCGTTGTTGCAGGCTGCGCGGATGCATTTCCACCAGTTTTGCAACCATCGCCAGGTTGCACTCGCCGGTGGGCAGCAAGGCATCGATTGCACTTTCCACCTGCTGCGCGAGGCTTATGGGAACCCTGCGTGACCAGGCGGTTCGCCATTGTAGTGTCAGGTGATTGCGCCAACGCTGTTCTACGGCGATGGGTTGCTCCAGTAGCGTGGCAGGATAACTCAGCAGATTCGCCGATTGGCCGTAGCGTACGGAGCAGAGCAAGGCCTGCTCATAGGCTTCAGTGTTGGCGGGCCTGGGCATTTGCAGAGCGGCATCGAGCGGTGGCTGCGTGGCGTTGTGCAACTGCGCGATACCCTGGGTAAAGACTGCCAGGGTCAATGCGCTGAGTTGCTCGCAATCCACTTCTGTCGCGAACGCGAAGTCCAGCTGGATAGCGAATCTCGACCCACGCCTGTCGATCTCCCAAAGCATCCCGCGGGCATGAAAATCCATGTTCTTTCGCAGCAACTGCATGGCATCGCCCACTGTGGCCTGTAGACAAAGGCAAGAGCCCAACGGACCGAGCACTTCCAGCCCCTGACGGTTGCCCAGGCGTACACCGAAGTCGGGCGCCTTGCAGCGCCAGGCGGCCAGCTGCAGAAGCTCGGCCATCGCCACGTAGGGGATGTAGAGGTCCGGTGAGTGAAGCACCGCTTGGCTCAGTCCCGCCTCGCGCATCAGTCGTTCCGGCTCCTGGCCCAGTTCGCGGACCAGACCGGCAAACCCCGACAACGAGCCACTTCGGACGAAATAGTTCATCAGTTCATCGCCTGCTGGCACTCCATAAATCAACTCGCAAATAGTCAAGTTCTCGTTCGTGAATGGTCAAGTTATTTCACGGCGTTTTGTTTACTTTCCCATGTCCCGAGCCTGCCTCTGGTGCACTCGATTTGCCTCTGTGGAGCGTACAACGATGACAATAAAACCCACCGACAAGGAGTCAGTCGAATGACTCGCAAACGCAAGTGGTTACCCAAGCTCGCCCTGGTGGCGGCCTCACTCATCACGTTATCAGGCGTCGCCACCGCGGCGGATAAACCCAACATTCTGGTGATCTTCGGCGACGACATCGGCCAGACCAACATCAGCGCCTATGGTGACGGCGTGGTCGGTTACCAGACGCCGAACATCGATCGAATCGCCCATGAGGGCATGAAGTTCACCGATTACTACGCGGAGAACAGTTGCACGGCCGGACGTTCAACCTTCATCACCGGGCAGTCGCCGCTGCGCACGGGGCTGTCCAAAGTGGGCATGCCCGGGGTGCCGGTCGGTTTGCAGGCCAGGGATGTGACGATCGCCCAGGCGCTCAAGACCCATGGCTATGCCACGGGGCAATTCGGCAAGAACCATCTGGGCGACAAGGATGAGTACCTGCCGACCAACCACGGCTTTGACGAGTTCTTCGGCAACCTCTACCACCTCAACGCCGAAGAGGAACCCGAGCGCCCTTACTGGCCGAAAGATAACCCGGCATTCGTCAAGGCCGCCTCGCCGCGCGGGGTCATCCACAGTTTCGCCGATGGCAAGATCGAAGACACCGGCGCGCTGACCCGCAAGCGCATGGAAACCATCGATGACGAAACCACCCAGGCCGCCATCGGTTTCATGGAAAAACAAGTCAAGGCGGATAAACCGTTCTTCGTGTGGATGAATACCACGCGCATGCACGCCTTCACCCATGTTCGCGACTCGATGAAGGGCCAAAGCGGCATGCCGGGCAACGACTATGCCGACGGCATGCTCGAACACGACGGTGACGTCGGTAAGCTGTTGAAAAGCGTCGATGACCTCAAGATCGCTGACAACACCATCGTGATCTACACCACCGACAACGGCCCGAACCAGTGGTCCTGGCCAGATGCGGCAACCACGCCGTTCCGCAACGAGAAAAACTCCAACTGGGAAGGCGCCTACCGTGTACCGGCGATGATCCGTTGGCCCGGCAAGGTCAAGCCAGGCAGCGTTTCCACGCAAATGTTCTCCGGGCTGGACTGGTTCCCGACCTTGCTGGCGGCAGTGGGGGACACCGATATCAAGGAACGCCTGTTGAAAGGCACGGACGTCGGCGGGAAGAACTTCAAGGTTCACCTGGATGGCTACAACCAGCTGGATTACCTGACCGGCAAGAGCGACAAGAGCGCGCGTAACGAGTTCTACTATTTCAGCGATGACGGCGATCTGGTCGGCATGCGTTACGACGACTGGAAGATTGTCTACTGTGAGCAGCGTGCCCCCGGTGGCTTCAAGGTCTGGAGCGAGCCCTTTACCTGCCTGCGCGTCCCCAAACTGTTCAACTTGCGCATGGACCCCTACGAGCGTGCCGATGTCGTGTCCGACCAGTACTACGACTGGCTGACCAAGAATAGCTACCTGATCATTGACGGTACGCGAAGAGCCGCCGCCTTCTTGAAGACGTTTGTCGAGTACCCGCCAAGCCAACGTCCGGCGAGCTTCAGCATCAATCAGGTTCGCGCCGATGTAGACAAACAAATTGAAGAGAAAATGAAGCAGCAAAAACAGTAAGGTTTTTCCAAGGCGCCCGCCGGCAAACGGGCGCCTTGTGATTATCGTCGCTGAGCGTTCCTGAAGGTCGTTGAGTCGCTTCGATGTGAGTGTCCGCTATTGGCCAACTACTCCCCCTGACGCACCTACCAACTTCCCCACGACCTCGCCTTCAACCACGCCCTCACCAACCCCCGCCTCAAAAACCGCACAACACGCCGATCTCTCCCCATCACACATCCGGTAAACCGCAATCACACTGCCAGGCCCGCAGCCTGTATGTCCGCAAACGGTAAAACCACCCTCAATCGCCCCTCGCATCACACCCAGCCCATACCCGGGTGCAATCCATGGGCGTCCGGGAATCGGGCCGCCGAGGGTGCGTGTGGTCTGCATGTCCTCGAGCAATTCCATTGGCAGAAAATCTGCGCAGAAGAGTCGGTCGAGCAACAGCGCTGCCTGCGAAACCGGGCCGATCAACAGGCCGTGATAGACCCAGGCGGGATCGTAATTTGACAGGCTTGCAAGGTGGGGCGCTTGCAAGTCTGCTCGCGTCTTGGCGAAGCGAATGTTCGACAGGTCCAGAGGCGTCAGTACGCGTTGCTTGACGGCATCATCAAGGGGCAGATCGGTCAGTCGTTCAATCAGCCTGCCAATGAACCAGTAGCCCACGTTCGAGTAGCGCCAGGCGGTTCCCGGGTGGTAGCGGAGTCGATCGCCGTCAAGACGCTGCATCATTTCACTGGCAGACCAGGCGGGCTCACCTTTGGCGACGGCGGCGTGATATTCGGCCAGTTCCGCGTAATCAGCCAGGCCTGCCTCATGCCGTAGTAGCTGGCGTAATGTGAATGGTTGATCGGGCAGTGGCTCGTCCAGTCCGATCAGCCCGTCGCGCACCAGCGATAACGCTGTCGCCGCCAATACCGTTTTGGTGAAACTCCACCAAGGGACCAGGGTGTCTGGCTCGTGAGGCGTCAGTAGCTGACCCTTTACTACCCGTGAACTGAACATTGGCTTCCTTGGCTGTCGAGAACGCTGCCTATTGTGACGACAACGACGTTGCACTGAAAGGTTATGGAAAGCTGCTGGCCTTAGCATCTCTGCCGGGACGCCGAGACAGGTCGCACCCGTGATAAACACCTCGATGTGTTTATCGGCACTTACAAGAACAATACTGGAGTCATCGAAGATGCTGTTCATGCAGCTTCAAAACACCGTGCCCACTCGGGCCTTGCAGCGTTTTGCCCTGGCGGCCCTGTGCATGCTGGTATCAACCCGTCTGCTGGCGATGGAGCCTCTGCATCCGGAATGCATTGTCCCCGGCGCTCCGGGTGGCGGCGGTGACCTGACTTGCCAACTGATCAAAACCGCGTTGACCGAGAGCAAGGTGTTCAACGAGCCGATGCAAGTGTCCTACCTGCCCGGTGGAGTGGGGGCGGTCACCTACAACACGGTCGCGGCACAACGCACTGCGGAGGATGGCACGCTGATCGCCTGGTCCAGTGGCTCATTGTTGAACCTTGCGCAGGGCAAGTTTGGGCGTTTCGATGAAAACGCGGTGCGTTGGGTGGCTGCGGTGGGCAAAAGCTACGGGGCGATTGCGGTCAAAAGCGATTCCCCCTACAGGAATCTCGATGACCTGGTCAAAGCGCTGAAGAAAAATCCCCGGCAAATCCTCTTTGGCACCAGTGGTACCGCAGGCAGCCACGATTGGTTGCAGGCCGCGCTGATTGCCAAGGCGGCGGATATCAACATCCAGGACTTGCGCAATATCGCCCTGGAGGGTGGTGGGGAAATCACCACGGCGTTGCTCGGCGATTACATCCAGGTCAGCAGCACCGACGTGTTCGAATCAATGCCTTATGTACGGCGCGGTGAGGTTCGTTTGCTCGCGGTGTTCTCGGAAAACCGCCTGGACATACCGGAATTGCAAGACATCCCGACGGCCAGGGAGCAGGGCTACGACATCGTCTGCCCGGTGGTTCGCGGTTTTTACTTGGGGCCAAAAGTCAGCGACGAAGCCTACGCCTGGTGGAAAGACATCTTCGATAAGCAACTGGCTTCGCCGGCTTTCGCCGAGCTGCGCAAAGAACGGCGATTACTGCCCTTTGCCTTGACCGGCGAGGCCTTGGACCAGTACGTCAAGCAACAGGTGGCGGAGTACAGGCAGGTGATTCAAGAGCTCGACCAGGCTCGGTAATCGATCACGGGATGACCGGGCTCTTGCCTTTGCATGCCTGTCTGCATTGCTACGCAGGTTTGTCGATGTGGCGGGACGTGGATAGCGAAGTCCAGGTGTTCGGCGAGCCTGGAAGCAGGCTCGCAGGGTCGAGTGACCATCATTGCTGCGGTTTGTTTTCTCCCTCCAGCTGAGCTATCTCTTTTTCGATTGGCCATTCGCTGAATGCAAATATCCAGTACACGAATATATTCAGGATAGGAATGTAGAAGAGGACTGTGGTTCCCAAACCATAACCAGCCTTCTTGGCAATTTTAAAGGGTGCTATCAACATGATAATCACCACGAACATGGCGAGTGATCCAGTGACTAATGAAAAAATTAAACTCGGCTCTGATTGCATCTCGATGTCCTGTTTATAAAGTGATCGCGACTCAGTTACTTCTTGTCTTTCAGGTTTGATAGTTTCTCTTCAATCGGCCATTTGATGAACGCAAACAGGCAATGTGTAAATACACTTATCAACGGAAAGGAAAACAGGAGCGCTGCAATCCCATCGTACCCTGCTTTTTTCGCAATCTTGTAGGAGGGTATGCACATGAGAACCAGAATAATAAAGCCCAGGGCTCCTGCCAGCGGTGAGTGTGCCGAGCCTGTTTGTGCGTACATGTCTGTTTCCTTTGTTTGAGTGTCTGAAGTAGCTGTGTATTTCATAGACATTAAGGGCTCACCCGGTCGAGTGATGTAGGAAACATCCCAAAAGCTGCTTGGCAGCCGGGTTTGGCATCATTGCCTGGTTGCTGTTTGCGTCGGAAATTCGCTCAGTACCCATTCGGCACAATCGCCGCTCGGAGCGAATGCCGTAGCAATAGCCCATGATCAGCATGCGAATCATCAGTTCAGGATCAAGCTAGTTGAACGGTCACTGATACGAAAAGGTAAAAGTGGCTGCACCAATAGCACTACCTGCCCCCACCGTACCGGTGGTGCGCACGTACTGAACGGTCAGCGGTACCGATAATAGACCCCCCGTCGATGTGCCGACTGACCAGCGATTGGGATTACTCGGCGAGGCCGAGTCAGGGCCATAGGCAATGGGTGTCGAACCGTTGAAGATTTGCATGCCCACCCCTTGGGCGGTCGAATCCGGCGTCAGGGTCAGGACGTTCGAACGATTGGCGGGATTGGTCACGTCGGTCAGGGTGACGCTGACTTTTGCGCCTGTCGCACAGTTGATATCCAGTGAAAAAGCGGCTGATTTGGTTGCTCCGGCGTTGAGTTCTTTCACTTGAACAGGGGCCAGATTCACATTGACGGCATTTTTGGTGACGACGCAGGTTTTGTTGTTCAGGGTGGCATTGACCTGAAGATTCGCCACTACCACCGGGCCATTGGCGTCTCGGACCTGAAACCATTGATCAGTGAAATAGCTCAATACATTGGTGCCACCCACCGAAATGGGGCCGGTCACTATCAGTTCTGCGCGAACCTGCGTCAGGCCGGTACCCAGCGATTCAGATGCGGTTGCCTGGTAGCCCCATTGCCAAGGAACGACCTGGGGAGAGGTGGGGTAGCCGTAATAGGAGCCGCTGGCCCAGATTGAAACACGGACACCGATACCCGGAATGTTGGTGGGGTAGATGCCTGAGTTGCCGGCGCCAGACATCAAAAATACAGCAGCTTTTGTACTTGAGTGGTCGCATTTGACGGCTGAGTGGGTGGCGATCGAGTCGTAACTCATGTTTTTTGTCGCGATCACATCACCGACTGTCGATTGGGTGACCGTGATCGCTCCGAAGTTGACGGTGGCTGTCGAGAAGGCACCATCGGTAAAAGAGCAAGTTGCATTCGCCAATGACGTCAAACCCAGGCAGAAAACAGCCACGATAAAAACGGCTAATCGACGAATTTTTACTGAAACAAAGTCCATTAATAGCAAAACGTGCATGCTTGTTTACCCACATTAAATGATGGTGCGGCAACAGAGTCGGTCAGTTACAACTAATGACTCAGCGGTGCTTCGCCCATGACAATGCCGCCGATATCGTTGATCGCCTGGTATTGGATCAATGCACTCGCAGTGACGGACTTGATGGCGTTGAAGTGCATTTGCAGGGTGCCCTTGGGCGGAACCATCGCGGCCAGTTCGTTTTTGAATGTTTGGCCTGCATCTTTGATGTCGACCTCACTCAACGAGACGAAATAGGGGCTTGGATTGCTGATGGTGAGCGTTGCGCCCGATTCCGCTCCAGCAGGGCTGAGCTGCCAGTGCAGCTTGGCCGCCGATTGATCCGCCATGCCGGGCAAGTGTGGAGGGCGGAGAAAAATTTTGACCCTGGTGCGAAATGCCAGCTTCAGTTCATCGCCGGGAGCAGCACCCGTTGCCTTTTGCGGAACTTCCAGAAGGTTCAGCCAATACACCGACTCACGGTCCTGTGCCAATGCCTTGCCGCTGTAAATAATCCGCAGTGACTTGGTACCGTTGGCTTCAAGTCGAAACAGGGGCGGCAGGATCAGAAACGCGACATCTTGAGCATTCGGTTGCGCATCCAGATCACCGTTATCAACCCAGCTCTGTACAAGGCTCGGCGTGTCGACGGCGTTCTCCACGTCCACTACGACATCCCGCTGGTTGGTCGGGTAAATGATGCGCGTGCTGGACAAGGCCAGCGCCGCCGGGGAGGCACAGCTCCACAGTGCTGCACAGACGCATAGGGCGGTACTTGCCCATTTTTTTAACTGCCAGTTGGCTCGATACATTGGCGATGGATTATCAGTACCCTTAAACACAATCTGTTCCTCACTTTGCTTTGTCCTTACCTGACAAAAACATCGGTCAACAGCCTTCATTAAAGGGGCTGGGCAGGTACAAGTCGGATGAAGCATCATCAAAAGGTTAACCATCAGGCCAGCGCAAAGCTGTAGGAAGCGTCCGAGTTACAAGGGATGAGTGGTTGACTCACGCGCCAAACGTGCTGAAAGAGGTTGCCTAAAGGCTCAAACAGAACACCCCAAAGTATTGCCATATCCAATGTCAGCTATTGGGTGATCACTGTCGTCTGCAGGCTGGCCAATAGGAAAACTCCTTCCCGTTGTAGGAAAAACTTTTCCGTTCAAATGAGTGGTCCCTACGGCTGATCTATGGCGGCGTTCTGCGTCGGCAGGCGCACTCCCACTCTTGCTGACCCCACGCATCGAGCGTCCGCTCCAAAGCTGTCGCCGGTATTGTTCTATTGATCCATGTCATTAATTCGACGTGTTTCTCCATTTTTGGCCAGCGCTCAGACGTTTCCTACGTCGCACTGCTCGGTGTCCTACAGGCTTTTACGCCTGAGGGGAGGAAGATTCATCCCAAGACAAGCTGACTTAAAAGTCAACTCATATGGATGAATCTACGCCGAGGTAAACATCATGCTGTCGCAACAATCGAAATCACGCACAGGCTCCCGCCGTCGTCATCAGGTCGCGGCGGCACAATTCCCCACCCAACTCAAAAAGCTCAGCGTCAGTGTGATGGTGGCATTGAGCGTTTTTACCAGCGCCGCCTTATTGAGCCCGACGGATGCGTTTGCCTTGAGCGTGTTGGATGGCAGTACTCAAGATCTCTCGGGGCAAACGCTTGGTGACGGAAGCATGTTTGGCTTGAGTGTGGGCTTCTCCAGCACGGTCACTGGTGATGACGTAACAGTTAGCGGCGGCATATCCGCCAGCGGCAGCTCCTCCGCCGACCTGACGAATAGCACCATCACGTCTGAAGACGGGAACGGTGCACAGGTGTCTGGCAGCAGTCAGATCACGCTGACCAACTCCCGGATTGACACAAGCGCTGATAGAGGATTCGGACTACTGGTTCAAACGAACAGCGTGGGAACGCTGAACAACAGCACCGTATCCACCACAGGTCAAGGCGCCATGGGCATTCAGTCAGCCTACGGCGGCATTAGCAATGTCAACGCAGGCAGCCTGGTCCATACCACCGGCTCCAATGCCGTGGGGATCTTCGGTAATCTCAATATGTCAGACTCGGCTGTACACACGGAAGGGGCCAGTGCGACTGGCCTGCAGGGCTCTGCCAGTTCCGGCGTCGATACGACAATGACCGTCCAGCGGTCATCCGTGGTCACCGATGGCCAAAGCGCTGTGGGCGCCGATTTCTATGGCATCAGTACTGCCAGGCAGGCACTCACGATGGACCAATCCTCGATCACCACGCATGGTTATTCAGCGCATGGATTGCAAGTCCAAGGGGGGGCGGCGTCGAGTGGGGACCCTATCGTGGCAGGGGTGCAGCTCAAGGACTCGTCCATCGAGGTGTTCGGTGATAATGCCAGCGGTGCCAGGGTCCTGGGCACAGGGGCTAGCGTGGCGCTGCAGGACAGTGATATCGCCGTGCACGGCACGGGGGCAGGCATTGCCCTGGAAACGGGTGGCACCGTTACCGTTGATGGCGGCTCTATCGTGGCCCAGAACAATGGCGTCACCTTTCGTGGCACAGCTGCCAGCCAGACCAACACACTTGCCGTGCAAAACAGCCGCCTCGCCAATACCGACGGCATCGCCCTGACGGTCACCGGAAAGGGCGCTGCCAACATGACCTTCACCAATAGCCGCATCGACAGCGGCGCCGGCGGTTTGCTCGATGCCTCTGGCGGTAGTCAGACCATGTTTGCGCTGAATGACCACTCGCAGGCCACTGGCGATGTCGCTGTCGCCGGCGACACGCAAGTCGACATGGCGCTCGACAACGGTAGCCAATGGCAAGGCGCGGGTAACGGCATCAACAACCTGAGCCTGACCCAGGGCAGCACCTGGCACATGACCGGCGACTCCTCGGTAAACAACCTGTCGCTGAGCGCCAGCACCGTGCAGTTCGAACATACCCCAGGCGGCGACTTCAAAACCCTGACCGTCGATGGCGACCTGACGGGCAACGGCAACTTCGCCATGAACACCGACCTGTCCACTCAGCAAGGCGACCTGCTGCGCGTCAATGGACAGACCAGCGGCAGCCACACCTTGCTGATCGCCGACTCCGGCGTCGAGCCCAGCGCTGGCGGGCAACAACTGATGGTGGTCAACGGCCATGGCGGTGACGGTGCCTTTGCCTTGCAAGGCGAGCATGTGGATGTCGGTGCCTTCCGCTACGACCTGAAGAAGAGTGCCGATAACTGGTACCTGGTGAACAGCGCGGTGGTTGATCCAACACTGCCGGTCGATCCAGGCACACCAACCGAGCCGGGTAATCCCGGCAGCCCTGGCAACCCACCGGTGATCGACCCGAATCCGGGCAACCTGTCCAACGGCGCCAACGCTGCCGTGGCCGCTCAGTCTGCCGCAGCGAGCCTGTGGAATGCGCAAATGAACGCCCTGGTCAAACGCCTCGGCGACCTGCGCATGGGCAAGGATGACGGTGGTGTCTGGGCCCGTGGCATCGGCAAGAGCTACAAGGTCGATGGCGGTTCCAGCCGTGGTTACGACCAGAACGTGACCGGTCTTGAGATCGGTGCGGACAAGGCCATCCCGGTACAGGGCGGCAAGGTCTACCTCGGTGCCATGGTCGGCAGCGCGCACTCGGACCTGGACTTCGGTGCCGGTTCTTCCGGTGACGTCGACAGCAAGATGGGCGGTGTCTATGCGACCTGGATCGACGACAGCGGCCTGTACCTGGACAGCGTGCTCAAGTACAGCCACTTCGATAACGACATCAAGAGCGTGACCAACGTCGGCGAAGCCGTGAAGGGCTCCGACAGCACCCACGGCCTGGGCATGGACGTGGAAGTGGGCAAGCGTTACAACCTGGAAAAAGGCTGGTTCGTCGAGCCGCAGCTGGAGCTGACCGCGATCAAATCCCAGGGCAGCAAGTACACCACCAGCAATGGCCTGAAAGTGAAATCGGACGACATCGACTCGCTGCAAAGCCGCGTCGGCGCGCTGTTCGGTCGCAACATCCACCTGGACAACGGCATGCAGGCCCAACCGTATCTGAAAGCCTCGTACGTGACTGAACATGCCGGCGCCAGTGATGTGAACGTCAACGGCTACAAGCTCAAGGCAGACTTGCCGGGCAATCGCGCCGAGGTGGGCTTCGGTACCATCCTGCAGGTGAGCGAACACAGCAAGATCTCCCTCGATGCCGAGTACTCGAAGGGGCATGACATCGAAGAGCCGTATGGCATCAACGTTGGCTACCGCTACCTCTGGTAGTTGCGGCGCAGCCGGTAGCGGCTGAGGTCAGCAGCAAAACAACGCCCCGTGAAACCGGTTTTCACGGGGCGTTTTTGTGTTGGGTGAACGCCAACTTGCCCGCGTTCGGCAGCCCCCCGTCAATCGTGAAATGTCGGACGATTCCTACATGCAACTGCTCAACGTCCTACAGGTTATTGAGCGTGAGGGTGCAAAGATCGTACGCCTTAGTGGAGCTTGAAAAAGCCTGATATCAGAGATGTCGAGCGGGGCGACGGACAGGCCAAATCCCGGTGGGATGACTCAATACCCACAAAAATAACTTTGGAGAGTTGTACCTATGCGTTTGTTGATTTCCCTGTTTCTGCCGTGGCTGACCTTCTTCACGATTGGACGACCGATTGCCGGTGCCATCTGTTTGCTCCTTCAAATAACGCTCATTGGCTGGATCCCTGCAACCATATGGTCTGTGTATGCCCTGAGCCAGTACAAAACCGATAAGAAGATCAAGAAAGCGCTCGAGCAGAGAGATTGAGGACGACGTTTTTTCTATAAGGAAAAAGCCTTCGTTCTCCAGGCGGACACTATTGGAACGTTTTACTGATCGTGAAAGAGGCATGTTGAATCGTGCTGTCTCGGGCGGGGGCTGAACTGCTTCTGGCTTGCACGAAAGTTATTCGCATCAAAGCTAAAACTCATTGGGGATATACATATGATCAAGCCAAATGCTTTCGCGATCATTGGCGGTGTTATCGGTATTGGCGTGCTTTTCGCCGCCGCCGGAAGTTGGTACACAGTCGACGAAACAGAGCGCGGCGTACTGTTACGTAATGGCGCGCTGGTTGGGGTGGTTGATCCAGGCTTGTCGTTCAAAATCCCCTTTGTCGAGTCAGTTCATCTGATCAGTACGCAGAGTCAGGTCACGGCCTACGAAGGGCTGCAGGCTTACAGTCAGGATCAGCAGTCCGCGCAGCTCAAGGTGTCTGTGTCCTGGCACATTGCGCCTGTTGATGTGGCCAAGGTCTATAGCCAGTTCAAGGACCTCAGTGGTGTCCGTGACCGAATGATCAGCCGACAGGTGCCGACGCAGGTTGAAAACGTCTTCGGGCGGTTCAACGCGGTAGCGGCTGTGCAAAATCGCGTTCAGTTGGTCAATGAAATCCAGGCCGCGGTCAAAGCAGCAATCAATGGCCCTGTTGTTATTGAGAGCGTGCAGGTCGAAAATATTGATTTCAACGATGCCTATGAACGGGCTATCGAGGCGCGGATGGCGGCGGAAGTGCAGGTCAAGACCCGCGAGCAGGAACTGGCGACCGAGCAGGTGCAAGCACAAATTCGCGTGACCCAGGCTCAGGCCGAGGCGGACTCCAAACTGGCCGAAGCCAGGGCCGATGCCATGGCAACCGAATTGCGCGGCAAGGCAGAAGCCGAAGCCATCAAGGCGCGGGCGCAGGCACTGGCCAGCAATCAGAATCTGGTGGAGTTGACCAAGGCTGAGCGTTGGAATGGCGTGCTGCCGACGACTGTTTTGCCCAACGGTGCACTGCCATTCATTGATGTCAAATAAGTCGGGTTTCAGGCCGTCGAGCAGCAGATTCAGGTTGTTGCAGACTGCCTGACTGTGCGTGGAGGTTTAGAGCAATTACCTCCAGCCCAACCTCTCGGCTGTCGTTAAATGCCAAATGCCTGACCGCAAATGACAATTCTTCAAGCGGGCGCAACCGCAATATGGTCACAGGACGCAGCACAGGTCCAGACCATAGCCCGCATGAGGATAATAACAATGCCGATGCCTACGCCGATCTTCGATCACAAAGAACTGCTGACGATCAACACCAATGAACTGCCGATCTATGAGGACGCGCTGGCGCCTTATTTTCCTGGCGTTGACGTACAGCCTTTGTACCTTGACCCGAACCTGGGCATCTGGACATTGCGGGTGATTTTCCAGCCGGGCGTGCGCCTGCCTTGCCACTACCACACCGGCCCCGTGCACCTGTTCACCATGTCGGGCCGCTGGCACTACGTCGAATACCCGGACCAGCCGCAGACCGCAGGCAGCTACCTCTACGAGCCGGGTGGCTCGATCCACACCTTCATGGTGCCGGAAGACAACACCGGGCCGACCGACACCTTCATGGTGGTCTACGGTGCGAACATCAACTTTGACCAGGACGGCAATTTCGTCAACGTCATGGACGCCACCGACATCATGCAAATCATCGAGCGCCTGGTGAAGGAGCGCGGCCTGGAGCCGGCGCGTTACATCCGCCCGGGCCAAGCCGGTTACACCGTCGGCTGAGCATGAATGACGGGCACGTTGCTGCCCGTCACATCCTTCCTTTTCCGGAGAGTGCTCGATGAGCCATTCCCTCATGCCGGTCGGCGCCCAGGGCCAGACGCCCGACGTGCCCCGTTCGGTATTCATCACCGGTGCCAGCGGTTTTATCGGCCAGGCCCTGGCGCGGCGTTATTGCGCGCTGGGTGCCGAGGTGCGCGGCATGGACCTGCGTGCCGACCCGGCCAATAACGTCGTTGCCGGTGACCTGACCCGCCCGCAGCAGTGGGCACAGCACGCCCAGGGTTGCGAGCTGTTCATCAACACCGCGGCCGTGGTGTCGCTGGCGGCACCCTGGAAGCAGTACCGCGAAGTGTCGGTGCGTGGTGTGCGGCATTGCCTGGACGTGGCCATCGCCAGTGGCGCCCGGCGCTTCGTGCAGTTTTCCTCGATTGCCGCACTGGGCTGGGAGTACGCCGAACAGGCCGACGAGCGCAGCGACGTGGTGATCGGCGATCACTACCGTTATGGCGTGGCCAAGGGTGCGAGTGAGCACGTGGTGCTGGCGGCCCACGCCGCTGGCGAGATCGACTGCACCATCGTTCGCCCGGGCGACGTTTATGGCCCCGGCTCGCGGGCCTGGCTCAGCGAACCGCTGAAGATGGCCAAGGCCGGTGCGCTGATCCTGCCCAATGCCGGCAAGGGCCGCTGGACGCCGGTGTACATCGAAGACTTGCTCGACGGCGTGATGCTGGCGGCCGGCTTGCCCCAGGCGAGCGGGCAGATCTTCCACATCAGTGCCAGCGAGTCGGTCAGTTGCCGCGAGTTCTTCAGCAACCACTGGCGCTGGGCTGGGCGCAGCGGTGCGCCGCGCAGCCTGCCGCTGGGGTTGGCGGTGCTGCTGACGCGGTGGATCTGGAACATCAATCGCCTGCTGAAACGCTCTGACGAAGTGACGCCGGACACCATGTACATGTTCTCGCGTACTGGGGGCATTTCCATCGACAAGGCGCGACGCCTGCTGGGTTACGCGCCCAAGGTCAGCCTGGAAGAGGGCCTGCGCCATTCCGAAACCTGGCTTCGCGAAGTAGGCCAGTTGAGCTGATGCCTGCCCGCCGCCGGTTGCCGGCGGCGCCATCTGATACGGAGAAATGCCATGAAAGCCGTTGTCATGCGCGACAAGCAATTGTTGGTCGATTCGATCACTGCGCCAGAGCCGGGGCAGGGCGAGGTGCTGGTCAAGACCCTGGCCTGCGGGATCTGTGGTTCGGACCTGCACATGTTCCATCACTGCGAGCATGTGCTGGCCAACTTCAAGCGTGGGCACATTCCGATTGCCTTCGATGACCAGCAGGACGTGGTGTTCGGCCACGAATACTGCGCGGAAATCCTCGACCATGGGCCGGGCAGCGATAAAAAGCTCAAGGTCGGCACACGGGTGTGCTCGCTGCCGTTCGTGATCACCCCGCAGCACTTCCATCACATCGGTTTTTCCAACCGCTATCCCGGTGGTTACGGTGAGCAGATGGTTCTGGCCGAGCAGATGTTGATGCCGGTGCCGGGCGATCTGCCGGCAGACATCGCCGCCCTGACCGAGCCGCTGACCGTGGCGGCACACGCGGTCAACCGTGCGCGATTGGACGGCAGCGAAGTGCCGGTGGTGATCGGTTGCGGCCCGATCGGCCTGGCGGTGATTGCGATCCTCAAGTCCCGCGGCATCGGCCCGATAGTGGCTTCGGACTTTTCCGCCGGGCGCCGTGCACTGGCGGAGAAAATGGGTGCCGACGTGGTGGTCAATCCCGCCGAACAGTCGCCGTACCAGTCCTGGTTGCAGGTGGCGGCTCCCGAAGGTTACGACATCAACGGTCCGATGGCGCTGCTCGGCCTGGGCCCGCAACCCAAGCCCTGCGTGGTGTTCGAATGCGTGGGCGTTCCGGGGTTGATCCAGCAGGTGATCCAGCATGCCGCGCCACGCTCACGGCTGATCGTGGTCGGGGTGTGCATGGAGAGTGATCGCATCGAGCCGCTGATCGGTATCGGCAAGGAGATGAACGTGCATTTCTCCTTCGGTTATACCGGCGAAGAGTTTGCCCACACGCTACATGCCCTGGCCGATGGCAAGCTTGAAGGCGCACCGATGATTACCGGCAAGGTCTCGCTGGATGAGGTGGCCGGTGCGTTCGACAGTCTGGCCCAGCCGGATGAGCACGCGAAAATCATCATCACCTACCCGTGATGCAGCACCAGGGTTAACCGCTTGCGCGCCGGCCAGCCGTTTGTGGCTCGGCGCGCAGTTGCAGGCGTCGGGCACGCGGGGTCACCCCGTACCAACGCTTGCAGGCGCGGTTGAACGAGCTCTGTTCGGCATAGCCGAGCAGGCCAGCGATCTGTGCCATGGGCATGGTCGCTTCGCTCAAATACAGCTCGGCCAACTCCCGGCGCGCTTCTTCGACCATGTCCTCGAATACCCGATCGTTCTCCGCCAGGCGACGTTGCAACGAGCGCTCACGCATGCCCAGGCGTTCGGCAATCAGCGGCAGGGCGCAGCGTTGCGTCGGTAGCAATCGGCGGATCGAGTCTTCGACCTGGCTGCCGATGTCCAGCGGGTTGGCCGCACCGATGCTGCTGATGTAATCCATCATGGTTTCGTGCAACTGGTGGTTGTGCTGGTCGATGGGCTTGCTCAGGCAATCAGGCAGCAACACCAGCGCCGTGTGGGCCTGGCCGAAATAGGTTCGGGCACCGAAAAAACGCTGGTAGCGACTTTGCGGCAGGCTGGACTCGGTACGCGACAGCACCGAGTGCGGGCGGAATCCCGGGCCGTAAAGCATCTGCAGGGTCTTGAACATCACCCCCAGGGACAGCTCGATGATCTGTCGTTGGCGCGGCGCCGGGCGCAGGCGGCATTCATAGACCAGATACGGATGCAGCGGATCGATCTCGGTGTCCAGGTGCACCAGCACGCCGGGGCTGTAGATGTGCAGGAAGCGAATGATCTCGGTCAGCGCCTCGCCGAGACTGCGGGCATTCTGCGCCACCACCGCCAGCGGGCCGAGGATGGTGATGCTTTGCCGTTCGGCCAGGCGCAGGCCGAAGTCGATGCATTGCAACTGTTCGGCGCTCAGTTCCAGCAGGTTGATCAGCGCACGGTAAGGCAAGACCGCCGAACCGTTGTCGAGCAGTTTCGGGTCGATGTTCATCTGCCCCAACAAGTCGTCCGGGTCACCCCCCAGATCCCTCACCAGTTGCGGGTAGCCGGTCAGCGATGTGGTTTTTATCAGCTCAGTCACGGTGCATGGCTTCCGTTTTACGCGCTTCGAATGTCAGTTTTCGCGGCAATGCCATCCTCGGCGTTTTTGCCTGTTTGTAACAGCCTTTGACTAACGAATGTCAGCAAATGACAAATATCTGACGTGATCGGACAAATGAATCCGGGTGGCCGCTAGGCATGCTTGTTCAAACAAACAAGAACGCTCACCCAAGGGCCGAATCCGGCTCCGCAGGTAAGGGCGATGGCGGAGATCTGCATGCACTATAAAAACAAGAGTGTCCGTATTTTCCTGAAACCGCTCGCCGCGGCCATTGCCTGCATCAGCGCAGGTGCGGTCCAGGCCATGCCATTCCAGCTGGAAAACGGCTGGGAAGGGGAGTGGAACACCACCCTGTCCGTGGGTTCGCAATGGCGTGCCGAGGGGCAGGACAAGGCGCTGTACAGCGGTGCCAACGGCGCGTTATTGGGCAAGTCCGGTGGTACCGGCGGCTCGGTAGACGCCGGCAACCTCAACTACGACAAGGGTGACCGCGTCTCGACCATCGCCAAGTTCGTCACCGACCTGTCGCTGCGCAATGGCGACATGGGTGGGCTGGTGCGGGTCAAGGGCTGGTATGACGAAGCGCTGAAGGACGAAGACGTCAATTTCGGCAGCGCCTCGAACGGCTATCAGAAGAAGCCGCTCAACGACGACGGTTATGCCGATCTACAGAAATTCAGTGGCGTCTACCTGCTCGATGCCTACGCCTACAACACCTGGTACCTCGATGATACGCCGGTGCAAGTGCGCCTCGGCCGTCAGGTGATCAACTGGGGCGAGAGCGCCTACATCCAGGGCATCAACCAGATCAACCCGCTGGACGTGCCGGCCCTGCGCCGCCCAGGCACCGAGTTGAAGGAAGCCTTGATCCCGGTGTGGATGGGCTACGTCAACATTGGCCTGCCGGCCGGGATTTCCATGGAGGCGTTCTACCAGCTCAAGTATGAAGCCACCGCCATCGAAGGCTGCGGCCACTATTGGTCGGTGACCGAAAGTGCGGTCGGCCAGGACTTCGGTGATTGCCAGTTGGGCACCTTCCTCGGCGGCACCAGTCCGTCGTCGCCGACCAAGATTGCCGCCGGCGCCTACCTGCCCGAGGTCAAGGGCCAGGACCCGCATGACAGTGGTCAGTGGGGTGTGGCGTTCCGCTTCCCGGTCGAAGCCCTCGATGGCGAGCTGGGCCTGTACTACCTCAACTATCACTCGCGCACCCCTTACCTGGGCATGCGCAGCACCGATTCGGCGGCGCTGTCGGAGTTTCCCAACGCCGGTACGCCGGGGGTGGTGGCACGCAACGCCCAGGGCCAGTTCGTCGGGCCGAGCTGGGAATACCCGGAAAATATCCGCCTGTACGGCCTGAGCTTCAGTACCACCCTGGCTGGCTGGTCGATCGGTTCGGAACTGAGCTACTCGCCTAACCAGCCGGCACAGATCAACGGCGCCGATTTGCTCAACGGTGCACTGGCGGGCATCGGCCCGGCGGCCGATTTGTTGCAGTCAGTGAAAGTGCAGAGTTCGGCCTTCACCGCGGGCTGGGATCGCTATGAGAAAACCCAGTTCCAGATCAACGGCGTCAACGTCTTCCCCAACGTGCTCAAGGCGGAAAACCTGACGGTAGTGGCCGAGGTCGGCTTCCAGTGGAACAACATCGGCCAGGGCGACGACGACCGTCGTTACGGTCGCGGCTTCATCTACGGTCTGGGCTCGTCGCCGACGATTCCGGCGGGTGGCGACACCTGTACCAGTCCGGTGGCCAGCCTGCGCAACAGCAGCCCGGCCGGCTGCAAGAACGACGGATATGTCACCGATTTCGCCTGGGGTTATCGCCTGCGCGGGCAGCTCGACTACAACAACTTCCTCGGCTCCAGCGTCACTGCCTCGCCCTATGCCTTCGTTGGCCAGGACGTGGATGGCGTGTCGATGGACGGCCAGTTCAACGAGGGTCGTGTGACCTCCGCCGTGGGCATCACCTTTGACTACAACAAGCAGCACAAACTCGATTTCAGCTACGTGAGCTTCACCAACAGCGCCGAATACGACCCGCTGCATGACCGCGACTTCTACTCCGCCAATTACAGCTACAGCTTCTGACATAACAATAAGAGGTAAGACCGATGAACACGATTCTTCGTGCCGCGCGCCTGAGCGGCATGGCGTCTGCCTTGCTGCTCGCGCTGAGCAGCCAGGCCCACGCCCAGATCAGCGCCGACCAGGCCGCGCGCCTGGGCAAGGACCTGACGCCGCTGGGTGGCGAAATGGCCGGCAACGCCGACGGTTCGATTCCGGCGTACACCGGAGGCCTGGCGCAACCGCCGGCCGGCTGGACCCCGGAACAGGGTTATATCGATCCGTACGCGAATGAGAAACCACTGTTCACCATCACTGCGGCGAACATGGCGCAGTACAAGGACAAGATCACCCCGGGCATGCAGGCGTTGCTGGCCAAGTACCCGAGCTACTCGATGCCGGTCTATCCAACCCACCGCACCGCCATGGTGCCGGCGGCGATTGCCGACAAGGTCAAGCAGGAAGCGGTGCATGCCGAACTCAATGGCTTCGGGATAAACAACCTGAACGGCTCGACCACGCCTTTCCCGATTCCGAAGAACGGCCTGGAAGCGATCTGGAACCACAACGTGCGTTACCTCGGCGGTGGCTTGCAGCGTACCTACGCCTCGTTCCCGGTGCGCAGCGGCGGTGACTACTACGCCTTGCGCATCGAAGAAAACCGCGTGTTCGATTCGAACATGGACAAGCAATCGGACAACCGCCTGCTCAACTACTCGGCGCGCTTCATTTCCCCGGCCACCCTGGCCGGTACCGTGCAACTGGTGCAGGAGCCGATCGACCAGGTCAAGGAAGTGCGCTCGGCGTGGATCTACAACGTCGGCCAGCGCCGCGTGCGCCGCGCCCCGGACCTGGCCTACGACAACGTCAACGACGGCACCGAGGGACTGCGGGTAACCGACGACTTCGACGGCTACAACGGTGCACCGGATCGCTTCGACTGGAAGCTGGTCGGCAAGCGCGAAATGTACGTGCCGTACAACGACTACAAGCTCGGTTCGAAGCAGGCCAAGTACAAGGACATCCTCACCGCCAATACGCCGAACCCGGATTTCATGCGCTATGAGCTGCACCGCGTCTGGGTGGTGGAAGGGACCTTGCGTCCGGACGCCAAGCACGTTTACGGCAAGCGCGTGATGTACCTCGACGAGGATTCCTGGACCGTACTGGCCAGCGATGCCTACGACACCCGCGGCACCCTGTGGCGTATCGGCGTGCACCCGTTGGTGCAGTTCTACGACGCCCAAGTGCCGTGGTACCGCGCCAACATCTGGCATGACCTGAGCAACGGCGGTTACTACCTGGCCGGTCTGGCCAACGAAGAAGCGCAGCCGTGGAAGTTCGGGATCAAGGGGCGTTTTGTCGACTTCCAGCCGGACGCACTGCGACGCATGGGCAAGTGATCAACTGACCTGTTCGTTCAACCCGCGACGAACTGCCAGCCGGCAGTTCGTCCGCACAGCGGAATCCTTGTTATGTGGTTACGCCACCTGAAATTAATCACGGGCGTCGGCCTGGGCCTGCTCGCCAGTGCCGCGCACGCCGAAGCGCCGAAACTCGACTATCAGATCAGCCCGGAACACGTGTTCCTGCTGAACATCGCCGACAACGGCCGGCACCTGGTCGCCGTGGGCGAGCGTGGCGTGGTGCTGATCGGTGACGAAAAGGCCCAGGCCTGGAGCAGCGTGCGCACGCCGACCACCCGCACCCTGTCCGGCGTGGCATTCGCCGACGGCCAGGTCGGTGTGGCCGTCGGGCATGGCGGCACGCTGTTGCGCACCACCGATGGCGGGCAACACTGGGCGGCGGTCGAGACCGATGCCAATGACGATTCGCTGCTGGGCGTCACCCTGCTGGGTGATGGGCACATGGCGGCCTGGGGCGCGTTCGGCCTGTACCTGTTATCGAAGGACAACGGCGCCACCTGGGAGCGCCTGCCGTTGCTGGACGGCGATTTCGACCGGCACGTTTCGCAGATCATTCGCCTGGCCAACGGCGACTGCCTGCTGGTGGGCGAGAGCGGCACCCTGGCCAAATCAACCGATCACGGCGAAACCTGGCAGGCCTTGCAAAGCCCTTACGCCGGCAGCCTGTTTGGCGCCCTGCAAATTAGCAACGGTGACCTGCTGATCTATGGCATGCGCGGCAACCTGTGGTTGTCCAGCGATGGCGGGCAAAGCTGGAGCCAGCGCAACAGTGCCACGACCTTTGCCTTCAACGGTGCCATCGAGCTGAAAAGCGGTCGCATCCTGGTGTTCGGCAACAGCGGCCTGTTGCTGGCCAGCGACGATCAGGGGCGCAGCTTCAAGGCTTTGCCTTCCACTCACAAAAGCCTGGCCAAGGCCCTGCAACTCGACGATGGACAACTGCTCACGGTCGGTGACCGGGGTGTGACTTCGCTCGCCGCAGATATCACCGAGCAACAGGAATAAGCCATGAGCATTCAGGAAAAATACGTCAAGAATGCCGATGAGCTGGCACGCAAGGACTTTGCCGGCGGCCTGGTCGGGCGGGTGTCCTACTGGATTTTCCACCAGCGCAAACCGCTGCTGGCGCTGTTCATTCTGATCACCCTCGGGCTGGGTTACAGCGCGTCGAATCTCAAGGTCGAAGCCGGCTTTTTCAAGATGATCCCGCTGCACCACGAGTACATGAAAACCTTCCTCGAGTACCAGAAGGATTTCGGTGGTGCCAACAAAGTGTTGGTGGCGGTCAAGAACAACAAGGGTGAAATCTTCACTCCCGAGGCCATGGCGGCCGTGCGCAAGGTGTCGGATGAAGTGTTTTTCATCAACGGCGTCGAGCGCAGTTCGGTGACGTCGCTGTTCACCTCCAACGTGCGTTACACCGAAGTGGTCGAAGACGGTTTTACCGGCGGCAACCTGGTGGACTCCAGTTACTCCGGCACACCCCAGCAGATTGCCCAGGTCCGCGAGCGCACGCTGAAGTCCGACTGGGTCGGGCGCATCGTTTCCAACGACCTGTCCTCGGCCATGGTGGTGGCCAACCTGCAGGAAACCGATCCGGTCACCGGCAAGCGCCTCGACCTGCAAGAGGTGGCCCGCAAGCTGGAGCAGATCCGCCAGGACAATCAGGGCGCCGGCATCAGCATTCACATCATCGGCTTCGCCAAGTCCATCGGCGACATTGCCGAAGGGGCCGGTGACGTGCTGGTGTTCTTCATCATCGCCTTCGTCATCAGCGCGCTGCTGTTGTACTGGTACTGCGGCTCGCTGATGTTGACGGGCTGGGCGCTGATCTGCGCGATGGTGCCGGTGGTCTGGCTGCTCGGCCTGCTGCCGCTGGTGAAGCTGACGCTCGACCCGATGTCGATCCTGGTGCCGTTCCTGATCTTCTCCATTGGCGTCTCCCACGCGGTGCAGATGACCAACGCCTGGAAGCTGGAAACGCTGAACGGCGCCGATGGCGTCACCGCCTCGCGCAACTGCTTCCAGAAGCTGTTCATACCCGGCGCCGTCGCGTTGCTGGCCAACGCCCTGGGCTTTATGGTGATCGCCCTGGTCGACATCGAGATGGTGCGCGAACTGGCGATCACCGCGACCCTCGGTGTGTCGGTGATGATCGTCACCAACAAGATGCTGTTGCCGATCCTGTTGTCGTTCATGCGCCTCTCTGCCGCTGATGCGCAGAAACTGCGCGGCAAGGAAACCCTCGGTGCCGGGCTGTGGGAACGTCTTGGCGTACTGGCGACCCGTCGCGGTGCGGCGTGGGCGTTGTTGTGTGCCGGGCTGCTGACGGGCTGGGGGCTGTTCGAAGCGCGCCATCTGCACGTTGGCGACATCGGTGCCGGCGTGCCGGAGTTGCGTGCCGATTCGCGCTACAACCAGGACGTGGCGGTCATCACCCGCGACTTCGCCATCGGCGTCGACTTGCTGCAGGTGATCGTCAAGGCCCAGGGCGACGAAACTCCCTGCGTGAAGCGCGAAGTGCTCGACCCGATCAGCGAACTGGAACTGTACCTGCGCCAGGACCCTGGTGTGTCGTCGGTGCGCAGCCTCGCCGGTTTCGTCGGCAACATCACCCAGGCCTACGCCGAAACCGACCTCAAGTGGCGGGTCCTGCCTGAGCCTACGGCGCAGATCGCCCAGGGTGTCGGCTTCGCCACCCGGGTCGGCACCGAGTACATGAACAGCGCTTGCAATGCGATCCCGGTGTCGATCTACACCAAGGATCACCAGGCCGAGACCATCAGCGAGTTGATGAACCGGATCAAGGCGTTCAAGGCCGCCTACGACAACGACCAGGTCAGCTTTCAACTCGCCTCGGGCAACGTCGGCGTGATGGCGGCGACCAACGAGGTGGTACATGCCGGCGACAGACTGGTCAACGGCGCACTGTTTGCCTCGGTGTCCTTGCTCTGCCTGTGGATGTTCCGCTCCGTGCGCATCACCCTCTGCGTGATCATCCCGCTGGCGCTGGTGACTGTGTTGTGCAACGCGCTGATGGCGTTGCTCGGCATCGGCGTCAAGGTCAACACCTTGCCGGTGGTGGCGCTGGGAGTAGGGGTGGGCGTGGACTACGGGATCTACCTGTTCGAGCGGATCAAGCACGAGATGCATGAGAGCGGCCTGAACCTGCGCGAAGCCTTCGTCGAAGCGCTCAAGCAGCGTGGCACCGCCTCGGTGTTCACCGCCGTGACCATGACCCTGTCCATCGCCACCTGGGCGTTCTCCAACCTCAAGTTCCAGGCCGACATGGGCATCCTGCTGGCGTTCATGTTCCTGGTGAACATGCTCGGCGCCATCCTGCTGTTGCCGGCGCTGGCGGCCTGGTTGTTGCCGGACGCAAAACGCGCCAAGGCGCTGTAGAAATTCTGTGTATGCCCGCCCGGTAGTCGTCGCGGCAGGGTGGACATGCAGGGAAGGTAATCGACGCTTGTCGGAATCATTGCCGATAAACCCGGCTCATTGGTTTGAGTCGGGTTTTTTTTCCGGATCGAAAAGTCCGTCTTCTGTTGTTGGTCTATGACTCGGCTGACAGGCCTGTTCCAGAGCCTATGGAGCGGCTGGCTTGGCGATGAGTCAAAAGGAGCTTGAAGCGAATGCGCAATGTCTTTAGCTACTCCATGCTTGCCCTGGCGATGAGCGCCGTTGCGGTGGGCACTGTTCAGGCCGGGGAAAACTCGGCGGGCAAGCCTGCCGCCGAAGTGGCGGGCGTACCGGCGGGCAGCGTGATCACACCGTCCAGCGCCACCATCATTGCCCAGGACGCCTACCTGTGGGGATGGCCGATCGTCAATGCCTTCAACCGTCGCGCGTCCTTCTCCAAGGCACCGGAACCGGGGTTGATGGGTGGTTTTCTGCCAGCGGCGCCAACCGGCTACGTGAGCATGCTGACCGACTACATTTCGCCTGAGCAACGCTGGGTCGCGCACCCTAACCAGGATGTGGTCTACGGATTTGGTTACGGCGCGGTGGATGATGATCCGATGGTCTTGCAGGTGCCTGACTTTGGCGATCGTTTCTGGGTCTACGCACTTTACGATGCGCGCAGCGAAGAGTTCTCCAAGCTCGGCAAGCAATACGGCACCAAACCAGGCAACTATCTGGTGGTCGGGCCGAACTGGAAGGGCACTGTTCCAGAGGGCATCACCGCCGTCATCAAGTCCCCCACTGAACTGGTAGCCGTCGGGCCGCGTACTTTCATGGACGACAGCGACGCAGACCGCAAGGCGGTCCAGCCGATCCTCAATCAGGTTGTGGTCTACCCGCTGAGCAAGTACACCGGCAAGAGCGTGACCAAGGACTGGAAGGCGACGCCGCACTTTCCACAGCCGCAGAAATCCGCCGCCGAGTCGCGCTGGGTCATCCCCGAGAAGTTCTTCGATCAGTTGCCTGAGATCCTCGCCAAGGTGCCACCGCTGGCCGGCGAAGAGAGCCGCTACGCGATGATGAAAGCGCTGCTGGACGCTGCGGCGAAGGACCCGGCGATCAAGGACGCCATGGTCAAGGCCGCGGTGGATACCGAAGAGAAGGCGGTGACCCCGCTGTTCTCCTTCCGCACCAATGGCTCGCGCCTGCCCAATGGCTGGAACTCGCCGACCAACGTCGCCCGCTGGGGCAACGACTACCTGACCCGCACCGCCACCGCCAAGTCGAACATGTACACCAACCAGCCCGAGGAGACCCGCTACTTCTTCCTCGAAGTAGATGAAAAGGGCGAGCGCCTCAATGGCGACCATGGCTACACGGTGACCTTCGCCAAAGGCAAGACGCCACCGGCTGACGGGTTCTGGTCGCTGACCCTGTACGACCCGCAGCACTTCTTCGCCCCCAACGATCTGAACCGTTATTCCCTCGGCACCAAGAACAGCAAGAGCATGAAGTACAACGCCGATGGCTCGCTGACTTTGTATGTGCAACACGACTCGCCCGGCAAGGACAAGGAGGCCAACTGGTTGCCGGCGCCCAAGAGTGAATTCGAGGTGACCATCCGCACCTACTGGCCCAAGCCTGAAGTGTTAAGCGGTGAATGGACTCCTCCGGCTGCTGTACGCGTTAACTGATCAAAGCCCGTGGGCCTGCTCCACGTCGATAAGGAAAATCCATGAAAAAGGTTTTATTCGCTGCATCCTTGCTGTCTGTCGCCTGCTCGGCCTTCGCTGAGATTCCGGACAAACTGGCCCAGGATGCCTACGTCTACGCGTACTCGATGGACAAGGCCTACGCGTTCTTCTATGACACCGCGGTCAAGACCGACACGCCGCTCAACCGCTTCCAGAACATCCGCCACCTGGCCGACGACACCTACACCGACCACCCGACGATCAACAACGACACCCTGCACCTGCAAGGCTGGCTCGACGTGGCCGCAGAGCCTGTGATCGTCAGCGTGCCGGACATGGACAAGGGCCGCTACTGGATCCTGCACACCATGGACATGGGCCACTACACGACGTCGATGATCGGTTCCAGGACCCGGCAGACCAAGGGCGGGCATTTCATGTTCGCCGCGCGAACCTGGAAGGGCACGGTGCCTGACAGCGTCGATGAAGTCGTGCGGGTCGACTCCAACCTCGTCAAGGTGATGGGCCGGATCATGGCCACCAGTCCGGCCGACGAGAAAAAGGCGCTCAAGTACATGGACGACTGGAACGTCAGGACGCTGTCCGCCTACCTCGGCGAACCCGGCCCCAAGGCCAAGGAGCGTACCTATCCGGACCCGGCGAAAACCAACTGGTTGCAACGGGTGAACTTCGTCCTGTGTGATGGTGACATGGGTACAGCGGACAAGAAGTGGCTCGATCAATACAAGGCGATCGGTTTGGAGCCGTGCAAGGAAGACTTCACTCCGGAACAACTGGCGGCGGCTGAAAAGGGTGAAAAACTCGGCCTGCAGCACATCAAGGACCTGGCGCCGAGCATGAAGAGTGCCGACAAGCTGCTGGGCACTCGCGAACAACTGGGAGATGGCGAGCGTGACCTGTTTGCCGAGGGCACCCACATCGGTCAATGGGGGTTGCCGCCGGACGAGTCCGTCTACCTGCAAGCGGTGAAAGGTTCGGACGGCCAGAACATCAATGGTTCGAACGGCAAACAGTATCGCCTGCACTTCAAGGCACCCAAGGTCAGCGAGTTCTGGTCCTTCACGGTCTACGGCAGCGACAACCGCTTCATGGCGCACAACGACCTCAACCGCCATAGCCGCGGCGACCGCACGCTGAAGCCGGGCAAGGACGGCATGTACACCATCGAACTCAGCGCCAAGGGCGATGGCAACAATCCGAACTACCTGCCGATTCCGGAGAAGGACGCCTACATCGTTCTGCGCATGTACGGGCCGAGCAAGGAAGTGAAGGCCGGGCAATACAAGTTCCCGGTCGTTGAAGTCGTGAAATAACCGGAGCGCTCCATTGCCGGAATTTTCCTGGTAATGGGGTTCATGTGAGGTTGAGGGGGCCTTCGTTCCAGCGGGCGGCCCTCACATCAAGGTTTCCGAGCCGCGCATCAGCCTGGGGAAAAAGAACGGGTCGAATATCGTGACGCCTGAGAAGAAGCCTTGGTGAGTGTTTGCACTGGTTTGCGCTCCATCCAAAACTCAAGCGTTCAATACAGCATCCGCGAGTGTTCCTGAAAAAGTTATCTCTACCGGCCCGGTGAGAAAGACGGGGCCTGCGCCATCCCATTGAACCGTGACAACGCCGCCGTCACATTCCACTTCAACACAACTGTCCAACAAGCCACGACGAATGCCGTTCACCACGGCGCCGCAACAGCAGGAGCCTGACCCCAGCGGAATACCTCCGCCACGCTCCCAAATTCGCAAGCGGATGTGCGCTCGGTCAATGACCTGGACGAAATGCACGTTCGTTCTGAGGGGGAACAAGGGATCGTTTTCAATTGCAGGTCCAATCGTCGCTACTTCAATGGCTGCCAGGTCATCCACAAAGTAAGTGCAGTGCGGATTTCCCATGCTGCAGGCGGCCGGGTCACCGGCCAGTGGCAACACTGACGTGTCCATTTCCAGCGCCAGAGGAATGTCAGACCAGCCTGAAAGTGGCTTGCCCATGTCGACGGAAATGGCGCCGGTCGAAGTTCGTTGGCACGTCAGCAGGCCACGCTGGGTTCGCAGTACTACCGACGTCAGGCTGGATTCGCGCATCAGCCTATCCGCAGCCCCCCGGGTTGCGCTGCCGCAAGCGCCGAGCGTTGAGCCATCGGCATTCCAGAATACCAAACGCGCATCGGCATCATCGCAATCGAGCACCACCGCGAGTTGATTGAAGCCGATTCCGCGGTTGCGGTCTCCCATTCGCCGCGCCAGATGGCTGGTGATTGGATTCGGTGAGTTTCGCGAGTCCACGATTACGAAATCATCGCCATTGGCGTGCATTTTATGAAAGCTCAACGGCATAAATAGACCCGATGCAGAGACAGGGTAGGGATGGACGTTTGCAAGCGATCTATCCCTGTTCGCGCGACTTCGGCAAGCGCCAGCATCACCCCAAATCACCGGCCGAATGCCGTTCCGGCACCTGACTGTCCTCATCCCCCCAGGTCCGATTGACCCGTTGCCCGCGAATCACCGCCGGCCGTTTGGCGATGTCTTCGGCCCAGCGCTGCACATGGGTGTATTCGTGGGCGGAAAGGAACTCCGCCGCCGAGTACACCTTGTCACGCACCAGTTGGCCGTACCAAGGCCAGACGGCGATGTCGGCGATGCTGTAGTGGTCGCCGGCCAGGTAGGGCGTTTCGGCGAGGCGGCGATCCAGCACGTCCAGCTGGCGTTTGGTTTCCATGGTGAAGCGGTCGATCGGGTATTCGAGCTTCTCCGGTGCATAGGCGTAGAAGTGTCCGAAGCCACCGCCCAGGTAGGGTGCTGCGCCCATTTGCCAGAACAGCCAGTTCAGGGTTTCGGTACGACCGGCGGGATCCTTGGGCAGGAAGGCGCCGAACTTCTCGGCGAGGTACAGCAGGATCGAACCGGACTCGAACACGCGGGTCGGTGGCTGCGTGCTGTGATCCATCAAGGCCGGAATCTTCGAGTTCGGGTTGACCTCGACGAAGCCGCTGGAGAACTGATCGCCCTCGCCGATGCGGATCAGCCAGGCGTCGTACTCGGCGCCGCTGTGCCCGAGAGCCAGCAACTCTTCCAGCATGATGGTGACTTTCACGCCGTTGGGCGTGGCCAGGGAATACAGCTGCAAGGGATGTTTGCCCACCGGCAGCGCTTTGTCGTGGGTCGGGCCGGCAGTAGGGCGGTTGATGTTGGCGAACTGGCCACCGGACGGGGCAGTGTGTTTCCAGACCTTGGGAGGCACGTAGGACGCTTTGCTCATGGGACGACCCTCAACGTTAACTGGCTGTGATCACATCGACCACGGAAGGACAATGTGACCGACCATGCCAGAAGGCAGGGCGCTTGTCATCGTGTCCATGGCTATGACCATTGCCCTGCATCAATGGGATTGCACAGCCTCGTCCTGATCAAAAGCGCCGCCCAGGTACCGCGTCAGATGGTCGTACACCAGGCGAACACGGGCGGGTACCGGGCCGCGTTGCGGACGGTAGATGAACAGGTCCAGAGGCTCCGGCGCACTTTGAGGCAGCAGCTCAATCAGGCGTCCGCTGGCGATGTGGGCACTGACCATGTAATCGGGTAGCTGGGCGATGCACAGGCCGCACAGCGCCGCTTCGCATTCGGCTTCCTGGTCGTCACTGGTGAACGCCGGGTGGCTGGGCACGAACTGCGGCTGGTCGGCAAAGTACCAGGGCCAGATGCGTCCGTTGTTGCGGTCCACCAGTGCCGACAGGGGCAGGCGTTGCAGATCGAGCGGGTTGTCCGGCAGGCCGCAGCGCTCAAGCAGTTCGGGTGTCGCCACCACCTGCAAGGCAATCGGCCGGACCACCCGGGCGATGTAGCTGCGGTCGCGGACCGTGCCGATGCGAATGCCGATGTCGATCTGCGCTTCCACAGCGTCAGCCATCACGTCATTGAGGCGCAGGTCCAGTTCGATCTCCGGGTGTTCACGCAACAAGGGCGCCAGCAGCGGCACCAGCACGCGATGGCCGATGGACTGGGTCACGGTCATCCGCACCCGGCCGCCCAAAGTCTGGTCGCGGCCTCGGCTGTGTTGATGAAACAACTGATCGATGCCGCCGAGTGCAGGCCGTGCCTCTTCTACCAGGCGCGTGCCGAAGGCACTGAGCTGCACCTGGCGTGTGCTGCGATGAAACAGCGGTTCGCCAAACAGGCGTTCCAGTTCCTTGACCGCGCGGGTGACGGCCTGGGGTGAGATGCCCAGGCAGTGGGCAGCCTCACGAAAGCTGCTGGACTCGGCGGCACAGCAGAAGATGCGCAACAGTTCGGTGCGATTGAGCATGGGATTGTTCCGATTTCTGGAATTCCTAAATCCTATCTATTCCATTCATTCCCCTAAAGCTTTTTTCCATACTCGCCTCACGCAGAACGCTTCTGCCTTTATCCAAGTGAGGACATCAAGATGAGCAACAACATCAGCGGCAAGGTTGTGGTGATTACCGGCGCCAGCAGCGGCCTGGGTGAGAGCACGGCGCGGTATCTGGCGGCACGCGGTGCCAAGGTGGTATTGGCGGCACGCCGTGAAGAGCGCTTGCAGGCCATTGCCGAAGAGATTCGCGCTGCCGGTGGTGACGCGCTGGCGGTGGCCACGGACGTGACGGTGCAGGCTCAGGTGCAAGCGCTGGTGGCAGCCACGCTCGAGCAGTTCGGCCGAATAGACGTGATGGTCAACAACTCCGGACTGATGGCGATTGCCCCCATCGCTCAAGGGCGCACGGACGAATGGGACCGGATGATCGACATCAACATCAAGGGTGTCCTGTACGGCATTGCCGCTGCGTTGCCGGTCATGCAGCAGCAGAACAGTGGGCACATCATCAACATCGCCTCGGTTGCCGGGATCAAGGTGTTCGCACCCGGTGGCACGGTCTACAGCGCCACCAAGTTTGCGGTGCGCGCGATCACTGAGGGCTTGCGCATGGAAGTGGGCGGCAACATTCGTGCGACCCTGGTTTCCCCGGGCGCGGTGGACTCGGAGCTCAAGTACGGCAGTGCCGATGAGGCTTCGACGCAGAATCTCAACGAGTTCTACAAACAGGCGATTGCCGCCGAATCGGTCGCACGGGCCATTGCCTATGCCATCGAACAACCAGCGGACGTTGATATCAGTGAGGTGGTGCTGCGCCCGACCGTGCAGGAGTTCTGAGTTTTAATCGCTGACCCCGCTGCTCTCCTGCCCGAAGTCGGGGCAGGAGAGCAGTGGGCTTTAGAGCAGACTCCACGACACTCCGACATACGCCGCCATGCCTTCATCCGGCGTTGAACGCGCCGCATCCAGCCCTTTGTCGTCATAGCCCGGCGTCACGGTAGCGGCGTAGTGCTTGTCGGTCAGGTTGCGCAGGTCCAGCCAGGTCTGCCAGTCGCCCTTGGGCGCGTTGTAGCCGAGGGTGGCGCCGAACAGTGCGTAGGGATCGGCGTAGTAGCTGTTGGCGTAATCGACTGCGACCTTGGACACCAGTTGCGTGTTCACCCCAGCGAAAAAGCCCTGCGCCCAGTCGTAGCGCAACTCGCCCTGGTAGTAATGCATCGGCAGGCCCGGCAGGCGGTTGTCGCCGAAGCGCTGGTCGTCACGGTAGTGGAAGTCGCTAAAGGTGTAGCTCTGGCGCAGGCTCAACTGATCGCCATTGCCCGGCGCCCACAAGGTGCTCAGCAGACTGGCTTCCACACCCTGATGCACGGTGGGGCTGGCGTTGAGTTCGTAGGGCGTGGTGGCGTTGGCATCCGGCAGCACCGAGAGCAATTCGTGGCGCACCTGGGCGTAGTACCAGGCCAGGCTCCATTGCCCGGCCAGGCTGTCGCCGCGTCCGCCGATTTCCAGGGTGGTGGCGGTCTGGTTTTGCAGCTTGACCGGATCGCTCTGGGTCCCGGTGGCCGGGCCACTGCCGGCCGGGAAGCGAATGTTGGAGCTGTAGATCAACGACCAGGGATGCGGCGCCTCCACCGAGCGGCTGAGGTTGCCGAACACTTGCAGGTCTGGATTCACCTGATAACGCAGGCCCAGGCGCGGCGCGTAGTCCCAGTCGTGCAGGCTGGTCTTGCCGCCACTCGCGGGGTAGGTCACGTCGCTTTCGCGGCGGGTGTAGATCGCCGCGAGGCCGGTGGTCAGCCACAGGTCGTCGGCGATTTCCAGGTCGTTGCCGACGTGCAGGACGCTGTCCGAACCCTGATAGGTGAAGTTGCGCATCAGCGTGCCCGGCGTGTAGCCGGCGGTGTTGCCCGTAGGGATACGCACAAATTCGCTGGCACCGTCATTGGGCAGGTGTTTGGTAGTGCGCAGGCCCAGGGTGCTGTGGCTTTCCATACCCCAAAGGGTGTCGCGACGTTTGTAGTCGAAAGTGCCGCTGACATCGGTGTACGCCACCTTGAGACGGTTCGGGCCTTCGCGCAGGTCCATCGGGTAGTCGTGATAGACCAGGCCGGTCTGGATGCTCGAATCGTCATCGATGTAGTAAGTGGTCTTGTTGCCGATGAAGGTGCTGCCCGGTTCGTCGCGGCTGTCGTTGCGCGCTACATAGGCCGGGTTGGCCGCCCGTGGGTCGTGTTCGATGGATTGCTTGGTCACGCGCCCGGCGAGGTCGTTGTCGGTCTCGCGATGGCGGAAATAGAAGCGGGTTTCCAGGTTCGGGTTGAAGCGATAGCCGAAGTTGGCGATCACCCCCTGGCTCTTGCTCGCGGTGTGGTCCTGATAGCCGTCGGCGTTGGCATCGGTGATCGCCGTGTAGTAGTCGAAAGCCCCCAGCACTTGCCCTGAGCTGACCTGGCGTTGCTGATAGCCGTGGCTGCCGGTCGCGTAGCGCACTTGCAATTTCGGCGAGTCGTAGCCGGTGTGGCTGACGTAATCGATGGCGCCACCCAGGGCCAATGCGCCCCGATCAAAACCATTGGCGCCACGCAGCACTTCCACGCGATCGAGCCACAGCGGTTCCAGCAGCTCATAAGGCGTGCCGCCAGGGCCGGTCAGCGGCAGGCCGTCGAGCATGGTGTACAGGCCCGACGCGTGGGCGCCCGGTGCGCGGTTGATGCCGGATCCGCGGATCGAAATCTTCACCCCTTCGTTGCCGGCCGACTGCGCATACACCCCCGGTTGATAGGCCAGCACATCCTGATTGCTCGCCACGCGGCCTTGCAAAGGACGGCGCATGTCGACCAGATTGCTGCCACCGGGCACCTCGGCCAGCCGCGCCTTGGCGTCCTCGATGCCTTGATCCTCGTCGCTACGGTCCTCGGCGCCGATCAGCACTTGCCCCAGCTCCAGGCCTTCAGCGGTCGCCATGGCCGGATAAACAAGGGCCAGGCCGAGCAACGCGGCGGGCAAGGATTTGGGCGAGGGCATCGGGGAAACTCCAGTCAGGAACGGACAATGAACAGTGCGACGTTGCAAGGAACGAAGGAAACACATGGGGATTTTGCTTTTTGTTGTCGAACAGGGCCGGGTCGGCACGAACGCCGCGATCAATCCGTCGGGCCTGACTTGTTAGCAAATGTGCGAATGTTATCAAGCGGTTAGTCAGCCATGAAGCCTCGCTGATAAAGTCGGCAGCGCGATCAACACCAATAAACAGGAGTTACACATGAGTGATTATGGATGGGCGCTGGTTTTGGCATTCGTGGTGGTTGTGGGGGCCTTCAGGATCTTCACCCGGCGAACAGGCAAGCGATTGACGCCGATGCAGGCGATGCTGCCAATCCCGGTTTCATTTGTCGCGGCGGCGATCTTCGTTTCAGCCTGGCGTGCCGTTCAGGGCTAAGCGGGCAGGGCGTATCAAGCGAGATGCAACATCGCGCTCGGAATACCGGCCAGAAGCCAGCACGAATGCTTGCAGGTTCCGGTGGTGATCGGGATATGATCGCGCTACACGAACCGGACCCTCTCCACCATGCCCGTCGACCTGCAAGCGCTCTACCCCAAACTGATCAATCTGATGCTGGACACGATCTTCGTGGTCGATCGCGACAACCAGATCGTGTTTGTGAGCGATGCCTGCGAGACGCTGCTCGGCTATCGCGCCGAGGAACTGACAGGCACCCCGATCACCCGGTACATCCACCCCGACGACCTGACGATTACCCGCGCCTCCATCGTCCGGGTCATGAATGGCCAGGCGCACATGGATTTCCGCAACCGTTACATTCGCAAGGATGGCGGTATCGTGCACATCCTCTGGGCGGCGTTCTGGTCGGAGGAAGTCGGTGCGCGGATCGGCGTTGCCCGTGATGTCACGGCCCTGCGCCAGGCCGAAACGGAGCTGCATTTTCTCGCTCACCACGACCCGCTGACCGCACTGACCAACCGCTCGCTGTTCAACGAGCGCTTCGACGCGGCCCTGCACGCGGCGCGGCGCCACAACAACAGCCTGGCGCTGCTGTTTCTCGATATCAACGACTTCAAGGGCATCAACGACGTCCATGGGCATGCCGCGGGTGACCGGGTGCTGTGCACCATTGCGCGCCGTCTGGAAAGTTGCGTAGGGACGACCGATACCGTTTCCAGAATCGGTGGCGATGAGTTCACGGTGCTGTTGACCGACATCCAGTCCGAAGACGCCGTGGCTCAGAAGATGGCGCAAATCCGTAAGGTCATGGCCGAACCGCTGGGCTTGGAGTTCGGCGCAATCAGGATGCCGTCCTGCAGCATAGGCGTGGCCTGCTTCCCCGCAGACGGTGAGGATGCTGATGCGCTACTCAGTCACGCGGACGGCGACATGTACCGGATCAAGCGGCAGAAGACTGCTGCGAATTGAGCAGCCCCGTTTGCGTCAACATCCCAAGCCGATGCTGGCGTCAGGCGGGGTGATCATGGCGACCTTCAGGTTTGCCGATCGCTGACGATACAGTCCTTACAACGAGGAGCGTCAGCATGAAAAAACAATACCTATCGCTTGGCGTCATGGTTCTTTTCGGCTTGAGCGGGAATTGCCTGGCAAATGGAACGGCAGAGCAGGGCAGCCTGCGCATCCAGGGGTACATTACCGAAACCTTGTGCACACCTGCTTCCAGGGCGGGAACGGACGGGCAGGCCATCATCCAGCTGACCCAGTGTCCTGGCGACACGCGCGACAACGTCATGAACGCAAGCCGCCTGGCGCCGACCATGACGGTCAGCGCTGTCGGAAACTCTTCTGGCGAAGCCCGAGTCAATGCCATCGGTGCCAAGGCTGATAACCGCTACACCCTGGTCGACAGCAAAGGCCAACCGATGGAGACCGGCGCCTACGTCGTGACCCTGACCTATCGCTAGCACTTAACGATTCGCCATTTTCGCGGTGCCGATCGGGCACTGTGCCGGCACTTGTTCATAGGCTTGCGCAGTGGTGCCTTTTGGCTCGGTGTAAGTCAGCTGGCAGTGCTGATCGGCGTCGATGCCCCACACCACACGCAACGCCGACTGTTCACCGCGAATAAACACCAGGCCACCCTGGCCGACCATGGCCACCGACTCACCCTTGTCGTTGAGGACGTCGGAGCCGAAGGGGATTTCGTGACCGGCAACGGGCTGGATTTGCAGCAGCAGCGGTTTGCCGACAACGGTGTCGTATTCGAGCTTGACGATGGCGCCACGACGCGGCGCGACAGTTTGCGAAGTGCTCTTGAGCTCGACGTCGTCGGACAGGCCTTTCGGGTCCAGGCCGACGCTGTTGTTGCGATAAGGGTTCAAGCCGGCCACGGCGCCATAGCCTGAGCTGTCGATCACGTCACCGTCGCCACTGGTCAGGCGTGCGCCCTCGGCACCCTTGGCTTCGACCAGGGCCATGGTTTCGCCCTGTGCCGGGGTGAATACCACGCCGCCGGAGTGGGCGATAACGGTGCCGCGTGCCGAGGCCGAGTATTGCTTGTAGTGGGCACCGGAGCTGGCACTGGCACCGACCTGTGCGACCGACGTCTGGTACTGCGCATTGCCGCCGAAGCCCTGGGACGAGTCACCATCGGTTTTGCCGACGTTGGCGTAGACGCCGTAGTTCAGCTGGTTGTTCTTGCCCGCCGAGCCACTGAGCATGGTCTGTGAGTTGTAGTCGCCGGCCTCGTTCACATTGAGTGTGCTGCTCAAGCGCGGGCTGTGCGCGTCGGAACCCAGGGGCAGGCTGACGGTGAACATGTATTGATTACCGTAACCCTGTTCATCATCCAGGCTGCGGCTGGCAGTGACGCCGACCGAGCCCCAGTTGAACGACTTGCTGTAGCCGACCTGGTAGGTGGTGCTGTTTTGGCGTCCGTCCCAGTAGCTGCGGGTCAGGCCGCTGACGTACAGGTCGCCGTAATCGCCAATGGGTTGGCTGACGTTCAGTTGGGCGCGGTTGCGTTCCCGGTAGACCGGCGTGCCGTTGTTGTCCTGCAAGGCGGCGAAGTCGCTGAAGTCCAGGTATTCATCGCTGGAGAAGCGATACGCCGCCACGGCCAGGTTGGTGTTGGTCGAATCGAGCAGCTTGCTGTAGCTGACACGATAACTCTTGCCCGACGCACTGCCGTCCAGCGTGTTGCGCGACTGGTCCGTGCCGTATTGATCCTGGGTTCGCGGCGTCGTGGGCAGGTTGCTGGCCCGGGAAAAGGTGGTATCGAAGGCGAAGGCACCGTAAGGCGTGCCGATGGCGATACCCGCCAGGCCCGAGGCGTAGTCCTGGGACATCAGGCCACCGGTGTACACGCTCAGGTTGTTGGTGATGCCGCGGCGGTAGGTGGCCTGGGCAAATTTGGGTTTTTTGCTCAGGCTGTCGTCGCGGTATTCACCCGTGGTCACCGAGAAGCGTGAAGAGCCCGGACGCAACATCTGCACCACCGAGGCGAAGGGCACGGTGAAGCGTTTTTCCTGGCCGTTGGCTTCGGTCACGGTGACCTCCATGTCGCCGGAATAACTGGTGGCGTACAGGTCATCGATGACGAAAGGCCCGGGCGCGACCGAGGTCTGGTAGATCACGCTTTCGCCCTGGCGCACCGTGACCTTGGCGTTGGTGTCGGCGACACCGCGAATCACCGGGGCGAAACCACGCTCGCTGTCCGGCAGCATGCCGTCGTCACTGGCGATCTGCACACCGGAAAACGGAATGCTGTCGAAGCTGTCGCCGGGGGTGAAGTACTCGCCCAGGGTCAATTGCGATTTGAGCGGCGTGACGTCGGTCTGCGCGTAGCTGTTGAGCGACTGGTAGGCGGAAAGCCCCTTGCTGTTGGTGTAGTTGCCGTTATGGCGCAGGCGCCAGCCGGCCACGTTGAAGCCACTGTTGATACTGCTGCTGTATTGGGTGTTGGAGTCACCGCTGTCAGGCTGCGAGTGGTAGGCGTTGGCGTTGTAGCTGACAAAACCGGCGGTAATGCCTTCATCCCAGTCTTCAGGGGCCACGTAGTTGCGTTCAACCCGGCCGGCATAGGCCTGGGGAATGCTCAGGTTGCCGCTCAACGAGCCCATGTCCATTTCGAAGGTGGCCTGGGGGATCAGCTTCTGCGGTTCGATGCAGTCGCTGGCAAGGATCTTCGCGACGTTTTCCTGGTCCGGCAGTTTGCTCGCGTCGACACCCCATTGTTTGACGTGGGATGCCTTGAAGCAGTAGCGCGGAGACTGTCCTTCAGCGCCAGCCTTGACTTCGACCGTCTGGCGCACCGAGCCCTTGGCATTGATGAAGATTTCCAGCTTGTAGGTACCCGGCTCGACGCTACCGGCTTGTTCGAAGCGCTTGAGGTCAACGTTTTGCCCCAACACCTGGAGGAACTGGCTGTCGAATTCGGTCGTGGCAGGGCTGGTGGATTGATCGGCATGGGCGCCAGTGGCCGAGAGCAGGCCCATGGCAATCAGCAGGGCCACACGCAGTGGCGTCAGGCGGAATACAGCGCGAGTGTTTTTTTGAGCATGCACTTGCAAAGACATATTGTTAACCAACACCTTCACAACCGGGTCGGGTTGCGCCTCATTAGTTGAATGCCCCCGCACTCGGTCTATTCAGAATTCGTTGCTCTGTTCGCTTGAACCTTGGAGTTGATTTGAGTTCTGCGAATGTCAACTTGAAATCGGTAAGTTGATATTAATGAGTGGGGTCTTGGCGATCTGTAGGAAGCGTCCTACGCGCTAGTAGGACGCTACTTAAGGGGTGCAACTAATGGTGCGAAAATTTGGCCGACAACAAATGCCGCATTCGCCATAAACTAAGCGTCGGGAAAAAACCAAGTGTCGGTCGTTAACGGCTGATAAAACGCAGCGGCAACTAATAAAGTTGTTTAACAGTCAGCTGGCTTTCTTGTGTATTGCACCAAGCGCTATAAGCCAAGACTCGCCGTTTGCGTCACGCCGGAACCATAATCATTGATCCAGCTGTAGGTGATCTCACCGCCACCAGCGGTCGAGGTCAGCCCCTTGAGCGGGAAGTCGTAGGACTTCAACGGCTCGATCATTCCGCCCTCCTTGTTGCTGTAGGCCTTTCCCGCCAGGGTGATCGAAACATCGCCCAGGCTGACGTGATAGACCGCGGAATTGGTGGCGCGCAAGGCATAACCCTGAGGGTCCTTGACCAGCGTCCAGCGCAGGGCGCGTGCCGCTTCGGCAGGTTTGCCCGGCAAACCTTCGGGGCGGTAAAACAGTTTGATCTTCGAGCGAAAGGCGACCTGTACCTGGTTCTGGCCCTGGCCATCAGCACTTTTGCTGCGCGGTGGAATTTCCAGCACATTGAACCAGAATGCCGATTCGCGATCCTTGGGTACGCCGCTCAAGCCGGTTGCCGTGACCCGGATGGATTGGCCGCGCTTGGGCTCGATGCGGGTAATGGGCGGGGTGATCACGAAGGGAACAGCCTCGGAGCCCGGGCGCACCTGTGGTCCGCCTTTGTCGATCCAGGACTGGACGAGGGTAGGGGTCGTGCCCTCATTACGCAGCGAGACGATGACTTCTTTTTCACTGGCCGGGTAGACAACCCGGGTTCCCGATACCACCACCGAGGCGCTGGCTGCGACCGGCAACAAGGCCAGCGCAACGCAGACACCCAACACACAACGCTTGATTTCAAATTTCATACAGCACCTCCACGCAAGACAAAAACTGTCTGGCTGGCGGACAAGTCCGCCGGCCAGGGTCGTTCCGATCACTTGTATTGCATGGTGTACACAAGCTGGGTTTCGACGTCGCCGCCGCCGGCAGCGCCGCCAGTGGTGATGTACTGGGCGCTGTAATCCAGGGTCGCGGTACCACTGGCGTCCAGGGTGATGCCGTCGTTGTTGGTGTTGTCACGCAGGTCGATGGCACGGCCGGTGGCGTCGAGGATCTGCACCTGGACGTTTTGGGCAGGTGCGGCCGCATTGTTCTTCAGGAAACCGGTAGAAGGGTCGACGTTGGTGCTTTCAAAGTAAGCCAGCACGGCGCCGGTGACAGGGCAGCCCGACAGGTTGAACTGGAAACCGGTAGCGCCTGCTGTGGCACCATCGCTGGCCAGCGCCGATTTGAATACGGTCGGCAGCGGCAGGTTGTTGCCGGAGGCATTGCCTGCGACGGTGACGTTGCAAGACGCGTCTTCTACTTTGCCGGTGATGGTGATAGTGCCGTCAACTGCAAAAGCGCTGGTGGCAAACAAAGTAGCGCCGACAACAGCGGCAGCGGCCATGGAGATTTTTGCAAACTTAGTCATAACGTTCTCTCAAGTTAAAGTTGAATACAAAATCGAATCTGCACTTGCGGGCATTCAGTTGCGCCTGATCAAAACTGATAGGCAGTTTGCATGCATGCAAGTTGTCGCGTTTATCACAGCACTACTTTTAAATTTTCAAAGTTGGCGAGGTGTGTTTCGATTGATCAGCTATTTGATTTATCGAACCTTGGCCGTGCTCGGTTTTCATGTTTGGGCAAATGTCACATCGGCTGTGCATTTGTGAATGCCAGATAAATATAGTGGGCATTGTCGCCGCGAGATGTCAGAAACGGACTACACGGGAGTAGGAAGTGTCCTAAGCTGTGAGAAGGAAAAATCCTTCAAACTTCTTCCGTTCTTCATGCTCTAGCGGCTCGTTTCTACGCTGCGCTGAAGCGATCACTCTGCAAATTCTCTGGCAAGGCTTCCTCTTTATGCGCTGCAAAGTTGTTCTTCTGATGCTTGCCCTGATCGCTTCGTGCGCCACTGCCGCCGAGAGCGAGCAGGCGTACAAACCCTTCCAGCTCATGGGGCGTTCGCAACTCGCCCAGCAGGAACTGTCGTTGAGCAATGACGATTGGCATTGGTTGCGACAGAAGAAAAACCTGGTATTGGGTGTCTCGGTACCGGACTACAAACCCTTTGACGTGACCCTCAGTGGCAGCCAATACGAAGGCATTACCGCCGATGTGTTCGGCTTGGTCAGCCAGTTGCTGCACATGCCCGTGCAGGTGCGTCAGTTTCCCAACCGTACAAGTGCCATCGAAGCCTTGAAGAAGGGTGAGATCGACCTGTTGGGCAGCGCCAACAATTACGACGTCAATGATCAGCCGATGAACCTCAGCGCGCAGTACGCACCGGAGCAATCGGCGTTGTTCAGCCGGCTCAACGACAAGCGCACCTTCGGACCGTCCCTGGACGGAATGAAAATCGCCATGACCTACGACTACCTGTCACTGGACGCGGTGCGCAAGGCGTTTCCAGGGGCCACATTTCAGGTCTTTGACTCACGCCAACAAGCCTTGGGCGCTCTGGCCTTCGGGCATGTTGACTTCTATCTGGGGGATGCGCTGTCCAGCAACCTGCTGATCAACGAAAACTACTTCAACTACGTGAAATTCGAACGCAACCTGGAGATCGACTCCGGGGGCGTGCGCTTTGCCTTCAGTCAGGATAATCCGCGGCTGCTGGGCATCATCAACAAGGCGTTGGCGGTGATCACACCGGATCAACTGGGCACCATCGTCAAGCGCTGGGGCGGCGGCACCGGGACTGCCTTGAATGCGCACTTGAATTTGACGGCCACCGAAAATCACTGGATCAGCGAACACCCGGTGTTGCGTGTGCTGATCAGCAGCGACCAGGCACCGGTGGCGTTCCTGGATGCCGACGGCAATTTCAACGGGATTGCCGCAGACCTGTTGAAAATGGTCACGCTGCACACCGGCATCCATTTCGATATCGAGTACACCGATCACCTGCAAAATCTGGCCAATGCCGTGGCCAGCGACAAGGCCGATCTGGTCTTGCTGACCGCCAGCGAAGAACGCCAGAGCACCGTGCGTTTTTCCCACCCCTTCCTGTCCAACCCCTTTGCCCTGATCACCCGCACCGACGACAACCAGCACATCAGCCTGGAAACCATGCACGGCGCGCGCCTGGCCATTCCCCAGGGGCATATTTTTCTCAAGACCGTGCACACCGATTATCCCGACCTGAAGATCATCGAGACGCCGACCCTGCTTGAGGCCATGGGCATGGTTCAGCGCGGCGAGGCCGATGCCACGGTCGCTGAACTCAGCGTGGCGCAGTACTACTCCCTGCGCCTGTTCGACAAGAAGCTGCGGGTGGTCAATGTGCTGGGGGCCAACTCCGCGCGTTTTTCCTTTGCCATGTCACGGGGCAATACCGAGCTGCAGTCGATCCTGGACAAGGTGCTGCTGAGCATTCCGCCCGATGAAATGAACGTGATCAGCACCCGTTGGCGCTCCAACGCCGTCACGCGCGGGCAGGCCTGGCACGACTATCGACCGCTGATTTACCAGATCAGCGCGGCAGCGGCGATGCTGATTCTGGTGTCACTGATCTGGAACGCCAATCTGCGGCGCCAGGTGAAACTGCGGCGCCAGGCCGAGCAGGCACTGGATGACCAACTGCGTTTCAAACAGGCCTTGATCAATGGCACGCCGCACCCGATTTATGTGCGTGATCGTCAGGGCCGGCTGGTGTCGTGCAACGACAATTACCTGGAAACTTTCGGCCTGACCCGCGAGCAGGTGATCGGCAAGACGGCCATCGAAGGGGCCAAGGGCAATGCCTCCGAAGCATTGAATTTCCACGACGACTACATGCTGGTGATGGCCGAGGACCGGCCGCTGGAACTGGACCGCCTGCTCAAGCTGGGTGACCGGACCTTGAGTATCTATCACTGGATTCAGCCTTATCGTGACCTCTCCGGCGACATCAAGGGCGTCATCTGCGGCTGGGTCGACATCAGCGAGCGTCGTGTGCTGGTAGAGCAGTTGCAGGCCGCGAAGGAAGAGGCCGATGCGGCCAGCCGTGCCAAGACCACCTTCCTGGCGACCATGAGTCACGAGATCCGCACGCCGATGAATGCGGTGATCGGCATGCTCGAGTTGTCGCTCAAACGCGCCGACCATGGCGATTTCGACCGTGGCGCCATCGAGGTCGCCTACGGCGCTGCGCGCGGCTTGCTCGAGCTGATCGGTGACATCCTCGACATCGTGCGCATCGAGTCCGGCCATCTCAACGTGTCCCCGCAGCGGGCCAACCCACGGGAACTTGTGGAGTCCGTGGTGCGGGTGTTCGATGGCCTCGCTCGGCAAAAGACCCTGACCTTGAGCCTGGAAATGGATTCGACGGTCAACACCGATGTATTGATCGACCCCGTGCGTTTCAAGCAGGTGTTGTCCAACCTGATCAGCAACGCCATCAAGTTCACCGAGAAGGGCCAGATCAAACTGCGGGTGCGCGGCAAACCGCTCGACGACGATCGCCTGCACCTGCAGTTGCTGGTCGAGGACACCGGCATCGGCATTTCCGAAGAAGATCAGCAGCGCCTGTTCCAGCCCTTTGTCCAGGCGGACCAGCCTGCACAAACCGCCCGCGGAGGGACCGGCCTGGGCCTGGTGATCTGCCGTTCACTGTGCGCCATGATGGGCGGCACCTTGAGCCTGCGCAGCACGTTGGGGCAGGGCACGACGGTGATGGTCGACTTGACGTTGAGTACGCTGTACCCGCTGCCGCGCGAGCATCTGCCGGAACCGACGCAGATCTCCGATGCGGGCAGTTCCCTGCGGATCCTGGTGGTCGACGACCATCCGGCGAACCGCTTGTTGATGGCCCGCCAGTTGACTTACCTGGGGCACCAGATCGCCGAAGCCGTGGACGGCGCGCAGGGGTACGAAGTGTGGGCGCGAGGGCAGTTCGACGTGATCATCACCGACTGCAACATGCCGGTGATGAGCGGTTACGAGCTGGCGCAAAAGGTGCGAGAAACAGAGGCTGAGCGGCAGATGCCGACCTGCACGATTCTTGGCTTTACCGCCAACGCCCAGCCCGATGCCGTGGAGCGTTGCCTGGCGGCGGGGATGAATGACTGCCTGTTCAAACCCATTGGCCTGGCAAGCCTGAGCAATACCTTGTCGAGCCTGAGCGCTCTGGATCTACCGGCAGCAGATCAGGCTGACACTGATGTCGCTCAGGTCGAGCCGGTGTTGTTCAATCTGGAAGAGCCCGAGCGCCTGACCGGTCGCGATCCCGAGTTGATGAACATGCTCCTGGGCGAACTGATGCGCACCAACCGCAGCGACCTGCAGCAACTGTTGCTGCTGACGCCGTTCACCAGCAATCGTCAGGACCTGTCGGACCTCGCCCATCGGATCAAGGGCGCGGCGCGGATGATCCAGGCTCGCCAGTTGGTTCAGGGATGCGAAACGCTGGAGTCGTTGTGTGATCAGCCGGAGACCAGCGATGAACAACTCACGACCCAGGTGCACAAGGTCGAGCGCGCCATTCTCGAACTTGAGACGGCTGTGAGTGAGCACCTGAGTTAGCAATTGGAGGGACAGGTCACTCCAGGTGGTTGCGCTTGGCGAACTCGATCAGGTCCAGGGTGGTGTGCGCGTCGAGCTTTTCCATCAGCCGGCTTTTATAGGTGCTGATGGTTTTGTTGCTGAGCAGCAGATCGTCGGCGATTTCCTTGTTGGACATGCCCTTGCCCAACAAGCGCAACACCGCCACCTCGCGGTTTGAGAGGGTACCGATCTGCGAGTCCTCGGTGATGTCAGCGTTGTAGGCCTGGACCGAGTTGTGCAACTCACGCGGAACATGCTGATAGCCGGCCAATACCGCCTTGACCGCGTACTCCAGTTCGTCCAGCGTTTCACCCTTGGTCACAAACCCCAGGGCGCCGGCGGCCAGGCAGCGCACCGCGAACTGACTGACCGACTGCGACGTCAGCACCAGAATGCGCATGGGCAATTCCAGTGCCTTCAGGCGCTTGATCACTTCCAGGCCATCGAGCCTTGGAATGCCGATATCCAGGATCACCAGATCAGGCAGCAAATCACGAGCAACCTGCACCGCTTCCACGCCGTTGTCCGTCTCTGCGATCACCTCGTGACCCAGCTGTTTCATCAACATGGCGACTGCCATTCGGATCACCGGGTGATCATCGACGATCAAGACCTTGCTCATTCATCCACTCCAAGACTGCATCACTACCGTGTTCAGATCGCGACCACCGGTTTCCAAGCGGATGCTTTTACCCCACTTGTAGGAATTCGGAGTGCCTGAAGTAGGAAAATGCCGTTTTATAGGAAGTTTCCTACAAGAGAAGAAAAGCATTCCTGCATGAGGACTACAAGCAGAACTGTAGGCTTTTACCCTTATTCGACTCTTGGGGTTCACCATGTCAAAGCTCAGGGTGCTAGTACTGGAAGATCATCCGTTCCAGAAATCCCTTGCGGTCATCGCCTTGCTCAAGGCTGGCGTCACCCATGTGATCGAGGCCTCCGAGGGGCAGGAAGCGCTCAAGAAACTCAAGGTGTTCGGCCGTGCGGACATCGTCATCTGTGATCTGCGCATGCCGGGCATGGATGGCCTGACGTTCCTGCGCGAAGCTTATGAAAATGATCTGGCCGGCTCGGTCATTCTCAGCAGCGATGCCGATGCATCGTTGCGCCAGGGCGTGATCAGCATGATTGATTGCCTGGGGTTGCCGTTCCTCGGTGATCTGGGCAAACCCTTCAATCTGGAGCGCCTGCGCCTGTTGCTCAATCGCTACGGCGATTTGCAGCAACGGCAACTGGCACCCCGCCATCCGGACCCGATCCCCAGTCTTTTCGAAATTCGTGACGGCTTGCAAAACGGCGAATTCTTCGCTTATTACCAACCGAAGATCGACCTGCAAACCCAGAAGATTGCCGGGGCCGAAGTCTTGGCCCGTTGGCAGCATCCACAGCGCGGACTTCTGGCGCCGGGGCAGTTCCTGCCCGCCGTCGAATCTTTCGATCTGCTTGATGAGTTGTATGAGTGTCTGTTCGAACAAGGGTTGCAGCTTCAAGCAAATCTGCTGCGGCAAGATCGGCGCCTTGAGTTGGCCTTCAACCTCGATGCCTCGCAACTGAGCAGCAAGGGCTTGCCGGAGGCCATTCGGGAAAAGCTGCAGCAGTATCAACTGCCGGCGCACGGCTTGATGTTCGAAGTCACCGAAATCGGTCTGCTCGAGGCTCCCGCCGACAGCCTGGAGAACCTCGCCCGCCTGCGCATGATGGGCTGTGGCCTGGCCATGGACGATTTTGGCGCGGGCTATTCATCGCTGACGCGTTTGTGCGAACTGCCGTTTAACCAGATCAAGCTGGACAACACCTTCATCCGCAACATCGAACACCGGCCACAGAACCGCGCGATCATCCGCAGCGTCGTGGCCCTGGCCAAAGAGCTGAACATTTCGTTGGTGGTGGAGGGCGTCGAAACGCTGGAACAGTCCAGTGAACTCCAGCAGATGGGCGGCACGCTTGCCCAGGGCTATCTGTTTGCCCGGCCGATGCCTGCGCTTGAACTGTGCAGGTTCATCGACTCCCTGGAGTTGCCCGTTGCCAAACCCTATTTTCAGCAAGCCGCTGGTCATCTGCCTGAGGATGCCAATGCCGAAGCCGCGGTTCACTCAGCGATAACCGGCAAACACGCTGTTGAAAGTTGCCCGAAACTGGTCAATGGAAAAATTGAAATGCCGCTACCGATTGAATGCGTAGTGGAAATTATGCCCGGTTGTCAGGAATGCAAGAGCTTTCGCCATCGAACGAGCTGATTAAACCCATTAACGGAAGTTTCCTACATTGCCCGGGAGGGCTTAAAGGCTAAGCTCTAAATTTGCGCGCTGCGCGGGCGGCATTGCGCAGAACTGCGGTTAACGGGAGACATCAATGACGCACTGGGTTCGAGTAATGACGATGGCGGCCACGCTGAGTCTAGGACTGTTCCCGATGCAGGTATGGGCAGGGGTGGTGTTATCGGGGACACGCGTCATTTTCAATGCGGGCGAACGAGAGGTCGGCTTGAACCTGAAGAATCAGGACGAGTCACCCTCGTTGGTGCAGACCTGGGTAGACGCAGGCGATGCGTCAGCGGCTCCGGAAAAAATACACACACCTTTCTTGATTACCCCGCCGATTACCCGTCTGGAACCCAACCAGCAGCTGGCGCTACGAATTATTTTTACCGGTGAGGAACTGCCAAAAGATCGCGAGTCGGTGTTTTTCATCAATGTGCTGGATATTCCGGCACGGCCGAAAGTACAGGAAGGCGATAGTCTGGTTCAGGTGGCCTTTCGTACGCGGATCAAACTGTTTTATCGCCCGTTGAATTTATCCGGGAGTCCGATAAAGGCGGTGGATGAACTCAGTTGGCGAATTTCGTCAACGCCAACCGGATTAGTGGTGCACGTCAGGAATCCCGCCGCCTACTCGGTAAGTTTTAATCAGGTCGCGGTAAAAGTGGATGGCAAGGTTTACAATAATGCCAATGGAGGGATGGTAGCGCCCTTCAGCACTCAGGATTTTCCAATTGATAATGTCAAGGCGAATTCGTTAGCCGGTGCAAGTGTGGTTTTTAATTGGGTGGGTGACTATGGTGAGGACACTCAAAAAGAAGCAAGGAATGATACGAGTAATTGATATTTTGTTTTATTCGGCTTGTGGGTTTTGGAAGTAGAGGTTGGCATGAGACATTGTTGGGTTAAAAGATTGGCGAACGTCAGTTTAGTGGTTGCGTCAGTGGTGAATGCTCTTTTTTATTCACTTGCGTTTTCTGCTGATTGCACGGGGTTGGCTGTTTCGAGCTGTGCAATCACTGCGCCAACTACCTATTTGGCAAACTCCAATCCGATCAATAGTCAAATTGCCAATGGCGTCGTCAATGGTTTGAATGTGAGCTATTCCTACACCTGCCGTGTTGCCAGTGGTGGGTATACGGTTGTCGGAATAAGCTCGGAAAGCAGTTTCAGTGGTGGGGATTTTTTGACCAATGTCAATAATCTGGTTTTTCGAGCGGCTCCGACTTTGGTTGGCAAACTGGGCGGTATCGACAATCGAATCAATCTGCATGTTGTCTATGATGATGGAACGCAATGCGTAAGTGGCAGTTATACTAATAAAGTATTTGATGTGGTCAAGGTCGGGCCGCTTACCGCTCAGGCACCGATCGGTTTAACGTTGAAATACACTTCAAGCTTGTTGACGAATCGGTACAACACATCAAATGGAGGTGGATCTGTAGCGATCACCCCTTTCCCGCAACCCGTTTCAATCTCCCTGATAGCACCCACTTGCAATGTCGTGGATAACGCATTACAGGCCAACTTCGGCAGCATGGAGAAAAGAAAATTCACGGGCTTGGGCGTTATGCCTTACGCCATGACCAAAAGGGTTGACCTGAATTGTTCGTCTGCTGCAATGACCATTAATTACAAGCTCGAAGCCAGCAGTTACATCGACCAGCAAGGCGGAGTTGCCGGGTTGTCGGCAGACTCTACAGCCGCCGGTATTGGTTATCGGGTGACTGATTTGCGCAGAAATAACGCGTTGGTGGCTTTCGGAACGGTCTACACATTGAACAAACCGGTCAATGAGCTGACTTCGTATCTGGAGTATCTGATTACAGCCAAGCAAACCGCTGCACAAGTGAAGCCTGGCAGCGCCAATGCGTTGTTAACCTTTACCTTGAACTATCAGTGATGATGTTTAACGCGAGTTGGTTGACAGCATCCGGGCAGGCTTATTAAGCCAGTATGCGTCCCATGGTTGCCTCCATCTGGCTTGCAACAGGGATGCGGGTCAGCAATGTTAGCTGGATCAAGGGTTCTTCCTCCGCTCTGGAGGGAGAACCCTTGTTCATTCAACACCTGCTTCCTCCCGGCATTCTTTTTCCGGCGCGACACCTCAACCCTCATACCCCGTCACCCGCGCACACAACGCCGTCAACTGCTCTGCCAGATCAATCACCCTACGCGGCGCATCAGGTCGCAGGTGCAGGGCGATTTCCAGCGGTGCCAGTTCGGGGAAGGACTCGGCCTCGCCCAGGCGGCGATGGCCGGGCAGGGCCAGGCGTGAGGGCAACACGCTGACCCCAAGGCCATTGGCCACCGCCGAACGAATGCCGGCGAGGCTGGCGCTGCTGTAGCCGATGCTCCACCGGCGGCCCGCACTTTCCAGCGCATGGATCATTTCATCGCGGTACAGGCCGCCCACCGGGAACACCACCAGTGGCAGTGGGTCGCGCTCGTGGGTCGGCTCGCTGAGGCTGTCGAACCAGGCCAGCGGTTCGGGCCACGCGGCGTGCCCGACGGCCTGGCCGGGGCGCTGCTTGATCAGCACCAGGTCGTAGTCGCCGGCGCAGAACTGTTGCCACAGCGTGTTGCTCAGGCCGCTGCTGATCTCAAGCCGGATCGACGGATGGGCGCGGGCAAAGGCACCCAGGGTCGGCGTCAACAAGTCCGAGGCGAAGTCTTCCGGTACGCCGATGTGCACCTCGCCCTGGGCGTGGCCCTTGCGCAGCGCATCCACGGTTTCCTCCATCAGTCCCAGCAGCCGACGCGCATAGCCGAGCAGGCGCTCGCCGTCCTCGGTGGTGACGATGTAGCGCCCGCTGCGATTGACCAGCTCGCAGCCGAGTTGCTCTTCAAGGCGCTTGATTTGCTGGCTGATGGTCGATTGGCTGAGGTGCACACGCTCACCGGCGCGGGTGAAGCTGCCGCTTTCGACCACCGCGACGAAGCTCTTGAGCAACAGCGGATCGATCAGGGTTGAAGTCATTTGATTTCCCACTACCAGTCATTCAAACATTTCATTTCCGAATGATAGCACCGGCTTTTACTCTCGCAGAACAGTCGCTGAATGAACGGCAGCTGGACCGAATTCCGAGGTAAAGCAATGAGCAATGACGTGACGCTGATGCAGGAGAGGGTGCCCGAGCCTGCGGGTATTTCGCGCACGGGTACGGTGTCGCTGCTCGCCTTGGTCCTGCTGGTGTTGCTGGGTCTGAATTTGCGGCCGTTCCTGACCTCGGTGGGGCCAGTGCTCGATCTGGTTCGCGCCGACATCGGCCTCGATTTTCGCGCCGCCGCCATGCTCACCACCTTGCCCTTCGTGCTGATGGGCCTGATTGCCTTTCTGGGTATTGGCGTCGCCCGTCGCTTCGGCGAAAAGCCCGTGCTGGCCGCTGCACTATTGCTGTTGATGCTGGGCTGTGCGGTGCGTGCCGTGGTGACGGACGGCGGTCAATTGATTGCCAGCGCCGGTATCGCCGGTACCGGCGTCGCGTTGATCCAGGCCTTGATTCCGGGGGTCGCCAAACGCTGGTTCGCGGATCGCATTGCCATGGTCATGGGCCTGTACTCGGCAGCACTGGTCGGCGGCGGGGCGCTCGGTTCCCTGGCCAGTACCTGGCTGAATGCCTATGGCGGCTGGCGGATGGGGTTGTCGATGTGGGCCTTGCCCGCGCTGGCGGTGTTCCTGCTGTGGCTGGTCTGGGCGCCACGCACTGCGCCTATCGCCGCCGGTGGACCGCCAGCGGTCCTGACCGGGCGCTTCTTGCGCAACCGCCGCGCCTGGCAGTTGGCGGCTTATTTCGGGCTGACCAACAGCGGCTATTCGAGCCTGGTGGCCTGGCTGCCGTCCTTCTATCAACAGCAGGGCATGGACCTTGCGCTTTCGGGCAACTTGCTGGCGTGGCTGGCGATGTTCCAGGCCACGGCGGCGTTCGCCATGCCGATGCTGGTGCGCCGCAGCGCTGACCGCCGCGCGGCTTTGTGGCTGACGATCGCGGTGCAGATCATCGGGTTTACCGGTTTCGCTCTCGCCGCCAACGCAGCGCCGTGGCTGTGGGTCGCGCTCGCCGGATTCGGCCTTGGCGGGTTCTTCTCACTCAGCCTGATTGTCAGCCTCGATCATTTGTCGTCTGCGCAAGCGGCCGGGACGCTGGCGGCTTTCGTCCAGGGCATCGGTTTCCTGCTGGCCTCGAGTGCGCCCTGGCTGATCGGCTGGCTGCGCGATTGCGGCGGCAGTTTCATCACCGGTTGGTGGCTGCATGTGGTCGTGCTCGTGGCGATGGCAGGGCTGACGTTCAAGTTCTCGCCAGCGAGCTACCGACGCAGCATGCCGCAGGTGTGAGCCGACTCGATATCAAGTGCATGACCGGCCGCCCCGTCACAACAAAAGCCCGTACCGGGGCGGCCCTTTCCACAACTTCAGTCCCACTGTGCTAACGGAGAATAAGATGAAGAAGTCCGCAGTTTCAGTTGTTCTGGCCCTGGCCGCCAGCGGCGTGTACGCCAAGGACTTGCAGGTCATACGCTTCGGCGTTGATCCCACTTACGCGCCGTTCGAATCGAAAGCTCCCGATGGCTCGCTGGTCGGTTTTGACATCGATCTTGGCAATGCGATCTGCAGCAAGCTGCAGGTCAAATGCGTCTGGGTCGAGAACTCCTTCGACGGCATCATCCCGGCGCTGAAAGCCAAGAAGTTCGACGGCATTCTGTCGTCCATGAGCGTGACCGAAAAACGCCAGGCGCAGATCGCCTTCTCCGACAAGATCAGCAACGTGCTGCCGCGCTTGATCGCGAAAAAAGGCTCGGACCTGCAGCCGACCGTCGAGTCTCTCCAGGGTAAACGTATCGGGCTTGAGCAGGGCTCCACTCAGGAAGTCTATGCCAAGGCTTACTGGGCACCGAAGGGCGTAACCATCACCACCTATCAGAACCAGGATCTGGTGTATCAGGACCTGATCGCCGGCCGTCTCGACGCGGCGCTGCAATCATCAGTACAAGCCGACCTGGGTTTCCTGAAAACCGCAGCCGGGGCTGATTTCGCCTTCGCCGGCCCCGAGTTGCGCGACCCGAAAACCCTCGGCGTCGGTGCGGGCATCGGTTTGCGCAAGGAAGACACCGAACTGCGCGAACAGATCAATGGCGCCCTGGCGGACATCATCAAGGACGGCACTTACCAGAAGATTTCCGACAAGTACTTCACCTTCGACGTTTACAACTGACTGATCGGTTATTGCGCCTGAATGTATTCGAATCACTGACGAATCCATACTTTTGCGGCATTCAAAAACAAGAAAAGTACGATTGAACAAGAGCGTCAGCTTCGGTTGAACGATCGCGTTCAAGGAGAATGCAATGTCCTTGGTAGATTATGGGCCGCTGATCGCCAGCGGCACCTGGATGACGCTGAAGCTGGCGATATTGTCGCTGCTGGCTTCGGTGCTGATTGGTCTGGCAGGCGCCAGTTCCAAGTTGTCGAGTCATCGCTGGCTGCGCAATATCGCCACGCTCTACACCACGATGATCCGCAGTGTTCCGGATCTTGTGACCATGTTGCTGCTGTTCTACAGCATCCAGATTCTTTTGAATCAGGTCACCGAAACCCTGGGTATGAATCAGATCGATATCGATCCCTTTGTCGCGGGCGTCGCGACGCTCGCGTTCATCTACGGCGCCTATTTCACCGAGACCTTTCGCGGTGCTTTCCAGGCGGTGCCGCGTGGCCAGATCGAGGCGGCCATGGCCTACGGTCTGAGTCGCTGGCAGGGGTTCCAGCGCATCCTGTTCCCGCAAATGATGCGCTTCGCCTTGCCGGGTATCGCCAACAACTGGCAGGTGATGATCAAGGCCACCGCGCTGGTCTCCATCATCGGTCTGTCCGACCTCGTCAGGGCCACCCAGGACGCGGGCAAGAGCTCCATGCAACTGTTTTATTTCACGGTGATCGGCGCCCTGATCTACCTGGCGATCACCACGGTTTCAAACGGTGTGCTGATCTGGCTGAAACACCATTACTCGGTGGGTATCCGGGAGGCGGAACTGTGATCGCGATTATCCAGGAATACTGGCAAGCGTATTTGTGGTCGGACGCGGGCAACTTTTCCGGCCTGGCGATTACCCTGTGGCTGCTGGTGCTGTCGATTGCCATCGGCTTCGTCCTGTCGGTGCCGCTGGCCGTGGCGCGTGTATCGAAGAACCGCTTCGTGCGCTTGCCCGTGTGGTTCTACACCTACGTGTTTCGGGGTACGCCGCTGTATATCCAGCTGCTGATCATCTACACCGGGGTCTACAGCCTGAGCGTGGTGCGCGAGCACGCTTTTCTCGACATGTTCTTTCGCGAAGGCTTCAACTGCACGGTATTGGCCTTCGCGCTCAACACCTGCGCCTACACCACGGAAGTCTTCGCCGGCGCGATTCGCTCGGTGCCCTATGGTGAAGTGGAAGCGGCGCGCGCCTTCGGCATGTCGAGGTTCAACCTGTACCGGCGCATCATCCTGCCGTCGGCGCTGCGTCGTGCGCTGCCGTACTACAGCAACGAGGTGATCATGATGCTGCATTCGACCTCCGTGGCCTTCACGGCCACGGTGCCTGACATCCTCAAGGTTGCCCGTGACGTCAACTCGGCAACCTATGCATCGTTCGAGGCTTTTTTCATCGCCGCCCTGTTGTACGCGGTGATTGCGCTGTCGCTTGTCTGGCTGTTCCGACGCGGTGAAAGCCGCTGGCTGGCCTTCCTGAAACCACAGGCCGCCTGAAGGCCGCATACCCAGGGTCTTATCCATGTACAAACTGACCGTAGACGATCTGTACAAGAAATATGGCAACCATGAAGTGCTCAAGGGCGTGTCGATCAAGGCCAAGGCCGGCGATGTGATCAGCATCATCGGCTCCTCGGGGTCGGGCAAGAGCACGTTCCTGCGTTGCATCAACTTCCTCGAACAACCCTGCGCCGGGCGCATCACCGTGAATGCCGAGGAAATCCGCACCGAGAAGGACAAGCACGGTGGGCTGCGCGTGGCCAACCAGAAGCAGTTGCAGAGCATGCGCACCAAACTGTCCATGGTGTTTCAGCACTTCAACCTGTGGGCACACATGACCGTGCTGGAAAACGTGATCGAGGCGCCGATGCATGCCCTCGGCCTCAGCCGTGACGAGGCGCTGGCCCGTGGGCGCAAGTACCTGGCGAAAGTCGGCCTGCCGACCAGCATGGAAAGCAAGTACCCGGCGCATCTGTCCGGTGGCCAGCAGCAGCGCGTGGCGATCGCCAGGGCGCTGGCGATGGAGCCGGAGGTGATGCTGTTCGACGAACCGACCTCGGCCCTTGACCCGGAGCTGGTCGGCGAGGTGCTGAAAGTGATGCAGGCGCTGGCCGAAGAGGGCCGGACCATGGTCGTGGTGACCCACGAAATGGCCTTCGCCCGCGAGGTGTCCAACCATGTGATCTTCCTGCACCAGGGCAGGATCGAGGAAGAGGGCAACCCGGAGCAACTGTTCAAGCACACCAGGAGCGAGCGTCTCAAACAGTTCCTGGCGGGCAACCTGAAATAGTGTTTTTGTTGAAGCCGTAAAGCGTGCCTCGTGGACGATCCGATGTCCGGGGCCGCTCACACAGTGATGAGGTTCAAATGAGCAATTCATTCTGGCTGCGCAACGTCCGTCCTTATGGCGGCGACGCGCAAGATGTACAGATTGTCGACGGTCGCATCGGCGCTCGTCAGCCCGCCGCCGGCAAGCCTGTCAGCGGCCCGGACCTGGACGGGCAAGGCCAACTGCTGGTGCCTTCCCTGGTGGAAAGCCACATCCATCTGGACAAGACCTTGTGGGGGCAACCCTGGCGCCCGCACAGTGCCGGCCCGAACCTCAAGGCACGGATCGCCAATGAGCGGCAGATCCTGCGCGAGCTCACATCGCCCATCGCCGAGCGGGCGGGGGCGTTGCTGGAACAATGCATCGCGCGCGGTTCGCTGACGTTGCGTTGCCATGTCGACGCCGATCCGGAGTTGGGCATCGAACATGTGCAAGCCATGCTGGAGTTGCGCGAGCGCTACGCCGACCTGGTGGACCTGGAGTTCGTCACCTTCCCCCAGGTGGGTCTGGTCAACCGTCCCGGTGTTGAGGACTTGATGCGTGAAGCACTGGAACTGGGCGTTGAAGTGGTCGGCGGGCTCGACCCTTGCGGCATCGACAATGATCCCATCACCCATCTCACCATCCTCTTCGAACTGGCGAGCCGCTTCGATCGCGGTATCGATATCCATCTGCATGACGGCGGCGAGCTGGGGCTCTGGCAGATTGCGCGCATCGTCGATTTCACCGAGCGTTATCAGCGCCAGGGACGGGTGATGATCAGCCATGCCTTTTGCCTGGGCATGAACAGCTGGGCTCAAGTGCAGCCATTGGCCGAGCGTCTGGCGGCCAATAGAATTTCGCTGATGACCACAGCACCGTCCGACATTGAAATTCCGCCCTTCACCGAGTTGCTGGGAGCGGGGGTGAACGTGTGCCTCGGCTCAGACGGCATTCGCGATGCGTGGACGCCGATGGGCAACGGCGACATGCTCGAACGCGCGATGCTGCTGGCGTTGCGCTGCGGCATGCGTACCGATCCGCAAATCTGCACCGCCTTCGACGCCGCGTCCACCAATGGGGCGTTGGCACTGGGGCGCAGTGATCATGGGGTGGCTGTCGGTCAGGCGGCCAACTTGATGTTGCTGCCGGCACAGACACTGAGCGAAGCCGTCGTGTCGCGTCCGCTGGCACGCACGGTGATCAGCCGCGGTGTGGTCGTGGCGAAAGATGGCCAACTGGTCGGGAGCCGCCTGTGACTCAACCGACACTCAACAAGGTCGATCTGCTGATCGAGCACGGTGTGGTCATCACCGTGGACGAGCAGCGCCGGGTGATCGAGGATGGTGCTGTGGCTGTGCGTGGCAATCGCATCGTTGCGGTAGGGCGCACAGACGAACTGCGCGCAAATTTCACAGCAGACAAAGTCATCAACGCCCGCCACAAAGCAGTGCTGCCGGGCCTGATCGACAGTCACGCCCACGCCGGCCACGCCATGCTGAAAACCATCGGCGGGGCGGAGGGCGATGCCTGGATGCAGGCCTGCGAGAACATCTACACCCTGGCCTCCGGGGTCGGCTTCTGGGAGGCCGATGCGCGCTTGTCGGCGTTGGAGCGCCTCAAATGCGGCACCACCACCGGCGTCTCGCTGTTGGGCGGTGGCGACTCGATCATGCGCGTCGACGATCCGGTCTACGCGCAACGTCACGCCCAGGCAATCGCTGAAATCGGCACCCGCTCGGTGGTGGCGGTCGGACCGTCGCGTTCGCCCGCACCCCGCACTTATCTTGACTGGTCAACTGAACCACCGACTCGGCGCAGCGTCAGTTTCGAGCAGATGTTCGAGGTCTGCGATGACATCGCCAGGACCTGTGACGGCATGGCCGACGGCCGCGTGCGCATTGCACTCACCTTGCCGGTGTACGCGCCGCAACACGAACCCGGTCACCGACAGCTGGCCCCGCTGTACCGTCAGCAAGCGCAGCAATACCGCGAGCTGGCCCAGCGACATGGCCTGACGTTCACCCAGGACGGCCACCGCGCGGGTACGTTGGCGCTGGCCCATCACGAACTGGGTCTGCTCGGTCCGACGGCCTTCATGTCCCACAGCATCGACCTCACCGAGGAAGACATCGCCCTGTGCCGGGAGACGCAGACCAGGATCGTGCATAACCCGAGCGCCATCATGTCGATCCTCGGCCGCTGCCCGGTGCCGGAGCTGATCGAAGCCGGTGTCACCGTCGCCCTCGGTTCCGACGGCGCCGCCCCGGACCGTGGCTACGACATGTTCCGCCACATGTTCCAGTGCATGCATTACCACCGTCGGCATTTTCGCGACCCGGACATCCTGCCCCAAGGCAAGGTGCTGGAAATGGTCACCATCGATGCCGCCAGAGCGCTGTCGATGGAGCATGAGATCGGCTCGCTGGAGGTCGGCAAGAAAGCCGACATCATTCTCATCGACCTGCTCAAGCCGCACCTGATGCCGCTGAACATGCCGGTGCACCGCGTCACCTGCTTCGCCAACGGCGCAGACGTGTGCACCACCATCGTCGACGGCAAGATCCTGATGGAAGACTACCTCGTACGTGCCGTGGACGAGGCGGCTGTGCTGGCTGCGGTGCAGGAGGAATCGGAGCGCATGCTCGACCGCAGTGGCTTGCGTCATCTGACCATCGAATCGGAAAAGCTCTGGCGCACGGCACGGTATCGCTCGGCCGATTGAACGACAGGCAAAACCTGTGGGAGCAAGCTCGCTCCTACAGGAGCAAATACAAAAACAATCCATCGCTACCCCGGTTACAGGAACATCAACATGCACACGCTGAACATCCACCCCGGCCAACTGAGCCTCGCCCAACTGCGTGCGGCCTACCAACACCCGGTCCAGGTCAGTCTCGCCAGCAGCGCCGCCGCGCAGATCGACGCCAGCGTCGCCTGCGTCGAGCAGATCCTCGCCGAGAACCGCACCGCCTATGGCATCAACACCGGCTTCGGCCTGCTGGCCTCGACCCGCATCGCCAGCGAAGACCTGGAAAACCTGCAGCGCTCGCTGGTGTTGTCCCACGCCGCCGGCGTCGGCCAGCCGATCAGTGACGACCTGGTACGGTTGATCATGGTGCTCAAGGTCAACAGCCTGAGCCGGGGTTTCTCCGGCATTCGCCGGGTGGTGATCGATGCGTTGATCGCCCTGATCAACGCCGAGGTCTACCCGCACATTCCGTTGAAAGGCTCGGTTGGCGCCTCCGGCGACCTCGCACCATTGGCGCACATGTCGCTGGTGCTGCTCGGCGAAGGCAAGGCGCGCTACAAGGGCGAGTGGATGGAAGCGACCGAGGCGCTGAAAGTCGCCGGTCTGACCCCGCTGACTCTGGCGGCGAAGGAAGGCCTGGCGCTGCTCAACGGTACCCAGGTGTCGACGGCGTTCGCCCTGCGTGGCCTGTTCGAAGGTGAAGACTTGTTCGCCGGCGCCCTGGCCCTCGGTGGCCTGACTGTCGAAGCCGTGCTCGGCTCGCGTTCACCGTTCGACGCACGCATCCACGCCGCCCGTGGCCAGCAAGGCCAGATCGATGCCGCCGCCGCTTATCGCGACCTGCTCGGTGAGCGCAGCGAAGTCTCCGATTCCCACGAAAACTGCGAAAAGGTCCAGGACCCGTACTCCCTGCGCTGCCAGCCGCAAGTCATGGGCGCCTGCCTGACCCAGTTCCGTCAGGCCGCCGACGTGCTGGCGGTTGAAGCCAACGCCGTGTCCGACAACCCGCTGGTGTTCGCTGCCGAAGGTGACGTGATTTCCGGCGGCAACTTCCACGCCGAACCGGTGGCCATGGCCGCCGACAACATGGCCCTGGCCATCGCCGAAATCGGCTCGCTGAGCGAGCGGCGCATCTCGTTGATGATGGACAAGCACATGTCGCAACTGCCGCCGTTCCTGGTGGCCAACGGCGGGGTCAACTCAGGCTTCATGATCGCCCAGGTCACCGCTGCGGCACTGGCCAGCGAAAACAAGGCGCTGGCCCATCCACATTCGGTGGACAGCCTGCCGACCTCGGCCAACCAGGAAGACCACGTGTCCATGGCCCCGGCGGCCGGCAAGCGCCTGTGGGAAATGGCCGAGAACACCCGCGGCATTCTCGCCGTGGAGTGGCTGGCGGCAGTGCAGGGGCTGGATTTGCGCAACGGTCTGAAGACTTCGCCGAAGCTGGAAAAGGCCCGCGCCATCCTGCGTAACGAAGTGCCGTTCTATGAAAAGGACCGCTTCTTTGCGCCGGACATCAACGCCGCGAGTGAGCTGCTGGCGTCGCGTTGCCTGAACGAGCTGGTGTCGGCGAAATTGCTGCCGAGCCTGTAAAGGGCTCATCCTGTAGGAGCGAGCCTGCTCGCGAAAAACGTCCGGGCAACGCGGGCACTCAGGCAGGGCGCGTTATCGTTGACGACCATCGCGAGCAAGCTCGCACCCGCAGAGGAGTGCATTTCAATGGAGGCGCGAGCTTGCTGGCGATTACGTCAGCCGGTTCAGCGCCGACGCAGTTCCCCCGGACTGATCCCCAGCCGCTGCCTGAACGCAGTCGTCATGTGCGCATGGGAGTTGAAGCCGCAGGCGAGGGCGATCTCGGTCAAACCGGCTGTCGAGTCGCGCAGCAGTGCCCGGGCCCTGGCGAGGCGCCTGTCGATCAGGTAACTGTGCGGGCTTTGCCCGGTGGCCTGTTTGAAGGCGCGCATGAAGTAGCCTTCGGACAAGCCGAGCAATTGCGCCATCGCGGTAACGCCGATCGGAGCGTCGAGGCCGGCGTTAATGAACTCGTCGAGCAGACGCATGCGCCGGCCGGTGATCGCATCCATGGCCGTTGCCGACGGGGCGTCGCTGCCGGTTGCCCGCTCGGCCAACGCCAGCGCCCAGGCCTCCCAGTCGTCTTGCACTGAACCTCGCAACAGCGCCATACGCATGCGCAAGGCGAGGGCGGTCGCCTGCGGGTCGATGCGATTGTTGAAGGCGTGGTCGCCCGGCAAGGCCAGGCCGTCGGTGCGAATCACCCGCAGGTATTCACCGCCGCTGGGTGACTCAGACAACACATCACAGCCCTGCGGCACAAACGCCAGGCCATTGGGCACGGCGTCGAAGGGGCGCACGCGGTCGCTGCCGATGGCGTGCACGCCGCGCTGGCTGTCGAAGGCGAAGCCGATACCGGCCTGGGTCGCGACATAGCGCGCGGCATAAGCGGCGCCGGGCAGCAATTCGATCGCCCAGGGTCCGGCCTCGATACGGCGTACCGGTTCGGACTGGCGCGAGGGTTGCGGGCGATTGCGAGGGTTCATGGGCACCATAGTAGTGAAGCCGGCACAGAAAAGTCAGGTCAGTTTTTTGAAAGCCCTGGCAGCTCGTCGGCGTCTACTCTGGACAAAACCTCAAGGAGCCTCCCCATGCAGCCACTGACACTCGCAGACATCGAACAAGCGGCGCGTCTCGTCTACCAGGTCATGCCCGCGACTGCCCAGTACTCCTGGCCGTTGTTGGCTGAGCGCCTGGGTTGCAAGGTCTGGGTCAAACACGAAAATCACACACCCACCGGTGCCTTCAAGGTGCGTGGCGGCATCACCTTTTTGCACTGGCTGAAACAGGCGCACCCCGAGGTCAAAGGTATTGTCACGGCGACCCGCGGCAACCATGGCCAGAGCCTGGCGCTGGCGGCGAATGCGCTGGGCTTGCAGGCGCTGATCGTGGTGCCGCTGGGCAACTCGGTGGAAAAGAACAACGCGATGCGCGGGTTTGGCGGTGAAGTGGTGGAGTTCGGTCGCGATTTCGACGAAGCGCGGGAAGAGGCCGCACGCCTGGCACAACAGCACAACCTGTACCTGGTGCCACCCTTTCATGCCGAACTGGTCAAGGGCGTGGCCACCTATGCGCTGGAGCTGTTCCGCGCAGCGGCTGACCTGCACACCGTCTACGTGCCCATCGGCAGCGGCTCGGGGATCTGTGGCGTGATTGCCGCCCGTGACGCACTGGGATTGAAGACCCGTGTGGTCGGCGTGGTCTCCACCGAGGCCGAGGCCGCGAAGTTGTCCTTTGATGCCGGCAGTCTGCAGGAAACCCCGTCGGCCAATACCTTTGCCGACGGTCTGGCCGTGCGCAAGCCGATTGCCGAAGCCTTTGCGGTCTACGCCACCGGCGCCGAGCGGATCGTTTCGGTCAGCGACGCGCAGATCGCCGAAGCCATGCGCGTGTATTACACCGACACCCACAACCTCGCCGAAGGCGCCGGCGCCTCGGCGTTGGCCGCCCTGATGCAGGAGCGTGAGGCCATGGCGGGCAAACGGGTCGCAGTGATTCTGTCCGGCGGCAATGTCGACCGCTCGGTGTATGCGCAGGTGATTGCCTGATCTGACGTAGAACCCACTGACGCAAACAGAACAGGGCACAGCGCTTTTGGCGGCGATGGCCGGGGCGTAGATCGTATAGTGGCCGATCAGGAACAGGGAGGCCGCGCCATGTCGATCAAAGCCGTTATCGTGCTCTTGCTCACCGCACTGGTGGCGGCCACCTACGGGTTTGGCATCTACCTGTTCGCCCAGCTGGTGCCCGACATGCGTGCGGCGCTGGGTTTCGACTTCGCTTATGTCGGCGCAATTACCGCGGCGGGCCAGTTCGGTTTTCTCGTCGCGGCGCTGTTTGCAGCGTGGCTGACACCCCGGGTTGGCGGCGGGCGAGTGATTCTCGGCTCGGGAGTGGTCTGCGCGCTGGCCTTGCTGCTGGTGCCCCTGGCGCGGAACATCCTGCTGATCGGCGCCTTGCTGACCGTGCTGGCCGGGACGGCAGCGACCGTGTTCGTGCCGATGGTGGATGTGATTTCCAGAAGCGTGCCGTTCCGTTATCGCGGCATGGCGATGGGGCTGGTCTCCAGCGGCACCAGTTACGGCGTGTTCATCAACAGCCTGTTGGTACCCATTTACGCGCCATCGGGCGAGTGGCGCAGTGTCTGGTGGTGGGTCGGCGGTATCACGGTGGTGGCTGCCGCACTGGTGTGGCTGGTGTTTCAGCGTGCAGGCTTGCTGTCTCGCCCGACGCCGGCTCAGGTGCCTGAGCGTGAAGGTTTGCCGTCGAGCCGATTGTTCAGCCGTGACAGCGAGATCATCAAGCCCTGGGTGCTGTCGGTGTGGGCGATGAACTTTCTGGTCGGTTTTTCGACCTTTCCCTTTCAGAACTTCATGTCGTCCTACCTGCGCACGGAATTGGGCTTCAGCGTGGATTTCACCGCGCAGATCTGGGGCACCATGGGCCTGGTTGGCATGTTCGCCGGGCTGGCGGTGGGCTGGCTGTCCGATCGTGCGGGGCTGCGCACGGCGATGCTGATGGTCTATGGCGGTGTCGTTGCCGCCGCACTGATCCTGGTGTTTTACCCGCAAGGCTACTGGCCGCTGATTGCCGGCGTGCTGTTTTCCCTGGCGTTCTATCCGATCTTCGGCCTGATTCCGGCCTATGTCTCGAAAATGGCCACCACCCCGGCCATGGCGGTGGCAATCTTCGCGGTCGCCAACGTCATGCAGGGCACTGGCGGCATGCTCGGTAACTACAGTGCCGGGTGGCTGGCCAGTTACAGTGCGACCTTCACCGGCGTCTACAGCAGCATCGCCGTGGTTGGCCTGATATTGATGGTGATTACGCTACGGCTGCCGGCCGCTCGGACGCAAGCCGAGCCGGACAACCTTGAGGCCAGTCATTAGCTCGTCGAATCGGCCTTCAACAGCACCGACACGCACAAACCGCTGTGCGCCGCCTCGTCGGTGAAGCCCAGTCGCACCTGCGCGCCCATGCGCTCGGCAATGGCCTTGACGATGGACAGACCCAGCCCCGAGCCACTCTCATCGGTGCCCATGCTGCGATAGAACGGGTCGAACACTCGCGCCTGTTCTTCTGCGCTGATGCCGGGACCGGAGTCGCGGACCTGAAGAACGATAGACGCTGCCGTGCGTTCGACCGACAGATCGACACGTCCACCCGCAGGCGTGTAGCGAATCGCATTGTCCGCCAGGTTCTTCACCAGGATCAGCAGGTCCATTTCGTTGACTGTCAGCTGCACGTCCTCGTCGCCTTCGACGCCAATGTCGATGCTTTTGCGTTCGGCCTGCGGCAGCAAGTCTTCCAGCACCCGCCGATAGATCTGGTGGACGGAAACCCGGGTCAGCGCCCGTTCGGGGCTCGATTGCGCGGCCGCCAGCGCCAGTAACTGGTCGATCAATTGCCGGCTGCGCTCGATGCCCCGGGACAACGGCAGCAGGCGTTCACGGGCCGGGGCCGGCAGCTCGGTGGCCGCCAGGCGTTCGGCCTGCAACGACAGCGCGGTCATCGGCGAGCGCAACTCATGGGCGGCATCGGCGATGAAGCGCCGCTGGTTCTCCATCGACTGGGCAACCCGCGCCAGCAGGCGGTTGATGGCGACCACGAACGGACGAATCTCCGTCGGCAGATGCTGTTCGTCGATGGGGTGCAGGGCCTGTTTGTCCCGTTGATCGATCTCGGCCGACAGGCTGGCAATGGGGCGGAACAGCTTGCGCACCAGATCGCTGACCAGCAGCAACAGCACCGGGAACAGAATCATGAACGGCAGGAGGCTGCGCCAGGCACTTTCCCGGGCTTCCTTGTTGCGCACGCCGATTTCCTGGGCGACAACGATGCGCTCGCCGGTGGCCGTGGTCCGGACCAGCGCGCGAAAGTCTTCGCCGGCAATGTTCAGCGTCGTCAGGCCGTCGGCGAGGGTGGTGGGGAAGGGCAGCGGTATCACGCTGTCGTCGTTGCCGACGGCGAGGTGACTGTCGGCCAGGTACTGCACGATGATCCGCGATTCCTCGTCGTCACCGGCGACGTGCTCACCCGCCGGGTAACGCAGGGTCATGTGCTGGCGGTCGAACAGCACCGCGACATGCCGCAGGCTTTCGTCCTGCATTTCGTGGGCTTCATCGATGGCCGAGACAAAGGCGAACACCCCGGCCAGCAGCGCCACCAGCAAGATCGCCAGCGACAGCGCCACCGACAGGCGCAGCTGCAGCGACTCGCTCAAGCGCTTTTGGAAACCATCCATCCCATCCCCCTGACGTTCTTGATGACCTGGTTGCCCAGCTTGCGCCGCAGCGAGTGAATCAGGAATTCCACGGCGTTGCTTTCCACTTCATTGCCCCAGCCGTAGAGGCGGTCTTCGAGTTCGCTGCGCGAGAGAATCGCCCCCGGTCGGATGAGCAGCGCTTGCAGCAGCGCAAACTCGCGGGCGGAGAGTTGCACATCGGCAGCGTCGGCGGTGCTGGCCTGTTTCGACACCAGGTCGAGCGATACCACGCCGTTGTCCAGTACCGACTGGGCATTGCCACCCTTGCGCCGCAGCACGGCACGCATGCGCGCCAGCAGTTCGGCCATCGCGAAGGGCTTGAGCAGGTAGTCGTCGGCGCCACCGTCGAGGCCGCGCAAACGGTCATCGAGATTGTCCCGGGCGGTGATGATCAGCAACGGCACCGGGTTGTTGCCCCCACGGATGCTGTCGAGCACGTCCAGCCCGTCCTTGCCCGGCAGGCCGAGGTCCAGCAATACCAGATCGTAGGCTTGGGTTTGCAAGGCCGACAGCGCGGTCAGGCCATTCTTCACCCAGTCGGTGGCGTAGCTCGCATCCATCAGTGCGCCCTGGATGGCGTCACCAATCATCGGGTCGTCTTCGACCAGCAATATCCGCATGTCCCGCTCCATCAAAAAAAAGCGCGAGGGCCAGGGCCGTCGCGCTTGTATTGAAGCACCTGTGCCGGCGTTTGTCCGCCGTCGCAATCAGGCCTTGGCTTGCATGGAGTCGAAGGCTTTCATCAACTCATCCATGCGTGCCTTGCAGTCGCTCTGCTGAGGACTGTTGGCGCGCAGGGCGTCGAGGGCACGGTCGATGGCCTTGTCCAGCACGTGCCAGTCACTGGCGGCGCGTGGCTTGATGCCCGCTTCGGCGGAGTCCCAGGCGGTTTCCAGGTCCTTGATGCGGGCCTTGGCGCCGGCCAGGTCGTTTTTCTCGACCAGGGCACTGACGTCGGCGGCGATGGTGCGGAACTCCGACAGGTCGCCCAATTTCGAGGCGGACTGGCTTTGCGTGCTCGCCGAACTGCTGGCTGCGCTGCTGGCGGGTTTGTCGGCCGGTTTCGAACAGCCGGTGGCGATGCCCAGCAGGAAAATGGCCGAGACGATGGCGGTGTGACGAATGATGTTTTGAAGTACGCGCATGATGATTCCTTGTTGAGTCGTTAAGCGTTTATTGAGTAAGGGGCTTGCGGTTGCCGACGCTGATTTGCGCAGCGGCCACCAGCAGCACGATGACGGTCAGGAAGATCGCGCTGGTCCAGGCCGCGCCCATGCCGAGGCCGCCGTAGGTCTTGGCCTGGGTCAGCAGGTCGCCGAGGGAGGCGCCGAACGGGCGGGTCAGGATGTAGGCGATCCAGAAGGTCAGCACCACGTTGGCGCCCATGCGCCAGGCAATCAGGGTGGCGGCAATCAAGGCACCGAAAATCACTGCGCCGAGGGTAAAGCCAAGACCGAGGGCTTCGGTGGCCAGGTCACCGGCGGCGGTGCCGAGGGCGAAGGTGCACAGCACCGTGGTCCAGTAGAACCACTCCCGGCGTGGCGTGACGATCTCGCGGATCGACAGGTTGTGCTCCACCCGATACCAGATGTAGAAATTGATCGCCAACAGCACGGAGAACACGGCGGTGCTGGCGTACAGACTGACGTCGAGCATGTCGGTGAGGATGTCGGTGATCTGCGTGCCGACGATGCTCACCAGCACCACGGTCAGCCAGTAGATCCACGGCGTGTAAGCCTTGGTGCGCAGTTGCAGGAACAGAGCGATGCCCAGCAGCAAGGCCATGCCGATACTGGTCGGACCGGCGCCGAAACCGACGTCGACGGCGAGAAAGTCGGCGCCGGTTTCACCGACTGTGGTGGACAGGATCTTGATGATCCAGAAGGCCAGCGTCACTTCGGGTACTTTGTTGAGCCATCCGGCTTTTACGGGATTCATGGGTGGTCAGCCTCTCCTGAGCAGCGCAGGACTTGCGCAGGAGAGAAATTACCCAGCGAAACTTAGCTCAGACTGAGGGCCGGCAAATGGTTTGCCGAACCGAGCAGATCGATACGGCAGCCTGGGGCGGCATCGCTGACTGTCAGCTTCATGTCATGCAGGCGCGCCACCGCCGAGACCATGCTCAGGCCCAGGCCATTGCCCGGTGTATGGCGGCTGGATTCGGCGCGATAAAGACGCCGGAGGACAGCTTCGCGTTCCGCCGGGGCGATCCCCGGCCCGTTGTCCAGCACACGAATGCCGACGCTGCCGGGTTCGGCGATCACACTCAGGCTGATCTGGCTGTGGTCCGGGCAAAACTTGATGGCGTTGTCCAGCAGGTTGCAGATCGCATCGAACAGCAACTGCGCATCGCCGGCGATGATCGCCGGTGCCTGGCTTTCATTGAGGGTCAGGCTGATGCCACGCTCTTCGGCCAGTGGCTCGTACAGCTCGGCGGCGTCGGCGCTGATCAGGTTGAGGTCCAGCGGCGCGAAATGACTGCGCCGTGCGCTGTTTTCGATTTCCGAGATGCGCAACAGGGCTTTGAAGGTCAGCAACAGGGCTTTGGCTTCGATCAGCGCCGCGTCGATGCTGGCCGCGTACTCGGCCTCATCCAGGCCACGGCGCTGGGTGCGCTCGAGGCCGGCGATCAGCCGGGTCAGCGGGGTACGCAAGTCGTGGGCGATGTCGTCGCACACGCCCTTGACCTCGCTCATCAGCCGCTCCAGTTCATCGAGCATGCCGTTGACCACCGAAGCGAGGCGGTCGATGTCGTCGTTGTTGCCCTGGATCGGCAGGCGTCCGGTCAAGTCGCCTTCGATGATGCCCTTGATCGAGCGGCTGACCTTGTCCAGGCGGCGGTGTGCCGAGTAACCCAGCAGCACCGCACCGAACAGGCCCACCACCAGCAGCAACACGCCGCCAGAGATCAGCGCGCGGATCAGCAGCTCATCGAACTCACGAATGTCGTGAATATCCTGGGCCACCAGCAAGGTCTTGCCGTCGGCCAGACGATGGACGATGAAACGCACCGGACGCTTGCGCCCGTTGTCCTTGACCCAACTGAATTCCTGGGGTTTGTCGTAGGCCGAGAAGGGCGGCAGCTGGCGGATGGCGCCAGCGATGAAGCGGCCGTCAGCATCGAACAGGCTGTGGGGCAGGCGGGCCTCGACGTCCTGCACGGCATGGTTGCGGATCTCCTTGAGCTGCAATTCGGGGTCCTGGGCGCTGCGGTTTTCTACTTGGCGGTACAGTGCGGTATCGGCTTCGGCTTTCAGGTAGAACGCGGTCTGCCAATAGACGTAGCCGAACAGTGCGAGGAACGAGCAGCCGAACAGGCCGAGAAACAGCAATCCCGTGCGAAAGCTGATGGTGCGCGGGATTTCACTCAGGCGAACGGAGGACATAACCGGCTCCACGAATGGTATGGATCATCGGCGGCTCACCTTCACCGTCGATCTTGCGGCGCAGGCGGCTCATGTGTACTTCGATCACGTTGGTGCGCTCGTCATAGCTGTAGTTCCACACCGCTTCGAAGAGCATGGTGCGGGTGACCACTTGTCCGGCGTTGCGGATCAGGTGTTCGAGCAGCGCGTATTCCCGAGGCACCAGCTCGATCAGCCGTTCGCCACGACGGACCGAGCGGCTGAGCAGGTCGACTTCCAGATTGGCGACGCGCAGGCGCGTCTCCCGAGGCTCGGCAACCGGCTCGGCACGACGGCGGTTCAAGGCGTCCAGACGGGCGGTCAGTTCGATGAACTCGAACGGCTTGGTCAGGTAGTCATCACCACCGGCGCGCAGGCCACGCACCCGTTCGTCGAGGGCGCTGAGGGCGCTGAGGATCAACACCGGCGTGCTGACACTGGCCGCGCGCAACGCCGTCAGCACGCCCAGGCCATCGAGGCCGCCGGGCAGCATGCGGTCGAGCACGATCAGGTCAAACGGTTCGCTCAGCGCCTTCAACAGGCCCTCGCGGCCATTGTTCACGCAACTGACGGTGAAGCCGTGGTCACACAGGGCCGCTTCGATTTCACGGCAGGTGGGCAAGTCGTCTTCGACGACCAGTACATGGGTCATGGCAGTTGAACCGCTCACTTGATCGGGCAGAGATGGCATAGTGTGGCAAAGCCTGCGCCGGCGTCACGTTCCCGTTGGCTAAATAAAAGTTCAGGTTCGAGTTCAGGAGACAGTGCCTTGCGCATTCTCGTGGTTGAAGATGATGCCCAGACCGCCGCCTACCTGCTGCGCGGCTTGAGCGAAAGCGGGCATGTGGTCGATATCGCCGACGATGGTGATGCGGGGCTGGGCATGGCCCTCGAAGGCATTTATGACGCCTTGATTGTCGACCGGCGCTTGCCCGGCCTCGACGGCATCGAGCTGATCAAGGCGGTGCGTGCGCGGCAGCTGCGGGTGCCGATCCTGATGCTCAGTGCACAGGCCTCGACCACCGACAAGGTGCAAGGCTTGCAGGCCGGTTGTGACGATTACCTGGCCAAGCCCTATGCCTTCGCCGAGGTGCTGGCTCGGCTCGATGCCTTGCTGCGCGGGCGCGACCCGGTCGCCGGTTCCTCGCGGCAGTTGCAGGTCGGCGAATTGCAGCTGGACTGCGCCACGCGCACGGCGGTGCGGCAAGGTCGGGTCATTGCCTTGCAGCATCGCGAGGCGTTGCTGCTGGAAAAACTCATGCGCCACAGCGGCCAGGTGGTCACCCGCGACATGCTGCTCGACAGCGCCTGGGACTATGACTTCGACCCCAACGACAACGTCATCGACAAACACATCCATCGCCTGCGGCGCAAACTCGATGAAGGTTTCGCGTACTCGCTGATCAAGACCATTCCCGGCGCCGGCTACAGCTTTCAGGTCGCACCGGCGCAAGGCTGAACAAAAGTTTATCTGCCGGCGAACGCTCTGGCAGGCACCCCTGGTTATCTTCGCGGCATTCGTGGATTGCTCCACAGAGGCTCAAGCGAGGGGATGGCTTGCCCATGTCGGTTTCAACCTTGGCGGCGCGCGGTTGGCGCGCTGCGTGTCGTTCACCTTTATCCGTGGCGTTGCTTGGCGCGCTGATGCTCGGCGGCTGTTCCATGGTGCCCGAGTATCGGCAGCCAGCGCTGCCGTTGGCGCAGCAATGGCAGGGCGCCGAGGCGGGCTCGGCGGCCGCCGGTGGTCAATGGTGGCGCGAATTTCACAGTGCCGAGTTGGATCAATTGATCGCTCGCGGACTGGCGTCCAATTACACCCTCAAGGCCGCGGTCAGCCGCATCGATGAAGCCCGCGCCTCGGCGCAGGTGGCGGGTGCGGGGCAATACCCGGCACTGAACCTGGGCGGCAATTACCAGCGCCAGAACAATTACGGCACCACGGAAAAACGCAGCGTGTTTGCCGAAGCGACTTATGAAATCGATTTCTGGGGCAAACAGCGCGCGGCGGCGGATTCGGCCGATGCCCTGGCCAATGCCACGGTGTTCGATGCCCAGACCCTGCGCATGAGCCTGGGCGCGAGCATTGCCGACCGTTACTTCGAAGTGCTGTCGCTGACCGATCGCCTGCGCCTGGCCCAGTCCATTGCCGATGACGCGCGGCAGGTGCTGGACCTGGTGCAGGTCCAGGCCAGTCAGGGCGCGGTGTCGAACCTCGAAGTCGAGCAGCAGCGCAATGCCATGCAGACCTTTGAAGCGGCAATGCCGCCACTGCGCCAGCAGCGCGATCTGGCCTTGTACCAGTTGGCCGTGCTGGTCGGTGCACCGCCGGAAGGCTTCACCGTGCAAGGCGACGGCTTGAAGGCCCTGCAAGTGCCACAGCCATCGACCGGACTGCCGATCGGCCTGCTGCGCCAGCGTCCGGACATTCAGGCCGCCGAGGCACGGCTGCAATCGGCCAACTTCGACGTCGGCGTCGCCCGCGCCGCGTTTTTGCCCAACCTGTCGCTGGACTTGCTGGGCGGTATCGACACCCTGGCGGGCGGGCAGATCTGGAGCGCCATCGGCAGCATCAGCCAACCCTTGTTCGCCGGTGGTCAGCTCAAGGGCCAACTGCATTTCGACCAGGCCCATGTCCAGGAACTGACGTCGAGTTATCGCGAGTCGATCATCGAAGGCCTGCAGGACGTGGAAACCCAGCTCAGCGCCGCCCGTGAACTGGACAAGAGCTACGCGCTTAACCAGTCTGCCGTCGACTCGGCCCGTGAAGCCGCGCGCCTGGCCCAGGTGCGCTACCGCCTCGGTTCCACCGACTTCCAGACACTGCTGATCGTCGAGCGTAACCAATATCAGGCCGAAGACACGCTGTTGCAGGTTCGCCTCCAGCACTTGCAGGCCGCCGTCGGTCTGTTCCGCGCCTTGGGCGGGGACTTTTCCGCCGACACCCTCGCTTCCAATTCCATTGCTCAGGTGGCTCACCCATGAATGCCTTGAACCCAGGTCGTCGCGTTGTGTTTGGGGGACTGGCCGTGCTCTCGCTGGCTGCTGCCCTTGGTGGTTTTCAATGGATCAGGCAGGCCCACGCCGCGCCGGTGCAGACCGACAGCGCGGCAGTGCCGGTGCAAATGAGCCAGGTCAGCCGGCAGGACCTGCCGATCTGGATCAGCGCCATCGGCAATGTGCAGGCGCTCAACAGCGTCAACGTGCGGGTGCGGGTCGACGGTGAACTGCAAAAGGTGCTGTTCAACGAAGGTCAGACGGTCACCGCCGGCAGCCTGCTGGCGGTGATCGATCCACGGGTGTATCAGGCCCAGGTCGCGCAGGCCCAGGCGTTGGTGGCCAAGGATCAGGCGCAACTGGCCAACCTCAAGGTCAACCTGGATCGCGCCAGTAAACTGGCCGCCGCCAAGGCCGGGCCGACCCAGGACGTCGACACTTACCGCGCGCAACTGGCCGCCCAGCAGGCCACGGTGCAAGCGGATCAAGCGGCGCTGGATAGCGCACGCCTGCAACTGGAGTTCACCCAGGTCAAGGCGCCGCTGACCGGGCGCACCGGCCAGCGCCTGCTGGATGTCGGTTCGATTGCCCATGGCGCCGAAGCCACGGGACTGGTGACCATCACCCAGATGGACCCGATTTCCGTGGCGTTCGCCGTGTCTCAGGATGAGCTGGCGGAAATTCTCGAAGAGAACGCCAAGGGTGCCTTGCAGGTGGTCGCCATGACCCGCGACGGCCAGCAGGAAATCGCTCGCGGTCAACTGAGTTTCATCGACAGTCAGGTGACCGCCGCCAGCGGCCAGATCCAGCTCAAGGCGCAGTTCGACAACGCCGCGGCGAAACTCTGGCCAGGTGAACTGGTGAGCGCACGGCTGCTGGTGCAAACCCGCAAGGACGTCGCGGTGGTGCCGGCCGATGCCGTGCAGCTGGGACGCCAGGGTAATTTTGTCTACGTGGTCGATGCCGATCAGCGGGTGCAGCCACGCCTGGTCGATGCCGCCACCGTGGTCGATGGCAAGCAGTGGATTCGCCAGGGGCTGGCGGCGGGAGAAACGGTGGTGGTGCAGGGCCAGTCCCGGGTCGCGCCGGGGCTCAAGGTCACGCCGGTGAAGACCGACGCCGCTGCCGATCTGGCGGAGGCGGCGCAATGAGCGGCCTCGCCGGACTGATTCAACGCCGCACTGGGCTCAGTCTGCTGGCCCTCGGGGTCATGCTGCTGGGTGCCTTCGCCTATTTTCACCTGCCGGTGGCGCCGCTGCCGACGGTGGATTTTCCGACCATCCAGGTCACCGCCAAACTCTCCGGGGCCAGCGCCGAAACCATGGCGTCGTCTGTGGCGACACCCTTGGAGCGGGCCTTTGCCGCGGTGCCGCAGGTCACCTCGATGACCTCGTCCAGCGCCGCCGGCAAGACCCAGGTGGTGCTGCAGTTCGACCTGTCGCGGGACATCGACGGCGCCGCACAGGACGTGCAGACGGCGATCAACACCGCCACGCCGAACCTGCCCAAGACCATGTCCAGTGCGCCGACCTTCAACAAGGTCAACCCGGCCGAAGGCACCGTGATGTCCTTGGCTGTGACCTCACCGACCCGCACCTTGCCGGAGCTGGATCGCTACGCCGACAACTACATCGCCCAGCGTCTGTCGCAGATGCCGGGGGTGGGCCTGGTGGATTTTCACGGTGAGCAAAAACCGGCAGTGCGGGTGCAGATCGACCCGGATGCCCTGGCGGCCCGTGGCCTGACCCTGGAGGACGTGCGCAGCGTGATCGGTGTCAGCACCCTCGACCAGCCCAAGGGCAGCCTTGATGGCCAGAGCCGCTCGATCACCCTTGGTGCCACCGACCAGTTGCTCGACCCGCAGCACTATCGCGATCAGGTCATCGCCTACAAGAACGGCATGCCGATCAAGCTGGGTGACCTGGGGCGGGTGATCGCCGGTGCCGAAGACACCCAGCAGGCGGCGCAACTGGGTGCCGAGCCGACGGTGATCGTCGACATCCACAAGCAACCGGGTTTCAACCTGCTGTCGACCATCGCCACGATCAAGGCCAAGTTGCCGGAACTGACCGCCTCCTTGCCCCGCGACGTGCAGGTGCAAGTGGTCGGCGACCGCACCCAGACCATCGAAGCCTCGGTCAACGACATGCAGTTCACTTTGCTGCTGTCGATTGCCCTGGTGGTCGTGGTGATCTTCGTGTTCCTGCGCAAGGCCACCGCCACCTTGATTCCGAGCCTGACCATCCCGCTGTCGCTGGTGGCGACGTTCGGCGTGATGTATTTGCTGGGCTACAGCCTCGACAACCTGTCGATCATGGGCCTGGCGATTGCTGTCGGCTTCGTGGTCGACGATGCCATCGTGGTCATGGAGAACATTGTCCGTCACCTGGAGATGGGCAAGTCACGCCTGCAAGCGGCGGTCGATGGCTTGCGCGAGGTGGCCTTTACCATTGTCTCGATGACGGTGTCGCTGATTGCGGTGTTCCTGCCGATCCTGCTGATGTCGGGCATTGTCGGGCGCCTGATGCGCGAGTTCGCGGTGACCGTCAGTGTGGCGATCATCATGTCCGGCATCGTTTCCCTGACCATCACGCCGATGCTCTGCGCCTGGTTGCTCAAACCCCATGCCGACCAGGAAGAGAGCCGCTTTGCTCTGGCCTGCGAGCGGGTATTCGACCGCCTGCACAACGGCTATCGCCGCAGCCTCGACTGGGTTTTGGATCATCAACGCATCACCCTGGCTGTCGCCGTTGCCACACTGGCGGCGACTGCGGTGCTGTACGTCGGCATTCCCAAGGGTTTCTTCCCACAGCAGGACAACGGTCTGATCCAGGGCGTTGCCGAAGCGGCGGCAGACATCTCGCCCATCGCCATGCGCGCCCAGGTCAACCGTGCCGCCGAGATCATCGGCCAGGACCCGGCCGTGGCCCGGGTGTACTTCTGGATCGGCCCCAACCCGACCGTCAGCCAGGGCAAGGTGATGATCAACCTCAAACCCTTCAGCGAGCGCAGCGCCAGCGCCGGCGAGGTCATTCGCCGCCTGCAACCGGCCCTCGACCGGCTGTCCGGGGTCAAGGTGTTCATGCAGGCCAACCAGGACATCCAGATCGGTGGCCGGGCCAGCAAGACCCAATACCAGTACACCCTGCAGGACCCGGACAGCGTCGAACTGGATCATTGGAGCGGCGTGTTGCTGGCAAAACTCAAGACCCTGCCGCAACTGCAACACGTGACCTCGGACCAGCAGCAGGCCATCGCTCAGTCGACCCTGGTGATCGATCGCCCCACGGCGGCGCGATTAGGCGTCACGGTGCAAGCCATCGACGATGTGCTGTATGACGCCTTCGGTCAGCGGCAGATCGCAACCATGTTCACCCAGCTCGACCAGAACCACGTGATCCTCGAACTCGACCCGAGCTGGCAAACCTCTACCGCGACCCTGGAGCACCTGTTTGTCCGCGCCGGTTCCGGAGCCATGGTGCCGCTGAACCTGCTGGCCAGCGTCAAGACCGAGCAGGTGCCGATCATCATCAACCATCAGGGGGTATTCCCGGCGATCACGCTGTCGTTCGACCTTGCGCCCGGTCATGCCTTGAGTGATGCGGTCACGGCGATCAACCAGGCATCGCTGGCGGTGGCCATGCCGGACACGGTGGTGGGCAGTTTCCAGGGCACGGCCCAGGCGTTTCAGGATTCGTTGAAGTCGCAGCCCTGGCTGATCCTCGCGGCGATTCTCACCGTGTACATCGTGCTCGGGGTGCTGTACGAAAATCCGATCCATCCGCTGACCATCATCTCGACCCTGCCGTCGGCCGGCTTCGGTGCGCTATTGGCGTTGATGCTCTGTGGTCAGGATCTGTCGGTGTTGGGGATGATCGGCATCATTTTGCTGATCGGCATCGTCAAGAAGAACGCGATCATGATCGTCGACTTCACCCTGCAGGCGCAGGAGCGGGGCTTGTCGCCGCGGGACGCGGTTCGGGAAGGCTGTCTGTTGCGCTTGCGGCCGATCCTGATGACCTCGTTGGCGGCCTTGCTCGGCGCCGTACCACTGGCCTTCGGTCATGGTGCCGGCTCGGAGTTGCGCCAGCCGTTGGGCATTGCGATTGTCGGCGGTCTGGCGGTGTCGCAGATCCTCACGCTGTACACCACGCCTGTGGTGTACCTGTGGTTCGAGCGTCGGCGCCGTAAAGGGCCGGTGGCGAGTGAAGTGGTTACCGTATAAGAGAAAATCAAACGAGCCGCACAGCTGTGCGGCTCGACTGTTTCTGCGGTTGGTCAGTCCAGCGGCTTGCCGGCCATTTCCTTCACTCGCGCCAACCCGATCAGGGTCAGGCACAGGCAAAACATCACGTACAGCGCCGGCGCATTGTTGTTGCCGGTCAGGCCGATCAGCCCGGTGGCGAAGAACTGCGCGAAGCCGCCGAACACCGAAACCCCCAGGCAGTAGATGATCGACAGCCCGGTGGCACGAATGGCCCGTGGGAACATCTCGGTCACCAGCACCAAAGTGGGCACGGTGATCAACACCAGCAGCAGGGTGGTCAGCAGCGACACGAGCAACAGGGTGCCGAGGGTCGGGAAGTGGTTCATCAGGATGAACGCGGGGTAGATCAACAGCAGCATCGGTATGGCGCCCAGGGCAATGGTGCGCCGCCGGCCGATGCGGTCGCTGAGCCTGCCGGCCCAGATCGACAGGCCGATCTGCACCAGCGCACCGAGGCAGGCGGCGGTGGTGCCCATGGTCATCGGCAGGTGCAGCACGGTGACCGTGTAGTTGGTCATGTAGTCGAGCACGATGTAGCTCGACGCCGTGCTGCCGATCACCAACAGCACGCCGGTGACGATCAGTCGGCGATAGCTGCTGAAGATCACCCGCACACTGGACGGTGCCTCATGGCCGTGGGCGGTTTCGGCGGCGGTTTCCTTGAGATGGCGACGGATGTAGATGCCCACCGGAATCACCAGCATCCCCAGGGCAAACGGCACGCGCCAGCCCCAGCTTTCCAGGTCTTCGGGTGCCAGTGATGAACTCAGGGCCAGGGCCACCAGCGCACCGAGCAGGAAGCTCAAGCCCTGGCTGAACAGCTGCCAACTGCCATAGAAACCCCGGTTGTGGTCATCGGCGTGCTCCATCAGCATCGCCGTCGAGGCGCCGACCTCTCCGCCGATGGCGAAGCCCTGAATCAGCCGCGCCAGCACAATCAGCAGCGGCGCGGCGATGCCAATCTGCGCGTAGGTCGGTGCCACGGTGAACAGCAGCGAGCCCAGGGCCATCAGCCACAGGGTCAGCATCATTGCCGGTTTACGTCCGGCGCGGTCGGCGTAGGCGCCCAGCACCAGACCGCCGATGGGGCGCATGCCGAAGCCGACGCCGAAGGTCGCCAGTGACAGCAACAGTTGCCCGAGACTGCTTTCCACGGGGAAAAACTGCCGGCCGATAAGCGTGGCGAAAAAGCTGTAGACCGAGAAATCGTAGAACTCCAGACCCGAACCGATGGTGATGGCGGCGATGGACTTGGCACCGATCGGCCGCCGATCCGCCGAAGCGGCCGGCAACGCAGTGGTCGCAGAATGGGACATGTGACGAACTCCTGAAGACGTGGGCGATAGGGACGAACTCAGACGAGAAAGGTCTCGACCAGGCGTACCCAGTAGCTCGCGCCTGTCGCCAGGCAGTTGTCGTTGAAGTCATAGCCGGGGTTATGCACCATGCAGCCGCCTTCACCGTCGCCGTTGCCGATCAGTAGGTAGCAGCCGGGGCAATGTTCGAGCATCACGGCGAAATCCTCGCTGCCGGTCAGCGGTTGCATGTTGGCGATCAGGCCTTCTTCGCCGACCCAGTCGAGTGCCACTTTGCGTGCGAACTCGGTGTTTTCCGGGTGATTGAACAAGGCCGGGAAGCGTTGCGCCTGGTCGACGGTGACCGTGGCGCGGGCACCGAAACTGGCGGCCTGGGCTTCGGCGACGCGGGTGATGCGTGCAATCAGTTCGTCGCGGACCTCTGACTTCAGGGCGCGTACGCTCAACTGCAAATCGGCATGATCGGGGATCACATTGGCGGCGATCCCGGCGTGGAACGCGCCGACCGTGACCACGGCGGTGTCCAGCGGCGCGACGTTACGCGCGACGATGCTCTGCAAGGCCATGACGATGGCCGAGCCGGCCAGCACAGGGTCGACGGCCTTGTGCGGCATCGCCCCGTGACCGCCGACGCCATCTACGCGGATACTCACGGTGTCGGTCGACGCCATGAACGGGCCGGGCAGAAAACCAAGTTTGCCCTCCGGCAGCCCCGGCATGTTGTGCATGGCGAATATCGCATCGCAGGGGAACAGCTCGAACAGGCCGTCGTCGAGCATGCGCTGGGCGCCTCCGTCACCTTCTTCGGCGGGCTGGAAGATCACCACCAGCGAGCCGTCGAACTCACGGCTGTCGGCCAGGTGTTTGGCCGCGGCCAGCAGCATCGCCGTGTGACCGTCATGTCCGCAGGCGTGCATCACCCCTTCGTGGCGGCTGGTGTAGGGCAGCCCGGTCTGCTCGATGATCGGCAGCGCGTCCATGTCGGCGCGCAGGCCGATGGTTTTGCTGCCGCTGCCGTTGCGCAGCAGGCCGACAACGCCAGTGCCGCCCAGACCGCGGTGCACCTGATAACCCCAGTCCTGCAGCTTGCCGGCCACCAGGTCGGCGGTGGCGAACTCTTCGAAGCTCAGTTCCGGGTGCGCGTGGATGTGTTGGCGCAGGGCGATCATTTCGGCTTCGAGCGCACGAATACCGGGCAGCGCGGGCAGGTTGTTCATCAGGTTCTCCTGGTTTTTATTGGTCGTTATCGGCGGTGGGGCTGATACCCTGCGATCCTAATAAGTTGGCGAAGGCCGCGGCAGTCGCAAAAAGGGTGGGCTGAAAACCAGTGGTTTACACCCCCAGGGTCAGGAGGGAAGGGATGAAGCTGCATCAATTGCGCGCGCTGGTGATGATTGCCGATTGCGGCAGCATTCGCGCGGCGGCGCGGCAACTGGGCGTATCGCAGACGGCAGTGGCCAAGGCTTTGCGTGAGCTGGAGGACGACCTCAACCTGCCGCTACTGGTGCGCAACGCCAGTGGTGTGGTGCTGACCCATTACGGGCAGTCGCTGTTGCAGCATGCGCGGCAGATGCTCAGCCAACTGGAGCGTGCGCAACTGGAACTGGCGCACCTGAGCGATCAGGCCGAAGGGCAGTTGCGCCTGGGCATCTCGCCGTGGATGGGCATGACGTTGCTGCCCGAGGTGGTGACCCTGTTCCGCCAGCGCATGCCGCGGGTGCGCCTGGAGATATTCGAAGGCCTGATGGCGGTGACCTTGCCGCGTTTGCGCGACGGCACCATGGAGTTTGCGGTGGGGCTGGTATCGTCGTTGCTGCCACGCCCGGAGTTCGTCAGCGAACAGATTTTTTCCTACGGCATGGCGGTGGTTGCGCGCCACGGTCACCCGCTGCGCGACAGCCGCAGCATCCATGACTTGCTGGAGCAGGACTGGGTGGTCAACTACCCGGACAGCAACCACGAAAGCGTGATGAATGAACTGTTCTGGCAGCACGGCGCACAGATCGACATGCAGCACATTCACCGCGCCCATTCGCCGCAACTGTCGTTGTCACTGGTCGAACAGACCGACATGCTCAGCTACTTTCCCGAGCCGATGCTGACCATTCCCGGCTACCGCGAACGGGTAGGGCGCCTGGCGCTGGAGGAAACCTTCGCCACCGACACCATCGGCATCGTCACCCGGCGCAATGCCCAGCTGGGTGTGGCCGGGCAGTGCTTTGTTGACTGCCTGTTCCAGGTCATCCGCCGCCGCGCACGGTCGGCCAAGGCGGAGGATGCGGCGTTGTTCGATACCCTGGAACTGCTGATTTAAGCGTCCTCTGTAGGAGCGAGCATGTCTCCGGGCGGCGATCCGACGATGGCGGCATGACTGACACCCATGCAGTGACTGTTAGTCTGCTATCGTCGGATCGCCGCCCGGAGACAAGCTCGCTCCCACAGGAGTCCTCTGTGCACACAAAATCTTTAGACGACTCGGACCACTGTGGGAGCGAGCTTGCTCGCGATGACGGAGTGTCAGTCACCGACAATGTTGAGCATCTTCTTACTTCAAATACCACCCCCAAGCCTTGTCACTGACGTACTCGGTCACCTGCTTGACCTCCAGGTAATTATGCAGCCCCCATTCACCCAGTTCCCGACCGATACCGCTGTGCTTCATGCCGCCCCACGGTGCTTCGACGAAGGTCGGCTGCGAGCAGTTGACCCAGACGATCCCCGCACGTATCTGGTTGGCCACTCGGGCGGTGCGTTGCAGGTCCGCACTCATCACGGCCGCAGCGAGACCGAAGCGGCTGGCGTTGGCCATTTGCACGGCCTGTTCCTCGGTCTTGAAGCGCTTGACGCACAACACCGGGCCAAACACCTCTTCGCGCCATAGAATGCTGTTGTGCCCCGGCTCGTCGAAAATCGCCGGCTCGACGAAATAACCCTCTTTCAAATGGGCCGGACGCCGCCCGCCAGTGAGCAGCTTCGCCCCACTGGCCAGCCCTTGATCGACAAAACCCAGGACCTTGTCGTACTGACCCTGACTGACCAGCGGACCAAGCAACACACCGGGCTCCATGCCCGGGCCGATGCTGATTTTGCGGGTTTCCTCGACCAGCCGCTCGATCAGCCGCGGAGCAATGCCGTCCTGCACCAACAAGCGTGAGGTAGCGCTGCACACCTGGCCCTGGTTCCAGAAAATCCCGAACAGAATCCACTCGACGGCGGCTTCGACATCGGCATCGTCGAACACGATAAAGGCCGACTTGCCGCCCAGTTCCAGGCTGATGTTCTTGATGTCGCGGGCCGCCGCCGACATGATCTTCGCCCCGGTCGGCACGCTGCCGGTGAAGGCCAGTTTGTCCACGCCAGGGTGCTCGGTGAGCGGGCTGCCAGCGTCGGCACCCAGGCCGGTGACCACGTTCAGTACCCCGGCAGGCAGGCCGATACGGTCGGCGGCGGCGGCCAGTTCCAGCGCGGTGAGCGGTGTCAGCTCTGAGGGTTTCAACACCACAGTCGTACCTGCCGCCAGGGCCGGGGCGACTTTCCACGCCGCCATCAGCAGCGGGTAATTCCACGGAATGATCTGCCCGGCTACGCCTATCGGTTCGTGGCGAATGCGGCAACGGAAACGTTCGTCGGGCAAGGCCAGCGGCTGGTCCTGCTGTTGATCCAGTTCCCTGGCCAGCCCGGCGTAATAACGGAAACAACCAATGGCATCACCGATGTCCCACTGGGCTTCGGGCAGGGGCTTGCCGTTATCCCGTACTTCCAGCTCCGACAACGCCTGCTGGCCGCTTTCCAGTTCATCGGCGAGGGCTTCCAGCCACTGCGCACGCTCGGCGCCGCTGGTTTTGCCCCAACCGTTGTCGAAGGCTCGCCGCGCCGCGCGCACCGCGTGGTCAACGTCTTCTTCAGTGCCCGCCGCAACCTTATGGAAAACCTGCTCGGTGGCCGGGTCGATGACATCCAGGTAACCGCCCAGGTCGGGGCTGACCCACTCGCCGTTGATGTAAAGCTGATCACGCATGGTGCGACTCCTGGACGCCGGTGCGGCGGTTTTGCAGATGGCGGGAAGTGAACAGCAAGGCCAGCGACAGGCAGATGATCACCGTGGACACTGCGTTGATCTCCGGCGTGACCCCACGGCGGATCGAGGAAAAGATGTAGATCGGCAAGGTGGTTTCCGAGCCGGCGACGAAGAACGCGATGATGAAATCGTCGAAGCTGAAGGTGAATGCGAGCAGGAATCCGGCCATGATCGCCGGACTGATCTGCGGCAGGGTCACGCGCCAGAAGGTGTCCATTGGCGGTGCGTACAAATCCGCCGAGGCTTCCAGCAGTGCCTTGTCCAGGGAATCCACACGACTGCGCACGATGACCATCACCAGGGCCATGGTGAACAGCGAGTGCGCGGCAATCACCGTGGCAAAACCCATGTTCAGGCGCGGCACGTCGGGCAACCAGCTCGCCAACAGCGGGTTGATCAGGTCGAACAGGCTGATGAAGGCAATCAGCGTCGAGATGCCGATGACGATGCCGGGTACGATGATCGCGCAATAGGTCAGCACGTCGAACAGCAGGCGCACCCTGCGACTGGCCCGCTGCAGGCCGAACACCGCGAGGGTGCCGAACAGCGTGGCAATCAGCGCCGAGCTGAAGGCAATGAAGGCGCTATGACCGAGGGCTTCCATGATGAACGGGTTGCTGAAAGCGGTGCCGAACCACTGCACTGAACAGCACTGGAACGCCAGGCCGCTGCGCCCGGCGTTGAAGCTGAACAGCACGATCAGGGCAATCGGCGCGTAGAGAAACAGGTACAGCGAGGTTGAATAGCTGCGCAGCCACATGTCACAGCCCTCCATCGGCAGGGCGGCCGCCGTAGCGCGCCACCAGTTTCAAGTAGACACCGATGATCAACAGCATCATCACCACCAGCGTCATGGCCAACGCACTGCCGAACGGCCAGTTGCGTGATTGCAGGAACAGGTCGACCAGTGCGTTGCCGACAAAGAACACCTTGCCACCGCCGAGAATCGCCGGGATCAGGAACTCGCCCATCAGCAGGATGAACACCAGCATCACCCCGGTAATGATCCCCGGCGCCGACAGCGGCAGGGTGATCCGACGGAAACTTTCGAAAGCGCTGGCGCCCAGATCCGCCGAGGCTTCCAGCAGGCGTTTGTCGAGCTTTTCCAGGCTGACGTAAATCGGGAACACCATCAGCGGCAGGTAGCCGTAGACGATGCCGATCAGCACCGCCCAGGGCGTGTTGATCAATCGAACATCTTCAAGGCCGAGGCTGGCCAGCATCGCCGGAATGCCCTTGCCGCTGAGGATGAAGATCCACGCGTAGGTGCGGATCAGGAAGCTGGTCCAGAACGGCACGATCACCAGTGTCAGCAACAGCGAACGGTTCTCGGTGACCTTGACCGCGAGGAAGTACGCCAGCGGATAGGCCGCCACCAGGCACACCAGGGTGCCCAGTGGCGCCAGCATCAGCGTGTTGCTGAATGCCGCGCCACGGGAGCCGAGGTTGAGGTAGTTGGCCAGGGTGAAACCACCGGCGTAACCGCCCACGGCGCTGCGCTCGCCGAAACTGAAGACCATGATGATCACCAGCGGCATCAACAACAGCAGCAGGAACCACAGGGTCGAGGGCAAGAGCATCAACAGGGTGATGCGCCGGCCGAGGCTGCGCCGCTGGCGAACCTCGACAGACAGGGCATTGCCCGGCTGCACCAGCGGCGGGTGGACGGTGGCATTCATCGGTGGCTCCTCATTGGCCATGGTCAGGCGATCACGCGGACTTGAAGCGCGCCATCAGTTCGGCGCGGGCCGGACTGGTCAGCGTGGCGGCGGCACCGAACTCCAGCGGGCTCAGGGCTTCGGCGGCCGGGTACATGATCGGGTCGTTGAGCATGGCGGTCGGCAGCAGCGCATCGACTCGCTTGTCACCGCTCGGGTAGCCGTGGCTGAGCACTTCCAATTTGTTGTGCTGCGGGTCGAGCAGGTAGTTGATGAAGGCGTAGGCGGCGTCCTTGTGCTCCGAGCTTTTCGGGATCGCGAAGAAATCACTCCACAACTCGCCACCTTCCTTGCCCAGTTCGAACTGCATCTGCGCGTTGTCGCGGTGCAGTTGCGACGCGTCGCCGGTCCACGACATCGCCAGCCAGGCATCGCCGCTGCGCATCGATGGCTGGATGTCGGAGTTGATCGCGAACAGGTGCGGCTTGGTCTCGATCAGCAGCTTTTCCGCATCGGCCAGTTCTTTCGGATCGAGGGAGTTGAAGCTGTAGCCGAAGCTTTTCAGGGCGTTGCCGATGGCCGTCAACTGATAGTCGTGGACCATGGTGCGACCGCTGGCCGGGCCCTGGGCAGCGGCCCAGAATTCCTTCCAGCTGCTCGGGCCATCCTTGAGCTTGCTGGTGTCGTAGAGCATGCCGGTGGTGCCCCAGTTTTTCGGCACGGCGTAGATCTTGCCGTCGACGGTGCCCTGGGCCATGAACTTCTGCTGGAAGGCCGAGGCGTCGAAGTTGGGAATGCGTGACAGGTCCAGTGGCTCGATCAGGCCGAGGCCGACGTAGGTGCTGATGGTGTAGTTGGTCGGCACCAGCACGTCCCAGCCGCTGCCGCCGGCCTGCAACTTGGCGAGCATTTCTTCGTTGGAACCGAACACGCTCATCGACACCCGGGCGCCGGTGGTCTTGCCGAAGGCGTCGAGGTTTTCCTGACTGTGGTAGTTCGGCCAGGTCGCCAGCGACAGGCGATCACCGAGCTTGGTGGTTTCCGCCGCCTCGGCCGTGGAGGTCAACAGCCCCGGCATGTTGGTGGCGACCACAGCGGCCGCGATGCCCAGGCCCGTGCGGCCAAGGAAATCACGACGGGTGATCGAGCCGTTCTGCCAGCTGCGCAGGGTTTTTATAAAAGTCTTCTGGTCCATAGCACGCTCCACATCCGGTTGATGAAACGAATCGATGATTTACAACGCCATGGCCAGGCCATTGGCGTGATCCCAGCCGACGCGAACCGCTGCGCCGTGTTCGAATGCATTGGCGCCGTGATCCTGCTGGCGCGGTACGCGCACGCAGACCACGCCAAAGGCCTGGGTGCGCACGCGGTATTCGGTGGTGTTGCCCAGGTAGATACGGTCCTCGACCGAACCTGGCAGCTTCACTTCCCGGGCCATGTCGGCGTTGGCGCCGGCAATGCTGATCAGCTCCGGGCGTACGGCGATGCAGCCCGGCGCGTTGGCGCTCAGGGCCTTGCCGTTCGGCGTGAGTGGGCTGGTCAGTTCCAGGCCTTGTTCGGTGCGCAGCACCACCGAGTTGCCGTTGAGCTGGCGCACGGTGCCGTCGAACAGGTTGGATTCGCCGATGAAGTCGGCCACGTAGCGACTGGCCGGGGCTTCATAAAGTTGTTCCGGCGTCGCGGTCTGAATGATCGAGCCGCTGTGCATCACGCTGATGCTGTCGCTCATCGACAGGGCTTCTTCCTGGTCGTGGGTGACCAGCACGAAGGTGATGCCCACTTCCCGTTGCAGGCGCAGCAGTTCCGACTGCATTTCCTTGCGCAGCTTGCGGTCGAGCGCCGCCAGTGGCTCGTCGAGCAGCAGCACGGTGGGCTTGTTGACCAGGGCGCGGGCGAGGGCGACACGCTGTTGCTGGCCGCCGGACAATTCGCTTGGCTTGCGCTGCCCGAAACCGCTGAGGCGGACCATTTCCAGGGCCTCATCGGCCATGCGCAGTTGCTGTTTCTTGTCCGGGCGCGGGTTGCGATAACGCAGGCCGTAGGCAATGTTCTGCGCCACGGTCAGGTGCGGGAACAGCGCGTAATGCTGGAACACCATGTTCACCGGCCGCTCGAACGCCGGCACACCGGCCACGCTTTTACCGGCCAGCCGCACTTCGCCGCTGGTGGGCTGCTCGAACCCGGCGATCATGCGCAACGTGGTGGTCTTGCCGCAGCCCGAGCCGCCGAGAAAGGAGTGGAACGAACCGCGCTTCACCGCGAAATTCAAACCACTGACGGCCTGCACCTCGCCATAGCGTTTGACCACGTTGCAGAATTCGATATCGCTTGGCGGGGTGTCGTTCATGGTCGGGCTCCCTTGCAGTGATGAACAGTGCGTCGGGGGCCAAACTAGCAATGGGGGTTTTGCGGTGTATATATCCCTTGGGGGATAGGCGTGGACAGATACTTGTTTTTATCCGTGGTGGGTTCTCTCACTCATGCTTATTTCAGCAGGCGTGGATCGAGCCCAAAACGTTCCTGTGACACCAGCTTGAATCGGTCTGTTGCCAGGTCACAGCTGACCAGCAGATTCCAGGAGTGGCGAGAGACAGCAGACGGAATCAGTACGAACGGATGCTCGGCCAGTAAACCATCAGCAAAGCTTTGCTGGTTGGGAGAGAGTTCAGATGGGACAAGCCAGTTCGGGTTCGGCACATCTTCGGGCTGCACAACTTTGATGGTGTTCGAATCCAGCACTTCGAAACACGTCAGCACATGAGGCACCCTGTCGAGGGTATCGAAACCTGTGTGGGTGGCGACTTCCAGAATGGCTGTAGCCGGGTCGGCCGAGGCATAGATAACCCGGCGGCCGGGTGGGTTCCATCGGCCACCGGACCGCTGTGCTCCAATGCCGCTGTCCCAGGTATCCTTGAACGCTGCGCGGTCCAGACGCCAGGCGTGCCAGGTTCCATCCCAGGGCAAAGGATTCATTGATAGACCCCGTGTTCAATCCGTGACAGATAGTCTTCAACTACCTGGAAGCCCAACGTGTTGTCGATCAGTTCCAAGGGGATATGGCCCTCAAGGAACTTGCAGGGTTTCTTCAACCAATCCTCTGCCAATGGCTGACTGCCAAACACGTTGATGGCGTGCTCCAGAACCTGTGCGTACTGAAAGGCAACCGTGCTTTGCTGCCGGTTCAAACGCACTGGTTCGGTTTCCTTTGCCAACCGTTGTACGGTTCGAAGCGATTTCCCGGTTATGCGCTGAACGAGGTCGTGCTCCATGTAGAGCTCAGAGGTGGAAATCATGTCCCTGACATCGCTTAAATCAAAACCTTCCTGTGTGTACCGGATAATCAGCATGCGCGTGTCGCCCTTGCGACCATGCAGCAACATCTCGGTCGGCGTGCGGGTGGCACGCTTCGTTTTGACTCCTTTTTCTGTGGATTTGACGGCGGGCATTCCCAGTACCTCCATGCGACATTTGACGCGATCATAGCGCCAAATGTCGTCAGTGGGGTGGTTTGATTTTTCGACGAGTGTTTTGTTCATGCAATGGTTTCACCCTTCATACCCGAAAGAGCACCCTGTCTTGGGCGAGCTGACTTTCTTCCCTAATTGGATACATCACGTTAATGCTCGTGCTTCCGGTCGCCAACCTGAAAAATACGTAGGACATTTCCATTGTTTGCCTGGGAAAATCAGCACCGATAGCCCCGTAAATCGGGGTCTGTACGCGTTTGTTTAACCGCTGTCAGCGTTACTTGATGAAAGCTACAACACCTTGCGTCATTGCCTACAGGTACGCCAGAATCCGCCGGCTTGTGCGTCTAGACCGTGGGTTTTATCGTTTCCCGTCGCTGAAAATCAGCGATCGGGTTTGGTAGCCCGAGTTCGTTCTAGGCGCATCGCGTCACCTTGATGCAGTCATTGTTGAGACTGTGTTTTCTATGGTGGCCATGCGCGGGGCTCCCTTGCGGGCGCCGGGTTCTAGTGCGACCGGTCTACCAACCCGCGTGTGGCCGCCACCCTTCGTTTGGTAGCGGGGGTGATGGCTCTTTTGCTAATCGCGCTAGAGGCTCACTTCATAATCAAACCAACACCCAACCCGCCCGACACCGATCCGACATCCCCGCACGAAAGTCCCGATCCCGGCCCTGCAATCATGGCCACCCCGCGCACCCCCTGCACGATGTTCATCGTCAATCCCGAACTCAGTACAGAAACCTTGCTGGTGCATGCCAGTGAGTCGCTGGCGTCGGCCAATGTCATGGCCAACGATCTGGTGGATCACTTGCAGGGGAGCAGTCGTCATGCGCTGCTGGGGATTGCGCAGGTGATTATGCTGGGGGAACTGGCGGTGAATCGGGCGCTGGATCGGCTTGATCCGCCCTGACCACGATCTTCAAGCCACCGATGGACCTGTGGGAGCGAGCTTGCTCGCGATGACGGCGGTACATTCAGTATTTTGCTGTCTGACACACCGCTATCGCGAGCAAGCTCGCTCCCACAGGTTTTTGCATCAGGCCTGCAGTTTAAGGCTGTGGGCTGGCAGCTGATCTTCGGTCAACTCACGAATAAACAACCCCAACAACTCCGACTGGCTACCGATCCCCAGTTTCGCGTAGATGTTCTTGCGATGGATCTTCACCGTACCGGGGCTGATGTTCAGTTGTTCGGCCACCGAGGCGCTGGAGTGGCCGCGCAGCAGCAGTTGCACGATCTCCTGCTCACGACCGGTGAGGATGTGTGCGCCGAACTGGTCGAAGGCTTCGCGGATTTTGAAGTCGAGGTCCTGCACCGGGCGTGGCTCCTGGGCCTGACGCAAACGCCAGGCTTCGTTGATGACCTGTTCGACCACCGCTTGCGCGCATTCGACCAACTGCATTTCGTCGCGACTGAAGGCGCAACTGGCGCTGGAACGCATCAGCGACAACACCGCCATGGCGCCGCCGCCGAGGTCGACGAAAAACGCCACTTCTTCCGCCAGGCCGGTCTGCTGGTAGTAGGTCAGGAAATATTCGCCGAGGTAGAAGTGGTCCGGGGCGAATTGCCGTAAACGCCACAGCCCCGGTGCCTGACCCCGGGTGCAGGCGAGGTAGAAGGGGTCGAGCAGATACGGCCCGCACTGGTAGTCATCGACATAGATCGCGCGTTTGTCCGCCGAGAAGGTGTCGAACAGCGCCAGTGGCCGGTGGTTGCCTTCGTAGACGAACAGGACGAAATGATCGACCGGGCAGATCTGCCGCAGCCAGTGGCTTAAACCCGACAGTCGCGCATGCCCGGCGGGCAGGTCGAGCAGGTGGGCGACTCCGGTGGTCCAGAGTTTCAATTCCTTGGGGCGCATGGCGACTACAGGCAGCGGAAGTTGGCGATTAGATGCACAAAGTACGCCATGGCGGTTTTCACCGTGGAGTGGGGGCCCGCCAGCGGTGCGCCCTGGAAAAGACGCACCGCAACGGGGCCGGGTGTTACCGAGTGCTACAAAGTTGGTAGCAGAAGTGATCGGTTCAACTTATCCGCGTGCACCACGAGTCGACGGCAGCAGAATGGTCAGGATCCCCAGCAACGGCAGGTACGAACACAGGGTGTAGACGTACTCGATGCCGTGGATATCCGCCAAATGACCGAGCAGCGCCGCACCAATCCCGCCGAAACCGAACATCAGGCCAAAGAACACCCCGGCGATCATGCCGACGTTGCCGGGCACCAGTTCCTGGGCGAACACCACGATGGCCGAGAACGCCGAGGCGAGGATGAAACCGATGATCATGCTCAGCACGCCGGTCCAGAACAGGTCGACGTAGGGCAGGGCGAGGGTGAAGGGCGCAGCGCCGAGGATGGAAAACCAGATCACCTGCTTGCGGCCGATGCGGTCGCCGATGGGGCCGCCGAAGAAGGTGCCCGCCGCCACCGCGCCGAGAAACAGGAACAGGTACAGCTGCGAACTGGCCACCGACAGGTCGAACTTCTCGATCAGGTAGAAGGTGAAGTAGCTGGTGAAGCTGGCCATATAGAAATACTTGGAGAACACCAGCATCGCCAGCACCACCAGGGCGAAGGTCACCCGGCGTTTCGACAGGCCGTGAGTGGCCTTGCTGCCTTGCTTGAGCTTGAACAGGTTGAGGTGGTTGCGGTACCAGCGGCTCAGGCCGTATTGCACAAAAATGGCGAACACCGCGAACAGGCCGAACCAGGCCACGTGGCCCTGACCGTAGGGAATGATGATCGCCGCCGCGAGCAACGGACCGAAGGCGCTGCCGGCATTACCGCCGACCTGGAAGGTCGATTGCGCCAGCCCGTAGCGACCGCCCGAGGCCAAGCGCGCCACCCGTGAGGTCTCCGGGTGGAAGGTCGACGAACCCACGCCCACCAGCGCCGAGGCCAGCAGGATGGCCGGGAAGCTGCCGACCATCGACAGCATCAGGATGCCGATCAGGGTGCAGACCATGCCCGCCGGCAGCAGCCACGGCTTGGGGTGGCGGTCGGTGTAGAAGCCGATCCAGGGTTGCAGCAGCGAGGCGGTGAGCTGGAAGGTCAGGGTGATCAGGCCGACCTGGGTGAAACTCAGGCCGTAGTTGGCCTTGAGCATCGGGTAGATCGACGGCAGTACCGCCTGGATCAGGTCGTTGATCAAATGCGCCAGGGCGCAGGCGCCGATGACGCGCATGACCAGGGGGCTGGCTTGGCTGGCCACCGAAGCGGTGGCCAAAGGTGAAAGCGTGGCAGGGGTAGACATGGGCGATCTTCCGTTAAAAAAACGCAAACTGCGGACGCAAGGCGCAGCCAATTTCAGGGTTCGGCGTTATCCTAGGGCTCGCAAAGTTGCCCGTCTCGCGCAACTCGGGAGCTGACCATCGCAAAAAGGGCGTCATGATCAAGCCATTGGAAAAATTTCTGGTTGAAATCGACGAGGGCGGCTGGAACGTGCGCAGCAGCGCCACCGACTACCCGGAAAACTGGTTCATCCCGCCGCACTCCCACGAGAAGCATCAACTGATCTACGCCATCGAAGGGGTGATGGTGGTGCACTCGGCGCAAAGCCAATGGACGGTGCCGCCGAGCCGCGGCATCTGGATGCCCAGCGGCGAGGTGCATTCGATTCGCTGCGTGGGGCCGATCAAGATGCGCAGCGTGTTCGTGCGGCCGGATGCGAGCCTCAACCTGCCCGCCGAAACCCGTGCGGTGAGTGTGTCGACCCTGCTCAGCGAGTTGATCAAGGTCTCGGTTGATTTCCCCACTACCTGTGAAGCGGATTCGCGGCAGGCGAGGGTGCTACGGCTGATTCTCGATGAGCTGACGATCCTGCCGGTGCTGCCGCTGAACCTGCCGCAACCCGTCGACCGTTGCATCAGCGTGATTTGCGAAGCGTTGCACCGTGATCCGGGTGACGGCTCCACCTTGGCGGAATGGAGCGTACGGCTCGACCTTGACGAAAAAACCATCCAGCGGCGCTTTCGCAAGGAAACCGGCCTGACCTTCGGCCAATGGCGCCAGCAGGCGCGTTTGCTGCTGGCGCTGGAGCGCATTGCGGTGGGCGAGAAGATCATCGACATCGCCGGCGAGCTGGGCTACGACAGCCCGAGTGCCTTCACCACCATGTTCAAGAAGCAGTTCGGCAAGACCCCCAGCGACTTTTTCAAATGAACACGGCCGCCCCTGGGGCGGCCGCTGAAGTCACTGACCGGCTCAGCAACCCTGGGGCGTTTCACCCCGTGCCAGGCGTGCGTTGATGTCGTCGATCACCGCCGGCAGGTCGACGATGGTGTCGATCAGGTAGTGCGGGCGTGAGCCTTCGAACATTTTGCCGATGCGCTGGCGCTCGCTGTCCAGCTGGTCCGCCGGCAGTGCCTTGAACTGCTCGTAGGTCAGGCCCAGGGCGTTGCCGGAGCAGGTTAGCGCCACCGTCCACATCCCGGCGCTGCGGCCTTCGAGAATGCCCGGCCAGGTGTCGTCGACCTTCACGCAGGCGGCGACATCGCTGACGCCCAGGGCGATCACGTTGGCCAGTGCCTGGGCCGGGTGCGGGCGACCGTTGGGCACCTCGTCGGTGGCGACCACGTGGTCGGCGACGTAGCCGTTGTGCCGTGCCAGCTCCACTACTTTCTCCATCACCACCGCCGGGTAACCGGAGCAGGAGCCGATTTTCAGGCCCTTGTCGCGCAGCGCATCGATGGTATTCAGGGCACCGGGAATCAGCGCCGAGTGCAGGGCGATTTTCTCGATCTGCAGCGGCATGAAGCGCTCGTACAGGGCGGTCACGTCATCGTCGGTCGGCAGGCGATCAAACACTTTGCGATAGCGTTCGGCGATCTGTGGCTGGTTGCACAGGGTGCGGATGTGGTCCCACTTGCCCATGCCCATCGGGCCGCGGGCTTCTTCCAGCGAGACCTCGACGCCGAACTCGGCAAAGGCTTCGACGAAGATCTGGGTCGGGGCGAACGAGCCGAAGTCGACCACGGTGCCGGCCCAGTCGAGGACCACGGCTTGCAGTTGTTTTGGTTGTTGGTAGTTCATGGGGCGTCTCCATTTTCGGGTGAGGGTGGGCCGTCCCTCCCGTCATCGGGAAGTAGGCCGGTACAGTTGCAAGAGCGAGGTGGAATCAGCTGATCGGTGTCGGGCTCGAATCGAACAACTCGGCGATCATCGGCCGGTTGCGGCGAATGCCCAGGCAACACAGGTGGTAGTCGATGGAAAACGGGTGATTGACGAAGGTGATGGGTTTGGTCCCCGGGGTTTCGGCGTACTCCACCGCCGAGACGAAGCCGATGCCGATGCCCTTGGCGATGGCGTGCACGATGGCCTCGCGGCTGTTCAACTGCATGACACAGTTCAACTCAACGCCAAGCTGCTTGCAGCGTTCTTCCACCAGTTGCCGGGTGCGTGAGCTTTTCTCGCGCATCACCCATTTTTCTTCGCTGATTTGCTCGACGTACACCGCTTCCTGACTGGCCCACGGGTGGTCTTCACGGACCACGGCAATGATCGGGTAGCGTCGGTACAACTGGGTGTCGAAGCGTTGATCGAACTCGGAGAGGGCGAGGATCGCCACGTCAATGTCGAAGTTGAACAGGCGATCCAGGGTTTCCTTTTCCGGGGAAAACGAGGTTTCCAGCTCGATGTCGGGGTGGCGCTGCATCAGCTCGTAGGTCAGGTTCATCGCGATCGGCGGCGATACCGCGCCGAGGCGCAGCATGCCGGTCTTGCGTTGCTTGAAACTTTGCAGCAGTTGCACGGCTTCGTCCTCCTGGCCGAACAGGCCCTGGGTGATCGCATACAGCTGGTGGCCCGCGGCGCTCATTTCGATGAAGCGCCCGCGGCGGTGGAACAGTTCCACAGAGAACTTCTTCTCCAGCGCGTTGACCTGCTCACTGACCGTGGGCTGGCCGACGCTCAGGTACTCGGCGGCGAGGGTGAAACTGCCGGTTTTCGCCACCGCGTGAAATGAACGAAGCCACTTGTGGTACTGGTACATAGTCGATCCTGTGCAGAAGCCGAGCCCTGGTTTCAGGCAGTCACCGGCGGATGAACAACGCGACCGACGCGCTGCACAGGCAGGCGGTGGTGACCACGATGAAGATCAGCGAGGTGTTGCCGGTGCTGTCGAGCATACTGCCGATCAGCGGTTCCGCCAGACCGGCGAACAGATAAGACGAGAAGTTCATCACACCGGTGGCCGTGCCGGCGCGTTTGGCGCCCACCAGGTCGGGGCACAGCGCCCAGAAACTCGACGCCGGGCCGTAGACGAAGAAGCCGCAGAGGAACAGCGCGATCAGGCCGGTCGCGCTATGCGGGGCGAGGGTCCACATCCACAGGCTGGTGGCGGCACCGAGGAACATGTAGAGCATGATCGCCAGGTAGCGCTTGGAGCCGAACAGTTTGTCCGAGATCCAGCCGTTGCTCAGGGCGCCGATGGCCATGCCCACCGGCAGGGCTACGGTGATCCATTTCGGATCGATCATGCTGTCGCCGCTTTTCCAGTTGGCGCCGAGAAAGTGCACCGGCACCCAGACGATCAGGCCGTAGCGCGCTGCGTTCTGAAACCCCAGGGACACGGCGGCGATGATCAGGCGGAAATTCTTCAGCACGGCTTTGTAGCGTTGCGCCGAGGTTTCGGTCTCGCCGTGGGCGACCTCATGGTTCTTGTCTTCGGCGTTGGCCACACCGGTATCGGCCAGGGGGTCGAAGCCCATGTCCTGTGGACGTTCGCGGGCCACCAGGTAGAAGATGATGCCGCCGGCCAGCATCAGCAGGACCGGCAGGCGGAAGATCCAGCGCCACTCCAGGTGCATCACCTCCAGCACGACGATGGAGGTCACGTAGGACAGCACCGACGCGCAACCCGCGGCGAACACGTAGAAGCCGTAGACCTTGCCGCGCTCGCCGGCGCTCCACCAGTTGGAGATCAGCCGGCTGCCCGGTGCCCAGCCCAGTGCCTGGAAGTAACCGTTGATGCCCCACGGCAGGATCAACCCGGCAAAACCGCTGGCGAAACTGGTGACCCAGTTGGCCGCACAGGACAGCACGGCGCCTAGGGTCATGATGCGCCGGCCACCGAATTTGTCGGCGAGGTTGCCGTTGATGGCCTGGCCGATGGCGTAGGCCCAGAGCATCGCGGCCGAAGCCCAGCCGAGGGTTTCCTTGCTCAGGCCGAACTCGGCCTGGATCCCGGGAATGGCGAAACCGAAGGTCTGCCGCCCCGTGTAGAAGAACAGGTAACAGAACATCGCGGCCAGCAGCATGCGCCACTGGGCGACTCGAAAGGATGATGTATGGACGGCGAGTCCGGGCATGGCTTGGGCACGATTCATGATCTTTTCCTTGTTTTTGTTCTTCGATCCCTTCGTGTCGAGCGAAGGGTGCGCTTTTTTCGGGGCAACAGGAAATCGTCGCGGCTCGCTTCGCCGCAGGCAGTCGTTGTGTCTGGGGTGTGAGGCTCTAGGCCGCGCGTGAACCGATGAAGTTCTTGCCCCGTGCGCCTTGCATGGCGAACTCGACCATCTGTTGGGCATCGCTGGCGTTGACGCCGTAGTCGGCGAACTCGGTCTTCACGTCGAGGCTGTGGAGGAATTCGCGCAAGCGTGTCTGCGCAATCTGCAGGTCGTTGCCGAACACCCGTTGCAGGGTCTTGTCCCGGGCTTCGTCATGCCCCCAGGCCAGGCCCAGCACCAGCGGCAGGGTGAAGGAACAAGCGATGCCATGGGGCAGGCCGTAGCGCAGGGTCATCTCGTAGGAAATGGAGTGGGCCAGCGCGGTCTTGGTGTTGGAAAACGCCATCCCGGCCTTGAGTGCGGCCAGGGCCATTCGCGAGCGCAGTTCCTGGCTGGCGAGATCACGGCGCAACAATGGCAGGCATTCGAGGATGTCTTCGATGGCCGAGACAGCGAAGGTGTCCGAGAGCGGATTGGCGTTGATGTTCCAGATCGACTCCAGCGCGTGGGACAACGCGTCCAGACCGGTGGACACGGTGACGCCGCCGGGCACCGTCAGCATCAACTGCGGATCGATGATTGCCACGGTCGGCCAGGTGCATTCCAGGTGCAGCGAATATTTCTTCTGGCTGGCGCTGTCCCAGATGGTTGCCCAGGGTGTGACTTCGCTGCCGGTGCCGGCGGTGGTCGGCGCGGCGATCAGCTGTTTGCAGCGCGGCGGCACGAAGGGCTTGCCGCTGGCGAGCAGGGCCAGCAGTTCATCGAAGCGCCCGGACTCGGTGCCGACGATCAGTGCCTTGGCCGTATCGATGGCGCTGCCGCCGCCGACGGCGATCACCGTGTCGCAGCTGCCGGCTTGCTGCCAGAAACCCTCGTAGGTGGCACGCAGTTGCGCCACGTCGGGATTGGGTTGCACGTCTTCGATCACGTACACCAGGCGCTCGCCAAGCAGTGCCTGCAGACGGTCGACCAGGCCCAGTCCGCGGGCTTCGGGAAAGGTCACCAGGGCAACGGTCTGCTGTTCGGTGATGTCAGCCAGTTGGTCGAGGCTGCCCCAGCCGAAGCGGGTGTCCACGGGGTTGTGATATCGGGCGGTCATGGCAGGTCCTTGGTTTTGTTGTTGGAGTGGCGCCATGCTCGCGGCCTGAGGCGTGCGGCACAAATCGATAATTCGCAGGTTTGAATCGGCTGGACCGATAACAGCGCCCTCATTGAAAAACCAGTTTTTCCTGTGGCGAGGGAGCTTGCTCCCGTTGGACTGCGGAGCAGTCCCCCCGCTTTTAAAGAGAGGAGCCAGGGCCGCTGCGCGCCCCAACGGGAGCAAGCTCCCTCGCCACAGGGGTTGTAGTCAGGCAAGCATGCGCAACAGGATCGTGGCCAGAATCACCGTCGACGCACCGCCAATACGCGTGGAAATCTGTGCGAAGGGCATCAGCGACATACGATTGGACGCCGACAGGATCGCCACGTCGCCGGTGCCGCCCAGACCGCTGTGGCAGCAGGTGACGATGGCTGATTCGATGGGGTACATCTTCATCAGGTTGCCGATGAAAAAACCGGCCACGGTCATCGACACCACCACCGTGACGCACACCAGCACATAGCCTGCCGAGAACACCTTGACCACGCTGTCCAGCGGCACGTAGAGCATGCCCAGGCCGATCATCACCGGCCAGATGAAAGCGCTGGACACCAGTTTGTAGAAGGTGTGCGCGCCTTGCTCCAGTCGCTGCGGCAACAGGCGAACGTATTTGAACAGCACCGCCGCCAGAATCATCATCACCGGGCCGGGAATGCCGAACACCTTTTCCAGCAAACCGCCGAGCACGAAGAAGGCACAGATCAACAGCACACCTGCGCCCATGACGCGGAAGTCCACGGCGGGGCTCGATTCTTCCTTGATCTGAAACCGGTCGTTCTCGGCCTTGGCGCGAATCAGTGAACCTTGGCCATTGATGTCCGGACGCTTGAGCGCCAGGCGCGACAGGTAACCGGCGCAGATGATCGCGACGATATTGCCGACCACCGCGGCCGGCGCCAGTTGCGCGACGTAGAGGTCCGGGGTGCCACCGAGGATCGCCGAGTAGGCCAGTGACAACGGCAAAATGCCTTCGCCAATGCCCCCGCCGATGATCGGCACGATGATGTAGAAAAACGTGTGGTGGAAGCTGTAGCCCACGAGTTTGCCCACCAGCAACCCGCTGGTCACCGCCGCAAGCGTGCCAACGAGCAGGGGAATGAACATGCGCAGCATGCCCTGGACCAGGATGAAACGGCTCATCCCCAGGATGCTGCCGACCACCAGGCTGGCGATCACGAAGTAGAGGAAGTTGGCGTCCTTCATCAGCAGTTTGGTGGCGTCGATCGTGGGTGCACCGAAGAAGCCGTAGAACACCAGGATTGACGGCAGCATCAGGCACAGAATGGCGCCGCCACCGATTTCCTTGAGGATCGGCAGGCGCGAGCCGAGCTGACCGAAAAAAACGCCCATGGTCATGATCACGGCCAGTCCGCCGATCATGTTCTTGGGCAGGAAACCCAGGTGGGCAGAGAGGTAAACGATCAGGGCGATGCCGAGAAAGACCGGCAGTGGAATCACGCCGATTTCATAGGCACATAGGCGTTTCAGCCACCCCGCATCGCGCAGGGTGTCGGCTTCAAGAGATTGCTCATAGGGCTTGTTCATGTCGCGAGTTCCTCATGTTTGTTTTTATCGAGGATTCAGAAACCACGGTTGGCCGGGGATGGATTGCCACTCGGTAGATCGATGGTATCCTTCGCAAATAGCGTGATAAACAGCGAAAGTATGAGGCTTATGAACACGAATCGTGATCAATTTCCCCTGCCGGAAGACCTCAAGGTGTTCCTCACCGTCATCCGCAAAAACGGCTTTGCCAGCGCCGCCGAGGAGCTGGGTTACTCGCCGGCCTACATCAGCAAACGCATTTCGGTGCTGGAAACCACGCTGTCGACAAGGCTGCTGCATCGCACCACACGACGCATTGCGCTGACCGACGACGGTGAACGGGTGCGGGTCTGGGCGGAAAAGCTGCTCGGCGATTTCGACGATTTCGTTGGTGAGATTTCCGAAGCGCGCCAGCAGCCCATGGGCTCGCTGCACATCTGCAGCAGCTTCGGTTTCGGCCGCAACCACGTGGCCCCGGCGATCTGCGAACTGTCCCGAACCTATCCGAAACTTGAATTGCGCCTGGACGTGTTCGACCGCGTGGTCGACATCATCGGCGAAGGTTTTGACCTGGAAATTCGCGTGGGCGACGACCTGCCGGGACAGCATCTGGGGCGCAAACTGGTGAGCAACCAGCGGGTATTGTGCGCAACCCCCGAGTACCTGGCGCAGCGCGGTGTGCCGCAGACGCTGGACGACTTGAAGCACCACGATTGTCTCGTGTTGAAGGAACGCAACAATGCCTTCGGCGTGTGGAACCTGACGAAGGACGGCCGGGAAGAGTCGGTGCGGGTCAGCGGACCGTTATCGTCCAACAACGGCGAGATCGTGTTGCAGTGGGCACTGAGCGGCGGCGGGATTCTGTTGCGCTCGATGTGGGACGTGAAGCCGATGCTCGAACAGGGACGACTGGTGCAGGTGCTGCACGACTACAGCCAGAGCGCCAACGTCTGGGCGGTGTACCCGACGCGGCTCAGCCAGTCGGCCAAACTGCGGGTGTGTGTGGAATATCTGGAAGCGTACTTCCGTCACCTCTCGCTCGAATGAACCACACAGCTATCCCGGTTGTTCGCCGATTTCGAGTACACCCGATAACCCTGCAGGAGCGAGCTTGCTCGCGATGGTCGTTAACGAAGACGATGGCTCACTGGGTGAACGCGGCGTCTTCGAGTCCATCGCGAGCAAGCTCGCTCCTACAGAAACAGCCTCTCATGGAAGATTTTCATTCAAGCCAGGGATTGTGCGCCAGATGCCGTACTTCAAACTCGCGAATCTGCCCGGCCCGTTGCAAGGTGGTGCCGATCGCATCCAGGCCCAGCAGCAGTGATTGTTTGCGCAATTCATCGATCTCGAAAGGGATCAATGTACCGTTCGTCAATGTGATGGTTTGCTGCGGCAAATCCACGGTGATCTGTGCCGTGGCCGGTACGCTGACCACCGTCGCAACGTGCGCGTGTTGCGCCTCCGTCAGCTGAATCGCGAGCACACCATTGCGCTGGCAATTGTCATAGAAAATGCCGGCGAAGTTTGTGCCGATCAGCGCGCGGATACCCACTTGCTTCAAACCCCAGACCGCATGCTCGCGGCTGGAGCCGCAACCGAAGTTGGCGCCGACCACCAGAAAGGCCGCATCGGTCCAGCCCGCCTGGTTGAGGATGAATTCAGGGTTGGCTTCGCCGGACGAATCAAACCTCAAATCAAAAAACAAACCCCGGTCCAGGCCCTGGCGATCGATGCCCTTGAGAAACTGCTTGGGCATGATCACATCGGTGTCGATGTTGGCCGCCAGCAGGGGCGCGGCGCTGCCGCTGACGATGTCGAATGGTTGCATGGCTCAGGCCTCCAGGATGAAAGTGCGAACGTCAGTCAAATGCCCGCTGATCGCGGCTGCCGCGACCATCGCCGGGCTCATCAGGTGGGTGCGCGCTCCGGCGCCCTGACGGCCTTCAAAGTTGCGGTTGGTACTCGACGCACAGCGGTCACCCGGCGCCAGCACGTCGTCGTTCATCGCCAGGCACATCGAGCAGCCCGACTGACGCCATTCAAAACCGGCGTTGAGGAACACCTGTGCCAGACCTTCCTGTTCCGCCTGATCGCGCACCAGAGTCGAGCCGGGCACGATCATCGCCCGCACATGGGCCGCCACGTGTTTGCCGCGCACCACCCGCGCGACGTCGCGCAAGTCTTCGATGCGGGCGTTGGTGCACGAACCGATGAAGGCATGGCTGATTACCACGTCACTCAACGGCATGCCCGGCTCCAGGCCCATGTAGCGCAGGGCGCGTTGCATGCCCTGGCGCAGGATCAGGTCCGGTTGTGTTGCAGGGTCCGGCACATGGCTGCCCACCGGCGCCGCCTGGTCGGGGCTGGTGCCCCAGGTCACCATGGGTTCGAGCGTGTCGATGTCCAGTGTGACTTCGCGATCGAAAAGCGCACCGTCGTCGCTGTACAGTTCGCGCCATGTCGCCACGGCCTGTTCCCAAAACTGCCCTTGCGGAGCGCGAGGCTTGCCTTGCAGGTAGGCGAACACCTTGTCGTCCGGCGCCATGAAAGCGCCACGGGCACCAGCCTCCACCGCCATGTTGCAGATGGTCATGCGGGCTTCGACGCTGAGCTCGCTGATGGCCGGGCCGGCAAATTCGATGGCGTACCCTGTGGCCCCCGATGCACCGATGTTTTCGATCAGGGCCATGATGATGTCCTTGGACGTCACGCCTGCACCGAGCACACCGTTGACCGTTACCCGCAGGGTCTTCAGGCGTTTGTAGACCAAGGTCTGGGTGGCCAGCAGGTGTTCGATTTCCGAAGTGCCGATGCCGAAACCGAAGGCCCCCAGCGCGCCGTAGGTGGTGGTGTGGCTGTCACCGGCGGCGACTACCATGCCCGGCAGGATGAAACCCTGTTCGGGGGCGACCACGTGTTCGATGCCCTGGCGCTTGTCCAGCACGTCGAACAACTCTATACCGAAGTCGCGGCAGTTCTCCGCGAAGTACGACACCTGTCGCGCGCCTCCGGCATCCGGCATGGTCGCGATGCGCTCGGGGGCGGTCGGGTTGACATGGTCGACCACCGCCAGCGTCGCGCTCGGCCGCCAGGCCTGGCGACCCGCCTCACGCATGCCGCTGAAGGCTTGCGGGCTGGTGTATTCGTTGGCGACCTGACGGTCGATGTACAGCAGCACATGGCCCTGGTCATCGAGTTCGCACACCGTATGGCTGTCGATGTGTTTCTGGTAGAGCGTTCTGGGCTTGTTCATGGAGGTGGGCTGCCTGGACGAGATCACGGGAAACGTAGGCACAGCTTATTCGTCGTGATTTCTGCATCAAGCGCCATTGAGTGAAGGCATTGAACACGGTTTGTGAATGATTATTCGGCGCCGGACCTAAGGAAACTACCTAGCTGTCTGCGCAAATTGCCGTAGGCCATGGGGTTCGCCTCTATACCGTCCCAGCGAGGGCTGACTTAGGCTGTGGGCTTTTGGCAAATCGGTCGGCGGAGTCCTCATGCGTTTATTTGAATTGATCACCTTCACCGTGCGCGTGCGCACGGTCGCTCAGGCGCTGGCGCGTGTTGAAACGGCATTGCAGGACCCGCAAGTCGGCGGCGTGCTCATGGGCTGCTGGGCGTCGGAGATCGGTCAGTTGAACCAGATCTCGCTGCTGCGCGGCTACGGCGATGAGCAGCAGCGGCAAGCCGAGCGCGAGCGTTTTCTGTTGGACGGCCAGGCATTCGGCATCAACGAATTCATCACCGACCTGCGCATCGAGAACTACACGCTGTTTCCGTTCCTGGAGCCACTGAGTGCCGGGCGCCATGGCCCGTTCTACGAGCTGCGGGTGTACGACCTGGTCAGCAGCGGCCTGCAACCAACTCTCGTTGGCTGGAAAAAGGCCATCGAAGCGCGCACCGCCGAGCAGTATTCGCCGGTGTATGCCGCGTTCTATGCCACCGACGGTTCGTTGCCGCGCTATCTGCACATCTGGCCCTGGGCGACGCTGGAGCAACGTTTGCAAGTGCGCACCCAAGCGGTGGCGGACGGCGTTTGGCCACCGGAAAACTCCGGCCCACAGTTGCGTGACATGGCGTCGACCATCTACCTGCCGGCGAACTTCTCACCCCTGCAATGAGCGGCGCGGACCGAGACTAGCCAGCGGTGAATTCAAGATGGTTGAATAGCGCTCCTTGCGCCTGTTATCCGGGCGCGTTCGAACCCTTCAGCCATCGGGAACCCCTGTGCTCAGAAACGTGACGGACATGGATTTGCGCCTGCTGCGCATTTTTTCCATTGTCGTGAAGTGCGGTGGTTTCACCGCGGCCCAGGCCGAACTGAACATGAGCCAGTCGAACATCAGCACGCACATCTCCGGGCTGGAAAAACGCCTCGGCTACCGGATCTGCGAGCGGGGCAAGGGTGGCTTTCGCCTGACGGAAAAAGGCCAGCGCATTCTCAAGGCGTCGTCGGCGCTGTTCGGCGCGGTGGATGCGTTTCGCGATGAAGCCCAGGACCTGGCGGGGCGCCTGGTCGGTGATCTGCACCTGGGGTTGGCCGATAACATCGCGACCTTGCCGACGGCGCGGGTTGATGCCGCGATTGCGCGGTTCTATCAGCGCGAACACGACATGCACCTGCACATCTTCATCAACTCGCCGACCGAGCTGGAGTTGGCGGTGATTGACGGGCAGCTGGACATGGCGATTTCGTACTTCAGCCGACCCTTGCCGACCCTGACCTATCAGCCGTTGTACATGGAAGAAATCGGTGTGTTCTGCGGGCGGGCGCATCCGTTGTTTACCGTCGAATCGCCGAGCCTGGAACAGCTCAAGGCCAGCGACTGGATTCGCCATGGTTTCCTGCCGGTCGATCAGGTTTTGCCGATCGCCCCGGAACACGCCTCGGCCACTGCCTACCACATGGAAGCGGTGGCCCACGGTGTGCTCGCCGGAACGCACCTGGGCTATCTGCCGGCGCACTACGCACGGCCATGGCTACAGAGCGGGGAGATGCGTGCGTTGCACCCTACAACGCTGCGCTACGAGGTGCAGCACAGCATGATCACCCATGCCGGCCACCCGCAAAGCGAGGCGGTGCGCGCCTTCATTGCGGATTTGCTGGCCGAGCACGGACTCGATGCAGGTATCAGCCCAGGCAGTGCGTGACGTGCTTGACCGACTGATAGGCTGACAAACCCCAAGGCCCGAGTTCCCGGCCGATGCCGCTGCCCTTGGTGCCGCCCCAGGAGGTTTCGACGAACACCGCCTGAATCGAGTTGATCCACACGTGACCGACTTCCAGGGCATTGGCCACCCGTTCGGCGCGCTGAAGATCGGCGCTGATCACCGTTGCCACCAGACCGAAGCGGCTGTCGTTGGCCAGCGTCAAAGCCTGTTCTTCGCTGCTGAAACGATGGCTGCACAGCACCGGACCAAAGATCTCTTCGCTCCACAGACGGCTGGTCAGAGGCACGTCGGTATACAGCGTCGGGCAGACGAACCAGCCCGAATCACGCAGCACGTCACCGCCACTGGCACAGCGCAAACCTTCTGCACGGGCAATGGCGAAGTACTCGTTGACCTTGTTCCATTGCGCCAGGCTGGTCAGCGGCCCCATGTCGACTTCGCCGGTGAGCGGGTTGCCGACGCGCAGGGTTTCCAGTGCGGTTTTCAAACGTTCGCTCAGCGCATCGGCAATGCTGTCCTGCACCAGCAGGCGCGAGGTGGCCGAGCACATCTGGCCGGCGTTCCAGCAGATGCCGGCGACAATCCATTCGACGGCCTGATCGAGGTCGCAATCGTCGAACACCACGATGGCCGATTTGCCCCCCAGTTCCAGGGTGACCGGTCGGCAATGGGTGGCGGAGCTGCGCATCACCTGGCTGCCGACGCCGTTGCTGCCGGTGAACGACAGCTTGTCCAGGCCCGGATGATTACTCAGCGCCGCACCGGTTTCAGCCTTGCCGCCGACGATGTTCAGCACACCGGCGGGCAAGCCCACGGCATCGGCGATCTGGCCGTAAGTCTGTTCGATCAGCGGCGTCACTTCGGAGGGTTTGAGCACCACAGTGCAACCGGCGGCGAGGGCCGGGGCGAGTTTCCAGGCGCTGGTCACCAGCGGGAAATTCCACGGCACGATCAGGCCCACCACACCTACCGGCTCAAGGCGCGTGCGCGAGGTGAAACCGGCTACGGGCAGCGGTACGTCGCGGTTCTGTCGCGCATCCAGTTGTTCGGCAAGCCCGGCGTAGTAGTTGAAGGTGGCCACGGCGTCATCGATATCGACGACCGCTTCATGGCGCGGCTTGCCGTTGTTCTGCATCTGCAGGGTGATCAGTTCTTCACGGCGCTGATCGATCTGTTCGGCGAACCCGCGCAGGTACGCGGCACGTTGACTGGCGCTGACGTTTTTCCAGGCTGGCAGTGCCTGGCGTGCGGCGGCGACGGCTTGATCGACCTGGGCTGCACTGGTGGCCTTGAGTTCGGCAAACGGCTGGCCGAGGGACGGGTCGAACACGGTGATCAGGTCGGCGCCTTCGCCGGCCACCCACTGTCCATTGATGTAATGAGCTGCGGTCATGCTTTCACTCCTGGCAGCACGCCGTGCACGGCGTTGCGGAAAATCTGGCTGTAATCGGCGGCACTGAGCACGCAGGCGTTGGTATCGGAGGAGGAGATGTCGGCGAGGGCCTGCTCACCGACCCAGTCCGCCGCGTCAGCGTCGAGGCCGATCTCTTCCAGCGAATGGGGAATGCCCAGGCGCTGGCGCAGGTCGAGGACCCAGCCGAGGAAACCGTCGAAATCCGCTTGTGGCAGTTCCAGATAACGCGCCAGTCGAGCGATGTCGGTGCTGATGGTGGCGCGGTTGGCGATCAGCACGTAAGGCAACAGGATCGCGTTCAGCAGGCCGTGGTGTTTGTGGTAGCGCGCGCCCAGCGGGTGGGCCAGGGCATGCACGCCGCCCAGGCCTTTCTGGAAGGCCACCGCAGCCATGGCCGAGGCCACCAGCATGCCTTCGCGGGCGACCATGTCCTGACCGTCGCTGAAGGCATTGAGCAGGTGCTGCTGGATCAGGCGCACACCTTCGACCGCGACGCCGGAGGACATCGGGTGGTAGAGCGGCGAGCAGAAGGCTTCGATGTGGTGGGTCAGGGCGTCCATCCCGGTGGCGGCGGTCAGCGCCGGCGGCAGGCCGCGGGTCAGCACCGGGTCAAGGATGACCGTGGCCGGGAGCATTTCCGGGTGGCTGATCACCCGTTTGATGTTCAGCTCGCTTTGCGTCAGCACGGCTTCGCGCCCCAGTTCCGAACCGGTGCCGGCAGTGGTCGGCAGGGCGATCAGGCGTGGCAGGTTGAGGTGCGGGAAGTCCGCCAGGCTCGGGTAGTTGGCCAGCACTTGCGACCACTCGAAACGTTCCAGGCCCTGGGCATCGACGGCGGCCAGGCAGATGCCCTTGGCTGCGTCCATGGCACTGCCGCCACCGAGGGTGATCAGCGAGTCGTGTTTTCCGGCGTGGTACGCGGCAACGCCACGGGCGACGTCGTCCATGCTCGGGTTACTGGCGAGGTCACTGAACAGGGCGAACGGGATCTGTGCATCGGTCAGCCGGGCCTTGAGCAGCGCCAGGGGTTCCAGCGCGAGCATGCCAGGGTCGGTGACCAGCAGCGGGTTACGCATGCCCAGCAGGTGGCAACGCTCGGTCAGCAGGTCGAGCGCGCCCGGCCCACAGAACATTTCCGTAGGGTAATTCCAATAGTGAACAGACATCTGAAACTCCGGATCGGCGAGGCGCCAGTTGGCAGCGCCTCGCACAGCAAGGCAGGGGGGTTATTCAGTACGCAGTTGCAGGACAGGGCTGCGCAGGTAAGGCTTGGCCCAGAACATGTAGATCAGGCCCAGCACCGCGAGCACGGAGAACACCAGAATCACCGCCCACACCTGGAACCAGGGCGCACCGGGTGGGGCCAGGGATTCACGCGGCCAGGCGACGTTGATGCTTTCGAACACCAGCCAGAAGAACGCGGCAAGGTTGACCAGCAGGCCCCAGCGGCCGAGGCTGAAGGTGCCGGGTTCGGCTTTCCAGCGGCCACTGAGACGGGCGAGCAGTGCGCAGCTGACGACGATCAGGAACACCACGAAGAAGCCGCCGCTGCCGAAGGCGATCAGGGTGCCGACGGCGGTGGCATTCAAGCCCAGGGCCAGGCCGAAGCTGGCGAACAGGGTGCTGAAGACCATGGCCGCGAACGGCACCTTGCGCTTGTCGACCTGGCGCAGCAGGGCCGAGGCCGGCAGGATCGAATCACGGGCCATGCCGAACACGGCGCGGCCGATGTAGGTCTGCACCGATACCACGCAGGCGATGAAGGCGACCAGCACGATGCCCACGAACGGACGCTCCGACCAGGCACCGAAAGCATCGACCACGGCCGGGGTGACCGGGTCGATGATCTGCCCGGAGACCATGCCGGCGGTATTGGTGTAGGACAAGGTGACGGCGAAGGCGGTGAGCATCACGGTCAGGCCGACCAGAATCATCGAGCGCAGAATGGCACGGGGCGTCGAGGTCCGCGCATCGGCGGTTTCTTCCGAGACCTGCGAGCAGGCATCGAAGCCGAGGAAGGCCCAGCCTCCGACCGCCATGGCCGTGAGGAAACCGGAAAAGTACGAACCGTCAGCGCCTTCAGTGGCCGGCAGTCCTTCAAACAGCAGCGACAACGAATGATTGCGGAAGAACAGCAGCAACAGCACGCCGATGCCAATGGAAGCAATCGCCTCGGCGACAATGCCGGCGTTGACGAAGTACTTCAGCGGGTTGATGCCGAACAGATTGACGCCCAGGCCCACCAGCAACAGCACCGCGCCACAGAACACCTGGGCGTTGGCCGAGGGTGGTTCGCCGGTGAAGAACAGCCACAGCCAGAAGCCGCCCAGGTACGCCACTGTGGTCAGCGAAGCCAGTGCCGACGCCAGGTACATGAACCCGGTAAACCAGGCCCAGCGGTCGCCGGCCAGGCGCTTGACCCATTGGTAGCAGCCGCCGGCCAGAGGGTATTGCGAGGCCAGTTCGGCATAGACCAGCGCGACCAACAACTGCAACGCCAGGCACAACGGCACGATCCACACCCAGGACGGCCCGGCACTCATGGCGCCAAGGGACATCACCGAATAGATCCCGACCACCGGGGACACGGTGGCGAAACCGACGGAGAACGACGACCACAGCGACAGGCCGCGGTGCAGCTCCTGGGAGTAACCCTGGCTGTGCAGCAGGTTCTCATCGGCATTTGAACGCGAAAGCGGGGCGGTCATTGCCCACCTCCGGAAGAAGCGCAGTGACCGGCACGGCGAAGTGCGAATGTAGACGACATGGGAATTCCTTGGGTCGGCAGACACATTATTTTTAGGATCGCCCTTGTATTCGGGCGTACCGACGAAACGGCCTCCCTGGGGAGGATGGGAGGGAGCTTAAAGCAGCCAAACATTGGGAAAAATTCATATGTTTGTAGGCTGACTTCTGGATTTTTAGATGTTTGCGCGGGCAGCCCTCTCCCGGAGGGAGAGGAAACTGTTGGGAAGCAGGAGAGGGGTTGAGCAGTGGGCGATTCAGGGACGTGAGTGTGAGGGGCTGCTCAGAAGCGATCCAGCCGGTACGGCGCAGTCGCTGGCAGGCTTTGCGCCTGATTGCCGGTCAAAGGCGCAGCCATCTGCGCAATCATCTCCGCCGTCACTGCCGCTTGCGTCAGCCCCAGATGCTGGTGGCCGAAAGCGAGCATGACCCTGCCGTCGCAGACCCGGTCAATGATCGGCAGCGAGTCCGGTAGCGATGGGCGAAAGCCCATCCACGGCGTCGCCGCTTCAGCACTCAGGTCACGCTTGAACAGACCTTTGCTCAAACGGTGCAACTGCCAGGCGCGTTCCATGGTCGGCGGGCAGTCGAGCCCGGCGAATTCGACTGTACCGGCCAGGCGCAAGCCGTCGGTCATGGGTGTCATGATGAACTTGCGCTCCAGCGACGTGACGGCGAACGGCAGGCGTTGGTGTTCGTGGGGCAGCATCAGGTGGTAGCCGCGTTCCGTGTCCAACGGGACTTTTTTGCCGGTCAGCGCCGCGGTGAGTTTTGCTGAGTGGGCACCGCAGGCGACCAGCACCTGTCGGCTGTCGAGGCGGCCCTGATCGGTGAGCAGCGACACACCCTGTTCACTGAGGTGAGCGCCCTCGACCCGGCGCTGGAGGAACTGCACGCCGCTGTTCTTGGCAGCCTGCACCAGCTCGCAGACCACCCGGTACGGGTCTAGAAAATGCCCGGTTTGCGGAAAGAACAAGCCGCCCTGGATCTGTTCGCTGAGTTGCGGTGCTGCCTGGCGTACAGCCTGGGCATTCCAGAAATCGACGGGGACCTGTTGCTGGGTCATGCGCGCTTGCAGCGCTTCAAGCGCTTGCCGGGATTCGGCGCGTTCGAACACCAGCAGCGAGCCGTCTTCCTTGAGCAAGTCGGGGCGCTCGAGGGTGGCCAGCAAGCGCTGCCAGGCGCCGAGGCTGCTTTCGTTGAGTGCGCGGATGCCCGCCACTGTGCGCTTGAACGGCGCCGGGCGCAGGTTCAGCAGCAGGCGGGTGAACCAGGGCAGGGCGCGGGGCATGTATTTCCAGTCCAGGCGCAGCGGGCCCATCGGGTCCATGAGCATGGCCGGCAGGCGCTTGAGGATCGACAGGTCGGCGATGGGGAACACCTGCTCGGTCGCCAGGTGCCCGGCGTTACCGAACGAGGCGCCGTGGCCGGGCGCCTGTTGATCGATGACCACCACGCGACGACCCTGGCGCGCCAGGCGCAGGGCGCAGGCGACGCCGATGATGCCGGCGCCGACCACGGCAACGTCGGCCGGCTCGGTCAGGTGGTTGAACGGGACGTAGTCGGTCATGGCCTAGGCTTCTCTCTGGCCGTCGAGCAGGCGGCGCAAGTGCAACGGATTGCCGCGTTTGAGCGAGGCCGGCAACAACTCGTCGGGGAAGTCCTGATAGCAGACCGGGCGCAGGAACCGCAGGATGGCGGCGGTGCCGACCGAGGTGCTGCGCGAATCGGAGGTCGCCGGGAACGGGCCGCCATGGACCATCGCGTCACTCACTTCCACACCGGTCGGCCAGCCATTGACCAGCAGGCGCCCGGCCTTGCGCTCAAGCGTTGGCATCAGGTTTCGCGCACTGTGCAGGTCTTCGTCGTCAAGATGCAGGGTGGCGGTCAACTGGCCTTCGAGGTGTTCCAGCACCTCGCGGACTTCTTCGTCGCTGGTGCATTGCACGATCAGCGAGGCGGCACCGAACACTTCGGCTTGCAGGGCCGGGTCGGTGAGGAAGGCCTGGGCCTTTGTGACAAACAGCTGCGCCTGGCACTGGTTCGGGCTTGTGCCCTGGACGCCGGTGGCCAGGGTCTGTGCGTGTTCGGCCAGCGAACCGATGCCTGATTCGTAGGCTGCGAAGATGCCCGGGGTCAGCATGGTCTGCGCCGGGCTGCGGCGCACCTGTTCCGATGCCGAGTCGATGAAGCGATCCAGAGCCGGTCCTTGCCGGGCAATGACCAGACCGGGATTGGTACAGAACTGTCCGGCGCCTTGAGTCAGGGAAGCCACGAAGCCCTGGGCCAAGGTTTCGGCCCGCGCTTGCAGGGCTGCCGGGAACAGCAACACCGGGTTGATCGAACTCATTTCGGCGTACACCGGAATCGGCTCGGGACGCGCCTGCGCCGCCTGGCATAAGGCGAGGCCACCGCTGCGTGAACCGGTAAACCCGACGGCCTTGATGCGCGGGTCAGTGACCAGGGCGATGCCGACCTCACGACCGGAGCCGTACAACAACGAAAACACGCCCTCGGGCAGTCCGCATTTTTCCACGGCACGCGCCACCGCGCGGCCCACCAACTCACTGGTGCCGGGATGGGCGCCGTGGGCCTTGACGATCACCGGGCAACCGGCGGCCAGCGCCGATGCGCTGTCGCCACCGGCCACGGAGAACGCCAGTGGAAAGTTGCTGGCGCCGAACACGGCGACCGGGCCCAGTGGGATGTGCCGTTGCCGCAGGTCCGGACGCGGCAGGGGCTGGCGTTCCGGTAGGGCAGTGTCGACCCGTACATCGAGCCATTCCCCGGCGCGAACGGTGCGGGCGAAGGTGCGCAGTTGCTGGCAGGTGCGCCCGCGTTCGCCCTGGATGCGCGGGCGCGGCAAGCCAGATTCGGCGACGGCACGGTCGATCAGCTCATCGCCCAGGGCTTCGATTTCGCTGGCGATGCTTTCGAGGAATTCGGCGCGGGCGTTCAAGGGCGTGGAGCGGTAGCTGTCGAAGGTGGCCCAGGCCAGGGCGCAGGCTTGTTCGACGTGCTCGGCGCTGCCGCCGTGATAGGCCGGTTCCAGGGGCAGGTGGGTGGCCGGGTCGATGGCGTGGATGGCTTCGCGATCACCGGTGATGGCCTGTCGGCCGATCAGCATGTTGCCTGTCAAAGTCATGAGGATTCCTTAAAAAATGGCGCGGTCCGCTAACGGATGTTGCGTTATGCCGCGGTGACGAAAATAAAAGCGGCGCGCCTCGCACGCCGCTGTGTTACGTGGTGATCAGGCGACGTTCTGCTCGGCCGACCAGTGCTCGTACCACTGGCGGAACAGCGCGTACTGGTTCTCGGCGTAACGACGCTGGGCATCGCTGAGCACATCGGTTTCGTTGAAATGCAGGGCGTATTCCTTGTCGCCGTTGAGCACCATCAGGTGCTTGTAGTAGAGCACCAGGTCGCAGCCTTCATCGAAGGACGACAGCACCGCCAGCGCCGATTCCAGCTCACGGGCCTGACGGCGCGCCTTGGCATCACCCTTGGCGGCTTTCTTGCTCAGGGCCACCAGTTGCAGGACCTCACGGGGCAGGGCGTTGCCGATGCCGGTGATGGCGCCGGTGGCGTTGCAGTTGACGAAGCCGTGAACCACCTGGGTGTCGACACCGACCATCAGGGTCACGTCATCGTCCTTGGAGGTGATGTGTTCGGCGGCGTAGCGCAGGTCGGCGGCACCGCCGAACTCCTTGAAGCCGATCAGGTTCGGGTACTCGCGGCGCAGTTCGAAGAACAGGTCGGCGCGGGTGGCGAAACCATAGTACGGGCTGTTGTAGATCACCGCCGGCAGGCCCGGTGCAGCTTTGAGAATGGCGGCGAAGTGGGCTTTTTGTGCCGTCGCCGAAGCGCCACGGGACAGGACGCGAGGAATGACCATCAGGCCGTGGGCGCCGACTTTGGCGGCGTGGGCCGCGTGGGACACCGCTTCGCGACTGTTGACGGCACCGGTGCCGACGATGGTCGGCACGCCAGCGGCCACCAGGCGGGCCACGCCTTCCTGGCGCTCGGCCTCGGTGAGCAACGGCCAGTCACCCATGGAGCCGCAGTAGACGACTGCGCTCATGCCGATGTCGATCAGTTCGCGACCCTTGGCCACCAGCGCGTCGAAGTCCGGTTTACGCTCGGCCGTGCACGGGGTCATCAGGGCAGGGATGCAGCCGGTGAAGATGTTGTCGTTCATTGTTGTTTCTCCTTGAAGCCTTTGTTCAGTTCAGTTGAAAGAAGTAGTGCGGGGCTCAAATGCCCCACGCAAAAGCGTCCTGTTCGTCGATCAGCAGGGTGCTGTCGGCGGTCATGAAGGCGCGACCGGTGATGAACGGGATGACGCGTTCGCCGTCCCATTCGTAGCGACCTTCGAATTGGCTGCCGGTGATGCTGGCTTGTACCCAGCGTTCACCGACGGCGAGTTTTTCGTCGGCAGCCAGGCAGGCCAGCTTGGCGCTGGTACCGGTGCCGCAAGGCGAGCGGTCGTAGGCCTTGCCCGGGCACATGACGAAGTTGCGGCTGTCGGCGTGGTTGTCGTCGGCGAACAGCTCGACGTGATCGATCAGGGCGCCGTGTTCGCCGTGGATGCCCTGGGCCTCCAGGGCCTTGAGCATCGCCCAGGTGTATTCAGTGAGGGCTTCGACGTTGGCCATGTCGAGGGTCTTGCCGTGGTCGGAAACGAGGAAGAACCAGTTGCCGCCCCAGGCGATGTCGCCGTACACGCGGCCATGGCCGGGCACTTCGACCGCGACCTGTTGGCGATAGCGATAGGCGGGCACGTTGCGCAGGGTGACGTTGCCGTCTTCATGCAGCGTGGCACTGACCGGTCCGACTGGGGTGTCGATCTTGTGCACGCCCGGGACGATGCGTCCCAGGTGGTGCAGCGAGTTGACCAGGCCGATGGTGCCGTGGCCGCACATGCCGAGGTAACCGGCGTTATTGAAGAAGATCACACCGCAAGTGGCGTCCGGCGAGACCGGCTCGCAATACAGCGCGCCGACCAGCACGTCGTTGCCACGGGGCTCCAGCAGGCAGGCGCGCCGCCACTGGTCATGCTGCTCACGCAGGCTGTCGCGCTGCTCGGCGATGGTGCGCCCCGCCAGTTGCGGGAAGCCGCTCAGCACCAGGCGCGTCGGCTCGCCGCCGGTGTGGGAATCAATGACCTGTACTTTTTTCATCACGTTATCCATGCAAAGAAATTCAGCGTGAAGCCTGGACGGAGGCGCCCACCGGGCGTTGGCCGAAAGTTGTTGTGCTGTGCACCGCATCGGCTTCGCTTTCACCTTCGTCGGCATCCAGACGCACCAGGTGCGCCGGTACGCCGGTGGCCGCGCCCCAGTAGTAGATAGCCGTCGCACAGGCCGCTACGACCAGGGTGTCGAAGGGGTGGGTGAGTACGCCCATGCCGCCGAAACTGCCCAGCCAGGACAGCACGATGGTCACGGCGTAGAAGCCGATCAGCCAGGCTGAGGAGCGCACTTGCTGGGCCAGGCTCAGGTGTTGGGTAGGTACGAAACGTCCGCACAGCAGGTAGATCACGAACATCAGGATTTGCAGGCCGAGCAGCCAGGACACGGTGCCCCAGCCCGACCAGTAGACGATCAGCGCAGCGATGATGAACGACAGCGGACCGAGCAGGCCCATGCGCTTGACCCGGAACGGGCGCGGCATGTCAGGGGCATTGCGACGCAGGGCGGCAACGGACACCGGGGCCACGGCGTAGCTCAATACCAGGGCGGCGGAGACCACGTTGATCAGTGCTTCCCAGGACGGGAAGGGCAGGGTCCAGAACACCGACAGACCAAAGGTCAGCCACAGCGCCGGGCGCGGGATGCCGGATTTTTCATCGATGCGGGTGAAGATCTTGAAGAAGGTGCCGGTCTGCGCCCAGCCATAGATCACTCGCGGGGTGGCGTTCATGTAGATGTTGCCGCAACCGCTGGGGGAGATCACCGCGTCGGCGACGACCAGATAGGCCAGCCAGCCCACACCCAGGGCCATGGCAATGTCGCGGTAAGGCAGCGCCAGTTCCTTGGACACGCCGGCCCAGCCGTTGGCGAGCATTTCAGTGGGTACACCGCCGAGGAAGGCCACTTGCAGCAGCACGTAGATCAGGGTCGACAGCAGCACCGAGAGGATCATCGCAATCGGAATGGTGCGCTGCGGGTTCTTCACTTCACTGGCCACCGAGATGATTGGCGTCAGCCCCAGGTAAGCGAAGATGACGCCGCCGGCGGACACCGCCATTTCCACGCCTGACAGGCCGAACGGCATGAAACCCTGGGACTGGAAGTTCTGCGGTTTGAAGAAGGTGAACAGCACGCCGATCACCAGCAACGGCACGATGAACTTGAACACGCTGACCAGGTTGTTGGCTTTGGCGAAGGTCTTCACGCTGTGGTAGTTGAGCATGAAGAACAGGCACAAGAGGCCGAACTGCAGCATCCAGCCGATCACCGTCGGGTCACTGGAACCGGTCTTGGTCAACGCCGGAAACCAGGCCGCGGCGTATTGCCGGGCGGCAACCACTTCAATGGCCACCAGGCTGGAAAACGCGATGAGGGTGATGAAGCCCATCAGGTAACCGAGCAGTGGGCCGTGGGAGTACACCGGGTAGCGAATCACCCCACCGGCGCGTGGCAGCGCGGCGCCGAGTTCGCAGTAGACGATGCCCAACAGCAGCACCGCAAAGCCCCCCAGCAACCAGGAAAATATCCCGGCCGGGCCGGCGATGGCCGACACGTGACTGGCTGCAAACAGCCAGCCGGAACCGAAGATGGCCCCCAATCCGATAAACGTGAGGTCTATCAACGAGAGCTGTTTTTTGAACTTGCCTTGGCCTGACATGGCATCGCCTTCTTGTGAGTTATTGGATAGGCAGGTGTGCACTTCAAATCGCCCCTTGTTGGTTTTGCCGAGGAGGGCGGTGGCCATAGAGTGAACGTGGGCGCAGGTTGGCGATTGATGTTTTTCTTGGGTGTCGATGACGAAATCAGCACAATGGGCGCTGTCTGATTTTTACGGGTAGCCGGTTCATGACTGAAAACGCGTTTGCGCTGTTGTGCCAGGGTGACGAGTCGAACCGGCCGGAATCCATCGAGCAATTGTTGGCCGGTGTGGCGTTGTTGCTGCCCATGCTCGACGTGATTCCCAATGCGGCGATCTTCATCAAGGACGTCCACGCGCGGTATGTCCTGGCCAATCAGACGCTGGTGCAACGCTGCGGCTTGAAGCAGCTCAAGCCGTTGCTGGGCAAGACCAGCGCCGAGGTGTTCCCGGCGCAATTGGGCCCGGGTTACACCGAGCAGGACCGCCGCGTGCTGGAAGAGGGCTGGGTGCTGGAAGATCAGCTGGAACTGCACCTGTACGGCAGCCGCGAGCCCGGTTGGTGCCTGACCCACAAGCGCCCGTTGTACAACCGGCGAAACGAGATCATCGGCCTGGTCGGCATCTCGGTGGACCTGCAATCAGCCAGCGACACGCACCCGGCCTATCAGCGTCTGGCGGCAGTGGACGAGCACATCCGCGCGCATTTCAACCGACGTGTCAGCCTTGGTGAGTTGACGCGCATCGCCGGGATTTCCGTGGCGCAACTGGAGCGTTACTGCAAGCGCGTATTCCACCTGACGCCGCGGCAGATGATCCAGAAAGTTCGCCTGGAGCATGCCCATCGGCTGTTGCACACGGACTTGCCGATCACTGACGTTGCCCTGCAATGCGGCTACACCGACCACAGCGCATTCACCCGGCAGTTCAAGGCCTCGACCGGGTTCACTCCGCGTCAGTACCGGCAGGCCACCGGTCACGAACAACCTGCAGGACTGGATTAGCGACGACTCGCGGTGAGCACGGTAAACTGGCCCCGCACAAGGCAGACGCCTTACCTTTTTCTGCATGAGATTTCCCATGGCCAATCACGACCTGAGCTTCACCCCTGACCTCGATGCCGATTCGATTTCTTCCGACGTTGTCGGTTTCGCCGGCGTGCTGGTCTCCACCCAGATCCCGACCCGTGCCGACGGCAGCCTGGAACTGGGCGACATCACCCTGCAAAGCGAATGCACCCTGCAAGCGCTGAAGGTGGCACTGGAACGCGCCGGCAGCTCCATGGACCGGGTCATGCACCTGACCATCTACCTCACCGACATGGCTGACCGCGCCGCCTTCAACGAAGTCTACAGACGTTACTTCGCCAAGCCATGGCCAGTGCGCGCCGCGGTGGGTGTGGCGGCATTGGCGGTCGAAGGCATGCGCGTGGAAGTCACTGCCATGGCGGCCAAGGCCTGAGTACGACCACACAATCAACGGTAGGAGCCGGCTTGCTGGCTCCCTCAGGCGTCTACGCAAAATCGGGTCAATTCCGTGCGGCAGACGCCACCCGGCAGTACACGGGTGCCGGTCGGGCATTTCGCCGCTACAATGCACGCCTCGACCGTGACAGCCTGACTAAAAATATCTATGTCCCTGCCTAAACATCACCTGGAATTGCTCAGCCCTGCCCGCGATGTCGCCATCGCCCGCGAGGCCATTCTGCATGGCGCCGACGCCGTGTACATCGGTGGCCCGAGCTTCGGTGCCCGCCACAACGCCTGCAACGAAGTGAGCGATATCGCCCAGTTGGTGGAGTTCGCCCGCCGTTATCACGCCCGGGTGTTCACCACCATCAACACGATCCTGCACGACAACGAACTGGAGCCGGCGCGCAAGCTGATCCACGAGCTGTACGATGCCGGCGTCGATGCGTTGATCGTGCAGGACCTGGGTGTCATGGAGCTGGACATCCCGCCGATCGAGCTGCACGCCAGCACCCAGACCGACATCCGCACGCTGGAGCGGGCGAAGTTCCTCGATCAGGCCGGTTTCTCTCAGCTGGTGCTGGCCCGTGAGCTGAACCTCAAGGAAATCCGTGCCATTGCCGATGAAACCGATGCCGCCATCGAGTTCTTCATCCACGGTGCGCTGTGCGTGGCGTTTTCCGGTCAGTGCAACATTTCCCACGCGCAAACCGGGCGCAGTGCCAACCGTGGCGACTGCTCCCAGGCCTGCCGTCTGCCGTACACCCTGAAAGACGAAAAGGGTGGGGTGATCGCTTACGAGAAGCACCTGTTGTCGATGAAGGACAACAACCAGAGTGCCAACATCCGTGCCCTGGTCGAGGCCGGTGTGCGCTCGTTCAAGATCGAGGGGCGCTACAAGGACATGGGCTACGTGAAGAACATCACGGCCTACTATCGTCAGCGCCTCGATGCCGTGCTCGAAGATCGCCCGGACCTGGCCCGCGCTTCCAGCGGCCGCACCGCGCACTTCTTCCTGCCCGACCCGGAAAAAACCTTCCACCGTGGCAGCACCGATTACTTCGTCACTGACCGCAAGATCGACATCGGTGCCTTCGACTCGCCGACCTTCACCGGTCTGCCGGTGGGCGTCGTCGAGAAAGTCGCCAAGCGCGACATGCAGGTGGTAACCCACGAGCCGCTGTCCAACGGTGACGGCCTCAACGTGCTGGTCAAGCGTGAAGTGGTGGGTTTTCGCGCGAACATCGCCGAACCCAAGGGTGAATTCGAGGAAGACGGCGAGAAGCGTTATCGCTATCGCGTCGAGCCCAACGAAATGCCCGAAGGCATGTACAAGCTGCGCCCCAACCATCCGCTCAATCGCAACCTCGATCACAACTGGCAGCAGGCGCTGCAAAAGACCTCGGCCGAGCGCCGCGTCGCTCTGCGCTGGGTTGCCAAGTTGCGTGAAGAACAGCTGGAAGTGACCGCGACCAGCGAAGAGGGGATCAGCGCCAGCGTCACCCTCAATGGCCCGTTCGGCGCCGCCAACAAGCCGGAGCAGGCGCTGGAGCAATTGCAGGATCTGCTCGGCCAACTGGGGACCACCCAGTACCATGCCGTGGACATCAAGCTGGATGCGCCGCAGGCCTACTTCATCCCCAATTCGCAGCTCAAGGCCTTGCGCCGTGAGGTCATCGAAGCCCTGACCGAAGCGCGGATCGCCGCCCACCCGCGTGGCAACCGCAAGGCCGAAACCTCGCCGCCGCCGGTGTACCCGGAGTCGCACCTGTCGTTCCTGGCCAACGTCTACAACCAGAAGGCCCGGGACTTCTACCATCGTCACGGGGTCAAGCTGATCGACGCGGCTTACGAGGCCCATGAGGAAACGGGCGAAGTGCCGGTGATGATCACCAAGCATTGCCTGCGCTTCTCCTTCAACCTGTGCCCGAAACAGGCCAAGGGCGTGACTGGCGTGCGCACCAAGGTCGCGCCGATGCAGTTGATCCACGGCGATGAAGTACTGACGTTGAAGTTCGACTGCAAGCCTTGCGAAATGCACGTGATCGGCAAGATGAAAGGGCACATCCTCGACCTGCCGCAACCGGGCAGCGTGGTGGGCTACATCAGCCCGGACGACCTGCTCAAGACCATCCCCCGCGCCCCGCACTGAGTGACGATGGGCGCGCTGCTACGGCGGCGCGCTCATTGTTCCCGCTCACCTTGAAATGCTGAAGTAGATGAAGGCCCCGAACGCGGCAAAGCCGAAGGCCGTCACGGCCTTGATGGTGGAGTGGGGCAGGATCATCGGGCGCTTCAGGGGTTGCGCGTACACCACCGGCAGCCCGTTGCGTTGCCGGCGAGGGGTGTACAGCCAGCCGAGCAGCAGGAAAAAACCGATCAGGCCCAGGGTGATCCAGCGAATGGCGACTGGCATGACCGACTCTTCGGCGACATCCTCCGCACAGGCAGCGCTGTTGAATTCGACGATGGTCACCGGTTGATAGCTGGCCGGCGATTGCCTTGTATCACTCTGCAGCGCGGCCTGTTGCTCCAGGTCCAGGGCCTGATACTGCCAGAGCGTGGAGGAGCCTTCGCGGCAATAGGTGAAGGTGACAGGGTTGGAAGCGCCGATGATGCAGGCGTCCTGGATGCCGATTTTTTTCAATGTCTCTGTGGCCGATCTTGTGAAATCGAGGTCGAATACCGGCATGACTCCGGTGGCCGACGCGGCGAGCGGCATCAGCAGGCTCGCCAGGGCGCAGATGATTGAAATTTTCAACGTCGGGCATCCTCGGAGTTCGCAGGTTTTTGTTATTAGCGCGGAGCCTGGCTGCAACTGTGCTGTGGTGAAGTCTAGACGCTATTGCGAATCCTTATCGCGGTGGATCAAGTTTATTGGCAGTCTTCGGCAACGGCCTTCTCGGCACGTTTGAACTCTTGTTTGACGTCGGTGGTGATCTTCTGCTTTTTCAGTTCCTGGCCGAGAAAGGGCTGTTCGCTGCGGTTTTCGACCTCGGCGTCCTCGGCGACAATCTGCGCCTGAATGGCGGTGGCGTGCTGGTCGATCACGGCATCGACCTCGGCTTCATTTTTGGCGGTGTCGAGTGCCTGGACCAGCTTGCCGGCGTCCTGTTTTTCGGCTTCGGCGTAAGCCTCGACCGATAACCCGGCGGCCATGGCCCTGGCCTGGGTTTCGAGGCTTTTCAGATGCTGTTGTGCGGTCTTGCAAACCGCCTCCTGACGTTCGCGCTGAATGTTTTCCCAGGTGTTGAGCCCATATAGCGCGCCGCCCAGGATCACAAGCGTGGTGGTCATCAAGATCAATCTGCCTTTCACATTCGACGCCCTCAAATGGCAGGGAATGGCCGTTCCATAGTTTACGCCCGACTCCATTCGAGGAAAGAAAAGCGTAGCAGAGCCCATGGGGCTTCGAGCTGGATGGCCGCCGGTTGAGCCTGGTTGATCCTAGTAAGCGTCTGTTTTAAAAAACAAAATGTTTAATTGGGGCTTCCCATGTGCGTTAAATCTTGATAAATTTGCGCCCGTTCCCGCACAGGCACTTACGCCTTTGTCTGGAAACACCGCAATACCGTGCTGGCTCTGGCCAACACACTCTCGCTACAGCTACAGGGGCGTCGCCAAGCGGTAAGGCAGCAGGTTTTGATCCTGCCATGCGTTGGTTCGAATCCAGCCGCCCCTGCCATATTCCTGCTTTCATCCCGGCAACCGTTGTGTTCGCCGCGGATGATCGTAAGCACAAAAAACGCCAACGCCGATCAGGCTTGGCGTTTTTTTGTGGCCGAAGTTTTCTCACATTCAACCCATGGCGATGTCTTTCGCTTTTTTTTCGCCTATCGCAATATATGAAAATATATAGCGCATAAGGATGCGCTTGGCTGAAAAAGGAATGAGCGATGACCACGGCCCTGAGCAACAAAGAAGCGGTAGGCGAGCGTTACGTGCTGGAAACCATGCGCCACGCGCAACAGATGACCTGGGAGGCCGTTGAGCGGATCGCCCGCGCCATGGTGCCTGGCATGCGCGAATCCGAAGCGCAGTTGCGCGGCAAGGAGATCCTGGCCGGCATGGGCATGGACCGCATCTGGCATCCGCTGTTGATCCGCTTTGGTGCCAACACGCTCAAGACCTTCAAGCAGCGCTCCGAGGGTGACCCGCAATTGGCTGAAAACGACATATTCTTCGTCGACATGGGCGTGGTCTGGCAGGGACACGAAGGGGACGCCGGCGCCACCTTCACCACCGGCTCCGACCCGGAAATGATCGCCTGTGCGGCGGCTTCCAAAACCCTGTTCACCCAGGTCGAGAACCTGTGGCGCAAGGGCGTGGCCGGCACAGAGCTCTATCAATATGCCGCCGATCAGGCCCAGGCGATGGGCTGGAAGCTCAACCTCGATATCAAGGGTCACCGGGTCAGCGATTTCCCCCATGCCATTCACCGTGGCGGCGATTTGGGTGATTTCGAGGCGCTGCCGAATGCCGGTCTGTGGATTCTGGAGATCCAGATTGCACACCCTGAGCGGCCGTTCGGCGCGTTCTACGAAGACTTGCTGATTTGATCGACTATCGTGCATTGGGCGCGCTGTAGTTGTTTTTACACAGCGCTAAACTTGATGATGTCGGCCGTTTCCTAACTCTGAAGTCAAGAAGGACGCCTTACATGAAAGTTAGTGCACGCAACGTATTCAAAGGCAAGGTCAGCCATGTCCAGGCCGGTGCGGTCAACGCCGAGGTGGTACTGACCCTGGCGGGCGGCGAGCAACTGGTTGCCGTTGTCACCATGGAAAGCATCAAGAGCCTGGGCATTGCGGTCGGCAAAGAAGCCGTGGCGTTGGTCAAGGCGCCTTGGGTCATGCTGATGACCGAATCCAGCGACATCCGCCTGTCCGCCCGTAACTGCCTGGAAGGCAAGGTGCTGAGCGTGACTGACGGCGCGGTCAACGCCGAAGTGGTGATCGAGCTGGCCGGCGGTTCCAAGGTCTATTCGATCGTGACCCGCGATGCCGTTACCGAGCTGGGTCTGGCGGCAGGCGTGAGCGCCACCGCGGTGATCAAGGCATCGCACATCATCCTGGGTGTTCCGGCCTGATCCATTGCCCGTTTCACCCGGACGCCCGATGCAATGCATCGGGCGTTTTCGTTTTCAGCGGAACCGCGCAGGGATCGCCTCGGCAAACGGATAGAGTGAGAAATACGGCTTGGCTTCTTCGAGCGTGCGCCGGTAGGACGGCCGCTGGGTCAAACGCTCGAAATACTCGCGCAAGTGGCGATGCTCATCGGCAAAGGGCATCAGAGTGCTGGCGTAGAACAGCGCCGGGCAGGCCGCGCAGTCGGCCAGGCTGAAGTCCGTGCTGGCGATCCAGGTTCTGCCGTTCAGTTGTTTTTCCAGCATGTCGTAGGCGGTCTTCAGGGCTGAGCGCTCGCGGGTCAGGTCGCCGTTGGCCGAGCGTATGCGATCGACCACGATCAGATTCATCGGCCCCTGTACATGCAGGTCGAAGAAGCGGTCCCAGAGGCGCACGTCCAGCGCGGTGTCCCGATCCGTCGGCATCAGCGGGTGTGGGCCCGGATAGAAGCGGTCGAGGTATTCGATGATGATGCTCGATTCCGCCACATCGCGTTGCCGGTCGTGGTCGCGGATCACCGGAAACTTGCACAGCGGCCAAAGCGCCTGCAGCGCCGCCCGGTCAGCGTCGTTACCCAGGTCAATGAGGCGTTTCTCGAACTCGACGCCCTGCTCATAGAGGGCGACCAGCACCTTGTGGCAGTACGACGACAGCGGGTGGTAGTAAAGAGTCAGCGGCATCGTTCGGGTTCCCCGGCGGAATGGACATCCAGACATTATCGACCCGGATCCAGGATCGTGCGAGGTGCGCCATCCTGGTGCCTTTATTTCTGCCCAACGGTTATCAGTGCTTGCAGCCCGCTGCAGGCAGCGCTTTTGCAAATCAACAGGATAGCGACGTGCAGGACGATTCGAGCGCACGTGGCACGGGCATTGCTGGATCGCTCGGGCACCCATGGCGGTGCGCTTGATCCGGGACGACCCGGTGGCCTCGCGGCTCTGCGATATCTGGACGACCAGGTGACATTTTGACTAATCATCAGGAGGTTACTTATGGCGCCCATACCTCGATCCACCCCTCACACTGCGTTCGAACGCTTGCCGCTGGTGGACATCAGCGGCCTGTTTTCCGACTGCGCGGCCCGGCGTATTCAAACGGCTGCAGCGTTGGGGCAAGCAGCCGCGCAGGCAGGCTTTCTCTACGTGACCGGGCACGGCATCGATGCGCAAATCATTGAGCGCCTCAAGCAGCGCACGGCGGAGTACTTCGCTCAGCCCCTCGAGCGCAAGATGCACGACTACATCGGGCTTTCGAACAATCACAGCGGGTATGTACCCGAAGGCGAAGAGCAGTTTGCCGAGGGCAGCATCGATCACAAGGAGGCGTTCGATGTCGGTTTCGACTACCTGCAGACGCAAGGTCGGCAGCCGATGCTGGGCGCCAATCGTTGGCCAGGGCTTCCGGGTTTCAAAGAGGACATCAAGGCCTATTACGATGCTGTGTTCAGCCTCAGCCTTACACTGTTCAGAGGCTTTGCGCTGGCCCTTGGCTTACCGGAAAACGCGATCAGCCAATGGGTCAATCATCCGCCCAGTCAATTGCGTCTGATCCACTATCCATTTGCCAAGGATGCAGCGGTGGATCGCCCCGGCATCGGTGCCCATACCGACTACGAATGTTTCACCATCCTGCTGCCCACCGCACCGGGGCTGGAAGTGTTGAACGGGGCAGGGCAGTGGATCGACGTGCCGCTGGTGGACGGTGCCTTCGTCATCAACATCGGCGACATGCTCGAGGTGCTGAGCAATGGCGCCTATGTCGCCACGTCGCACCGGGTGCGCAAGGTGGCCGAGGAGCGCTACGCATTTCCGATGTTTTGCGCCTGCGACTATGAGACGGTCATCGAGCCCATTGCGCAACTGGTCAATCCGGCAACGCCGAGTCGTTACGGCCCAGTGGTGTGTGGTGAGCATCTGTACGCGCAAACCCTGCAAACTTTCCATTACCTGAAGCAGCGCGTGGCCCGGGGTGAGTTGAGTTTGCCGGCGGGGGCGAAAGCCTTGTCCTCTTTCGGCCTCGTGGCCAAGGGTGAGGAGGCGTGTCATGCACCTTCGTGACCTTGTCTATCAATACCCGCAGCAAGCGGCGCACGGCGTGCCCGACTGGATGTTGGGTTTCTACAAGCGTCACTCGATCAGTTTTGCCGATGGCCTGACGGATACCCGGACCCACGTGTGCTGGTTTCAAAGTCGCAACTTCAGCATCGATTTGCGCCTGCCCCTTGAGCAGGATCAAGTGCCGGCCAAACCCTTGGCGCAATGCAGCGCCGAGGAGCTGCAACGGCTGGCCAACTATGAAGGCTGGGAAGCCTTGTCTGCGTGGCGCGACGAGACCTTGAGCTGGCACGGCGAAACCTCCCTGCAACTGCACAATCGCTGGCCGGAGCCCGCCGTGCTCAAACGCATGGGCAACTGCATGATCGAGTTCGCCCCGAGCGGCGCCTATGTTGAAGACTGGCGTCTGCAAGTGTCGGCGCCGGGCCCTCTGATCGGGTTACGGTTGTTGCACGAAAAAGAGCTGAAAAGCGGCCAGGTGCACCATCGCGGCGGCGGTTTGATCCTGTGTGGCGACTATGCGGCAATGGTGCTTGGGCGAGCGCAAGCGCTTGAGACTGAGCCAACCGGGCTGATGCTGCGCGATCTGGTGGTGCGCCATGCTGGTGATCGGCAGTGGCTCGATCGTGCTTTCAATTTCGAGACGTCCGTGGCCACTGGTTCGCTCGACCAAGGCTTTACGGTCACGCTGTCCACCTGCGCTGCGCGAGTGGGCAAGCCATTAATTGCCCTTGACGGTTTTGAACTGCAGCCCGATGGCAGGCATGTAAGGCAATTGCTGCAGGTCGACGGCGTCGAGTTCGAGCGTCTGTTCGTCATCGATACCCTGGAGCCCGAGCCCAGCTTCGCGCAGGCCACCGGTTTCACCGCTGATGCGGCGCAATGGCATGCGCGCGAAGCGCCGACCTTGAGCCGCTATACCCAATCGCTGGTTTGAATCCAACGCGTCATCCCATTTCATAGTCCGTGAGGTTTCCATGAAGGCATTCTCGTGCGTGATGTACCGCTGTGCTGTCGTGTTGTTGGCACTGTGCTGTGTGGCATTCGGGGCTTCGGCTTCGGCTTCGGAAAAGAAGCAGTCTTTCAAGGTGGCCTGGTCGATCTATTCCGGCTGGATGCCCTGGGGTTACGCCAGTGAGCACGGGATCATCGACAAATGGGCGAAGAAGTACGGGATCAAGATCGAACTGGTGCAGCTCAATGACTACATCGAATCGATCAACCAGTACTCGGCCGGTGCGTTCGACGCCTGTGGCATGACCAACATGGATGCCCTGACCATCCCGGGCGCCAACGGCGTGGATACCACGGGCCTGATCCTCGGTGATTACTCCAATGGCAACGATGCGATTGTCCTCAAGCACGGCAAGACCTTCGCCGACATCAAGGGCCAGCAGGTCAACCTTGTGGAGTTGTCGGTCTCGGATTACCTGATGTCCCGGGCCCTGGATATCCATGGCCTGAGCCAGCGCGATATCAAGATCATGAACACCTCCGATGCCGATGCCGTGGCTTCGTTTGCGACGCCGGGTGTGACGGCGGCGGCATTGTGGAACCCGCAGTTGAGCATGGTGATGAAGCAGTCGCCGACCGCGGTTCAAGTGTTCACCTCGAAGGAAATTCCCGGGGAGATCATCGACATGATGGCCGTGAATACCGCCACCCTGGCGGCCAACCCGGAGCTGGGCAAGGCACTGGTGGGGGCCTGGTTCGAGACCTTGCAGTTGATGAGCGGCGACGACGCACAGGCGATTGCTGCGCGTACTTCGATGGCGGAACGCTCGGGGACGGATCTCAAGGGCTATGAGGAACAACTCACGCAAACGATGCTGTTCTACACCCCGGCGGTGGCGTTTGATTTCGCCAACTCCGAGGCGATTCGCCAGACCATGGACAAGGTCCGTACCTTCTCCTTCGCCAAGGGTTTGCTGGGGCAGGCGGCGACCAGCGCCGATGCGGTGGGCATGCAGTTCGCCGATGGTTCGACCCTGGGCGACAAGAACAATATCAAGCTGCGTTTCGATAGCCGGTACGTCAGCATGGCAGTCGCCAATCAGCTTTGATCCAGTGCATCTGCGCTGTAGGAGCGAGCTCGCTCACAGGGTTGTGGGGAGGCTAGAACTTCGCGTAGTTCAACGCGTCGACAATCGCCGAGCCGCCGATGCCGGTCAGCGACAGCAGCAGGGCGCGGATCAGCGGGTCTTCGGAATAGCGTGAGAACGAGCCGGTGTTCAGGGTCGAGACCCGCTCGCGGATCATCTTGAATTTGTCGTAGCACGGCGCTTTCTCAGGGGTTTGCAGCAGGTAGGCGTCGAGCCGCTGCAGGGCCAGGGAGCGGGCCTTTTCTGCGGCGCGACGCAGCGACAGCGCGGAGAACAGCAGGATCAACGCGGTGAACAGGTAAGAGATCACCAGCGCCGGCGGCGTCTGCCAGTTGTCGAACAGGCTGCTGCGCGAGGCGACGAGGATCAGCATCACTACCGTCGGTGCATAGATCAGCCGGTTGACCGCCGAAGTGCGTTGCGCGATCAGTTGTACGTCCACCCACTCATCGATGCACGGATGACGGAGCATGCCGAAGATTTTCTGGTGTTCGAGCTGCAGGCTGCCAGGCCATATGGCGTGATGTTCGCTCAAGTGGCGGATGAATCGGGTCAGTAGCAGGTTGGCATCGACCACCCAGAACACCAGCAGCTGGAACACCAGGGTCGGGGCCAGCCAGCCGATCATCCACCACACCGAGTCGCCGCGCACGGGCATGCTTTCCATCGGCCAGATCACGAACAATACGCTGGTGGCGACCAGGTACAGCCAGGTGGCCAACGCCGCGCGCAGCATGCGTGCGCCAAAGGAGCCGCAGACGCAATGTTCGCCCCAGAAGCGCGCGATGGAGATCATCTTGCGTCCGTCCGAGCAGGTGAGGCGGGCTGATTCGCAGGACCTGGACCACTCTTCGCTGGCGTTGAGCAGCGGGAAGAAGATCAGCAGCAGGCAGTGGCCCAGTTCGTTGCACCAGCGCCGCAGGGTCCAGCCCTTGCCTCGGCGGACAAAGCGCCGCGCCTGACCCCACAGGGTCATTTCGTAGCGACGCATGTGCAGGCGCAGGTGGTAGGCAGTTTCGATCTCGGAACGGTTGATACACAGCTTGCGCCAGCCCCACACCAGCGCGGTCAACGAGATCAGTACCGCCAGCAGACGCAGGGCCATGGTCGGCCAGGCACTGATGCCCTCGAACAGGAACATCGGTTCGCCGAGACCGTTGTTGGTCAGGTTGCTGCGCATCTGGTAAGCCAGCATCAACGCCAGGACAAACAGCACCAGCGGCACCACGACGTACCACGCCCGTGATTCGCGAACGCTGACCAGCTCATCGGGCGAAGCCTTGGCCAGCGCGAGCTGCCGCTCCGAGCGCCGGGTCAGGTTCGATGAGACGATGCCCAACAGAATCAAGGCAAAGGCCAGCCAGAGAAATTCCGCGTGCCAGTAGCGGGTGGCGATGAATGCGCAGACCACCGCCAGCATGAACAGGCTGATCGGCACGCCGCGGACCCAGGCCATCGGCGTGTCGTGATCATGGTTCGGCCCTTCGATTTTCCACCAGACGATGAATCCGGCGAGTATCAGCAGGGTGATGGTCAGCGGTCCGGCACGGTAGAACGCCTGGGCTTGCTTGAAGCGATCACGGATCGACTGGGAGGGTTCCGGGTAGGGCGGTGGCGAAGGGTCCTGCAAACAACGCAGGGCCATCAGGTCGTGGGGGCGGATGCCCCGCTCCGACTCGGACTGGCTTGGCGCCTCGCAACTGGCCGGGCGTGACGCGGTCAGGCGGCTCGCAAGGGGAATAAAGCCACTGATGCCCACTTCATAAATGCCCGGCGAGAGCAGCTCGGACCTTGAATAGTCGAACTTGGCACGCTTGGCGTCGAAGGATTGCGGAGCGAGCGCCGCCAGTACCGAAATGAACACTGCACTTTGCAGGCTGTCGCGAAACGGCGGGACGTCCTGTTGCAAGGCGCGGGTCAGGGTCAGGCCATAGGGGGCGGCGAGGATCAGGTTGCGCGTGGTTTGCGCCTGACCCCGCTGCAGCATGCGCGCGTCCAGGTCGGTGGAAAAGTACAGCTTGTAGGGCATACGGCTCTTGAGCGCCTGCAACACCAGCAGCTTGTCATAGGCATCCACCCCCAGCACGCCAATCGCACCGATACCGCTGTCGCCATTGCGTCGGTAGGTCGCGTCGACGTTGGCGATGTGGTCCGCTAGGCGCCGCAGGTAGTCCAGTTGCGAGTTGCCGTCAGACTTCTCCAGCGGACTGAGATCAAGTTGCACAACACCGGCGGCGTTTTTGCTGGCGTCGGGTGTGGCTGTTTTATCGGAGCTCGCCGACTCTTCCGGCAGGCGTCCATCCAGCCCGCGCAGATAGCTGAAGCGCAGAACCCACTGGTCAACCACATCTTTTTGAGGCTTGCCGCCGCCCAGATGGGCATCTTCAGCCACCTGTGACTTGAAGCTTTCGATCAGCGCGCGGCTGTAGAAACTGTCCCACTCGGAAATCAGCGCGATGCGATGGTTGCTGCGTCGCAGATCGCGGGTACAGGGTGGCCCTTTGTGTTGCGCGTCATCCTGACTGCAGCGTATGCCGGTGGCGGGGTCGACGCGGCGTAACTTCAGTTCCTCCAGCATCAGTTGGGTCATGGTGCCGTCGTCACTGACGGTGCGCAGCAGTTTCATCGAGGGCCGGTTGGCCAGGGGCGGGGCCAGTTTTGTGTAGCCGCGATCGAGGGTTTCGTTGTCGGCTGTGGCGAGCGGTGAGTAGATCTCCACATTCGGCGTAGCCTTGCCGAGGTCCTGGTCGTGGAACATGTCGAGCAGCACGGTCGAGGTGGCCGGCCCGATGATTTTCAGCACCGGGTTATCAACGGGCTCCGCGCAGGGTGTGGGTGAACAGGCGGCGGCGACTTTGCTGATCAGGCTGCTGCGCAAGGTGTCCAGGGCTTGCAAGGGTGACGGGCCGAGGGTGTCCTGCTTGAGCCAGAACACCAGGGTCCGGTTGGCCGGTGCCGGTTTTCCTTCGAGCGCTTTCGGCGGATCGAAGGGGTTGGAGACGAAGACTTCATAGGGCGCGTCCACGAAGGCATGGGCTTGCGGCGCATCAGTGGACAAATCGCTGGCCAGGCGCAGGCAATGAATGTACTGCTCCTGATCCGGCACCCGATGAGCGTTCTTGAAGCCGGCCAGCAGTGCATAACGAATACGTCGACGCCGTTCGACTTCGTCGGCGTAAGGCCCGCCCTCGACCAGTGCGACCATGATGTCGGGGCGCTGTTGTTCGGCAGTTAATGGTGACAGGTCGGTGCTGCACACATTGGCGGCGTCGGCGGTATTGCCGTCGGCCTTGAGCATCTTGCGATAGCGCTCCACGGCATCGAACGGGTCCTGCCACAGGCGCGCCTCGATGGGCAATTGCGCCTGAAACTGCGCACCAGCCGGACGCGGCTCGAGGAACGGGTCGCGGTTGAGGGCGAACATCGATACCACCAGACTCAGGATGACCGCACTGCCTGGCACCCAGAAGGCCAGATTGGTGCCCGAACCCTTGCTGTCCATGGCCTGTGCCTCGTGTTGTCGGCCAATTGTTCATCCTTATGTATAGACCTTATAAGCACGGGGGCCGGGGGCCATGGATCGATTATGTGCCCAGTGGTCGGGTATTTGCCGCTGGGCATTCGATGGTCGACAGGTGCTGATTTCATCGCCGCCAGAAGTAGCGGGCGAGCAGGGCGTCGAGACTGAGTTTGCCGGGTCCCGACAGCAACAGGGGCATGAAGGCCACCAGGTAGATCAGCGGCAGCTTGAAGTTGCCGAAGCCCTTGTTGGTGATCGCATAACCCTGGGCCAGTTCGCTCAGGGTCGACCAGTCGGCCGGCCAGTGCACGGCGGCGGTGGCGACGACAGTTACGACAATGAGGATGAACGCCGAGATGCGCGTTCCCAGACCGACCAGTATGGCCAGGGCGCAAAGCAGTTCGGCCCACATCGACAGTTCCCAGTTCAGCGTCGCCGAAACGTGATTGAACGGAAACGGGAAGCGGTTCTGGATGTCGGCGAACCAGTTCTGACCGTTGAACTTTTCCAGGCCGGATTCAAAGAATTCCCAGGCAAGGAACAGGCGCAGGGCCAGGGGCGCGATCCAGTTGCCGGTGCGGTCGAGGTTCAGGTGCAGGCCTTGGACGGCGGAAGAAATCGAGGTGCTCATGGTCTTGGTCTCCATTGGGGCAGGGAAGCAGCGTGAGTTGTGTGCCTGGATCGGCGTGGCCAATCGGTGAGCACATTTGACCCATGGGCTGTATCGGCGATGTGTCGTTGGCGTGGGTGTTTGGCGAGGTGGTGTATCAGGGGCGAGGCTGTACACACTGTGATACTTGACGTCGCTCTTACATGGAGGAATGTCGGGTGGTTGCAATCGCCAGCCTGACGCGTGACGCTCCAGGCGAATTGCTATACATTTTCCGGCCGCCCACAGCATGGTGATACCGCTTCATGTCTCTCGCGCTCGAACGTCTAGTCGCTGGCACGCCCATTCCTTTCGCCGGTAATCGTGTCACTGTCGTCAGCCCCGAACTGGCCGCACGCTTCCAGCCCGGTGACCACCTGCTGGTGGAGCAGGTCAGCGGCGAGTTGTTGCTGATTCCGGTGGCTGACCAGCAAGCGGCCAGCGTCGCGATCGAACGTGCCGAAGCGGCATTCAAGGCGCTGTCAGCGGTGCCGGAGCAAGCCATCAGCGCCTTCTTCGATCTGTTCGCCAAGGGCCTGGAAAGCCCTGGGTGCTGGGCGCTGATCGAAACCGCGAACCGCGCTGACATCGAGCGGGCCAAGGCACGCGGTCGTTCGACCACGCGTTTGCTCGCCGATGAGCGCATGCGTCGCGACATGATCGCCGGTTTGCGCGCCTGGCGTGACGCCGAAGCCACCCGGGGCAAAGTGGTCAGCTGCGTTGAGCATGACGGCTGGAAAGTCGAGCAAGTGGTCTCGCCCCTGGGCATCGTCGCCTTCGTTTTCGAAGGTCGACCGAATGTCTTCGCCGATGCCGCCGGTGTCTTGCGCACTGGCAATACCGCGGTGTTGCGCATTGGCAGCGATGCGCTGGGTACGGCGCAGGCGATCGTCACCCATGCGTTGAATCCGGCATTGAGTGAAGCCGGTTTGCCGGTCGGTGCGGTGTCGTTGGTGGAAAGCGTCAATCACGCTGCTGGCTGGGCGATGTTCGCTGATCGTCGACTGTCGCTGGCCGTGGCCCGGGGTTCAGGCCGTGCGGTCAGTCAGTTGGGCAGCATCGCGCAACAGGCCGGCACTGCCGTCAGCCTGCATGGCACCGGCGGCGCGTGGCTGGTTGCCGACACCGACGCTGATGCCCGGCGCTTCGCCGCGGTGGTGCGCAACTCCCTGGACCGCAAGGTCTGCAATACCCTGAACGTATGCCTGATCCATCGCGACCGCGCCGCAGAGCTTGTGCCATTGTTCCTTGATGCGCTGCAACAGGCGGGTAAAGCCCGTGGCCAGGGCTGCAAATTGCACATCGTCGAAGGCAGTGAGTCGTACCTGCCCAGCGAATGGCAGACGGCAACCGTCGAGGTGTATCGCGCCGAAGGTTATCAGACCGAAGCACAGGCTGAGCCGCTGCCCGAGGATCAACTGGGGCGGGAGTGGGAGTGGGAAGAGACCCCGGAAGTCAGCCTGAAAATTGTCGACGATCTGGACAGTGCCATCGCCTTGTTCAATCGCCACAGCCCGCAGTTCACGGTGTCGTTGATCAGCGACAGTGACGAGGCGCAGGATCGTTTCTACAACGCGGTCAACGCGCCTTTTGTCGGTAACGGCATCACCCGTTGGGTCGACGGCCAGTACGCGCTGAACAAGCCGGAGCTGGGGCTTTCGAACTGGGAGAGCGGGCGGCTGTTTGCTCGCGGGGCGATTCTTTCGGGTGATGGTGTGTTCACTGTGCGTAGCCGCATGACCCAGATCGATCTGGGCGTGAAGCGCTGAAACCCTTCCTCAGCGACCGCCGATAAGGCGGTCGCTGCCGTTGTAGTTGTCATCAAGCCGCTTGAACCACGCTGGCCTGCACTGCGCAGGCGTTCGGGTGCTCGACCAGTGAGACGAAGCTGCGGCTGGTGCCGTCCAGTGCGTCGATCGAGCCGGTTTCGATGTCATAGACCCAGCCATGCAGGTTCAACAGGCCTTTCTCCTGGGCCAGTCGCACGCTCGGGTGGGTCTGGATATTGGCCAGTTGTGCAATCACGTTCTCGCGCACCATCGAACTGACCTTGGCCGCTTCATTGGCGTGAGGGCGCGATTCGTTGATCACCTTGGCCGATTCGGCGTGCTGCAGCCAGCCGCTGACGGCGGGCAGGTGATCCATGCAGGTGCACTTGGCGACGGCGGTCATGGCGCCGCAATCGGAATGCCCGCAAATCACGATGTCAGTGACACCGAGCACGGCGACGGCGTATTCCACCGTGGCCGACACCCCCCCGGGATGCGGGCTGTAGGACGGCACGATGTTGCCGGCATTGCGAATCACGAACAGTTCGCCGGGTTCCTGTTGCGTGAGCAACTCGGGCACTACACGGCTGTCGGAGCAGGTGATGAACAAGGTGCCAGGGTGCTGCGTGGTGGCCAGGTGCTTGAACAGGTCGGTGCGTTGCGGAAAGGCTTCTTGCTGGAACTTCAGGAAACCGTCGATGAGCGCTTTCATGGGGGCATTCTCCGGATCAATTGTGTGAGTGTTCCAATGGCCGGCCCGTACCGGCGGCGCGGGCCGGCCTGTGCTTAGAACGGACGCAGGGGCAGGAACTTGCCGTCCAGGGTGATCACGGCACGGGAGCCGCCTTCCGGGTCTTCGACTTTTTTCATGTCGAGCTTGAAGTTGATCGCACTGATGATGCCGTCGCCGAACTGCTCGTGGACCAGGGCTTTGAGCGTGGTGCCATAGATCTGGATCATTTCGTAGAAGCGGTAGATGGTCGGGTCGGTGGGCACGCCCGAGAGGCTGCCGCGCAGCGGGATGATCTGCAGGTGAGCCACGGCATCGGCGTCCAGTTCGAGCTTGTCACCGACCACTTCGGCGGCGCTTTGCGGCAGCGGGTGCTGACCGAGCAGGGCGGCGGTGACATAGGCCAGGCTCAGGCCGGTGCCGTCGGCCAGGTCCTGCCAGGACAGATTCTTGCGTGCCTTGGCGTCGAGGATGGCGGCGGTCAGGGTCAGGCTGCTGTCGTTGTAGGCGTGGGACTGTTGCATGGTGTATCTCCTTTCGGCAGTGCTGTTGCTTGGGTGTGAAGCCATCTTCAGCGGGATGGCTGATAGCGTCCAAGACCGATATGCAATGCAATCTATAAGTGGTGCCTATAGATGGGAGATGCCAGCGCGTTGCGTCAGTGCAGTGTTCAAATAAAAAATGGCCTGCGTCTTAAAAAGAGGCAGGCCATTTTATTTATCAAATTGGATATCAGTAGAACCGGTCAATGACCCGAACTTCATTGTTGTTCTGCATCGAATCCCACGCCTGTTTCAGCGTTTGCAGAACATTGCCGATGAAGTCCTTGTCGGCCGCGGCTTTTTTGCCGACATAACCGTGGCCGCGACGGTACATCTTCAGTCGGGCCAGCAGGTTCTGGTTGTTCTGGTCGAATTCCGCTTCATGAGCATGCGGCGACAGGCAGTCGATATGAACCTGGCCCGACTTGCTGATCCACAGAATATGGCTGTCATGGCTGTCTTTTTTAGCCGCGAACATACGAGCCAGTTCTTCGATAGTAGGTTGATTGTTCAGATTCATGATAAAGCCCCTTGACCAATTGGTGATCTTTCTAAAGTTGATTCGCTAATACAGGTAGCCCATCGGTTAGTTGATCCCTGGCACCGAAACCAGGACGTCAGCGTTCGACCGCCATAAAGGGCGGGGTCCTGCGTCTGTTGCATGTAGTCGTGTTGAATAACTGCTACGCAATAGCGTCACAACGAAGAGAAGCGGCGAAAACCTTAAGGCCATTGCCGACGTTTTCAGGGTCGGCCACAAGCGTCATGAGGATTGCTCGCCAAGTCTTCTCGCCCTTGTACTGGACGTTCAGGCCAGGTCAGCTTCTTCAATCTGCCTTGTGGGCAGCGTGTATCCGGGAAAAACAGCTCGGCGGTCAGACGAGCTTGCTCAAACATGTTGCCTGTACTCCCGATCGGGGAGACGGCTTCATCATGCAAGGGCCAAACGGACGAGTCAACGGTTTTGTAGTGATTATTTTTGGTCACTACATATTGTCCGACAAAGCCGTTGGGAATTAGCGCGGATGACGGGAGGAGGGGTGGTCAGGTCTGTGGCGGCACAGACTCGAAGCGGTAAAAGGTGCAGAGGTGATGATCAACCCTGCGTTGATGCAGCGTGAGGCCGCTGACTGCAAGGCTTGGCATTACCGCGGCCCAGAACAGGCGTGCGGGCTGGTTCGCCTCGATATGGAAAATTTGCCATTGACCGGGGAATTGGCTCAAGAGGGTGGAAACGACAAATCGCGCGACACCCTGGCCACGGAGGCGGCGACTGACAAACAGGTAGCCGATGTTGTAGCGAGCGCCGGGCAGGTGTGTGTTCTCGTCGACCGTCACGAACCCGGCCAGTTCGCCATCGGCCTTGATCAGAAAGGGTCGGGTCCCGGGGTTTCGCCAGTAGTCCGGCATGGGCAGGATGCTGAAGAAACCGTGCTCGCCGAGTTTCAGTGGCAGCCATTCACTGAAGTCGTAGGTGTAGAACTGCATCAGGTTTTCGATGGTTTGCAGTTCGTCCCGTTGGGCGGGATGAAGCGTGATCGATGGCATATGCCTGGCTCCTGATTTCAGTGCACCACAGGAGCATTATGGCTTGGCCTGCTTCGGCGCGCGGCGGGTTCCGCTGGCAGGTTTGCGTGGAGCGGCCTTGCGTTTTTTCTTCCACGGCGTAGCGGCGCGCCCGGAGGGCGGCGGGCCGCTGATGGAGAGGCTCAGACCGGCACAGCGACTGACCTGTTTGCTCATCCATGCCGCTTGTTTGGTGACGAATTCTTCAAGGCTCATTTCTCCACTTTGCACCATGTCCAGCGCCTGTTCCCAGATGGCCGTGGTGCCCGGGTCGGCGATGGCGCGGGGCACGGCGTCGATCAGGCTGAAGGCGGCAGGTGTGGCGGCCAGTGCCTTACCGTTCTTGACCAGGTAACCACGGTCAAGCAGGCCCTGGATGATCGAGGCGCGGGTCGCCTCGGTGCCGATGCCGGTGGTGTCCTTGAGCTTTTGCTTGAGCAGCGGATCTTCCACCAGTTTGGCGACGTTTTTCATCGCCTTGATCAGGTCACCTTCGGTGAAGGGCTTGGGTGGTTGCGTCCACAGATCCTTGAGCTGTACACCGGCTACGCCGCACTCAATGCCTTCGGCCAGGTTGGGCAGCGTCTGCGGTGCCGGTGCTTCTCTTCCCTTGGCGGGTGCGAGTGCCTCGGGCAAGGCGCGCTTCCAGCCAGGTTCTATGATCTGTTTGCCCACGGCGCGCAGGGCTTCCCCGGCACAGTCGAAATCCGCCTGGGTGCGATCGTATTCGTGATTGGGCAGGAACTGCGCCAGATAACGCGCGCGGATCAATGTATAGACCGCCCGATGCTTGCCGGTCAGGCGTTCGAGGTTCTTCGCGGCGGCGGTCGGGATGATGCCGTGGTGAGCGCTGACCTTGGCATCGTTCCAGGCTCGGGAGCGTCGTTGCGGTTCAAGATGATCGTGCAAGGCGTTCAGCGCCGGGTCGGCTTGTCGCAGCGCTGCCAGAATGGCCGGCGCCTCGCTGTGCTGACTGAGCGGCAGGTATCCGCAGTCGCTGCGTGGATAAGTGATGACCTTGTGGGTTTCGTAAAGCGCCTGGGCAATGTCGAGGGTTTCCTGGGCGCCGAGACCGAGCTTTTTCGAGCAGACTTCCTGCAGGGTGCCCAGATCGAACGGCAGCGGCGCGACTTCACGCATGCGTTCGGTGCGCAACTTGATCACCCGGGCAGTGGCGGCTTGGCTCATGGCTGTGGCCGCCTGTTGCGCCAATGTCTGGTTCAGGCAGCGATCCTGATCGTCGCAGACCTCGCTGGGGGCCCGCCATTGCGCGGTAAACGCGGTGCCGTTGTGCAGCAACTGCACGTCGATGGCCCAATAAGCGACGGGTACGAAATCGGCAATGCTGCGGTCGTGATCAACGACCAGGCGCAAGGTCGGCGTTTGGACTCGACCGACCGGCAGCACGCCCTGATAACCGGACTGGCGCCCCAGCAACGTGAACAACCGGCTCATGTTCATGCCGATCAGCCAGTCGGCTCGCGAGCGGCCGAGGGCCGAGTGATAGAGGCTGAAGGTTTCGGCGCCTGGCTTGAGCGCGGCCAGGGCCTTGCGGATGGAGGCATCGTCCAGTGCCGACAGCCATAGCCGACGGATCGGCCCGCGGTAACGGCAATGTTCCACGAGCTCCCGGGCGATCATTTCGCCTTCACGGTCGGCGTCGGTGGCAATGATCAGTTCGCTGGCTTCGCCGAGCAGGCGCTTGACCGCCTTGTACTGGCTGGCAGTGCGCGGCTTGACGGTCATTTTCCACTGGTCGGGAATGATCGGCAGGTCCGCCAGCACCCAGCGCTTGTAGCGTGCGTCGTAGGCGTCCGGCGGGGCGGTCTCCAGCAGATGGCCGATGCACCAGGTGACCGTGACATCTGTTCCCAGCCAGCAGCCATCGCCCCGACGCTTCGCACCGAGCACGGTCGCAATGTCTTTGGCCTGGGAAGGTTTTTCACAGAGGTACAGCCGCATAACCACCGTCGTCGATCAATGTGTCTGGGGGTGCACAGAATGGCGGTTGAAGCGTCTGCGGGCAATCATTATCTGTATGCATGTACAGCTTTTTGTGTCCCGGGTGACTGACGGCTCTTGCCAGAAAAAAACCGGAAGAGTACAAATGTACTCCATGACGACTTTAACCCCCCGCCGTACTGCCATCCTGACTTTCATCCGCGAGCGCATCGCCGAGCATGGTCAGCCCCCGAGCCTCGCTGAAATCAGCGAGGCGTTCGGCTTTGCCTCCCGCAGCGTGGCGCGCAAGCATGTGCTGGCGCTGTCCGAGGCTGGCTTCATCGAGGTCAACCCGCATCAGGCCCGGGGTATTCGTCTGCTCGGGCAGCCGCCGCGTCCCGAGTTGCTCGATATTCCCGTGCTCGGTCGCGTGGCGGCCGGTGCACCGATTGGCGCCGATGCCGAGGTGCACAGCCGCTTGCTGCTCGATCCGTCGATGTTTTCCCGAGTGCCGGACTACATGCTGCGGGTGCGTGGCGACTCGATGATCGAAGACGGCATTCTCGACGGTGATCTGGTGGGCGTGCACCGCAGCCCCGAGGCGCTGAATGGCCAGATCGTCGTGGCGCGGCTTGACGGTGAGGTGACCATCAAGCGTTTCGAGCGGGTCGGTCACCTTGTCCGGCTGCTGCCGCGCAACCCCGCTTATCAGCCAATCATTGTCGACGCCGATCAGGACCTGGCCATCGAAGGCGTGTTCTGCGGTTTGTTGAGGCAAGGCTGATGGGTGCCGTCGTTGCGCTGGATACGCTGTTCAATGGTGGCCAGGTCTGGAAGGGCCGGCCTGCGCCGCCAAGTGCCAGCCCGCAACCCACCGGGCACGCCGTGCTGGACGCGGCGCTGCCCACCGGCGGCTGGCCGGAGGCGGCGTTGAGCGAAATTCTCCTGGCCGGGCAGGGCGTGGGCGAGTTGCAGCTGGTGTGGCCGACCCTGGCACGGCTGTCGGCGGCGGGCGAGCGTATCGTGCTGGTGGCGCCGCCGTTCGTGCCATACCCCCAGGCGTGGCAGAGCGCCGGGGTCGATCTGCGACAACTGTCGATCATCCAGGCCAGTGAGCGCGATGCGCTGTGGGCGGCGGAACAATGCCTGCGCTCGGGCAGTTGCGGTGCCGTGCTGTGCTGGCCGCACAAGGCCGATGACCGTGCGTTGCGACGCTTGCAGGTGGCGGCGGAAACCGGTCAGACCCTGGCCTTTGCCTACCGCCCGATCAGTGAGGCCATCAACCCTTCGCCAGCGGCCTTGCGCATTGCCATCGATGCCAGGCCTGCGCAGTTACGGGTGCTCAAGTGCCGGGGCGGGCTGGCCCGTTCGGCACCCATTGCCTTTGCCGTGGGGCATTGAGGTTGCCATGCGCTGGGTGTGTATTCTGTTCCCGCAATTGGCGCTGGACGCGGTCCTGCGTCAGCGCCCCGATCCCGATGAGCCGCTGGCGCTGCTGACCGGTCCGGCTCAGCGCCGGGTGCTGCAAGCGGTCAATGGTGCGGCGCGGGTCCTGGGTTTGCGCCCCGGGCAGTCCATGAACGCTGCGCAGGCCTTGAGCAAGGGGTTTGCCACGGCCGAGTATGACGCCGCTGAAATTGAGCACTGGCAACAATTCCTCGCCGCGTGGGCCTATGGCTTCAGTTCCCAGGTCAGCGTGCACTACCCGCGCGCGGTGGTGTTTGAAATCGAATCCAGTCTTGGTCTGTTCGGTGACTGGCCGCAATTCGAAGCGCGTTTGCGCCGCGAGTTGGCCGACCTGGGGTTTCGTCATCGGATCGTTGCCGCCCCCAACCCGGTGGCGGCGCGGGTGCTGGCCAACGCCTATGACGGGCTGGTGGTGCCCGACGATCAAGCCTTGCAGCATCACCTGGGGCAATTGCCGGTCGACCGTATCGGGCTGGAGGCTCAAGTCGCCACGGCGTTGTCGCGCATGGGCTTGCGCACACTGAAACAGGTGCAGGCATTGCCCCGTGACAGCCTGGCCCGGCGCTTCGAGGCGCAGGTGCTCAAGCATCTGGATGCCCTGTTCGGCTTGCGTCGGCTGGCGCTGGCGTTCTACCTGCCACCGGACCGCTTCGATGTGCGCATCGAGCTGAATTTCGATGTGCAATCCCACCAGGCCCTGCTGTTTCCGTTGCGCCGCCTGACCGGCGACCTGTCGGCATTTCTCTGTGGTCGCGACAGCGGTGTGCAGCGCTTTGACCTGCACCTGGAGCACGCCGGGTTGCCGGACACGCTGATCAAGGTCGGCCTGCTCAGCGCCGAGCGTGATCCGGCAATGCTGTTCGAGCTGGCCCGGGGGCGGCTGGAGCAGGTCCAGGTCGAGGCGCCGGTGCGCGGCTTTCGCCTGCGCGCCGAAGACTTGCCGGCCTTCGTGCCCCAGTATCAAGAGCTGTTCGACGATCGCCCGCAGCAATCCTTGCCCTGGGAGCAGTTGCGTGAACGCCTGCGCGCCCGGCTGGGGGACGAGGCGGTGCATGGCTTGCGCTTTCAGGCAGATCATCGCCCCGAGCGTGCGTGGCAGGCCATGGCTGACCAGCAGTCCACACCCGGTTGTAGCGCAGCGAAACGCCCGGGCTGGTTGCTCACCGAGCCCTTGGCCCTGCCGCAAGGTTCGGCGCGCATCCTCATGGGCCCCGAGCGTATCGAGTCGGGCTGGTGGGACGGCGGCGACGTGCGTCGCGATTACTACCTGATCGAGACCCGCGCCGGCCAGCAGGGCTGGGCCTGGCGGGCGGTGGGTGAGGACGGGCCGTTGTGGCTGCAGGGCTGGTTCGCATGAATCAGGACTATGCCGAGTTGCACTGCCTGTCGAACTTCAGTTTCCAGCGCGGTGCCTCCAGTGCCCTGGAGTTGTTCCAGCGCGCCAAAAAGCAGGGTTACCAAGCCCTGGCCATCACCGATGAGTGCACCCTGGCCGGTATTGTCCGGGCCTGGCAGGCGGCAAAGTCGGTGGAATTGCCGCTGATCATCGGCAGTGAGGTACGCCTCGAAAACGGTCCGAAACTGGTGCTGCTGGTGGAGAACCTGGAGGGGTATCAGGGGCTGTGTCGTTTGATCACCCGGGCCCGGCGGCGTACGCAAAAGGGCCAGTATCAAGTCCTGTGCGAAGACTTCGAGCAACCGCTGCCGGGGTTGCTGGCCTTGTGGGTGCCCGATGCAGTCGACGCCTTTGAGCAGGGGCACTGGCTCAAGCAGGTGTTCGCCGAGCGCTTGTGGCTGGCGGTGCAATTGCATCGCGGTCAGGATGACAGCCGGCGCCTGAGCGATCTGCTGAGCCTGGCCAGGGCGCTGCAGATCACCCCGGTGGCCAGCGGCGATGTGCACATGCACGCGCGTGGACGCCGTGCCTTGCAGGACACCATGACCGCGATCCGCCATCACCTGCCAGTGGCCGATGCCGGCTTGCGCCTGCACCCCAACGGCGAACGGCACCTGCGCAGCCTGGAGGCGCTGAATGAGCTGTATCCGCCGGCCTTGCTGGAAGAGACGCTGAGCATCGCCCGCCGCTGCACCTTCGACCTCGGTCAGTTGCGTTATCACTATCCCCGTGAGCTGGTGCCGGAGGGGCACACCGCGACCTCGTGGCTCAAGGTGCTGACCGAGCAGGGCATCGAGCAGCGCTGGCCCCATGGCGCGAGCGAGAAGGTGCGCGCACTGATCGACAAGGAGCTGGGGCTGATCGCGGAACTGGGTTATGAAAGTTATTTCCTGACGGTCCAGGACATCGTCGCGTTCGCCCGACGCGAGAAGATTCTTTGCCAGGGGCGAGGCTCGGCGGCCAACTCGGCGGTGTGTTTTGCCCTGGGCATCACCGAGATCGATCCGGATCGAATGAACATGCTGTTCGAGCGTTTTCTTTCCAAGGAACGCGACGAGCCGCCGGACATCGACGTCGATTTCGAGCATGAGCGGCGCGAAGAAGTCTTGCAGTACGTGTTCAATCGTTATGGTCGGGCCCGGGCCGCGCTGACGGCCGTGGTCAGCACCTACCACGCGGCCGGCGCAGTGCGCGATGTCGCCAAGGCGCTGGGCTTGCCACCCGATCAAATCAACGCCCTGGCCGATTGCTGCGGTCACTGGAGTGACGAAACTCCGCCAGTGGAGCGTTTGCTCGAGGGCGGCTTCGATCCTGAAAGCCCGATACTGCGCCGGGTGCTCAGCCTTACCGGGCAGTTGATCGGCTTCCCGCGGCACCTGTCCCAGCACCCCGGCGGCTTCGTGATTTCCGAGCATCCGCTGGACACGCTGGTGCCGGTGGAGAACGCCGCCATGGCCGAGCGCACCATCATCCAGTGGGACAAGGATGACCTCGACGCGGTCGGGCTGCTCAAGGTGGATATCCTGGCCCTGGGCATGCTCAGTGCCATTCGCCGCTGTTTCGATTTGCTGCGCCGCCATCGCAATCTGGATTTGAGCCTGGCGTCGGTGCCCTCCGAGGACTCAAAAACCTACGACATGATTGGTCGTGCCGACACTGTCGGGGTATTCCAGATCGAATCGCGTGCCCAGATGTCGATGCTGCCCAGGCTCAAGCCGCGCAAGTTCTATGACCTGGTGATCGAGGTGGCCATTGTCCGGCCCGGACCGATTCAGGGCGGCATGGTGCACCCGTACTTGCGCCGCCGAAACAAGGAAGAACTGGAAAGTTATCCCTCTGAAGAGCTGCGCGAGGTTTTGAAGCGCACCCTTGGGGTTCCCCTGTTTCAGGAGCAGGTGATGCAGATCGCCATCGTTGCCGCCGACTACAGCCCGGGCGAGGCCGATCAGTTGCGTCGCTCCATGGCAGCCTGGAAACGTCACGGCGGCCTTGAACCGCACCGGGATCGTTTGGCTGCGGGCATGAAGAAAAAAGGCTATAGCGCAGATTTCGCCGCGCAGATATTCGAGCAGATCAAGGGTTTTGGCAGTTACGGTTTTCCCGAGTCCCACGCCGCCAGTTTTGCCTTGCTGACCTACGCCAGTTGCTGGTTGAAATGCCACGAACCGGCGGCTTTCGCCTGTGCGCTGATCAACAGCTGGCCCATGGGTTTCTACAGCCCGGACCAGATTCTGCAGGACGCCCGTCGTCATGATCTGCAGGTGCGCCCGGTGGACGTGCGGGCCAGCGACTGGGATTGCAGCCTGGAACCGATCAGCGGCGCACAACCGGCGATTCGCCTGGGTTTACGCATGATCAAGGGCTTTCGCGAGGACGCGGCCCGGCGTATTGAGGCGGCGCGGGCGAATGGCGCGTTTATCGACATTGGCGATCTTGGTGAGCGGGCCGGCCTCGATGCCCGTGCCCAGGAGCAACTGGCCGATGCCGGTGCATTGCGGGGGCTGGCCGGGGATCGACATCGGGCGCGCTGGGAAGTGGCGGGGGTGGAGAAACAGTTGGGCTTGTTCGCCGGGTTGCCGAGGCAGGAGGAGGGTGCTGTGGTGTTGCCCAAACCCACCGTGGGCGAAGACCTGCAAGCCGACTACAACAGTGTCGGTACTACGTTGGGGCCGCACCCACTGGCCTTGTTGCGCGTTGAGTTGAAAGCCCGGCGCTGTCGCAGTTCGCAGGAATTGCTGGCGGTCGAGCACGGCCGTCCGGTCAGTGTTGCCGGGCTGGTGACCGGACGGCAACGGCCGAGTACCGCCAGCGGCGTGACCTTTGTCACCCTGGAAGACGAGTTCGGCAACGTCAACGTGGTGGTCTGGCGGGATCTGGCTGAACGCCAGCGCCGGGTGTTGGTGGGTTCGCAGTTGCTCAAGGTCGACGGGCGCTGGGAAAAAGAGGGCGAGGTGCGGCACTTGATTGCCGGGCGCTTGAGCGACCTGAGCCCGTTATTGGACGGTATCACCATTCGCAGCCGCGATTTCCACTGACCTTGTAGGTGCGAGCCTGCTCGCGATGAACCTGAGAGCGCCGCGGGGTGACAGGTTGCCATCGTTATCGTTAACGACCATCGCGAGCAGGCTCGCTCCTACAGGAGATAGGCGCAGTGTACTATTTGCCCATTGGCCAGAACCGCTCGCCACCTCCCGGCGCTTCCGTCCAGGACTGCAGCGAACGGGTCGGCAGGTCGAAATAGTCCCGGGTGCGTGCATAGCCATGGCCGCCCATCCGCCCGATCGCATCAAGCCCCAACTGATCGATGTACAGGGTTTTCGGGTCAATCAGTTCATCGCGAACATGGGCCATCAACACTTCGCCCAGGATGATCTCCCGGGATTGGCCAATGGACAATGCCATCATCCGCCGGCACTCCAGTGCGACCGGCGCTTCGCCGATGCGCGGGCATTTGACCGTGGTGCCCGGTATGGCCGTGAGCCCGGCGGCAGTCAGTTCGTCGAAGCCCGGTGCGAAGGGCACGGCGCAGACGTTCATGGCTTCCACCAGAGCGTCGCTGACGATGTTCACAGTGAATTCCTGGCTGAACTGGATATTGCGCGTGGTGTCCTTGGGGCTCAGGTCGCCGTAATTTTCCACGCCCAGGGCGAGGATCGGCGGATCGGCCGACAGCGCGTTGAAGAAACTGAACGGTGCGGCGTTGATCCGGCCTTCGCCGTCGACCGTGGTGACCAGGGCAATCGGTCGGGGCACCACGCTGCCAATCAGGATCTTGTATTTGTCCCGTGGGCTCAGTGTGCTGAAGTCGAAGCTTTGCATAGGCAAGAATCCCTAAAGAAGTGGATCAATCGCGCTCAGTGGCGCGTCAGCGCTGTAGTCATCGGCAAAGGGGATGGCGGGGCGGAACAGGGTTTTCCAGTCCGGTTGGCCAAAGGCCCGGTCGCTGTGGCTGCGCATCAGCTTTTCGAATTGGCGCTGGGCCTGACGTTGCAGGGCGGTGTAGTCGACACCCTGGACCTGGCCGTCGTGCATCACGCAGCGGCCGTCGATGTAACTGGCGATGCAGTCATCACCGCGCCCGGCCAGCAGCAGGTTTTTCAACGGATCAAACAGTGGCCCCAAGTGCAGGCCACGCAAGTTGAACACCGTGATGTCAGCCTTGCAGCCAGGGGCCAGGCGGCCGATATCATCGCGACCGAGGGCCTTGGCCCCGCCAAGGGTGGCGGCGTTGTACATATCCAGGGTGCTGGTCAGCTCGTTGCCGCCCTCCATCAAGCGGGCAATGTTCAGGCCCTGGCGCATGTTGTCCAGCAGGTCGGCGGGCCAGGTGTCGGTACCGAGGGCGAAGTTCATGCCCTTGGCACGATAGCGACCGAAGGAGTCCAGCGCCTCGCCATCACGGGCAAACACCACTGGGCAATGCACCAGGCTTGCGCCGCCGTCCACCAACCGTTGCAGGTCGTCATCGCCACGGGTGTAGATGCCGTGTGGCAGCAGGCTGCGCGGGGTCAACAGGCCGAGTTGCTGCAACCAACTCAGAGGCGAAGCGCCGCGCAATTGTTCAACCATCGCCACCTCGCCCTGACCCTGGCAGCAGTGCAGGCGCATCGGCGCGTTCAGCTCCCGACTCAGCGCGGCGGTGCGTTGCAGCAGTGCGGGGGTGCAGGTCTGAATGCGATCGGGCAACAGCGCGCCGCGAATCAGATCCTGGTGGCTGCCATCGAAGTCCTTGAAGAACTGTTCAGCCGCCTCAAGCCCGGCCATGCCGCGGTTTTCATCCCAGTGGTGCGCCAGCGTGCCATCGGCACGCCAGTAACTCATGCCGCTCATGTAGCAAGGACCGAGATAGGTACGCAGCCCCAGTTCGGCGGCGACACCGGCCACCGCGGCAAACTCGTCGTAGGTTTCGGCCCACTCGCGGTAGTACATCGAGGTGATCGGCATCGCCGTGGTGATGCCATTGCGGATCAACTGGGTGAAGGCGTAGCGGTACTTGAAGACCTCCTCTTCAGGGCTGTAGCTTTCCCGAGATCCCTCAGACAGGTACTGCTGCGACCACATCCGGCCCATGTCGCGCTCGTCACCGTTGTCCAGGGTCAACACGGTGGAGTCGAGGTCGCCCAGGGCATCCAGGTCGATGAAGCCGGGGCCGATCAGGGCATTGCCGTAATCGATCCATTGATCCACCGACCCGGGATACCCGCGTCCGACAAACTCGATGCGCGAACCATGGAACACCACTTCGCCGTCACGCCACAGGACGTGCTGCATGCCATCGAAACCGACCAGGCAGCTGGCGCGCAGACCGATGCGCTTCACAAACGGCTGTCCAGCAAGCGACCGCCCGCAGCGACCAGATGACCGGCGCGATAGACCTGACGTGCCGGCCGCGAGACCACTGCCTCACCGAGAGTTTGCACAGGCATCAGCAAGAAGTCCGCGGGTTGGCCGATTTCAATACCAGCGGGCTTGCGACCCAGTGCCAAGGCGCCGTTGACGGTGGCGGCTTCGAACGCCGCCGTCAGTTCCTCGTCCTTGTTCAGGTCGAAACGGAACGCCAGCAGCATCGCGCGCTCGAGCATGTCGCCGTTGCCCATGGGCGACCAGGCATCGCGGATGCCGTCGGAACCCAGGCACAGGTTCACGCCGGTCTCGCGCAGGGCCAGAAACGGTGGCACCGCGCAATCGGCCGGGGCGGAACTCATCAGCGAGATCCCCAGTGTCGCCAGGCGTTCGGCCAGCGGTTTGACCTGGCTCCATGGCAACATGCCCAGGCAATAGGCATGGCTGATCATCACCCGGCCTTCGCGGCCGAAGCGTTCGGTGTAGTCGGCGATCAGCTTGATCTGCCACAGGCCCAGTTCGCCCTTGTCGTGCAGGTGGATGTCGACGCCACGGTCGAACTCGCTGGCCAGGTTGAAGACGAAATCGAGTTGGGCAATCGGGTCGTTGTCGATACCGCAAGGGTCGAGGCCGCCGACGTTTTCCACGCCCAGCGCCATGGCTTCGCGCATCAGTTCGGCAGTGCCGGGGCGGCTGATCAGCCCCGTCTGCGGGAACACCACCAGTTCCAGGTCAATCAAGTCGCGATAGGTGTCGCGCAACTGCTGCATGGCCTCGACATGACGCAAACCGAATTCCGGGTCGATGTCGACGTGGCAGCGCATGGTCAGCGAACCACGGGCGATGCAGTTTTCCAGCAGGGCACCGGCGCGCTGGGCGATGGGCGCACTGATTTCGCGCAGGACGCGGCGCTCGTTGGCGATGTAGTCCTTGAGGGTTGGGCCGGCGCTGTTGGGGCGCCAAGGCTGGCCGTAGAGGGTTTTGTCGAGGTGGACGTGGCTTTCCACCAGGGCGGTGGTGAGCAATTGGTTCTGGCCGTCGATGTCGGTGGCAGACAAGGCTTCCTTCGAAGCGGGGCGGCGTTGGCTGAAGCGGCCGTTCTCGATCAGCAGGTCTTCGGCGGGCTGGCCGTATGGGCGCACGTTGCGCAGCCATTGGGGGTGGGTCATACAAACCTCGAATCTATGTTGTGAGTGACGGCCTCATCGTCGGAACGCCGCCCGGACCAAGCTCGCTCCCACGGGAGGGCGAACACTGAAGATCCCGTGTGGGAGCGAGCTTGCTCGTGATGGCCGTGACTGGGTTTCAAGTCAGGCAATCAGCCCTTGAGCTTGGCCCAGATGCGGTCCTGCAGCTCCCGCGCCTTGTTGCTGCATTCCTTTTCCGGACGCAGGCGCGAGGCGTATTCGTCGGGCATGTTGATCGCGTCCATGACCTTCCATTTCGGATCGAGCAACTGGTCGCTCTGGATGCCGTTGGCGTAGGCGATGGCGTTGGACACGGCCGCGGCGTTTTCCGGCTTCATCATCCAGTCGATGAAGATCTTCGCGTTGCCGGGGTGCGGCGCGCTTTTCGGCACGGCGAAGTTGTCCTGGAACATGGCCAGGCCTTCACGGGGGTAGACGTACTTGATGGTGCTCTTCTGCAGGGTGGCGCGGGCCGTGGAGCCGTTCCAGTTCTGCATCATGATCACTTCACCGCTGGCCATGCGGTCGACGGTGTTGTCCGAGCTGTACATCTTCAGGAAGGGTTTCTGTTTTTGCAGCAGTTCGAGGATGCGCTTGGCGTCCTGCGGGTTTTCGCTGCATTCGTCGACATTCAGATAGTGACTGGCGGCGTTGATCACGCTGCTGGAGGTGTCGAGGGCGGCCAGTTGGCCTTGCAGTTCCTTGCGCGGTTCGAAGAACTCTTTCCACGAGTCGTCAAGCTTGCCGCCCGGCACCCGCGCACTGTCATAGGAAAACCCCGTGGTGCCCCACAGGTAAGGGGCGGAGAACTTGCGGCCCGGGTCAAAACTCGGGTCACGGAACGGCTCTTTGACGTACTGGAAGTTGGGCAAGGTCGGGGTGTCGATTTCAAGCAACAGGTTCTGGTTGATCAAGGTCTGCATGATCGATTGTGACGGCACGATCACGTCATACGCCGCACCACCGGCCTGCAGCTTGGCCAGCAGGGTTTCGTTGCTGTCGTAGCCGTCCATGGTGACCTTGATGCCGGTTTCCTTTTCGAATTTGGCCAGCAGGTCGACCGGGTAGTAGTCGGTCCAGTTGTAGAAGAACAGTTCCTTGGGTTCGGCGGCCTGGGCGCTGAACGCCGTGAACGCGGTGAAACAACTCAGGGCCAGACCGGACATTGCCAAACGCATGTTTTTCACTTTCATGAGAGCGCTCCAGGTTTATTGTTGTTTGCCGCGTTGGCCAAGCCAGAAGGCCAGCACTACGAGAACGATGGAAATCACCAGCATCAGCGTTGAAATCGCGTTGATCTCCGGGGTCACGCCGGCCTTGATCGCCGAGAAGATGTACACCGGCAAGGTGGTCGAGCCGGGACCGGCGACAAAGAAGGTCATGATGAAATCATCGAGGCTGACCACGAACGCCAGCACCGACCCGGACAACACCGCCGGCCACAGCAGCGGCAGGGTCACCCGGCGAAACACCTGCCAGGGGTTGGCGTACAGATCGTTCGCCGCCTCCAGCAGGCTCTTGTCCATGTCATTGAGGCGGGCACGGATCGGCAGGTAGGCGAACGGAATGCAGAAGCCGATGTGGGCGATGATCACTGTCAGCAAACCGAGCTTGATGCCCAATGCCATGAACAGCAGCAGGGTGGCCACGGCGGTGACGATCTCCGGCAGGATCAGCGGCAGGTTGATCCCGCCCTCGACCATCTTCTGCCCATAGAACGGCCGGTAGGTCGCCAGCGCCGCGAGCAGGGCAATGGCCGTGGCGCAGACCGTGGCAATGCTGGCGACGATGATCGAGTTCAGCGCCGCGGTCTGGATCGACGGGTTGGCGAGGATGCGTCCGTACCAGGCGAACGAAAACTCGGTCCACACTGTTGCCGAACGGTTGGCGTTGAAGCTGTAGGCGATCAGGACCAGGATCGGCAGGTACAGATAGGCCAGCATCAACAGGCTGACTTCACGGGTCAGCGGCAGTTTCTTCAGGTGCAGGGCAATCATGCTTGGGCTCCCGGGCGTTGGCTCTTGGCGGCACTGCGGCTATAGAGGGCGTACAGCACCAGGGACAGCAGCATGATCCCCAGCAGCAGGAACGACAGCGAACTGCCCAGCGGCCAGTTGCGCGCAGTGCCGAACTGTTGCTGGATCAGGTTGCCGATCATCAGCGTCTTGCCACCACCGAGAATCGCCGGAGTGATGAACGCGCCGAGGCTGGGTACGAACACCAGCAGCGCACCGGCAATCACGCCGGGCATCGACAGCGGCAGGATGATCCGGCGCAGCGCGTGCCAGCGATTGGCGCCCAGGTCGTAGGCGGCCTCCACCAGGCGCCAGTCGAGTTTTTCCAAAGTCGAATAGATCGGCAGGATCATGAACGGCAGGAAGCTGTAGACCAGCCCGACGCTGACGGCGAAGTCGTTGTAGAGCAGGGTGATGCCACCGGCCTGGGGGAACAGTGCGTTCAGGCCCTGGGCGACCCAGCCTTGCTCGCGCAGGATGATCAGCCAGGCGTAGTTGCGGATCAGCAGGTTGGTCCAGAACGGGATGGTGATCAGCAACACCATCAGGTTGCGCCGGCGCGGGGTCAGGCTCGACATCCACAACGCCACCGGAAAACCGAACAGGAAACACAGGACAGTGGTGCCGCCGGCCTGGAACACCGAGCGCAACAGCGCCTGGGCGTAGACCCAGTTCAATTCAAGCTCACCGTCGAAACCTTCCTGGAAAAACAGCTGCACGTAGCTTTGCAATTGCCAGTTGGCTTGCCAGTCGACACCGCCGTACACGTTGCGCGGCAACAGGCTGATGTAGCCCATGATGCCCAGTGGAATGGCGATCAGGGCCAGCAGGGTCAGAACCACCGGGCTGAGCAACAGCGCACGGTTGAGGGCTGGGGAAGTGCTGCTGACGCTCATCTCAGGCCTCCATCAACAGGCAGGCGTGGGGCGGCAGGTTGACCGCGACGCGATCACCGACCACCCGGCCATGGTTCAGGCCTTCGTTGTTTTCGCGCAGCATGACCTTGATGTCGTTGTTCAGACGGCACTGGTAGAGGGTCGCGGTGCCGACGTACAGCACGGCCTCGATCACGCCGCGCAGATGATGGGGCTGGGTGGGGTCGACCAGTTGCGAGCGCTCGGGACGAAACGCCAGTTGCACCTTGGCGCCGTTGACGCCCTGGGGCGGGCAGGGAATTTCCACCGGCATGCCATTGGGCACGAACAGGTGCTCGTTCTGCTGGCCGCGCTTGAGGTGGCCGGGGAGGAAATTGATGTCGCCGATGAACTGGGCGACGAACTGGTGTTGGGGGCGCTCGTAGATCTCGTTGGGCGTGCCGATCTGCAGGATCTTGCCGGCGGACATCACGGCGATGCGGTCGGACAGGGTCAGGGCTTCTTCCTGGTCGTGGGTGACGAAGATGAAGGTGATCCCGGCTTCTTTCTGTACGCGCTTGAGCTCGACCTGCATTTCCTTGCGCAGCTTGAGGTCCAGCGCCGACAGCGGTTCGTCGAGCAACAGCACTTTCGGTTTCGGCGCCAGGGCCCGGGCCAGCGCCACGCGCTGCTGCTGGCCACCGGACAGTTCAGCCGGTTTGCGCCCCGCCAGGTGCTGCATTTGCACCAGCGCGAGCATTTCGTCGACCCGCTGCGAGATCAGTTTGCGATCCAGGCCCTGCATCTCGAGGCCGAAGGCGATATTCTGCGCCACACTCATGTGTGGAAACAGCGCGTAACTCTGGAAGACCGTGTTGACCCGGCGCTTGAACGGCGGCAAATCATTGACCGGCTCGCCGGCCAGGCGAATCTCGCCGTCGCTGACGTGCTCGAAGCCGGCGATGGTGCGCAGCAAGGTGGTTTTGCCGCAGCCGGAAGGGCCAAGCAGGGTGAAGAACTCGTTGTCGGCAATGTCGACGGACACATTGTCGAGGGCCGGTGCCAGCCCGGGATCTTCAGAGTATCGCTTTGAGACGTTTCGCACTTGAATTGCAACTGGATGACCCATAATGGTGCATTCCTCTAATTATTGTATGCAAAATCTGGATGCAATTTAGAAATACCCGGATTAACCTGCCCGTGCAAGCCCCTTTTTCAATGGCTATCCACTCGCCAGGGCTGTTTGCACAGGGCGCGAGGAGTTGATGAATGACCGAGAAGAAACTGGAAACCACGGTCGACCGTGTCTACCAAGGGGTTTACGAGGCGATCAGCAAGCGCTCGTTACGCCCGGGCATGAAGCTGGGCGAGGCGTCACTGGCCGAACTTTTCAATGTCAGCCGCACTTCCGTACGTGCCGCGCTCAAGCAATTGGAGGCCGATGGACTGGTCACCACCGAGCCCAATAAAGGTGCGTCGGTGTCGTTGCCCAGTGACGAAGAGATCCGTTCTTTGTTCGAAACCCGGCGCCTGATCGAGATCGGCATCGTTAGTGAACTGTGCCGACGGCGTGATACGGCGGTCACCCGCGACTTGCGTGATCATCTGTTGCTGGAGGACGAGGCGCACCAGAGCGGCGACCACGAGCGCTTGATCCATCTATTGGGCGAGTTCCACATCAAGCTGGCCCGCAGCCTGAATAACCCGGTGCTGCTGGACTGGTACCAGAAGCTGATTTCCCGGGCGTCGCTGTACGCCGCGGCGCTGGATGACGACAGCCACGAAGCCTGCCGGGACGATGAGCATTTGCGCTTGATCGAATACATCGAGGCGGGCAACCAGAGTGCGGCGATTGAACTGACCTGCATGCATCTGAATGGCATCGAGAAGGCCATTCTTGATGTGGCGGCGACCCTCAAGACCAGCTACAACCCGCTCAAGCATTTGATTGAGGTATAGGCCCTCGTGGGAGCGAGCTTGCTCGCGATGGAGGCATGAACGACGCGGGGCATCTGGTGCCCCGCGTTTTCGTTGAGACCATCGAGGGCAAAGGGGGGAGCCTGGGCCCGGGAGAATCAGCTATACCTCATATGAAACGAATGACGTGCAGGATGCTCGAAACACACGGGTGTCAATGACCGGGGTAGAGCGAGCCAATGCAGTTTCTAGAGGAAAGCCACGGGTGTTCCGGCTGGAACGGCGAAATGGCCGGGCGCATTCGTGCGTTCGACTGGAGCCGGACCGAGCTGGGCGCGCTGGGTAGCTGGTCGAAAAGCCTGAGCAGTTCGGTGCAATTGATGCTCGCCTCGCCGCTGCCGATGGTCATGCTCTGGGGGCCGTCCGGGTACATGATCTACAACGATGCGTATTCGGCATTTGCCGGAGGACGGCATCCTTATCTGTTGGGTTCTCCGGTCGAGCTGGGCTGGCCGGAAGTCGCCGAATTCAACCGTCATGTGGTCGACACCTGCCTGGCCGGCGGTACCTTGTCCTATCGCAATAAAGAGCTGGTGCTACTGCGCGATGGCATTCCCGAAGAAGTCTGGCTGGACCTCTATTACAGCCCGGTTTCCAATGATGACGGGCGCCCGGCCGGGGTCATGGCCATGGTGGTGGAAACCACTGAACGAGTGAACTCCGAACGTCGGCGCCAGGCTGCCGAAGACGCCTACCGCGCCGACAACGAGCGGGTCCGCCTGGCATTGAATGCCGGAGCCTTGCTTGGTTCCTTCGTGTGGGACGTCAAAACCGACGTGCTGTCCGCCGATGAGCGTTTTGCCCGGACTTTCTATTTCCCACCCGGGCAGGACCTCAACCATCTTTCCCAGGAAGAAGCCGAACGACGCATCCACCCCGACGACCTCGCCTGGGTGCGCGAGCGAGTGCGCCTATCGGTTGAAACCGGCGAGGCCTACAACGCCGAGTACCGCATCTTGCGGCCCGACGGCAGTTACCTTTGGGTGCTCGCCAGTGGTTGCTGCGAATTCAATGCGCAGGGTGAGGCTTTTCGTTTCCCCGGGGTACTGATCGATATCCATGAACGCAAGATTGCCGAAGAGTCATTGCTCAGGTTCACCCGCAACCTGGAGCAGCGGGTCGCCGAGGAAGTAGAAGCGCGCCTGGCGGCCGAAGAGCAATTGCGCCAGTCGCAGAAGCTGGAAGCCATTGGCGGTCTGACCGGCGGCGTGGCCCATGACTTCAACAACCTGTTGCAGGTGATCGCCGGCAACCTGCACCTGCTGGCGCGACACGAACCCGGCAACGCCAATGTGCAGCGCCGGGTAGCAGCGTCGATTGCCGCTGTCGAGCGCGGCGCCAAACTGTCTTCGCAATTGCTCGCGTTTGCCCGGCGTCAGCCATTGTCGCCGGCGGTGGTGACCTTGCGACAGATCTTCGATGGGTTGGCAGAGCTGTTGCAACGCGCATTGGGCGAAACCGTGCAGGTGCACATGAGCGCGCCGGAGGACGCCTGGGCGGTGTTTGTCGATGGCAATCAGCTGGAAAACGCCATTCTCAATCTGGCGATCAATGCCCGTGATGCCTTGCAAGGCGAGGGGACCATCGAGCTGAGTGCCGAGAACATTGTGCTGGCCCCTGGGTTTTGTATGGGCAAGGGTATCGTTCCCGGTGAGTTTGTGCGCGTGTCAGTGACTGACAACGGTATTGGCATGCCGTCCGAGGTCCTGGCCCAGGTCTTCGAACCCTTCTTCACCACCAAGGCCGACGGGCAGGGCACCGGGCTCGGGTTGAGCATGGTGTTCGGTTTCGTCAAGCAGAGTGGCGGCCATATCGAGATCGACAGCGAGGTCGGGCAGGGCACACGGGCGCAGCTGTATTTTCCGCGCACCTTGCGTTCGACGCCGGTGGAAACGCCGGACAGCGACGTGCAACAGCAGGGCGGTCATGAACGCATCCTGGTGGTCGAGGACAATGACGCGGTGCGGGTGTCGGTGGTGGAGTTGCTGCGCGACGAGGGCTACCAGATTGTCACGGCGAACAACGGCGACATGGCCATGCAGATGCTACTCGAGGGGGTGGCCGTGGATCTGATCTTCACCGATGTGGTGATGCCCGGCCTGATCAAGAGTTCAGACCTGGCAGCCTGGGCCAAGGTGCAGGAACCGCCCGTGGCGGTGTTGTTCACGTCAGGGCATACCCGCGACATCATTTCGCGCAACCATCAGCTGAGTCCGGATACGCACCTGCTCAGCAAGCCTTACAGCGCAGAGGCGCTGACCCGCAGGGTGCGCGCCGTCCTCAACGGCTGACAAAATTCCCCTGTGGGAGCGGGTTCGCGAAGACGGCCGTCTATTCAATAGAATTGTCGCCTGATGCACCGCTATCGCGAGCAAGCTCGCTCCCACAGGGTTTGTTGGGGATTTCAGACGCCGTCCAGGGTACGTCGCACCTTGTCCAGCAGTTCGTTGATCTGGAACGGCTTGATCAGCATTTCCATGCCATTGCCCAGGAACACCTGTCGATTGATCGCGGTTTCGGCGTAGCCGGTCATGAACAGGATCGGCAAGGTCTCGCGCCAGCCCCGGGCGACATCCGCCAGTTCACGGCCGCTCATGCGCGGCAGGCCGACATCGGTGAGCAGCAATTCGATGGAGTGGTCGTTCTGCAAGCGCTCCAGGGCGCTTTCAATATCGCCCACCTGGGTGCAGCGGTAGCCCGCATCCACCAGCACTTCGGCGACGAACATGCGCACAGACGGTGTGTCTTCGACAATCAATATGTGTTCGCCGGCGCCCTGCGGGTCAACGCAGGCAGGCTCGGTCAGGCTCACCGTAGGATCGGAGCTGGCAGGCAGCATGATGGTCACTTCTGTACCGCGTCGCGCCACGCTGCGGATGTGTGCATCACCGCCAGACTGTCGGGCGAAACCGTAGATGCTCGACAGCCCGAGCCCGGTGCCCTGGCCCAAAGGTTTGGTGGTGAAAAACGGATCGAAGACCTTGCCGATCACGCTGTGGTCGATGCCGGTGCCGTCATCGCGCACCGACAGGGCGACGTAGGCGCCATCGGCCAGATTGGGGTCGCCATGGGAAAAGGCTGCGTAGGTGTTGACCCAGATATTGCCGCCTTGAGGCAACGCATCGCGGGCGTTGATCACCAGGTTGAGCATGGCGCTTTCCAGCTGGATCGGATCGACCAGGGCGATGGCCGGTTTGGTGGTGAGTTCCAGCTTCAAGGCGATGCGTTCGCCAATGGTGCGTACCAGCAATTCTTCGAGGGAACGGATGTGTTCGTTGATGTCCACCGGCCGGGTATCGAGGGGCTGCTGGCGGGCAAAAGCCAGTAACCGGTGGGTCAATGAAGCGGCACTGGTGGCGGAGGCCAGCGCCGCTTCGGCGTAGAACTGCACCTTGTCGGTTCGGGCTTCGGCGACGCGCTTCTGGATCAACTCCAGGCTGGTGATGATGCCGGTGAGCAAATTGTTGAAGTCGTGGGCGATACCGCCGGTCAACTTGCCCAGCGCGTCCATCTTCTGCACCTGCAACAATTGCGCCTCGGTGCGTGCGCGTTCGGCCACTTCCTTGGCCAATTGGGTGGTGGCGTCATCCAGTTGCGCCAGGTGTGAGCGCTCGCGGTGACGGTGTTCGGTGACATCCTCGACGAAGACCAGGCTCAGTTCAGGCGTGCGGTAGGGGGAAATCTGCCACTCGGTTTCGCGGACTTCACCCAGTACGCGCATATTGAGCGTGCCCTTCCAGCGCTCGCCATAGGCCAGGCGCAGGCGCAGTTCTTCGATCACGGCGCTCTGGTCGTCGTCGAAGCACTCGCGCAGCGTGTCAGCGGCCAGGTTGTCCTGCACCAGTTGCGCGAATGCGTGGTTGCATTCGTGAACTTTCAGCTCGGCATCCAGCACTGCAATAGGTGCCGATACGTTGATAAAGATCTCGCGAAAGCGCGCCTCGCTTTCGCGCAGGGCATTCTCTATGTCTCGTACCCGCAGCAACGTGCGCAGGGTGGCCAGCAGCACGTCCGGGTCCACGGGGTGGATCAGGTAGGCGTCGGCCCCGGCATCGAGCCCGGTGATGATGTCGCCGGTCTGGATCGAGGCCGCCGACACGTGAATCACCGGCAACAGCGCCGTGGCGGCTTCCGAGCGCAGCTTGCGGACGATGTCGAAGCCGCTCATGTCAGGCAGGTTGACGTCGAGAATCAGCGCATCGATGGACACGCTGTCGATCAGTTCCAGGCCCTCATTGCCGGTGCCTGCTTCCAACACTTCGTAGCCGTGGCGCTCCAGACGCCGACGCAGGGCGTAGCGGGTGGCAACGTTGTCGTCGACGATCAGCAAGCGCAGATCACGTTTCATCGGCAGGCTCCATTGCGATGGCCAGCGGGATGATCACGAAAAAGGTCGAACCCACGCCGGGTTCGCTTTGCACCCCGACTTCACCACCGAGCAACCCGGCAAAACGCTTACACAGCGACAAGCCGAGGCCCGTGCCGCGCAGGCGTTTTTGCAACGGTGAATCGACCTGGGAGAAGTCCTCGAACAAGGCACCATGCAGCTCGGGAGCAATACCGATGCCACTGTCGCTGACGGCAAAACGCACATGGGCAGGGTTTTCCAGCCGGGCGGAGACCCGTATTTCACCGCGGGTGGTGAACTTCAGCGAATTGGCGATGAAATTGCGCAGGATCTGCGCGAGTTTCTTGTCATCGGTGTACAGCCGCGGCAGGCCCACCGGTTCTTCGAAAATCAGGTCCACGGCACTGGTGTCGACAATCGGCCGGAACATGCCGCGCAGGGCGGCGAATAGGTCGAGCATGTCGAACCAGGCAGGGGAAATGGTGATGCGCCCGGCTTCGATTTTCGCCAGATCGAGCAGGTCATCGACCATGTCGCTGAGTTCCCGCGCGGCATTGCTGACGAACGCCACCTGTTTGTGCTGCTCATCGCTCAGCGGACCGTCGAGTTCGTCGGTGAGCAGGCTGGCGATGCTCAGGATCGAGCCCAGCGGCGTGCGAAACTCGTGGCTCATGTAGGACAGGAAACGGCTTTTCAGGTCCGATGCCTGGCGCAGTTGTTCGGCCTGGGTATCGAGTTCGGCATACAGCGCCAGTACGCCCTGATTGGTTTCATCCAGCTCGTCGCGCAGGGCCGAGGCTTCACCTTGCAGTTGCGCGATCAGTGCCGCCTGTTCGTCGAGCGGGTTCACGGATGTTTCAGCCATGGGTGGCCTCCAGAGCAATGACCAGCACCGTAACATCGTCCCGCCCGCGACAGAAGTCGCGATGCAGCACAGCGGCGATCACGGCCGGGTGCCGGTGCACCAGGCCGGGGTAGTCCTGCAGGTTCCAGCGCGATTGCAGGCCGTCGCTGTACATGATCAATAGCTGTCCGTTCACTTGAGCATAGTCAAAGGGTTGCGCCTTTCGAAATTGCACGCCGACGATGCCGGGATGGGAGGCCAGGCCGCGGGATTTGTCCGCAGTGACCAGGCAGGCACCAATGTTGCCGATACCGGCGAAGGTCAGCCCGTCGCGCGCGGCATCGAACTGCGCCACGGCGGCAGCCCCTCCGCGAGTGGCGGTCATGGCGATGTGCATTTCCTCAAGCAGTTGCACTGGCGAAGCGAAGGGGATAGGGGCGAAGGCGCTTTCGCCTGCGCGGGCGGCCTTTTCGGCGTCTTCGCCGTGGCCCAATCCATCAATCACCAAAGCACTGATGCGCGCGCCGTCATAGGCCAGGTGCCAGACATCACCGCAGGCCGGGTCGTCGTGCAACGAATGCTGACTGATGCCAAAGCGTCGGTCCGCGGCCTTGTCTTCCCGGGGATAGACACGTGTCAGCAGTACGGCACCGCGGGCATCGGCGTAGACATCGAACACTTCCGTCTGGCGTGAAACCGCTCCGAGGCCGATGCCTTGGGTGCCACCGGTTGAAAAACCGTCGGTCAGGCACGCCTGCAGATCAAAACCCTGGGCTCGATCGATGGCGAGCATCTCGATGCCAGCACCGTTTTTGCGGGGCAGAACCCTCAGGTGAATTTCACCCCGGGCGGCGTGCTTGAGGATGTTGCTGGCCAGTTCCGTGGCGACCAGGGCAACCCGCCCGGCGTCCGTCGCATCGAGCCCGTGTTTTTCCGCGAGCTTCTGCGCGGTGCGCCGGGCGTGACCGATCTGGCTGCTGTCTTCGATCGCCAACACCTGGGTCAGCGAGCCGCTCAGGGTCATGTCCATCGGGTGATGGTTACGCGTGTGCCCTGGCCCGGCGCGGTATCCAGTTCGAATTCGTCCACCAGGCGCTTGGCGCCGGTCAGGCCCAGGCCCAGGCCGGAACCGGAGGTCCAGCCATCGGTCATCGCCAGCTTGATGTCGGGGATGCCGGGGCCTTCGTCGCGGAAGGTCAGGCGCAGGCCGCTGCGGGCATTTTCATCGAGGATCTGCCAGTCCATATTGCCACCGCCGCCATAGACCATGGTGTTACGCGCGAGCTCGCTGACGGCGGTGACCAGTTTGGTCAGGTCGATCAGGCGCATGCCGCATTCCTGCGCGAGCTTGCGCGCAGTCTGGCGGGCCAGGACGACGTCCTGCTCTATGTTGATCGGTTGAGTACCGCTGCTGCGCACGGTCATTGCTGGTGTACTCGGTCCTGTAACAGTTGCATGCCGCGCTCGACGTTCAAGGCCGTCTTCACGCCCGGCAGGGTCAAGCCCAGCTCGACCAGGGTGATGGCGACGGCGGGCTGCATGCCGACCAGCACGGTCTGGGCATCCATGATGCTCGACAGGCCGGAAATGGTGCCGATCATCCGGCCGATGAACGAGTCCACCATGTCCAGCGCCGAAATGTCGATCAGCACGCCACGGGCAGTGGTTCTGCTGATGCGTTCGGACAGATCGTCCTGCAGGGTCAGGGCGAGCTGGTCATGCATGTCGACCTGGATGGTCACCAGCAGGAAGTCGCCCATCTGCAAAATAGGAATCCGTTCCATGGGCTCAACCTGCCTTGTTGACGCTGAGCCCCAGTCGGGTCAGGGCCAGTTTCAGGGCGTCGGCCAGGTTGGCTTTGGTCACTACGCCTTGCAGGTCCAGGCCCAGGTGCACGATGGTCTGGGCGATCTGCGGACGCACGCCACTGATGATGCAATCGGCACCCATCAGGCGAATCGCGGTGACGGTCTTGAGCAGGTGCTGGGCGACCAGGGTGTCGACAGTCGGCACGCCGGTGATGTCGATGATGGCGATTTCCGAACCGGTGTCGACGATCCGCTGCAACAACGACTCCATCACCACCTGGGTGCGTTGCGAGTCGAGGGTGCCGATCATTGGCAGCGCCAGTACGCCGTCCCACAGCTTGACCACTGGGGTCGACAGTTCCAGGAGCTCTTCCTGCTGGCGCTTGATCACCGATTCGCGGGACTTCTGGAAGGTACGGATGGTGTGCATGCCCAGCGCATCGAGGAGCTCGGAGATTTCCCACAATTGCTCGGCCAGCAAGGCAGGGCTGTCCTGATAGTGGTTTTGCAGCAGCGCAAACATCGGGCCCTTCAAGGCAAAAATGAAACTGGCGGTCTGCTGCGAATCCTGGCCGAGCGTGGCGCGACTGTGGGAGAGTTTTTCCAGGAAGACCCGAATCTCGTCCCAGCCCGGCGTATTGATATTCTGGGTGTTGCCATTCTGCAGGCCGCGGACCAGCAGGTGCAGGAACTCTGAGGTTTGTTGCTTGAGGTCCTGTTCCTTGAGGTTGCGCGTGGCACCGCTGTTTTCCAGGCCGTTGCTCCACTCGGCAAGCAGTTGGGCCTGGTTTTTTGACATCGCCTCGAGAGTGCTGCTTTGCAGTGCCGCCATGTGCTTTTGCTCCTTGAAAAGTGGGGGCCGGGCCACCGAAAGATGACGCGCGCCATTCAATGACATTTGCCGCACGAAATAGTTGTTCGTGTTTGCCGTTAATTTCTATTCAGTGCACATAGACTCTAGTCGGCGAAACGCAAGGTGATGATTTATTTAGTCATTCCTGCACAACAAAAAAGCCGCATCCATCGATGCGGCTTTCGTCTTGGCAAGGGTGAATCTATTTGCTCGGGTGGGCAGCCTGAAGCTGTTTGGCCATGTCCAGGTGCTTCTCCAGCGCAGGCAACATCTTCTGCGCAAAGCCCTTGAGTTCGGTGGCCCCTGCAACCCGGTCGTCCGTCACCGTGTCGGCCTCTTTCTTGAACAGCTTGATGGTCTCTTCGTGGGCCTTGACCTGATTGTTGGCGTAGGCCGCATCGAAGGACTCATCGCGCATGTCGAGGATCTTCTCCTTGGCCTGTTTCACCAGCGTCGTGCTGTCCGGCACCTTGATGTCGTGCTGTTTGGCGATGGCGGCCAGTTCGTCATTGGCCTTGGAGTGATCGCTGATCATCATGTTGGCGAACGCCTTGACGTCGGCCGAGGCGCTTTTTTCCAGGGCCAGTTTGCTGGCTTCGACTTCGGCGATACCGCCGGCGGCAGCGTTGTCGACAAAGTCATTGGAGGTGGCAGCAAATACGCTGCCCATGCAACTGCTCAAGGCGATGGCGAGGGTGAGGTGGCGCAGGTTGAATCCGTCCATTGGTCATTCTCCACGGGGATGTATGAGGGTGTTCAGTCATCGATAACCGGTGGAGGCCTGAAAACAGGCAAAGGTTTTACCGGATCAGCCACAGGACGACGAACGGGCACCGCTGGTCTGACAGGCGGTCGACAGAAGCGCCTAACCAAGGCCATTCTGATAGTTGGTGAACGCAATTAGTCGCGTTTGCTACCGATTAACAAACGGAGGTGTTCCATGCCGGTGCCCCACGACCTTTTTCAGGATCTGAAACGCACAAAGGAAGAAATTCAGAAGAAACGCGCTGAAGATCCGTTACTGGATTCACTGATCAACAAGTATTCCCAGGCGGATAAAGCGGTGGTGGAGGCAGAGGAGGCCAAATCCAGCGATGACGCGGTGACCAGACTCAAAGCCAAGCGCCTGGAGGTCAAGGACAAGATCGTCAGGCAGCTCCAGTCGCCTTCCTGACTCACCAGCGGTCGCCGACGACGGTTGAGCGAAAAATGGAACGGCGATAAACCCCGGCACCTCGAATGTTCAGAGACCGACAATACGGCTCCATGCGAGGTGCCCCATGAATCAGCCAAAATTCCCAAGTGAACAGCAGGGCGGTTACGACCCGATCCCCACGCACCCGGAACCCTTGAGTCCGGAGCACAACACGGTCAATCCCGAGGAAGATCCGGGGCTTGATGACCTGCCGCCAGACGATGCTGGCGATCCTGATCCTGATTGAATCCCCGCCCTTTGCAGGAGCAAGCTCGGTCCCACAGGGGGGGGGATTGAATCAATGCAGCGCCTTGCCCAACGGCATCCGCGCCATGTTCTGTGCCTTCAGCGATCCGAAATACAGCCAGTCGCCGTACTCGCGTACGGTGGTGATGGGTGAGTAATTGTCGCTGCTGCCGTCCTGCAGGTTGGCGATCACCTTGCCTTCGAGGTCCAGTCCCAGGGCAAATCCGCGTTTTTCCACTGGCTTGGGCAGAACGGTCATTGCCCGCACGATCATCTTGCGTATGAATGGATGGGCCGCCGTGCCATCGAGCAGGGCGTTGCGTGGTGCATACAAGGCCACCCAGAAGCGGTCGTGGCCGTTGAAGGAGAGGTTGTCCGGCAGCCCCGGCAGGTTGTCGATGAACAGGTCGTGGGTTCCCGCTTTCGGGCCTGTCAGCCAATAACGGCTGATGCGGTAGGCGCCGGTCTCGTTGACCAGTACATAGGCATCCTCGGGGCCCAGTGTCACGCCGTTGGCGAACTCCAGTTTGTCCAGCAGGACGCTGGTATCGCCGGTCTGGAAGTCGTAACGCAACAGTCGACCGTCACCGCCGTGCTCGATGATCGCCTCGCCGTCGTGACCATAGCCGTAACGGCTGGAGGCATCGCTGAAATAGGCGTATCGACCCGGCTTGTCGATGGCCACGTCGTCGGTAAAGCCAAAGGGCACACCGCCGGCCTGTGTGGTCAGCGGTACGAGTCGGCCTTGGGCATCCAGTGACAACAGGCCTTTGACCGCATCGGCAATCACCAGCAAGCCGTTGGGATGCCGCGCCAGGCCCAGGGGGCGGCCGCCGGTGTCGGTCAGTACCTTGCGCACATCGCCGTCAATGCTGGTGCTGATCACTCGGCCGTCATGCAGGCCGGTGATGAGCCTGTCGTTTTCCAGTAGCAGGGCTTCCGGACCGTCGATCCCGGCGGCGCCAGCGCGTTCAAGTCCCTTGAGGCGTTGATTGTCTGCGTAGGGGCCGCTGCTCAGCGAGGGGGCCGGCGCGGGTGACCAGGCAACCGGTTTGACCTTGGTCGGCCACAACAGCAGGAAACCGGCAATCGCGACGCTGGCCAGCAGCGCAACATGACGCAGCCTCACGCGCTGATTCTCTTGGCTGCCAAATGTTGTTGCGCCATCTCGGCCAATGCCAGCATGGATTGCGCGGACTCATGATCGATACGACGCTTGAGCAGCAAGCGGTTGGCGATGCGCATCGCCAGGCCACTGAACTGGTACTCCAGCGTACGGACAAAACGTGTGCTGCTGCCCTCGGCAACGCACTCGTAGGTCAGCACCAGCGACAAACCGTGATCACCCTGTGCGCGAGCGTTCCAGCGCCGTCCCGGCAGGTACTCCGCGACTTCCCAGCTCAAGTGTCCATCGCGTCCGCCGGCGCGTATGTCCTCTTCGAAACGGGCACCTGCGTGCAACGGGCCGGCCGGACCCTCGATCCGCAACGACGAGGGATGCCACTCAGGCCAGAGCGTCACGCTGCTGGCGTAGGCGAGTATCTCGATAGGGTGTCCGGCAATGACAATCTGATGCTGCATGCGGGTCATGGCGTGTCTCGTCAGGTTGAGCGAATCATTTTCAGGCTCCCAGTAAAGGGTGCCGAACAGGTAGTCCATCAGCGGGAAGACGATGTTGAAGTTGCGCTCCTGCATCAGCTCGCGCCGATGATGCAGTTCGTGCAGGCGACGCATCTGGCTGATCCAGGGTAAGCGCGCGACAGGGTGGTGCGCCGGTAAGTGCTCGCAGGCGTGGAACACTTCATAAGCGAGGTAACCGAGCACCAGGCACCCGGCGACCAAGCCGGCGACGTTTGCGTCCAGTTGCTTGAGCAGCCACCACAAGGGCAGGGTGATCACCAGCGTGTGCAGCACGATCAACCAGGCTGGGAACAGGATCACCCGCCAGTCGCGGGCACTGTCATAGGCCATGTGCCCAGGGGCGAAGAAGCTGTGGTGGTCACCGGCATGCCGCGCGTAAAACATGCGCGCGTAGTTTTTTTTGTGGTGCCCCAGGTGGCGGTGAATCAGATAAACGCCGAGATTGAACAACAGCAGTGACGCAGGCACTGCCAGCCATTCCAGCGGCTGAACCTGGTGCACGCTGCTCCAGAAAACGCTGATGGCCAGCGACCCGAACAGCAGGACAAAAGCGCCATGCAGCCAGGGGTTGTACAGCGGATGAATGGCCGCGCGATAGCGGCTGCGAAATCCTTCGGTGGTCTGCCTCATGCAATCACCTGTCGTTTTTGTTATCTCCTGCAGGTTAGTTGATTTCGGTGATCCGGCTGGCCGAACCTTGAGGGTGGAACGGCCATGATCCGGTGCAATCCGGCGTCAGGTCAGCGGGTTCCAGCGTTGCGACCAGTCTTCGTCGGAGTCGATCACTTCGCGCAGCAGGTCGAAGGCGCGTTGCAGGGTCGGTGAATCACGGTCGCGGGAGTAGACGAGGTAGGTGGGATAGTTGAATTCCGGTGCCAGGGGCACCCGTTCCAGAGCGCCGCTTTGCAGGTAGCTCTGCACGACGCGGGTGCGGAAGTAACCGCTGCCACCGTTCTCCAGCAGAAATTGCAACGCCGGCGGTCCGAGGTTGAACGTCAACGCCGCCTTGGCTTTTTCCGGCAGGGCGGCGTCGTGCTGGCGGCGGAAGTCGGTACCCCAATCGATGTACACGTACGGCTCGGGTTTTTCCGCAAGGCGTACGAGGATGAGCTTTTCTTCGAGCACCTGCTCGACCTGCAAGCCCGGCCAGTATTCGGGCTGGTAGACCAGCGCGGCGTCCAGCACGCCCAATTCAAGTTGGCGCAACAGGTTTTCGCCGTCGCGGATTTCCATGCGCAGGGCGTGGCTGGGGATTTTTTCGCGCAGTTGCCCGGCCCAGGCGAGCATCAGCGGGTTGCACAGGCTGACTTCGCCGCCAATGTGCAGCACGTCGCGATAGCCTTCCGGCAACGGTAGATCCCGGCGCGCTGCTTCCCAGGTTTGTACCAGTTGATTGGCGTACATCACGAAGGCCTCGCCGTTGGGCGTCAGGCGTGCACCGGCGCGATTGCGCACGAACAGCGTGCTGCCCAACTGGCTCTCGAGTTTTTGCACGCGGGCGGTGATGGCGGTCTGGGTGACATGGAGTTTTTCCGCTGCCGCCGCGAGGCTGCCGTGACGGACGATTTCCAGGAAGGTACGGGCGAGATCGATGTCCATGGACTGGCCAGTTTGTGATGAGCGAGCATTTTAGGAGCGCTGACTCCCTCGCCACAACGACGAATCCCGCCAAAGGGCGGGATTCGTTTGCAGCGCTGCACGCTCCCGCAAGTCGGGAGCAGATGCTTAGGCCGGGAACAGCTCGGACAGCTTCATCGACAGCATCATGTCGCCTTCAACGCGCAGCTTGCCGCCCATGAAGGCCTGCATGCCGTCGGTTTCGCCGCTGACGATACCCTTCAGGGTTTCGCTGTCCAGGACCAGAGTGCAGTTGGCATCAGGGTTTTCGCCTTCCTGGATGTCGCAGGTGCTGTCCTTGACGATCAGCGCGTAGTGCTTGTCTTCGTCAGTGATGTTGAAACCGAAGACCAGGTCCAGGCCGGCAGCAGCGGCTGGGTTGAACTTGGCTTGCATTGCTTTTACGGCGTCTGCTACGGAGGTCATGGTTCGATCCTTTCTTGGGTAGGAGCTGGGTAAACAGCCAGGGTCACAATAGTCCGGACTCAGCGAAACGTGATGAGTTCCGGGGTCTTCAACAGTTGCAGGTGTGTATGACCGTTGAAGGAAGCCAGGGACACCTCGCGACCACGAAATTTCAGTTGGTTGAGCGAGGTGTTGACGATTTGCCAGTTCAGTTCAAAGGCCTGTCGGGCAGGCATTTGCGTAATCAGGTGGAGCAGGGCAGTGATGGTGCCGCCGGAGGTGAACACGGCGATTTTCTGGGTGTTGTCAGCCTGCTCGAGGATTCTGTTCAGCCCGCCCCGAACGCGCTCGACAAACCCCAGCCAGCTTTCCAGCTCGGGGGTGTCATGTGTGCCGGCCAGCCAGCGCTCGATGATCAGGGCGAAAATGCGCTGGAACTCGGCGCGGTTTTGCGCGGCGTTGCGCAGGATGTTCAATGCGTTCGGTTCTTGCGGCAGCATCGCCGGCAACAGGGCACGGATGACCGCATCGGCATCGAATTCGTTGAAGGCGGAATCGGTTTCCAGGATCGGTACCGGCAGGCCCACGGCGGCGAATTGTTCCAGCGCGCTGTTGGCGGTGTGCTGTTGGCGGCGCAGGTCACCGGCCAGGCAGCGATCGAAGCTGATCCCGAGTTCGGCCAGGTGTTGACCGAGGATTTCTGCCTGACGAACACCGGTCGGCGAAAGGACGTCGTAGTCGTCCGCACCAAAGGAGGCCTGGCCATGTCGAATCAAGTAGATACTGCCCACGTCCGCGTCATCCCGGTACGTTGAAGGTTTGGCGAGGTTATGAGGATGGCGGTGAGCTGTCAATGAAAAAACATACGCTTGTTTGAAATGCTCGTTACAGGCCTGTTGCCAGAGGTTTCACGGCTGGTCGCAACGCCGGCTCATGGGTATGCTGGAGGTATCCCGCGCGTTTAATCCGCGCATCGTTCAAAGGAGTCCCTGTGGAGTTTTTCACCGAGTACGGCATTTTCCTGGCCAAGACTGTGACCCTGGTGATCGCCATTCTGGTGGTCCTGATCAGTTTTGCGGCCTTGCGCAGCAAGGGGCGGCGCAAATCGTCCGGGCAGTTGCAGGTCAGCAAGCTCAATGATTTCTACAAAGGGCTGCGTGAGCGCCTGGAGCAGACCCTGCTCGACAAGGATCAGCTCAAGGCTCTGCGCAAGTCCCAAGCCAAGACCGATAAGGCCGACAAGAAACAGAAGAAAAAACCCGAGCCAAAATCGCGAGTCTTCGTGCTCGACTTCAACGGCGACATCAAGGCCTCGGCCACCGAAAGCCTGCGTCATGAAATCACCGCGTTGTTGACCCTGGCCACACCGAAGGACGAAGTGGTACTGCGTCTGGAAAGCGGCGGTGGCATGGTCCACAGCTACGGCCTGGCCTCGTCGCAACTGGCGCGTATCCGTGAGGCCGGTGTACCGCTCACCGTGTGCATCGACAAGGTCGCTGCCAGCGGCGGTTACATGATGGCGTGCATCGGCCAGAAGATCATCAGCGCGCCCTTCGCCATCCTTGGTTCGATCGGCGTTGTGGCGCAATTGCCCAACGTCAACCGTCTGTTGAAAAAGCACGATATCGACTTCGAAGTGCTGACCGCCGGCGAGTACAAACGCACTCTCACCGTGTTTGGCGAAAACACCGAGAAGGGCCGGGAGAAGTTCCAGCAGGATCTGGACATCACCCATCAACTGTTCAAGAACTTCGTCGCCCGTTATCGCCCGCAGTTGGCGATCGATGATGTCGCCACCGGGGAAATCTGGCTCGGCGTTGCCGCGCTGGACATGCAACTGGTGGACGAGCTCAAGACCAGCGATGAGTACCTCGCCGAACGGGCGAAAAAGTCCGAGCTCTATCACTTGCATTATGCCGAGCGTAAAACCCTGCCGGAGCGAATCGGCATGGCCGCCAGCGGTTCGGTGGAGCGCGTGCTGGTCAATGGTTGGGGACGCCTGACCCAGCAACGTTTCTGGTAACACCTGAGCCGGGGCGAAAGCCCCGGTTTTATTCTCGAGTCACCTACCCAATGCCCTTTCTGTGGCATGGCAGCGACTTTTCCTGCATCCGGCGTATTCATGAACAGCTATTTTGACGGCTCGATTGAATGCAACGGAATGCACAATGATCCAGCCTCCCAGTGACACGGGCACAGCCCGCAATCCCTCATCGGCAATGCGCGACACACTCGAAAAAGCCGTGTCCGTCGCCTTGCCACAAACACCCACCCAGTTCGCACGCCACCTGTTCATCGATAAATGGGGCAGCCACATCGACCCCTACACGGCGCTATTGGTGACCCTGGATTACAACTACAAGGGCCATCCGCTGCAGGAGGGTGTGCATCAAGGCCAGGTCGCGAGTAGCCAGACCCTGATACAGGCATTGCTGTCCAATTATCAGACCGTGGGTGACGGACGATTCGGTGAAACCGGCTTTGGCCTGTATACACCGCCCTACATAGGGCCGCCCGTGCGCATTGTCGACCACGTTGACGAATTCGCCGATCATGGCAGCGGCAACCACCAGACCTACGAGGGCATCTATCGGCGAACCGTGCCGCAGGTCTACGGACCACTCACCCAGATTCGCCTGAGGCCCGCCGATTTCAAACAATGGGTCTGGACCCTTGATCTCAGGGATTTGTATCAGGCGTATCTCGATCAAGCCTGGCCCGCAGATGATGCGATGACAGCCACTCGTGCCTATCCATTACGCACCTCGGTCAAGGCTGCCTTTGTCATGAGTGCGTGGTTGCAGCGCAAGGAAAACACCCTGACGCAAAAGGGCCTTGAACTGGCGTTGCGGGCCGCCGGATTGCCCGCCGGCCAGACCTGGCAAGACCTGACGCTCAAGCAGTTGCAGGTACCGACCCGGGTGCCAACCAGCATCAAGGCCGGGCGTCTTGTACTTTATCGATACACCGCGACGGATATCTGGACCTTCCGCGAAGTCGGCGTAACGAGGATATTGCTCTACATTCCCGGCAACTCGTCGCCACTTCATGAATTCGCCGATGCAACACAGCTGCAGCACTGGGTTGTCGCGCAACAGGCGGCGCAAGCTACCACGCAGGCGCTCGTCGACCACTTCGATGAAGATGATCGTACAGACGGCACCTTTCATGCTGGAGTATTCACGGCGCTGGAAGGCATGGCGATCTTTCCGCAAAAGCACCGGCTGACCAAGAGTGCAGGGCTGTTCAACGACGATGGTTATTGGGACCCGGCCCAGTACGTTGGCTTTGAGCAGGCAGTCTCGACGGTCGATCCTTTTGCGCAACTGGTGACGACCATGAAACGTGCGGCACAGGCCAGCGCACAGAGCATCAGGGACGATGCACAGGTCAATCGGGATGACTTGAGCGCCTGGGTCGAGCCGCTTGTGCAGTGGATCAATAGCTTTGGGCCATTGGCCCTGTTTGTTCCTGGCAGTGAGGGGTTGCTGGCGCTGGCCGGTTTGATCGATGCCGGCTATGGCCTGGATCAGGCGGTCAATGCGCAAACGGCAGGGCAACGCTCGGAGGGCGTGACGCGGACGGTGTTTGGTCTGCTCAATGCGCTGCCTCTGGCGGCGGGTGCGATGCTGGAGGGCGAGACAGTGAGGGTGGTCGAGCGCGAAAAGACACCGGTGGAGCCTTTGCCGGAACCCGTCGCCGGACCCGCTCCAACATTACCGGAAACATTCCCCTTGCCCGAAGAGACAAATCGGTTGCAATTGCTGCGGGGAATCGGTCCGCCCGTGGCCGGTTTCAGCGATGAAACCCTGACACAGATCGGCAAGGTCAGTGCAGTCGACAACGATACGCTGCGTGTGATGCACACGGGGCGTGCGCCTTCGCCACTACTCGCCGATACCATCAGTCGCTTCAGGATCGACCTGGAACTCGAACAGGTCGCTGACAGTGAACGCACAGCGCTGTTCGACCAGCAATATCAGGCATTGCAGCAGTCGGAGAATGCCTGGGTCAAGCTGTTCCAGCGCCAGTATTCCGATCTGCCCAAAAGCGCGATCGAGCAAATGCTTGATCGTTATGGCGTAGATCTTCAATCAACACCCGATGCGGCCGAGACCAGGCGTTTGTTCAGCCGTCTGGACGGCAAAGTTCGTCAGTATCAACAACAAGTGCGACTAAACCGGGCGTATGAGGGCCTCTACCTTCGTTCGATGGACAATCCGGACTCGACCACGCTGGCATTGCATTCGCTGCCACAACTGCCGGGCTGGCCGAAAGGGGTGCGCGTTGATCTGTTGGAAGAGTCTCTCAACGGCCGATTACTCGACCGTTGCGGTCCGCGTGATGCCACCGACGTGCGACGGCTGATCAAAACCGTCTCGGGTCGTTTCACCACTGCCGGCGATCTTGAAGGGCAGGGCTTTTTTGACGTGCTTCTGAGCGTGCTGTCCGACACGGAGCGCTCCGCCTTGCAGTTGCCGACGCAGGAAGCGGTGGCTGCATTGAAACGCTCCATCTCTGATCAGTTGCTGTCACGTGACGAATTGATGGAAGGATTGGGCAGGATGGACGCCGGTTTGCCGTTCGACCGTCAGGGTTTGCGAGGCGGTGGTTTCCCTTCCACACCGCAGGGCGACGCCCTGACGCATCAAATGATGCGATTGCAGCTTCAGGAAGTTTATCCAAGCCTGAGCAACGCACAAGCCGACGGGCTTTTGCAGGCCGCGGGCGCCGGTGCCCAAGCCTATATCGATGGCTTACGGCTGCAGTTGCAACAATTGAATATTGATCTGGACACCTGGGTCGAACAACTTGCCCAGGACATCGATGCCATGGATGTCCCGATGCTTGCGCCCGGCGATGGGGCGGCTCAAGGCATGAACGCACAACAAGTTGCGTGGCATAACGTCGAAGCGGTGCAAGCGGCAATGGATTATGAACACGATACCCGGACCGAACTCGCCGTCGAACTCGTGTCCATCTGGGAGAAACGAGCGGTCGACGCCAACCGGGTCTACGTCAATGGCCAGATGCAGGGTTATAGGCTGGACATGGCGTTCGAGGAGTACCACCGCTTGCCGTCCCTCAACGTCAGATTCGAGGAGGTGATCGAGCTGTCCATGCGAAACATCTGGGTGACTGAACTGGCGAGTCTGGACGGCTTTCTCGATGGTTTTCCCAATCTGCGCATTCTCAACCTTGAGGGCGTCGATTTGCGCGTCTTTCGGGTGATCAACGCTGAAGGACAAGTGCTGCGGGCGCTCCCACGTTCCATAACGCGCATGCAAGACCTGACCACGCTGAATTTGAGTACGTGCGGGCTGACATTCAGTGATACCGCTGCCGCACAGCTCAATGGCCTGACTCGCTTGCAAAACCTGGATCTGAGCGACAACCCGTTGAATGTTCCTCCTCTGCTTCTGGGGATGAATGAACTACGCCGGCTGAACCTCAGAAACTGCAACATCAACACCTGTCCGGTCGGCCTGCTCGAACAGCCGGACATGACAACTCTGGACCTTCGTGATAACCGTATTACCCGGCTTCCGCAGAACGTGATCAATCAAGCCATCGTCCGCGGGCGGGTAGGTGTGAACGGCAATCCACTGACGGATGAAGATACGTTATGGCGCTTGATCGACCATCGCGACCGAACCGGTATCAATCTGTGGTTGAGCCAGCCGGGGGCCAACTACGGCGGTCCCACTGTCTGGCTGCGAGATATGCAGGAGCCTCAGCGAGGCGTGCACCTGGCAATCTGGCAACGCCTGGCCAGCAAACCTGCTGGTGAGCGCTTCTTGCGCATAATGGACGGTATGAGTCTGACTCCGGACTTCCTGGTCAAATACCCTGAAGTTCAGGCACGGATCTGGCGGCTGTTAAGCGAAGCGGATGCTGCAGATGAGTTATGGACTCGAATCAGTCAGGACGTGGAGGTGGCGGAGGTTGATGCGGACAATCCTTTCCTGATCTTCACGGCACTGGAGAACAGGGCAAGGCTTTTCAGGGACTGGGAAGCGATGGGAAGGCCGATTCAACTGAATGGGATACAACCCATATAAATGTGACTGGCTTTGAGGTTCTTGTACGAATTTAAATACTCTGTATTTATTCATAGTCATTAACTTGAAGCAGTTCGCTTAGACTGGGCTTTCCCTGAAGCTGCAGCAAGGAAGTTGCACGATGAAAGTAATTAATAAAGATAATTTTGACTCGGATGAGTTTGATCTTTTTGTAAGGCTACTGCCGGAGAAACTCATGTTTCTCATCGATACGAGGCCGAACAGGGATCACAAGGTGGTGCATCGTTCGACGAGTGATGAAATGCTCATCACCTTTATCAAGGCTTATCGCCCCAGTCAGTGGAAGCCAGATTCCAAGGTGTTTATCGAAGGGGAAAAGTGGGGAAGTATAAACAAAGTGTTATTTGATGATATTGACGCATTGGCCTACGCCATACAGAAGCGAGGGTTGAAGCAAGTCAAATTCTAACGAATAGGCAGTGTGAACAAATTACTCATCTTTAATAAAGCCTTGATGACTAACGTCATCAAGGCTTTATTGTTTCAGCGACGACGGAACAGCGGCAGCGGTTCGTCGGTGGCGGCCTGATAGGTCACCGAGAAGTCCTTGAGGCCTTCAAGGGCTTCGTAGGGGTCTTTGTCGGGGCGCACGGCAAAGGCATCGAAACCGCAGCGGTGCATGTAGAACAACTGGTCACGCAGCACGTCGCCAATCGCCCGCAGTTCGCCTTTGAAACCATAACGGTCGCGCAGCAGACGGGCGTTGGAGTAGTTGCGGCCGTCGGTGAACGCCGGGAAGTTCAAGGCAATAACCTGGAAGCTCTCGACGTCCTCGCCGATTTCTTCAGCTTCTTCGTCAGCGTCCAGCCAGACGCCCAGCCCGCCATCGCGAGCCAGCAGCATGCGACTGTGTTCGCGCCACAACTGCAGCGGCACGATGTAGTCGTCGCAGTTGGTGATCTCGTCGATGTTGAAATCCTTGGGCAGCAGGTGCCAGGTTTCGTCGACGACTGCGTTGTTCTTAATGATTCGCTGCATAGACGCGCTCCTTGAAGAGGTCGATGCCAATACGCTGATAAGTGTCGATGAAACGTTCGTCTTCGGTACGTTGTTCGATGTACACGGCGATCAGTTTTTCGATCACGTCAGGCATGGCTTCCTGGGCGAAGGACGGGCCGAGGATCTTGCCCAGGCTGGCGTCGCGGCTGGCGCTGCCACCGAGGGACACCTGGTAGAACTCTTCGCCTTTCTTGTCCACCCCGAGAATGCCGATGTGGCCGACGTGGTGGTGACCACAGGCGTTCATGCAGCCGGAAATGTTCAGGTCCAGTTCACCGATGTCGAACAGGTAGTCCAGGTCATCGAAACGACGCTGGATCGATTCGGCGATCGGGATCGACTTGGCGTTGGCCAGGGAGCAGAAGTCGCCACCTGGGCAGCAGATGATGTCGGTCAGCAAGCCGATGTTCGGCGTGGCAAACCCTTGCTCGCGCAACTCACCCCACAGGGCGAACAATTTGTCCTGCTCGACGTCGGCCAGGATGATGTTCTGCTCGTGGGAGGTGCGCAGTTGACCGAAGCTGTAGCGATCGGCGAGGTCGGCGACCGCATCCAGCTGCTTGTCGGTGATGTCGCCCGGGGCAACGCCGGTCGGCTTCAGGGACAGGGTCACGGCAACATAACCCGGCTTCTTGTGGGCCAGGGTGTTGCGTGTACGCCAGCGGGCGAAGCCTGGGTGTTCTTTGTCGAGATCGGCCAGTGCGCCAGCCTGGTTGTCCAGGGCCTTGTAGTCCGGATCGACGAAGTGCTTGGCGACGCGATGCACTTCGGCTTCGGTCAATGTGGTCTGGCCACCGCGCAGGTGTTCCATTTCCGCATCGACTTTTTGCGCGAAGACTTCAGGGGTCAGGGCTTTTACCAGAATCTTGATCCGCGCCTTGTACTTGTTGTCGCGACGGCCATAGCGGTTGTAAACCCGCAGGATGGCGTCGAGGTAGCTCAACAGGTCTTGCCACGGCAGGAATTCATTGATGAACGCGCCCACCACCGGCGTACGACCCAGGCCACCACCGACCAGCACGCGGAAACCCAGCTCGCCGGCGGCGTTGTGCACCGGCTCAAGGCCGATGTCGTGGACTTCGATTGCGGCACGGTCCGAGGTCGAACCGTTGACGGCGATCTTGAATTTGCGCGGCAGGTAGGCGAATTCAGGGTGGAAGGTGGTCCACTGACGAACGATTTCGCACCATGGGCGCGGGTCGATCAGTTCGTCGGCGGCGACACCGGCAAACTGGTCGGTGGTGACGTTGCGCAGGCAGTTGCCGCTGGTCTGGATCGCGTGCATCTGCACGGTGGCCAGTTCAGCGAGAATGTCCGGAATGTCCTCCACGGCCGGCCAGTTGAACTGCACATTCTGGCGGGTACTGATGTGGGCGTAGCCCTTGTCGTAGTCGCGGGCAATCTTCGCCATCATGCGCATCTGACGCGAAGTCAGTTGGCCGTAAGGCACGGCGACCCGCAACATCGGGGCGAAGCGCTGGATATATAGGCCATTTTGCAGGCGCAGAGGGCGGAATTCTTCTTCGCTCAGCTCGCCTGCCAGATAGCGTCGGGTCTGATCACGGAACTGCTTGACGCGGTCCTCGATGATCCGCTGATCGTATTCGTCGTATACGTACATATGAGTCCTGTTCTCAGGCTTGGGTCGCTCGGATACAGCTGCGTTTTTTGTGCTTGCCGCAGTCCAAGAGCCACTGCAATTCTGCGCGCACGGCCGCGCACTCCCTTCGGAGCCGGGGCAAGATACCAGTTTGCAGTTATGCGTAAAAGTGATGTTTGAGCATATGTAAAGAACCAAATCGCCTAATGAGAATCGTTGTTGCAAAGACCCTGTTTGTGGTGCGGGCAATCGTCGTCTTTACTCTGATCGAGTCTTCCTGCAATCACCGATAAAACCGACAAGAGGCGATGCAATGAGCAACCCAACCAAAGCACGGAAAAGCGATAGCACCGTTGATGCCTGGGCAATTTTGTTCCTGATCATCCTGGTCGTGGGAACTGCCGTTTTCTGGGTCAGCCATCAGTAAAAGACCCGTCCGGGCCCGGCGTTGACGATTGTCCGACAATTATCGGAAAAATCGCCGTGGTACGGGTGTTCGCTGGCTATAATGCGCGGCGAATTTCCGGGGCTCGGACGATAAATGTTGAAGTTTCTGCGTGGCGTAATACTGACGCTGGGTGTTCTGCTTGTACCAGGTGCCCAGGCGGCGTCGGTGCTGTTCCTGAATCCGGGAACACCCGTGGAAGCGTTCTGGGTGAGTTATTCGCAATTCATGCAGGCGGCGGCCCATGACCTCGGCATGGACCTGCGCATCCAGTATTCCGATCGTGTCTCCGAGAACATCATCAAACAGGCCCGCGAAGCGCTACAGGGGCCGCATCGTCCCGATTACCTGGTATTCGTCAACGAGCAGTATGTCGCCCCGGAAGTCCTGCGCCTGGCCAAAGGCAGCGGGGTGAAGCTGTTCATGGTCAACAACGCCCTGACCCCGGACCAGATGAAACTGATTGGCCCGCGCGCCGACAAGTATCCCGACCTGCTCGGTAGCCTGGTGCCCAACGACGAGGAGGGCGGCTACCTGATGCTCAAGGAGTTGATCCGATTGCACGGTCCGGTTGCTCCCGGCCAGTCTATCGATCTTCTGGCATTTTCCGGCTTGAAAATCACCCCTTCGGCGCAGTTTCGTGAAAAAGGCATGCGGCGTGCACTGGCCGAGCACCCGGAAGTGCGATTGCGGCAATTGGTGTATGGCGGCTGGACCCGGCAGCGTGCCTATGAGCAGGCCAGGTTGCTGTTCAAGCGTTACCCGCAGACTTCACTGGTGTGGTCGGCCAATGATGAAATGGCCTTCGGGGTGATGCAGGCGTATGTCGAAGCCGGCGGCGTTCCCGGCCAGGGCGCATTGTTTGGCGCGATCAACAACTCACCCGCTGCATTGCAGGCGTTGCTCGACAAACGCTTGAGTGTACTGCTGGGTGGGCATTTCACCTTGGGTGGCTGGGCGCTGGTGCAGTTGCATGACTATGACGAGGGTGTTGACATCAGTCAGTACGGCGGTCGTGATCGGCAGATTCCACTGTTGCAGCTCATTGATCGCACACAAGCCAGGCGTCTGCTGGCGATGGGCGATGCGCAGGGTTTTGGTGTGGATTTCCACAAACTCTCGGCCAAGGGACGACCTGCCACTTACCGTTACCCGTTCAGTCTGCAGACGCTGATGCATTAGACTTTTGCCAGATGCACCACCAATTGCACGATGCCGTAGAGCGTCAGTGCGAAGACCACGGTGAATAAAATCCCCAGAACAATAAAGTGACCGGGCTTGCCGTGAGTGAAGTCCCGAGCACGATTTTTCCCGCTTTGCACCCCAAAAGCCGCCGCCATGACGCTGTGCAGCATCTGCCAGAACGTTGGGGGCTTGTTGTTCGAATCATCCATAGCAGCCTCGTTGGCATCCACTCGCCAGTGATGCTGTCAGGATAGTCAATGCTCGGGGCCACGGCCGAGAATTCACTGTCCTGGCGATGTTTATCCAACAATTATTTACCGCATGGCGAGTGCGTTGGCGTGATGTCCTGATGCTTCAACTCTGACATCAGGAGATTCACCGTGTCTGCAATGGACTCACCCATGGACGCCGGTTTGCACACCGATCTGATCAAGGATCGGCTGCCCGCCTGGATCAATCACCTCACCACCGCCGATATCAAGGCGCTCGGCCAAAGCCGCATACCGGCCCAACTACCCGTCAATGCCAACCCTGACTGGCTTGCTCGAGCTACGCCGCAGATGCGCCAACGCCTGCGTGACAGCCAGACGCGCAGTCGTGCCGCGAATGTGGCCTTGGCCAGGACCCTCAAGGATCTCAAAGGGATCACCGAATTCTGCGAACCTTTGCTCAAAGAGGCGTTGCGCAGTCAGTTCGGGGTCGAGCCCGACTTGAAACACAATCAGTTGTATCACCTGCGCTATCGGCAACTGACGATCACGCAGCCGTTGCTTCAGGCGGCCCTCGGCAACTTCGAAGCGAACATGGCATTCGACGAAGTGGCGCTTGAACAAACCAGTGCCATAGCGCCACTCGGCGCTTTGCTGACTGAATACTACGGAGAGCCCAGGGCGGACGGTACGCGTGCGGCGCGATACCGGTACACCGAAAAGCTTGCCATGAAACCGGCAGAGTTCTCGGCCCTGTGCCGTCGCCTGGATCTAGGCAAACAATACCAGGATCATCTGGCAGGGATATTCGATGCCCCGGCAAACAAGGCCCGGGTGCGCGAGCAGATGATCAGTGCGCAGAAGGCCGCGATGGAAGTGCGTGTGCACAGCGCGCGCATCCGCGATGAAATCACCCAGGCAGGTTATGAAACCTTGCTGGCGCTGTTGAGTGGCCAGTCTGCCCCGACGTTCAACGGCCATCCGGTTGTCTGCAGTCAACTGGAGATGTTTGGCGCTTCTCTGGGTGAGATTGTGATCATCGGTGCGGGAACTCGCGCGACCCAACAATTGCTTAAGCGCGGTGAACCCTGGACGGCATTGCTACACCTTAATCCGCTACCATTTTTGAGAAAACAGCTGAGCGCAAATGAAGAGCGGATCATCGTTTATATTCCTGGCGCGCCGCTGTACCCCATTAAGGAGTACGCCTCGTTCAAGGCCTTCGAGCACGATCTGCGGCTCAATGTCCGCCATGCGCAGTACCAGCGTTTGTTGACGGGGTATGCCAAACACGATGAAGCCGGGCATTTCATTGCCACACTCAAGGCAGCGTTGATGACCTACAAATGGAACGCCAATGCCGGGAGCAACGGGCGTTACGAGCAGGTCTACGATGACGAAGCCAACCTGCGGCTCAAGGAAAGTTTCTTCGCAACTGAATTGTTTGGTGAACTTCACACTCGCCACCAACAGCGTATGAAGGCCAACGCACGCCTGCTGGTGGTGCCGACAGCGGACGTCGACAACGAGGCGTTCTGGGCGCGGCTCAAGCATTTTGCCGGGCTCGGCCTGGACTTTCTCAACGTTGCGGCGTTTTTTGTACCAGGCCTTGGCGAGGTGATGATGGCAGTGGCCGCAGTGCAACTGTCCGTCGAGGTCTATGAGGGGATTGAGGCCTGGCAGGAGGGTGACAGTGATGAGGCTTGGTCACACCTCGAGTCTGTGGCCGTGAACGTGGCGTTCATTGCAGCATTGGGGGCTGCCGGTGCAGCGGCAGGCAAGGCCCCGGTCATCCAGGTTTCGCGATGGGTCGATGGCCTGGTCCCGGTCAAGTTGCCAAACGGTGAGGCGCGGCTGTGGAAGCCGGATCTGGCACCTTACCGCAGCAGCTTCTTTCTTGATCCACACGCCAGTCCCAATGCGTTGGGGCAATTCAAATCCGACGGCAGAACCTTCATCAAAATCGACGGACATCTGCATGAAAAGGTCTTCGACAGCGATGCAGGGCAGTGGCGCATCAGGCATCCATCCAACCCGGATGCCTATCAGCCGTTGATGCAACACAATGGTCAAGGTGCATGGCGCCATAGTCTGGAGCGCCCGCTGGAGTGGGATCGCCCCACGTTGCTCAGGCGCATGGGGCCGCAAGCCGAGGGCTTCACCGATCAGGAACTTGAGCGCATCGCCGACGTCAGTGGCATCAGCGACGATGCCTTGCGCAAGATGCACGTCGATAATCTGCCGATGCCTCCCTTGCTTCGCGACACCCTGCGTCAGTTCCAGGTGGATCGGCAGGTGAACAATCTGATCCGGCAAATGCGCAGCGACCAGCCCCTCTCTGACGAGTACAGCCATCTTCTACCCTTCATCAGTGAATTGCCCGGCTGGCCCCATGGACGCCAAATGGAGGTATTCGACGGCGTGAAGGGCTCAGGTCCTTCAACTCTTTATGGAGTCGCCGGCAGCGCGGTAGCGGAGCCGATCCAGTTCAGTCGCAATGATGTGTATGGGGCGAGATTTGCCGATCGGCTGCTGGCGCAGCTCAACGAGCAGGAAATTGTCGGCTTGCTCGGGGTGGAAGGGGCTCGAGTCAATACATTGCGCGGCTCGGTGCTCAGGGAGCAGTTCGCAGAACTGGCACAGCGCAAAAAATCAGCGTTGTTCAATAGACTGTATACCGCCGAGACTTCGGGCGACCCAGGGGTGCAGTTGTTTCAACGGCATCACCCGGGACTTTCGGTGAGAGCTGCAAGTGAATTGTTGGGCAACGCCACCGAGCTGGAGCGCGGCAGAATGCGCGACAGTCAGCGCGTACCCCTGCGGCTGGCGGAAGAGGCACGCTGGTATGTGCAGCAAAACCGCTTGAGCCGCGCCTTGGCCGGTTTGCAGCTGGAAAGCATGGCGGCGGCCGACAGTGACAGGCTGGCGCTGCATGCATTGAAAAAACTTCCGGGCTGGCCAAGTGATGTGCGGCTGGAGGTGCGCGACGGCAATATCCGTGGGCAATTGCTGGACAGCATCGGCCCGGAAACGGCGTCAGTGCGCAAATTTCTGGTCAGGCAATCCGAAGGGTATCGCGCCTTCGACGAGCAAGGCCAGGCACTCAATAGTGTTCCCCGGCATGGTCGCAACCTTTACGCCTCGATCATGCACGCCTTGCCGGACGCAGCACGTCAATCACTGAACCTGCCCCATGTGGGCCAGGGCGCCGATCTCGAGCAAGCGATCCTCAAGCAGGCGTTCTTGAATCGCAGCGAAATGGCGCGGGCCCTTGGGCAACAACCGTCCAAATCCTGGTTCAAGCCACCAATGCGTCTGGCGGACGGCCGAACAGGTTATCCCTTGAGTGGTCGTGGGGCGGGCCGGGCGAGTCCTTCGCTGATCGCCCGTGTCGAGGATTTCTTCCCCGGTGTGCAGGAGTGGGAAGCCAGCCTTTTCATTTACCGATGTCAGTTGGAGGGCAATACCGATCAGCAGATTCTGCATTTGTTGAATACCAAGGCTCGGGAGCTTGAGGGGCTGCGCAACTCGCTTGATCAATGGGCCGCACAAGATGCGCCAGAAACCTCTGCCATGGACATGAACCCGGTGGGTCGGCAGCAGACCGTAGATCGAATCATCGACAGCTGGCGTCGTTCATTCATTGGTGCGGGTAATGAATACCAGCGCTTGAACCTGCAGGGATTAACAGACTTGCCGAATTTGCCGGACGGGTTTTCGCAAGTCAGCGAACTGTTGATCGGAGGTCAAGACTTCACCGGTCATCAGGCTGCCACGCTGTTACAGCGCTTCCCGGCAGTGAAAAAACTCACCATTCGACTGAATGACCTCACTGGCTTGCCTGACGCTTTGGCATTGCAGACATCGCTCACCGAACTGACGATAGAAGGCTACCGTGTGCAATACCCGGCAGAATTTCAGGCACGGTTGAATGCCATGCCAGCTCTTGAGCGCCTGAGGCTTCTAGGCACGGGATCACTCAACCGTATTGATGTCTCCAGGTTGACCGGGTTGCGTGAGCTGAACCTGTCCGGGGCAAAACTGATCGAGTGGCCGGGCGGCGCATTAGGGCTTGAGCATCTGGAACAACTGAACTTGCGCGGTAGCGATCTGCAATCACTTCCCGCGGAGCTTTTAAGCGGTCATGAACAATTATGGCGCGGCTTGACCCTGGACTGGTCGACGCTCAATCACGAATCGTTCATGGCGGCGTACGCCTGGCTCAAGGACAACCCCGCGCATCTGGTTGACACCGGGGCAATGGTCGACAGCTACTGTCGTGGCGTTTTGAGTCGTGCCATGGGCCAACTTGACACCCGGGCGGTGGAAGGATGGCGCCTGGCAGGGGATTCCAGCGATGTGATGCTCGATAGAGTCGGACAACTGCGCCAGCAGGAAAGCCAGCTGGACCAGGTACTTCTCAACTGGCAATCGCGAGCGCATACGGTCGATCAACAGCCGGTCGATTCGCGGAGCCTGCTTTCGATCGGGCAGCATCTCAAATCCGCCTGGCGCAATGGCGTTCGTGCACGCATCGAACTCCAGCCATTGGTTCCGGGCCCGTCTTGGCGGCCTGGTGGCAGCGGCGTTGGCAACATTCTGGACCTTTCCGGCGTGGCCCTGGGTGGATTGCCCGCACTACCGGAAAATACCTTCGCTCATGTATTGGCGCTGCGTATCGCCGGTGTCAGGGCGTCAGTCGAGGAAATCGATGGCTTTTTAAAGGGCTTTTCGGAGCTGCGAGAGTTGGATATCAGCGGTAACGCCCTGGCCGAACTCCCGGCCGCCGTTGAAGGACTGGCACATCTCGACAGGTTGAATGCTTCCGGCAATCAGATTCTGGTGACTCCGGCGGTTCAGCAGCGATTAAGCGGATTGGCAGGGCTTCAGCAACTGACATTGAAGTCCAACCCGCTGCGGGCGCTGGATGTCACGGGACTGAACCGATTACAGACACTGGATGTGAGCCACAGCGCCCTGCGCGAGTGGCCAGCCGGCATACTGGGTCTGCCAGAACTCACGCGTCTGGACCTGAGCTACAGTGCCATCCACAACTTGCCGACTGAGCTATGGCTCGGGCACGACGGTCTGCTGGCCAACTCCAACGTGCGCGGCTGCCCATTGAGTGCGCAGACATTGGCAGAGCTGCAAGCCTGGTCGCGAGGTAACGGCAGTTCGCTCGGCATTCCTGCGGACGCGTTGCTGGAAGGACACACGGGCGGCGAACCGGAATATTTTTCCGGAGAGGAAACCCAGGACGCCATCAATCGTGATCTGCTGCCGGCCGTGGCGGCGGATGTGCCTCGCAACGATCCAGGGTTTTCCCTGGTGAACCGCTTGAAACTTTTGGACCCGGCCATGAGCGAAGCGACGGCCGAGCAAGTCATCGAACTGATGCGCACGAAAGGATTGCCATTTCTGCAGATCGACAGCCGGATCAGCCAATGGCGGCTGCAACTGGAAACCCTGCATCAGCAACTCAATGACTGGATCAACATTCGTACCTATCGCGAAGGCAATTACCGGGTGTCCTCGACCTATCGTCGGCGCGCGGCCGAGCGCATCCTGAGTGTCTGGCGCGAACAGCTGCGCGGCGTACCCGCGGTGTCGAACAGCAACCCCGGAAGCTTGCTGGATCTGAGTCAGATTCCTTTGGGCGAACTACCGGCGCTGTCCGGCGATTTCAGCCACGTAGGCAGCCTCAATCTGACACGGGTGAGTAACGGTGGGCAGGGGTTCGATGCTTTTCTAGGCGTGTTTACGCAGATTCGTACGCTGGTCATCAATCGCAACGGGCTGGCTGAATTGCCCGCCGCCATCAGCAGGCTCGGACAACTTGAGCGGATGGAAGCAGCGCACAACAACCTGACCGATAGCGAGGGACTTCAGCGCGAGATCAGTGGCTCGACTCAACTGCGTTGGCTGGACCTGAGTGAAAACGACCTGCAAAGGATCAGTGTTGGCGGGCTATTGCGCCTGGAAAACCTGTATTTGAATAACAACGCGCTGACTGAGTGGCCGCAAGCCTCCCTGGACTTGCCAAGCTTGCGGACCCTGAATTTGAGCGACAACAGCTTGAGCGAGTTTCCGTTGGAAGCCACCGTCGGCCACGACGAATTGATGAGGGGTACGGTTCTGTCCAACAACGTACTGCCGGCCGATGAGCTGAGAAATCTGCAGGCGTATGCTCGTCGTTCTGGTAACACCCTGGGGTACAACCTGGACGAAATCGAGCAGATGATCGAGGACTATGAGCGTGACGAGTGGGCTGCGAGCGACTTCTCCTCCGAGGATGAGGGGGGCGACGAAACCGAGAGTAAGCAAAGCGAGCGCTGGATCGACAGCGATGAGGAAATGGCTGCGGACAAACAAGCCACATGGGACAGCTTGAAGGATGAAGAAGGCAGTCAGGACTTTTTCCACCTGCTTTCGCAACTCCGGCATACCCGGGACTTCATCAGTGATCGGGCGGGACTTACCCGGCGGGTCTGGCAGGTGCTCGAGGCGGCGCAAAGCAGCACCGATTTGCGCAAGGATCTGTTCCTCATATCCGAGCGCGGGTACACCTGCGGCGATGGTCGAATCCTTCGATTCAGCGATCTGGAGGTCAAGGTGTTCGAGTTCAACGCCTTGCGTTCCGTTGCGCCGGGTCAGGAAGGGCGCGAGCTGTTCAAGCTGTCGAGAAACCTCTTCCGTCTGGGCAAGGTCGAGGAGATTGCCAAGGTCCAGGCTGAACGCCCACCCAAGAAGGACCCCGCCGAAGTGCGCCTGGCCTACCGCATCGGCCTAACCGAGCGCCTGGAACTGCCGGCGCAACCGGATTCGATGCTGTATCAAGGTGTGTCCGGTGTGACGTCCCGGGACCTGGATGCGGCCTATACGACCGTTACCAATGCGGAAAACAGCCGAGAATTCGTCGATGAAATCGTGCGGCGTGAGTACTGGATCGATTACCTCAAACGCAAGTACCCGGATGAGTACGCGGCACTGGCCACGCGCCAGGCCGAGGCGGCGGATGCACTGGAGTCGCGTTACCCGGATTTCAGTGACGCTTATCTGCGGGAAGTGGACGAGTTGAATTCAGCCAAGAACACTGAGTCGCTCAACCTTGCGGTACAACTGACCGGACGCGAGCGCGCCGAGATCGGCCTGTAAGAGCGGCCATGAAAAAACAAACGGCCTCTGGATCAATCCGGAGGCCGTTTTTCGTTCGGTGCTACCGCTCGATCAGTTGTCGTAGCCGAGGTTCGGTGCCAGCCAGCGCTCAGTCACGCTCAACTCCTGGCCTTTGCGCGAGGTGTAGCTTTGCACCTGATCCTTGTCGACCTTGCCCACGGCGAAGTACTGCGCCTGCGGGTGAGCGAAGTACCAGCCGCTGACGGCCGCGGCAGGGAACATGGCGTAGTGTTCGGTGAGGAACACGCCGCTGCGGCCGGCGCGCATTTCCTGCGCTTCAGGATCAAGCAGGGCGAACAGGGTGGCCTTCTCGGTGTGATCCGGGCACGCCGGATAGCCCGGGGCAGGGCGGATGCCGGAATACTGCTCTTTGATCAGCGCCTCGTTGTCGAGGGCCTCATCCTTGGCATAACCCCAGTGCTCCTTGCGCACCTGTTGGTGCAGCCATTCGGCGCACGCCTCGGCCAGGCGGTCAGCCAAGGCCTTGACCATGATCGAGTTGTAGTCGTCGCCCGCATCCTGGTAGGCCTTGGCCACTTCCTCGGCGCCGATGCCGGCGGTGGTAATGAAGCCGCCGACGTAGTCGGTCACTTCGCTGTCTTTTGGCGCGACGAAATCAGCCAGGGAGAAGTTCGGCTTGCCATCGGTCTTGATGATCTGCTGACGCAAGTGATGCAAGCGGGCCATCGGCTTGCCGTCATCGCCATAGAGCTCGATGTCGTCGTCATGCACCTGGTTGGCCGGCCAGAAACCGAACACGGCACGGGCGCTGATCAGCTTCTCGTCGATCAGCTTGGTTAGCATTTCGCGGGCGTCCTTGTACAGCGCGGTGGCGGCTTCACCGACCACCTCGTCTTCAAGGATGCGCGGGAACTTGCCGGCCAGGTCCCAGGAGATGAAGAACGGCGTCCAGTCGATGTAGTCGGCCAGGACGTTGAGGTCGATGTTGTCCAGCACCCTGGTACCGGTGAACGTCGGTTTGACCGGGGTGTAGGTGGCCCAGTCGAACTGCGGCTTTTTCGCGATGGCAGCGGCGTAGCTCAGGCGTTCGGTTCTTGCGCTGCGGTTGGCGGTACGCTCGCGGACTTCGATGTATTCCTCGCGGGTCTTCTCGACGAAGCCGGCCTTCAATTCCTTGGACAACAGCTGCGTCGCCACACCCACGGCGCGGGAGGCGTCGGTGACGTAGACCACGGCGTCATTGCTGTACTTGGGTTCGATCTTCACCGCGGTGTGCGCTTTGGAGGTCGTTGCGCCACCGATCATCAGCGGCAGGTGGAAATCCTGGCGCTGCATTTCGCGGGCGACGTGGACCATTTCATCCAGCGATGGGGTGATCAGGCCGGACAGACCGATGATGTCGCACTTCTGTTCCTTGGCCACCTGCAGGATCTTTTCCGCCGGGACCATCACGCCGAGGTCGACGATGTCATAGCCGTTGCAACCCAGTACAACGCCGACGATGTTCTTGCCGATGTCGTGCACGTCACCTTTTACCGTGGCCATGAGGATCTTGCCTTTGGCTTCCGGCTTGTCGCCTTTTTCCAGTTCGATGAACGGGATCAGGTGGGCCACGGCCTGCTTCATCACACGAGCCGATTTCACCACCTGTGGCAGGAACATCTTGCCGGCGCCAAACAGGTCGCCAACGATGTTCATGCCCGCCATCAACGGGCCCTCGATCACTTCAATCGGACGGCTGAAGGACAGGCGCGATTCTTCGGTGTCTTCGACGATGTGGGTGGTGATGCCCTTGACCAGCGCATGCTCCAGACGCTTGTTGACGTCCCAGTTGCGCCACTCTTCGGTCTCGGCTTCCTTGACGCTGCCGTCGCCCTTGTACTTGTCGGCGATGGCGAGGAGGGCGTCGGTGCCTTCCGGGGTGCGGTTGAGGATCACGTCTTCGACAGCGTCGCGCAGCTCTTGCGGGATCTGGTCGTAGATCTCCAGCTGACCGGCATTGACGATGCCCATGGTCAGCCCCGCACGGATCGCGTACAGCAGGAACACCGAGTGGATCGCCTCGCGCACCGGGTTGTTGCCGCGGAACGAGAACGACACGTTGGACACGCCACCCGACGTCAATGCGTACGGCAGTTCGTCGCGGATGTAGGCACAGGCGTTGATGAAATCAACGGCGTAGTTGTTGTGCTCTTCGATACCGGTGGCCACGGCGAAGATGTTCGGGTCGAAAATGATGTCTTCCGGCGGGAAGTCCACTTCGTTGACCAGAATGTCGTAGGAGCGCTTGCAGATTTCTTTCTTGCGCGCCTCGGTGTCAGCCTGGCCGGCTTCGTCGAAGGCCATGACCACCACCGCAGCACCGTAGCGCTTGCACAGCTTGGCGTGATGGATGAACTGCTCGACGCCTTCTTTCATGCTGATCGAGTTGACGATGCCCTTGCCCTGTATGCACTTCAGGCCGGCTTCGATCACGTCCCATTTCGAGGAGTCGATCATGATCGGTACGCGGGAGATGTCCGGTTCACCGGCGATCAGATTGAGGAAGGTGACCATCGCCTTCTTCGAATCGAGCATCCCTTCGTCCATGTTGATGTCGATCACCTGGGCACCGGCTTCGACCTGCTGCAGGGCGACCTCCAGGGCTTCGGTGTAGTTGTCTTCACGGATCAGACGGGCGAATTTCGCCGAGCCGGTGATGTTGGTGCGCTCACCGACGTTGACGAACAGCGAATTGCGATCGATGGTGAAGGGTTCCAGGCCCGAGAGGCGGCAAGCCTTGGGAATGTCCGGAATCTGCCGTGGTGCATAACCGGCCACCGCCTTGGCAATGGCTTCGATGTGGCCCGGGGTGGTGCCGCAGCAGCCGCCGACGATGTTGAGGAAGCCGCTTTGGGCGAACTCTTCGATGACCTTGGCGGTTTGCGCCGGCAGTTCGTCGTACTCGCCGAATTCGTTCGGCAGGCCGGCGTTCGGGTGCGCCGAGACGTGAGTGCTGGCCTTGTTCGACAGTTCTTCCAGATACGGACGCAACTCACTGGCGCCGAGGGCGCAGTTCAGGCCGACGGAAATCGGCTTGGCGTGGGCCACGGAGTTCCAGAAGGCTTCGGTGGTCTGGCCGGACAGGGTACGGCCGGAAGCATCGGTAATGGTCCCGGAAATCATGATCGGCAGTTCGATATTCAATTCTTCGAAGACACCCTGCACGGCGAAAATCGCCGCCTTGGCGTTCAGCGTGTCGAAGATCGTTTCGATCAGGATCAGGTCGGCGCCGCCCTCGATCAGGCCCTTGGTGGATTCGGTGTAGTTTTCCACCAGCTCATCGAAGGTCACGTTGCGGTAGCCGGGGTTGTTCACGTCCGGGGACAGTGAGCAGGTGCGGCTGGTCGGACCCAGTACACCGGCGACAAAACGTGGCTTGTCCGGGTTTTCCAGGGTCTTGGCGTCGGCCACCTTGCGCGCCAGGCGCGCGCCTTCTACGTTTAACTCATACGCCAGTTCCTGCATGCCGTAGTCGGCCAGGGAAATCCGCGTCGCGTTGAAGGTGTTGGTTTCCAGAATGTCGGCGCCGGCGTCGAGGTAGGCCTTCTCGATGCCGCCAATCACGTCCGGACGCGTCAGGACCAGCAAGTCATTGTTGCCTTTGACATCGCTCGGCCAGTCCGCGAAGCGTTTGCCACGGTAATCCTGCTCTTCGAGCTTGTAGCTCTGGATCATGGTGCCCATGCCGCCATCGAGAATCAGGATGCGCTCTTTGAGGGCGTGCTTGAGAGCTTGAAGGCGAACACTGCGATCGGACATTGGGACTACTCGGAAAGACCATGACGAAGGGGCCGGATAATATCAAACTTGTGCTGTTTTAGAGCATGGGTCGGATTTACATGAATATCGCTCATGTTGATGTGGGTGCCGGACCGGTAGAATCGCGGCGTTTTTCAAAGGATCGGGACCAGGGACATGTCGTATCGTATCGCCATCAGCGCGTTGCTGTTGTGGTTAAGCTGGGGCGCCATGGCGCAAAGTCCGGCGAATTCTCCTGCTATTTCCTACACCCGCGACATCCAGCCGATCTTCACCGAGAAATGCGTGGCCTGCCATGCGTGCAACGATGCGGCCTGCCAGCTCAATCTGGGCAGTGGCGAAGGCGCGGCGCGGGGGGCGACCAAGATCCCGGTCTACGACGGTGACCGCAGCAAGGCCGTGGCACCGACCCGATTGTTTTATGACGCGTCCGGCAAGCAGGCCTGGCAGCACAAGGGCTTCTATTCGGTGCTGGATGCCCAGGGCTCTCAAGCCGCGCTGATGGCGCGGATGCTGGAGCTTGGCCACAAAACGCCTCTCCAACCCAATGCCAAATTGCCGGAAGACATCGTCCTGGGCCTGAACCGGGAAAACATGTGCCCGATGCCCGCTGAGTTCGATGCCTATGCCGGTGCGCATCCGAAGGAAGGCATGCCGCTGGCGGTGACAGGGCTGACCGACCGGCAATACCAGACGCTGCAACGCTGGCTGGCCGCCGGCGCGCCGATCGATCAGCAAGGCCTGGCCCCCAGCGCGCGCGAAGCCGCACAGGTGGTGCAGTGGGAGAACCTGCTCAATTCGCCGGGAGCGCGCCAGGCGCTGGTAGGGCGTTGGCTCTATGAACACTGGTTTCTGGCGCATATCTACTTCAAGGATGGCGAGCCGGGGCATTTCTTCCAGTGGGTACGCTCGCGTACACCCACCGGCCAGCCGATCGACCTGATCGATACCCGTCGTCCGAATGACGACCCGGGTACCCAGTTCTATTACCGCCTGTGGCCGGTCCAGGGCGTGATCGTGCACAAGACACACATCACCTATCCGCTGAGCGCGGCGAAAATGGCGCGGGTCAAGACCCTGTTCTACAGCGGCAACTGGCAGGTCAATGCCTTGCCGGGGTATGGCCCGGAACGCCGCGCCAACCCATTTGCCACTTTCGAGGCGATTCCGGCGCAAGCGCGTTATCAGTTCATGCTCGATAACGCCGAGTACTTCGTGCGCACCTTCATTCGCGGCCCGGTGTGCCGTGGGCAGATCGCTACCGACGTGATCCGCGACAACTTCTGGGCATTGTTCCAGGCGCCCGAGCACGACCTCTACATCATTGATCCGAACTATCGCGGCCAGGCCACGCCGCTGCTGGCCATGCCGGGGCAGAATGACGATGTCGGCAGTGTCCTCAGTCTGTGGCACAACTACCGTGACAAACGTAACGAATACGAAGCGCTACGTCGCGACAGTTACGCCGAGCAGCCGGCGCCGAGCTGGTCGACCCTGTGGGCCGGCAACGACAACGCGCTACTGAGCATCTTCCGCCACTTCGACAGTGCTTCGGTGACCAAAGGCTTGATTGGCGATGTGCCGCAAACCCTGTGGTTGTTCGACTATCCGCTGCTGGAGCGCACCTACTATCAACTGGCGGTCAACTTCGATGTGTTCGGCAACGTGTCCCATCAAGCGCAGACACGGCTGTATTTCGACCTGATCCGCAACGGTGCCGAACAGAACTTCCTGCGCCTGATGCCCGCCGATTCCCGCGACGGGTATCTCGATGACTGGTATCAGAACAGCGGCAAATTCAAGATGTGGCTGGATTACGAGTCCATCGATAACGACAAGCCGACGGCATTGAAACTCGACCCTGCCGATCCGAAACGTGATTTCGCCAACCAATTGCTGGCGCGCTACGGTGACCTCAACGCCAGGCCCGACCCGATCAATCGCTGTGACGGTGCCTACTGTTCACGGCCGAACATCGATCCCGATCTGCAAGCGGCGGAGCAGGCCTTGAGTCGCCTGGCTTCACGTCCGGCGGCCGGGCTGAAAGTCATTGACCAGTTGCCGGAAGCAACCATGCTGCGCATTCAGACCCGTAGCGGCAAACGCGAGGTCTACAGCCTGTTGCGCAACCGTGCCCACAGCAACGTTGCTTTCATGCTCGGTGAATCGTTGCGCTACCAACCGGGGCTCGACACCCTGACGATTTTCCCCGGTGTGCTCAGCAGCTATCCGAATTTCATGTTCAATATTCCGGCCGATCAAGTGCCGGCGTTTGTCGATGCAATGGAAAACGCCAAGGACGCTGATCGTTTCGAAAAAATCGTCGAACGGTGGGGGATCCGTCGCAGTCACCCGCAATTCTGGGAGTATTTTCACGACCTGAGTCGTTACATCCACGAGACCGATCCGGTGGAAGAAGGCGTACTGGACATGAATCGCTACGAGAATCTCTGATCGATCGCCCCTTTGTGGTCGCTTCCACAAAGGGGTGGGATCGTCGGATTCTTTCCCGACAAAAATACTAGGACTTTGTCCGGCGCGATGATTGGCGTAAACTGCGCCCAAGCCTGCGAGGAGTTTCCATGACCGCTATTACCATCACCGACGCCGCCCATGATTACCTGGCCGATCTGCTCTCCAAGCAGAACACCCCGGGTATCGGCATCCGCGTCTTCATCACCCAGCCTGGCACCCAGTACGCCGAAACCTGCATTGCCTACTGCAAGCCGGGCGAAGAAAAACCTGAAGATACCGCGCTGGGGCTGAAAAGCTTCACCGCCTATATCGACTCGTTCAGCGAAGCGTTCCTTGACGACGCCGTCGTCGACTACGCCACCGACCGCATGGGCGGCCAACTGACCATCAAGGCGCCAAACGCCAAAGTTCCGATGGTCAACGCCGACAGCCCGATCAACGAGCGCATCAACTATTACCTGCAGACCGAGATCAATCCGGGGCTGGCCAGCCACGGCGGTCAGGTCAGCCTGATCGACGTGGTCGAAGACGGCATCGCCGTTCTGCAGTTCGGCGGCGGTTGCCAGGGCTGCGGCCAGGCGGACGTTACCTTGAAGGAAGGCATCGAGCGCACCTTGCTCGAGCGCATTCCGGAGCTCAAGGGTGTCCGTGACGTCACCGACCACACGCAGAAAGAAAACGCCTACTACTAAGGTGTTCGCTGCGACATGAAAAACAGCGCTGTGGCGAGGGAGCTTGCTCCCGCTTGATGGCATAGCCATCACAAAATCAGTCGATGCATTTTCCCGTGATGAGTGGGTTGATTGAAGTTGGGACCGCTCCGCGGTCCAGCGGGAGCAAGCTCCCTCGCCACAGGTGCTTCAGGGTCTGTAAAGGTGTGCGTGCCCCGCGCGATACAGCGATGACTCGCTGAAGTGGTCACTGCCCAATACCCGACCCACCAGAATCAACGCCGTACGCCGAAACCCTTTGGCTTCAACCTTTGCGGCGATATCGTCCAGGGTTCCCACCACCCAATCCTGATCCGGCCAGCTGGCCCGGTGCACCACTGCAATCGGGCAATCCGCGCCGTAATGCGGCAGCAGTTCCTCGACAATCTTCACCAAGTGGTTGACCCCCAGATGAATCGCCATAGTCGCCCCGTGCTGCGCCAGGCTGGAGAATTCCTCACCCGGCGGCATTGATGTCTTGTCGGCGTAGCGGGTGAGAATCACGCTCTGGGAGACGTCGGGCAAGGTCAGTTCTGCACCCAGCAGCGCCGCACAGGCGGCCGTGGCTGTCACGCCGGGTACGATCTCGAACGCTATGCCGAGCTCACGCAGATGGCGGATCTGCTCGCCGATGGCCCCGTAGAGGCTCGGATCGCCGGAGTGCACGCGGGCCACGTCCTGGCCCTTGGCGTTCGCCGCTTTAATCAGATCGATGATCTGTTCCAGGTGCAATTCAGCGCTGTTGACCAGCTGTTCGGCGCGATGACCTTCCAGTACGGCGGCAGGCACCAGTGATCCGGCGTAAATGATCACCGGGCAGCTTCGAATCAGTCGCTGGCCCTTGACTGTAATCAGTTCGGGGTCGCCGGGACCTGCGCCGATAAAGTAGACGGTCATGGTCAGTTCCTGTGAAAAAAGGGGCCGAACAAGGCTTCAGATGAAGATTGCTCATGATAGAAGGCAGGGATTATCGGGGATTCTACGCAACAGAGGCCAATGCCAGGGTCGCCTGGGCGTACTTTTGCCGGGGAATCAACAGTTTTGCCGGTGCCTGGGCCAGTTGTTCGGCCAGTGCCAACGCAGCACTTTCCGCCACGCCGTAGCATCCGGTGCGCTCGAAAGCGATTTGTGATTGGTGGCTGAGACGTGGCTCATACACGGCGAGCTGTTCGCTGCTGAAGAAGGTCACCGGCAGGCCCAGTTGCGAGGCCAGTTCGATCAGGGCCGGCTCGTCACGCTTGAGGTCGATGCTGGCCAGGGCCTTGATGTCATGCAGGGCGATCTGGTGCGCCCCCAGTGCCTGGTCGAGCAGCGCCCGCAAGGTGCTGACGGGGCAGCCGCGCTGGCAGCCCAGGCCGACCACCAGGGTCGGCGCTGCGCCGGCATCGGTCATGCGTGGTATTGACCGTCGCTCTTGCGGCGGAACAACCAGGTGCTGATCAGGCCCAGGGCCAGCCAGAATGCCAGGTTGGTCAGCTGCGAAGCGATCTTGAACTGGGCTTCCAGTGCCTCTGGGGCGAGCATCGAGTGCACTTCCGGTTGCGGTGCACCGATCACGTGAGGCACAGCGATAATCAGCGCGCCCAGGACTTTCATCAGCCAGTGACGGCTGAAGGCGATCAGGGCGATACCCACTGCGGTAGAGGCGGCAGTGCCCACCCACCAGATTTGCCGTTGCGCCAGATCGGCCGCAGCAGTGCCGGGCAATTCCGGTGGCAGGCCGAGGGTTGGGGCGAGGACAAAGGTGGCGTAACCGGCCAGGCCCCAGAGCAGGCCCTGGGAAGTCTTGCTCGGTGCGCGCAAGGTGTACAGGCCTGCCAGCATCAGCGCAAAGCCGACGGCCACCACCAGATTGCCACCGGTGGTCGACAGCACGCGCTGCCAGCCATTTTCCGGCTCCCAGGCTTCAGCGTCGTGGCTGTGGGCAGCCATCGCGCCCTCGGCATGCTGATGAACTTCAACAGCGGCCGGTTCGGATTTTTCGTAGGTTTCGGCCTGGAGAATCAGCGGGGCTACCGCGAAGCTCTGCAGCAGTGTCAGCAACAGGGCGGCCAGGAGCCCCGTGAAGCCTGCGGTTTGCGCAATACGCTTGATCATGTCTGCAGGTCTCAATGGCACGGGAACGCGGAGCTGTGACGAGTATCGTGCGCCGCATTGTGCACCGCCTCGATATGCGAGAAACCGGCGAAATACACCAGGCACGCGCCCAGGATCGACGCACACACAGCGGCGGTCAGGCGTTGAGTCAAGGTTGCGGTGCTGCTGGCGCTGCTTTGGGCGGTGCTGCTGATGGTGGACATGGCGCTTCCCTCTGGTCTGTCAGCGGGTGATCGAGCGCAGGTGAAACGCCGCGTGCAGGCGCGCGGCGTTTTCTAACAGCGCCCGCCCACCGCGGGTTTGTTGTGTCGGTGACGTAAACGTCACTTTGTGTTGCGGGCCGGTCTCCGGGCTCACGAGGGGTCTGGACAAGTTGTCCGAACCTGCAAGCATCACCTTCCCATGCCGTGGCACAGTGGATCTGACGCTTCACTCGCTTACCGTTGCGGGGGCAGCACCGGACTGACATGGCTTTAGAGTAAAGCACATGATTCACCGGTTTCCCGTTTCACCCTGTGAAGGGCACCCGTAACAAGTTGTGTAGCAGAGCATGGGCGAGGGTGGGGCGTCAATTGGAAGAGGTTCTCGTTTGAACTTTCTACACAGCACTCTGTGGCGAGGGAGCTTGCTCCCGTCGGGTTGCGAAGCAGCCCCTTCCATTTCTTCGGCCAAACGCTGCACACCGAATTGGCGACGGCTTCGCCGTCGAACGGGAGCAAGCTCCCTCGCCACAGGCAAGCTCCTTTTTGCCACAGAGGAGCGCATTCTCCGATCGGACATTGACCCACCCCAATACGATGCGTAGCCTTGCGCTTTCGAGGTTCTTCGGCGTTTGCCGAAGCTAAGAAGGGAACGCGGTCAATGCCGCGGCTGCCCCCGCAACTGTGAACGGTGATGTTCGTTGCCATGCCACTGCAGGCCCAATCCACGGGGCCGGCGGGAAGGCGCAGCGAATGCCGGGCGTCAACGCCGGCACACCGTCAGCCAGGAGACCTGCCTCGACACAGATTCTCACTTTCAACCGGGCGGGGTGATCCGGTGGCGAACTCTTCCAGGCACGCGCTCGCGTTGCCGGTCGTCGTCCCGTATGCCCGCCATTAACGCCAAAGGGCATCCGATGAAATCACTGGCCAAACTCCCCGTCACCATCGTCACAGGTTTTCTCGGCTCGGGTAAAACCACGCTGCTGCGGCACATGCTCGACAATGCCCAGGGTCGCCGCATCGCGGTGATCGTCAACGAGTTCGGCGAATTAGGCATCGACGGCGAAATCCTCAAGCAATGTTCCATCGGCTGCACCGAAGAAGAGGCCAGCGGCCGCGTCTACGAACTGGCCAACGGCTGCCTGTGCTGCACCGTTCAGGAAGAGTTCTTCCCGGTGATGCGCGAACTGGTGGCCCGTCGCGGCGACCTCGACCACATCCTTATCGAAACCTCGGGCCTGGCCCTGCCAAAACCTCTGGTCCAGGCCTTCCAGTGGCCGGAAATCCGCAGCGCCTGTACCGTTGACGCGGTGATCACCGTGGTCGACAGCCCGGCCGTGGCTGCCGGCACTTTCGCCGCGTTCCCGGACCAGGTCGACGCCCAGCGCAAACTCGACCCGAACCTGGACCACGAATCGCCGCTGCACGAACTGTTTGCCGACCAGTTGTCCAGCGCCGATCTGGTGATCCTCAACAAAACCGACCTGATCAACCCTGAAGACCTGGCCCGCGTGCGCGCCGAAGTCGCCGAAGAGTTGCCGCCGGCGGTGAAAATCATTGAAGCCAGCAGCGGGCGTCTGCCGCTGGACGTATTGATCGGTCTCGGTGCCGGCTCCGAAGAGCATATCGATAGCCGTCACAGCCACCACGACCATCACCACGATGACGACGATCATGATGATCACGACCATGACGCCTTCGACTCGATTTCCATCGAGCTGCCACAAGCTGACGAAAGTCTGCTGATGGACGCGCTGACCCAACTGGTGGTCAAGCACGGGATCCTGCGGGTCAAAGGTTTCGCCGCGATCCCGAACAAGCCGATGCGTTTGCTGATCCAGGGCGTGGGCACGCGTTTCGACAAACACTTCGATCGCCAGTGGGGCGCCGACGAAACACGCATCACCCGTCTGGTGCTGATCGGCCAGGCGCTGGACGCCGCGCAACTCGAAGCGCAATTGCGCGCTGCGCTCAGCGTGTAAGCCATGCACCTGCTCAGGACCCAGCCCGGCGGTTTCGTGTCGGATGACAACATTGCCGACCTCGGACAAACCCCCGCCGAGCTGGTGATCCTGTGCAGCGGTGATTCCAGCCTGGCACTGCTCGCCGAAGCGGCGCAGCAGTTGCCCGACGATTACCCGAGCGTGCGCCTGGCCAACCCGATGCAGGTGCAGAATCATGCCTCGGTTGACCTGTACGTCGACGAAGTGCTGCGCCACGCCAAGGTGATTCTTATTTCCCTGCACGGCGGCATTGCTTACTGGCGCTACGGCGTGGAGCGCCTGGTGGAACTGGCCGAGCGCGGCGTGCAGCTGATTCTGGTGCCCGGCGATGACCGCCCGGACCCGGAACTCAGCGACCTGAGTACCGTCGGTGTCGAGGATCGCGACCGTCTCTGGCAGTTTCTGCGTCAGGGCGGCATGGGCAATGCCCTGGACTTTTTCCATTGCCTGGCCAACCGCTGGCTGGCACGTGACTACACCTGGGGCGAGCCGCAGGTGTTGCCACGCACCGCGATTTATCACCCGCGCAAATCCAATGCCACGCTGAGTGACTGGCAAGCCGGCTGGCAGGCGGGTTTACCCGTCGCGCCGGTATTGTTCTACCGCTCGCATTTGCAAGCGGCGAATACCGCATTCATCGACGTGTTCTGCCAGCGCCTGCAGGCGGCCGGGTTGAACCCGTTGCCGATTGCCCTGGCCAGTCTGAAAGAGCCTGGCTGTCTGGCGACGGTCGAGGACTGGCTGGACGAGGTGCAGGCCGGGGTCATTCTCAATACCACCGGCTTTGCCCAGTCCAGTCCTGAAGCGCCGCACTTGCGGCCATTCCGTCGTAATATCCCGGTGATCCAGGCCATCTGCGCCCAGGACAACGAGCCTGGCTGGCGCGCCAGCGAGCAAGGCCTTGGCCCGCGTGACCTGGCCATGCACATCGCTTTGCCGGAGCTGGACGGGCGCATCATCAGCCGGCCGATCAGCTTCAAGGACCTGGCGTGGCGCAGCGAACGTAGCCAGAGCGACGTGGTCTGCTATCGAGCGGCGCCCGAGCGCATGGATTTCGTCGCCGAACTGGCGCGACGCTGGGTCGATCTGGGGCGGTTGCCCAACGCTGAAAAGCGCATAGCGCTGATACTTGCCAACTACCCGACCCGCGACGGCCGGATTGGCAACGGCGTGGGCCTCGACACGCCGGCGGCGGCCTTGAACATCCTGCGTGCCTTGCATGCCGAAGGTTATCCGCTGCCGGCTGAATTGCCGGACAACGGTACCGCGCTGATCCAACAGTTGTTGGGCGGCGTCAGCAATGACCTGGAAAGCCTCGATCAGCGTCCTTGCGCGCAAAGCCTGGCCATGGACGAATACCTGGCGCTGTTCAATGCGTTGCCCGAAGCCAATCGCCAGGCGGTGCAGGCGCGTTGGGGTGCCCCCGAGAACGATCCGATGTGCCGCAACGGGCGGATGATGATTGCCGGTCTGCGCTTTGGCCTGACCTTCGTCGGCATTCAGCCCGCACGGGGGTATCAGGTGGATCCGAGCGCGGTGTATCACGATCCGGACCTGGTACCGCCCCACGGTTATCTCGCCTTCTATTTCTGGTTGCGCAACACCTACGGCGCCCATGCGGTGATCCACGTCGGCAAGCACGGCAACCTCGAATGGCTGCCGGGCAAGGGCGTCGGCCTGTCCGAGCAGTGCTGGCCGGATGCACTGCTCGGGCCGCTGCCGAACATCTATCCATTCATCGTCAACGATCCGGGCGAGGGCGCCCAGGCCAAACGGCGCACTCAGGCGGTGATCATCGATCACCTGATGCCGCCGCTGACCCGTGCCGAAACTTACGGTCCGCTGCGTAATCTGGAGTTGCTGGCCGACGAATATTACGAAGCGCAGTTGCTCGATCCGCGCCGCGCACGGGAGTTGCAGCGCGACATTCTGCAACTGGTGCGCGACAGCCACATCGACCGCGAATTGCAGCTGGATGAACAGCTCGACAGTGATGCGGACGCGGCGATCTGGTTGCCGCGCCTGGACACCTATCTGTGCGACTTGAAAGAGTCGCAGATTCGCGATGGCCTGCACGTGTTCGGCGAATCACCGACCGGGCGTTTGCGGATCGACACGCTGCTGGCGCTGTTGCGCATTCCCCGTGGCGATGGCAAAGGGGCGCAATCGAGTCTGTTGCGGGCGTTGGCCAAGGCGTTCGAACTGGGGATCGATCCGCTGGATTGTGTGTTGGCAGAGCCCTGGGGCGGGCCTCGGCCTGAAGCTTTGTTGTCGGTCAGCCACGATCCTTGGCGCATCACAGGCGATACTCGCGAACGCCTCGAACTGTTTGCCGGACAACTGATTTCACAGGCCTTGAATACCTCCTGTAGGAGCGAGCATGCTCGCGATGATGTTTCAGGCACATCAGTGTCGACTGACACTCCATCGCGAGCAAGCTCGCTCCCACAGGAAGAACCGTGGAGCGAAGTACAGGCCATTCTCAACGGCCTGCGCGAGGTGGTTGCGCCACGGCTCGACGCCTGTGGCCCGGCGGAAATGCGCGGTTTGCTCGACGCCTTGAACGGTCGCTTCGTCCCCGCCGGCCCTAGCGGCGCCCCCAGTCGCGGACGCCTGGACGTATTGCCCACGGGCCGCAACTTCTATTCGGTGGACGTGCGCAATCTACCGACCACCACCGCATGGCGCATCGGCTTCCAGTCGGCGAACCTGATCCTCGAACGTCATCTGCAAGACCACGGCGATCATCTTCGCCAGCTCGGCCTGTCGGTCTGGGGCACCGCAACCATGCGCACCGGTGGCGACGATATTGCCCAGGCCATGGCACTGATGGGCGTGCGCCCGGTGTGGGCGACCGGCAGTCAGCGGGTCGACGATTTCGAGATTCTGCCGCTGAGCCTGCTTGATCGTCCGCGGGTGGACGTGACGCTGCGTGTCTCGGGGTTCTTTCGGGATGCCTTTGCCAACCTGATTCGCTTGTTCGATGCTGCCGTGCAGGCGGTTGCGGCGCTGGATGAACCTGATGATCTCAACCCGCTGGCAGCCAAGGTGCGCGTCGAGCGCGAAGCACTGCTACAGGCGGGGCTGGATGAAGACGCAGCCCGGCGCCAGGCCGGCTGGCGCATTTTCGGCGCCAAGCCCGGTGCCTATGGCGCGGGCGTGCAGGGCGCCATCGACGGCCGTTTGTGGCACAGCCGCGAAGACCTCGCCGAGGTCTACCTGAATTGGGGCGGCTACGCTTATGGCGGTGCGGATGAGGGAACAGCCGCCCGCGAACAGTTCGCCCAGCGTCTCGGCCAGATGCAGGCGGTGCTGCAAAATCAGGACAACCGCGAGCATGACTTGCTCGATTCCAATGACTACTACCAGTTCCAGGGCGGCATGCTGGCTGCGGTGGAAACCCTGCGGGGCGAAGCGGCGGCCAGTTATCACGGCGACCACAGCCAGCCGGACCTGCCGAAGATCCGCACCTTGAAAGAGGAACTGAACCGGGTGATTCGCTCCCGGGCGGCCAATCCGAAGTGGCTCGACGGGGTCAAGCGGCATGGCTATAAAGGCGCATTCGAAATGGCGGCGACGGTCGACAACCTGTTTGCCTTCGATGCGACGACGCAGCTGATTGACGATCACCAGTATGCCTTGCTAGCGGATGCTTACCTGCTTGATCCGGCGACCCGGGATTTTGTCCGTGAGCACAATCCCCATGCATTACGCGACATGACCGAGCGCATGCTCGAAGCGCAGCAGCGGGGAATGTGGAAAGAGCCCGGGGCGTATCGCGAGGCGCTGGAGAATTTGTTGCTGGACATAGAAGAAGACAACTAACGCACCTGTTGGCGCGAGCTTGCTCGCGAATGCGCACTGACATTCACTACCGACCACGACTGAGAAAACCCGATGATCGACACCCCTCACTTCCCACTCTCCGCCGTGGTCGGCGCTGACGATCTGAAACTCGCCCTGTGCCTCACCGCCATCGACCCGAAAATCGGCGGCGTGCTGATCGAAGGTCCGCGCGGCATGGCCAAGTCGACCCTGGCCCGAGGCCTGGCCGACCTGCTGGCCAGCGGCCAATTCGTCACCTTGCCACTGGGCGCCACCGAAGAGCGCCTGGTCGGCACCCTCGACCTCGACGCCGCACTCAGCGAAGGCCGCGCACAGTTTTCCCCCGGCGTATTGGCCAAGGCCGACGGTGGTGTGCTTTACGTCGATGAGGTCAATCTGTTGCCCGATCACCTGGTCGACCTGCTGCTCGACGTCGCCGCCAGCGGCACCAACCTGATCGAGCGCGATGGTATTTCCCACCGGCACTCGGCGAAGTTCGTCCTGATCGGCACCATGAACCCGGAAGAGGGTGAATTGCGCCCGCAATTGCTCGACCGTTTCGGCTTGAACGTTGCCCTCAGCGGCCATACCGCACCTGCCGAGCGTGGGCAGATCATTCGTCGGCGCCTGGACTTCGACAGCGATCCCCAAGGTTTCTGCGCGCAGTGGGATGTCCAGCAGCAATCGTTGCGTGAACGCTGTGAAAACGCCCGTCGCGCGCTGGCGGAGATTCCCCTTGATGATGCCGCGTTGGCGCAGATCACTGAGCGCTGCTTTGCCGCCGGCGTCGATGGGTTGCGCGCCGACCTGGTCTGGCTGCGTGCGGCCCGTGCACACGCGGCATGGCGTGGGGCCACGGGCATCACCGAGGAAGATATCGACGCCGTTGCCGAGTTCGCCTTGCGTCATCGGCGGCGAGAACTGCCCGCTTCAGCGCCACAGCCGCCCCAAGCTGCCCAGGCACCTCAGCAATCGCAGCAAAATCCGGGTGAAGGGCAGGGGCAGTGGGGCGACATGCCCGCTCAGGCGTTGCCGGTCGGCGCACGACGAGAAGTGCCGAGCTGGCCAAAAAAGCCCTAGGCATTCGCCCTCGATCCGACGCGGGGGCGAATGCCAGACCCCGTGCCGGACGGTTGGATCACGGCAAGCAGGGTAAACGTCATGCGGCGCGCAACGGCACGGTGAACTGGCCCGGAACTTTGCTCGCGGGCCGGCCGCGAAAACGCGACGATCTGTTGTTTCAACTGCGCACGCGTTCGCCCCATGAGTTGTGGCTGGTGATTGTCGACGCGTCGGCCTCGACCCGTCGTCATCAGGCCTTGAGCGATGCCAAGGGATTGCTCGCGCAGCTGTTTGATGACGCCTATCGCCAGCGCGCTCGACTGGCGTTGCTGACCGCCAGTGGCCCGGTACCGCAGTGGCAGGTGCAAGGGTTGAAGGCGTCCAGCGGTTTGCGCCATTGGCTCGATGGACTTGGTGCGGGCGGTGGAACGCCATTGTTGGCGGCACTGGCGCAAGCGAGTCACTGGCTGGATGCGCGACGCAAGCGTTTCCCGGCAGAACAGCAGCGGTTGTTGCTGGTGACGGATGGGCGACTCAAGGACTGGGCGCAGTTGCCGGCGTTGCCATGCCCTGGATGCTTGATCGATATCGAGCGCGGGCCGATCCGGCTCGGGCGCAGTCAGGTGCTGGCGGCACAGATGCAGGTGGAGTATCGGCATATCGATGAGTTGCTGCCGGGCTGAGGAAGACGATTCGGTCAGGCCTTCTTCGCTCCCACATTTGCAGGCATCTACCTGTGGGAGCGAGCTGCTCGCGATGCGATCTCACGGACCGTTAACCGCCCATCGCCCGCCGATACTGGCGTGTCCGCTTGGCGATATACACCCGATCGACAATCAACGCCCACAGTGCCGAGACCTGCGGATGGGTCTTGCGCCCGCGACTCAAACGCTGCAACTGGAATTTCACCACCGCCATGCTGGCCAGCGCCGCCAGCGGTTTGCGTTTCCAGCGAATCGCCGGTAATTGCGGGTGGCTATTGCGGCCTTCGCGCCAGTGCTTGACCAGATGGGGTTCCACCGCCAGCGCAGTGCCGATGCCGGCCATGGCGACGCCACTGTCCAGCACTTGCTCGACGATCGCCAGACGCCGGATCCCACCGGTGACCATCACCGGCATGCTCGCCACGCCGGCCAGTTCGCTGGCCATCTCCAGAAAGTACGCTTCGCGCGCCAAGGTCCGGCCGTCGCGAGCCTCGCCTTGCATGGCCGGCGCTTCGTAACTGCCACCGGACAGCTCCAGCAGATCAAGAGGCAACTCATTGAGCCACTCGATCACTTGGCGGGCGTCCTCGGCGTCGAAACCACCACGCTGGAAATCCGCCGAGTTGAGTTTCACCGCGACACAAAACTGTGGTGAAACCGCTTTGCGCACGGCCTTGACCACTTCCAGCAGCAGGCGCGCACGGTTTTCCAGCGAGCCGCCCCAGCGATCATTGCGACGGTTGGTCAATGGCGACAGGAACTGGCTGAGCAGGTAACCGTGGGCGGCATGTATCTGCACGCCAGTAAATCCGGCCTTTTCCGCCAGTGCCGCACTGATGGCGAAGCGTCTGATCACCTCGCTGATATCGGCTTCGCTCATGGGTTTGGGCTCGGCGAACATTTTCGAGAACTGACCCAGGTCCAATGCCACTGCCGACGGTGCCAGCGCTTGCTGGCCGAGGTTGGCCATGGTCTGGCGGCCCGGATGATTGAGCTGCATCCAGAACTGCGCGCCACCTGCGCGCCCGGCGCGAGCCCAACGCGCGAAGCGCTCAAGGTGTTCCTCGTTTTCCAGGGCAACACCGCCGGGTCCGGTCATGGCGCGGCGGTCTATCATTACATTGCCCGTCAGCAACAACCCGGCTCCGCCTTCGGCCCAGGCCTTGTAGAGCTGGAATAACTCGCGATCAGGCGCTTGGCGAGTATCTGCGAGGTTCTCTTCCATTGCCGCTTTGGCGATGCGATTACCGATGAGCTGGCCGTTAGGCAATTTCAAGGTCTGGAAGGGCGACATGCGGAATTCCTCTGAGGTGATGAACAGAGGCTAAGCTTGAAGTGAGGTTTAAGGTCAAGCGCAAAGTTGAGACGGCGTTGCCGAGATCTACAAGTTTTGAAATGATTTCAGGCTGTAGGAAATAACCCTATCGCCTGTACGATCCAGGTCCTTTTTTCCTGACAGGATTTGCATGAACACCCCCTCGGAGCCTCCCAGTAGTCGATTCTCCCCGCGTCAACCTCCGGACTTGAGCCACGCCAAGCACCCGGTCTTCAGACATTCCAGCTTCTTTTTCATTGCAGTCCCACGGCCTCTGCGCCGCGCCTTGCCGTGCCCGGCATTCTGAATTCGCTGAAGAGAACGAGACGATTTTATGGAATGGATAGTTGACCCGACCGCGTGGCTGGGCCTGTTGACGCTGATTGTGCTGGAGCTGGTGCTGGGTATCGACAACCTGGTGTTTATCGCGATCCTGGCCGACAAACTGCCACCGGAACAGCGTGACCGCGCCCGGTTGATCGGCTTGTCCCTGGCGTTGTTGATGCGCCTGGGCCTGCTGGCGAGTATTTCCTGGCTGGTGACCCTGACCCAACCCTTGTTCGAAGTGTTCGACAAGAGCTTCTCCGGGCGCGACCTGATCATGCTGTTCGGCGGTGTGTTCCTGCTGTTCAAGGCCACCATGGAGCTGCATGAACGGCTGGAAGGTCATGTTGGCGAGCGTACCTCCAACACGGCGTACGCGCTGTTCTGGCCGATTGTGGCGCAGATCGTCGTGCTCGATGCGGTGTTCTCCCTGGACGCGGTGATTACCGCAGTCGGCATGGTGGAGGAGCTGGCGGTGATGATGATCGCGGTGATCATTTCCATCGGCCTGATGATTGTCGCGAGCAAGCCGCTGACCCGCTTCGTCAACGCCCATCCGACGGTGATCATGCTGTGCCTGGGCTTCCTGATGATGATCGGTTTCGCGCTGACCGCCGAAGGCCTGGGCTTCCACATTCCCAAGGGTTACCTGTACGCGGCCATCGGTTTCTCGATCCTGATCGAAGTGTTCAACCAGATCGCCCGTGCCCGACGCAAGAAGTCCATGCAGGGTTTGCGCCCGATGCGTGAGCGCACGGCCCACGCGGTGATGCGCCTGCTCGGTGGGCGCAAAGTGGCGGTGGAAGAGGTTGGTGAGGAGATTGCCGACCTGCTGGAAAACGGCGAAGGGCCGAGCGAAGAACTCTTCGGCCGTCGCGAACGGGTGATGATCAGCGGTGTGCTGCAACTGGCTGAGCGACCGATCCGTACCTTGATGACGGTACGCGCCGACGTCGACTGCATTGACCTTGCCGAGGATGCCGAGGCCATTCGTACGCGGCTGATGCACTCGTCTTACTCGCGCCTGCCACTGATTCGTGCGGGCGCGGTGGATGAGCCGTTGGGGTTCGTGCACAAGAAGGAGTTACTCAAGGAATACCTGGCCGGCAACGAGCCAGACCTTGAGCACCTGGCACGCCAACCGCTCAATCTGCTGGACAGTTACTCGATCCTCAATGCCCTGGAGCAGATGCGCAAGGCGTCGACGCACATTGCCTTTGTGGTCAACGAATTCGGCGACTTTGTCGGGGTATTGACCATGACCGACATTCTCGAGTCGATTGCCGGTGAACTGCCCGATGCCAGCGAAATCGAAGGCCCGGATGTGCTGGAAGAGAAGGGTGGATACATCGTCAGCGGCGCCTTGAACCTGGCCCGGGTGCGCCAGCGTACGGGGTTTGCGGCAGAACCCACCGATGACTATCAGACCCTGGCCGGGCTGGTGGTGAGTGTGCTGGATCGACTGCCAATGATCGGTGACAACCTGGAGTGGGAAGGCTGGCGGATGACAGTGTTGTCGGTTGAAGAACGGCGCGTGACGCGGGTCTTCCTGATGCGTATCGGCGGGTAGTTCATGGGCCGGATGTGATGGCCCATGACTCACTGATGAAAGGTGTACCGGTCCTTGCCCGTGTGCTTGGATTCATACAGCGCCTCATCCGCCTTTTTTAGCGCCTGATTCAGGGTTTCACCTTCCAGTACCTGCGCCAGGCCGATACTGATGGTCACCGGATGTCGGGTGGTTTGTTCACGAACTACCCGACATAGCTCGGTGGCCAGCGCGGCCATGGTTTCATGGCTCACCCCGGCCAGGTAAATCGCGAACTCTTCACCGCCCAACCGTGCATAGTCGAAATCGGCCATCACCGATTTGATGTTCGCGGCCACGCGCGCGAGCACCTCATCGCCAATGTCGTGGCCGTAGACGTCGTTGACCTTCTTGAAGTTGTCGATATCGACCATGGCCAGGTAATGACCCTGTTCGCGAGGCACTTTGTTCATCTGCAGGTCGGCGCGGGTCATGAACGAGCGGCGATTGGGTATTGCGGTGAGCGTGTCGATATAGGCCTGGTCCAGCAACAGCCGGGACATGATGAAGTTGTAGAGCTTGACCTTGTTCAGCGTCAGGAAGCTGTAGATCGTCAGGGCACCGAGAAAAACCGTGTAGCTGACGGCCATGATCCCTTTGAATTCGTGCAGCACGATGCCGGTGCCGTAGAAAGGGTTGAGCAACGTCCAGGTAATGGCCTGTGCGGCAAAGTAGGACCAGCGACTCAGTGGCAGGACCGAGGCGCTGAACAGGGTCGTCGAGGCGGCCAGCAACAGCCACGCGGGCTGGTGAGTCACGGGCAAGCCCTCGGTCAGTAAGCGCGAGCCGTAGGTGATGGTGGCGACGAACAGCAGATTGAGCCAGTCAAAATGCCGAACCTGGCGGGTAAACGTCAGGATGATAATGATGATCGCGAAGACGGCGAAAAATACCAGTGAACGCCAGGTGAACGGCTGGCCGCCGATGAAACTCAGAATCAGGTCGTAGACAATCCAGATCACGCTGCTGGCGACATAGATCAGCAGGCAGAACTTGTGCAGGCGCTCGAATTCGTGTTGCAGGAACTCGGCTTTCAGTTCAGCGGGGGCGGCCTTTTTCAGTACTTCGTCTTCAATGGTTTTGTACATCGCTGGCCTTGTTCTTGTGCTGGTTGTCGAGAATCACCTTGCCCCATGGCCGGTAGCGCAGGGAGAACACCGCGGTCGGGTGACACGCTGTCGGCACCGCTTGCAAGGGCACCGGTTCAGCCTTGAACGGCTGGCCCTCGGCACTGACCTGACGAAATGCTTCCTGCACGATGCCGACGGAGCAGGGCAGCGCACTGGCGTAGCCGTTGCGCACCACCGACGACAACCGGCCAGTGCCGGCGCCGTCCTGCCACCAGACCTGAATGCCGGCGTTGGCCAGCTCACCCAGCCACTGGCCGTTCACCTGCGGCGCCAGTTTGCCCACGTTGAACACGCTGACGTGCAGCGGCGCATCGAGTTTGCCGGCCAGGTCCTTGAGCTGACGCTGCAGGGTTTGCCTGCGATCAGGGGCGAGAAAGTGCAGGTCGTCCAGCTCCATCGGCAGGTACCAGCCACTGACCGGCAGTTTCCAGTCCTTGCGCAGCTTCTGCTGTTGGGTTAGCGATTGCCCCAGTTGCGCCTGCCAGTAGGTGGCCAGACCGGCGCTGTCCAGTTCATTGATGCGTTGGTAATAGGCCGGGTCCATGCGCAGTCCCAGCACCAGTTTCAATCCCTGGGCCTGGGCCTGTTTCAGGCTGTTGGCCAGCCAGCCCCCCGGGCCGCCGAAGTCCGCATCGCCGTAGGCCGTCCATTGCACGATCACGGTGTGGGCGCCTTGTTTGGCGCTGTCCTGCCAGACACGTTGCCATTGCGCCGGGCTCAGGCTGGCGTCGACGTTCAGCGGCTGATAGAAAATCCGTTCGTCTGCCGCCACCAGGGTGTTGGTCAACAGCAGGCAGGCCAGTAAGAGAAATCGCTTCATCAGAAATTCAACTCCACGCCCACCAGCACGCCATCACCCCCTTCATACAAGTTGCCACCCAGCGACTGCTGGTATTCGGTGCGCACGGTCAGGTGCGCGCGGTAGGCGTTGTAGATGTCATCGTTGAACCACCATTGCCAGCGCAGACCGAGACCGGTGCGCAGGTCCTGGCGCCAGTCGTTGCTCGGGTCCTGGCTGGCGAATTCGAGGAAGCCGTAGGGCATCAGGGTCTGTGCGCCGTTGAACGGCAGTTTCCAGGTGTGCCCCTGCTGGAAGCGCGACAGCCATTGGTGATCGCCAGCCTTGGTCCACCATGCCGCGTCGAGGTAGAGAAAACGTTCCTCCCAGTCGTTTTCGTCAACCCGCCAATCGTTGCGGAAGCGCCCCTGATCGAGGAACGACGCCGTGGAACGCAGCAGGTAATCGGTGCTGGTGTGGCCGTCCTTGCGATGATCGTTGAGCTGATCGAGGAGTTTCTCCGGGACCAGCATCTCTCCCAGGTTCAGATGCTGGTTGTCCTCGTCGTCAAACTGGCTCTGCTTGTAGATCTCGCCGTAGAAGTTGATGTTCGCGGTGCCCCAGGGCTTGTAGCGCAAGCCGACACCGGTGCCGACGGACTCGGCGTAGTTCCAGCGGCCGACGCCACCCAGCAACACCCGCCCATAGAGCGACAATGTACTGCCGGCACGGCTGGGTTCGTCGCCGAGGGCATGGTCCCACATCGCCAGTTGCACGTTCTGCGAGGTCGCGCGACGTTGCGAGCCGGTGCTCTGGTCCGGGCGCAGGAAGTCGTTGGTGGACGTCCCGGCCGGTGACCAGGTGCTGGCAATGGTCCTGCTATCACGACGCGACAGGGTTTCGTGGGCGCGGCGCTGACGATAGCGACGCGCTTCCATACTGCCGTCCTCGTCGTCGGCTGCTACCGGGTTCTGTTCCAGGTCGATGATTCTTTCCAGTTCCTTGCGGGCCGCCGCGCTGTCTTCCACTTCGTCATAACGCCAGGCCAGGGTTTCACCGAGGCGATAATCTTCCGGGAAATCCTTGGTGGCTTGTTGCAGGTAAGGAATGGCTTTGGCGCGTTCTTCCTTGGTGTCCGCACTGGCCAGGCGCACGCCGTAATCGGCGCGGTAACGCGGGTTTTGCGGATCGCGACGCACGGCTTCGGCCAGCCACGCATTGCTTTGCGGCAGGTCACCGGCTTTCTGCGCGGTGACTGAGGCGGCGTAGAAATGCTCGGCGTCCGGTGCCTGCTTCAGGGCTTCGCGCTGGCGTTGCAAGGCCAGGCTGTGATCCCCGCGCGCGTCGGCAATGGCCGCGCCCAAGGCCCATTCGTTGGCGCCACGGCTACGGCTTTGCTGCCAGTAGCGCTCGGCGCTCGCTGCGTCACCAGCCGTCAGCGCGCTGCGACTGGCGGTAAGGCGAGCGTTGTCGCTCAGTTCACTGTCGGGGATGCTGCGCCAGATCTTCATGGCACCGGCAGAGTCGCCGGCAGCTTCCAGCGCGTAAGCCAACGGCAGGCGGCTGTTGCGATCGCCGAGTTTTTCCGCGGTCTGGTAATACACCACTGCCTCGCCCGGCCGATCCGGCATTGCGCAACGTCCGAGGGCGCGGTAGTCGCCCGCCGATTGCGGATGCTCGCCAATAACCTGCTGCACGGCGGTGCACTGACCATTTTCCGCCAGTTGTGCCAGCAGTTGACCACGGGTGGCGGGGTCTACGCGGTTGAGCAAGGAGACCATGCGTTGCTGTTGCGCCGGGGTCGGCGACGACGAGGCGTAAAGCCCGGCCAAGCGTTGCAGCATCGCGGTCGGCAGCTTGCCGCCGTGACGGTCGTAGGCGTTTTCCAGTAACTGTTGCGCGTGATCGCGCTGACCGGCGTTCAACGCCAGGTAGGTTGCCTGATTGAGTGAATTGAGGTTGCCGGTCTGCTGGTAATGGCGCTCCCAGAGCGTCGCGGCTTCGCTGTTGCGGCCTTGCTTCTGCAACAATTCGGCGCGGCGCCTGGTCACGTCGGCGGTTTGCGGCTGGCTGGCGAGATAGGCCATGACCTTGTCACTGCGGCCCTCGTCTTGCCAGCTCTGCAGCAGACTGTCGCGACGCCGCGTATCCCACGGCTCCGGCAGACGCGTGCTTTGCAACAGCTGCGTCGCTTGCAGGCGCTGGGCGAGGATCAGCCAGGTCTTGGGGTCGGCATCGGGTGAGCAACCCTGCAACTGAGCGAGTGCCGCTTGTGGGTCGTGCCGGGACAGCCACTCGGCGGTCTCCAGGCAAGGTCGTTGCAACTCGCTACTCAAGCGCTGCACGGTGGCGCTGTCGTCGGTTTGCCGGGCCAGTTCCCACAGGCGTTGACGCTGGGCTGGATCGGCCAGGTCAGCCGCCGGCAGCGATTGCATCCAGCGCTGGGCCTGCTGGACGTGGCCCATGGCAATGGCGCGATCGACCATGGCCAGCCGGGCTTTGCGCGCCGCTTCCGGGCTGGGCGGTTTTTGCAGCAGCTTTTGCAGCGGTTCTTCGTCCAGACGCTGCACATAAGCATTGGCCAGCCGTTGCCAGCCATCGGCATCGAGCTGGTTCTTCGCGGCCAGTGGCGCGAGTTGTTCGATGGTGCCGTTCCAGTCGCGCAATTGCTCGGACCAGTTGGCCCGGGCCATGTGCAGGATCTTGTCATCACCTTTGGGGGGCAGTTGCGCCAGCCAGTCGTGGGCGCGACCGGCGCCGCCGAACTTGGCCAGGCTCAAACTGTAGGCCTGCCACAAGCGCACGCGCTGGTTCAGGTTGCTGGTGGCGATCCACTGTTCCACCAGGTCGCTGCCCGGCGGGTCCTGTTCGATCCAGGTCAGGCGCAGGTTGAGCAGGGCCTCGCTGTTCTGCGGATTGTCCGGCAGTGCCTGCACGGCGTCCTTGTAGCGGCGTTGCTTGGCCAGCGATTGCACGAGCAAGGCGCGGGCCTCGTCGTTGTTCGGCACCTTGCTCAGCAAGTGGCGCATCAGGCGCTCGACCTCGGTCCAGTTGCCTTTTTTCGCTTCGCGGTAACTGCGGTCCATGTAGGGGTAGCTGCGGAACTGTTCAAAATCGCTCAGGGGCGCGGCCTGCACCCAGGCTGCGCCGCTCAGGCTCAACATCAGGCTACCGACCAGCAGGGCATGACGATTGACTGGCTTCATGCGTACTCCCGGGCGATCTGGTAGGCGGCGTTCTGTTCTTTGTGCTGATCGGCCAACGCCTGCTCCAGAACGTCCTGAGTGATCATGCCGCGTTCGATCAGGTGTTCGCCCAGGGACATCTGCGAGGCGTCGAAATCGATCAGCGCCTGGTTGAACAGCGTCGGCGGCACCATGCCGCGCACTTGCAGCAGAGTGCCCAGCAGCACCTGGTGATGGCTGATGCGTTCGATCAAGGCTTCATCGTCCTGATGCTGTTCCAGTACCTGGAGCATCTGGCGCACGTCCTCGCTTTGCCGAGGCCCGGGATACCAATAGCGAATACCCAAAGTGACACGGCCTTGCGGTGCGAGACGACAACGTACCGGGCGTTTCAACTGGCGGCTGATGGCGCCCAGGGACACCTGGCTCACCGGGCCCTCCGAGGCCAGCACCAGGGTGTCGCCTTCCTCGGCCACCGGCAGTACGCCGTAGTGGGTGGCGATCTTGCGCGGCACGGCATCGATCAGGCGTTTGTCGAGTTTGAACGGATTGAGCGGCGCCCATTCCAGGTCCAATTGCTCGGCCAGGGTCTGCACCAGTTGCGTGGTGTCGATATGGCCACGCAGCAACAGTTCCTGACCCAGGCGTCGACGGACCGGGTTGGTCACCGCCGCTTCCAGTTGATCTTCGTTCAGCAGGCCTTTTTCCACCAGTCGGTGACCCAGCGGCGTGCGTTGGGCCTGGGCCAATGCCGGGAATTCGTGGGTGGTCTTGTCCCACGCCACGCGGCGCGAATCGCCCATTTCCATGACCTGACGCAGCGCCCGCAGGTTGGCGAAGAAATTGACGAAGTTGCTCCACATCATCCGCGGGGCCGACAACAGGCCTTCGCCCAGACCGTAGTAGCGGGTGACGAACCAGCAACGCTGGAACAGGCGGTTAAGCAGCATGAAACCGTTGAGCCAGAGCAGGGTGGACAACAGGGTACTGTCGGAAAGGATCGATGGATAACGCCAGGCATTGGGCGCGATCACCGTGACCAGCCACATGGCGATCAGCACCACAAACAGCAAGTTGACCAGGAAGCTCAACAGGTAGGCGATCAAGCCGCGACGGTCGCGCCAGAGAAAGTAGTTGAGCAGGCCCTTGGGGCTCCAGCCGAGGTTCTTGGTGCCCTGGAAGACGATGCCGACGATCCAGCGCGATTTCTGCCGGATCGCGTGTTGCAGGTCCCGGGGAAAGTGTTCGCGCACGCAGATGACCTGGGAAAACGAGCGATCCATGCCGAATGCCCAGGGCTGTTCCAGCGCCAGCTTCGGGTCGCTCACCGAGTAGCGGGCGAAGATGCACTTCATGCCCTTTTGCTTGAGGCGGAAACCGATGTCGTAATCTTCAGTCAGGCTCTGCACATCGAAGGCGATGCCATCGCCGTCTTCGAGCAGGGCACTGATGGCCTTGCGGCTGAAGCAGGTGCCGACCCCGGCGCTCGGCACCTGGCCGGTCAGGGCTTCACGCACGATGACGTCCTTGCCGTGGTTTTCCGCGAACTCGTCGACGTAGTGCCCGGCGGTAAAACCTTTCCATTCCGGCGCGTAGGGGTAGACCGGGATCTGGATCAGGTCCTTGGCGGGCAGCAGGTAGTTGAACAGGCGCAACTCCATCGGCGAAATCACGTCTTCGGCATCGTGCAGGATGAACCCGGCAAACTGGATTTTCGCGTCGCTTTCAAAACGCAGGATCGCGTCGATGACGTTGTTCAGGCAGTCGGCCTTGCTGGTCGGGCCGGGCCGGGCGCACACCACCTTGTGCACGTTGGGGTAGTGCAGGCAGACCGCATCGACGTCGGCCTGGGTTTCAGCGTCGTTGGGGTAGGTACCGACAAAAATCTGATAGTTCTCATAGTCGATGGTCGAGGCGGCCAGGCGCGCCATTTCACCGACCACACCGACTTCATTCCACGCCGGCACCATGATCGCCAGGGGTTTTTCAGCGATGGAGTACAGGCGCTCTTCGTCTGCGCGCTTGAATTTTTCGTAGATCCGCCAGCGGCGGATCAGCTTGCGTCCCCAGTAAACGATATCGATGAACAGGTCATCGAGCCCGAGGATGAACATCAACAGCGCGAGGGTAATGGCGAGGTATTTGAGTCCGAACAGCACATAGGCAAAGAAATCGACAAAACCCAGGCTCATACCGCTTTACCCGCGTTCGCGCGGTGTTTGAGCCAGACGCCGAGGCGGTTGGCGATACGCTCGCTGGCATGTCCGTCGCCATAGGGACTGTTCACCCGGCTCATGCGCTGGAAGGTGTCCTCATCATCGAACAGCAGGCTGGCCTGTTTGACGATGCGGTCGGTGTCGGTGCCTACCAGCAGCACCGTCCCGCCCTCGAGCACCGAGGGCCGCTCGGTGACATCACGCAGCACCAGAAGGGGTTTTCCAATCGCCGGGGCTTCCTCCTGGATGCCGCCGGAATCGGTAATGATGAAATGCGCGCGGCCCATCAGCCAGACGAAGTGCTGGTAATCCTGCGGCGCCACCAGATAGATGTTGGGTTTGTCCGAGAGCACGCCGTACACGGCGTTTTGCACTTGTGGATTGAGGTGCACCGGGTAAACGAATTGCACATCGGGGTAACGCTGGGCGAGGGTGGCCAGCGCGAGGCAGATGTTGCGGAAACCGCCGCCGAAGTTTTCCCGACGATGCCCGGTGATCAATACCATGCGCCGGCTGTCATCGAGCACAGCCAGCGGTGAGTCGGCCGCAGGGTGCCAACCGCTGGCCTGTTGGTGCTCGCGCATCCACACCAGGGCGTCGATGACCGTATTGCCCGTCACCTCGATGTTGGCCTTGGGCACGCCTTCGCGCAGCAGGTTGTCCTCGTTCTTGGTGGTCGGGGCGAAATGCAGGTCGGCGATGACGCCGGTCAAATGCCGATTGGCTTCCTCCGGCCAGGGAGCACGCAGGTTACCGGTGCGTAAACCGGCCTCGACATGGCCGATCGGCAACTGCCGGTTGAAGGCGGCGAGGGCGGCGATGAAGCTGGTGGTGGTGTCGCCGTGGACCAGCACGATGTCCGGCTTGACCCGCTCGTAGGCACTGTCCAGGTGCGCCAGCAGTTGCTGGGACAGACCGTTGAGGGTCTGGCCCTGGGTCATCACCTGCAGGTCTTCGTCGACGGCCAGTTCGAAGGAGTCGAGGACCTGCTTGAGCATTTCCCGATGCTGGCCGGTGGAGCAGATATTGAGATCAATACCGGGCCAGTTGCGCAGGACCCGTGCGAGGGGGGCCATCTTGATGGCCTCCGGTCGTGTGCCGAAAACCATCATCACCTTGAAAGACATTCATCCTCCTGGAACTTCGTGAAAGGCTGTCGCGGCTGGGTGCCCGGCCTTCATTTCATACCTGTCTGGAACTTGAATAAAAGCAGTCGAAACCGGGGTTGTCCAATTCGCCGGGGAGCGGGATAGAGGCATCCGCAGGGTTTTCTCGCGGAAAAAACCCGCGCAGAGGGCGCAGGCGGGGGACAGGAAAGTGAATCCTTTAAGCAGTCAGCGTCCGGTAACGGGGCAACGACCGGTGTTGCGCACCCGTTTGGGGCCCGGCTACCCGCACCCTGTGGCCAACGGTAGCGCTCGTCATTGGGGTGCGCAGTAACACCGCTTCGCGATGATTTGCCATCTCATTGATTGTGTTCAGTTTTCAAATGCACTGGGAAACGTCTGATGTCCTGTGGCACACTTTCTGCTGTCTGTTCCGTTGTTACATACCTACTTCCGGTATAGCGGAATAAACATGACCCTGGAGTGCTTGCCATGCATCGCCGTCCTTCCTTGTTCAAAGCGTGTGTTTTTCTTTTCGCGGCCACTGCCGCTGCCGTGGGTGTAGCCCAGGCCGCGGACAGCAAGCTCGATAGCGTTCTGGCCCGCGGCAAGCTGATTGTCGGGACGGGCAGCACCAATGCGCCTTGGCACTTCCAGGGCGCGGACGGCAAGTTGCAGGGTTTCGATATCGATATCGGGCACATGATTGCCAAGGGCCTGTTCAATGACCCGGACAAGGTCGAGTACGTGGTGCAGTCTTCCGATGCGCGGATTCCCAACCTGCTGACCGACAAGGTCGACATCAGTTGCCAGTTCATCACCGTGACCGCCAGCCGTGCCCAGCAAGTGGCGTTCACCCTGCCGTACTACCGCGAAGGCGTCGGCCTGCTGTTGCCGGCGAACAGCAAGTACAAGGAAATCGATGACATGCAGGCGGCCGGCGACAAGGTCACCGTGGCGGTGCTGCAAAACGTCTACGCCGAAGAGCTGGTGCACCAGGCGCTGCCCAAGGCCAAGGTCGACCAGTACGACAGCGTCGACCTGATGTACCAGGCGGTGAACTCCGGCCGTGCCGACGCGGCGGCCACCGACCAGTCTTCGGTCAAATACCTGATGGTGCAGAACCCTGGCCGCTACCGCAGCCCGGCTTACGCCTGGAGCCCGCAGACCTACGCGTGCGCAGTCAAGCGCGGCGATCAGGACTGGCTGAACTTCGTCAACACCACCTTGCATGAAGCCATGACCGGTGTTGAGTTCCCGACTTACGCGGCATCGTTCAAAAAATGGTTCGGCGTAGATCTGCCGTCGCCGGCCATCGGTTTCCCCGTCGAATTCAAATGATCCCGTGAGAGCGGGGCGATCATGAATCGCCCCGCTCAAGGTACTGCTGACCATGAACTATCAGTTGAATTTTGCCGCCGTGTGGCGCGATTTCGACACCTTGCTGGCGGGGCTCGGCCTGGGCCTGCAACTGGCGCTGGTGTCGATCGCCATCGGCTGTGTGATCGGCCTGACGATGGCGTTTGCTTTGCTGTCCAGGCACCGCGCCTTGCGGGTGCTGGCGTCGGTGTATGTCACGGTGATTCGTAACACGCCGATCCTGGTGTTGATTCTGTTGATCTACTTTGCCCTGCCGAGCCTGGGGATCCGCCTGGACAAGATCCCCTCGTTCATCATCACCCTGTCGCTGTATGCCGGGGCGTACCTGACCGAAGTGTTCCGCGGCGGTCTGCTGAGCATTCCCAAGGGCCAGCGTGAGGCGGGCCTGGCCATCGGCCTGGGCGAGTGGCAGGTCAAGGCCTACGTCACAGTGCCGGTGATGCTGCGCAACGTATTGCCGGCGCTGTCGAACAACTTCATCTCGCTGTTCAAGGACACCTCGCTGGCGGCCGCCATCGCCGTGCCGGAGCTGACCTATTACGCGCGCAAGATCAATGTCGAGAGCTACCGGGTGATCGAAACCTGGCTGGTGACCACGGCGCTCTATGTTGCGGCCTGTTACCTCATTGCCATGCTGCTGCGTTACCTCGAGCAGCGCCTGGCGATCCGCCGATAGGAGGCCCCATGTACGAATCCCCCAGTTGGTTGCATGAGTTGTGGGTGGCGCGGGACGTTTTGTGGCAAGGCTTTTTGACCAGCGTGCAGGTGTCGGCGCTGGCGATTCTGCTCGGCACGTTGCTGGGTGTTGTCACCGGGCTGGTGCTGACCTACGGCAAGTTCTGGATGCGCGCGCCGTTTCGTTTCTACGTCGATGTGATTCGCGGCACACCGGTGTTCGTGCTGGTGCTGGCGTGCTTCTACATGGCGCCGGCACTGGGCTGGCAGATCAGTGCGTTTCAGGCCGGGGCCCTGGGTTTGACGTTGTTCTGCGGCTCCCACGTCGCCGAGATCGTGCGCGGTGCGTTGCAGGCGTTGCCCCGTGGGCAGATGGAGGCGAGCAAGGCCATCGGCCTGACCTTCTATCAGTCCTTGGGTTATGTGCTGTTGCCCCAGGCCTTGCGGCAGATTTTGCCGACCTGGGTCAACTCGTCCACCGAGATCGTCAAGGCCTCGACCCTGTTGTCGGTGATCGGTGTCGCCGAGCTGTTGCTCAGCACCCAGCAGATCATCGCCCGGACCTTCATGACCCTGGAATTTTACCTGTTCGCCGGTTTCCTGTTCTTCGTCATCAACTACGGCATCGAGTTACTCGGCCGGCACATTGAAAAGCGGGTGGCTTTGCCATGACACAGACTCAATCCAATGCACAAAACGGCCAACCCCTGCTGGACATTCGCGGCCTGCACAAGCGTTACGACCAGCTCGAAGTGCTCAAGGGCGTCGACCTGACCATGCAGCGCGGCAACGTGGTGACGCTGATCGGCTCCAGCGGTTCGGGCAAGACCACGCTGTTGCGCTGCGTCAACATGCTTGAGGAATTCCAGGGCGGGCAGATCCTGCTCGACGGCGAATCCATCGGTTATGACGAGGTCAACGGCAAACGCATTCGCCACCCGGAAAAGGTCATTGCCCGTCATCGCGCCATGACCGGCATGGCGTTCCAGCAGTTCAACCTGTTCCCGCACCTGACCGCCTTGCAGAACGTCACCCTCGGCTTGCTCAAGGTGAAAAAGCTGCACAAGGACGAGGCAGTGGCACTCGCGGAAAAATGGCTGGAGCGGGTCGGCCTGCTGGAGCGTCGCGATCACTATCCGGGCCAGTTGTCCGGCGGTCAGCAGCAGCGCGTGGCGATTGCCCGGGCGATTGCGATGAATCCGAGCCTGATGCTGTTCGACGAAGTGACGTCAGCGCTGGACCCTGAACTGGTCAGCGAAGTGCTCAACGTGATCAAGGGCCTGGCGGATGACGGCATGACCATGCTGCTGGTGACCCACGAAATGCGCTTCGCCTTCGAAGTCTCGGACAAGATCGTTTTCATGAACAAGGGGCGTATTGAAGAGCAGGGGCCACCCAAGGACCTGTTCGAGCGCCCACAGTCGCCGCGTCTGGCGGAATTTCTCAAGAGCACGCGGTTTTAAATACTTAATTTCAATCAGGAGAAACCCTCATGAGCATTACTCGATACGGCACCGGCAGCACCGCCGCTGGCGGCACGCCGCGTCCTTTCGCCCGCGCCGTTGAAGCCGATGGCTGGCTGCACGTCTCCGGCCAGGTGCCGGCGAAGGATGGCGAGATCATTGTCGGTGGCATCGTCGAGCAGACCCACCAGACCATGCAGAACCTGATCGCGATTCTCCAGGAGGCCGGTTACGGCCTGGAAGATGTGGTGCGTGCCGGCGTGTGGCTGGAAGACCCACGGGATTTCACCAGTTTCAACAAGGTGTTTTCCGAGTACTTCAAACCCGAGCACGCCCCGGCACGGGCCTGTGTGCAGGCGCACATGATGGTCGATTGCAAGGTCGAGATCGACTGCATTGCGTACAAGAAAAAGGCTTGAGGTTTGCGTGGCCTGCATCGCGAGCAAGCTCGCTCCCACAGGGATTGAGGCTGTGGCTGAATTATGTGGCAGCACACAGAACCTTGTGGGAGCGAGCTTGCTCGCGATGGCGGCCTAACAGTCACCGCAACACCCTGGGTAAACTCCCGGCACTTTGAATGGGAACCTGAAAGATGACCGAAGACACCATCAAGCGCCGGGCACGCGGTCTGGACCGGGCGTTCGATATCCTCGATTTCCTCAAGGAAATCGGCCAGCCCCTGCGCCCGAACGACATCGCCAACGGTATCGGCAGTCCGAAGTCCACGGTCTACGAACTGGTGGCATCCCTGCTGGAGCGGCGCATCCTGGAGCCGGTGGGCAAGGACGGTCACGTTTACCTAGGCCGCCAGTTGTACTTCCTTGGCCAGGCACATCTACGCCACTTCGATCTGACCCGTGAGGCCGATCACGCCTTGCAGGAGATCGTCAGCCAGACCCATGAAACGGCGCAGATGTGCCTGCTCAACGGGCGCAAATACACGGTGGCGCTGATGAAGGAGGGCGAGCGGCATTTTCGTATTTCCTCGGACATCGGCGAAAACGCGCCGATCCCGTGGACGGCCTCCGGGCGCTTGCTGCTGGCGCACCTGAGTGATCAGGAGATCGTCGACCTGATCGACCACGACGACTTCATCCTGCCCGACGGCGAACGCCTGCCGCTGGAGCGGTTTCTCAAGGAAATCCGCCAGGCCGGCATCGACGGATTTTTCTCTTTCGACAGTGTGGCCGACACCTTTACCCATTGCTTTGCCGCACCGGTCAAGGACGCCAAGGGCGTGGCCATTTGCACCTTGTGCATCGTCGCACCGCGCGCCGATGCCAAGACCCATTACAACGAATACCGCCGCGTGCTGATTGAGAGTGCCAACAGCCTGGCGCGGCGCATCAATGAATAACCGCGGCTGATTGCGGCCGCGAATGTGAGGAGTTCGACCATGTCTTCTGCCCCCAATACTGCCAACGTCGACAAAGGCGCCGCCGCGACGGGCGCCAGCCTGGTACGTGACGTCAGCCTGCCGGCGCTGGTCCTGCACCGCGAGGCGCTGGAGCACAACATTCGCTGGATGCAGGCGTTCGTCAGCAACAGCGGTGCAGAGCTGGCACCCCACGGCAAGACCAGCATGACCCCGGCGCTTTTTCGTCGGCAACTGGACGCCGGCGCCTGGGGCATCACCCTGGCCAGCGCCACGCAAACCCGCGCGGCCTATGCCTATGGCGTGCGCCGGGTGTTGATGGCCAATCAACTGGTCGGCACGCCGAACATGGCATTGATCGCCGACCTGCTGGCGGACCCGGATTTCGATTTCTACTGCATGGTCGATCACCCGGACAACGTGGCCGACCTCGGTGCCTACTTCGCCTCACGCGGGGTGCGTCTGAATGTAATGATCGAGTACGGCGTGGTTGGCGGTCGTTGCGGTTGCCGCAGCGAACAGGAGGTCCTCGACCTGGCCCAAGCCATCGCCGCGCAACCGGCACTGGCCCTGACCGGGATCGAAGGTTACGAAGGGGTGATTCATGGTGATCACGCCATCAGCGGCATTCGTGCGTTCGCCGGATCCCTGGTGCGCCTGGCGGTGCAGTTGCAGGACAGCGGCGCGTTCGCCATTGCCAAGCCGATCATCACCGCGTCGGGTTCAGCCTGGTACGACCTGATCGCCGAAGAGTTCGAAGCGCAGAACGCCGCCGGACGTTTCCTCAGCGTGCTGCGGCCGGGTAGCTACGTGGCCCACGACCATGGCATCTACAAGGAGGCGCAATGCTGCGTGCTGGACCGTCGCAGCGACCTGCACGAAGGCCTGCGCCCGGCGCTGGAAGTCTGGGCGCACGTGCAATCGTTGCCGGAGCCGGGCTTTGCGGTGATTGCCCTGGGCAAGCGTGACGTGGCCTACGACGCCGGCTTGCCGGTGCCATTGCTGCGCTACAAAGCCGGGGTGCTGCCGGCGACGGGTGACGACGTGGGGGCGTGCAAGGTGACGGCGGTGATGGACCAGCATGCGTTCATGACCGTGGCACCGGGCGTTGAGTTGCGGGTGGGCGACATCATTTCCTTTGGCACATCGCACCCGTGCCTGACCTTTGACAAGTGGCGTGTCGGCTGCCTGGTGGATGAGCAGTTGAACGTCATCGAGACCATGGAAACCTGTTTCTAGGGCTTGAGACCGCTGCGATTGCCCAGACACCACCGGAATACCAGAGACCCCACCACCATGAACACTCGCAACCCCCCACGCATCGCCCTCATCGGCGAATGCATGATTGAACTGCAACATCGCGCCGACGGCAGCCTGCAGCAAAGCTTCGGCGGCGACACCTTGAACACGGCGGTGTACCTGTCCCGCGAACTCGGCGAGCAAGGCGTCGTCGATTACGTCACCGCGCTGGGCGATGACAGCTTCAGTGATGCCATGTGCCAAAGCTGGGCGGCCGAGAACATCGGCCTGGGCATGGTCCAGCGTTTGCCGGGGCGGCTGCCGGGCCTGTATTGCATCCAGACCGATGCTGCCGGGGAACGGCGTTTCCTCTACTGGCGCAATGAAGCGGCGGTACGCGATTGTTTCACCACGCCGGCAGCGGCACCGATTCTTGCGGCGTTGCCGGAATACGACGTGCTGTATTTCAGTGGCATTACCCTGGCGATCCTCGGTGTCCAGGGCCGGGAGAGATTGCTGGAAGTCTTGAGCCAGGCCCGCAAGCGAAATGCGCGCATTGTATTCGACAACAACTACCGGCCGCGTCTGTGGGCGTCAGTCGAGGAGGCCCGCGCGGCGTATCGCAGCGTCTTGCCCTTTGTCGACATCGCCTTGTTGACCGTGGATGACGAGCAGGCGCTGTTCGATTACGTCGACTGTGAGGCGGTGTTCACGGCGTATGAGCAGATCGGCACGCCGGAAGTGGTGCTCAAGCGTGGTGCCGAGACTTGCCTGATTCGTTGTGCCGGTGAGTCGTTCGAAGTACCGGCGCAGAAAGTCGAGCGTGTGGTGGACACCACGGCGGCGGGGGATTCGTTCAGTGCGGCGTATCTCGCTGCGCGGCTCAAGGGCGCCAGCCCGGCGGACGCGGCCGAGGCCGGGCATCGACTGGCCAGCCGGGTGATTCAGGTGCCGGGGGCGTTGATTCCCCGAGGCTGATTCTCAGTTGTTGTGGTGAGGGATGCTGTTGTAGTCAGGGATGCCCTTGTGGCGAGGGAGCTTGCTCCCGCTTGAGTGCGCAGCGCTCACAGTTTTTAGGGCCGCTACGCAGCCCAACGCGAGCAAGCTCGCTCGCCACAGGATGGATTTGTAATCTGGAGTTATGGTTGCGGATCTGACCTGACACAGGGCCCTGCTGGGTCAATCCCGGTAAAACACCTGCACCAGGTGATAACCGAACTTGCTCTTGATCGGCCCGTGCACCACCCGCAGCGGCTTCTTGAAAATCACCGCGTCGATCGCGCCAACCATTTGCCCTGGCCGCACTTCACCCAGGTCACCACCGCGCTTGCCGGACGGGCAGGTCGAATATTTCTTGGCCAGCACATCGAAGGCTTCGCCCTTGGCGATGCGTTGCTTGAGCTGCTCGGCTTCTTCCGAGGTTTTCACCAGGATATGGCGGGCTTGAGCTTTCATGGAGGTACCTTGCTGCGGTGGTGACATCGGGGCGCGGGATTATGCCTCAAGTCAGTGGGATTGACTGATCATCGTGCGGATCTTGTTGGCCAGCAGGTCGATGGAAAACGGTTTGGCGACCATGTCCATGCCGTCCTCAAGGAAACCCTGGCGTTCGGCGGCGATTTCCGCATAGCCGGTCATGAACAGCACTTTGAGCCCAGGCCGATGCTGGCGGGCGATTTCCGCCAGCTGCCGGCCGTTCATACCCGGCAAGCCGACATCGGTCACCAACAGGTCAATGCGCCGGTCAGACTCGAGCACTGGCAGCGCGCTCCTGGCATCTTCGGCTTCGTACGCGCGATAACCCAGCTCGTTGAGCAGGTCCATGACCAGCATGCGCACCGCCGCATCGTCTTCGACCAGCACCACCGCTTCACCGGCAATCGCCGCCGGCGCCTGGTTGACCACCGGCGTCAGGACGTCTTCAACCGGTACGCAAAGCAGGCGCGGCAGGTACAACCGCACGCTGGTGCCGCGGTCTGGAAGGCTGAACAGACTGACATGACCGCCCGATTGTTGGGCAAAGCCATAGATCATCGACAAGCCCAGTCCCGTACCTTGGCCGATGGGCTTGGTGGTGAAGAACGGGTCGAAGGCCTTGGCCAATACCGAGGGCGTCATGCCGATGCCGTTGTCGCTGACGGCAATCATCACGTAGTCGCCAGCCTTGACCGGTTCCAGGGTGGTGATGTCGCTGCCATCGAGGTAGACATTGGCAGTTTCGATCTGCAATTCGCCGCCATCGGGCATCGCATCGCGGGCGTTGATGACCAGGTTCAACAGGGCGTTTTCCAGCTGGCTGACGTCGGTGTTGACCTGCCACAGGTTATCCGCCAGACGCAGCTTGAGTTCGATGTGATCGCCGGTGGTGCGGCTGAGCAGGTCTTCCAGGGAGTGGATCAGTTCGTTGGCGTTCAACGGCTTGCGATTGAGCGACTGGCGCCGCGAGAACGCCAGCAGGCGATGGGTGAGGGCGGCAGCACGGTTGGCCGAGGACACGGCAGCTTCTGTGAAGCGTCCGATTTCGTCAGTGCGGCCTTCGGCAATGTAGCGTTGCATCAGGTCGAGGCTGCCAATGATGCCAGTGAGCATGTTGTTGAAGTCATGGGCGATGCCGCCGGTGAGCTGGCCAACCGCTTCCATTTTTTGCGCGTGACGCAGGGCGTCTTCCGCACGCTCACGTTCGAACATCTCGTTTTGCAGGCGCTCGTTGGCTTCTGCCAGTTGCTGGGTGCGGGCGCTGACCCGTTCTTCAAGGGTTTCGTTGAGATTGCGCAGGGCTTCTTCGGTTTGCTTACGCTCGGTTTCATCGATGACGAAGATGTAGAAACCGTTGACCGCGCCGTCTGCACCGTGACGCGGCAAGTAGTTCATCAGGGCATGGCGCAGGCTGCCGTCACGGTGTGGCGTGCTGATGCTGAAACAGCAGGGCTTGCCGGACAGGGCCTGGACTATATAGGGCGCGCGCAACGCGTAGGCGTCCTCTCCGAGCACTTCGAGAATGCTGCGCCCATAGAGTTCCTGGGGCGTGTAGCCATACCAGTTGAGGTAAGCGGAGTTGTTCAGGCGAAAGCGTTCTTCGCGGTCCACGTAACTGATCAGGATCGGCATCGCGTTGATGATCAGCTGCAGTTCGGTCTGGCTCTGGCGCAAGGCTTGCTCGGTGCTCTTGCGTTCGGTCAGGTCCAGGGCTGCACCGAGGAAGCGGATCGGCCGCCCGTGATGGTCCTTGTAGCAACGGCCGCGGGCGAATACCCAGCGGATCTGCCCGTCGGATTGCAGCAAACGGTATTCCTCGGCGTACTCGGTGCCGTGGGTGATGCAGTGCTTGATACTGCGGGCGATCATCGCCCGGTCTTCCGGGTGCACGCCGTGCAGATACTCGCTGATGGGTAATTGACCGGCCCTGGCCAGGTCGATGCCATGTAACTGAGCGAAATGCGCATCGGCAATGAAACGATCCTCGGCAATGTCCCAGTCCCAGGTGCCGACGGCGTCCGTGGCGGCGAGGGCCAGTTGCAGGCGCTCTTCGGTTTCGCGCTGGGCCTTGAGGCTGGCGGCCGAACGTTGTTCGAGCTCCAGGGCGATGCGTCGGCGCTCGTTGGTCTCAATGGCCGTGACGAGGATGCCGGCGACCTGGGCATTTTCATCGCGAATGGGGCTGTAGGTCAGGTCGAGCCAGAAGTCGGCATCGCCACCGTCGCGCTGCAGGGTAAAGCGTTGCTCACTGTAGGTGCGCACCTGGCCTTGCAGGACGGCGCTGTAGATCGGGTCGGTAAAGTCCTTGAGCTCCGGCCAGGTCAGGTGGGCTGGTTGTCCGAATGCCTGCGGATGCTTGTTGCCAGCCAGCAGGGCGAAGCCGTCGTTGTAGATCTGCGTCAGCTGTGGTCCCCACAGCAATAGCATCGGCATGGGCGAGTGAATCACGATGTCGACGGCGGTGCGCAGACTTTGCGGCCAGTTGCCCGCATCGCCCAACGGGCTGGCGGCCCAGTCAATTCGGGCTATCAGGGCCTGGGCATCGCTGGCGGTGGGTGGTGCGTTCATCGCTGAGTCCTGCACAAAAAATCGCTTGGGCTGGGGCTATTCTTGCACAGGTGGCAGAGGCTCGCTGAGTCCGGGGCTTGAGCGGTCAGTGTGGGAGCGAGCTTGCTCGCGAAAGCGCAGTGCCAGTCGACATATCTGTTGAATGTTCCTCCCTCATCGCGAGCAAGCTCGCTCCCACAGGTTTTCGTGGCGCTTCAGGTGTTGAGTTCGGGCCTGTTACGGAACTGCTCCAGCGCTTCGGGATTGGCCAGCGCATCGGTGTTTTTCACCGGTAACCCGTGCACCACATTGCGCACCGCCAGTTCCACGACCTTGCCGCTGATGGTTCGCGGAATGTCCGTCACCGCGACAATCTTCGCCGGCACATGCCGTGGCGTGGTGTGGCTGCGAATGACCTGGCGAATCTGCTGTTGCAGGGTTTCGTCCAGCTTGATGCCTTCGCTTAAACGCACGAACAGCACCACGCGCACGTCATCCTGCCACTGCTGGCCGATGGCGACGCAGTCGAGCACCTCGGAGACTTTCTCCACCTGCCGATAGATCTCCGCGGTACCGATACGCACGCCGCCGGGATTAAGCACCGCGTCGGAACGCCCGTGAATCATCATCGCCCCATGGGGCAACTGTTCGGCATAGTCGCCTTGCGCCCACACGCCGGGGAACTGACTGAAATACGAGGCACGGAGTTTTTCCCCGGCGGGATCGTTCCACAGGCCGATCGGCATCGCCGGGAAGTGCCGGATGCAAACCAGTTCACCTTTTTCACCGATCACCCCGTGGCCGTCGTCGTTCCACACTTCGACCGCCATGCCCAGGCTCTTGCCCTGGATTTCGCCACGCCGTACTGCTTGCAGCGGATTGCCGTTGACGAAGCACGAGACGATATCGGTGCCACCGGACATCGACGCCAGGCACAGATCGTTTTTCACATCGCGATAGACGTAGTCATAACTCTGCGGCGACAGCGCGGAGCCGGTGCACAGCAAGGTTTTCAGGCTGCTCAGGTCATGGCTTTGCCGAGGTTTCACGCCGCTGCTTTCCAGGGTCGCGAGGAATTTGGGGCTGGTGCCGAACACGCTGATGGCTTCGTCGTCGATCAGGTCGATCAGGCGTTGCGCATCGGGCTCGAAGGGCGAGCCGTCATACAGCACCACGCTACTGCCCACGGCCAGCGCCGAGACCAGCCAGTTCCACATCATCCAGCCGCAGGTGGTGTAGTAGAACAGCCGCGAGCCAGGGCCGAGATCGACATGCAGGCCGTGCTCCTTGACGTGTTGCAGCAGCACGCCGCCGGTGCTGTGGATGATGCACTTGGGCACACCGGTGGTGCCGCTGGAATAGAGGATGTACAGCGGGTGGTCGAAGGGCACCGGGGTGAAATCCGGTTCGCCGCCGGGCTCGTAGAAGTCGTCCCACAGCGTGACGTTGGCCGTGGTGTGGAAGTCGACGATGTGTGCCTGAGGGCGTGCGTAGGGCACTACGATCAATTGTTGCAGCGATGGCAGCCGCTGCAGAATCTCGTTGATCTTGGCGGTCTGATCGATGTCTTTGTCGGCGTAGCGGTAACCGGCGCAGGTCACCAGCACCTTGGGTTCGATCTGACCGAAACGGTCGACCACGCCCTGGGTGCCGAAATCCGGCGAAGAACAGGACCAGACCGCCCCGAGACTGGTGGTGGCGAGCATGGCCACCAGGGTCTGCCAGGTGTTGGGCATGCAGGCGGCAACCCGGTCGCCGAGGCCGACACCGGCGGCGATCAGGCTGTGCTGGAAACCGGCGACCTGTTCGGCCAGTTCCGCCCAGCTCAGGTGTTCGCGCTGGCCGTTTTCGCCAATGGCGATCACTGCGATTGCGTCGTCGCGGCGATGCAGCAAGTGTTCGGCGAAGTTCAGGGTGGCGCCGGGAAACCACTGCGCGCTGGGCATCTCGCTGCCTTCGAGCAGCACTGTATCGGCTTGTTCATGGAAGCGGATGTCGAAGAAGTCGACGATGGCCTGCCAGAAGTCCGGGCGTTGCTCGATGGACCACTGGTGCAGGGCGGGGTAGTCATCGATCTTGAGATGATGACGCTGATTGACGAAGCGCCGGAAGGCTTCCATGCGGCTCTTGCTGATGCGCTCGGCACTGGGTTGCCACTGTACTTCGGACATAAGGTGCCTCTTCTTATGAATGCACTCGGTCTGTTTTTTGTGGCGAGGGAGCTTGCTCCCGTTCGGCTGCGAGGCAGGCGCAAATCCGGCTGATTCGGTGTGTTTGATCATCACCGACCCAGGTCATAGGGCGGCTTCGCCACCCAACGGGAGCAAGCTCCCTCGCCACAAAGTTTTAACGTCTGATCACTGAGCCAGCCACCCACCATCCACATTCCACGCCGCACCACGCACCTGGCTGCCGGCCTCGCTGCACAGGAACAGCACCAGCTCACCCAGGTGCGTCGGCGTGACGAACTCCAGAGACGGCTGCTTTTCCGCCAGCAGATCATGCTGCGCCTGCTGCGGATCGATGCCACTGGCGGCGCGGTCATCGATCTGCTTCTGCACCAGCGGCGTCAGCACCCAGCCAGGGCAAATGGCGTTGCAGGTGACATTGCTGGTGGCGTTTTCCAGGGCAACCACTTTGGTCAGGCCGATGACCCCATGCTTGGCGGCCACGTAAGCCACTTTACCGACCGAACCCACCAGACCGTGCACCGAGGCAATGTTGATGACCCGGCCCCAGCCCTTGGCGCGCATGCCAGCCAGACTCAAGCGCGTGCTGTGGAACACCGACGACAGGTTGATGGCGATGATCGAGTCCCAGCGCTCCACGGGAAACTCATCCACGCTGGCGACGTGCTGGATGCCAGCGTTATTGACCAGGATGTCGACACCACCGAACTCGCGCTCGGCATAGGCGATCATGTCGGCGATCTGCGCCGGGTCGCTGACATCGGCCGGGTGATGGCCGACCTTGCCGCCAAACTGCGCGACTTCGGCAATCACCTTGGACGCATCGCCAAAGCCGTTGAGGATCAGGTTGGCGCCGGCCTTGGCCAGGCACATAGCGATGCCCAGGCCGATGCCGCTGGTGGAGCCGGTGACCAATGCAGTCTTGCCGGAAAGAGTCGTCATGAATACCTCACACAATGCCGGTGGCGTAGAAGGTGCCGATCACCACGAAAACCGCCAGGGTCTTGATCAGCGTAATACAGAAAATGTCTTTATAGGCTTCGCGGTGGGTCAAGCCGGTGACCGCGAGCAGGGTGATCACCGCGCCGTTGTGCGGCAGGGTGTCCATACCGCCGCTGGCCATGGCCGCCACCCGATGCAGGACTTCCAGTGGAATGTTGGCCGCATGGGCGGCGCTGATGAACTGTTCGGACATCGCCGCCAGCGCGATGCTCATGCCCCCCGACGCAGACCCGGTGATGCCGGCCAGCAGGGTGACGGTGATCGCTTCGTTGACCAGCGGATTGGGGATGCTCTTGAGCCAGTCGGCCAGTACCAGGAAGCCCGGCAAGGACGCAATCACCGCGCCGAAGCCGTATTCCGAAGCGGTGTTCATCGCCGCCAGCAACGCGCCGCTGACCGCACTTTTACTGCCCTCGGCGAGTTTGCTGCGAATCGCCTGGAAGCCGAACACCAGCACCATGAGGATGCCGACCAGTAGCGCCGCCTGCACCGCCCAGATCGCCGTGAGCTTGGCGATCTCGGTCGTTACCGGCGCGGCCATGCCCGGCAGCGCCAGGCTGTGGGTCTTGCCGTACCACTGCGGAATCCACTGGGTGAACAGCAGGTTCATGATGCCCACCGCCAGCAACGGCGACAGCGCCAGCCAAGGGTTGGGCAGCTTGAGATCGGCGGCGGTTTCCGGCTCATTGCGCAGCTCGGTGCCGTAACCTTCACCGGCGCGCTGGGCTTTATTGCGCTGGCGCTGCAGGAACAGCATGCCGGCGCAGAACACGAAAATCGTGCCGATCAGGCCCAGCCATGGCGCGGCCCAGGCGGTGGTGTTGAAGAAGGTGCTGGGGATGATGTTCTGGATCTGCGGGGTGCCGGGTAGGGCGTCCATGGTGAACGAAAAGGCGCCGAGGGCAATGGTCGCCGGGATCAGGCGCTTGGGGATGTTGCTCTGGCGGAACATCTCGGCGGCAAACGGGTACACCGCGAACACCACCACGAACAGCGATACGCCGCCGTAGGTCAACAGGGCACAGACCAGCACGATCACCAGCATCGCCTGACGGGTACCGAGCAGGCGAATCGCCGCAGCGACGATCGAGCGGGAGAAGCCCGACAGTTCGATCAACTTGCCGAACACCGCGCCGAGCAGGAACACCGGAAAATACAGCTTGATGAAACCGACCATTTTCTCCATGAAAACCCCGGTGAAAGCAGGGGCGACGGCGGAAGGGTCGGTCAGCAGGACCGCACCAAGGGCGGCAATCGGGGCAAATAGAATCACGCTGTAGCCACGGTAGGCAGCCAGCATCAGCAGCGCGAGGGCTGCCAAGGCAATGATCACACTCATGGTGTGTCTCTCCTGGGTTGTTATTTTTGTATAGGTGAAATCTGGTAGGGAGTGCTGTTAGCGAGTTTCGTGCCAGAGCTATAACTGATTGAAATATAAGGAAATGTTTATGCTGGATGGATAAAGATTGAGAATGCCGTCTCTATTTTGAGACGTTTGCTGTCAGGACTGGCCGTTTCGCGAGCAGGCTCGCTCCCACAGGTTTAGCGGAGTTACTTGAAAAGCGCGGCCTCTGTGGGAACGAGCCTGCCCGAGAAGAGGCAAGTTCTACCAAAAGAGATGTGTGTCCCTCTATTGAGACTCTGCAATCCCCAGCGCCACCATCTTCTTGTACAAAGTGGAGCGTCCCAGCCCCAACCGCGCCGCCGCCTCAATCACTTTCCCCCCACATTGCGCGAGGGTGGTTTCAATCAGATGTCGGTCAAAGCGCTCTCGCGCCGCGCTGAAGGTTTCCTGGGTCAAGGGCTCGATGGCCTGCGGTGTCATGCGCGCCACGGGTGTGAAGGTGCCGATGGCCCCACGAATATCCGCCGCCGTCAGGCGCAGGTCATCACTGAGCAGCGCTGCACGTTCCAGCACGTTGCGCAGTTCGCGGATGTTGCCCGGCCAGGCGTGTTGCCCGAGCAGCACCAAGGCTTCGTGATGCAATTCATGCTGGCTGCGCAGTTCCTCGAGAATGGCTTCGCTGAGCGCCGGCACGTCGTCAAGACGCTCGCGTAACGGCGGCACCTGGATTGGCAGCACATTGAGACGGTAGTAAAGATCGGCGCGAAATTCGCCGCGCTTGATCGCCGCTTCAAGGTCAGTGGACGTCGCAGCGATCACCCGCACATCGCTCTGGATCACTTCGTTGGAGCCCACTGGCTCGAATTCCTTTTCCTGCAACACCCGCAGCAGTTTGCTTTGCAGTGGCAGCGGCATGTCGCCGATTTCATCGAGAAACAGGGTGCCGCCCTGGGCAATCTGCAATTTGCCGGCGCGACCCTTGCGATCGGCGCCAGTGAAGGCGCCAGGCGCGGTACCGAAGAACTCGGCTTCCAGCAATGACTCGGGAATCGCCGCGCTGTTGACGCTGACAAACGTCTTGTGCGCCCGTGGCGAGGCATTGTGTATGGCTTGCGCGAGCAGCTCCTTGCCCGTTCCGGTTTCTCCGAGCAACAACACCGGTGACTCGGTGCTGGCGCTGCGGCGTGCCCGGCGTTTGACCTCCAGGCTGGCGGCACTGGTACCGATGAAGTGGGCGAAGTTGTATCGGGTCTGGCGCGCTCGCAACAGCGAACGGGTAGAGGCGAGTTCTTCCTGCATGCTCATGTAGCGCTTGAGCATCGGTGACAGGCTGCGCAATTCATCGAACAGCGCAAAGCCGATGGCACCGATCACCACGCCGGCATCGTCATGAATGGGCAGGCGCATGACCACCAGCGGTTCCTTGGGTGTGTCCTGCATGTCGAGCAGGATCGGACGGCCGGTGCGCACCACTTCGCGCAACAAGCTGCCGGGGATCACGCTTTCGCAGGGCTTGCCGATGGCACTTTCGGCGGATTCCAGACCAAAGCGCCGGGCGTAGCGCTCGTTCATCCAGACGATGTTGGCGTCGCGGTCGACAATCACCGTGCCCTCACTCGATTGCTCGATGATCTCGAACAGTGAGCGGATCGCCAGCAGGCGCACGCGCTGGTAGTCCTTGAGGCTTTCGGTGGTGTTCATCGATTCTGATCCTGAATGTATATTGCTTTTGCCGGCGCCATCGCTCCGCCTGAAGGCAAGCGATTATGCCTGCCCCAACAGCGCCGCCGCCAACAGCTCCTTGGTGTAGGGATGCTGCGGTGAATCGAACACGTCATGACTGGCGCCACGCTCGACTACTTTGCCGTCCTTGACCACGATCATGTCGTGGGCGAGGGCGCGGACCACCGCCAGGTCGTGGCTGATGAACAGGTAGGTCAAACCGTGTTTTTCCTGAAGCTGGCGCAGCAGGGCGACGACCTGTTTCTGCACGGTACGGTCCAGCGCGGAGGTCGGTTCATCGAGCAGGATCAACGCCGGTTTCAACACCAACGCCCGGGCGATCGCAATGCGCTGGCGCTGGCCGCCGGAAAATTCGTGGGGGTAGCGATGACGGCTCTGCGGGTCCAGGCCGACTTCTTCCAGGGCGCGGATCACTTCGGCGTTGCATTCATCGGCGTTCAATTGGCGATGGACCTCCAGGCCTTCGCTGATGATCTGCGCTACCGACATGCGCGGGCTGAGGCTGCCGAACGGGTCCTGGAACACCACCTGCATTTTCTTGCGCCACGGGCGTAGTTGTTTCTGCGTCAAACCGTCCAGCGCCTGACCCTGAAAACGGATGCTGCCTTTGGAGTCGAGCAGCCGCAGGATCGCCTGACCCAGGGTGGACTTGCCTGACCCCGATTCGCCAACGATGCCCAGGGTCTTGCCGCGCTGAATGTTCAGGCTGATACCGTCGACGGCCTGCAACCAGGTCTTGCGTTGGAACAAACCGCCGCCGACCGGGAAACGCACCTGCAGATCGTCCACTTCCAGCACGTTTTCACGCTCGTCCCGGGGCAGGGCTTCACCTTCGGGTTCGGCGTTCAACAGGACGCAGCTGTAAGGGTGCTTCGGCTCGGTAAACAGCGTTTCGCAGGGTGCCTGTTCGACGATCTCCCCGGCCTTCATCACGCACACCCGCTGGGCGATGCTGCGCACTAGGTTGAGGTCGTGGCTGATCAGCAGCAGTGACATGCCGAGGCGTTGTTGCAGGGACTTGAGCAGCAGAAGGATCTTGCGTTGCACCGTCACGTCCAGCGCCGTGGTCGGCTCATCGGCGATCAGCAGCTCGGGCTCGCAGGCCAGGGCCATGGCAATCATCACCCGCTGGCGCTGGCCGCCGGACAACTGATGGGGGTAGGCCTTGAGGCGTTCTTCGGGCTTCTGGATACCGACCAGATGCAGCAGCTCGAGGATCCGCGCCTGGGCGGCCTTGCCCGCCAATCCCCGATGCACCAGCAGGGTTTCGCCGATCTGCTTTTCAATGCTGTGCAGCGGATTGAGCGAGGTCATCGGCTCCTGAAAAATCATCGCGATGCGGTTGCCGCGCAATTGCCTCAATTTGCTGGCGTCGGCACCCACCAGTTCCTGGCCGCGATAGCGAATGCTGCCGGTGGTTTCGGTGCCGCTCTCGGGCAGCAGTTGCAGGATGGAGTGGGCGGTCACCGACTTGCCCGAGCCGGACTCGCCGACCAAAGCCAGGCACTCGCCGGGGCGGATGTCCAGGCACAGGTTGCGCACCACGGTCTGGCCACTGAAGGCGACGCTGAGGTCGCGGATTTCGATCAGGTTGGTCATCTCAGGCGTCCGCGTCACGATCTCGGGTCATAAGCATCGCGCAAGGCTTCGCCGATGAACACCAGTAGGGAAAGAATCAGCGCCAGGGTGAAGAACGCCGTGAGGCCGAGCCAGGGTGCTTGCAGGTTCTGCTTGCCCTGGCCGATCAGTTCACCCAGTGAGGCGCTGCCCGCCGGCATGCCGAAACCGAGGAAATCCAGCGCCGTCAGGGTCGAGATGGCACCTGTCAGGATGAAGGGCAGGTAGCTCAAAGTCGCGTTCATGGCGTTGGGCAGGATATGCCGGACGATGACTTTGCGGTCGGTCAGGCCCAATGCGCGAGCGGCCTTGACGTATTCCAGGTTGCGCCCGCGCAGGAACTCGGCGCGCACCACGTCCACCAATGCCAGCCAGGAAAACAGCGCCATGATGCCCAGCAGCCACCAGAAATTCGGTTCGACGAAACCGGACAGAATGATCAGCAGGTACAACACCGGCAACCCGGACCAGACTTCCAGCAGGCGCTGTCCGAGCAGGTCCACCCAGCCACCGTAGTAGCCTTGCAACGCCCCGGCGGCGATGCCGATCAGGGCGCTGACAAAGGTCAGCATCAAGGCAAACAGGATCGACACCCGCGCGCCGAAAATCACCCGGGCAAGGACGTCCCGCGCCTGATCGTCGGTGCCGAGCCAGTTCACGCTCGTGGGCGGGCTGGGCGCTGGCTGGTTCAAGTCGTAATTGGGCGTGTCGTCACTGAACGGGATCGGCGGAAACAGCAGCCAGCCGCCGTCCTTCTTGATCAGCTTCTGCACGTAGTCACTGCGATAGTCGGCCTGGAACGGCAGTTGCCCGCCAAATTCCTGCTCGGTGTAGCGTTTGAACGCCGGGAAATACAACGAGCCCTGGTAACTGACAATCAAGGGTTTGTCGTTGGCGATCAGTTCGCCGCCCAGGGTCAGGGCAAACAGGCCGATGAACAGCCACAGCGACCACCAGCCCCGGCGGTTTTTCTTGAAGCGCTCGAAGCGTCGACGCGCCAATGGGGAAAGCTTGAACATCAGGCGTTCCTCGCGGCGAAGTCGATGCGCGGGTCGACCAGGGTGTAGCAGAGGTCGCCCACCAGTTTTATCAGCAGCCCGAACAGGGTGAAGATGAACAGCGAGCCGAACACCACCGGATAATCACGGGATACCGCCGCTTCATAACTCATGCGTCCCAGGCCATCGAGGGAGAAGATCACTTCGATCAGCAAGGATCCGGCGAAAAACACGCTGATGAACGCCTGGGGAATGCCCGACACCACCAGCAGCATGGCATTGCGAAACACGTGGCCGTACAGCACACGCCGTTCACTCAGGCCTTTGGCCCTTGCGGTGACCACGTATTGGCGAGTGATTTCATTGAGGAAGGAGTTCTTGGTCAGGATGGTCAGCGTGGCGAACCCGCCGATCACCAGCGCCGTCACCGGCAACACCAGGTGCCAGAAGTAGTCGGCGACCTTGCCCAGGGTCGACAGTGAGTCGAAGTTGTCCGACACCAGCCCACGCACCGGAAACCAATTGAGTGAGGTCCCGCCGGCGAACACCACGATCAGGAACATGGCGAACAGGAACGCCGGCATCGCATAGCCGATGATGATGGCGGTGCTGCTCCAGATGTCGAAATGACTGCCGTGATGCACCGCTTTGCGAATGCCCAGGGGAATCGATACCAGGTAAGTAATCAGGGTCGCCCAGAGCCCGAGGGAAATGGTCACGGGCATTTTCTGCAGGATCAGGTCAGTGACCGTGGCACCGCGGAAAAAGCTCTTGCCGAAATCCAGGCGCGCGTAGCTGGTGAGCATCAACCAAAGGCGCTCGTGTGCCGGTTTGTCGAAGCCGTACTGTTTTTCGATGTCCTTGATCAGTTGTGGATCGAGGCCACGGCTGGCCCGTGAGGTGGTGCTCGAAGTTTCCGCCGAGCCACCGCTGACGGAGGCGCCGCCAATACCTTGCAGGTGCGCGATGGCTTGCTCGACCGGACCACCGGGAGCCGCCTGGACGATGACGAAATTGACCAGCAGGATGATCACCAGCGTCGGGATGATCAGCAGCAGACGCCGCAGTATGTAAGCCCACATCAATGCGGTCCTCCGGGTTTGCCACGGCTGATGCGTTCTGCCGTCATCTGCTGATTGGTCAGCGGCGTGGTGCTCATTTCCCACCAGCTCTCGATGGCCTCGTCATTGCTGGCCTGCACGTTCGGGATACCGAAACGGTTCCACCAGACCGTCGAAGTGCCCGGCGGGTAGTAATTGGGAATCCAGTAGTAGTTCCACTGCAGGACGCGATCCAGGGCATGGGCATAACGCAACATCTCGACCTGGGTAGTGGCGCGCACCAGGCCGGTGATCAGGGTGTCGACGGCCGGGTTTTTCAGGACCATGTAGTTGTTGGCGCCCGGGTCGGTGGCCGAGGCCGAGCCGAAGTAGTTGAACAGTTCACTACCCGGCGAAGTGGTGACCGGGTAGCCAGTGACGATCATGTCGTAGTCGCGACTCATCAGGCGGTTGACGTATTGGGACGAGTCGATGCGGCGGATGTTCATGTCGATGCCGATCTGTTTCAGCGTGCGTTTGTAGGGCAGCAACAGACGGTCCATGCCGTTCTGGCTGACCAGGAAAGTGAAGTTCAGCGGTTCGCCTTCGGCATTCACCAGTTGGTCGCCATCGGGTTTCCAGCCGGCCTGTTCGAGGAGGGCCAGGGCTTGCAGCTGTTTGTCGCGAATCACGCCGCTGCCGTCGGTCTTCGGCGCCTGGAACACTTGGGTGAAAACCTCGTCCGGAATCTGCCCACGCAGCGGTTCAAGAATCTTCAGTTCATCAGCGTCAGGCAGCTGCCGGGCCGCCAGCTCGGTGTTGGAGAAGTAGCTTTGCTGGCGGATGTACATGTTGCGCATCATCTGCCGGTTGCTCCACTCGAAGTCCCACAGCATCACCAGCGCCTGGCGAACCCGGCGGTCCTGGAATATCGGGTTTTGCAGATTGAACACAAAACCCTGGGCCGGTTGCGGGGCTTCGGTGGCCAGGTGGGCCTTTTGCAGGCGACCGTCGGCGAGCGCCGGGCTGTCGTAGCCGATGGAGTAGCCGGTGGCGGAAAACTCGCGGTTGTAATCGTAGGCGCCGCCGCGCAGCACCTGACGCGCCACGTCGGTGTCACCGAAATATTCGATGCTGAAATGGTCGAAGTTGTACAGGCCGCGGCTGACCGGCAAGTCCTTGCCCCACCAGTCGGGGTTGCGCTCGAAGGTGATGCTGCGCCCCGAGTCGACCTTGCTGACCCGGTACGGCCCACTGCCCAGGGGCGCTTCATAGCCACCGCCACCGGCAAAATCGCGGCTCTTCCACCAGTGCTCGGGGAATACCGGCAGGGTCGCGATATCGAGGGGCAGGGTGCGGTTTTCATTGCTTTTGAAGTCGAAGCGAACCGTCAGTGGCGACTCGACGACGACGCCTTTGACGTCGGCAAACTGGGTGCGATAGCGCAGGCTGCCCTGGGTCATCAGCAGGTCGAAGGTGTAGCGGACGTCTTCGGCGGTAATCGGCGTGCCGTCGGCGAAACGTGCCTTGGGGTTGAGGTAGAAGCGCAGGAACAGACCGTCCTCGGAACGCTCCATCTTTTCGGCCACCAGACCGTAGACGGTGTAAGGCTCGTCCAGCGAACGCTGGGCCAAGGGAGAGTAAAGCAGGCCGTCGACCTGGCTTACGCCGATGCCTTTGTCGATGTAGGGCAGGACATGGTCGAACTGACCGATTTCGATGGCCGAGCGGCGCATCGTGCCACCTTTGGGGGCTTGCGGGTTGGTGTAGGCGAAGTGACTGAAACCGGCAGGGTATCTGGCCGGTTCGCCGTAAACGGTCAACGCATGCTGCGGTTGCGCATTCACACCGGTGGCAGTCAACAGCAGGGCCAGGGCCGTGAACAATAAAGTAGGGAAAGCCAGTCGCATTGTCAGCCTTAGAGCCGGGTGGTCGATAACGACAATTTGTACGCTAGCGGCGCGTCCCTTGCCAGCCGCATGCGCACCGCAAACACAACGGCCCACCAAAAGGCGGGCCGTTGTCAGCAAAGCTCAGGCGTCGATCAGTCCTGACGGCTGGTCACTTCCAGCAGGTGATAGCCAAACTGGGTCTTGACCGGGCCTTGCACGACGTTGATCGGTGCGCTGAAGACCACGGTGTCGAACTCCTTGACCATCTGGCCAGGACCGAACGAACCCAGATCACCGCCCTGACGGCTGGACGGGCAGGTGGAGTTTGCCTTGGCAACTTCGGCGAAGTCCGCGCCACCTTCGATTTGCGCCTTGAGTTCGTTGCACTTGGCTTCGCTGGCAACCAGGATGTGACGGGCAGTGGCTTTGGCCATGGGGAAATACTCCTTTCAATGTTCGGTAAAGTGCTGAGCCTACCGGATTCAGTGAGTCATTTCTTCTCAAAGTTCAGATCCGCGGGTGATCCCGACAGGGTGCGGGCTACAGGCCGGCTTTTTTCAGGCGTTCAGCATGCTGTACATAGAGGTCCACCGGGTCGATACCGGCACGAATCTGACCGGCTGGCTGGCTGAGGGTATCCAGGTGATCCATGGCGTAGTCGGAGCGGATGACCGTGCCCAGATGGGAACTGAAGCGGCCTACCATGCCGTCGTTTTGCTCCGGTTCAGTGATGAAGTAACGCGACAGTGCCCGGCAAAAAGCGTGAAAGGGATCCAGTGCATTGAGTTTTTCCTGGAGTGTGTTCGTTCGCAGGACCCCGCTCCAGGAATAGTAGCGGACGCCATTGACCAGCTCGCGACCTTTGCCGCCCCAGGTGCTTGGCAATCCCTGGGGGTGTTTTTCATTGAAAGCGCCAACACCTTCAGTGGTCAGCGAATCCAGTGCGGCGATGGCGTTTTGCGGTTGGTAACGATTGTCGCTGAGCAGCGCGAGGAAGTCGGCGAACAGCGTCACCACCGTTTCCGCCACCATTTCCGGCAGATGCCCGGGTTTCAATGCTTTGCGCACGAAGTCGGCAAGTTCCGAGCCGTGATTCGGCCCGCTGACCGAGGTGACCGATGCGACGCTGCGTGGCGCCACCGCGGCGGCATAACGTATGGCCAGGGCACCTTGGCTATGACCGATCAGGTTGACTTTGCTGGCGCCGGTGCCTTGCAGCACCCGCTCGATTTGCGCAAGGAGTTGCTCCCCGCGGGTTTCATTGTCATGGGTTGCCGACAGTTGCGGCACGAATACCCTTGCGCCGGCGTTTCTGAGGGCTTGGCGGATGTCATGGAAGAGTTCGAATTTGCCGATCCGGTCAAATCCGAACAGGCCATGGACCAACAGGATCGGGTAACAAGTGTTTGCATTCCTTTGCATGTTCGTACCTTTTCACAGAAGTTCGCGGGGGGATATTGCGCTTCACTCTAAATCACCGAGTGCTGGACGCGATGCCTGAAAAGTCCGCTGGTCGCTGTTGAAAAGGGAGTAAAGCCAGTATGAATAGGCGGCGTGTTTTGCAGTTCTTTTCCGGGATGAATGATCTATTACGGTTCGTCAAACCCGGGTAAAAGGTCTTGCCCCTCAACGCCTTGTGCTCAGTGCGAGCCAAGGCGTTGGCGTCGTGCGGCGGCGATCAGGCGTCCTGCTGTTTGCGCAGTTTCGATACAGCCTGGCGCAACATCTGCTCTGTCGCGCTCCAACCCAGGCAACCGTCCGTTACCGAGACCCCATACTTCAAGGTCGGGCCCAGGGATTGGCAGCCTTCGAACAAGTGACTTTCGATCATCATGCCGATCAACGAGCGATCACCTTGCAGGCGTTGTTCGAGCACGTCGTTGAACACCGCCGGTTGGCGCAGGGGATCCTTGCCGCTGTTGGCGTGACTGCAATCGACCATGATCCGTGCCGGGATCTTCAGCTTGATCAAGTCGTTGTTCACCTGGGCCACATGGGCGCGGTCGTAGTTCGGACCGCGATGACCGCCGCGCAGCACCAGATGGGTGTCGGCATTTCCGGGCGTCTGGATGATCGCCGGATGCCCTTGGCTGTCGACACCGAAATGGCGATGGGGATGGGCTGCGGAGCGCATCGCATCGCTGGCCACGCCGACACCGCCATCGGTGCCGTTCTTGAAACCGACCGGCATGCCAAGCCCACTGGCCATTTCCCGGTGGATCTGCGATTCCGTGGTGCGCGCGCCAATGGCGACCCAGCTCAGCAGATCGTCGAAGTAGCCGGCGGCCATCGGTTGCAGCAGCTCCGTGGCGACCGGCAGACCCAGTTGGAGCATTTGCCGCATCAAATCCCGTGACAGTGTCAGGCCGCCGGCCATGTCATCGCTGCCATCCAGGTGCGGGTCGTAGGCCAGGCCTTTCCAGCCGACCGTGGTGCGCGGTTTTTCGACGTAGGCACGCATCACCAGCAGCATCTGATCGCTGACTTCACTGGCCAGGCGGGCAAGATTGCCGGCGTATTCAAGGGCTGATTGCGGGTCGTGAATCGAGCAGGGGCCGACGATCACCAGCAGACGGGAATCTTCACCGTTGAGGATCGCGCGGACGGCTGCGCGGTGGGCATGGACTTGCTGGGCAAGAGCGGGCGTGAGGGGCAATTGCTGCTTGAGCTGCAAGGCACTGGGCAGACGCAGGGTCAGCGCTTCGTTGGCAGGGCTCAAGGTGGACAGCGGCAGTGCGGAGACGGACGAGTTCATATTCAGGTTTCCTGGGCGGATGGCGGGTTCAGGCCCGCGCGTTCGGCCCTATTGGGGTGTTCGACAATTGGCCGGATTGGCTACGTGTGTGTGCTTGCCACCTGTGGGTGACCGATCGGAGGCGGCAGGCTGTCCCGAGCGGAGGGTGGTAAATCGCCAGGCGGAAAAACTGTCGTAACGGTAATAAGTGCTGTAGTTCATTGCGGTAATCCTCTGAATGTCTGGTGTGTTGCTGAAAATTCGGCGCTGAAAAAACAAAACCCCCGGTCGGGAGGCCGACCGGGGGTTGAGAATTCTCTGGTGGCGACCCGTTTAAAGTGGGCGCCGTGTGGGTATCAGGCGCGCCAGTGGCTAAACCAATACCCAAAATAAAAGCTGGCTGGGGCATTAACGTCATTCACCCGGGCAGCCGCCAGCGAGCGCAATGCGCTGCAAGTACGAGGCTGTTGAAGGGTGTTGAACATGGTCTGTCTCCGATGAATGGTCCGAGCTTACTAGAGGCCGGTACAAGGATTCAATCGGAAAATGCTATTGAGGAGAACAACAGGCTCTATCCCTTGAGTGCGCCAAATGTTGTGACACACTCCACCGCTGCACCCATCACCACGCCGTCACAAGGACGCTCCATGAAGCCGCTGATCATCGCCGCTGCTCAATCAACCGCCATAGCCGGGGACCTGGCAGGCAACATCGCCAGGCATCAACACTTCATGAGGCACGCTGCGGAGCAGGGAGTGCAACTGCTGGTGTTCCCGGAATTGTCGCTGACGGGCTATGAACGCGAGCTTGCGGGTGAGTTGGCCGTGTCCCCGCACGACAGTGTGTTGCAGCCGCTGCGCGATGTAGCCCGGGAGACGGGGGTGACCGCAGTCGTCGGCATGCCGATTCGCCTGTCAGTCGATACGCCGGTGCTGATCGGTGCGCTGGTATTGGCGGCCGATGGCTCGCTCGCGGTTTACAGCAAACAGCACTTGCACCCCGGGGAAGAAGTCGCGTTTGCGCCAGGGAACGGCGGCGATCCACTGACGATCGGCAGCGACACCATTGCCCTGGCGGTATGCGCCGACTTTTCCCACGCCAGTCATGCCGCAGCGGCGGCAATCTCAGGTGCCAGCATCTATGCCGCTGGCGTGTTGATCACGCCCAACGGCTATACACCGGACACGGCTTTGCTCCAGGGATACGCCGTCGAGCACGGGATGGTCGTACTGATGGCCAACCACGGTGGTACAACGGGAGGCTGGGCGTCGGCCGGCGGCAGTGCAATCTGGGCCCCCGATGGCTCCCTGATCGCGCAGACTGCCGGTACCGGCGACTTCATCGTGATTGCCCGGCGTAACGCGCACGGCTGGAGCGGGCAAACTTTGGGCGTTGAGGTGCCGCAATGAGCGTCGAATGGCGCTTGGCGACACCAGACGACCTGGCATTCGCCCGCGATCTGACCTGCCAGACCATGCTGCGTTATTACATCCAGCATGATTTGTTGTGGCAGGACGAGGCGTTTGATGTGGCCTGGGACGGGCGCGAAAACCGGCTGATAACTGACGGCAATCATTTGTTGGGTTATGTCAGCCTCAGCCGAGATGCCAGGGCGCTGTATATCCGTGAACTGCATGTGGTCGAGGCGTATCGCGGGCAAGGCGTCGGGTCCTGGGCCATCGATCAGGTGCTGGCCATTGCCTGTCGGGAACGGCGCCCGGCGTTGCGCCTGACGGTATTTGAAGATAACCCGGCGCAGGCCTTGTACCGACGCAAGGGGCTGCAAGTGGTGGGCAAGGACGAGTGTTTCCTGAGGATGCAGCTCGATATCGATCCGGCTCATGCGGCTGAAACACGTATGCGGCAAGCCTTTCAAGATGAATTGAAACTTTTTATCTGATCCTTTCCGCTAGGTCTGTCACAAGCTTTTTGCTAAGGTGTCAGGCAAGCCAATAAGACCATATCACGAGGTGTCTGCTTGATTAGGGTGCTAGTAGTCGATGACCATGATCTCGTTCGTACAGGCATTACACGCATGCTGGCCGACATTGATGGCCTGCAGGTGGTCGGCCAGGCCGAATCGGGTGAAGAGTCCCTGATCAAGGCGCGTGAGCTCAAGCCCGATGTGGTGTTGATGGACGTCAAGATGCCGGGTATCGGCGGTCTCGAGGCCACGCGTAAATTATTGCGCAGTCATCCGGACATCAAGGTCGTGGCGGTGACGGTCTGCGAAGAAGACCCGTTTCCTACCCGGTTGTTGCAAGCCGGTGCGGCAGGTTATCTCACCAAAGGCGCCGGTTTGCCGGAAATGGTCCAGGCCATTCGCCTGGTGTTTGCCGGTCAACGCTACATCAGCCCGCAGATCGCACAGCAGCTGGCGATCAAATCCTTCCAGCCGACCAACGATTCACCCTTCGATGCCTTGTCGGAGCGAGAGATCCAGATCGCGCTGATGATTGTCGGTTGCCAGAAAGTGCAGATCATTTCCGACAAACTTTGCCTGTCACCGAAAACCGTGAACACCTACCGTTACCGCATTTTCGAAAAGCTTTCGATCAGCAGTGATGTTGAGCTGACACTGCTGGCGGTTCGTCATGGCATGGTCGACGCCAGCCTCTGAAAATGACCGAAATCTTTGATCCGAGCGCCTTTCTGTCGACCGTCAGCGGTCGCCCAGGCGTGTACCGCATGTTCGATAGCGACGCGCGGCTGCTTTACGTCGGCAAGGCGAAGAACCTCAAGAATCGCCTGTCGAGCTACTTCCGCAAGACTGGCCTTGCGCCGAAAACCGCCGCACTGGTGGCGCGCATCGCCCAGGTCGAAACGACCATCACCGCCAATGAAACCGAGGCCTTGCTGCTTGAGCAGACGCTGATCAAGGAATGGCGGCCGCCCTACAATATTCTGTTGCGCGACGATAAGTCGTATCCGTACGTGTATCTGTCGGACGGCGACTTCCCGCGCTTGAGCATCCATCGCGGGGCGAAGAAGGGCAAGGGCAAGTATTTCGGTCCTTACCCCAGCGCCGGTGCGATTCGCGAAAGCCTCAGCCTGCTGCAAAAGACCTTCTTCGTTCGCCAGTGCGAGGACAGCTACTACAAGAACCGCACCCGGCCGTGCCTGCAGTATCAGATCAAGCGCTGCAAGGCGCCTTGTGTTGGCCTGGTCGCGCCCGAGGTGTACGCCGAAGACGTGCGGCACTCGGTGATGTTCCTTGAAGGGCGCAGCAACGCCTTGACCGACGAACTGTCGGCGGGCATGGAGGAGGCTGCGGTCAACCTCGAATTCGAGAGGGCTGCCGAACTGCGTGACCAGATTGCACTGCTGCGTCGGGTCCAGGACCAGCAGAGCATGGAAGGCGGCACCGGTGACGTCGATGTGATCGCCGCGTTCGTCAACCCGGGCGGCGCCTGCGTGCATCTCATCAGCGTGCGTGGCGGGCGAGTGCTGGGCAGCAAGAACTTCTTTCCGCAGGTGGGCATCGAGGAAGACGTGTCCGAGGTCATGGCCGCGTTCCTCGGGCAATATTACGTCAGCAGCCCGGAACGCGACCTGCCCAGCGAATTGATCGTCAACGTGGTGCACGACGACTTCCCGACCCTGATCGCCGCCATCGATGAACTGCGCGGGCGAGAACTGAGTATCAGCCATCGAGTGCGCGGCACGCGGGCGCGCTGGCAGCAACTGGCCGTGACCAACGCCGAGCAGGCACTGGGCGCACGCCTGGCCAACCGTCAGCACGTTGCTGCGCGTTTCGATGCGCTGGCCGAAGTGCTGAACCTCGACGAGCCGCCGCAGCGTCTGGAGTGCTACGACATCAGCCACTCCAGTGGTGAAGCGACCGTGGCGTCCTGTGTGGTTTTTGGGCCGGAAGGGCCGATCAAATCCGACTACCGTCGCTACAACATCGAAGGCGTGACGGCTGGCGACGATTACGCCGCTATGCACCAGGCCCTGACCCGTCGTTTCAGCAAGTTGAAAGACGGCGAGGGCAAGCTGCCGGACATCCTGCTGGTGGACGGCGGCAAGGGCCAGCTGTCCATGGCACGGGACGTGCTCAACGAGCTGGCCGTGCCCGACCTGATTTTGCTGGGCGTCGCCAAAGGTGCAACACGCAAGGCCGGTTTCGAGACACTGTATCTCAACGATGCCGCCCACGAGTTCACCTTGCGCGGTGATTCGCCCGCCTTGCATTTGATCCAGCAGATTCGCGACGAAGCTCACCGTTTTGCCATTACCGGGCACCGTGCCCGTCGCGGAAAAACCCGCCGCACGTCTACACTGGAGGGCGTCGCCGGCGTCGGACCGACACGTCGACGGGATCTGTTGAAACATTTTGGTGGATTGCAGGAGCTGTCTCGTGCCAGCATCGAAGAAATCGCCAAAGCCCCCGGGATCAGTAAAAAGCTCGCAGAGTTGATTTATGCAAATCTGCACAGCGAGTAGAATGCCCCCTCACCTCGTAGCCAGTTGTGCCGATGAATATCCCTAATCTGATTACCGTTCTACGCGTCCTGCTCATACCGATCTTCATTTTACTGTTCTACCTGCCGTACCAATGGAGCTACATGGCCTCCGCCTCGGTCTTCGCATTCGCTGCCGCTACGGACTGGCTCGACGGCTATCTGGCTCGCCGCCTGGAGCAAAGCACGCCGTTCGGGGCTTTTCTCGATCCGGTGGCCGACAAGCTGATGGTCGCCGTTGCCCTGGTCTTGCTGGTACAGGAGCATGGCAACCTGTGGCTGACGCTGCCCGCTGCGGTCATCATCGGTCGCGAGATCGTGGTGTCCGCGCTGCGTGAATGGATGGCCGAACTCGGCGCCCGTGCACACGTTGCCGTGTCGAACCTGGGCAAATGGAAAACTGCGGCGCAGATGCTGGCGTTGGTCATCCTGCTGGCCAATCCATCCGACTTCAGTTTCTGGGTATTGCTTGGCTATACGTTGCTGATGATCTCGGCAGGGCTGACGCTGTGGTCCATGGTCCAGTACTTGCGGGCTGCGTGGCCGCATCTGAAGACCGACGTTGAAAAGAAATAAACTTTTTTGAATCAAGGGGTTGACGTACCTTCTGGATTCTATAGAATGCGCATCACCAAGCGGGAATAGCTCAGTTGGTAGAGCACGACCTTGCCAAGGTCGGGGTCGCGAGTTCGAGTCTCGTTTCCCGCTCCAAATATCGATCTACAGAGTTCCAAGGAATCCTTTAGATCATCGAAAAAAGACGCTTCGGCGTCTTTTTTCGTTTCAGTACGATTCGTCAAAATCCATCCTCAACCACGAATTTCAAGTACATCGAATTCGGGTAGTGGTCACAGCGGGTTTTGCACGGAACGCCCCAGGCCGGCATCGACATACATCTCCTCGAACTTGCGAGACGGCAGATGTACTGATGGCCTTGATCCATACCGCCTTTGCCTGGCAAATCCCTCCGGTATAAATGACACCCTCCAGGACATGGATGGCCTCGCGCTGGACTCAAAACAGCCGGGCCATGGCACTTCCGCATCCATTGACGAGGGAGGCAAGCTCATCTCCTTGGGTCTTTCTCGGCCATCAGCCTCAATACTGCGCGCGAGACGGGGCAAGGCCCTTGATTGTTCAGGGTGCCGTCCTCGATTCCAGGTCCAGGTCGGCGGGCCACTGCACTTTGGGAGCCAGGCGGCGCGCAAGGTTGAAGCTCACGTCCTCGTTGTTCCAGTCCCGGGGCGGGCGGGGAAAGGTGGGCAGGGCTTGTGGGCCTTGCTGCATGAACAGCTGGGCCATGGCCCAGTACATTTCGCCCTGCTGAAAATCGTGGGCGAAATGAAAGCGTTCGGTGACCTGGTTGGTACCGGGTTTGACCACAGCCATGGTCACCGTTTCGATGAGACCGCCGGTGCCCATGGCGCCGTACACGCTGCAAGCTTCGGCGCGCAGGTCATCCCAATCGTAGACTTCGGCTCGCGTGCCCCAAGCGCTGCGACTGAATAACCTCAGGCCGTCATGGCGGAAGCGATAGACATAGACTTTGCGGCGGGCGCGATTAAAACGGATGGGCTCGTCGCGAGGGCCTGCAACGTCCATGCGCCAAAAGTAAGTTCCGAGCCATATAGTAAAACCTATCGTGCTTAGTACAACGATTATGATTAACAGGGGTGTAGAGACTGGAGAACTGGATTCGACCATTATCAGGAAAACGGAGAGATATACCGTCATTGCAAATATGGATATTGCGCATAAAACGCCAACTCCACGCATTCTCAACGTGGCGCGCGCCAGTTCGAGATACACGTCGTCAACATGATTGGGTGGGTTCGAGAGTACGGGAGGATACGGTTCAGTGGAGGGAGCCTCGTTCGGCCCCGGTAGATCGTACTTCCAGCCAGGAACGGGTTTGGAGAGTAGCGGTGTTGTGAATATCATCAGGGTAGCTCCAGTTGAAGGGGAGAGCTGTATGTAACCTTTGGCTCGTCGAGCGGGCAGCAGGCAACCCATAGGCAGACACACAGTTGGTGACGACCAGCAATGATCGCCATGGAAAAGCAGGCTGATGAGTACGCCATGTGGGCCATCGGCTGAGGTTCACAAGCTGTCCATCAAGATGAGCTCTGCATAGGCATCGTCAATATCGCGATCGGGCCAGTAGGTCACCGACAAGGTCGCCGTTTCAATGTTGTGCCGGCGGGTGTCGGGCAACAGTACAATGGCGCCCTTGATGTCCTTGACTTGCAAGGTACGGGCGTCGGCCAACGGGACGGTGCGTACTTCCTGCGTGGGTACGACGCTGTCGGTTCGATAGTCGGACTTGTTCGGGCGTTTGCCGGTGCATGCATGTGGTTACAACTGGCTGGACTCCAATAAGCAGGCCGCGTTAAGGCTTGCCGAGCGCATCGATGAGCTGATGCGCCAATACGGCCGCAATTGTCAGCAAGTGATTCTGGTCACCCACTCCATGGGTGGATTGGTGGCGCGGCGATGCGCGCAATTGCCCGGCATGGCCGACAAAATTGCCGGTGTCGTGCACGGGGTAATGCCTGCCACAGGGGCGCCGGTTGCTTATCGCCGTTGCAAGGTAGGCATGAGCGATGAAGACCCCATTGCCGGTGCGGTGATTGGTCCGAGTGGCCAGGAAGTAACCGCCGTTTTCGCGCAGGCGCCGGGTGCGCTGCAGTTGTTGCCCACGCAAGATTACGCCCCTGGTTGGCTGAGACTGATCGACGATCAGGGCGCTTCGGCGATGCCACGTCAGCCTGTGAAAGACCCCTACGAAGAGATCTATTTGCGCCGTGATCGATGGTGGGGGTTGTTGCGAGAGGAATGGTTGGCGCCGAAGGATGGGGATCCGATCACGTGGAAGGATTTCGCAGATAACATCGGAAGTGCAAAAGATTTTCATCAGAGTATTGCGGGCTCATATCACCCTCAAACCTACGTCTACTACGGCAGCGACGATAACCACCGCAGCTTCGAATCCATCACCTGGCAAATGCGGCGTGGCTCTAGCCTCAATGGCCCCCACGCCTCACGCCCTGATGCCTTCACAGTGTCGAGCTTGCAGATGCATGAGGTCCGCGACAGCGGACGCAGCCCGTTGTACGTGGGCGGCAGGGCCGAGGCCGTGCCCCCGTCCCGTGGCGATCCCGATGCACCCGTCAGGACCGTGCAGACCAGTCACTGGGAATTGCATTGCCAAATGCAGGATGGCGCCGGCGACGGCACCGTCCCGGTGAGTTCGGGCAGTGCGCCGATGAAGCGTGCGCGTTATGGCGAAGTCCGCCAGCAGATCAAGGCAACCGGCTTCGATCATGAAGCCTCCTATGCCAGTCCGCTAGCGCAGCATTTCACCCTCTATTCCCTTATCAAAATAGCGGCGAAAGCCAAGAGGCCCCTATGCGCCAGTTGAGTATTTTTTTTGCAGGCCTGGTGCTGGCTTCACTCGCCGGCTGTGCCGCCTTCAAACAACCCAGCGAACTGGAGAAACACAACGTGAGCGAAATGACTACCCACATGCGCACCTGGGCGCTGGGCCGTGGCTTGATCGACTTGCCTGCCAACTGGACGGGTGGCGGCGATGTGAAGTTGTACTACGGGCTGGGTGCCGATCACTCATCGGTAGAGGTGCGGGTATTGGGGGAGGGCGTGACACAGGAGCGGTTTGATGCAGCTTTGGATGAGCGGGCGCGTCGAATTGCGGCGGTCAAAAACGATGAAATGAACAATATACCGATGCTGGTTTCTGTGAAGCGTACTTCACCCCGGGAAAAGCTATTGCAGTACTACAAACAAACAACGCGTCGTCAAACGTTTGCACATGAACTTCACATGCTGATCGATGACGCCTACGTCATGCTCAGCGCCGTGTCCTACGAAGGCGATACAGCCCCTGTAGAGGCGCAACTGTTAAAACTCTCCAAGGAAATCTTCAAGGTCAGCGCTCCCGAGAATGCAGGCGCGGGCTTCGCATTGGGCCCCATCGTGATCCGAAGTCATCACGATCAGGAAATCGCCAGCTTCGCTTTTAGTCCCCCAGCGTCTGATGTATTGCTTCAGGTCTATATCAACGCCTTATCACCGGACGATGAAGAGCCACTGAGTGTTCGTACTAAAAAAGACACGCAAATATTTCTCGCCGGCGATTATGAAAACCTGCGACTCGGGCCAGTTACATTGGCCG
>NZ_RRZK01000009.1 GCF_004348895.1 Pseudomonas vancouverensis
ATTCATCCGGGGGCATCGCCTACGGTTTGCTTCGCTGCACCTCCTCTCGATGTGTGCGGCTTCGCCGCACGGTCGCTACGCTCCCACCCCCGGATAAACCCCTCCACTCAGCCTGCCGACGGGGCCTGTAGATCAAAAGCTGCAGCCGAGCTAACGCTCATCCTGTTGAGTGGTGAAGAGCGGGTGGTGTGCGTGGTTGATGTTTTTGCTCTTGCTCTTGCTCTTGCTCTTGCTCTTGCTCTGCTTCTGCTCTTCTGTGGGAGCTAGCTTGCTCCGGGCGGCGTTCCGACGATGACGGCCTGACAGCCGACCTGAAACCTGCGGCTGTACCTAATCCAAGTGTGGGAGCGAGCTTGCTCGCGATGACGGCCTGACAGCCACGCTATTTCTTACAGATGCACCGCCTTCTGTAGGAGCGAGCATGCTCGCGAAAAAAGTTGGAACAACCGGTGCTTCCAGACACCCCGCATCATCGTTGACGCCCATCGCGAGCAAGCTCGCTCCCACAGGGTAACGCATACCAAAAACAATCAGGCCGGCCGGTAGGCCGCCTCGGGCGCTGTTGCGGTGCACGCCCCATCGAGAGGCCGAGTGGAGGTTCTGCACAGTGGGCACCGCGGCAGGGATGCCGCGGTAGCCGCCCCCGGCCATGGATGGCCGATGGCGGCGGGCCCACGGAGCAGGACCGGAGCGAGGGCATGCCGAGCCACAGCGAGGCACCGAACGAAAGGGGCAAAAGCGCTTGGTTACTTGGCGCTTTTCCAAGTGACCCGCTGTAAGAGCGGAACCGCCGGAGGCCGTTACCGCAGCAATGGATATGTACACCCAACAAAAAAAGCTCAGCACAAAACAATCGTCGGAACGCCGCCCGAAGCAAGCTCGCTCCCACAAGGGACTTCCATGGCCTCGGGGTCTGAGTCAATACCGCGGACCCAATGTGAAAACCAGCCTGCTCAGCAATCCAACTTCAGATGCCTCCCTCAAAAAAACCACATGGTCCGTTTGAGGGATGCCCACTCCGTTACGCATTGTTTGAATGCCAGTGTAGGGGCGCTACATCCGCCCCGTTGCACGCGCGCCCCGGCGGATGGGGTGAACAAAGGAGAACAATAAAAATGCTCAACCAAGACCTGATTCGCCAGCGTCTGAGCCAACGTGCCCGTGAGTTGGTGCCGATCCTGCGTGAACGCGCCCTGAATGCCGCGCAAGCCGGGCAGCTGCCTGAAGAGACTCTGAAAGATTTCCAGGACGCCGGGTTCTTTCGCATCCTGCAACCGGCGCGTTGGGAAGGCTACGAGCTGGAGCCCAAGGATTTCTTCGATGTGCAGATGACACTCGCCGAAGGCTGCATGTCGTCGGCCTGGGTGCTCGGGGTGGTCGCCATCCACAACTGGCAACTGGCGTTGTTCGATGATCGTGCCGCGCAGGATGTCTGGGGTAGCGATTCCAGTGTATTGATCTCGTCTTCCTATATGCCGGTGGGCAAGGTTGAGCGCGTCGAGGGTGGTTTCCGGTTGAGCGGTCGCTGGGGCTTTTCGTCCGGCAGCAAGCATTGCGACTGGGTGTTCCTCGGCGCCCTGGTGCCGCCGGCCGAGGCGGGTGGTGCGCCGGATTATCGGACCTTCCTGGTGCCGCGCAGCGACTACCAGATTCTCGACAACTGGAATGTCATGGGCCTCGAAGCCACCGGCTCCCACGACATCCTGGTGGAGAACGCTTTCGTGCCGGAGTACCGCACCCACCGGGCCTTCGACGGTTTCATGCAAAACAGCCCGGGCAATGCGGTGAATACCGCGCCGTTGTTCCGTCTGCCGTTCGGGCAGATTTTCGTGCGGGCGGTGTCGTCCTCGGCCATCGGTGCCTTGCAAGGTGCGGTGGATCAGTTTGTCGAGCACAACCGTGCCCGTGTCGGCGTCAACGACGGACGCAAGATGGTCCAGGACCCGGCTGCGCAAGCGGCCTTGGCCAACGCCTTGGTCTGCGTCGATGAATGCAAGACCGTGCTGCGCCGCAACTTCGCCCTGATGCTCGAGCGTGCGCAAAAAGGTGAACCGTTGAGCATGCCTGAGCGGGTGAAGATGCGGTACGACTCGGCGCTGGTGGCTGACAAGTGTGGCAAGGCGGTGGGCGAATTGATGTTCAACAGCGGCGCTTCGACCATCTTCCGCAGTCACCCGATCAACCGTGCGTTCCGCGACATCCACACCGGGCGCGCCCACGTCGCCAACAGCCCGGCCAAGTATGCCTGGAACCTCGGTGGCGTCAGCATGGGCCAGGACAGCAACGACTTTTTCCTCTGACCTTTTTACAGCATCAGGCTAGTCCGTTTGCGTGATTCGAGCGCCCTGCCAATACCCGAGCATGGGCGCAAGGCACAGGCTTCTGGCGCCGACTGCGCATCCAAATAAGCACAAGGAACAACCATGAAATTTTCCCTGATTTACGAAGCCCAGACGGTGGATTCCAGCCGTGAAGGCGACCGCAAGATTTTTGAGGATACCGTCGAGCAGGCGGTGCTGGCTGACAAGCTCGGCTTCGACACTTTCTGGTGCGTTGAGCACACCGCGCTGAGCAACTACTCGCACATGTCCGCTCCGGAAACCATGCTGGCTTTCGTCGCCGGCAAGACCGAGCGCATCGGTATCGGCCACGGTGTGGTCTGCCTGCCGCCGGCGATGAACCACCCGGTGAAAGTCGCGGAGCGCATTGCCACCCTCGACTTGCTGTCCAAGGGGCGTGTGCACTTCGGCGTGGGCAAGGGCGGTACCCAGCAAGAGGCCGGCACCTTCGGCTACGACCTGGCGACCCTGCAGCCGCAGATCGACGAGATGATGTACCTGATTCCGAAAATGTTCGTGCAGGATGAGATCGAGCACAACGGCGACTTCGTGCAGATCCCCAAGCGTCCGATCCATCCAAAGCCGTATCAGGACCCGCACCCGCCGATGTACCTGGCGTGCACCAACACCGAGTCGCTGAAGAATGCCGGCGGTCGCGGCATGGGCGCGCTGGTGCTGGGTTTCGGTGGTCCGGAAGAAATCGCCAAGAAGGTCGAGGTCTATCACACCGCCTTTGATAATCGCGACGAGAAGAAGCAAGTGGGCTTCCGCCCCAACCGCCACATCGCCGCACTGTGCCCGGCCATCGTCCTCGATGACAACGAAGAAGCGCGCCGCATCGGTATCCGCGGTCAGCGTTACTTCATGGAATCCCTGGGCTACTGGTACGGCGGTGGCGAGCGTCCGGACCCGGAGAAGTGGAAAGACGACACTTTCGTCGACGGCAACGGCCAGAGCGTGATCAAGTCGCGCTTCGCTTCCGAAGAAGTCAGCGTCGATTTCTCCGACCCGACCATGGCGATGATGAACCCGAACCACGCCTACGGCACAGTCGAGGACTGCATCGGTTACGTGCAGCGCCTGATCGACGCCGGCGCCGACGAAATCCTCTTCATCTGCCAGATGGGCACCGTGCCGCAGTGGGCGCAGCTGGAGACCCTGAAGAACATTGGCGAGAAGGTGATTCCGCATTTTCGCAAGGCGTGATGTCCGGGCGAATCAAGGCTCATAACAAATGTTCCTCATTCTGACCTGATCTGTGGCGAGGGAGCTTGCTCCCGTTCGGTCGCGAAGCGGTCGCAATAAGTTCAAAGCGACGACTGCTGCGTAGTCGAACGGGAGCAAGCTCCCTCGCCACTAATTTCAGCACAAGGCGATCGAGCCCTTGTGCTGCAGGCTGGCACGGACGCCAGGCCACCTTTCCAACGGGTCCCCAAGGCCCGTTTTTTTATGCCTGTAGCAAACAAATCCGCTAGTCCCATTGGACGATGTTGCCCCTGTCCGAACCCGCTTGAATAGGCCCTACATAAAGTCTCCCCCGGCAGTTGCCGAAGGGCGGCACCGCCTGAGAACAACGAGGAGTGCATCCATGGATATCCGCGGTCTGGGTTACGTCACCCTGTTATCCAGCGACCTGGCGCAATGGCGCCACTACGCAAGCCAGGTGCTGGGCATGATGGTCATTGGCAACGATGAAGACGGCCAGCTGTACCTGAAGATGGACGAGCGCCACTACCGCATCCTGGTGCAGAAAAATGCCGACAACGGTTTCGGTGCCTGCGGCTGGGAAGTGGCCGGCAAAGCAGCGCTGGAGCAAGCGGTCAGCGAGCTGCAACAGGCCGATGTACAAGTGACCCGAGGCACCGCGGCCGAGGCCGAACTGCGCAAGGTTCAGGAGCTGGTGCACTTCAGCGATCCGGACGGCAACCGCCATGAAATCTTCTGGGGCCCGTTGCAGGACTTCGCCCGTTTCGTCTCGCCGGTGGGCGTCAAGGGTTTTGTCACCAACGACCTCGGCATGGGCCATGTGGTGCTGCCGGCGCCAGCCTTCGAGCGCTGCCGGGATTTCTATGAGCAGGTGATGGGCTTCGGTCTGTCCGACCTGATGAAGGTTCGCTTTACCCCGGACCCGGCCGAGCCGCAAAAGCGGATTCACTTCCTGCACTGCAACAACGGCCGGCATCACTCGCTGGCGATTTTCGAGTGCCCGATGCCCCACGGCTGTGTGCACATGATGGTCGAGGTCAATGCGCTGGACGAAGTGGGGCGCGCTCTGGACCGCGTGCACGCCAATGGCGTGAAGCTGTCGGCGACCCTCGGTCAGCACACCAATGACCAGATGATTTCTTTCTATATCAAGACCCCGTCCGGGTTTGACCTGGAGTACGGCTGCGATGGCCTGGTGGTCGACTGGGACCGCCACACGCCGTTCGAAAGCACCGTGGTCAGCCACTGGGGCCACGACTTCAGTGTCGGTCGCCAATGAGGAACATGACGATGGACAAGCAAATGACCACCGCCGAGATTGTCGGCCAACTGCGTGACGGCATGACCATCGGCATCGGTGGCTGGGGCCCGCGGCGCAAGCCGATGGCGTTGGTGCGCGAGATTTTGCGCTCGGACCTCAAGGACTTGACCGTGGTCGCCTACGGTGGCGCCGACGTCGGCATGCTCTGCGCGGCCGGCAAGATCAAAAAGCTGGTGTTCGCTTTCGTCTCGCTGGATTTCATTCCGCTGGAGCCTTACTTCCGCAAGGCCCGCCAGGAAGCAGCGATTGAAGTGATGGAAATCGATGAAGGCATGCTGCTGCTCGGTCTGCGCGCGGCGGCGATGAACGTGCCGTTCATTCCGACGGCGGTGGGGCTGGGCACTGACGTGTTGCGCCACAACCGCCAGATCAAGTTGATCGCCTCACCCTATGCCGATGGCAAGGACTGGGTGGCCATGCCGGCGCTCAAGCTCGACGCCGCGTTGGTGCATGTCGACCGTGCTGACAAGCGCGGTGTGTGCCAGATCAGTGGCCCGGATCACTACATGGACGATCTGTTCGTGCGCGCCGCGAGCCACAGCTACGTGACCTGCGATGAACTGGTCGACAGCGACTATTTCCACCAGGAAAGCAGCCGCGCCCATCAAGTGTTCTGGGAACGCAACCTGACCACGGCCGTTGCCCATGTGCCGGGCGGTGCGCATCCGTCATCCTGCGCGCCGCTGTACGGCTTCGACGTTGCGCACTTCAAGGCCTACAACGCCACGGTCCAGGCGGCCGACGGCTGGGAAGGCTACGTGCGTGACTACGTCGACTGCAGCCATGAACAGTATCTGGAAAAGGTCGGCGGCCTGGCTGCGATCCGTGAACTGCCGTTGCCGATTTTCTAAGGAAGCCTTCCGATGAGCACTACGACTTACAGCCTCGCCGAACTGATGATCTGCGCCGCCTCCGAAGCCTGGCGCGAGGACGGCGAAGTATTGGCCACCGGCATCGGCGTGATCCCGCGCCTGGCCGCTTCACTGGCCATGCTCAGCAGCAACCCGCAGCTGTTGATGACCGACTCCGAAGCCTACATGGTTGCCGAACCGGTACCGGTGGGCAAACGCAACGGCTATGAACCCAAGCGCGACAGCTGGATGGGCTTCTCGCGAATTTTCGATAACGTCTGGGGCGGCAAGCGTCACGCGCTGGTCGGCCCGACCCAGATCGACCGGTTTGGCCAGGCGAACATTTCCTGCATCGGCGACTACGCCAAGCCCAAGGCGCAGATGCTCGGGGTACGCGGCTTTCCCGGCAACTCGATCAGCCACGCCAACTCCTTTTGCGTGCCCAGTCACAACCGTCGGGTGTTCGTCGAAGGTGAGGTCGATATGGTCGCCTCGGTCGGCTACAACCCGGCGCGACTGGCCCGCGGCTGGTCGCTGGACGACATCGATATCCGCCTGATCGTCACCGACCTCTGTGTGCTGGATTTCCTCGGGCCGATGCGGCAGATGCGCATTCGCTCGCTGCATCCCGGCGTGAGCGTGGCGCAGGTGCAGGACAACACCGGTTTCGAACTGCACGTCCCGGAAAACTGCCCGACCACGGTGGCACCAACCGCCGAGCAATTGCAGCTGATCCAGCGTCTGGACCCGCACAACCTGCGCGCCCTGCAACTCAAAGACAACCCGCCAGGCCAACGCTGAGCAACGCGTTGCGGAGACAAGTGATGGCTGAACATAACGATAACAATCAGGCCGAGGTGGTGCTCTACGAGGTGCGCGGTGCGGTGGCGCTGGTGACCATGAACCGCCCCGAGTTCCACAACGCGCAGAACTCGCAGATGACTTATGCGCTGGACGCGGCGTTTCGCCGGGCCTGTGACGACGATGAGGTGAAGGTCATCGTGCTGCGTGGCGCCGGCAAGCATTTCTCCGCCGGGCACGACATCGGCACGCCGGGGCGTGATGTCGACAAAAGCTTCGACCGCGCCAGCCTGTGGTACGACCATGTGAACAAGCCGGGTGGTGAGTTTCTCTACGCCCGTGAGCAGGAGGTCTACCTGGGCATGTGCCGGCGCTGGCGCGAAATGCCCAAGCCGACCATTGCCATGGTCCAGGGCGCGTGCATTGCCGGCGGCCTGATGCTGGCCTGGGTCTGCGACCTGATCGTCGCCAGCGAGGACGCGTACTTTGCCGATCCGGTGGTGCGCATGGGCATTCCGGGGGTCGAATATTTCGCCCACGTGCATGAATTGAACCCGCGCATCGCCAAGGAATTCCTCTTCCTCGGCGAACGCATGCCGGCGCCCCGTGCCTATCAGATGGGCATGCTCAACCGGGTGGTACCCCGTGACGAGCTGGAGCAACAGACCCTGGACATCGCCGGGCGCATCGCGCAGATGCCGCGCCTCGGTTTGCAACTGAGCAAGCAGGCGGTGAACAACGCCGAGGACCTGATGGGCAAGCGCGCGACCATGGACATGGTGTTCGGTCTGCATCACTTCGCCCACGCACACAACGAACTGGTGTCTGGCGACCGTCTCGGCGGTTACGACGCCAAGGCCATGGCCAGTTCCCAGCGCAAGTCGGGTGAGGCGTGAGCATGGCGATCTCGTTGAATACCCGTCTGACCGAGTTGCTCGGTTGCCGCTACCCGATCATCCAGACCGCCATGGGCTGGGTCGCCGACCCGAAACTGGTGGCGGCCACGGGCAATGCCGGTGGTTTCGGTTTTCTCGCCGGGGCGACTATCGAACCGCACCAGATGGAAGCGGCCATCCTGCAGACCAAACGCCTGACCGATCAACCGTTCGGCGTGAATTTCCACATGTACCAGGCCAATGCCGGCGAGATCGTCGAGCTGGTGTTGCGCCATAAAGTCCGTGCGGTCAGCTACAGCCGTTCGCCGGGCAAGCAAATGATCAGCCGTCTGAAGGACGCCGGCGTGGTGTGCATGCCCACGGTCGGCGCACTCAAGCACGCACAGAAAGCCGTGGAGATGGGCGCCGATGCAGTGACCGTACAGGGCGGCGAGGGCGGTGGACACACAGGCTCAGTGCCGACCTCGTTGCTGCTCGACCAGGTGGTCAATGCAGTGTCGGTGCCGGTGGTGGCCGCCGGTGGTTTCAAGGACGGCAAGGGTCTGGTCTCGGCGCTGGCCTACGGTGCCGAAGGCATCGCCATGGGCACGCGCTTCCTGATGAGCGCCGACAGCCCGGTGCCCCAGGCGACGCTGTTGCGTTACCTGGCGGTCAAGGACCCGGCCGCGATCATCATCAGCCGCGCCATCGACGGCATGCCGCAACGGATGATTCGCAACGAATTGCTCAACCAGCTGGAGAACAGCGGTGGCCTCAAACGCTTGCTGCTGGCCTTGCAGAGTGGCCTGGCCTATCGCCGTCACACCGGCATGAGCCTGACTCAATTGCTCGGCAGCGCCCTGAAGATGCGCGGTGCCGGGGAGTTGACCGCCGCGCAAAGCATCATGGCCGCCAACGCACCCATGGTGATCCAGAAAGCCATGGTCGACGGGCAACCGGCCGCCGGCGTGTTGCCCGCCGGGCAGATCGCTGCATCCATCGACAGCTTGCCCAGCTGCGCCCAATTAATTGAACAGATCGTCCGCGACGCCGAAGCGCGCCTGGGCGAGCTGTGCCGCCGTGTGTCGTGAACGGCCCCGCTTGTGAAGGAAAGACATCATGAAACCCTTTAGCGTCAGTATCGATAACGGCATTGCCGAACTGGTGTTCGACCGCCCGCCGGTCAATGCCTTCAACAACCAGGGCTGGGCGGATATCGCCAGCGAAATCGAACGCCTGGGGCGCGACAGTGACGTGCGGGTGATCGTCATTCGTGCTGAAGGTCGCGGCTTCTGCGCCGGGGTCGACATCAAGGAACTGGCCGCCGACGGCAACCTGATCGTCGCGGTGAACAAGGGCAACTACGACAGCTTCAAGGCCATTCACCGCAACCCGAAACCGGTGATAGTCGCTGTGCACGGCTTCGTCCTCGGTGGCGGCATCGGCCTGTGCGGCGCCGCCGACATCATTGTTGCCTCCGAATGCGCGACCTTCGGCGTGCCGGAAGTCGACCGGGGCGCCATGGGCGGCGGCGCGCATTTGCAGCGTCTGTTCCCGGTGCAGAAAGTCCGTCACATGTATTTCACCGGCGAGCCGATCGACGCCGCCGAAGCCTACCGTCTGGGCGCCGTGGAACGGGTGGTCAAGCGTGAAGACCTGCGTGAAGCCGCGTTGCAGATCGCCCGCGCCATCGCCGCCAAAAGCCCGGGCATGATCGCCTTGGCCAAGGAAGCGTTGACCGGCATCGAAGACGGCAATCTGGAAGACAAATACCGCTGGGAGCAGGGCTTCACCCTCGAAGCCTACCGCTCACTGGACTCTCAGGAAGCACGCGACTCGTTCGTCGAGAAACGCGATGCCCGATTCAACGGCTGAAGGCATACCCATGGACCTGACCTATACCCCGGCCCAGCAGGCTTTTCGTGCCGAGGCACGGAGCTGGCTGCAAGCCAACGTACCGAGTGAACCGCTGCAGTCGTTCGACACCGAACAGGGTTTTGCCCAGCACCGTGCCTGGGAAGCCAAGCTCAACGAAGGCCGTTGGGGCATGGTCACCTGGCCGACCGAACTTGGCGGCCGTGGCTGCGACCTGATCGAGTGGCTGATTTTCGAAGAGGAATACTACCGTTCCGGTGCCCCGGCGCGGGTCAACCAGAACGGCATCTTCCTGCTCGGCCCGACCTTGATGGAGTACGGCAGCGATGAGCAGAAAGCGCGCTTTCTGCCACGCATGGCCACGGGAGAGGACATCTGGGCCCAGGGCTGGTCCGAGCCGGGTGCCGGTTCCGACATGGCGGCGATCCGTTCCAAGGCCGAGCGCGTCGGCGACCACTACGTGATCAACGGCCAGAAAACCTGGTCGACCCGTGCCGTGTGGGCCGATTGGGTGTTCGGTATTTTCCGCACCGATCCGCAGTCCCAGCGCCACCACGGCCTGACCTTCATCCTGGTGCCGCTGGACACGCCGGGCATCACCGTGCGGCCGATCCCGCAGCTCAATGGCTTGCCGGGTTTCGCCGAGATCTTCTTCGACGACGTCAAGGTGCCGGTGGAAAACGCCCTCGGCGGCGAAGGCATGGGCTGGCACGTGGCGATGTCCACCGCCGGCTTCGAGCGCGGTTTGCTGCTGCGTTCGCCAGCGCGATTCCAGGAAACCGCCAAGCGTCTGGTGCAGTTGTACCAGGCCAACCGCGAGCAGGCGGACCGCGATCCGGCCATCGGTGAAGCGGTGATGCGCGCCTGGCTCGACGCCGAGGCGTACACCTTGAGCACCTACATGACCGCTTCGCAACTGGTGCAGGGCGGCAAGATCGGGCCGGAGTCGTCGACCAACAAGATCTTCTGGTCGGAACTCGACCAGCGCATGCACGACACCGCCCTGAGTATTCTCGGCCTGCGTGGCGAGTTGCTGCCCGAGGCGCCGGCGGCCGGGGATGTCGGTCACTGGCTGGAAGGTTTCCTGTTTGCCCAGGCCGGGCCGATCTATGCCGGCACCAACGAGATCCAGCGCAACATCATTGCCGAACGCATGCTCGGCATGCCGCGTGCCTGAGGAATAGACCATGGACTTTAGTTTCAGCCGCGACCAACTGCTGTTTCAGGACAACGTCCGCAGCTTTCTGATCAACGAAGTCACCCCGGAGCGCATCCGCGAGTTGTGGCAGAGCGACAGCGGTCGCAGTGAATCGCTTTGGGCGCAACTGGTGGAGCTGGGCCTGACCGCGCTGACCGTGCCCGAGGCGCAGGACGGCATGGGCATGAACGAGCTGGACTTCGTGTTGATTGCCCAGGAATGCGGGTATGCCGGGCTGCCGGAACCGCTGGTGGACACCATGCTGATCGGCGTGCCGTTGCTCGCAGGTCTCAATGAGCAACACGCAGCCCTCAAACAGCATTGGCTGGCGCGGGTAGCGCAAGGCGACGCATGTCTGGCGGTGGGCGAGCCAGGCAATCCGCTGGTCAGCGATGCCCATGTCGCCGATCTGTTGTTGCTGGCCCATGGCGATGAAGTGCATGCGCTGGAGCGCGCCGCCGTGGGTTTGACCCGCAACGAATCGGTTGATCCAAGCCGTCAGTTGTACCAGGTCGAGTGGACGCCGACAGCGGCCACCTGTGTGGCATCGGGCGAGCACGGTCGTCGCCTGTGGGCGGCGGCGTTCAATCGCGGTGCGCTGGGCAGTGCCGCGCAATTGCTGGGGCTGGCCAAACGCATGGTCGACCTGGCGGTGGATTACACCTTCGAACGCAAACAGTTCGGCAAGCCGGTCGGCTCGTTCCAGGCGGTCAAGCACTTGATGGCTAACGTCGCGGTGCAGATCGAATTCGCCAAAGGCCCGTTGTATCGCGCCGCCTATGCGCTGGCCGAGCAACAGCAAGGACAGGACGTACTGGTGTCCCACGCCAAGCTGGCCACCGCGGAAGCGGCAATGCTCGCGGCAAAGAACACCATCCAGGCCCATGGTGCCATGGGGTACACCTGGGAGGTCGACCTGCACCTGTTCATGAAACGCGCCTGGGCGCTGGACAAGGTCTGGGGTGATCGTGGCCTGCACAAAGGAAGGATTCGAGCGGCCCTGTTTGACGACAACCGAGAGCTGGGTGCGGGCAGTACGTTCTAACCCGTCAGTAAGGGCGACTACATCCCACAGGTGATCGGCGCCCGATTTTAATTTCTTCATCGAGGTAAACCATGGCTGAAGCCTATATTGTCGACGCCCTGCGTACGCCCACCGGGCGGCGCAAGGGGGGTCTGAGCCAGATTCACGCAGCTGACCTGGGCGCCCATGTGCTGCGTGCGCTGGTCGCGCGCAACGACATTCCCGATGACGATTACGACGATGTGATCTTCGGTTGCGTCGACACCATCGGCCCGTTGGCGGGTGACATCGCCCGTACCAGCTGGCTGGCGGCGGGGCTGTCGCAAGCGGTGCCGGGTACCACCATCGATCGCCAGTGCGGTTCCTCCCAGCAGGCCGTGCACTTCGCCGCCCAGGCGGTGATGAGCGGTACCCAGGATGTGGTGGTTGCCGGTGGCGTGCAGACCATGACCCAGATTCCGATCTCGTCAGCGATGATCGCTGCGGAGCCTTTGGGCTTCAGCGATCCGTTCAGCGGCTCAGAGGGTTGGGTAAAACGCTACGGCGCGCAGCCGCCGACGCAGTTCCGCTCGGCGCAGATGATCGCCGAGAAATGGGACCTGTCCCGGGCACAGCTCGAAGCCTATTCCCTTGAGTCCCATCGCCGTGCACTGCAGGCCATCGAACAGGGTCGCTTCAACCGTGAAATCGTGCCCCTGGCCGGTGTGCTGCACGACGAAACACCGCGCCAGACCAGCCTGGAAAAAATGGCCGAGCTGGAGTTCCTGTTCGGCTGCGACCGGGTGACGGCGGCGGTGTCCAGCCAGACCTGTGATGCGGCCAGCGCGATGCTGATCGTCTCGGAAGCGGCGCTCAAGCGTTACGGCCTGACGCCGCGTGCGCGTATCCACCACATCAGCGTGCGTGCCGAAGACCCGATCTGGATGCTCACCGCACCGATCCCGGCGACCGCTTATGCGCTGAAACGCGCGGGCATGAAGCTCGAAGACATTGACCGTGTGGAGATCAATGAAGCCTTCGCTTCGGTGGCCATGGCCTGGCTGAAAGAGACCGGTTATCCCCATGATCAAACCAACGTCAACGGCGGTGCGATTGCCCTCGGTCACCCTCTGGGCGCTACCGGCACCCGCCTGATGTGCACCTTGCTCCATGAGCTGGAACGAAGCGGTGGCCGTTATGGTTTGCAGACCATGTGCGAGGGCGGCGGGCAGGCCAACGTGACGATTATCGAACGGCTGTGATTTGAAGACACCCACCGAACCTGTGGGAGCGAGCACGCTCGCGATGGACGCAAGAACGATGTGGTTATCCAGATACCCCGTGTATTCGTTAACGACCATCGCGAGCGTGCTCGCTCCTACAGGGGACGGTGTCGATCAGTGAAGAATGTGAAGGATGTAGAACATGAAAATCTGTGAAAACCGCGTCGTGATCATCACCGGTGCCGGCGGTGGCCTGGGCCGTGCCTACGCGCTGGCCTTCGCCGCCGAGGGCGCGAAAGTGGTGGTCAACGACATCAACCGCGAAGCCGCACTGGCTGTGGTCGGCGAGATCCTCGGGCAGGGCGGCAGTGCCGTGGCCAACAGCGACGACATCACCGGCTATGACTCGGCGGCGTTGATCGTGCGCCAGGCCATCGAAACCTTCGGCACCCTCGACGTGGTGGTCAACAACGCCGGCATCTGCCGCGACCGCATGTTCGCCAGCCTGTCCGAATCGGACTGGGACAGTGTGATCGCCGTGCACCTCAAGGGCCATTTCTGCATCTCCAGTCACGCCGTGAAGTACTGGCGCGAACAGGCCAAGGGCGGTGCCAAGGTCGCTGCGCGGATCATCAACACCAGTTCCGGCGCCGGCTTGCAGGGTTCCATCGGCCAGTCCAACTACGCGGCGGCCAAGGGCGGCATCGCTTCGCTGACGCTGGTGCAGGCGGCTGAATTGCGTCGCTACGGCATCACGGCCAACGCCCTGGCACCGGCGGCGCGCACCGGCATGACCGAGCAGGTGTTCGCCGACACCATGAAGAAACCCGAGGAAGGTTTCGACTACTTCGCCCCGGAAAACGTCGCGCCGCTGGTGGTGTGGCTCGGTTCTGAAGCGTCGGCCGAAGTCACCGGGCAGATGTTCGAGGTCGAGGGCGGCAAGTTGTCGATTGCCGATGGCTGGCGCCGTGGTCCGCAGCTGGACCGTCAGGGGCGTTGGGCGGTCGGCGAGATGGGGGAAGCGGTCGCGCAGCTTATGGCTGAGGCCGTTCCGGCGGCGAAAGTGTACGGCAGCTGAAAAAGAACCGTGCCGGGAGGGCGTGCATGGCTATAATCGGCCACGCACTTCAAGCCGGTCACCTGTGGGAGCGAGCTTGCTCGCGATGGAATCATGCGCAACGCGTTTATTCAGACAGAACGCGTTATCGTTAACCTCCATCGCGAGCAAGCTCGCTCCCACAGGTGGTCGGCGTTTCCCTCCGTCACCACACGAGACCTGCCATGACCATTTCCCTGTACGACGCTTCCGTTCCTGTTTTCCAGCAAATGCTCAACGCCCTCAGTGACGTGCTGAAAAAAGCCGAAGCCCACGCCACCGAAAAAAACATCGACCCGAATGCTTTCCTGCAAGCACGTCTGTTCCCGGACATGTTCCCGCTGGTGCGTCAGGTGCAGATCGCCGTTGATTTCAGCAAGGGCGTGACCGGTCGCCTGGCCGAAGTCGAGCTGCCGAAGTACGACGACACCGAAACCACTTTCGCAGACCTGCAGGCATTGATTGCCAAGGCCCTGGCCTTCATCGGTTCGATCAAGCCTGAGCAGATCATCGGCAAGGAAGGCATCGAGATCGTGACCCGTCCGGGCACGCCTAAAGAGAAGCGCTTCAGCGGTCAGTCGTACCTGCTGACCTACGGCCTGCCGCAGTTCTTCTTCCACGTCACCACCACTTACGCACTGCTGCGCCACAACGGCGTGGAAGTGGGCAAGCGTGATTACATGGGCGCGTTCTAAACCGTCCGGCTACAAAAAAAAGCCCCCGCAGCCTTGGGCTGCGGGGGCTTTTTTATGGGTAGGCATTATCCGCAACACCACGAAACCTGTGGGAGCGAGCTTGCTCGCGAAAGCGGTGTGTCATTCGATATTAAAGCTGTCTGGCACTACGCATTTGCGAGCAAGCTCGCTCCCACAGGGATTTGTGTCAGGCCAGGCGCTCTGCTTTTGCTTCTTCACCCAGGCAAGCCGCTGCCGTGAACAGCACATCGGTCGACGAGTTCAGCGCAGTCTCCGCCGAGTCCTGCAACACCCCAATGATGAAGCCTACCGCCACCACCTGCATGGCAATCTCGCTGGGAATGCCGAACAGGCTGCACGCCAGTGGAATCAGCAGCAACGAACCGCCGGCCACGCCCGATGCGCCACAGGCGCAGATCGCGGCGACCACGCTCAGCAGGATGGCGGTCGGAATGTCCACGGCGATACCCAGGGTGTGCACCGCCGCCAGGCTCAGTACGGTAATGGTGATCGCCGCACCGGCCATGTTGATGGTTGCGCCCAGCGGGATCGATACCGAATAAGTGTCTTCGTGCAGACCCAGGCGTTTGCTCAATTCCAGGTTGACCGGAATGTTCGCCGCCGAGCTGCGGGTGAAGAAGGCGGTGATGCCGCTTTCACGCAGGCAGGTCAATACCAGCGGGTACGGATTGCGGCGCAGTTTCCAGAACACGATCAGCGGATTCATCACCAGCGCCACGAACAGCATGCAGCCGAGCAGCACGGCCAGCAGGTGCGCATAACCGATCAGTGCGCCGAAGCCCGAGGTGGCCAATGTCGACGCCACCAGACCAAAAATCCCCAGCGGTGCAAAGCGAATCACCACGCGCACGATCAGGGTCACGCCATTGGACAGGTCACCCAGCACTTCACGGGTGGCATCGCCGGCATGACGAATCGCCACGCCCATGCCGATGGCCCACGCCAGAATGCCGATGAAGTTGGCGTTCATCAGCGCGCTGACCGGGTTATCCACCACGCTCAGCAGCAGGCTCTGCAGCACTTCGCCAATCCCGCCCGGGGCCGTCACCGCGACGTCGTGGGTGGACAGCACCAGGCTCGACGGAAACATCATGCTGGCCACCACCGCGACCACGGCCGCAGCAAAGGTTCCGAGCAGGTACAAAAACAGAATCGGCCGAATGTGGGTTTCCTGGCCGTGTTTGTGGTTGGCAATCGAGGCCATGACCAGCACGAAGACCAGGATCGGCGCCACGGCTTTCAACGCCGAGACGAACACTTTGCCGATGAACGCCGTGGATTTCGCCGCCTCGGGGGCCAGAAAAGCCAGGGCAATACCGGCGATCAGGCCGATCACGATTTGCGTAACCAGGCTCAAGCGTTTGAGGCGTTGCAGGAGAGAAGGGGATGAAGCAGTCATAAAACGGCATCTCTGATTTTTTATAAATGCATGATTTCGCTGCGGGGGCAGGCAGAAAACCGAGGGTTAGCGCGATATCGGCGCTTTAAACGACCGATAAACACATGCTGTACGTTTTTCGGGGCGCGGACTTTATCACAGCGTAGGACTGATCTTTCAGACTGTGACGAACTGTCACCGGCGCGCTCAACGAATCAGGCAGGTTTGTGCAACCCTGTTCTGAAACACTCTGTTAAGATCCTTCCCTCTCATTTTTCATGTCTGCCAGTGAGCCTCCGGGCTATCGCTGGTGTCGTCGTTTTCCGGAGTTTCCCATGCTGTTGCCCGTTTTTCTGTTGTCGGCCGCCGGTTTCACGGTGCTGACCACGGAGTTCATCATCGTCGGCCTGTTGCCGGCGATTGCCCGTGACCTCGACGTCAGCATCCCGCAAGCGGGGTTGCTGGTGACGCTGTTCGCGTTCACCGTGGCCCTGTTCGGGCCATTCCTGACGGCGTACTTCGCCCGTTTCGAGCGACGCAAGCTGTTCATCAGCATCCTGATCCTGTTCGGTCTGGCCAATACGCTGGCCATGATGGCACCGAACATCTGGGTGATGGCCATTGCCCGGTTGATTCCGGCACTGGGGCTACCGGTGTTCTGGGCGCTGGCCAGCGAAACCGCCGTGGACATCGTCGGCCCCGATTATGCCGGACGTGCGATCGCGAAAATCGGCTTCGGCATCGTCTGCGCCACGGTATTCGGCATTCCGGTCGGCACGCTGATTTCCGATGCGTTCGGCTGGCGCAGTGCCTTCGGCATCCTGGCGGTGATCGCGTTCGCCAAGGCGTTGTTGCTGTTTGTCTATCTGCCGAAAACCAGCCTGCACCAGCATCAGGTCAGTTTCCGATCGCAGTTCAGGATCCTGCGCAGCCCGCTGATGCTGGGTCATGTGTTGCTGTCGATTCTGGTGTTCAGCGGCATGTTCACCGCCTACACCTATCTGGCGGACATTCTTGAACGCCTGGCCGGCTTTGACGGCACCGTGGTCGGCTGGTGCCTGATGGGCTTCGGCGCGGTCGGTTTGATCGGTAACTCGCTGGGCGGTCGCGCGGTGGATCGCCATCCGCTGATGGCTTCGGTGATGTTCTGCGCGTTCATGATTCCCGGGATGGTGGCGTTGGTGCCCAACATCAATTCGTCCCTGGGCCTGGCCGCTGCGATGGGCATCTGGGGCGTGACCCAGGCGGCGCTGTTCCTGGTCAGTCATGTGCGACTGATGAAAGCGGCGCCTGAAGCACCGGCCTTCGCCGCGTCGCTGAACATTGCCGGGGCCAACCTCGGCATCGGTCTGGGCGCGATCATTGGCGGTCGGGTGATCGACAGTGCCGGTCTGGGGTTTGTCGGTTTCGCCGCTGCCGGCTTCATTCTGTTGTCGATTTTCCTCGCCATGGTGTTGATGGTGCTCAAGCCGCGGGAAGTCTGCGCAGCTTAAAACCCGGTAAACAGCTCGCGTCGGGCACCTTCGGTAATGGCAACAATGCCGGGGTGCTTGACCTTGCGATCCACTGAAATCGCGTAAAACGATTCGCTCACCGCGTCGGTCTGACCGATCACCTCCACGCCGCACTGGCGTTTCACCTCGTCGGCAATCACGCTCGGGCCGATAAAAATCCCGCTGCCTGACTGACCGAAGGCCTGCATCAAGGCGCTGTCATCGAATTCGCCGACGATCTGCGGCTGGATCTGCTGCTCGGCGAACCAGCGCTGCAGTCGGCTGCGCACCACGGTTTCCGGGCCGGGAATCAACAAGGGTGCACCGTGCAGGTTGCGCGGGAAGTCGTTGTCGTAGCGCGTGGCCAATTCACTCGTGGCGAAAAAACTGATGCCACACTCGCCGAGTTTCTGGCTGTAGCCCTTGATGTCCAGGTGCGAAGGCATGGGACTGTCGGAAATCACCAGGTCCAGACGCTGGATCGCCAGATCCGCCAGCAAACGTTCGAGCTTGTCTTCACGACAGGTGATGCGCAGGGGCTCGCTCAGTTCCATGGTTGGCGCAATCAGCCGATACACAATTGACTTGGGCACCACATCGGCCACGCCGACGCGGAACAATATCTGTTGCTCGTTGGGCTGGGCACGCAGCATCAATTCCAGTTCGCCACCCAGTTGGAACATCTGTTCGGCGTAGGGGAGGGTCTGTCTACCGGCTTCGGTGAGTTCAAGTTGTCGGCCGACGCGTCGAAACAATTCAATGCCGTAGGTCTGTTCCAGCAGTGAGATCTGCCCGCTGATGGTTTGCGGTGTCAGGTTCAGTTGCTCGCAGGCGCGCACGATGCTGCCGGTCTTGGCCACGACCCAGAAATAGTGCAGTTGTCGGTAGTTCAGCATGAGGAGGTACAGTTCGTAAAAATCGAAGTATACCCGGTAAAAATACGAATTTTCCTGAAGTGTTTGCTTGCCTAGAATGCATCGCTATCAACGGGCCATCGTTTAGGACCCGTTTGTTCTATCGAGGAATGCATCATGAAGCTTAAAGCCACCGCGCTGCTGATTACGTCTTTACTGGTACTGGCCGGTTGCGACCAGGCCGAAAAAAGCGCGCAACAGTTAATGGGCAAGGCCGCTGAAAGCGCCAAGCAGGCTATCGACGATACCCACAAGGCCGCCGAACAAGCCCTCAGTGACGCCACAGGCGGCTTGAGCGGCAAAAAGGAATCAACGGAAAAAGATGAGGAAAAATCCGAATCTTCTTCCCAGGAAATCTAAACCGTCTTAAAACGAGTCAGGACTGACCATGGACTACCTTTTACAACTGGCTGCAAGCCCCACCGCCTGGATCGCCTTGGCGACCCTGGTGGTCATGGAAATCGTGCTCGGCATCGATAACCTGATCTTCATCTCGATCCTGACCAACAAGCTGCCCGAGCAGCACCGGCAGAAGGCGCGCCGCATCGGTATCGGCATGGCGTTGATCCTGCGTCTGGGCTTGCTCAGCACCATCGCGTTCATCGTGCAGTTGACGGCCCCAGTGATTGAAATCCTGGGTCACGCCTTCTCCTGGAAAGACATGATCCTGATCGCCGGTGGTCTGTTCCTGTTGTGGAAAGCCACGACCGAGATCCATCACAGCATGGATCCGGCACCGGAAGACCCGACATCGAAGACCTCGACCGTGACCCTGGGCTTTGCCGCCGCCATCGGTCAGATCCTGATGCTCGACATGGTGTTCTCCATCGACAGCATCATCACCGCTGTCGGCATGACCGAGCACTTGCCGATCATGATCATCGCGGTAGTGGCTTCGGTGCTGGTGATGCTGTTCGCGGCTGATCCGTTGGCCAAGTTCATCAACGACAACCCGACCGTGGTCATGTTGGCGCTGGGCTTCCTGATCATGATCGGCATGACGCTGATCGCCGAGGGCTTCGGCGCCCACGTACCGAAAGGCTACGTTTATGCGGCGATGGCATTCTCGGCTGCAATCGAGGTGCTGAACATGATGTCGCGCCGGGCCAAGCAAAAGCAGGTCAAGGCTGACGCTTGATCCCCCGCTGAATGAAACGGCCGCCTGTACTCATCGAGTGCAGGCGGCCGTTTTTGTTTGCACGATGAAAATCAGTGGGCGCTGGCAGGGCGGGTGGTCGATTCCGGGGTTTTCGTTTCGGCTTCCGGTGGTACAGGGTGATGATGCCGACGAGCGATACGCAAGACGCCCCACAGCATGGCGGCGGCCACGGCCAGCCAGCCGGCTACCAACATCACGATAATCATGGTCAGGCTCATTCGCGCCTCCTCTTTGCCCTGCTGCGGGCTGACACGCTCGTTCTCTCTCTCTTCAGGTGACAGTCTAGTCGTCGGGGTATTTCAGGCAATTGACCAAAGGTCGCCTGGTATCAACCAGTTCGCTCTATCGAATGGATGCCACTATGGTTTAAGGCTATACCGCGGTCGCGCGGCACCCTATGATCGACGCCGAAGCCGGGTAGGCGATCGCCTGGCGCCTGAACAAGAGAGTGATGATGGTAAGAGAAATGTCTCGATTTCTTTCGGCCGCACTGATTGCCGGCAGCGTTGCCGCGATGGCGGGGTGCTCGAGTAGCGCAGTCGCGCCCGAAATCAGGGGCTTGCCCGATCGCGTTGAACTGAGCGGCCGGTTCTATCGCGGTGATGCCTTCCAGAGCGGACCGCAGGTGCTGGCCAGCATGCTGTCCCAGCAGGGCGTGGTGATTACGCCGGGCCTGCTGGAAAAACCCTTGCACTTGCCGGGCGGCGAAGGGCAGTTGCAGCAGAACATGCAGAGTCTGGCTCGCGAATACGGAATGATGGTGTATCCGCTGGACAGCAACCTGCCGGCGTTGCTCACGCAGGTGGCGGCGGGTTACCCGGTGATGGTGCGCTTCACCGAGGGCTCGGCGATGTGGGCTGAACCGCGCTATGCGATTCTCAGTGGCTACAACCGCCAGAAGCAGACAGTGCTGCTGCGTGCCGGCATGAATCAGCGCGAGATGATGAAGTTCGGCAGTTTTGAATCCGCGTTCAAGGATGCCGGTGGCTGGGCGGTGCTGATCCAGAACCCGACGCAACTGCCGGCACATGTCGATCAACAGCGTTGGCTCAAGGCGGCGAATGAACTGGCCCAGGCCGGTCAGGAGCAAGCCGCGGCCAAAGCGAAAAAGGCTTTGGCAGCCCAGTAAGCCCGTTGGTCACCCGCAGGGCACCATCGTTAGCCGCCAGTTTCTGATTGATACAGGCCCGGAACTCTTCGGGCCGCGATCAGGAGGCGACCATGGCTCATTCCACCACGCCCGTTGGCCCGCATTCGTCAGAGCATTCCTCCGGGGATGAGCTGGGTTTCGATCCCGACTCTCCCGACCTCGCCGATCCCCAGGTTGATCCCGTCGGACCGGCGAAGGCACCCCGAGACGTCAAACCGGGGGATAATCCCAAGGCGCCCGCCAAACCCTACGATCCACTGGCTGATCTCAAGCCTTGAGTGCAACAGAGGTGCGTATGTCTACCGATTCGAGTTTCGACGACAAGCGTCCGGAAAATGTGCCGACAGTGCCGGACGCGGGGGCCGATCCAGTCATGGATCCCGATAGCCCGTTGCGCGACCCACTGGCGCGCCCGGCCGTTGTACCGACGGAAAAGCCCAAGGGCTGGAATGAACCGATGGCGGGGGACGGCATTCCCGATGACGACCAGATGCCATTGCCCAATGATTGATCGCCGACAAAAAAGCCCCGGATAACCGGGGCTTTTTTATGTTCATCAGCTTTACTGGGACGCTTCAACCACACCGCCCTGGCGATGCTTGAGGTTTTTTTCCGATTTGTATTGCAGCGCTACCGAAGGCACTTCGGCGCCATGGCCGGTCTCGACCCAGTTGCGAATGCGCGTGGCATCGGCGAAGTGGGTGTATTTGCCGTAGGCATCGAGGATCACCAGCGCCACAGGGCGATTGGCCATGTGCGTCACCAGTACCAGGCAGTGGCCGGCCTGATTGGTGAAACCGGTTTTGGTCAGTTCGATGTTCCAGTTCGGCTTGCCAATCAAATGGTCAGTGTTGCGAAAGCCCAGGCTGTAGTTGGGTTTACGGAAAGAAACGGTTTTTTCCTTGGTGGTACTCAGCTCGGTCAATATTGGATGTTTGTGGGCGGCGATCAACAGCTTGCTCAGGTCGCGAGCGGTGGACACGTTGCGCGGCGACAGGCCGGTGGGCTCGACGAAGTGTGTGTTGGTCATGCCCAGTGCCTTGGCCTTGGCGTTCATGGCAGCAATGAATGCCGCGTACCCGCCCGGATAGTGGTGAGCCAGACTGGCGGCAGCGCGGTTTTCCGAGGACATCAGGGCAATCAGCAACATTTCCCGACGCGGCATCTCACTGTTGAGTTTGACCCGCGAGAACACGCCCTTCATTTCCGGGGTGTCGTTGATGTTGATGTTGATGTATTCGTCCATGTTCTGATGGGCCTCAACCACCACCAGACCGGTCATGAGTTTGCTCACCGAAGCGATAGGGACGACCACGTCGGGATTGCTGGCATAGATGATTTTGTTGGTCTGCAAGTCCATCAGCAAGGCGCTGCCGGACGCGAGCTTGAGGTGTGAGGTATCCCGGGGCGCAGCGGTGGTTTCGCCAGCGCTGGCGATTGGCGTGATGAATGTCCCTGTAACTGCAAAAAATAGGCTCAGGATGGAAAGACGGATTTTCACGCTGGCAGACTCGTAATGTGTTGATAAGCCGTTTTGTAACGGGCTATTTCTTAAAAAACGCGACATTCTGGAGTATGGCTGAATAACTGTCGATGGTTGTTCAAACAACAGGTAAAAGTCCCGGGAAACATGAAAAAAAAGTCATTTTCAGGTGCAGGGTGGTGCATTTTTTTGGGGCAAAAAAGAACCCGCCATGGGGCGGGTTCCTTATTCACCGGTTGACGCTTGTAACAAAACTCAGCTGTGCAGGGTTTCGGCCGCGTACAAGGTATTTTCCAGCAGGCAGGCGCGGGTCATCGGGCCAACACCGCCCGGGACCGGGGTAATCCAGCCGGCGCGGGGCAGGGCGGTTTCGTAGATGACGTCACCGACCAACTTGCCGTCGTCCTGACGGTTGATGCCGACGTCGATCACGATCGCGCCTTCCTTGATCCACTCGCCCTTGACCAGGCCCGGTTTACCGGCGGCAACCACCACCAGATCGGCACGACCGACGTGACCGGCCAGATCCTTGGTGAAGCGGTGGGTGACGGTCACGGTGCAGCCGGCCAGCAGCAATTCCATCGCCATCGGACGCCCGACGATGTTGGAGGCACCGACAACGACCGCGTCCATTCCGTACAGATCGACACCGGTGCTTTCCAGCAGGGTCATGATCCCTTTTGGCGTGCATGGGCGCAGCAGCGGGATACGCTGGGCCAGGCGGCCGACGTTATAAGGGTGGAAACCGTCGACGTCTTTATCCGGGCGAATGCGCTCGAGCAGTTTCGAGGCATCCAGGTGCTCGGGGAGCGGCAACTGAAGCAGAACGCCGTCGATCGCAGGATCGTCGTTGAGGCGATCGATCAGTTCGGTCAGCGCTTCCTGAGTGGTTTCGGAAGGCAGGTCATAGGCTTGGGAGAGAAAGCCGACCTCTTCACAGTCTTTACGCTTGTGCGAGACATAAACCTGAGAGGCAGGATCGCTGCCGACCAGGATCACCGCGAGGCCAGGCGTGCGCAAACCTTGCTGGCGACGCTCGTTGACCCGTTGGGCGATCTGCTGGCGCAGGCTGGCGGCGATCGATTTGCCGTCGATTAGTTGTGCAGTCATTGCGCGTGATTAACCATCGAGAGGGGAAAAAAAGAGAGCGCATTCTCGCATGTCATGCGGTGAGGGCAAAGGCGCTTGGTCTGCAAATTCAGCTAAGCCCTTTAATTAAATGAATTTTTTTTAAAAAGGATTTGACGACCTTCGGGGGGCTCTATACTATTCGTCGCACTTGTCGGGCACAGCCTAGCACTGGTTAGGAAGGTCGAGCGAAATCAAGGTTTTGCGAGACTGGAAAGCACTTAGTTTGTAGTCCTCCAAGGGTACAGCTAACAAGGCGCCCGTAGCTCAGCTGGATAGAGCATCCGCCTTCTAAGCGGATGGTCGCAGGTTCGAGTCCTGCCGGGTGCGCCATTAGGCAGCTTTGGCACAAGTAACGCGATATGGTGGGCGTAGCTCAGTTGGTAGAGCACGGGATTGTGACTCCCGTTGTCGTGGGTTCGATCCCCATCGTCCACCCCATATTTCGAAAGGCGCCAGATTAACAGTCTGGCGCCTTTGCTTTAAAGGCTTCACTCCGCGGATGTGGTGGAATTGGTAGACACACTGGATTTAGGTTCCAGCGCCGCGAGGCGTAAGAGTTCGAGTCTCTTCATCCGCACCAAATAAGCTTCATTCATGCCGTTGGCCTGGTTGAACTTAAACAAAGAAGACGTTGTTTGGCTTCTTTGTCATGCAATATGGTGGGCGTAGCTCAGTTGGTAGAGCACGGGATTGTGACTCCCGTTGTCGTGGGTTCGATCCCCATCGTCCACCCCATATTCCGAAAGGCGCCAGATTGAAAAGTCTGGCGCCTTTTTTGTTTCAGCGGCCGCAGGTTCGGGGCCGCGGGGCGGGGCGTTTCGTCGAATTTATGTGTCTCGATGATGCTGCGCTGCCCGCCGGTCTTGTGCGCAAGTCCGGCTGTCAGGGAGATGTCAGGCCGCTTCTTCTATATAGAAGGGTTGCTGCAGAGCCCTGGCTTGATGGGTTGTATTTGCCATTGGGGCGAGGTGCATCCGTGCATTCGCACCTATTAATTGCCTGCTGTTTTTTTACCCGTTTTCAGTAGGGTGACTTCTTGAGTTTGACCCACTAGAATGCATGCCCTTGATTCTGGGGTCGGAAACGGCCGGCTAACGTCTGTGCAACGAGGAATATCCATGCAAGTTTCTGTTGAAAATACTACTGCTCTTGAGCGCCGCATGAGCGTCACCGTGCCGGCTGAGCGCATCGAGAGCCAGGTCAACAAGCGTCTGCAGCAGACCGCCCAAAAGGCCAAGATTGCTGGCTTCCGTCCAGGCAAAGTGCCAATGAGCGAAATCAAGCGTCGTTTCGGTGCTGATGCTCGTCAGGAAGCGGTAGGCGACGTGATCCAGTCTTCCTTCTACGAAGCTGTGGTTGAGCAGAAGCTGAACCCGGCTGGTCAGCCATCGATCGAGCCAAAGTCGCTCGAAGCGGGTAAAGACCTGGAATACGTAGCCGTATTCGAAGTGTTCCCTGAGTTCACCGTTGCCGGCTTCGAAGGTATCACCGTAGAGCGCCTGAGCGCTGACGTGGCTGATGCCGACCTGGACAAAATGCTGGAAGTGCTGCGCAAGCAGAACACCCGTTTCGAAGTGGCCGATCGTGCTGCCCAGAACGACGACCAGCTGAACATCGATTTCGTCGGCAAGGTCGACGGTGAAGTGTTTGCTGGCGGTTCCGCCAAGGGTACTCAGCTGGTGCTGGGTTCCGGCCGCATGATCCCTGGCTTCGAAGAAGGCCTGGTGGGCGCCAAGGCGGGTGAAGAGCGCGTTCTGAACCTGACCTTCCCAGAGGACTATCAGAACCTGGAACTGGCTGGTAAAACCGCCGAGTTCACCGTGACTGTCAACACTGTTTCCGAGCCAAAGCTGCCAGAACTGAACGAAGAGTTCTTCGCTCAATTCGGTATCAAGGAAACCGGTCTGGAAGGCTTCCGCACCGAAGTTCGCAAGAACATGGAGCGCGAACTGCGTCAGGCGATCAAGTCCAAGGTCAAGAATCAGGTCATGGACGGTCTGCTGGCCACCAACCCGATCGAAGTGCCTAAAGCACTGCTGTCCAACGAAGTTGACCGTCTGCGCGTGCAGGCTGTTCAGCAGTTCGGTGGCAACATCAAGCCTGATCAACTGCCGGCCGAGCTGTTCGAAGAGCAAGCCAAGCGCCGTGTAGTACTGGGTCTGATCGTGGCCGAAGTGGTCAAGCAGTTCGACCTGAAGCCTGACGAAGCCCGCGTTCGCGAGATGATTCAGGAAATGGCTTCGGCCTATCAGGAGCCTGAGCAGGTTGTGTCCTGGTACTACAAAAACGAGCAGCAACTGAACGAAGTTCGTTCGGTTGTGCTGGAAGAGCAAGTTGTGGATACTGTTCTGCAGAAAGCTAGCGTGACCGACAAATCGGTCTCTTACGAAGAAGCGGTCAAGCCGGTAGAAGCTCCACAAGCCGACTGATTGTTTCTGCGTTAAGAAGCACACACATAAGCCAGCCTTCGAGCTGGCTTATGTGCATTCAAGACATAACTATTTGGGAGTGACTGCAGAGCATGTTCCGTAATTCCTATATTCAGCAGAACTCTGATATCCAGGCCGCAGGCGGCCTGGTCCCGATGGTTGTCGAGCAGTCCGCTCGTGGCGAACGCGCCTACGACATCTACTCGCGCCTGCTCAAGGAGCGAGTGATCTTTCTGGTGGGCCCGGTAGAGGACTACATGGCCAACCTGATCTGTGCGCAACTGCTGTTCCTTGAAGCGGAAAACCCGGACAAGGACATCCATCTCTATATCAACTCCCCGGGCGGCTCGGTAACGGCAGGCATGTCGATCTACGACACCATGCAGTTCATCAAGCCTAACGTGTCGACCACCTGCATCGGTCAGGCGTGCAGCATGGGCGCATTCCTGCTGACCGCCGGTGCCCCAGGCAAGCGTTACTGCCTGCCGAACTCGCGTGTGATGATTCACCAGCCACTGGGCGGTTTCCAGGGCCAGGCGTCGGATATCGAAATCCATGCCAAGGAAATCCTCTTCATCCGTGAGCGCCTCAATACTTTGATGGCCAAGCACAGCGGCCGTACCCTTGAAGAAATCGAGCGCGATACCAATCGTGACAACTTCATGAGTGCAGAAGCTGCCCGTGAGTACGGGCTGATCGACGAAGTGATCAGCCAGCGCCCCGCGTAAAATAAGCAGCTCAAAATAGGCGTGGTCGGCGAGTCTGATCACTGGCGGGCTTGAAAAAGCCCGCAATAGCCTTCATCTTGTGTTGCAAGCCTATCGGATTTGGATCGAACGAATGACTGACACCCGCAACGGCGAGGACAACGGCAAGCTGCTCTATTGCTCCTTCTGTGGCAAAAGCCAGCATGAAGTGCGCAAATTGATTGCCGGCCCCTCGGTCTTTATCTGCGACGAGTGCGTCGACCTGTGCAATGACATCATCCGTGAGGAGGTGCAGGAAGCACAGGCTGAAAGCAACGCGCATAAATTGCCTTCGCCTAAAGAAATCAGCGGCATCCTTGATCAGTACGTGATTGGTCAGGAGCGTGCGAAAAAGGTTCTGGCCGTAGCGGTGTACAACCACTACAAGCGTCTGAACCAGCGTGACAAAAAGAATGACGACGTCGAACTCGGCAAGAGCAACATCCTGCTGATCGGCCCGACAGGCTCGGGTAAAACCCTGCTTGCCGAAACCCTGGCCCGCTTGCTGAACGTTCCGTTCACCATCGCCGACGCTACCACCCTCACCGAGGCGGGTTACGTGGGTGAAGATGTCGAGAACATCATTCAGAAGCTGTTGCAGAAATGCGATTACGATGTGGAAAAGGCCCAGATGGGTATTGTCTACATCGATGAAATCGACAAGATTTCGCGCAAATCCGACAACCCGTCGATCACCCGGGACGTTTCCGGTGAAGGCGTGCAGCAGGCCCTGCTCAAGCTGATCGAAGGCACGGTCGCTTCCGTTCCGCCTCAAGGCGGTCGCAAGCATCCGCAGCAGGAATTCCTGCAGGTCGATACGCGTAACATCCTGTTCATCTGCGGCGGTGCATTCTCCGGCCTGGAGAAGGTCATCCAGAACCGTTCCACCAAGGGTGGTATCGGCTTCAACGCGGAAGTGCGCAGCAAGGAAGAAGGCAAGAAAGTCGGTGAATCCCTGCGTGAAGTCGAGCCAGACGATCTGGTCAAGTTCGGCCTGATCCCGGAATTCGTCGGTCGTCTGCCGGTTCTGGCGACGCTGGACGAGCTTGATGAGGCTGCACTGATGCAGATTCTCACCGAGCCGAAAAACGCCTTGACCAAGCAATATGCCAAGTTGTTCGAGATGGAAGGTGTGGATCTGGAGTTCCGTACAGATGCACTGAAATCGGTCGCCAAGCGTGCCCTGGAGCGTAAAACCGGTGCCCGTGGCCTGCGTTCGATTCTCGAAGGTGTGCTGCTCGACACGATGTACGAAATTCCCTCGCAGTCTGAGGTGAGCAAGGTCGTCATCGATGAAAGTGTTATCGAAGGCAAGTCCAAGCCACTGTACATCTACGAAAACAGTGAGCCGACTGCCAAGGCCGCGCCAGACGCCTAAGCGTCACGCAGCTGAAATAAAGAAGGGGCCTTCGGGCCCCTTTGCTATTGTGGGCGCGGGCATGCCTGCGATAGCTGTTGGGCGTTCGAGGCTTTTGTGTAGTCGTCCAGGCCCGCGATCTTCAAGAGATCTTTTTATCCGCTTGTTTTTTTCGAAACTAGCCCCCATCTTGGTTTCAAGCTTACTTCCATCTGTTTACGGCCTTATGGCCGCCGTAGAGGCGAAATCATGAAGACAACCATCGAATTGCCTCTCCTGCCATTGCGTGATGTCGTGGTTTATCCGCACATGGTTATCCCGCTGTTCGTGGGGCGCGAGAAATCCATCGAAGCCCTCGAGGCCGCGATGACGGGCGACAAGCAGATTCTGCTGCTGGCCCAGAGAAACCCGGCTGACGACGATCCTGGTGAAGATGCCCTGTATCGCGTCGGTACCATTGCGACTGTCCTGCAGTTGCTCAAGCTGCCTGATGGCACCGTCAAGGTGCTGGTCGAAGGCGAACAACGCGGTACCGTCGAGCGTTTCATCGAAGTGGACGGCCACTGCCGTGCCGAAGTTTCCCTGATCGAAGAAGTCGACGCACCTGAGCGTGAGTCGGAAGTCTTCGTGCGCAGCCTGCTGTCGCAGTTCGAGCAATATGTGCAGTTGGGCAAGAAGGTCCCGGCTGAAGTCCTGTCGTCGCTCAACAGCATCGACGAGCCTGGTCGCCTGGTGGATACCATGGCTGCCCACATGGCGCTGAAAATCGAGCAGAAGCAGGAAATCCTCGAAATCATCGATTTGTCGGCCCGGGTCGAGCACGTCCTGGCGTTGCTCGATGCCGAGATCGATCTGCTGCAGGTCGAAAAACGCATTCGTGGTCGCGTCAAAAAGCAAATGGAGCGCAGTCAGCGCGAGTACTACCTGAATGAGCAGATGAAGGCCATTCAGAAAGAACTCGGCGACAGCGACGAAGGCCACAACGAAGTCGAGGAACTGAAAAAGCGTATCGACGCCGCTGGTCTGCCTAAAGACGCGTTGGCCAAGGCCACCGCGGAACTGAACAAACTCAAGCAAATGTCGCCGATGTCGGCAGAAGCGACCGTGGTCCGCTCCTACATCGACTGGCTGGTACAGGTGCCTTGGAAGGCCCAGAGCAAGGTCCGTCTGGATCTGGCGCGCGCCGAAGACATTCTTGATGCGGACCACTACGGTCTGGAAGAGGTCAAGGAACGCATCCTCGAATACCTCGCCGTGCAGAAGCGCGTGAAGAAAATTCGTGGTCCGGTGTTGTGCCTGGTCGGTCCTCCTGGGGTGGGTAAAACCTCCCTGGCCGAGTCGATTGCCCATGCCACCAACCGTAAATTCGTGCGCATGGCCCTCGGTGGCGTGCGTGACGAAGCGGAAATCCGTGGTCATCGCCGTACTTACATCGGTTCGATGCCGGGAAGATTGATTCAAAAGATGACAAAGGTGGGCGTGCGCAACCCGCTGTTCCTGCTCGATGAAATCGACAAGATGGGCAGCGACATGCGCGGCGATCCGGCATCTGCATTGCTGGAAGTGCTCGATCCGGAGCAGAACCACAACTTCAACGATCACTATCTGGAAGTCGATTACGACCTGTCCGATGTGATGTTCCTGTGCACCTCGAACTCGATGAACATTCCACCGGCGCTTCTGGACCGGATGGAAGTGATTCGTCTGCCGGGTTACACCGAAGACGAGAAGATCAACATCGCCGTCAAATACCTCTCGCCCAAGCAGATCACGGCCAACGGCCTGAAGAAAGGCGAGCTGGAATTCGACGAAGAAGCCATTCGCGACATCATCCGCTACTACACCCGCGAAGCCGGTGTACGGGGGCTGGAGCGCCAGATTGCCAAGGTTTGTCGCAAGGCGGTCAAGGAGCATGCGCTGGAAAAACGCTTCTCGGTGAAAGTGACCGCAGACATGCTGGAGCACTTTCTGGGCGTGCGTAAGTTCCGTTATGGCCTGGCTGAACAGCAGGACCAGATCGGTCAGGTGACTGGCCTGGCGTGGACCCAGGTGGGCGGCGAATTGCTGACCATCGAAGCCGCCGTCGTACCGGGCAAGGGCCAGTTGATCAAGACCGGTTCCCTGGGTGACGTGATGGTCGAGTCGATCACCGCTGCGTTGACCGTGGTTCGTAGCCGGGCGAAGAGCCTGGGGATCCCTCTGGACTTCCACGAGAAGCGCGACACGCACATCCATATGCCGGAAGGGGCGACGCCGAAAGACGGCCCTAGCGCCGGTGTGGGCATGTGTACCGCCCTTGTCTCGGCCCTGACCAGCATCCCGGTGCGAGCCGATGTCGCCATGACCGGCGAAATCACCTTGCGTGGCCAGGTCCTGGCAATTGGTGGTTTGAAAGAAAAACTGCTGGCTGCCCACCGCGGTGGAATCAAGACAGTGATCATTCCTGAAGAGAACGTGCGTGATCTCAAAGAGATTCCGGACAATATCAAGCAGGATCTACAGATTAAACCGGTTAAATGGATTGACGAGGTCCTGCAAATTGCGCTGCAATACGCGCCGGAGCCCTTGCCGGATGTGGCTCCGGAGATTGTCGCGAAGGACGAAAAACGCGAGTCGGATTCCAAGGAAAGAATTAGCACGCATTAGTACGTATTTGCCTGGGGGGCTTGTTGACAGTTTTTTAGAGCCCTTGTTATAAAGCGGCTCTTAAGTGTCTGTAGGCCATTCAGCACTCGTTTTTGCTTTCACCAAAAAAACTTAGAATCATACTCAAATAGATATAAGGGGACTTAGAGTGAACAAGTCGGAACTGATTGATGCTATCGCTGCATCCGCTGATATCCCGAAAGCTGCTGCTGGCCGTGCGCTGGACGCTGTAATCGAATCCGTCACTGGCGCTCTCAAGGCTGGCGACTCTGTTGTTCTGGTTGGTTTCGGTACTTTCTCCGTAACTGATCGTCCAGCTCGCATCGGTCGTAACCCACAGACCGGTAAGACTCTGGAAATCGCAGCAGCCAAAAAACCAGGTTTCAAAGCCGGTAAAGCACTGAAAGAAGCTGTCAACTAAGTTTCGATTCAGGTTTTTACCCATCCGGGTCGGGGTCATGCCTGACTTGGCAGCGGAGCGGCAGTCTGAGGGCAGGTCGCCGGTTCAAGACGCCGAGGGTCGCCAGTTCGAACCCTCGATCCGCTCCGCCAGTTACGAGAAGGCGCATCCTCGGATGCGCCTTTCTTCTATCCGGATTCTACCCACGCTCCACGGTTGCCTAATTTTGAAGTTCAACCGTTTCTGGGGGACGCATGCTGCAGAATATCAGGGACAATTCACAAGGCTGGATTGCCAAGACCATTATCGGGGTCATCGTTGCACTGATGGCTTTGACCGGTTTCGACGCCATTTTCAAGGCCACCACGCACAGCAATGATGCGGCCAAGGTCAATGGCGAACAGATCAGCCAGAACGAGCTGAGCCAGGCGGTCGATATGCAACGCCGTCAGCTCATGCAACAACTGGGCAAGGATTTCGACGCTTCGCTGCTCGATGAAAAAATGCTCCGCGAATCGGCTCTCAAGGGCCTGATCGATCGCAAACTGCTGCTGCAAGGCGCAGAAAAATCCAAATTCGCTTTCTCCGAAGCCGCTCTTGATCAAGTGATCCTGCAAACGCCTGAATTTCAGGTCGACGGCAAGTTCAGTCCTGAGCGTTTCGACCAGGTGATTCGCCAGCTCGGCTACAGCCGCATGCAGTTCCGCCAGATGCTGGCCCAGGAAATGCTGATCGGCCAACTGCGCGCCGGTCTGGCTGGCAGCGGTTTTGTCACCGACGCACAGGTACTGGCTTTCGCCCATCTGGAAAAGCAGACCCGCGACTTCGCCTCCCTGAACATCAAGGCTGACCCGGCCGCCGTGAAGCTGACCGATGATGAGGTCAAGGCTTACTACGACGAGCACGCCAAAGAGTTCATGACCCCGGATCAGGTGGTCATCGATTACCTGGAGCTGAAGAAGTCTTCCTTCTTTGATCAGGTCGCCGTCAAGGACGAAGACCTGCAAGCGGCTTACCAGAAAGAAATTGCCAACCTGTCCGAACAGCGTCGGGCTGCGCACATCCTGATCGAAGTCAACGACAAGACTACCGAAGCGCAAGCCAAGGCGAAGATCGAAGACATCCAGGCGCGTCTGGCCAAGGGTGAGAAGTTCGAAGCACTGGCCAAGGAGTTCTCCCAGGACCCTGGCTCGGCGAACAACGGCGGTGACCTGGGTTATGCCGGTCCTGGGGTCTACGACCCTGCGTTCGAAAAAGCCCTGTACGCGTTGAACAAGGACCAGGTGTCGGAGCCGATCCGTACAGATTTCGGCTACCACCTGATCAAGCTGCTGGGCGTGGAAGCACCTGAAGTGCCTACATTGGCCAGCCTGAAAGACAAGCTGACGCATGCCTTGAAAACCCAGGAAGTCGAGCAACGTTTCGTTGAAGCGAGCAAGCAACTGGAAGACGCGGCGTTCGAAGCGTCCGATCTGGCACAGCCTGCACAGGACCTGAAGCTGACCGTGCACACCTCCAAGCCGTTCGGCCGTGAAGGTGGCGAAGGCATTGCTGCCAATCGTGCGGTGATCACCGCGGCGTTCAGCCCGGAAGTACTGGACGAAGGTGCCAACAGCACGGCCATCGAACTCGATCCGGAAACCGTGATCGTGTTGCGTGCCAAGGAGCACCTGAAGCCTGCGCAGCTGCCGCTGGAAACGGTTTCTTCGGCGATCCGTGTGCAGTTGGCCAAGGAGCACGCCAGTGCTGCGGCCAAGACCAAGGCTGACGAGGTGATCGCCAACCTGCGTGATGGCAAGACGCCGTTGAACCAGGCGGTCGACGGTCAGAACTGGAAGGTTGTCGAAGCGGCCACCCGCGCTCAGGAAGGGGTTGACCCGGCTGTGTTGCAGGCGCTGTTCCGCATGCCGAAACCGGCTGCCAAGGACAAGCCGACCTTCACCAGCGTGACGCTGGCTGACGGCAGCCTGATGATCGTGCGCCTCAACGGGGTGAACGACGCAGCAACGCCAACTGACGAAGAGAAGGCGCAATACCGTCGCTACCTCGCTTCGCGTATTGGCCAGCAAGACTTTGCTGCCTATCGCAAGCAGCTGGAAAGCGAAGCGGACATCAAGCGTTACTGATGCCTGCCTGAGTTCCACGACAAAAAACCCCAGCCGAAAGCTGGGGTTTTTTCGTTGGACCGTACATCGATTGCCCGGGTGACTTTTTCTTCATTTCGGGGTCAACCCACCTGTAACCGTTTTAAGACACAATCGATGCTCCGCAAAGCTTCGATCTGTAGCACAATACGCCCCGAACCGTTTTCCTCAGGATGTTCAATGTCTAAATCATTTCCCATGCGGGTTGCCGTGTTGGCCGCCGTGCTGGCCGTTGCGGCCGGTTGTTCGTCGAACAAGGGCGCCATCTATGAGCATGAGAAGTTTGACGATTCCGGTACGTTTTCCCGCAACTACCCGGTCAGCGACGCGCAAAGCTGTGAAGCCGCCCGTCGTGCCTTGCTCAGCCAGGGCTACATCATTACCAGCAACGATCCCAAACTGATTTCCGGTCACAAGAGTTTCCAGCAGACCGGCGAAAATCACATGGAGATCAGCTTCAGTGTCGTGTGCACCGATGACGGCAGCGAGAAGCATCACGCCACGGTGTTCGCCAACGCCCTGCAGGATCGCTACGCGCTGAAGAAGACCAACAACTCCGCCAGCCTCGGCGTCGGCGTCTTGGGTTCGGTGTCGATGCCGATCGGCTCGTCCGACGACTCGATGGTCAAGGTTGCCAGTGAAACCGTAACGTCGGCCAAGTTCTACGATCGCTTCTTTGGATTGATCGAAATGTTCCTGCCGGCGGAAGCGAAGAAGGCTGCACACATTACCGAGAAGCCGAAGACCGACCTGGGTGTGCCTGAAACCAAGGCTGCGCCGGCTGCACTCGCGCCAACACCCGCAGCTGCGCCTGCCGCAGAGTCGATCCCGGCGGCACCGGTACTGGCGCCAGTACCAGTCGAGGCAACGCCAGTTGCGTCTGAAACGGTAGTGCCAGCACCTGCACCAGCCCCTTCGGCTACTCCGGTTGATAACGCTCAGCCGGCGGCGCCTGAGGAAGTCATTACGCCACCGAGCAACCCGGCCGACATGCCGCCACCTGGCGAGCCGATCCCGGCGATGCCTGCTTCCGGCCAGTGATGGACGTTCGCGTGACGGGATCGGCTTGATCGACAGCGATTCCGTCCCGCAAGCAAAGATTGACCCGCATCAAACCAGGCCGCTGTTCTGCGGCTTTCAGCGAAAAATCCCGTGATAAATTCCTGACCGCCTGCTACGTTTTATTCAGTAGCGACGACCTGTCGTGCCAGCGTCATTTTTCTTTCACCCGGGCACTTTATGCTCAGGTTGCAGGTCATTAACTCAGACGTTTCTACAGGTGTGTTGGGGGATTCAAAAATGGATGATTATCAAGAAGAGTTGCTCGAGTACCAGGCTTTCGAACTGGATCCGCCGGAGCCTGCAGAAGACGCTACCGAGCTGTAAGCGTCAGGCGGATTGGCGATGACTGCGGCGAAATTCGCCAGGCGTCTGTCCATTCCAGCGTTTGAATGCGCGTTGAAAGGCTTCGGCTGAGGCAAAACCCAGCAGGTAGGCGATTTCACCGAAGGCCAGTTCGGTATCGCGTATGTAGGTCATGGCCAGGTCGCGACGGGTGTCGTTGAGAATCGCCCGAAACTGCGTGCCTTCTTCGGCCAGTTTGCGACGCAAGGTCCAGGTGGGCAGCTTCAGGCGTGCCGCCACTTCTTCCAGGTCGGGTTCCCGACCACCACTGAGCAACGGTCCCAGCAATGCGATGATTCTCTCTCGCAGGCTGCGGGTGCGTGTCAGTTGCTCCAGCTCCCGTTCACACAGTTGCAGCAAGTGCCGCCAGGTGCTCGGACAATGCTCGGGGTTACGTTGGGCGAGGCTCGCAAGACTCAAGCGCAGTTGATTGTGCTCGGTACCAAACTGAATCGGGCAGTCACCCAGCACCTCATAGGCCGCGCGGTAATCGGGTGCTTCGAATTCGATTTCAATGCGTTCGGCGCGCAGTGGGGCAGGGCTCAGGCCGGACAATTGCTGCAACCACCCGGCGATGATCGAGTCCACCACAAAGCGGTTGTAGGCGTTGTAGGGGCTGATGGAGTAGAAGCGCAGCCAGGCGCCTTGGGCGTCTTCGTGAAAGCTGGATTGACCGCGATAGTTGGAGCCGTAGAGCGCTTCGAAACGAATCAGGCAGCGCGCCGCTTCGCGTACTGTCGGTGCCTGGGCCGCCGTCACGCCAGCAAGGCCGGCCTGACTCAAGCGGCTGAGCTGTCCCATGCGCAAGCCGAGAGCCGGGTCGGCAGTCAATTGAATGGCCGCGTGACCCAGGCGCATGTAGCGCGGTATCGACAGCCGCGCACCTGCTTCGCTCAGGCGGGCCGTATCCAGGCCGTATTGTTCGAGCAGCGGCTGTGGGTCCACGTCATGACTACGCACCGCGTCGGCCAGGCTGTGGACGAAGCCTACCGACAGATCACCGAGACGCATCGGCAGCGGTTTCATGGGCTACAACCAGACATTGAGCATGCGCGCGCCACGGGCGTTGTCATTGGCGAACTGCTGGCCGTTACGGTTCAGGAAGCTCTGGCCGGCACTGCCCTGATCCCAGAAGTGCCCCCGAAGGAATACGCTCATGCCGGCGATGGCACGGCTGTCCGGTGCGTGTGTGGTCAGGGTCAGGGTTCGCCAGGCCTGACCTTCGCTGACATCCCCGGCGTTGAGTCTGAAAGACGCCGGAATCGATGAGCCCCGGTAGCCACGCCACGGCTGGTCCCACGTGCCGTGGCCGGGAACAAATGCCGGTACAGCGACCAGTTGCACACTCTGGTCATCAAGCCTGCGGTAATTGTCCGGGTCCCAACTGTCGCGACCGATGAGTACACCGAGCCGGCCAGCCGGGGTGTCGACTGCATTTAGCACATGCTCGCTGTTGGCCTTGATCGCATCGTGTCCGGCGAAGGACGGATACATCTGCCGTTGCGGTTGGCCAATGGGGAGGCCATCGCTGTTGAACACCACGCTGCTGTTGTACAGCGCGCCACGGCCGATTTTCAGGGTGCCGTTGACGATGCTGGGTTCGGGCAACACGATGGAGCCCGCCACCAGGGTGATGTGGAATTCCCTGGCCAGTCCGCCGAACAGCGCCTGGTAGTCCTTGGCCATCGATTTGGCCTTCATGCGCAGGTGCGCGTCATCCAGCCGGTTGCCACCTTCGGCGCTGATCAGGGCACGGACAAACTTCAGCGGATTGCTCACCGCCAGCCAATTCATCGCTTCCTTGAGGGAGCTGGCCTGATACAACTCGTCTTTCTCGCCGCTGACCATCAGCCAGGTGCCAATGTGCTCCGGCAATACCACGATGGTTTTGCCGTTCAACAAACCCTGGGCCTGGGCTTTCTGCAGATAGGCCGCGAGCTTGCGGTGCAGGCGTTCGGGGCTTTGATAGTCAGTGGGGAACAATTCGGGCTGGATGCCCAGCAGATTGCCGTGATCGGCGGGGGCGCCCTGATCGACGGCCAGGCTGATGCGCAGGTCCGAGAGGTAATGCCCCATCGGACGGTCCGCGGCCCACATCGCGTAGGTCGTGAGGGCAGCGATCACTGCCAGGGAAAACGTCAGGTACAGAAATTTACGCATGGGTGAACAGTCAACGGCCACGGGCTGGCATGGATTTTCATTGATCCTGAACTTTTGAGCTACCGAAAATCAATAGGTTATTAATTTTTTTTCATGTTAGCAGAATTTTTATTTTCACCCAAATTGGTATTTTCCTGCGAATTAAGCATCGTAATTGCACCTCAAAACTAGGTCCGGTCAAGGGGCCAGATCGAAAGAGAAAAATGGGAGAACAGTTGATCTTTCTTGGGTGCAGATTTTTAGCGAAAGGGGAGCGGGCGTCGGCAGGGATCTAGCTTTGGTGTAAATACTGGTCGATATAACTCAACTACATATATTTTCTAGGGAGGTAGCTTTTGTGAGGTCGATGTTAATCTAAGATCTGGGCTAGACGAAACGTAAAAACGTTACATGCTTTTCGTTCTATACCGTGCGGTTGTCAGTAATCTCAATAATATTATTATTCGGTGGACTTGGGGTTTTTTGCTAAGGCCTTGGGATCGCCGTAATCGGTAGCATTTGTTAGCGAGGGCCCGGTTTACTTTCTTGTTATTGATGATTCTATGCCTATAGACTGTGCTATAGACTGAAGTGTTGCAGGAGTCGTCAGGTAGTGACTATAGATTCTACGCAGGGGCTTCGTAGTCTTTGGTTGAGTACTTATCTTACGCTGACTTTTGCGGTGCTCAGTAAGTATATTGTTAACTTCGTCTAGCCTTAAGACTGTATGCCCGTTTATAGAGTCTGGATGACATAGAGGTAGGGGTGTTATTTTTTTTGCGTCAATAAGACCTGATACAACTGATTTGGAAACTCTAAATTTTGTGTAAAGGGATGTCGTTGTAATATAGTTGCGATAATGCTCATTAATTTTCTTTGCATCATCTAGTGTAATGTAGGCTCTTTCCAGCCATATGCACTCTATATATCCCGTGTTAATAAAGCGTGAGTGGATGATGCGCGAGTCGCAACCTGTCGCTTCGTCAACCTCCGATACTGATAGGTGTTTTTCTCTCCAGATCAGTGCGTTCCTCATTCCTTCCTCAGTGCAATATTCTCTATGACTTCTACCTCTCCGGATCGGCCCAGGGGCTGTTTTCAATATTCCCAATCTCACAAGTTCAGCCACATCTTTAACGGGCATGCGTAAACGCTCGGAAGCGATGTTGAAAGTTATTAGTCCGCTAGAGTAGGGGAGATGTTTTAAGATATTCATATTTCGTCGATCAAGGCGTTGGCGCAGATCTTCGGGAAGGTGTTTTCTTTGATAAACTAAGAGTTTTCTTGCGTAGCGTGTGGTCCGAATAGCTATCGGGGCTAAGTTTAAAAGAAGAGTTCTTAGTTCGTTGTTGGAAAACCCGCTTTTTCTGATTATCTCAGACTTAAGGGCGTAGTTGTCGTTAAATTTATTTACTTCTCCTAGCGTGGTGGCTATTCTTGATGAGTTGTCCAGCTTCGCTCCCTTCAATAAGCCGGAGCTTATAAGTCGACGTACGGTTTTTGGCGTTGTGCCTAAAAGTTCTGCTGCGGCTATATGATTCAAAAGCTCAAATTCGTGCAATGGCTCTGCTGGAGTATCATCCCGCTCCCACAAAATATCTTTGTGGGAATATAGCGTCTTGCATAGCTCGGGGCACTGAAAGGTTTTTCGAATTGTGCGCCGAGATGAAGAGTACACGCAGCGGTGTTCGTTCCGCAATGCCATAACATTCTCATTGGAGCCAAATATCAGCTTTATTTCCTCGGACTCAAATACAAGTTCCCCACACTGGCAGTTGGCAGCATGACTCACAGGGCGGGTCTGGCACGCACTGAAATAGTATTCTTTTGCATATTGACTAAGTGTTGGGTTTGCGCTGAGCAGAAATGGTGCTAGTAGTGCTCGACGGTGGAGGCTGGGGAATCGGTCTTGCAGTTTTTCCAATTCTCGAAAGAAAAAAGTTTTGTTGCCAGTTGCTATCTTGGTGCAACTTTCAAGGATGAATGACCGATTGTCACATGTATGCGCAAAGCTCATCGCGGTCATGGCTGCAATGAAGGTAGTGAAGAACTGCGTATCTTTATTGTTCAATGCTGTACTGAGTAATTGACTCGTATGGTTGTTTGCAAGTACAGTAGGTGTGAGGCGTAAATCAAAGCCACAGGGGCAGAAATAATTATTTATGCTCCGCCATTCGAGTTTGTTCTTGCATTCTGGACACTTCTCAATGTACAACTCTCCATGTACAGGACACACATCCGAAAAATTAAAGGCATGCATCTGATTGAGGAAGCCCTCGCGAGCGCAACCAGGGCAAAGGGCCAGATCTGTTCTTACTACTGAAGGCGCAAAAGAAACTCCCGCAACGTTTATTCCACTTCGCGAACTTGGTCCTGAAGGGGTAAAAAAACACGCTTGGATGCTAGCCTTCTCATGCGGTTCAAAAGACGAATGACTGGTTAGTAAGTTGCAGGCTGCATGGGCTTTCCAAAGCACAGAAATCATGGAGTTACGCTGATGATTATGGGCATCCAGGAGGAACTGATTCGTTGAGATGCCGTTGCCAATTGCACAGCGATATATCAACGACATTGCGCTCTCCCCATCTTTCGGAATCGGAAAAAATATGAGTGGGCTCATTTTTTCTTCCTGCTGCTTGTGATTGCCTTTTTAAGCTGGCCAATGGTCATCTCGAATGGATTTTCTTTTGTAAGGCGAAGTGAAACCTTTACACGATTACAGCCCGCAGCCAAATCGTCGATGAGTAGGTTTTCATCATTTCTGTTAAGCGCTGCCATTATGGCAGCAAACAAAATGTTAAATAAACCTCGGAAATTTCCTCCTGTTGCTACATAAAAGGAAAGTACCATTTTTTCATCTGTGAATGCGGGTGTGTTGACGAAGCCAATTTCAGTTTTTAAATGCGTCGCATAGGCTCGAAGCACCTTGGAAAACGTATTCCAGTTTTCCGGTGTGCTCAGGGAGAAAGGTTGTAGGTAGGCACGGTATGGAAAACGATCGGTGAGTGCGCTGCGCAAATCGATAATTTTTTCAGTTTCGCACTCGCCAACTAATAGTACGGGTCTTTGGAATACGTCCATTAGAACCTTAACAAAGTCAGCCGCATTTTTGATTGCTTGGCTGGTGCCAGATCGATAGAGGTGGGGCCACTCATCGAGTATGAGAAGTTTTGTCTGGCAGCTTACGAGCGTTTGGAATAGACAGCTTTCCAAGGCTTCCTGATTTTGGTAGGGGCGATAAGCTCCAAATTCCCTCAATAACCTGGCCATAAGAGATTTGACAGTAGTGTCGTTCGGCACAAGGCATGAAACGACTGGCATGATTTTTTGAATCCCGTCCTCCGACTTTACAAAGCGCGCAGGTGGGAACTCGGCAGTTAGTTGTTGACAAATACGGCTTTTACCCGTGCCTGAGTCTCCTAGTAGTACTGCACCACAGTTTTCGCCGAGCACATCTGCCGCTTCGATTGAACGATGGAGTGACTCCAGCGCGTCCGAATAGGAGGGGTGTAGGATCGTAAGCTCTTTGAAGTGCTGAAGCTTCGCTTTAGTGATCGGATTCATCATCGTCTCCAACTGCCGTATAAAGAGTAATGAAGTCTTCGTCATCTGTAGTTAGGCCTCCCTCAATGCAAGTATCCAATGAAGAGTTGTCCATCTCTTCATCTTTAGTTGTGGGAGTCATATTGATTGGTTTGCTTTTTTTCTGACTACTTTCTTTGCATGCTTTCACGTACTCGTTGAGCTCATAAAGTTTTATTAGAGCAATATCAGCGTTGAAGTTATTCCTTTCTTGCAATAGCTGCGCTACAACTAATTCATGATCGCTGAGTGTCAGGCCGTTTTGGTAGTCTGGATCAGTGGCTGTCGCCGGATGTCTGTCATCCGGCGTTTCGGGGTGTGCCACCCAGACGGTGCCGAGGTCACAAGGATTGTAGTAGACCACTGCCTTTTGATCTCGTTTAAGTTTCTGGCGAACCTCAGGTAATCCAGCCCCGAACCAACTTAGGTGTTTAGTATAGACTCGTCCGCCGTCGAGCCTTAAATACCACCTGCTTACACACAAGTCTTTTAGTTCCTCTTCGGTGTATTGCTCGGCTGGGGGCGCGAGTGAACATAATTGAATCTTCTTTTGTGCTGGACTGGTATATAATTCTTCGTGCCAAGTGTTATGGTACACCTCGAGCCAAGATTCATAGGCTGTGCGTAATTGCTCTAGGGTCAAACAGGCATATTCTTTCGAGGAGTAATCACCTAGTGCCTCTGGAGAGCCTTTGGTTGTGCCTGGAAGATTATTGGTAAATCCGGTGCTTACGGTACCGAAGAAACGTTCGATCATGGCTTTTGCGTCAGGATCATCAATGGGAACGTAATTAGGGTTGATGCCCAAGGTTTTGAACGTTGTAATCGTCCAGTTGTTTAGAATCTCCGAGCCATGATCTCCACCAATTCCCGCCATCTTACCGTTTTTGATGATTGCTCGTATCGTCGCTCGCATCATCTTCTCCGCACAGGGTGCGCCTAGGGAAATGTCCCACCCAGAGTTTTCCCTTGTGGCAGGTACAATATGTGCCGAGAGTACTGGCCGTCCGACTACACCCGTTCGATGATCCTTGACGCACACATTCATCTTGTGACTATCAAAGAGAGTCACGGAGTACGGGTCGTCATCGATATACAGATGACCGCTAAATTTGTTCTTTCTTCTGGCGGATTTCGTCCCCTCCCGTTTTTGGGTGACGTAATAGCTATCTTTCTGCAATATCCGCCGACGGAAAGTCGCGTACGATGGTACTTTTAACCTCTCAGTACTATACTTGGCACGGTCTCTGTTTTCTTTGGCAATGTGCCCCTTTAATAACTTATATGCATGAGTGATGGACGGTCGTTCTCTTTGCAAGTACACCGTGTCTATATAGTGCTGTATGAGTTCTTCAGCGCAAGTTGGTAGTCGTTTAGGGCGAGGTTTAGGCGCCAACCTGAGCAGCGATAAGGGATTGCAGTTATTATCCGATAACCTTTTTTTCCATCTCCTGACGGAAGATAGGCTAGGTCGATCGTCATCTTGGATTCTGTCTGCGACTCGTTTGATCATCGCCTCACCGGCGATGCGTGGAAGCCTGCCGTCAAGGTTCTCCAGGCACTCCAGTGCGTAAGCAAAATGTGTTCGCGCCATTTTTTGCTGCAACTCCGGCATTGATGCAAAACGGGCAGCAGGGCTAATATCGATGGGGGCACGTTGGTGCAGAATCAATTTGCCTTTTTGCTCCATGCTGGCAAACATGTCGCGGTCAATGAAACGGCGGTATTGATGAATTAGGGAGCACATTGCAATGTCGCTACCATCTATACTTACAATCTCGTAGACCTGACCGTCGAGCCTATATTGCGCGCCTACTTTCGGTTCGCTAATGCTCATCACGAACTCCCCAAATCGGTGTGTCTAGGGTCAGGCGTTGACTGTGGTCAAAATTTAGCAACCGCTCAAAGAGAGCTCTATATATTGCCCGCTCGCGGACTTGGGATGGGTGCATCAGTAGTTGGCGCAAGCTGATTGGGTAATGCAGTGTGGACAATAGCCGCAAACATCCGCCGAACTCATCTGGGCAGACGTTAAATGAGTGAAAGTACAAAAATTTCAGATTTCTCAACCGTTCTGCGGGGCGAATATAGGGGAGGTCGGCCAATACCAATTGGAGCCCTTGTCTGTGTAGAGTTTCCTGTGCTGCGTGAAGTGTTGTAATCCAGCGCGAAGATAGTTCGCTGAAATTTACTTTCACCTCCGTGTAGTAGCATAGCTCGGACGTTTCGACCTTGAAGTCCGGGCGATATCGGCGCTGACGGTTATTGATTAGGAGTTGTAATTCCCGTGGTTGACTGACGTACTGAATTACTCTTGGGTCGTATTCTAAGTGCACACAATAGTCTGACTCAAGGGTGCTGTGGCACACAACTTGGGTATGGTTCTTCCTTGATGGGAAAAACAGCAGGTGTTTGCCGTATCCTTCTCGTTGGGCGAGCTTGCGGACTTGTATATGACCTTCCATCGTTTGTCTCCAATGCATCAGGCACGGGTCTGATATTAGAGCTGGCGGTAATCAGCTATGATTACCTGGCTGGTTGATAGTATTTACGTACACAATCTTACTTATTTGTCGCCGACATGAAGACAAAATTTCTGGCGCAACTAGTGGCCGAGTTTGCGAGTGTCGGGCTTGATAGCATTAGAACCTTGCTGATAAGTCTTCAGCCACTCTTCAAATTTCTTGCGAAGTGTTATGGTGTAGGTGTTTGCTGTGCTGCTGTCATCCGCAATACCTTTAATCAGGTAGAGATTAAAGTCGTGGAAGAATCGTTCGACTTTCGCGCTCTGCTTGTGACGATTTGAATTGTCGAACCTCACGTCAAGGTGAATGTCGTTCAGAGCATGTGGGATTTCTCTGGTGTCCAACGCAGAGTCCACAATGTATTGAGGTCCCTCCTCTCCGCAACGTACTCCATTGGTCAACGTCACGTGGATAGCGTGCTGCAATGAGTAGGACAGATCCCGTCTGTGCACGTCACCAAAAATTGCGTGCATTTCCACTGAATGGCAAACGTATGCTGGGCGGGTTTTAAAGTGCAGAAGTTGCGCATAGCAGATGGCCAGCTCGTCATCAGGAATGCAGCGATCAAACCTGTCCATCACCGGTTCTCCTCTAGGTACACAGTGGTCAATGTGGGCACCGTGAGCTGCTGTCGGTGAAGAGGCGTTCATTCAATTGCGCGATTTGGCGAGCAATGTCATGCGCGAGCGATAGCCGCGACAGCCCCTGTTACCGATAACTTGAGTGCATTTTCTCCAGAGTCAGTAGCTGAATGAGCTACGGTTGGCGATCCAGCCGGCGGTGCTGGTCTAGGACGATGTTGTTTTAACTTCGCGGTGGCCCCAACTCGCATGACAAGCGCGGTTAGGAAGCGCTTTGTGTGAGGGAAGAGGAGTCACCAGGGAATCGAGTTTCGCTGCATTTCGGCGGTAAGAATCCTTCCGCTCAAGCCAGACACAATCATCTTGCGCAGAGGTGACTATGTACTCGGAATTGCCATACTCGCCGTATTGTCCGACCTGCGATTCCCTAGGAGCAGCGACCGATGCCCTTTCAAGGATCGAGTTAAGGGCTAAGACAGTGGCCTTCGCCAGCGATGAACCGTTACACAGCCGCCAGATGAAGAGAGTTCGATTGGAGACGTCCGAGGCCATCGATGCAGTGCATGGCGAGGCATCGACTCCCTTCAGTTCTGCCGCTAGAAAACGGGAGTCGCTGCGAAGGAACTTGAACGCGTCAATGGGAGCTTCTGTACTCATGGTGGCGATCTCCACAATGCATACGGGCCGTACGTTTGGTAAGGCGGGCGGCCTCTTTATTACGACTGCCGAAAGCCAGGGGGCTTTTCATCGCTAGTTCAGCGATGCGCTGAAGTTGAGGAAGGCTTGGTATTGGGCGTGCCTCACCTAGGCCGAATGTTCCACCTTCAGATAGCGTCAAATTGATTATTACCAAATTCGCCGCCTAGAGACACCTACCTATCTGCAGCATCAATTTTTTTGATCCGGAATAATCCTATAATAATCAGTTGGATAAGTAGGTCGCCGCGTAAAAAATTCAGCATTGGTACAAGCTTGTCCGCAGCCTCTCATCGACCGTGCTGGACGCACCAACAACATGTTGTAGAACTACACTCTCTGCAGGTTCAGTGTGAGGAGGTTGCTCATGTACCCATTCGGCGAAGTGTCGACACATGTAGAGAGTGTGCGGGGGCAGGTGCTGATTGCCGCGTTGGCAATGAACGCCAAGTGCGCTCCCAGCCCGTATGCGATGGCCGCTTGGCAGGACCGAAAGAGCCCCGGCGCGTCTGAAAAAGAACCTGTGCCTTGGGGCTTACTGAAAGCGTGGCGCCGCCGTTTCAAAGGGGCAATTGTGCGTGACCAAACTCGGAAGGCATGGTTCGAGGAGTTTAGTGATCTCCGCGAGGTCTACGACAATTTGCTGTGGTTCACCTTGAACTTTCGAACACCTCACACGGCGTTTGACACCGGCATTTCTTTTTTTCGATTGAACGGTGATCCATTGAGTACCCATCATGCGCTCGAGATGTCGAGCCTTTTTGAATGTCCGGATTGGAGCCAACTGGGTTACCTGATTTGTTATCTCAGGTGCCAGGCAAAACGCTTCGCGATTCAGCAGGCCTGGGCTGCCAAGAACTTTTTTCCATTCTTTGCCTTGGCTTGCCTGCGACCTCCGTGCCGTTGCATTTCGGTCGAGCTGTATGAACTATTGGATGATCTGATCAAGGACAATCGCATGGCGGTGGATGCGAGGATGTGGCCGCATAACAGCGTGGAGTTCTTGGATTATCTGGTCGCCTTCGACGAGTTGGGAGATCACCTGATCGCCAACCAGTATGTCAGTGAGTGGGGAGAAGAGTGTCTTATCTGGATATGGCAGTTGGTGGAACGACGAAATTTGTCCCTACTACAAGCGATCGACCGGTCGCTGCACGAGACATTTCGGCCGGATATCCCCCGTCGCTTTCAGGAAAGGATCACCAGCGCGATTGTTCGCCATGGACAATCTGTACTGGGCGTCGGTGCACATGCGACGTCTACTGTAGGTCGACTCTAGTTGCTAACTGCACCGCACGGCGGCTTGGCTATCTCGGTTGAGCGGAGCAAGGCGCAAAGTAACCTTCTAAAGTGAATCGTAGGCTTAGGCGGAGGGCGCCAATTGGCGCAAGAGTGTTTGCAGTGTTTCATTTTGTCGCGCGAGCTCGCGCAACTGACGACGATCTTCGCGATGCCGCAGCAAGTACGGCCTGACCCGCTCCCGTAGTACGGCGTGATCGGTCTGTAATTGTTGTCGCGATGTCACCAGCGCGTCGTGGGCCTGTTGAGTTTCGTACAGCGTCTGGTTTTTTTGGCGCAACTCTGCGTGCAGTGCCCGATGCTCATTCAGCAGGCGTTCCTGCTCGCGGTACACCTGGACCAGCTCTTCCTGTTTGGCTAGTAGCACGTTCTGCATGGAACGAAGTTCCTGGCGTAGCTGATTAGTTTGCTCGTCGTGCCGGCGCAGTTCTTGCCCTCGCTGATTCAGTTGTTCCTGTCGATAGTGCTCGAGCCCTTCCCGAGCATGCCGATGTTTATCCTCCAAAGATTGCAGTTGCTGGGCCCGCTCTTCGAGTAGCTGTTGCTGGCCTGCCACAAGCTGTCGCAATTGTTGGCGCTCGCCCTCACTGCTTTGCAAGAGCTCGCGCAGCCCACGTTCGCACTGCCGCTGCTGTTCCAGTTCGCTAGCGAGGTGGGTGATGGTGGTCAGCGCTTGCTCCAACTGCTCGCGTATTTGCGCGTGCTCCTTTGCATAGCTGACTTGCTGCTGTTCGAGTTGCTCTTGCTCCTCTGCTACGGCCTCCCGCGCCTCTTGTTTTAGCTCCTCGGCTAAACTGCTCACCAAGGTAGTCAATTTTTCATTGAGGGTTCCAAGTGGTGCGTGGCTGGCGGCCTCAATGCTGTTGAGTTCTTTCAGGTAGCGCTGGATCGTACTTTTCGAGCCGGTGTTACCTAACTCAACGCGGACCAGGTCGATGCTTGGATGCAGTCCACGCTCTAACAAGGCGTCACGCGCGGCGTGCACCAGGGCTTTATTGATCCCGCCACGGGCCATGTCGCCAGCTCCTGTGGAATTTGCAGGTGTCATGCAGTATGGCGCATGCACAGGCAGTTGCCTTGTTTCTGGTTGCGTTCGACAGTCGGTTTGAACCAAGCCTGGACCACCCTAGTGCAGAGGAGGGCGGGTATGAGCACGGCCGCGGAGCGTTACCTGCAAGCGGCAAGGCGGGAAAGCACTACGCGCCGCTACCAGCAAGCCGTCGCGCATTATGAGGTGGGTTGGGGTGGATTTCTCCCAGCCTCGAGTGACAGCATTGTGCGTTACCTCGCCGAGCACGCTGACGCCCTGTCGATCAGCACCTTGCGCGGTAACTTGGCAGCCCTGGCGCGTTGGCATCTGAACCATGGGTTTGTCGACCCGACCAAAGCCCCGCAAGTGCGCGACGTGTTGCGGGGTATTCAGGCCTTGCATCCACGGCCAGTGCGCTAGGCCGAGCCCCTGCAACTGCGCGAGCTGGAGCAGTGTGTTACGGCCCTACTGCTGGAGGAGATGTCGCCTAATCCGACTGAGCGTTTGCGCGCTTGTCGCGATCGGGCGTTGTTGTTGCTGGGCTTTTGGCGCGCCTTTCGCAGCGACGATCTGTGTCGCCTGAGGATTGAGACCAATCAGTTGGTGGTGGGTGAAGGGCTGAGCCTGTTTTTGTCCAGCAGCAAATCCGACCGTGAGCATCAAGGCCGCACTGTCAGTGTGCCGGCGTTAAAACGGCTGTGCCCGGTGCAAGCGTATGAGCAGTGGTTGACCCTCAGTCAACTGCAGGCGGGGCCGGTGTTTTGCAGCATCGACCGCTGGGGCCATCTCGCCCCGGCTGCCTTGCACCCGTACAGCGTGGCGCGGGTGCTGCGTCGGGCGTTGACCCGCGGTGGTGTCGCCGGCGAGCGCTACAGCGGCCATTCGCTGCGCCGCGGTTTTGCGACCTGGGCCACGCGCAATCAATGGAGCCCAAAAGCCCTGATGGAGTATGTCGGCTGGCGTGACGTGCACAGTGCCCTGCGCTACGTGGAGGCCGACGCGCCCTTCGGCGATTGGCGACGTGACAGCGCGCCCGAGTCGAAATGACTGCGTCAGCGACGATTTCGTACTGAGCTACGGCCTATGTTATTACAGCTGTACAAGATGACTGATTGGCGCTTGAGGTGAGTGATTTAACAGGTTTGAGAAAGCAAGATTCTCAAACCCCAGCACTTTTTTTGGGCGATGGCCATGGTTGACGGTACGTCAAGGAGACGCGTGGCCCACCCTGATCAACGTGAGTGGTAACTTTCGAGCAACGAGCGTCGAATTGGGAGAAGTCCCAAGGCGGTCCGGCCATGTCTCAATGTCTGTCGGGAGTAGATGTTCGTGATTCGCTTCGAGAGCCGTGATGAAAGGTAAGCGCAAAGTCAGAACGAAAAAATTGGCAGGCCGCTGAGCAATTTACGGCCGCAGCGCAGGCGGCGCTCAGGGCGCGTTCGGCAAATGCGAATCGATTTTTGGACGCCGCCCTGTTGGCAGGTGAGACTTGGAACCGATCGGATTGCTGGCGGGAACCGGCCCGTGCCTTCCACCCAATTTCACTGGTGCAGGCGAGCAGTCAAAGTAAGTCCCAGATACTGGCAACGGAGCGTCCTCAATTGCCGGGTGCGTTGCGCTTCGCCCAAGTGAGTAGAGAGCAGTCGCTTAGTGTCTTGTTGCAGCTCAAGATGGATGTGGAGGTGCTAGTGTTGTTGATGACTGCCCGAAGCTAGTTGTCCGTTTGAACGGGCGAGCGTCACCTGGTCGGCGGTATTTTTCCACTGACGCATCGCTGCAGCTGATGTGCGTTTTACCTTTTCAGTTGCTCGCCCAATGCATTATCCGGGTCCCGGTATTGCCCGGCTGCTCCCGGCTGCGCACGGTGCAGATGTCCTGCAAAAGTGCCTTGTTAAGGCTACCACGGCCCAAGTCCGGCACTGATATATACGCCCTGTGCCAGACAAGGCTATTTAACCTGCAAAAGAGTGTCTCCGGGTGCCATCACACACCGGCTTGCCGCCCAAGCGACCAGCGGACTAACCATGCAGTATCCCCGCCACCTCTGCTTCCGCCGCGCGGCGCACGCGCTCCGGTGTCGATCGCAGCAAGTCTTGGGGGCGATAGCCGCCCAGGAAGTGATTGCTCGAGACGAACCAGAACGCCATGCCCCAGCCGTCCTTTTTTTCGCGCAGCACTTTGACCACCGCGGCGAATTCGACGATGGGCCGCGGTTCCGTTGCGTCGCCAAACGCGAACGCTGGAAAGTACTCCTGGCGCCGGTCGCTCACGCTGATGATAGTGCCGTCGCGCAGCCACGCCCGGAGGCCGACGGCGAGCGCTGCAGGTTCGAGTCCGGTGAGTTGGGACAAGCCCGCCATGGTCACCCAGTCGCCGTCTTGCAGGACCAACTGCCGCGCCTCCGCCAGCATGACCGCCTCCCTGAACAAGGTGCGCGGACTCAGCGTGCAGGGTGCGCTGAGGCCTGAGGCAGGCTCCTCTGTATCGGCCGCCTGGGGCTGGGCGCCGAGAAACACACAGTTCAAGACCTCGAGGCAATCGAGGTACACGTCTGCTGCGTGCCCGCTTATTGCCGGCAGCTCAATGTGGAGCTGGATCCCGTCCGCCTGTTCAGATGTCGGTGTGTACCCGTCTGAACCGCGGCGGACCTCGATTTTCTTTGCTGACATGCTGCCTCCTTCAAGGGCGACTTGAGGCTTGCCCACCGTATTGAACGATAGGCGGTTTGTCGTGCAAGGTGCATTGGCGCTGAGGCAATGTCGACCAGGGCCGAAGCGGCGAATCAGTGGGCTGCGGCACTCGGACCCTGTCGTCAGCCGGTGTTAGGTCAGTAAGCCCCCTACCGCTGAGGCCGCCAGCGCCGGTGCGCACGAGGGATTCACCCGGGCCAATGAGCTGAGCCTTCAGCGATCGCTCGTCCTCTTCGCCGGGAAACCGTCCATGGATGTTACTGCTTCGGTAGCGCCCGCAGACGGTCTTTAGGTCTCCGTCCGACTGACGTCGCTGTTCTTGATCTTGACGTCTCTGCCCGCTGCCGCCTTCGAGCTGATCAGGCGGCCCGATAGTCCAGGCTGCCTACGCTTACGCCCTGTGGTTTGGGCACTTGCCTATTAGCTACATTGCAGGCGCATGAAGGTCAACTCGCAAAGGGAGGCGTTTCGGAGGTCTTGGGCTTGCCGAGGGCCATCGTGCGGCGTGGCCATGCGGTATTTTATATGCTCGGGAGGCGCGCGAAAAATGTGAAGCCATTGAGTCTTACGTGTGTTGAATCCTGCTCTGTAAGCGCCGTAGTTGCTGAAGGGCAATCAGAAGAATATGTGAAGTAAAATGTGAAGGATGTGGTGGTTTCGACTCCCCGTGCCTACTTCGAAACTCCACCCAGCGCGAGGGTTAGTTTCAGGGCCACCCTCGTCGGAAACCAATGCGGGTTTTCCAGCAGTCTTCGTGGTAGCCCGACCAGCGTGAGACTAGCCACTGCTTTGCGCTAGTGCCTGGGTATTTAGGCACAACGCCAGATTTACTCCGGTAACGCCTAGAATTTTAGGCGTTATCAGTCATCAAATTTGGGGGGGGCACCCACCTCGCGTTGGGCGGTGCCGTCGGTGCACTCAGGTCACAGTGTGGGGGGTGAAAAGGCTACTCTAAATCGAGATCTAGTCAGGGGTATCGGCCATGCGCATCACCTACAGCAAAAGCCAGGCTCGCAGTCGGATGCGTCGCCTGCTGGTGTTAGTTGCGCAAGGGCATACGTTCGTCATCACCCAGCAGGGGCAAGCGGCTTGCTTGCGGGCACAGGTCGAAGCACAAGGACGTATATGAAAAAGTGATTCGACAATCCTTAACCCACCAACGGGCTGCGTCTTGGGGCAGCGAACCCCCCTCCGCTGTGCGTAAGTACATCAAATATCAACAGACTTGCAGGTGTAGTTTTGAGGGGGTGGCATCGAATCTTGAGGATAAAAGTCAAGTAGGGCACACACCGATTTTGATAGGCGGCGTTGCCTGTCTGGCCGATAGCCAATTGGGCGGCTGACGGGCGAGGACCATTGCATTCCCCCCACCCAACCTTAGGGCATCCCTTCTCGTGCAAAACCCCAACCTTGTACAACTGCTCACCCAGACCATCGAGGTCGTTGTTCGTGCCGGCCAACTGCTGATTGCCGAGTGGGCGAGAATGGACGGACCACGGGGGCAGGGTGACAAGGCCGCCGTCGACGAAGAAATCGAACAGTTTTTACATCAACACCTGCTGAGGCTTCTTCCTTGCGACTTTTGGGGCGAGGAAACCGGTCATCGTCTGACCGGTCATTCATGGTGTTGGGTCGTTGATCCGAACGACGGGACCGCGGACTTTCTTAAGGGACTCAAAGGCTCAGCCCTTTCAATAGGTCTGTTGCACGAGCAAACCCCAGTGTTAGGTGTGGTGTACGCTCCCGTCACTATTGAGGGCGTGCCTGATTGCATTGCCTGGGCAGAAGGGATGGCCGAGGTGAGCCGTAATGGACAGCCAGTCAATACACGGCTTTCTGCCAAAAGGTTGTCGAGCGACGAGTTCGTGATGGTCAGTGCCGCGGCAATCAATAAGCCTGAACTTAACAGTGAACTCTGCCAACCCAGCACCTTTGTGGCCATGCCTTCCATTGCCTATCGTCTCGCCAAAGTCGCCGCCGGGGAGGGCGTCTGCGGTGTTTCGCTCTATCCGGTATCCGCGCATGACGTTGTCGCCGGTCATGCACTCTTGAGAGGCGCAGGTGGCGTTTTATTCGATGAGCGGGGGCAAACGATCACATATGTAACTGAAGCCCATATGCAAACGGTCTCACAACGCTGCTTCGGTGGTTCAGTGTCGGCGTGTCGTATCTTGTTAGCCCGTGAATGGGATCGTATTTTCAAGGAGGCTTTCTGATGATCCATCGTATACGAGATCAAAATGCAATGCTTTCCGCTACCTGAATCAGCATCTCCTCAACTAGACGCGTGCCCTGGAATGTAGAAAGCATCGCAAATGGGGTCTTTCCTGAGAAACGATCCTTGGGTTTAGAAAGCCACCGCTTTGCCTTCTCGTTGCTCCCAAATAGCGTCACGGTCATGGCTATGATGTGAGCAAATCGGAACATCCGATCACTTTCGTACACCGTGAGTAGCTGATGTGTTGCCAACCGTTTTTTGAGATTTCTAAGCGAGATAATCTGATTGCGCTCTGTTAGACCAATCGAGCCGGCTTCGTAAAGAACCATGACGCTATCAGCCAAGAACCCAGCCTCGATAAGGTCGTGGATATCCTGCTCTGACGCGTTGGTGGGAATATGCAGGAGAAGCTCTAACCGAACCCGATAATCACGGTAAGCATCTTTGCACATAAGGTTTGCAATCATGGTGGGGCCATGCGGAAGGCAGCGGTTATAACGAGCATTCTGGCAATCTCGTTAGGTATCGCCCGGTTGTTGCTAATCGGCGATGTCTCGAAAAGCAGGATTAAATGAGTTCCCACTGTACGCGACATGTCGCTGGTACTGCGATTTTAGCCCTGAGGAGGCCCCCCAGCCACTCGACTTTTCAAAGGGCAAATCCGCAGTGTGCGGTGCAAGGCGGCCAAAGCTTGTCTAACTGAGCTGCTAGAGCGGGCTTTTGTTGCAGCGGATACGATTTGCAGCTGGGAGGTGGCAGGAAGGGAGGGGGAGGGTCACACCAGCAGACTACTAGTTAGTCGACCCTATGCATCACTTTCGAATTTCGATTTTCTAGCCTCCAAATGCGGCTTCGCTCGAAGTTTGGCTTCTCCAGGGCTAGCTGAGCTACCTCCAAATGCGGTTGACTAAATTTCGTAGCTATTCTCATAGAAGAATCAAATACTGTATAAAGAATGAATAAAGCGAATCGGCTACTCAGTCGTACCCCATAAATACAAAAAATCGGTAACCGCCATGTCATTCCTGAAAGGCGTCTCAATTGGCGCCAAGCTCCTCGTGCTTCCCTCCTTATTTGTACTCGCTCTGCTTGTCGTCTCGGGTCTGGCCTATCAAGGGCTGGCCAAGCAACAAGCGGTGATCGAAGAAATTGACCAGTTGCGTTTCCAGCAGTACCGCCAGGTGCTGGAGACAGCTGCGGCCTCGCAGGCAGCGATGGTCGGTGCTTATGCCATCGGCGCGCGCATCCTGGAATCCAATGGGCAGGCATCTTCGGAGGAGCTGGAGTCCTATCTGGAGGACATGCAAGCCAGTGTGGACGAGATGCAGGCCGGATTGGACAAGGTAGCCCGCGAGACGCGCCTGGGAGATGAGGAGAAAGAGCTTTACCGTGCAGTACAGGACCAGGCCTCTGTAGTCGGTGAGGGGCTGGCGGAGTTCAAGCGTACAACCTTGAGCGATCAAATCGAGGCTGCCTCCCTGCTCGGGCGAGTACGCGCTGACAACAATGGTTTGCAAGGTCAATTCAATCGCTTGCTTGGTCTGCAGGCACAACTGACATCTGAAGCGTTTGCTTCCGCCAGCACCACACAGCACCAGTTGTCACAAATGCTGGTTGTCGTGTTGTTGGCGGCCAGCACACTGGCTGTGTTGGTCAGTCTACTGTTGCGTGCCCAGATCATCCGGCCGATCCGGGAAATTGAACAGGCCTCTATCGAGTTGCGTGATGGTGATTTGACCCGACGCGTGCGGGTAATGGGGCGAGATGAAATTGCCCGCACTGCGCAGGCCTTTAACGAACTGATTGAAAGCTTTCAACAGGCCATGCGTCAGGTTGCCGGCGTTGCAGCTTCGGTCGGAGCTTCGGCTGAGGAGCTGGTAGGGACTTCGGCGCGAGTGGCCGAGAGTTCCTCGGCTCAATCCGGCGCGGTGGGTGCCGTTTCAATGACCATTGAACAGATGAGTAACGGGATGGCGGTCATATCCAATCATGCAGAAAGCCTGCGCAGTTGTGCCGAGGCGAGTTTGCGCGGTACAGAGGACGGGCATTTGGCGCTGTCTCGACTGCTCGAGAAAATCGATAGTGTGCGCCATGCCTTTACCGCTATTCGCGGTTCTGTGGGCGATTTCGTCGAAAGCACGACGGCGATCACGGCCAGTATCGGCCAGGTCAAGGACCTTTCCGCGCAGACCAGTATGTTGGCACTGAATGCGGCCATCGAAGCGGCACGTGCCGGTGAAAGCGGGCGTGGTTTCAGCGTGGTGGCAGACGAAGTGCGTAATTTGGCACAACGTTCGGCGACAGCAGCCAACTCGATCAATGAACTGACGCTGAAACTGGAGAGCCAGTCCGAGACCGTCGATGAAGCGTTGCAGGCGGGGACTGTCGCCCTCGACGACAGCGGTCGACTGCTGAGCGAGTTGGAAAATACCTTGCAGCAGGCGGCCGAGCTGGTGGGGGACTCTACCCGCGGGGTGGATCGGATTGCCGATGCGGTGAGTGTGCAGAGCGAAGGCGGACGGGGCATTGTGGCCAACGTCGAGCACATTGCGCGCATGGCCGGGGAAGGCGATGCGATCACGCATCAGGTCTCCGGCGCCGTGGTCTCCTTGCGTGAGCTATCCCATGAGCTCAATCTGGCGGTAGGGCGTTTCCGTTTTGAAGTGTGACCGAATCATCAGTGATCAGGAAGCGTTGCCAGTCTTCTTCGGTGCCTTGAATATCAGCAGTAATGGAACGACACCCAGGGATAGCCACATCAACAACTTGAAGTCATTCAGGTAGGCCACCCAACTGGCCTGGACGGTGATCATGCCGTCCAGTGCTGCGCGTCCTGCTGCTGTTAACGGATTGAGGTGCTGGCTGACTGGCCAGGCATCGAACAATCGGTTGAAAGGTGTCACATACGCGCCGATTTCGGCGTGATTGATTTGGGTGTTTTGCGCCAGCAGCACCGTCACGATCGAGATACCGACACTGGAGCCGACGTTACGTGACAGGTTGTACAGGCCGGTAGCATCGCCACGCAGATGCGCAGGCAGCGTGGTGAAGGCTATGGTAGTCAACGGCACGAACAACAGGCCCAAACTGGCGCCCTGGACAAAGCCCACGTAGACAATGGTGTCGATCGACACCGCCGGCGTCCAGCCCGTCATCATGTGCATCGACCAGGCCGACAGCATCAGGCCGCAAAACAATATCCAGCGAATATCAACTTTACCGATGATCTTGCCGGCCACGAACATGCTGAGCATCGTGCCCAGGCCACGCGGTCCCATAACCATGCCGGCGGTGAGCACCGGGTACCCCATGAGGGTTTGCAGGTAGGGTGTCATCAGCGCCAGCGAAGCCAGATAGGTGATGCCGATGATGAATATGAACACTACGGCCACCGAGTAATTACGGTCCTTGAACAGTTTCAGGCTGATAAAGGGTTTGTCGTGCGTGAAGGTGTGAACAAGGAATATGTAGGAAGCCACGGACGCTACCAGCGCTTCGAGGATAATTTCCCCGGAGTCGAACCAGCCCAGTTGTTCGCCTCGATCGAGAAACAACTGAATCGCCATAATTGCCACACTGAGCGAACCGAATCCCAGCCAGTCCAGGCGTGCCGTTCTGTCGGCAGGTGTTTCCCGAACGAAACGCGTCATGCCGATAAAAGCCAGCAAGCCGATCGGCAAATTGATGAAGAATACCCAGCGCCAGCTGAGGTGCTCCGTGAGCCAGCCGCCCAGCATCGGGCCCAGCACTGGGCCGACCATGACCGAGACCCCAAACAAGGCGACTGCCGAGCCGCGTTCTTTCAACGGATAGATATCCAGCAGGATGCCTTGCGACAACGGCACCAAAGCCGCCCCTGCCAGCCCTTGCAGCAAACGGAACAGGATAATTTCTTCAAGGGAACGAGCGATGCCGCAGAGCACTGACGCCAGAACAAAACCGAAGATCGACCATAGCAATACTCGTTTGCGACCGAAGCGACGGGCCAGGAAAGCCGAGGGCGGTGTCATGATGGCTGTTGCCACGATGTAAGAAGTCAGTACCCAGTTGATCTGATCGGCACTGGCCGACACGCTGCCTTGCATATAGGGAAGGGCAACGTTGGCAATGGTGGTATCCAGCGCTTGCATGACGACTGCCAGTACGACGCAGAGTGTGATCAGTAATCGCAGTGGCGAAGGCGGTAGTGGTCCGGTTACCTCATTCATGGCGGAGGACGAACAAGGCTGCGAGTGGTTTCGGCAGGCCGCGGGCTTTGCCGGTGTCGATATCGACCACGGCGCTCATGCCATGGCGCAGCGGTGGTTTGCCGGCGGTGTCGTCAATGCGGATGCGCACCGGGATTCGCTGTACAACCTTGACCCAGTTCCCGGTCGTGTTCTGCGCCGGCAGCAGCGAGAAGCTGGCGCTGGAGGCTGGGCTGATGCTGTCGACTGTGCCATGCCAGGTCACGCCAGGGTAAGTGTCTACCTCGATGGTGACGCCTTGGCCGCTCTGGGCGTTGGTCAATTCGGTCTCTTTCGGCGAGGCGGCCACCCACAAACGCTCGCTTGAAACCAGGCTGAAACCCGATTGCGGTGGTTGCAGGTAAGCACCGACTTGCAATGCGTCGACGTTGGTCACGATGCCGTCGAATGGCGCCGTCACCACGCAGTTGCGCAGATTGCGTCTGGCTTCATTCAGTGCTGCCAGTGCTTGAAGATAGGACGGGTGCTGTTCGAGAGGCCTGTCCAGCCGCCCACCCAATTGCGCCAGCGCAGCTGCAGCCTGAGCCTTGGCGACGGCAATCTGCTGGCGGATATTGTCGAGGTCACGATGAGCATCGTCGTAGAGAGTCTTGGAAACGGCAGCCACGCTGACCAGCTTTTCCAGGCGTTGAAAATTGGTTTGGAAATACGGCAGCCGGGCTTCCGCCTGGGCGATCTCGGCCAATGACTGGTTGTAGCTGGCCTTCAAATAGAGAATCTGGTTGCGGGCGTTTTCGAGCTGGGCCTGAGCACTGGCCAAGGCAATCTCAAAGGGCTCGGTTTTCAGACGGAACAAGACTTGGCCTTTGCTCACGGCCTGATTATCCCTGACTTCAATTGCGGCAATGATCCCGGCCACATCAGTGGAAACCCCCACCCGATCCGCCTGGATATACGCATTGTCAGTGCTCACCGTCTGCCCGCCAAACACGTACCACGCGGCACAGGCCGCGATGGCGATGGGCGCCAATAGAAACAGTCCGGTACGCCAGTGTTGTCGTGCCGGCTCCGGCAATTGCCGGGGATCGTGATCCAGGGGTGAGGTTTCAGAAGCCTGCAGCGTTTTTTCCAGGTGTTCGAGCGCTGGGGCCTCGGCGTGCACAGGAGGGCGCTGGACGGTGGGCTCAGCCATGTTTCACCTCGCCTGCGCAACCTGGAGGCTCATCCACTGGCTGGCCACAGGCAGCCAGCAGGTGTTCACGCATGCGTTCGAGGTAGTGCAGCAATTGGTCGTGCTCCTGGGTGGAGAAATCCACCATGGTTTCCAGTCGGGTCTGTTCGCCAATGGTGCGCATGAACTGCAGCAGCGGGTGCGCCGCCGGGGTGAGAAACAGCAGTGAGCAGCGGCGATCCGTGGGGTGATTACGGCGCTCGACCAAGCCACGCTCCTGCATTTTGTCCAGCAGACGCACCAGCGTGACCGATTCGATTTCCAGCAGATCAGCCAGACCTTTCTGGTGAATGCCTTCATGAATGGAGAGTTTCGCCAGGACTTGCCATTGCGATCGCGTGAGGTCGGCCGCGCGTGCCCATTGCTCGAAGCGCTTACGCATCAAGCGAGCGACGTCATGAAGGACAAAGCCAAGGGTGGAGTGGTTCATTGTTCAGTACGCCTTGAGGTCAATGAGCAAGCTCATGGTAATCAGGCTTATGGAGTGTTTGCCAGCTTTTTAAAATTAAAACTGATCATAAATGTATCAAATGTTCAATTAAGTGGCCTGTATATCGATCGTTCGTTTGTGTTTTAGATGTCTATTTCGCTGTGCAGGCCTTAAATACTCTGCTTTGTCTGATGAAAAACAACTGAACAAAAATTAGTAAAATGTCTATTTTCGTTTGATCTATCACGCCCGAAGCGCTACCGTTGACGCAGACTGCGTTCAACGCACGTGCCCAAAAACACAACAACAATGAGGCAGCTCGATGATGACCCCAGGCTGGTGGGCCATGGCGCTTTCCGAGGCCGTGAATGATCAAACGCCATTGGCTGTGACCTTCGCCGGCGAGGAACTGGTGCTGTTCCGCAACGCTGCCGGCCAGGCTTTTGCGCTGGAAGACCGTTGCCCACACCGACGCGTGCCACTGGCCTTGGGGCGGGTGGTGGATTCCGGTTTGCAATGCGGTTATCACGGGTGGGTCTTCGACGGCGCCACAGGCCGTTGCACGCAGATCCCCAACCTGCATGCGGGCGAGCGTGTGCCTGCTCGCTATGGTGCACGTGCCTTCACGGTCAGCGAGGCGAACGGGTTTGTCCATGTGTGGTTGGGGGAGGGGACACCGCATAGCACACTGCCCAGCGACGACTATCAACCGAGCGGGCGCGAATTCACCGGCGCGACCATCGTCAACATGCAGCACGAGCAGTTCCTGGCAGCGATGCTTGACGGTCCGCAGTGCCTGATGGCGCTTTCCCATGTGCGCATGACCGACTTCTTCCTTGGCGATTTACGCCTTGAGCAGGGGCGCGCGGTGTTGGAGCGCGGCGCGGTATGGACTACGCAGTTTCTGCCCTCGCAATTTGTCGTGGACTACCCCTTGTTTGTGCGCACGGCCGTAGCACTGCAAGGTGGGATGACTCGGGTGGACCTGCTCAGTGAGGATGAGTTGCCGCTGATCACATTGATGATCTCGACGGGCGCCAATCGCCGTGGCACCACCAGTCTGTGTTGGCGGGGTTACGTACATCAGCAGGCACCGGCCAAGGCACCCCTGCGCTGGCGTCTGGCACGTCTGCGCAAACAACCGCTTTTCACAGTGAACAGTCTGATTGACGGTGTAGCCATTGCCGCCTTGCTTGAGGCCTCGTCACGCGAACTACGCAGCTTGCGCCAGCCCAACTTGATTGCCGTCAGCGCTGTCGTCTGAGCACAGGAGAACTGACCATGCAAGCCGTACTTTCTACCCATGAAACCCCGTCAGGCAAGGTTCGAGGCGACTGGACACCGATCAACTATGACCTGCGTGACACCTGGTTTCCGGTGGCCCATAGCCGTGATCTCAGTGCACGGCCAATCCGGCGCATCATTCACGCACAGCCCTATTACCTGTGGCGGGATAACGGGCAGCCGATGGCGGCTGAGTTTCACCCTCATCGACCGGAAAAGGCAGCGCAATTGACGGCATTTACCGGCGGCCGGGGTGTCTATCCGTTGATAGAGCGCTACGGTTACATCTGGGTCTGGTACGGCAATCCGGATAATGCCGACGCGCTGTTGCTACCCCATATTCCGTTTCTACCGCTGGATGGCAGTCTTCCTGGTTATACCCAGCGAACGGTACGTTTTGATGCGACGTCGGCGCTGTCCGTAGAGAACCTTATCGACTTGACCCACGCCGATTTCCTGCACGCCAATACCATTGGCGACGGCATCAGTGAGTCGGATGTGGTGGAGGTGCAATGGACCTCTGAAACGGTAACCCGTACCCGCACCGTCGCGCAGAAATCAGTCGCGCCAATCATGCGCTGGGTCGGCGGCGTGCGCGCCAAGTACCAGGACTTTCGCGCGGTATTGCACATTCACTTGCGCAGCAACGTGTGCATCTCCTATCCGCGTTTTCGCCCGGGTTATGACGTGCCCAACCTCCAGCCATTCCTGCCGGTAGGCAAACACCGCTCGCGCTGTGACGTCACGTTCAACACCACTGCTGCACCTGCACCGTTTCGTTATGTGATGCCGCGCATCAACTACATCATCCAGCCGCAGGACAACTCCGTGGTGCGCCCGCAGAACCAGCGTTACTTCGAGGTCGACGAACGGCGTGACTTGCACTCGCGTTTCGATACGCCAGGTACGCGCTATCGCTATCAGATGGAGCAACTGGCGCAACGCCAACGCGCAGGTCAATTCGCCTACGGCAGTGATGCCGAACCTGGACGCAACATCAGCGCCTTGTTGGGTATGGATGAATGACCTTACAACAAGAGGAATAACCAATGGATCTGGGCATTGCCGGGCGCAAGGCGGTGGTGTGCGCATCTTCCCGAGGGTTGGGCAAGGCCTGTGCCCTGGCATTGGCGCAGGAAGGCTGTGAAGTGCTGATCAATGGCCGCGACGCGGCATCCCTGGCGCAAACAGCCCAGGACATCCTCAGCAGTACCGGTCGAGTGCCCCGTACGGTGGTCGCGGATCTATCCACGGCGGATGGGCGAGCGGCGCTGCTGGCCGCGTGTCCGGATGCGGACATTCTGGTGACCAACAATGGCGGGCCAGAACCAGGGCGCTTTGAAGACTGGGACCACGCGGCCTGGCAGGCCGCCATTGAGGCCAACATGCTCTCGGGCATTCTGCTGATTCAGGCAGTGGTGGGCGGTATGCGTGAGAGAGGATTTGGCCGCATCGTCAACATCACCTCGGCCATGGTCAAGTCACCCCGTTTGCCCTTGGGGTTGTCCACAGCAGCGCGTGCCGGGCTGACTGCTTTCAGCAAGGCACTGTCAGCTGAGGTGGTGCGCGACAACGTGACCATCAACAACCTGTTGCCCGAGCGAATTGAAACCGATCGCCTGCGCTTCATGACCGAGCAGGTAGCCAAGCACCGTCAGCTCGATATGGAGCAGGCCAGGGCGGAAATGTTGAGGCCCATCGCTGCCCGACGATTCGGCCGGCCGAGTGAATTGGCCGCGGCCTGCGCTTTTCTCTGTTCGGTTCAGGCCAGTTATATCACCGGGCAGAATCTGCAGATCGACGGCGGTAGTTACTCAGGCTTGATCTAACCGCCTGCACGGTTTTTCCAATCGACGGGCGGTACTTCGTCGGCCTCGAAATCCAGCTCCACTTCGACCCCGTTGGGGTCCTGCATGAACAGCTGCCAGGTGCGCGGTGTGCCGGGGGCTCTGATCACTTTGAAGTGCACGCCATGATGTTCAAGGTGTGCCCAAACCTTCTGCAGGCCTTGGGCATGAAAGGCCATATGGTCGAGCGCGCCGCGTCGTGGTTGCGGCATCTCAGACACACCTACCACATGCAGGACCGGCTGATCGCCTGCGTACAGCCAGTAACCGGGAACCGGAAACGGCGGACGTGGCCCCTCGATCAAGCCAAGTATCCGGCTGTAGAAATCCCGTGTTGCCTCCAACTGGTCGGAGACGACGGTGAAGTGGTCCATACGCAAAATCATGTCGAGGTCCTTGGGTGGCAAAGTCCGATAAATGAACGTATTTCACATTTGTGTTCATATTTGAATTTATGATTCTATATTCGGAATGCTAATCCAGCTATGGAATTTGGTTAAGGCGACTTAGAGTGACGCCATGGATGCGCTCTGCAGCTTTGCTGCAGAGCGCGATGGGCAGAACAGACACTCAAAGGTGCTGCATGAGCCAGGCAATCCTTGAAGGTACCCGCGTCATCAGCCTGTGTTCCGGCATTGCCGGTTCGGCTGCCGGACTACAACTGGGCGAGGCGGGCGCAGAAGTGGTGATGGTCGAGCCGCCGGATAACCCTGCCAGAAAGCAACCGGCATTGTTTGCGGTGCTCAATCGCGGCAAGCGCAGTGTTGTGCTCAGTCTGGAAAATACCGCCGACCGCCAACAGTTGCAGCAGCTGCTGGCCAGTGCCGATGTACTGCTGCACGATTTCACACCTGCACAGGCGCAAGCCCATGGATTGGCGGACGAGCAACTCGCCGCAGATTTTCCTCGGCTGGTCATCTCCGCTATCGGCGGCTGGCCGCAGCGTCATGCGCTGGCCAATGACATTCCCCACGAAACATTGATCCTGGCGCGCCTGGGGCTGCTGGACGAGCAACCGGCGCACCGTTCTGGTCCGGCTTTCATACGCATGCCCTTTGCCAATTGGCTGGCCTGCTGGCTGTGCGTGATCGGGGTCATGGCGCGCTTGCTGGCGCGTCAAAGGGATGGCAAGGGAGGCATCGCTCATACGAGCCTGGCCCAGGCCGCGCTTGTGCCCATGACCATGCATTGGAACCGCGCTGAAACACCGACAGCGGCCTTTGCCAAAGGCCTGGATAAACACATTCCGATCCCGTTGCACCGATGTGCCGATGGGCATTGGTTGCATGTGCACTATTCTCCGGACAAATCACCCTGGATGGCCGCCGCGCTGAGTGAACTTGGAGAAACCGAAGTCGCTCGCCTGAACGGATTGTGGCCGCCCAGCCATGTCGCACCCAACTTCGGCGCCAATAGGGCGATCATCGCTACGCGGCCTGCGCAGGAGTGGGTCGAGCATTTCTGGCAGCACGATGTTGCTGCACAGATAGCCGCGCCTTTTGGCGATATCTACTTTGACGAACAAGCCCGGGTAAATGGCTATGTGGTTGAAGTGGACGATGTGCAGTTGGGCAAGACCCTTCAGCCAGGGGCTGCCTGGAAGGTCCATCCACCTGCACGAACCGGCGCCAGTGCGCCGCTGATGGGGGAAGGGAACGCCGCACTGCTCGATGCACTTGTCGAGATTCAGCCTACGCAGTCACAGGATGGTCCGGCGCCTCTGCCTCCCTTGCATGGCCTGAAAGTGCTGGACCTCGGCGCCTACCTGGCAGGTCCCTTTGCGTGCATGTTGCTCGCTGACCTTGGGGCTGAAGTCATCAAGGTCGAAGCACCCAAAGGTGATGCGATGCGCCGCCTTGAAAGGATTTTCAGCGGTACCCAGCGCGGCAAGCTGGGCGTGGCGCTGCAGTTGGGTGACCGGCAAACCGGGCCTGCTGTGGAAGCGCTGGCGCGTTGGGCCGATGTGGTGCACCACAACATGCGTTTGCCGGCCGCGCGCAAACTCAAGGTCGATTACGACAGCCTCAAGGCACTTAACCCGCAATTGCTGTATTGCCATGTCAGTGCTTATGGGGCGAGCGGGCCGCGTGCGGATTGGCCGGGCTTTGACCAACTGATGCAAGCCGCCTGTGGTTGGGAGGTCGAGCAGGGAGGGGAAGGCCAGGCGCCCATGTGGCTGCGTTTTGGTGTCGGTGATTTTTTTGCCGGTCTGTCCTCGCTCTATGCCTTGCTGCTTGGGTTGTACGAACGCAACCGTACTGGCGTGGGGCAAATGGTCAGCTCGTCATTGCTGGGCGCCACGTTGTTGTCGATGAGCGAAGCTGTGATGTTGGAGGACGGCAGCCTCACGCCGGTCGCCCATATGGACGCCAATCAGACCGGGCTGAGTGACGACCACCGCATGTACCAATGCAGTGATGCCTGGCTGGTAGTGGTCGCTCTGCAGGAAGACGAGGCGCTGCGTTTACGCACGCTGACGGACGGGCAGCCTGATGCTTACTTTTCAGGCCTCAGCCGGCAGGTGGCGCTCGATGAGTTGGCGCGCAGGCGCATTCCGGCACAGCCGGTGCTGGAAGCGCAAATGGATGCCTTTCTCGATAGCCCTGAACATGCCGCAGCGGGGTTGCATGCCCATTATGGCCACGAGGTCTACGGCGATATGCAGCAGATCGGCGCATTCTGGGATTTCGGCGATTTGCCGTTATCGCTGCATCGTCCACCGCCCGCCCTCGGCCAGCATACAAGGCAAGTGCTGGAAAGCCTCGGCATTGCCGGAAGCGAACTTGATCATTTGGTTAGCACAGGTCTGGCGGCCTTGTCGTGACAGGTCTTTCGATTGGCAGTCTTTATTTAAACGCACAAGGATTACCCATGGACGAGTTGGATTTCAGCGGCAAAACCGTGTTGGTCATCGGCGGTTCCAGCGGTATTGGCAACGGCATTGCGCAGAGCTTTCGCCAGCGCGGCGCCGAGGTACATGTGTGGGGCACGCGTGCCACTGCCGAGGCGTATCAGGACTCGGCTGACTCTGATCTTGAAGGGTTGCATTACGCTCAGGTCAATGTTGCGGATGCGGCGCTGATTGAGGCTGTCAGTGTGCCTTTCACGCGGTTGGATGTGCTTGTTCAAGCGCAGGGCACGGTGCTCTACGACCGTCAGGAGTTTCTCACCGAAGGCTTCAAGCGTGTGCTCGACGTTAACCTCACCAGCTTGATGATGTGTGCACAGAAGTTTCATCCGCTGCTGAGGGAGGCCAAGGGTTCGATGATCACGGTCAGCTCGGCAGCCGCGTTTCACTCAACCCGCGGCAACCCCGCCTACAACGCGTCTAAGACTGGCGCTTTCGGGCTGACCCGGACCCTGGCTGAAGCCTGGGCCCGTGACGGTATCCGGGTGAACGGCATTGCCCCGGGACTGGTGGAAACCAAGCTCACGCGGGTGACCACCAGCAATCCAAAACGCCTGGAAGGGGCACTGCGCGCCATCCCGCAAGGACGTCTTGGAACGCCCCGGGACATGGCCAACGTTGCCTTGTTTCTCGCCTCGCCGCTGGCCGGATACGTGCTCGGTCAAACCCTGTTGGTCGACGGCGGCATGCTGCTCGCCTGATCGTTATTTGCTAGGAGATCTACCATGGCCTGGGACTTTCAGACAGATCCTGAGTTTCAAGTGGAGCTGGATTGGATCGAGCGTTTCGTGCGTACCGAAGTCGAACCCCTCGATCACGTGCTGGGCAGTCCGTGGAATATCCATGACCCGCTGTTCAAGCAATTGGTCAAACCCTTGCAGGCACAGGTCAAGGCGCGCAAGTTGTGGGCGTGCCACCTGGGGCCGGAACTGGGGGGCGCCGGTTATGGCCAGGTACGTCTGGCCTTGATCAATGAGATTCTCGGACGCTCACTGTTCGGTCCGATAGTGTTCGGTTGCCAGGCGCCGGACTCGGGTAACGGCGAAATCCTCGCGCATTACGGCACCCAGGAGCAGAAGCGCCGTTATCTGCAACCCTTGCTCGACGGCGACATCGTTTCCTGCTTCGCCATGACCGAACCTCAGGGGGGCGCAGACCCGGCCGTCTTCACCACGCAAGCGGTGCGGCACGGGGATGACTGGTTGCTGAGCGGGGAAAAATGGTTTGCCTCCAATGCCCGCTATGCCTCGTTTTTTATCGTCATGGCGGTGACGGACAAAACGGTTTCGGTGTACGAAGGCATGTCGATGTTTATCGTTCCCGCCGACGCTCCGGGGGTGCAGATTATCCGCAACGTCGGTATTGCCGATGATCCGGCCGCAACCCACGCCTACCTGTCCTTCGATAACGTGCGTGTGCCAGCAAGTGACATGTTGGGTGCGCCGGGACAGGCGTTTGTGGTGGCTCAGGTACGTCTGGGCGGCGGTCGTGTCCACCACGCCATGCGCGTGATCGGTCAGGCACAGAAGGCGCTGGATGCACTGTGTGAACGCTCGCTGTCGCGCAAGACTCAGGGCAGTCGTTTGGCAGACAAGCAAATGGTCCAGGAAAAGGTTGCCGACTCGTGGATCGAGCTGGAGCAGTTTCGTCTATTGGTAATGCGCACAGCCTGGCGTATTGATCACTATCAGGATTACAAACGGGTGCGCAAAGACATCGCTGCGGTCAAGGCGATCATGCCCAAGGTGTTGCATGACATCGCCGCTCGCGCCTTGCACGTGCATGGCTCGCTGGGGGTCAGCGAAGAAATGCCGTTTACCGGCTACATCGTTCGCTCTTTTCAAATGGGCCTGGCCGACGGACCGACCGAAGTGCACAAAGTCACGGTGGCGAAGCAGTTGCTGCGTGACTATCAGCCCTGCGACGAATGCTTCCCCGATTATCACCGACCTACTGCGGCAGCCCGTGCCCGGGAAAAGTACGCTGACGTGTTGGCCAGTCTGAGCGAGCTGGAGGCATGAACGACTGGCAAGAGCTGGTCGACCTCGAGCGTCTGTCGCAGTGGATGGACACCATGGGGCTGGAGAGGGGACCTATCGTGGGGGCGCAACGCCTGGCTGGAGGCACACAAAATTTGTTGCTGCGATTGCGCCGGGGTGAGCGCGACTTTGTACTGCGTCGGCCATCTGCGGAACTGCGCGAAGTCGGCAGCAAGACCATTGCCCGCGAAGCACGTTTGCTCAAGGCATTGGCCGGTTCACGGGTACCCCATGCCAGGCTGATCGCCGATTGCGCCGACCAGAACGTTTTGGGCGCGAGTTTCTATCTGATGGAGCCGGTTCGGGGTTTCAATCCCAATAATACCGAGGGCTTGCCGACACCACATGCCGTACAGCCGGCACTGCGTCGGCGTATGGGGCTGGCCATGGTGGACGCGCTGTTGCGACTGGGTGAGATCGATCACGAGGCGGTCGGGTTGGCGGACTTCGGGCGGCCGGAGGGTTTTCATCAGCGTCAGGTATCACGCTGGCTGGTTCAGTTGGACAGCGTCAAAGACTACCCGGGTTGGCCGGGGGCTGCCGGTCTGCCGGGTCTCGAACGCTTGGCCGACTGGTTGAACCAACATTGCCCGCAACAGTTTCAAGCCGGTATCCAGCACGGTGACTTTCACCTGTCCAACGTGATGTTCCAACCCGACAGCGGGGAGCTGGCGGCCATCGTCGACTGGGAACTGGCGACCATCGGCGACCCTTTGCTCGACCTGGCCTGGCTGGTGGTCACCTGGCCCGGTGCCGATGGTCGAGGTGCCGGTACTATCGAAGTGCACCCGTGGGATGGCTTTTGCAGCAGCGAAGAGCTTGTTGCCCACTACCGCGCCGGGAGTTCGCGGTCGCTGAACCATTTCAACTGGTACCTGGTCTTGGCCGGCTTCAAGCTCGGCATCTTCCTCGAAGTCAGCCATGCGCGTGCCTGCGCCGGCAAAGCCTCGATGATCACCGGTGAAAAGCATCATGCCTCGGCATTGCGCCTGTTTGCTTCGGCATTGCGCCGTATTGATCAGGCAGGCTCTTAAAACAACCCGAAGAGGAATCGTCCATGCAGTTGGCAGGTAAACGAATCATCGTCACAGGGGGTGCCCGTGGCATTGGCGCGGCGGTGGTCAAAGCCTTTGTCGAGGAGGGCGCGCATGTCGTCAGTCTTGACCTTGGCGATGCTGCACCGATGACGGGTGTCGGGGGTGGTTGGGCAGAGACGAGAATCTGCGATATCTCCGACAGTCAATCAGTGGACGCCGCTTTTGCCTGGGCCTGTGATCGACTCAAGGGACTGGATGTGTTGGTGCACGCCGCAGGAATCGCACCGAATGCCAGCGCTGATGCAATTACCCTGGAAGAGTGGGAACAGGTGTTCGCGGTCAATACTCGAGGCACCTTCCTGACCAATCGTGCGGCCTATGAACGGCTTAAGGGCAGTGGTGGGCGCATAATCAACTTCGCCTCCGCAGCCGGCGTGCTCGGACAACCCGGTAAAGCCCATTACGCAGCCAGCAAAGGTGCAGTGTTGGCCTGGACACGCACCGTAGCCCGGGAGTGGGGCCCCTTGGGGATTACCGTCAATGCCATTGCACCGGCGATGTGGACGCCGATGTACGAGGCCACCCGTGAAAGCATGAGCAGCGAACAATTGCAGCAGCATGATGCTTACATGGCTGGGCAAGTACCCATTGGCGGGCGCCTGGGCGAACCCGCCCGCGACCTGGCGCCGGTGCTGGTGTTTCTTGCCGGGGACGGTTCGCGTTTTGTCACCGGACAAACGCTGGTCATCGACGGTGGAATGTTGATGCTCAGTTGAACGGGATGCAGCGAGCCTGAGGACTCTCAGGCTTACTGCCCCTGGCTGTTGCGGATCAACTGCAGGAACTCTTGGCGGGTGTTGTATGAATCACGGAACACGCCCAGCATCACCGACGTGCTCATGACCGAGTTCTGCTTTTCCACTCCGCGCATCATCATGCACATGTGCTTTGCCTCGATCACCACAGCGACGCCGGCGGCATCGGTCACCCGGGCAATCGCATCGGCCACCTGACGGGTCAGGTTTTCCTGAATCTGCAGGCGGCGCGCGAACATGTCGACAATCCGCGCGATCTTCGAAAGCCCCAGTACTTTGCCCGTTGGCAGGTAGGCGACATGGGCCTTGCCTATGAACGGCAGCAGGTGATGCTCGCACAACGAATAGAGCTCGATATCACGAACGATGACCATCTCATCGTTATCCGATTCAAACAGCGCACCATTGACGACCTGTTCGAGATTTTGCTGATAACCGTGACACAGGTACTGCATGGCTTTCGCCGCGCGTGCCGGTGTGTCCAGCAAGCCCTCACGTTGCGGATTCTCACCGACACCCTGGAGAATCTCACGGTAGTTTCGGGTCAGTTGTTCATTCATGAGGTGTCCTTGTTCAACTCGTCAATCTCCCGGGCCACACAGGCTGCGGCCCGGGCAAGGCTTACAGTTGAGTGACCGCGATTTTGCGGTTGTCCTGACTGGCATCATGGAACTGGGCGGCGGCTCCATTGCTCCACTGCTCCAGCAGCTGCGCCCGACGCTGTTGGGCATGAGCCAGGAAACGCTCCTTGACCGGTCCATATCCACGAACACTTTCAGGCAGCTCCACCAGGTCCTGAGCCAGGCCGAGCTTGTCGATGCTCAAGCCGCTGAGGACCTCGTCGAGAATGCTTTCGTAATCGGCCAACCAGTTGCGTTCCACCTTGCGTTCATGGGTACGGCCAAATGGGTCGAGCCAGGTATTGCGCAGGAACTTGAGTTTGGCCAACAGCTTGAATCCCTGCAGCATCCATGGCCCGAAACTGCGTTTTTTCGGTTCGCGACCCAAGCCGTTATCGTTCAGTACCGGTGGCGCCAGGTGGAAGCGCAAGCGGTAATCGCCCTCGAAGCTGGCCTGGATTTTTTCGAGGAATTGTCCATCGGTAAACAGACGGGCCACTTCGTACTCATCCTTGATCGCCAACACTTTGAAGTAGTTACGCGCAACGCTTGCCGACAGTTTTCCGGGTTGTCCCAGCAAGGCGGTTTCCGCCTTGATGAATTGATCGACGCGTTGCCAGTAACGTTGGGCATAAGCGTAATTCTGGTAAGCCGTGAGAAACTCCACGCGACGTGCCAGCGTTTCTTCGAGGCTTTGCGACAGTTGGCGATCTGCGCTTTTCACCTTGGCCGCTTCCAGTTTGCTCAATACCCGCGGCAGGTCATGGGCACTACGTCGGCCCCAGGCAAAGGCGGAGAGATTGAATGCCACCGCCGTGCCGTTCATCTCGATCGCCATTTGCAGTGCCGCCTTGCCCACGGGCAACCATCCTTTCTGGTAGGCATAGCCGAGCATGAACGTGTTGGTGGCAATGGAGTCACCCATCAAGGCCGTAGCAATTTTGCTGGCGTCGACAAAGTCCGCTTGAGCAGCCCCGACTGCCTCGGCAATTTGCGCTGACATGTTGCCAGTCTGGAAGGTCGGGTCCGGGTGCTTCAGCAAGTCACCACTTTCCGCCTGCTGGGCGAAGGTGCGGACAAAAGCACTGGTGATGGTTTCTTCGCTGTTGATCAAGGCATGGGTCACGCCATGACGCAGCTTGGACAGGGTTTCGGTATTGGCGCTGACCACCAGATCGCAGCCTAACAGCAGGGCGGCTTCACCTTCGGCGATGCGGGGGGCGAACAGTTGTTCCTGGTGTTCGGCGATACGGATATGTGACCAAACCGCACCACCTTTCTGCGCCATGCCGGCCATGTCCAGGTTGAGGGTGCCTTTACCTTCGATAAACGCGGCCATCCCCAGCAGCGCGCCGATGGTCACCACACCGGTTCCCCCCACGCCAGTCACCAGAATGCTGTACGGCTCATTCAGCGAGACGGTGGGTGGCGTGGGCAGGTCCCAAGAATCCTCCGCACTCGACGCAAGGGCTTTGGGTTTACGCAGCGCGCCGCCCTCGACGGTTACGAAGCTTGGGCAAAAACCGTTAAGGCAGGTGAAATCCTTGTTGCAGGAGGATTGGTCGATTTCACGTTTGCGACCGTACTCGGTTTCCACGGCCACCACTGACATGCAGTTGGACTTGCTGCTGCAATCACCACAACCTTCACACACCGCTTCGTTGATCACCACTCGGCGTGCCGGATCCGGGAACTTGCCACGTTTACGACGTCGACGTTTTTCCGCAGCGCAGGTCTGGTCATAGATGATTGCGGACACACCTTTGTACTGACGCAATTGTTCCTGCACTTCCTCCATTTTGTCGCGGCGCAGCACCGGCACGCCGTCGGCCAGATCATGGATGTGCTGGTACTTCTCGACATCGTCACTGACCACGACAAGGCGTTGCACGCCTTCGGCGGCAAGCTGCCGGCTGATCTGTGCGACGCTGAGACTGCCATCCACCGGTTGGCCGCCGGTCATGGCCACGGCATCGTTGTAGAGGATCTTGTAGGTGATCTGCACTTTTGCAGCGATGGCAGCCCGGATGGCGAGAATGCCGGAGTGGAAATAGGTGCCGTCACCGAGGTTGGCAAACACATGCTCGGTTTTGGTAAATGGCGCCTGTCCGATCCACGCCACGCCTTCGCCGCCCATCTGGCTGAAAGTCTGGGTCTGCGGATAAATCCATGCTGCCATGTAGTGGCAGCCTATGCCGGCCAGGGCTCGACTTCCCGCCGGGACTTTGGTCGATGTGTTGTGCGGGCAACCTGAGCAGTAATGGGGTACACGCTCCATCAGGTTGCTGAACTGGTGTTTACTGGCCAGCTGCGCGTCCAGCACTGCGAGGCGAACTTGCAACGGACCATTCTGATGCAAACGCAAAATACACTTGGCCAGTGCGCGGGCGATCATCGCCGGTGTGAGGTCGTTGACTGCCGGCAGCAGCCAGTCGGTGTGCGGCAGGCTCCATTCGCCCTTATCGTCAAACTTGCCAACGATGCGTGGACGCACGTCTTCACGCCAGTTGTAGAGTTCTTCCTTCAACTGGTACTCGATCAGGTGGCGTTTTTCTTCCACCACCACAATCTCCTCCAGGCCCTCGGCGAACTGCCGCACGCCTTCGGCCTCCAGGGGCCAAACCATGCCGACCTTGTACACGCGCAGTCCGATCTGCTGCGCGAGCGCTTCGTCGATGCCGAGGATTTTTAGCGCCTGGCAGACGTCGAGGTAGGATTTGCCCGAGGTGACAATGCCGATTCGCGCTTTCGGTGAGTCCATCACAATACGATCGAGCCGGTTGGCGCGGGCGTAGGCGAGGGCGGCGTACAGTTTGTGTTCCAGCAGTCGTTGTTCCTGCGCGAGAGGCGGATCTGGCCAACGGATATTCAAGCCACCTTCCGGCAGTGGGATATCTGGAATAACCGGCTGGACGCGGTGGATGTCGATATCGACGACGGCTGCGCTTTCTACGGTGTCCGCCACCGCCTTGAGTGCCACCCAACAGCCGGAGTAACGCGACATGGCCCAGCCGTGCATGCCGTAGTCGAGGTATTCCTGCACGCCTGAGGGTGCAAGTACCGGCATCATCACCGCTTTGAAAATGTGCTCGGTCTGGTGTGGCAACGAGGAGGAGCGAGCGCCGTGATCATCACCGGCAATGGCCAGTACACCGCCGAATTGGGACGTGCCGGCAGCGTTGGCATGTCGGAACACATCGCCGCAGCGGTCGACGCCTGGGCCCTTGCCGTACCACATGCCGAATACGCCATCGTAGGTGGCGCCTTCAAAGATATTGACCTGTTGCGTGCCCCAGATCGATGTGGCGGCAAGGTCCTCGTTCATGCCTGGATGGAACACCGTGTGGTGCTCCTTGAGGTAGTTCCGGGCTTTCCACAATGCCTGATCAAAACCACCCAAGGGCGAGCCACGATAGCCGGAAATGAACCCGGCAGTGTTCAAACCATTGGCCAGGTCCCGTTGACGCTGCATCAGGGGCAGACGTACCAGGGCCTGAATACCGGTGAGTAAAACTTTTCCGCTGTGCTGGATGTATTTGTCATCCAGGGACGGGGACGCACTCATGCTCATCCTCCAGGCTTTATTGTCATGGCGGCGCCAGGAGAACGGCGTTGCCTCGTTATTGGCTGGAGTCTAGGGAGCGGTGGGCGGGATCGTAAAATCACAAAAACGACGGCCTGATATTGGATATTCAGATACCGGAATGCAGCGTGTTTTTTACGGTGTTGCGCAGGGTGTTGAGTGCGGTGAAACGTCAATTTTCACTACGCTGTTTGTTTGAGATCTCCGCAGAAAATATCGATGTTGCCATCGGCCGGTGTGGTGGTGACAACCACGTAGTAATCGCCGGAAAACAGCGCTGACAGAGCGACCGGGGCGCTTCTTGAATAAGTCCAGCCGCGTGTCGAAGAAATGCGGTTGGTGTTGATCCGGTCATTCATCTCGTACGCAACAGGACCGGGCTGTTTGCAGCTGCCTTTATGGATCGACGTATAGAGGTTCAAGGGGCGCAGGGTGCCGCTGGGAACCCCACTGATGACAAAGGTGAAGCCGGTCTGGTTGCCCTGGCTGGCCAAGGTGGTATTGGCGATCTGGCCGAGGTTCTGAGGGGTAGCCGATAGGGGGAAAGTGACCGTCTGACTGGATGAGTTCGTACACCCGAGGATCACCACAGCGGTCATCAGCGCCGCCATTGGATTTCTCGTGTTCATGATCAACCTCCTGTGCTGAAAAAAGTGCAAGGCGGGGATTTTCGGTATAGCTCACTGGGCATTTTCCTGCGGGAGGGGCGGACAGAGGGTGTTGTTGCGCGGGTCGAGGCTTCACGCTGCAGGCGGGAAAGGGCAGACAAAAACCGCTTGATTTGAGTAAATATATGGACAAATAACAGATATGTGTTCAATTATCTGCCCGGGCACAGACTGAAAACAAAACAGAAAAGGAGAACCCCATGCGTGCAGCAGTCATTTCCGAGCGTAACGCGCTACCGGTAGTCGGTGAGTTTCGTGAGCCAGAGCCGCAAGAAGGCGCGGTGCTGATTGATGTCGATACTGCCGGTCTTGGCGGCTGGGATGTATTGGGCGCCTATCGTTTGGGTGTCGAGTATCCCTGTGTCATTCGCGGTGAGGGCGTAGGCCGTGCGCCAGATGGTCGCCGCGTGTATTTCGGTGAGCGTTCGGTGTTGCCATTCGGAGCATGGGCTGAACGCACCCTGGTACCTCAGGCGGAAGTCTGGACTGTGCCTGATGACGTCGACGATAAAACTGCAATCAGCATGGGCATCGCCGCGACCGGCGCCATTGTGCCATTGGAAAAAGCGGCGATTCAGAAGGGCGAGAAAGTATTGATCCTCGGTGCCACCGGAACCCTCGGCCAGATCGCGTTACAACTGGCCCGCGGTATGGGTGCAGGCAAGGTGGTGGGGGCCGCGCGCTCGGCCGAAGCGTTGGGCCGCTTGAAGGCGCAAGGCATCGCAGACGAAGTGGTCACGTTGGGCGGCAGCGATGATGTCGGTGCGCTCAAAGAAGCAGCTGGCGGTGGTTTTGACGTGGTCCTCGACCTGGTGTGCGGTCAGCCGATGCTGACGTCTCTGAAAGCCACCAACTGGGGCGCACGGATCATGACCATCGGCACCGGTGCCGGACGCCAGCTCAATCTGGATATCGCCGATCTGTTGTTCCGCAGCTTGTCTTGCATCGGCACTGGCCAGCGTCCGCCCGCTGACCGCGAGCAAATCTGGTTGCGCCTGTTGAAGATCGCCAAAGAGCAGCAGATCCAGGTGGATTATCTGGATTACACCCTTGATCAGGCCGCCGAAGCCTGGGCCGCTCAGGTCAATGGACCGCACGCCAAGATCACGGCCACCATTCGCCGCTGAAGGTTTCATTGCACGGCGCCCTTCAACGGGCGCTTCGGCATTTCCTGCATCTGCCGGGCGCAGTCGTGCCTGCGGTGTTTTGCTGTCATGACCGGTATCGGAAGTCGGGATGAACAAGGGCAAAGATATTTCGATGCGCCAACTGCGCTACTTCGTGGCGGCTGCCGACGCCGGGCAGTTCTCGCAGGCAGCGCTGAAAGTGCACGTCTCGCAGTCGGCCATTACCGCCGCGGTTCTGCACCTGGAAGAGTCCATGGGTGTCAGCTTGTTCGATCGCCTACCCCATGGCGTGACGCTGACGGCTGAAGGCAACAAGTTCGCCCAGCACGCACGGCATATTCTCGACACCCTGCAGGATGCCCTCAGTGAGCCGCTGTTTCTGGGGCACACAATGCGAGGCACCGTGCGGGTAGGAGCGTCTTACACGGTGCTGGGTTATTTCCTGCCCGCGCTGTTGGCGCGGTTCAAACGCAGCTACCCGCAGGTGGACATCGATCTGGTCGACATGGATCGCCACAGCATAGAAACCGCGGTGAGCAATGGCGATCTCGACCTGGGGCTGGCCATCGTCTCCAACACACCCAGCCTGGGCGGTTTTGAGCATCAGGTGCTGATACGTTCCCGTCGGCAACTCTGGCTCGCCAGTCAGCACCCGCTCATGTCGAAAACGTCGATCAACCTGGAGGACGTTGCCGAACACGCCTACATCCTTGCCACGCTGGATGAGGGGGATGTGTCGACATTGCGTTACTGGGAGTCCCGTGGCCTGGCGCCCAAGGTGGCCTTTCGCACCTCTTCGATGGAAGCGCTGCGGGGTTTGGTGGCCCATGGTTTCGGCGTGACCATTCTTTCCGACATGCTCTACCGCGCCTGGTCTCTGGAAGGTAAAAAGATCGAAGTCCGCCCGCTGGTGGATGTCATTCCACCAATGGAACTGGGGCTGATCTGGCTGCCGAATCATCGTTTGTCCGACCCGGCTCAAGCGTTCCGGCAGTTTCTGATCATGGCGTGTGCCTCGTAGCGTGGCTACTCCCTGACGCTGCAGGTCGGCGGCCAGGTCCCGTTATTCATCAGGCTGTCGAAAGTCTCGGTCATTTCCTGCGCCGAGTTCGGGTAGTCATGACGCACCCACCACAACCACAGCCCCACCAATGCGCCGACAAAACAGCGCACGGCCGCTTCGCCTCGCATGCGCTCGGTCTGGTATAGGCCCTGTTTTCGGTAATGTTCACGCACCTGAATGATCAGGATGTTTTCCAGATGGGCAAGAATCACGTTCTGCCCCGGCCCGCTGAAAAATGCCGTAGTCAATGCGGCGTGACGCTCGGTCGCGCTGAACAGCCAGGTTGAGACATCCAGCACGACGCGGCGATCGCCATCGACCTCGGTCACCTTCGTCGCGGGAATGCCGATGGCCTCGTATCCTGCGACGATCAGGTCTTCCTTGTCGCGAAAGTGTGCATAGAAGGTCGATCGGGCCACGCCTGAACTATCGAGCAGTTGCTGGACGGTAATTCCCTCGTAGCCCTTTTCCAGCGCCAGGCGGTACATGTGGTCGAGCAGCAGCTCACGGGTGCGTTGGGAGCGTAAGGCGTGGCGTTGACTAGGGATGTTTTTGTCGAACATTTGCACACGAGCTAAGTGAGACATCCTGTACCTCTGCAGAGCTTTTTTTATTGGAGTCTTGGCGTCTGGCGCAGGTGTCGCCCGACGGTGCTGAGTGAAACATGGCTGTGTTGTTTCATATCTGCAGAATATGTTTTAGGACATATTTATCGAAAGTGTTAATGAAATATCGGGTTGCCGAACAAAATCGCCGTTCCGTCCGTTGTGGCGACCACCCGCCGGCAGTACCGTTTCTCCAGTCCGACAGAGACACTGGAGAACAATAATGAGCCATGCCGATGCGACGCCCCAGCCTTTTCCCGCGCATATCCCGCCGCACCTGGTCCGTGATTTCGACCTGTGGGCGGAGCTCACCGCGCAAGGTGAAAATGCCTATCAGTGGGCCGCTGCGTTGCACCAGACGACCCCGCCGATTTTCTGGATTCCACGCCTGGGTTTCCTGCCGGGTACTTGGGTGCCTCGCCGTGCGGAAGACTTGCGGCGTATTCTGCAAGACCCGCAAACCTTCAGCAGTGTGGGCCTGACACCCTATTCGATGTTGCTCGGTGAAAGCTGGCGTCTGGCGCCGCTGGAAATCGACCCGCCGGAACACGCCAAATACCGTGCACTGCTTAATCCGTTGTTCACCCCCAGGAAGGTCGAGGCGCTTGAACAGGACATACGCTTGCTGGCGAATCAACTGATCGACGAGGTAATCGCCCAGGGCCGCTGCGATTTCAACGAAGCATTTGCCAAACCCTTTCCCACCCTGATCTTCCTTACGCTGATGGGCTGGCCACTGGAAGATCGGCCGCTGTTCCAGCACTGGACGCAGACACTGATCAAAAGCTTTGACATGCAAACGGTGACCGACAATGCGCGAGCCATCACCACCTGGATCCGCCAGCACATCGCCGAGCGTCGCGCCAATCCCGGGGATGACTTCACCAGCTACCTGCTGACCAGCGAGATCGATGGCCGGCCGCTCACCGATGACGAAATGCTTGGCATCAACTTCCTGATTTTTATCGCCGGTCTGGACACGGTGACGTCCTGCCTGGGTCTGTTCTTTCGCCATCTGGCGCGCCACCCGGAACAGCAGGCTCAACTGCGAGCAAACCCTGAGTTGATCGGCGATGCCGTGGAAGAACTGTTGCGCTCATATTCAATCGTCAATATGCGCCGCACGGTCACCTGCGACGTGCAAATCGGCGACGCGATGATGAAGAAGGGCGACATGGTGTTGATCAGTACTGAGCTGGCCAACCTCGATCCTGAAGTGTTCGACGAGGCCGACAAGGTCGACTTTCTACGCAGTGCGGGTGCTGCGCCTCACATGGCGTTTTCCTATGGTGTGCACCGTTGCGTGGGCTCCCACCTGGCTCGCCGGGAGTTGCGTATCGCCTTGGAGCTTTGGTTACAGCGGCTGCCACCGTTTCGCATCGCTGATGACAGTACGCCTCGATTCAACGCTTTCGGTGTGTTCGGCATGGAAGAGCTGCACTTGCAGTGGGACCTGGCGGGTGCGGCGACAGAGGTTTCCTCTCAAGCGGTGGCCAGCGCATGAAAGTGCTGATCAACCAATCCGGCTGCGTCGGCCATGCCCGTTGCCACAACGTCGCGCCGTCACTCTACCCGCTGGATGACAACGGTTACATCGCCAGCGATGGCTTCATCGTGGTTGCGGGGCAGGAGGGGCTGGCCCAGCGAGGTGCCCGGGCCTGTCCTGAACGTGTAATCGAAGTGCGTGATACACCGGCCGAAACCCGGCAGGCGCCGCCAAAGGCCGACTGACCGCCGACGGTCGCAGGCTTACAGCAACCAGCAAAAAGAAGAACAACAATGAGCAAAATCTACGACTACATCATTATTGGTGCGGGTTCCTCTGGCTGCGTGTTGGCCAATCGATTGTCCGCCGACTCCAGGATCTCCGTCCTGCTGATCGAAAGCGGACCGGATCACACCAGCCCCTTGATCGCCATGCCGCGTGGCATCGGCAAATTGCTCAACCCTGGCAATCCCCATGTCTGGAGCTACCAGGCTGCGCGTGGCGAAGGCATGACTGACGAGCAATGGCTCAAGGGCAAGACCATTGGTGGCTCCAGTTCAGTGAACGGCATGGTCTATGTGCGAGGCACGCCCGCCGATTACGACAGTTGGGAAGCACAGGGTTGCACGGGCTGGGGCTGGGGTGACATGGGGCGTCAGTTCGTTGCCCTGGAAGATCATCAACTGGGCAAGGGCAAATGGCGCGGTGTCGGTGGGCCGCTCAAGGTCACCGTCCATCCCACCCGGCATGCCCTGTGCGATGCAATCATCAGCGCCGCCGGCGAGCTCGGGGTGGCGCAAACGGACGATACCAACCATGTCGACTCCGTGCTGCACGGCGGCTTTGGTTATCAGCCGCAGACCACCTGGAAAGGCCAGCGATTCAGTGCCGCAAAAGCCTTTCTCGACCCGGTGCGCCACCGTCCCAACCTGACAGTGATGACCGACACGGACGTGCAGCGCATTGTGTTCGACAAGCGCCGCGCCAGTGCCGTACAGGTCAGCAACAGCGACGGAAAGAACCGGTTCGAGGTACGTCGTGAAGTGATGGTGTGTGCCGGTGCCATCGAATCACCCAAGCTGTTGCAGTTGTCCGGCATCGGCCCGGCCGGGCTATTGAACTCACTGGGTATCGAAGTGCTGCAGGATGCTCCGGACGTCGGGCGCAATCTGCGTGAGCATGTGTACATGGCCATGCAGTACCGGGTGACCAGCGGCAGCTTCAATCACTGTTTCCATGGTGTGGGTTTGCTGGGTGCGGTGGCGCAATACTTCCTGCGCAAGAAGGGGCCAATGACCCATGCGGCCCATGAGGCCGGTGGTTTTATCAAGACCCGCCCCGAGCTGGACCTGCCGGATGCACAAATCGGAGTCAGCCTCTATTCCATGGATGGCGACGGTAACAAGGTTGCAATCGACAAGCAGCCCGGTCTGACCATCGGCGGTTATTTCCTGCGGCCCCAGAGCCAGGGCGAGGTGCGCATTCGGTCAGCGAACCCCTCCGTGCCGCCGCAGATCAACGCCAATTACTTGAGTGCCGACATCGATCGTTCCTCCGCGATTGCCTTGTTCCGCTGGTTCCGCCGCCTGGCCGACCAGCCAGTGCTCAAATCCTTCCTCGTCGGAGAACTGACACCCGGCCCGGGGGTGGAAAGCGACGAGCAGATTCTTGCGGCGTTCCGGCGCTTCGGCCAAACCGCTTTCCACGTTTCCGGCACCTGTCGCATGGGCAGCGATAGCGCTTCGGTGCTTGATCCGCAGCTGCGCGTGCGGGGTGTCGAGGGGCTGCGCGTAGTCGACACCTCGGTGATGCCTTGCCTGGTCTCCGGCAACACCAATGCCCCGGCCATGGCGATCGCCATGCGCGCAGCAGAACTCATTACAGGCAAATCCTCAGGAATCACAACACGATGAACCAGAGCACTGTGAGTGTCCCCTTTACTCAACTGGACAAGTTGTACATCGACGGTGCGTGGGTGGGCGCCGATGGGCCGCGTGAAGCCGTGCTCAACCCGGCGACGGAAGCAGTGATCGGGCATGCGCCGACCGGCGATCTGCACAGCACCGAGGCCGCCATTGCGGCTGCGCGCAACTCTTTTGACAACGGCCCGTGGCCCCGGTTGAGCATGGCCGAGCGTGCCGACCATATGCGGCGTATGCATGCTGCACTGGTGGCCAGGCGTGAGCAGATTGCGGCGCTGATCATCGCTGAAGTCGGCTGCTCGCAAGGCGTCACCTATGCCATGCAGGTGGACATGCCGTTGGGCCATGTACTGACGGCCATCGAGCAGTCGTTGCACAGCGATAGCGTGCAGATTCCGGTGCAGGCCAATCCCGATCCGTTCAACCCGACCGGGTCGATGATTCTCGGCAGCGGCACGGTGGAGCGGGAAGCCATAGGCGTGGTCGCCGGGATCACCGGCTACAACTTTCCGTTCCTGCTCAACCTGGCCAAAGTGTTTCCCGCGTTGCTGGCCGGCAACACCCTGGTGCTCAAGCCATCGCCCTTTACCCCCTATTCGGCGCTGCTGTTTGGTCAGATTGCCGAAGAGATCGGTTTGCCCAAAGGTGTGCTGAACATCATCACCGGTGGCGTTGAGGTGGGCAGCCTGTTGAGCAGTGATCCACGGGTGGACATGGTCTCGTTCACAGGTTCGGAAGCTGTGGGTGTGAGCATCATGAGCCAGGCTGCACCGACTCTCAAACGCGTGCACCTGGAGCTGGGCGGCAAATCGGCGTTGATCGTGCGCGCCGACGCGGACATTCAAGCGACGGCCCTCGGCGCTGTTGCGGGACTGGCGGTCAACGCCGGGCAGGGTTGCGCACTGCTGACCCGTTTTGTGGTGCATCACTCGGTACGTGAACAGTTCGTGCAATGTGCCAAGGCCATTGCCGGTCAATGGAAAGTGGGTGATCCGGCGGATCCGAGCGTGATGATGGGGCCGCTGATTCGCGAGTCGCAGCGGGCCAAGGTCGAACACTTCATTGCCAGCGGTCGCGATGCCGGGGCGACGCTGGTTTGTGGCGGGGGGCGACCTGCGCATTTGCGCCAAGGCTTCTTCACCGACATCACCCTGTTCGATGACGTGCGCAACGACATGCTCATTGCGCAGGAGGAAATCTTCGGGCCGGTGGGTGTGGTGATCGGCTTTGACAATGACGATGAGGCCGTGTCCATCGCCAACGATTCGCGCTTTGGCCTGAACGGTGCGGTGGCTTCAGCAGATGCCGCCACGGCTTATGCCCTGGCCCGACGGATTCGCGCCGGCAGTGTTTACCTCAATGGCGGCAGCGGCAGCCTGCCGTATGCGCCGATCGGCGGGTACAAACGGTCGGGCCTGGGGCGTGAGTTCGGACCGAACTGGCTCAAGGAGTTCACCCAGGAAAAATCCATCATCTACCCCATCGGGCGCTAGCCAGGGCGCCCTTGAACGAGGGTGCAGACGAAACGACTGACAATAAAAACAAAAGGTGGTTTGCATGAAACACATGAGTAAAAAGGGGCGCATGCGAGCTCAGCGGGTTGTGATGCTGCTGGCGGTGGGGAAGTTGGCCTTCGACTACAGTGGCGCGGCGATGGCCGTGCCCATCGAGCTGACCAACCCGGATTATCAACTGCGTTGGGACAACACCTTGCGATACACCTTGGGCATGCGTATGGAGGGGCAGGACCGGCGCATCATGAACAATCCCAACTACGATGAGTCGGACGGCAAGTTCGACAAGAATGACGTCGTCACCAACCGGGTCGACTTGCTCACCGAAGTCGATTTTTCCTACCGCAAGGAGTGGGGCGCGCGACTCAGTGCCGCCGGCTGGTATGACCAGGCCTACCACAACGACGACGTGCACAGTAACGTTCCCGGTTTCCAGACCAGCTACGACAATGACCACTACAGCTCGGAAGTAAAGCGCTACGTCGAAGGCCCGTCAGGGGAAATTCTCGATGCCTTCCTCTGGAAAAACCTGCGCGTGGGCGACTCCACGGTGAACGTCAAGATCGGTCGGCACACCAACTATTGGGGTGAGGGTTTGTTGTTCGGGGCTCATGCGATCTCCTATTCGCAAGCACCGCTCGACGGCGCCAAGGCGGTGACCAGCCCGGGTATCGAGACCAAGGAAGTGTTCTTGCCCATCGGGCAGGTGTCCGTCAAAGCCCAGGCCACTGACAATCTCACATTGGCCGCGCAGTATTTCTATGAGTGGGACTACACCCGCATTCCGTACGGCGGAACTTACTTCGGCGCGGCAGACCCGTTTTTTGAAGGTCCGGATCGCCTGCCGGTCGCGCCAGGTTTCTCCTTAAACCGGGAGAAATCCAAATACGGTCGTGACTCTGCCAACTGGGGGGTAATGGCCAAGTACGATGTTGATGCCATTCAGTCAACCATCGGCGCCTATTATCGCCAGTTCGATGATTATCAGCCCTGGCTGGCGCCGGAAGTTTCGGCCGCGACCGGGACCTATCGTCTGGTATACCCACGTAGCGTCAAGCTTGTCGGCCTGAGTTTGTCGACGGTCCTGGATACGGTGTCGGTGGGCAGTGAGATCTCTTATCGCCAAAACGGAGCCTTGAACGCAGTGGGGGTCGACCCGACTGATAACGAAGGACCTCGTGGCGACACCTACCACTTTGTCATCAACGCCGTGTACGGCGTACCGCGAAACTTCATCGCACCGAACGCCACCTTGATTGGCGAGTTTGCCTACAGCCACCTGCGCAAAGTGACCGAGCACGAAGAGCTTTACCTGGGTGAGAACAGTCCTAACTGTGTCGATCCACGTGTAGGTACACCCGGTTCGGGCGACAAGAGCGATGGTTGTTCAACCCGCGATTACGCAGCCTTCGCCGTCAACTACACGCCGCAGTACCTGTCGGTCTTCCCCTCGTGGGATATGACCGTGCCGCTGACCGTCAATTACGGCCTCTACGGCAACGCCGCCAGCGCCGGTGGCGGTAATGAAGGTGCATTGACCTGGTCGGCCGGCGTGCAAATGACCTACGCCCAGCGCTACGAGTTTGGCCTGCGTTACTCCGACACCGATGCCCAGTCGAAGAACATTCCGGGGGACACCGTCGGTGGCAACGGCGCCGTCGGCGGAACCGACCGTGGCTGGCTGGCCTTCACCTTTAAAACCTCCATCTGAACACGCCAACAAGCGGAGTAACTGATCATGAAAGGACAATTTGCGTTTGCGTTGGCGTTGTTGGGCATCGCCAACTGCAGTATGGCTGCGGCACCCGCCGATCAAGTGGCACAAATCGGCAAGACCCTGACACCCTTCGGCGCGATCATTGCGGGCAATGCCGATGGCAGCATCCCGCCGTACACCGGCGGATTGCGGCAGATTCCTCCGGGTTTCAAGCCCGACAGCGGATTCTGGGTCGACCCTTTCAAGGACGAAAAACCGATCCTACGCATCAATTCGAAAAACATGGAGCAGTACGCCGACAAATTGAGTGGCGGGCAAAAAATGCTGCTCGGCAAATTTCCCGACTATTACCTGGATATTTATCCGAGCCATCGCACGGCCGCGTATCCGCAAGAGATACTCGATGCCTCTGCGCGCAATGCCAGTACCTGTCATACCACCAAGGACAACCTGGCGGTGGACCCAGTGTGCCGGGGCGGTTTGCCGTTCCCCTTGCCGCAGAATGGCAACGAAGTGATCTGGAACCAGCAACTACGCTACAAAGGGTCGGGCTACACCACCACGTCTTCGTCCAATAGCTGGGTGGTGGATTCCCAGGGTTCGGTGACCAAGACAGCCGAGTCCGCCACCATGGAGGAAGCGCCGTACTATCAGGTCAAGCAGGCTGATCGTGATCCACAACTGTATTACCGTGCCTGGGCGATGGACAGCTATCCGGCCCGCAGTGCCGGGCAACTGATCATTCTTGCCGACTTCCTCGACCCGCAGAGCCAGCCACGCCGAGCCTGGAGCTATACACCAGGCATGCGCCGTATCAAGTTGGCGCCGGAATTCAACTACGACACGCCAGTCCCCAACCAGGGTGGGGTAAACCTGTTTGATGAATTGCAGATGTTCTCGGGTAGCCAGGATCGCTTCGATTACAAACTGGTGGGGCGCAAGGAAATGTACATTCCGTACAACGCCTACAAGTTTTACTTCGGCTGTGGTCAGCAAGAGCAGTTCATGGCGCACCACGCCAACCCGGCCTGTGAACGTTGGGAGCTGCACCGTGTGTGGGTGGTGGAAGCCACACTCAAACCGGGCAAACGCCACGTCTACAGCAAGCGTACCTACTACCTCGATGAAGACACCTTCGGTGCCGGCCTGTATGACGCCTGGGACCAGGGTGGGGTGCTGTACCGGGCGCTGTTCCAGAGTGGTGTGCAGCTGTACGACAAAACCTTGCCGTACACGGTGAAGAACGTCAGTTACGACTTCAACAAAGGCATGTGGTCACTGCTCAACGATGGGCTCAAGGGTGGCTACCGAGTGCACGATGAACCTCTGTCCGAGCGAGACATGAAACCCGAGTCGATTGTCGCTCAGGAAACGCAGCGCTGATTCGAACGATTGCACACACGTTTGCGGCCTGAATGGGCCGCTTTTTTTTGCCCGTTTTTGCCAATCGGGTGTTTTTCAGTCTTCGAAATCGCCCAATTTATTATTAATTAACTGAACACATATTAAAAATGTGTTTATATTTGTGGCGAGGTATTCAGACCTCAATTCGAGCCATTCACCTGCCAAACGGTGATGCGCTGCGCTGGCTAATACAACAAGGAGAACGCCATGCTGATCGATGTCCACGCCCATTTGCTGACGGAAGGCATGCTGAACCGCCACGAGTTCTGGGGGCCCTTCATGAAAGTGCAGGGGTTGACCGTGGGGCACTTTTCCCTCGGGACCAAACAACCGGCCAAGGCCGCGACGGATGCCGAAGCGCAGGCCAATATCCTGGCGCGCATGAGCCACGCCAGCCGGCGCAAACTAATGGCGGAGCGAGGCGTGGATAAACTGGTGATGTCCACGCCGTCGCACTGCTTCATGTATTGGGCTGGTGATTTCGCCAATGAATATGCACGCATCTGCAATGACGAGTTGTCGGCGTTCTGTCGTGCTGATCCGGATCACTTCGACTTCTGGTGCCACGCCAACCTGGCGGACCCTCAGAATGCCACCAGGGAAATCGAACGTGCGGTGACCCAACTCGGCGCCAAGGGTGTCTGCGTGGGTGGGGCCAACTTCAATGGCCTGGAGGCTCACGACGAACGCCTGTTTCCCGTCTGGGAAAAGCTCACTCAACTCGATGTACCGATCATGGTGCACGGCTTCAACCAGTCGATTTACTGGGGTGAAAAACACACCGACGACAAGTTTGAAACCACCTCGATCGTGGGGGATTGCGTCGATGAAACCCTGTTCTTCTGGTACCTGATCTGCGGCGGTGCCCTGGACGTTTTCCCGACCCTGAAGACCTACATCACCCATGCCGGCGGCATGGCGGTTTTCCAGCTGGGGCGCTTGAGCGAACTCAACCGGGCCATGGCACCGGATTCACGAAATAAACGACCACTGCTGGAATACATGCAGAACTTCTATTTCGACCTCGATGTGCATGCCCCTGGGCTGCGCCGTGGCGTGGCGGAGGTGGTCGGCGCAGATCGCCTGCTGTACGGGACCAATTTCGGTGGTGCCTACGACCATGGCGATCTGACGGAAGGACTGGGCCTGTCCACCCATGACCGCGAGCGGATTCGCAGCGGCAACGCTATTGAGTTGCTCAAGTTGAGCGTGCCGGCCAGCGCCAATCGGGTGCTGACGCCGTGACGGGCGGCTTGCCGAGCGTACCGGCCGGGCGGCCTTATCCGCAGCGTGACGGCCGTCTGCCTCGTTACCTTGACGAGGTCTCGGCGGCGTGGCTTACGCGGCTATTGCAGCCGCGCTACCCGGGCATAGAAGTGCTGGCGCTGTCTGCGGTGGAGGTGCGCAATGGGCACACTACCAAATACCGCGTCAGACTCCAATTGAACGAGGTCGGACAACGCGCGGGAATTCCCGCGCATGTTTGCCTGAAGTCGAATTGGTCCGAGGGGTTTGAAAGCGGTGATATCTGCGAGCTCGAATCACGCTTTTATCATTTGGCCCACGGTTGGACCGACGCCCCTTTGCCGGCCACTTATTTCACTGACTGGGACGCCGATGGGGGTGGCCGTGGTGTGGTGATGATGGAGGACCTCGGGCTGGCGGCCGGGCAATTCGGTCACAGTACCGATCATCTGGGTGTGGACGGTGTTGCTCGGGGGCTGGAATCGCTGGCCTCCCTGCACGGCGCCACTTGGGGTCATTCGAGTTTGCAGGCGCAGGACTGGTTACCGGTGTCGATGGCCAACCCGGTGGACTGTGACGGCTTGCTGCGCATGTACAACTACATCAAGGTCAATCTGCGCAAACCGGACTACCGGCGTGTGCTGCCGGCGTGGATGTACGAGACACCGGAGTTGTTCAGTCATGCGTTCGATGAATTGGCGGCCTTTGAGCGGGAGCAGACTTCGCCCGGTTGTGTCATCCACGGCGATTCGCATCAGGGCAACAGTTTTCTGCGCAGCGATGGTCAACGCATCTGGCTGGACTGGCAGCTGGCTCGTCGCGGTCGGCCATGGCGGGATGTCGCGTATTTCATGATCGGCGCATTGACAGTGGCCGAGCGCGAGGCTGACGCTCAGCGTCTGCTTCGGGTATACCGGGAGAAGTTGCTCAGTCTCGGTGCCGAGGGTGTGCTCGATCAGGATGCCGCTTGGGAGCAATTACGCCGATGGCCGGTCTGGGGCATGCAGACGTGGATGTCGAACATGGATGATTGGGGACAATCGGGCTTGCCGATGGTGGAGCGTTTTTTTGCTGCTGCCGAGGATTTCGACACCGTGCGCTTGCTGACTCATCGCCGAAAACCACGTCGAACGCCGATACTGGGGCAGGGCGCGCGGCCGTTGACGTCAGCCTATCAACATTTACTGGAGGATTGAGCTTGCTCCATCAGGAAATATTGCGATTAAAGGGCGCGGACAATTTTCGCAGCCTCAAAGGCATGGTCGCCCGCTGCGGGCGACGTATCGGCAGCGATGCGCTATTGCGTGCAGACCAGTTGCACAGTTTGACTGATGAAGACTGGCAGACGCTTCAACGCCTGGGATTACGGACAGTCTGCGATTTACGCAGTAACGGCGAGCGGGATCGTTACCCCAATCGGGTGCCTGACGCTGCAATCAAGCAACTTCACCTGGAAGTCCTCGGTGATGTACGTGCCGATCCGCGTGTTGCTGCGATGCTCACAGACAACCCCAAGGCAGAAGACGCGCAGGACATGATGCTGGCGGTCTATCGGCAACTGCCGGGCTTGCTGGCGCCCCTGCTGCCGACATTGTTCAAACTGTTCACCCAAGACAAAGGCTCGGTGCTGATTCATTGCACGGCAGGCAAGGACCGCACGGGTGTAGTGGTGATGCTGCTGCTACATGCCCTTGGTGTGGCGCCTGAAAGCATCATGGACGACTACTTGTGCTCGGCGCGACGCTTCAGTCAGTTGAGTGCAGCACGCCAGGAGGCGATCAGTCACGCGGTGAGCAGGATGGCAGGTCGGTCGGTCAGTGAGGCGGCATTGGACGCAATACTGGATGCCCGACCTGAGTATTTGAATGCTGCCTATCGGGTCATCGAAGCCGAATATGGTGGCCTGGACCGCTATCTGCAACGCTTCAGCGGCTTGAGTCCCGCCGATTTTCAGACATTGCGCGATGCTTTGCTGATCGCCTGAGTGACTGCGCGGGTTTGGACCCGCGCGGGCTTCGATTGCGCCAATCCGATCCCCAGCAGAATCAATCCACCTCCCACTGCGTGGTACAGATGCAACGTTTCCCCAAGCAGGCTGATCGCCAGGATCGCCGTGAACAGGGGGACCAGATTCATCAACACCGCGGTCTTTTCTGCCCCCAGGTTTTGCAGGCCACGCATCCACAGGCCAGGCGCCAGTGCCGAAGCGAACAGACCAGCGAAAAGTACCAGCGGGATGTTCTCGGCCGTCAGGGCTATCGAGGGCGCCAGCACAAAAGGTGGAATCAGTAACAGCGTGCCGCAGAGAATCTGCACATAGAGGCTTTCCCAGGTCGGCAGGGGTATTTGCCAACGTTTCACCAGCACGCAGTACAGGGAATAAGACAGCGAAGCCAGCAGCATCATGAGTTCACCCTGGCCTACGCCATGCTGCCAAAGCGACGGCAGGTTTCCGGCTGCCAGTAACCAGGCCAAACCGGCAAACGAAATCAGGGCGCCGATCAGCAATGACGCTGTCGGACGGGTATTGAGTACCGGAAAAGCCAGCAGCACGGTGAGCAGGGGCATGGTTGCCAAAATCAGTCCCATGGACGTAGCGGTAACGGTATACGCGGCAAAATAGGCCAACGACTGGTAGAGCGACATGCCAAGCAGGCCCAGCAACAGCAGTTTGGGTAGATGAGGACGAATCTGCCGGCGCAAGCGCCAAACCCTGGGCAATACCACCGGTGACAATACCAACAGGGCGGTCAACCAGCGATAGAAGGAAATCGCCGCCGGATCGATAATTCCGACCGACAGGCGATTGACCACCGTACTGGCAGCCCAGATCAGTGTGGCAAGAATGGGGAGCAACAAGTTCATTGCAGTGCGCCGACGTGAGAGATGCGCCGGGCGCACCGGGACCATCAGCCAGTTGCCTGGCTGTCCGAGAGTTCCAGAAAACGCAATCGGGTTATTCGCTCGCCGCGTTGCGTGCCGCAATGGCAGCGGCAAAATCGCGCTTGAGAGTCGGGAAATAGGCTATCTGCCCACCCATGCCGCCAGCGATGTCGATCGAGGCCGCGCTGATGAAACTGGCGTATTCGCTGGCGAGGAAAAGCGCCATGCCGGCGACGTCTTCAGGTTTGCCGTAGCGTCCCAGCGGTACGACCTTCATCACCATGGCGTCAAACTCCTCACGGCTGACCCCAGGCCCCATTTCCTTGTAGTGACGATCCCACTGACCGGTATCGATCCAGCCCATGTTCAGGCTGTTGACCAGTATGTTGTCCTTGGGCAACGACATACCCAACGAGCGGGAGAGGGCGATGCAGGATGCACGGTTGATGACCGAAGGAATGCCGTCAGGCGTCGGAATGGCGCCGGCCAGGGCATTTATTTCGATGATTCGTCCCCAGCGTTGCTCACGCATGTACGGCACCACGGCCTGAACGAAGCGGAAATGCCCCATCTGCAGGATGTTCGCGTGTTCGAGAATGGCTTCCGGGGTCAGGGTGTCGATATTGCCGCTACGACCCTGGCCCGCGTTGTTCACCAGAACATCAACACCGCCCCAACTGCTGGCCACTTCTGCCACAAACGCCTTGACGCCTTCGGTGTCGGTTACGTCCACAACCCGGGCAATGACCGCCTGGGCGTGTTCTGCAAGCAACTCCCCGGCTTCGCGGACCGCTGTCTCGCTGCGGGCGCAGATCGCTACCCGTGCGCCTTCAGCGGCGAACGCCTTGGCAATGGCTAAACCGATGCCCCGGGAAGCGCCCGTGACGATGACGCGTTTGGCGCTCAAATCAATGTTCATGATGGCTCCTTTTGTTTTTTTCCAGGGATTCGTAGCGCCTGCCGGCTGCCAGACACCGCCCAATCCGTGGGTATGCCGGGGCTATTGAAAGCCGAAAGGAGAAAATCGTCAAAGTTTATTTGAACAATTATGAGTTATATGTGCAGTATTAGGCCTGCCATCTCCTCTGATTGAACCTAAGGGCCACAATTTTGAGGTTGAAATTCTGAATGTAGAATGTGAATCTTTATGTGGAATTTTGCTTGATGATCCGCTAGGGTAGCTTTCAGCTGAAGAGGAAGGTGGTCCTGGATGCTTGCCAGGCCTCATGAGCGGGGTTTTTGGAGGCTTTTGCGGCGATCGTGCGGGATGTTGCGGATCGCTGAAATGGATGTTTGTGTGCACTTAACGACTGAAAATAAAAATAAAAGGGTAGTGTGTATGAAAAAGAAGACCAATCAGGGTCGGCGGGTTCTGACTCAAGGTGCGCTCACACTGTTGATGGTTGGCAGTGCGCAAGGCTTGATGGCAGCCTCGTTCGACATGCCGAACCCGGACTACCGCGTGCGTTGGGACAATACGATCCGTTACAACCTGGGCATGCGGACGGATAGTCAAGACAGCCACATCATGAAAACGCCGAACTTCGACGAATCGGATGGGAAGTTCGATAAAAACGATATTGTGACAAATCGCCTCGATGTGTTAACAGAGTTCGACTTTTCCTATCTGAACGATTGGGGTGCGCGCCTCAGTGCGGCTGGCTGGTTTGACCAGGCTTATGCTGACGACGACGTTCGCAGCAATGTCCCGGGCTTTGCGACCAGCTATCACAACAACAAATACAGCGATGAAGTGGACCGCTACATGCACGGCCCATCGGGCGAGATCCTCGATGCGTTTCTGTGGCGCAACTTCAACATCGGTGACGTGCCGGTCAACGTGAAGGCCGGTCGTCATACCAACTATTGGGGTGAGAGCCTGCTGTTCGGCGCGCACGCCGTGTCCTACTCCCAGGCACCCAGTGATGGCGTGAAGGCCTCCACCAGCCCGGGCATCGAAACCAAGGAAGTGTTCCTGCCGGTCGGTCAACTGTCGGCAAAAGCCCAGGTCACCGACAAGCTGTCCCTGGCAGCCCAGTACTTCTATGAATGGGAGCCGACCCGGATTCCTTACGGTGGCACCTATTTCGGCGCGGCGGACCCGCTGTTTGAAGGTCCGGACCAGCTGCCATTGGCCGCCAACGGTGCGACCCTGCAGCGTCAGGACTCCAAGTTCGGGCGTGATGGCAAGAACTGGGGTGTGATGGGCAAGCTCAACGTCGAGGAAATCGAATCGACCTTCGGCGCCTACTATCGTCAGTTCGACGACTACCAGCCTTGGCTGGCGCCGCAGGTCAAGGCGGCATTGGGCTCTTATCGGGTTGTCTATCCGCGAGGCGTGAAACTGGCAGGTTTGAGCTTCTCTCGTGTGTTCAATACCGTAGCAGTGGGCTCCGAGTTGTCCTATCGGATGAATGGCGCGCTGAATGCCACCGGTGTCAGTGCCCTGGATGACGAAGGCCCGCGCGGTGACACCATCCACTTTATCGCCAACGCTGTGTACGGCGTGCCGCGGAACTTCATTTCGGACAACGCCACGCTGGTCGGCGAATTCGCCTACAGCCATCTGAAGCGAGTGACCGAGCACGAAGAGTTGTACAAAGGCGTGGGCGAGGCAGGTTGCGTCAATGCCAGAACACCGACTATCCCTGGCTCCGGTGACGAGTCCGATAGCTGCTCGTCGCGTGACTACTATGCGGTCGCGGTCAACTACACCCCACAGTACATTTCAATCTTTCCGTCCTGGGATATGGACGTTCCGCTGACAGTCAATTACGGTCTGCACGGCAACGCAGCGACTGCAGGTGGCGGCAACGAAGGCGCGCTGTCGTACTCCGTCGGCGTCAAACTCACCTACGCCCAACTGTATGAGTTCGGCCTGCGTTATGCAGACACCGATGCCCGTTCCAAAACCCTGGCCAATGGCACCGTCGCCGGTAACGGCAACGTAGGCGGCACAGACCGTGGCTGGCTGGCATTTACCTTCAAGACCTCCTTCTGACAAATCCAATAAGAATCGGAGAATGTGTTCATGAAACGACAACTTGCCTTATCCATTGCCCTGATGAGCATGGCGACCTACACACTGGCGGCTGATGTCTCCGACCTTGGTAAAACCCTGACCCCGTTCGGTGCAACCAAGGCGGGCAATGCCGATGGCAGCATTCCTGCCTACGACGGAGGCCTGACCAAGGCTCCAGCTGGTTTCGTGCCTGACAGCGGTTTTTGGGTTGACCCGTTCAAGGATGAAAAGCCGTTGTTTCGTATCGATGCCAAAAACGTCGACCAATATGCGGACAAACTCAGTGAGGGGCAGAAAACCCTGATCAAGAAATACCCGACCTACTACATCGACATTTACCCAAGCCACCGTACTGCCGCCTATCCGCAGGCAGTGCTCGACGCCACTGTGCGCAATGCCAGCAGTTGCCAGATTCAGAAGGACGGCCTCGCCGTCGACCCCTCTTGCCGTGGCGGCTTGCCATTCCCGATTCCGAAAACCGGCAACGAAGTCATGTGGAACCAGCAGGTGCGCTACAAGATCGGCACCGGCTACTCCACTACCTCGTCCTCCAACAGCTGGGTCATCGATGCCAATGGTTCGATCACCAAAACTGCGGAGCAGGCGACGTTCGAAGAAACGCCTTACTACCAGGTGACCCAGTCCGATCGTGATGCGTTGATGTATGCCCGAGTGTTCTCGCGTAACGACTATCCGGCGCGTCGCTCCGGAGAAGTGGTGGTGTTGACCGACTTCCTCGATCCGCTGGCCAAGGCCCGTCGTTCCTTCAGCTACTCCCCGGGTCAGCGTCGGGTCAAGCTGGCGCCAGAGTTCGCCTTCGACACCCCGGTAGCGAGCCAGGGCGGTGTGACGCTGTTCGATGAACTGCAAATGTTCTCCGGCAGCCAGGACCGGTTCGACTACAAGCTGGTCGGCAAAAAAGAAATGTACATCCCGTACAACGCCTACAAGTTCTACTTCGGGACCAAGCAGGAAGATCAGTTCATGCCGCACCACGCCAACCCGGCGAACGAGCGTTGGGAACTGCATCGTGTGTGGGTGGTGGAAGCCACGTTGAAACCTGGCATGCGCCACGTCTACAGCAAGCGCACGTACTACCTGGATGAAGACACCTTCGGTGTTGGCCTGTATGACGCCTGGGACAAGAGCGGCGCTCTGTATCGCTCGATCTTCCTCAGTGGCGTGCAGCTCTACGACAAGAACATTCCATACAACGTGAAGAACGTCGTTTACGACTTCAACAAAGGCATGTACGCATTGCTCAATGATGCACTCAAGGGTGGTTACAAGTTCATCGACAAGCCGCTCAGCGAGCGCGATATGAACCCTGAGGCCATCGTAGCCCGGGTCACCCAGCGCTGACGTTCACCGCCTGTCCCGCCCGTTGGTTTGCGCATCAAGCCATACGGGTAGGACAGGGCGGTTCATGCCGCGCGATGGATAAGGAATAAAAATAATGATTAGCCCTTGCCCTGATTCTGTTTTCTTCTCGGCGTCGCGTCTGCTGCTGGCGATCACGCTGACCATTGGCGTGAGTGCGGCGGTGACGACGTCGCCTGCCTTTAGCGCGATCACCGTGCCTGCGGACTCGCTGGACGTGTCCGCACCACGGGTTGACGAGCGTTTGCCCGCGCCATTGCTGTCTGTCGCCAGGGCAGGCGATGCCTTGGTCAGTGTCGGATTGCATGGCCTGATCCAGCGTTCCACCGACTCGGGGAAGACCTGGCAGCAAGTCGATAGTCCGGTGTCGAGCGACCTGGTGCAGGTTCGTTTTCGCGATGAGCGCAATGGCTGGATCGTCGGTCACGACGCTTTGATTCTGCACACCACAGACGGTGGCCTTAGCTGGCAAGTCCAGCTCGATGGACGCCGGCTTCTGACGCTGCTCAACGGCTACTACGGTCCGCGTGCTGAAGCAGGCGATGAGACTGCAGCCGCATTAATCAAAGAAGTTGCAACAGCCGTCAGCACTTCGGCAACCCCCGGCGTGATGGCTGCACCCTTTCTCGATGTGATGTTCGATGCACAAGGCAATGGTTTTGCCGTCGGTGCCTTCGGCTTGCTGTTGCACAGTGCCGACGACGGCCAGCACTGGGAACCTTGGATCGAGCGCAGTGACAACGAGCGCCGCATGCACCTGTATGGCCTGGCTGAACGCGCCGGTACTTTCTATATCAGTGGTGAACAGGGCCTGTTGTTGCGCCTCGACAGTCAGCAACAACGTTTTGTCAAAATCGACACGCCCTATACCGGTACCTACTTCGGTGTTCGCGCTTTCGATCACCTGCTGCTGGCCTACGGCTTGCGCGGCAATCTGTTTGCCAGTCGTGACGATGGTCAACAATGGCAACCCGTGGAAACACACCTCAACAGCAGCCTGGTCAGCATTGTCGAGCTGGGCGAGGCGTTGGTCATCGTGAGCCAGGGAGGGCAGTTGGCCAATCTGGATCGACAGAGCTTGCAGGTCACCCCGCTGGCGGATGCGCGGGTGGGTGAGATCTACGCGGCCAGTGCCACCGAACAGGCTGGAAGCCTGGTTGTCACGCGCTTTACCGGCGCCAAGGTCATCGATATTGCCCAGGCCAAATAAGGCCGCTGGCACGATTCCTCTACGAGAAAGAAAAAATGGTCGAGCAAAAATTCAACAGCGGGATGCCAGTGATTGCCAACCTTGAGGATTTCGACAAGAACTCCGGAGGCTGGTTTGAACGGGTGATTTTCCGTCACCGCATGTTGGTCGTCATTGCCTGCCTGCTCGCTACCGTGGTGTTAGGCTTTTTCGCGACGAAGCTGCAGGTCAATGCCAGTTTCGAAAAGATGATTCCCAGCTCCAGTCCCTACATCAAGAATTACCTGGCCTACAAAGACCAGCTTCCGGGTTTGGGCAACAGTATTCGCGTAGTGGTGGAGAACAAGACCGGTGATATCTACGACGCTGACTATCTGCTGGCGTTGCAGAAGGTCAACGACACCTTGTATCTGATCCCCGGTGTCGACCGTTCCTGGATGAAGTCGCTCTGGATGCCCATCGTCCGCTGGAAAGAAGTGACGGAGGAGGGCATCGATGGCGGTGCAGTGATGCCATCGGATTACAACGGCAGTGAAAAATCGATCTCGGCGCTGCGTCGCAACATCATGCGTGCCGGCATTGTCGGCAACCTGGTGGCGAACGACAGCAAGTCGAGCATGATTGTCGCGCCGTTGCTCGACACCAACCCGCAAACGGGTAAGCCGCTGGACTACGGTGATTTTTCCCGGCAACTGGAGCAGCAGATCCGTTCGCTGGAGAGCGACAAGGTCGGTATCCACATCGTCGGCTTCAGCAAGCTGGTCGGTGACCTGATCGACGGCCTGTATTCGGTCATGCTGTTCTTCGGTGCGTCGGTGGTCATTGCCGGACTGTTTGTCTACTTCTATACCCGTTGCCTGCGCAGCACGTTGCTGCTGGTGAGTGTGGCGGTGGCCGGTGTCGTCTGGCTGCTGGGGTTGATGCAGATACTGGGTTACGACCTCGACCCTTACTCGATTCTGGTGCCGTTCCTGATCTTCGCCATCGGTATTTCCCACGGCACCCAGAAAATGAACGGCATCCTCCAGGACATCGGCCGCGGCACCCATAAGTACGTGGCGGCGCGTTATACCTTTCGCCGCCTGTTCCTCACTGGGCTGACTGCACTTCTGACCAATATCGTCGGTTTTGCGGTGCTGGTGATCATTGATATCCCGGTCATTCGCGATCTGGCCCTGACGACCAGTATTGGCGTGGCAGTCCTGATTTTCACCAAGCTCCTGCTGATTCCCGTGGCGCTTTCGTATCTCGGTGTCAGCAAGAAAGCCGCACGTATTGCCATTGCCAAAGATCAGGCCGGCGAGGCCAATCGCGGTGTGCTCGGGCGCATCTGGCATGGCCTGGACCGGTTCACCGAGAGGCCAATGGCCACGGCTGTGATTGGTTTGTCGTTGCTGGTGACGCTGGCCGGCAGCGTGGTGATGATGCATTTGAAGGTGGGCGACCTTGATCCGGGTGCGCCCGAGTTGCGCGCCGATTCCCGCTACAACCGCGACAACGCCTACATCACCGCCAATTATGGGCTGTCCAGTGACCAGTTCGTGGTCATCATGAAGACCAATGAGGACAGCTGCCGCCTGTACCAGTCCCTGCAAAGCATGGACAAGCTGGCCTGGCGCCTGCGCCAGACGCCAGGCGTACAGACCACGCAATCGCTGGCCGAAACCGTGCGCATGATCAGTTCCGGCATGGCCGAAGGCAGCCCGAAATGGCTGAGCATCAGCCGCGACCAGGCCATTACCAACTCGGCGGTGGATGCCGCCATGATTTCCGCTCCGGGGATCACCAACCAGCAATGCTCGGTAACGCCGATCATTGCCTACCTGGCAGACCACAAGGCCGATACGTTGAGCCGGGTGCTGCAAGTCTCCGAGGACTTTGCCAAGGACAACAGCACGGCCGCGAATGCCGAACAGCCCATCGAGTTCCTGCTGGCCGCGGGCAATGCCGGCATCGAAGCGGCGACCAACATCGAAGTGGAGAAGGGCATCATCACCATGTACCTGGCGGTGTATGGCGCCACGGCCTTGCTCTGTCTTCTGACATTCCGCAGCTGGCGTGCGACCGTGGTGGCGCTGATTCCGCTGTTGATGACCACCATTATCTGCAAGGCGCTGATGGTCTGGCTGGGCATCGGCCTGAAAGTGGCCACCTTGCCGGTCATCGCTGTCGGTGTTGGTGTCGGCGTGGACTACGCGCTGTACCTGCTCAGTGTGCAACTGGCCGTGCAGGAACGCGGTGGCAGTCTGGCCGTCGCCTATCGCCGCTCGCTGGACTTCACCGGTCGGGTCGTCGCACTCGTCGGCCTGACCATGGCCGCCGGGGTGATTACCTGGGCCTGGTCACCGATCAAGTTTCAGGCCGACATGGGCATCCTGCTGACCTTCATGTTCCTCTGGAACATGCTCGGTGCGCTTGTACTCATCCCGGCGTTGTCGCACTACCTGCTCAATCCCAAGGGCAACTCCAAAGAAGGGTTGACCCTCGATCTGGAGGACGCCCGCGCGCAGCAGGAATCGCGCAAGCCGGCAGCCGACACCCCCCATCACGCATTGACCGAGCTAGCCATGCCACGGCGCGCTCGCTGACTAACGCATAGCCGGGCACAGACCCGGGCTGACAATTGCAAGGAGAGGACGATGTTCGAGTTATTGATGAGTGCCGACATGATGGTTCCGGATCCAGACGGCATGACGGAAATGTTGGTCGACAAGCTCGGAATCTACAAACATGAGCGCTGGCGCCAGGCGTTCGACAACCACCCGTACATTGCGCACTTTCTGCGTGTGCACAAATCCCTGGCAGTGTCGCCAACGCGCATCGAACCGCAGTGGCACCTGGATCGTCCCAATCCCGGCGACCCGTTGTTTCATGACTTTCTGGAAAGCCTGAAAACCTTCCAGGGCCACCACCGGCCGATGATCACCCACTCCATCGTGCTGGCACTGCACGGCGACAAGTTCGACGCACTGGTGGACAAGTTGATGCGCCGGCGCTTGCCGTTCCGCATGGCGCAACGCACACCGGAAATGCCGTTTGATCGCCTTTGGCTGGGCGCGACACCTGAGAAGCCGTACTACCAGCCTGACGTGGATGGTGGGTTGTGCATTGAAATCATGCCGACCGAACCGCTACAGATGCCGCCGGAAACCTATCAGTTGCCGCCGATGCAACCGCGTGATCTCAAACCCGGCGACATGGTCCGCGTGACGGCGCGTGGCTTCCTGGTCCGTGATCTGGATGAAACGCTGCGCAAGGTGTCGTCCAACCTCGACTGGGAGCCGAGCGGTCCGGTCGAAAACATCCGCAGCGAAGGTTACCGTCGTGCGCGTATGGGCTTCACCGTTCCCAACAGCGCGACCCTGGACGTGATCGAGGCGACTTACTGGAACACCGACGCCGGCCATTACGTCAATAACTGGGGGCCGGGTCCGTACTACATCCGTATCGGTGTCAACGATCTGGCCGCCAAAGCCGAAGATCTGCGCGCACGCGGCACTCGCTTCCAGTGGATTGAATCGTCGGAGGCGGTGGGTGGTCGTGCGCTGATCAAGATCGACCCGCAGGAACTTGACGGTCAGGTCTTCGAGTTCGAGGAGTGCCCTGCATGAGCACAGCGCAAAACCCGCAACTTCCTGTGTTGATCAACGAGGCCGTGCGTCTGGAGCGTGATGGCAGGGTGGGTTGGGTGGTTCTGACCCGGCCCGGTCAGATTAACGCGATCAACGATGACATTCGCCAGGGTGTTCCCCAGGCCTTGGCACTTCTGCAGAAAGACGCCGAGATTCGCGTAATCGTGATTCGCGGCGAGGGCGAACGAGGCTTTTGTGCCGGTGCCGATATCAAGGAACGCCGTGGCCCCGAGTCCAGCTTGCAGGTGCGCCAGCGCATGGAAAACGTGCGCTGGATCGAATCACTGGACCGCATCAGCAAACCGGTCATCGCCGCCATCCACGGCTATTGCATGGGAGGTGGGTTGGAACTGGTGCTGGCGTGTGACATTCGCTTCGCGACTCCGGATGCCGTTTTCGCACTGCCGGAAACCGGTCTGGGACTGATCCCTGGTGGTGGTGGTACACAGCGTCTGTCCCGGGTGGTAGCGCCAGGACAGGCATTGGACATGCTGCTCACTGGCGACCGGATGGGCGCAGAACAAGCGCAGCGCATTGGTCTGGTCAGTCGACTGGCCAGTGACAGCGCCAAGTTGCTGGAAGAAGTACGGGCCTTTGCCCAGCGCATCGCCAGCAAACCACCGACCGCCTCGGCGTATGTCAAACAGGCGGCTCGCGCGGCACTGGAAATGGACCTGAAAAGAGGCCTGGACCTGGAGCTCGATCTGTTCGCCTTGCTGGCCCCGACCAAGGACGCCCGCGAAGCGGCGCTGGCCTTCAGCGAGCGGCGCGAACCGCGTTTTACCGGCGAGTGACACGTCCCCCAAAAACAATAAGGAACGGACATGAGTACAGGAAAACTGGCAGGACGGGTGGCCATCATTACCGGCTCGGGCGGTGGTCTTGGGGCTGAGTGCGCCCGAGTACTGGCGTCCCATGGCGCGAGCATTGCGGTCGTCGATATCAACTTCGAAGGAGCAACGGCTGTTGCCCAGTCGTTGATTGCCGAGGGCCACCAGGCCCTGGCAATTGCCACGGATATTTCTTCGGAAGACGCAGTGCAGAGCATGGTTGCTCAAGTGAAGGAGCGCCTTGGCCGTATCGACATTCTGCACAACAACGCCGCCATCCTGAATGCCGAGCAACGTCAACTCGATCGTGATTTCGTCAACCTCGACATGCAGGCCTGGGACCGCGCCATCGCCGTCAACCTGCGCGGCGCTGTGCTCTGCACCAAGCATGTCATTCCGGTCATGCTGGAGCAGGGCAAGGGTTCGATCATTTACGCCACCTCGGGTCTGGGCATGCAGGGCGATATGTCCCTCACCGGCTACGCCACGTCCAAAGCGGGCTTGATGATGTTGCCGCGCATGGTGGCCTCGCAGTACGGCAAGCAAGGTATACGGGGTAACGCGGTACAAATCGGCCTGGCACCTTCAGAGCACGCCATGCCCGAACCTCTGCTCGACATCCTGCGCGATAACCACTGTACCGCCGAGCTCGGTACCCCCCGGCAAATCGCCGATGTGGTCGCCTTTTTGGCCAGCGATGAATCCTCGTTCGTCACCGGCACCACCCTGGTGGCCGACGGTGGCTTCAGCAGCCACACCCCCTCACTGGTCGCGATGCGCGCATTGTTCGCGCAGATGGGACGCACCGGCATGTAACGTTGCCCCCCGATGTGCCAAGGGTGCACCGGGGCGCCTCTTCGCCACCACAGCCGCGCTTCGTGCCGCCGTGGTTGAATGACGTCATGGAAGCAAGTGATGAATCAGAACCAAACAGCGGGAAACACTGATTTCGATGTGATCGTGGTCGGTGGTGGCACCAACGGCTTGTCGGCGGCCTGTTATCTGGGCATGGAAGGCAAGAAGGTCTTGGTCTTGGAGGCGCTGGACAAGGTCGGCGGCATGGCGTCTTCGGGGTACCTGATACCCGAAGCTCCTCAGCATCTGGTTCATCCTTGTGCACTGGACATGATGTCGATGCGTGTACACGCACATGTTCCGGCGGAACTGGGACTTGAGCGCCACGGCTTCAAGTCGGTCGAGCTGGCCCCCGGCTACGTGTACCTGCATCCGGACGGGCAGTCGCTGATTTTCTGGCGTGATCGTGAGAAAACCGCTGCCGAGATCCGCCGCTTCAGTAGCAAGGACGCCGAGGCATTTCTGGCATTCATGAAGGTAATCGACATGTTCCTCGACATTGCGCTGCCGATGATGCGTGTCGATCCGGCCAAGTCGAATCTGGGTGTCAAATTGAGGATGCTCGGTACCGCGATAAAGCACAAGGCCTTGAAGCCCGAGCTGATGGCGTTGATGACCGGCTCCGCCCTGCAGGCAGCACGCGAACGCTTCGAACATCCCGTCACCATTTCCGCGATGTGCGCATTGACGGGGCTGGCCGGTGATATCAGCGCCGATGGCGGTGGGATCTATTACGCCTTGCTGGGGTTCCTGCATCGTTTTGGCGTTGGCCGAGTGATCGGTGGCATGCAGCAATTGAGCAATGCCATGCAGTCACGTCTGGAAGAGCTGGGTGGCAAGGTGCTGGTATCGGCCAGCGTCGGTGAAATCGTTGCGAAAGACGGCCAGATCAAAGGCGTCAAATTGACCGATGGCCGCCAGTTTACCGCCCGGGCCGTGATTGCCGGCTGCCATCCAAAACCGGCGCTGGACATGGTTACTCGGGGTGAGATTCCCCAACATTTACTGACACGCATCGCCATGGCTCCAGCGAATGGCAGGGGCTCGGGACCGCTCAAGATCGACGTTGCCTTGCGCGGGCAGATTTCCGTGCCACGTTATGCCGCAGCGCGTGGGGACGGTGTGGACCTGCGCAAAACCGTTCTTTTGATCGGTACCGAAGAGGCCGTGCTGGAAAACTTTGCCGCCTGTGCCCGTGGCGAAGTACCCAAGTTGCCTTACATCACCGTGGCTGCACCGAGCGCCGCCGACCCTTCACAAGCACCGGCGGGCCAGGATGTGTTGTACATCTATCCGCCGGTCATGCCGGTGAACCCCAACGAGGGCTGGGATGCATTGCGTGAGCGGGTGGCGGATCAGGTGCAGGCGCAGTTGTACGACTATATCGATGGGATAGAGGGGCAGGTGATTGGCCGTCGCATCGAGGCCGCCCCGGATTTCACTGCGCGCTTGAACACCGTCAATGGCTGCGTAGTGCACATCGACACCACGTCGATGCGCTCAAGCACCATGCGTCCGGCTTATGGCTTGGGTGGTGATACCTTGCCGGTGGCAGGGTTGTACCTGGGCAGTGCGGGCATTCATCCGGGTGGCGGTGTAAACGGCATGGCCGGTCGACTGGCAGCCAAGCGAGTCAGCAAATACCTGAGTAAAAAGGGCAACTGAGCAGGCCTGCCCACACACCGATTTTGTTTAGTACCACGCCGACAGCCGCTAAGTGTTGTCGGCGTTTTTTTTTGCGCCCAGGGAAATGCTGGCCAGGACAAAGTCTGCCGAGTATTGGCGCCACGTGGCCATGCCTTCCGCGGAGTCAGTATCCAACCCTGCGAGCGCCGACATCGAGTAGCGGTTGGTGAACCAACCGGTAGTGACCAGCGAAGCGCTGGCCAGCAGTAGCCTCGGGTTGATATCCGCACGAAAGTCGCCGCTGGCGGCCCCGCGCAGCAGAATCCCATCGAGTTTGTTGATCAACGCGGGGGCCATTTCCAGAAAATGATTGCGAGGCGTCTGGTGCGCGTCGTGATAACGGATGCCTTCCAGCGCGAGGCTACCGAGGAAGGGGTCGAAGCGATATTGGTCGAAGAAATGATTGAGCACGGTCCGCATTGCTTGCGGTGGGGCCAGTTCTTCTACCTTCAGGTTGACCAGCTCCGACATGATGTTGCTCGAGGACTCATCCAGCACCGCCACGAACAAACCTTCCTTCGAGCCATAGTAGTGGTAGACCAGCTGCTTGGTGACGCCGGCTTCACGGGCGATCTCTTCCACTCGCGCACCGGCCAGTCCCTTCCTGGCGAACTCCACGCGCGCGGCCGCGAGCAGGCGATTCATGGTGTTGCGCTTGCCCTGTTCGCCACCTTCTCCGGCCTTTACCGCCACCTCGTACTCCTCATGCCTGATGGGTTCTGACAATTCACACTTTGAAGCATTTTACCGGTGGGCTTCGTTTGACCCCGAGTCAAACGAAGCGGGCCACCTGTGCCGACACAACCGCATACCATAGATCGGCAGCCGGGCAATCTTGGTGTGCAAGCAGAAGAAAAACAAGACAGGAGATCCTGATGAGCAACGAAAGCGCAGCACTGGACCTGGCAACCGCCTATTCCGCGGTATCGGAAATGTATCGTGGCACCGACCTCGATATTCACGCGGTGTGCCGCCAACAGCGCTTGAAGTCGCCGATCTATGAGGGCGATTTCATCACTCAATTCGGTGTCCCGACCAATGCCGGTACCCAGCAGGGCACTCGCCCGACCTACGCCTTGTTCAAATATCAGGACGTGATGGCTGTTCTGCGCGATGGCGCGACTTACACCAGCGGTTTCATTGCCGAAGGCCTCGGCGCGTTTTTCGATGGTCTGATCATCCTGGCCATGGACGGCGACGAGCACCGCAAGGTACGTGCCTTGCTGCAACCGGCGTTCATGCCGGACACCGTGAACAAATGGCGCCCGCAAATCGACCAGGTGATTCGCGAAGAATACATCCAGCCGATGCTGCCCGCGAAGAAGGCCGACCTGATGAAGTTCGGCCTGGAACTGCCGATTCGTGTCATGTACGCCTTGATGGGTTTTCCTTCGGACGAACCGTCCAAATACAAGCAATACGCCGCCTGGGCATTGGCGATTGTCGGTGGCAACCAGATCGATCCGGACAAAATGGTCGAGGCGCGGCGTCAGGCCGGTATCGCCGTCAAAGGTTTGTATGACGCCCTGGAAGAAGTCGTGGTGCAACGTCGTGCCGATGGCAGCCAGGGTGACGACGTGATCGGCCGCTTGCTGCGCGCCGAATACGAAGGCCGCACGCTGGATGACCACGAAGTCATCACCTTCACCCGCTCATTGCTGCCGGCTGCTGGCGAAACCACCACGCGTATGTTCGGTTCGGTCATGACGCTGCTACTCACTACGCCCGGATTGCTGGATCGGGTGAAAGCCGATCGATCGCTGATCGGCAAGTTGATGGACGAAACCACGCGCTTTGAGCCGGTGGCCACCTTCAAGGTGCGCGAGACCGCCAAGGAAGTGGAGTTTCATGGTGTGAAGATTCCCAAGGGTTCTTTCGTCCAATGCATGGTGGTCTCTGCCAACCGTGACGAAGACGCCTTCGAAAACCCGGATGTCTTTGACATTGACCGTAAACCAAAGCCGTCCTTCGGTTTCGGTTTCGGCCCGCACATGTGCATCGGCCAGTTCGTTGCCAAGGTTGAAATCAGTTGCGCGGTCAACGCGATTCTCGACCTGTTCCCCAACTTGCGTCTCGACCCGAACGAACCTGTACCGCAGATCGCCGGGGCACAGCTGCGTGGGGTTTCCAAACTGCCAGTGATCTGGGACTGAGCCGGATTACAGCACCGTTTCCAAGCCTCAACAAAAACAACAGAGGGCACTATGAGAACGTTCAAAACCATTCCAGAGCGCGGTGATTTCGGCTTTCAACAACTGGTCGGGCCGCACAAAGTGACCGGCGCCTCGATGTCGGCCGAGCGCGGCTTCTTTGGCCTGCACCTGAGCAAGAGTTCGCCGTTCGGATCGGTGCGCGACGAGCAGGGCAACATTTATTCATTCGTCCGCTCGCTGATGGCGCCCAATGGCACGCCAAATCCGACCAAATTCTTTTACCTGAACAACCACGTCGACAACGTCAACCTGCGCATGGACCACGAAAAAATGGCCAGGCAAGCGCTGACTCCCTTGCCGGTGCACAGCCTGGAAGGTGATACCGCACGCTGGGCCAGTCAGCCGGGTGAGGCCGGAAACGCCTGGGAGATCACCGCCAGCAGTGAACGCCTGACCTGGAAAGAAGAGGGTCTGTTTCACCTCGAAGGTCGCCTGCTGGGCCCGGGACTTCAGTGGTACTTGCCGGGCGTGGAGTGGGGCACCTTCTACGTTTCGCAACTGTGGGACATCGCCGGTGTGTGCGAAGGGCGCCCGGTAAAAGGTGCCATGGCCCTGGACCAGTTCTACATGGCTGAAGGTGGCGCCATCCACTTCAAGAAAGACCTGGTGGTGAACAACAACAAGCACGTGATCTGGTGGTCCTTTGTCACCGTCTACAAGGACGGCACCTGGGATACCGGCTCCTTCATGGTGGGTCACGACCACCTGGGCTACGCCATTTTCAACAATGAAAAAGGCGAAGTGCGGGTCACCACCGATATCGAAGGGCAAACCGAACACAAGGACGGCAGCTACTTCCTGAAGTCCGCGAAAATCGTGCTTGAAGGCAAGGAAGAGTGGGAGTTCTTGCCGGACGAGAAGGGCGAGATGATCGACTTTGTCGGCGGTTTCCCGATCACCGCGCAGCAAGAAGGGCGCTGGCGTCGGGTGGGTGATACCCGCGAGCCGTCGCACTGGCTGGGTTGGGGTGAGTCGGATCGGCGTAACGGTTCGGCGCGCAACGTACCCGGTAAAGACCTCTGATCTCCGAGGAAACCTGAACGCCGTCTGTAGGAGCGAGCTTGCTCGCGATGAATCTGAGAGCGCCGCTGGTCATCTGACATGTCGCCCACGCCCATCGCTAGCAAGTTCGGTCCTACGGAGATTTCGCGTTGCATCAGTAGCCTCTACTAATAACAACAATGAGGAACCGCGATGAAATTCCGTGACAAAGTAGTGCTGGTCACCGGTGCCGGTCGAGGCATGGGACGTGCCATCGCTCTGGCCTATGCCCGAGAGGGCGCCAAGGTCGTGGTATCGGCACGCACCGCTCGATATGGCGAAGAAACCATCGAACAAATCAAGGTACTGGGCGCTCAAGCCTGCCTGGTCGGCGGCGATATCGCCGATCGCGATGCGATCAAGGCGATGGTACAGGGTGGCATCGAGCACTTTGGCGGCCTGGATATCGTGGTGCATTGCGCCGCTGACACCAGTCACGGACTGATCGCTGAAATGGCCGACGATACCTTCGACCATATCGTTCGCAGCAACATTCAATCGCTGTTCTGGCTGGCCAAGGACAGTGCACCGTACCTTTCCAAGGCTGTCGACAAAGGCCGGTTGATCTTCATTTCTTCCGGCGAAGCCAACCGCAAATACACACCACGCTTGATTGCCTACGGTTCCAGCAAAGCCTTCATGAATGCATTCGCTCGTGGGCTGGCGGTGGAATTTGGTGCGATGAACATCCTGGTTAATGTCGTGGAGCCCGGGCTTATCGGCACAGACCACATGCTGGAAACCCTGGGTAACGAACTGCCGCATAAACTTGCTGCACATTTCCCGGTAGGGCGTTTGGGGGAGTCTGCGGACATTGCCAATGCCGTGTTGTTTTTGAGCTCCAACGAGGCTTCGTACATCACCGGTACTTCGCTGCTGGTGGACGGTGGCGCCACGATGATCGCGCTGCCAAAAGTCGAAGAAATCCTCAAGGGCCAATAAATCATGTCGCGTGGCCGTGAAGGCGGCTGCACCAGGAGTCAGGTCATGACAACTGAACAACACAACGGCAATGCAAGGGCGCTTGGGGGTAATAACTTCTCTGAGTTCAAGCGTGGCTGGCATGTGGTACTACTGGGGCTGTTCGGCATTTGCACCAGCATAACGGCTGCCCTGCTGTATGCCTTCGGAACCCTGGTCATTCCGCTGGAACAGGCTTTTGGCTGGAGCCGGGGTGACTTGCAGGCATCGATCACCTTTCTGTTCGCCGGCGTGGCGATTTCCACGCAATTGGTCGGGCCGCTCTATCGTCGCTACGGCTTGCGCCGCGTGGCGATCGTGTCGATCGTACTGCAGATCATCGGCTACTTCGCGATCACTCGAATTCAGGGTTCGATTGGCTGGTTGTACCTGGCGTTTTTTGCGATGCCGATAGTGTGTGCGGGGACCATTGCGATTACCTGGACGCAGCTGGTCAATTTCTGGTTCGAGCGTAATCGTGGCCTGGCATTGGCAGTAATCCTGTGTGGCACGGGGTTGATGGCGATGATCCTGCCGCCGCTGTTGTCGCGACTGATTGCTGCCTACGGCTGGCAAGCCGGTTTCATTGCCCTGGGTGCGATGCCGTTGCTGTTCACGCTGCCGCTGTCATTGATGTGGTTGCGCATGCCAGCGCAGGCCGTCCGCTCCGATTCGACGGTGCAGGAGGCGCTTCCCGAGCTGAGCGGCATGTCTTTCAAACAGGCGTTGCGTTCGGGCACCTACTGGGGCTTTAACGTCGCCCTGATTTTATCGGTGTCGTTGACCGTGGGTATGGTCACCAATATGGTGCCGATGCTGCAAAGCAAGGGCCTGAGTGCTCAGGAAGCCAGTCAGATTTTCAGTACGTTCGGCATTTCCATCATCGGTGGGCGCTTGTTGGTGGGCTATCTGTTGGACCGCTATTCGCCTTCTGTGGTCGCGGCCGTGAGCCTGGCGCTACCCGCGTTGGGTTGTGCCATCTTTCTTTTCGGGGGCGCTCAGAACATCCCGTTGCTGGTGCTCGCCACCTTGTGCATTGGCGCCAGTGCCGGGGCCGAGTTCGATCTGGCGGCATTCCTGATGGCACGGTATTTCGGCCTGAAAGACTACGCGCGAATCTTCGGTTTGCACTTGTGCCTGATCACAGTTGTTTCCGGGTTGGTGCCCATGCTGTTCGGTCATCTTTATGACGTGTACGGCAGCTACTCGGCGGTGCTGGTGTGTTGTTTCTGCTGCGCCATCATCGGCCCGACCATTCTGCTGTGGCTGAAGATGGAGCCGGCTTTTCTGGCTCGACAACAAGCCCTGCAAACACAGCAACACGCCTGAACCTTATCCGAGGATGAATGTGCAATGAGCATGGACAAACACGCAATCGAACACTTCCTGCACGGTCAGATCGACTGTTGGAACCGGGGTGACAAAGAAGGTTTTTTCGCGCACTACCGCAGCGTATCGAGCAATGGCCTGAGTATCGAATACGTGGGCAAGCCACAGCACGATGCCTGGCAGGTTCTGGAAGGGATGTGGGCGCAGCAGCAACCGAAGATTCGCGTCGAAGTGCGCCAATGTATCGTCAATGGCAATGAAGCGGCGTGTCATCACCTGAATGCTTTTCGCGAGCAGGAAGGTGGCATCGAGACAATTGAGTTGTATCGGTTCGAGGAAGGGAAGTTGTTTGTGAGGTACTTCATTAACCTGTAAGTGTTGAAGCCTTGATGCGAACAGCGCAGGCGCGATGCTTGCGCTGTTGGTAAGGATGGCTATACACCATCGGTGGAGAAGGACAGGTGGCGCCAGAGTTCGATTTCAGCAAGCATTTTGTTGAGCTTTTCGCTCACTTGCTGGTAGGCGTCTGAGCCTGCCAGGTAGCGCAACGGTGGATGCTCGCTGTTGGCCAGGTGCACCAGCGCTTCGCCCAGTTTTGCCGGGTTGCCGGTTTGCTGGTGGTTGTAGGCGGCCGACGCGTTTTTGATCTTGGCAGTGAAGGCTGCGTAATCTTCAAGTCCCCGTGTGCCAAAGATCGCGGAGCTGGGGTCGAGGAAGTCGGTACGGAATACGCCGGGCTCCACCAGCGTCACCTTGATACCGAACTGAGCCACTTCCTGGGCAAGCGATTCGGAAAAACCCTCTACGGCAAATTTAGACGCGCAATACAGTGCCGCTCCGCCCATCCCCACCACACCGCCCATCGACGACACATTGAAGACGTGACCGCTTCGCTGCCGGCGCATGACGGGCAATACCGCGCGGCAGACGTTAAACACCCCGAACACGTTGGTTGCAAATTGCTGGTCGGCTTCACTGGCGAGATTGTCTTCAAAGGGTGCCAGTTGGCCGTAGCCGGCATTGTTGACCAGCACATCGATTCGACCGAAGCGTTCCACCGCGGACTCTACGGCACCCAGTGCCTGGGCCCCGTCGGTCACGTCGAGTGCCACGGCCAGTACACGGTCGCCGTATTCGGAAAAGATGCTGTGCAGTGATTCGACGCGTCTTGCGCTGACCACAACCTTGTCCCCGTCGTCCAGGGCGGCTTTGGCAATGGCGGCGCCCAGGCCTCGGGCCGCACCGGTGACAAACCAGACTTTATTCATTGCATGGCTCCAGTCATTGCATGAAAAAGCCGCACTCAGTGCAGGGTGCGGCTATGGGTGTGGAGGGGGCGTGGGAGTCAGTCGCGGTTGGCCGCTTCCCAGGCTTTGAGGTCAAAGCCCTCTGCCGAGGCTTCGGCTGCGGTCAGCCTGGGCGCACGCGAGAGAATCTTGCGCGCAGCCATGTGATCGCCCATGCGATTACAGGACTCCACCGCCACCAATCGATCATTGCGGAAACACAGGACCGACAATTGCTTGTCCGCGGCCGAACCCAGGACAACGGTGCTGTCGTAGCCGTTGGAGAGCCCGGCAATCTGCAACTTGAGGTCACCCTGGTCAGTCCAGAACCATGGCAGGGCGCCGTAGGGTGCCGGTTTGCCCATCAGGCGGGCGGCTACGGCGCGGGCCTGATCCACCGCGTTCTGTACCGATTCCAAACGGGTATGTTTTTCGTCGTTCTGCAGGCAAGGGAAATTCGCAACGTCGCCCAAGGCTGAAATCCTTGGGTCGGAGGTGAGCAAGTTGGCGTCGACTTTGATGCCGTTTTCGATCGCCAGACCGGCTTCCGTTGCCAGTTGCGCATTTGGAATCACGCCAATGCCAAACACCACCAGATCGGCGGGCAGGGCGCGTCCATCGGCGGTTTGCACGGCGCAGACCTTGCCATTGTCACCGTCGATGCGGCTCAATCCCTCGCGGAAATCGAAGTGCACGCCCCATTGTTCATGCGCCTGGCGGAACAGTTCGGACATTTCCCGGGACACGGCTCGTGCCATCGGCCGTTCGGCCAGTTCCAGTACATGTACGTTGGCCCCTAGCGCCGCGGCCACGGCGGCGAACTCCAGGCCGATGAAGCCGGCACCAATGACCACGACGTTGCGCGCTGCCTTCGCCAGCGGCGCGAGCGCATCGGCATCGGCCTTGGTCTTGATGCCGAAGACTTGTGGCAATTCAGCCCCCGGTACCGGCAATGGTCGGTTGTGAGCGCCGGTGGCCAGGACCAGGTGGTCATAGTTGATGGCATCGCCCGAAGCCAGGACTACGCGACGGTTCTGGCGGTCAATGGCCGTCACCTGGTCGTGAAGCAGATCAATGCGCTGTGCCGTATAAAAGTCGGCCGGACGGAACAACAGATTGGTGTCCTGGATCTTGCCAAGCAAGTACGCCTTCGACAGCGGCGGGCGCTGGTAAGGCAGGCCGGGCTCATCGCCGATCAGGGTGATACGGCCTTCGTAACCTTCCTGGCGCAATGAGGTGGCGACCTGGAAGCCGGCTTGGCCAGCACCGACAATAACGACTGAGGCGAGGGTCATGACAACTCCTTGGAACGTGTTCAGAATTGCGAAGCAGGCAAGTGCAATACCATGCCGTCCATCTCTTCGCTGATGATCAATTGGCAGCTCAGTCGACTGTTGTCACGGCGCTCGAACGCGTATTCGAGCATGTCGTTTTCCATGCTTTCCGCTGCTTGTACTTTGCTCAGCCAGGCATCGTCGACATAGGTATGGCAAGTGGCGCAGCTGCAAGCACCACCGCAGTCGGCGGGAATGCCCGGTACCGAAGCGAAGGTCGCGGCTTGCATGACCGATTGGCCAATGTCGCCTTTGACCTGATGGGCGGTGCCGTTGTGTTCGATAAACGTCAGAGTGGGCATGTTCTGCTCCAGTTTTTGTTGGGGGCTCAGGATTGGCTGGGGAGTGGTTGCGCATGGAAACGCGGCACCCGCCCAAGGGTCAGTAACAAAAGGGGGCCGATCAGGCAGCAGGCGGCGCTGTAGACCAGCATCGCCGTGTAGGAACCGGTGCGTGCCAGCAGATAGGCGAAAAGCAACGGGGCCAATGCCGAGGCCACGGTGTTGAGACCTTGATGGACGCCAAACAGGCGGCCGTACTCACGCAAACCGAAGTAGCGCGCAATCAGGAAAGCGGCAATATCGAATTCTGCCCCGGCGCCAAAACCGACCAATACCGCTGCCAGCAGCAGGGGCGCGAACTCAGTGGTCGGGCTCAGGTAGATGAAGCAGCCGATGGCCGGCAGCACCAGGCTCAGTGCCGACACCGCCGGCGGCCACAGGCGATCGAGCAGGTAGCCAATCAGCATGCGGCCGAAGATCAGCGAAATGCCAAAACCGCCAAAAATTGTTGCAGCCTCGGCAGCGGAAAGACCCCTGGCTTGCAGCATGGGCACGGTGCTGGTGACCATGCCGACAATTGAAGAGATCACCAGGCTGAGTGCCAGGTTGCAGGTCCAGAACTTCAACGAACCCATGCCTTCGCGAAACCCCATGCCTGGTAGCTGTTCCAGAGCCCTGCTGCTGTCCCGGTCATTTGCTGCAGTGGGCAGCTTGAACCACAGCAGAATCAGCGGTAGCAGCACTAGCAAATTAAGCAGCGCGAGAATCACGAAAGCCGCACGCCAATCCCATTGCTCAATGCCCCAGGCCATCAAGCGTGGGATGGTGGCGGCGGTCACCCCGGTACCGGAAAGCCCTATGGCCAGCGCAAGGCCGCGATTGCGGTCGAACCACAGGCTGATCAGCTGCGTCCAGGTCACGGCCAGGGCGCCCATGCCAACGATTGGCAGCAAGGCAAAGGCGATGTACATCGACCAAATCGATTGAGTCAGTTGAGTGGTCGCCAGGTAACCGATCGACAACAGCAACAGGGAGATGACGGTAATGCGCTTCATGCCATAGCGCAGGTTGAACCAGCCCACGAGCTGCAACGACACCACCGCCCCCCCAAACAGAAAGGTGATGCACGCCTGCAGTTCGCTTTTGCTCCAGCCAAACGCATCGCCCAAGGGCACGACCAACGTGCCGAAGCCGTAGAGCAGGGCGGCATTGATGCTGATGGCAACGCCGGCGACCGCCAGGATGAGGATCTTCCAGCCTTGGCGGAATTCGTGAAGATCAATGGCCGCTTCATTTTTTGAAGGGTGCATGGGGTTGGCTTCCTTATAGGTTTTGTTGAGCCAAGCACTGCTGCAGGTGACGGGAGTCACGACTGCGCGCAGGTTCTTTAAACAGAATTCGATCTTTTATTCAGAATAAAATCAGGATTTTCCCTTTGTCCAGCACAGCCATCTGACTCACAGACAAACGAATTTCCTGCGTCAAACAGGCCTTTTGAATCAGTCTGTTCAACATCCAGTCGCTTCAAGCCCACCAAGGTGTTTTGCGAGCGCCGATGACTGCCAGCATATCCGCGATAAAAATTAATTGCACATAAAATAAATAAGTGTTCATAATTTGCTGCGACTGGACCTGATAAGGAGAAAAAAAGTGAGTTCAGAAAAAGCGCAATTCAAAGCTGTGGCAGACCGTAGCCGCTGCTGTGGTTACGGTCTGTGTGCCGCAATCTGCCCCAGCCTGTACAAACTGGATGCCGATGGTCTGGTGTACATGGACGATGCCCGTGTACCGCCCGAACTGGAGGAAGAAGCCCGTGAAGGTGCCGCCGCCTGCCCGGCGGAGGCGATCTGGCTTGAGCCCCTGACACCGGAAGATCAAGGCGTTTGAGGGTGTGAGCAGCAGTCGTCACTGATAACTACAGCGTTGAGGATGTGCGGATGGGACGTTTACCCAACAAAGTTGCATTGATCACCGGTACCGGTGGTGGCCAGGGCCGGGCCGCGGCGCTGCGTTTTGCCCGCGAAGGGGCGATTGTGGTCGGCTGCGACTTCAATGCCGAAGGTCATGAAGAGACCGCAGCCTTGATGCGAGCCGAGGGTTTCACCCTTTACGGCTCGGCACCGGTGGACCTCGGTGATCATGAACAGGCCAAGGCCTGGATCGATGCCGCTGTCGCTGAACATGGCCGCATCGACATTCTGTACAACAATGCGTCCGCTGCCCGTTTCGGGTTGGTCAGTGAAATGTCGATTGAAGATTGGCAATTCACGCTGCGCAACGAAATCGACCTGCTGTTCTACACCACAAAATATGCCTGGAATCACTTGGCTGAGCAGCGCGGGGTGATCATCAACGTGTCCTCGACTGCCGCCTGGGGTGGTTCAAAGGTTGCGGGCATTGCTGCGCATTCAGCCGCCAAGGGCGCAGTGGTGTCTTTCACCCGACAAGTTGCTGTGGAAGGGGCGCCGTTCGGCATTCGCGCAGTCAGCCTGAGCCCCGGCTTTGTCGCCACTCCGGGCACTCGGCCGTTCCTGGAGGACCCGAAAATGCGCGCCATGTTGCTGGACGGTGTCTTGATGGATCGGCCTGGCGAGCCAGAAGAAGTCGTGGCAATGGCGGTTTTCATCGCTTCTGACGAGGCGTCGTTCATTACCGGTTCGGACATCGTTATCGATGGCGGGTTACTGGCGATCTGATACGCGTGACGGCAGGGCAGGTGCCATCGGCACCTTTTCATCTCGAACAATAACAAGGTGAAATAACGTGGACATCATTGGTATCGGTTACATGGGGTTCGAGACCCCCAACCTTGAAGCGTGGCGTGAGTATGGCCCGCAGGTGATGGGCTTCGGTATCGGCAAGAATCCTGAAAGTGACCCCGAGTCGCTGTACTTCAGGATCGACGATCGTCGCCATCGCTTCGCTTTTCATCCAGGCACAGTAGATCGCATTGCCTACATTGGCTGGGAAGCGGTAGGGCGCATGGCCTTCGAGGACGGTATCAAAAAACTCGCGGCAGCCAATGTCGAATACACCCGTGGCGACGCAAAATTGTGTGAGATGCGAGGCGTGCGTGAGCTCGTCCGTTTTCGCGACCCGGTGGGCTACCAGCATGAACTGTTCTACGGGCAAAAGTGGTTGCCGCGCTCGTTCCAGCCTGGGCGTCCACACAGCGGTTTCCTCGCTGATGAGCGTGGTGCCGGCCATGTGGTGCTGATCACCCCGGACTACACCCCGGAACTGGAAGACTTCCTGCTCAATGTCATGGGTTTCAGCTGGTATGGCGCGGGCGCGGGCAAGGGGCGCACCGGTTTCTTCCGTTCCAAGCTCAACCACCACACCAGTCATGACATTGCCTACGGTCACGGTCCGGGCCGTATGGGCGTGCAACACGTCGGGCTGTTTGTGCGCAATGTGCGCGACGTCGGTGAAACCTACGACATCGTGCGTCAGCGTGAACTGCCGATGATGATGACCCTGGGTCAACATGCCCAGGATCCGCATCTGTCCTTCTATCATTTCAACCCGTCCGGATTTGCCTTCGAAACCATCGCGGAAATCGAGCCCTGGCAGGGCGACCCCTACGAGTTGAACCCAGAAAAGCTCAGCCTGTGGGGCCACGAAATGGTCGGGCCGATCCTGGGCACCAGCGTCAAGACGCCGGAAGAAGTACTCGACCCCGAGTACCTGCCCATCTATCTGGCCAAACGCTGACATGCGCCTGGCGCGGGTCGAGTTGGCTGGGCAGGCGTTTTGGGCGTTGATTGACGCGCATGACGAGCGTCTGCGCAGGATTGACGCGCCGTTCGCCCAGTGGGCCGGGCTAGGCTCGGAGCTTGAGCCGGAAGCGCTCGATCTGGTGGGTGAGTGGTTGCCAATGTCTGCGGCACGTCTGCTTGTGCCACTGGAGACGGGCGCCAGGGTGTTTGGCGTAGGGCTCAATTATCTGAGCCATCTCCAGCGCCTGGGTAGTGATGCGCCTGCGCACCCGCTGGCTTACATCAAGCCGGAGTCTGCGCTGGTTGGTGCCGAGGATGAGATCGAATATCCGCCGTTGACCCGCCAGCTCGATTACGAAGTGGAACTGGTCGCCGTGGTTGGGCGCCCTCTGGGGGCACAGCCCAATGCCAGCGATTGCTTGCTGGGGTACACGGTGGGCAATGACATCAGTGCGCGCGACGCCGGTAAACAGATTGGGCGCCTTGACCTGTTGACCCAGAAGGCCATGGACCGTACCACCCCGGTCGGCCCCTGGATTGTCACGGCGGATGAATTGGGAATAGCAGGCCAGCCCGCACTGGACATGCGCCTGAGCGTCAATGATGAGCTTCGTCAGCAAGACAATACACGGCAGATGATTTTTGCCCTGGACGAGCTGCTCAATTATCTGGATGCGCGCATCAGCCTGCGTCCCGGGGATCTGGTGTTTACCGGGTCAACCCACGGCGTGGGCCTGGAAAGCGGGCGCTTTTTACAGCCTGGTGATCGGATCGAGGCCGACATCCAGGGCATCGGTCGACTGCGCAATACCATCGCTCCACCACGTCAGCTCACCCCCGCGCGTGCAGTCGGGCGACTGGGTCAACCGCTGGAAAACTGAACAACCTTTTCGACAGGCTGAAACGCTGAGGAGTATTGATGAGCGAGGGCTCGGCGTGGGCGCCGTTTCGCAACAAGGCGTTCCGCGGCTTATGGCTGGCAGGGGCGGTGATCAACATGGCGATCTGGATGCAGACGGTCGCGGCGGCGTGGATCATGACCACGTTAAGCACATCGGCGGCAATGGTGTCTCTGGTACAAACCGCCGTAACTCTGCCGGTCTTTCTGTTTGCCTTCCCCGGTGGCGTGATAGCTGATCGGGTGGAGCGTCGTCGTTGGCTGATCATTACCCAGTGCTTGATGCTGTTCGCTGCCCTGGTGCTCTGCGCACTGGCGTACAGCGCGCGTCTGGAAACCTGGGGATTGTTGGCATTCACTTTCGTGCTGGGCACCGGCAGCGCCTTGGGAATGTCGGCATGGATGGTGACCATGGTCAGCGTCATTTCGCGGGACCAGGTGCCGGCAGCGGTGTCGCTGAACGGCATCGCCATCAATGCCACCCGAGCACTGGGGCCAGCGCTCGCGGGCGCGCTGATTGCCTACTGGAACTCCGCCTCGGTGTTTCTGGTAATAGCGCTGTGCTTGCTCGCCGTGTTGCTCTTTCTCTTTACCCTCAAACCCAATCCGCCAGCGACGGGTTTGCCACCGGAAACCCTGACCGGTGGCATGCGCAGCGGTCTGCGCTACATCCGCCATTCGGCGGTGCTGTTCAATGCGCTGAAGCAGGTCCTGGTGTTTACCAGCAGTGCCAGTGCCTTGTGGGCATTGATGCCATTGGTTGCCAAGGGGCAATTGGGCATGGAGGCAGGTGGTTACGGTTTGCTCATGGCGTTTCTGGGAGCGGGTGCTGTATTGGCAGCTGTTGTCTTGCCGCGCTTGTATCGCTCGCTCAGCATGCGGCATTTGCTGATCGGCGGCACCGTCGCCTTTGCGGTTGCCACCCTGACGGCTGCACTGTCGCGTAATCACTATGTGGTCTGCGTGATGATGTTGCTCGCCGGGTTTGGCTGGATGGCGGTCAACGCGACCATTTCCACGGTTGTGCAGACGTACGCGGCCAACTGGGTGCGTGCACGGGTCGCGTCGGTCTACGTATTGATCCTCATGGGCGCGATGGCCGCTGGTGGCGCTGTCTGGGGTACGCTGGCGCAGGTATTGGGGGTCACCGAAAGCCTGTTACTGGCAACGCTGTTGTTGCTGGTCGGCATACTGCTGACGCGCAACGGTCGAATAGAACTCGGGCAGGAAGCTGATTTTGCCGAAGTGCACGTGGCCGACAATCTGCAGCAGGGCAGCCTTGAGTTACATGGCGAAGGACCGGTATCGGTCGAGATCGTGTATCAGGTGGCCGCTGCCGATCGCGACGACTTTCTGAAGGCCGTGTATGCCGTGGGCAAGGCGCGTAGGCGCAATGGGGCGCAGAATTGGCGCTTGTACCGCGACATGGCCGACTCACAGCTTTTCAGTGAGCGTTTCATTGTCGAGTCGTGGCTGGATTACTTGCGTCAGCAAGTTCGGGTGACCCAGGCCGACCAGATCCAGGAGCGCCGCCTTGAGCGTTTTCGTCGCGAAGACCTGCAAACCCGTCGGCTGATTTACCAGCCACTGGAGAAGCAAACTCACTAAATTGTTCGGGTAATTTCCAGATAAAACTTTTACGTCGTTATTCATTCTCAGGTTAGAATGCCGGCACCTCAAAGTGACTGGATCGGGCATGGACTTCATTGACGTCAACGACACTACCAAAGCGGCCGGCGCAACCCTCGTCAAGCCCGTTTCCAACGCCATACGCATTCTGCGCTATCTCAGCCAGGTGGGAACACCGGAGCGCTCGGTGGACATTGCCCGCCAATTGAAAATAAACCCCAGTACTTGCTTCAACATCCTGCGTACGTTGGTGCAGGAGGATGTTGTCGATTTCAGCGCACTGTCCAAACGCTATTCGGTGGGTTTGGGCCTTGCGCGCCTGGTCGAACAGGTGGTCACACAGGGACATCGCGTGCAGATGGCCAAGCCCTTGTTGCAAAACCTGGCCGCGCGCCAACGGGTAACCATCACTCTGTGGCGCAAAATGAGCCCGGACCGCATTGTCATTGTCGCCTCTGCTGCGAGTCCGACCGATGTGCGTATCGATATGGCTGAAGGTCAGCGCCTGCCGATCCTGATGGGCGCCAGTGGACGCCTGTTCGCGACCCAGATCGACCTCGACGACCCGGAAGTGCAGGGCAGCTTCGACACCATTCGTTGGGCACAGCCTTTATCGCTGGAGGTTTACCGCGAAGAGGTGAGACAAGCGGCCGAGCGCGGTTGGGCGCTGGACGATGGGCATTTTTCCGGCGGCATCCTGGCGATTGCCGCACCGGTCTATTCGCCGAACCACAGCATCGACTTCACGGTTTCAGCCGTGATGTTCCGCGGGCAACGGGATGAAGCAGGCCTTGCCGACCTGGGCAAGGCACTGATCGAATTCTGTAACGAAGTGGCCGGCGTTCTCTACTGAGACACGACGTTACTCGCGTACCAGCAGCAGGCTGCCTCCCAACGGGCCGCCACCGGCGGCTACGGTACTGACACTGTGTTCACGGGTTTGCCGACCTTCGGCACGCCCCCACAGTTGCAGGCAAGCCTCATGCACATAGCCCAGCCCATGGGTTCGGCCACCCGAGAGCTGCCCGCCGTTGGTATTGAGTGGCAGGCTGCCATCCAGGGCGATGCGGCTACCGCCATCAACGAAAGCGCCACTTTCTCCGGCAGGGCACAAGCCCAGGGCTTCCAGCCAGATCATGGTCAGAATCGAAAAACCGTCATACAACTGCGCGGAGCCGACGTCCTGCGGGGTGTAGTCGGTGCGTGCCCACATCATCTGGCCGACGTCGAAAGCCGCCATTTTGGTCAGCGATATCTGGTCCCACGACCACGGCTGATTCAGCGCTGCGCCCATGGCCTCGATGCGAATCGGCTGGTTTGGCAGATCTTGAGCGATTTCGCGGCGCGACAACACAATGGCGGTGGAACCATCGCAATGCACGTCGCAATCGAACATGCGTAACGGCGAGGAAATCATCCGCGAGGCCATGTAATCGTCCATGCTCATCGGCGTGCGATACAGCGCCTTGGGATTGCGCATGGCGTTCTGCCGACACGTCAGGGCGATTTGTGCCAACTGTTCGGGGCGTGTGCCGTATTCATGGAAATGACGCTGGGCATACAGTGCCATCAGATTGATGCCTGACTGCACATTGAAGGGTGTAAACCATTGCCAGGCGTAGCTGCTGTCGCGACCCTGGGTTTTATTGGTCAGCGCACCCGCCTGTTTGTTGGTCATGCGGGCCGACGCTTCGGTGATGGTGCGAAATACCAGTACGTGTTTGCACAGGCCGGCCGCAATCGCCATGGCCCCGTTGATCACTCCGGTGAGCGGGCCGGGTCCTTCATAGCCACCGCCAAACCAGTTGACGTTGAGTCCCAGGGCACTTTTCAGGGCGCTGGGGCCGACCGGCGAAAACGGGTCGCCATTGTTGTTGTCACCCGGCCAGCAGGCCACACCGTCAATGTCGCTGCGCTGCAGGCCCGCGTCGGCGATGGCTTCCAGGCATGCGTCCAGGGTCAGGCGCATTGCCGATTTGCTTGACGGTCTGCCGATTTCCGATTGACCGATGCCGGTGATGGCGACGTCTTTTTCATAACGATGATCGAACATCACTGATCCTTCTCGAACAGAGGCAACCAAACATCCTCGACATTGAGGAAGCTGACCCGTACCGGCATGTCGATGTGCACATCCGTGACCGGCAGGCCCACCACGTTGCTCACGAACTGCAGGCCAGGTTGTTCCGCCAGCTCAATGATCGCGACCACATAGGGCACCTCAAGGTCGGGGTTCCAGGCCTGATAGTTGATGGTGTAGCTGAGCACTTTGCCCTTGCCGGACACCGCTTTGGGCGCCACTTCGAAGCTGGCGCAGTGGGGGCACAACGGTGCGGGCGGATGGAAATAGCGGCTACAGGCCGCACAGTGATGAATGAGCAATTCGCCCTGTTCGCCGCCTTGCCAGAAGGCGCGGTTGTCGGCGTTGAGTGCAGGAAGTTTTCTAGGCATCAGCGGTCCGCAGGTGAATGTTTGACTTGAAGTCATACGGTATCATTTGTACATATTTTCTAAAAGTGTCATATATTCACCTGAAAGAAGGCGCGGCTCGACCGTCCGCGCGGTAAAACAACAACAAGAGGATTTCACGATGTCCCAGTCATTACTGGACAAGAGAATTGTCGTCACCGGCGGCTTTGGCGCTCTCGGCAGCGCGTTGGGTAAGTGCCTGCTGGCTTGTGGCGCGAAGGTTGCGTTGCTGGACCGGGCCGAAGTCCCGGCTGTCTTGCTGGATACCGAGAACCTGTTGTGCCTCGGTAGTGTCGACCTGACCTCGAGCGAGTCCGCCAGTGCTGCATTTACGCAAGTCGCGGCACAGATGGGTGGTATTGATGGGTTGGTCAATGTTGCCGGCGGTTTTGCCTGGGAAACCATCGAAGGTGGCACCCTGGAGACCTGGGATCGCCTTTATCAGATGAACGTGCGCACTGCCGTAGTCAGTTCGCAATCGGCGCTGCCACAGTTATTGGCTTCCCACGCCGGGCGCATCGTCAACATCGGTGCACTGGCATCGGTCAAGGCAGCAACCGGAATGGGCGCCTACGCGGCTTCCAAGGCCGGTGTTGCGCGCTTGACCGAAGCCTTGGCAGAGGAACTGAAGGACCGTGGTGTGACGGTTAACGCTGTGTTGCCAAGCATTATCGACACCCCCGCCAACCGTGCCGACATGCCTGATGCCGACAGCAGCCGCTGGGTCACGCCGCAGGCGCTGGCGGCCGTGGTTGCGTTTCTGCTGTCGGACGATGCCGCCGCGGTCACCGGCGCGTTGCTGCCAGTGAGTGGTCGCGTATGAGACTGGTGACCTATACCGACGCCGACGGTTTTGATCGCGCGGGTGCGCTGTTGAATCAGGATCAGCAAGTGCTGGACCTGCAAAACGCGTATCGCTTGCTGGAAAGCCGCGACAGTGTGGCCTTGACCAGTATTCTGGCCCTGGTGGAAGCCGGTGAGCCGGCTTTGGAGCTGGCGCGTTCGCTCGTGGCCAAGGCGCCATCGGCGGCAGTGCTGGAGCGTTCCAGTGTGAAACTGCGAGCACCGATTCAGCCTCCGCCACAAATGCGCGATTGCTCCTGTTTCGAACTTCATCTACGTCAAAGTTTCGCGGCGGCCCGTCGTGCTCGTGCGTTGCGCACCGAAGATCCGGACGCCACCTTAAAGGCGATGAACACTCGCGCCGACGACCGGGTGATCGAGACCTTCAACAAGCAGCCCATCTACTACAAGGGCAACCGTTTTGCTGTGATTGGCATTGACGATGAGTTCCAGTGGCCGAGCTTCAGTCGGGCAATGGACTTCGAGCTGGAGTTCGGCTGCTACATCGGCAAACGCGGCAAGGACATCAGCCGAGAGGCTGCCCGCGCCCATATCGTCGGTTACACCATCTTCAACGACATGAGTGCCCGAGACGCCCAGGCCCTGGAAATGCCCGGCATGCTCGGCCCGGCCAAGAGCAAGGATTTCGACACCGCCAATATCATGGGGCCGTGCCTGGTCACCGCTGATGAACTGGGGGATCCCTATGACCTGAACATGATTGCCCGGGTCAACGGAGAGGAATGGGGGCGCGGTAATACCCGCGACATGCGCTGGAGTTTTGAAGACGTCATCGCCCATGTTTCTCGCTCGGAAACCCTGTATCCCGGCGAGTTCCTGGGCTCGGGCACCGTGGGTAACGGCTGTGGGCTAGAGCAGTTGCGCTATTTGAAGCCCGGCGATGTGGTTGAGCTGGAGATCGATGGCATCGGTGTGCTGCGTACTCAAGTGGGCACGGCGGCTGTAAGGAATTGATGGTCCTGCGCATGAATGAAGGATTTGCTTACATCTCGAAGCGAATTCTATGTACAGAAATAGGAAAAGTGTCTTATATTTCGTCGCGACTACCGTTGTGACGCTCTGATCAGGAGGCAATCATGCTAACAAGAACAAGCCCCGTATTGTCTGATGGAACCAAAGTATCCGATCTCATCTATCCCTCCAGCCGTGAAGTACAGATGCGCGTGTTGTCGGACCGCGAAATCTACGAGCTGGAAATGGAGAAGATTTTCGGCAAGATCTGGGTCCTGCTGGGGCACGAATCGGAAATCCCCAACTCCGGCGACTTCATGGTCCGTGACATGGGCTCCGACTCGGTCATTGTTGCTCGTGGCAAAGAAGGTGAGGTATTCGTCAACCTCAACGTCTGCCCGCACCGCGGCATGCGCATCAGCACCGCCGACTGTGGCAACACGCAAATCCACAAATGCATCTACCACGGCTGGGCCTTCCGTCCCAACGGCGACTTCATCGGCTCGCCGGTTGAGCGCGAGTGCATGCACGGCAAGATGTTGCCCAAATCGGAGCTGGGCCTGAAAAAGGCACGCGTCACCCTGTATGGTGGCCTGGTGTTTGCCACATGGAACGTTGAAGGCCCGTCATTTGAAGAATTCTTGGGTGATGCCAAGTGGTATTACGACATGCTGTTTTGCCGCTCGGACAAGGGCATGGAAGTGCTCGGCCCACCGCAGCGCTTTATCGTCAATGCCAACTGGAAGACGGCTGGCGAGCAGTCGGCAGCCGACGGTTTTCACACCCTGACTTTGCACCGCTGGCTCGGCGAAGTGGGCAACTACGCCAAAAAAGGTGAGGGCGAAACCGCCGACCTCAGCCCGGAAATGATCGGTGTCGAGATCAGCTCGCCACACGGTCACGCACTTCGCTGCATCGATCTGGCTCGCAAGATCAAGCGTCTGACCGGTCTCGATCCGGCTGAACTGTCCGTCCAGCAGAAGCTCGAGGCGCTGCCTCCGGCCGGCATGACCGCTGACATGATCGAGCAGTTGGCGCGCAACCTGTCGGAAGATCAATTGAAGGTGCTGACCAGCATGCCGCCACAAGTCGGCGGGATGTTCCCGAACATTCTGTTTGGCTTTGTCTACATTCCACAGCCAGACGGCAGTGTCGTTGGCTCGATGACCCTGCACGCCTACGTGCCACGCGGTCCGGACAAGCTGGAGTTCGTCAACTGGGTGTTTGCCGAGAAGGACGCTTCGCCAGAATTGCGCGACAAGATGCTCAAGCAAACCATCCAGCTGTTCGGCACTTCGGGCATGGTCGAACAGGATGACTCCGATACCTGGCCGCACATGACCCTGGCTGCCAAAGGTGCGATGGGCCGCAAGAGCACGCTGAAATACCAGGCCTGTTTTGAAACCGGCGCACCTGAAGGCTGGCCTGGCCCCGGTATCGTCAACGAAGGTTTCACCAAGGACGATACCCAGTGGCACTGGTGGTTGTACTGGCATGAGCTGATGACCGCACCGGACGAACAATAAACGCCCGTCGACCCTGGTTCGATTGCGGTCCTCAGGGGCCGCAATCGCCGGAAACAGCGTTAACAAGTACAAGAATAAAAGTGAGGGAATGACTCATGGCTCAGGTTCAACAACGCGGTGTGGAGGATATCCAGCCGGGTTCCCCAGTCGGCACCAAGCGAGTGCCGGTGGGCTCACCGATTTACAACGACGTAGTGACCTTTCTCTACGAGGAAGCCACACTGCTCGACCAGATTCGTTTGCAAGAGTGGGCTGAACGCCTGGACACCGATCTGGTGTATACCGTGCCGCTACGCCAGACGCGTGTTGCGTCTGAGCTGAGCACCACCATTGTGCGCACGGTCCAGCACTACCACGATGATTACCGCTCGATCATGGGGCGAATTTTGCGCTTGTCCGGCAAAAGTGCCTGGGCGGAAGATCCTCCCTCGCGCACACGACGCCTGGTGACCAACGTGTTTGTCGAAGAAACCGACAAGAGCGATGAGTTTGTGGTGACCAGTTACCTGTTGCTGACCCGTAGCCGCTTCAACGATCACCATGTCGATATCATCAGCGGTGAGCGTCGTGATGTGCTGCGGCTTGGTGAGGCAGGGTTCAAGCTCTCACGACGCGAGGTCATCCTCGATCAGGCAGTTCTCGGAACCCCCAACCTGGCTGTCTTCCTCTAGTTTGTTCGGCGCTCCGCCTCGAACCCGGATCGCCGTGCAATGCAGGTATTGGTGCGGCTCCTCTTGATGAGGAGCCGCACCACTAAAGGCGCTGCCAGAGCCATTGCTGATCCTTGGCACACAACTGCGATGGATCATCGCTGAAGTCCAGGGTCGAGCCTTTCATCCGCAGTGCCTGTTCGGCGCGCTCGGATTGCTGGCTGTAGCACAGACCGGAGTTCACCGCGTGGACCTGCTCATCGAGGTTGTAGGCGCGACCCATCGAGATCAGCGTGCAGCGGCGAAGTAGCAAAGCGGCTTCGGCCATTTCTTCACTCAGGGTGCTCAATGCCCAGCGCGCCATGCCTTCACGAAGGTTGATGCCGGTGTAGGGCGAGGGTCCTTCGAGCACAGTACCCTTTACTGCCCAACTCAATAGCTCGTCGTGATCGCGTCGCAAGGTGGCACGCGTGCGCTGGTCAATGCGCTGACCCACTGCAATATCGTAGCGGCGATGGTGGGTATCGCGCGTGGCGGCAGCGATAGCCAAGCCCGCCAGGTCGAGCAAGTGCGTGCATTGATGACTGGCATCGGTTTGTCGGGTAACTGAATGCGCAACGCGGTCCAGCTTCATGCCCAGCAGTTGCTGTAATTGATCACACGCTTGTGGGCACAGCGAGTAGGGATGACGCAGCGCTTCACCGCCAATGGCGCTCACTTCGCCGGCTCGATGGCGAACCCATACACGGAAGTGGTGAAAGTCGTCTTCCAGAGCGGCGCGGACTTCACCCGCATCACTGGCACGGGTGGCAATGATCTCCACGCGGCGGTGAAATACACTCATCCTCAATATCCTTTTTCCGGTGCTGTTCAGACAGAGAAAATCGGTTATATTTGAACACTATATCCAATAATGTTCACTAAAAAACAAGAAAAAGGGGTGGCTATGGCTCTGCTAAACGAACAGGTAGCGGTGATTACCGGTGCCGGAGGCGGCATTGGGCGCGGCATTGCGCTGAATTTTGCCAAAGAAGGCGCCGCCGTGGTGGTTGCCGAACTGGACGTGGCCAGCGGAGAAGCCGTAGTCGCCGAATTGAAGGCGTTGGGTGGCAAGGCTGTCTTCATCAAGACGGACGTATGCAACAAGGCGGATATAGAGGCCGCTGTGCAACTGGCCGTGGATCAGTTTGGCGGCCTGGACATCCTCGTCAACAACGCCTTCGCGCCGACACCCAATGTCCTCCTCGAAGAAAAAACCGACGCAATGCTCGAGCAAACCCTCGGTTCCACGGTGTGGGCGGCCTGGTGGGCGATGAAGGCTGCGCTGCCGCATATGAAAGCGCGTGGCGGCGGCAAGATCATCAACTTCTACTCCATCGATATCGAGATCGGCGCCTGGTTGCATGGCGACTACAACACGGCAAAATCGGCGATCGTCGGCCTGACCCGCAGCGCTGCCTCTGAGTGGGGACGGTTCAACATCCGTACCAATGCCATTGCACCGACCGCAATGGGTGCGACCTTCCACAAGCTCGCTGCGGAAAACCCTGGCTTCGCAGAAATGTCCGCCTCGATGCGTCCGCTGGGTCGCTGCGGTGAACCCGAAGCGGACATCGGGCCGGTGGTGGTGTTCCTGGCGTCGGAGATGTCGCGTTTTATCACTGGCGAGACCATTCACGTTGACGGAGGTCTGCATTTGCCAGGTTATAACTCCCGTCCGAAGGGTATACCCGTGCGTGAGTATTGATTTCACGCTGTCTCAACACTGGGGTGAGCTTTCTCAAGAAGGGCGTTAACGACAACGTGTGCCTTTGGGTGAGCGGGTGTGCCGTTCGGTCTTTTGCGAGAAAGCTGTTGGAACGCGAGAGGGTACTGCTGCAGGATTGAAAACCTTCCCTCATCCAAAGCGAATACGCATGGGTGTTGGAAATTACCAGGACGCCTCTTGGTTTGCTCGGCTCAAGGCGGGATGCTGCTTGCCTCTGTGGTAGGCAGCTAACGACCCAAAGCGGACGGTGGCGAAAGATAGCAATTGGCTGAAAGCGTTGCTCAACGAGCGGCGCTTTCAACACATTTTACTTTTTGAATAAGCCCCTACTTTTAAGAGGTGGGAACGGGTCTGGCTGTTCTTATTAAAGCTGGGTAAAGCCGCCGTCCACGAACATCTCTGAGCCTGTGATGAAGCTGCTGTCATCTGACAGTAGAAAAAGCGCGGCCTTGGCGATTTCTTCAGATCGGGCGAGCCGGCCAAGAGGGATGGAGGATGCTATTCGTTGCTTTATCTGGGCGGTTTGCTCGGAGGGTACTCCTGGCGAATTGAATGCGGCAGTATCGGTAGGACCGGGACTGAGCGCGTTGACACGAATGGCGCGGGACTTGAGGTCATTTGCCCACGAGCGTGCAAAAGATCGAATCGCCGCCTTTGAAGCGCCATAAATGCTCCTCGATGGATTTCCCTTTGAGGCGGCAACGGATGCCATCAACAATACAGTCGCACCATCCGACAACAGTGGTAAGGCACCCTGAACGGTGAGTAACGTGCCGCGCACGTTCACATCAAAGATACGGTTGTATTGCTCAATGGTTATCGCTCCCAGCGATGCGCTGGCTTGAACCGCTGCATTGGCAAACACCATGTCCAGATGGCCTTTCTCTGCGGTGATGATCTGAAACAGCCGTTCAAGGTCGTCGATATTGCCGATATCACCCTGAATGCCTGTCACATTCCGACCGATCTGACGCACAGCTTCATCCAGGTTGGCTTGGTGACGGCCAGTGATGAATACGTGCGCACCATGTGCAACCAGCAGGTGAGCTGTTGCCAAGCCAATCCCTGAACTGGCACCTGTGACAAGCGCAACTTTCCCTTCAAATTTCTGCATGGTGCATTTCCCACGAATTTCAGCCGAGTCATTGACATGTTAAGGCGACTAGATGTTGTAGCCGCCATCGGCATCGATGATGGTCCCGGTGATGTAAGACGCGGCAGGGCTGGCAAGAAAGAGGATCGGTGCGACGACTTCTTCCAGACGTCCGTATCTTGGGAAGCACAAGCGCTCGACCAATGGCGCCAGAGCGTCTCGCAAATGTGCGTTCAGGTCTGTTTTCATGAACCCGGCATGGACAACGTTGACGGTGATGTTGCGTTCAGCAAGGTCTCGGGCGACGCCTCGGGAATAGCCATCGATGGCTGCGCGCATGGCTGCCAGATCAGCAATACCCGACATGCCGGGGCGGTTACCCAGGTTTGAACCGATCATGACGATCCGGCCATGGTCGCTGAGTACCTTGGATACCGCACGCACCGTCGCCATGAAGCCCGACAGCGTAACGGCCCAGAAACGTTCAAACGCAGCGGCATCGCGGGTGGGATCATCAACTCTGCCCAACTGATCAATGGACGCGTTGTTGATGAGAATGTCGATACGACCGAACCTGCCGATAACCCGATCAACCAGGCTTTGTGCCGCGTGGACATCGGCCTGGTCCGCTTGAAAAGCTTCGCCGAGGACACCTTGTGCGGTGACGTATTCGATGACGTTTTGTGCCTGCTCTTCGGCGAACACGTAACTGATGGCGACGACGGCTCCTTGTTCGGCCAGGGCCTTGGCGGTCGCCGCGCCCAAACCGCGTGAACCGCCAGTGACCAGTGCGACTTTGCCGGCCAATATTTTTTGCATGAGCTCAATCCTGTGTTTGCTGAAAACATTCGTTGGTGAATGTCGAGCGAGACTAAGCGGGTGAGGGGCCGGTGATAATTACCCGTACCGCGATAAAACCTATCGGTATGTGGAATAAATCAGCACAGTGTTATGAGATGCGCAGCGTGGGTGAGTGCCCGTGTAGAACACGGGCTCGCCCTGTACGCCTCACGAATTAAACAAACCTCTGTGAAGTGTGACGAACGCTTGTACGGACATCGGTGCTTGTCCGGTGACTTCGCCAATAATCGTGTCTTCGCCTTCAAACACACCGTGCTGGTAGTCCAAGGCGACTTCGCCCAAGTGCTGAACCATGAACGCGGGCAAACCGGCTTCAAGCAGTTCGTGTTTGTATTCTTCGAGACTGATTGGTTGATAACGGATCTTGCGTCCCAAGACTTCACCGATAGCGTCGGCGACGCCTTGCTGATTCAGTTCGGTGGGGCCATGCAGCGTGTAGGTCTTGCCTGCATGTTGTTTCGGGTTTTCCAGAATGGCCGCAATCAGGCGGGCCTGATCTTCCGCGGCGATAGGGGCATGGCGACCGTCCCCAAACGGCAGGCGGATTTCACCTTTTTCCATAATGTGCGAGCGGAAGTGCGGGTAGATCAGCCACTGTGCAAAGTAAGTCGGGCGCAGGTGAGTCATTGCCAGCCCCGACCAATCGAATACGCGCTCTGCCGTCCAGTGATCAAGGGCCGCGTTGCTCTTGGCTTCACGGCGCGCTGAAATCTGCGACATGTTGACGACCGCTTCGACACCCGCTTCCTTCGCTGCTTGTGCGAAACGCGCAGTAGCATCGATCAAGCTAGGGGTAATCGGGTACACGAAATAGGCGGTGCGAATGCCTTCAAGTGCGCTGCGCACGGCATTCAAGTCCAGTAGATCACCGAGCACAACCTCGGCACCAAGAGCGCGAAGCTCTGCCGAGCGTTCATCTTCCTTGTGCACCAAGGCCCTGACTGGGACACCTTTGGCAGTAAGAATTTCGATGGTTTGACGACCGGTGAAACCGGTTGCACCCGTTACGAGAATCGTGGCTTGGGTCATGTTGGTTGCCTCAGGTTGTGCAGCAAGGGGTTAAATATTACGCTCGTCATAAATATAGATGTTAGATAACATCTAAGTCAAACACCGTTGATCAGGATTATCCGAATGCGCAAATCACGGCAGGAAACCAGCGAAACCCGGCAACGAATTGTTGAGGCCGCCAGCGCCGAGTTTCGCAAGAGTGGCATCAGCGGCACAGGCCTCTCTGGCCTGATGGCAGCAGCGGGCCTGACGCACGGCGGGTTTTATCGCCACTTCGAATCGAAAGATCAGGTGCTGGCCGAGGCGTGCGACATGGCAGTCGATACGCTGGTAGCGGAATTTGAGGAGGTCACAAATGTTGGCGGATTCAATGCGGCTATAGGGCATTACCTTTCAACCGATCACCGCGATGCTCTGGAAAAGAGCTGTCCCTATGCGGCGCTCGGGAGTGAACTGGTACGTAGCAATGAGCAGGTCAAAGAGATCGCGACCCAAGGTCTGGAAAGGGTGATTGAATTGTTAGCGACCCAAGCTGGGCCAGGAACTGCCGAGTCCGGACGGGCGCGAGCGCTGATCGCGATGTGCACGATGATGGGTGCACTCACCTTATCGAGAATGGCCATGGACCCTGCGCTTTCAAGCGAAATTCTACAAACTGCCAGCCACCATTTGATTCAGCCGGGGTTGCCGGAGGCTTAGTTCAAGCCGAATGGGCAAGTGATTTCAAATTCTCCCTGGTTGCTGCAATGATTTCTTCGGCGAGGTCAGAGTTCGTAAATTTGGTCGCCCGCGCCATGGCGACACTGCCAACCATACTGCACATGAAAAACAATGCTTCTCGTCGAGCGGCTTCGTTCGGGAAACTCCCGGCGAGCACTTCTTGGAGGATGGCGACCATATCCTCGAACCCATGGGTGAAGGTGTCTTTAACGGTCTCATCCTGACTTTTGATTTCGCAACTGTACGCCGCCATGGGGCAGCCCTCGGCAATGGCTTCGACGTGCTCATTGGAAACATACGCGTCAACCAGCGTGTCCAGGTCATTCGCCCCTGAGCCCAACAAGGCGTACCAGGAGTCTCGTCCGTTGGCGAGTGATTGTCGGCATGCGGCTTCGACCAGCAGGCTCTTGGACTTGAAATGACCGTAAAAGCCGCCTTGTGTCAGCCCCGCCTCTTCGCTGATCTGCGCAACGCCGGTGGCGGCAAAGCCTTGTTGCTGAAACAAGCTGGACGCCGCAGCAATGAGCGCTTCACGGTTGCTGGCGTTTTGTTCCTTTGAAACCTTCACGGTTCGACTCCTGAACTACACTTGTCCATTTATTGTGATCGCTTTTATTACAATGGATGTTTTTGAAAGCGATCACTATGATAGGTGCGTGAAATAGACATTTGAACCCCCTGATCAGGTACTCCCAATGAAAGCGATCCAGATCACCGCTTACGGCGACCCTCTTGAAGGTCTTGAACTGGTCGACATTGCGGAGCCACCGCCACCCGAGAAGGGTGAAGTGTTGATCGGCGTAGAGTTCGCGCCGGTCAATCACAACGATTTGTTGTTGTTCGGCGGAAATTTTCCGGTCCATCCGCCGCTGCCGAGTCTGGTCGGTAATGAAGCCGTCGGCATCGTTTTGCAGGTTGGAGCAGGTGTTGAAAACATCAAGGTCGGCGACCGTGTAACGCCGCCGCTGTACAGTTTTACCTGGCGTGAGCGCATGGTTATTCCCGCAGAGGATCTCTTCGCATTGCCCACGGAAGTGGATCTTCAGCAGTTGGCCATGTTGCGGATCAATCCGCCGACGGCCGCGCTGTTACTCAGTGAGTTCGTCGACATGAAGCCTGGTGATTGGGTCGTGCAAAACTGTGCGAACTCCGCAGTCGGCAGGGCAGTCATTGCAATTGCGAAGGGAAGGGGGCTGCGCACAGTCAATCTTGTCCGGCGCCAGGAGCAAGTCGCTGAAGTCGAGGTAGCAGGCGGCGACATTGTGCTGGTGGACGAGAACGATGCCACTGAACGGGTACAAGCGATGATTGGTGACGGTGCAGTGCGTTTGGCGCTCTGCGGAATCAGCGGGACGGCGACTGCCCGATTGGTCAGCGCGTTGTCGTCGGGCGGTTCGCTGGTCAACTACGCACAAATGAGCGGTGATATGTCGGCACCGGGTGATTTCAGGCCGCTCATGAGAAAGAGCATCACGATGCATAACTTTTATCAGAACAAACCTGCTTTCCGGCCGAAAGTCCCGCAGATATTGCGTGAAGCCGTAGAGTTGATCAGGACCGGCAAACTCATGGTGCCTGTGTCTGCGATCTATCCCCTGGCATCGTTCAAGGAAGCAATCATTCACACGCAGAAAGGCGGCAAGGTGTTGCTCGAAGTAAACGGCGCTCGTTGAGGGGGTGGGTGGTAGAGGCGCCAAGGTGTGGCGCCCCGACCATCCGTCCAATCAGAACGTGATACCAAACGCAGCGAATGCCCGGTCCATGCGGTCATCAAGCAATGCCTTGGTTTCTTTCCAAGCCGGCACTTCATCCAGCAGGCGTTGTTGCCAGGCCATGATGTTCGGGAATTCATCGTATGGCGTTTTGGTTCTGGCCATTTGTGAGAACGGGGCCGCGACATCAAAGTCGGCCAAGGTCACTTGGTTGCCGACGATAAATGTTTTGCCTGCGAGGTGCTGGTCGAGCATGGCGGCGTTGCTGCGGATGTTGGTAAAGATGAACTCGACCAGCGTCGGATCTTCCGCAACGCCCATCACGCGTTTACCAATGCGTTCGTTGAACAGGTAAGACGAAAACACCCGCCAGTGTTCCGCGGACCAGAACATCCATTGCAACGTTTCATACCGAGCGTTGCCCTTGGGCAGTAAAGGCGAGTCAAACTTCTCCGCCAGATACAAATTGATGGCCGAAGCTTCCGAGAGGACGGTGGCGCCATCGACCAGAACCGGTACGCGACCGATGGGATTGATCGCCAGAAATTCCGTTGCCTGGCTTTCACCTTTCAACAGGTCGACCGGGGTGTGTTCGAACTGAATACCCATGTGTTTTGCTGCGGCCCATACACGGCGAAAACTGCCGGAACCACTGTCGCCGTAGATGCTGATGGTCATGACTGACTCCAGAAACTGAATGGTGAGGATGTTGTGCAGGGCCAGATTAATTGACCGGTTCAGAAGTGATAATTGGCTGGTCAGCGATAAAATTTATCGTCGACCGGAATAAATACAGGTCAGTGCTAAAGGCGGTTGAGGGGCAGTTTGGACAGATTTTCAGCGTTGGAAATTTTTGTCAGAGTGGTCGAGATCGGCAGCTTTTCGCGCACGGCAAACGAACTGTCGATCAGCCAGTCGACGGTCAGCAAACAGATTACCGATCTGGAGAAACAGCTACAGGCCAAGCTGTTCTCGCGCACCACTCGGCGGTTGTTCCTGACTGAGGCCGGCGAGCGGTTTTATGAGCAAGCCAAGCTGATCCTTGAGCAGTACGCCATGGCCTTGGGGGATGCTCTCAATACCCGTCAGACGCCTTCGGGTACGTTACGTATTGCCACTCCGATTTTGCTCGGGCGCAAGCAGCTAACCCCTTTGTTGCCGCGCTTCTTTGAACAGTACCCGGACATCGTGCTGGAGCATAACTTGAGTGATTCGGCGACGGACCTGATTCGTGATGGCGTCGACTTGTCGATTCGTGTGGGCGAGATGAAAGACAGCTCCCACCAGGCGCGAAAGCTCGGCGCTCTGCAACCGGTCACCGTCGCTTCTCCGATGTTCCTGGAGAAATACCCTGCGATTGTTCATCCACGTGACTTGGGCTCAGTGCCGTGCCTGATTTACCTGCGTCATCCCACGCCGTTCGAGTGGGCATTTATCGGGGCTGATGGTGAGAAGGTCTCAGTCGACGTTGACGGACCTTATCGGGTGAACGTTTTCGAAACACTCTGCGAAGCTGCGATTGCGGGGCTTGGCGTTTTGCGAGCACCGTTGTCTGCCTGTGGCGCAGACCTTGAGGCTGGGCGTCTGGTCAGGCTGCTGACCGATTACGATGCCGCGTTCGTCCCCATCTACGCGGTGATGCCTTCCTCATCCTGGATTCCACAAAAGACCCGGGTAATGGTGGATTTTCTGGTGGAGGAGTTCCAGCGCAATCCGTGGCTCAGAGGACCGGATTAAGGCTCAGGCCTGACCGGAAACGCTTGCATGGCGAATTGAACGATCTCCAGCAATTGTTCGGAGCTGGCTCCGTCTCTTGCCTGCACGGCCAATCCTCGGGCCAGGACGTTGAAGTAACCCGCCAAGGCTTCGACATTTGTGTCCGCGGGTATGTCACCTTCTTCGATTCCGCGTTGAATCCTTGCCTCCATCGCCTGCCGTGCCATCGCCCTGTGATTGGTCATCATCTCGCGAACCGATTGCAGCGCCGGGGGCACGTGTACGCAGGCCACGGAAATCATGCAACCGGAGGGAAGGTCGTCTCGGGTGAACTCACTCGCCGTCGCCTCCATCAAACGTTTGAAAGCAGTCCGCGTATCCGTTGGGGCACTCAAGATACCGATGAACCATTCACCTGACGCTTCGAGATAGGCATTGGTGGCTTCTGCGTATAGCTGCTCCTTGCTGCCGAACGAGTTGTAGAAGCTGGACGGGCTGATGCCCATGGCTGCTACCAGGTTATCGAAAGACGCACCTTCGTATCCCGACTCCCAGAACAGTTTCATTGCCTGATGCACGGCAGTTGCCCGATCGAAATTCGAAGGGCGGCCACGGCTGCGTTTTTTGCCTTCGATTAATTTTGGTTCCATCGCTCCAATATTCCTTGACGAGGGGATTTCTATCGCCCTAGTATTACATATCGGAGTGATCGCTCCAAAAACATTTATCCCGGGTTCAGAACATCGATAGCGAGGTGATCTTGATGAAAATTGGCATGTTGGGTTCAGGCACCGTGGCGCTGTCTATTGCTCGTCACGCGATTGCACAGGGGTACGAAGTACTGCTGAGCAACCGTAGCGGCGCAGGCAAATTGGCCGGCGCGCTTGTTGAGTTGGGCCCCAGGGCATCTGTTGTCTCCCTCGCCGAAGCTGCCGCCGCACCGGTGGTATTGCTGGCAACGCCATGGACCAGCATCCAGGCCGTCTTGGGTAGTACGCCCGCCTGGAACAATCGAATTCTTATCGACGCGACCAACCCCTTTTTAGAGATCACACCAACGTGGGTGCTGGCCGATCTGGGCGAGCGGGGCGCGAGCGAAATCGTTGCTGAATTGGCACCCGGTGCCCGAGTGGTGAAAGCGTTCAACAACATCATCATGACGAATTTCAATGCCGGCCCTGTCCACGAGCAAGCGCGCAGGGTGCTGTTCGTGTCGGGTGATGACAGCGATGCCAAAGCATTCGTAACCGAATTCATCGACAAGATGGGCTTTCGCGCCATTGACCTCGGTGGGCTCAAGGATGGCGGAAAAATGCAACAAGCCGGTGGCCCTTTGGGCGGGCATGACTTCCTGATCTCTCAATAACCTTTCTTTCGAAACAAACTATCCTTCTGGAGTACCAAGCATGATTGACGAAAACGGCCCACACTATTTCATCGCCTTCCAAACCCCCGGACCGAAATGGGTTCCGGGCGTCAAATACAACGAACAACCTGAGTTCATGGATCATGTGAACTACATGATCGAATTGCACCAGAAGGGCCTGATCGTGCTCAGTGGCCCGTTCATGGAAAAGGCTGGCGGCCTTAATGGCGTACTGGCAGACGGCGGCATGACGATCTTCAAGGCCGCCGACCTCGAAGAAGCCACAAAGATTGGCACCGATGATCCGACGGTGAAGTCCGGCTTTCTGAACGTCGAAGTGAAGATGATGTGGGTGCCGTTCCATACCTGATCGGTAGGCACGGCTCTCGATTCCCCCTTTTCCTCTGGAGTACCGAATCATGATTGACGAAAACGGCCCACATTATTTTGTCGCCTTTCAATCGCCAGGCCCGAATTGGGTCCAAGGCGTGAAGTACAACGAGCAGCCAGGGTTCATGGACCATGTTGGCTACATGATCGAAATGCAAGAGAAAGGCTTGACCGTTCTTAGCGGCCCATTCATGGAAAAGGCCGGTGGCCTCAATGGCGTACTGGCAGATGGCGGCATGACGATCTTCAAGGCCGCCGACCTCGAAGAAGCCATCAAAATCGGAACTGACGACCCTACGGTCAAGTCAGGTCTGCTCAACGTCGAAGTGAAAATGATGTGGGTGCCGTTCCACACTTGATGTGGCTAGTGTGGCCGGTTTTCTGACATCGGCTGTCGGTTCGAACTCGGTAATCAACGTCACTGCCCATCTCCCTGGGCAGTGATTCCTCATTTTGCTGACTTTTCGAAGCACTCCAGAAAGTCCTTGAAACTGACGGCCGTCGTACTGCCGTCACGACCTATTCTCTGGAAGCGTTTTGCGCCGGCAGAAAAGTGAATCATTTTTGAGGTCAAAACCATGACAAGTACCTTATTGGACCTGAAAGGCAAAGTGGCACTGGTAACTGGCGGTGCGCGGGGCATCGGCGCGGCGGTCGCCAAGCAGCTCGCCGAACTGGGTGCGACTGTCGCCATCAGCTTTACGGCCAGTGCGCAAAAAGCCAACGAAGTGGTCAAGGCCATTGAAGCAGCAGGCGGACAAGCCAAGGCTTTCCAGGCAGATCAAGCTGATGAAAGTCAGGTCATCGCACTGATCAACAATGTGGTTTCGACATTTGGCAAGCTGGATATTCTTGTGAACAACGCTGGTGTCTTTGAGACTGGATCGATCATCGATACGGTCGAGACCGATCGTTTCGACCGACAGGTTGCCATCAACATGGGAGGCGTTATCACAGGCATACGCGCAGCTTCCCGGGTAATGACTGAAGGGGGACGCATCGTTTCGATGTCTTCCGGACTTGCCTCGCTTGTTGGTGTGCCAGGACTGGCGGATTATGCCGCGACCAAAGCAGCCATCGAGGGTTACTCAAAAGGCGCCGCGCGTGAGTTGGGCCCCCGAGGTATTACGGTAAATGTCATACAGGTCGGCTCTATCAACACCGATATGAACCCGCAGGATGGAGCGTTTTCAGGCTGGCAGAAAGACGCTAATCCGCTGGGACGCTTTGGACGACCGGAAGAGATTTCCGCCGCTGTGGCATTCCTGGTGAGTCCTTCGGCGAGCTTTGTGAATGGCAGTATTTTCAGCGTGGACGGTGGCTACGGCGCTTAAAGACAAGGATTGATGGCTGTCCGTTAGGCAGCCATCAATCCCGGATTCCACGGATTTACCCCACATGTCGAGCGCAATCGGTTTGATGTAACCAGCAGGGCAGTTACGTGCTCGCTCTTGGCGGCTGTTCAATTTGTCACAGGCAGCTATTGGCCGATGGATGTCTATTTACCAAGGCATCAATCGACAAAAAGCAGCCATGCAGGTCTGTTTCTTGAACGTCTGTAACTGAATCGCACTCCTGCAGGGATGCCCCTTATGAGAACAAATGGTCTCATCATCAAGGGGAGCAAATTACTCAATCTTTTGAGGAAGCTTCCTGATCAGAATGTCGTAGGGCGCGGTATCGAAACCGGCTTTAACGTAGGACGCGGATGCCCGTTGGTTGTCCTTATGCACGTAGAGGCGCAATTCAATCGCACCTGCTTCGATAGCTTCATTGGCGATTTGCTGCAGCAGACGTTGCGCCAATCCCTGACCTCTCGCCGAAGGCACAAGATAGAAACTCTGGAGCCACCAGTAGTTGGCGTTGTTCCAATCGCTCCATTCCGTATAGATGGATGCGCTCGCAATGATGCTTTCATCAGCTTGGTTGACGACCACCCAATAACGAGGAACCGCTCCGACCAACGTGCTCTTCACGCCTTTCTCAACGATGGATTGATCCAATGCTAGGGCTTCGGCCTCCCGTGCTTCTTCCATGATGAACTGGACGATGGTGGGGGCATCTATAGAGGTTGCGTGACGGATGAGTTCCATGGGCTCTCCCTGAGTGAGTGACGGATGATGAGCAGATTTTTATTCAGGACAGCTTTGATGCAATGAGGGCAGTTGATCAAGTAGCGCGGTGATCTGACAACGATAACGCAAGTGCCCTGAAGGAATCGTGGGCCTGTGGCCAATCTCCAAAACATCTTCCTAGACAACCCACCGGTCGCAATTTTCTTAGCCCGAGATTGACCGCAAGCCGCCTTCGACGTTAACTGTATGCATATACAGTTTTGGTTAAGGCATTCTTCATGGGCGTCACCATCCTCGGCCCCTTGGCAGAAGGGGGAGTTCAGCTACCGTTCTACTCCTTCAAAGTCCCTGCGGGTTTTCCATCGCCGGCGGCAGATCACCTCGAACAGCACATCTCTATCGACGAGTTGCTGGACATCCGAGCACCGCATATCTACCTGGTGCGTATCGAGGGAAGCAGCATGGAAGGTGCAGGAATTTTCGATGGCGATATGGCCGTGGTGGATCGCTCGATTACCGCTGAGCATGGCCACATCGTGATCGCTGCAGTGAATTGCGAGCCGGTATGCAAGCGCCTTTGCAAGCGTGGGCCCAACATCATCTTGATGTCCGAAAATCCTGGCTATCCGCCGCGTTACATTCTCGAGGGCGACGAGCTCATCATATGGGGTGTGGTGACATTTAGTGTGCGTGCCCATGATCCAAAAGCCTGAGCCTATATTCGCCCTGATCGACTGCAATTCGTTCTATGCGAGCTGTGAGCGAGTGTTCCGACCTGACCTGGCCAAGACACCTATTGTGGTGCTCTCGAATAACGACGGCTGCGTGATTGCCCGCAGTGCAGACAGCAAGCCGTTTGTGAAAATGGGAGAGCCATACTTCCAGATCAAGCACAAACTCAAGCAGTACGGCATTGTGGCCTTCTCATCCAACTACGCACTTTACGGTGATATGAGCGAGCGGGTGATGAGCGTGATCGAGTCGATGGTGCCCGCCGTCGAGGTCTATAGCATCGATGAAGCCTTCGCTGATCTAGCTGGTGTTCTAGGCGATCTGGAGGCGCTCGGGCGGCGGATTCGTGCGCAGGTTTACAAGAGCACTGGCATTCCAGTCGGTGTCGGAATCGCTGGTACGAAAACCCTCAGCAAGCTCGCCAACCACGCGGCCAAAAAATGGCAAGTGCAGAGTGGCGGAGTGGTCGATCTTCGTGATCAGATCAAGCGCGATTGGGTGCTGAAAAAGTGCTCGGTCTCGGATGTTTGGGGAGTAGGGCGGAAGATGACTTTGCACTTGGAGGGCATGGGCATCAAGACCGCTTGGGATCTCTCCAAAACCGATCCCTGGATGTTGCGCAAAAAATTCAGCGTGGTGATCGAAAAGACGGCCCGTGAGTTGGCCGGTACGCCGTGTCTGGAGCTCGATGAGCCTGATCCACCCAAGCAGGAGATCTGCTGCAGCCGGATGTTCGGCAAGCGTCTTACCGAAATCGCTCCAATCAAAGAGGCCGTAGCGACCTACATGATGCGGGCCACAGAGAAACTCAGAGCCCAGCAGTCACTGTGCAAGAGGATTCGAGTAAGCATACGCACCGGCATGTTCAATCCGGAGGAGGCCAAATACGCCAATGGTGTCCTGGTCGAATTGCCGTACCCAACTGACGATGTTCGATTGATGACAAAAGCTGCTGTGGATGCGGTGGATCGAGTTTTTCGACCGGGCTTCAAATACAGCAAGGCCGAGGTTCTCCTGGTAAACCTTTGTCAGAAAGGCGAGTACACGGAAGACCTCTTCGCGATCTCCCAGCCGGCTGCCACTGAAAAGGTTATGGGGGTATTGGATGCCATTAATGGAAGGTGGGGCAGGGGGACGATGCGTCTGGCCAGTGTCCCAACTGATCCGGATTGGGGCATGAGAAGGGAGATGATGAGTCAGAGCTTTACTACGCGAGTAGATCAGCTTTGGACTGTGTACTGCAGGTGAGCGCCGCAGCCATCACGATCAAGATGCCATCTGAATCAGTTTTTCATGGCGAACGCCAAGGTCCACCGTCTGCTACAGGTACATCATTTAGGTCGTAGGGATTGACTCCCTCCAGGCACCCGATATTGAACCCAAACTCATTCGGGTTTGTGCTGCGTCGATGATGGGTATAGATGCCGCAGTTACCACAAAAGAAGTGTTCGGCCACATGCTGCCCGAACTGATATTTTACCAATGCCGCTTCACCTTGGATCACTTTGATATCCGCTGCAGGGACTGCCGCAACAATTGCTCCTTTGCGCTTGCAGAAAGAACAGTCACAGCGATGTGGGCAAGGAATGCCATTGGGCAAGTGGATTTCCAGTACAACGGCACCGCAATGGCAGCTGGCTCGATGCTGGTCTTGAATCTGGACATTTCCGATTTGCTTGAGCATTAGCACTCCTGCGTGGATTTTCTCCCATCCTAGGATGACTGCTTTCCAGTCACTGTAAGAACAACCGCAGCGATTCTTTCGGCCTGCTGACTTTTCTAGATGTTTAAGTCAGAGAAATCCTTAGCACGATAATTCCAAAGAATGGAGAGCCTGCGATGGCCGACACTTTTATGGGTAATCAACGACAAGCGGGCTTGGTTTTTATCCTCGTGAAGGATCAACCCAGTACCGAAAGATAGCACCGTGCATTCCCTGAACGGGGTCTTGGTCGGGATAGGATAGTTTGCGAATGTTCGCCAATTGTTCCGCACTGGGCGCCTCGCGACAGATGTCGGCACGTTGGCCTGGTGGGTAAGCACCTACGACTAGAAAGTCGTCGCTGGATCCGGTGTTGCAGTGCCCCGTTCCAGCAGGCAACAGTAAGACATCGCCAGCACTGACTTCCAGTACTTGACCTTCCGGGCCGCCGAGCATCAAGCGCGCGAAGCCGCTGACGATCCCCAGAACTTCATGTCCTTGGGTGTGATAGTGGTGATAGTCGTAGACGCCATCGCGCCATTGCGGTGGCCAGCCATTGGCAAGGAAAGTGCTCTCGAACAGGGCGGCTGGGTCGCTTCCCTGAACCGCCATGGCCTTAATGTAAATGAGTACCGGCAGTCGAGGGTTATTCGGCACCCAGCCATTGCGTTCGAGTAGTAGGCTTTGCGCGGAAGTGTCGACAGCCTGTGACTTATTCATAAGAAACGCTCCACTAGCGAAACCTGGTCTAGAAGTGATCGGAAGGCTCCATCAAGCGAGACTACCGACGCTTATCCCGGGCAACCGGTTTGATTTGGCTCAATTGATGCTGAGGCAAGGGGAATGCCGCTTGTAGATGAGTCAAGCTCAGTCGTTACTATGGTCACTTCGCCTTCTTCCCCTAGCGAAACGTACTGTTCACGCAACTTCCTGAGGTCGCTTGTACCCATTTTGTCCAGGCACAAGGTGCTATTTTGCGCATCCTTCGTCGCTCGAATGAGCTCGTCGATTTTGAGGTGCAAAATATCGTTGTCCCGGTTTTGCGTGTTCTGAATGAGGAACACCATCAGAAACGTGATGATGGTGGTCGACGTGTTGATGATCAGTTGCCAGGTGTCGTTGTAATGGAAGTAGGGGCCTGTCGCTGCCCATACAAGAATCAGCACGATAGCGGTCAGGAAAGTTTTTGAGCTGCCCGCTCTGTTGGAGAGAGCCTGACAGAATTTTGAGAATTTCATGATTGCGAACCTCTTCCGGGATGAGTGATAGACCCCGGGCTTTTCTTGAAATTCTTTTTTACATTTTCCTTTGGTCGCATCAAAAAACCGAGCCATCTGAGGGGGATGGGATTTACGGAATGAACCTATTGCGTGGGGGTCAACGGTTTAGATCCTTTTGGAAAAACGCCATGTCCAACGTTGGCGAAGCGCACTTTAAAAATCTCGGTGATCCCATGAGTCGTAAGCATGGACGCAGCTGATTCGGCGCTTATGGCGGCGCGAGCGCAATTTGCGATCACCATCAGTTTTCATATCGTCCTGGCCGCGCTAACCCTCGGGTTGGCCAACTTTCTGATGGTGCTGGAAGGACTCTGGCTGTGGCATGGCCGAAAGATCTATTTGGATGTTTACCTCTACTGGCTCAAGGTGTTCGCCCTGAATGTGGCGGTGGGTACGGCGTCAGGTCTCATTCTGGAATACCAGTTCGGGCTCAACTGGTCGCGGCTGTCGACCCAGGCGGGCTATATCCTCGGCCCATTGATGTTCTATGAGGTGCTCGCCGCCTTTTTCCTGGAGGCGGGTTTCCTTGGCATCATGTTGTTCGGTCTGAAGAAGGTGGGGCCACGTCTGCACTTCTTCGCCACCTGCGCGGTCGCCTTGGGCTCGATGATCAGTGCATTCTGGATTCTGTCGGCCAATTCCTGGATGCAGACACCTGCCGGTTACATCGTGGGCACGGATGGGCGACTGCTGGCGGGGGATTGGTGGGCGATCATATTCAATCCCTCATTCCCCTATCGTCTGATTCACATGACGCTGGCGGCGTTTCTGGGTACCGCCACGTTGGTGGCCGGCGTCAGCGCCTGGCAACTTTTGCGGCAGCCGCAAAACCCGCGAGCGCGCCTGCAATTTTCCATGGCATTGTGGATGATTGCCGTGCTGATGCCCGTGCAAATTGTCGTTGGTGATCTGCATGGCCAGCACAGTCTCAAGGTTCAGCCACAGAAGATTGCCGCCATTGAGGGCTCGTGGGAGCGCCCGCCGGAAGGCGCGGGGGAGCCTTTACGCCTGTTTGCCATTCCCGATATGACCGAGCGCCGCAATCACTGGGAAGTGGCGATTCCACGGATCGGCTCTTTGTATCTGCGGCATGATCTGTCCGGCACCATTGCGGCGCTGGATGAGTTCCCTGCAAAAGACATCCCTCCAGTGCCAGCCGTGTTTTTCGCGTTTCGTGTCATGGTCGGCCTGGGCTTGTTGATGTTGGGGCTGGGGCTGATCAGCTTAGTGCTGCGATGGCGACAACGGTTGTACGCAGCACGTTGGATGCTCCAAAGCTGTGTGTTGATGACCCCCGCGGGAATGCTGGCGATGCTCAGCGGTTGGGTCGTAACCGAAGTTGGACGTCAGCCTTTCACTGTCTATGGATTGCTGCGCACAGCGGACAGCCTGTCGCCGGTATCGCGCCAGCAAGTGATCAACTCGACCTGGATCATCCTGGTGTTTTACCTGTTGATCTTCGGCATCGGATTTTTGGTGCTCCTGCGACTGCTGCGCGAGCCGCCGCATGAGGACGAGTTGGGGCCACAACCGACGCTGGCGGATGAGACCGGGCATCCTGAGGAGTAGCATCCATGCTGGAGACTGACTGGATCGTTCTGCTTTCTGCCGCAGCGCTGGCGTTCTCGGTGATGAACTATGTACTGCTCGATGGCACTGATCTGGGTGTTGGAATATTGATGGGGCTGACGCGCTGCGCCAAGGATCGCCGAGCAATGGCGGTGACTATCTTGCCGATTTGGGATGCAAATGAAACGTGGCTGGTGCTGGGAGGTGGCGGTCTGCTGGCACTGTTCCCGTTGGCTTATGCCATCTTGCTGCCAGCGCTTTATCTGCCTTTTATTCTTATGTTTCTCGCGTTGATCCTGCGAGCGGTAGCCTTGGAGTTTCGGGATCACTCACCCAACGAACGCATCAGGCGTGGGGTCGATGGTTTATTACTCGGCGGCTCGGCGCTTGCGGGCGCAGCGCAGGGAGCCGTACTGGGCACACTCGTTCAAGGCGTGCCCCATGGGGCAGGGCAGTACAACGGAAACGGCACCGAGTGGCTCAACCTGTTTCCTTTGTTCTGTGGTGCAGTGCTCATCGTGGGCTACATGTGGCTGGGGGCTTGTTGGTTGTATTGGCGTACTGTGGATGAACTCCAGCGACGATCCCGACTTCAGGCGAAGGTGCTGGCTGCCGTGACCGTCGTGCTGCTAATCGCGCTAGTGGCCTGGACGGCTGCATTGGACTCCCGCTATGCACATCGACTCTCTGATTGGCGTGTGTGGATACCGGCAGTGACCCTGCTCATCACATTGCTGATCGTCTTTGCGCTGGGCTTGCGAAGTCGTCGTCATGCACTGCCACTGTTCGCAGCGCTGGGCGTGTTCGTTTTGGCATTTCTCTTGATGGTGGTGGCGCTCTATCCGCTGATTGTTCCACCGCAACTGACCTTGCAGGCTGCTGCATCAAGTCGCCATAGCCAGGTCTTCATGCTGATCGGGTTCGCGGTACTGATTCCGGTCACGCTGATCTACAACACTTTCGGTTTCAGCGTCTTCAGTGGCAAGGTTCGTCCTGCTCGAAAATGACTGGGAAGGGGCAATTCAGGTCAAGATTTATTGAGCAAAGCCCGGCGAGTGGCCGGGCAGTATGATGTCTGTTTTACGCGGCAACATTGCCAGCGACCCAGTCCTTTTTGTAACTCGCTTTCATCACTTCCATTTGCTCCCCGAGGTCATCGAGTTGGGCCTTTCCAAGGAGCTTCTTCGCTTGAGGAAACATTTCGGTTTCTTCCTCTTCGATGTGATGCTCCAGAAGCTCTTTGACCACTTTCACCCGTCCGGCAAACTCCGTTGAACCAGGATCCGTGAGCTTGAGATCGGGCAAAACCAGCGAGTCGACGGTGCGGTGCTCTTCCTTGGCTTCGAAGTACATGATGTCCTGTTCTTTTGAGCCGGCTGCCTTGAACGCCGGGTAAAGAATTTCTTCCTCCAGCTTGGTGTGGATCGCGATTTCCATTTCGAGTTTACCCAGTAAATCAGTGCGTTTTTTGGTTGCCCGTTCAGTGGATTCACTCAATTGGGCAAGAATGGATTTCACTTTCTCGTGGTCGGCTTTCAAAAGATCAATGGCGTTCATGGCGAACCTCTGCGCTTGCGAAAGTGCAACCCCGATAAGTCGGCGTTGCCGGGGCATACCCCATGTGCAACCGCATTTAACGTGCCAGCGGAGTTCATTTCAAAAACGCAGGTGGAGCAAGGGCTGTTGCGACTGGTGAACCTGGTGGCGCCGTGCAAAGTGCACATAGCGGCAAGATAACCATTGCAGATTGCCAACAAATTCCAGCACCCGAGTACCCAGGATTTTACTTAGAACTTCGCTCTGTTCTTTGGTGTCCAGACCCTTACACCTTCCGGCGAGATTCTTGCCGGAAACGCTCGATGCATCAGTTGAATACGAGGGCGGCATGACGACGACAGTGGGCGACTTCCTGATTGAACGGCTCAGTGAATGGGGCGTGACACGAATTTTTGGTTATCCGGGGGACGGCATCAACGGTGTATTCGGAGCCTTGAGTCGGGCCGGCGGCAAGATCGAATTCATTCAGGCCAGGCATGAGGAGATGGCGGCCTTCATGGCCTCAGCGCATGCCAAATTCACCGGGGAGTTGGGTGTGTGCATTGCAACCTCCGGCCCTGGTGCGTCGCATTTGATTACCGGGCTTTACGATGCACGGATGGATCACATGCCGGTACTGGCGATTGTCGGCCAGCAAGCTCGCGCGGCGCTCGGTGGGCACTATCAGCAGGAACTGGATCTGCTGTCGATGTTCAAGGACGTCGCAGGCGCCTATGTCCAGCAGGCCTCGGTACCGGCACAAGTCCGTCATTTGCTTGACCGCGCGGTGCGCATTGCATTGGGTGAACGTCGCGTAACGGCCCTCATCCTGCCGAACGACCTGCAGGACGTCGAGTACGAGGCTCCGGGCAGGGCCCACGGCACCGTCCATTCCGGTGTCGGTTATGCGAAGCCCAAAGTCATCCCCTATGAAGCGGATCTGCAGCGTGCTGCCGAGTTGTTGAACGCGGGTGAAAAGGTCGCGATTCTGGTCGGCGCAGGTGCACTGGAGGCGACGGATCAAGTGATTGCCGTGGCGGAAAAACTCGGTGCCGGCGTGGCCAAGGCATTACTCGGCAAAGCCGTGTTGCCTGATGAATTACCCTGGGTCACCGGCAGCATCGGACTACTCGGCACCGAACCCAGCTACAAGTTGATGAGCGAGTGCGACACCCTGCTGATGATCGGTTCGGGTTTCCCCTATTCGGAGTTTCTCCCCAAGGAAGGTCAGGCACGCGGTGTGCAGATAGACTTGCAGCCCGGCATGCTCAGTCTGCGTTATCCCATGGAGGTCAATCTGGTCGGCGATGCTGGTGAGACGCTGGCGGCGTTGTTGCCACTGCTTGAACAGAAGACTTCGCGCAAGTGGCGCAAAAAGGTAGAAGGGTGGCGTAGCCGCTGGGACAAAACCCTGGAAAAGCGCGCGTTGGCAAAAGCAAAACCGATCAATCCGCAACGGGTGGTGTTTGAACTGTCGCCGCGTCTGCCAGAGCTGTCGATCATCACCAGCGATTCCGGTTCATGCGCCAACTGGTACGCCCGTGACTTGAAGATCCGCCGTGGCATGAAGTGCTCATTGTCCGGCGGACTGGCGTCGATGGGTGCCGCCGTGCCCTATGCCATTGCCGCAAAATTCGCTTTCCCGGAACGGCCAGTCATCGCGCTGGTGGGAGATGGGGCGATGCAGATGAACAACATGGCTGAGCTGATCACCGTCGCCAAATATTGGCGGCAATGGAAAAGTCCCAAATGGATCTGCGCAGTATTCAACAACGAAGACTTGAATCAGGTCACCTGGGAGCAACGGGTCATGGAAGGCGACCCAAAGTTTGAGGCGTCGCAGAACATCCCGGACGTGCCTTATCACCTGTTCGCCATTTCCATCGGATTGAAGGGAATCTTCGTTTCGCGCGAAGAGGACGTGGCGGCGGCGTGGGAGCAGGCGTTGGCCAGCGACGTTCCGGTATTGATCGAGTTCAAGACCGACCCGAATGTTCCGCCGCTGCCACCGCACATCAAGCTGGAACAGGCGAAAAAGTTCGCCACGACGTTGCTCAAAGGTGATCCCGACGAAGCGGGTGTGCTCGTGCAAACCGCCAAGCAAGTGTTGGGTGCCGTTCTTCCACGCAAGAAGTAAGCGCCTCCCGCCCGTGAGGTCAGGCAAGGCAAATTGAGGTTGGCGACTTGCTTGACTCCGGGTCGCAGGAGGATTCCCCATGCGCAAAAACATCAGTGCTCAGGACTTGCAGATTGACCTGGAGGGTGCGAATGAGAAGGGCCTGTTCAAATGGCTGTTAGCCAGTTTTTTAATGGGTAAACGGATTCAATCCGAGATTGCCGCACAAGCCTACCGAGTGATCGTCGACCAGTACCAACGTGATAGTCCAGGCAAGCTCGCCAAAACTACGCAACGCGAGCTCGTAGCGATGCTCGGTGAAGCGCATTACGTTCGCTACGACGAAACCACTGCGGCGCGACTTTTGGCGCTGGCGGCCAGACTCAGCGCAGAATATGAGGGAAAGGTGTTGAATATGGTGAGCGCCAGTGCTGATCGTCAGGACTTTGAGCGCAGGCTTACTGCTTTCGAAGGGATTGGCCCCAAGACCGTAGAGATTTTCATGCGTGAAGCTGCACGAGTATTCAGTAAAAAGCTTCTGTGTACGCCACTCCGGAAGAAATCATAGGGCAGGCTGAACTGGCGGGTTTGACTTAGATTTGAGTCGCCAAAGTCTCTGACAATGCCAGATGCAATGGTGGAGGTGACTCATCCGGAACATCTACGCGGGTAGTTGTGGGGGATTGGCAACAACTGGTTGTGAAATCGCTAAGCATGCTCCTTGACTAGCGATTTTTTCATACGAGACTGAATGAGCCCCTATCCCACCGTTTCGAGGTTCGCTCGCCATGATTTCGAAGCTTGAGCTGAGGCACATCATTGAATGCGGATTTCTGCCTCTTTCCTGTACGTGTACGGTTAATCCGGACGGATCGTTGATGATCAAGGTGTTCGAGCCATCCACTGACCGTATTGAGCTTCTGGTCACTGCTATTTCGACTGAAAACCTGACGTCGAGTCGAGCAATAGCGAATCTGATCGGAGAGCTACGGAGTGAAATGAGCTCAAGGAAAACGGCATTTCACTGAGCTAGATTTTATGTATTGGATTGTCTGGCTGCAGGAAAGAGGTTGCGGCGATCACGAGGTCGTCCAGAGACCAGGGTTTGAGGAGATAGATGGTGGAGGGCGGTATCGTCGTCGAATCGAGTAAGTAGCCAGACGTCAAAATCGCCCCGATGGAAGGCCATTTCTCCCTCACCATTTGAATAAATTCAGTGCCTTGAATTTGGCCTGGAACGTTATGGTCAACAATTACCAGGCGGCACTGTCCGTGTCCTTGCAGCAAATAAGTCAAAGCATTGTCCGCTGTATCAAAAGCAACAGCTTCAGCTCCTATTTCCTTGACGATGTCACACATCAGCGAGCGAAGCATTGGATCATCTTCAACAACGATGATCTCTCCTTCAATAGGCAATATTCCTTCCCAATTTACGTTCACGCTGCGAGTCCTTAGCCGGCCAGCCGTTCCGACATGATTGAGACCAGTCTCTAGTGTATGCCGAATTATAAGAGTTACAGAGCTGGCCACTGAGCGTCTGAGACTCCTCAGAAGGGCATTAGCGCCCGTATGGTTAATGCCCCTTGTGGTTCTTTTTTAACCCGCGCAGGTTCATGAGAAATAGGCTGATCTGCAGCAAAATTAGAGCGTAGGCTCCAGCATAGGCACCCCAGATGACCCACAGGATGTTGCTTAAAATGAAACAGATGAAACCAGTCATTCTCTTGGACGGGCGTTGAGACGCGATCAGCCACGCAGCCAGTACGGTCACCACCATTGCAGGCCATTGAACCCAATCAATGTAGGCCAAAGCACTTCCCTCATGGGGTTCGCTGTCTGCGACGTTTATGGGGATGCGAACGTATAGATATCTGATCGTCCAGGCACTCGGTATAGATATGGCAGCAGATGCAAAAAATTCATAATTTCTCGCGAAGAACATGACGTTTTACCACTCGTCAGGCCTCCACTTCATTGGTTTGAACGTCCGTTCTGTTCTCCCGGACAGATAAGTCTGAGCAGGCGAAATTTCTCTTCGTTTTGCTAATGGGAGAACAACATGAAAGCCATCGTTTACAACGGCCCGCGCGATGTCAGCGTGCAAAACGTCGCGGATGCCAAAATTGAAAAGCCAACCGATGTTCTGGTACGAATCACCACGACCAACATCTGCGGTTCAGACCTGCATATGTACGAAGGGCGCACGTCCATGGAAACAGGACGGGTTTTTGGACATGAGAATCTTGGTGAGGTGATTGAGGTCGGGGCAGGGGTAGACCGAGTTAAGATCGGCGACCGCGTTTGCCTGCCGTTCAACATTGGCTGTGGATTCTGCGAGAACTGCGAAAAGGGCCTTACCGGTTTTTGCCTGACCGCCAATCCAGGCAGTGCCGGTGCCGCTTACGGCTTTGCCGAAATGGGCCCCTATCAAGGTGGACAGGCGGAACTGCTTCGCGTGCCCTACGGTGACTTCAATTGCCTGATACTGCCCGAGGATGCGCAAGAGCGTGAAGATGACTACGTGATGCTGTCCGATATCTTCCCGACCGGGTGGCATGCCACTGAACTGGCGGGCCTGTTACCGGGGGAAAGCATTGCCATTTACGGTGCCGGCCCGGTCGGCTTGATGGCCGCACATTCCGCCATGATCAAAGGCGCTTCCCAAGTATTCGTGGTCGACAATCACCCTGACCGTTTAAAGCTTGCTGCACAGATGGGCGCCACGCCGATCAACTCGTTGGAGAAAGAGGCAGTGGATCAGATTCTCAATCTGACTCATGGCAAAGGTACTGATCGCGGATGCGAGTGCGTGGGTTATCAGTGCTGCGATAAGCATGGCCATGAAGCCAATCACCTGACCATGAACAACCTCGTGGCTTCGACCAAGGCGACTGGTGGCATTGGCGTTGTAGGCGTATTTGTTCCGGAAGATCCTGGTGCAAAAAATGAACTCGCGAAGGTAGGCAAAATGGCCTTCGACTTCGGCGCGTTCTGGTTTAAGGGGCAACAGATTCGAACTGGGCAAGCCAACGTCAAAGCTTACAACCGTCGCTTGGCCGAGTTGATTCACCACGGTCGCGCCAACCCAGCGCAGATCATTTCTCATCGGTTGAAGCTCGCCGAAGGGCCGGATGCCTATAAACATTTCGATGCACGTGACAATGGTTGGACAAAGGTTGTGCTCAAGCCTGCTGCTTGATTGGGTCAATCAAACGGGTGCGCCGACAGCGTGATTGCCGGTGCACTTCTCTGAACGATGGAGGGAGCGTGTAATGAAAAACTATCCAACCCCACCCTTTAAGCCGCAGCAACAACCTATTCCTGGAGAGCAAGGCCGGATGGAGCCGTATCCTGATTGCGGTGAAAGCAGCTACAAGGGATCGGGACGCTTGGTCAACAAGATTGCCTTGATCACTGGTGGCGACAGCGGTATCGGGCGCGCGGTGGCCATCGCCTTTGCTCGGGAGGGTGCCGATGTCGCGATTTCGTATCTGAATGAGCACGAGGATGCGAAGGAAACCGCGCGTTGGGTTGAAGAGGCCGGACGCCAATGTGTGCTTCTGCCGGGAGATCTTGCCAATCATGAGCACTGTTTGGAGATCGTGAAGGGCACGGTGGCGAAGTTTGGGCGGATCGATGTCCTGGTGAACAACGCCGCCTTCCAGATGACTTACGAGACACTGGAGGAGATTCCAGATGAAGACTGGTTGCGGGCGTTCGATGTCAATGTCACGGCGATGTTTCGGCTGTGTAAAGCGTCACTTCCCCACATGGGCGAAGGCGGCTCGATCATCAACACCAGTTCGGTGAATTCCGATATGCCCAATCCAACCCTGTTGCCTTACGCCACCACCAAGGGCGCAATCGCGAACTTCACTGCCGGCCTCGCGCAAATGCTGGGCAAGAGAGGGATTCGAGTGAACAGCGTGGCACCCGGGCCGATCTGGACACCCTTGATTCCGTCGACGATGACCGAGGAGGCGGTTAAAAACTTTGGTGCAAATACTCCCTTGGGTCGCCCTGGGCAGCCGGTCGAGGTCGCTCCCATCTACGTGCTATTGGCGTCAGATGAGGGGAGTTACATCTCGGGCGAGCGCTACGGTGTCACGGGCGGGAAACCAATTCTCTAGTTTTGGCCCTTGTCTGCTCGCGATAAAGGCAGGAAAAACACATGGCTTCATCCCCTGAAAGACAGGAGGAGTATTCGTTTGATTGCAGTCGAAAGCGAGACAAGATGGAGTGAGCTAATGTGTATAAATTCGTCTTCCTGGCCACAATGCCCAATCAGCTCGTCCCTGACGTGGCCAGTGAGGCGAACTCATCTTGCCTCCTCTCGTAGTTGATAACCCCCTCGGTAATGACGCCGGAAGTCCCCCACTTTTGGGGCATTTTTTTTAGGCGACCGCTCTAGATCTGAGCAATCCAATTGGCTTAAATATTGCTCCCGTCCTGCTATTCGACCATTTACTGGTCATTTCTGGAGAATGGCGCCGTGTGGAAACATCCGCTACTACTCGGAGTTACATTTGGATTCGGGATCTTTACATTTGGTTTGTTCGCGAGCGTTATCGTCGTGCAATGCCTTCTATGTTAACGACTCGATTCAGTTACCGAGAGTGGAGCAAGTATCCAATGGGTGATTCTGTGCGGGCGACTGTGAAATGTCAGGACCCAGGCGATGGCAGCGGGGATGTGATCATCGATCTTCCTCCGGATGTCCTTGCAGCAATGAACGTCGGTCTCGGGGATTTGTTAACCATCGAGCTGGTTGAAGGATCGATAGTGCTAAGGCCAATCCGCGACACTGATGCGAAATCCTGAGGCTCGAATCGGCCAACGACGATCGGTCACAAGCGGCTGCTTTTGGCCGTTCTCTGCCGGTCGTCATTCCCTCGTTCGCTGGTCAAACTGGCTGCGAATGACGGGGCTGTAACGCTGCAGGGGGAGGAACAAATCCGTTCAACTCCAATAGCCCAACTGCCTGCCGGGCTTTTTTTACTGCCCGCTCATCTACTCAGTCGCACACTTTTTACCTATCAACTTCAAACCATTACGGCCCAGAAAAGCTGGACCTCATAGGTGAGGTGAGTATGTCTAACGAATTCATTTTCCAAAACCAAACACAAGGCTCTGATCCATCCAAGTCTGAGCCAGATTCAGATGAACCGATGCTAGATCCAGACGATCCGAACAAATACGATCCGTTGAAAAATCCAGGTGATGATCGTCCAGAAGACTGGAAGGATCCAGGTGAGAGGACTACCCCGGAGGCGGATGAACAGACACCGCTTTCAGACGATAGGAGATAGGAGAGAAAGTCCGGTCAGTGAACTTCTTGGGAAGGCTTGGACGTCGATAGTCGGATTGTGCGACGTACGCAATCAACACCGATAGCCCCACACACTGTCCTCTGATGCTTTAGGCGGGGAGGGGACGAGAAAATGAAAAGCCCGCCAGGTAGCGGGCTTTTACGTTGGAGGGCTTAGGCCATCCGTAGAGCAATACTACTTTTTGGACACCACAATCGATGTGGTTTCCAGATCCCACGTAGTCTGGGTTTTACCTTCATCGCGCAGCAGATACTTCAACACCCGGCCTTGAGGGTTCTTCGGCAAGCTGCTGCGGAACTCGATATAGCGGGGCAGGGCATAGTAGGGCACAGAGTCGGTGGCCCAGTGGAACAGCTCCTCTGGAGCAAGCGTGGCACCCTCATGCAGAACAGCCGTGACTTTCACGTCGTCCTCGCCCTTGTCCGACGGCACGGCATGTACCGCCACTTCAGCCAGCGCCGGATGAACAGCGAAAGCGGCTTCCATTTCAAAGCTGGAAATGTTTTCACCGCGACGGCGCAAGTAGTCCTTCTTGCGATCGACGAAATAGAAGAACCCGTCGTCATCGAATTTGCCGATGTCGCCGGTGTGGAACCACATGTTGCGCATCAACTTCTGGGTGTCTTCCGGACGGCGCCAGTAGCCCTGGAACATGATGTCCGGGCGCAGTGGACGCACAACGATTTCACCGGCGCTGTTCGGCGCGACTTCTTGATCGAGGTCGTCGACGATGCGTACGTCGAAGTCCGGGATACGTTTACCCGATGATCCGGGTGCTGCGTATTCACCGGCAGCCAGCGAGGTGATAACGCAGGCTTCAGTCAGTCCATAGCCATTGCCGCCGACCAGCTTGGTACCGAAGCGTTCACGCCAGATTTTTTTGGTTTCTTCGGTGTAGGGATTGCCGCGTGCGGTATGGATCTGTCCGACACAACGCAGCATGGCTTCATTGTCCGGGGCCTGGGCGAGGAGGCCGCCCATGCCGCCCAGAATCGAGGCGATGGTGGCTCCGGAGCGCTCGACTTCCTGCCAGAAGTTGGAAACAGAGAAGCGCGGGAGAATCGCGGCGCGGGCACCCACCAGAATGCTGGCGATAATCGACACGCATAGTGCATTCATGTGGAACAGCGGCAATGGCGTAATCGTTACGTCATCGGCGCTGGCAGGGCCGGCACGCAGTTGCAGGCGCGCCAGGTTGCACATGAAGTTGTAGCTGATCATGCAGCCCTTGGATGGGCCGGTGGTACCTGATGTGTAGATCAGGCAGGCGAGATCCGAAGGTTGCGGTTTGGAGGGAAGCGGGGTGGTGTCATGGCCACGGAACTCATCCAATGGCGCTACGCGAATCCGACAATCCACCAAGGCTTCGGGTGTGCCTCGATAAAGAATATGTTGCACATCCTGCAGCTGTTCAGCCAGCGAGGTCATACGTGGCAGGTAAGCCGATTCGCAGATCACGATGGATGTTCCGGTGTCGGCGATCTGGTGGCGCAGGAATTCGCCTTTAAGGGCGGTATTGATCGGCACACTCACGGCGCAGAGTTTGTTGATCGCCAGCCAGGTGGTGACGGCGTCGATATTGTTATCGAGCATGGTCAGCACGGTTTCGCCCGCCTTGACGCCAAGGGTGGCAAGGGCGTTGGCCATTTTTGTAGAAAGTGAGTCAACCTGAGCGTATGTGTATAAATCTCCGCTGAAATCCAGCAATACTTTGTCTGGATGCCTTGCTACTGCACGACTTAGCGCATCGATGACAGTGTCTCGTTCTCCCACTGCCCAGGTGTCTGGATTGCCGCTGCTGCCCATGAATTTTCTCCATTTTAGCTACCAACAGCCGTTGGTGTGCCTGATTTTATTTTGAAGGGAGAATTGGATTCTAAATAGAAATTCCTAAAATGTCTTTAGGGATAAGTTGAACATAGAATGTTATTTATGCACAGATCCTGTGCTAATGTTACTCATCTTCACTCTCAATGAGCCCATCAATCCATGCCAAAAGCCGCATCCCTGAAAGCAGAAGCGCCTACGCCGGCCCCTAAAACGAAAAAAACCGTGGTCCCGGACGCTGGTGCAGAAGCGGGTAAGTCGCTGGAGCGACGCACCGGCCCCAAAGCAGTCGCAGGCACCAAGGTCAAACCCAACAGGCGTTCGGAAGAGACCATCGCCAACATCCTCAAAGCCACTGAAGAGGTGGTGCTGATGTCGGGTGCCGATCGTATTTCTATCCTCGATGTGTGCCAGGTCGCCGGTGTTTCGCGGGGGACTTTTTATCGTTACTTCGCTTCACAAGAGGACCTTCTGGACACCTTTTCACGGCATAAACGTGAAAGTTTCCACAGTTCGCTGTCCCAGGAGCTTGGCCATATCAGTGACCCGGAAGCGCGCCTAAATGCGCTGTTTGCCTATCTCGACAACTACCTCGAGCAGAGTCGAGCGCGGCGCTTGCTGGTAGTCGCCCCTGACTATGCGCTGGGTTTTTTCCGACGAATCTTCCACGATTCGATCGTGCGTTTTCAGGATGGCCTGGGAATCGTTTTCGACGATTGGGATGATCGCCTTGGGGTGCGCCTCGATCGTGAGCTGATCTGCGAAATGATCATTCGTTATGTGTTGAGTGAAATTTTGGTGCCGGAGGCGGCGGGTCGACGCTTGTTCCCGGTGCGGGTGAAAAAGCTCCTCGGTGCACTGATCATGGGTTCCACCTCGCGTACTCGACGCTAAGTCCTCAATCACTCCTTCCTGTTGCGTAAAAGCCCCCGATCTTCGGGGGTTTTTCGTTTCTGCGCGCGTCTACTTTCTGATCCTCAACCTGCTTTTCTGTCCCTCGGGGCGCGTTTTTCGGCGGTTTCTTGGTCCTTTCAAATTGTCTCGAAGGCTCTATCGCGGGCTTTTTCCAGCGGCATGAAAATAAATTGAACAGAATTTTGATTTCTGCTCAATTTAAATTTAATCTTTGGTCTTAGCAGCGAGCCGTTCGGCTTACCCTTCCCGCAACGGATCGAGTCTGATCATGGGAAGGCACCGCGCTAAACAAACCAACAAAAAGTGCCAACTTCGAGGTACCTAGACATGCTTATCGATCTCCACGCTCACGCTCCCCATCCGGGCTACTACAACCAACATCCTCATTGGGGACCGTTTTTCGAGCAGCACGCTGACGGTGACATCAAGCTGCGTGTGGGTGATTGGATTCTTGGTCTGGGTTCGCCAGAGCGTAAGGCCGCCGTACGTTCCGGTAATGGTCCGAAGCTGGAGGAGTATTTTGCTCGTTGGGCTGACCCGAAAGTACGTCTGGCGGGCATGAACGCCGCGGGGCAAAACCTGCAGGTCGTATCCGTTCCTTCGCACTGCTACATGTACTGGACTGAAGCCGAATTCGCCGTGCCATTCGCTCGTACAGTTAACCGAACTCTGGCTGAGTACTGCTCCGCAGCGCCGGACCGCCTGATGTTCTGGGCTCATGCGCCGCTCAATGTCCCTGAAGCCGCTGCTGCTGAAATTCGCTATGCCTGCACCGAGCTTGGGGCCAAGGGCCTGGTTGCGGGGGGCGCCAACTTCGGTGGCCTGGAATTCGATTCACCGGAACTCGACGTGGTATGGCGCACCCTGTGCGATCTCGACTTGCCGATTTTTGTGCACGGTTACAACCAGTCTGTCACCTGGGGCAAGAACGCCAACAGCGATCGCTACGAAACCACGGCAATCGTCGGCATGCAGTACGACGAAACCCGTTGCTTCTGGAATCTGATCTGCGGCGGTGTGCTTGATCGCTTCCCGGACCTCAAGGTGTACATCACGCACGGTGGCGGGTATGTGCCGTACCAGCTCGGTCGCCTGGCCAAGACCAACGAAAACCTGGACGTCAAATACAACAAGAAGCCACTGCTCGAATACATGAAGAACTTCTACTTCGACGTAGAACTGCATGAGGTTCCAATGCGTCAGGCGTTGGTCGACATCATTGGTGCTGACCATGTGCTGTACGGCAGTAACTTTGGCGGCAGTGATGCCGTACGCCACGACCTGACTCACGGCCTGCAACTGTCCGATGCCGATATGGCCAAGATTCGCTATGAAAACGCATGCCGTTTGCTGCACCTGGACCCGACCAAGCTGGGCAAGGTAGGTGCCTGATGAAGCTGGCGCGATGTGAATATCTGGGTACGGGTATTTTCTGGGCTGTTGTCGATGTTGCCCAGGACCAGGTGACGCCAATTTCCGGTGAGTTCAATGATTGGGCGCCAGCCGTGGCGGCTGGTCGCGGCATCAGCTCGGTGCGCCTCTCCGGCTCTTCATTGCCTTTGTCAAAGGTACGTCTGCTGCCGCCGATCGAACCCGTCAACCGGGTGGTGGTAGCGGGCGCCAACTACGCCAAGCACCTGGTGGAGTTCGGCTTGAGTGCGCCGGCGCAACCGGTTGCGTTCCTCAAAGCCTATGGGGCGCTGATTGGTGCCAATGATCCGATTCGCTTCCCGCCATTAACGGAGGAGCTTGATCACGAGGTCGAACTGGTCGCCGTCATCGGCACGCCGGAAATCGATCTGGAGAATCCGTTGGCGTGCGTGCTCGGATACACGGTCGGTAATGACGTCAGTGCCCGGGACCTGCAGCGTAGCGGTCCGGCTGGTATCGGCATGGATCTGTTCGCGGCCAAGAGTCAGGACCAGACAACAGGTCTGGGGCCGTGGATCGTCACCAAGGACGAGTTCCCGCAAGGCTCGCCGAAACTGCGCCTGACCTTGAAAGTGAATGGCGAAGTGCGCCAGGACGGTTCCACCGGTGAAATGACCTGGGATGTGGGGCAACTGATCCGCTTCGTTCAGCAACGTTCGAGCTTTGCCGCGGGCGATGTGTTGTTCACGGGTTCTCCGGCAGGGGTGGGGATGGGGACTGGTCTGTTCCTCAAAGAGGGCGATGTGGTCGAAGCCAGCGTTGAAGGTATAGGCACGCTGCGCAATGTGGTCAGTAAAAAGAACCGAGCCTAAAAGAGAGCAGATCATGAGCGCCAACCAAGAAAAAGTAGTCGTTGTAGGTGCCGGCCTGATGGGTACCGGAATTGCACATGCGTTCGCCAGCTCCGGGTTCAGTACGTTGCTGGTTGATACCAACTCTGCGGCATTGGCGCAGGCCAGGGCGAGCATCGAGAAAATCTTCACCGACGGTGTGCGCCTGGGTAAGGTCAGCGAGGAGAAGGCGCACCAATCCCTGGCCAATCTGCTGACCTGTGGCGATTTGAGCGAAGCCGCCATTGGTGCCAACGTGCTCGTGGAGACGGTTTCCGAGCAGTTGGCGGTGAAAAAGGCGGTCATTGGCCAGGCTGCGCCGTTGCTGGCCGATGACGCCATCATCGCGACCAACACCTCGGCCCTCAGTGTCACCGAGATTGCAGCATCGGTGGACTGTGCAGATCGTGTGGTCGGCATGCACTTCTTCAATCCGGTGCACAAGATGAAGTTGGTGGAGTTGGTGCGTGGTCTCGCTACTAGTGATGAAGTGGTGGCGCGTACTCGCACCCTCTGCGAACAGATCGGCAAGACTTCGATCGTCGTCAATGAGTCGCCAGGGCTGACCACCAGTCGCATGTCGGCGTTGTTAGGTAACGAGGCGATGTGGATGCTGCAGGAAGGTACTGCAACCGCTGAGGACATCGATACTGCACTACGCCTCGGTTTCAACCATCCGATGGGGCCGCTGGAACTGGGTGACCTGACCGGCTGGGATACTCGACTGTCGGTATTGCGTTATCTGCATCAGACCCTGGGCGAAAAATTTCGACCTTGTCCGCTGATCATCAAAATGGTTGCGGCCGGGCGATTGGGGCGCAAGTCAGGGCATGGCGTTTACCGTTATGAGGAAGGCAAGCAAGTGCCAGGGTCGGGGCTCAAGGCGAGTGCATTATGAAAGACATCGTCATTGTTGATGCTGTACGCACGCCGGTGGGCAGGTTTCGCGGCAGTCTCGCCGGAGTGCGTGCCGATCACCTCGGTTCACTGGTGATCAGCCGCTTGCTGGAACGAGTCGACGTGTCGCCCACCACCGTGGACGACGTGATTTTTGGCTGCGTAACGCAAATCGGCGAACAGTCCGCCAACATCGCCCGTACGGCGTTGTTGGGGGCTGGTTGGCCGGTCAGTGTTCCCGGGCTGACCATTGACCGTAAATGCGGTTCGGGTGAAGTCGCTGTACACCTGGCCGCCGGTGCGATAGCCGCCGGTGTCGCGGACATTGTCGTGGCGGGTGGCGCGGAAAACATGAGTCGCGTGCCCATGGGCAGTAACCGCGAGATTCATGGGCAAGCATTCGGCTGGATGGCTGCGCAACGTTATGAGCTGACCAGTCAAGGCGAGGCTGCCGAGCGAATCGCCGATAAATGGGGGCTCACTCGCGAGGCGCTGGATGACTTCGCGTTTGCCAGTCACCAGCGTGCAGCTGCCGCTTGCGATGCCGGTTACTTCAATAATGAAATAACGCCGGTGGCGGTCGAAGGGTTGCGTGAGCTGGAGCTGACGGAACCCGTCAGCACGCTGCTTCGCGATGAAACCATTCGCCGCGATACGTCGCGAGAAAAACTCTCGACACTCAAAACCAGCTTTCGCCCGGACACCGGGCGTATCACGGCTGGAAACTCGTCGCAGATCTCCGACGGGGCAGCGGCATTGTTATTGATGAACGGCGAAACCGCGAAAAAACTGGGGTTGCGGGCGAGGGCCCGAGTCGTTGCCTTCACCACCGTTGGCTCCGACCCGACGCTGATGCTGACTGGGCCCATCGAGGCGACCCGCAAGGTCTTGGGTAAAGCTGGGCTGAGTATCGATGACATCGATCTGTTCGAGGTCAATGAGGCCTTTGCTTCGGTGCCCTTGGCCTGGATGGCAGAAACCGGTGTGCCCCACAGCAAGTTGAACGTCAATGGTGGCGCCATTGCGCTGGGTCATCCTTTGGGCGCAAGTGGTGCCCGATTGATGACGACCTTGCTCAACGAGCTCGAACGCCGCGGTGCGCGTTATGGTTTGCAAGCCATTTGCTGTGCGGGCGGTATGGGCACGGCAACCATCATAGAGCGGCTCGATTGAAATGGCGCGCTTGCCGCTAATTCCCCTCGATGCCATGCCGGCTGCGTTGCAACACGCAGTCGAGCGTGGCCGACGCAGTCGAATGCTCAGTTCAACGGCGCCTGTTCAGGTCTGGGCGCATCGTCCAGAAGTGGCGTTGGCGTGGCTGGGCTTGATGGAAAGCCTGCACACCGACAGTTTGCTCGATGAGCGATTGCGCGAATTGGTACGACTGAAGATCGCCAGCATCACCACCTGCCAGGCCTGCCAGCTGGCGCGTAAATCCGACACCGTTACCGAACAGGACATCGCCTGTATGGCGGCGGACAGTGAGCATTTCACACCCGCAGAACGGGCGGCTTTGCACTACGCCGAATCATTTGCGAGTGATTACCTGGCCATCGACGACGAGTATTTTTCCCGCCTTGCCGAGTATTTTTCCACTGAACAGGTGGTGGAGCTGGGTCTGTTTTGCGCGCTGATGCTGGCAGGCGGTCGGATGACACTGGTGCAGCAGGCCTACTGAATCTGGTCGTTGATCATAATAGTTGATCTTATTTTGAATAAGTGTCAAGTATTACGCGGATGATGCCTGCTGCGAGGTGGGTCTTCCGGCTTTTCGGCAGGTTCAAACCAAAAAATAATGACAAAAACAGCGGAGACGATCATGCCAACACCGGCACAAAGCGATCTGGCCAAGGTTTTTACCGATGTAGCCAGCAATTATCGCGGCAGCAATGACATCGACTTGCACGCGACATACCGCGAAATGCGCGCTAATTCACCCGTTTTGCAAGACAACTTCATGGCGCGTCTGGGAGTGCCGTCGATTGCCGGCCTGGACGCGAATCGACCGACTTTCACGTTGTTCAAGTACGATGATGTCATGGCCGTGATGCGCGATGCCGGGACCTTTACCAGCGGCTTTATCGCCGAGGGGCTGGGGGCGTTTTTCGATGGATTGATCCTTACGGCAATGGACGGTGATGCCCACAAGAACATCCGTAGCCTGCTGCAACCGGTGTTCATGCCAGAGACAGTGAATCGTTGGAAGGAGACGCGGATCGATCGGGTGATCCGTGAGGAGTACATCAAGCCGATGGTGCCGGCCAAGGGCGCGGACCTGATGGACTTTGCCCTGTACTTTCCTATCCGGGTGATCTATTCGCTGATCGGTTTTCCCGAAGATCGTCCAGAGCAGATCGAGCAGTACGCAGCCTGGGCGCTGGCGATTCTGGCGGGCCCTCAAGTTGATCCTGAGAAGGCTGCCGCAGCCCGTGGGGCGGCCATGCAGGCTGCTCAGGCGCTGTACGATGTGGTGAAGGACGTTGTAAGCGAGCGTCGTGCTACGGATGCTTCCGGGGACGACTTGATCAGCCGGTTGATTCGTGTCGCGTACCAGGGGCGATCCCTGGATGATCATGAGATCGCCACTTTCGTACGTTCGCTGTTGCCGGCTGCCAGTGAAACCACGACGCGTACGTTTGGCACCTTGATGTCCTTGCTGCTGCAGAATCCCGATGTGCTGGAACGCGTGCGCAATGATCGAAGCCTGGTGAACAAGGCCATCGATGAGGCTGTACGCTTTGAACCCGTGGCGACGTTCAAAGTGCGCCAGGCCGCCAAGGACCTGGAGATCCGCGGGATACCGATCCCGAAAGGGGCGATGGTGCAATGCATCGTGACGTCCGCCAACCGCGATGAAGAGGCATTTGAAAACGCCGATAAATTCGACATCGACCGCAAGGCCAAGCCTTCGTTTGGATTCGGCTTCGGCCCGCATATGTGCATTGGTCAGTTCGTTGCCAAAACCGAGATCAACTGCGCGCTGAATGCGATTCTCGACTTGATGCCCAATATCCGGCTCGACCCCGACAAGCCGGGCCCGCAAATCGTCGGTGCGCAGCTACGTGGCCCGCACTATCTGCACGTATTGTGGGATTGAACACCTTAAAAACTCCCTCCTAAAGTCTCCTCTTGGCCCCGCGACAGGACCGTTTCCTGTCGCGGTATGGCGTCCTGTCTGTTTTTTGTATCCTCAGCACAAGAATAAATATGAACACAATCAAAAAATGTGTTTAATAAAATAAAGATGTGCTCTATGATTCAGGCACAACAACAAGCCCGAATGCGAAGGGGAAAACAATGAAAGTTGAAGATCTGATTCTCGTCAGTGTCGATGACCACGCGATCGAGCCGCCAAATGCCTTTGCTCGTCACATGCCAGCGCGCTTCAAGGGGCGGGAGCCTCATGTGGTCAAAAAAGGTGACCGCGATGTCTGGGTGTTCGAAGAGCAAGCCACTGGTTACATGGGGCTGAACTCGGTAGTAGGTCGACCAAAAGAGGAATACGGCATGGAGCCGTTGGGCTACGACCAAATGCGTCGTGGCACCTGGAACATCAAGGACCGCGTCGACGACATGAACGCTAACGGCGTACTCGGTTCATTGTGCTTTCCAACCTTTCCTGGCTTCGCCGGGCAACGCTTCCAGGTGCATGCCGATCGCGATGTGTCGATGGCCGCCATCCAGGCCTACAACGACTGGCACCTGCACGACTGGTGCAACGCGGCACCGGGTCGCTTCATTCCGCTGATGATCGTGCCGTGGTGGGACATGAAAGCCGCGGCCGCTGAAGTCGAGCGGCTGGCCAAGCAGGGCGTGCACGCGCTGTCGCTCTCGGACAATCCGGCCATTCATGGTTACCCATCGATTCATAGCGATTACTGGGACCCGTTGTGGAAAGCCTGCAGCGATAACAAGGTAGTGATCTGCTGCCATATCGGTACCGGTGTGAAGGCCAACCATGCTTCGGACATGTCGCCTATCGATGCCTGGATTACTTCCATGCCGATTTCCATCGCCAACTCTGCAGCCGACTGGATCTGGGCGCCTATGTGGAAGAAATTCCCTGATCTGCGAATGGCGCTGTCTGAGGGCGGCATTGGCTGGATTCCGTATCTGCTGGAGCGTGCTGACTTCACCCACCGTCACCACAACGCGTGGACCAACTCCAACTTCGGCGGGAAGATGCCTAGCGACATCTTCAACAAGCACTTCATCACCTGCTTCATCGAAGACAACTTCGGTCTGAAAAACCTCGACTACCTGAATGCCGACATGGTCACGTGGGAAAGCGATTATCCGCATTCCGACTGCACCTGGCCGAACTCGCCGGAAACAGCGTGGGAAGGATTGCAGCATCTGCCCAAAGAGATGATCGACAAGGTCACGCATTTGAACGCAATGCGCGAATTCTCATTTGATCCGTTCTCCATCCACGGTCGGGAAAACTGCACCGTCGGCGCGCTGCGCGCTCAGGCGACGCACGTCAGCATCGAGCCTGCCCTGGGGCTTGGTGGCGCCGACCATGGTCGTCACGACAACAAACCGGTCACCTCCGGTGACATCAACGCAATGTTCGCGCAGGCAGACGCGCAAACCGCGTTGTAAGTAACCGCAATGCTCTGCAGTCGTCGGTCAACGGCGACTGTGGGGGCGGTTGTCGTTCTGTGGTCGCTTCATTCGAAGCGATTGCGCCTGTGTTCAGCGTTAGAGAGCGCATATGGCCATCAGTCAATTTACCTACAGCAATATTCCTGCCGAAGCACAAGTGCTTCGCGCGCAAGTGCGTCAGTTCATTCAGGACACATTGGCCGATTACCCGTCCACATTGCGAGCCGAGTCCTGGATGGGTTTTGACGCCGCGTTCAGTCAAAAAATCGGTGCCAGGGGCTGGGTCGGCATGGCATTGCCCAAAGCCTATGGCGGTGCAGAGGCCGGGCCTTTTGCCCGCTATGTGATTATTGAAGAGTTACTGGCTGCCGGCGCCCCGGTATCGGCACACTGGATCGCCGATCGGCAAAGTGGACCGCTGATCAACCGCTTCGGTACCGAACAGCAAAAGCAGCACTACCTGCCGGCGATATGCCGAGGCGAAAGTTACTTCTGCATCGGTATGAGTGAGCCCAACTCCGGCTCTGATCTGGCTTCGATTAAGAGCAGTGCCGTTCGTGATGGCGAGAGCTGGGTGCTCAATGGCCAGAAAGTCTGGACGACAAATGCCCACCATTCACAGTACATGATTGCATTGGTGCGTACCGGTGAGAAACAGGCTGCTCGCCATGAAGGCATGTCGCAGTTCATTGTCGATCTCAGTTTCCCTGGCATCACTATCCGCCCCATTCGCGACCTTGCCGGTGGCGAGCATTTCAACGAAGTATTTTTCGACAACGTGCGGCTGCCCGCTGACGCCTTGATCGGTACCGAAGGCAAGGGGTGGGATCAGGTTACCGCTGAACTGGCATTCGAGCGCAGTGGTCCTGAGCGCTTCCTCAGTTGCATGGCGTTGCTAAAAACCCTGATTGATGCGGTAGGCAAATCTCCCGACGCGCTACAGGCCCGGGAAATCGGTCGCCTCTCGGCCAAGCTGCTGACCTTGCGCAATATGTCGTTGTCCGTCACCGCACAATTGGCGGCGGGCGAACATCCCGCCTGGGCGGCTTCCTGTGTCAAAGATCTCGGCAATGCCTTTGAGCAGGAGATTCCAGAGGTTGCCCAATTGCTGCTGGAAACCGAGCCACGACAGGACGGAGGCAGCGAACATGCTCGCGTGCTGGCCTACCTGACGCAGATGGCGCCCTCATTTTCACTGCGCGGGGGCACCCGCGAAATTCTGCGCGGCATCATTGCCCGCGGTATGGGGTTGCGATAATGCGCGAAATATTCGAAGCGACGATTGAACGCCTGTTTGCCGACCTGGCGACTCCGGCCTATGTGATGGGTTGTGAGGGCGGCGAATGGCCGGCGGATTTATGGACGGCCCTGGACGAGTCCGGATTCACCCTGGCCGGGGTGTCCGAGGCACTCGGTGGCGCCGAGGCCAGTTGGGCAGATATGTACGTGCTGGTTCGTTCTGCCGGGCGTTATTCGGTACCGGCCCCGGTGGGTGAAGCGCTCCTGGCCAACTGGCTGTTGAGCAAGGCTGGGCTGGAAGGTCGAGCAGGCGCACTGAGTGTGGCTAGCCGCGCAGATCTGACACTCGATGGCGAACACGTATATGGCTCGGCGTTTGCCGTGCCATGGGGGCGAAACGTCGAAGCGCTGGTGGCCATCGCGCGTTCCGCCACCGGTGTGCCCAGTGTCGTTTTGCTTCAACGCAGTGCGGCCAGCGAATTGACGCTGTGCCTCAATGTGGCCGGCGAGCCACGGGATGATCTTGGTTTCACCTGTGCCCCGGTATTGGCGCAAGCGCCACTGCCCAATGGAATCGACGCCAATGTGCTGGAACTTGGCGGGGCGATGTTGCGTGCGGCGCAGTCCGCCGGCGCGCTGCATGCCCTGCTGGATATGACTGCCGCCTACGCCGGTGAGCGCAAGCAGTTCGGCAAGGCCATCGGCTCCTTCCAGGCGATTCAACAGCAACTGGCAGTGTTTGCCGAGCAGGCTGCCGCAGCCGGAATTGCTGCTGAGGCGGCTTTCGCCGAGTCCCGCGACGTCCTCGCGCCGCTGACCATTGCCGCAGCAAAAATCAGTACCGCTGAAGCCTCCAGCGTCGGTGCCGGAATCGCTCATTCGGTGCATGGCGCCATCGGTTTTACCGAAGAGTACCCGCTGCATTTGCTCACCCGCCGGTTATGGGCATGGCGTAGCGAATTCGGCTCGGCCAGCCTGTGGAGTCAGCGTCTTGGCTCAATGATTTGCCAGGGTAGCAGCGAGCAGTATTGGCCGCTGCTGACCGACCATGGCCAGCAACCTTTAACCACTTTTTTGAGTAATCCGGTATGAGTCCGTTTCTTCAGATTGAGCGCGAAGGCGGCATCGTCACGGTGCGCATGAACCATCCGGACACACGCAACGCCCTGACCACGCCCGAGCAGATCCAGGAGTTTGTCGACCTCTGCGCTGAACTGCGTCGGGACCGCTCGGTGCGGGTCATGGTTCTGACCGGCAATGGCACCGCGTTCTGTGCCGGCGGCAACGTCAAGGATATGCATGAGCGTGGCGGAATCTTCGCCGGATCGCCCTACGAGCTACGCAACACCTACCGAGACGGTATTCAGCGGATTCCGCTGGCGATCTACGAATTGGATATTCCAGTGATCGCTGCGGTAAACGGACCGGCCATTGGCGCGGGACTGGATCTGGCATGCATGTGTGACATCCGTCTGGCGGCACCCAAGGCGATCTTCGCCGAAAGCTTTGTGCGTTTGGGCATTGTTCCAGGTGATGGCGGTGCCTGGTTGTTGCCACGCATTATCGGTATCCCGAAGGCCAGTTTGATGGCGTTCAGTGGTGATGCCATCGATGCGGCGAAAGCGTTGGAATGGGGGCTTGTAGAGCAGGTCTGTACGCACGAAACGCTGCAGTCGGAGGCACAGGCGCTGGCGCGCAGAATTGCCAGCAATCCCGGGCACGCATTGCGCCTGACCAAGCGTTTGTTACGCGAGGGTCAACACATGCGGCTGGACTCATTGCTGGAGCTGTCTGCGGCGTATCAGGCGTTGGCACACCACACCGAGGACCACCACGAGGCGGTGTCAGCCTTTCTCGACAAGCGTAATCCCGACTATCAGGACCGCTGATCACCCATTGCCAACAACAAGAATCGATTTGGAGTAAGCAAAATGCGTGGCGTATTTCGAGAAGACCACAATATGTTCCGTGATCAGGCCCGTCGTTTCGTTGATCGCGAAATCGTGCCGTACCTGCATGAGTGGGAAAAAAGCGGCATCGTCCCCAAGGAGGTCTGGCTCAAGGCTGGTGAGAATGGCCTGTTGTGTTCGACCGTGCCGGAGGAATATGGCGGACCGGGTGGTGATTTCGGCCATTCGGCAGTGATGATCGAAGAGTTGGCACGCGCCAATGCCACTGCCGTGGGATTCACTACCCACTCGGAAATCGTCACGCCTTACATCGTTGCCTATGGCACCGAAGAGCAGAAGCAGCAATGGCTACCGCGTATGGTCAGCGGCGAGTTGATCGGTGTGATCGCCATGAGCGAGCCGGGTATCGGCAGCGATTTGCGGTCCATGCGCACATCGGCGCGACGCGACGGTGATGACTACATCGTCAACGGCCAGAAAACGTTTATTACCAATGGCGGTAATGCCGGCTTGGTGGTGACGGCAACCAAGATCGATCTTGCCGCCAAAGAGCTGACATTGATCTGTGTTGAGGAAAGTCGTGCCGGGTTTGCCAAAGGCCGCTTGCTGGAAAAAATCGGCCTGAAAGGACAGGACACCGCCGAACTGTTTTTTGACGAAGTCCGGGTGCCGGTGGGTAACCGCTTGGGCGAGGAGGGGATGGGATTCAAATACCTGACTCACCAACTGGCCTGGGAGCGTTTGATCATTGCCATCCGCGCCGCGCAATCGATCGACACGCTACTGGAGGAAACCATTGGATACACCCGCGAGCGCAAGGTCTTTGGCAAGCCGGTGCTCGACTTCCAGAACACCCGTTTCAAACTGGCCGAAGCCAAGGCTCAGGCCACCATGTTGCGGGTATTCGTCGACGATTGCCTGGCCAAAGTGATGCGTGGCGAACTGACTCCGGAAATCGCGGCGATGGCCAAGCTGCTGGGTTCGGAAATGCAGGGCAAGCTGCTCGACGAGTTCCTGCAACTGCACGGTGGCTACGGTTTCATGAGCGAATACAAGATCAGTCGTGCCTGGGTGGATGCCCGAGTCGCCCGTATTTATGGCGGTACCTCGGAAATCATGAAAGAAATTATCGGCCGCACCCTTTAACGAACCCCAGTATGAGGTAGGCAGATGAGCAATTCCCTTTACGACATTCCCCTGAAGAAGATCGATGGAAGCGGCGGCAGCCTCGGCGACTACCGTGGCAAGGTTCTTCTGGTGGTCAATGTCGCGTCCAAATGCGGACTGACGCCCCAATACGAAGGCTTGGAAAAACTCTACCAGGGCAAAAAAAGCCAAGGTTTCGAAGTGCTGGGTTTCCCGGCGAATAACTTCAAGGAACAGGAACCCGGTAGTGACGCAGACATCGTCGAATTTTGTTCGATGAACTATGGCATTCACTTTCCGCTGTTTTCGAAGATATCGGTGGTAGGCGCAGATCAGCACGCTCTGTACAGCGAACTGACGGCTTCGCAGTCTGATGCAATCGGCGAAGGTCCGTTTCGTGAGCGGTTGAAGGGCTACGGCATCGAGTCCGCCAACACGACTGATGTGCTCTGGAACTTTGAAAAGTTTCTGATCAGCCGTCAGGGCCTGGTCGTCGCTCGATTCGCCCCGGATGTTGCGGCCGACGATCCCCGGTTGTTGGCCGCGCTTGAGGCGCAATTGGCCAAAGAGGCGTAACGCGGTGCAGACAGTCGACACGGTGAATGCGTTGCGCGCTCTGGTTGGCCGTGCGCGTAGCGAAAACAAAAAAGTCGCCCTGGTGGCGACCATGGGTAATTTGCATGACGGGCATATTGCCCTGGTCCATTGGGCGAAACAGAGGGCTGACTACGTAGTAGCGAGTATCTTCGTCAATCCACTGCAATTTGGAGCCAATGAGGACCTCGCCAGTTACCCTCGGACACCGGAAGCGGATCGGGAGAAACTGGTCAGCGCAGGCTGCGATGTGTTGTTCGCACCTACGGTGGAACAGGTTTACCCGGACGGAATGCACAGCCAGACGCTCATCAGTGTGCCGAAAGTCTCGGAAGGCCTTTGCGGAGCAGCGCGGCCAGGCCACTTTGACGGCATGGCGACGGTGGTGATCAAGCTTCTGAACATCGTGCAGCCACATGTAGCGGTTTTCGGGCAGAAGGATTACCAGCAATTGGCTGTGATCCGAACGATGGTTCGTGATCTCAACATGATGGTCGACATTGTTGCTGCCCCGACGATCCGCGCTGCGGATGGCTTGGCGTTGTCGTCGCGCAACGGCTACCTGACTGATCGCGAACGTGCTGTTGCTCCGCTGCTTTATGCCTGCTTGCAGCAAATGGCGGCGTCGATCCGCAGTGAGCAACGCGTGAGCGAGCGCCAGTTGATCGAGTGTCATCAACGTATCAGTGACGCCGGGTTTCAACTGGAGTACTTCGAGGTTCGCAACGCCCTGAATCTGCAACCGGTGACGAGTATCGATACCCATTTTGTGATTCTGGTGGCAGCCCGAATAGGGAAAACCAGGCTCATCGATAACCTGACGCTGGACCTTCGCCAAGGTGAATGAATCGACTCTCAACCGGCCGTGCAGTCAGCGACCCACGCGGACTTCGTCAATCGTGGCTGCGCAATGTTCACCCGAGGAATCCCCATGAGCCTGTATCGAGCTATCGCTGCCGTTTGCCTGAGTTTTTTCTCTCTGACTGGCTTTGCCCAGCAAACGCCCGCGGACGCCTATGGCGGCGACTCGGAGCATGCCAAGGCCCTGTTGGTAAAGGCTGTTACCGAGTACAAGGCCAAAGGCGATGCCGCACTTGCCGAGTTCAGCCGGCAGGGCGCCTACGTCGATGGTGATCTGTACATTTACGTGGTGGACACCGCCGGTGTGATGCTGGCCAGCGGTGGACCTTCAGTCTCATTGGTAGGTAAACCGGTGATCGGCTTTCTGGACGATGACCTCAAGACGATGTTCCAGCAAGCGATTGCCCAGCCGGACGACGGCATTGTGCGCAGCGCCGAATACCGCTGGTGGAACTGGCAGCACGCCAAGGTCGAACGCAAGCGCGTGTTCTATCAACGGGTGGGCGATCGGATCATTTCGGTGGGGTACTACATGCCGCGATCCAGCCCGGAACAGGCGCAACAGTTGCTGCGCCAGATTTCGGGGCAGGTTGCCAATGACGCCAAATCCACCTTCGAACGCATCAATCAGCACGATAAGCAGCTGACTCCGGATGATCTTTATGCGTTCGTGGTGGATATGAAAACCCAGCGGTTCATCGCTCACGGCTTTTCTCCCCGTTTGATCGGTACTGACTTCAAGTCATTACGTTCAGTCGATGGCAAGCCAATTGGTGAGGACATCCTCAAACTGATGGACACCCATGAAAGCGGGGAAATTGCTTACCAGTGGCGCAATCCCATTACCGGCCAGAACGAATTCAAGCGAACCTTTATGCAACGGGTGAATGGTAACGTCGTGGCGGTAGGCTGCTATGCAGCCAAATGATCAAAACAGAAGTCACCGGCAACCATCACAAGGAGTGCGTGCATGACTGATTTGGTATTGCTGCATGGCGGCAATCACGGTTCCTGGTGCTGGGGACCTTTTGTGGAGGCGCTACACCAGCAACCCAAAAGCTTTGAGCGTGTGATCACGCTGGATATGCCTGGTTGCGGGATGAAACGCGGTCGGGATGTTTTATCTCTGCGCCTGGATGATGTGGTCGAAGAGCTGAACCAGGATTTGCGTTCAGCAGGGGTGAGTCAGGCTGTCCTGCTCGGTCACTCCATCGCCGGGGCCGTTCTGCCGAGAATGGTGCTCGCCGCTCCGCAATTGTTTTCGCACCTGGTTTTCCTGGCCTGCGCGTTACCGGATGAAGGTCAGTCCATCCTGCAGTTGCTCGGTTCTACCTTGCACGGTGAAAGTCGCGATCACGTTGGCTGGCCGCTGGACCCAGTGCATGCAACTCCTCAAGAGATGGCCGTCGCCATGTTTGGTCAGGATTTGAATGCGCAGACTCTGGAGTGGTTGTTAAGCGAAGTCAGCCAGGACACGACGCCACCTTGTGTCGCCACAGAGTCGATCAGTCGCGAGGGGTACGCTGGAATGATTTCCGCGAGCTACATCATCACCCAGCGCGACAACATCCTGCCCGTAGATTGGCAGCGCCGTTTTGCGCAACGAGCCTGTGCGACGGAGGTGATTGAGATAGATACGGCCCACGAGCCATTCATATCGCATCCGCAGCTTCTGGCTGAAGCCGTTCGGGGCATTGAGCGGGTTCGCTGATGGGTGAAGTCAGTGTTTTAAATCAGCAGAAGGACCAGGCAGCCGGCAGCCATTGGTTAATCCTCTCCATCGTAGGTTTCAATTTTATCTCGTACGTGTGCAGTGGCTTGCCGTTGGCGGTGCTACCGGGCTTTGTCCTCAATGACTTGGGACAATCCTCTATTTTCGCCGGGTTGGTTATCAGTTCGCAGTACCTCGCGACCCTACTGGCCCGTCCCTTGGCCGGCGCCGTGGCTGATCGCCTGGGGGCGAAATTGGCAGTTGTATGCGGGTTCAGTGGCCTGATGCTGAGCGGGATGCTGATGGTGTTGGCTATTGTCTTGCACGCGCAACACTGGTTGATCCTTACATTATTATTGCTGGGCAGACTGTTGTTGGGGGCGTCCACAGCCATGATCTCCACGCCTTGTTGCACCTGGGCCATTGGCTTGTGTGGTTCGTCCCGATCTGCCCAGGTCATGTCCTGGAACGGAATAGCGGCCTACGGCGGTACAGCGGTTGGCGCACCGTTGGGCGTGTTGCTGCAAAATTCGCTGGGTCTGTTTAGTGTGGGGCTATGCACCGTTTTACTTGGCCTGGCGTTTCTGCTTTTGGCACTGAGCAAGCGGTCTGCGCCCATTGTCGCAGGTGCCAGACTGGCTTTTCATCGCGTGTTTTTAACGGTCATGCCCAACGGTATGGTGCTGGTATGCAGTTCGGTCGGTTTTGGCGGACTGACGGCATTCGTGGCGCTGTATTTCGGTAGTCAGGGTTGGGACCACGCCGCTTATTGTCTAAGTGGTTTTGGCGTGGGATTTATCTTTGCCCGATTGACCTCTCCGGGCTTGTTGCAGCGATTCAGGGGCTACAAAGTGGTGGGTGGCTGCCTGTTCGTGCAAACCCTGGGCATGCTGCTGATATGGCTGGTACCGTCGCCTGTCATCGCGATTGCCGGCGGAGTGCTGACCGGGATTGGGGTGTCTTGGGTATATCCGGGACTAGGAGTGGAGACCCTGGCCAGCACGCCTGCGGCGAACCGTAATTCCGCACTGAGCGCGCTTTCCTTGTTTTTTGATATAGCCGTGGGCATGGCTGGGCCAATCATGGGGTTGATTGCTTCAGGATTCGGATATGCCGCTATTTTTTTGTGTGCTGCGCTGATGTCGATGGGCGGAATTTTGATTGTGGCCTGTTTGTGTAGGCGAGCGACCGAAAGCAACCTTCAGGCCATTGATAATAAATAAGGGTGAGCTTAAACGCTGTTTGAGTGAGGGGGAGGTTGGAGGCGTAGGCTCCACTTCTTGCTTTTTCGAGGACTAAGCGAGTGGTTTTGCCACTCACGATAGGCAGGTTCTTAAGCAGATCTTTATGGAATGTCTCTTGGCCTATTACTCCCAATGCACTGGGGGGGGGCTGTCGGCGGGTTGAGCCAGCGTTGGGATGCCCTTTTTAGAGGGCAGATAACGGCCAATAGCAGATGTCCATAGCGGTCCCGCTTTAGGCCGGCAGCGGACGTTTCGGGGGCGTGTAATTTTTCATAATAGTGTTGGATCAACATCTCCATCGGCAAGAGCAGTTCATGGTAGAGGTTCATCGAAAAAATTAATTTTTAGTGCTTCATTGCGAGAGGGGTAGTGGCTTGAAGCTTAGCCGCGGCCCCACAAGCGTGAAAAATTGACTTGGGACCATTAATTTTGTCGTTGGTTCAGTAAGCGTCCACGTGAGGCATTGCTTTTAATTTTTCGCGTATGTAGATTAGGGTTGCGTAAGCGTACCGCTTATGTGCTGCAATCGATTGTTTTATAGATCCTGGATTTTGCTCGTACGAGCGTCTGAAGTTTTGACTTTGGACTTGTCCGGAGGCTCGCACCTCCGATCACCTCCGAGAAACGTGGAGGAGACAGGGACGGTAGGTTTGGCCATGTGAAGGATGGCAGCTGCCAGCGATCTAATCGATGAATGCATCATCCTTCGCTGCACCCTTGCGTATGGGTTGGTCAAACCTATTTTTAATAGGATTTAAAAATGGCTCTACTCAATCCTAAAAAAGTTTCAGCTGGTTCAATTTCAAGTATTGAGAATCTTTGTAGCGCGCTTTCTGTACCGCTCGATGAGATTTACGGGGCGCTATCCCTTCCTGATGATGAAAAATACACTGTTTCCCAGGCGCCTAAGAGTGATGGGAGCGTTAGGCTGGTCTATAACCCGCATTATTTGCTTCGGAAAATTCAGCGAAGAATAAACAAGCGCATATTTTCTAAGCTCAGTATTATTGAATGGCCGGATCATCTTTTTGGCTCCGTACCTAATCAACGAGATCAGAAAACGCAAAACATGGTCAACAAAGACTATGTGTCGTGTGCCGCAAAACACTGTGGCGCGAAGAGTTTATTGAAAGTCGATGTGAAAGATTTTTTTGATAATATTCACAAAGATTTGGTGCTCGATATATTTAGCAATTTTATGAAATTTGATAGTGAAGTTTCTGGGTTGCTTGCCGAAATTTGCTGTTTTAGGTCCCATGTAATCCAAGGGGCTTTAACCTCAAGTTACCTTGCTAGTTTGTGCCTGCATGATGTTGAAGGTGCGGTTGTTCAAAGACTGTCGAGGAAGGGGCTTGTCTACACGCGCCTAGTGGATGATATAACGGTTTCCTCAAAAATATCTAACTATGACTTCGGTTATTCTTTAGACATTATTCGAGCGATGCTTACAAGCAAGGACCTCCCGCTTAACGTTGTTAAAACTCGATCTGTTTATGTTTCCAGTGAACCTTTGACTGTCCATGGATTAAGGGTTGCGTTTCCTCAACCTCGCCTTCCTTCTGGAGAGGTCGCAAGGATCAGGGCGGCTGTAAAAAACTTAGAAAATTTAGCATCAGAACGTGGCTACAGAACAACTCACGCTTATCGACACGATTTCAACCGCTGCATGGGACGAGTTAATAAGCTAGTAAGGGTGGGTCATGATCGATACGATTCCCTGCTTGCTCGACTTAAAAAAATATTTCCTTTGCCGTCTAAAAAAGACATCGAACGCGCGAGCGCAATGCTGGAGCGTCTTGCTCGTGACTGTGATACCAAACGCAGTACTTACTGGTATGCAAAACGGTATTATAAACTTCAAGAAAGATTGATTGTTCTAAAACGTTCATTTCCAGCTATTACCAAAGAAATTAGAAAGTCATTAAAGGGTTTGCAGCCTGATTATGAATAAAAAACTCGGCGAAATCTGGCGCGATTATCCACATTTAAACTATCTTGCTGCAGGGCTTTTAATGGTCGCTGCAATGGGTGTGCTGCTTAGCGCTATGACTCTAATTGTCACCGGTGTCGATGGTGTTTTTGCTAGACCTCTATGCTTCAATAACGGATGCATTAAGAGATTTCTTGAACTATTTGACCAATCTTTCTTGATTTTAACAGCAACTTTGAATTTGCTTGTCGGGCTTGCCACGATAGGGGGGATATTAGTTGCACTCATGAGTTTTTTGAATAGCGCAAACGCTACGGCGCTATCAAACCATATTTCACATTTTGCTATATTTCAAAATTATTTAGCGGTAGAAGTTTCCAAGCGCAACCGCATATCGCCTACATCTGTAGATACTTTTGTTTGGTATAATTTGATTTTTTCTAATTCGCGCGATGGGAAAACTTCAATTTCTGATGAGTATTGTAGCGTCATTGCAGCTTTAAATGATGAGATTCTATTTTCTAATGAGCAAGCAAGAACTGCAATTCAAGGCTCTTTTCGCTATATGCCACATCAGAAAAGAATTATCGATGCTCTAGGTCGTTTGGGAGTCGCGTTGAGTCACCAACCTAGAAATGAATTTTACGAGATTGAAGATCAAGTTTTTGCTTTGATATCTAGCTTGAACAAATCTTTTTGTTTCTCGAATAAGGTGCCTGAGTTGTTGAAGAGGCAATACGTATAAGTTATAAACAATCAACATGTGAAACTATCTCGCTTCGATAGCAATTTCAGAGGTATCTCCACCTTCGCTATGCCTCGGAGGAGACATCTCAACATGTCTGCTTCGGGGGGTAACAGATTTTCCAGAATGACAGATATTGGCCGATTTCTGCCGGTCGCGGGAGCAGCGACGATCCATGCCGAACTTTCGTGGCAGGTAGAATCAGGCTAAGAGCTGGCGTTTAACGTCACCGCTTACCCTGTCCTGTCACACCTTTTGGTGTATCCAGGTTTTTTGAGTCGGTTGGCCGATTCCATTCTTAATGAAAAGAATTCCAATCGTAGTGAAAACTCATGGCTGGGTTTGCCGACTAGGGTATGACCCCCGTCGACGCTTGCCAAGTGTTGCTGCTCATTTAGATCATGAAGTTGTCAGTTTCAGTCATTGAGTGACAGCGACGCGACTTTTAGTCTGTCGGCATGACAGATGGGGGCCGCAGAGCTCCCGCAATTTTCCGTGATCGCTCGTTGTGGAGTAACCGATGACCGCCGCTCAATATCCGCACCTGCTGGCTCCGTTGGACCTGGGTTTTACCACGCTGCGCAACCGCACCCTGATGGGCTCGATGCACACCGGCCTTGAAGAGAAGCCCGGCGGTTTCGAGCGCATGGCGGCGTACTTTGCCGAGCGTGCCCGTGGTGGTGTCGGCCTGATGGTCACCGGTGGTATCGGCCCGAACGACGAGGGTGGGGTGTATTCCGGTGCGGCCAAGCTGACCACCGAGGAAGAAGCGCGCAAACACCAGATCGTCACCCGCGCGGTGCACGATGCGGGCGGCAAGATCTGCATGCAGATCCTCCACGCCGGTCGTTATGCCTACAGCCCGAAGCAGGTTGCGCCAAGTGCGATCCAGGCGCCAATCAACCCGTTCAAGCCTAAAGAGCTGGACGAGGAAGGTATCGAGAAGCAGATCAGCGACTTCGTCACTTGCTCGGTACTGGCGCAAGTCGCCGAGTACGACGGTGTGGAAATCATGGGCTCGGAAGGTTATTTCATTAACCAGTTCCTCGCCGCCCACACCAACCACCGCACCGACCGTTGGGGTGGCAGCTACGAAAACCGCATGCGCCTGCCGGTGGAAATCGTCCGTCGCGTACGTGAGGCCGTAGGCCCGAACTTCATCATCATCTTTCGCCTGTCGATGCTCGACCTGGTGGAAGGCGGCAGCACCTGGGAAGAAATCGTGCAACTGGCCAAGGCCATCGAGCAGGCCGGGGCGACCATCATCAACACCGGCATCGGCTGGCACGAAGCGCGGATCCCGACCATCGCCACCAAGGTGCCGCGTGCGGCGTTCAGCAAGGTCACCGCCAAGCTGCGTGGCTCGGTGAACATTCCGCTGATCACCACCAACCGCATCAATACTCCGGAAGTGGCCGAACAGGTGCTGGCCGAGGGCGATGCCGACATGGTGTCGATGGCGCGGCCGTTCCTCGCCGACGCGGATTTCGTCAACAAGGCCGCTGAAGGCCGTGCCGATGAAATCAACACCTGCATCGGTTGCAACCAGGCCTGCCTCGATCACACCTTCGGCGGCAAGCTGACCAGCTGCCTGGTCAACCCGCGGGCCTGCCACGAAACCGAGTTGAACTACCTGCCGGTGCAGCAGTTGAAGAAAATTGCCGTGGTCGGTGCCGGTCCTGCCGGTCTGGCGGCGGCGACAGTTGCCGCCGAGCGCGGCCATCAGGTGACCCTGTTTGACTCGGCCAGCGAAATCGGTGGCCAGTTCAACATTGCCAAGCGTGTACCGGGCAAGGAAGAGTTCTACGAGACCATTCGTTACTTCGGCCGCAAATTGCAGACCACGAACGTCGAGGTGTGCCTGAACACCCGGGTCGACGTGGCGAAACTGGTCGAAGGCGGTTACGACGAAATCATTCTGGCCACCGGTATTGCGCCACGTGTGCCGGCCATCCCGGGCGTGGAAAACGCCAAGGTGCTCAGCTACCTGGACGTGCTGCTGGAGCGCAAGCCGGTGGGCAAGCGCGTGGCGGTGATTGGCGCCGGTGGCATCGGATTCGACGTCAGCGAATTCCTGGTCCATGAAGGCGTGGCCACCAGTCTGGATCGTGCGGCCTTCTGGAAAGAGTGGGGCATCGATGCGAACCTGCAGGCGCGTGGCGGTGTTGCCGGCGTCAAGGCGCAGCCCCATGCGCCGGCCCGTGAAGTGTTCCTGCTGCAACGCAAGAAATCCAAGGTCGGCGACGGCCTGGGCAAAACCACCGGCTGGATTCACCGTACCGGTTTGAAAAACAAGCAGGTGCAGATGCTCAACAGTGTTGAGTACCTGAAGATCGACGATGAAGGCCTGCACATCCGCATCGGTGAAGCGGGTGAACCGCAAGTGTTGCCGGTGGACAACATCGTGATCTGCGCCGGACAGGATCCGCTGCGCGAATTGCAGGAAGGCCTGGTGGCGGCAGGGCAGAACGTGCACTTGATCGGTGGTGCGGATGTCGCAGCCGAGCTGGATGCCAAGCGCGCGATCAATCAGGGTTCGCGGTTGGCGGCGGAGTTGTAATTTGCAGGTTCTGTGGCGAGGGAGCTTGCTCCCGCTGGAGGTCGAAGGACTCCCTGTTTCAGCGATAGTGTTGTGTCAGGCACGCCAGCGTTGCTGATATTGCGGCTGCTCGCAGTCGAACGGGAGCAAGCTCCCTCGCCACAAGCACTGTTAAGATGTCGGCTCTTTACCCTGAGCCGGCATCGATGCTTTCTCCCCCCGTGAACTGGCTCCCCCAAGCCCCCCTCGAACGCCTGCAACTCGACTGGCTCGAACACGCCGGAGTCGAAGTCGCCATCCTGCGTCTGGACCAGATCGATCCGCTGATCAGCGGCAACAAGTGGTTCAAACTCGTTGAACACCTGAAAGCCGCCGACCTGGCAGGCGCCGAAGGCATCATCAGCCTGGGCGGGGCGCATTCCAATCACCTGCATGCGCTGGCGGCAGCCGGCAAGCGCTTCGGTTTTGCCACGGTCGGCCTGTTGCGGGGGCATCGACAAGCAACGCCCACGGTCGAGGATTTGCAGGCGCTCGGCATGGAACTGCATTGGCTGGGATATGGCGGTTATCGGGCGCGTAACGAAGCCGGTTTCTGGGAGCCTTGGCAGGCACGCTATCCGGGATTTCATCCGGTGCCGGAAGGTGGCGGGGGACTGCCGGGGGCGCGTGGCTGCATGCCATTGATATCAACGGTTCGCGAACAACTGGCGGGTTTGGGCTGGCGTGATCATGACGGCTGGTGGCTCGCCTGCGGAACCGGAACGACCCTGGCGGGGCTGGTGCTGGCCGAAGCCGGTGAGCATCCGGTTTATGGTGCGCTGGCGGTGCCTGACGATCATGGCGTGGCGCAGCAGGTCGAGCGCATTGTGCAGGAAGCACGTTTAGCCAATCCGTTGTATGAACTGGTGAACGCGAGTCGCGGCGGGTTTGCCAAGGTCGATCCGTTGTTGCTGGAATTCATCGAACAGACCGAGCAGGCCGGCGCTGTTCCCCTCGAGCCGCTGTACACCGGTAAAGCACTGCTGGCGCTCAAACAACAAGTCGTGGCAGGACGGTTCGCCTCGGGAAGTCGGCTGATCTTCGTCCACACCGGCGGCATGCAGGGTCGACGGGGCTTGTGCTCCTAAGGGCGAGTCATGCGTTTGGGCATCATCCGCAGCAGGGTGTTATCGCCCACCACATAGTGGTGATACAGGCCGGCGATTGCGTGCAGGCCAATCAACCAGTAGCCGATGGTGCCGCCGAGCACGTGCCAACCCTGCAGGCGCCGGGCCAGATCCTTGTTCTCGGCCAGCGGCATCGGCAGGTCGAAACCATAGAACATCACTTGGTTGCCTTTGGCACTGGTAACCATCCAGCCGAGCATCGGCATCGCGATCATGAACAGGTACAGCGCCCAGTGCATCACTTTGGCCAGGGTCGTTTGCCAATGAGGCGAAGCAGGAAAAATTTGCGGTGCCGGGCCGAGGCTGCGGGCGAAGAGACGTATCCAGACCAGTACGAACACGGTCAGACCGAGCATGAAGTGTGATTCGACGATCAGCGTGCGCCCGCCACTGCCTTTGGGGAAAATTCCACGCAATTCGATGGCGGCGTAGACCAGGGCCAGCAGGACCAGCATCAGCCAATGCAGCGCTATCGACACGGTGCTGTAGCGCGAATCGGAGTTTTTCCACGGCATACGGTGTTCCTCAGAGGTCCGGTTTGAAGCGCCCGTTCTTGTTCGACGGGATGCTTTAACTGTAATCCGGTTTCGCCGGATTTGCCCGGCGCTGAGGGTGGCGGATGGCGCTGATTCAGGAAATAGACAGAAACATTGTGAGTGCGAGCCTGCTCCTGGCGGTGTTCCGACGATGACGATGTGAGATTCAACATGTGTACTGAATGTCAGAAAGTCATCGCGAGCAAGCTCGCTCCCACAGAAGGGCGTGCGTTTTTATCAGCTCGACTGTGGCATCTCGCCTTTGGCCAGGCGTTTGTTGATGTCGGCAATCACCTGCGGCAGGTCGGTGATGGTGTCGATCATGTAATGCGGGCGCGAACCTTCGAACAGGGCATGGATGCGCTTGCGCTCGCTGTCGAGTTTGTCGCTGGCCAGCGCACGATAGCCTTCGTAGTCCAGGCCCAGCGCGTTGCCCGAGCAGATCAGTGCGACGGTCCACATGCCGGCACGGCGACCTTCGAGGATGCCCGGTACGGTGTCGTCGATCTTCACGCAGGCGGCGACGTCGTCGATGCCCAGGGCGATGACGTTGGCCAGGGCCTGAGCGGGCCATGGGCGACCGTTGGGTACTTCGTCGGTGGCGACCACGTGATCGGCAACATAGCCATTGGTGGCGGCCAGTTCGACGACTTTATCCATGACCTGTTTCGGGTAGCCGGAGCAGGAGCCGATCTTGATGCCTTGCTGGCGCAGGTTGGCGATGGTGTCCAGAGCGCCGGGAATCAGCGCCGAGTGCTCGGCGATCTTTTCGATCTGCAACGGCATGAAACGCTGGTAGATCGCGGTCACGTCGTCATCGGTCGGCGTACGGCCGAACACGGCGCGATAGCGCTCGGCGACTTCCGGCTGATCGCACAGGGTGCGGATGTGATCCCACTTGCCCATGCCCATCGGGCCACGGGCTTCTTCGATGGACACCTGCACGTCGAACTCGGCGAAGGCTTCGACGAAAATCTGGGTCGGGGCGAACGAGCCGAAGTCGACGACGGTGCCGGCCCAGTCAAGGATGGCGGCTTGCAGCTGAGTTGGGTTGGTGTAGTTCATGGTGATTTGTGTCCTGTAATAAGTAGTTTTTGTAGGAGCGAGCTTGCTCGCGAAGGAGGCATGGACGGCGAGGGCTGTCAGGTACCCCGCGTTATCGTTGACGTCCATCGCGAGCAGGCTCGCTCCTACAGGGGGAATGTGGGGTGTGGCTTAAATGTCGAGCACTTCCATCTCGCGCAGCACTTCGCCGATGGTCGCGACGGCTTCACGCATTTCGGCCGGCTGCACGTGGCCGATGCAACCGACGCGGAAGGTTTCGACCTGGGTCAGCTTGCCCGGGTAGAGGATGTAACCCTTGGCCTTGACCCGCTCGTAGAACTCCTTGAACTGGTAACGCGGATCTTTCGGTGCGTGGAAAGTGGCGATGATCGGGGCCTGGATCGCGGCCGGCAGGAAGCTGCGCAGGCCCAGTTTGCACATCTCTTCCATCAGCGCCTGGCAGTTGGCGGAGTAACGCGCATTTCGCGCCGGCAAGCCGCCTTCTTCGTTGTATTGCAGCAGGGCCTCGTGCAGCGCCGCGACCACATGGGTCGGCGGAGTGAAGCGCCACTGGCCGGTCTTGGCCATGTAGGCGTGCTGATCCTGCAGGTCCATCGCCAGCGAGTGCGAGTTGCCGGCGGCGCTGGCCAGGGATTCCTTGCGGGCAAAGACGAAGCCCATGCCCGGTACACCTTCCAGGCATTTGCCCGAGGCGGCGATGAGTGCGTCGAACGGCACCTGTTGCGCGTCTACCGGCAATGCACCGAACGAGCTCATGGCGTCGATGATCAGCCGTTTGCCGTGCCCGGCAACCACTTGGGCGATTTCCGGCAGAGGGTTGAGGATGCCGGTGCTGGTTTCGCAGTGGATCAGCGCGACGTGGGTGATGCCGGTGTCAGCTCGCAACAGACGGTCGACGTCGGCGGCGGTGGTCGGTTCGTCTTCAGCGGTTTCGAAGGTGCTGAAGGAGCGGCCGAGCACTTCGCAGATTTTTGCCAGGCGTTTGCCGTAGGCGCCGTTGATCAGCACCAGGACCTTGCCGTCGCGTGGCACCAGGGTGCCGATGGCGGCTTCGACGGCGAAGGTGCCGCTGCCTTGCAAGGGGACGCAGTGATGGCTGTCGGCGCCGTTGATGATTGCCAGCAGTTGTTCGCAAAGGCTGGCGGTCAGTTGATTGAAGCGGTCATCCCACGAGCCCCAGTCCACCATCATTGCCTGACGGGTGCGGGCCGAAGTGGTCAACGGGCCGGGGGTGAGCAGGATAGGTTCGGCAATACTCATTCACGTGTCCTCGTAATCGATGGGATGAAGCTACGGGGCTTAAATTGCAATTTGCCGAGTTATCAATCAAATTGTTTATTGTTATGCCAACCATCAGCAGGGCTTATTCATGAATCTGTTTCAGCTGCGCGCCTTTGATGCCGTGGCCCGGGAAGGCAGTTTTACCCGGGCGGCGGCGCGGTTGTTCATCAGCCAGCCGGCGGTCACCGGGCACATCAAGGCGTTGGAGGAGCACTACCAGATCACCCTGTTGCGTCGCACCGCCCGACGGGTGGAACTGACCGAGGAGGGCACCAAGCTGGCGGCGATCACCCGCGCCATGTTCGGCCTGGCCGAAGAAGCGCAGGTAATGCTGGAGGCCAACCGGCAATTGCTCACCGGACGACTGGAGGTGGCGGCCGACGGACCGCACATGGTCATGCCGATGCTGGCGAGCCTCAGGGCGCGTTACCCGGGAATCACGGTCAATCTGCGCCTGGGCAACGCGCAGGAAACCCTGGCGGCGCTGCTCTCGGAGCATGCTGACGTGGCGGTGCTGACCGAAGTTGAGCCGCGCAAGGGCCTGCATCTGCAGGCGCTCAGCGAATCGCGGATCTGTGCCTTGGTGCCTGAAGGGCATCCGTGGGCGCAAAAGACCAAGGGGGTGCAGCTCAAGGACCTGGACCAGGTGATCATGGTATTGCGCGAGCCGAGTTCGATCACTCGACGTACGTTTGATGAGGCCTGTGCCCAGGCCAAAGTGCAGCCGCGGGTGTTGCTCGAGCTGGACAGTCGTGAGGCGGTGACCGAAGCCGTGGCTGCCGAGTTGGGTGTGGGTGTGGTCTCGTCGGTGGAGGTCAGCCACGATCCACGGGTGGCAGCGGTGCCAATCATCGGCGAGGGCCTGGTCAACCGGCACATGATCGGCTGCATGGAGCGGCGCCGGGATCTGCGTTTGATCCAGGCGTTTTTTGGCTTGGCGCCAGAACGGTAGACCGAGGTGCGGCCTTCGCGAGCAAGCTCGCTCCCACACTGGATCTGCGTCGAATAGAAAGTTGTCGAATGACACCGATCAATTGTGGGAGCGAGATTGCTCGCGAAGAGGCCGGACCTGCCTACACCAGACTCTCGCGCACCATCTCAAGAAAAGTCGCTACCACTCGCCGCGAACTCTGCTCGCGCAGGCACACCAGGGTCTCTGTCAGCCGCCGCTTGCAATCGGTAATCGGCAACGCGCACACCCGCGAGTCGGCACCAAACTCGGCCGCCGACACCACGCCTATGCCGATGCCCACCACCACCGCCTCCCGCGCCGCCTCGCGGCCTTCGACCTGAATCGCCGGGCGAATGCGAAACCCGGCGCCGGCCATTTCTTCCTCAAGGGTTTGCCTCGTCACCGAGCCGATTTCCCGCAGCACCAGCGGCGTATCATCGAGGTCGGCGAGGGTGATGGATTCACGATCGGCCCACGGGTGATGGCGTGATACGAAGGCGACCATCGGATCGTTGCGCAAAGGCAATGAGATCAGCCGTTCATCACTGACTTCGCGGCCCAGCAACGCCAGGTCGGCTTGATAGTTGAACAGTCGGAACAACGACTCGTCGGTGTTGCCGGTTTCGATCTTCACGCTGATGCCTGGGTAGCGTTCACAGAACCGTGCAATCTGTGGCAGGACATGGACCGGCGCATCCACCGCGAGGATCAGGCTGCCGGTTTGCAAGGCCTGGGAATCCTGAAGCAACTCCTGGGCTTCGGCTTCGATCACGAACAGGCGCTGGGTCACGCTGAGCAGGCGTTCGCCCAGGTCGGTCAGGCGAACGGAACGTTTGTTGCGATGAAACAACAGCACGCCATAGCGTTCTTCGAGCTTGCGCACCTGGTCGGAAATCGCCGGCTGGGTCAGGAACAGGCGTTCGCCGGCCTTGGTGAAGCTGCCATGCACGGCCACCGCGTGGAAGGCTTTGAGCTGAGCGTGGGACACCGACATGCGAATCTCCAGTAACAAGCTGACCTTATATTGGAAATACGATAAATCGATTTCACTTATTAATCAGTAATTGATTTGATCCACCTCAGCCCCGCTGACTGGTCAGTCGAACAGCAGCGGGTGCCATGAGCCTGGGCGTGCAACACAGGACTCATCTGACCGGTATCCCCCACAAGGACAGGGCGATATCGCAGTGCTCAACAATAAAAAAACAGGCGTTTTCCCACAATTCTGCCGGCACACTCACACCCTGAGGTCAGAACCACAATGAACAAGCACATCGGCACCATCAAGCGTTGGCGCATGCAGATCTTCCTGATCACCTGGATTGCCTACGCTGCTTTCTATTTCACCCGCAAAGCTTTTTCGGTGGCCAAGTTGGGCATCGCCGAAGACCCGACCTTCATGCTCGACAAGATGGCCATGGCCAACCTCGATGCCATCTACCTGACGGCTTACGCCATTGGGCAATTCACCTGGGGCATGCTTGCCGATCGTTTCGGCCCACGGGTCGTGGTCCTCGGCGGGTTGCTGATTTCCGCCGGCGCGGCGCTGGTGATGGGCAACTTCGCGACACTGCCGATTTTCGCCACCTGCATGATGATTCAAGGCCTGGCGCAGTCCACGGGCTGGTCCGGGCTGTGCAAGAACCTCGGCAGTTTCTTTCCCGCCGAACAGCGCGGGCGCGTGCTGGGGTTGTGGAGTTCCTGCTACGCCTTTGGCGGCCTGGTGGCATCACCCTTTGCCGGCTGGTTCGCCTACACGCTGTATGGCACCTGGCATGCGGCGTTCGTTTCCAGTGCGGCGGTGGTTGGGCTGGTCGCCGTGCTGTTTTTTATTTTTCAACGCAACAAGCCGGAAGACGTCGGTCTGCCGGCCGTAGAACCGGAGCCGGAACTGACCGCCGAAGAGGCGCATGCACAAAGCAAGATCAGCGTCCTGGAACCGCTGAAGGAGATCCTGCGCAACCGCACCGTGCTGATTTTGGGGCTGGCGTACTTCATGTTGAAACCGGCGCGCTACGCGATCCTGTTGTGGGGACCGGTGATTGTTTTCGAGCAGATGCCCTCAGTGGGCAAGGTCGGTGCAGCGATCATTCCGACCTCGTTTGAACTGGCCGGTTTGCTCGGCCCGATCATGATCGGCCTGGCTTCTGACAAATTGTTCGGCGCCCGACGCATGCCGGCCTGCGTGCTCAGTCTGTTGGCGCTGACCGTGACCCTGGCACTATTCATGGGTGCGTTGCACACCGGCAGTGTGGTTCTGGTGGTGGCGCTGCTGTTTGTCATGGGTCTGACCCTGTACGGACCGGACTCGATGATCAGTGGCGCGGCAGCGATCGATTTCGGCAAGGCCAAGGCCGGGGCAACGGCGGCGGGCTTCGTCAACGGTTGCGGCTCGGTCGGCGCGGTGCTGGGCGGCTTGCTGCCGGGCTACTTCGACTCGGTCACCGTATTCATCATCTTCGCCGGTTGCGCGCTGTTCTCGGCACTGGTGCTGATCCCGCACTGGAACAGTCGCCCGGGTGGCCTGCGTACCCACTATCCCTTCGTGCCCAATCGGGCGATGAACGTCAAACCGCTGCGTACCTGAATCCTGTCCCGCGTCGCCTGCTGCACAAGCGGCAGGCTGACGTGTGGGCGACTGACTGGAGATTGACCCATGAGACCCTTTTGGCTGGACCAGGCCTTGAAGGCCGATACCTCGCAAACCTGTGCGCCACTGGAGGGCGACTGTCGCGCCGACGTGTGCATCGTCGGCGGCGGTTACACGGGGTTGTGGACCGCGATCATGCTCAAGGAGCAGAACCCGGAGCTGGACGTGGTGCTGATCGAAGCGGACATTTGTGGCGCCGGCGCCAGTGGGCGCAACGGTGGCTGTGCGTTGTCGTGGTCGGCCAAGTATTTCACCCTGGAGCGCTTGTTCGGCGTCGAGGAGGCGGTGCGTCTGGTCAAGGAATCCGAGCGCAGCATTCACGCCATCGGTGAGTTCTGCCAGCGCTACGCAGTGGATGCCGATTACCGGCTCGACGGTACGCTCTATACCGCCACCAACCGTGCCCAGGTCGGCTCGACTGATGCGGTGATTGCCGCACTGGAACGTCATGGCATCAATTCGTTCAGCCAGCGTCCGGTGGCCGACGTTCAGCGCATGGCCGGTTCGGCCAAGCATCTGGAAGGCTGGTTTTCACCGGCCGCCGCTAGTGTTCAGCCGGGCAAGCTGGTGCGTGGTTTACGCCGCGTGGCGCTGCAATTGGGGGTGAAAATCCATGAAAACACGGCAATGACCGGGCTTGAGGACGGTAAGCCGGCAGGAATTCAAACCGCTAATGGCACCGTACGGGCCGACCGGGTGGTGTTGGCGATGAACGCCTGGATGGCCCGTGCGTTTCCCCAGTTCGAGCGCAGTGTGGCGATCGTGTCCAGCGACATGGCGATCACCGAACCGCGACCGGATTTGCTCAATGAAATCGGTTTGACCAGCGGCGTCACGGTGCTCGATTCACGGATTTTCGTGCACTACTACCACAACACCCCGGACGGCCGGATCATGCTTGGCAAGGGCGGCAATACCTTTGCCTATGGCGGGCGGATGCTGCCGGTGTTTGATCAGCCGTCGCCTTATGCGGGATTGTTGCGCAGCAGCCTGACGGATTTTTTCCCGGCCTTTGCCGACGTCAAGATCGACGCCACCTGGAACGGCCCCTCGGACCGTTCGGTGACCGGGCTGCCGTTTTTCGGGCAGATGAGCGCCAGCGGCAATGTGTTCTACGGTTTTGGCTATTCCGGTAGTGGCGTCGGACCGTGCCACATGGGCGGGCAGATTCTCGCTTCGATGGTGCTGGGTCTGGACAACCCCTGGACCCGTTCGCCGCTGATCAACGGGCCGCTGGGGTTTTTCCCGCCGGAGCCGATCCGTTACCTCGGCTCGTTGATGGTACGCAACGCCATACGCCGCAAGGAGCGCGCCGAAGATCATGGCCATCGTCCTCGCCATCTGGACGTGCGCCTGGCGAAGTTCGCTGCGGCAGCCGGCAAGGCCGACAAGGGCTGAACGTCAAGACGCAGGGCCTGCCCGGTTCACCAGCCAGTCGAGCAGCAGGCGCGTATCGCCGGGGCGTTCGCGCGGGGGGACAGGGCGAGGTTCTTCGCAAGTCGGCATGACAGCACAAATCACCGGGCGATCCGGGTCGCTGTCGAGAAAGCTGACCAGCACGTCGCTCCCGGCCAAGGGCCGTCGGGCAGGGGCATCGAGGGTCGCGAGCGCGATGTTCAGCCAGAGGCCTGGCGTTTCTACGGGTGCTGTTGGCTCGTTCGGCCAGAGTGTGACGGCTATTCGACCGCGATCATCCATGCGCGCTGCTTGCCCGGGGACCCCGCACACGCGTGCAGGCTGATAGCCGGGGATGCTCGGCCTTGATTGCTCGAGGGCGGGCCTGAAGACGGTCGACCAAGGGACAGCAGTGAAACGGTTGTTATAGCTTGAGGCCATGGCGGCCGGGTCGTCGGCGAGAATCGACGGCTGACTTCCTTCATGTGTCGCCTCAATCACCAGCCATTGATCGTTGAAGTGGGATAACGGATGTTCTGCCAATTGCATGATGCAGCCACTGTGTAGCGCACGATGATTGCTCTGGCCCTGGACCTGCAGGTGTCGGCAGCGCAGGCGTTCCAGGTGACGACGACTGCGTTGATCGCGGTACCGTTGCTCATCAGTGCCGCGATTGAGCGTCTGCGCCGAAGCGACAAACGCGTGATTGGCCGCAGCGTCATCGCCGTTGAATGCAACGGGGCTTGGCACATCTTGCCGAGCCGCCAACGACGGCGCGACATGGCGCTGGTACAACTCGCTGACCATCAGCTCCGTGGACTGCGCGTTCTCTGTGCGAAAGGGCATCAGCAGCGGCTCCGGGGAGAATCTCAGGCTGTCATCAGCCAACACCAGTACGTGACCATTGCGTTGGTGTTCGAAGTGATAGTGGATGCCTTCTTCTTCACACAGTCGTTGAAACAGACCCAAAGAACTTTCTTCGTACTGGATGCAAAACGGGCGCACGGGATAGTGACCGGTGGTCAATTCGAAGCGGTAACTGTCGGCGGGCCAGTCCTGCTCGTCGAGCAGCTGGCGCAGGATCATGGGCACGCTCTGTTGCTGGAAAATGCGTCGCTGGTGTTGTTGATTCAAGGCTTGCAGGCGGGGTACCAATGCCAGTGTGTAGGCGATTCGGTTGATGCCACGAGATTCGAGGCTGACATTCTGCACGACACCATGAATCCCCGAATTCGCCCCCGTTTCGAGGAAAACCGGCCGGCCCAGCAAACACTCGACATCGATGGCGGGCGCCAGACCGATGACATTGATATCAAAGCAATAAGGCTGATTCAGGCCTTCGCGGCCGCTGAACCGAACGACCTGCAAGCTCAAGTCATTGTCGAGCAATCGCAGGTTAAAGGGACTTTCCTTGTCGTTGTGCATAGAACGGCTCGCTGCCTTGAATGACGGGCAAGCAGAGTACGAAACCGCAGCCCATTCGGGGCAGCGCAACTCGGCATTTCCGAATCGTCCTACACGCTGTGGTGAAGTTGTCGATGCAAGGCAGAATTTTTGGTCGATTGCCAACTTTAGGCCGTATAAACTTGCACAAAGCGTCGGCCAATAGATGTCTCGGCGCCACAGCACAGACAAGAGAGTGAGTAATGGGCGCACAGTGGAAGGTTAAACACAAAGAAGCGGCAGCCAACGCCAAGGGCAAGATCTTCGGCAAACTGGTGAAGGAAATCACCATTGCTGCGCGCAACGGCGCTGATACTGCCACCAACGCGCACCTGCGTCTGGTGGTCGAACAGGCCAAGAAAGCTTCGATGCCCAAGGAAACCCTGGATCGCGCCATCAAGAAAGGCGCAGGTCTGCTGGGCGAGACCGTGCAGTATCATCGCGTGACCTACGAAGGTTTTGCACCGCACCAGGTGCCGTTGATCGTTGAGTGCGTGACCGACAACATCAACCGCACCGTTGCCGAAATTCGCGTTGCCTTCCGCAAGGGGCAACTGGGCGCCTCCGGCTCGGTGTCCTGGGACTTCAATCACGTCGGCATGATCGAAGCCTCGCCGGACAGCCCGGACGCTGATCCGGAAGTGGCCGCCATCGAAGCTGGCGCCCAGGATTTCGAACCGGGTGAAGACGGCGCGACCCTGTTCCTGACCGAACCGACTGACCTCGACGCCGTGCAGAAAGCCCTGCCGGAACAAGGCTTCACCGTGTTGTCGGCAAAACTGGGTTACCAGCCGAAGAACCCGGTCAGCGGCCTGAGCGACGAGCAGATGGCCGAAGTCGAGGCGTTCCTGGAAGGCCTCGATAACCACGATGACGTGCAGGACATGTTCGTCGGTCTGGCGGGCTAAGCAGCGGGTCAATGACGGTGCTGTTGCCTGACAGGCCGTCATCGTCGGAACGCCGCCCGGAGCAAGCTCGCTCCCACAGGGATCCCATAAAACCTGTAGGAGCGAGCATGCTCGCGATTGACCGCACAGCGGTCACAGGTTTTTCAGTCGCTCCAGTACTTCGTCAAACCCAGGACGCGCCAGCACCTGCGGCTGACAGCAATCCTGTTCCAGTTCCTCCAGTACTTTTCGCTGCGCATCACTCAGTCCCGAGTCGATACGCGCCAGCAATTCCCCCAGCAAAACCCCGAACGCCCGCACCTCGATGCGCTGCAACGCACGGCTTTCGGGGCTGTCGGAAATGGCGTGGAACGAAGCGGCGCCAAAGTCTCCCAGCAAACAATCACCTTGCTGATTCCACAGGATGTTGTGCCCATACAGGTCACCGTGGGTGATGCCATGGCCATGCAGGTGTTCGGCCACCGAGGCGATACCCGAGGCAATGCGCAGTGCCACCGATGCGCTGAAGCGCAGTTCGTCTGGATAAATATCGCGACTGCAAGACGCCAGGCTCGGCAAGGCGGCGAGGTTGCGGTAACTCGTCGGGATCAGTTGCATGACCAGTCCCGCCGCTTGTTGCGGGTGATCGACGATGCGCCCTTCGACGCGGATCAGGTTCGGGTGCAGCCCTGCGGTGATGCACGCGTTCATTTCATGCAGCGGTGAGCCGTCGCTGGTCATTTCACCTTTGTAGAGCTTCACCGCCACCGGCATGGCCGGCTGCTCGGGCGTTTGCCAGGCGGCTTGATGGATCACCCCGGACGCACCTTCGCCTAGCTTGTGCTCAAGCTGCAAGGTCGACCACTCGATGCGTGGCGTGGCCTCAAGGGCGCTGGCGTCGGCTTCGGTTTCCAGCGGATTACCGGCGTAGGCCAACCAGGTCAGGCTCGGCAGGGCCAGCAACCACTGCGGCAACTCGGTCATCCGGTTGGCGGCAATGCGGATCAATTCCAGTCGATGACAGTGACGCAGCGATTCCGGTAGCACCTGCAAGCGGTTACCGGCAAGCATGAGCTTTTGCAGGTACGGACGTTCGCCCAACTCGCCAGGCAGCGTCTCGATGCAGTTATCGGTCAGGATCAGCCAACGCAGCAGCGGTGGCAGTGCCGCGCCGGGCACCTGGCGGATGCGGTTGGCCTTGAACCCGATCATCGTCAACGCTGCGCACTGGCCCAGGCAGGTCGGCAGCTCGGTGAAGCGGTTGTCGGAGCAGAACAGCACGCGCAGGCGCGTCAGCCGATGCAGATCCTCCGGCAGCGCGCTCAAGGCATTGCCACTGAGGTTGAGGATTTCCAGCGAATCCGCCAGGTCGAAGATTTCCCGGGGAAACTCGGTCAGGCCTTCGACCAGATCCAGCCGCGTGATGCCCGACAACTCGCCGGCGCGCAATTGAGCAAGGGTATGCATGAACAGGATTCGCTATTGATCAGGTGACAGGCGCATTGCTGCGCAAATGGGCGACATGATAGCGGGAAAGCGGTGGCGGCGGTCAGGCTGGGCGCCAGCCTGCTCGCCAAAGGGCCAGGCGATCCAGGCAAAAACCGTCAATCGGGTTCGCGTACTTCCACCAACTGCCCCAGCCGACTGCGCGTGCGCGCCAGATCGATGGCGTCGCCGCTCAGGCTTTCCCTTAAGGAGTGCTGGCCCAACAAGGTCAGGTGCTTGTCCTGGTCGTACAGCACGTCCACCAGGTTGATGAAGCGCTGTTGGGCGGCGCTGCTGCACTCGCGCAGCAGCGGCAGGTCATCGATGACCCACTGATCGAAACGGCGACACAGCTCCAGATAATCCATCACCGCGGTGGGCTGGTCGCATAAGTCGGCAAAGGTGAAACCGATACGGGTTGCCTGGTACCAGCGCGCCTGGAATTGCCGAGTGCCCACCTCGATGAAAACGGCAGGCGCGTCGCGCCCGGGCAGGTTCAAGGTCTGACGCTGTGCGGTGCTGGCTGGCCAGATGTATTGACCCTGGGTAAATAGCTGCTGTGCGTGAATCCTGACCTGGCTTCGATAATCATGAGGCCCGCCGACTTCCATGACCTGCATGCGCGCGTTGATCAAATCGATCACCGGTCTGAAGCGGGCGTGGTACAGCGGGTTGGGCAGCAGACCCTCCGGGGGGTAGTTGGAAGTGACCAGCAGCACAATGCCTCGCTGAAACAGGGCTTTGAACAACCGGGTGATGAGCATGGCATCACCGATGTCGTGCACATGGAACTCGTCGAAACACAGCACCCGGCAACCATCGAGCAGTTCATCCAGGGTGGTCTTCAGCGCGTCAGGCTGTTGCCGATGGGTGAACATGCCGTGATGCAGGCGCGTGAAGAATTCGTGGAAGTGCAGGCGTTGTTTTTCGGCGAAGGGAATGGCCTGGAAGAAGCCGTCGAGCAACCAGCTCTTGCCACGCCCGACTGCACCATGCAGGTAAAGGCCAGGGAGCGATTTCACCGGGCCACCCAGCAGAGCCGCAGCGTGTTGGGCCATGCAGTCGATCACACGCTGTTGACTGTGGCTCAGGGTGTAACCCTGGGTGTGGGCCTTGTGGCGAAAGTAGTCGTGGATGATGCGACCGTTCGTCGGTGCCGTCGCCGTCTTGCCGAACAGGCGTCGCAAAGCCTGCCAGCGCGGCGCAAATCGCAGACGTTTGGGCGGTCGGACGGCCACTGTGATGTCACCCGTTGATTGGCAGGCAGGCTCTGTGAGCGGAGGCGGCTTAGTGTAACCAGAGCGGGGATTTGCCATCCAGTCGTGTCGAGAGAAGTTGGACGCAAAACTGCGGCATGTACAACTTTTTGCCTGAGGGTTTCGGCCCTGCCAGGCGGGCGCAAGACGTCGATTCACCGGCTTGGCCGCGGATCCGGTCGGTCGGGCAAACTGGCGTAATCCCTGTGCGTTGCTAGTCTGACTGTCACAAGCCACCCCTCAAAAGGAATGGGGCCGTGAATGGACGTGTGGTGTTGGCCGTCGTCGGCGTAGCGCTCGCTGCACCGGCTCTGAGCGCAGAACTTCAGGTGCAGGTACGCGTGGATGTGCAGCGCGGCTGTCAATTGGTCGGGCTGCAACGCAGCGCCGGCATCGAGCAATTGGGTGTGCTGGATTTTGGCAGTACGGCGCGGCTGGACAACCCGGCAGGACCGCTGGGTGCAGCCTTGATGAACGAGCGCCTGCCACGCCTGGAATGCAACCCTGATACGCCCTATCAACTGCGCGTCGACGGTGGCCTGCATGGCGGCGTCGGTGACGTGCGCTACATGGCGACCGGAGCCGGTCATGGCCGGCCCATTCCCTATCGGCTTTACCAGGACAGCGCGCGACGCATCCCGTTGATTGTGGACGTGCCGATGAGCGGTCGGGTGCCGGATACCGGTTCAGTGGAGCTGCCGCTGTACGCGCGTATCGAACCCTTGGCGCAGATACCCGAGGTCGGTCGCTATTCGGACCTGGTCAAGGTGACCGTCACCTGGTGACGACAATTTATCAAGCAGCCGGGCGGAGCCGGGTTGTGCAAGGAAGGGGCGTCCGCTGGCGGACGACTGTTTTCATCCTGAGGGAGTCGGGATTGGCGTGATGATCGGCAAGTACTGGATGGTGATCGTGGCAGGTTCGGCAATGCTTCTGGCTGAAGACGCGCAAGCGGCGACAGCCAGCGGGCAGATTCACGCGCGGCTGATCATCATCGCCGCCTGTGAGGTGACCAACGGTGCCAGTCCCGACAGCCCGATCAGTGACGTTGGCACCCTCGATTTCGGCCAGCACGGCCCGACCTGGAATACCCCGCTCAAAAGCAGTCTCAGCGAAGAGGGCAGCGGCAAATTGAATGTCGCCTGCAACCCTTCGGTCACCGGTTTCACCGTCAGCATCAACGGTGGTACCCACGGCGATGGCAACACCCGGCGCCTGAGCAATGGCTCCCAGACCATCCCTTATCAGCTGTTCGTCGATGCCAGTGGCAGCCAGAGCTACAGCATCGGTCAACAACACAATTTCGCTGTCTCCAGCGCAGCCAAAGTACCGATCCCGGTGTTTGGCGCGGTGGTGGCGAATACTCGCGCGCTGCCGGCGGGTGTCTACACCGACACCCTGACGGTGACGCTCGACTGGTAAAACAACAGAGGACGGACTCCATGCTGACGTATGTATCAAGGATAGGTTTGTCATTGCTTGGCCTGACCCTGGCGTCCAGCGCCATGGCGGCCACCACTGTCACCGGGCAGATCAGTTCCACGCTGATCCTGACCAGCAGTTGCCAGGTCAACGGTGTGGGTGGTTCCACAGGGCTGAACTTCGGTGCATTGAATTTCGGCACCACCAATAGCCTGTTCACCACCGCCACCGGGCAGGTGTTGGGCGGAGGGGGCGGCGCGCTGTCGATTCTCTGCTCCGCCGGCACCAACCCGACAGTCAAGGTGCGTGCCGGGACCAATGACGGCAAGTCGACGGGGGGCTCCCGTGCATTGTATGACGGCGTTGCCAACTATGTGCCCTATGACTTCTACACCGATGCCGGGCATTCGAACCTGTTGGCCATCGACGGCGTCATCAACCTCGCGCCCAGCACCGGCGTGGCGCAAACCGTGAACATCTATGGCCAGGCCCTGGGCAAGGCCGGTTTGCCGGCCGGGACCTACACCGACACAGTCGCCGTCGAACTGACGTTCTAGTGCCGTGGCCCGCCACGGATGCGCGGCGTTGTGCCTCCTGTGCAGCGCCAGTGTGCCGCTGCCGTTGCCGGCTGCGACCAGCCAGAGCTTTCAGGTCAGCGCCACCGTGACCCCTGGGTGCCTGGTGGTCGGCGGGGTGTCCAATTACGGCAACCTGAACTTCGGCAGCAATTCGGCACTGGCCACGGGCACGGTGAAAGTGGCGTTGACCGGCGGCGTGCAGTTGCAATGCACGCCGGGTGTCACCCTGAACATGAGTGTCGACGGCGGCCAGTACAACAGCAGCGGACGGCACATGCAGTTGGGCAGTACGGCCAATCGCGTGGCCTATCAACTGTTTCGTGACGCTGCCTACAGCCAGGCGCTGGGGATCGGCCAGAGCGTGGCCGTGGCGTACAGCGATGCCAACAACATCAGCCTGCCGATTTACGGCCAGGTGCAGCTACCGGGCAACCTGCCGGGGGGGACTTACAGCGATGTGCTGCAAGTGCAGTTGTCGTGGTGACGGAGCGGTTTGATCAACAGGAGTCGGACGATGTCTTTAACTTTGCAGCGAACAGCACTCGCAAGTGTGGTGATGTGGATCGCGCTTTGGGCAGCGGTGCCTGCGCAGGCGGCCAGTTCGGTATTGATCTGGCCGATTGATCCGGTGCTGGAAGCGGATCAGCAGGCCAGTGCCTTGTGGCTGGAAAACCGCGGCACTGAAACCGCCAATCTGCAAATCCGTGTGTTTGCCTGGAACCAGAGCGGCTTCAGCGATCAATACGCCAATCAGCGTGATGTGATCGGCAGCCCGCCGGTGGCGAAGATCGAGCCTGGGCAGAAACAACTGGTACGCCTGACCCGGACGCGAGAGGTGCCTCCGGGGCAGGAGCTGGCCTATCGCATCATCATCGATGAAATCCCTTCGCCAAAACCGCCCGCTGCCGACGACGGCAAGACCGCCGCGGCCATTCGTTTCCAGATGCGTTACTCGGTGCCGTTGTTCGCTTACGGCGCGGGCTTGTGGAGCAAACAGGACACCACCCGCCAGCGCGACCCGAAAGGCGCGGGCCTGCCGGACCTGAGCTGGCGCTCGGTGACGGTGGACGGCCGGCCTTATGTCGAAGTACGCAACCAGGGCGCCGTGCATGCGCGGTTGACCGACGTCGCCCTGAAGCAGGGCGGCCAGGTCAAACCGCTGGTGGAAGGTTTGCTCGGTTATGTCCTGCCCGGCGCGATCATGCGCTGGCCGGCACCCGGACCGCTGGCCGGGGATCCGGCGTTGCAGGTGCGGGTCAATGGTACTCCGCAGGTGCAGAGCGTGCCCTTGGCGCGATAAGTCCGTGCATGAGTTTTTTGTGGCGAAGGAACTCGCCGCAATTCTGCGCACAGGCTGTTGAAACACGGGAGTGATCGGTCCAATGACGGACGTTAAGCGCTAATGAGCCAGGATTGGGCTCGCAGTTTCCAGTGTTCGTTGTGGGCGGTGTGCGGCACCTGGTGCCTGGCGATCGGTTCCGAGCCCGCGAGGGCTGACGATCTGCCGCCGCCACCGAGCGGCATGGAAGCTGTGGCTGATGCTCAGCTGTTTCTGGAGTTGGTGGTCAACCAGATGAATACCGGACGGGTAGTGGCGGTGGCGCAACGTAACGGACAGCTGTTCATGCCGGCATCGGCGCTGCGCGACACCGGCATGAAGCTGCCGCAAGACAGCCCGGCCGAGGTCGGCCTCGACAGCCTGCCCGGATTGCGCAGCGAGTACGACAGTGCGGCCCAGCGCCTGCTGCTGGAGGTGCCGCCGGACTGGCTGCCGGAGCAATTCATCGGTCGTCGCGACGCCTATCCGCGCACCCAGGCGCTGAGCAGTTTCGGCGCGCTGTTCAACTATGACCTGTACCTCAATGACACCGACGATGCGGGCAGCTACCTCGCGGCCTGGAACGAAGTACGGTTGTTCGACAGCTGGGGCACCTTGTCCAACACCGGCCAGTATCGCCAAACCTTGTCCGGCGATTCCCTCAGCACGCTGGACAACGGTTACTTGCGCTACGACACCACCTGGCGTTATTCCGATGACGAGCGCCTGTTGACCTACGAGGCCGGTGACCTGGTCAGCGGGGCCTTGCCCTGGAGCAATTCGGTTCGCCTGGGCGGGGTGCAACTGTCCCGGGACTTCGGCGTGCGTCCGGATCTGGTGACCTATCCCTTGCCGCAATTCGCCGGAGAAGCGGCGGTGCCGTCCTCGGTGGACCTGTTCATCAACGGCTACAAGTCCAGCAGCGCCGAATTGCAGCCAGGCCCCTACACACTGACCAATGTGCCGTTCATCAACGGTGCCGGCGAAGCGGTGGTGGTCACCACCGATGCACTGGGTCGGCAGGTGTCGACCACCGTGCCGTTCTATGTCACCAGCAGTCTGTTGCAGAAGGGCTTGAGCGATTTTTCCGTGGCGGCCGGGACCCTGCGTCAGGACTATGGCCTGCGGGATTTCAGTTACGGGCCGGGTGTCAGCTCCGGCAGCTTGCGCTACGGCCTGAGCGATAACCTGACCCTCGAAAGCCACGCCGAGGCCTCGGATTCGCTGACCCTGGGTGGGTTGGGCGGGAATCTGCGCCTGGGCAATTTCGGTGTGCTCAACACGGCACTCAGCCAAAGCCGCTTCGACGGTGATACCGGCCAGCAAGTGAGCCTGGGTTATCAATACAACAGTCAGCGCTGGAGCTTCTCCTGGCAGCGCCTGCAACGGCGTGACCAATATGCCGACCTGACCGTGGTCGACAGCCCGTTCACCAGCCTGAGCAAGCGCAGCGAACAGGCGACGCTGAGTGTCAGCCTCGACACTTGGGGCAGCCTCGGTGCCGGTTACTTCGACGTGCGTGCCGCGGACGATTCGCGCACACGCTTGCTCAACCTGACGTGGAGCAAACCGCTGTGGCACAACAGCAGCTTCTACCTGTCGGCCAACCGCGAGATCGGTGACAGCAACTGGGCGGTGCAAGCGCAGCTGGTGATTCCGTTCGACCTGCGCGGCAGCCTGGCCATCAGCAGCGAGCGCAACAAGAACGGACAAAGCCAGCAGCGGGTCAATTACAGTCGGTCGGTGCCTACCGAGGGCGGTTTTGGTTACAACCTTGGCTACGCCACAGGCGACGGGCCGGATTACCGCCAGGCCGACCTGACATGGCGCCTGCAATCGGTGCAGTTGCAGGCCGGTGTGTACGGCACCAGCGATGCACAAACCCGTTGGGCCGACGCCAGCGGCTCGCTGGTGTGGATGGACAAGCAAGTGTTTGCCGCCAATCGCATCGACGATGCCTTTGTCGTGGTGAGCACCGACGGTTACGCCGACATCCCGGTACGCTACGAAAATCAGCTGGTTGGCCAGACCGATAAAAACGGCCACCTGCTGGTGCCGTGGAGCAGCGCCTATTACCGCGGCAAGTACGAAATCGATCCACTGAACCTGCCGGCCAACGTGCGCAGTCCGAATGTCGAGCAGCGCATTGCGGTGCGCCGGGGCAGCGGCTATTTGCTGGAGTTTCCGCTGAGCCGGGTGGTGGCCGCGAGCATCGTGCTGGTGGATGCGCAACAGCATGAACTGGCGCTGGGCAGCGGGGTGGTGCATGAGCAAAGCGGCACGCAAACCGTGGTCGGCTGGGACGGCCTGGTGTACCTGGAAAACCTCCAGGCGCAGAACACCCTGCGGGTGACCCTGGCCGATGGCAAAACCTGTGCGGTGCAGTTCGCCCTCGACCTGAATCAGGATCAGATCCCGTTGCTCGGGCCCTTGGTGTGCCAATGAGATGCAGGCATTGGCTGCTGGCGCTAATACTGTTGCTGCCAGGCTCGGCCGCGGCACTGTGCTCGGTGGTAACGACGACGCCGGCGGGTTTTGGCACGCTCAGTTCGATTGCGCTGCGCACCACCTCGCAACCTGCCAGTACTCTCAACGGCGGTTTGAGTTGCACCGGTTCCTTGCTGACGTTGCTGACCAACAACGACCATTTTTACGCAACGGTGACGTCCACGCAGTCGGGGTTGGTCGGCCCCACCGGCGACGTCATCGGTTACACCCTGTACGCCAACAACAGCACCAGCTATCCGGTGACAAGGGGCACCGCCTATGACTTCGCCCGCAACGGCATCATCGATGCCTTGGGGTTGCTCGGTGGAACCACACCGAAAACCGTGCCGCTGTATCTGGGCACGATTATCGGCAGCAACGTCGCGGCCGGGGTGTATACGGAAACCCTGAGCATTTTCTGGAACTGGAATTACTGCTCGGGCATCGGCGTCGGCTCCATTTGCCTGGGGCGTGATATCAACAGCGGAACGACGACGTTGACGGTCAACCTGACGGTGGCCAACGACTGCACGATCACCGCGCCTAACATTGCCTTCGGCAGCGCGCCGGTGGTCAGTGCGTTCACCCCGGTCACCGGCCAGACCATCAACCTGGCCTGCACCAAGGGCAGTGCCTACACCGTCGGCCTCAGCGATGGGCAAAACCCGCTCAGCGCCGGCGGGCGGCGGCGGATGATCTCCGGCAGCAATTACCTGGCCTATGACATTTTCAAGAGTGCCGGTACCACGCGCTGGGGCAGCGTCGGCAGTGCGCGACGGTCCAGCACCGATGCCGAAGTCAATCCGGGCAACGGCCTGGGCACCGGTAGTCAGATTTTCAATTACAACGCGAAGATCTACACCGACCAGACCACGCCACCGGCGGGGACCTATCTGGACAATGTGGTGCTGGATGTAGGGTTCTAGACAAGGGCAGTTCCACGCTGTTGGCGTCAGAATTGTGTTGTCTGCCTGAGCAACTGCGCCGCCGGGGTATCCGTCGGACTGACCATCGCGTAGTTGTAGCCGGCCCCCGACCAGTATTCCGCCTGCAGGCCGCCATCGCTGCGACTGCCCCGGGGCAGCAGATAATTCTTCGGTCCCGGTGGCCGCACATAGAAACTGATCTTCTGCCCACCCTGATTCTCGTATACCACCATCGCCGCCGGGCCTTGCTCTGTACTCAGCAAGCGCCCGCTGGCGGGTTTGAAGCCTGCGCCGGAGAGGTCGGGCAAGCGTTGCGCCTGAGTGAAGTAACGGTCGAGCCAGCCTTGCATGTCGCCGTCATCACTGGCGCGGTAATCCGCCGGCAACAGTCCTTGCTGGGCAATCAGGCGATAGGCCTGCAGTGCATCAGCCATGGGCTGGGCGGTCGCGACCAGGGTCATCTCCCGCGCTTGCCAACCGCTGAAACCACCGATGCTGACCGCGATCACCAGCATCGCTGCGCTGGCCAGGTGGCGCCGGGACTGGCGCTTGAGACGTTGGCGGATCACCGCAGGGTCGAGGTCCGGGTTGGCCGGTTGTTGTAGGGCGCCACCGAGTGCGGCACGCAAGTGCTGGGCGTCCTGCTGCCAGGCCAGTACTTGCGCGGCGATCGTTGGGTTACTGGCCAGAAAGGTCTCCACCAGACGGCGATCGGCGTCGCTGAGTTGATGGTCGACGTACGCGTGCAGGTCGCGCTCGCTCGGGGGCATGCTGATCATTTCAGTCTCCGCAGGGAAGGGCGGTTGATTTCGCCATCGCTGAGTTGGCGCAGGGCCTGGCGAGCCCGGGACAGGCGGGACATCACGGTGCCGGTGGGAACGTCGAGAATCTCGGCGACCTCTTTGTAACTCAAGCCCTCCACAGACACCCACAACAGCAGCGCGCGTTGTTCGGTGGGCAATTGATCGAAGGCATTGAGGGTCGATTGGGCGATGACCGTGCGCTCGACCGAAGGCTGCGCGTCGTCGCGCCCGGTAAAAAAGTCGAGCATGCGCGCATAACGTCGGGAGCGCCGATGCGCGTCGAGAAACTGCCGATACAGGATCGAAAACAGCCAGGCGCGCAAATCGCCTTCGGCGCGTTTGTCGCCCCAACTCGACAGTGCACGTTCCAGGCACGACTGCACGAGGTCGTCGGCGCTGCTGGTGTTACGCGTCAGGGAAACGGCGAAGCGGCGCAACCTGGGAATGATTTCTCGCAGTTGTTCGTCGATATCGTGCATGAAGTTCCGGCCAGTCACTACGCTATGGACTAGAGAGACGCCCGGGGTCCGAGGTTATTCCACGCCTGAAAAAATAAATACCGCGCGAGGGAATAAACCGGTGGGCGGTTCGTCTGCTTGATTCTTCTCACTTGTGGCCGACGGCCCTGGAGTTTTTCATGGTAGATCGATCATCACCGCCCGAGCGGCCACCCTTGAGTGGCGCGAGCCTGACCCTGCGCCTGGCCGGCATCGCGGTCATCGTCGCCGCCGTGGCTGCGGCATTTGCCTACGTCAACGGCACCTTCGACCCACAACGTCTGACACCGAAAAAGCTGATCAACGTGCTGGAAACCAACAACGGCGTACATCCGGGATTCCGCCGCAATCACTCCAAGGGCGTGTGCGTGATCGGGCATTTTGAGAGCAGTGGTGAGGTGCGCAGTTACTCCACTGCGCAAGTGTTCAATGAAGCACGAACCCCGGTGGTCGGACGTTTTGCCTTACCGGCAGGCAACCCCTACGCCCCTGACAACGCCGTGCCGATTCGCAGCATGGCTTTGCGCTTCACCCAGGCCAACGGCCAGCAATGGCGCACCGGGATGAATAGCATGCCGGTGTTCCCGGTAGGCACGCCTGAGGCGTTCTATGCGTTCCAGCAGGCCCAGTCGCCAGACCCTGCCACCGGCAAACCGGATCCCAAGGCCGTGCCGGCCTTTTTCGCTTCCCACCCCGAGTCCGCGCCTTTCCTGGCCTGGGTCAAGACCGCCAAGCCATCGGCCAGTTACGTGACCGAGACCTACAACAGCGTCAATGCGTTTTACCTGGTCAATGCTGCCGGACAAAAGCAGGCGGTACGCTGGAGCATGGTCCCGGTAGCTCAGGATGCACCGGGCGCAACGGCGCCACAGGGCAATGACTTCCTCGAGAAAGATTTGGTGCAGCGTATGGCCGCCGGTCCATTGCGCTGGCAGTTGAACATCACCCTCGCCAACCCCGGTGACCCGGTCAACGATGCGAGCAAAGCCTGGCCGGAAGGGCGCAAAGTGTTGAACGCCGGCACCCTGGTGCTGGAAAAGACGCAGCCGCAACTCAACGGTGAATGCCGGGACATCAACTACGACCCACTGGTATTGCCGGCCGGAATCGAGGGCTCCGAGGATCCCTTGCTCGCCGCCCGCTCCGCCGGTTATTCCAATTCCTACCTGCGCCGCACCAGCGAAGTCAGCCAGTTGCCCGCCGCCAAACAGGAGGCCCAGCAATGAGCACTCAACCTAAGCATTTCGCACCGCTGGCGCGCCTGCTGCACTGGCTGATGGCGCTGATGATCATCGCCATGTTGTTTATCGGCGCCGGCATGGTCGCCTCGGTTTCCGAGCGCCATGAATGGCTGATCCACCTGCACAAACCCCTGGGAATCGCCATTTTGCTGTTGGTGATCGTGCGGCTGGTGGTGCGCTTTTCCACCACGCAACCGCCGCTGCCGGCCGACTTGCCGGGCTGGCAAGCATTGGCGGCCAAGGCTTCGCATGTCTTGCTGTATGTATTGATGCTGGTATTGCCGCTGCTGGGCTGGGCGATGATTTCCGCGTCGGGCGAACCGGTGATGCTCAGCAGTTCGTTGCAATTGCCGTCGATTATGCCGGCCAACGCTCAGGTATTCGCCTTCTTGCGCAAGGCCCACGGCTATCTGGCGTATCTGCTGTTTCTGACGGTGTTGCTGCACCTGGCGGCCGCGTTGTTTCACGGCTGGGTGCGTCGTGATGATGTGCTGGACAGTATGTTGCGGGGGCGGGATCGCGGTTGATTTGAGTAAGTGGCGCATCGCAAGGATGCGCCACTTTATCAGCAGGTAGTTAACGCAGGCTGTCGATCATGTCGGCAACCGTGGTCAGCACGTCTTTCCCCAACTGTTTCGAGCGCTTGCCCGACCAGCCAGTCAGCGCATTCGGCGCATCGTTGTTGTCCTTGAACGGCATTTCCAGGGTCAGCGACAGGCAGTCGTACTTCTGACCGACGCTGTTGCAGGCCAGGGTCATGTTAGCTTGGCCCGGTTTATCGAGGACGTAGCCGTGGGAGGTCTGGAAGTCCTTGGTCAGGTGCTTCAGGTGACTGCGGAAGTGCTCTTCAAGCTTGGCGATACGCGGCGTGTAGCCCGGGTTGCCTTCGCAGCCAGCGGTAAACACGTAGGGGATTTCTTCGTCGCCGTGGATGTCGAGGAACAGGTCGACGCCGTACTTTTCCATCTGCTGCTGGACAAAAAAGACTTCCGGGCTGATTTCCTGGCTGGCGCTCTGCCAGGCGCGATTGAGGTCCTGGCCCATGGCGTTGGTGCGCAGGTGACCATGGAAAGCACCGTCCGGGTTCATGTTCGGCACCAGGTACAGGTCAGCGCTGGCCAGCAGTTTGTTCAGTACCGGGTCATCGTGCCGTTCCAGACGTTCGATCACGCCCTCCATGAACCATTCGGCCATGTGCTCGCCCGGATGTTGCTGGGCGATCATCCAGACTTTTTTCTGCCCTTCGGCGCCGGTGCCTTTACGCAACAACTGGATATCACGGCCTTCAACGCTTTTGCCGGTGGCCAGCAGTTCGGTGCCGGCCTTGGTCAGCGCCTGTTCGATCAACCAGTCATGGCGACCGCGGCTGTAGGGTTCGAAGTAGGCGAACCAGGCGTGAGTGGCCGTGGCTTCGAGGCTGAAGCGTAGGCAGTCGCCTTCGAAAATGGTCGGTACACGGAGCCAGTTGACGTGGTCATAGGACGCGACGGCTTGATAGCCGGTCCAGGCCTTGTTGTAGGAGGACTTGCTGGCGTTGTTCAGGCGGAACCAGTGTTCCTGACCAACGTGAAGGCCGCTGGCCTTGAAATGAAACCACTGGAAATGCGGACTGCGGGTATCCGGTTTGATGGCCAGCAGCGCCTGCAGCGGGTTGCTGATATCCAGCACTTCGATGTTGCCGCTGTCAAAGTTGGCACTGATGTCGAAAGAGGATTTAGCCACGGTCATAATCGGTTCCTGAATATGATTTTTATGGCGGTTACTTTACACGCAGGCAGGGGGGAAACCGAGGGAAATTGCGGCGTGGAGCGGGGGGGGGCGTCTTCCTTGACGCCGGCGCAGCTTAGTGTTTATGCGATTGATTCTCAAGTGCTATTTGTCGGTGCCCTGAGACAAAGGCGTCGAGCTTGGCTTGCCAATTGGCATTCTTTTGATATCATCCGCGCCATCGAATTTGCAGCACCTAAAGACTTCATTAGCCTGAAGCCAAAGCCAGAAAACTGGCCAAAAAAAAGACCCGGCAAAAAGCCGGGTCAAAAACCGTGATTAGCCTGATGAGGAGATAGTCCAGGAGACCGACCTAAGGTCACCTGGTCCATCGACTGATCTCGCGACCAGTTGTTGCAATAATAATCATTCTCGTTTGCAAGTCAAACGTTTTTATCTATTCGATTGGAAAATTCTTTCCTGTCCTTCTGATTTACCCCTTCTCTCAAGTGTTGTGATGTCGCTCAAGCGATCGATCGATCATCGCTTTGGCCATTTCGACCATGTGCACGGTCGAAAACGCCAGATCCCGATTGACGCCCAGCAGATTGTTGGCCGACTCGTTTGCCGTGGCGACTGCACACTTCAATAAGGCCGACGCGTGAACCAGTGCTTCTTCACTGGTGATGTGCTTATTGACCTCAAAGAAGCGCGGCTCGTTGGCCTCTTCTGAAACAGCTGGTTTCAAGTAATAGTCGAGGGCTCGCTGGGCCGCAGCCACGCCCTGGGGAGAGGTGAGTGACGTGTCGATTTGCATGTCTGGCAGGTCGTTGACGGGGTTGTTCATGGCGATGGCGATCTCCGTGGTGAATTCAGATCCGTGAATCCATACTAATACGATCTGTATTCGTGACCAGAGATTAAATAATACAATCTGTGTTTTGATGGTCGAAGTTGCCCACGTATCGTGCCGCCCATGGATAAATGGATTGAATTGGTCAAGGCCAAGATGAGTGAACTGAAAATCACTCAGGAAATACTCGCCGACCGCCTCGGGATGTCCCAGGGCGGCATCGGCCATTGGCTCAACAAACGCCGCGAACCCGCTATCGAAGACATGAATCGCGTCCTGCAGGCACTTGGGCTGGAGTTTCTCGAGGTGGCCCTGGTGATCAGGGAGCCGTTGGACTCGTCGACGGAGGAAGTGCCGCTGGCGCAAAAGTACAATCCGTACTTCCGCTACCCGGTCAGCACCTGGCGCGAACCCGTCGAAGCTCGGGATGGCGAGCAGGCGGTTTACGCCAAAGGGAGTTTTGAACTCACCGATTATCACGCCCGTGGCGCAGCATTCTGGTTGAAGGTGGCGGGCGACTCGATGACCGCGCCCAGCGGCCTGAGCATCCCCGAAGGCATGTTGATCCTGGTGGACCCGGAAGTGGACGCAGCACCCGGAAAACTGGTGATCGCGCAATGGCCGGACAGCCGCGAGGCGATATTCCGCAAACTGCTGGAAGAGGGCGGGCAGCGTTACCTGGTCCCGCTCAATCCGACCTATCCGAAAGCCTTGTATAGCGATGAATGCCGAATCCTCGGCGTCGTGGTGCAGGCTACCGTCAAATTCTGATCAGACCGGTCCGCGCCACGCGCAGAACCGGTCTGCATTTCAGGCTTCTTCCAGTTCGACCAGCGCGTTGCCCTCGCTGACCATCTCGCCTTCCTGGCAATAGAGGGCCTTGATTACCCCGGCGTGGGGCGCGCGAATGCTGTGCTCCATCTTCATCGCTTCCAGCACCACCAATTGCGCCCCGGCTTCGACCGACTGCCCGGCCTCCACCAGCACACGCACGATGCTGCCGTTCATCGGTGCGGTCAGGCCGCCTTGATGGCTGTGACTGGCCTCGACAGCGCTGATCGGGTCGTAAGGCTCGATACGACGCAGTTCGCCCTCCCACTGAAGATACACGGCTTGGCCCTGGCGAATCGCCCGATGCCTGCGGCGCACGCCCTCATGTTCGTTCACCAGGTATTCGCCGCTGAGCCGAAAATGACGCGTTGCCGCATCGCTCAGCGTCAGCGCACGGTCCTGTCCTTCACAGCTCAGGTGCAGGGTGATTTCGTCGGTTAGCCCTGCGCGCAGGCCGTTGCCGGCTGCCCATGGTGAAGCCGGGTCATCGGCGCGGGTAACGTTTGGCAGGCTCTGCGCAAAAGCCTGGGCGGCGGATTGCCAGAACTCGTCGCTCAAAGTTGCCGGTGCCGGCAGCAGTTGCTCCTGATAGCGCGGGATGAAACCGGTATCCAGTTCGGCAGCGGCAAATGCCGGGTGCGCAACGATGCGGCGCAGGAAGTTGATGTTGGTCTTCAGGCCGCCGATGGCGAACTCGTCCAGCATGCTTAACAGGCGCAGGCGCGCCTGTTCGCGATCCTCACCCCAGGCGATCAGCTTGCCGAGCATCGGGTCGTAGAAGGGCGAGATCTGGTCGCCTTCTTCAACGCCGCTGTCCACACGGCGCCCCGGGCCTTGAGCTGATTCGCGATACAGCTCCAGGCGACCGGTGGCCGGCAGGAAGTCATTGCCCGGATCTTCGGCATACAGGCGCACCTCGATGGCATGCCCGATCAGCGGCACCTGCTCCTGAGTCATCGGCAAGGCTTCACCGCGTGCCACGCGAATCTGCCAGGCCACCAGGTCGAGACCGGTAATGGCTTCGGTGACCGGGTGCTCAACCTGCAGGCGGGTGTTCATCTCCATGAAGAAGAATTCGCCCCGAGCATCCAGGAGGAATTCCACGGTACCGGCGCCGACGTAACCAATTGCCTGTGCCGAACGCACGGCGGCCTCGCCCATGGCACGGCGCAGTTCCGGGCTAATACCGGGCGCCGGGGCTTCTTCGACGACTTTCTGGTGACGGCGCTGGATCGAGCAGTCACGCTCGTTGAGGTACAGGCAATTGCCGTGTTGATCGGCGAACACCTGGATTTCCACGTGACGCGGTTTGAGCAGGTACTTTTCCACCAGCATCCGCGAGTCGCCGAACGACGATAGCGCTTCACGCTGGGCCGAGGCCAGGGCTTCAGCGAGTTGGCTGACGTCCTCGACCACTTTCATGCCCTTGCCGCCACCACCGGCCGTGGCCTTGAGCAACACCGGGTAGCCGATGCGTTCACAGGCCGCGCGGAAGGTCTCCAGGTCCTGGGCCTCGCCGTGGTAGCCGGGCACCAAGGGCACTCCCGCCGTTTCCATCAGCGCCTTGGCGGCGGATTTGCTGCCCATCGCATCAATGGCCGAGGCCGGTGGACCGAGGAAAATCAGGCCGGCGTCTTCGATGGCGCGGGCAAACCCGGCATTTTCCGAAAGAAAACCATACCCGGGGTGAATCGCCTGGGCGCCGCTGGCTTTGGCCGCGGCGATCAGTTTGTCGATTTGCAGATAACTGTCGGCGGCTTTGCTGCCACCGAGGTCGACACGAATATCGGCTTCACGGCTGTGCCGCGCGTCACGGTCGGTGGCGCTGTGCACGGCCACGGTGGTCAGGCCCAGGGCCTTGGCGGTGCGCATCACGCGGCAGGCGATTTCGCCACGGTTGGCCACCAGCAGGGTAGTGAGGACAGGTGCGCTCATCAACGGGGCTCCTTGACGGTTTCGGCTTGCCAGCTCGGCGGGCGTTTTTGCAGAAAGGCGCGCAGGCCCTCCTGGCCTTCGGGGCTGACACGAATACGGGCAATGGCGTTTTCGGTATAGCGACGCAAGGCCGGGTTCAACGAGCCATCGCCGACCTCGCGCAGCAGGTCTTTGCTGGCACGCATGGCGGCCGGGCTGTTGAGCAGCAGATTGTCGATCCACTGATCGAGCTTCTGCTCCAGTTCAGCCAGCGGATAGCTTTCCGACAACAAGCCCAGCGCTTGCGCCCGTTGCCCACCGAAGCGCTCGGCGGTCAAGGCATAACGACGTGTCGCGCGCTCGCCGATGGCTTGCACCACGAACGGGCTGATCACCGCCGGCGCCAGGCCGATGCGCACTTCCGACAGGCAGAACTGTGCATCATCGGCGCCGATGGCCATGTCGCAGCAACTGATCAGGCCCAAAGCGCCACCAAAGGCTGCACCTTGAACCACCGCCAGGGTTGGCACTTTCAGTTTGGCCAGGTTGTACATCAACTCCGCCAATTCACGGGCGTCGTCGAGGTTGGTGGCGTAGTCGAGCTCGGCCGATTGCTGCATCCAGGCGAGGTCGGCGCCGGCGCTGAAGTGCTTGCCACGGCCACGCAGGATAAGGAAGCGCAGGCTGGCATCGCTCGCAACCTGGTCGAGGGCGAGGATCAGTTCGCGGATCATCTCGGCGTTGAAGGCGTTGTTCTTTTCTTCACGGCTGAGCCACAGGGTGGCGAAACCCCGCGGGTCGGTCAGCAGTTCGAGGGTGTTGAAGTCGCTCATGTTGTTCTCCCGATCACATCCGGAACACGCCGAAGCGGCTCGGTTCGATTGGCGCGTTCAACGACGCCGACAAGGCCAGGGCCAGCACATCGCGGGTCTGCGCCGGGTCGATGACACCGTCGTCCCACAGGCGTGCGCTGGAATAGTAGGGGTGACCCTGTTCTTCATATTGGTTGAGGATCGGTTGCTTGATCTCGGCTTCCTGCTCGGCGCTGAAACCCTGGCCGCCGCGTTCGGCCTGCTCGCGCTTGACCTGCACCAACACACCGGCTGCCTGCTCGGCACCCATCACGCCGATACGCGCGTTTGGCCACATCCACAGGAAGCGCGGATCGTAGGCGCGACCGCACATGCCGTAGTTACCGGCACCGAAGCTGCCACCGATGATCACCGTGAATTTCGGCACCTTCGCGCAGGCCACCGCCGTAACCAGTTTCGCGCCGTGCTTGGCGATGCCGCCGGCCTCGTATTTCTGGCCGACCATGAAGCCGGTGATGTTCTGCAGGAACAGCAGCGGGATGCCGCGCTGGCAAGCCAGTTCGATAAAGTGCGCGCCTTTCTGCGCGGCTTCGGCGAACAGGATGCCGTTGTTGGCGAGGATGGCGATCGGGTAACCGTGCAGGTGAGCGAAGCCGCACACCAGGGTGGTGCCGAACAGCGCCTTGAATTCATCGAACACCGAGCCATCGACCAGCCGTGCGATCACCTCGCGGACATCGAATGGCTGCTTGGCGTCGGCCGAGACCACGCCATACAACTCATCGCTGCTGTACAGCGGTGCAATCGGCGTGCGCTGCTGCACCTCGCCCAGCTTGCGCCAGTTGAGGTTGGCGATGCTGCGGCGGGCGAGGGCAAGGGCGTGTTCGTCGCTTTCGGCGTAATGGTCGGCGACCCCGGAGATCTTGCAGTGTACATCGGCCCCGCCGAGGTCTTCGGCGCTGACCACTTCACCCGTCGCGGCCTTCACCAGCGGTGGGCCGGCGAGGAAAATCGTCGCCTGATTGCGCACCATGATCGCTTCGTCGGCCATGGCCGGCACATAGGCGCCGCCGGCCGTGCACGAGCCCATGACCACGGCGATCTGTGGGATGCCCATGGCGCTCATGTTGGCCTGGTTGAAGAAGATCCGGCCGAAGTGTTCGCGGTCCGGGAACACCTCATCCTGGCGTGGCAGGTTGGCACCACCGGAGTCCACCAGATAGATGCACGGCAAACGGTTCTGCTGGGCGATGGTCTGGGCGCGCAGGTGTTTTTTCACGGTCAACGGGTAATACGAACCACCTTTTACCGTGGCATCGTTGGCGACGATCATGCATTCGACGCCCTCCACCCGGCCGATCCCGGCAATCACGCCCGCGGCCGGCACGTCTTCGCCATACACCGAGTATGCCGCCAGCTGGCTGATCTCCAGAAACGGCGAGCCCGGATCAAGCAGGCGGTTGATGCGCTCGCGGGGCAGCAGCTTGCCTCGCGAGGTGTGACGTTCCTGCGCTTTCGGCCCGCCACCCTGTGCCACCTGGGCGAGCAGGGTGTGCAGGGCGTCGACCTGTTTGAGCATCGCCGCGCTGTTGGCGGCGAACTCCGCTGAACGTGGGTTGAGCTGGGTGTGCAGGGTAGCCATGGGCAGCTCCGTTTAGCGGGTTTCGTTGAACAGTTCGCGACCGATCAGCATGCGACGGATCTCACTGGTGCCCGCGCCGATTTCGTACAGCTTGGCGTCGCGCAGCAGGCGGCCGGCGGGGAATTCATTGATGTAACCGTTGCCGCCGAGAATCTGAATGGCGTCGAGGGCCATTTGCGTGGCGCGTTCGGCGGTGTAGAGGATGACCCCGGCGGCGTCCTTGCGCGTGGTTTCGCCACGCTCGCAAGCCTGGGCCACGGCGTACAGGTAGGCACGGCTGGCATTGAGCTGGGTGTACATGTCGGCGACCTTGCCCTGGATCAGCTGGAACTCGCCGATGCTCTGGCCGAACTGCTTGCGGTCGTGGATGTACGGCACGATCAGGTCCATGCACGCCTGCATGATGCCGGTCGGGCCGCCGGACAGGACGACGCGCTCGTAGTCGAGGCCGCTCATCAGCACTTTCACGCCACCGTTGAGCACGCCGAGAATGTTTTCTTCGGGAACTTCGACGTCATCGAAAAACAGCTCGCAAGTGTTCGAGCCGCGCATGCCGAGCTTGTCGAACTTGTTGCTGCGGCTGAAGCCTTTCCAGTCGCGCTCGACGATGAAGGCGGTGATGCCGTGCGGGCCCTTTTCCAGGTCGGTCTTGGCGTAGATCACGTAGGTATTGGCGTCCGGACCGTTGGTGATCCAGGTCTTGCTGCCGTTGAGCACGTATTTGTCGCCGCGTTTATCGGCGCGCAGTTTCATCGAAACCACATCCGAACCGGCGTTCGGCTCACTCATGGCCAAGGCACCGATGTGCTCGCCGCTGATCAGCTTCGGCAGGTATTTGCTTTTCTGTTCGTGGTTGCCATTGCGGTTGATCTGGTTGACGCACAGGTTGGAGTGCGCGCCGTAGGACAGGGCCACAGACGCCGAACCACGGCTGATTTCTTCCATCGCGACCACGTGCGCCAGGTAACCCAGGCCGGCGCCACCGTACTCTTCCGGCACGGTGATGCCCAGCAGGCCCATGTCGCCGAACTTGCGCCACAGGTCAGCGGGGAACAGGTTGTCGCTGTCGATCTGAGCAGCGCGCGGGGCGATCTCCTTGGCGACGAAGGACTGGACCTGATCGCGCAGCATGTCGATGGTTTCACCGAGGGCAAAGTTCAGGGATGGGTAGCTCATGGGTCACCTTTTGGCTTTTTTGTAGGGTGGGGAGGGCAGTGATTCAGCTCTCACCTTTACGTTAACGTAAACCTGTGACGAATGGCTGTCAATCGCCCTTTACGTTAACGTCAACTTGAGCGAGAGTAGGGGCAGTTCAAGATAGAACGCGTACCCAACTTTGGGAGCGTCAGCCCGTTAAATAAAGACAATAGGGGTCGTCATGGATCAACCCAGTGCAAGCCCGCAGCGCAGTTACACCCGTGGTTCACAGGACAAGGCCTTGTTGGCGATGACCATCGGTCAGGCGTTCGACTACACCGCCGCGCAGGATCCCGACGCAGAGGCGCTGGTGGTGCGCCATCAGCAGTTGCGTTACACCTGGCGGCAACTGGCGGAGGCGGCCAACCTGCATGCCCGGGCGTTGCTGGCGTTGGGGCTGCAGGCCGGGGACCGTCTCGGCATCTGGGCGCCGAACTGCGCCCAGTGGTGCATCACCCAGATCGCCACGGCGAAAATCGGCGTGATTCTGGTCAATATCAACCCGGCGTATCGCAGCTCCGAGCTCGAATACGTGGTGAAGCAATCCGGCTGCAAATGGCTGGTCTGCGCCGGGGCCTTCAAGACGTCCAACTATCACGCCATGCTCCAGGGCCTGGTGCCGGAATTGGCTGATCAATCCATCGGTCAGCTGCGTAGTGAGCGCCTGCCGGACCTGCGCGGTGTCGTCAGCCTGGACCCACAGCCTCCTTCGGGTTTCCTGCCCTGGTCACAGCTGGCCGATCTGGCCGGCAGTGTGGCTGTCGAGCAATTGCACGAGCGTCAGGACAGCCTGCATTTCGATCAGCCGGTGAATATCCAGTACACCTCCGGCACCACTGGTTTCCCGAAAGGGGCGACCCTCAGTCACTACAATATTCTCAACAACGGCTACATGGTCGGCGAGAGCCTCGGGCTGACGAAGGACGATCGCCTGGTGATTCCAGTGCCGCTGTATCATTGCTTCGGCATGGTCATGGGCAACCTGGGCTGCATCACTCACGGCAGCACCATGATTTATCCGAACGATGCGTTCGATCCGCTGCTGACCCTCAATACCGTTGCCGAGGAAAAAGCCACGGCGCTCTATGGCGTGCCCACAATGTTCATCGCCATGCTCGATCAGCCGCAACGCGCAGAGTTCGACCTGTCGACTTTGCGCACCGGGATCATGGCCGGGGCCACGTGCCCTATCGAAGTGATGCGGCGGGTGATCAACGAAATGCACATGAGCGAAGTGCAGATTGCCTACGGCATGACTGAAACCAGCCCGGTGTCATTGCAGACAGGTCCCGCGGATGAACTTGAGCTGCGCGTTACCACGGTGGGGCGCACGCAACCGCAACTGGAAAGCAAGATCATCGACGAGGCGGGCAACCTGGTGCCCCGTGGCACCATCGGTGAGCTGTGCACCCGTGGTTACAGCGTGATGCTCGGTTACTGGAACAACCCGGAGGGCACGGCGGAAGCCATCGATCAGGCTGGCTGGATGCACACCGGTGACCTGGCGAGCATGAATGAGGAGGGCTATGTGTGCATCGCCGGGCGTAACAAGGACATGATCATCCGTGGTGGCGAGAACGTGTACCCGCGGGAGCTGGAAGAGTTCTTCTTTACCCACCCGGCCGTGGCGGATGTGCAGGTGATCGGCATTCCCTGTTCGCGTTACGGCGAAGAGATCGTTGCCTGGATCAAGTTCCACCCCGGCCACAGCGCTACCGAACAAGAGCTGCAAGCCTGGTGCAAGGAGCGCATCGCGCACTTCAAGACGCCGCGTTACTTCAAGTTCGTCGAGGAGTTTCCGATGACTGTAACCGGCAAGATCCAGAAATTCCGCATGCGCGAAATCAGTATCGAGGAGCTCAAAGTGAACCTGTAACTCCTGCCGAGTCTTTGACGGGCAAATAATGGTCGCAGGTATGTGCTGAAAATGCCGATCTCCGTGTCGGCATTTTTTTGTCCGCGTTTTCAAGGAGGTCGGGTCACGTAGCAACACAATTTACTCGAGAGACCCAAGTTGCCTCTGTTGTATGTTTTTCATGTCTCCAGCCCCGGAGGCATTAATCATTAAAGGAGCAACAATAGTCATGGACGAAAGAAAATCATTAGCGACCGGTATTGTCTGTGCGCTTCTGCTCATTGGTTTGAGCGAGCGGGCCCAGGCAGGTATTTTTCCCGTTATGCCCGAGCTGTGCGAGTTGATGAAAGCGACTAATGTCATCACTGACGAGAATCCGGTCGGCTGCGACAGATTGCGGGTGGTTTCCTTCGATTTCACCCATTTCGAAGGCCACACAGAGCAAGGTTCGGTGATGGTGCTGGATGCCTTTGCACCTTACGTACAAACCATTTTCGACGACCTTCACCGAGCGGCGTTTCCCTTGAGGAAGGCGCGAGGTCTCGAGCATTACTTGGGGGACGACAAAGCATCCATGGCCGACAACAATACGTCGGCTTTCAATGGGCGGCCGATTACCGGTGGAAGTAGTTGGTCCCTCCATGCCTACGGTGCGGCAATCGACCTGAATCCGATTCAAAACCCCTTCATTGACATCCAGGCCACGGGGCAGGCGATGATCGACCCGGTTGCCTCGGCACGTGCCTATGTCAACCGCATGCAGTTCCGAGCGGAAAAGCCGGAACGTTTCGGTCTTGCTGAACCTGTAGTCGATACCTTCGCTTTCAATGGTTTTATCCATTGGGGGGGATACTGGAACTACCCGGTTGATTTTCAGCACTTCGAAGTCGCACCTCGTAGCTTCCTCCAGCATCTGGCATCGGTTTCTGCCGAGCAGGCGGCAAAGGACTTCGACGGGTATGTTGCCTTCTTTCGTGGTTGTCTGAACGATGCCGAGGAGCAAGATTCGGGTGCTCGTCGGGCCCGTTGCGTAGGCGATACCCTGGAGGCGTATCGCCAGAGGTGATCGGTTCCATACTGGCTTTGCCAGTAGGTGCGCATGGGGAGTCGGATTGGCTTGTGGCATTTCCGAACACAGGAGGGAGCAAATCTGAACACCAGACAGCACAAAGGGGAGCCGAAGCTCCCCTTTAATTTGTCGTTGCGCGTGCTCTTTTTTTATTATTGAGGGTCGGTCTGTTGTTGTTTTTGGCAACCGTTGCCCTTTACCGCTGTTTTTTGGCGATCCCCATCCGGGATCAAGAGCAAACGTATTTTTTTGAGCGCTGATCTACTTTCTCGCCAAGCGATCCAACCAGTTCGGGAGCTACCTCAGGGTAGTTTTATTGTTCTCTGCCCGGTTGCGGGTCACTCCGAAAAGCACCCTGAAAAGCACACCTTCTCCAAAAAAATCTGTTAGCTGCGTCTCTGCCGTGTTGTTTTTGTTATGTCAGAGTCGTTACGTCTTGTTTTTATTAGGGTTGCCGCAATTTTTTTATTCTTGTTATGCCATAGAGATAGCAGGAGCCGTGCCAACTTTATAAAGCCCTTTAAAATCAACATGTTATGTTTTTGTAGGGTTTTCCGACTCAGGCAAAACCCTACAATTTGTTTCCGTGTTACTCGCTTATGCCCACGTTTCAGACACACCGGTAACACCCGGATACACGCCCGCACATTTATTGCGCGCTACGGGCCTTGGCGACACGGGAGCCGCTTGGGCGACCCAATACCGTGCTGATTTGTCTGCCGGCGAGAATCAAGGCGTCGAGGTCGATGCCGGTTTCGATGCCCAGGCCATTGAGCAGGTACACCACGTCTTCGGTGGCGACGTTACCGCTGGCACCCTTGGCATAAGGGCAGCCGCCGAGCCCGGCGATCGAGCTGTCGAACACCGCGATGCCTTCCAGCAGGCTGGCATAGATATTGGCCATCGCCTGGCCGTAGGTGTCGTGGAAATGCCCGGCGAGTTTTTCCCGAGGCACATCGGCTGAAACCACATCGAACATCTTGCGCGTGGCGCCGGCAGTGCCGGTACCGATGGTGTCGCCCAGGGACACCTCGTAGCAGCCCATGGCGTAGAGTTCGCGAGCGACCAGGGCGACCTGTTCCGGCGCGACGTTACCTTCGTAGGGGCAGCCCAATACACAGGACACGTAACCGCGCACGGTTACACCATGTTGTTTGGCGGCTTCCATGATCGGCACGAAACGCGCCAGGCTCTCGCTGATCGAGCAGTTGATGTTGCGCTGGGAAAAGGCTTCGGACGCCGCCGCGAACACGGCAACTTCCTTGACCCCCGCAGCAATGGCGTCTTCAAACCCGCGCAGGTTGGGGGCGAGGGCACCATAGACCACGTCCGGCTTGCGCTGGATCTGTGCGAAGACTTCGGCGGAACCGGCCATCTGCGGCACCCACTTGGGCGAAACAAAACTGCCGACTTCGATATAGCCAAGCCCCGCGGCGGTCAGTGCGTCGACCAGCTGCACCTTGTCGGTGACGCTGATGGGCTGGGCTTCATTTTGCAGGCCGTCACGAGGGCCGACTTCGACAAGGCGTACGTAAGTTGGAAGGGACATGGGTTTGACCTGTTGTAATCGTCTGAATGAATTGAGAACCCCTGTGATCGTCGGATCGCCGCCCGGAGACAAGCTCGCTCTCACAGGGGGCTTGTGTCGGCTTATTGAACCGATTGCTGATTCTTGAGCGTCTGCTCCAGCGCCTGCACGCAACGCTCTTCGGCCGTATCGAGTTCGAGCTTCATCTGTTCGATATCCAGCAATTGCTGCTCGAGCTGTTCCCGGCGCTCGCTGATTTTTGCCAGCATGCTGTGCAGTTGCTTGGTGTTACCGCTCGACGGGTCGTAGAGCTCGATCAGTTCACGGCATTCGGCCAGCGAGAAACCGATACGCTTGCCACGCAGGATCAGCTTCAAACTGACTTTGTCTCGCGGCGAATAAATGCGTTCCTGGCCACGGCGCTCGGGGCTGAGCAGGCCTTGTTCTTCATAGAAGCGAATGGCGCGGGTGGTGATGTCGAGCTCGCGGGCGAGGTCGGAGATGCTGTAGGTCTGGCTGCTCATGGGCACGCTCGAATGAGGTTATGACCTTAAACTAATGGCAGGTTGACGTTTACGTCAAGGGGCAGGTTTTTTCAGTGTCTGGGCTAACCCCATCGCGAGCTTGCTCGCGATGAAGGCTCTGCTGTGCTGCGTCTTATACTTTCTCGAGCTTTTTCTCCTGCGCCGTCACCTGTTGGCACAACTCGATCATCTGTTCGCGCATCCAGCGGTTCGCCGGGTCCTGGTCGGTGCTTTCGTGCCAGTACAAGTGCGTCTCCACCGGTGGCACATCGTTGACCGGCAGGTAAAAGGCATGCAGGTCGTTACGCCGGGCGAAGCGCTCCGGCACGGTCATGACCATGTCGGTCTGCTGCAAGACTTGCGATGCCATCAGATAGTGCTGGGAGCGCAGGGCGATCTTGCGCTGGATGCCCATCTTGCCCAGCGCCAGGTCGACATAACCCAGGCCACTGCGGCGACTGGAAATATGGATGTGGGTCAGGCCCAAATAATCATCCAGCGAGAGTTTCTCCTTGCCCGCCAGCGGATGACCCTTGCGCATGGCGCAGACATAGCGGTCCTCCATCAGCTTGACGTGGCGCACTTGCGGATCGGTGTTGAGCGGTGCATCAACGGCGAAGTCGAGGCGTCCGGCCGCCAGTTCCTTGGTGGTTTCCCGGCGTTTGGACAGGAAGCTTTCGATGATCACGGTCGGCGCCAGGCGACGCAAGCGCTGGAACAGCGGTGGCAGGATCACCGCCTCGGTGAGGTCGGTCATGCTGATACGGTAGGTCTTGACCGCTTGCTGCGGATTGAAAATGCGACTTTCCTGTACCGACACACGCAGCAGCGAGAGCGCGTTACGCACCGGGCCGATGATGTTCTGGGCCATGGGTGTGGGCACCATGCCCTGGGCGGTGCGCACGAACAGCGGGTCGTTGAACGTCTCGCGCAGCCGGGCCAGTGCGTTGGAAACGGCCGGCTGGGTGATGCCGACAATCTGCCCGGCGCGGGTCAGGTTCGCTTCGGTATAGATCGCGTCGAAGACGATGAAAAGGTTGAGATCGACCTTGCTCAGATTCATTACGCGGCTCTCTTATTGTGTGTGCGGGCTGACCGTGAGGATCAGCCGATCATATATCGGTGATGAATGTTAATACACGCCGAGAATAGGCTAGGTAAATTATCAACGCTGTTCTAGCATCGATTGCATGATCTAAACAACCTCCCCCAAGAAGGTATCTTGCTCATGGATTTCGCTTATTCGCCCAAGGTTCAGGAACTGCGTGAGCGCGTTACCGCGTTCATGGACACCTACGTCTATCCCGCAGAAGCCGTGTTCGAGCGTCAGGTTGCCGAAGGTGACCGCTGGCAGCCGACCGCGATCATGGAAGAACTCAAACTCAAGGCCAAGGCTGAAGGCCTGTGGAATTTGTTTCTGCCTGAGTCCGAGCTCGGTGCCGGTCTGACCAACCTCGAGTACGCGCCACTGGCGGAAATCATGGGCCGTTCGTTGCTGGGGCCAGAGCCGTTCAACTGCTCGGCACCGGACACCGGCAATATGGAAGTGCTGGTGCGCTACGCCAACGAAGAGCAGAAGCAGCGCTGGCTTGAACCGCTGCTGCGTGGCGAGATCCGCTCGGCATTCGCCATGACCGAACCGGATGTTGCGTCTTCAGACGCCACCAACATGGCCGCCCGTGCCGTGCGTGATGGAGACGAGTGGGTCATCAACGGCAAGAAATGGTGGACCTCCGGCGCTTGCGACCCGCGCTGCAAGATCCTGATCTTCATGGGCCTGAGCAATCCCGATGCACCGCGTCATGCACAGCACTCGATGATCCTGGTGCCGGTGGATACCCCCGGGGTGAAAATCCTGCGTCCGTTGCCGGTGTTCGGCTACGACGATGCGCCCCACGGTCACGCCGAAGTGCTGTTTGAAAACGTCCGGGTGCCGTACGAAAACGTACTGCTGGGTGAGGGACGGGGCTTCGAAATCGCTCAGGGGCGCCTTGGCCCTGGCCGCATCCACCACTGCATGCGTTCGATCGGCATGGCGGAGCGGGCGCTGGAACTGATGTGCAAGCGTTCGGTGAGTCGCACCGCTTTCGGCAAGCCGCTGGCGCGCCTGGGTGGCAACGTCGACAAGATCGCCGACTCGCGGATGGAAATCGACATGGCCCGCCTGCTGACCCTGAAAGCGGCGTACATGATGGACACCGTCGGCAACAAGGTGGCCAGAAGCGAGATCGCGCAGATCAAGGTGGTTGCACCGAACGTGGCCTTGCGTGTGATCGATCGGGCGATCCAGATCCATGGCGGGGCAGGGGTGTCCAACGATTTCCCGCTGGCCTACATGTACGCAATGCAGCGCACCCTGCGCCTGGCCGACGGCCCGGATGAAGTGCACCGCGCGGCGATCGGCAAGTTCGAGATTGGCAAGTACGTGCCGAAGGAAATGATGCGTAGCGGGCACTAATACTTCTGTGGTGAGGGAGCTTGCTCCCGCTGGGTCGCGAAGCGGCCCCAAATCCGATGACCCGGTCGTATCAGATGCGCCGGGTTGTCTGATTTGCGGCTGCTGCGCAGCCGAACGGGAGCAAGCTCCCTCGCCACATTGGTCAATGTTTCAACTCAATACACCCAAACCTCAACCCGCCGGTTCCTGATCCTGCCTTCATCTTCGTTATTGGTTGCCACCGGCATCTGCGCGCCAAACCCGCGAATATCGCGAAACACCACGCCGCTTTTCACCAACTCCCGCCGCACCGCCATGGCTCGCAGCTTCGACAGCAGATCGGCCCGCGCCGGGTCGCTCTTGGCATCGCCAAAACCCACCAGGGTCACCTGGCCCTGGGTTTTCTGGTTCTGCTTTATATAGTCGAGCACCCGGGCAAGGTCCTGCCGGGCCTTGTTGTCCAGGGTGGCGCTGCCTTCTTCAAAACGAAAATTCACTGACAGGCGTTGCGCGTGGCGACTCAGGGACTGGTAGCCCTCGGGCATCAACGCATTGGGCGTCACCGCCATCGCCTGGACGGTCTGCGCAATGAAGCCATTGGCAGCAACGATGGCCTGGCCTTTGGCACTTTGGGCGAACACTGCCAGCGCATTGGCCCACGGGTTTTTTCCGGTCGGGGGCAAGTAGAAGAACAGCCGGCGCGATAACGGATAGTCTTCCGTGGCGATCAGATTGTTGAGCGGTAGCATCGCCTGGGATTGTCCATCGACAATCGCCACGGCTTTGGCCTGACGCACGTAGGGCAGGCCGATAAAGCCGATAGCCTGCGGGTCTGCGCTCACGGAGTCGGACAGTTGCTCGCTGGATTCGAAGCGCTGCGCAGCATTGCCGAGTTTTTTCCCATGGCTGGCGAGGACCAGTTCCTTGAAGGTGTCGTAGGTACCCGACTGATCATCGCGCGCATATAGATGAATCGCTCCGCCTTTGCCGCCGACCTCTTCCCAGGTTTTGATTTCGCCACTGAAAATGCGCGCCAGTTGCTCGGTGTCGAGTAGGTGCAGGGGATTGTCCGGATGAACAATGATCGCCAGGCCATCGATGGCAATGACCTGTTCGGCGCTGGGACTTTTCAGATCACCCAGGGATTTGAGACTGGCCAGTTCGCTGTCCTTGATCGGTCGCGATGAAGCGGCGAGGTCGGCATTGGCGTTTTTCAGGGCAGCAAAACCCGTGCTGGAACCGTGTGCTGCCACTTCCACGATAACCTGTTTGCCTTGATCGTTTTCACCGACGAGGCGCAACTCGTTGGTCGTGTCCGTTGCTTCGCGGTGAATGTTGCGCAGGCCTTGTTCCTGCAGCAGGCCCTCGACCAGTGCCGGGCCCAATGCTGCACCGATGGTGTTGGAGCCCTGGATGCGCAACGCCGGGCCTTGATCCGGGACCGGCAAGCCGGCAGCGAAAGCCGCCTGCGGCAAGACAAGGCACAGCATCATCAGGAACAATACGCGCAGCGTCATGCCGGCACCTTTCAAAGCCAAAGGGAGTGCCGGGAGAATAAGTCAGTAAGGTTTCTGAAAAATGACAGTCGGTGTAATGGCTGGGTCAATGTAGGAGCGAGCAGGCTCGCTCCTACAGGGGAACGGGAAAAATCAGCTCAATTCAAGCCAGATCGGCGCATGATCCGAGGGTTTTTCCATCCCGCGCAGCTCGTAGTCGACACCGGCGGCCTTTACCCGCGGCAACAAGCCATGGGAGGCCATGATCAGGTCGATACGCAGGCCACGCTTGGGTTCGTCTTCGAAGCCGCGGCTGCGATAGTCGAACCAGCTGAACATGTCGGTCACGTCCGGGTTGAGGTGGCGGTAACTGTCCACCAGACCCCAGTTTTTCAGGCGGGCCATCCACTCGCGCTCTTCGGGCAGGAAGCTGCACTTGCCGGTTTTCAGCCAGCGCTTCATGTTGTCCGGGCCGATACCGATGTCGCAATCTTCCGGCGAAATGTTCACGTCACCCATCACTATCAGCGGCTGATCGTTTTTGAACCGGCTTTCCAGCAGTTGTTGCAGGTCGCTGTAGAAACGCTCCTTGGCCGGGAACTTGGTCGGGTGATCGCGGCTTTCGCCCTGGGGGAAATAGCCGTTCATGATGGTTATCGGTACACCATTGGCGTCGGCGAACGTGCCCCAGATGAAGCGGCGTTGCGCGTCTTCTTCATCAGTGGCGAAACCTTTATGCAGCTCCAGTGGCTCCTGACGGGAAAGCAGGGCGACGCCGTAATGGCCTTTTTGCCCGTGGAAATACACGTGGTAGCCCAGTGCCTGAACTTCGGCGAGCGGGAATTGCTCGTCGTGGACTTTGGTTTCCTGCAAGCCGATCACGTCAGGCTGGTGCTTTTCGATCAGCGCCGCCAGCTGATGGGGACGAGCGCGCAGCCCGTTGATGTTGAAGGAGACGATCTTCATGGTCGGCAGTCCTGGCAAAAGGGCGATGCTAGCTGACATGGGCAGAAGGGGCCAGTGTGGGGACGACGTTTCGATGCGGTCTGTCAGGTTAACAGTCACTGGGTGGGCCTCATCGCGAGCAACTCGCTCCCACTGCCTGCTCGCGAAGGCGATTTCATTGCCTACACTGATGGCTGATCTGTAAGGAACTGTGTCAGCGCCTCTGGGTTCGTAACAACAAGAGCGCAGCCGTTCGAGTTGCGCCGGGGAGATCAACCGTCATGCCTGAAACCTCCACCGCCATTGCCGATATCCACATGCTCGACGGCGGCTACGCCCGAGAAGCGCGCTCGCTGCTGTATCAGGCGTATCGACACGAACCCACATTCGGTTACCTGTTCGAGGCCGAGCGCCCGGGTTATGAGCAACGGGTGCGTGCCACGGTACGTGAACTGGTGAACCAGCATTTTCTCCAGGACCTGCCCGCCATCGGCCTGTTGGTCAACGACCGGCTCATCGGCATTGCCTTGATTGCACCGCCGCAACGTCGCCTGGGCGTCACGGAAAGCTGGGCCTGGCGCTTGCGCATGGTGCTCAGCACCGGTTTTCGCTGCACCCGGCGCTACCTTGAATATCACGCCGACGTCGAAGCCTGTGTGCCGAACGACTCCGTGCACATGTTGCCGTTGCTGGGCGTTCATCCACAGTTTCAAGGCAAGCATTTTGGGGAGCAACTGCTACAGGCTGTGCACAACTGGTGTGCTGTGGACGAGCACTCCCAGGGGGTGATCCTCGACACTGGCAATCCTCGTTATCTGGCGTTCTATAAGCGCCAGGGTTATGAAGAAATCGGCGAAGTTGCTGTAGGACCTGTCCGCGAACATGTATTTTTCCACCCCAACCCACAGGTCTTACAGACGGCAACGGCTTAGCTCACGAACTTTCGGGACAGATCGGGTTCTATGACCCTCCCAAGCTCGTGTTAGCATCCGCGCCTATGAAGTTTCCAGGAAGAATTACCAGTGGCGTGTTCATGCTGTTCATCAGCTGCACGGCACTGGCGCAAAGTGAATTGGATGTGCGGATCAAACCGTCCAACGATGAACTGAAGGCCAATATAGAAGGCTATATCGGCAGCCTCGGCGATCGTGACGAAGCAGCCTTGCAGCGCTTCAGTCGGGGTGCCGAGGAGCAGGCGCGCAAGGCCGCCCAGGCCTTGGGTTATTACCAGCCGCACATTGCCAGCGAAGTGAAAGCTGGCAAGGAACCACGCCTGGTGTTGACCATCGACCCCGGCGAGCCCGTGCACCTGCGCAATGTCACGATACGCGTCGAGGGGCCGGCAGCGTCCCTCAAGTCCTTCCGCATTCCTAAAAGCGACGCACTGAAAACCGGTGCGGTGCTCAACCACGGCCGCTACGAAGACGCCAAGCGGCTGATCCAGAATCAGGCCTCGCGCTTCGGCTTTTTCAGCGGCCGCTTCACCCGTTCGCAGTTGGCGGTCGACCCTCGGGCCGGTGTGGCCGATATCGAATTGATCTACGACAGTGGCCCGCGCTACAACATGGGCGCGGTCAAGTTCGAGGGTGATACGCCGTTCGATGAAGACCTGCTGCAACGCATGGTGCCGTTCAAGGCCGGCACGCCCTATGACTCTGAATTGATCGCAGAGCTGAATCAGAATCTGCAAGCGAGCGGCTATTTCGACAGCGTGCGGGTGGACGCGGCTCCTACGGCGTCCAGCCAAGAGGTGATTCCCGTGGACGTCAAGCTGGAGACCCGCAAGCCTCGCACCATGGGCCTGGGCCTGGGTTACTCGACTGACGTCGGCCCGCGGGCCAAGGCCAACTGGACCCGACACTGGGTCAATGCCCAGGGCCACAGTTATGGCTGGGAGACCGAAATCTCGGCGCCGCGACAAAACGTCGGGCTGTTCTATGACATCCCCCTGGACCCGCCGCTGACCGACAAGCTGCGGTTCGCCGGTGGCTACCAGAACGAAGAAATTGCCGACAAGGACAGCCTCAGCAAACTGCTGACCCTCGGCCCCGAGTGGCACAGCAAGTTGCCCAGCGGTTGGCAGCGCGTGGTGTCGTTGAAGTGGCAGCGCGAGGAATATCGGCTCGGTGACGACTCGGGCTTAAGTAACCTGCTGATGCCCGGCGTGAGCTATTCGTACCTGAAAAGCGACAACCGCATTGACCCGCACAATGGTTATCGCCTGCAATTCGAAACCAAAGTCGCCAAGGAAGGGCTGGGTTCTGACAACAACCTGGTGTACGGCACGGCGCTGGTCAAGGGCCTGACCACGGTGTTCGACAACCATCGCTTCCTCGGTCGGGTGCAGCTCGGCGGCAGCGCCACCAATGGTTATAAATCGGTGCCGCCGTCTCTGCGCTTCTTCGCCGGTGGTGATCAGAGCGTGCGCGGTTACGACTATCAGAGCCTGTCCCCGGAAAACAACCAGGGCGACCGCATCGGCGGCCGCTACATGGTCACCGCCAGCGCGGAGTATCAATATTCCATCGCCGAAAAATGGCGGGTCGCAACCTTCGTCGACCAGGGCAATTCCTTTAATACACTCGAACTGCCGAACCTCAAGACCGGGGTCGGTATCGGCGTGCGCTGGATCTCGCCGGTGGGCCCGATTCGCCTCGACCTGGCCCATGCGCTGGACGACGATGGCGGCATTCGACTGCACTTTTCCATGGGGCCTGAGCTGTGAAGCGTGGTTTGAAAATAACGCTGCTGGCGATTCTGGCGCTGTTGCTGCTGATCGTCCTGACCCTCGCCTCGGTCGTGGGAACCGCCGCCGGCAGCCGCTGGGCTCTGGGTTTTGTACCGGGTTTGACCCTGGAAAACTTTCAGGGCCGGCTGGCCGGGCAGTGGAGTGCCGACCACGTGCTGTGGCAGCAGGGCAGTAGTCGGGTTGAACTGACCAAGGTGATATTTGCCTGGTCGCCGCTGTGCCTGACGCGCATGACCCTGTGCCTGGAGCAGATACAAGCCGAGCAGATCAGCCTGCAGTTCCCGCCCGGGCCGGAGGAGGCCAGTAGCGGTCCCATCACGCTTCCTGATCTGAAGTTGCCTGTTGCCATCGAATTGGGGGATGTCAAAGTCGGTAGCCTGCTGTTCAACGGCAGCGAGCAACTCAAGGGCCTGCAACTGACAGCGCACTGGACCGACAAGGGCATGCAGATCGATTCGCTCGCCTTGCAGCGCGACGACCTGAGCCTGAACCTGACGGGCTCGCTGCAACCGGGTGGCAACTGGCCGCTGAAGGCCGAAGGTGCGTTGACCCTGCCGGCACCGGGCGAAGGGCCTTGGGCGTTGGCCTTGAAGGTCGACGGCGATTTGCTCAAGACCCTGAACCTGAAGGCTGACAGCAGCGGTTATCTCAACGGCCAATTGACCGGCGAGCTACAACCACTGGCGGATAATCTACCAGCGAAGGTAAAAATCACTGCCGATGGCTTCAAGGCCAGCGCCGATTTGCCGGACACCTTGCTGCTCAATCAGCTTGAGCTCACGGGGGCTGGCGACCTGAAAAACGGTTACGCGCTGCAAGGCATAGCCACGCTGCTGGCCGAGCAAGGCCCGGTAGCGCTCGCCCTGCAAGGCAGGGTCGACGCCAGCGGCGCGCAAATCGCCGGGTTGGACCTGACGGCCAACGACAAGCAGAGTCTCAAGCTCAGCGGTCAAGTGGACTGGAGCAAAGGCCTGAACGCCGAAGCGAAAATCGACTGGCTGGATTTCCCCTGGCATCGCCTCTATCCGCTGATTGATGAACCGCAAGTGGCTTTGCGCACGTTCACTGGCGAAGTCTCCTACACCGATGGCAAATACCTCGGCCACTTCGCTGCCGCCATGGACGGTCCTGCCGGGGCCTTTACCCTGGCCAGTCCATTTGCCGGTGACCTGACGAAAATCTACCTGCAACAAATTCAGCTCCAGGCCGGGCAGGGCAAGGCCGAGGGTTATCTGAACCTGCAATTTGCCGATGGCATCGCCTGGGACACCTCACTGGATCTGTCGGCGATCAACCCGGCGTACTGGGTCGCGGAGTTGCCGGGTACCCTGGCCGGGCCGTTGCGCAGCAAGGGCGAGATGAAAAATGAAGCGTTGAGCCTGACGGCCGACCTGGACCTCAAGGGCAAGCTGCGCGGCCAGCCTGCTGTCATCCAGGCCAAGGCCGATGGCGGCGGTGAGCAATGGAACCTCAATGCGCTGCAAGTGCGCCTGGGCGACAACAGCATCAATGGCAAGGGCAGCCTGCATCAGAAGCTGGTCGGACAGATCGATATCAAGCTGCCAAGGCTGGCCCAGCTCTGGCCGCAACTGCGTGGCCAGGTCAATGGTCGTGTGGATGTCGCCGGTACGCTCAAGGCGCCGCAAGGCAAACTCGATCTGCAAGGCTCGCAGTTGGTCTACGAAGATAATCGCCTGCAAAGCCTCAATCTCGACGCCACCCTCGATAGCGCACAACGGGCGAAAATCGACCTCAAGGGCAGCGGCATTCAGGCCGGTGACACCTCACTGGGGACCTTGACCGCCAGTGGTCAGGGCGACATCAAAAACCAGAAACTGACGCTCGATCTGCAAGGACCGAAGCTTAAGCTCGCCCTCGGACTCGATGGTGTACTCGACAAGGGCAATTGGCGCGGGCGCCTGGCCAGTGGCGACATCCAGGCGGGTGGTCAGGACTGGAAGCTGCAAGGCCCGGCCAAGCTTGAGCGCCTGGCCGACGGCAAGGTCAATTTCGGCGCCCATTGCTGGGCGTCCGGCCAGGCCAGCCTGTGTGGCGAAGACTCGCGGTTGATGCCCGAGCCGAAGTTGCGTTATCACCTCAAGCAATTCCCGATCGACAGCCTTGCCCAATGGCTGCCGAAGGATTTCGCCTGGCAGGGGCGGCTCAATGCCGACCTGCAACTGGATCTGCCGGCCAGTGGCCCGAACGGTCAGATCAGTCTCGATGCAAACGGTGGCACCTTGCGCGTCAAGGAAAAGGACCAGTGGCTGGATTTCCCTTACCAGACCCTGATCCTCACCAGCAAACTCACGCCAAAGCGCATCGATACCTCGCTCAACTTCGTCGGCGGCAAGCTCGGCGAGTTGATGGTGCAGACGCAGATCAATCCATTGCCCAAGAGCAAGCCGGTCTCCGGTTCGTTCCGCCTGAGCGGCCTGGATCTGTCGGTCGCGCGGCCGTTTGTGCCGATGGTCGAGAAACTGACCGGGCGTTTGAATGGCAGCGGGACGATTTCCGGCGGTCTGCTGGCGCCGCAGGTCAATGGCAGCGTGCAACTCAGTGACGGCCAGGTGTCCGGGCCGGAGCTGCCGATGGAGGTGCAAAACCTGCACCTGCAGGCGCTGATCGCCGGTGAAAGTGTGCAGCTGAACGGTGGCTGGAACAGTGGCAAGGCCGGGCAGGGCAGCTTGAACGGCAATGTCGCCTGGGGCCAGGCGTTGATGGTGGACCTGGCGCTGAAGGGCTCGCAATTGCCTGTCACCGTTGAGCCTTATGCCAAGCTGGAAGTCGCGCCTGATCTGAAAATCTCGATGAGTGGCGATGAGTTGTCCATCGCCGGCAAAGTGCTGGTGCCCAAGGGCGAGATCACCATTCGCGAGTTGCCGCCGTCGACCGTCAAGGTCTCCGACGACACGGTGATCATCGGCCGGCAAACCGAACAGGGCAAAACCCCGCTGGCGATGAAAATGGACATCGAGGTGGTGGTCGGTGAAGACAAGCTGGCCTTCTCCGGCTTCGGCCTGACCGCCAATGTGCAAGGGCATGTGCACATCGGCGACAACATGGACACCCGTGGCGAACTGTGGCTCAACGACGGTCGTTATCGCGCCTACGGGCAGAGGCTATCGGTGCGCCGCGCGCGTTTGCTGTTTGCCGGCCCCATCGACCAGCCCTATCTGGATATCGAAGCGATTCGCCAGACCGACGACATCATCGCCGGCATTCGCCTGAGCGGCAGTGCCGAGCAGCCAACCACGCAGATCTTTTCGGAACCGGCGATGAGCCAGGAGCAGGCCTTGTCCTATCTGGTGCTGGGACGACCGCTGAGCAGCAATGGCGAGGACAACAACATGCTCGCCCAGGCCGCACTCGGGTTGGGCCTGATGGGCAGTTCCGGGATCACCGGTGGCCTGGCCAAGGACCTGGGCATCCAGGACTTCCAGCTCGATACCCAGGGCAGTGGCAACACCACCAGCGTGGTGGCCAGCGGCAATATTTCCGAGAAACTCAGCCTGCGTTATGGCGTCGGCGTGTTCGAACCGGCCAACACCATCGCCTTGCGCTACAAACTGAGCAAAAAGGTCTACCTCGAAGCCGCCGGCGGCATCGCCAGTTCGCTGGACATCTTCTACAAGCGGGATTTCTAACGCCAGCCCCCCTGTGGCGAGGGAGCTTGCTCCCGTTGGGCCGCGAAGCGGCCCCAAATCCTGATACTTCTTCTCTCCTGATACATCACGCGTTGAAAACCGGCGGCTGCGGCGCAGCCGAACGGGAGCGAGCTCCCTCGCCACAGGGGTGGGGGAAATCCCGACACCATTGGTCAATTATTTGCTAAGCATCCTAACTATTACGTTGACATTCGCTGCCTAGGCAGTAACATCTCGTCATACATTCACTGCCTAGGCAGCTAATTGGTGGCCAGATGAAACATTTCTCCCCCGACGATTTCCACAATTGCCATCTCGGCCTGCTGCTCGGACGTGCTGCGCTGCTCAAGGACCGGATCATCGACACCCACATGGAACCCCACGGCATCACCGCCGCGCAGTTCAAGGTGTTGATCATCATGGCCCAGTACGGCGTCGACTCGCCGGGTGAGCTGTGCCGCCATCTGTCCCTGGACAGCGGCTCGATGACGCGCATGCTCGATCGTCTGGAACAGAAAGGTTTTCTCGCCCGTCAACGCTCCGAGGCCGACCGCCGACAGGTGCAGCTTGTCCTCACGGAGGAAGGGCAAACCCTCGCCGACCTGTTACCGCACATCGGTGCCGAAGCCATGAATGAACTGGCCGGCGCCATCACCCCAGATGAGTTGAAAACCCTGGAAGTGATCCTGAAAAAAATTTTGCTGGCAGCCGGTGACCCGATCACCCTGCTGCGGGTAGGTGATAAATGAGCAACAAACCCTTGCGTACCGGCGTGAGCCTGGTGCTGCTGGCCATGACCCTGGCCGGTTGCGCCAGCTACAGCGGCCTGAAAACCGAAGGTGTCAGCACCGATGCGAAGACCCTCAAGAGCGGTCAATCGCTCAGCGGCGTCACTCTCTCGCCAGCGGCGTGGCCGAAATGCGACTGGTGGAAAAGCCTCGGCGACCCACAACTCGACAGCCTGATCCACGAAGCTTTGCGTGACAGTCCAGACATGCAGGTCGCTGCCGCCCGTGCCCATCAGGCCAGCGCCGCCGTCTATGCAGCCGATGCCGCGCGGATGCCGACCCTGGATGCCAGCGCCGGTGTCAGCCGTTCACGCCTGGCCCGGGATCAGGACCCGTTGGGGCAGGGCGGCGCCTATGACACCGTGCGCAACATCAGCGCCAGTTTCAATTACAACTTCGACCTCTGGGGCGGCCAGCGCGATGCCTGGGAAGCCGCACTCGGCCAGGCTCGCGCCGCCGAAGTCGACCAGCAGGCCGCGCGCCTGACCCTGGCTGCCGACGTTGCCCGTGCCTACAGCGACCTGGGCCAGGCACACATCGTCTACGACCTGTCCAGCGAAGACCTCAAACGCACCCGGCAAATGCTCGACCTGAGCCAGCGCCGGCTGACCGCCGGGATCGACAGCCAGTACCAGTTCCAGCAGACCGAGAGCCTGGAGGCCACTTCCCAGGCCAATCTGATCGACGCCGAAAAGCGCCTGAACAGCGCCAAAATCACCTTGGCAGTGTTGCTTGGCAAAGGCCCGGATCGTGGCAGCGAAATCGCCCGGCCGAACATCCTGCAACCGAGCGCCGTGGCACTGCCGTCGGTCTTGCCCGCCGAACTGCTAGGTCGTCGCCCGGACCTGGTAGCCGCGCGCTGGCGAGTGGAGGCGGCGAGCAAAAGCATCGACGCCGGCAAAACCCAGTTCTATCCCAATTTGAACCTCAGCGCTGCCGCCGGTGCCGAATCCTTGTTGGGTGATGCAATGTTCGGTTCGGCCAGCCGCTTCTTCAACATTGCACCGACCATTTCCGTGCCGATCTTCGACGGTGGACGCCTGCGCGCCAACCTCGATGCCCGTGATGCCGACTACGACCTCGCGGTGGCGCAGTACAACAAAAGCCTGGTGAAGGCACTGGGGGATGTCAGTGACAGCATCAATCAGCTGCGCGATATCGGCCGGCAGATCGCTGCCCAGCAGCATGCCACCGACATCGCCCAGGATTCTTACAACACCGTGGTCCAGCGGTACGGTTCCGGCATCGGCAACTACCTGGACGTGCTCAGCATCGAGCAACAGCTGCTTCAGGCCCAGCGCCAACTGGCCAACCTGAATGCCGAGCAGATCGACCTGTCGATCCAACTGATGCAGGCACTGGGTGGCGGTTTCCAGCCTGAGGCCGTTGCCTCGGCCAATGCCAACCCAGCCACGCTGACCCATTAATTCAAGGTATTTGTCATGGCCACTGCCGACACCGCTCCGAACACCGAAAACACCCCGGCCAACCCGAACTCGGGCAAGCGCAAATTCATGCTGTTGATCCTTGCCGCCGCTGTCGTCCTGAGCGGCGCGGGCGTCTGGGCCTACCACGAGTTTTACGGGCGCTGGAATGAAAGCACCGACGACGCCTACGTCAACGGCAACGTGGTGGAAATCACGCCGCTGGTCACCGGCACCGTGGTGAGCATCGGCGCCGATGATGGCGATCTGGTGCATGAGGGTCAGGTCCTGGTGAACTTCGACCCGAACGATGCTGAAATCGGCCTGCAAAACGCCCAGGCGAATCTGGCCCGTACCGTGCGTCAGGTGCGCGGCCTCTACAGCGATGTCGATGGCATGAAGGCTCAGGTCAACTCGCAGAAGGCCGAAGTGCAGAAGGCCCAGGACAACTTCAATCGCCGCAAGAACCTCGCCGCCGGTGGCGCGATTTCCCAGGAGGAACTGTCCCACGCCCGCGATGACCTGACCTCGGCGCAAAACGCCCTGGCCAACGCCCAACAGAAACTCAAGACCAGCAGTGCGCTGGTCGATGACACCGTGGTGTCGTCGCATCCGGACGTCATGGCCGCCGCCGCACAGCTGCGTCAGGCCTACCTGAACAACTCGCGCAGCGTGCTGATTGCCCCGGTCACCGGTTACGTGGCCAAACGCTCGGTTCAACTGGGCCAGCGGGTGCAGCCGGGTACGGCGCTGATGGCGGTGATTCCACTGGATCAACTGTGGATCGACGCCAACTTCAAGGAAACCCAACTGCGTGACATGCGCATCGGCCAGCCGGTGGAAATCGAAACCGACCTCTACGGCAGCGACGTGAAATACAGCGGCACCATCGATAGCCTTGGCGCCGGCACTGGCAGCGCATTCGCCCTGTTGCCGGCGCAAAACGCCACCGGCAACTGGATCAAGATCGTCCAGCGCGTGCCGGTGCGGATTCACGTCAACGCCGAAGAGTTGGCCAAGCACCCGCTGCGGGTTGGCCTGTCGACCATGGTGGAGGTGAACCTGCGTGACCAGAGCGGACCGGTCCTGGCGCAGCAACCGCCGCAAAAGGCGTCGTTCAGCACCAACGTTTATGACCGTCAGTTGGCCGAGGCTGATGCGATGATCACGCAACTGATCCACGACAACAGTGCAGCGGTCAGCAAGACCGCGAATCGCTGATTCGTCCCTGTAGGAGCGGCATTTGTGGCGAGGGAGCTCGCTCCCGCTGGGTCGCGAAGCGGCCCCTGGCCCGGCAACCGGGGGTATCAGACTGGACAGGGTTGGCTGGTTTGCGACTGCTGCGCAGCCGGACGGGAGCAAGCTCCCTCGCCACACAGGGTCACTCGCCACACAGGTTCGCTCCCGCAGGGGGGGGGGATCTGTGATCATCTGGCTTCATAGGATTTTCGATGAGCAATAACGCGTCTTTCACGCCGCCCAGCCTGCTGCTCAGCACCATCGGTCTGTCGCTGGCGACTTTCATGCAGGTGCTCGACACCACCATTGCCAACGTGGCGCTGCCGACCATCTCCGGCAACCTCGGTGTGAGTTCGGAGCAGGGCACCTGGGTCATCACCTCGTTTGCCGTGAGCAACGCCATTGCCTTGCCGTTGACCGGCTGGCTCAGCCGTCGTTTCGGCGAAGTGAAGCTGTTTGTCTGGGCCACGCTGCTGTTCGTGCTGGCGTCGTTCCTCTGCGGTATTTCCACCTCCATGCCGGAGCTGGTGGGCTTCCGGGTTCTGCAAGGGGTGGTGGCCGGGCCGTTGTACCCGATGACCCAGACCTTGCTGATTGCCGTTTATCCACCGGCGAAACGCGGGCTGGCCCTGGCCTTGCTGGCGATGGTCACGGTGGTCGCGCCGATTGCCGGGCCGATTCTCGGCGGCTGGATCACCGACAGTTACAGCTGGCCGTGGATTTTCTTCATCAACGTGCCCATCGGCATCTTCGCGGCCTGGGTGGTCACTCAGCAGATGAAAAAACGCCCGGTGAGCACCAGTCGCCAGCCTATGGATTACATCGGCCTGATCGCCTTGATCATTGGCGTCGGCGCCTTGCAGATCGTGCTCGACAAGGGCAACGATGCCGACTGGTTCGAATCGAATTTCATCGTGATCGGTACGGTCATTTCGGTGATCGCCCTGGCGTTCTTCGTGATCTGGGAACTGACCGATGAACACCCGGTGGTCAACCTGCGGCTGTTTGCCCATCGCAACTTCCGCTACGGCACCATCGTGCTGATCCTGGGCTACGCCGGGTTCTTCGGGATCAACCTGATCCTGCCGCAGTGGCTGCAAACGCGATTGGGATATACCGCAACCTGGGCCGGTTTTGCCGTGGCGCCGCTGGGGATTCTGCCGGTACTGATGGCACCGTTTGTCGGCAAGTACGCACCGAAATTCGACATGCGCGTGCTGGCGGGGGGCGCGTTCCTGGCCATTGGCCTGAGCTGCTTCATGCGCGCCGGCTTCACCAACGAGGTCGACTTCCAGCACATCGCCATGGTCCAACTGTTCATGGGCATAGGCGTGGCGCTGTTCTTCATGCCGACCCTGACCATCCTCCTGTCGGACCTGCCGCCAAGCCAGATCGCCGACGGTTCCGGGCTGGCGACTTTCTTGCGGACCTTGGGCGGCAGCTTCGCAGCCTCGCTGACCACCTGGATCTGGATTCGCCGGGCCGACCAGCACCACGCCTACCTGACCGAAAGCATCACGCCCTTCGATCCGGCCACCCGCGAGGCGTTGAGCCAACTGGGTGGGGCAGGGGCCAAGGCCTATACGCAGCTGGAACAGACGGTGGTCAGCCAGGCGTACATCCTGTCCACGGTGGATTACTTCACCTTGCTGGGCTGGATGTTCATGGGGTTGATACTGATTGTGTGGCTGGCCAAGCCGCCGTTTACCGCCAAGGCCGGGCCTGCGGCATCCGCGGGGCATTGATACAGCTTTTTTGTGGCGAGGGAGCTTGCTCCCGTTGGGCTGCGCAGCAGCCCCAAATCCGGCGATCGAGTCCGACGGGCAGAATCTATAGACAGGTTTGCGACGGCTGTGCCGCCGAGCGGGAGCAAGCTCCCTCGCCACAAAGAGGTCAGGCGCTCGGCAGTGACAGTTGGGGATTGGAAAAATCAAACGGCGCCAAGGCAAACCCGCTTTCATCCACCTGCAACGCCCAACCCTGGCGATCCCAATCCCCCAACACAATGCGCCGGGCCGCCTGCTCGCCCAGCTGCAACTTGTGGATGGCCGGGCGATGGGTGTGCCCGTGAATCAGGGTTTTTACGCCATATTCCTGCATGATCCGCGGAATCTCTTCAGGCGTGACATCAACGATGTCATTGGCCTTCATCCGCGTTTGCGCCCGGCTTTCACTGCGCAGCTTGCGCGCCAACTTGTGGCGGGTGCGCAGCGGCAGGTGGCGCAGGATGAACAGGGTGATCGGGTTGCGCAGGTAGCGTCGCAGCTTCATATAACCGACGTCGCGGGTGCACAGGCTGTCGCCGTGCATCAATAACACGGGCTCGCCGTTGAACTGCACGACACTCGGGTCTTGCAGCAAGGTGCAGCCAGCCGCTTTGCAGAAGGCTTTGCCCAGCAGGAAATCGCGATTGCCGTGCATCAGAAAAATGGCCGTGCCGCTGTCGCTGAGTTCGCGCAGGGCCTGGCAGATGGAGCGCTGAAAGGGTGTCATGGCGTCGTCGCCAATCCACGCTTCGAAAAAGTCGCCCAGAATGTACAACGCACTCGCCGAGCGGGCGCGTCCGGCGAGCAAATCCAGAAACGCCCGGGTAATGTCCGGGCGCTCCTCTTCCAGATGTAAATCTGAAATCAGCAGTATCACTCAATGATCTCGGCTTTCTCGATGATCACGTCGTCTGCTGGTACGTCCTGGTGGCCGGCCTTGGAGGTGGTCGACACTTTCTTGATGCTGTCTACAACGTCGGTACCGGCGGTCACTTTACCGAATACGGCGTAGCCCCAGCCCTGTACGTTCTTGCCGCTGTGGTTCAGGAAGCTGTTGTCGGCGACGTTGATGAAGAACTGTGCCGAAGCCGAATGCGGCTCCATGGTGCGGGCCATGGCGATGGTGTACTTGTCGTTGGAAAGACCGTTGTCCGCTTCGTTCTGGATGCTTGGACGCTTGTCTTTCTTTTCTTTCATGCCTGGCTCGAAACCGCCGCCCTGGATCATGAAGTTACCGATGACGCGGTGGAAAACAGTGTTTTCGTAGTGACCGGCCTTTACGTACTCGATGAAGTTGGCCACGGTGATCGGGGCTTTTTCAGCGTTCAGTTCGATGACGATGTCGCCATGGTTGGTGGTCAGTTTGACTTGAGTCATGATCGGTACTCTTTTTGGGAATTCGTGGGTGTTGGGACATTGGCTCCCGCCACCGGTTCAGCCTGTGTTGGCCAAGGTGCGCAGTTTAGCGTGACAGGCGCGAATTTCGAGGCTGTTTTTTCATTTAAAGCCTATTAAATATGACCGTTTACAAGGCCCGCTCTGTCAGCTACTTGACAGCATCGGCTATGATAGCGGCTTTGTTTTGTCCGGCCTGCATTACGGCCACGCACTTGTACGTTCAAGGATCCTATGAGCAAGCCCACTGTCGACCCTACCTCGAATGCCAAGACCGGCCCTGCCGTGCCGGTCAACTTCCTGCGGCCGATCATCCAGGCAGACCTGGACTCGGGCAAGCACACGCAGATCGTTACCCGTTTTCCGCCTGAACCCAACGGCTACCTGCACATCGGCCACGCCAAGTCGATCTGTGTGAACTTCGGCCTGGCCCAGGAGTTCGGTGGCGTCACGCACCTGCGTTTCGACGACACCAACCCGGCCAAGGAAGACCAGGAATACATTGATGCGATCGAAAGCGACGTCAAATGGCTGGGCTTCGAATGGTCCGGCGAAGTGCGCTATGCCTCGCAATATTTCGACCAGTTGCACGACTGGGCGGTCGAGCTGATCAAGTCCGGCAAGGCCTACGTCGACGACCTGAGCCCGGAACAGGCCAAGGAATACCGTGGCACCCTGACCGAGCCGGGCAGGAACAGCCCGTTCCGTGATCGTTCCGTGGAAGAAAACCTCGACTGGTTCGCCCGCATGCGCGCCGGCGAGTTCCCGGACGGCGCACGGGTGCTGCGCGCGAAGATCGACATGGCTTCGCCGAACATGAACCTGCGCGACCCGATCATGTATCGCATCCGCCACGCTCACCACCACCAGACCGGTGACAAGTGGTGCATCTACCCCAACTACGACTTCACCCACGGTCAGTCGGACGCCATCGAAGGCATCACCCATTCGATCTGCACCCTGGAATTCGAAAGCCACCGTCCGCTGTACGAGTGGTTCCTCGAGAACCTGCCGGTGCCGGCCAACCCGCGCCAGTACGAGTTCAGCCGCCTGAACCTGAACTACACCATCACCAGCAAGCGCAAGCTCAAGCAGTTGGTGGACGAGAAGCACGTCAATGGCTGGGACGATCCGCGCATGTCGACGCTGTCGGGCTTCCGCCGTCGCGGCTACACACCGGCGTCGATCCGCAACTTCTGCGACATGATCGGCACCAACCGTTCCGACGGTGTGGTCGACTTCGGCATGCTCGAGTTCAGCATCCGCCAGGACCTGGACGCGAACGCCCCGCGCGCCATGTGCGTGTTGCGTCCGTTGAAAGTCGTGATCACCAACTATCCAGAAGATCAGGTAGACAACCTCGAACTGCCGCGTCATCCGCAGAAAGAAGAACTCGGCGTGCGCAAACTGCCGTTCGCCCGTGAAATCTACATCGACCGCGATGACTTCATGGAAGAGCCGCCAAAGGGCTACAAGCGCCTGGAGCCAAACGGCGAAGTGCGCCTGCGCGGCAGCTACGTGATCCGTGCCGACGAAGCGATCAAGGACGCCGACGGCAACATCGTCGAGCTGCGTTGCTCGTACGATCCGGACACCCTCGGCAAAAACCCTGAGGGCCGCAAGGTCAAGGGCGTGATCCACTGGGTGCCGGCCGCTGCCAGCATCGAGTGCGAAGTGCGTCTGTACGATCGTCTGTTCCGTTCTGCGAACCCGGAGAAGGCCGAAGACAGCGCCAGTTTCCTCGACAACATCAACCCTGACTCACTGCAAGTGCTGACCGGTTGTCGTGCTGAGCCTTCGCTTGGCAACGCACAGCCGGAAGACCGTTTCCAGTTCGAGCGCGAAGGTTACTTCGTCGCCGATATCAAGGACTCGAAACCAGGTCAGCCGGTATTCAACCGTACCGTGACCCTGCGTGATTCGTGGGGCCAGTGATTCAAGGATTTATGACGTGCTAACGATTTACAACACGCTCACCAAGAGCAAAGAAGTCTTCAAGCCGCTCGATGGCAACAAGGTGCGCATGTACGTGTGCGGCATGACCGTGTACGACTACTGCCACCTCGGCCACGGCCGCAGCATGGTCGCGTTCGACCTGGTGACGCGCTGGTTGCGCTTCAGCGGCTACGACCTGACCTACGTGCGCAACATCACCGACATCGACGACAAGATCATCAATCGCGCCAACGAGAACGGCGAGTCGTTCGAAGCCTTGACCGAGCGCATGATCGCGGCGATGCACGAAGACGAAGCGCGCCTGAACATCAAGAAGCCGGACATGGAGCCTCGCGCCACGGATCACATCCCGGGCATGCACGCGATGATCCAGACCCTGATCGACAAGGGTTACGCCTACGCCCCGGGCAATGGTGACGTGTACTACCGCGTCGGCAAGTTCATGGGCTACGGCAAGCTGTCGCGCAAGAAGATCGAAGACCTGCGCATCGGTGCGCGGATCGAGGTCGACGAAGCGAAGGAAGATCCGCTGGACTTCGTGCTGTGGAAAGGCGTCAAGCCGGGCGAGCCAAGCTGGGAGTCGCCGTGGGGCGCCGGGCGTCCGGGCTGGCACATCGAATGCTCGGTGATGTCCACTTGCTGCCTCGGCGAGACCTTCGACATTCATGGCGGCGGCAGCGACCTCGAGTTCCCGCACCACGAAAACGAAATCGCCCAGAGCGAAGCGGCCACCGGCAAGACCTACGCCAACGCGTGGATGCATTGCGGCATGATCCGCATCAATGGCGAGAAGATGTCCAAGTCCTTGAACAACTTCTTCACCATTCGCGATGTGCTCGACAAGTACCACCCGGAAGTCGTGCGTTACCTGCTGGTGTCGAGCCATTACCGCAGCGCGATCAACTACTCGGAAGACAACCTCAAGGACGCCAAGGGCGCCCTGGAGCGTTTCTACCACGCGTTGAAAGGCCTGCCGAGCGTCGCGCCGGCGGGTGGCGAAGCCTTTGTCGAGCGCTTTACCCAGGTGATGAACGACGACTTCGGTACGCCGGAAGCCTGTGCGGTGCTGTTCGAGATGGTGCGTGAGATCAACCGTCTGCGCGAGAGCGATCTCGATGCAGCAGCGGGGCTGGCGGCGCGCCTGAAAGAACTGGCCAGCGTGCTGGGTGTGTTGCAACTCGAAGCCGAAGACTTCCTGCAAGCCGGCGCCGAAGGGCGTGTGGATGCCGCTGAAGTCGAAGCACTGATTGCTGCGCGTCTGGCGGCACGGGCCGGCAAGGACTGGGCGGAATCCGACCGTATCCGCGACCAGCTCACCGCCATGGGCGTGGTGCTGGAAGACGGCAAGGGCGGTACGACCTGGCGCCTGGCTGACTGATGGCCTGAGCCGTTAAAAAACAAAACCCGCCAAGTGCGGGTTTTGTTTTTTCAGGCCAGGCTCAGTGATCAGCCAAGCAGTCCGGTGCTGACCGCGACAATCAGGAACACCCCCAGCACGGCGCGATAGATCACGAACGGCCAGGTGGAGAACTTCTCCAGGAAGCGCATCAGGCCCCAGATGGCGAAAAACGCCGAGATGCTGGCGATTACCAGGCCGAAAATCAGGTGCGCCCAGGCCTCTGCCGGCAGTTGCGCGTGGAACAACACCCACAGCTCTTTCAAACCGGCCAGGGCGATGGCGGGCAAGCCCAGCAGGAAGGAGAAGCGTGCCGCTTCTTCGCGTTTGAAATTGAGGAACAGTGCGGCGGTCAGTGTCGAGCCCGAGCGGGAAACCCCGGGAATCAGCGCACCCACTTGCGCAATGCCGACGATCAGCGCATCCCGCAGACGCATTTCACCGACGGTGCGGCGATGGCGGCAGCTCAGTTCGGCCGCGGCCAGCAGCACGGCCATTACCACGCAGGAAATGCCGATCACCATCAAGCCACGCAATGGCGAGTTGCAGGCATTGAGGGTCGAGGACAGGGCCAGACCGGCAATGCCGATAGGGATTGTTGCCAGAATGATGGCCACCGCCAGCTTGAACCATTGATTGTTGTAATCGCCCTGGCGCACCGCGCCGACACTGCCGGTCACCACCTGCCGCACATCCCGCCAGAAGTAACTGACCACCGCCGCCAGCGCGGCCAGTTGCATGGCTGCGGAAAACGCCGAACCGGGATCCGGCCAACCGAGCAGGGCCGGGATGATGCGCATGTGGGCGGTGGAGGAAACAGGCAGCAACTCGGTGATGCCTTGAATGATGCCCAGGATGCCGATTTGCAGGTAATCGAGCGAGGCAAAACCGATATCAAGGCCGGTAGAACAGATGTTTGTCAAAGCACTTATCCTGTGAGAATAAGAGGGAGGGAGGTGTTTGGATGGTACTAGCAGGACGACAAGCTGAAACATTTCGTCACAGTTTGGCTTGTAAGGTCAATCACAAAAACATTCCAGGAACGACGGTGCGGCGATCCGACTTATTCGCGATGGCGGATTAGCAGCCAACCAGGTTGCTGGATTTGATGGCCTCATCGCTGGCAAGCCAGCTCCCACAGGGATCAGCTGTGAACACTACGTTCGGGTATCCCACGAACCCTGTGGGAGCGAGCTTGCTCGCGATGGTCTCAAGCCGGACATGACCGCTGCGGCCTACCGGGTCATTCCGCCTGGCGCAAGCGCTTGTACAAGGTATTGCGACTGACCCCCAGCCGCCGCGCCAGATAGGAAATGTTCCCCCCCGCCGCCTGCAACTGCCGATTCAGATCCTCGGCATCATTCAAATTCACCTGCAAGGTTTCCGGCGACTCCACCGGCTCCATGTCCAGGTCGACAAAAAAATCATCCGGTAGATGCTCAGGCCGCACCGGCTGCTCTTCGGCCATGGCCAATGCCACTTGAATCACGCTGCTGACCTGGCGCAAATTCCCCGGCCACGGATGGCGGCTGAACAACGTCAGCACTTCGTTGCTCAACCCGGCCCATTGCGAGGGTTCGCGGTGCTGTTCCCACAGGCGTTTGAACAATGCTTCCTTGTCACTGCGTTCGCGCAGTGGTGGCAGCTCCAAAGTCAGGCCGCCAATGCGGTAATACAGGTCTTCGCGAAAGCGCCCCAATTGCACCTGTTCGCGCAGCGAGCGGTTGGTGGCTGAAATGATGCGCAAGTCCACTGGGAACAATTCGCTGCTGCCCACCGGCTGCACGCAGCGCTCCTGCAATACCCGCAGCAGGCGAGCCTGGGTCGGGAGCGGCATGTCGCCGATCTCGTCGAGGAACAGCGTGCCCTTGTCGGCCTTGCGGATCAGGCCGATGCTGCCTTTCTGATTGGCCCCGGTGAATGCGCCTTTTTCGTAACCGAACAACTCGGACTCCACCAGTTCGGCGGGAATCGCCGCACAGTTCACCGCGATGAACGCCTGCTTGCTGCGTGAGCTCGCCTGGTGCAGGGCTTTGACGAACACTTCCTTGCCGACCCCGGTTTCGCCGTGAATCAACAACGGAATGTCTTTTTCCAGCAAACGCTCGGCTTGTCGCACGGCCTTCTCCACGCGGCTGTCGCCGAAGTGCAGGCTGCCCAGGCTGATGGGCGCCGGTGCTGTCACGACCGGTTCGGCACGCTTGGTTTCAGCAAACAGCCGAGCCTGGATCGGCGCCTGTTTCGGTCGCTTCAACAGGCATTGAAAGCGGTTGCGCCCAGAGGTTTGCAAGGCGAATGGCAGGCCATCAGGCTGGTTCAGCAGCTCCAGTAGGGACACGTTGAACAGGCTTTCCACACTGACCCGCGACAACTTGATGCCCAGCAGGTTATCGGCGCGGCGATTGGCCGACAGCACCTGGCCGCTCTCGTCAAAGATCAGCAAACCGGCCCACTGACTGTCGAGGTTGTTCAGCCCGGTATTGAAAGTCAGCTGGAAATGCTGGCCGTGGAACAGGTTGAGGATCAGCCGGTTTTCCACGGTCTGGCTCATCATCTTGACCATGCCCAGGGTGTGGGAGGGTGGCAGGTAGCTGTCGCTGGAGACATCGAGCACCGCGATCACCTTGCGCTCGGCATCGAAGATCGGTGCGGCAGAACCGGTCATGAAACGGTTGGCCTTGAGAAAGTGTTCGTCGTGTTCGATGTGCACCGCTTGCTCGCAGGCCAGGGCGGTGCCGATGGCGTTGGTGCCGCTGCACTGTTCCATCCAGCTGGCCCCGGCGCTGAAGCCACGGGCCAGTTTCGGCTCGATGAAGCGCTGGGTGCCCCAGGACGTGAGCACTTGGCCCTGGCGGTCGGCGAGCATGATCAGGCAGTTGGAATTGCTCAGGATGTTTTCGTAGTAGGGCAGTACTTCCTGGTGAGTGGTTTGCACCAGCGAGTGCTGGCTTTCCAACAGGTGGGCAATGCCGGCCGCGGGCAACTGATCGAACGCCGGCGTGCTCTGATGACTGAGGCCAAAGGCGCGGCAGCGGGACCAGGAGTCCTGGATGATGGCGTCGTGGGACAGCGGCGAGGCGGGGGCGGCCATGGCAATCAGTCTCTGAAAACAGCGTTTTTATTATTGTTATGAGTACAAACCTTGAAAACTGCGCAGAACCCCTGTGGGAGCGAGCTTGCTCGCGATGGCGGTGTGTCATTTAACTAATGCATCGACTGAACCACCGCTATCGCGAGCAAGCTCGCTCCCACATTTGATCTTGCGCGTAAATAAAATCACCGCAAAAAGCATCCGTAGAGTGTTGTTCACTATTGTTCATTGTCAATCGGTGAACTGTTCAGTTGTTCATTTCCGATTGTTCATTTGTGTTCAGCAATGAACGTGACTTCTCAGTCATTTCAACGAATATCGAGCTGAATCAATCGCTTGCAGTTTCTGGCACAAATGTCGCTTTAGAGCCTCGGTCGCTTGACTCCAATAATAAAAAGGCCGAGCCATGTCACTCACCCTGGAGCACGTCAGCCGCACCGTCGAGGGCCAGATCTGGATCGACGACGCGAACCTGAGCTTTGAACCCGGTTCCTTCAATGTGTTGCTGGGCCGCACGCTGTCCGGCAAAACCAGCCTGATGCGGCTGATGGCCGGCCTGGACAAGCCCGACAGCGGCCGCGTCCTGATGAACGGCGCCGACGTCACCCAGCGTCCGGTGCGCCTGCGCAACGTGTCGATGGTCTATCAGCAGTTCATCAACTACCCGACCATGACGGTGTTCGAGAACATCGCCTCACCACTGCGCCAGGCCGGGATTTCCAACGAACAGATCCACAGCAAAGTGCAGGAAACCGCACGAATGCTGCGCATCGAGAAGTTTCTGCAGCGCTACCCTCTGGAGCTGTCCGGTGGCCAGCAGCAACGCACGGCCATGGCCCGGGCGTTGGTCAAGGATGCCGAACTGATCCTGTTCGATGAACCGCTGGTCAACCTCGATTACAAACTGCGCGAAGAACTGCGCCAGGAAATGCGTGAGCTGTTCAAGGCGCGCCACACCATCGCCATTTATGCCACGACCGAGCCCAATGAAGCCCTGGCTTTGGGCGGCACCACCACCATTCTTCATGAGGGCCGTGTGATCCAGAGTGGCCCGTCGTCCTCGGTCTACCACCAGCCACAAACCGTGCTGGCAGCCGAACTGTTTTCCGAGCCGCCGATCAACCTGATGCCCGGACGTATTGCTGGTAACGAGGTGAGTTTTGCCAACTTCGTACATTTTCCGCTGAACGTCGATTTGCGTCCGGTGGGTGAGGGCGAGTTCCGTTTTGGCGTGCGCCCCAGCCACATCTCTCTGGTGCCGAGCAATGACGATGACCTCGAATTGGCGGTGACGGTCGAAGTCGCTGAAATCAGCGGCTCGGAAACCTTCCTCCACGTGCGCAACGAGCATTTCCTGCTGGTGCTGCACTTGCCCGGCGTTCATGAATACGACGTCGATGCACCGATCCGCATCTACATCCCGACCCATAAACTGTTTGTGTTCGATACCCAGGGGCGTCTTGTACAAGCGCCGGGCCGTCGTGTCGCGAGGGTTGCCTGATGGCCGAAATCCGTTTGCAGAATCTCGCCCACAGCTACACCAAAACCCCGAGCGGGCCTGAAGATTACGCCATCCGCGAGATGGACCACATCTGGGAGCAGGGTGGCGCCTTTGCGCTGCTCGGTCCTTCGGGGTGCGGCAAGTCGACCTTGCTCAACATCATTTCCGGGTTGCTCAGCCCATCCCAGGGCCATGTGCTATTCGACGGCAAAGCGGTCAATGACCTGACCCCCGAGAAGCGCAACATCGCCCAGGTTTTCCAGTTTCCGGTGGTCTACGACACCATGACGGTGTTCGACAACCTGGCGTTTCCCCTGCGTAATCAGGGCATGGCCGAGGCGAAAATTCACAGCAAGGTGCAGGAAATTGCCGAGGTGCTTGACCTGCAAAACCTGCTCGGCAAGAAGGCCCGTAACCTTACCGCCGATGAAAAACAGAAAGTCTCCATGGGCCGTGGGCTGGTCCGAGATGACGTCTCGGCGATCCTCTTCGATGAACCCTTGACAGTGATCGACCCGCACCTGAAGTGGAAACTGCGGCGCAAGCTCAAGCAAATCCACGAGCAGTTCAACATCACCATGGTCTACGTCACTCACGATCAGCTGGAGGCCTCGACCTTCGCCGACAAGATCGCGGTGATGTACGGCGGGCAGATCGTCCAGTTCGGCACGCCACGGGAATTGTTCGAGCGGCCGAGCCACACCTTTGTCGGCTACTTCATCGGCAGCCCGGGGATGAACCTGATCGAGGTGCAGCCGCAACCGGGTGGCGTCGGTTTCGCCTCGACGCATTTGCCGCTGTCCGAGGTCATGCAGCAGCGTATCGCCGAAGCGCAATGGGACAGCCTCAAGGTCGGCATTCGTCCGGAGTTCATCCACGTGTGGGACGAAGCCTTTGATGACGCACTGCGGGCACAGGTCGTACACGTTGAAGACCTGGGCACCTACAAGATCATGACCCTCAACCTCGATGGCGCCACGCTGAAGGTACGTCTGGCCGAAGACAAACCGGTGCCGCAAGGCACGGCATACATCAGTTTTCCGGCGCAGTGGCTGATGGTCTACGCCGATGATTTCCTGCTCGAAGTGCAAGCCGGCAAGGAGGCGCAGCCATGAACAAGGTGCAGAACAACAAGGCCTGGTGGCTGGTATTGCCGGTATTCCTGCTGGTGGCGTTCAGTGCGGTGATCCCGATGATGACGGTGGTCAACTATTCCGTGCAGGACATTTTCGATCAGTCCAGCCGCTACTTCGTCGGCGCCGACTGGTACAAACAGGTGTTGCTCGATCCGCGCCTGCACGATTCTTTGCTGCGCCAGTTCATCTATTCGGCCTGCGTGCTGGCGATTGAAATCCCCCTGGGTATTGCCGTGGCGCTGACCATGCCGACCAAGGGTCGCTGGTCATCGGTGGTGCTGATCGTTTTGGCGATCCCTTTGCTGATTCCGTGGAACGTGGTCGGCACCATCTGGCAGATCTTCGGCCGCGCCGACATCGGTTTGCTCGGTTCGAGCCTCAATGCCATGGGCATCAGCTACAACTATGCGGCCAACACCATGGACGCCTGGGTCACGGTGCTGGTGATGGATGTGTGGCACTGGACCTCGCTGGTGGCGCTGTTGTGCTTCTCTGGGTTGCGGGCGATTCCGGACGTGTACTACCAGGCCGCACGCATCGACCGCGCCTCGGCCTGGGCGGTGTTCCGGCATATCCAGTTGCCCAAGCTCAAGAGCGTGCTGCTGATCGCGGTGATGCTGCGCTTCATGGACAGTTTCATGATCTACACCGAGCCGTTCGTGCTCACCGGCGGCGGGCCGGGCAATGCCACGACCTTCCTGAGTCAGACACTGACGCAGATGGCTGTAGGGCAATTCGACTTGGGTCCCGCGGCCGCGTTCTCGCTGGTGTACTTCCTGATCATCCTGTTGGTGTCCTGGCTGTTCTACACCGCCATGACTCACTCAGACGCCAACCGCTGAGGCCCGCCATGAGCAAAAGAAAGCTGATTCCGCTGCTGGTCTACGTGCTGTTCCTGCTGGTGCCGATCTACTGGCTGCTGAACATGTCCTTCAAGAGCAACACTGAAATCCTCGGCGGCCTGACGCTGTTTCCCCAGGATTTCACTTTCCACAACTACAAGGTGATCTTCACCGACCCGAGCTGGTACACCGGTTACCTCAACTCGCTGTACTACGTGAGCCTGAACACGGTGATTTCCCTGAGCGTGGCGCTACCGGCGGCCTATGCCTTTTCGCGCTATCGCTTCCTCGGGGACAAGCATCTGTTCTTCTGGCTGCTGACCAACCGCATGGCGCCTCCGGCGGTATTCCTGCTGCCGTTCTTCCAGCTGTATTCCTCCATTGGCCTGTTCGATACCCACATCGCCGTCGCCCTGGCCCACTGCCTGTTCAACGTGCCGCTGGCGGTGTGGATTCTGGAAGGCTTCATGTCCGGGGTGCCGAAGGAAATTGACGAAACGGCCTACATCGATGGCTACAGCTTTCCCAAGTTCTTCGTGAAGATTTTCATCCCGCTGATCGGCTCCGGCATCGGTGTCACGGCGTTTTTCTGCTTCATGTTTTCCTGGGTCGAACTGCTGCTGGCGCGCACCCTGACTTCAGTGAACGCCAAGCCGATTGCCGCGGTGATGACCCGCACGGTCTCGGCCTCCGGCATCGACTGGGGCGTACTGGCGGCGGCGGGGGTATTGACCATCCTGCCGGGCATGCTGGTGATCTGGTTTGTGCGCAACCACGTGGCCAAGGGCTTTGCCCTGGGCCGGGTATGAGGAACTGATGATGGAATGGATGAGCTGGACCGTCCCGACGACGGCGTTCTTCTGCACGATTGCCTTGATCCTGGTGGGCATGACCACCTGGGAATTGCGCTCGCCGAGTGTGCTGCGGCGAGGTTTTCTACCGATTGCCACCACCCGTGGCGATCGCTTGTTTATCGGTCTTCTCGGCAGCGCCTACCTGCATTTGCTGGTCATCGGCGTGACCGACTGGAGCATCTGGGTCGCCTCGGCGTTGTCCCTGGTGTGGCTGTTGGTGGTGATGCGTTGGGGCTAGTCGAATTGCTCGGCAATCTTGCTCCGAAATTTAAACGGGAGGTTTCTATGTTCGACAAAAACAATAAGCTGCGACATAGCATTTCATTGGCCACCATGCTGGCACTCAGTGGTTTGAGCGCAGCTGCCTGGGCCGATGCCTACGAAGACGCTGCGAAGAAGTGGATCGGCAACGAGTTCAAGCCGTCGACCCTGACGGCCGATCAACAGCTCGCCGAACTCAAGTGGTTCATCAAGGCGGCCGAGCCGTTTCGCGGGATGGACATCAAGGTGGTTTCCGAAACCCTGACCACCCACGAGTACGAATCCAAGGTCCTGGCCAAGGCGTTCACCGAGATCACCGGGATCAAGGTCACCCACGATCTGCTGCAGGAAGGTGACGTGGTGGAAAAACTGCAGACGGTGATGCAGTCGGACAAGAGCATCTATGACGGCTGGGTCAACGACTCGGACCTGATCGGCACGCACTTCCGCTACGGCAAGACCGAAGCGATCACCGACCTGATGGCCAACGAAGGCAAGGACTTCACTTCGCCGACCCTGGACATCAAGGACTTCATCGGCATTTCCTTCACCACTGCGCCGGACGGCAAGATCTATCAGTTGCCCGACCAGCAGTTCGCCAACCTCTACTGGTTCCGCGCCGACTGGTTCGAAAAGCCGGAGCTCAAAGCCAAGTTCAAGGAAAAGTACGGCTACGAGTTGGGCGTGCCGGTGAACTGGTCGGCCTATGAAGACATCGCCAAGTTCTTCAGCGAGGACGTCAAGGAAATCGACGGCAAGCGTGTCTACGGGCACATGGACTACGGCAAGAAAGACCCGTCGCTGGGCTGGCGCTTCACCGATGCCTGGTTCTCCATGGCCGGTGGTGGCGACAAGGGCATCCCCAACGGCTTGCCAGTGGACGAGTGGGGGATTCGCGTCGAGGACTGCCACCCGGTCGGTTCCAGCGTGACCCGCGGCGGCGATACCAACGGACCTGCAGCCGTGTTTGCCACACAGAAATACGTTGATTGGCTCAAAGCCTATGCACCACCGGAAGCGGCGGGCATGACCTTCTCCGAGTCCGGCCCGGTACCGTCCCAGGGCAACATCGCCCAGCAGATCTTCTGGTACACCGCATTTACCGCCGACATGACCAAGCCGGGTCTGCCGGTTGTGAACAGCGACGGCACTCCGAAATGGCGAATGGCGCCTTCGCCGCGCGGACCGTACTGGGAAGAGGGGATGAAGCTGGGGTATCAGGACGTGGGCTCCTGGACCTTCATGAAATCGACGCCTGAGAAACAAAAACTGGCGGCCTGGCTGTACGCGCAGTTCGTGACCTCGAAAACCGTGTCGCTGAAGAAAACCATCGTCGGCCTGACGCCGATTCGCGAGTCGGACATCAACTCGCAGGCGATGACCGACCTGGCACCGAAACTCGGTGGCCTGGTGGAGTTCTACCGCAGCCCGGCCCGCGTGCAATGGACCCCGACCGGGACCAACGTGCCGGACTATCCACGCCTGGCGCAGTTGTGGTGGAGCCACATTGCTGAAGCCGCCAGCGGCGACAAGACCCCGCAAGAGGCCCTCGATGGTCTGGCCAAGGACCAGGACGCCATCATGAGCCGTCTCGAGCGTTCAAAAGTGCAAACCACCTGCGCACCGAAAATGAACCCGGAACGCGACGCGCAATACTGGTTTGACCAGCCTGGTGCGCCTAAGCCGAAACTGGCGAACGAGAAGCCGAAGGGCGAAACCGTGAGCTACAACGAGCTGCTGAAATCTTGGGCGGATGCGCGTAAGTAAAGGCTGGACCGTTGAAAAGCGAACGGCACCGTAAGGTGCCGTTTTTCATGGTGCCGGCGTTATCGCCATCGCTAGCAGGCTAGCGCTGCCAATTGTCATGTGTATGGGGCAAACAGTCGGAAAGCCACATAACGGATATGTAATTTCCACGCCACCGCCACGAAAGGTTCGGCTTGTTACCTTGATCCCGTCAGTTACTTAAATGAGGAAGCAAGCATGAAACCTTTACAGATTGGTGCGTTTTTGTTGGCTTTGGTGGTGTCGTCCCTGGCGATGGCCGAAGGCGGTGGTGACCGCACCTTCGACAGAATGATGTCCGCCAATGACCGCTCCGTGGAGTTGTTCGTTGCCAAGGAAAAATCCCATGATCCAGTTGTCGTGAATGATAAGGCGGTCGGACAAACCCGGGATTTGTAAGCGAACATCATAGAAGCCACTTCCTGTTGAAAGAGCAGGGTGCTACCCAAGGTGCATAGTCGTGAACTGTAAGGGTTACAGAGTGGCCAGCAGATACTCGACTATCACCTGCACTTCAGCAGATCGCTAAATCAAAATGGCCAGTGGGGTGTATTTGGCAACAACTGGATCTGCGGTGAGCAGCTTCATTGGTTCGGTCATGGCTGTTGCCACGATGAGGCGGTCGAATGGATCGCGGTGATGAGGCTCAAGGTCCTTCACCGCAATGGCATGCTCCGATGAGATTGGTAGCTCGATGAACCCGCATTCGACGCAGTAATGCCGAATCTCCTCCAGGTCAACGCTGAGTTTTCCGAGACTGACTTTAATCGCCATTTCCCAGAACGTCGCAGCGCTGACATAAACCTCTGCCGCGTTATTGATGAGCTGGCGGCCTTTGGCAGACAACTTTTGATCGTCTGCGAGCGCCCAAAGCAGCACGTGGGTGTCAAGCAACACCCTCATGCCGGATGGCCTTCAAAAGCATCCAGCAAATCGTCTGGAAGGGGAGTGTCGAAATCATCGGTCAGGATCAGTTTGCCTTTCATTGCACCGATTCGTTGCCCCCGTGGTCGCTCCACCGGGACCAGGCGGGCGAGGGGGCGGCCGTGTTTTGCGATCGTGATGATTTGCCCGGCGGCTGCGTCATCGACGAGTTTGGATAGATTGTTTTTGGCTTCGGCCAACGGAACGATGATCATGATGCGCCTCCCCGATTCTGGACAAATATAGCCAGAATCTGCTGGAGGTGCAAAGTTGCGAATGCGAGCGGATGGCAGCAGGTCGGGCATGACGCTATAGCGTTCAGGCGTGGCATCCATGCAGCGTTCGTTGGTCAATGTGGTGCAATCACTGACCAATTCATAAAAAACGTCGCGTTTCATTGTTTGTTCCCTTCGGATCGACTTCTCCAGAGAGCACAAGATAAAACCAATCATTCACGACTGGCTGTAAGACGCAGAGGACAATATTCGCGAGAGCTTTCAGCAATAACAGCCGGACGGCAGATAGCAGTAACAAATCCTACAAACGCAAAAACGGCACCCGAAGGTGCCGTTTCTGTTTTCTACCAAGTGTCGCTAAGCGATCAACCCGCCAGACCCGACTGTTGAACCAGGTTCAGCAGTGGTTGTGGGTACAGGCCGAGGAAGAATGCCAGTACCGCGATGGCCAGCAGCATCACGCCGCCTGCACGTTGTTCCCAGTGCAGCTGGGCATCGTGACGACGCAGGTTCGGTTCGATCAGGTACAGGGTGACCATGACGCGCAGGTAGTAGAACACGCCGATGGCGCTGCCCAGTACCAGCGAGCCGACCAGCCACCATTGGTGCGATTCGACACCGGTGGCGATGATGTAGAACTTGCCGATGAAGCCGGCGGTCAGCGGGATGCCGGCCAGGGACAGCATCATCACGGTCAGTACGGCGGTCAGGTACGGACGGCGCCAGAACAGGCCACGGTATTCGTACAGGGCGTCCGCGTCACGACCGTTGTACGGCGAGGACATCAGGGTGATCACGCCGAAGGCGCCGAGGCTGGTGATCACGTAGGTGACCAGGTAGACGCCAATGGCTTCAACGGCCAGGCCCTTGCTCGCCACCAGGGCGATCAGCAGGTAACCGAAGTGGGCGATGGACGAGTAACCCAGCAGACGCTTGAGGTTGCTCTGGGTCAGCGCCAGCAGGTTACCGAACAGGATCGAGGCGATGGCGATGACGGTCAGGACGTCGCTCAGCACGCCGCTGCTGGCAGCAGGGGAGATCTGGAACAGACGCACCATCACCGCGAACACGGCCACTTTCGACGCAGTCGCCAGGAACGCGGCAACCGGCGCCGGAGCACCCTCGTACACGTCCGGAGTCCACAGGTGGAACGGTACCAGCGACAGCTTGAACGCCAGGCCGATCAGCATCATGCCCAGGCCCAGTTGCGCCAGCGGGCTTGGCAGGCCGGTAGCGGCCAGCGCCTGACCGATACCGGTGAAGCTCAGGGAGCCAGCGTCAGCGTAGAGCAGGGCCATACCGAACAGCAGGAACGCGGAACCGGCAGCCGACAGCACCATGTATTTGATGCCGGCTTCCAGCGAACGCTTGTTGAAGAAGGCGTAGGCCACCAGACCGTAGACCGGCACCGACAACAGTTCCAGACCGATGAACAACCCGGCCAGGTGTTGTGCGCTGACCAGTACCAGGCCACCGGCAGCGGCCATCAGGATCAGCAGATACAGTTCTTCACGGTTGCCCGGGTAACCCGAGCCGCCATCGCCGAGGTAGGCGTGGGCGAGGGTCACACAAGCCAGGGTGGCGACCAGGATCAGCGCCATGTACAGGCAGGCAAAGGTGTCGATTTGCAGCAGCGGGGTCACGGCCAGTGGCGCGACTTTCAGTGCCGGCAGGATCGACAGCAAGGCCAGGTTCAGACCTGCGACCGAAATCAGGAAGGTCTGGGAGTGGTTGCGGCGCCAGGCGATTGCCAGCATCACCACGACAATGGTGAGGCTGGTAATCAACAGCGGCGCTAGCGCGATAAAGTGTTGAGTTGTGAATTCCATAGCGCTCTTACCGGGCCGAAGCGAGTTGAGTGAAGGCGGTGCCCAGCCACTGCTGCACGCCATGCATCGTTGCGGCAGAGGTGTCGAGGAACGGTTGCGGGTAAACGCCGATGTAGATCAGCAATACCGCCAGACCGACCACCATGATCAGTTCGCGAGCATCCATGCCGTGCAGCACCGCGTCCGATTTGGACGGGCCGAAGTAGGCACGGTGGATCATGATCAGCGAGTAGACCGAACCGAACACCAGGCCGGTCGTCGCGATCACGGTGACCCATGGCGCGAACGGGAAGGTGCCGATCAGGATCAGGAACTCGCCGACGAAGTTGCCGGTACCCGGCAAGCCCAGCGATGCAGCCGCGAAGAACAGGCTGATGGCCGGCAGGTAGGCGATCTTCGACCACAAGCCACCCATTTCACGCATGTCCCGGGTGTGGGTGCGCTCGTACAACTGACCACTGAGGATAAACAGTGCCGCGGCCGACAGACCGTGCGCCAGCATCTGCATGACTGCGCCCTGCAGCGCCAGTTGGCTGCCGGAGTAGATGCCGATCAGGACGAAGCCCATGTGGGAAACGGACGAGAAGGCGATCAGACGCTTGATGTCGGTTTGTGCGAAAGCCAGGAACGCGCCGTAGAAGATCCCGATCAGACCGAGGGTCATGGCAATCGGCGCGAATTCGGCCGAAGCGTTGGGGAACAGCGGCAGGGCGAAACGCAGCAGACCGTAGGCAGCGGTTTTCAGCAAGATACCGGCGAGGTCGACGGAACCGGCGGTCGGTGCCTGGGCGTGAGCATCAGGCAGCCAGGAGTGGAACGGCACGACCGGCAGCTTGACCGCGAAGGCGATGAAGAAGCCGAGCATCAGGATGTACTCGGTGGTCATCGACATCTTGGTTTTCAACAGGTCGGCGTAGTTGAAGGTAATCACGCCGGTGTTGTTGAAGTTGACCAGTACCAGACCGAGGATCGCCACCAGCATGATCAGGCCGGAAGCCTGAGTGAAGATGAAGAACTTGGTCGCCGCGTAGATCCGGGTTTTCTTGCCGTCCGAAGAACTGTGACCCCAGAGCGCGATGAGGAAGTACATCGGCACCAGCATCATTTCCCAGAAGAAGAAGAACATGAACAGGTCGAGGGCGAGGAACACGCCGACGACACCGCCCAGGATCCACATCAGGTTCAAGTGGAAGAAGCCGACGTGACGCTGGATCTCTTTCCACGAGCAGAGGACCGACAGCACACCGAGCAGGCCGGTGAGCATGATCATCAACAGCGACAGGCCGTCGAGGGCCAGGTGCACGTTGATGCCGAAGCGCTGGATCCAGACGTGCTTGAATTCAAGCGCCCAGGTCGGATCGGCACCCGGTTTCGGTGCAAACGAATAGTCGCCGTGGGCCCACAGCCAGAGGCCGAGGGCGAGCAGCAGGGACATGGTGATCAGCGCAATCCAGCGGGGGAGGGTGGCGCCGAAGCGCTCACCCAGCCAGCACAGCAGGCCGCCGATGAAGGGGATCAGGATTAGCCAAGGCAGAATCATGACGGGCTCAATTCCTTTCGCAAGTTCGCAAGGTTCATATCAGACCGCTACCAGCACGACGGCACCGATAACCAGCACGGCACCAGCAGCCATCGAGGCGGCGTACCAACGCAGTTGACCGGTTTCGGTACGGCTCAGGGCGGTGTGACCGCCTTTGGCCATACGCGGGATCAGACCGATGGTCTGGTCCAGCGGGTCTTTGCGCAGGATGTGGCTGATCGCCAGGTATGGCTTGACGAACAGTTTGTCGTAGATCCAGTCGAAGCCCCAGGCAGCGAACCACCAAGCCGACAGGAAACGGCCGATGCCGCTGTTGGCGATGGCGGTGACGAAGCGGCGCTTGCCGAGGAACAGCATCGCGGCCAGCAGGATACCGGCCAGGGCGATGGCGCCCGAGGCGATTTCCAGGCTGTGCTTGGCTTCGCCGCCGGCGTGGCCGACGCTTTCTGGCAGTACGCCGTGCAGCGGTGGAACGATCATCGCGCCGACGAACGTCGACAGTACGATCAGTACCGACAGTGGCAGCCAGTGAGCAATGCCGTGACCGGCGTGGGCTTCGGTCTTCGCTTCACCGTGGAAGGTGATGAAGATCAGGCGGAAGGTGTACAGCGACGTCATGAACGCGCCGACCAGACCTGCATACAGCAGACCGTGGTTGCCGCTGGCAAACGCTTCCCAGAGGATTTCGTCCTTGGAGTAGAAGCCTGCGGTCACCAGTGGCAGGGCCGCCAGGGCCGCGCCGCCAACGATGAAGCTGGCGTAGGCCAGTGGCAGTTTTTTCCACAGACCGCCCATCTTGAAGATGTTCTGCTCGTGGTGGCAGGCAACGATCACCGCACCGGAGGCAAGGAACAGCAGGGCCTTGAAGAAGGCGTGGGTCATCAGGTGGAAGATCGCGCCGTCCCAGGCGCCAACGCCCAGGGCCAGGAACATGTAGCCGATCTGGCTCATGGTCGAGTAGGCGAGGATACGCTTGATGTCGGTTTGCACCAGTGCAGCGAAACCTGCCAGGACCAGGGTCACGCCGCCGACAATGCCCACCAGGTGCAGGATTTCCGGCGCCAGGGTGAACAGGCCGTGGGTACGGGCGATCAGGTAGACGCCCGCGGTCACCATGGTTGCGGCGTGGATCAGTGCCGAAACCGGGGTAGGGCCGGCCATTGCGTCCGCCAGCCAGGTTTGCAGCGGCAGTTGTGCGGATTTACCGACAGCGCCACCGAGCAGCATCAGGGTCGCCAGGACCATCCAGATGTTGCCGGCCTGGAATTTCTGCGGTGCCAGCACCAGCAGTTCCTGGACGTTCAGCGTGCCCAGCTGGGCAAACAGAATGAACAGGCCGATGGCCATGAACACGTCACCGATACGGGTGACGATGAAGGCTTTCAGTGCGGCGTTACCGTTGTTGCGGTTGCTGTAGTAGAAACCGATCAACAGGTACGAGCACAGGCCCACGCCTTCCCAGCCGAAGTACAGGAACAACAGGTTATCGCCCAGGACCAGGAACAGCATGCTGGCGATAAACAGGTTGGTGTAGGCGAAGAAACGCGAGTAGCCGTCTTCACCGCGCATGTACCAGGAAGCGAACAGGTGGATCAGGAAGCCGACACCCACCACCACACCGAGCATGGTCACGGACAGACCATCCAGGTACAGGGCGAAGTTCGGCGTGAAGCCTTCCACCGCCATCCACTGCCACAACACTTGCGTGTAGTGACCGCCTTCAGGTGGCGCGACGTTGAATTGCCAGATCACATAGGCCGCGACAATTGCCGACAGGCCGATGGAACCGACGCCGATCAGTGCCGACAGGTTTTCCGAGAAGCGGCCGCGGGAGAACGACAGCAACAGGAACCCAATGAGAGGGAATACGAAAGTCAGAAAGAGTAGGTTCATCCGCGCATCTCACTGGCAGCGTCGATATCGAGCGTGTGGAAGCGGCGATACAGTTGCAGCAGGATCGCCAGGCCGATACTGGCCTCGGCGGCTGCCAGGCTGATCACCAGGATGAACATGATCTGTCCATCCGGCTGCGCCCAGCGGCTACCGGCAACGATGAACGCCAGCGCGGAGGCATTCATCATGACCTCCAGGCTCATCAGCACGAAAAGGATGTTGCGGCGGACCATCAGGCCGACCAGACCGAGGCAGAACAGGATGCCGGCGACCGCCAGACCATGCTCCATAGGGATAGCAGGCATCGTCATTGCTCCTTGGCTTCGTTGCGGCCCAGATGGAACGCCGTGACGGCTGCAGCGAGCAGCAGCATCGAGGCGAGTTCGACCACCAGCAGGTAAGGACCGAACAGGCTGATGCCCACGGCCTTGGCGTCTACGGTGGTGAGACCGACGGCAGCGCCGCTGGAGTGGCTGAACAGCACGTAAAGCAGTTCAACCAGCAGCAGGGCGGCCAGCACGACCGGGCCCAGCCAGATGCCGGGCTTGAGCCAGACGCGCTCTTGCTGAACCGAGGCGGGCCCCAGGTTCAGCATCATCACCACGAACACGAACAGCACCATGATGGCGCCGGCGTAGGCGATCACTTCCAGCACACCGGCAAAAGGTGCGCCGAGGGCGAAGAAGGTCATGGCCACGGCGATCAACGAGATGATCAGGTAGAGCAGGGCGTGCACGGGGTTGGTGTTGGTGATCACGCGAAGCGTGGACACCACAGCGATACCCGATGCGAAATAGAAAGCGAATTCCATCGTTCTTCCTTAAGGCAGCAAGCTCTTCACGTTGATCGGTTCGGCTTCGTTCTGCGCGGAGCCTTTCGGCTTACCGGCAATCGCCATACCTGCAACACGATAGAAGTTGTAATCAGGGTTTTTGCCGGGGCCGGAGATCAGCAGATCTTCTTTCTCGTACACCAGGTCCTGACGTTTGAACTCGGCCATCTCGAAATCCGGTGTCAGCTGGATCGCGGTGGTCGGGCAGGCTTCCTCGCAGAGACCGCAGAAAATGCAGCGCGAGAAGTTGATGCGGAAGAAGTCCGGGTACCAGCGACCGTCTTCGGTTTCAGCTTTCTGCAGCGAGATGCAACCGACCGGGCAGGCCACGGCGCACAGGTTGCAGGCTACGCAGCGCTCTTCGCCGTCAGGGTCGCGGGTCAGGACGATACGGCCACGGTAGCGCGGCGGCAGGTACACCGCCTCTTCCGGGTATTGCAGGGTGTCGCGCTTGCGAAAGCCATGGCCAAAGACCATGACCAGGCTGCGCAACTGGGTACCGGTACCCTTAACGATGTCGCCAATATATTTGAACATGGGTCAAATCCTCACTGAACCGCAACCGCAGGTGTGTTCCACAACACAACCGCAGCGGTCACCAGCAAATTGATCAGGGTCAGTGGCAGGCAGAATTTCCAGCTGAAGTCCATCACCTGGTCATAACGCGGACGCGGGATAGAGGCGCGCAGCAGGATGAACAGCATGATGAAGAACGCGGTCTTCAGTGCGAACCAGACGAAGGACAGTTGCGGCAGGATGCCGAACGGACCGTGCCAGCCACCGAAGAACAGGGTGACCAGCAGCGCCGAGATCAGGATGATGCCGATGTATTCGCCGACGAAGAACATGCCCCATTTCATGCCGGCGTATTCGATGTGGTAACCGTCCGCCAGTTCCTGTTCCGCTTCCGGCTGGTCGAACGGGTGACGGTGAGTCACGGCGACGCCAGCGATGAAGAAGGTGCAGAAGCCGAAGAACTGCGGAATGATGAACCACAGGTTCTGAGCCTGGTATTCAACGATGTCGCGCATGTTGAACGAGCCCACCTGAACCACGATGCCCATCAGGGCCAGGCCCATGAACACTTCGTAGGACACGGTCTGCGCCGAGGCACGCAAGCTGCCCAGCAGGGCGAACTTGTTGTTACTCGACCAGCCGGCGAACAGCACTGCGTAGACCGACAGGCCGGCCATGGCGAAGAAGAACAGCAGGCCGATGTTCAGGTCCGCGACACCCCAGGTCGGGGTGATCGGGATGATGGCGAAGGCGATCAGCAGGGCGGACATGGCCACCACCGGTGCCAGGGTGAAGATCACCTTGTCGGCAAACGGCGGGGTCCAGTCTTCCTTGAAGAACATCTTCAGCATGTCGGCAGCAATCTGGAACATGCCGAACGGGCCAACACGGTTCGGACCGTAACGGTCCTGCCACCAGCCCAGCAGGCGACGTTCGACGAAGCTGAGCAGTGCACCTGCAACCACAACGGCCAGCAGGATGACGACAGCCTTGACGACCGAGAGGATCACATCGATCACTTCAGGGGTGAACCAGGTCATTGAGCTGCCTCCTGCAGACCATCAACGGATACGCCGGCGAATGCCGGTGGAATGCCAGCGATGCCCGCAGGCAGTGCCACCAGACCTGCGCCCAGCTCTTCATTGATGCGCAGCGGCAGACGCAGGGTCTGGCCGGCAACATTGAGGCTCAGCAGTGCGCCGTCGTTGACGCCCAGGCGGTCGGCTTCGGACTTGGCCAGAGCAACGTAGGCCGCTGGAATGCGTTCCTGAACCGGGGCGGCTTTCGAAGAGTTCTCTTCGCTGCCGAACAGGTGGAAGAACGGCACGGCTTGCCAGGTACCCGGCGCCGGGTTGAATGCACGTGGCGCAGCGGCGAACCAGTTCAGCGAATCACCGGTGCTTTCGATCAGGCGGGTGCCCGGGTCGCCAGCGCGCAGATGACCACCGACTTCGTCCTGGAACTTGTTCCAGGCCTGCGGCGAGTTCCAGCCCGGAGACCAGGCGAACGGGACTTGCTGACGGGGTTCGGCGGAACCCGAGTAACCTTCCATGGAGAAGGCGAACGCGGTGTCCTTGTCCTGCGGGGTACGTGGCTCGTGAACGCTGATGTCAGCGCGCATGGCGGTACGACCGGAGTAACGCAGCGGTTCACGGGCCAGTTTCAGGCCCTTGATACGGAACGCGGCGGACGGTGCGGCGTCAACGATGGCAGCCAGTTGCGGCGTGCTCGAAGCGACGGCAGCGGTGACGTGGTCCAGCTGGGTCCAGTCGATCGGCTGGTTCAGCAGGGTGGCGCGCAGGGCGTGCAGCCAGCGCCAGCCTTCGTGAACCAGGATGCTCGCGTCCATGTATTGCGGGTCGAACACCTGGAAGAAACGCTGGGCACGGCCTTCCTGGCTGACCAGGGTGCCGTCGCCTTCAGCGAAGCTGGCAGCCGGCAGAACCAGTTGGGCGCGGTCGCTGGTGGCAGTCTTCTGATGGTCGGCAACGATCACTACTTTCGCAGCGTTCAGTGCCGCATCGACCTTGGCTTTCGAGGTGCGGGTGTACAGGTCGTTTTCCAGCACGACGATGGCGTCGGCTTTACCGTCGATGACGGCTTGCAGCGCAGCGTCGACCGATTCGCCACCGAGCATGGCCAGGCCGAGGCTGTTGGCCTCTGGCACGATCAGGCTGATGGAACCGTTCTTCTCGCGCAGCTTCAGGGCTTTGCCGATGTTCGCGGCGGCTTCGATCAGGGCTTTGGAGCCCAGGGAAGTACCGGCGATGATCAGCGGGCGCTTGGCCGCGAGCAGGGCGTCGGCGATGCGCTTGGCCAGTTCCAGGGCTTCAGCGTCCAGGCCTTCAACGGCCGGTGCGCTGGCGTCGAGGGCGTGGGCTACGGCGAAACCGATGCGCGCCAGATCGTCGGGAGCTGCGTGAACGCACTCTTCGGCGACGTCGTCGAGCTTGGTTTCAGCCAGGCTGGCGATGAACAGCGGGTTCAGCGCGTGCTGACCGATGTTCTTCACCGCGGCGTCGAGCCAAGGCTGGACGCGCATGGCTTCGGCCATGTCTTCGGCCTTGCCTTTTACCGACTGACGCAGGGCCAGGGCCATGCGCGCTGCGGTCTGGGTCAGGTCTTCACCGAGGACGAATACGGCGTCGTGGTCTTCGATGTCGCGCATGTTCGGTACTGGCAGCGGGCTGTCTTTGAGCACTTGCAGGACCAGGCGGATGCGCTCCAGTTCGGAGGCTTCGATACCGGAGTAGAAGTGCTCGGCGCCGACCAGTTCGCGCAACGCGTAGTTGCTTTCGAGGCTGGCGCGGGGCGAACCGATACCGACGATGTTGCGGCCGCGCAGCAGGTCGGCGGCTTTATCCAGCGCGTCGTCCAGGCTCAGCTTGGTGCCATCGGCCAGTAGTGGCTGACGTGGACGGTCGGTGCGGTTGACGTAGCCATAGCCGAAACGGCCACGGTCGCACAGGAAGTACTGGTTCACCGAACCGTTGTAGCGGTTTTCGATGCGACGCAGTTCACCGTAACGCTCGCCCGGAGAGATGTTGCAACCGCTGGAGCAGCCATGGCAGATGCTCGGCGAGAACTGCATGTCCCACTTGCGGTTGTAGCGCTCGGAGTGAGTCTTGTCGGTGAACACACCGGTCGGGCAGACCTCGGTGAGGTTGCCGGAGAACTCGCTTTCCAGCACGCCATCTTCAACGCGACCGAAGTACACGTTGTCGTGGGCACCGTACACACCCAGGTCGGTGCCGCCAGCGTAGTCCTTATAGAAGCGCACGCAGCGGTAGCAAGCGATGCAGCGGTTCATCTCGTGGGAAATGAACGGGCCCAGTTGCTGGTTCTGGTGGGTACGCTTGGTGAAGCGATAACGGCGCTCGTTGTGGCCGGTCATCACGGTCATGTCTTGCAGGTGGCAATGACCGCCTTCTTCGCACACAGGGCAGTCGTGCGGATGGTTGGTCATCAGCCATTCGACAACACTGGCGCGGAAGGCCTTGGATTCTTCATCGTCGATGGAGATCCAGGTGTTGTCGGTGGCAGGGGTCATGCAGGACATGACGATACGACCACGGGTGTCGTTCTCGTCGGTGTACTGCTTGACCGCGCACTGGCGGCAAGCGCCAACGCTGCCCAGGGCAGGGTGCCAGCAGAAATACGGAATATCGAGGCCCAGAGACAGACATGCCTGTAACAGGTTGTCTGCCCCATCGACTTCGAGCGCTTTGCCGTCTACGTGGATAGTGGCCATGGTTCAAAGTTCTTCGTTGGCCCGGTGTCAGCGGGCGTGGCTAATGGAATCTTGTTGTTCGTCCGAATCCAAACAGCCCTTGAGAGGCGTCATCGAACGAAAGACGAAGGGCACGGACCCTTCGCCTTTTTAAGCATTTACGCGCCGACTACGATCGGCCTTGCCAGAGGCGGGACGGCGGCGCTGGTGGGCGCGATGCCGGCTTCGAACTCGTGGCGGAAGTATTTGATTGCGCTGCCCAATGGCTCCACGGCGCCCGGTGCGTGAGCACAGAAGGTCTTGCCCGGGCCGAGGAATCCGACCAGACCCAGCAGGGTCTCGATGTCGCCTGGCTGGCCTTGACCGTTCTCGATGGCCATCAGCAGCTTGACGCTCCATGGCAGGCCATCACGGCACGGGGTGCAGAAACCACAGGATTCGCGCGCGAAGAACTGCTCCATGTTGCGCAGCAGCGAGACCATGTTGACGCTGTCGTCCACCGCCATGGCCAGGCCGGTACCCATACGGGTGCCGACTTTGGCGATGCCGCCGGCGTACATCTGTGCGTCCAGGTGCTCCGGCAGCAGGAAGCCAGTACCGGCGCCACCTGGCTGCCAGGCCTTGAGCTTGAAGCCGTCGCGCATGCCGCCGGCGTAGTCTTCGAACAGCTCGCGACCGGTAACGCCGAATGGCAATTCCCACAGGCCAGGGTTCTTGACCTTGCCGGAAAAGCCCATGAGCTTGGTGCCCATGTCTTCACTGCCTTCGCGGGCCAGCGATTTGTACCAGTCCACGCCGTCGGCAATGATCGCCGGCACGTTGCACAGGGTTTCAACGTTATTCACGCAGGTCGGCTTGCCCCACACGCCAACGGCGGCAGGGAAGGGCGGCTTGGAGCGCGGGTTGGCGCGGCGGCCTTCGAGGGAGTTGATCAGTGCGGTTTCTTCACCGCAGATGTAACGCCCGGCGCCGGTGTGGACGAACAGCTCGAAATCGAAGCCGCTGCCCAGGATGTTCTTGCCCAAAAGACCTGCGGCCTTGGCTTCTTCCACGGCACGGTTGAGGTGCTTGGCGGCGGTGGTGTACTCGCCACGCAGGAAGATGTAGCCGCGGTAGGTTTTCAGTGCACGGGCACTGATCAGCATGCCTTCGATCAGCAGATGGGGCAGTTGCTCCATCAGCATGCGGTCTTTCCAGGTGTTGGGCTCCATTTCATCCGCGTTGCACAGCAGGTAGCGGATGTTGATGGATTCGTCCTTCGGCATCAGGCCCCACTTCACGCCAGTGGGGAAGCCTGCACCGCCGCGGCCTTTCAGGCCGGAATCCTTCACGGTCTGGACGATGTCGTCCTGAGCCATGTCGGCAAAGGCCTTGCGCGCAGCAGCGTAGCCGTTCTTGGCCTGGTATTCGTCGAGCCAGACAGCTTCGCCGTCATCGCGCAGACGCCAGGTGAGCGGGTGAGTCTCGGCCGAACGCTTGATGCGGTTGGCCGGACCGAAAGAAGTCAGGGTCATACGTAGCCCTCGAGCAATTTGGCAACGCCGGCTGGCTGCACATCACCGAATGTGTCGTCGTCGATCATCAACGCCGGCGCCTTGTCGCAGTTGCCGAGGCAGCAGACCGGCAGCAGGGTGAAACGACCGTCGGCGGTGGTCTGACCCAGGCCGATGCCGAGCTTGCTCTGGATTTCGCTGACCACCGATTCGTGGCCGCCGATGTAGCAGACCATGCTGTCGCAGACGCGAATGATGTGACGGCCGACGGGCTGACGGAAGATCTGGCTGTAGAACGTCGCCACGCCTTCAACGTCGCTGGCCGGGATGCCGAGGATCTCGCCGATGGCGTACAAGGCGCCGTCCGGCACCCAGCCGCGTTCCTTCTGGACGATCTTCAGGGCTTCGATCGACGCCGCGCGCGGGTCTTCGTAGTGATGCAGCTCGTGCTCGATGGCCGAGCGCTCGGTTTCACTCAAGGTGAAACGGTCTGTCTGGATAAGCGTGCTGTTCATGCTTAGCGGTCCACGTCGGCCATAACGAAATCGATACTCCCCAGGTACGCAATCAAGTCCGCGACCATGCTGCCTTTGATCACCGAAGGGATCTGTTGCAGGTGGGCGAAGCTCGGGGTGCGAATCCGGGTGCGGTAGCTCATGGTGCCGCCATCGCTCGTCAGGTAATAACTGTTGATGCCCTTGGTCGCTTCGATCATCTGGAAGGATTCGTTGGCCGGCATGACCGGGCCCCACGAGACTTGCAGGAAGTGCGTGATCAAGGTTTCGATGTGCTGCAGCGTGCGCTCTTTCGGCGGCGGCGTGGTCAGCGGGTGATCCGCCTTGTACGGGCCTTCCGGCATGTTGCGCATGCACTGGTCGATGATCCTGATGCTCTGGCGCATCTCTTCGACGCGAACCATGCAGCGGTCATAGGCATCGCCGTTGGCGGCCAGCGGCACTTCGAACTCGAAGTTCTCGTAGCCGGAGTATGGACGCGCTTTACGCAGGTCGAAGTCGCAACCGGTCGAACGCAGGCCGGCACCGGTGACGCCCCATTCCAGGGCCTCTTTGGTGTTGTAGGCGGCAACGCCGATGGTACGACCCTTGAGGATGCTGTTTTCCAGGGCGGCCTTGGTGTACTCGTCCAGGCGCTTTGGCAGCCAGTCGACGAATTCCTTGACCAGTTTTTCCCAGCCACGCGGCAGGTCGTGGGCAACACCGCCGATGCGGTACCAGGCCGGGTGCAGGCGGAAACCGGTGATGGCTTCGATGACCTTGTAGGCGCGCTGGCGGTCGGTGAAGGTGAAGAACACCGGGGTCATGGCGCCGACGTCCTGGATGTAGGTGCCCAGGAACAGCAGGTGGCTGGTGATCCGGAAGAACTCGGCCATCATGATGCGGATGGTGTCGACCTTCTGCGGGACCTGGATGCCGGCCAGCTTCTCGACCGAGAGCACGTACGGCAGGTTGTTCATCACGCCGCCGAGGTAGTCGATACGATCGGTATACGGAATGAAGCTGTGCCAGGACTGACGCTCGGCCATCTTCTCGGCACCACGGTGGTGGTAACCGATGTCCGGCACGCAGTCGACGATTTCTTCGCCGTCCAGTTGCAGGATGATGCGGAATGCACCGTGGGCCGAAGGGTGGTTCGGACCGAGGTTGAGGAACATGTAGTCCTCGTTCGGGCCGGAACGCTTCATGCCCCAGTCTTCAGGCTTGAAGCGCGCGGCTTCTTCCTCAAGTTGTTGCTTGGCCAGGGTCAGGCTGAACGGATCGAATTCGGTGGCGCGCGCCGGGAAGTCCTTGCGCAGCGGGTGACCTTCCCAGGTCGGCGGCATCATGATGCGCGACAGGTGCGGATGGCCTTTGAAGTCGATGCCGTACATGTCCCAGACTTCACGCTCGTACCAGTTGGCGTTCGGCCAGATGCTGGTGACGGTCGGCAGGCTGAGATCACTTTCGGACAGGGCGACCTTGATCATGACGTCGCTGTTACGCTCGATCGACATCAAGTGGTAGAACACGGTGAAGTCGGCACCGCTCGGTAGCCCTTGACGCTTGGTGCGCAGACGCTCGTCCACGCCGTGCAGGTCATAGAGCATGACGTACGGCTTGGGCAGGTTGCGCAGGAAGGTCAGGACTTCGACGAGTTTGGCACGGGCAACCCAAAGCACCGGCATGCCGGTGCGAGTCGCCTGGGCGGTGAACGCCTCTGGGCCAAAACGGTTGTTCAGTTCGACGACCACATCCTGGTCGTCTGCCTTGTAAGGCGGGATGTACAGAGCACTGCCTGTAGTCATGGTTATTTATCGCTTTCGGTCAACGTAAAGAATGAAGCCAGGTGTTCGTTCTATTGAAGAAGCAAATCTGGATCAGACTTCGTCGGGGCTGCGCAGGTTGGTGACTGCGATACGCTGTTCGCGGCGCTGTTCCTTCTGCGAAGGCATATCGGCGCGGTAGACGCCTTGATCGCCAACGACCCAGGACAGTGGGCGACGCTCCTGGCCAATCGACTCCTGCAACAGCATCAGGCCTTGCAGGAAAGCTTCAGGGCGGGGCGGGCAGCCAGGTACGTAGACGTCCACGGGCAGGAATTTGTCCACCCCTTGAACGACAGAGTAGATGTCGTACATGCCACCGGAGTTGGCGCACGAACCCATGGAGATAACCCACTTCGGCTCGAGCATTTGCTCGTAGAGGCGCTGGATGATCGGCGCCATCTTGATGAAGCAGGTACCGGCGATAACCATGAAATCCGCCTGACGCGGCGATGCCCGGATCACCTCGGCGCCAAAGCGCGCGATGTCGTGGGGCGCCGTGAAGGCGGTGGTCATTTCCACGTAGCAGCACGAAAGGCCGAAGTTGTACGGCCACAGGGAGTTTTTACGCCCCCAGTTGACCGCGCCACTCAGCACGTCTTCGAGCTTGCCCATGAAAATGTTTTTGTGGACTTGATCTTCTAACGGATCGGAAACGGTTTCCCGTTCGCCAATCGGATACTGCTCGTTAGGAGCATCGGGGTCGATCCTGGTGAGATTGTATTGCATTGCCAAAGCCTCATTGTTTCAGCTTCGCTTGCCGCTTGCGCCGAGCTTCCGGAGCCCAGTCAAGGGCGCCCACTCGGAATAGGTAGACAAGGCCTGCCAACAGAATTGCTATGAAAACGAGAGCTTCGACGAATCCGGTCCAGCCGCTTTCGCGGACGGACACAGACCATGCAAAGAGAAAGAGGGCTTCGATATCGAAGATCACGAAGAGCATCGCGACCAGATAGAATTTGGCTGAGAGCCGCAAGCGGGCGCCACCTGTAGGTAGCATGCCGGACTCGAACGGTTCGTTTTTGCTGCGGCCCCAGGCTTTTGACCCGAGGAGGCTGGAAACACCAAGCATGAAGGCACAGAGGCCGACAACGCCGAGAAGGAAAATGGCAAAGCCCCAGTTGTGGGCCATGAGTCCTGTCGCTTCGGGCATGCTGGTAATCCTTAACAGAGAGCAAAGGTCTCTGAGCTTGAAAAGTAACAACGCAGTGACGATATGTCGCAGCAATCAATCCCGCTGATTTTATGGCTAAACACCCTGCAAGTAAAATTCCTATAGCGAAATTATTTATAGGAATAAGGACATAGCGCGACCTCAAAGCCCTGTAACCCTTGGCCTGTGGGCATTAGCTGGCATTTGCTCAATTATGTTTTGTTTATGCTGTAACGAATATAGTTGCTCCTAAATGATAATCAATATTGTTTGGCGTGGTTTTGTAACTGTTTAAAGGGGGAGGCGTCGGGAAGTTGTCTAACTTGCACGTTATTGCAAGTAGCGGCGAGCGACGTTTTGGCGGAGTTTTCTGGCGCGCGCTCAGGCTCGATGCGGGCAGCACGTCGAGCCTGAACGGCTTGGCCGGTTGGGTAACTACCGGGCGAAGCGGGATGCCAGCTTCGAAGCGGCGACCGCAAACGCGGCCTTCATTGCCTCGACCACCTCATCGTCATGGTCGAATGACAGATAAACCCGCCCGTAGGGCGAGGGCATCAGCAACACGCCGGCTTCTCGCAGCGCCAGGTGCAACGCCTTGCTGAACGTGGCATCACCAAACATCAATGCTTCTTCATAGGTCGTCGGTGCCTTCGCCGAAGGCCAGATGCCAAAGACGTTGCCGTAACCGCTGGTACTGACGAGGATGCCCTGGGCCTTGAACGAGGTTTCCACGGCAGCACGCAGGGCCTCGCCGCGCTCGATCAGGCGCCGGTAATCCGCGTCATCCAATTGCGCCAATGTGCTGATCACGGCCGCGCAGGCGATCGGGTTGCCACTGAAGGTGCCCCCGCGCAAAACGCGTCCCTCTTCGAAGCCGGCCAGGATGTGCGGCTTGCCGACGATCGCCGAAACCGGCACGCCATTGCCGATTGCCTTGCCGACGCTGGCGATGTCCGGGTCCAGACCCGCTTGCAGACCTGCCAGCCCCGCATGCAGGCGAAAGCCCATCAGCACCTCATCACAGATAACCAGTGCGCCATGCCGGTGGGCGACTTGCTGAACGTGCAGCAGGTAACCCGGCGCCGGCATGATGCAGCCTGCGTTGGCCAGCATGGGTTCAAGGATCACTGCAGCGATGTCCGGGTCTTCGGCGAACAGCCGATCCACGTCCTCAAAGTCGTTGAAGCGCAGCAGCGTGGTGCGCGGGGTGGAGGGGCGTTGTCCGTCGGCGAAACTCGCTTCACTGGATGAGACGTTGCCGAAACTGACGTCATCGAACCAGCCGTCGAATCCCGCCGCCATTTTCGCGATCCGCGCCCGTCCGGTGTAGGCGCGTGCGGCACGGCAGGCCAAATGCACGGCTTCACTGCCGGAATTGGTGAAAATGACTTTGCTCAAGGCGCCGGTGTGCGCGGCCAATGCAGAGGCCGCTGCATGCTCGCGAACATGCGCCCACGACGGCGCGGCGGAATCGGCCAGGGCTGCCGCCACTTGTTCGTTGACGATGTTGTTGGCATGTCCCAGCAGCACGGCACCGAAGCCGAGTGCAGTGTCGATGTAGCGACGACCTTGATCGTCCCACAGGTAGGCGCCCTTGCCGTTCTTGATGAACAGGGTTTGGCCATTGAGGTCGGGAAGGATGCGAGCGGCGCTTGAGACATCGCCAATCAGGTTACGCATAGGGGCCTCTTTGCATTATTCGTAGGTAGCGGCAGCAGAGCGTTCAGTCGCGCTCAGGACTGGCGGGTGTTCCAGGGGCTTTGGGCGAGTTTTTGCTCGAGAAAGTCGCGGAACACACGGATCCTGGGGCTGAGATGCTTGCGGTTGGTGTAGATCATGTAAATCGGTTCGAAGTTGTCCGGGCTGTGGTTCTGCAGCAGCGGGATCAGGCGGCCTTCGTGGATATCCTGACCAATATGAAACTCGGCCAGGCGCACGATGCCCGCGCCGCTGAGCGCCAGGTCGCGCAGCAGGTCCCCCTGGGCAAAGGTTGCCTTGGGGATGACCGGGACGCGGGTGGGATTGCCATCGATGAGGAAATCCCAGTCATTCCAGACACTGTTGAAGCCAAAGCTGAAACAGGTGTGTTCGAGCAATTGTTGCGGGTGTTCGGGGGTTCCATGGCGGGCGAGGTAGTCCGGTGAGGCGCAGATGATCCAGCGGCTCTGGCCGATCTTGCGTGCGATACGCGTCGAGTCGGGCAGCACGCCGCTGTGAATGGCCAGGTCCAGGCCCTGATCGAACTGATCGGAGAATTGCGCGCCGATCTGGATATCGATCGTCAGCCCGGGGTAGGCGGCGAGAAACTCCGGCAGCCACGGAATGATCTGATGCTTGGCAAAGGTCGACATGGTGTGAATACGTAGCATGCCGCTGACGCGAGTCGGAAAGGCTTCAGCCAGTGAATCCGCTTCGGCCATGGCATTGATCACCGCGCGAGCGCTGACCAGATAGGCTGCGCCTTCTTCGGTCAGCGACAAGCTGCGCGTGCCGCGCTGGAACAGGCGCACCTGCAGGCGGTCCTCCAGGCGAGAGATCAGTTTGCTGATGGCTGATGGCGTCAGCCCGTGGGCACGAGAGGCAGCGGAAAAATTACCGTGCTCGGTGGCCCAGAGAAACGCCAGCAGCTGCGAGTAGTTATCCAATGTTTGCCTCCTGTACCGGTCAGGCGCCTGCCACTGTGTGGATTCAGCGAATGAACTGTTCGATGTAGTCGTCTGGCAGCCCCAGGGTTTTGTAGTGCGCGCGGGCTGTTTCCAGTTTGGTGAAAACGTCCTCGTAACCGACCGCCACGCCTTGCGGGTCCACGTAGGTATAGCCGCCCTGAACGTGGAACCAGGTGATCATCTCTTCGACATCTTCCGGTACGAACAGGGTGTGGGTTTCTCCCGGCGGTTCGAACGCAAACGAGCCTTCCTCGGCGATCCAGTCGTGCTCCAGATAGTACCAGCGCCCCTTGAGCACCAGGGCGTGAACGCCGCCGGTGTGGCGATGGCGCGACAGCACACCGCTTTTGCGCACGCGCAGCAGGTTGATGTAGTAGCCGCCCGAAACGCTTAGCAGCACAGGCTTGAACGAGACGGAGTCGGTTACCGGTACCCAGAGTCGGTCGTCTTCAAGCCATTGGCCAAGCACGCCGGGGTGAACCATGTCGGGGGCCATGAACGGCACTTGCGGCAATTGATAGGGGATGGCCAGTGCATCAGGTTTTGGAGCAATGCTCATGGGGTATTCCTTGTCAGTTTGGGGAGCCCCGCTCATGCGTCAGCCGGGGCTGTACGCAGATTAGGGCGGTGATCAGTCGCGAAAAACAGGGTGGCGGGCACACTCACTGTGAAGCGCAGTCACAGTAGTTGCCGCTATTCAGGCCAGTGCTTGTGGGGAGACAGGTTCAACCGGCGCCATGGCGCTGCGTCGCGCCGAAAGCTCGGGCTGTGACTTCTGCAGGTACGCGCCAATGATCACCAGCACCGTGGTCAGGCCTAGCGTGGAGAGCAGTTCCGCGCGTTGGCCGGGGAAGGCCGCCATGATCGCGAAAATGGCCAGGATGAAAATGATCGTCAGGATTGTGAGGTAGGGGAACAGCCACATCCGCACTTCCAGTTTTTTGCCTTGAGCAACCAGTTTGCGACGCATGCACAATTGCGTGCAGGCGATCACCAGGTACATCAGCAACGCCAGCGCGCCGCTGGTGGCCAGAAGGAATTGAAACACCTCCTTGGGCAACAGATAGTTGGCAGTCAGTGCGGTCAGTGCTGCCAGCGATGTCAGGGCGACGGCCAATAGCGGAACGCCTTGGCGGGTCGTGCGCGACACGGCCTTGGGTGCATCGCCACGTCGGGCGAGTGAATACGCCATGCGCGAAGCGGTGTAGATGGCCGAATTCAGGCAACTGGTGACCGCCACCAGAACGACGATGCTCATGATTTGCGGCGCCCAGGGGATGTTCATTGCGCTCAGCACGGCCTGGTAGGAGCCGTGTGCCAGGTCGGGTGCATTCCACGGAATCAGGCACACCACCACGAACATCGAACCCAGGTAGAACAAGCCCAGGCGCCATACGACGGCGCGAATCGCTTTCTTGATGTTGGCTTTCGGATCCTTGGATTCGGCGGCGGCGATCGTCACCACTTCGCTGCCCTGGAAGCTGAACATCGCCGTCAGCAATCCAGCGACAATCGCCACATTGCCGTTAGGGGCAAAACCCCCGTTGGCGTAAAGATTGGAAAAGCCGCTGGTGGATGAGCCGGGCAGCAGGCCGAGAATGGCCAGCACGCCGAGGACAATGAAGCCGACGATCGACACCACCTTGAACAGCGACAGCCAGTATTCCAGGGTGCCGAACGAGCCGACACTGAGGCTGTTGCAGAGGATCAGGGCAAAGGTGATACCGAAGGCTGCCATCCAGTGCGAAATGCCTAGCCAGTCGCCGAGGATGTTGCCGGCCACGATGGCTTCGATGGCAATGACCAGCACGTAGAACCACCAGTACAGCCAGCCGATGGAAAACCCGGCCCAGCGCCCGATGGCCTGATCCGCATAAGAAGAGAATGAGCCAGTGTCCGGCCGGGCGGTCGCCATTTCGCCGAGCATCTGCATGACCAGCACCACGATGATCGCGGCAAACACATAGGACACCAGTACCGCAGGGCCGGCGGCCGCAATGGCATTGCTCGAACCCACGAAAAGGCCGGCGCCGATCACGCCACCGATCGAGATCATCGTGACCTGTCGCCCTTTCAAGCCATTCCCTAGCTCGTTGTTAGCCTTGTCTTTGTCATCACGCATCGGCTTGTACCTCGAATCAGCGCATTATTATTGTCGTAACGCCGCAACGAGACGGCGATGGCTCGTACCCTAAGCCTTAAGCGAGGCGCGCATTAGCCCCAAATGCTTCAAACAGGGTGTGACGACAGTTCACAAGTGCTGGGTCGATGGCCGGGTGACAGGCTTGTCTTTGGCTGAAATCCAGACAAAAAAAACGCCCCGAACCAGTCGGGGCGTCAGATGTGCAGCGCTGCGGTTAGCTTTCTATTCGATCCGCAGCGGCTGTTGACTCAGGCGAAGCAGATCAGTGGAACTGCTCTTCTTCAGTCGAACCGGTCAGAGCGGTAACCGACGACGAGCCGCCCTGGATCACAGTGGTCATGTCGTCGAAGTAGCCAGTGCCCACTTCCTGCTGGTGAGCCACGAAGGTGTAGCCTTTGGCGGCGTCAGCGAACTCTTGCTCTTGCAGTTTCACGTAGGCAGTCATGTCGTTGCGGGCGTAGTCGTGCGCCAGGTTGAACATGCTGTGCCACATGTTGTGAATGCCGGCCAGGGTGATGAACTGGTGCTTGTAACCCATGGCGGACAGTTCACGCTGGAACTTGGCGATGGTCGCGTCGTCCAGGTTTTTCTTCCAGTTGAAGGAAGGCGAGCAGTTGTACGACAGCAACTGGTCCGGGTATTCCTTCTTGATCGCTTCAGCGAAGCGACGGGCTTCTTCCAGGTCCGGCTTGGCAGTTTCGCACCAGATCAGGTCGGCGTACGGAGCGTAAGCCAGGCCACGGGCGATTGCCTGGTCCAGACCGGCGCGTACTTTGTAGAAACCTTCCTGGGTGCGCTCGCCAGTCACGAACGGCTGGTCGTACGGGTCGCAATCCGAAGTCAGCAGGTCAGCGGCGTTGGCGTCGGTACGGGCCAGGATGATGGTCTGGGTACCGGCAACGTCAGCTGCCAGACGAGCTGCGGTCAGCTTCTGTACGGCTTCCTGGGTTGGAACCAGTACCTTGCCGCCCATGTGGCCGCATTTTTTCACGGAAGCCAGTTGGTCTTCGAAGTGAACGCCGGCGGCGCCTGCTTCGATCATGCTCTTCATCAGCTCGTAGGCGTTCAGTACGCCGCCGAAGCCGGCTTCGGCGTCAGCGACGATTGGCGCGAAGTAGTCGATGTAGCCTGCGTCGCCCGGGTTCTTGCCGGCTTTCCACTGGATCTGGTCAGCACGACGGAAGGCGTTGTTGATGCGCTTGACCACGGTTGGAACCGAGTCCACCGGGTACAGCGACTGGTCTGGGTACATGGATTCTGCGGAGTTGTTGTCCGCAGCCACCTGCCAGCCCGACAGGTAGATGGCCTGGATACCGGCCTTGACCTGCTGAACAGCCTGGCCGCCAGTCAGGGCGCCCATGCAGTTGACGAAATCTTTCTCTGGACGGAAGGCTGGCTTGGCACCCTGGGTAACCAGGTTCCACAGCTTCTCGGCGCCCATTTTCGCAAAGGTGTGCTCAGGCTGAACCGAGCCACGCAGACGGACGACGTCAGCAGCGGAGTAAGTGCGTGTCACGCCTTTCCAGCGCGGGTTTTCAGCCCAGTCTTTTTCGAGGGCTGCAATTTGCTGTTCGCGTGTCAGTGCCATGGGAGATAAACCTCGTCGCGTCTTTATGAAAAGTTGTTCTGCGGTGGAAAATTCCTGCGCTCGCTGACCAGAAGCTTTGGCGGTCAAGTCGGTATGGCGGGGAGGGCGACGGGATGAACGATGGGCTCGAGGGGAAGTGAGCAGGTAAAGGCGAACTGCGGGCGCATTCGGGCGTCGTGGGCCTTGGTACGAACATCAGTGTGCTGCCGGGTTACCTAATTACGCTTCCGTCCCTCGGGACAACTTCGTTCCAGTCGACAACCTCGTCAAACACACCTTGTGGGCGGTACAGACACGAAGCGGTTCGCGGGGGTAGGTGCGAACATCGCCTCGAAGGCCCTTGCCAGGGCCCCTGATTAGCGGGAGCGAGGCCATCATGCCTTTGCTTTTTTAACTCGTCAAACGTTTTGTAGTGCTTTTTTTCAAGCACTACATCTTTGGTCTAATACGACTCGCCGGTCAGTTTTCGGTGCTTTAGTCCAGGGTGTCGACTTTTACCCGCAAGGTCATGTCATTGCGGCTCTGGGTCGAGTAGGTGCGGGTCTGGCCCTGTTTGTCGGCTAGCGTCTGGCCATTCATCCCGGCCAGCAGGATCCATTCACCCAGGCGCCCGGTGACCGTTGTGTCGGTGCTTTGCACGTTCACTACATCGGGACGTTCCTGGCTCATGCGGTCACGGTTGGTACTGATCGACAGGTGAACGATGTCGCCGGTGACGTTTGCCGTGACGTAGAACCCCTGGGTGACGTTGCGATACTGGGTCTGACTGCTGTAGCCGCCGTAGGAGTCGGTCTGGCTGCTGGTGATCGGCACGCTCTGGCCGACCTGGATCAACGCCGGTGTGCCTTCGCTGGCCTGCACTTGCTGAACACCGCCTTCGCGGCTGGCGGTGCTGTAGTCAATGATGCGGGTCTGGCTGGGTTTGGCGCCGTTCACCGAGTAGCCCTGGTTGCCTTGGCCATTGCTGTCGCTGGTGTCGACCGTGATCAGCAAGCGTTTGGGTGCCGTGTCGAGCTGCGCGAGCAAGGCCTTGAGCTCGTCGATCTTGCGTTGATCGGCGTTGACGATCAGTTGGCTGCCGTAGGCGCTGACCTGGCCATCCTTGCCGATGTAGTCCTGTGCTACAGGCAGCATATCGGCGCTGGTGTGGTATTTGAGGGGCACGATTTCCGTGGCTGCCACCGCCGAAAAGCTGCAGCCGAGGAGCAGGGTGGCGAGCAGGGTGCGTAGGGACATGTCCGTTATCTCCGCGATCTAGAGGCTTGATATTGCCAGTTTGTCGGCCTGAGGTGATGGTAGTTGAATCCTGGGCAGCAAAACGCCCCGGCATCGGTGGATGTCGGGGCGTTTTGGAGTGAGCTTGAGGCCGTCATCGCGAGCAAGCTCGCTCCCACAGTGGTTCTCTATCTGACACAAAATCCATGTCCACTGGAGATCCCTTGTGGGAGCGAGCTTGCTCGCGATAGCTACGCCTGCGTCTCAAGCCGAATGGCGAACCATATCGACATGCGGAATCCCGGCTTCCAGGAACTCCTCGCTGACCATGCTGAAACCCAGGCGCTCATAGAACGCCGTGGCCTGGACCTGGGCGCTGAGCATTTGCTGCTTCAGCCCGCGCTCCTCGGCTTCGCCGATCACCGCTTGCATCAGTGCATCGCCGACTTTCAGGCCACGCCAGTCCTTGAGTACCGATACCCGGCCGATGTGACCATCGGGCAACAGGCGCGCGGTGCCGATCGGAAAGTCACCTTCGAAAGCGAGGAAATGCACGGCGGTGGCGTCATCGGCATCCCACTCCAGTTCTGGAGGCACGCACTGTTCGGCGACGAATACCGTTTCACGAATGCGCCGGATCTCGGCGTTGTCCTTTTGCCAGTCTGCGACACGTACGTGAATCTTATTCATCGGCAAACCCCAGGCTTCCTTGCTTGACCAGTTCACACAGCAGGCCGCGGCCGTCTTCATCGCTCAGCCATGGGCCAAGGTTGTCGGTGTGCAGGGCGTCGGCGGCGCAGATCATCTTCAACAGCTCGCGCAGTTTGCCCGGCAGGTAGCGGCTCTGGCCGCTGGCGAACAGCAGCAGGTCATCATCGACTTCCGACCAGGCCAGGCGTGCGCTCGGGTTGCGGATCAGCACGGCGCCGTCTTCCAGCGCGTTGAGCACGTCGTCTTCGGCAAGATCTTCCGGGCCAACGACCAGTTCAGGGTAGCGCGGCTCGGTCATGTACTGGCCGAACCAGGTCAGCAGCAGGCGCTCATCGCTCATGTGCTCGGCCAGCAGGCTTTTCAGGCGATCCAGGGCATCGTGCTGAATCTGATGCGGATCGGCGGCCGGCTGGGCGTCAGCGTCGGTGTAGCGCTCTTCGTCCGGCAGGAACTGGCTGAGGAAGTCGGTGAAGTGGGTCAGCACTTCAGCGGCGCTCGGCGCGCGGAAGCCGACCGAGTAGGTCATGCAGTCATCGACCGCGATGCCGCAATGGGCCAGGCGTGGCGGCAGGTACAGCATGTCGCCCGGTTCCAGGACCCATTCTTCGGTCTGCTCGAATTCGGCGAGGATGCGCAGGTCCGCGTGTTGCAGCAGCGGGCTGTCGGAGTCGCACATCTGGCCGATTTTCCAGTTGCGCTTGCCGTGGCCTTGCAGCAGGAATACGTCGTAGTTGTCGAAGTGTGGACCGACGCTGCCGCCCGGCGCTGCGAAGCTGATCATCACGTCGTCGACGCGCCAGCTCGGCAGGAAGCGGAAGTTTTCCAGCAACTCGCTGACTTCCGGTACGAACTGGTCGACGGCTTGCACCAGCAGGGTCCATTCACGCTCTGGCAGCTTGCTGAATTCGTCTTCGGCGAACGGGCCGCGGCGCAGTTCCCAAGGGCGTTCGCCGTGCTCGATCACCAGGCGCGATTCGACTTCTTCCTCGAGGGCCAGGCCGGCCAGTTCGTCGGCGTCGATCGGGCTTTCGAAATCAGGAATTGCCTGACGGATCAGCAGTGGTTTTTTCTGCCAGTAGTCGCGCAGGAACTCGCGTGCCGTGATGCCGCCCAGAAGTTGCAGAGGAGTGTCAGGATTCATGTGTAACCTATTGAAAAAAAGCACTTTTCAGACGGGAATAAAAACGCCCGGCGCGGCCGGGCGTCTTATCGGGGTCTAACGGTCGATCAGATACGTTTTGCTTGCTCTACAGCGTTGCCGATGTAGTTGGCCGGGGTGAGCAGTTTCAGCTCGGCCTTGGCGGCGGCTGGCATGTCCAGGCCGTCGATGAAAGTCTGCAGCGCTTCAGGGCTGATGCCTTTGCCGCGAGTCAATTCTTTCAGCTTCTCGTACGGGTTTTCGATGTTGTAGCGGCGCATCACGGTCTGGATCGGCTCAGCCAGGACTTCCCAGCAGGCGTCCAGGTCGGCAGCGATCTTTTCAGCGTTCAGCTCGAGCTTGCTGATGCCTTTGAGGCTGGCTTCGTAGGCGATCACGCTGTGGGCGAAGCCGACACCGAGGTTGCGCAGCACGGTGGAGTCGGTCAGGTCGCGCTGCCAGCGGGAAATTGGCAGCTTGCTTGCCAGGTGCTGGAACAGTGCGTTGGCGATGCCCAGGTTGCCTTCGGAGTTTTCGAAGTCGATCGGGTTGACCTTGTGCGGCATGGTCGACGAACCGATTTCGCCGGCAATGGTGCGCTGTTTGAAGTAACCCAGGGAGATGTAGCCCCAGATGTCACGGTCAAAGTCGATCAGGATGGTGTTGAAGCGAGCGATCGCGTCGAACAGCTCGGCAATGTAGTCGTGCGGTTCGATCTGCGTGGTGTACGGGTTGAAGCCCAGGCCCAGCTCGTCTTCGATGAAGGCGCGGGCGTTGGCTTCCCAGTCGATGTCCGGGTAGGCCGAGAGGTGGGCGTTGTAGTTGCCGACAGCGCCGTTGATCTTGCCCAGCAGTGGCACGGCGGCGACTTGAGCGATCTGACGCTCCAGGCGGTAAACCACGTTCGCCAGTTCTTTGCCCAGGGTGGTCGGCGAGGCCGGCTGACCATGGGTGCGCGACAGCATCGGCACGTCGGCGAAACGGATGGCCAGTTCGCGGATGGCGTTGGCGGTCTGGCGCATCAGCGGCAGCATCACGTCATCACGACCTTCGCGCAGCATCAGGGCGTGGGACAGGTTGTTGATGTCCTCGCTGGTGCAGGCAAAGTGGATGAATTCGCTGACCTTGGCCAGTTCCGGCAGCTTGGCCGCCTGCTCCTTGAGCAGGTACTCGATGGCTTTGACGTCGTGGTTGGTGGTGCGCTCGATCTCTTTGACGCGCTCGGCGTGCTCCAGAGAGAAGTTTTCCGCCAGGGTGTTCAACACTGCGTTGGCTTCGGCGGAGAACGCCGGCACTTCGCTGATGGCAGGGTGAGCGGCCAGGCGCTGGAGCCAGCGCACTTCAACCAGAACGCGCGCACGGATCAGGCCGTACTCGCTGAAAATTGGGCGCAGGGCCTGGGTTTTGCCGGCGTAGCGGCCGTCTACAGGGGAAACCGCAGTGAGCGAAGAAAGCTGCATGGGGTGTTCTCGGACAGTCGGGCAACGAAATGGGGCGCGTATCATACATGAAAAAATCCGCCGGTCCGTCGCCAACTGACCGGCGTATTACGCGTATTGCGATGTGTTGCGCTATCGATGCGAGTTATTCGTTACGCATCAATGGGTAAAGTTCTTTGAGCAATTTGCGCCGGCTGAACACCAACTGCCAGCGATGGCCGCCCAACTGTCGCCACAGGCGCGCAGAACGGATGCCGGCCAGCAACAGGGCGCGGATTTTCGAGGCGTTGCTGGGTTGCTGCAGGTTGCGCATGTCGCCGTGCACCTGGATGCGCTGGCGCAGGGTGCTGAGGGTGTCCTGGTACAGCGCGCCACAGGCGGCAATGACGTTTTCGTGGGCCGGGCCGAAGTGTTCGACCTGGGACTGGATCTGCGGCAGGCGCTTGCCAATGATGTCGAGCATGTCGTTGCGCTTGGACAGCTGGCGCTCGAGGCCGAGCATGGCCAGGGCATAACGCAACGGCTCGCGCTGCAGGGCGCTCGGATCGCGTTCGAGGGCGCCGATCAGGGCGCGATAACCTTCACGCAGGTTGAGGTCGTCGCCGCCGTAGACTTCCAGGGTGTCCTTGGGGTCGCGAATCAGCAGGCTGCCGAGCATGCAGGTCAGGCCCGCTTCGTTGGTCTGGCCGGTTTTGGCAATCCTGTCCACCAGCACCGCGGCGAGAAACACGCCGCCCAGTGCTGTCAGTTGCTCCTGGGTCGGGCTCATAGGGCCTGACCTTTGCTCGTCCACGGCTCTGCCACTTCGATGACGCCGCCGCCAAGGCAGACTTCACCGTCGTAGAACACCACGGACTGGCCTGGGGTGACCGCGCGTTGCGGGTCATCGAAGGTGGCGCGGTAGCCGGTGGCGGTTTTTTCCAGGGTGCAGGGTTGATCGCCCTGACGATAACGAACCTTGGCGGTCAGCTTGCGTGGCTGGCTCAGGTCGATCGGGTTGACCCAGTAGATGTCCGAGGCGAGCAGGGCGCGGGAGAACAGCCACGGATGGTCGTTGCCCTGGCCGACGATCAGTTCGTTGTGCTCCAGATCCTTGATCAGCACGTACCACGGCTCGTCGCTGGCGTCTTTCAGGCCGCCGATGCCAAGGCCCTGGCGCTGGCCGATGGTGTGATACATCAAGCCGTGATGGCGGCCGATGATTTCGCCTTCGGTGGTCTTGATCTCGCCCGGTTGCGCAGGCAGGTACTGCTTGAGGAAGTCGCTGAAGCGGCGTTCGCCGATAAAGCAGATCCCGGTGGAGTCCTTTTTCTTTGCCGTGGCCAGTTCGTACTTTTCGGCAATCGCGCGCACCTGGGGTTTTTCCAGCTCGCCGACCGGGAACAGGGTCTTGGCGATCTGCTCACCGCCGACGGCGTGCAGGAAGTAGCTCTGGTCCTTGTTCGGGTCCAGGCCCTTGAGCAGTTCGGTGCGGCCGTCGATGTCGCGGCGACGCACGTAGTGGCCGGTGGCGATCAGGTCGGCACCGAGCATCATGGCGTAGTCGAGGAACGCCTTGAACTTGATCTCGCGGTTGCACAGGATGTCCGGGTTCGGCGTGCGTCCGGCCTTGTATTCGGCCAGGAAATGCTCGAACACGTTGTCCCAGTACTCGGCGGCGAAGTTGGCGGTGTGCAGCTTTATGCCAATCTTGTCGCACACGGCTTGCGCATCCGCCAGGTCGTCCATGGCGGTGCAGTATTCGGTTCCGTCGTCTTCTTCCCAGTTCTTCATGAACAGGCCTTCCACTTCATAGCCCTGCTCGATCAGCAGGAGAGCGGAAACGGAGGAGTCCACGCCGCCGGACATGCCGACAATGACGCGCTTCTTTTGTGTGTCAGAAGGGGCTGGATCACGCATAGGGATTCAATGAGTGTCTTGAAAAAGGACGCGATTCTAACAGGCTCGGGCCTGCAAGGCTAAAGAGAAGGACGGATCAATTCGAGGCCGAAGCGCAAGCCGGCCAGATAATCGTCGATGCAGCGGATGATCAACTCGCTGCGCCAGTTATCCCGTTGGGTCATTAATTCCTCACGGGTCAGCCACTTGGCGCCGACGATGCCATCGTCCAGTTGGTATTCGGGGTTGTGTTTCAAGGCCTTGGCGATGAAGCAGACCCTTTGGTAAGTCACGCCGTTGCTCGGCGCGGTGTAGAGATAAATGCCCAGTACGCCGGTCGCTTCGACGTCCCAGCCGGTCTCTTCGAGGGTTTCGCGCACGGCGGCTTCGGTCAGGGTTTCATTCGGGTCCAGGTGACCGGCCGGCTGGTTGAGTACAACGCGACCGTGCTTGAGTTCTTCGACCATCAGGAAGCGGCCGTTGTCTTCGACGATGGTGGCGACGGTGATGTGGGGTTTCCAGTCCATGGGGTTTCCTCGGATTCGGGTGTGACGGCATTCTACTGTTTAAACCGATCACCTGTGGGAGCTAGCCGCTCCCACAGGCGCTGAGTGTTTATTCAGCATTGTGTGAGGCCCGGAAAGCACAAACCCCGGCGCAGGGCCGGGGTTTGTGATGTTCCCTTACAACCTTACACCAGCGCAGCAACCGCCGCGTTGAAGGTTGCGCTCGGGCGCATGGCCTTGCTGATCAGCTCGGCGTCGGCGTGGTAGTAACCGCCGATGTCCACTGGCTTGCCCTGAACGGCGTTGAGCTCGGCAACGATGGTTGCCTCGTTCTCGGTCAGGGTTTTGGCCAGGGTCGCGAACTGCGCTTGCAGTGCAGCGTCTTCGGTCTGGGCGGCCAGGGCCTGGGCCCAGTACAGCGCCAGGTAGAAGTGGCTGCCGCGGTTGTCGATGTTGCCGACTTTGCGCGATGGCGACTTGTTGTTGTCCAGGAACAGGCCGGTTGCCTGGTCGAGGGTCTTGGCCAGTACCAGTGCCTTGGCGTTGTTGTAGGTCACGCCCAGGTGTTCCAGGGACGCCGCCAGTGCCAGGAATTCACCCAGCGAATCCCAACGCAGGAAGTTCTCTTCCAGCAGTTGTTGCACGTGCTTCGGTGCCGAACCGCCGGCGCCGGTTTCGAACAGGCCACCGCCGTTCATCAGCGGGACGATCGACAGCATCTTGGCGCTGGTGCCCAGCTCCATGATCGGGAACAGGTCGGTCAGGTAGTCGCGCAGTACGTTGCCGGTCACCGAAATGGTGTCCTTGCCTTCGCGAGTGCGCTGCAGGGTGTACTTCATGGCATCGACCGGCGCCATGATCTGGATGTCCAGACCGGCAGTGTCGTGATCCTTCAGGTAAGCCTGAACTTTCTCGATCACTACGCCGTCGTGGGCGCGCATTGGGTCCAGCCAGAAGATGGCCGGAGTGCTGCTGGCGCGAGCACGGTTGACGGCCAGTTTGACCCAGTCCTGGATCGGCGCGTCTTTGGTCTGGCACATGCGGAAGATGTCGCCGGCTTCAACAGCCTGTTCCATCAGCAGGTTGCCCTTGCTGTCGGTGACGCGAACCACGCCGTCAGCCTTGATCTGGAAGGTCTTGTCGTGGGAGCCGTACTCTTCGGCTTTCTTCGCCATCAGGCCGACGTTTGGCACGCTGCCCATGGTGGTCGGATCGAAAGCGCCATTGGCTTTGCAATCTTCGATCACGGCCTGGTAGATGGTCGCGTAGCAGCGATCCGGGATCACCGCCTTGGTGTCGTGCAGCTGACCGTCGGTGCCCCACATCTTGCCGGAATCACGGATCATCGCTGGCATCGAGGCGTCGACGATGACGTCGCTCGGCACGTGCAGGTTGGTGATGCCTTTGTCGGAGTTGACCATCGCCAGCGACGGACGAACGGCGTAGACCGCCTGGATGTCAGCTTCGATGGCAGCCTGTTGCTCGGCCGGCAGGGCCTTGATGCGAGCGTACAGATCGCCGATGCCGTTGTTCAGGTTGAAGCCGATCTGCGCCAGCACGTCAGCGTGCTTGGCCAGGGCGTCTTTATAGAATTCGGCAACGATCTGGCCGAACATGATCGGGTCGGAGACCTTCATCATGGTCGCCTTGAGGTGAACCGACAGCAGCACGCCTTGCGCCTTGGCGCTTTCGATTTCGGCGGCGATGAAGGCGCGCAGGGCGTTTTTGCTCATCACGGCGCAATCGAGGATCTCACCGGCTTGTACGCTGGTTTTTTCCTTGAGGACGGTGGCGGTGCCGTCTTTTGCGATCAGTTCGATTTTCACGGCGTCAGCGGCGTCGATCAGGGCAGCTTTCTCGCTGCCGTAGAAATCGCCGGTGCTCATGTGGGCTACGTGGGACTTGGAGTCCTTGGCCCAGGCGCCCATTTTGTGCGGGTGCTTGCGCGCGTAGTTCTTGACCGACAGTGGTGCACGACGGTCGGAGTTGCCTTCGCGCAGGACCGGGTTCACGGCGCTGCCCTTGACCTTGTCGTAGCGCGCCTTGGCTTCTTTGTCGGCGTCGCAGGTCACGGTTTCCGGGTAGTCCGGCAGTGCGTAGCCCTGGGCTTGCAGCTCTTTGATCGCGGCTTGCAGTTGCGGAACCGAGGCGCTGATGTTCGGCAGCTTGATGATGTTGGCTTCAGGCGTAACGGCCAGGGCGCCCAGTTCGGCGAGGTGGTCGGCTACGGCTTTGTCACCCAGTTGCTCGGGGAAGCTGGCCAGGATGCGCCCTGCAAGAGAGATATCGCGGGTTTCCACGGCGATATCAGCGGAGGCGGTGAAGGCCTCTACGATAGGCAACAATGAATAGGTGGCGAGGGCTGGGGCTTCGTCGGTGAAGGTATAGATGATCTTCGAGCGGGTGGGCATATTCGGATTAACTCTCTCTTCTTTGCTAAAGCGTGCGCAGAAACTCGAGGGCGCCGGGTAAGCGCGTTCGTTCAAAGTCATCCATGAGCCGAATATCGAGGTTTCGTTGCTGTGATGTTGGGTGCATCAGTAGGGTGTCAAGTAGCCGGGCTGCGGTAACAGACTGGCTTAACGGGCGGAAACACTCATCGTAGAGCTGTTCAACCTGACGTGACCCTTTAGTCAGCGGCGGCATTATACATAGGTAGCTGGCAATCTGCCGATGGTTCATGCGTATCCATTCTCGTCCATTGGTCTAAAGGTCGCAGGGGCGAGCGGGGCGCAAGCTCGTTCGTCGTGCTTGAGTTTGGCACTTTTCCCTTTGCTTTCAGGCTTGTAGGTGGCGAGTTGCAGGGCTCGGCAGCAGATGGGTGGAACATAGGGTTTGCGCGCCGATTCAACTGGGTTACGCTCGAACCAAGCCAGATGTTCAATCCAATCAATGGAGTTCAGCATGGGTTACAAGAAGATTCAGGTTCCAGCCGTCGGCGAAAAAATCACCGTCAATGCAGACCATTCTCTCAATGTCCCTGATAACCCGATCATCCCCTTCATTGAAGGTGACGGTATTGGTGTCGATGTCAGTCCTGTGATGATCAAAGTGGTTGATGCTGCCGTAGCGAAAGCCTACGGGGGCAAGCGCAAGATTTCCTGGATGGAAGTCTATGCTGGCGAAAAAGCGACTCAGGTCTACGACCAGGACACCTGGCTGCCCCAGGAAACCCTGGACGCCGTGAAAGATTACGTCGTCTCCATCAAGGGCCCGCTGACCACGCCGGTCGGTGGCGGCATTCGCTCGCTGAACGTGGCCCTGCGCCAGCAGCTTGACCTGTATGTGTGCCTGCGTCCGGTGGTGTGGTTCGAAGGCGTGCCCAGCCCGGTGAAAAAGCCAGGCGACGTCGACATGGTGATCTTCCGCGAAAACTCCGAAGACATTTATGCCGGTATCGAATGGAAGGCTGGCTCCCCTGAGGCCACCAAGGTCATCAAGTTCCTCAAGGAAGAAATGGGTGTCACCAAGATCCGTTTCGACCAGGATTGCGGCATCGGTATCAAGCCGGTTTCCAAGGAAGGCACCAAGCGCCTGGTGCGCAAAGCCCTGCAATATGTAGTGGATAACGACCGCAAGTCGCTGACCATCGTGCACAAGGGCAACATCATGAAATTCACCGAAGGTGCCTTCAAGGACTGGGGCTATGAGGTGGCGAAGGAGGAGTTCGGCGCCGAGTTGCTCGATGGCGGCCCGTGGATGAAGTTCAAGAACCCGAAAACCGGCCGAGAAGTCATCGTCAAGGATGCCATCGCCGACGCCATGCTCCAGCAGATCCTGCTGCGTCCGGCTGAATACGACGTGATCGCCACCCTGAACCTCAACGGTGACTACCTCTCCGACGCCCTGGCGGCGGAAGTGGGCGGTATCGGTATCGCGCCAGGTGCCAACCTGTCTGACACCGTGGCCATGTTCGAAGCCACCCACGGCACTGCGCCGAAATACGCAGGCAAGGACCAGGTCAACCCGGGTTCGGTGATCCTGTCGGCGGAAATGATGCTTCGCCATCTGGGCTGGACCGAGGCGGCAGACTTGATCATCAAGGGTACCAATGGCGCAATCAAGGCCCGGACCGTGACCTATGACTTCGAGCGTCTTATGGAAGGTGCGAAGCTGGTGTCTTCTTCCGGTTTCGGTGATGCGTTGATCTCGCACATGTAATAAAGCGCAGGCAAACAAAAAACCGTCTGGCTCCTGAGTCAGACGGTTTTTTTATGACTGGATGAGGCTGCGGTTTCAGGCCTTGGCAGTTTCCGGTGCGATCTGTGTCGCATCTTTCGATTTATCGACAGGGTTGCCGATGTTGACGGCGTGCAGCCCTTTAGGCCCCTGGATAATGTCGAAAGCGACGGTCTGACCGGCTTTCAAGGTTTTATAACCTTCCATTTGAATGGCCGAGTAGTGGGCAAACAAATCTTCAGTCTTGCCGTCTTCGTTGATGAATCCGTAACCCTTGGCATTGTTGAACCACTTCACCTTGCCGACTGCCATACCCAACTCCCTCTGCAACAGACTCCATCACTGGAGTATCATCCAGTACATCCGCAGTCGAACCTGTAAATAAGATTGACTCCGCGGACCTTTTTTACCCACTGTGGGCTCTATTGGTTGTAACACCGTTTTGCCGATAGTCAAGCTGACCTAGCAGTTGTGCTTGAAAACGCTGGCAGCCGCCCCCACCAATGAATTTGAACAACTGACGAACCTTTCTTTCCATGCATGCAATCAGCCAGATTCGACTAACATTCAATCAGGATCGCCCTGATTTACACGACGACGATTCCGCAGGCGTTGCTGTTCAGGAAGCAAAGCCTGCATTGCAGGCGCCGCCGATGTACAAGGTGGTTTTGTTCAACGATGACTACACACCGATGGATTTCGTCGTCGAAGTGCTCGAGGTGTTTTTTAACCTGAATCGCGAGCTGGCGACCAAGGTCATGCTGGCCGTCCATACAGAAGGGCGGGCAGTATGTGGAGTGTTTACCCGCGACATCGCCGAGACGAAGGCCATGCAGGTCAACCAGTACGCCAGGGAAAGCCAGCATCCGCTACTCTGTGAAATCGAGAAGGACGGTTAACGCCGACCACTTGGGTATGAGGTGAAGCTATGTTAAACCGCGAGCTCGAAGTCACCCTCAATCTTGCCTTCAAGGAAGCCCGTTCGAAGCGTCATGAGTTCATGACCGTAGAGCATCTCCTGCTGGCCCTATTGGACAATGAGGCTGCCGCCACCGTTTTGCGTGCGTGCGGTGCAAACCTCGACAAACTCAAGCACGACCTGCAGGAGTTCATCGACTCCACCACGCCACTGATCCCCGTCCACGACGAAGATCGCGAAACCCAGCCGACCCTGGGCTTTCAGCGTGTCCTGCAACGTGCTGTGTTCCACGTACAGAGCTCGGGCAAACGTGAGGTGACCGGCGCCAACGTGCTGGTCGCGATCTTCAGTGAGCAAGAGAGTCAGGCAGTGTTCCTGCTGAAACAGCAGAGCGTTGCCCGCATTGATGTCGTCAACTATATCGCCCATGGCATCTCCAAGGTGCCCGGGCAAGGCGATCACTCTGAAGGTGAGCAAGATATGCAGGACGATGAGGGCGGTGAGTCTTCCTCTTCAGGCAATCCTCTGGATGCTTATGCCAGTAATCTCAACGAACTTGCGCGTCAGGGTCGAATTGATCCATTGGTAGGCCGTGAGCTGGAAGTCGAACGTGTCGCGCAGATTCTGGCGCGTCGTCGCAAGAACAATCCGTTGCTGGTCGGCGAGGCGGGCGTGGGTAAAACCGCGATTGCCGAAGGCCTGGCCAAGCGTATCGTCGACAATCAGGTACCGGACCTGCTGGCCAACAGCGTGGTCTACTCCCTTGATCTGGGCGCCTTGCTGGCGGGTACCAAATACCGCGGTGATTTCGAGAAGCGCTTCAAGGCGTTGCTCAATGAGCTGAAAAAACGTCCGCAAGCGATCCTGTTCATCGACGAGATTCACACCATCATCGGTGCGGGTGCTGCGTCCGGCGGCGTGATGGATGCCTCGAACCTGCTCAAGCCACTACTGTCTTCGGGCGATATCCGTTGCATCGGTTCGACCACGTTCCAGGAATTTCGCGGCATCTTCGAGAAGGACCGTGCCCTGGCTCGACGCTTCCAGAAGGTCGACGTCTCGGAGCCATCGGTGGAAGACACCGTCGGTATCCTGCGCGGGCTGAAAGGGCGTTTCGAGCAGCATCACAACATCGAGTACAGCGATGAAGCGTTGCGCGCAGCCGCCGAACTGGCTTCGCGTTACATCAATGACCGGCACATGCCGGACAAGGCCATCGATGTAATCGACGAGGCGGGCGCCTATCAGCGTCTGCAGCCGGCCGAAAAACGCGTAAAACGCATCGAAGTGCCTCAGGTCGAGGACATCGTGGCGAAAATCGCGCGAATTCCGCCGAAACACGTCACCAGTTCCGACAAGGAGCTGCTGCGTAACCTGGAGCGTGACCTCAAACTCACGGTATTCGGTCAGGATGCGGCAATCGACTCCCTGGCGACCGCGATCAAGCTGTCCCGTGCCGGCCTGAAATCCCCTGACAAGCCTGTCGGTTCGTTCCTGTTCGCAGGACCGACCGGTGTCGGTAAAACCGAAGCGGCACGGCAGTTGGCCAAGGCGCTGGGCGTCGAGCTGATTCGTTTCGACATGTCCGAATACATGGAACGCCACACCGTATCGCGTCTGATCGGTGCGCCTCCAGGTTATGTCGGGTTCGACCAGGGCGGTCTGCTGACCGAAGCCATCACCAAGCAGCCACACTGCGTGCTGTTGCTCGATGAAATCGAGAAGGCGCATCCGGAAGTCTTCAACCTGCTGTTGCAGGTGATGGACCACGGCACCCTGACCGACAACAACGGGCGCAAGGCGGATTTCCGTAACGTGATCGTCATCATGACGACCAACGCCGGTGCCGAAACGGCGGCGCGTGCTTCGATCGGTTTCACCTTCCAGGATCACTCTTCCGATGCAATGGAAGTGATCAAGAAGAGCTTCACGCCGGAGTTCCGCAACCGTCTGGACACCATCATCCAGTTTGGTCGCCTCAGTCATGAGGTTATCAAGAGCGTGGTGGACAAGTTCCTTACCGAACTTCAGGCGCAACTGGAAGACAAGCGCGTGTTGCTGGAAGTCACCGATGCGGCTCGCAGCTGGCTGGCCGAAGGTGGTTACGATGTGGCAATGGGTGCTCGTCCGATGGCTCGCTTGATCCAGGACAAGATCAAGCGTCCGCTGGCGGAGGAGATTCTCTTTGGTGAGCTGGCTGAGCATGGTGGTGTGGTGCACATCGACATCAAGGATGGCGAGCTGACCTTTGAGTTTGAGACTACGGCGGAGATGGCCTGACGGCTGTTGAAAGCGAAAGGCGCCTTCGGGCGCCTTTTTTGCTTTTTGGATTGAGTGTATATCCGTTACCGCAGAAACGGATATTCACTCCAAACCAACGAAACCAACAAACCGCAGACAAACAAAAACGCCCGGCATATGCCGGGCGTCTTGTATTGACCTGATTAACGAGCGCGGTAGGTAATGCGCCCTTTGCTCAAGTCATAGGGAGTCAGCTCGACGCGCACTTTGTCGCCGGTAAGAATACGGATGTAGTTCTTGCGCATCTTGCCGGAGATGTGCGCGGTTACGACGTGCCCATTTTCCAACTCCACACGAAACATGGTGTTGGGCAGGGTGTCGACGACAGTGCCTTCCATTTCGAAGCTGTCTTCTTTCGACATGCAGTAAAGCCCTCGGTGTCCAATGAATGGCCCGGTGCAACTGCGCCAGGCAAAAGCGGCGTGCATTGTGCCCGAAAAATGGGGTTTAAGCCAAGGGGTTTAGGGTTTGCTCTAATTCAGAACGACCCAGCGCTGGTTTATCAGCAGTTCAATGGGGCGATATTGAGTCTTGTAATTCATCTTTTTGCAGTTTTTGATCCAGTAGCCCAGGTAAACCGCCTCCAGGCCCAGGCGCCTGGCTTCGCTGATTTGCCAAAGGATCGCGAAACGCCCCAGGCTGCGGCGTTCTTCGGTGGGTTCGTAGAAGGTATAAACCGCCGACAGGCCATTGGGCAGCAGGTCGGTCACGGCGATGGCGAGCAGCCGTCCGTCGAGGCGGAATTCGTAGAAGCGGGAAAACGGCAGGTCGCGCACCAGAAAGGTCGAGAACTGGTCACGGCTCGGGGGGTACATGTCGCCATCGGCATGGCGCTGTTCGATGTAGCGTTGATAAAGATCGAAGTATTCTTCGTTGAAGCCGGGTTTGGCAGGGCGTACCTGCAAATCGGCATTGCGCTTGAAGATGCGCTTCTGTTGCCGATTGGGCATGAACTGGGCCACAGGGATGCGGGCAGGTACGCAGGCATTGCAATTCTGGCAATGCGGCCGGTAGAGATGGTCGCCACTGCGACGAAAACCCATCTCGGACAGATCTGCATAGACATGCACATCCATGGGCTGGCTAGGGTCCAGAAACAGGGTCGTGGCCTGTTCCTCGGGCAGATAACTGCAAGAGTGCGGCTGAGTGGCATAGAACTTCAAACGCGCCAACTCGGTCATGATCAGCCCTCGGGATAATGCTTTCGATTAATTGTAAGCCACGCGCGCAAAAGTCGCTCAGCAAACCCAAGTGGCAGAGTTAGATTCATCCAGGTGTCTGGCCAGATAGTTCGCAAACTCGCGACGAGGTATCGCTCGTGCGCCCAGGCTGTGCAGATGATCGGTTGGCATCTGGCAATCAATCAACACGAAGCCCGAGTCTTTCAGATGACGCACCAGCGTGGCAAAGCCGAATTTCGAGGCGTTGTCGGCGCGGCTGAACATCGACTCACCGAAAAACAACCGACCCATCGCCAGGCCATACAAGCCGCCGACCAGTTCGTCGCCGTCCCACACTTCCACTGAGTGCGCATGACCACGTCGGTGCAATTCGATATAGGCATCTTGCATCGCTTCGGTTATCCAGGTGCCGTCGGCGTATTCCCGAGGTGCGGCGCAGGCGCGGATGACGGCAGCGAAATCCTCGTCGAAGGAGACCTGATAGCGTTGCTGGCGAAGCAATTTATTCAGGCTGCGCGAGACGTGCAGTTCGTCGGGAAATAACACGGTGCGCGGATCGGGCGACCACCAGAGGATTGGCTGGCCTTCGGAAAACCACGGGAAGCAGCCATGGCGGTAGGCACTGACCAGGCGGTCAGCGGACAAGTCACCGCCGGCAGCCAGCAACCCGTTGGGTTCGCGCATGGCCTTTTCCAGTGGCGGAAAGGTCAGGGTGTTGCGTTGTAACCAAGTCAGCATGGCGTCCGGGCTTGCAGAAGAGGAGGGTAGGGCGGGTAATGACCCGCCCTGAAGTTTGCCTTCAAACGGCGGGAATGTCGTCGAGGTATTTTTCGGCGTCCAGTGCCGCCATGCAACCCGCCCCGGCTGAGGTGACCGCTTGGCGGTAGACGTGATCAGCCACGTCGCCTGCGGCGAATACGCCTGCAATCTCGGTGGCCGTTGCGTTGCCATCCCGGCCACCCTTGACCAGCAGATAGCCGTCGCGCATTTCCAGTTGACCGGTGAACAGGTCGGTATTGGGTTTGTGGCCGATCGCGATAAATACGCCGGTCAGCGGCAGTTCTCTGGTTTCGCCGGTTTGACTGTTGCGCAACCGGGCGCCGGTCACGCCGCTGGCATCGCCCAGGACTTCATCCAGATTTTCATTCCAGTGCAGGCGAACATTACCGTTCGCCGCCTTTTCGAAGAGTTTGTCCTGCAGGATTTTTTCCGCGCGCAATTTGTCGCGACGATGGATCAGGTGCACTTCTTTGGCAATATTGGCCAGGTACAACGCTTCTTCGACGGCTGTATTACCACCGCCCACCACGGCGACCACCTGATTGCGATAAAAGAAGCCATCGCAGGTCGCGCAGGCGGAAACTCCCTTGCCGGCAAAGGCTTCCTCCGAGGGCAGGCCCAGATATTGCGCCGAAGCACCGGTCGCAATAATCAAGGCGTCGCAGGTATAAGTTGCACCATCGCCGATCAATTCGAACGGGCGCTGTTGCAACTTGGCAGTATGGATATGGTCGTAAACAATCTCGGTGGCAAAGCGCTCGGCGTGTTTTTGCATGCGCTCCATCAAGACCGGGCCGGTGAGACCTTCGACATCGCCGGGCCAGTTGTCGACTTCGACTGTGGTGGTGAGCTGGCCACCTGCCTGTATGCCGGTAATGACAACGGGTTTGAGGTTGGCGCGGGCGGCATAAACGGCTGCGCTGTAACCGGCAGGGCCGGAACCCAGGATAATCAGACGGGAATGCTTCGCTTCGCTCATAAAAACACCTCATAAGCCTTTGTCACAAAAGAGAATGCATGCTCAAATTGAGCAGCATGCCATGTGCTGTTGACTATGCTACACCCGAGGGTTTGAAACATGGCGTCGTACGGACAAACCCGTACAATGCCCGGCGTGTTACATATATTCAGTGTGCGCCGTGTTTATAAAAGCCGGATGGCAGTGTTAAAAGTAGTCCCGGTTACGTGCGTTAACTTTTTTTTTACCTGCCTGTTTTGGCAGTTTTTTTGGCAGTTCTATACACATTCATCAGATGGACGCGCCCTTGGCGCAGGAAAAGAAGCGTTTTGAAGAAATCCACCGCAGCACCTAAACCAGCCGTCGTTCCACTCTGGCGCCAACAACTGCACTACCGGCTCAAGGAAGGTGCGTTGATCGCCATCGGTGCGTTGTGCCTGTTCCTGATGATGGCCTTGCTGACCTATGGCAAGGACGATCCGGGCTGGAGCCACAACAGCAAGATCGACGACGTGCAGAATTTCGGCGGGCCGGCAGGCTCCTACAGCGCCGATATCCTGTTCATGGTCCTGGGATACTTCGCCTATATCTTCCCGTTGCTGCTGGCGATCAAGGCTTACCAGATCTTCCGTCAGCGTCACGAACCCTGGCAGTGGAGCGGCTGGCTGTTCTCCTGGCGCCTGATCGGCCTGGTGTTCCTGGTGTTGTCTGGCGCGGCGCTGGCGCATATTCATTTTCATGCCGCGACCGGTCTCCCGGCCGGCGCGGGCGGGGCGCTGGGCGAAAGCCTGGGCGATTTGGCCAAGAACGCCCTGAACATCCAGGGCAGCACGCTGCTGTTCATCGCCTTGTTCCTGTTCGGCCTGACCGTATTCACCGACCTGTCTTGGTTCAAGGTCATGGACGTCACCGGTAAGATCACCCTCGATCTGTTCGAACTCTTCCAGGGCGCCGCCAATCGCTGGTGGTCGGCACGGACCGAGCGCAAACAACTGGTTGCCCAGTTGCGCGAAGTCGACGACCGCGTAGATGAGGTGGTCGCGCCGACAGTCACCGATAAGCGTGAGCAGGCCAAGGTCAAGGAGCGCCTGATCGAGCGCGAGCAGGCGTTGAGCAAACACATGTCCGAGCGGGAGAAACAGGTGCCGCCGGTGATTGCCCCGGCTCCGGTCAAGCCAGCGGCTCCAAGCAAACGTGTGGAAAAAGAGAAGCAGGCGCCTTTATTTGTCGACAGCGCGGTTGAAGGCACATTGCCGCCGATCTCGATCCTCGATCCCGCAGAGAAGAAACAACTCAATTACTCGCCGGAATCCCTGGCGGCCGTCGGCCACCTGCTGGAAATCAAGCTCAAGGAATTCGGCGTCGAAGTCACGGTGGACTCGATTCACCCAGGCCCGGTGATTACTCGTTACGAAATCCAGCCTGCGGCGGGTGTAAAAGTCAGCCGCATTGCCAACCTGGCCAAAGACCTGGCGCGTTCCCTGGCCGTCACCAGCGTCCGTGTGGTCGAGGTGATCCCGGGCAAGACTACGGTCGGTATCGAGATTCCCAACGAAGACCGGCAGATCGTGCGCTTCTCCGAGGTACTGTCGACCCCCGAGTACGATAACTTCAAATCGCCGGTCACACTGGCATTGGGGCATGACATCGGTGGCAAACCGGTCATCACCGACCTGGCGAAGATGCCGCACCTGCTGGTGGCCGGTACCACCGGTTCCGGTAAGTCGGTGGGTGTGAACGCGATGATCCTGTCGATCCTGTTCAAGTCCGGCCCGGAAGACGCCAAGCTGATCATGATCGACCCGAAAATGCTCGAGCTGTCGATCTACGAAGGCATTCCGCACCTGCTGTGCCCGGTGGTTACCGACATGAAGGACGCCGCCAACGCCCTGCGCTGGAGCGTTGCCGAGATGGAGCGCCGCTACAAATTGATGGCGAAGATGGGCGTGCGCAACCTGTCGGGCTTCAACGCCAAGGTCAAGGAAGCACAAGACGCCGGCGAGCCATTGAGCGATCCGCTGTACAAGCGCGAAAGCATTCATGACGAGGCACCGCTGCTGAGCAAGCTGCCGACCATCGTTGTGGTGGTGGACGAATTTGCCGACATGATGATGATCGTCGGCAAGAAGGTCGAAGAGCTGATTGCGCGGATTGCGCAGAAAGCCCGTGCCGCCGGTATTCACCTGATCCTGGCGACCCAGCGACCTTCGGTGGACGTGATCACCGGTCTGATCAAGGCCAACATCCCGACCCGCATGGCGTTCCAGGTGTCGAGCAAGATCGACTCGCGGACCATCATCGACCAGGGCGGTGCCGAGCAGTTGCTGGGTCACGGTGACATGCTCTACATGCCGCCGGGCACCAGCCTGCCGATTCGCGTGCATGGCGCGTTTGTTTCCGACGATGAAGTTCACCGCGTGGTGGAAGCCTGGAAACTGCGTGGCGCGCCGGAATACAACGACGACATCCTCAATGGCGTCGAAGAAGCTGGCAGCGGTTTCGAAGGCAGCAGTGGTGGCGGTGACGGCGATGATCCGGAAGCCGACGCGCTGTACGACGAGGCGGTGCAGTTCGTGCTGGAAAGCCGCCGTGCGTCCATTTCCGCAGTTCAGCGCAAGCTGAAAATTGGCTATAACCGCGCCGCCCGCATGATCGAAGCCATGGAAATGGCCGGGGTCGTGACGTCCATGAACACCAACGGTTCGCGTGAAGTCCTGGCCCCGGGCCCGGTGCGCGACTGACCTGATATTGAACGGCAGGTGCCTTGAGGCACCTGTCGAATTCCCACGAATGTTATGAGGACTCCCATGCGTTTGATCCGCATGCTGTTGCTGCCGGTACTGGCTTTGACCACGCTCTCGGCCCACGCCGATGACAAGGATGTGGCACGCCTGACCCAACTGCTGGAAAAATCCCAGACCTTGTCGGCGCGTTTCTCCCAACTGACCCTTGATGGTACCGGCACCCAGTTGCAGGAAACCGCCGGCGACATGTCGCTGCAACGCCCCGGCCTGTTCTACTGGCACACCGATGCGCCGGCCGAACAGACCATGGTCTCCGACGGCAAGAAAGTCACCCTGTGGGACCCGGACCTGGAACAGGCGACTATCAAGAATCTCGATCAGCGCCTGACCCAGACCCCGGCATTGTTGTTGTCGGGTGACGTATCCAAGATCAGCCAGAGCTTCGACATCAGCGCGAAAGAGGCCGGCGGCGTGATTGATTTCACCTTGAAGCCGAAGACCAAGGACACCCTGTTTGACAGCCTGCGCCTGTCGTTCCGCAACGGCCTGGTGAACGACATGCAGTTGATCGACAGCGTCGGTCAGCGCACCAATATCCTGTTCACCGGTGTGAAGGCCAACGAACCGATCCCTGCGTCCAAGTTCAAGTTCGACATCCCTAAAGGTGCGGACGTCATCCAAGAATAAAACGCAGAAACCCTGTAGGAGCGAGCTCCTACAGGATCGACATCAGAGGTTTAACACTACGTCATGGATCTGTTTCGCAGCGCCCCCATCGCCCAACCTCTGGCTGCACGCTTGCGCGCAACCAACCTGGACGAGTACGTCGGTCAGGAGCACGTGCTCGCTCGCGGCAAGCCCTTGCGCGAAGCGCTGGAGCAGGGTGCGCTGCATTCGATGATTTTCTGGGGGCCGCCGGGTGTGGGCAAGACCACCCTCGCGCGTTTGCTCGCGGAAGTCTCGGATGCGCACTTCGAAACGGTGTCGGCGGTACTGGCTGGCGTCAAGGAGATCCGCCAGGCGGTGGAAATCGCCAAGCAGCAGGCCGGGCAGTACGGCAAGCGCACCATCCTGTTCGTCGACGAAGTGCATCGCTTCAACAAGTCGCAACAGGACGCCTTCCTGCCCTACGTCGAAGACGGCACGCTGATTTTCATCGGCGCGACCACCGAAAACCCGTCGTTCGAACTCAACAACGCCTTGCTCTCCCGGGCCCGGGTCTACGTGCTGAAAAGCCTCGATGAGGCGGCCCTGCGCAAACTGGTGCATCGCGCACTCACTGAGGAGCGTGGGCTGGGCAAGCGCAATCTGACGTTGAGCGATGAAGGTTTCCAGATGCTGCTCTCTGCAGCCGATGGCGATGGCCGGCGCTTGCTCAATCTGCTGGAAAACGCTTCGGACCTTGCCGAAGACAACAGCGAGATGGGCATTGACCTCCTGCAAAGCCTGCTCGGCGATACCCGTCGGCGATTCGACAAGGGCGGCGAAGCCTTTTACGACCAGATTTCTGCGCTGCACAAGTCCGTGCGTGGTTCCAACCCGGACGGCGCGCTGTACTGGTTTGCGCGGATGATCGACGGCGGCTGCGATCCGTTGTACCTGGCCCGACGTGTCGTGCGCATGGCCAGCGAAGACATCGGCAATGCCGACCCGCGTGCCCTGAGCCTGTGCCTGGCAGCGTGGGAAGTGCAAGAGCGCCTGGGCAGCCCGGAAGGCGAACTGGCGGTTGCGCAAGCCATCACCTATCTGGCTTGCGCGCCGAAGAGCAACGCCGTGTACATGGGCTTCAAAACGGCGTTGCGCGCCGCCGCCGAACACGGCTCGTTGGAGGTGCCCCTGCATTTGCGTAATGCACCGACCAAGCTGATGAAGCAATTGGGATATGGCGACGAATACCGCTATGCCCACGATGAACCCGATGCCTACGCCGCCGGGGAAGATTATTTCCCGGAAGAACTGCAACCGATCCCGTTCTATCAGCCCGTGCCCCGTGGCCTGGAGCTGAAAATCGGCGAAAAGCTCAATCACCTGGCAAAACTCGATCGATTAAGCCCTCGGCAGCGGAGAAAATAGTGCTTCCACTGATAGTTGCTGTCTCAGTCGGCGGGATGGCCGGCACCTTGCTGCGCTTTGCTACCGGCAACTGGATCAACGCTAATTGGCCGCGGCACTTCTATACCGCGACGCTGGCCGTTAATATCGTGGGCTGTTTGCTGATCGGCGTTCTATACGGCCTGTTTTTGATACGCCCGGAGGTGCCCATCGAGGTGCGCGCCGGGTTGATGGTCGGCTTCCTCGGGGGGCTGACGACTTTTTCATCCTTTTCACTGGATACGGTGCGCCTGCTGGAAAGCGGGCAGGTGCCGCTGGCCCTGGGCTATGCGGCACTCAGCGTATTCGGCGGGCTGCTCGCCACCTGGGCCGGCCTGTCCCTGACCAAACTTTGATAACGAGAAACCGACATGCTCGACTCCAAACTGTTACGTAGCAACCTTCAGGACGTAGCGGACCGCCTGGCATCCCGTGGCTTTGTGCTGGATGTTGCGCGCATCGAAGCGCTGGAAGAACAGCGCAAGACCGTCCAGACCCGCACCGAAGCACTGCAGGCTGAGCGTAACGCGCGTTCCAAATCCATCGGTCAGGCCAAGCAGCGCGGCGAAGATATCGCGCCGCTGATGGCGGATGTCGAGCGCATGGCGGGCGAATTGAGCGCCGGCAAGGTCGAACTGGACGCGATCCAGACCGAACTGGACTCGATCCTGCTCGGTATCCCGAACCTGCCGCACGAATCGGTACCGGTGGGCGAAGATGAAGACGGCAACGTTGAAGTGCGCCGCTGGGGCACGCCGACGGCCTTCGATTTCCCGGTCCAGGACCACGTCGCCCTGGGCGAGAAGTTCGGCTGGCTGGATTTTGAAACCGCCGCCAAGCTGTCCGGCGCACGTTTCGCCCTGCTGCGCGGCCCGATTGCCCGTCTGCATCGCGCCCTGGCGCAATTCATGATCAACCTGCACGTGACCGAGCACGGCTACGAAGAGGCGTACACGCCTTATCTGGTCCAGGCGCCGGCGTTGCAAGGCACCGGTCAGTTGCCAAAGTTCGAAGAAGACCTGTTCAAGATCGCCCGCGAAGGCGAAGCCGATCTGTACCTGATCCCGACCGCTGAAGTGTCGCTGACCAACATCGTTGCCGGCGAAATCGTCGACGCCAAGCAACTGCCGATCAAGTTCGTCGCCCACACCCCGTGCTTCCGCAGCGAAGCCGGTGCATCGGGTCGCGACACCCGCGGCATGATCCGTCAGCACCAGTTCGACAAGGTTGAAATGGTGCAGATCGTCGAGCCATCGCAGTCGATGGAAGCGCTGGAAGGCCTGACCGCCAACGCCGAGAAAGTCCTGCAACTGCTGGGCCTGCCTTACCGCACCCTGGCGCTGTGCACCGGCGACATGGGCTTCAGCGCAGTCAAGACTTACGACCTGGAAGTGTGGATTCCAAGCCAGGACAAATACCGCGAAATCTCCTCGTGCTCCAACTGCGGCGACTTCCAGGCCCGTCGTATGCAAGCGCGTTTCCGCAACCCGGAAACCGGCAAGCCGGAGCTGGTGCACACCCTCAACGGTTCCGGCCTGGCGGTCGGTCGTACCCTGGTCGCGGTGCTGGAAAACTACCAGCAGGCCGACGGTTCTATCCGTGTTCCGGACGTTCTGAAGCCGTACATGGGTGGCCTTGAGGTCATCGGCTAAATGAAATATCTGCCGCTGTTTCACAACCTTCGCGGCAGTCGTGTGTTGGTCGTCGGTGGGGGGGAGATTGCCTTGCGCAAATCCCGCCTGCTGGCCGATGCCGGTGCGCTGCTGCGGGTGGTTGCACCTGAAATCGAAACGCAATTGCGCGAACTGGTGGCCGGCAGCGGCGGCGAATGCCTGCTGCGTGGTTATGCCGAAGGGGATCTGGACGGATGCGGGCTGATCATTGCCGCCACCGACGATGAAGCCTTGAACGCGCAAGTCTCCGCCGATGCTCATCGGCGGTGTGTACCGGTCAATGTGGTGGACGCACCAGCCCTGTGCAGCGTGATCTTCCCGGCCATTGTCGACCGTTCGCCACTGATCATTGCGGTGTCCAGCGGCGGCGATGCGCCGGTGCTGGCCCGGCTGATTCGCGCCAAGATCGAAACCTGGATTCCTTCGAGCTTCGGTCATCTGGCCGGTTTGGCCGCGCGTTTTCGTGATCAGGTTAAAGGCCTGTTTCCCGACGTGCAGCAGCGCCGCGCGTTCTGGGAGGACGTGTTCCAGGGACCGATTGCCGATCGGCAACTGGCCGGGCAGGGCGCCGAGGCCGAGCGTCTGCTGCAGGCGAAGATCGACGGTGAAGCGACGGTGGCCACCGGTGAGGTGTATCTGGTGGGCGCAGGGCCGGGGGATCCGGATCTGCTGACCTTCCGCGCCTTGCGCCTGATGCAGCAAGCGGACGTGGTGCTGTATGACCGCTTGGTCGCCCCGGCGATTCTCGAGCTGTGCCGTCGTGATGCCGAACGCATCTATGTCGGCAAGCGTCGCGCCGATCACGCCGTGCCGCAGGATCAGATCAACCAGCAATTGGTGGAGCTGGCCAGGCAGGGCAAGCGGGTGGTGCGCTTGAAAGGCGGTGATCCGTTCATCTTCGGTCGCGGCGGTGAAGAGATCGAAGAGCTGGCGGCCCACGGCATCCCGTTCCAGGTCGTGCCGGGTATCACCGCAGCCAGCGGTTGCGCGGCCTATGCCGGGATTCCGTTGACCCATCGTGACTATGCGCAGTCCGTGCGTTTCGTTACCGGGCATTTGAAGGATGGTTCGACTGATCTGCCCTGGGCCGATCTGGTCGCGCCGGCGCAGACCCTGGTGTTCTACATGGGCCTGGTCGGCTTGCCGATCATCTGTGAGCAATTGATCAAGCACGGCCGTGCGGCTGATACCCCGGCGGCGTTGATTCAGCAGGGCACCACGGTCAATCAGCGGGTGTTTACCGGGACCCTGGCCGATTTGCCACGCTTGGTGGCGGAGCATGAAGTGCATGCGCCGACCCTGGTGATCGTTGGTGAAGTGGTGCAATTGCGCGAGAAGCTGGCGTGGTTTGAAGGGGCTCAGGGTCAGCTTTAAGGACTGAGTCGTCCCATTCGCGTGCAAGCGCTCCCACATTTAGCCGTGCTCCTAAGTGAGTACTCGGTCAAATGTGGGAGCGAGCTTGCTCGCGAAGAGGCCCTTATAATCGCTGCGATTTTCGGATCAGCTCCGATGCGTGCGCCAAACCCCTTTCCCACTCAGCCGCTCGCGATCATGCGGCGCATTGAAGTCCTGCGCCGGACCTTTCGGCACGATGCCGGTCGGATTGATGGTCCGGTGGCTGGCGTAGTAATGGTGCTTGATGTGGGTGAAATCGACTGTCTCGGCGATGCCCGGCCACTGATAAATCTCACGCAACCAGTTCGACAGGTTCGGGTAATCGGCAATCCGCCGCAGGTTGCATTTGAAGTGACCGTAATACACCGCATCGAAGCGAATCAGCGTGGTAAACAGGCGGATATCCGCTTCGGTGAGGTACTCGCCGGCCAGGTACCGGTTGGCACTCAGCAGCGATTCCAGCCGATCCAGTTCAGCGAATACATCATCGAACGCTTCTTCATAGGCTTGCTGCGAGGTGGCAAATCCGGCGCGATACACGCCGTTGTTCACCGCCGGATAAATCCGCTCGTTCAGTGCATCGATCTCGCCGCGCAGGGGCTCGGGGTAGAAATCCAGATCGTTGCCGGTTAGGTCATCGAAAGCGCCATTGAACATGCGGATGATTTCCGCTGATTCATTGTTGACGATGCGTTGCTGTTGTTTGTCCCACAGCACCGGCACGGTGACGCGGCCAGTGTAGTCGGCGGTATCGGCGGTGTAGCGCTGGTGCATGAAGTCGAGATGATCGAGCTTGTCGCCGGTCGAGCCCAGTGTCTGGTCGAAGGTCCAGCCGTTTTCCAGCATCAGCCAACTGACCACCGACACATCGATCAGCTTTTCCAGGCCCTTGAGTTTGCGCAGGATCAGCGTGCGATGGGCCCACGGACAGGCGAGGGACACATAGAGGTGATAGCGCCCGGCTTCGGCGGCAAAGCCACCGAAGCCGCTCGGCCCGGGCTCGCCGTTGCGAGTGACCCAGTTGCGACGTTGCGCCTGTTCGCGCTGGAACGCGCCGTCCTTGCTGCTTTCGTACCACTTGTCCTGCCAGCGGCCATCGACGAGTAAACCCATGTCCAAGACTCCAGTAGTTCATAAACCGTTGGAGTCGAGTCTATTCCGATGAGTTCGAACAAAAAGCGCAAAGATCGGGCGTGAATGATCGGTTAAATCGATTTGTCGCGGTTGGTCCAGTATTGCCCGGCATTGGCGAACGCCTGTTCGCGGCTCTGTCCCAGGCCTCTCAGGGCCAGGGCCATGGTCGAAATCAGGGCCATCTGCGGGTAGCTGTCGACGACTTCGCCGCGCCATACCGCTTTCAAGTGCTCAGGATTCAACGAGGCGGGTTTGACGTGGCGCTGTGCCGACAATTGCGGCCATTCTTCGTCCCAGCTCGCGCCACCGGTCGTCCCGTACAAGTGGCTGTCGGCGTCCGGATTGATCTCGATTTCGCCGCCATCGCCCTTGATCACGATGGCGGTATCACCGAGCAGACCACTGGCATCGCGATGCACGGCCTGATAACCCGGGTGGAAAATGCTTTGCAGCCCGCAGCGTGCACCCAGCGGATTGAGAATCCGCGTCAGGGAGTGGATCGGCGAACGCAGGCCGAGGGTGTTGCGCAGGTCGATCATCCTTTGCAACTGCGGTGCCCAGTCCACCAGCGGCATGAAGGCCAGGCCGGCCGTGTCGAGCGCGGCACTGACTTGCTGCCAATCGCGGCACAGCGGGATGTTCAATTCACCCAGCAGTTGCTCGCTGTACAAGCGGCCGGCGGTATGGGCGCCGGCGCCGTGCATGAAAATCCGCACACCGTTCTGCGCCAGGCATTTGGCCGCCAACAGGTACCACGGCAAATGGCGTTTCTTGCCGGCATAGGTCGGCCAATCGAGGTCCACCGCCAGTGCCGGCGGGTTCAGGCGTTCGCGCAAGGCTTCAGTGAAACCGGCCATTTCCTCGGCGCTTTCTTCCTTGTGCCGCAATAGCATCAGGAATGCGCCGAGTTGAGTCGGTTCGACCGCTTCGTCGAGGATCATGCCCATGGCTTCGCGGGCCTCGGCGCGGCTAAGGTCGCGGGCGCCGCGTTTGCCTTTGCCGAGAATCCGCACAAATTGGGCGAACGGGTGCTCGGCAGGCGTTTCGAGGATCAGCGCAGGATAATCGGTCATAGACAATTCGTCGGTTTGGGCAGGCCCGCCAGTTTCGCGGCGAGTTTGGCGGGGGTGCCTTTGAACAGTCGGTTCAGGTGCAGGCTGTTGCCTTTCTCCGGGCCGAGTTTCAGTGCGGTGTACTTGATCAGCGGGCGGGTGGCCGGTGACAGCTGGAACTCCGCGTAAAAACTGCGCAGCAGTTCGAGGACTTCCCAGTGTTCGGCGGTCAACTCGATGTCTTCAGCGGCTGCCAGGGCGCTGGCCACGTCGTTGGACCAGTCGCTCAGATCGACGAGGAAACCGTCCTTGTCCAGTTCGATGGCGCGGGTGCCGACGGTCAATGCATTCATAACCAGCTGTTGACCTTGTCGTGATGAATCGACAGCTCGACGAATGCCGGATAGTCGATGGCGCAAGCCCAGTCAGGCACCTCAATGCCACGGGCTTCGGCGTCTTCGACTAGAACGTAGATGCTCAGCCGGCGAGCGCTCAATGCGGTGAACGGCACGGTTCCCGGTTGCAGGGCATAGGCGGCGTCACCGGACAGCAGCAAGGCATCGTCGTTGCCGAGGATGCGCAGGCAACTGGTCAGGCGTTCATCGCCGAACGGAGAATGAGACAACACATGCAAGGTCGACATCAGAGGGTGATCACCTGGTCGTAACGGTCAATAAGGGCGGTGATGTCCGCGCTGGCCAATACCCGGGCTTCTTCGAGTGCCAGGGCGTGAGGGTCGAGGCCGCGCTGTGCGATACTCTCACCGCAGGCAAACAGTTCCTCGACGCCGAACATCGGCAGTGCCTGCAGGTTCGCGCTCAGGTCTTTCTGTTGCAGGGCCTTGGCGTTCTGGCGGGCGGCGAGCTGGAACACACCGTCATCGAGAAACAGCAGGCCAATCGGCAAATCGAAGGCGCCACCGGCCAGGACGATGTCCAGGGCTTCGCGCGCACCCGGCCCGGACCATGGCGCCTGACGGCTGATAATGAGCAAGGACTTGGCCATCTCAAGCGCCTCCGAAGCAGATCAAGCGGTCGGCATCCTGGATCGCATCATGCAACTGGCCGAGCCCGGACAGTTCCCATGGCGCATCGACGGCCACTGCGTCGCGTTGATAGCGTTTGGCTTCTTCGGCGTTCAACACACCCCGGCGCAGAGCGGCGGCGATGCAGACCACGCCATCGAGTTGGTGGTCGCTGACAAAGGACCTCCACTGTTTAGGCAAGTCCAGTTCGTCCTGGGGCGTGACCACGCTGGCGGCCGCGTTGTAGACGCCGTCCTGGTAGAAAAACAACCGGACGATCTCATGCCCGCCCGCCAGCACCGCCTGGGCGAACAGCAGGGCGCGGCGCGAGGAGGGCGCATGGGCGGCGGAATACACGGCGATGGCGAACTTCATGGCGGACTCGATCAGTAAAACTGCGGCCATGATAATGCTTTCTTGGCGTGTGATGTTGTCTGGACTGGCCCTATCGCGAGCAAGCTCGCTCCCACAGGTTTCATGGCTGCTCAAAGATAGGTCACGGCTCTATGCCATACAGATCGCAATATTCCAGCCAGTCCATCCCGGCCATCTCCGCCACTTCACGATGGACCTCAAGGCGTTGCGCCTCGTAGTCCTGGGTTGTGGCAGCGGTCAGTTGCAAGGTCAGTTCCCAGGCAAACAAACCCTGGCGCTCGGCTTCTGCCTCGAAGGCTTCATGCAGGCGTTCGTCGCGATACTGCGCTGCGGTTTCACCCTTGGCCTGGGCCAGCAACGGGTTGAGGTGGTCGAGTTCGTGGCGCAATTCCGGTCGTTCATCGAGAAAACGTTTCAGCGCCTGTTCATGTTGCAGTTCGCTTGCCGCCATGGTCGTTCCTTCGCTGGGTTTGTTTCAGTAAAGCAGAACGACAGGCCTTGCCACAGTGGTAAAGTCCGCTTTTTCCTGATGAGTGACTGCAATGCGAATTCTGATGGTGGCGCTGGCCGTTACCCTGTTGGCGGGATGCGCGGGCTCGGCAATGAACGATGCTCGCACCAAGGCCCCGTACAAAACCCTGAACTCGTCCAAACCGGCCAAGGATGTCGCCCAGTGCGTGCAGTTCTCCTGGCAGGACGAGGCGGTGTTCGGTGTCGACGCCGCGGCGTATCTGGAACCTGGTGAGAAGGGCGTTACCACCGTTTACACGCGCTCGGCTGAGTCTTTCGTCGACGTGACCACCGATGCCTCGGGGACGGTGCTGAGCTACTACGCCCAGCAGGACGATTTCGTGGCCAAGCGCCGCTTGGCGGCGCTGGCGACTTGCCTGTGATCTGAGGTGTGTGCGAGCTTGCTCGCGAATGCGCTGTTTCAGCCAATGCATTTATCGACTGACACTGCGTCATCGCGAGCAAGCTCGCTCCCACATGGGTGAGTCAGTTGCTCAGCCGCTTCTGAAAGAAATAGTGCTTTTGCCCCGGCGGGTAATCGGCAATGTGCCCGATCTCGCTGTACCCGCACTTCTTGTAGAACTCAGGCGCCTGGAACTCAAAAGTATCCAGCCAGAGCCCCACGCATTCACGTTCCCGCGCCAGATCCTCGGCCATTTGCATCAGCTTCGACCCCATGCCTTGTCCCCGGGCCTGTTCCGGTACCACCAGCAGGTCGATGTAAAGCCACCGGTAAAACAGTCGTCCATGCAGACCACCGATGATGTCGTCGTTGTCGTCGCGGATCATCAAGGCGAAATGTTCCGGCACGTTGCCATCGGCCTTGGAGGCGTTGTAGGCGCGCAACGGTTTGAGAATGGCCTGGCGTTGTTCTTCCGTGGGTTTTTCAGTCAGCTCGATTCGCAGGTTCATGACGATATCCTTATGGCATGGAGCGCAGAGCCTATCCTGCCCGGGACCATTGAGCCATCCCCGAAAAACTTGAACCCCTGCCAATGCGCAGCTGTCACTCATAAAGACGCGTCACTTGCGAACGCGACCGATGAGGACAGCACGCCGTGAATATTTTTGAAGCCCTGCGCGAAAGCCACGATCGCCAACGCACCTATGCCAAGGCGCTGATCCACACCAGTGGCGACACGCCGGAGCGGGTCGAAGCCTACAAGCAGCTCAAGTCCGAATTGCAGGCACACGAAACGGCTGAGGAACGCTACTTCTACATCCCGTTGATGGAGTTCGACAATGGCGTCGACCTCAGCCGTCATGCCATCGCCGAACACCATGAGATGGATGAAATGATGGAGGAACTGGACGGGACCGAGATGTCCAGCCCGGCCTGGCTCGCGACGGCGAAAAAGCTCTCGGAAAAGGTTCACCATCACATCAAGGAGGAGGAGCAGAAATTCTTCCAGATGGCCGGCAAGCTGCTCGACGACAAACAGAAGGAGTCGCTGGCGGGACAATACGAGAAGGAGTACAAGGCGCAGCTTTCTTGAAGTGGCTTTATTGAGACAAGAGCTGCCGGGACATCCTGTTTTCACCTAACATGCCGACCTCCGTGGAAAACGAACAGGATGGGCGGTCATGTCGAACACAGCCGAACGGGTCAACATCATCGAGTCCGAGGTGTTGTCCCACGACTGGTATCTGCTGCGTAAAATCTCTTTCGATTACCTGCGCAACAACGGCGAGTGGCAACGCCAGACGCGGGAGGTCTACGACCGTGGAAATGGCGCCTGCATTCTGTTGTACAACCGCGAGAAACGCACGGTGGTGTTGACTCGACAGTTTCGCTTGCCAGTGTTCGTCAATGGCCATGATGGCCTGTTGATCGAAGTGGCGGCGGGGCTGCTGGAGGGCGCCGCGCCCGAGGATCGCATCCGCGATGAGGCCGAAGAAGAAACGGGTTATCGCGTGCATGACGTACGCAAGGTGTTCGAGGCGTACATGAGCCCGGGTTCGGTGACGGAAAAGTTGCACTTTTTCATCGCTGAATACGATGCGTCGTCCAGGGTCAGCGAGGGCGGCGGTCTGGAGTCGGAAACCGAGGAGTTGGAAGTGCTCGAGTGGCGTTTCGATGACGCGCTCGACGCGTTTTATCGCGGCGAGATCTGTGATGCCAAGACCATCATGCTGTTGCAGTACGCCGCGATGAAAAACCTCTTCGACTAAGCCAGCACGATCAGAAGCCCGGTAGCCGTGCATTACCGGGCCTGTGTGCGCCCTCAAGATCAAGCAACAACGCCTTCGCCTCAAGTCCTCCGGCGAACCCGGTCAGCTTGCCCGACGCACCGATCACCCGATGACAGGGTGCAACAATCGAAATCGGGTTCTTGCCGTTGGCCGCGCCCACCGCTCTGACGGCAGTCGGGTGGCCGATCTGCTCGGCGATCTGGCTGTAACTGCGGGTCTCGCCGAACGGAATGGTCAACAGCGCCGCCCAGACCTTCTTCTGAAACGCGGTCCCGGCAAAGTCCAGGTCCAGGTCAAAGCGATCGCGGGTTCCGCAAAAATACTCGCGCAGTTGTTGCGCCGTGCGAACCAGCACCGGATTGTCCGGCGCTTCATTCATCGGCCCCAGCCGTACCCGGCCAGGTTTATCGTTTTCCCAGAGGATGGCCGCCAGACGCGAGCCGTTCGCCACCAGCTTCAATTCGCCGACGGGTGTGGCCAGGGTGATGCAGGTGTAGGTCATGCCGGCGCTCGATTGAAATTGCTGAACAGGCGTTAAGGATACTGCGGGGAAGGGGAGGCGCAATACGTAATTGCGACCATACTTTCGTACGGCTTTTGAAGCGTTTTCCCACTTGATAACAAGAAGAGACCGAATCATGAAGTACGAACCTTTTGCCAAATCGCTGCTAGCGACTTCGTTGGCGCTGAGTTGCCTGACTGCCCACGCCGCCTCCGTGGCCCCGGCTACCGGGGAAAACGGCATGGTGGTCACTGCCCAACACCTGGCCAGCCACGTTGGCGTCGATGTGCTCAAGAACGGTGGCAACGCGGTGGATGCTGCGGTCGCCGTGGGCTATGCACTGGCAGTGGTTTACCCCGCGGCAGGTAACCTTGGCGGCGGCGGTTTCATGACCATCCAGCTGGCGGACGGGCGCAAGACCTTCCTCGACTTCCGCGAAAAAGCACCGCTGGCCGCGACTGCCAACATGTACCTGGACAAGGATGGCAACGTCGTCCCGGACCTGAGTACTCGCGGGCATCTGGCCGTTGGCGTGCCCGGCACGGTCTCGGGCATGGAGCTGGCGCTGTCCAAGTACGGCACCAAGCCGCGCAAGGAAGTCATCGCCCCGGCGATCAAACTGGCCGAAGACGGCTTTGAACTGGAGCAGGGCGACGTCGACCTGCTGGACTACGCCACCGACGTGTTCAAGAAGGACATGAAGGACAGCGGCTCGATTTTCCTCAGCAACGGCGAGCCAATGCAGGTCGGGCAAAAACTGGTGCAAAAGGACCTGGCCAAGACCCTGCGGGAAATTTCCGAGAAAGGCGCCGACGGCTTCTATAAAGGCTGGGTTGCCGACGCCATCGTCACCTCCAGCCAGGCCAACAAGGGCATCATCACCCAGGCCGACCTCGACAAGTACAAGACCCGCGAGCTGGCGCCGATCGAGTGTGACTACCGCGGCTACCATGTGGTCTCGGCACCGCCACCGAGTTCCGGCGGCGTGGTCATTTGCCAGATCATGAACATCCTCGAAGGCTACCCGATGAAGGACCTGGGTTATCACTCGGCCCAGGGCATGCACTATCAGATCGAGGCCATGCGTCACGCTTATGTGGACCGCAACAGCTACCTGGGCGACCCGGACTTCGTGAAGAACCCGATTGCCCACCTGCTGGATAAAAATTACGCGACCAAACTGCGTGAAGCGATCAACCCGCAAAAAGCCGCGAAATCCAGTGACCTGAAACCCGGCGTAGCGCCCCATGAAGGCAACAACACCACCCATTACTCCATCGTCGACAAATGGGGCAACGCGGTGTCGGTGACCTACACCCTCAACGACTGGTTCGGTGCCGGTGTCATGGCGAGCAAGACCGGGGTGATCCTCAACGATGAGATGGACGACTTCACCTCGAAAGTCGGTGTGCCGAATATGTACGGCCTGGTCCAGGGCGAAGCCAACGCCATCGCCCCGGGCAAGGCACCGCTGTCATCCATGAGCCCGACCATCGTCACCAAGGACGGCAAGGTGGTGATGGTGGTGGGCACGCCCGGGGGCAGCCGCATCATCACCGCGACCTTGCTGACCATGCTCAACGTGATCGACTACGGCATGAACATCCAGGAAGCGGTCGATGCGCCGCGGTTCCACCAGCAATGGCTGCCGGAGGAAACCAACCTCGAAGCCTTCACCACCAGCCCGGACACGGTGAAAATTCTCGAAAGCTGGGGCCACAAGTTTGCCGGTCCGCAGGACGCCAACCACCTGGCGGCGATCCTCGTGGGTGCACCGTCACTGGGTGGCAAACCGGTCGGCAAAAACCGCTTCTACGGAGCCAACGATCCACGGCGCAACACCGGCTTGTCGCTGGGTTACTGAGGGTTGTGTTTGCAAGGGGGCGGGCCTATGTTCGTCCCCTGATCCCTCGACATTTCAAGGAAGGAACCATGACCACTGCATTGCTGATCATCGACGTCCAACAGGCTTTGTGTTCCGGTGAGTACGAGTGTTTCCAGATCGCGCGCGTCATCGACACCCTCAACGACCTGTCCGCGCGGGCGCGTGAGGGCGGGGTGCCGGTGGTGTTGATCCAGCACGAGGAGGCGGACAGCCCGCTGGCCCATGAAGCGCCGGGTTGGCAACTCGCCGAAGGCTTGCTCACGTCCCCCAAGGACCATCGCGTCCGCAAGACCACCCCGGATTCGTTCTACCAGACCAACCTGCGCAAACTGCTGCCGGAACAGGACTTCGAGCGCCTGGTCATTGCTGGCCTGCAGACCGATTATTGCGTCAATGCCACGGTACGTCAGGCATTGAAGCTGGGCTATGACGTGGTGCTGGCGGCCGACGCCCATTCGACGCTGGATAACGGCAACCTCAGTGCCGAAGACATCATCGCCGAGCACAACAAGGACCTGGCCCACCTCAGCGGTTCAGTGGCGCGGATTGATGTGATACCGGCCCGGGACATCCATTTCTAAGCTCACCCCCCAAGCCTTTGTGGGAGCGAGCTTGCTCGCGATAGCGCAATGACAGTCGACCAGGATGTCGAATGACCCACCGCCATCGCGAGCAAGCTCGCTCCTACAGGAATTGCGACGTCAGGTCGCAAACATCAACACCCGCTCTTCGCGCACGCCCTCCATGCCAACGCCCCCCAACACCAGCCGCGTAATGGTTGCCGCCGCATTGGCGTAATCCTCATCCTGCGGCACTTCGCGCCCGGTGATGCACGCCATCTGCCAGCCCAGGTTGGTGTAGGTGCGCGTCGCCGACCAGATGAACAGCATCAGGTGCTCCGGGTCTACCGGCGCCAGCAAGCCCCGATCGATCCAGCTGCGCAGGCATTCGACATTGCGCCGGGCCTCGGCGTACAGCAGGTCTCGGCATTCCTCGGGCAGTTGCTTGGCGCCCAGCAGCAATTCGCCGCTGAACACCTTGGCAATGTGCGGATGCTCCCGGGCGATGCGAATTCGCGCGGCGATGTAGGCCTGTAGCCCGGCGATCGGGTCATCACTCTCACGCAACGCGGCCGAAGCGTCGAGCAGCGGCTGGACGAAGCCCAACAGCACCTGGCCGTAGAGGTTTTCCTTGGACTGGAAGTAGTAATACAGATTGGCCTTGGGCACCCCCGCGCGCGCCGCGATGTCCCGGGTTTGCGCGGCGTCGAAGCCTTTGGCGGCGAATTCGGCGCTGGCGGCCTCGAGGAGGAGGTTCTGATTATGCTGACGGATACGGCTCATGGGACGATCTGATGAAAAACGAGCTGCGCAATATACAAAACTATATAGCGCTTGGGCCAGCGTTGTCTGCGCCGCCTGGCTGCTGTCCGGTTACGTCGGTCAGAAATTGGCGATTAACCTTGTGAAGCCCCACGGCTGGAACTGCTACCCGTAACCACTTATGTCACTACTGGCTGGACGCCTTTCCCGCGCCTGTGGCATGGTCCGGGGAAAGGTCATGCAGTGAAAGGAATCGTGAAAGTGGCGGCAGTCATCAAGCTCGACAGCCAGGTGTCGATGAACACACTCAAGGCGTTCAACCAATGTGTGTTGCACCTGGGCCGGCTGGCGCGGGAGAGCGGAGCGTCGCGATTCATCGGCCAAGGTCTGCAAACGTTCAGTGATCTGGTGCCGTTCACTTCGGCCTGGTGGGGCGAGATGTCGACGCCTGCGGCAGATGTGCCGCACCAGAGCTGGATGCATGGCAGCCTCAACCTTCCCGAATCCTTTGCTGCCGAATGGCATCCGGTGGCCGCCGACGATCAGTTTTCCCACGCCACGCTCAAGCAGCCCGGTCAGGTATTGCGCGACAAAGGCTTCAACGACCCAAGCGAAGCGGTCAATGCGTTTGCCCGCCGCTACGACCTGTACCACTTGATGAGCATCACCTACGAGTTGCCGGAAAGTGGCTTGATGTTTTTCGTCTGTCTCTATCGCGGTGAGCGCGAACAGTCCTTCAGTGAAAGCGAAGGCGAGCTGTATGCGGCGTACTGCGATCACCTGTTCCAGTTGTGGCGATTTCAGGTGCAGGACATGATTCGTTTCGACAGCGACAACGGTGCCAGTGACGCGGGTGTTGCGCGCCTGGACGGCAGTCTGTTGTACGTCGGCGCGCGATTGTGTGCGGCGATTCAGCGCGAGTTGCCGGGGTGGAGCGGTTCAACCCTGCCGCCCGACGTCGTGGCGCAACTGCCCAAGGCCCCCTGTGTAATTCGCCTGGGGCGCTGTGCGCTGACGCTGAGCCCCAACGGCGAGCACGTCATCCTGTCCCTGGAAGCACCCTCAGGCAGTCAGGGCCTGGCGCCCAGGGAACGCACGGCGGCGATGTTGTTTGCCGCTGGCCACTCCTACAAGGAAATTGCCCGGATGCTCGCCCTGAGCCCGGCCACCGTGCGTACCTACTTGCGTAATTGCTATGTGCAGCTCGGAGTGAAAAGCAAGGTGGAGCTGGGCTCGGCCCTGCGTTCTGCAACTGTGCTGGCGGACGCCGCGCGGCGGGATTGACCTGGCCGTTGCGACTATTTGCCTTGCCCCTCCTCATTTGCAGAGGTCCATTGGAACGCCGCGCCCTATAGGGTAGCGCTCAATTACAACAAGAGAGCGTTACGATGCGATTGATTCCAAACCTGTTGGCCGCCGCCCTGGCCTTGTCCTCGGTGCAGGCGATGGCCGCCGCCGACCTTGTGCTGTTCAACGGCAAAGTGTTCACCGCCGAACCCGGTCAAGGACTGGTGCAAGCGGTGGCGGTGCAAGACGGCAAGATCCTCAAGGTCGGCAGCGATGCCGAGATCAACGCCCTGGCCGACGACAAGACCCAGCGCGTCGACCTGGCCGGCAAGGTGTTGATGCCGGGGATGATCGACACCCACAGCCACCCGGTGGTCGGCGCCTTCGACAGCATGAAGGCCAACCTGCTGGATGAAGTCAAACCGATGGCCGAGCTTGAGCAGTGGTTGCTCGAAGAGGACAAGGCCGGGCGTGCCCGAGCCGGTGACGTGATCAGCGTGGTCGGCGTGAGTTCGGCGTATTGGGAGAAAAGCCGCGAACTCGGCCAGTTGTTCAACCACGGCCGTTGGGCCGATCAGCCAGTTGTGCTCAGCGGCATCGATGGGCATACCGGTTGGGCCAACAACGCGATGCTCAAGCGTTTGAAAATCGATGCCGCCCTGGTCAAAAGCCTGCCGGAAAAACAGCGCGGTTACATCGGTCACGAACAGGACTTCACGCCCAACGGCTACTTCGCCGAATCGCGCTGGGATGTGGTGCGCAACGGCATTCCCGCGCCGAGCCCGGAGACCATGCTCAAGGCCGCGCGCGAGGCGGTGCGGATCAACAATCAATACGGCGTCACCGCGTGGATGGACGCCGCGGCCAACGGCGGCAGCGAAGACTCGCTGTTCGACTTCCATGCCACCACGGAAACGGTTGGCGTGCTGCCGCTGTACAAGGCCTTGGCGCAGAACGGCGAACTCACCGCCCACGTCGCCGCGTTGATGGTCACCAACCCGAAGAGCAAGCCGGCGGACCTGGAAGTCATCGCCACGGTCATGAAGCAGTTCGAAGGCGTGCCCAACCTGACATTCCCAGGGATCAAGGTGTTTGCCGACGGCATTCTCGAATTCCCGGGGCAGACCGCAGCGGTCATCGTCCCGTACAAGAACAGCCACAAGAACGGCCAGTTGCTGATCGATCCGGCGCACTTCGGCGAGCTGGTGGTGGCGGCGGAAAAACGTGGCTGGATCGTCCACATGCATGCGGTCGGCGACCGTGCTGTGCGTGAGTCGCTTAATGGCGTGGCCTATGCGCGCAAACTCAACCCGACGCCGGTACCCCACAGCGTTGCGCACCTGCAACTGGTCAATCCCAAGGAGTTCCCGCGCTTCAAGCAACTGGGGGTGATTGCCTCGATGCAGCTGTTGTGGGCCACGGGTGAGTCTTACACGGTCGAACTGGTCAAACCCTACATCAGTGCGTTTGCCTACGGTTATCAGTATCCCGCCCGGTCCCTGCAGGATGCCGGCGCGACCATTGCCGGTGGCAGCGACTGGCCGGTGTCGAGCAACAACCCGTTCAACGCCATTGCCCAGGCCAGCACGCGCAAGGGACCTTTGGGCGTGCTCAATGCCAAGGAAAGCATCGACCGCCAGACCATGTTCTACGCCTACACCCTCAACGCCGCGAAAACCCTGCGCCTGGAAAAACAGATCGGTTCGCTGGCGCCGGGCAAGCAGGCCGACCTGATCATCCTTGACCGCGATGTGTTCAAGGTCAGCGATGACGACCTGTTCGACACCAAAGTGCTGAAAACCTACTTCGCCGGCAAACAGGTGTACGCCCCCGCGTCCTGAGCTGCGCCTCTCCCATCACCGTGAACCCTGCCAGCCCCTCGAACCGCGAGGGGCCTGGCTTGGCCGTGCCTGAAATTCCCCCGTACGCCATAACAACAAGAGAACTGTATGAACGCACTTTCAGCATTGACCCTCGCAACCTTGGCCTTCGCTCCACTGACCAGCCACGCCCTGGCCCTCAACGACGACTTCAACCTGGAACTGACCCTTGGCGCCGTCAGCGACTATCGCAGCCGCGGTATCTCGCAGTCCCTCGGTGATCCGGCGGCGCAGGGCGGGGCAACCTTGATGCACAGCAGCGGCCTGTACATCGGCACCTGGACCTCGAGTGTCGACTTCGGCGAAGGCTTTGCCACCCGTGAAGAGCTTGAGTACTACGCCGGTTATTTCTGGCAGGCCAGCGAAGCGATCAGCCTCGATCTGGGCTATGTCAAATACGACTATCCGAAGAATTCCGAATTCAACATGAGCGAGGTCTACGCCATTCTTGACCTCTACGGCGTCAAGCTCGGCGCCTATTACTCCAACGACACGCCGAACGTCTTCGGCGAAGACCAGGACACGCTCTACACCTACGTCGGCTACAACCTTGCGTTACCGGCCGAGGTCGGCCTGGAACTGCGCTTCGGACGTAACGATGTGAAAGACCCGGCGTTCTGGTCCAGCAATGGCGATCACCGTGAAGCCTATTACGAGTGGGAAGCCAAACTGACCAAGGAGCTCGTCGGCGTGACCTGGGGCCTGAGCTACGTCGACACCGACTTGTCGAAAAGCGAGTGCGGTAGTTGGTATGGCTATGATGACCTGTGCTCGGCGACGGTGGTGGCCAGTGCCACAAAAACTTTCTAGATCTCCCAAAAATGTGAACAGATGAGTATCTGTGGCGAGGGAGCTTGCTCCCGCTGGGCTGCGAAGCAGACCTGTCTTTCAGGGCCGCTGCGCGCGCCAACGGGAGCAAGCTCCCTCGCCACAGGTTCAGTGCTGTTCTGTTAGCGTGTCGGGAGGTTCCAGCGTCTGCGCAATTGCTCGTATTGCGCCTCGGGCAATTGCACCAGCAGCGGCGACTTTTTCGGGTCCAGCCATTGCAGCAGGCGGGCGATGTCCGCCGGGTCCATGGCCGTACAGCCTCGGGTCGGGGCGCTGGGGCCGCGCCAGATATGGAAGAAAATGCACGAGCCGGCGGCGGGCGTCGCCGGTGTGTTGTGCTGGATGAAAATGCCCTGTCGATACAGCTCGTCGGTGCGGTGCATGTGCTCCGAGCTGTTCCAGTCCTTGGCGACGCTAGTGCCGTCGAGCAGTTGGTTGTAGTGCGTCGACTGACTATCGTCCACGCACTCGATGGCCGTTGTCAGGGGCAGATAAGGTAGGCGCGTGTCGGCGCTGTTGTTGTAGCCGAATGCCGTGCCCAGGCTGAACACACCGGCCGGGGCTTTGCCGTCGCCTTCCTGTTTGACCGGCCCTTGGGGTTGCCCTGGGTCGAGCAAGCCTTTGCCCCAACCCATGCCGTTTTTGCCGAGCACCACGGCAAACGGCGCTTCGAATTTTTCAAAGGTCTTGCCATGGCGTTCATAGCGTTGGGCAGTGGCCTGGATGTCGTCCCAGTTTCTGCTGGTGACCACAATCAGTTGACCACTGTCGTCGATGCCCTTCGCCATCGCAGTCAGTGGAAACAACACAAGGCACAGGCTCTTGATCAGTTTGTTCATGGTGCCAACGGGGTGATGGGGAAGTTCATGACCTCAGGCTTCTGCCCGTTGCCGCTGTAAGTGAAATGCCACCACTCGGCGTCGTAACCGACGAAACCTTCCTTGGCCATGGCCGCGTTCAGTCGTTGGCGGTTGGCCTTGGCCGTGGTGCTGATCTGTGTCGAATCGGTGTGTGCACGTTCGTCGAAGCAGTCGAAGCCGGTGCCCATGTCGAGTGCGCCATCGTGCCAGCGTTCGCCGTAAGCTGCCGTGCAATCGACCGGTGTCGCCGAAGCGGTCCAGGTGTCGGCGGGCAGGGCGCCAGGGCCGGTCAGGGTCAGGTCGACGGTGTTGCCCCGGGAGTGATTGGACACCCGCGCCACGTAGCCCAAGCGCCAGAAATCCTGTTTATCGACCCGCGGATAAAACTCGGCCTTGAGCGGATCACCGGCTTGCGTGGCGAAGCGGCCCATGTCCGCCACTGCGCGGGTCGGCCGATAGCAGTCGAACACTTTCAAGCCGTAGCCCTCGGCCTTCAGCGTCGCTTGCACACGGGCGAGCGCCTGGGCGGCGTCGGCAGACAGCAGGCACTCCGGCGCCTGATAGCCATCGAGCACGTGGCCGGTGAAGTTGTGCACGCCAGCGTAACGCATGTCCTGCTGGATGCCGGGGTCAACCGAGCGCACATACACCATGTGCGCAGGCTTGGCCTCATCGGCCATGCAGGGCAGGGCGAGGCTCGTACAGAGCAGCAACAGGCAGGGTGAACGAGGCATCGACCAAGGCTCCAGGCATGAGGGTTGCGTTCATGATGGCTGGAAAACCCGTGCATCTCCATGAAGTTGTTGATCGGCGTGATAGGACGAACGCACCAAAGGCCCCGACGCGACATTCTTGAAGCCCATGCGCGTGCCTTCCTCGGCGAACCAGGCGAAGGTGTCCGGGTGCACGAAGCGCTGCACCGGCAGGTGACTGCGCGAAGGTTGCAGGTACTGGCCGAGGGTCAACATGTCGATGTCGTGTTCGCGCATGCGTTGCATCACCTCGATCACTTCCTCGTCGGTTTCACCCAGGCCCAGCATCAGCCCGGACTTGGTGGGGATGTGGGGCACCGCCTGTTTGAATTTCTGCAGCAGGTCCAGCGACCACTCGAAGTCCGAGCCAGGTCTTGCCGCCTTGTACAGGCGCGGCACGGTTTCCAGGTTGTGGTTGAACACATCCGGTGGTTCGCTGGCGGTGATGGCCAACGCCACATCCATCCGTCCGCGATAATCGGGCACCAGGGTTTCCAGTTGCACGCCGGGCGTCAGCTTGCGGATCTCACGCAGGCAATCGACAAAGTGCCGGGCACCGCCGTCGCGCAGATCGTCGCGGTCTACCGAGGTGATCACCACGTACTTCAGGCGCAATTCGGCGATGGCCACGGCGAGGTTCTTCGGTTCATTGACGTCCAGCGGTTTTGGCCGACCATGGCCGACGTCGCAGAACGGGCAGCGACGGGTGCAGATGTCGCCCATGATCATGAAGGTCGCGGTGCCGCCGGAGAAACACTCGCCGAGGTTCGGGCACGAGGCCTCCTCGCAGACGCTGTGCAACTTGTGTTTGCGCAGCAATTGCTTGATGCGCTCGACCTCGGGTGAGATCGGCATACGCACGCGAATCCAGTCGGGTTTGCGCGGGAACTCTTCGGTGGGAATGATCTTCACCGGAATCCGCGCGACTTTTTCAGCGCCGCGCAGTTTGCTGCCGATTTCCACTTTGGTCGGGCCTTTTTGCGCCGTTTCAGCAATGGCGGTCATGATTTTTCCTTGTGCAGACAGCTAATCAGGCAGGGCACGGTTTCTGTGGGAGCGAGCAAGCTCGCTCCCACAGGTTTTTTGTTGTGTGATCAGTCGCGGTAGACCGGGAAGTCCGCGCACAAGGCCGCAGCCTGGCGGGCGACATTGGCCTCGATATCGGCATCCCCCAGATGATCGAGGATGTCGCAGATCCACCCGGCCAACGCGATGCTCTGCGCTTCCTTGAAGCCACGGCTGGTGATCGCCGGGGTGCCGATGCGCAAACCGGAGGTCACGAACGGCGATTGCGGGTCGTTGGGCACGGCGTTCTTGTTCACGGTGATACCGGCGCGGCCGAGGGCGGCGTCGGCGTCCTTGCCGGTCAGGCCCTGACGGATCAGGCTGACTAGGAACAGGTGGTTATCGGTGCCACCGGAAACCACGTCGTAACCGCGTTCGATAAACACCTTGGCCATCGCCTGGGCATTGCGGATGACTTGCGCCTGATAGGTCTTGAACGATGGCTCCAGGGCTTCCTTGAAGCACACCGCCTTGGCCGCGATCACGTGCATCAGCGGGCCGCCCTGGGCACCGGGGAATACCGCGGCGTTGAGTTTCTTCTCGATTTCTACGTTGGCCTTGGCCAGGATCAGCCCACCACGTGGACCGCGCAGGGTTTTGTGGGTGGTGGTGGTGACCACGTCGGCGTAAGGCAGCGGGTTCGGGTACAGACCGGCTGCGACCAGGCCGGCGACGTGAGCCATGTCGACGAACAGCAGGGCACCGACTTTGTCGGCGATCTGGCGGAAACGTGGGAAGTCGAGGGTCTTGGAGTAGGCCGAGAAACCGGCGACGATCATTTTCGGTTTGCACTCGACCGCCAGGCGCTCGACTTCGTCGTAATCGATCAGGCCGGTCTTGGTGTCAATGCCGTACTGCACGGCGTTGTACAGCTTGCCCGAGGACGACACTTTCGCGCCGTGGGTCAAGTGACCGCCGTGGGCCAGGCTCATGCCGAGAATGGTGTCGCCCGGCGAAATCAGCGCGAGGTACACGGCGCTGTTGGCGGAGGAACCGGAGTGCGGCTGGACATTGGCATAATCGGCACCGAACAGTTGCTTGGCGCGTTCGATGGCCAGTGCCTCGACCACATCGACGTGCTCGCAACCACCGTAATAACGCTTGCCCGGATAACCTTCGGCGTACTTGTTGGTCAGACCGCTGCCCTGGGCTTGCATGACGCGACGGCTGGTGTAGTTCTCTGACGCGATCAATTCGATGTGATGTTCCTGACGTGCGTCTTCGGCGTTGATCGCGGCCAACAACTCGTCGTCGTAGCCCTTGATCTGGTCGTGTTTGCTGAACATGGTGCAGTCCTTTTTTTTGAAGTGGGGAAGGGTTTCAGGCGTCGGCCTGTTCGGCGGTCAATTGCTCGTAGGCGGCCTGATCCAGCAGTTCGTAGAGGGCTTCAGGGTCGGCGGGTTTGAAGCGAAAGAACCAGCCTTCGCCGAGGGGATCTTCGTTGACCAGTTCCGGAGAACTTTCCAGCGCGGTGTTGACCGCAACCACTTCACCGTCCAGCGGCATGCCGATGCTGCTGGCCGCTTTTACCGATTCCAGTACCGACACCTCGGTGCCGGCGCCGAACGTTCCCAACTCGGGCACTTGCACGAACACCACATCCCCCAGGGACTGTTGGGCAAACGCGGTAATGCCCACAGTGACCAGGCCATCGGCATCGAGCCGCAGCCATTCGTGATCGACGGTAAAGCGCAATGGGCTCATATCCACTCCTTATTGTTTTTCAGGCTCGTGACGGGGTGACGAGCAGGGTTTCAGGAGTGAAAGCAAGGGTGGTGCCAAGGATTAATAACTGTTTTAAATCAATTAGTTAAAGTAATTATTTAAAAAAGGGACGGCATCTGTTGTATTGAAATCAATACAGACACGCAGCGTTCAGGATGCAAGCGCCGTGATTGTTGGCAGGGCCGTGCTTGTCTTGATTTCGTGACGCTGTATTGATTTGAAGACGAGGAGTTCAAAAAAACGCTCATCCCCTGTAGGAGCGAGCATGCTCGCGATGGTCGTCAACGATGATGTGGGCTGTCCGGTTACCCGCGGTGTGGCTAAATTCATCGCGAGCATGCTCGCTCCTACAGGGGGGAATGTGTTCCGTCAGGTCGCTCAGGGTTTGTTGGGAATGCCGTACTTGCGCAGGCGAATGGCAATCGCGCTATGGGACGTCTGCAACCGTGCAGCCAGCAAACGACTGGACGGATAGCTGCGATACAACTGCTCCAGCAAGTTCCTTTCAAAGCCGCCCACGGCCTCTTCCAGACTGCCGACCTCTCCGTCGTTTTGCCGCTCTACCGCCGTGCGCGCAATGTCCAGGTCGTCGAGGTCCACCAGCGGGTTTTCGCAAATCGCCGCCGCGCGGAAAATCACGTTTTGCAGTTGCCGCACATTGCCCGGCCAGCGATTGCCGAGCAGGGCGCTGAAGGTGCTCGGTGCCAGGCGGCACACCGGTCGCTGGATCTGCGCACAGGCCTGCTGCATGAAGTGATTGGCCATCAGCAGGATGTCGTGACCGCGCTCGCGCAGCGGCGGCACTTGCAGGTTGAGCACGTTGAGGCGGTAGAACAGGTCCTCGCGAAAACGTCCTTCGCCGACCATCTTTTCCAGGTCGCGGTGGGTGGCGCTGAGCACCCGGACATTGACCCGCACCTCCTTGTCGCCACCGACCCGGCGGAAGCAGCCGTCACTCAGAAAGCGCAGCAGTTTGGCTTGCAGGTACGGCGACATTTCCCCGACCTCATCGAGAAATACCGTGCCCTGATCCGCCAGTTCCAGCAGGCCCAGTTTGCCGCCCCGTTGCGCGCCGGTGAAGGCGCCGGGGGCGTAACCGAACAGCTCGCTTTCGGCGAGGCTTTCCGGCAACGCGGCGCAGTTCAGCGCCAGAAACGGCGCGTCATGTCGGGGGCTGATGGCGTGGCAGGCGCGAGCCACCAGCTCCTTGCCGGTGCCGGTTTCACCCTGGATCAGCAACGGCGCATCGAGTGCTGCCACGCGCTGGGCGCGGGCCTTGAGCGAGCGAATCGGCGGTGATTCGCCGAGCAGCGCATCGAAGCCTTCGGCGTGGTCGTGATGCAGCGCCGACAAGCGCTCGCCGATGCGATTGGGTTGGTACAGGGTGAGCAGGGCACCGGCGTCGGTGACCGGCATCGCATCGAGCAGGAAGGTCTGACCACCGAGGCTGACCTCGTGCATCGGCAGGCGGAAATGGTGGGCGAGCAAGGTGCGCTGCAAGTCGGCATCGTCAAACAGCGCGGTCAGTGATTCACCGGCCGGTTCGCGACCGCAGAGGGCGATCAGCGCCGGGTTGGCCAGCAGCACATGCCCACGATCATCCACCGCCAGCACCGGGTCGGAGCTGGCGGCCAGCAGCGCGTCCAGTTGCAGGCGTCGACGCTGGCCGGGAAGGATGTCGACCATGGTCACCGCTTGCACGCCCTTCACCTCGAACAGTGCCTCGCGCAACTCTTCGAGGACATCGGCGTCGAGGGTCGGCGCATCGATGTAGACGTTCGGCGGGACCATCTCCACGGCATCGAGGTTGAAGCTGCGACCACCGAGCAGGGCCAGTACTTCCTGGGTGATGCCGACGCGGTCAATGAAGGTAACGTGGATGCGCATGACGGGCCTGTGAGGTGAGCGAACGTCAAATCAGTATGCCGGGCAAAATTTCCGTTTGGCGAGTGCCACGTCATCCGTTGCCGGTTTTGCGTGCGCTGGCGCTGAGGTCTTCAAGGAAGGCTTGCAGGATCGGCGGCGGTGCGGTGCCGCGTCGGGTGATCACGTCGAACGGCGACTTCAGGCGCAAGCTCGCCGGGGCAAGCTGATGCATGTCACCGTTCTTGACCCATTGCGCGGCGAAGTGCTCGGGCAGAAAGCCCACGTAGGCGCCGGAGATGATCAGGATAGCGGTCGCTTCGATGTTGTCGACGGTGGCGGCGGCCTTGCTCACGCCCAGGTGTTCGAGGTCGTATTGCTGCATGTAGCCGCGCACCACGATGCGCCCTGACTTGACCTCTTCGAGCAGCTCCTCACCTTCGGCGAGGCTGCCGTACAGCGGGTGGCGCCGTCCGCAATACAGGCCCAGCGCTTCCTGGTACAGCGGGGTGTGCTGCAGCCCCGGCACATGGATCGGGAAGTGCCCGATGGCCAGGTGCAGTCGCCCGTCGAGCACGCGCTCTTCGAGTTCCGCCGGGGTGCCGACGTACACGTTCAGGTGCACATCGTGTCCCCGTGAAACGAAGCGCTGGGTGGTGCGCGGAATCGGCGAGTCGGGGTCGGTGATGGTGGTGTCGATGATCCCCAGGTTGAGCTTGCCGCTGATGTGCTGCTTGAGCACGTCGGCGTCCATGCAGAAATTCTCTACGGCCGAGAGCAGGCGCTGGGTCGCTTCGTGAATCGCCACGCCTTGCTCGGTCAGGCGAAAGCCGCTGCGCCCGCGCTGGCACAGCTTGACCCCGAGGCGGGTTTCCAGATGGGTCATCTGTTCGCTGATGGTCGACTGCCCGGCGTTGAGCGCCGCTTGCGCCGCGGAAAAACCGCCGCAGCGGACGATCGTGGCAAACACCCTGAGTAACTTCAGATCGACATCGTGCAGCTGGATCACCTGGAATCTCCTGCGTGTGGATGCATCGGCAATGCCGATATGAGTATCTGATGTTTGGCATTTTTTCCACGAAAACCTGCGCCCATAGTTTCTCCAACGGCGGTCGCCTTGCAGTTCCGCCAAGCCGATAACAAGAAGTGGAGAGGCTAGAAATGTCGAACAACGGTTATGAATCCGGTCGCCTGAACCTGCCATTCGTGGGTCACTGCACCTTTGGCAAAGCCCCGGTGTGCACCGACTGGGATGCGCTGGACGCCGACGTCGCGGTGCTCGGCGTGCCCAATGACATGGGCACCCAGTGGCGCTCCGGCGCACGCTTCGGGCCACGGGGGATTCGTGAGGCATCGACGCTGTTTTCCTTCGGCCATGCCGGTGCCTACGATCACGAAGACGACGTGATGTACCTGACCGCTTCGGACGTGCGCATGGTCGACGTCGGCGATGCCGACATCGTTCACACCGACATGGAAACCAGCAACCAGAACACCGAGTACGCGGTTCGCAAGATCCTCGACGCCGGGGTGATGCCGGTGGTCCTGGGCGGCGATCACTCGGTGCATGCGCCGGTGATCAAGGCCTTCGAAGGGCGCGGGCCGATCCATATCATCCACTTCGACGCCCACCTGGATTTCGTCGACGAACGTCACGGCGTGCGCTACGGCCACGGCAACCCGCTGCGCCGCGCATCGGAGATGAACCACATTGTCGGCATGACCCAAATGGGCATCCGCAACGTGTCGTCGTCCAACCGCGACGACTACCAGGCCGCCCACGATGCCGGCTCGAAAATCCTCTCGGTACGCGACGTGCGTCGCCTCGGTGTCGAGGGTGTGCTGGCGCTGATCCCGCAGAACATCAACTACTACATCACCATCGACATCGACGGTTTCGACCCGTCCATCGCCCCCGGCACCGGCACCCCGAGCCACGGCGGTTTCCTCTACTACGAAGTGCTGGAAATCATCCAGGCGCTGGCCAAACGCAGCAAGGGCAACATCGTCGGCATGGACCTGGTGGAAGTGGCGCCGGTCTACGACCCGACCGGCATGACCTCGATTCTCGCCGCGCAACTGTTGCTCAACAGCATCGGTTTCATCTTCCACGAGCGCGGTAAGGTACGGGCCGCCGCCGAGAGCGAAACCACGCCGGCTTAAGGGCAGGCCGAACATCGAAACCACAGCACCGGCAGTGCCTGACTGCCGGTCAGAGAGAATAAAAATGGACACGATCGTCAAAAGTTACCTGCAGAAATTCGGCGTCAGCGAAGCGACCCAGACCTTCCTCAGCAAGGTGCAGAAAATGTTCATCGGTGGCGCCTGGGTCGAGGCCGGCGACGGTCAGACCTCGGAGGTGATCGAGCCGTCCACCGAAGGCCTGATCACGCGTATTCCCATGGGCACCACCGAGGACCTGGACCGCGCCGTGCAAGCCGCTCGCGCGCAGTTCGACGGCGGCGCCTGGCGCCAGGCCAAGCCGGCGGAGCGCGAACGCCTGATCCAGCGCCTGGCCGATCTGATCGAGCAGAACGCCGCTGAACTGGCCGAGATCGAATCCATCGACATGGGCAAGTCCGTCGCCTTCGCCAGGGACGTGGATATCCAGGGCACCGTCGACACCCTGCGTTACTTCGCCGGCTGGGCCACCAAGCTGCACGGGCGCACGGTCGAGCCTTCGCTGCCGGGCAATTACCTGGCCTACACCCGCAAGGAAGCGGTGGGCGTGGTCGGCGCCATCGTGCCGTGGAACTTCCCCCTGCAAACCATGGCCTGGAAGCTCGGCGCGGCGCTGGCGACAGGCTGCACAGTGGTGGTCAAACCCGCTGAACTGACCTCGCTCTCGGCCCTGCGATTTGCCGAGCTGGTGCAGGAAGCGGGCATTCCGGACGGTGTGATCAATATCGTCACCGGACGCGGTAGCGTGGTCGGCGCGGCCATGGCCACCCACCCTGGCATCGACAAGCTGACCTTCACCGGATCGACCCCGGTCGGGCGTACAGTCGGGCGCGCGGCATTAGACGAAATGAAGCGACTTACCCTGGAACTGGGAGGAAAATCACCGGTAATCGTCTTTGCCGATGCGGACATTCCGGCGGCGGCGCAAGCGGTGGCCAACGGGGTGTTTTTCAACTCGGGACAGGTGTGCGACGCCGGTACGCGCGCCTATGTGCATCGCAGCGTCTACGAGCAGTTCCTGAGTGAACTGATCGCCTACACGCGCACCCTGAAAATGGCCCCGGGCCTGGACCCGGACTGCTTCATCGGCCCGCTGGTGTCGGCCCTGCAAAAGCAGCGGGTGACCGAGTACATCGAGACCGGCAAGGCCGAAGGCGCCGAATTGGTCTACGGCGGCCAGGCGGTCGATGGCCCGGGCTTTTTCGTCGAGCCGACCATCTTCGCCCATTGCCGCAATGACATGCGCATTGTCCAGGAAGAGATCTTCGGCCCGGTGCTGGTGACGGCACCCTTCGACGACGAGGAAGAAGCGCTGGCCCTGGCCAACGACTCGCCTTACGGCCTGGCAGCGGCCTTGTATTCCAACGACCTGGGCAAGGTGCACAGCCTGATCCCACGCCTCAAGGCCGGCTCGGTCTACGTCAACGCCCACGGCACCCTCGATCCGTCGATGCCGTTCGGTGGCTACAAGCAGTCCGGCTTCGGCAAGGACCTGGGCGCCGAGCAGCTCGATTACCTGCTCGAAACCAAGGCGGTGTGGATCACCTTGCCGAGCTGACGCGCGTCCCTAAAGGTGAATGCGATTTCAGCAACAACGCCAGGTAGGCACGGGCAACAATGAACCTGTGGCGAGGGAGCTTGCTCCCGCTGGGTCGCGAAGCGGCCCCTCTTTTAAAAAAAGAACAGGACTGCTGCGCAGTCCAGCGGGAGCAAGCTCCCTCGCCACAGGCACCCGAAGAAACGCGGTTATCTCATGATCTTCCAACAATAAGAGTCCATCATGAACACTAACGCCAAGTCCGCCACGAGCGTGCCCACCCTCGATGACAAGTCCGTCGTCGAGGGGCATTCGATCGATTTCATTCCCGAGAACGAGCGCACTGACAAACTGGCCAGCCAAGGCCCGTTCTGGTTCCTCGGCAACTTCACCTTCTTCACCATGACCATCGGTTTCGTCGGCCCGAGTGTCGGCCTGACCGCACTCTGGACCACCCTCGCCGGTACGCTGGGCATCATGTTCGGCACCTTGTTCATGGCCTTTCACGGCTCCCAAGGCCCGCACCTGGGCCTGCCGCAGATGATCCAGTCCCGCGCGCAGTTCGGTTATCGCGGGGTGATCCTGGTGCTGTTCGCCACGCTGTTCGTGTTCGCCGGTTTCAACATCGTCAACCTGGTGTTGATGATGCAAGGCCTGCACACACTGTTCGGTTTTCACCCCTGGGCCATCGCGGTGGCGGTGACTATACCAGCGGCGGTGCTGGCGATTCTTGGCCATGACTGGATGCACCGCAGCTTCAAATGGGCGCTGTTCCTGTCCCTGCCGTTGTACGGGCTGGTGACGCTGGCCGTGATGATGGGCTGGGTGCCGGATGCGGCCGCGCCAGTGCTGGCAGCGGGCGAGGTGGCGGCACCGCCGCTGGGTTTCAACTGGACCGGGTTCATCGCGCAGTTCGCTGCCGCCGCCAGCTACAACATCGCCTATGCGCCCTATGTCTCGGACTACTCGCGCTACCTGCCGAAGAACACCTCCAGCGGCAAGCTGATCGCCGTGGTGTTTCTCGGTGCCTCGTTGTCCGGTGCCTGGATGATTTCCGTGGGCGGCTGGCTGGCCGATCACCTGCACTCGACGGATGTGCTGGTGGCCCTGGGGCAAGTCGGCAATACCGTGTCGCCGTTGATGGGTACGGCGGTGGTGGTGATTACGATTCTGGCGTTCCTGCCGGTGATCGCGATGAACATCTACAGCGCCAAACTGACCACGCTGACCTGTGTCGACTCGATCAAGCACATCGAGCCGACGCGCAAGGCACGCATCCTCGCCATCGCCTTCGTCATCCTGCTGCAACTGGGCGTGGCCCTGAGCATCCAGAGTTCCGGCAAAGGCTTGTCGGTGCTGGGGATCTACCTGGTGGTGATGCTGTACTTCCTGGTGCCCTGGACTTCGGTCAACCTCACTGACTACTTCTTCGTGCGCAAGGGCCGCTACGCCATCCCGCACTTCTTCATGCCTCACGGCAATATCTATGGCAGCTGGGGAGTGCGCGGGATCGTCGCGTACGCCATCGGTTTCGTCTCGATGATCCCGTTCTTCTACATCTTCGATGGCGTCGAGCAGCGCGAGGTGTATGTCGGCCCACTGGCCAAGGCGCTGGGCAGCATCGACATCGCCTGGCTGGTCGGGCTGATCGTCTCGGGCCTGGCCTACTACTGGCTGAGCCGTTCGATCGACCTCAAGCGCGAAGAAGCGGTGATCCAGCAGATCGAAAAAACCTCCCCGCAATACACCACCGGCGACACGCTCAGGCACAAACAGCAGCCGTTGCCGCTCTTCACTGAATCGACGGTCGGGAGATAGTCATGACCACAAAAAAATACGACTACATCATCATTGGCGCCGGCTCCGCAGGTTGTGTCTTGGCCAACCGCTTGAGCGAAGACCCGACGACCTCGGTACTGGTCCTGGAGTACGGCGGCAGCGACAAGAGCGTGGTGATCCAGATGCCCAGCGCGTTCTCGATCCCGATGAACACCAAAAAGTACAACTGGCGCTACGAGACCGAGCCGGAGACCTACCTCAACGGCCGGCGCATTCATTGCCCACGGGGCAAGGTGCTGGGCGGCTCGTCGTCGATCAACGGCTTGGTGTACATCCGCGGGCATGCGCTGGATTTCGACGAGTGGGAATCCATGGGCGCCGAAGGCTGGGGTTATCGCAATTGCCTGCCGTACTTCAAGCGCGCCGAGAGTTACGAATCGGGCGGTGACAGCTATCGCGGGCAGACCGGGCCGCTGCACACCACCAACGGCAACCACATGAAAAACCCGCTGTACGGCGCCTGGGTGGAAGCTGGTGCAGAAGCGGGCTACATCAAGACCGACGACTGCAACGGCTACATGCAGGAAGGTTTCGGCGCGATGCACATGACCGTGAAGAACGGCGTGCGTTGCTCCACCGCCAACGCCTACCTGCGCCCGGCCATGGGCCGGCCGAACCTGACGGTGATCACCCACGCCATGACCCGGCAGATCATCCTTGAAGGCAAGCGCGCGGTGGGTGTCATCTACGACCACGGCGGCCAGACGCAACAGGTGTATTGCAACCGCGAAGTGCTGGTGTCGTCCGGGCCGATCGGCTCGCCACACCTGCTGCAACGCTCCGGCATCGGCCCGGCCGAGGTCCTGCGCAAGGCCGGGATCGGTGTGCGTCACGACCTGCCGGGGGTAGGGGAGAACCTGCAGGACCACGCCGAGGTGTACATCCAGTTCGGCTGCAAGGAACCGGTGACCCTCAACAGCAAGATGGACCCGCTGAGCAAATTGATGATCGGCTTGCGCTGGCTGCTGTTCAAGGACGGCCTGGGCGCCACCAACCACTTCGAAGCTGGCGGTTTCATCCGTTCCGAGAAGGGCCTGCGCTGGCCGGACATTCAGTTCCACTTCCTGCCGGCGGCGATGCGCTACGACGGCAACAAGCCGATCAAGGGCCATGGCTTCATGGTGCTGACCGGGCCGAACAAGCCGAAAAGCCGTGGTTATGTGCGCGCGCGCTCGGCCGATCCGTACGAGCATCCGCAGATCCGCTTCAACTATCTTGAGCGCGAAGAGGACCGCGAAGGCTTCCGCCGCTGCATTCGCCTCACCCGCGAGATCATCGGCCAGCCCGCCATGGACCGTTTCCGCGACGGCGAGATTGCCCCGGGCGCCCACGTCACCAGCGATGAAGACCTCGATGCCTTTGTCCGCGACAACCTGGAAAGTACCTATCACCCTTGCGGTACCTGCCGCATGGGCGAGGACGACATGGCGGTGGTGGATTCAAAACTGCGGGTGCGTGGCCTCGACGGTTTGCGGGTGATCGATTCGTCGGTGTTCCCGACCGAGCCGAACGGCAACCTCAACGCGCCGACCATCATGCTGGCGGAAAGGGCGGCTGACCTGGTGCGTGGGGTGAACCTGCTGCCTGCATCGGATGTGCCGGTGGGCCTGGTCGAAGGCTGGGAGAACAGCCAGCGCAGCTCGTTGCCGGGGCGTAACGTGCGGGTCTGACCGGGTCTGCTAAACCTTTGTAGCGACCTTTTGTGGGAGCGAGCTTGCTCGCGATGGCGGTGGACCAGTCAAAATCAATGTCGACTGAGACTCAGTCATCGTGAACAGGCTCGCACACAGGGGACGGAATGCTTTCAAAGATTTTTTCCGTCGCAGTTGCGTTGCCATTGCTAGTCTGTCATTTCCTGAGACCGCAATGGAGCACCCTCATGGCTATTCAGGCCCTGCGCGCCGACGCCTCGCACATCGATCAGATCGCCCCGTTATTTGATGCCTACCGGGTGTTCTACAAACAACCGCCGAACCTGGCACAGTCGCGTGCCTTCATCGCCGAGCGCATTGCCCGGGACGAGTCGGTGATATTCCTGGCACAGGACAGCGACGGCGAAAACCTCGGCTTCGTGCAGATGTTCCAGACCTTTTCCTCTATCGACGCGCACCGTACCTGGCTGCTCGCCGACCTGTTCACCACGCCCGCTGCCCGGGGGAAAGGCGTCGGCACCGTGCTGATGAACACCGCTCGCGAGTTTGCAAAACTGGCAGGCGGCAAGGGCATGACCCTGGAAACCGCCACCGACAATTTCACCGCCCAGCGCTTGTATGAGTCCCTGGGTTGGGAGCGCGACACGGGTTACTACACCTATGCCCTGGACCTGAAAAAAGACTGAGCCCATCACCGCTCAGCCTTCAGGGTTGAGCGGCTTTCAGTGAGTCAGGACAGCGACCCGCCGTTATCCCAATACCGGGCGCATGAACGAGCGTTCATAGCTGAGGATGAACTTCTTTTCCTCGGCGTATTTGAATGCCGCGATGCAGTCAGGATCGTTCATCGATTGCTGGCGGTAATGCTCGTACGCCGCCAGGCTGGGGAAGGTGAACAGCGCCAGGGCGATGTTATTGGCGCCTTCGGAGGGCAGGAAGTAGCCGTGATGCTGGCCGCCGAATTTCTCCACCAGTGGAATCCATAACTTGCCGTAGTGCTCGAAGGCGTCGAGCTGGTACGGGTCGAGTACGTATTTCAGGTAGCAGGTAACCATTTTCCATCCTTGATGATGCGCTTGAAGATGGCCGTCACTCTAACCAACTGCCGGCTTATCGCACAGCAGCCTGATCGACATTAATCGGTGAGTTTCGGCCCGTTGAAAGGGGCGAGTGCGCGGATTTTGCCGTCTGCCTGGGCGAGGCCAAGCCAAACTATCGCTTCGGGTAATAGTCACCATCACGCATCGCAAGTTCTGTTTTGCCGGCAAACACGGAAAAATTGCCGCCATGACAGAAGCCGCCCCTCAATGAAGGTGGCTCAACGAACCGATGATTTCCGATCAGGATGACGCCCATGCGCCTGTTTTTCGCCCCCGCCCTGGCATTCGCCACGCTGTTGATGGCCGGTTGTGCCTCGACCCCGAATGACCCGACGCTGACATTGCAGACCAGCAAGACCCCCGAGCAATACACCCATTGCGTGGTGCCCAAGTTGCAGCATGACCAACTGACGCCCACCGTCTCGCAGACCCAGCGCAGCTACCGCATCGTCGTCTCCAGCAAGATCGCGGCCGACAACGTGATGGAAACCTACAAGGCCTCGAACGGCGGCAAGGTGTTCCTGTACGAACGCAAGTTGCTGGCGTCGACCTTCGTGCCGTCCAGTTTCGAGCGGGCGGCGCAGGAGTGTCTGTAACCGCGAGCGACCCTGACAAGCGCGCAAAAAAAAGCTGCCGGTGAAGGCAGCAGAAATTTTAAAGCACGCATTGGATGCTTCGAGGTTGCGGCTTGCAGATGACAAAACCGTGACAGCTTTGCGACCTTTGGTCCGAATGCCTCAGTAAATCTCCGGCACGATGATTTCCTGCGGCACCGGTACCCGCGAGTAATCCTTCTGGCGAACCCGTTGCGGCAGCTCGATCACCGGCATCTCGACTTCTTCATAGGGCATCTGGCCGAGCAGGTGATGGATGCAGTTCAGCCGCGCCTTTTTCTTGTCGTCGGCCTGCACCACCCACCAGGGCGCCTCGGCGATGTGGGTGCGCTCGAGCATGATTTCCTTGGCCTTGGTGTAGGCCTCCCAGCGACGTCGGGATTCCAGGTCCATGGGGCTGAGTTTCCACTGCTTGAGTGGGTCGTGAATACGGCTGAGGAAGCGCAGGTTCTGCTCCTGGTCGGAAATCGAGAACCAGTACTTGATCAACTGGATGCCGGAACGGGCGAGCATGCGTTCGAATTCCGGCACGGTACGGAAGAATTCTTCGTACTGATCGTCATTGCAAAAGCCCATGACCTTTTCCACGCCGGCACGGTTGTACCAGCTGCGGTCGAACAGGACGATTTCCCCGGCGGCCGGCAGGTGCGAGACATACCGCTGGAAATACCACTGGGTGCGTTCGCGGTCGTTGGGTGCGGGCAGGGCGGCGACTCGGCAGACCCGTGGATTGAGGCGCTGGGTGATGCGCTTGATCACGCCACCCTTGCCGGCGGCGTCGCGACCTTCGAACAGGATCACCACCTTGTGCCCGGTCTTGACCACCCAGCTCTGCAATTTCACCAGTTCGCCCTGCAGACGGAACAGTTCGGCGAAATAGAGACGCCGGGCATCCTTTTCGCTGCCATCGGGCAGGTGATCGTCGAACAATGCGTTGAGATCGTGTCCGTCTTCCGATAACTCCAGTTCCAGCTCTTCGTCACTGATGTCCAGCAGCTCGCGGTGGATGCGCTGGACCAAGGTGTCCTGATTCGAAAGCATGGTGAGACACTCGCGTCGTGGGTGGGCCCGGCCGATGCTAGTCATCATTTGTTACGAAGTGGTGATGGGCTGGGGTGTCATCTTGATGTCATCGAACCCGTGGCAAGCTCTTGCAAACCGTCTTGAGTGCCCGAAATGCGCCGGCTTTTCGGGAGATGATTGCAAGGAACCCGCCTATGAAAGACGCCCCCCTGTTTGCCGCCATCGACCTGGGCTCCAATGCGTTTCGCATGATGATTGGCCAGTCGGTAAGGCGAAACCAGCAGATGGTCATTCAGGAAGTGAAAACCCTGCGTGAACCGGTGCGGCTGGCGGAGGGCTTGCAGGGTGGGGCGCTGGATGAACTGGCGCTGGATCGCGGCTGGCAGGCCTTGGCACGGTTCGGCAAGAAACTGCGCGGTTTCGAAGCCGGGCGCGTGCGGGCGGTGGCCACCAGCGCAGTGCGCCAGGCCGATAATGCACCGCTGTTTCTGGCCAGTGCCGAGCGTCATCTGGGCTTTCGCATCGATGTCATTTCCGGTCACGAGGAAGCGCAACTGGTGTACGCCGGTGTCGCGCACACCTTGCCGAGTGCGCAAAGCACGCGTCTGGTGGTGGACATCGGCGGCGGCTCCACGGAAATGATCATCGGCCGCGGCAATCAGTTGCTGGTCACCGAAAGCCTGGCCATCGGCAGCGGCACCTTCGGTTCGCGCTACTTCCATGGTGGGCGGATCATGGCCGAAGCACTGATGGAAGCCGAGCGTGTTGCCACTCAGCAATTCGAAAGCATCGCCCGGCGCTACCGCGCCATGGGTTGGCAGGAAGCGATCGGCTCCTCCGGCACGGCGCGGATGCTGGCCAAGGTACTCAAGGCCAATGGTCTGAATGACGACGGTCAAAGCGGCATCACCTACGGCGGACTGTTGCGCCTGTCGTTGCGCCTGCTGGAAGTCAAACACGTCAAGCATCTGAAACTGGCGGGGCTGCCGACCCACCGCATGAGCATTCTGCCCGGCGGTCTGGTGGTCATGCTGGCGGCGTTCAAAGTGTTTGGAATCACGCATATGATTGCGTCTGAACCGGGTCTGCGGTTCGGCGTGCTGCATGGATTGATGAGCAAACACTGATAACAAGCCAGCAGGGGTAACACCATGACCGACCCTCGTCGCGTACTGTTTGTCTGCGCCCGAAACGATGTTCGCTCACCCATGGCCGAAGCGCTGCTGCGCCACGCCGACCCCGAAGATTTCAGCGCCTTCAGCGCCGGGCTCGAAGCCAGCGAGATCGACCCGCGCACCGTGCAGGCCCTTGAACACATCAATGTTGATGCCGGCGGTTTGCGCAGCAAGTCCCTGGAGGATTTCGAGGGGCAGGCGTTCGACTACGTCATCACCCTGTGCGACAAGTCCAGCGAAGAAGCCGCGCGCATGCCATTCTCCGGCGAAGTGATCGTGTGGAGTTTCGAAGACCCGACCACCAGCGAAAAACACGATCCGTTCCGCCACACCCTCCAGGAAATCGGCGACCGCATCAAAATGTTCGTCACCGTGAAGACCCGTGCTGTCAGTCAGTGATTGCGCAAAAGCCTCGGGCGCGTCCGCAGGGCATGCACAAGACAGGATGACCATGTTCCAATAGCCGGTATTGGAATACTGGGAACGGAACATGAACAAGCTTGCAGCACTGACCCTCGCCACGCTTCTCTCCACCAGCCTGTCCGCCCAAGCCGCCGGCGATGCACAGGCCGGGGAGAAAGTCTTCAAGCGCCTCTGCAGCGGTTGCCACCAGATCGGTGAATCGGCCCGTGCATTCTTCGGTCCGCAACTCAATGGCATCGTCGGTCGTCACTCTGCCGTTACCACGGACTACGTGTATTCCGACGCGATGAAGTCAGCCAACCTGGTCTGGGACCGTGACACCCTGATCGCCTACCTCGAAGCGCCGAAAAAAGTCGTGCCCGGCACCCGCATGATTTTCTGGGGCCTCGACGACCCGGAAAAAATCGAAAACCTGCTCGCCTACCTGCAGACTTTCCCGGCGCAGTGATTACGCCGAGGGCTGCTGATCCGCCGCCAGACTGCTCACCAGCCATTCGCTGAAGCTGCGCGCCATCGGGCTGTTCTCGCTGTCGCGGTGGGTCAGCAGCGCCCAGTTTGGGCCACGAATGGTCTGGTCGACCATCGGCTGCAACAGGCCATTGGCTTGCGCCTGTCGGCTCAGCAACTGACTGACCAGGGCAATGCCGAGCCCGCTGCACGCGGCGTCCAGCAGCAAGCCAGGGTCGGAAAAATTCAGCCCCTGATCGACTTGCCCCACATCAATCCCCGACTCCAGTTCCCAATGGCTCCAGTCCATCTCGCGCTCGCCATGCAGCGTGGTGCGCTGCTCGACCGGCAGCGCCAGCACGCTCGGGTGGCAGGCCGGATAGAGGCGGTCGGCGTGCAGCACCCTGAAGCTGCATTCGGCCTGGGAGCTGATGTCGTCACGCACTGCCAGGTCGATGGTCTGGCTGGCCATGTCCGGCACTTCATCGGTGCTGAAAATCCACAGATCCACCTGCGGATGCAGCCGGCGAAACTCCCCCAGGCGCGGCATCAACCAATGCCGGGCAAACGCCGGCGTGGTATTGAGCACCAGTTGATTGGGTTTCTGGTACTGCCCCAGACGACGAATACCCACCGCCAGTTGCTGCAACAGCGCCTGGGTGGTGCTCAGCAAATCATGACCGGCATCGGTCAGGCTGACACTGCGGCCGCTGCGATAGAACAGCGGCTGCTCCAGGTACGCCTCGAGGCTGCGGATCTGCTGGCTGATCGCCGATTGGGTCAGGTGCAGCTCTTCGGCGGCCTTGTGAAAACTGCCGAGCCGGGCAGCCGCCTCGAAGCCGCGAAGGGTGCTCAGCGGCGGCCAGTGTTTGAGCATATCGATAAGTTCCTCTAATCAGTTGTCGACAAAATCCATCGTTTGTTTGCCCGTTTTGTCAGCCGTAGCATGAATGACGCCGCCACCAGGGCGGATTTCATTGAACACAATGGCTTAACGAACGGCCGAATGATCTGGAGAGCATCATGCAGCAGAACGACAATAAAAACAGTGGTTGGATGATGCCCGCGGAATGGGTGACGCATGCCGCCACCTGGATGGTCTGGCCGCACAATCAGGCGCTGTGGGAGTCCGGCTGGCGCGTAACCCTGCCGCAGGTGCAGGAGGATTTCGCCCGGGTGGTCAACGCCATCGCCCGTTTCGAACCGGTGAAACTGGTGGTCGATCCGTCGGCAGTGGCCAGCGCCAAGGCCTTGTGCGGGGCGAACGTCGAATTCATCGAGCTGGCAGTCAACGACAGTTGGTGCCGCGACTCCGGTCCGAGCTTCGTCTGCCATCCACAGCAAGGCCTGGCCGGGGTGAGCTGGCGCTTCAATGCCTGGGGCGGCAAGTCGGCCCATGACCTGGACGAAAGCCTGGCCCGTCGTGCGCTCAATCAACTGGGCCTGGAATGTTTCGGCACGCCCCTGAGCAATGAGGGCGGCGCGATTCATGTCGACGGCGAAGGCACGCTGATCACCACTGAGTCGGTACTGCTCAACCCCAACCGCAACCCCGGCGTGACCAAGGCCGAGATCGAAGAGATTTTCAGCCGTCTGCTGGGGATCAAGAAGACCATCTGGCTGCCGGGCGACCCGGACTACGTCACCGGTGACATGACCGACGGCCACGTCGACGGCGTGTGCGCCTTCGCTCGCCCGGGTGTGTTGCTGGTGGATGCGACTCACGACAAGAGTTCGGTGTACGCCAAAGTGGCCGCGGAAAACCGTCGCGCCCTGGAACTGGCCACCGATGCCCAAGGCCGTCGCTTCGAGCTGATCGAACTGTATGAAGCCACTGATGCGGTGGACACTGAAGCCGAAGTGTTCTGCGCCTCCTACACCAACTTCTATATCGCCAACGGCGCGATCATCATGCCGGCCTACGGTATCGATGCCGATAACGTGGCAGCCGAAGTGTTGGCGCAGGCATTCCCCGGGCGTGAAGTGGTGCCGGTGCGCATCAACCACCTGGCCCATGGCGGCGGCGGTGTGCACTGCATCACCCAGCAACAGCCGGCCTGGCCGGTGCGGGGTTGATGCCATGACCTTGTTGACCGTCGCCACCACCCAGATGGCCTGTAACTGGGACCTGAAAAGCAACCTCGATCAGGCTGAGCAATTAGTCCGCGAGGCTGCGGCCAAAGGCGCGCAAGTCATCCTCCTGCAGGAGCTGTTCGCCACGCCTTACTTCTGCATCGAGCAACACCACAAGCACCTGGCCCTGGCCGAGGAATACCGCGAGAGCCAGGTGCTCAAGCGCTTCGCCGCGCTGGCCAAGGAGCTGGGCGTGGTGTTGCCATTGAGCTGGTACGAGAAGGCCGGCAATGCCTACTTCAACTCGCTGAGCGTGGCCGACGCCGACGGGCGCCTGCTGGGGGTGTACCGCAAGACCCACATCCCCAACGCAATCGGCTATCAGGAGAAGGAATACTTCAGCCCCGGCGACACCGGGTTCAAAGTCTGGGACACCGCCTTCGGGCGCGTCGGTGTGGGCATCTGCTGGGATCAGTGGTTCCCGGAGACCGCACGTTGCCTGGCGCTGATGGGCGCTGAGGTGTTGCTCTATCCCACGGCCATTGGCTCCGAACCAGGCTGTGCGAGCCTCGATTCGCGGGATCACTGGCAAATGACCATGCGCGGCCACGCTGCGGCCAACCTGCTGCCGGTGATCGCCGCCAACCGTGTCGGCCGTGAAGCCGCCACCACCGACCCGACCTTGCAAATGTCCTTCTACGGCTCGTCGTTCATCAGCAACCACAAGGGCAAGTTGCTCGCCGAAGCCGACCGCGACAGCACCGGTGTGCTGGTCCATACCCTGGACCTGGCGGCCATGCGCGAAGACCGCCTGACCTGGGGCATCTACCGCGACCGCCGTCCGGAAATGTACGGAGCACTGCTGACCCAGGACGGTCGCCAAATCCATTCGCGCTGGGCAACCCAAGGGGTCTGAGATGAAATCGATCAACACGCTGTGCCTGGCCATGGGGCTGGCGCTGAGCTGTGCCATGCCGTCACTGCACGCTGAAGAGAAAACCCTGCGCCTGTACAACTGGGCCGACTATTTTGCCGAAGACACCCTGAGCAAGTTCACCGCCGAAACCGGGATCAAGGTGATCTACGACGTCATGGACGGCAGCGAAACCCTGGAAGCCAAGATGCTCGCCGGCGGCAGCGGCTACGACCTGATCTTCCCCGGTGACACGGTGGCCGAGCGCCTGATGCGTGCCGGCAGCCTGCAGAAGCTGGATCAGTCGAAAATCACCGCGATGAACGACATCGAACCGGGCCTGCAAAAACTGCGCTCGCATTACGAGCATTCCCACGATGCCACCGTGCCCTACACCTGGGGCACCATCGGCCTGACCTACAACGCCGAGCAAATCGCCAAGCGTGCGCCGGATGCGCCGGTCAACAGCCTCGACATGCTGTTCAAACCGGAGCTGGCGGCGAAGTTTGCCGACTGCGGCATCTCGATGATCGACTCGCCGGACGAAGTGCTGGCGGTGGTGCTCAACTACCTTGGCCGTGATCCGCGCAGTGCCAAGCCGGCAGACCTGGCGGCGGCCAGTGAGTTGCTGATGAAACTGCGGCCGTACATCCGCAAGTTCCAGTCGCAACCGGTGACCGACCTGGTCAACGGCAACCTGTGCATGTCCCTCGGCTACAGCGGCGACATGACCCAGGCCCAGCGCACTTCCGACAGTGCCGGCAAGAAAACCACCTTCCACTACCGCATCCCCCGCGAGGGCACCACGGTGTGGATGGACACCATGGCCATTCCGGTCGACGCGCAGCACCCGGAGTACGCCTACGCGTTCATCAACTTCGTCATGCGTCCACAGAACATGGCGGCGATCAGCAACTTCACCGGTTACCCGACCTCCAACGCCAAGGCGCGGCCGGACGTTGACCCGGCCATGCGCAACAACCCGGACATCTACCTCGACGAAGCCACCTATGCGCGGCTGATTCCCGGCAAAGACATACCTCAGGCCGACATGCGGGCACGCATGCGCACCTGGACCAAGTTCAAAACCGCTACTGTTAAATGACCGCCGGCCGGCCCGCGCAGGGCCGGCCCGCAGCCGAACCATTCAAGGAAACGTTATGCCGACACGTCGAACATTCATCAAGCAGGTATCGGCCGTTGCCGGTTGGGGCGCCGCGGCGTCCATGGGCCTGGGGTTCGCATCGCTACCGGTGCGAGCCGCCACACTCAAGCCCTGGTACATGCCGGATGAAGGCGACACCCACCAGCGGGCGTTCATCGCGTTCGGCGCGCAGGACGCCATCTGGGAAGACTTCACGCCCCAGGTGCAAGACGCCCTGGGCCGGATTGCCCGTGCCATTGCCGACTATGAACCGGTCACCGTGTTCTGCCGCGAGGACGAGCGCGACCTGGCCGAAGCCAAGTGCGGCAAGCACAACACCACCTTCGTCATCACCGAGCTGGATGACATCTGGATGCGCGACATCAGCGCCAACTTCGTCATCGACGGTGACGGAAACCTGGGCGCGGTGGATTTCAACTTCAACGGCTGGGGCAACAAACAACAACACGAGAGCGATGCGCAACTGGCCGCCCAAGTCGCGAAAAACGCTAAGGCCAGCTACATCCGCAGCGAACTGGTGGGCGAGGGCGGCGCCATCGAAGTGGACGGCCACGGCACCGGTATCATGACCGAAAGCAGCTGGGTCAATGCCAACCGCAACCGCGACTGGAGCCGCGCCGAAGTCGAGGCGGAACTGAAAGAGCGACTGGGCCTGCGCAAGATCATCTGGCTGCCGGGGATCAAGGGCAAGGACATCACCGATGCCCACGTCGACTTCTACGCACGCTTCGTCAAACCCGGCGTGGTCATCGCCAACCTCGACAACGATCCGGACTCCTACGACTACAAAGTCACCCGTGCCCATCTGGAGATTTTGCAGAACGCCACCGATGCCGATGGCCGTCCGTTGCAGGTGCACACCGTGTCGCCGCCATTGCATCCGCGCGGCAGTAAATTCAGTCAGGACAACCCGGACTTCGCCGCGGGCTACATCAACTATTTCGTGATCAACGGCGCGATCATTGCGCCCGAATTCGGCGATGAAGAGGCCGACGCCAAGGCCTTCGACCTGCTGTCCGAGTTGTACCCGGAGCGCAAGGTGGTGCAGCTCAATATCGATGCGATTTCGGCGGGCGGTGGCGGGATTCACTGCGTGACCAGTCATCAGCCGAAGGTTTGATGGTTGTTCTGAAAGTGGAGGAACCGGTTCCTCCTTTTTCCGCAGTAAGTAGTCCGTGGATGTAGTACGGCTCTGAAAATATTCAAAGCACTTTGCTTTTCATTGTGGAGGCTGTTCGCAGGTAGTTAGGTTGATAGAGGGGGGCCGTGTCTGCGGACTCAACTTCTATTCAACGAAAAGGAACTACTTAATGCGAGAGGCAAAAAAGCATCTGACAGACGAGTCTGTACACCAAGCCTTGATGATGGCGGACTTGACCGACGCTGCGCAGCCCGACCACGCCGTTCGGCTTCTGTTGAAAGAAGTCCTGCAAGGATTGTTCGATAACGGCTGGCCGCAAGCGCTGCTTCAGACCGGGCCGCGAATTGTGTCCGCGGAAGAAAATTACGGGCTACTCGGTTATGACACCTCGGAAGTCACCCTTGGAAGTGCGCACACGCGATGGGTCGACGATTTCTCGTTGTTGCGGACCCAGACCACCAGCCAGATTCCCGCGGCACTTCAGCGTGCGGCAAAGGTTCGACAACCGGGGCAGAGGATCCTGTTGGCCGCGCCGGGTATCACGTTCCGCCGCGATAGCCGGGATCGTTGGCATTGCGCGGAACCGCATCAAATGGATATCTGGGTGCTGGGTGATCCCGAGCTGGCGACACATGAGCACTTGTTGCGTCTGGTCAACGATGTTCTTGAATCCGCCGTGCCAGAAAAATCCTGGATTTACAGTGATAGCCCGCATCACTACACCGAGGGTGGAATCGAGGTGAATGTGTTGAACGATGGCGCACCGGTCGAGGTACTGGAGTGCGGTCGTATTGCGCAAACTTTGTTAAGACGTCTGGGTATTGATCCTCTGCTTCACGGGGGGCTGGCGCTCGGAATGGGCCTGGATCGCTTGACCATGCTGCGCAAAGGCATTCCCGACATTCGACTGCTTCGAGATCAGAACGAGCGAGTGCAGGCGCAGATGCACGACTTGAATCCGTGGAATCCGGTATCGCGATTGCCGTCGATCGCTCGCGATATTTCCTTGGCGGTATCACCGGGTTTGAGCGAGGAGTTGTTGACCGAGAAGATGTTGCTGGCCGCCGGGGATTGTTCAGGCTGGATCGAGGAGATGCAGGTCAAAGGGCGTTGGACATTCTCTAACTTGCCGGTGCAGGCGAGCGAACGTCTCGGGTTGATGCCAGGTCAGGAGAATGTGCTGCTGCGGGTGGTGCTGCGTGATTGTTCGCGGTCAATCACTAACGCTGAGGCGAACGCGCTGTACGCGAAAATCCAGGCCGCGTTGCATGAGGGTGTACCGGGGGCGGGGTACAGGATGGATCTTCCGCAGGTTTAGCCAGTCTTCGTGTTGGGTGTTCTCGCCTCATCGCTGGCAGGCCCGTTCCCGCAAGTGAGGCTTGAATTGCAGGAGCCGGCTTGCTGCGGGCGACTCCTGCAAGATTGCGCTGAATCAGGCCTTTGCAGCCTTCAAGTAAGCCCCCAACCGCTGCCCCATCTGCTCACCCAGCGCCTGCAAGCCACTCAACGGCCGCACCATCACTTCAAACTCGACAATCTTGCCTTGCTCGTTGAAGCGGATCATGTCGATGCCTTTGAGTTCTTTGCCGTCGACCCTGGCGCTGAACTCGAGGATCACGTTCAAGCCATCCGCGGTGGCCAGTTCCCGGTGATAGGTGAAGTCTTCGAATACGTTCATCACGGTGTTGAGGATCATCGACACCACCGGCGCGCCCGGGTACGGCGTGTGCGCCATCGGTGAGCGGAACACCGCTTGCGGGTCGAGCATCGTCGGCAACTGGCTCAGGTCCTTGCGGCTGACCATGTCGTGCCAGTGCTGGAGGGAGGCTGCGGCGTTGGCGTGCAGATTCAGTTCGGACATTGCAACTCCTGTTTTTTATTGTTGTGCAAAGCGTTGGTCGATCACTCGGGCCGCATCGTCGGCCCACTGACTGTAGATCTTCGGCCCCGGATGAAACCCGTCGCTGGCCATCAACCCGGCCTCGGGGGCCAGCGAGATGTTCAGCAGCGTGCATTGCTCCAGCCGCGTGGTCAGGTCTGCAAGTCGGGTATTGAAACGCCGCGCCCTGAAACCGAGAAACCAGCGCAATGGCTGTGGCAAGGCGGGGAACAGGTGCATCGGCGGCACTGGCGATACAAGAATCAGCTTTACCGCAAATTTGTCGCACAGCAGTTTCATCAAGCGCTGTTGCCGATCGATCCACGGATCCACCGCCAGCGTGCCGGTCACGTCGTTGACGCCTATCGACAGCAACGCCACGTCGAAGGGCTCGGCGACTTGCTGTTCCAGCAGGTCCAGCAACGCTTGCGAGTCCAGCCCCGAGCGTGCCCAGAGTTGCCACGACACTCGATGCCGTTCGGCCAGGCGTTTGACCAACCGACCGCTCAAGGCCTGATCCTGAGTCAAGGCTCCCACGCCCGCTGCAGCGCTGTCACCGACTATCAGCACGCGTAATGAAGCGCCATCACCGGCCTCGCCCCGGCGCTCACCTTCAGCTTCCGGCAACTTCGGCGTGACGCGCCGAGTGTGAAGCCCCTGCAGCAACAACAACGGGCCGAGCAGCAACTTGGCGAGGGTTTCGGTGTGGCTCATGCAAGGCACCTACGACTCAGTTACCCACGATGCACAACTCGCCGGTCGCGCGAATCATCGCCTGGCCATGCAGGTAATCCTTGATCAGCGCCGAGCGCTCTTTGGCCAGCCATTGCGGGCAGTTCGGGTCTTTGCGGTAGGGCAGGAACGCCGCGTATTGCTTGAGCAACTGGTCCTGCAACTTGTCGAGTTTGGGCCGGATTTCCTTGTTCAGGTCCGGCCGCGGTGTATCCGGCGCCCGGTGCGCGGCTTGCCATTGCGCCAATCGGCCATATTGCACCAGCTTGCTGGCCTCGATCTGGGCGGACATCAGGTCGGCGACATCGTCCGGGTCGAGTTTGCGCTTGGCCGCCTCGACTTTGGCGTTGGCCACGACCTGGGCTTCCCGGGCGTTGTCCTGAATCGGTTTGCCACTGTCCCACTTGGTCAGCGCCACCAGTTCGCTGAGGTACAGCCGCTGGTCCATGGTCGACAGCAGCGGTTGCAGGGCGTCGGGCGCCGGTGGCGTGGTGTCTGCCTGTGCGTTGCAAGCGAGCAGGCCGAGCAAAACGCAGGCAAGGTGGGTTCGGGACATTGGCAGGGCCTCCTTGGACACGGAAATCACTTCGGCCTGTTTATCACAAGTGCGATCAGGGAACGATAGGAGGCGAAACAATCAGCCGATTAAACGCTCGATCTGCGCCAGCTCCCAAGTGCTGAGCAAACTCACCGGGTCGGTGCCGAAGCGCTGATGGTTATCGAATTCATAGGTTCGACCGTCCGGGCTCTGGCCTTGCAGGCAGTGGCGAAGGTGCCCGGCATCAACATCCAGGGTCAGGCGCCAGCCGTCGATGTCGACCCGTGTCTGGCCGGCCACCGTGGTTCTGTTTAAAACCGTGAAGGTGCGAATACCCTGGGCGGCGTCACGCAGTTGTTGATAAACCTCGCGGGCGGTGAGGGCGGGCACGGGTGTCTCCGGGAGAAAAGCGGGGGCACAGAATAATCCATTGGCATGCAAAAAAGCCCGGCTGTTGAGGCCGGGCTTTTTCGTTGAGGACCGCGGTAAAACCAGACATTCAGGCAGCGCGGTATTTGATCAGGCGATCCGAGCCACCTTCGGCGACGCGGTTTTGCATCAGTTTGTCGGAACCGTCAGCAGCGACGCGGTTTTGCTGGAGTTTGTCGGAGCCGTCAGCGGCAACGCGGTTCTGCTGGAGTTTGTCGGAACCGTCAGCGGCGACGCGGTTTTGCTGGAGTTTGTCCGAACCGTCAGCAGCCACACGGTTTTGCTGGAGTTTGTCCGAACCATCGGCGGCCACACGGTTTTGCATCAATTTGTCCGAACCATCAGCAGCCACGCGGCGTTCCAGCAGACGGTCGGAACCGCCTTCAGCCACACGTTTTTCAATCAGGCGATCGGAACCACCCTCGGCCACACGACGTTCAATCAGACGATCCGCACCACCTTCAGCGACGACTGGCTGGGTAGCGGTAGCGGCGAAAGCGTTTACTGCGAAAACCGAGAAAGCGATGCTGAGAAGGGTCTGGCGTTTCATGATGGTGTGCTCCGGGGGTATTTGTTGGTTGGTATGGAGCAGATGTTACGCCCGGGATTTTTTAAGAGAACTTCATTGAGTTAATGGTGACTATCGACTCCGTCAATGACTGTTCAAGTCGGTATTGGCACACCCTCAGGCCGCGCTGATCTGGCTCACGCTGGTGATCTGCCCGTTCCACACTATCTCGTAGTGGGCCGTCTGCACGATCGACGACACCGGGCGCGGCGTCATCAGTGCCCAGCAATGGCTGCCGGGCTGGCGCACCGAGTGATACTTCAAGCCCGGACAGCCGGCGTCCCTGATTGCCTGGCCCAGCAGCCGGGATTGGCTGTAGTCGTCCGGGGCATACACCGGATCTTCGGACGGCAGGGTGGTGGCGTCTTGCATACCGCGCTCGACAAAACCGCAAGCCAGGCCGCGAAACACAAAGCGCTCATAGTTCAGGCTCGGCACGTTCGACCAGTACAGGCTCTGGTGATGGCGGACCTCGGCCAGTGCCGTCTCCATCGTGTCCGCCAGGTACAACACCCCGAAGGTGCCATCGCTGAACCGCGAACCCGCCGGATTGATGTGGGTGAAAGGCGCAATGGCATAGGAGCAACCGGGAATGCCGAACGGGATCTCGCTACGCGCAATCAGCTCCAGTTGACCCAGTTCGTTTTTCAAACGGGGATTGGTCAGCGCCTGAATCTCGAACAGCAGTTCGAACTCATCGGCGCTCGCCACGTCATCGAACAAGGCAATGGGTGGAAACTTCGAGTTCACCAGCCGATAAGCCTGCAAGGCCTTCCCGGCGAGCTGCGGCAAGCGACGGGCACTCACCATTGCGCGCCGCGCAGCATGTCGATGCGGCGGAAGGTTTCATACAGCGCGATCATGTCGCCCTGGGCCATGATGTCCAGCGGGCTGCGGCCATTGAAGAACTCGTTGTGATTGGCCATCGAGACGAAGCCGTAGACGTTGTCCGGGTTGTCGAACACCAGGCGCAAGGTCGCATGGATGTTCAGGACAAAACTGATGCGCTGCATCTGATCCGCGTCCAGCGCCACCGACCAATCGGGATCATGCTGGCGCGCGCGGGTGTAGGTGCTGCGGGAAATGCGCAGGATGCGGCAGGCTTGATCGCCGGTTGCCTGCCACTTTTCCAGAATGCCGACGGCGGCACGCAGGCCGGTCACGCACTGGCTTTTGCTGAAGGAGCGGGGTTGCGAGGCGACGGCCATCTTCGTGTCCCAAGTCTGAATCTATAGATTCAAACGTAGTCTTTTTGAATCTATAGAGCAAATCATCGGCGACCAGTGGCCTCAGCGTTCATTCAGCCGCAACTCCGCGCACAAGCCGCCTTGAGGCAGGTTGTAGAGCTTCAGGCTGCTGCCGATCTTGCCCACGATCATCTCGACGATGGCCAGTCCGAGGCCGGCACCGTTGGCGTTGCCCTGGCTGTAGAAACGCTCGAACAGGCGCGCCTGCTCGGCTTCGTCGATACCCGGCCCGCTGTCGGCGATGCTGATGTACACCGCGCCGGATGCCTGTGGGCGGATCTGTACGCGGACTTCACTGCCGGCGGGGGAGAAGTTCAGGGCGTTGGTCAGCAGGTTTTGCAGGGCGATGGTCAGTGCCACCGGGTCGATGGGTATGTCCAGTTCCAGATCGCTGTCGAGGATCAGCTCGACCTCTTTCTGCAGGGCCAGCGGCGCCAGTTCGGCCAATTCTTCGCGTACCAGCGCGGTCAGTTCGACGTGGCTGATTTGTGGATGATTCAGCCGCGGTTCGATGCGCGCCATGGTCAGTAACTGGCTGCCGATGCGGGTGGCGCGGTCGACCCCGGTGACCAGAAACTCCAGCGCCTCCTGCCGTTGCTCCTCGGTGCTGGCTTGCTGTGCGTTCTGCGCATGAATGCGCAGGATCGCCAGCGGCGTGCGCAATTCGTGGGCCGCATCGGCGATGAAACGGCGTTCCCGCGCCAGCAGGCTGTCGATCTGTGCGAGCAGGCCGTTGATGGCGGTCTGCATCGGTTCCAGGTCAACGGGCAACGGCTCGAGCTTGAGTGGCTGGAGCGTCTCGGTGTTACGGCCGCGGATGGCCTGGGTCATGGCCCGCAGTGGTTTGAGGCCACGGCCGATGGCCAGCCAGATCAGCATCGCCAGCAGCGGTACACCGATCAGCGACGGCCACAGGGTATGGTTGACGATGCGCTGGATCAGGTCCTGGCGCACGTCATCGCGCTCGCCGACCCAGATCAGCAAGCCCTGTTGCGGGTCGGCCAGCAGGAAGGCGCACCAGTCCTGACCGTTCTCCGTCAGGTCGTGGGAACCGAGGGTAGCGGGCGGAAACTCAAGGGCCGGGGCCTCGGCAGAACGCATCAGCAGTTGCCCGTCACTGCGCCACACCTGAAAGGTCAGGCGGGTTTCATAGGGGTGGGCCACCTCACCGTCGCCGACCCGGCTCATGGCGTCATCGAAGGCGTGGTACAGACGGTCCCAATCGGCATCGCCCTTTGCCTGTTGGCGCAAAACGCCTTGCAGCAGTCGTGCGCTTTGCGCCAGTTGGGCGTCGTAGACCTCTTCGATTTCGTGATGGCTGTCGCGCAGTGCCAGCCAACTGATCAGCACATCGCCGATCAACACCAGCACCAGGGCCGGCACCAGAATGCGTGTACGCACCGAAATCATGGCTTCAGCTCCACGACATACCCCACACCGCGCACGGTGCGAATCAGTTCGGTAAAGAGCTTTTTACGCAGGTTGTGGATCAGCACTTCCAGGGTGTTGCTTTCGACCCGGTCCTGCCAGCCGTACAGCGCACGCGACAGGCGCTCACGGGTGACCACCTTGCCCGGGCGGGCCATCAGTTGATGCAGCAACTGATATTCCATCGGCGTCACCACAACGGGCTGGCCCTGATAGCTGACTTGCTGGGTGGCCGGGTCAAGGCTGACACCGGCGTGCTCGAGCAGCGGTTGCGCGCGGCCCTGGCTGCGGCGCAGCAGGGCGCGGACCCGGGCCTTGAGCTCGTCGACATCGAAGGGTTTGATCAGGTAGTCGTCGGCACCGGCGTCGAGCCCGGCGATTCTGTCGGCGGTGCCGTCGCGGGCGGTCAGGATCAATACCGGAAGGTCCTGCTGATCGGCCCGCAACTGCTGCAACAACGCCAGGCCATCAAGCCGTGGCAGGCCGAGGTCGAGCAGCAGCAGGTCGAAGGATTCGCTGTTCAATGCGTGCCGGGCGCTGAGGCCGTCCTGCAACCAGTCGAGGGTATAGCCTTCGGCACCCAGGGCGACGCGGATGCCCTGGCCCAAGGCACGATCATCTTCGACAAGCAGCAGGCGCATGGGCGGTACCCGGTAAAAGTGGAGGCTGGAACGGCGGCATCATGCCGCTCCCGGTAGTCCACTGGCAGTCCCTTTGCCGGGAAAGATGTTACGGCACGTTGCCAACTAAGCTTTCACTAAGCTTGGTTTTGCACAGTGCGGCCTCCTGACCAGGCATGCGTGCTTCCCAGCGTTCATATGCAGCCTGTCGCAGCCCGTCCACCTGCACCAGGTTACCCATGCGCCCGTTTTCCTTTCGTCTGACCTTCACCCTCGGCAGTGTGCTGCTGGCATGCATTTTCGTTGCAGCCTGGCGCAGTCATCCAGAGCACGTATTGAGCGGATTCGCCCAGGCCGAACCGACGCCTGCGGCGGCAACCGAAAAAACCGCCGCGCTCTACACCAGCCGCTTCGTCTCCTCGCGGCTGGACGACTTTGTTCACTCTTCCTCCGTCACTTCATTGCCGGGGGGCAACCTGATGGCGGTGTGGTTCGCCGGTTCTCGCGAAGGGGCGGCCGATGTGCAGGTGCGGGCCTCACACTATGACGCCAGGAGTGGCGAGTGGGGCGCCGAGCAGGTGCTGGCCACGCGCGAGTCGACCCGCGACGGCACGCGCCGGTTCATCCGCAAGCTGGGTAACCCGGTGATCGCCCTGGCACCGGACAATCGCCTGTGGCTGTTCTACGTCTCGGTCTCGGTCGGCGGCTGGGCCGGCAGCGCCATCAATGCCATGGTCTCCGATGATCTGGGGCGCAACTGGTCGGCGCCACGGCAACTGGTGACTTCGCCCTTCTTCAACATCAGCACGCTGGTGCGTGCGGCGCCGGTGTTCCATGCCGATGGCTCCATCGGCTTGCCGATCTACCACGAGTTCCTCGGCAAGTTCGCCGAATACCTGTACCTGAGCGCCGACGGGGCGGTGATCGACAAATTCCGCATCAGTCGCGGCACCCATGCCTTGCAGCCGACCATCGTACCCCAGGACGAGCGCCGTGCCGTGGCCATGCTGCGTTATGCCGGCAACACCCATCATCGGGTCCTGGCCAGCCGTACCGAAGACGCCGGGCAGACCTGGAGCGAGCCCTATCCGCTGGAACCGGCCAATCCGAACTCTTCGCTGGCCGCCGTGGGCACTGCTGATGACGGTTTGCTGGTGGCGCTGAACGATCTGCGCGACGGCCGCTTCCGGTTGAGCCTGTACGGCACCAATGCTGGCCTCGACGACTGGCGCAACCTGGTCGAGCTCGATCAATCGCCCGATCCCCTGGGCAAGGCCTTCGAGCCCGAGGCCTTCAAGGCCATCATCGGTGAAGGTTTTCGTGCCTCCAGCGGCACCCGGCGCCTGCCCCTTGAACAGAGATTCCTGAGCAACCTGGATTACCGGGTGTGCAAGCCCTCGGGCTGTGAATTCGAGTACGAGTACCCGTACTTCAGCCGTGGCCCGGACGGCCTGTACCACCTGGTCTATTCGTGGAACAACACCTTCATCAAACATGTCAGCTTCAATGAGGCCTGGCTGGCGGAGCGTCTGTAATGCTACCTCTCTGGCAAGCTCACCTGAGTTTCATCCTGGCGCTGTTCGTGCTGCTGGGGTCGTTCAATTTCACCGCCACCTGGCGCCCGTGGCTGTTGCCGGCGCTGGCGTTGGTCAGTTTTCTGCCGGTCGAGGGGCTGTCACTCGCCGCGTATATCCGCAGCTACACCGATGACCTGGCGATCACCTCCCTGGTGTTCCTGGGCTGGGCCGCTTTGCGCCGTCTGGGCCTGGTGCAGCCGTTGACGCTGGCCCGTCGCAGCCAGGTGTTGCTGGTGTTTGCCGTGTGCGGGCTGATCCTCTATCCCGCCACCCTCGGCCTGACGTATTTCGACCCTTATCGCTGGGGCTACAACCCGCGGCCGATGATCCTGCTGGTCGGGCTGGCGGCGATGGCGCTGTTGTGTCTGCGCAATGCCCTGGGCATGTGCATGCTCGCGCTCGGCACCCTGGCTTTCGCCCTGCGCCTGAAAGTGTCGGAGAACTACTGGGATTACCTGATCGACCCGTTGCTGGCGGGCTACTGCGTGTTGGCCGGGGCAAAACTGCTGGCGCTGAGCGCGTGGCGCAAGCTGCGTCCCGCACCCGTGGCGGCAACGCCTTCGCTCAACGGCTGAACGAATCACCACACCGAGGTAAACGATGGGCTGGTTGCAATCACGACGCCTGCGCTACGGCGCCGGCGCCATAGGTTTGATGTTCTTGTTGTTCGCTCTGCTGCGGCTGGTGTTTCTGCTGGGGTTTTCCGGGGTCGATCCGCGCGCGGTAGTCGACAACCCGCAGTGGCTGGAAACCCTGGGCATCGGTCTGCGATTCGATCTGCGTCTGGCGGTGCTGCTGATGCTGCCGCTGGCGTTGCTGGCATGGTTGCCACGCTGGAACCTTGTGCGTACCCCGGTATTGCGTGGGTTTATGCGTACCTATCTGCTATCGGCGTTGTGCGTGGTCGGACTGGTGTACATCATCGACTTCGGCCACTACGCCTACCTCGGCGTGCGCATCAACGCGACGGTGATGCGCTATCTGCAAGACGCACAGATTTCCACGCAGATGGTCTGGGAAACCTACCCGGTGTTGTGGATCAGCGCAGGTTGGCTGGCGGTGGTGGGGCTGTGGTTCTATGGGCTGGTGCGCCTGGAGCGGCTGACCCTGGATCGCGAACCGACAGAGATCCGCCGTAGATCCGTTGCCTTCGGTGCCGGGCTCGGCGTGGTTGCGGTGCTGCTGGCACTGTTGGGCCGGGTGGAAAATCTCAACCTGGAAAACCCGGTGCCGCTGCGCTGGAGCGATGCGTTTTTCACCGGCAACAGCCAGATTGCTGCACTGGGGCTCAACCCGGTGATCTTCCTTTACGACACGCTCAAGGTCGGCCAGTCGCAATACAACGAAGCGCAGGTGCGGGAACATTACCCGGCCGTCGCACGCTACCTCGGCGTGAATCAACCGGATGCACAAACCCTGAGTTTCGTACGACAACAAACCGTGCAGCCCTATAAAGTTGCCGGCGAACGCCCGCCCAACGTCATCTTCGTCATGCTTGAATCCCTGGGTACCAGCGCGGTGGGTGCCTACGGCAACCCGTTGAACCCGACGCCAAACCTCGATCGCCTGGCGGAGCAGAGCTGGTTCTTCAGGCACTTCTACGTGCCGGTCACCGGCACCGCGAAAACCGTCTGGGCCAGCATCACCGGCGTGCCCGATGTCACCCGCCAGGAAACGGCCACGCGCCATCCGCTGATCACCAACCAGCACACCCTGATCAACGCCTTCACCGACTACCACAAGCTGTACATGATCGGCGGCAACGCCGGCTGGGCGAACATCAACGCCTTGATCCGGCAAAGCATCGACGGCGTGCAGTTGTATGACGAAAGCCACTGGCGCTCACCGCTGGTGGATGTCTGGGGCATTTCCGATCTCGACCTGTTCAAGGAAAGCGACCGCATCTTGCGCGAACTGCCCAAGGACAAACCTTTCTTCGCCTACCTGCAAACCTCCGGCAACCACCGTCCGTTCACCATTCCCAAGGACAACGACGGCTTTGAAGTCAGCCACCTGACACTCGAACAAGTTCAGGCCGCCGGCTCGCGCAGCGTCGAGCAATACAACGCCGTGCGCCTGCTGGACTTCAACATCGGTCGCTTGATGGAGATCGCGAAGGAGGGCGGTTACTACGACAACACCATTTTCGTGTTCTTTGGCGACCACAACACCCGCATCAGCCAGATCCCGCACATGGCGCCGGCCTTCGAGCAATTGGGCCTGGAAAGCAACAACGTGCCGATGCTGATCCACGCACCGGCCTTGTTGCAGCCCAGGGTGATCGAGGAAGCGGTTGGCCTGGCGGACCTGCTGCCGACGGTGGCAGGCATGGCCGGCATGCCGTTCAGCAACGGCGCCATGGGCCGGGACATCCAGCAACCGGCGCCGGAAGGCGAGCGTGTGGTACCGCTGGTGCTGCGCGAAGGCACCTTTCCGTTGATTGGCGGCGTGACCCAACATCACCTGCTGCAAATGCAACACGACGGCAGCTCGCCGACCTTGCATGACCTGGCGTCGAAAACGCCGATGGAAGACGTGTCTGCGCAGAACCCCGAGGAATTCAACCGTCTGGTGGAGCTGACGCGCGGGCTGCATGAAAGCTCGAGGTTGATGCTTTATCGCAACGTGCGCTGACCAGGCTCCTAAAAACTTCGTGTTGTCTGCTTTTACGGTTGCACCGAGGCTTGCGTGTCCGTAGCCGCGCTCGCCTTGGGAACAAACGCCACGCTGCCCGTCTCGTTCGTGTGAAACACTCGGGCGCCATTGTTGGGTTTGGTGGTGATCATTTGATGGTCCGCCGCCAGATAAGCCAGGGGCAAGCGCTTGATGTCCTCGTACTGGGCGACAAAGATCGTGCGCTCGGGATTCCACGCCTGACCGCTCTGCTTTTCCAGCCAGGCCATCAGTGCAGCACTGTCGCCCGTTTGCGGAATGTCCGAATCCGGCACGACGTAATAGAAGGGCGAGCCATGGTTCTGCAGGTACATCGGCACCTTGTTGTCGACGTCCACCAGCACCAGGCGCCACTCATTCCACGGCGCCGTCTTGCTCGCTTCGGCCTGCAGGTCTTTGGAAAATTGCATAACCCCGCCACCGCCACCGTTGGTCCACGGATACACCACACCCAGCACAATGAACACGAAGCCCGTCGCGGCAGCGATGCCCTTGGTCCAGCCCGGCCCGCTGACCTTGCCGGCCGCGCGTCGCTCGGCCAGGCGCCGGGTCACCCACCAGGCCCCGAGCAACTGGGCAAAGGGCACCAGCGGCAATACGTAGTAACTGCGCCGACTGCCACTGGCAGTGAAAAACAGGAACAACAGGCCCAGCCCCCAGATCAGCCAGCGCACGTTGGGCTCTGTATGCTTCCAGTGACGCACCGCCAGCCACAGGCCGAGCAACCAGCAAGGCGCCCAGGGCAGGGTGTAGACCGGCAGGTACAGCAGATAGGTGTAGATCGGGCCGATGTTGTCGAAGGGCTTGAAGAAACGAACCACGTTCTCCTTGAACACCAGGCCCAGCCCGCTTTCCCCGTAGGTCGGCGCGCCGTAACGATGGGACAGCATGAACGGCACCATGTACACCACGCCGCCCACCAGCAGCGCCAGGCACAGGCGCGGGTTGAGGTGTTTCTTCCAACGCCCCTCGGCCAGCAGGTGCGGCAACAGCATCAACCCCGGCAGGATGAAACCGATCAGCCCCTTGAGCAGTGACGTCAGCGACAGCAGCAGGAAAAACACCAGATAGCGACTCAGCCGGGTGTCCTCCGGGCCGCGCCAGTACCACCAGATCGCCGCCAATACCCCGCACACCGTGAGGATGTCCGCCGTGGCCACTCGCGACCAGAACACGAAGTAAAAGGTCGTCGCCAGAAACCACCCGGCAATCAGGCCGGTGCCTTTGCTGTAGAGCTTTTCGCCAATCAGGTAGACCAGCCAGATGCTCAACCAGGCGGACAATACCGTCGACAAGCGCAGCGACCAGTGCCCCAGCCCGCCCATCAAATGCGCCGTGGCGGTGATCAGCCAGTAAGACGGCAGCGGCTTGTCGTAATAGGGCGAGCCCTTGAGGTAGGGGTCGAAGTAGTCACCGCTTTGCAGCATCTGCAGCGCAATGTTCGCCCAACGCGTCTCCGCGCCCCACAGCTCACGGGCACCCAGGCCGAACAGCAGGAGCAACGCAGAAACCCCCAGCAACAGGAACAGCGCGCCACGGTCGGTTTTCAGAAATCGGACTAACGAATTATTCATGACGGCTTCGCGTTCACGCAGGAATGGCGCCGGGGAGGCGAGTGATGCGTGAAGGCTATCCGGGCAAATGTGATGGGCTTGTGAGGAGATTGAGAAGAAAGCGTTGAGGGCGTCGTAAGGATTTACTTTCGGCACTCGGCGAGCACCACTTGGCAGGTGTTCGGCGTACCACCGGAGCGACCGGCGTAACGGATGCAATTGTTCAGGGATTTCTGCTTGGCGATGCTCAGGCTGGAACCCCAGGCGAGACCGCCTTCACCGGCGGTGGGGACGGCTTTTGCGTAGCAGTTTGCGCCTGTGGTTGCGGATTTGTGCGCGCAGCCGGTCAGTAGCGTAAGGAAGACCAGAAACAGCAAGCTCCATGAAACGTCGCGACGCGCTGGTTTGCCGATCATTCTGATCTCCCCTTTATCGGTGCTCGTCTTCGAGAACCACTGTGTCACAGCCCTTTGGCAATGCGTGGAGGAAAAGTTCCGGAATGCCTCCTACGCTACAGGCACTCTGAAAAGGATTTCATGAAGTCGACGACGTGTTGTCCACACTCCGGGCGATGACTCTCCTGATCAGCGGCATTGTTGGTTTTCAGGAGATTGCCCATGCTCAGATTCTTCGCCCCCGTACTTCTGATCACTTTGACCTCGACTGTTTGCCTGGCCAGCGAAGGCGATGACGCAGCTAACGCCTTCGCACAGCAATACCTGAGGAGCTGCATGCACAACCTCCCCAATCTTGAGGCAATGCGCAAACAACTCCAGGCATTCCCCAAACTGCCTACTGAAAAAGCCACGCTGTTTCTGACAGGTAAACCTGGCGACGCCTGGCCCGTGCCAGATAAACACGGCACCTTCGTCCTCGCTCTGCCTGAAGGCGAGAACTTTTGCGTGTTGTATGCCCGCCGGGCGAATACCGAAGTTGCCATCCAGTTGTTCACGAAACTGGTCTCCAAACCACCTGCACCCCTGACGGCAAAACTTGTGAAAAACGAACAGACGCAAACAGCTGCGAATGGACCAACTCAGACCATCGCCTATGAATGGTCAGCGCCCGATGTGAAACGGCGGTTTCAGTTCATCCTGTCTACGGCACCGTCGGAGACGGCGCAATTGCAGGTGATGGCTTCGGCGGCGATTGTGGGGGATTGAGGTTTGACTTGAATTGAAGGTGAGGTCCAGCAAAAGAGCGGGCGCATTTAGCGCCCGTTTTCATTTACGACGCGACTTGTGCCCGCAATCTGCGCCCGATCACGTCCATCAGGTCGCAACCGTCCCGCAATGGAATGACCAACAGTTTGGAGAAATCTTCCAGCACCACCGTGTCGCACCCGAGCTCGGAGCGATAGGCAATGTTCTCCAACACCTGCGTAACCACGCGAATACGGTAATCCGCCATGGCTTGCAGGACGTCGAGGGGGGCTTGGGTGTCGATAAGGAGAGAAGCCGGAACCAGGTCGATTCCAGTAATGGGCATGTATCTTTCCATGGATAAAACTCCGATCAATGCAACGATTGACTGCCGCTCATTCGTCGCCAAACGAATGGGTGACAGCTGTACGCAGGTTGGCGAACCGGGATCGGAAAACCGGCAGACCCGAAGGTCTCCCGCGCACAGCTGCCATAACGACAGCTTTGCGTGCATGCAACAGCACCTGCAAAAAAGCAGAGTGCTTTTGCATCCGATCGAACAGGTCGCCAAACCTGGTCGCCATTTGGGCGACGGGGCGGACTATAAGCTTCATTGGGTTAGAGGGGCAAGAAGCTGGTTTCCACATCGTGAAAGGACATGAGGGTTGAGCATTGCCCGTTGTTAACTGTGGGAGCTCATTTTTTGGCAGCGGCCAACGACACAAAAAATAGGGCTCCTATTTATGCGGTGTAGTTATCCGATCTGAGTTGTTCGCTGGCAGAACCAAAACCCTCAATTCCTGCCACGTGTTCGCAAAGCCATTGCCGCCTTAAGCCATGAGTCTCTGGTGCTGGGTAAATTGCAGCCCGGTGGTGAAGCCGCACCTGCCGCGAAAAAAGTTAACCCGACAGACCTTAATCTTTGTTGAGCTTTGAGGCCCAATGCGACTATGAATGCTTTGGAAAGTAAATCCAATTGTGGTTTCAGATAGCACGAAGAACATGCTCGCCAAGCAGTTGATTTAACCGATTTTCCTTCTTCAGGTGCTGAACAAAGGAGGGATTCGGTCATCCAGGTTTTGCGGAGTTGGTCATCAAAAGGCTCATCAGGAAAACAGAGATCCAAAATTGTCCGAACGTTGCGGTGGATTAAATCAGTTCCGTGTTTCATGCACTGGTAGGTGTATTCCAGCGTAGTTTCCATCGTTTTGTGATTCTCTGAAAAATGAGGGTCGCCGGGTTCCGCAAATACCAATACGAGCTCAACATCAGAAATCGAGCTAGTAGCTCCTAGAAAACCACGAGGCACGTGCCCGTTTCCCGGGTCCCAAATGAGAGAATTACAGGCGCCGGCAAAATTGCGACATGGGGCATAGGCCGGCTCGAGAATTTTTAGCAGCTCATTGCAGGGCTTCATTTAATTCCATACCTCGATTTAAGAGATGTAATTACGAGGTTCGCTTCGAACACCAACGCTTGCGTTATTGGTTTATCTTTAAAACAAACAATCGTATTGGTGGTGTTTGGATAGGTGAAAAGGAAACTCTGCCCTCCATAGGTCGTGGCAGTTCCGTATGTGGTGTTACCAATAGCGGTAGCGGAAGCTTGTGTCGTTGTGGGTGCCACATAACTTGCGCCAGTAGAGTTGTCGGCATTGGTCACAATCACGAAATAGGGAAACCCGTTTTTCAAGGCCACTTCGGCGCTACGAAGTAGAGCAAGATCCGTTACTCGACTGCGAGAGTCGTAGCCATCGCCTTGAAAACCGACCTGAAAAATATTTTCACCAAGCTGAGTGTCAAAGTATCCGTTGAACCCAGGGAAATTGCTCTGCGGGGTGTAGGTTGACGCACAAGAGGAAAGGAGCAGGATGGCGAGCAGATGAAATGCAATTTTCAATGACGTATTCATAAAGACTCCTGACTGATTTTTCTTGGTCCGGGTAGTGAAAATACGTCGCTATGTTGTGATTTATCGTAGCGTAGAATCGCAAAAATACTGTCCCCCCCAATCTAGACGGACCTTCAATGCAAAGCCCAAACCCCCTACGCCCTTTGTGGCAAACCTACCTGCTATTCCTCGCGCCCATGGTGCTGTCGAACTTCCTGCAATCCATGTCCGGCACGGTCAACAGCATCTACATCGGCCAGATGCTCGGCGTGCAGGCGTTGGCGGCGGTGTCGGGGATGTTTCCCATTGTGTTCTTCTTTATTGCCCTGGTGATCGGCCTTGGCGCGGGCGCGGGGGTGTTGATCGGGCAGGCGTGGGGGGCGCGGGAGACGCATCTGGTGAAGGCCATTGCCGGGGCGACCTTGTTGCTGGGGGGTTTGATCGGCTTGACGGCGGCGGTGTTGGGCAGTGTGTTTGCGCGTTCGGCACTGGTGGGCCTGGGTACGCCGGCGGATGTGCTGGATGACGCGGTGGCCTATGCCCATGTGATGCTGTGGATCATGCCGTCGCTGTTGGTGTTTGTGCTGTTCACCCAGTTGCTGCGCGGGGTCAGTGACACCTTGTCGCCGTTGCTGGCGCTGATCGTCTCGACCGGTGTCGGGCTGGCGCTGACGCCTGCGTTGATTCGCGGTTGGCTGTGGTTGCCGCCGATGGGTATCCAGAGCGCGGCCTGGGCCGGGCTGGCGGGTAACCTGCTGGCGATGGGTCTTCTGGCGTGGCGGTTGCTCAATAAGGGCCACCCGCTGGCGCCGGATCGCGAGTTTTTTGCGGCGATGAAGCTGGACATGGCGATCCTCGGCAAGGTGTTGCGCATCGGTTTGCCGACGGGGTTGCAGATGGTGGTGCTGTCGCTGTCGGAGCTGGTGATTCTGGCGCTGGTGAACCAGCACGGCTCACAAGCGACGGCGGCCTATGGCGCGGTCACGCAAATCGTCAACTATGTGCAGTTCCCGGCGCTGTCGATTGCGATTACCGCGTCCATCCTCGGCGCCCAGGCGATCGGCGCGGGGCGTCTGGAGCGCATGGGACCGATCCTGAAAACCGGCTTGTTGATCAACGTGTGCCTGACCGGCAGCCTGGTGGTGCTGGGTTATCTGCTCTCGCACTGGCTGCTGGGTTCGTTCCTCACCGAAGAGGCAACGCGGACACTGGCCGAACACCTGCTGCACATCATGCTCTGGAGCCTGTTGGTGTTCGGCTTCCAGGCCATCATCGGCGGCATCATGCGCGCCAGTGGCACGGTGATGGTGCCGGTGGCGATTTCGATTTTCTGCGTGCTCTGTGTGCAGTTGCCGGCGGCCTATCTGCTGGACGCGAAGTTCGGCCTGCAAGGGGTGTGGATGGCGTTCCCGGTGGCGTACCTGGGCATGCTGGCGTTGCAGACCCTGTATTACAAACTGGTGTGGCAGCATCAGAAAATCGAGCGGTTGGTGTAGCACGGCCCGGCGAGTGGGATAATTGCGATCACTCGCCGCACTTGGGTGGCGGGCCTGAATCCAGGCAATTCACTTGGGGAGGTGTGCAATGAGCCCCTTGTCCGATTCCATTTTGCAGGATCGAGCAGCGGCGGGGCGGCGGTTGATCGAGCCCTTGCAGCACTACGCCAATCGCCCTGACGTGATCATCCTGGCCTTGCCCCGTGGCGGCGTGCCGGTGGCCTATGAAGTGGCCAGGGCGTTGGGTGTGCGCCTCGACCTGATGCTGGTGCGCAAACTCGGCGTGCCGTCTCGCCCGGAGTACGCCATGGGCGCCATTGCCAGTGGCGGTATCCTGATTCGCAATGAGCAGGCGCTGCGTGCGCATCCCCTCTCACCGGTGGCATTCGATGCGGTGGTCGCTGGCGAAACCCGTGAGTTGTTGCGCCGTGAACAGGTCTACCGTGGCGCGCGGGCGCCGGTGCAGCTCAAGGATCGGGTGGTGATCCTGATCGACGATGGCCTGGCCACCGGCGCTTCGATGAGAGCGGCCATCCAGGCCGTGCGCAGGCAAGCACCGGCGCGCATCGTGGTGGCCGTGCCCGTAGCGCCCATCGAAACGATCGAGGCCCTGCGCGCCGAGGTGGATGAATGCGTCTGCCCGTTGATGCCGGAGTGGTTTACCTCGATTGGTCACTGGTACGTGGACTTTGCCCAGACGTCGGATCACGAGGTGGTCGACCTGTTGCAACGCCTATGGGGGGCTGAACAGCCTGTGTGAAATTAACGCCTTACTTGGTTTGTCTGCCTTTTATTAGTTGCCAGTCGAGGCAATCATTTGTCCGGGTTTTGTATCTAACCAGTGGAAACAAAGCCTATAACAAAAAGAAATATTGTCGTTGGGGCTGTTGGGTGTGTTTCCGACAAGTGGCTCAAATGTGGGCGGACGATTTTCGCCCTTGCGATAAGCTCTCTAATACTCTTTTTAAGTGTTTAATTGCTAAGTGTTTCAAACTTGAGAAAGTATCCGGAAGTGAGTCGCTTGATTACCACGAAACTATCCTTCAGGAGGCATGATGGCTCCCATTATTGCAGCGCTGGTCAGTGCCGGTTTGCGCTTGGTTGCCAACGCGGCATTGGTTAAAGGCAATGCCTTCATCGAAGAGAAAAGTGGCGTCAAACTGGACGACAGCCAAACCAAACTAAGCCCGGACGATGTGCAAAAGCTGCAGAAGTTTCAGATGGACTACGAAGAGGATCTACTGAAAATCCAGCTGGAAAACAACAAGATAGGCCTTGAGGAATCGAAGCTTGAGCTGGAGCGCTACAAGGCCCAGCTGGCGGATATCGCCGACGCCCGGGCAAATATGAGCAACATCCTGACCAACCCTAACGTGCCCTGGTACGCCAAGGCTATTCAGCCCGGGTTGGCGGTCGCGGTGGTGTTGGTGACCTTTGTTCTTTTTGCTTACTTTGTTTCCATAGTAGGCGACACCAATCCCCCCGATCAGGCGAAAAAAGAAGTATTGATTTATATACTCGGTGTTTTGTCTGCGGCGTTGACACAAGTGTTGGGCTTCTATTTTGGAAGTTCCCAAGGTAGTGCAGCAAAATCGGCACAAATCAGTCAGGCGCTTCAATCACAAGTCAGCAAAGATGACCAGAAATCATGAGCCTGGTTTTTGAGCAGATCAAGTTTCTTCAAGATATACGTCGGCTGCTGGAATTTGCGGAGAGCAATGGTTTGCTGGCAGTCGGCGGCGAACTGGAACGCAAACCCGAGATGCAGGAACTCTATTTGCGTGACGGTCGGGCCCGGACCATGGACAGCATGCACTTGCGTAAATGCGCCCTGGACCTGAACTTCTTCAAACAGCAGGGCGATGACATCCAGTGGGTTTCATCAAACTTTGAGCTGGAGGCGCTCGGTCAGTTCTGGGAGGCGCTCGACGGACGTAATGGCTGGGGCGGCCATGCAACCCCGGACATCGATATTGCCCATTTTGAAAGAAACCTCGGGGCATGGCCGACCCGCACGGTCTCGGATCTGGAGCCGGCGCTGGCGGATGTCGAGGTCATGGCGGTTTCCAGCGAGGACCGACCCTCGGCGGTCATTCAACGGGCCGAGGCGGGCACCCTGGTCAATTTGCGCCGCGGCTGCCAGGATCGCACGCTGATACTGCGCCTGCAGGAGAAGCTGCAGAAGCTGCAGAAGCTGCAACTCATCGACAGCCAGAGTGGTGAGTACGACGCCAAAACCGAAGCCGCCGTGGTCAAGTTCCAGAAGGATAACGACCTGATCGTCGACGGCATCGTCGGGCCCAAGACCTGGAACACCCTGGACGCCGCTATCGCCAATCCTGCCGACTCGCCAAACCCCGCCAATTCACTGTGGCTTGCCGATGCCGACATCGCCGATGCGGCGACGCAGTGGGCGCTGGATCAGGACATCGTGCGCGCCGTCTACAAAGTGGAGTCAAACGGGCGAGGCTTTGTCGACGGCTTCCCCAAATCCCTGTTCGAGGGCCATGTATTCTGGGCGCGCCTGCAAAAGTACGGCATCGATCCGCTGCGCCTGGCGCCGGGCAACCGGGACATTCTCTACCCGCGCTGGACCCGTGATTTTTACGGCAATGCGGTCAAGGAGCGTGATCGCCTGGCCCGGGCCCAGGCGATTCATTCGGCGGCGGCGCTGGAGTCGGCCTCCTGGGGCCTTTTTCAGATCATGGGCTATCACTGGAGCGATCTGGGCTACAGCGGCATCGATGCGTTCGTGGCGCTGATGAAGCAGCATGAGCGTGAGCACCTCAGGGCCTTCGGGCAGTTCATCAAGACCAGGACCTTGCGCAAAAAGCCTCTGGTGGATCTGTTGCGGAACCTTGAATGGGCGGATTTTGCCTACGCCTACAATGGTGCCGGTTATCGCGCCAATGCCTATGACGACAAGCTTGAAGCGGCTTACCGCAAATTCAAGGGCTGACAACCCACGGGGCATGCCCAAGCGCCATTGAGCGCAGGAGGTGGAATAAACCCCAGTTGTTTGCTTTAGTCCATCAGGGACTGAGCTCGCTGCCAACACGGGACCCCCGCCCGGAGAATCCGATGAACCTTCGACTCCTGCGTTTCATTGCATTGGCCGGCGCTGGGGCATTCGCTTTTGTGCCGGCGGCGCAGGCCGTTGTCTACAACGCGGTGAACAACACGGCCAGCACCATCAGCTTTACCTTTCAGCAGATGGGGTCGAGAAATTACGGCACCTTCGGCAAGTTCGCGGCAACGCTGGATTTCGATACCGACAATCCCTCTGCGGCCCACGCCACGCTCAGCATCGATCTGAACAGCATCGACGCCGGCAGCGAGGACGCCAATACCGAGCTGCAAAAAGCCGCCTGGTTCAACACCGCCGAGTACCCGGAGGCGAAGTTCGAATCGACGTCGGTCAAGGCCCTTGGCAATAGCCGCTACACCTTCACCGGCAATCTTTCCCTGCGTGGGCAAACCCGCGAAGTGAGTGTGCCGGTGCTGCTCAAGTCGGAAAACGCCATCGGCATTTTCGTCGGCGAGCTGACCCTCAAGCGTGACGACTTCAAGATGGGCGATGGTGAGTGGGCCGCCAGTGTGGTGTCCAACGACATCAATATCCAGTTCAGGATGGTCGCGCCACAGCGTTGACCCCCAGGGGCATTTGGCTTACACAAAATCTGTGCTCGACACAAAAACTGTGGGTGTTTTTCTCCCAATCACTCAGGCTTTTTTGGCCCTCGATGCCGCCGGTTTTTTCGCCTTGGCGGCTGGCGCCTTGCTCCGCGTCGGGGCCTTGGCGCCGACCGCCGCCGGTTTGGCCGGTGTCGCCCCGCCAATGATGTTCGACGTGCTTTTCTTCACTTGCGCGACGATGCTTTTTTGCGTCGGCACATCGTTATCGAAACCGCCATGGGAGGCATTGACCGAGTCATTGGACGGTGTGGTGACGTAGGTGAAGTTCGGCAGATTGAACACGGGCGAGGCCTTGACGTACTTGTCCATGCCCAGAATCGGCGTGCGCACGCCGGCCTCGAACGACTCGGACACCAGGTAGAGCAACGAACGCAGGTAAGGGCGGCAGGTGGGGTCCTGATTTTCCGCCAGGTCGGTCAGGGAAAACTGCAGGTAATTGGCCACCGTTTTACTCATCAGGTGCGGCAGCACCAGGCGTTCGAAGGTGTCGACGCGCACGGCTGGCGCCATCAGGTTCAACGAGGCAAAACGCAGCCCGGTGGCGGCGAGCCGATCAACGATGAAGCTGTGGACGATGGCACCCGCGGAATGGCCGATCAGGTGCAGGCGGAACTGGCCGATCTTGTTCGACGACAGGAAGGCCTGGTGCAGGATCTGCAGCCCGCTCTTCGGATTGCCGCTCAAGGCGTCGGCGTTCTGTTTCATCTCGCCCCACATCTTCGTACCAGGGGCAGAAAGGGCGCGCTCCAGACGCTTGTCGTAGAACTGTTTGACCGCGTCACCGAGCTCGGAAAACATCCCGCCGGTACTGCGCGGTACCTGGTTGTAGGCGTCCATGATCAGGTCGATCACGGTCTCCATGACCCCGGTTTCCCACATCAGGAAGATCGGGAAAATTTTTGCGTCGTACAGCAACGGCACCCACTCTTTGGCGGCTTCGGCGGCGGCCTTCTCGTCGTTGAGGCCACCGTGGGCATAGATCGCGATGTCGATCGGGTCGCTGGCCGACAAGCCCCAACGCTTGCGAGCCTCGCCCAGGTGGAAGTCGACCAGGTCCTCGACGTCTTCGGGGCGGGTGCGGAAGTCACCGGTCTGGCTCAACTCGCCGTTGTTGCCCAGGTCGATGATGAACGGATTGATTTCCCGATTGGCCAGCACGTCGGAGGTGGCGACGATGACATTGCCCGCCGAGGTTTCCCGCAGGGTCGTGGCTTCGGAAATCGCCCGGTGCTCGGCGGTCACCACACCCAGTTGCGGCGCCCAGCAGTCCATGGCGTTGAGCTGCCAGTCGGAGTAGGTGAGGATCGCGTAACCGGCGCTGCCCCAACCGGTGCCCCACGAGTTCTGGATCAGGAAACCGTCCTCGTTGTAGCCGACAATCACAAAGGCATGACCGCCGTCATCGAGCCCGGCTTTCTGGCTGGGAATACGCCAGTAATCGTCCCAACTGGTCGGTGGCGTGGCCAGTTGCGCGGCCTCGCCGGCGGCGACGCTCCAGCCCGAATGGCAGGCCGCACTGGCGTACAGCACACCGAGGTCATTGAGGGCCACGTGCATGTCGCTGATCGACAACGGATCGACCCGATAATAGGCCCCGAGCGGGCGTTGCACCGAGTCGATCCACCAGTCGGTGTCGGGCCGGTTGGTCGAGGCGGGCATGTCCAGGTTCGGCCACAGGTATGACGCGCAGGCACCTTGCTTGTACCAGCCTTTGAGCGCGCCGCGCAGGGTTGAGCCGCTGTCGTCAAGTTTGGCGGCCTGGTCCGGTTCAGGGTGAGCATTGGGCGCTTCGGGAATTTCATCGTAACGACGGGCCATGCTGTAGAGCATGAACGGCGAGATGGCCGGTTTGTTTTCGCGCTTGCCTTTGCTCAGCAGGTATTCGATCACCGTCGACAGGGCAAAACCGGTGCAGGCATTGGTCTGCAGCTGGTTTTTGATGGCCATCCACAGGGTCGGCATCAACGCCTTGGCCGGTTGCAGTCCGACCGGTGGCTGATAGAGCCGGTCACGTAAATCCAGCTGGTCCGGGCATACCGGGAGGCGGCGCAGCAGGGTGTTTTCGCTGATCGCTGTTGTGGCTTTTTTGCGGGTCGTGGTTCTGGTTTTGCTGGCGGTCGCAGGCGCGGCCTTGCGAGGAGAGGTGGCCATCGTGGCTCCTTGGAAACTCGGGCAGTTGCGGATTTGGGGGCGGCCAAGGCCGGTACAGGCACCGGTATGGGCATGTCACAAAACGGTAGATGAAGTGGGCCTGGTTTCAAGCTCGAGCGTTCTCCTGGCCTGACTGGCGGTCGGTTTTTTTCGTGGCCCTCGGTGCGTTTGTTTTGGCCATCACTCAATGCCTGTCCATCGGCGTGCTGTTGCCAATGCCGCCCGAACGCGCGCGGATCCAGGGCAGCATCACCTGTTGGCCCACAAATGAAAAACGCCCGGTCCACCTTGCATGGACCGAGCGTTCATCGTGCCGCCCTAGTGCGCGGCGATAGGCGCTGTCACCGACTTGCCGAAGGCCGAGGTGATGGTCACGGTCGGGTTCGTGGTCGGACCGGCACCCGTGGTCGTCACCGATACCCGCCAGCGCGCTCCGGTACCGGTTGGCGTGAGGATGGCGGTGCCCAGGTTCAGCGGGCCGGCGGTGGTCGAGGCGAACACCGTGAGGGTGTTGCCTGTGCCGCGCGAGGTGGTGCCCGCCAGGTCCCAGGTGTAGCGGCTGTTGCTGCGACTGGTGACCGAGGCGCTGGTGACGATCAGGTCCTCGTTGACTGCCGCCGGTGCCGAGACGGCCACCGAAACAGTCGCCGGTGCCGACACCGCATCCTTGGCGTCACTGGCCTGGTAGGTGAAGGTCGCGGTGAATGGCGCGGGAACCGTGGCCGGTGGGGTATAGAACACGCGCACGCCATCGGTGGTGACGGTGCCCTTGCCCGAGTCCGGTTGTTCCAGGCCGACCACTTTGAGCGGCAGGTTTCCGTCCGGGTCGGTGTCGTTGGCCAGCACGTTGATGGTCACCGGTTGCCCGTTGTTGCTGGTGGCGCTGTCGGGGTTGGCCACCGGTTTCTTGTTGTCGCCCTGGTTGTCGTCGCCCGTGCCACCGGTGCGGAAGGTTGGCAGGGCGGCGGAGTTGACGTAGGTGACACCATCCCAACCCGGCAACGGTGTCGGCATCAGCTGGAACTGACCCGGATGTTCCACGTCCCAACGCAGCAGCATCGAATTGTCTTCGTGCTGGGTGTTGTGGCAGTGCTCCATGTAGGTCCCGGCGAATTCACGGAAGTGAATGGCCATTTCCACGTCCACCGAACTGTCGATGCCTTCGCCGATGCGGTAGACGTCCTTGCGTGCCCATTTTTCCCATTCCGGCGGCGCCTTGCCGTCGCGGCTGAGGATGATGCCTTCCTCGAAGTGCACGTGCACCGGATGGTTCCAGCCGTTGCCGCCGTTCTTGATTTTCCACACCTCCAGGGTGCCGTCGCCGGAGAAGCCGGCATCGGTCGGGCCGGTGGCCAGTTGCGGCGCGGCGCTGAGGCGGCGTGGGTCCATGTTGTAGCCGAAGCCGCCGTCGGTCTTGACCGTCCAGGGTGCTTCGTCGGTACCGTCGGAGCGACCGAAGGTGAACTCGCGATGGCGTGCCACCTTGAGCTTGGCCTGCACGGCCGGGTCGTCTCGATTCAGGGTCAGCGGGATCATCACCTTGCCCGCGGCTTTACCCGGTTTTGCCGGTTCGTAGTCCGCCGGGTTCATGCTCAGGTCCTGACCGGAATAAGGCTGAACCACAAGCTGCATGAACTTGCCCACGGTCGGATCGCCCTTGTCCCATTCCGGCCCTTTGCTGCCTTGCTTGATCACCGCTTTGTATTTTTCCGAGAGTACGTCGGCCAGGCTCAGCTCGTTTTTTTCCGGGCCCTTGCCGGTCTTGTGTTCCAGCAGGTTGACGAAGTACAGCTTGTCGCCGGGGCTGATGCCGTTTTTCGCGAAGTTGACGATGATGTCGTAGCGTTCGGCAATGCCTTGGGTCGGCAGGATGGCGTTGTGATCCTGTAGGTCGCCGTCGCCGTCCAGGTCCATGCTGCCGTCGAAAGGCACGGCATGTTCCATCAGGTTGCCGTCGTTGCCGACCATGTGGAACGGCACGCGGTTGTACGACACGCCTGAGCCCGGTGGGCCCTGGAATTCACCGCTGGTGCCGGCAATTTCACGCACCACGGCAAACTTGAAGTAGCGTGACACCGAACCATTGAGGATGCGGAAGCGGTAGCTGCGCGCGCGCACTTTCAGGCGCGGCTGGTACTGCCAGTTGACCAGGATCTGGTCGCCGAGGAAGCCGTCGGTGTTGAACGGGTTGAACCACAACTGGCCGTTTTCATCCCAGGCCTTGTCGGCGATCACCAGGTTGACGTCGTAGTCGCGGTTGCCCCAGGGCAGGGCCGAGCCGCTGGGCAGGCGCAGGTTGACGCCGTCCTCCAGCGCTTCGTTGCCGCGGTCCAGGGCGCTATAGTAGTTCATCATCACCGCGTTGCCCTTGTAGACGTTCTGCGCGGTGAAATCGAGCATGTGGTCGTGGAACCAGTGGGTGCTCATGGTCTCGCGCCAGTCACCGCGAATCTTGATGCTGCCGTTGTCGCATGTTTTCAGGCCCGGGCTGGCATCGTTGACGAACAGGGTTTCGCCGGGCGCGCAGGGGAACGCCGCGCGCGGGTCGGTGGCGGTGGTGTTGATGGAGTCGTAGCCGGCCAGCTGGATCGGCCAGCGATAGTCGTAGTACTGCCCTGGAAAGAAGAACGCGTTGGCATAACCGTCGCTTTCCGCCGGGGAGTGACCGTTGTGTTCGTGGGTGCTGATGGTGTGCAGACCGAAACCGGCGTTGGCGGCCGGGTCGATCGGCAGGGCGTTGTAGTGACGCATCAGGGTGGGTTGACCGTAGCGCACCATCAACAGCTTGGGCGGAAAGGTGCCGTCGAAGGTCCACAGCGAATTATGGTTTTGCAGGGGGAAGTTGGGGTGGAACCGGGTGTCGATACCCTTGGTGGTGCCGGTTGTGGTCGGGATGTCCGAGGTCTGGTAATAGAGCCCGCCGGGGCCGAATTCACCGACGGCATAGTTGTGCAATTGACGACGGTCGCGCATACCGCCGTTGAGCTTGGCTCCCGCCTGCACGGTCTTGAATGCGACCTGCGGGAAAAACTCGTTCCAGCGCTGATGGGACCAGCCTTTTCCTGGTGGGCGACCTTCAGCCGGCGAACCCACCGGATGTCGGTTGAGGAAGGCTTCGATCTGCGCCTGCCACGGATTGCGGTCCAGCACGTTGGAGAACTGTGAAGGAAACGGATAGATCCCCGGCTGGCGCATGAAGGCTTCCAGCGCTGCGGGCGCCGGGCTGCTGCGGGCGACGTTGTTCGGGTCCTGCTGGGGCATCGGGCCGAGGGTCGGCACCGGGAAGGTCAGCGGTGGCGCTGGCAGCGTCGGGTCGAGTTTTTCCGTGCCGAACTCTTCGAACAGCAGCAGCTGCTGGGTGAACGGCTGGGCCCCGAACAACGGGCTGGGTTTGCCGTTGGTGGGGAAGTTGAATGAGGTTTGTGCGCTGGGTTGCAGCACGTTGTCAGCTCGCGGGGTGTTGCGATCACCGAAGACGCCATTGGGCAGGGCAATGGCGCCCTGGTTGGCTTCGGGCAGTGTCGGCAAGACGTCGAGCGCGGCTTTCGGGTCGGCCGGTGGGTTGCTGTAGGCCGAAGGGTCTGTGGGTGGCGGTTGGCTGACATCGTCCAGTGGGACGGCGTTGGCGGTGCTCAGGCTGAGGTTGATCAGCATCACGGCGGTGATGCCCGGGTTCCTGAAAAAGCTCAGCGACTTGTGATCAGGGGTGCTTTTCATCTTGGTTCTCTCGGGGGCGCGCCTTGGTGACGGGCGCATGCAAAGCACGCTTCGCAAAAGCCGAGCCAACTCGAAAAACCGTTTTGTTTCAAATTGTTGGATCCATTAAGCCATTGAACAGTGGGGGATTTTGCGCAAAGTCGGGGGAGAAAACCGTTCTCACTTACCCATTTTTCACCCGATAGATCCAGCCTTGCCAAATCATGTCAGCTTGTAGAAAATGAGAGTCATTATCAAATAAGTACTGTTCCGGGTTTTCCATGTCCTCTGTTGATCTCTCGCTTCAACACGCCGTGCATTCGCTGTACGAGGAGCATCACGGCTGGCTGTGTGGCTGGCTGCGCAAGCGTCTGGGTTGTGTCGAGCATGCGGCGGACCTGGCGCAGGACACCTTCATGCGTGTGCTCACCCAGCGCAAGACCGAGCCATTGCGCGAGCCACGGGCGTACCTGAGCACCATCGCCCGCAGCCTGATGATCGATATGTTCCGCCGTCGTGCGCTGGAACAGGCGTATCTGGAAACCCTGGCGGCGATGCCCGAGCCGCTGGGGTTGTCGCCGGAAACCCGTGAACTGATCATAGAAACCCTGATGGAAATCGACCGTCTGCTCGATGGCCTGGGGGAGCGCACTCGGGAGATTTTCCTGTTGGCCCAACTCGACGGCTTGAGTTACGTCGAGATTGGCCGGCGCATGAACGTGTCGGTCAACACCGTGAAGAAACACGCAGTGCGCGCCTTGACCCACTGCCTGTTGCTGATCGAGGACTGAGGCGTGCCAAACCCGCAACCGCTGGATTATGCGACCCTCGAAGCGGCCGCACGCTGGTACGTTGATTTACGCGAAGCCGCGCCGGACGAAGCTGTTCGCGAAGCGCACCGGCGCTGGCTGGAGCGTGATGCGCGGCATGTACAAGCGTGGGAGCGGCTGGCGCGATTGCACGACAAGCTCGGCCAGATCAATCCCGCCGTCGGCCGTCCGACCCTGGCCGGTGCCCGGGCCAAGCGCCGTGAGGTGCTCAAGATCTTGTCGATTCTGTTGATGGCAGGCGGGGCGGGCACGCTGGCGTGGACCACCACGCCATTGCCGAGCCTGATGGCCGATCTTCGTACCGGCACCGGCGAGCGCCGTCGTTTGCGGCTGGACGACGGCACGCAACTGCAACTCAACACGGCGACAGCAGTGGACGTGCGCTATAGCAACGGTCTGCGCGAAGTGCGTCTGCTGCGAGGTGAAATCCAGATCGTGACAGCGCGGGATGCACTGGCGCGGCCGTTTGTCGTGCACACCCCGGAGGGCAGCATCCGTGCCCTGGGTACGCGCTTTGTGGTGCGCAGCGAAGCGGGGTGCAGTCAGGTCAGCGTCCAGGAACACGCGGTGGAGGTGCGCAACACCAGCTTTGCCGGTACGGCGGTGCGCGTCGAAGCCGGGCAGCAATTGAGTTTCCGCGAAAATACCCTCGAAGCGCTGCAACCGGCCACCCCTCAAGCCGACGCCTGGACCCAGGACATGCTCGTGGCCAACGACTGGCGCCTGGGCGATTTCATTGAGGAGTTGCAACGCTATCGCCCGGGTCATCTGGGTTGTGATCCGGCGGTTGCCGGGCTGCGGATTTCCGGGGCCTTCCATCTGGGCAATACCGACACGGTGCTGGACAACCTGACGGCCACGCTGCCGGTGCGCATCCGTCGCTTCAGTCGTTTCTGGGCGTCGGTGGAGCCGGTTTGAATTCAGTCGTTTAAAAAAAATTGCGAAAGGTGTTGTTGATTCTGATTCTCGTTCGACTTGGTAGATACGGGCGCAACAGACGCCAGCCATCACTGCCAACGGGCGAAAGGAAACTGCATGACCCCTCGCAACCCCCAACACCGCATTGCTTCTACCCACTCTCGTGTCAAACCCTTGAGCCATGCCGTGCATGCTGCGCTGTTGGGCGTGGCGCTGGCCGCTCCCTTGGGGATGGCGCTGGTGGCGCAACCTGCCTGGGCGCAAACCGCTGGCGAAGCACAATTCAACATTGCGCCAGGCCCATTGGCTGCGGCACTGACCCAGTTCGCGGCCACCGCCGGTGTGACGGTGTCTTTCGATCCGGCCCACGCCAACGGCCAGCGCACGGCCGGCCTACAGGGGCGCTACAGCCCTGATGCCGGTCTGCGCCAGTTGCTGGCCGGGAGCAAGCTGGAGGCGGTGCGCCACGACAATGGCAGTTATTCGCTGCTGCCGATCGTCGCCAGCGGTGCGGCGCTCCAGTTGGGCGCCACCAGCATTTCCGGCGCGCAGATCGAGTCGGCCTACGGGCCGGTGGACGGCTACGTCGCCACGCGCAGTGCCACGGGCACCAAGACCGACACACCGATCCTGGAAATCCCGCAGACCATCAACGTCGTCACCGCCGCCCAGGTGGAAACCCAGGGTGCACGTAACCTGACCCAGGCGCTGCGCTACACGCCGGGGGTGAATACCGGCGGTTACACGGATCGCAACTCGATCGCCGACGAGATCACCAGCCGTGGTTTCGCGCCGACGCCGTTGTACCTCGATGGCGCCTACATCCCTTACGCGGGCAGTCTGGGCGGCGCGCCGCAAATCGACCCGTACACCCTGGAGCGCATCGAAGTGCTCAAGGGACCGTCGTCGGTGCTCTACGGTCAGAACCAGCCCGGCGGCCTGATCAACATGGTCTCCAAGCGTCCCACCAGCGAACAGCGCAGCCAGGTCAAACTGGGCGCGGGCAGTTACAACCGGGTCAACGGTGCCTTCGACAGCAGCGGCCCGATCGATGAGCAGAAGCAATTTCTCTATCGCATCGTCGGCGTGGCGGACAAGGGCAACGAACAGGTCGATCACAACAACAGCCAACGCAAGCTGCTCGCACCCAGCCTGACCTGGAACATCAACGACGACTCCGCCCTGACCCTGCTGGCGCAGGTGCAGCGCGACGACGGCGTGCCGGACTACCAGTCGCTGCCGCGGATCGGTTCCCTGGATCGCGGCCCAAACGGCGAGCGCATCAATCGGCACTTCTTCTCTGGCGACAGTGATTTCAACGATTACAAACGCGATCAGTACGTTTTTGGCTATGACTTCACCCACGATTTCAGCGAAGACCTGAAATACCGCTCCTCGGCGCGCTACACCGACGTGCGCGACCAGTACAAGGGTTTCTACCTGCGCAGTTTTGTCACCGATGCCGACGGCGTGACCGATTACACCCACGCCAACCGTGCCAAGGTCGATTGGCGCCAGCACAACATCGCCTGGACGGTGGACAACAACCTGGAATACCGCTTTAACACCGGCGCCCTGGAACACACGACGCTGATGGGCGTGGACTATCGCCACTTCACTCGCAAATATGACGGCTACAACGCCAGCAACGTGTTGCCGGTGGACCTGTACGGCAAGAACAACTACGACACCAGCAGCGTGATGCCGACCCTGACCACGAAGTGGGACAACACATTGCGCCAGACCGGTGTGTACCTGCAGGACCAGATCAAACTGGACAAGTGGATCCTGACCATCGGCGGGCGCCAGGACTGGGCGGAAATCGACAACAAGGACCTGCTGGCGTCCAGCATCGAAGAGAAACGTGACAGCCAGTTCACCGGCCGCGTGGGCCTGACCTACGTCACCGATTTCGGTCTGGCGCCTTATGTCAGCTACTCCGAATCCTTCCTGCCGACCCTCGGCACGGCGGCGCCTGAGCGCGGCGGCAAAGCTTTCGAGCCGACCAAGGGCGAGCAGTACGAAGTGGGGGTGAAGTATCAGCCGTTCGAGAAGACGCTGATCACCGCATCCATCTATGAGGTCAAGCAGAAGAACGTGCTGACCGGCGACACGGTGTACACCGAGTACATGGCCCAGAGCGGTGAAATACGCTCGCGCGGTATCGAACTGGAGGTCAAGTCGAGCCTGCAGAACATCGACGTCATGGCGGCGGCCAGTTACATGGATTCGTTCTACACCAAGGACTCCTGGGGCGCGCAGGACAACCGCAATGAAGCGCAGGCACCGGTGTCGGCGTCGGCCTGGATCGACTATCACTTCACCCAGGCCAACCTCAACGGGCTGACCTTCGGCGCGGGGGCGCGCTACACCGGACGCAAACCAGGTGACCAGGCCAACAGCTTCGACGTACCGGCCTGGGTCGTCTACGACGCCACCGTCAGTTACGACATGGGCAAGCTGGACCCGAGCCTGCGTGGCCTGCAAACGCGGCTGAACGTACAGAACATCTTCGACCGCGAGTACGTGTCGGACTGCAACTATGCGTTTGGTTGCTACTACGGGCAGGAGCGGGTGGCTTCGGTTGAGATGACCTACGACTGGTAAACGGCGACGCCATGGCGCTGTGTCAGCATTGCTGAGGCTGGATGTTCCGGCCTCATCGCGAGTCCATTCAACTCATCGGCGGCAATTTGTCGAGCAGCTTGTCCAGCGTAATAGGGTACTCACGAACCCGAATACCGGTAGCGTTGTAAACCGCATTGGCAATCGCCGCACTGACCCCGCACAGGCCCAACTCACCGACCCCCTTGGCCTTCATCGGCGAAGAAACCGGGTCGGTTTCGTCAAGGAAGATCACCTCCTGGTGCGGAATGTCCGCATGCACCGGCACCTCGTAGCCGGCCAGGTCGTGATTGACGAAAAAGCCCAGTTGCCTGTCCACCGCCAACTCTTCCATCAACGCAGCGCCGACGCCCATGGTCATGGCGCCGATCACCTGGCTGCGCGCCGAGGTTGGATTGAGGATGCGACCGGCGGCGCACACCGCAAGCATTCGCCGCACGCGGGTTTCCCCCGTGGCGCTGTCGACGGCCACTTCAACAAAGTGCGCACCAAAAGTTGATTGCTGGAACTTCTTGCTCAGCTCGGCGAACTCGATGGCGTCTTCGGCAACCAGCTCACCGTTCCTCGCGGCATCGCGCAGCGGCAGGTTTTGCTCGCCGACACGCACGTGCCCATCGACGAACTCGGCGTCTTCCACTGATACCCCCAGCCGCTGCGCAACTGCCTCACGCAACTTGACGCAGGCCGCATACACACCCGCTGTCGAACAGTTACCGCCGAACTGGCCCCCCGAACCCGATGATGCCGGGAAACTCGAATCCCCCAAACGCACCACGACCTGATCCAGGCCGACACCGAGCATCTCGGCTGCCGTCTGGGCGATGATGGTGTAGCTGCCGGTACCGATGTCGGTCATGTCGGTTTCCACGGTCACGATACCCCGGTCGTTGAGCCTGACCCGCGCGCCGGATTTAACCGTCAGGTTGTTGCGAAAGGCCACCCCGACGCCCATGCCGATCAACCAGCGACCTTCGCGTTGGTTGCCGGGCTGCGCATGACGACGATCCCAGCCGAAACGCTCGGCGCCGGTGCGCAGGCATTCAATCAGATGGCGTTGGGAGAAGGGGCGTTCGGGTTTCACCGGATCGACCTGGGTGTCATTGAGAATGCGGAACTGCACCGGATCGATGTTCAGTTTGTGCGCCATCTCGTCCATGGCGATTTCCAGCGCCATCATCCCCGGTGCTTCACCAGGTGCACGCATGGCATTGCCTTCGGGCAGATCGAGGGTCGACAGGCGCATGGTCACCCGGCGATTTTCGGCGGCGTAAAGCAACTTGCTCGGTTGCGCCGCCAGTTCGACCTTGCCGCCCGGCAAGTCACCGGACCAGCCTTCATGGGCCATGGCGGTGATCTTGCCGTCCGCCGTGGCGCCGATGCGGATGCGCTGGATCGTCGCCGGGCGGTGCGTGCAATTGTTGAAGATCAACGGCCGGGTCAAGGCGACTTTCACCGGGCGTTTCGCCAGGCGCGCGCCGAGGGCGGCAAGTACCGTATCCGCACGGATGAACAGCTTGCCGCCAAAACCACCGCCGATGTACGGCGAGATCAGGCGCACGTTTTCCTTGGGAATGCCGAGGGTAGTGGCGAGGTCGTCCACCGACCAGGCGATCATCTGATTGGAGGTCCACAGGGTCAGTTTGTCGCCATCCCAGGCGGCCATCGAGGCCATGGGTTCCATCATCGCGTGGGCTTGATCGGGTGTGCTGTAGGTGGCGTCCAGTTGCACCGGTGCTGCGGCAAAGGCGCCGTCGAAATCACCGTGCAGGGTGTCGGCCATTTGCTCTTTTTCTTCGACGCCGGACGCTTGCACGCTGCGCAGATCGAAGGCACCGTCGCTGCGTTGATACTGAACGTCGATCAAGCTTGCAGCGGCCTGCGCCTGTTCGAAGGTCTCTGCCACCACCAGCGCCACGGCCTGGTGGTAATGCTGGATCTCCGGCCCGCCAAGCAGTTTTGCCGTGTTGTATTTGCCTTTGCCGAGTTTGCCGGCGTTAGCCGCCGTGACGATGGCCAGCACCCCCGGCGCGGCCTGTGCCTGTTCAAGCTTCATCGAGGTAATTCGGCCCTTGGCAATGGCGGCGCCGACCACCACGCCATACGCCTGGTTGGCCACGGCGTCGTGATGTTCGTAGGCGTAGGGCGCTTGCCCGGTGGTTTTCAGCGGCCCTTCGATGCGCGTGGTGGCCTTGCCGATGACCTTCAACTGATCGATGGGATTGGTTTGTGCAGGGGTGTCGAATTTCATGCCTGTTCCCTCGCTTGGGCCAATACCGCCGCCAGGGTGCGCTCGACCAGTAGCAGTTTGAAGGCGTTGTCATGGGTCGGTGTTGCGCCGTCAAGCAACTGTCCGACGACGGCCTTTGCGCCGTTGGGCATCTCGGTCTCGGCACGTTCCACGCGCCAGGGTTTGGGCGCGATGCCGCCGAGGGCGATGCAGCCACGACCGTCCTTTTGCACGATGGCCGCCACCGAGACCAGCGCGAAAGCGTAGGACGAGCGGTCGCGAACTTTCTGGTAGATATGCGTGCCGCCCAGCGGTCGCGGCAAGGTCACCGCGGTGATCAATTCGTTGGGCGCCAGGCTGTTTTCGATGTTCGGTGAATTGCCGGGCAGGCGATGCAGTTCAGACAGCGGGAAGGTGCGCGTCGAACCATCGGGCTTGATGGTTTCGACCTGGGCATCCAGAGCGCGCATCGCCACGGCCATGTCGCTGGGATGGGTGGCGATGCAGGCGTCGCTGACGCCGATCAGGCCCAGTTGTCGACTGAAGCCGGCAATCGCCGCGCAGCCACTGCCGGGCTGACGCTTGTTGCAGGCCTGGTTGGGGTCGTAGAAATACGGGCAACGCGTACGCTGCAGCAGGTTGCCGGCGGTGGTGGCGACATTGCGCAATTGCCCGGAAGCGCCGGCGAGCAGGGCCCGGGCCAGCAATGCGTAATCCTTGCGAATGCGCGGATGAGCGGCAAGGTCAGTGTTGCGCACCAAGGCGCCAATGCGTACGCCACCGTCCTGTGCAGCCTCGATCCGGTCAAGCCCTACATCGTTGACGTCGATCAGATAGGCCGGTGTCTCGATCTCCAGCTTCATCAGGTCGAGCAGGTTGCTGCCGCCGGCAATGAACCTTGCGCCACTGACTTGAGCCGCCAGCGTGGCGGCTTCGGCGGGGGATTGGGCGCGTAGATAAGTGAACGGTCTCATGCATTCACCCCCGCGACTTCGCTGATCGCCTCGATGATGTTGGAGTAGGCTCCGCACCGGCAGATGTTGCCGCTCATGCGCTCCTGGATTTCCCCGGCGATCAATTGCGGCGGTTCGGTGAGGCTGGGGCTGGCGTGGCTGGGGATGCCCTGGCGAATTTCTCCCAGCACCGCCACCGCCGAGCAGATCTGCCCGGGCGTGCAATAGCCGCACTGATAGCCGTCGTGCCTGATGAAGGCGGCTTGCATCGGATGCAATTGATCCGGTGTGCCAAGGCCTTCGATGGTGGTGATCTTCGAGCCCTGATGCATCACTGCCAGGGTCAAGCACGAATTGATCCGCCGACCATTGGCGATCACGGTGCAAGCACCGCACTGGCCGTGGTCGCAGCCTTTTTTGCTGCCGGTCAGGTGCAGGTGTTCGCGCAGGGCATCGAGCAGGGTCGTGCGGGTATCAAGGTCCAGTTCGTATTGTTGATCATTGACCCACAGCGACAGGCTGGTGGTGATCGGTCGTGACGAATTGACTGCGCTGGCGCGCGCACTGATGAACGGTGGCAGTACAGCGGTTGCGGCAGTCACCACGCCTAGGATCAACAGGTGGCGTCGGGACATCGGCAACAGGTCAGGCGTATCCATCGGTTCGATCCTCTGGCGTCATCGCGAATGCAGCAGGGCGCAGGGCGCTGAAAAGCCCTCATTGCTTGATTGACTCGTGCGCAGGGCGAAAAGTTTTTTTTCGTTTTCAGGCCAGGAGCCATGCGCAGGGCTCATGGGTGGCGCTCGGTTGGGCCGGGAGAGGAGGCGCGCGCGCCAGGCGACAAGGTGTATCGCGAATAAAAATGCCCGGCGCGTTAGTATAGTCAGCCCTGCGATAACGATTAAGACCGCCCCCGGAGTGCGCCAGCGCAATGCCCCAGATCAGCCATTTCAAGACGCCGTGCCCCGAGCACATCAACAGCCAGATCCTGCAGATGGTGGTCGACAACCTGACCGACATCAGCATGGTCGCCATCCCGGCGAGCAACCTGTTGTACAACGTCTATCAGTACGCGATCGGCTTTGAAGTGCACCTGTACCTGGAAGCGCTGAACGGAGCGAAGGGCGTTGACGTGGAGCTGATCGTCGCCACTGATCCGGACGATCCGCAGCGCGTGATCGGCTTCGTGTTGTACCTGCCGTTCAAGGATGATCCCGACGCCTGTGGCGTAGCCTACATGGCCGTGCACGCCGAACACCGCCGCCAGGGCGTTGCCCGGCGCATGCTGCGCGAGATGGTCGCGCGGTATCCCCACGCCGAACTGACCTGCGCGGTGAGCAAGGTGCCGTATTTCGAAGCGATGGGTTTCCAGGTGACGGGCGTACGTGCCACCCAGGTGCTGATGAACACCCGCGACCACGGCAGCGACGGCTTGATGGCCTTGCTGGATGTGGCGCCGATCTACAATTCGCTGGAGGTGCGGCAGATTCATACCTACCTGTTGCAAAAACACGGCAAACGGGCGATGACCGATGCCGAGAAACAGCGTGACCGTCATCTGGACCAACTGACCCGCAAGGCCGCCGAGTTCGTGCGCGAGCGGCTGGGGGACGATGCCGTGCCAACCCCAAGGCCGCGCTTGCGATTGGTTTGACTCATCAGTGCGAGAGCTGGCAAGCCAGCTCCCGCAGATCCTGGTCCGGTTCGCCGCTTACACCAGCTTCACATTCATGGTGATCCGCGCCGTGAACACCTTCTTGCCCTCGGCGTCATGAATGTCCACCGGCACGATCTTGTCGCCTTCCGTGGTCCATTCCACGGCTGCTCCGTCGGCCACTGCCGTCACATCGGTCTTGGCCTTGGCCAGGTATTCCACGCTCATGCCCTTGGGAATCCAGCGCGCACCGGCGGGAATGCTCACGTCCGTCATCATCCCGGCCGCCAACTCGGCGGCGTTACACATCGCAATCGCGTGAACGGTACCCAGGTGGTTGGTGATTTCCTTGGCGAATGGCACCTGCACGGTGGCCGAGCCTTTGCGCAGGTCGCTCACCAAGGGGGTGATGGTGCTGAAGTACGGCGCCACCTGGCAGGCCATTTTGCTGAAAGCCTGGGAGCCGGCGCTGTTGAACATGCTGAGGAACTGACTCATTTGAAAGCCTCTTGAACAGGTTGTTGGCAGAATAGTGTTCTTAAACAGAATATTGTTCTGTTACGGAACACTATTCTGTCGAAGAGAAATCTGTCAACCTTGTCGAGGCACGTTTGTCGCCACGCGTCCCTTGGCAGTCGCCCGACGCGATCTTTGATTTTTCCGGACTGTGTGCACATGGAAACCGCCGATCTACTTGAGCGCTGCTATCCCGGCCGACGTGCCGAACTCAAGCGCGACATCTTCAGAAAAGCCCTCACGCTGTTCAACGAACAGGGGATCGAGGCCACGACCATCGACATGATTCGTGCCGAATGCGCGACCAGCGTCGGCGCGATCTATCATCATTTTGGCAACAAGGAAGGGCTGGTCGCGGCACTGTTTTTCACCGCGCTTGATGACCAGGCGCAATTGCGTGACAGCTACCTCGCACAAGCCGAAACCACCGAGGCCGGGGTCTATGCGTTGGTGCACAGCTATGTCGATTGGGTGGACAGCCAGCCGGAGTGGGCGAGGTTCCAGTACCACGCACGATTTGCCGTGACCAAGGGACCGTTCAAGGATGAGCTCGTCACTCGCAACAAGGCCCGCAACAAGCAATTGCTGACGTGGTTGGGGGCCTCGAATCGGGGTGAGGAACTCGGTGGCATGCCGAATGAGCTGATCCTTTCACTGATCATCGGCCAGGCTGAAAGCTACTGCCGTGCGTGGCTTTCGGGGCGGGTGAAGAGCAGCCCCAGGATCTATCGGGATCAGTTGGCGAGTGCGGCATGGCGTTCGCTGGCACCGACCGATCGAGCATGAGCGTCCTTGCGGCGCACACCTGCTCCCGCAGGGGTTTGAAGTCGATTTGGGGGAAGGTTCGAACGGGTAAAAAAGAGCCTCAAATGCTCTTTGATGGGGAGAAGTAGAGCCTTGAGGCTCAAGATGCGCATGCAACAAGCGGCGGGCTTGATAGGGGTTCAGTGCACCCACCGCTTACGCAACGGCTTGCATCCGCAAGCGGCTGCGTAAGTTCATCCTAGAAAGACCAAGTGTTTCACTCAAGTACCACTAGTCGTCTGCCTCGGCGCAATTGCGCCGGTTGTCTGCTGCGCTTCTCATCCATCGACGACCGGCATGAACGGGTTACCCCGGTTCGCCCGGCCAACCGGCCTGGCGCATGGCCTTGAGCAAGGTGTCTGCATCCAGCCCCGGCACGGCATGCCCGTTGCCTTCAGCGCTGTCGGCGCTCAGCAAGGCATTGATGATGGCTTCCTCCACGGCTTCGGTGGCAGCGAGGAACAGCTCGCTGATGTGGTCGTTGTTGACCATTCGCAGGTGGTCGGTGGTGGGCGATTTTTTGCTTTCATACGCCGCCGCGGGGATGTGTTCGTTACCGGTGGCGAAGGCGATGAAAATGTCGCCGCTGTGGTCTTCGTTGCCGCCGCCGGTGCGGGCCAGGCCGAGGCTGGCGCGCTGGGCCAGGCGGGTGCACTGGTGTGGCAGCAATGGCGCATCGGTGGCCAGGCAGACCACTATCGAGCCCATGCCGGGGTGGGGCAGCGCCGCTTTGAGGAACGGCGAATCGCGCTGTTCCAGGTAGCGGCCGACCGGGTAGCCGTCGACGCGCAATTCATGGCGGATGCCGTGGTTGGCCTGGACGATCGCGCCCACTGTCCAGCCACCCTGGGCACTATTCAGGCGTCGCGAGGCGGTGCCGATACCTCCCTTGAATTCATGGCAGATCATACCGCTGCCGCCACCGACGTTGCCCTCCGTCACCGGGCCGCCCTGGGCATTGCGCACCGCTTCGGCGACGTGCTCGGGCTTGACGTGAAAACCGTTGATGTCGTTGAGCAAGCCGTCAAAGGTTTCCAGCACCACCGGCATGTTCCAGTAGAGACGCCCGTCCTCTGGCTGCTGCTCGCGGTCGATCACGATCAGCGCATCGCGTACCACGCCCAGGCTGTGGGTGTTGGTGAAGGCAATCGGGCTGGTGAGCAAACCCGCCTCACGGATCCACTCAAGGCCGGTGGCATCGCCATTACCGTTCAGCACATGGACACCGGCAAAGCACGGCTGCTGGCTGGTGGAGCTGGCTCGCGGTTCGATGACCGTGACGCCGGTGAGCACGTCGCGGCCGTTGGCGCTGCGTCCTCGCACATTGCTGTGGCCGATCCGCACGCCGGGTACGTCGGTGATGGCGTTGAGGGGGCCGGGTTGAAGTTGGCCGAACTGAATGTTCAGGTCACGGGCACGTGGTTTCATGGCTTGTCTCGTCTTCGAATCGTGGCAGGAAAAAGCATTGTTATCTGTGGGAGCGAGCTTGCTCGCGATAGCGGTCGGGCAGGCTCCATTCATGTTTAAGGTGGCGGCACCATCGTCGGAACGCCGCGCTCCCACAGGGTTTTGTGTATTCCGGCTATTGCCCGTTCTTGACCTTGCTCCACACTCGCGTGCGCACACGCTCGGTCGAAGGCGGCAGGGGCTGGAGGGTGAAGAGGGTGGCCATGGCGGCGGCAGGCGGGTAGACGGCCGGGTTGTTGCGAGTCGCTTCAGCCACCAGCGAGGTCGCGCTGCGGTTGCCGTTGGGGTAGTTGAGGTGGTCGCTGACCGGTGCGATAACCTGCGGGCGCATCAGGTAATCGATGAAGGCCATGCCCTGTTGCGGATGCGGTGCGTCCTTGAGCAGCACCAGGGTGTCGAACCACACCGGCGCGCCTTCCTTGGGCAGGCTGTAGGCGATTTTTACGCCGTTGCCGGCCTGTTCGGCGGTGGTCTTGGCTTCGAGCATGGCGCCGGACCAGCCGACCGCCACGCAGATGTTGCCGTTGGACAGGTCGCTGATGAACTTCGACGAATTGAAGTAGGCAATGTGCGGGCGCAGCTTGAGCAGCAGCGCTTCAGCTTTCTTGTAGTCCTCGGGATCGGTGCTGTTGGGCGGCAGGCCCAGGTAGTGCAGGGCAACCGGGAGCATTTCCGAGGGCGAGTCGAGCATCGCCACGCCGCATTCACCGAGCCTGGCCAGGTTCTCTTCCTTGAACACCAGGTCCCAGGAGTCCACTGGCGCCTTGTCGCCCAGCACTGCACGCACTTTGTCGATGTTGTAGCCAATGCCGTTGGTGCCCCACAGGTACGGCACCGCGTACTGGTTGCCCGGATCGTTGTTGGCCAGTTTCGCCAGCAGATCAGTGTCCATGTCCTTGAACCCCGGCATCTGTTCACGCGGCAATGGCGCCAGGGCACCGGCCTTGATCAGGGTCGGCAGGCTGTAGTTGCTTGCGACCACCACGTCGTAACCGCTGCGGCTGGTGAGCAGTTTGCCTTCCAGCACTTCGGCGCTGTCGAAGGTGTCGTAGACCGGCACGATCCCGGTGTCACGCTTGAAATCCTGCAGGGTCGTGGGGCCGATGTAGTCGTACCAGTTGTACACATGTACGGTCGGGCCTTCGTCGGCAAGTACCGACAGCGAGGCTGCAAGGCAGGCCCCCGCGCCCAGATTGAAATACAAGCGGTGACGACTCATGATGCGGCACTCCTGGCCTGCTGCGGCCGGTGGTAGTCAGGAGTTTGCAGCCTATCGACCCGGATGGCCTTCACCCATTCCCATCATGGGTTACTCAAAAGGGGTAGTGCGTGGACGCATTGTTGAAAGAGTTGCCCGTGCACCAGGGCGTGGCGAGAATTTTCACCGCCGTGGGCCAAGACGGTTTCTGGCGGGCCCTGGTCGATACCTTGCGTTTGCTGGTGCCGCTGGACAATGCGTTGGTGGCGCTGATGCGACCCGGGCATGTGCCACGCCTGCTGATCGATTTCGATGCCAAGGGACATGCGGAGGAACCGGAAGAACTGGCCGATTACAGCGCCGGCATGTACCTGCTCGATCCGTTTTATCAGGCGGCCTGCGCCGGCATCGCCGACGGTTTGCACAGCCTCGAATCGGTAGCGCCTGACCAGTTCCAGCACAGCGAGTACTACCTGAGTTACTTCAGCGCAGTCGTCGGCGCTGACGAGTTGCAATTCATGGTCAATGTCGAGGGCGCCGTGCTCGGCCTGTCACTTGGACGCTCGACAAGGTTCAGCCTCGAAGAGCAGGGTTTGCTGCTGTGCGTGCGTGACTGGGTGCTCGCGGCGATGCGCCGGCACCAGCAGTTGCTGCCGCCGGAGCGCGCGGTGGCCGAACCTGTAGCCAGTGACCTGGCGACGTTGCTGGACCGCTTCGACGCACGTCTGTCAGTGCGGGAAATCGAAACCGCGCGCCTGATCCTCCAGGGCTTTTCCAGCAAGGCCATTGCCCAGCAGATGGGCATCTCGCCGGAGACGGTGAAAGTGCATCGGCGCAACCTCTATCACAAGCTCAACGTCAACGGTCACGGTGAGCTGTTTGCACGGGTGTTGAACCCGCGATAACGCTCGACCTTTCAGCTATTGAGCGAAAACACCAACGCTTTCAACCCACACTCCACATCCGCATCCGGAAACTCCGGCGGGTTGTCCAGGCGCTGCTCGAAGCGCAGGCTCGGCGCCTCGCGAGTCACCCCGTCGATGAGGAAATCGGCACCGAACGCCGGGTCGTTCATACAGGCCAAAACGGTGCCTTGCGGCGTGAGCAGTTCCGGCAAGCGGCGCAGCACGCGCTGGTAGTCCTTGGTCAGCAGGAAGCTGCCTTTCTGGAACGACGGCGGGTCGATGATCACCAGGTCATAGGGGCCTTTGCCGATCACCTTGCCCCAGGACTTGAACAGGTCATGGCCGAGGAAGGTCACCTGGCTCAGGTCGTGGCCATTGAGCCGATGATTGTCGCGACCACGGCTCAGGGCCGGGCTCGACATGTCCAGGTTGACCACATGGGTGGCGCCGCCTTCGATGGCCGCCACCGAGAAGCCACAGGTGTAGGCGAACAGGTTCAGCACGCGCTTGCCCTGGGCATTGGCGCGCACCCAGTCGCGGCCATAGCGCATGTCGAGGAACAGCCCGGTGTTCTGCTTGCGACCCAGATCCACCCGGTACTTCAGGCCGCCTTCGCTGATGGTCATTTCTTCGATGACGTCACCGAACAGCCATTCGGTGGTGCTTTGCAGCAGGTAGCGATGCTGCAGCAACAGCGTGTGGGCACCGGATTGCGCCCATTGTGGGGATTGCGTGATGTCCATCAGCAGCGCTTTCAAGGCATCCAGTTGCGCCGCTTCCGGTTCCTTGAACAGCGCCACCAGTACCACGCCCTGCAACCAGTCGACGGTGACTTGCTCCAGCCCCGGCCAGCAGCGCCCGCGGCCGTGGAACAGGCGGCGGGTTTCGGCGGGAGGCGTGGTCAGCGCTGCCAGCAAATGGTCGTGAAGAATGGCGAGGGCATCGGTGTTCATCGGGGTCGGTTCGGCAGCGTGGAAAGGGGCGGCATTTAACCATATCTGCCGAACAGACGGGCCCTTAAACCTGTAGGAGCGAGCAAGCTCGCTCCTACAGGTTTGCATGTGAGTTATCACGATTAATTTAACTTTACGTGAGGATTTGGCGATCTCGCGCCGCCCATACTCGGCACCAAGTGATCGAGCGACCCAAAAACATTATCGGACGTTTCCTACAGATCAAAGCCTGGCCACCGTCGATTATGCAGCGCGCTGCCCGGACGTACAGGGCAGCCCATTCGATGTTTGCCGCCGCTCAGGAGATGACAACGTGACCTCGCAATCGACGGTTCAGCTTCACCCACGCTGGCTCCGCCTGACCCACTGGCTTAACGCTCTGGCGGTGCTGGTAATGGTCACCAGCGGCTGGCGCATCTACAACGCCTCGCCGATTTTCGATTTCAGCTTTCCCAAGTCGATCACCCTCGGCGGCTGGCTCGGCGGAGCCTTGCAATGGCACTTCGCGGCGATGTGGTTTCTGGCGATCAACGGCCTCGTCTATCTGCTGATCAACCTGTTCAGCGGTCGTCTGCAACGGCGGTTTTTCCCGGTCTCGCCCAAAGGTGTGTTGCACGACCTGTGGGCTGCGCTGCGGGGGAAGCTGGGGCATGCCGACCTCAGTCATTACAACCAGGTGCAACGCGTTGCCTACCTGTTCGTGATGCTCGACATCATCGTGCTGGTGATGTCCGGGCTGGTGTTGTGGAAGTCGGTGCAGTTCCCGCTGCTGCGTGAGTTGATGTTCGGTTACGAGGGCGCACGACGTGTGCACTTCTTCGCCATGGCCTTGCTGGTGGCGTTTGTCGCGGTGCACCTGGTGATGGTAGCGCTGGTCCCGAAAACCCTGGTAGCCATGATCGTCGGTCGCAAGGAGCACGTATGAAAAAGCGCATTCAGATTCCCGGGCTGGACGAGTCGTCGATCCTGACCGACGCCCGCAAGATCCTCGCCCCGCAGATCGAAGACCGTTCACGCCGTTCCTTCCTGCTGCGCGGCCTGACCCTTGGCGGCGTGGCGATGCTGTCCGGTTGCAACATCACCGATAACGAAAGCGTCGACACCGCGCTGTCCTCGATGTCGCGCCTCAATGACCGGGTGCAGGGCTGGCTGTTCAACCCCAACGCCATGGCGCCGACTTATCCGGAGTCGATGATCACCCGGCCGTTTCCGTTCAATGCCTTCTACGGTATCGACGAGGCGCCCACGGTGGATGAGGAGAGCTATCGCCTGGAAGTCAGCGGCCTGGTCGCCGACAAACGCAGCTGGCGCCTGGAAGAACTGCGCGCCATGGCGCAGACCGACCAGATCACCCGGCACATCTGCGTCGAGGGCTGGAGCGCCATCGGCCGCTGGGGCGGCGTGCGCTTCAGCGATTTCCTCAAGCGCATCGGCGCCGACACCGATGCCAAATACGTCGGTTTCAAATGTGCCGACGACTACTACACCAGCATCGACATGGCCACTGCACTGCATGCGCAAACCTTGTTGACGCTGACCTACGACGGCGCGGTATTGCCACGTGAATACGGCTTCCCGATGAAGCTGCGCATGCCCACCAAGCTCGGCTACAAGAACCCCAAACACATTCAGGCGATTTTCGTCAGCAACACCTACAGCGGTGGCTACTGGGAAGACCAGGGCTACAACTGGTTCGGTGGCAGCTGACGAACCGCCAAACACCTTCACCCAACCGCAATCCATGCTTCAAGGAGTTTCATCATGAAAAAGCTGACTACCGTTGTCCTGTCCATGTGCCTGGCCGTTGGTGCTGCCTCTGTGTTCGCTGCTGACACTATGAGCAACGACAGCATGAGCAAGGATTCGATGTCCAAGGACGCCATGAAGAAAGGCGATGCGATGTCCAAGGACAGCATGAAAAAAGGCGATGCCATGTCCAAGGATGCGATGAAGAAGGGTGACGCGATGTCCAAGGACGCCATGAAAAAAGGTGATGCCATGTCCAAAGACGGCATGAGCAAGGATGCGATGAAGAAGGACGCCATGTCGCAGTAATTCCCGGACCTGCGAAATTCCCTGTGGGAACGAGCCTGCTCCAGGCGGCGTTCCCACTTTGATTTCCCGGCTGGGGGGAGTCAGGCCAGAACGGGCAGGGCGCCCATCTTGCCGTGGCAGTACACCAGCGGCCCGTGGTTGTGCTGCGGGACGATCAGGTTTTTCACCGCGCCGACCATGATCGCATGGTCGCCACCTTCATATTCTCGCCACAGTTCGCACTCGATGACCGCCGTGGCATTGGCCAGAATCGGGTTGCCCAATTCGCTCAACGTCCACTCGATGCCCTGTGCCTTGTCCTTGCCTTTGCGGGCGAAGGCATAGGCTTCGCTCTGTTGTCCGCCGGACAGGACGTGAATGGCGAAGCGTTTGTTCCTGATCAGCACCGGATAGGAATCGGAGCTGTAGTTGGGGCAGAACAGCACCAGCGCCGGGTCCATCGACAACGAGCTGAACGCACTGGCAGTCAGGCCGACGATTTGTCCGTCGTCATCCAGCGTGGTGATGACGGTTACGCCGGACGGGAACGAGCCCATGACTTGTTTGTAAATGGCGGCATCGATCATTGTGCGGTCCTCGGCTGCTGTACAGCGTTTTTATGAATTTGTAGGTCTGATGGTATACCGTAATACATCGATTGCAAGGTCTTTTTGGCTGATCCGATAAACGTGCGGCTTTCGTCGGAAAGGCAATATTTACGGGGCTTTCAGCTGGTAAAGAGCGCTGCTGATCGGGCAGGATAGCGGCTCAGATGGCGGCGCAAAGACCGGATCAGTCTTGTTAAAAGTTTGGAATACCATAATATGGTCGGCATCTGAGGGGCGGCCATAGAGTCCCCCCGGTTTGGCTTCATACAAAGATAAGAACAGACCAACTCGAGTTCATGCACATGTCCCAGATGTCCCGGCAAGACCCGTTGATCGAGAATCACACGGTCGACTACGTTCCTCTCGCAGAGCGCCATGGGAAGGCCCGCGATCTTTTCACCCTGTGGTTCAGCACCAACATTGCGCCACTGCCGATTGTCACCGGCGCCATGGTGGTCCAGGTGTTCCACCTCAATCTGTTCTGGGGTCTGCTGGCGATTGCCCTGGGGCACATGATCGGCGGCGTGGTGATTGCCCTCGCTTCGGCCCAGGGGCCGTGCATGGGCATTCCGCAGATGGTCCAGAGTCGCGGACAGTTCGGCCGCTACGGGGCGCTGCTGATCGTGTTCTTTGCCGCACTGATCTACATCGGCTTCTTCATTTCCAACATCGTCCTGGCGGGCAAGTCGATTGTCGGCATTGCACCTTCTGTCCCGGTGCCGGCGAGCATCCTGATCGGAGCGCTCAGTGCCACCGCCATCGGCGTGATCGGTTACCGTTTCATTCACACCCTTAATCGCATCGGCACCTGGGTAATGGGCAGCGCGCTGCTCGCCGGTTTCCTCTACATCTTCGCCCATGACCTGCCAGCGGATTTCTTTACCCGTGGCGGTTTCAACCTGTCCGGCTGGTTGGCGACGGTGTCGCTGGGGATCATCTGGCAGATCAGCTTTTCACCCTATGTCTCGGACTACTCGCGTTACCTGCCGGCCGACATCGGTATCACCCGGCCGTTCTTCGCCACCTACCTGGGTGCAACGCTGGGCACCATCCTCTCGTTCAGCTTCGGCGCCGTGGCGGTACTGGCGACCCCGGAAGGCACCGAGGCGATGGCGGCAGTCAAGCAGTCCACCGGTTGGCTGGGGCCGATCCTGATGGTGCTGTTCCTGCTCAACATCATCAGCCACAACGCCCTGAATCTATACGGCGCGGTGCTGTCGATCATCACCTCGATCCAGACCTTCGCCAGCCAGTGGACGCCGAGCATCAAGGTGCGTGTGTTGTTGTCGAGCATCGTCCTGGCGGGTTGCTGCGTGGTTGCGCTGGGTGCCTCGGCGAACTTCATTTCGCAGTTCATCGGTCTGATTCTGGCGCTGTTGCTGGTACTGGTGCCATGGGCGTCGATCAACCTGATCGACTTCTACCTGATCAAGCAGCGCCGCTATGACATCGCCTCGATCTTCCGCGCCGACGGTGGCATCTATGGCCGCTTCAACCTGCACGCGATCATCGCCTACTTCATCGGCATCATCGTGCAACTGCCGTTTGCCAATACGTCGCTCTACGTCGGCCCTTATGCCAACCTGGTCGAAGGTGCCGATCTGTCCTGGCTGGTTGGCCTGGTGGTGACCTGTCCGTTGTACTACTGCCTGGCCACGCGGAACCAGGCGCAGGAAAACCGGGCAACGCGACTGGGTTATACCGACTAAGAAGGAAACCGTCTGGTTCATGGGAAATGCCCGGCACTGCGCCGGGCATTTTTGCTTGGTGCACGGCTCAGGTTTCGCGAAACGCGTTCAAGCCGCGTTGCACGGCCGGTCTGGCTTCCACGCTGTGATACCAGCGTGACAGCCGCGGCAGTTGCTTCCAGTCCAGTCGATCGCGAAACGCGGTGATGATGGTGAAGGCGGAGATGTCCGCCATGGAGAACTGCGCGCCGGCCATGAAGGTTTCGGTCAGGAAGCTTTCGGCGAACAGCATGTGATTGATCACCCGCTCATCCATGGCATCGGCGGCCTTGTCCAGTCCCGACTGACGCAGGAAAAACGCTGCGTGGCTGGGGGCGATGACGTCAGTCACGAAAAAGAAATAGCGGTCGAACACTTGCATGCGCTCAGGACCCGGTGTTGCCGGTGACAGTCGCCCGGGAGCCCTGGCGTCGGCGTACTGGATGATTGCATTGGACTGGTTGATGACCTGCGCCGGGTCATAGGCATGATCGACCAGGGTCGGTACTTTGCCGGTCGGGTTCAGCGCCAGATAAACCGGATCATCGTGCTCGCGTGCCCGCAGGTCGAGACGGCGGGCCGTATAGGCAATGGCAGCTTCCTCCAGGGCAATGGCCGCCCGCAGGCTGTTACCGGTGTTCGCGCCGTATAGCTCCAGTGCATCGCTCATCGCCCGTGACTCCCAGAAAAACCTGCAGACGCGGTGCCCCTTGGCTGCTGAGCCAAAGGGCATTCCCCACCGGGTTAACGTTAGGTCATCAGGCTTATTCGCGCACGCACTGCCGCTATTGCTTGCTCAGTTGCGCTGGCTGATCAGTGACGTTCACGGCGTTGTCCCATAGCGCCACCAGCCCGCCAAACGTACCGACGTAAGCGGTGCCGTCGGGGGCCAATGTAATCGGCGACCAGTTGTTGTCGAACGCCTGGCCGACGCCGCTCAACGCCTTGAAGCGGGTCTTGCCGCTGTCGAAGTCCAGGGCCATCAGGTACCAGGCATTCTCGCCATTGGGCTGCGGCTCGAAGGTGTAGAAATACAGCAGGCCATTGCCCACCGAGAGTTTGGGCACTACCGACGGCGAACGTTCCGGCGATTCCCAGACTCGATCGCAGCCCGATTCGTCGGCGCGAATATCGATGCGACTGATGCCGCCGTGCACCGCTTGCCAGTCTTTCTGTGCGAAGGCACTGGTGTAGCCGGCGTTGTTCTCGAGGATGATCGAACGGCCCCAGCCGATGGCCGAGTTGTCGGTGGCCGAGGCGTTGTTGTCGAACACCGGCAGTTTGCAGATCAGGCGCTGACCGCTGAAGTCCTGCTCACGACGATAGACCAGCAGGTTGATGCGCCCGTCGCTGTTGTCGGTGATGGTCACATAACGCTCGCCGAGCAGGGTTGGCGTGGTGCCGCTGCCCTGGTTGATCGCCCCGACCTTGCGTGCGGTGCCACGGTCATAGACCTCGCGCCAGCCTTGCACGGGTTTGCCCTGGGCATCGGCGGAAAACCGGTACATGGCGTGATCGGACACCAGGTACACGCCGTCGGCGGCGACCGACAGGCCGTTCTGAATCTCTTCGTTGATCAATTGCACGCCCTGAACCTTGCCGGTTTGCGGGTTCAGCGTGCCGATCCGGCCACGGCGGGTGATCCACCAGATCAAGCCCTGGTGGTCGGGCATGACCCCGGTCACGGGGTCGCACTCACCCTTGGGAAACCAGGACGTAGGGCGTACGCAATCGTGCGGGACCTCTTTGCTCAGGTCCCAGTCGTCGACCTTTTCAAATACCCATTCCCCCGACGCGTCCTGACGATGCACGACGCGCTGGATGTGCTGCTCGGCATCGGCAATCACCACGCGGTTCTGCTCGTCGACATAGAAGTAGGCGCCAGAGGTGTCGGCCATGATCTTGTCCGGATCCAGGGTGATCAGCGCATGGAAGGTCGACGGACGCGGCGGCAGGGGATAGCGCGCCAGCAACTTGAGGGTGCGTGGTTCGAGCAGTTGCAGTTCGAATTGCATCAGGTTGGCGCACAGCACCACCAGGCGACCCTGTTGATCGAAGGTGTGAATCGGGCACATACCGCCCGGTTTGCGGCTGCCGTCGCGGCTGTTGACCTGCATGTCGCGGCCCAGCGGACCTGGGCCGGGATGGGTATCGGAACTGTAGCCGTCGCCGTGCATGTAGCTGCTGCCGTTGGCGGCCATGTACGGGTTGGCGGGGACCAAGCCCGCCAGCGGTTGCGCGATCGTGGCACTGCCGATCAAGGGCGTGGCATTGCCGGCACTGGCCAGCGGCGTCGGGTCATGGGGTTCGGAACAGGCACTGAGCAGACCGAGCAGGGGCAGGGCAAGCAGGAGTGGAGCACGCATCGAAACCTCGCGATCTTGTTATTGGAATGCATGGCGCAATAAGCAGCAGTCCAGTCGCGAGGGCATCGGCTGATTGGACTAGCCACGGCGATGAGGGCGGTGCGGGCGATTCTTCCGGACACCGATAATGGCCATTACGATCCCCTTTTGGCCAACCTCACGCTGTGCGCTGCGCACCGGGTCGGCAAGAATCAGGCTCCGATTGCTGTTACTGCAACGATCCTCAAAACCATAACGAGAAACTCCACGACTTTGCCCTTGGCTATTTTCAAAGCTGCTGCCGTGTACAGAACATAAAAACCATCGAACTCACGCCACACTTGGGGAAACGATCCATGGACTCAATGAAACGCATACTCGGCGCTACTGTTTGCGGGTTGTCGCTGCTGGCCTGTGCCGTGCACGCCGAACAGCGCGAACTGCGGGTGTATAACTGGGCGGACTACATCCTGCCGTCCGTGCCCAAGGACTTTGCCAAGGACACCGGCATCAAGGTCACCTGGGACACTTTCGACACCAACGAGTCCCTGGAAGCCAAGCTGCTGACCGGCAACTCGGGTTACGACCTGGTGGTGCCGTCGAACCAGTTCATCGAGACCCAGATCAAGGCTGGCGTGTTCCAGAAACTCGACAAATCCAAATTGCCGAACTGGTCGCACCAGGACCCGGCGCTGCTCAAGCTGCTGGACAAGAACGACCCCGGTAACCAGTACGGCGTGCCCTACATGTACGGCACCGTGCTGATCGGCTTCAACCCGGCCAAGGTCAAGGCGGCGCTGGGCGACAACGCACCGGTCAACAGTTGGGACCTGGTGTTCAAGCCGGAGAACATGGAGAAGCTCAAGTCCTGCGGCGTGGCGATGCTCGATTCGCCTTCGGAAATCCTGCCGATTGCCTTGCAGTACCTGGGCCTCGACCCGAACAGCCAGAACCCGGATGACTACGAAAAAGCCAAGGCGTTGTTGATGAAGGTTCGCCCTTACGTCACCTACTTCAACTCGGCCAAGTACATGACCGACATCGCCAACGGCGATATCTGCGTCGCCATCGGTTACTCCGGCAGCTTCTATCAGTTCGGCAACCGGGCGAAGGAGGCGGGCAACGGCGTGGTGGTCGACTGGCGCCTGCCGAAGGAAGGCGCGCCGATCTGGTTCGACACCTTTGCCATTCCGAAAAGCGCGAAGAACGTCGCTGAGGCCCACGAATTCCTCAACAACCTGCTGGACCCGAAAGTGATCGCGCCGATCAGCGACTTCCTCGGCTATCCGAATGCCAACAAGGATTCGCTGCCGCTGATCAACAAAGAGATCACCGGCAACGCCGACCTGACACCGACCAGCCAGGCGTTGGCAACCTTGTACGTCGTGCAGCCGTTGCCGCAGAAGCTTGAGCGGGTGCGCACGCGGGTGTGGACCAGCATCAAGTCTGATCAGTAACGCAAAATCCCTGTGGGAGCGAGCTTGCTCGCGATGGCAGTGGATCAGTCGACACATACATTGACTGACACCACGCCTTCGTCGAAACGCCGCCCGGAGCATGCTCGCTCCTACGGTTTGTTGCGTAGCGCCTAGCGGAAGAACTCCCCCGGTGTTTCGCCGAACTGCTGGCGAAACGCGGCAATGAACGCCGACGTCGAGTCGTAGCCGCAGGCCAGCGCCACATCGGTCACGCGCTCGCCCTGTTCCAGCGGGGTCAGGGCACCCAGCAGGCGCAAGCGCTGGCGCCAGGCGCGGAAGCTCAGGCCGGTATCGCGCAGGAACAGGCGGCTGAGGGTTTTTTCGGTGACGCCGAACTTGTCGCTCCAATGACTGAGCGTGGTCTGTTGCTCAGGGTGTGATTCGAGGCTTTGTGCGATCTGGCGCAAGCGGCTGTCCTGGGGCAGCGGTAGCATCAAGTCAATCTGCGGCGCCTCGGCCAACTGATCGAGAATCACCTGGGCCAGCCGGCCGTGCGGACCGCTCTGATCGTATTCCACCGGAAACTGACTGAAGGCTCGTATCAACTCACGCAGCAGGTCGCTGACACCCAGCACATGGCAACCGGATGGCGCCCATTGCGACACGCTGCAGTCGATGTACAGGCTGCGCATCTCGGTGCGTGGCGAGCTGAACACGCGATGGGGCATGCCTGCGGGAATCCACACCGCGCGTTCCGGAGGGGCGACGAAGCGGCCGACGCCGGTCTGTATTTCCAGCACACCTTGAATCGCGTAGGACAACTGCACCCACGGGTGACTGTGGCGGCGGGTCAGGGCGCGATTGGGCAGCGATTCGGTGCGACCGTACAACGGACGCGGCAGGCTGGATAGCCCGGGAATGCTGCGTCGAACGCTTTTGTCATGTCCTTTAGGCGGCATCTGCTGGCTCATCGGCGTTAGTCGGTAATTGCCAGTCACGTTAGAGTCGCTTTCACGTACTGGCAACCCCCGGATGAACCCACCCATGACTCGCCCTCGTTTCTTGCCTGACAACTTCACCCTGACCCTGATCGGCGTCGTCACCCTGGCCAGCCTGTTGCCGGCCAGCGGTCAGGTCGCGGTCGGTTTCAGCTGGCTGACCAACATCGCCATTGCCCTGCTGTTTTTCCTGCATGGCGCCAAGCTTTCCCGTGAGTCGATCATTGCCGGCGCCGGCCACTGGCGCCTGCACCTGCTGGTGTTCAGCCTGACGTTCCTGCTGTTCCCGCTGCTCGGCCTTGCGCTCAAACCGGTATTGTCGCCGTTGATCGGCAAAGACCTGTACATGGGCATGCTCTACCTGTGTGCGCTGCCCGCCACCGTGCAGTCGGCGATCGCCTTCACCTCGCTGGCCCGGGGCAACATTCCGGCGGCCATTTGCAGCGCGGCGGCGTCCAGCCTGTTCGGGATTTTCCTCACGCCGTTGCTGGTGACCCTGCTGCTCAACGTGCATGGCGAAGGCAGCTCGACGGTCGATGCGATCCTCAAGATCAGCGTGCAGTTGCTGCTGCCGTTCATTGCCGGACAGATCGCCCGGCGCTGGATCGGCGAGTGGGTAGGGCGCAACAAGAGTTGGCTGAAGTTCGTCGACCAGGGCTCGATCCTGCTGGTGGTTTACGGGGCATTCAGCGAAGCGGTCAATGAGGGGCTCTGGCACCAGATCCCTGTGTGGGAACTGGCCGGCCTGGTGGTGGCCTGCTGTGTGTTGCTGGGGCTGGTGCTGGTGGCGTCGACCGTGCTGGGCAAGGCGTTTGGTTTCAATCAGGAAGATCGCATCACCATTCTGTTTTGCGGCTCGAAGAAAAGCCTGGCGACCGGCGTGCCCATGGCCCAGGTGCTGTTTGCCGGCAGCACCATCGGCGTGTTGATCCTGCCGTTGATGCTGTTCCATCAGATTCAGCTGATGGTCTGTGCGGTGCTGGCGCAGCGTTACGCGAAACGGCCGGAGTCGATTCCCGAGTTGATGGCTCAGGTTGATCCTTGATCCAGCGGCGGCCTCAACGGCCGCCACTTTTTTGTGGGTGTATGACTAACGAGCGACCGGGGTGTTGAACTGGTCGGAGTAGCTGCTGGTCATGAGCTCGGAAGCGACGCGGTCCGAACCTACGCCCACCCGCGAAGCCAGGCGGTTGGCATTGAGATGGTCCGAACCGTCAGATGCCAGCCGGGCGGCATTGACGTGATCGGCACCATCGGAAGCGAGGCCCTTGGCACCGACGTGATCAGTGCCATCGGAGGCCATGCCGTTAGCACCGACATGATCAGCGCCATCGGAGGCCATGCCGTTAGCACCGACATGATCGGCGCCATCGGAAGCGAGGCCCTTGGCACCGACATGATCAGCGCCATCGGAGGCCATGCCGTTAGCACCGACATGATCGGCGCCATCGGAAGCGAGGCCCTTGGCACCGACGTGATCAGCGCCATCGGAGGCCATGCCGTTAGCACCGACATGATCGGCGCCATCGGAAGCGAGGTCCTTGGCACCGACGTGATCAGCGCCATCGGAGGCCATGCCGTTAGCACCGACATGATCAGCGCCGTCGGACGCCATGCCCGTTGCACCAACGTGATCAGCACCATCTGACGCCATGCCCGTGGCACCAACGTGATCGGCGCCATCCGATGCCATGCCATTAGCGCCGACGTGATCAGCACCATCGGAAGCCATGCCATTAGCCCCCACATGATCCGCCCCATCGGAAGCCACGGCCTGCGGATTGCCAGCCCAGGCAGCGGGAATCAACACGGTCGCGGCCAGTGCAATGACGGCGCCTGATAAAAGTCTGGATTTCATGATCTTCTCCACGCCCCGTCAGCCATGCAGTGAGTGAGTGCAGCCGCCGATCGATTGCTGGCGATACGACTCATGGACTCGGGACGGGTCAGGTTAGCGTTAGGCACGGGCGCGCGATCAGTGCGCACGGGTGTCGACTGGTTGGCTGAAACGGAAAAACCGAGGTGCTTGAGTATAGATCGCCACTGCGTGGCTGCTGGCGCTGGCGGGACTTATGGCATGAGCGGTGTGTCATTGGGAGCCAGTTGGGGGAAAACCGGCGGAGGGTGAGGCAGTGGACTGGCGCGATGAATCACGCCAGTCCGGGGCCTGCTTACGCCTTGGTGTTCACCAGTGGCGGAGTACGCGGCGGGATCATGCGCTTGGAGCCGGTCGCTTCGAACGCCGACGCCAGGTGCAGCAGCGCCGAGTCATCGTAGGCGCGACCGGCAAAGGTCAGGCCCACCGGCATGCCGATGTCCGGCATTACACCCATTGGCACGGTGACCGTCGGCACGCCGAGGTGACGGATAGCGAGGTTGCCGTTGGCGACCCATACACCGTTGCTCCAGGCGATGTCGGCCGACTGCGGGTCAACGTCGGCGTTCGCCGGGCCGACATCGGCCACGGTCGGGAACAGCACGGCATCGAGCCCGAGGCGATCCATCCAGTCTTCGAGGTCGATCTTGCGGGTCTTCTCCAGGCCGCGCAGACCATCCGGCACCGTGCTGATCTGGTCCCACGGGGTGATGCCGCGTTCGGCCATGCGTACGTATTCGTCCATGCCGGCGGCCAGGTCGCCTTCACGGTTGGGCAGGGTGCCCGGGTCGTGAGGGAAGATCTGCGGGCCGTCGACATCCACCAGACGGTTGAGTTTCGGGTCGCCGTTGGCTTGCAGGAAGTCATCGAAGGCCCAGGCGGTCAGGTCCCACAGTTCGTGGTGGAGGAACTCCTTGGAGACGATGCCGCGATTGAACACGGTCGGCGCGCCAGGGCGATCGCCTTCGCAGTTGGACACCAGCGGGAAATCCACTTCGTGCACTTCGGCGCCGGCGGCTTCGAGGGCCTTGCGCGCCTGCTCCCACAGACCGATCACCGAAGGGCGGGTGTGGATGCGCTGGCCGGTCGGGCCACCGATGCCCGGTGCTTCGGATGTGCCGGCTTCAGGGTCGGCATTGATGTACATGCGTGGCACGCCGAATTTCTTGCCCTTGAGCGCGTCGCTGTTGGCCGCCAGCGCAGCATAGGATTCAGGACGCACTTCGGAGGATTTCGGGATCGGCACCCAGGGCTGCAAGCGCCACAGATCGCCACGGGTGTCCGGGTCATCGGCGACCACCACGTCGAGCACTTCGAACAGGTCGGCCATGGTCCGGGCGAACGGCACCACCACGTCCATGGTCGGCGTCAACGGCCAGTTGCCACGCACCGAGATCACCCCGCGCGACGGCGTGTAGGCGCACAGGCCGTTGTTCGATGCCGGGCCACGACCGCTCGACCAGGTTTCTTCGGCCAGACCGAACGCGGAGAAGCTGGCGGCCGTCGCAGTGCCGGCACCGTTCGAGGAGCCGGAGGCGAAAGGCGCGGTGAGGTAGTCGGCGTTGTACGGGCTTTCGGCGCGACCGTAGACGCCGCGCTGCATGCCGCCGTTGGCCATCGGTGGCATGTTGGTCTTGCCCAGGCAGATGGCGCCGCCGGCGCGCAGACGCTCGACGGTGAAGGCGTCACGATAGGCCACCAGGTCCTTGAAGGCCGGGCTGCCGGAAGCCGCGGTCAGGCCCTTGACCAGGTAGCTGTCCTTGGCGGTGTAGGGAATGCCATCGAGCGGGCCCAGCGTCTCGCCCTTGGCGCGGCGGGCGTCACTGGCCTGCGCTTCGGCCAGTGCCTCGGGATTGCGCACCACCACCGCGTTGAGGGCGGTCGGCGTTTGCGGGCCGTCATAGGCGTCGATGCGGGCGAAGTAAGCCTGAACCAGTTCAACCGAGGTGGTCTGGCCGGATTCGAGGGCGGCGCGCAGCTCGGCAATGGAAACTTCGGTAACTTCGATCATGCTGCCACCGCCGATTGCAGGTGGAGGGTCCCAAACACTTCACTTTTCTCGAAATGGACTTTCATATCGTTATTCTCGTTGCGCTGTGTGGCACGACAGGGTCGGGTGTTAAAAATACTGAGCACTATTTAGCATTAAACCGGGATTATAGGAATCCGTTGTCCAATTTATCTTACAGGCGACAGAAAAAAGGCCACCACAACCCGACGTTGTGGTGGCCCGAGGGTGACACTTTAGCAGTGGCCCACCGTGGTGGGCCATGGGATCAATGCGCGCCGGCCGCTTTGTTCAGGTCGCTTTCGGCCCATTCGGTGTAGACGCAGGCATCCGCCGTGGCCCAGCGCACGCGCACTGGATCGCCGGCCTTGAGCGGCATGCCCGCGGCGGACAGCGCCTTGACCGTCATCGAGGTGCCGCCTGCGGTGATCACGCTGCAGGTCTGGCTCTCGCCGAGAAACAGCACTTCCACGACCTTGGCCGAGACTTCGTTCCAGCCTGCGGCGAGCGGTTCGTCGCTGGCCTGCTGGTTGCTCAGGGCCAGGGCTTTTTCCGGGCGCACCATCAACAGCACGTCCTGATCGGTGTGCAGGCCGGCGGTCAGACGAATCGACAGTGGCTGGCCTTCGAAACTGGCCACCGCGTTGCCCTGGGCCTTGAGCTTGAGGAAGTTCGAGTTGCCGAGGAACGAGGCGACGAAGGCATTCGGTGGGTTCTGGTACAGGTCATAGCCGCTGCCCAGGCCGACGATCTTGCCGTGGCTGAAAATCGCGATGCGCTGGGACAGGCGCATGGCTTCTTCCTGATCGTGGGTCACGTAGACGATGGTGATGCCCAGGCGCCGGTGCAGCTGACGCAGTTCGTCCTGCAAGTCTTCGCGCAGTTTTTTGTCCAGCGCCCCCAGCGGTTCGTCCATCAACAGGATGCGTGGTTCGTAGACCAGGGCGCGGGCGATGGCGACACGCTGTTGCTGACCACCGGACAGTTGCGAAGGGCGGCGATGGGCAAACTGTTCGAGCTGCACCAGTTTGAGCATCGCGTCGACGCGCTTGTCACGTTCGGCAGCGGCCAGTTTGCGAATGGCCAGCGGGAAGGCGATGTTGTCGCGCACCGAGAGGTGCGGGAACAGCGAGTAGCGCTGGAACACCATGCCGATGTCGCGTTTGTGCGGCGGCACGTTGACCAGTGACTGGCCATTGACCAGGATCTCGCCGCTGCTCGGCGTCTCGAAGCCGGCGAGCATCGACAGGGTGGTGCTTTTGCCCGAGCCACTGGAGCCGAGGAAGGTGAGGAATTCGCCGTCCTTGATGTCCAGCGAGATGTTGTCCACGGCGGCAAAGTCGCCGTAGTGCTTGTTCAGGTTACGCAGGCTGACCAGGGGTTTGTCATTTTGCTGCGCGGAATCTTTGATCACTGCACTCATGTCGTACTCCTGGCGCTCAAGCGCTGATTTCGTTGCGCCGACGCAAAGCGGCGGCGATCACCATGACCAATACCGAGAGGCCGATCAGCAGCGTCGAAGCGACGGCGATCACAGGCGTCAGGTCCTGGCGCAGGGTGGTCCACATTTTCACGGGAAGGGTTTGCAGGGTCGGGCTTGCCATCATCACGCTCAGCACCACTTCGTCCCAGGAGACGAGGAAGGCGAAGAGGGCGCCGGCGACCATGCCCGGACGGATCGCCGGGAACGTCACCTTGAACACCGCTTGCAGGCGCGAGGCGCCGCAGATCACCGCCGCGTCTTCAATCGACTGATCGAACAGCTTCAGCGAGTTGATGATCGAGATGATGGTGAACGGCAACGCGACGATCACGTGGCTGACCACGAAGGCAAACATCGTCCCGGTGTAGCCCAGCTTGAGGAACAGCGCGTACACCGCCACGGCAATGATCACCAGGGGCACGATCATCGGCAGGGTGAACAGGCCGTAGAGCATTTCCCGGCCGGGGAAGCGGCCACGCACCAGGGCGAATGCGGTCGGCAAGCCCAGCGCCACGGCGAAGAACGTCGTCAGTACCGCGACCTTGAGGCTGGCCATTGCCGCGTTCATCCAGTCGGCGTTGGAGAAGAACTGGCCGTACCACTTCAGCGTCCAGCCCGGTGGCGGGAACACCAGCCATTGCGACGAACCGAACGACAACAGTACGATGAACACGATCGGCAGCAGCAGGAACAGGCCGATCAAGCCGGTGGTGGCATAGAGGCCGAAGCGCATGCGCCGGCTCATGGCATTGGGAGTCAGGAGCATGACGGCTTACCTCGCGTTGCTGGCTCCAACCGGGGATTCCGGTTGAAGCTTCAGGTAGAAGTAGAACAACACCAGGGTGATCACGATCAGCAACGCGGCGCCGGCACTGGCCAGGCCCCAGTTGAGGAACGACTGCACCTGCTGAATGATGAACTCGGGCAACATCATGTTCTGCGCGCCGCCGAGCAGCGCCGGGGTCACGTAGTACCCGAGGGACATCACGAACACCATCAGGCCGCCGGAGAACAGCCCCGGCCGGCACAGCGGCAGGAACACCCGGAAGAAGTTGGTCCAGGGGCTGGCGCCGCAGATGGAACCGGCCTGCAGGATCATCGGGTCGATGGCCTGCATGGTCGCCTGCAACGGCAGCACGATGAACGGGATCATGATGTAGCTCATGCCGATCACTACGCCGGTGAGGTTGTGCACCATCTCCAGGGGTTGATCGATGATGCCCATGGCCATCAGCGCCTTGTTGATCACCCCGGATGCCTGCAACAGCACCAGCCAGGAGTAGGTGCGGGCGAGCAGGCTGGTCCACATCGACAGCAGCACGATGTTGAGGATCCAGCGCCCCCAGCCACGGGGCACCAGGGTAATCGCCCAGGCCAGCGGAAAGCCCAGCAACAGGCTGAACAGCGTCACCAGACCGGCCACCGAGAAGGTGTTGAGCAGGACCCGTGCATAAGCCGAGTTGGCAAACAGCTGCTGGTAGTTGCCCAGCCCCGGTTCCGGTTCAAGCACACCACGCAGCAACAGGCCGATCAGCGGCGCGAGAAAGAACAGGCCGAGGAACAACAGCGCCGGCAACAGGTTGCCCGCACCGCGCCAGCGCTGTGCCAGGGAAGGAGATTGCATCACCACAGCTGCCTTGGCCGGGGCCGAACCGGCAGCGCCCGTGGCGCTCCCGGTGGCAGTGGATGGACGAGAAGCAGTTGCCGTCATTTTCATTTGACCAGCCATTCGTTCCACCGTGTCGCGATGGCCGGACCGTTCTTGGCCCAGTACGCGAAATCAAGAGTGATCTGATCCTTTGCGTAAGCGGTCGGCAGGTTGGGCGCCAGTACTGAGTCCAGGCGCGCGACGCTGTCGACGTTGACCGGGGCGTAGGCGGTCAGGTTGGAGAAGTCGGCCTGGCCTTTGGCACTGCTGGCGTTGGCCAGGAACTTCATCGCCGCGTCCTTGTTTTTCGAACCCTTGGGAATGACGAGGATGTCGGCCATGACCAGGTTCTGCTTCCAGCTTACGCCCACCGGGGCGCCGTCTTCCTGCAGGGCGTGAATGCGACCGTTCCAGAACTGGCCCATGCTCGCTTCACCGGAAGCCAGCAGCTGTTGCGACTGCGCGCCGCCGCCCCACCAGACGATGTCTTTCTTGATGGTGTCGAGTTTCTTGAAGGCGCGATCCAGGTCCAGCGGGTAGAGCTTGTCGGCGGGGACGCCGTCGGCCAGCAGCGCCAGTTCGAGCACGCCGGGGCTTGGCCATTTGTACAGGGCGCGTTTGCCGGGGTAGGTCTTGGTGTCGAACAGCGCCGACCAGTCCTGCGGCTTGTTGGCGCCGAGCTTGCCTTCGTTGTAACCGAGGACGAAGGAGAAGAAGAACGAGCCGACGCCGTGATCGGAAACGAAGCGCGGGTCGATCTTGTCGCGCTGGATCACATTGAAATCGAGGGGTTCGAGCAGGCCTTCGGAGGCGGCGCGCAAGGCGAAGTCGGCTTCGACGTCGACCACGTCCCACTGCACGTTGCCGCTTTCGACCATGGCCTTGAGCTTGCCGTAGTCGGTCGGGCCATCCTGGACCACGGTGATGCCACTGGCCTTGCTGAACGGATCGGCCCAGGCCTGCTTTTGCGCATCCTGGGTGCTGCCGCCCCAACTGACGAAGTTGACGCTTTCAGCCGCCAGCAGCGCCTGGCTGGTCAGGCTCAGCAGTCCCGCAAAAATTACCGCGGTTGCACCTTTGTTCAACACCATTTTCACGCCCTCATTGTTGTGTTTATGAGCGGGGCTTCAAGTGCCCGCCGAGTGGGGAGCAGTAGGTCCGGCGAGTCGTTTTCGACTGCTCGGTCTATGGAATATCATATTATGGTATTCCAAACTTTGTGCAAGCATTTTGCCGTACCGGCTATCAGCCGAATGCGAGTTTTATCGTTCAGTGAATACCTGTGGCGAGGGAGCTTGCTCCCGCTGGACTGCGCAGCAGTCCCATTGTCTTCACTCAAAAGAGGGGCCGCTTCGCGACCCAGCGGGAGCAAGCTCCCTCGCCACAAAAACCAACTTCGTAAATGGATAAAATGGGTCAAGCAGTAAACGGAATACTCTCCACCACCTCCAGGTCATACCCGGTCAACCCCGCATATTTCAACGGCGGCCCGAGGTGGCGCAGCTTGCCCACGCCGAGGTTCTGCAGGATCTGCGCGCCGGTGCCCACCTCCGAATAGATCTTCGATTGCGAACGGTTGAACTGCCGTGGCGCCTGGGTCAGTTGCGGTACCCGCTCCAGCAAGGCCTGCGAAGACTCGTGATTGGCCAATACCACCACCACGCCGTGACCTTCCTCGGCCACGCGCTGCAAGGCGGCCCACAGGGTCCAGTTGCTCGGCCCGCTGTATTCGGCGCCCACCAGGTCACGCAATGGATCGATGGCATGCACACGCACCAGGGTCGGTTCCTCGCGGCGCAAATCACCCATGACCATGGCCATGTGGACACCGCCTTCGATGCGGTCCTCAAAGGTGATCAGACGAAAGGTGCCGTGCACGGTCGGCAATTCACGTTCACCGATTCGTACCACGGTGTGCTCGGTGCTCAGGCGATAGTGAATCAGGTCGGCGATGGTGCCGATCTTGATCCCGTGCTTGCGCGCAAACACTTCGAGGTCCGGACGACGGGCCATGGTGCCGTCGTCGTTCATCACCTCGACGATCACCGAGGCAGGGGTGTGCCCGGCCAGGCGTGCCAGGTCGCAACCGGCTTCGGTGTGGCCGGCGCGGGTCAGCACGCCACCTTCACGGGCGCGCAACGGGAAGATGTGTCCCGGTTGCACGATGTCGGCCGGCCCGGCGTTGGCGGCGACGGCGGCGGCCACGGTGCAGGCGCGGTCCGCGGCGGAGATGCCGGTGGTGACGCCGACCGCGGCTTCGATAGACACGGTGAACGCGGTGCTGAACACACTGCCGTTGCTCGGCACCATTTGTTCCAGTCCCAGGCGTTTGCAGTGCTCGTCGGTCAGGGTCAGGCAGATCAGCCCGCGCGCCTCACGGGCCATGAAGCTGATCGCCTCGGGTGTGCAGCAGTCGGCGGCCAGCAGCAGGTCGCCTTCGTTTTCGCGGTCCTCGTCGTCGACCAGCAGGACCATTTTGCCGAGGCGATAATCTTCGATGATGTCTTCGATGTTGTTGAAGGCCATGCTGGAATCTCAGTGTCTGGAATAATAGTATTATGGTATACCATGATACAAAACAAACCGAGAGGTCAATATGAAGGCGTACTGGATTGCTCACGTGGACATCACTGATCCTGATCAATACCGCCAATACACTGAGCGTGCGCCCAAGGCGTTTGCGGCCTATGGCGCGCGGATTCTCGCTCGCGGTGGGCGCAGTGAGGCGCTGGAGGGGCGGGCGACGCCGCAGCGCAGTGTGGTGATCGAGTTTGATTCGTATGAGCTGGCGCTGGGGTGTTATCACTCGGCGTTGTATCAGGAGGCCAGGGGGTATCGGGAGGGGGTGGCGTTGGCTGAGGTCATCATTGTCGAGGGTGTGGCGCCGGCGCTCTGATGCTTTAACTTTTTTCGGTGTACATATCCGTTTCTTTGGTCACGGCGGCTTATGGTTCCGCCCTTACGGCGGGTCACTTTTGACAAACGCCTTGTATGGACCGGACACATGGTGGACACATGTGCGGGGACATGGTGGACACATTATGAACCATAGTCAGGTTTGCTCACGTCGAACGTTCTTAGGAAGTGATGGCAGAAGTAGACGTCAAAGAGTCCA
>NZ_RRZK01000010.1 GCF_004348895.1 Pseudomonas vancouverensis
GGACCCTTCCCGCATTCGCCAACAAAGGCTACGAACTCCCCCTCTGGCAACAGCCCGCGAGTGAAGAACCGGTCAACCCTTCGCTGACCGACTACGAAGCCATGGCCGTCTGGGACGCGATCCTCAAATCCGTGCGCATCCGCTTCGGTGCGGTCGCGCCCAAGCCGGACCCTTGGGCCACCGACCGCGGACCCACCGCGGAAGAAGCGGCTGAAAGCAAACGCATCCTCGACGAGTTCATCGCCAGCTTCGAGAAGCCCAAGCCGGGGCCTTGGGAGGAGAAGTAATGGGTGTGCGTCAGCTTTTTCTCGCAGGCCTGGTGCTGGCTTCATTCGCCGGCTGCGCCACCTTCAAACAACCCAGCGAACAGGAGAAACACAACGTGAGCGAAATGACTACCCACATGCGCACCTGGGCGCTGGGCCGCGGCTTGATCGACTTGCCCGCCAACTGGACGGGGGGCGGCGATGTCAAGTTGTACTACGGGCTGGGTGCCGATCACTCATCGGTTGAAGTGCGGGTATTGGGGGAGGGCGTGACACAGGAGCGGTTTGATGCAGCGCTGGATGAGCGGGCGCGTCGAATTGCGGCGGTCAAAAACGATGAAATGAACGATATACCGATGCTGGTTTCAGCAAGGCGTGAAACTTTGCAGAAAATATCGCTGCAGTATTTCGGGAGCACTGAAGTACCAGACACATTTGTCCACGAACTCCACCTGTTGGTTGATGACGCCTACGTCATGCTCCGCGCCGAATCTTATAATGGTAATACAGCCCCCGTGGAGGCGAGACTTCTAAAACTATCCAAAGAAATTTTCAAGGTCAGCGTTCCCGAGAACGCAGGCGCGGGCTTCGCCTTGGGTCCCATCGTGATTCAAAGTCATCACGATCAGGAAATCGCCAGTTTCTACTTTCAACCCCCAGCTTCGGACGTGTCGTTGGAGATTTATGTCAACGCGTTATCGGCGAGCCAAACGAAAAGCATAAAGATTCGGACCGAAGAAGGTGCAAGGATTTTCCTTGCTGGCGATTATGAAAACCTGCGGGCGAGAAAAGTTACGTTGGCGGGGATGCCGGCGGAAGAATCCTTGATCGGCTTCAGTGACAACACTCACCGTCAAATACTTTTCGGGTGTGAGAACTATCGCGAAAATCCTTCCTTGAGCCGCCCAAGCATGAATTTCCGTTTGTCGGCAGGTGGCATGAAAGCAGGCCCCATTGACCCCAATGAACCAGAAGACCTGGTGCGCTGGACCCTTCCCGCATTCGCCAACAAAGGCTACGAACTCCCCCTCTGGCAACAGCCCGCGAGTGAAGAACCGGTCA
>NZ_RRZK01000011.1 GCF_004348895.1 Pseudomonas vancouverensis
GCTCCTGCGGCCTTTTTTCATGCCTTGATTACATAGCCATAGGCCCGTGTACGGCCGTTTTCTTCCTGCTTCAGGTAAACCCCTTGCAGCTCCGGCGTGAAGCCCGGCAGGGAGTTGATGCCTTCTTCCAGCGCGAGGAAGTACTTGAGCACCGCGCCGCCCCAGATTTCCCCCGGCACCACGCAGAGCACACCCGGTGGATAAGGCAGTGCACCTTCGGCAGCGATGCGGCCGTCGGCCTCGGCCAGCGGTATCAGTTCGACGTTGCCACGGATGTATTCGATCTGCGCCTGTTGCGGGTTCATTGCCTTGGTCGGGAAGTGTTCCTTGCGGAACATCTCTTTCTGCAGTTGCTGCACGTTGTGGGTGCGGTAGAGGTCGTGCATTTCCTGGCAGAGCTGGCGGATGGTGTAGTTGCGATAGCGCGCCTCGTTGTTGGCGTAGATCGTCGGCAGCACGCGACTCATCGGCGCATCGTCACTGATGAAGCGCTCGAAGCGGGCAATCTGCGCCGCCAGGTGAGTCATCTTCGCCCAGTCTTCGGCCGGGGTGAGCAGGAACAGGATCGAGTTGAGGTCGCATTTCTCCGGCACGATGCCGTTCTCGCGCAGGAAGTTGGCGAGAATCCCGGCATGGATACCGAAGTCGGTGTAGCTGCCATCGATCGGGTCGATCCCCGGCGTGGTGAACAGCAGCTTGCACGGGTCGATGAAATATTGCTTCTCGGCATATCCGCCGAAGGCGTGCCAGCGATCCTTCGGATGGAATTCGAAGAAGCGGATGTCGTTGGCGATTTCTTCGGTCGGGTAGTCTTCCCAGGCACGGCCTTCAATGGTTCTCGGCACGAACGGCCGCACCAGGGTGCAGGCTTCGAGGATCAGCTTGCGCGCCTCGATGCCGAACTTCACGCAGTCTTCCCACAGGCGCAGGCCACTGCGGCCGGAATGAATCCGCGCGTTGACGTCCAGCGAAGCAAACAGCGGGTAGAACGGACTGGTGGAAGCCTGGGCCATGAACGCGTTGTTCAGGCGATGGTGGTTGCAGTAACGGGCCTGGCCCTTGATGTGGCGGTCCTTCTTGTGCACCTGGGACGCCTGGGAGAAACCGGCCTGCTGCTTGTGCACCGATTGGGTGACGAAGATGCCCGGATCGTTTTCATCGAGTTCCAGCAACAGCGGCGAGCAGTCCTTCATCATCGGAATGAACTGCTCATAACCGACCCACGCCGAGTCGAACAGGATGTAGTCGCAGAGCTTGCCGATGCGGTCGACCACTTGCCGGGCGTTGTACACGGTGCCGTCGTAGGTGCCCAACTGGATGATCGCCAGGCGGAATGGCCGGGCTTCCTGCGCCTTGTCCGGCGCCACTTCGGCAATCAGTTCGCGCAGGTACTCTTCTTCGAAACAGTGGGAATCGATACCGCCGATGAAACCGTAGGGGTTGCGTGCGGTTTCCAGGTAGACCGGCGTCGCGCCGGCTTGCAGCAACGCGCCCTGGTGGTTGGACTTGTGGTTGTTGCGGTCGAACAGCACCAGGTCGCCGGGGGTGAGCAGGGCGTTGGTCACCACCTTGTTCGAGGCCGAGGTGCCGTTGAGCACGAAGTAGGTCTTGTCGGCGTTGAACACCTTGGCCGCGTGTTTTTGCGCCAACAGTGCCGGGCCTTCGTGAATCAGCAAGTCACCGAGTTTGACGTCGGCGTTGCACATGTCGGCGCGAAACAGCGTCTCGCCGAAGAAGTCGAAAAACTGCCGGCCCGCCGGGTGTTTGCGGAAGAACTGGCCGCCCTGGTGACCGGGGCAGGCGAAGGTGGCGTTGGCCGATTCGGTGTATTTTCGCAGGGAGTCGAAGAAGGGTGGCAGCAGCGATGCTTCATAAGCCCGGGCTGCGGTTTCCAGCTGGTTGCCGTGGTATTCGACGTTGGTCCGCGCCAGATCGAAAATCCCGTTCACTTGCAGCAGGACGTCAGTCAGGTGTTTGTAGACTTCCCGTGGATGGGTGTCGGAATCCGGGGAGGCCACGAGGAAAATCGGAATGTCGAAACCGGTGCGTTGAATGGCATCGAGGGCACCAGCCATTACATCGTTGACCGACACCACCGCCACGGCGACGTTGGTGAAGTCGGTATTGTTGAGCGCTACCACCTCCCGAGCATTCTTGAAGGTTGCAGTGGTGCCTTCGCTGGCAGCTATTTTCAAGGGTTTCATCGTGGTGTCTCCAGGCGGGCATTCATTTGTCCGCAGCGTTTTTCAGAGATCGATCGCCGAGGGAGCCTTCCCGTTACCCTGATCGGAAATCGTGTCACCACTGGTTATAGAGCATTTTTTCGATCTGTCAGGCTTTTCCCGGGCTGTTTAAGGAAAGGCTGACAGACGTCAACAAAAAGGGCTGTAACGACGCATTTGTATCAGCTGTGGACCAGCGCTATCGCGAAAGAAACGACGATCATGCAGGCGAAAGCAAAGTTGAGGTTCATGAGGTGTCCATCCGAAACATGAGTGATGGCGCGATTCTGAACAGGTCCCCTGCAAATAAAAAATTCGATGTAATGATGTGAAAGATCGAAAGAAATGATACTTCGCTGGTCGTTGTGTTTAACCGGGGCTTTGGCTAATCTGGTTTAAACACGCAATTTCATGCACAAACGAGCAAAAACATGCACGACCAACATTCCGCCGCCGAACTGCCCCACCTGCGTCGGCAAAAAATCCTCTTGATACTCGAGCGTGACGGCAAGGTCATGGCCTCGGAGTTGAGCCAGCACTTCGCGGTATCCGAAGACACCATTCGCCGCGATCTGGCGGAACTGGCGAGCGCCGGCCTGGTGCAACGGGTGCATGGCGGTGCGCTGCCACGACCGAAAGACACCGGCAAGGATTACTTCACCCGCATCAGCGAAACCGATGAAGTGAAGATGCAACTGGCGCAACTCGCCGCGCAGCGGGTGCAGGACGGGCAGATCGTGGTGTTCGACTCCGGTACCACGACTTTGCAGATCGCGCGCTCGTTGCCGGTGGACATCGCCATCACCGCGATCACTGCATCGCCCATGACCGCGATCACGCTGTCCGAATACAAGGGCATCAAGGTGATCCTGGCCGGCGGGCAACTGAACCCGGCGACGATGTCCGCCAGCGGCCATGAAACCTTGCGTTTGTTGGCCGGTATCAAGGCCGATCTGCTGTTCACCGGGGTTTGCGCGATTCACCCGCAGGTGGGCTTGAGCTCACTGCATTTCGAGGAAGTGCCGGTGAAGCAGGCGATGCTCGATTGCGCCTCCCATGTGATTGCAGTGACCACGGCGGACAAGCTCGGAGCGGTGGAGCCTTTTGTGGTGGCGCCTTGCAACCGGGTGCACACCTTGATCACCGAGCAGCATGTGGCCTCCGGCAATGTCGAGGATTACCGCGCCTTGGGGGTCGAGGTGGTGCAGTGGGTGGGTTGAGTTTTACCGCGGCAATCTGAGCTCGGCACACAAGCCGCCGCCTTCGCGATTGCTCAGGGTCAACGCGCCACCGAGGGCCACCGCCAGTTGCTGGGCAATCGCCAGGCCCAAACCTGTGCCGCCGGTGCTGCGGTTGCGCGAGTTTTCCACGCGATAGAACGGCTCCATGACCTGCTTGAGCAGGTCGTCGGCGATGCCCGGGCCACGGTCCATGACGGTGATGGACAGGCTGCCATCCACCCGGGTTTCTACCCACAGCTCGGCTGCGCCGGCAAATTTCAGGGCGTTGTCCGTCAGATTCACCAGCACCCGGCGCAAGGCGTGGGGACGGGTGTCGATGACGGCGGCGCTCTTGCCGATCAACTGCACGTCCTTGCCCATGTCCTGATAATCGAACACCAGGCTGTCGAGGAACGAGTCGAGGTCGGTGCGCCGGCTTTCCTCGGTGGAACCGTGCACGCTGCGGGCATAGGCCACGCCTTCGCGCACCAGGTGTTCCATTTCGCCGAGGTCGTTCCAGAGTTTGTCTTTCTCGCTGGAGTCGTCCATGAATTCGGCCCGCAGTTTCATGCGGGTGATCGGCGTTTGCAGGTCATGGGAAATCGCCGCCAGCAGTTGCATGCGTTCCTTGAGATACGCGGCGATACGCGCCTGCATCGAATTAAAGGCCTTGGCGGCGTGGGCGACTTCAGTCGGGCCCTTTTCATCGAGGGGCACCGGATGAGCGTTGGGGTCGAGGTTGTCGACCGCTTCCGAGAGGCGGGTGAGGGGACGGATGGCGATGCGCACGGCCAGCCAGGTGCAGGCGATCATCAGGCCCAGTTGCCCGAGCAGGACGATCGGCAGCCAGGGCGACAGTGGCACCATCGAGGGGCGTACGTCGATGGTCAGCGGACTGCCATCGGCGAGCTTTAGGTGCACCTGGAAGTGTTTGTTCGGCCCCGGAATGTCGGTGAAGGTCATCGGATAGTCATGCCCGATTGCGTCCTTGATCGAGGCAATGGCGATGGGCGCGTTGGGCAACGAGGTGTCCATGGGCGTGCCGGGCGAGCCTTCATTGAGCAGGTAGCTGTAGTTGTGCCGTTCCAGTTGTTGCAGCCAGCTGGCCCGTTCCTCGGCGGGCAGGCGGTCGAGGATGGCGATGGAGGTTGAGACGTCGGTCTCGAGGTTGCCGAGCATGGTGTTTTTCGAGGTTTCGTAGCGCTCGTAGTACTGCGCGCCGAAGGACAGGGCCTGGGCAAGAATCAGCCCGATCAGGAAGATCAGCGACAGCCGTGAGGCCAGGGTGCGTGGCCAGCGCAAGGTCCAGCTCATACCGAATCACCGAGGATTTCCACCGGCAGGGAAAACACGTAGCCCTCGCTACGCACGGTCTTGATGTAGGCCGGCTCGCGGGCATCGTCGAGCAGGCGCTGGCGCAGGCGGCTGACCAGCAGGTCGATGGAACGGTCGAACAGGTCGGCATCGCGGCCCTGGGTCAGGTTGAGCAGTTGATCGCGGTTGAGCACCCGCTGCGGATGATCGAGGAACACCCGCAACAAGCGATATTCCGCGCCGCTCAGGGCGACCATGGTGCCGTCGGTGTCGAGCAGGTGGCGGGCCGAGGTGTCCAGGCGCCAGCGACCGAAGGCCAGCAACCGACCGCTTTCGGTCACCACCAGGTTGGGCGGCAGCATGCGCGTGCGCCGCAGCACCGCGTTAATGCGTGCGAGCAGCTCGCGGGCAGCGAAGGGTTTGACCAGGTAATCGTCGGCGCCCATTTCCAGGCCGATGATGCGGTCAGTTTCATCGTTGCGCGCGGTGAGCATCAGCACAGGCGTGGCCTTGTGCTTGCCGGCGCGCAATTCACGGCACAGCAGCAGGCCATCGTCCCCGGGCATCATGATGTCCAGCACTATCAAGTCCACCGGCGTGGTTTCGAGGAACGCACGCATCTGCCGGCCATCGGCGACGACCGTGGTGCGCAGGCCGTTCTTCTTCAGGTAATTGCCTACCAGTTCGCGGATCTCGCGGTCATCGTCAACGATGAGAATGTGATCGACATGCTCCATGTGGCCAAGCCTCTGCAAGTGGGAATGCACACAGTCTATCGGGCCTTGTTCGGCTTGCCCGCTGCCCTTTGTATTGCACTGTATCTAACCGGTCAACGGATACAGGGCGACGCAAAAACGTGGTTTTTCCGGAGGATTGTATCGCTGTGTATCCCGGCCGGGTGTTGATACGCAGCGATTTACATCCGCCGATTTGCGACACATGCGCGATACCTCGCGGGCTTCAAATAGGTTCCATCGAGGCAAGCCCAGACGCCTCGCTCGAACCTTTCACACATTGAGGACCGTGCCATGAACACCAAAGCCATCTACGCCGCCTGCCTGTTTGCCGCGCTGAACATCTGCACCTTGTCGGCCCGCGCCGAAGCCGATGTGGCACACGAAACCTACACCTACGGCAGCCATCCGGACATCCGCAAAGTGGTGTCACTGAGCGAGGACGCCGAGCCTGCCTGCGGGGTCGTCAATGCCCGGCTGACCTACCTGGACTCCCAGGACCAATCCCACGTCCTGGATTACCGCAAGTTTTCCGACAACTGCACTTCGCAAAACTGAATACACCCATCGCCTATCCCTTTGAACAGGAGTTTCACCATGAACAACCTTACCCGCTATCTGACCGCTTTCGCTTTTTCCGTCGCCGGTGTGGCGGCCCACGCCAATGCCTCTGTCGAACAAAGCGCCTGTGGCAGCAGCACCTGCTTTCAAATGACGCCGGTGGCCGAGAAGGGCGATCACGGCTTCCTTGCCGAGAACGGTTCCAGTCACACGCCGCAGGGCCAGTATCTGGACAACCAGACCGCGTGAATATGCCCGCGATGGTCGTGATGACGGGGTTTTACCGACAGCCCGCGTTGTTCTTGCCTCCATCGCGAGCGTGCTCGCTCCTACAGAAATTTGTGTGAACCGCCGCCCCTGTACTTTTCCAAGGTGATCCCCATGTTTCTCATCGCTTTCCTGGGCGGCATATTGACCGTCCTCAGCCCGTGCATCCTGCCGGTCGTGCCTTTTCTGTTCGCCGGGGCCAACCGCTCGCGTGCCGCGATACTGCTTACCCTGACAGGCATGGTCCTGACCTTTGCCCTGGTCTCCAGCCTGGCAGTGGTCAGCAGTGCCTGGGTGATTCAGGCCAGCAACACCGGACGCCATGTGGCGCTGATCGTGATGGTGCTGTTCGCCCTGTCGCTGATTTCCGCCCAAGTCGGTGACTGGCTGGCACGCCCGTTCGTGCTGCTGGGCAATCGGCTTGACCCCAACTCGCGAAAAAACTCCGGCGCCCTGGCGTCGATCATGATCGGTGTAGCCACCGGCCTGTTGTGGGCGCCCTGTGCCGGACCGATCCTCGGCGTGATTCTCACCAGCGCCATGTTGCAAGGCGCCAACGCCGACACCAGTCTGTTGCTGGTTGCCTACGGCGCCGGCAGTGCCTTGTCCCTGGGTACGCTGATCTTCGCTGGTCGCGGTCTGGTCAATCGCCTGAAACCGTCGATACCGGTCACCGGCTGGTTACGCCGTGGCGCTGGCGTGGCGGTGCTGGCCAGTGCTGCTGCGATTGCCACCGGAGCCAGTGACGTGCTGTTGGCCAACACCTCTTCGCAAGGTGTCGGCCAGGTCGAGCAGGGCGTGCTGGAAAGCGTGCCGAAAGTAGTCGATTACCTGGTCAGCAAGGTCAGGGCAGACAACGCCGCAGACAACGCAAAGGGCGCCATGCCTTCGCTGTCCGGTGCGGTGGAGTGGATCAACTCGCCGGCCCTGAGCAATGAATCGCTCAAGGGCAAGGTGGTGCTGGTGGACTTCTGGACCTTCGACTGCATCAACTGCAAGCACACGCTGCCGTATGTGAAGGACTGGGCGAAGAAGTATGCGAAGGACGGCCTGGTGGTGATTGGCGTGCACACGCCCGAGTACGGCTTTGAACGCATCCTCGACAACGTCAGGGCCAAGGTGAAGGAATACGGCATCACCTACCCGGTGGCGATCGATAACAACTACGCGATCTGGCGCAACTTCGATAACCAGTACTGGCCGGCGCACTACCTGATCGATGCCAAGGGGCAGGTGCGCTACACCCACTTTGGCGAAGGCAGTTACGAGGCGCAGGAGCAGATGATTCAACAACTGCTCAAGGAGGCCGGCACCCAGGCCCCCGCTGCAGGTTGAGTCCGCAGGATCAATGGCTCAGAGTTCACGGGACATGAGCCATTGCTCCTTGCCCCATGCCTGGAATCGCTCCAGCGCCGACCAGCCGCGCTGGGCGTAGTAATCGCTGCGGTCTTGGGTGTGCAGGTAGATCCGGCTGACACCGTTGTCCCGGGCCTTGGCGCAAATCCCCTCGATCAGTCGCTGTGCCAGGCCGGTACCGCGGGCCTGAGGTGTGACGAACACACAGGCAAGCCAGGGGCCGAGATCGGGTCGATGAGCCAGATCTGCCCTGGCCAGCGCCGCACCACCGAGCAGCAAATCGTGATCGTGATCCAGGGCGATCAGGCATTTCCAGTCGTCATTGCGCTGGCCCTCGGAGAATTCCCGTTGCCAGTCGGCCAAGGGCTGCTGTGCGTATTCATAGTGAAACTGTCGGTGGATCCAGGCGGCGAAGGTGTCGCTGTGGTGCATGTGTTCGGTGAGCCAGTCCAGGCGAAGCGTCATGGGGTGAGTCCTTTCCGATAAATGTGAGCACCTGCGCGAGCGTAGCGGATTCAGCCGGTTCGGCAACCCGTGCAACACCTCTCAGGACAGCCTCGCCGTTGTCCCGTGTCCACCGCTCACCTGGCTTCGCCGCCATGCCGCCGGCGGCGCGCCGTACTCGCGCCGAAACGCGCGACTGAACGCGGTATCGGTCTGGTAGCCGACTTCCTCGGCGATCTGCAGCAACGTGCCGCTGCCACTGCGCAGCAGGTTGGCGGCCAGCAGCATGCGCCACTGCGTCAGGTACTGCATGGGCGAGACGCCGACCAACAGTTGGAAACGTTCGGCCAGCACCGAGCGGGACGTGCCGGCGGTGCGCGCCAGCTCATCCAGGGTCCAGGCGTGGCAGGGCTTCTGGTGCAGGGCATTGAGCGCGGCGCCGACGATCCGGTCATGCACCGCCGCCAGCCAGCCGGTACGTCCATCGCTCTGTTCGTTCATGTACAGGCGCAGCACCTCGATGAACAACACCTCGGCCAGCCTGGCCAGTAGGCTCGCGCCACCCGGGCGCGGCGAACGGGCCTCGGCCAGGGCATAACGCACCGACGATTCCAGCCAGACTCCGGCGTTGGAGCCGCGCACATTGACTCGCACCACCGCCGGCAAGCCCTTGAGCAGCATGCCCGCCAGGCGTGTTTCACAGGCCAGGTAGCCGCAGACCAGACGCGTCACCGCGCCACCGCCGCCGTAACTCAGCTGGCGTGGACGGCGCGCCAGCACGGCGTCGAGTCGTGCACCGCTGGCCGGCGGCAAACCGGGGGCGGAGCACATGCGGTGGGCGTCGCCCTGGGGGAAGACCACGACATCACCGGCGCGCAATTGCAGGGGCGGCTGGTCACCCAGTTCGACGAAGCATTCGCCCTCGGTGATCAGGTGAAAAATCACCACGCGCTCGGCGCCGGGCTCGAGAAAGGGCGCCGCCGTATCGGCACGGGGCGATTGATAGCACCAGGGCGCGGAGAAGCGCGCGTTGATGAAGATCGCGCCGACCAGGTGCACCACGCGCAAGGTCTGAGACAGAGCATCCATAGGCATTTCCCGTGGTTTTAGCCCTGATTGTGAGCGCTCGGCGGCGCAGCGTGGAATCTCCGGACGATCGGACAGGGTTGAGCGACGATCGGACAGGACGCCACCGCGTGGCAGCGCGATAGTTTGCCCACAGGGCCACTGTCGGTCCTGACATCGATAACAACAAAGAGAGGTTGCCATGCCCAAGTTCGTCATTGAACGCGAGATACCCGGCGCCGGAGCGATGTCGGAAAGAGACCTGAAAGCCGCGTCGCAAAAATCCTGCCGGACGCTGCGTGATCTGCCGGAGGTGCAGTGGCTGCAAAGCTACGTCACCGGGGACAAGCTGTATTGCGTGTACATCTCGCCCAGCGAAGAGCAGATCAGGGAACACGCCCGGCAGAGCGGTTTTCCCGCCAACCGGATTTCCCAGGTCATGAACATCATCGATCCGACGACGGCGGAATAATCGTTCGCGGACTCGATACCGTTGCACTCCCGGAGACTGTGCAGATGAGTACACCCATTGATCTGACTGCCCTGAAAACCCGTCAAATGGCTTCCTGGGCCAGTGGCGACTATGCCGTGATCGGCACCACCTTGCAGATTGTCGGCGAGCAACTGGCCGAAGCCTGTGATCTGTTGTGCGATGAAAAAGTACTGGATGTCGCCGCCGGCAACGGCAACGCCACCCTGGCCGCCGCCCGTCGTGGCTGTCACGTCACCTCCACCGATTACGTCGGTGCCTTGCTCGAGCGTGGCGAACAGCGCGCCCGTGCCGAACACCTGGCCGTGACTTTCCAGGAAGCGGATGCCGAAGCCTTGCCATTCGCCGACGGCAGTTTTGACGCGGTGCTGTCGACCTTCGGTGTGATGTTCGCGCCGGACCAGGGCAAAGCCGCGTCCGAACTGGCGCGGGTCTGTCGGCCAGGTGGCCGCATAGGTTTGGCCAACTGGACGCCTGAAGGATTTGTCGGCCAGATGTTCAAGACCCTCGGCCGCCACCTGCCGCCGCCACCGGGGGCGCAGCCACCGTCTTTGTGGGGCACCGAGGCCTGGCTGCACGAGTATTTCGACGAGCGCGAGTTCCTGCTGCAGGTGACCCGGCGCACGTTCAATTTTCGCTATCGCTCGGCGGCGCATTTCATCGAAGTGTTTCGCCAATGGTACGGCCCGGTCCACAAGGCTTTCGCCGCGCTGCCGGGGGACGCGGCCAAAGCGCTGGAAGCGGATTTCACCGAGTTGCTGAACAGGATGAACAGGGCAGGAGAGCGGTCGCTGGTGCTACCGGGTGAGTACCTGGAGGTAGTCATCACCAGGCGTTGAGTGTCCCTGTGGGAGCGAGCTCGCTCCCACAGAAATTGCGGTGTGGCGGACCTATTTGTGCCCCTCAAACCACTCCAGCGCCGTGCGCCAGAAGCAGATCCCCAGGAAGTAAGCCGACATCAACAGCCACAAGCCCATCACCAGCGGATTGATCACAGGATGGTTGATCACCAGCGACAGGCTGCACAGCAACCAGATGGCAGTCACGGCAATGTTGATCGGCATGAAGCGGCGCACGCGGAACGGGTGCAGGAATTTCATACGGGTGACGGTCAGCAGCGCCAGGCCAATCACCGTGAGCAAGGTGATCCAGGGTGACGGGGCGATGATGTACAGGCACAGGGCAACGACGTTCCAGGCGGCGGGGAAGCCCTGGAAGTAGTTGTCCTTGCTTTTCATGTTGACGTTGCAGAAACAGAACAGCGACGACACCAGAATCAGCGACACCGTGAGCAGCAGGGTGTATTCGGGCAACGGGATATAGCGGTAGATGAACAGCGCCGGAATGAACACATAAGTCAGGTAATCGATGACCAGGTCGAGGATCGAGCCGTCGAAACTCGGCAGCACCGATTGCACATTGACCTTGCGCGCCAGTGCACCGTCCAGCCCGTCGACGATCAAGGCCACGCCGAGCCACAGCAGGCAGTTGGTCGGTTGATTGTCCAGTAAGGAGAGTGTGGCGAGGAAAGCGGTGACCACGCCTGTGGCGGTAAAGCCATGGGCGCCCCATGCTTTGAGCCTGGCGATGTGTAGAGTCGAAATCACGGGGCGTTCTCCAGAAAATGAAGCCAGCCAGTCAACACCCCCACGCATCGGGGCGGCGGCGAACCGGGTCGGTCTGCAGCTATCGACCGGGTTTTCGCGGGTAAGGTTCACCTATGAATCTTAGCTGCGCTGCAAAAAAATACCGTGCAGAAACCCGCGATAAGGCATGAATGGCCGCCCAATCACCCCGGCGTCGGCCCAACGGTGGTGGCACATTCACCTGCGAGGACTATCGTTGCCTGACCGTATAACCCTCTATAAAGGAGGACATGGTCATGAACACCAGCGATCTGCTTGAACAATTACTGCGGGCCGGGCAGGGCTCGATGACACAACAGGGCGGCGCAGCACCGGCGCAGGGCGGTCTCGGCGATCTGGGCGGCTTGCTTGGCGGCCTGCTCGGTGGTGGTGGCGCCAGTGCCAGTGCGGGCGGCGGCGGATTGGGCGGCCTGCTTGGCGGCCTGTTAGGCGGCGGTTCAGCGATGGGCGGCGCCCCGCAGGGTCGTTCCTCAGGCGGCACCAACTACGCGGCGTTAGCCTCATTGGGAATGATGGCGTTCCAGGCCTATCAGACCTGGCAGCGCAGCCAGGCGTCGGCACCGCAAGCGGCCCCGCGCACCGTCGACCTGTTGGCCGGCCCCGAAGCCGACGAGCACAGCCATGCAATCCTGCGCGCCTTGATTGCCGCGGCCAAGGCCGATGGGCGCATCGACGACAGCGAACAGCAGATGATCAGCACGGAAATCGGCCGGCACACCGATGACCCGCAGTTGCAGCAATGGCTCGACGATGAGGTGGCCAAACCGCTGGATGCCAGCGATGTCGCGCAGTCGGCAACCGACCCGGCGATCGCTTCGGAGATGTACCTGGCCAGCGTGATGGTGATCGGTAACCAGGAAGGTGCCGAACGGGACTATCTGGATGAGCTGGCGGCGGCCCTGCAACTCGATCCGCAGCTGCAATTGCACCTGGAGCAGCAAGCCAGGGGCGGCGCGGCCTGAATCCATCGGCGCCCGTTGGTCCGGGCAAACCGAAGGCCGATGGAATTATTGCTCCCAAGGCTCGCTCTGCTGAGTGACAGGCGTGTGGATTCCACGCGTCGGCACGGACAGCAGGTGAGCCATGGGCCGCAACCTCGATGACTACAATCGCATGCGTGACTTTTCGGCGACCTCCGAGCCCGCCGCGAGCAAACGCAGGCACAAAAAAAACGCCTCGGCCCATGCCTTGCAGTTCTGCATCCAGAAGCATGACGCCTCGCACCTGCATTACGATTTCCGCCTGGAACTCGACGGCGCCCTGAAAAGCTGGGCCGTGCCCAAAGGGCCGTCCCTGGACCCCAAGGTCAAGCGCCTGGCGATCCATGTCGAAGACCATCCGCTGGAATACGCGACCTTCGAGGGCAGCATTCCCGAGGGGCATTACGGTGCCGGTGAGGTGATCGTCTGGGATCGGGGCGTGTGGATTCCCGAGGGGGATGCGCAGAAGGGTTATGCCAAGGGGCACTTGAAGTTCGAATTGCAGGGCGAGAAGCTCGCCGGTCTTTGGAACCTGGTGCGCACGCACATGCCAGGCAAGCAGGAACAGTGGTTCCTGATCAAGCATCAGGATGGCGCGGCGCGGCCACAAGGTGACTTTGACGTCCTCGTCGCCGAGCCGGACAGCGTGCTCAGCGACCGCAGCATCGTCACCGCGCCGAAGACAGCCGCGGACAAGCCCGCACCCGCCAGAAAAGCCAGCGCCAAGACAGTAAAAACCGCGTCACCCAAGCTGACAGGGGCGCGTAAAGCCAGGCTGCCCGCCACGCTCAAGCCTGAGCTGGCAACCCTGGTGGAAAGAGCGCCCGAAGGCCAATGGAGCTATGAAATCAAATTCGATGGCTACCGGATCATGGCGCGCATCGATCACGACGACGTGAAACTCATCACCCGCAACGGCCACGACTGGACCCATAAACTGCCCAGGCAGGCCCAGGCGCTGGCCGCGCTGAAACTGGAATCGGCCTGGCTGGACGGAGAAATGGTGGTCACCGACGAAGAGGGTGTGCCGGACTTTCAGGCACTGCAAAACGCCTTCGACGCCGACCGCAGCGACGACATTCTCTATTACCTGTTCGACATGCCCTACCTAAATGGCGTCGACCTGCGCGAGGTACCGGTCGAAGAGCGCCGCACCGCGCTGGCGACCCTTCTGCGATCCAATGAAGAGCCGTTGCTGCGCTTTTCCGAGTCCTTTGCCGAGGAACCGAACGCGCTGCTCAACAGTGCCTGCCAGATGCGCATGGAAGGGTTGATCGGCAAACGCCTGGGCACGCCTTATGTGTCCCGGCGCAGCAGCGACTGGATCAAGCTCAAATGCCAGCATCGACAGGAATTCGTCATCGTCGGCTTCACCGACCCGAAAGGCTCACGTTATGCCTTCGGTGCGCTTCTGCTGGGGCTGCATGATCGCGACAGTGGCGAGTTGCGCTACGCCGGCAAGGTTGGCACCGGGTTCAACGAGGCGACCCTGCGCAGCATCCATGAGCAACTCAAACCCTTGCAGGTGAAAAAGCCGGCGGTGGTCAACCCGCCGAGCGGGTTCGAGGCAAAGGACGTGCATTGGCTCAAACCCAAATTGCTCGCCGAAGTGGCCTTCGCCGAAATGACCCAGGAGGGCTCGGTGCGGCACGCGGTGTTCCATGGCTTGCGCGATGACAAGCCGGCCCGCGACATCACCGAGGAGCGTGGGAAAACCGTGAAGACATCCTCCCCTGCAAAACGCGCTGCCGAGAAGTCGACGACCTCGCGCAAGACGACCACTGTGGCGCCCTCACAAACCGGCCTGGATGAAGGCAAGGTGCGCATCACCCATCCCGAGCGGGTCATCGACGCCGCCAGCGGCACCACCAAGCTGCAACTGGCGCAGTATTACGCCAGCGTTGCCGAGTGGTTCCTGCCCGAACTCAAGGACCGCCCGGTGGCCCTGGTGCGCGCACCGGACGGAATCGGCGGCGAGTTGTTCTTCCAGAAAAACGCCGAGCACCTGGCGATCCCCGGCATTGTGACTCTCGACCAGAAGCTCACAGGGCAACCCATGATGGTCATCAACAACGCCGAAGCGCTGATAGGCGCGGTGCAGATGAGCACCGTTGAACTGCACACCTGGAACGCTACTTCGGACAAGCTCGACAAGCCTGACCGCTTCGTCCTCGACCTCGATCCGGATCCAGCGCTGCCATGGAAACGCATGGTCGAAGCGACTCAGTTGGTGCTGTCGGTTCTGGATGAATTGGGGCTCGCGGCCTTCCTGAAAACCAGCGGCGGCAAAGGTATTCATATCGTCGTGCCCCTGACCCGCAAGGCTGGTTGGGATGAGGTCAAGGACTTCAGCCACGCCATTGTCAGCCACATGGCCAATTTGCTGCCGGAGCGTTTTTCCGCGGTGTCGGGGCCGAAGAACCGCGTCGGGCGGATCTTCATCGACTACCTGCGCAACGGCCTGGGGGCGACGACCATCTGTGCCTATGCGGTACGCACGCGTGAGGGCTTGCCGGTGTCGGTGCCGATCTTTCGCGAGGAGGTGGCGAAGCTCAAAGGGGCTGATCAGTGGAAGGTGCACAACGTGCAGGAACGCCTGGCCGAAGTGGGGGATGAGCCTTGGGCGCAGATGGGCAAAACCCGACAGTCGATCACCGCCGAGATGCGCCGACGGGTCGGGATGAAGAAGTAACGGCGGGTGCAGGCTGTGGCGAAGGAGCAGGCTCCTTCGCCACAGGGTGGATTACTTCATGAACGCCTGGAAGTCGCTGCCCAGTTTGTCGATGGCTGCCTTGAAGTCCTTGGCGGTGACTTTCTGGCTTTCGTTGTCCAGGGTGCCGCCAAACACTTTACGCACCACTTTGGCCACGGTCTGATTGGACTTGGCGTCGATGAACTCCGCCTCGATGAACAGCGTGGTTTCCTGGTCACGGTGACCGGTAGCGGCCTGGGTCGCGCCGACGACGGCGGCGATGGGCACCACTTCATACCACTTCATGCCTTCGTTTTCGGCATTCACCCCGGTGATTGCCGCACGCATGATCAGGGTTTTCGAGCCAGCCGGTGCGGCGGAGGCGCTGGAGACTACGCGGTATTTCTGACCCAGGCTGCTCTTGGCCTTGTTGGTCATGTAGTTCTGAATGTCGGTGAGGGTCTGCTGGTTGACCCGCTCATTGGGTTTGGGTGCCGGATACAGCTCAAGCTTGTTGAACACCACGGTGTCATAAGCGTTCGGGTTCCACGACGGGGACACCCAGCGCATCGCCGTGCCGCCGCTTGGCGTCTCGACTTCTTGAAGGTTGTTGTAGTTGGAGAGGTAACCGGAGTACTGCTCTTTCTCTGTGACTTTCGAGGTGCAACCGCCCAGCATCAAGGCGGCCAAAGTAGCGCCGACCAGCAGGTTTCGAGACAGGTTCATATTGGTGTGTACTCCTTGGGGAAAATCGTCGTTTCGATCAAGTCATGTTTTGCGGTTTTCGCTTCAATCCGGGTCTTGTCAGATCGATCGGGTAGGCATACGCGCAAATTGTAGACGCCGACTGGGGCGCCGCTAAATTTTCAGTCCCTCGGGAAGAGCGTAGGTTTGAATGGTGAAATATCCAGTACCAATAGATTAAAAATCAGCGTTTACAACGCTTTTGCCGAGTACGTCGCAGGGAGCGGGGGGAATCAGGCGTCACGCAACAGGTCGTTGGCGTTGAGCAAGTCGTAGGCAATTTCCGGGCGTTTTTCCATTGCCCGGCGGATGGCCGCGGGGATCGCTGCACGGGTCTTGCGGCACAGCCCGGGCAGCTCGCCGATCTGGATGGCGATGCCGCGCATGGTGCGCACTTCGTTGAAGCCGGGGGCCACGTCCACGGCAATCCCCAGCTGCTTGAGCATCAGGTGTTGCATACGTTCCAGATCGCTCAGGCTTTGCAGGTTTTCCAGGCGCTCGATCAGGCGTTTCTCTTCGGCCCGGGTCAGAAACAGGATGCGCACATCCGCCCCCGGTGTTTCCAGCAGTGGGTCACGGCCGCAGTCGCAGGCGCCGGGCGGGCAGGGTTGGCGGATTGGAACGGAGGTGTTCATGGGCTCAATCATAGAGCGCCGGGAGCCGATTTGCCCATAGGCTTTGGGCCCGAACATCCACCGCAAAAAAATGTGGGAGCGAGCTTGCTCGCGATGGCGTCATGTCAGTCAACAACGAGGTTGGCTGCACAATCGCTATCGCGAGCAAGCTCGCTCCCACAGAGTGTTGCGTTGTAGCGGTTTACCTTATTTCAGCACCAGCATCCGGTACACGCCGTCTTCGACTTCGATCCCGTGGGTGTCATGGGTGAAGCCCGGGAAGGACAGGTCGAACGCTTCCAGTGCCTTCAGATAGGCCAGCAACGGCCCGTCTGCCGGCCCCGCATTCTCGCCCGGCATCAGCAACGGAATGCCTGGTGGATACGGCACGATACCGGTTGCCGCAAGGCGCCCGGCGGCTTCGTTGAGGGTGACCAGTTCGATGTCGTTGCGTACCAGTTTTTCGTAGGCCTCCACTGGGCTGAACTCGGCTTGCGGCAGAGTGCCGAAGGCCTGGGACATGTTGAAGGTGGTCTTGTGCTTCTTCATGGCGGCGAAGATTTCGTCGGCCAGGTCCTTCAGGCCCATGCCGGCATAACGTTGCTGGTTGGCGCTGTACAGGTCAGGCAGGCACAGCTCCAGTTCGGCGTTGTCATCGTAGTCGCGCTTGAAGTCGAGCAGGGCGTTGAGCAGGGTGCCCCACTTGCCTTTGGTGATACCGATGGAGAACAGGAACAGGATGGTGAAGTCGGTGGTTTTCTCGACCACGATGCCCTGGCGACCCAGGTACGCCGTTACCACGCAGGCCGGGATACCGCTGGCCAACAGGGTGCCGTCGTCGCCCATGCCCGGCGACAATACCGAGACCTTGATCGGGTCGAGCATGCAGTAGCCGTCTTCGATGTCGCCGAAACCGTGCCATACCGCGTTCGGGTGCAGGACCCAGCAGTTAGGATCGGTTTTCAGCGTGGCTGGATCGACTTCATGGAACGGCACCGACGCGGCACCCACTTGCACACTCGGTGGCTGCCAGCAGGTGAAGAACCAGTCGTCCTTGCTCAACATCTCGTTGTGCATGCGCGACAGCACCTGACGGAAACTGATCGCTTCTTCGATCGATTCACCGGTGAGGATCTGCCCGCTCGGCGCTTCCATCATCGCCGAGCTGACGTCGCAGGAGGCCATGATCGCGTAGTTCGGCGAAGTCGAGGCGTGCATCATGTACGACTCGTTGAAGCGTGCATGTTCGATCGGGTTGCGCCCGTCACGCACGTGGATCATCGAGGCCTGGGACAGTGCGGCCAGCAGCTTGTGGGTCGACTGGGTGGCGAACACGGTCGGGCCGTTCTTGTCGTGATCCGCCGGGTCGCCGTGCATTGCATGACGGCCGGTGTACAGCGGGTTGAAACGTGCGTAACCATACCAGGCTTCGTCGAAATGCAGACGGTCGACGCTGGCGCCCAGCAGTTCCTCGACGCGGGTGACGTTGTAGGTCAGGCCGTCATAGGTGGAGTTGGTGACGATGGCGTGCACCGGTGTCGGGTCGATGCCTTTCTTGACCAGCGGGTTGCTGGCGATGGCGGCCTTCACGCCTTCGGCGCTGAGGGTCTGTGGCAGGATCGGGCCGATGATGCCGTAGCGGTTGCGGGTCGGTACCAGGTAGGTCGGAATGGCCCCGGACAGGGTCATCGCGTGTTCAGCGGATTTGTGACAGTTACGGTCGCACAGGGCGATCTGGTCACGGGTCACACTGGCCATCAGGATGACGCGGTTGGACATCGACGAACCGTTGGTCACGTAGTACGTGCGGTGTGCGCCGAAGACCTTGGCCGCGTAACGCTCGCCCTGGCCGATGGGGCCGCTGTGGTCGAGCAGGGAGCCGAGTTCGCCCACCGAGATCGACAGGTCGGAACGCAGCAGGTTTTCGCCGAAGAACTCGTAGAACGCACGTCCCGCAGTACTCTTCAGGAAGGCGGTACCACCGGCATGGCCCGGGGTGTGCCAGGAGTATTCATAGGTGCGGGCAAACTTCACCAGGGCACCGAACATCGGCGGCAGGGCGGCCTGACGATAACGTTCGATGGCCGCCAGGATACGGCCGCTGAGGAAGCCCGAGGTGTCTTCCGGCAGCCAGATGAAGTCGTCCGCGTGTTGCATCACCAGCAACGGAATGCTCGAGGCGGTGGTGCGGTCGCTGATCAGGAATACCGGTACGCGGGTGTTGCGCTCGCGCAGTTTGACTAGCAGCTTGATGCAATCGGCGTGGCCTTCGCTGGTGTCCATTTCCCAGCGGATGAGCACGCACTGAACGGCAGGGTCCGAACGCAGGATCGATGCCGCGTCGGTCAGGCTTTCCGAAGCCAGTACGCTGACACCGCGACCTTCCACGTCATGGACCAGGTGATCCAGGGCGCGGCCGAAGACGGTACGTTTGTCCGGCGGGCTGCTGACCAGCAGCGCCAGCATGCCCAGTGAGTGTTTATAGTCCGTCACGATTGAACCTCCAGAGTGGCTTTATTCAGATTGTTGACCGGCACCGGATCGGCGCTGAGGTGCTGCGCACTGACGGTTTGCGTCGGTACGCTGTTGTTCATTGCTTCCAGGCGGATCAGGCGGTTGTTGACGAAGCCGAACAGGGTGTAGCCAAAGATGGTGGCGACGCCGCCGAGCATCAGCGCCTGTTCGCCGGAGCTGTACAGGGCGAGGTAGCTGTAGGCTGCCGCGACCACAGCGATGAAGTTGGTGACCATGGCCTTGTTTGCCGGAACGTTGGAGACCTTCTGCATGGTCATCAGGGCCGCCATGGACAGGATGTACGGCACCAGGTTGGTGACCACCGCGAGGTTGACCAGGGTGTCGAACTGCTTGCTCAGGTTAGGGCTGATGGTGAGCAGGGCCAGTGCGGTCTGTGCTGCCAGCAGCACCAGCATGCCGATGATCGGCGTACCGGCCTTGTTACCCTTGGCGAAGATCGGCAGGAAGTAACCGGTGTTCGCCGAACTGGCGTACACCTGGGCAATGGTGAACTGCCAACCGAGCAGCGAACCGATACAGGCCAGGACCATTGCCGCCATCACGATGTCACCCACCAGCGGGGTGAACATGTGGGCGAACACCAGGCCGAACGGTGCGGTGGAGGAGACCAGTTCCGCGTTGCCGACGATGCCGAAGATCACGTTGGTGGACACGATGTAGATCACCGCCGCTCCCAGGGTGCCGCCCAATACCGCAATCGGTACGTTTCGCTCCGGGTTTTCCACCGCGTCGGTGTTGGCGCAAGCCGATTCGAGACCGAGGAAAGCCCACAGGGTGATGGCGACCGAGGCGCCGGCCGCTTCGTACCAGGCCTTGTCGTGCGGGTTCCAGCCGGCGGCGTAGACGCTGCTGTCGAACCAGAACCAGCCAATGGTGGAGACCAGTACCACCGGCGCGATAACGCCCCACACCGTGACCGCACCGATGCGACCGGTAATGCGCGCACCGCCGAAGTTGGCGAAGGTGGTGATCCACAACAGGGCAATAGTTGCCAAGCCTACTTGCAGTGAGTCGAGTTTGATATTGAACAACACCTGAATATAGCCGACCGCCGTAATACTGATTGCGACGTTGGCAATCAACAGTGACAGACCATAGGTGTAGTTGGTGATGTAGTTGCCTGCTTTACCGAAGGTGTATTCGGCGTAGCCACCCATGCCGCCGGTCTTTCGACTGAGCATCCCGCATCGCGCAAAGGCGTATGCCAGAGCGAGCGAGCCGGTGGCCGTGACGAGCCAGGAGAGGATGGAAATCGCACCGACTTCAGCAAGTTTTGTCGGAAGTAGTACGATGCCTGAGCCCAACATGTTGACGGCGGTCAACATAGTCAGTTGCCCCACACTCATTTTCTTTGCGGCTGACATTCCGTTGCCTCACTAGTTGGCTGTATGGATTGTTAGCTATAGCAAAGGATTGAGAACTAGCAAGGAACCCAGATCAGTGTTTCATGCTTTTGTTGAATTTCGTTTAAGGCATTTTGCTGGCCCCCAAGTGCTTGAACAGTCGGCAAAATCAGCCGAATTTCAGGTACTTGGATGGTTTGGATGGGCACTACATGGAAAGCATTAATCCCTCTGGTTGTTGTGGGTATCGCCAATTCTGCTCAAGGCAGGCCGTTGACGACCAACGATCAATATATGTGCAGTTGGGGCGCGGGCACGGCGGCCAGGGCCCAGGAACTCAAGCTCTCCGGGGTTTCGCTGTACGCGGCGCGGCAGAAACTGCAGACCTATAAATTCGCCAAGCCCTGGATGCGCATGATGGCGATGGGCATTACCGAGCAGACCTATGACAGCGCTTCGAAGATGAAACCGGCCGCCGTGCGCCAGGGTTTTTACGACGACTGCCTGCGTTACAAGGTGGCGCGAAAGTAGTTTTTGAAAAAAACTGCCCTGCGGCTGATACCTTTTTCCCTGTCGTTCGGTGTGTAGAGGAATTCTGAATTTTCCTTGTTCCCACAGGCATGCCGAATGATTTCCCGACCGCACCTGCGCTTGCGCACCCGCCGTTTCGCACCACCTCCCTTGAATGTATTGGGCCTGGCCATCGCCCTGACGGCCATGGCGCCGGTGCACAGCGCTGGTGCAGCGCAGGTCGGTGAAACGAGTGCCGTGCGCAGTTATGCCATCGAGTCGGGCTCGTTGGGCAATGTGCTGGCGCAGTTCGCGCTGAAGTCCGGGGTATTGCTGTCGTTCAATGCCGCGCTGCTCAATGATCGGCCAAGTGACGGCTTGCACGGCAGCTTCACGGTGCAGGACGGTTTTGCCCGGCTGTTGCAGGGCAGTGGTTACAGGCTGATGAGCACCGGTGCCAACAGCTACACCCTGGCACCGGTGGCAGAGGTCGGCGGGGCTTTGGAGTTGGGTGCGACCACCATCAGTGGCGTCAACAATGAAACGGCCGAGACCTACGAAGGCGGTCAGGTGGCGCGCACGGCGCGTCTGGGCGTATTGGGCAATCGCTCGATCAGCGACGTGCCATTCAGCGTGGTCAGCTACACGGCGAAAACCATCGAAGACCAGCAAGCGCGAACCGTCGGTGACGTGCTGCTCAACGATGCCTCGGTACGCCAGTCGGCGGGCTTCGGCAATTTCTCCCAAGTGTTCACCATTCGCGGCTTGCCGCTGACCACTGACGATATTTCCTTCAATGGCCTGTACGGTGTGCTGCCGCGGCAGATCATCACCACCGAGGCCCTTGAACGCGTCGAGCTGTTCAAGGGCCCGAACGCCTTCATCAACGGTGTGGCGCCGTCAGGCAGCGGCATCGGCGGCAGCGTCAACCTGGTGCCCAAGCGCGCCCAGGATACGCCGACCCACAGCGTGACCCTCGATTACGCCAGTGACAGCCAGGTCGGCGGCCACCTCGATCTGGGCCAGCGCTTCGGTGAGGACAATCAGTTCGGTGCGCGGGTCAACCTGGCCCGGCACGGTGGCGATACCGCGGTCGATGATGAATCCCGGCACTCGCAGCTGATCGCGGTCGGCCTCGATTATCGCGGCGAGCGCCTGCGTGTCTCCACCGACCTGGGTTATCAGAAAGAGCGCATCAACAACGGTCGCTCGGTGGTGTACCCGACCGGCACCAAGGTGCCGCATCCACCGTCGGCGAGCGACAACTACGCCCAGGACTGGAGCTGGTCCGAGCTGGAAGACACCTACGGCATGCTCAACGCCGAATACGACCTCAATGACAACTGGACGGCGTACGCCGGCGCTGGCGCCAAGCACACCCGGGAGAACGGCGAGTATTCTTCGCTTTACGTGGCCAATGACGGCAGCGGCAAGGTCGGCTTTCTGTACTCGCCCCATGACGAGGACAACAAAAGCGCCATGGCCGGTTTGAACGGTCACTTCAACACCGGCCCGGTGACGCATCAGATGAACTTCGGATTGTCGGGGATCTGGGGTGAACAACGTTCGGCGTTCGAGGCGATCCTGGTCGCCAACCGCGTGCCCGGCAACCTGTACGACCCAACCCAGGTGCCACGACCGACCAACACCTATTTCGGCAGCGATATTCATGACCCGCGCATCGTCGGCAAGAACCGCATCAAGAGTGCGGCGGTGTCCGACACCCTCGGCTTCATCGACGACCGTGTGTTACTGACGCTCGGCGCTCGGCGCCAGACCCTCGAGGTCGACAGCTGGAACACCACCAGCGGTGCGCGCTCGGCCAACTATGAGGAGACCATCACCACGCCTGTCTATGGCCTGGTGATCAAACCGTGGGAGCACGTGTCGTTCTACGCCAACCGCATCGAGGGCCTGGCGCAAGGGCCGACGGCGCCGACCACGGGCGTGAGCAACCCCGGCGAAGTGTTTGCGCCCACCCGCAGCAAACAGACCGAGGCCGGGGTCAAGCTTGACTGGAACAGTTTCGGCGCGACCCTGGGTGTGTACCGCATCGAGCAGCCGAACAGTGCGACCTCAAGCGTGCCTGGGGTGCGCCTGCCAACCTTCAGCGTCGATGGCGAGCAGGTGAACAAGGGCGTGGAACTGAATCTGTTCGGTGAACCGCTGGACGGCTTGCGGGTGCTGACCGGCGCGACCTGGATGCACACCGAGCAGAACAACACCTCCAACGGCCTCAACGACGGCAACCGCGCCGCCGGGGTGCCGCGCTTCCAGTACAACCTGGGGGCGGACTGGGACATACCGGGGGTGCAGGGCGCTGCGCTTAACGGGCGTCTGCTGCGCACCGGCGGTGAATACGTGAACGCGGCGAACAGCTTGAGCATTCCGGCCTGGACCCGAGTCGACCTGGGCGGACGCTACAGCTTCAAGGCGGACGACAACACCATCACCCTGCGGGCCAACGTCGAGAACGTGGCGAACAAGGCGTACTGGTCATCGGCATCGACGGCCAACAACTACCTGACCCAGGGCGAGCCACGCACGTTGAAATTGTCGGCAACCGTGGATTTCTAAGGGGAGCGTTGCCGCTCCCACAAGGGATTTGTGCCCAGCACAAAAACTGGAAGCAACCCAAGACAATGTGTGCGAGCTTGCTCCGGGCGGCGTTCCGACGATGGAGGTCAACGATAACGCGTTATGCCAGACAGCCCGCGCCGCCCATGCGTCCATCGCGAGCAAGCTCGCACAAGGGATCAATGCATTTTGCTGTGATCCATGGTGTCGAGGGCCTTGGCGACGGCCTGCACTTCGATCGTTTCTTTCTGGCCCTTGGCATCTTCCACGGTCAGGGTCAGCGGCACCTTGTCGCCTTCCTTGATCTGCGCGGTCAGGCTCATCAGCATGATGTGGTAGCCGTGTGGGTCAAAGCTCACCGGCTTGCCGGCTGGCAGGGCTACCGCGTCGACCTGCTGCATCTTCATCACGTCGTCTTTCATGCTCGACTCGTGAATCTGCACCACCTTGGCCACCGGCGATTGCACGTTCAGCAACTTGCTGTCGCTGTCGGCGGTGAGGGTCATGAAGGCGCCGCTCGAGGATTGACCGGCGACGGTGGCGCGAACCCAGGCATCACTGACCTGGGTCTGTGCCGAGGCTTGAAAAGCCAGGCCGACCAGGGATACACCCAGCAGCAGTTGCTTGCAGCGTTGGGCAAAACGGTTGTTCGTCAGCGGGGCATTCATTTCAGCAAACCTCCATCACGGTGAGCAGGTCTTCTGCACACTCTTTGGCTGTCAGGGACGCGGACAGGCCCAGGCGCAGGTTGCCCCGGGAGTCGAAGACAAAACTGGTCGCGGTATGGGAGAGGGTGTAGGTGTCGCCGCTCGGGACCTTTTCATAGAACACGCCGAATTCCTTGGCGGTGGCGGCGGTTTCTTCCAGGGTGCCGTACAAGGCTTCGAAGCTTGGGTCGAAGGCCTTCACGTACTTGTCGAGCATCTCCGGCTTGTCGCGCTCGGGGTCGAGGGTGATGAAGATCACCTGCAGGCGTTCACCGTCGCGGCCCATCAGTTTCTTCGCCTGGGCGGCACGGGCGAGGGTGGTCGGGCACACGGCCGGGCATTGGGTGAAACCGAAGAAAACCATCGGCATCAGGCCGCGGTAGCTGCTTAGTGTGCGGTATTCGCCCTGGGCGTCCTTGAGCTTGAAGGTGCGCCCCATGATCTTGTCGCTGAGGTCCTTGCCGTACTTGAACGACAGCTTGCTGCTGCCGTCGCAACCGGCCAGCAGACCGAGGCTCAATAGCCCCATGCCCTGGAGGACGGTTCGGCGGGTATACGAAGTACTCATTGAAAAAGCATCCTGTTGAACAGGCTGAAATGACAGCGTGATGACTGTACAGACGAAAAAAACGCAGGGATGGTACCAAACTGTGCTGGTCGCGGATCAGCGGATTCGACCATCGGACCGGCAGGCGGGCGTGACATAGTGTCGCGCCGGTTGGATACAGACAAAGACCCACAAGGCTTTTGTGGCGAGGGAGCTTGCTCCCGCTGGCCTGCGCAGCAGGCCCCTGCACAGTGTCGAGCTGGTTTGATGCAAGCCAGGACCCACAAGGCCTTTGTGGCGAGGGAGCTTGTCGGATCGCCGCACCGTCCCGTTGGCCTTGCGCAGCAGGCCCCCTTGATCCCGGTCGCTGAGTGATTCAGCGACGCAGTTTCGCGCAGTGATCCTGCTCCGGTTGTGCCGCGGTGTACCACACATAGTCGGCACTGGCGGCGGTAACCGTCTTGCCCACTTCGGCCAGCACCAGTACGACATTCCCTGCGCCGTCACCCAGGTCCTTGAGGTGCAGCGGCACGCCGAGGTCCTTGCGCACATGGAAGGCACCGGCCAGCAACAGTGCCGGGGTTGGCGCGGCCATCAGGCGTTCCGCCATGCGCCGGTCGCGTTGTTGCTGCACGGCGAGCATGGCCGGCATCTGCGACTCAGGCAGCAGGCCGCAATGGGACTCACGAATGTCATCAAGCAAGGTCGCCTGCACCTGCTGGGTCGTCGAGGCTTCACCCTTGAGCAGCGGGCGCTGCTTGTAGATCTGCATGATCTGCGCGCGGTCGAGGTTGGCGGCCATGAGCGGGTACGGCTGGCGCAAGGCATAGGTGACCAGCGCGCCATACACGCCCCAGTCCCAATTGGCCTGCCAGCTCAGTGCCTGATAGGCATCGACTGGCGGTTGGCCGGCGCGGGTCGCGGTTTGTGTCGCATCGACCTTGTCCTGCTGATCCGGGTTGAGCATTTCCATCAGCAGGCTGCCCTGGGGGCGTTGCGCTGCCAGTTGGCGCAGCAGCCACAGTTGCAGGGCGTGGTGATCCGGGTTGTCGTGCTGTTCACCGACCAGCACACGAGGGGCGGCGGCCAGGCGTTCGACCAGCTCCTGGGGTGTCAGCGTGCGACCGCTGGCCAGTTCGCGAATCACGCCCAGGTCGGCATGCTCGCGTCCTTGCGGGGCAATAGGCGCCGGAGGCGGCGTTACCTGAGGATGGGTTTGGCAGGCAGCCAGCAGGCTGAATGCACAGAGCAACAGAAAGCGCATTTCTTTTCCTTTATAGACAGTGGCCACCCTCGCTCAGCGAACGAGGGCAGCGGTATCAGCGCGCGATGATCAACGGATGGCCGCGTTCCGGGTGCTGGTGGATCAACACCTCAAGCCCGTACACCGTGGCCATGGCCTCGGTGGTCAGCACCTCGGACGGTGGGCCATAGGCGTGGGGCAGGCCGTCGTGCAGCAACAGCAACTGGTCGCAGTAACGCGCGGCCAGATTGAGGTCGTGGAGGATCACCAGCACGGCGGCGCCGCGTTCGGCGAAGTCACGCACGGCTTGCAGGATGGTGTGCTGATGCAGCGGGTCGAGCATCGAGGTCGGTTCGTCGAGCAGCAGGGTCTGGCCTTCGGCGCCCGGCCATAACTGCGCGAGGACCCGCGCCAGGTGTACCCGCTGGCGTTCGCCACCGGACAGCGCCAGGTAACTGCGCTCGGCCAGGTGCAATGCGTCAGCGGACCTCAGCGCCTCGGCAACGATTTCGGCATCCCGCACGCGGCCAGTGGCATGGGGCAGACGACCCATGCCCACCACTTCGTTAACAGTGAAGGCAAAGTTCAGCGACGAACTCTGCGGCAACACGGCCAGGCGTTTGGCGCGCTCCTGGCCCGGCCAGTCGGCGAGCGCACGTTGGTCGAGGTGCACCGTGCCCTCACTGGTTGCCAACTCACCGCACAAGGCGGCGAGCAGGGTGCTCTTGCCGGCGCCGTTCGGTCCCAGTACACCGAGCACTTCGCCGGGACGCAACGCGACGTCGATGTTGGCCAGTACCGTGCGTGAACCGCGCCGTACCAGCAGGTTGTTTGCCCGCAGCATCAGGTACGCCCTCGCACCAGCAGATAAAGGAAGAACGGCGCACCGATCAACGCGGTGACGATACCGATGGGCAGTTCAGCCGGCGCCAATACCAGACGCGCCGCCAGATCGGCCAGCAACAACAGGCTGGCCCCGGCCAACAGCGACGCTGGCAACAGCACCCGGTGATCCGGACCAACCAGCAGGCGCATCAGGTGCGGCACCACCAGGCCGATAAAGCCGATCAACCCGGCCGCAGCCACCGCCGCGCCGACGCCCAGCGCCGTGCACAACACCAGTTCAAGCTTGATGCGCTCGATGTCGAAACCCAGGTGACGGGCTTCGGACTCGCCCAGCAGCATGGCATTGAGCGCCGCCGCACGACGCGGCAACCACAGGGCGACACCGATGGCGACGATCAGCAGCGGCCACAAGCGCGGGTAACTGGCACCGTTGAGGCTGCCCAGGTTCCAGAACGTCAGGGTGCGCAGCGTGGCGTCGTCGGCCAGGTAGGTGAACAGACCGACACCGGCGCCGGCCATGGCCGTCATCGCCACACCCGCCAGAAGCATGGTGGCGACATCGGTCTGCCCGTTGCGACGCCCGAAGCGGTAGACCACTGCGGTGACGATCAGGCCACCGGCGAACGCGCAAATCGACAGCAGGTACGGTTCGAGGGCGGGTGGGATGCCACCGAGCAGGCTGCCGCCGACAATCGCGAACGCCGCGCCGAGCGCAGCGCCACCGGACACGCCGACCAGACCGGGGTCGGCGAGGGGGTTACGGAACAACCCCTGCATCGCCACGCCGGACAACGCCAGCACCGAACCGACGGCGATGCCGAGCAAACTGCGCGGCAGACGAATCTGGCCGAGGATCAGTTCCGCCTGTTGGGTGTCAGCGCCTTGCAGCGGCAAGCCCAGCAGACGCATCCCGGCCAGCAGGGTATCGCCCAGCGGCAGGCTGACCGGCCCGAGGGCCAGGGACAGCCAGAACACCAGCAGCAACAACAACAGCAAGCAGATCAAGGTCGGCCGCGGCCGAAAAATCGCCGTCATTGGCTGATCTCGGCCGTCTGCGCCTTGACGTCCGGGTAGAACGCCGTGGACAGGCGCGTCAGCGCATCGGGTATGCGCGGGCCGAGGCCACCGACCAGCAGCGTCGGGTCGATCACCACGATGCGGCCATCACGACCGGCCTGGGTTTGCGCGAGGATCGGGTTCTGCTCCAACAGGGTTTTACTCGCTGTTTCTCCGTCCGAACGACTGCTGGCGAAGATGATCACCTGCGGATCGAGGCTCAGCATGGCTTCGTTGGACACCGGCTTGTAGCCATTGTGCTCACCGAGGCTTTTACCACCCGCCTGTTGAATCATCCACGCGGCCAGGGTGTCCTTGCCCGCCACTTGCAGGTTGCCGCCGGAATGACTGAGCAACATCAGTACCCGTGGTGCAGGTTGCTGTTGTTGCGCCGCCTTGACCCAATCGGCCTGAGATTGCAGGCGCTTGAGATAGCCGCCCATCAACGCCTGCGCTTCGGCGTCCTTGCCCAGCAACTGGCCGAGTTCGGTCAGGTTGTGTTGCAAGGCCGGCACGTCGGGCTTGGCCGAGAGTAATTCAATGCGCACGCCGGCGGCCTTGAGTTGTGCCAGCACCGGCGGCGGGCCCATCTCGTCGCTGCCCACCAGAATGTCCGGTTTCAACGCCAGAATGCCTTCGGCGGCCAACGCACGCTGGTAACCGACACCCGGCAGGCTGTGCAGCGATTGCGGGAACTGGCTGGTGCTGTCGACACCCACCAGTTTGCTCTCGCCGCCCAGGGCCACGACCCATTCACTGAACGCACCGCCGGCACTGACCCAGCGCTGGGGCAGGGCGTCGGCGACGGCCATCTGGGTGACGAGCACGCCGGCGCACGCCAGCAGTGTTTTCATTCGCATCGGGACTGTTCCTTAGCCGATCAGGGGAGTGGCGGTTTCAGCCAGGGCACGCCAGTCGTCACGCTCCGGGATGCCCGGCTTGCGCACGCCGAACAGCTGGATCACCAGTTCGCCGTCGGCGTCGAAACCTTCGTAGCTGGTGATGATGCCATCGACGCTCGGCTTACGCACACGCCACAGTTCGGTGACGCCGGTGGTTTTCAGGTGCAGGTTGAACATCGGGTCGAGTACGTTGAACCAAGTGTCCATCCAGCGCAGGTTGCTCACCGGGCCGGAATGGATCTGGATGCAGTGCTTGTTGCCGACGAACACCATGATCGGCACTTCACCCTTGCCGGCGGCCTCGATGACCCTGGTCAGTTCGACGGTGGCCAAAGGTTCCGCCCACTCGTGACCGGCCAGGCGCAGGGCCTGGGTGCGCGCCACGTCATTGCGCTTGAGCAGCAGGAAGAAGTCGTGGGTGTCCTTGAGCTGCGACCACTCGCTGCGCAGGGTGGCCACGTCCACTTCGCTGTCGGCACGAGGTGCCGGGGCTTGCGGCAACGGTTGCAGGTCCAGCTCGGCGCTTTGTTCTTCGGCGCGGAAACGCTCGATCAGCGGTGCCCAGGCGGCTTCCTCGCTGGTGGCGGTGAGGTAGACCTTGTGCACGGCAACGCCCTGGCGGTCGAACACCTGGATGCTGCGCTGCGGTCCGCGTGGGGTGGCTTCGTCGACCGCGAACACGCTGGCCCAGCCGCTGAGGAACAGGCGCAGGTCGATGTCCGGCGACAGCACCATGCCCATCTGGCCGCTGCCCATCACCGTCACTTCGCTGTACACGCCCTTGCGCTCGTGCACGCAGTGCTCGTTGCGGGTCAGGGCCATGATGGTGCCCAGCTCGCCGAGGGCCGGCAGCAGGTCTTTCCATTCCGCGCGCAGGCGCACGGTATCGGTGCCCAGGCGGCTGGCGGTCAGTTCGGCTTCGCTGACGCCCAGCCGGGCGGCGGCATCGCGGGCGCGCAGGCCCGGTTGCTCGGCGCGCAGTTGTTGCCAGTCCTGATAAAGGGCCGGGGCAACGGGCAGGGCGGAAGTGTTTGCGGTCATGTGAAGCTCCTTCAGGATCAACGGTTCGCCGTGAGGGCGAATTCTATTGGTATCTCTACGCGGCTGGGCACGGCCCGGCCGTCGACGATTTCGGGGCGAAAGCGCCAGCTGGTCACGGCCTCGAGGGCTGCCTGGTCAAGGCTTTCAATCCCGGAAGAACGGATCAGCGTGAGTTTTTGCTGCTGGCCGCGTTCGTCAAGGCGCACCTCGACCCGCACCACGCCTTGCTGATTGCGCCGGCGGGCAGTGTTGGGGTAGCGCGGCGGTGGTGGCGGGGTGACGAAGGTCGGACGCAAGCTGACCACGGGGGTGAGCTGCGGCGCCGGGGTGGCTGCGACCGGCGTGGTCGGGCTGACGGTTTTGTCGGTCGAAGCGGCCGGTGCCGGGGGCGTTGGGCGTTGGCTTTGCACCATGGCCGCCGGCAATTCAACGGGCTGTGCGGGGCGCGATTCTGCGCGAGGCTGCGGTTTGGCTGGCGCCTTGGTCGCAGTGGGCGCCTTGGCGATTTCGCCCCGTGGGCTGGCTGGCAAGGGCCTGACCGGCTCGGCCACAGGTGTGGCAGGTTCGATCTTCGGCACGACCGAGGGTTTTGTCGGGGTGCTTGTGGTCACCGGCAGTTGCACAGGTCTTGGCTGAACGGCGGGCGCCGGAGCGGGCGGGCTCAACGGCGCCAGGCTGACCAGCTGGATCGCCATCGGTGGCTGGAAGGGCAGCGACTCAGGGGCGGCGTGCAGCTCGCGCACGAGCCAGCCGGCGCTCAGATGCAGCGCAATCGAGATCCCCAGGCAAGTTTGTAAGTGCTTCATGCACGCTCGTTCTTATTCTTAAAAAGAACGCACATGGTAATAATTTGCATTTACAAGTCAAGCTGGTTATCTTCGCCGCCGCTGTCGACAAGCGTTTTTGTATACAGCCCTTCGACAGAAAGGGTGCAAACGCTTTGGTCATAACAAAATCAAACACACGCCGGACAGTGTCCGTCACCCGCGCAGACCCCCTTGAATCCTGCATGCGTGTGACCGCTGTCAGACCCAGGAGTAAAAGTTAGATGTCGATCCGCCCGCCATTCGCCCAGCGTCCCTGGCTGTCCTTGCTGCTGCTCTCGCCTTCGCTCGCCTTCGCCGCCGAACCTGTGACCCAGTTCGATACCGTCAGCGTGACCGCCACTCGCACCGAGCAGACCCTGATGCAGGTGCCAAGCACGGTGTCGGTGCACACCGAACGTGAAATCGACCAGCAGAACGACAAGGACCTCAAGGACCTGGTGCGTTATGAGCCGGGCGTGTCGGTCAGCGGCACCGGCAGCCGCTTCGGTCTGTCCGGGGCGAACATCCGCGGTATCGACGGCAACCGTGTACTGACCCAGGTCGACGGCGTGCGCGTGCCGCAGAGCAACTTCTTCAGCCCGTTCCAGGACGTGCGCAGCAACTACGTCGACCTCGACACCATCAAGCAGGTGGAAATCATCCGCGGCCCGGCGTCTTCGCTGTACGGCAGTGATGCCATTGGCGGCGCGGTCAGCTACATGACCAAGGACGCCGGTGACTACCTCGAAGAGGGTGACGATACCTACGCACGCTTCAAGACCGGCTACGACGGCAGCGATGACAGCTGGCAGCGCAGCGCCACCTTCGCCGGCCGCACCGGCAGCGTTGATGGCTTGCTGCACCTGGGGCGCCGTGACGGCCAGTCCACCGATACCGCCGGCAGCACCGGCGGCGTCGGCGCCAGCCGCGAAGAGGCCAACCCGCTCGACTACACCACCGAAAACGTGCTGGCCAAACTCGGCTGGGACTACGGCGACGGCGATCGCCTGCAGTTCACCTACGAGCGTTATCAGGACGATGCCGACAGCAACCTGCTGAGCGATATCGTCACCCGAGCGACCGTCACCAGCCCGGCGATCCTCGGCTCGCAGGCCAAGGACAGCATCGACCGCACCCGCTACAGCCTGGCGCACACCCTGAGCCTGGACAGCGCGATGGCGGACAAGCTGCAATGGCAGTTGAACTACCAGGAAAGCAGCAACCATCAGGACACGTTGCAGCAGCGTCAGACCACCGCGCGGGTCAACCGCCTGCGGACCCGCGAGTCGTCCTACGATGAGCGTCTGTGGAGCCTCAATACCCAGCTCGACAAAGAATTCGCGATTGCCGACACCCAACATCACCTGATCTACGGCGGCGAGTACAAGCGCATCGAGTCGAGCAACCTGCGCACCGGCAAGGAAGTGCGCCTGGACACCGGCGCCACCGTGCCCGCCACCGAGAACTTCCCGGTCAGCGACTTCCCGGACCCGACCAGCGAATCCCTCGGCCTGTTCGTCCAGGACAGCATCGAAATCGGGCGCTGGACCTTGCTGCCGGGCCTGCGCTACGACTACTACCGCCAGACGCCGCACGTCACCAATGAGTACCTCAACGGCCTGCCGTCGGACACCGATCCGTCGCGCATCACCGACGATCACATCTCGCCGAAATTCGGCGTGACCTATCAGCTGACCGACCACGAAAGCCTGTACGGCCAATACGCCGCCGGTTTCCGTGCTCCGAACCCGGTCAACATGTTCGGTGAGTTCAGCAACCCGCAATTCGGCTACAAGCAGATCGGCAACCCGAACCTCAAGGCGGAAACCAGCGACAGCTTCGAGACCGGCCTGCGCGGTCGCTACGACCTGGGCAGCTTCGGTATCGCGCTGTTCTACAACAAGTACAAGGACTTCATCGACACCGTCAGCTTTGTCGATCCGACCAGCGACATTCCGCTGACCTTCCAGTCGCAAAACGTCAGTAAGGTCACCATCCGCGGTGCCGAGGCCAAGGGTGACGTCAAGCTGGACGCCTTCATGCCAGCCGGCACCCGCGCCCTGGGTTCGATCGCCTATGCCCGTGGCAAGAACGAAGACACCGGCGAGGCACTCAACAGTGTCGACCCGCTGAAGGCCGTCATGGGCCTGGCCTACGATGCGCCGAACGGCGTGTACGGCGGTCAGTTGATGTGGACCCTGGTTCAGGCCAAGGACCGTGTCGACCACAGCGGCGATGCCGACCAGTTGATCACTCGCCAGTTCGAAACCCCGGGCTACGGCACCCTCGACCTGAGCGCCTGGTGGCAGGTGACCCAGCAAGTGTCGATCAACGGTGGCCTGTTCAACGTTACCGACAAGAAGTACTGGAACTGGGGTGACGTGCAGGGCCGCGACGAAAATGCCGCGGGTCTTGATCGCCTGACCCAGCCGGGGCGTTATGCAGCGGTCAACCTGATCTGGGAGATCTGATCGGTCCTGTAGAGGCAGATCATTTCTGCCTCTACAGGCATGATCCATGAAATTAACTGGGGCAATAATTGTGGCGAGGGAGCTTGCTCCCGTTGGGTCGCGAAGCGGCCCCAGCTCTTCACTCGAAAAGCTGGGACTGCTGCGCAGTCCAACGGGAGCAAGCTCCCTCGCCACATTGGGTCTAAGGCTAGGGCCGTGCCTGCATCATGTGCAGCAAGGGCGCATATTCGGCGTGAGTGACCGAGACGATGCCGCTGGCTTCCTGGGAGTCGAGGAAGCTCGCCAGTTGTTCTTGGTTGCTCAGCATGGCCGCGCGAATGCGCTTTTTCAGCGGCGCGCAGAGGCTGCCGCTGAACACGAACGGGTCGTAGTAGATCGGGTCCGAGCGCCACAGCACCTTGAAGGTGTCGCGGCCGATCTTGCCGCTGTTCAGGTAGGCGTCGGCGCGCACGCTGGAGACAAACGCCGCATCCACCTTGCCTTCGAGCAGCGCATCCATGGATTTGTCATGGGAGCCCGAATAGACAATGGAGCTGAAAAACTGCAGCAGCGGTTGACCCGCCAGCGTCGAGAACTCGGTGTTGGGTACCACGCTGCCGGAGGTGCTGGCCGGGTCGGTGAGCACCACGCGTTTGCCGCGCAGCGCGGTCCAGTCGCTGGCCTGGTCACCGCGTGCCAGCAACAGCGCCTGGTAGTGATGGCCCGCCGGGGTGAAGTAGCCGCCGCTGATGGTCAGGCTGGCGAATGGCTCGATCCGCGGGTCGCGCTGGTAGGCCAGCATGTAGGACGCCGGGCCCAGCCAGGCGATGTCCACGCCGCCGGAGACGATGGCGTCGACCACACTCTCATAAGAAGAAGAGGGCACGATGTCCACCGGCATGTGCAGCTCGGCGCTGAGTCGATCCGCCAGGGGTTTGTGCTCGCGCAGCACGTCCATGTTCTTCTTCGGAATGACGGCAATGCGCAAGCCCTGCTGGGTGCATTTGGCGTACGCCGGGGTGGTGAGAAAACAAGCCATTACCAAAGCGGTGAACCATTTCACTGCACGCATGGAGTTTCCACTGAGTTGATGAAAGGGGCGTATTGGTCAAGTTGCGCCGCCGACAACGGCCGGCTGAAGTGATAACCCTGGGCCACGTCGCAGCCGGCCAGTTTCAGGCACACCACCTGCTCGCGGGTTTCCACGCCTTCGGCGACGATTTCCAGCCCCAGGCGTTTGGCCAGGATGATGGTCGACGAGACAATCGGACTGTCGTCGGGGCTGTTGGAGAGCGGTGCGATCAGCGTGCGGTCGATCTTCAGCTTGGTCAGCGGCAACGATTGCAAGTGGGCAAAACCGGCGTAACCCTTGCCGAAGTCGTCAAGGCTGATGTGCAGGCCGGCATTGCGCAGGCGCTGCAGGTGTTCGATGGCCTGGCCCTGATTGTCCAGCACTGTGGTTTCGGTGATCTCCAGTTCCAGGTAGTGCGGCTCAATGGCGTAACGATCCAGTTCGGCCAGCACCCGGTCACTGAAGTCGGCCTGGCGCAACTGGATCGTCGACACGTTGATCGACAGCGGAATGTAGCGACCTTGCCGTTGCCACAGGATCAGGCTCTCGCAGGCCAGGCGCAGCACCTCCCAACCCAGGGCGACGATGAAGCCGCTGCGCTCGGCCAGGGAGATGAAACGATCCGGGTAGAGCAGGCCGAACTCCGGGTGTTCCCAACGCACCAGCGCTTCGTAACCGTCGACCAGCAGGGTGTCGAGGCGGATCTGCGGCTGGTAATGCAGGATGAATTGCCGCTCGCTCAAGGCTTCGCCAAAGGCTTGCTCGAGGGTGAACTCTTCAATGTCGGCAACGTTCAGCGAAGGGTCGAAATAACGATACTGGCCGCGACCGGCGCGTTTGGCCGAATACATCGCGGCATCGGCGCTGCGGATCAACTCATCGATGTCCTGGCCATCCCGCGGGCACAGGCTGACGCCGACGCTCGGGCTGGTGCGCAGTTCGTGATGGTTGAGCGAATAGATCGCCGACAGCTTCTGTACCAGGGTCCGCACCCAGGTATCGATTTGCTCCTCGGTGCGTTCACCCGCCAGCAACACCACAAATTCGTCGCCGCCGAAACGCGCTGCTTCGTCGCCGGGTTCCAGCAGCCGTTGAATGCGCCCGGCCACCGCTTGCAGCAACAGGTCGCCGACCTTGTGCCCGAGCGAGTCATTGATCGATTTGAAGCGGTCCATGTCGATGAACAGGATCGCCAGCAACTGGCGTTTGCCACGCTGACGCGACAGGGTGAACGCGGCGACTTCGAGGAACTGCCGACGGTTGTGCAGGCCGCTCAGGTGATCGGTGGCGGCGGCATGGCTGCTGCGTCGGTGCTCTTCTTCGAGGCGGCCGATCAGTTGCTGGTTGACCTGTTGTGCCTGCTCCAGGGCGTTGAACGCCTCCTGACGTTTGCGCAGCACCCGTAGGGTCCACATCAGGCTGACCAGAATCAGCACGGTCATGCTCAGGTTGAGCCAGAACTGGCGCCTGTAGGTCTGCCGCGACGACTCGAGGATTTCATCGTCGGCCTGGCTGACCATCACCGTGAAGCCGCGCTGGGGCACGCGCAGGTACATGCTCTGGAACGGTTCGATGCCGACAAACTGGGTGACCTTGCCCGCCAGGTCACCGCTGCCCGGCAATTCCGGGGTGATGGGCACGCCGGACAACACCACGCCGCTGTTGCTGATGCGTAAACGCTCCTGACCGTCGCTGTCGAGCAAGCGCAGCATGCCGCTCTGGCCCAGGTCGATGTGCTCGAACAGGCCGGCCAGATAGCCGATGTCCAGTTGCACGACGAGGATGCTGTCCATTTTGCCGCTGGCCGAATCCACCAACGGCAACAGGAAGGGCAAGCGCCAGTTGGGCAGCGACGAATTGACCGGCGACGACAGGTCGGGCAGCAGCGGTTTGAAACCGTATTGGCTGGTGTGCCGGCGCAGTTGCGTCATCCACTGTACCGGCAGCTCTTGCGGTTCTTCGGAATGGCTGGTCGACAACAGGCGCCCGTCGCTGTCGTACAGGCTCATGCGCTTGAACACCGGGTCTTCGGCGAGCATGCGCACCAGCCCGCGACTCTGTTGCCCGAGGTTCTCGATGTCGCTGCGTGTCACCTTGCCCACGGCCTGGGCACGATCCACCAGTTGGCGCAGGTTTTCCGCGGCAATCGTCGCCAGGTTCAGGTGTTCGGCGGATTTGGCCGCCAGGGCCTCATGCTGCGAGGTGGCTTCCTGCTGGAAATGCAGGGCCCATAGAAATACCAGGGTCGCCGCGCACAGACTCATGAGCAGCAACTGCAGAAAGTTCAGAGAGGAGAAGGACCGGCGGATCACTCGTTATTATTCCTGCCGCGAAGTGGTGGCAGATTAGCATCAAGCACCGCTCCGATAATGAACATTTGATGTCTGGCGCCATGAAGTTGTCGTGATACGGGACGGGACAACGGGCGATGCGCTGCTAGACTTTTTGCCGGATCAGCCCGGGGGGAGGTTGTTTGACAGGTGAAGACAAACACGACCGGAGACCCGACATGACTACGCATTCGACTGACGCTGAACAGATTGACCTTGCCGTGCGCAACTACGTGCAGGGCATGGTATTTGCCGACGAAGCCTTGTTGCGCCAGGCCTTTCATCCCGCCTGTTGCATCATCGGCCACTATCAGCAGGAACTGGAATGGGCATCGCTCGATGATTTCATCGCCGCCATCAAGGTAGAAGGGCCGGCGGCAGCGGGGGTGCAGCCGTTCTGGCAAGTATTGCATGTGGATGTCACGGGGGACGCGGCCACGGTCAAAGTCATCGACGACTATGCCGGCATGCGCTTTACCGATTACCTGTCGCTGCTGAAAGTCGACGGCCGCTGGGTGATCATCAACAAGCTGTATTACCTCCACGGCTAGGCTGCGATTGAACGGAATCAGGGGGCGATGGGCCGCTGAACATGAATCTGCCTTGATGAGCAAAACTCGTGATCATCACGATTAAAATGAGTTTGTCTCACAAGTACCCGAGTTACGACAATGACGCCATCAACCACATGGAGTTTTTGTCATGGCTTTGGCCCATTCCCTTGGATTTCCCCGCATCGGTCGCGACCGCGAACTGAAAAAGGCTCAAGAAGCGTTCTGGAAGGGCGAACTGGACGAAGCCGGCCTGCGCGCCGTTGGCCGTGACCTGCGCAAGCGTCACTGGGATTTGCAGAAAGACGCCGGCATCGAACTGCTGCCGGTAGGCGATTTCGCCTGGTACGACCAGGTGCTGACCCACTCGCTGATGTTTGGTGTAGTCCCGGAACGTTTCCGCCCTCATGACAGCAAGAACACCCTGCAAACCCTGTTCGGCATGGCCCGTGGTGTCAGCGACAGCTGCTGCGGCGGTGCCCACGCCCAGGAAATGACCAAGTGGTTCGACACCAACTACCACTACCTGGTCCCGGAATTCAGTGCTGACCAGCAGTTCCAGCTGGGTTGGGAGCAACTCTTCGAAGAGGTCGAAGAAGCCCGCGCACTGGGTCACAACGTCAAGCCGGTGATCATTGGCCCGCTGACGTACCTATGGCTGGGCAAGGCCAAGGGCGCCGAGTTCGACAAGCTGGACCTGCTCGATCGTCTGTTGCCGCTGTATGGCCAGATCTTCCAGCGTCTCGCTGCGCAAGGCGTTGATTGGGTACAGATCGACGAACCGATTCTGGTCCTCGACCTGCCGCAAGCCTGGAAAAATGCCTTTGAGCGCGCCTACAACCTGATCCAGCGCGACCCGCTGAAGAAACTGGTCGCCACCTATTTTGGTGGTCTGGAAGAGAACCTTGGCCTGGCCGCCAACCTGCCGGTCGACGGCCTGCACATCGACCTGGTGCGCGCACCGGACCAGTACCCGACCATTCTCGATCGCCTGCCGGCCTATAAAGTCTTGTCGCTGGGAGTGGTCAATGGCCGCAACGTCTGGCGTTGCGACCTGGAAAAAGCCCTGGTGACCTTGCAACACGCCAGCGAGCGTCTGGGCGATCGCCTGTGGGTTGCACCGTCCTGCTCGCTGTTGCACAGCCCGGTGGACCTGGGCCGCGAAGACAAGCTCGATGCCGAGTTGAAAAGCTGGCTGGCCTTTGCCGTGCAGAAGTGTGAAGAGGTGGCGGTATTGGCCCAGGCCGTCAATCAACCGCAGGCACCCAGGGTCGTTGAAGCCTTGGCGCAAAGCCGTGCCGTTCAGGCCGCCCGTGCTGCTTCGCCACGTATCCACAAGCCTGCGGTTCAGGCCCGCGTCGCAGCGATTACCGCCAAAGACAGCCAGCGCCAATCGCTGTTCGCCCAACGCATCGAGAAACAGCGCGCCGGTTTGAACCTGCCACTGTTCCCGACCACCACCATCGGTTCGTTCCCGCAAACCGCGTCGATCCGGCTGGCGCGTCAGTCGTTCAAGCAAGGCAAGCTGACCGAAGCCGAGTACACCGAAGCCATGCACAGCGAGATCCGTCACGCCGTGCAGGTGCAGGAACGCCTGGGCCTGGATGTGCTGGTGCACGGTGAGGCCGAACGCAACGACATGGTCGAGTACTTCGCCGAGCAACTCGACGGCTACGTGTTCACCCGGTTCGGCTGGGTGCAGAGCTACGGTTCGCGTTGCGTGAAACCGGCGGTGATCTTCGGCGACCTGAGCCGCCCGAACGCCATGACCGTGGAGTGGATTCGCTACGCCCAGGGCCTCACCGACAAGGTGATGAAGGGCATGCTCACCGGTCCCGTGACCATGCTGATGTGGTCGTTCCCCCGCGAAGACGTGAGCCGTGAAGTGCAGGCGCGTCAGCTGGCCCTGGCCATTCGCGACGAAGTGGTCGACCTGGAAGCGGCCGGCATCAGGATCGTGCAGATCGATGAAGCGGCGTTCCGTGAAGGCTTGCCGTTGCGCCAGGCGCAGTGGCAGCACTACCTGGACTGGGCAACCGAAGTGTTCCGCTTGTGTGCCAGCGGCGTGCGTGACGAAACCCAGATCCACACGCACATGTGCTACAGCGAATTCAACGACGTGATCGAGTCCATCGCCGCCATGGATGCCGACGTGATCACCATCGAGACCTCGCGGTCGGACATGGAGCTGCTGGACGCGTTCGAAGCCTTCGCGTACCCCAACGAAATCGGCCCGGGCGTGTACGACATCCATTCGCCACGGGTACCGGACTCGGCGGAAATGGCCAACCTGTTGCGCAAGGCGGCGCAGCGAATTCCGGCTGAACGCCTGTGGGTCAACCCGGACTGCGGCCTGAAAACCCGCGGCTGGCCGGAAACCGAAGCGGCACTGGTGCACATGGTCAACGCCGCCCGCAAGTTACGCGTCGAATTGGCCTGACATTTATCGCGAATAAAAAAACCGGAGCACCTCACTGTGCTCCGGTTTTTTTATGCAGTCGCGATCAACCGTTCGCGTGTTTGTTCAGCGCCGCTTCCGCCGCGGCGATCTCTGCCTGACGCTTGACGATCACGTCGCCAATCGGTGGGCCCTGGAAGCGCCGGGCTTCAAAGCCGAACCAGACGATGGCGGTCAGGATCAGGAAGCCGATGGTGATGTACAGCGCCCAGTCGTTCGGTGGCTGAATGCCAATGATGAAAATGATCACCATCGACAGCACCGAGAGCAGGGCGACCACCGTGTACCAGAAGCGGCCCATGCTCCAGGGGCCCATGGTCGGCCATTTCGAGGTGCCGTAGGCGAACAGCCCGAGCACGATGGGGATGATGAACGAGAAGAACAGGAAGATCACCGTGCAGGAGACGACGATGGTGTAGACCGGCGTGGCGCCGACCGAGATCACCGACGAACCCCAGTCGAACAGTACCGCCAGCACGGCACCGGTCCAGATCGCGGCCACCGGGCTGCGAAACTTCGGCGAGACCGAAGACAGCGCCTTGGAGCAGGGCAGGCCGCCATCCCGGGAGAAAGCGAAGATCATCCGCGACACTGAGGTCACGGTCGCCAGCCCGCAGAGGATTTGCGAGACGAAGATCGCCAGGTACAGCGCCTCTTTCACACCGGGGCTGACCTGGGTGTTCATCGCCCAGAAAAACACGTTCCAGCCTTGCTTGGCTGCATCATCCATGTTCGGTAGCAACAGCACGAACGAGCAGAGCATCAGCCAGCCAAACAGCAACGACCAGACCACCGACATGACCATGCCGCGCGGCACCGAAACCGCCGCATTACGGGTTTCCTCCGAGGTGTGCGCCGAGGCGTCGTAGCCGGTGATGGTGTAGATCGGCAGCAGCAGGCCGAGCATGAAGATCCAGCCGTTGGACACTTGCGGCCAGACCGCGCCGCCGGCATCGCCCGAATAGTTGCTGAAGGTCCACAGCCGCGAGAACTCGTAGCTGGGGGCGAAGATCAGGCAGACGATGGTCAGGGCCAGTGCCGTGGCGAAAATCAGGTAACCGGAAAAATCGGTGAGCCTGGCGGTCAGGCCGATACCCAGGTGGTTGCACAGCGCCTGCAGACCGGTCAGCACCGCGAGAAAAATCACCCGGACAGTGGTCGTGTCTTCCATGCCCAGCGCCGGACCAAAGGCGCCGAAGAAGAAGTAATAGGTGCCGACGTTGATCGCCCCCAACACCGTCACCAGCCCGAGCAGGTTGAACCAGGCGGTCAGCCAGCCGGTGAAGCGGTTGCCGAGGATCGAGCCCCAGTGATACAGGCCGCCGGCGGTAGGGTAGGCCGAGGAAATCTGCGCCATGGCCAGGGCAAAGACCCCGGAAATCAGGCAGCCGATCGGCCAGCCGATACCGATGGAAGCACCGCCCGCGCCCGAAGTGCCCTGGGCCAGTGAGTTGATCCCGCCGGAGAGGATGCAGATGATCGAGAAGGAAATCGCGAAATTGGAGAATACTCCCATCCGACGCGAGAGTTGCTGGGCATAGCCCATGCTGTGCAGCGCCTTGGTGTCATCGTCCAGCGGTGCGCCCGTATCGGGCTGATTGTTAGAGTTCATTGCATGTGCCCCTGCAGGTTTTGATACGCATCCACCCGGTTCTCGGATGGCCTGGCCTTCAACCCCTTGTCGTACTGCTCCTGTTGTCTGTTGCCTGAAACCTGCCCCTATGGCGACGCCGGGCAGTCGATTGCTCTACAGGCGGCCGTGATACGCCGCGCTGAAAATCTCCGCCACGCCGGCCCGGGTCAGGGGCAGCGGGTTGCCGCCGGCCGACGGGTCGACGATGGCCATGTCCGCGATCAGCTCGGCCTGCTTGTCGTCCACGCCCAGCTCGAACAGCGTGTGCGGCACGGCGATGTCCTTACGCAGCTTGAGGATGAACGCGAGAAAGCTGTCGAAGCCCGGGGAGGGCAGGCCCAACCAGGCGGCCAGGCGCGTAATGCGTTCCTCGATGGCCGGGCGATTGAACTTCAGCACATAGGGCATCAACGTCGCGTTGGTCATGCCGTGATGGGTGTCGTACAGCGCGCCGATGGGATGGGCCAACGCGTGCATGCCGCCCAGGCCTTTCTGAAAGGCCGTCGCACCCATGGCCGCCGCGGCGAGCATCTGCCCGCGGGCTTCGAGGTCGTCAGGTACGTGCACGGCGCGCACCAATGCCTGGCTCACCAGACGCATGCCCTCGACCGCAATGCCGTCGGCCAGCGGGTGGAAACCGGGGGCGCAGTAAGCTTCAAGGCAATGGGACAGGGCGTCCATGCCGGTCCCGGCGGTGATTTTGGCCGGCATGCCGACGCTTAGGGTCGGGTCACTGATGACTACGCGTGGCATCATTTTCGGATGGAAGATGATGCGTTTGGTGTGCGTGCGCTCGTCGATGATCACCGCCGCGCGGCCCACTTCGGAACCGGTGCCGGCCGTGGTCGGCACGGCGATCACCGGGGCGATGCGACTCTCATCGGCGCGGGTCCAGTAGTCGCCGATGTCCTCGAAATCCCAGACCGGACGGGACTGACCGCTCATGAACGCAATGAGCTTGCCCATGTCCAGGCCGCTGCCGCCGCCGAAAGCCACCACGCCATCGTGCTTGCCGTTGCGCCAGGCGTCGAGACCACCGGCCAGGTTGGCTTCGACCGGGTTGGGCTTGAGGTCGCTGAACAGCGCCGCACCCAGGCCGGCATCGCGCATGGCGTCCAGTGCGGCGAGGGTGATCGGCGCTTTCGCCAGGCCACTGTCGGTGACCAGCAAGGGTCGCTGGATTCCCTGGGCGCGACAGACCTCGGCCAGCTCGGCGATGCGCCCGGCGCCGAAACGAATGCTCGTGGGGTAGTTCCAGTTTCCAGTCAGGCTCATGGTTCAGATCTCGTGGCGCAAATGGAAGGATTTGGCGCGGGTCAGGTGCTCGTAGCCCAGGCTCGACAGGGTGACGCCGCGTCCGCTGTTCTTCACCCCGGTCCAGGCCAGGGCCGGGTCGAGGTAATCGCAGCGGTTCATGAACAGGGTGCCGGTGTCGACCTGCTCGCCCAGACGCTCGGCGGCATCAAGGTCGCGGGTCCAGATCGAGGCGCTGAGCCCGAACTCACTGTCGTTCATCAGGGCGATGGCTTGGTCATCGCCCTTGACCGGCATGATGCCGACCACCGGGCCGAAGCTTTCGTCGCGCATGACTGACATCTGATGGCTCACATCGACCAGCACTTGAGGGGCGAGGTACGCGCCGCCGGGCACATCGGCAGCAAAAGCCTGTGGATCGATCAGCGCCCGCGCACCCTGGGCCAGCGCTTCGGCGATCTGCCCGCGCACGAACATGGCCGCACCGGGTGTCACCATCGGGCCCAGCGTGGTCGCCTCATCCAAGGGGTTGCCCAATACGTACTGGCGGGTGAGGGCGGCGAAACCCTCGACGAATGCCGGGTAGATTTTTTCATCGACGTAGATCCGCTCCACGGCGCAGCAACTCTGCCCGGAGTTGAAGAAACTGCCGTCCACCAGGTTTTCCACGGCATGCTCCAGGTTGGCATCGGCGCGTACATAGGCCGGGTCCTTGCCGCCCAATTCCAGGCCCAGACCGAGGAAGCGTCCGGTGGCGGCGCTCTCCATGGCTTTGCCGGCATCCACCGAACCTGTGAAGTTCACTTGCTGCACGCGTCCGCTGGCAATCATCGCGCCGGTGTCGGTATGGCTGAGCAGCAGGTTGTGGAACAGCCCCTCGGGTAAATGCGCGCGGTGCATGGCTTCGGCGAATCGTTCGCCCACCAGCAGGGTTTGCGAGGCATGTTTGAGGATCACGCTGTTGCCGGCCATCAACGCCGGAATGATGCTGTTGACCGCCGTCAGGTAAGGGTAATTCCACGGCGCAACCACCAGCACGGTGCCCAATGGATCACGTTTGATGAAGCGACGAAAACCCGCGACGGGCGAGGGTTCGACCACTGCCAGAGCTTGCGCGGCGATGGCGATCATGTGCCGCGCCCGCTCCTCGAAACCGCGCAGCTCGCCGGCGCCAAAACGCACCGGACGGCCCATCTGCCAGGCCAGTTCCGGGACGATCTGGTCTTTCATGCCGAGCATGGCGTCAACCACGGCATTGCAAAACGCCGCGCGTTCGCTCAGGGGCCGGCGTTGCCACTGCGCCTGGGCGCTGGCGGCGGCCTGCAGTGCCTGTTCGATCTGAGCCGGCGTGGTGTACGGACGTTCGGCATAGACCCGGCCATCAACCGGGGAAATCAGTTGAATCGTTGCAGTCATGATGTTCTCAACCACCCTGGTGTCAGTAACGTTCGAAGCCGCGCTGCAGTTCCCAGTCGGTCACGCGCCGGTCGTACTCTTTCTGCTCCCATTCGGCGGTGTGCACGTAATGGTCGACCACCTCGTCACCGAAGGCTTCGCGCAACATGCCCGAGTGCTTGAGGGCGGCGCTGGCCTCGCGCAGGGTCTTGGAGACTTCCGGCAATTGCTCGTCGAGGTAGGCATCACCTTCGAAGGGCGGGGTAAGGCTGAGCTTTTCGTCGATCCCCGCAAGGCCGGCGGCGATCAGCGCGGCGAACGCCAGGTAGGGGTTGAGATCGGCCCCGCCGATGCGGCATTCGATGCGGATGGACTTGCTGCCTTCGGCGCACAAACGGAAGCCGGCGGTGCGATTGTCCAGGCTCCAGACCGCACGGGTCGGCGCGAACGTGCCGGCCTGAAAACGCTTGTAGGAGTTGATGTAGGGGGCGAGAAAACAGGTGATGTCGTTGGCGTATTTGAGCTGCCCGGCGACCCAGGAACGCATCAGTTTCGACATGCCAAACTCGGCCTTGGCATCGAAAAACAGCGGCTTCTTGCCGTGCTTGTCCCACAGTGAATTGTGGATGTGGCTGCTGGAACCGGCAGCGTCATAGCGCCACTTGGCCATGAAGGTGATTGCCTTGCCCTGGAGTTGGGCGATCTCCTTGCACGCGTGTTTGATGATGACGTGGTGGTCGGCCATGGTCAGCGCATCGGCGTAGCGGATGTTGATTTCTTCCTGGCCCGGTCCCCATTCGCCCTTGGAGTTCTCCACGGGAATGCCGCAGGCCTGCAGGTGCTTGCGAATGGCGCGCAGCACCGGTTCTTCGCGGGTGGTCTGGAGGATGTTGTAATCCTCGATGTAATGACCGGCGGTCTTTGGCTTGAAGTAGTTGCGCTTGTGGATGGCCTCGTAGCTCTCGTCGAACAGGTAGAACTCCAGTTCCGAGGCGAACATGCCGGTGTAGCCGCGCTCACGCAGGCGTTCGACCTGTTTTTTCAGGATCGCCCGGGGGCTGTGGGGCAGGTCTTGCCGATGGTGGTGATCGAGCACATCGCACAGCACCAGCGCCGTGCATTCCAGCCAGGGCACCTTGCGCAGGGTGCTCATGTCCGGCTTGAGGACGAAGTCGCCGTAGCCTTTGCTCCAGCTGGCTGCCGCGTAGCCGGGCACCGGCTCCATGTCGATGTCATCGGCCAGCAGGTAGTTGCAGCAGTGGGTTTCTTCGTGGCCGCTATCAATGAAAAATTCGACCTGGAAGCGCTTGCCGACCAGGCGTCCCTGCATGTCGACCATGCACACCAGAACGGTATCGATTTCGCCTGCGGCGGCAGCACGCTTGAGTTCGTCAAAACTGAGGGTGGGCTCGGTCATCACGGCAGTCCTGCGCAAATTGTCGGGTCTTTCTGAAATAGCTGTTGCAGACGCTCTCCAGGAAAAACCAACTACTGCAGCCGCGAGCATCGGGGGCAATTAGCTGACCCTTAGCTTAGCCTACTGTCGCTTTTCGCAAGTTTTGCCGAAAGGAAATTTGCCCATGGGTGTTAAATGGGGCGCTCGGGATCATCGGCTTTTCTGAAGTCGGCTGCGGCAACCTGCTGCTCCAGCCACGCCAGAAATTCGCAAAAGCCGCTCGAGCGTTTCACCCGCTTCGGGTAGACCAGCGTGTAGCGGCCCCCCGTCACGATGCGACCGGCATGCACCCGCACCAGTTGCCCATTGAGCAGCTCATCGCGCGCCAGCACTGCGTCGACCAGCGCGATGCCTTGGCCACACTTGACCGCGACAATCGCCGACTCCAGCGTATCAAACGTCAGGTGTGGATTGTCGTTGCCGGTGGAGCCGGGGTAGTACTCTTCCCAGCGCCGCCAGTCCAGGCGGTCCATGCTCGAGTCCACCAGCCGTGCAGTGCGCAGCAACGCCTCTGGCGAAGTCCCGGCCAGCAGCGCCGGTGAGCACACCGGTATCAGTTGTTCTTCCCACAACTCCAGCGCTTCGAAGTCCGGCCAGGTGGCCGTGCCGTAGGCGATCATGGCGTCGACCGACTCGAAGGCAAAATCGGGGAAGCGGTGATACACGGTGTCGACGCTGACGGTGACCTCCGGGTGCCAGCGGAAAAACTCCGTCAGTTGCGGGATCAGCCAGCGTGCGGCCATGGTCGGGTGTGCGCGCAGGCTGACGCTGCGGCCCACGGTGGTGAGCATCTGCGAGGCATCCGACAGCAGTCCGATCACTTGCTCGGCCACAGGTTCCAGGGCCTTGCCCTCGTCGGTGAGCACGATCCGCCGGGTGTGACGCTCGAACAGGCGACTGTCCATGCGCGCTTCCAGTTGCGCCACCTGCCGGCTCACCGCGCTCTGGCTGAGGTTGAGCAGCTCGCCGGCCTTGCCGAAGTTGCCGGTCTTGGCCACGGTCAGAAAGGCTTGCAACAGCTCGATGGAAGGCAGTTGTCGACTCACGTTTCTATGCGCTCCTGGCATCGGATTAATGCAGATACATCACTGTCATTTCCCGGGGACGGGGCACATTCTTAACGCAAACCTCGATGCCGCGCCATGCGTCATTCTCAATCTGACGGTTTCCACTATGAATATTCCAGAAGCGGCATTTGCCAGCGCGTCGGTCCCCCGGAACGGTGGACTGCCCCATGAAGTCGACGTGGCGATCATTGGCGCCGGCCTGATGGGCTGCGCCTGCGCGTACTACCTGAGCAAGGCGGGCGCCAAGGTGCTGCTGCTCGATAAAAGCGCCCTGGCGGGCCAGCAGTCTTCGCGGGCCTGGGGCTTTGTGCGCCAGCAATCGCGGGATGAAGCCGAGGTGCCGATGATGCAGGCCAGCATCGAAATCTGGCGCTCGCTGGAGCATGAACTGCAGACCGACCTGGGCTGGCGCAACGACGGTTGCCTGTTCGTCGCCGCCAACGAAGCGGAGCGTGACGGCTACGAGTCGTGGCTCAGCGTCGCGCGCAGTTTTGCCCTCGACACCGTGATGCTGTCGCCCCGTGAGGTTACGAAAAAATTGCCGGGTTATGCCGTGCCGCAGCTTGGCGGCCTGTTTACCGCCAGCGATGGCCAGGCTGAGCCGACCCTGGTGGCACGGGCTTTCGCCAAACGCGCCCGTGAGCTGGGTGCACAGATCGTCGAGCAGTGCGGCGCCAAAGGCATCGACGTTGCGGCCGGTCAGGTGGTGGGCGTTGAAACCGAACTCGGCTACGTCAAGGCGAAAACCGTGGTCTGCGCCGCCGGCGTCACCACCTTTCGTTTGCTCAAGCGCCTGGGGATCAACTTGCCGCAGCAACTGGTCCGCGGCACCGTGGCGCGGACCACGCCCGGCCCGGCGTTGAGCGGCATCTCCACCATTGCCAATGGCGTGGGCTTCCGCCAGCGCCTCGATGGCAGCTTCAACATTGCCGACGATGCCCATGTCGACGTCGACATGACCCTGGGCCATCTGCGCGCCCTGCACTGGTACGCGCCTTCGCTGTGGGCGCACCGCAAGTCCTTTCGCTTCAATCTCAACGGCGCCTGCCTGAGCGACCTGCAGCAGCGCATGCCGTGGTCGGAAGCCTCACGCCTGGGCCCCGGCATTCACCAGCGCAACCCGCTGATCCCGCCCAACGACAAAGGCCTGGGCCGGGCCATGCACGCGCTCAAGGCGGCGTTCCCCGGGCAGGTGCATACGCAGATCGCCGACCGCTGGGCGGGGGGGATCGATGTCTTGCCCGACGGCATTCCGGTGATCGACGCCAACACCACGCCCCGTGGCCTGGCGGTGGCTACCGGTTTCTGCGGGCACGGTTTCGCCATGGGGCCGATCGTCGGCAAGACCCTGGCGGACTGGATCGACTCGGGCGACCCGGGGCTGGACATGCATCAACTGCGTTTGTCGCGCTTCGCCGAGGGCGACGTCAAGCCGCCGTCTTCGCTGTTCTAGTCGATAGCCACGGGTTTTCATTTCACATCTGCCGGGGGAAACACAGTGACCAAAGCCATTTATTACGATCCGGCCTCGGTGGCCGGCAAGGCGCCGCCGATCAACGATGACACCGATATCCTTATCGTCGGTGCCGGCCCGGCGGGGCTTGCCGCCGCGCTGGCGGCCGCCGGGCATGGCCTGAGCGTGACGCTGGTGGACGAAAATCCGGTGCCCCTGGAGACCATGGGCGAAGAAGTGCCGCTGCATTTTGGCGGCAGGATGGGCGCTGCCGCCGGCAACCGCAACAGCGTGCTGCAAACCTTGCTCGATGCTCGTCCGCAGATCGCCGAGGCGCTCGAGGCCGGGGTCGATGTGCGGCTCGGCACGGCGGTTTGGGGCCTGTTTCCCCAGCAACCTACTACGGCCTGGATCGACGGCGCCGTGGCGGGGCTGGCCGATGATGATCATGCCTGGCTGTTGCGCTTCAAGCAGGTGATCGTTGCCGCAGGCCGCCGCGACATGGGCCTGGCCTTTGATGGCTGGCAGCGTCCAGGGGTCATGGGCGTCAGCGCGGCGCATCGATTGGCGAGCGTGTATGAGGCGCTGGACTGCCAGCGTGCCGTGCTGATCGGCAGTGATACGCAAGCGCTGGCCTCGGCCTGTGGGTTGCTCGACAAGGGTGTGCGCATTGTCGCCATCGTCGAGCAGGCCGCCGAGCCAAGCGGTGACGCGACCTTGCTGAGCCGGCTGGTCGGGCAGGGCGCGCGAGTGCTGACCGGACAGGTCATTCGTGAAGCCCTCGGCGATGCCTTGGGCGTCAAGGGCATTGTCGCGGTCGCCGTCGATTCCACGGGCAAGCCGATTGAAGCTACGGCGATTGAAATTGAGTGCGACACCGTGCTGCTGGGTGTAGCGGCCATTCCGGCCATCGAGTTGGTCGAGGCTGCCGGCTGCCGTACAGCGTTTCAGGCCGACCGCGGCGGCCACGTTGCGCTTGTCGACCCGGCGCAGCGCACGTCCTTGCCGTTCGTATTGATGGCCGGCGATTGCGCGGGTGTCTGGCCGTCGAAAAGCCTCGAAGAAGAGATTGCCCGCCGTGAAGGCCGGATTGCTGCGCACACGGCGCTGGCCGCACTGGGCGTCGACATTGCCCTTGAAGACTCGGCGTCGCCGCCTGATGTGCCGGCCATTGATATTGGCGAGCGACGTACCGCCTGGGTCCGCGCCGTCACGCTTCACGCTCGAAAAGAACCGTTTGTGTGCCTGTGCGAAGAAGTCACCGCCAGCGAGATTCTTGGTCAGCAGCCACCGCGTTATCTCGGCTGGAAACCCAGCGATCCTGCACAACACAACATCATGACGTCTTCACACAAGGCGTCACCCAACCCGGATGTGACCAAGCGTCTGACCCGCGCCTGCATGGGCCCATGCCAGGGCCGTCGTTGCCGTGAACAGGTGGCGACCCTGCTCGGCATTGGCGCGGGCATGAAGGTCGAGGACATTGCCCTGGCCTCGTTTCGCCCACCGGTACGGCCGTTGTCGCTGCACCAGGCCGGCCAGGTCGAAGAAGTCCCGCAGATGCAGAGCCGTTGGGATACCTGGTTCGACATGCCGTCGCAATGGACGCCGTTCTGGTTGTGCAGCGGTCAGCCGACCGTCGCCAGACGCGCCCCGGACGTCCGTCCCGCCAACCCGCTGCCGACCGAGGGCTGAGTCATGCAGGTCATCAAGAAATCGTCGAACCGTGCGTCCGTGGTCATAGTCGGTGGTGGTGTCACCGGTTTGAGTGCCGCCTGGTGGTTGGCCCGCGAAGGCGTCGATGTGCTGGTGCTCGAAGCCGGCCTGATCGGCTGGGGCGCCTCGGGGCGTAATGGCGGTGGCTGTTCCCATCACCACAGTCCGTTGTTTGCCGAGGAGCAACGGCTGTGGCCGATGATGGACGAGTTGCTGGGTTATCCGACCGAGTATCGCCCGGACCGTATCAGCATCGACCTTACCGAGCACCAGGTTGCACTGGATCAGAAAGTCGTGAACGAGGCCGCCTGGTATGGCCTGCGCGTCGATTCCCTGGACCCGCAACAGGTGCGCGAGCTGGTGCCCTTTGCCGGCGATAACGTGCTGGCGGGCTTTTATTATCACTTCGGTGGGCACGCCAATCCCCATCGCACCTTGCAGGCTTATGCCTGGGCGCTGAACAACCTCGGTGGCAGGGTGCTGGAACACTCACCGGTGGTCAGCATCGAACGCCAGGGTGAGCGTGTGACGGGTGTGCGCACGGCCAATGAGCTGATTGCCTGTGATCACCTGGTGATTGCCGCAGGTCCCTATACCGGTGAACTGGCCGCGCAACTGGGTGTACATATTCCGCTGGTCACGGCTCGCGCCGAGATGATCGTCACCGAGCCGCTGCCGTTGCTCGACATCGGTGGCGTGGATGGCAACGGCCTGTACGGCCGGCAAACCCTGCGCGGTAACCTGGCCTACGGCGGCGGGCCCCATGAATGGGTCGATCTGGCGGACCTGCAAGGCACCCGCGCGCAGTCGACGCCGCTGCAATGCAACATCGCCAGACGGCTCGCCGAACTCTTCCCCAAGGTCGCGCACAAGCGGGTGATTCGCAGTTGGGCCGGGTTCATTGAGAACACGCCGGATGGCCGCCCCGTCATCGATCGTGCGCCGTCGCTGGACAACCTCACCGTGGCCACGATGTCCGGTGTCGGTTTCGGCCTGTCGCCGGCCAGCGGTCATGCCATTCGCGATCTGGTGATGGACGGGCGCTGCGGTTTTGCCGACCTGTCGACGTTTTCGCTTTCACGGTTTTCTGCACTGGAGCCTGACTGGCAGGCCATCCAGGGTTGGCTGCCTTTGCCCGTACCCGCGGCCTAAACGTTTTTTGCAACATCGCTGCACGCCATTGGACCGTTCCATCCATAACAATCCTCCTGATAAAAAAGGATCGACCATGAAACGAATGTTCCGCAATCTGACATTGCTGGCCTCAATCGGCATGACGTTGTGTTCCTTTTCGACAGTCGCCGGCGCCTCCCAGGACAAACTGCGCTTTGGTGTCGCCGCCGAGCCGTACCCGCCGTTTCTGGTCAAGACACCCAGTGGGCAATTCACCGGTTTCGAACCCGACCTGATCCGTGCGTTGTGCGAGCAGATGAAGGCCGATTGTGAAATCAAGGAAGTGGCATGGGACGGCATCATCCCGGCCTTGATCGCCAACAAGTTCGATGTGCTGTTCAACTCCATGGGCATCAGCCCGGAACGGCAGAAAGTCATCGCCTTCTCGCGGCCTTACTACGAAACCACCGGCATTTTCGTTGCCGCGAAAAACGTCGAGCTAACCCTGACACCAGAAGGCCTGGCCGGCAAATCCATCGGTGTGCAAGGCTCGACCACCAACGCCGAATTCATCCGTACCGCCTACGGCAAGACTTCGGACATCCGTATCTACAACACCCAGGACGATTGCAACGCCGACTTGCTGGCGGGGCGCATCGACGTGATGTTCCTCGACAAGCTCGGTGACATCGACTTCCTCAAGTCTCGCGACGGCCTGGCCTATGAAGAAAAAGGCACCGGCAGCGTCAAGATGGACCCCTTGCTCTACGGGCTGGGTGTCGGAGCCGGGCTGCGCAAGGGCGATACCGCACTCAAGGCGCGCATCGACGACGCGCTGACGCAACTTTATGCCTCGGGCCAATACACGAAGATTTCCGAGAAGTACTTTCCGATTGATCTGTGGCCGCACTGAGTGGCGCGCGACGGGGAGCCATGGGTTGCGGCTCCCCCGAACCTGCAAGAGGCGCTGTTCTAGAGAGTAAGAACAAACCGGCGTTCGTTACCTGTTTGCTGGATAGCAACGGGGTCAGGCACGAAGCCGCAGCGCTCCAGCACCTTCTGCGAGCCCGCATTGTCCTCGAAGACGTACGCCAGCAACTGCGTCAGCGCCCAACGCGACCTCGCGGTCTCGATCAGGTGCCTGAGCGCCAGGGTCGCCAGTCCCTGCCCGCAGAACTGCTCGCCAACACGGTAACCGACTTCCGCGCAGCGGCTCGTCGCGTCGATGTTTTTCAGGTTGGCGCGCCCGACGATGTTTCCCTGGACGTCTTCGATCACCAACGGGTGCCAGGCGCCAACGGCAAAACCGGACAGGTATTCACCGATGTGTTCGGCCACCCCTTGTAATGAGTAGAACGCCGGCTCGCGGGCATCGATATGCGCTTCGAACCATTCACGGTTCTGCACTTCGAAGGCCAGCAATGCCTGGGTGTCCGTGGGTGCGAGTTCGCGGATGTTGAATGACGTCATTGATCACCCTGGCCCAGTTGCCCGGCGATGCGCTGACGCAAGTCGCCATGGGTTTCTTCGCAGTAGGGAATGGCGTTTTTCCAGTCATAGAACCAGACCGGCATCTTGCGTTGACCTTCCGGTTCTGAGGCGTAGCGAGGGAAGAGGTGGCAGTGCAGTTCCGGTTCGCTGTTGCCGAGGATTTCATAATTCATGCGCAGGGCATCGGTGACCTGCAGCACGGCGTCACCCAGGCGAGCCATGTCCAGCAGGTAGCTGGCTCGGGCTTCGGCGTCCAGATCGTTGAGGCTGGGCACGACCGGGTCGGGCAGCAGCAGGCAGTAACCAGGGAGAAACTGCACATCGCCCATGACCGCCCAGCCGGACGGCATGCGGCAGATGACTTTGTCATTGAGGCCCTGGCGGGCGAGTTCCACGCGTTGCGTAATCAGCGACATTCATGATCCTTGATGAAAGAGCGGCATCCGGGCCGGGCCTGAAGTTATCAGGCTGGAACGACCATTTAAACACGAACTGCGACGGGCGCACCCGGTGCAACCGGTCGGCGGCCACGGCGGAAAGCACGAGACTTCCCGCGCAAAAGCCGGATAATGGCGGCCAATTTGTTTAGCTCGTTATTCTGGTACTCGCGCATGGAAATCAAGGTCAACTTTCTCGACAACCTTCGACTTGAGGCCAAGTTCGACGACTTCACGGTGATCGCCGACCAGCCAATTCGCTACAAGGGCGATGGCTCGGCCCCGGGACCGTTCGACTACTTCCTGGCCTCGTCGGCCCTGTGCGCGGCGTACTTCGTGAAGCTGTACTGCGAAACCCGCAACATTCCCACCGACAACATTCGCCTGTCGCAGAACAACATCGTCGACCCGGAAAACCGCTACAACCAGATCTTCAAGATCCAGGTCGAGCTGCCGGCGGACATCTCGGCCAAGGACCGTCAGGGCATCCTGCGTTCCATCGACCGCTGCACGGTAAAAAAAGTCGTGCAGACCGGGCCCGAGTTCGTGATCGAGGAAGTCGAGAACCTCGACGCCGATGCCCAGGCGTTGCTGATGCCGAGCTCGGTGTCCGACGGCGGTACTTACATCGCCGGCAAGGACCTGCCGCTGGAGCAGACCATCGCCAACATGTCGGGCATTCTCGCCGACCTTGGGATGAAGATCGAAATCGCTTCGTGGCGCAACATCGTGCCCAATGTCTGGTCCCTGCACATCCGTGACGCGCATTCGCCGATGTGCTTCACCAACGGCAAGGGTTCGACCAAGGAAAGCGCCCTGGCCTCGGCATTGGGCGAGTTCATCGAGCGCCTGAACTGCAACTTCTTCTACAACGACCAGTTCTGGGGCGAGGAGATCGCCAATGCGCCGTTCGTGCATTACCCGGACGAGCGCTGGTTCAAGCCTGGCGCGAAAGACGAACTGCCGACCGAGATCCTCGACGAATACTGCCTGAAGATCTACGACCGCGAGGGCGAGTTGCGTGGCTCGCACCTGTACGACACCAACTCCGGTAATACCCAGCGCGGCATTTGCTCGCTGCCGTTTGTGCGCCAGTCGGACAACGAAGTGGTGTACTTCCCGTCCAACCTGATCGAAAACCTCTACCTGAGCAACGGCATGAGCGCCGGCAACACCCTGGCCGAAGCGCAGGTGCAGTGCCTGTCGGAAATCTTCGAGCGGGCGGTGAAACGCGAAATCCTCGAAGGCGAGATGGCGTTGCCGGATGTGCCGCAGGAGGTGCTGGCCAAGTACCCGGGCATTCTGGCGGGTATCAAGGGCCTGGAAGAGCAGGGCTTCCCGGTGCTGGTCAAGGATGCGTCGCTGGGCGGTGAGTTCCCGGTGATGTGCGTGACCCTGATGAACCCGCGCACCGGCGGCGTGTTCGCTTCGTTCGGCGCCCACCCAAGCTTTGAAGTGGCGCTGGAGCGCAGTCTTACCGAATTGCTGCAAGGCCGCAGTTTCGAAGGCCTGAACGATTTGCCGCAACCGACTTTCTCGGGTCAGGCGGTCACCGAGCCGAACAACTTCGTCGAGCACTTCATCGACTCCAGCGGTGTGGTGTCGTGGCGCTTCTTCAGCGCCCAGTCCGATTACGAGTTCGTCGAGTGGGATTTCTCCGGCCAGGGCGAAGACTCCAACGCCGAGGAAGCCTCGACCCTGTTCGGCATCCTCGAAGACATGGGCAAGGAAGTCTACATGGCGGTCTACGAGCACATCGGTGCCAAGGCCTGCCGCATCCTGGTGCCGGACTACTCGGAAATCTATCCGGTCGAAGACCTGATCTGGGACAACACCAACAAGGCCCTGCAATTCCGAGCCGACATCCTCAACCTGCACAACCTGAGCAAGGTCGGCCTGCGCAACCTGGCCAAGGGCCTGGAAAACGCCGAGCTGGACGATTACACCGACATCACCACGCTGATCGGCATCGAGTTCGACGACAACACGCCGTGGGGCAAGCTGACCATCCTCGAACTGCGCCTGCTGATCTATCTCGCGCTGCAGAAGTACGAGCAGGCCAAGGACCTGGTCGAAGCCTTCCTGCAGTACAACGACAACACCGTCGAGCGCGGCCTGTTTTACCAGGCGGTGAACGTGGTGCTGGAGATGGAGCTGGACGAAGACCTGGAACTGGCCGACTACGAAGTCAACTTCCGTCGCATGTTCGGCGACGAGCGCATGGACGCCGCCATCGGTTCGGTGAACGGCAGCGTGCGCTTCCACGGCCTGACCCCGACCAGCATGAAGCTGGAAGGCCTCGACCGCCATCTGCGCCTGATCGACAGCTACAAGAAACTGCACGCGGCGCGGGCCAGTGTGACGGCTTCGTCGCGCTGAACGGACGCACTTTCTGTAGGAGCCGGCTTGCTCCTACAGGGGAGAAGGCAATCACACCTCGATGTGCAGCCTCTGTCTTTTCTGGTCCGGATCTGTTTCGGACTTTTTGTGCAGTTGATCCAGCCAGGAATCTGAACTGCTCAGGTCAAGCGCACCCTTGTTCAGCAACAACCCATAGTCGATCAGCTTGTGAAAGTTGCTCAGGTCCAGGGTCACCTTGCCTTCGAACTGTGGCTTGTCCAGCTGGACCATTTCGATCACCAGTTTGGCGTGCTTGAGGGTCAAGGGTTGCAAGCCTTTGGTCTCGTTCAGCAGGGCGGTCAGGATTTCCTCATCCCGGGCGGTCAGCGTATTGGGAGGCGAGGTGACTTTCAGCTGGCCGTCCTCGCTGACCGTGAAACCGGTGGCGAGGTGTGCCAGGCCTGACCACTGGCTTTGCAGGTTTTGCTTGAAGTTGGCGTAGAGATCTTCCATTTCACGGAGGGCGATTCCGGCCTGGATTTCTTTGCCGAGGAGGAAGTAGCCTTTGGTTCTTTTTAGCTGCATACCTACTCCAAAATCATCAGGGGTCAGGTTGTTCGCCTCTAAAAATGCATCCAGCGCATCCACATCTTCGCTGGTGATTCCTTTTTGCTCTGAGCGACGCATAAGTATGTCGATGGCCAGCATTGCTCTTTTTTCATCAACTCCCGGTATTTCAACCTTATCGGACTTGGGGGTTTCCAAAAAAGTCTTTGCGACTTGCGAAAACGCAATTTGAAGCGATATAGCACCTGTTACGTTCATTTCAATCTCTCATGGCAGGAGGGGTCTAATGACTTAACGGCCAGTTCCTGAATTGGATGACCTGATAAACATGTAGGAATAATCCGAACAGGAAGTAGGTGCTTTCACATGTGCCGTTTTTATTGGAGTTGTATACATATCTACCGCTTCTCACCTTGGGCAGGTCGATCAAATGCAGATGCCATTTTGGTGGAGAAACTCCGGGAATTTTTGATTTCCGGTATCTGGTTTAAATGATGAGAGCGTTGCTATGTGGATTACTTCAATTAAAAAGTTTTGGTTGAAACTGGTATTTTTGTTTGGGGGGGGATTGTTGGTAGCAGGTACAGCGGGGGCGATGTCTTTCATGAGTGGGGCGGCTGTGTCGGGTGTTGCGACTCAAATCACGTTGATGCCAGCGGTGCTGCCGGACAAACTCAACACTCTGGTGGAGGGACTGGCTGACGAGACGGAAGTGAAGCACTACAGTTTCACTTCAGTTCGGGGACAGGACGTATTGATCCATGCACACGTGAAGAACAACCGACCTTTGACTGTGGAATATAATCACGAAGGAAACTGGTCGGTTATTCCTTGGGGAGAGGCTTTAAAGTTGACAGGGTTGGCGCCTGATCAGGAGGTTCAGGTTCGTATCTCGAAGAAACCGTCCAATGCTTTCGTAGCGGGGGATACCTATATTCTTGAATTGGGTTCAGCGCCTTATTACGCAGACAGCCGAGTCCGGGGTGATGCCGCTGAGATACCACTCTACTGGGCAACCACTCAGGCATACCGGGTTTTGAACTGGTCAGTCTTGTTGAAGGACTCGACAGGTCATCCGGTCGAAGGCGCTACTGCGACTTTGATCTTGAACAAAGGTGGAACTGATATTCCTTTCCCTCTTGTAACGGATAGTACCGGAAGCGCAGCCGATGCCATTCAGTTGGGCAGTTGTCACGGTCTTCTGACCTCCAACCCGTTCTGGACCAGCAGTGGCAAATACCGCTACAAATGGGAAGTGGAATACAACCGCGGATATTGGCTGATTCAGGTTCAAGGTAAAGAGGCCTCCGGAGTCGGGGGCCATAACGTACCGAACGTTTCCTTTGCGCAGATTTGCTATCAAAGAATGTTGCGCAGCTAAATCGTTGTGTTCCCGGCGAAGCGAAGGTTCACAAACGTTTTGTCGGGATTCTTCAAGCTATCAGAGCCAGATGCAGGCTCTGTCATTTCTGTTCCGGATCCTCCTCGGATTTCTTGTGCAGTTGGCCCAGCCAGGGACCCTCTGCTCAGCTCAAACGTTCCATTGTTCAGCAACGATCCGGAGCGAATCAGCTTGAGTTGGAGGCATCCGAACAGTTTGCAGGCGCTTTCGAATGTGCTGTTTTCCGCCATGGAAAGCGCTTGTATTGTCATTTCGGTCAATATTTTCTCGGGTGTTACTGAAAAATAATTCAGTTAATGCCTTTCCTGTTATTGAATGTATTTTCAGTATCGCCTAGCATCGCCTCCGCCTGACAAGAACAAGATGAGGTGTTGCGGTGGCAGATTTGAAAGACCAGGCCTACTGGCTTGCACAAGCGAAAACGCTCGAGATCGAAGGCCGGGCGTTTGTCGATGGCGTCTATGTCGACGCCCACAGTCGTGAGACCTTCTACTCCTACAGCCCGATCGATACCGCGCCGTTGGCCGCGGTTGCCCGGTGTGAAAGCGTCGATGTTGATCGTGCGGTAGCGGCAGCGCGGCGCAGTTTTGAGGCTGGGGTCTGGGCAGGGCTGGCCCCCGGCGAACGCAAGGCTGTGCTGTTGAAATGGGCCGCCTTGCTCGAAGCGCACACTGAAGAACTGGCCTTGCTGGAAACCCTGGACAGCGGCAAGCCCATCGCCGATACCCTTGGCGGAGATCTGCCCGGAACCATTTACTGCCTGCGCTGGTTTGCCGAGTTGATCGACAAGGTGCACGGCGAGGTACCCGCGACATCCCCAGCGTTTTTCGGCACCGTCACGCAACAGCCCATGGGCGTTGTGGCGGCGGTCGTGCCCTGGAACTACCCCTTGCTGATGGCGGCCTGGAAGTTCGCTCCGGCCCTGGCGGCCGGTAACAGTGTGGTCCTCAAGCCCTCGGAAAAGACCCCGCTCAGCGCCTTGCGTATTGCCGCACTGGCGATGGAGGCGGGGATGCCTGCGGGTGTGTTCAACGTGGTCCCCGGCGACGGTTCTGCCGGGCGGGACCTGAGCCTGCATGGCGATGTCGACTGCATTGCCTTTACCGGTTCGGGCAAGGTCGGGCGCGAGATTGCCAAGAATGCCGCGGCCTCCAACCTCAAGCGAGTGTGGCTGGAGCTGGGTGGCAAGTCGGCCAATATCGTCATGGCCGATTGTCCGGACATCACCCAGGCTGCGCATTCTGCGGCCGCTGCGATCTTCGCCAACATGGGGCAGGTGTGCAGTGCCGGTTCACGGCTGCTGGTGCAGCGCTCCATTCTTGACTCACTGATTCCGGTGTTGCTTGAGGCCACCGACGCCTGGCTGCCTGGCCATCCACTGGACCCGAACAGCGTTACCGGCGCCATCATCGACGGTGTGCAGTTCGAGCGTGTCTGCGAATACATCGACATCGGCCAGCAGGAAGCGCAACTGCTCAAGGGCGGGCAGGCACTGTCGGATATCGCCTCGGGCGCTTATCTGCAACCGACGATTTTCCTCGCCCGGGACGCCTCGGCCCGTATCGCCCGCGAAGAAATTTTCGGCCCGGTGCTGGTGGTCTTTGCCTTCGACACCCTGGAGGAGGCGATCGCGATCGCCAATCAGACCGAGTACGGCCTGGCGGCGGCGATCTGGTCCTCCGATCTGAAGACGATCCACCACGCCACCCGGCAACTGAAAGCGGGCACGGTCTGGGTCAACTGTTATGACGAACTGGTGGACATGAACTTCCCCTTTGGCGGCTTCAAGGAGTCCGGTAATGGCCGGGATAACTCCGCCCATGCCCTGGGCAAATACACCGAACTGAAATCCACCATCGTGCGTTGCGCTTGAGGTAAACCCCATGGAAAACAATCTATCAGCGTTGAACCGGCAAACGTGGACCGTGCCGTTGCCGATGGAGTATGGCCCGGGAGCCCGTCACCAATTGGTGGAACTGTGCCGGGCATTCAACATCTCCCGGCCGATCATCATCACTGACCAGGGCTCGTTGAGCCTGCCGTTCGTGGGCCAGATGCAACAGGCGCTGACCGATGCCGGCCTGGTGTGCGGGGTGTACGGCGGGATCGAACCCAACCCCACGGACACCTCGGTGATCGCCGGCGCGGCGGCTTATCAGGCATGGGAGGCCGACGGCATCATCGCCCTGGGCGGCGGCAGTGGTCTGGACGGCGGCAAGGCCGTGGCCCTGATTGCCCGGCAAACCCGCTGCGATCTGTGGACATTCGATTTCGATAAGCCGGTGCCGAGTGGTTTCAGTGCCGCCGATTTCCCGCCGGTGATCACCATCCCGACCACCGCCGGGACCGGTGCCGAAACCGAAAGCACGGCGATGCTCACCGACACCGCTCGTGGCATCAAGGGCTGTGTGTGGCACCCGCGAGCGCGACCGGCAGCGGTGATCCTCGACCCGGAACTGACCCGGAGCCTGCCGGCTAACCTCACGGCATGGACCGGTTGCGATGCGATCATTCATGCACTGGAAGCCTACTTTGTGCCCAATTTCAACCCGCTCAGCGACGGTGCAGCGTTGCAGGCGCTGAACCTGCTCTGGAGTTCGATCGACACGGCCGTCCACCAGGGGCAGGACCTCGAAGCCCGGGGCAAGATGCTGATTGGCTCGTGCCTGGCGGGTGTCGGCTTTCTCAAGGGGTTGGGGCTGGTGCACGCGCTCAGTCACATGGTCGGTGCCACCTACAACACCCACCACGGTCTAACCAACGCGATCATCCTGCCGGTGGTGTTGCGCTTCAACCGGGCCGAGATCATGCCAAGGCTCAAGCCGGTCGCCCAGGCGATGGACCTGCCGGATGCGCGCTTCGAGACCTTCTACAGCGCCATTTGCACCTTGCTCGACCGCCTGAATATTCCCAAGTCGCTGTCTGAACTGGGTGTCAATCACGCGGACATCAGCGCGGTGGCACGCAAGGCCATGGGCGACCCCGCACGCTTGACCAACCCCCGCGACAGCACCCTGCAAGATCTCGAGATCCTGCTGGCCCAGGCCATCGATCAGGGTCGCGACTGACCACGCATTTCAACGTTTTGCCGTGCAATCAAACCAACAATAAAAGGTGCAACCGAGATGTCTGTCTCCAGCGAAGCCTCGTCCAAAGGACGCCTGAACCTTGAAACACGCTCCATCGATTACGTCCCGCTCGCCGAGCGCCACGGCAAGGCCTGGCACCTGTGGCCGATCTGGTTTTGCGGCGAGGCGCACCTGACCACCCTGGCCGTCGGCATCATCGGCATCGGTATGGGCGCCAACCTGTTCTGGTCGGCGGTGGCGATCTTCCTCGGCTGCGCCTTCGGCACCCTGTTCATGGCCGGTCACTCGACCCAGGGCCCGCAAATGGGCCTGCCGCAGCTGATTCAATCACGGCCGCAGTTCGGTTATCTGGGGGCGTTGCTGGTGTACGTAGTGGCCATCGCCACCTACGTCGGCTACAACGCCTTCAACCAGTTGCTGGTCGGGCAAACCCTGCATGAACTGTTCAACGCGCCGGAACAAGGCTCGGCGATCGCCTTTTCGTTGCTGGCGATCATCATGGCGATTGCCGGTTACAACACCTTTCACAAGGTGCAGCGAGTCCTCGCATTCGTGCTGATCGCGGTGATGCTGGTGTTCACCGCCGGGCTATTGTTCTTCGTCAAACTGCCGGCCGAGCAGTTGAGCGTTTCCGGGTTCAAGGCGACGCCGTTCCTCGCGCAGTTCTTTGTTGCCGCGGCCTATCAGTTGAGCTGGGCGATTTATGTCTCCGACTACTCGCGCTATCTGCCGCCGAATGTCAGCGTCAAGTCGTCGTTCTGGTGGACCTACCTGGGCGCGATGATTGGTGGCGTCTGGATGATGTTGATCGGTGCTCTGGCGGCGGCACTGAGCCCGGGACAAAATCTGGCCAAAGGCCTGGTGATGCTGGGCAACATGCTCTTCAGCGGTTTTGGTGAGTTCCTGTTGATCCTCGCTGTTCTGAGCCTGGTGACCAGCGCCGCGCAGAACTTCTACGGCGCCTCCATCACCCTGTTGAGCATTGCCGACACGATCAAGAGCCAGACCTCGACCTTGCTCAAGCGCATCGCCTCGATGCTGCTGGTGGGCGGCACCGCGATAGCCATCGCGATGACGGCCTCGGACAATTTCGTCAAGGATTTCGGTGATTTCCTCGCGATCCTCCTGTACCTGTTCACCCCATGGACGGCGATCAACCTGGTGGACTTCTACAAGGTGCGTCACGGCAAGTTTTCCATTACCGAGATCTTCAAGCCAGACGGCATTTACGGGCGCTGGAACTGGCGCGGCATCGGCGCCTATATCGCCGGGTTTGTGGCCATGCTGCCGTTTTCCAGCACCGGTTTGTACACCGGTTACGTGACCACGCTGCTCGATGGTGCCGACATCAGCATGCTGATCGGGCTGGTGGTTTCCGCACTGGTTTACTACTGGCTGTGCCGCTCGCAGAACATCCAGCAGGAACTGGCGCAGATCGATCACCTGGACAAGGATCTGGAAAGCGCGCTGCCCGCCAACTGACCTCGCTGCCCATGACTCACCGCCAGCAATGGGCGGTGAGTTTTTTATTTCTGTACTTCACCTCCAGCGTTGAAACTTCAGATCTGCGGATTTCCTGCGACCGGCCTGGCAAAAAGTTGCTAAATTGGCGCCTCGTCCAAATCGATAGACGCCCCGTAAAGCACAGGTTGATGAATGAGCAGTGAGTCTGAAGTGGTGGAACCGAAGAAACGCCGGACACGCATTGAGCCGGAGATGCGCCGCAAGGCCATCATCGAGGCGACGATGCAATGCATCACCCGTTATGGCCACAGCGGCAGCACCCTTGAACGCATCTGTGCCCAGGCGGGCGTGTCCATCGGCCTGATCGGCCATCACTTTTCCAGCAAGGAAGAGTTGATGTTGTCGACCTACCAGGAGTTGACCGATCAGTTGCGCGAAGAGACGCGCAAGTTCATGGCAACCCAGGGCGGCACCTCCGAAGACCGCCTGCTGGCGATCATCCGTTCTTCGTTTCGCGGGCAGATTTTCAACGAGTTCACGCTGACCACCTGGCTGGGTTTCTGGGGCGCGGCGGTGTCTTCGGACCAATTGCGCGAGCTGAACAAGAAGCTCTATGCCGATTACCGCAAGGAACTGGAAGCGGTGTTCAAGGCCATCGCCAAGGACAACGGCACCAAAATCGATGCCAAGGGCGCGGCACTGACCATCACCGCACTGATCGACGGCTTCTGGCTCGAATGGGCCCTCGACCATCAGGCCTTCAGTTCCAAACGAGCCGAGAAGTGCTGCATCACCACGGCCTTGATGTTTGTGAACAGTGCCGAGCCGCTGGCGGGGTGAGCGGCATCAATAACCGAATTTTCTGCCGTCGTTGAATTCAATGTCCGAGTAAATGCTGACTTCTTTGTCGACCTTGTAAAGATGCGTGCTCCTGACCAGATCCGAACCGGAGAAAGGCTCTGGCGTGGCTGTCTTGTCCTGCGCGGCTTTCATCTTGTCGCGGATGAGCTCGATCTCTTCGTAGGTCATTCTTGGCACCTGGGTCGGGTCTGAGCCAGCGTGGGCACCATAGATGGCCGTATCTTTGTTGATGATGTTCAGGGTGGCCGAAACCGAGGCAACATAATCCTTAATGTTGCCAACGAAGAGCGACGACGGATAAAGGTGGTCGCCTGACAGCAGCACATTATTCTTTTCGTCATAGAGCGCTACTTCATCTTCGGTGTGACCGGGCACACCGAGCAGTTTCAGTTTGACGCCACCCAGGTCGATCACCTCATTGGGCTTGACCAATCGCGACACTTTGAAGGGTTGCAGTACAAAGTGATCGAAGTTGCCCAGGTAAACTGACTCGGGCACATGATAGAGCCCGTCTTTCTGCTTGAACTGGCGCGTGAAGGCGGTATCCAGCAAGTAGATGCTGTCGAAGTTGTGCAGCCCACCGATGTGGTCGAAGTGCAAGTGCGATGGCAGAACGGACAGGGGTTTGCGGGTGATGCTCTTGACGACCTGGGTGATGTCTTCCTTCTGGTTGGCGCCGGCATCCAGCATCAAGGCCTTGTCGGTGCCGACAATCAGGTAAGAGTAATTTGCCTGGTAATAGTTGGGTTCGCCAATGGCATAAAGACTATCGCTTAGTTTGTGAACAACAAAGCTTGAGTTGGTTTTGTCGGTGTTTTCTGCGTTTGCGTTTAAAACAAGCGCACTCGCCAAAGTAATGGTAAGCAGGGCCTTTTTATTATTGAATTTCATCGGTGAAACTTCCAGGTGGTGGGGGCACCAGTCAAACGAATGCGCAACGGCTAATCAATCGATAAATACTAAAGGTTATGAACTTAGAAAAACTAAACTTTCGGGGCTGTCAGATTTGTCGGTGATCGTTGACGGAGTTCGAGCGATCAGTTATTACCTGCCGGGCATTCACCCTCGACTCAATCAGGCTGCCACCGATGAGCTTACCGCCGCTGCACAGTTTCAAGGTTTTCGAGTGCGTTGCCCGGCTGGGCAATATCAGTGCGGCGGCCGATGAACTGCATGTCACCGCAGGCGCTGTCAGCCAGCAACTGAAGGCGCTTCAAGCCAGCCTCGGCATGGATTTGTTGGTCAAGCAGGGCCGCCAACTGGTGCTGACCGACAGTGGCAAGGTCCTGCAGAAGCACGTGGCCAGTGCGATCAAGGAGATTGGTGCCGGTGTCTCTGCGCTACGCAATGCGACTGTTTCGCCAGACCAAGTGCAGCCACTGACCTTGTCCATCCCTGGCTCCTATGGCCTCGGCTGGCTGGCCAGACGCTTGTTCACGTTCATGGATGAGCATCGCCACATCAAGCTCAATGTCATCAACGAACGCAGTTACGGCCAGGTTGACTGGCGGCGGGCGGATGTCGCGGTGATGTATGGCACGCCACCGGGTACGGGTTATTGGTGGCGGTTGCTTCATGGGATACGCATGACCCCGGTCTGCAGTCCCCAGTTGCTTCGTGGGGACCGGGGCCTGCGTCACCTTGACGACCTGAGCCATCATCGCTTGCTGCATGAAGACGACGGCTCGCAATGGCGGCGCTGGCTCACCGAGGCGCGTTGTCATGAGCGCGACTACAACGACGTTCATTTCGAAGACTTCGGCCTGGTGCTTGAAGCCGCGCGCGAAGGTTTTGGCGTTGCCCTCAGTGACGAGGTCGTCTCGGCGAAAGACCTGGATGAAGGGCGACTGGTGCAACCGTTCACGTTGAGTGTTCCGGCGCTGCATAACTACTACTCTGTTTGCAGTGAAAGTAGTCGGAATCGACCTGAGGTCTATGAGTTTATCGAGTGGCTCGGGTCCAGTGCCCGTTAGCCGTCCATCAGGCATTGATGGGGATGGCGATGCTTTGGGTGAGTTCCTTGAGTAAGTGAGTGTTGAGTTTGAAGGCTTGCCAGTACAGCTGGATATCCAGTGTCTGCTCGGGAGCGAGCTCGACCAGAAGTCCACTTTCACACTCATCCTTGATCAATATTTCCGGCGCCATGCTCCAGCCCAGTCCCATGTTCGTCGCCTCGATCAGGTTGCGCGAACTGGGTATGTAATGAACGGGCATCTGCAAGCTTTGGCCAAATAGCTGCAGGCAGAAACGCTCCGTCATGCTGTCCTGCCGATCAAACAGGATGGTCGGAGCCTGTTCCACAGCCTGCTGTGTAAAACCTTGGGGAAAGTATTCTTTCTGAAATTCCGGAGTCGCTACCGCCTTGTAGCGCATGGTCCCGATCGCCTTGATGGCGCAGCCTCTGACCGGTTTCGGATCGGTCGTGATGGCGGCGATGGCAGTACCGTCGCGCAACAGTTGGTTGGTATGTTCGTGATCCCCCATGCGCAGGTCCAGCGACACATGGTGCGCCTTGATCACCGGCAAGATGGCGGCCAGAAACCAGGTCGACAGTGAGTCATCGTTCAAGGCAATCGTGACACGGGCGTTGACCGTGCTGTTGGCTTCGCTCAACTCCTGCCGGGCGTCCGTCTGCAGCATGCGCATCTGTTGTGCCAGTCGCAGCACGACTTCCCCGGCGGATGTGACCTGGGTCGGCAGCAGTCGTTTGACCAGCAGCGTGCCGACGCTTTCTTCCAGTTGCTTGATCCGATGAGACACGGCGCCGGGCGTCACATGCAGGACGCGTGCGGCCGCTTCGAAGCTTTCTTCCTCGATGACGGCCAGAAATGTCATCAGATCACGGGTGTCGAGCATGGCGTCCCTGGTTTAGTTTTTTTAAAGATGAACCAATTTATTTAGCTTGAGGATACCTGCGGCCTTGCGTCTACTCAATGAGCCTAGATGCCTTCCACAGGAGACCTCACCGATGAACATGCAAACCACCCAAGCCCCCGTTCGCCCCTTTCTGAACTGGCCCATCGCAACTGTCGCACGGGCTCGGCCGACGCAAGTGGCACTGCTCGGGTTGCCCCACAGTGAGCCCTATCCGGGCAACCCGCACCCCAATGACCAGGCGCGAGCACCGGATGCCATACGTTGGCAATCCGGGCAGTTCTGTGATGGCCAGGAGCATTGGGATTTTGATCTGGGCGCTGAACTGTCCAGTGTGTTGCCAGCCCACTGCGTCGATTTCGGCAACATGCCCTGGACCAACGGCAGCTATGACGAACATGCCCTGCAGGTGACCGAGTTGCTGGCCAGTCTCTGGGGCGATGGTGCACAGGTGTTTATCCTGGGCGGCGATCATGGGGTCACCATCCCGGCCCTGGATGCCTTGGCGGTCTTGCAGACTCCCGTACACATCCTCCATATCGATGCTCATCTCGACTGGCGAGCCGAGGTCAGTGGCGTTCGTCGCGGCTATAGCAGCCCGTTACGCTGGGCCAGCGAAAAACCGTGGATTTGCGGGATGACACAGATCGGCATGCGCGGGACGGGGAGCGCCAGGCGCGAAGAGTTTCTTGCGGCGCAGGAATACGGCTCGCGGATTTTCACGGCAGAACAGATTCACGCCTGCGGTATCGAACCGGTGCTTGCCACGATCCCGCAAGGCGCAGCCGTCTACATCACCGTCGACGCAGACGGGCTGGACCCTTCCGGCATGCCTGGTGTTCTGGCGCCGTCGCCGGGTGGTTTGCGTTTTGAGCAGATTGCGCCGCTGTTAAGGGCCGTGTCGCAGAAATGCAAAGTGGTAGGCATGGATGTCGTGGAAGTTGCACCCAGTTTCGATGCGAGCAATGCCATGACGTGCATTATCGCTGGCAGAATGATTCTTAACGTATTGGGTGCTTCGTGGGGAAATGCGGGCGCCTACCGAGATCGGAAGTGATGCGACGATTCAAAGGCTAAAGCGGTTTGAGATTGGCACTGCCTACATTTAAATAAAAACAGGAACTTACATCATGGCGATGGTCAAGTTGATCGGGCTGTTTGCGCTCGTCTGCATTTCAGCGTCGGCATTTTCTGAAGAGTCGAAAGTTGTGCGCATTGGCATTGAGCCCAGTTACCCTCCGTTTTCGTATAAAACATCCGATGGCGGCACGGCAGGTTTCGACTACGACATGGGCAACGCGCTCTGTGCCGAAATGAAGGTCAAATGTGTGTGGGTGGAACAAGAGTTCGATGGCCTGATTCCCTCACTTAAAGTCAGAAAGATAGATGCCATTCTTTCTTCCATGTTGATTACTTCTGAGCGCCTTAAATCCGTGGATTTCACCCAGCAGTATTATCGAAGCATGCCGGCCAGACTGGTCATGAAGCAGGGCTCCGTCATCAATGATCCGCTGGTTGATCTCAAAGGGAAAAAAGTCGGCGTACAGCAGGGCACCACAAACGACCGCTTTGCCTCTGACGTTCTCGTTCCTTCAGGCGTCGAGGTGGTGCGTTACGGATCCCAGGGGCAGCTCTTTCTGGACCTGGTGGCAGGCCGCCTGAACGCTGGACTGGCCGATATCGTCAACATTTACGAAGGCTTCCTCAATACCGATGCTGGCAAAGGTTATACGGTCGTCGGGCCTGACTTCGATGATCCGAAATACTTTGGCGACGGTAACGGGATTGCAGTACGCAAAGGCGATAAGGCGATGCAGGAGCAATTCAACTCGGCCATTGCCGCCGTCAATGCCAACGGCACTTGCAAGCGCCTGCAGGAGAAGTACTTCAAGTTTGAAGTGTGTGCCCGTTAAGTCGGGTTGATGGTTTTTTACGGTTTGGGAGGCCACTGGCGCGATTTTACTGAGCAAAAGGCTAAAAGCCCCTGAGGCTATTGCTTGGGGGCTTTTGCTTATCCAGCAGCGACCCGGCGTATTATTTTTCTGGTTCGTGAACACAGGAGCCGGTAAAAATAGCCCACGCTTTCGGGCTGAAGCGCTCGATAATCTGCACTACAAAGGAGATTCACATGGCAACAGGGCAGTGTCTGTGCGGTACCGTCCGTTTTTCCCTCGAAGTTGAGCCTCGATTCTTTTATCGCTGCCATTGCACTCTGTGCCGCAAGCAAACCGGGGTCGGCCACAATCTCGCCACGCTGGTCAAAGCGCCCGACTTTCGCTGGGAAGCAGGGCAGGAGGTAGTCAAGAGCTGGCTAAAGCCCACTGGCTACAGGAACGACTTCTGCGCGCAATGCGGCTCGACTGTGCCGAACGTCCTGCGTGATTCGCCTTACTACTGGATTCCGCTGGGGCTGCTCGATGGCAAGCTGGATGCTGAGTGTATTGGCGACTTCTGCACGGCGGACGCGATGCCGTGGGACGACCAGCGCTCGCCACGAACCCATGATGGGGCCCCGGAATCACTGGCGTTTCTGCTGGGGGAGCTGCAAGTCGAAAACCGGGGGTAGAGAAAAAGTCGGGGCACTGAACACGCTGAAATAATTTGAAACATTTACACGAGCGCAAGGGTCAACAGCCTACAGTCCCTTGCAAGAAGACTTCATGAAAACACCTCGACCGTCGGCGCGTCTGGAAACACTTTCCCACCTTAAAAATCTGAAAATGGCGAGATCCGCCCACGCCTATGTCCGGGGCAGTACGGTGCAGTTTTACGAGTGGCTGCACAGCCAACCTGGCAGGCGCCTGCCCAAAGGGCCGGCCGTGTGGATCTGCGGCGATTGCCACGCCGGGAACCTCGGGCCGACGGGTGACTTGAAAGGCCGCACCGATATCCATATCCGTGACCTCGATCAGACCGTCATCGGCAACCCTGCCCATGACCTGGTGAGGCTGGCACTGTCGTTGGCCACGGCGGCTCGCGGCTCCGATCTGCCCGGTGTTGCCACCGCGCGCATGCTCGAAGAAATGATGGTCGGGTATGAGCTGGCCTTTCAGGAGGATGTCGAGGCGGAGCCGCCCAGGCCCGCGCAGGTGAAAGCCGGCATGCGCAATGCCGTGCAACGGACGTGGAAGCACCTGGCCCGGGAACGCATTGAAAATACCCGGCCCACCATCCCTTTGGGCAAACACTTCTGGTCGCTGTCCAAACCCGAGCGTGCGGCGCTCAAGACCCTGTGTGCCACGCCGCAAATCCATACGCTGGTGACCGCGCTCAAGGGGCGGTCCAACGACGACAAGGTGCAATTGCTCGACTCGGCTTACTGGGTGAAGGGCTGCAGTTCGCTGGGGCTCAAACGCTATGCGGTGCTGCTGGGGATAGGCGAAGGAGAGGATCAGGACTACTGCCTGATTGATGTCAAGCAAGCCATCGCCGCCGCAGCGCCCCGTGTCGCCAGGGCGGCGATGCCCAGGGACAACGGCAAGCGGGTAGTGGAGGGCGCGCGGTTTCTGTCGCCGGGCCTGGGTAATCGAATGCTGGCCACGCGGGTGCTCGACGACGGATTTTTTATCCGTGAATTGCTGCCCCAGGACATGAAGCTGGAGCTGGATCAACTGAGCCAGACCGAGGCGATGCTGGCTGCCGGGTATCTGGCGCGGGTGGTGGGGCTGGCCCATGCACGGCAAATGGACATGGCCACGCGCTTGTCCTGGATCACCGAGTTGCAATCCTGCCGCTCAAAGACCCTCGATGCGCCGTCCTGGCTCTGGTCGAGTGTCGTGCAGCTGGTGGCCAGCCACGAACGAGGCTATTTGGAACACTGTCGTCGCTATGCGTTGCAACACCGCTGAACGCTAGGTCGCGCCGGGCTCGTTGGGCACGAGGAACAACAGGTCGGTATCGCCGGTATCCACCCCCGCCTGGGTGAGCAGGGTGGTGACCTGCCCGCGGTGATGTGTCTGGTGGTTGAAGAAGTGCATGAGCAGGCTGTAGAAGTGCCGATCCGCGGGAATGCCCCGGGTGTTGGCGTAATGGAGGAGGTGATCCAGGTCCGGCTCGCTCAGCGAGGCGGACCAATCGATGATCAGTTGATCGAGCCACAGCCGTTGCGCCGCCAGCTCACGGAAATTGGTGAACAGCAACTCATCGAGGCGCCTGGGCACAGGCAGTTGCTCAAGCGCCGCCAACGTCGGGTGATTGGCCGGGTGCGTGGCAAAACGCTTCAACCAGATGATGTCCGCCGCCACCAGATGATTCAGCGTGCCGAGAATGGAGCCGAAGAAGGCTTTGCGGTCCCGCGTGAGGGCTTCGTCCGGCAGGCTGCCGGCCGCGGCATAGACCTTCGCGTTCATCCACTGGTTATAGTTCGCCATCAGGCAGACATGCCGGGTGCGGCTCATCCTGTACATCCTCGTGCCGTTCCATATGAATGATAGCGATCGGCTCTCCACCCAGGCCATGGCTGAAGAAACCCCGCTCGCGGGTGACGAAACCGTGGCGTTGATAGAAGCCTTCGGCATTCAAGGTCGACTCTACCCTGATGGTTTGAATGCCCGGCCCCCGGGCCTTTTCCAGGCCGATCCCGAGCAGATGTGCGCCCAGGCCGTGGCCGGACGCTTCGCGCAGGAGAAACAGCCGCGTCACCTCGCCGGGTTCGGCATCGACAAAACCGACGATTCGGCCCGCCAGCAGGGCCACGACCATCTGCCCGCGGTGGATCAGTTGCTCGTAGAAGTCCGCAGTCCTTTCGCCCATCCAGCCGCTGAGTTGCTGCGGCGAATACAAGCCGTTGGACAACTCGGCAATCGACTGGCGGGTGACATCGAAAACGGCCTGACCGTCGCCCGGTTGTGCACTTCGAATGATGAATCCCTGCATGAACCCATCCTTGTCAGCAGGTAGATGAGTGACGTCAGGCCTTTTTGCCCGCCGCCAGGTGGTAGGCCACCAGCGCATTGGCATGGCCATGACCCATGCCGTGCTCGGTCTTGAGCCACGCCACCTGTTCCATGTGCTTTTTGTCACTGACGGTCTTGAGCAGGTCCAGCCAATGGTTGATCGGCTGTCCGTATTTCTGCTCGATGGACGGGAAGTACGAAGCGGGTCCTTTGGTCCTGGTGTCTTCAGTCACGGTGCAAACTCCCTTTGTGCTCTAGCTGTCGGGCGACATACTCCGTCGCATTTTCGGGTGCACCGCAGATTACTTTTTTTGCCTGCGCCGAGTCCACTGGTCTGCTTGTGCCGTCTGTCTGCCGGGATCCGGGCAACGGTTATTGCTTTTGCAGCGCCTCGAACTGTCTGGCCAGATCGAGGGCGACCCGACCGCTGGCGACGCTTGGCACCAGATGGGTGAACGGAATGTCGATCAGACGGTTCTCGCGCACGGCGCGCAGTTTCGACAACACCGGGTCCCGCCTCAGCAATTGGTGTTTGCGGCTGGCCGGGGACCACAGGGCATCGGCCAGCACGATGACGTCGGGGTCGGTGATCAACAGGGTTTCGCTGCTCACGGTCACACGGTACTGATTGATACCGTCGAAGGCGTTGCGCGCACCGGCGGCGGCCAGCAGCGCTGTCATGAAACCTCGCTGGCCTTCGCTGTCCAGGCCGTTGACCTCGCTGTCCAGATAAAACACCGAGAGCGGCTTGCCCGTGCCGGTCAGTGCCTTGGCGCTGGCAAGGTCGGCGTCCATGGCATCGATCAGCGCCCGGGCCTTTTGCGATTTGTGCAACAGCCGGCCCAGGGTCAACAGGTCATGACGAATGTGCCCGAAGAAGTCCAGGGAATGACCGACGCAGGCCGACTCCAGCAAGTACGAGCCGATACCGTTGCCCGCCAGACCGATACGCGAGGTGACGCCGGCGTCGAAGGCGCTGGCGAAACCACCGACCACCAGGTCCGGCTTTTGCGCATACAGCACTTCGCTCGACGGATAGCGCGGCGCAATCACCGGTACACCGAGATACTCGCCCTGGCGATGTGCGGCACCGTTGTCGTCCAGGTAGGCCACGCCCACCAGTGCCGGCCCTGCGTCGAGGGCGAGCAGCAGGTCGGCGGCGTGCTGGTTGAGGGCGACGATGCGCGACGGTGGCGAGTGGGGCAGGGACCAGCGCTGGCCGCAGTTGCTGTAACCGTCGGCCAGTGCCGATGTGGCCCAGAGCATTGCACTCAAGACGAACCCTGCGCGTTTCATCGGCGCTCCCTGATCAACATGTCCTCGACAATTTCGCCGCCCACCAGGTGCACGTCCACCAGCCGTATGGCTTCGGCTTCGTTGCTGACCCGGTACCAACAGGCTTGCGGGTACACCGTCAGCACCGGTCCCAGGTTGCACGGGAACTGACAGTGAGTGCGCGTCAGCAACACGCCCCCAGGCACTTCGATGCGCTGGTGTTCGAGCAACTGCCGGCGCAGCTTCTTCCACAGTTGCAAGGCGCCGCGCTGGGTGCAGCGCGGGCCGGTGCAGAGGAACACGTGATGGGCGTGTTCGGGGATGTGCGACCAGTCCGGGTGGCTGTCGACGACGGTCTGCGGATCGCTGGGTTCGGTCATCAGAAACGGTACGTGTAACGTACTTCGGAGGTGAATGGGCGGCCGAGGTTGTCGACGTTGCTGGCACGGCTGGTGACGTAATCGCGGTCGAACAGGTTTTCCACCAGCAGGCTCAGGCGATGCTGGTGAGCGTTGTCCAGGTAGCGATAGGCATCGGCATCGACCACCGAGTAATGCCCATACTCGACCCGTTGCGCACTGGTGACGTCGCGGATGTAGCGGATCGCACCACCGGCACCCCACAGGCGGTCAACCGACTCATAGCCGACCCGTGAACGGGCAAAGAAGCTCGGCACATTGTTGATGGTCACCCCGGCGCGGGACTCGGTGAGGTTGCGGGTCACGTCGGCCTGCAGGCTCCATTGCTCGTTGAGCGCCAGGCGTGCGTCTGCTTCGAAGCCGCGCATCCGTACCTCACCCTCACCATTGACCCACTGGATATCGTCGAGGGTGATCAGGTCGGTGATCTTGCGTTTGTACAGCGTGACGCTGGCGCTCAGTTCGCGCTGGAACAGGCTGCCCCGGTAGTCGACGCCCAGTTCGGCGTTGCGGCTTTTCTCCGGTTTCAGGTTGCGGTTACCCATCTCGAACTCCGGCTCGTTGACGAACAGTTGCTCGGCATTGGGCAGCTTGTAGGCGCTGCCGTACTGGCCGCGCAGCGCCCAGTTGTCGCTGAGGTCGTAGAGCGAGGTGAGCATGCCGACCGTGGCGCTATCGCCGCCGCTCATGGCTTCGTGACGCACGCCGATGCTCGGGTGCCAGTTCGGCAGCGCCTCGATGTTCGGTCGCAGCTGGGTGTACAGCGCATGGGCTTCGGCCTGGGTATTGTCGATGACCATCACGTCATCCTGGCCCTTGAACCACTGGTTGTCGGTGCCGAATACCAGAACATGCTCACCGGGCAAAACGGCCTTGCCTTCGACCTGCATGCCCCAGTCGGTGAAGCCCCAATAGTCGTTGTCGTTGATGACTTTGGTGCCACCGCCCTCGACGTTGTTGATGCGGGTGTAGCGGGTGTCCCAATCGTTGATATGGCCTTTGACGAAATAGCTCAGGCGCTCGCTGAGGTTGTGTTCGAAGGTCGCCGTGGCGATTTGCTGGACACGGTCGTTGGTGGTCTTGTGGTCGTTGACCGGGCGAGCGAAGTCCAGGTTGGCATCTGAATACTGATAGAACAGTTGCAGCCGGGCGTCGTCACCGAAGGACTGGATCGCCTTGGCGCCGAAGGTCGTGACTTCGTAGCCACGGTCCTTGTCGGAACTGTTCTTGATGTCGCTGTTGCGAAACGGCTGGTAGCCGTCGGAGACGTTGTGGCTGACGTAGGCCAGCAGGCCCAGGTCGCCGAAACCGTTGCTGAAAATCTGCTCTGCCCTGGCATCGCCGCTGTTGCCGCCGAAGGAGTCCAGCCCGAGGTTCAGTTCACCGGAAGCCACGCGGCTCTGCGGGCTGCGGGTGACAATGTTGATCACGCCCGCCACCGCTTCGGTGCCGAACAGCAGGCTTTGCCCGCCCTTGAGCACTTCGATGCGTTCGATGGCATTGGCCGGCAGGGTGTCCAGGTACAGGCCGCCGTAGAGGCGGTTGTTCAGGCGCACGCCGTCGAGCAGGATCAGCGTGTCGCCGTCACGCCCGCCCAGCAGGGAGTAAGTGCCGTAGTCGAACGGGCCGTTTTTCGGCGCGACATACAGGCCCGGCACGAACTGTTGCAGCACGCGGGTGACATCGGCGTCCGGGCCTGCCCGTTCGATTTGTTCGCGAGTGACGATCTCGACCTTGCTGCCGTAGCGCGCCATCTCGGCGACGGTGGTGGACTCCACCGAGGGCGCCGAAACGATCTGTTGATCGAGTTCCAGGGGCTTGTCTTCGGCCAGCAGCCAGGGGCTGAACAGGCAGCCGAGCAGCAGGGTTGGCGTATTGGAATTGAAACGCTGAATCATAGTCTTCTCGAAAAGGATCTTCGCAGAAGAGCATGCAGGAGAAGGCATCGCGCACGCGCCGACACCGGCCCATGCCCGCCCACCGCAGGATTTTGCCAAACAGACATTTCAGGCCGGTCTCCGGGCTCACGCGTCTGGAGGCTTTCACCTTCCCATGGCCGTCTGGCCACAGTGGTGTGTCGAAAGCATCACGCGTATACCGTTGCGGGGGCAGCACCGGACTTGCTCGAAAGCGTACCGGTTTCCCGTTTCACCCCATGCACGGCGGCAGGGGGCACCTGAAACAGGGCGGCATCTGAACACTCGCATGACCGTTCGTCAACCTTGCCGGTGCACTCAACCCACCCGCGCAATCATTTCCAGCTCGCCCATCAGCCATTCGGCGAACGCCTTGGACAGCTCGTTGGCGCCCCGTGGCGGCAGGATGATGAAGTACGGGTGCGGCGCCGGGAACTCGATATCGAACAGGCGGATCAGGGTGCCCTGGGCCAGCTGTTCGCCGGCCAGAATGTGGTCGCTGATGGTGATGCCGGTGCCGGCGATGGCGGCATCGATGGTCAATGCCGCGTTGGGCAGGTAGATGTTCTGCCGGCCTTGCAGGCTGGGGATGCCCGCCGCGAGAAAGTAGCGGCTCCAGTCGTAGCCATCGTCCTCGTGCAGCAGCACCTGCTTTTCCAGGTCCCGGGGTTTGCGCAGCGGTTCGGCGCCATTGAGCAGGCGCGGGCTGCCCACCGGGAAGTACATGATGTCGCCCAGCGCGGCGATGCGCAGGCCTTCGACTTCGCTGTCGCCGAAGGAAATCACGATGTCGGTGCTCTGGTTCGCCTGCTCGATGGGCAGCAGGTACAGCGACACATCGGGATAGTCGCGCAGAAAACGATCGAGGATTTTCGAGATCCGCGCCAGCAAGGCCGGGGCGCAGGCGATCCTCAAACTGCCTGAAGGCGTCGAGGTGGGCAGGGCGCTGTGAATGTCGCGCAGTTGCTCGAAGGCGCCGTTGACCAGTTGACTGAGCTTGCGCCCCGCCGACGTCAGGTGCACGCCCTTGCCCTGGCGCTCGACCAGGGCGACTTCCAGCTCCTCTTCGAGCTTCTTGATCTGATGGCTGATCGCACTGTGAGTGACGTGCAATTCCAGCGCGGCGCCACCGGTGCTGCCTTGGCGGACCAGTGCATCGAAGGCACGCAGGGCGATGAGGGAGGGCAGTCGGCGGGTCGCTTTGATGGCCATGTTCAGGCTGATTTTCGGTTAGTTAAATTCACATGAAACCTAGAAAACAAATCATTTGATGTCAATCTGATTTGTCATGAAGATGACCCCAGGCGTCAGTCAACTTGTTCGATCCTGAGAGGGAAGTCGCATGTCGGTTTCGCAAGAACACTTTGTCGATTTGATACGACTGGGCAAGACCTACGGGGAAACCCGCGCTCTGGGCGAGCTGAGTCTGTCGATCAAGCGCGGTGAATTCCTGACCCTGCTCGGGCCTTCCGGCTCGGGCAAAAGTACGACGCTGATGATGCTCGCCGGCTTCGAACAGCCGAGCGAAGGTCGCATTGAGCGCAACGGCGTCGACATCACCCATCTGCCCGCCGATCAGCGTGATTTCGGAGTGGTGTTCCAGGGCTACGCGCTGTTCCCGCACATGACCGTGGAACAGAACATTGCCTACCCGCTGAAGGTGCGCAAAGTCCCGGCCGCACAGATCACCGAAAAAGTCGGGCAGATGCTCGAGCGAGTGGGTTTGCAAGGCAAGGGCCAGCGCGGCATCAAACAGTTGTCCGGTGGCCAGCAGCAGCGGGTGGCACTCGCCAGGGCGCTGGTGTTCGAACCCTCATTGCTGTTGCTCGATGAACCGCTGTCAGCGCTGGATCGACGTCTGCGCCAGGAGATGCAGGTGGAACTGGCGCGCATGCACAAGGAATTCGGCACCACCTTCGTCTTCGTCACCCATGACCAGGAAGAAGCCCTGGCCTTGTCTGACCGGATCGCCGTGTTCAACCAGGGACGATTGGAGCAACTGGGCACGCCCCAGGAAGTCTATGAGCGTCCGGCCAGCCGTTTCGTCGCCAACTTCCTCGGCGACATGAACCTGCTGGGGGTACAGGGCATCCGCCGTCAGGACGATGCACTGGTCTGCGACTACCACGGCCGCCCCCTGACCCTCACTCAAGCAACCACGCACCTTGCTTCCCACCTTGATCCGGCATGGCTGGCGATCCGCCCGGAACATGTCGACCTGCAGCCTTTCGCCAAGGCCGGTGCCGGCAATGGTGTGGTCGCGCGCATGGAAAAACTCACTTACCTGGGCACCCACGTGCACCTCGACATGCGCCTGGACGACGCGCAATCCCTGGCGCTACGCATTCCGGTCAGCCACCCGCTGGTCAACGATTTGCAGCGTGGGCAGGCGTACTGGTGTGCCTGGTCGCAACAGCACGGTCACCTGATTTCGCAGTAAAAAACCGAACAAGAAAACACCCCATAAAAACGATCGTTCACCTGCCCACCACCTTTGCATGGGATACCGAGGATGAAAGACACACAACGCTTTATCGATGACACCCTGGACATCGCCCGCGAACGCCTGGAAACCGGTTCGATCAGTCGGCGCAGTTTCAACCAGGCCCTGATGGTCATGGCGGCAATGGCCGGCATGGGACCCATGCGCAGTGCATTTGCCGCCGGTGGTTCGCTGGTGGTGTCCAACTGGGGCGGCGATGCGGTCCCGGCGTTCGAAAAGAGTTACCTGGACTTCGCCGCAGCCAGTGGCCTGAAATTGCAGGTCGATGGTGGCGGCCCTACCGAGGGTGCGGTCAAGACCCAGGTCAACAGCGGTGCGGTGCGTTGGGACGTGTGCGACGGCGAGATGTATTCCTCCTATCGCTTGGGCAAGGAGGGCGTACTGACCCCCATCGACTACTCGGTGGTCGACCGCTCGTTGATCGGTTACGGCGACATTCACGAGTTCGGCCTGGCCAACTACACCTACAGCTATGTGATCGGCTACGACGCCAAGCGCTTCGGGGCCAATCCGCCAAAAAGCTGGGCGGATTTCTGGGACGTGAAGAAATACCCGGGCAAGCGCACGCTGTACAAATGGATGAGTGCCAACCTCGAATGCGCCTTGCTCGCGGACGGCGTGGCCCCGGACCAGCTTTACCCGCTGGACGTCGACCGCGCTTTGCGCAAGATCGAGGAGCTGATGCCCCACGTGGTCACCCACTGGGCCACCGGTGCCGAATCCCAGCAACTGCTGCGTGACGGCGAAGCGAGCATGGGGCAGATGTGGCACACCCGCGCCGAGTTGGTCAAACACGACACCGGCGGTGCGGTCGACTGGACCTTCGACAACGCCATCGTTGCGCCTTCGGTGTGGATGGTGCCGAAGAACAATCCCGCCGGCGCTGCCAACGCCATGAAGTTCATCGCCTACGCCTTGCGCCCGGAAGTCCAGGCCAGGTTGATGGAGGTCTACAACATGGGACCGGTGGACTCGAAGGTGAACGAGCTGCTCTCGCCCGAGCTGCAACGCATCAACCCCACGGCGCCGCAGAACCTGAGCAAACAGGTGTCGATGAACAACCTGTGGTACGCCGATCATTACGGCGAGACGCTCGAACGTTATCTGGCACTGATCGGGGGTTGATATGCGAATCAGCGCCCAAGGCACGTTGCGTATCTACGCGCTGCTGATCCTTCCGTTGCCGGTGATCATCCTGCTCGGTTACCTGCTGCCGACGCTCGGTGTGCTGGGCTGGAGTCTCAGCCTGCCGCAACCCGGCGTGCAGCATTACGCGACCATCGTCGACAGCGTGACCATCCACACGGTGATCTGGCGGACCCTGCGCATCTGTTTGCTGACCACCCTGATCAGCGTGGCGATCGCCTACCTGATTGCCTACCGCTGGCGCTTCGCCTCGGGGCGCGGGCGGCAGTTTATCGAGTTGTTCGTGCTGTTGCCGTTCTGGCTGTCGATGCTGATTCGGGCGTTCGCCTGGTTGGTGCTGTTGCGCAACGACGGCTTGATCAACCACAGCCTGCTGACCCTGGGCCTGGTCAATGAACCGCTGGCGCTGGTACGCAATGAAACCGGGGCGCTGATTGGCATGGTCCACTTCATGGTGCCCTACGCGGTGCTGCCGCTGCTGTCGTCCATGCGCCAGATCGACGACGGTCTGCTGCGGGCGGCGAGCAGCCTCGGGGCAGGGCGCTGGGCCACGCTCAAGGATGTGTTTTTCCCGCTGACGCTGCCCGGTGTCGCGGCGGCCTCGGCCACGGTGTTCGTGTTCAGTCTCGGTTGCTTCGTCACCCCGGCACTGCTGGGCGGTGGCAAGGCGGCGATGCTGGCGGAGAGCATCTACATCCAGATGTTCCAGTTGTCCAACTGGGGGCTGGGTGCGGCGCTGAGCATTGTCCTGATGTTGATGGTCGCGGTTTGCGCGCTGGTGTTCGGCAAACTGCTCGGCTTCGCACGTTTGACCGGGAGAACCGCATGAACACGGTGCCTGCTGTGAGTCGACCGGCCGCAAGGCCGCAAACCCTGACACGATTCAAACCGCGCATGGACCTGGCCAAAGCGCTGTCCTGCACCGGCCTGCTGATGGCCGCGCTGTTCTTGCTGCTGCCGATCCTGGTGATCGTGCCGCTGTCGTTCGGCGACCAGCGCTACCTGGCCTTTCCGGACGGCGCCTGGTCGCTGCGGCATTATCTTGAGTTACTCAGTGGCGCCTGGCTGAGTTCGATCCTGCAAAGCCTCGGCCTGGCGCTGGCGGTGGGTGTGATCAGTACTGCCCTGGCGTTCATGTTTGCCACCGGGATCTGGCTGGAGCCGCGCTATCGCATCGCACTGACGGCGGTGGTGATGCTGCCGATGATCGTGCCGCAGGTGGTCTCGGCCATGTCGATCTACTACCTGGGCGCCAAAGTGAAGCAACTCGACACCCTGCTGGGCGTCGGTTTCGGTCACCTGATGATGGCGCTGCCGTACTCGCTGATCGCCATGCTGGTGGCTTACAGCCGACTCGACACCAGCCTGTACAAGGCTTCGCGTTCCCTGGGTGCGGGGTTGTGGATGACCATCCGCCAGGTACTGATGCCAAACGTGCGGATGGGCCTGGCCGGCAGTTTCTTCATGGCCTTCATCCTGTCCTGGGAAGAGGTGGTGGTGACCCTGTTCACCAGCGGCCTCAACGTCATCACCCTGCCCAAACGCATCTGGGACGGGCTGCGCTACAACCTCGACCCGGCCATAGCCGCGGTCTCCACCCTGATGATTTTCATCACCCTGATCGTACTGCTGGTGCGTCTGTACCGGCACGACAGGAACGCTGACTCGCCGGGTCGCTAGCCGACCCGTTCACCCCTGTTATTCACCTGTACCCGTGCACCTTTTCCCTAAGGAGGGATACCCCATGATGACTGCATTTCCCCTGCGCACTTACCGTCAACGCATCGAGGCGGTCAAACGCCGCATGAGCGAACGTGGCCTCGACGCCATGGTGATCAACTACCCGGACAACATCAACTACCTGACCGGCTTCGACAGCCTCGGTTTCCTCTGGTATCAGGCGCTGATCATCTCGCCGAAACTGGCCAACCCGATCTTCCTCACCCGCACCAGCGAAGAGCCCTGCACCTATGAGCTGTCGAGCCTGGAGGAAGGGATTTTCTACGACATTGCCAAGCAGGACCCGCTGCGCATCGTTGCCGATTCGCTGGAAGGCCTGGGGCTGAGCCAGGGGCGTATCGGCCTGGAGATGCAGGCCTCGACCTTCAGCGCCTTGCAGTACACGACGCTGCTTCGGCACATGCCAAACGCGCATTTCGAAGACGCTTCGGTGGTGGTTGCCGAAGAACGCCTGATCAAGACCGCGGAAGAAATCGAGTACCAGCGCAGCGCCGCACGCATGGCCGACTATGGCATGCGTGCCGCCTTCGAGGCGCTACGCCCGGGCATGTCCGAGGTGCAGATTTCCGGGATCGTTGCCCAGGCACTGGGCGAGGCAGGCAGCGAGTACTCGGCGATCAGCCCGATGTGCGCGACCGGACGGCGCAGCACCATGACCCACGCGATGCCGCACCGCATCACCATCAGCCCGGGCGATGTGGTGATTCTGGAGCACGCCGGGGTGTGCAACCGCTACCACGCGATCCTCATGCGCACGGCCGTGATCGGCAAGCCCACGGCACGGGTGCGTGAGGTCTCGACCCTGCTGACTGAAGCCTTCAACGCCGCCATCGAGGTGGCGACACCGGGCACACCGGTGGGCGAGGCCAACCGGGTGTGCAACAAGATCCTCGATCGCATCGACCTGTCGCGCACCCGCGTGCACCGCATCGGCTACAGCCTGGGCCTGGCTTATCCGCCGACCTGGCTGGAAGCGATGATGGTCGATGAGGCCGACGACCATGTGTTCCAGCCGAACATGTCGTTCTCGATCGAGCCGAACCTGTCCCTGTACAGCGAGGGTTTTGGTCTCAAGCTGGGTGACACGGTGTTGTGTGGCAAGGACGGCTCGCGCAGTCTGTCGGAGCTGCCACCCGAGCTGACCATCATCGATTGAGGATCGCTACATGTCGGAATTGATCGACGTTTTCTGGCACGACGATGTGCTGCGCCACGACACCGGCTACGGGGTGTTCGAGGCGCCGCCCAGCGACTTGCTCGAGCAACAGACGCAACACCCGGAAAGCAGCCCGCGCCTGGTCAACATGCGTGCGATCCTGCACAACGGTCCGGTGGCCGGGCACCTGCGCTGGCACAGCGGCCGGCATGCCCGGCGCGAAGAATTGCTGCGCTTTCATACCGCGTCATACCTGCAAGCCATCGAAGCGGCGGATCAGGACGGCAAGCGCTTCAGCAGTACCACGTTGCTCAATCCCGGTGGCCTGGCCGGGTTGCTCGCCGCGGCTGGTACCAGCATTGCCGCGCTGGAGCAGACCCTGCGCGAGCGCCGTCCGGCCATGGCGTTGGTGCGCCCGCCGGGGCACCATGCGGCCCCGGACACGGTCGACGGTTATTGTTTTTTCAATAACGTCGGCGTGGCGGCGCGGGTCGCCCAGGCCGCTGGCATCGAGCGGGTCGCCATCGTCGATTGGGACGTGCATCACGGCAACGGCACGCAGGAGGGCTTCTACGATGACCCGTCGGTGCTGACCGTGTCGCTGCACATGGACCATGGTGCCTGGGGTCCAAGCCATCGGCAGACCGGGCATGTCGACGAACGGGGTAGAGGCGCAGGGCTGGGCAGCAACCTCAACATCCCGTTGCCGATGGGCTCCGGGGACCGGGCGTACGCGCTGGCGTTCGAGCGCTTTGTGCTGCCGGCGCTGACAAAGTTTGCGCCGCAGCTGTTGATCATCGCCAATGGCCTGGACGCCTCTCAGTTCGACCCCAATGGCCGGCAACTGCTGACCATGGCCGGCTTCAACCACCTGGCACAACAGGCTCGGCGCTTCGCCGACGCCCAGTGTGGCGGGCGTCTGCTGATCGTTCAGGAGGGTGGCTACAACCCGGCCTACAGCGCGTTTTGCCTGCACGCGGCGACCGAGGGTTTTCTCGGTCAGGCATCAACCCTGGCCGATCCGCTGGCGTACATGCCGTTGTTCGAAGCGCGCAGCGAGCAGGATGTGGCGGCACTGGGCGTGGCGTTGAATGAGGTCGGCTGGGGGTTTTGACGGCAGGCCAGCCAGCGGTTGCGCTGACTGGCCTGAACCTTTGTTTTCAAGGCGTCGACTTGTGTTTGGTTTTGCTGTGTTTTTTGCTGCCGTTCGTGGTGGTGCTCTTGGAGTCGGCATCTTTCACGTTGGCGCCGGATTCGGCGCCGGAATTCGAGCCGGACGCTTCCTCACCCTTTTTGCTGGCCTTGTCCTTGTTCGATTCCGCTTGATTGATGCCGGGGAGGGCGGCCGGTGGTACCGCCGAATCCGCCATCAATCGTTCACCTGCACGCACGAAGGGTGAGCCTGCTGTCAGAAGTCCGGCCAGCAACAGCGCCGTTGTTTGCCTGATCATCATGGGAGTCTTCCACACCGGGGATGTACTGCGTTAGAAGGCCCGACAAGCACAAAGGTGCGACAGGCCGGACGAGCGGCAGTGTCGCGGCTACTGCAAAGGCACGTAGACGTCCGTTTGCCATTGCTCCTGGGGCGTTTCGGGATACACGCTCAGGTATTCGAAGAACAGCGGATGGTCGCGCAACTCTTCACCGCTGGCTGGCAGCCAGTCGCGGTAGATGGGGTAGATGGTTTCGCCGATGTGATCCGGCGAGCCCACATGCCGCACCACGACACAACGCCCGGCCGGGATGACGATTTCCCGCACGCCGAATGCATTCGGCAACACCGCTTCGTGGATCTCGCCGCACACATCGAAGCGAAATTCGGCGGGCGCTGTCGTGTCGGGGTTGCCGTAGGGAATGCCGAAGGTGCGGCTGGTGGCCACCGGCGACTGCCCGCTGAGTTGGCGCCACTGGATGAACCGGCTCACGCTCTGGTTGACCAGGGCGGGTGCGCCATGGTGTTCAAGCGCTGCGAGCCGAACCTGGGGGAATTCGACGATACGTACCTGCATGATGATGCTCCTGGAAAAATGAGGAATGCTGAACACCGTATTCCAGACCTGCCAGTCCGGCTGCCGGGCGAAGGCGCTCGGGGTCATGCCGAAATTTCGCCGGAACGCCCTGGAGAAAGCCTCGGGACTTTCGAAGCCCGCATCCAGTGCCGCGTCCAGCACTGGATAATCCGCCTTGGACGCCAGCCGATGCGCCGCCCGCCGCAAGCGCATCAGTTGCACGTAACGCGACACCGGCACGCCGACGAAGCCGCTGAACTGGCGATGGAAATGAAACGCCGAGAAGTTCGCCACTGCACTCAGGGTCTTTACCGACAGGTCACCTTCGAGGTGGGCATCGATGTAGGCCAGTACCGCGTTGAAGCGTTCGGTGTAGGCGGCGTTGGCCGGCAAGTCAGTCACGGGGCACAGGCTCCTGGAAATACGGTAGGCACAGCATCGGTGATCGCAGGATAATCGCGCCTAGCCGCATTTGCTCAAGGTGCGTCTTGAGGACGGTCACGTTCGCGACGGGGGATCAGCGAAAGATCAGCGAATGATGAGCCGCGCCTCCGGTGCGTGCACCGTCTCCCACCGCGATAGCCACATTACCGGCCGCCACGGCCGCGTCGCCACAGGCAAAGACGCCGCGCACGCTGGTTTCCCGCAGGGCATCGACCTTGATGAAATCCCCCATCGGCCCGGGCTCGAATTCACAGCCCAACTGTGCAGGCAGAGGGCTGGCCATGCGTGTGCGTGGCTGGGTGAACAGGCCCGCCAGTGCAATCACCCGTCCGCTGGCCAGGGTCACATCGGCCTGACCGTCAATCGCCACCACGGGCTCGCGCTCCAGCGTCACACCCCGACGTTGCAGGTTCGCCAGCTGTTCAGCGTCCGGCTCGAATACACCATTGAGAAAGAAAGTGGTGGGCCCCCAGTCGGGCAGCATCAACGCGTGGTGGATGGCAATCGGCGCTGCCGCGAGGACGCCAATGGGTCCACCGTTCAGTTCATAACCGTGGCAATACGGGCAATGGAATACGCGCTCGCCCCAGCGTTGGTGAAGGCCGGGAATGTCGGGGAGTTCATCCACTACGCCTGTGGCCAGAATCAGGCGCAGCCCGGTGAATCGCTGGCCATCGGCGGTCGCCAGCGAGAACCCTTCACCCTGTTGGGCGGCTTCAACGGCGCTCTGGTCAAGCCAATGCACGGTCGGGTAGGCCAGCAGTTGCGCCTTCGCCTCCTCGGCGATCTGCCCCGGATTTTGCCCGTCCTGCCCCAGAAAACCATGGGAATGACGGGCGAAACGATTGCGCCGCTGCCCGGCGTCGATGACCAGCACCTTGCGGCGCGCACGCGCCAATTGCAGGCCGGCGGAGATGCCGGCGTAGCTGCCGCCAACAATGATCACGTCATACAGCATGGCTCACCTCACGAGTGTCGAGAAAATGAAAGTCTCGATACACCGTAAGTTACGTGATTGAATGCTGTCAACACTCTCGTAACTTATGCTGTTTCGAGCGATACTCAGCACACCTTCGCCCACGAAAGCCTCGTCCATGAGAAACGACACCCGCCTGTCACGCATGCTGCATGTGCTGATCCACATGGCTCGCCACGAACAACCGGCGACCTCCGACACCATCGCGCAGATGCTCGGCACCAACCCGGTGGTGGTGCGGCGCACCATGGCGCTGCTCAAGGAACAGGGTTACGTACGTTCGGAGAAGGGCCATCGCGGTGGCTGGACCCTGGCCAAGCCGCTGGCGCAGATGACCTTGCTGGACATCCATCAGGCGCTGGGTTCGTCTTCGATCTTCGCCATTGGCTTGTCCACCGACCACCCTGAATGCCTGGTCGAGCAAGCGGTGAACGCGGCACTGACCGAAGCCTTCGATGCCGCCCAGGCCTTGTTGATCGAACGGCTGGGCAGCGTGACGCTTGAGCAGTTGGCTGAGGATTTCGAACAGCGGTTTCAGCGTGTTTGAAGCAATAATGCTGGCTTAATGCAAATCCGTTGATATCACCCGCCAACGATTGTTGGCTTTATCGACCACGGCTACACTCCAACCCCATGAAACGTTACCTGCGGTTTTGTCTCATCCTGCTGATCAGCCTGGCGCTTCCCCTGAGCGGGATGGCGGGCGTGCAGGCGCCGACAGAGCCTTGCCCGATGAAGACCATGGGCATGGCGATGATGGATGATATGGGGATGGACTGCTGCAACGACATGAAAGCCCCTGTCGAACACGGCAAACCCTGCAAGCCTGGGCAGGAGTGCAAGACCGGTGGGCTGCTGCAAGTGTCGATTGCCAAGCCGCCGGTGACCCTGTTCAGCCCCGTCGAACAGTCCTTTTTCAGCGATTCCCTGCCTGTGCAAACCCCGTCCGGGGTCTGGCGACCGCCGCGCGTTTGATTCCTGTCTCCCCCTGAGCCTCATTCCGTTTTTAACGGGATGGCCTTGCTGTGCGCAGGTGTTTTGACGCGCGCAGTGGATCACCACAGGAATCATGAACATGAACACCAAGTGCTTTTGCACAGGCTGGCCACTCGTGGTCGGCCTGGCGGCAAGCGTACTGGCGTCGCCGAGCTTCGCTGTCGCGTTGACACTCGATGAAGCGCTGCGCCTGGCCGAACACAATGCGCCGTCGCTGGCCGCCCAGGACGCCAGCATTCAGGCCGCCAGCAGTGCGGCCATCCCCGCCGGAGAACTGCCCGACCCCAAGCTGGTGCTGGGGGTGCAGAACTACCCCATCGGCGGGCCGGACCGCTGGAGTCTCAATCAGGATTTCATGACCATGCAAATGGTCGGGGTCCGCCAGGACATGCCCAACAGTGCCAAGCGCAAGGCGCGGGTCGAAGTCGCCGATGCCGCGGTTGAACGCGCCGCCGCCGAGCGCCGGGTCGAGCGTTTGAACGTACGTCAGGCCACGGCTTTGGCCTGGATCAGCCGCTACTCGGTCGAACGCAAGGATGCGTTGTTCCAGGACCTCTACAAAGAAAATCGCCTGCTTGCCGACACGGTCAAGGCGCAGATTGCCGGTGGCCGGGGGCAACCTGCCGATGCCGTGACACCGAAGCAGGAGGCCGCTCAACTGGCAGAGCAACAGGATGAGCTGACACGCCAGCGCGCCCAGGCGCAAGCGGCGCTCAAGCGCTGGATCGGCCCGGCGGCTTATGAGAAGCCCGAAGGTCGCCTGCCGGAATGGCCCATCGATACATCACACCTGTCCCACTCCCTCCAACAGCATCCCGAGCTGGCTGCCTATGCGCCCATGACCCGCGAGGCGCAGGCCAGGGTTCGCGAAGCCGAGGCGGACAAACAATCGGACTGGAGCTGGGAGCTCGATTACCAGCATCGCGATCGTCAGTTCGGCGACATGGTCAGCGTGCAGCTGTCATGGGACCTGCCGCTGTTTCCCGGCAGCCGGCAGAACCCGAAAATTGCCGCCCGCCAGGCCCAGCTCAGCCAGCTCGAAGCCGAGCGTGAAGCTTTGTCCCGCGAGCACACCGAGCAGCTGGAAAGTGAGCTGGCCGACTATGCGCGCCTTGATCGCGCCGTGCAGCGCAATCAGGAAAACCTGGTGCCGCTGGCCCGGGAAAAGGTCGAGCTGAGCATGGCCAGTTACCGTGCCGGCAAGGGTGATTTGAACGCGGTGGTGGCTGCCCGACGCGAGCTGATCGAGGCCCGACTGAAACAGATCGACGTGGAGGAGCAGCGAGCGCTGACCCGTGCGCGACTCTACTTTGCCTACGGGGAGGCCGGCCAATGAAGCGCACATGGAACGCAGGATGGTTGGCCGCTTGCTCGATCGCCCTCGGGGTTGCCGGTGGTTACGGGCTGGCCCGCTTGCCGGCGAACGCTGCGCCTGATGCCGCCCCGGCACAGGGCGCCGCGCCGTCGAACGAACGCAAGGCGTTGTACTGGTACGACCCCATGTACCCGCAGCAACATTTCGATCAGCCGGGGCGGTCGCCGTTCATGGACATGCAACTGGTCCCGCGCTACGCCAGCGAAACGGAAAGCGGTGCGACGGTCAGCATCGATGCGCAATCGACGCAGAATCTCGGCTTGCGGGTGGCCAAGGTCAGCCGCGGACGGCTTGAAACCAGCCTGGATGTCAGCGGCATCCTGGCTTTCAACGAACGGGATGTCGCGGTGATCCAGGCGCGCACCGCCGGTTTCGTCGAGCGGGTCTATGCCCGTACCCCCGGCGATGTACTCAAGGCTGACGCGGCGCTGGCGGATATCCTGGTGCCTGAATGGGCCGCTGCCCAGACCGAGTTTCTCGCCCTGCGGCGCAACGGCGATGCCGGGTTGCTGACGGCCGCCCGTGAACGATTGAAGCTTGCCGGCATGCCGGCGGCGCTGATTGCCCAGGTGGAACGCAGCGGCAAGGTCCAGCCTTACCTGACGCTGACCAGCCCCATCGGCGGTGTGCTGCAGGAGCTGAGCGTTCGCGCGGGCATGACCGTGGCCGCCGGCGAGACGCTGGCCCGGGTCAATGGTCTGGACAGCGTCTGGCTGTCGGTGGCGGTGCCCCAGGCGCAAGCGGCAGCAATCAGCCTCGGACAAGCGGTCGACGCGCAATTAGCGGCTTATCCGGGGGAGCTGTTCAGCGGCAAGGTCAGCGCTATCCTGCCGGACACCAACCCTGACAGTCGCACTTTGCGCGTGCGGGTGGAGTTGCCTGATCCGCAGGGCCGGCTGCGCCCCGGTCTGACGGCGCAAGTGCGCTTGAACCATGCAACCGCGCAGCCGGTGCTGTGGGTGCCGAGCGAGGCGGTCATTCGTACCGGCCGGCGTTCGCTGGTGATGCTGGCTGAGGACGCCGGTCGCTATCGCCCGGTGGACGTACGGCCCGGACAGGAAAGTGACGGCCAGACCGAGATCGTCAACGGCCTGGAGGAAGGCCAGACGGTGGTGACCTCCGGCCAGTTCCTGCTCGACTCGGAGGCCAGCCTCAAGGGCATCGCGAGCGAGCCTCTGGACAAGACCGGGGTGCAGCCATGATCGCCGCTCTGATTCGCTGGTCCGTGGCCAATCGCTTGCTGGTGTTGCTGGCCGCGCTGGGCATCTCGGCCTGGGGCGTCTGGTCGGTGCAGAGCACGGCCATTGATGCCTTGCCCGACCTGTCCGACGTGCAAGTCATCATCCGCACGCCGTTTGCCGGGCAAGCGCCGCAGATTGTCGAGAACCAGGTGACCTATCCGCTGGCCACCACCATGCTCTCGGTGCCGGGGGCCAAGACCGTGCGCGGTTATTCGTTCTTTGGCGACAGCTTTGTCTACGTGCTGTTCGAGGACGGCACCGACCTGTACTGGGCGCGCTCGCGGGTGCTGGAATACCTCAGTCAGGTGCAAAGCCGCTTGCCGGCCAATGCCAAACCGGCGCTGGGTCCGGACGCGACCGGGGTGGGCTGGATCTATCAGTACGCACTGGTGGACCGCAGTGGCGGCCACGACCTGGCGCAGTTGCGCGCCCTGCAGGACTGGTTCCTCAAGTTTGAGCTCAAGACCCTGCCGAACGTAGCCGAAGTGGCCACGGTGGGCGGCATGGTCAAGCAGTATCAGGTGCAGCTCGATCCGCTGAAACTGGCCAGCTTCGGGGTCACCCAGGGCGAAGTCGCCGCCGCCATCGGCAAGGCCAATCAGGAAACCGGCGGTGCTGTGCTGGAGATGGCGGAAGCCGAGTTCATGGTGCGTGCCTCCGGCTACCTGAAGACCCTCGATGACTTTCGCGCCATCCCGCTCAAGCTCGGTATTGGCGGTGCGCCGGTGACGTTGGGCGATGTCGCGACGATCCAGCTGGGGCCGGAGATGCGCCGTGGCATCAGTGAACTGGACGGCGAGGGCGAGGCCGTCGGCGGTGTGGTGATCCTGCGCAGCGGCAAGAACGCCCGGGAGACGATTGCAGCGGTCAAGGCCCGACTCGACGAGCTGAAAAAGAGCCTGCCGGCAGGGGTGGAGATCGTCACCACCTACGATCGCAGCAAGCTGATCGACCGTGCCGTGGCCAACCTCAGCCACAAGCTGCTGGAAGAGTTCTTCGTCGTCGCCCTGGTGTGCGGGATTTTTCTCTGGCATCTGCGTTCATCCCTGGTGGCGATCATTTCCCTGCCGGTGGGGGTGTTGATGGCGTTCATCGTGATGCGCTATCAGGGCATCAACGCCAACATCATGTCCCTGGGCGGTATCGCCATCGCCATCGGCGCCATGGTCGATGCCGCCGTGGTCATGATCGAAAATGCGCACAAGAAGATCGAGGCCTGGCACGGGGCCCATCCGGGGCAGGTACTCAAAGGACCACAGCACTGGCAGGTGATGACCGATGCCGCGACCGAGGTAGGCCCGGCACTGTTTTTCTGCCTGTTGATCATCACTTTGTCGTTCATTCCGGTGTTCACCCTGGAGGCTCAGGAAGGGCGCCTGTTCGGTCCGCTGGCGTTCACCAAGACTTACGCCATGGCTGCGGCGGCGGGGTTGTCGGTGACCCTGGTGCCGGTGCTGATGGGCTACTGGATTCGCGGACGCATCCCCGACGAGCAGCGCAACCCATTGAACCGTGGCTTGATCCGGGTCTATCAACCGGCGCTGGACGCGGTGCTGCGCTGGCCCCGGGTCACCTTGCTGGTGGCGTTGCTGGTGTTTGTCAGCGCGCTGTGGCCGATGTCGCGGCTAGGCGGTGAGTTTCTGCCACCGCTGGACGAGGGCGATCTGCTCTACATGCCCTCGGCGTTGCCGGGGTTGTCGGCACAGAAAGCCGCGCAATTGCTGCAACAGACTGATCGCCTGATCAAGACCGTGCCTGAAGTCGAGCACGTCTTCGGCAAGGCCGGTCGGGCCGAAACCGCGACCGACCCGGCACCGCTGGAGATGTTCGAAACCACGATCCAGTTCAAACCCCATGAGCAATGGCGTCCGGGCATGACCCCGGAAAAGCTGGTGGCGGAGCTTGACCGTGTGGTGCGCGTGCCGGGCCTGACCAACATCTGGATTCCGCCGATTCGCAACCGCATCGACATGCTCGCAACCGGCATCAAGAGCCCCATCGGGGTGAAGGTGGCAGGTTCCGACCTTGCGCAAATCGATGCCGTGACCCAGGCCATCGAGCGGGCGGCGAAGGCGGTGCCAGGTGTCAGTTCGGCGCTGGCCGAGCGACTCACCGGCGGCCGCTATATCGACGTCGACATCGACCGCACAGCCGCCGCGCGTTATGGCCTGAACATCGCCGATGTGCAGGCCATCGTCAGTGGCGCCATCGGTGGCGAGAATGTCGGCGAGACGGTGGAAGGGCTGGCGCGTTTTCCGATCAACCTGCGTTATCCACGGGAGTGGCGTGACTCACCGGAGGCGCTGAAACAACTGCCGATCTACACCGCGACGGGCAGCCAGATCACCCTCGGCACCGTGGCGAACATCCGCGTCAGCGACGGCCCGCCGATGCTCAAGAGTGAGAACGCACGGCCCTCGGGCTGGGTGTACATCGATGTGCGTGGCCGCGACATTGCCTCGGTGGTCGCCGACTTGCGTCGGGTGGTGGGCGAACAGGTCAAGCAGCAACCGGGTATGAGCCTGAGCTACTCCGGTCAGTTCGAGTTTCTCGAAAGGGCCAATGCCCGCTTGAAACTGGTGGTGCCAGCGACGTTGCTGATCATCTTCGTGCTGCTCTACCTGACGTTCAGTCGCTTCGATGAAGCCTTGCTGATCATGGCCACCTTGCCCTTTGCCCTCACGGGCGGCGCCTGGTTCATCTACCTGCTGGGCTACAACCTGTCGGTGGCCACCGCCGTCGGCTTCATCGCGCTGGCCGGGGTGTCGGCCGAGTTTGGCGTGATCATGCTGCTGTACCTGAAAAACGCCTGGGCTGAACGCGAAGGCCTTGGCGATCACTCAGAAGATGGACTGCTCGCCGCCATTCGCGAAGGCGCGGTGCAGCGGGTACGCCCCAAGGCCATGACCGTGGCCGTGATCATCGCCGGCCTGCTGCCCATCCTGCTCGGCAGTGGCACCGGCAGCGAAGTGATGAGCCGCATTGCCGCGCCCATGGTCGGCGGCATGCTCACCGCGCCCTTGCTGTCCCTGTTTGTCATTCCGGCGGCCTATCGCTTGATGCGCCGCCGCAACCTCCGTGCTGTAACCCTCACCGAAGAAGGAAAAACCTCATGAAACTGAAGCTTATTGCCGTTACTGGCATGGCCGTTGTGTTCTCCCTCGCTGCGTACGCCGAGGACATGCCCGGCATGAAAATGGACGTCATGGAAGGCATGGACATGCCCCAGGCAGCGAAGCAGACACCGGTCGCCAGCGCCGAAGGCACGATCAAGTCCATCGACCCCGCCGGGCACAAGGTGACACTCGCCCACGGCGCGGTGCCCGCGCTGCAATGGCCGCCGATGACCATGGCGTTTGCCGTGACCGATGAGCAGTTGACTGGGCTGACGGTGGGCGATCACGTGGCGTTCAGCTTCCGCATGGACGGCGGCAAGGCGACGATTGTGTCGATCGGAAAATAGCGCAAGGGGATAGCGAGTCACCGGCGCGCATGGGTGCGCCGGTACTCGTTTCACTTAGGGCTGGGCGTCGGAGGGTGCGGGCTTTTCCTGTGTCTCTTCAGGGGGCAACTCTTTCCAGCTGTCATCCGGATCAAAGCGTTTCATCGCTTCGGCCAGCTTCCCGCCGTTGGGCCCCAGGTCTTTTTCGAACACCTGGCCTTCATGACTGATCATGAAACTCATCACCCCGGTGTCGTCATATTTCGCCGGCCAGGCAATCAGGGCAAAACCGCGGCTCATCTTGTCGCCGATCAGGTAGCTGTAGGCACCACCCGGTGCCGACGGGCCCTGGCCGTCGAGGATACGGAAGTGGTAACCGTGCCAGTCTTCCTCACCGATAGCTTTACCGAACTCCGGTCCCAGCGGGCTGATATCGTCGCTGTCGTCTTCCGCCCAATAGAGCCCATCGTGCTTGCCTGGGGTGCTGAAGATTTTCTGCGCGTACTCGAGTGCGCCGTCACCGTCGCGGTCTTCCGAGGCGTAGTCCATCTGCGCATCGTGATAGGCCAGCACCGATTGCACCGCGGCCAGTTCATTGCGGCCGATGCGGCGAATGCGGATTTCGTTGGCGCCCGCCTTCATATCGAAACGCCAGCCAGCGGTGTCCTTGACCAGGGGGATCGGCAGCGTCCAATGGTCACTGCCGACCGCCAGAATGGCCTTGCGCTCGCCGGATTTATCGATCTGGTGTTGCTCGTGGTACTGCTTGATAAAGGCGTCGACATCCTCGCGCTGTACGCCTTCACGGGGGATGTAGCTGTGCCAGTCATCGCCGAGCAATTCGCTCAGGCGCTTCTGATCGGCATGTTCGGTCCCCAAGGCTGCGACGAAGGCTTCAGCGGCTTTCTCCGGGGTCGGAAAGGCCTCTTGCGCCATCGTCATGCAGGACCACACCACGCCGGCCGCCAGTGCAAAGACCTGAACCAGCGAGCGTTTCACTCCAGGATGGTTGTTCAACGGCGACCCCCCCTCTGACGTGCGGGTGGATTGGAAGGCCGACTGATCTGATGACCGGCGGACCGAGCAGCGGCGGGGCGGTGTGCGGAGGCCTGGCTGGCCCGGCCGCGATTGAGCTGGGCGTTGGCCTGGGACGGTGAACGCGCGCCGGCGAAAGCGTTGTTGCGAGCGCTGCCGGCGGTGCTAGGGCGTTTGACGTTGGCTTGGCGGTTCTGCGCGTGGTTCTCCCGGCGTTGGTTGGCCTGGGCGGTCTGGTTACGCGGTTGGGCGTTCTCCCGACGTTGATTGAGTTGGCCATTCTGGTTGCGCGATTGCAGGTTCTCCCGATTGGGGTGAGCGGTTCCCTGACCCCTGTCCGCCACTTTCGGCCGGTCGTTCCCACCCTGCATGCGGTTGCCGAGGGCATTGCCGCCGTTGCCGGACTGGATCTTGCGCGCCTGATCGCGGGCCTGGAGGTTGCTGGTGGCCGGCCGTTCGAAGCCGTGTTTGTCCATCGAGTTACGGGCTTTTTCACGGGCCTGGGCACGTTGCGCATTGTCCCCGCGATAGGCTTCGCGCTGGCTGGCACCGTTGAGTTGGCGACCGAAATTCTGCCGGCTGACATTGTCGCGGTATGGCACACCATTACGGTGCACCGGGTTGTGCTGCCATTTGTTCTGGTTGTTGGTGATGCGGTTGTTGCCGTTGATGTTGTTGTAGCGGTTGACGTTGATGTCGACATCGTTGTTGTTCCAGTCGCACTCACCCCACAGCGAACCGACGATGGCCACACCGGCACCGAACGCCAGCCCGGCCATCAAGGCCTGACCGGGGTAGTAGGCCGGTGGCGGCGGGTAGTACACAGGCGGCGAAGCCGGGTAGGCCCAGGTGCCATAGGTGGTGGTCGGGTTGTAGGTGGGCACGTACACCACCTGCGGGTCGGCTGGCTGAATGATGATGGTGGAACTGCTGCTGGCCGGCGCCGGGGCGGCGGCAGGCGCCGCTTCGTTGGTCGCGGGAGCCGCCGGTGCGGCCGGTGCCGCGACGCTGTTCTGCACCGTGACGTTCTGGTACTGGTTGCTTTGCAGGTTGCCGGCGGCCTGGGCCTGGCGCCGCAAGCGCTGCGCGCTTTCCATCACATCGTCGGGTTGTGCGAGGAAGGCGTCACCCAGGCGTTGCACCCAGACCGGGTCCTGGCCCAGGGTGGCCAGTACCTGAGGGAAGGCGACCAGCGCCTGTACGCTCGGGTCCCAGGGCTGGCTCGCCACCTGCTTGACCGCGTCATCGCCCTTGGCATTCGGGTTTTTCTTCGACCAGTTGGCGGCCTCGCCGACTTCCCCCGGGTACGTGGCAGCCATCAGCACTTGCGCCAACAGCGGGTCCGGGTAGAGGGCGATGGGGGCCAGCATCTGGTCCAGTTGTTCCTGGTTGAACACCGGGTCCTTGGTCACCGCAGCGGCCGGTGCTGCCTCGCCGGCATTGGCCGCAGCAGGGGCAGGGGCAGGGGCAGGCTCGTCCGCAGCCTGTGCCAGGTACGATCCACTTAAAAACAATAAGGCCGACAGCGCGAAAACAAATGGAATGCGCATTGCACCCCCTATGTGGTCAGGCAGGCTTGGAATGAGTGACGCTGGGCGAGGGAATTCAGCTGACTTTGCAAGCCACAGAGCACAGCTACGATGTCGCCTGATAATGGTAGCAAACATATTTTTTTTGCCACCGGCAAACGTCAAACAAAGCTCGGCGTCGCTCACGCACCTTGGCAACTTGCGAAGCACGTCGCATGCTGGGCGGGCCAATTACCGTTTGTCAGGGAGCGCAGTTTTGCCAACCATTCGCCGGGCCCACCTTGAAGATGCCCAGTGCATCGCTGCACTGGTCACTGAGGCCTACACCCCCTACATCGCCAGAATCGGCAGGAAACCGGCGCCGATGCTCGATGATTATCGACAGGTCGTGGCCGATACCGACAGCTTTGTCCTGACCGACGACAGCGAGATCGTCGGCGTACTGGTGATGAGCCGCGAGGAGAGCGAGTTACTGCTGGTCAACATCGCTGTGTCGCCGCGTCACACCGGACGGGGTTTGGGGAAGATGCTCATGACGTTCTGCGAACAGCACGCGCAATCGCTGGGTTGCCAGGCCGTGCGGCTGTACACCCACGAGCGCATGGTCGAGAACATCGAGATCTACAAGAAGCTCGGCTACCAGGAAACCCATCGTGCTACCGAAGAGGGCTTTGCGCGGGTGTTCATGCGCAAGCCCCTTCAGGTTCGCTGATCAGGCCGGCGCCCGTACGGCTGCGCCTTTTTCCGGCGTCGTGATGTCATGCAGGGAAATCCGCGAGGTTTCCGGCAACGCCAGGCCGCCGAGCAACGCCAGTACCGCCACCGCGATCAGGTAGAACGCCGGCGACAGGTTGCTGCCGGTAGTGCTGATCAGCCAGGTGGCAACCAGCGGCGCGGTGCCGCCGAAGAGCGTGTAGGCCATGTTGTAGGTGATGGCCGAAGCGGTGTAGCGCGTGCGGGTGGGGAAGGTTTCCGAGAGCAGGGCGGCGGTGACCACGCCACACAGCACCGCGCCAACCGCCAGCAGCATCACGCCGATAATGGACGCGACGAACGAGCCGGAACTGGCCATCAGGAAGGACGGATACACCGCCACCATCAAGAGAAGGCAAGCGCTCGCCACGGTCATCCGCCGCCCGACCCGATCCGAGTACAGTCCGGCCAGCGGGCAGATCGCCGCCGCGAAAATCAGCGCGATCAACGACACCAGCAGCGCGGCGGCGCGACTCAGGCCGCCGGCGACTTGCAGGTAGGTCGCGAAGTAGGTGGTGAACATGTAGAACGACAGCGCCGTCAGCGAGACAAAAGCGCCCAGGCAGCAGATCGCCGCCCCGTGGTTGCGCAAGGTGTCCTTGAGCGGCGAATGGGCAACGGCATGTTCCTCGGCCACGGCCTGGAAGGCCGGCGTCTCGTCCAGTCGCCAACGCAGGTACAGGCCCACCAGACCCAGCGGCGCGGCAATCAGGAACGGCAGGCGCCAGCCCCAACTGCCCATGGCCTCGGCGGACAGTGAGGCTTCGAGAGCGTAGGCGACCACCGCGGCTGCGGCGAACGCGGAAAAGGTCGAGACTGGAATGAAGCTGCCATACCAGGCGCGCTTGTCACTCGGCGCGTGTTCCATCAGGTAGGCGCAGGCACCGGCGTATTCGCCGCCGGCAGAAAAACCCTGGGCACAACGGATCAGCGACAGCAGCAGCGGCGCCATGACGCCGATGGCGGCGTAGGTGGGCAGCAGGCCGATCAAGGTCGTCGCACCGGCCATCAGCAGGATGGTGATCGCCAACGTACGCTTGCGACCGATGCGGTCACCGAGCATGCCGAAGAAAATCCCGCCTAGAGGACGAAACGCGAAGGCCACCGCGAACACCGCGAAGGTCTTGAGCAAGGCGACGCTGGCATCGCCACTGGGGAAGAACTGTTGGGCGATGGTGGTGGCGAGGAAACCGTAAACGGCAAAGTCGAACCACTCGACGAAGTTGCCGATGCTCGCGGCGACAATGACTCGCCTGAGTGTTTGCGGGCTGACGTGTCCTGTTGCTGCATTACCTGTGTTCGTCATGCTGAACCTCCACGTCTCGTCCGTAAGAGGTCGATTATCCGGACAGGTATCGGCACGGTTCGCTTCAAACAAGTCATCGGCATAGTCAAAAGCGACTTTGCACGGTGGATTCAGGCATGATGCGCGGCGCGCGGCCAGGGCATTGATTGCAGAGCCCTCGGCGGTTAATGGGGGCGGGAATTTAAATGCATTGTGCAGGTCAATACACGCCGCATGAGCCACAACGCTCAATCGGCTTATTTTGATCAAGGACAGTGACAGCATGCTCGCCGCAACATAATCAACATCCTTCTGTACCAGGCACCGTGATCGGCGCTTATCCCACCTTTGTCACTCATTCCAATTCGAAGATTTAATCCATGCACCTACGCAAAATTGCCGTTGGGCTCTCGGCCCTTGTTTTGCTGTCGACCGGGGCTGAAGCCCGCAGTCTGCTGGACCTGCTCAAACCGCCCGCGCAGCATCAGGAACAAAGCTCGCGCTCGGGCTCGATCAGTCAGGGTGCGGCCCTCGATCTCTACTCGAACAAACAGAAGCAACCCTCGTTTGACGGCTGCGCCGATCTGTTCCCGTCCGCCAGGCCGATCAACACCGCCACCGTGCCGGCCAGCATGAAACCCATGGCGCTGTGTTCCGACCATTTTGCCGTACTGTATTCGCAAACCAGCAAGACGCCGCTGGTGGTGGTTGAGCGACTCAACGCCGCACAGTTGCGCGATGCCAAGGGTGAGGAGCGGACCAATCAGTTCTATGCCGACCCGCGTATCCCCAAGGGTGGGCGAGCCGAGCTGAGCGACTATAAGGGGCAGAAGCCGGCCGTGGATCGCGGTCATCAATCGCCGGCGGCCGATGCGCCGAACGCCAATGCGATGGCGCAGTCCTTTGCGTTGTCGAACATGGTGCCCCAGGACCCGACCAACAACCGCAAGATCTGGAGCAAGGTCGAGGCCGACGTGCGCAAGTTCGCCCTGCGTGCCAATGGCAACGTGTACGTCTTTACCGGCCCGCTGTTCGACCCGGGCTACACCACCATCGGCGGCAACAAGGTCTGGGTGCCGACGCGCCTGTTCAAACTGGTGTACGACGCGTCCTCCGGACGTGCCTGGGCCTACGTGCTGCCGAACGCGGAAACCCGGATCGAGAAACCGATGGATTACGCCACCTTCGTGAAAGATACCGGCCTCAGATTGCTGGGCGATCTGCCGGTCACGGGGTCTGTCGGTCGCGGTTGATTACCTGTTCATTGGCCGCGCCGGGTGCATCCCATGCAAGTGCGCGGCCATGAGGCCAAGGCGCGGCCGGGCGGGTTTGCTCAGTCCTCCGGCAAGCTATACCGCTCGGCAAAATACTGCCGCAGGTAATCCACCGCTACCCGCACCTTGGCCGAGTTGGCCAGGGGCGCGGTATACACCGCCCAGATGTCGGCGACCTGGCTGTAGTCGGGCAGGACCTGCACCAGGCGCCCGTCGGCCAGGCTGTCGTACACGTCCCACCACGACCGCAGCAGAATGCCGCGACCATCGATGCACCACTGGTGCACCACTTCACCGTGATTGGAGGACAGCGGCCCGGTGACTTTCACCTGTTCCTCGCCCTCAGGTCCCTGCAGGTGCCAGACGCCGAAGGGGTGATCGCGTTCCTTGATCACCAGGCAATCGTGGCTGGCCAATTCCGCCAGGGTGCGGGGTGTGCCGCGTCGCTCGAGATATACCGGGGCCGCACACAACACCCGGCGATTGCGCGCGAGCGGCTTGGCAATCAGGTGCGGATCGATTTCGTTGCCGACCCGCACGTCGAGGTCGAAGCCTTCGTCGATCAGGTCGATCAGGCGGTCCTGTACATCGAGGCGGATATCCAGCTTTGGGTGACGCTCGGCCAGTTCCGACAGGGCAGGGGCGACGAAGCGCCGGCCGAGGCCGAGGCTGCTGGCGATGCGCAGTTGCCCGCTGGGTTCGCGGTGCAGGGCGCTGACGTCGTCGCCCATACGCTGCACCGAGTCGAGGATGCGCAAGGCCCACTGATAGATGCGTTCGCCGTCGTCACTCACCGACACCCGGCGCGTGGTGCGGTGCAGCAGGCGCACGCCGAGGTTCTGTTCGAGCAGGCGCACGCGCTTGCTGACGAAAGCCGTCGACATGCCCAGCTCTGCGGCGGCGCTGCTGAAGCTGGAACGGCGGGCGACATGGACGAAGACATTGAGGTCTTCAAGGTTCGGTAGATTGTTCACAGTTCGGATAATAAGTATCAACAGTTGGGCTGATTGTACTTGCAGCGGCAACTTATAGCATGGGCGGCATCACATCCAACCTCTGATCAACAAAGGTGCCCCCATGAACAAGACATTCAGAATCGCCGCGATTGCCGGTGACGGTATCGGCCTGGAAGTACTGCCGGAAGGGCTGCGCGTGGTTCAGGCGGCGGCGCGCAAGTTCGGCCTGGCGCTGGAGTTCGAACACTTCGAATGGGCCAGCTGCGACTACTACCTCGAACACGGCAAGATGATGCCCGACGACTGGTTCGAGCAGCTCAAGGGCTTCGACGCCTTGTACTTCGGTGCGGTTGGCTGGCCGGACAAGGTGCCTGACCACATCTCCCTGTGGGGTTCGCTGCTGAAGTTCCGCCGCGACTTTGACCAGTACGTGAACATTCGTCCGGTGCGTCTGTTCCCTGGCGTGCCGTGCCCGCTGGCCGGCAAGAAGCCAGGTGACATCGACTTCGTGGTGATCCGCGAGAACACCGAAGGCGAGTATTCCTCCCTCGGCGGGCGCATGTTCGAAGGCACCGACAACGAGTTCGTGCTGCAGGAATCGGTGTTCACTCGCCGTGGCGTTGATCGCATCCTCAAGTACGCCTTCGACCTGGCGCAGACCCGCGAGCGCAAGCAACTGACCTCGGCCACCAAATCCAACGGCATGGCCGTGAGCATGCCGTACTGGGACGAGCGCACTGCGGCCATGGCGGCCAATTATCCGGACATCCGCTGGGACAAGCAGCACATCGATATCCTCTGCGCGCGTTTCGTGCTGCAACCGGAGCGCTTCGATGTGGTGGTGGCGTCCAACCTGTTCGGCGACATCCTCTCCGACCTCGGCCCGGCGTGCGCCGGCACCATCGGCATCGCGCCGTCGGCCAACCTCAACCCGGAACGCAAGTTCCCGTCGCTGTTCGAGCCGGTACACGGTTCGGCGCCGGACATCTTCGGCCAGAACATCGCCAACCCGATCGCCATGATCTGGTCCGGTGCACTGATGCTCGACTTCCTCGGCCAGGGTGACGATCGCTTCCGTGCTGCCCACGACGAAATCCTCAAGGCCATCGAGCAAGTGATCGCCAGCGGTTCGGTGACCCGCGACATGGGCGGCTCGCTGTCGACCCAGGCGGTCGGCCAGGCCATCGCTGAAATCGTCGGCGGATAAGCGGCAAGCCTCTGAATGGCGTGCGTCAGAGCCGACGCACGCCATCGATCCGACACGCTGCGCTTGCGCTGAACACTGAATATCTGCAAACTGTTAACCACTGGGTAGCTGTTAACCAATAGGTAACGAATAAGGAAGACGTCAACCTGCCGTAACGCTGCACTGTTTTCCGAAGCGCCTGCCTGCGTCCGGATGCAACGCTCAATAACAAAAACGTCCCAGGAGACGCCTGATGTCCCCCAAGAATAAAAAGGTCGATGTGTTCCTGATCTCCATGAGCCTGATAGCGGTTCTGCTCACGGTCATCGGGCTCGCGGCATTCCCCGCCGAGGCGGAGAAAGCTGCGAACCAGTTGTTCGAATTTTCCACCCGTACCTTCGGTACTGCCGTGCAGATGCTGATCTTCGGCAGCTCGCTGGCCGTGCTCTACATCGCCTTCAGCAAGTACGGCAACATTCGTCTTGGCGCCGGCAAGCCGGAATACTCCACAGCCACCTGGGTGTTCATGTTCATCTGCGCCGGCATGGGGTCCTCGACCCTCTACTGGGGTGTGATGGAGTGGGCCTACTACTACCAGACACCGGGCCTGAACATCGCCGCGCAATCGCGTCAGGCGCTGGAGTACAGCGTCAGCTATTCGTTCTTCCACTGGGGCATCAGTGCCTGGTCGATCTACGCCCTGGCTTCCCTGGCCATGGCCTATCACTTCCATGTGCGCAAGAAGAGCGGCCTCAACCTGGCCTCGATCATTGAGGCAGTGACCGGCTTCAAGGCCACCGGCCCGGTGGGTCGCATCGTCGACCTGATCTTCCTGCTGACCATGATGGGCGCACTGACCGTGTCCCTGGCGCTCACCGCGTCGACCCTCACCCGTGGCCTGTCCGGCCTGGTCGGCATTCCCGATACCTTCACCCTGCAAGTGACGGTGATCGGCCTGATTGCCGTGCTGTTCTCCCTGAGTTCCTACATCGGCATCGACGGCGGCTTGCAGAAGCTGAGCAAGATCGTCTGCTACGGCGCGCTACTGTTCGCCGCCGTGGTACTGCTGGTCGGCCCGACCCAGTTCGCGATCAACAACACCGCCAATGGCATTGGCCTGATGATCCAGAACTACGTGCACATGAGCCTGTTCACCGACCCGGCCGGCGACGGTGAATTCACCCGCAACTGGACGGTGTTCTACTGGCTCTGGTGGGTGTCCTACGCACCGGGCGTGGCCATGTTCGTGACTCGGGTTTCCCGCGGTCGGCAGATCAAGGAAGTGGTGTTCGCCCTGTTGCTCGGTGGCAGTGTCGGTTGCTGGTTCTTCTTCGGCGCGCTGGAAAGCTTCAGCATGCACCAGTTCATCACCGGCGCCATCGACGTGCCGAAGATCCTCACGGAGCAGGGCGGCGAAAGCGCAGTGCAGGCGCTGATCCTGTCGCTGCCGGTGGGCAAGGTGTTCCTCGCTGTCTACCTGTTCATCATGGCGGTGTTCTGCGCCTCGCACATGGATGCGGCTGCTTATGCGGTAGCGGCGACCAGCACACGCAATTTGCAGGAAGGTGATGATCCGTCGCCGACCCATCGCCTGTTCTGGTGCGTGACCCTGACCCTGGTGCCGTTGGCCATGCTGTTTGCCAAGGCATCGCTGTCGACCATGAAGACGGCTGTGGTGCTGACGGCCATCCCGTTCACCGTGATTCTGCTGCTCAAGGTCTATGGCTTCTTCAAGTGGATGCTGCAGGACTACGGCCACGTGCCGGCCCACCGCATCGAAGAAGAAGCGGCGGCGATGACCGAGCAGCAGCCGGTTGCCGCGCAGCCGGTGAAACATGGCGCCGAACCGGTGGCCGTGGCCTGACGATCCTGAGATGGCGCCGCCTGCCCGAGGGCGGTGCCATCGACGGGCTTTTTTTTGCCTGTCTTGTTAACCATCGGGTTGCAGTTAACTGATAACTAAAAATCTGCGCGGAGCGCGGGTTAATTGATTGCCTGGAGACACTCATGACTGATTTCGAACGTCTGCCCGCTGATTTCTGCAGCGACCCTGCACGTGCTTTCACCATTCCTGCCAACTTCTACACCAGCGCTTCGGTGTTTGAACACGAAAAGGAAAAGATCTTCGCCAAGAGCTGGATCTGCCTGGGCCACCGCAGTGAAGTGGCGGAAAACAACGCCTACATCACCCGCGAAGTGATCGGCGAAAGCATCATCGTCATCCGTGGTCGCGACAGCGTGCTGCGCGCCTTCTACAACGTCTGCCCGCACCGCGGTCACCAGTTGCTCGAAGGCAGCGGCAAGGCCAAGAACGTCATCGCCTGCCCGTACCACGCCTGGACCTTCAAGCTCGACGGCGAGCTGACCCACGTGCGCAACTGCGATCAGGTAGAAGCCTTCGACAAGGGCGATTTCAGCCTGGTGCAACTGCGCGTCGAAGAATACGCCGGCTTCATTTTCGTCAACATGGACCCGGACGCCGGCAGCGTCGAAGACCAGTTGCCAGGCCTGGAAGCGCGCATGCGCGGTGCCTGCAGCGTCATCGACGACCTGCACCTGGCGGCACGCTTCGTCAGCGACACCCCGGCCAACTGGAAGTCGATCGTCGACAACTACATGGAGTGCTACCACTGCGGTCCGGCGCACCCAAGCTTCGCCGACTCGGTGGACGTCGGTCAGTACGTGCACACCCTGCATGGCAACTGGTCGTTGCAGTACGGCATCGCCAAGTCGTCCGAGCAGTCGTTCCAGGTTGACGAGTCGGTCAGCGATCCGTCCTTCGCCGGTTTCTGGGCCTGGCCGTGCACCATGTTCAACGTGCCGCCGGGAGCCAACTTCATGACCGTGATCTACGAGTTCCCGGTCGATGCCGAAACCACCCTGCAGCACTACGACATCTACTTCCTCAACAAGGACATCACCGAGGAACAGCAGAAGCTGATCGACTGGTACCGCGAAGTGTTCCGCCCCGAAGACCTGCGTCTGGTGGAGAGCGTGCAGAAGGGCCTGAAGTCCCGCGGCTATCGCGGCCAGGGCCGGATCATGGTCGACAAGGAGCGCAGCGGCATCAGCGAGCACGGCATCGCGCACTTCCACAACCTGATCGCGGTGTCCCACCTCGACTGATCAAGCACGCGCCGCCGACAGTTCAAGGTCGGCGGCGGTTCGCGGAGTACCTTGCGTGAAACTCAATGATTGCAACCTGTTCCGCCAGCAAGCCTATATAAACGGGCGCTGGTGCGACGCCGACAACGGCCGCAGCGTGGACGTTCACGACCCGGCCAACGGCGAACTTCTGGGCCAGGTGCCGCTGATGGGCGGCGCCGAAGCCGTGCGCGCCATCGAAGCCGCCGACGCCGCGCTGGCCGGCTGGCGGGCAAAAACCGCCAAGGAGCGTGCGCAGATTTTGCGTCGCTGGTTCGAGTTGCTGCTCGAACACGAAAACGACCTGGCGCAACTGATGACCTTCGAGCAGGGCAAGCCGCTGCACGAAGCCCTCGGTGAAATCCGTTACGCGGCGTCCTTCATCGAGTGGTTCGCCGAGGAAGGCAAGCGTATCTATGGCGACGTGATCCCGAGCCCGGCAGCAGACAAACGCCTGCTGGTGATCAAGCAGGGCATCGGCGTGTGCGCGGCCATTACCCCGTGGAATTTCCCGGCGGCGATGATCACCCGCAAAGCCGCACCGGCCCTGGCTGCCGGTTGCACGATGGTGATCAAGCCAGCCAACGAAACGCCATTCTCGGCGCTCGCGCTGGTTGAGTTGGCGGAACGTGCCGGCGTCCCGGCCGGTGTGATCAACGTGGTCACAGGCGACGCCCCGGCCATTGGTGCGCAACTCACCGGTCACCCGCTGGTGCGCAAGCTCAGCTTCACCGGCTCGACCCCGGTGGGCCGTCTGTTGATGGGCCAGTGTGCGGAAACCATCAAGAAGGTCTCGCTGGAACTGGGCGGCAACGCGCCGTTCATCGTGTTCGAAGACGCCGATATCGAAGCCGCGGTGGAAGGCGCGCTGGTCGCCAAGTACCGCAATGCCGGACAGACCTGCGTCTGCGTCAACCGCTTCTACGTGCATGACGCTGTGTACGAGCGCTTCACCGCGCGTTTCGTCGAGCGCGTGGGCGAACTCGACGTAGGCCATGGCACGGCGCAAGGCACGCAGATCGGCCCGTTGATCACCGACAAGGCCGTGGCCAAGGTGCAGAGCCTGATCGACGACGCCACTGGCAAGGGTGCTGACCTGCTGTTGGGCGGCAAGCCCCATGCACTGGGCGGCAACTTCTTCGAGCCGACCGTACTGGGTGGCATTCGCCCGGGCATGGACCTGCTGCAGGACGAAATCTTCGGCCCGGTCGCCGCACTGGTGCGCTTCTCGACCGACGACGAAGTTATAGCGCTGGCCAACGACACCCTCTACGGGCTGGCGGCGTACTTCTACAGCCGTGACATCGCCCGCGTATTCAAGGTCGCCGAGCGTCTGGAGTACGGCATGGTCGGCGTCAACACCGGGCTGATCTCCAACGAGGTCGCGCCCTTTGGCGGCATCAAACAGTCCGGCCTGGGGCGCGAAGGCTCCAAATACGGCATCGAGGACTATCTGGAAATCAAGTACCTCTGCCTGGCGGTATAAGCCCGGCGAGGTTTGCCGGGACGACGCGGCCGCTGTCGTCCCGGGTTGCAGTTGAGGTGAATCATGGCCAACACATACGAAATGTTCAGCGTGCGGGTAACTGCCGTGGAACAGGCAACACCGCAGATCAAGCGTTTTACCCTCGCTCGCGAGGATGGCCAGCCGATGCCGGCATTCACCGGCGGCAGTCATGTGATCGTGCAGATGAAGGGCGCCGACGCCAAGGTCTTCAGCAACGCCTATTCGCTGATGAGCGACCCGCGCAACCTGAGTCACTACCAGATCGGCGTGCGTCTGGAAGAGCAGTCCAAGGGTGGCTCCGCGTACATGCACCAACAGGTGGAAGTCGGCAGCCTGCTGACCATCTCCACCCCGAACAACCTGTTTGCGCTGGATGCCAAGGCCGGTCGCCACGTATTGATCGCCGGCGGCATCGGCATCACGCCGTTCCTGTCCCAGCTGCATGAGTTGGAGGGCAGCGACGTGCCCTATGAACTGCACTACGCCTTTCGCAGCCCGGAACACGGTGCGTTTCAAGGCGAACTGGCCGACGGCGCCCATGGCCAGAACGTGCGTTTCTACATTGACAGCCTTGAGCGTCGACTGGACCTCGCCGGACTGTTTGCCGGTCTGGATGAAGACGCCCACGTCTACGTCTGTGGCCCGAAACCGCTGATCGATGCCGTCAGCGACGGCGCGAAGAAGGCCGGTATCGCCGACGCACGGGTGCACTTCGAACAGTTCGCCGCCGCGCCTGCCAGTGGCGGTGCCTTTACCCTGGTGCTGGGCCGTTCCGGCCGTGAGCTGCGGGTGGAAGAGGGCATGACCATCATCCAGGCCATCGAGAACGTCAAGGCCGCCCAGGTGGACTGCCTGTGCCGCGAAGGGGTCTGCGGTACCTGCGAAACGGCAATCCTCGAAGGTGAGGTGGAGCATTTCGACCAGTACCTGTCGGACGATGAAAAGGCTTCCCAGCAGACCATGATGCTTTGCGTTTCCCGGGCGCGTGGGGAGCGACTGGTGATCGACCTCTGACCGGTCTGTCATTTCTTTTGTAGGAGCGAGCTTGCTCCTACAGGGGGAGGAGGGCGGTGGCCTGCCGTCACGGATTGACTCCTGTGTATACTGCTGGTCCCCGGCACCCCACACAGGACCGCACATGACGGAAAACAGTTTCGCCTTCCGCCTGAAGGAATTGCTCGAACTCAACAAGCTGACCCTGCAAGTGGTGGGCACGGCGTTGGGCATCTCGCGCACGTCGGTGCACAAGTGGACCCGCGGGGGCGAGATCGACTACGACAACCTGCGCAAACTGGCGGACTTTCTCAAGGTCAACTGGATCTGGTTGCGGTATGGCGAAGAAGCCCTGCGCGACCTGCAAGGTGCCGAATCCGTCGAGTTGCCAATGACCGACCTGCGCCGTCGCTACACCACCGAGATCATGGAAAGCGAAGAGCGCATGAAGCTGGCCCAGGAAGGCGCGCGCATCGTCACCTGGGAGTGGAACCTGGTCAGCGACGAGGTGACCTACTCACCCAACGTCGAAGAAGTGTATGGCTGGTCGGTGCACACCAACGAAGAATTCTGGAGCCATCTGGCGCAGGACGACGTACTGGCGATGCAGGCCATGTACGACCGCGCCATCAACGAAGGCAGCGGCTGCGAATTCGACTTCCGCATCTTCCAGCCCGACGGCAGCCTGCGCAGGATTTCCTCCCGGGCCACGGCGGTCAAGGACGCGGTCGGCCGTACCGTGAAGATGGTCGGCATCAGCATGGACAACACCGTGCGCATGCAGATCGAGGACGAGTTGCGCGACAGCGAGGAACGTTTCCGGGCGATCTTCGAACTGGCCTGGGGCGCTCTGGCCTATATCGGTCTGGATGGCGGCTGGCAGCGGGTCAACGGCAGCGTCTGCGAGTTGCTCGGCTACAGCGCCGACGAACTGTACGCAATGACCTTTCAGTCACTCACCCACCCCGACGACCTGCCAAAGAACCTTGAGCTGCTCGGCCAGTTGATGTCCGGGCAAATCGACCGCTACGTGCTGGAAAAGCGCCTGCGCCGCAACGACGGCAGCTACCTGTGGGTGCGTGTGCGCACCTCGCTGCAACGCCGCCCCCAGGACGGCGTGCCCGATCACCTGATCAGCGTCTTCGAAGACATCAGCGCCGAATGCGTCGAGCGCGAGCGGTTGCAGGCGCGGATAGCAGAACTTGAAGCACGCCTGACCGAGCGCGCCTGACTCGCCCCCGGTGTCCCTCAACAAGGTTATGCGTGCAGCGTGGAGACCACCTGCCTGACGTGTTTCAGCAGGTGATCGACATCCTCGGAGGTGGTGGCGAACGAGGTGACAAAACGCACGATGTTTGCGCCCCAGCGATCATGGTAGAAACCGAATCCGGCCTTGAGCAGCGCCTGAATGATGGCTGAATCCAGTTTGCAGAACAGGATATTGGCCTCGGTTTCACCCTGAACCTCCACACCTTTGAGTCCCGCCAATCCGCTGGCCAGGCGCCGGGCTGCATCATTGGCCTGGCGTGCGTTGCGCAGCCATAGGTCGTCGCTCAGATACGCATCCATCTGTGCCGAGAGAAAACGCATCTTCGACAGCAGATGCCCCGAGCGCTTGCGGCGAATGTTCAGCTCGCTGGCCAGCGCAGGGTTGAACAGTACGATGGCTTCGGCAGCCAATGCGCCGTTCTTGGTGGCACCGAACGACAAGGCATCCACGCCAGCCTTCCAGGTCATCTGCGCCGGGGTGCAGCCCAGGGAGACCAAGGCGTTGGCAAACCGTGAACCGTCCATGTGGTAGCCAAGTGCATTGGCCTTGCACACCTCACCGATGGCACCAATCTCGTCGAGGTTGTACAGACTGCCGACTTCAGTGGCCTGGGTGATGCTGACGCAGGCCGGTTGGGTGGTGTGCACATCGCCGACCTTCTCACGGCTGCGGTCACGCAGGCGCTCGACATCCAGCCTGGCCGACGGGCCGTCAATGGTGATCAGTTTCGCGCCGGAAAAGAATTCAGGGGCGCCGCATTCATCGTTATTGATATGGCTGGAAGGGTGGCAATAGATGTTGCCCCAGGGTGGCGTCATTGCACTCAGGCACAGGCTGTTGGCGGCGGTGCCGGTGGGCACGAGCAAGACCTCCACGTCGCGCTCGAAGATCTCGCTGAGCTTGAGTTTGACCTGCAAGGACAATTCATCCGAGCCGTACGCGCCCGCTTGGCCGGTGCTGTGATTCACCAGCGCTTGCGCGACCTCGGGTGATGCGCCGGCGATGTTGTCACTGGCAAAACCCAATGCGGGCGGTCTGTTGGTTTCAGCGTTCATGTTCCTGTCCTCGGCTGCACGGGCAGAGTTGATCTCACCCGTTTTTGTGCATCCTAGGGAGAAGGAGGGCGGTCAGGCTTGTAAAAAATTGACGGTCGCCAAGGGCCGGTTTTTCACGTCCGGTAGCGCGAGGGTGCGACGCCGAATGCGTGCCGGAAAGCCCGGTTGAAATGACTTTGATCGTAAAACCCGACCGCTTGGGCGACGTCGATGATGGGTTGTCCGCTCCGTGACAGCAGGGCGCAGGCGTGTTCCAGACGCAGGCGCAGCAACCACGCGTTTCGTTCAGAACCAGTGCTCGTACATCTTCAAGAGAAACTCCGGATTTACAGGCGCGTTTGATGCCGAGCCGATGACAGAATCAATGCCGCACTTTGGACACAAAGCTGTGTTACCGCCGTCGACCC
>NZ_RRZK01000012.1 GCF_004348895.1 Pseudomonas vancouverensis
GGCATGCCCTCGCTCCGGTCCTGCTCCGTGGGCCCGCCGCCATCGGCCATCCATGGCCGGGGGCGGCTACCGCGGCATCCCTGCCGCGGTGCCCACTGCGCAGAACCTCCACTCGGCCTCTCGAGGGTGCGTGTACCGCAAGAGCGTCCGAGGCGGCCTACCGGCCGGCCTGATCTTGGCTGGTGCCGCGTTCCTTTGTGGGAGCGAGCTGGCTCCGGGCGGCGTTCCGACGATGGACGTCAACGATGACGCGGGGGTGTCTGGATGCACCGGTTGCTCCGGCATTTTTCGCGAGCGTGCTCGCTCCTACAGGGGGCGGTACATCAGTGAGATATCCGTCGGCTGGTTAGCCGTCATCGCCAGCAAGCCCGCTCCTGCAACCGCACCGTCTCCCAACTTTGAAATGAAGCTTTCATGACAAAAGTTCGGTAGCACATCGCCAGCCCGGTCATGCCTATGTGACGCGCTCGAGGGGGCCTCAGGGGCGCTTATCCAGCCGATGGCAGGACGCCGAATCCATCAGCCTGCCGCAGTGCAGACGGTGATCGGTCATTCGAATTCAGGGGGTTATGTGGATCATTCTTTCACGTCACGGCTGGCGCTGTGCGGCTGGCTGTTGGTGACGGCGGGCGCGCAACCGGCATGGGCAGAAGAGGGCACTGAAAGCGCAGCGCCAGCCAAGTTGGTGGACGTCAACGAGTACTTCGTGCGCGGCAACACCGTGCTCGATGCCCGGGCCATCGAAGAGGCGGTGTATCCGTTTCTCGGCCCGCAAAAGGCCCTGGCCGACATCGAAGGCGCCCGCGATGCGCTGCAGAAGGTCTATCAGGCCCACGGTTATCAGTCGGTGTTCGTGGAACTGCCAGAGCAGAAAGTCGAGGACGGTATCGTCTACCTGCAGGTCAGCGAAACCAAGATCGGTCGCGTGCGCGTGGTCGGCGCCAAACACTATTCGCCGGTGGAGATCCGCGAGGACGTGCCGGCACTGAAGGAAGGCCAGGTGCCGGACTTCGCTTTGGTCCAGACCGAACTGGCGCAGCTCAACAAAACTCCCGGTCGCCAGGTCATGCCGCTGGTGCGTGAAGGTCAGCGTCCCGGCACCATGGACGTCGACTTGCAGGTTGAAGACCAGAACCCGTGGCACGCCAGCCTCGGCCTGAACAACGACTACAGCGCCGACACCGAGAAGCTGCGCAGTGTCGCCAGCCTTGGCTACGACAACCTCTGGCAACTGGGCCACAGCGTATCGCTGACGTTTTTCACGGCACCGCAAGATACCTCAAACGCCAAGGTCTGGTCCGGTTCCTACACCGCACCCCTCGATGAACGCTGGAGCGTGCAGTTCTCCGGTTATCAGTCTGACAGCAACGTGGCGACCATCGGTGGCAGCAACGTACTGGGCAAGGGGCATTCCTACGGTGTGTCGGCGATTTACACCTTGCCGTCCAGCGGCAACTGGTCCAACTCGTTGTCCGCAGGCATCGACTTCAAGGACTTCGACGAGCAACTGGATCTCAACGGCGACAGTGACAAGGTGCCACTGAAATACGCGCCGTTCACCTTCGCCTACAACGGCTTTCGCTACACCGAGAATTCGCAGTTGGGCCTGGGCTTGAGCCTGGTGGCCGGCACCCGCAGCTTCCTCGGTTACGGCAGTTCCGACGACGACTTCGACTACAAACGCTACAAGGCCAACCCGAGCTTCGCCGTGGTCAAGGGCGACACCAACTTCACCTACACCTTCGGCAACGACTGGCAGACGGCGAGCAAGGCTTCGTTCCAGCTGGCCTCCGGGCCTCTGGTGTCCAACGAGCAATTCTCGGCCGGTGGCGCGACCTCGGTACGTGGCTACCTGGCCGCCGAGCGTACCGGTGACGACGGTGTCCTGCTGAGCCAGGAACTGCGCACGCCATCCCTCGCCAAGTACCTGGGCAGCTACCTCCAGGAGTGGCGCTTCTACGCCTTTGCCGAAGGCGCCCAGTTGTACCTGCGCGACGAACTTCCCGATCAGGACGCCGATTACGCCCTGGCCAGTGTTGGCCTGGGCACGCGCGCGAGCCTGAGCAAATGGCTGTCCGGCAGCCTGGACTGGGGCTACCCGCTGCTCGAAGGGCCGAACACCTCGAAACAGGAATCGCGCCTGCATTTCAACCTGCAAGCGACATTCTGAACCTACGGAGTAATTTTTCATGCAGCGCTTATTTCTCGCTTTCCTGATGTGCCTGGGCTTCGTGCTCCCCGTCACCGCCCATGCCTGGTGGCAGGACGATTGGCAGTACCGCAAACAGATTTCCGTCGACACCACGCCCCAGGGCGCGGCGATCAACGAAGCCCTGGGCCGCACCGCGCTGTTGGTGCGCCTGCACACCGGCAACTTCACCTTCGACGGCGTCAAGGAAGACGGTTCCGACCTGCGCTTCGTCGCTGCCGATGACAAGACCGTGCTCAATCACCAGATCGAAAGCTTCGATGCACTGATGGGCATGGCGCTGGTCTGGGTCGATGTGCCGAAAGTCGAGGGCGCCCAGCGTCAGGACATCTGGATGTACTACGGCAATCAGAAGGCTGCGGCGACCGGCAACGGTCAGTTGACCTTCGACCCGAACTACACCGCGCTGTACCACTTCGAAGGCGCCAACGGCATGCCGGCCAAGGACACCACGGCCTACGGCAACACCGCGCAAAGCGCCACCGGGGCGAGCATCGACGGCGTGATCGGTCGTGCCTTGCAGTTCAGCGGCCAGCCGTTGCTGTTGCCGGCCAGCCCTTCGCTGCAACACCACGCCGGCAGTGCCTTCACCTTCAGTGCCTGGTTGAAGCTGGATCAGGCCAATGGCGAACAACTGGTGCTGGCCCGTCGCGAAGGTGAGCAAAGCCTGCTGGTGGGTCTGAGCCAGGGCCTGCCGTTCGTGGAAATCGACGGTCAGCGCGCGGTGTCGACCCAGGCGCTGAATCCGGGGCAGTGGCAGCACCTGGCCCTGACCGCTGAAGGCAGCAAGGTTGCGCTGTACGTCAATGGCCGCGAAACCGCGAGCCTGGCGCTGGCGATGCCGGCATTCAACACCGGGATGGTCATTGGTGGCGATCTGTCTGCCAGTGCCTATCTGCCGTTCAGCGGCGCCATCGATGAGCTGCGCCTGTCCAAGGTCGCGCGTCCTGCGGCATTGCTGCTGGCCGACGCCACGTCCCAAGGCGCCGAGTCGAAACTGGTGGCTTATGGCGTCGACGAGCAACAGTCCGGCTTCGGTTTCGGCAGCCTCGGTTTCCTGCTCAAAGCCGTGCCGATGGATGCCTGGGTCATCATCGCCGTGCTGGTGCTGATGATGTTCCAGTCGTGGGTCATCATGATCCGCAAGAACCGCATGGTCAGCCGTGTCAGCGCTGCCAACGGGGTGTTCCGCGAGCAGTTCGCCAAGGTCGGCACACGTCTGGAGATGTTCGCCGACGACCACGACCTCAACCTGCGCTTGCAGCATTCGCCGCTGTGGCGCCTGTACCAGGTAGCGATCAAGGAAATCCGTACCCGTCGTGAGCAGGGCGCGGACACTTCGTCCGTGTCCGCCGCGACCATCGAAGCGATCCGCTGCTCCATGGACGGCGTGCGCACCCGGGAAAACCAGGCACTGAGTTCGAAGCTCTCGACCCTGTCCAACGCCATCGCCGGCGGCCCCTACATCGGCCTGCTCGGTACGGTGCTGGGCATAATGGTGGTGTTCCTCGGCACGGCCATGGCCGGTGACGTCAACATCAACGCCATCGCCCCGGGCATGGCCGCCGCCTTGCTCGCCACCGCCATGGGCCTGTTCGTCGCGATCCCCGCGCTGTTTGGCTACAACCGCCTGATCACCCGCAACAAGGAAGTCAGCGCCGACATGCGCGTGTTCGTCGACGAGTTCATCACCCGTCTGGCGGAAATCCACGGGGAAAGCCAGTTCAGCGAGTCGGCCCACCGTCGCGGCAACCACGCCACTGCAACCGTACCGGCCTGAGGAGTATTGCCATGGCTTCCGTAAATGCCTCTTTTGACGACGAAGACGATGCCGCCGTGGACAGCATCAACATCACGCCCCTGGTGGACGTGCTGATGGTGGTGCTGGTGATGTTCATCCTCACCGCCACTGCGCAGGTCTCGGGCATCCAGATCAACCTGCCCAAGGCCAGCGCCTCGGTGTCGCTGTCCGAAGCCAAGACCAAGGCGATCTCGGTCAACGACGGCGGCCAGGTGTTCCTCGATGCCTACCCTGTGACCCTGGCCGAGCTTGAGGATCGCTTGCGCATCGAGAAGGCCCAGAGCCCGGACTTCCCGGTGATCGTGCGCGGTGACGCCACGGTGCAGTACCAGAAAGTCATTGAGGTGCTGGACCTGTTGCGTCGTCTGGAACTGTCCCAGGTCGGTCTGGTGACCGGCAAACCGACACAGGGCTGACCATGACCGCTCAACTTCCGATCCAGCCGTCACCCGTCAAACCGTCGCCCATGCGCTTTGTGAAGTGGGGCGCCGGGTTGCTGATCGCCGGCGTGGCCGCCTGGTTTCTCTGGCAGTGGGCCAACGACATGAGTGGCATCCGCCGTGAAGCGCCGAAGGTGCCGACCATCATTCCGTTGCCGCCGCCACCGCCGCCGCCTCCGGAAAAGCCGCCGGAGCCGGAGCCGCCCGTGGAAGAAAAAATCCCCGAGCCCGAACCGACACCGGAGCCCGAAGACATCAAGCCCATGGAAGAGGCACCACCTTCACCTGTGGACGACCTGGCCAAGCCGATGCAAATGGACGGCGAGGCCCAGGCCGGCAGCGACAACTTTGGCATCGGTGCGGGCAAGGGCAATGGCATGGCCGGTTCCGGCGGTGGCGGCTTGGGCAACGGCACCTACGGCCAGTTCATGGCCTTCAGCTTTCAGCGCCTGTTGCGGGAGAACCCGGACCTGCGCAGCCAAGCCTACAAGGCCCAGGTCGATGTGTGGCTGAGCAGTTCGGGGGATATCTCGCGGGTCGAGCTGGCCAAGTCCAGCGGCAACCCCGAAGTCGACGCGCAACTGCTCGCAGCCCTGCGTGGTGCGCCGCGCATGAGCCAGCGTCCACCGGCCTCCATCACTGTGCCCATCCGTGTGTCCCTGCAAGGACGGCGTCCGGGTTAACCGAACCATTCAAGTTTTGCCATAAGGAGTTGTGTGCAAATGATTTCCAACGTGAATCGATTGTCCCTGGCGGTCGGCATGGTCATTGCGACCCTGGTAGGGCAAGCGGCGGCAGCGCCTGCGCCCTCGGAAAACGCCACGATCAATCTGATCCGCTTGCTGGTCGAGCAGGGCGTGTTGAAACAGGACAAGGCCGACAAGCTGATCGCCCAGGCCCAGAGCGAAGCCGACCAGGCACGCAAGAGCGCTTCTGCTGCGCCGGCGGCTGTCGTGGCCGGGGTTGCCGCCAGCGGTCCGGCCGCCGCACCGGGAGACGTGCGGGTGCAATACGTACCGGCTGCGGTGCGTGATCAGATCCGCGATCAGGTCAAGGCCGAGGTCATGGCCACCGCCAAACAGGAAAACTGGGCCCAGCCCAATACCTTCCCGGAGTGGGTCTCGCGTATCAGCATCGACGGCGACCTGCGCCTGCGGGACGAGTCGCGTTACTACTCCGACAGCAACAGCAACGAAATCGTCGACTTCGCCAAGCTCAACAACAACGGCCCGTACGACGTGAACCCGAACAGCAGCACCAGCTTGCCGCCGTTGCTCAACACCCGTGAAGACCGCACCAACCTGTTCCGCCTGCGCGCCCGTCTGGGTGTGAAAGCCGAGATCGCTCCCGAGTGGACCGCCGGCATTCGAATCGGCACCGGTTCCGACAACAACCCGGTGTCGACCACCCAGACCCTCGGCGGTGGTTTCGCCAAGAAGGACATCTGGCTCGATCAGGGCTACCTGAGCTGGAAGCCCTCCGATCAGTTGACCCTGACCGGCGGGCGCTTCACCAACCCGTTCTTTTCCACCGACATGCTGTACTCCGGCGACCTGAATTTCGATGGCGTGGCGGCGATCTTCGATCACAAGCTCAATCGTGACTGGGGCCTGTTCGGTACTGTGGGCGCCTTCCCGGTGGAGTACACCAACGACACCACCAGCAGCAACGGTTTCGACAAGGAGTCGAGCGACAACAAGTGGCTGTACGGCGCGCAGATCGGCGCGAAGTGGGCCGTCAACGACAGCAACCGCCTCAAGGCCGGCCTGGCCTACTACCGCTTCGACGATATCGAAGGCCAGCGTTCCAGCCCTTGCGAACCCTGGGCCGGTGCCCCGGGTTGCGACAGCGACGGCACGCGCGCGGCGTTCATGCAGAAGGGCAACACCGTGTTCCTGTTGCGCGATATCACGCCGAACCCGCTCAACCCGGCGACCACGCCGCAGCCGCAGTTCGTCGGCCTGGCCTCGGAATTCAACCTGATCGACCTGAACTTCGTCTGGGACGCCGACCTGCCGCAGAACTTCAAGCTGCGCAGCCAGGCCAACTACATCCACAACCTCGGTTACGACGAAGGCGACATGCGCAAGCGTTCCGCCGGGCAGATCGTCAACAACCTCGACAGCGATGGCCAGATCGACAGTGGTGCCAATGCCTGGATGGCGCAGTTCACTCTCGGCAATGCGCTGGAACTGAAGAAGCAGGGCGACTGGAACCTGTTCGCCGGCTACAAGTACATCCAGCCGGATGCCTTGCCGGACGGCTTCAACGATTCGTCATTTCACCTGGGCGGCACCAACGCCAAGGGCTATTTCCTGGGCGGCAACTACGGCCTGGCCAAGAACGTCTACGCTACCGGTCGCTGGTTGAGTTCCGAAGCGGTCTACGGCGCGCCGTTTGACATCGATGTCCTGCAGCTGGAAATCAACACGCGCTTCTGAGGCGCAGGGAGAGTTTCATGAACAGACCAATCCCGGCCGCGGTGTGCCTGTTGGCGATGGGCCTGATGTTCGCTCACGGGGCGAACGCCGAAGGCATGGAGGAACGCTTGCGTACGCAGTTGCGCAGCACCACCCAGCAGTTGCAAGCCTTGCAGAGCCAGCAAGCCCAGGCCAGTGCCGCTCAGGTGGCGGCACAGGCTGAGACCAAGGCCGCCCAGGCGCAGATCAAGCAACTGACCGCAGAACTGGCCAGATACAAGGGCGCGGCCGAGCAACTGGCCGCGCAGCAGGACCATCTGCAGAACCAGGCGCAAGCGCAGGCGGCGGCCAGCAATGAGCAGCTCGGCAAGTACAAGAAGGCCTATGACGATTTGCTGGTCATGGCCCGCGACAAGGAAGCGCAAAGGGCGCGACTGGAGACGCAACTGGCCGAACGTGACACACAAATGCAGCAATGTGCAGTCAAGAATCAACAGATGTATGGCGTGGCCAAGGACATCCTCGCGGCCTACGAAAAAATCGACGTCACTGAAGTGATGAAGATCCGCCAGCCATTCGCCGGTAGCGCCCGGGTCAAGTTCGAAGAACTGGCTCAGGGCTTTGGCGACGAGCTGTACAAAACCCAATTCGACGCGCCTCAGGCCGCGATCGCTCACTGATGAACAGGGAAGAACTCAACATGACTCAATTGATCGCTCAGGTAACCCCGCAATCGCTGACTGAAGTCCTGCAAGCCGCAGGCTATCGCGTCAACCAGACCGACCAGAACGGTATCGTCCAGCTGCTCAGCGCCAGCCAGGGCATCGGCTACGCCGTGCGCTTCGGCAATCCGGCCGCCGAGCAGGGCAGCTATGTCGACTTCACCTTCAGCTGCGCCCTGCGTGTGCAGGGTCAGTTGCCGGCAGGCCTGGCAGAGCTGTGGAATGCTTCGCGGCGTTTTGCAAGGTTGTCGGTGCAGGGCGAGTTCCTGGTGATGGAAATGGACGTGGTGATTGCCGCCGGTGTCAGTGCCGATTACCTGCGTGGCAACCTGGAATTGTGGGATCGCCTGTTGCAGGAATTCATCAACTACCTGCGCGACTACAGCCAGAACGCTGCGCAGATGCAGGCCCAGCCTGAAACCGTCGAAGCGGCGCCGGAAGAGGTTATTGCCCAGTGAAAAAGCGCACGGTCGTGGCCAGCGCCGGGGCGCTGGCGGTACTGGTGGTGGCTGTGGCGTTGAGCGTGCGGCCGGGCAATGACCCGGTCGCCGCGCCGCAAGCGATCAATCCGACGACGCTGGCCAGCAGCGAGCCCGCCGTCGCCCGCTTGGGTAACCAACAAGTGGCCAGCGAAGAACTCAAGGCCGTATTGGCGAGTTTGCCGGCGGAGTCGCGCGAGCAATTGCGCGATAACCGTGCGGCGCTGGAGAGCTGGATTCGCTCGCGTCTGGCCGAGAAAGCCCTGCTGGAGCAGGCCGATGCCCAAGGCTGGCGTCAGCGTCCGGAGGTCGAACAGCAAACCCGGGCAGCCACCGAGCAGATCGTCATGCGCAATTACTTGCAGTCGGTCAGCCAGGTGCCGAAGGACTACCCCAGCGCTGCCGAATTGCAGCAGGCCTACGATGCGGGCAAGTCGCAATGGCAGACACCGGCGCTGTACCGGGTCAGTCAGATCTTCCTCGGCGTGAGCGATGCGCAAAACGCCGAGGCCGTGCGCAAGCAGGCGCTGGAGCTGAGCCGCAAGGCCCAGGCAGCGCCGGCGGAGTTTGCTGCGTTGGCCACGCAGTTCTCCCAGGATCAGGCCAGTGCCGGGCAGGGTGGCGACAGTGGACTGCAACCTTTGCAGCAACTGGTGCCGGAGGTGCGTGGCGTGGTGGCGCGGCTCAAGGTCGGTGCGGTGTCGGAGCCTGTGCAGAGCGCGGCGGGTTTCCATGTGATCAAGCTGACCGAGCTGCAACCGGCACGCCAGGCCACCCTCGACGAGTTGCGTGAGCGCCTGACCCAGGCCCTGCGCACCCAGCGTCAGGAGCAGATCGCCAAGGCCTATCTGGAGGGCATGCTGACCACGGCCACCCTGAGCATCGATGGCGCCGAGCTCAACAAGGTGCTGGAGCAAAAGCGCTAAGCGCCTTGCTGCAATTCACCTGTAGGAGCGAGCATGCTCGCGATGCGGTATGTCAGCCGCGTAGCTGTTTCTGACACGGCGCTTCGTGAGCATGCGCGCTCCTACAGGGAGTATCAAAAGACCAATAACAAAGATCGACAGGGAGTCATCGATGTCATTTTCCGAACCCACGGCGCAAGGCGCGGCCGACTATCGAGCGGCGGAACCCTCCGGCGCCGTTGCTGCCGAGATCGACGCCGAGGTCACGCAATACTTCCTGGTCAGCGCCCGCTGTGGTTGTTTCATGCAGGCGGCACGCAGCCTCAACGTCAAGGCGACGGTGCTGCGCAAACAACTGGCCTTGCTGGAAGAACAACTGCAACGCACCCTGTTCCAGTTTCAAGGCAGTGCATTGACCCTGACGGGGGAGGGCCAGCAGCTTCACGCGCAATTGATCGCCAGATCGCACGAACGCAAGTTGCCGGTGGTGGAGCAGCCGTTGATTCGCCTGGCTGTCGCCGAGTCGATCCTGCACGACATACTCGGTCGCGACCTGGTGTCGCTGTTACGGCGAAACGCCAGTGTGCGCCTGGATATCCTCAGCATCGACAGCGACATGTCCTTGCGGGCAATCAGCGCCGATGTGGTGGTGTGGCTGGGTGACCCCGATTCGCCCTTGCCGGGGCCGAGCTTTGCCGTCACCGAACCGCGCGCTCTGGCACGCCTCGACTACCTGCCGCACATCGCCAAACGTTATTCGCGGGTTGCGACGCGACCCGAAAGCGTCGATGACCTCGAAGACTTCCTGCTGGTGCAATGGCAACAGGATCGTCAGGTAGAGAGTTTCCGCCCCTGGAACGCCCTGGTCGATCAGCGCCTGGCCGGTGTGGTGCAGTTGCACAGCTACGAGTTGATGCTGGAGATGATCCGCTGCAGCGCCTGCATCGGTTTGTTGCCGCAATACATGAGCCGTTTCGACCGTGGCCTGATCGAATTGCCCGGGTTATTCGGCCAACCGATGCAGCGTCAGGTGTGGATGGCGATCAACGCCCAGTCGCGGGATGAGGCACAGGTGCAGATGATCGTGGAACTGATTCACAGCACCTTTGATGAACGACGGGACTGGTTTGATATCTGATCCCCCAAAAACCTGTGGGAGCGAGCTTGCTCGCGAATAGGTCGGCACATTCAATAGTGATGGTGCCTGACACGCTGCCTTCGCGAGCAGGTTTGGGTGTGCTAGTCATGGCGTAACTGCGCGTTATACAGTGAACGGCCATGCCTGCCTCAAGGATGAACCACCCATGCCCGCCACCGACGCCACCATCACCCTCGAACGCTTCAACGAGTCACACATCGAGGGCGTCACCGCGCTGTACAACGATCCGGCCATCGCCCGGCAGACCCTGCAAATGCCGTTTCAGTCCGCCGAGCTGTGGCGCGGGCGTTTGGGGGTTGATAACGAACGCCTGCTGAAACTGGTGGCCCTTCACCAAGGCCAGGTCATCGGCCACATCGGCCTTGAGCACTTTTCGCGCATCCGCCGCAGTCATGCCGGCAGCTTCGGCATGGGCGTGGCGGTCGAGTGGCAGGGTAAAGGCGTGGGCTCGAAGCTTTTGTCGGCGGCACTGGATGTCGCCGACAACTGGATGAATCTGCGCCGGGTGGAGTTGTCGGTCTACGCCGACAACGAAGCGGCCATCGCCTTGTATCGCAAGTTCGGCTTCGAAAGCGAAGGTCTGTGCAGGGAGTATGCGGTGCGTGACGGCGTACTGGTGGACACCTTGAACATGGCGCGCCTGCGTCGTATGCCTGGCCAGACACCTCCCGGCGTTTAATCGTACGGGAGCGGCGTGCATCTGCCATGCTCAACGTCCGTGGTATCGCTTTACTCAAGGAACACCGCAATGGACGACGTACGGCAACTGGGCGAGATGCTGCGCCACTACGCAGAGAGCGAAGCGCACAAGAAGCAACTGTTTGAGTCGCAGTCGAGTGTCTGGGGTGCACGCATCGATGGGTTGTTCGATGAGATCCAGCAGTGGCTCGGGCCGGTACTGACGCCGAACCTGCTTGAAATCAGCCGCGAACCGTACGTGGCATCTGGGCCGAGCGTGGCGGTCGAGACATCGCCATTCAAGACAGAGAAATTGTCCGTGGTGATTGCCGGGAAACCGGTGGAGTTCGTGCCCGAGGTGATGGGCCCGGGCGGGCAGATTTCCCTGGCGGTGATGGGCTTGACCGCTGCGCGCTATGGCAGCGTGTCGCTGGTCTGTCAGCCACCGGCCGAGAGTTGGCAGTGGTGCAAGACCAATGGTCTCAAAGACCCGGACACCTTTGTCTTCGATGCGAATTTCCTTGCCCAGCAATTGCAGGGCCTGATTCCCCGCGAGCGGACCTGACGCCGCCGAGGCAACATCTGTCACTGTAGGAGCGAGCAAGCTCTCTCCTACAGTTGACGGGGATGCTTCAGAGGTCGAGGTTGCCCCACCCGGGCCTGGCCACTTCGGGCGCCACGGCATTGATTGTCTTGCCGGTAGCCGCCTCCACCCGCCGCGCCACCTCCGGATCATCGGCAAACGGCATCAGGCTCGCATCCTCAAGACTCTTTTCGGTCTGCCGCTTCAGGCAGCACTCCACCGCCAGCCACAGACTCACCACAGCCAGAATATTCAGCGCGATGTCGATCATCAGGCGATTTGCGCCTCGCGTTCTGCCATGGCCCGGTCCGATACCCGCACCGTCCGCCACACGTTGTACGCCATCACCAGCATGCCGGTGAGGAACAGCACGCCGCCGGCAAAACGTACGACGAACCCCGGATGGCTGGCCTGCAGGGCTTCGACGAAGGAATAGGTGAGGGTGCCGTCGTCGTTGATCGCGCGCCACATCAGGCCCTGGGTAATGCCGTTGACCCACATCGAGGCGATGTACAGCACAGTGCCGATGGTGGCCAGCCAGAAGTGCAGGTTGATCAGCGGCGTGCTGTGCATCTGCTCACGACCGAAGACCCTGGGCACCATGTGATAGGTCGCGCCGAAGGTGATCATCGCCACCCAGCCGAGCGCCCCGGCGTGGACGTGGCCGATGGTCCAGTCGGTGTAGTGGGAGAGGGCGTTGACGGTCTTGATCGCCATCATCGGCCCTTCAAAGGTCGACATGCCGTAGAAGGCCAGGGACAGCACCAGAAAACGCAGGATCGGGTCAGTGCGCAGCTGATGCCAGGCACCCGAGAGGGTCATCATGCCGTTGATCATGCCGCCCCAGCTCGGTGCCAGCAGGATCAAAGACATGGCCATGCCCAGCGACTGCGCCCAGTCCGGCAGGGCGGTGTAGTGCAGGTGGTGCGGGCCGGCCCAGATGTACAGGGTGATCAGCGCCCAGAAATGCACGATCGACAATCGATAGGAGTACACCGGCCGCCCGACCTGCTTGGGCACGAAGTAGTACATCATCCCGAGGAAACCGGTGGTCAGGAAGAAGCCCACGGCGTTGTGTCCGTACCACCACTGCACCATGGCGTCGGTGGCGCCGGAATACACCGGGTAGGACTTGAACCAGCTCACCGGTATCGACAGGTGATTGACCACGTGCAGCATGGCGATCACCACGATGAAGGCACCGAAGAACCAGTTGCCGACGTAGATGTGTCGGGTCTTGCGTTGCACCACCGTCGTGAAGAACACGATGGCATAGGCCACCCAAACCACTGTCATCCACACCGCGCCGGTGAACTCGATCTCGGCGTATTCCTTGGTCGTGGTGTAGCCCAGCGGCAGGCTGACCAGCATCAGCACAATGACCGACTGCCAGCCCCAGAACGTGAAAGCGGCGAGTTTGTCCGAGAACAGTCGCACCTGACAGGTACGCTGCACTGCGTAGTAGCTGGCGGCGAATTGCGCGCTGCCGGCAAAACCGAAAATCACCAGGCTGGTGTGCAGAGGGCGCAGGCGGCCGAAACTGGTCCAGGGCAGGTCGAGATTCATTTGCGGCCACACCAGTTGCGAGGCGATCCACACGCCCATCGCCATCCCCACGACGCCCCAGATCACGGTCGCGACGACGAACTGGCGCACGACCTTGTAGTTATAGGCTTGTCCGATTGTTGTTGTGCTCATGCTCGATGCTTCCACGGTTGCAATGTTGCGCACTGTAGAAACACCGGTAAAAACAAAACAGACTCAGGAAATACTCATTTATACGGATCAGAATTTCTGCCTGCCAGCCGCTATCCGTCGCGCGCTGATATGGCTTTTTGGCGAGCAAGTGAATCTGTAAGCCACTGCGCCGAAATCCTGTAGGAGCCGGCGCTGATCATTTCAGCGCCGGATCGCCCTTGTTCATGTTCTTCCACGCCTGCAACAGCACCTGCGCCTTGGGCTCCTGCCCGTTGGCCAGGTAGTACTGGATGAGCGCCAGCCGTGCATTGCGGTTGGCCGGTTGCTCTTTCAGCAACCGCTCGAGTTCGGCACAGGCCTCGTCGACCTTGCCGCTGTCGTGCAGGGCAATCGCCAGCACGTAACCGTATTGCCCGCTCTGGGGATCCAGTTCGGCGGCCTTGTGCAGGAATGGCATGGCCTGGGCCGTTTGACCCGCGCGGATCAACGCCAGCCCTTGGGTGTGTTGCAGCAGACCGGAATCGGGGTGCTCCTTCAGGCTTTGCTCCAGCAGCGCTTGGCCTTCCTGATTACGACCGTTGGCTTCCAGCCATTGCACCAGTGTGACCAACGCCGGGTAGAAGTCCGGATCACGCAACAGCGCAGCGCGCAGCAGGCCCTCGACTTCGCCACCGCGACCGCTGGCCTGATACAGCATGGCCAGGTTGAGGTTGGCTTCGGCGCGTTCGAGCAGGCTCTTCTGCACCGCTTCGTATTCGGCGATAGCGGCGTTCCAGCTGTCCTGGGCATCCCCCAGTCCGTTGCGGGCGACACTCAGCAGATCCCGGGCAACGGCAATGCGCACGGCCCTTACCGGGTCATTGAGCAAGGGTGTCAGCAGCGGCGCAGCTTCCTCGGGCGACAGCAGCGAGCTGAGGGTATGCACGGCACTTTCACGCACCTGCGGCGCCGGATTTTTCAGATCGTTGGTGGCCAGTTTCAGCGCCTGCTCGCTGGGGTACATTGGCAGATCTGCAAGCAACGTGGCGCGCTGAATGGCCGGCAGATTGCTGCGTTGCAACTGTTGGTACAGGGCATCGGCCGCCCCCGGTTGCCCGTTGCGTACCAGCCACAGGCTTTCGTCGTAGCGCGGCGCCTGTCCGGCACTGGCGTTGACGGTGTTCCACAGTTTGAATTGCTCGGAGACCTTGTCGCCGTCCTTGCCCTGGTGACAGGTCAGGCAGGCGTCCGGTGTGCCGAGTTTCTTTGCCCGCTCGGGGTTGGGAATGCTGAAGCTGTGGTCATGCCGGAAATCGTTGCCCATGTAGAATTTGCCCGGCATGTGGCAATCCACGCATTGCGAACCCGGTTGGCCCATGGTGTGGCGGGTGTGTTCGATGGAGTCGTAGTTCTTCGCTTGCAAGCCTTTGCCGTCGACGCCTTCCACGGTGGTTTTGCCCGCGGTGTTGTGGCATTGCAGGCAAACCGCATTGCCCGGCGCCTTCAACTGGGTGCTGTGGGGGTTGTGGCAGTTGCTGCAGCGCACGCCTTTGTCGAACATTTTGCTCTGGGCGAAGGAGCCGTGTTCGAACACTTCATCCTTGATCTTGCCGTCCAGCGCATAGAGTTCGCGGGTCAAGACGCTCGGCAGGTAGTCGTCCATCAAGCGCTTGCCGACGGTGTAGCCATCGTCCAGCGGCGCACGGCGTGCGTGACAGCGGGCGCAGGTTTCGATTTCAACCGAGGCGTTCTTGTCCTTGAGGTCGACGGCAAAGCCTGCGTGGATCAGGTCGGTTTTCTTTGCGGTCCATTCCAGGTGATTGGATGCCGGCCCATGGCAAGCCTGGCAACCGACGCCAAGGCTGTTCCAGTGACTGTCGAAGCTGTTTTTCGCCGCATCGAAATTGCGCTTGAACCCGGTGGTGTGGCATTCGACGCACATGAAGTTGGCGTTCTGGCTCGGTTTGCTCCAGTGCAGCGGGTTCTTGAAGTTCACGCCCTGGCCCGGATAGAGGTGAAACCAGCGATGCTGCTCGGCGTCCCAGGCCACGCCCAGTGCTTGCAGGCGACCTTCGCCGACTTCGATCAGGTATTGCTGCAGCGGGGCGATACCGAAGGTGTAGGCCACTTTGAAGTCGGTGTTCTTGCCGTCGATGCCCGGCGTGTTGACCCAGAACTCATCGCCTTTACGCGAGAACACCGTGGTCTCGTCCTCGGCCTTGAAGGTGACGTTGTTGAAGTCGCCAAGCATGGTCTCGGCAGTGGCCGCCTGCATCGCCAATTGGTGATGGGAGCCTTGCCAGTCTTTGACTTGTTCGCTGTGGCAGCCTTGGCATTGCTGTTCGTCGACCATCTTCGCCGGGGCCATCGCTACCGGTTGCGCCTTGGCCGGTTGCGCCACAGGCGCCGGTGGCGGCACATAGGCGACCGGGGCCGGTTGGCTGCTCAGCAGAAACCAGCCGATGCCTGCCACGGCCAATAACAACAGGCCAATGGTGACGGGGAACAGGTAACGGTTGATCAGGTTCGGTTGCGCATCAGGCTTTGCAGTTGCAGCTTTATTTTTATGGTTCGGCATTACGACTTCCGTGGTCCAGGTCCGTTTGCCTTCAGGCGCGCGTTCGAGCTGTGTGCAGCTTTGCCGCATGGGCGGCGTGTGTCAAATGACGATATTGAGAGAAGCTGCCGGCCTCATCACGAGCAGGCTCGCTCCTGCAGATGGGCCGGGTCATTCGCCGACAAACCAGCGGTAATACGGGTTTGCCGAGTCCCCACTCATCACTTCGCGAATGTCTCGAGCCCAGGCATCACGGTCACCGTCATAGGCGTGCAGGCTGGCCCGATAAAACTGCATCAGGCGCTGACGGTTGATGTTCATGCGCTCGACAAAGCCGGCATCGGCATTCACCAGTGGCACCGGCACATGCAGGTCGAGCAGGGCCGGCAGTACGCGGCTGATTTCCTTCGCACGCACCCACGGCGCGTATTCGATGCGTGGCTGATCGTCGGTGACCGGCCGGGCGTCGGCGGCGAAGCGTTCGAGGCCGGCGCGATCAGTCACCCAGGTCGCCATGAGGGCCGCCGCCGAACCAATGCCCACGTCCTGCAAGGTGCCGCGCACGGTGTCTTGCTGGAAGCGTTGGTTGATCTTCGCCGCATCCAGCTCGATCGGTTCCATCGAGCCCACCAGCAACATCTCGTGGAACTCGCTGGTCCACAGGTTGGCGTACGGGAAGACGTCGAGGAAGCTGCGCACCAGCGAGCGCGAATCGTCGATGTTCTGGGTCGGCAGTGGCAGCCACTGCGCCACCAGACCCTGTTTCTGCAAACGGCTGGCGGCGAGTTGGTAGAAATCACGGGAATACAGGTTGACCACACCGGCGGCAGAAGGCGGAGGCGGTTCGAGGGTGATCAGGTCATAGCGCTGCAGATTGCGCAGCAGTTCCTGGCGACCGTCGCGCAGGCGCACATCGACACCGGGATCGGCCGCCGCATTGAAATTACCCTTGAACAGCGGCGCGGCCTTGACCACCGACGGCAACAGTTCGGCCACGACGCGATGCTCAAGACCCGGGTAGCGGGTCAGGGCGCCGGCGGTGATGCCCGTGCCGAAGCCGATCACCAGTGCCGAGCGCGGTTCGCCGTTGTGGATCAGCAGCGGCAGCAACGCCTGAATGCGCATATAGCGCAGCGATGGCATGGCGTCACCGGTGTTGGACACGCCCTGTATATACAAACGCTGGAAGATTTTCTGACCGCTGCCCTGTGCAACCACGGCAACAGTGCCACCGCGTCCTTCTTCGTAGAAGGTCAGGGTGCCGTTGCGTGCGCCCGGCAGCAGGCTCGCCAGTTTGTTCACCGGGGTGAACACGGCGAAGGCCACTGACACCAGGCCGATGGCAACCACGGCCTGACGCCGGCCTTTCTTCACGCCGTGGCCTTTACGTACTGCCAGGTAAGCGACAGCGGCGGCGATGATCGCCAGCAAACCGAGGGTGCGCACCAGGCCCAGCAACGGGATCAGTACGAAGCCGCAGAGCATCACGCCGATGATCCCGCCCAGGGTGTTATACGCCACCACTTCGCCGACGTTACGGCCGACGTGCTCGCGGCCGACGCTCAAACGCAAGGCCAACGGAAACGCTGCACCGAGCAACAATGTCGGCACAAAGACGATACTCAGGGCCGCCACGGCAAAGCGTGCGCTCATGCCTGCCAGCTCACTGGCGCCCAGCCCCAGGACCCAGGTTTCTGCAACGCTTTGCGCGAAGATCAGCCAGCGGCCGAGCAAGGCAATCTCCAGCAAGGCAATCAGCCCGGCGCCGGCAATCAACAGTCCGAAAACGCCCCAGGGATCACGCAGGCGATCAACCCGACGGGCGAGAAAGACGCTGCCCAGAAACAGGCCCGTCAGGTAGGTCGCCAGCACCACGGCAAAGGCATAGGTGCGCGTGCTCATGAACTGCACGATGGATTGCGACCACACCACTTCGTAACCCAGGGCCACGCCACCGGCGATGGAATACAGCCAAAGGGCGAGGCGATCAGGGGCTTTTTCTGCGTGGTGTTTTTCTTCGGCATGGATCGCTGCCGGGCGTTGGCGTTGAAACCACAGCGCTCCGGCGGCGGCCAACAGGTTCAGCATGGCTGCGGCCAGCGCACTGCCGCGAACACCGAAAGTGGCGATCAGCACGAACGCCGCCAGCAAGGTGCCGGCGATGGCCCCGGCGGTGTTTGCCGCATAGAGTTGGCCGCCAGCCTTGCCCAGTTGATGCGGGTCGCTGGCCAACGAACGCACCAGCACCGGCAGGGTGCCGCCCATCAACAGCGCGGGAATGCCCACCAGCGCAAACGGCAGCACCCAGGCGAGCAGGCCGACATGTTCTTCCAGCCAGGCAAACGGACTGGCCGCCAGGCTCATGCCGAACGTCGCGCCGACACCGAGCACGGCCACCAGTACTTCCAGCCCGGCGTAGAGCAGCACCGGTTGCTGCAGGCGATCGGCCCAGCGGCCGAACAGCAAACCGCCCAGGGCCAGCCCGGCAAAAAACGCGCTGATCCCGGTGGTGATGGCGTAGACCTCGACGCCCACCACCAGTGACAGCTGCTTGATCCACAACACCTGGTACACCAGCGCCGCGGCACCGGAGACGAACAGCAGCAGGGCGGGAATCAGCAGCGCCGGGCTGGCAACTGGCTGGACAGGTATGGCCGACGACTTGCTGGCGACACGTGTGGACATGCGAATGGCCTTGTACAAAATTCGAGATAATCCCAAACCTGCAGGAGTGGCTCCTGCAGTTCGAATGCAATTGCACTCTGAAAAAGGCCGCTCGCCGGTGAAGGCGAGCGGCGGTCACGCGATCTTACTGTGCAGCCGGTGCAGCTTTCATTTTTTCAGCAATTTTCGCATCTACCGCAGCGCGGATCTGATCGACGCTGAAGCTCGCCGGTTTCTGGCTCGGTGGATACTCGACGAAGGTTTGCAGGAACGCCGCCGATTTACCCACGGCGAGTGCGGTCAGGTAAACGTTCTTGGTTTGCCAATCGTAGTACTGATCGGAAACCACGTCGGCACGCTCATACGGATCCATGCGCAGGTTGAAGATTTTCGGTACCCGCAAGCACACGAAGGGTTCGCTCCAGACCTTGAAACCACCGGGCTCGCGCTGTTCGCAGAACACCGCTTTCCAGTTGCCGAAACGCATCGATACCAGCACGCCGTCATCGTTGAAGTAGTAGAACTCCTTGCGCTCGCCTTTAGGCTGTTGGCCAGTCAGGTAAGGCAACTGGTTGTAGCCGTCCAGGTGCACTTTGAAGCTGGTGCCACCAGAAGTCGGCGCCCAGCCCTTGAGCAGTTTGTCCTTCACGTCGGAATCGCCAGCGGCGGCGAGCAGGGTTGGGAACCAGTCCATGCCCGAGAACATTTCGTTGGACACTTCACCCGGCTTGATCTTGCCCGGCCAGCGAATCATGGCCGGTACGCGATAAGCGCCTTCCCAGTTGGAGTTTTTCTCGTTACGGAAAGGCGTGGTCGCCGCGTCCGGCCAGGAGAACTGGTTCGGACCATTGTCGGTGGTGTAGACGACGATGGTGTTGTCGGTGATTTTCAGGTCATCGAGGGTTTTCAGCAGTTTGCCGACGTCGCCGTCGTGCTCGATCATGCCGTCGGCGTAATCGTTGCCGGGCATGCCGCTCTGCCCCTTCATCGAGTCACGCACGTGGGTGAACAGGTGCATGCGCGTGGTGTTCATCCAGACGAAGAACGGTTTGTCCGCCTTGGCCTGTTTCTCGATGAACGCCTGGGCTGCGGCCGTGGTTTCGTCGTCGATGGTTTCCATGCGCTTGGCGGTCAGCGCGCCGGTGTCTTCGATCTTGCCGTCGGCGAAGCTGTGGATCACGCCACGGGGCGAGTAGGCCTTGACGAACTCAGGTTCGTCTTTCGGCCAGTACGGACGCTCAGGCTCTTCTTCGGCGTTGAGGTGGTAGAGGTTGCCGAAAAACTCGTCGAAGCCGTGGTTGGTCGGCAAGTACTCGTCCTTGTCCCCCAAGTGGTTCTTGCCGAATTGACCGGTCGCATAGCCCTGGGATTTGAGGGCTTGGGCGATGGTGATGTCACGCTTTTGCAAGCCGACGGGCGCACCTGGAACACCGACTTTCGACAGACCGGTACGCAATGGTGTTTGCCCGGTAATGAAAGAAGAACGCCCGGCGGTGCAGCTGTTCTCCGCGTAGTAGTCAGTGAACAGCATGCCTTCTTTGGCGATGCGGTCGATGTTCGGGGTCTTGTAGCCGACCACGCCCATGGAATAGGCACTGATGTTGGTCTGGCCGATGTCATCACCGAAGATGACGAGGATGTTGGGCTTTTCGGCGGCCCCGGCGGTTGCCGAGAACACCATGACCGAGGCTGCCACCAAGGCAAGTTTCGGTATCCATTTACTGATGCGAGTCATCCGACTGGCTCCTTGGGCTCACTGACGTCGCGTACTGCGACAAACGTTTACTGCGGTCCTGCGTCACGCTTTTTCTTATTGCACTTGCTCGGTTGTGGCGGCGTCGTAGGGATAGACACGGCGCCATTCGGCGGCCATGTCGACCACCGTCCAGCCACGTTGATTGGCTTCGTCCAGGGCCTTGTCCAGGCGACCGATCTGCGATTGCCGGTCGTAGGCCCATTCGCGTTTGGCGTCGGTGTGGTGCACCAGCCCCATGAAGCGTTTGCCCGGACCCGCGGCAGTCCACTGCAGCATCTGCAGGTCGCCGTCGGAGTTGCCGAACGCGAGGATCGGGCGCTTGCCGATCACCGCGTCGATGCTTTCCGGTTTGCCCGGGCCGTCATCGTTATGCGCCAGTTTCGGTGTGCGCAGGATCGACGCCTTGCCGTCCTTGTATTGATAGGTGGTAACGAAAGTCGTGCCGATCACCTGCTCCGGCGGAATGCCGTAGACCTTTTCGGCGAAAGTGCGCATGAACGCGGTGTCACCACCGGAGACGATGTAGGTCTTGAAGTCCTGGCTGCGCAGGTAGTCGAGCATCTCCAGCATCGGCTGGAAAATCATCTCGGTGTAGGGCCGGCCGGTTTTTGGATGGCGGGCCTGGCTCAGCCAGGTCTTGGCGTAGTCGTCGAAGGCTTCGGTGGTCATGCCGGTGTGGGTCGCGCCGACAATCTTCATCAGTCCGTCCATGCCCGTCGCGGCCAGGGCCTTGTGATCGTTTTCCAGCACCGCCTTGAACGGTTGGGTGGTTTTCCATTCCGGGTGCTGCGGCGCGGTGCGCTTGACTTCGTCGAGGGCGAACAGCAGCTCGAAGTACATTGGTTGCTCGCTCCACAGGGTGCCGTCGTTGTCGAACACGGCGATGCGGTCCTGGGGTTTGACGAAGTCCTTGCTGCCCTGATCGGTCACGGCCTGGACGAACTCGATGATGTGTTTTTTAGCCGGGCCGTCGTTCCACGAGGGTAAAGGCTCCGCCGCCTGAGCCAACAGGGGCAGGCTCAGCGCCAGGGTCAGGAGGAATTTGAAGGCGGGGTGATGGTGTGACGGGGTCGCGATCGTCATGGGAAATCCTTCTCGTGGACCGGATTGAGGGGGCGTAGCGCAGGCGTTACGGGTGCCTTGTCATGCTCAGTCGCGTTTTGCAGCGTAGCCAAGGACTGGTGCAGTTGTTGCAGCGCCTGGTCTTTGTCCGGTTTGCCACCGTAGCAGGCCCGCAGGAAGGTTTGCAGGCGTGGCCCCAGATTGGTCAGCTTCAGGCCGTGACGGGTACGCCGGGTCCATAGGTACAGGGCACTCAGTTGCGCAGGTTTGCCGTCGATCTGCGCCGGAATCTGCTTCCAGGCGTAGTCGGCCGACGCCAGCCAGGCGTCGTGCCGTGCCTGACGTCGTGCCTGCCAGCGCAGGCGCGCACGTTGCACCAGCGGGCGGCTGAACCAGCCGATGAACAACACACCGACCAGCAACACCAGCCCGCCAAGCCAGTGGCCAGGCAGGTGCAGGCGCTTGTGCTGGCCGAGATTCTTCAGGTCTTCACTGATCGAGAACACCGGTTTGTAGGCGGCGTTGGCGGCGGCATCGAAGGTCAGTGCGGGCAGGGTGGTGGTACGAATCTGCTGACTGCCGGTGTCCCACCATTTCAAGTCAATGGCTGGCAGGCTGTAATGCCCTGCGGTATCGATCCGGTAGGTCACGCTGTCGATGCGCTGGCCGCCATTGAAGTGACCACGTCCGTCATTCAGATTGCTGATCTGCGGGCTTTTCGGGTAGCGGCTCAGCCCCTCGATATCCGCCAGTGCCGGCGTGGGCAAGGCCATGGCCAGGGTGCCATCTGCCTGGAGCGTCAACTCGCGGGTGACGCTGTCGCCGACCTTCAGCGGTGTGGCCGAAGGTGTCAGCTTTTGCGTGAAGCGTAACGCCTGGGCCACCAACACCGGTTCACCGGGCTGAAACCCTGTGGGCTGGGCAGCATTGAAATGCAAGGGAGCGCTCTGCGCGGTGAGATCGTGATCGGTCTGGCCCGGCGTGGCTTGCACTGTCAGTGGCGGAATATCGAACCCTTGGGCCTGGTTCGGCGTGATCAGGTAGCGGTAGCGCATGCCGCTGAAAAACTGGCCATCGACGGTCTGATTGATGTGCTCGGCATGGCCGTCCGGTGGCATCACCAGGGCGCCCGGCAGTTTCAGGTCGGGCAGGGTGGGGGCGCTGGTGAACCAGGTGTCGGTGAAGACATCGAGTTGCAGTTCGAGCAGGCTGCCGACCATGACTGGGCCGGTGGGTTGCAGGGTGGCCTTGACCTTCAGCACAGGTTCGGCGGCGACGCTGTGCAGGCTGATCAGGCACAGGAGCAGGGCGCCGAGTTTTGTGGTGATTGATCTGGCACCATCGCGAGCAAGCTCGCTCCCACAGGGGACCATCAGCGTGCACAAATCCAATGTGGGAGCGAGCTTGCTCGCGATGGACGCGACTCGGTATCCGAACAGCATCATGGCTTGGCCCCCACCTGATCCTGCAAGCTGAACTTCTGCTTGAGGAATTTCGCCGGCGATGTCGTCAGGTTCTGCAGCCACTGCTCATCCGACGCCGCCTGTTGCGTTTGCACCGCTTTGAGGTGGCCCTTGCCGGGTGCCTTGTCCATCTTGATTTCGTCGGGCTTGGTTTCGGGAGCATTCTTTTCCGCGCTTTCGGTGTCCTTCTGCAAGGCGATGGCCAGGGCCAGGTTGGCGGTGGCCTCCGGGAACTGCGGTTGCAGCTTCAGCGCCTGGGTATAAGCGGCAATGGCCTGGTCGAACTTGAAGCGGCGCACGTAAATGTTGCCCAGATAGAAATACGCGGGCGCCGTGTCCAGCCGGGCAAAACTGGCCAGCGCCAGGTCGAGGTCCGCAGCGTTGTAGGCGGCCAAGCCTTTCCAGTACGGATCGACGAACAAAGCCGCGGCCTGGGGATAGTGTTCATGCTCGAACGCCCAGCGCCCTTGTTGATCGCGGGTGAAAAAGGCATCGGTCAAGGCATTGGCCTCGGCGGGCGTCGGTTGCAGCCCCAGGCCTATCACCAGCAGCACAGCGGGCATCCAGTTCAGGCTCCAGCCCTTGCGCACGCTGAAGAGCGCAATCAATAGCAGCGGCCAGCACAGCCAGTAGCCGGCATCTTTCCAGTGCAGTTCGCGTTGTTCATCGCTGGCGCTTTGAAAGTGCTGTTCGGCGTGCAATTCGATCCAGTCCAGATCGTCGTTGTTGAGGGTCATGCTGCCCAGTGGCGCGTCCAGCGCGGAGGCCAGTTGCTTGAGTGCGTCCTGGTCGAAACTGCCCAGTTGCGGGCGACCATTGCTGTCGGTGCGCGGCTGGCCGCTGGCGTTGTGAACGATGCCACCATCGGTATTGCCGGCGGCGAGGATCAGGACCTGCAAGTCGCTGTCATCGAGTTGTTTGTCCAGTTCAGCCAGCGCCGAGGTGTCCGCGCCATCGGTGATCAGCAGCAGGGTGCCCGGGGTTTTCTCGGCGGCGAGCAGGCGATTGGCCTGATCAATCACGGCGCTGAGGTTTTTCCCCGGTTTGTCGATCAGGTCGGTGCTCAAGGCCTGGATGAAGGTGTCGAGCAATGCCGGATCGTCGGTGGCGGGCAACACCAGATGGGCGCTGCCGGCATAGGCGATCAGGGCGTTGCGCGCACCGGCGCGCCGCTGGATCAGGTCGTGGAGTTTATGTTTGACCGCTTCCAGGCGACTGGGCGGAACATCGCTGGCGTCCATGGACGGCGACAGGTCGATGGCGATGATCAGCGGCGCGCGGTTTTCCAGGAAATCCGGTCGATCCTGCTCCCAGGTCGGCCCCGCCGCGGCAATCGCCCCCAGCACCAACAGCGCGCAGGCCAGATGCACCGGGCGCAAGCGATGTGGATCTTTCGGGGTAATCAACAGGTGCGGCAACAGGTGCGGTGCGATGTTGCTGCGCAAGCGTCGTTGCAGATCCTGGCTGTGCCGCCACAGCACCGGCAGCAGCGCACCGAATACCGCCAGCAACAGCCAGAGCGGGCGCAGGAAATGCAGGTCGCTGAGGTTGATCTCCATGTCAGGCCTCCTGCCGTTGACGCGCGAGCTTCAGGCGCGGAAGCAATAGCGCGCCGAGGTGATACAGCGCCAGCAAGGCAATGGCCGCACCCAGCGGCCACCAGAACAGATCGCGCTTGGGCTGGTGACTGAGGGTCTTCACCTGATGCGGGGTGAGCGTGTCGAGGGTGCTGTAGACCTGATCCAGCGCGTTGCGGTCCTCGGCGCGAAAAAACTTCCCGCCGGTGGCTTCGGCGATGGCCTGCAAGCCTTGGAGGTTGACCTTGGCTTCGCCTTCGGCATTCGGGTCGCCAATGCCGATGGTGTGGATCACCACGCCCTTGGCCGCAGCCATCTGCGCGGCGTGGTCGGGGGTGATGGCGCTGCTGGTGTCGTTGCCGTCGGTGAGCAGGATCAGCACTTTTTCCTGTTCGCGGGCCTGATCGAGCATCTTCAGGCTCAGGCCAATGGCGTCGCCAATAGCCGTGTTCGGCCCGGCCATGCCGATGCCGGTGTCGTCCAGCAACAGCGAAAGGCTGGCGTGGTCGAGGGTCAGCGGTGCCTGCGGATAGGCACCGGTGCCGAACACGATCAGACCCAGGCGATCCTCTTTGCGCTTGTCGATGAAACCATGCACCACCTCCTTGACCGCTGCCAGGCGATTGATCTTCTGGCCGCTGGCGTCGGTGAAGTCGGTGGTTTCCATGGATTGGGACAGGTCGATGGCCAACAGCAGGTCGCGCACCGGTTGCTGGCGCTCGATGGGTTTCTCCACCAACACCGGGCGACTGGCGGCCATCAGCAACAAGACCCACACCAGCACATTCAACAGCAACTGCCAGCGATTGCTGCGAATGCCGGCGTGGCTCGGCGCCTGGCCGACCGCCCGGCTCATGGCGCCGAAGAACGGCACGCGCATGGCGCTGCGGGCTTCGCGGTAGTCGGGCAGGTAGCGATAGGCAAACCAAGGCAGCGGCAGCAGGATCAGCAACCAGGGGTAATCAAGCTGCCACATGATGACGCTCCACCCAGGTCTTGCAGGTGTTGAACAGCGCCTGGCGCTGCTCATTGGGCAGGTCACGCAAGGTTGCATCGGGTGCGTAGGCCAGTAAGGCCAGTTGCTGGCTGAAGTCGGCGGGTAGCGGCTGTTTGCTGTGTCGCTGCAAATACGCTTGCCAGTCCGCCGTTCCCAACGCAGCCGGGGATTCCTGTGGGGGCGAGCTTGCTCGCGATGAGGTCGTTACCTTCAAATTCGATGTCGACTGAACGGGCGCCATCGCGAGCAAGCTCGCTCCCACAGAGGACGAGGGTGGCATGGAGAGGGCCACACGCTTGAGCAATTCCGGCAGCTCGCGCAGTGCATTCAGGTCATTGCTGCGCTGTTGCAACTCCGCCAGTCGCGCCAGGGCTTCACGCCGATAACGATCGCGTCGCCACTGCCAGTAGCGCCGCGCGCTGACCAGCAATACCGCCAGCACGAATATCGCCAGCAACGCCCACCAGCCCCAGGTTTGCGGTGCGTAGCTGACCGGCGTGGGCAGGGCCATTTCCTTGAGTTGATCGATGCTCGGAATGTTCGGGTTCATCGGCGCCCCCCGGCCAGTTTGCCCAGTTCGGCACGCAGTTGGTCGAGGGCCGGGGTGGCGGTGCTGAACATCATCAGCGGCACCTGGCTGCGCCGCAGCAACGTGGCGACGTCCTTGAGCCGACCACTGAGAAAGTCGCCCAGGGGTTGATGCACCTGACGCCGCTCCACCGCCAGTTCAACCTGCAAATGTCCTTGAGTGACCAGCACGTGACCGTTCTTTGGCAGGTTGAGGGCCAACGGGTCGTAGACCTGCATGGCAATCACATCGTTGTGCGCCGACAGTTGCCGCATCAGTTGCAAGGTGCGTTCATTGGCCCCGGCAAAGTCGCTGACGATGCAAATCAGGTGATCGTGGCCGGCCACCGCCAGGCAATGCTGCAACACCTTGTTGAGTTGATCTTCACCTTCAGCGTCCGGGTTGGCGGCGTTGAGTGCCTGGTTCTGCTCGGCGATACGGCTGCACAGCGCCTCGATTCGTTTGCGGCTGCGCAGCGGGGCAATGCTGTCGATGCGCTGGTCGTTGAACACCAGCCCGCCGACCCGGTCACCGGCGTTGAACACCATCCACGCTGCCAGTGCACCCAGTTCGGCGGCGGTGACGGATTTGAAACTGCGTTGCGAGCCGAAGAACATCGACATACGCTGGTCAACCAGAATCAATGCCGGGCGGTCGCGCTCTTCGGTGAACGTGCGTACCACCGGTTTGCCGGTGCGCAGGGAGGCGCGCCAGTCGAGGTGGCGCAGATCGTCGCCGGGTTGATAGCGGCGCAGCTCATCGAAATTCAAGCCTCGACCGCGCAGGCGCGAAGCATGGTTGCCGGCGAGAATGCTGCCCTGGGGCTGGCGCGCAATGAAACTCAGGTCACGGGCCTGGAACTCCAGGGCCATCAATTGCGCCAGAGCGACATAGACCAGGCCGTCGGTGTTCACGCCGGAATCGCCACTTTATCGAGCAAACGGTCGAGCACCTGATCGGCCGTCACGCCATCAGCCACCGCGTCGTAGCTCAGTTGCAGGCGATGGCGCAATACCGGATGCACCACCGCACGGACGTTGTCCGGCGAAACGAAGTCCTGGCCCTGCAACCAGGCGTCGGCTCGGGCACAGCGGTCCAGGCCGATTCCGCCGCGAGGACTGGCACCGATGTTGATCCAGCGGCCCAGGTCAGCGTCGTAATCGGCAGGGTGGCGGGTGGCGTTGATCAGGTCGATCAGGTAGCGGTCGATGGCCGGGGAGACGTGCACCGCGCTGACTTCCCGCCGTGCGGCGAAGATCACGTCCTGGGACAATTCGAAGCCGTGCACGGCGGTCGCCTTGGCGCCGAGGGCCTGTTCTTCTTCGCGCAGCAGGCGCAGGACCTGGCTTTCGTTCTCCGCGCTCGGGTAGTCGAGCAGGACCTTCATCAGGAAACGGTCCATCTGCGCTTCCGGCAACGGGTAGGTGCCTTCCTGTTCAATCGGGTTCTGTGTGGCGACCACGATGAACAGTTCGGGGAGCTTGTGACTGTTGCCGGCCACGGTGATTTGCCGTTCTTCCATGGCCTCCAGCAACGCCGCCTGCACTTTGGCGGGAGCACGGTTGATTTCGTCGGCCAGAATCAGGTTGCCGAAAAGCGGCCCAGGCTGGAAGCGGATCTCGTTTTTGCCCTCGACCTGATGCAGCACCTCGGCGCCGGTGATGTCCGACGGCAGCAGGTCCGGGGTGAACTGGATGCGGCTCATCTTCGCGTCCAGGTGTTTGGCCAGCGCCTTGACTGTACGGGTCTTGGCCAGGCCGGGCAGGCTTTCAAGTAACAGATGCCCATTGGCCAACAGGCCGACGAGGATTTGCCTAATCACCTGGTCCTGGCCGAGTACCGCTTCGGCGATGCTCGCTTGCAGGGCATTGATGTCGTTGAGTGCAGTCATGCCACCTCCTAGAAAAACGCCAGGGTCAGGTTGACGCTGAAGCCGTTGCCCTCAGGGCGGTTCTTGGTGTCGAACTCGGGGATCCAGCGGGCGTTGATATTGGCCTGGGCATCGGCGAACTTGCCTTCCCAGCCGAATGTCGGCCCGGCACCCACGGAGCGCCCGCGGAAGCCGCTATTGGCGCCTGAACCGGTGTCGTCGGTGAGCTGCTGGATGTAACCGGCCGCCATACCTGCGTTCCAGCCGTTGCCAAAGCCGTGGGTCCAGAGGGCATCGAGGGTGAAGAGGTCGCCGTTCTTGTAATCCGTCGCGTTGTTTTCGGTATAGAACTCGAGCCCCCCGGACAGGGTGAGTTCGCCACCCATGCCATCCAGGTGAGTGAAGGCGACAGTGGGCATGAAGGTGTAATTGTTCTGCCCGGGGTTGGCCAGGCGATTGTCGTTGTAGGCACCGGTCGGCAGGTAGATCGGCAGCGAGAACGAGATGTGGTTGAGTTCGTCGAAGTGATAGCCGGCGGCAATCGGCGTCACCAGCATGTCGGCGAACTGGGTGCCGGAGTCCCCGGTGCCCAGGGTGCGGCCTCGGGGGCCGGTGATGCTGGCGCTGATGTCGGTGTATTGCACCGGTACGCCGATGGCCGAGGCGTAGTTCCAACGGCCCTTGCCGGTATCCCAGACATGGGTGAAGTTGGCCATGGTGTAGGACACCTTGAGGTCAATACCGGTACTCAGCGCGCCGACGATGGGCACCTGAGCGCTGCCCTTGAGGCTGCCGTCGTACCAGAAACTGCTCAGCGACATCACCCAGCCGGGCTCCGGTGGCACGATCCCGGCGTTGGAAAACACTTGCAGACCGGTCATCGGCCGACCGCCACCGCCTTCTGCAGCCAGCACCAGCGGGCTGCCACCCACGACGCACAAGGCCAATAAAGGACGTACTACAAAAGCCCTGACCATCGTTGACTCCACTTACTGTTCTTGTTGATTTACAGGCGCCAGCATCGGCAATTTCCATTGATTGTTGCTGACTGTCGGTGCCGGCAGATAAAGGCACTGCGTCGCGCAGACAGGGGCGGCGGATGCAGGAGTGACAACTGAGTTGGCCCCCACGCCGCAACTGACAAACATCGTCATCAGACCAAATCCGGCAGCGCGAACTGCAATGTGCATGGCAGCGCCCTCACTTTCCAAATGTCATGTTGATTCCGTCGCGGCGCGTGAACGGCCACTCGGCAAGTATGTTGAAGGTATTGGAAACGGACTTGCAGGTGCTGCCTCCACCCAAACCGAGTGGGAAGTCATGGGCCGCTTCAAGCAGGCGCTTATCGAGGGAGTGGGAATTGCAGTCGAACAGGCGGGCCTCGTCATCCTCAGGATTGAGGACCGATGCGAGGAAACACGGGGCATCGCTTTTGCTGGCTGCCTGGGTTTTATCGGCGCCAACACAAAAAGCAGGTGCAGGCGAGGTCACCCTGATCTCGGCGCAATGCCCTGAATTTATCGACATGTTTCCCCCGTTCCCTGGTGGCTCATTGGGCACTCGACCCTTATCGCTAGGCCGCTAGTGAGTAGTCCCTTTCCGATCGAGCCTGTAGGACGCGTCAGTTGAAGTTAGCAGTTAACCACGGGTTATCCAGTCGAACGGATTAATTCTTTGGTTTTGTGTACGGGTTATCGTTAATTTCGTGTACTGAAAAGTTAATGGATTACAGATGGTTGGGGTTGAAATCTCGAAGTGCGGTCATGTCGATGGAAGTGTGAGCCGCCAGAAACGGACGCATGGGGACGGTCGGAGACACGTCCTCGAACAGCAAGGTTAAGGACGTGTTGTGCCACGGGGTATTTCAGTTCTTCTTCGCCTGCTCCCACACCCTTGTTTCCTGCTCGCGCAGTTCCGGCGTGAACTCAGCCCCGAAATCCTCCATCTCGAACACCTGGCGAATCTCGATCTCGGCATCGGTGCCCGGCATCGGGTTGGGGCAGCGCTTGACCCATTCGATGGCTTCTTCTTTGGACTTGACCTTCCATATCCAGAAACCGGCGATCAGCTCTTTCGTTTCAATGAAGGGGCCATCAGTGACCGTGCGTTTGTCGCCGGAAAATTTCACCCGGGCGCCTTTGCTGCTGGGTTGCAGGCCTTCGCCGGCGAGCATGACGCCGGCCTTGACCAGCTCTTCGTTGAAATTGCCCATGGCAGTCAGCAGTTCTTCGCTGGGCATGATGCCTGCTTCGGAATCGGCGCTGGCTTTGATGATGATCATGAATCGCATGGCAGGTGCTCCGTTTTAAGTGGTTGAGTCACTTGATTGTCGATTGGCGTTGGCGCGGATCGACAGGGCTCGGAAAAAAAAGCTGCATCTCACGCCAGCGTAGTGTTGTTTTCGACATTTATGGTTGATGAAGTGCTCAAGGGCAGGTACGTGCCTTTCGTCATTAACAAAGAGTGAGGGCCGGCGAGGAGGGTACGCTGTGGTCTACGACACATAATCTTGTGGGTTTTGAGGGCGAGTGAGGAACCTGTATCCAATTTTGTGCGTCAGCACATGACAATTTGGTTTTGACCGTAGGTCGTCGGACAATTTCGTGGTTAACTTCGGCCTCGTCAAAATTCTCCACAACAACGTTCAGAAGGATTCCGTTCATGGCTCAAGTCACTCTCAAAGGCGGTCCGGTTCAAGTCGAAGGCGAACTGCCAAAAGCCGGTTCCAAGGCGCCAGCCTTTTCCCTGGTTGCCGGCAATCTGTCCGACGTGACCCTCAAGGACTTCGCCGGCAAGCGCAAAGTGCTGAACATCTTCCCAAGCATCGACACTCCGACCTGCGCGACTTCGGTTCGCCAGTTCAACGCCAAGGCCAACGAAGTGGCCAACACCGTTGTCCTGTGCATCTCCGCCGACCTGCCGTTCGCCCAGGCGCGTTTCTGCGGCGCCGAAGGCCTGGAAAACGTCCAGAACCTGTCGACCCTGCGTGGCGCCGAGTTCATCAAGAACTACGGCGTGGCCATTGCTGACGGTCCGCTCAAAGGCCTGACCGCCCGTGCCGTCGTGGTGCTGGACGAAAACGACAACGTGCTGCACAGCGAGCTGGTCAAGGAAATCGCTGACGAGCCGAACTACGAAGCGGCACTTGCCGTTCTGAAGTAAGCAAGGTTTTACAATTGTTAACGGCCTGGCCCTGTCCAGGCCGTTTTCATTTGTGTTTCAGTGTCTTGGAAACATCTCCTATTACGTAAGCTGAAAGTAAATTGCCGGTAAAGGCGCTTTGCTTCACCGCCGCCAGTGCTTATCGTTCAGCCTCACGAAATAAAGAAGCCCACGCGCCCCCATGGTTGATCACTCAATGCAATCTTCGTCCCGTAGTCCCCGTCGCTGGCTGTTCGGCCTGCTTGTTCTGTTGGTCATCGCCGGTCTGTGCTGGAAATTCTGGCCGGCCGGTACTGCCCATAAGGAAGGAGCGGCGCCCAAGGCAGCTGCGGCAGGGCATACCGGTCGATCCGGGGCGATGCGACCAGGGTTCGGCGGTGCATCCGGCCCGATCCCGGTGCGTGTAGCGCCCGCCGTGAAAGGTGACTTCCCGCTGTACTACAAAGCGCTGGGCACGGTCACGGCGCTCAACACCATCAATGTGCGCAGCCGCGTGGGTGGCGAACTGATAAAGATCAATTTCGAAGAAGGGCAGATGGTCAAGGCCGGTGACCTGCTCGCCGAAATCGACCCGCGTCCTTACCAGAACGCCTTGCTCCAGGCCGAGGGCACTCTGCTGCAGAACCAGGCGCAACTGAAAAACGCCCAGGTCGATGTCGAGCGTTATCGCGGCCTGTACCGCGAAGACAGTATTGCCAAGCAGACCCTGGACACCGCAGAAGCCCTGGTCGGGCAGTTCCAGGGCACCGTCAAGACCAATCAGGCGGCGGTCAACGACGCCAAGCTCAATCTCGAATTCACCAAGATCCGTGCACCGATTGCCGGACGCGTCGGCCTGCGTCAGCTGGATGTCGGCAACCTGCTGGCCGCCAATGACACCACGGCCGTGGCGATCATTACCCAGACCCAACCGATCAGCGTGGTCTTCACCCTGCCGGAAAACTCCCTCGACACGGTGCTGGCCCGCTACCACAGTGGCGCCAAACTGCCGACCGAAGCCTGGGATCGTGGTGATACCAAGCTGCAGGCCACCGGCGTGTTGCAGAGCCTGGACAACCAGATCGATGTCACCACCGGCACCTTGAAATTCAAGGCACGCTACGAAAACCGTGACCAGTCGCTGTTCCCCAACCAGTTCGTCAACGTGCGTCTGCTTGCCGACACCTTGAAAGGCGTGGTGCTGGCGCCGTCCGCGGCGATCCAGTTCGGCACCAATGGCACCTTCGTCTATGCCCTGGATGGCGACAAGAAGGTCAAGATCCGTCAGTTGAAAATCGGCGTGAGCGACGGCCTCAACACCGTCGTCACCGAAGGCCTTGCCGCCGGTGATCGCGTGGTACTCGAAGGCACCGACCGTCTCAAGGACGGCAGCGACGTGGAAGTGGTCAACGACAGCCAGGACGTACCGACCACGCCGACCGAGCACTTGCAAGGCAAGTCGGCGGCGAACGCGGTTGACTCCGCGGCCACCGACAAGGCGAAAAAGGGCGGCGCATGAATCTCTCGCGGCTGTTCATCCTCCGCCCGGTAGCCACCACGCTGAGCATGCTGGCCATCGTTCTGGCCGGCGTGATTGCCTACCGGTTGTTGCCGGTGTCGGCGTTGCCCCAGGTCGATTACCCGACCATTCGGGTGATGACCCTGTATCCCGGTGCCAGCCCTGACGTCATGACGAGTGCTGTCACCGCGCCGCTCGAACGCCAGTTCGGGCAGATGCCGGGCCTCACGCAAATGGCGTCCACCAGTTCCGGCGGTGCCTCGGTACTGACCCTGCGTTTCAGCCTCGACATCAACATGGACGTGGCCGAGCAACAGGTGCAGGCAGCCATCAACGCCGCCACCAACCTGCTGCCGAAGGACCTGCCGGCGCCGCCGGTGTACAACAAGGTCAACCCTGCCGACACGCCGGTGCTGACGTTGGCCATCACCTCCAAGACCATGCTGCTGCCCAAGCTCAATGACCTGGTCGACACGCGCATGGCGCAGAAAATCGCCCAGATCAGCGGCGTCGGCATGGTCAGCATTGCCGGCGGCCAGCGTCAGGCGGTGCGGATCAAGGTCAACCCCGAGGCCCTGGCGGCCAACGGCCTGAACCTGTCGGATGTGCGTACCCTGATCGGCGCGTCCAACGTCAACCAGCCCAAAGGCAACTTCGACGGCCCGACCCGGGTGTCGATGCTCGATGCCAACGACCAGCTGACGTCGCCCAAGGACTACGCCAACCTGATCCTGGCCTACGCCAACGGTGCACCACTACGCCTCAAGGACGTCGCTGAAATCGTCGATGGCGCCGAGAACGAGCGACTGGCCGCCTGGGCTAATGAAAACCAGGCCGTACTGTTGAATATCCAGCGTCAACCGGGTGCCAACGTGATCGAAGTTGTCGACCGGATCAAGGCGTTGCTGCCGAGCATCACCGACAACCTGCCGGCGGGCCTGGACGTGGTGGTGCTGACCGACCGCACCCAGACCATTCGCGCCTCGGTCAAGGATGTGCAGTATGAGTTGCTGCTCGCCATTGCCCTGGTGGTCATGGTCACCTTTCTGTTTTTGCGCCGCGCCAGTGCGACCATCATTCCTTCGGTGGCGGTGCCGCTGTCGCTGATCGGTACGTTCGGCGTGATGTACCTGGCCGGGTTTTCGGTCAACAACCTGACGCTGATGGCCCTGACCATCGCCACCGGTTTCGTGGTCGATGACGCCATCGTTATGCTGGAAAATATCGCCCGTTTCATCGAAGAAGGCGACACGCCGCTGAATGCGGCGCTCAAGGGTGCCAAGCAGATCGGTTTCACCCTGATTTCCCTGACCCTGTCGTTGATCGCCGTGCTGATCCCGCTGCTGTTCATGGCCGACGTGGTAGGGCGGCTGTTCCGCGAGTTCGCCATCACCCTGGCGGTGGCCATCCTGATTTCCCTGGTCGTGTCCCTGACCCTGACGCCGATGATGTGCGCGCGCTTGCTCAAGCGCGAGCCCAAGGAAGACGAGCAGGGCCGTTTCTACCGCGCCAGCGGCGCCTTCATCGACTGGATGATCGCCGCCTACGGGCGCAAGTTGCAGTGGGTGCTCAAGCACCAGCCGCTGACCCTGCTGGTGGCCATCGGCACATTGGCATTGACGGTGTTCCTCTACATGGCCGTGCCCAAGGGCTTTTTCCCGGTGCAGGACACCGGGGTGATCCAGGGTATTTCCGAAGCGCCGCAGTCGATCTCCTTTGCAGCCATGAGCGAACGTCAGCAGGAACTGGCCAAAGTGATCCTGGCGGACCCTGCGGTCGAGAGCCTGTCTTCCTATATCGGTGTCGATGGCGACAATGCCACGCTCAACAGCGGTCGATTGCTGATCAACCTCAGGGCGCACCATGACCGCGACCTGAGCGCTGCGCAGGTGATTGCCCGTTTGCAGCCTGAGCTGGACAAACTGGTCGGCATCCGCCTGTTCATGCAGCCGGTGCAGGACCTGACCATCGAAGACCGGGTCAGCCGCACTCAGTATCAGTTCAGCATGTCGTCGCCGGACTCGGAGCTGTTGAGCCTGTGGAGCGGGCGTCTGGTCGAGGCGCTGGGCGAACGGCCGGAGTTGACCGACGTTGCCAGTGACTTGCAGGACAAGGGCTTGCAGGTCTATCTGGTAATCGACCGCGATGCGGCGTCGCGGGTCGGGGTGTCGGTGTCGAACATCACCGATGCGCTTTACGACGCCTTCGGTCAGCGGCAGATTTCCACCATCTACACCCAGGCCAGTCAGTACCGGGTGGTGCTGCAATCGCAATCCGGCGAGAAGATCGGGCCGCAGGCGCTGGATCAGATTCACGTCAAGACCACCGATGGCGGGCAGGTGCGCCTGTCGAGCCTGGCCCATGTCGAGGAGCGCCAGACCCAATTGGCGATCACCCACATCGGCCAGTTCCCGGCGGTGATGATGTCCTTCAACCTGGCGCCCGGCGTGGCGTTGGGTAAGGCGGTGGAGATCATCGAGCAGGTGCAGAAGGACATCGGCATGCCGATTGGCGTGCAGACCCAGTTCCAGGGCGCGGCCGAGGCCTTCCAGGCGTCTCTGTCGAGCACCTTGCTACTGATTCTGGCGGCCGTGGTGACCATGTACATCGTGCTGGGCGTACTGTACGAAAGCTACATTCACCCCATCACCATTCTCTCGACCTTGCCATCGGCAGCGGTCGGTGCCTTGCTGGCGCTGATCCTGACCGGCAATGACCTGGGCATGATCGCGATCATCGGCATCATCCTGCTGATCGGTATCGTCAAGAAGAACGCGATCATGATGATCGACTTTGCCCTGGACGCCGAACGCAATCAGGGCATGGACCCGGAAAGTGCGATCTATCAGGCTGCGCTGCTGCGTTTCCGGCCGATTCTGATGACCACCTTGGCGGCGTTGTTCGGTGCCATTCCGTTGATGCTGGCGACTGGTTCCGGCGCCGAACTGCGCCAGCCGCTGGGTCTGGTGATGGTCGGCGGCTTGCTGTTGAGCCAGGTGCTGACCCTGTTCACCACGCCTGTGATCTACCTGTATTTCGATCGACTCGGTCGGCGCTGGGGGCATAAATCAGAGCCAGTGGAAGCGGTTGAGCAACCATGAACCTCTCCGGACCTTTCATCAAGCGCCCGGTCGCCACCATGCTGCTGAGCCTGGCCATCATGCTGCTGGGCGGGGTGAGCTTCGGCTTGCTGCCGGTTTCGCCGTTGCCGCAAATGGACTTCCCGGTGATCGTGGTGCAGGCCAGCCTGCCCGGCGCGAGCCCCGAGGTCATGGCCTCGACCGTGGCAACGCCGCTGGAACGCTCCTTCGGTGCCATCGCCGGGGTCAACACCATGAGCAGCCGCTCCAGCCAGGGCTCGACCCGGGTGATCCTGCAATTCGACCTGGACCGCGACATCAACGGCGCGGCGCGGGAAGTGCAGGCCGCCATCAACGCCTCGCGCAACCTGCTGCCCAGCGGCATGCGCAGCATGCCCACCTACAAGAAGGTCAACCCGTCCCAGGCGCCGATCATGGTGCTGTCGCTGACCTCCGACGTGCTGGAAAAGGGCCAGCTCTATGACCTGGCCTCGACCATCCTGTCCCAGAGCCTGTCGCAGGTGCAGGGCGTCGGTGAGGTGCAGATTGGCGGCAGTTCCTTGCCCGCAGTACGCATCGAACTTGAACCGCAGTCATTGAACCAGTACGGCGTGGCCCTGGACGATGTGCGCAATACCATTGCCAACGCCAACGTGCGTCGGCCCAAGGGCTCGGTCGAGGACGATCAGCGTTTGTGGCAGGTCCAGGCCAACGACCAACTGGAAAAGGCCAAGGACTACGAATCGCTGATCATCCACTACAACAACGGCGCGGCCCTGCGTCTGAAGGACGTGGCCAAGGTCAGCGACGGTGTCGAGGACCGCTACAACAGCGGCTTCTTCAACGATGACGCGGCGGTGCTGCTGGTGATCAACCGTCAGGCCGGTGCCAACATCATCGAGACGGTCAACGAGATCAAGGCACAGCTGCCGGCGTTGCAGGCGGTGCTGCCGGCCAGCGTCAAGCTGAATCTGGCCATGGACCGTTCGCCAGTGATCAAGGCGACCTTGCACGAAGCTGAAATGACTCTGTTGATCGCCGTGGCGCTGGTGATTCTGGTGGTGTTCCTGTTTCTCGGCAATTTCCGCGCCTCGCTGATTCCGACGCTGGCGGTGCCGGTGTCGCTGGTCGGCACTTTTGCAGTGATGTACCTCTACGGCTTCTCGCTGAACAACCTGTCGCTGATGGCGTTGATCCTCGCCACCGGGCTGGTGGTCGACGATGCCATCGTCGTGCTGGAAAACATCTCCCGGCATATCGACGAGGGTGTGCCACCGATGAAGGCGGCGTACCTGGGGGCCAAGGAGGTCGGTTTCACCTTGCTGTCGATGAACGTCTCGCTGGTGGCGGTATTCCTGTCGATCCTGTTCATGGGCGGCATCATCGAAAGCCTGTTCCGCGAGTTTTCCATCACCCTGGCGGCGGCCATCGTGGTCTCGCTGGTGGTGTCCCTGACCTTGACGCCGATGCTCTGCGCCCGCTGGCTGAAGCCGCATACCCCGGGGCGGGAGAACCGGCTGCAACGCTGGAGCCGGCGGACCAACGACTGGATGGTCGGCAAATACGCCACCAGCCTCGACTGGGTGCTGCGTCACAAACGCCTGACCTTGCTCAGCCTTTTCGTGACAATTGGCGTTAACGTTGCATTGTATGTTGTTGTTCCTAAAACATTTATGCCTCAGCAGGATACTGGCCAGCTGATCGGTTTCGTGCGCGGCGACGACGGTCTGTCCTTCAGTGTGATGCAGCCGAAAATGGAAACCTTCCGCCGCGCCGTCCTGAAGGACGAGGCGGTGGAGAGTGTGGCCGGGTTCATTGGTGGCAACAACGGCACCAACAACGCCTTCATGCTGGTGCGCCTGAAACCGATCAAGGAGCGCAATCTGTCCGCGCAAAAAGTCATCGAACGCCTGCGCAAGGAAATGCCCAAGGTGCCCGGCGCGCAACTGATGCTGATGGCCGACCAGGACCTGCAATTCGGCGGCGGACGCGAGCAGACCACCTCGCAATACTCGTACATTCTGCAAAGCGGCGATCTGGGGGCGTTGCGTGAGTGGTATCCGAAAGTCGTGACGGCCCTCAGGGCGTTGCCGGAGTTGACGGCCATCGATGCCCGCGAAGGCCGGGGTGCGCAGCAAGTGACGCTGATTGTCGACCGCGATCAGGCCAAACGCCTGGGTGTCGACATGGACATGGTCACGGCGGTGCTGAACAACGCCTACAGCCAGCGGCAGATTTCGACCATCTACGACAGCCTCAATCAGTATCAGGTGGTCATGGAGGTCAATCCGAAATACGCCCAGGACCCGATCACCCTTAAGCAAGTGCAGGTGATCACCGCCGACGGTGCGCGTATTCCGCTATCGACCATCGCCCATTACGAAAACAGCCTGGAAGACGACCGGGTCAGTCACGAAGGCCAGTTCGCCTCGGAAAGCATTTCCTTCGACATGGCCGAAGGTGTGACCGTGGAGCAGGGCACGGCTGCCATCGAGCGGGCGATTGCCAAGGTAGGCCTGCCGGAAGACGTGATCGTCAAAGTGGCGGGGACCGCCGATGCCTTCGCCGCGACCCAGAAAAGCCAGCCGTTCATGATTCTCGGCGCCTTGGTGGCGGTGTATCTGGTGCTGGGTGTGCTGTACGAAAGCTACATCCACCCGTTGACGATTCTGTCCACGCTGCCCTCGGCCGGGGTCGGCGCGTTGCTGTCGATCTATGCATTGGGCGGTGAATTCAGCCTGATTTCGCTGCTGGGCCTGTTTCTGCTGATTGGCGTGGTGAAGAAAAACGCCATCCTGATGATCGACCTCGCGCTGCAACTGGAGCGCCATCAAGGCATGGCGCCGCTGGAGTCGATCCGCAGTGCCTGCCTGCAACGATTGCGTCCGATTCTGATGACCACCCTGGCGGCGATCCTCGGTGCACTGCCGTTGCTGCTCAGCCGCGCCGAAGGTGCGGAAATGCGCCAGCCGCTAGGCCTGACCATCATTGGCGGGTTGATCTTCAGCCAGGTGCTGACCCTTTACACGACCCCTGTGGTTTACCTCTATCTCGACAAGCTGCGCCATCGCTTCAACAAATGGCGTGGGGTGCGTACCGATGCTGCTCTGGAAACTCCGCTATGACTGACCGTTCGCTTTTCAATCTGGCTTTACCGGTGATTTCGGCCCGAGGCTCGCGGTTGTTGAGCCTGTCGCTGTGCGTGATGATGCTCAGCGCTTGTGCCATCGGCCCGGACTACCAACGCCCGCAAACCGCGGAGCCGGCGCAATACAAGGCTGCCGAAGGCTGGCGCCAGGCCAACCCGAGCGATGCGCTGGCCCGTGGTGCCTGGTGGGAGTTGTATGGCGACGCGCAGCTCAATGAGCTGATCGTCAAACTCAACAGTTCCAACCAGACGGTTGCGCAGTCTGAAGCCCAGTTCCGCCAGGCGCAGGCGCTGGTGCGCAGTGCGCGCGGGGCGTTTTTCCCGACTGTCGACCTGAACGTATCGAAAAACCGCTCCAGCCAGGGCACCGGTAGCAGCAGTTCCAGCCTGAGCAGTTCGTCCAGCGGCATTCGCGACACCTATTCCGCCCAGGTTGGCGTCAGTTGGGAAGCGGACATCTGGGGCAAGCTGCGCCGGGGCCTGGAGGCTGACACCGCCAACGCTCAAGCGAGCTTTGCCGATCTGGCGGCGATGCGCCTGAGCCAGCAGTCGGAGCTGGTGCAGAACTACCTGCAACTGCGTGTCATCGATCAACAGAAACGTTTGCTCCAGGACACGGTCGAGGCCTATCAGCGCTCGCTGAAAATGACTGAAAACCAGTACCGCGCCGGTGTCTCCGGCAAGGACGCCGTGGCCCAGGCCCAGACCCAGCTTAAAAGCACTGAAGCGGACATGGTCGACCTGATCTGGCAGCGTGCGCAGTTCGAGAACGCCATTGCGGTGCTGATCGGCCTGCCACCCGCAGAATTCAACCTGGCGGAAACCAGAGACATTCCACAATTGCCGCAAGTCCCCTCGGCGTTGCCTTCGCAATTGCTCGAACGACGCCCGGACATCGCATCCGCCGAGCGCTCGGTGATGGCCGCCAATGCCAATATCGGTGTGGCCAAGGCGGCGTACTACCCGGACCTGACGCTGAACATGAACGGTGGCTACAGCAGCAGTACCTTTTCCAACTGGATCAGCCTGCCCAACCGTTTCTGGTCGGTGGGCCCGCAACTGGCCACGACCCTGTTCGACGGTGGCCAGCGCTCCGCCGAAGTAGACCGCAGTGAAGCGGCTTATGACGAGACCGTCGCCAAGTATCGCCAGACCGTACTCGACGGTTTCCGCGAGGTGGAAAACTACCTGGTGCAACTCAAGGTCCTGCAGGACGAAGCAGTGGTGCGCCAGCAGGCACTGGATGCGGCCCGTGAGTCGTTGCGCCTGACCCAGAACCAGTACAAGGCCGGGTTGATCGCCTATATCGACGTGGTGGTGACCCAGGCGGCAGCGCTGAACAACGAGCGCAGCAACCTCGATCTGCTGCAAAGCCGCCTGATTGCAAGTGTGCAATTAATTGCGGCGTTGGGCGGCGGCTGGGACGGTCAATTGCAGGTGAGTGATAATCAGTAACACATTTGTAATAGAGCACTGACAACAACGTAAAGGCTTTGGACCGGGGCTTCAGGGAGTAACCCCGGTTAAAGTAAAACCTTAAAACAAGCGTTTCATCGGACTAGTGGCCTTCTGCTCATTTGTGAGTGGCGTTCTCATTTGGAATCAGTACAATCGCCGCATTTGCACCCCCGAGAATGGAAGCGGTACGGGGGTGATGACGAGACGTTTGCATGCTTACCGGTAGCTATTCCCCCACGCTGGTTATCATTTCCCTCTGTGTAGCGATACTCGCGTCCTACACGGCACTCGACCTCACCGGTCGCATCGCGACGGCCAAAGGCCGAGCCGTGCATCTGTGGACCGTCGGTGGTGCCGTGGCCATGGGGGTCGGGGTGTGGTCGATGCACTTTATCGGCATGCTCGCGTTCAAACTGCCGATCGATCTGGGCTACGACGTCAGCATCACCTTGCTGTCGTTGCTGATCGGTGTACTTTCCTGCGGTTTTGCCTTGTGGCTGGTCAGCCAGCCTCAACTGCCGATTTGGCAACTGGGTTTCGGTGCACTGGTCATGGGCGCCGGTATCAGCGCCATGCATTACACCGGCATGGCCGCGATGCGCATGCAACCGGGCATCGATTACGACCCGACATTGTTTGGCACCTCGTTACTGATAGCGGTCGGCGCCTCGGGTGCGGCACTGTGGATCGCCTTTCATCTGCGCCAGCACACGCCTTATGTCCGCCTGATCCGTGGCGGTGCCGCGGTGATCATGGGCATTGCCATCGTTGGCATGCATTACACCGGCATGGCGGCGGCGCGATTTGCCGATGGCAGCTTTTGCGGCGCGGCGGCCGATGGCCTGAGTGGCAAGGGCCTGGACAACCTGGTGCTGATCACCACTTTGGCCGTGCTGAGCATCGCGCTGCTGACCTCCATCCTCGATGCCCGTCTTGAAGCCCGCACGGCAAACCTCGCCCAGTCCCTGACCGAGGCCAACCGCGAGCTGACCCAACTGGCCCTGCACGACACCCTGACCGGGTTGCCCAACCGCATGCTGCTCGCCGATCGCATCGATCAGGCGATGTCGCGGGTGGCGGAAGAGGGCGGCTGTTTCGCCTTGATGTTCATCGACCTCGACGGTTTCAAGCCGGTCAACGATGCCTTTGGTCACCATATGGGCGATCTGTTATTGCGCGAAGTCGCGCTGCGTCTGCGTGAAGACTTGCGCAGCCAGGACACCTTGGCGCGGATTGGCGGCGATGAGTTCGTCCTGCTGGTACAACTCAACGAACAGATCGACGCCTTGAACCTCGCATCCCGTCAGGTCGGGCTGATTTCGCGATCTTTCCGGGTTGCCGAGCACGAGCTGAGCATTTCCGCCAGCGTCGGCATCGCGCTGTATCCGGGCAATGGCCAGACCGCCCACGAATTGCTGATGAACGCCGACGCGGCGATGTATCACGCCAAAGGCGCGGGAAAAAACGGCTACAGCTTCTTCGATGCGTCGATGAACAGCAACGCGCGCAAGCAGTTGCAACTGCTGCAAGACCTGCGCAATGCGCTGGAGCACAACGAGTTCAGCCTGCATTACCAGCCCAAGTTCGACGCCGCAAATGGTCAACCGGTGGGTGCCGAGGCTCTGTTGCGTTGGCAGCATCCGACCCAGGGCATGCTGTTGCCGGACAAGTTCATCGAGCTGGCGGAAAAGACCGGGCTGATCATTCCCATCGGTGAATGGGTGCTCAACGAAGCCTGCCGTCAGATGCGCGAATGGTACGTGCTGGGCTATACCGACTGGCGCATCGCGGTCAATCTGTCGGCCATCCAGTTCTGTCACGCAGGTTTGGTGCAAAGCGTTGCCAAGGCGCTGTCCACCCATCATTTGCCGGCCAACAGCCTGACCCTGGAAATCACCGAAACCACCGCGATGAGCGATGCCGATGCAAGCATGACGGTGCTGCAGGAGCTGTCGGAAATGGGCGTCGATCTGTCCATCGACGACTTCGGCACCGGTTATTCGAGCCTGATGTACCTCAAACGCTTGCCGGCCAATGAATTGAAGATCGATCGTGGATTTGTCCGAGACCTGGAGCGTGACAGCGATGACGCTGCCATCGTTTCGGCCATTGTTGCACTGGGCCAGGCACTGGGTTTGCGGATTGTCGCCGAGGGTGTGGAAACCGGTGTGCAGCAGGACTTCCTGACCCAGCTCGGCTGCGATTCGCTGCAGGGTTACCTGCTAGGGCATCCGCTGCCGGCCGACGGTTTCATGGTGGAAATCCATCGCGGCGAGCGGCTTGTCAAAGAGTTGCGTAACAGCTCCGCAACCGGCATGGCGGTCTCGTGACACTTGATCTGAGGCGATGCAAAACCCGTCAATGACGGTTATTCTTGCCCCCGACCGCAAAGGCTTGGATTGGGGGAAAGCTCGCATGGATAAAGTCATCGTCATCACCGGCGGCAGCCGGGGCATCGGCGCCGCCACGGCACTGCTGGCGGCCGAACAGGGATTCCGTATCTGCATCAACTATCAGGCCGATGAGCAAGCCGCACTCGGCGTGCTGGAACAGGTGCGAGCCCTCGGCGCACAAGCCATCGCCGTGCGCGCCGATGTCAGCATCGAAGACGAAGTGATCGCACTGTTCCATCGCGTTGATACCGAGCTTGGGCGGGTCACAGCGCTGGTCAACAACGCGGGCACCGTCGGGCACAAGTCCCGGGTCGATGAAATGTCTGAGTTCCGCATTCTCAAGATCATGAAAACCAACGTGCTGGCGCCGATTCTCTGCGCCAAGCACGCGATCCTGCGCATGTCGCCCAAACATGGCGGGCAGGGCGGCAGCATCGTCAACGTGTCCTCGGTGGCGGCACGCTTGGGTTCGCCCAACGAATACGTCGACTACGCCGCTTCCAAGGGTGCGCTCGACACCTTCACCATCGGCCTGTCCAAGGAAGTGGCGGGCGAGGGGATTCGGGTCAATGCGGTGCGCCCGGGCTATATCTACACCGATTTCCATGCACTGAGCGGTGATCCGGATCGGGTCAGCAAGCTGGAGTCGGCCATCCCGATGGCCCGGGGCGGGCGACCGGATGAGGTGGCTGAGGCGATTGTCTGGCTGCTGTCGGACAAGGCTTCTTATGCGACCGGGACCTTTGTCGATTTGGGTGGTGGGCGTTAAGCCCGGATATTGGCATCGCCATTACCGGGCACTTCTAGGGCAAGCCCGCTCCCGGTATTGGCGATAAAAACCCTAGAACGACCGCACAATCCGCCCCAACGTCTCCATGGCCTTCTCCGATTCCTCGGTCCAGGGGCTGCCGTAATTCAAGCGAATGCAATTCCTGAATCGCTGCCCCGGCGAGAATATCGGCCCCGGTGCGATGCTGATGCCTTGCGCCAATGCCATCTGGAACAACTTCAAAGAGTCCATCTGCGACGGCAGTTCCAGCCACAGGAAGTAGCCGCCGGCCGGTTGGCTGACCCGGGTCTGCGCCGGAAAATAGCGGGCGATGGCGGCGAGCATGGCGCTTTGCTGGTCTTCCAGGGCATGGCGCAATTTGCGCAGATGACGGTCGTAGCCACCGTGTTGCAGGTAATCGGCGATGGCCGCTTGCGCCGGCATCGAGGCGCACAGCGAAGTCATGAGTTTCAGCCGTTCGATTTTCTGCGCAAAACGTCCGGCGGCCACCCAGCCGATGCGGTAGCCCGGGGCCAGGCTCTTGGCGAACGAACCACAGTGCATCACCAACCCTTCGGTATCGAATGCCTTGGCAGGTTTCGGCGCTTGCTGACCGTAATACAGCTCGGCGTAGACATCATCTTCAATCAACGGCACCTGATGGCTGCGCAATAACGCGACCAGTTCCTGCTTCTTCGCTTCGGGCATGGTCGAACCCATCGGGTTCTGGAAGCTGGTCATGCACCAGCACGCCTTGATCGGGTGACGCGCCAGGGTTTGCGCCAACACCCCCAGGTCGATGCCGTCGCGTGGGTGTACGGGAATCTCCACGGCCTTGAGCTTCAAGCGTTCGAGCACCTGCAGGCAGGCGTAAAACGCCGGGGCTTCAATCGCCACCAGGTCGCCAGGTTCAGTGACAGCCTGCAGGCACAGGTTCAAGGCTTCCAGCGCGCCGTTGGTGATCAGCAGTTCTTCCATCGGCAGCATCAGCCCGCCGACCATGTAACGCAGGGCGATTTGCCGACGCAACTGCGGATTGCCCGGCGAGAGGTCTGTGACGACCATGCGCGGGTCCATCTCGCGAGTGGCGCTGGCCAGTGAACGGGAAAGGCGTTGCAGTGGAAACAGCTCGGGACTGGGAAAGGCCGAGCCGAACGGCACGGTATTGGGGTCCTTGATCGATTCGAGTACCGAAAACACCAGCTCGCTGACGTCGACTTCGGTGGAGTCGTTGACCTCGCTGCTGATCTCCGGCTCGCAGAATGCGCTGGGTGTGTGGGCGTTGACGAAGTAGCCCGAGCGGGGGCGGGCGCGGATCAGACCGCGACGTTCCAGCAGATAGTAGGCCTGGAACACAGTGGACGGGCTGACCCCGTAGGTCTGGCTGGCGTAGCGCACCGACGGCACGCGCTGGCCCGGGCCAAGAACGCCGGAGCGGATCAGTTCAGCGATGTCGTCGGCGAATTTTTCGTAGCGTTTCATCAGAAACCCGCTTGAGGTCAAACAGAAAATCCAGGTGGCTTCATCGCGTGCAGATTGCAAACTCGCTCCCCCAGCCATTGCGCCGGCTTTTGTGGGAGCGAGCTTGCTCGCGAATGGCAGCACCGCAGTGTAAAGGTTCAGCGATTCATCGGCGCAACAAACCGGCTCTTCGCCACGCTGTAAACCTCAGGTTCATCACTGTCGACAACCTTGAAACTCAACGTCTGCGAACTGCTCGTCGGCCGATCTGCCAACATGGCTACCGACACCGGCACGTCGACAATCTCACCTGGCGCAAGGCTCAACCGGGTCTTGCCACGCAATTGGAAGCCGTCACCGTCGACCAATGCCAGTTGATAGTCCTGACGCTGCTGGGTCTTGTTGATCACTTTCAGGCTGTAGATGTTTTCGATCTGCCCTTGGCTGTTCTCTCGGAACAGGCCCCGGTCCTTGCTCACGTCCAGTGACACCATCGGCCGTTGAACCAAGGCCACCACCAGTGCTGCGATCATTACCACCAGCACGGCGGTGTAGCCAATCAAGCGTGGCCGCAACAGGTGCGTCTTGCCACCCTGCAACTGATGCTCCGAGGTGTAGCTGATCAGTCCACGGGCGTAACCCATCCTGTCCATGATCGAGTCGCAGGCATCGATGCACGCGGCGCAGCCGATGCACTCCATCTGCAAGCCGTCGCGGATGTCGATGCCGGTGGGGCAAACCTGCACGCACAGCTGGCAATCGATGCAATCCCCCAGGCCGGCTGCGGCCGGCTTCACATCGCGCTTGCGCGGGCCACGATTTTCGCCTCGGGCGACGTCGTAGGAAATGGTCAGGGTGTCCTTGTCGAACATCACGCTCTGGAACCGCGCATACGGGCACATGTGCATGCACACCGCTTCCCGGAGCCAGCCGGCGTTGATGTAAGTGGCGCCGGTGAAAAACAGCACCCAGAAGAGGCTGACGCCGCTCATTTGCAAGGTCAGCAATTCTTCGGCCAACGGGCGGATCGGTGTGAAGTAGCCAACGAAGGTCAGGCCGGTGAGCAGGCTGATGGCCAGCCACAGGGTGTGCTTGGCCGAGCGCCGCATCAGCTTGTTCAGGCCCCAGGGCGCCGCTTGCAGCTTTATGCGCTGGTTGCGCTCACCTTCGGTGATCTTCTCGCACCACATGAAGATCCACGTCCAGGAGCTCTGCGGGCAGGTGTAGCCGCACCAGACGCGGCCGGCAAACACGGTGATCGCGAACAGGCCGAACGCGGCGATGATCAGCAACGCTGAAAGCAGGATGAAATCCTGCGGCCAGAAAGTGGCACCGAAGATGTGGAATTTGCTTTCGGACAGGTCCCAGAGCACGGCCTGCCGACCACCCCAGTTCAGCCAGACCGTGCCGAAAAACAGCACAAACAGAAACCCTGCGCCAGTCAGGCGCAGGGTGCGGAACAGCCCGGTGAAACTGCGGGTGTGGATCAGGTTGTCGCTGCTTTTGGCCTTTATCTTCCTGGTGGGCAAAGGCTCAAAGGTTTCTACGGTTCGGACGGGGATTCTTTCGCTCATGGTCTTTCGCTCATCAGCCTCCATCAGGCATGAGCACTATGAGCGCCGATCTGTTTGCATAACAGACTCAGGTAATTCAATAAAAAGCGGATCAGATAGCCTGATCCGGCTGTTGTGCGACAACTTGAAGCAGCCGTGGCCACAGGCTGCAAACGCCTATGCCAGGCACTTGCGTGGGTTATTGACCGAGATCAGTCAAATCACCGAATCACCGTCCGTGGCCTTCAGGTGCCGACGGCCGTCTATCGCGCCGGCAACGGTCAAGGCATCGGCCTCCGCTTCGGTGATGTAAACACGATGTCCCTCGATGTCCACCGCCGACATGGCTTTGGCGCTATCGGTGACGATGGTTACATCAGGGCACAGACGAATGTATTCGCCGCCTTCGGTGGTGAAGAAACAGGTCTGGTTTTCGATGCGCACGGTCATGACGGTGTCCTTTTTCGGATGAGTCCATAGTTTCAGGCCGCAACCGCAGGTCATCGTTCTGTGCAACCGATTAATGGTCGGCGTGGTCCACCGCTCAACCATTACAAAAAGGACACGAGCATGAACGCTTGGTGGCACGAAGTCTGGGCGACGCTGCAAGCCGAATTCGCCGACATCGACGATGCTGCGCAGCTGACACGAGTGACTGTGCGCCTGCTGATGGCCGCGGTGCTGGGAGCCATTTTGGGCTTCGAGCGCGAGCATAAAGGCAAGGCTGCAGGCGTGCGCACCCATATGCTGGTGGCGATGGGCGCGGCATTGTTCGTGATGGTGCCGCAATTGTCAGGCGCCGAGGCCGATGCCATGAGCCGCGTGGTGCAGGGTGTCATCGCCGGGATCGGCTTTCTCGGCGCCGGCACCATCCTGAAAAACCAGGAGGGCGACGAAGGCCACGTCAAAGGCCTGACCACCGCCGCCGGCCTGTGGATGACCGCCGCCATAGGCGTTGCCGCCGGGCTGGGCAGGGAGGGCACGGCGGTGCTCAGTACGTTGCTGGCGCTGGGCGTGTTCAGCGTGATGCCTTGGATCGTGAAGCGCTTCGAAAAAGATCATGACCACCTGTAGGAGCAAGCTCGCTCCTACAGGTTCAGCAGATAAGCAGGTAAGCAGGTACAGGAAGTTTCATATTTCAGGGTTTAACTATCACCGGCGGCATGGTCGTCGGTGGTTCTTCCCGTGGCGGCGGGTTCGTACCAGGCGGGTCCTGCTCGGGTACCGGTTGCGGGTCGCTCGGTGGGATCACCGGGCTGTCGATGTTTGGATCAGGGGTTTCTGCCGGGAATGGATTGTTCATTGATCAAGCCTCCGGTGGCACATGGCGTGAGTCGTGCTTTAGTTGGTTAACTCAAAGGGGTGGACCACGGCCTGGCGGTTTTGATTCCACCCGATTGCGCTGAACTTTTACCGGGTCCGGTCGCTCGGAACCTAAGTGAGTTCATCCCGGGGCGCTGTGCCCGATGGGGATGGTGAACTAACACAAGCGCGTCCAAGGGGCGTAAGGAGCAAGGCTCGATGACGGCTGAAAAACCGACAGAACTGAGCTACAACCCGCACATGCCGCTGTCTCAGGCATTGTTGTTGCCGCGCATTGTCATTGAAAACATCATGCCGACCCTGGAAGGCGGGCAGTTCGCTGTCAAGGCGGTGGTCGGGCAGGATGTGCCGGTGACGGCCAAGGTGTTCGCCGACGGCCACGACAAGCTGGCGGTTCGCCTACGTTGGCGGGGCGAAGCCGATGAGGTGTGGCAGAGCACCGTCATGAACGATCTGGGCAACAACGGCTGGCAAGGGCAGTTTCACGTCGACGTTCAGGGACGTTATCTATTCTGCATCGAGGCCTGGATCGACCAGTTCGCCAGTTTTCGTTACGAGCTTGAAAAGAAACACGCGGCGGCGGTGCCGGTCAGCCTGGAGTTGCAGGAAGGCCGTCTGCACGTGCAACAGGCTGCCGAGCGCAGCGAAGGGCAATTGAGTGAGCAACTGGCGGCGTTGCACCATGAACTGTCAGGATTGCTCGAAACCGAGCAGGTCGCACTGTTTTTGCACCCGCGCAGCGCCGACCTGATGGCCCAGGCCGATCATCGTGCCTTCTTGAGCCTGAGCCCCGAGCTGCCGCTGGACGTGGAACGCGAGCTGGCGCAGTTCGCCAGTTGGTATGAGTTGTTCCCGCGTTCGATCACCGACGATCCCAAGCGTCATGGCACCTTCAATGACGTGCATTCTCGGCTGGCAATGATTCAGGACATGGGTTTCGACGTCCTTTATTTCCCGCCCATTCATCCGATCGGGCGCAGCTATCGCAAGGGCCCGAACAACTCCCTGACGGCAGGCCCGGATGATCCGGGCAGCCCGTATGCCATCGGCAGCGAGGAGGGTGGTCACGAGTCGATTCACTCGCAACTCGGCACGCGGGAAGACTTCCGCCGCCTGGTCGCGGCGGCCTCGGCCCATGGCCTGGAAATCGCCCTCGACTTCGCCATCCAGTGTTCCCAGGACCATCCGTGGCTCAAGCAACACCCCGGCTGGTTCAGCTGGCGGCCCGACGGCACGATCAAATACGCGGAAAACCCGCCGAAGAAATACCAGGACATCGTCAACGTCGACTTTTACGCCGCCGAAGCGATTCCCAGTCTTTGGGTTGAGCTGCGTGACATCGTGGTCGGCTGGGTCGAGGAGGGGGTGAAGATCTTCCGGGTCGACAACCCGCACACCAAGCCACTGCCGTTCTGGCAATGGTTGATCGCCGATGTCCGGGCGTTGTACCCCGAGGTGATTTTTCTCGCTGAAGCCTTCACCACCCCGGCCATGATGGCGCGCCTGGGCAAGGTCGGTTATTCGCAGAGCTACACCTACTTCACCTGGCGCAACACCAAGCACGAACTCGCCACCTATTTCAGCGAGTTGAACGAGTCGCCATGGCGCGAGTGCTACCGGCCGAATTTTTTCGTCAATACGCCGGACATCAACCCGGCGTTCCTGCATGAGTCCGGTCGTCCCGGGTTTCTCATCCGTGCCGCGCTGGCAACCATGGGCTCGGGCCTGTGGGGCATGTACTCGGGTTTCGAGTTGTGCGAATCGGCGCCAGTGCCGGGCAAGGAGGAATACCTCGATTCCGAGAAGTACCAGATCCGTCCCCGGGACTTCAACGCGCCGGGCAACATCATTGCCGAGATCGCCCAACTCAACCGCATTCGTCGGCAAAACCCGGCGTTGCACACGCACCTGGGCCTTAAGGTCTACAACGCCTGGAACGACAATATCCTGTACTTCGGCAAGCGCAGCGTCGATGGCAGCAACTTCATTCTGGTGGCAGTCAACCTTGATCCGCATAACGTCCAGGAAGCGAATTTCGAGTTGCCGTTGTGGGAAATGGGCCTGCCGGATGATGCGACGACCCATGGCGAGGATTTGATGAGCGGGCATCGCTGGGATTGGCACGGCAAGTACCAGTTCATGCGCATTGATCCGGCGTATCAGCCGTTCGGGATCTGGCGTATTTCAACCTCTTGATCGCACCACGATCCCTCTGGATAGGGGCTTGCCAGGGTGCAGAGTGACAGGTCTGCGCACGGTGTCTCTGTCGAATTGCAAGGGGTTGCTGCGCAACCCAACGGGAGCAAGCTCCCTCGCCACACAGTGCGGCGTCACCCGAACGGGGGTTTGCCCACTGCACACTTTCACCAGGAGTTTCACATGGCGAAGAAACCCAAGGCAGCCACCTTCATCAAGGACCCGCTCTGGTACAAGGACGCGGTCATCTATCAGGTTCACGTCAAATCCTACTTTGACTCCAATAACGACGGGATCGGCGACTTTCCCGGCCTGATCGCCAAGCTCGACTACATTGCCGATCTGGGCGTCAACACCATCTGGTTATTGCCGTTCTATCCCTCGCCACGCCGCGATGACGGCTACGACATTGCCGAATACCGCGGTGTGCACAGTGATTACGGAACCATGGCCGATGCCCGGCGCTTTATCGCCGAGGCGCACAAGCGCGGACTTCGGGTGATCACCGAACTGGTCATCAACCACACCTCTGACCAGCACCCGTGGTTCCAGCGCGCGCGCAAGGCCAAGCCGGGTTCGGCGGCACGGGACTTCTACGTGTGGTCCGATGACGACCAAAAGTACGACGGTACGCGCATCATCTTCCTCGACACCGAAAAGTCCAACTGGACCTGGGACCCGGTGGCCGGCCAGTACTTCTGGCACCGTTTCTATTCCCACCAGCCGGACCTGAACTTCGATAACCCGCAGGTGATGAAAGCGGTGCTGTCGGTGATGCGTTACTGGCTCGACATGGGCATCGACGGTTTGCGCCTGGACGCCATCCCTTACCTGATCGAGCGGGACGGCACCAACAACGAGAACCTGCCGGAAACCCATGACGTCCTGAAGAAGATCCGCGCCGAAATCGACGCCAATTACCCCGACCGCATGTTGCTGGCCGAAGCCAACCAATGGCCGGAGGACACCCAGCTGTACTTCGGCGACACCGACGCCAAGGGCCTGAATGGCGATGAATGCCACATGGCGTTCCACTTCCCGCTGATGCCGCGCATGTACATGGCACTGGCCCAGGAAGATCGTTTTCCCATCACCGATATTCTGCGCCAGACCCCGGACATTCCCGCCAACTGCCAGTGGGCGATCTTCCTGCGCAACCACGATGAACTGACCCTGGAAATGGTTACCGACAAGGAGCGCGATTACCTGTGGAATTACTACGCCGCTGATCGCCGCGCGCGAATCAACCTGGGGATCCGTCGTCGCCTGGCACCGTTGGTTGAGCGCGACCGCCGTCGCGTCGAGCTGCTCAACAGCCTGCTGCTGTCGATGCCCGGCACGCCGACCCTGTATTACGGCGACGAGATCGGCATGGGGGACAACATCTACCTCGGTGACCGCGACGGTGTGCGTACACCGATGCAGTGGTCGATTGACCGCAATGGCGGTTTTTCCCGCGCCGATCCGGCCAGCCTGGTGCTGCCGCCGATCATGGACCCGCAATACGGTTACCTGTCGGTCAACGTCGAGACTCAGTCCAGCGATCCGCACTCGCTGCTCAACTGGACCCGGCGCATGTTGGCGGTGCGCAAACAGTCCAAGGCGTTCGGGCGTGGCACCTTGAAGATGCTGTCGCCGAGCAACCGCCGGATTCTGGCCTACACCCGCGAATTCACCGGGCCGGACGGCAAGCACGAAATCATTTTGTGTGTGGCCAACGTGTCGCGCAGTGCCCAGGCGGCCGAGCTTGATCTGTCGGCTTACGTCGGCATGGTGCCGGTGGAGATGCTCGGCGGTAACGCGTTCCCACCCATCGGTCAGCTGAATTTCCTCCTGACCCTGGCGCCCTACGGCTTTTACTGGTTCGGCCTGGCGGCGGAAAACCAGATGCCGAGCTGGCACGTCGAACCGGCACAAAGCCTGCCGGACTTTACGACGCTTGTGCTGAAAAAACGCATGGAAGAACTGCTCGAGGCGCCCTCGCGCAGCACCCTCGAACAAAGCATTTTGCCGAGCTGGCTGCAGAATCGCCGCTGGTTTGCCGGCAAGGACGCGGCCATCGAACAGGTCCACCTGGCCTACGGCGTGCGCTTTGGCGATGCGCAGCATCCGGTGCTGTTCAGCGAAATCGAGGTCACCAGCGGTGGCCAGACTCACCGCTATCAGTTGCCGTTCGGGTTCATCCCGGAAGAGCAGGTGGGCGCAGCGTTGCCGCAACAACTGGCCTTGTCCCGGGTTCGACGCGGGCGCCAGGTGGGCTTGATCACCGATGCCTTCAGCCTGGAAACCTTCGTGCACGCCGTGCTGCAAGGCATTCAGGCCGGCACGGTGCTGTCATCGAACGAAGGCGATATTCGATTCGAAGCCACTGCTGAACTGGAAGCCCTCGGTTTGAATGCCGATTCGCCGGTGCGCTACCTGTCTGCCGAGCAGTCCAACAGTTCGGTGGTGATCGGCAACAGCCTGGTGTTGAAACTGATCCGCAAGGTCGCCTCCGGGGTGCACCCTGAACTGGAGATGAGCGCGTACCTGACCGCAGCCGGGTTCGGCAATATTTCGCCGCTGCTCGGCTCCGTGGTGAGGCGTGATGCGGCCGGTGAAGACAACCTGCTGATGATCGCCCAAGGCTATCTGAGCAATCAGGGTGATGCCTGGGAATGGACCCAGAACAACCTTGAACGGGCATTGCGCGACGAGCTGGCCGATGCCATGTCCGAACAGGAGCAGCATTACAACGCGCTAGGCGAACTGAAAGATTTTGCTGGCATGCTGGGTCAGCGCCTGGGGGAAATGCACCAGGTGCTGGCGGCTCCGAGCGCCAATCCGGATTTTGCACCGCAGGTCACCACGGCAAAAGACGCGCAGGCCTCGGCCAAGGATATCGCCGCGCAAATCGAGCACGCCTTGAAGCTGCTCAAGCAGCATCAAGATGAACTGAACCCGAAGGACAAAACCCTGGTCAGCCGTTTACTGGACAACAAAAAAGTCATCCTTGGTCATGTCCAGGAACTGGGCAGGCAGACCACGGGTGGCTTGCGCATCCGCGTGCATGGCGACCTGCACCTGGGCCAGATATTGGTGATCAAGGGCGATGCCTACCTGATCGACTTCGAAGGCGAGCCGGCGCGACCGCTGCATGAACGCCGCGGCAAGCACAGCCCGTACAAGGACGTCAGCGGCGTATTGCGTTCGTTCGACTACGCCGCTGCGATGGCGATCAATGTGCACGGCGTCGACAACACCGACGTGGCGGATGAGGCTCGCCTGCGGGTCACCGAGCGCTACTCGCGTGAAGCACGGCAGGCATTTGTCGACGCTTATCGGCTGGCGGCAGCTAGTCTTGCTCACGCATGGCAAGATCCAAAAGGTGAGGAGGCTGCACTGGCGTTGTTCGGTCTGGAGAAGGCGGCGTACGAAGTGGCCTATGAAGCCGAGAATCGTCCCGCCTGGTTGCCCGTGCCGTTGCACGGTTTATATGGATTATTGAGTGGGCTTAAACCCTTTTCCGATTTGGGTGGAGAGTAGTGATGAGTGTCTCGAACAAGGAACAGGGTGATCACCAAGAACGTTTGCTGCCCAAGGCCCAAGATATCGACGCCTTGGTACGTGCCGAGCACATTGACCCGTTTGCCATTCTGGGTCCCCATGGCGATGGTGCTGGCGGCCAGTTCATTCGTGCGTACCTGCCGGGTGCCTTGAGTGTGCAGGTGTTGGCCAGGGATTCCGGGGAAGTATTGGGCAACCTTGAAGACACGCAGACACCCGGTCTGTTTGTCGGCCATTTTGACCGCGCGCAAGCCTATTTGCTGTGCACTCGCTGGGCCGGTGGCGAGCAGACCGCCGAGGATCCTTACAGCTTCGGCCCCTTGCTCGGTGAAATGGACCTGTACCTGTTTGCCGAAGGCAATCATCGCGACCTCAGTGCATGCCTGGGCGCACAACTGAAAACCGTGGACGGTGTCGACGGTGTGCGCTTCGCTGTTTGGGCACCGAATGCACGGCGGGTGTCGGTGGTCGGTGACTTCAACGTCTGGGACGGTCGCCGGCATCCGATGCGCCTGCGCCATCCTTCCGGTGTCTGGGAGTTGTTCATTCCACGCCTGCAAGCCGGGGAGGCCTACAAATACGAGATACTCGGCGCCCACGGCATTCTGCCGCTCAAGGCCGACCCGATGGCGCTGGCGACCAGTTTGCCGCCCGACACTGCGTCAAAAGTCGCCTCACCCTTGCAGATCGACTGGCAGGACCAGGACTGGATGACGGCTCGCCGCGAGCAACAGCGCCCTAACGCGCCCCTGTCGATCTATGAACTGCACGCCGGTTCCTGGCAGTGCGAACTGGACGACCTGGGCGAAGTGGCCCGTCAATACACCTGGCCGGAACTGGCCGAGCGCCTGATCCCCTACGTCAAGGAGCTGGGCTTTACCCATATCGAACTGATGCCGATCATGGAGCATCCGTTCGGTGGTTCATGGGGCTATCAGTTGCTCTCGCAGTTTGCCCCGAGCGCGCGTTATGGCTCGCCGGATGAATTTGCCGCGTTCGTCAATGCCTGCCATTTGGCCGGTATCGGGGTGATACTCGATTGGGTGCCGGCGCACTTTCCCACCGACACCCATGGTCTGGCGCAATTCGACGGCACGGCGCTGTACGAGTACGGCAACCCCCAGGAAGGCTTCCATCAGGACTGGGACACGCTGATCTACAACCTCGGCCGCACCGAAGTGCACGGCTATATGCTGGCCTCGGCGTTGCACTGGCTCAAGCATTTCCACGTTGACGGCCTGCGGGTCGATGCGGTGGCGTCGATGCTCTATCGCGATTATTCGCGCAAGGCGGGTGAGTGGGTGCCGAATCGCCACGGTGGTCGCGAGAACCTGGAGGCCATCGACTTCCTGCGTCACCTCAATGATGTGGTGGCCCTGGAAGCGCCGGGTGCGCTGGTCATCGCCGAAGAGTCCACCGCGTGGCCGGGTGTGAGCCAGAGCACGCAGCAGGGCGGCCTGGGCTTCGCCTACAAGTGGAACATGGGCTGGATGCACGATTCGCTGCATTACATCCAGCAAGACCCGGTGTACCGCGCTCATCACCACAATGAGCTGAGCTTCGGCCTGGTCTATGCCTGGTCCGAACGTTTCATCCTGCCGATCTCCCACGATGAAGTGGTCCACGGCAAGCATTCGCTGATCGACAAGATGCCCGGCGACCGCTGGCAGAAATTCGCCAACCTGCGTGCGTACCTGAGTTTCATGTGGGGGCATCCGGGCAAGAAGCTGCTGTTCATGGGCTGCGAGTTCGGCCAGTGGCGCGAGTGGAATCACGATCAGCAACTGGACTGGTACCTGTTGCAATACTCCGAGCACAAGGGCGTACAGAAGCTGGTGGCCGACCTCAATCGCCTGCACCGCGAAGTGCCTGCATTGCATGAGCAGGACGATGTGCCGCAGGGCTTCCAGTGGTTGATTGGCGACGATGCGATGAACAGCGTCTACGCCTGGCTGCGCTGGAGCAAGGACGGCGAGCCGTTGCTGGTGGTGGCCAACTTTACGCCGGTGCCGCGCGAGGCGTATCGGGTCGGTGTGCCGTTCGGCGGGCACTGGAAGGAGATGCTCAACAGTGATTCGGCGAGCTACGCCGGGTCCAACTATGGCAATGAAGGCGGGGCCATGGCAGAGGACGCGGCGAGTCATGGGCAGGCCATGTCACTGGTGTTGAACCTGCCGCCGCTGGCGGTGTTGATGCTGCGCCCGGAAGGCTGATCATCCTCCGCGTCGCTGCCATTCGCGAGCAAGCTCGCTCCCACAGAGATCACACTGTACTTGTGGGGAGCGAGCTTGCTCGCGATGGGGCCAGTTCATACGTCAAAAATCCTTCGACTGGCTTCACCAACGCATCCGCACCCCAAGACTGCCAATCAGTCCATTCAGATCATTGTCGTCCACATCGCTGCTGTAATCGGCACTCACGTACAGGCTCACTGCCGGCGTCACTTTCGCCACCAGGCCCAAGCCCAATTCGACGGTGGATGAGTTGCGGCTGCTGCTGATCTTGTCGACCTGATCGAGGGTCACCGTGTTGCCGGTGTACACCGTGTGCCACAGGTTGGTGCGCACGTAGGGTTCCACTGGCAGGCCGCTGATGTCGTAACTGCCTTTCAAACGGGCGCCGACCCGGCCGCTCCAGGATTGCAGGTCGGTGGACGAGGCGTTGCCCGAGCCGGCATAAGGCGTGTCGAGGGTGATGCGCTGATTGATCAACTGTGCCTGAGGTTCGATCACCCAGTTCTCGCCCAGACCAATGGGGAAGCCGCCTTCCACCGACAGCGTCATCGCGCTGCCTTCGGTGGCCTGGCGCGTGCCTTGTTCATTGCGGCTGAAGCCACTGACACGACCACCGCTGGCGGTCAGGTCGACATGCCAGCCTTTCGCTCCAGTCAGGCTCCAGTAGGCACCGAGGCTTTGCCCTTGCAGGTTCAGCGTGTCACTGGTGGGGTCCGTCAGCGCCGGGCCGGTCATGATGCCGCTGCTGTTGAGATGGAACTGACTGGTACCGCCGATCAGCCCGACCCGTTGGGTCTGGCCACTGGCGCCTTGCAGGGTCAGGATGGCCGGGCCTTTGACTGCGGTTGAACCCGAAAGCGTGAAGTCCTGGGCGAGTACGTCGGTCTGTGCCAGGCGTGAGGGCTGACCGTAGAGCTGGTCCCAGGTCGACGGCGCTTCGTATTCAGTGGTCAGGGAAGAACTGCGCAGATCGGGATGCGGGCTGAACGAGCCGGGGTAGGTGGACGCAAGATTAGAGAGTGACAGCACGGGAACATCCTGCCGATACCACGGCAGGGTCTCTTGCTCGGCAGGTGGCGCAGCCTGTACTTCCATGGACGAGCACAACAGCAGGGAGCTCGATACAGTGCAAAAAGTGACTTTGATCTCTTGGGTGGTGAGTGAGGTTTTCATGGAGGTTTACCTTGCTGCTGCCGCATGCGTCATCTCGTTCTGGCGTCTCTCCTACCCCGAGTGAGGGGCGACCGAATAGAGTAGGGCACGCCGTTGGCTGCCCGTTTTTACGGGAGCCGGCGGCTTGACCTGATGGTGATTCCGGGGGTAGTACGGTGAAGTCAAGAGGACCGGACGGGTCGCGTCAAGAAAATGGCCGATAAGTGGTAGTGATAAATCAGGTCATTTAAGTGACTGATTTATGGCGGTTCTATAAGTGGTTGTTTGTTCGAAAATTCGTCAATAAAACCACCGATAGACGAGATTTTTGTTTCCTCACCAGCTCACCCTGATCCCCAGGTTGCCAACGGTTCCCCGTTGTTGATTGCTGTCGATATTGCTGGTGTAGTCGATACCGCCGTACAGACTGACCGACGCCGCCAGACTCAACACCAGACCGACACCCACGTCGGCGGAAGAGCTTTGCTGGCGGGTTTTGATCGCGTCTGCGTGGTCGAAGGTGACTGTGTCATCACCGCTGAAGGTGTGCCAGAGGTTGGCGCGCAGATAGGGTTCCAGCGCACGACCGGCCACGCTGTAACGGCCTTTCAGACGTGCACCGAGACGACCGGTCCAGGCCGCGTCGGAATCGAACGAGACGCGGGAAATTCCGTCGTCCTGGCTATCGAGAGACACTTTCTGGTAAACCAGTTGCGACTGCGGCTCGACCACCCAGTTGTCGGTCACTGCCAGCGGGTATCCCGCTTCCATCGACAGCGATACCACATGCCCCTCACTGTCGATCTTCAGGCCGCGTTCGGAATGGCTGTCGCCGTTGAGCCAGGTGTACATGGCCACCGTGTCGAGGTACACGCCGGCCGGGTCGATCAGCGTCCAGTACAGGCCCAGGCTGTTGCCTTCCAGGTCCACGCTGCCAGCGCGCTTGCCTTGAAAGCCTTCGTTGAAACCGTCGACGTCGCCTTGCAAGCGGCTGTGACCGACAAAAAAGCCAGTGCGCGAGGTCTGTCCGTTGGCCAATTGCACACTGAACAGGTCGTTCCCCACCTGAAAGCCGTTCAGCGAACCGTCCAGCTCCGGCGTTACCGTACCGGCCCAGGTCTGATCGAGGTTCTTGCCGTAAACCCGGCCCCAACCCGCGCTCAATGCACCGGTCTCGGTCAGCAGGCTTTGATCGCCCTGACGATTGTGGAAAGTGCCGAGGGCACTGAGGGCCAGTTGCGCGGCGGCAGGCGGCATCACCGACCAGGTCGGCACCTCCGGGCGATACAGGGGAATGGGTGCGGCCCCCGGCTCGGCGGCGGGCAGTGCCGGTGTTCCTGCGGCGGCAACCGGCGCTTGCACCAGCGGCACCAGGATCGGTGGCAGGGTCGGGTCTGGATTGGGTACTGCAACCAGCGGCGCTGCCACGACGGAGGAGCGCAGGTACCAGCTGTTCTCACTGCCGGGTGTTACGCCACCCTTGAACAGGTAGTAGTCGAAGGCATCGGCCGATACCGGGGTTTTCAGGCTGAACGCGTTGTTGTCGCTGACGGCAGTGCCCTGCGCCTGTACCAACTGGATGCCGTTTTGCTGGGTGAGGGCGCCGACACCACCGATATTGCTCACGATGATCAGGGTGTTGCCGGTCAAGGTACCGTTGTTGACCACCAGTTTGTCGCTGGGCGAGCTGTCATCGCCGATCTGGCTTTGCAGCAACAACTGGCCACCGTTGCCCGCGTAATTGCCCTGTACCGTCAGGGTGTCGTTGGTGCGGGTATTACCGCTTGCGAGATCGATGCTGCCGGCGTTGTTCAGGGTGGCGAGCCGTCCAGCGGTGAACGGTGCAATGCTGCCCTGGACCGATGTCAGTGTGCTGCTTGCGTCAATGCTGAAGACGCCCGTGCCGGTGCCGCTATCGCCCAGCCGAAAGGTGCCATCCAGGTCAAAGCGCGAGTTGTTGCTGAGGTTGACGGTTTCCCAGTTCACGTAGCGCCCCGCACCCGCGGTCGTGGTGTGATCGAAGGTCAGCAGGTCGCTGCCGGTGCCGCCATCGATGCTGGGGGGGAGGGCCAGCGTGCTTTCGGTCAGATTGCGCAAGGTCGCGGTGTCGGTTCCATCCTCGAGCAGAACGGCGGAGCGGATGATGCCGCCGCCGTCCCAGACAAATGTATCGTTGCCAAAACCTTCGCGGATCTGGCCGACGATCTCGCCGCCGGTGACCGTGACGCTGTCATTGCCGCTGCTGATGCTGATGTTGCCGCCGATCCGGCCGCCGGAGACGATGATGGTGTCGTTGCCCAGCCCGGTGACCAGGTTGCCGATGATCTGCCCGCCGGACAGGTCGAAGATGTTGTTGTCGAGTTTCATGTCGACCCGGCCGATGCTGCCACCGGTCATCCTGGCCACGTCGCCATCTTCGAAGGCGCCGACGATGGTACCGCCGGTCATCAGGAAGTTGTCCCGGCCATCACCCTGGGCCAGGGACTGGATCGTGCCGCCGCTCATGATGAAGGTGTCGATGCCCGCGCCCTGAGTGACCGCGCCGGTTATCTGGCCGGCACTGATGTTCAGCGTGTTGGCACCATTGCCTTGGTTGAGGCTGCCGACGATGCTGCCGGAGCTCATGTTGAGCACATCGTTGCCGGCGCCAAAGGTCACGTTGCCGTTGATGGTGCCGGATCCATTGGCAGGAAAGGTGAGGCTGTTGTTGCCCGACAGGTCGGTCAGCGGGCCGCTGCTGGCGCTGTCGCAGACGAAGCTGTCGTTGCCGGCAGTCGGCACCAGCGTGCAGCTTGCCAGAATGGAGGGGGACCAGCCTGTGCTCAACCAAATGGAAAGCAGGCAGGCGCTGTATCGGTATTTGGGCCGTGCGGTTGAACAATCCATACCTGTCTCCGCGCAAGGATCAGCATCCGTATGCCACTTCGGAGGATCCGCTGCGGGCAAAAACACCGTAACAACCCGTTCGGTGTTTGCACAACTGTCAGAAATAACAGGTGGGGAAGGGAATGATTCGGGTTTCTGGCGTCAGGTGAGGGATTACAGATGCACTTCCACTGCCAACGGCAGATGGTCTGACAGATGTGTCCACGGCTTGTTGCCAAGAATGCGTGGTTCATGACTGTTGGCGTTACGCAGGTAGATACGGTCCAGGCGCAACAAGGGGAAGCGCGCCGGGTAGGTTTTTGCCGGGCGCCCGTGGTGACGTTCGAAGGCTTCGTGCAAGTAATCACGACGGGCGAGGGCCGCATTGCCTTGTAATTGCCAGTCGTTGAAGTCGCCGGCGATGATCACCGGTGCATCCTCGGGCAGCGATTCGAGCAACTGACACAGCAACTGCAATTGCAGCTGTCGATGGCTCTCGAGCAGGCTCAGGTGAACGCAAATCGCATGGACTTCAGCATGACCGGGCACGTCGAGCACGCAATGCAGCAATCCGCGCCGCTCGGGGCCGGTGATCGAGACATCGAGGTTGCGGTATTCGCGGATCGGGTACTTCGACAGCAGTGCGTTGCCATGGTGACCGTCGGGATACACCGCATTGCGACCATAGGCGAAGTCGCTCCACATGCTGTCGGCGAGAAATTCGTATTGCGATGTCTGTGGCCAATCGTTGAGGCGTGAAGAGTGTCGCTCGTGCTCGCCGACGACTTCCTGGAGAAACACCAGGTCCGCCGAGGTGCTACGCACGGCCTCGCGCAGTTCCGGGAGGATGAAGCGGCGGTTGAGCGCGGTAAAACCCTTATGGGTGTTGACCGTCAGCACGCGCAGTCGGTGAATGCCCGGTGCAAGGGATTCGATTGACTGACGTTTGGAATCACTGCCCACGTTCACTCCTCTGATTCGACAAGGTCACTTATGCATGCGACTGACGCGCGCGCGGGCAGTTCAGTTTGATGAGGGACTGGGCTGCCAGTTTCAGACAAGCACAATTTCATAGGGCAAGCGAATGCGTTCCAGCAGTTCCCTGGGCAGCAATGGCGCCAGGCCGATCGCCGGTTCGCCATCGAGCTGGCTGGCGTAGGCATGGGTTGCATGGCTCTTGCGGGCGACGGTCCAGGTGTCGAGGCGCACTTTGCGCGCGCGGTGCCAGGGGAACAGTATCTGGTCGCGTACCGGCCAGTGCCAGGACCACAGCGGGACTTCATGGAAGCTCGCTCCAACATTCCCGGCGGCGCGGGCACTGGCGCGGGCGACCGTTTCGTGGTCGACATTGCCGTCCTCGCGCCAGGTACTCAGCACCACATCACCTGGTCGCAGGTAGCGCTCGATGAATTGGCTGATCTGATCCTCGCGCTCGATCAGTGCGTTGTCGGGGAAACCACCGCGAATCCACTTCAAACTGTGCATCGGCAAACCCAGGCGACGCAGGGCTTCGACACTTTCCTGGGGGCGAAACACGCTCAGGCGCTTCTCCGACCACTGGTGAGAGCCGGGATGGCTGTTGCTGCCGTCGCTGATCGAGATCAGTTGCAGGGGATGGCCGAGGCCGCTGAGTAATTGCAAGAGGCCGCCACAGGTGACGACTTCATCGCCAGGGTGTGGGGCAATGACCACGGCCCGAGATCCGCTTGGGAACAATGACTGCGTGCCGATGACGGCAATGTTCTGAATGTTTGGGGCGCTGTTCCAGACCTGTGCCGCCGGTCTGGTTTCGCTGATGGAGAGTGTTTTCATGGGGGAGACGTCCTTGTTTTGCTGCGCCTTCAGCCGTGCCTGGCGCAAGCACGGCCGACCCTTGAGGGCTGATTGATCGCAATGCGCGGCGTTCCAAGCCCTGGATCGCCGCGCATCGAGTATTGCTCACGAAATGCGCTTCGTCGCGTCAGCCATGACGCTAGACAGCATTTTTCCGCCGTTCGGTCACTGGCCCAATGCCATGCATCAGCGCCGGTTACTCATCTTCCTCATGTTGCAGTTCGAACAACAGCAGCGAGCGGCCGGTCACTGAGTACTCATGGCCGAACTCGAAGCGCTCCTGACCGCGGATCGACGGTTGGTTGGTGTCGATCATGCAAGTCCAGAATCCGCCGTCGGGCACTTCGGGCAGGCGGACGTTGACGATGTCGTGATGCGCGTTGACCACCAGCAACAGCGTGGCGTCGGCGCCTTTACGACGGATGCCGGTTTCCTGGGCGCGACCGTCAAGGAGCATGCCCAGGCAGCGATTGTTGGCGTCGTGCCAATGCTCGGTGGTCATTTCCGTGCCGTCCGCTGCCAGCCAGGTCACGTCCTTGACGCCAATGTCTTCGTTGTAATTGCCCACCAGAAAGCGACCCCGACGCAGGATCGGGTAGGTCAAACGCAGTTTGATCAGGCGTTTGACGAATTTGAGCAGGGCCTTGCCGTCCTCGCTGAGGTCCCAGTTGACCCAGCCTATCTCGCTGTCCTGGCAATAGGCATTGTTGTTGCCGTGCTGAGTTCGGGCGAATTCATCCCCCGCAACCAGCATCGGCGTGCCCTGGGCCATCAGCAAGGTGGCAAAGAAGTTGCGCATTTGCCGATGTCGCAAGGCATTGATCTCGGGATCGTCGGTCGGGCCTTCGACGCCGTGGTTCCACGACAGGTTGTTGTTGCTGCCGTCCTGGTTGTTTTCGTCGTTGGCTTCGTTGTGCTTGTCGTTGTACGAGACCAGGTCGTTGAGGGTGAAGCCATCGTGGGCCGTGACGAAGTTCACCGAAGCGTAAGGGCGCCGGCCGCGCTGGTTGAACATTTCACCCGAGGCGGTCATGCGGCTGGCAAAGTCGGCAAGCTGGCCTTCGTCGCCTTTCCAGAAGCCGCGCACGGTGTCGCGGAACTTGTCGTTCCATTCCACCCAGCCGGGTGGAAAGCCGCCGACCTGGTATCCGCCGGGGCCACAATCCCAAGGCTCGGCAATCATCTTGACCTGGCGCAACACCGGGTCCTGACGACAGGCGACGAGGAAGCTGTGACGTTCGTCGAAACCGTCGTGGTAGCGCCCGAGGATGGTTGCCAGGTCGAAGCGGAAACCGTCCACGTGCATTTCCGTCGCCCAGTAGCGCAGGGAGTCGGTGACCATTTGCAGTACGCAAGGGTGGCTCAGGTCGAGGGTGTTGCCGGTGCCGGAATCGTTGATGTAGAAGCGCTTGTCCTCCGGCATCAAGCGGTAGTAGGAGGCGTTGTCGATACCGCGCATCGACAGGGTTGGCCCTTGCTCGTTGCCTTCAGCAGTGTGGTTGTAGACCACATCGAGGATCACCTCCAGATTGGCTTCGTGAAGGTGCGCGACCATCTCCTTGAACTCGGCGATCTTGCCGCTGGCCAGGTAACGCGGGTCCGGGGCGAAAAACGCAATGCTGTTATAGCCCCAGTAATTGGTCATGCCCTTGTGCAGCAAGTGCTGGTCGTTGACGAAGGCATGGATCGGAAGCAGCTCCACGGACGACACCCCGAGTTTGCGGATGTGTTCCACCACTTCGTCGACCATCAAGCCGGCAAAGGTGCCGCGCACGTTCTCCGGCACCGCCGGATGGCGCATGGTGAAACCGCGCACGTGGGTTTCGTAGATGATGGTCTTGTCCCACGGCACGCTGACCCGGTGGTCGTGGCCCCAGGTATGTGCCGGGTCGATGACCTTGCATTTGGGCACGAACGGCGCGCTGTCGCGTTCATCGAAACTGAGGTCGGCGTCGGGGTGGCCGATGGTGTAGCCGAACAGCGCTTCGGACCATTTCAACTGGCCGACCAGTTGTTTGGCGTAGGGGTCGATCAGCAGTTTGTTGTGGTTGAAGCGGTGGCCGTTGGCCGGATCGTAAGGCCCGTAGACGCGATAGCCGTAGATCAAGCCCGGGTGAGCGTCGGGCAGGTAACCGTGAAAGATTTCATCGGTGTATTCCGGCAGTTCGATGCGTTCGAGTTCCACCTCGCCAGTGTCGTCGAACAGGCACAGTTCGACCTTGGTGGCATGGGCGGAGAACAGTGCGAAGTTGACCCCCAGTCCATCCCAGGTCGCACCCAGCGGGAAGGGCAGGCCTTCACGAATTCGCGTGGCCTCGGCATGAGGGGCTGGCGCGGCGGCTTTTTTTGGACTGGTCATAGGTACTCCTGATTACGGACTACCTGTAGGAGCGAGCTTGCTCGCGATGGCGGAGTATCAGGCAACAAACGTGTCGAATGTTGGACCGCGATCGCGAGCAAGCTCGCTCCTACAGGTTAATTTGGGGCGAGCGCTACCGAAGTGGTGAGCTGGCCCACCACCACATCATCAAAGTTAAACGCGGTGCATATCAGACCGCAGGCGGTTTTCGCGGCGCCCGAGGCTTTTTCTCGACGGCTTTTTCCCCCGGCGGAATCACTTTCGATGCTGCCGCCGGTTTGGCTTTGGGCTTGGCGGCTGCGCTCTTGCCATCGAGGGTTTTCGCTGCGGCAGGTTTCTTCACCGCGGTTTTGCCGGCTGCAGCCTTGGGTGACTTGCTGGGTGCGAGCGCTTCGGCCTCGGCCAGTTTGCGCGCCATCTCCCAGTGGCGAGCTTCCTGACCTTCGGGTTTACCTTCGGACTCCCAGATCTGATAGGCGAATTCGCGGATGCGTTTATCTTCGGTACTCATCGCAATGCTCCTGAACTGAACTCAAGTGTGGGCAATTTGGATAAAGAGATTGACCGGGAAATCCCCCAGCGCGGCGCTGATCATCAGCTCCCTGTTTTTTGTGACTGCGACGCTTGAAAAAAGTCCCTTCAGATTTTCCTCGGCGCCGGTGAACGGCAACCTGACCCGGGTATCGCCCCACAGCAGCGCGTCGATCCGTGGTTCGGCACTGTTTTCCAGCAACCCGGCGCTGCGTATCGGCACAATCACGATGGCGCGTTCTGCCTCCCGTTCACGTATGAAAGCCAGCACTCGATGGGCTTCGCTGCCCACCACTTCAAGGGGCTGATAAGTCCCTCGTTGAAACAATTCGCTGTGTTCGCCACGTCGCTGCAGGGTGCGCGCAATCAGGGCCTGCTTGATGCGCCCGTCGTGCCAGCTCGCCAGCAGTGTCGATGGATCGATTGCTTGCTCCAGGGTTTGCTGGCGCATCGAGAAATCCACCGGGCGACGGTTGTCCGGGTCGACGAGGCTGAAGTCCCAGAACTCATTGCCCTGATACAGATCCGGCACTCCCGGCACCGTCATGCGCAGCAAGGTTTGCGCCAAACCGTTGAGCGCACCGGGCGCGGCGATGGACCGCGCGGCCTTGTCGAGGGCGATGCGCAGAAACTCGCCTTCGGCGCTCAGCAACAGGCGCTGGATGAAACGCTCGGTGGCTTGCTCGTAGGCCTCGTTCGGCGCACTCCAGCTGCTTTGCAGTTTGGCCTCACGCAAAGCCTTGCGTTGCCACTGCCAGAGGCGTTCGTTGTAGCGCTCAAGTGCTGCTTGATCGCCGAGGTGCAGGTCCAGCGGCCAACTGCCGAGCAGCACTTGATAGAGGATCAGTTCATCGCCCGCCGACGGCATCTGATCGTCGTCGCGCAGCGGGCGGGCGAGGGCGCGCCACAGGCCGATCTGGTCGGCGTACCAGGCTGCGCGTTCGCTCAACACGGCCAGGCGCGCGCGGCTGTCTTCGCCGCGCTTGTGATCGTGGGTGGCCGTGGCCAGCAGGTTGTCGGGGAAGGTTGCCAGGCGGTTGCTGCAGGCAGCATGGAAGTCGGCCACCGGGGCACTGAACTGCTCGGTGCTGAAGCCCACGTCATTGCGCGACAGCAGCACCGCCGAGCGATAGAACGCAGTGTCTTCCACGGCCTTGGCTGCTGTAGGAGAGGTCAGTTGCTGGAAGCGCACGCAGGCATGTTTGAGGCGCTTTCGTTGGCGACCGGCCGGACGACCACGCCAAGGTTCGCCGCCAAGCCAACGGGCCAGGCAATCGAGCACCGGCCAATCGGCTTCGCTGAGTGAATGGCGGGCACCTTCCATGGCGCGCTGGAAGAACGGCTCATCCTGGGCACAACGCCCCAAGGCGTTGATGTAGGTGCGATACACCGGGAACTGCACAATCAACGCCAACAAGGCCCGGCGAATGGCGCCGAGGGTCAGGTCGCGGGTCATCAAGTCGTCACGCGCCACTTGCAGCAAAGCCTGGGCGACGCTTTCGAAATCCCCGGCCAGGGAACCGCTGAGGATTTGCTGCCGGGCCAACGCGGTTTCTTCAGCGAAAACCGCCGGCCGGTCGCTGTAACGCTGCCAGACCTTGGCCAACGGTTCGAAGCCCTGCGGATCGTGTTGCAAGAGCGAGAGCTGGTTCATGAATTCGTAGCCGGTGGTGCCGTCCACCGACCAGTCGCGATGCAGGGTTTCACCTGCACCGAGAATCTTCTCGACGAAGATCGGCAAGTGCCGGCCCGGTGTCAGGCTGTCGGCCCGACGGCGCAACTTGCGGCAGTAGCCGCGCGGGTCGGCCAGACCGTCGATATGGTCGATGCGCAGGCCATCGATCAGGCCTTGTTCGATCAGCTGGAAGATCTTCGCGTGGGTGGCTTCGAACACTGCCGGGCGTTCGACACGCAGGCCGCCCAATTCGTTGACATCGAAGAACCGCCGCCAGTTGATGTCATCGGCGGCGGTGCGCCAACTGGCCAGGCGATAACTTTGCCGCTCCAGCAGATTGTGCAGTTGCTGGAAGCCTTCGCTTTGCACCGAATCGTAGTGGGTGAGGCGTTGTTCGATGGCCTGGAGGATGAGCGGATCGGTGGCCAGGTCGCGCAACTCTGACTTCAGGCCAACCGCCAGGCCATGGGCGTCGGTCTGATAGCCAAGGGTATTGAAACGATCCGCCAGTGCCTTGAGCTGTTGGGCATGTTCGGCATCGAGTGTCGCGTCGACCTTGAGCAGTTCCCCGTAATCGCTGGGGCAGATCGGAAAACGGTGATCGTAGTGCTCGACGTGGAAGCTGCCATGCCAGGGGTCGAACTTGAGGGGCAGGTTGCCTTCCTGCAACGCCACGCCATAGTCGCTGCCGAGAAACGGCAGCAGCAACTGGCCTTCCATCAACGGATCGGGCGAGTGCCATTGAATGTCGAAAAACTCGCCGTAGGGGCTCAAACGACCCCATTCGAGCAAGTCCAGCCACCAGGGATTGTCACTGCCACCGACCGCCATGTGGTTGGACACGATGTCGAGGATCAAGCCCATGTTGTGCGTGTGCAAGGTATTGACCAATTGCCGCAGCGCCGTTTCGCCACCCAGTTCCGGGTTGACCCGGGTCGGGTCGACCACGTCGTAGCCGTGCATGGAGCCGGCACGGGCGCGCAGCAACGGTGATGCGTAAACATGGCTGATGCCCAGCCGTGCGAAATACGGCACCAGCGGCAAGGCATCTTCCAGGGTGAATCCCTTGTGAAATTGCAGGCGCAGGGTCGCCCGCAGCGGGCGTTCGATCACTTGCATCATCGGTCACGCTCGGCGGCCTGCAGCCGTGCGCAGGCCAGCAGTTCCAGACGTCGGGCAGCGTCCGGGCTGTCGAGCAGCGCTTCGCTGTATCCGGGCATGCGCCGCGACCAGTTGGGGTGAGTGTCGATGGTGCCCGGCAAGTTGGCTTGCTGTTCGACACCCAGTGCATCCTCCAGCGGCAGTAGCACCAGTGGCGCTCGGGTGTGGCCAAGGAAACGCACACTGGCATCCAGCACCTGATCGGTTTCGTGGGACTCTTCGCGGAAGTTCTGCGGGTCCTGGCTCAGGGCCCGGCGCAGGCCTTCGCGTTCGCGTTCGCGGTGTTGGCGCCATTCGATCTCGCCGCTGGCATCGACCATGCCCAGGCGTGCGTTCCAGTCGATGTCGCGCCCATGCCACCAGCCATTGAGGGTGGGCAGGTCATGGGTACTGGTGGTCGCCAGAGCGTTGTCCGGCCAGTCGAGGATGGGTTTGAAGTGGGTGTTGTCCTGTTCGAACAGCAACACGCGCATGCCGAGCATCGAGCGGGCGATGAGTTTTTCCCGCAGGCCATCGGGTACGGTACCGAGGTCTTCGCCCAGGACGATGGCCTGATGGCGATGGGATTCGAGGGTCAGCAGGCGCAACAGATCGTCTACCGGGTAATACAGGTAAGCGCCGTCGGCCGGTGGCGCACCGTTGGGGATCACCCACAGCCGTTGCAGGCCCATGACGTGGTCGATGCGCAAGCCGCCACTGTGGGCGAAGTTGGCCCGCAGCATTTCGATGAACGCACGGAAGCCATTGCGCACCAGGCCTTCGGGGGAAAACGCGGAGATCCCCCAGCCCTGACCCTGGCGATTGAGAATGTCCGGCGGCGCGCCGACGGTGAGGGATGCCAGCAACTCGTCCTGACGGCTCCAGGCCTGGCTGCCGCCGCCATCGGCACCGACGGCCAGGTCGGCGATCAGACCGATGCTCATGCCACTGCTGCGGGCAGCCGCCTGGGCTCGTTCCAGACAGCGGGCGATCAGCCATTGGCAAAAGGCGAAGAAACCGATGCGCCCGGCATTCTCCTCGGCAAATTCCGCCAGCGCCGCGCTGCGCGGATTGCGCCACTGTTCGGGCCACTCGCGCCAGTCGGGGTTTTCACCGCGTGCGGTGCGCGCCTCCTGGATGGCTTCGAAGCGGCAATGGTTTTCCAGGGCTTCGCCACCGGCATGGCGGAAGCTGCTGAAATCTTCGTGCAAGGGGTGCTCGCCCTGGACGAAACCTTCGTACAGCGCTTGCAGCACCCGATGCTTGGCTTCGGCTGCCGCTGGCCAGTCGATCAGCGGACGTTCTTCCAGTGCCTGCAACTCGGCCGCGAGCCCGGTGGCATCGATCGCCGTGCGCAGTGCACGCTCACCCAGAATCGCGCCGGGCGAACAATAAAGGCTATTGAGAAACAGACGGCTGGAGGGTGAGTAAGGGCTGTAGCGATGGGTGTCGCTGGAAAACATGGCGTGCAATGGACTGATCGCCAAAGCCTCCGCGCCGCGTTCACCGGCGACGCGTGCAAGGTCTTCAAGGGCCTGGGTATCACCAAAACCGCCATCGCCGGGACGGCGCAGGCCATACAACTGAACGCTCAAACCCCATGCCCGCGGAATCGGGCTGTCCACCGCATCGCCGACACTGAAGCAGCGTTCCGGGGCGACGGCGAGGGTGAAGCTTTGCCCGTCGATGCTGACCTGCTGATAGCCCACCGGGATCAGCCCCGGCAGTACCGCGTCGGCATCCAGTTTGAGGTTCAGTCGCGAACCGTCTTCAAGGTGAATTTCACAAGGCGTGTGCGGGGCGAAGTAGCGGGCCAGATCGAGGCCAACGCCGACGTCCGCGGTGATCAGTGGCGGCAGGTGCAAGGTTTGTTGCACTGCTTGCAACTCCAGCAGGCTGGCGTCGATTTCCTGGGCACTGCCGGCCGGGTGGCCAAGTCCTGTCAGTACGTTGCGCAGTACCGCGGGCGCGACTTTTTGAGGCCGTCCGTTGGCGTCGATCCAGTCCACCGCCAGACCCGCTCGGCTGGCGAGGATTTCCAGTTGCGCATCACTCATGGACGCTCTCCGTTCGGGGTAGTAATGGGGTGGCAGCCGTGAGGCTGACGAGTGCGCAGTACGGCGGCAGGTGGCCTGCTTTAAGCCGCTCTGCCGAGCCTGCTGGGGTTTCGAACAGGCATTCGGCGTCCGCCTGTGGGCTGTGGACCACCGGGTTCGCACTGAGGTTCAGGTCAATGCGCAACTGGCTGCCATCGCCCAGGCGCCAGGCTGCGCTGAGCGCACCGTCAGCCAGCACTTCGGCACTCAGGGCCTGGGCGCCGGGCAGGTTTGGCGCGATGTGCCGATGGCGCAGTTGCAGCAGGTGTCGATAAAAGTCGTGCATTGCCGAATGCCCCGGCGGCGGCAATGTCGGTCGGGAGGCTTCGAATGTCTGCGGGTCATTCGGGTCGGGGATGTGTTCGCGTTGATGCGGGTCGGTGAATGCGCTGAAGCTGGCGAACTCGTTGCGCCGTCCGTCCCGTACAAGTTTGGCCAGGTCGCCGTGGTGGCTGGTAAAGAACAGGAAGGGTTGTTCGACGGCGTATTCATCGCCCATGAACATCAGCGGAATCATCGGCGACAGTAGCAACAATACGGTGGCCGCCTGCAACGCCTGCGGGTGCGCCAATTGATGCAGGCGTTCGCCAAAGGCGCGGTTGCCGATCTGGTCGTGATTCTGCAAAAACAGGATGAAGGCACTGGGCGGCAAATGCCCGCTGGGTTCGCCGCGGGCAACGCCGTGTTGATTGATGTGGCCCTGGAATACGAAACCCTGGCTCAGGCAGCGGGCCAATTGTGCGGTGGGGTTTTGCGCGTAGTCGGCGTAATAGGCTTCGGTTTCGCCAGTCAGCAGAACGTGCAGGGCGTTGTGGCCGTCGTCATTCCATTGCGCGTCAAAACCCTGTTCCAACAGGCTGGCCTGGTTATGTTCGTTTTCCAGCAACAGCCAGACATTCCGTTGCGGGTCGACCTGGCCACGTATGCGCTGTGCCATCTCCTGGAGAAAATCCGGGTCTTCGATGGCGTGCACGGCGTCGAAGCGCAAGCCGTCGAAACGGTACTCCAACAGCCACATCAAGGCATTTTCAATGAAGAAGTCGCGCACCTCGCGCTGGCGAAAATCGATGGCGGCCCCCCACGGGGTGTGTTTGTCTTCGCGGAAAAACTGTTTGGCGTACCGGTGCAGGTAGTTGCCGTCCGGGCCGAAGTGGTTGTAGACCACGTCGAGAATCACCGCCAGCCCGAGACCATGGGCCGTGTCGATGAGGTGTTTGAGTTGCTCGGGTGTGCCATAGGACGCTTGGGGCGCAAACGGCAGCGCGCCGTCGTAGCCCCAATTGCGCTCGCCGGGAAATTGCGCCAGCGGCATCAGTTCGATGGCCGTGACGCCCAACTCGGCCCAGCGCGCCAGATGCTGCTCGACCGCGCTGAAGCCGCCGAGCGCACCGACGTGCAATTCGTAGATCACCGCTTGGTGCCACGGGCGACCGAGCCAGGCGCCGTGTTGCCACTGATAGGCCAACGGATCGACCACCACGCTTGGCTGCTGGAGGCCACCGGCCTGGGCACGGGAAGCCGGGTCGGGCACCTCCAGTTCGCCGTCGATGTTGTAGCGATAACGTGTGCCGGCCGGGCAGCGGGTGTTGCTGACGAACCAGCCGTTTTCCTGGGGCAACAACGGCAAGGACTGTCCATTGTCCAGTTCGACACTGACGTAAAACGCATCGGGCGCCCACAACGCGAATCGCGTGTGCTCGGAGTCCAGCATGATTGCGCCGTGGGGCCAGGTTTCGAGGGTCCGTAACGGCATCTTCAAATCCCTTAGTGTTTGTGCAATTTCCCCAGTGCCTTGGCCACCAGCTGTTCGTAAAGCTCGGCGTAGGGTTCGACCGCCTTGCACCAGTTGAACGGTGCCGCCATGGCCCGGCAACGCATGGCGTGCAACAGGTCCGGGAAGGCGAACACCTTGAACGCCCGGCTCAGGGCTTCCTGATAGCTTTCCACCGTGGATTCGTCGAACAGGAACCCGGTCACGCCGTTCTCGATGGTGTCGGCCAGGCCGCCGGTATTGCGCGCCACCGGCAATGAACCGAAGCGCTGGGCGTACATCTGGCTCAGGCCGCAGGGTTCGTAGCGAGAAGGCATCAGCAGGAAGTCGCTGCCGGCGAACATGCGCCGGGCATCGGTTTCATTGAAGCCGATGCGTACGCCGATCTGCCCGGGAAAACGCAGGGCCAGTTCGCGCATCGCTTGCTCTTCTTCCGGTTCGCCGCGGCCGATGATCGCGATCTGTCCGCCGTTCTTCACGATGTATTCGGAAACGGCCTGGGTCAGGTCCAGTCCTTTCTGATAGACCAGTCGCGAGACCACAGCGAACAGCGGACCTTCGGAGTCATTCAGTTCGAACAGTTCACGCACGTGGGCAGCATTGATCGCTTTGCCTTCCCAGTCACCAATCGCAAAGGGGGCGAACAGGTGCGGATCGGTGGCTGCGTCCCAGCTCTCGTCGATGCCATTGGGGATGCCACTGAGCAGGCCTTGCTGGGTCTTGGCGGCGAGAAAGCCGTCGAGACCGCAGCCGAAGTCCGGCGTGGTGATTTCCTGGGCATAGGTCGCGCTGACTGTGGTGATGTGGCTCGAATACGCCATGCCGGCCTTGAGGAATGACATCTTGCCGTAGAACTCCATGCCTTCCTGTTGCAGAGCGTGATGAGGAATACCCAGTTCGGGGCAAGAGCCCAGGCTGGTCACGCCCTGGTAGGCCAGGTTATGGATAGTGAACAGCGTCGGGGTGCGCTGGCCACGCCAATGCATATAAGCGGGCGCCAGGCCAGCCGGCCAGTCGTGGGCGTGCACCAGGTCCGGGCACCAATGAATTTGTGCGAGGTTGGCGGCGATATCGGCGGCCGCCAGGCCCAGGCGGGCGAAACGGATGTGGTTGTCCGGCCAGTCGCGGCCGTTATTGGCGCCGTAAGGTGAACCTTCGCGCTCGTAGAGTTCAGGGCAGATCAACACGTAAATGACCAGACCGTCGGGCATGTCCATGCGCCCGATCTTGCACGGTGGCAGCGCGGCGTGGCCGCCCAGTTCACCGATGATGTGAATCGGATTCTCGCTGTGCAGCACCTGCGGATAACCGGGGATCAGCACGCGCACGTCATGCAGGTGGGCCATGGCCCGGGGCAGGGCGGCGGACACGTCGCCCAGGCCGCCGGTTTTCACCAGGTCGGCGATCTCCGAGGTGACGAACAACACTTTCTTGCGGTTGGGGTTTGGATGCGCCACCGGGGTCAGCGTCCTGGTGCCTGGGGCACTGACCGGGTGGTTATTTGCGGCAGTCACGGCGTTCGATTCGCCGACCTGATGAGCACGCTCTCCCTGTATTTCCAAAGCCGTACCGATCATATGAATCTCCCGTGTTGTTGATCTGATTCTTGGGTCTGGTAAACGGTGCTTCATGGCCAATATCCCTTGGCCGGACGCAATCGCGCTGCGCATCGGTGGGCAAGCATGCCCAATGCGTAGAAGCAGAATGGGTAAATGGGCCGTTGCAAAGATTGCACCAGTCGCAACGCACCTGCCTTTCAGAGGACCGATCAGGAACAGTAAAAGTTTCGACTATTTTTCCACTTTGTGACCGACCGGTTTCTGCTCGAGAAAATGAGTCTAGGCCAGAACTTAGAGCGGTAAAGGGCGAATGGCAAAATTGTTCGACAATCGGTTTGAAGCGGTACGGACGTGCAGGAATGAACGGTAATCGCCCCGACGAAGTGCATGTTTTTGTGCTTTTTTGCTGCGAAAAGTCATAGGGCAGTCACATTAGTGTGCGAGGTGATTTTCGCTGTCTGCACCTTATTGGTGCGGTGGCCGTCAGTCCCGTATTTGGCCGAAGCACGGCCTTACTGATGGCGGTGCCACCTTGTTATAGTTCCGACCTCATTTTTGCCTGCAAAAGGATCACCGGCATGTCCCAGTACACCGCGTTCAACGTCGAACTGGCGGATAAAATCGCCCACGTGCAGATCAACCGTCCGGAAAAGATCAATTCGATGAACGCCGCGTTCTGGAGCGAGATCGTCGATATCTTCCAGTGGATCGATGACACCGACGAAGTGCGTGTGGTGGTCCTCAGTGGTGCAGGCAAGCATTTCTCCTCCGGCATCGACCTGATGATGCTCGCCGGCGTGGCCAATGAACTGGGCAAGGACGTCGGTCGTAACGCGCGCCTGTTGCGGCGCAAGATCCTCAACCTGCAAGCCTCCTTCAATGCCGTCGACAATTGCCGCAAACCGGTGCTCGCGGCTATTCAGGGTTACTGCCTGGGTGGCGCCATCGACCTGATTGCCGCTTGCGACATGCGCTATGCCGCGCAGGACGCACAGTTCTCGATCAAGGAGATCGACATTGGCATGGCCGCCGATGTCGGCACGCTGCAACGCTTGCCGCGGATCATCGGTGACGGCATGCTGCGTGAACTGGCTTACACGGGGCGCACTTTCGGCGCCGAGGAAGCGCGGGGCATGGGCCTGGTGAATCGGGTCTATGAGGACAGCGCCAGCCTGCTCGACGGCGTCATGGGCATCGCCCGGGATATTGCCAGCAAGTCACCGATTGCCGTCACCGGCACCAAGGAGATGATCAGTTATATGCGCGATCATCGCATCGATGACGGCCTCGAATACGTCGCTACCTGGAACGCCGCCATGTTGCAATCCAACGATCTGCGCGTGGCCATGGCCGCCCACATGAGCAAACAGAAACCTGAATTTCTGGATTGATTAACCATGATTTCTCGCTGGACCACTGCAGTACTGGACACCGATCAACCCGGCGGCTGGGCCGTGGCACGCAGCCCCGAGGGCTTTCTGTTCGATGACAACGGCGCACTGTTCCCGCGGGAATGGCTAAAGCGTCAGGACCTGTCGGTGCTGACCGAACATGGCATCGGCCATCTTGATGGTGAGCCGGTGTACCTGCTGGAGTTGCGCAGTGCCAGTGATGTACCGGGTTGCGGCTGGAAAGGCCTGCGCGCATTCATGCTCGAAGGCGATCATACGCTGTACAAGGTGCTCGGTTATGCCGCGCAGATCGGTACCTGGGCCCGAGAGCACCGTTTTTGCGGCAACTGCGGCCAGGCAATGACGCAAGTGCCGGGGGAGCGGGCGATGTACTGCCAGCCGTGCGATTTGCGCAGTTACCCGCGCATTTCGCCGAGCATGATCGTGCTGGTCACCCGTGGCGATGAAATCCTCCTGGCGCGTTCGCCACGCTTTGTCACCGGGGTCTACAGCACCTTGGCCGGGTTTGCCGAACCGGGTGAGTCGGCCGAGGACTGTCTGATTCGCGAGGTACGCGAAGAAGTACGGATCGAGGTGAAGAACATCCAGTACCTGGGCAGCCAGTGCTGGCCGTTCCCCCATTCGATGATGCTCGGCTTCCATGCCGAGTACGCCGGTGGCGAGATCGTCTGCCAGGAAGACGAGATCGAAGACGCCCAGTGGTTCAACGTACATGCGCTGCCGCCGTTGCCGGCGTCACGCTCGATTGCCCGTTACCTGATCGACGTCTACGTGGCGCGGCGTTTAGGCCACGCTGAACCAGTGCTGCCAGGCTAAACGCACAGTCAGGGCCAGGACCACGGTGATGAACACCGGGCGAATGAATTTCGCACCGCCGCTGATGGCGGTGCGGGCGCCGAAGAACGCGCCAACCATCAACGACGAGCCCATGCACAGGCCGATGATCCAGTCCACCTGACCGGAAAAGATGAACACCGACAGCGCCGCCACGTTGCTGACGAAGTTCATGCTGCGCGCCACGCCGCTGGCCTTGACCAGGTCGATGGGGTAAAGCAGCAGGCTGCTTACGGTCCAGAACGCACCGGTGCCCGGACCTGCTACGCCATCGTAAAAACCGAGGGTGAAACCCTGGGGTGATTGCCACTTTTTCTTGATCGGTGCGTCGCTGTCCAGCGGCGCTTTCGGCGTGCCGCCAAACAACAGATAGACGCCACAGGCGAAGACGATCACCGGTAGCATCTTGTTCAACCATTCCGCAGGCAGGTAATGCGCGACGATGGCGCCGGCCAGCGCACCGACCAGGGTGCCAACGATGGCGTGAATCCACTGTGCGGGATGGAACAGCTTGCGTCGGTAGAAGGTGAAGCTGGCGATGGCCGAACCGAAGGTCGAACTGAGCTTGTTGGTGCCCAGCACCAAGTGCGGTGGCAGGCCGGCGGTGAGCAGCGCCGGGGTGGTCAACAGACCGCCGCCACCGGCAATGGCATCGATGAACCCGGCGACAAAAGCGACGAGGGCCAGAATGGCCAGGGTGGACAGGTCAACGCTGAGTTCGAAAGGCATGGGATCGGCTTATTCGGCAGGAGCAAAAAAAAGACTGCGGGGAAGGGGGCACATCTTACCGGCCTGCACGCCACAAAACCAATGTGGGAGCGAGCAGGCTCGCTCCCGGCGGGTTTAAAGTGAATCCGGGTTATAGACCAAGATCCGACAACCCCGGATGATCGTCTGGTCGACGCCCCAGCGGCCAACGGAACTTGCGCTCGCTTTCCTTGATCGGCAGGTCGTTGATGCAGGCGAACCGGTGCGCCATCAGGCCGTCCTCGTTGAACTCCCAGTTCTCGTTGCCGTAGGAACGGAACCAGTTGCCCGAGTCGTCGTGCCACTCATAGGCGTAGCGCACGGCGATGCGGTTGTCGGTAAACGCCCAGAGTTCCTTGATCAGTCGATAGTCCAACTCCTTGGCCCATTTGCGGGTCAGAAAGGCTTTGGCTTCTTCGCGGTTGTGGGCGAACTCGGCGCGATTGCGCCACTGGGTGTCGAGGGTGTAGGCGAGGGAAACGCGCTCGGGGTCACGGGAGTTCCAGCCGTCTTCGGCCAGGCGAACTTTTTCGATGGCGGACTCGCGGGTAAAAGGGGGCAATGGCGGACGAACTTGTGGGTCGGGCATTTTCATATCTCCGTTTCAAGTTGGCGTTCAGTCAGGATGTTTCGGTTACTTCAGGTTCAATAAGGTCCTGGCAATCTGCTGCGCGTTATCGGCGGCCTGGTGATCACCCATGACCAGCGCCACGGTGATGGCACCGTCAATCAGGATCAGCAATTGACTGGCCAGGGTGTCGGGATCCTGTACGCCATGCTCGACGCATAACTCCCGTACATACTCGAGCAACTTGCGTTTGTGTTCTTTTGCCAGCAACCGCACCGGATCGTGTGGGTCACCGGTTTCGCCGCTGGTGTTGATGAAGGCGCAGCCGCGAAAACCTTCGGACTCAAACCACGACTTGAGCACGGTAAACAGGTTGAGCAGGCGCCCGGCCGGGGTCTCGGCATTACCGACTTCACTTCTGTACCAGTGCATCCAGCGTTCATCCCGGCGCTGTAACGCGGCGAGAACAAGGTCGTCCTTGTTGGTGAAGTAACGGTAGATGCTTTTCCTGGAAACGCCGGCAGTCTTCACCAGCAGGTCCATGCCGGTGGCGGCGATGCCGATCTTGTAGATCAGTTTTTCGGTGACGTCGAGAATGACGTCGCGTGTTTCATTGCTGGTTATGTCGTTCATGAAAACTACAGTAGAACGAACGTTCTCCATTATCAATTCATATTTACTGGAGTCTGATAGATGGTCTTCACGAGCAAGCTCGGTTCCACAAGGGGAACGCATTTCAAATGCGGGAGGGAGATAGTTTGTGAAGGGATATTACAGTCTGTAACAAGACCCGGGCCGAGTGATGGTGTAAGCTCTCGGGTTCTTCGGAATCGACCCATTGCGAGCCCTATGCCGTCGCTTTTCAAACGCTCCCTGCTGCCCAAACTGCGCAGTTTTCCGTTGTCCGCCGAGGCGGTCAGCATCCTCTCCGGCGCTGCCGAATTTCGTCGATGCCTGCTGGAAAAAATCGCCGGCGCTACTCAGCGCATCTACATCGTTGCGCTGTATCTGCAACAGGACGAGGCCGGCCAGGAAATTCTCGATGCCCTGCATGCGGCCAAGCTGGCGCGTCCTGAACTGGACGTGGTGGTCGTCGTCGATTGGTTGCGCGCCCAGCGCGGCTTGATCGGTGCGGGCAAGCAGCCGGGCAATGCGGCCTGGTATCAGGAAATGACCCGCACCCACGCCAGCGAAGTGCCGGTGTATGGCGTACCGGTGCAGACCCGCGAACTGTTCGGCGTGCTGCACCTCAAAGGCTTCGTGATCGATGACTGCGTGATCTACAGCGGTGCGAGCCTGAATAACGTTTACCTGCACAAGTTCGACAAGTACCGCTACGACCGCTATCACCTTTTGCACAACCGCGCGCTCGCCGACTCGATGCAGCACCTGGTGCAGCACGGTCTGGTTGCCTCGAAAGCCGTGCACCGCCTTGATCTGCCGAACCTGCCGACCACGCGCAGCTTGCGCGGCGACATTGGTGATTTGCGCAGTCGCCTCAAGCATGCGGCGTATGACACCACGGCTGGCACGCAGGAAAAAACCGGGTTGACGGTCAGCCCGCTACTCGGCGTCGGCAAGAACAATCCGTTGAGTCGGGTGATTTGTGAGTTGATCGCCAGCGCCCAGGATCAACTGACCATCTGCACGCCGTACTTCAACTTGCCTTTGGCGGTGACCCGGGAAATTAACCGCGCGCTGGCCCGTGGAGTGAAGATCGACATCGTGGTCGGCGACAAGACCGCCAACGACTTCTACATTCCACCGAGCGAGCCGTTCAAGGTGATTTCGGCGTTGCCTTACCTGTACGAAATCAGCCTGCGCCGATTCGCCAAGCGGCATCAATCGCACATCGATAAAGGCCAGTTGAACCTGCATCTGTGGCGTGATGGCGACAACACCTATCACCTCAAGGGCATGTGGGTCGATCAGCGTTACACTTTGCTGACCGGCAACAACCTCAATCCGCGGGCGTTTCGTCTGGATCTGGAAAACGCCTTGCTGATCGATGATCCGCAAAGCGAGCTGGTGGGGCCGCGGCGCAATGAGCTGGCGGAAATTTTCCAGCACACCCGTCGTATCGAGCGCTTCCAGGACCTGGAAACCCTCGTCGAATACCCGGCCGGGGTGGCCAAGTTTCTCAAGCGTGTGAGCCGTGTGCGGATCGAGCGGTTGCTTTATCGCATGTTGTAAAAACGCCAAGCGCGAGCAGGCTCGCTCCTACAGTTTGAGTTGGAACAATCAACGTCTGTAGAAGAGAGTCTGCTCGCGTTAACGTCAGTTCAGAGCCGCAGAATCAGTTCAGACCCAACTTGCCACGCAGCGTCGACAGGTCTTCGGCCAGGGTGTTGACCGGACCAATCAATGCCTTGCGGTCGGCATCCTTCACTTTGTCGTAGGTTTCGAAACCGCCGTCCTTGGTCTTGTACTTGGCCAGGATCTTGTCCACGGTGGCGAAGTTCTTGTCGACCTTGGCGACAAAAGCCGCGTCCTGCTTCTCGATCTGCGGACGGAACAGGTCAACGATTTTCTTCGCGCCGTCGACGTTGCCCTGGAAGTCATACAGGTCGGTGTGGCTGTAGCGATCTTCCTCGCCAGACACTTTGGTCTTGGCCACTTCTTCGAGCAGCGCAGCGGCGCCACCCACGACTTTCTCAGGCGGGAAGGTCAGGCCGGCAACGCGGGCCTGCAGGTCCTTCACGTCCTTGTTCAGGCCGTCGGCCAGCTCGTCCAGGCCCTTGGTGGTCTTTTCCGAGAACAGGCTGTATTCGATGCGATGGAAACCGGTGAAGTCTTCGGCCTTCACGCCTTGTTCGTGGTCGTCGACGCGCGAATCGATGGACGCGTCGAGGTCGCTGAACAGCTCGGCAATCGGCTCGATCGACTCATAGTAAACACGGGTCGGTGCGTAGAGTTTCTTCGCCGTGGCCAGGTCGCCTTTTTTAACCGCGTCAGTGAACTGCTGGGTGTGGCTGGCCAACTCGTCCAACTGCTCGGTCACATAGATCTTGTAGTCCGAGACCGGTCCCACCAGATCCATCGGCGCTGTCGCCGCGAAAGCCGAGAACGGAGTGTTGAGCAAGCCAAGGGTCAGCATTAACGCGAGTGGTGACTTCTTCATGGGACGATTCCGAGAGGGTTGTTGTGGTTGTTAAGCAGTTGTTTTTGGTTTGTCAGCCAATTGCGTGGCTTCGAGCAGCGTGCGGCCAATGAAATCCTGGTCGCCGGTGACACCGGGTAGCGTGAAGAAATAGCCGCCGCCGACAGGCTTGAGGTATTCCTCCAGCGGTTCGCCATTGAGGCGGGTTTGCACAGTGATGAAGCCTTTTTCCAGATCGGACTGGTAGCAGATGAACAGCAGGCCCATGTCGAGTTGGCCGTTCTTGTTGACGCCGTTGGAGTAGTTGAACGGCCGGCGCAGGATCAGGTTGGCCTGGGTAGCCGCGGTGCGCGGATTGGCCAGGCGGATGTGCGCGTCGAGCTTGGTCAGCTTGCCTTGCGGGTCCTTGCTGTAGTCCGGTACTTCGCTTTCGTGAGCACCGCCCATGGGGGCGCCGGTGCTTTTGACCCGGCCGAGGATGCTTTCCTGTTCCTGCAAGGGCGTGCGGTCCCAGCGTTCGACAAAGTTGCGAATGATCCGCACCGCCTGATAACTGCCGTTGGCTGCCCAGGACGGTTCATCGCTGCCGGGTTGGACCCAGACGATCATGTCCATGGTCTGGGCATTGTTGGAGTCGGGGTTGGCGGAGCCATCGCGAAAGCCGAGGAAGTTGCGTGCACTCTGCGCTGGCACGCCGGGTTTGGCCGGGGCTTGGGGCGGCACGCTGCCTTCCTGTTTCCAGCGCACGAACAACAGGTCCGGAAGGTTCTTCACGATGTCACGCAGGGCGTGAATGTTGGTGTCGGCGGTGTTGGCGCAGAACTGGATGCTCAAGTCGCCATGGCAGCAGTCCGGCTCCAGCGAGTCGTTGGGAAAGCCGACCATGCGGACCAGGCGCTTGGGTTTGGCTTGCGCAAGGCCGAAGCGTTCGTCGAACAGCGACTCGCCCACCGAAACCGTGATGGTCAGGTTGTCCGGCGTCACCACCGGGCCGAGAATCCCCGAATCCACGGGTGGCAGCTTCGGGTCGACCTGGTTCACCGGGCCGCCCTTCATCAGGAAGGCGATGCGTTCATTGAGGGTGCGAAACAGGCGCTCCAGATCAGCGCGATCGGTGGCCAACACATCGAATGACACCAGCATGCCCGACGCCGGGCGTGGGGTGACGATGCCGCTCTGGTGCTTGCCGTGGTAGTCGTGACGGTCTTCGGTTTTTTCGCTGCTCGGTGCTTCGGTGACTTGTGCCGGGCTTGCGGCCATGGCCGGGCAGCTCAGTGCCGAGCCCGCCAGTGCCACACCGGCGGCGCCCATGCCCATCAATACGCGACGGCGCTGGAGGTTGAAGGAGTCTGAATCGTTCATCGTAAAGGGGTCTTCTGCTTACAGGCCGGAGAGGCCAAGGGCGGGATCGATTCCATCGAGTGCGGCGGCCAGTGCCTTGGCCTTGTCGGCGAGTTGCTTGCGTTGCTCGGCGCCGACTGTGTCGTAGCTGGCGTAGCCGTCATTGACCTTCAGGCCATTGAGTTCGGCGTCAACGGCGTTCAGGGCGTTGTCGATGCCCGGCAGCACATTGGCAGCGGACTTGGTCAACAACGGGCGCAACAGCTCGACGACCTTGTGGGCGACTTCGACGTTGGCGGCGAAACCGTTGAGGTCGGTATGGCTGTAGCGTTCTTCCTCGCCACTGCTGGCGCGTACATCGGCGATGCTGTTGAGATTACGCACCACAATGCTGACCAATTGCTCCGGTGGCAGTGACTGGGCCAGCAACTGTTGCTTGAGGGTGGTGACGTCACTTAGCAAGCGTTGGGCAACCGGTGTCAGGCCTTCGAGGTTGCGTTGCTGGAACAGCGCGTATTCGATGCGATGGAAACCGCCGAAATCCGCGTCCTGTTCGCGTTTCTCGAAGTAGTCGGCGCGAGCGTTGATGCTGTTGTCCAGCTCGGCCAGACGCTGGGCCGCAGGCGCCACCCGTTGGTAGGCGGCACGGGCTGGGGCATACAAGGCCTGAGCCTGGGCCAGGTCACCGGTTTCGATGGCTTGCTCGAGGGCCGTCACGGCCTTGATCAGTGCGTTGCCCTGGCTGCTCAGGTACACGCGGAATTCCGACAGCGGTCCGACAAAGGCGACCATCGAAGGCTTGGCCTTGGCCGCAGCATCCGATGCGGCAGTTGGCGTCACGTGCAAAGTGCCACGCGGATTGCTCAACAGACCACAGGTGATGACGTAGTCGCCCGGCAGCAGGTTGGCGTTGATCACCTGGCTCAGACCGGGGGCGATGTTTTCCCGCTCTTCGACCACCAGCACGCCATCGAGGATTTCCCATTCAACGGCGCGATCCGAGCGGTTGACGATGCGGAAGCTGCTACGACCGGCCGGAACCGTCAGAGCGTTGGGTTCGCAACTGTGCGGGTGGATGGTCACCAACACTTCGTCATGGTTGGCCTGGCGTTTGGCCGCGGCCATTTTCGAGGCGTAATAGAACAGGCCGCCGGCAGCGATCATCACGATCACCGAACCGGCTACCGCCCAGCGCAAGGCGCGCGGCGGGGAAGCCTGGAGTGGGGCTTGATTTGACATGGATGCCCTTACTGACTGGAAACGGAAGAAGACTGTTTGACGGGCGCGGCACTGGGCAGGAAGAACATCACCAGCGCCACCAGCAGATAAATCAGGTATGCACCGAGGGTGCTGATGGTCGGCGCGTCCTGATAGCCGAACATGCCGGCCAGCACCGAGCCCAGCGGGCCGTCCATTGGCAGCGTGGCGCTGATGTCGAACAACACGGTTTGCAGGTGATTCCAGAGGCCGGCTTCATGCAGCGCCTGCACCGAGTTGGCGAGAATGCCGGCAGCGACAACGAGAATGAACAGACCGGTCCAGCGGAAAAACGCGCTGAGGTTCAGGCGCATGCTGCCGGTGTAGATCAGGAAGCCGATGATGATGGCCAGGACCAGGCCGAGCAGGGCGCCAATCGGTGCGCTGGGGCCTTCGCTTTGCTGGAACACGGCGAGCAGGAAGAACACGGTCTCCAGGCCTTCGCGGGCGACGGCAAAGAACACCATGGCGATCAGCGCGATGACTTGATGCCTGGAACCGGTCAGGGCGTGGTCGAGGGAGACGTGTAGCGAATGCTTGATGGAACGCGCCACCTTGCGCATCCAGAACACCATGGAGCTGAGAATGCCGACGGCGATCAGGCCGACCACGCCTTCAAACAGTTCCTGTTGTTTTTGCGGGAATTCGGCGCTGACCAGTTCCAGGCCGCCACCGACCAGCAAGGCAAGGGTGATGGCGAGAAATACGCCGATCCACATCGCGGGCATCCACTGGCCGCGACCGGTCTGCTTCAGGTAACTGGCGATGATGCCAACGATCAGCGCGGCTTCGACGCCTTCGCGCAGCATGATCAAAAAGGGAACGAGCATTCAACACCGTAGGTCAGTTAGATAGGATGCTAATTTGTAACATAATGACACTCATTCTCAAACGAAGATGATTGACTTTACCTGAACGGTGGCTGAACGGCTCTGTAGGAGCGAGCACGCTCGCGATGGACTGCAGAACACCGCGAGTAGCCTGGAAGCACGCGTCATCGTTGACGACCATCGTCGGAACGCCGCCCGGAGCAAGCTCGCTCCCACAGGGATTGGCTGTGCGCATTCAATATTGATGGCGCCTGACACGCCGGTATCACCTGCAAGCCGGTTCCTACAAGGGATCTGCGCCGAGTGGGCGGTTTCGGCTAATATGCCCACCACTCAAAGAAGAACAGGGCTAACCCAGGTCAATGTCGGAAAAAGACACCATTTCCATGCAACTGGTGCGTGAGGCGCTGGCGCAAAGCTGTGCGCCGGGTGCAGCCACCGAAGAGGTGTTGAGCAAGGTTGGCATCGACCCCGCGTTGCTGCACAGAAGTGACGCCCGGGTGCCGGCCAGCGCTTATGCGCGGTTGTGGCGATTGCTCGCGCGGCGTGGCGATGACGAGTTTTTCGGCATGGACCCACGCCGGCTCAAGTCCGGCAGTTTCGAGTTCCTCTGCCGTAGCGCCATGGTCCAGCCCACGCTGGCGGCGGGATTGACCAGTGGCCTGGGGTTTCTGTCATTGATGCTGGAAAACATGCCGGCACAGTGGGTACGTCAGCAAAGCCTGGCGGAAGTCGTGTTGCTGGAAGACGACAAACAACCGCGCCGGGCCTTCACCTATTTCACCTACTGGATGATCGTTCACGGCGTCGCCTGCTGGTTGGCGGGGCGGCGAATTCCCATCCTTGCCATCGAGCTGCGTTGTCCGCGGCCGGACTTCTGTGATGATTACCAGGTGATGTTTTCCGAAAACCTGCGTTTTGATCGCCCGCGTACCCGGATGATTTTCTCGGCCGATTGCCTGGACCTGCCGATCAAGCGCAGCCCGGAAGAACTCAAGCGATTCCTCAGCCTTGCCCCGGCCAACATCCTGGTGAGGTACCGCGATCCGCAAAGCCTGGCCAGCCGCATCAAGCAGGATCTACGGCAGTTGCCCGCCGAGCTCTGGCCGGAAACCGAGGCCCTGGCCCAGCGCCTGTGCATGTCCGCCTCGACCTTGCGTCGGCGCTTGGCCGAAGAAGGCCAGACCTATCAGGGGCTCAAGGACAGTGTGCGCAAGGAACTGGCGATCGTCTGGCTCGCCGAGCCATCGATCAGTTTCGTCGAGATCGCCATGCGCCTGGGCTTTGCCGACGTCAGTTCGTTCTACAAAGCGTTTCGCAAGTGGTCGGGTTCGAATCCGGGGCATTACCGCAGCCTGATACTCAACGAGGCTGAGTAGTCTCAGCGGCGCGACTGCCATTCTTCACGGGTGATTTCCCAGGTTTCCTTGGGCAACAGGCCGGCGACAAACTGACCCTCTTCGGTGTGAATCAAGCGCATGCCCGTGCGCTCGGAAAGCTTGCGCGAGCCCAGGTTAGACGCGGCCTTGGGCACGCGGAGCACGCGTTGATCAAGCGCCGTGAACCAGTATTCGGTGACAGCAGCACTGGCTTCACTCATCAAGCCTTGACCTTGCCATTGGGGGCCAAGCCAGAAACCACGGTTGTTGTCGGGTTCGGACATCAGGCTGATGTTGCCGATCAGTTGCTCGGGGGCGGTTTTGAGGCGAATGGACCAGTGCCATTCCTCACCGCGAGCAATCGCCGGCAGCGCATTGTCACGCAAATAGCTCAGCGCGCCGTCAGCCGGGTAGGGCCACGGCACCAGGGCGTTGAGATAGCGCACCACTTCCCAGTGCGGGAATTGTTGCTGGATGGCGTCGGCGTCTGCCAGCTCCAGCGGGCGCAGGATCAGGCGTTCGGTATAGAGCGTCGGTACGGCGTCCATGTTCAGGCATTGCTCCATGCAGGCAGGCTCATCGACTGCCGGTGGCGACCCCCGGCAGGTTGAGCGTGCCACTATCGACGAAACGCGTGGTGTTGAACACCCCACCGGACAGCTTGCCGCGCAGGACATAGGGCATGTTGTTGAGGGTCTTCATCTGGCTGATGCCGTAGGTCTGGCGGATCACCGAGAACGCCGAAACGCTCACCGGTACCGTGACCACCGTGTCCGAGAAGCGTCCGATTTCGCCGCGTTCATCGCTGACCCCAGAGGCGAACGGCTGACCGTTGATGTCCAGGTCCAGGGCGACGCCGCTGTAGGTAAGGACGTTGTCATTGGGGTTCTGCACGCGGATCTTCACGGCAAAACGCACCTCCATGCCCTGGCCTTGCAAGGGCTCGACCCCGACCACGTTGATTCTCACCGGATCGCGGTTGGGCAATGACGAACAGGCGCTCAGAGCGAGCAGGGAGGACAGGATTACCGCGTGGACGCTGCGCATGGGCGTGCTCTCGAATGGAATAGGGCTGTACCGCCAGCACGGTTCAGCCCTGAGCCGTTCTAGCGGTTTGACTGTGCGACCACCGTAGCCGGGGTCGGTTCACCCTTGGCTGGCATATCCGGGTTCTGCATCACCTGGAGGACCGAGGCTTCCGGGTCGAATTCGTCTTCTTCCAGCTCGATGAATTCTTCGGGCAGGAAGATATTCAAAACGATAGCGCACAGCGCGCCAACGGTGATGGGCGATTCGAAAATGTTGTGCAGTGCCTTGGGCAGTTCACGCAACACTTCCGGCACCGCAGCCACGCCCAGGCCCATGCCGATGGAAATCGACACGATCAGCATGTTGCGCCGATGCAGGCCCGCTTCGGCAAGAATCTTGATCCCGGCAACGGCTACTGTGCCGAACATCACTAACTCGGCACCGCCCAATACGGGCTTGGGCATCAGTTGCAGCACGGCGCCGATCATCGGGAACAGGCCAAGGATCACCAACAGTCCGGCGATGAAGAACGCCACGTAACGACTGGCAACGCCGGTGAGCTGAATCACCCCGTTGTTCTGGGCGAAGGTCACCATCGGCATGCTGTTGAATACGGCTGCCATCGCCGAGTTGAGGCCGTCGGCGAGCAGGCCGGACTTGATCCGGCGGATGTAGACCGGGCCTTTCACCGGCTGACGGGAAATCATCGAGTTGGCCGTCAGGTCGCCAGCGGCTTCCAGCGGCGACACCAGGAAAATCACTGCCACCGGCACGAACGCCACCCAGTCGAACGAAAAGCCGTACTTGAACGGCACCGGCACGCTCACCAGTGGTACTTCGGGCAGGCTGTTGAAATCCACGACGCCCATCAACCAGGCAACGACGTAGCCAATCGTCAGGCCGATGACGATTGCGCCCAGGCGCAGGAACGGCACATCGACCCGGTTCAATACGACGATGGTGCCCAGCACCAGTGCTGCCAACGCGATATGGCTGGCAGCACCAAGGTCCGGCGCGCCGAAACCGCCGGCGATGTCGGTCATCGCCACCTTGATCAGTGACAGGCCCATGAGGGTGATGATGGTGCCGGTTACAACAGGGGTGATCAGCATCCGTAGCTTGCCGATGAACTGGCTCAACACCACCTCGATAAACGCTGCGAAGAAGCACACGCCGAAAATGGTCGAGAGGATTTCATCGGTTCCGCCGCCGCGGGCCTTGACCATGAAGCCGGCGCTGAGAATCACGCTGATAAAGGAAAAGCTGGTGCCTTGCAGGCAGAGCAAACCGGAACCAACCGGACCGAAACGGCGCGCCTGGACAAAGGTGCCGAGGCCGGACACGAACAGCGCCATGCTGATCAGGTAGGGAATTTCGCTTTGCAGGCCGAGGGCGCTGCCCATGATCAGTGTTGGCGTGATGATGCCGACGAAGCTGGCCAGCACGTGTTGCAGGGCGGCAAACACCGTGGCCGTCAGGTGCGGACGGTCATTGAGGCCGTAGATCAGGTCGTTGTTGCGTGTTGCTGGGGCTTTTTCGGAGGCGGTCATCATGGTTTGCGTGCCAGAAGGCGGGCCGGGTCGGAAAATGGAGGCGCAGGATGCCAGAACCACCCGACCACGGCAAAACAACCTTGGTCTTACTTACAGGCGCGGCGCCAACACTTCGCCGACACTGCGGCGTTTGGCGTGCAGTTCGCTGGCATGGATCAACTGCTCGAGGTCTTCCGGGGTCACGTCATAAAAGGCTTCCATGTCTGCCAGGGCCAGTTTCAGGTCCTGGGCAGTGATGGCCTGGCTTTCGGGTGCCGGCGTCAGCACGGCTGGTTCGCTGGCACGCTTGGGGTAACGAACCCGGGTCAGGTTGTTGTAGGCGAGGGCGCAGAGCAGCAGCGTGGTCGCGGCGAGCATCACCGGTTCCAGGGCTGTCCAGCCCATGGCAATGGTCGCGGGATCAGCCAGTACCAGCGTCAGGGCCAGCGCGCCAGCCGGTGGGTGCAGACAGCGCAGCCAACACATCAGGAACAACGCGATCCCCGCTGCCAGGCCGGCGCTGCCCAAGGTCCGCCCCAGCACATGAGCCATCAGCAATGACACCAGTGCTGCAGTCAAATAACCGCCGACAATCGACCAGGGTTGCGCGAGCGCGCCGGAGGAAACGGCAAACAACAGCACCGCCGATGCCCCCAGCGGGCCGATCAGGTGCTGCGCCACCTCGATGCCGAAGACCTGCGCGCATAACCAGACACTGAGCAGCGTTCCCAACGCCATGCCGATGGCGGCACGGCTCCATTCGGTAGGGCGGGTGTTGATGGCGGCGGGCAACCAGCGGGCAAACATGGGCGGGAACGCTCCAGAACAGAAAAAGGCAGACAAAAAAAAGGCTCAACCGGGCGTCCCGGAAAGCCTTGAAGGTGTTCCAACTATTGGGGGAGGAACGCGCACAGTGTGCCGTTCAAAAGGATTGCTGACAAATTCATATTAATGCACTTTCAATGCATTAGTTTTGCTTTGAATCTTTGCCTCGACCGCTGATGAAACACAGATAGCCGCCAAGTGCGGCAAGCGCACTCATGGCATAGAACATGGTCGGTGCCGGGGTGTGCAGCAGCAGGAAGCCGCAAATGACTGGGCTGAGTGCTCCGCCGAGCGCGGCGAGATTCTGCGCGCCGTAGTAACTGCCACGCAGTTCTTCCGGGGCCAGGGTGTCGACGAACAGAAACTCGGCGGGATAGATGATGGTTTCACCGAGGGTGAAAATGATCATCGCCACGCACCAACTGACCAGGCTATCGGCCAGGCTGAAGCCGATCAGCCCGAGTATGAACAGCGCGGTGCCGGCGACAATCCACTGCCGCAGGTGCTCGCGCTTGAGCAGGCGACCGATCTGGTATTGCAACAGAATCACGCCGATGGCATTGCAGGCGAGCAACGCCGCCATGATCTCCATGGTGTGCTGCGGGTTGCTGGTCACCAACAGATATTGCGACAGGTAAAACGTGAAGCGCCCATGCACCACGGTGCTCAACAAGCAGCCGATGGTGAACAGGATCAGCGTGCGATCGTTTTTCAGGGTGACCAGGGTCTTGAGAAAGCTTTGCGCCTGTTGCCTGACGGGCACGCCTTGAGTGTCACGGGTAATGCCGGTCAGCAGAAAAATGCTGAAGAAGGCGATGGTGGCGGCAATCAGGAACGGCGCAGTGGCGTACACACCGGCGATCAACACGCCCAGCATCGGGCCGACCGCATAGCCGATGTTGGTCAGGGTGTAGTTCAGGGAGAACGCCTTGGCGCGCTGGCCCACGGGCAGGTTTTCACTGAGGATGGCTTTTGAGCCGATTAGGAACAATGCGGTCGCGGTTTCGGTGATGATCAGGGTGAGCGTGGTGAGATAGAGGTTTTCGGCAAACGTCAGCAGCACCAGGCCGATGGCACTGGACAGCATCGCCACGATCAGCAACCGACGCTTTTCGAAACGATCGAGGATGTAGCCGCCATACAGCGACAGCAGGGTGGCGACAAATACCGCGATGCCCAGCAACAGCCCGACGTCCTGTTGGTTGAGGCCGAGCTTGCCGCTGACGAATAGCGTCAGCAACGGGCTGGTCAGGGCACGGCTGATCACGATGGTCAGCGAGCAGATCAGCAGGCGGCGGATCAGCGGGGAGTAGGTTGCGGCCACGGTGGTGAATGTCCTTATGCGCAACCGATGCCGTTTTTATCGGCATGGCACGACGTCGGTGTCAGGCTGCTACTTTAGCAGCAGCCTGACATTCACAGCAGTGGTCATGAGCCCTGTTTCAGGTGCAGCAGTACAAAATCATTCTTGTCGAAACGACCGCTCAGCACCGGTGGCAAGGCGCCGAATGCGGTGCCTTGCAGGGCGTCGTAGACGTTGCGGTCCATCATCAACCAGGCCGGCCCCTTGAGGTTCTCCAGTTGCAGAGTGTCGTAGGTGAATACCGGTTTCAGGTCCTGCTTGATGTTGACCATGAACTTGATGGCCTTGGCGTCCTTACCCATCTGGTGCATCACCAGTGGCGCGGGCTCTTTCTCGATAAGTTCGAACGCCGCCTGGCTGAAGGTCCGGGTATCGTACAGTTCGCGTTGAACGGGTTCGAACTGCAAAATATAAAACGACCACAGCGCGAGCACTGCACAAGCGGCCAGCACCTGCGCCCGCCAGTCACGCCAGCGCGGCTGGAGCAACACCGTCAGGGCAGCCGCTTGCAGCAGGCTGAGGATGACGAAAAGGGAAGGGAGGTGTGTCACTTCATCAGGGAATTTGTGGCGCAGCACCAGCAAACCGACCATCAGCGAGCCGGGAATCAGCAGGCACAGGGCCTGTATCAATCCCCGCAGCCAGGCGAACAGGCGACCTTCAGCGGCCTGGAATGGATAGGCCGCGACAATTGCCGCCATCGGCAACATGGGCAGTACGTAGCGGGCTTTCTTCGCCTGGGGAATGGACAGGCCGATCATCACGATGAGACCTGCGGCCACGCAATACATCACCAAGCGCGATGCCGGTCCGGTATCCCGAGGGCGGCTCAAGGCCATGGCAATTAATGCCAACACGGCCAGCGGCCAGGCCAACGCATAGTTGCCCACTGAACTGGTGAAGTAATACAGCAAATCACCGCTGCCTTCGCTGCCATCCATGCGTCCCATGAACTGCATGCGAATCACGTCCTGCAGGAATCCCGGCCCGCCACTGACATCCGCCAGCCACAACATCAGCCCGATGCATCCGGCCAGCAACGCCGAAGCCAACAGGCCAAAGACCAACAGGCGGCGCCACTGAAGCTCTATCAGTAGATAGCTGCAAAGTACTCCCGTAGGAATCACCAGGCCGATAGGTCCCCGAATCCAGAAACCGAGTACCAGCAGGGCGAAGATCATCACCCAGCGACGCCGCGCGGCGAAATGGTCGGCAGCGTAGCCCAGGTAAAACACGGCGAAGGTCACGGCGGCGAGCATCAGGTCCAGCGAGACGGCGCGGGTTTCAGTGATGAAGGTATTGGTCAGCAGCAGCAAGGCGATGCTCAGCAACGCCCAGCGTGTGGAGTAGGGCGCCAGCAGGCGGTACATCAAGGTAACGATGACCGCTGCGGCGATGGCGCTCGGCAACCAGGCGGTCAGGCTGGAGACCTGGCCGAACGGTAGCGAGAGCACCCAGATGAACAGTGTGGAAAGCCCGGAATAATCTGCGTAGGGCTCGCCGTAGGTCGTGGGGAAAAACGACGGGCCATTGCGCAGCATTTCCTGGGCGAACAGCACGAAACGCGAGTCGAAACCGATCGCCGCCTGGTGATAGACCCCTGCGCAAAACAACAAGAGCGCCAACAACCCCAGCGCGAGGGACTGATGACGGATGCGAGGGGCCATGATGTCAGGCCACCACTGCGTCGCTGGACCATTGCTGGTACGGAATCGGCAACTTGCTCGATTCACCGCGGCCCATCGGGAAGTAGGTGAAACCGCTACGTGCCAGGCGATCGGCATCGAACAGGTTGCGCCCGTCGAAAATCACCGGGGCCTTCAAGCGTTGTTGCAGCAGGTCGAAGTCCGGTGCCTTGAACTGTTGCCATTCGGTGCAGATGATCAGCGCGTCAGCTTCGGTCAGCACCGATTCCGGCGTGCCCATGAGCATCAGCTTCGACTCATTGGGGTAGAGTTTTTGGGTTTCCTGCATCGCCTCTGGGTCGTACGCCCGTACGTTGGCGCCTGCGGCAAACAGCGATTCAAGCAGCACGCGGCTTGGGGCATCGCGCATGTCATCGGTGTTCGGTTTGAAGGCCAGGCCCCACAAAGCGAAGGTCTTGCCGCGCAGGTCACCTTTGTAGAACGCCTTGATGCGTTCGAACAGCTTGTGTTTCTGCCGCTCGTTGATGGCCTCGACGGCTTGCAGCAAGTCGCTGGAACAGTGGGCTTCTTCAGCGCTGTGGATCAGGGCGCGCATGTCCTTGGGGAAACACGAACCACCGTAGCCGCAGCCCGGGTAGATGAAGTGGTAGCCGATACGCGAGTCGGCACCGATGCCCAGGCGCACCGATTCGATGTCGGCGCCCAGGTGTTCGGCCAGTTCGGCGATCTGGTTGATGAAGCTGATCTTGGTCGCCAGCATGCAGTTGGCGGCGTACTTGGTCAGCTCGGCACTGCGCAGGTCCATGAACATGATGCGATCATGGTTGCGGTTGAACGGGGCGTACAGGTCGCGCATGACGTCGCGCACTTCCTCACGCTCGCAACCGACCACGATCCGGTCCGGACGGCGGCAGTCGGAAACGGCCGAGCCTTCCTTGAGGAATTCGGGGTTGGAGACGATATCGAACTGCAGCTGGCGGCCGGCCGCCAGCAGGCACTTGTCGATGTGCGCGCGCAGGGCGTCACCGGTGCCGACCGGGACGGTGGATTTTTCCACCAGGATCGCCGGTTCCTCACGGTGACGGGCCACCGCGTCGCCTACCGACATCACATAACGCAAGTCTGCCGAACCATCGTCCCGCGACGGGGTGCCGACGGCAATGAACAGCACCTCGCCATGCTGCACCGCGAATTTTTCATCGCTGGTGAAACTCAGGCGCTTGCTGTCCAGGCCTTCACGTACCAGGCTGGCCAGTCCAGGCTCGAAAATACTCACGTGGCCCTGCTTGAGCAGTTCCACTTTTTTCTCGTCGACGTCCATGCACACCACGTCGTGGCCCACTTCTGCCAGCACCGCGGCCTGCACCAGGCCTACATAACCACTACCAAACACACTGATTTTCATGGAGCACTCCTTAATTCGGGCGCACGAGCAGATCGAGAATTGATGGTGATAACGCCGAGGATGACCAGTGCCACCCCAAGGCTTTTGGAAAGACTGAAGGCTTCGTTGAACACCGGCAGGCTCGCGGCCAGCAGGTACACCAGCGCGTAGCTGATGCTCAACAGCGAGTAGGCCCGGCCCAATGGCAGATCGCGCAGGGCGAACAGCCAGCAGAGCATCGACATGGCGTAAGCCAGGATTGCGGCGAAAACCACCGCCACGGCGCCCAGGTCGATGGGGGCTGTGAGCCATTGCTCAGGAGACGGCAGGTGACTCATGCTCCAGCGCATGCCCAGTTGGGCGGCGCTGACCAGTCCGACGCTGCCCAGGGCAAAGCAGATTCCACGCCGTACGTTCATGCGTGCTGCCCCAGCAAAGCCACACCACCGATCACCAGCGCGACGCCGAACCAGTGGCGCCGGTCGATGGTTTCGTGGAATACAAAGCGCGCTACCAGGGTGATCAGCACGAAGTTCAAACTCAGCATCGGGTAGGCGACGCCGACTTCCAGGCGCTGCAGTACCAGCAACCACACCAGCAGGCCCATGCCCAGGCACGCCAGTGCCAGCCACAACCAGGGCGAACGTAGCTTGTCCGCCCAGCCCGATGGTTGGTCGCGCCAGCTTTCAACAGCGTACTTCTGGGCGATCTGGCCCATGCAGGTCAGCAGGCAGGCAACCAGGAGCAATAGCAGGCTCATGGTGCCGCCTGAGGGATGATCAGAATCACCAGATTGCCTTGTTCGTAGCGCTTGCCGTCTTTGGGCAATTGCTCAAGTTCGTGCAGTTCGTCGTCACCCTTGACGCGCATGACCACACCCACCGAGCCTTGCTGGCGGGCGTCCTGCATCCACTGCTGGATCTGATCCGGATCGATGCGCTGCTTGAGCGAATCAGGATAGGCAAGGCCATATTTCAATTCGCCAATGGTGTTGTAAAAAGCCACCTCAGGTCGCTTCAAACGCCACGACAGCGCAGACGCGGCACCCAGGTCGTTGCTCAGCAACTTGCCGGTTTGGCCAAGTTCCTGCGCGTGGTCGAGGATGAACTGGTCAGGCATTTTGTTGGCGACCACCGAGTTGGGCAGGCCGGCCGGCACCAGGCCAATGAACAACAGGCTGCCGAAGGCTGGCGCGGCCCAGCATTGCAAAGGGCGGAACGCCTGCAACAGGTTGGCCATGATCCAGCCGATCAGCGCGATGAACACCAGCACCAGGTTGTGCAGCTCATGGTCATAGACCGGTTTTTTCAGTTGCAGGTAAACCAGTGCAATGAGGGTGATTACCCCGAGCGCCAGGTTAAGCAGGCCGTTGATGCCCAGAACACGACCCTGTTCCAGCTTCAGGCGGTCGGCCAGCGCGTGACCGAGCAACAGCGCCAGCGGCAACAGGCACGGCAGAATGTAGGCCGGCAGCTTGCCTTTGCTCAGGCTGAAGAAGAACAGTGGCATGCACAGCCACAGCAGCAGGAAAGCGACATTGGACTGGCGACGGGTCTGCCAGGCTTGCTTGAGTGCCGGCGGCAGCATCGCCACCCATGGCATGCTGAACGCCACCAGCAACGGCAGGTAATACCACCACGGCGCATCATGTTGTGCATCGTCCCCGGCAAAACGACGGATATGTTCGTGCCAAAAGAAGAAACGCCAGTAATCCGGTTCATGGCTGTGCACCGCCAGGACCCACGGCAGGCTCACCGCAACGGCCACGACAATCGCAACCGGGCCATACACCAGCAGTTCGCGCCAGCGTTTTTGCCAGAGCATCCACGGCAGGGCGATCAGCACCGGCAGCAGCCAGGCGAGGAAGCCCTTGGTCATGAAACCCATGCCACAGGCCAGGCCCAGCACCGCCCAGCCCGTCAGGCGTTGGCCGCGAGCAGTGCTGTCGAGGGCAAACCACAGGGCCACCAGGCTCAAGTTGACCCAAAAGGTGAACTGCGGATCGAGGTTGGCATAACCGGCGGAACCGGCAATCACCGTGAAGCTCATGTACAGCATCGCGCAGACGAAGCTCTTGCGCGGCTCGTTCCACATGCGCCGGGCGACGAGATAGCACAGCAATACGCTGAGCATGGTGCTCAAGGCCGAGGCAAAACGAACGCCGAACAGGTTCTGCCCAAACAGCGCCTGGCCGAGGGCGATCATCCAGTAACCCGCCGCCGGTTTTTCGAAGTAGCGGATACCCATGAAATGCGGTGACGCCCAATCGCCGCTCAGCAGCATGCCCTGGCTGATCTGGGCGTAACGGGTTTCATCGGGAATCCACAGACCGTGACTGCCCAGCGGCAGCAGGTAGGCCAGCGCCATCAGCGCAAGGAGGAACGGCAATGCCCAGCGTTTGCTCATGCCCCTTGTACTCCCAGCCAGCCTTCACGGCCTTCGAGCGCACCGCGCACGACACGGCCCATCGGCAAACTGCCAGGTGACTCGGGGAGCAAGTCGCCCAAGGGTTGGAAATGGATGCCACGCTGACGCGCTTCGCTCAGCAGTTGGCGGAAATCATTGGCCATCAGAATCCCTTCTACTTCGGCATGGATCGTGTAGACGTTGAGTTTTTCCGGCGCAAACCGGTTCAGGATGAAGCTGTTGAAGTCTTTGGCGGCGACAGTCGGCCCGACCACTTCATCGAAGGTCGGCAAATCCACCGGAATCTGCGGTGCACCCGCTTGACCGTTGGCCAATCGCGGTTGAAACAGGCTCTGGCCACGGCAATCGCTGTTGTAGCGGAAGCCGAAACCTTGTTTGGCCTCGATCACGCGCTCGTCGGCACGCCAGCCTGCCACAGCGGAACACTCGACTTTCTCACCGAGAATGTCGCTGAGGGTGTCGACACCCTTGCGGATCTGTTCGATCAGTTGAGCATCGCTCCAGCGTCCGGCATTGGCTTGCCAGCCATGGTGATCCCAGGTGTGCAGGCCGACTTCGTGCCCGGCATCCCGGGCCTGACGCATCAAGTGCCCCAGGTCACGCCCGATCAACTTGCCCGGCCAGGCGGTGCCGGCCAGCAGAATGTCCCAGCCATACAGGCCTGCGGCATTGGAACGGAGCATTTTCCAGAGGAACTGAGGACGGATGAGGCGCCATAAATGGCGCCCCATGTTGTCCGGTCCGACACTGAAGAAAAACGTCGCCTTGACCTGTGCTTCATCAAGGATTTCCAGGAGCCGGGGCACCCCTTCACGGGTGCCTCGGTAGGTATCGACATCGATCCGGAGTCCTGCCTGCATCAACGCTTGTCCGCGATTTCGAGCATGGCTTCACGCAAGAAGAAGTCCAGGGTGTTGCCGATGGTTTCGCGCATTTCCACCGTCGGTTCCCAGTTCAGCAGGCGCTTGGCGTTGGCGATGCTTGGCTTGCGGTGCGACACGTCCTGATAGCCGGTGCCGTAGAACGCCTTGCTCTCGATGTCGCGGAAACCGGCGAACGGAGGGAAGTTGGCGCGCAGCGGGTGAGCTTCGAACTGACGCAGCAGCTCTTCGCCCAGTTGACGGATGCTGGCTTCGTTTTCCGGGTTGCCGATGTTGATGATCTGGCCGTTGCAGACATCGTTATCGTTGTCGATGATCCGCGCCAGGGCTTCAACACCGTCGGCGATGTCGGTGAAGCAACGTTTTTGCTCGCCACCGTCGAACAGGCGAATAGGCGTACCTTCCACCAGGTTCAGGATCAGCTGGGTAATGGCGCGGGAGCTGCCGATACGGGCCGAGTCCAGACGGTCCAGACGTGGACCCATCCAGTTGAACGGACGGAACAGCGTGAAGTTCAGGCCTTTCTGGCCGTAGGCCCAGATCACGCGGTCAAGCAGTTGCTTGGACACCGAGTAGATCCAGCGCTGCTTGTTGATCGGACCGACGATCAGGTTGGAGTTGTCTTCGTCGAAGTTGTTGTCCTGGCACATGCCATAGACTTCCGACGTCGACGGGAAGATCACGCGCTTGTTGTACTTGACGCAGTAGCGAACCAGTTTCAGGTTTTCTTCGAAGTCCAGTTCGAATACGCGCAGCGGGTTGCGGGTGTACTCGATTGGCGTGGCGATGGCCACCAGCGGCAGGACCACGTCGCACTTCTTGATGTGGTACTCGATCCACTCGGAGTGGATGCTGATGTCGCCTTCGACGAAGTGGAAGTTCGGGTGGCTGCGCAGGCGCTCGATGGCGTCCGAACCGATGTCCAGGCCGTACACTTCGTAGCGGTCGTCACGCAGCAGACGCTCGGACAGGTGGTTGCCGATGAAGCCGTTGACGCCGAGGATCAGCACGCGGGTGCGGCGTGGTGCACGGCCGGACTCGGCACCGCGCAGCACGGAACCGTCCACCAGGCCCAGCTCGTTGGCCAGTTGTGGGCCGCTCAGGTACAGGCCGTTGTCGTTGCGCTGGCCGGCGTTGATGATCAGCGAGTCCTCACCGCAGGCAATGCGCAGCGGGTCGACGCTGATCACACGGCCAGGTGCCAGACCTTCGTTGCCCTTGGCGACTTCAGCGCTCCAGACAATCAGCTTGTGCTCGCCCACGGCGCAGAACGCGCCCGGGTAAGGCTGGGTCACGGCACGGACCAGGTTGAACAGTTGCTCGGCCGGTTTGGCCCAGACCAGTTTGCCGTCCGCCGGGGTGCGACGACCGAACACGGTGGCCTTCGATTCGTCTTGCGCGGTTTCGCTGACCTTGCCTTGCAGCAGGGCAGGCAGGGTGTCGCGCAGCAGGTCGGAGGCAGCCGAACGCAATTTGCCATGCAGGCTCAGGGCGGTATCACTGCGCTCGATGGCGACTTTCTGCTGGGCCAGGATGGCGCCGGCGTCGGCACGCTTGACCATGCGGTGCAGGGTCACGCCGGTTTCGGTTTCGCCGTTGACCAGCACCCAGTTGGCCGGTGCGCGACCACGGTAGCGTGGCAGCAGCGAACCGTGCAGGTTGAACGCGCCTTTGCGGGCAGTGGCCAACAGCGGCTCGCTGAGCAGGTTGCGGTAGTAGAAGGAGAAAATGTAGTCCGGGTCGAGCTTGGCGATACGCTCGATCCACAGCGGGTGGTTGGCGTCTTCCGGCGCATGCACGGCAATGCCGTGGCGCGCGCACAGTTGCGCAACCGAGCCATAGAAGGCGTTCTCTTTCGGATCATCGGCGTGGGTGAACACCGCAGCGATTTCATAACCGGCGGTCAGCAGGGATTCGATGCCGGCACAGCCAATATCGTGGTAGGCGAAGACAACAGCTTTTGCGCTCATGAAGGAACCTGATCAGAAGGAGTGGAAGTTAGGCCGTCGACAGTGACAACGGGAGCAGGAGTGGTGGGCTGGCTACGCAGCACCTTTTCAATAAAGAAGCGCGGACGTGCGCGCACGTCGCTGTACATGCGGCCCAGGTATTCACCCAACAGGCCCATGCCGATGAACTGGCCACCGGTGAACACGAACAGCACGGCGAACAGCACGAAGGTGCCGCCGCCGGCCCAATGGGCGCCGAACACCAGGCGCAGCAGGACCAGGGCAACGGCGAACAGCACACCGAGTCCGGCCATGGCGAAACCGACAATGCTCAGCAAGCGCAACGGCGTGGTGGTCATGCAGGTGATCAAGTCAAACATCAGGTTGACCAGACGCATCGGGCTGTACTTGGAATCGCCGTGTTCACGCTCGGCGTGGGTCACGAGGATTTCCGTGGTGTGGCGGGCAAAGCTGTTGGCCAGGATCGGAATGAAGGTGCTGCGCTCACGGCAGGCCAGCATCGCATCGACAATGGTGCGGCGGTAAGCGCGCAACATGCAGCCGTAGTCGCTCATGGCAACGCCTGTGGAGCGCTGCACGGCGAGGTTGATCAACTTCGATGGCCAGCGACGCAGGGCCGAGTCCTGGCGGTTGTTACGCACCGTGGCGACCACGTCATAGCCCTTTTCCGCCTCGGCCACCAGTCGCGGAATTTCTTCCGGCGGGTTCTGCAGGTCGGCATCCAGGGTGATGACCACATCGCCCTTGCACTGTTCGAAACCGGCCATGATCGCTGCGTGCTGACCGTAGTTGCGGTTGAGGATCACCGCCACGATCGGGCTGCCTTCGCGAGAGGCGGCGTCTTCGAGCATCTGCGCGGAGTCGTCACGGCTGCCGTCGTCCACCAGTACGATTTCGTAAGGATGACTCAACTGTGCGCAGGCCGCTTCGGTACGGCGCAGCAGCTCCGGGAGACTTTCCTGTTCGTTGTAGACCGGAATGACGATCGACACGAAGTTGATTGGGTAGGGTTTCAAAGGCTTCTGTCCATGCAGTTTTCAATGGCTCCCACGACACGCTCGACATCGTCGCTGGTCATGTCGGGGAACAATGGGATCGAACACAGCCGCGCCGAATTCCATTCGGTGTTGGGCAGGTAGAGATTGGGGTAACGCTGACGGTAGTAGGTGTGCAGGTGTGTGGCAATGAAATGGATGCCGGTGCCGATGTTCTGCTCCTGCAGGGCTTTCATGAACGCCTCGCGATCCAGTCCGCAGCGTTCGGCATCGATGCGCAGGATGAACAGGTGCCAGGCGTGCTGTTGCGCATAGGTCGGCACGGCCAATGGTTGCACCGGCAAACCTTCCAGGCGCTGCAGGTAGGTCTGGGCCAGTTGCGTGCGCTTGGCGTTGATCTCGTCCAGACGCTCCAGTTGCACCAGGGCAATGGCGGCGTTGATGTCGGCCAGGTTGTATTTGAAACCTGGCTCGACCACCTGGGCCTGCGGTTTGCGGCCATGGGTCAGGCGGTCGTAGGCATCGACGCCCAGGCCGTGGAACTTGAGCATGCGCACGCGGGAGGCCAGGGCCTCGTCGTCGCTGACGAACATCGCGCCTTCGGCGCAGGTCATGTTCTTGATCGCATGGAACGAAAAAATCGCCGTGCCCTTGGCGCCGACGTGACGACCCTTGTAGAGCGTACCGGCAGCGTGGGCGGCGTCTTCGATCACGGCAATGCCGTGTTTGTCGGCCAGCGCGTACAGCGGGTCGAGATCGAACGCGGCGCCGGCGTAATGCACCGGGATGATGGCTTTGGTCCGCGGGGTGATTGCCGCTTCGATGGTGGCCGCGTCGGTCATCAGGGTGTCGCGGTCAACGTCGACGAATACCGGAGTCGCGCCCAGCAAGGTGATCATGTTGGCGGTGGAGACCCAGGTCTGCGACGGGGTGATGACTTCGTCGCCCGGACCGATGCCCAGCGCCAATAAGGTGATATGCATGCCACCGGTAGCCGAAGACAAGGCAACGGCATGTCGGCAACCGACATAATCGGCGAACTGTTCTTCCAGTGCCTGGTTCTTTGGCCCGGTAGTGATCCAGCCGGAGCGCAATACCTGCTCGACGGCGGCAATTTCCTCGTCGCCGATGCTGGGGCGGGAGAAAGGGAGAAAAGCCTGACTCATGGGGACCTCGGGGCTCAAATCGAAAATAGCCTTTGAGGCTACAAATAGGATCCAAACGTCAGCTTAGACGCTAAATCAGAATCTGCATCAAATCAATCAGTTAGTTGATTGTGAGGCGAAAACTGCGCGGGTTGACTTTCTTCGCCTGGCTCGGCAGGTTGCATGTACATCAAGGTTTGCCAAGTGGGTGAGAGGTTATGCCCGATTTTGTGAAAGGAACATGAAAAACCGGTGGCCGAATCGTTTATCTGAGGGTTATTAAGCCGGTGTTCAGGCTTTGACCGTTTATCGCGATGCGGACAGGAATAGCCCTACAGACACTTCCTCTCTTGCATGGATGGCAAACCACCGCTTAGTTGTTTAATTGAATTGTTATCACCAAGGCCGTTTCGTTTGATTGACTTACCCGCAACTGATGCCCCCACGGGCACGACCAACCCGTTGTCGATGTACCTGGCCCGGCTGGCACCCTCCAGCCAGTTGACCCTGCGCTACGTGCTGCAAGACGCCGCTGACCGCCTGGGTTTCGAAGACAGCAATATTGAGGAGATTCCCTGGCATCACCTGCAACCGGAGGACGTGGTTGCACTGGTTGCAACCCTGCGCGCTGATGGTTATGCCCCCAATACGTCGTCCTTGTATGTCAACGGCGTACGCGGGGTGATGAACGAGGCCTGGCGCATGAGCCTGATCAGTCAGGAGCACCTGCTGAAAATGCGCTCGGTCAAGGGCATTGCCGGTACGCGGTTGTCCCAGGGGCGCAACCTGCGGCGCAGCCTGATTCAGGAACTGATGGCGGTCTGTGCCGCCGACCCGCGACCTCAAGGTCTGCGGGATGCGGCGATCATCGGGATTCTGTACGGTTCCGGCATGCGCAAATCCGAGTCGGTCAACCTCGACCTGAATCAGCTGGACTTTAGCGAACGCAGCCTGCGGGTGACTGCCAAGGGCAACAAGCAGTTGATCAAGTACGCTCCGGCCTGGGCCTTCGAGAAGCTCGACGCCTGGCTTCAGTTGCGCCGCTCGATGCTCAAGGAGGGCGAACAGGATGACGCGTTCCTGTTCAACCGTATCCGCCGTGGCAGCCACATCACCCGCGAGCGCATCACCAAGCATGCGATCTATTACATCGCCCGCCAGCGCGGTGCCCAGGTCGGTGTGAAAATCATGCCCCACGACTTCCGCCGTTCATTCATTACGCGGGTGATCGAGGAGCATGACCTGTCGATCGCGCAGAAGCTGGCCCACCACAGCAACATCCAGACCACCGCCAACTATGACGTGCGCGACGACAACGAGCGGCGCCGGGCGGTGGATCGTTTCGACCTTTGAGCCGCTGCGTTCAGGCCTCACCCAGCACATGGGCATGGCCGATGGTCGAGACTTGAACCGCACTGCCGGCCGGTGGCGCGTACATGCCGGAGCTGCGCACCAGCAGTGAGCGACCGGCGTTTTCGCCGGGCAATGGTTGCAGTTCCACGGTCAATGTGCAGGTGTTGCCGCTGAAGTCGCGATCGGTGACCACGGCGCGGCAGCCGGCGGCTTCCGCATCGCTGGGCAGGACGCTGACCAGTTGCAATTGCTCCGGCCGCAGCATGATGTTGGCCGCGCTGTTGTTGCGGTGATTGTTGACCGGTATGCGGCCCAGATCGCAATGGGCCCAGCCAGCCTCGATACGCGCCGGCATGACCACGGCATCGCCGAGGAACAGCGCAGTCTGTTCATCGCCGGGGTAGCGGTAAAGGTCCAGCGGATGGCCCGACTGCACCAGTCGCCCTTGGCGCATCACAGCCAACTGGTCGGCGAATGACAGCGCCTCACTTTGGTCGTGGGTGACCAGGATGGTGGTGACACCTGCATCTTCGAGCAGGCGCGCGACCATCTTGCGCATCGCGGCACGCAAGCCGGTGTCGAGGGCCGAGAAAGGCTCGTCGAGCAGCATCAGGCGCGGCTGCTGCGCCAATGCGCGGGCCAGGGCAACACGCTGTTGCTGGCCGCCGGAGAGTTCATGGGGCCAGCGCTCGGCCATTTTCGCGTCCAGGGAGACGCTGTCCATCAGTTCGGCGATGCGCTGCTGTTTTTCGCTGCCCTTGGTCGACAAGCCGAAGCCGATGTTGGCGGCAATGGTCATGTGCGGGAACAGTGCGCCATCCTGCGGCACATAGCCGATCAGGCGCTGGTGGGCCGGGACTTCATGGGTGCTGTCGACCAGTACCTGGCCATTGAGCGACAGGCGCCCGGAGTCCGGGAACTCGAAGCCGGCGATCATCCGCAGCAGGGTGGTCTTGCCGGAGCCGGAAGGTCCGACGATCACCGTGCGGCTGCCGCTGGGCACCGACAGGCTGACGTTGTCCAGGGCGCGGTGCGAACCGTAGGATTTGTAGAGGGCGTTCAGTTCGAGCGTATTCATCGACCCGCCGTTTTTTTCGATTGGTGATAAAGAAGTCCGGTCAACGGCAGCGACAGCAGCACCATCAACAGCGCGTAAGGCGCTGCGGCGGCGTAGTCGATTTCGCTGGTCATTGCCCAGAAGCCGGTGGCCAGGGTGCGGGTGCCGTTCGGCGCGAGCAGCAGGGTGGCGGTCAATTCATTGGTGATGGCCAGAAACACCAGGGCGGCCCCGGCAGCAGCACCGGGTGCGGCCAGGCGCAAGGTGATCAGCCATAGCGCCTGACTCGGTGAACGACCGAGGCTACGGGCAATGTTTTCCAGCTCCACCGGTGCCTGGGCGATGCCGGCGCGCAAACTGACCAGGGCGCGGGGCAGGAACATCAGCAAATAGGCGAGCAGTACGGTGAAGGTGGTCTGGTAAATCGGCCGGGCGAAGTGGATCGTGACCGTCACCAGCGCCAACGCGACGATGATCCCGGGCAGGGAGCTGGTGATGTAGTTGCAACTTTCCAGGACCCGCTGCATGCGACCGGGGTAACGAATCGACAACCAGGCAATCGGAATCGCCGCACAGGTGGTCAACGCCGCACCTGCCACGCCGAGCAGCAGGGTCTGTTGCAGTGCTGGCAACAACTCGCCGAGATCCCAAGCTTGCGTGCCGCCGGCAATCAGCCACTTGCCCAAGGTAATCAAGGGCACGCCGAGGGCGAGGGCGCAGGTGATGATTTGCAAGCCCAGGGACAGCACAGTCGAGGCAGGCGTCAGCAGAACAATGCGTTGCTCGCGGGCACTGCCGGAGCCGACCCTTGCATAACGCGCCGAACCGCGGGCTGCCGACTCGGCCGTCAGCATCGCCAGGCACAACAGGGCCAGGACGCTCGCCAGCATGTGCGCAGCCGCGCCGTTGAAGGTCGATTTGAACTGATCGAAGATCGCCGTGGTGAAGGTGTCGAAGCGAATCATCGCGTACAGGCCGTATTCCGCCAGCAGATGCAAACCGACCAGCAGCGCACCGCCGCAAATGGCCAGGCGCAGTTGTGGCAACACCACGCGGAAAAACACCGCCCAGGGCTTCAGGCCCATGGACTCGCCCACGTCTTCGATGGCCGGATCGAGCCGACGCAAAGTCGCCGCCACCGGCAAGTACAGAAAGGGGAAGTAGGCGATCACCGAGACCAGCACCCCGGCAAACAAGCCGTGAATCGGCGGTACCAGACTGACCCAGGCATAGCTGTGGACGAATGCGGGAACGGCCAGCGGTGCGGTGGCAAGCAGCGACCACCAGCGTCGTCCTGGGAGGTTGGTGCGTTCAGTCAGCCAGGCCAGCGTCACCCCCAGCACGATGCACAGGGGGATCGTCAGCAGCACCAGCAACAGGGTGTTGATCATCAACTCGGCGACCCGCGGGCGGAACACCAGGGTGACCACGGTTGACCAGCCGGTCTGCAACGACACGCCGAGGACGTAGGCAATCGGCAGCAGTGCCAGTAACGAAACCAGCACCGACAAGCTGATCACCCACACACCACCACGCCCCGAAAAGACACCTCGGGGACGGCGACGCAAATGTGCGGGTATCGCCTCGGCGACACCCGCAGGCAGGGTTTCAGGCATCAATTAGAGCAGTCCGGCCTGTGTCATCAGCTCAACGGCTTTTTTACTGTCGAGTTTCGACGCGTCGACGGTCGGCGCATCGAGCTGCTGCAAAGGAACCAGTTTAGGGTTGGATTCAGCGCCCTTGCCAACGGCGTACTCAAACGACTTGCCGTTCTTCAGGACAGCCTGACCTTCTTTGCCGGTAATGTACTTGAGGAACGCCTGGGCCTGTTCCTTGTGCTTGCTCGACGCCAGGATGCCGCCACCGGAGATGCTGACAAAGGCACCCGGGTCCTTGTGTTTGAAGTAGTGCAGGGCGGTGTTCTTGCTGTTTTCGCCAGTCTTGGACTGATCGACGAAGAAGTAATAGTGGTAGATCACGCCGCTTTCGATCTGCCCGGCATTCACCGCCTTGAGCACCGAGCTGTTGCCACGGTATGCGGTGAAGTTGGTTTTCATTGCCTTGAGCCATTCCAGTGTGGCGGCTTCGCCCTTTTGCTGCAGGATCGCGGCAACGATCGCCTGGAAGTCGGCACCGCCTGGCGATGCGGCCCAGCGACCTTTCCAGCTCGGGTCAGCGAGGTCCATGATCGATTTCGGCAGGTTCTGTTCCGACAGCTTGCTCGGGTTGTAGACGAACACCGTGGAGCGGGCGGCGATGCCGACCCATTTGCCGTTAGCCGGGCGGTAGGCCGGATCGAGCTGGTCCTGAGTGGCTTTGTCGACCGGGGCGAACAGGCCGGCGTTGTCGACCAACACCATGGCCGGGGAGTTTTCCGTCAGGAACACATCGGCCGGTGAGGCGGCACCTTCCTGCACGATCTGATTGCCCATCTCGGTGTCATCGCCGTTGCGCAGCGTGACCGGAATGCCGGTTTCCTGAGTAAAACCCTCGACCCAGGTTTTGGTCAGGCCTTCGTGCTGGGCGTTGTAGACCACCAGGCCAACGGCGTCATCTGCGTAGACGTGGCCTGCACTGAGCAGCGCAGTGGCCAGCAGGGCTTTTTTCAGGAACGAAGGGATTTTCGGGATCATGCTCGGGGCGGCTCCTGGGATTTTTTATGAGTGTCAGGCGCATGCAAGCGCGCTTGAACCAATGCGAATCATTTGCATGTTTTAAAGTGCAGCGAATGTAGAAGGCCAAATGAGAAAATAACGTCAAAAAAACCGTTAATACATGTCATTGCCATTCAGATTAGCAGCCTTGCGTCCAATAGGAACCTGACGCGGATCAAACGACGTTGTCGATCAGCACATGGCGCATGCCGCGACTGCATTTTTCGATGCGCGCCTGGACCCCGTAGACATCCCGCAGCATGGGCACATTGATCACTTCGTCGCAGGGACCGCTGCCCTGGGTCGTGCCGTTGGCGATGACCAGCACCTGATCGGCAAAACGCAGCGCCTGGTTGAGGTCGTGGAGGGCGATGAACACGATGACCCTGCGTTCCCGCGCCAGTTTACCCATGAAACCGAGCACCTGGACCTGGCGGTTCATGTCCAGTGCGCTGGTCGGTTCGTCCATCAACAGGACTTCCGGCTCGCGTACCAGTGTCTGGGCGATCGACACCAGTTGCTGCTGGCCGCCACTGAGTTCACCGAGGTTGCGAAAGGATAGACCGCTGATTCCCAGCGCGCCGAGGATCTGGTCCACCATTTTGAGCTCGTCTTCGTGCACGGCCCAGCCGGGCGTCAGTTGTTTGCGCGCCAGCAATACCGACTCATAGACCGTCAGGCGCGCACTGGCATTCAGGCCCTGGGGCATGTAGCAGATACCCTTCAGACCTTTTTCCGAACCTTGCAGGTTGACCCGACCAGGGCCTTCGATCAGCCCGGCCATGCGTTTGAACAGCGTCGACTTGCCTGCCGCGTTCGGCCCGACCACCGCCACCACCTGGCCGCCGCTGAAGGTGGCGGTGGTGACGGCAGAAAGGACGTCGCGCTGTCCGTAGCGGGCGCCAAGGTTTTCCAGCTGAATCTTCACCATGAGTTTTTCTTTCCGCCGAGGATCAGGGATATAAAGAACGGCACGCCGATCAATGAAGTGACCACGCCTATGGGGAAGATCGCCCCGGGTATCAGGGTTTTGCTGACCACCGAACTGCCCGACAGGATCAAGGCGCCGGTCAGGAGCGAAGCCGGCAGGAAGAAGCGTTGGTCTTCACCGATGAGCATACGGGCAATGTGCGGGCCGACCAGCCCGATAAAGCCGATGGTGCCGACAAAGGCCACCGGGAACGAGGCCAGCAGGCTGACCATGATCAGCGTCTGAAAACGCAGGCTGCGCACGTTGATGCCGAAGCTCGCCGCTTTGTCGTCGCCCAGGCGCAAGGCGGTCAGGGCCCAGGCGCGTCGGGCGAAGATCGGCAGGGTGATGAGGATCACCCCACAGATGATCCCGAGTTTTGGCCAGGTGGCTTTGGTCAGGCTGCCCATGGTCCAGAACACCACGGCGGCGACGGCTTGCTCGGTGGCGAAAAACTGCACCAGCGCCAACAGCGCGTTGAAGGTGAACACCAGGGCAATGCCCAGCAGCACGATGGTTTCCGAGGTCACGCCACGGCGCATGCTGAGGAAGTGAATCAACAGCGCCGACAGCATCGCCATGACAAAGGCATTGGCCGGCACCATGTATTGCGCCGCCAACGGGAACATCGCCACGCCAAAGGCCAGACCCATGGCCGCGCCGAAACTGGCCGCGGCGGAAATGCCCAGGGTGAACGGGCTGGCGAGCGGGTTGTTGAGGATGGTCTGCATCTGTGCGCCGGCCAGCGACAAGGCCGCGCCAACTGCCACGGCCATCAAGGCCACCGGCAGGCGGATGTCCCACATTACCACGCGGACTTGGGGCGGTGCGCTGTCGGGGCTAAACAACGCACCCAGCACTTCACTCAGGCTGTAGCTGGCCGGCCCCAAGGCCAGGTCCAGCAGTACGCTGCACACCAGCAGGACGCCGAGCGCTGCGAGGATAAGGCGTTTACGCAGCACCAGATGGCGATAGGTGTCGCGCTGCAATACTTGAACATCGCCCAGGGAACTCATGGCGCCACCTGCTTCAGGCTGACCGAGTAGCCGGGTTGGTAAGGGACGGGCAGGAAGCGCTCATGAAACTCGCGAAACGAGGCATCCGGATCCAGATCGGCAAACAATTGCGGATGAAACCATTTGGCGAATTGCTGGATGGCAAAAAACTGATACGGGCTGTTGTAGAACTGATGCCAGATCCCGTGAAAGGCTTGGCTGTCCTGGGCCTTGATGCCGGTATACGCGGGACGCGCGGTGTACCAGGCCAGTTTGCGCCGAGCCTCGTTCAGGTCGGCGCCGGGACCGACACCGACCCAATGCCCGCCCGGCGCAAACGCCTGCCAGTTGGCGCTGGTGATCACCACTTGATCAGGATTGGCGACCACCACCTGTTCGGCATTCAACTGGCCAAAGGTGTTGGGGATGATGCCCTTGGCAATGTTGTCGCCACCGGCCAACTCGACGAAACGACCGAAATTCTCGTCACCGAAACTCAGGCAGCAATCGTCGGTGTAGCCGCCAATGCGCTCGATGAACACCTTCGGCCGTGGCGGCTGGTGCGCGGCGATCACGTCGGTGACGCGGCGAATTTGCTGGTTGCGGTAGGCGATGAAGGCTTCGGCGCGATCTTCCTTGCGGAATAACTGCCCGAACAGACGCATGGTCGGCTCGGTGTTCTGCATCGGGTTGTTGCGAAAGTCGACGTAGACCACCGGGATGCCCAGCGCGTCCAGCTTCTCGATATAGCGTGCGTCTTCGGTGGCGTGCTGGGCTTCGATATTGAGAATGATCACGTCGGGTTGCTGGGAGATGGCCTGCTCGATGTCGAAGGTGCCGTCTTCAAAGCCGCCGAAGGTCGGGATCTGCGCAATGGCCGGAAACTGGCGCAGGTACGCGCCGTAGGTGTCCGGGTCCGACTGGATCAGGTCTTTGCGCCAGCCGACGATGCGCTGGATCGGGTTCTGCGTATCCAGTGCGGCGACCAGATACAACTGCCGGCCCTCTCCCAGTATGACCCGCCTGACGGGGATGTTGACCTTCACTTGACGCCCCAACAGGTCGGTGACGGTGACCGCTTGCGGGGACTGAGCACTGGCACTCGCGGGGCGTGATATCAGGAACAGGCCTGTCATGGCCAGCAGCACCGTCAGCAGTACGGTCAACAGCGCTGCGAAGGCAGGACGGCTTTGATAAGCAGCTTTCATGGGTGAAACCTTTTCATGCTGTCAGCGCGGACAACGGCAGCGACCGTTGTCCGCAACCAGGCTTTCAGAAGTCGACCGTGGCCGACAGTTGCAGGGTGCGCGGTGAGCCTTGGGAGAACGCCCCGTAGGAGGCGACGCCGGACCAGTACTCGCGGTCGAACACGTTCTGCACGGTGGCGCGGAACGTGGTCGGGCGCTCGGCGATGCGCGTGGCATAACGGGCACCGACGTCGAAGCGGGTCCAGGGGTCGAGCTCCTGGGTGTTGGCCTGGTTGACGTACTGGCGGCCGGTGTAGATCGCGCCGCTGGTCAGGGTCAGGCCCAAGTACCAGGGCAGGTCCCACTCCGCCCAGAGATTGGCCTGAACTTCAGGCACACCCACCGGTTTGTTGCCGCGATTGGCCGCCACGCTGGTGTCGGTCAGGTCGGCATCGAGCAGGGTCACGCCGCCGAGCAGGCGGGTGCCTTCGGCCACTTCGCCAAACACGTTCAGCTCGACACCACGGTTGCGTTGCTCGCCTTGCACCGAGAACACACCGTTGGCCAGCTCGCCGCTGGGTTTCTTGATCTGGAACAGGCTCAGGGTAGAAGTGAAAGTGCCGTAGTCGACCTTGACCCCGACTTCCTGCTGCCGGGAGATGTAGGGCGCGAAGATCTCGCCGGAGTTCGACGCCGTGGCCGGAGCGATGTCGCCTTTGCTCAGGCCTTCGATGTAGTTGTAGTACAGCGACACATGGTCCCAGGGTTTGACCACCACGCCGAACATCGGCGTGGTTTCGCTTTCGTCGTAGGAGGTGGTGACGTAACCGGCGGTGTTGTAGTTGTCGGACTGGATGTTCTGCTTGCGCACACCGACTGTGACCTGCACCCGCTCATCCAGCACCGACAGGGTATCGGCCAGGGCGACGCCAGACAGTTCGGTTTCCGAAACCTTCAGCGGATCAGGCGTGGCAATGTTCGGCTTGGGGCGATCGATCGGGTGGTAGATGTTCGACAGGATCGGCGCGCCGTTGATGATCGCCCGGGACAGTTCGTCGCGATAGCGGGTGACCTGCAGCGAGGTCGTGTGGCTGACCGGACCGGTGTCAAAGCGCAGGCGGGCACCGGCGTCGACCGTGTAACGCTCGACTTCGAACTTGTAATAGCCGGGAACCGAGGAGGTATCGCCCGCGCTGTTGAGGATGGTCGGTGTCTGGTCGGACATGCGCGACACATCGGACTTGCCGCCGCCGGCGTGGGCGAACACGGTCAAGGCGTCGTTCACATCATATTCACCGCTGAGCAGCGCCGACTTGTCGCGGGTTTCGGCCCAGCCCCATTCCTGGGTGACGTTGGTGCGACCGTTGGCGGCGGACGGGATGTCCACGCCCGAGGCGATCAGGAACGGACGCGACGGTGCATCGAACTCTTCCTTCTGACTGATCAGGTCCAGGGAGGTGCGCAAGCGTTCCCCTTGGTAATCGAAAGAGATGGAACCGATGTTGACGTCCCGGGACTGCTCGTCGATGGCGGTATCGCCACCCTGGGTGCTGCCGTTGATGCGCACGCCGAACTCGCGGTTTTCACCGAAACGCCGACTCAGATCGACATGGCCGCCGAACTGGGCGTTCATGGCATAGCTGGCGGTGAAGCGGGTCAGGTCCTCGTCCAGCGAGCGCTTGGGCACAACGTTGATCACACCGCCAACACCACTGTTGGGCGACATGCCGTAGAGCAGGGCGCCGGGGCCCTTGATCACTTCGATCCGCTCGGCGTATTCGGTGAACACCCGATAGTTGGGCGCCACGCCGTACACGCCGTCGAATGCCAGCTCGCCAAGGTTACCTTCACCGACAGGAAAGCCGCGAATGAAAAACGAGTCGACCACGCCCCCGGTCTGGCCGGTCGAACGCACCGAGGAATCGCGCTCCAGCACGTCGGCCACGGTGACCGCCTGCTGATCCTTGATCAGGGTCGAGGTGTAGTTACTGACGCTGAACGGTGCGTCCATCACATTGGTGTTGCCCAACAGCCCCAGCCGGCCGCCACGGGCGACCTGGCCACCGGGATAGACCGCCGGCAAGGCGCTGTTGCGGCCATCGGTTGCGCTGATGGTGGTTTCGCCGAGCACCAGACCGCCGGAGCCATCCGTCGCCTGCGCGGCCAGGGTGTAGCTGCCATCGCCGCGGGCAACCATGTCCAGGCCGCTGCCGGCCAGCAACTTGCTCGCTGCCTCCTGGGTTGTGTAGCTGCCGGACAGGCCGGCACTGGTCAGGCCATCGGTCAGCGACGGCTGGAAGGACAGGGCAATTCCGGCCTCCACGGCGAACTTCGAGAGGATGGTGCCCAGTGGGCCGGGGGCGATGTTGTAGCTGCGGGTCGCCGTGGCATCCAGCTGGGCGGGAACGGCGGCCAGCGCGACGGGGCTGGTGGCGGCAGTCAGGGCAAGGCTTAGCAGTGCGCTGCGGATCGCCAGTTTGAGCGAGCGATCCGAACGCAGAGGTCGTGCAACGAGCATGGAGTGATGACCCTTTCGACGAGGTTGAGAAGTGCTTCCTTCCTTGCCAGTCGAGATCGGAAAAAGTATCACCCGCGCAGCAATATTTTTTTGCGCGGGGGATCAGGCGGGATACAGCGTGACCCAATAACCGCTCAAACGACCGGTGGCGACCACCGGGTAGGTCTGCACCAGCATGTTCAGGGTGCGTTGCGTGTCATTGATCGGGAAGGCGCCGGAAATGCGCAAATCGGCCACCGCGGGATGACAACGCAGGAAACCGCTGCGATAGCGCGCCAGTTCTTCAACGAAGTCCGCCAGGCGCAGGTTGTCGGCCATCAGCATGCCCTGGCTCCAGGCGCTGACGGAGGCGTCGGCGGGGATCGCCCGGCCAAAATGGCGCGAGGAAAAGTCGGTTTGCTGCCCGGCGTTGATGATCAGCGGCGCGACGTCTTTGCGGTCTGCCAGTTCGATCCGCACGGCGCCCTCCAGTACGGCAAGGTGAGTGCGCTCGTCCAGTTCGCGAACGGTAAAGCGCGTGCCGAGGGCCTGCATCAGGCCCTGACGGGTACTGACCAGAAACGGGCGAGATTGTGGAGTATTGTCCGCTGCCGTTTGTACGAGGATTTCGCCTTCGCGCAAGTGGATCAGTCGCTGGTTGGCATCAAACAGCACATCGATGGCGGTGGCCGTATTGAGAGTCACCTGAGAGCCATCGGCGAGGTTCAGCTCGCGGCGCTGCCCGACTGCCGTTCGATAATCGGCGGACCACTGCTGCGCCTCGATCAACTTCCAGCTGCCCCAGCCGGCCGGCACCACCGCCAGCAGCACGGCCAGTTTGCCCAGGGCTGCCCGACGCTCAGGGCTGCGTGGCCGATCCAGTGCCGACATCGCCAGCGTCGGTGGCAGGCCGCCGAGCTTGCTTTGCAGCAATTGGGCACGGGCCCAGGCGCGATGACGTTCTGGCGTGCTGACCTGCCAGCGCTCCCATTCGCTGCGTTCGCCGTCGGCCAGTTCGCCCTCACTCATGCGGATCAGCCATTCGGCGGCCTCTTCAAGGGCTTGCGGGTCGAGCTGGCGTTCACCACGAAAGGTCGACATTCATTCCACCAGCATCAGGCACTGCACGAAGGCTTGCTTCATGTAGCGCTTGACCGTGATCAGCGACACGCCAAGTTGTCCGGCGATGTCGTCGTATTTCAGCCCGCCGATCTGCGACAGCAAGAACGCTCGCTTGACCAGTGGCGGCAAGGCATCGAGCATCGCGTCGATTTCATGCAGGGTTTCCAGTATCAGGTAGCGGGTTTCCGGCGAAGGGGCTTCGGGGGCGGGGAGCACCGCCAGCGCGTCCAGGTAGGCGCGTTCCAGCGCCTTGCGCTGATACCAGTTGACGAGAATGCCCTTGGCCACACAACTGAGATAAGCCCGGGGTTGGTCGATCACCGAAATCCGCGAGGCGAGGATGCGGGTGAAGGTGTCCTGGGTCAGGTCTGCCGCATCCATGGCGTTGCCCAGCTTCTTGCGCAACGTGGCATACAGCCAGCTGTGATGCCCGCTGTAAAGCGCTTCGATGGCGTGCAGGTGAGGGGCATCAGCGGCGGGCAGGGCGTCGTTCATGGCGGCGATTGTGCAATTGAGAAGTATTCCCAATCCTAATTGACTGCCCGCTGTTCACGCAAGGGCGATCCTGCTCAAGCCATCACTTCACTGCGATAACGCAAGGCAACGAGCGCAATCAACGCCAACAGATAAGCCGCGCAAACGAACAGGTAAATGGATTGCAAGCCGTAGACCTGGCTGAAAAGGCCGCCCGCGCAGATGCCGGCGATAGAGGCCATCTGCACCGCGCTTTGGGCGATGCCCATGACATGACCCTGCTGCGTGCTGTCGGCGGTTTTCGAGATCAGCGCCATCAGCACAGGCGTCGTTGCGCCCAACAGTACGCCCCAGAAAAAATAGGCGCTGACGAACACCAGCGGTTCACGGGTAAGGGCGGCGATCGCGCTGAGGCCCGCGCAGCCGATGACGATGCAGGTGATCCGGTGCAGCGTCTGCTGGCGGGTGCGTCCTTCAAAATAACGCGCCCAGTGCGTGGCCGAGACGATAAAGCCCAGGGCCAGCAACCCGTAGCACAGACCGACCAGGGAGTGGCTGACCTCGAACACCGAGCTGACGTACAACGAAAACGAGGTCTGCGGGAGCATGCGTGCCAGCAGCAGAATCCCCATCACACCCAGCAATGACAACAATGCCGGGTTACGCCACAGACTGTCATAGCGCCGGGTTGCCGTGGCGTCTTTGGCCGTAGGCGTCCGGGGTGCGGGCGGAACATTGGGCAGGGTGATTGCCGCAATGACCGTGCACAGGGCACAGAGCGCCGACGCGACGATGTTGATCCAGAAGAACGTCGCATGGTCGAGGATCAACCCGCCCACCACTGCGCCGAGCAACGAACCGACATTGGTTGAAATCTGCAGGATGGCAAACAGCCGCGCCCGTCGTGCCGGCGCTTCGATGCTGACCCCGTAAGCCTGGGCCGGGGCGATGTAGCCGGCGCAGGCGCCTTGCAGGAAACGCAACAGCAGGATCACCCAGATGTCGCTGCACAGCGCCAGGCCCAACTGCGTCAACGACAGGCCGACGAGGGCGCGGATCATCATCAGCTTGTGCCCGTAGCGATCACCGATGCGGCCCCAGAACGCGCTGGTGAGCATGATTCCGAGCATGGGGCCGATGTACACGGCGACACTGGCGAAGCTGAACAACGACTCTGAAGTGGTCAGCTCGCGCAAATACAACGGCCAGAACGGGCCACTCATTTCCATCGCACCCATGGACACCAGCTGAATCGCGAACAGCAGATAAACCAGGATTCTTACGCTCGATCCCTGAAACGTACCTGTAAGGGGCATGGGCGACTCTCGATGGTTGAACCGTAACTGGCTGGCGCGAAGGGTACCGGTTAATGAGGCAGGATGGCGATGGCTCGATGACTTCATTCTCCACAAACGAAAAAACCGGGAGACACTTCAGGTCTCCCGGTTTTTTTGTGTGGCGATGAATCAGGGCTGTGTTTGCGGGAATATGAAGACGTGCAGGTTGCCGCGCTGATAATGCTTGCCGTCGACCGGCAACGCTTCGACTTCCTCGGCTTCAGCAACGCTGTTGACCCGCAGCGCCACGCCCACCGAGCCTTTTTTACGCGCCTCGGTCATCCATTCCCCGACGTTCTTCACGGTCACCAGCCGCGGGGCTGCTTCCGGTGCACTGAGTCCGTACTTCAGCTCCCCGACCACGTTGTACAGATCCACCTGCGGGCGGTTGGTCAGCCAGGACAGCGCCGATGCCGCGCCCAGGTCGTTGCTGAGCAAGGATGACGTCTGCTTCAAGCTGTCCAGGTGCTCGGAGATGAAACGGTCAGGCATCTTGCTGTCGACGATCTGGCTCGGCATAGCCGCCGGCAGCAGTGCCACCAGCAGCCAGATGCCGAGGGCCGGCGCTGCCCACAACTCCAGCGGACGCAGCAGCTGCAAGGCGTTGGCGATGATCCAGCCGAGCAGGACGATGAACGCCAGGGACAGGCTGAACATCTCGGTGTTTTCGTACACCTCTTTGCTCAATTGCAGGTATAGCAAGGCAATCAGTGCAGCAGTGGCGATGACCACGTTGATCCAGCCATTGATGCGTATGGCCCGGCCGCGTTGCTGAGTCAGCAAACCGCACACCGCATGGCCCATCAGCAACGCCAGGGGCATCAGGCACGGCATGATGTAGGTCGGCAGCTTGCCGCTGCTCATGCTGAACACGGCCAACGGCAACAACAGCCAGAGCAGGAGGAACGCGCTGACAGGCTGACGCTTGTTTTTCCAGGCCTGAATGAAGGTCTCCGGCAGCAACGCCGCCCACGGCAAGGCAGAGACCACCATCATCGGCAGGTAGAACCACCATGGACGGGCGTGCTGGGCGTTGTCAGCGGCAAAGCGACGGACGTGTTCATTCCAGAAGAAGAAATTCCAGAAGTCCGGTTCCTGATGGTGAATGGCAAGCGCCCAGGGTACGCAGACTGCGGCCGCGAGCAACACCGCCAGCGGGCCGTAGCGCAACAATTGGCCGAGGCGACGCTGCCAGACCATGTAGGGCAGGGCGATCAGCGCGGGCAACAGCCAGGCGAGAAAACCCTTGGTCATGAAGCCCATGCCGCAGGCCACGCCGAGCAGCAGCCAGGCACCGAGCCGGCCACGGGTGGTCTTGCTATCGATGGCGAACCACAACGACACCAGGCTCAGGTTGACCCAGAAAGTGAACTGCGGATCGAGGTTGGCGTAACCGGCCTGGCCGGCGATCAGGCCGAAGCTCATGTAGAACAGGGCGCAGGCGAAACTTTTACGCGGATCGCCCCAGAAGCGGCGGGCAATCAGGTAGGTCAGCCACACGCTCAATCCGGTGCTCAGGGCTGATGCGATGCGCACACCGAACAGGTTATCGCCGAATACGGCCTGGCCGATGGCGATCATCCAGTAACCGGCAATCGGTTTTTCGAAATAACGCAGACCCATGAAGTGCGGTGCAACCCAATTGCCGCCATGGAGCATTTCCTGGCTGATTTGCGCATAACGGGTTTCATCGGGAATCCACAGACCGTGGGTCATCAGCGGCAACAGGTAGAACGCCACGAAGGCCAGGATCAGGCCAAGGGCGATCCAGCGCTCATTGATAAAGGCCGGTCCCGCATGCAGGCGAGACACGGTACCGGTGGAACGGGGGAGTGGCTGATTTGACGTCATGACTCGTCCTTGGCGTGGAAGACGCTACTGGGTCAGGGTGTGTGCGCTGTAATTTGCTAGGGGGGTGGCGCAGATGAATGTATGGCGCAGGGGGAAGTTATCCATTACTTCGCTGAATCGTCCCTGAACCAGCGATAGAAAGTATGGATGCAACCTGCGTAACAGGTGATTACATCACTGTTTAATTGGTAACAAAGTGTTCCAGTCTTCTGCGTTTACAATGCCCAGTACTTGCAGTTGTCCGTTGGGTTCAATACGCACGAACAGCGAACTTGTGTATTCGGCGTCCTTGGCGGCGTGCTTGTAGCCAGTCTGCTTTTCAAAGTCGGCGATGCAGCCGCTGTGCGTTACCAGCACCAGGTTGCGATGGGCGACCTTGTGTGCCACCACGTCATTGCGCAGTGTACTGCCGCAAGACGCCAGCCACTCCTGCGCCATTGGGTCGTTGTGGAACATATAATGCGCCGTCTGCGCGGTACGGGTCACCGGGCTGGTCATGATGTCGGCTTTTGCCAGCCCCAGGTGGGACAGGGCTTCACCCACGTGGGTCGATGCTTCACTGCCGATCAGGGTAATGCCATCGGCCGGACCGAGACACTGATGGTCGGAGCGGTCGCAACGCTCGGCGTGGCGAATCAGCACCGCAACATCACCGGCCTCCCAGCTTTTCAACAACTCTGCCCGGCTCTTGGCATTCTCGTGAATCAGCAGCGCAGGTGATTTTGGCCACAGGACAAACCCCGTGACCAATGCAATCCCCAGAACAGCACCGGTGGCTGTCAGCAGTTTGAAGAGTCTGGACTTCGGTTTGTGAAGTTTGGAGTTGCCCAAGTTGGTCCACCTGTTGAGGCGCGAATAAAACCGCTGTTGAACAGTAAGTTTTAAATGGCGTGAAAATCCCGCACTGAAACAACTCCAGTGGGGTCATTGGCGAACAAACTAACGCTGAGGAGGTAGCGGACCAGTGAAATGAATGTGAAAAAAATGCAGTGGTCGCTGGACGGCGAGATAGTTGGTTATTGGTAACCGTTATCTTTTGAGCTGAGTACGTAAGCGGGGCAACGAAGGGGGAACAAAAAACTCCACGGCACTCGGGTTGCCGTGGAGTCAGGGGCAGCAGGATCGGGGGTCAGGAGGCGGACGGGCAAGTACCGCCGGGCCGTGACGCAGCCTGGCTGATCATGGCCGCCAGACGCTTGACGTTGTTCTGCTGGGCAAGCACCAGATCATCGATGCTGGCGCCCGAAGGCGTCTGCAAGGTGCTGCGACAAATGATCTTCGGGCTGTCGGCCTGTGTGCCGCTACGAAGGCGCCATTTCACATCCATCAGTGCGTACTGGCCAGGTACCGAATCAAAACGCTGGATGTCGATGCGCACCGATTGCCGCCCTTGCGTACCCGTGTTGACCAACTGGATTTCCAGGGCGTTGCGCAGTTCATCCACCAGGTTGGCACCCCACCATTGGGTTTCCAGGATCGCCAGGCCGCTGTTGCCCTCACGAATGACAATCTGCGGGCGGTCGACCTGGGGCGGAACGGTAATGGCTTCGATCTTGATGCCGCCGGTGATGGCCCGGGAGTGATCGCCCGATTGCACCGGTGTCAGGGTGTGGAACTGAATCGGATCACTGCGGCACGCCGCCAGCAGCAACAGCGCAGTGACCAGGGTGATCTTCAGCGGAAAAGCCATGGGCGTTGCTCCTTGGGTCAGTTGCGCGGAGGCGCTTGCAGGTCCATCGGCGCGGCATTTTTCGGACGGCCGCGAATCAGCGATTCAGGGTGACGACCGAGGTAGTCCGCCAGGTCGCGCAGGGATCTCGACGTACGTCCGAGTTCATCCAGGGTTTGCCCCAGTTTCTCCCGTTGCGGCGAGTCATCGGCCAGGGTCGCGCTGGCTGACTGCAAGGTGGCGTCCGCCGATTGCAAGGTCTTGCTGACGTCGGCCAGGGTGGTTTGCACGCTCGGCAAGGTCTTGCTGTTGAATTGCTGCATGCCTTTACGCAGCTCGACGAGGTTGCCGTCCAGGTTGCCGGCAATCCGTTCGATCGGCAGCTTGTTGATCTTGTCGACCATGGCTTCGAGTTTTTCCTGCAGTTGCTCGAGGTTGCCCGGTATGGTCGGAATCATGATGGGGCGGGCGTTGGCATCAAAAGTCACTTTCGGGGCCTTAGGGTAGAAGTCCAGCGAGATGTACAACTGCCCGGTCAGCAGGTTGCCCGTACGGGCCTGAGCACGCAGGCCATTCTCCACGAAGCTGCCGATCACGCGTATGCCGCTGGCTTCGTCATTGGGGTCGTTTTTGAACGCCTCGAGTATTTTGGTATGAGCTCTTCCCAAACGCTGCGGGTAGACCACGATGCCGACATTGATCGGAAAGCTGCGGGTTTTATCGTCGTAATCGAGATTGATCGCCACCACCTTGCCGATTTCCATGCCCTGGAATTCCACCGGCGCATCCACTTTCAAGCCACGCATGGCCTGGTCGAAACGCAAGGCCATGAACTGCGGTTTGCCATTGGGTGGGGCGAGGGCGCTTTGCTGGTCCTCGAACAGTTCGTAGGCATATTCCTCGGCGGCGGGTTTGTCGTTGGGGTTGTAGTCGGGGGCGCGGAAGGCCACGCCGCCCACCAGCATCGATGACAGGGACTCGGTCTTGAGGGCGAAACCGTTGGCGCCGACGCTCATGTCGATGCCGCTGGCATTCCAGAACCGGGTGTTTTCGGTGACGAACTGGTCGTTGGGCGCGTGAATGAACAGCTCGATGTTCACGCCTTTGCCGTCAGGGTCCAGCGCGTAGGCCACGACCTGGCCGACCGGGATTTTGCGGTAGTACACCGGCGAACCGATATCCAGCGACCCCAGGTCCTGGGTGTGCAGGGTGAAGCGTTTGCCCGGTTCGCCATAAGTGATGGGCGGCGGGTTCTCCAGTCCCTTGAAGTTTTTCCCACGAGCGTTGGCCTGACCGATATCGGCACCGATGTAATCACCGGACAACAAGGTATCGATGCCCGACACGCCGCCGGCGCCGATGCGCGGCCGGACCACCCAGAACTGCGAGTCTTCGCGGGTAAAGGTTTCCGCCTGCTTGGCCAGTTTGATGGTGGCGTTGACGCTCTTCTGGTCATCGGCGAGGTCGACTTCGGCGACATGGCCGATCACCACGTTACGGTACTTGACCTCGGTTTTGTTGGCCGTCAGGCCATCGCCGGTCTTGAAGGTGACGACAATGGTCGGGCCTTCCTGCAGGATGCTGTGCACGACCAGGGAGATGCCCACCAGTACGGCGACGATCGGCACGATCCAGACCAGCGACACGCTGAAACGGCGGGTCTTGATCGGGGCCTGCCCCGGGCCTTGTGGCCCGTCAGTGGCTTGTGGCTTCATCCATGTCCTCCTCTTTGAATGGGCTGTGCGGTGCTTCATCTGGCGTACTGCTGTGCGTCTGATCCCGTTGTTTGTCCCAGATCAGCCGCGGATCGAAACTCATCGCCGACAGCATGGTGAAAACCACCACCAGACCGAAGAACAGAATGCCCGGCCGCGGTTCGATATCCGCCAGGGCCTGGAACTTCACCAGCGACGCCACCAGGGCGACCACGATGACATCGAGCATCGACCAATAGCCGATGACCTCGACAAAGCGATACAGCGTCGAACGCTCCTTGCGCGCCCATGCGCTGTCCCGTTGCACGGTCACCAGCAGCAGGGTGATGGCGACGAACTTGATGCCGGGCACGGCGATACTGGCGATGAAAATGATCAGGGCGATGTCCCAGGCGCCGGCCTCCCAGAACTCCAGCACGCCGCTCATGATCGTGCTGTCGGCGCCGTTGCCGACCATCTTGGTGTTCATCACCGGCAGCAGATTGGCCGGGATGTAGAACGCCAGGGCGGTGAACATGTAGGCCCAGGTGCGGGTCAGGGAGTTGGTCTTGCGCCGATGCAGCGGTGCGCCGCAACGCTCGCATTCGTGGGGTTCGTTGGTCATGTCGCAAGCCAGGCCGCAGCTGTGGCACAGGCACAGGTTGAGTTCGTCGGCGTACGGAGGTGTGCTCATAGGGTGTCCCACAGATCACGGATATCGCGCCCGGCGATGCGGATCATCATCAGGCTGAGCACGGCGAGGGCGAACAGGCCGATACCGGGCAACACGTCGAGCAGCCCGGCGAGCTTGATCACCGCGACCATGGCCCCGAGCAGGCAGACTTCGAGCATGCTCCAGGGGCGCAGGGTTTCCAGCCAGCGCATGCAGAACTTGAAACCGGGGGCGCGCTGCTGGCGGAGGGCGAAGCTCAGTACCCAGATCAATAGCAGCAATTGGAAAATCGGCGCGATGATCATGGCGATGGCCGCGACCATGGCCATGAAGGTGATTGGCCCAAGGCTCAGGGCCAACACCGAGTCCCACAGGGTCGCGCTGTTTTTCAAACCTTTCAGGCTGATGCTCATGACCGGATAGCAGTTGGCAAAAATCCACAGCACCAGGGCGGTGAAGGTCAACGCCAGGCGCTGCTCCACGGTCAGGCCGTTATAGCGCTGAAGCACGCCGCCACAGCGGACACACAGGGTTTTCTGATGTTTGGCGAGCACCACTTTTTCATACACGCTGTCGCAGTGCTCGCAGATGATCAGCTGATCAGTAGATGCCATGGGGTCAAGCTCAACAGGTGGCAGGAAGTTCAGAGCACTCCCTCAATATAGAAGTGACTCGCGATTGAGCAAATCGAAAGTCGAAACAAAGGGATATGTAGAAGGGTGAGCGGGCCAAACCCTGTGGGCGCTTCAGGATATGTCGTCGCCGCGAGCAGGGTTTGTAGGAGCGAGCTTGCTCCGGGCGGCGTTCCGACGATGGACGTCAACGAAGACGCGGGGGAGCAAACTGCAGTGGAACCGATCAGCCCAGCACTTCTTTCATCCGATACCACAACATTCCCAATGCCAGCAGTGGCGAACGCAAGGCACGGCCGCCGGGGAAGGTCATGTGCGGCACGGCGCTGAACACGTCGAAGCCCTTGCTATGGCCGGCGTGGATCGCCTCGCCCAGCAGTTTCGCGCACCAGTGGGTGACGTTCAGACCGTGACCCGAGTACCCCTGGGCGTAATACACGTTCGGGTGTTGACCCAAGCGGCCGACCTGCGGAAAGCGATTGGCAGTAATACCGATCATGCCGCCCCACTGGTAATCGATGCGCACATTGGCCAGTTGCGGAAACACTTTCAGCATCTGCGGGCGCATGTAGGCGGCGATGTCCGCCGGATCGCGACCGGAATAGTGGCAGGCACCGCCGAACAATAGCCGGCGGTCCGCCGAGAGCCGGTAATAATCGAGCCCGACTTTCTGATCGCACAGGGCAACGTTCTGCGGGATCAGCTGTTTCGCAGCCTCTTCCGACAGCGGTTCGGTGGCGATGATATAGCTGCCTGCCGGGAGTACCTTGCCGCTGAGCTTCGGTTCCAGATCTTCCAGGTGCGCATTGCACGCCAGCACCAGCGTACCGGCGCGCACGCTGCCGCCGGCGCAACGTACCTGTACGGTGCTGCCGTGGATCACTTCCAGCACCGGGCTCTGTTCGAAGATCTGCACGCCCAGGGATTCGGCGAGCTGCGCTTCGCCAATCGCCAGGTTCAATGGATGCAGGTGGCCCGAGCCCATGTCCAGCAAGCCGCCGGCATACACGCCCGAATTCACCACTTGCTGGCGAATCTGCTCAGGCGCGACCAGTTGGGTTTCGTGGGCATAGCCGGAGGCTTTCAGCTCGGCGTACTCGGCCTTGAGCCCGGCAAACTGCGCCGGGGTGTTGGCCAGTTCGCAAAAGCCCCAGCGCAGGTCGCAGTCGATGCCATGTTCACGGATGCGCTTGGCCACCACCTGCACCGAATCGATGCCGGCACGCTCCAGGTACTGCACGCCTTCGTTGCCGACATGCTTGGCAAAACCGCTGACGTCGTGACCGATGCCGCGGATCAGTTGCCCGCCGTTGCGCCCGCTGGCGCCCCAGCCGACCCGGCGGGACTCCAGCAGGATCACCGAGAGGCCACGCTGGGCCAGCTCGATGGCGGTGTTGATGCCGGTGAAACCCGCGCCGACCACGCAGACATCGGCGCTCAGGTCCGAAGCCAGCGGCGCACGCTGCCTCATGCCCTTGGCCGAGGCAGCGTAATAGGAACGAGCGTGTTCTGGGGTGTACTGATTCATTTGTTGGACTTCACTTTGCTCCACGAACGGGTCATCAAGCGCATGATCGACTGTGGTGGAGTGGTGGAAATATAGAGCTTGTCGAGCACTTCCTGGGACGGGTACACCTCAGGGTTGCTGACCAGTTCCTCGGCCATGTATTGCTTGGCCGGCGGGTTCGGGTTGGCGTAACCGACCGAGGCGCTGACCTTGGCGATCACTTGCGGGTCCATCAGGTAGTTGATGAACGCGTGGGCTTCCTTGGCGTTGCTGGCGTCAGCCGGGATGGCCAGCAGGTCGAACCACAGGTTGCTGCCTTCCTTGGGAATGGCGTAGGCGATGTTCACGCCGTTCTTGGCTTCCTTGGCGCGGTTGGCGGCCTGGAACACGTCGCCCGAATAACCGAACGCGACACAGATGTCGCCGTTGGCCAGGTCAGACACGTACTTGGAGGAGTGGAAGTAGGTGATGTACGGGCGGATTTCCAGCAGCTTGGCTTCGGCCTTCTTGAAGTCCTCGGGGTTTTCGCTGCGCGGGTCCATGCCCATGTAGTTGAGCACCGCCGGGAACACTTCATCGGCCGAGTCCATCATCGACACGCCGCAGGCGCTCAGCTTCTTGATGTTTTCCGGCTCGAACAGCACGGCCCAGGAGTCGATGTGATCGACGCCCAGCACCTGCTTGACCTTGTCGACGTTGTAGCCGATGCCGTTGGTGCCCCACAGGTACGGCACCGAGTGCTCGTTGCCCGGGTCGTTCTTCTCAAGCAGCGCCAGCAGCTTCGGATCGAGGTTCTTGAAGTTCGGCAGTTGCGAGCGGTCAAGTTTGAGGAAGGCGCCAGCTTTTACCTGACGGGCGAGGAAGTGGTTGGACGGCACCACCACGTCATAGCCGGTACGACCGGCGAGCAGCTTGCCTTCCAGGGTTTCGTTGGAATCGAATACGTCGTAGATCACCTTGATCCCGGTCTTGGCCTGGAAGTCGGCGAGGGTGGTCTCGCCGATGTAGTCGGTCCAGTTGTACACGCTGACTTGCGGCTGGGCCTGTGCCACTGAGCTGAACAGGACGGCCAGTGCAACCGGAACCACGGATTTCAAAAGACGCATATCGATACCTTTTAGAGTTATTGGATGTCTTCAGGCGTTTCTTTGGTGTTCGAGCGGCCGCCATTGCGAGCAGGTCGCGCCGTCGCTCCCACAGTTGAAATGCGCTCTCCTGTGGGAGCGACGGTGCGACGACTCGACTTGCTCGCGATGGGGCCCTTGAAGGTGGCGAAGATCTCAGACGCTGAGCAACAGGAACTCACGCTCCCACGAACTGATCACGCGCTTGAAGTTCTCATGCTCGGCGCGTTTGACCGCAACGTAGCCACGCACGAACTTGCTGCCCAGGTAGCGGCTGACGGTGTCGCATTCTTCCATCTGCGTCAGCGCTTCTTCGATGGTGATCGGCAGGCGCAGGTTGCGACGCTCGTAAGCGCGGCCCTGTACTGCAGCGCTTGGCTCGATGTGCTCGACCATGCCCAGGTAACCGCACAGCAGGCTGGCGGCGATGGCCAGGTACGGGTTGGCGTCGGCACCCGGCAGGCGGTTTTCCACGCGCATGGCGTCCGGGCTGGAGGTCGGTACACGCAGGCCGACGGTGCGGTTTTCTTCGCCCCACTCGACGTTCACCGGTGCCGAAGTGTCCGGCAGGAAGCGGCGGAACGAGTTGACGTTCGGTGCGAACATCGGCAGCAGTTTCGGGATGTACTTCTGCAGGCCGCCGATGTGGTGCAGGAACAGCTCGCTCATGTTGCCGTTTTCATCGGCGAAAATCGGCTTGCCCGTTGCGATTTCGACCACGCTCTGGTGAATGTGCATGGCGCTGCCAGGCTCGTCGCCGACCGGCTTGGCCATAAAGGTGGCCGCCACGTTGTGCTTGAGCGCCGCTTCACGCATGGTGCGCTTGAACACGGTGATCTGGTCGGCCAGGTCGAGGGCGTCGCCGTGACGGAAGTTGATTTCCATCTGCGCCGGACCGTCTTCGTGGATCAACGTGTCGAGGTCCAGGCCTTGCAGTTCGCACCAGTCGTAGACGTCTTCGAACAGCGGGTCGAATTCGTTGGCAGCATCGATGGAGAACGACTGGCGGCCGCTTTCGGCACGGCCCGAACGGCCCGTCGGTGCCTTGAGCGGCAAGTCCGGGTCTTCGCAGCGCTGGGTCAGGTAGAACTCCATTTCCGGCGCAACGATTGGCTTCCAGCCTTTGTCGGTGTACAGCTGCAAGACTTTCTTGAGCACGTTGCGCGGCGACAGTTCGATCGGGTTGCCGAACTTGTCGAAGGTGTCGTGGATGACAATGGCGGTTGGCTCGATCGCCCATGGCACCACGTAAACGGCGTCGGCCACCGGCTTGCAGACCATGTCGATGTCGGCAGGGTCGAGCAGGTCGTAGTAGATGTCGTCGTCGACAAAGTCCCCGGTTACCGTTTGCAGAAGGACACTTTCCGGCAGGCGCATGCCTCGCTCATGCAGGAACTTGTTGGTCGGTGCAATTTTGCCGCGTGCAATGCCGGTCAGATCGCTGACGACGCACTCGACTTCGGTAATCTTGTGATCTTTCAGCCAAGTGAACAGCTGATCGAAAGGGACATTCATAAAGACCTCGTTATTGGTTTTATTAACGCCAGAAGAAGCCGATTTCATCTATCCGACACTTCCCCTGTAGCGCGTTGACGACTATCTTGGGCGAGCCTTGCCGTTCCATCTATCCACTTTAAGCAGTACAAAGTGCACCAAAAGAGTGCGCCAGGTCATCCCATGACAGACCCAAACGCAGTGTGCAATTCGCTACAGGTGCAAGCCTTCAGTACCGCCGATGTCGCCGAGCAAATCCGCGCCACGCCGGGCTGGACCCAGCATTACCAACAGATGTCGCCGGGGCATTTCGCAGGTCTCGTGCGCTATCTGGATTTACAGGGTGTGGAGATCTACGAGGAACACATGAACACCCGGGTCGAGCAGAATTTCAGCGCGCCCCAGGGCTCGTTGTCGTTCTGTTTCGACCGCAGCGACAACGCGCTCTATGTGTTGAACGGCGAGAGCCGCAACATCTGGATCACGCCGGAGAATTACCAGGAAATCGCCGTGGTCTTCGGCCCGGAGTTCGTGCAACGCAACAGCCTCGACATCGCCCGACTCGAAGGGCTGTTCATGGCGCCGCTCAATTCCCAGCAGAACGCCTTGTTCTGTCGCTGGCTCAGCAGCACCCTGACGCGCCTGTCGCAAACCTTCGACCCGCCGACCCGCGAAACCCTGACCCAGCAATTACTCGACGATTGCCTGTTCATTCTCGATAACGCCTGCGTGTGCCTGGATCAGGGTGCGTTGCAGCGCCGTGCCAGCGAACGGGCGATCATGAAGCGTGTGGGGGAGTGGGCGGCGGACACCCCGGAAGAACACTTGAACCTGTTGGAGCTGTCGCTGGTGGCCGGCGTCTCATTGCGTCAGTTGCAGCATGCGTTCAAGACCTACACCGGCATGGCGCCGACCCAGTGGTTGCGCCTGCGCCGGCTCAACAGTGCGCGACGTGAATTGCTCAGTCGCACGCCGACGCAAACCACCGTGGCCGAGGTGGCCATGCACTGGTCGTTCTGGCACCTGGGGCGGTTTTCCAGCAGCTACCGGGCCCTGTTCAAGGAGCTGCCGAGCGACACCCTCAAACGTGCGAGTGCCGTGCCGGTCAACGGTCGCGGACGCCGTTAAAACGTCGGTGGGGTGATCACCCAGATCACCACCGCATCGACCTCTCCAGGGTTGCCGTAGCGATGCGGCTCCTGGCTGGAAAAGCTGAAGCTGTCGCCTTCATTGAGCTGGAAATAACGCTCGCCGACCCACAACTCGAAACTGCCGGACAACAGAAAACCCGCTTCCTCGCCATCGTGGCTGTAGCTTTGCTGGCTGTAGGTGCCGGGCGGAAAGCGCGAGTGGAGCATCTCCAGTTGTCGCGTGGCTTGCGGGGTCAACAACTGGTCGACGATACCGTCTTCGTAATGCACGTTGAGGCGGCTGTGCTTGCGTACCACGATGCCGTCGTCGGCCGGGTCGGTGGTCGCTTCACTGGCAAAGAACCATTGAATGGTCACGCCCAGGCTACGGGTGATGTTGAACAGCGCCGGGATCGACGGATAGGCGAGGTTGCGTTCCAGCTGGCTGATGTAACCGGCGGTGAGCTCGCTCTGGCTGGCCAGTTCCGCGAGCGTCATGCCCCGACGTTTGCGCAGACCGCGAATCCGCGTGCCGAGGAAATGCGGCGCGGCGGCGTCGGAGGCGGGCGGCATCTTGCTGCTGTTGCTCATGGAAAATTCCGAACCGGGGGTATGGCGCAGATCCCTTGTAGGAGCGAGCATGCTCGCGATGGTCGCCAACGATAACGCGTGAAGGCAGGTTCAACGCGGTGTTTTTGACGCCATCGCGAGCATGCTCGCTCCTACAGGATGGGGGGTCAGCCGTTAAAGCCCCGGAGTATAAACAGCCTTACAGCTCCCACGCGACTTTCAAACCTTCATAAATCGCTTCTTCCGCCGTTCGCGGCGCCAGGCAGTCGCCAATGCGTTGAAACTCCACCAGCCCCTGCAATTCGGTACCGAGGGTGTCCACTGGCTGGTGGCCGCTGCACAGCACCAGGGTGTCGACGTCTTCCATCAACATCGGCTCGCCGCTCGCGGTGTGTTGCAGGTAGACGGTGTTGTCATCGCAGCCGTACAGGCGTGCGTAGGGGGTAATCGGCACTGCCAGTTTGTGCAGCTCGCCGGCCAGTTGGTCGCGTACATACAGCGGCAGGTTCTCGCCACAATGCGTGCCGTTGACCGCCAGTTGCACCTGATGACCGGCGCGGATCAGGCGCTCCGCTACACCGGGACCAATCCAGTCGCAGCGCCAGTCGACCACCACCACCGATCGACCGATTTTTACCTCGTCGCGCAGGACCTGCCAGGCATCCACCACCTGCAACTCACCACCGCGTTCGAACGCTGGCCAGTAAGGTTCGGCGCCCGTGGCGATGATCACCTTGTCAGGTTTTTCCTGCTCGACCAGCGCACGGTCAACCCGGGTGTTGCGCACCACGCGCACCCCGGCCAGTTCCATTTCCCGTTGCAGGTTGGTGCTGGCGCCGCCGAACTCGCTGCGCCGTGGCAGCAACTGCGCAAGCAGAACCTGGCCGCCAAGCTGTGAACTGGCTTCGTACAGGGTCACCTCATGTCCGCGCTGGGCAGCGACGGCAGCAGCTTTCATGCCGGCCGGACCACCGCCAACGACCATGATGCGCTTGCGTGTTGTCGCGACTTTGCGCTCGCCGAAAATCAGCTCGCGGCCGGTCTCCGGGTGCTGGATGCAGGAAATCGGCAGGCCTTTGTGGAAGTGCCCGATGCACGCCTGGTTGCAGGCGATGCACGCGCGCACGTCTTCGACGCGGCCGGTGTCGGTCTTGTTCGGCATTTGCGGGTCGCAGATCAATGCGCGGGTCATGCCGCAGACATCGGCCTGGCCACGGGCCAGAATCAGCTCGGCCTCCTGGGGCTGGTTGATGCGGCCGGTGACGAACAACGGGATGTCCAGACTCGCCTTGAAGGTGCCGGCTTCCCTGGCCAGATACGCCGCCTCGATCGCCATCGGCGGCACGATATGCACCGCGCCCCCCAGAGAAGCCGAGGTGCCGGCAACGATGTGCACGTAATCGAGCTGTGATTGCAGCTTCTGTACCGCTGCCAGGGATTCGTCTTCGGTCAGGCCTTCGGGGTCGCGTTCGTCGGCGGAGATGCGCAGGCCGACGATGAACTGCTCATCGGTCGCGGCGCGCACGGCGGCAATCACTTCACGGACAAAGCGCAGGCGTTGTTCCAGCTCACCGTTGTAGCCATCGGTGCGGCGGTTGACCCGTGGATTGATGAACTGCGCCGGCAGATAACCGTGGCTGGCGACCACTTCCACGCCGTCGATCCCGGCCTGATACAGGCGTCGCGCGGCGTCGGCATAGCCCTTGATGATCTCGTCGATCATCGCCTGGTCGAGCGCCCGGGGCATCACCCGGAAGCGTTCGTTCGGCACGTTGGAAGCCGAGTAGGCGACGGCGAGCAGGCCATCGCTGGACTCCATGATTTCCCGTCCGGGATGGAACACTTGGGACAGCACCACGGTGCCGTGGGCGTGGCATTCCTCGGCGATCTTGCGATAGCCCTCGATGCAGGCATCGTCCGTGGCCATCAGCACATGGGAGGTGTAGCGCGCACTGTCATGGACACCGGCGACCTGCAACACGATCAGCCCGGCGCCGCCTTCGGCACGCGCCCGGTGATAGGCAATCAACTGTTCGTTGACCAGGTTGTCCGTGGGCATCGAGGTGTCGTGACCGCTGGACATGATGCGGTTTTTCAGGCGCTTGCCACGGATCTGCAAGGGTTCGAACAGGTGCGCGAAGGCGGGTGTCGACATGGTGCGGCTACTCCAGACAGGCTGACCTTTGTAGGAGCGAGCATGCTCCGGGCGGCGTTCCGACGATGGTGGTTCGGGCACCGCGGGGAATCAGGTGGCCCGCGTTATCGTTAACGCCCGTCGCGAGCATGCTCGCTCCTACATGAGATCACAGGTTTTTGGCGTTGTTATTATTGGCCTATAGAAATTTACCTTCAGTAAAAAATCAACTTGTTTTTTTACTATGGCTTGCAGTAGTTTCATTCCGAGCCCGCTCCTGGGGTGAACCTCACAACAATAAAAAAGGGCCTTTCCGGTTGCTGACCGGGTGGCACCTGCAAGAGGAACCATTGATGAAATCGCGAACGTTCAAGCACGGTTTTTATCCCTTGGTGTTGACCGCGGCCCTGGGCCTTGGCAACGCTCAGGCAGCATCGGACATGGTGGTGGTCGGATACGGCGGAGCCGGACAAAAAGCCCAGGACGTGGCGTTCTTTCAACCCTTCGCCGCTGTGGATCAAAGCAAGGTGATCCAGAGCGAATACAACGGTGAGATGGCCAAGATCAAAGTCATGGTCGATACCGGCAACGTCGATTGGGACGTGGTACAGATCGAAGGCCCGGACCTGATGCGCGGGTGCGAAGAAGGCATGTACGAACGGCTGGACTGGACCCGATTGGGCCACGCAGACCAACTGATCCCTGAGGCAGCGCAAGACTGCGGCTCTGCGGCACTGGTCTGGAGCGTGGCAATCGCCTATGACACCGACAAGCTGGCGCAAGCGCCCACCTCTTGGGCAGACTTCTGGGACGTCAGGAAAATCCCCGGCAAGCGTGGCCTGCGTAAACGCGCGGTGTACAACCTCGAGTTTGCCTTGCTCGCCGATGGGGTGAAAACCGAAGACGTCTACAAGGTCCTCGCCACCCCACAGGGTGTGGACCGGGCGTTCGCCAAACTCAATGAACTCAAGCCTTATATCCAGTGGTGGGAAGCGGGCGCCCAGCCACCGCAATGGCTGATGTCCGGCGATGTGGTGATGACGTCGACCTACAGCGGTCGCATCGCCGACGCCGCGCAGAAGGGCAGCCACTTGGGCCTGGTCTGGCCCGGCAGCCTCTATGGCATGGATTACTGGGCAATCATCAAGGGCTCAAAACACGTGGACCAGGCCAAGCGATTCATCGCCTTCGCCAACCAGCCCGATGCCCAGGTCAATTATGTGAAGCAGATCCCTTACGGCCCGACCAACACTCAGGCCGCCGCGCAGCTGGACGACAAACTGGCGCAGTGGGTGCCAACCGCACCGCAGAACCTCAAGGGCGCGCTGTCGATGAACGTCGGTTTCTGGGTTGATCACGGTGAAGAACTCGAAGAACGTTTCAACGCCTGGGCCAGTAAATAAGTGACTGTGGCTGGACGCAGGACGCGTCCAGCCTTACTGTCTGCCGCAGTCGTATAGCCTGGAGTACCTGAGCATGAACAACGTTGCCACTGCCGAGCGCAGCATCACCGAACAACGCCTGCGCGAAGAACTGGCAGCCTGCTACCGGTTGATTGCGCATTTCCGCATGACCGATCTGATCTTCACCCACATCTCGGTGCGGATCCCGGGGCCGGAGCATCATTTTCTGATCAACCCGTACGGGCTGATGTTCGATGAAATTACCGCCTCCAACCTGGTCAAGATCGACCTCGATGGCCATGCCGTCGAGCCGTCGCCGTACCCGGTGAACCCCGCCGGCTTCGTCATTCACAGCGCCATTCATGGCGCCCGCGAAGACGCGCAATGCGTGTTGCACACCCACACCAAGTCCGGTTGTGCGGTGGCGGCGCTCAAGTGCGGGTTGTTGCCGGTCAACCAGATCTCCATGGAGTTCTATGGCCGGGTCGCCTACCACGACTACGAAGGCGTGGCACTGGACTTGAGCGAGCAGGAGCGCCTGGTCGCGGACATCGGTGACAAGCCGGTGCTGATGCTGCGTAACCACGGCTTGCTGACCGTGGGCGAGACCGTGAGCCAGGCGTTCTTGCGCATGTACTACCTGGAAAAGGCCTGCGAGATTCAGTTGGCGGCCATGGCGGCGGGAGAAATCGTCTTGCCACCCGATGAGGTCTGTGCGCACACCGAGCGCCAGTTCAACGATCCGGGACGGCCGCTGGAGGAGGGTCAGCTGAATGACCCGGATGCCATGCAACTGGCCTGGGCGGCGATGTTGCGGTTGCTGGATCGGGTTGCGCCCGGTTATCGCGACTGATCAGGCGTCATCGCCGGTTTGCCAGCGATGCAGGCGCTGCGGATCATCAGACAGGCAAGTGACTAGCGATTTTTCCTGCTCTTGCTGTACAGTCGTTCAGCTCGCCGAGAACGCAAGCGAGCCTCAACGATCGAACCCAGGAGCATGTCGCCAATGAGTCAGGAAGCCCGTTTTTCCCGCATGGAACCGGAGTTGCGCAAAGCCAACCTGATCGAGGCGACGCTGGTGTGCCTCAAGCGCCATGGTTTCCAGGGCGCATCGATCCGCAAGATTTCCGCCGAAGCGGGCGTTTCCGTTGGGCTGATCAGCCACCACTATTCCGGCAAGGACGAACTGGTGGCCGAGGCCTACATGGCGATTACCGGGCGGGTCATGACCTTGTTGCGCGATGCAATGGAGCAGGCGGCGCCCAATGCACGGGAACGATTGTCGGCGTTTTTTCGCGGTTCGTTCTCCGCCGAATTGCTCGACCCGCAACTGATCGACGCCTGGCTGGCGTTCTGGGGCGCGGTGAAAACCGCCGAGGCGATCAACCAGGCCCACGATCATTCCTACGGCGAGTACCGCGCCATCCTGCGCAAGGTGCTGATGGAACTGGCCCAGGAAGGAGGCTGGGAAAACTTTGATGCCGACCTCGCGGCCATCGCCTTGAGCGCGATACTCGACGGCTTATGGCTGGAGTCCGGGCTCAACCCAGGCACCTTTACCCCGGAGCAGGGCATCCAGATCTGTGAGGCCTGGGTCGACGGCTTGCAGGCAGGCGGTCGTCAACGCTTTTGCGTGCAGACCGGCAGCTGTTGATCAGTCGTTCAACAATGGATACTCTCTGGCGCCGGTGCAGGAAAACACTCTAATAAGAAATTTGGCCCTCGGGCCCATGCAGGACTTCAAGCGATGACTCCTCGGGTATTGATCGTCGATGACGATCCGTTGATTCGCGAACTGCTGCACGCCTACCTGTCCCAGGAAGGCTACGACGTGCATTGCGCCGCCACTGCGGAACTGGCGGAAACCTTTCTCGCCAGCCAGACCGTGGACCTGGTGATGCTCGACATTCGCTTGCCGGGCAAGGACGGCCTGACCCTGACCCGCGAACTGCGGGTGCGGTCGGAAGTCGGGATCATCCTGATCACCGGGCGCAACGATGAAATCGACCGCATCGTCGGCCTCGAATGCGGCGCCGATGACTACGTGATCAAACCCCTCAACCCGCGCGAACTGGTGTCCCGGGCGAAGAACCTGATTCGTCGGGTGCGCCACGCGCAGACACCGCCGCCACCTGCTGCCACAACCAAAACGGTCAAGCAATTCGCCGACTGGGCACTCGATACCGACCGCCGTCGTCTGATCGATCCGGCCGGCAGCGAAACCTTGCTGACCCACGGCGAGTACCAGTTGCTCAGCGTGTTCCTGCGCAACAGCGGGCATACCTTGAGCCGCGATCAACTGATGGATCAGATCCGCAATCGCGAATGGGTGCCCAACGACCGCTCCATCGACGTACTGGTCGGCCGTCTGCGCCGCAAGTTGCACGACGATCCTGCCGAGCCGCAGTTGATCATCACCATTCACGGTGCCGGCTACCTGTTCACCGCTGGCGTGGCAGCCTGACGTTCGTGGGACGCTGGTGTTGGCTGCTGCTGGTTTTGGCGTTTGGCAATGCCACGGCGAACGAAGTCGTGCGTTATTGCGATTACCCGGTGTACCCACCCGTGTCCTGGAGCGATGGCAAACAGGTCCGTGGCCTGGCGCCGAGCGTGGTGAAAAACCTGTTCGGTCAATTGGGGTATGACGTCGAAGTGGTGGTGCTGGGCAACTGGAAGCGCTGCCTGCTCGACGCGGCCGAAGGTCGGGTCGACGTGGTGCTGGCCTACAGCAGCGAGCAACGGCAACAGAGCATGCTGTTTTCGACGGTGCCGGTGCTGCGCGAAGAAGTGGCGTTGTTCGTCAACCGCCAACACCCGGTGACCTTCGATCGTCTCGATGATCTGGCCCGCTACCGGGGCGGCTTGTTGTTCGGCGAAAGCTACGGCGTGGACTTCGATCGCCTGGTCGCGAAAAACAACAACATCGAATGGGTCTCCGACAGCCACCAGAACTTCGGCAAGCTGATTCGCGGACGCATCGACTTCATCACCCAGGAGCGTCGCACCGGCCAGTTGTACGTGGAAAACCTGCCGGGTGGCAAAGACATCGTCGCCTTGCCCAAGGCATTGAGCGTGGACTACCTGCGGGTCGCCGTGTCCCGCCGTTCGCCCTTGGCTAGTCGCATGCCCGAAATCGATGCCGGCTTGCAACGCATGGTCGATGGCGGTGACATCGAGCGCTGGCTCAACGAAAGCGAAGTGACCTACCGCGACATGATCAACCTGCCGGCGAACGAGCAATGATGCGCGCCCGCCCCGCCGGACTGTTGCGGCGCCTGCTGCTGTTCATCCTGTTGTTCAGCCTGTGTTTTACCGTGCTGGCCAGCAGCGTGCAGTTGTACATCGAATATCGCCGGGAAATGCGTGACATCGACGCGCGCATGGAGTTGATCCGCGCCGGCTATCTGGCCAGCCTCGAACGCAGCCTCTGGGACTTGAACCAGGAGCAGCTCAACGTGCAATTGCGCGGCCTGGTGGATTTCTCCGACGTGACGCGGGTGCACCTGAGCAGTCCGGATTTTGATCTGATGCAGGGCAATCCGCAGCCGGAAGGGCCGCTGCGCATCGAGCGATTTACCCTGGATTACCAACCGCCGTCCGGCCCGGTGCGCAACCTCGGCGAGCTGGAAGTGAGTACCGATCTGGGCGCGGTCTACAAGCGGTTGTACGCGACCGGGCTGACCAGCCTGTTGTGGATGGCAGTGTTTCTCTGTGGTCTGGCCATCGCACTGTCCGGCCTGTTTTATCGGTTGGTGACTCGACATCTGCAGGTCATGGCCGACTTTGCCCGGCGCATCGCCGACGGCGAGTGGCAGGAACCCTTGCACCTGCACAAGCGCCGCAGCGCCAACAGTGACGAAATCGACACCGTGGCCGATGCCCTGGACGACATGCGCCGGGCCATCCTCAGCGACATCGAACGGCGGGAAAACGATCGCCTGGCCTTGCAGGACAATCGTGACGAATTGCTCAAACGGGTCGAGCGTCGCACCGCCAGCCTGATGCGCGCCAAGGACGAGGCGGAAGCGGCCAACCTCGCCAAGTCACGTTTTCTGGCGACCATGAGCCACGAGTTGCGCACGCCGCTCAACGGTATCCTCGGCATGGCCGAACTGCTGCGCGGTGCACGCCTGGACGAACAGAACGGCAAACGCCTGGACGCGTTGCACAAGGCCGGCGAAGGCCTGCTGACCATCCTCAACGAAGTGCTGTATTTCGCCAAACTGGAGGAGGGCGTCAGCCACCCCGAGCCGGTGGATTTCTCCTTGCGTCAGCTGCTCGATGAAGTGCTGACACTGCTGGAACCGCGGGCGCTGAGCAACGACACGCTGCTCAACTGCCGGGTCGATCCAGTCATCGCCGAGCACTACCACGGCGCCGAGCAGTTTCTGCGCCAGGTGCTGAGCAACCTGCTGGCCAACGCGATCAAGTTCACCGAAGGCGGCGAAGTCAGCGTCGAGGTCCGGCTTTTGTCTGCAGATTCAGGCTGTCAGCGCATTCGGGTCAACGTCAGCGACAACGGCATCGGCATTGAGCCGGGCATGCAGGCGAAGATCTTCGAACGATTTACCCAGGCCAGCGAAGACGTCGCCCAGCGTTTCGGCGGCACCGGGTTGGGATTGGCGATCTGCAAGCATCTGGTCGAGCAGATGGGCGGCCAGATAGGCGTGGACAGTGAGGTCGGGCGGGGCAGCCGATTCTGGTTTGAGCTCGACCTGCAAGTGGCCGACGCTAGCGCACAACTGACGCCGATAGGTGCGGGCGCACCTGCCATGAAAATTCTCGTGGTCGAAGATGTCGCCCTCAACCGCGAGGTCGCACAGGGCCTGCTCGAACGGGACGGTCATCAGGTCTGGCTGGCAGAAGAGGCCGGGCAGGCGCTGCAGCAATGCGCCGCTCGGGTGTTCGATCTGATCCTGCTCGACGTGCACCTGCCAGGCATCAGCGGTGATGAGTTGTGCAGGCATATTCGCAGTCATGATGGGCCCAACCGCTGCACGAGGATCTTTGCCCTGACCGCCAGCGTGCAGCCGACGCTGGTGCGCGGTTATATGGAGGCTGGGATGGATGGCATCCTCGCCAAACCGTTGCGGCTGGAAAACCTGCGTCAGGTGTTGCAAGGACAGGGGCCTGCCGACGCTGTTGCCGACGCCGACGAGGCGATTGACTGGCCGCTGCTGAGCACCCATCGCACCTTGCTCGGCGAACAAAAGGTGCAGGGTTTGCTCGCGGTATTGCGTGGTTCGATTGTTCAACATCGCGAAGCATTGGCTGACGCCCTGGCGGCGGACGATTGCACCGAAATCGCTCATCAGGCCCATCGCCTGGCCGGCAGCAGTGACTCCCTGGGCTTTCGCGGTCTGGCGGGGGAGCTGCGCAAGCTCGAAGAAGCTGCGCTGGACAATGACGAATCGGCGATCCAGGCCATTACCCCTTCAGTGCACATCCACATGCAACGCTCGCTGCTGACCCTGGAAGGCCTGTTGCAGCACTGACGTACAAGTTTGTTACGACTTTCTACAACTTCGATCTTTACGGTCAACCCGAACTTACATCGCTTTCCAATAATCGCCGTAACCGCCCCTGCGCGGTCTTCGAAGCTTATTGGAGATAATAATAATGACCTGCCGTAAAGCTGATTCCTCCCCGTGCCGTGACGCCCTGTCCCGCACTGCGCCCCTGAACGATTGCTGAGGGGCCGCCATGAACGACAACACAGATCGCAAAGGCATCCAGCTCACCCGCGCCCTCAAGAGTCGGCACATTTTCATGCTCTCCCTCGGTGGCGTGATCGGCACCGGGCTGTTCATGGGCTCGGGGGTGACCATCAACCAGGGCGGGCCGGTGGGGGCGATTCTGGCCTACCTGGTGGCCGGTTTCCTGATGTACCTGGTGATGGTCTGCCTGGGCGAATTGTCGGTGCAGATGCCGGTATCCGGCTCATTCCAGACCCACGCCACCAAATATATCGGCCCGGCCACCGGCTTCATGATCGGCTGGGTGTACTGGATGAGCTGGGCCACCACCGTGGGCCTGGAATTCACCGCGGCCGGCATGCTGATGACCCGTTGGTTCCCGACGGTGCCGATCTGGTACTGGTCGGCGTTGTTCGTGGTGGTGCTGTTCGGCATCAATGCCTTGGCCACCCGCGCCTTTGGTGAAGCGGAGTACTGGTTCTCGGGGATCAAGGTCGCGGCGATTCTCGGTTTTATCGTGGTTGGCGTGCTGGTGATCTTCGGCGTGATGCCACTGACCAGCGGCGCCCCGGCACCGATGGCCAGCAACCTGATCGGCGACTCGCTGTTCCCCAACGGCTTGTCTGCGGTGTTCGCGGTGATGATGACCGTGGTCTACGCCTTCCAGGGTTGCGAGATCATGGGCGTGGCAGCGGGTGAAACCGACCAGCCGGAAAAGAGCATTCCACGCGCCGTGCGCAACGTGGTGTTCCGTGTGCTGATCTTCTACGTCCTGGCGATCATCGTGCTGTCGGCCATCGTGCCGTGGCAGCAGGCCGGTCTGATGGAAAGCCCGTTCGTGCAGGTGTTTGACATGGTCGGCATTCCTTACGCCGCCGACCTGATGAACTTCGTCATCCTCACGGCGATCCTGTCGGTGGGCAACTCCGGCCTGTACGCCTCGACGCGCATTCTGTGGGCCATGTCGAAAACCGGCATGGCGCCGAAAAGCCTGTCGCCGCTGAGCAAGCGTGGCGTGCCGTTGCGGGCGCTGAGCATCACCCTGTGTTTTGCCCTGGTGTCGCTGATGACCAGCTTTGTCGCCGCTGACACCTTGTTCATGGTGTTGATGGCGGTGAGCGGTATGTCCGGCACAGTGACCTGGATCGTCATCGCCCTGGCGCAGTACAAGTTCCGCAAGGCTTACCTGCGTGAAGGCGGCAAACTCAGCGACCTGAAATACCGCGCCCCGTGGTTCCCGGTGTTGCCGCTGATGTGCATCACCCTGTGCTGCTCGTTGTTCGTGTTCCTGGCCCTGGATGAAACCCAGCGGCCGTCGCTGTACTGGGGCTTCGGCTTCATTGCGCTGTGCTATGGCGCGTACTTCCTGATTCACCGCAAACGCGGCGGCGTCCTGGCACCGAGCCTGCCTACCGCCTGATCCCAAAACACCACACGGTCCCCTTGTAGGAGCGAGCTTGCTCGCGATGGCCTGTCAGTCGCCCAGTGGTGTCTGACCCACCATCGCGAGCAGGCTCGCTCCTACAGGTTTTTGCGGTGAGACAAAGTCCAGGGACCTACCGCCTGTCGCTAGTTGTTCGAAGTTGTAACAGCGCCATCGCCCGATTTCGCTTCATCAATAAAAAAGCTAATAAAACCAATTGCCTACGGATTGCATAAGCCTGTTACAGCTTATTTATCCGCCGATTGCCGCCTTACTGAACACTCGTTTAGTATGAGCTCAAGTCGCGTCACCTCAGACCCATCACAATAATTAGAGGATTCCCATGACCGCTCAACCGTCGCTGCTCAGCCAAGTCGAAGCAGGCGTTGCCTGGATCACCCTCAATCGCACCGCCCAGCGCAATGCGCTGGACATTCCAACCCTGAAAAACCTGCACGCCTTGCTCGATGCGTACAACGCCGATCCCGCCGTGCGCGTGGTGGTGTTGACCGGCAGCGGCCGCAGTTTCTGCGCCGGCGCCGACCTCGACGAATGGGCCGATGCCGAAGCCCGTGGCGCCCTGGAAACCTACGGCTGGACCGAAACCGCTCACGCCCTGATGACCCGTCTGCACAGCCTGGAAAAACCCACGGTCGCTGCCATCAACGGCACCGCCGTCGGCGCGGGCATGGACTTGACCCTGTGCTGCGACCTGCGCATCGCCGGGCAGTCGGCGCGCTTCAAGGCCGGTTACACCAGCATGGCTTACTCGCCGGACGCCGGCGCCAGCTGGCACCTGCCACGGCTGATCGGCAGCGAACAGGCCAAGCGTCTGCTGTTTCTCGATGAGCTGTGGGGCGCCGACCGTGCCCTGGCGGCGGGGCTGGTCGGTGAAGTCTGTGCCGACGATCAACTGCTCACCGTGACCAACGAACTGGCGACACGCCTGGCAGCAGGTCCGACCTTCGCCTTCGCGCAAACCAAGAAACTCATCCGTGACGGCGCCGAACGCAGCCTCGCTGAACAATTGCAAGCCGAGCTCGCCGCCGGTCTGTTGTGTGGGCGTAGCGAAGACGGCAGCGAGGCCCTGCGCGCCGCCATGGAAAAACGCCCGGCGAATTTTGTCGGCCGTTAAGACGGACCGTTTTGCCCACCTCTATCAGCACACGAACAACAGGTAGCAGCATGAATTTCCAACTGACCCAAGAACAAGAAATGTTGGTGGACTCGGTACGCAGCTTCGTCGAGAAGGAACTGCTGCCTTACGAAACCGAAGTCGACCGTGCCGACGAAGTGTCCCCGGAACTGGCCGCGCAGATTCGTGGCAAGGCCATCGCTGCCGGTTTCTACGCCTTCAACATGCCCGAAGAAGTGGGCGGTGGCGGCCTCGATTACCTGTCCCAGGCCCTCATCGAACGTGAGCTGTCGAAAGTCTCCTGGGCGCTGCACGTGTTCGTCGCACGGCCGTCGAAGATCCTCATGGCCTGCACCGGTGACCAGATCAACGACTACCTGCTGCCGTGCATCCAGGGCGAGAAAATCGACTGCTTCGCCCTGACCGAACCGGGTGCCGGTTCCGACGCCAACGCAATCAAGACCCGCGCCGTGCGTGAAGGCGACGACTTCGTCCTCAATGGCAGCAAGCACTTCATCAGCCACGCCGGCCATGCCGATTTCGCCATCGTCTTTGCCGTCACCGACACCTACGAGCACAACGGCAAGAAGCGCAACGCCGTGACCTCGTTCCTGGTCGACCGCAACACCCCGGGCATGACCATTCGCCGTGGTCCCAAGTGCGTCAGCAACCGTGGTTACCACACCTTCGAAATGTTCTTCGACGACTGCCGCGTACCGGCGAGCAAAGTGCTCGGCGAAGTCGGCAAGGGCTGGGACGTGGCCAACGCCTGGCTGACTGCCGGGCGGGTGATGGTCGCGGCCAACTGCGTCGGTCAGGCCCAGCGTGCGCTCGACGTATCGCTGCAATGGGCGGCGGACCGCAAGCAGTTCGGTCAGGCCATCGGCAACTTCCAGGGCGTGTCGTTCAAGTTGGCGGACATGGCCACGCAGATCCGCGCCGCCGAGCTGCTGACCCTGCACACCGCGTGGAAAATGGACCAGGGCACCATGACCGACGGCGAGGCCGGCATGGCCAAGTTGTTCGCCAGTGAAGTGCTGGGCCGTGCTGCCGACGAAGCAGTGCAGATCTTCGGCGGCATGGGCCTGATGGATGAAAGCCCGGTGGAGCGCATCTGGCGTAACGCACGGATCGAGCGGGTCTGGGAAGGCACCTCGGAAATCCAGCGTCACATCATTTCCCGCGAACTGCTGCGGCCACTGTTGCGCTGATCGGGTCGGAGAATTCCCATGTCGCAAACCATTCGTGACAACCTCAAGCGCATGCTTGCACCGCAACACGTCGCTTTTGTCGGCGGGCGCAGCATGGCCCGTGCCCTCAAGCGCTGTGCCGAGGGCGGCTACCAAGGCCAGATGTGGCTGGTCAACCCGCAGCACGACAGCCTCGAAGGCGTGCCGTGCGTGCGCAGCGTCGCCGAGCTGCCCTGCGGCCCGGACGCGGTGTTCATCGCCACCAACCGCGAGCTGACCCTGACCTGCGTCGCCGAGCTGGCGGCCGTCGGTGCCGGCGGCGCGATCTGCTATGCCTCGGGCTTTGCCGAAACCGGCGCCGAAGGCCAGGCCCTGCAACAGCAACTGCTCGAAGCCGCCGGCGACATGGCCTTGCTCGGCCCCAACTGCTACGGCTTGCTCGACTACCTGCACAGCTCGGCGCTGTGGCCGGTGGCCCATGGCGGCAAGGCGGTGGAGAAGGGCGTAGCGGTGCTGACCCAGAGCGGCAACTTCGCCTACAACCTGTCGATGAGCGACCGTTCGTTGCCGGTGGCCTACATGGCCTCGGTGGGCAACCAGGCACAACTGGGTGTGGCCGAACTGATGGACGTGCTGCTCGACGAGCCCCGCGTCACCGCCATCGGCCTGCACCTGGAAGGTTTGAAAAACGTGCCCGGCTTCGCCCGTGCCGCACACAAGGCGCTGGAGAAGGGCATCCCGATCATCGCCCTGAAAACCGGTGTGTCGCAGATCGGTGCCGAACTGGCCTTGAGTCACACCAGTTCGCTGTCGGGTTCCGATGCGCTGTATGACGCCCTGTTCGATCGCCTCGGGGTGATCCGCGTCAGTGGACCGGTTAGCTTCGTCGAAACCCTGAAAGCCGCGGCCTGCGGAAACCTGCCGGCCGGCAACAGCCTGATCGCCCTGGCCTGTTCCGGCGGCGATGCCGGGCTGATTGCCGACTATTCGGAACGCAACGAGCTGACGTTGCCAAAACTCGATCAAGGTCAGGTCGGTGAACTGGCGCAGGTGCTGCCGACCTACGCCAACCTGGTCAATCCGCTGGACTTTACCACGGCGATCTGGGGTGACGGCGAGGCGCTCAATCGCATGCTCGACAGTGCCCTGCGCACCGAAGCCGATGCAGCGATGCTGGTGCTCGACTATCCGGCGGAATTTACCGGCGAGCGCAAGGAGTGCGACCTGCTGCTGGACCTGTACTGCAAGGCGCTGGTTCGCCACGGCAAGACCGGTTTTGTCACTTCGGCTTTCCCGGAACTGCTGCCACCCCACGCCCGTGAGCGTTTGCATGGCCAAGGCGTGGCGGCGTTGCAAGGGGTCGAGGACGGTCTGGCCGCGTGGGGTCGCATTGCCGGTTATCAGCTTAATCGCCAGGCGCTGTTGGCGCTGGGTGAATCGGCACTGGTGCCGCTGTGCCCGCAGGCACTGCACGGCGAGGGGCAATTGCTCAATGAATGGGATTCGAAGCAGGCACTGAAAGCCTTCGGCCTGCCGACGCCCAACGGTGCCTTGAGTACCCCGGCCAGCGCACTGAAGGACGCCGAGAAACTCGGCTATCCGCTGGTTGTGAAAGCCGTCAGTGCACAGTTGCCGCACAAGACCGAGGCCGGCGCCGTGGCGCTGAACCTCAAGGACGGCGCGGCATTGGGCGCAGCCCTGGAAAAAATGCGCAGCAGCATCGCTGCCTACGCGCCGGGCGTGCCCTTCGATCAACTGCTGCTGGAGCCGATGGCATCACCGCCCTTGGCAGAATTGATCGTTGGCATCAAACGCGAAAACGATTTCGCCCTGGCCCTGGTCATCGGCGCCGGCGGCATTCTGGTGGAATTGCTCAAGGACAGTCGCAGCCTGTTGCTGCCGACCACCGACGGGGCGATTCGCCAGGCCTTGTTGAGCCTGCGCAGTGCCGCGCTGTTGCAAGGCTTCCGTGGCCGTGAAGAGGCAGATCTGGAGGCGCTGGTCGCCGCGATTCGCGCCGTGGCCGACTACGCCTGCGAGAACGTCGCGCACCTGCTGGAACTGGATGTAAACCCATTGTTGGTTGGTGCCCAGGGCACCACTGCGGTCGACGCGTTGATTCGTCTCGGCCAAGCGTGAGGACATGAACATGCAAAGCAAAACCTTGACCGGCGGCCAGGCCCTGGTGCGGCTGTTGGCCAACTACGGTGTCGACACCGTGTTCGGAATCCCCGGCGTGCACACCCTTGAGCTGTATCGCGGCTTGCCGGGCAGCGGCATTCGTCATGTCCTGACCCGTCATGAACAAGGCGCGAGCTTCATGGCTGACGGCTACGCCCGTGTCAGCGGCAAACCGGGCGTGTGCTTCGTCATCACCGGCCCCGGCGTGACCAACGCCGCAACCGGTATCGGCCAGGCCTACGCCGATTCGATCCCGATGCTGGTGATTTCCAGCGTCAACCACACCGCCAGCCTCGGCAAGGGCTGGGGCATTCTCCACGAATGTCAGGACCAGCGTGGGATGACCGCACCGATCACCGCGTTTTCCGCCGTGGCCCTGACCGCCGAAGACCTGCCGGAATTGGTCGCCCGTGCCTATGCGGTGTTCGACAGCGAGCGTCCGCGCCCGGTGCACATCTCGGTGCCCCTGGACGTGCTGGCGGCACCGATTACTCGTGACTGGAGCAACGAAGTGGTACGCCGTCCGGGTCGTGGCCCGGCAAACGCCACTGCACTGGATGCGGCCGTGGCCAAACTCAAAGGCGCCAAGCGCCCGATGATCATTGCCGGCGGCGGCGCCTTGAACGCAGCGCAGGAACTCGGCGAACTGAGCACGCGTCTGGCTGCGCCGCTGTTCACCAGCGTCGCCGGTAAAGGCCTGCTGCCACCGGATGCTCCACTCAATGCCGGTTCGTCGCTGTGCGTGGAACCGGGCTGGAAGCTGATCGCCGAGGCCGATGTGGTGCTGGCGGTCGGCACCGAAATGGCCGACACCGACTATTGGCGTGAGCGCTTGCCACTGAATGCCGAGCTGCTGCGTGTCGACATCGACCCGCGCAAGTTCAACGACTTCTATCCCTGCGCTGTCGCGTTGCACGGTGATGCTCAACAAACCCTCAGCGGATTGCTGGAGCGTTTGCCGAGTGAAGTGCGCAACGCCACGGCGGCGGTTGCTGCGGTTGCCGCGTTGCGTGAAGCGGTCAAGGCCGGTCACGCGCCGTTGCAGGCGATCCACCAGGCGATTCTCGAACGCATCGCTGCGGAATTGCCGGACAACGCCTTCATCAGCACCGACATGACCCAACTGGCCTACACCGGTAACTACGCCTTCGACAGCGCGGCCACCCGCAGCTGGTTGCACCCGACCGGTTACGGCACCCTCGGCTATGGCCTGCCCGCAGGGATCGGCGCCAAGTTCGGCGCGCCGCAACGTCCGGGCCTGGTGCTGGTTGGCGACGGTGGATTCCTTTACACCGCCCAGGAACTGGCAACCGCCGTCGAAGAACTCGACAGCCCGCTGGTGGTGCTGCTGTGGAACAACGACGCCCTGGGGCAGATCCGCGACGACATGATCGGCCTCGATATCGAGCCGGTCGGCGTGCTGCCGCGCAACCCGGATTTCGCCGCGCTGGGCCGCGCCTTCGGTTGCACCGTGAACCAGCCGCAAAGCCTGGCCGAACTGCAAACCGACTTGCGCCACGGCTTCAAGCGCAACGGCGTGACCCTGATCGAGCTCAAGCATGCCTGCGCCCATTGATGTGCATTTAAGGGGAATCAAGCCATGCGCTTTTCCGATCTGACTCAACGTATCGCCGGTGACGGCGCCGCCGCGTGGGACATTCACTACCGCGCGCTGGCCTTGCGCGAGCAGGGCGAAGACATCCTGCTGCTGTCGGTGGGCGATCCGGATTTCGACACGCCGGTGCCCATCGTCCAGGGCGCCATCGACAGCCTGCTCAACGGCAACACCCATTACGCCGAAGTGCGCGGCAAGCGTGCCCTGCGCGAGGCGATTGCCAAGCGTCATCGACAGCGCAGCGGCCAGGCCGTTTCGGCGGATCAGGTGACTGTGCTGGCCGGCGCGCAATGTGCGCTGTTCAGCGTTGCCCAATGCGTGTTGAACCCCGGCGACGAGGTGATAGTCGCCGAACCCATGTACGTCACCTATGAAGCGGTGTTCGGTGCCTGCGGCGCGGTGGTGGTGCCGGTGCCGGTGCGTTCCGAGAACGGCTTTCGCGTATTGCCCGAAGACGTCGCCGCGCGTATCACCCCGCGTACCCGCGCCCTGGCGCTGAACAGCCCGCACAACCCTTCAGGGGCGAGCCTGCCGCGCAGTACCTGGCAGGCGTTGGCTGAGCTGTGTATCGCCCATGACCTGTGGCTGATTTCCGATGAGGTCTACAGCGAGCTGCTGTTCGACGGTGAGCACGTCAGTCCGGCGAGCCTGTCGGGCATGGCCGAACGCACCGCGACCCTCAACAGCCTGTCGAAATCCCACGCCATGACCGGCTGGCGCGTGGGCTGGGTGGTGGCGCCGCCGTCCCTGGCCGCGCACCTGGAAAACCTCGCGTTGTGCATGCTCTACGGCTCGCCGGACTTCATCCAGGACGCTGCCGTGGTCGCGCTGGATAGCCACCTGCCGGAACTGGACGCCATGCGCGAAGCCTATCGCCAGCGTCGCGACCTGGTGTGCGAGTGCCTCGCCGATTGCCCCGGCATCCGCGCCTTGAAACCCGATGGCGGCATGTTCGTGATGGTCGATATCCGCGAAACCGGGCTCAGCGCCCAGGCGTTTGCCGATCGCCTGCTGGATCGCCATGGCGTCTCGGTGCTGGCCGGCGAAGCCTTTGGCCCGAGTGCCGCCGGGCATATCCGCCTGGGTCTGGTGGTCGGCGCCGCGCCCCTGCGTGACGCCTGCCAACGCATTGCCCGTTGTGCTCAAGAACTGATGGAGGTCGAGGTTGATGCTTAATCACAAGGCGCTGTTTATCGATGGTCGCTGGCAAGTTCCTGCGGGGCAGGGCATTGCCGAGGTGATCAACCCGGCCACTGAAGAAGTCTGCGGCAGCGTGCCGTTGGGCGATGAACGTGATGTCGACAACGCCGTTGCGGCGGCGCGCAAGGCGTTTGCATCCTGGTCGCGCACGCCCTCCAGCGTACGCGCAGGCTACATCCGTGCATTAGCCGAACAGCTGAAGAACCGCGCCGATGAAATGGCCGCGGTGATCACCACGGAACTGGGCATGCCGGTAATGTGGTCGCGCTCGGTGCAGGTCGACGGGCCGATCATCGGCCTGGAACAGTACGTCGAACTCGCCGGCTTGATGGACGAAGTGCGTGAAATCGGCAATTCGCTGGTGATCCGCGAGGCGGTGGGCGTATGTGCTTTCATCAATCCGTGGAATTACCCGCTGCATCAACTGATCGGCAAACTGGCCCCGGCGCTGGCGGCCGGTTGCACAGTGGTGGTCAAACCGAGCCAGGACACCCCGCTGCATGCCTTCCTGCTCGCCCAGATGATCGAAGACATCGGCCTGCCGGCCGGTGTGTTCAACCTGGTCAGTGGTCCGGGCTCGAAAGTCGGCGAAGCGCTGGCCAAACACCCGGACGTGGACATGGTCTCGTTCACCGGCTCCACCGGCGCCGGGGTGCGCGTCGCGCAAGCGGCGGCGCCGTCGGTCAAGCGCGTGTGCCTGGAGCTGGGCGGCAAGTCACCGCTGTTGATTGCCGAAGACGCCGATCTCGCCGCCGCCGTGCGTTACGGCGTGCAGGACGTGATGATCAACTCGGGCCAGACCTGCACCGCGCTCACCCGCATGCTGTTGCCGGCCAGCCGTTACGCCGAAGCCGTGGAACTGGCCCTGGCCGAAACCCTGAGCCTGCGCATGGGCGATCCGCTCGATCCACAAAGCTTCCTCGGCCCGATGTGTTCGGCGGGGCAGAAGCGCACCGTGCTCGACTACATCAAGGTCGGCCAGCAGGAAGGTGCACGCCTGCTCTGCGGTGGCGACGGCGCTCCGGCGTTCGAGCGCGGTTTCTACGTCGCGCCGACGCTGTTTGCCGACGTCGATAACCGCATGCGCATCGCCCAGGAAGAAATTTTCGGCCCGGTGCTGTGCCTGATCCCTTATGCCGACGAGGCGCAAGCCGTACAGATGGCCAACGACTCGCCGTTCGGCCTGTCCAGCGGCGTCTGGGCCGGCAGTGCCGAGCGTACCTTGCAACTGGGGCGGCAGATGCGCGCGGGGCAGTGCTTTCTCAATGACGCGGCGTTCAACTACCAGGCGCCGTTTGGTGGCTACAAACAGTCGGGCAATGGCCGCGAATGGGGCGAGGAGGGGCTGAACGAATTCGTCGAAGTCAAGGCGATCCAGGTGTGACCGTTGGCGACTCTTCCGTTGTATGCACCGGGCCCTGGCCCGGTGTCTTGCGTGGTTTTGAATCGGTATTCCATTAGGTTTTGATCAGGGGCAATGCAATGAGCGATAACAAAAACAAGATTACTCAAGCGAACCATGAATTCAGTTTCCCACGTAGGGATTTTCTTATAGGGAGTCTGAAGTACAGCGCGGCCGCCGCCGCAGTGGCCGGGGCATTCTCCATGGGCCTGCCGTTGGGCGCCTTTGCCGCAGAAGCCACACCAAAACCGGGCGGCGTCCTGCGCCTGGGCCTGGCCGGTGGCAGCACCACCGACTCCAAGGATCCAGGCTCGTGGGCCGACACCTTCACCTTTGTCGGCTTCTCGGCGGTCTATAACACCCTCACGGAAATAGCCGTCGATGGCACGGCGATTCCTGAGCTGGCCGAGAGCTGGACCTCGACCCCGGATGCCCGCGTCTGGACCTTCAAGGTCCGTCAGGGCGTGACCTTCCACAACGGCAAGACCCTCGACGCCAATGACGTGGTGGCGTCGATCCAGCACCATCTCGGCGACAAGTCCACCTCGGCGGCGAAAACGGTGCTGGGCGACGTGGCCAAAGTCAGCGCAAACGGCAGTGACAGCGTGGTGTTCGAATTGCACTCGGGCAACGCCGACTTCTCCTACGTGGTCGCTGACTATCACCTGGTGATCATGCCCGCCAAGGACGGTGTGCCGGACTGGCAGGCCGGTGTCGGCACCGGCGGCTATCGCCTCAAGGACTTCGAACCGGGCGTGCGCATGACCCTGGAACGCAGCCCCGACTACTGGAAGCCGGGTCGCGCGCATTTTGCCAGCGCCGAACTGTTGGCGATTGCCGACGGCGCGGCGCGGGTCAATGCGCTGGTCACCGGGCAAGTCGACGTGATCAACAAGGTCGACCTCAAGACCGTGTCTTTGCTCAAGCGCAACCCGAACCTGGTCATCGAGGAAACCAAAGGGGCCCAGCACTACACCTTCCCGATGCTCACCGACAGTCAGGTGTTCCAGAACAACGACGTGCGCATGGCCATGAAGCATGCGATCAACCGTGAAACCCTGCTGGCCTCGGTGCTCTACGGCTATGGCCTGGTGGGCAACGACCACCCGATCCAGCCGGGCAGTCGTTTCATCAACAGCGCGCTTGAGCAACGCACTTACGATCCGGACAAGTCGAAGTTCTATCTGAAGAGGGCCGGCCTGGACTCGCTCAAAGTGCGCCTGCAAGCTTCTGACGCGGCCTACACAGGTGCCGTGGATGCGTCCGTGTTGTTCAAGGAACAGGCCCGCGCCGCCGGGATCGACATTGACGTGGTGCGTGAGCCGGCGGACGGCTACTTCTCCAATGTGTGGATGAAGCAGCCGTTCACTGCATCCTTCTGGTACAGCAGCCTGACCGCCGACCGCATGTTCAGCATCGGTTACGCCAAAGGCGCGGCGTGGAACGAAACCCACTGGGACAACCCGCGTTTCAACCAGTTGCTCAATGCGGCCCGGGGCGAGATGAATCAACCGCTGCGCCAGGAAATGTACAACGAGATGCAGGCGCTGTGCCGGGACGAGGGCGGGGCGATTGTGCCGCTGTTTGCAAGCTCCGTGGCGGCACGATCCAACAAGGTGGTGCACGGCGGCCAGACCGCGCCTTACGGTGAGCTGGATGGGCTGCGGGTGATCGAGCGGTGGTGGCAGGCGTAAGCGCCCGTCAAATCGATGAAGCCCCGTGGGAGCGAGCTTGCTCGCGATAGCAATCGGTCAGTCAACAGCCGTTTTGAATGAACCGCCGCCATCGCGAGCAAGCTCGCTCCCACAGTAGAAATCTGTACCTGCACCCGCGTGCCCACTCCAAGGAACCGCACGATGAAGAGTCTTTACAAGCTGCTCCTGCAGCGCCTGGCATTAGGGCTGTTATCGCTGTTCGCGGTCTCGGTCATTATTTTTCTCGCTGTCGGCATGCTCCCGGGTGACATCGCCCAGGCCATGCTCGGCCAGTCCGCCACCCCGGAAACGGTGGCCGCCTACCGTGCGCAACTGGGGCTGGACCTGCCGCCGTTGACCCGTTTCGGTCACTGGATCTGGCACCTGTTGCAAGGCGACCTCGGCGTGTCGCTGGCCAACCAGCGGCCCATCGCCGAACTGGTCGCCACGCGCCTGGGCAATACCTTCAGCCTGGCCTTGCTGGCCGCCATGGTTTCGGTACCGACCGCCTTGCTGCTGGGCATGCTCGCCGCCCTGTATCGCAACAGCTGGTTCGACCGTTTGCTCAACACCTCGGCCCTGAGCGCGGTGTCGTTTCCCGAGTTCTTCGTTGCCTACATCCTGATCCTGGTGTTCGCGGTGAAGCTCGGCTGGTTCCCGAGCATTTCCAACATTGCACCGGATGCCTCGCTGGGTACGATCCTCGAGCGTTCGGTGCTGCCGGTGGCGACCCTCAGTCTGGTGGTGATCGCACAGATGATGCGCATGACCCGCGCCTCACTGATCAACCTGCTGGCCAGCCCCTACATCGAAATGGCCCGGCTCAAGGGCATCAGCCAGGCGCGGATCATCTTCCATCACGCCTTGCCCAATGCCCTGGCGCCCATCGTCAACGTGGTCGCATTGAACCTGGCTTACCTGGTGGTCGGTGTGGTGGTGGTCGAAGTGGTGTTCGTCTACCCGGGTCTCGGCCAGTTGCTGGTCGACTCGGTGTCCAAGCGCGACATCCCGGTGGTGCAGGCCTGCAGCCTGATCTTCGCCGCGACCTACATCCTGCTCAATACCAGCGCCGACGTGCTGTCGATTGCCAGCAACCCACGCCTGATGCATCCGAAGGGGTAGACCATGAGCCTGTTGAAACAACTGTGGCGGGCGCCCCTGAGCGCCCAGTTCGGCCTGTTGATGATTGTGCTGTATGTGTTGGTCGCTGTGTTCGCGCCAGTCCTGGCGCCATTCGGTGAAACCCAGGTGGTCGGCGAAGGCTTCGCGCCGTGGGGCGGGCAGTTCCTGTTGGGCACCGATAACCTCGGGCGCGACATGTTCAGCCGCCTGGTCTACGGCGCCCGCAACACCCTTGGCATCGCTTTCCTGACCACCGTGCTGGCGTTCCTGCTCGGTGGTCTGAGCGGCCTGATCGCCGCGATCAAGGGCGGCGCGGTCGATCAGGCACTGTCGCGGGTGGTGGACATCCTGATGGCGATTCCGCAATTGATCTTCGCCTTGCTGATCTTGAGCGTGGTCGGCACCAACGCCACCTCGCTGGTGCTGGTGATCGCGCTGCTCGATGCAACGCGGGTGTTCCGTCTGTCCCGCGCCGTGGCGATGAACGTGGTGGTGCAGGATTTTGTCGAAGCCGCACGCCTGCGCGGTGAAGGCCTGTGGTGGCTGGTCACCCGCGAAGTGCTGCCCAACGCCGCGGCACCGTTGATTGCCGAGTTCGGCCTGCGGTTCTGCTTTGTGTTCCTGTTCATCAGTGCGCTGTCGTTCCTCGGCCTGGGTATTCAACCGCCGACCGCCGACTGGGGCAGCATGGTCCGCGACAACGCGGTGCTGATCACCTTTGGCGACATCAGTCCGCTGCTGCCTGCGCTTGCCGTGGCGTTGATCACGGTCAGCGTCAACTTCGTCGTCGACTGGATGCTGCACAAATCCAGCGGACTCAAGGAATGCTGAACATGACCACTCAGAAACCTTTACTGGAAATTCGCAACCTGCACATCGAAGGTCACTACGAAGACGCCTGGCACCCGCTGATCAAGGGCATCGACCTGACCCTGCAACGGGGTGAAGTGCTCGGCCTGATCGGTGAATCCGGTGCCGGCAAGTCGACCCTCGGCCTGTCCGCCATGGGCTACACCCGTGACGGTTGCCGCATCACCGGCGGTACAGTGCATTTCGACGGCATCGACTTGCTCAAGGCCAAACCTGAAGCCCTGCGCAAACTGCGCGGCCTGCGCATCGCCTACGTCGCTCAGAGCGCGGCGGCCTCGTTCAACCCGGCCCATCGGCTGATTGACCAGCACGTCGAAACCGCGGTGAAAAACGGCGGCATGAGCCGTGAACAGGCGATGCGCGAAGCCGTCGAACTGTATCGGGTGTTGCGTCTGCCCAACCCCGAGACCATCGGCCAGCGTTACCCGCACCAAGTCTCCGGCGGCCAGTTGCAGCGGGTGATGACCGCCATGGCCATGGCCTGCCACCCGGACCTGATCATCTTCGATGAACCGACCACGGCACTGGACGTCACCACCCAGATCGAAGTGCTCGCGGCGATTCGCGATGCGGTGTCGGTGTACGGCAGCGCCGCCATCTACATCAGCCACGACCTGGCAGTGGTCGCGCAGATGGCCGATCGGATCATGGTGCTGCGCCACGGCAAACTGGTGGAAGAGGCGGAAACCCGGCAGATGCTCGGCAACCCGCAGCAGGACTACACCAAGTCGCTGTGGGCGGTACGCAGTTTTCGCACCGAGCCCAAGGCTTGCCCGCAACAGGAGCAACCGCTGCTGGAGCTGCGTAAAAGCTGTGCCAGTTACGGTGCGCAACCGGTGCTGCACGACGTGTCGTTGAAACTCTATCGCGGGCAGACCCTGGCGGTGATCGGCGAGTCCGGCAGCGGCAAAAGCTCCACGGCGCGACTGATCACCGGCCTGCTGCCGCCGACTTACGGGCAGGTGCTGTACGACGGCGAGCCCTTGCCGGCGGACTTTCGCCAGCGCAGCAAGGAACAACTGCGGCGCATCCAGATGATCTACCAGATCCCCGACACCGCGCTGAACCCGCGCCAGCGCATCGTCGACATCATCGGTCGGCCGTTGACCTTCTACCTTGGCCTCAAGGGCAAGGCCATGCGCGCCCGGGTGGCCGAACTGTTGGAGATGATCGAGCTGGACCCGGCGATCTACATGGAACGCCAGCCGCGGGAACTGTCCGGCGGGCAGAAGCAGCGGGTGTGCATCGCCCGCGCCCTGGCGGCCGACCCGCAACTGATCATCTGCGACGAAGTCACCTCCGCCCTCGATCAACTGGTGGCCGAAGGCGTGCTGAAACTGCTCAACCGTATTCAACAGCAACTCGGTGTCGCCTACCTGTTCATTACCCACGACGTCGCCACTGTTCGCGCGATCGCCGATGAGGTATTGGTGATGCAACGGGGCAGGGTGGTGGACCAGGGCTCGCGCAGCCAGATCTTCACTCCGCCGCACCAGGACTACACCGGGCTGCTGTTTTCCTCCGAACCGCAAATGGACCCCGACTGGCTCGACCGCCTGCTGGCCACACGCTCTGCTAACTCTTCAATCGATACGCTGGAAAAAGTCTAAGGAATCACCATGAAAGTACTGATCGTCCACGCTCACCCGGAGCCGCAATCCTTCACCGCCGCCCTGCGTGACCAGGCCGTCGCCACCCTCCAGGCCCAGGGCCACGAAGTACAGGTCAGTGACCTGTACAAAATGAACTGGAACCCGGTGGCCAGCGACGTCGATTTCTCCAGCCGGGAAAATCCCGACTACCTGGTCTACGCCCTGGAACAACGCCTGGGCGTGAAAAGCCAGTCCCTGGCGGCGGACATCCAGGGCGAACTGGACAAACTGCTGTGGGCCGACCTGTTGATCCTCAACTTCCCGGTCTTCTGGTTCTCCACCCCGGCCATGCTCAAGGGCTGGATCGACCGCGTGCTGGTTTCCGGCATCTGCTACGGCGGCAAACGCTTCTACGACCAGGGCGGCCTGGCCGGCAAGAAAGCACTGGTCACCGTGACCCTCGGTGGGCGCGAACACATGTTCGGCGAGGGCGCGATTCACGGCCCGCTGGAAGACATGCTGCGCCCGCTGCTGCGCGGGACCCTGGCCTATGTCGGGTTTGATGTGCTGGAGCCGTTTGTGGCCTGGCATGTGCCGTATATCAGTGACGAGGCGCGGCAGCAGTTTTTGGTGGATTACGGGCAGCGGTTGCAGTACTTGAGTGATGATCAGCCGTTGGTGTTTCCGAAACTGTCGCAGTTCGACGACAAGCTCTACCCAAGGGGTACTAATAATTAAACATTGATGACTGTCTCGTAATAATTAACGTGCTCGAATAAGGGCGTCAAGATAAATGGTTTGTTTGACGCCCTGTGGCTAATAAGAGCTAAGATTGACGTATTTTAGTAATTCTCCGTATAAATGTAATTGGGAAATGATGCCATTTTAGCCGTTCGGCCTCGTCAAAAATTACTTTTCTATCTGGGTTTTTATCGCTATAAAGTGAAATTTGATTCATGTAGTTTTTGGCTGTATTCGGACTTGCTCGCTGATGTAGAGGTGTTGCAGGGTCGTATACTGATTTACTAATATCAAAAAGTTTATCGTAATTAATGGTGGGTAGTGGGTGGGCTGAGTTCGGGTCCGCGATGCTTTCGAGAAGTTTGAGTTGTTCATTGTTACTTGCTGGTATTCCAGTTAGGTTCTCTGTGATCCTAGCCTGATGTCTTGCGTGCGCAAGATCAGTGCGGTATTTGAGATGTTCAAAGTTATCGGCTGCTTCTGAGACTTTGTGTATTTTGGCTCGATAAGAAACTGCCATTTCCGGAGTTGTTTTTTTCGACAGCTTCGCTACTTTCTGAAAGGTTGAGTATTCTTCAAGAACAATTTCGCCGGTTTTTTTTACTATACGGGCAGCTGCTCGTCGCGACCAGCGTAAAAGTTGTACTGCTAAAAAAATAGAGGCATGCCCGCTGGGGTCATGAGTGTTAATAGGATCTCCTAAACAATATGCGTACGAATTCAATCCACCTTTCCCAAACGGGCTCAAACTGTCCGGACTATTAAACCGCATCAACACTGGATTAAACGCCCGATAACCATTCCCCAACAAATAACACCCGGTCACAGGATCCGGGCGCTCACCGTTGAAACCCAGCAAACTGCTCAAGCCGCTTTCGGCAGGCCGATGGCCGTAAGGTGAGTAGGCAATGGCGTGTCGCGCCGCGTTGGCCTTGGCGGTCTGCAACACCGAGCGCTGCACATCGGCAGCCAACAATGTGGTGTCGAGCGAATCGCCCCGGCGCTGTTGCTGCGCCAACAACAGATCGTCGTGCTGAACAATGGAATAGCCGATGGCCCCTTGTACTTCTGTGGCCAAACGGCTTTTACAGTAGAAACGCTGGCGTACTGGCGCCTCTGACTGGACATGGCCAGTGAGGCGATCCAGCGGGTCGTAGCGATACTGGCAGAGCAAGATTTGCTGAGGGGAGGACATCT
>NZ_RRZK01000001.1 GCF_004348895.1 Pseudomonas vancouverensis
ATTTTCAGAAGTTTTCAAGGATTTCCTTAACAACTTCAACCACTTGCGCTTCCGATCTCTCGTTAGCGGGAGGCGAATTCTACAGCGTTACACGCTGCTGTCAACACCTCTTTTTCTCCGCTTTCGACCGAGAAGACCGAACCGTCAAAAGAGCCTTACAACACCGCCCCTTCAACTCCTTCCAGGCTTCGATGAACTGAAGCAACCTGCTGCCGAATACTGCGTAACTCTTTGTTTATCAAGGAGTTTTCCGTTTCGACTGCGCCGGAAGTGGGGCGAATTATAGACATCTGAAATCTGCCGTCAACAGGTAATTTCATATTTCTGTCATATCGGTCAATAAAGCTCCGAATGCAAGGCCTGGCCTGCGATCGGCACTCAGTCCTGCGCCATCCTCAGCGCTGCCAGCCAACTACTGTAATCATGATCCAATGCCCTCATAAGAATCGCTTCTATATAGAAGAGCGTTATGGAGCCACTGCCGATCACGAGCGAGCCCGACCTGTAGAAGCAAAGCAGTGCCAGTACCTCGCCGGTGACGCCGGACGCTTGGGGTCACTCAGATGTCGATAATGACTAACGTACCAGAGCTTCCGGGCAACACGGCGTGCGAAACCCCAGCTTCAGCTAGAAAGATCTGCCCCTCCTCAACAGTAACGGCCTGACCACCAACACTCAGCATCAGCCGCCCTGAAATGACCAGCAAACCTTCGGTGCAATCATGCACCTCTGCCGCTGAAGACATTTCATCCATGCGAAGTACTTTGATATTGGATTCACCGACCCGCCCAATGACGGTCGATGTCCAGGCTTGAGGTAAGCCCTTCGAGATCAAATCAAGATCCAACAATGCCATAGAAATATCCCTATTTAGTCCAACCCTGTTTGTACCCACTGACACCATTCACAACCAACGGCAGGAAACACGTGCGTCGCGAGGAGATTACACTCCAACATCACCCTCGGCAGAAGCTTGAAGAGCTGAATGCCTGAAAAGAGGTCAAAAATACACTCCGGTGCAGTCATGAAATGGCAAAAAAATGTCGGCAAAAGCTAATCTTCTTTAACCAGCCCCGGTGTAGCGTTGGAATTCCGTCAAGCAAGATCGAAGCTACGTGCTTTCGTATCACCCTGTGCGCTTCGCCCTGTCATCTGGAAAACCTCTGGGCTAAGGTTTTTACTCAAAGGATTCTCATCGGCCTCACGCCAGCAGCATAGTTGGCAGTCATAAGGTTTAATTGTGACGAATAAGGAATTGCTGAACGCTGCAGCAAAGGCTGCGGGAATCTCAGGAAACTGGCGCGAGCTTCCTGGCAGACCTGAACGGTTCATAAGAGACAATTTCAAAGGATGGGACCCACTTTCAGACGACGGGGACGCCTTACGGTTATCCGCGGCCCTCGCCATCAATGTTATCTACATGCGAGACGGGGACGTTGTCACTGTCAAGGCGGGAGGTTTTCTAACGGGCTTGCTGCAAGGTGAAAGTGTCATTGTTGCAACCCGTCGCGCGATCGTCAGCGCAGCGGCCGAAATAGGTCGCACGATGCGATAAAAACCTATTCGGTCGGAAAGATCGGCCCGCAGCCATACGGGGTAGCGATGATTAAGTCAGGTCCGCTTTTTCCCCTTTGCCCAACCCGCAATCATCAGCGCCACCCCAGGAATCCAAAGACCTGGTGCGGTGATCGCAAAACCACAGATAGCCAATGCTAACCCAGTTGAAAACAATGGGTTTCGAAATACCTTTTCCATACCCGCCTCCTTAAGAACGCACCTCATAAAATCACAAAACTGAAGGTACACGATTTGCTCGCCAGACGCTGACGCATTATCCATGCATCGGAAAAGACCTTCACCGAGTAATTTTTACGTAGGCACAAAAAAGCCGATCTAGTTGATCGGCTTAACTGTCTGGTTTTACTCAGGAATAATGGTCGGGACGGAGTGATTCGAACACTCGACCCCTAGCACCCCATGTTGGGACCTGTAGCGAGCTAAGCTATTGTTTTAAAACGATTAGCACCCTCTTTAAGGGCGGCAAAAAACCCGCTTTTTTGTGGTTTTGCAAACGAAAACACGCAGCCTCCAGCGGAGGTTTTGCGCACCTATCTCCGGCGTTCTGCCGAACTGAACTCCCCCATCCAAACCGGTGCTACGCTGACCTCATACCCGAGGATTCACGATGCCACACTCAGACCTGCTCCCTTCCCTTCTCTTCAAAATCAATGAAAACCAGCTCGCCCTGGAAGCCGCCATCATGGAGCTTTCCAACTGGGTCGAAGCCCGTGGCTCCGCCGATGTCGCCGACAATGTGCGCGGCGCCCTGGAAGCCATCGACAAGAATGAAGAGTTCATCAAGATGACGCTCGCGGTGATGATGACGCCTGAGTAACCACAGACATCGAGTGATGTTGTGAGGATTGTCTGGAGTTTTTGGTCCGGGGCTTTAAATGGGCTTCAGGGGGTGTTTCACCCCCCAATGCCCCTAAAAAACGCTGGATTGGTACAAAAAGTGGTACGAGAAATCACCCTCCCGCCTCCGACCGCTACACCTTTCTCTTTTATCGAGCATCGACTCCTACACAACTCAGGCCACCTGCATCTCACTGCTTAACAGGAGATACCAAATTCAGCTTGCCCTTGAGGCTGCCATCATGGAGCTTACTCTCTGAGCTGCTCAACGCTATGTGCTTGAGTTCGTAGGAATGTTCGAAGAGCGTTGCAAGCACCTAGCGTAATGAAGGAATTATCAAAACTACGCTCTCGGTGGTATTGAAGCCGGAGTGACTTAGTGGCACTTAAAGGGAGAAGCAAGCAATGACATTCGTTTTAAATATTCTACACAAGGATTTCACTCTTATTGCTAGCGACCGCAGGGGTAATGCACCTGAATCGATAACGATGACAGTTGGAAATTTATCCATTACCACTAACGGTGGAGGAACGATAGACGGATTTAAAAAAACCAAGCTAAACAAAAACAATAATGTAGCAGTGAGTGCTGCCGGAACCACAAACGAGCACCTCTATCTCGATCAAATAAAAGACTTATCGGACCCATCCGAAGTCATAAACATAGTTAGATCATGCGCAGAAAATCATTTCAACTTCGATGCCAGAGACGAACTAGTTAACGCTTTACCTCAAATGGAAAACCAAACAATAGTTTCATTCTTTGATGAAAAAACCAGCTCATTCTTCACCACTCTCCACATTTACACGAAATTTAGTAACTACAATACTATAAACGTTCGCAGAGCTAACCCTCAGCCGATCCTCCTACATTTAGGAACTGGCAGCTCCAGCTTTGAAAATACAATCGGCATTGATGAAATCAATTCTTTTATTGAGCGCGTTACAAATGGTGCAAACGTAGATGAAATTCTAGAATGGCTTGATATTGCATTTGAAAAAGTAAGCCTGGTTGCCGAAGGCTGTAGTGCAGATTATGACGCCGTAATTTCCACCAGAAGCAACCCTTACTTCGTCTCACTTAGAAGCACTGAAACGACTACATTTAAGCCACATGCATTTTAAAACCCAGTGATATTTTTTGATGAGCTGATGACACTTATCCATCAGCTTATTAATTTGTTGACCTTATGTTCCGCACGTAGTCTTGGCATGCGCGTAAGGCAATCAATCCCCGGTCACCTTCGTCGGTGATGGAGACAATTCGTTGAGCATGCGCTGGGTCAAGTCGGGCGCGCGTTCCTCCATGAACCATGCCGCCGGCGCCGGTATAGGCTGGCACTGAATAGCCACTGGCTGAATCTGCGGCGTCGAGAAGGACTGACAGCCTGAGCTCAGCAGTAGCAAGGCGGTCACGCACGTGATCCTGTTTCGTTTGAGCATCGCTCAGTTCCTTGTAATGGGTTTGGTCGATGGCTTCCAAGCGCTGCTCAAGCACCAGACGTTTGTCTTGATCGGCGCGGACCTTGGCCGCGGCTGCGTTGCTGATCATGGATAAATCGTCTTTGTGCAGATCGGATTGCTCGGCCAGCTGCTTGCCATAGCGCCAGTCCTGAACCTTCCAGGTGGCGCCGGTGGTTATGAGCAGCAACACCAACACGCCGATCAGTACGAACTTCAGCGTTGCGGGATTCATGGGACGTCCTTGAAGAAGACGTGCCCGCCAAGTTTGAGGGTCTGCTTCGCCTTGGCTGCCCAAACTGGCGGTGTCTTCATGGCGATCGCGTAGTAATGCGTGGCCCCACCGGTGGGATCAGGCACCTTGCCGGCCATCACCTGCTCAGCCGCGATCTGTGCCTGGGCAAATTCGCGGAACGGGATCGCTCTTGCGCCGCTCAGGAAGGGGAAGTTCGGGTCGCTCTTGTTCCAGCAACTGAACTGGTACGGCTTCTGGCACACGCCGATGTAGCCTTCGCCCCACCATGACTTGGGCTTGCCGTCATTTACGCGGTTGCGGATAGTCCAGGCTACGGCGATCTGGCCAGCCAACGATTCGCCACGAGCCTCGCCCCACAAGGTGCGGGCAAGAATATCGCGATCTTTTTCAGTTTCAGTCATGCGTTTCTCCAGGCGTAACAATTCCGCACCAGGCGGTGCTAATTTTTTTTGATCTGTGGATTCACTCAGGCCACAACAGTCATGTAGCTGGTAGAATTAGGAAAAAATTTATGTATTAAAAATTTCAGGCTGAAGCTATTTAAGGACAAATATGAACTGCGCTGTGATCTTTGGAGGTTCCGGTTTTATTGGCACCTTCTTTGCCAAACACCTAATCGAATCGAAAACAGTTGACGTGGTTTATTTGTACGATAAAGAGCAGGTAGGCCAAAAGCCTTTTCCCTATAGAGAAGCTTTGATTACTCAGACTTCAAACATCAAAGAAGTAAATGGCGACGTTCGAAAACCTATAGTGTGGACTCCACAAGAAAGTGTTTATCTGGTAGCAAATTTCGCCGCTGTTCACAGAGAGCCCGGGCATGAAGATTTTGAATATTACGAAACCAATCTACTAGGTGCTGAGCATGTATGCGCATGGGCCGAGCAGATAAATTGCAGCAATATAATTTTCACCAGTTCCATTTCCCCATACGGTCCAAGCGATCAAGCTAAAGACGAGCGCTCTACTCCATCGCCAACCACGGCTTACGGTGGCTCGAAACTCGCCGCCGAAAAAATTCATCAGATGTGGCTTGCTGCCGATCAGAAAACACGGCACTTAGTTATTGCTCGCCCCGGCGTGGTATTCGGTCCAAGTGAGGGAGGCAACGTATCTCGATTAATCAAGTCGGTTTTGAACCGATACTTTTTTTACACCGGCAATCGTGAAACCAGAAAAGCCGGCACATACGTGAAAGAGCTTTGTATAGCAATGTTGTGGGTTCTGAAAAAGCAGCATGCCAACAAGTCCAACCTCTCACTATTCAACATGACTATGAATCCAGGCCCCTCCATCGAGGAGTACGTGAAATCAGTCTGCATAGTTGCCAAAATAAAAAGACGAGTACCCTCGGTGCCATTCACATTATTATTGTCAGCTTCTCATTGCATTGATGCAATTGCGACACCACTGGGAATACAGCACCCTTTCAAACCGACCAGAGTGAAAAAACTAGTAAAATCTAACAACATCTTACCAACCTTTCTTTTAGAAAATGGCTATTCGTATGAATATACATTGGAGTCAGCCTTATCGGATTGGAAAAAAAACAATCCAGATGAATGGACTTAACAACCCATCACGCAAAACATTTGATTGGCATATTTCTCCGAGGCATGAAAAAGCCCGCACGGGGCGGGCACTTGCAATTGCTATTTGAGAATTGTTGAGTACAGGCCCGTAATGTACGTTATCCGGCTGTTCATCCCGATACCAGTTACGCCGAACCGGGCCTTGTAGTAAGCAGTACCCGCCGGCGCTACTGCTTGCCTAGCCCAAACGTGTGCGCTCCACTCGCCCATAATCAACTCACTATTACCATAGTCGTTTGATACCTCACTTGTTGTGAGCAACACCTCATCCGCAGAACTGAAGAACTGGAGTCGGCATGTAATCGAACACTGGGCGGCAGTTACGTCAGCCGGAAATTTAGCAAATAGGTTCGCCAATACGACATCACCTGGGGCGCATGGAGTTTTATCATTGGCGTCAAGAATGTAATAACTACCACTTGCTGCACCTGTGATCTTGATCGCTTTACCCCCCAAAACAGATGCCGACGCAGCCTCGATAACACTTGGCGCTCCGCCAGCAACGCGTGTATATCCGGTCGGAGCGGCTGTTGAGCCTTCAGCGTCCAAAGTAAATGTCGGATTGCGCTGATGGTTCACCGCCCAACTAGGCAGAGTGGCCCGGTGCTGGTTGACAATTGCCTTTCGCCGGAGCGTTATACGTGGGTCTACTAGAAACAATTTTGCTGGAGTGTTATCCGTACCGATTTTGCGATACTCGTAATCCAGCTCCAGTTGGACCTTACTTGATCCCCGAAATACGTTTCCTGGCGGAGTTACCGCAGATACCCCGATAAATTGGACTAGGCACTGTGTACCGGTGTCCGCAGAGCTCGCCGACTCCTCAAGCAAAATGCCGCCGACACCATCATGAGCACGCACACCGCCAATACCTTCCATATGCCCACCGTGTACGGTAATTTTCTTGTACAAACGGTGTAGGCGGAAAACTGTCCCTATGTAGTCATAGGAGCAGTTAGTTAAGTTCACATCAAAACCGTCGCAGTACCACCGAAAAGCAGTAGTACAGTTGGCAAAAGTACATCCAATAAAATGAATATTTTCGCCAGAATCTAGAACGTTAGCCATCGACGGCTCGCCAAAAACCACAAGCTCATCGTTAAGCTCTAAGTGAACCTTTTCAAACGTCGCGATATAGTTTCGAAACCGATTAAACTTAATCGCAATGGCATACCCCTCGATATTATATTCACAGGACGTATACCGTGCAGTGGGGCTGAGTTCGCCAAGGTCCGTCCGTGAACCAATTTCCAAGCCGATACAGCCCGCTCTGCCCAGCATGTTATGGAAGGTAAAACCACCGTCGGCACCATTAATGAAGGGACCGCGCATCCATTGCTGCTTGTTAATCACCGCAGTATTCGACGAATAGTCTCCAGTAGCAGCAGTGAAGTGGAATGCAGAGTCATTTGCAACTTCGGTCTGAAATACGACCATACCGACAGATTTTATTTTGACGAAAGCAGACAGAGTGATCTTAGATTTTACTTTGTATATGGAGCCGGGAAATTGAATTACATTCTGAATCCCAGGGCCATATGTGTTGAATCGCGTGCGAATCAGATCGTTAGCCGCCTGAATTGCCGGGGCCCAGTCCCACGTTTGAGGGGCATGTGCATCCGGCTTCTCCGTGATTAGAGAGGTGAACTCATTTTCCCAAATGTTGATTGGCTGCAACGAAAGAATGTAATCGACCGACGACTCCGCCGCGAGGGTGGGTCGCCGGGTCCAGCCGACCCGACCTGCACCAGTGGGTTCCGCCAAGTCCTGCCGAATGCTTTGATCATTTCGCAGGACAAGGTGAGTTGCGTCGGTGGCCCACTCCCCTGTAAGGCCGTATGGGAATGAGGCGGGACGTTTAACGGTGTACAGGCTCCCCCCGCGATCTACCAGCTGCGTAACGCGATCAACCCGGAGTGGCGAGCCGTCTACGTAGACAAGTGGGTCATTCTCAAAGCCAGACCCGTCCAGCCAAGTGTTGAATTGGTCTTCACGATTCCCTTGTGTAGCATCAAAAACTTCCGTCCGGTGTACTTGGGCGGCGTCAAACTCTGACTCACGTCGCACCTGGTCGACGTTATGTTCCGCCTCCATCCCCTTCCAGGACTTCCGTGGAACCCCCTTTCGATCGGGGTAAGACGCCTCTTGGCCGTTGACGAAATAGTCGAGGTTACGGGCGTTATCAGACAGATCCTTCGGAGAGGTCGATCCGATCGGGTTACCGGTGTTGTAGGCCATGGTTATCGAGCTCGCAGAATACGCCAACGGCGCCGCGAAAGAGGCGGTACCGAGAGCGCTGATTTGTAGTAATTGCCGGCGATTAACCATGACGACCAAACCTGGGAACGGGAAAGGCCGGCAGTATACCGGTGGGATGTCATAAGTTCGTGCAGGTCTGAGCAGGCCGACACTGTGTGTTATTCGTCGAAGTGGCGGGGCCACTCCAGATTCACTGCCCTGTCGAAGATGTCCGACATAAGGACGTATTCCGGCAGGATCAGGATCCATTCAGGGTCCAACAACGGCCGCTTCAGCAGTTCCAGGTTCGCGGTGAAACGCCAGAAACTGTCGCCCACCAACGTCGGGCCGCTATAGATATCGGTGAACCGGGCCTGATAGGTCTCCAGCCCCAGCGGCGTTTTCAGCGGGCACTCAAAGGACAACGTACCGGACATCAGCACGTACTCGAACCACCCTTCAAACAGTTGGCTCTCGGCATCGTCCAGCAGCCACGTCACGGAAGCGGTTGTAGGCACCGAGGTGTATCGGCGCCGCTGCCTGGAGCGCCCGCTTTGCAGTTCCGATCGGACCATGGGGCTGACCGACTGGAACCCGTAGCCGTCCCGCTGCGGCAGCGGCAGACCCTCTGGGTATGAAATCATTACGTCGTGTCCTTATGCCGGTGCAGCGCTGTTGTCGTACAGATAGACCCGGGCGTCGTAGGGAATCGCTTCAACCGACACCCGCCCTTCGCTCGAAGGGTTGGCCACGGTCATCAGTACGGGGTAGCACCAACGGGTGCTTTCCCCGAACAGCAGGTGCGGCGGCTCGATGTCCCACGACAGGTCCGGCACAAAATCCAAAGTCGGCACAGCCAGCCGGTACTCATCGACCCGGGCGGCTGGCCAGGGACCGCTGAGCGTGCCGTCCGGCCGGCGAAGTCCGACCACGTGCGCGGCGCCGTCCTTCCAGGGCAACGGTTCCGAGCTTTCCAACACCAGCGAGCCGGCACTGGGTGTTATCGACATGAGGATTGAGCTTTGGCCGTACCCGGGGATGTCATCCGCGGCGGCCACGTAGCTCAAGTAGTTAGAGTTGAGCGCATCCAATTCGGTCTCCCAACTGAACGAGTCGCCGCGAAACTTCTGATGCCCGCGCCGGCGCATGCCGATCTGATAGGCCTTGTTGCGATCAGACACACCGGGGATTTTGATTTTCTCGACCTTCAACCCCAGATCCCCCGGCCACCGGCATTCAACGGTCTCCGCCTGCCAGGTCAGGGCGCTGACGTATTCAACGTCGACCCCATCAAAGTCATCCGGTGACGGAAAGATGATTCGCCGTTTCAGCGCTTTGGTCATGTTCTGCGGGGTGTACATCTGCTCAAACACCGAGCGCGGTTCGTCGCGCACTGGGCGCAACAGGCCGCGGCTGACCGTCAGCTCGGAAAACCCGGCCGCCAACACGTCGTTCAGAGCGTCCTTGATCGTGCTGACGTCATCGATAGTCATGTCGAAGCAGTCGCCCCGGGCGCGAAACACCTCGTGGAGTCGATCCAGCTCGGCGAGATCGATGTCCGCATCGGTGTAGCCGGCGGACTTGGCGACGTACATAAACCACGGCACGATGTCGCGCGTCGGCGCCTCGCCGACCCAGCCACCACCGGAACGCACCGGCAGCACCCGGGTCGCTTCGACACTGACCAGGTTTTCCGACTGTGCCGACAGCCGATCGCCGTTTCGCACGCGCACGGCGATGGTGGTCATGCCGTCGTAGCGCAGCGGCGCCCCGACCATCTTGCCGCGCAGGCCGTACCACACGGTGTCGTCGCGCTTCTCGTTGTCGATACGCCCAGGCTGGTGTACGAATCGCTGTTTGATCCGCGCTTCGGGCCGCATGGCATAGGGCAGTACCACTTTGCTGGTAAAGCCCTGAGCATCCAGCGAGCCGCCGTTGTGCTGCATATCGATCACTGTCCACGCTCCGGACAGCGCCATGTCACGGTATTCGAAGGTGTGGTAGGCATTGACCGGGTAGATCTGCCCTTCCCGCCCGACACCGCACAAGCCTTGCGGGAACAACACGTCCCATTCGATTTCCGTCACTCGCTCGCCTTCAGGGCAGCAGGCGAAAGGCCCTCGATATCCGCCCTGCAGGTTCGATGCGTCGAGCATGACCACACCATTCATGGTCTCCATGTAGCTGAAACCAGGCCACGATGTATCGGGGGCCCCACTGGCGGTCAGGCGCTCCACGGCAAGCATGGTTGCGCTGTAGGAAGTGATCCGGTATCGCAGGCCTCGCGGGCCGATGGTGGCGAGCCCCACGCCAGGGATCAATCCAACGGCCGGAGTTCCACCTTCAAAATTGAGTGTCATCTGGGCCGGTTGTTCTGGGGTGCCGCTCGTGGTGGGTGTACCGATGGTGCCCGTAGGAGCAACCCCAAAAACCTCAGAAGCCGAACTAACCGCAAGCGTTTGCCCAGAATAAGGCGCTGTTTCGAGGAGCCGTACACGGCCGCCTGACGCGATGGCGGTGTAAGGTGCACCGCCTTTCGCTGTATTGATTGCGGCGACCAGGCTTGCCAGATCCGTTGTTGCAGTGTTCAAGGTCGCGGTGTACGGCGCCCCGCCGCGGGACACCGTGAACGTCAGCGGCGTCACGTCAAAGTTATAACGACTTGGCACGGAGGAGGCTGTCAGCGTCGAGGCGACTCCCGGTGCGGGCGGGATTGCGGGAGCAAATGGCGTATAAGAGTGAACCTCATAAAGGCCTTGGTTAGCGCCGATCACCTCGATTGGCATTCCCACATACGGCGCGAGCATGGCGAGATCACCTCGTAAGATATCGCGCCCGGCACCTACGTCGACCACGGTGTACAGGTAAGGCGACAGCAGCCGGATAATCAGGCCGCTGGACCAATCCGCCGGAAACGAACCGCCACCGGCAGGGATCGAAATGCTGGAGCCATTGAACTGCAGCGCCGACGCCGGAGACGATTGAGTCAAATCAGTGGACAGCGTCAGCTCAAGACCGGCCGAGCCATTGGCACTCGATCCGACTTCCGTCGCGCTGTGCCACCACTGCGCCGCGCTCTGCCCCGACAGATTGTCACCCGGGTTGTAAACGGCGAACTGGGCGTCAGCACCCAGGCTGATCAGGGGCGTTTCGCCCACTTTGATCTTGCTGGTGGGGATCTGATATCTGCCCTTGCCCACGCACAGCAGCATCTCGACCCACTGCTCGCGCGGCGCGGAGAAACGTCGCACCGGTGGCGTCAGGTAGCTGGGGTAAACCCGCTGGTGGCCGGCGATCTCGCGAATGATCTCGCCCAGTTTGATCTTGTTGCCCTTGGCAGATGCCTCGGCCAACGACTCGCCACCATTGGGTGACGTCGACGTACCAGGGATTTTCGGCGCCATCGCCCGCGATACCGCGACCGCGAGCACCGCAACAAGAATGGCGCCGAAGATGGCTGCGGCACCCTTGGGCTCAACGCGAACTTCCACGTCATCCGTAGGAGCGAACTCAAAGTGCGCCCAGCGCGTCGCATCAATGACTTCACCATTCACGGTGATGCTCACCGGCGGCGACTCGCGGGGTTCATAACTCGGGGCAATAGATTTCAGCCACGCCGCCAGCGTCATGCGCCGTTCAGTCTTGTGGGTTTCGAAGGCAACGCCGTCCAGCTTGTTCGGGAATACGCTGATCACGATAGTAAACAACCTTTAGGTAGGTGGCGTTGAAGTCGGAAATACGCAACCAGCGGGCGCCGGCGCCCGGGTTGGTCTCCAGCACGGCGAGGCGATCATCGGCGTTGATCACCACGCCGACGTGAATGCACAGCTCACCGCGGAACACCGCAGCGATGGCACCAGGTTCCGGCTCACAGACCTCCATGACCTGAGAAAGCATGCGATACGCCTGGGTGCACTCCCTCGGTTTGCTTCTGCCAACGCCGCCCAGTTCCGGCAGCAACGGCAAGCCGAACACCTCATGTCGCACAGCGATGCACAGCCCCCAGCAATCGAAGGCAGCCGGACCCCGTCCGCCGTCTTTGTAGGGGGCAAGTAGGTATTTGGTGAGCATGGTTTGGTCCGCTACAGGTACTTCATGCACGGGGCATTGAGTGTGGTGAGCTTGTCGCGAGGGAACGCCCGATTGATCAGATCGGCATATCCGGCGCTGATCTGCACCGTCGTGCCCTCAATCGACGCACCGAGGGCAGTCATTCGATAAGGGGGCTCGGCGGGTGCGGACAGATCGCTCGCCAGGTAACGGCGATAGGTCTGGTTGATCTGTTGCCCCGCCGCCTTGGCCTGATCCATTTTTTGCTGGGCCTCGCCGATGACGTTATCGATCGCAAAGTTCAGCGTCTGGCTGGCACTGTTGCTCTTCCTGGGCAACGAAACATCAATGCCGGCCGCCAAGAACGTCAGAATGCGGCCGTCCTCGGTGCGGCAGGCATGATCATCAAAACCACCACAGATCAGCACCGGTTCCGACCAGGCCGGACAGGTGAGTTCGAAGGTGTCGATGATCACGTCACCACCTGAGGCATACACCCGCTCGATGATACTCATGCCCCCCTCCTCATCCCGTGATAGGTGCCTTCGATTGCCCGGGAATACGGCGAGTCACCGGAAGCCACGCCTTGCTGGAAGTCCTCGCGCACGGCGTCGATGATGACCTGCAGTTGCCCTTTGTCACCGCGCCTGGTCTGGACCTGACTTGCACCATAGTTGTGGATCTCGACGTTCATGCCGCTGTCATTGCTGCCCTGGCCACCGCCTTGAGAGCCGGTAACGAGCGCAGCACCCTGTTGGCCGATCATCGACGTTCTGCCATCGCTCAACGCCTCCAACTTGCCCACGCCGATGCGCGCGGTGGCTTCAGCATCGAAAACGTACTCACCGCGGTGAACAGGACCGGCAATTTCATCGCGCCGACCGTTGCCGGTGTAGCCGCCCTCCATGAAGCCAGCACCCGCCATGGCGGTCATGCCCACGGCAGCCGCAAGCGGGCTGGTGATAGACAGCGCCGTCGCCATGGCAGCGGGAGCCAGCACAGGACCAACGATGGGGATCGCGGCCGTCGACGCGAACGCAGCTAGACCAGCCTGCAACGCCGTTGCCTGAGCATTGGCGCCCATGGTTGCGGCCGCACTGACTTGTGTGGTCTTGCCCACCAGCATCTGCACGCCTTGATAAATCAGCCACTGTGCCGCCATGTCCGCCAGCGCATTGACCAGCGACTTGGCGAAGTTGCCCACCATGTCGCCAAATGCATCGTCAGCATCTTTGGCCCCGGTGGCCACGTCCGAAAAGAAGTTGCCCAGCTCACTCCGCGCACTGCCCAGAGTGCCCGCGGTGAAGTCGGAGGCAATCTGCATGGAGTTCTGTGCCGCATCGGCGTAATTGGCCCAGGCTTCGTTGACACCATTCATCCAGTTCGATTGGTATTCATCGAGCTGGGTGTAATAGCTCTGCTGAGCCAACAGGCGTTTGGCCAGTTCCTCTTCCAGCACGGTGGTTTCATTGGCGTACAGCTCAGGCGAAATCTGCCCGGTGTTGCGTTGCTCGTTCAAGCTGGCCAGGTCGGTGGCGTATTTCTGCCGAAGGGCCAGGTCAGCCCGCATCCGATCCCGGGCTTTGTCACCCAGGCCGATGCCGGCCAGGTCCTGGTCAAATCCGTCCTGTGCGGTTTGCGTGCCGACAGCCTGGGCATTTTTGAAGGCCGTCAGCTTCAGCTCGTCCTCGTTCGCCTTCTTGATTTTGTTCAGCGCATCAAGTTCGGCGGCCATGCCCAGCAGGCGTTTTTTCTGTGCCTCAGACAGTTTGCCGAGCTTGCCTTCCTGAAGTTCAAACGAAAGCTTCGCGACCTCGGTGGCATCCTTCTGCTTGTCGCCGGTGGTGTTGATCAGCTCGATCTGGCGTTTGTAGCCTTCCTCGGTCGACTCGAACGCCTTCAACTGAAGTTTGGCGGCCGATTCCGTCTCGCTGGTGTTCTTTTTCGTGGCCTTGGTTGCCGCGTCGTCGGACGCCTTCTGCGCGTCCTTAGCAGCGGCAGCCGAACGAATGGCTACGACCATCCCTTCGGTGAGGTCTTTGTTCTCGGCGATGAACCGGTTGGCGGCTTCCAGTGCCGTTTTGTCCTGGGCCGCGGCCAATTGCTTTTGCAACTGATCGAGGTAGGCCTGACCGATGCCGGCGGCCTTCGCCTTGGCAGCGGCGTTCTCACGCTCAGCCCGTGTGTTTTCATCAACTACACCGGTGAGCTCGGCAACCGTGTCCTGCTGCTTTTTCAGCACCGCGCTCAGATCAGAAACTTTGATCTGGCCAGACTCCACGGCCCTGGCCATTTCCTCTGTGACTTCTGGATACTCTCGCAGCCGATCAGCAACATTTTTCCAATCAACCGCAATGCCGGACGCCTGGTCTTTCGATGCTTGGCGCACCAACTCCAAAGCCGCTTGAGCTGATGCCGGCAGCGGTACCAGCCCCGCCATCAAGCCGTCAGCACCGGCCGCGCCCATGTTGCGCAGGTCGTTTTCGAACTTGTCGGCGATCCCTTCTGCCATCTGGCCCAGCTTCTGCTGGGTGCTATCGACTTCGGCACGCAGCTCGCGCAACGTGACCGACTGGGTAGCCCGGTTGAGTTTGTTGAAGCGCTCGGTCAGCGTATCGAGTGGGTCACTGAGGTCCCCAAGCTTCTGCTCCAGAACACTGCTGTTGTCGCGAAGCGTCAGGAAGGCGGTCGCGGCGCCGAGGGCGAGCGTGGCCACACCGACCGGCCCACCCAATATGCCAAGCAAACTGACACCGGCTCGGCTGACGCCCTGCTGAGCGGCTGCTACTGCGTTGGTTGCCCGTGTCTCGACCATTCTGGCTTCGGCGAGTTGCAACGACATCTGCGTCTGTACGGCGGTCCCGCGGGCTGCAATGGCTTCCTTTTCTGCCAGAAAGACCGTGGTTTGTGCTTTCTGTTGTTCAGCTTGTGCCGCCAACAAGACGGCGATTGCCTGGGCCTTCCGTGCGACGACGTCCTTGTACGCGGAACGCGCCGCGAGCGCGGCGGAACCAACAGCGCTGGCACCGTAACGAGTGAGGGCTGCAATGGCGGCGACAATGGCGACATCGGCCAACGTTCCCAGATTCTCACCCAGCCCGACGATCCCGCTAGCCAGCACGCCGGTGAAGTCGCTGGTTTCATTCAGGTGATTGATGTACACGCCAAAGGCATTCGACAGACTTTGCAGTGCATCATGCACCGACACGCTCATGCTGTCGGCCAGAACGCCATTCGCAACGGCAGACTTTTGCAAGCCTTCGGTCAGCACATCGAGGCTCAGCTTACCCTGGGCGCCAAGACTGCGAATTTCTTCAGCAGATTGGCCTGTTGCCTTGGCAATGGTGTCGACCACGCTCGGCATCGCGGCAAGAATCGATTGCCAGCCATCCGCCTCGACCTTACCGGTCTGAAGCGCCTTCGAGTAGGCATCGATCGCGGAGCTCGCCTTGTCGGCCGTCGCTGAGTTGGTCACCAGCAGAAAGCTAAAACTGTCCATTACATCCAGCGCTTGGCCGGTGTTGTAACCCATGGACTTCAAGCTGTCCGCTGTCCTGATGTACAGCTCCTGGGCTTCACTTAATGGACGGTAGGTTCGCTGAGCGGTCTCCAGCAAGCGGTCCTGGACTTCGTTGTATTCGCCCACGCTACCGGTGGCCATGCCGATCCGGTCTGACATTTGCCCGAAGGAGTCGGCTGTCGCAATGATCTTGCTGATGGAGGCCGCGCCGACTGCTGCTGCCAGTGCACCCTTAATCAGCCCGGCAGCGTCCTGAGCGCTGTCTCCGGCACGGTCGAACGCCTCATCCACACGACCAAGGCTTTTGTCGATTTTTCCTGAGGCCTGCGAAACGCTGGAGTCAGCACGGGCCATTTCCTGCCGCAGTTGCGCAGTGGTCGCCTCGATGCGAACCAACATCCCCTGAACATCGGTGTCTGCCATGCGTTTCTCCGGGCACAAAAAAGCCCAGCGCTTGGCCGGGCTTCGCACAATCATTACTGCATCTATGAATTCGGACTGTTCGTTTCAGTCGAGACACGACTCAAGCTGCACGCTTGCCTGTTAGCACTTGCCGCAGCTTCTCGGCAACAGTCGAAGGCTTGGGTTTTTCCTTCTGAACCCCTCCCTTGGTACCGAAGGGGTTTGTCATTTGTGCCCACTCAATACGTGCGTCTACTGCCAAGAACAACTCCGGCAGCGGTGTTCGCCAAGCGAGGTCGGGCGGCCATCCAAGCCAGCCAACGGCTATCGAGTACAGCCGATCAACGTAGCTGCCGTCCTCTACTGCACTTACGCCGCCGCTGGCTGATCCTTTCCCGAATCCGGACCCTTCGGGTTGTAAAGCGCGACAAGGTAAGCGTTCAGCTGTACCGAGACTTTGAGGACGCCGGTCTGCCAAACCTGCTCCGCGACCCCCTCAGCGGCCTTGCCGGTCAGCCCGGCACCGCTGGCGATGATGACCGCGCAACCATCGACACTCAGCGCATTGATCGCTTGGGACGCGCCGCGCAGCCCACCGAAATGAGACTCGATGGCCCGTACCGCGCCAAGCGTGGGCTTCAGGGTGTACGCCTCACCATCCAGATCGATCTGGACGGTGCCATAAAGCGTTTGATTCATGGGAGATGATCCTTTGGACGCGGGGCCGAAGCCCCGCAGGTTAAGGGGTGACCGGCGCCGGGAGAACTTCCAGGATGTCGGAGTTGATGCCGATCGTGACATTGCGGCGCACCACGTTGTCAGCGGCGCCTGCGGCGACGGTGTTGTTCATGACCTTGCCGCGCATGTAGAACGTGGTCGGCAGGACTGGCGGGACCGCATCGGTGTCACCGTCATTGAGGGTGATCTTGATGTTGTAATCACCCTTGCTGCGGTCCTTGTGCGCTACCTTCAGCGACGCCTGGCCAGCGTCGCCGTTATCCAGGCCCACGGTCAGGGTCAAGTCGCCGGCATCAGCGGTGCCCTTGTATTTACGCACCCGACCATCACGCAGGGACGTGAAAGTCACCGAACTGAAGGTGTCGCCGAACTCGCCCAGGTCTTCGATCTCGCCGACTTCGACATAGACGTCGGCCTTGTAGAGCGCTTCGGTGTCTGCGCCGGACTTCGTACCGATTGAAAATCGGCAGCCGGCGGCTGTGTTGAGGTTGTCATCGGCCATGAGGGATCCTCCAAAGGCACATTGGATAAAGCCGCAGAGCGGCCGGTGTGTGGATTTAGTGAGTGGTGATGACGCGGACCGTGATCGAGCCTTGGTAGGTGACACCGTCAGCATCGCGCTGGGCATCAGCCTGCTCGACCCTGACCGATACGGCTCGGCCAACCGCGAGCGGTAGTCGGCGCTCGTCCAGAGCGGCTACGACCTCACCGAGGATTCGCTTCACTTCAGCCTGGCCATGGGCGTCAGACCAAACAGACAGGTAAATCAGGCGTTGCTGCCGCTTTCTGCCGGCGATGGGCGAGATGTTGTTGGAGATCTCCCGATCAATCGAGACATATGGCATATCCGAGTCCATCGGTGCGCCGTCGTAGACCGGGCATGACACCTCAGCCTCGAGCCTTTCAAGCAAGGCCTCCTGCAATGCAACAGACGGATCAGCCATTGCTCAAGCCCTCGCTCGCTTTACGCAGCGTTTCGGCAACCGCTGCACGTATGTTCGCCAGCACAAACTCCCGGTTCACATCCTTGGCAGGACGAAGCCAGGGATGAGCCGGCCGGGCCGGAATATCCGGGTACTTGCCAAAAAAGTGTGCACCGTCCGATTTGTTCTTGGTGTCCCGCGCACGCAACACGTTGCGACGTCCGGACAGCTTCGATTTGTCGCGGTTGTTGGTGTGCTCACCACCGATGGAGTTTCGATCAGCCCGCCGATACAGGGTGCCGCTGTAACCCTTGGTGCCGTACTCCAGGAAGCGCAGGTAGAAAAACCGCTCGTTATCGCGCTTGCCTCGAATGCCTATTTCGGCGTTCAGGCCGCTCTTGGAAACGAACACCTTCAGGGCTGCCGATGCCGCACCGGTATCTTTGGGGATGAGCTGCCGCATCGTGGCCAGGACCCGGTCTGCGCTCTGCTGCATGACACCGACCAACTCGTTATCCATCGTCGTGTGGATGTTGCGCAGCGTCCGTCGAAGCTTGAAGTCTCCCGACATCCGGGAGCGGCGGGCCGCCATGGATTACTCCTTGGCCTTGGCCGGTTTTTCAGCGGGGGCAGCGGTTTCGGCAACGGGCACAACCAGCTTGCGCAAAACCAACTCCTCACCAAGTTTGGCATCAACGGTGAATTCCTCACCTTTCTCCCGGTCACCAGTGGCGCCGGACAAATTGCCCAGGGCAGTTACTTTCATGGTTCACCTCTATGGATTGGGGACGTTTGAGCAGAGCAGACGGAGCATGTCCCGCTCGTTGTTGAGCAACGCGGCTTCGATCAGGTAAGTGCTGGTCATGCCCTTCTCGGTATGGACCATCCGGTTACCGGCTACCGCGTCGGCCCTTGGGCGGATACGGATTTCGACAGTGACAAGCGCTGAGAGCTGTTCGGCAACGGGTGCGATGCGTCCGGTGGGTAGAGTGATCTCCGCCCACGGTTTGCCGATTTCTGTCCATGTCACATCGAAGCCACCGGTTCGATTTTTCACTCGAACCGCCTCTTGGAGCGCACATCGGTGACGCAGTGGGCCGGCTCTCATCAGAATTGCTTCCTGTACCAGAGCAGCCGTTCGACTGCGAGGGGCATGGCAGTGGCGATGGTGCCGACGGCGACCGCCTCGCGGTTGGCGTACCAGTGACCGACCAGCAGCAGAATGGCCTGCTCGACATCCCGTGTCAGGCCCATCTCTGCTGGTTCAGCCGGGTCGCCATCAACAAGCTTTCGGTCACAGTGTTGCTCGACGTGGGCCTTGGCCGCCTCGATGTAACCGCCAATCAGGGCGTCTTCTTCATCGCCGTCGACCCGCAGGTGCATCTTCACGTTGGCCAAGTCGATCATTTACTTGTCCTCGGACGGTTCAGCCGGCTTGGTGTTTTTTGGCTTCGCTACACGAGGCTTGCCATTGGCGTCGAGTTCGACGGCGAGCCCCTTCCCGATTAACGTGTGGGCATATTCGTCATCTGGTTCCTCGAAAACCGCCCCGGCTTTCACTTTGTTCGAGTCGGCTCCCAACAGTTGCCCATTGCCGACAAAGCCCCACAGAATTTTGATTTTCATGCTGCCTCCTGATACGCAAAGGCCGGCGATGCGCCGGCCTTCGTGGGGTGGGTTACGGCGCGGTTGGGAACCGGCCTTTGACCAGCGCTTCCTTACGGCGTACACCGAGGCCCAAGCGCTCTTCGACCAGAAGGGCAACCTCGTTTCGGATGAACTGATCGTTGATCAAACCCATCTTGAACTGGAACGACATGCGGTCGAACAGGGTTGTCGAACGAGCGAAGTTGGCCACCAGGAATTCGCCACCAGTGTCTTCGTCGCCTTCGTCCATGCTGTCCGAGGTGATGACTGGACGCCCCCACAGGATTGGGGTGACCAGGCCCTGCAGGTTGGCGAACAGATAGCGATTCTCGCCATCCTTCTGCAGTTCGATGTTCATCCAGTCAAGTTCAGTCATGGTCACGCCATCGGCGGACATTTTCGACTGCTTGCGCACTTGGTAGATCGCACGCCGCACTAGGTCGATAGCGGTGTCACCTGCCTTGCTCAGGCGGGCGTCATAGCTCGTCGCCTGGGTCATCAAACCATTCAGGTTTTCGCCAGTACCGTCACCCTTGAGGATCTGCGCTTCCTCTTCGAGCTTCAGGTCGTAACGCAGAAGCTGCTGCAGATAGGCGAACATTTGCGGCACGTCGGACAGCACCTCGTCCGTGGCCGGCATCCAGACCGCGATCTTCTTCACGCGGTCGGTTTCGGTGGTGAAGGTCACGTTGCTGGTGGGCTTCAAGCCACCTTCCGCGACCGGCGCCGCACCTCGGGTGTGCACGTTTTCACGGAAGTAGGTGTAGTTTTGCCCGGTGACCGGAATTGTGGTCAGCAGGTCGCGGATGCGTAGCTCCTGGCGAATACCAGGCTGGATCACCGGATCGTAGGTAGGGGCGACAATGCCGGCACTGGAGACTTTCATTTCCTTCATGCTGGCCAGGTCGGACTTCGTCACTTCGATCTCGGCGGTGCTGACGCTCTTCTGCTGCAGGCCCTTGTAGTTTTCATGACCGTTGACGAGGTCGATGAAGCTCTTGCCCTCGCCTGGCAGCCCCCGCAGCTTGACCCCCTTTTGCTCCAGGTCCTGGACTTGGTCGATGACACGTTGCAGCTCGCCCTTCTGATTATCGATTTGGCTTTTCAGATCAGTGGTGACCTTGTTGCCTTTCTCGACTTCAGCAATGGCTGCGTCGTACTTCTTTTGAAGCCCTTCGAAGCCGCTTTTCAGCTGCAGCTCCAACGAGTCCTTCAGTTCCTTTACTTCGCTCATGGTGATACTCCGAAATGGTGTGTGAACAAGGTGGATATGTCTTTCAGCTCATCCACGATCACCGTGGCCTCACTGCCGCCGTCACGGCGTAGTGCGGAGTAGCCGAGCGAAGCGACTGCCGCCGCTTCCTTTTGCGAGAGGCCCATGCGTTCGCGCAGGGCGTTCTCGAAAAGCCTGATATCTGACTTGACGCTGAGTACTTGCGCCTTGGGGTTCATGCCGAACGGGACGAAGGAGGCTTCCCAAAGCTCGGCCTCCTTGATAATTCGAACACGTCGGCCGGCGCGCTCTTCGAATGCTTCGTTGATGGTGTTGAAGCCGATCGACATGCTGTCGAGAATTTCGGCCTTCATGAGCTCGTAGGCATCGCGTGCATAGCTCACGGCCAGATTGACCTTGCCCTTAACCAGCAGGCCGTGGTCGTCCTGGCTGTAATCAGCCACCCCAACCAGCCGAGTGAGGTCGTGATAGAGCGCCAGCTTCAGCTTGCCACCTCGAGTGGTTTTCACCCGGGTAAAGGCACCCGGCAAGATGACGTCATCGCCCAGGTCTACGTTGTTGAAAACCGCCGCGTAACCTTCGAAGTTGCCAGCGTCATCAACGGACTTGAGTTCAAACGGGACTTCAAGACTCGCCATTTTTTTCCATCTCCCATCGGGTAACCCGGTTGTATTCCTCGCCTTCCAGGGGAGGCAGGTTTTCCTTTTCGCGGACTTCGTTGATACCCATCCAGCCAGAACCGCCCGAACCACCCAAGGCGGCCTGATAATAGGAAGCGCGCCCTGCGCTATCCGCACGCAGCAGACCCTCGACGGCGAACTCAACGAAGCGAGAGGTGGACCGATAAATTTTGTCGTTCAGCTCGTCTTCGACGGCATCAATGAATGGCTTCAAACCGAAGGTGATATAGCCCGTAAGCTGCTGCTCGAGGTTCGAGCCCATAATCGAGGTCTTTCCGGCCCGGTTGGCCAACCACAGCGGTACGCCATAGATCCCCGCCAAAGCCTCCTCCTGAAACTGCTGGGACTCGATGAACTGGGCATCCTTCTGACTGATGCCGGCCGGAACGATCTTGGGGTTGCCCTGAAGGATGGCCATCTTGCCGATGTCGTCGACATCGCCTTTTCGCACGTCTGGAAATTTCTCCATCACCTGGACCTGCTGGGCCTTGGTGAGGAACTGCTCATAGATGACGTACCCGCCTGTGAATCCACCCTTACGCATGAAGCGTGCGGACCACTGCTGGCCAGCCTTGGCGAGTCCCATTGTTTCGGCCTGGTGTTCAATGGGTGAGAGGCCGACGATGCCGTCGTAACTGAACAGCTTGAAATGCAGCATGTTCTCTGGCGACACCGGGAATCCGTCACGGTCCTTAGGCGAAACCCAGTAAATCAGGTCCTCGTCGGAGTCGATGGTGACAATGTCCCCGTTCAGCGGTACCAACCCAATGGGTTCGCCATTCCGGTTGCGTTCGATCAATGCGAAAGCGTTGCCGCGTAACGCCATGTTCACGACCACGAACTTGAGAAAGTTCAACATGGTCATGAAGGGGTTTGGCTTGCGCAGCAGCTTCAGCGCCCGATCGCCACGGGGCACCAGGGCTCGGCCCTTATCCTTGTCCTCGTAAAGTTTCAGCGGCAGGCCGCTCAGCGACTCCGACAGGATCTTCACGCACGACCAAACCATGCTGATCGACAGCGCGGTCCTGGACGTGATGGTAACGCCGGCCTTGGTCTGCTTGCCGCCGACTTCAAGGTCAACTTCGACGTAGTCGCCCGTGTTCGGATCGTTGTAGCCAAAGAAGCGCCATGAGCGCGGGTTGTACCAGGTGAATGCCATGGTCAGCCTACTAGTCCGAAAAATCCGTTATTGAGGTAATCGTCCAGGCCACCTCGGGCCTCTGGATTGAGGGCCATCAGCGACACGGCGTTGAAGGTGGCCATGAGCGGGTCGATCTTTGCTGTGCCAGAGGCCTGCTTGGTAATCAGAAAGGCGTTGGCCGAAGGCACGCCCTTGGCGTTACCGCAGGCCCAGGCCATCAATGGTTGTCCGCAATGGAACAGCGAGCCATCAGCGAGCCGGCGTTCGGTGGTCTTGATTGCTCCGGTGAGCTTCCAGCCCTGCGAGATACCAACGATCTGCTCTTCGTCGATGCCGACATCCGCCAGGGCATCCAGCACGGCACCGATGCCGGCCGGATCGAGGCCGACCTTGTCCAGCAATCCAGACTCATTGATCCGCGCAACGATGGCGGCGAACTGATCGACGTCATCGCCGATCTTGTCCACGATGGTCAGGTCGCCAGTGGCCTGCAGGTCCAATAGGCGTGGAGCCTCGGACTTGCGCCGCTCCAGCACGGAAGGATGTGCCCAGGCGTGCGCCCAGTGCAGCCAAATGCGCGACTCGCGAACTCGACCGATCGCCGACAGACCGAGCAGGTCATCCAGACCACCGCCATCGCCGCCCACCACAATGACCTCGCATTGCTCGAGCAAGTCGTCCAGCCTCATGCCTTCCTTGGCTTGAGGCTCCCAGAACTCAGCGCCGACCCAGTTATCGGACATCAACGCCAGGCCAATCTCGATGTTGAGGTGCTTGGCCAGGAAGCCGCGCACCTCAGCCTCGCCGTCGATCTCCGCCTGCATAAACAGGCGCTCAAGCGTCGGCCGGTCGACCGAATAGTTGATGTTCGGGTTAACCAGGTGGAAGTTTTCAGGCTTGCGCGCGTCGCCGCTTTTGATCATCTCCGGCGAAAATTCGTAGATGATCGGCAGGAAACGGTTGTCATTGATCCGACCATCACGCACGCCACGGGCATAGTTCAGTTTGGAGCGAAAGACACCGGCCGGTGGTTCGTTCGATTGCGTCGTCAGCCAGATGATGAAGCCTTCCGGCCTGGACAGCAGACCGCCCGTTGCCTCGCGGATCATGTCCGCTGCTTTCGGGTTCTTGCCGAACAGCCAGGTTTCATCAATCAGAACGCCGACGGCCTTCTTACCGCCGACCACATCGCTGTCCGCAGCCACGACCTTCAGCGTGGCACCCGTTTCGCGATGGGTAATGAGCCGCAGGTGTGGCTGAACATGCAGGAGGGTTTTCAGCTCATCGTCGTTGTTGACCATATCCTTGGCCGGAACGAAGGCGTTATCGGCAATTTCCTTGGTCGGGGCCAAGATGATGAACTCAGCCGACAGCCGCCAGTTGCGTACCAAGGCGGTCAGCATGATCGCTGCCGCGATGGTCGACTTGCTGTTCTTCTTCGGGATACACAGCATGAACTCCCGAATCAGTCGCTCACCGGTTTCGCTGTTGTAGCTACCGAACACAGCACCGGCAAACGCCAGGACCCAAGGCGCACATGCAGACTCAATAGTTGGGCTACCAGGCGCATCGACAATCTTCAGGCCCTTGAATACTTCGAGGCTTTCTTCAGCCTCGGATGGAAACAGCGGCAGCGGGATGATGGACTCGCCCACAGAAAGCCGCCGCCACCAGTCCGGGCAGGCGGTAGTCCACTGCATAAGTCACCCCTTGACGATTGAAAGGGGCGGTTTGCCCTGTGCGTACCTGCCCTTCCCCGCCTGTTTCGCGGCGTCGGCAACAGCTTCTTTTTTTCCCTGATCGGCAACCTTGCCGTGGATGTAGGGCATCAGTGCCTTGGCTGCGTCAACCCGTAGCCTTGGCTCTACTTCCTGTTGATTCATGACGGCCTTGAGGAAGTCGCGAGGGTCGTCGAACTCGGCCAGATCCAAACCAGACTCGGGCGTCTCAACGTCACGAGGTGAGTTAACTTTTCCCGCGGCTTTAACTTCAGCCGGGGTAGCATTCTTCGCTCGTGTCTTGCGGGAGATAGCAGCGATGACATCAGGGTCCTTCGCGAGCCGGGAGCCCGCTTGCGGCGCGGTTTTCTCTGAATATCCTGCTGCAATTGCGGCATCTTTTTTTGAGGCGCCCGACTGCAAAGCGTCAGCAAACCGTCGCTTTTTGTCGGTTAAAGCCATGGTTAACTTTTCCTTGCTTGGGAAAAAATGTGTGCGTGGGGTCGAGGGCGGTCTAGTCCACGGCCGAAGCCAGGTTTTTCACCCCCCCCTGGCCTGCCCCTAGGAGCGCGTCAGGCCACGGTGGCGCGTCTCAACCCGCGAGCCCGGCCGCTTCCTCGGCCTGCTTGACCGAGTCGTGACACGTCTTACAGAGCGCTTGCCAGTTGTCCTCGTTCCAGAACAGATCCTGATCGCCTCGATGCGGAACCTTGTGGTCGACCACGCTGGATGCGGCAGTCAGACCATACCGTTCGCAGTAGATGCACAGCGGATGGTCACGCAGGTATCGCGCTCGCGCCTTCTGCCACTTGTAATCGTAGCCACGTTGCGAGCTGGTCATCCCGCTCCGCCAACTGCCTGGAGTCACGACTTTGACCCTGGAGCCCGAACTTTCTTTGATCCGAGAACCAAGCGTCTTTAGCCTGACCATCAGCTCGCCTGCTTGGCGGAACCGGCAAGTTTCTTCTGGACGATCACGCGAGCGATCATCACCAACAGGCCCAGCGCACCATAGGCAATCGGCGGCAGCACGGCTTGCAAGGACGGCATCAACTGTTCAGCCACGCCCAGCACTGCGATGGCACCGCCTGCCTGTACGCTGGTCATGCTCAGCGCTTGTTTCCAGTTTTCGATCAGACGCATGGTTACTCCTGCCGCTTTGGCAATTTGAAGTCTGTGAATCGGTCAGCAATATCGGCGATCTTCTTCACGCCCAAGAAGCCGGTCCAAATGCCTGCTGGTGTAGCCAGGCTGGAGGGCAATCCGAAGTACTCCAACACCGCGATCAAGCTGGTGGTTAACAGCATGCAAATCGTGGCTTCAAGCAACGCCTGCTGCCGAGTGCCGCCGCCGTAGATAATCCGCAGTGCAGCCATTACAGCCGAGGCCGCTGCTGCATAGATCGTCGGTGAGTGCTGGCTCAGCCAAGCGAGTGCAATCACCCAGGTGTCTGGCTTATCTGGCATCGAAGGCATCTCGGATTCCTCCCTCTCGGGGAGCTGAATAGGTCGGCCCCAACAGCACTCCCAGCTCGGAGCGATGGGCGTGGTGGAGCCGAAAACGAAAAAGCCCCGCACAATGGCGGGGCTTCGTAAGTAAAAACGTTCAAGGCTTTAGAATCGACACAACCAAGCTGATCACGGCCAACAAACCAACAGCGAGAGAAAGCTCCCATTGATTCAGAAATATGTACGGCTTGTCGAATATCTGCCGCGTATTTCTTGCATCAATGAAGCGCCAGAATCGCACTCGATAGCTTTCGAGGAAGGTGCTTCTATGGAGAACACTTTCTACTCGAATAAAAATTAAGTATTTCGCGACCAAGGTTCTAATAAAATCGCTTGTCAAAACATCAGTGTTGAAGCCAGAGAAAATGAGCACATCATTTTTCTTGATCAATGACTTACTAGTTTTTGGTGGGGCCAGAAAAATCTGGATAAGCGCAGTCTCGTAACCATAGTGGATTACTAAGCCTCCTCCACTCTCACGCATGTGATCGATGTGAACCGAGGTTCCATTCGTATACACAGTTCGCTGACCAGTAAGGCGAGCAATCTCGTAGATTGCGATGCTGTCCTGTCCCCAATGCGCCGGAAACGAGTCGCGCTGGTCGTTCATCTGCTGCTCATGATCGATGATTAGAAAGTCATCTGAAAGAGAAGTGAGCTCCTCGAAAACTGCGCGAGCCCTTTCTTTATGGAAAGGCCAGTTACGATCACATCGCTCCCTTTCTTTGGCAAATCGGGAACGCTTGGCACTCTCCCTTCTCCAAATCGACTTCAGTGTCACTGAAAACTCCAGCTTGTTGTCTGAACCACAGAAAACAAAAAAGCCCAACTTCAGAGTCGGGCTTTGCTCGCGGAAAAACCGCAAAGTAACGAGAAATCTATAGATCAGGCCCGGGCGTGTCAACACTCACCTGAGAACTATTTTTGCACTAGCGGATCATGGCGAAATATCCGGCCCTCCAGTTCGAGACGACGCTTCCTTGCGTTTTTTTTCCATATCGAGCCGCAGTGACTCAAGCTCCAACTTCTTCCTTTCTAAATCGAGATCGGCAAACTCTCCTTCGCGCCTCTCTTTGCGCCAAGCTATGCGGGTCGTGATCAGAAACCCGAAGAAGGACGCAATCGAAGTTGCGAGGGATGCGATGGACACAAGGTTCAATGCACTTATGCCATCCGAGGGTTGGTTATTACCGTGCGAAGGCGGTGCTGACTGGATCGACGGTGCAGCAAACTCCCAAACCTGACCCGCCAAAAAAACAAGAAGAGAAACGGCAAAGATGCCTGCGAACCACCATCTGTATTTTTTCGAATCCATGCTGGAATTGGACATCTAGCCCACCAACTAAAGTGAATTGATCGAGTCTTCAGATAATAGCTCAAAGACGTTAAGCAGCTTCGCGACGAATATCTAAAGCACCATCGATCCAGGCAATTCCGGCCTTCCACAGCTGCCGAGTTTTCTCTTCCCCGAAGCCGAGTTTCTTGCCGACATCGACCAGCGCCTTGTCGCGGGCGGTGTAGTACTTCATCAGCACGTTGCCGCACTCCGGGTACCGCTTGAGCAGTCGACCCATCAAACCATCGATCATCAGCGCGTCGTCGTCGGTGATCATCGGAGTGTGCAGCGTGTTCTCCCGGGACGCACAGCAGGACACGCCAGAGCCCAACACGACCCAGCGACCCCAATGCTCCAGCAGGTCTTCAGCAGTCCGCTCGGTGAAGTTCTTTGTTCTCGCCATGAATCAATCCCCCTTGAAAGACGAGCGGCCGGCGCCGCGACTGTTGTTCTGCTGGTACTGCGTGGCGGTGTCGTTCGCCGACGGTGCCAGGGTGGCGAGGTGACGCTCCCGACGCAGCAGCATGCCCAACTGCACCACCAGGTCTTCCACCGGCAGCGGTTCCAACGTCACCGCATGGACCTGGCCGGAGGCATGGCAACCAATGCAGTCGAGCTGATGAAACACGCCTTGGATGATCCCCTTGCCGGCACACGACGGGCAGTCGGTGAGCGGGATCAAGCAGCGCACAAAACCCGGACCATGGTTCTTCTTCATTTGCCGGCTCCCATGATCTTGGCATGAACGGCGCTCAGGTCGAGGAAGCCCGAATCGTTCCAGGACGGGATATCGATCTCACGGCCGGACGTCATGTGAAGTACCAGAGAACAGCTTCCGCCAGGCTTCAGAACCAACTGCATGGAACTGATATCGCTTGCCTGCACCGCCAACCTGCAGCGGGGATCGACCAAAATCATCATTTTTAAACCTCGCCCTTAACAAATTGCGGAAGTGACTCGCAGGCCGCGCTATTCAAGGCGTCTACGAGGTTTTGCGAATCTTCATATCTAGCGCCTGTCTGCTGATGGATCGCCTTGAAGCCGCGTTCATCTAACCAGTTGTGCCACTTCACCAAAGCCAACCGGCGCTGTTCTTTGGCCTGGGTGTTGATGTAGGTCGAGGCGATCTTTCCCAACGAGTGGTTCAGCAACATCTCGCCGATGTGGCCGTCGACGCCGAGGTCAGTCCAGGCAGTACGCGCCACTTTGCGCAGGTCGTGACTGGTCCAGGCGCCCTGCCCCAATCGGGTGAACACGGCACTGGCCTGGTTATCGCTCAATGCTTTCCCTCGGCGTGACGGGAACAGAAATGCACCTTCGTAAC
>NZ_RRZK01000013.1 GCF_004348895.1 Pseudomonas vancouverensis
AAATTTGTGAGTGACTCTTAAGAGTTTTGCGAATTTTCGGCGAATGTCGTCTTCATAGTATAACCAGATTGCTTGGGGTTATATGGTCAAGTGAAGAAGCGCATACGGTGGATGCCTTGGCAGTCAGAGGCGATGAAAGACGTGGTAGCCTGCGAAAAGCTTCGGGGAGTCGGCAAACAGACTTTGATCCGGAGATGTCTGAATGGGGGAACCCAGCCATCATAAGATGGTTATCTTGTACTGAATACATAGGTGCAAGAGGCGAACCAGGGGAACTGAAACATCTAAGTACCCTGAGGAAAAGAAATCAACCGAGATTCCCTTAGTAGTGGCGAGCGAACGGGGACTAGCCCTTAAGTGGCTTTGAGATTAGCGGAACGCTCTGGAAAGTGCGGCCATAGTGGGTGATAGCCCTGTACGCGAAAATCTCTTAGTCATGAAATCGAGTAGGACGGAGCACGAGAAACTTTGTCTGAATATGGGGGGACCATCCTCCAAGGCTAAATACTACTGACTGACCGATAGTGAACTAGTACCGTGAGGGAAAGGCGAAAAGAACCCCGGAGAGGGGAGTGAAATAGATCCTGAAACCGTATGCGTACAAGCAGTGGGAGCAGACTTTGTTCTGTGACTGCGTACCTTTTGTATAATGGGTCAGCGACTTATTTTCAGTGGCGAGCTTAACCGAATAGGGGAGGCGTAGCGAAAGCGAGTCTTAATAGGGCGTCTAGTCGCTGGGAATAGACCCGAAACCGGGCGATCTATCCATGGGCAGGTTGAAGGTTAGGTAACACTGACTGGAGGACCGAACCGACTACCGTTGAAAAGTTAGCGGATGACCTGTGGATCGGAGTGAAAGGCTAATCAAGCTCGGAGATAGCTGGTTCTCCTCGAAAGCTATTTAGGTAGCGCCTCATGTATCACTGTAGGGGGTAGAGCACTGTTTCGGCTAGGGGGTCATCCCGACTTACCAAACCGATGCAAACTCCGAATACCTACAAGTGCCGAGCATGGGAGACACACGGCGGGTGCTAACGTCCGTCGTGAAAAGGGAAACAACCCAGACCGTCAGCTAAGGTCCCAAAGTTATGGTTAAGTGGGAAACGATGTGGGAAGGCTTAGACAGCTAGGAGGTTGGCTTAGAAGCAGCCACCCTTTAAAGAAAGCGTAATAGCTCACTAGTCGAGTCGGCCTGCGCGGAAGATGTAACGGGGCTCAAA
>NZ_RRZK01000014.1 GCF_004348895.1 Pseudomonas vancouverensis
GGACTCTTTGACGTCTACTTCTGCCATCACTTCCTAAGAACGTTCGACGTGAGCAAACCTGACTATGGTTCATAATGTGTCCACCATGTCCCCGCACATGTGTCCACCATGTGTCCGGTCCATACACGCTCTTCCAAAGTGACCCGCCGTAAGGGCGGAACCATAAGCAGCCATTACCGAAGAAACGGATCTGAACTCCCAACCCAACCCAACCCAACCCAACCCAACCCGCAACGCGCGCAAAATGATAGGTGGTCATCCCCCCTCATCAACCCTCACCTATGCTCGTCTCAGAGTGAAACAGCTGTCGCGAAATAAAACGTGGAACACCGCTGACGCTCGGGTAAAAACTTCATCCATTACCCACAACCCATTGATTCAACGAAATATTCATAAGCTGGCACGCTCCGTGTATTGCTCATCGCAGACGTTTCTCTTGCCTCCGTCAGCGGCTAGCCGCCGACGGCAGAAACCATAAAAACGATAAGCCACAAAAATAAGAACGCACCGTGCGAGGTTCGACGTTGATGAAGAGAAAACTCCGATCAGGCATGAGCGCCAGCCTGCTGGCCGTAGCGGCTTGCGTAGCGCTGCATTCGCCTCACAGCCTGGCTGCCCGAGACGCCCAGACCATCCTCAAGGAAACCTGTCAGGGCTGTCACACCCCCGAAGCCAATGAAAGCCTCAGCCGTATCAGCCACCAGCGCAAGACGCCGGAAGGCTGGCTGATGAGTATTGCCCGGATGCAGACCATGCATGGTCTGCAGATCAGCGATGACGACCGTCGGACGCTGGTCAAGTACCTGGCCGACACCCAGGGCCTGGCACCGAGCGAAACCGATGGCGTGCGTTATGCGCTGGAGCGTCGGCTCAATACCGTCGAGCATTTCGACGAGCAGACCAGTCAGATGTGTGGTCGCTGTCACTCCGGTGCGCGTATCGCCCTGCAACGGCGTCCGGCACAGGAGTGGGAGCGTCTGGTGAACTTCCACCTCGGTCAATGGCCGTCACTGGAGTACCAGGCACTGGCACGGGATCGCGACTGGTTCGACATCGCCCGCAAGGACATGGTGCCGCTGCTGGCCAAGCGTTATCCGCTGGACAACCCGGCCTGGAAAAAATGGCAGAGCGCGGCGCCGAAAGCCGAGACCCTGGTCGGTGACTGGAGCTTCAGCGGTCACTTGCCGGGCAAGGGCGAACTGGCCGGTGTGATGAGCGTGACCACCGACGGCAAGGACACCTTCAAGGTCAGCGTCAAAGGCCAATACGCCGACGGTTCGCCGTTCAATGGCGACGGCAGCGCGATTCTCTACACCGGCTACGAATGGCGCGGCAACGTCACCATCGATGGTGTGACCATGCGCCAGGTGTTCGCTGCACAAGGCAATGCCATGCAGGGCCGGATGTTCGAGGCCGAGCACGATGAACGCGGTCTGGACTTCGTTGCCGCCAAACAGGGTTCCCAGCGCTTGTTGGCCGTGCAGCCGGGCTATCTGAAAGCCGGCAGCGAAACTGAAGTCACCCTGATCGGCAGCGGTCTGACCGGCAAGCCTGATTTTGGCAAAGGCGTCGAAGTGGTCGAAGTCGTCTCGCAGAGCCCGGAACAGATCAAGGTCAAACTCAAGGCCGCGGCCAATGCCCAACCGGGTGCGCGCGCGGTAATGGTCGGTTCGCTCAAAGGTCCAAGCCTGTCGGTCTACAGCAAGATCGATGCGGTAAAAGTCGTGCCTGAGTTCTCGGTGGCGCGCATCGGTGAGGGCGGTGGTTCGACGCCGAAGGTCCAGGGTCGTTTCGACGCCGAGGCCTGGGGCAAGGGCGCCGATGGCAAGCCGTACCGCATCGGCGTGTTCCCGGCGCAGTGGAAAGTCGAAGCCTTCGACGACCGCGCCAAGGAGGACGAAGACGTCAAGTTCGCCGGCACCATGCAGGCCGACACCGGCGTGTTCACACCGGGCGATGCCGGGCCGAACCCGGCACGTAAGATGTCCACCAACAACGCCGGCAACCTCAAGGTGATCGCCGCCGTCGACGACGCAGGAAAATCCCTGACCGGCGAAGGCCACATGATCGTGACCGTGCAACGCTGGAACAACCCGCCCATTCCTTGAGTTGGCCTGAACAGCAGCGATTCAGACATTTTTCGGAATGAGCGCAAGCCCTGGAAACCGGGGCTTGCACAGGAGGTTTGCAATGGGCGCTATCTTGAATCTGGTCGAACGCAATCTGCACGAAGTGCAGGTCGATGCCGACCGCATGCTGTTTCACATCCCCAGCAGTTCGCTGTTTGCCAGCGATGAGCTGACGGGCACCATCATCGATACCCTGCGTGGCCCAGGTTGTTCCTCGGACGACCTGATCCAGCGCCTCGACGGGCGTTTCAACGGCGAGGAAATCACTGAAACCCTGCGCGAGCTGATGGCCCTGGAATTGGTCAGCGACGGCTCGCCGCTGACCCCCGACATCGCCACCAAACGGGTCGAGCGCACCGCGATCAACACCGTGGTGCTCAACGTCAATACCGGCTGCAACCTGAGCTGCACCTACTGCTACAAGGAAGACCTCGACAAGCCGTCGGCCGGCAAGAAGATGGACGTTGAAACCGCCATCGCGTCGGTGGAAATGCTGCTCAAGGAATCCCCGGACGAAGAGCGTTTCACCGTGGTGTTCTTCGGTGGCGAGCCGCTGAGCAATCGCAAGCTGATCGAATACATGGTCGACTATTGCGAGAAGCGTTTTGCCGAGGCCGGCAAGTTCGTCGAGTTCGTCATGACCACCAACGCCACGCTGCTCACCGAAGAAACCGTGGACTACCTCAATGCCCACCGTTTTGGTTTATCGGTGAGCATCGACGGGCCGAAAACCGTGCACGACCGCAACCGCATCACCGTGGGCGGGCAGGGCACCTATGACGTGGTGCGGCGCAAGGCCGAGATGCTGCTGTCACGCTATAACAGCCGTCCGGTGGGCGCCCGTGTGACCCTGACCACCGGTGTCACCGACGTCGAAACCATCTGGGATCACCTGTTCAACGAACTGGGTTTTGCCGAAGTCGGTTTTGCCCCGGTGACCTCCGGCGACATCAGCAGCTTCAACCTCACCAGCGATGAACTGGTGCAGGTGTTCGCCAACATGAAGGCCCTCGGCCGCCGTTATCTGGAAGCCGCTTTAGAGCACCGCAACATCGGTTTCTCCAACCTGCACCAGTTGATCACCGACATCCACGAAGGCCACAAGAAAGCCCTGCCATGCGGTGCGGGCCTGAAGATGCTGGCGGTCGATCACAAGGGTGAACTGAACCTGTGCCACCGCTTCACCGGTTCCAGTCTGCCGACCTTTGGCAACGTGCACAGCGGCGTGAAACAGGTGGAGCTGAATGACTTTCTGTCCCAGCGCCTCGATCGCACCAACACCGGCTGTGAAGACTGCCAGATCCGCAACCTGTGCTCCGGTGGCTGCTACCACGAGAGCTACGCGCGCTACGGCGACCCGACTCACCCGACCTATCACTACTGCGAACTGATGCGTGACTGGGTCGACTTCGGCATCGAGGTCTACACCCGGATCATGGCCCAAAACCCTGCCTTCATCAGCAGTTACATCACTCCGCGCAAGGCTCACTGACATGAAACATCTCAAGGCAATCAATAACAAAGCGTTGAAGCTGGATCAGGCCGCGGACGAGAACCGCATTGAAGAAGTGGTCGCCATGAGCTCGGTAGCCGGTTGCGCCTCGACCACCGACCCAGGTTGGGAAATCGATGCGTTCGGCGGTGTGTCCTCGCTGTGCCAGCCGATGGAAGCCGACTTGTATGGCTGCTCCGACCCTTGCTGGTGGCCTGCCCAGGTGCCGGACATGATGAGCACCTACCCGGACTGGAACAAGGATGCCCAGGCGTCCAACGAAAACTGGCGAAACCTCGGCACTGTCTTCCCCAAAGACAAGTGATGCCCGTAGAAAAAGCGGTACATAAGAAGGATTCCAGCATGCAAAATTTGAAAGCTTGCGGCCTGGCCGCGTTCGCGGTTCTGAGCACCTGTTCGCTCTCGGTTTTCGCCGATGAAAACACCGCGTTGCAAGACGGTCACGAGTACATGTTGACCACCAATTACCCGAACAACCTGAACGTGATCGACCTGGCCACCGACAGCGTGTTCAAGACCTGCAAGATGCCCGACTCGTTTGGCCCGGGCACCGTACAGTTGTCGCCGGATCGCAAGACCGCTTATGTGTTGAACAATCACTATGCGGATGTCTATGGCGTCGAGCTGGACAGCTGCAAGCAGGTGTTCCACGCCAGCATCACCCAGAAACCGGGGGAGAAGGCGCGCTCGATGTTCGCCTTCACCCTCAGCCATGACGGCAAGGAACTGTTCACCATCGCCAACCCGACCTTGATGATGAACGACCACTACGAAGTGCAGCAGCCGCGGCTCGACGTGTACAAGACCGACGCCGGCATGGACGCCAAACCAGCGCGCAGCTTCCCGGCACCGCGCCAGCTGACCATCATGCAGAGCGGCGATGACGGCACGCTGTACGTGGCAGGGGCGGACATCTACAAGGTCAACGTGCAGACCGGCAAGTTCGATGTGCTGATCCCCAGCCGTCACTGGAAGCGGGCCAACTACGCCGCGCCGGACGTGCTCTATGTGTGGAACCAGCAGACTTATCGCCATGACTTCTCGCTGCTCTACACCACCGCCAAGTTCAAGGACAAGAAACAGGACCCGGCCACCGCCGACTACCTGTACGGCCTGTTCAGTGTCGACCTGAAAACCGGCAAGACCGAAACCACCGACTTCGGTCCGCTGACGGAAATCTACTTCAGTGGCATGCGCTCGCCGAAAGACCCGAACCTGATGTTCGGCGTGCTCAATCGCCTGGCCAAGTACGACATCAAGGAGAAAAAACTGCTGCAGGCGGCGACCCTGGATCACTCGTACTACTGCATTTCCTTCAACAAGGACGGCAGCAAGATCTACCTGGCGGGCACCTTCAATGACGTGGCGATTTTTGATGCCGACAGCCTGAAACAGATCGGCAGCATCAAGATGCCGGGCGGGGACATGGCGATTACCACGGCGCAGGTGTTCGTGCGGTAATTGCGGCGCCTGAACGGGCGCCTTCGCCAGCAGGCTGGCTCCTACATGTTGATCGCGTTGTTTCCTGATTGCGCTCGGTCGAATGTGGGAGCTAGCCTGCTAGCGAAGGGGCTTCAGCAACACTGCGAAAGCAACAGCATCAAATCCCCGGCACCGGGCAACTCAAATCCCCCTCCTGGCACTTCAGGTACTGCTTGAACGTCTGCACCCGCGCCTTGGTCAATTCCGTGGTGCAGTTGCTGTAGATCAGCGGGTACACACTGCCGCCCTTCACCGCAGACGCCGAAAAAGTACATTCGGCATCACGAAACGCCACCCACGAACGTTGCGCACTGACCAGCAGCTTCTTGCTGTCCGGGTTGCTCTTCAGGCGCGCAGTGATCTGCTGGTAAAGCGCATTCAGTTCCTTGTCCGCCGCCGCATTCTGTTGCGCTGCGCACTGGTTCATCGTGGCCTGGTCGCTGGCGTTGTCACAGTCGAGGGCGAAGGCCATGGAGGTGAACATCAATGGGGCTAATGCCAGAAGAAAACGTGGGTGCATGAGGTTTCTCGCTGTGGTGTTCACGGGGTCATCCCTGCCATTGCGGGTGTTTTTCAACGGTTTCGTGCGCAAGCCAGGGCACGTCATGGGATGTCCAGATATGCGCCTGGGGCGTCATGCCCGGATCATCGTCCAATGTGGCGACACGTACAATCACATGGGGTTGTGTCAGCCGTTCGGCCATCAAATGCGAACCACAGGCCGGGCAGAAGTGCCGAAACTTGCCCGGCGATGACTCGAAGTGACTCAGACGCTCCTGGCCTTTGGTCCAGCGAAAGTGCTCGCGCATTACCCCGGCCGTGGACGCAAAGGCTGCCGCATGGGCCTTGCGACAGGTGTGGCAATGACAGTGGCTGATGGGCATGTCGAGGCCATCGACTTCGTATTCGATAGCCTTGCACAGGCAACTGCCGCGCAGTTTTTTCATGGGTGAACTCCGTTTCGGGGCCATTTCGACGGCAAACCTTAGCAGTTTTGCGCTCCGTGCCATTGCTCTGTTCCAGAACTTATCTTCATAAAATCAACCGTATATCCCCTGCAAGGTTGATCGAGAGCCTCGATTGGTACAACTTTAGGGTTGGTCTTGTGGTCTTACTGTCCTACTGTTCAAGTACAGGAGGTGACTGATGAACCCGATATCTGATCGCATCGAAAGGAAAGTCCCGCTCAAGGTCAAGCGTTCTCAGGTGTGGCGCGTGCTGGCCAATGCCGAGATCTTCGGCCAGTGGTTTGGTGTCGCACTGGAGGGCAAGCGGTTTGTCGCCGGCGAGTGGACCCAAGGGCAAATCACCTACCCCGGCTATGAACACCTGCGCTGGAACGTGCTGGTGGAGCGCGTCGAGCCGGAACGGCTGTTCTCATTCCGTTGGCATCCGTATGCCGTCAACCCGGAAATCGACTACTCCCAGGAACCCACCACCCTGGTGAAATTCGAACTGGAAGACCTGGACGGTGGCACCTTGCTCAAGGTCTCCGAATCCGGGTTCGACCACATTCCCGATACCCGTCGCGAAAAAGCCTTCCGCATGGACAGCCGCGGCTGGGATGAGCAAATGAACAACATCGAACAGTTCCTGATCGACAGCGCCAGGGCCCACGAGCGTCAGGGTGGTTGATAGCGCCCTGTTCGACCCCTGGCTGGAGCGCTGGGCGCTGGTGGCGGACGGCGAGCCGATCATCACGCCTGGCAGCCGCTTGTTACCGGTGCGTCTGAACGAGTTGCCGGCCATGCTGAAGATTGCAGTGGATGCCGATGAAAAGGTCGGCAACCTGCTGATGAGCTGGTGGGACGGAGAGGGCGCAGCCCGCGTCTATGGTCATCATGGTGACGGCCTGCTGATGGAGCGCGGCATGGGCCAGCGATCGCTGATGCACATGGCCCTCAATGGCCGGGATGACGAAGCCAGTCGCATCCTGTGTGCCGCACTGGCACGACTGCATGCCCCACGTCCGACCCCGCCACCGCTGCTGGTACCCCTGGCCCCCTGGTTTGCCTCTTTGCGAGCGGTCGCAACAATTCGGGGTGGCGCGTACGCCTTGAGCCTGGCGACCGCCGAAGCCTTGCTGGCTGAACCCCAGGATTGCGTGGTCCTGCATGGCGACATGCATCACGACAATCTCCTCGATTTCGGCCCCCGTGGCTGGCTGGCCATCGACCCCAAGCGGGTGACTGGCGAGCGAGGTTTCGATTATGCCAACCTGATTTGCAACCCCGATCTGCCCACGGTGACCGATCCGCGACGTTTCGACCGGCAAATGGCCGTTGTGGCTGAAGCGGCCGGGCTTGAGCCTCGGCGTTTGCTGCAATGGGTCCTGGCGTTTGCCGGGCTGTCCGCGGCCTGGTTTCTCGAAGACGATGACGAGCGAGCCGCGCACAATCAGATGCAAGTCGCGAAACTCGCGACCTCCAGGCTAGGTGCCTGAAGCCTCTAAGGGTTTTCGGAAGTCGGCTTATAGCGAATGTCTTACATGGGTTGGTAACTATATCGCCTGTTACGCATTGGATCCGATGCGTAACCTAGCCTTACCCACTGAAGCACAGGAAGTGCTCAGGATCACGGATGATCGGCCATAGGCAAGGATTGCTGCGACAAGGAGTCGTCATGGTCTTGGAAAAACCCGCTTCGGCGGGTTTTTTTGTGGGCGCAGGAAAAACCATGGCTGTGGAAACCGCAATCCCACAGCCATGTGTTCATTGAAGATTGAGCTTTGCCGCAGCACGTTCGGTGATTACCCTGCGCAGTTTCAGCGAGTCGGCCGCCTGTTGGCGTGCAACTTCCAGCACACTGGCCGGCGCGGTGGCAGGGCTGCCCGCATCAAAGGGTGGTGCCGGCGCGTATTCCAGCTGCAGCTGCACCCGCTCGGCGGTGGCCTTGTCATAAAGTTCTGCGGCCAGGGTCAGGGCGAAATCGATACCAGCGGTGATGCCGCCGCCGGTGAACAGGTTGCCATCACGCACCACCCGTTCCTTCACCGGGGTTGCGCCCAGGGTCGGCAGCAATTCGTGATAGGCCCAATGGGTGGTCGCCCGTTTGCCTTTCAGCAAGCCCGCCGCGCCCAGCACCAGTGAACCGGTGCAAACCGAAGTGACATAGCGCGCATTGGCGGCCTGAGCCTTGAGGAACGCCAGGGTTTCTTCATCCTCCATCAAGGCACCGACACCGCTGCCGCCGGGCACGCAGATCACATCCAGCGCCGGACAGTCGGCAAAGGTCGTGGTCGGCTTCAACACCAGGCCGGTGCTGGCGATGACCGGCACCAGGTCCTTCCAGATCAGGTGCACCTTCACGTCCGGCAGCGAAGCCAGCACATCGTAAGGACCCGTCAGGTCCAGTTGTTGAACCTGGGGAAACAACAGAAAACCGATCTGCAACGTCATGACGCCTTTCTCCTGAAATGGGTGGACGACTTCACTCTAGACTTCTAGGATTTGGCGTATACGCCAATATCCCCACGAATTACGCCAAATGCCGAAATCCATTCATGTCCTTGCCTTCGCCAACGTGCAGTTGCTCGACGTCACCGGGCCGCTGCAGGTATTCGCCTCGGCCAACGACATTGCCCGCCAGCAAGGTCTGCCGGCACCTTATGCACCGACTGTGATCGCCAGTGGCGGCGGGGCAGTGATGTCGTCGGCGGGGCTGGCGCTGCTGGCCGAGCCGTTGCCCGAACAGGGCAGCGATACTTTGATCATCGCCGGGGGCTGGGGTGTGTACGCGGCGGCGGAGGATGCGCCGCTGGTGACTTGGGTGCGTGAGCATGCCCGCGAATGCCGGCGAGTCTCTTCGGTCTGTACCGGGGCATTTCTGCTGGCTGCCAGCGGTTGGCTCGATGGTCGGCGCGTGGTCACCCACTGGACCCGCTGCGAGCAACTGGCGCAACAGCACCCGCGATTGCGCGTCGAGCCCAACCCGATTTTTATCAACGACGGCCCGGTCTGGACCTCGGCCGGGGTCACGGCAGGCATCGACCTGGCATTGGCCATGGTCGAACAGGACCTGGGGCGCAGCATGGCCCTGGAAGTCGCCCGGCAGTTGGTGGTGTTTCTCAAGCGCCCGGGCGGTCAATCGCAATACAGCGTTACTCTGTCCTTGCAGAAGGAAGGCAACCGATTCGACGAGCTTCACGCCTGGATCAGCGAAAACCTCACCCAAGATCTTGGTATCCCAACCCTGGCTTTGCAGGCCGGGATGAGCGAACGCAGCTTCGTCCGCCATTACCGCGCCGATACCGGCCAGACCCCGGCGCGGGCCATCGAGCGCATCCGCGTGGAAACCGCGCGGCGCCTGCTCAGTGATACGGGAGTGCCGATTAAGCGGGTCGCGGTGCAATGCGGTTTCGGCAGCGAAGAAACCCTGCGCCGCAGCTTCCTCCGCGCCATGGGCGTGACACCCCAAGCCTACCGCGAGCGCTTTTCGGTCAGCGTTGGAGCAGATCCAGTAGCGCCTTGAGCGTGTCTCTCGGCGCTTCCTCGGGAATGTTGTGCCCGACACCGGCCAGGACTCGCCGCTCGTACGGCCCGGTGAAATGCCCAATGTCGTCATCGATGTCCGAAGGCACCCCGACACCATCATCGGCACCGCACAGGGAAATGCTCGGCACGCTGATCACCGGTTGCCGGGTGAGCGCCTGTTCCATCGGCTCATAGGCCGCATCACCGGCGGCGTACATGAAACGATGGCGGTAGGAGTGAATCACCACCCCGACGAAGTCCGGGTTGTCGAACGCTGGCGCAGTCAACGCAAAGCGTTCAGCGCTGTTGGCCCAGGTCGGTGACCAGAGCCTCCACAACAACTGACAGAACGCCCGACGGTTTTCACTGAGCCCGGCCACGCCCCGTGGGCCATGGAAATAATACTGATACCACAGGCGATGCTCGGTCTCCGGGGCCAGCGGCCGGGTCGAACCGGGGATGTCCTGAAGGTTGTACCCATCGCCAGTGACCAGACACCGCACCCGTTCCGGCCACAACGCGGCGACGATGCACGCGGCCCGGCCACCCCAGTCATAACCGCACAGCGCGGCACGCGGGATGGCCAGTGCGTCCATCAGGTCGAGCAGATCCTGGGCGAGGGCGGCTTGCTGGCCGGAGCGCAGGGTATCGGGGCTGTGAAAGGTCGTTGGTCCGTAACCACGCAAGTACGGCACGATCACCCGATAGCCCTGGTTTGCGAGAGCGGGCGCAATGTCGTCGTAGGCACGCGGGGAGTAGGGAAAGCCATGGAGCAAGATGACGGGCTCACCAGAGGCTGGCCCATGTTCTTCGTAGGCAATGTCTAACAGAACGGTTCGGGCGAACTTGACGGGATATTCAGTCATCACAGACTCCGGATTTATCCAACAGGCCTGACCCATTGACCCGCTATCCTCGCGAGTGTTGCCTGAGCCCGATGCAATTGCCCCAGGGATCACGCACCTGACACATCCGCCCACCGTCCTCGAGCGCCAGCGGCCCGCGATAAAGCCTCGCGCCCAATACACTCAGACGGGCAACTTCCGCGTCCAGATTCGCCACCGACCAATACACCACCGTACCTGCCGGCCCACTGCCGACCTTGTCGTCGGCATTGACGATCTCCAACGCCACACCGCCGATATCGAGGTGACCGTAATCGTCGGATTCAGGCAGAACGCGAATGGCCGATGGGAACACCTGGGAATACCAGTCGGTGGCGGCTCTCCAGTCGGGGACGTGGAGCAGTACGGAGACGATGGCGGATTCAGGCAAAGTCTTATCTTCTTTGAGAATCATCAATATCAGCCGAACAGTACTTTTTGCCAGTGTTCTTCACTGATGATCGCGATAGGCGCGCCGCCCTCTCTCAGCTCAACGGCTTTCTTGATCTTGGTCCCATAAGTGCTGTGAAGCCATTGATCGTTGCCGATACTGCCCACAACCAGGTAATGAACCTTTTTACTGACTGAGCCGCCGATCAAACCGCCTCGTTCGATAATCAGCGCCTCGCATTCTTTACGCGGACCGTAGGCCATAACCCCGGTAAACAGAAATGTCCGGCCATCCCAGTCAAGCGTTGGAGCAGGGTTATCCAGGGGGAGACCACATGGCGTTGTGAAAATCTGCTCGGAGCCAACGGGCAGGCCTGCGAACTGATGCAACATCTCCAGTAGTTCTACAGATTCCTCTGCATCCAGCACACCATCACTCAGCATTGCAGCGAGGCGTTTATAGAGGATGTTTACAACCGGATCCCCCAGATGGCACAAGTGGACCTCAATCCAGCCCTTGAGAAACTCAGCTTCCTGCTGATTGATCTTGCCATCGGCAGCAAGCCCTGCCGCCACGCCTACCAAGGCGTCTGCGGAGCGTCGATCAATTCGTGCTTCGTGGAAGAAACCGCTGTTTTTAAACTCCTGATGTAAATCAACCATTGCTCCTGCTCCTTAGGATTCAACTTCGGCTATCTGATTGAAGTACTTCGTTCGATCCGGAGTAAAGGTCACCACCATCCCCGTACGAGCACAGGTCAACGTCCGCTCTTCACTCAAATCCACATCCAGATCTTCACCGCGCAACCCCTGCCACTGAGCGAGGTATTTGAGCGAGCCATACTTTTCGAGCTTCTTCAGACTGCGGCTGACACCGCCTTTCCAGCCCAGCACCGGCAACTCCCCGGCGAGGCATTGCTGGGCGAGATCCGGGAAACGCGCGGCGCGTTGACGGCCGACCTCCCAACATTTGATCAGGCCCTTGTCGTGGTCGTCCCACAGGGCTTCACGGTTCAGGCCGCTACGCAGTGGCTGGTCGATGTTGCGATGGATGCGTTGGCTCATTCGGGTTCCTTGAATTCGGGGGGGATTGCACAGCTCCGCTGTGCCCGTTGAGCAAGGATGGTAGGTGGGGTTGTAACAGCCTGCAACAATCAGATTTTATGTAGGAAAAGTTACCCAAGGCTGGATAGTGTGGAAGGCGTTAGTGACCCCAAAGCGAAACGATTAATTGCTCCTTGCTGTTTGTTGGTTCAAGACGCTGCATCAAAACGGATGTTTGTCTTTGCACGTACTCAAGGATCTCCTCATTGAGCGCTATATGCCTGTACAAAAATGCCAAGCTCCTTAGCTGGTTGATTTTTATCAGGGTCGGCGTGCTCGGTGTGATCAGTCTCTCGATGCTATCGCCATAACCTTTGGCAAATGCATTCCAGGAAACCAGCGGCTGACCTTTGCATTGGTTGCAATCTGTCAGCCACCAGATGTACGTGGCGATATCCATTGCCTGGTCAGATATTGCGGCGTGCTCGAAGTCGATTAGTGAACAGGAATTACCGGAGTACAAGGCGTTTCCTGGCCACGCATCTCCATGGCAAATGCCATGTGAAGTAACTCTGGCGTAGGTGGGTCCTGTGATTTTAGATGGTTGAATAGCAGGGTGATGGTTTCTCTTAGTTTGTCTTTATAGGGACAGCGGATAGGATGTCCGAGGTCTAATGAGAAATTGAGGATGTCATTTCTGCTTGGGTTCTGTTTCCTGAATGTTGGAACTGGGCAGGAGTGAAGCCTACGTAAGGCCTGTCCAAACATGAAGTCATGCTGGTTGTTATCACCTGAATACCGTTCTCCGACAACTTCTTGACTCAAAATCCCATAGTAGTGCTCTTGGTCGAACGTATAAATTTTTTCACGCTCAGAAGCAGGCAGGATGGGTTCGCTGCAATTGATGGCGTGACGGCCGAGGTAGGCTGTCAATTTTCTCTCGAATGAAATATTATCTTCTGTTGTTATGTTTTTGTTGAATATTTTTAATGTGAGATTCTTGTCATTTATAGTGATGCGAAAAACTTTATTTACGCCATTGTATATCTGCTGAATATTGTGGCCTCGTAGTTGGTAGGTTTTGGTTACCTGCTCTTCCAAGTCATTTGATGGCAGCATTAGGCTTCTGATGCGGGCTGAAAAGATTAAAATCCATTAGAGCCTCTGCAAAAAAAAATATCTAGCAGTGATCAACTACCCATTAATGGTTTTCAGAATGTTCCGTAGTCGCGATGAGAAAAGTCTTACTTTTCATCTGTATTACCTGCATTTCTGTAATAGATCTTCTTTATCACTGCGAAGCGACAGCAGTTCAACATCGCCAAATCTCACGGCTGCCAAACACTCTTCTCCCCACCCAACCGTCTATCGAGAAAACAAGCCGCACTGATCAACGCCAGATGCGTCAGCGCTTGTGGCGTATTGCCCATGTGTCGCCCATGGCTGTCGAACTCTTCGGCGTACAGCCCCAGCGGGTTGGCGTAGCGCAGCAGTTGCTCGAATTCCAGGTGGGCCTTTTCCAGTTGTCCGGCGCGGGCCAGGCATTCGACGTACCAGAACGAGCAGGCGGCGAAGGCGCCTTCGGTGCCGGGCAGGCCGTCGATCTGGCTGTCGTCGTTGCGGTAGCGGTAGATCATGCCGTCGCGCACCAGGGTTTTTTCGATGGCTTCGAGGGTTGCCAGCCAGCGTGGGTCGCGGGCGCTGACGAAACGTACCAGCGGCATCAGCAGCATCGAGCCGTCGAGGCCGGTGCCGCCGATGTGCTGGACGAAATGCCCGCGTTCTTCGTTCCAGAAGTTCGTCCAGATGTCGGCGTAGATCGCCTGGCGAGTCTGGTCCCAACGGGCGAAGGGGGCGGGCAGGGAGCGTTTGGAGGCCAGGCGAATGGCGCGGTCCAGCGCTACCCAGCACATCAGCCGGGAATGCAGGAAATGGTATTGCTCGCCGCGCATCTCCCAGATGCCGACGTCCTTCTGTTCCCAGGTTTCGCAAACCTGATCGACCACTTCCACCGTGTGTTTCCAGCCCTCGTGGGAGATGGCTTCGCCGTACTTGTTGACCAGATAGATCGCGTCCATCAGCTCGCCAAAGATGTCGAGCTGAATCTGTTCATACGCCTGGTTGCCGATGCGCACCGGTTTTGCCCCGCCGTGACCGGACAGGTGCGTCAATTCGATTTCCGGCAGTTCCTGGCGGCCGTCGATGGCGTAGAGGATGTTCAGTTTCATCGCCTTGCCCTGGCAATCGCTGACCCGCCCGCGCAACCAGCGCATGTAGGCGTTGGCCTCTTCGACAAAACCCAGGCGCATGAAGGCGTACACGGTGAATGAGGCGTCGCGTATCCAGGTGAAGCGGTAGTCCCAGTTGCGCGCGCCGCCGGGGGATTCCGGCAGGCCGAAGGTGGCGGCGGCGAGGATGGCCCCGTGCTTGCGCGAGGTCAGCAGCTTCATCGCCAGGGCCGAACGGTTGACCATCTCCCGCCAGCGACCGCGGTAGTTGGACTGGCCGATCCAGTCGCGCCAGAACTTCAGGGTGCGCTGCACACTCAGCTCGGCGGCACCTTCCTTGAAGCGCAGGTCGTCGGGGGTGCCCAGCAGGAACTGCGCGGTCTGGTCCTGTTGCAGGGTGAAGCGGGCAACGGCGGCGTTGTGGTCAATCGTCATGGTTTGATCGGCGGCCAGCCGCAGCGACGGCTGGCCGCTTGCCTCGAAGATCACATCGTTCTTGTCCATGTGCGCGAGGGTGTTGGCGCGGGCGTAGTCATGGCGCACGGCGCAACGCAGGTGAAAGGTGGCGCGGCCGCTGACCACGCGGATACGGCGAATCAGCATCGGCATATCATCTTCGGTATCGCCGATGGGCAACAGGTCGGTGACTTCGACCACCGCGCGGTCACTGAGCCAGCGGGTCAGCAGCACATTGGTGTCGGGCAGGTAGATCTGCTCGCGGCGGGCATCGGGCAAGTCCGGCGACAACTGGAAGATGCCGGCCTCGGGGGTATCGAGCAGCGAGCAGAAAATCGACGGGCTGTCGAATTCCGGCCAGCAGAAAAAGTCCACGCTGCCCTTGTCGTTGACCAGCGCCGCGCTGCGCATGTCGCCGATGATGCCGTGGGCGTCGATGGGGCTTTGTCGTTCGGGATGATCAGCCATTACCTTGAAACTCCGGGAGCCGAGTGCCTAAGCAGCTGACTGGCTTGAGGGGGGGAGAGTTCATTCAGCGGGTTTTTTCAGGCGTCTGTTCCGGCCTTTTCGCGAGCAAGCCCGCTCCCGCGGTTGGGCGGTGAGGCGGCTTACATTCAACCAACAATTTGCCGCTTCCCGGTCAATCTGCCGTTGTGGCAATTTGCAGGCCCTAGTTGAGGCCGGACCCATGGCAAACCCCTATCGCGAGTTGTTCAACGCCCCCGGCAGCCGTGCCTTTGTCATGGCCGGGATGATCGCGCGCATGCCGATTTCCATGACCGGCATCGGCCTGATCACCATGCTCTCGCAGTTGCAGGGCGGCTACGGTCTGGCCGGCGCGGTGGCGGCGACCTTTGCCTTGGCCACGGCTTTCTGTGCCCCGCAAGTTTCCCGCCTGGTCGACCGTTTCGGCCAGGGGCGGATTTTGCCCATCGCGGCGTTGCTGGGCGGTGGTGCGCTGTTGCTGTTGTTGCTGTGCACGCGGTTGCAGGCGCCGCAGTGGACGCTGTTTGTCTTCGCCGCATTCGCCGGGTGCATGCCAAGCATGTCGGCCATGGTGCGGGCGCGCTGGACCGAGATCTATCGCGGCCAGCCGCAGCTGCAAACGGCCTACGCCCTGGAGTCGGTGCTCGACGAGGTGTGTTTTATCGTCGGCCCGCCGCTGTCGGTCGGGCTGTCCGTGGCGGTGTTCCCCGAGGCGGGGCCATTGGCGGCATTGCTGGCACTGGCGATCGGGGTCACGGCGTTCGTCCTGCAACGCAGCACCGAGCCTGGGGTGCACCCTCATGAAGAGCACCATGCCGGCTCGATCATCCGTTCCCGCGACATTCAATGGTTGATGCTGTTGATGGTCGCCATGGGCACCATCGTCGGCGTGGTGGACGTGGTCAGCGTGGCCTTCGCCCAGCAGCAGGGCCAGCCGGCGGCGGCGAGCATCGTGCTGTCGGTGTACGCCATCGGCTCGTGCATGGCCGGGTTGGCGTTTGGCGCGCTGCGTTCGAAAGTGCCGCTGCCACGGCTGTTCCTGTACGGCGGGGTGGCGACGGCGGTGACCACCTTGCCGTTGCTGCTGGCGAGCAACATTTTCGGTTTGTCGGTGGCGGTGTTTGTCGCGGGGCTGTTTTTTGCCCCGACATTGATTGTCGCCATGGCCCTGGTGGAGCAGATCGTGCCGCCGGCCAAACTCACCGAAGGCCTGACCTGGCTGGTCACTGGCCTGAGCATAGGCGTAGCAATCGGTGCTGCCGGTTCCGGCTGGATGGTCGATGCCTTCGGCGCGCGCAGCGGGTTCTGGCTGGCGATTGCGGCGGGTGCGGTGGTGCTGTGTTCGGCGATTCAAAGCTATCGCCAGGCGAAATAAACATTCAACGAACGACACCTTTCCCACAGGGTTGCAGGTAGGGTTAATTCTCCGGGCATCTGATCCGTTCACCTCATAGACAACTATCGAGGTAAGCCCGGTGACCCAGCTGAATTTGCTGTGCCTGCCCTATTCGGGCGCGAGTGCCATGGTCTACAGCCGCTGGCGGCGCAAGCTGCCGCAGTGGCTCAACCTGCAACCGGTGGAACTGCCGGGACGCGGCGCTCGCTACGGTGAGCCGTTGCACACCGACATGCGCCGCCTGGCGCTGCAACTGGCCCACGAACAAAAAGCCACGCTCAAGGCGCCCTATGCCCTGTTTGGCCACAGCATGGGCGCATTGCTGGCCTGCGAAATGGCCCACGCCTTTCGCGCGCTGGGTTGCCCGGAGCCGGTCGCGCTGTTCGCCTCCGGCACCGCCGCGCCGAACCTGCGTGCAGACTATGACCGCCATTTCGCCGAAGCAAAAACCGACGCCGAACTGATCGATCAACTGCGCACCCTCAATGGCACCAGCGAAGAAATCCTCGCCAACAAAGAATTGATGAGCCTGACCTTGCCGGTGCTCCGCGCAGACTTTCTCTTGTGCGGACGCTTCGAGCCGGTCCGGCGCCCCTTGCTCAAATGCCCGGTGCACGTGCTCGGCGGCAAGACCGACCGCGCCAGCACCGAGCAATTGATCGCCTGGAGCCAGGAAACCCATGGCAGTTTCTCGCTGGACATGCTCGCCGGCGGGCACTTCTTCATCCATGAACACGAGGCCAAGGTGCTGCGGGTAATCAAGGATCAGCTGGAAGTGCATCATCGGCGGCATGGATTGATGGCCGTCAGCTGACCCGACTCTAAAATCACCTCAATCCCCCTGTGGGAGCGAGCTTGCTCGCGATAGCGGTGTTTCAGCTGAATCACTTCTGACTGGACGGACGCCATCGCGAGCAAGCTCGCTCCCACAGGGTTATGCATCAGCCTGTTGTCCGCGTTTCATCTCCTCTCGATCCGCTAATTTTTCCCGCCTGCATTCGTTTTACAAAAAACGACGCGCCATCGCGCCTCCTGCCTACTGATGCGGATGCTGAGAAATGAATGCTGAAGACGCCTTGAAACTTGCTCGCCGGTTTATCGGGTTGCCCTTGGAAAAGCGCCAGATGTTCCTTGCGGCCCTGGCGAAGGAGGGCGTGGACTTCGCTCGTTTTCCGATTCCTGCCGGCGTCGAGGCCGAGGATCGTCAGGCAGTGTCTTACGCCCAGCAACGCATGTGGTTTCTCTGGCAACTGGAGCCTCACAGTGGCGCCTACAACCTGCCGGGCGCGGTGCGCTTGAGCGGACGCTTGAACCGTTCGGCACTGGAGCAGGCCTTTGCCAGCCTGGTGGCCCGCCATGAAACCTTGCGCACGGTGTTCCAGCGTCAGCCTGACGACAGCCTGCTGCAGGTTCCGGCGACCGCACCCTTGTTGATCGAGACCATGGATCTCACGGCGTTGGCCAAGGATGAGCGTGAACGCGCAGTGGCTGAAACCGCCCAGCAGCAATCGATGTTGCCCTTCGACCTGGCGGTCGGCCCATTGCTGCGCGTCACCCTGCTCAAGCTCGCCGAACAGGAGCACGTCCTGCTGCTGACCCTGCACCACATCGTCTCCGACGGTTGGTCGATGAACGTGCTGATCGATGAATTTGTCCGCTGCTACGACGCTTTCGACGCGGGCGCGCAACCGCAACTGGCGCCGTTGCCGATCCAGTACAGCGACTATGCGTTGTGGCAGCGACGCTGGCTGGAAGCGGGGGAGCAGGCACGGCAGCTCGACTACTGGCAACAGCAGTTGGGCGACGAGCACCCCGTGCTGGAGTTGCCACTGGACCATGCGCGCCCGGCAATCCCTAGCTATCGCGGCACACGCTACGAATTCGCCATCGACGGGCAACTGGCCGAGCAACTGCGCAGCACCGCGCAGCAACACAACGTCACCCTGTTCATGCTGCTGCTCGGCGCATTCAACGTGCTGCTGCATCGCTACACCGGGCAAAACGACATCCGCGTCGGCGTGCCGATTGCTAACCGCAATCGCGCTGAAGTCGAAGGCCTGATCGGTTTCTTCGTCAACACCCAGGTGCTGCGCACGCAACTTGATGGGCATACCCGCGTCGATGAGTTGCTGCGCGCAACCAAGGAAACCGCCCTCGGCGCCCAGGCCCATCAGGACCTGCCGTTCGAGCGTCTGGTCGATGCCTTGAAACTGGAGCGCAGCCTCAGCCACACACCCCTGTTCCAGGTGATGTACAACCACCAGCCCCAGGTGGCCGACATGGCGTCGGTCAGCAGCGCATCCGGCCTGGTGCTGGGCAGCCTCGCCTGGCAAAGCCGCACCACCCAGTTCGACCTAACCCTGGACACCTGGGAAAAAGGCGGCAAGCTGCACGCCGCGTTGACCTACGCCAGCGACCTGTTCGAAGCCGCGACCATCGCGCGCATGGCCGAGCACTGGACCCGTCTGTTGCAGGCCATGGTGACGGATTCGAGCCAGCGCATCGGTGAGCTGCCGATGCTGTCGGCGGATGAACAACGGGTGTTGGTCCACGACTGGAACCGCACGGCGCAGGTCTATCCCGTCGATCAATCCGTGCATCAACTGATTGAGGCCCAGGCTCGGCGTACCCCCGAGGCTCCGGCGCTGGTGTTTGGCGAACGCCAACTCAGCTATGGGCAACTCGAGGCTCGTGCCAATCAACTGGCTCACTGCTTGCGCGAGCAGGGTGTCGGGCCCGATGTGCTGGTGGGGATCTGCGTCGAGCGTTCGCTGGAGATGGTCATCGGCCTGCTGGCGATTCTCAAGGCCGGTGGTGCCTACGTGCCGCTCGATCCGGAGTACCCGGCGGAACGCCTGGCCTACATGATCGAGGACAGTGCGATTGGCCTGCTGCTGACGCAAAGTGCCTTGCTCGAAGCGCTGCCAACCGAGGGCGTCAAGGTGCTGATCCTCGATCAGGCGCAGGACTGGCTCGCCAATTACAGCGAAACCTGCCCGCAGGTCGCGGTTCATCCGTTGAACCTGGCCTATGTGATCTACACCTCTGGTTCCACCGGCAAGCCCAAAGGCGCGGGCAATAGTCATGGCGCGCTGGTCAACCGCTTGTGCTGGATGCAGCAGGCCTACGCCATCGATGGCGGCGACTCGGTGTTGCAGAAAACCCCGTTCAGCTTCGACGTGTCGGTGTGGGAATTTTTCTGGCCACTGATGACCGGTGCGCGTCTGGTGGTGGCGCCGCCGGGTGCCCATCGTGAACCGGCGCGCCTGATCCAGCTCATCGGCGACCACAACATCAGCACCTTGCACTTCGTGCCGTCGATGCTCCAGGCGTTTATCCACGAACCGGGCGTCGAGGTGTGCACCGGCCTCAAGCGCATAATGTGCAGCGGTGAAGCCCTGCCGCTGGATGCGCAGTTGCACGTGTTCGCCAAACTGCCCAATGCCGGGCTGTTCAACCTGTATGGGCCGACTGAAGCAGCCATCGACGTCACCCACTGGACTTGCGTCGACGAAGGCGTCGACAGCGTGCCTATCGGCCGCGCCATCGCCAACCTGCGCACCCATGTGCTCGATGCCCGGTTGATGCCGGTGCCGGCGGGCGTGGCAGGTGAGTTGTACCTCGGCGGTGCCGGCCTGGCGCGCAGTTATCACCGGCGTCCGGCGCTGACTGCGGAGCGTTTTGTGCCGTGCCCGTTCCATGACGGTGCGCGCCTGTACCGCACCGGTGACCGCGTGCGTCAGCGCGCCGATGGCGTGATCGAATACCTCGGGCGTCTCGATCATCAGGTCAAGCTGCGTGGCCTGCGCATCGAACTGGGGGAAATTGAAACCCGTCTGATGCAGCACCCGCGGGTGCGCGAGGCCGTGGTGCTGGTGCAGGGCGGCAAACAGCTGGTGGCGTATCTGCTGCTGGAAAACGCCGAGCCCGATCCGCAGTGGCCGCAAACCCTCAAGGCCTGGCTGCTCGGCAGCCTGCCGGAATTCATGGTGCCGACCTGCCTGATGGCGCTGGACGCCATGCCGGTGACCGCCAACGGCAAGCTCGACCGCAAAGCCTTGCCGCAACCCGACGCCGCACCGGAGCAAGCCTTCGTCGCGCCGCAGGATGCAATGCAGGTGACGCTGGCGCAGATCTGGCAGGACGTGCTGGGACTGGAGCGTGTAGGCCTCGAAGATAACTTCTTCGAACTGGGCGGCGATTCGATCATTTCCATTCAGGTAGTCAGCCGTGCCCGTCAGGCCGGGATTCGTCTCAGCCCGCGTGACCTGTTCCAGTACCAGACGGTGCGCAGCCTGGCGCTGGTGGCCGTGCTCGAGCATCACAGCAGCATTGACCAAGGGCCGGTCAGCGGCGAGGTGCCGTTGACGCCAGCACAGCACTACTTTTTCGAACAGGCCATTGCCCAGCGTCAACACTGGAACCAATCGTTGTTGCTGACACCCCGTGCGGCGCTCGACCCTGGAGCATTGGAGGCGGCGCTGGTCGCGGTCATCAACCACCATGACGCCCTGCGCCTGCGCTTTATCGACAGTGCGGACGGCTGGCAGCAGCGCCATACCGCACCAGTTGAAACGAGCGGACTTTGGCAGCGCCATGGGGTCTCGACGCAAGAGCTCACTGCGCTGTGCGACGAAGCGCAACGCAGCCTCGATCTGGCAGACGGCCCACTGCTGCGCGCCTTGCTGGTCAACCTCGAGGATGGCAGCCAGCGCCTGCTGCTGGTGGTGCATCACCTGGTGGTCGACGGGGTGTCCTGGCGGGTATTGCTTGAAGACCTGCAACGGGCCTGCACGCAAGCGGCTGCCGGTCAGCCTGTGGCCTTGCCGGCGAAAACCAGCGCCTATCAAGCCTGGGCCACGCAACTGCAACAGCATGCACGCACGCTGGACGAGCAATTGCCATACTGGCAGGCGCAAGTGGCGGATGCCCAAGACCTGCCGTGCGACAACCCGCAAGGCAGCCTGGAACATCGCCATGGTCACAAGATCGAATCGAAGCTCGATGCCGAACTGACCCGGCAGTTGCTGCAACGGGCGCCAGCCGCGTACCGCACCCAGGTCAACGACTTGCTGCTGACTGCACTGGCGCGGGTGATCTGCCGTTGGAGCGGGCAGGGCTCGACACTGATCCAGCTCGAAGGCCACGGTCGCGAAGACCTGTCCGAGCACCTCGACCTGACCCGTACCCTCGGCTGGTTCACCAGCCTGTTCCCGGTGCGCCTGCAACCGGCAGCCGAGACCGCCCAGGCAATCAAATCGATCAAGGAACAACTGCGCGCCATTCCCGGCAAAGGCCTGGGCTACGGCGTGCTGCGTTATCTCGCTGAGCCGGCGCAACGTGAGGCCCTGCAAGGCTTGCCGACACCGCGCATCACCTTCAATTACCTCGGCCAGTTCGACCGCCAGTTCGATGATCAGGCGCTGTTTGTTCCGGCCTCGGAAAACGGCGGCCAGGCCCAGGGCGACGACGCGCCGCTGGCCAACTGGCTGACCCTGGAAGGTCAGGTCTACGGCGGGCAACTGTCGCTGCAATGGGGTTTCAGTCGCGACATGTTCGCCGACAGCACGGTGCAACAACTGGCGGATGCCTACGTCGATGAACTCAAGAAACTGATCGAACACTGCTGTACCACGGCAGCCGGGCAGGTCACGCCCTCGGACTTCCCGCTGGCGCGCATCACCCAGGCCCAGCTCGACGCCTTGCCCGTCGCCGCACCAGCCATCGAAGACCTGTACCCGCTGACGCCGATGCAGCAGGGCATGCTCTTTCACACGCTGTATGAGCCGCAGGCCGAGGCCTACATCAACCAGTTGCGCCTGGAGATTCACGGGCTTGACCTGGCGGCATTCGGCCGTGCCTGGCAAGCGGCGATCAACCGCCACGACATCCTGCGCAGCAGCTTCCACTGGCTGGATCTTGCACAGGCGCATCAGGTGATTCACCGCCAGATCGACCTGCAACTGCAAGTGATCGAAGCCAATGCCATCGACCTCGACGCTCTGGCTGGCGAAGAGCGCAGCCGTGGCTTCGAACTCAGTACCGCGCCGTTGTTCCGATTACTGCTGGTCAAACAGGGCGGCGAACAATGGCACCTGATCTACACCAGCCACCACATCCTCATGGACGGCTGGAGCAACGCCCAGTTGCTCGGTGAAGTGATCCAGCATTACGCCGGACAAACGCCGAGCAAGCCTGTGGGGCAATACCGCGACTATCTCGCCTGGCTCGCGCAACACTCGCAGGCGGCGGGCGAGCAGTTCTGGAAGCACGTGCTGACAGCGCTGGAAACCCCAACGCTGCTGGCGCAAGCCTTGCCCGCACCAAACGAAGGGCAGGGCATGGGCGAGCATCAGCTGACCCTTGATAGCGCCGCATTGCAACGTCTGAGCGACTTCGCCCGACAGCAGAAAGTCACCCTCAACACCTTGATTCAAGGCGCCTGGTCACTGCTGTTGCAGCGCTACACCGGCCAAACCTGCGTGGCGTTTGGTGCGACCGTTGCCGGGCGTTCGGCACCGCTGCCGGGCATCGAGCAACAGTTGGGGCTGTTCATCAACACCTTGCCGATCATCGCCGCGCCGACTTCGGGGCAAACAGTGGCGCAATGGCTCGACGCGCTGCAAGCGCAGAACCTCAGCCTGCGCGAGTTCGAGCATGTGCCGTTGTACGACATTCAGAACTGGGCGGGGCATCAAGGCGCGCTGTTCGACAGCTTGCTGGTGTTCGAAAACTTCCCGGTGGCCGAGGCGCTCAAGCAAGGCGCACCGGCCGGGCTGACCTTCGGTGCACTGCACAACCACGAAATCACCAGCTATCCGCTGACCCTCGGTGTCGAAGCGGGTGGGACATTGCGACTGGATTTCAGTTTTAACCGCTCGCTGTTCAGCGCCGCGCAGATCAGCCGGATGGGGGCGAGTCTGCTGCATGTGCTGGAGCAGTTCGTCGCGCAGCCGCAACAGACGCTGGGCGCCATCGGCCTGCTCGACGCTGATGCACAGGCGCAGGTGTTGCGCCATTCCCGCCCGCCGGCAGCGCTGCTGGACAGCCCGTTGCTGGCCCATCAACGCTTCGAGCAACAAGCCGCACGCACCCCGCACGCCTTGGCGATCATCGCCGGCGACGAACGCCTGACCTATGGCCAACTCAACGCCCGGGCCAACCAGCTCGCCCATCGCCTGCGAGCGCAAGGTGTCGCGCCGGGGCAGCGGGTAGGGCTGTCGGTACGGCGCTCGGCGCGGATGATTGTCAGCCTGATGGCGATCCTCAAGGCAGGCGCCGGTTATGTGCCCCTCGATCCGGATTACCCGGCCGAACGCCTGGCCTACATGATCGAAGACAGCGGCATGGACCTGTTGCTGGCGCAATCGGGGCTACTGGCCGAGGTGGTATTGCCAGAAGGCCTGCCGTGCCTGTCGCTCGATGCCAGCGTGAGCGAGTACGCCACTGACAATCTGGCGAACCTCGCCAGCACCGAAGACCTCGCGTACCTGATCTACACCTCCGGCTCCACCGGTCGACCGAAAGGTGTTTGCCTGACTCACGCCGCGCTGCGCGAGTTCTGCGTGATCGCCGCCGACTATTCGCAACTCACGGCGCAGGATCGCGTCCTGCAATTCGCCACCTTCAGTTTCGATGGCTTCGTCGAGCAGTGCTACCCGCCGCTGTGTGTCGGCGCGGCATTGGTCATGCGCGGCGATGAGTTGTGGGACACCGAAACGCTCTATCGGCAGATCATCGAGCAGGGCGTGACCCTGGCGGATTTGCCGGCGGCCTACTGGTTCCTGCTGGCGCAGGACTGGGCCGCGCAACCGCACCGCGACAAGGGACGGCTGCGCCAGGTCCACGTCGGCGGCGAAGCCATGTCCCTGGAGGGCCTGAAGCTGTGGCACGCCGCTGGCCTGGGCGATGTGCGCCTGCTCAACACCTATGGCCCGACCGAAGCCACAGTGGTCTCCAGCATTCACCCATGCACCCAAGTCGATAGCCGTAACCCGCTTGGCGTACCCATCGGCAAAGCGTTGCCGGGGCGAGCCTTGTACGTGCTCGACAGCGAGGGGCACTTGCTGCCTGATGGTTGCGTGGGGGAGTTGTGCATTGGTGGTGATGCCGGTCTGGCTCAGCGATATCACCAGCGCCCGGGGCTGAGTGCCGAGCGCTTTATCGCCGATCCGTTTTCCACCACGCCGGGGGCGCGGCTGTACCGCAGCGGCGACCTGGCGCGCTACCGCGAAGACGGTGTGTTGCAGTACCTGGGACGCATCGACCATCAGGTGAAAATTCGCGGCTTCCGTGTCGAACTGGGTGAACTCGAAGCGCATCTGCAAGCGTTGCCGATGCTCAACGAAGCGGCGGTACTGGTTCACGAAGGCGCCGGCGGCAAGCAACTGATCGGCTATGTCGTCGTTGCCGATGAACACAAGTCGTACGGCGATGCGCGACAACTCACCGACACCGTGCGTCGGGCACTGGGCGAGCGTTTGCCGGACTACATGCTGCCCACGCAACTGGTGTTGATGGCTGCGCTGCCACTGAACCGCAACGGCAAGCTCGACCGCGCCGCGCTGCCCGCGCCTGAACTATGGGAGGCCGCCTCGGGCACGCCGCCCCATGGCGGGCTGGAAACGCAACTGGCGCAGATCTGGCAGCAGGTGTTGCAGGTCAGCCGTGTCGACCGCGAGAACAGCTTCTTCGAGCTGGGCGGGCATTCCTTGCTGGCCACGCAAATCGTCTCGCAGATTCGTCAGCAGTTGGGCCTGTCGGTAAGTTTGCGTTGCCTGTTCGAGCATCCGTGTCTCGTAGATTTCGCGACTCAGGTGCAAGCGTTGCAACCTGTCAGCGAACGACCGGCACTGCTGCCCGATACCTCCGGCGAGCGCCAACCCTTGTCCTTTGCCCAGCAGCGCTTGTGGTTCCTGTGGAATCTGGAGCCGGACAGCTCGATGTACAACATGCCCGGTGCCCTGCGCCTGCGTGGCGAGCTGAATCTCGACGCCCTGCGGCAGACCTTCGACGCCCTGGTGCAGCGTCACGCCGTGTTGCGCACCACGTTCTACGAAGAGCACGGCCAGGCCTGGCAGCGGGTTCACCCGCAGCTGCCGCTGGACTTCGTCGAGGTTGACTTGCGCGCTCTGCTGGCGCCGGACGTCGAGGCGCAGCGACTGGCCCATGACGAAGTGGCCCGACCGTTCGACCTGCGCCATGGTCCGCTGCTGCGGATCCGGGTACTGCGCCTGGCGGATCAGGAACACGTGCTGTTGCTGACGGTGCACCACATCGCCGCCGATGATGCCTCGTTCCGCGTGTTGATCAACGAATTCGTCACCCTCTATCCACGCTTCAGTCGTGGCCAGACGCCGCAACTCCCCGCGCAGGGCGTGCAGTACGCCGACTTCGCCAGATGGCAGCGCCAGTGGCTGGAGCAGGGCGGTGAACTGCAGCGTCAACTCGACTACTGGCAGCAGCGGCTGGGCGAACCGCAAGCGGTACTGGAACTGCCGGCCGACGGCGACCGTCGTGTGGCTGCGCAGGGTGCCACTGCCCACTTCACCTTCAGCCGCGAGCTCAGCGCGCAACTGCGCGACTTCGCCCGCCAGCACGACCTGACCTTGTTCATGCTGCTCCTGGGCGGTTTCACCCTGGTGTTGCACCAGCGCACTCAGGTCGATCGGGTGCGCATCGGCACCGATATCGCCAACCGCAATCACGCCGGGCTTGAAGAAATGCTCGGCTTCTTCGTTAACCAATTAGTACTGCAATTGGACATCGATGCCGGGCAGTCGGCGGGGAAATGGCTGGATGCTTGTCGCCGGACGGTGCTGGAGGCTTCGGACCATCAGGACCTGCCGTTCGAACGTCTGGTGGAGGCCTTGCGTTTGCCCCGTCGGGCGGGGCGTTCGCCGCTGTTCGACATCAAGCTGATTTATCAGGAAGGGGTAGGGCGCTTGCCGTCCATGGACGGCTTGCTGGTCGAGGATTTCCCGTCCGGACGCCAGGCCGCCGAGATCGGCATGGTCGCCGCGTTCTACAACGACGCCGAGCACGTTCACCTGAGTTTCGAGACGGCGGCCGGTCAGTACCTGCCGAGCACGCTTGCGTGTTTGTCCGAGCAGATTCAGGCGGTGCTGCAGGCGCTGATGGCGGAGGACGACAGGCAGATCGGGCAGTTGCTGGAACTGGCCGCTGACGTACAGCGTCGTGCTGATCTGCAACTGAGCGAACAACGCAGGGCATTGCTCGGTACGACCATGCCGATCCGGCGCCGCCCGGTGAACCGAGGCGCACCGACCGCCGCGGACTGATTCAGTCGAGGGTGCCACAGCGGCACCCTCGTCAATACTTTCTGGAGGGGTTCATGACCGTTTCAACGAGCAATGCCATGCCCAGGATGGGCCGCGGTGCGCGCAAAAGCCTGTCCACCGACCCGACGCGGCTGGTGAGTTTTGCGCCGATGTTCGAAGGCCAGCGCATGCCGCTGGTGTGCCGCCCGGCCGTGCCCGGCGTGAGCCTGGTGGAGTGGGCACGGGACAATCGCAGCCTGATTGAAAGCCGATTGCTTGAGCATGCGGTGATTCTGTTCCGTGGCTTCCAGGTGGCGGACATCGCCGAGTTCAACCGCTGCGTCGATGGGATTTCCGGCGGCGCTCTGGAGTACCTGTTCCGCGCCTCGCCACGGACCCAGATCAGCGGTCAGTTCAAGATCTACAGCTCCACCGACTACCCGGCGGCGGAAAAAATCTTCCCGCACAACGAGCACTCGTACTCGCCGGTGTTCCCGCGTCACCTGTACTTCTTCTGCGACACGCCATCGACCACCGGCGGTGAAACGCCGTTCGGCGATACCCGGCGCCTGCTGGCGCTGATCGACCCGGCGGTGCAAGAAGAGTTCTCACGCAAACGCATCCTGTACGTGCGCAACTACGGTGACGGCATGGGCCTGCCGTGGCAGACCGTGTTCCAGAGCGAGGACCGCGGCGAAGTCGAAGCCTACTGCGCGAAAATCGGCATCCAGGCCGAATGGAAACCGGGCAATCGCCTGCGCACCCGGCAAAGCGGCCCCGCCATCGTCCGTCATCCGCTGACCGGCGAGCGCATCTGGTTCAACCACGGCACCTTCTTCAATGCGCTGACCCTGCCCGACAGCATTCGCGACAACCTGTTGCGCGAGTTCGGCCCGCTGGACCTGCCGCAGAACACTTTTTTCGGCGACGGCTCGCCGATTCCCGATGACGTGATCCGCCACCTGCAAGGCATTTACCGCGACGTAATGGTCGAGTTCGCCTGGGAGAAGGGCGACGTGGTCCTGCTCGACAACATCCTCAGCGTGCACGCGCGCAACGAATTCACCGGCGACAGAAAAATCCTCACGGCCATGGCCATCGCCCAGAAAAGCGCCGACCTGGCTCAGGAATAAGGACCCCCGACATGAACACCACCGCCCTCGAACCTTTGGCCGACGTCTTCCAGACGTCCGCCCAGCAGGCTTTTCATTTGCGCGTCCAGGCGCTGGGAGGGCAGACGTTGCTCGCCAGCCTGACGCTGGCGCTCCCTCAGCCCGTGGCGCCGCAAACATTGCGCGCAGCGCTGGACACGCTGGGTCGGCGCCATGAAACCCTGCGCACGGTCTACCGGTATCTGCCGGGCATGAAGTGGCCGGTGCAAAGCCTGCTCGAAGAAGTGCCGATGGTGGTGTTGGACAATCAGCCTTCAGTGGCCGAGGCCCTGAGCCGCAGCCGTGAAACCCTGACGAACAACCCGGATCTGGCACTGGCGGCCGCGCAGGTCGAGGGCCAGTCCGTCGTCACCCTGGTGGCGCTGGCTTGCAGTTTCGATGAGGTTTCATTGCGCGTGCTGGCGACGGAACTGGCCAGCCTGCTGCGTGACGAGCCGCTCGATGACGACGAAGACGCCTTGCAGTATCTGGACTACAGCGCCTGGCAAGAGGCGTTGCGCGAGGAAGACATCGGCCATCAGGGCGCGGCGTTCTGGCGCAATCTGCAACAGCAGTTCGCCTTGAACCATCGCTTGCCCTTTGAAAAAGTCGTCGAGGTCAGCCAGCAACGTCGTCAGGCAGCCCTGACCGACGCGCCGTGGCTGGCCAAGGTGCAACGGGCAGCCGCTGATCAGGGTGTGGCGGCACAATCATTGGCGCTGTTGCTGTGGAGCGCATTCGTTGCCCGCATCGCCCAGCAGGAAAAACTGCTGATGGGCTGGCAGGTGGACGCTCGCAACGAACAAACCGCCACGACCCTCGGCCGTTTCGCCCGGCGTATGCCGGTGGCGTTCGAGCACCGCAGCGAGCAGACCCTGGCGCAAGCACTGACTTCCTTCAGGGCCAGCGTCGAACAGTCGCAGTCGTGGCTGGACTGCCTCAATGAGTTCGAATTGAGCGAGCAAGGCAGTGCGCCGCTGCGCTACGGTTTTGTCTGGCAAGACCTCGTAGATTCAGGTATCGAAGTCGACGACGGTAACCCAGAGGTGCTGCGCCTGCGTATTCAGGGCGAGCAGTTGCAACTTTCCAGCCTCGACGGGGCAGTGCCCGAGCCGATGCTGGCCGCGTGGCTGGAGCAGTTTGTCGAATTCAGCCGCCAGTTACTGGCATCGCCTGAATTGGCGCTCGCACAGGCAAATCTGCTCAACGAGTCGCAACAGTTGCGCGTGATCGAAGGTTTCAACGCCAACGCCAGCGAACAGGCGCTGCCGTATCAACGTCTGCAAGAACTGTTCAGCACACAGGCACGTCTGCATCCGCAGCGTATCGCCGTGACGGTCAACGACCAGCGCCTGACCTACGCCGAACTGGATGCCCGTTCCAATCAAGTGGCCAATGCCCTGCGTGCTCAAGGCGTGGGGCCGGAGCAGGTCGTCGCGGTCTACGGTCAGCGTTCGCTGGAGATCGTCACTGCCTTGCTGGGTACGCTCAAGGCTGGCGCGGCCTACCTGCCGCTGGACCCGAACTACCCGATTGAACGCCTGACCTTCATGCTTGCCGACAGCGGCGCGCGGCATGTTCTGGCCTGTCAGCCATTGCCCGACGAACTGCACAGCGAGCAAGTGCTGTCCCTGATGCCGGACGCCGAGGTTTGGCATGCGGCAAACACCGAGCCTGAAGCCCTGGGCGACAGCGCCAACCTGGCCTACGTCATCTACACCTCGGGCTCCACCGGCCAACCCAAAGGCGTGATGATCAGCCACGCCAATGCCGTCGCTTCGACCCTGGCGCGCAGTGCCTTTTATCAGCAGCCGCTGCGGGCCTTCCTGATGCTTTCGTCGTTTTCTTTCGACAGCTCCGTGGCCGGGGTTTTCTGGACCTTGGGGCAGGGCGCAACCCTGTGCCTGCCGGATGAAGACAGCTACAAGGACCCGGCGCGTCTGGCCGAGCTGATCCAGCGCGAAGCCATTTCCCACTACCTGACCTTGCCGTCGTACCACGGGCAGATTCTCGAGCACCTCGACACTCATACACTGGCTTGTGTGATCGTCGCCGGCGAAGCCTGCAGTCTTGAGCTCGCGCAGCGCCATCGCCAGGCCTTGCCCGATGTAGCGTTGGTCAACGAATACGGTCCGACCGAAGGCACCGTCTGGTGCTCGGCCTGGGAGCTGCCGCACGACCAGGACGACGAGACCATCCCGATCGGCCAGCCGATCGCCGGCATGCGTCTGCATGTCCTCGGTCCGGAGTTGCAAGCGCTGGCGGTGGGTGCCGAGGGCGAGCTGTACGTCGGTGGTGCCGGCATTGCCCGAGGCTATCTGCAACGGGCCGCACTGACAGCCGAGCGCTTCGTGCCTGACCCGTTCGCCAAGGCGGCGGGCCAGCGGCTGTACCGCACCGGCGACCTGGCGCGTTACCGCGCCGATGGCGTGCTGGAGTATCTGGGGCGAGTCGATCATCAAGTGAAGATCCGTGGTTTCCGTATCGAACTGGGTGAAATCGAGTCAGCCATGCGCAGTGCTCCGGGCATCGAAGACGCGGCGGTGATTGCCCGCGAAGCCCCAACGGGCCCGCAGTTGCTGGGCTTCGCGCTGAGCCCGGCGGATACCGCCGGAATTCGCCTGAACGAGTTGCGCAGCCACTTGAGTGAAGTCTTGCCCGAACACATGCAGCCGACGCGTTTGCAGGTGCTGGAACGTTTCCCGCTGATGCCCAACGGCAAGCTCGATCGACAAGCCTTGCTCGACCTCGATGTGCGCCGCAGCGAATTCGTCGCCCCGCGTAACGACCTCGAGAAAACCCTGGTGGCGATCTGGGCCGAGGCGCTGCAGGTGGAGCGCGTCGGTGTGCATGACAACTTCTTCGAGCTGGGCGGTCACTCGCTACTGGCCACGCGCATTCGTGCGCGGATTCAGGACGAACTGAACCTGGCGATCCCGCTCAAGCTGTTTTTCGAAGGCGACACCCTGGAACGCCTGGCGGCGCAGATCGAGCAGTTCCGTCAGCACAGTGAGCACAAAGAAAACGATGCAGACGCCCTCGAAGCGTTGTTCGACGAAGTGGAAGAGGAACACGCGCAATGAGTGCTGCACCGGACAGAATGATGACCCTGGCCCAGCGTTTCTGCGGCTTGAGCCCGGACGCACGGCGTGACCTGCAAACAAGGATGCAGGCCCAGGGCCTGACCCTGGAGTTGCTGCCGATTCCACCCCGGGATCGCCGTGTCGACACGCTGCCGGCGTCCTACGCGCAACAGCGCCTGTGGTTCCTCTGGCAGATGCAGCCCGAGGCCACGGCCTACAACCTGACCGGTGCCTTCCGCCTGAACGGCGAGCTGAACCGCGATGCACTGGCGCGAACCCTGAACGCGCTGGTGCAGCGTCATGAAGTGCTGCGCACCACCTTCGAATTCGACGGGCTGCAGGTGCTGCAAAAGATTCACCCGTCGATGCCTGCATTGCTGGTCGAAGCGGACGCCGCCGATGATGCCGACCTGCAACGCCAGATCGCCTTGAACGCCGAGCCACCTTTCGACCTGCAACATGGGCCGTTGATGCGTTGCCGTCTGATCCGCCTCGGCGCCCGGCAACAGGTGCTGGCGATGACCTTGCACCACATCGTCACCGACGGCGGTTCGTTGCCGATCCTGCTTCAGGAGTTCACTCAGCTCTATGCCCAGTTCAGTGCTGGGCAGGACGAGACCTTGCCGGAACAGACCATCCAATACGCCGACTTCGCCCGTTGGCAGCGGCTGTGGCTTGAGGCCGGCGAAGCTGAGCGACAACTCAATTACTGGCGCGAGCAACTGGGCCATGAACACCCGCCGTTGAACCTGCCGGCCGACCGCCGCCGCCCGGCGAGCCCGAACCAGCAAGGTGCCAGCGTCGAGTTGCAGGTGCCGGCGGCACTGACCGCGCAGTTGCGCGAACTGGCCCGGCGCGAAGGCTGCACGCTGTTCATGGTGCTGATGGCTGCCTTGCAAACCTTGTTGCATCGCTACAGCGGCGAGCAGGACATCCGCGTCGGCGTGCCGATTGCCAACCGCACTCGCCAGGACGTGGAAAACCTGCTGGGCTTCTTCGTCAACACCCAGGTGCTGCGCAGTCAGCCCCATGCCGACCAGCCGTTCGTGCAATTGCTGGCGCAGATCAAACAGGCGGCACTGGGCGCGCAAGCCCACCAGGATTTGCCCTTCGAACAACTGGTCGATGGCCTGGGCGTGGAGCGCAGCCTGAGCCATACGCCACTGTTCCAGGTGATGTTCAACCATCAGCGCGACAGCGGCGAGCTGCAGCGCTGGGAGTTGCCGAGGTTGAGCGTCGAGCCGCTGGTGTGGGATGAAAAAACCACCAAGTTCGACCTGATGCTCGACACCGTCGACAGTGACGACGGCATTCACGCTTCGTTCGTCTACGCTACCGAACTGTTTGATGCCGCGACCATCGAGCGTCTTGGGCGGCACTGGTTGAACCTGTTGCAGGCCATTGGTGTGGACGCCAGCGTGGCGCTGGCCGACCTGGCCATGCTCGATGCTGCCGAACAGCAAGCCACGTTGCTTGACTGGAACCGCAGCGCCAAAGCGAATGCGTCGGTCAGTCAGTTGTGTGCCCATCAACTCATCGAAGCCCAGGCCGCTGCCCATCCGCACAAGATCGCCGTGACTTGCGAAGGCGTGAGCCTCACTTACGCTGAATTGAACGGCCGCGCCAACCGCATCGCTCATCGACTGCGTGAGCGTGGTGTGGGGCCGGACGTGCTGGTCGGCATCGCCCTTGAGCGCTCGCTGGAGATGATCGTCAGCCTGCTGGCGATCCTCAAGGCCGGTGGCGCCTATGTGCCGCTGGACCCGCAATACCCGCAGGACCGCCTGGCCTACATGCTCGCCGACAGCGGCACGGGTCTGCTGTTGACCGATTCGACGCTGTTGCCGCGCCTGCCGGTCAGCGAACGGATCGAAGTGATCTGCCTGGATCACGCCAGCGACTGGCTCGACGAAGCCAGTGCCGACAACCTGGCAAACCTGAGCCACCCGCAGAACCTCGCTTACGTCATCTACACCTCCGGCTCCACGGGCAAGCCCAAAGGTACGCTGTTGCCCCACAGCAACCTGACCCGGCTGTTCAGCGCCACCGAGCACTGGTTCGGCTTCAACGCCGACGACATCTGGAGCCTGTTCCATTCCTACGCTTTCGACTTCTCGGTGTGGGAGATCTTTGGCGCGCTGTTCCACGGCGGCAAGCTGGTGGTGGTGCCCCACGCGGTCAGCCGCTCGCCGGAAGACTTCGCCCGTTTGCTCGGTGATGAAGGCGTAACCGTGCTCAACCAGACGCCGTCGGCCTTCCGCCAGTTGCTGCCGTTCGCCTGTGCCAACGCGCAACGCCTGAACCTGCGTTACGTGGTGTTTGGTGGTGAGGCTCTTGACGTGGCCAGCCTGCGCCCGTGGTACGAGGTGTTCGACGAACGCCAGCCCCTGTTGATCAACATGTACGGCATCACCGAAACCACGGTGCACGTGACCTACCGAGCGCTGTCCCGTGCCGACCTCGACGGCGCCAACAGCTCGCCGCTGGGCCAGCCGATCAGCGATCTGCGCTGGTATGTGCTCGACCCGCGCCTGAACCCGGTGGCCAAAGGTTGCGTCGGCGAGTTGTACGTCGGCGGTGCCGGCCTTGCCCGTGGCTACCACCAACGCGCCGACCTCAGCGCCACGCGCTTCGTTCCGGATCTTTTCGCCGTTGAACCGGGCGCGCGCCTGTACCGCACCGGCGATCTGGCGCGCTATTGCGCCGACGGCAGCATCGAATACGCCGGGCGCATCGACCACCAGGTGAAGATCCGCGGTTTCCGTATCGAACTGGGGGAAATTCAGGATCGCCTGCAAAGCCACTCGGCCATCGAACAGGCGCTGGTGCTGGCGCCCGAGGTCAATGGCAGTCAGCAGTTGGTCGCATGGTTTAGCGCCAGGCAGGACAGTGTCGACCTGCGGCAAAGCCTGCGTGAGCATCTGCAGGCCGGTTTGCCCGACTACATGGTGCCTGCGCATCTGATCGCGCTCGATCACTGGCCGCTGACCAGCAACGGCAAACTCGACCGCAACGCCTTGCCCCAACCTGATGCGGCACTGGCGCAGCAGGCTTACACGGCGCCGATGGACGGGATGCAAACCGAGCTGACGGCGATCTGGCAAGAGGTGCTCAAGCTGGCACGGGTCGGCATCGACGATAACTTCTTCGAGCTGGGCGGCGACTCGATCATTGCCATCCAGGTGGTCAGCCGTGCGCGGCAGGCCGGGATTCGCATCAGCCCGCGGGATCTGTTCCAGCATCAAACCGTGCAGAGCCTGGCCAAGGTTGCCGAGCGCAGTGCCGGGTTGCTCATCGATCAGGGACCCGTGCGTGGCGAGGTGTTGCTGACGCCAATTCAGCACGGGTTCTTCGACCAAGCCATCGAGACGCGTCATCACTGGAACCAGTCGTTGCTGCTGGAGTTGCGCGAACCGCTGGACAATGCTTGCCTGCAACAGGCATTGGCGGCGTTGCTCGATCATCACGATGCGTTGCGCCTGCGTTTTCATCAGGTCGACGGCCGTTGGCAACAGGCGCAAGCGGAGCAATGGACCAGCGCCGATCTGTTGTGGCAACGGCAGGCCGCCGGCGTCGATGAGCTGCTGGACCAGTGCAATGCCGCGCAAGCCAGCCTGAATTTGCAGGAGGGGCCGCTGCTGCGGGCCTTGCTGGTGGACATGGGCGCGGCCGGGCAGCGTTTGTTGCTGGTGGTGCATCACCTGGCGGTGGACGGGGTGTCGTGGCGTGTGTTGCTGGAGGATCTGCACAGCACTTACCAGCAGGCGCAGCAAGGTCAGGCGCCGCGCCTGCTGGCGAAAACCAGCGCCTATCAGGCCTGGGCCGCACGCCTGCAAGCCCATGCGCGAAGCCCTGAGCTGGCCGCTCAGGGCGCTTACTGGCTGGCGCAATATGACGATGTCCGAGTTGAACTGCCGGCAGACAATCCCCACGGCAGTCTGGGCAATCAGCATGCCGTCAGCGTCGAAACCGTGCTCGACAGCCAGTTCACCCGCCAACTGCTGCAAGACGCGCCGGCGGCGTACCGCACCCAGGTCAACGACCTGTTGCTGACCGCACTGGCGCGGGTATTGAGGGGCTGGACCGGCCAGCCGTCGACCCTGGTAAAACTCGAAGGCCACGGCCGTGAAGACCTGTTCGACGACATCGACCTGAGTCGCACAGTGGGCTGGTTCACCTCGATCTTCCCGGTGAAACTGACCCCGGCCGAGGACCTCGCCGCCAGTATCAAGGCGGTCAAGGAACAGCTGCGCGCGGTGCCGGAAAAGGGCATCGGTTTCGGCATCCTGCGTTACCTGAGCGATAGCGGACTCAGTGACCTGCCATCGCCGCAGGTCACCTTCAACTACATGGGCCAGTTCGACGCCAGTTTCGACGAGCAGGCACCGTGGCGTCCGGCCCAGGAAAACGGTGGCACTGAGCAGGGCGATTCGGCGCTGCTGGACCCCGGCCTGAGCATCAACGGCCAGGTCTACGCCGGGCAACTGCGCTTGAGCTGGAGCTTCAGTGGCGAGCGTTTCAACCCGCACGCCGTGCAAGGCCTGGCGGATGCCTACGGCGCAGAACTGCAAAGGTTGATCGAGCATTGCCTGAGCGGCGCGAGCGGTCTGACCCCGAGCGATGTGCCGCTGGTGGCCGTCGATCAGGCTCAACTGGACACCTTACCATTGGCCGCGAGCCAGATCGCCGACATCCTGCCGCTGTCGCCGATGCAGCAGGGCATGTTGTTCCATAGCCTGTTTGCCCCGGATGCCGGCGCGTATGTGCCGCAAATGCGCGTGGACGTGCAGGGCCTTGATGTCGAGCGATTCCGCGATGCCTGGCAGCAGGCGCTGGACAACCATGAGGTGCTGCGCGCCGGGTTCTTCAATGACAGCAATGGTTCGCGCCCCCTGCAAGTGATCCTGGCCGACGCCACGCTGCCGCTGACGCCGCTCGACTGGCGTGACCGGGCGGATCTGGCGTCGGCGCTGAATCAGCGGGCGGACGACGACCGTCTGCGCGGCTTCGACCTGAAGGCCGCCCCCTTGCTGCGCCTGACCCTGGTGCAGACCGCCAGCGACAGCCATCACCTGATCTTCACTCACCACCACATCCTCCTGGACGGCTGGAGCACGTCACAGTTGTTCGGAGAAGTGCTGCAACGCTACGCCGGGAACACGCCTGCGCCGGGCGTGGGGCGTTACCGCGATTACATGGCCTGGCTCGGCAGTCGCGACCGTGCCGCCTGCGAAGCCTTCTGGCTGGAACAGTTGCAAAGCTTCAATGAGCCGACGCGCCTGGCCGGCGCCTTGCCGGGGCCGGATGCAGGGCAGGGCGGCGGCCATCGCACCTTGCACCTGAGCCTCGACCGTGCCGCCACCGAACGCCTCAGCGGCTTCGCCCGTCAGGCCCGTGTCACGCCCAACACCGTTCTGCAAGCGGCCTGGCTGTTGCTGCTGCAACGCTATACCGGTCAGCAGACCGTGACGTTCGGCGCGACGGTCTCCGGGCGCCCGAGCGAGTTGCAGGGTATCGAGCAGCAGGTCGGCCTGTTCATCAACACCTTGCCGGTGATCGCCACCCCGCACCCGCAGTGCACGGTCAGCCAGTGGATCGAGGAAGTGCAGGCACTCAACCTCAAGTTGCGCGACGTCGAATACACGCCACTGGCGGACGTGCAGCGCTGGGCCGGGCATGCCGGCGAGGCGTTGTTCGACACCTTGCTGGTGTTCGAAAACTACCCGGTGTCGCAAGCGCTGGAGCAGGGCAATAGCCGCACGTTGAAATTCTCCGGCATCAGCAACCACGACCAGACCAGTTTCCCGCTGGCCATCGCCGCCGAGCTGGGCGAATGCCTGGACCTGCGCTTCAACTACGACAGCGCGCTGTTCGACGCCACGGCCATCGACGACTTGAGCACGCGCCTGGTGGCGCTGCTCGACGCCATGGTCTGCGCGCCGCAACAGGCGCTGGGTCGCTTGAGTCTGTTGAATGCGGCACAAACCGCACATCAGGTCGAAGGCTTCAACCGCACCGCGCAGGCGTGGCCGGACATGCGCCCGGTCAACCAGTGCTTTGAAGCTCAGGCGCTGAAGACGCCGGATGCACCGGCGCTGGTGTTTGCCGGTCAATCCTTGAGCTACCGCGAACTCAACCAACAGGCCAACCGGCTGGCGCACTACCTGCGCAGCCAGGGTGTGGGCGCCGAAGTGCTGGTGGGCATCGCCGCCGAGCGTTCGCTGGAACTGGTGATCGGCTTGCTGGCGATCATGAAGGCCGGTGGCGCCTACGTGCCGCTGGCCCCGGATTATCCGCGCGAACGCCTGGAGCACATGTTCGACGACAGCGGCGTGCACCTGCTGCTGACCCAGCGTCATCTGCTGGCGCAACTGCCGATACCGTCTGCGACCACGGCCATCTGTCTCGATGACATGGGCGACCGCCTGGCCGGTATGAGTGAGGAAAACCTGGCCTCTGTGGTCGAACTGCAATCGCTGGCCTACATGATCTACACCTCCGGCTCCACCGGTAAACCCAAGGGCGCCGCCAACCGTCACGACGCCTTGTACAACCGTTTGGCCTGGATGCAGGACGCTTACCCGCTGGACGGCCGCGATACGGTGTTGCAGAAAACCCCGTTCAGTTTCGACGTGTCGGTCTGGGAATTCTTCTGGCCGCTGATGGTGGGCGCGCGCCTGGCCGTGGCCGAGCCGGGTGCCCATCGCGATCCGGCGCTACTGGTCCGGCTGATCGAGCAGTACCAGGTCAGCACCCTGCATTTCGTGCCGTCGATGTTGCAGGCTTTTGTCCAGGGTGAAGGTTTCGAACGCTGCGCCAGCCTGCGGCAGATCCTGTGCAGCGGCGAAGCCCTGTCGGCGGACTTGCAGCGCAGCCTGATGCAGGTGCTGCCAAACGTCGGCCTGTACAACCTGTACGGTCCGACCGAGGCGGCCATCGATGTGACCCACTGGACCTGCGTCGATGATGGCGCCGTCAGCGTGCCGATCGGTACGCCGATAACGAACCTGATGACCTATATCCTCGACGACAGCCTGCAACCGCAGGTCCGGGGCTGCGTCGGTGAACTCTATCTGGGTGGCATCGGCCTCGCTCGCGGTTACCACAACCGCCCGGACCTGACCGCCGAACGCTTCGTCGCCAGCCCGTTCGCTACCCAGGGCGAACGTCTGTACCGCACCGGCGATCTGGCGCGTTACCGCGAGGACGGCGTGATCGAGTACGTCGGGCGCATCGACCATCAGGTGAAAATCCGTGGCCTGCGCATCGAGCTGGGGGAAATCGAAGCCTGCCTGCTGGAACTGCCAGAGGTACGCGAGGCGGTGGTGATCGCCCTCGACGTCGGCAAGTCCAAACAGTTGGTGGCTTACGTCGTTGCTGACGTGGCCATTGATTCACTCAAGCAGCACCTGCGCAACGCTTTGCCTGAACACATGCAGCCCAGTCACGTGCTGTTGCTCCAGCAGATGCCGGTGACGCCGAACGGCAAGCTCGACCGTCGCGCATTGCCGCTGCCGGATCAACAGGCCCGCGAATACCTTGCCCCGCGCAATGCCGTGGAGGCGACGCTGCAAGCGGTGTGGCAGGCGTTGTTCGAAGGGGCGCCGGTGGGCGTGCTGGACAACTTCTTCGAGTTGGGCGGCGATTCCATCGTCTCGATTCAGGCGGTCAGCCGGGCGCGCAAGGCCGGCTTGAGCATTTCGCCGAAGCAGGTGTTCAGTCATCCGAGCATTGCAGAGCTGGCGCTGGTGGCCGAGGCCGTCATGGCGGACGAATCGGCTGCACCGGTAATTTCTGCTACGCCGAAAATCGTTCTGAGCCCTGCGCAATACACTGCACTCGGTTTGACCCTTGATGAAGTTGAAGACGTTTATCCACTGTCACCGATGCAGCAGGGCATGCTGTTTCATTCGGTGCAGGACGGCGATTGCGGGCTGTACGTCAACCAGATCGAAGTCGGCGTGCGCGGTGTCGATGGCTCGCGTTTCCGTGCGGCCTGGGCCGATGCCGCGCAGCGTCACGCGATCCTGCGCACCGCATTCCTCTGGGAAGGCGACAAGGAACCGCTGCAAGTGGTGCTGCGCGACGCTCCCTCATTGCTGACCGAACTGGACTGGCGCGGGCTGGACAATCAGTCCGAGCGTGTACGCCAGTTGGCGGCGCAAGAGCGTGAGCGTGGCTTCTCGCTCAACCGGGCGCCGCTGTTGCGCCTGTTGCTGGTGCGTCTGGAAGACGACCGCTATCGCCTGGTCTGGACCTATCACCACATCCTCATGGACGGCTGGAGCGTGTCGCGGCTGATCGGCGAAGTGCTGCGTCATTACAGTGGCGTCGAGCATGAACCGGTGGCTGCCTATCGTGACTACATCGACTGGCTTGGCCAGCAGATGGTCGAGGCCAGCGAGCGTTTCTGGAAAGACAAACTCCGCGACCTGGAGGGGGCCACGCACCTGGCCCGTGCGCTACCGGTGAAAGAAGCGCAAAGCGGTTACCACGCGATCTACAGCCACCTCGATACAGCGCAGACCGAGCGTTTGCAGGCCTTTGCCCAGCGACAGCAAGTCACCCTCAACACCCTGGTGCAAGCGGCGTGGCTGTTGCTGTTGCAGCGCTACACCGGCCAGCGCACCGTGACTTTCGGCGCCACGGTGTCCGGTCGCCCGGAAAGCCTCAACGGCTCGGAAAACATGCTCGGGTTGTTCATCAACACCCTGCCGGTGGTCAGCACTGTGCCGACCGACGTCAGCGTCGGCGACTGGCTGCGTGAGATCCAGGGCTACAACCTCGCCATCCGCGACTTCCAGCAAACCCCGCTGAGCGACATTCAGCGCTGGGCCGGGCAGGGCGGGCAGGCGTTGTTCGACAGCATCATCGTGTTCGAGAACCAGCCAGTGGACCGCACCCTGCGCGAGTGGAATGGCGATTCGCTGCGCTTCGAAGACGTGTCTGACTTCGGCCTGACCAGCTTCGCCATGGACCTGATGGTCAGCCTCGACGAAGGCCTGCGCATCGAGTACATGCACCAGCGCGAGCAGTTCGACCTGGCCAGCGTTGAAGCCCTGCGCGGCCACATGGAAAGCCTGATGCAGCGCCTGTGCGATGACGCCGGGCGCGCCGTAGGTGAGTTGGGCTTGCTGACGCTGGACGAGGGGCGGCAACTGGACGGCGCACTGCCGGTGGTAGCCGGTGGCGATGAAATGCCGGTGCACGAGCTGATCCGTCAGCGCGCGCGCCTGCAACCGCTGCACACGGCACTGGTGCTGAGTGATGCCGAGGGCGACGCCGAACAACTGAGCTATGCCGAGCTGGACCGGCGTTCCGATGCCCTGGCCGCGCATCTGCTGGCGCAGGGCTTGCAGACCGAAGACGTGATCGGCGTGTTCATGGAGCGCTCGCTGGAACTGGTGGTGTCGCTGTTGGCGGTGATGAAGTGCGGCGCCACCTACGTGCCACTCGATCCGCAATACCCGCAGGAGCGCCTGCGCTACATGATGGCCGACAGCGACATGCGCCTGCTGTTGACCCAGCAGCGTTTGCGCGAGTCGGCGCAACTCAAGCCGGGGACAGCAGTGGTCGCGGTGGATCGGCTGGACCTCGACGTCGATGTCTCAGTGTCGCCGCAAAATGTGCACGGCGAACAACTGGCCTACCTGATCTACACCTCGGGTTCGACCGGCAAGCCAAAAAGCGTGGCGGTGGCCCACGGGCCGTTGAGCATGCACGTGCAGGCTATCGCCGAGCTTTACGACATGGACCCGGAAAATCGCGAACTGCATTTCATGTCGTTCGCCTTCGATGGTGCCCATGAACGCTGGATCACCGCGCTGATCAGTGGGTCGACCCTGGTGATTCGCGACAACAGCCTGTGGACCGCCGAACAGACCCTGGCCGTGCTGCATCGCCAGCGCATCAGCGTCGCCTGCTTCCCGCCGGCGTACCTGCTGCAACTGGCCGAGCACGCCGAGTTGCAGGGCGGTGATCCGCCGCCTGTGCGCATCTATTGCTTTGGCGGTGATGCCGTGCCCGAGGCGACTTTCGAGCGGGTCAAGCACAGCCTCAAGCCGCAGTTTCTGGTCAACGGTTATGGCCCGACGGAAACCGTGGTCACGCCGTTGCTTTGGAAGATCGCCGCCAGCGGTCACTGCGAAGCGATGTATGCGCCCATTGGTCAACGGGTCGGCGCGCGCAGCCTGCATGTACTGGACATGGACCTCAACCCGCTGCCGGTGGGCATGGTCGGTGAGCTGTACATCGGCGGGCGCGGCGTCGCCCGTGGTTACCATCGTCACCCGTGGCAATCGGCGGAGCGTTTTGTCGCCGACCCGTTCAGCGACGAAGGCGGGCGCCTGTACCGCAGCGGCGACCTGGTGCGTCGACGCGCCGACGGCGTGTTCGATTACCTTGGGCGTGTCGACCATCAGGTCAAGGTCCGTGGCTTCCGTATTGAGCTGGGGGAAATCGAGGCGCGGTTGCGCGAGCAGGCTGGCGTCAACGATGCGCTGGTGGTGCTGCGTGACAATGGTCAGGGGCCGCAACTGGTAGGTTATGTGGTGGCCGCTGCGGACGATGGCCTCGGCCTGCGTTGCCAGGCGGCGCTGCGCGAGAGCCTGCCCGATTACATGGTGCCGAGCCGGGTCGTGGTGCTGCCGCGTTTCCCGCTGACGCCGAACGGCAAACTCGACCGCAAGGCCCTGCCGGACCCCGGGTTCAGCGGCCGCGACTACGTGGCCCCGCGCACGCCGCTGGAATGGGCGCTGGCGCAGATCTGGCAGCAGGTGCTGGGCGTGGATCAGGTCGGCATCACCGACAACTTCTTTGAATTGGGCGGCGATTCGCTGCGCACCCTCAAGGTGATCTCGAAGGTGCGGGCACTGAACCTGCCGGATTTCCAGATCAAATTGCGCGACATGATGGCCAAACCGACCATTGCCGGGTTGTCCGGTGTCGATGAGCAGGCCGAGCGGCAAAGCCCGCAACCCTTGTTGTTGCTCAATCAGCGAGTGGACGGTCAACCGGCGCTGTTCTGCCTGCATGCCGGATTCGGTACGGTGTTCGACTACGAACCATTGGCCCGGCGACTGGATGGACAACGCACGGTGTACGGCGTGCAATGCCGGATGCTGCTCGACCGCCAATGGCAGGACAGCTCGCTGGCGCATATGGCCGGGGATTACGTCGAAGCCATTCGCGCCAGACAGCCGCAGGGGCCCTATCACTTGCTCGGCTGGTCGTTGGGCGGGGCGTTGGCCTTGATGGTCAGCGACTTGCTTGAGCAACAAGGGCAGGGCGTGGCCTTCATCGGCCTGGTGGACAGCTTTGTGCCGACGCCAGCCAATGCCGTCGCCGAGGTGGATGAGTGGCGTGCTGACCTGGCCGAATTCCTCGGGGCGACACTGGGCATGGATGACGACGTGGTTACTCGGGCATTGAGCGTCGAGGCGATGGGCGACCATGAGGGTGTCACGCGGGTAGTTCGTGCGGTCATCGCCACGCAAAGCGATCAAGCCAGCGGCTATGCCTTGCTCGGCGCCGATGAGCTGGCGCAGACCTTCATGGTCAGCACGCGGCTCAAGGCGCTGTCGCGGCAGGTCGACAGCTTGCCGATTCCGCAGGGCGCACTGAGCTGCTGGTGGGCCGAGGGCAATCCGACCGCCGAGCGTGCGACCCTGGAGCGCCAACAACCACGGCTGCGCGAGGTGCAAAGGGTGAGTGCCGGGCACTTCGACATCCTGCACAAGGCTGAATGTCTGGACGCGGTAGTGGCGGCGCTGACTGAGGAAGAGGTGCCGCAGATGTAAGGCTCGCCGCAAGAAAAACAGGCTCGCCCTAATGAATGATCCTCACGGTTCGTTTATGGGACGAGCCTGTTTATTTTTGGAGACCACCGCCCATGGCACTGCACCCGGATATCGAAGGTTTTCTGGAGCTGGCCGAGTTCGGCCGTCTTAGTGGCAAAAGCCAGCCCATGCACCAACTGAGTCCTGCCCAGGCGCGGCAGCAGTTCGAGCAGACCTCGCAGTTGCTCGATGAGGCGCCGGACGGCGCACTGACGGTGACGGAGGTGAGCATTGCCGCGCGTGACGGGCATCTGCTCAAGGCACGGCTGTACGCCAAACCCCAGGCCGGCACGCAGGCGCTGCCGGTGTTGCTGTACTTCCACGGTGGCGGCTATGTGGTGGGCAGCCTCGATTCCCATGACACCTTGTGCCGGCGTCTGGCCTTGGCGGGGGAATTTTCCGTGCTGACGGCGGACTATCGTCTGGCGCCAGAGCATCGTTTTCCCACCGCTTACCAGGATGCCGAGGACGTGACGCGCTGGTTGGCAGCTACCGGTGCCGCCGAGTTGGGCCTGGACGCCGGACGGGTGGCGCTGGCCGGAGACAGCGTAGGTGGCAGCCTTGTCGCTTCACTGTGCATCGCCATCTCTCAAGACCCCTTGGCCTGGCCACTGGTGCCGCGTCTGCAAGTACTGCTGTATCCGGTCATCGATGCGGTGCAGAAGCGCCCGTCGCTGGCGCGTTTTGCCGAGGGTTATCTGCTGGAAGCGACCACACTGGAGTGGTTCTACCAGCAGTATCAACGCAGCCCGGCAGACCGCAGCGACTGGCGCTTTTCGCCGTTGCATGCTGAACGCCTGCAACGACTGACGCCCACCGTGCTGTGGCTGGCCGAGTACGACCCGTTGCTGGACGAAGGCCTGGCCTGGGCCGAGAAGCTGCGCGCTGTGGGCCAACCCTTGGTGCTGGAGGTAAAGGCCGGCATGACCCACGACTTCGCACGCATGGGCGAAATGGTCCAGGAAGTACCGGGGATGCTGAATCAGCTGGCGCAGCAGATCAGTGAAAGCCTGGCCTGACGGATAACCCCCATCTCCTCTATGGGAGCGAGCTTGCTTGCGATGAGGTCGGCACTCACAACCCCTGCGCTACCTGACACACCGCTATCGCTGGCTGACCCCAGTTCGTCTTTCGTCAGCCCAGGCAAACGCCGCAGGACAGTCTTTAATGCTTTGTGACCCCAGTCACCCATCGTCTTGCAACCTTCATAGAACCCCGCCAGTGCCCGGTGGTCATAAAAACTGATGGCATCGCAACTGATCAGGGCCTTCGGACCTGTTGTGTTCAAGCGCGGCGCTTGCGCTTCATTAACTTCAGGGTGCACCGGATAACGTTCAACGGGTTCGGTTTCTGTCTGAGGCAGGTGCCAGCCGCTGAATTCATCGCCGGCTCCCTTACAGGAGTACACACATGACTCAATCAATGCGGTTCTTTCTCTCGATGTTTTTCGCGGCCGCTGCCCTGATCTCCACCAGCGCCCTGAACACGGCCGGCGCCGCCACCGCCGAAGACCTCAACGCCGACTCCCGGCAAGCCCTGCAAGGGCTCTACAAGGCCAATCCGTTTTCCGAAACCATCGCCCAGAAAGCCAAGGCCATCCTCGTCTTCCCCAACATCATCAAGGCCGGCCTGGTCTTCGGCGGCAGCTACGGCGAAGGCGTGTTGATGAAAGGCAAGCAAGTGCAGGACTACTACAACTCCGTCAGCGGCTCCTGGGGCCTGCAGGCCGGTGCCCAGTCCTACGGCTATGCGGTGTTCCTGATGACCGACAAAGCGGTGAAATACGTCGCGGAAACCAAAGGTTGGGAAATCGGCGTAGGCCCGACCGTGGTCGTGGTCGACGAAGGCGTGGCGAAAAACCTCTCCAGCTCGACCCTCAAGGACGATGCCTACGCCTTCATCTTTGACCAGCAAGGCCTGATGGCCGGGGTCAGCATCGAAGGCACAAAGATCTCCAAGATCAAGCGTTGATAGAGACGCCTTTTCTGGTCGATTTCTGCCGCAAGTCAAGGGCAGGAGTCGGCCGGAGGTGGGGGGTTAGAAATGCGGCCTTGTAGGAATGTCGGCGAAATTTCCGACATGTTTTTCGGCTTGGCGGTCGGAAGTTCGCTGTTTACGATCCTTCGGTACCCAAGCGGGGCTTAACACTTCATCTTGTCAGCGACGACAGCGAGCCCCATACCGATTAGACTGCCAATCAGCGACCCCGGAGGCCTATATGAGTGCCGAACGTTCCCCCATCGTTTCAGAGTTTGAAACCCAAGAGCAGGCTGACAGCTATGACCGTTGGTTCCGCGCCAAGGTGCAAGCTTCGCTCGACGATCCGCGCCCGAATGTACCGCACGATCAAGTGATGGCTGATATGCGAGCCCTCCTCGAGTCGAAGCGTAATAAGCACGATGCTGGTTGAATGGCGGCCCGAAGCACGGGCCGAACTCTGGCAAATTATCAGTTACATCAGCGATCTCAACTTCAAAGCAGCCATCGAGCTTTTTCAAGCTATTGAGGCGGCTACGTCAGCCCTTCCTGAGCATCCCTATCTGTACCGAATTGGCCGAGTTCTCAACACTCGAGAGATTGTCGTTCATCCCAACTACCTGGTTATTTATCGCGTGACGGATCGAATCGAGATAATGAGTGTGTTGCATGCTCGGCAGGAATATCCCTGAACATTCAGGGTTCCATTGTCTGCTGGGAGGCACGGACTCAAGTCGTCCTTCGACACACCACGCAAAACTGATAGATTCACCGCTGCACAAGTACGACAAGGACGCTTCGTTCTTCAGTCGCTGAAGTAACGAACACTCAGATCAAGGAATCGATCAATGAAAACCATGGTCATTGGCGCAAGCAAAGGCTTGGGCCGGGCGTTGATGGAAGGGTTGGGTAATGCAGGTGACACGCTGATCGGCGTTTCCCGCACACGGCCCGATAATTTGAACCCTATGGCCGGTGTTGAACTGCGCTGGGTCGAGGCCGATCTGGGGCAGCCGGACAAGGCCGCGCGGGTCATCGAGCAAGCTGTAGTCGACGGCGGGCTGGATACGCTGATCTACAACCTCGGCATCTGGGAAGACCTGGCCTTTGATCCGGCCTATGCATTTCTCGCGGACCGCGACGAGCAGCTGCAAGACATCATCACCTGCAACGTCACTTCGCCTATCCTGCTGATCAAGCGCCTGCTGCCGGTGCTGCTCGAAAGCGCCAACCCCCGAATCATCCTCACTGGCTCGACCTCGGGCCTGACCCAGAGCGGCCGTCCGGAAGTCGCCTTCGGCGCCTCGAAGTTCGCCCTGCGCGGCATCGCCGATGCCTTGCGTGAAGGCTACCGGGCGCAACGGCTGGGGGTGACCTGCCTGAACCTGGGCAACCTCAACACCGAGGACGCCCTGAGTGTTCCTCGCGCCCAAGCCGAGCAGCGCGGCGAAGGGAGTCTGATCCCGGTGCACGATGTGGTGCAGATCGTGCGCATGACCTTGAGCCTGTCCTCTGCCAGCTTCGTCAAGGAACTCACCTTGCCGGCCATCGACGATGAGCGTTTCTGACAGCCAGTAGCGCGGTGAACACCGATACCGCTGAACGTGGCCGCAGATAGCGACTGCAACAGCCTGTGCTTTAATCTGACGACTTCAACTCGGAGACTCTGGAATGGAACCCACACTCGTCCATGTTTCGCGCTTTCTCGCAGCGGGTTTGACTGTACGCACACAGAACCGCGATGAGATGCGCCAGGACAGCGCGCAAATCCCCGAATTGTGGGGCCGGTTTTTCGCAGGCGATCTGGCCAACACCATCCCCGGCCGCTTGCCGGATGCGCCGGTGGTTGGCGTGTACTCGGCTTACGAATCGGATGCCAACGGTTTTTTCAACGTGACCGCCGGCGTGCCGGTGAGTGCGGCCAGTTCAGACTTTGACGGCATCGAGATCGAGGAAGGTTCGTACCTGGTCTTCGAAGCCCGAGGCGCCATGCCGGATGCCGTGATCCAGGGCTGGGGTACCATCTGGCAGTACTTTGCACAGCATCCCGAGGTGCAACGCCGGTACGCCACGGACTTCGAATCCTACGATGGCCCGGATCTGGTGCGAATTCATATCGGCGTCGTGGCCTGAGCGCCAATCGAAAGACTTGAGGACCCATACAGTATGACCGCTCTACAAGACATCGCCGCCCCCGAAGGCGTCTGCTACGGCTGCGGCAGCAAGAACCCCCATGGCCTGCACATCAAGAGCTACTGGCATGAGGACGGCGTGCATGTCATGGCCACGCACCTGCCGGAAGACAAGTACTGCGGCTGGCCGGACCTGGTGTACGGCGGGTTGATCGCGATGCTGGTCGACTGCCATTCCAACTGGGCGGCCATGGCCTATCACTACCGTGCCGAGCAACGCGATGTGGGCAGCTTGCCGCACGTCACCTGCGTGACCGGCAACCTGGGCATCAAGTTCATCAAACCGACGCCGATGGGCGTGCCGCTGACCTTGCGGGCGAAAGTCGAGGGTGAAGTCGGGCGCAAGAGCCGGGTGATCTGCGAGGTGTTTGCCGGTGATGTGCTGACGGCGGTCGGCGATTCGGTGTTCGTGCGCGTCGACACTGAACAGCTCAGGGCCGAGGCGCACGACCGCTGAAGGTGAGGTGAGTTTCTCTGGAAAAACAAAACCGGGCCGCTAGCGGCCCGGTTTGCTTTTTCAGGTACGGCAGTCGCTCATCAATACTGCGCGCGCAGGCTCAGGGTCAGGGTGCGTGGATCGCCGTAGAAGTTGGTGCCCCAGGAGGCATCGACGCGGTCGTAGTACTTGCGGTCGAACAGGTTGTTGGCGGTCAGGGTCGAGGACAGGTTCTCGTTGAACTTGTAGCCAACTTGCGCCGTGGTGACGGCGTAGCCGCCCTGTTCGAACTTCACGTCACGCTGAAAGTAGGTGTCGCTGACCGCCCGCACACCGCCGCCGACGCTGAAGTCCTTGAGCGGGCCGTCGGTGAACTCGTACTTGGTCCACAGGTTGAAGTTGTGCTTGGGCGTGATGGTGCTGAAGGTCTTGCCCTTGGTGCCATCCTCGGCTTCCAGGTACTTGGTTTCGGTGTAGGCATAGCCGGTGACGATGCTCCAGTTGTCGGTCAGGTTACCGCTCAACTCGGTTTCCCAGCCTTCACTGCGAGCCTTGCCCTGGGCCTCGTAAGCCCCGGTGGTGGCATCGAATTCGGCACGGTTTTCGTCGTAGATACGGAAGATGGCGGCGCTGGCGTTCAAGCGACCGTCGAAGAACTCACGCTTGAGACCGATCTCATACTGCTTGCCTATGCGCGGGCCGATGGGCTCGCCATCGCTGCCGAGGTCACTCTGTGGCTTGAACACGCCGGTGTAGCTGGCGTAGGCCGACAATTCCGGGGTGATCTTGCCGATGATCGCGCCATAGGGCACGACCTTGCGGTTGATGCTGGTGTGAGCTTCGCCGAAGTTGTTGAAGAAGGTGTTGGCGTTTTTCGCGTCGCTTTCATACCAGGTCACGCGGCTGCCGCCGATGACGTCAAGCCAGTCGGTGACGTTGAACTTGGCCCGGGTGTAGAGGCCGTACTGATCGGACTTGGACCAGTTGCCATTGTCGTGCACGTAGTCGTTGTGCGGAATGTCGATGCTGCCCGGATCGAACACGTTGATCGGGAAGTACTCGCCACCACCGTAGGTGAAATCCTTGTCCAGGTGCTGGTATTCGGCGCCCACGGTGAACTCGTGGCGGCGATCGGCGAACTCGAAGGGCGTGGTCACGAAGCTGTCCACGCCAATGGTCTTGATGTGCGTGTAGTAGTCGTAGGCCACGGCCCAGCTGTCACCGGTGGCGGGGTCCACGGCGCCGTCGGCCCAGGTGAAGTTACGCTTTGGGGTTTCCGCGTCGCGGTAGGTCACGGTGGTCTTGAACTGACCGCCGTTGTCCAGTTCATGGTCGAGTTCGGCGAAGGTCTCCCAGACCTTTTCGTCGAGGGTGTTCCACTTGGCGTCGACGAAGGTCGAGCGCTTGACGTCGAGCAGCTTGCCGTCGGCATAGGCCGGCAGACCGAAAGCCGGGGTGGAGTTGTTCTGCTGATAGGCGCCGCCCACCGACAGGGTGGTGGCCGGGTCGAGGTCGAATTCCAGGCGACCGTAGACCATCGGCCGTTCGTTCTTCGCGTAATCGACGAAGGACTTGTTGTTTTCGTAGGCGGTGATGAAGCGACCGCGCACGGTGCCCTGATCATTCAGCGGGCCGGTGACGTCCACCGAAGAGCGGTAGTGATCGTAGGAACCGGCCGCCAGCTCGCCGCCCAAGGCGAATTTGTTCAACGCGCGTTTGCGCACCACGTTGATCGTACCGCCAGGTTCACCGGCACCTTGATACAGGCCGGAAGGACCGCGCAACACTTCGACGCGGTCGTACATCGCCAGGTCGAAACTGGTGGCCATGTCGCCCTGGCCGGTAGGTTGCGAGACACCGTCGACCTGCACCTGATCGACCAGGAAACCGCGCATGTAAACGTCGTTGAGGCTGGAGCCGGAGTTGTAGGTCTTGATGGTGACACCGGTGACCTGACGCATGGCGTCCTGCAGGCTGTTCATGTTCTGGTCGTCCATGCGCTGGCGCGTGACCACGGACACCGACTGCGGGATGTCCTTGAGCTTGATGTTGCCCTTGCCGATGCTGACCTGATCGCTGGTGTAGGAGTGCGAGCCTTCGGTGGTCGGCCCCAGTGCCAGGCCGGTGATGGAGGTCGCACCCAGTTGCAAGGCACTCGAATCACCGGCGGCCGGCACCAGCGATACGGTGTTGCCGTTCAGTTGAAAGTTGATGCCGCTCCCCAGCAGCAAGGTTTTCAACGCCTGTTCCGGTTCCATGTTGCCGGTAACCGCCGTGGACTTGATGCCGTTGACCATGTCCTGGCTGTAGAGGATCTGCAGGTTGGTCTGCTGGCCCAGTTGGCGCAATGCACTGGCCAGCGACTGCGCCGGCACGTTGACGTTGACCGGGGCGGCCTCGACCTGGGAGGTGCCCAGCAACAACAGGGTCAACAGGGCGCCCGGGACGACGGTGCGGAACTTCTTTTGCCGTTCGATGGCCAGGGCCAACGGTGCGCGGGACAGAGTAGGGCTTTGCATTGCTCGAATCGCTCCAGAAGGGGTGTGTGCAGTTTTTTAGTTAATGATAATTATTATTAGACGGACCACTTCGCCTAAACCGGAAAACAAACTTCAAAAAAACAATGACCTGCGTGTGGGCGAGGGCTCTCAGACGGTGGTGCGCTCGGTCACGACGCGGCCCGATTCCATGCGCACCAATTGGTCGGCGAGGTCGAAATAACGGTCGTCGTGGGAGATGACGATGATGGTTTTGCCCAGGCGTTTAAGGTCCGGCAGCAGCTCGGTGTAGAAGATCCGGCGGAAGGTCGGGTCCTGGTCGGCGGCCCACTCGTCGAACACCAGCACCGGGCGTTCTTCCAGCCAGGCGTTGATCAGCGCCAGGCGCTTGCGTTGGCCGGTGGACAGGTCGGTGGTGGTGAAGCGGCCGTCGGTGACGCTGACCTTGTGCGCGATTTCCAGTCGTTGCAGATAAGTGTTGGCGTCTTCCGGAATCTGCTGGTCGCCCTGCACCACGTCATCGAACAGGTAGTAGTCGGCAAAAATCGTAGTGAACAACTGCCGATAGTCGTCACGGTTCTGTGCATCGATGGCCTGGCCATTGAGCAGGATCGATCCCTGTTGCGGCGCGTAGAGGCCAAGCAGCAGTTTGATCAGGGTGGTCTTGCCGCAGCCGTTTTCGCCGACGATGAAAATGATCTCGCCTTGCTCGATGCTCAGGTTGACCGGGCCCAGGCGAAACGCCTCGCTGCCCGGAACAGCGGGGAAGGCGTAGCTGACGTTGTCCAGTTGCAGGCGCTCGACCACCGACGGTGGTGTGCCTTGCTCGTTGAGCAGCAGGTGCGGCTCGGGCGAGGAGAATTTGCCCGAGAGCTCGGCGATTCGGCGAAAGGCAATGCGCGCCCGGCTGACGATGGGCAAGGTGCCGACCAGATGCTCAATCGGGCCTTTCATGTACAGCAGCACCAGCACGAAGCCGCTCGTCACCGCCTTGTCGGCACTCGGCCACAGCGATTGCAGGGCCAGCGCCAGGCCGATGACCACGAAGAACAGCATCGAGCCGAGGGTCTTGGCGATGACGAAGGTGTTGATCGAGCGGACCTGGGTGTTGCAGATGAAATCGGCCGTGCCCTTGATGCCCGCGTCGAACATCCGCTGGCGCCGCGGCCGGTGGATACGCAGTTCCTTGGCGCCACCGGCGATGGCGTTGTAGTGCTTCTGCAGCTCGTCCTCGGCATCACGAGCCGCCATGAAGCCCTGAATGCCCTTGCCTTGGGCGTAGAACTGAATGCCGGTGCCGATAGCGATCGCCACCACCATCATCAGGAACATCGGCCACGACAGCAGCGCCAGGTAGCCCATGCAGCCGAGGGTCACGGTCAGGGAAATCGCCAGCGGGGCAAAGGCGAACGCGAAATCGCTGATGGTGTCGACGTCGTGGGTCAGCACCGGGATCAGGCGATGGCTGCGGTAGCGTTCGATCTGTTCGATGGGCGCTGACAGCACCTTTTCTCCCAGCGTTTTTCGCAGTTTGGCGATGATGTGTTGGCCGACGTAGTTGCTGCCGATGTCGGAGCAGATCGAACTGCCCAGCGCCAGCAGGCACAGGCCGCCGAACAGCGCGACCACGTTTTGGGTCAGGCCATCGGGTGAATGCAAAGCGTTGTTGATCGTGGCCAGCAGCACCGTCACGCTCAGGCCGCCGATCATGCCCAGCACAATGGAGGTGGCAACGATCAGTCGAAAGGGTTTGAGCAGGGCCAGAAGTTCGCCGATGGCGCCCGGGGCAGGCTGGGTCATGGCAGGCAGTTCCTTGGGTCGTATGGCAGATACCCAGTAGAACGTCTGGTGAGGGGGTTAATTTAAACGGCGGGAGACCCGGGTCGTCGACAGGGCACCAACCCCTGTGGGAACGAGCTTGCTCGCGATAGCGGTCTGACAGGCAACTTGAAGTTGAATGTCAGGGCCTCTTCGAGGGCAAGCCCGCCCCCACAGTTGTAGAAGTGAGCTTAGAGAGTGCGTACTACGCGAAAGCCGATCCAGTCTCCCCGGGTCGCCGGATCGATGTCGTTGCGGTTACCCGAGCGGGAAAACACCGGTGCTTCGCCCCAGTCGTTGCCGCGGATACGCAGGGTGTCGCAGTCGGGTTCGGTCCAGGCGCTGCCATCGGTGGGGGCGCCGACGTAGTCGGGGTGATAGCAGTCGGCGAGCCATTCGTAGACGTTGCCGTGCATGTCGTACAGGCCGAAGGCATTCGGCGGATAGCTGCCGACCGGCGAGGAAAAGCTGTAGCCATCGGTGGGGCCGTAGGTGTTGGCGTGGGTGGCGATGCTGTACTCGGTGCCGGGATCGAACGGGAAGGGAAATGGTCCTGTGGAACCAGCCCGGGCAGCGTATTCGCGCTGTGCCTCGCTGACGATGTGGTAGTGCTGACCGGTTTTCAGCGACAGCCAGGTGACATAGGCCGAGACCTCCGCGTAGTTCATGCACACCGCCGGCTGGCGCGAGCCCTGGGGGTAACTCGGTTTGCCGTTGGTACAGGCGCGGCCGGGGCGGGTATCGCCATCGGGCAGGGTGATGCCGGTTTCCTTCATGTACTGGTTCCACTCGCCAGCGGTGATCTGGTAGCGGCTCATGGCGAAGGGTTTGTCGAAGGTCACCTCATGCATCGGACCCTCATCGGGCTCACGGCCGACTTCGTCATCCGGCGTGCCCATGGTGAAGGTGCCGGCCGGCAGCACGACCATTTCCGGGCAGTCGCGGCAGTCCTTGAACACCTTGCCCGGCAGCGGTGCCGTGTAGGCCAGGGCGAGGCCGGGCAGGGTGCTGCCGAGCGCGGCCAAGAGCGTCATTGCGCCGAGTCGCTTGACGATGTGCGGGATACTTTTCATAGCGGTTCCTTGGCGTCGGTGGATCAGACCTGGCTGGCCAGCAAGGTCATCAGTCGATCGATATGGGCCTGGGTATTGAGCAGGCCCGGCGCCAGGCGAATGATCGGACCGACGTCGCGGTCGACCGCATCGCAGACCACCCGTTGATCCATCAAGTGGTTGGCGACTTCTTCGCAGTCACGACCCTTGATGCGGAAGAAGGTGAACCCGGCGGAGTACTCGGGCGACAGCGGCGTCACCAGCTCCACCGAAGGATGCTCTTGCAAGCGTTTTTTCAGATAGCTGTTGAGTTCGTGGATGCGCGTCTGGACCACGTCCTTGCCCAGGTCCAGGTGCAACTTGAACGCTTCGGTCAGTGCCCAGCGATGTTCGAAAGAGTGATAACCGCCATACGTCATCACCGTAGAAAACTCGGTGGCTTCGGAGAAGGTCGGAATGGTCGGGGTGACATCCGTGAGCTGGTCCGAGCGGGCGCAAATGATCCCGGTGCCGCGGGGGCCGAATATCCACTTGTGGGTGCCGGCAATGAAGAAGTCGCAATGCATGTCCGGGAAGTCGAAGTTCTCCACGCCGAAGCCGTGCACGCCATCGATCACGTAGAGGATGCGGTCCTTGTCCTGGCGGCCACGGTTTTTCTCGGCGACCAGCTTGCCGATTTCACCGACGGGCAGCTTCACGCCGCTGCCCGAATGCACCCAGGTCATGCCGAGTACGCGTGTTTCGGGGCGGATGTTCTTCTCGATCGCGGCCAGCACCTCGGCGGTCGAAACCTTGTGCGGGTCTTCAAACAACTTGATCTTGCGAACCCGGGTGCCGTCCTTCTGACTGCGGTATTCGAGCACGCTGTTGGCGGCGTAATGCTCGTGCTCGCTGGTCAGGATTTCCTGATCCGGGCGCACATGAATGCCGGCATAGATCATCGCCAGGCCTTCGGTGGTGCTGCCGGTCAGGGCGATCTGCGAGGGTTTGGCCTTCAGGTAGCGGCCAGCCCAGACGCGCACGTCCTGTTCGCGTTTTTCCGTTTCGCCGCGGTGCCAGTCCATGGCCAGGCCGGGGTTGCGGTCGAGGTTGGCGCGGTGCATCTCGATGGCTTCACGTACGGGGCGCGGGTGCGACGTCACCAGGAAATTGGCGAAGTGCAGGTAGTCCGGGTCCTGGTTGAATAACTGACGGAACTGCTCCCACTTGTCTTTCGACAAAGGTGCGGGTGTGGCAGCCACGGCCGGCAGATTCGTGGCCGAAGCCAGGGGAATGCCGGCCGCGAGAATGCCGGCCTGCTTGAGGAATGAACGACGGTTGGTCATGGCTTGGTTCGCTTTGACTAAAGGAAAAATCAGTTCTGCACCACAGGACGGGCGGACTTCTGCACCTGGTCCCAGACCCGCAGGAAGTTGCCGCCCCAGAGCTTGGCGATGTCGGCTTCGCTGTAGCCACGACTGAGCAGTTCGGCGCTGACGTTGCGGCCTTCGCTGACGTCCTTCCAGCCGTCGAGGCCGCCACCGTCGTTGAAGTCGGAGCTGATGCCGACATGGTCGATGCCGATCTTTTTCACCGCGTAATCGATGGCGTCGCCGTAGTCCTTGAGGCTGGCCTTGGGTTCTTCGTCGAGGATGGAATAGAGCTGGCTGGCGTATTCGCCAAAGCGCTGTTCCGGCCACACGGTGATGATCGGATCCCCCGGCATCAAGGCCATTTCCAGGCCTTGCAGCGGTTGCAGGTCAAAGCGTGCGCGCAGGGTGTTGAGCTTGTCGCGGGTGGCCTGGCTCAGTGGGCGGATGTAGGTCGGGAAACCGACAATCTGCACCACGCCGCCGCTGTTTTTGATCAGCTGCATTTCCTCGTCGCTGAGATTGCGCGGGATATCCACCAAGGCACGGGGCGCCGAATGCGAGGCGACCATCGGCGTGCGGCTCAATTGCGCGACCTGTTCCAGTGCCTTGGTCGACATCTGCGACACGTCGATGATCACGCCCAGGTCATTGAGACGATGCACCGCTTGCTTGCCGATGTCCGAGAGCCCGCCGAGGGCGTCGCGTGAATCATTGAAAAACGGCAGCGGCCGCGAGGAGTCAGCCCAGGCATTGTTGCCCACGTAACTGAAGCCGAACATGCGCATGCCCCGGGCCGCCCATTTATCCAGGGCATTGAGGTCGCTGCCCAGCGGGTAGGCGTTGAGCATGCTCATGAAAATCGCGAACTTGCCTTCACCGTGCAGGCGCCGGAAATCATCCGGGGTGTAGGCGATGGCCACCTGATTGGGGAAGTCGCGGACCATGGCACTTATGATTTTGTAGCGGGTTTCCTGTTCAAGGCGGGCCTCATCGACGAAACCGGCAGTGGGGCGATGGGGCGCATTGGGGCCGTTCCAGATTTCCGGCCAGCCGAAGATCGTCAGCGCCGCGCCGGACAAGCGTCCACGTGCGGACTTGACCAGGTCGAACTGGCCTTCGCCATCCTTGTCGGCTTCGTTGCCGGCGGTGCCGAAGTCCATCGGTACGGTGATGTGGCTGTCGAACGAGAGGATGCGTTCGTGCAATTCATCCGCCTGCTTCATCACCTTGACCGGGTAGCCGGGGTTGTCGCGAAACCCGTAATCCCAGGCTGCGAAACCGGCACCAGCACTGATCGCCAGGGCCAGCGGCAGGCCGATGTACAGCGCCTTTTTCGAACGTGGTCTTGTCATTGCCGTCTCTGTCAGGGGGGCTTTGCTATCTGGGAGGAACGAGCAGACGAGGAAGGAATTTAGTGTTTGTGCCGACGATGCTTTTAAATTTGTGCGGGCAACAAACGTTCTAGCTGGGATACAGCCTGCTCCATGGCTGACACAGGTAGGGCAATGACGATTTCTCGACGATGGTTCCTCGCGGGTCTGGCGCTGACCGGTGCTGCCGTGCCTGCGGTGTATTACGGGCATCGCGAGCTGACCCGGGCGGACCCGACGATCACCCCCGGCGAGGCCTCGTTCGACGTGGCGGATGTCACCGGTCAACGGCTGGCGGACAGTTTGCGCGGTGTCTGGCAGATTCGTTTCGAAGGGCGTGATGCCGGCCTCGAAGGATTGCCGCTGGACGGTCTGGAAGTGTTTATCGACATCGGCCACAAAGGCCGTGGCGTCGTCGGCTTCCTCGATACTGCCGAACGCCTGCGCGCCAGTGACGCGCCGCGTTATCGGGTACTGGGCGATCTGGCCGGGGCCGAGCCGAAGCAACTGAGCTGGCGCCTGGTGGGTGCCAGTGGTTGCTGCGATTACGAGTTCAACATGACGCTGGACGAGGTCTGGGCCGGGTTCGGCAATGCCGGCAGCGGCAGCCTCAGTGGTCGTGTGGTGGACCTGAACCGGCCCTTGATGTTGACCGCTCAGGACAACCGCTTCATCGCGGTCAAGCGGTTGTTCCCCGAGGCGCGGGAACGCACCGGGCTGAATTCGCCCTTGCTGACCTGGTTGGTGTCTCCGGAACATCGGTTGTTCCACCAGCTCTGGCATGCCTCCCGGGACAAATGGCACAAGCTGTCCGACGCTCAACGCGACGCCTTGCGGGGGCTCGGTTGGCAACCCGGGCCACGGGACACCGAGCGCGATGCCCGTGGCCCGCGCAAGGATCGCAACGGCTCGGGTGTGGACTTCTTTTTCATGCACCGGCAAATGCTCGGCACGGCGCGCTCCCTGCAAGACTTGCCCTCCTGGACGCACTTCCCGTTGCCGCAACCGGAACTGGCCCGCGACCGCCTCGGCTTCGCCCGTTACTTCGACAACCACGACGGCACCTCACTGCCGCCGACCTGGCTGGCCGAAGACGATGACGAATACACGCAGTGGGTCAGCGATCTCAAGACGGCCGAGACTTACCACAGCAATTTCCAGGTGTGGGAGTCGCAGTACCGCGACCCGCGCTACCTGTCGAAGCTGACCCTGGGGCAGTTTGGTTCGGAAGTGGAATTGGGTCTGCACGACTGGTTGCACATGCGCTGGGCCTCGGTGCCGCGTGATCCGTCCAATGGTCAACCGGTACCGTTCGCCCGGGATCCGGCGGATTTTTCCGCACGCTGGTTCGCGGCGGAGAACGACTTTCTCGGCGATCCGTTTTCGTCCCATGTGAACCCGGTGTTCTGGCACTTTCATGGCTGGATCGATGACCGTCTGGAAGACTGGTTCCGCGCCCATGAGCGTTTTCATCCGGGGGAGGTCAGCCGGCAACAGGTCAACGGCGTGCCATGGTTTGCGCCGGGACGCTGGGTCGAGATCGCAGACCCGTGGCTGGGCCCGATGACCCACGGTTGCAGCACTACGCCGGGGCTGCAGGTGGGCAAGTCAGTGGAAATGGACCCGGAGGTGATGAAGCTGGCGCTGCGGATTACCTTTGGCGAGGACGAAGACAAACTGGCAGGCCTGATGCGCAAGGTGCCACAGCGCCCGTGGTATGCGCGGCACCTGAAGGCTAAACAACATCAGGCCTGATGGCGGCGATGAGTCAGGTCGTGGTGGATGATGCGGTGGCGGAATCGAGAGGTTGGGACGGTGACCGAGCGGGCGGTGAAGGCAGAGAGGTCGTGGCTGGAAAAAAGGGGGCAGATTTCTTCCATCCGGAATAAATCTGCCCCCTATTGCCCGCGTCCCTAAGACGTCAATCCCTGTCCCCCTGTTCATCAGTTTTTTGAGTTCAGCTGAGCACTCCTGACTTTCCTACTATGACCAGTAATACCATCGCAATAAAAAGTCCGATAAAAGTCCATTGCAGAATTACAAGCTGCCGCTTGAGTTTGAATGGAAAACTGTCTATTTCCTCAGCGCTTACCAGACCCCGCTTAAGAAAAAACTGTGGAAATGTAAGAGCACTAGAGATCCATCCTATTAAATGCACCCTGCCATAGAAGCTGGAGCGTCTGTATATACCGTGAGCCAGGTAGGTGGAACCTTTTTTGAAGTGTGTAGATATCTGATCACCCTTGGTATAACTAATATACAAAGCTGATCCAAGGCTCAGAAAAACTCCAACGACAAACACTCCACCCAAACTAATGAATACCAAATTTGCAGTATTCATTTTACAACCTCGTAAATTTCATCGCCAAAGAACTCACCAAATGAGCTACCCAACTCTCCTCCAACGTATGAACCGATACCTGCTACCAAAATGCTGCATGCCAAAGGCGCAAAACCGGCTGTAGGTACTGTAAAAACAACACAGAGTCCACTCATCAAAGGCACAGCCATACTGCCAACCAACGCGCTACCCCCAATCGCCCCAACAAAACTCCCTGCCTCTGTAAATTTAACTCGCTTGCAGGCCTCGGTACTCCCCGCTCTGCACACATCCTGAACCTTCATAGCCGACACCCCGCCACCAATAGCCGTCCCAACCCAACCACCGTACTGAACGTATTTGGACGCCCTGGCCACCCCATCAAAGTGAGTCGCATACCCCGGCATCTGCCCCACGCCGCCCGCTTCCGTCCAGCGGTGCACCAGACTCGGTGGCGAAAGGAACAGCGCACGATTCAAATCGGGATGATGGGGGAAACCGATACCTTTGCGTGTCAGGATGGTCATGTGAACATCGAGTGTGGCGAACAGTTTTTGCCGTTCTGCGAGAAATGTCGGTGAACTCAGGTGGCCATCGCGCAGAAAGGAATGCTGATGCAGCGCTTCGATTTTTTTCAGGGTGTCGCTGACGTTATCCAGATTGTTCTTGAAAACACTCGCGCCGACACCGACGGCTTGCGAGCCATAGGTCAGGAAGCTCTGGATGACCTCCCGGTGCTGCACCATGAAATCCGCTTCTTCCGGGCTGAGGGTTTCGAGGATCTGATTGGTCCTGGCCGCCACGCCCATGAGCAGGGCTTCTTCAAGGGTGCACTGGTAGTTGCTGGGGTCGCTCAGCACGATCATCGAGCCGGCCTTGACCTCGTGCCGGTAAGGATTGAGCAGTTTGAATTTGCCCATCACCGTTGGGTCGCGCAGGGTGAACAGGTCGGCTTCGAGTTGTTCGCGGGTAGTGCTTTTCGGAACGATGTAGAAGCCGGGTTCCTCGGCTGTGGCACTGCCCAGGGGCACGGACCTGGGCGTGCTCGATGCAGACGCGAAGCCGGATGAGCGTGGCGCTGGTGGACTGCTGGCGAACGCTGTGTCCGGTTGGGCGACGGCCCTGGTGGTCTGCGGCGCTGCGTCATTGCGCGATTCGTATTTGTTGGTAAGCACCGATGGGATCAACTCGGCCTTACACGGGCAGCCGCTCAAGCTGTCCAGCGAACCGGCGGCGAGCCGACCATTGCTATTGAAGAAGGAGACACCGCCTTCTATGGTGTAGGTTTCGCCGTTTATCCCGCAGGAAACCCGGTCGCCTTCACGCGCGTGGGCCATACCGAGCATCGTGATGCGCGTGTCGGCCTCCAGCACCTCGCCGCCGCAGGTGGTCTTGTCACCCAGGCGAATGAAATATCCTATTGCCATTGATTGATCTCCTTTTCTACCGGCGCCCCATTCATGTGAGGCGCGCCACTGTTAACCAGCGCCAAGCCGACTCGGGATGAGTGGCGTAACGCAAACTACGTGGGCGAAAAGGAAACTCAAGAGGGTTGGGAAAATCAGGAAATGCCTTACGGGCACTGGTGAAAAGGACCACAGAAATAGGCGGGGCAATGGCGTTTTTGCACGTCTTCGGATGCAAAACAGGATGGCAACTTCTCTTGTTAGAGTCCCTGCCATCCGCCACCCAACGCCTTGTACAAGGCAATGCTCGCCTGCATCCGCGACAGCCGCAGTTGCACATTCAGGTCCTGCGCGGCATACAGCGTGCGCTGGGTCTCCAGCACGGTCAGCAAGTCCTCGGCTCCGGCCTGATAACGGCTCTGGGCAATATCGAAGGCGGTCTGCGCCTGGCTCAATTCTTCACTCTGCCATTGCCGCTGTTGATCCAGCCCGCGAATGCCGTTGAGGGCTTTTTCGACGTCGGCGAAACCGTTGATGATTGCCCCGCGATAGCTTTCCAGCAGCTCTTCCTGACGGGCCGTGGCCTTGTCCCGTTGGGCGCCGAGGCGACCATTGTTGAACACCGGCGCGAGCAGCCCGGCAGTGAGGTTGTAGAAGGGGCTGCGCAAAATGTCGTGGGCATGATCGGCGCCGGAGCCGATTTCCGCGGTCAGGGTCACGGTCGGCAGCATGGCTGCGCGGGCGACGGTGACGTCTGCCTGTGCTGCTGCAAGCTGAGCTTCGGCGCGAGCAATGTCCGGGCGTCGGCTGAGCAACTGGCTGGGCACACCGGCATCGATCACGGGCCAGGTCAGTTGATCGAATCGTTCCTGGCGCAGCGCCAATTGCTGCATCGGGCGGCCGAGCAGGGCCGCGAGGCTGATCCGGGCATCCGTGGCCTGTTGCTGCACCAGCGGCAGTTGCCGTTGCTGTGCCGCCACCAGGCTTTTCTGTTGCGCCAGTTCCAGGGCGGTGGCCGAGCCTGAATCGAAGCGGGTCTGCACCAGTCGCAACACGCTCTGGGCGTTGGCCAGGTTCAGTTCGGCGATGCGGCTCTGTTCCTGCAGTGACAGGGTTTGCGCGTAGGTGTTGGCGACACCGCTGAGCAGGGTCAACTCGACAGTAGCCTGGTCGAACTCGCTGGCTTGCAGGCTGAACGCTGCACTGTCACGGCCGGCGCGCTGACCGCCCCAGAAGTCGATCTCGTAACTGGCGCTGAGGTTAGCGCTGAAGTAGTCGACCGCATCGTTGTTGCTGTCGGCATCCAGTTGGCTGTAACCATCACCGCGCAACAGTTTTTGCCGGTTGGCAGTGAGCCCGGCCTTGACCTCGGGCAGCTGCGAACCACCGGCAATCACAGTGTCCGACTGGGCCTGACGCACCCGTGCCATGGCGGCGGCAAGATCGTAGCTGCCCAGCCGGGCCTGTTCGATCAGCCCCGCCAATTGCGGACTGCCGAAACGCGTCCACCACTGCCGGTTGTCCTGCGCGATGCCGGCGGTGTACGGCGATTGCCAGGCTGCGGGCGGCTGGATGCCGCTGTCCGGACGCAGAGTGGGGCTGGCGCAGGCGTTGAGCAACAAGCAAAGGCTGAGTAGGCTGAGGGATGGCTTGAAAGGACGCGGTTTCATCGAGAGATCATTCACTGGTAAGGGCCGTGACCGGGTCGAGTCGCGCCGCTTTGCGCGCTGGCATGAAACCGAAGACAACGCCTGTGACCAAGGCGCACCCGAAGGCACCCAGCACCGCAAATAAAGAGAAGGCGACGGCGACTTCGCTGAGGATCAACACGCCACCGACAATCAGCGCCAGGGCGATGCCGGTGAGGCCGCCGACCACCGAGAGCATCACTGCTTCGGTGAGGAACTGGCGCAGGATGTCGCGCTGGCGGGCGCCGGTGGCCATGCGGATACCGATCTCGCGGGTGCGCTCGCGCACGGTCATGAGCATGATGTTCATCACGCCGATGCCACCCACCAGCAGGGAAATCGCGGCAATCGAGCCGAGCATCAGCGACAGGGTGTTTTGCGTGCGTGCCTCGGCCTGGATCATCGCCGCGTTGTTGGTCAGTTCGAAATCCTGTTTGCCGTTGTGCAGGCGCAGCAGCAATTGCTCGATGGCTTGTTCCGCTTCCTTGACCTTGCGTGCGTCGGCGGCAGCGATCGCCACGTATTCGGGGTTGTGGGTGCCGAACAGCCGTACGCTTGCCGCCGAGTAAGGAATGGCGATGCGGTCGTCGCTGTCGGAATCGCCGGAGCTGGCACCTTTTTCCGCGAGCACGCCGACCACCTGGAACGGCACGTTCTCGATCAGGATGTATTGGCCAATCGGGTTGGCCACGTCCTTGAGCAACTTGGTCCGCACCTTATGGCCGATCACTGCGACAGCCGCAGCATTCTGCTCATCGGCGCGGGTGAAATAGCTGCCCTCGACCACCGGCCAGTTGAAGATGCTTGGGAAGTGGGTGTCGTTGCCGCCGACGTAACTCAAATGGTCGAGGTTGCCGAAACGTACCCCGGCCTCCTGGCCGATCACCGGCATGATCTGCTTGACCTGGGGCAGGCTGGCGATGGCGGCGACGTCATCGAGGGTGACGATGCCCGGCGGCGTGCGCGGGTTGGGGGCCGAGCCGCTGAGGTAAATGATGTTGGAGCCAAAGGCGCCCATCTGCGCCATCACCTGACGCTTGCTGCCTTCGCCGACGGCCAGCATCACCACCACCGAGGCCACGCCAATGATGATCCCCAGCAGGGTCAGCGCGGTGCGGAACTTGTTGACCCACATCACCCGCCACGCCGCGTGCACGGCGTCCACCAGTTCACCTTTCCAGGCGCCCGTGGCTTCTGCACCTTGGGTCAGGCGCTTGCGCAGGTCGACAGCCTGTAGCGCACCGGGGGCGGCGGAATGTTGTGCGGATGGATTGTCCTCGGCGCTGTCGCTGATGATCAGGCCGTCGCGGATCTCGATGATGCGCTTGGCCCGGGCCGCCACTTCACGGTCGTGGGTGATGAGGATGACCACGTGGCCCTGGCTCGCCAGTTCGTCGAGCAGGGACATGACCTCGGCGCCGCTGTGGCTGTCGAGGGCGCCGGTGGGTTCGTCGGCGAGGATGATGTGACCGCCATTCATCAGGGCTCGAGCGATGGACACCCGTTGCTGCTGGCCGCCGGACAGTTGATGTGGGCGATTGCCCCGGCGTGAAGCCAGGCCGAGGCGGTCGAGCAGGGCGGCAGCGCGGGCGTGACGCTCGGCGGCGGGCAAGCCTGCGTAGATGGCCGGCATCTCGACGTTTTCCTGGGCTGAGCCCGCGGGAATCAGGTGGTAGCCCTGGAACACGAAGCCAAAGGCTTCACGGCGCAGCCAGGCCAGTTCGTCACTGTCCAGGGTGGCGACGTTGTCCCCGGCAAAACGGTATTCGCCCGAGGTCGGGCGGTCGAGGCAGCCGAGGATGTTCATCAGTGTCGACTTGCCGGAGCCGGAAGCCCCGACGATGGCGACGAATTCGCCGGCGTGGATCGACAGGTCGATGCCGCGCAATACGTGGACTTCAGGGGCGTCGCCGCCGCCGTAGGATTTGCGGATGGCGGACAGTTCGATCAGCGGCGTGTGCATTCAACCGCCACTCCCGTCGACAGGGCCGATCAGCAGGTGATCGCCTTCGGAAAGACCGTCGAGGATCTGCACGCGCAAACGGTCGCTGATACCCGTGCGCACGTTGCGTTGTTGAATGTCGCCGTTTTTCGCCACGACCTGGACGGTCTGGCTGTCGGGTTCAGTACCTGATTGCAAGGCTGCGACCGGCGCGGTCAAGACGTTCTTGGCCTGGTCGGCGACGAAAAATACCTGGGTGGTCATCTCCGCCATCAGTGCGTTGTCGCTGTTATCGACATCGAGCAGCACGGTGTACAGCACCACCCGGGCGCTGCCGCTCTTGCTGGTGCTGGTGGGGCTGCCGCTGCCCTGGCTGGTCTGGTCCAGCGGTTTGGGCGGCACCGGGAGGATCTGCCGCACGGTACTGCTCCATCGCCGGCTGCCGCCGCTCAAGGTGGTGAACCAGGCGTGCATGCCGGGTTTGACGTGACCGATGTCGGCCTCCGAGACCTCGGCCCACACGGTCATCGGCGACAGTTTGGCGATGCGCAATATCAATGGCGTTTGCTGTTGGGCATTGAGGGTCTGGCCTTCACGGGCATCCAGGGCAACGACGGTGCCGGCCATGGGCGCATAGATGCGCGTGTAGCCCAGTTCGGCCTGATCGCTGCGCAGGCTGGCCTCGGCCTGGCGGATCTGCGCCTGGAACATCTCGATACGGGCCTGGGTGGCGCGCAGTTCCGCTTGGGCGGTCTGCACATCTTCCTCGCGAGTGGCGCCACCGGCGGCAAGGTTCTGCTGGCGCTGGAATTTCTGCCGGGCGAGTTCGTGTTGCGCCCGTTGTTCCTGTAGCTGGGCCTTGAGGTTTTCGACGGAGAAGCGCCCGGCGTCGAGTTTGGCCTGCTGGGTCGACGGATCGATTTCCACCAGCAACTGGCCTTCCTTGACCTGGTCGCCGACTTCGACATGGATCTTGTGGATCTGCCCGGACGCCTGGGCGCCGACGTCGACGTAGCGACGTGGTTGCAGGGTGCCCAGGGCGGTGACGCTGCTTTCGATATCGGCGCGGGAGACCTGGACGGTGGCGAACTGTTCGCGGCCCGGCGGGAGGATCTGCCAGGCCGCCACGGCGATGACGGGAATCAGGCAAAGGGCTGCAAACAAGGCGCGACGGGTCTGTCGGGAACGTTTCATTCAGGCTTCCGGCCAAAGGAAATCGGCCCGTCGTTCAGCGGCGGGGCCGGGCAGGGACGGGGGGCTGTCCTGTAAACGTTGAGCCCAGGCAAGAATTTAGAGTGAGACGCTATCTAAGGTGGGAGCGAGCAAGCTCGCTCCCACAAAAGCGCTCACTATTTGGCGGGCGAGGAAACGCAGCGCTTTAAATCTATATGAGAATTACTATAAATTACGCACCTAAACTGCCACTATCGTGCCACTGTTTATTTCAGTCTCGGCACAATGCCTCAAGGAAAGTATCCGCAGCCTCCTGCGGACGGGAGTCATGTTGGAAAACTACTATCGCGAGCTGGTGTGCTTCCTCAACGCCAGGCTGGGTAACCGTCAGGTGGCCGAAGATGTGGTACATGACGCTTATCTGCGCGTGCTGGAACGAACCAGCGACGCGCCGATCGAGCAGCCCCGGGCATTCCTTTATCGCACCGCGCTGAATCTGGTGATCGACGACCATCGGCGCAACACCTTGCGTCAGGCCGAGTCGCTGGACGTGCTCGACAGCGAAGAACGTTATTTCACCCCCTCCCCGCAAAGCGCACTCGATCACGGCCAGCGCCTGGACATGCTCCAGCGTGCCCTGGCGGAGTTGCCACCGCTGTGCCGCGAAAGTTTCCTGCTGCGCAAGATCGAAGGCCTGTCCCACCCCGAGATTGCCAAGCAACTGGGCATTTCCCGCGCCCTGGTCGAAAAGCACATTGTCAATGCCATGAAGCATTGCCGTATACGCATGCGACAGTGGGAAGAGCGCTGAGCCTGCAGTGCTAAATTTCTGTTCATTGTCCTCGTTCCTAGTCAACAGACGACCTGTTGTGTGGCTTCTGGCCGGTCAGGTCACTTAGGTTCAATGCTCCGTTGCGGCGGGGATCATCCAGAGGACACTGGACATGACACAGGCAATTGCATCGCCCCTCGTTCACGATCTGATCGGCGTCGGTTTCGGCCCCTCGAACCTGGCCCTGGCCATTGCGCTGCAGGAGCGCGGGGCGAGTCAGGGTCAACTGGATGTGCTGTTTCTCGACAAGCAGGCCGATTACCGCTGGCACGGCAACACGCTGGTAACCCAGAGCGAGTTGCAGATCTCCTTCCTCAAGGACCTGGTGACCCTGCGCAATCCGACCAGCCCGTATTCCTTCGTTAACTACCTCAAGGCCCACGGACGATTGGTGGACTTCATCAATCTGGGCACCTTCTACCCGTGCCGCATGGAGTACAACGACTACCTGCGCTGGGTGGCCGGGCAGTTCACCGCGCAAAGTCGCTACGGCGAGGAAGTGCTGACCATCGAGCCGGTGCTGCACAACCAGCAGGTCGAGGCGCTGCGGGTCATCTCCCGAGATACCCAAGGCCATCAGCATGTGCGAAGTGCCCGCTCGGTGGTGGTCAGCGCTGGCGGCACGCCGCGTATTCCCGAAGTGTTCAAGGCCCTCAAGGATGACGGCCGGGTGTTCCATCACTCGCAGTACCTGGCGCAAATGGCCAAACAACCTTGCGTGGCCAATCAGCCGATGAGCATTGCAATCATCGGCGGCGGGCAGAGCGCGGCAGAAGCCTTCATTGATCTCAATGACAGTTTCCCTTCGGTGCAGGTCGACATGATCCTGCGTGGCTCGGCCTTGAAACCGGCCGATGACAGCCCCTTCGTCAACGAAGTGTTTTCCCCGGAGTTCACCGACCTGGTGTTCCAGCAACCGGACAGCGAGCGCGAACGGCTGGTCAACGAGTACCACAACACCAACTATTCGGTGGTGGACATCGACCTGATCGAACGCATCTACGGGATCTTCTACCGGCAGAAAGTCTCGGGCATCGCCCGTCATGCGTTCCACACCCTGACCACCATCGAAAAGGCCACCGCCACCGAGCACGGTGTGCAACTGACGCTGCGCAACAACGCCACCGGGGAAGTCACGGTCCGTCTGTACGACGCCGTGGTGCTGGCCACCGGTTACGAACGGCAGCTGCATCGCAAGCTGTTGGCACCGCTTGAGGAATACCTGGGTAACTTCGAAGTGGATCGCAATTATCGGCTGATCACCGATGAGCGCTGCAAGGTCGGCCTCTATATGCAGGGCTTCTGCCAGGCCAGTCACGGTTTGAGCGACACCTTGCTGTCGGTCCTGCCGATTCGTGCCGATGAAATCGCCGGGTCGCTGTATGAGCATGGCAAGCATCGTGGGCAGGGGCGGTCGGTGGTGGATGTGTTGTTGGCCACGGCCAGCTGATATGTTCGCAGGTGGTGAGGGCCCCATTGCCAGCAAGCCGGCGCCTACGCAAACCTGCATTGCAGGAGCCGGCCTACTGGCGATAGGGCCCAAAAGACCACCTCAAATTCAGCTTCCTGAACCCTTCCTGAAGAACCCCGTATTTCCCCCTGCAAGATTTTGTAACGGGTTTACTCTTCAAACATCGGGGCGTAAGCTTCGCGCGATTTCATCAATTACGGAGACCCACAGTGGGTACTTGTTCGAGTGACAGTTGTCGGCCGGTCTCGGTAACCGGCATATTCTCGGCAAGATAACGCGCAGTCTCCTCTGCCGTTGTCTCGCCGAAAAGCGAGCAGCGGCATCCCGATCGTGGCCCACGTTGGCCATGTCCCGACGTCCCTCTCATCGACGCTGAACAGAGCGTGGTTTCGACTATTTAATGTCGTGCCCGCACCTATCGACGCGCCTGTCATTCGTGACTGGCGTGCCAGGCCTTGCCGTACCGGTGGTTCCGGTGGCACAGGCATGGACATACCTGCTCGACGGTTTCCCGGCTGACCAAAGGGGCACCAGCCATGAAACTTACCCTCAAGGAATTTTTCGCAGGTTTCCTGCGGACCCGCCACATCGCCCGGCACTTCCGTCGCCTGGCGTTGCTGGAAACCTTTACCGACACCACGGTCAGCCGTGAAGTCCCGCCCACCCTGGCGCAAACCCTGGTCAATGCCGCCGGCAATGACACTGGTGATCTGCTGCACTCCCTGGGCAGTCACACCGACGGCTTGAGCGAAGTCGAAGCCGAAGCCCTGCGCGAGCAATACGGCCTCAACGAAGTCGAGCATGAACAACCGCTGCCCTGGTACGTGCACCTGTGGCACTGCTACAAGAACCCGTTCAACCTGCTGCTGACCCTGCTGGCCGTCATCTCGTGGCTGACCGAGGACATGAAAGCGGCCACTGTGATCTTCTCCATGGTGGTGCTCTCGACCTTGCTGCGTTTCTGGCAGGAAACCAAATCCAACCAGGCCGCCGATGCCCTCAAGGCCATGGTGAGCAACACCGCCACCGTGATGCGCCGTGACCTGGAAGACAAAAGCGCCAGCCGCATTGAATTGCCGATCAAGCAACTGGTGCCGGGCGATCTGATCGTGCTGTCGGCCGGCGACATGATTCCCGCCGACTGCCGGGTGCTCAGCGCCAAGGACCTGTTCGTCAGCCAGGCGGCGATGACCGGTGAGTCGATGCCGGTGGAAAAATTTCCACGCCAGCAGGACCGTGACACGCTCAACCCGCTGGACCTGGACAACATCCTGTTCATGGGCACCAACGTGGTCTCCGGCACAGCCATGGCGGTGATTCTCACCACCGGCAACAGCACTTACTTCGGTGCCCTGGCCCAGCGTGTCAGCGCTACCGACCGCGCGCCCACCGCGTTCCAGAACGGCGTGAACAAGGTCAGCTGGCTGTTGATCCGCTTCATGTTTGTCATGGCGCCGCTGGTGCTGTTCATCAACGGTTTCACCAAGGGTGACTGGACCGAAGCCCTGTTGTTCGCGCTGTCGATTGCCGTGGGCCTGACCCCGGAAATGCTGCCGATGATCGTCACCTCGACCCTGGCCAAGGGTGCGGTGTTCCTGTCGCGCAAAAAGGTCATCGTCAAACGCCTCGACGCGATCCAGAACTTCGGCGCGATGGACGTCCTGTGCACCGACAAAACCGGCACCCTGACCCAGGACAAGATCTTTCTGGCGCGCAACGTCGATGTCTGGGGCAACGATTCCGATGATGTACTGGAGATGGCTTACCTCAACAGCTACTACCAGACCGGCCTGAAAAACCTGCTGGACGTGGCCGTGCTGGAGCACGTCGAGATCCACCGCGAACTGAAAGTCGGCACTGCTTTTCGCAAGGTCGACGAAATTCCGTTCGACTTCACCCGTCGGCGCATGTCGGTGGTGGTGGCCGAGCGTGAGCAGCCGCACCTGCTGATTTGCAAAGGCGCCGTGGAAGAAGTCCTGGCGGTGTGCTCGCGGGTGCGTCATGGCGACATCGATGAAGCGCTGACCGACGAACTGCTGGCGCGGATTCGCCAGGTCACTGCAGCGTTCAACGCCGAAGGCCTGCGGGTGGTGGCCGTGGCTGCGCGGCCAATGATTGAAGGACGTGACACTTACAGCCTGGCCGATGAACGCGAACTGACCCTGATCGGTTACGTCGCCTTCCTCGATCCGCCCAAGGAAAGCACCGCACCGGCGCTCAAGGCCCTGGCCGCTCACGGTGTGGCGGTGAAAGTACTGACCGGCGACAACGAACTGGTGACGGCGAAAATCTGCCGCGAAGTGGGCCTGGAACAACAAGGCCTGCTGATGGGCAACGACATTGAACGCATGACCGATGCACAACTGGCCAAGGCGGTGGAGACCACCAACGTCTTCGCCAAACTGACCCCGACCCACAAGGAACGCATTGTGCGCCTGCTCAAGGGCAACGGCCACGTAGTCGGCTTCATGGGCGACGGCATCAATGATGCACCGGCCCTGCGTACGGCCGACATCGGTATCTCGGTGGACAGCGCGGTGGACATCGCCAAGGAAGCAGCGGACATCATCCTCCTGGAAAAGAGCCTGATGGTGCTGGAGGAGGGCGTGCTGGAAGGCCGCCGGACCTTCGCCAACATGCTCAAGTACATCAAGATGACGGCCAGCTCGAACTTCGGCAACGTGTTCTCGGTGCTGGTGGCCAGTGCGTTCATTCCGTTCCTGCCGATGCTGCCGATGCATCTGCTGGTGCAAAACCTGCTGTATGACATTTCGCAGATCGCCATCCCGTTCGATAACGTCGATGACGAAATGCTCAGCAAACCACAACGCTGGCAGCCAGGGGACGTCGGCCGCTTCATGCTGTTTTTCGGGCCGATCAGTTCGATCTTTGACATCACCACGTTCGCCTTGATGTGGTACGTATTCGATGCCAACACCCCGGACCACCAGACCCTGTTCCAGTCGGGCTGGTTCGTGGTGGGGTTGCTGACCCAGACGCTGATCGTGCACATGATTCGTACGCCGAAGATTCCGTTCCTGCAAAGCCGCGCGGCCACACCGCTGCTGGTGATGACCGGGCTGATCATGGCCGTGGGGATCTTCCTGCCGATGGGCCCGCTGGCGCATTACTTCAAGCTGCAGGCACTGCCATCGCTGTACTTCGTGTTCCTGCCGGTGATTCTGCTGGCGTACATGGCGCTGACCCAGGCAGTGAAAGGGTTCTACATCCGCCGGTTTGGCTGGCAGTAAGGCTGCCAAAGTGTAGGAGCGAGCCTGCTCGCTCCTACAGGGGAGCGTCGTTTTCAAGGAGCTTTGACATGCAAGCCATCAACAACATCAACCTGGATTCCCTGCTCGACACCCTGGTCAGTCTCACCGCGGCCTTCATCCTCGGTGGCCTGATCGGTCTGGAGCGGCAGTACCGGCAACGCACCGCCGGCTTGCGCACCAATGTGCTGGTGGCCGTCGGTGCGGCGATTTTTGTCGACATGGCCAACCGTCTCGGCGGTGCCGAAGGCGCGGTTCGGGTCGTGGCTTATGTGGTGTCCGGCATCGGTTTTCTCGGTGCCGGGGTGATCATGCGCGAAGAGGGTAACGTACGTGGCCTCAACACGGCCGCCACCCTCTGGACCTCGGCGGCGGTAGGTGCCTGCGCCGGTGCGGACCTGTTGGCCGAAGCTGTCCTCGGCACGTTGTTCGTGCTGGCCGCCAATACCCTGTTGCGGCCGATCGTCAACAACCTCAACCGTCAGCCGCTGGACGTGGTTTCGGCGGAGGTCACCAATATTGTCTACGTGATCGCCCGGCGCACGCAGCAGAAAGCCGTGCTGGCGCTGCTCGAAGCGGAGCTTGAACGCAGCAATTACCCGGCCAGTGACGTGGACGTACACGGGTTCGGCGCGGATGAGATCGAAGTCGAAGCAACGCTGGCAACGACTTCGGTCGATGGTGATGAGCTGGACGCCCTGGTGGCACGGATCTCGATGTCGACCTTGGTGGTGCAAGCGTTCTGGAGTCCAAGTACCACTGAATGAGGTCAGCTCGTCCGAAGCGTATTTAGGAATAGTCCTACAGATAGTTATGCAGCGCTTGCGTAGCCTTCGCGACCTCTCGAATCCCAATTCGTCCGGAGGTCACCGTGCCGAACAAAGCATTACGAATCCTGATTGCCGATGGGCAGCACTTCCACCGATTGAAGATCGAGCGGCTTTTCAACCAGCTGGGGTATTACCGGATTGCACCCGTGCCGACTCAGGATGAGTTGCTGACACTGGTGGAGTTCGGATGCGGCCCCTTCGACCTGGTGGTAGTCGACGCAGCCTTCGCTGACGGGGAACTGGACGTGCCCGGTTTTTTTATCGACAACCCGCAAATCCATCACACGCTGCTTTTCAACTGCCCGCCGGTATTGAAAAAAGCTGCGCGCAAAAACCTGCATATCAGCCACGCCGCGTTGCCCGATCAGGCTGGTATCCAGGCGTTGATGAAGGTGGTTGACCCTGGCCTCCGTTCGTCGGAACTGTCAATTCTGTCAGGTAGATCCTATGTTTCTCCCGTGCGAGAGTCTCAGCGCAGCCGCTTTGTTTAACCACGGCGCTGCCCGGGGGCTTCCCGGCGTAAAGGTGATCTGTTTCTCGGGGGAGTTGCCATGAAATCAGCACTGATTGTGGAAGATCATCCAGTGGTTCGTTCCATGATCAAACTGGTGCTTGATGGTGAGGGGTTCAAACGACTCTATGAGGCGGCCCGCGGTGATGAGGTCGTGGCGCTGGTCCGTCAGCATCAACCGGATATCGTCCTGCTTGACCTGGGGTTACCCGGCGTGCCGGGACTGGATGTGCTGGAGCGGATCAAGGCGGAAAAGGTGCGCTGTAAGGTGGTGGTGTTCACTGCCCTGGAAGCGCAGTTTTACCAGGAGCGTTGCATGCGCGCCGGCGCGGCGGCCTATGTTTCCAAGAGCAAGAACCTGGATGATCTGAAAGCGGCTGTCAGTACGGTCCTGGCCGGCTACACCTGTTTTGTGCAATTGCCCTCGACAGCGGTATCGATGAATGCCTTGCAGCGCAGTGAAAAACAGCTGATCGATCTGCTGTCCAACCGCGAGCTGACCATCCTCCAGTACTTGGCCCGGGGGACAAGCAACACTGAAATCGCCGACCTCATGCACCTGAGCTACAAAACGGTCAGTACCTACAAAACCCGGCTGGTTCTAAAGCTCAACGTGAGTTCGTTGGTGCACCTGAGGGATTTCGCCTTGCGCAATCACCTGATCTGAATGAGCAGTGTGCGGCGATGGCCGGCGTGGATACTGTTCAGCCTCTACCTGTGTGCGTCGGCGGTCTGGGCGCAGTCCGCGCCGATGACACTGCACGGACGTTCCAGCGCCGAAGGCCTGAGCGTCACGCTTGGCGAAAACGAGTCGCGGTGGTTGAAGCTCAAGGGACGCCTGGTATTGGCCGTTTCCGCGCCGGATTACCCGCCCTTTGAATTCAACGCGGCGGGCAAGATGTTCGAGGGCATCACCGCCGATTACGCCGGGTTGCTCGAGCAATTGTTGCAGGTGCCGATCGACGTGCGGCGCTATCCTTCGCGGGCCGATGCGGTTCGGGCGATCAAGGAAGGGCAGGCGGACCTGCTGGGAACGGCCAACCGCTATGAAACCCAGGACCCGCAGTTGCAGATGTCCAGGGCCTATGCGGACGATCAACCCGTGCTGGTCACCCGGACCGAGGCACCCCAGGTGCTCGACCCGACGTTAGCCGGCAAGCGGCTGGTGATGCTCTATCACTACTTGCCTGAAGACAGCGTGAAGCAGTTCTACTCCAAGGCACAAGTCGAACTCTTTCCCTCGACGCTGGCGGCCATGGGTGCGGTGGCGTTCGGTCAGGCCGATGTCTATCTGGGTGATGCAATCAGTGCCCATTATCTGGTCAGCAAGAACTACCTGAACAATGTCCGCCTGAGTGACTTCTCGCCCATGGAGTCAGGTCGTTTTGCCTTTGCGATGGCCCGTGACAATCAGCCGTTGCTGGCCATCGTCAACAAGGCGCTGGTTGCCGTCACTGCCAACGAACGCATGAATATCCTGCGGCGCTGGGGGGCTAATGGGGTGTCCATGCCCGCTACCCAGGCGCTGCAATTGAGCCTGGCCGAACAACGTTGGCTCGGCCAGCATCCACGGGTAAAGGTCGCGATCAACAACAATATTCCGCCGATCAGCTTTATCGATAGCGAAGGGAACTACCAAGGCGTTGCTGTCGATCTTCTGGAAAAAATCAGTCTGCGCACCGGGCTGCAATTCGATATCCAGGGCATGAAATCGGTGGTCGAGATGCTGACCGCCATCAAGACGGGGCAGATCGACGTGCTGGCCGGCATCGGCCTCAGTTCCCAGCGCGAAGATGAACTGTTGTTCACCCGGGCATTTCTCAGCAGCCCGTCGGTACTGGTCACACGCGTGGCGCCCGACAGTCCAAGGACGCTGGATGACATGGCCGGCAAAGGCCTCGCGCTGACCCAGGGCAACATTGTCCGGCCATTCATCAGTCAGAACTTTGCACAGATCCACCTGATCGATGCGCCCTTGTCGGCGGATGCCATGAAAATGGTCGCCGATGGCAAGGCGGATGCCGGGATCAACTCACTGATCAGCGCCCGTTATCTGATTGCGCGGCAGTACCGCGATCGCCTGCAAATCACCAGCACGGTCGGCAGTGACCCGGCCCGCAGTACCTTGGCCACCAACCGTGACGCGACCGAGCTGCATTCGATTCTGGACAAGGCACTGTTGAGTATCCCGCCGGAAGAAATCGATGAGCTGACGCAACCCGGGCGCTATGACTCGATGGTGGAGCACAGTTACTGGTTGCGTCATCGGCAGGTGATCTACCAGGCCTTTGCCGGGGCTGCTGTCTTGCTCCTGCTCGCCCTGGCCGGGATCATCTGGCAGCGTCGACAGATTCGGCAACGCCAGCAATTGTTGGGGCAATTGCAGGAGGCCAAGGATGCCGCCGAAGATGCCAATCGAGCGAAGACGACGTTTCTGGCCACCATGAGCCATGAAATCCGCACACCGATGAATGCCTTGATCGGCATGCTTGAACTGGCGCAGAAGCGGGCGGATGAAGGGGTGACCGATCGCTCGGCGATTGAGGTGGCGTCGCAGGCGGGCCAGCAACTGGTAGCCTTGATCGGCGATATCCTCGACATCGCCCGGATCGAATCGGGGCATCTGTCGCTGATGCCGGAACGGGTCAATTTGCGTGATTCGGTATTGTCGGTATGCCGGATCTTTGAAGGTCTGGCGGTGCAGAAGAACCTGAAATGGCGGGTCGAGCTCGACGAAGGCAGTGACTGTGACGTCATGCTTGATCCGACACGTTTCAAGCAGGTGCTGTCCAACCTGTTGAGCAATGCGATCAAGTTCACCCGGGCGGGTGAGGTGAGTTTGACGCTGCGCATTCAGCCGCAGGCTTCGGCCCATCTCACCATCGATCTGTGCATCGAAGACAGTGGCGTCGGTATCAGCGCTTTTGATCAGCAGCGCCTGTTCAGTCCGTTTGTCCAGGCGCAGGACAACCAGCACTCCTCCCGGCAAGGCGCCGGACTGGGTCTGGTCATCAGCCGTACACTCTGCGAAATGATGGGCGGGCAACTGCTACTCGACAGTCGACTCGGGCGCGGGACGAAGGTGGCGATCGCTCTGAACCTGGTACTCCTGCCAACACTGTCCGTCGCTGAGGCTGCTGTGGTCGCGACGCCGCTGGCTACGCGTGCGCTGACGATTCTGGTGGTGGACGACTATCCCGCCAATCGCTTGTTGCTTACGCAACAATTGAGCTATCTGGGGCACCGCGTTCATTCGGCGCAAGACGGTGCACAAGGCCTGGAGCAATGGCGTCGGCAGGCGTTCGACCTGGTCATCACCGACTGCAACATGCCGGTACTCAATGGTTACCAACTGGCGCGCGCAATGCGTGAAGAGGAGCGTATGCAGGGCTTGGCGCCTACGCGGGTGCTCGGGTTTACCGCCAATGCACAAGCCGAGGAAAAGATCCGTTGTCTGGAAGCAGGGATGGATGACTGTCTGTTCAAACCCATTCGCCTGGAAGATTTGCAAATCTGGCTGGCCAGCCACTTTGCCATCGAGGCGGTCCGGGAGACGCACACCAGTTCCTCCAGAGTGTTCGATTTGAGTGGATTGCTACCTTATGCCGAGAGCAACCGTGAGCTGTTCGAGCAAGTCCTGCATGACCTGGCGCAGAGCAATCGCGAAGATCGTGCTCAGTTGATGACGTTAAATGTCAATGGCAAACACCCTGGGTTGCACGAGTTGGCGCACCGGATCAAGGGTGGCGCGATGATCGTGCGGGCGTCCGCCGTGCTTGAGGGGTGCGAGCACCTGGAGCGGGCGCTCGGTGACGGGCGCCCGGCGTTGATCGACGCTGCCATCGAGCAGTTGCAGCAGGCGATGTTGCACCTGGAGCAGGAGCTTGAGCAGCGTGATGCTTAATCCCAGTGGGGAGCAATGCCCTTGGGGCTGGTCAGCCGGTGACCGCGATCAAGCGTGGCAATCAACGCCATGTCGGCCTCACCCAAGGTCAGCGCAGTCGCGCGCAGGTTGCTTTCAAGATTGGCGCGGCGGGTCGAGGACGGAATCACTGCATAACGCGATTGCATGGCCCAGGCCAGGGTGACTTGTGCCGGTGTCGCCTGCAGGCGTTCGGCGATCTGCTGGATGACCGGGTCCTTGAGCACTTCACCATAGGCCAGGGTCATGTATGAGGTGACCCGAATGCCTTGGCTCTGTGCGAACGCCGCGACCTGGCGGTTCTGCAGGTACGGGTGCAGCTCGATCTGATTGGTTGCGATGTGCTCGGCACCGACGGCCTCAATCGCCTGTTTCATCAGTTCGATGGTGAAGTTGGAGACGCCTATCTGCCGGGTCAGGCCCAACTGTTTGGCCTCGAGCAGGGCGCCCATGAACTCCTCGACCGGCACTTGATCTTCGGGCGATGGCCAGTGGATCAGGGTCAGGTCCAGGTAGTTGGTTTGCAGCTTGGCCAGGCTTTCCCTGAGGCTGTCGATCAGACGCTCTTTGGCAAAGTTGGCGACCCAGATCTTGCTGGTGATGAACAGCTCATCGCGGGCAATGCCGCTGGCGGCGATGGCTTGACCCACCTCGCCTTCGTTCTCGTAGATCTGCGCGGTATCGATTGCCCGGTAGCCCAGGGACAGAGCGGTGCTCACCGAATCGATGACCACCTGGCCTTGCAAGCGAAACGTACCCAGGCCGAATGCGGGAATGGACATTGATGACTCCAGAGGTTGCAGTGGGAATGGGCGCCAGTATCCGCATCTGCCTGCCTGAGAAAAACCGCTGGCCGGGCAAAGCAATGTTTACCGCAAATCAACAATCATCAAGGGGCAGGGTTCGGCCCTCAGGCAATGTCGCTGTGGCTGAACTCTTCACCAAGGAAGTCGATCAAGGAGCGTACCGATGGCAGCAGTCCGCGACGTGATGGGAAAATTGCGTGAATGATCCCTGTTTTCGGTGCCCAACCGGGGACCAGTTCGACCAACTGACCGCTGGTGATTTCGTCGCGCACCACTACGCTGGGCAGGTGCACGATGCCGACGCCCGCAACGGCCGCGTGGCGCAGGGCGAGCAGGTCATCGGTGACCATCCTCGGCGCGTGACGGATCACCGCCGTGCGGCCATCGTCGCCGAACAATTCCCATTGGTACTCACGCTGCGCCGCGCCCCAGTGCAGGCTTGGCAGACCGCTGAGATCGGCGGGCAAGGCGGGGGTCGACAGGCGTGATAAGAACGCCGGGCTGCCAACGACGCTTTGATTGCTGTTGCCCAGCACCTTCATCACCATGTCGGTGTTTTCCAGTGGTGGAAAACGTACCCGCAAGGCAACGTCGAAACCTTCGTGTATCAAGTCGACCCGGCGGTTGGTGCTCTCGATGAACAACTCGACCAGCGGGTACTTGAGCATGTAGCGGGTCAGCATCGGTCCGACCCAGGAATTGAGCAATGCCGTGGGGCAACTGATACGCACCAGGCCCTGGGGTTCGGAGCGATTACGCTCGATCAGTTCGGCAGCGCTTTCGGCCTCCACGCGCATCGCCAGGCAGCGTTGGTAGTAAGCCTGACCGATTTCAGTCAACGAGCAATGCCGACTGGTGCGGTGCAGCAGGCGCACGCCCAGGCGTTCCTCGAGTTGGGCAATACGCCGGCTGAGCTTGGACTTGGGCATGTCCAGCGCCCGGCCCGCAGCGGCAAATCCGTGATGCTCCACCACTTGGGTGAAGTAGTAGAGGGTGTTGAGGTCTTCCACCATCGTTCTCCAGATAGAACGCTAAAACCGATTTTTGCAGTCTAGCGCAGCAAAGGTCACGGTTTTAAGCTTTGTCCATGGCTTCACTCACTTCATCAGGAGACACCATGAAAAACATCATCGGTATCTACACCAGCCCACGTGCCCATTGGGTCGGCGACGGCTTTCCGGTTCGCACGCTGTTTTCCTATGACAACCTGGGCAAACACATCAGCCCGTTCCTGCTGCTCGACCATGCCGGTCCTGCCGAATTCACCCCGACTACAGGACGACGTGGCGTGGGCCAGCACCCGCACCGTGGTTTCGAAACCGTGACCATCGTTTACGACGGCGAACTGGAGCATCGCGATTCCTCCGGTGGCGGCGGCAAGATCGGCCCCGGCGATGTGCAGTGGATGACCGCTGCTTCGGGCATCATCCATGAAGAGTTTCATTCCGAAGGCTTTGCGAAAACCGGCGGTACCCTGGAAATGGTGCAGTTGTGGGTCAACCTGCCGGCCAGGGACAAAATGGCCGATGCCGGGTACCAGACCATTCTCGACAGTGACATTCCGCGCATCGAGTTGAATGACGGCGCCGGACACCTGCGTCTGATTGCCGGTGAGTTCGACGGTCGTACAGGGCCCTCGCGGACCTTCACCCCGATTGATGTCTGGGACCTGCGCCTCAAGGCCGGCAAGTTGCTCACCCTGGATTTGCACGAAGGGCGCAACACGGCACTGGTGGTCCTGCGGGGCGCGATCCAGATCAATGGTCTGGAATCGGTGCGCCAGGGGCAATTGGCCCTGTTTGACCGCAAGGGTCAGCAGATGACACTCGAAGCGAGCGAGGACGCGGTGGTGCTACTGCTCAGCGGCGAGCCGATTGACGAGCCCATCGTTGGTCACGGTCCGTTCGTGATGAACACCGAGCAGGAAATCCACCAGGCATTCGCCGACTTCCAGTCCGGCCGTTTCGGCCGCGTGCACGGCTAACCCGCGCACTTTCATACCCCCGACACTACACAGGATGAGTAGGCCGGTTTTCAGGCCAGGGATGGCTGTTGCCCAAAAAAGAGGAAAAGCCCATGAACACCGTCAACGCAGCCAACTTCAACGGCCAGAAACCGACCATTGATGCCAACGACAGCGCCATGCTGTTGATCGATCACCAGAGCGGCCTGTTCCAGATCGTCAAGGACATGGACGTGCCACAACTGCGCGCCAATGCCATTGCCCTGGCCAAGGCCGCGACGTTGTTGAACATGCCGGTGATCACCACAGCGTCTGTGCCGCAGGGGCCGAACGGGCCGCTGATTCCGGAGATCCACGAGGTAGCGCCCCATGCGCAATACGTGGCGCGCAAAGGTGAAATCAATGCCTGGGATAACGCCGAGTTTCACGCCGCCGTCAAAGCCACCGGCAAGAAGACCCTGGTGATCGCCGGCACCCTGACCAGCGTGTGCCTGGCTTTCCCGTCCATCGCGGCCGCCCATGAAGGCTACAAAGTGTTTGCGGTGGTCGATGCTTCCGGCAACCACTCGAAACTGGCCACCGACCTGACCATTGCCCGACTGGCGCAGGCCGGTGTGGTGCCCATCGACATCATGGCGACGCTCTCGGAGCTGCAAGGTTCGTGGAATCGCCCGGACGCCGAGCAGTGGGCCGCTGTCTATGCCCAGGCCATGCCGCATTATCAATTGCTGATCGAGAGCTACCTCAAGGCGCAGCAAGTGGCGAATGAGCACGAAGCGCTGGATTCGCAGCGCTGACAGAACGCCTTCTGCGGCTTTCCTGTGGGAGTGAGCCTGCTCGCGAAGGCCGACCGACAGTCAGCGTTTCAGTGACTGTATTACCGCAATCGCGAGCAAGCTCGCTCCCACAGGATTTTTTGGGTGTTCAACCTGACGGGTTCATCCAGTCAAATCAATAGCTCCTACACTAAGGCCAATCCACGCGATCGTCGCGTCACTGGCCTGTGCTGGAGTTGCTTGATGTTGTCACTGCTCACCGAACACCCGTTGGTCTGTGCCTTCTTGCTGATATTGATCGACCTTGGCCTGTGGCGTCTGGTCGGTGATCAACACGCACCGTGGAAGCTATTGATGCGGGTGGTGATCTTTGCGCTGTTCAGCCTGCTGCTGTTCAACGAAGGCATGAACCCGATGGAGCCGGCGCCCTGGCCCGACAATGTGCCCCTGCACCTGGCAGCGACGGGGTTGCAGATCGGCTGGTGGTTGTTTGGCGCACGGATGCTCACGGTGCTGATCGGCGCGGTGATGATGCAGCGGGTCGGGCACACCGGGCGCTTGCTGCAGGATCTGCTCGGTGCGGTGATTTTCCTGATCGCGGTGATTGCCGCCCTGGCCTATGTCCTCGATCTGCCGGTCAAGGGCGTACTGGCCACCTCCGGCGCATTGGCGATCATCGTCGGCCTGGCGTTGCAAAGCACCCTCAGCGACGTGTTCTCCGGAATCGTGCTTAACACCACCAAACCCTATCAACTCGATGACTACATCTCCATCGACGGCATGGAAGGCCAGGTGATCGACATCGACTGGCGCGCCACCCGTCTGCAAACCTCCCAGGGTTGCATGGCGGTGATCCCCAACTCACTGGCGGCCAAGGCCAAGATCATCAATTTCAGCCGGCCGAACGACATGTTCGGCATTTCCATTTCCGTTGAAGTCAGCCCCCATGCACGCCCCAATACGGTGATCGACGCGCTGGAGCGCGCCATGCAAGGGTGCCGTGCACTGATGGACAAACCGTCGCCGAGTGTCGGTTTGAAGAGCGCCAGCAATACCGGTGCGATCTACGAAATCAGCGGGTTTGTCGCCTCGATGGACGAGAAGCGTTCGGTGCGCAATCAACTCTATGACCTGGCCTACCGGCATTTGCAGGCGTCCGGGGTCAACTTGCTGTCGAGTGTGGAGCCCGCACCGCTGAGCAACCTTTCCCGGCCACGGGCGTTGCTCGACAGCTCGCCGATCTTCTCTACCTTGCGCCAGGAAGAGAAAGAGACCTTCAGCCAGAACATGACCCTGCAGACCTTCCGTGCCGGGGAAACGATCCTGGAAGCGGGGGAGGTCAGCGATCATCTGTTCATCATCGAATCCGGGGTGGTCTCGGTGACGCTGACGCGCCACGGCGCGCCTTTCGAGTCCGGGCGCATGGGGCCCGGTGAGGTGATCGGCGAGGCCGGCATCCTGACCGACAGTTCAGTCCCTGCACGCTTCGCCGCCAAGACCTTCTGCGGTTTGTACCGCATTGAAAAGTCTTACCTCAAACCCTGCCTGGACGCCCGCCACGACATCAACGAGGCAATGAAAACCCTGCTCGATTACCGCCTGATGAAAGCCAGGACCCTGACCCAGGAAGTGCCGGTGACGGTGGCGAAAAAGGGCTTTTTGCAGTGGCTGCGTAAACGGGTGTGAAGGGCCACTGCGCGGATCACTCCCCTGGGTGGCAAAGCCGTCTTACAGGGGAATGCGATCAACTGTGGGAGCGAGCCTGCTCGCGATGGCGGCAGTGAATACGACTCAGACCCGCGGTTCCACCGACAGCCAGTATCGCGTCAGGTAGCTGATGTTCAGCGGCAGGCTGTCGCTGAGCAGGCGCAAGCTGGCGTCGGTATCTTTCAGGGAAAACGCCCCCGACACGCGCAAGTCCGCCACGTCGGGATGGCAGCGCAGGACGCCGGGACGGTAGCGGCTCAACTCGGCGAGCAGTTCGTCCAGGCGCATGTTGTTGGCCAGCAGCATGCCCTGGTCCCAGTTCAGCGCCGAAACATCGAAACGTTCCGGCCTGTCATAACTGTTCAACTTGAAGCGCTGGCGTTCGCCAGCATTGAGCACGGTGCCTTGCTGCAGCAACTGCGGCATGACCACCACCTGGCCTTCAAGCACGGATACCAGGCTGCGCGAACCCTCCGTGCGTACACAGAACCGGGCCCCCAATGTTCGGGTGGTGCCTTGCGGCGTTTCGACGACGAAGGGGCGTGCACCAGAATCCGTGGCGGTTTTGATCAGGGCTTCGCCATTGATCAACAGCACCCGTCGTTCACTCGGGTTGAAGGCGATGTTCGCTGCACTGTCGGTGTTGAGCAGCAACTGGCTGCCGTCGGGCAATTGCAGCTGTTTCTGTTCGCCCACGGCGGTGCGCTGGTCGGCGCTCCATTGCTGCCACGGCAGGTGTTGCGAAGCGATGCCCAGCGGGCCGGCCAGCAGCAGCAAACCGAGGCGGGTAAGGGTTTGTCGACGGCTGAGACCCTCGCGACGGGAAGCCCGTTGCAGCGTCTGGATCGCCACATTGGCCGGTACGCTGCGAAACTCGCCGAGCAAGGATTCCGCGCGCTGCCAGGCCTGGGCATGCTCGGCGCTGCGGCTACGCCATTGCTCGATGGCCTGGCGGTCGGATGCAGTGGCCGTCCCTGAATGCAGTTGTACCAGCCAGTCGGCGGCCTCGCCGAGGATTTGCGGGTTGATCATCATCGGGCTGCTCATCAGGCGACACTCAGGCAGGCAAGGAACGCCGCGCGCATATAGCGTTTGACGGTAATCAGCGAGACATTCAGGCGCCTGGCGATCTGGTCGTAGGTCAGGCCTTCGATCTGCGACAGCAAAAATGCCTCGCGGGTCGCGCTGGGCAGCTCGCGCAGCAAGGCTTCGATGCGCCACAGGGTTTCGAGGATCAACACGCGGGTTTCCGGCGAAGGCACTTCAGCCTCCGGCAAATGGGCGATGGTCTCCAGGTAGGCGCGTTCCAGGTCCTGCCGACGCCAGCGGTCGATCACCAGGCCCTTGGCGATGTGCGTCAGCAGCGCGCGAGGTTCGCTGCCCAGCGGCCGCGCGACCTGGCGGGTGAGCAGGCGCACGAAGGTATCCTGGGCCAGGTCGGCGGCATCGCAACGATTGCCCAGCTTGCGCTGCAACCAGTTCTGCAGCCAGCCGTGGTGGTCGCTGTAAAGGGTATGGATCTGTTGATTCAGGGGCTGTTCGGCGGATGACATGGCAGGTCGATACTCGATTCGGGCATCCTGGCCTGAGTGCAATTAAGAATTGATCGCATTCTAGGGGTGCAGGCTAACTGATGGCAATTCTCAAATAGCACTTTCTTTCAAACAGGCACCCGCAGTGGCCTACTCGACTTCTGAAAGATTGGCTATTTGTTCCGGCGAGCCTCAGGACTAACTTAGCCACACACCCACTTGCCCTGGAGCACACCATGCAACCTCGTATCGATTTCTACACCGCTTCCCCTGATGCCCTGAAAGCGATGATCGCCCTGGAAACCGCGGTGTCGAAGCTACCGCTGGAAAAGAACCTGATCGAACTGGTCAAGCTGCGCACCTCGCAAATCAACGGCTGCGCCTTCTGCCTGGACATGCACAGCGCCGATGCGCGCAAGGGTGGCGAATCCGAGCGTCGCCTGGCTACGCTGTCAGCCTGGCGCGAAACGCCGTTCTTCACCGAACGTGAACGCGCCGCCCTGGCCTGGACCGAATCGGTGACCCTGATCAGCCAGACCCATGCATCGGACGCAGACTACGAATTGGCCACCTCGCAATTCGACGCCAAGGAAATGGTCGACCTGACCGTCGCCATCACCACCATCAATGCCTGGAACCGCCTGGCCATCGGCTTTCGCAAAATGCCTCAAGCCTGAGGTCCAGACGCCTCAGTGAGCATCGGGACTCGGCGCGGCCGGTGGTTGCACCTTGCGCCTCAAGTGGCGCCACCGTGACGCGGACCGGTCCTCGAATCAGGAAAAACTGTTACTTTCAAAAAGAATGTTAAATTCTTGAGCCTCTCGGTAATAGCTGAACACTTGAATTTATAACGATGATTCCGTGTGAGTAAACTGTCATATATGACAGTTGTGGGCTATGCAGTTGCAGACTTATTGTTTCTCATGTGTCGGACTACCCTGGCATATGAGAGATATTTCTGGAGGTAAGTCATGTCGGGACGTAACTCTAAAAGCTCAGAGGAACAGGTAAAGGCGCACGGTTGGTGTAGGAGATACACTGATCCTGTGACTCCCAATCGAATGAGCATGACGCAACGCAACGGTTTGCTGGTATTTGAAGGGTATGAAGATGCTTCACAAACTTCACCAAGAAAACTCGTAAGTTTCGATCTTGCTGGAGATATTCAGAGCGGCACATACCATGAATGGGCCCCTCGTTTTTCAATCTATGTTTATGAATCGCCGGTCATTCATATTCGTGGAGTTGATGGGTTTATAAAGTTGGAGATCAATTATGCGGCGCAGGAGTTTAATTGCAGGTTAGAGTATAGAGTCAGAGCCCCGGATCAAACTATCTTCGACGTTGCCATGCAAGTGGAATTGGTCGGTTTCAATCAAATGATCATTCCTTCCAGTTCATCGATGTAAACGGCGGTATTAGCCATTTCGATGGGCCGACGTGATTGGCTCATGACCCTGCGCCCCGCGTGTAACTGCGCCGCCGATGCGAGGCATGATTCAGTGCAAAAAGCCATCAATGCGCATCGGGACTCGGCGCTGCCGGTGGTTGCACCTTGCGCATCAAGGGCACCATCGCCGTGGCGATGACGAAGCACACGCCGATCATCAAAAATGCGTCGCCGTAGGTTTGTGTCTGGGCTTCGCGGTAAGTCAGCAGCCATAGTTGATGCAGGCTGGCGGTGACCCCGACGTCGCCGCTCTGACCGAGGGCAGCGAAGTTGTTGCCGACCTGGGACAGCCATTGGTTGAGGGCCTCGTTGGTGCTGTTGAGGTTCTCCGCCAGGCGGGTGAAGTGCAGGTTCGTGCGGTCATTGAGAATGGTCGCACAAACCGCAATACCAATAGCGCCACCCAGGTTGCGCATCAGGTTGAATAACCCCGAAGCATGTTTCAACCGCGCCGGTGCCAGGCCGCCGAGGGTCAAGGTCACCGCCGGTGGCACCGCCAGTTGCTGGGCAATCCCGCGCAGGGCTTGTGGCAGCAATAACTCTTTGGCCCCCCAGTCATGGGTGATCGGGCTGAAATCCCACATCGACAAGGCGAACAGGCCCAGGCCGGTCATCATGATCCAGCGCAGGTCGACCCGGTTGGCCAGAAAGGCATACACCGGAATCGCCATGATCTGGAACACCCCGGTGGAGAAAACCGCCAGGCCGATGTCCAGCGCCCCGTAGCCACGCACCCGGCCGAGAAACAACGGCGTCAGGTAGATCGTGGCGAACAGGCCGATCCCGGTGACGAACGAGAAGAAGCAACCCAAGGCAAAGTTGCGGTCCTTCAAGGCACGCAGGTCGACGATCGGGTTGGCCACGTGCAGGGTCCGGCCGATAAAGGCCAGGCCGGCCAGGCCGCTGATCCAGGCCGTGGTCAGGATGGTGCTGTCGCTGAACCAGTTCCAGCGCGGGCCTTCTTCGAGGGTGTATTCCAGACAGCCGAGAAACAGCGCCAGAAACACCATGCTCAGGTAATCGGCTCCTTTGAGCAGCGACAGTTCCGGCTGGTCGATCCGGACCAGCATCGGCACGGCCACGGCGACGAAAATGCCGGGGACCAGGTTGATGTAGAACAGCCAGTGCCAGGACGAAACATCGGTGATCCAGCCGCCGATCACCGGTCCCAGGGTCGGTGCCAGCGACGCCACGGCGCCGATGGTGGCGGCGGCAATCACCCGTTGTTTGCCACTGAAGAAAACAAACGCGGTGGTAAACACCATAGGGATCATCGAGCCACCGAGAAAGCCTTGCAGGGCGCGGAAGGCAATCATGCTCTGGATGTTCCAGGCCACGCCGCACAACAGGCTGGTCAGGGTGAAGCCCACGGCTGAGGCACAAAACAGCCAGCGGGTGGAGAACACCCGCGACAACCAGCCGGACAACGGAATCACGATGATTTCGGCGATCAGGTAGCTGGTCTGCACCCAGGCGGTTTCGTCGGTGCCGGCGGACAGCCCGCCGCCAATGTCGCGCAAGGAGGCCGAGACGATCTGAATATCCAGCAGCGCAATGAACATGCCGATGCACATGCTGGCGAAGGCGAAGACTTTGGTCGCCGTGGCCATGCTCGCGGCATCGAAGGGTTGCGCCGGGGCGGCGAGGGCGCGGCTCATGGTGCGCTCGCAACGGCTGGTGCTTCAGGCTCCTTGCGCGTGTCGACTTCAGCGGTCACCGACAGGCCGGGACGCAAGTGGCCCAGTACGCTGTCAGCCGGGTCGAGGTGAATCCGCACCGGTACCCGTTGCACGATCTTGGTAAAGTTGCCGGTGGCGTTTTCCGGTGGCAGCACACTGAACTGCGCGCCGCTGGCCGGTGCCAGGCTGTCGAGGTGACCGTGAAATGCCTGACCCGAGAGCACGTCGGCATGGATGATCACGCGCTGGCCCGGGGTCATGCGCGCCAACTGGTCTTCCTTGAAATTGGCATCGACCCACAACCCACTCGAGGGCACCACCGAGAGCAATTGCGAACCTGCCTGGGCGTAAGCGCCGACCCGCGCCCGACGGTTGCCGATGACACCGTCGACGGGAGCCTTGAGTTCGGTGTAGCTGACATTGAGCTGCGCCAGGTCACGCTCGGCTTTCGCTTGAATCAACGCCGCGCGAGCTTGCTGCTTCTGGGTGGCGATCACGTTCAACTGACGTTGCGCGGCCAGCAGTTCAGCCTGGGCACGGTTGCTCTGCGCCTGGGCGGTCTTGAACGTGGCGTTGGCCCGTTGCGCGCTTTCGACCGAGACGGCGTTGGTGCTCACCAATTTCTGGTAGCGGCTGTCGTCGTCACGCGAGCGCGCGGTTTCGGCGCCGGCGGCATCGATTCCGGCACGGGCCTGACCGATGACGGCCTGTTGCAGTTGTTCGGTGGCATCGAGGTTGGCCAGCAAGGCTTCTTCGGCGGCGACGGCGCCTTCAGCCTTGGCCAGTTGGGCACGGTAATCCCGGGAGTCGAGACGAACCAGCACGTCGCCTGCCTTGACCGGCTGGTTATCGCTGACCAGCACTTCTTCGATGTAGCCAGCGACTTTCGGCCCGATGACGGTGACGTCGGCACCGATGTAGGCGTCGTCGGTTTCCTCGATGAAACGTCCGGCTGTCCACCAATGCGCGCCATACACACCGGCCAATACCAGCGCCGCGATCCCAGCGGTCGGCAGCAGCAGGCGTTTGAGCAGGGCCGGCTTGGCGGGTTTCACCGGGGTGGCCAGGTCGGGTTCAACGGTGGGCATGCTGGTCATGGATGGGTACCTGTCGAGGGCGGTGTTTAATTATGATGCCTATAATATGACGTACGTAATATTTTGTGGCAAATGCTTTTTGCAGCCGCTCGTCAGGTGATAAGTCAGAAGGGAATTGAAGTTTCAATGCGTGGTGGAGAACCTGTGGGAGCGAGCTTGCTCGCGATAGCTGAGTGTCATTCGATGCCTTATCGTCAGACCCACCGCTATCGCGAGCAAGCTCGCTCCCACATGGTTTTTTCGATGATCTATTGGCTGGCCAGTTTGGCGCCAGCCACCGCCAACCCATCTTTGCCTTCCCGGCTGCTCACGCCCACCAGCCACGCCTGCAACACCTCCGGATGGGCCTTCAACCACGCCCTGGCCGCCGCCCTTGGTTTCTGGTTCTGATTAAGCACCGCGTCCATCAACTGGTTTTCCATCGCCAGGCTGAACTCCATGTTCTGCAGCAGCTTGCCGACGTTGCTGCATTCGCTGAGGTAGCCCTTGCGCACGTTGGTGTAGACCGTAGCCTGGCCATAGTTGGGGCCGAAGAAGTCATCGCCGCCGCTGAGGTACTTCATGTTGTTGCGGGTGTTCATCGGGTGCGGTTCCCAGCCGAGGAACACCATCCATTCGTTCTTGCGCGTGGCGCGTTTGAGTTGCGAGAGCATCGCCGCTTCGCTGGACTCCACCACCTTGAAATCCTTCAGGCCGAAGGCGTTCTTGTCGATCATGCTCTGGATCAGGCGATTGCCGTCGTTGCCCGGTTCGATACCGTAGATCTGGCCGTTGAGTTGCTCCTTGAATTTGGCGATGTCGGCAAAGTCATGAAGCCCGGCGTTGTATACGTAGTCGGGCACCGCCAGGGTGTACTTGGCGCCTTGCAGGTTGGCGCGCACGGTTTCCACGGTGCCGGCGTCGCGGTAGGGCTTGATGTCATTCTCGGTGGTGGGCATCCAGTTGCCGAGGAACACGTCCAGCTCCTTGCCCGACGACAGTGCGCGGTAGGTCACCGGGATCGACAGCAAGGTGGTTTTGGTCTTGTAGCCCAGGGATTCCAGCACCTCGCTGGCCATGGCAGTGGTGACACTGATGTCGGTCCAGCCGACATCGGAGAAGTGCACCGTGGCGCAGGATTCCGGCTCGGCGGCGAGGGCTGGTAACGACAGGCATAAACAGGCGAACAAGGGCGATGCAAGCAACGGCAAGGTTTTCATGGATCAACTCCTCGAAGGTAACGGTCGGCAGCGGGTGAAGCAGTCTTCTTATTGTTGGAGGTGCGCGCGCTGAACCCTGCGGGTGGGTCGAGTCGTGGCACTCACTATGGTCGCGAGTGCCAACGGGCCCTTGATCAAACACGGCATAACCATGCCGCTTTCACGCAAGCCAAACCCCGCCGGAAAACGGCAAACCCTGTCGTTTCCCGTCAAGTCCGGTCAGGGCGCGTCTTTACACTGGCAGACAAACGATCAACATCCGGGGCACACGGAATGAACCAATCTGTCGAGCAATTGCGTATTCGCCTGGCCTGCGCTTTTCGTTGGGCGGCGCGGCTGAACCTGCATGAGTCCATTGCCAATCACTTCAGCGTGGCGGTGTCGGGGGACGGTCGGGAGTTTTTGATCAACCCTTACGGCAAGCATTTCTCGCAGATCAGGGCCGGCGACTTGCTGTTGGTCAATGCCGATGATCCTGCCAGCCTCGATCGACCGGACGCACCGGACATCACTGCCTGGGCGCTGCACAGTGCGTTGCATCGCAACCAGCCGCACGCACGCTGCATCCTGCACACCCATTCGAAATACGCCACGGCGCTGGCCTGCCTGGCCGATTCGCGGCTGCCGCCGATCGAGCAGAACTGCATGCGTTTTTTCGAGCGTGTGGTGATCGATGAAGGCTTCGATGGCATGGGCCTGGGCGACGAGGCCGAGCGTGTCAGCCGCCTGCTGGGGAACAAACCGATTCTGTTGATGGGCAATCACGGTGTGCTGGTGGCGGCGCCGACGATCGCCCAGGCGTTCGACGACCTCTACTACTTCGAACGTGCGTGCGAGACCTACATCACCGCGCTTTCAACCGGACGTGAACTGCGCATTGCCAGCGATGAGATCGCGCGCAAGACCTGCCGGCAGTGGCTTGAATATCCAGGATTTGCCGACAAGCATTTCAATGCCTTGATGGGCATCCTGGATGAGGAAGAACCGGAATACCGGCAGATGAATCCACTGGCAACGGCATACACCGCGAACCTGTAGAAGCCGGATCACTCCGCCTCGACCGGGCGGTGTTCCTTGCGCAACGGCTGGCGCATCACCGGCGCCGTCCAGACCTGACTGCGGTCTTCACTGGGCGGGCAGCCGAAGCGGGCGCGGTAAGTGCGGGAGAAATGTTCCAGCGAACCGAACCCCGAACAGGCCGCCACCTGCGCCACGCTCAGGCGCGTCTGTTGCAGCAGGCTGTGGGCCTTGGCCAGGCGCAAGGTGATGTAGTACTTGAGCGGCGACAGGCCGGTCTGGTGCTTGAATTGCCGTTCCAGTTGCCGCCGTGACAGGCCGACCTGGGCGGCAATCGCTTCACAGTCCAAGGGTTCTTCCAGGGCCTGCTCCATCAAGGCGATGGCGCGGCGGATCTTGTTGCCGTACAGCCCGGTGTTGGTCAGGCTGCCATCGAGTTGATTATCGGCGGGGGCGCGTACCTGGCCCATCAACAGGTGCATGCCGATTTCCCGCGCCAGTTCGCTGTCGACACTCTGGCCGATCCAGCCGAGCAACATGTCCAGCGTCGTGGTCGCCCCGGCGCAGGTCATGCGCTGGCGTTCCAGGGTGTAGAGCTGCGGCTTGGCGTGGACCCGCGGATAACTTTCCTGAAAGCCCTGAAGGTTGTCCCAGTGCACCGCGGCTTCGTAACCATCGAGCACACCGGCTGCGGCCAGCAGTTCGGTACCGGTTTCCACGCCCATCAACACCGCGCCGAACAGTGCCTGCTTGCGCAACCAGCTCTTGAGCGCGAGGTTGCGGCTGTGCTTGTGCACGTCAAAACTGGCGAGCACCACGCACACATCGAAGCCCTGATCGCTTTTCAAACCGTCATTGGCAACGGTGCTCAGGCCATTGCTGGCCTGCACCGGTTGACCGTCCAGCGACAACAGTGACCATTCGAACAACGGGCGTTGGGTCAGCCAGTTGGCAATCGCCAGCGGTTCGAGCACCGCCGCCAGGCCGAAATTGGAAAACGACGGCAGCATCAGTACTGCCACCCGCAGCGGCGCGACCTCGCCGCGTCGCCAGGTGAAACGTGCATCGGTGCTAGTGGATGGCTGATGACTCATGGGGGATCTCTATCGTTGCTGGGTCTGCCATTGCGGGTGAGTCCACACCGGTACATCGGCGGCCGGTAGCGGCGCCAGACCGCGAATCATGTCACTGGCCTTTTCCGCGATCATCACCGTCGGTGCGTTGGTGTTGCCACTGACGATCATCGGCATGATCGAGGCGTCCACTACGCGCAATCCATCGAGGCCATGCACCCTGAGTTGCGCGTCGACCACCGCCTCTGCATCCGTGGCCAGGCCCATTTTGCAGGTGCCGCTGGCATGGTAGCCGGTTTCCGTGACCTGTCGCGCCCAGGCGTCCAGCGCTTCATCGCTTTGCGCTTGCGGGCCGGGCACCAGCTCTTCGCCACGGAACGCCGCCATGGCCGGTTGCGCAATGATCTCGCGGACCAGACGTGCACCGGCACGCATGGTGGCTCGATCCTCCTCGGTTTTCAGGTAATTGAACAGGATGCGCGGCGGCTGCCTGGGGTCGGTGCTGTTGAGCGTGACACTGCCCAGGCTGGTGGGACGCATCAGGTCGATGTGGATCTGGAATGCGTGTCCCGGCACCAGATCGACGGTGCCGGGTTTGACCGCCAGCGGCATGAAGGTCAGTTGCAAATCGGGAAACTCGACCCCTGCTCGGGAACGGATGAACGCCCCGGCTTCGAAGTGATTGCTCGCCGCCAAACCGTCGTGGGTGGCGAACCAGCGCGCACCGATCCACCACTTGCCGGGCGCGGTGGTCCATGGATAGAGCGAAACCGGGCGTTTGCACAGGTACTGCACCACGGTATCTGGATGATCGTTGAGGCGCCGGCCGACGCCCGGCAGATCGTGCTTCACTTCGATGCCCAGGTCGCGCAGTTCCGCCGCCGGGCCGATGCCGGACAGCAACAGCAGTTGCGGCGAATTGATCGCCCCGGCGGTCAGCAGCACTTCACGGTAGGCGAAGGCCTGGTGGGTCTCGCCACTGTGTTCGTATTCGATGCCAATCGCGCGCTGGCCATCGAACAGAATGCGCAGGGCGAGGGCGTCGGTGTGCACCTGCACGTTGCCCCGCGCCAATGCTTCGCGCAGATAGCCCCGGGAAGTGCTCCAGCGGCGTCCGGCGCGTGTAGTGCGGTCCACCGGGCCAAAGGCTTCCTGACGATAGCCGTTCAAATCATCACTCAAGCCGTAACCGGCCTCGGCCCCGGCGGCCAGAAATGCGGCGCATAGCGGTGTCTGCGTATCACCGGGGGTAACGTGCAGATGCCCGTTCGCACCACGGTAATCGTCGGCGCCATCGGCATGGGTTTGTGCGCGGCGAAAGTACGGCAACACCGCTTGATAACTCCAGCCATCGCAGCCGGCTTCGGCCCAGCCGTCGTAGTCACGGGCATGGCCGCGGATGTAGACCATGCCGTTGATTGACGACGAACCTCCCAGGGTACGGCCCCGTGGCGTGCCGATGCGGCGTCCGTCGAGACAGGGTTCCGGCTCGGAGTTGTAGCTCCAGTTGTAACGGGTGCCGCCGACCACCAGGCCCACGGCGGACGGCATGTCGATGGTCCAGCTCTGGTCCGCCGGGCCGGCTTCCAGCAGCAGAATCCGCACCGACGGGTCTTCGCTCAAGCGATTGGCCAACACACAGCCCGCGGACCCGGCGCCGACGATCAGGTAATCAAACGCATGGTTGGTCATGGTTTGGGGTGCTCCATCCATTAAGGGGCATCACACAAAAAACCTGTAGGAGCGAGCCTGCTCGCGAAGCGGTGGATCAGGTGACATCCATGCTGCCTGACAGTCCATCGCGAGCGTACTCGCTCCTACAGGGACGTGTGTCTTTTCAGGTCGCGGAATTACCGTGAATCCCGTCAAACACCAACCGATGGAAGTGATGCACCAGATGCTCGCTTTCATTGCTGCGCTGGGCGTCGATCATGTAGCGACCCTGGTCATAACCCAGCGAATGCAGACCCTTCTGCACCGAGATGTTCAGCGCAATGTCCTCCGGTCCCAGGTCCTCATTCATCCACTTCATGCAGGCCTTGCTGACTTCGGCGGTCTGCGGGTTGCTCGAGTAGTAACCGAAGCGCAGCAGCGAGCGCTCGGCGTCCAGCGGAATCATGATGAACGAGCCGAGGAACTCCGAGAACGGGAAGGTATAGAAGGTGTTGTTCGGCCACATGCCGATGTTGAAGAAGCATTCTTCAGGGTTGAGATCCTTGCGCAGTGGCACGCCGTAGGCCTCTGTCACGGTCAGGTTGGCCGGGGCGATGTAGGTCCACCAGTTGTCGCGTTTGCTCAACTGGTAACCCTTGAAATCGATGAGTCTGGCCAGGTCGATGTGGCACGGCCCGGACAATTTGAAGTGATAGCCCTCGATGGAGTTGTCCATGATCACCTTCCAGTTGGCGGGCACTATCACGTCCTGTTCCTCGATCAGGCGCATGTCGGCCAGGTCCGGAAACACCCGGCGCATCTCTTCGTCGGCGCCGGGGAACAGGTCGCGCAGTGACGGCGCCTTCGGGTCGAGGTTGAAGTAAATGAAGCCGCCCATTTCTTCGGTGCGGATCTGCGGGATGTTGAACTGCTGCAGCTCGAAGTTCTTCATCTTTTCGCAACGGGGGGCACTGCGCAGGCTGCCGTCCATTTCGTAGCACCAGGAGTGGTAGGCGCAGCGCACCACGCCTCCGGTGGTTCCGCGGCGTTCCTCCAACAGGCGATTGCCGCGATGCTGGCAGACGTTGTGGAAGGCATGGATCTGTCCCTGCCGGTTTTTTGCCACCACCACACTCTGGTCGAACAGATCCGTCACCACGTACTGGCCCGGCTCGGCGAACTCGCTGACATGCCCGGCGACGTGCCAGGCGTGCATGAAGATGTTGTCGCGTTCGGCCTTGAACAGGGTTTCGTCGTAGAAGTAGCGCGAGGGCAGGGTGAAGGCTTCTTCCGGGTCCTGGTGATCCCAGCCTTCGATCGGGCTCTGCTGTTTGCGGTTCAGGAAACTGTTCATGGGTGATCTCCTCGGTGACTGGCCGTGTGGTTCGGCTTCGTGTTCTGGGAGCTAATCTAGGGGGCGGGGAGGGGGTGGGATTGATTTATTGCGACCAGTTGGTGGGGAAAAACATCAAGCTCGATTTGGTTTTTTTTATGGGGGCATATCCGTTTTTTCGGTAAAGGCTACTTAGGGTTCCGCCCTTACGGCGGGTTACTTGGAAGAGCGCCAAGTAACCAAGCGCTCTATCCCCTGACGTACGGTGCCTCGCCTAGGCTCGGCATGCCCTCCTTCCGACGGGGCACGGCAGAGCAAGAGCGAGGCGGCCTGACAGCCGGCCTGATTGTTGGCTGGTCCGCGATCCGACTGTGGGAGCGAGCTTGCTCGCGAAAAACGCCAGGACACCCGAGGTATCCAGACATCCGCATCATCGTTGACATCCATCGTCGGAACGCCGCCCGGAGCAGGCTGGCTCCCACATTTGATCTGGATACATCAGTGAGAAATTGGCTGGCTGTGAGGCCGTCATCGTCGGAACGCCGCCCGCAGCAAGCCGGCTCCGACAGAGAAACGCGTACGATCAATAACCAGGCCGGCCGGTAGGCCGCCTCGGACGCTGTTGAGGTACTCGCCCCATCGAGAGGCCGAGTGGAGGTTCTGCGTAGTGGGCAAACCGGCATGGATGCCGGTTTAGCCGCCCCCGGCCATGGATGGCCGATGGCGGCGGGCCCACGGAGCAGGACCGGAAGGAGGGCATGCCGAGCCTAGGCGAGGCACCGAACGAAAGGGGCAAAGCGCTTTGGTTACTTTCGCGCTTTTCGAAAGTGACCCGCCGTAAGGGCGGAACCCTAAGTAGCCGTTACCGCAGCAATGGATATACACGCGATAACGGCATCACAGCAGCTCAATCAAACCCGCTCAAAAATCGTCGCAATCCCCTGACCACCACCAATGCACATGGTCACCAGCGCATAACGCCCACCGGTACGGTGCAATTCATGAATGGCCTTGGTCGCAATGATCGCGCCGGTAGCACCCACCGGATGCCCCAGGGAAATACCCGAACCGTTCGGGTTGACCTTGGCCGGGTCGAGGTCCAGTTCCTGGCTGACGGCGCAGGCCTGGGCGGCGAAGGCGATGTTGGCTTCGATCACGTCCAGGTCGGACACACTCAGACCGGCACGCTTGAGCGCCAGGCGGGTGGCCGGGATCGGGCCCAGGCCCATCAGTTCCGGCTCGACGCCGGCGTGGGCGTAGCTGACCAGACGGGCCAGCGGCTTCAGGTTGTTGACCTGCACTGCGGTACCGGTGGCCATCACCAGCGCAGCGGCGCCGTCGTTCAGACCCGAGGCGTTACCGGCGGTCACCGAACCGTCCTTCTTGAACGCCGGCTTCATGGCGGCCAGTTGTTCCAGGGACGTCGCGCGTGGGTGCTCGTCGACGTTGAACAGCTTGGTGCCCTTGCGATCCTGGATCTCCACGGTCGCGATCTGCTCGCTGAAGTAACCGTTGGCGATGGCGTGGGCCGCGCGCTTCTGGTCTTCCAGCGCCAGGGCGTCCTGCATTTCGCGGGTGATGCCGTTGCGTGCGGCAACGTTCTCGGCGGTGATGCCCATGTGGATGCCATGGAAGGGGTCATGCAGGATGCCCAGCATGTAGTCGATGGCCTGCACGTTGCCCATGCGCGAACCCCAACGGGCCGATGGCAGCAGGTACGGGCCTCGACTCATGGATTCGGCACCGGCACCGACGACGATGTCGGCGTCACCCAGCAGCAGGGTCTGGGCGGCGTTGATGATCGCCTGCAAGCCCGAACCGCACAGGCGGTTGACGTTGTAGGCCGGGGTTTCCTTCGGGATACCGGCGTTCATCGCGGCGACGCGAGAGATGTAGGCGTCACGGGTTTCGGTCGGGATCACGTTACCCATCACCAAGTGGCCGACGAGCGCCGGGTCCACGGCTGCGCGTTCCAGGGCGGCTTTGACGGCGGTGGTCGCGAGATCGGCCAGGGGCACGTCCTTGAGCGCGCCACCGAAGGTGCCGATGGCAGTACGGGCGGCGCTGACGACGTAGATGTCAGGAGTGTTCATGGCTGGTTTCCTTTCGATGGATGCTTGTCGGTATTGCGATTGAGCAAGGCGTTCAAGGCGGTTTTCGCCTCTTCGGTGTTCAGGCGCTGGATGAACAGCGTGTTTTCTTCACGCAGGGTGGCTTCCAGCTCAGGCAGCGTCGCCTGTTTCAGCAGTTGCCGGGACTGGCGCAGGGCTTGTTGCGGCAGGGCCAGCAAACGTCGGGCGATTTTCTCGGCGGCGGCCAGGCATTGTTCGCCGTCATCGAAGGCTTCGTTGGCGATGCCCCAGTTCACCGCGTCATTGCCGTCCAGGCCATCGCCCAGCAACAGCAGGCGTGCCGCACGGGCATGGCCCAGACGACGTGGCAACAACAGGCTGGCGCCGAATTCCGGGCACAGGCCGATGTTGACGAACGGCATGCGCAGCTTGGCATTGCGTGTGACCAATACTTGATCGCAATGCAGCAGCACTGTGGTGCCAATGCCGATGGCCGCACCGCACACCGCGGCGATCAACGGCTTTTGCAGGTGGATGACGACTTTCATCAGCCGGAAGGCCGGGGCGTCCAGATGAGTGGGCGGATGCTGGAGGAAATCCACCAGGTCGTTGCCGCTGGTGAAGCAGCTCGGGCCGCCGGTGAGGATGATCACCCCGGCCTGCTCGTCTTCATCGGCGGCCAGCAACAGGTCGGCCAGGCGCGTGTACATCGCATTGTTCAGCGCGTTGAGCTTGTCGGGACGGTCGATGGTCAGCGTCAGCACGCCATCCTTGAGTTGTTGTTTGATCAGGTCGGTCATCACAGGCCCTGCCTATTCGGTTCAGGTGGTCACTTTAAGCGCCGGACAAACCTTGGACCATGGCAAAACGGGTCAACCACGCTGCTGTTTTTTGCCATTGCACTGTGCTGAAAACGACACACACCCATTCGGGGTATGGCTGCGTTGGGTGAATCCGCCAATAGTAGGGGCATCCGCTCATCCAGAGCCGAACTCGCTATAAGGTGCATTTGCTATGGGCAAGACGCTGCTTAAGGTGATTTCCAGTCTGTTTGTTGTACCCCTGACATTGAATGCCTACGCCGCTCAAGTGGACGACAGCAACACGCTGCGGCTGTACAACTGGGCGGATTACATCGGCGAGAAAACCATCGCCGATTTCGAAAAGGCCACCGGCATCAAGGTGGTCTACGACACCTTCGATTCCTACGAAACGGTGCAGGCCAAGTTGCTCACCGGTCACTCCGGTTATGACCTGATCGTCCTGAACGCATCCCTCGCGCCGCCGCTGATCAAGGCCAAGGTGTTCCAGCCGCTGGACAAGAAACAGCTGCCGGGCTGGACCAACCTTGACCCGAAAATCCTCGAAGACCTGCAAGGCTATGACCCCGGCACCCAGTATTCGGCGCCCTACACCTGGGGCAGCAACGGCGTGACCTACAACGTCGACAAGATCAAGGAGCGCATGCCGGACGCGCCGATCGGTTCGCTGGCGATGATTTTCGATCCGAAGATCGTCTCCAAATTCGCCGACTGCGGGGTGACCTTGCTCGATGCGCCGACCGAAGTCATCCCCATGGCCCTGACGTACCTGGGGCGCGACCCACGCAGCGCTGCACCGGCGGACCTGAAAGCCGCGCAAGACCTGCTGCTGTCGGTACGGCCGTACATCCGCAAGTTCGACTCGGTCAATTACCTGACCAGCCTGCCCAATGGCGACGTGTGCATGGCCATGACCTGGTCCGGCGATTACGCCACCGCCATGGCCCGTGCGAACGAAGCCAAGAAGCAGATCAACCTGGCGTACTTCATTCCCAAGGAAGGTTCGCTGATCTGGTTCGACAACATGTACATCCCGGCCGATGCGACCCACGTCGCCAATGCCCACAAGTTTCTCGACTACCTGATGCAGCCGCAGGTGATGGCCGACGTAAGTGACTTCATCAACTACGCCAACAGCAACGCGGCGGCCACGCCTTTGTTGACCGCCGAAGTGCGCGACAACCCGGCGATCTACCCCGACGCACAAACCCGCGAACGCCTGTTCCCGCAGAAAACCCAGGACGCCAAGGACATGCGCGCCATCACCCGGGTCTGGAGCACGGTAAAAAGCGGCATCTGACACTGACGCACCCCCGACGTCCATTGATCGTTAGTTCATTCGGTTAGAGGTTTATTTATGGCGACTCCAACACGCACCGCATTTTCGCCAGCGGACGAAACCAGACTGGTCAAGGCCGACAAGGCCCACCACATGCACGGCTACCACATGTTCGACGAGCACGCCGAACAGGGCTCGCTGAACATAGTCGCCGGCGACGGCGCCTACATCTACGACACCCATGGCAACCGCTTTCTCGACGCCGTGGGCGGCATGTGGTGCACCAACATTGGCCTCGGTCGCGAGGAAATGGCCGAGGCCATCGCCGATCAGGTACGGCAGCTTGCGTATTCGAATCCGTTTTCCGACATGTCCAACAACGTGGCCATCGAGTTGTGCGAGAAACTCGCCAGCCTGGCGCCGGGCGACCTGGATCATGTGTTCCTCACCACTGGCGGTTCCACGGCCGTCGACACCGCCTACCGCTTGATCCAGTTCTACCAGAACTGCCGTGGCAAATCGCACAAGAAACACATCATTGCGCGGTTCAACGCCTATCACGGCTCGACCACGCTGACCATGTCGATCGGCAACAAGGCCGCCGACCGGGTGCCGGAGTTCGACTACGCCAACCCGTTGATCCACCACGTCTCCAACCCGAATCCGTACCGCGCGCCGAACGGTATGAATGAGGCGCAGTTCCTTGAATTCCTGGTCAAGGAATTCGAAGACAAGATCCTGGAGATCGGCGCCGACAACGTCGCCGGGTTTTTCGCCGAGCCGATCATGGGCTCGGGTGGGGTGATCATTCCGCCGCAGGGTTATCTCAAGCGCATGTGGCAGGTGTGCCAGCGCTACGACATCCTGTTCGTCGCCGACGAAGTGGTGACCTCGTTCGGACGCCTGGGCAAGTTCTTCGCCTCCTACGACGTGTTTGATGTGCAGCCGGACATCATCACCACCGCCAAAGGCCTGACTTCGGCTTACCTGCCGCTGGGCGCGTGCATCTTTTCCGAGCGCATCTGGAAAGTCATCGCCGAGCCGGGCAAGGGTCGCTGCTTCACCCACGGTTTCACCTACAGCGGGCACCCGGTGTGCTGCACCGCGGCGCTGAAGAACATCGAGATCATCGAGCGGGAACACCTGCTGGCCCACGTCGATACCGTCGGCGCCTATCTGGAAGAACGCCTGGCAACCCTGCGCGACTTGCCGCTGGTGGGCGACGTGCGCTGCCAGAAACTCATGGCCTGCGTGGAGTTCGTCGCCGATAAACGCAGCAAGGCGTTGTTCCCGGACGAGGTCAACATTGGCGAGAAAATTCACGTGCGCGCCCAGGCTCGGGGCTTGCTGGTGCGGCCGATCATGCACCTGAACGTGATGTCGCCGCCGTTGATCCTGACGCTGGCCCAGGTCGATGAAATCGTCGAAACCCTGCGCGAATGCATCATTGAAGTCGCCGCCGAGCTGCAAGCCAGCGGCCAGTATGGCGGCCAATGAATTTGCCATTCAGGCTTTTACCAGGGGCCGCTGCACCCGCTAGACTGCGGGGCATGAGCAAACCAGACGACAACACACTGATCGCAATGCCCTTCGGGGCATTGCACCAATGGCATGGGGGAATGCGCGAGGCATTCGCCCATATCGACGAGCCTGACGCCTTGCAATACCTGGCCTCGGCCCTGGCGCAACTGGTGTCGGTGGAGTCGATGATGATCAGCCTGGAGCGCAAGGATCGCGCCCCGCAGTTGCTGCATCAACTGGGCATTGCCGAGGCGTATCAGGTCTCGCTGCTGGAGCGCTATTTTTCCGGGGGCTATTTGCTCGATCCGTTCTGCCTGGCGGTGGAGCAGGGCCTGGCCCAGGGCTTTTATCACCTGGAAGAAATCGCCCCGGACAGCTTCTTCGACAGTGACTACTACAAGGCCTATTACCTGAACGCCGGTTGCTCGGAAGACAGTTATTACATCGTCGATACCGGCAACGACACGAAGATTTCCGTGAGCCTGTTTCAAGGTTACGGCGGCGAATGCCTGAGCCTGGATCAGCTCAATCTGCTGCGCGCCGTGGAGCCGCTGGTGCGGGAATTCATCAGTGAATTCAGCCAGCGTGGCTTGCTGCGTCGGCACGAGATCGAGTGTGATAAGGATCAGGGGTTACGCGATGATCTCAAGCATCGAGTACAAGCGGCGTTCGAGCATTTCGGCAGCGACCTGCTGACCGAGCGCGAGCGGGAAGTGGCGCACATGGTCCTGCGCGGGCATTCGGTGAAATCCACGGCCAGCGAGATGGGCATCTCCCCGGAAACCGTGCGCATGCACCGCAAGAATCTGTATCTGAAGCTGGAAGTGGGTTCGCAGTCGGAGTTGTTTGCGCTGTTTATCGAGTGGTTGCGCAGGCACTGATCTTTCTGACTCACTCATAACCCTGTAGGAGCGAGCATGCTCGCGAAGAACGTCTCGACGACGCGTGCTGTCAGGCAGTCCGCGTAATCGTTGACCTCCATCGCGAGCATGCTCGCTCCTACAGGTGAGGGTTGGTTGACCACAGATGTGTGGTCAACCGGGGCTTCAGATCAATCCTCGCGTTTGACCACCAACGTCAAAATGTCATAGCTCGCCACCAGTTCACCCAGCTGGTTGGTCACTTCCACATCCCATGCCACTACGCCTTGCGGAACGCCCTGCGGGCTCTTCTTGCCCTGGTCGATCTTGCGCTTGCAGGTCAGGCGCGCCTGGATGGTGTCGCCGATGCCCACCGGGTTGATGAAGCGCAGGGTGTCGAGGCCGTAGTTGGCCAGAACCGGGCCTACACCAGGGGAGACGAACAGACCCGCTGCTGCCGACAGCACGAAGTAACCGTGGGCGATGCGCTTGCCGAACTGCGATTCCTTGGCGGCGATGTCGTCGAAGTGCATGTAGAAGTGGTCGCCCGACAGGCAGCCGAAGTTGACCAGGTCTGCTTCGGTGACGGTGCGGCGGTGGGTCAGCAGCGACTCGCCGATCTGCAGGTCCTGGAAGTAGCGGCGGAACGGGTGCACGTCGGTCTCGATGACCTTGGCGCCGCGCACGTATTCGCCGGTGACGGCTGCCAGCATGGTCGGCGAGCCTTGTACCGCGGCGCGTTGCAGGTAGTGCTTGACCGCGCGCAGGCCACCGAGCTCTTCACCGCCACCAGCACGACCCGGGCCGCCGTGCTTGAGTTGCGGCAGCGGCGAGCCGTGACCGGTGGATTCGCCGGCGCAGTTACGGTCCAGTACCAGCAGACGACCGTGCAGGGCGGCGGCAACCGGAACGGCTTTGGCGGCGATTTTTGGATCCTTGGTCACCAGGCTGGCGACCAGGCTGCCCTTGCCGCGAGCGGCCAGGGCCAGGGCCTCGTCGATGTCATCGTAAGCCATCAGGGTGCTGACCGGACCGAAGGCTTCGATGTCGTGGGCGCCACCTTCGGCATGCGGGTCGCGGGCTTGCAGCAGGGTCGGGGCGAAGAACGCGCCCTTGTCGACGTTCACGCCGCGCGGCTCGAAACCGTCGCGAGCGCCAAACAGCAGGTCGCTGCTCTGCAGCAGCATTTCCAGGCGCTCGGCGACGTCTTTCTGCTGATCGTGGGACGCCAGAGCACCCATGCGCACGCCTTCCACCGACGGGTCGCCGACCACGACCTTGGCCAGACGATCGCGCAGGCGTGTGGCGACTGCATCGATGTGTTTGGCCGGGACGATGGCGCGGCGGATGGCGGTGCATTTCTGCCCGGCCTTGGTGGTCATCTCGCGGGCGACTTCCTTGATGAACAGCTCGAACTCTTCGTCGTCCGGGGTCACGTCCGGGGCGAGGATGGCGCAGTTCAGCGAGTCAGCCTCGGCGGTGAACGGCACCGAGTTGCGGATCAGGTTCGGGTTGACCCGCAGTTTGGCCGCGGTGTCGGCGGAACCGGTGAAGGTCACCACGTCCTGGCCTTGCAGGCGGTCCAGCAGGTCGCCGGTGCCGCCGATGATCAGTTGCAGACTGCCGGCCGGCAACAGGCCGGATTCGTCCATCAGGCGCACCACGGCTTCGGTCAGGTAGCTGGTGGCGCTGGCTGGTTTGACGATGCACGGCATGCCGGCGAGGAAGCTTGGCGCAAACTTTTCCAGCATGCCCCAGATCGGGAAGTTGAAGGCGTTGATGTGCACGGCCACACCACCGCGCGGTACCAGGATGTGGGTACCGGCGAACGAGCCCATTTTGCTCAGTTGCAGGGCCGGGCCTTCGTGCACGACGTTGCCCGACGGCAGCTCGCGGGAACCGAGGCTGGCGTAGGTGAACAGGGTGCTGTTGCCGCCTTCGATGTCGATCCAGCTGTCGGCACGGGTCGCGCCACTGTGGTGGGAAATCGCGTAGAGCTGTTCCTTGCGCTCGGCCAGGTACAGGGCCAGGGCCTTCAAGCGTTGGGCGCGTTGCTGGAAGTCCAGCGCCATCAGACCGCTGACGCCTTGGCGGCGACCATGTTCGATGGCCTCGGCGAAGTCCGGGCGCTCTTCGTGGGTACGGGCGATTTCATGGCCGTCGATGGCGCTGCGCAGGATTTGTGCGCCTTGCTGGCCGATCCAGCGACCGGCGATGAAGCTTTGCAGGGTAGGGGCTTGGGACATGTTGGCTCCTGGAATCAAAATAGGCATGGCGCGATGCCGAATAAACTGAGCTGCACTGTGGCGAGGGAGCTTGCTCCCGCTGGGTTGCGAAGCGACCCCAAAATGCAGGAATCGGTTCTTTAGAAAAACCGGATTCAGCGGATGGGCGGCTGCTGCGCAGCCGAGCGGGAGCAAGCTCCCTCGCCACAGGTATTCGAGAGATTTTTAGAGCTGGTCGAAATCCAGCACGACCTTGTCGCTGATCGGGAAGGCCTGGCACGACAGCACGTAACCGGCGGCCACTTCGTAGTCTTCCAGGGCGTGGTTGCTGTCCATTTCCACTTCGCCTTCGATGACCTTGCACTTGCAGGTCGAGCACACGCCGGCCTTGCACGAGTAGGGCAGTTCCGCGCCTTGCTCGTTACCGGCATCGAGGATGCTCACGCTGTTGCGCGGCAGGTCGAAGGCCAGGGCGCGGCCGTCGCTGATCACGGTGATCTGGCTGACAGCAGCGTCCACCTGACGGGCGGCTTCGCGGGCGGCGCGTTTCTGCTCGCTGCCGGCGGCGGCGAACAGTTCAAAGTGGATGCGCTCGGGCTGCATGCCCTTGGCCTTGAGGCTGTCGCGCACGGTTTCGGTCATTTCCTGCGGGCCGCAGATGAAGGCCGCATCAAGGGTTTTGACGTCCAGCCAGCGAGTGAACAGTTGCTCGCATTTCTCGGCGTTGATCCGGCCGTTGTACAGGTCGACGTCCTGCTGCTCGCGGCTGAACACGAAGATCAGGTTCAGGCGTTGCAGGTAGCGGTTTTTCAGGTCTTCGAGCTGTTCGCGGAACAATGCGCCGGAGCTGGAGCGGTTGCCGTAGAGCAGGGTCACGCGGCTGTGGGGCTCGGTTTCCAGGGTGGTCTTGATGATCGACAGGATCGGCGTGATGCCGCTGCCCGCGGCCACCGCCAGGTAGTTGCCGTGGCGTGCCGGGTCGAGCTCGACGCAGAAGTGGCCGGCCGGTGGCATGACTTCCAGGGTGTGTCCGGCCTTGAGCTGTTCGTTGGCGAACGCAGAGAAACGCCCGCCGGCCACACGCTTGACCGCCACGCGCAGTTCACCGTCGTTGACCCCGGTGCAGATCGAATAGGAGCGACGCACTTCCTCGCCGTCCAGATGCGTACGCATCACCAGGTGCTGGCCCTGGGTGAAGTGGAAACTGTCTTGCAGCTCCTGGGGAATCTCGAAGGCGATGGACACCGCATCGCGGGTCTCGGCGCGCACGTCCTTGATGGTCAGGCTGTGAAATTTGCTCATTGTTGTTCTCCAGCTGAGACGGGCGACTCGCCGCTCAGATGCACTTGAAATAGTCGAACGGTTCCCGGCAATCGACGCAGCGGTACAGCGCCTTGCACGCGGTGGAGCCGAACTCGCTGAGCACCTCGGTGTGGGCGCTGCCGCATTGCGGGCACAGCACCTGCGGGCTTTCGCCGAGCAGGCTGCGCTTGCTGGAACTGCCCTCGGGCGGCGCGATGCCGTAGGCGCGCAGGCGTTCACGGCCGCTGGCGCTGATCCAGTCGGTGGTCCAGGCCGGGGTCAATTTGCGCTCCAATTGCGGCGCCTTGAATCCGGCCAGTTCCAGCGCCTCGCGAATGTCACTCTCGATCACTTCGGTGGCGGGGCAACCGGAGTAGGTCGGCGTGACCACCACGTGCAAATGACCGGCCTGCCAGTCCAGATCGCGGACGATGCCGAGGTCAACCACGCTGACCACCGGCACTTCCGGGTCCATGACCTCCGACAGGATCGCCCACGCGGCTGCCAGGTCGGTCGGTTGAGCCGGCCGGGCGCCGAGGTCGCTGGCGATCAGATCACCAGGTTGCATCGGGGTACGCTCGTGGCAGGAACTGCATCTCCGCCAGCAAAATGCCCAGGTGTTCGGTGTGCAGGCCTTTGCGCGCATTGAGGTAGAAGTAGTTCGCTGCAGCCGGGACGGGCAGGGTGGCGCTGGCGAAAATCGCCTCGACCTTTGCCTGCCATTGCGCGGCGACGCTGGCGATGTCCGGGGTGATGCCGGCGGCGCACAGACGCTGTTCGCTGTCATCGGCGGCGATCAGCTCGACGGTGAAACGCCAGACTTCAGGAATCGCCGCGAGCATGCGCTGGTGGCTTTCCTCGGTGCCGTCACCCATGCGCTCGATCCACTCACCGGAGCGGCGAATGTGATAGGTCACTTCCTTCACCGCCTTGGCGGCGATGCCGGCAAGGCGTTCGTCACTGGACTGGCTCAGCCCCTGCAACACCGGCAAATGCCAGGCGTCGTAGAGGAACTGCTTGAGCATGGTCACGGCGAAGTCGCCGTTGGGTTGTTCCACCAGCAGCAGGTTGCGATAGGCGCGCTCGTCGCGACGGAACGCCAGGTGATCGGCATCACGGCCATCGCCCAGCAGTTCGGCGGCATATTCCAGCCAGTTGCGCGCCTGGCCGACGAGGTCGAGGCCGACGTTCATCAGCGCCAGCTCTTCTTCCAGGGCCGGGGCCTTGCCGCACCACTGGCACAGGCGCTGGCCCTGGATCAGGGCACTGTCACCGAGGCGCAGCAGGTATTCGATCAGATCAGTCTTGTTGTCCATGGTCGACCTCACATGTGCCCGACTTCGGCCGGCAGCTCGTAGAAGCTGGCATGGCGATACACCTTGTCGTCCGACGGATCGAACAGCGGGTCTTTTTCATCCGGCGACGAAGCGGTGATCAGCGCCGACGGCACCACCCACAGGCTCACGCCTTCGCTGCGACGGGTGTACAGCTCGCGGGCGTTTTCGATGGCCATGGTGGTGTCGGCGGCGTGCACGCTACCGACATGCTTGTGGTTCAGGCCGTGCTTGCTGCGCACGAAGACTTCGAAAAGGGTCCATTCGGACATGGCGGTGTCTCCAGATCAGGTGGCCGAATCAGGCGGCGTTCTTGTTTTGTTTTTTGCGGGCGTGGGCGACGGCGGCTTCGCGAACCCAGGCGCCGTCTTCCATCGCCTTGCGGCGGGTGGCGACACGTTCCTGGTTGCACGGGCCGTTGCCCTTGAGCACTTCGTAGAATTCGTTCCACTGGATCTCGCCGAAGTCGTAGTGACCGCGTTCGGCGTTCCACTTCAGGTCAGGATCCGGGCAGGTGCAGCCGAGCAATTCGAGTTGCGGGATGGTCTGGTCGATGAAGCGCTGGCGCAGTTCGTCGTTGCTCTGGCGCTTGATTTTCCAGGCCATGGATTGCGCGCTGTTCGGCGAGTGTTCGTCGCTCGGGCCGAACATCATCAGCGACGGCCACCACAGGCGGTTGATCGCGTCCTGGACCATGTCTTTTTGCGCCTGATTGCCATGACGCATCATGGTCAGGAGGATTTCGTAGCCCTGGCGCTGGTGGAAGCTCTCTTCCTTGCAGATACGGATCATCGCCCGCGAGTACGGACCGTAGGAGGTGCGTTGCAGCACCACCTGGTTGACGATCGCGGCGCCATCGACCAGCCAGCCCACGGCGCCCATGTCGGCCCAGTTCAGGGTCGGGTAATTGAAGATGCTCGAGTACTTGGCCTTGCCGCTGTGCAGCTTGGCGATTTCTTCATCGCGGTCGGCGCCCAGGGTTTCCATGGCGCTGTACAGGTACAGGCCGTGACCGGCTTCGTCCTGGATCTTGGCCATCAGTTGCAGTTTGCGTTTGAGCGAAGGCGCGCGGGTGACCCAGTTGCCTTCGGGCAGCATGCCGACGATTTCGGAGTGGGCGTGCTGGGAAATCTGCCGGATCAGGGTCTGGCGGTAGGCATCTGGCATCCAGTTCTTGGCTTCGATCTTGATTTCTGAATCGATTTTTTCCTGGAATGCGCGTTCCTCTTCGGACATCTCCGAGAGGTCCTTGATGCGCTTGACGCCGGTTTCTACGAGCTGTGCGTACATTTTTGTGTTCCCGCCTGGAATCTGTTCTGGGGCATTGGGAACTTTATAAGCGATACAGAAATTAATATCAAACGGAAAATATCGTGTCGTATGTGTTTTTGTATCGCTTTGGGATGAGTGGTCGATTGTTGTTCTTGTTTTGTGCGTTGTGCTTTGTGCTTTGTGTGCATATCCGTTGCTGCGGTAACGGCTGCTTATGGTTTCGCCCTTACGGCGAGTCCCTTTTGTCAAACGACACAAAAGGAACCAAAAAGTCTTGCCCCAGCGTTCGGCCCTCGCCGTGGCTCGGGTTCCTTCGCTCCGGGATTCATCCGGGGGCATCGCCTACGGTTTGCTTCGCTGCACCTCCTCTCGATGTGTGCGGCTTCGCCGCACGGTCGCTGCGCTCCCACCCCCGGATAAACCCCTCCACTCAGCCTGCCGACGGGGCCTA
>NZ_RRZK01000015.1 GCF_004348895.1 Pseudomonas vancouverensis
TCGTGAAGTTGATGAACTTGAGCTCGGCCATCGGGTTGACCGGGATCAGGTCCAATTTACGGGCCTGACGAAAGGCCACCGCGAGCAGTCGGTAGAGCTGCTGGACGTAGGACAGTGACAACTCTTCTTGTGCCGGCCACATCAGCAGCTGGTCTAGGGTCTGGGCATTCACGTCGCGAAGCAGCAAATCATCCAGACGCGGCTTGAGCTGGCAGCTGATTGCCGACTTGCCGGCCGAGCGCCGTTTGGTCGAGAGCGCACGCGAACGGGCCATGCGATCGGCAAACCAGTCCAGCAACTCGCCGACGGTCACCCAACCCGAAACGCTGGCAGCACCATCAGCCGCGACCCGCAGACGCACCGCCGGCAGGGCCGCAATGACTTGCTTGGTGGACAGTGCGGGAAAGGCGCCGATGCGGTGCCACTGCCGCTTGTTAAGCAGGTACCACGACCCGTGCGTGCGATTCTTCGCGAAGCGAAAGTGCAGCGCGGGATGACTGGCATCGCGCAGATCGCGCACATGCTCTAGCTTGGCGTTACGCAGAATTTCGGCGTCGGACAGCTTTACGGTCAAGGTCTTGATCAGGGCGCTCAATCCTTCATCTCCGCCAGGGCAAAACGATCCACCACCTCGAAGGTTGAGGGCCACATCAACGCGCCGTACCGCCTGGCCATGGCCTCGTCGGCAAACAAAGCCATTGCATGGTCCGGGGTACTTCCCAGCTCCCATTTGAATGAGCAGCAAAACACCGCGTAGCGGTAGTTCGATGACGCGGGTGCAGCGAGTCGCTGAATATCCATCAGAATTTTTCCTTTTGACGGTAACGGCTGGCCAGACTGGTGACTTTCTCCGGCTGCTCGACAGGCTCTGGCTTCCACCCCGCAGCAAGGTTTTCAAAACGGTTGTACTGCCCAAGGAAGGCTGTACGGACGGTGCCCTTTTCGATGTCGCGCCCCTTGCCGATGATGATTTCGGCAATGCCTTTGGCATCAGTGTTTTCGTGGTAGACCTCGTCGCGGTACACGAACAGGATCACGTCGGCGTCCTGCTCGATGGCCCCGGACTCCCGCAAATCGGAAGGGATAGGCCGCTTGTTCGGGCGCTCTTCGCATTTGCGCGAAAGCTGGCTCAGCAACACGACAGGAATGCCCAACTCCTTGGCGAGCAGCTTGCAACCCCGGCTGATGCTGCTGACCTCTTCGGTACGGTTACCGCCCTCGCCTTCCAGCAATTGCAGGTAATCGATCATCAGCAGGTCCAGGCCGTAACGCATCTTGTGGCGACGGGCCAGGGAGCGGATGCGACCAATCGACGAACCCGCTCGGTCAGCGATGTAAAGCGGTGCGCGCCGCAGGATCCCGGCCGCAGCAGAAAGCTCCGCGCCGTGGCTCTGGCACGCCGTGCCGTTTTTCACCAACGTGAGCGGGACACGCCCCTCGGATGCTATCGCCCGGTCGAGCAGCTGGCCTTTGTTCATCTCCAGGCTGATGACGAGCGCTGACTTGCACTGGCGCACCGCTGCGTCGATGACGAAGCCCATGGCGAGCGTGGTTTTGCCCATGGCGGGCCGGCCGGCAACGATGTACAGGTGATCCGGCTGCAAGCCGCCCAGTTTCTCGTCCAGGTCTTTCAGGCCGGTGGATAGGCCGATCAGCGTTTCACCACGGGCATGGCGATCGTGGCGCTCCTGCCAAACCTCCAGTTGATCGGCCAGCACGTCACCCACTTTGACGATGTCGTCATCACCCGCACCGCAATCAATCGCCATGGCAGCGGCTTGGACGGCGGCGATTTTCGCCTGCACGTCCTGATCGCTGTGCGCGATATCCATGGCCTGGGTGCCAAGCTCAAACAGGGAACGTTCGATAGCCCTTTCACGCACGATGCCCGCATAGGTCTTCGCACTGGCAACACTGGGCGTACCGTGGACGATCTCGGCGCAGTAGGCGAAAGCTGGCGAGCCATCAGCCAAATTGCCAACGTGATTACCCACGGTGAGAAAGTCGACAGACTTACCCGCATCGCGAACCGCGAGAATCCCCCGATACACCTCGGCGTTTGCTGGAAAGTAAAACGATTCGGGGGACAGGTCGTCGCTCAGGGAGTCGATCAGTTCAGGACGCTGCATCATCGCGCCCAGCAGGCCGTGCTCGGCCTCGATGCTGTAGGGCTCACGCACTGTAATTGCCCTCCACAACCTTGACGAAGTTGCTCGGGGCGATCAGCCAGTCGAAGCTGGCCCGGAAAGGTGCGCCGCCGTTTTTACCCGAAGCACGGCCCATCAGGAAATCGGAC
>NZ_RRZK01000016.1 GCF_004348895.1 Pseudomonas vancouverensis
TCGTGAAGTTGATGAACTTGAGCTCGGCCATCGGGTTGACCGGGATCAGGTCCAATTTACGGGCCTGACGAAAGGCCACCGCGAGCAGTCGGTAGAGCTGCTGGACGTAGGACAGTGACAACTCTTCCTGTGCCGGCCACATCAGCAGCTTGTCCAGGGTCTGGGCATTCACGTCACGAAGCAGCAAATCATCCAGACGCGGCTTGAGCTGGCAGCTGATCGCCGACTTGCCGGCCGAGCGACGCTTGGCCGAGAGCGCACGCGAACGGGCCATGCGATCGGCAAACCAGTCCAGCAACTCGCCGACGGTCACCCAACCCGAAACGCTGGCAGCCCCCTCAGCTGCGACCCGCAAACGCACTGCCGGCAGGGCCGCGACGACTTGCTTGGTGGACAGATCGGGAAATGCGCCGATGCGATGCCACTGGCGTTTGTTCAGCAGGTACCACGACCCACGCGTGCGGTTCTTCGCGAATCGAAAGTGCAGCGCGGGATGACTGGCATCGCGCAGATCGCGCACATGCTCCAGCTTGGCGTTACGCAGAATTTCGGCGTCGGACAGCTTTACGGTCAGGGTCTTGATCAGGGCGCTCAATCCTTCATCTCCGCCAGGGCAAAACGATCCACCACCTCGAACGTTGAGGGCCACATCAACGCGCCGTACCGCTTGGCCATGGCCTCGTCGGCAAACAAAGCCATGGCATGGTCCGGGGTACTTCCCAGCTCCCACTTGAATGAGCAGCAAAACACCGCGTAGCGGTAGTTCGATGGCGTGGGTGCAGCAAGTCGCTGGATATCCATCAGAATTTGTCCTTTTGACGATAACGGCTGGCTAGACTGGTAACTTTTTCCGGCTGCTCGACAGGCTCTGGCTTCCACCCCGCAGCAAGGTTTTCAAAGCGGTTGTACTGCCCAAGGAAGGCCGTACGGACGGTGCCCATCTCGATGTCGCGCCCTTTGCCGATGATGATTTCGGCGATGCCCTTGGCATCGGTGTTTTCGTGATAGACCTCGTCGCGGTACACGAACAGGATCACGTCGGCGTCCTGCTCGATGGCCCCGGACTCCCGCAAATCGGAAGGGATAGGCCGCTTGTTCGGGCGCTCTTCGCATTTGCGCGAGAGCTGGCTCAGCAGCACGACGGGAATGCCCAACTCATTGGCGAGCAGCTTGCAACCCCGGCTGATGCTGCTGACCTCCTCGGTACGGTTACCGCCCTCGCCTTCCAGCAATTGCAGGTAATCGATCATCAGCAGGTCCAAGCCGTAACGCATCTTGTGGCGACGGGCCAGGGAGCGGATGCGACCAATCGACGAGCCCGCTCGGTCAGCGATGTACAGCGGTGCCCGCTGCAGGATCCCGGCCGCAGCAGAAAGCTCCGCGCCGTGGCTCTGACACGCCGTGCCGTTTTTCACCAACGTGAGCGGAACACGTCCCTCGGATGCCACCGCCCGGTCGAGCAGCTGGCCTTTTTTCATCTCAAGGCTGATGACGAGCACCGACTTGCTCTGGCGCACCGCTGCGTCGATGACGAAGCCCATGGCGAGCGTGGTTTTGCCCATGGCAGGCCGGCCGGCAACGATGTACAGGTGATCCGGCTGCAAGCCGCCCAGTTTTTCGTCCAGGTCTTTCAGGCCGGTGGACAGGCCGATCAGCGTTTCACCGCGGGCATGGCGATCGTGACGCTCCTGCCACACCTCCAGTTGGTCGGCCAGGACATCACCCACTTTGACGATGTCGTCATCACCCGCACCGCAATCAATCGCCATGGCAGCGGCCTGGACGGCGGCGATTTTCGCCTGCACGTCCTGATCGCTGTGCGCGATATCCATGGCCTGGGTGCCAAGCTCAAACAGGGAACGTTCGATAGCCCTTTCACGCACGATGCCCGCGTAGGTCTTCGCACTGGCAACACTGGGCGTACCATGGACGATCTCGGCGCAGTAGGCGAAAGCTGGCGAGCCATCAGCCAAACTGCCAACGTGGTTGCCCACGGTGAGGAAGTCGACGGACTTGCCCGCATCACGAACCGCGAGAATCCCCCGATACACCTCGGCGTTTGCTGGAAAGTAAAACGATTCCGGGGACAGGTCGTCGCTCAGGGAGTCGATCAGTTCTGGGCGCTGCATCATCGCGCCCAGCAGGCCGTGCTCGGCCTCGATGCTGTAAGGCTCACGCACTGTAATTGCCCTCCACAACCTTGACGAAGTTGCTCGGGGCGATCAGCCAGTCGAAGCTGGCCCGGAAAGGTGCGCCGCCGTTTTTACCCGAAGCACGGCCCATCAGGAAATCGGAC
>NZ_RRZK01000017.1 GCF_004348895.1 Pseudomonas vancouverensis
ACTGATCGGCCGGAATCATATGACTCATCATCAGGAAGCCGACGGTGTCCATGCCGAGCTCGCGGGCATACTCGATGTGCTGTTTCGACACATCCGCTTCGGTGCAGTGGGTGGCGATGCGTACCACCCGGGCACCCGCGTTGTAGGCTGCTTTCAGGTCATGCACCGTGCCGATGCCAGGTAACAACAAGGTGGTGATTTTGGCGTGACTGATCACATCGGCGGCAGCTTCGATCCACTCCAGATCGGTGTGGGCGGCGAAGCCGTAGTTGAAGCTCGACCCTTGCAGGCCGTCGCCGTGGGCCACTTCGATGGCGTCGACTTTCGCCTTGTCCAGCGCGCGGGCAATGTCCTGCACGTTCTGGATCGAGTACTGGTGACGGACCGCGTGGCTGCCGTCGCGCAGGGTGACGTCGGAGATGTACAGCTTTTTGCCGGGATTAAAACTCATGTCGGTCTCCTCAGGCGTTGAGCATCGACTGCGCCATGCGCTCGGCGGTGGCCAAGGCAGCGGAGGTCATGATGTCGAGATTACCGGCGTAAGCCGGCAGGTAATGGGCGGCGCCTTCGACTTCAAGGAACACCGAGGTCTTGAGGCCGGAGAATTTCCCAAGGCCAGGAATATTCAGCGGTGCGTCTTCAGGGATGACGTCAAACTGAACCTTCTGTTTCAGGCGATAGCCCGGTACATAGGCGTTCACCGCAGCGGCCATTTCTTCGATGGAGGCCTCGACTTTGGCCTGGTCAGCGGCTTCGGACAGCACGAAGACGGTGTCGCGCATCATCAGCGGTGGCTCGGCCGGGTTCATGACGATGATCGCCTTGCCCTTGGCCGCACCGCCGATCACCTCGATGGCTTTGGAGGTGGTCTCAGTGAACTCGTCGATGTTGGCGCGGGTGCCGGGGCCGGCCGATTTGCTGGCGATCGAGGCGACGATTTCGGCATAGTGCACCTTGGCCACGCGCGACACCGCCGCGACCATCGGGATCGTCGCCTGGCCACCGCAGGTGACCATGTTGACGTTAAGTCGATCGAGGTTTTGCTCCAGGTTGACCACCGGCACACAGTACGGGCCTATGGCTGCTGGGGTCAGGTCGATCAGGCGAATGCCGGGTTTAATCGAGCGCAGAAACGCGTCGTTCTTTACATGGGCACCGGCCGAGGTGGCATCGAAGACGAAGTCGATGTCCTTGAATACGTCCATGCCAGTCAGGCCTTCGACGCCTTCGTGGGTCACCGCCACGCCCATGCGACTGGCGCGGGCCAGGCCATCGGAGGCCGGGTCGATGCCGACCATCACGGCCATTTCCAAATGCTTGGCGTTGCGCAGGATTTTGATCATCAGGTCGGTGCCGATGTTGCCGGAACCGATGATGGCGACTTTCAGTTTGTTCATTGTTGTTGCCTCATTTACACGCAAGTCGCCGATCATTCGGCGCTGAACTGCACGCCGATTCGACCAATGCCTTCGATGTCGGCCTCGAATCGATCATTGGCCCCGACGGCCACCATCGGTCCGAGCGCCCCGGTCAGGATGATGTCGCCGGCTCGCAGCGGATCGCCCAGGCGGGCCATGGTTTGTGCCAGCCACACGGCAGCATTGAGTGGGTGCCCCAGGCATTCGGCACCGCTGCCGCTGGACACTTCTTCGCCATTGCGGGTCATGCGCATGCCGGCCTGGCGCAAGTCCAGTCCATTAAGCCGACGGACCGGGCCACCGAGCACGAAACAGCCGCTGGAAGCGTTATCGGCCACGGTGTCGACGAAGCGGATGTTCCAGCCCTGCACGCGGCTACCGACGATTTCCAAGGCAGGTACAACCCAGCCGGTAGCCGCCATGACATCGGCGAATGTGGTGTCTGCGCGTGGCAGATCACCCTGCAGAATCAGTGCGATTTCGGCTTCGATCTTCGGTTGCAGCACACGGCCCAGTGGCACGGTCTGGTTATCGCCGTAACACATGTCGGCGAACAAGGTGCCGAAGTCCGGCTGATCCACACCCAACTGACGTTGCACCTTGGGATTGGTCAGGCCGATCTTGCGGCCGACCACGCGTCGGCCACTCGCCACGGCATGGTCAACGTTGAGGCGCTGGATGGTGTAGGCCGCTTCGGCATTGTCTTCGCCGATCTGCTCGCGCAACGGCCCGATGGCTTCACCCTGGGCTTCGGCCCGACGCAGATCAGCGGCCAGCCGTTGCAGTGTTTCTTGATTCAGATTCATCTCAGCCTCGCGGATCAGTGGGTCAGGAAGTCCAGGACCATGCGGTTGAATTTTTCCGCGTGTTCCCACTGCGCCCAGTGGCCGCAGCGGTTGAACACATGCAACTGCGCCCTGGGCAGGCCAGCCAGCAGGCGCAGGCCGGTGTCCATCGGCACGAAGCGGTCCTCGCGGCCCCAGACGAGCAGGGTTTCAGCAGCGATTTCATGCAGGCGATGGCTGAAGTCGGGAAACTGCTTGGGGTTGAGGGTGCTGCTCTGGACGAAGTTGTCCAGGTGATCGCGGCGCGCAAGGATGTTGTCCAGGCGAGACTGGAACAGTTCATCGGTCAGGCTGCTGGCGTCGAACACGAAGACGTTCATCATCTTCTTCAGGTTGTCGATGGTCGGGTCGCGGTACAGCGCGCCGATCAGCTTGATGCCTTCCGTGGGCTGCGGGACAAACGCACTAGGGCCACCGGTGCCGCCGCCCATCAAGATCAGTTTGCCAATGCGGTCGGGGTACTCAAGGGCGAAAGCGACTGTGCTGTGGGCACCCATCGAATTGCCGATGATGTGCACCCGGTTCAAGTCCAGCGCGTCCAGCAGGCCCTTGAGCGCCTGTGCGTTGAGGTTCGAGCGCGAGCCTGCGCTGACCACCGGGTCGCTTTTGCTCCAGCCCGGGCAGTCCATCAGGATCACCCGATAACCGGCATTCACCAGTGGCTCGATATTGCGGTTGAAATTGGCCCAGCCGCTGGCGCCAGGGCCGGAGCCGTGAAGCATGACCACGGTTTCGTCGCCCTGGCCAACGTCGTTGTAATGCAGTCGCAGTTGCAGTTCGCCCTCGTGGATATCGGCAAAACGGCTGGTGGACGCTTCGGTGAATGCAGTGGCGATCATGACAGTTCCTCGGATACGCAAGTGAGTATTGGGCGGGCGCTCAGGGCGGCGAATCCTGCGATCCACTCGGGAATGGGTCGGTAGTAACGGCCTTCGCTGTGGTAGGGACCGAACGCAGACAGCGCCGCAAAGGCGGCCGCCCAGGTTTTCACCTCATGGGTGGATTTACCGGCCAGGGTCGACAGTTCGTCGTTACCCAGGGCATCGAGGTCGGGCAGTCGTTGCTGCTCAAGGGTCTCGATGAAATGCCGGTCCCAGGTTGGGTTGAGCGGATGCAGGCTGTGCTGATCCTCGACAAAATCCCGGGCGGCCTGGATGACCCGGTCCTGCCGCGCCTGGCGCTCATCGGCCGGCAACTGCCGGCCGCTGCCCATCAGACGGTCGGCCATGCGCGCGTCGATCTTGGCCAGTTCCGGCACCGGTGGCTGGTGGGACAAGCCTCCGGAGGCGAGAAACAGCACGCGCTTGTCCAGCGACCTGGCCCACCGACCGATGGCCTCGCCAAGCAAACGAGCACGATTGAAGCCGGGCAGGGGCACTGCGACGCAGTTGATGAACACCGGAATCACCGGGCAGCCACGCAAACCGCCGAGCAGCAATTGCAGTGGCTGGGCGAAGGCATGGTCGACCTGCATGCGATAGGACACGGCGGTATCGACACCGGCGTCCAGTACCGATTGAGCGCAGGCTTCGGCCAAGGCCTTGGGCACATCCAGCGGCCCGGCGGCGGTGTCGAAATCGCCGATGGCGTCGGCGGCCATGCCGATGCAGAACGCCGGCATCACATCGTAGAAAAACCCGTTGTAATGGTCGGGCCCGAACAGGATGACCAGTTCCGGATCGAAGCGGGCAATACGTTCCCGGGCATCGGCAACCATGCCGTCGACTTCGACCAACACTTCGGGCGCCGGGTCGACGAAACCCACCAGCGGCGTGTGCGACATGCAGTGCAAATAGGCGCTCATTTCAAGCCACCTTGCTGGTAACGATCGCTGCGATCGGTTGTGGCAAGGCCTTGAGGGCCAGCGCCAGTTGATCGCAGGCCTGGCCAACGGTTTGCGGGATTGCCAGGCCAGCCAGAAAACGGTCCGGCCGTACCAGGGCAATGGAGGATGAACCGCGGGCAAACCATTCCTTGAGGCGACCGCTGCTGTCACCGACACGGATCACGTCCGGACCGGCATCGCTGGCAGCGCGCAGCTGGACATCGGGCAATACTTGAATGAAGCGTGTGCCCAGCGCCTGCCATTGTTCGATTTGTGCCGGTGTCAGGCCCCAGGTCGGATCGCAGCCCCAGGCGATGATCGCGAAGTGCTTGCCGATCACTTCATCGAGCAATACCTGCTCGCCGGCTTCGGTCAGCACCCGCGGCTGGATGAACATCTTGCCCACCGGCGAGGTTTTTTCGCTCGGTGCGATCAAGGCGCCCTGGGCGTATTGCGGCATCGGCTTGAAGCGCATTTCGAGGAAGTAGCGTTTGACTGGCGGCACATAGTTCAGCAACCAGGACACACCATCACGCAGGGTGCCTTGCCAGCGCTTCGGCGGCGCCAGGACATGACCGGCGAGCACGGAGAGATCGATCATTGCCTTGGCGTGATCGCGACGCTCCTGTTCATAGCTGTCGAGCAGACTGTCCGCAGCCAGGCCCTTGATCACCAGCGACAGCTTCCACGCCAGGTTGGAGGCATCACGCATGCCGCTGTTGTAACCCTGGCCTTGCCATACCGGCATGATGTGCGCGGCATCGCCTGCCAACAGCACCCGACCCTGGCGGAACTGGCCGGCGAGGCGGGCGTTGTGGGTGTAGACGCGGCTGCGGATCAATTCGATGTTGTCCGGGTTCGGCAGCACTTTGGCCAATAGCTTGCGCATGTTTTCCGGCTTGCTCAGCTCGGCTTCGGTTTCACCGGGCATGACCATGAATTCGAAACGGCGTACGCCGTGGGGCAGGGCAGCGGACACATAAGGGCGCACCGGGTCGCAGCACAGATAGACATGCGGTGTGCTCAGCGGATCGTTGGCAATGTCGACGACGATCCATTGGTTGGGGGCGGTCTTGCCTTCAAAACTGATGTCGAGGTTGCGTCGCACCAGGCTGTTGCCGCCGTCGCAACCGATCAGGTAACGGGCGTGCAACCGTTCGTCGCGGCCTTGGGAGTCCTTGAGGTTGAGCACTACCGAGCCAGCGGTTTGCTCAAAGCTGTCGAGCTCGCGGCTGAACAGTACTTTGACGTTGTCAAAGCGCTGCAGGCCTTCGAACAGCACGCGGTCGGCCAGGGGCTGGATGAACGCGTTGCGACGCGACCATCCGAACTCGTCGGTCTTGGGCTGGATATCGGCGAAGCAGCGTCCCTTTGGGGTCAGGAATCGCATGGCGTGCCAAGGGGTGGTGTGCGGTAGAACAGCATCGGCCAGGCCGACCGACTGGAAGGTGCGTAGGCTTTCGTCGTCCAGGCCGATGGCGCGGGGGTAATCGATCAGACTGTCGAGCTTTTCCACCAAGGTGACATTCACGCCACATTGCCCGAGGTAATTGGCAATCATCAAGCCGACAGGGCCAGCGCCGACGATGGCAACGTCGGTGGTCAGCTCCAATGTTGAGGGGGTGGGTGCAGGACTCATGGATATCTCCGTACAGCGCTTTTGGATTTCTTGTTGGGCGCAGTATGGAAATCACAAGGCTAGTCGACAACGACAACCCTTGTTAGTGTGCACTAAGTGCACATAATTGATTTACAACAACAAAGGATCCAGCCATGAGCGAGACTGAATACAAACCAGTGCGTGGCCTAATGCGAGGTCTGGCACTGATCAATGGCTTGAACCGCTTCGACGGCGGAGCTAGCACCGCACAACTGGCTGAGCAGAGCGGATTGCACCGCACCACAGTGCGCAGACTGTTAGAGACCTTGCAGGCTGAAGGTTATGTGCGGCGTAGCGAGTCGGATGATAGCTATCGTCTGACGTTGAAAGTGCGCGAACTCAGTGAAGGTTTTCGCGATGAGCAGTGGATATCCTCCATCGCAGCGCCCTTGCTCGGAGAGTTATTGCAAGAAGTCATCTGGCCCACCGACCTGTGCACGCTGGACGGCGATGCCATGGTCATTCGCGAGACCACCCATCGCTTCAGCCGCCTTTCGTTTCACCGCTCCATGGTTGGCCGGCGCCTGCCGTTGCTTATGACCGCGACTGGGCGTGCGTACTTTGCGTTCTGCCCACCCGCCGAGCGGGAAGAGCTGATTGAATTGATGATCGGCCGCGAAGATGAACAATCAGCGCTGGCCGCCGACCGCCGTTTTGTCGAGCGATTGGTGGAACACACCTTGGCCAAGGGCTATGGCGAAAACAACTCTCATTGGGGGCTGGAACGTAAGATCGCCGCCATTGCGATCCCGGTCGCGCACGAGCAACGAGTAATGGGTTGCCTGAATCTGGTGTACATCGCCAAGGCTATGTCGGTCGAGGAGGCTGCAAGGCGTTATTTGCCGGCGATGCGAAGGGTGGTTCAACAGATTCAGGATCAGTTGGGCTAGCGCCTGCGTGTGGTTATTCAAAATCATGAACAATGGTCGGATTGTCTGCAGCGCCCGTCACTCAACGCACATCCGAAAATACCGTTTCATGGGCGGCTGGATCGCGCAGGCTTTCGAGCAGATTAATCAAACCAGCCTCGTAATCTGTCCCTTCCCCCAGCACATGAGCAAACGATCCAAGAGTGTTGAGTTCGAACGCAATGGGCACGAGCAAGCCTCGGTCCATGAAGTAAGCCGCGACACGTTCCGACGCCCTTGACATGAGGTCGCTCAACTCTAGCAAACACAGATTTGCAATAAGCGAGGATGACTCGACCTATAAGCAAGCGGGCGTTGTCCGACGCTCCTGCTGTGGAAATCGTTACTGCTTAACCTCACGAAAACAACCAGCTTAAATTCTTCGGCATGACGAGGGAGGCTTCGCAATGGGGATTGATTGTCAAAACCCATCATGAGCGTAGAAGGAAGTGAGCGCATTAGCACACATATCCTTGGCTGATTTTTTCAAGCTCAGCCTTTACGAGTTCGTATCCCCCTCTATTTTGAATGGCTTGCAGTGGTGTGTTATCGCCGAAGGCGACTTTCGGCTGATTTAACCAGGCGTTAGCCTTATTTTCGTTGCCGAAGACCCGCTCGGCTTGACGCTGAATTGACTCAACAGAATCCATTGTTTGCACTCGCAGGTTTGCTGGCGTGTGTGCCGTTTAGCCTACAGTTGTGTTAGGCGTCGGGCGTTGGAACAGTATCCACGAAACGCTTTGATGCCTCGCTCAATGTTCATCGAGAGCAAACAAACGAACACGAGCCAAGTCATCTGGTTGTTCAATCCATTGAAGCTTCTGTGGTTGAAGCTGTTTTCCCAACAATCATAAGCTACGAAAATAATAAAAAAGCAACGATTAGGGGAAAAGCTGAGCCGTCCCAGGGAAACCGCGATGATCTCGCCGCTGTCATGGATGTCGGTGGTGGTAATGCTGATGGGCGTGGGCGACTAGCCGATCCAGTTCCAGCTGACCTTCGCTGCGATCTGCCGATCTTGCTGAACACTGTGCTGGGGGTGCGCGTGTACATCGGGATTTAATGGATCGTTCTGGTGCCGTGCGAAATGCTCAGGGGCAATGCGGGGTTGGTTTCATTGTGGGCAGCCGGGCCCGGTTGACGTATTCGGTGTGATGGCGATGGTGTTGTTGATTGGCGTGCAGGAGGGGGGCGCTGAGCTTGTGCAGTTTTTCTGCTTTGCCCGCGATGATATGAGTGTTCACCCTCTCCAAAATTTCACGAATCAGAGATTCATCCACGTGACGTATGAATGCCCTTGGGGAGTACAGCCCCTGAGAAAAATCCATCAGGACATAGAAGGAGGGAAGTGGGCTGGTGGCCATTTTTCTCAGGTTGGACAGGGTGACATCGACTTTCAATGAAGTGGTGCGGGTGGACTTTACTTGGACTTTACCTGCAATGATGGGCTCATGGAGCGTTAACTGTGTAAGCTCGCTCGCTTCCTGTTCGACCTCGACGAAGACGTCCCATCCGTGTTTGTCAGCGTTGCTTTTGTTTGCGGTCACTGCATCGACGGAGCAAAAAGCCATGAAAAAGTGCTCACCACCCGCTCCGATATCGCCCATACACTCCTCTAACTTCTGATCTGTTCACTGATTGGCGGCAGCTCATCGCCTCTCGCGGCGGCGCGTGACTTAGCTTGCTTACGAAGACAACGCTTGAGAGTGAAGTTGCGACGCATAATCCCCCCTCTTAAGAATACTGGATGTTCAGCCAAGAATGCTGGGCACCAGCTATGGACTATCCGCTTTTTGAAATGATGTGATGTGTTTGAGAGATCGATTTCAGTAGTGATGGAAGCAAGGGAGGGTGATCCGCTGGTGCGATGCTAATCACTAGGTTGTTCCGCGGGAAGCGGCGTTGAGAGCAGTATGTCGGGAATGGATAGGGTCTAAGCGTAGCCCGCAGCTTTAGCGTTCGGCGTTGACCGATGCCCGAGGAGACGGCTCCTTGATCGTCCTTTGAAATGCCAGCGATACGAGGGGCGGGGGCAGTGTCAAAGGCGTGCATTGATCCATTCCCAGACAATCTTGCTAAGCCAGCCCTGATGCTCCCCGTTGTTCAACTTAGTGACGAAAATGCGGTCATTGGCATCCAGTCTGGCGCGAAGGTCGTCAGATATCTGGTTCGCCGTAGCGGTGCTGCTAACCCATCGAACCGTTTCAAGGCCCGGATCGCTTACGTTTGGATAGCGATCCAAATGCTGAATGAAGGCCTGTCGAGCTTGAGCGTAATTACCGCGCTCTTTGTTGATGTTCCAGGTCACCATAAAGACAGCCATTGATTGCTCCTTGTTGAATCGAGGGTGGCGTGACCGAGATTAAGCGAAGGCGAAACGAGAGTCTACTTTGTGTGCATACACTCGCTATTCATTAATTTTGATGGAAAAAATGCGACTGATGCAGGGCACACGCTTGCGCGAAGCACCGTTTGAGAATCCTCAAGCCAAGCTCTGTTGACTTGGCGCACGCAATCCCCGCCCCGAACCCTTGCGCTAGATTTGCGAAAGTCAGGGGCGCTGCGATTCCTAACCTGCCATCTGCTCCTCTTCGTCGATTGATTCAATTTCCTCGTTGGCTAAAACATCTTCGGGCATTTTTAGACCGTTCATAAAATCTCTGACCGTTTGAGCAGGTGATGTGACGAGGTCAAATGAGCGCCCCTTGTGAAGCAGCATGATGAGGCGTGCCATATCGACGTAATATTTATAGGTGGTCTGGACATCGTCGTGACCCATCTGCGCGGTAAGGACTTGCGCGGTCGCAAGATACAAGGCATCCAGCGATTCCGTCAGTAGCCTGTCACCAAAAGTCGCAATGATATGTTGCGTTGGCCACCAATGACGGCTCTGATAAAATGCCAAGTGCGCCCGGAACTCGGGATGAGTTTTGATGATTTTGTTTTTTGTATAGTTCGTACGGGACGCAATCATGTTTTCATCGATTGGCTCTCCCTTTTTGTTCAGGAACAAGACGCCCAGTGGGCAGGCATGTCCATACCGTTCTTTATAGAGCAGTTTTCTGGTGGTGTAATAAGGGATAATGTAATTTTCTTCAAGGGACTTTAAATCTGCCATATGGATGGTGATTTCACGGTCTTTGTTTCCCTTGCTCTTATACACGGTATAAGATGTTGTTATCCGATGTTTGTCCATTTCTGAATAGGGCGAGATATGTTTGTTGTCTTTATTGCCGATATAAGGAAACTTTGCCAAGTCCATCGGGCGCATCGCAGTGCCAAGTGCCAAGTTGAACATGGCCGCATAGACAGGGTCGGAATAGTTTTCAAGTAGGAGTTTTATTTCGGGATCAGTGATTAGGAAGTTAGATCTTTTTTGGCGATTTTTTTTGTCCAAGACACGAATGTTGCTCGCATTAATCTTGCTCCTGGCCATAAGTTGCACATAGTTGAGCATGCGCCTACTACGAAAATTTGCACGCCATGTTTTCAAGGTGACATGGACGTTGGTCAGATAGCCACGGTCATTGAGCCACTTGAAATACACCAGCAAAATTTTGGCATCCTCATAAATGGTCTCTGACGAAGGACGGAGTGATTGTGCTTCTACACGATCAATTTGACGCTGGACTTGCCAAAGCTTAATGTCTCTATTGTCAGCCAACACGTGATACAGGCCCAGTGCTTTATTCTTCATTTTTTCCTGAGTGGATAGGAAGCGATAAAACATGGAAATAATACTGGCATAGCGCTTTGACGTTTTTATAGAAGCACGCGTTTCTGAATGCAAAAACATATTAGGATGCGAGAGCAAGATGTTTTTCCCGTCTTGCCCTGCAATGAGGATGCAATGCGAGACATCCATCAATACCTCAGCACTGTTGTACGTGATCTCTTTTGATTTTATTGTCAGCATTATGGATTATCCGTGTGCAAGGCCCGATTGAATTAACTGCCAGGATTTATTTTAAAGAAGTTAACTTCATCAAATCCCCATGCGATGGCAGGCTGGTCGGCATTGTCCGCGCCTTTGACCTCCTCGGGTGGCAGTAATGATTTGTAGATTCCAAGTCTTTGTAGTTTTTTTTCACTTTCTGAGCCGGAAAAGTGTGGAATGTAAATGCTTGTTTTGAATGTGTTTGGAATATGCCTTGTAAAAGCAATAATCTCACTGCGACTGAACAGCGGCAGTCTGACGATCAGGCTGACTTCCTTTGGGAGGCTTATGTACTGATCGGCAAATAATTTGAATCGTGAGATGTACCGGTCGGAGAAGAAAATAACACGGACGCCTGATGTGTTTGCATATTTACTCAACTTGTCGCGAATTTTTCTAAGCTCGACATTTTTCTGATCCTCGAACGTGTCAAAGTTTTTCCCGCGTTGATAGTCAATGCAAAGCGCTTCAATATCCAAGTCGAATACAAGCTTAGTGTTCTTCGATGCCTCGGTTTCTTTTGCAAACGACGAGTTGGCGTCCACACCCAAGGCTAACTTGAGTTCCAACCTTTGAATCTGGCTCAGCAAGTCGGCATTGTGAAGTGTCTGTCTCTCGAGCGAGACGCGTATTTGGTTACTTTCCAATAGCACAATATCGCTGTTCATGAGCGAGGTGATGTGCCTGTCCAATTCCTTCTGAAGCGTCTTCTCGTGTTCAGCCTTAAGACGTTCAATTTGCTCGGTATACTTCGCCTCAACCTCGTTGACGGCTGTCTTGGTCTGCACTTGTGACCGGAGTTCGTTACCGTTGACCAGATCGGCGACATCACGCTTGCCAGCGATGTACGGTTTTAGATCGCCGTAGTAACGGTCAAGTGCCTGGCGGCTGATGCCAGCCCGGTCTGCCACATCCTTGAGCTTAAGCTTTGAACGGTTTCCGGAAAGGTGATGTTCCACAATGATCTCGATCAAGAGCTTGCGGCGCTGGGCGCCGCTGCCTTGTTCAAGCGTGTCTGGATGTACGCAAGTTTGAGTGGTCTGCTGCTCAGACATTGCGCGCCTCGATCAACTGAGGACCGGAGTGGCCAGCAGCGTTAAGGTTATTTAGGTGAATTTGTGTTGCCTGAATCCTGCGCTGCAGTTCGCGTTCCGCCGTAGAACTCAACTTGCCGGTCGAGTTTTCCAGAACGGTTGTATAAAACGTAATGTTGTCGCTCAGCGCTTGTTTGGCAGAGGCCAAGACAACGATTTTTTTGCAATCCATCTGGCAATTAGAGGGATCGGGCATGATCAACTCACCTTCCACATGCTTACCATGCAAACAAGGGGGCAGGGATTCGCGGGTGAAATGCTCCCCAGTCAAGCAGTAGGTACCGACTGCAGTTCGGCGGATGAAAATGGGCTCGCCGGCGGAAAGCAGATGGCTGATATAGGCCATCAGCGACACCTTGAGCTGCTTGCCGCTGAATTCATCGGGACGCTTCAGGATTTGCTGATAGATACGCTTGGCTGCGTCACCCGAATGAGCGCCGAATCGGATTCCCGCGACGATTTCATGAAATTCCCTGGTGTAGTTTTGCTCAATGGCAATTGCAACACTGCGAACCATCAACGGATTGCGCGCGATGTAGCGCATGGTCATCGCGTAGCTCTTATGCCCAAAGAGCGCGCGGATGATATCGATGTTCCGTTCATCCCGATTGATCAGGATTTCTGCGATGGTTTTGCGAAAGCGATGGCAATGCAAGCGATCAATAGGCAGTTCGTTTTTCAGTTGAATAATGATGTAATTGATCAGCGCAGGGGTCGCTTTCTTCACGGTCTTGTTGGATTTCTGCGCCTGGAACAAAAAGCCTTGTTTGACAAACGGCTCAATACTGCGCAGGTCCTGGTATTGCATGACCAAGTCGCCGATAAATTTGGGGATCGGCAGTCTGTCATCTTCACCGTGCGTTGGACTGGCAGCCGTTTTCCAGCGGGTAATTTTGAGCCAGTAATCACCATTGCCATCAATTTCAAAATCCGCGAAGCTCATCACCGCGAGCTCCGATTTCCTGGCCCCTGTCACCAACGCCAGCAGAATGAAAATCGCGTTACGAATGCCATCGAGCACATCGGCGTAACCTTCGATCCAGGTGTACGAGTAGTAATCGACACCTTCCTTGGCAAATTTGCGAATGCTGGGGCGCATCACGGTCTTTTCTTTGACTGTGATGGTCATGAGTTGCTCTAGCTCTTCAAATCGCTCTCGACGAGTGACGAGCTTGTCTGCCAGATGAATGAATTTGCTTTCTACCAGGTAGTCCTTGAGCTTCTTCAGTTCTGGCATGACCCCCTCAACCCAAAACATTGAGTAGTCGATCAGAATCTCAAGGTCCTCTTCGGAATAGGAGACCCAGCTATCCAAGGTGCCCTGGAAGCGCGATTTCACTACCTCCTGACGCCGCTCCGGGATGTCGATTTGTTCAAGAGCGATATCCAATCGAAGCTCTTCAGGGATCAGTTGGTGCTCCGAGAGGTTGATCCAGAGCCTGATCAGCTTGAACAGCGCAAAATAATGGTGTTTGGCCTCACTTTCTTTGGCGGCCTCAAATGCCCGGAGGATCAATGGCAAAGAGATCATTCGAAGATGATGAGGCTCGGCGGTCATCCTGTTGGCCGAAAAAATGTACTGTTCCAGGATCTTGTATTCGTTGCCCCATGACTTTGTCGTCGAGTACGAACGGATGTAGCTGAAGGGCGAGAATTCTGGGATCACGTGATAGATGAGTACGCGTTTCAGCTCATTCGATCCGGGTACCTTGCGATCAAAACGCACATTGTTTGGAAAGCTATGTTTGCCATGTGGGAAATACCAGATGGCGTCTCTATAGTTCGAGCCTTTGGCGACAGGAAATTTGCCGCCTGTGACTACCAATTTGCTCCCCAAGGTCACTGAAGGCGTGGCAACGGGGGACTTGAATTCCTCCTGCAAAGCTTCCAACTCCTCAAGCTCGGACTCTGAGTAGTCGGCTTCCATTTCCTGGAGCAGGTGCTCTGCCTCGGATTCACTTTCCTCTCCATCATCAGTGTATTCTTTCTGGGACGTGTTCTTGTCCTCTTCCTGGTCAACCTCATCACCGATGAAGTCGTCAGTATCATGGGTGGACGGTGCAAATCCGTTCAGAGGATCAATATCGGAGAGGTTTTCAGCCGTTTCAATGGTTTCGAAAGCTGAGGTTGTATTAACGTTAGACATTGTATTCCTCACTCTCGAAAATGATTTCCAGGATGTTCAGGTCTCGTGGCAAGAGTGGCGACTCCCGGCGGCGGTATCGTGCTGCGGTCGTAATCTCGTTCTCATCTCCCCACTCATCCAGAATGAACTGAAGAACCTCCAGCTCTTTGCTCAGCCGTGAGCTGAAGCCCGACTCCTCGGCATCGCCCAACAACTCTTCCAGGTGTGACGCGCGCTCCATCAGGAATGGGAGTGAGTCTTCAAACACACGAAATTGGCTGCAAAAAATGCATTCTTTGATGGCAAAACATTTGCGGCCCGTGCTTACGATGATGTCCGAGCCCACCCAGTCGGGTTTCGTTTGGTTGGCACACCCCCACAGCGCTCGCGGTTTACCCGGGATGTGAAAGATCTTGAGGTTCGCCGAAGCCTCTGCCTGAGCCTGTTTGCCCAAGAGTCCTTTAAACTGCCGTGTGCGTAGCAGTTTGACCACTTCTTCCAGTTCCGAGCGCAACCGTTTCAAACGCTCATAGTGAGCGGCGCTTGAACTGTCATAGAAGATGTCAGTGGTCTCTCGGTCTTTGTGCCCCATCGTCATGGAGAGCAAGGTGATTGGATGGTGCTTTTTCTTGTAGAGAAGCCAGGTAGGCCTGAAGCGTCGCGTAAGTTCGATTGCCGAGGTCAGTCGCTTGCCGTCATCGATGACCTCGTACTGTTTGAGGAACTGTTGAACACCCACCGGGAAGGTCTTGGGGTGTGCAATTGAAGTGTGACGTCCGCCCTTGACCCATTCACCCCACGGCCGGATGCATAGAAACATCGGATTCATTCTCTCTTCCGGCGCAAGAACAGAAATGACGTCGAATGGGTAATCGGCGAGTGGGCTTGAAAGCTCGACGGCCAGTTGGATGAGGTTATAGAAGCTGAACGGATCATCATTGCGGGTAGGCATGTTGATCCGTTTTGGGGCATCGAAGGGTTTACCAGCGCCCTGGGAACGATGCTTTTCCGAAAAGACGACTTTGATCGCTTCCTCGATAGTCCCCGTTAGCAGGTGCTCGAAATTGTCTTGGTCGAGCGCCAAAGCGGTTTCTTTGTTCCATCCAGACTGGAACATCATGAACATAAGGACTGCTGTCATGTCCGTGATGGTCGGGTAATAAAGCCCTAGCACTTCGTCGAACTTGAGGAGTTGCGCTCCATTGGTGCTTCTATTTGCCCACGTCAGTCGGTGCAACAAAATCGCGATGATGTCGTCGCAATCTTCGGGGACAGTGGTCACTGTGGCCTGGCGATATTTGTTGTAAAGCTCGTCTGAGCTGAACTTGAACGGGAAACCATGGACGATGAACGTCTTTACGATTCTGGCGTAATCGACCTTCCAGTTAGCAAAACCCTTGCCTTCTACTGAGGCTTCTTCCTGTTCTTTTTGTTCTTGTTGCGCTTCTTGATCTTCTTGGGTTTTTTTGGGGGCTCCAGCGTTGGGGTTGTCGCGATGGTAGATTTCGATGAATTTGCTGATACCCTTTGGGTCATCAGTCAGCGCCTTGATTTCCGGATCAAGGCATTTTCTGAAACGACTGTGATAGCTTTCCTTGTTAGCTCTTTTCTTCTTTTTGAACTCATTCTTTTGCCATTTGAACAGCCATTCCTTGGTTGGCGTTGGACGTACTTCCTCCATAACCGTTGCGGCATCGTAGGGTTCGGCTTTTTCTACTTGTGCGCGAAACATGAGCTTTTTAAACACCGCGATAATGTGCGTGGTGATGGCCAGCTCAAAAGATTCAAACCCGTCAGAATTCAGTGGTGGTGTTCCGTTTTTTCTATCCATCGCCACGATCGGGAGCGCAATAAGTGGAAGTTTCCCGGTATCCTTGGGAACCACCGTCATGGCTGCTTTCAATTTCTCGGCGCACGCGACCGGGATATTTTTGTCACGTATATAATTAACGAAGCCACTAAATACTTCCGCGTTGATGTCGGTGTACTTTTTTATTTGCAAAGGCTCAGGATTAGCGAGGTTGTGCATCGCCATGTAATCAAGAAAATGCTCAATGCCGGATCGGAGTAAGTATCCATTCGGATGAGTGCGATCGGGAGCATAAAGCAGGAACAACCAATGCAACGACCTACAAACATTGGTGGCCGGAATGTAGTTCGGGCTCATCAAGTAACGGCAATCGATACGCATTCCGTTAATCGATTCAACTTCGGTAATGCTATGGTCAAAGGCAGTCATTTAAACACCGCCTTTGTATATTTGATTTGATTGCTTTGCTTTATGTGCCTCCCAGGCACTTTCCACCAGTGCCCTCAGGTCATCCAGGGTGCCGCTGTTCAGCAGCCGAACATCGTCGGTAGCTTGGTCGATACCTAGCTCCGAGGAGTGCGCATTCACCTTCTGAAGATCGGGGCGCGTGATATGCCAGATTGAACCTTGATGAGCGCGCAGGAACGACGCCTCATTCTCAAAGCGGATGTCTTTGATAATGATTGTTCGAGCGTCTTGCGTAAGTTGCCCTCTGTGCTTGAGCAGCATCACTGGGCGAGCGGCTCGTCTCTGATCGTAATCAGGGAAGAGGGTGTAGGCGTGGTGTTTCAAAAGCTCAATGGCTTCGCTTGGGGCCAGTCCCCAGTACTCATCTTTTATAGCTAAGCTGGTGGGGTTCCAGACTTGGTCGTCAGTGAAGTCGAAAAAGGCTTGGGCGGCTAAGGCGAAAGGGGCATCCGGGGAGGTAAGGTTGGCTGGGAAGGAGTAGTCCTTCACCCCCGCTGGTGGGTTGATTTCTCGGTCTGCTCTCATCAGCCAGTGGTCTGGGTTATGATTGCGCAACCATTCAGTTCCAACCGTTTGAAAGAACTCTCTTGGCGAGCGGCCCCATAGTTCAATGGCCTTCTCTTTCATGTCGTCCTGCCAAGCCTCCTCATCGGTAAAACCGAAAAGGGCTTGGCAACCAACCTTGAGAGGGTCGGCTAAAGCAAAGGCGGCCACCCCCGGGTAGGTCAGAAGCATTGATGCTACGGTGTCTTTTCCTGATCTGGCTAGGGCTGCGAGGCCAATGATTGTTCTCACGGTGGACTCCTGATTTTTTGCTCAAGCCCTCTATCTCGGGGCTTTTAAGCGCGTTTACGTTCTGTAAAAAGGATTGTATCCCTTTGACGTTTACATTCACAACAAACGGAAAACAAGATTCGACTTACGCCTATCAGGGCGGCGGTCGCGGTTTGTCGGTGGAGCGTATCGCCACGCTGGAAACCTTCGTCCAGGGTGATCTGCGCCCGGACCTCACCCTGATTTTCGATTTGCCGGTGGAAGTGGGTCTGGCCCGTGCCAGCGCCCGTGGTCGTCTGGACCGCTTCGAGCTTGAAGGGCGAGCCTTCTTCGATGCGGTGCGCAGTGCTTTCCTCAAGCGTGCCGAGGCCGACCCTGCGCGCTACGTGCTGGTCGATGCCGCACAGTCACTGGCACAGGTGCAGCAATCACTGGATGCCTTGTTGCCACGCTTGCTGGAGTTGAGCCGTGGCTGAGGCCTACCCATGGCAGGACAGTCTCTGGCAGCAATTGGCCGGTCGTGCGCAGCATGCACACGCCTACCTGTTGCATGGCCCGGCCGGCATCGGCAAGCGGGCTCTGGCCGAGCGATTGATGGCCAGCCTGCTGTGCCAGCGCCCCAATGGCCTGGAAGCCTGTGGTGAATGCAAATCCTGCCTGTTGTTGAAGGCCGGCAGTCATCCCGACAACTACATCCTGGAGCCGGAAGAGGCCGACAAGGCGATCAAGGTCGACCAGGTCCGCGATCTGGTCAGCTTCGTGGTGCAGACCGCGCAGTTGGGCGGACGCAAGGTGGTGCTGATCGAACCGGTCGAGTCGATGAACATCAACGCGGCCAACGCTCTGCTCAAGAGCCTGGAAGAACCGTCTGGCGATACCGTTTTGCTGTTGGTCAGCCATCAGCCCAGCCGTTTGCTGCCGACCATCAAGAGTCGCTGCGTGCAGCAGGCTTGTCCGTTGCCAAGTGAAGCCATGAGTCTGCAGTGGCTGGCTCAGGCACTTCCTGAATGTTCCGCGGAAGATCGCATCGAACTGCTGACACTTGCCGCGGGCTCGCCATTGGCGGCGGTCAATCTGCAGGCTCAGGGTGTCCGTGAACAGCGCGCGCAAGTCGTGGAAGGGGTGAAAAAACTCCTCAAGCAACAGCAGTCACCCACGCAACTGGCCGAGGAATGGAAAAATATTCCGATGTTGCGCCTGTTCGATTGGTTCTGTGACTGGTCGAGCCTGATCCTGCGCTATCAATTGACCCAGGACGAAACCGGGCTTGGCCTGACCGACATGCGAAAAGTCGTACAATACCTGGCGCAGAAGACCGCTCAAGACAAAGTCCTGGATATGCAGGACTGGATCCTCGCCCAGCGTCAGAAAGTCCTGAGCAAGGCCAACCTCAACCCGGCCTTGCTGCTCGAAGCGTTGCTGGTGCAATGGGCGTCCCTGCCTGCGCGGATATGACTGTCAGCGCCCGGACTTTGAATCAGATCATCGGCCGGTCCCACTCATTCGATGTAAATTGCGGCCCATTATGCTCGTAGATTCCCACTGCCACCTTGATCGCCTCGACCTCAACGCCCACAACGGCTCCCTCGATGCTGCGCTGGATGCGGCCCGTCAACGCGGGGTCGGTCACTTCCTGTGCATCGGTGTCAGCGCCGACAATGCCGCGGACGTCAAAGCCCTGGCCGAGCGTTATGAGGATGTCGACTGTTCGGTTGGCGTGCATCCACTGGACGTGCAACCCGGTGCCGCCCCGGCGCTGGATTGGCTGTTGCAGGAGCTGAATCACCCGCGCGTGGTGGCGATCGGCGAAACCGGTCTGGACTATCACTACGAGCCGGAAGCGGCAGAGGTGCAGCAGGCCTCGTTCCGCCTGCATCTGCAAGCAGCGCAACAGACGGGCAAACCGGTGATCATTCACACCCGTGGCGCCCGCGCCGACACCCTGGACCTGTTGCGAGATGCGGCGTTGCCCCAGGCGGGCGTGCTGCATTGCTTCACTGAGGACTGGGACATGGCCAAGGCTGCGCTGGACATGGGGTATTACATTTCCCTGTCCGGTATTGTCACTTTTCGCAATGCCGACGCCCTGCGCGATGTCGCCAGCAAGGTACCTGCCGATCGATTGCTGGTGGAAACGGACTCGCCGTACCTGGCGCCGATCCCTCATCGGGGCAAGCCGAACCTGCCGCAGTACGTGCGTGAAGTAGCGGAATTTCTGGCAATGTTGCGGGGCGAGTCCTACGAGCGTTTTGCCGAGCAAACCACGACGAATTTCAAGCGACTGTTCCCGTTGGCTCACGTGAAAGGCTGAATCGCAGGCAAAAAAAACCCGGGTTCTGGGGGGTGAATCCGGGTTAAGACCATTAGGAGTAAAACAATGGCACGCGGTCCGTTGGTACCAATATCGGCGTGACACTTGGGGGAGATGCCCCGCCGACAGTTCAAGTATTGATCAGTATTTGCCCCAGTCCAGTTTGTCTGTGTCGGTTTTTAAACAAATTTGGAATACGTGCGCTTCAGAAGAGTTCTCATCAAGGCGCAAGCGTGCGCAAAATGACCAGAAATAACAGTTATGGTCGGATGATCCGTGCATTTTGGCGCAAGTTAGGCATAATACGCGGCTTCGAATTTTGACCCGAACAGACCTTTTCTTATGCATAAAGAACCTCGTAAGGTCCGTGAGTTTCGCCGCCGCGAGCAGGAAATTCTCGATACCGCGCTCAAGCTGTTCCTCGAACAAGGTGAAGACAGTGTCACCGTCGAGATGATTGCTGATGCCGTCGGTATCGGCAAAGGCACGATCTACAAGCACTTCAAATCCAAGGCGGAAATCTATCTGCGCCTGATGCTCGACTACGAGCGCGATTTGAACGAGCTGCTGCATTCGGCCGATGTCGACAAGGACAAGGAGGCCCTGTCCCGGGCGTACTTCGAATTCCGTATGCGCGACCCGCAACGCTATCGCCTGTTCGATCGCCTGGAAGAGAAGGTGGTCAAGGGTAACCAGGTGCCGGAGATGATCGAGGAACTGCACAAGATCCGTGCCTCGAACTTCGAACGCCTGACCCTGCTGATCAAGGGGCGTATCAGCGAAGGCAAGCTTGAAGACGTGCCGCCGTACTTCCACTACTGCGCGTCCTGGGCGTTGGTGCATGGCGCCGTGGCGCTGTATCACTCGCCGTTCTGGAGCAATGTGCTGGAAGATCAGGAAGGTTTCTTCCAGTTCCTCATGGACATCGGCGTGCGCATGGGCAACAAGCGCAAGCGCGATACCGATACCCCGAGCAGTTGAGCCATTCAGCTGCCTGATGGCGCCATTAAAACGCTACTTGGCGCCTCGCCGCAGGAATATACTCAGGTAGAGGACTTGCTAAAACTTGATTTGTGAGTCAAGTTTTAGCGGCCCGAATTGTCTTCCGCCGGAGAAATCATGATCGTTGACCGTCAAGGCAGGCGTTTTCGCAATCTGCGAATCAGTCTGACCTCAGCCTGCAATTACGCTTGTACCTACTGCGTGCCCAACGGCAAGCGGCTGGTGGCTGCGCAGGATGAATTGTCAGCCGAAGCCATGGCCCGCGGTGTGGCTTACCTGATCGAAGCGGCCGGCATCGAGCGCTTGCGCATTACCGGCGGCGAGCCGCTGGTCAGTCCAAAGCTTGAAGCCTTCATGTCAGCAGTCGGCAAGATGGGCCTGGAAGACATCAGCCTGACCACCAACGGTCAATTGCTGGCCAAGAAGCTGCCGCTTCTGGTGGACGCAGGCATTCGGCGCATCAACGTTTCCCTCGATACTCTCGACGCCGGCGCATTCCGTGGTATTGCCCGGGGCGGCGACCTCGCCACTGTGCTTGACGGTATGAACGCAGCCAATGCGGCGGGGATGAAGATCAAGGTCAACATGGTGCCGTTGCGCGGGCAGAATCTGGATCAGGTGATGCCCTTGCTCGATTACTGCCTGGAGCGTGGTTACGAACTGCGTTTCATTGAGTTGATGCGCATGGGCCACCTGGCCAACGATTCCAATGCCTTCCTGCAACAGTTCGTCAGTTTGCAGCAATTGCTCAGCCTGATCGGCGAGCGCTACGAATACCTGCAAGCCGACGCGCCGGTCGATGCGACAGCCGTTCGCTATGAAATTCCAGGGCAGGGCTTTTTCGGGGTGATTGCCAACGAAAGCGTACCGTTCTGTCGCACCTGTTCGCGTTTGCGCCTGTCTTCCACCGGGTGGCTGCATGGTTGCCTGTCGTCGAGCAACCGCCACTACATCGGTGATCTGCTGGACAAACCCCGTCACCAGGCCTTGCCGGCCTTGCAACGCCTGCTGGTCAAAGCCCTGGGCGACAAGCAGGAAGTGGCATTCTCCGGTGGGGCAACAGTCATGAAGATCATCGGCGGCTAAGCCGTTCGCGAACCCTCTTATTTGCGGAGCTGGCGCGGAAGCTGCATCCAACGGCCATTCGCCGGTTTTCCGTCACCGGCCTCTGGAGGAATAGGATGCGTAGCCTGGTTTTGCTGCTGGCCGTTTTGGCGCTTGGTGGCTGCATGAGCGTCAGCGATATGGCCGAAGGGACTCGCTCGCAGATGAGCGATGCAGGATTGCTTGACCACAGCGACAGTCGTCGTGCGAACAATCTGCGTATCCAGCCTGATTCGTTTGTCTTCATTGCCCAGGGCGCTTTCATGCCGCCGGGCAGCGCCGTGTACCCGCGCCCTAACGTGATCGCTGAAGTCGCTTTCGACGGTTTCGTCGAATACTTCCCGATGGTTCGTCGTGCCCGTGGGCCGGAAGGTCTGGACCAGGCCATGGCCGAGGCTCGTGCGGCCGGCGCGCATTACCTGTTGTATACGCGATTCGCCAAGTCTGATGACCGTATCGGTAACTCGGACGAGTGGCTGGATCAAGAGGCGGTTGATCGTCTCGGTATCGACAGCGGCATGATTCAGCTCAGTTTGATCGAGACCAGTACCCAGTATTTGATTGATACTGCAACCATCAAGAGTCGTGGCGGTTTACTGACATTCCACGACAAGAAACCCGAAGACCTGATGGGCCCGCCGCTGGAACAATACGCGCGCAGCCTGCTGGGGATGAGCGACCAGTAATTTCAAGGAGAACGCCATGAGTGGCCCGCAAAAAGCCAACGACCTGCTGGGGCAAATCCCCAAGACCCAAGGCTTGCCACCGGTCCACTTGTGGAACCCCGACTTCTGCGGCGACATCGACATGCGCATCGCCCGGGACGGCAGCTGGTATTACCTGGGCACGCCGATCGGGCGCAAGCCGATGGTCAAGCTGTTCTCCACCATCATCCGCCGCGATGGCGATGATTATTTCCTCATCACACCGGTCGAGAAGGTCGGCATCAAGGTCGATGACGCTCCTTTCGTGGCGATTGCCGTAGAGGTGACAGGCGAGGGCGAGGCGCAGGTCCTGCGCTTTACCACCAACGTTGATGAAACCACCGAGGCCGGTGTGGAACATCCGATTCGCGTGGTGGTTGATCCGCTGACTCAGGAGCCTGCACCCTACGTGCATGTGCGCAGCAACCTTGAAGCACTGATCCATCGCAATGTGTTCTACCAACTGGTGGAGCTGGCGGTGAGTCGCGAGATCGAGGGGCAACGCTGGCTGGGCGTCTGGAGTGGGGGCGAGTTCTTTCCCATCGGCCTCGAGCCCTGACTGACGAACCCTGTGGGAGTCTGATGGCTCCCATTTTTTTGCCTGCTGTACAGACGTCCTTTGGTCACCTCCCTGAAATATTGATTGCACCCGTCGGCCGGTTTCGGTTATCACTTTGTACATGATTAGACAGGTACGATTCGACAAGAAACAACGGGTGGTCGACGAACTCATCCGGCGCATCGAAAGCGGTCTCATGGAAGACGGCTTTCATCTGCCCGGTGAACATCAGTTGGCTCAGGAATTCAACGTCAGCCGTGGCACCTTGCGCGAGGCGCTGGCCGAATTGAAACGGCGCAAGTACATCGCGACGCAAAGTGGTGTTGGCTCCATCGTCACCTTTGACGGTGTGCCGCTGGATCAACGCAGCGGCTGGGCCCAGGCACTGGCGGACAGCGGGGCGATGGTCAACACCGAAGTCCTGCGCCTGGAAGCTGTGACGCGTCCTGACCTGCTGTCGCGCTTCGGCACCGATCAGTTCATTACCCTCGACCGCCGTCGCCGCTCGACCGACGGCACGCTCGTCTCGCTTGAGCGTTCGCTGATGCCTGCCAGCGGAGGCCTGGAGAGCCTGCCGCGCGTAGGGCTGATCGACAATTCCCTGACCATCACCCTGGCGGCCTACGGTTACGTCGGGGATCGCGGCGACCAGTGGATCGGCGCCGAGCCCTTGAATGCAGTGGACGCCGAACTGCTCGGCCGGCCGGAAGGTACGGTTTTCCTCAAGGCGCTGCGTACCACCTACGACCGTCAGAATCGCTTCATGGAGCTGGTGGAGAGCTTGCTCGATCCCGTGCACTTCCGTCTGCACCTGCAATTTGGAACCTCGAAATGACTGCGCTCAACCGTGCCATGGGCGCGTTCTACGGATTGGCCCTGGGCGATGCCCTGGGCATGCCGACGCAATCCCTGAGTCGCGCCGAGATCAAGGCGCGTTTTGGTGAAATCACCGACCTGGAAGATGCCGGTCCCCATCAACCCATCGCCGCCAACATGCCCAAGGGCTCGATCACCGACGATACCGAGCAAGCCATTCTGGTCGGTCAGTTACTGGTTGAAGGTGGCGGCAAGATTGAGCCGGCAGTGCTCGCGCAACGCCTGATCGACTGGGAAGCGGTGATGCGCGCCAAAGGCTCGCAGGACCTGCTCGGCCCATCGACCAAGCGGGCGATCGAGATGATTCTCGCCGGGCATTCGCCGGAAGAGGCGGGACGCTACGGCACCACCAACGGTGCGGCGATGCGCATCACGCCGGTCGGCATTGCGGCGAATGTGGCCGATGCCGGACGTTTCATCCAGGCCGTGGTGCAGGCTTGCCAGGTCACCCACAACACCACCCTGGGCATATCCAGTGCCGCAGCGGTGGCCGCAGTAATCTCTGCCGGGATCAACGGCATGGACCTCGGCGAAGCACTGAACCTTGGTCAGCAAATCGCCCAGCAGGCCGAGCGCCATGGCCACTGGGTAGCCGGTGGACGCATCGCTTCACGCATCAGTTGGGCACGCAGCATCAGTGTCGACAGTGACAAGGCCATGTTGGCCGACTTGCTGTATGACGTGATCGGCACTTCGGTGGCGTCCCAAGAGTCGGTGGTGGTCTCGTTTGCCCTGGCCCAGCAAGTGGCCATCGGTGAAATGAACGCCTTCGAAGCCCTGTGCATGGCCGCCAGCCTGGGCGGCGACACGGACACCATCGCGGCGATTCTTGGCGCGATGCTGGGAGCTTGCCTGGGGCTTGAGAGCTGGCCTGTCGAGATGATCGACAAGGTCAAGGTAGTCAATGCGCTGGAACTGGAGCCTCTGGTGAAAGGACTGTTGGCTTTGCGCTGACGGTACTGGCGCCCTCGCCGAGCAAATGTGAAAACCCGCAACGGAACGCAAGAACACGGCCAGGACGGCCGGGTTGTTGTGTCGACGTACGTCTTTGCCCACAACCACAATAAATGGCAACAGGAGCATTTTTCATGAGTTCAACCAACGCCGGGCAAAACGCCGGGCAACTGGAAACCCGCGGCATCGAACCGGTGCCGGAAAGCGAGTGCAACGGGCACCCGCTGCAACTGTTCTGGGTCTGGTTCGCCGCCAACATTTCCATTCTCGGATTACCGCTAGGGGCGACCCTGGTCGCGTTTCGCGGCCTGGCGATCTGGCAGGCGATCATCGTCGCGATCCTCGGCGCCGCCGGCTCCTTCGCCGTGGTCGGGATCATCTCCATCGCCGGTCGACGTGGCCGGGCACCGAGCCTGACACTGTCACGGGCGATCTTCGGTGTACGCGGCAATATCGGCCCGACCCTGGTCTCGCTGATGTCGCGCCTGGGCTGGGAAACCGTCAACACCACCACCGCAGCCTTCGTGCTGTTGTCGCTGTGCTCGATCCTGTTCGGCTCGCCGGTGGAAGCGAAAAGCGCACCGGTGCTAACCTTGATCTTCATTGCGATTTTCGTGCTGCTGACCTTGTCGGTGTCCGGTCTCGGTCATGCGACCTTGCTGGTCATCCAGAAGTGGGCGACCTACGTGTTCGGCGCGCTGAACATTCTGGTCGGTGGTTTCCTGTGCGCCACCATCGACTGGAGCGCGGTGTTCAATGCCACGCCGGCACCCCTCAGCGCCATGATCATCGGGGTCGGTACCATGGCGGCCGGTACCGGGATCGGTTGGGCCAACGCCGGTGCCGACATGTCGCGTTACCAGCATCGCAGCGTCAAGGCGGTACGGTTGGTGGCGTCGGCGGCGTTTGGCGCGGGTATCCCGCTGGTGTTGCTGATCACCCTCGGCGGGCTGCTGTCGGTGGGTAACAACGACCTGGCCCAAGCCACCGACCCGATCATTGCGATCCGTGACATGCTGCCGACCTGGATGGCTGTGCCGTACCTGATCACCGCGTTCGGCGGCCTGCTGTTGTCGAACAACCTGTCGGTGTATTCCGCCGGCCTGACCACGCTGACCCTCGGCCTGAAGGTCAAGCGTGTCTACGCAGTGGTGGTCGACATCGTCGCGATCTTCGCCGGCTCGATTTACTTCATGTTGATCGCCGACAGTTTCTACGGCCCGTTCATCACCTTCATCTCGTTGCTGGCGGTGCCGATTACCGCCTGGGTCGGCATTTTTGTGGTCGACCTGATGCACCGTCACTACTACAGCCCGAAGGATCTGCTCGACGTCAGCCCGAGCAGCGCCTACTGGTATCGCGGCGGTATCGAGTGGCGCGCGTTCGGTGCCTGGGCTTTCGCCATCGTCTTGGGATTCAGCTTCACTACCATCGGCACCACGGCGCAGAACGTCTGGTTCAAAGGCTTCCTGTCGGACTCGTGGCTGGGCCACAACGGTCTCGGCTGGATCGTGACCTTCGTCGTCGCCGGCGGGATCTACTGGATACTCGGCGGTTCCAAGGATCGCCGCGCCGCACAGGTCGAGAACGCTCATGCCTAGAATGCTGCACACCGGCCAGGTCATCATCGACCTGGTCATGGCCGTGGACAAACTGCCGGAGAAGGGCGGCGATGTCCTCGCTCAATCCGCGAGTTTCGAGGCCGGCGGCGGTTTCAATGTGATGGCCGCCGCCCAGCGCAACGGGCTGCCGGTGGTCTACCTGGGCCGTCACGGTAGCGGACGTTTCGGTGATCTGGCTCGCGATGCGATGCACGCTGAAGGGATTCGCATCGGCCTGGTCGATCGTGCGCCGCGCGATACCGGTTTGTGCGTGGCCATCACCGATGCATCGGCCGAACGCAGTTTTGTCTCCTACATTGGAGCCGAGGGCGAACTGAGCGCCGAGGACTTGGCCAGTGTTACGGTCGAGGCGGACGATTATGTGTACGTCAGCGGCTACAGCCTGCTGCACGTGGGCAAGGCGCAAGCGCTGGTGGACTGGACCCTGGCGCTGCCCGATAGCGTGAAAGTGGTGTTCGATCCGGGCCCGTTGGTGGACTCACCGGATGCACCGTTGATGCAGGCCTTGCTGGCACGCATTGATGTGTGGACCAGCAATGCGGTCGAGGCGCTGAAATTTACCGGTGCCACAGACATCGCGGCGGCACTCGAGCGCCTCACCGTGCATCTCCCGGCCAGCGTGCTGATGGTCGTGCGTGACGGGCCGCAAGGCTGCTGGGTCAGTCAAGGCGGCGAGCGTCGGCATGTGCCGGGATTCAAGGTCGAAGCTGTAGACAGCAACGGAGCGGGTGACGCTCATGCCGGGGTATTTGTGGCGGGGTTGGCGCAGGGACTGTCTTCATTCGATGCAGCGCGCCGGGCCAATGCCGCAGCTGCGTTGGCGGTGACTCGTTGGGGTCCTGCGACTTCGCCGGGAACGGATGAAGTGGATGCGCTGATCGGGAACTCCGCCAACGATTGATCTGCCGCCATCGTCGGAACGCCGCCCGGAGCGAGTCTGCTTGCGATCTTGCTACTGACTGATGCCGCCTTCCTTGCCCGAACTGTCGGTCGTGCTGGAACCAAGACCACCGCTGCTGGGCGTCTTGGTGTCTGGCAGATTCATTCCACCTTGACGCCCGGCATCATTGCCCTGAATGCGCGGATCGGTGCCGGTGGAGGGTGGCAAGTTACTGTCGATCCCCACGCCGTCGGTGTTCAGGCCCGGGGCACTCTGGATGGCCGGTGCCCTGGGTTTCTCCACCGGATTGGTCGGGCCCGTGCTCGAGCCGAGGGTGCCGGCGAGGGCGACAGAAGACATCACGGTAGTCAGGATCAGGGCGGACAATCTGGACAGGCTCATGGTGTCGTCTCCAACGAATAGAGTCCTATCTGATTAGTCCGCCCGTGAGGGCAAAGGGTGCCTGACGTGCGACGAACGGCTCAGGCCCGCTGCAACGCCCTGGTCGTGGACAGTCGGCGCCAGATCAATCGGCCCACAGTGATCAGCCAGTTGAGTGAGGCAACAGCCAGCACCGTGAGCAACAGTGTGCCCATGCCTTGTTCGACGATGATTTTTCCCGCCAGCAAGGGAAAGCCGAACACACCGATGAAGTACGACAGGCTGAACAGCAGCAAGGATTGCGCGGTGGTGCCGTTCGGTGCCTCGTTGGCGGCCAGGCCGTTGATCACCGAATAGGTCAGGCCGTATCCGACACCGAGCATCACCGCCGCGAGCAAGTAGGTGAAGCCGCTGTCGACGACAAAACCGAACATCACGATGGACGCCAGCATCAAGCCGGACAGCAGGCATGAGGCACGGAACGGATCACGCTTGACGACAAAACCGGCGATCAGCATGCGCCCGCTGATGGCGGCACTCATGAAGCCGAGGAAAAACAGCGAATAGTCCAGCGAGCGCGCGGCGGCATAGCTGGTCTGGAAGCTCGACAGGCCACCGAACACGCAGCCACCGAGGCCGACCATGATGATCGGGAACACGGCTTTGGAGGACAGCACCTGACCGGCTGAACGCCAAGAAATGCGCGATACGGCCGTGGTCTGCACGGCGGCCTGCTTCAGCTGCCGATCCAGGCGCCAGAACAGCAATACGCCGATCAGGCTGGCCAGCGCGGCCAGGTAGAATGCGGCCGTCACCGGATAGCCAAATGCGCTGGCTGCCCGACCGAGCAACGGGCCGCTGCCAATCCCGGTCATCATGCTGCCCGACAGCAAGGCGAAATATTTGGCCCGCTGGGTGGGAGTCACCAGACTCGCCACAATGATCGGCCCCAGGGTGTAGAACACGCCCCAGCCCAGCCCCAGCAACAAACCAAAAAGCAGCAATAGATGGCCAAACCCCGGCGTCAGGGCAAAGCCCAGGCTGGCTGCCACCAGCAGCACACCGAACAGCGCCACCGAGCGCGCGGCGCCAAGCAGATCGGACAAATGTCCGGAGACGATGACGGCGGCAAAGGTACTGAGCATGGCGGCCGAAATCACACTGCCGGCATCGTGTTCGTTGCCGCCACGGGAACTGATCAACAGCGATAGCAAGAACGTCGAGCCGTAGGACAACGACAACAGATAACTGGCCAGGCAAAACAGCCCGAACAACTTGCCTGAAACGGGGGGTGTTGCGGTAGACATGACGCGGTTCCTTGACCGGATAAATGAGCAGCCTGCCTATCTAAGCATGTCTGGGCGCCATGTTAGGTCCGAGGTTACCGATTCCAGGGTTAGTGAGCAGCGGAGTAAAGCCTGCGCCCATGTGGTTGATGACGTTTTGATTTCCCATGTGACGAGCGCCACGCGTCGTCTTAGTATGGTGTCTTTCTCCTCCGACAAGGCACGTCCATGACGATTGAAATCCGCCCGGCGACCCCCAGTGATGCACCTCAAATCCTTGCGTTCATCACTGAACTGGCCGACTACGAACGTGCCCGTCATGAAGTCATCGCCAGCGTTGCCGATATCGAGCGCAGCCTGTTCAGCGAGGGCGCCACGGCCCATGGCCTGATCTGCCTGCGCGATGGCGCGCCGATTGGTTTCGCGGTGTTCTTCTTCAGCTATTCCACCTGGCTGGGCAGCAACTGCCTGTACCTCGAAGACCTGTACATCACCCCGGAACAGCGCGGTGGCGGGGCGGGCAAAACCCTGCTGCGCCATCTGGCGAAAATCGCCTGTGCCAATGACTGTGGGCGCTTTGAATGGAGCGTACTGGAGTGGAACACCCCGGCCATCGAGTTCTATAAATCCCTGGGTGCCCAGCCGCAGGAAGAGTGGGTCCGCTATCGCATGGATGGCGCGGTATTGCGCGATTTCGCTGCGGGTAACTGAGTCTTTTCCAAAGCCCGGCCCATTCACCCTCTGAAGCAGGTGAGACGATGCAGGCGCAATTGATCGCTGTGGATTGGGGAACAACCTCGCTGCGTGCCTACAAGCTGGCGGAAGGTGGCCACGTGCTTGAACAGCGCTCGCTGGCGGCCGGCATCATGCACTTGCCCGTGTCGCCGCGGGTCATTCGCGGCCAGGCGTGCAGCAACGGTTTTGAACTGGCGTTCGATGAAGCCTGCGGCGACTGGCTCGATGCACAACCCGATCTGCCGGTGATTGCCTGTGGCATGGTCGGCAGCGCCCAGGGCTGGTGCGAAGTGCCCTATCTCGACACGCCGGCCAATGTCGCCACGCTTGGACAGGCGCTACATGCGGTGCGTAGTCTTCGCGGAGTCGATGTGCACATCGTGCCCGGTGTCATTGAGCGCTCGCGTTTGCCGAATGTCATGCGTGGTGAAGAAACCCAGGTGCTTGGCGTGCTGCACCGTCTGGCGGGGGAGGCGGGCAGTGATCTGTTGATCGGATTGCCGGGCAGCCATTCGAAATGGGTCGAGGCGGCGGATGGCTGCATCGTGCATTTCGATACCTTCATGACCGGCGAAGTGTTCGCCGTGCTCAGTGAGCACAGCATCCTCGGACGTACCCAGCAACGCGGCGGAGCTTTCGATGAGGCCGCGTTCGATCGTGGGGTGCAGGTGGCGCTGTCCAGGGAAGGCGAAAGCGGTCCGCTGTCGACTTTGTTCAGCGCACGCAGCCTCGGCTTGACCGGTGAACTGAGTGCCACCGCTCAGGTGGATTATCTGTCCGGTCTGCTCATCGGTCATGAACTGTCAGCGCTGGCCAACACTCAGCGTCGCCGTCGAAACGATGCACGCCTGCCGTCAATCATCCTCATCGGCAATGCCCAGCTCTGCAACCGTTACAGCCGGGCGCTGAACGCTTGCGGCTTTGCAAATGTGACACAGGCCGAGCAGGCCACCGAACGCGGATTGTGGCAGCTGGCGCTTGCCGCCGGCCTGATCGCCTCCCGTTAAACCCGATTGGAGGTCCGACATGTTCAAGCAAGCCCTGGCGCACAACGGTTTGATCGCCATCCTGCGTGGCGTCCAGCCGCAGGAAGCGGCCACCATTGGCCAAGCCCTGTATGACGCCGGTTTTCGTCTGATCGAAGTGCCGCTGAACTCCCCGCAACCCTACGACAGCATCCACATCCTGCGGACTGCCTTGCCGGATGATTGCCTGATCGGCGCCGGCACGGTGTTGACGCCGGAGCAGGTCGCCGAAGTGAAATTCGCGGGGGGCGAGTTGATTGTCATGCCCCACAGTGATCCTCAAGTGATGCGCGCAGCCAAGGCCGCTGGGCTGTACCTGGCGCCAGGTGTTGCCACGCCGACCGAGGCCTTCGCGGCACTGGCCGAAGGCGCGGACGTGCTGAAGCTGTTTCCGGCCGAACAGATGGGGCCGGCGGTCGTTCGCGCCTGGCTGGCCGTGTTGCCGCCCGACACGGCGCTGGTGCCGGTGGGCGGCATTACACCGGACAACATGCAGGTCTACCTCGAGGCGGGCGTCAAGGGCTTCGGCCTGGGTTCCGGTTTGTTCAAGCCGGGCATGAGCGCGCAACAGGTGGCGGCCAATGCGGCGGCTTATGTGGTCGCTACGGGCGTTCGACGGTCAATGTGAAAATCCCGGGCAACAAAAAGGCCCCCATAAAGGGAGCCTTGATGTGCAACGGTTCGGCTTACATGTTCGGGTAAGTCGGGCCGCCGGCGCCTTCCGGTGTCACCCAGGTGATGTTCTGCGAAGGGTCCTTGATGTCACAGGTCTTGCAGTGCACGCAGTTCTGGGCGTTGATCTGGAAGCGCTTCTCGCCGTCTTCCTTGGTGATCACCTCGTACACGCCGGCCGGGCAGTAACGCTGGGCCGGTTCATCGTACAGCGGCAGGTTCTTGCTGATCGGGATGCTCGGGTCGGTCAGCTTGAGGTGGCACGGCTGCTCTTCTTCGTGGTTGGTGCCGGAGATGAACACCGAGCTCAATTTGTCGAAGCTGATCTTGCCGTCCGGTTTCGGGTAGTCGATCTTCTTGCAGTCGGCCGCCAGTTTCAGGCAAGCGTAATCCGGCTTGGTGTCGTGCAGGGTGAACGGCAGTTTGCCGCCGAAGATGTTCTGGTCCAGCCAGTTGAAACCACCGCCGACGATGGCGCCGAACTTGTGGATCGCCGGGCCGAAGTTGCGGCTGGCGAACAGTTCTTCGTAGAGCCAGCTCTTCTTGAACGCGTCGACGTAGGTGGTCAGTTCTTCAGTGCCGTCTTTTTCGGCGAACAGCGCGTCAGCCACCGACTCAGCGGCGAGCATGCCGGACTTCATCGCGGTGTGGCTGCCCTTGATCTTGGCGAAGTTCAGGGTGCCGAGGTCGCAACCGATCAGCGCGCCGCCCTTGAAGACCATTTTCGGCAACGAGTTCAGGCCGCCTTTACAGATGGCGCGGGCACCGTAGCTGACGCGTTTGCCGCCTTCCAGGTACTGCTTGAGCACCGGGTGATGCTTGAGGCGCTGGAACTCGTCGAACGGCGACAGGTAGGTGTTGCTGTAGGACAGGTCGACGATCAGGCCGACGACCACCTGGTTGTTCTCCAGGTGATAGAGGAACGAGCCTCCGGTGTTCTCGGTGCCCATGATGTCCATCGGCCAACCGGCGGTGTGAACCACCAGGCCTGGCTGGTGCTTGGCCGGGTCGATTTCCCAGATTTCCTTGAGACCGATGCCGTAGTGCTGGGCGTCGGCATCGCTGTCGAGGTTGAAACGCTTGATCAGCTGCTTGCCGATGTGGCCACGGCAACCTTCGGCGAACAGCGTGTACTTGCCACGCAGTTCCATGCCCGGGGTGTACAGGCCTTCTTTCGGATGGCCTTCGCGGTCAACGCCCAGGTCGCCGGTGATGATCCCGCGCACCACGCCGTTTTCATCGATCAGCGCTTCCTGAGCAGCGAAGCCCGGGTAGATTTCCACGCCGAGGTTCTCGGCCTGCTGGGCCAGCCAGCGGCACAGGTTGCCCAGGGAGATGATGTAGTTGCCTTCGTTGTGCATGGTCTTGGGCACAAAGAAGTCAGGAATTTTCTGCGCGCTTTCGGCATTCTTCAGGACGAAGATGTCGTCGCGGGTGACCGGCGTGTTCAGTGGGGCGCCGAGTGCTTTCCAGTCCGGGAACAGTTCGTTCAGGGCGCGTGGTTCAAACACGGCACCGGACAGAATGTGAGCACCGACTTCGGAGCCTTTTTCGACCACGCAGACGCTGATTTCCTTACCGGCTTCAGCAGCCTTCTGCTTCAAGCGGCAGGCAGCGGAAAGACCAGCGGGGCCGGCACCGACGATGACAACGTCGAATTCCATGTATTCGCGTTCCACAGGTTATCTCCTACTCAAGGCTCAACAGTTTTTTTTCTAATTGGAGGTTGGGTGTCGCATCCGTGAATCTCGGCGCAACGCCGGGAAGGGACAATCGATTAACCACCTTTCTCTCTGGGTGGCGCATTATATCTACACCACTCTCAGCGTCCAATACAAACGTTTGTTTGAATTGGCTCAAAGCCGCAGAAATCAAAGTCACGCGCCTTATGAACGGCCATTTTGGCGTATTGACCGGAATAGGCGTTCCGGTCAAGATACGGGCGGTTTTGCGCTCGCCGTAGGCTGGCACCTGGTTTCAAGAGCACCTCTAAAGACAGGGCGATGGCAGTAGAAAGTGATCAACGGCGCGGCTTTGGCGCGCAGTTTACACGTCGTGGAATTGAATGACTCGTCAGTCACTGCTGACGAACGGTCATCAACATCATGAGCGATGGTCACTTGACACGTATGCCGGCGTTTTTAGAGGTGCCCTTGGCCCGATGAGCATCAACCGCCAGGTTCGCCTAGGCGACTTTCTTTTCACCGGAGAGTAACGAGGAATCCATGAAGGTTCTTGTAGCTGTCAAACGCGTTGTGGATTACAACGTCAAGGTCCGCGTCAAGGCGGACAATTCCGGCGTCGATCTTGCCAACGTCAAGATGTCGATGAACCCGTTCTGCGAGATCGCCGTTGAAGAAGCCGTACGCCTGAAAGAGAAAGGCGTTGCGACTGAAATCGTCGTCGTCTCCGTCGGCCCGTCCACCGCTCAGGAGCAACTGCGCACCGCGCTGGCTCTGGGTGCCGACCGCGCCATCCTCGTCGAGTCCGCCGAAGACCTGACTTCCCTGGCTGTGGCCAAGCTGCTCAAAGCCGTTGTCGACAAGGAACAGCCTCAGCTGGTGATCCTCGGCAAACAGGCCATCGACAGCGACAACAACCAGACTGGCCAGATGCTCGCTGCATTGAGCGGCTACGGTCAGGGTACCTTCGCTTCGAAAGTCGAAATCAGCGGCGACAGCGTCGCTGTGACCCGTGAAATCGACGGCGGCGCGCAGACCGTTTCCCTGAAACTGCCGGCGATCGTCACCACCGACCTGCGTTTGAACGAGCCGCGTTATGCGTCCCTGCCAAACATCATGAAAGCCAAGAAGAAGCCTCTCGAGACGCTGACTCCGGACGCTTTGGGCGTTTCCACCGCCTCCACCAACAAGACCGTCAAAGTCGAAGCGCCTGCTGCACGCAGCGCGGGTATCAAGGTCAAGTCGGTGGCTGAACTGGTCGAGAAACTGAAAAACGAAGCGAAGGTAATCTAAATGACTATCTTGGTTATTGCTGAACACGACAACAAAGTGCTGGCCCCGGCCACGCTGAACACCGTTGCTGCCGCTGCCAAAATCGGTGGTGACATCCACGTGCTGGTAGCCGGTCAGGGCGCTGGCGCCGTGGCAGAAGCCGCTGCGCAAGTGGCTGGCGTGGCGAAAGTGCTGGTAGCCGACAACGCTGCCTACGCTCACCAGTTGCCGGAAAACATCGCTCCTCTGGTTGCAGAGTTGGGCAAGGGCTACAGCCACATCCTGGCTGCCGCCACTTCCAACGGCAAAAACATCCTGCCGCGCGTTGCCGCTGCCCTGGACGTTGACCAGATCTCCGAGATCATCTCGGTTGAAAGCGCTGACACCTTCAAGCGTCCGATCTACGCCGGTAACGCCATTGCTACCGTGCAATCGAACGCTGCCGTGAAAGTGATCACCGTACGTGCCACCGGTTTCGACCCGGTTGCCGCTACCGGTGGTTCGGCTGCCGTTGAAGCTGTAGCTGCTGCTCACGACGCTGGCATCTCCAGCTTCGTTGGCGAAGAGCTGGCCAAGTCCGATCGTCCGGAACTGACCGCTGCCAAGATCGTCGTTTCCGGCGGCCGCGGCATGCAGAACGGCGACAACTTCAAACACCTGTACGCCCTGGCCGACAAGCTGGGCGCTGCCGTCGGTGCTTCGCGCGCCGCGGTCGACGCAGGTTTCGTCCCGAACGACATGCAGGTCGGTCAGACCGGCAAGATCGTTGCTCCTCAGCTGTACATCGCCGTCGGTATTTCCGGCGCGATCCAGCACCTGGCCGGCATGAAAGACTCCAAAGTGATCGTTGCGATCAACAAGGACGAAGAAGCGCCGATCTTCCAGGTGGCCGATTACGGCCTGGTGGCGGACCTGTTCGAAGCCATCCCTGAGCTGGAGAAGCTGGTCTAAACCGGCTGCTTCACTTATAAAGAGCCCGACCTTCTGGTCGGGCTTTTTTTTGCCTCGCTTTCTGCAGGTGCGAGCTTGCTCGCGATGGTCTCGGATGCGCCGCGTTTGTCCAGAATTAACGCGTCATCGCTAACGCTCTTTGCGAGCACGCTTCCACAGGGGGGCGTCACCAGATTTGAGTAGAGAGTGTCGTCATGGAACTGCGCCTTGTTTGGAGTCTGCTGGGATTGACGCTTTTGCCAGCGCTGTCTTTCGCCGCAGGCAAATGCGAACACCTTGTCGTCACCGGCAGCCCGGATGCACCGCCGTATCTATGGCAGGATCCGCAAAACCCCAAACACCTGATCGGTGCCAGCGCTGATTTGTTGCAGCAGGTGGCGGGGGAGTTAGGACTCAAGGTTGAATTGCTGTACGCCGGCAAACGTTCCCAGGCCCTGGATGAAGTGCGCAGCGGACGCATGGACATGCTTGCCGATGCGTCCCTGACGGTCAGCGAACTGGAGACGCTGGATTACATCCATCCATCCCTGCTGAAAAACGATTACCTGGTCTGGACCCGCAAGGACTCAGCATTGGTCTACAACGAGGCACAAGACCTTCAGGGGCATCCCGGTGCCGTATCGGAAAAGGCTCGCCTGTCCGCGCCATTCAGCACGTTCGCCCAACAGCAACTGACACTCACGCAAACTTCCGGCCTGACTCCGGCCTTTCAGAAGCTGCTGCTGGGTGAAGCCGAATTCGTCATCGCCGGCCGCTACTCGGGCATGGCCACCGTGCAGACACTGGGCATGGCCGCAGACCTGATTGCGCGCCCGCAACCGATCGACAGGCCCGGGCTGTTTCTGGCTATTTCCCACAACTCGGCCTGCAACGATCCCTGGTTGCGCGGACAGTTGACTAAAAAGATGACAGAATTGCCCGCGTCCGGACTGGCGGAGGCCGCTCTGTTGCGCAATGTAGAGCGTTGGAAGGCACAGCTTTCGCAACCGCAAGCAAAAGCGCCGCAACCACCCGCCAGTACCCCAAAACAGTAGGGATTTTTAGTGAGTATTCGACCTCTTTTCGCTGCCATGGCCGTATTGGCCCTGGCGGGGTGTGCGACCGATCCGGCGCCGAACGAGCAAATGCGCCTGACCGAACAGGCACTCGAACAGGCCAAGGCCGTGGGTGCCAACGCTGACGAAATGCCGGAAATGAAATTGGCTGAAGACAAGTTCAACCGCGCCAAAGGCAGCATGAATGATGAGTCCTACAAGAATGCGCGCATGCGCTCCGAGCAGGCCGAACTGGATGCACGCTTGGCTGAAGCCAAGGTGCTGACGCTCAAGAGCGAAGAACAACTGAACGTCCTCAATACCCGCATTGCCCGACTGCGCAAGCAACTGGGAGATGCCGAATGAACCTCAAACGCAAAATATTCGGCAGCCTGATCCTGGTGAGCAGCGCCAGCCTGTTTGGCTGTGCCGGCCAGCACAGCGAAAATGCCCTGCAGCAGGCGAGTGCCGACTTCCAGGCGGTCAAGGAAGATTCCAATGTGTTGCGCATTGCGCCCAAGGATGTGATTCGCGCAGGCGAATCCCTGGCTCGCGCCGATCGCCTGTCCAGTTACTGGGGCAGCGGTTCCGACGTGGTCCATTACGCCTACCTGAGCCAGCGTTACAGTGCGATTGCCAGAGAGCACACTCAGCAGGCGCTTAACGAAGAGCGTGCGGCCAAGCTCGAGTTGGAGCGCCAGCGCCTGCAATTGGCCTTGCGTGAGTCGAAACTGGCGAGTGTGCAGCAGCAAGGCAAGTGGCTTGAAGAGCAGATCGCCGCGATGACCACCAATCAGACCGACCGTGGCCTGGTGATGACCCTGGGCGACATGTTGTTCGATACGGGCGAGGCCGAGTTGAAGAACTCAGCCAATCGCGTGGTGTTGAAGATAGTTCAGTTCCTGCAGCTCAATCCCAAGCGCATGGTGCGTATCGAGGGCTACACCGACAGTACCGGCGGCAAGCAGGAAAACCTTCAGTTGTCGCGCGATCGTGCGCAGTCTGTCGCGGATCTGCTGATGGACCTGGGGATCGACGACAAGCGCATCCTGGTCGAAGGCTACGGCGATGAGTACCCGGTGGATGCCAATGCCTCCGAGCGGGGCCGCGCACAAAACCGTCGGGTGGAAATTGTGTTCTCCGACGAAACCGGCCAGCTCGGCGCGTCCCGCTAAGGGTTGCGTCACTGGAAAGCCCGGCCCGCCAAGCGCGCCGGGCTTTTTTATGCCTGCGGATTATCCGTGCAGCACGTCGCAAACCAGTACAGATGTTGCTGACACAGCACTGTACGGTCGACTATTGTGGCAACTGTCCCAGTACACTTCTAAACTGTTCCGGTATTGTTTCAAACTAATAATAAAATGCCCGTGATATCGAGTGCTGCGTCATGACCAATCTTTTGCTCTACCAACGTATTGCTCAGCAGCTGGCTGAAGACATCCGCCGTGGGGTGTACCAGCCGGGTGAGCGCGTGCCATCGGTGCGCAAGATGAGCTCGCAGCTCAACGTCAGCCATGCAACTGTGTTGCAGGCCTACGCCAACCTCGAAGATCAGGGGCTGATCCGTGCGCGGCCGCAATCGGGCTATTACGTGCACCAGACACCGGCGCTGACGGCACCGACGCCGGACATTGCGCGGGTCGAACGCCCGGGGCTGGTCACCCGCAGCAGCATCATTCAACAGGTCCTGGTCGAATCCCGTCGTGAAGGCGTGTTCCCGCTGGGCGCAGCGGTGCCCAGTGTCGACTACCTGCCGGTGCGGGCGTTGCATCAGCAATTGGCCAAGGTCACCCGTTTCCACAGCCCCCGGGCTTTCAGCTACATGTTCAGCCCCGGTTTTGAGCCCTTGCGCCGCCAGGTGGCGATCCGCATGCGTGATGCCGGGGTCGTGGTTGATCCTTCAGAGGTCGTGATTACCCACGGTTGCGTTGATGCATTGCAGATGTCGTTGCGCGTATTGACCCGTCCGGGCGATCTGATTGCCGCCGAATCGCCAACTTATTACGGCTTGCTGCAACTGGCCGACCTGCTCGGGCTCAAGGTCATCGAGATTCCCAGTGATCCATCGACCGGCATGAGCCTGGAAGCGCTGCAACTGGCGGCCAACCAGTGGTCGATCAAGGCGCTGGTACTGACCACCCGGCTGAGCAATCCGTTGGGTGGCACCATGCCCGAAGAGCGGCAGAAACAGTTGCTGCGCCTGGCGTCCGACTTCGATATCCAGATTGTCGAAGACGATATCTATGGCGAACTGATGTTCGAGCAGGGCCGTACCAAGTCACTCAAGGCTTATGACCGGCTGGACCGGGTGATCTATTGCTCGAGTTTCTCCAAGACCCTGTCGCCAGGGGTGCGCATCGGCTGGATGATCGCCGGCAAATACCAGCAGGAAATCCAGCGCCTGCAAACCTTCAGCACCCATTCGGCGTGCAGCGTCACGCAGATGGGCATCGCGGCCTATCTGGAAAATGGCGGCTACGACCGGCATTTACGTTACATCCGCCAGGAGTATCGAAAAAACCTCAGTGCGTTTCAGCTGGCGGTGCAGCAGTACTTCCCGGAAGGCACGCAAATGACCCGGCCTACCGGTGGTTTCATCCTGTGGGTCAGTCTGCCGGGGCGGGTCAACACTCAGGAACTGCACGTGCGGGCACTGCAGCAGGGCATCAGTATTGCGCCGGGACTGATCTTCAGTAACACCGAGCAGTTCAATCACTGCATCCGCCTCAATTGCGGCATACCGTGGAACCGTGAGGCCGATCGTGCGCTGATGACCCTGGGCATGCTGGCCACCCAGCTCTGTCAGGAGACGGCTGGCGGCCTGTGACCGTTGGCCGCGCTTGTCTTGTAGACGGCAACAGGCGAGCATATGCACCTCTACCGTTTGCACTGTTGGGTCCATGAAACCGATTTTTCCTGCCGTCTGGCTTCTGTTTTGCCTGTTGATGAGCGTTCAGCCAGCCTCCGCCGTCGCCGCCACCGAGCAGGAACTCCAGACCACCGGCAGTTTTCACCTCGCACCCTACGAGCCTGAGCCGGTGAAAAAAGCCGCTCCAGCCAGGAAACAGACGGCGGCGGAAAAAAAACAGGCGGCAGCCGCAAAAAAACGCGCCCCTGTTGCTTCAAAATCCAAACCGGCCAGTGAGGTGGTGAAAACCGAACTGCCATCCGCCCAGCTGGATTTGCGCTTGCCGCGAGAGATGGTCCAGGAGCTGAAACCCGTCGGTACCGTGCCCTTGCCCAAACATGATGCGCTGTTGCCGCCCATGTTCGGTGACAAAACCAGCAGCAGCCCGTTCCAGCTCAATGGGCGGTTGCTCAGCAATGAAATGCAGCTGCAGCGACGCAATGAAGAGCGCCACGAGGTTGAAGGCGCGGCCCTCGACATTCAGTTCAAGCAATAACGTCACCCGATCCGGAAGCCGCAGACCAGACGCTTTGTCGGAGACTGGTCGGTCACGCCCGATTGAAATGAAAAACCCGCTGGCGGGTAATTTAAAACAACTGTTTAAGCGGTTACTCTGTGGCACGTCCTGTAACACATTGTTCGTCGCGAGGAGTTTGTCGTCATGAAATGCCGTGAGGGCTGTGGTGCCTGCTGCATCGCCCCTTCCATCAGTTCACCGATTCCCGGCATGCCCCATGGCAAAGCTGCGGGGGAGCGCTGCGTGCAGTTGTCTTCGGCAAACCTGTGCAACATCTTTGGTCAGCCGGAGCGGCCGGCCGTGTGCTCGGCCTTTGATGCCGATCCCGAAGTGTGCGGAAGCAGCAGTGAAGAGGCGATCAGGCTGATTGGCTGGTGGGAGCAAATGACCGCGGCGTGATGTGTCAACGAACGGAACTTCAACAATAAGGAATAACACTATGGGTTCGCTGCATCGTATTGCTGTGCTGTGTGGTTTGACTGCCGTGCTGGCCACCTCGGTCGCTCAGGCTGAAGACTGGAAAGTGGCCAAGAATGAAGACGGCATCAAAGTCTCCCTGAGTGAAGTGCCAGGTTCCGACTACAAGGCCTACCAGGGCGTCACCCTGATGAAAACCTCCATGGCCAAGCTGCGCGCCTTGCAGGAAGACGTGGCCGGTGCCTGCGCCTGGATACACGAGTGCAAGACCCAGAAGTTGCTCAAGCACGAGGGTGATCAGAGCTGGACCTACACCCAGTTCAATACCCCTTGGCCGGTGACCCCGCGTGATTCGATCCTGCATGTCACCACCATCGAAGGTGCCGACGGCAGCCTGACCCGCAAACTTGAAGGTGTGCCGACCTACCTGCCTGAAGAGAAAGGTTTCGTCCGCGTTGCCAAGGTCGACGGCTTCTGGAAATTCGTACCCAAAGGTGACCAGATCGAAGTGACGTATCAGGTTCACACCGAGCCGGGTGGAAGCGTGCCGTCGATGGTGGCCAACAAGTTCGTGGTGGACGCACCGTTCAATACCTTGAAATCCCTCAAGGCGCGTGCCGAGAAGTAACCGTACGGTTGAAGTGATGCATCGTCAAAACGCCCCGACTGGTTCGGGGCGTTTGCGTTTTCATGTTGCGGCGGTGCTTTTAATTTGTTTCAGGATATGCGTTGCACGAAATTTTCACTTGGCCTCCAAGACAATTCGCCCGCCCCTGAAATACGCCCTGGCATCCTGTCCATGGATGAAAGTGTGGAAGAGGGAAGAGTAATCAATGGCAATGCTGTCAGTGATCGTGCAACATTTGCGCACCGCGCAAACCCCGGACCAGTCACTGGCCAAAAGAGGGTTAGGCGCAGCTGTATTTGAAACTTCAACTTCCAATGGGTCCTAAAACGACATGGCAATCCCGGACGCCCTGAATCAGCAGCGACCTACCAGTCGCCTGCTGCAACCGACCGTCAAATCGCATCTGGCCTACACGCTCTTGTGTGCCCTGGTCATGATGGTCATGTTCAGCCTGCTGCGCCTGGCGCTGCTGGTCTACAACCGCGAGATGATCCTCGACACACCGGCTTCGACCTTCTTCGAAGCGTTCGCCAACGGTCTGCGTTTCGACATCCGTCTGGTGGTCTACCTCAGCGTTCCGTTGCTGCTGGCGCTGTTCAGTGCCCGGGCCATGGCCGCACGCGGGTTCTTCCGCTTCTGGCTGACCATTGTCTCCAGCATTGCGCTGTTCCTCGGCCTGATGGAGATGGACTTCTACCGCGAGTTCCACCAGCGCCTCAACGGCCTGGTCTTCCAGTACGTCAAGGAAGACCCGAAAACCGTGATGAGCATGCTCTGGTACGGTTTCCCTGTAGTTCGTTACCTGCTGGCGTGGGCCGTGGGCACCTGGCTGCTGAGCCTGGCGTTCAAGGGCGCCGACCGCGCCACCCGTCCTCGCGGACCCTTCAGTGGCGGCAGCATCGGTACGCGTCAGGTAGCGCCGTGGTACGCGCGCATTGCCGTGTTCGTGGTGTGCCTGCTGATCTGCGTGGTTGCCGCCCGTGGCACCCTGCGCCAGGGCCCGCCGCTGCGTTGGGGTGATGTCTACACCACCGAGTCCAACTTCGCCAACCAGTTGGGTCTCAACGGCACCTTGCAGCTGATCGCTGCCGCCAAGAGCCGCATGTCCGAAGATCGCGACAACATCTGGAAAGCCACCCTGCCACAACAGCAAGCGCAGCAGATCGTGCGTGACATGCTGGTGATGCCGGACGAGAAGCTGGTCGACAGCGACATCGCCGCCGTGCGCCGTGACTACACGCCACCGGCCGACAAGACCCTGCCGATCAAGAACGTCGTCGTGATCCTGATGGAAAGCATGGCCGGTCACTCGGTCGGCGCCCTGGGCGCACCGGGCAACATCACGCCATACCTCGACAAACTGTCGAAGGAAGGCCTGCTGTTCGACCGCTTCTTCTCCAACGGTACCCACACCCACCAGGGCATGTTCGCCACCATGGCCTGCTTCCCGAACCTGCCGGGTTTCGAATACCTGATGCAGACGCCGGAAGGCAGCCACAAACTGTCGGGCCTGCCGCAGTTGCTCAGTGCTCGCAAGTACGACGATGTGTATGTCTACAACGGTGACTTTGCCTGGGACAACCAGTCGGGCTTCTTCAGCAACCAGGGCATGACCAACTTCGTTGGCCGTAACGATTTCGTCAACCCGGTGTTCTCCGATCCGACCTGGGGCGTGTCCGACCAGGACATGTTCGATCGTGGCCTGGAAGAACTGAAAGCCCGCGACGGCAAGGACAAGCCACCGTTCTATGCCTTGCTGCAAACCCTGTCCAACCACACGCCTTACGCCTTGCCGACGCCATTGCCGGTCGAGCGCGTGACCGACCGTGGCAGCCTGAACGAACACTTGACCGCCATGCGTTACGCCGACTGGGCACTTGGCCAGTTCTTCGAGAAGGCCCGCAAGGAGCCGTACTTCAAGGAAACCCTGTTTGTCATCGTCGGCGACCACGGTTTTGGCAACGAGCGTCAGATCACCGAAATGGACCTGGGCCGCTTCAACGTGCCGATGCTGATGATCGCACCGGGAATCCAGGAAAAGTTCGGCCAGCGTGACCACACCGTGGGCACCCAGATCGACATCGTGCCGACCATCATGGGCCGTCTGGGTGGCGAAGTGCGTCATCAATGCTGGGGTCGCGATCTGCTCAACCTGCCGGAAGGCGACACCGGGTTTGGCGTGATCAAGCCGTCGGGCAGTGAACAGACCACGGCCATTGTCACGGCGGACCAGATCCTGGTGCTGCCAAAAGACAAGGACATGACGCCGAAGATGTACAAGTACGAACTGGGTTCAACGCCGAGTGCTGAAGTGGTTCCGGATGCACCACGCACTGCCGAGTTGAAACTCAAGCTTGAAGCGTTCCTGCAAACAGCGACCAAGAGTCTGCTGGACAACACGGCCGGTGTCGCTCCGAGCACACAGAAGTAAGTTATGACGCAATAAAAAAGAGGCCCTTCAAGGGCCTCTTTTTTTGTCTGCCGATTTCTATATTCGACCGAGCAAGAGCAGGATCAACAGCACGACCAACACCACGCCGATGATACCGGATGGACCATAACCCCAACTTCTGGAGTGCGGGAAGACCGGCAAACCACCGATCAGTAGCAGGATCAGAATGACGATAAGTATTGTGCCCATGTCGATTTCCTTGTTGAAAGTGCAGGTAAATGACCATGCCGATAACAGTCAGCGGGAATGACGGATATTCGAGCTGCTTAATATTTCCGACTCTTGCGCCGACGAGAAAATTCCAACTTTTTTCCAGGTATTTTCAATAAACGCCGATGGGTTGTTTCCCGACATGTGCAACAGACACTTCCCGGGGTTTGCACGGGCTATTCAGCAATCTGATTGAGCGTGGGTCTGACAATATCCTTCGCTACACTCGAGGCATCTTCCCCGAGAACAACAAGGCTGTTTGCTATGCAAAATCGCATGATGATCACTGGTGCGGGCTCTGGCCTGGGTCGCGAAATCGCGCTGCGCTGGGCCCGCGAAGGCTGGCAACTGGCGCTGTCGGATGTCAGCGAAGCGGGCTTGCAGGAAACCCTGAAAATGGTGCGCGAGGCTGGCGGCGACGGCTTTATCCAGCGCTGTGATGTGCGTGATTACAGCCAGTTGACGGCGTTTGCCCAGGCCTGTGAAGTCAAGCTCGGTGGCATCGATGTCATCGTCAACAATGCCGGTGTGGCCTCCGGCGGCTTCTTCAGTGAGTTGTCCCTGGAAGACTGGGACTGGCAGATCGCTATCAACCTGATGGGCGTGGTCAAAGGCTGCAAGGCGTTCCTGCCACTGCTGGAGAAAAGCAAAGGCCGGATCATCAACATCGCGTCCATGGCCGCCTTGATGCAAGGGCCGGCCATGAGCAACTACAACGTGGCCAAGGCCGGCGTCGTCGCGCTCTCGGAAAGCCTGTTGATCGAGCTGGCCCATCAGGAAATCGGCGTGCATGTCGTCTGCCCGTCGTTCTTCCAGACCAACCTGCTGGACTCGTTCCGTGGCCCGACGCCAGCGATGAAGGCGCAGGTCGGCAAATTGCTGGAGAGCTCGCCAATCAGCGCCGCCGACATTGCCGACTACATCTATCAGCAGGTCGCCGCCGGCGAGTTCATGATTCTGCCTCACGAACAAGGCCGAATGGCATGGGCGCTCAAGCAGAAGAACCCGCAGTTGCTCTACAACGAAATGACCGTCATGGCCGACAAGATGCGCGCCAAGGCCAGGCAATCTGCAAGCTGATATTGCCCTCGGGAAGTACTGCCGTTAGGGTGGCCGCCTTCAGGCCATCCTCGCGAGACGCAAGCATGCTCAATTATCTGTGGTTCTTTCTCGCCGCATTGTTCGAAATCGCCGGCTGCTTTGCTTTCTGGATGTGGCTGCGCCAGGGGAAAAGCGTGTGGTGGGTGCTGCCTGCACTGATCAGCCTGACGTTGTTCGCACTCTTGCTGACCCGTGTCGAGGCGACCTACGCCGGACGGGCCTATGCCGCTTATGGCGGGATCTACATCATTGCCTCTATCGGTTGGCTGGCGGTGGTCGAGCGGATTCGTCCATTGGGTTCGGACTGGATCGGCGTGGCGCTGTGCGTGATAGGCGCAAGCATCATTCTGTTCGGTCCACGGTTCACCACTTCCTGACCTCTCTTTGTCAGACATTTCCGTAAGGAGTGTGGGAGTTATTTGTAGGTCCGGTCTGGATTACTGCCGCTGCATTGTAGGTGCGCCACCTGCCGGGCATCTTCAAGGACCGTTAATCCTTGAAGGACACACCTCATGCTCGTACTCAGCCGCGTTGTAGGCGAAGTGATTTCGATCGGCGACAGCATTTCCTTGCGCGTTCTGGAGATCAGCGGAAACAGCATCCGCTTTGGTGTCGAGGCACCCAAGGAGATCAATGTGCATCGCGCGGAAATCTATGAACGCATCCAGGTCGAGCTGACGAAGACCAAGGAGCGCTGACGCGTTCAGTCGAACAGATGCTTGGGAACGTCGTGCTTGAGCATCAATTGGCATTGTTCGCTTTCGGGATCGAAAACGATCAGTGCCTGGCCCTTGATCAGGGCCTGACGAACGCGTAACACGCGGGTTTCCAGCGGCGTATCGTCACCGTTGTCTGTGCCGTCCCGGGTCACGAAATCCTCGATCAGGCGGGTGAGGGTGTCGACTTCAAGTTGGTCGTGGGGAATCAGCATGGTGGGCCTCGCTCAGAACAATGGCGCGATGCTACGGCGAATAGGGGCTTGTCGCCAGTCTGTGACACAGGCGTCGTTCAGACGGCCGCTTCGCGAGCAAGCTCGCTCCCACAGGTTTGAGAGCGGTCCATAAACCTCCAGGCAACCTGGACTACTGTGGGAGCGAGCTTGCTCGCGATGGCGATGGAGAGGACAAAACAGATTTCAGATCAGCTGTCTGACCGCTGGCCCAGTAGGCTATCCACCGACGGCACCCGCGTATCGCTCTCCATCTGCGTTTCATGTTCCAGCTGATGGCTGAACCTGTCCAGAGACCCTTTGGCCGGTTGCGCATCGCTGGCAAACACCGGCGGGCTGAGAATGTAGGCACCGAGCAGGCGACTCAGCGCCGCCAGGCTGTCGATGTGCGTGCGCTCATAGCCATGGGTGGCATCGCAGCCGAAGGCGAGCAGGGCGGTACGAATGTCATGGCCGGCAGTGACCGCCGAGTGGGCGTCACTGAAGTAGTAGCGGAACAGATCTCGGCGTGCCGGCACGTCATTGTCACTGGCCAGGCGCAGCAGGTGCCGCGACAGGTGATAGTCATACGGGCCGCCCGAATCCTGCATGGCGATGCTCACAGCATGTTCACTGGAGTGCTGGCCGGGCGCGACCGGTGCAATGTCGATGCCGACGAATTCACTGACATCCCAAGGCAATGCCGCTGCTGCGCCGCTGCCGGTTTCCTCGGTAATGGTGAACAGTGGATGGCAGTCGATCATCAAGGCTTCGCCGCTGTCGACGATGGCTTTGAGCGCGGCGAGCAGTGCCGCCACACCGGCCTTGTCATCGAGGTGTCGGGCGCTGATGTGACCGCTGTCGGTGAACTCCGGCAAGGGATCGAAGGCGACGAAGTCACCGACGCTGATGCCCAGGGATTCGCAATCGGCTCGGGTGGCGCAGTACGCATCGAGGCGCAACTCCACGTGATCCCAGCTGATCGGCATTTCATCCACGGCGGTGTTGAAGGCATGCCCGGACGCCATCAGCGGCAACACGCTGCCACGGATCACACCGTTATCGGTAAACAGGCTGACGCGGCTGCCCTCGGCAAAGCGGCTCGACCAGCAGCCGACCGGCGCCAGGGTCAGGCGGCCGTTGTCCTTCACTGCGCGTACCGCGGCGCCAATGGTATCCAGGTGGGCGGAGACGGCGCGGTCCGGGCTGTTTTTCTTGCCCTTGAGCGTGGCGCGGATGGTGCCCCGACGGGTCATCTCGAAAGGAATGCCTAGCTCTTCAAGGCGCTCGGCGACGTAGCGCACGATGGTGTCGGTGAACCCGGTCGGGCTGGGAATGGCGAGCATTTCCAGCAGGACTTTTTGCAGGTAGTTCAGGTCGGGTTCGGGAATTTTAGTGGTCATGGAAACTCCTGATGTAGGGCGATCATGTTTCTCTGACAGATGATCGGTGCCTGTCAGGCCGTCTTCGCGAGCAAGCTCGCTCCCACAGGGGATTGGGCTCTAATGTGGGAGCGCGCTGGCTCGCGATGGGGCCAGCCCAGGCAGCAAAGGGTTTTCAAACCGCCGGCTGGCTGTGCGGAAACAGCAAGTCGACAAATCGCTCCGCCACCGGTTGCGGTTCATGGTTGGCCAGTCCGGCACGCTCGTTGGCTTCGATAAATACGTACTCCGCTTGATCCGCCGCCGGCACCATCAGGTCGAGACCCACCATGGGAATGTCCAGTGCTCGCGCCGCACGCACGGCGGCATCGACCAGGGTTGGATGCAGAATCGCAGTGACATCCTCCAGCGTGCCGCCGGTGTGCAGATTGGCAGTACGCCGCACAAACAGATGCTCGCCAGCCGGCAGGATGCTGCTGTAGTCGTGCCCGGCGGCATGCAGAGTGCGCTGGGTTTCGTGATCCAGCGGAATCTTGCTTTCGCCCCCCGTCGCCGCCTGCCGTCGCCGGCTCTGTGCTTCGATCAAGGCGCCGATGGCATGCTGTCCGTCACCCACCACTTCGGCGGGACGCCGGATCGCAGCGGCGACCACTTCATAGCCGATCACCAGAATGCGCAGGTCGAGGCCTTCGTGAAAGCTTTCCAGGAGCACGCGCGTATCGAAGGACCGGGCGTCTTCAATCGCTTGCTGGACCTCTTCGATGGTGCGCAAATCCACGGCCACCCCCTGACCCTGCTCGCCATCCAGCGGCTTGACCACCACACGTGTGTGTTCGTCGAGAAAGGCCAGGTTGTCATCGGCATTGCCTGCCCTTTGCTGATTCGGCACGGTGAGACCGGCCGCCTTGAGTACCTTGTGGGTCAGGCTTTTGTCCTGGCACAGGCTCATGCTGATGGCGCTGGTCAGGTCACTGAGGGATTCGCGACAGCGCACTCGACGCCCGCCATGGCTCAAGGTAAACATCCCGGCCTCGGCGTCATCGACCTGCACATCGATGCCACGACGATGCGCCTCTTCGACGATGATCCGCGCGTAGGGGTTGAAATCGGCTTCAGGGCCGGGCCCGAGGAATAGCGGCTGATTGATGCCATTCTTGCGCTTGATGGCGAAGGTCGAGAGGTTGCGAAAACCGAGTTTGGCGTAGAGGTTCTTTGCCTGACGGTTGTCGTGTAGCACTGACAGATCGAGGCAGGCGAGTTCGCGACTCATGAAATGCTCGATCAGATGACGCACCAGCACTTCACCCACGCCCGGGCGTGCGCAGTGCGGGTCGACCGCCAGGCACCAGAGGCTGCTGCCATGCTCGGGATCGTTGAACGCCTTGTGATGATTGAGCCCCATGACGCTGCCGATGACGGCGCCGCTGTCCTCGTCTTCGGCCAGCCAGTACACAGGGCCACCGAGGTGCCGTGGCGTGAGCAGAGAAGCGTCGATCGGCAGCATGCCGCGGGACTGATACAACTGATTGATCGCCTGCCAATCGCTCTCGCTTTGCGCACGACGGATGCGGAAACCACGAAACACCCGCGTCGCCGGGCGGTAGTCACTGAACCACAGACGCAAGGTGTCGGACGGGTCGAGAAACAGCTGTGCCGGCTCAAGCCCCAGTACCTGCTGGGGCGCGGCGACATACAAGGCAATGTCCCGTTCGCCGGGCTGCTCGTTGAGCAGTTCTCCGGCAAGGCTCGCAGGATCGGCAAAAGTGTGACCGATCAACAACCGGCCCCAGCCGCAATGCACGGCAATCGGAGGTGCGCCCAGTTCGCTACGGTCTTCGGCCAGGCGTGCCTGCAAGCGTTCATAGGAGGGCGTCTGACCGCGCAGCAGGCGTTGGCTCAGCGCAGTGGCATGAGGTTTCATCGATCAGATTCCTTGCTCGCTGAGCCACAGATTGAGGGCGGCCAGTTGCCACAGTTTCGAACCGCGCAACGGTGTCAGTTGACCTTGCGGATCGGTCAGCAAACGATCGAGCATCGCCGGGTTGAACAGACCACGATCCTGGCTCGGATCGAGCAGTAGCTCGCGTACCCAGTTCAGCGTGTCACCCTGCAAATGCTTGAGGCCCGGTACCGGGAAATAGCCTTTCTTGCGGTCGATCACTTCGCTTGGAATCACCAGTCGCGCAGCTTCTTTCAACACTTGCTTGCCGCCGTCCGGCAGCTTGAACTTGCCCGGCACCCGGGCCGACAGTTCCACCAGGCGATAGTCGAGAAACGGTGTGCGTGCTTCCAGGCCCCAGGCCATGGTCATGTTGTCGACACGTTTGACCGGGTCGTCGACCAGCATCACCGTGCTGTCCAGGCGCAAGGCCTTGTCGACGGCAGCCTCGGCGCCGGGATGGGCAAAATGGCTTTTGACGAAGTCACCTGCAGCATCGTTGGCCGTCAGCCATTGCGGTTGCACGGTGGCAGCGTAATCGTCGTAGCTGCGGTCGAAAAATGCTTCGCGGTACGCGGCATACGGATCACTGGCGCCGTCCACTTGCGGGTACCAGTGGTAACCGGCGAACAGTTCATCGGCGCCCTGGCCGCTCTGCACCACTTTGCAATGCTTGGCTACTTCACGGGATAGAAGGTAGAAGGCGATGCAGTCGTGGCTGACCATCGGTTCGCTCATGGCGCGGAAGGCCGCGGGCAACTGTTCGATGATTTCGCGCTCGTCGATGCGCAGTTGGTTATGCTGTGTGCCGTAATGGCGGGCAATCAGATCCGAGTATTGAAACTCGTCGCCGCGCTCACCGCCGGCATCCTGAAAACCAATGGAGAAAGTCGACAGGTTGTCGACGCCAACCTCACGCAGCAAGCCCACCAGCAGGCTCGAGTCCACGCCGCCGGACAGCAGGACACCGACATCCACAGCTGCACGTTGGCGGATGGCTACCGCCTCACGGGTGCTGTCGAGAACGCGGTCACGCCAGTCTTCAAGTGTCAGGCTCTTCTCATCGTCCCGAGGGCCGTAAGGCAGTGTCCACCAGGTTTTCTGCTCGGTATGGCCGTCCGCGTCGATGCGCATCCAGGTCGCTGGCGGCAGCTTTTCAATGCCCGCCAGCAACGTGCGCGGCGCCGGGACCACGGCGTGGAAGTTCAGGTAGTGATTGAGCGCCACCGGGTCGAGGATCGGATTGATGTCGCCGCCTTTGAGCAAGGCGGGCAGTGCCGAAGCAAAACGCAGGCGCTGGCCGGTGCGTGACAGGTACAGCGGTTTCACTCCCAAGCGATCGCGAGCAATGAACAGGCGCTGGGCATCACGCTCCCAGATGGCAAAGGCAAACATGCCATTGAGTTTCGGCAGCATGGCTTCGCCCCACGCGTGATAACCCTTGAGCAAGACTTCGGTATCACCACCGGAGTAAAACGCATAACCCAGCGCTTCAAGCTCGGCACGCAATTCGGGGAAGTTGTAGATCGCGCCGTTGAAGGCCAGGGACAGGCCCAGTTGCGGGTCGACCATCGGCTGCGCCGAGCCGTCCGACAGGTCCATGATTTTCAGACGTCGGTGGCCCAGGGCAACCGGTCCCTGGCTGTGAAAACCCCAGGCATCGGGGCCACGAGGCGCCAGGTGATGGGTGATTCGTTCAACGGCTGCAAGGTCTGCAGGTTGATGATCAAAACGTAACTCGCCAGCTAATCCGCACATAAGTTCCTTACCGGTTTTTCCGTTGGGGATGGTCAATCGGTACCCGTCAAAACGGCGGGTACTCAGAAACTGACCCGTCGTGGTTGGCGGAGTTTTAGATCGATCGGTTATAAGCAGTGGCAGGCGGGTTAACACTCGCGAGGCAGAACTTCGGGCTGCCGTGGTGGTAATTATTGATGGGATGCATCCGGGATGTTGTTTGAAGATGCGCTGGTTCGATCCGGTATTTGCGTTTTTTTATCCCGAGAGTGCGCTCATAAACTGAGTCACTTTCAATGCAATAAGGATATTGCGCATGTCATCGACAACACCCAATACCACCCCTGTCGCGGTAGCAATGACCCCTGAACAACGTCTTGAGGCTTTGCTGGAGCACACTGGCGACCTGGACAAGGCCGAGGCGCTACAGGCGTCTATTCCGGATTGGTTGGCCAATGCGGATGATAAGGTGGTTCAGGCTTTGAACGATGCGTTCCAACAATCGCTGGTGGCTCAGGGAAAAGTGGCAACGGCACTCAAGAAACTTAAACCGCTGGACGAGTTCTGCAAGGAACAACTGACCACCTTGCTCAAGGACAAGTGGGCGGTCGATGTCGATGTCGAGTTGGATATGCTGGACATTTCAACGACGAAGTACGGATCCATCACGCCTCTTCCCATTGGCTATCTGGTGAGCGAAACCATTGTTTCGAGCAGCCTGCTCCATGCGGCCATGGAAAACTTCACCACTGAGGAAGCCAGGATTGGCGGTTTTTCTGCGGCCTCGGTGATCCGCATTGGCGGAGAAGCTCAGACGGGTACTGAAATAACACCCACGAAATTCGCCACGCTATGCCGTGAACTCGACCTGGGTGCCCGTTATCAGCGGCATATAACCGAGGCGCTGGCATTACCGCCCAAGCCTGCAAATGGGGCGGTGCCGGATGAGCGGGCCTCTACTGCCGATATACGCCGGCTGAAGGTATTCGACATGCAGGTTGCCCTGCACATGGCCTACCTGAAAAAGCACATCACGCCGGCGGTGTATGCGATGTTGTCGAGTGTGATGGAACAGGACCTTCCCGCCGCCCGGACCAAAGGCGCCCTGTTTAACGGCGAGCCGGTGCTTTGGCAGGGTTTGTCGATTCATGATGTCTGCATCTGTGGCGTCCTGATTTTTTCCAAGGTATCGATCGATACCGATCCGAAGACGCGATGCGTGGTATACATGGCCAATGAGCCTCAACGACCATTCTATGAATACGCGTCTCTGGAGGATTTCAAGGCGTATCTCACTCTCCACCTGCAAAGCACCCGCTACAAAAAAACCTTCATTGAGCAACATTTGCACGGCCACGACAAAACCGATTTCTTCACCCAGTTCGACAAGGGCAGGACTCTGGGGTCTCTCGCGGCCACGCCCGCCGATACCTGTGTGGCGGATTTCATGTTCAGTGCGTTTGTCAGCAGCACCCAGGAAAACGCGCGAATTCTTGCCGTACCGACGGCAGACGTAGACGAGCAACAACGCGAGAAAACCCTTCAGATGTTGCTCAATGGCGGCCTTGTGCTGTTGAACGCCGCGTCTTTTTTTGTGCCGGTGATAGGCCAGTTGATGTTGGCGAGCGCCGCACTCGAGATCGTCAGTGAGGTGTACGAGGGCGTGCTTGACTGGACACACGGCGAGCGTACCGAGGCCTTGAAACACCTATTGAATGTGGTGGAAAACGTTGCACAAATGGCGGCGTTCGCGGCTGGCGGCAAGGTGATCGCTTCGGCCCTCAAAAAGGGCGGACAAGCTCAGGCCACGTTCTTCGACGGATTGGAAGCCGTCACCCCTGCCGACGGTAAAGCGAAGTTATGGAAGCCCGACCTTGAGCCTTACAAACAGCGCACGGCTCTGCCACAGAATACGCAAGTCGATGCGCAAGGGCTTTACCGGCATGCCGGGCAGACGTCGATTGCCATGGACGGAGCCTACTATGGCGTCACGCGCAACACCTCGGAGGAGGCGTGGACCCTCAAGCATGCCGTGCGCACCGATGCCTATCAGCCGGTGCTCGAGCAAACCCTGGAAGGTGGCTGGCGGCATGCCCATGAGCACGCGCATGAGTGGCGAGACGGTGCCGAAGCATTGGGGCGCACCGACCCGCGCTTGCGCGATGCAGACTCTGACCTGGCGGCGATAGCCGACATCACCGATACAACGCCGGAAAAGCTGCACTACTTGCACGAAAGCAACCTCCGGCTGCCGCAGCAGCTGAGCGACTGTGCCGAGCGTTTCAGGCTCAATCGACGCATCACCGCGCTGATCACGGCGATGGAACAGGGCAGGACGGCCAACACCGATTTCGTTCAGGAGCAACTGCATACATTGCCGAGGTTGCCCGGCTGGCCGCCCGAGCGTTTCATTGAAGTGCGCGATGAGAATGATCGGGTCCTGTCACGCTTTCCCAAGACCGCGCGGGTCGATGATGACGCCAACAGTGTGCACGTAACTCAAGCACAACTGGATTCAGGGCAATTGCTGGAGACCGTCATCGAGGGGCTCTATTCCCGCGAGGTCGAAGGCATCATCGGTCACACGACCACGGAATCGAAGCCGCTATTGCTGGCAAAGAAAATTGCCGCGAGCCTCAAAGGTAATCGCCGACCGTTGCATGAATGGCTCTATGAGACCTATGACGGCACAGCGACCGGTGACGTTGCGACACTGCGTGAACAGGTGCCCGATCTCCCCGTTCGCCTGTGCCAGGAGCTGTGGGAAAACGCTTCCGCCCGGGACCGCCTGTTTCTGCGCGAGCGCAAGGTTCTCGGCGTGGATCTCGCATGGCAAATCAGTGAGGCCCGCGCCACGCTCAGGCAGGATCGCGCGCTCATCGGCTTGCATTTGCCGCAACTGGCCAATGCCGACACCGACAAACTGGCACTGGGACTGATGGATCGGCTGTCAGGCTGGGAGGATGGTTTTCGTCTGGAAGTGCGGCAGGGATCGAGGACCGGTACGCTGTTGGACAGCGTGGGCGAAGCAGATGCGTCGTCGCGCGGGACTATCGTCAAGACGTCCACGGGCTACCAGGTCACGCAAGTCAACGGCAACGTGTTTTCGACTGTGGCAAGCGAAACCTTGCCCCAGGCGATACTGGATGCGTTGCCTGCCACCCAGCGCACGCGCATGGGCTTCACCGGTGACGATGCGCTGGATGTGGCGTCACTGCGATCGCGTCTGATGAGTTCCGCCACCGGAGATCCAGCACGCACCGCGCGGGTGTTACGAGACGAGCGTATCGTTACACCCAAACATCTTTCTGCCTGTGTCCAGGCCAGCCCTCCCGCGGCGACTGCTCACGCCCGAGGCTTGATCCGCAAAGTCAAAAAACTTTATCCGTTATTCACGGATGAGCAGGCCTCGGCATTTCTCGATGAGGCCGGCAGCACCCTGATGCTGCGGGCCAAACGTGTCCGCGAACTTGGCCAGCAATTGAAAACACTGCGTCAGGTACTGCACGCCTGGCGCGACGATGTCGAGCAAATGAAAAAGCTGCCAGGGCAGCTCAAGGATATCCGCGCAAGCCGCCGTCAAGTGGCCAATACCCTCGAAAACTGTTGGCGTCGGGTTGCCCCGCGAAACCAAGCCGCTACCACCCTCACACTTGAGCGCAGCCCAGTGGGCGCATTGCCGACGCTGACCGAACAGGATGTCGCGCATGTGCGCAGCCTGTCCATCAAGGACATGCAGGCTGGAGATGAGCTGGCGTATTTCCTCAGACCGTTCAAAGGGCTGGTCAGTCTTGAGCTGGACCGTAATCAACTCACACGGTTACCTGAGGCCCTGTCGCACATGCCCAACCTTGAGCACTTGAGGCTCGATGGCAATAAGATCCAATTGACCGAACACACGCTGCGCAAACTGGCCGACATGCGTAATCTGCGGACCTTGGGACTGAGCGACAATCGCCTGGGCGCTACGGTTGACGTCAGGAAGATGTTTGATCTGCAAGCGCTGATCCTGCGCGATACCCATGCCACCGAACTGCCCGTCGGACTTTCGCGCTTGCCGTACCTCGATTTCGTGGACTTGCGGGACAACCAGATCCGGGAGTTGCCTGCCTGGTTGTTCGGTGTTCCCCGGCAATTCGCCCAAACGATCAACTTGCGCAATAACCCGATCTCGCCGGCGAGCCGGGCAAGTCTGGTTGCCTACCGTGATGCGACGGGCGTGGGCATGGGACTGCTGGACAACCTGACCGTGACACTCAGTGAGCAAAGGGCTCGGGACCTGTGGATGTCCAACCCGCTTGAACAAACCTATGCCAATCGCAATCGCGCCTGGCTGGCGTTGAAAAACGAGCCGGGTTCGACGGGCTTCTTCGAGTTGCTGGCAGAACTGGGCAGCTCGACCGATAGTCGCAGAGTGTTGGACGACATGACCCGACGAGTGTGGAGTGTGATTGATGCGGCTCAGGCTGACCCTGGCCTGCGTGATCAATTGCTGTCGATGGCCGTGAGGGCCAATTGTGCAGATGCTGCCGCCACGATCTTCTCCAACCTCGAGGTAGCGGTGGACATCGACAGGGTGGTCCGTCAGTCGCTCAATGCCCATGATCAGGCGGCTCGGCTGCTAGGCCTCGGGCGCCGCCTGTTTCGTCTGGATTATCTTGCCAAAATCGCTCGGGAGGATGTCCTGGCCGATCCCACGCTCGATCCGGTGGAAGTGGAACTGGCCTACCGCATCGGTCTTGCCGAAAGGCTTGAACTGGTCGGTCAACCTTACGGCATGCGCTACGCATCGCTGAGCGGCGTCACCGACGCGAGCCTGGAGACTGCCTACAACAGGATCACTACTGCGGAACTCTCCGCCGAGTTATCGACTTTTATCAGCGGTCGCGATTTCTGGAGCGATTTTATGCGACGGCATCACCAGCAACAGTTCACCGATCTTGTTTCACCTTTTCACGAGCGGATGGCGACGGCCTTTGAAAGCGAAGCAACCCTGGGTACGGCGTATCGCTCAACCGTCGACGGCATCGCCGCGGAACTGAAAACTGCCGAGACTGCCTTGTTGAAGCGTCTGACCGTGGCGGCAATGGAAGCTGACGAAGCCAGGGTCTGCTTTGCGTTGAATTGAAGCTTCAGGGCTTGCCGCGAATCAGGCGACGCAAGGCAAAGCGGTTCGGATGACAGGCCTCTGCCACTGCTCTGGGCAATGGCAGAGGTTCTTTATCCAGCCATGCGGCAAGCAATTCACCTGACAGCGGCGCGGTGATCAGCCCTCGTGAGCCGTGGCCGCTGTTGACGTACAACCCATCCAGCCATGGGCAGGGAGTGTCCGGTATTTGCCGGGCATCCTTGCTCAGGACGCTGTAGGTCTGGGCAAACGCCTGACTGTCAGCCAGCGGGCCGACAATCGGCAGGTAATCCGGGCTGGTGCAGCGAAACGCCGCCCGGCCTTGCAATGTCTCCGGTTGCAAGCTGTCAGCGCCGAGGCGGGTGACCAGGTCCGGCGAGATGTCTTCGAGCATCTGCAAGTTACCGGCGTGCTCTGCAGCTGTGGGTGTCAGGTCGTCATTGTGGAAATCGAAACTGGCCCCTAGCGTATGTTCGCCCAAACGGGCCGGTGCGACATAGCCTTCGGCGCACACCACGGTACTGAGGTTTTGGCTTGCCCCTGTCTGCGGCAGGCGGGTGATCTGGCCGCGAATGCGCTTGAGGGGCAGCTCGCTTGAATAAGGAAAACGTTTGATGTCGGCAGCACCCGCCAGCACCACGACAGGTGCATCGGCCAGCAAGCGGTCGCCGTCCCAGGCTTGCCAGCGTCCATCCACTTGGCGCAGCTCAAGCACATCATGATGCGTCAGCACTTGGATGTTCGGATGTGCAGCCTGCCATTGGCACAGCGCCGGCGGATGCACCCAGCCGCCCTCGGGGTAGTACAGACCGCCGGAGGGTAACGAGATGCCGGCGCGCTCCTCAGCGTGGGCCTGGTCGAGTGTATGCAGCAAGTCTTCGGCAAACGCATCGGCCAACTGTGCCTGGCGCTCGGCTTCCTTGGCATTGAACGCCAATTGCAGAACGCCGCAGTCATCCCAGTCGACACCGCGATGCAAATGTTCCAGCAGTCTTCGAGTATGACCAAAACCGCTGACAATCAACTGCGACAATGCGGTGCCGTGAGCCGATAGTTTCAAGTAGAGCACGCCTTGCGGATTGCCCGAGGCTTCCTGCGCCACGGCGTCGTGGCGCTCCAGTAGTGTCACTTGCCAGCCACGCGCAGCCAGACTGGCGGCGCTGGCGCAACCGGCCAGGCCCGCGCCGATGACCAGAGCGCTGCGCTCGCCAGTCAATGCTGCCGGACGCGCAAACCAGGGTTTGGGCTGCAGGGGAGCGGTCACTGCTTCGGGCCAGCCGATGAAGGATCCGCGCAGGATTTCCCATTTATGACCGATGCCCGGCGTGCGTTTCATTTTAAAGCCAGCCGCATTCAACAGGCGGCGCACCCAGCCGGTACTGGTGAAGGTGCTGATGGTCGAATCGGGAGCGGCCAGGCGTGCCAGTTCGACAAACAGCTCGGCAGTCCACATGTCAGGGTTTTTCGCCGGCGCAAAGCCGTCGAGGAACCAGGCGTCGACTTGTGCGTCGAGTTGCGGGAGTTGCTCCAGCGCATCGCCGATCAGTAGGGTCAGGGTGACACGACCGTTGTCCAGCACCAGGCGTTGAAAACCCTGATGGATCGCCACGTACTGCGCCAACAATTGATCGGCAAACACCTTGAGTTCCGGCCACAGGGCCAGGGCGCGCTGCAGGTCGGGCGGGCTCAACGGGTACTTTTCGACGCTGACAAAATGCAACCGCGTGCCGGCTGGCGCGTGCTGCTCGAACACCTCCCAGGCACAGAGGAAATTCAATCCCGTGCCGAACCCGGTTTCGCCGACGACCAGCCGTCCCCCTTCAGGCAATGCCGCGAAGCGCTCTGCCAGACGGTTCTGCTCGATGAACACGTAGCGGGTTTCGTCCAGCCCCGACTTGTCGGAGAAGTACACATCATCGAACAGACGCGAGTGCGGGCGACCTTGGTCGTCCCAGTCGAGTTGGGCATGGGGCATTACGGGTTTCATGGCAGGCTCTGCAACGGCAAGGCCGCTATTCTAGCCGATCGCCGATGCAGTGCTTGATCCATGGCAGGGTCTGAAGCAACGACGCCGGTGAAAATGGGATTTCTACGACGTGTGGGAGGTCAATCCGCTAGTCTTGCTCAGATCTGGAATGGAGTCGCTCATGTTTGAATCCGCCGAAATCGATCACGCCATCGACAAAGACACCTACGACGCCGAAGTCCCGGCCCTGCGCGAAGCGCTGCTGGAAGCGCAATTCGAGCTGCAACAGCAACGCCGATTTCCGGTGATCATCCTGATCAACGGCATCGAGGGGGCGGGCAAGGGCGAGACGATCAAGGTGCTCAACGAGTGGATGGACCCGCGCCTGATCGAAGTGCGCACCTTCGATCAGCAAACCGACGAGGAGCTGGCGCGGCCACCGGCCTGGCGTTATTGGCGCATGTTGCCGGCCAAGGGCCGCATGGGGATTTTCTTCGGTAACTGGTACAGCCAGATGCTTCAGGGACGCGTCCATGGCGAGTACAAGGACCCGCGGCTGGATCAGGCGATCAACGCTGCCGAGCGTCTGGAAAAGATGCTCTGCGATGAAGGCGCGTTGATCTTCAAGTTCTGGTTTCACCTGTCCAAAAAGCAAATGAAGGACCGCCTCAAGGCGTTGGCTGACGACCCGTTGCACAGTTGGCGCATCAGCCCGCTGGACTGGCAGCAATCGCAAACCTACGACCGCTTCGTGAAGTATGGCGAGCGGGTCTTGCGCCGTACCAGCCGTGACTACGCACCCTGGCACGTGGTTGCCGGGATGGATCCGCGCTATCGCAACCTGGTGGTTGGGAAGATTTTGCTCGAAGGCCTGAACGAGGCACTGAAGCGGCCGAAGATCCATCCGGAAAAAGTCAGTGCGGCACCGGTATTCCCCAGCGTCGACCAGGTGAACCTGCTCGACAGTCTGGACCTGACCCTAAAGCTGGAAAAAGACGATTACGAAGAGCAATTGATCACCGAGCAGGCGCGGTTTTCCGGGTTGATGCGTGACAAACGCATGCGTAAGCATTCGCTGGTGGCGGTGTTCGAAGGCAATGATGCGGCCGGCAAGGGCGGGGCGATTCGACGGGTCGCCGCGGCGCTCGATCCGCGTCAATACAGCATCGTGCCGATTGCTGCCCCCTCGGAAGAGGAACGGGCGCAGCCATATTTGTGGCGTTTCTGGCGGCATCTGCCGGCCAGGGGCAAGTTCACTGTGTTTGACCGCTCCTGGTATGGCCGGGTGCTGGTGGAGCGTGTCGAAGGTTTTTGCAGCCCGGCGGACTGGCTGCGTGCCTACAGTGAAATCAACGATTTCGAAGAGCAGGTCACTGATGCCGGGGTGATCGTGGTCAAGTTCTGGTTGGCCATCGACAAGCAAACGCAGCTGGAGCGTTTTCAGGAGCGCGAGCAGATACCGTTCAAGCGTTTCAAGATCACCGAGGACGACTGGCGCAATCGTGAAAAATGGGACGACTACCGGGGTGCGGTGGGCGATATGGTCGACCGCACCAGCACTGGCGTTGCGCCATGGACCCTGGTGGAGGCCAATGACAAACGCTGGGCCAGGGTCAAAGTGCTGCGCACCATCAATCTGGCGCTGGAGGCGGCGTTCGAGCGCTCTGATCGTCATGAGGGCAAGAAGCACAAAGGCAAGGACTGAGGCGATGGTTGCGCATACGCGAGGTGAATGATTGTCGCGGTCGGTCGAGGGCTGGACTTATGCTCGGTCCACTCTCAACCGACAACAACAATGAGGTATGCCATGCGTGAAGTGGTGATCGTCGACAGCGTGCGGACCGGGCTGGCCAAGTCCTTTCGCGGCAAATTCAACATGACCCGTCCGGACGACATGGCGGCGCACTGCGTCAATGCCTTGCTGGCGCGTACCGGTATCGATCCGGCCAGTGTCGAGGACTGCATTGTTGGCGCCGGCTCCAACGAAGGTGCGCAGGGCTTCAACATCGGGCGCAACGTCGCGGTACTCTCGCGTCTGGGTATCGGCACGGCTGGCATGACCCTCAACCGCTTCTGTTCTTCGGGTTTACAGGCGATTGCCATTGCCGCCAACCAAATCGCCTCCGGTTGCAGCGATATCATAGTCGCGGGTGGTGTCGAGTCCATCAGCCTGACCATGAAAAGCGTCAACACTGACAACCTGATCAACCCGTTGCTCAAGGAACAGGTGCCGGGCATCTACTTCCCGATGGGGCAAACCGCTGAAGTCGTTGCCCGTCGTTATCAGGTCAGTCGCGAAGAACAGGATCTGTACGCCCTGCAAAGCCAGCAGCGGACGGCGCAGGCTCAGGCAGCCGGGCTGTTCGACGATGAAATCGTTTCGATGGCGGTGAAGTACCGCGTCGAGGACAAGAACACGGGTGAAGTACAGATCCTTGATGGCATCGTCGATCGCGACGACTGCAACCGTCCTGATACCACGCTGGAAAGCCTGTCCGGGTTGAAACCGGTCTTTGCCGAGGACGGTTCGGTGACCGCCGGCAACTCTTCACAGCTGTCCGATGGCGCATCCATGACCCTGGTGATGAGCCTGGAAAAAGCTCTGGAGCTGGGGCTCAAGCCCAAGGCGTTTTTCCGCGGCTTTACCGTGGCCGGCTGCGAACCGGATGAAATGGGCATCGGCCCAGTGTTCTCCGTACCGAAGTTGCTCAAGGCCAAGGGCTTGCACATTGACGATATCGACCTGTGGGAACTCAACGAGGCCTTCGCCTCGCAGTGCCTGTACAGCCGCAACCGCCTGGAAATCGACAACGCCCGCTACAACGTCAACGGCGGCTCGATCTCCATCGGTCATCCGTTTGGCATGACCGGTTCGCGTCAGGTCGGGCACATCGTGCGTGAACTGCAACGGCGCAACCTGCGGTATGGCATCGTCACCATGTGCGTCGGCGGCGGGATGGGGGCGACGGGGTTGTTTGAAGCGGTGCGTTAACTCCCGGCAGTTTGTATTGATTGTCCGATAGCTTTCGCGAGCAATCCGCTCCCGCAACATATTGATGTTCTGCATGGCTTCCTGTGGGAGCGAGCTTGCTCGCGATGGACGCGCCAGGGTTTCAAGTCTGGCGCCTTCACATTACGACCTGCACAGTTTCATTCGCGGCCAGCTTCAAACTGTGCCTGTGTGCACCCACGTTGTGCGCCTAGAATGGCAACACTTGTCATCAGGCATCGCGGGGTTCACATGCACATTTCATCGGGTCGCTGGGTCTACGGTCTGTTCCTGGCCCTGTTGACTGCGTTGTTGTGGGGCATCCTGCCGATCAAGCTCAAGCAAGTACTACTGGTCATGGACCCGGTGACGGTCACCTGGTTTCGCCTGATGGTGTCTGGCAGTTGCCTGTTCATTTATCTAGCCGCCACCAAACGTCTGCCGAGCCGCAAAGCGCTCGGCCCCAAGGGCGGCTGGCTGGTGTTGATGGCGGTGCTCGGTCTGGTCGGCAACTACGTGCTGTATCTGATGGGCCTGAACCTGCTCAGCCCCGGCACTGCGCAACTGGTGGTGCAGATGGGGCCGATCATGTTGCTGATCGCCAGTGTGTTTGTGTTCAAGGAGCGCTTCAGCCTCGGGCAGGGGATCGGCCTGATGGTACTGCTGGTCGGCTTCGCGCTGTTTTTCAACCAGCGCTTGAGTGAATTGCTCACCTCCCTGACCGAATACACCGCCGGCGTATTGCTGGTGCTGTTGGCATCCACGGTCTGGACTTTTTATGCACTGGGGCAGAAGCAACTGCTGACCGTGTGGAATTCGCTGCAGGTGATGATGGTGATCTACCTGTCCTGCGCGTTGTTGCTGACGCCGTGGGTGCATCCGCTGGAAGCACTGCAGTTGAGCCCGCTGCAAGGCTGGTTGTTGCTGGCATGCTGCATGAACACACTGATTGCTTATGGCGCGTTCGCTGAAGCACTGGCCCATTGGGAAGCTTCCCGGGTCAGCGCCACGCTGGCGATTACGCCGTTGGTGACGTTCGCTGCCGTCGCCATTGCCGCCTGGTTGTGGCCGGATTTTGTGCACGCCGAAACGATCAATGGCCTGGGATATGGCGGGGCGGTGCTGGTGGTATTGGGATCGGCGCTGGTGGCGTTGGGGCCGTCGCTGATTGCCGGGTTGAAAGCCCGTAAAGCAAAGATGGTGACTGGCTGAGACTGCTCATTAAGCCTATCGTCGGAACGCCGCCCGGAGCGAGTTTGCTCCGGGCGTCGTTCCGACGATAGCGGACTGTCAGACGCTACAGCACTCAGCACTCAGCCCTTGGCCCCAGCCTCCAACATGTTCTCCGGTTTCACCCAGGCATCGAACTCCTGATCAGTCAGATACCCCAGCTGCAACGCCGCCTCACGTAATGTCAGCCCTTCGCTGTAAGCCTTCTTGGCGATCTCTGCCGATTTGTCATAACCGATGTGCGGGTTCAACGCCGTCACCAGCATCAGCCCGCGCTCGAGGTGTTCAGCCATTTTCTCGGCGTCCGGTTCCAGGCCGGCAATGCAATGCTGCTGGAAGTTGCTGCAACCGTCGCCCAGCAGACGAATCGACTGCAGCAGGTTATGGATGATCACCGGTTTGAACACGTTCAGTTGCAGGTGACCCTGGCTGGCGGCAAATCCGATGGCCACGTCGTTGCCCAGCACCTGGCAGGCCAGCATCGACAGCGCCTCGCATTGGGTCGGATTGACCTTGCCCGGCATGATCGAGCTGCCCGGTTCGTTGGCCGGCAGTTTCACTTCGGCGAAACCGGCGCGCGGCCCAGAGCCCAGCAGACGCAGGTCGTTGGCGATTTTCATCAGTGCCACCGCCAGGGTTTTCAATGCGCCGGACAAGGTCGTCAGCGGTTCATGGCCGGCCAACGCGGCAAATTTGTTCGGCGCGGTGACGAACGGCAGGCCGGACAGGGCGGCCAGTTCTGCGGCAATGGCTTCACCAAAACCGTGGGGTGAGTTGAGCCCTGTACCCACCGCCGTCCCGCCCTGGGCCAGCTCACAGACAGCCGGCAAGGCACTGCGGATGGCGCGCTCGGCGTAGTCCAGTTGCGCAATGTAGGCCGACACTTCCTGACCGAAGCTGATCGGGGTGGCGTCCATCATGTGGGTGCGACCGGTCTTGACCAGTTTCATGTGCCGGGCGGCCAGCTCGGCGAGGCCACCGGACAGTTCGGTGATTGCGGGCAGCAAATGCTGCTGCACGGCCTGGGCGGCTGCGATGTGCATGGCCGTCGGGAAGCAGTCGTTGGAACTCTGCGAGCGGTTGACGTGATCGTTGGGGTGCACCGGGCTCTTGCCGCCCCGCGGGTTGCCGGCCAGTTCGTTGGCGCGGCCGGCGATCACTTCGTTGACGTTCATGTTGCTCTGGGTGCCGCTGCCGGTCTGCCAGACCACCAGCGGGAACTGGTCGTCATGGTCGCCATCGAGCACTTCGTCGGCGGCCTGTTCGATCAGTCGAGCGATGTCTGCTGGCAAGTCGCCATTTCGGTCATTGACCCGCGCCGCGGCCTTCTTGATCAGCGCCAGGGCATGCAGCACCGCCAGCGGCATGCGTTCGTTGCCGATGGCAAAGTTGATCAGCGAGCGTTGAGTCTGTGCGCCCCAGTAGGCTTCATCCGGGACTTCGACCTGGCCAAGGCTGTCGGTTTCGATACGGCTCATCTTGCTCACTCCTGTAGGTCCGATTGCGCAGTTTAGGCCGTACTCGACGACCGTGGTTCCATCAGTCTGACTTGACCATTCAATCCCTCTAAATCAGGTACGACAAGGCTTGGGGTTGAGTGACAGACTTTTTTAGGCGCAGAATGGACGCCCTTGGGGTTTTACCTCGCCAGTTAAAAAAGGAAACTCGATGACTCGTCTTCGTGCCATCTGTACCGCGGTTGCACTGGTTTGCGCCAGCGGCCAGGTTCTTGCCGATACCGCCAGCCACAACGCCAGTGCCGAGGCTTTCCTGACCATGGCGCACGCTGACAAGCTGGGTACCCCGGTGTACATGCAAGTACAGCAGATGTTCGCCCAGCGCTTTGAGCAAACCAAAGCCCCTGAGTCGAAAAAAGCCGTACTGGAAACCTACCAGGCCAAGGCCAACGCCGCGCTGGACCAGGCCATTGGCTGGAACAAGCTGAAGCCGGACATGGTCAAGCTGTACACCAGCAACTTCAGCGAATCCGAGCTCAAGGACCTGGTCGCGTTCTACCAGTCGCCTCTGGGCAAGAAAGTCCTGGAAAAAATGCCGCAACTGACCCAGCAATCGGCCCAGATGACTCAGGCCAAGCTGGAAAGCGCAGTGCCTGTGGTCAACAAGCTGCTGGCTGACATGACCGCCGAGCTGACGCCGAAAGACGCCGCGGCTCCAGCCAAGAAAAAGCCTTAAGCGGAGTCGGGTATGACCATGCAACAACGCATCGAATCGACGCTGGCCCTGCTTCAGCCTGAACACCTGCAGGTGCTGGATGAAAGCCACATGCACAGCCGTGGCTTGCAGACCCACTTCAAGGCCGTGGTGGTCAGCGCTCAATTCGAAGGCCTGAACCGGGTCAAGCGCCACCAGAAAGTCTACGGCACGCTCGGCGAGCTGATGGGCGAGTTCCATGCGTTGGCGCTGCATACCTACACGCCCGATGAATGGGCACAGATCGACGCGGCTCCGGCCTCGCCGACCTGTGCCGGCGGCAGCAAGCACTGACCCACGTTTATTTGGTAGAATGCGAAACGCGCCGCTCACCCGGCGCGTTTTTTTTCGCATCCGGTTCACCCCTTACGAGGGTAGCCACCTGGAGATTTACCCATGACACAACAGATTGTCGTGGCGGCACTGTATAAGTTCGTCACCCTGGAAGATTACGTCGCCCTGCGCGAGCCACTGCTGCAAGCCATGGTCGACAACGGCATCAAAGGCACGCTGCTGATTGCCGAAGAGGGCATCAACGGCACCGTGTCCGGTAGCCGTGAGGGCATCGACGGGCTGTTGGCCTGGCTCAAGAACGATCCGCGCATGGATGACATCGACCACAAGGAATCGTACTGCGACGAACAGCCGTTCTACCGTACCAAGGTCAAGCTCAAGAAAGAGATCGTCACCCTGGGCGTCGAAGGCGTCGACCCGAACAAAAAGGTCGGCACCTACGTGGATCCGCAGGACTGGAACGCGCTGATCAGCGATCCGGAAGTGCTGTTGATCGACACCCGTAACGACTACGAAGTCTCAATCGGCACCTTTGAAGGTGCAATCGATCCGAAAACCACCAGTTTTCGCGAATTTCCCGACTACATCAAAGCCAATTTCGACCCGGCGGTGCACAAGAAGGTCGCGATGTTCTGCACCGGCGGCATTCGTTGCGAAAAGGCTTCGAGCTACATGCTTAGCGAAGGCTTTGATGAGGTCTATCACCTCAAGGGCGGCATCCTGAAGTACCTCGAAGAAGTGCCTCAGGAAGAAACCAAGTGGCAAGGCGACTGCTTCGTGTTCGATAACCGCGTGACCGTGCGCCATGACCTGAGCGAGGGCGACTACGATCAATGTCATGCCTGCCGCACACCGGTCAGCGTCGAGGATCGCGCGTCCGAGCATTATGTGGCCGGTATCAGTTGCCCGCATTGCTGGGACACGCTGAGCGAGAAAACCCGCCGCAGCGCCATCGATCGGCAAAAGCAGATCGAACTGGCCAAGGCTCGCAACATGCCTCACCCGATCGGCTACAACTACAAACAAGCGTCCACCGAGGCCTGAACCATGAAGACTGCGCGCCTGCTCTATGTGATGGACCCGATGTGTTCCTGGTGCTGGGGTTTTGCCCCGGTGGCCAACGCATTGGTCGAGCAGGCGGCGGCCGTCGGTGTCGATGTGCACCTGGTGGTGGGCGGGTTGCGCACCGGCAGCGGCGCGGCGCTGGAACCGACGACCCGGCGCTATATTCTTGAGCACTGGCAAGCGGTCACCGAAGCCACGGGCCAGCCGTTCAAACTGGAAGGCGCCTTGCCCGACGGATTTGTCTACGACACCGAGCCGGCCTGCCGGGCCTTGGTGACCGCGCGTAATCTGGCACCCGATTGTGCGTGGAAGCTGCTTGGGCTGATCCAGCACGCGTTTTACGCCCAGGGTCGCGACGTGACCCATGCCAGCGTTCTGGTTGAGTTGGCCGAGCAGGCCGGTCTGCCGCGAATCGAATTCGCCGCCGCGTTCGACCGCGCCGACACACACGCCGCCACCAATGCCGATTTCACCTGGGTTCAGGATCTGGGCATTTCCGGCTTTCCCACCCTGCTGGCTGAGCGCAACGGTCAATTGGCCTTGCTGACCAACGGCTATCAACCCTTGAGTGAGCTTTCCCCGTTGCTCGGCCGTTGGCTGGAGCGCGCTGCCTGTGCATGACCTGCCGGATGACGTTCAACCCGCAAAGCGTGTCGACCGCCTGAGCTGGGCGGAAATCCGTCGCCTGGCCCTTCAGCACAAGAAATCCCTATGGATCGCCAACGGAGTGGCGGTGCTGGCCACCCTGTGCAGCGTGCCGATCCCGTTACTCCTGCCGTTACTGGTGGATGAGGTGTTGTTGGGGCACGGCGATTCGGCGCTGAAGATCATGAACCACGCGCTGCCCGAGGTTTGGCAGAAAGCGGCGGGCTACATCGGCCTGATGCTGCTGGTGACCCTCACACTGCGTTGCGCGGCCTTGATGTTCAACGTCGTACAGGCGAAGTTGTTCGCCGGTCTGGCCAAGGACATTGTCTATCGCATCCGCATTCGTCTGATAGAACGACTCAAGCGCATTTCCCTGGGCGAATACGAAAGCCTGGGCAGCGGTACGGTGACAACGCACCTGGTTACCGACCTGGACACGCTGGACAAGTTTGTCGGCGAAACACTCAGTCGGTTTCTGGTGGCCATGCTGACCCTGGTCGGCACCGCCGGGATCCTGATCTGGATGCATTGGAAACTGGCACTGCTGATTCTGTTGTTCAACCCGTTGGTGATCTACGCCACCGTGCAGTTGGGCAAGCGTGTCAAACACCTGAAAAAACTCGAGAACGACAGCACTTCGCGCTTCACCCAGGCGCTGACCGAAACCCTGGATGCGATCCAGGAAGTGCGTGCGGGTAACCGTCAGGGCTTTTTCCTCGGTCGTCTGGGACAACGTGCCCGCGACGTGCGTGATTATGCGGTCAATTCCCAGTGGAAGACCGATGCCTCAAACCGTGCCAGTGGTTTGCTGTTCCAGTTCGGCATCGATATTTTTCGCGCCGCGGCCATGCTCACGGTGCTGTTTTCCGATCTCTCAATCGGCCAGATGCTCGCGGTGTTCAGCTACCTGTGGTTCATGATCGGCCCGGTCGAGCAACTGCTGAACCTGCAATATGCCTATTACGCGGCCGGTGGCGCGCTGTCGCGGATCAACGAGTTGTTGTCTCGATCTGACGAACCGCAATACCCCGGCGGCGTTGACCCGTTCACCGGTCGCGAGACGGTCGGGGTCGAGGTTCAGGGATTGAGTTTCGGCTACGGCGGTGAGCTGGTTCTGAACCAGATGAACCTGTCCATCGCCCCTGGTGAAAAAGTTGCCATAGTCGGCGCCAGTGGCGGCGGCAAGAGTACGTTGGTGCAACTGCTGCTGGGCTTGTATACGCCACAGTCCGGGACCATCCGCTTCGGCGGCTCGACCCAGCAGGAGATCGGCCTGGATACCGTGCGAGAAAACGTCGCCGTGGTGCTGCAGCATCCGGCGCTGTTCAACGATACGATACGCGCCAATCTGACCATGGGCCGCGATCGCAGTGACGAGGCCTGCTGGCAGGCACTGGAAATCGCGCAACTGCACGGCACGGTTCGCGATTTGCCCAACGGCCTGGACAGCATTGTCGGGCGCTCCGGCGTGCGTTTGTCCGGGGGGCAGCGCCAGCGCCTGGCGATTGCGCGGATGGTATTGGCCGAGCCGAAAGTGGTGATTCTCGATGAGGCTACCTCCGCACTCGACGCCGCCACCGAATACAACCTGCATCAGGCTTTGGCGCGTTTTCTGAGCAACCGCACCACATTGATCATTGCCCACCGACTGTCCGCGGTGAAACAGGCGGACAGGGTGCTGGTGTTTGATGGTGGGCAAATTGCCGAGGATGGCGACCACCAGCAGTTGATTGCCGATGGTGGTTTGTACGCCAAGCTTTACGGGCATTTGCAGCGGCATTGAATCAGTGCCACAGCACGTTAAGCGCATTTTCGCCGCCGTCGAAAGCGAACTCCTTGATAACAACTGAACAGGATTCGCAGGGCGGCATGGTGGTGGCGACGTTGACCGATTCGATTGATGCGGGATCGGGGTATTTATCGCGAATCACACCGATCAACTTGCTCTCGCTATCCAGTGAGGTGGGCTTTCGGGTCAAATTCGGGGTGTAGTTCCCGACATCTTTTATCGTCACGGGTACGGCAATTAGTTTGCCTTCATCGGAGACACGTAGTGATGTGCTGGGAAACGCTTCATTCATATCGACATTGAAGTAGGTCGTTGCGCCTACCTTGACCTGATCTGCGCCAGGATTATTCCTGAATAGAGGTAGGTATCCGGTCGCCCCCTGTGCACCCGAAACACTCACATAAACTTCCCGCTGCCCGGTGGTGGTGACCACTTCGGCATAAGCGATGTTTCTTGGCTTGAACGCGCGCTGGCTCCGCGGGATAAGGTTTTGAAGCCTTTGCATCGCGTTGTTGATCCTCAAGGCGTTGTCTGGATGCTTCAGCACGATGATCGGCTCAAGGAACAGGGTATCGAAAATTTCCACGGTTCTTTGACGAAAGGCTTCTGATGCAACTTTGCTTCGCGACCAGCTTGTCACCCCTTTGGGCAACCGGGTAATGATTATTCGAGTCGAATGATCGAACAGCACCGCTTCGCCTGGGCTGGTATCGACTTTGAGCAACTTGAGCGTAGCGGGTGGATTCACGTGACCACCAATGGGAATGGCAATTTCTTCCATGGTTTTCATGGCTCGCTCCACCATTTCTACGCCGTAAATTCTAGCCATGTTGTTGGCGTTGAGTGATCCGGTGTAAACCGTCTTCAACTCATTAGCCAGTTCAACGGGTAAAGTTGTGGACTTGCGTAAGGTCAGGGGAATGGAGATATCTTGCTCTGGAAGGCGCTCAGCGACATAAAACGCAGCGGCTTCCAGTCTTGTGAACACATATTGCCTGGAGCCGTCCATGGCCGGAACGATGATGGCGCCAGCCTGGAAAGTATCAAATTGATTTTGCGTGCCGTAGGGCAGCTTCACCTGGATCCGCGCGTAAATTCCTTTCTCGAACTCCACTGTCGCGGGGAGTCTCCTTTTATTCGTAAGCGTTTTCAGTAACATCGCCCGATCTGCAGTGGCCGGTGTATAGATACTGTCCCCGAACCAAGGCGCCCAGCCTTTGCTTTTATCATGGCTGCCAATGGCTGGCGTCGGTGCGGGATCGGCGGTGACGTAACGGGTTGTGCATACTTGCTGACCCGGTACACGCGTCGTTCGACAAGGCAATGTTTTGTAGATCGCCCGATCATCGATCAGATCTGCTCGACGTAGTTGGTCTCCCTCCAGTCGATAGGGAATGTCATCCACAATCAGCGTGGCGCGTCCATTGATCTCGAGTATTTCGCGGGTGCTGGCGTCTTTCGGGAGTTCAATCAGCACGTGGCTTTCGGTGGGGGCCAGGGTTTTGAATGTCGAACGTCCCAGCTCTAGATTTTTACTGTTGTACACCAGTCGCGGGCCGTAGGGCAGGGATGACATTGGGTCGACAGGATGAAGTCGGGTCAGGTTCGACGGGCTGGTACTGCGAACCAGTACATCATCGATACCGTTGACCGTTGCCAATTGATCACCCGTTGTCAGACGCCTCCAATTTCCTGGATCAGTGGCTTGGGGCAGGCTGTGGACCAGTCGATAGCTACTGGAATGATCAGCCAGGTTTCTGACTCCTCGAATACTGTAGCGGCCTCCAAGGAGCAGGCTCTTGACGGCACCGCTTCCCAGCCCTTTCAACAACGAGGGCACACCGTCCAGTGGGTTCAGGTTGTTCGCTGTGGACGTCAGAAGTTTGCGGCTCAACGTTGAAAATGACGGCAGGGTCGTTTTGACTGTCATGCGCGAGGCAGTCATTCCAAGTTTGATCAAGCGTATCGAACCTGAGACGAATCTCCCGATCGGGCTGAGGAATGTCGCCAGGTCAATCAAGAGTCCTGCGGCGCCGGCAAGCATCTGCCTGGGGTCACCGGAGAGGAGATCTTCAATGCTGCCCCAAAAAGGTACAAAGCCTTTCACGATTGCCAGAAACGTATCGAGACGTTGTTGATATTCGGCCCTTGCTGCATCGAATACGGTCATGCCGCGGGCTTGGGTGTGTAGCTGATGTTTGTCGACATACAGGAAACTCGTGGCAATGTAGTCGGCTATGGCATTCAATCGGGCAGATCTGTTGGCTGTTTCGCGAGGGTTATCGGTTTTCGCTGATTCCGCAGCGGCGGGTACGTCGCCCACCACGCCGAGGATCGCGACGCAGTACGCGTTTTTTTCGGGCATCGTGCCGTTTCGGTGGGCGGACCAGTCGAGAAGTAGCGTTGTACTGGTATCCGGCGAATAGGTTTGTCCGGGGATTGAGGCGTGCAATGGAAAAAGAGTGCGAACCCCATCGATGACTGATGTTCTCAGGTGGGGGCGGCAACGAATGATGCCGGCGCTCGGGATCAATTCGTAGTAAGTGATTTCTTGACCGTGGGTGACCTGCAGAACAAATCCTTTTCTCGCCCATAGCTGTTCTCGGAAACTGACGACTTTCTCACGCAGGCTCAATAGCCGGACGTTGCCTCGCTCCAGTGCCAGGCGGTCAGCCGGCGGTAGGGAAATCAACAGGCTGAAGATCAGTGTTTTATAGGCCGTTTCGATTTTCGAGATGTAGTTTTCAAAGTCTGATTCAAACGCCGCGTTGATGTCAGGCAACGTCTTGCCTGAGTATGGGAACACGGGCCTATATGTACCCTCCTGGTCTTTTCGCTCTGAGTGGACGGTTCGCTCGTCGTCAATCCTGATCCAGTGACTGGTCTTTGTCTGACCATCAGGTCGTGTGACATACCACGTACTTCCGTTATCAAGTTGACCGTCGGCATAGAGGTCGAGAAATGAGTAGCCTGGCAACTTCAACGAGGGCATGTCCCTGAACCCCGGCCCGCTGGGTGGGTGATCAGGCAACAGCATGCGTCCGTCCGACTCGAACGCCGCCTCTCCAAACAGAGCCTGCTTCACCTGTCTGGCCATCTTCAATCGATCCGGAGGTGGCAAGTCGAGGGTCATGACCGCGTTGTTCAATCGTTCGCTATGGTTCTCCAGAGCCGCCAACGCCCGTTTCATATCCTCCTCATCGTAGTCGGGCACTGTTCGCGATTGAACGAAGCCGCTGCTGACCGCCCATTCCAGCGCGGGAGTCATTCGCAACCGTGCAATCGTTTCAAGTTGCTCTGCAGACGCGTCGATACTTCTTGTCAGAGGCAAGTCGATCAACTGTTGAAAGGACAAGGGTTGCGGGTGGTCAAGAGCAAGTTCGTCAGCCAACAACACACCGTGCATGAAGTTCACCCACACCACCGAACTCTTGTATGGCAGGTCGGTTGGAATGTCGCGCACGGCGAAGTCTTTCGACAATCTCGTCTCGAATACTCGCGTGAGCAGGATCGCCTCTTTGTCGGAACTGGCCCGCTGGGTATCCCGCAAGTGCTGTTCGAAATCGCTGCGCAGGGTTGGGTAGCTTTTCCCCCAATGAGCCGGGTCTTGCCAGCGGAATCCAGCGAGCTCCAGTGGCTCATCGGCAGACGGTGGATGAAGGAAGAGACAGATGGCTCTGCAAACCAGTTGGTAGCGGATGGCTGCTGGCGTCTTTTCGCCGGGGACGGCGCCGTACCATTTGAGCGACTTGAGCAGCCTGTCCGCCAGATCGTTTGCTTCGACCGAGTTCAGCATCCGTAGCAGAAATAGCGATGGCGTTGCACGCAGTTGGTCCACTGATGCACCAGCCAATACAGGGGCGGCGAGATGACCGATCAGCGAAGGCTTGTCATTCAGGAATACCTTCACGGTGTCGGTGATTTGAGCATTGATGCGTCTTGCCTTGTAGGTTGCGAGGGTCATCTGTTGCGCGAGTTCCGGCGTTGTACGTTGCAACGCCTTGAACCGCTTCCGATCCTGGGCAGTGGGTTGCCCGCCCAGCCCTTCGATATCCGGATTGTTATCGAATCCCAGTGCCAGCCGGGCGCGCAACTCTTCATCTGCGGGTGACAGGGATAGTTCTGTTGAAAGTGGGGGTGTTTCTGTCATGTCGCACTCCATCGAAAAGCTTCCCGCAATGGCGCGGAAAGTCGGAAGTGCCGAGTAAATCAATCCCGAAATCAGTGATGGCGGTACATATCTATGCGTCTCACACCTACTCGATAAGGAGTCTGAACCGCTGCTTGCCGGATCCGGGAACGCACCCTAGTCTTGCGGTAGCGATTTCGTCCGGAAGACGATCAAGCAGTGCTAATGCAAGGGACCTCATGAATCAAACGCGGACTCTCGGAACGCCACGGTTGTTGGGCATCGTCTGGCCTTTTATCGCCGTGGTGCTGTTTCAAGCCTTGCTGGGTGGTGTCAGCCTTTACGTGCTGTCGGCTGTTCGTGGCTATGTCGCTGGCGAAAGTCTATGGTCCAAGGGCCAGAAAGATGCCATCTACTACCTCAACCTTTACGCCGACGGCGGTGATGAAGGGATTTTCAACAAGTATCAAACCGCTATTGCCGTTCCCCAGGGTGGGCACGAACTGCGAGTCGCGCTGGACAATCAACCGCCAGATATCGAAGCGGCACGTCTGGCAATCCTCAAGGGCGGAAACCATCCAGACGACGTTTCCAGTCTGATCTGGCTGTATCTCAATTTTCGTCATTTCAGTTACCTCGAAAAGGCCATCGATCGCTGGACCGTGGGCGACGCCTATCTGGCCAGGCTCGATGAGCTTGCCCGGGACATGCACCAGCACATCACAAACCGCCCGGCCTCCGAAGCGGACATCGAACGCTGGAAAGAGCAGATTTTTGCGATCAACGATGAGGTGACACCCGCAGCGAAAGCCTTCAGTGATGCGCTGGGGGAGGGCTCGCGAGTCATTCTTCGTCTGTTGTTGGGGATCAACCTCGCCACGGCGTTGGGCTTGATCGCACTGGCGCTCATGCGCACCCACAAATTGCTCAAGCAGCGCCATGCTTTCGCCGATGCCCTGCAAATGGAAAAGGATCGGGCGCAGGTAACCCTGCAATCGATTGGCGACGGCGTGATTACCACAGATGTCTCAGGCGCCATTGCCTACATGAATCCGGCCGCCGAAGCCTTGACTCACTGGAAGGCCGATCAGGCAACGGGCTTGCCATTGGCGGCACTGTTCAACCTGCTCGACGAAAACGCCCAGACGGATGGTTTCACCCTGATCGAACGCATTCTGAGCGGTCAGCTCAGTGGCAGCAGCGAACATTCCAAGCTGATCCAGCGCCTGGATGGCAGCACGGTATCGGTCACTCTGGTAGGGGCGCCGATCCGCAATGCGGGCAAGGTCAGCGGTACAGTGCTGGTGTTGCACGACATGACCCAGGAGCGGCAATACATTGCCAACCTGTCCTGGCAGGCGACCCACGATGCCTTGACCGGGCTGGCCAATCGCCGGGAGTTCGAATACCGGCTGGAGCAGGCCTTGCACAACCTGACCCGCTACACGGGGCGCCATGCCCTGATGTTCCTTGATCTGGATCAGTTCAAACTGGTCAACGATACCTGCGGTCATGCCGCGGGCGACGAGTTGCTGCGACATATCTGTGCGTTGTTGCAATCAGGTCTGCGCGAAGGTGACACCCTGGCGCGTCTGGGTGGCGACGAGTTCGGCATCCTGCTGGAAAACTGCCCGCCGGAAGCGGCGGAGAAAATTGCCGAGAGCCTGCGTCAGACCATACAGAACCTGCACTTTGTCTGGAAAGGCCGTCCCTTCGTGACCACCGTGAGCATCGGCCTGGTGCATGTCGCGCAGAGTCCGCCGACTCTTGAAGCATCGCTGCGCGCTGCCGACATGGCGTGCTACATGGCCAAGGAAAAGGGGCGTAATCGGGTTCAGGTCTATCATCCCGACGATTCCGAATTGTCTTTGCGCTTTGGTGAAATGGCTTGGGTGCAGCGCCTGCACATGGCGCTGGAAGAGGATCGCTTTTGCCTCTACGCCCAGGAGATCGCGCCGCTGGGGCGTCACGATCAGGATGGCGGGCATATTGAAATCCTGCTGCGCCTCCACGATGAAGCGGGGCGCATGATTTTGCCCGACAGCTTCATTCCGGCGGCAGAGCGCTATGGTCTGATGAGTTCTCTTGATCGTTGGGTGGTGCAAAACGTCTTCAAGGTCATAGCCCAGTGTCGGGCCGAGCAGCCACGGGGGCCGCTGGCCATGTGTGCGATCAATCTGTCGGGCACCACTATTGGCGATGAGGCGTTCCTCGACTTCCTGCGTGAGCAGTTTGTGATTCACGATATTCCGGCTGAAATGATTTGTTTTGAAATTACCGAGACCAGCGCCATCGCGAATCTCGGCAGTGCAATTCGATTCATTAATGAACTCAAAGGGTTAGGCTGCCATTTTTCACTGGACGACTTTTGTGCCGGAATGTCTTCGTTCGCGTACTTGAAACATTTGCCTGTAGACTTCCTGAAGATCGACGGGAGTTTCGTAAAGGATATGCTGGACGACCCGATTAATCGCGCCATGGTCGAGGTGATCAACCACATCGGCCATGTCATGGGTAAACGTACGATTGCCGAGTTTGTCGAAACACCCCAGATCGAGCAGGCATTGCTGGAGATCGGGGTGGATTACGCTCAGGGGTATGTCATTGAGCGCCCGCAGTTGTTTACTTGCGACAGTCTGCTAAGTCGTCCTGCCAGGCCCCGACCTTTACTGTTCAGGGCGCCTGGCACGTTCCGTTGAAACCTCTTGCCGGTCAAGAAAATCACCATCAAAAGGAGCTCGACAGTGATCGATACATTCAACCGAACCGGCCCCCTCATGGAAGCTGCCAGTTACCCTGCCTGGGCCCAGCGCCTGATTCAGGATTGCAGCGAGAGCAAGCGCCGCGTAGTCGAACACGAACTTTACCAGCGCATGAGAGACAACAAGCTCAGTGCGAAAACCATGCGCCAGTACCTGATCGGTGGTTGGCCCGTGGTGGAACAGTTTGCGTTGTACATGGCACAGAACCTTACCAAGACCCGTTTCGCCCGGCACCCGGGCGAGGACATGGCGCGCCGCTGGCTGATGCGCAACATCCGTGTCGAGCTGAACCATGCCGATTACTGGGTGCACTGGAGCCGCGCACACGGTGTCAGCCTGGAAGACCTGCAGGCGCAACAGGTTACCCCGGAGCTTCACGCCTTGAGTCATTGGTGCTGGCACACCAGTTCTTCCGATTCGTTGATCGTTGCCATTGCCGCAACCAACTATGCGATTGAAGGCGCCACCGGGGAGTGGTCGGCGGTCGTCTGTTCCAATGGCATCTATGCCGCCTCGTTCCCTGAAGAGGAGCGCAAGCGCGCGATGAAATGGCTGAAAATGCACGCCCAGTATGATGATGCGCATCCGTGGGAGGCGCTGGAAATCATCTGCACGCTCGCTGGCATGAATCCGAGCAAGTCCCTGCAAATGGAGCTGCGCCAAGCCGTGTGCAAGAGCTACGACTACATGTACCTGTTTCTGGAGCGCTGCATGCAGTTGGAACATGCGGAGAAAGCACCGCATGCTCGTGAGCGGATGGCGCTGGTCGAAGGCTGATCTGAAGGCTGCTTGCTACAACTGTGGGAGCGACACACTGCCGCTCCCACATTATTTTTGTGCGGCGGCTAAGAGGGTTAGCCCGCCATTGCCAGACGATTGCGTCCCTCGCGCTTGGCCACATACAGCGCGCTGTCAGCCCGACGCAGCAGGCTGTCGGCAGATTCGCCGGGCAACAGGGTCGAACAACCGAGGCTGACCGTCAGGTCGATCGATTGCCCGTCGGCGATGTATTGCGCCGACTGTGCGGCAAATCGCAGGCGCTCGCCCACCATCGCCGCGGCTTCCCGGCTGGTGTTGGAGAGCAGGATCAGAAACTCTTCCCCACCATAGCGAAACACCATGTCCACGTTGCGCAACTGGCTTTTGATCGAGGCGGCAACCGCCTTGAGCACGTCATCGCCCGCGCTGTGGCCGTGGGTGTCGTTGATTTTTTTGAAGTGATCGATGTCCAGCATCAACAGGGACAAGGGTTGCAGGTGCCGCCGTGATAGCTCGATTTCCCGTTGCAGGGTCTGGTCCATGGCGATGCGGTTGCCGGTGTCCGTCAGCGGGTCACGCAAAGCACTTTGGGTCGCTGCGCGATAGAGCAGGGTATTGCGCATCGGATACAGCAATGTGGCGAGGAGCGATTCGAGTTGGCCTTGTTCCTGATCGCTGAAACGCTGATTGCGTTTGAACACCAGTTCACCGAGGTGTTCGCCTTCGTGGCTGAGGCTGTAGCTGATGGAGTGGTGACCGCGGTGGCCGAACTCCAGGCGCAGATCACTGCTCTGGTGCTGATAACTCAGGGCATCCAGCGGTACGATGCGCTGAATCTCGCGAAAGAAAATGCCGAGAATGCGTTGCGGCTCAAGACTGGTTTGCAGCTGCAGGCTCAGTTGCTGGCGCAGTTGCGCGAGGCTGACGGGCCTTTCCAGAAGGGACGGCTGCTGACCAAAGCCCAGGCGTTGCAATTTGGCGCTGTCGAAGTCAATTGCGTTGGTCTGGGAAGGTGGTTTCATAAGGCATGCGCCCCTAAGCAGTAAGGCTGTCTTACAAGCTGGGTGAGAGCGGCTTTGGGCGGCGCGTCGTACTGGTCCTTCAGTCCCGTAGGACATTTCGTACAAGTTTAATCTGCTTTGTGGAAGATAAGGAACCTGCCCACTTAAGCATTGCCCGACCTGCTGTCACGTAGCGTGTCTGAGCAAAATTAGAGCGAAAGTCATGCCATTCGGTTCATGAAAAATAAAAAACGTTCTAAATCAGCTGGTTGTGTTCGTTGTTAGATGAAAGTGCTGATATGGATGACGTTTGTTTGACAGCAAAACACACTGATTTTGCTGCGCAACCCCTGCCGCGACGGGAAGTCGCCGCGGCAAATAACCGACGTGCGGAGTATTACTGGGCGTTGAACGCCTGCCCATTGACGCCTGTGCTGTCAGGTCCCATCAGGTACAGGTAGACCGGCATGATCTCTTCCGGCGTCGGATTGTTCAGCGGGTTTTCCCCTGGATAGGCCTGGGCGCGCATGCTGGTACGGGTCGCGCCCGGGTTGATGCTGTTGGCGCGAACCGGGGCCACAGTATCGACTTCGTCCGCCAGGGTTTGCATCAGCCCTTCAGTGGCAAACTTCGAAACACCATAGGCGCCCCAGTACGCGCGCCCCTTGCGACCGACGCTGCTGGAGGTGAACACTACAGAAGCATCCTGAGACAGCTTGAGCAACGGCAGCAGAGTGCTGGTGAGCATGAACATGGCGTTGACGTTGACTTGCATGACCCGCATGAAGTTTTCGCCGGAGAGCTGCTCGATGGGTGTGCGTGGGCCAATGATCGATGCGTTGTGCAGCAAGCCGTCAAGGTGACCGAACTCGGTTTCGATCATCGCTGCCAGCTCATCGTACTGATGGGGCAGGGCGGTTTCGAGGTTGAAAGGGATGACCGCGGGCTGCGGGTGGCCAGCGGCTTCGATTTCGTCGTAGACCTGAGTCAGGTTGGCTTCGGTCTTGCCCAGCAATAACACGGTCGCACCGTGCGCCGCGTAGGTCTTGGCGGCAGCAGCGCCAATGCCGCGGCCAGCACCGGTGACCAGAATGACCCGGTTTTTCAGCAATTCGGGGCGGGCGGAGTAATCAAACATAAAAACCTCAACATGAATTTTTCAGGGCGGACGCTATCCCTGTGGGAGCGAGCTTGCTCGCGATGGCGGTATCACCTTCAACATCAATGTCGATTGGGCTACAGCTATCGCGAGCAGGCTCGTTCCCACAAGGAGCAGTCCCGGCAAAAACTCAGCAGCTGCAAAGCGCGCTATCGAGCACCTTGCGCAGCTCCAGCGGGTGATCGACCACCACATCCGCGCCCCAATGCCGCGGGTTATCGTCCGGGTGGATATAGCCGAATGTCACCGCCGCCGTTTTGGTTCCGGCATCGCGCCCTGACTCGATGTCCCGCAGGTCATCACCGACGAACAGCACGCTGGCGGGGTCCAGGTCGAGCATCTTGCAGGCGAGGATCAGCGGCTCCGGATCCGGCTTGCTGTTTTTCACGTGATCCGGGCAGATCAGCAAGGCCGAGCGCTCAGCCAGGCCCAGTTGCTGCATGATCGGTTCGGCAAAACGCAATGGCTTGTTGGTGACCACGCCCCAGATCAGGTTGGCCTTCTCGATATCGGCGAGCAGTTCGCCCATGCCGTCGAACAGTTTGCTGTGAACCGCGCAACCCACCAGGTAACGCTCAAGAAACTCCAGGCGGAGTTCCTCGAAGCCTGGGGATTCCGGGTCCATGGCGAATGTCACCGCGACCATCGCCCGGGCGCCGCCGGAAATCTCGTCACGAATGTGTTTGTCGTTCATCGGTGGCAAGCCGCGGTCGGCACGCATCGCCTGACAGATCGCAATGAAGTCCGGCGCGGTGTCGAGCAGGGTGCCGTCCATGTCGAAAAGAACTGCTCTGATTCGCATCGGCTTATTCCTCGCGCAGGGTCTGGATCATGTAGTTGACGTCGACATCGGCGGCCAGCTTGTAGTGCTTGGTCAACGGGTTGTACGTCAGGCCGATGATGTCCTTGACGGTCAGGCCGGCGATGCGGCTCCAGGCGCCCAGCTCGGAGGGGCGGATAAACTTCTTGAAGTCGTGGGTGCCGCGCGGCAGCAGCTTCATGATGTATTCGGCGCCGACGATGGCGAACAGGTACGCCTTCGGATTGCGGTTGATGGTGGAGAAGAACACCTGGCCACCGGGCTTGACCATGCGGAAGCAGGCACGGATCACCGACGATGGATCAGGCACGTGCTCGAGCATTTCCAGGCAGGTGACCACATCGAACTGTTCCGGCATTTCCTCGGCCAGGGCTTCGGCGGTGATCTGCCGGTACTCGACATTCACGCCGGATTCCAGCTGGTGCAATTGGGCAACTGCCAGCGGCGCTTCGCCCATGTCGATGCCCATGACGGTGGCACCACGTTGGGCCATGGCTTCACTGAGGATGCCGCCGCCGCAACCGACGTCGAGGACTTTCTTGCCGGCCAGATTGACGCGTTCGTCAATCCAGTTGACACGCAATGGGTTGATGTCATGCAGTGGTTTGAATTCGCTTTCGCGGTCCCACCAGCGATGGGCCAGGGCTTCGAATTTGGCGATTTCGGCGTGGTCGACGTTGCTCATGGTTTATGTCCTCTAAAACTTGAAAAATCCTGTTGCCCCGGTATCGAAACCGGGGGACTTACGATTCGGTGCGGCCGCTGATGCGCTGGCCCCAGGTTTTCGCGACAGCGCTTAGCTGCGTTTCATCCAGGCGCGTCAGGCGACCGTCTTCGAGCAATGGCTTGCCGGCGACCCAGACATGCTTCGCGCAATCGCGCCCGGTGGCGTAGATAAGCTGCGACACCGGGTCGTAGACCGGCTGCTGGGCCAGGCCGGAAAGGTCGAACGCCACCATGTCCGCAGCCTTGCCGATTTCCAGCGATCCCGTTTCAGTTTCGATGCCCAATGCCCGGGCGCCGTTGAGTGTTGCCATGCGCAGGGCGCGATGGGCATCCAGTGCAGTGGCCGATCCGGCGACAGCCTTGGCCAGCAGGGCGGCGGTACGGGTTTCTCCAAGCAGATCGAGGTCGTTGTTGCTGGCCGCACCGTCTGTGCCGACCGCGACATTGACGCCAGCCTGCCACAGGCGCTCGACCGGGCAGAAGCCGCTGGCCAGTTTCAGGTTCGATTCCGGGCAGTGGATGACATGGGTATTGCTTTCTACCAGCAGTGCGAGGTCCTCCTCGCTGATCTGGGTCATGTGAACCGCCTGAAAGCGCGGTCCGAGCAGGCCCAGGCGGGCGAGGCGGGCGAGTGGGCGTTCGCCACGCTGATCGACTGCCTGCTGCACTTCGAACGCGGTTTCATGCACGTGCATGTGGATCGAAGCGTCCAGCTCCTCGGCAATTACCCGGATCTTTTCCAGGTTTTCATCGCCCACGGTGTAAGGGGCGTGGGGGCCAAAGGTGACCTTGATGCGCTCGTGGTGCTTGAGGTCGCCGAACAGTTCGATGCCCTGACGGATGGCTTCATCCGCCGAGCTGGCACCCGGAATCGGAAAATCCAGGATGGGAATGGCGATCTGCGCACGAATGCCGCTGTTGTGCACGCGTTCGCTGGCGACTTTGGGGAAAAAATACATGTCCGAGAAACAGGTGATGCCGCCCTTGATTTGCTCGGCGATGGCCAGGTCGGTGCCATCGCGTACAAAGGCTTCATCGACCCACTTGGCTTCGGCGGGCCAGATGTGGTTTTCCAGCCAGGTCATCAGCGGCAGGTCATCGGCCAGGCCACGAAACAGGGTCATCGCCGCGTGCCCGTGGGCGTTGATCAGGCCGGGGCTGAGCAACATGTCGGGTAATTCGCGAATTTCGGTTGCGTTAAGCTTCAGTGCAGCGGAACGTGGACCGATAAACACGATGCGTCCATCGCGAATGCCGATGCCGTGTTCCTTGAGGACAACGCCGGCGGGTTCGACGGGTACCAGCCAGGTCGGCAGCAATAGCAGGTCGAGCGCAGCGGCAGTGTTCGGCATCGCGTGTGAGTTCCAGTGCTTTTATAAAGGATGGCGAAGTATACCCGAGCGTCTTCGCCGGGGGATCGCTATAATCGGCGGCTTTTGTTCATGAGTGCGGGGTGAGGGATGCGCGATCGACTGTTGGCGGCGGAAAAGGTGAAGGCCATCGATTGGCGTGATGGTGCCCTGTATCTGCTGGATCAGCGCGTTTTGCCGTTCGAGGAAAACTGGATCGCCTACACCAGCGCAGCCGGTGTGGCCGAGGCCATTCGCTCGATGGTGGTGCGTGGCGCGCCGGCAATCGGCATCAGCGCCGCTTATGGCATTGTGCTGGCGGCCCGTACTCGCATTGCTGAGGAAGGTGATGATTGGTATGCGGCGCTGGAGGAGGATTTCGCGCTGCTGGCCGACTCTCGTCCCACTGCCGTCAATCTCTTCTGGGCCCTGGGGCGTATGCACGATCGGCTGGATCGTCTGAAGGACAACGCCGATCCGCTGGAGGCGCTTGAGGCCGAGGCCATCGCCATTCACGAGAGTGATCGCGAGGCCAACCTGACCATGGCGCAATTGGGTGTAGACCTGATCCGTAAGCATCAGGGCAATGCTCAGGCGATCCTGACCCACTGCAACACCGGTGCCTTGGCCACGGGCGGCTTCGGCACGGCGTTGGGCGTGATTCGTGCGGCGTTCATCGAGGGTATGGTCGAGCAGGTCTACGTCGACGAAACCCGCCCATGGATGCAGGGTTCGCGCCTGACGGCCTGGGAGCTGGCCAACGAGGGCATCCCCGTGACCCTCAATGTCGATTCTGCTGCGGCCCATATCATGAAAACCAAAGGGCCGACCTGGGTCATCGTCGGTGCTGACCGGATCACCGCCAATGGCGACGTCGCCAACAAGATCGGTACCTACCAGTTGGCCGTCAATGCCATGCACCACGGCGTGCGTTTCATGGTGGTGGCGCCGAGTTCGACCATCGACATGAACATGGCCAGCGGTGACGATATCCCGATTGAAGAACGTGATGGTCGTGAGCTGCTGGAAGTCGGCGGCAAGCGGGTCGGGGCGGATGTTCAGGCGTTCAACCCGGTGTTTGACGTGACACCGGCGGACCTCATTGATGCGATCGTCACGGAAAAAGGCATTGTCGAGCGGCCGGATACAGCCAAGATGGCGCAGTTGATGTGCCGCAAGCGTCTGCATTGATCATCGCCGGCGTCTGAGGAATCGCCATCGCAAGCAATCTCGCTCCCACAGTGTTTGCGGTGCGCATAAAACCTGTGGGGGCGAGCTTGCTCGCGATGGGGTCGTCAAACCCAATGAACCAACCCGAATCAGCCTCAAATTCTCCATTCAACACAGCTCTAAGCCCCTCTCGTCCCTTATCAGCCTGTCACCGGTCAACTAACTACTCTCCATGCGCATCTGGGGGATAGGTGCGTGGCGGCTCTTGTGATAACATCCGGCGGTTTCCAAGGTTACCCCGCGGGGTGACCTTTACTGCGCAGATCCATGGCATAACTCGTTGATTTGTCGTAAGTCGGTGTATGGCACTCAGCCTGCAGCGGCGAGCTTCGTTCGTCCCATATGGATGTGACGAAGTTTCACCAGAAAAAGGAATCAGGCTTCTCATGGGCGAACTGGCCAAAGAAATCCTCCCGGTCAATATCGAAGACGAGCTGAAGCAGTCCTACCTCGACTACGCGATGAGCGTGATTGTCGGTCGGGCACTGCCGGATGCGCGCGATGGCTTGAAGCCCGTGCACCGGCGTGTGCTGTTCGCGATGAGCGAGCTGGGTAACGACTTCAACAAGCCGTACAAGAAATCTGCCCGTGTTGTCGGTGACGTGATCGGTAAGTATCACCCGCACGGTGATACCGCGGTGTACGACACCATCGTTCGGATGGCGCAGCCATTCTCCCTGCGCTACCTGCTGGTCGACGGCCAGGGCAACTTCGGTTCCGTCGACGGCGACAACGCCGCAGCGATGCGATACACCGAAGTGCGCATGACCAAGCTGGCGCACGAGCTGCTGGCCGACCTGCACAAGGAAACCGTGGACTGGGTGCCGAACTACGACGGCACCGAAATGATCCCGGCGGTCATGCCGACCCGTATTCCCAACCTGTTGGTCAACGGCTCCAGCGGCATCGCCGTGGGCATGGCGACCAACATTCCGCCGCACAACCTCGGTGAAGTCATCGACGGTTGCCTGGCGCTCATCGACAACCCTGAGCTGACCGTCGACGAGCTGATGCAATACATCCCTGGTCCGGACTTTCCGACCGCCGCGATCATCAACGGTCGCGCCGGCATCATCGAAGCCTACCGCACCGGTCGCGGGCGTATTTACATGCGTGCCCGTTCGATCATCGAAGACATCGACAAGGTCGGTGGTCGCCAGCAGATCGTCATCACCGAACTGCCTTACCAGCTGAACAAGGCGCGTCTGATCGAGAAGATCGCCGAGCTGGTTAAAGAGAAGAAACTCGAAGGCATCACCGAACTGCGTGACGAGTCCGACAAGGACGGCATGCGCGTCGTGATCGAACTGCGTCGTGGCGAAGTGCCTGAGGTCATCCTCAACAACCTCTACGCCCAGACCCAGTTGCAAGCAGTGTTCGGTATCAACATCGTTGCGCTGATCGACGGCCGTCCGCGGATCCTCAACCTCAAGGATCTGCTGGAAGCCTTCGTACGTCACCGTCGTGAAGTGGTAACCCGTCGTACCGTGTTCGAACTGCGCAAGGCGCGCGAACGTGGCCACATCCTTGAAGGTCAAGCGGTTGCCCTGTCGAACATCGACCCGGTCATCGCCTTGATCAAGGCCTCGCCAACCCCGTCGGAAGCCAAGGAAGCGCTGGTCAGCACGCCTTGGGAATCCTCCGCTGTGGTCGCGATGGTGGAACGTGCCGGTGCCGATTCGTGCCGTCCGGAAAACCTCGATCCGCAATATGGTCTGCGCGACGGCAAGTACTTCCTGTCGCCGGAACAGGCGCAAGCCATTCTGGAACTGCGTCTGCACCGCCTGACTGGTCTGGAACACGAAAAACTGCTGGCCGAGTATCAAGAGATTCTCAACCAGATCGGCGAGCTGATCCGCATCCTCAACAGCGCCACGCGCCTGATGGAAGTGATTCGCGAAGAGCTGGAAGTGATCCGCGCCGAGTATGGCGACGTGCGTCGCACCGAGATTCTCGATGCCCGTCTCGACCTGACCCTGGGCGACATGATCCCGGAAGAAGAGCGCGTCGTGACCATTTCCCACGGAGGCTATGCCAAGACCCAGCCGCTGGCTGCGTACCAGGCTCAGCGTCGTGGCGGTAAAGGCAAGTCGGCCACCGGCGTCAAGGATGAGGACTACATCGCTCACCTGCTGGTTGCCAACAGCCACACCACGCTGCTGCTGTTCTCCAGCAAGGGCAAGGTGTACTGGCTGAAAACCTACGAAATCCCGGAAGCATCCCGCGCTGCCCGTGGTCGTCCGCTGGTCAACCTGCTGCCGCTGGATGACGGTGAATACATCACCACCATGCTGCCGGTCGAGGGATACACCGAAGGTCACTACATCTTCATGGCCACCGCCAACGGCACCGTGAAGAAGACCCCGCTGGAATCCTTCAGCCGTCAACGCAGCGTCGGCCTGATCGCGCTGGAACTGGACGAAGGCGACGTGCTGATTTCCGCCGCGATCACCGATGGCGAGCGCGAAGTGATGCTGTTCTCCGACGGCGGCAAGGTCACCCGCTTCAAGGAATCCGACGTACGTGCCATGGGCCGTACCGCTCGCGGCGTGCGCGGCATGCGTCTGCCGGAAGGCCAGAAGCTGATCTCCATGCTGATTCCGGAAGAGGGCAGCCAGATTCTTACCGCTTCCGAGCGAGGTTTCGGCAAGCGCACGGCGATCACCGAGTTCCCTGAGTACAAGCGTGGCGGTCAGGGCGTTATCGCCATGGTCAGCAACGAGCGTAACGGCCGTCTGGTCGGCGCGGTACAGGTGCTCGACGGTGAGGAAATCATGTTGATTTCCGACCAGGGCACGTTGGTGCGTACCCGTGTCGATGAAGTCTCCAGCCTGGGTCGTAACACCCAGGGCGTGACCCTGATCAAGCTGGCCAATGACGAGACACTGGTCGGCCTGGAGCGGGTTCAGGAGCCTTCGGAGGTCGAGGGTGAAGAGCTGGAAGGTGACGAGGCTGAAGGATTTGTCGGTGAAGTCGTGAACGACGACGCTGGCGAAGACCAGCAACTCGACGCCGCCGCTGACGAAGAACCACAGGAATAAGCAGGTAAGCAGGGGGCGGATGAAAATTCGCCCCCTTGTTGTTTGTCCGAACGGAAAATGTCGACACCCATGGATATCCCTGTGGGAGCGAGTTTGCTCGCGAAGCAGGCGCCGGGAACGCTGCGGTGATGCATTCGCGAGCAGGTTCGCTTCCAAGGGTTGCCTGCTTCAGCAGAGATCCTGTGTTGATTGAAATTGTGATTTATTGCGTGATACCACCAGATCAGAGCGAGATTGGATGTGAGCAAGAGAGCCTATAACTTCTGTGCCGGTCCTGCGGCCCTTCCCGAAGCTGTCCTGAAGCGCGCTCAGGGCGAGCTGCTTGATTGGCACGGCAAGGGTTTGTCTGTCATGGAAATGAGCCATCGCAGCGATGAGTTCGTGTCCATCGCCACCAAGGCCGAGCAGGATCTGCGTGATCTGCTGAATATCCCTTCGAACTACAAAGTGCTGTTTCTGCAAGGCGGCGCCAGCCAGCAATTTGCACAGATTCCGCTGAACCTGTTGCCGGAAAACGGTACGGCCGACTACATCGACACCGGTATCTGGTCGCAGAAAGCCATCGAAGAAGCATCGCGCTATGGCAACGTCAATGTGGCGGGTACTGCCAAGCCTTATGACTACTTTGCCATTCCTGGTCAGAGCGAATGGAACCTGTCGAAAGACGCGGCCTATGTTCACTACGCGCCAAACGAAACTATCGGCGGCCTGGAATTCCAGTGGATTCCGGAAACAGGCGACGTTCCGCTGGTGGCTGACATGTCTTCGGACATTCTCTCGCGTCCAGTGGATGTTTCGCGCTTCGGCATGATCTACGCCGGCGCCCAAAAGAACATCGGCCCGAGCGGCATCGTCGTCAACATCGTTCGCGAAGACCTGCTGGGCAAGGCGCGCTCCATCTGCCCGACCATGCTCAACTACAAGGTCGCGGCCGATAACGGCTCGATGTACAACACGCCGCCGACCCTGGCCTGGTACCTGTCCGGCCTGGTGTTCGAGTGGCTGAAAGAGCAGGGCGGCGTCGAGGCCATCGGCAAGCTCAATGAAGTGAAGAAGCGCACACTTTATGACTTCATCGACGCCAGCGGCCTGTACAGCAACCCGATCAACGAAGCGGACCGTTCCTGGATGAACGTGCCGTTCCGTCTGGCTGACGATCGTCTCGACAAGCCATTCCTGGCGGGTGCCGACGAGCGTGGCCTGCTGAACCTAAAGGGCCACCGTTCCGTGGGAGGCATGCGCGCGTCCATCTATAACGCCGTCGATATCAACGCCATCAATGCGCTGGTTTCGTACATGGCAGAGTTCGAGAAGGAACACGGCTAATGTCTGAGCAAGAACTCAAGGCACTGCGCCTGCGCATTGATGCTCTGGACGAAAAAGTCCTGGAGCTGATCAGTGAGCGCGCGCGCTGCGCCCAGGAAGTCGCGCGAGTAAAGATGGCCTCGCTGGCCGAAGGCGAAGTGCCGGTGTTCTATCGTCCTGAGCGCGAAGCCCAGGTGCTCAAGCGTGTCATGGAGCGTAATCAGGGGCCGCTGGGTAACGAAGAGATGGCGCGGCTGTTCCGCGAAATCATGTCGTCCTGCCTGGCCCTTGAACAGCCGCTGAAAGTGGCTTACCTCGGTCCGGAAGGCACCTTCACCCAAGCGGCGGCCATGAAGCATTTCGGCCACGCGGTGATCAGCAAGCCGATGGCGGCGATCGACGAAGTGTTCCGCGAAGTGGCGGCCGGTGCCGTCAATTTCGGCGTGGTGCCGGTGGAAAACTCCACCGAAGGTGCGGTCAACCACACCCTCGACAGCTTTCTCGAGCATGACATGGTGATCTGCGGCGAAGTCGAGCTGCGCATCCACCACCACCTGCTGGTGGGCGAAAACACCAAGACCGACAGCATCAGCCGCATTTATTCCCACGCCCAGTCCCTGGCCCAGTGCCGCAAGTGGCTGGACGCGCATTACCCGAATGTCGAGCGCGTCGCGGTGTCGAGCAACGCCGAAGCGGCGAAGCGGGTCAAGGGTGAGTGGAATTCGGCGGCGATTGCCGGCGACATGGCGGCCGGCCTGTACGGGCTGACCCGACTGGCCGAGAAGATCGAGGACCGTCCGGACAACTCCACGCGCTTCCTCATGATCGGTAATCAGGAAGTGCCGCCGACCGGCGACGACAAGACTTCGATCATCGTGTCGATGAGCAACAAGCCAGGTGCCCTTCACGAGTTGCTGGTGCCGTTCCACGACAACGGTATCGACCTGACGCGCATCGAGACGCGTCCGTCGCGCAGTGGCAAATGGACCTACGTGTTCTTCATCGACTTCGTCGGCCACCATCGCGACCCGCTGGTAAAGGGTGTGCTGGAAAAGATCAGTCAGGAAGCAGTGGCACTCAAGGTGCTGGGTTCCTACCCGAAAGCAGTTCTCTAAGGGGCGATAGCAATGAGTGGCAATTTCCTCGCTCTGGCACAGCCGGGCGTGCAACAACTTTCGCCTTACGTTCCGGGCAAGCCTGTGGACGAACTGGCGCGCGAGCTGGACCTGGATCCGGCCAGCATCGTCAAACTGGCGAGCAACGAAAACCCGCTGGGCGCCAGTCCCAAGGCGCTGGCGGCGATTCGTGATGCGCTGGCCGAGCTGACCCGTTATCCGGACGGCAATGGCTTCGCGCTCAAGAGCCTGCTGGCCGAACAGTGCCGTGTCGAGCTTGATCAGGTGACGTTGGGCAACGGTTCCAACGACATTCTCGAGCTGGTGGCGCGCGCCTATCTGGCGCCGGGCCTGAATGCCGTGTTCAGCGAGCACGCGTTCGCGGTCTACCCGATCGCCACCCAGGCGGTCGGCGCTCAGGCCAAGGTGGTTCCGGCCAAAGAGTGGGGGCATGACCTTCCTGCCATGCTGAAGGCTATCGATGCCAAAACCCGCGTGGTCTTCATCGCCAACCCGAACAATCCGACCGGCACCTGGTTCGACGCCGAGGCGCTGGATGAATTCCTCCAGGATGTTCCGGAACACGTACTGGTCGTGCTGGACGAGGCCTACATCGAATACGCCGAAGGCAGCGATTTGCCCGATGGTCTGGACTTCCTGGCGGCCTATCCGAACCTGCTGGTTTCGCGCACCTTCTCCAAGGCCTATGGCCTGGCGTCCTTGCGTGTAGGTTATGGCTTGTCGACGCCTGTGGTTGCCGACGTGCTGAATCGCGTGCGTCAACCATTCAACGTCAACAGCCTGGCCCTGGCTGCGGCCTGTGCAGCGTTGAAGGATGAAGAGTACCTGGCGCAAAGCCGTCAACTGAACGAAGCCGGCATGCAGCAGCTGGAAGCCGGCTTCCGCGAGCTGGGCCTGAGCTGGATTCCGTCCAAGGGCAACTTCATTTGCGTTGACCTGGGTCGAGTCGCGGCTCCCGTGTTCCAGGGCTTGTTGCGCGAAGGTGTGATCGTGCGTCCTGTAGCGAACTACGGCATGCCGAATCACCTGCGTATCACCATTGGTCTGCCGGCGGAAAACAGCCGCTTCCTCGAAGCGCTGAGCAAGGTCCTGGCTCGTGGTTGATGTCACTGCACTGCAATCTGCCGAACCTATGATCGGTCGCCTGGTGGTGGTCGGTCTGGGGTTGATCGGCGGTTCGTTTGCCAAGGGTTTGCGTGAAAGCGGCGTTTGCCGTGAAGTGGTTGGGGTTGATCTCGATCCACAGTCACGCAAGCTCGCGGTTGAGTTGGGTGTGGTGGATCGCTGTGAGGACGACCTGGCCGTTGCGTGTCAGGGTGCTGATGTGATTCAGCTTGCCGTGCCGATCCTGGCCATGGAAAAAGTGCTGGCCCGCTTGGCTGGCATGAGCCTGGGGTCGGCGATCCTGACGGACGTCGGCAGTGCCAAGGGCAATGTCGTGCGCGCCGCCACCGAAGCCTTCGGCCGCATGCCGGCGAACTTTGTACCGGGGCATCCGATTGCCGGCTCTGAGCAGAGTGGGGTGGAAGCTTCCAACGCCGATCTGTTCCGGCGCCATAAAGTGATCCTGACGCCGCTTGCGCAAACCGATCCGGCTGCCCTTGCAGTGATCGATCGCTTGTGGCGCGAACTGGGCGCCGATGTCGAGCATATGCAGGTCGAGCGGCACGATGAGGTGCTGGCGGCGACCAGTCATTTGCCGCACTTGCTGGCGTTCGGCCTCGTCGACTCGTTGGCCAAGCGCAATGAAAATCTTGAGATCTTCCGTTACGCTGCGGGCGGTTTCCGCGATTTCACAAGAATCGCCGGTAGCGACCCGGTCATGTGGCACGACATCTTCCTCGCCAACCGCGAAGCTGTCCTGCGCACACTCGATACATTTCGCAGCGACCTCGACGCCTTGCGCGACGCGGTCGATGCAGGGGATGGGCACCAATTATTGGGCGTATTCACTCGCGCCCGGGTTGCCCGCGAGCATTTCAGTAAAATCCTGGCCCGCAGGGCCTATGTGGACGCTATGAATTCCAACGATCTGATTTTCCTGGCTCAACCTGGTGGCCGCCTGTCCGGTCGGATTCGCGTACCAGGTGACAAATCGATTTCCCACCGTTCGATCATGCTCGGTTCCCTGGCTGAGGGCGTCACCGAAGTCGAAGGCTTCCTCGAGGGCGAAGACGCCCTGGCGACCTTGCAGGCCTTCCGCGACATGGGCGTGGTCATTGAAGGCCCGCACCATGGCCGCGTGACCATTCACGGCGTTGGCCTGCATGGCCTGAAGCCTGCGCCAGGTCCGATCTATCTGGGTAACTCCGGCACGTCGATGCGTCTGCTGTCCGGCCTGTTGGCTGCGCAGGACTTCGACAGCACGCTGACCGGCGACGCTTCGCTGTCCAAGCGTCCGATGAATCGCGTGGCCAATCCGCTGCGGGAAATGGGCGCCGTGATCGAAACCGCCGCTGAAGGTCGTCCGCCGATGACCATTCGGGGTGGCCACAAGCTCAAAGGCCTGACCTACACCATGCCGATGGCCAGCGCCCAGGTTAAGTCCTGCCTGCTGCTGGCGGGTCTTTACGCTGAAGGCAAGACCACCGTGACCGAGCCGGCACCGACCCGTGACCACACCGAGCGCATGCTGCGCGGTTTTGGTTACCCGGTCAGCGTGAACGGCGCCACGGCGTCGGTCGAGTCCGGCAACAAGCTGACCGCGACCCACATTGAAGTGCCGGGCGACATCTCGTCGTCGGCGTTTTTCCTGGTGGCGGCATCGATCGCCGAAGGCTCGGAATTGGTTCTGGAGCACGTTGGTATCAACCCGACTCGCACCGGTGTGATCGACATCCTGCGCCTGATGGGCGCTGACATCACCCTGGAAAACCAGCGTGAAGTCGGTGGCGAACCAGTAGCCGACCTGCGCGTGCGAGCAGCTAAACTCAAGGGTATCGAGATTCCGGAAGCCTTGGTTCCACTGGCTATCGACGAGTTCCCGGTGCTGTTCGTCGCCGCCGCGTGTGCCGAAGGGCGCACCGTGCTGACCGGAGCTGAAGAGCTGCGAGTCAAGGAATCGGACCGCATCCAGGTGATGGCGGACGGTTTGCTGGCGCTGGGCGTCAAATGCGAACCAACGCCGGACGGCATCATCATCGACGGCGGCCAGATTGGCGGCGGCGAAGTGCATGGCCACGGCGATCACCGTATTGCGATGGCGTTCAGTGTTGCGTCGCTGCGCGCCACTGCACCAATCCGGATCCACGATTGCGCCAACGTCGCGACGTCGTTCCCGAACTTCCTCGCGCTGTGCGCGCAGGTCGGTATTCGTGTGGCACAAGAGGCTCAGTCGTGAACAGCATTGCACCGGTCATCACCATCGATGGGCCAAGCGGCTCTGGCAAAGGCACGGTAGCCGGGATTCTGGCCAAGCGTCTGGGCTGGAACCTGCTGGATTCCGGTGCGTTGTATCGATTGCTGGCGTTTGCTGCGCACAACCATGGCGTCGACCTGACCAATGAAGAGCTGCTGAAGAAACTGGCCGCTCATCTGGATGTTCAATTCATCGCGGCGAACGACGGTCAGTTGCAGCGCATCATTCTGGAAGGTGACGAAGTCAGCGATGTCATTCGTACCGAAAGCGTCGGTTCCGGTGCGTCCCAAGTGGCTGCACTGCCGGCTGTGCGCGAGGCGCTGCTGCAGCGCCAGCGCGCATTTCAGGAATCGCCAGGGCTGGTAGCCGACGGTCGCGACATGGGCACGGTGGTGTTTCCGGGCGCTCCGCTGAAGATTTTCCTGACCGCCAGCGCCGAAGAGCGGGCTCGTCGTCGATATTTGCAGTTGAAGGGCAAGGTCGAGGGTGTTAGTCTGTCGAGTCTGCTAGATGAGATACGTGCGCGCGATGAGCGCGACACCCAGCGAGCGGTAGCTCCGCTCAAGCCGGCGGCTGACGCCATACAGCTGGATTCCACGGAATTATCCATCGACCAGGTGCTTGAACGCATCATGAGCGAAATCGCCATTCGCGATATCGCCGGGTGACCAAGAAGGCCGCAGGGGACCAGTCATAGTCCTGCGGTGGCTTCTTTTAAATGAAACTAACCCACACTGTCTGGGGTGTGGAGATGGGCGTATTTTTCGCCCTAATCAACAGGAATTAAAATGAGCGAAAGCTTTGCGGAACTCTTTGAAGAAAGCCTAAAGACCCTGAACCTTCAGGCAGGCTCCATCATCACCGGTGTTATCGTTGATATCGATTACCAAGCTCGCTGGGTAACCGTTCACGCTGGCCTGAAGTCTGAAGCACTGATCCCGCTGGAGCAGTTCTACAACGACGCTGGCGAACTGAACATCAACGTCGGTGACGAAGTTCACGTTGCTCTGGACTCGGTTGAAGACGGCTTCGGTGAAACCAAGCTGTCCCGTGAAAAAGCCAAGCGCGCTGAATGCTGGATTGTTCTGGAAGCAGCCTTCGCAGCCGAAGAAGTGGTCAAGGGCGTTATCAACGGTAAGGTTAAAGGCGGCTTCACTGTCGACGTTAACGGCATCCGTGCGTTCCTGCCAGGTTCTCTGGTTGACGTCCGTCCAGTGCGCGACACCACGCACCTGGAAGGCAAAGAGCTGGAATTCAAGGTCATCAAGCTGGACCAGAAGCGCAACAACGTTGTCGTTTCCCGTCGTAGCGTCCTGGAAGCCGAGAACTCCGCCGAGCGCGAAGCTCTGCTGGAATCCCTGCAGGAAGGCCAACAAGTCAAAGGTATCGTCAAGAACCTCACCGATTACGGCGCATTCGTCGATCTGGGTGGCGTCGATGGCCTGCTGCACATTACCGACATGGCTTGGAAGCGCATCAAGCATCCTTCCGAAATCGTCAACGTTGGCGACGAGATCGATGTCAAGGTTCTGAAGTACGATCGCGAGCGCAATCGTGTTTCCCTGGGCCTGAAGCAACTGGGCGAAGATCCATGGGTTGCTATCAAAGCCCGTTACCCAGAAAGCACTCGCGTTACCGCGCGTGTAACCAACCTGACCGACTACGGCTGCTTCGCTGAGCTGGAAGAAGGCGTTGAAGGTCTGGTACACGTTTCCGAAATGGACTGGACCAACAAGAACATCCACCCTTCGAAAGTCGTACAAGTCGGCGACGAAGTGGAAGTTATGGTTCTGGACATCGACGAAGAGCGTCGTCGTATCTCCCTGGGCATCAAGCAGTGCAAGTCGAACCCATGGGAAGACTTCTCTGGCCAGTTCAACAAGGGCGACAAGATCTCCGGCACCATCAAGTCGATCACCGATTTCGGTATCTTCATTGGTCTGGACGGCGGCATCGACGGTCTGGTTCACCTGTCCGACATCTCCTGGAACGAAGTGGGCGAAGAAGCCGTACGCCGCTTCAAGAAGGGCGACGAGCTGGACACCGTTATCCTGTCGGTTGACCCAGAGCGCGAGCGCATCTCCCTGGGTATCAAGCAGCTGGAAAGCGATCCGTTCTCCGAGTACGTTCAAGAGAACGACAAAGGCGCTATCGTTAAGGGCATCGTGAAAGAAGTTGACGCCAAAGGCGCCATCATCACTCTGGCCGACGATATCGAAGCGACTCTGAAAGCCTCCGAAATCAGCCGTGACCGCGTTGAAGACGCGCGCAACGTTCTGAAAGAAGGCGAAGAAGTAGAAGCCAAGATCATCAGCGTTGACCGTAAGAGCCGTGTAATCCAGCTCTCGATCAAGTCGAAAGACGTTGAAGAAGAGAAGGAAGCCATCCAAAGCCTGCGCGACAAGCCGCAAGCTGGCTCCGATGCTCCAGTAGCCACCACTCTGGGTGACCTGCTGCGTGCACAAATGGAAAAGCAGAACTAAGTTCTGATTGACCAGAAAAAGGGCGACTTCGGTCGCCCTTTTTTGTGCCCGGAATTTGAGGGGGCGATAACTGTGTGTCTAACGTCGTTGCGAATTCATGAAACAAAGGCTGCTAAGTGCAGTCTGTTTCTTTAGTCGGATCAATCGCTTATTTGCAGCTAGTCTTTAGCCTGTAGCTGACGACGGCCGGGCGGCTCGCCTGGCATAAGGATGTGAATGAACAAGTTCATTGTCGCAATAGCAGTGCTGACACTGACTGGATGTACGACTAATGCCAAGACTCATGCTGTGCGTGGGGTGAGCGGTATCGAGGTCGACTGTTCGGGGCTAGGGTCGAGTTGGGAGCGCTGCCAGAAGCGCGCAGCCAAGGAGTGCGCGGGTGCAGGCTATAAGGTCATTGTCCGGTCTGACGATGCAAAAGAAGAGGATGAGTTCCCTTTTGGCTTCAATCCTGCGGGTTTCCTGACGCGCACCATGTTGGTGATTTGCAAGTGAGTGGGTGATCAAGGTGTGTCTGTTGTTGTCTGTGGAGCAGGTGTTCTGGCGCGGAGAGAAAGATGGAAGAGGTCGGGCTGTTCAAATTCATGCAGGCGTGCTAAAACCTTTGAAGCGCTGACCTAGCTGCTTGAAAAAGAAGGGAAAAATATGACGAAGTCGGAGTTGATCGAACGAATTGTCACCCATCAAGGGCTACTCTCATCCAAGGATGTAGAGCTGGCCATCAAGACCATGCTTGAGCAAATGTCCCAATGTCTGGCCACCGGTGATCGCATCGAGATCCGAGGGTTTGGCAGCTTCTCCCTGCACTACCGCGCCCCGCGCGTGGGTCGCAATCCCAAGACCGGCCAGTCTGTCAGCCTCGATGGTAAATTTGTTCCTCATTTCAAGCCGGGCAAGGAACTGCGTGACCGTGTGAATGAGGAAGAGGAGGAGGGGCTTTGATAGTCGCTATCGTTCCGGAGGTCACGCATGCGTAACCTGAAGCGCATCGTGGTCGTCGTACTCCTTCTTTTGTTGATATTGGCGATCCTGGCTTTCGTCCTCGAAAATCAGCAATCAGTTTCTCTTTTGTTCCTGGGCTGGGCTGGGCCGCAACTGCCAATTTCGCTGATTGTTGTTCTGACGTTGCTGATCGGTATGGTAATCGGGCCGGTTATCGGGTGGCTCGCGAATCGCTTGTTCAAGGCCTCGCGCAAGCGCCTTGTATGATTGTGCAGCGCCTATCGAATTTACCTTGCGACTGGTCTTTATCCGTTAGTAAAGCGCTGATTAAGCTGTAAAATGCGGCCTCACTCGAAAATGGCACTCCCCATATCGACTCTGGCCGGCATTACCCATAGCCTCGGCTGGCAATATGGTTTTCGCATTCAAGGATCAGGCTGGGCTCGAGTCGCAGCCCTGCCGGCAACTCAAGGGTATGGTTTGGCGTGAAAATTCTAGTAACCGGCGGCGCCGGATTTATCGGTTCGGCCGTTATTCGTCACATAATGGCCAATACAGTTGACTCGGTAGTTAACGTCGACAAGCTGACGTATGCCGGTAACCTAGAGTCGCTGGCCGAAGTCAGTCAAAACACACGTTATGCATTCGAGCATGTCGACATTTGCGACCGCGTTCAAATCGACCGAATCCTGCGTGAGCACCAGCCAGACGCCATCATGCATCTGGCTGCAGAGTCGCACGTTGATCGTTCGATCTCTGGGCCATCCGAATTCATTCAGACGAACATCATCGGCACGTACACCTTGCTGGAAGCTGCACGCCATTACTGGGCTGCACTGGATGATTCGCGTAAAGCCGGGTTCCGATTTCATCATATTTCGACAGATGAAGTTTACGGAGATCTCGACGGTCCTGAAGACCTTTTCACAGAAAGCACGCCGTATCAGCCAAGTTCTCCGTATTCCGCCAGTAAGGCCAGCTCAGATCATCTGGTTCGCGCCTGGAGCCGTACTTACGGATTGCCTACGCTGGTTACAAACTGCTCGAACAACTATGGTCCTTGCCACTTTCCGGAAAAGTTGATTCCGCTGATCATCCTTAATGCTCTGGAGGGCAAAGCGTTGCCTGTCTACGGCAAAGGTGACCAGGTGCGGGATTGGTTGTACGTCGAGGATCATGCTCGCGCTTTGTACAAGGTCGTCACTGAGGGTGTGGTCGGAGAGACCTACAACATTGGCGGTCACAACGAAAAGCAGAACATCGAAGTTGTCAAAACCCTGTGTGCGTTACTGGATGAGTTGCGCCCTGATTCTGCTCACTGCCCGCATGCCGATTTGATTACTTATGTTCAAGATCGTCCTGGGCATGATCAGCGATACGCGATCGATGCCAGCAAGATACAGCGCGAGCTGGGTTGGACTCCTGAAGAAACCTTCGAAAGCGGAATTCGCAAAACGGTCGAGTGGTATCTGAGCAACTCAGAATGGGTTGCTCATGTGAAAAGTGGTAGCTATCAGCAATGGCTTGAGCAGAACTATGCAAGGCGTTCGGGTAAGGCATGAAGATCCTCTTACTCGGCAAAAATGGGCAAATAGGTTGGGAACTGCAGCGCTCCCTCGCTCCGCTGGGAGAATTGATTGCACTTGAGCGTCACGCTGTCACCGGGTTAAGCGTGGATGTTGCGGACCTGACTGCTCTACGCGCAGTAATCCGGCAGATCCAACCGGATCTGATCGTCAATGCGGCGGCATATACTGCGGTCGACAAGGCAGAGTCAGATTCTGAAGCCGAGCTGGTCGATCGTGTGAATGTTCAGGCCTGTCGTGTCATGGCCGAGGAGGCGCTGTCGCTAGGTGCCTGGTTGGTACATTACTCGACCGATTATGTGTTCAATGGCCAAGGCACGGCGCAATGGCGAGAGTCCGATACGGTCAGCCCCTTGAACAGATATGGTCAGAGTAAGGCCGCCGGCGAACGCGCAATCATGCAGTCTGGCTGTAAGTATCTGATTTTTCGTACCAGTTGGGTTTATGCCACTCGGGGTAGTTGCTTTGCCAAAACCATGTTGCGCTTGGCGGCAGAGCGCGAAACGTTGACGGTTGTGGCTGATCAGATTGGTGCTCCCACTGGTGCTGACCTGGTGGCGGACGTGACTTCGCTGGCTATTCAAAAGGTAATACGGCATCCAGAGTTGGCTGGTGTTTATCATTTGAGTGCGAGCGGTCAAGTGTCCTGGTTCGAGTATGCTCGTTTCGTTATCGATTTTGCGCGAAACAACGGCGCCCAGTTTGCGGTGACATCAATCAAGCCGATAGATGCGAGAGATTATCCGGCGCCCGCACCTCGTCCATTGAACTCTCGATTGAGTACCCAGAAACTGCGAGACAGTTTTTCTTTGTACTTGCCTGATTGGCAAAGTGGCGTAACCCGAATGCTAAGGGAAGTTTTAAATAAATGAGCATGATAAATCGCAAGGGCATCATCCTCGCCGGTGGTTCAGGTACGCGACTGCACCCTTTGACCTTGGGTGTCTCGAAGCAAATGTTGCCTATCTATGATAAGCCGATGATTTTTTATCCGCTGTCCGTGCTGATGCTGGCCGGTATGCGCGAGATTTTGATCATTTCAACTCCCGAGGATCTTCCTAACTTTCGAAAGTTGCTGGGAGATGGCAGTCAATATGGAATCAAACTGAGTTATGCGGAGCAGCCAACTCCGGATGGTCTGGCTCAAGCCTTTATTATTGGCGAAGAGTTCATTGGCAAGGATCCGTGCTGCCTGATACTAGGAGACAATATTTTCTACGGCCAATTTACCGAGCACCTGCGTTCGGCCAACAATCAGGCCAGCGGTGCAACGATATTTGGCTACCACGTTTCCGATCCAGAGCGTTTTGGGGTTGTGGAGTTTGATGTGAATGGCCGGGTGCTGAGCATCGAGGAGAAACCAGCGAATCCAAAGTCCAACTACGCGGTGACGGGGCTCTACTTCTACGATAATCAGGTTGTGGATATCGCGAAAAATATTAAACCGTCTGCTCGGGGCGAGTTGGAAATAACAGATGTCAATCGTGTTTACCTGGAACAAAAGTCCCTAAAGGTGGAGATGCTCCGCCGTGGGTTTGCCTGGTTGGATACCGGCACTCACGATTCGTTGCTGGAGGCAGGGCATTTCGTTCATACCATCGAAAAGCGCCAAGGCCTCAAGGTCGCCTGTCTGGAGGAAATCGCTTACAACAGCGGTTGGATTTCTGCTGCGGAACTGTCGGCTCAGGCGAAGCGCTTCGGGAAGACGGGCTACGGTCAATACCTGGAAAAACTCTTGGACTCGCACCCTCGATAGAGCTTTGTACTACGCTGGAAGTTGATGTCGTTATGATGGCTTTCAGGAAGAGACAATTGATTGTTTTCAAATGATTTTTTGTCGCTGGTCGGTACGTGAGTTATTTATTTCCGAGCCTCCCTGTAGAATGGACGTTAGAACGGTCTGATCCTGACAGGCATTGCAACTCACTCTCAAAGGCTTCTCCTTTCTTTCCGGGTGAAGCTTTTCCGTCCAGGCAGTCTCTAGAGCTGGTGTGGGATGCGAGTGTATGGTCACGGATTAATCGATAGGGCGTGCTGAGCCAGGTTTCTTGAATTGAAATTGAATTGTTTCTCCTGCGGCCGCTTCACCAACATTTTGCAATGGTGACGATGCAGGAGTGACTGGAAACATAACTGAACCCCGATGACTGGTTGCCTCTACCAGTAGGGGATTAAGGATTTAGAGCATGGAACTGATTCCCGTAATTTTGTCTGGTGGAGTGGGCAGCCGGTTGTGGCCTGTTTCACGAGAGGCTCATCCCAAGCCGTTCATGGACCTGCCAGATGGCCAGAATCTAATCCAGAAAACCTTCCTGCGTGCGTCGCGTCTGGAGGGGGTTGTGGAAATCCTTACGGTGACCAATCGGGAGTTGCTGTTCAAGACTGAAGACGAGTACGGCGCAGTCAACAAGGCCAAACTTGCTCAAGGTTTCATCCTCGAACCCTTTGGCCGCAACACGGCAGCAGCCGTTGCCGCCGCCGCGCTTCAGCTGGAAGCCACCCATGGTCCTGATGCCCAGATGCTGGTATTGGCCGCGGACCATCTGATCCAGAATGAGCATGCCTTTGCTGCCGCTGTCGCCAATGCCATGACGCTGGCTGCCGAAGGTTGGCTGGTCACGTTCGGCATTCAGCCAACGTATCCGGAAACGGGGTTCGGCTACATCGAGGCACAAAAGAGTGCGCCATTGAATGGGGGGCTCAAGGTTGCTCGCTTCGTCGAGAAACCCGACCTCGATACCGCACAAGGTTACGTCAGTGCAGGTAACTATTACTGGAACTCCGGCATGTTCTGCTTCCGGGTCGGCACGGTTCTCGATGAGTTGCGCGAGCATGCCCCGGACGTCGTGGCCGCAGTGGCCAGGACCATCGACCAATCGCGCCTGACTTCGTCCTCGAAATATCGCTGTCTGGCATTGAATGCTGACGCGTTCGCCGAAGTACCTGACATTTCCATCGATTACGCACTGATGGAACGTTCGTCCAAGGTGGCAACCATCCCGTGTGATATCGGTTGGAGTGATATCGGTTCGTGGAATGCTGTCAGCGAACTGACCCAGCCTGATGAGAACGGTAACCGCTTTGAAGGGGAAGTGCTGTCCCACGGATCCCGTAACAACTACGTGAACAGCGAAGGTCGGTTGACCGCACTGGTTGGTGTCGAAGACCTGCTGGTGATCGATACCCCTGATGCCGTGATGATCGCCCACAAGGATCACGCTCAGGACGTGAAGCACATCGTCAACCAATTGAAGGCTTGCAGCCATACGGTGCATCTGCTGCATCGCACAGTGCATCGCCCATGGGGTACCTACACGACACTTGAAAACGGCGAGCGCTTCAAGATCAAGCGCATCGTCGTCAAGCCTAAGGCGTCTTTGTCCCTGCAGATGCACCATCATCGCAGTGAGCACTGGATCGTTGTCAGTGGCACGGCGGTGGTCATCAACGACAAGCAGGAGCTGATGCTGCACACCAATGAGTCCACCTTTATCCGTGCAGGTCATCAGCATCGTCTGATGAACCCAGGGGTCATAGACCTGGTGCTCATTGAAGTGCAGAGTGGCGACTATCTCGGCGAGGACGATATCGTGCGCTTCGAAGACAATTACGGTCGAACCGACAAGTAACGGTTGCCCGGCCATCGCAAGCCGGGTCGGTGGGAGTGTTCACTGACCTGGCTTCTTTGTATGTTGCCAAGGGAACCTCTCGATCCGGTCGCTTAATTGGTGGTCTGCTTCGATTTCACCTCACATACCTCAGCAAGAGAGCGGTATGAACACCCCTATAAAAACTCAGTGTTTCAAAGCCTATGACATTCGTGGCCAAGTGCCTTCCGATCTCAACGAAGAAGTCGCCTACCGTATAGGCCGCGCCATGGTTGCCGAGCTTCACGCCAAGCACATTGTGCTGGGGCGGGACATGCGGCTCGAAAGCCCGATGCTGGCTGAGGCAATGACTCGCGGATTGCGAGAAGCGGGTGCCAACGTCATCGATATCGGCTTGTGTGGCACAGAAGAGGTCTACTTTGCGACAAGCGCGTTTGCAGCGGATGGCGGCGTGATGATCACCGCCAGCCACAATCCCAAGGGCTACAACGGGATGAAGCTGGTGAAGTCCGAATCGCGTCCGATCAGTGGTGATACGGGGCTCAATGCGATACGCGACAGGGTGGAGAGTGGGGACTTGGGGCCGTTGGCGTCCAATCCCGGGCAGGTTCGATTCGAGCTGGACAAGACCCGCTACATCGAGCATTTGCTGACCTACGTCGATATCGCTGATTTGAAGCCGCTGAAAATTCTCGCGGACCCGGGCAATGGTGCGGCCGGCCCGGTACTGCAGGAGTTGATAGGCAAGCTGCCGTTCGAATGGATCATCATCAATGGCGAACCTGACGGCAACTTCCCGAATGGTGTCCCCAATCCGCTGCTCCCGGAGAACCGCAGTCTGACCCGGCAAGCGCTGTTGGAAAACGGCTGCGATTTGGGTCTGGCCTGGGATGGTGACTTCGATCGGTGCTTCTTCTTTGACCAGGAAGGCCGTTTTATCGAGGGTTACTACCTGGTCGGCCTGCTGGCCGAGATGTTGCTCAAGCAGAACCCGGGCGCCAAGATCATCCATGATCCAAGATTGACCTGGAACACGATCGACCAGGTTCGTTTGGCGGGCGGCGTTTCAGTACAATGCAAAACCGGGCACGCCTTCATAAAGGAATGCATGCGTCTGGAGGATGCGATCTACGGCGGTGAGATGAGTGCGCACCATTATTTCCGGGATTTCGCCTACTGTGATAGCGGCATGATCCCTTGGCTACTGGTGACGGCCTTGATGTCCGTCTCGGGTAAAAAGCTGTCGCAACTGGTTGATGAGCGCATTGAAGCCTATCCGTGCAGTGGTGAGATCAACTACCGGGTCAGCGACGTTGCTGCTGCACTGGAGTCCGTCTTGAAGCACTACCTGCCTCAGGCGCCCCACCTTGATCAAACAGACGGGATTGGTCTGGATTTTCCTGACTGGCGATTCAATCTTCGCGGCTCAAATACCGAGCCACTGCTGAGGCTGAATGTGGAAAGCAGAAGAGATCCGGCTCTGGTCGCGTTGAAGGTTAAAGAAATTGAGGGACTGCTGAACAGTAAATATATGGAATGAAAAAAGACGGTCTCACTTCCAGTTGGAAGGTGAGGGCAGCGAATAGTTGACTCTCCGATAGAGACTTACTGTTCAATTGATTAATTTAAATTGGTGAAAACATGAGCGAAAAGAAAGTAGCGTTGATTACGGGTATTACGGGGCAAGATGGTGCTTACCTGGCTGAGTTCCTGCTCAAAAAAGGTTATTCGGTGCACGGCATCAAGCGTCGTGCCTCTTTGTTCAATACTCACCGTATTGATCACCTGTACCACGACCCGCACAACCAAGGCTATGATCTCAAGCTTCATTACGGCGACCTGACCGATTCGAGCAGCCTGATTCGCATCGTGCAGGAAGTACAACCGGACGAAGTCTACAACCTCGGCGCGCAGAGCCACGTTGCCGTTTCCTTCGAATCGCCGGAATACACCGCTGACACGGATGCCATGGGTACATTGCGTATCCTTGAAGCCATCCGCATCGCCGGTCTTGAAAAGAAGACCAAGTTCTATCAGGCCTCCACCTCCGAACTGTACGGTCTGGTTCAGGAAATTCCTCAGAAAGAAACCACGCCTTTCTACCCGCGCTCCCCGTATGCCGTTGCCAAGATGTACGCCTACTGGATCACCGTGAACTATCGCGAATCCTATGGCATGTACGCCTGCAACGGCATTCTCTTCAACCACGAATCGCCGATCCGTGGTGAAACCTTCGTAACCCGCAAGATCACCCGCGCCTTGGCACGTATCAAGGTCGGACTGCAGGATTGCCTGTACCTCGGCAACATGGATGCCCTGCGTGACTGGGGTCATGCCCGTGATTACGTGGAAATGCAATGGCTCATGCTGCAGCAGGAAACCCCGGAAGACTTCGTGATCGCGACCGGCGAACAACATTCTGTTCGTGAATTTGTTGAAGTTGCAGCCAATGAGGCCGGCATCAAGATCCGTTGGGAAGGCAAGGGTGTAGACGAGAAGGGTTACGACGTCGAAACCAACCAATGCATCGTGGCTGTCGACCCACGCTATTTCCGTCCTGCCGAAGTAGAGACACTGTTGGGTGACCCAAGCAAGGCCAAGGCCAAATTGGGTTGGGTACCACGCACCACCTTCGCCGAGCTGGTAGAAGAAATGATGCGTGAAGACCTGAGTGAAGCCAAACGCGACAAGCTGGTCGCGGAACATGGCTTTAAATACTTCAAAGGCCAGGAATAAAGGGGGCTGGGATGATTCCGGTATATCAGCCCTTCCTGGGCGGTCGCGAAAAGGAATACGTAAACCAGTGTCTGGATTCGACCTGGATTTCTTCTCGCGGAGAGTTTATTTCTCGCTTTGAGAGCGAGTTTGCCCAGTACATCGGCGCAGATCACGCGACCACGGTGAGCAACGGCACCGTTGCCCTTCACCTGGCAATGGCCGCTCTGGGCCTGGGTCCTGGCGATGAAGTGATTGTTCCGACGCTGACTTACGTGGCATCGGTCAACACCATCATGCAGACCGGGGCGAGCGTCGTTTACGCCGAATCCCTGGCGGACACATGGAACGTCAGCGTTTCGGATATCCGCAGCCGAATCACGCCGAAAACCAAGGCCGTCATGGTCGTGCACCTGTACGGCCTGAGCTGTGACATGGATGCGGTTGTCGCACTCTGCAAAGAACACGATCTGCTGCTGATCGAAGACTGTGCAGAGGCATTCGGTTCCTTGTACAAGAACCAGCATGTCGGCACTTTTGGCGATGTCGCTACCTTCAGTTTCTTCGGGAACAAGACCATTACCACCGGTGAGGGTGGGATGGTGGTTTGCAAAAACAAGGACATCCACGAAAGAGCCTGCCATCTCAAAAGCCAGGGCGTCTCCAAGACCCGTGAGTACTGGCATGACGAGTTGGCCTACAACTATCGGATGACCAACATCTGCGCAGCCATTGGCCTGGCCCAACTGGAACGCGCTGACGAGATTATCGCGCTGAAACGTCAGGTAGCCGATTGGTACCGCGAAGCGCTGGAAGGCCTTCCGTTGCAAATGCATGCCGAACAACCAGGTACACGCCACTCGTACTGGATGTGCTCGGTGTTGCTGGATGACGCTGAACAGCGCCAACCACTGCGTGATCATCTCAAGAGCAAGGGCATTGAGACACGTCCGCTGTTCGCACCGGCGAACACCATGCCACATTGCAAGACGGACCAGACCTTCCCGGTCGCGCAGGACCTCAGCTCGCGAGGGATGAACCTTCCGAGCTACCCGACGCTGACCCGGGAGCAGGTGCAGCAAGTAGTAGAAGAAATCAGGGCATACTTTTCTGCCTGATTTAATAGTGATCCGGGGGAAATGAACAACCCTGGACATCTTCAAGTGCAACGCCAGGATCGTCTGGCGTTGTAACTAAAAATCCAGAGGAAGTAATGATTTCGTATTTTTCCCGCGTTTGGGGGACCCGGTATTTTTGGGTACACCTTGCTTTATCCGATCTGCGTTCGCGTTGGAGGCGATCTTTTTTCGGCGTTATGTGGTCAATCATGCAGCCACTTGGGCTGACGCTGCTATTAAGTTTGGTGTTTAGTAAAATATTTAACGCGGATATAGTGACTTATGCGCCCTATGTACTATCGGGCATTATTGTGTGGGACTATATCTCTGCGAACACGGTCGGTGGTTCTTTATCTTTCGTTCAAGCGGATGCTTATATCAAGCAATGTAATCACCCGTTAGCCATCTACACACTTCGTACGGTGGTGGGCAGCTCGATCGTACTCATGCTTGCAAGTATTTCGTTATATTTGTGGGTGTTGGTGGTGATGCCGCAAAATTTTGGTTGGAGTTGGTTGGCCACCCTCACGATCTTTCCAGTTTTGGCGATGATAGCTTGGCCGGTGTCAACTATTCTTGCTTACTTTAGCACCCGTTTTCGAGACATTCCTCATGCACTTGGACTCGTCATGCAAGCGCTTTGGTTTGTATCGCCAGTGTATTTTGAAGCCAAGATGTTCCAAAACGGTGGGCTTCACGCTCTAATTGATTACAACCCTATCTATCATATCCTCCAAATTATCCGGGCTCCCTTGTTGCAGGGGCAATGGCCGACTCTTGAAAATTATACTTTCAGTTTGGGCACTGCGCTGTTCTTTGCCGTGATCGCAATCATGGTGGGCAAGAAATCTGAGCGTAAAGTGATTTTTTATCTATGAAAAACAATCGAATTTCACTAAATGGCGTCAATCTTCACTACGCGGCAGTAGCCTACAAGGACAGATCGGTAAAGTCGTTGATGGCCGGGCTCTTGCGCAAACGTGCACAAAACACTGGAGTTGTCGACATACACGCACTTAAGGATGTGAGTGTCGAGATAGTCAGTGGCGAACGTGTTGGCTTGCTCGGGCATAACGGCGCGGGTAAAAGCACTTTTCTCAAAACTGTTGCAGGTCTATACCCTATCTCCAGCGGCAAGTTGAAGGTGGTTGGGCAGGTTCGTTCCTTATTCGATTTGAGCCTAGGCTTTGAACCAGATGCTACAGGCCGGGAAAATATTCTCTACCGCGGCTTGCTTCTTGGTCTGACGCCGAGCTTCATGCGTGCGAAAGAGGCTGAGATCGTTGAGTTTGCAGGGTTGGGTGAGTTCATTGATTACCCGATAAAGACCTACTCCGCAGGTATGCAGGTTAGGCTAGCCTTTGCAATTTCTACAACTGTTGGCGGCGATGTACTATTGCTTGATGAAGTCATTGGAGCCGGTGATGCGAACTTCATGGCTAAAGCCAAAGCACGCATAAGCAGTCTTATTGAACAAGCGGAGATCTTGGTTCTCGCTTCTCACGACCTGGGAGCATTGCGGTCGATCTGCACCCGCGGGCTCGTGTTTCACCATGGCAAATTGATGTTTGACGGCAATATTGAGGCGGCCATTGCTGAATACGCATCTATTAATGGATTAAATAATGTCGGATAAACCATTGCGCGTCATGTGGCTTCTCAATCATGGGGCCGCACGTAAATTCGAGATCCCGATGCTTAAAGCAATGGGTATCAATGAAATATTCCTTCCTAAATCTTTTCCACAGGAAATCGGATTTCGCTCGGCGAGCATTGATTATTCTGAAGACGATAATCTAACAATTCCGCGTGAAGAGTTAGAGATATTGAATGCGCAGAATTGGTATAAAACGCCTACGAAAGAGGCTTGGGCGATAGCCAATAAGCATTTTGATATTTGCTTTTTTATATGCCAGTCCTTGGGCTTTATGAGTGAAGTGTCCCGCTCATTCCAAGGGGCGGCTATTTGGCGCGCGTATGGTCAGCCTATTGACGTTAACTATTCGGTTGTCGTCAGGGCCATGATGCATGGCAGTCAATCGGTTCAACGACTGGGCCGGCGACTTTGGTTCGGGATTGCTTATGAACACCTCGCAGACGTCGAACCTTTATATCTTCAGCGGCGCAAGGTTTTCTTACCGTTAGGGTTAAGTAACTGCAGTATCAACGATAAGTGGATGGGGCGTGAAAAGGTCATCTTTTTTGTTTGCCCTGACATAGGCCCAAGCAGTTACTACGGTCAAATCTATAGCGAGTTTAAACGCGATTTTGGTGATTTTCCCTATAAAGTCGGTGGCGCACAACCTATCGAAGTCGACGATCCCAATGTATTGGGTTTTGTGACAAACGAAGAGCATGATAGAAACATGAGAGAGTGTCGGCTTATGTTCTACCATTCTCGTGAGCCGAATCATATTCACTATCACCCTTATGAGGCGATAAGGGTTGGTATGCCTCTGGTGTTTATGTCCGGAGGCATTTTAGATCGCATGGGAGGCATTGGGCTCCCTGGCAGGTGTCAAACAATCGCCGAGGCTAAAGAAAAGATTCGGAGGATTCTGAATGACGATGCCGATCTAATCCGTCGGATCCGTGAAACGCAAACAGTCATGCTTGGGCCCATGCATGCTGATCGCTGCGTGGATGCGTGGCGTATAGGGATGGATAAAGTAATATCGGATCTGGCCCTTATTCGTTTGGAAAAACGACCGCTTCCGATCAAGAGAAAAAAGATTGCTGTCATTGTTCCTGTCGAGTATCGAGGTGGAAGCCTTAGAGGTGCGAAACTCGTAGCCCAAGCCATCTACTCTGGTAGCCGGCGTTGGGAAGAGCCTGTGGACGTTGTAATACTCCACTTGGAATCCGCTAATAGTTACCAAAATGAGGACTTTGAAGATATAAGTCCCGAAATCCAACTTCGATCGTTCAGTTGGGAAAGCATGGATCACCCCAGAGCTCGACGTGCAATGAGATATGCCGGGCATGATGGTTGGGAACCTACTTACAATAAATACCTGGTCGTCAATGATGGTATTAAACAATTATTGGACTGTGATGCGTGGGTAGTGGTTTCTGATCGAGTGGCCGCACCACTGTTACCTCTTAAGCCGTGTTTGTTCGTGGTGTATGATTATCTTCAGCGATATGAGGGTAAATCTACGATACGGGACAGCTCCTTCATTGATGCCGTTCGATTGGCGCAGAAAGTGATTGTTACTACTGAGTTTACTCGGAGTGATGTAATTCAATATGCCGGTGTGGATCATGAGCTTGTTGTAAAGTTGCCGATGCTGACAACCGATTTTTCAAATGAAAAACTAGGTGTGGTTCCACGACGCTCGGATATTAATCCATATTTTGTCTGGACTACAAATGCAGCGCAACATAAAAATCATGAAAACTCTTTAAGGGCGCTCAGTTTTTATTATGACAGTCTGGACGGAAAAATGGATTGTTATGTTACGGGTGTTAATACTAAAGATCTGCTGAGAAGTGAAGCGCGCCACTTGCAGGGGTCAATAAAGCTATTTGAGTCGAGTGAGACGCTACATAAGAAAGTTCACTGGTTGGGCGAACTGCCTGATTTCGAATATCGAACTACTTTAGGGAACGCTGCTTTTCTGTGGCATACCGCTAAAATCGATAATGGAACATTCAGTGCGGTGGAGGCGGCCTACTTGAGCGTTCCGACGTTAAGCAGCGATTACCCCGCAATGCGAGAAATGGATGAGCAGTTTGCGTTAAATTTGATGTGGATGAACTCAGGCGATTATAAAGAGATGGGTCGCAAACTGAAAGAAATGGAGATGACACATCTCTCCAGGGCTTCGACGTTACCAAATGTTGAAAGTTTGAGTGAGCAGCATGTGGATGAACTCAGTGCCGAGTACTGGGAAGTGATCAGGGAATGCCTATGAAATACTACGGAATATATTTGGCATATGCCCCTAGTCTTGATTTGAGGCATGAGGGATTAGGACGCTACCTGGCGGCCTTTGTAAAAGGTGCATCGCTGCGAGAAGACGTCAGGTTTGTCCTGGTCTGCCCCAGTTGGTCGAGACAAGGCATAGCCGAGCTATTTGCTAGCGAGGGCATTCCCGAGGAAAAACTTGAGATTGTCAGCCCTGCGAAGAAACCATTAGTTCTGCGGGTTTACGAAGCTTATCTTGAGCGTAAAAAGAGAAATAATAAATCTAGATTAGTTCAATGGATGAACACTAAGATTGCTAAGTTTAAGACGGCTCTGAGCAATCATGTTGAGCATCGTTTGGTCGCTACTCAAAGCGTTCTTGATGTCTTGTGGCTACTTGTTGAGGGGCTGGCCGCTCTAGCTGTAATTGCAATAATTAGCCCTGTCATTATTGCTATCCTGTTTGGGTTTGGGTTGGTAAAAGCTCCAAAGATTGCTCGACGGGTTCTACGTCGAGTTTTTAGACGTTTCGGTGTTGTATCGTCTAGGGTTGGGGTGGCCGTAGAAGAACCGAAAGATGATGCTTTTGTCTTGCGACTTTATAAGCGCATGGAAAGCATAGAGTCCGAAAAAATGCTGAAGCTGATAAATGCTCAGAAAAAAGTTAAGGCATGGTATAGCCCGACGGCATTCTGGCCGGAATTCAACAAGATTTCAGCGCCTCGGCTGATGTGCGTTCCTGATGTTGTCCTTTCGGATTTTCCTGTCGAGTTTTCTGCACTAGGCGGAGATCGATACATGCAGACTTTTGAGTCTGTTCGTCGTGCGATTCAAACTGGGCAAAACTTCATAACCTACAGCGAGGCTATTAAGTGGGAGACCTTGGTTGATCAGTATTCTGTAAAGCCTTCTGATGTTACGGTAATTCACCATGCGCCTAATATGTTGCACAAATGGGTGACAACTCGCGGCTTCGCGGACTTGGTAGAGACATCCAAGAATTATTGCTGGGTTCTGCTGTCTTCCGCTATGAGGAAATCCAGCAATCGGCACTATGCATCGGGCTTTAAAAACTCAAGTTTCAAATTTATGTTCTATGCGAGTCAATTTCGCCCAAATAAAAATCTACTGATGCTTTTGAAAGCCTATGAATATTTGTTAAGAAATAGGTTTTTGTCGCACAAGCTGATATTGACTGGAGACTCCAGCAAGTTTCCCGTGGTCAAGAAGTTCATAGCTGAACATGGCTTGCAGAATGATGTGCTATGTCTGCACGGATTAAGCATCCAGGAGTTGGCAGCATGCTATAAGTTAGCGGATCTGGCAGTTAACCCGAGTTTAAGTGAGGGTGGATGTCCTTTCACCTTTACCGAAGCGTTGTCAGTTGACACTCCAGTCGTCATGGCGCGAATCCCGGTTACTGAAGAAATTCTCAATCAGCCTGAAATTCAAGATACGACATTTTTTGATCCCTATGATTGGGAGGACATGGCGCGTCGAATTGAGTGGGCGCTTTTGCATCGAGAAGAACTTCTTGTCCAGCAGAAAGCCATCTACGAGCGATTGATTCAACGCACCTGGACGGATGTCGTAAACGAACACATTACGGTACTTGACGCCATTTCAGCAGAGGCGGGTAACCCTTCAGAGGTTCATTCATGAGTCCTGTCGCAGGGATACTTATTTTGGGGTTCGGGGGCCATGCTCGAAGTGTAGCTGATGTAGCCCTTGCCTCTGGAATAACGCAACTTAGTTTTGTCGACAGTAATGCGAGGCCTAACGAAGCGTTTCTTTCCTTTCCTGTCAAGTCGGCCTTGGACTTTGAGCTGCCCTCGGACTGGGTTGTCTTCCCTGCGGCTGGAGACAATCAGAAGCGCCTGGAGCAATGTGACTGGGCCACTCAGCAGGGATTGCGCTTGGGTACGCTTATTTCTCCCTACGCGACTGTTGGCGTTGGAGCCCAGGTTGGTGAGGGTAGTTTCATAGCCCATCACGCCCATATAGGACCTATGGCTAAAGTCGGGCGCGGCTGTATTATCAATACTGGGGCCATTGTTGAGCACGAGTGCACAGTGGGCCAATACACTCATGTTTCCGTTGGCGCGGTAATCGCAGGGCGCAGTCGTATTGGCGAGTGCTGTTTCTTGGGGGCAGGTTCAACGGTAATCGACGGTCTGCAGGTGGCCGACCATGTCGTACTCGGAGCAGGCGCATGCGCCCACCGAAACCTGGAGATCGCTGGTACGTATGTGGGCGTTCCAGCAAAGATGCTGGGAGACAAGCATTGAAAGTCCTGCACTTTTTCAAGACGTATTATCCCGACACGATGGGTGGTATAGAACAGGTTATCTTTCAGCTTGCTGAGGGAGGCATCCAACAGGGTATCGAGGCTGAAGTTTTGTACCTTAGCCCCCGTGGTGCAATGCGCAATGAAAAACTCGCAAACCATGTTACGCACCGCTCCTATGAAAATTTTCAATTTGCGTCTACCGGATTTTCCATCGGGGCATTCAGAGATTTTGCCGAATTAGCCGAACAAGCCGATATAATTCATTACCATTTTCCTTGGCCTTTCATGGATATGGTGCACTTTCTAACAAAGGTCAAGAAACCCATCGTTGTCACGTATCACTCTGATATCGTCAAGCAGAAACTATTGCTTAAACTTTATTCCCCTCTTCTACATGCCTTTCTTCGAAATGCTGATGTTATTGTTGCTTCCTCTCCGAACTATGTTGAAAGTAGTGAGGTTCTGCAGAAGTACAAAGACAAGGTTAAAGTTGTTCCTATTGGAGTGGATAGAAATACGTACCCCGAGGTGAGCGCGGCCATAGCAGCCAAATGGCGAGAGAAACTGGGGGACCGTTTTTTTCTCTTTGTTGGCGCGCTTCGCTATTACAAAGGTCTTGATTTCTTGCTCGAGGCTGCCCGGAAAACCCAATTGCCAGTAGTTATCATGGGCAAAGGCCCGATGGAAAGTGATCTGAAACTAAAGGCAAAAGATGCTGGTTTAAGTAATGTCTTTTTTGTTGGTGCGTTGCCTGATAGTGATAAGGCGGCGTTGATGAGTCTATGTTTTGCTTTGGTGTTTCCCTCTCATCTCAGATCGGAAGCCTTCGGGATAACGCTTCTTGAAGGGGCAATGTATGGAAAACCACTTATTTCGTGTGAAATTGGAACTGGCACGACATATATAAATATAGATCATGAAACTGGGTTGGTGATTCCCCCTCGTGATGCCGACGCACTAGCAAATGCAATGCGAAAACTCTGGGAAAGTCCAACGTTGGCTGCTCAATTTGGAGAATCGAGTCAGAGGCGTTACCAGCGACTATTTCAAGCTGATACTATGGTTGGCGCATATTTGAATATATATAAAGATTTGATACCCAAGTGAGTAATGCGTTAGCTGAATGTGATTTAGCCGGCTAAATGATTTTGCTCATGAAGGGCTAATGTAATTTACTCGGCCTTGAGTATTGATTTTAGTTTGGTTGTTGAGGTGGTTATAGTCGGCGCTGCAGTTTGAACATGTTGAGCAGGTTTTGTTTTAATGAAGCGTATCCGGTGCCCGAGTTTTTATAGGGTGAGTTAAAACTTAAATGCGTGCAATATCGTGCTCTGGTGGGGAAGATGGCCGTTAATGAGGCTCAAATTGCGTTTAGAACATCAAAAAAGCTCAGTGATTTAAAGCGTCATATTGAGTACAGACCGGATATCGACGGGCTACGTGCTATCGCTGTTCTGGCTGTTTTAATTTTTCATGCATTTCCAACAGTACTGCAGGGCGGTTTTGTTGGGGTTGATGTGTTCTTCGTTATTTCCGGCTATCTCATATCGAAGGTTATCTTTAGTACACTGAAAAAGGACTCGTTCTCCATTGCTGATTTTTACTCTCGGCGTATACGTAGAATATTCCCAGCGCTTGTGACTGTATTGGCCAGCTGTCTAATATTCGGCTGGAATACAATGTTGGCGGATGATCTCGCCCTTTTGGCAAAACATGTGTTAGGCGGTGCCGGATTTGCTTCCAATTTAGTTTTATGGGGAGAGGCAGGTTATTTTGATAAAGCGTCAGAGTTGAAGCCGCTGCTCCATCTCTGGTCATTGGGGATTGAAGAACAGTTTTATGTTGTTTGGCCGTTACTAATTTGGGCCGCATGGCGCTTACGAATTTCCTTGTTGTTGATTGTAGCTGGTATCGGACTGGCATCCTTTGCAGTGAATATCAATTGGATACATGAATATCCAACAGCTACATTTTACTCTCCGTTGTCGCGTGCCTGGGAACTGATTATAGGAGCCGGATTAGCATGTCTTACACTGAACTCTCGTTCGAGTTCTATTTCATACAACAGGTATTACACGGCCGTTACGGAGTTTTTTAGAGCAGAAAAGGCACGTTCTGCTATTTCAATCATAGGTCTTCTGTTCCTTGTTTTTGCGATGCTTCGGATTAAAGATACGCTTCCATTCCCTGGAAAGTGGGCGCTGCTTCCGACTGTCGGGACTTTCCTGTTGATAGCTGCCGGACCAGTTGCTTGGGTGAATAGGGTATTACTCTCCAGCCGGCCAATGATTGCTATTGGGTTGATCAGTTTTCCTCTTTATCTCTGGCACTGGCCATTGTTGACGTTTGCAAGAAGCGCCAATCCGGAAGGTTTGCCCTGGACTGCGCGTGTTGGAATACTGTTTGCGAGTGCCGTGCTTGCCACCTTGACGTATCTTTATATTGAAAAGCCATTTCGCTCAGGCTCAAGGACGCAACTTAAGGTTTCCGTTCTCTGCGCCTCGATGTGTGCGGCTGTGGTCGTTTCAGTAGGCATATTGAAGTCAGGAGGCTTCGCGTCCCGCTATCCAGAAATTATTCAACGCGCAACTGAGTACGATCTCGACGGTTATCGTGCAGCTTTACGCAATCGAGTTTGTTTCATGGACATTGGACAAGATGCTTCGCAATATGCTCCGGAGTGCATAGATAAAGGGGACGCGCCCCTTTGGGTGTTGTGGGGTGACTCAGGTGCCGCAGCTATTTATTCGGGGTTGCGTGGTCTTGCTGAGCGTAGCGGTCAGTTCCGGTTAGCGCAATTTACATCCTCGGCCTGTCCCCCAATGATTGGTTTCGAGGGCGGAAATCCCGCATGCAGAAGTAACAATCAATGGACGATTGAAAAAATTAGCCAACAGGTACCTGATACGGTGATATTGGCTGGTATGTGGGGGGAGTATCAAAAGGACTTGCTGGCTTCAACGATCAAACAAATACAAAGTGCAGGCGTTCGTAAGATTATAATTTTAGGACCGGCTCCCGCATGGAAGGATACACCCTCTCGCATATCCTTTAATTTATGGAGTAGTGATCCGCTACACCGGGTTCCGTCGGAGCGCTTGGACTATGCCAAGTATGGAATGGGCCATGATTTTAAAGTAGGGCAGGGGTTGGATAGCCGCACTGAAACTGCGGAGAAAGAACTTAGATTAGTAGCGAAAGAAACAGGTGCATTATATATTTCGGTTGCGGACAAAATGTGCAACGATGAAGGATGCCTTACGAGAGAGTCTGCATCCAGTGGCGCAGCGTTCTATTTGGATATCGTTCATTTTACCCCTCATGGTGCAAATTTTGCGATGAGGGCCATTGCCTCGGAATTAGGTATAACTACCCCATAAGCATTCAATAGGACGCCTATTGCATGTAGGTCGTATTGTAGAAAGTTATCGGGTCACCCGCGTGACGGGGCTTTACACGCATAGAGTGTGTTTTGCCCCTCTTTTCCCTAAAAACGCACCCCATCAACACTCCCAGGTCTATCAACTGACTGGTGCGTACCCTTCGATTATGACCATCTCACCTTACTGTGGACGGTTTAACATATATTTCAATGCGCCACAGATTGGTTTCAATGTGCGAAGTTTTTACATAGCGAGTCAGTAGTTGTAAGGCCGAGTTTGATGGGGGGCGTGTCCAAGGGTCGGTTACATTCAATACTACAGATGGTAAGTTTTTATCGAATGAGTAAAATTCAGAAATAGCACTGTCGATTTTTGGGGTTGTTCCATTTTGTTGACTAAAGTCCCACGTTGATAATGTTTGTGGCCGCATTCTAGTCAGTAAATAAATGCTGGGAAACCGACCAATAGCCGCAATCGATTCACCGGGAATTTTTGCGAGAAAGGCAGAAGTTTCGGTTATCGCTTCAGCTTTTTCCTTGGTAGTAACTAATCCCGCGAAGACTCCACGCTCAATTCGATTAGCGGATTTCGAGCTTAATAAATCGGTACTTTCTCCATATATAAACTCGAAGTTGCTCAGAAGAAAAAAAGCCGATACCACACAGACAAGAGTTGTATGGGCCTTACGATAGATTTTATCTTTTGGGAGAGCGGAGAGAAGAAGTATGCACGTACTGATGAAGCCGCCTACGGCGAAGTTGACGATGCTGTTCGTGGCAGTTAAGGAGGTGACGAGGCCGGCAAAGAGCCCCACAAGAAAATACCCAGTTAATGCGGAGTCATTGTGGGTTCTTGTAATGGATGCGGTTATGAAAAAAGCAGTACCTGTGATTGCAAGCAAGAATACATAATCATGTGATGTCGCATATAGAACAGGGCCTGTGAGCCTGGCCGTTACCAACACCCCTGTTATAAGGGACGCAGTTAGCCATCCATGAGTCCAGTGACGTATTCTCATTCCTGCAACGACACCAACTGCGATGGATCCTAAACACAAAGCGACGAAAGTGTAACTAGCGCTTAATAGTACATACGCTCTTGATACTTTTCCTCCAAGCCCAGATGAAACTTGAAGTGATGCATTCGTGAATTCGACAATCTGCATTAAGCGATTTTCGCCGTACACGGACAACAGTAAACCAAGCCCCAGAACTTGAAATAACAGACACCACAAACTGTAGCGAAGTATGGTGGGTCGTAGAGTGGGAACGGCAACAATTACAGTCAGAAAACTTGCTAGAACTACAACGAGCGTGGGATATGCGAGCGCTGATACGGCCCATGATGCTGCAGAGATTAATAATAAAGTGTGTTTCCTTGTCTCTATAAAAGTTGCGTAGCATGCGATTGCGCAAAGCATGCCTAGCATACCTATGGTGTTATAAGACGGAGCCGGGAGACTGAAAGGAATAAAACTGGTCACAGCTACTCCGCAAAGCGCAGAGATTGTGAATGTTTGGCGAGTACGAGCGAAGTAAAAAAAACAAAATCCCGAAAGCAGGCTTAGTGATAGATATAAATAACGGTTGAATAGAGCTAGACCATTTTCATCTGGGTATATTGTAAAAAATATTTTTACGAAAGGAAAAACTAAAAATTCAGCAGTTTGGTGAATTACTAGAGCGCTACTGTCATGAAAGCCGGTCTTCAACCAGCCATCTACAAAAGACAAATAGTAGGATTCGTCAGTAAGGTCTACCCCTAGTGTCATGCGAAAGCAAAGTAAAAGAGAGGTCGCTATCACGAGCGAAAGTACTGCCGTGCGGACCAACGGATCGCTACTATAGGTATTGTTATCCGAAATCAACTTTGGCATTCCTGATATGTCTCATGGTGATCAACGTTTTTAAGTATTTGCAAAATTATGCCATTTTTTTATGAGTAATTTAGCTTGTTGCGAGTGTTTGCCATAACTTTAATAGGGGTAGTTCGTAGATAGGATTGGCTGGTTGTGTTATAGCCTTCCTTTCTCCATAGAGGCCTAGGCTTCTTTAAGAAAGGGAAGCGATACCAAGCTCAAAGCCCAATAATCCGAAAGTACCATCCCTCGCCACGCTCGTTCTTCATGCAGTTAACTCTCTTTAAGATCAAGGCAGGCTGTACGATACGTTGGCCATTGTAGTGGTAGTAATAGCGAGAAAAGAGGTGCCGAGTACAATGTAGGCAGCCAAGAGGGGTATCCAATGGTTCCTTAAAAGCTTTTGAAAGTCATGCCATTGAAATTGCGTCGCGATTGCTCCAAACAGTATCAGATAGAGAGGTAAAAAAAATCGAGTTTCAATTGCCCCGGGAAGTATAGCTAACAGCGGAATGAGTAGAGGGGCGAGATATACAATTTCCACCTGGCGAGGATTTTGTCTTGTGCAGAAAATTAAAGCGCCAAAAAAAAATAGACTAAAACACAGGATTGCAGTAGTGCTTTTATTGATAGAGGGTTTTGTGATGTAAACCAATCCATCACGTACATCGATGCCGTTAACAAAATGTCTCCCATAGATACCAAGAAATTGCATCGGGTGACTCATGAGCAACGAGGCGTACCCGCTGATAGAAGGTTCACTAGTGAATACTGATTCGTTAAGCGAGCGTAAGATAATGCCGGCAGGGTCTCTGTAATATATGCTTGGCGCAGGAGTATCTTTGCCGACATAGGTTTCGTAGCGCTGTACCGTAATTCCCCAAAATAGTTGTGTTGCCATTAATGATTTTCCTTCAACAGTGGCAAACACTAAAGGGGATGCGATGTTGTGAATGCGTTTATTTATCGCCATTTGCGGAAGAGCGATTAAAAACGCACCGAATATAAATATCATCAAACCAAGCCCGCGCGCTCGCCAAGACTTTTCGTGCAGTGTGAACGGAATGGTAAATAGCAAGGCAATAAAAGCGAATAGATAGATCGTTCGAATATTGTAAGCAGCGCTAGCTGCCGCACCCGAAAAAAACAGGAGTACGAGCCAGTGCTTTCGTTCAGGATTGAGTGCGAGTTTTATTGCAATAATCAAGCATATTGCGGCTGGCATATCAGAAAGAGGATATAGAAATAGCCCTGGAAAAACTGAAACTGTTAGCAGGGCAAATACCGTGCGTCGAATCGTCGTTAGAGATCCTCCAAAGCATTGGCGGAAGAAGGATGCTACGGGACCTGTTAGAAGATAGGCATATAATAAGGAAGAGCTAAGCCGGAATATAAACTGTCCTGAATCGCTCACGGCATCAGTTAAAAAGTGAATGGGTAATAACAAGTATGCATAGACGTAACCCCTAACATTGTCAGGGAAGTTTGCGATGGCCTCAGGGGTGCTTAGGCTCCAGTACAATTTTGAATCGTAGGGGAAGTCGGTAATGCCAAAAAAATGATGTGCTGTGAATAGGGAAATGAAAACAATCAGGAATGAGTATACATTTGATCTGACACTTGGAGTTGATGTCGAGAGCATTGATTGACGCATTCGTACTGTATCCATGGTATTGCAGCCTGATTTGGTTTCTGGGTTATTTGTTTTTTGACGATGTACGGTGTTTGACTATTTCAACCCAATCCAATCTTGCGGAAAGTCCATAATATTTATCGTCGGTATCACTTGTAAAAGTGATGGTGTTGACCCCGTTTTTTAGTTGAATCTTCGATATTTCGGCTTCGAAATACTGTTCGTCTCTCCATTTAAAAGGGAGATTGATATCATTGATTTGTATTCTCATGCTATTTTTTATTGTGGGATTTGCAAATATGTCAAACTGTCCTTTTAAATGGTAGCTGTCTTCCTTGGGCTTAAATTCAAAGTTCAGGAAAGCACTTTCGCTGGTTTTCCAAGCAGCAGACGTATGATTAAGTTTGTTAACTGACCATACGCTTTCACGCCAACCGGAGCCTGCCGTGGGCAGCTCCATACTCCACCATTTACCAAACCCCCAGAAATAATGGTCGCTATTGTTTTGATCCTCGAAGTCCACTAGAGAATTGTGGTACTTGAGTTGGTCTATAAAACCACGATAAATCAAACCCGTGCGGCCTGGGTCATTACGTAAAAGGTTTGTTCGAGGTGTAGCGTTAGAATCAGCTTCATCAGGATCTACTGTGATGCTAACAACTTGGGATTTCGAGATCGCTTTGTCTTCGATCGCTGGGGTAAGGGGGACGCCAGGGCCGCTGATGGGCGTTGGGTAATGAAAAATCCACTCATTGGCAGTTTCTTCACACTTGCCTTTTCGTTCGACGCTGTCGCTCATCTGCCATTCGTTACCACGTTCATGACACACTTCAATTTTGTTGAAAGGATGCCCATAAACGTAGTTTAGGGCTGCCTGCAGGTTCCCATTTAGAAACATCCAGGTATGGTTAAGTTGATTTGTTTTATCAATGACTACCAGGGTTTTGTCTCCGATTTCTCCATCAAACTGTTCGACAATGTTTTTCAATATCATGCGTTGTCTATCGGAGATTTTAACGTAGTGATGAAATTGGTAAAGTTGGGTCGAGAATCCAATGAGCACCAAGAAAGCGATTAGCCCATTGGCTATATATTTATTCGCCTTTCTAGCTGCAATCAATATAGCAATTAGTGCCAAAACACCTCCTGGGGATGCGAAGAGAAAAGTGCGTTGGCTGATGGATTGATGGGCTGGCGATAATAGGTATGGGAAATATCCAAGCAGTACCAGGGTAAATCCACTTGCGAAGAGGAGAAGTGCAGAGCTGAGTGGTTTTTTAGCGTTGGGTTTTTTTTCTTTTTTTGTAATGAATATTGTTAAGGCTGATGCAGCGGTAATCACCGTCAATGAAAAGGTGATGTACCAGTATGTATGAAATTCGGAATTGGTTATTTTGGCTGCATCATACCAACCCCCGAGTAGTGTTCTTAGCAATCCGATCGAAAAAAGATTTGGAAGAGAGTGTAAAAGCGTGTCGAGTGAGTTGCTGCCAGATAATGCGCTTTGATAGCTGTTGATTAACGGTGCGGTATGGATTACATATGCGATGTAAGAGAGCGCGCCGGCAAGCCATATTGTATGCTTAAAAGCCTTTTTTCGAATCTGGTGGATGCTCGATCTTACCCCAGATTTGGCAAGTATAATCAGGGTAGGAAGAACAATAAAAAGCAGTGAGGATTCATACATTGCACAGGCGGCGAATAGCAGTGAGGCCGATACAATTCCTTGAATATAAGAGGCAGGGGTTGATTTTTGATGTAGTGAACCAATGAAAAGAGCAGTGCTCAGCAACAGAATACTTAATGCCCAGTTAATATGTAAGGCTCTAAAGGCGAGTTGCATCGTGTCAGCTGGGTATATAATAATAAGAATTCCTGCGATTACTCCCAACTTTGTAGATTTTGTGATGTATTTTGTTATATAGCTCATGCACACTCCTTTTATAAGAAGTGATAGTGCGAGCAGAAGGTTCCAGTATTTAAATGAGTAGGGATCCAGGTAATAAGCGACAGCTTGTGGGAAAATTGTTAGTGGTCTTAGTGCGTGCGCAGCCAAAGGGCTTGATGTATCACTGATATAGAACAGCCCATGGCTAGTGAATAATCCTAGTATCCCCCATTCTTCGATCAGTCCCGTCAGAGAAAAGCCGAAAGGTAGCCACAGTGCGAAGATTAAAATCGCTGAGGGGACGATGTGTGCCACCCAGACATTTACTTTGCCAGAAGTTGAGGCAAACGATTCGTCAGATAACGTTTGTTCTGTAATGTTTGTCATCGTGTATTGCTTGTCCGTTCCTGTTTAGGCGGATGTTGAATTGAGTATTTTTTTGCTTAGTAAATAAGTTGCAGGCAGCAGTGCAATAATAATCAAAATCGGGGCTACTTCTTTTGGTATTCCTAATCGCTCTACTAATAGGTTTAGTAGTAGTGCGCCTAGTATGTATTGAAGTAAATAAACTAACGGGTAGGCAAGTACGCCCTTCCAGGATTTTTTAACATTGAAAACAACTTGCGAATTAAATATATAGGAAAATATAATTCCGCTTATGTACGCGATGACGTAGGATTTTTGATAGCTGATAAATTGTGCCAGTAATAAATATATTCCGTAAGTCAGAAGGGTGTTTAACCCCCCTCCTGCTAAAAAATATAGCCATCGCCGAACGGTTTCCTTGGATATATTGGTGTCCACTATTTTTTTATGTCCGTGATCTTGACAAAATCAGAATAATCCCGAATATAATCCGCCGCATCATAATAGTCAGAAGTAAATACCAAGAGAACCGCATCTTCAGAATACTTATACTGAATACCCCAAATCTTGGGCGGCAGATAAATACCTTTGTTGGGTGCATCAAGCATCACTTCAGCGCGATTCTTCCCGTCATCAACCACAACAGCGCAGCTGCCTTTCACACAAATCAAAAATTGATGGCAGTTATGATGTGCGTGCTCGCCTCGGGTCTTTTGGCTTGGGACGTTGAAAACCAGGAAGTAGCGTTTCGGTATAAAGGGTATTTCTTTCTCGAACTCGCCAACCGATAGGTCGCCGCGCATGTCCGCGACGTATTTGAAGTTGTGGAAGGTCACGTCGCCTACGCCAACTCGCGTGGTGCCTTCTACGGATTTCGTGTCGGTGAGAAGCTTTGGCTTGTTGCTGGCTGTGCTGGATTGGGTGTTTTCAACATATCCGGTGATACGCGCCGGGGATCCTGTCACGATCGCGTACGGCGGTACTGATTTCGTCACGACTGCGCCTGCACCGACCATCGCACCTGTGCCGATAGTGACGCCAGGGAGGATGACTGCTCCACCGCCAATCGAGGCTTTGTCGTGAATGACGGTCGGCAAGAATGTTTCAGGGTAGATTTTCGAGCGAGGAAATTTGTCGTTGGTGAATGTTACGTTAGGTCCGACAAACACATCGTTGCCAATACGCAAACCGTCCCAGACATAGACGCCAGACTTGATAGTGGTTCTGTCGCCGATAACGACGTCATTCTCGATCAGGCAATGGGAGCAGATGTTCACGTCCTCGCCGATCACTGCTTCCGGGAAAATGACAACGTATTGCCATACACGGGTGTTTTGCCCGATGTGGGTACTTTTGACATCTGCACTTGGATGGATGGTCGGGTTAGACATGGTCAGCTTGCTCCCTGTTGTTCAGTTGGATGCTCACGACAGCCAGCGGTCGCTGTTTGGTATTTTCATAGGCTCGCCAGGCGTAGGTGCCGACGAGGCCAAGGCCTAGAAGATTCAGGGTGCCCAACAGCAACACTACGACCATGGTCGCGGCGTACCCAGGCACGGCAATCGTGCCGTGAATTCTTGCAATGATCACCAACAAGCCTATGGCCGCGGACATCAATGAGCCTATGGCGCCCATTTTGATCAGCAGGCGAATTGGGTAGTCGGTGAACGCGAAGACGCTGTCCATCATGTATTCCAGCTTCTTCTTGAATGTCCAGGCTGATTTTCCTTCCTGGCGAATCTGGCGATCATAGTCGACAAACTTTCTGCGGAAGCCGAGCCAGAAAATCAGGGCGATCAATGATGATCTGGACTCTTCCAGCTTCAGCAGTTGCTCCTTGAAGGCATTGTTGCAGCCGAAGATGTCAACGCCACCCTTGGGCATGTCATGGACAACCAGTTTCCTGTAGAGGCCCCAGAACATAGTAGAAGCCAATCGGCTGAAGAGGGGGTCCTTGCGAGCGTTGCGTGTCCCGATGGCGACATCGCATTCATCATTGGCCAGTGAGCGGAAGAAGCTGATCAGCAGTTCCGGAGGCTCCTGCAAGTCAGCTGCCATGACCCCGAAGTAATCGCCATTTGCGGCCATCAATCCCGTTCGAATCGCCGGGAATGAGCCAAAGTTTCTCGAGTGAGCGATCAACTGGGCGGCGAACGGCAGGTTTGCCAGTTCTTTCTTGATCAACGCAAAAGATGCATCGGGGCTCCCGTCAACGACAAACACTGCTTCCACTTCATTATTCAAACTCTCGTTGATTCCACTGATGGCTTGAATCAAACGAGGGATGGATTCAGCGTTTTTATAAACGGGGACGATGATCGAGTACTTCATGCAGCCCATCCATTCACGGCCTGGATCACTGCGCTGACCTGGTCTTCAGACATCTCCGGATAGCAGGGCAGAGTCAGTATTTCTTTTGCCAGGTGTTCGGTGTTTGCCAGGTGAATGTCGGCGTAGGTGTTGCCGAAGACAGGTTGCTTGTAGTCAGGAATCGGGTAGTGAACTTCGGACGCGATTTGTTGTGCACGCAGGTGCTGTTGCAGAGAGTCACGTTTGACGCTCTTGAGCACATAAAGGTGAGCAACCCAGGCATCGCTATTGCCTTGTGGATGTTCGATGTCGGGTTGATTGATCTCGTTGCGGTAGCGCTCAGCGATCTGATGGCGACGCGCGTTGCCCTCATCAAGGTGGGGTAGGAACTCAGAGAGGATAGCGGCCTGCATTTCATCCAGGCGACTGTTTCTGGCGCCGTCCAGCTCTACGCAATATTTCGAAGACCAGCCGTACTGACGCAGCTGTGCCACTTGCTGTGCAATGGCAGCGGAGTTGGTGACGACAGCACCACCGTCACCCAGCGCGCCGAGGTTTTTTGTCGGGTAGAAGCTGAAGCTGGCAGCATCACCAAAGGTCCCCACTCGTTTCCCATGCATCCGCGCCCCGTGAGCCTGCGCGCAGTCCTCCAGCAAAGGGATGCCGTTGTCAGCGCAGAAATGGGCAATTTCCTGGATTTCAGGGATCGCTAAACCATAAAGGTGGGTGACGACGACGACTTTGGCGCCAGCCTCAACGACACGTTTGACTTCTGCAAGCGTCACCACTTGAGTAACAGGGTCGATATCCATGAAAGCAGGAGTTGCGCCGATGGCCAGCACCGAGGTGGTGGTATACATGCCGGCGTTGGCGATGGTTGCAACAAGATCGCCTTTTTTGACACCCAGTGCTTTCAAGGCCAATTCGATTGCGTCGGTTCCATTGGCAACGGTGATGCAGTGTTCAGCACCCAGGTATTGGGCAAAAGAGGCTTCAAAGCGCTTTACTTCAGGGCCCAGGACGACCCACCCGCTGGAGACCACGCGCTGAATGGATGCGTCGATCTGATCCCGGAATTTTGCAATTTTTGCGCTGAGATTATTGATTTGCTGCATCGACATGCTCCCTACGAGGCCTGGCTCACTGGATTGTGCTGTGTTGCATTGAACCAGGGGCGCGATACGTCCAGTCTTCGCGAGGTGCCCCGATTCTGCAGTTGAGCTTTGTGGTCAAAATTGGAGGGATTCTATCCCGCTCTGCCATCTGCTCCAACTGGCCGAGGCTAAATCGTTTCGAGGTGTGAATCAAAGAGGGCTGCGTAGCTTTGACCAGGAGGGGGAGGAGCAAAAAACGACGTCAATAGACCACCCATCGTGATAGATTATTCCATTGCTATCTATTGTCGATCGGTTGAGATGTCAAAAAAAATACTTGTCACCGGCGCCGGAGGCTTTCTCGGAAATGCGCTGGTGTTGCATCTCTCCAAGATTCCAGGCGCTTCGATTGTTACTCCGCTCAGAAAAGACAATAGCAACCTGCCCGACTCCGTTAAAAAGACCCGTATAACAAACATTGATGGGACAACTGACTGGGCCGAGTCTCTTGCCGGTGTCGATGTGATCGTGCATTCCGCCGGTCGCGTACACATCATGCACGAGGATTCGGTGCAATCACTGCAAAAATTCAGATCGGTCAATGTTGAGGGGACACTTAACCTTGCACGGCAAGCCATTGACGCAGGGGTTGAACGATTTATCTTTATCAGTTCGATCAAGGTCAATGGCGAAAGTACTTTAGAAGGCGCGGCTTTCTCGGCGGAAGACCCTCCACGCCCTGTTGATCCCTATGGCATTTCCAAGTACGAAGCTGAACAGAAACTTCTGGAACTTTCCCGCGCCGGGCTCATTGATGTCGTTATCATCCGGCCTGTACTTATTTACGGTGCTGGAGTCGCTGCGAATTTTCAGCAGATGATGCGATGGTTGGTGAAGGGCATTCCCTTGCCTTTTGGCGCGGTGAAGAATTTTCGCAGTCTTGTCTCCCTGGAAAACATCATTGATCTGATCAGTGTGTGTATTGAACACCCTCGTGCCTCTAACCAGATTTTTTTGGTGAGTGATGGCGAGGATGTTTCAACGACACAGCTGATGCGTCGCCTTCTCGTTTTTCTGGGGGCGAGAACCTGGCTCGTCCCGGTTCCTGCCGGATTGCTGGTTTTCCTGGCGGGGTTGCTTGGACGCGGCGCCGTGGCCCAGCGGCTGTTCGGGTCATTGCAGGTCGATATCACAAAAAACCGGGAGTTACTGGGCTGGCGTCCGCCCAATAGCCTAGACGATGGACTGAAACGGACCGCGCAGCATTTTCTGGAGTTTCACAAGCGATGAGTTACGCGTGGATCATTCCCGTGGTTATTGGTGTTTCGTATTTGCTCACCGCTTCGCTGCGTAAATATGCAATTTCGCGAAGTCTGATGGATGTTCCTAATGCCCGCAGCTCCCACGTGGTTGCAACGCCTCGGGGCGGTGGCGTCGCCATAGTCGTGGCTTTTATCCTCTCGATGGTATTTCTTAGCGCCACCGGGTCGATGTCTGTTACGGCTTTTTTGGCCATTGCCGGCGCTGGAGCGGTGATCGCCTTGATCGGCTTCATGGACGACCACGGCCATATCGCCGCACGTTGGCGTTTGCTGGGCCACTTTTGCGCAGCAATCTGGTTGCTGGTGTGGTTGGGGGGATTCCCTCCTGTCAGTTTGCTTGGATTGGACATCAATCTAAGCTGGGCCGGCCACCTGCTCGCTGCTGTTTACCTGGTATGGCTGCTCAATCTCTACAACTTCATGGACGGGATCGACGGCATCGCCAGCGTGGAAGCCATTTGTGCCTGCCTGGGCGCCTGTCTGCTCTACTGGATATCCGGACTGGAGAATCTGATCTGGGCGCCGTTGTTGCTTGCCGCCGCAGTGTCGGGGTTTCTGTACTGGAATTTTCCGCCCGCACGAATTTTCATGGGGGATGCAGGCAGTGGTTTCCTAGGCATCGTCCTGGGTGGACTGTCCATCCAGGCCGCCTGGGCAAGCGCACCGATGTTCTGGGCCTGGTTGATCCTGTTGGGCGTATTCATAGTCGATGCCACGTTTACGCTGCTACGTCGTTTGTTGCGGGGGGACAAGGTCTACGAAGCGCATCGCAGCCATGCTTATCAATTCGCTTCGCGACGCTTTGGCAAACATTTGCCGGTGACGCTGGCTGTCGGAGCAATAAATCTGTTCTGGTTGCTGCCGATAGCCCTGGGTGTGACCCATTTCGGGTTGGACGGGGTTCTCGGATTGATTCTGGCTTACGTACCGCTGATCATCCTCGCGATAAAGTTTCGTGCTGGTGATCTGGAAGTTTCGACGATAAAGAACTAAGCAGTAACTAGCGTGTCATTTAGGTTTAGAGTGATCGCCGGGCGCCCTTGATAGATTGTCACAATGAAGGGCTGCTGAAACAGGGTGGCTGAGGTGTTTGAAGAGTTTATGGATAAAATCCGAGGGTACCTGGTAGGACTGCCACGACGCCGGAAAAGGTTGATTCAAGTGGCGACTGACGTCGTGCTCGTTTGGGTTGCCTTGTGGTTGGCGTTTATCGTGCGATTGGGGCTGGACGAAATGTACAACCCCTTGAAAGTGCATTTCTGGCTGTTTGTCTGTGCTCCGGTCATCGCCATACCTCTTTTCATTCGATTCGGCATGTACCGGGCGGTGATGCGTTACTTCGGTAATGATGCGCTTGTCGCCATTATCAAGGCGGTCAGCCTCTCTTCATTGACCCTGGCGCTGGCTGTTTACTGGTACAGCAATCACGAAGCCGTCGTACCACGCTCCATCGTTTTCAATTACTGGTGGCTCAGCCTGGTCATCATTGGTGGTTTGCGCCTGTGCATGCGCCACTATTTCATGGGCGACTGGTTTGCCGGTGGTCAGCACATGCCGTTCATCAACCGCGATGACGGTCTGACAAAAGTGGCGATTTACGGTGCCGGAGTTGCGGGTAACCAGCTGGTTGCGGCGCTTCGCATGGGCCGTGTCATGCGCCCGGTGGCCTTTATCGACGATGATTCCAGCATCGCCGATCGTGCAATCGCCGGCCTGCAGGTCTACAAGCCCAAACATATCCAACAGATGATCGATGAGACGGGTGCCAAGGAAATCCTCCTGGCCCTGCCGTCTTCGACACGAGCGCGACGCCGGGAAATTCTGTCCTTGCTGGAGCGTTTTCCGCTGCACATTCGTAGCGTTCCCAACTTCACCGATCTGGCCAGCGGTCGAGTCAAGGTTGAAGACATTCAGGAAGTGGATATCGCTGACCTGCTGGGACGTGATTCGGTACCCGCACAACCTGAGCTGCTTGAGCGTTGCGTCAAAGGCAAGGTTGTCATGGTAACGGGGGCGGGTGGGTCGATCGGATCGGAGCTTTGTCGGCAGATATTCGCGCTCGCACCCGCTGCATTGATTCTGTTCGACCATAGCGAGTTCAATCTATACAGCATCTTGTCGGAACTGGAACAGCGTGGGAGTCGGGAGTCTACTTCTGTTCAGTTGCTTCCAATCCTTGGCTCGATCCGTCACTCGCATAAGTTGCTGGATGTGATGAAAACCTGGGGTGTGGATACGGTCTACCACGCTGCGGCCTATAAACACGTGCCCATGGTTGAGCACAACATCGCCGAGGGCGTGCTGAACAATGTCATTGGCACGCTTAACACGGCCCAGGCGGCATTGCAGGCCGGGGTTGCCAATTTCGTATTGATTTCGACCGATAAAGCTGTGCGTCCCACTAATGTAATGGGCAGTACGAAGCGGCTTGCGGAACTGAGCCTGCAGGCCTTGAGTCGCGAGATAGCACCGGTCTTGTTTGGTGACAAAGCCAATGTGTCGAGAGTCAACAAGACACGGTTTACCATGGTGCGCTTTGGCAATGTCCTTGGATCTTCTGGGTCTGTGATACCGCTGTTTCACAAGCAGATAAAAGCGGGCGGCCCGCTAACGGTCACCCATCCAAAGATTACCCGCTATTTCATGACCATCCCCGAAGCTGCGCAATTGGTGATTCAGGCGGGCTCAATGGGGCAGGGCGGTGACGTGTTTGTGCTCGATATGGGCGAGCCGGTGAAGATTGTCGAATTGGCTGAAAAAATGATTCACCTGTCCGGTTTGAGTGTTCGTTCGGAAAAGAACCTGCAGGGCGACATTTCCATCGAGTTCACAGGTTTGCGTCCTGGCGAAAAGTTGTACGAAGAACTGTTGATTGGCGATAACGTGGCGGCCACTGATCACCCGATGATCATGAGCGCCAACGAAGACCACCTGCCCTGGGATGTCTTGAAGAGCCGTCTCAGCGAACTGCTTGCAGCAGTCGAGCATGACGACTACTCCCGCGTCCGCCAACTCCTGCGCGAAACCGTCAGTGGCTACGCCCCCGACGGCGAAATCGTCGACTGGATCTACCAGCAACGCCGTCTCGAGCCCTGATTGCTTCATATCCTGCAATAGACACATTTTTGACAGGCTCCATACATCGCCTAGGTTTGGGAAGCAGCTTCGGAAAAGCTGCTTTCTCAATGGATGTCATGGAGCGTCATTTATGCGTACTGGCTTATTCAACTCTCTGATTTTTGCCCTGCTCACCAGCATTTCCACAACGGCTTTCGCGGCGCCTGCGGTGAAAGCCGAGGCAGTCAACGCCGCTGCGACAGTAGAGACCTCAGAGTCCGGAAAGGTAGCCCTCAACAGCGCTGATGCAGTCACCCTGCAAAGGGATTTGTCTGGCGTTGGTGAGGCCAAGGCCAAGGCGATTGTTGCGTATCGTGAAACCAATGGCCCCTTCGCATCTGTCGATGAGTTGTTGGAGGTCAAGGGGATCGGTAAAGCCATTCTGGATAAAAATCGCGAGATACTTGAGGTGAACTAAGCTTGTAAATCTGCCCCGAGGCCGGTCATTGACCGGCCTTTTTGCATTTTGGCCTGCGAGAAATCATCAGCGTGGCCGAACTCAAACATGGAACGTGGGCCTTTGGTCAGCAGAAAATAAATTACCACTATCATATTAGATTAAAATTATGCCTATAATAAATTCGTCGCTCGGCGTCGCTTGGTGAATCAACGGCGCGGGTTTCCCTTTCATGTTTCAGGAGCATCGCCATGAATTCTGTGCAATCCAAAGGTACGGCCCTCGTCACCGGAGCTTCGTCCGGTATCGGCGCAATTTACGCTGAGCGCCTGGCTGAGCGTGGTTTTGACCTGTTGTTGGTTGCCCGCGATCTGGTCCGGTTGGAGACAGCCGCCAGCAAGCTACGCGCCGAACATGGTGTGCAGGTGGAAGTACTCAAGGCAGATCTGACCCAGAAGCAGGACGTACTCAAGATCGAGCAACGGTTGCGCAGTGATGCGAGCATCAGTTTGCTGCTCAACAACGCGGGTGTTGCGGCCGAAGGGCAGTTGGCCAAGGCCGATACCGAGCAATTGGAGCGAATGATCCAGTTGAACATCACCGCGGTCACGCGATTGGCATCCGCCGCCGCTGACAATTTTGCCAAGGCTGGCCGCGGCACGATTATCAACATTGCGTCCGTGGTGGCGCTGTTTCCAGAGCGTTTCAACGCGACCTACAGCGCCAGCAAGGCGTATGTGTTGAGTCTGACCCAGTCGTTGAATGCGGAACTGCAAGGCAGCGGTGTGCAGGTTCAGGCCGTGTTGCCTGGCGTGACCCGTACTGAAATCTGGGAGCGTTCAGGTATCGATGCTTCGCAAATTCCGGCGGAGATGGTCATGGAGGCTGGGGAAATGGTCGATGCAGCGTTGTCGGGCCTGGACCAGGGTGAGCTGGTCACCATTCCTTCTCTTCCAGACGCCGGTGAATGGAAAGCCTTTGTTGCTGCGCGACATGTCATGGCGCCTAATCTTTCCAGAAGCACGGCTGCCGCACGGTACAAGTGAGGCATCAATTTCACGGCTTGAGGGATGTGCGGTATGAGTGAACGTCGAATTGTAGTCACGGGCATGGGCCTGGTGTCGCCTTTGGGCACGGGGGTCGAGGCCGTCTGGAAGCGTCTGCTGGCCGGTCGTTCAGGACTGCGTCATTTGCCGGAAGCGGTGGTTGCCGATTTACCGGCCAAGGTCGGCGGCAATGTGCAGACGCTGGTGGAGGATCCTGAAGCGGGTTTCGATCCTGACCGGGCCACGCCGCCCAAAGAGCAGAAAAAGATGGACCGCTTCATCATCTTTGCGATGGAGGCGGCTCGACAGGCGCTGGAGCAGGCGGGCTGGCAGGCGCAGGATGCCAAGGCTCAAGAGCGGACAGCGACCATCATCGGTTCCGGGGTCGGCGGCTTCGGCGCGATTGCCGATGCGGTTCGCACCACGGACAGTCGAGGCCCGCGACGTTTGTCGCCATTCACCATCCCTTCATTTCTGGTCAATCTTGCCGCCGGGCACGTATCCATCCAGCACGGTTTCAAGGGACCGTTGGGTGCACCGGTTACCGCTTGCGCAGCCGGTGTCCAGGCCATTGGTGATGCCGCGCGGCTGATTCGCTGCGGCGAGGCAGACATCGCGGTGTGTGGCGGTGCGGAAGCGGCAATCGATCGCGTCAGCCTCGCCGGGTTTGCCGCTGCTCGCGCCTTGTCCAGCGGTTTCAACGACATGCCGGAGCGTGCTTCACGTCCGTTCGACCGGGATCGGGACGGCTTTGTCATGGGCGAGGGCGCGGGATTGCTGGTCATCGAATCCCTGGAGCATGCGTTGGCGCGGGGCGCGCAGCCGTTGGCAGAACTGGTCGGCTATGGCACCAGTGCCGATGCTTATCACCTGACCGCAGGCCCGGAGGATGGCAGCGGTGCGCAACGGGCGATGTCGTTGGCGTTGGCCCAGGCAGGCATCACCCCGGATCAGGTCCAGCACTTGAACGCTCATGCCACCTCGACACCCGTGGGGGATCTTGGCGAGCTGGCGGCCATCAAGGCAGTGTTCGGTACCCGCAACGCAATTGCGGTGACATCTACCAAGTCGGCGACCGGGCATTTGTTGGGCGCAGCTGGCGGGATCGAGGCCATCTTCACGTTGTTGGCGATTCGCGATCAGGTCGTGCCTGCCACGCTCAACCTGGAAAATCCGGACCCGGCGGCCGAAGGCGTGGACATCGTTCACGGCCAGGCGCGACCAATGGCAATCGAGTATGCGCTATCCAACGGTTTCGGCTTTGGCGGCGTGAATGCCAGCGTGCTGTTCAAACGCTGGCAGGATTAGTCTTCTGGCTGTTTGAGATGATCGCGTACGACGTCGAGTATCCGTTGCGAAAAGTCGGCGTCTGCAACACTGCGCGACAGCAACAGGGCGCCGACCAGCGTCGACATGATGACGATGCTCCGGTCGGCGGCGTTTTCATCTTCAAGGGTTTGCTCGATCTGGTCGAGGCGAGCCTTGAGTACGGTATCGGTGGTCGGGCTTGCCTGACCACGCAATCCTAATTCCGACGAAATGGTCAGCAGGGGGCAACCTTCGTGAGGGGAGGTCAGATGCCACTCGGAAAGATAGGTGTCGATGAACGCGTGGAGAGGGTGCTCTTCGGAGAAAAGCTGCGCACACAACCCGTCAACCTGATGACCCGCCTCTTGCAGGGCTTTCTCGACCAGTTCGTCCTTGGACTTGAAGTGGGAGTAAAAACCGCCATGGGTCAGGCCCAGTGCTTTCATCAGCGGTTGCAAGCCGGTCGCACCGATACCGTCACGTCGGAATCGGGCCGATGCTTCCTTGATGATGCGTTGGTGGGTCTGGGCTTTATGGTCCTGCGAGTAACGCATCTGATCTCTCCACATCGATGCGCCATATTAACCAAATGAAATTGAATGGTGACTGTACTTCTACTTCTAAAAAACACGCTAATTCTGCGAATTCGCTACAAAGATTCAGCTTTAACGCAGCCTGTTTAAACAAAACCCGCCAATGACGGCGGGTTTTTCGTTCAGCGGTCCTGTGCTTCCTTGGCGTCCATTTCCGCATTGCGTTCATCCACGCGTTTGCGTTGCTCCTCGGTCAGTTCGACCTTGTTGGCGGTGTCGCGCAGCATCATCAAACCACCCACGATCGAGCCAATGGCAACGATCAGAATCAACCAGGCATACCAGGGCATAGGGGCTCTCCTTGAAAGCAGGCGGGTTGACGGGGTCGTCAACCAATCGTGCATATCACTTTGAGTGATGGGGCTTGGCCGCAGTTCCATCGCTATCGGCCCATTCTATGCCTGTTCAGGCCTGATCACCTGCCTGTCTTCAAAGTCCGGTCAACATGGCATCTGCGGGAGCGTTGGCACGCAGTTGCCCGGTCAGCATGAAGTACACGAAACCTGCCAGCATGAACCCGAGAAAAATCAGCCCGATCAGCGCGTTGAACCAGGCCATCGCGACCAGGCAGACCACTGCCAGCAACAGTGCGATGAACGGGATTAGCGGGTAGCACGGCGCGCGGAAGGTGCGTTCCAGGTTCGGTTCGCTTTTACGCAGTTTGAACAGGCTGAGCATGCTCATGATGTACATGACGATAGCGCCGAATACCGCCATGGTGATCATGGCTGCGGTCAGCGTCATGCCACCCAGATTGATCAAGCTATCGCTGTAGATGGCCGCGATGCCGATCACGCCACCGGCGATGATCGCCCGGTGCGGAGTTTGAAATCGCGAGAGCCTGGCCAGGGACGCTGGCAAATACCCGGCCCGGGCGAGGGCGAAGAACTGTCGCGAGTAGCCGAGAATGATCCCGTGGAAGCTTGCCACCAGACCGAACAGGCCAATCCAGACGAGCATGTGCAGCCAGCCGGAGCTTTCCCCCACCACGGTTTTCATCGCTTGTGGCAACGGATCATTGATGTTCGCCAACGTACGCCAATCGCCGACACCACCGGCAAAGAACATCACGCCCATGGCCAGTAGTACCAGAGTCAGAATGCCACTGATATAGGCCTTGGGGATTGTGCGTTTCGGGTCCTTGGCTTCCTCGGCTGCCATGGCGGCGCCCTCGATAGCCAGGAAGAACCAGATGGCAAAGGGAATCGCCGCGAACATGCCGGCGATGGCCGGTGCGCCGAACACATCGGAACCGGCCCAGCCATTGAGTGCAAAGTTGCTGAAGCTGAACGCCGGCGCCACCACCCCCATGAATACCAGCAATTCAGCGACCGCCAGTACGCAGACCACCAGTTCGAAGGTAGCAGCCAGTTTCACCCCGAGGATGTTCAGCCCCATGAACACAAGGTAGGCACCCACCGCTGCGTGTTTCGGGTCCAGGGCGGGAAACTGCACGTTCAGATAGGCACCAATGGCCAGGGCAATGGCTGGCGGAGCGAAGACGAACTCGATCAGTGTTGCCAGCCCGGCAATCAAACCACCTTTCTCACCAAATGCGCGCCGACTGTAGGCGAATGGCCCGCCGGCATGCGGAATGGCGGTGGTCAGTTCGGTGAAGCTGAAGATGAAGCAGGTGTACATGGTCGCGACCATGAACGAAGTCACCAGAAAACCCAGGGTACCGGCCACACCCCAGCCGTAGCTCCAGCCGAAATATTCACCGGAAATCACCAGCCCGACCGCAATGCCCCACAGGTGCAAGGTACCTAGCGTGGGTTTGAGTTGTGTATTCATGCGTTTGCTCCCTGAACGGTTTGGAAAGCTCGGGGAGGGCGTGTGCAGTGGGCGTGCCAGTGTTGCGACTGAGGTCGTAAAGTGGGAAAAGGCGTCGTATCGGGGATATTTGACGCTTGATGTGCGTATTTTGCTGCATCAGTTGGAGGCGTTGGTGTCTGTTCTGCCGCTATCGCGAGCAAGCTCGCTCCCACAATGGACTGCACTCGACTTGCCGTGCAGCCTTTGCGAGCAGGCTCATTCCCACAATTGAAATGCAATAAATCTCACTGCACCGACCCCCTGTGGGAGCGAGCTTGCTCGCGAAAGCGTCCACCCAAACACCCCTGTAATGCCGGTGTAAACCCACTCTTTACGCTTTCTTTATGCCCCGCCCACACCCTCGGTCTCGTTCCTTTACAGCCTCCTTTCCGACAATGACTCCACACGCGGCAATGCGCCGTAACACGGAGAACTTCCATGAGCGTTCTGGACGGAGTGTCGCTGCTGCTGGCAGTGGGACTGTTCATTTATCTGTTGGTTGCGCTGTTGCGCGCGGACCGGAACTAGGAGCGGCTATGCACAGTTATGACTATTGGCTGATCCTTGCCTTTTTCGCATTGGTTCTGGTCCCGGCGCCGTTTCTCGGGCGCTTCTACTACAAGGTCATGGAAGGTCAACGCACCTGGTTGACGCCGATCCTCGGCCCGGTCGAACGGGGTTGCTATCGACTGGCGGGTGTCGATCCGCAGTCCGAGCAGACCTGGCAGAAGTACACCCTGGCCTTGCTCGCCTTCAACCTCGCAGGTTTCCTGCTGCTGTTCGTCATCCTGCTGTTCCAGGACCACTTGCCGCTGAACCCGCAGAACCTGCCGGGTCAGGAGTGGACGCTGGCCTTCAACACCGCCGTCAGTTTCATGACCAACACCAACTGGCAGGCCTACAGCGGTGAGGCTTCCCTGAGCTACCTGAGCCAGATGGTCGGCCTCACCGTGCAGAACTTTGTCAGCGCCGCCACCGGTCTGGCGGTGTTGGTCGCGTTGTGCCGTGGCATCGGCCGCAAGTCCACCCAGAACCTCGGCAATTTCTGGGTCGACATGACCCGCGCCACCCTCTACGGCTTGTTGCCGTTGTGCCTGTTGCTCGCTCTGTACCTGGTCTGGCAGGGCGTGCCGCAAACCTTCGCGCAGTATGTGAATGCCGTGACGGTGCAGGGCGTTGATCAGGTGATCCCGCTCGGCCCGGCCGCCAGTCAGATTGCGATCAAACAACTGGGTACCAACGGTGGTGGTTTCTTTGGGGTGAACTCGGCGCATCCGTTCGAGAACCCAACGGCCTGGAGCAACCTGTTCGAACTGGCGTCGATCATCCTGATCCCGGTGGCGCTGGTGTTCACCTTCGGCCATTACGTGAAGGATCTGCGGCAGAGCCGCGCAATCATCGCCTGCATGCTTGCGTTGTTCCTGATCGGTGGCGCGACGTCGCTGTGGGCCGAGTACCAACCGAACCCGGCGCTGAACAACGTGGCCGTCGAGCAGACTGCGCCGCTGGAAGGCAAGGAAGCCCGCTTCGGCACCACCGCCACCGTGCTCTGGTCGGTGACGACCACAGCGGCGTCGAACGGCTCGGTCAATGGCATGCACGACAGCCTCAACCCGTTGAGCGGCATGGTCGCGCTGGTCAACATGATGGTCGGTGAAGTGATTTTCGGCGGTGTTGGTGCCGGACTCTACGGCATGTTGCTCAACGTGTTGATCGCGGTGTTCCTCGCCGGTCTGATGATTGGCCGTACCCCGGAATACCTCGGCAAGAAACTACAGGCCAAAGAGGTGCAGTTGCTGGTGGTGACCCTGATGGTCATGCCGGTCGGCGTGCTGGTACTCGGTGCGATTGCCGCTGTCCTGCCCGGCCCTGCGGCGACCATCAGCAATCCCGGTCCGCATGGTTTCAGCCAGTTGCTCTACGCCTACACCTCGGCCAGCGCCAACAACGGTTCGGCGTTCGGTGGGCTGACCGCCAATACCGCATTCCACAACCTGATGCTCGGTCTTGGCATGTTGATCGGCCGCTTTGGTTACATCCTTCCGGTGCTGGCATTGGCTGGCAGCCTGGCGATGAAGAAGACCGCGCCGGTTGGCCAGAACAGCTTCCCGACCCACGGTCCGCTGTTCGTGACCCTGCTGACCGTGACCATTTTGCTGGTGGGTGGTTTGACCTTCCTGCCGACGCTGGCGCTGGGCCCGATTGCAGAACACCTGAGCATGGGCTTCTAAGGAATCGATCATGAATATGCATGTTCCCGCTTCAAAACCTGCAGCACAGGCCCAATCTGCCGAAGCACCGAAAACCGCGTTCTCGGCCCTCTGGCGTCCGGCGCTGCTGCAAGCCTTCGTCAAGCTCGACCCACGGCAACTGCAGCGTGCCCCGGTGATGTTGGTGGTCGAGCTGACCGCGATCCTGACTACGGTATTGTGCTTGGTTCCAGACACGGCGGTCCCGACCTTCGTTGCTGCGCAGATTGCCGTATGGCTGTGGTTCACCGTGCTGTTCGCCAACTTCGCCGAAGCCCTGGCCGAGGGGCGCGGCAAGGCCCGGGCCGACAGCCTCAAGGCTGGCAGCGAAGGCCTCAGCGCCCGGCGCAAAACCAGTAACGGCAGCTTCCAGGTCGTGCCCGCCACCAGCCTGCGCAAGGGTGACGTGGTCAGGGTCGAAGCCGGGGAGATGATTCCCGGTGACGGCGAGGTGATCGAAGGCATTGCGGCGGTCAACGAAGCGGCGATTACCGGTGAGTCCGCACCGGTGATCCGCGAGTCCGGCGGCGACCGTTCCGCCGTCACCGGTAACACGCGACTGGTGTCCGACTGGCTGCTGGTGAAGATCACCGCCAACCCGGGTGAATCAACCCTGGACCGCATGATCGCCCTGGTCGAAGGCGCCAAGCGTCAGAAAACACCGAACGAAGTGGCGCTCGACATCCTGCTGATCGGCCTGACCCTGATCTTCCTGCTGGTGGTGGTCACGCTGCAACCGTTTGCCCACTTCGCCAACGGCAGCCTGCCGCTGGTGTTCCTGGTGGCGTTATTGGTCACGCTGATCCCGACCACCATCGGCGGCCTGTTGTCGGCCATCGGTATCGCCGGGATGGATCGCCTTGTGCGTCTGAACGTGATCGCCAAGTCCGGGCGTGCGGTGGAAGCGGCGGGGGACGTGCACGTCCTGCTGCTGGACAAGACCGGCACCATCACCTTCGGTAACCGTCGCTGCACGGCGGTCTATGCAGCGCCGGGCGTCACAGTCAAAGAGTTGGCTGAGGGTGCGTTGTTTGCCTCGCTGGCCGACGACACCGCTGAGGGCAAGTCGATTGTCGAGTACCTGCGCGGCAGCCAGCCGCAACCTGAACCCGCCACTGAACTGCTCACGGCTGTTCCATTCAGCGCCGAGACACGTCTGTCCGGTGTTGACTATCAGGGTCGCGTCTATCGCAAAGGCGCAGTGGATTCGCTACTGACGTTCGTTGGCCTTAAACGCACGGATCTGGCGCCGGCCCTGTCCCGCGAAATCGACAAGATTGCCCAGAGCGGTGGCACGCCATTGCTGGTTTGCGCCGACGGCAAGTTGCTTGGCGCGATCCACCTCAAGGACGTGGTCAAGCCCGGCATCCGTGAGCGTTTTGCCGAGTTGCGCAAACTGGGCATCCGCACCGTGATGGTCACCGGCGACAACCCGTTGACCGCCGCCGCAATCGCCGCCGAGGCGGGTGTGGATGATGTGTTGGCCGAAGCCACACCGGAGAAAAAACTCGCACGCATTCGCCAGGAGCAAAACGACGGTCGCCTGGTGGCGATGTGTGGCGACGGTGCCAACGATGCGCCGGCTCTGGCCCAGGCGGACGTCGGCATGGCGATGAACGATGGCACCCAGGCAGCGCGGGAAGCGGCCAACATGGTCGACCTCGACAGCGACCCGACCAAGCTGCTGGACGTGGTGCAGATCGGCAAGGAGTTGCTGGTGACTCGCGGCGCGTTGACGACCTTTTCCATCGCCAACGACGTGGCCAAGTACTTCGCAATTCTGCCGGCGTTGTTCGCGGCGATCTATCCGCAACTGGGCGTGCTCAATGTCATGCACTTGAGCAGTCCGCAGAGTGCGATTCTCTCGGCCATCGTCTTCAACGCCTTGATCATCGTGGTGCTGATTCCGCTGGCGTTGCGCGGTGTGCGCGTGCAGGCGGCGAGCGCGGCGGCCTTGTTGCGGCGCAACCTGCTGATCTATGGCTTGGGCGGGATCCTGGTGCCATTCGTGGGCATCAAGGCGATCGACATGCTGTTGACGGCGTTGCACCTGGTTTGAGCTTGAGCGGTGTGCCAGGCACACCGCCTACCCCTGTGGGAGCGAGCTTGCTCGTGATGAAGGTAACACGGTGCCCCAGAGGGGGCGCCTTACGAATTCGAGGATCTTGAAATGTCCACAATGATACGTCCGGCCCTGAGCCTGCTGGTGCTGATGACCCTGATCACCGGCGTCGCCTATCCACTGGTCGTCACCGGTGTCGCTCAGGTCGCCTTCCCGGATCAGGCCAACGGCAGCCTGGTGCGCGACGCTGAGGGCAAGGTGCGCGGCTCCTCACTGATCGCCCAGGATTTTGTCGGTGATGCCTGGTTCCATCCACGCCCTTCAGCCGGTGCCTTTGCCACCGTGTCGAGCAGCGCCAGCAACCTTTCGCCAAGCAACCCGGCGCTGGCCACACGGGTGATCGAGGATGCCGGCAAACAGTACATCGCGAGTCAGGGACCGGTGCCTTTGGCGCTGGTGACCACCTCCGGCAGTGGCCTCGATCCGCACTTGCCACCGGCGGCGATTGCCTATCAACTGGCGCGTGTGGCGGCGGCGCGCAATCTGCCGGTATCGACCTTGCAGCAACTGCTCGATGCGCACATCGAGCAACCGTTGGTAGGACCGCCGGTGGTCAATGTGCTTGAGTTGAACCTGGCGCTGGAAAAACTGTAGATCGGCGGCGCGGCGTTCCGACGAAGGCGGCTGCACAGACACCTCATCAACATCAGAAAGAAGAGATCCCCAAGCATGAGCGACTCCGGCCGCGCCGACGCGCTGTTAGCAGACCTGCCCCGCGATGGCCGTGGCCGGCTCAAGGTTTTCCTCGGTGCCGCGCCAGGTGTCGGCAAGACTTACGCCATGCTGCAGGCCGCCCACACGCAACTGCGCCACGGAGTAAAAGTCATTGCCGGGGTGGTCGAAACCCACGGCCGCGCCGAAACTGAAGCACTGCTCAGCGGCTTGCCGCAGCAGGCGTTGGTGCGCTCGGAATACCGCGGCGTGAAGCTTGAGGAAATGGACCTCGACGGCTTGCTGGCAGCCAAGCCGAAACTGGTGTTGGTCGATGAACTGGCCCACACCAACGCACCCGGCAGCCGCCATGAAAAACGCTGGCAGGACATTCAGGAACTGCTCGCTGCCGGCATCGATGTCTACACCACGGTCAACGTCCAGCACCTGGAGAGCCTCAACGATCAGGTGCGTGGGATTACCGGCGTGCAGGTGCGTGAAACCCTGCCGGACTGGGTGCTGCAGGAAGCCTATGAACTGCTGCTGATCGACCTGCCGCCCCGGGAATTGTTGGAGCGCCTGCGCGATGGCAAGGTCTATGTGCCGGAGCAGGCGCGCGCCGCCATCGACGCATTTTTCTCCCAGACCAATCTCACGGCCTTGCGCGAGTTGGCGATGCAGACCGCGGCGGCGCAGGTGGATAACGATCTGGCCCAGGGCTACCGCCAGCTCGGCCAGGCCGCCCCGGCGGTACGCGGACGCTTGCTGGTGGGCGTCGATGGCGATGCCCAGGCTGAACGACTGGTGCGGCATGCCAGCCGAGTGGCCCAGCGCCGACATTTGCCGTGGAGTCTGGTGCACGTGGACAACGGCAGCGTGCGTGACGAGCAATCGCGTCTGCGCCTGCAAAGTGCCCAGCAACTGGCCGAGCGTCTGGGTGGCGAAGTGGTGTTGCTGCGCGCCGGTGAGGTGGCCAAGACCCTGATCCAGCATGCCGCCGAACGTCGCGCGAGTCTGGTGCTGGTGGGGCAGTCGCGGCCACGATTGCGCCGACGCCTGTTCGGTGGCGGCCTGGCGGCACGCTTGCTGCGTAACGCGCGCGGGCTGGAAATCAACGTCCTCGATAACGATCACGAAGAGCATCAGCCCCGGCAACGATCCCCGCAGCAGTTGGTCTGGTTCGACTACTTGCTCGCGCTGGTGGCGACCCTGTTGGCCAGTGCGCTGGCGTGGGCCGTGTCGAGCGTTCTGCCGCTGCCGAACATCTCGCTGGTGTTCCTCGCGGCGGTGTTGCTGGTGGCGGTGCGCAGCAGCCTTGGGCCAGCTTTGGCTTGTGCGGCGTTGTCCTTCCTGACCTATGACTTTCTATTCATCCCACCGAATTTCTCCTTCGCCATTCAGCGTGAAGAAGATGTGCTGACCTTGCTGTTTTTCCTGCTGATGGCGGCCCTGACCGGCAACCTCGCCGCACGCCAGCGGCGACAGTTGCAAGCCTTGCGCGATACCCAGGAAGAGACCACCGAGCTGCTCGACCTGTCGCGCAAGCTGACGGCCGCCACGGATCGTCAGGCGGTCATCAGCGCCGCCGCCCAGCACCTCAATGGCTGGAGCGACCTGCAACTGTGCCTGCTCAATCGTGACGGCCAGAGTGGCTGGAAGGTCGAAACCGGTGCTCCGCTGGAGTTGACCGAAGCCGAGCGCGCTGCCGCCGATTGGGCCTGGCAGCACGATCAGCCGGCGGGTGCCGGTACCGGTACCTTGCCCTTCGGGCGCTGGTGGTGGTGGCCATTGTCGGTGGAGGATGGCCCATTGGCGCTGCTCGGCGTTTGCGCGAAAGAGGGGCAGACCCTGAGCGGCCAACGGCGTCGTTTGCTCACTGCGTTGAGCCAGCCACTGGCCCAGGCCCTGGCGCGGGCGCAACTGGCGGATGATCTGGAAGCGGCGCGGTTGCACGGCGAAACCGAACAACTGCGCAGTGCCTTGCTGGCGTCCGTGTCCCATGACCTGCGCACACCACTGACGTCCATGCGTGGCAGCATCGACAGCTTGCTGGCCCTCGGTGAAGCGATCCCGCTGGAGGATCGTCGCGAGTTGCTGGAAGGCACCCGCGATGAAGCCGAGCGCCTCGACCGTTATATCCAGAACCTGCTCGACATGACGCGCCTCGGTCACGGTGCCCTGAAGCTGGCCCGCGATTGGGTGTCGCCGGCCGATATCGTCGGCAGCGCGCTCAATCGACTGCGTGCGGTACTCGCGCCGCTGCAAGTGAGCACTGAGGTCCGCGCCGAGTTGCCGCTGCTGTTTGTGCATGCGGCGCTGATTGAGCAGGCGTTGGTCAATGTGCTGGAAAACGCTGCACGTTTTTCCCCCGCCCATGGACGCTTGCAATTGAGTGCAGGGGCCGAAGACAACGAGCTGTTTTTCTCGGTGAGTGATGAAGGACCGGGCATACCCGAGGAAGATCGGGCGAAGATCTTCGACATGTTCTACACCGCCGCCCGCGGCGATCGGGGCGGGCAGGGCACAGGCCTGGGGCTGGCGATCTGTCAGGGCATGATCGGTGCCCATGGCGGGCGGATCAGCGTGGCCGATGGCATCGAAGGGCGCGGCACCTGCATCACCTTGCACCTGCCGTTGCAGGCGCAACCGGGGTATGAAAGTGAAGCCTGATCGCGCATGGGTTACTCTTTTGCCACTTCTTTGCGTTGATATGAACTCATGAGCCAGATCGCGACCATCTTGGTCATCGACGACGAACCGCAGATCCGCAAGTTCCTGCGCATCAGCCTTGCCTCCCAGGGCTACAAAGTGCTGGAGGCCGGCACCGGTGCCGAAGGTCTGGCGCACGCAGCCTTGAACAAACCGGACCTGCTGGTACTCGACCTGGGTTTACCGGACATGGACGGCCAGCAGGTCCTGCGCGAGTTTCGCGAGTGGTCCCGGGTGCCGGTGCTGGTGCTCTCGGTGCGCGCCAGCGAGGGGCAGAAAGTCGAGGCGCTGGATGGCGGCGCCAATGACTATGTGACCAAGCCCTTCGGCATACAGGAATTCCTCGCACGGATTCGCGCGCTGTTGCGTCAGGCGCCCGCGGGCGAAGCGCAACCGGCGGCGCTGGCGTTCGGACCGTTGACCGTGGACCTGGCCTACCGTCGGGTGCTGCTCGATGGCGTCGAGGTGGCGCTGACACGCAAGGAGTACGCGGTGCTGGCGCAGCTGGCGCGGCATCCTGGGCGGGTGATCACCCAGCAGCAACTGCTCAAGGACATCTGGGGGCCGACCCATACCGAAGACACGCATTACCTGCGGATCGTGGTCGGGCACTTGCGTCAGAAACTGGCGGATGACCCGACCCGGCCGCGGTTCATCGTGACCGAGGCGGGGGTGGGGTATCGGTTGTTGAGCGAAGGTAATGTTTAGTTATCGAGGGGCCGGTACCGTCCCTCGAGAACTTTCAGGCAATCAGTTCTGCTCATTCTCATACCGATCCAGCGTATCGCGCGCAATCTCCCGTCCCAGTGCGATCAGCTCCGGCGCCTTGTAGAACTCGAAAAACCGGCACACCCGCTTCGGCACGTTGATCAGGATATCCGGTGGATAGCCGGCGATCTTGTACTGCGCCAGTGACGTCTGCATCACCTCGAAACTCTGGTTGATCAGATCCAGCAAGGACGCAGGCCCGACGTTGTCGATGATGAACGAGCCCGTGGCGGAACGCGGCGCACCCTGGGATTGTGGCGCGGCGGCCGGTTGTTGCGCTTCGGGTTCGGCGGATTCGATCCACGGGTTGAGTTCCGCGCTTTCGGCTTTCAGAGCTTCCTGCTCGAGAATCAACAGTTGCTCGGCCTGTTTGCGGCGGAAAGGCAGTTTCGACCCCACCGAACTGATCAGGCTGTCGAAGCGCGTCTTGAACGCGGCGGGGCGCTGGATCACCGGCAGTTTGTAGTGACGCTGGTTGGTGGAGTTGAGGTTGACGGCGATGATCAGATCGCAATGGCTCGACACCACCGGCACGATCGGCAACGGATTGAGAATGCCACCGTCCACCAGCATGCGATTGCCTTGCATCACCGGCGTGAACAGGCTGGGAATCGCCGCCGAAGCGCGCATGGCTTGATGCAGGCAACCTTCCTGGAACCAGATTTCTTGCTGGTTGGTCAGGTCGGCGGCCACCGCCGTATAAGGGATGCGCAAGTCTTCGATGTTGATCTCGCCAACGATCTTGCGGATCTGTCCGAAGACTTTTTCGCCACGGATCGCGCCGAGGCGAAAACTGACGTCGACCAGGCGCAATACATCGAGGTAATCCAGGCTCTCGATCCAGTCGCGATAGACATTGAGCTTGCCGGCGGCGTAGATCCCGCCGACCACCGCGCCCATGGAGCAACCGGCGATGCAGGCAATGTCGTAGCCGCGTCGTTCTATTTCTTCAATGACACCAATGTGTGCGTAACCTCGGGCACCACCCGAGCCCAGTACCAGTGCGACACGCTTTTTCATCAATCGCCCTCGTCTGACCAGAGCCAACAATGCACCCATAAAGGTGCGTGGTTCAATCGCCAAGGTCGCTTGATGGAGCAAAGAGGTCGTTTTTTCGACTGACCATGGCGGCAGATCGTTCGGGCAGCGCTATAGTTTGCCGGGCAGGTTCAGGCACTTTTTACGCGCCGTACCGTCATACCTGCACGACTGTTTACCCATGTTTGAGGAGTGAGTGATGAAAGCCTGGATTTGTGTGCCGTTGATTGCCCTGGCGCTTGCCGGTTGTGCCGGTAAAACCGCCTACCGCGACAGCTGTGGCACCCAGCTCGATGCCGCCTGGCATGAACTGGACCTGGCCAAGGCCGAGGGTTTCGCCGGCACCGTCAGCTACTCCAAAGCCTTGTCACTGTTGACCGCAGCCAAGACCCAGCAACAATTCGAAGGGTTTGAAGGTTGCAGTAACAAAGCCGAGAAAGCGCGTTTCTATATCCGTGAATCCCGCGCCGGTCGCTAAAGCACAGCGGATTCTGCGGCCGCTGGCTTGCTGGCGAAAACGACTGGTGAATCACGGCGTTCTTGACATCGCCATCGCCAGCAGGCCAATTCCTACTGATGGTGTCGGGTGTTGTTAACGGAGTAACCCCATGATCGACCGGTTAGTGGCTCATGTTCTAGGCATTGAAGTTCGCCTGTTGGCCTGTCAGGCGCGCTTGACCGCGCGCACCGACCCTGAAGCGCTGCACGACCTGCGCACCACGGTTCGCCGATTGCGCAGCCTGTTGCGGCCGTTGCGCGGTTTGCCCGGGGTCGAACAACTCGAAGTAGCCGCCGCTCGGGTGGGCGAGCTGACCACACCGCTGCGCGACCGTGAAGTATTGGCGGCGTATTTGTTCGAGCACCATCAACCTGAAGCCGCACAGCGGCGCATGGCGCAAATGGCCGAGGCCTATCCGGCTGTCTCGGCCAGTCCGGAACTCGACCAGTTGCTGATTATCCTCGATGCCTTCCCGCGTTTCTTGCGTGCCGCTCAGCGCCAAGGGTTGCTCAAGGGCCTGAGCAAACGCATCGAAAAGCGCCTGGGCAAGCAATGGAAGCATCTTGAAGAGGCACTGCACGACCCCGCCCATGATCGTCACCGTTTGCGCCTGCTGATCAAGCGTGTGCGCTATGGCATCGACGCCTACCCCGAGCTGGACCGTTTGCCGAAGGCGGCCATGCCCCGGTTGAAAGCGGCGCAGGGCGCTCTGGGTGACTGGCATGATTGCTGGCAGTGGCTGGCACGCGCGCAAGAGGAAGCGGATCTGCAACCTTGTGTTGCCACCTGGAAAACCACCATGGCCGATGCAGAGCGCCGCGCTGACCGGGTGCTGGAAAAACTCGACCGGGATTGCTTCAAATCCTGAGATCAACACTTTCTCTGCAAGAGCGAGTCTGCTCTTGCAGTTGATGATGTGTGGCGCCGGAATCCCATGCGGCTTATCTGTCAGTCAATTTGGCAGGAATGGGTACTGTCTGCATCCCGGTGACTGGTTAAGATCCCCTCATCCTTTTTCCAGTACCCGAGGTTTTCATGCGTTTCTCCGACCTGCTTGACGTCGTCCGCCATTCGCCGACGGAGCTGTCTATTCCGGCCTCCTGGGCTCAGGGCCGTGCCAGTTTCGGCGGCCTGGTGGCAGCCATGCAGTATGAAGCCATGCGTGCCCGGGTGCCGGCGGAGCGCCCGGTACGCTCGTTGGCGATCACTTTCGTCGGCCCGGTCGAGCCCGAAGTCCCGGTCAGTTTTGAAGTTGACGTGCTGCGTGAAGGCAAGGCGGTCAGTCAGGTGCTCGGCCGTGTCATGCAGAAAGGCCAGGTGGTGACGCTGATTCAGGGCAGCTTCGGTGCCTCGCGTCCTTCGGAAGTGGCAGTGGCGGCAGAGCCGGCGCCCGAAATGAAGCATTGGGAGGAATGTCAGGAACTGCCTTTCATCGAAGGCGTCATTCCGGAGTTCATGCGGCACCTGGCGATGCGCTGGAGCGTCGGCGGCCTGCCTTTCAGCGGCAGCACTTCGCGCCAGATGGGCGGCTGGGTGCGCTTGCGCGGTGATGTGAAGGAAGAGGCCTTGAGTGAGGCACATATCCTGGCACTGGTGGACGCCTGGCCACCGGCCCTGATGCCCTTTCTGAAGAAACCGGCCATGGGCAGCACATTGACCTGGACCATCGAGTTCGTGCAGCCACTGCACAAGCTGACCACCCTCGACTGGTGCAAGTACCTGGTCGAAACAGAATACGCCGCCGATGGTTACGGCCACGCGGCGGCGAAGATGTGGAGCGCAGACGGTCAATTGATCGCCATGAGCCGGCAGACCGTAACCGTATTTGCCTGATCAGTGACGACGGTGGCGCTCACGCCAGGCGCGCCACCAGCCACCGCTGAGGAAGAACCGCGGAAAGGTCAGGAACTGCTCGACCAGCAAGCGCGATATGGCATCTTTGCGATCACTGAACGGTTCGGCGGCCTGTTCCTCCAGGCCATGACCGTGGCGTTGCAGGCCCAGCGCGGCTATGACGCCGACCACGCCAATGGCAACGTTGGCCAGGCTCAGGCTGAACACGCCGGACACAATCAGCAGAAACGCAACGATGAACAACGGCACCGCAATCAGGTGCAGCACCAGATTGGTCGGATGCTGATGATTGTTCGGGTACGCGCGCCATTGCCAGGCGGGCAGGTTGGGATGACGTTTGCCCATGATGCTGATCCTCGATCCATGTTGAACATATGAATCAAGGATAGGCCCGGTTTATGCGGGCGGCGAATCAAGGCTGGCTATGGGCTTGATAGTGATTGGGCTGGAATTGTTGTTGTCTGTTATGACGCCATCGCGAGCAAGTTCGCTCCCGCAGTTGCCCGCGATCCCCTTTGGGAGCGAGCGTGCTAGCGATGGTGTCTTCAGAGTTTCAATTGACCAATCGCCTTGCTCAATTCCCCAGCCAACGCGGCCAGCTCATTACTGGTGGTCGCCGAGGTCACCGTCTGCTGTACCGTATTCTCGGTCACGTCGCGAATACTCACGACCGAGCGGTTCATTTCCTCTGCGACCTGGCTTTGCTGCTCCGCCGCGACAGCGATCTGCGTATTGCTTTCGCGCATCTGCGCCACGGCACTGGTGATCTCGGCCAGAGCCGCGCCAGCTTCCTGCGCCTGCTGCACGCAATCATCGGCCTTGAACGAGCTCTCCTGCATAAAGTCCACTGCATCCCGAGTTCCGGCCTGTAGTGCCGAGACCATGAGGGTGATTTCATCGGTCGAGGCCTGGACCCGTTTGGCCAGGTTGCGCACTTCGTCGGCCACTACGGCAAAACCACGGCCCATTTCACCGGCGCGGGCCGCTTCGATGGCGGCATTCAGCGCCAGCAGGTTGGTCTGTTCGGCGATGCTGTGAATCACGTTGACCACGCCGTTGATCTTCTGGCTGTCTTCGGCCAGGCGCTGGATCATTTCGGCGGTCTGCTGCACGCCAGTGGATAACCCGGCAATCGACTTCTGCACGCGACTCACCACCTCCTGGCCACTGCCGGCGAGGGTGTCGGCCGATTGCGAGAGGTCTCGGGTGGCGCCGGCGTGTTGGGCGATGTGGTAGACGGTGGCGGTCATTTCATTGATGGCGGTGGCGGCCTGATCGGTCTCACTCTGCTGACCGAGCATGCCGTGGCGGACTTCGTTCATGCTCGCGGCCAACTGCGCGGCACCGACGTCCAGTTGCCGGGCGGTGCTGGCGACGGTGTTGACCACGCGTTGATAGCCGGCCTGCATGGCATTGAAGGCGTTGGCCATCTGTCCGACTTCGTCGTTGCAGGCCAGCGGGACGCGGGCCGACAGGTCGCCGGTTTTCTCGACGTGCAGCATCACATCTTTCAGGGTGTTGAGCTGGCTGAGCAGGAAACGGATCAACAGTTGCGAGGCGCCGAGCATCGCTAGCATCAGGATGAACACCGCCACGGCATAGTTGGCGAAACGCTCACTGAACACCTGGCTCAGGCTCGGGCCATGGGTGATGACCGCGTAACGCTGGTCGTCTGCGCCGGTGAACACTTCAGCGCCCAGCAAAGGATTGTCCCCGAACAGCGGCATTGCGTTGATCGCGACCCAGCCGTTGGCGTTAGCCAGCTCCGGCAAGGCATGACCATTGAGTGAAGGGGACTGTCCGCGGCTGAAGTTCAGCAGGTTATCCGCCTTGGGCAATGGCTGCCCGGCGGGCCAGGCCCTGAGCAGGCGCGCCTGAGCCTGCGCCGATGCCTGGGCGGCATCGTTGCGGGCCTGCTGTTCGAGCTGTACCGCGTACAGCACCAGCATGAGGGTGGTGACAAAGGCGACGGCGTTCACCGCCCAGAATTTGTACTTCAGCGAGATGTTGCTAAGCCAGGCACCCATGGAGGTCTTCTCTGATAGCGGAAACAGTATTGGCAAGGTGCCAGCATTGTGCCGCTACGCAGTCGACTGATTCTTGATGCAGATCAATGCACGCCCCTGCTGCTCTTGTGGGAGCGAGCTTGCTTGCGATGGCGGATTAGCAATCAACGAAAAAGCTCGTTCTGACACCGACCCGGGCTTAATGTGCAATCGCAGGCAGGTCGTAGAACGCCCGGGCGCAAGCGGTAGTGTGTGCCGCGAGATCTTCCTGACTTTCCCCACGATGCAGTGCCACTTCACGCAATACCTCAGTCAGGTACGCCGGCTCATTACGCCCATTCTTCGGCTTCGGCCGCAGCGTACGCGGTAGCAGATACGGTGCATCGCTTTCCAGCATCAGGCGTCCGCGCTTGATCTCCTTGACCAGCGGATGCAGGTGCGTGCCCCGGCGCTCGTCGCAGATCCAGCCGGTAATGCCGATGTGCAAGTCCATGTCGAGGTAACTGAACAGCGCTTTTTGCTCGCCGGTAAAGCAATGCACCACCGCCGCCGGCAGCTGATCGCGGAAGTCGCGCAGGATCTCCAGCAGGCGCTGGCTGGCATCACGTTCGTGGAGGAACACTGGCATCTGCAACTCCACGGCCAGGGCCAGATGTTCTTCGAGGACTTTCTCCTGCTGCGGGCGCGGCGAGAAATCACGGTTGAAGTCCAGGCCGCATTCACCCACGGCGACCACGTTCGGCTCCTTGAGCAAATCGCGCAGGCGGCGGGCGCTGTCGGCGTTCCAGTCACTGGCTGCATGAGGATGGATACCGGCGGTGGCAAACAGGCGCTGGGCGCTGTCGTCCAGTTGTCGGCACAGTTCCAGGGCCTGTTCACTGCCTTCGACGTTGGTTCCGGTGAGCACCAATTGGCAGACGCCGGCGGCATAGGCGCGCTCGAGCACGGCCTGGTGTTTGTCGGCAAAACTGGGGTTGGTCAGGTTGACGCCGATATCGATGAGTTGCATGGTGCTACCTCGGGCCGAAGGCCGGAAAGCATACCAGAGCCGTGGATTTATCAGAAAAGCCAAGAACTACAACGGGTTAACGCTGTCTCTTGAGCCGCAAGACGGCGCAGGTTGGCGAGTTTGCCATCATTGTGCCAGTCTTTCGTACTTTTCCAGCGCCTCAGGCGCTCTGTTTTTGTCGCCGTGCATGATGCCATTCGTCATGAAATCGGCCGCGAGTTCTTTCCGGAGAGTGGATGCTTCGTCCCTCGGTTTTGCTCCTGCTGTGCTGTTCGCTGTTGCTGCCGATGTCGGCGGTTGCGCGCCTGCCTGGCCCACTGCAAGCAGTGCCGGCGAGCAAGGTGCGCGACCTTGAGGACATCCGCAGCAGTCGCGTGCTGCGCGTCCTGGTCAATCAGAGTCGCAACAGCTCCGGTGAAGTCCAGGGGCAGGCCATCGGCGTCGAATACCATCGCCTGCGCGCCTTCGAGCAATACCTCAATGGCCACGCCCGTGACGGTCAGGAAATCACCCTCAAGATCATTCCCAAAGCCAAGGATCAACTGCTCGGTGCCTTGCAGCGCGGGGAGGGTGACCTGGTTGCGCCCGGCGAACTGCTCGATCTGCAGCCGGGCTTTGCCGTCAGTACCAGCGAGCCGATAGCGAGCAACATTCCGCTGGTGCTGGTAGGGATCAAGGGCGAACGCCGCTACACCCGTCTCGAACAGCTTTCCGGCAAAACCCTGGCATTGCCCGCTGGCAGCGCCGCCGGGGATGCCATCAGCCAGATCAATCAGAAACTGGCACTGCACAAGCTACCGCCGGTGAAGGTGGAGTGGGTTGATCCCAGCCTGGCTGTCGAGGACGTGCTGGAGATGGTGCAGGGCGGGATCTTCCATCTGACCATCGTCGAGCAACCGATTGCCGAGCGCTGGGGCAAGATCCTGCCCAACCTGCGTTTCGACAAGCAGGTACTCATCAGTGATCCGGGGGAGGAATACTGGTTCGTGCGTCGCGATGCCTCGATGCTGCGCGCCAGTATTGACCGCTTCCTCACTGTCTACAAAAAACCGTCGGATCAGGACGTCGCGTTCCTGCGTATCTACCGACGTCTGTATCAGGTGCACTATCCGCTGGCCAAGGCTGACCGCCAACGCCTGGAAAAGCTTCGACCGGTGCTGCAAAAACACGCTGATGCGCAAAGCATGGACTGGCTGAACCTGGCAGCGCTGGCCTTCAAGGAGAGTGCCCTGCAACCCACGGCGCGCAGTGGCGGGGGGCCTACCGGGCTGATGCAGATCACGCCGGAGGCTGCCCAACGGGTGGGGGTCAGCAATGTTCAGGAGCTGGACGCCAACGTGCAGGCGGGGGCCAAGTATCTGGCGATGATCCGCCGCAAGTTTTTCGCCAGTCCGAAACTCAACGAGCGCGAACGCATGGCGTTCGTCCTGGCCGCCTACAACATTGGCCCGGAACGGGTTCAGGCCATGCGTGCCGAGGCCAAACGACGCGGGCTGAATCCTAATCAGTGGTTTTTCCAGGTCGAGCGCATTGCCATGGAGCAAGTGGGAATGGGCCCCGTCAGCTATGTTAATAGCGTGAACAAGTATTACCTCGCCTTCGATCGGGAGCGTGAGTCGCTGGAGCCCCAGGGACAGAAAGTGGTCTTACGCAAATAATCGAATAAACTGATTGTTATTAGGCAATATTTGCGCTTTTAGCATTAATTTAATTGATTAATATGGCGACCACTCCCAACACACATTCCAAGGAATGACACAGCATGAACTCAATGATCAACAAGGTATTGTTCACCCGCGCCGGCTACGGCCTGACGGTTTTGCGCATTGTCGTCGGCGTCATCTTCGCCGCCCACGGATCGCAGAAACTCTTCGGAGCATTCGGCGGCTACGGTCTGGCCGGCACCGCGCAATACATGGAAAGCCTTGGCCTGACCCCCGGTTACCTGATGGCGACGCTGGCGGGCGGTACCGAGTTTTTCGCAGGCCTGGCACTGATCGTCGGTTTGCTGGTGCGCCCGGCGGCATTGGGCCTGGCGTTCCTTTCTGTGGTGGCGATCTTCTCCGTGCACCTGCCTAATGGTCTGTTCATGGCCAACAACGGCTATGAATTTGCCCTGGCCTTGCTCGGTGGCAGCATCGCGGTGCTGATCGAAGGTGCCGGCAAGCTTTCGGCCGATCGCGTCATCGCCGGCTGACCGCTCTGGCTCAAGCAAAAGGCCCGCATTGCGCGGGCCTTTTTTGTTGTGCGAGATTCTTGACACTGTCCGGTCCGCTTCTCTAGGATGTTTGCCATGCGCCGATTTAAACAGCTACTTGCGGGGCGCCAGGTGACTCGATCAGTCACCGACAGAAGCCTGGAACAGGCTTCGAAATTCCGCTAAAGCGCTGGTTCGGTGTTGCCTCTCACCTGCCACGCAGACCTTTGAGGCAGAGACACGACACAATGAATGCACTAAACCCTGTTGTACGTCCCGCGCCGATCACGGCACATTTGACCCAGCGCAATCCAAAAATCCTGCTTGGCGGCAAACATCAACCGACGCTTCTGCGTTATCTCGATGGCTGGCCACGCCGTACCGGCGGCCCGGCAGCGTTCCTTATCCAGTTTGTCGAAGACGGTGAATCCCTGGCGCGTTTTGCCAACGACAGCTTCGACCTGGCGGTGATTCAATCCCCCAGTCTCGAAGACGCCCCCGAAGTCATCCGCCAACTGACCCGTGTCGCCCGCCAGGGGTTGATCACTCGCCGTTGAGTGTCACGGGTAGTCGATCGCCACGATGTAGACACACTGTTCACCGGTCGGTGTCTGGACACGAACTTCGGCGTCCAGTGCCTTGCCGATCAGCGCACGGGCCAGGGGTGAGTCAATGCTGATCAGACCTTGTTTGAGGTCCAGCTCATCCGGCCCGACAATGCGGTAGCGCGACTCTTTACCGTCCTCATCCTCGATCGTGACCCAGGCACCGAAATAGACCTTGTTCGGATCGCTGGGCTTTTCGCTGACGACCTTGAGCGCCTCCAGGCGTTTGGTGAGAAAACGTACGCGACTGTCGATCTCGCGCAGCATCTTTTTGCCATAGGTGTATTCGGCGTTCTCCGAACGATCGCCCTGGGCCGCCGCTTCGCTGACAGCCTGGGTGACCTGGGGCCGACGTACATGCCACAACTCATGGAACTCGGCGCGCATCCGCGCTTCACCTTCGGGGGTGATCAGTGCGGTGCCCGCAGTGCGGGGAGGTCGGTAACGGCTCATGACAGCTTCTTGTGGCAAGGATGGTCGGAGTCTATCAACCCTCACGCAGAACTGTCAGTGGGCTGGCGTTCAACGCCCGGCGAGTGCCGAACACTCCGGCGCCGCCGATCAATACGGCGCCAACCAATGGCAGCAGTAACAGCCACGGGTGCGGGTGCCAGGGCAGGTCGAACGCATAGCGATACAGCACCCAACTGACCAGCTCCGAGCCCATCGCGGCGAGTAAACCGCTGACCGCGCCGAGCAAACCGAACTCGATGCGTCGCGCCTTGACCAGCAATTGCCTTTCCGCGCCCAGCGCTCGCAGCAGGGCGCCCTGACGAATACGCTCGTCCAGGGTGGCCTGCAGGCCGGAAAACAGCACCGCCATCCCCGCCGCCAGTACAAACAGCAACACGTATTCCACCGCCAGGGTGACCTGGGCGAGGATGCTGCGCAGTTGTTCCAGCAATGCCTCGACTTGCAGGATGGTCACCGCTGGAAAGGCGCGGGACAGTTCGACCACTTGCTGATCGTGACCGGGTGCCAGATAGAAGCTGGTCAGGTAGGTCGCCGGCAGATCCTTCAAGGTGCCGGGTTGGAAGATCATGAAGAAGTTCGGCTGGAAGTTGTCCCAGTTGATCTCCCGCAGGCTGGTGACTTTCGCCTCGCGATTGACCCCGCCAACGCTGAAGATCAGGTGATCGCCGAGCTTGAGCTTCAGGCTTTCGGCGACCTTGCCTTCCACCGAGACGCCGGGCACATCGTCGGGCACTTGCTCGTTCCACCAAGTGCCGGCAGTGAGTTTGTTGCCCGCCGGTAGGTCGGCGGCCCAGGTCAGGCTCAAGTCACGCTGGATGGCGCGGTCACCGGCCGACTCCTTGGTGACCACTTGCTGCACGGGCTCGCCGTTGATGCTGATCAGACGCCCCGGCACCACCGGGTACAGCGGCGCCGATTGTGCCGAGACGGCGATCAAGTGATCGGTGAAGGCCTGTTTATCCGCCGGGAGGATGTTCAGGGCGAAGTAGTTGGGCGCGTTTTTCGGTAACTGGTTTTGCCAGGTGTCGAGCAGTTCGCCACGCAACAGGGCGATCAACGCCATCGACAGCAGGATCAATCCGAAAGCCAGCGACTGGCCAGCGGCGGCCAACGGATGACGCAACAGTTGCCCCAGCCCGAGGCGCCACGGCAAGGAGGCGCGCGCGAGCATGCGCCGCAGGCTCTTCAACAGCAGCAACAGCAAATCTCCGAGAATCAGTGCTGCGACCACTCCACCACCGAGCAGGGCGAAGGTCAGCACCAGGTCCAGGCTCAGGCGCCACATGATCAAGCCGAGCGCACCCAGCGCGGCGCCGTAGACCATCCAGGTGCTCGACGGAATCGGCAGCATGTCCCGGCGCAGCACGCGCAAGGGCGGCACGCGGCCCAGCGCCGCCAAGGGCGGTAACGCGAAACCGGCCAGCGCGACCAGGCCTGTGCCGATCCCGGCGACAGCGGGAAACAGGCCGCCTGGCGGGACGTCCGCCGGCAACAGGTCATGGAGCAGGGCAAACAGGCCAAGCTGGGCGATCCAGCCGAGCAGGGCGCCGCTGAGGCTGGCGAGCAAACCGAGCACCGTCAGTTGCAGGCTGAACAGCACCAGGGTTTCCCGGCGCGACAAACCGAGGCAACGCAGCAAGGCACTGGCGTCAAAGCGGCGGGTGGCGAAGCGGGTGGCTGACAGGGCCACGGCGACGCCGGAGAGCAACACCGCCACCAGACTGGCCATGTTCAGGTAGCGCTCGGCCTTGCCCAGCGCACCGCCAATCTGCCGGTTGCCGTCACGGGCGTCCTGAATGCGCTGGTTGGCGGCCAACCCCGGTTTGATCAATTGTCGATAGGTTTCCAGCGCCTGGGCATTGCCGCGCCACAGTTCGCGGTAACTGACCCGGCTGCCAGGCTGCACCACACCGGTCGCCGCCAGATCTTCGAGATTGATCAGCACTCGCGGTGTCAGGCTATAGAAGTTGCCGGCGCGGTCCGGTTCGTAAGTCAGCACCCGCGCCAGTTTCAGGGATTTCATGCCGACATCGATGCTGTCGCCGATCTTCAGGTCCAGCGCGGTCAACAGGCGTCCCTCGACCCAGGCTTCGCCGGGCTTCGGCCCGCCGCCTGCGACTTCCGGGGCGAAGGGCGCGGGCGCGCTCTTCAGTTCGCCCCGCAAGGGGTAGACGGCGTCTGCCGCCTTGATGCTGGACAGCTGGATGCCGTTGTCGGTAGCAATGACGCTGGAAAACTCCACCACCTGCGCATGTTCAAGGCCCAGCTCGGTACCGCTTCTGATTTGCTCGGGACGTGCCGGTGAACTGCCTTCGAGCAGCAGGTCGGCGCCGAGAAATTCAGTGGCCCGCAACATCATGGCGCCATTGAGGCGGGCGCCGAAATAGCCGATGGCGGTGCTGGCGGCCACCGCTACCAGCAAGGCGAAGAACAACACGCGTAATTCACCGGCACGGGCATCGCGCAGCAGTTGGCGAATGGCGAGGCTGAACAGGCGCAACAGCGGCAGACGTGCCATCAAGGCTCCAGGGGGGCGACCAGCAGGCCGGCTTCAAGACGGATCAGGCGCCGGCAGCGATGGGCCAGGCGTTCATCGTGGGTGACCAGCACCAAGGTGGTGCCGCGCTCCTTGTTCAGTTCGAAGAGCAGATCGCTGATGCGTTCGCCGGTGTGACTGTCGAGGTTGCCGGTCGGTTCGTCGGCGAACAAGACGTCAGGCTCGGCGGCAAAAGCGCGGGCAATCGCCACGCGCTGCTGTTCTCCACCGGATAGCTGGCGCGGCGAGTGGGTCAGGCGTTGGCCCAGGCCTACCCGTTGCAGCAGTTGCGTGGCACGTTCGCGGGCGTCTTTGCGACCCTCGAGCTCCAGCGGCAGCATGACGTTTTCCAGGGCGTTGAGGCTGTCGAGCAACTGGAACGATTGAAAGACGAAACCGACATGTTCGGCACGGATACGTGCGCGCTGGTCTTCGTCGAGATGGCTCAAGGCCTGGCCGGCGAGGGTGACTTCGCCGCTGCTGGGCAGGTCGAGGCCGGCCAGCAGGCCGAGCAGCGTGGATTTGCCGGAACCGGACGCGCCGACGATGGCCAGGCTGTCGCCCTTGTTCAGTTCCAGGCTGAGTTCGTGCAGGATGGTCAGATCACCTTCCGCGCTGGGGACCACTTTGCTAAGGTCCTTCGCGATGAGAATGCTTGCGCCCATGGAGAATCCGATGCGTGTGTGGTTTTTGAGTGCTGGCCTGGCCTTGATGTGCATGGCCCAAAACGCAGCGGCGGGTACAGTCCTGATCGTTGGCGATAGTATCAGCGCCGGTTTCGGACTGGATACCCGCTTGGGATGGGTATCGCTGCTTGAGCAACGGCTCAAGCACGAAGGTTTCGACGACAAAGTGATCAATGCTTCCATCAGTGGCGACACCAGTGCGGGAGGCCAGGCACGCCTGCCGGCGCTGCTTGCAGAGCATAAACCTGAGGTGGTGGTCCTGGAGTTGGGTGGCAACGATGGCCTGCGCGGACTGCTGCCTACGCAATTGCAACAAAATCTTGCTTCAATGATCGACAGCGCTCGAATCAGCGGTGCCAAGGTGCTGCTGCTCGGCATGCAACTGCCGCCCAATTATGGTGTGCGCTACACCAAGGCCTTTGCGCAGGTTTACAGCAACCTGGCCGAGGAGAAAAAGATCCCCCTGGTGCCGTTTTTCCTCGACGGCGTGGGTGGGCATCCCGATTTGATGCAGGCTGATGGCATACACCCGGCGGCCGGGGCTCAGGACAAGTTGCTGGAGAATGTCTGGCCTACCTTAAAACCGCTGTTATGACTCTTTTCTAGGCGCGGGCTTTCGGCTAAGGTGGCGCCCCCGATTTGGAGCCCCCGATGCCGCGTCCCGCCTGGTCACTCTTTGCCTATCAACTGATCGAGCCTGACGAACAGCTGGATCTGTTCGCCTGCCAGGAAGTGCGGGTGCATCTGGTGACCCGTCAGCTGGAGTTGGGCGGCTCGGCCGATCGCACCTTGTGCGGCAGTCTGTTGCCGGCGCAACCACGCTGGTCGAGCGTCGATCGCCGGGTATTCCAGGACCAGCGCCTGTGTTCGTTGTGCCGGGCGATTCTGGAATCGCAGAAACGCGGCACCTCACCGATCTGGCCGGAATTGCGCTTCGAGCTTTGATCTGGTTTTGCGCTTTTAGTCCGGTGTGTGTATCCGCCCTTCAGTAACGGCCGCTTATGCTTGCGCTCTTATAGAGGGCCTGCTCGCGCAGGGCGCACCGCGCTACTGCAAATCCGGCTCACACCCCTTGAGCACCAACCGGGTAATCGTCTGCGCCGCGGCTTCATAGTCCGCCTCGTCGAGCTTTTCCTTGCCGGTAATGGCCGTGATCTGCCAGTCGAAATCGGCGTAGGTCTGGGTGGCCGCCCAGATGCTGAACATCAGGTGATTGGGGTCGATGGGGGCGATCTGGCCGCGGTCGATCCAGGTCTGGATGCATTCGATGTTGTGCTTGGCCTGGCTGTTGAGTTGTTCCACCAGATCGGTGCTCAGGTGCGGCGCACCGTGCATGATTTCGCTGGCGAACACCTTGGAGGCGAAGGGCAGGTCGCGGGAGATGCGGATTTTCGAACGGATGTAGCCGCTGAGCACTTCAGCCGGCTCACCGTCCGGGTTGAACGGCGTCGAAGCCTGCAGGATCGGCTCGATGATGCTTTCCAGAACCTCGCGATAGAGGTTTTCCTTGGATTTGAAGTAGTAGTAGACGTTGGGCTTGGGCAACCCTGCCTTGGCGGCGATGTCGCTGGTCTTGGTCGCCGCGAAGCCCTTGTCGGCAAATTCTTCACTGGCGGCACGCAGGATCAGTTGTTTGTTGCGCTCGCGGATAGTGCTCATAAACCCGGTGATTCCTTGCCTGCTCTGGCGGTTGCGCATGGTATCACCGGCCTCGCGCAGCGCTCAAGAAAGCCCACCTGGGTAGTTCATCGTTTCAGGCTGTCGCCTGGCTGAACAGATCGTTAGCCAGACAAGTAAATGATCCGGGCGCTGCTACAGTTCAAGACAGCGATCAGGCCTTTCGCCAGCTTGTCAGGCGTTGACCGGGCCTCCTTTCTCTGCCGCACATCGCTATCGGCGTGTTCGAGTGAAAACCCATGGAGAAACCCGGACGAGCAAAGGTCTTTCAGGCGCTTGCCGTGCTGCTGGTGGTGCTGCTCGCCGTGGCGCGGGGGTATTTCCTGCTGGCCAACCGTCATGCCGGCAAACCGCCGCCGCCCGCCGAGCCGGTGGCCGCTGTTGGCGTCAAGTTGCAGGATGTACCGGTGTACATCGATGCGCTGGGCACCGTCACCCCGACCCGCAGTGTCACGGTCATCAGCCAGGTTAACGGCATTCTGGTTGCCGTCGAGTTCAAGGAAGGTCAGCAGGTGCGCAAGGGGCAAGTCATCGCCCGGATCGACGACCGCGAATTCAAGGCTCAGTTGGCCGTGGCCAAGGGCAACCTGGCCCATGACCAGGCGCTGTTGAGCAATGCGGTACGCGACCTCGCGCGTTATCGCGAGCTGATCAAGATCGGCTCCACCACCCAGCAAACCCTCGATACCCAGGCCTCCCTAGTGCAGCAACTGCAAGGCACAGTCGCCGCGGATCAGGGCAATGTGCAGAATCTGGAAGTCCAGTTGAGCTACTGCACCATCACCTCACCGGTCGACGGTGTGGTCGGGCTGCGCCAGGTCGATCCAGGCAACTACGTGACCACCGCCAGCACCACCGGCATCGCCGTGATTACCCAGATGACCCCGGCGACCGTGGTGTTCGCGGTGCCCGAGGATGATCTCGGCGCGATCAACCGAGCCATGAGCAAGGGCGTGGTGACGGTGCTCGCCTACGACCGCAATAAGCGCGACCTGTTGGCCAGCGGCAGCCTGCTGGCCCTGGATAATCAGGTCGACACCAGCACCGGCACGATCAAGGTCAAGGCGCAGTTCGACGATTCGGGCAAGGCGCTGTTCCCCAATCAGTTCGTCAACGCCAGGCTCAAGGCCGATACCCTGGTGCAGAACCCTGTGGTGCCGACCCGGGCCATTCAGCACGGGAGCAAGGGCGATTTCCTGTTTGTGGTGCAGAGCCCCGGCAACAAGGTCAGTTTGCGCAACGTGAAAACCGGTCCGGCCACGGGCGATGTCTCGGCGATTCTCGACAATGGCGTGAAAGAAGGGGAGCAGGTGGTGACTGAGGGGGCGGACAAGCTCAATGATGGTTCATCGGTGAAGGTTGTCGCCCAGTAAGGAGCTGCCTGCCATGAACGTCTCGCGCCCCTTCATCGAACGCCCCGTGGCCACCAGCCTGCTGATGATTGCGGTATTGCTGCTGGGCCTGCTCGGTTATCACCTGCTGTCAGTGTCGGCACTGCCGGAAGTCGATTACCCGACCATCCAGGTGTTCACCCAGTACCCCGGCGCCAGTCCCGAGGTGATCAGTTCGTCGATCACTGCACCCCTTGAACGTCAGCTCGGCGAGATGCCGGGGCTGAAGTCGATGAGCTCCACCAGCTCCGATGGCGCCTCGGTGGTCACCCTGCAATTCGATCTGTCATTGTCGCTGGACGTCGCCGAGCAGGAAGTGCAGGCCGCGATCAACGCGGCCGGCACCTTTCTCCCGGCGAACCTGCCGTACCCACCGGTGTACAGCAAGGTCAACCCGGCCGATGCGCCCGTGCTGACCCTGTCTTTGACCTCCGACGTGTTGCCGCTGACCAAGGTCGAGGACCTGGCCGATACCCGGCTGGCGCAGAAAATCTCGCAGATCACCGGCGTTGGCCTGGTCACCCTCAGCGGTGGCCAGCGTCCGGCGGTGCGGGTCGAGGCCAACACCTCGGCGCTGAATAATCTGGGATTGTCGCTGGACGATTTGCGCGCATCCCTGGGCACGGCCAACGTCAATCAGGCCAAGGGCAATATCGACGGCAAGTACCAGGCCTATTCCATCGGCAGCAACGATCAGTTGCAGTCGGCCGAGGAATACCGCGACCTGGTGATTGCCTACAAGAACGGCGCACCGATTCGCCTGGCGCAGATCGCCTCGTCGACCCAGGGCCCGGAGAATCCGCGTCAGGCGGCCTGGACCGACAGCACGCCGTCGATTGTCCTCAACATTCAGCGCCAGCCCGGCGCCAACGTGATCGATGTCGTCGACCGCGTGCAAAAACTCTTGCCCACCTTGCGCGCCAGCCTGCCGGCCACCCTCAAGGTGGCTGTGCTCACCGACCGCACCCAGACCATCCGCGCGTCGGTGGTCGATGTGCAGTTCGAGCTGGGCGTGGCGGTGCTGCTGGTGGTGATCGTGATTTTCCTGTTCCTGCGCAACATCGCCGCCACCATCATCCCGGCGGTGACCGTGCCGCTGACGCTGATCGGCACCCTGGCAGTGGCCTATGGGCTGGGGTTTTCCCTGAACAACCTGACGCTGATGGCGCTGACCATCGCCATCGGCTTCGTGGTCGATGACGCCATTGTCATGATCGAAAACATCACCCGCTACATCGAGGCCGGTGATTCGCCGATGGAGGCCGCACTCAAGGGCTCTGAACAGATCGGCTTCACCATCATCTCGCTGTCGATTGCCTTGATCGCGGTGATGATCCCGCTCTTGTTCATGGGCGATGTGGTCGGGCGGCTGTTTCGTGAATTCGCCATGACGGTGGCGGTGACCATCGTCATCTCCGCACTGATTTCCCTGACGCTGACGCCGATGATGTGTTCGCGCATGCTCAAGCCGAAACAGGCCGAGCGCCGCGTCGACTTTTTCGACCGCATCAACCGCTACTACGTCAAAGGCCTCGACTGGGTGTTGCTGCACCGTGGCCTGACCCTGATCTCGGTGGTGCTGACCGCGGCCCTGACCCTGCTGATCATCGTGATCATGCCCAAGGGCTTTTTTCCCGAGCAGGATACGGGGTTGATCCAGGGCATCTCCCAGGCGGCGCCGACAATCTCCTTCCAGCAGATGCAGATTGAACAGCAGCGGCTGGCCGCGCGCATCCTCAAGGACCCGGCGGTGGCGAGCCTGTCGTCCTTTGTCGGCATCGACCAGACCAACCCGACGATCAACCAGGGCAATCTGCTGATCAACCTCAAACCCCATGGCGAACGTGACAGCAGTGCCGTGGTGATTCGCCGCTTGTCCGATGCCAATGCCGACGACGCCGGGATTCGCCTGTACCTGCACAGCGTGCAGGATTTGACCCTCGACGCCACGGTGTCGACCACCAGTTACCGCCTCGGCTTGCAGGCTACCGACCCTGATGAGCTGGAAAAGTGGACCACCAAACTGCTCGCGGCGATCAAGCAGGACCCGATGTTCACCGATGTGCAGAGTCAGGCGATGCAGTTCGGCAATCAGATCCAGCTCACCTTCGACCGCGCCACCGCTTCGCGCCTGGGCGTCACCCCACAGGCCATTGATGACGTGCTGTACGACGCCTTTGGCCAGCGCCAGGTGTCGACCATCTACACCCAGCTCAACCAGTATCACGTGGTCATTGCCACCGATCATCCACCGCACAACCTTGCTGATCTGCTGACCGGGCTCTACGTCAATATTCCAGCCGGCGGTGTTGCGCCCTTGTCGAGCATGGCCACCCTGCAGGTGATTCGCGCGCCGGTCACCCTCAATCGGCTGGGGCAGTTCCCCTATGCCGACGTCTCGTTCAACCTCGCCCCCGGCCAGACCCTCGGTGCCGCCGTGACCCGGCTCAAGGACATCGAAGCCCAGGCCGGGCTGCCGCTGTCGGTGCAGGCCAACCTCGAGGGTGCGGCGGCAACGTTCGAGGCGTCGTTGTCCAATCAGGTGTTCCTGGTGTTGGCGGCGGTGGTCGTGGTCTACCTGATGCTGGGGATTCTCTACGAGAGCTTCGTGCATCCGGTGACGATTTTGTCGACGCTGCTGTCCGCCGCACTCGGCGCATTGCTGGCGTTGCTGATCACCGGTACGCAGTTCGACATCATCGGCCTGATCGGTATCGTGCTGCTGATTGGCATCGTGATGAAGAACGGCATCATGATGGTCGACTTCGCTCTGGAACTGGAGCGCAAGGGCGGCATGGACCCGGTGACCGCGATTCGTCAGGCCGCCGAGTTGCGCTTCCGGCCGATCCTGATGACGAGCATGGCGTCGCTGTTTGGCGCGGTGCCCTTGGCGCTGGGGACGGGGATCGGCTCTGAGTTAAGGCACCCGCTGGGTATCGCGATCATCGGCGGGCTGATGTTGAGCCAGTTGCTCACGTTGTTTTCGACACCGGTGATTTTCCTCGCCATGCACGGTCTGGAGCAGCGGTTCAGCCGGCGCGAGCCGGTGCTCGAGGCGTACCGCGATGAACCTTAGCGCGCCGTTCATCCAGCGTCCCATTGCGACCACCTTGCTGGCGGTCGGGGTGGCGCTGTTCGGCGTGCTGGCCTTCAACCTGCTGCCGGTGGCGCCGCTGCCTGAGGTGGATTTCCCGACCATCAGCGTGCGCGCTTCTTTGCCGGGGGCCGATCCGAGCACTGTGGCGTCATCGGTGGCAACGCCCCTGGAACGTCAGTTCGGGCAAATCGCCGGGGTCACCGAGATGACCTCGTCCAGCTCCCTCGGCGCGACGCGCATCACCCTGCAGTTCGACCTCAACCGCGACATCGACGGCGCCGCCCGGGACGTACAGGCCGCCATCAACGCGGCGCGCAGCAACCTGCCCAGCGACCTGTCCGGTAACCCGACCTACCGCAAGGTCAACCCGGCGGACTCACCGATCCTGATCCTCAGCCTGACCTCCGACACCGCCACCCGTGGGCAAATGTACGACGTGGCCTCGACCCTGCTGGAGCAGCGGCTGTTGCAGACCTCCGGGGTCGGTGACGTGACGGTCGGCGGCGCGGCGTTGCCGGCGGTGCGAGTTGAACTCAACCCGGACCGCCTCAATCGCTACAACACCAGCCTGGAGCAGGTGCGTCAGGTGATTCAGGCGTCCAACGTCAACCTGCCCAAAGGCACGGTGTCCCTGGGCGATCAGTCCTATGGCCTGAAAGCCAACGACATGCTCTATGAGGGCGCGGACTACGGCCCGCTGGTGGTCAAGCAGAACAACGGCGATCTGGTGCGGATTGCCGACCTGGGCGACGTCACCGAGGACGTCGAGGACCTGCGCAACTTTGGCCTGTCCAACGGCAAGCCGGCGGTGCTGCTGGTGGTATTCAAGCAACCGGGGGCCAATGTCATCGACACCGTGGATGCGGTGAAGGCCGACCTGCCGTTCCTGCAAAGCTCGATCCCCTCCTCGATCAGGATCAACACGCTGATGGACCGCACCACCACCATTCGCGCATCGCTACGGGATGTCGAGCTGACGCTGGTGATCTCGATCCTGCTGGTGACCCTGGTGACCTTTGCGTTTTTCCGCGACTGGCGCAGCACTCTGGTGCCGGCCATCGTCGTGCCGTTGTCGCTGCTTGGCACCTTTGGCGCGATGTATTTTCTCGGCTACAGCCTGAACAACCTGTCGTTGATGGCGCTGACCATTTCCACCGGTTTTGTCGTGGACGACGCGATAGTGGTGGTCGAAAACATCATGCGCCATCTGGAGAAGGGTGAAAGTCGTTTGCAAGCGGCGCTGGCCGGGGCGCGGGAAGTCGGTTTCACGGTGATGACCATCAGTGTCTCGTTGGTGGCGGTGTTCATCCCGCTGTTGCTGATGGGCGGGATAGTGGGGCGGCTGTTCCGTGAGTTTTCCATTTCGCTGTCGGTGGCGATCGTGATCTCGATGGTGGTGTCGTTGACCGTGACACCGATGTTGTCCAGTGTGCTGCTGCGCACCAAAGAGCAGGCCGCCAGCGCCGAAGAACACCCGGACTCGCGTTTTCACCGATTCTACGACCGCACCTTGAGCTGGGTCATCGAGCATTCGTTCCTGATGGGCCTGACCACCTTGCTGGTGATCGTGCTGGCGTGCGTGCTGTACGTGCTGGTGCCCAAGGGCTTCTTCCCGCAGGAAGACACCGGGCGCATGTCCGGCAGCATCATCGCCGCCCAGAGCATTTCCTTCGGCGCGATCCAGACGAACTTCAGCGAGATCAACCGCAAGGTCCTGGGCAACCCGAATGTGCAGACGGTCGGCGGTTTTGTCGGCGGTGGCGGCGGGATCGGCGGCGCGGTCAACAGTGCGCAACTGTTCATTACCCTCAAGCCGTTGGCGGAGCGCAAGGACGGCGCCGATCAGGTCATGGCCCAGGTGCGCAAGACCCTGGGTGACATGCCGGGCACCCGCCTGTATTTGCAATCGGCCCAGGACATCACTGTCGGCGGTCGGCAGAGCGGGGCGCAGTACCAGTACACCATGACCGCCGACGACCAGAGCACGCTGGACGAATGGGTGCCCAAGGTGGTGGACGTGTTGCACACCTTGCCGCAGCTGACCGACATCAACACCGATCAGCAGGACAACAGCCTGATGGCCAGCGTGACGGTCAATCGCGACGAAGCGGCGCGTCTGGGGGTGAGCATGTCGGCCATTGACCAGACGCTGTACGACGCATTCGGCCAGCGCCAGGTGTCGACGATCTACCGTGCTGCCAACCAGTATCACGTGGTCATGGAAGTGGCGCCGTCGTACTGGTCCGACCCCGGGGCACTCAAGGGGATTTACCTGCCGGTGGGCGCTCTGGCCGCCACCGCCAAGGGTGCCGGGGCGAAGCCCGATCTCGGCGCCAGGGCCAATCAGACGCTGGTACCGCTGTCGGCAGTGGCCGATTTTTCAGTGGGACGCACGGCGATTTCCATCAGCCACCAAGGCACTTTTCCGGCGGTGACGGCCTCGTTCAACCTGGCCCCCGGTGTGTCCATCGGCCAGGCCACGGCACTGGTGGACAACGCGGTGGCGCAGTTGCGCATGCCGGCCAGTATCGTCGGCCAGTTTGCCGGCACGGCGCAGGTATTCCAGTCGTCGGTGGCCAACGAGCCGCTGCTGATCGTTGCGGCGCTGCTGTCGGTGTACGTTGTACTGGGCATGCTCTACGAAAGCCTGGTGCACCCGTTGACGATCCTGTCGACCTTGCCATCCGCCGGCGTCGGCGCCTTGATCGCCTTGCTGCTGACCGGCACCGAGCTGTCGATCATCGCCTTGGTCGGGGTGATTTTGCTGATCGGTATCGTCAAGAAGAACGCCATCATGATGATCGACTTCGCCATCACCGAGCGCCGCGAGTTCGGCCTGAGTGCCAAGGAAGCGATTCATCGCGCCTGCCTGATTCGTTTCCGGCCGATCATGATGACCACCCTGGCGGCGATCCTCGGCGCCTTGCCGCTGGTACTGGGCAGCGGTTATGGCTCGGAGCTGCGCCGGCCGCTGGGTATCTCGATCATCGGCGGCCTGGCCTTCAGTCAGTTGCTCACGCTTTACACAACCCCGGTGATCTACCTCTGGCTCGACCGGGCGTCCGGGCGCTTGCGCAGGAGAACAGCATGAAACAACACAAACCTCCTGTAGGAGCGAGCATGCTCGCGATTTCGCTGTGTCATTCAACCAGGATAGTGACTGACCTGTTGCTTTCCCGAGCCGGCTCGCTGCTGCAGTTGCTCCTGATGGGCCTCATGTTGAGCAGCTGCATGGTCGGCCCCGACTACCAGAAACCGGACATCGAACTGCCGCAAACTTTCAAGGAGGGCAGTCAGTGGCAACGGGCGCAGGCTAATCCTCAGGGTGCACTGGACAGCCAATGGTGGCTGGCCTATCAGGACCCGATTCTCAATGAGCTGATCCAGCGTTCAGCCAGCGCCAACCAGTCGATCATTGCCGCCGAAGCGGCCTATCGCCTGGCGCAGGCGCAAGTGGCGTCGAGTCGCGCCGGGCTGTGGCCGACCGTGGGTGTTGGTCTGTCCGCCGCGCGGGGTGAGGGCGGCGGCGCCAGTGGCAGTACCACCAGTGGCTTGACCGGCAACAGCAGCGGCACCATCGAACAAACGGTCAGCGCCACCCTGAGCGCCAGTTGGGAACCGGATCTGTGGGGCCAGGTGCGGCGTGGCATCGAATCGAGCCAGGCCTCCCTGCAATCGTCCGATGCACTGCTGGCCGGGGTGCGTCTGTCCATCGGTGCGAGTGTGGCGACCAATTACCTGGGGCTGCGGCAACTGGACATCGACATCGACCTGTTGCAACAGCAGCAGACCATCAATCAACAGTTGTTGGAGATGGTTCAGGCACAAACCGTTCAAGGCACGGCCACCAACGATCAATTGCTGGTGGCCCAGGACCAATTGAGCAGCGTGATCACCAACCTGCAAACGGCACAGCGCTCGCGGGAGCAATTCGAACATGCCCTGGCAGTGCTGGTGGGCGTGGCGCCGGCGCAGTTCAATCTGCCGGCCACGGCGGATTACCGTTTTACCCTGCCGATGCCGCCACCAACGCTGCCGTCGAGTCTGTTGCTGCGCCGTCCGGACGTGGTCTCGGCCGAGCGTCTGGCGGCCGCAGCCAATGCCCGTATTGGCGTGGCTGAAGCGGCGTTCTTTCCCACCCTGAACCTGACGGCCGAGGGCGGCTATCGCGGCAGTGCGTTCGGTGGCCTGTTCGCCTTGCCCAACCGTATCTGGACCCTGGGCCCGGCGCTGGCGGAAACCATTTTCGACGGCGGTGCCCGGGAAGCGGCGAAACAGCAGGCCCAGGCCAGCTACGATCAAGACGTGGCCAATTATCGGGGAACGGTGCTGGGGGCCTTGCAGAACGTTGAAGACAATCTGTCTGCGATCAATCACCTGCACGCCCAGGCCAGTGCCTACGAGCAGATGTACCAGCGCAATCAGCAGTTGTTTGGCAGTACGCAGGCGCAAAAGCACGCGGGGACAGTCAGCCAGCAATCGGTATTGACCCAGCAACTGGTGTTGCTGCAAGCCGAGCAGAACTGGCGCGACACCCAGGGTTTGCTCAGTCAGGGCAGCGTTGCGTTGTTCCAGAGCCTGGGCGGAGGCTGGCAAGAACACAGCGCCGCTCAGGCCGGGCGCTGAGGTCGCTGTCATGCGCTGGAAAGCTCAAGCGCCGCTCAAGCCCTTGATCAGCAGGTCCACGTAACCTTCCAGTTCGGCGACCGGTTCTTCGCCATCGGTACTTAACACCAACAGGCTGCTGCCCGATTCCGCCACCGCCGCCTTGAGCGCATCCGACGGTTGCCGATGGTGCAGCACCACTGCAATGTTGTTGTCCTTGAGGGTCGCGGTCAGTTGTTTGAGGGCTTCAGGTGTCCACTCGGCATCCGGCCGTGTATCGACGCCGATCAGCTCCAGGTTGAGGCTGCCGATCAGGTAGCCGAAGTGATCGCTCAGGCTCATCACACTGAGGTTGTCGGCGCTGGCCAATCGCGCCTCGCTGGCGGCGCTGAGCTTGAGCAAACGCTGTTTCAGCGTTGCCAGGTTGCTGTCGATTGTTGCCTTGGCGTCCGGGGCCAGGCGCACCAGATCCGCCGCCATCACATCGGCCATGCGCCCCATGTTGTTGCTGGACAACCATGGCTGGCTGCTCAAACCATCGACCTTGTTGCCGGGCTGCACGGCAATGCCGGGCAGGGCGCCGTCCACCGGCCGCGCGGCGTCGACTTCGACGATGCGGATGTTGCTGCGCCGTGAGATCGGATACAGCGGATCGTCCGGCCACAGCGAACGCAGGCCGATCACGGCATCGGCGTCGGTCGCCAATCTGGCCAGTGCCGGAGCACCTCGGCCGGTGAAGTAGGCGGTCTGACGGCTGCCCGGCAGATTGGCGGGTGCGGCGCGTTCGAGGCGGACATCGGTGCCTTTGAGCAACACCTCACCGAGACCGTAGGTGATCGGCAGCGACGCCAGGACACGCAAGGGCTTGCTGTCGGCGGCAACGCCTGTGGTGGTGAGCGCGCACAGGGCAATCGCCAGGCTCAGTTGACGCAGAGAAAATGACATTTATCCGAGGTTCCCTTTCAGGCTGGGGACGACGCCGCGCGCGATGGCGGCCAGGGCGAAGGCGATGCCGGCGACCAGAATGATCGCGGCACCGGACGGGATCGGCAGGTCGAAGACGATCGGCGCCAGAATCCCGCACAGGGTGCTGACGGTGGCGATCAGCACTGAACACCAGAAAAAGCCCTTCAACGATTGACTGAGCAGACGCGCCGCTGCCGCCGGAATCACCAGCAAGGCACCGACCAGAATCGCACCAATGACTTTCACCGCGGCGACGGTGATCAGCGTCACCAGAATCACGAACAGGTAATCCAGCGACTTCACCGCCACGCCACGCACCGCCGCCAGTTGCGGGTTGAAGCTGGCCAGCATGATGCGGTTGTACAGCGGTAGGGCCAGGGCCATCACCAGCGAGCCGACCACGGCCAGCACCAGCAGGTCATTGCCATTGACCGTCAGCACCGAACCGAACAACACGTTTTCCAGAATGTGCACGTTGATCTTGCCGGCCAATACCAGCAGCAGGCTCGCGCCCAAGGCCAGGGATACCGAGAGGAACACGCCGATCAAGGTGTCCGGCGCCAGACCGGTACGGTTGCGCAGGAAGTTGAGCAAGATGCCGAACAGCAGGCAGTAGCCGAACAGCGCGCCGTAAGGACCGGTGTAGGGCTCACCAAGCAGGATGCCGATGGCGACACCGGTCAGGGCCGCGTGGCCCACCGCTTCGGAGAAAAACGCGAAGCGCTTCACCACCACCAGCGTGCCCAGCCCACCCAGCACCGGGCCGATCAGCAGTCCGGCGAGCAAGGCGTTGACCACAAAACCATAGGCCAGCGCCTCGGGCAGATAACCCGCCGAGGCCCAACCCTGGACCAGCAGGCGAAAAGCGTCGTAACTCATCAGACCGGGCTCCGTGGATGGGTCGAAAACAGGCTCAGCAAGCGCTCGGGTGTCAGCGCCTGTTGCGGCGTGGCATCGAACAGCACCCGGCGATTGAGCCCGGTGACCCGATCCGCCAGGCGCCCGACCGCTTCCAGGTCGTGCTCGATCCACAGCACGGTGATCCCCGCAGCGCGCCAGTCGCCGAGCAAACGTTCGAACACCTGGATGCCGGCTTCATCGAGGGCCGACATCGGTTCATCGAGCACCAGCAGTTGCGGTGGCGGAATCAGCCCTTGCGCCAGCAGCACGCGCTGACGTTCGCCGCCGGACAGCGCGCCCATGCGCCGTTTGCGCTTGTCCTGCATGCCGACGCGCTCCAGCGCTTCACCGATGGCCGTCGCGAAGTGTTTGCTCACACCGAGAAAGGCCGGGCGCCGTTGGCACATGGCGGCCATGAAGTCGTCGACCGTCATCGGCAGGCCGCGGTCGAATTCCAGCGCCTGTGGCACGTAGCCGATGGTCCCGGGGGCGCCGGGCCAGTGCAGGCTCAAGCGACCCTGATGAGGCATTTGCCCGAGCAGGGTCTTGATCAGCGAACTCTTGCCGCCGCCGTTGGGACCGACCAGGGCGTGGACGTTGCCGGGTTGGACCGTGAAGGTCACCTTGTCGAGGATCGTGGTGCGGCCGAGGGTCAAACAGACCTCATCAAAATCCAGCGCCGGCCCCGAAACCTGTGGGAGCGAGCTTGCTCGCGATTGCGCTTGATCAGTCGACATCACCGTTGAAGGACACTCCGTCATCGCGAGCAGGCTCGCTTCCACAGGGTGTGCTCTGATTGCTTCTCTGGAAGTCATGCCCCCGACTCCTGTATCGCCCGGACCACGGTGTCGAGGTTGCCGGTCATTTCTTTTTCGTACTTGTCGGCGCTGTATTCGCCGTAGGAAATGTGCGAGAGCGGGTACAGCTTCACACCGGATTCACGCTGGATGGTCTCGACGTAGGTGGAGGGGAAATCCATCTCCGAGAAGATCACCTTTACGTCCAGTTCTCGCAGTTGATCGATGGTCTTTTTCAACTGGCTGGGGCTGGGTTCGATGCCATGGGCTGGCTCGACCACGGCGGTCACCTCCAGGCCGAATTCACGCAGCAGGTAGTCGTAGGCGGCGTGCACCGTGGCCACGCGCAGTTCGGCATTCGGCGCCTGGGTCAGTTTGGCCAGGGCGGCGGCACGCATCGTGCGCAGGCGTTTACCGTAGGCGCGGGCGTTGTCGGTGTAGGCCTTGGCGTTGTCCGGGTCGAGTTTGCCCAGTGCCCGGGCAATGTTGTTGACCTGGGCAATCGAAGCGCTGATCGACAGGAAGGTGTGCGGGTTCACCACCTTGCCGGCACCTCGCGCGGCGACACCGGTGGCGGCCAGCAGCGGCACGTTTTCGTTGGCCTCGATCACCGGCACCTGCGGGTTTTCGCTGGCGGCGATCATGCGGTCGGCGAAGTCGTCGTGGCCGACGCCGTTGAGCACCACCACATCGAGTCCGCTGATGCGCTTGATGTCTTCGGCGCGGGGCTCGTAGGCGTGTGGGTTGAAGCCGGCCGGAATCAGCGGCACCACATCGGCCTTGTCGCCGACGATGTTGGCCACGTAGCTGTAATAGGGGTGCAGGGTGATGCCGATACGCAGGCGCTTGTCTACATCGGCGTTGGCCAGCGTCGGCAACAGACAGGCGAGCAGGCCGATCAGCAGCAGGCGCATTGAAGAACGTGGAGATGGAATAGGCATGGGGTAGCGGTCTTCTCTCGGGAAAAGGCGAGGGTTCAGTGCCGATGTTGGCGGGTCACACCGGCATCGAATTGCGCAACGATCTGCTTCCAGCCGGTGCCTTCAAGCGCCGCGTCGCTGAGATCGCCCGGCACTGCGAGCGGCTGGCCACGGTTGAGCCAGATGTCCGGCACGTCGTTGGCTGTGGTCGTTCGCATCAAAAAGGAACCGGCAACCGTTGGCGATTGGCTTTGGCCGAAGTAAGCCCCGGCCTCAAGCAACTGCCAGGCATGACCGCCACGGCTGACGGAACTGGCATCCTGGGCGAACGGCGCAAAACCTTCTTCGGCGAGCGTCTGGGGTGACGGCAGCATTTGTTGGGCCTGTCGCAGCAAGTGGATCTCGTCCAGCGTCACGCGCAAGTCGGCATAGATGCCTTGCTCGGCGGCGCTGAGGTCGCGCCGGGCATCCAGCTGATGGCTGCCGATCTGGCTCACTTCCTTGGGCTCGCCGTGCCACAGCACCACCGAGCCGGCAACGGCAAGAATCATCAGGCACAGCAACAGGACGTAGAGGGTTTCGTGGCCGGCGCCTGCCGGGCGGACGATTTGCGTGGTTGGCGTACTCATGGGGCCTCAATGTCCGCCTGGTCGATTTCCACTACGTGACCGGGGCCAGCATCGAACAGCACGTAGAACTCCGAGCCGGGCTTCTTGAAGGTCACGGTCGAGTCAGCCCCCAGTTTGCCGGGCAGCAGAATGGTTTCGTCGTAGCCGATTACATCCAGGGTCACGCCGGGCGCACCGCTGCCGTCGGAGAAGCCGCCGGTACACTTGATCTGCTCGGCATCGATGGCCTTGCATTCGCACATCGGGTTGTGGGCCAGGGCGCTGGCGCTGAAGCCGACGCACAGCACCAGCAACGCGGCGTGCATAGGGCGAAAAGCGTTGTTCATGGTTTGCCTCCTTGTTTGTTCAACCAGGCGATGGTGGCCGGAGAGGCCTGGCTCAACGGGATGGATGCCTGATGCATGGCGCCGTCCCAGCCTTCCATGGTGATCCACAGGTCGGCGTCCGCCCGGGTCTTTTCCGGGACCGGCAACGAGGCGCCCATGCGGTACGGCGTGCCGAAGAAAATCACTCCGGCGGCGCGCAGACTGCGAGGTTTGCCGACGCGCAGGTAAGTGGCCTTGACCTGGTCGATGCAGCTTTCGCAGAGCGCGGCATTGAAGCCCTTCATGTAGCCGGCCGGGCCATCGAGAGTCGGCGCAGCGTTGCGCAACTCTGCCAGGCGCAGGCTCCAGGGGCCGACCTGGACTTCGCCGACTTCCCGCTCGCCGAGGCCGCTGTCGCCACGCATCAGCGCCTCGTCGGCGAAGTACTTGGGCATGAAGCCGAGGGGAATCAGCAACAGCAGAACGTTCAGATGGAAACGCCATTTGTGCCAGAACTGACGCAGACGCGAGGGTGACGGGGCGGTGGCGAGGTTGCTCACAGGTTGGCCTCCGACGTTTGATTGCTCATGCTCACTGGCACCTGGACGCCTTGCTGTTTCTTGTGGCTGCGTTTCAGGGCGTTGGCGGTGGCCAATGCCGTGCGTTTGGTCCAGATCAGCAGACCGCTCAGCACCATCATGCTCAGCAGCAGCCCGAAGAAGGCCCAGATCAGCTTGATCCACAACCCACCGAAATCCCCGGTGTGTAACGGACGCATGGACTCGGTGACGAACTCCAGCGCCGAGCGGTCGCTGATCAGGCGCGAGGCGGCGACTTCACCGTTGTACGGGTTGAGGGTGGCGGTCTGGAACATCAGCGGATACCAGCCGCGTCCCCCCACATCCAGGTGGCTGTAGGCATTGCCGGGCAGGCTGACGAAGCTCGCCTCCAGGCCGGTGATCCGTTGCGTGGCGATGTCGATGGCACGGTCAAGATCAATGCGCGGGGGCGGCGAACCATCGGCCGAGATCGGCACGGCCTCACGGGACATCGCCGGAATGATTTTCTCGGTAGAGATGGATATCTGGTTATCGAACAGCAGGGCCTGGATCAGGAACCAGGTGCCCGTGACGGAAATGACCGCAATGAACCAGATCGACCAGATGCCGCTGAGGCGATGAAAGTCTCCCCAAAAAATCCGCGCGCCGTGACGAAAACGCAGGGTAGGGCTGAAGAAGCCCTTCCAGAACCGTTTGTAGACCACCAGTCCAGTGATCAGCGACGCCAACAATGGCAAACCGAGCAGCGACACCAGGTACCAGCCCCAACTGTAGCCATTGGTGAACGGCACCAGCCACCAGCCGTGCAGCGCGCGGGTGAAGGCGCGGAAATTGAACTCAGGGGCGACGCCCTGAATGACGCCGGTGTACGGATTGACGTAAATCACCACCGAGCGCCCGTCGGGGTAGCTGACTTCGACATCGAGGGCAAAGTGCGACTCGTCAGGACGGCTGATGCTTTCGACCACGAGCTGGGGTTCGGCTTTGTTCACCGCCGTCAGGACCTGCTGGTAGCTGAGCAGCGGTGCATCCTCTGAAGGCTGATTGGCGCGCATCGAGGGCGTGGCCAGCCAGACGATTTCCTGGCTGACCACCGCGAGCGTGCCGGTGACGCAGACGATCAGGACGAAAAACCAGATGGGCAAGGCCAGCCAGCTGTGCACCAGGAACCAGATTTTTGAACGGGATTTCTTCGACATGATGGAACGTCTTATCTGGATGAGAGCCCTTATCGCAGGAACAAGGGCGGTGAAGGTCCGGTCGTGGCTTTTGCCGACGCGACAGGACTGCATCTAGATAGGACGAATGAGAATCAGAAATCCCGAAGGGGTATATGAAAGAAAATGTTTCAGCGGCAGATCTGACGACTGGAGACCGCTGAAGACTCAGCGCAAGAAGCTGAGCGCTTCATCTAGCAGCAGGTCCGGAACCTCTTCGGCGATGTAATGCCCAGCCGGTAAAGCCTTGCCGCGCACATCGCTGGCAATCTGCTGCCATTCTTTCAACGGCTCGAAACAGCGACCGACCGTGCCTTCGGCACCCCACAGCACCAACAACGGCAATTGCAGATGATGGCCTGCGTCGATGTCAGCGCGGTCGTGCTCCAGGTCGATGCTGGCGCTGGCGCGGTAGTCCTCGCAAATGCCACGGGCAGCCCCCGGTAATTTCAGGCAGCGCAAGTACTCAGCGAAGGCTTCATCGGTAAAGGGTTTGAGCCCGGCGCTGCGACTGCCCATGACACTGCGCAGATAGGCTTCGGGGTCCGCTTCGATCAGGGTTTCCGGCAACGGCGCCGGGCGAATCAGGAAAAACCAGTGCCAGTAGGCGCGGGCGAAGGCTTCGTTGGTCTGGGTGTACATCGACAGGGTCGGGGCGATGTCCAGCAACACCATGCGTTGCACGGCGGCCGGATGGTCCAGTGCCAGGCGATGAGCCACCCGGGCGCCACGGTCGTGGGCCAGAATCGAGAACTGTGCGAAGCCCAGCGCCGCCATCAGCTCGACGCCATCACGGGCCATTTGCCTTTTGCTGTAAGCGGCATGTTGATCGTCAGCGGTTGGCTTGCTGCTGTCGCCATAACCGCGCAGGTCGGCGGCCACCACCGTGAAGTGCTGCGCCAATTGTTCGGCAATCTTGTGCCAGATCACATGGGTCTGCGGGTGCCCGTGCAGCAACAGCAGGCCCGGTCCTTTGCCGCCGATGCGGTAGGCAATGTCGACACCATTGACGTGACGCTGGTCTTTGCTGAATCCGGCGAACATGGGGTGACTCCTGGCGATGAATGCCGCCATCGTGAAATCACGGCGCGTTCAGGGCAAGCGGTAAAGTGTGGAACCACTGTTCATGAATCGTGTTTAAAGAGCTCCATGGCGAGGGGGAAGGCCCTCGCCATACGGGTAATGCTTAGCTTTGGGCGAACAGTTCCCGAGCCCGCTGTTCGATTTGTTCCTGAGTGAGGTCTTCCTTGCGCGTTGCCAGGAACCACAAATGGCCATAGGGGTCTTTCAGGCTTCCCGAACGGTCGCCGTAAAACTGATCCTTGACCTCGGACACCACCGTCGCACCGGCATCAACGGCTTGCTTGAACGACTTGTCGACATCCGTCACGTACAGGTGCAGGCCCACGGACTGGGCGCTGTCCGGATTACGCAACGGCCCTTGCTCGCACGGTGTGCCGAGCATGATCGGGCAATCGCCAATGCGCAGTTCGGCGTGGCCGATGCCGCCGTCGGGTGTGCTCAGGCGCATGACTTCGATGGCGCCAAAGGCTTTCTTGTAGAAGTCGATGGCCTCGACGGCCTGCTTGATCCCCAGGTACGGAGTGATGCTGTGATAACCCTCTGGAATGGGTTTGACGCTCATGATGGATCTCCCTGTTCTTGTCTCGTGAGTGGAAAAGGTCCGTGCCTTTCACTGGCCGGATAAATATAGGCCAGTCACTTTTCTGCCACCGAGTGGCCGACGAGCAGCAGCGCCCTTCACGCGGCATGGATCATCAAATACTGATAGCCACTATTGAAAGCGTTGATTTCTGCCGCTTGGGAGGCACGAGTAGCCTGTGTTCATTGCCCCGAACCCAGATGCCAGGATGCCAGACATGAAACCATTGATCGCCACTTTGCTGTTACTCGCTGTGTCCGTACTCGCCGGATGTGCCACTCATGTTTCACCGGAGCTGCGGCCCTACAGCGCCGAGGAAAGCAAGGAACTGGCGCTGGAGGAGCTCAATCGTCGCGGGCTGTCTTTCGATGAGTACCACGCCAGAAAAGCACAACTGCTGGGCGTGCCGCAGAAGTCGTTCAAGTTCGACAACCAGGGCGAAATGAACGCCGAACGCACCGTACAGCTGCACGGTCGTCCAAGCTGATCGAGAACTGTACTGCCCGAAGTTTTGCGCAACTGTCCATGGGTTTTGCGCAGGGCCTGAGATAGGGTCGATACCTGACCGACCCTGATGGACTGCCACCCATGACGCTCTCACTCGACCTGCTGCTGGGCTTTGCCCTGTTTGCCTTCGTCACCTCGATCACGCCCGGTCCGAACAACACCATGTTGCTGGCTTCCGGCGTCAACTTCGGCTTCAACCGCACCATCCCCCACATGCTCGGCGTGACCTGCGGCTTCTTCGTGCTGGTGGTGGCCGTCGGTTTTGGCTTGGGTGCAGTGTTCAAGGCCTATCCGCTGCTCTATTCGGTCCTGCGTTACGCCGGCGCCGCTTACCTGCTGTATCTGGCGTGGAAAATAGCTCATTCCGGGCCGGTCTCCGATGGCGTACAGAGTGAAGCCAAACCGATCAGTTATCTCGGCGCCGCGGCTTTTCAGTGGGTCAACCCCAAGGCCTGGATCATGGCTATTGGTGCCATCAGTACCTACACGCCGATGCAGGGTTATTTCACCAACGTGGTGGTGATTGCCGCCGTGTTCGCCATCATCAACCTGCCGAGCGTCGGCCTCTGGGTCGGTTGTGGCACTTTGTTACGCAATGTTCTGAAGGACCCGCGCTGGTTGCGCCTGTTCAACTGGGGCATGGCGTTGCTGCTGGTGGTTTCGCTCTATCCGCTGTTGCTTGAGAGCTTCAGCTGACGCATTGCTTCAACCGGTTGCCAGATGCCTGTTAAGCTGACTTTTCAGGAGCGTTCCTACGCACTTTTAAATGAAGTGGTCTTTCTTTAACGGCATCCGATCAGGTATTGGTAAGCTTCTGAAAACAGCGCGCGGCTCACAAGGCTGCGCTTTGCCGTTTCCAGACACGAGCTTCCTGATCCCGGAACACGCTCTGCGAGTCTTATATGAATAAACGTCCGCTGTATTTCGACTACGCCGCCACGACGCCCGTGGATGAGCGGGTCATCAAGGTCATGGTCGAGTGTCTGGGTTTTACCGGCAACTTCGGCAATCCGGCGTCCAGTTCGCATTTTTTCGGCCAGCAGGCCCGTCAATCGGTTGAGCAGGCACGCGCCCAGGTGGCAGCACTGGTCGGCGCGACACCGGAACAGATCGTCTGGACCTCCGGCGCCACCGAGTCCAACAACCTTGCACTCAAGGGCGTGGCCCAGGCTCGCGGGATTGCCGGCGGCCACATCATTACCAGCCAGATCGAACACAAGGCGATTCTCGACACCGCCCGGCAATTGCAGGACGCCGGTGTAGCGGTGACTTATCTGGTGCCGGACGCCGAAGGCCTGATCACGCCGCAAGCGGTCAGCGAAGCCATGCGCGAAGACACCTTCCTGGTGTCGCTGATGCTGGTCAACAATGAGTTGGGCACGCTCAACGATATTCCGGCCATCGGCCAGGTCGTACGTGAGCGTGGCGCGCTGTTTCATGTCGACGCCGCACAAGGCGCGGGCAAAGTAGCGATCGATCTGGCCCGGTGGCCGGTGGACCTGATGTCGTTTTCCGCGCACAAACTCTACGGGCCCAAAGGCATCGGCGCTTTGTATGTAGGGCCCTGCGCTCAACAACGCTTGCAGGCGCAGATTCACGGCGGCGGGCATGAAGGCGGTTTGCGCTCAGGAACGCTGGCCACCCATCAGATCGTCGCCATGGGTTCGGCGTTTGCCTTGGCGGCAGCGGCGTTCGATGAAGAAAAAGCCAGCATCCAGCGTTTGCGTGAACGCTTGCTCGACCAATTGCTGAGCATTCCCGGCGTGCGCCTCAATGGCAGCGCGGCCAGCCGTATCCCGCACACCCTGAGCCTGACCTTCAGCGAAGGCGAGTTCAACCCGGCGGCGTTGAGCCATTCGATCGCGTTTTCTGCGACCTCGGCCTGCAACTCCGCCAGCAACACCCCATCCCACGTGTTGCTGGCGCTGGGGCTCGACGCCCGTTCGGCCGGTCGCACCATCCGCTTGAGCCTGGGACGGTTCACCACCGAGCAGGATATCGACCAAGCGGTACAACTGATCAAGGCAGCCTGCGCCAGTGCTCCGGCATTCTGGCAATAAGGCTGCGATAAAAGCGCCGACAGTGCTCGGCACTCAACAATAATGATGAAGTGGTTAGCAGGAGACACGATGAGTACGCAGCCTTCGATCAACGGATCGGTGCCCCAGCGCCTGGCACAAACCCGTGAGCTGATGAGCCGGGAAGGCATTCACGCCTTGCTGGTGCCGTCGGCCGACCCGCACCTGTCCGAATACCTGCCGGGTTACTGGCAAGGGCGTCAGTGGTTGTCGGGGTTCCATGGCTCGGTCGGTACGCTGATCGTCACTCCGGATTTTGCCGGCGTCTGGGCCGACAGTCGTTACTGGGAACAGGCGACCAAGGAACTCAAGGGCAGCGGGATCGAGTTGGTCAAGCTGCAGCCGGGCCAACCGGGTCCGCTGGACTGGTTGGCCGAGCAAACCCCTGAAGGTGGCGTGGTCGCCGTGGATGGCGCGGTCATGGCCGTGGCGTCGGCGCGCACTTTGGGTGGCAAGCTGGAAGAGCGCGGTGCGCGCCTGCGTACCGATATCGATGTATTGAACAGCGTCTGGAGCGACCGCCCAAGCCTGCCGAACGAGCCGATCTATCAGCACCAGGCCCCGCAGGCGACGATCAGCCGTGGCGAAAAACTCGGCAAATTGCGCGAAACCTTGAAGGCGCGGGGTGCCGATTGGCACTTTATTGCCACCCTCGACGACATCGCCTGGCTGTTCAACCTGCGTGGTGGCGACGTTTCGTTCAACCCGGTGTTCGTTTCCTTTGCCCTGATCAGTCAGCAGCAGGCCACCCTGTTCGTGGCGCTGAGCAAAGTCAGCGACGAATTGCGCTCGGTCCTCGAGAAAGACGGCGTGACCCTGCGCGATTACAGTGAAGTGGCGGCGGCGCTGGCGGCCATTCCGAGCGGCGCGAGCCTGCAGGTTGACCCGGCCCGCGTCACGGCGGGGCTGCTGGACAACCTCGACAGTGGGGTAAAACTGGTCGAAGGCCTGAACCCGACCACCTTGGCCAAGTCGCAGAAAAGCCTCGCCGATGCCGAGCATATCCGTCAGGCCATGGAGCAGGACGGCGCAGCTCTCTGCGAATTCTTTGCCTGGCTGGATTCGGCAATGGGCCGCGAGCGCATCACCGAACTGACCATCGACGAATACCTGACGGCGGCGCGCACCCGTCGCCCGGGTTACGTTTCGTTGAGCTTCAATACCATTGCGGCGTTCAATGCCAACGGCGCGATGCCGCATTACCACGCTACCGAAGAAGAACACGCGGTGATCGAAGGCGATGGCCTGCTGCTGATCGACTCGGGTGGCCAGTATCTGGGCGGTACCACGGACATCACGCGGATGGTTCCGGTCGGTACCCCGACCACAGAACAGAAGCGCGATTGCACCCGCGTGCTCAAGGGCGTGATTGCCTTGTCCCGCGCGCAGTTCCCGAAAGGCATTCTCTCGCCGTTGCTCGACGCCATCGCCCGTGCGCCGATCTGGGCGGATAACGTTGATTACGGTCACGGCACCGGCCATGGCGTCGGCTACTTCCTGAACGTGCACGAAGGTCCGCAAGTCATTGCCTACCAGGCTGCTCCTGCGCCGCAAACGGCGATGCTGCCGGGCATGATCACCTCCATCGAACCAGGAACCTACCGTCCGGGCCGCTGGGGTGTGCGCATCGAAAACCTGGCGATGAATCGCGAGGCGGGGAAAAGCGAGTTCGGCGAATTCCTCAAGTTCGAGACCTTGACCCTGTGCCCGATCGACACTCGTTGCCTGGACACCTCGATGCTCACCGAAGAGGAAAAACAGTGGTTCAACGCTTATCACGCCGAGGTGCGTGAGCGCTTGAGCCCGTTGGTCGAAGGTGCCGCACTGGCGTGGTTGAACACGCGCACCGCGGCTATTTGACCGGTTTTAGCTCGGGCGCGTTTTCCAGCGCCTGAGCCATGTAGTCGACAAAGGCTTTGACCCTGGCGGATTGGCGACGATTCGCCGGGGACACAGCGTGAATCGGCAGCGACAGTGTTCTGTACTCCTGCAAAATCGCGATCACCCGGCCGGCCTTCAGATCTTCGCTGAACAGCCAGAGCGGTGACAGCGCGATGCCCAATCCCCCCAGTACCATTTCGCGAATCGCTTCAGAGTTGTTGCTCTGTGCATTGCCCTTGATACGCACTTCATGGCGCTGCCCGGTCTGGCTTTCGTATACCCACAGGTTCTGACTGCTTAGCAGGTTGAACATCAGGCAGTTGTATTGGCTCAGCTCTTGCGGAGTCAGTGGCTGGCCGTTTTGCTTGAGATATTCGGGGGCCGCGACTGTGATCCTGTGCGTGTTGCCAATGTGGCGGGCGATCAGACCGCTGTCGTTCAGGGCGCCGATTCTGAAGGTGACATCCAGCCCTTCGCTGATCAGGTCCTGATTCTGATCCGACAGTTGCAGGTCGATCTGGATACCTGGATAGCGCTTGAGAAATTCAGGCAACCGTGGCGCGATCTGCAGGCGACCAAAACTCACCGAAGAACCTATCTTCAACGGTCCCGCGACTTTTTCCCGGCCAGACTGGAAGCTGTGTTCGGCCGCATCTACAGCAGCGAGGATATGTCGGCACTGCTGGTAATAGCGTTGGCCTTCGTCCGTCAGGGATAACTTGCGCGTGCTGCGCGCAATCAGTTTTCCACCCAACTGCGTTTCCAGCGCTTGCAGCACTTTGCTGATGGTTGGCTGGCTGGTTTGCAACTCCCGTGCGACAGCAGAAAAACTGCCGCGCTCTACCACCCGCACGAAAATGGCCATTGCGTTGAGCTTGTCCATGGGAAATCTCATTAATGCCAAATAGGCATGATCACTATAGCTATTTAACGACTTATAGGAATGAGTCGGAGAGCGCAGGATAGGTCCTACATTCACTCCTGACGGAGATTCACGAAATGACTGACTCAATACACATGCGCGCTCTGATCGTTGATGTAGCCAATGGGCCGTTTCGTTTGGCCTCCATTGAACGACCTGTGCCGAAGGCGGGGCAGGTTCTGGTCCGGATCAGCGCCAGCGGCGTGAATCCACTGGACGGAAAAATTCGCTTCAGCCAGGCTGCCCATGCGCAGCAGCCCTTGCCGGCAGTATTGGGAATGGATCTGGCGGGAACCGTGGAGGCATTAGGGGAGGGCGTAAGTGGCTGGGCAGTGGGTGATGACGTGTATGGAATGGCCACGGGCATCGGTGGCGCACAGGGTTCACTGGCTGAATTTGCAGCGGTGGATGCACGCCTGCTGGCGCGTAAACCCCGTAACTTGAGCATGCGCGAGGCCGCAAGCTTGCCGCTCGTATTGATTACGGCTTGGGAAGGGCTGGTGGACCGGGCGAATGTTCGGCCGGGGCAAAAAGTGTTGATTCATGGCGGCGCCGGCGGAGTGGGTCATGTTGCGGTGCAAATTGCCCGTGCTTTGGGGGCCGAAGTCTTTGCCACAGGTTCCGCGCTTCAGCGGCAAACCATCGAGCGTTTGGGGGCGACCTTCATCGATCGTCATACGGCGATTGAGGCTTATGTGGCAGAACACACCGCTGGAGAGGGTTTCGACATCGTTTATGACACCGTCGGTGGCGCAGTGCTGGATGCGTCCTTCAAGGGCGCGCGGACGTATGGCGGACATGTGCTCAGTTGCCTAGGCTGGGGACAGCACAGTCTGGCACCGCTGTCATTTCGCGCGGCGACCTATTCCGGTGTTTTCACCTTGTTGCCGCTGTTGACCGGCAAGGGGCGTGAGCATCACGGCGAGATCCTGCGTGCAGCGACGCAGATGATTGAAGCGGGTCAACTGCAACCGATGCTGGACCCGCACTCGTTCACCCTGGAAACCGCTGAAGCCGCCCACGAACTGCTGGCGTCGCGAGCGGCAACAGGTCGGCTGGTGGTCGAGATCTAACCCAGGGCCTCGATAACGAAGTCCAGGCGATCCTGGCCGAAGTACAGCCGGTTATCGACAAACATGCTCGGTGCGCCGAATACGCCCCGCTTCACGGCTTTCTCGGTATTGTCCTTGAGCACGGACTTGACCTCTTCATCAGCGGTCAGGGTCAGCACTTGCTGTGGGTCGAAACCGTTTTGGCTGAGGACTGCTGCGACGGTTTCCGGCTCATCAAGCGGGCGGCCGTCGACCCACAGTGCCTTGAACAGGCAGTCGATGAAGGCGCCAAAGCGATCGGGTGCCCGCAGCTGGATGCCAGTAACGGCACGCATCAGCATCAAGGTATTGATCGGGAAGTGCGGGTTGAACTTCAGCGGCACGCCATAGCGTTTGGCGTAACGGTCCAGGTCCTGAAACATGTATTGGCCTTTGGCCGGGACAGTCGCAGGGGAGGCGTTGCCCGTAGCCTTGAACACGCCGCCCAGCAATATCGGAATATAGACGAGCTGCGCGTCGTGTTGTGCGCAGATAGTCGGTAGCTGGGTGTACGCCAGGTAGGTGGCGGGGCTGCCAAGGTCGAAGTAGAACTCCACGGTTTTACTCATGATCGGTGCACTCTTCTTGTTGTGATTGGGGGCTTACCAGCGTTCGCTCCAGGGACGCAGGTCCAGTTCGAAAGTCCAGGCATCGCGCGGTTGGCTGTGCAGATACCAGTAATTGTCGGCAATGTGTTCGGGGTTGAGGATGCCGTCCTGATCCTTGGTCGCGTACTTTTCCGGGAAGTTATCGCGAATGAAGTCGGTATCGATAGCGCCGTCAACGACGACATGGGCCACATGAATGTTCATCGGCCCGAGCTCGCGCGCCATGCTTTGCGCCAGGGCGCGAATTCCGTGTTTGGCGCCGGCGAAGGCCGCGAATCCGGCGGCCCCGCGCATGCCGGCAGTGGCACCGGTGAACAGGATCGTTCCCCGTTGGCGCTTGGCCATGCGTTTGGCCACTTCCCGGGCATTGAGGAAACCCGAGAAGCAGGCCATTTCCCAGATCTTGAAGTACTTGCGGGCGGTTTCCTCAAGAATGCTGCAGGGAACGTTGGCGCCGATATTGAACACGAACGCTTCGATGGGGCCGATTTCGCTTTCAATTTGTTCGACCAGGGCGATGACGTCTTCTTCTTTGCGCGCATCACAGGCGAAACCATGAGCTTCACCACCCTCGGCGTTTATCGCATCCACCAGCGGCTGCAGTTTGTCCGCGTTGCGCCGAGTGACGCAGGCTGCAAAACCTTCGCGAGCAAAACGCTTGGCAATCGCCCCACCTGTTGCATCACCGGCACCGACAACCAATACGACCTTCTTGTTATTCATGGGTAGATCCCTTTAGTAAACGATCGTTAACTAAACGAACGTTATGCTACGATTTGTCAGGCGTCAAGACGGTCATATCGGGAGAAGGGCAATGCGTTATTCGGCCAGTCACAAGCTGGAAACCAGGGAAAAACTGCTGGAGAGCAGTGCGCTATCCGCCAAGAAATCAGGCTTTTCGACGGTCGGTGTCGATGGTTTGATGAAGGCCATCGGCTTGAGCGGTGGCGCTTTTTATAGCCACTTCTCCTCGAAAGACGAGCTGTTCGCGACCATTGTCGAGCGCGAGCTGCGTCAAAGCCTTGCGCGCTTGGGGGCAGAACAGAATCTGGACAAGCTTGAACGCTGCCTGAAGGTTTATCTGAGCATGTCCCATGTCGAGCAGCCGGAAAGCGGCTGTGCGTTACCGGCATTGGGCGCGGAGATTGCCCGTTCGGACCTGATGATTCGCCAACAGGCTGAGCAGTGGATTTGCCGGCTTCAACAAAGTTGGGCGGGGGTACTGCACAGCGACAGTCTGGCCTGGGCAATACTGTCGCAATGCATCGGCGCACTGGTTGTGGCGAGGATGCTGGCCAGTCCCGACATTCAGCAGCAGGTGCTGAAGTCGAGCTATGACGAGATCGGCCGGCAGATCTCGTCCTCGAAAGCCTGATGGAACGCAGTTATTTGCAAATGACGATCATGCTGCGGCTGGTATAGCCTGCCGGGTTGAGGCCAAATGGATAATCACCGGGCTCCTCGACTGCATCCCCTGACTTGGCGATGACCTTGTAGCCCTTTGGCGCACAGGAGTTGGCGGCTGTGTCGTAGCACTTGTCCCAGGATGACGACAGTCCGGAACAGTTGATGTGCAGTCCTTTTTTGCCGCGTTTGACCTGGGTTTCCGAGGTCGCCGCGCAGCCTGCAATGGCGAGCACGGCGATCAGAATCAAAATTCGTTTCATTACTGTCCTTAAAGCGTTCCCGAATCTGCTGCCCGGGTCTGGCTGTCTGCGCCTTCGTTTGAAGCGATCTGATATCCCTATTGGAATGATCCATGGACTGATTCTGGGTGGCGGGGCTAAACATGGCCTAAATGAGCGGCAAATACCAGACCTAAGTCACACTTGCTATCAATCTGCCGCTATCGCCGGCTTGGCGGCGTTGCCCATCGTCAAGGTCGCCCCGACTGACGCCAGGATGATGCACAGGATGGCCATCCACTGGGACAGGGACAGGTATTCATGCAGGAACAATAACCCCGATAACGCGCCGAATGCAGGCTCGATACTCATCAATGTGCCGAAGGTTCTCGCCGGCATGCGCGTCAACGCGACCATTTCCAGGGTATAGGGCAGCGCCGTGGACAGGACGGCGACGCCGAGCGCCACGGGGATCAACGCCGGGGTGAGCAGTGCGGCGCCTGCATGGACGATGCCGATGGGCGCGACGAACAGCGCGGCGATCATGACCCCCAGTGCGGCGGTCTGCACACCGTTGTCGGCGCCGGCCTTCTGCCCGAACAAAATGTACAAGGCCCAGCAGACACCAGCGCCGAGCGCATAACTGGCGCCCACCAGATCAATGCCAGCGGAGGTTTGCCCGACCGGTATGAGTAACAACAGGCCGACAGCAGCCAGGGCAATCCACAGGAAGTCGATTGCGCGGCGTGAAGCATAGATCGCAACAGCAAGCGGGCCGGTAAACTCCAACGCGACTGCAATCCCGAGCGGGACGGTCTGCAACGACATATAGAAGAGGAAGTTCATTCCCCCCAACGCCATGCCGTAGACGACCACCGTGCGCAGGGATTTCGCGGTGAGCTTTGCCCGCCAGGGGCGCAGTATAAGCATCATGATCACGCTGGCGAAAATCAGCCGCAGCGTTGTCGTGCCCTGGGCGCCGATGACCGGAAACATGCTTTTGGCCAGCGAGGCACCGGACTGGATCGATGCCATGGCTACAAGCAGCAGCCCTACAGAAAACAGAGTGGAGGCCAGGCTGCGAGGCTGATCATTCATTGCGGGGCATCGTCCGAGACAGGAAATAGGATGGGTTTGCCAAGTGTTGGGCAATATACTGCGCATTCCCTGCAGGCGCGTCTATATATAAGCCGTGAATTTACGATTCTTGATAGAAAACCAGAATCAGTGCTTGACGGCAGATTTCAGATGTCTATAATTCGCCCCACTTCCGGCGCAGTCGAAACGGAAAACTCCTTGGTAAACAAAGAGTTACGCAGTTTTCGGCGGCAGGTTGCTTCAGTTCATCGAAGCCTGGAAGGAGTTGAAAGGGCGGTGTTGTGAGGCTCTTTTAACGGTTCGGTCTTCTCGATCGAAAGCGGAGAAAAAGAGGTGTTGACAGCAGCGTGTAACGCTGTAGAATTCGCCTCCCGCTAACGAGAGATCGGAAGCGCAAGTGGTTGAAGTTGT
>NZ_RRZK01000018.1 GCF_004348895.1 Pseudomonas vancouverensis
GGGTCGACGGCGGTAACACAGCTTTGTGTCCAAAGTGCGGCATTGATTCTGTCATCGGCTCGGCATCAAACGCGCCTGTAAATCCGGAGTTTCTCTTGAAGATGTACGAGCACTGGTTCTGAACGAATCAACCGTTCGAGGACATCTGTTCTTTCTGCCATGGACTCACAAAACTTTGCTGCTTCTGCGTTTTCACGTGGCCTTGGTGATATCGGGCCCTGGTGAACGTCCGCATTGGATCGATAACGACCCTTTGCAGATGTCAGAAACAAATCAAATATTGCTAACGATTCAACGCCGCCCCTCAGATAGGCGCTTTTTCATGTGATTCAGTGCCCCGCAACCGCAGGCCTGCCAGCTGCACGCGGGCCCGATTTGAAGCCGTGAGCCCGAGCGCTCCAGACAATGGCGAACCCCACACTCACCAACATCACCATTGCCCATGGAAAAGCGCCGACGCCCCACCTGTCCAGTAACACCCCACCCACTACCCCACTCCCCGCAATCGCGCTGTTCCAGGCCACCACGTTCAACGACAACGCCACATCCGCCCCATTTCCGGCCGCGTCCGCCAGTGCCGTTTGCAGCAACGTCGCCGCCCCACCGAAGCTCAATCCCCAAACAGCCACGCCGATGTAGATCACCTCTGGCACGCTACCGAAAAAACCAAACGTCAAGGAAACCGCCGCAAACGCTGCCAGGCTCACCAATACCGTCTTACGCAACAACGGTTCAACCAATTTGGCAGTCATCCAAATCCCCACCAACGCCGCCATGCCAAACACCAACAACACCAAATCAACTTGCCCCCCCAACCCCACCGGCGTCACGAACGGTGCGATGTAGGTGTAGAGCATGTTGTGCGCCAGCATCCAGCTGATCACCACGGCCAGCACAGGTCGCACCCCCGGCGTGGTCAGCACGGTGCGCAGCGACATGCGCTGGTGTGCGGCTTGGGGCGGGTAATCGGGGACTTTCACCAGTACCCAGACGATCAACAACAGGGTCAAGGCCGACATGGTGCCGAACGTGATGCGCCACCCCATGAGACCACCCAGCCAGGTACCGAGGGGCACGCCGAGCGACAGGGCAATCGGTGTGCCGACCATGGCTAGCGCCAGCGCCTTGCCCTGTTGATGGGGCGCAACCATGCGGCGTGCATAGCCGGCCAGCAAGCTCCAGGCTAGCCCCGCCGCGACACCGGCGAAAAAACGCGCCACCAGCGTCACGCCGTAATGGGATGACAGCGCAGTGATGGAATTGAACAGCAAGAAACCGATGATGGTCAGCAGCAGCACGTTACGGCGGCGCCAGCCACGGGTGGCGATGGTCATGGGAATGACCGCCAACACCGAGCCCAGAGCATAAGCGGTGACCATCTGGCCGGCCATGGAGGGGGAAATCGCCAGGCCTTCACTGATCTGCGGCAACAGGCCCGCGGGCAGGGTTTCGGTGACGATGCAGATGAAGCCGGTCATGGCCAGAGCAAGCAATGCGCCAATGGGCAGACGGTCGGGCGTTGTCGATAAGGTGCATGAGGGCGTCACGGGAAACTCCTTTGGCGAAGACTTCAGATTTAAATACCGATCGATACAGATGTTGAGGGCGGTCAGCGCTCGTTGTCAACAACTTATGTATCGATTAGTATTTATGTCGTCTTTCAGAGGAGCCTTGAAATGGCGCAGATGGGCCGTCCCCGCACCTTCGACCGCGACCACGCCGTGGAACAGGCCTTGCACCTGTTTTGGCAATACGGCTACGACGCGACCTCCCTCTCTCAATTGAAAGCCGGACTCGGTGGCGGGATCTCCGCGCCGAGTTTTTACGCGGCGTTCGGCTCCAAGGAAGCGCTGTTTGAAGAGTGCGTTCAGCGTTACCTGGCGACCTTCGCCCAAGTCACCGAATGCCTGTGGGACGAAAGCCTGCCGCCACGCCAGGCCATCGAGACCGCGCTGCGTCAGTCGGCACGCATGCAGTGTGAAGAAGGCCATCCCAAGGGTTGCATGGTGGCCCTCGGCATGATGAGCGCGCCCAGCCCCGAGAATGCTCGGGTGGTCGATGCCCTGACCCGATCTCGCCTGCGCACTCGCGCGGGGATTCTGGCGTGTGTTGAACGGGGCGTCAGTGCCGGTCAGCTGCCAGGCAATATCTACGCGCCCGCGATGGCTACGGTGTTCGACAGTTTCCTGTTGGGTATTTCCATCCTTGCTCGGGATAACGCGCAGCATGAGGTCATTGATGCGGCCATCACTCAAATAATGCTGACGTGGGACATTGCTGCCTCTACCGTGCCGCCCACCTGATGCAATGGTTTAAAGGGATTATGGAGCTGCCACCGCTCATCGCTGGATAAACGTCTTGAGATCAACGCTCAATTTTTCGATCGCGGCCTTGAAGTCCTTGGTGGTGATTTTCTGGCTCTCGTTTTCGAGCTGGCTGCCGAAGACCTTGCGCACCACTTTGGCCATGGTCTGATGGGTTCGTCCGTCGATGAATTCGGCTTCGATGAACAGATTGGTGTCCTGATCCCGATGTCCGGTGGCGGCTTGTGTGGCGCCAACAACGGCGGCGATCGGCATGATTTCGTACCACTTCATGCCTTCGTTCGAAGCGCTGACGCCAGTGATGGCCGCTCGCAGGATCAGGGGGCGTGAGCCGGCCGGTGCAGCGGCGACGTTGGACACCCTCTGGTATTTCTGGCCCAGCGCGAGTTTGGCCTTTCTGGACATGAAGTCCTGCAGCTCGGCCAGGGTCTGCCGATTGACCTGCTCATTGGGTTTTGGCGCGGGGTAAAACTCCAGGGTTCGAAAGGCTATGGTGTCGTACGCATTCGGGTTCCACGCCGGGTTCACCCAGCGCAAGGCCTTTTCGCCCGAGGTCGTCGTCACCTCTTCCAGGTTGTTGTAGTTGGACAGGAAGCCTGAATACTGCTCGCGCTCGGTGACCTGGGACGTGCAACCACCGAGCAGGAGGCCAGCCAGTGCGACACTTACGAACAGTTTCCGGGCCAGGGTCATGGCGGCTTCACTCCACAATTGAGTCGTTTTCCAACAGCAGAAATTCAGCATCGACAAACCGGGTTTCCAGCTGGAATCCGAGTGTTGTCGGCATGCGGTCAAGCCGGATCAAGGTCCAACTGATAATAGGGTCGGAGTCCAGATCCACAGCATAGATGAAAGACCTGCGGCTCTTGCTCATCAGTGCAATCAATTGGCGGCTCTTGCCCGCCTGCTGATGGATGAACGGCCATGCCTTGGCCTGCGCGATTCCTGGAAATCAGCTGTACTTGGAATCCGACATCGAGTTCATGGAGATCAGATCATGAGAACGCAAAGGACCTTTGGCTGGATCGCCATGATTGTCCTACTGCTGGTGAACGGGGCTTCCTGGGCGGCCACCGAACGCGCAGACAAGCGTCGTGAGGCGCGCGATACCCGCCAGGAAACGCGCCAGGATGCACGCACGACGAAACAGGATTGTCGCGCCGCCGATGCCAAGAGCAACCCCGGTTGCCGGCAGGACAAACGCCATACGAAGCAGGAAGGACGGCAAAAAGCCCGGGATATCAAATACTGAACCTGCTCCCTCGACGGGCATGGCGCAGGCGGGCTCATTTCGACAGAAGTCGCCATTCAACGCCGGGTAATCTTGTCATTTGCCAAGGCTTGAGGCAGGGTCGGTACCACTGACATCTCTGCCGAAGGAGTCACGCCATGTCAAAGCTGTATCCCAGTATCGATCCCGAGGGGCTGGTCGAGTATTCAGTGGTCTACACCGACCGCTCGCTCAACCACATGTCGCAGTCATTTCAAGACGTGATGAAGAACATTTCCAGGACCCTGAAGCAGGTCTACAACGCCGAGGGCGTTGCGGTGGTTCCGGGCAGCGGCACGTTCGGTATGGAAGCGGTGGCACGCCAGTTTGCCAGCGACCAGCAATGCCTGGTGATCCGCAACGGCTGGTTCAGTTATCGCTGGAGCCAGATCCTCGAGATGGGCAAGATCCCCGCGGCGACAACTGTGCTGAAAGCACGACCAGTCGACACCGGGCGCCAGCCGGCCTACGCCCCGCCACCGCTGGACGAAGTGCTGGTTGCCATTGCCACGCAGAAGCCACAGGTAGTCTTCGCCCCCCACGTTGAAACCTCATCAGGGATCATCCTGCCCGACGACTACCTGCGGGCCGTCGGCGATGCCGTGCATGCGGTGGGTGGCCTGTTCGTGCTGGACTGCATCGCCTCGGGAACGATTTGGGTCGATATGCACAAATGCGCCGTCGACCTGCTGATCAGCGCACCGCAGAAAGGCTGGAGCGCCTCCCCTTGCTGCGCCCTGGTGATGCTCAGTTCCCGGGCCCTCGAACGCATCGAGCACACGCAAAGCAGCAGCTTCGCCTGCGACCTGAAAAAGTGGCTGCAGATCATGCAGGCCTACGAACAGGGTGGGCACGCCTACCATGCGACCATGCCCAGCGATGCCCTTGCACGATTCAATGACGTGATGAACGAGACGCAAGCCTACGGTTTCGCCAAAATCCGCGACGAACAGCAAGCTCTGGGCGATCGGGTGCGCGCCATGTTGACCGGCAAAGGCATCAAAAGCGTGGCCGCCGCCGGCTTTCAGGCCCCGGGTGTGGTGGTGAGCTACACCGATGATGCCGAGATCAAGAGCGGCAAGAAATTCGCCAACCACGGCCTGCAGATCGCCGCCGGCGTGCCGTTGCAATGCGACGAACCGGCCGACTTCCAGACCTTCCGCATCGGTTTGTTCGGCCTCGAAAAACTGCGCAATATCGAGCGCACGGTCAGCACACTCGAGCAGGCACTGGACGAGGTGATGGCGAACTAAACCCGCCTCTTGCTGACCCGCCTCGCGAAAAAGCAAGGCAAATCACGCCACCGACGGACGAAACAATGCACAACACCCGATGAATCAATCGTGGTGCTTGTGCTTGTTTTTATGCTTGTGCTTGTGGCCGGAGTGATGGTCGTTGTCATCGGCCAGGCTGTTGCCGACCGCACCGCCCGCCGCACCGCCCAGGCCCGCGCCGATCACACCACCGGTTGAGCCGCCGACACTGTTGCCGATGACCTGGCCACCGACGGCGCCGAGACCGCCGCCAATGGCCGACTCGGTTTTCTTGCCGCTCTTGGCCGTCATCGCACCGCCGGCGGCACCGCCGACCCCGGCGCCGATCGCCGCGCCTGTGCTACCGCCGACAGACTGACCGACCACACTGCCAAGGGCACCACCGATGCCGCCGCCAACTGCGGTGTTGATGGAGTCCCCGGCGAAGGCGTGATGAGAGACAAGCAGGCTCAACGCAACGACCGACAATGATTTACGCATCCGACAGACCTCAAGACATTCAAAAGAGCCGGAAAGTCTGTGGCTCGCCAATGTTCAGGTCAATGTGTATTCGGTCGTGCATTAACCTGGGTCAAGCAATCGCCGCTTAGGACCACCGCTTATCGAGTGTCCCGCGCTGAATGCTCCTCGCTTACATCAGGTTGCGCGCGTCCGGCCGATGGTCGGCTGAGCCGGTCGCGGCTGGCTCAACGCGGAAACAACATCGTCACCGCGAAACGAAATCCCCAGCCCTGCGGGCCGTCATCCGGGCTGTCGAGCCAGTAGCGCGGCCCGGCTTGAATCGTCAGTGGCTGGCCGCCGATTTTCAACAGCTGCGTGACCGTCAGGTTGACCGGCACTGACCATTCCCGTGACTGCCAGTTGTAGGTGGATTCGGTGTTCACGCCGTACGTGGTGAGGCTGCTGGTGGTAAAGGAGAGAAAGGGTTGCAGGAACGTCTGGTTGACCTTGTCCTTGTCATCCGGCGGGCTGCCGTCCAGGCCCCAGATATGGTTGGCGAGCATGCCGTAGGTCCAGCCATGTTCCTGTTTCAGCGCAACGGCGGTAGGGCCGAGGCCCCACTGCTCGCTCCCGAGCAACTCATCACTGCCGGTGGGAATCAATATCGCCGGACCAACGCCCAGTATCCAGCCACTGGCCGTGGGCTGCTTCGGCGAAAAGAAAAAACTCTGGGTGATATCGCCGACGCCGGACTTGTCCGCCGCACCATTGTCGGCCAGGCCGTGCTGATCGATGACCGGCAGGATGGTGCGCGAAATCAGGTTCCAGTCATCATTGAGGGTAAATGGCAGCACCGGCTGAATGTTGGTCACGCTGTGCATGCCCTCACCACTCGGACCCATTTTCTGGTCCCAGTTGTACTGCACCGGCAGGCTGTACATGGCGGCAACCGGGTTGAGCGCTTTTTTCGCCAGCTCCGCCGAATCCTCAGCCTGCGCCAGGGGTGCGAGGCACAACGCGCCAATCAATGCCGAAGTGGTGTATCTGCATCGCCCTTTCCAATCCATTGCAAATCACCTGTGGTCGACAAAAATACGCAATAAGCAATGAGCGTAGGCAAAGCTGATCAATGCGCAATTTTTCCCATTTTTTTGCCGGTGATTGTCGATCGATAGCGGGCTCTCCCGTCAAAACCGTCAACGGACAAGACGCGGGCAACCCGAGCAATGAGTAAAAGACGAAGCATCCAAGGATGCCTCGTCTTGAAACCCAAAAGGCTGAGTTTTAAACAACGTTAGAGCGATGCCTCAATCTTCTTCGCGGCGCCTTCATCGACCCAGGCGTGCCAGATCTCCGGGTGTTCCTTGAGGAAGATCCTCGCCAGTTTTGGCGACTCGATGCGCTCTTGGGTCATTCTCGCCAGGTTCTGATTCAGCATATCGATGGGGATGTTGACCTTTTCCAACACCGCGACCAATTCCGGGGCCTGTTCATGAAAAGCCTTGGAGAGCCCGACCATGGTCACGACGTCTTTGTTGGACCCGGTCTTTTCCTCCAGCCTGACGGCATCGATCTGCCCCATCAGTGGCGTTGGTGACCAGTAGTAGAACAGCACCGGCTCACCGCGTTTGTAGCTGGACAGCACCGCTGCATCCAATGCCGCACCCGTACCTGGGCGGAAGTTTGTGTAGGTGTTTTCAAGACCGTACGCCTTCAACATATCGGTATTGTCCTGCTCACATATCCAGCCCGCAGGACAGTTGTAGAAGCGGCCTTTGGACGGTTCCTCCGCGTCATGAAAAACACTCGCGTATTTGCTCAGGTCAGCGACGGTCTTGAGGTCCGGGGCTTGCGCCGGGCGTTTACGTTTGGCGTCGCCCTCAACCACGTAACGGGGCACATACCAGCCTTGGGTCGCACCGATGATCGGCGCGCCAACCCCGACGACCTTCCCGGCCGCCGCCGCTTTTTTCCAGACTTCGCTGCGCTCCATCCATTCCTCGCCAAACACCTGGATGTCGTTGCCGGCCAGTGCGGTCTCGAGAATGATGGTGTTGCCCACCAACTGATCCGTTGCACAGCCATAACCATCCTTGAGCACAATCATCATGATGTCGGTGAGGAGCATCCCGCTCTCCCAGTTCAACCCGGCAAACTTCACCGGCTTGCCCGATTCACACCACCCCGAGGCCTGGCTGGAAGCACTGCCGACAAGCAAGCCAAGGGTGAGCAACGAGGCCAACAAACTCTTCCTGTTTTTCATGATCAGACGCTCCGAATCATTATTATTGGGGGCAGCGAACTGTGGCGTGCGCAAGCACGTGAAGCGAAGAAGTGAATCAAACGTTCTTGTTATCAGGGTTCAGACTCAAGCCACTGGATCAACCGAGGTGCGTCCATAGAACAACTGGCGTGCATAGGCACTGAACTCGACATCCGGCCGGTCGACGTAGGCAAACACCGCGTTGAGCCGCAGCCGGTCGCCTTGCACCGGCGTGACCCTGTGCAATGAATAGCGGCCGCGGAACAAGGTCAGGGTACCGGGTACCTGCGGCAGCACCTCCACCTGTTGGGTTTGCGCATCATCGAGGAAGCCACGGACCGCGTCATAGCAATCGTCGTTTTCATTGCGCAGCATGCGCACGTATTCGAAATCGCCGCCGGCATTGGCCGCCTGCAGGGACAGCGTGACGCTGAAGTCGGAACGATCGAAGTGCCAGCCCAACTCCTGCCCTGCGGTGAAGCCCTGCAAGTTGAGGGCGGCCAATGGATCAGCATGTCGATAGAGCGCGTCCAGGTCCAGGACATCCTTGATGAACGCCAGGACATCGTCCGATCCGTAGATCTGCCGGATCAAATGTTCATCAGGAATATCGGCATAAGCAACGGTATCTTTCGCCGTGTTCATCAAGCGTCGTAGCGGATGTTGCGGATCAACGCTTTCGTCCTGGGGCTTGAAATAAACCGTGTGGTTTTCCCGAAAATGAAACATGCGCGGGTGCAGGGCAAGTGTCTGCTGCGCCATCGCCTCAACCGAGGGATTGCGGACAAAACCGGGAAAGATCGCAACGCCCTCTTCTGCCAGTAACGACTGACTGCGAGTGACCAAGTCGAGGTAAGCGGAACTGCTGCGATCAGTGATCGGGTACTGCTCGAGATCGACGAGATCGCCCAGGGTTGGCGCGGGTGTGAAAGGCAGGGTTGTCATTGTTATAGGTCTCCGTTGGCTCTGCTGAATTCAGATTGCATCGCCACCAGAAACAAGTCACGCTCATAATTTTACGCGATTTTGTGAATTATTTTCAGGTCGTATAACCATGAGACTGACACTGGATCACCTGGTCATGCTGCAAACCCTGGCGGAAGTCGATTCGGTCACCGCCGTGGCCGAGCGTTTATGGCTGACACCTTCGGCCGTCAGTCACCGCCTGCGCGAAGCGGAGCGGCGCTTGGGGGTGACCCTGACGGAACGCTCGGGCGGCAAGCTTCGACTCAGCCCTGCCGGCGTGCGCCTGGAGCGGGCCGCCAAAGACATCATCGCCATACTCAATGAAGCCGAATCCGAAGCCCGGTCCATGGCCGGTGGCGTCACCGCGTTTGTGCGCATGGGAGTCACCTCCTACGGCCCGTTTCGCTGGATTCCAAAATTCATCAAACACTATTCGAGTCTGCGGCCAGACATCGAAATCACCCTGGTGACCGTGCCCCGTAACGACGTTTACGCGAGCCTGATGCAAGGCCGGCTGGATGTGTCGATCATCGACGACGGCATGGTGCCCAGCGGTGTCGCCAGGCTGCCGCTGTTCCGCGACGACCTGATCGCGATCATGGCCACCGATCATCCCCTGGCGGGCAGGAAAAACATCTACGCCCAGGACTTCAAGACATACAACCTGGTGACCTATTCGACCGACCGCGCCAGTGGTTGGGAGTACGACCGCTTCTTCGCCCCCGCCAGCATCTTGCCGCGCCGCATGATCACTGTGGAATTGATCGAGGCCATCGTTGAACTGGTGCGTTCGGGATACGGCATCAGCATCTTGCAACGGGATCTGGTGACCCCCAGCCTCGAGCGCGGGGAACTGGCCTGGGCGGCCCTGAACGACGGCCTGGATATCGCCTGGAACGCCATTGTGCGCCCCTCGGAACGGGAGGACAGTGAAGTCAGTAAAATGGTGGCGGCGCTCGATAGCTGGATGAAAGATGCCGCCTCCGGGATTTGACGCCGTGCCTGTTCATGGTTTTTCACTGCTGTAGTGAATACGACAACAGGGCAAGAAAACGCTAGACATGTTCAATCCACTACATATAGGATTAATTCAGATGGTTCTGTAATAAAAACAACAGCGCTTTAAAAGGCGATTCGATGACGAATTTACGAGAAAAAATTACCGATGCCGCTCTGAAGCCAACCCCTTCTGAACGCAAGGTCATTCGTGTTTTGCTTGATCAGTATCCACGAAGTGGACTGGGCTCTATGGCCCGCCTGGCGGAACAGGCCGGTGTCAGCGACCCGACCATCATGCGCTTGGTCAAGAAGCTTGGATTTGCCGGTTACCCTGACTTTCAGGAAGCCTTGCTCAGTGAGATGGACCAACGACTGCGGTCGCCCATCACCTTGCTTCAGCCCCGCGCTCACCATAATCAGGACGATGCCTGGGGTCTCTATCTGCAGGACAGCGGCCGCACACTTCAAGAAACTCAAAGCCTGACCCAACCTGAAGATGTACGGGTCCTGGTCGACTGGATTCTTGACAGTCGCCATCAGGTTTATTGCTTTGGCGGTCGACTCAGCAGCTTTCTCGCCGGCTATCTGGTCAGTCACTTGCGCTTGTTGCGTCCGGGCTGTCATACGCTGGAGGACAACGCCCAGCTTCCCGATCGGATGCATGACATTCAGCGCCAGGATGTCGTACTGCTTTTCGACTATCGCCGCTACCAGACCCAGGCACTTCGCGTCGCCACGGCGGCCAAGGCGCGCAACGCCCGCATCGTCCTGTTCACCGACGTCTATGTATCCCCCCTGCGCGAGTTGGCCGACCTGATCATCAGTGCGCCGGTCGAATCGGTATCGGCCTTCGACACGCTGGTTCCGGCCCTGGCCCAGGTTGAAGCATTGATTGCCAGCCTGACCCAGCGCAGCACCAACCTCAATGATCGCCTGGAAGCCATCGATTCGTTGCGCGCCGGATTTGCCGCCCATCTCCTGGAGGAAAAATAATAATGTTCAGCCTTCCCCATCACTCCCCGCGTGATTTGCCATTCAGCCAGGGGCACACGGCGCTTCTGCTGGTCGATATGCAGCGTGCCTGGCTTGACCCCAGGCTTGATCCGCATCTGCAAGGGCCGCAGGCAGAATACTTCCTGACTCGCACCCAGGCTCAGGTAATACCCAACCAGATCAAGCTGCTCAACGCCGTGCGTGGCGCCCGGCAAAATGTGCTGCATACCATCATAGAGAGCCTGACCGCCGATGGTCGTGACCGCTCACTGGATCACAAGTTGTCGGATATGCACCTGCCCAAGGGCAGCTATGAGGCCGGCATCATTGATGAACTCGCGATCACTGAAAACGAGATCGTCCTGCCCAAGACCTCTTCTGGCGTTTTCAACTCGACCAATATCGACTACGTGCTGCGCAACCTTCAGACCCGCCACCTGATCATCGCCGGGATCGTTACTGACCAATGTGTGGACATGGCGGTTCGCGACGCAGCCGATCGGGGCTACCTGGTCACGCTGGTCGAAGATGCGTGCGCCACCTACACCGCAGCAAGGCATCAGGCCTGTCTGGAGGCGATCAAGGGTTACTGCTGGATCACTGATACCCAGACAGTCATCGACCGCTTGCAGGAGATGGGAGCATGAGCCTGTCCAGCGCAAGCAAACCTCCTGTGGCACCCACGGCCATGACCACGATTGTCACGACTGACCTGATTGGCATCACTCGCGGACGCTCGTTTCCCACTGACGAACTGGAAAGCTATCAAGTCGCCGGTTGTGGCTGGGTTCCCGCCAATAGCGCCTTGACCCCTCAGGGGCTGGTTGCGGCGGATAACCCGTGGGGATCCTTTGGCGACCTGCGGCTGATTCCGGACATGAGCAGCCGTGTACGCGTGCCCAATGGCCCCGACGCCAATGCGCCAGGGATGGACTTTATCCACGCCGATATCTGTGAAACGGACGGCCAGCCCTGGGCCGCCTGCCCGCGTACCTTGTTGCGTAACGAAATCCAGCGCTATCGCGACGATCTCGGGCTTGAGGTCACGGCAGCGTTCGAACACGAGTTCAACCTCGGCTACCTGGATGCGGCGAACTCGCACCACGCCTTTTCTCTGGCGGCCCAACATCACGCGGCATCATTCGGAGGCTGGTTGCTCAGCGCCCTGAAAGCCGCCGGGGTTGAGCCGGAAATGTTTTTGCCGGAATACGGCAAGGCACAGTATGAAGTCACCTGCCGCCCGATTCAGGGCGTCGCCGCAGCCGACAGGGCCGTGAACGTGCGGGAAATCACCCGCGAAATCGCCCGGCAGATGGGCCTGGACATCAGCTTCGCGCCCAAGCTCCAACCCGATGGCGTGAGTAACGGTGTGCATCTGCATATCAGTTTGCAGGATCAGGCGGGACACCCCGTCATGTACAGTGCGCAGGAGAGCAACGGCCTTTCGGCATTGGGTCGGCACTGGGCAGCGGGGGTTTTGAAATACCTGCCGGCACTCTGTGCGTTCAGTGCGCCGACGCCGATTTCCTACCTGCGCCTGAAGCCTCATCACTGGAGTGCGGCATACGCCAACCTTGGCCAGCGCAACCGTGAAGCTTCGCTACGCATCTGTCCGACCATCACCATCGGCAATCGCTCTCCGGCAAAACAGTACAACCTGGAATTTCGTCCGCTCGACGCAACATCGTCGCCGCACTTGAGCATGGCGACAGTGCTGATGGCCGGCAGATTGGGCATCGAACAAAAACTGGCACTGGAGGCTTCGGCCGATGAAGCGCCGGACGACCTGAGCCAGGAGCAACGCCAGGCGCGAAACATCGTCGCCCTGCCCGGCTCCCTCAACGATGCATTGGTCAGTTTGCGTGATAGCAAAGAGCTGATCGCGCAACTGCCGACATTGCTGCTCGATGCCTACTTTGCCGTGAAGGCAGAGGAACTGAAGTCGACACAGACCATGAGCCCAGTTGAATTGTGTGAACACTATGCGCGTCTTTACTGAATCACCGGAATGGGGCCTGTACGACCAGCCTGCCTACTCCGTAAGTCGGGAAAGTGGCGAACACCCGGTCATTCTGGTCTGTGAGCATGCCAGTGCATACATCCCGCCTGAACTGGCTGATCTGGGGCTGAGCGAACAGGCAGCCAAGGAACACATCGCATGGGACATCGGCGCATTGGCCCTGGCCGAAAGCCTGTCGCGCACGCTCGATGCAACCTTGATCCGTGCCAACTACTCGAGGCTGCTGATAGATCTCAATCGACCACTTGATGCGCCCGACAGCATTCCTGTTCGCAGTGAGATTTATGACGTATTGGGCAACCAGCAACTGGATGAAAAGACACGCCAGTATCGACAAGCGTGTCTGTTCGAACCTTTTCATCGAAAGTTGAGCGAGCTGATCGACGCCCGACTGGCTGCGGGCCGCGACGTGCGGGTGGTTGGCGTACACAGCTTCACACCGGTGTATTACGGACAGCCACGGACGCTTGAAGCCGGCATTCTGTTTGCCCGAGCCCATGCCTACGCGCAAACACTGATTCACGGCCTGGCTGCGCAGGACCTCAAGGTTGCCGCCAACCAGCCCTACGAGATCAACGCACTTGAAGACATGACCGTGCCTTTCCACGGTGATCGACGGGGCATTGACGCAGCACTCATTGAAGTACGTAACGACTTGCTAAAAAAACCGGACGCTGTTCAGTCATGGTCGGACTATCTCGCTCCACTGCTGTAAAGGCTGTTGCTTGTTAAATCGGTAATACAACTATAAAAAACCGCTTGGGCGTCTTTTAACCTGCCAGGTTCAAAACAACTTCAGCTGTTGGCCTTTGTCGTTCAATGGCTGAAGTTTCCGCCTAACTTGCATACGGAAGTACCCAGTTATGGCTATTGAAGATTTTGGTTATAAACAAGAACTGAAACGCAGCTTGTCACTTGCTGACCTGGTCATTTATGGAATGATCTTCATGATTCCCATCGCGCCTTTTGGCGTCTATGGGTATGTCAACAGCGAGGCGCCCGGGATGGTGCCACTGGCTTACATAATCGGCATGGTCGCCATGCTGTTCACGGCGTTGAGTTACGGCAGCATGGCGCGCGCGTTTCCCATCGCCGGATCGGTCTATTCCTACGCCCAACGGGGTCTGCACCCCAACGCCGGTTTTGTCGCCGGCTGGCTGTTATTGCTCGACTACTTGCTGATTCCGCCGCTGCTGTACATCTACGCGGCAATCGCCCTGAACCACCTTTATCCCGCCATTCCGAAGGCAGGCTTCATTCTCGCGTTCCTGGTCAGTGCCACGCTGGTCAACCTGCGGGGCATGACCTTCACCGCCCGGATGAACATCATCTTCTTGCTGGCACAACTGACCGTTCTCGGTATTTTCCTGGCCTGCGGCTGGAATGCCCTGCAGTCTGGGGCCGGTAACGGTCACCTGACGCTGGCGCCGCTGTACAACCCCGAGACCTTCAGTTTCTCGTTGATGATGCAGGCGGTCTCGATCGCGGTGCTGTCCTTCCTTGGCTTCGATGCCATTTCCACACTGGCGGAAGAAACCAAAGGCGACGCCGGCCGCTCCGTGGGTCGGGCGGCGTTGATCAGCTTGCTGGTGATGGGCGGCATCTTCGTCGCACAGACCTGGCTGGCAACGGACCTGGCCAAGGGTATGGGTTTCACATCGGCCGATGCGGCTTTCTATGAGATCGCCGACATTGCCGGCGGAAGCTGGCTGGCCTCGCTGACGGCCATCGCCACAGCGCTGGCATGGGGCGTCGCGGTATCGATTACCTCCCAAGCCGCCGTTTCACGCTTGCTGTTCGGGATGGCGCGTGACGGAAAACTGCCCAGGATCCTGTCCAGCGTTCACCCCAAGTACAGCACCCCCCATGTGAGCATTTACCTGGTTGCCGTCCTGTCGATGGTCATTTGCTACCTGTTTATCGATACCGTAGACACATTGACTTCGCTGGTTAACTTTGGCGCCCTCAGCGGCTTCATGATTTTGCACATCACGGTGATCAACTATTACTGGCGACGCATGAAATCCCGCGACATCTGGCGTCACCTGATAACACCGTTGATGGGTTTCATTATTACGTGCGCGATCATGTACAACATGGGCCTGCAGGCGCAAAAACTGGGGCTTATCTGGATTGTCGTGGGGCTGGTTTATCTCTGGATACTTAACCGCAAGGGATTGAGCCTGCAGTTATCCAAGGATATCTGACCTGATAACGCTGCAACTTTCCAACCAATAATCAGCACCGTCATAAGTGCAGCGTTCACGGCTGCGCGATGGGCTGTGCCTGAAAAATCAGACTAACCACTTTCACCTGCTGCCGAGAGTAACAAGATGACTCGATATATCGATGTAAATGACCTTAGCCAACTGGTTGCGCGCAAAGGTCTCAGTACCTTTATTGGCGAGATGGCCGAATACATACGCGAAGATTATCTTCGCTGGAATGACTTCGAAAAATGCCCACGCCTGGCCAATCACTCGGCCGAAGGTGTTATCGAATTGATGCCAGTCTCGGACGCTTCGCTGTACGCCTTCAAGTATGTCAACGGCCATCCCAAGAACACCCAGAACGGGATGCTGACGGTCATGGCGTTCGGCGCGATCGGTGATGTCGAAACCGGAGAACCCGTTTTGCTCAGCGAGATGACCCTGACCACGGCGATTCGCACCGCCGCCACATCAGCATTGGCCGCTCGCTACCTGGCCCGACCTGAGTCGCGCAGCATGGCACTGATCGGCAATGGATCACAAAGCGAATTCCAGGCCATCGCTTTCCACACGATGCTGGGTATCAACGAGATCCGTCTGTTCGATATCGACCCGCGCGCCACGCAAAAACTGGCGAACAATCTCAAGGGCTTTGCTGAACTGCGGATCGTGGTTTGCGGCACCGCTGCTGAAGCCGTATGCGGTGCCGATATCGTGACCACCGTAACGGCCGATAAAGCCTACGCGACCATCCTGACAGCGGAAATGATAGAGCCCGGCATGCACCTCAATGCGGTGGGTGGTGACTGCCCTGGCAAGACTGAGTTGCACCGCGAAATTGTCGAAATGTCCCGGGTTATAGTCGAATACGAACCGCAAAGTCGTATCGAAGGCGAAATTCAGCAAATGCCCGCAGACTCACCGGTCACCGAGTTCTGGCGTGTCGTGAACGGCGAGATCAGCGGTCGTGAAAATGCCGCGGATGTCACGCTGTTCGACTCGGTTGGCTTTGCATTGGAAGACTATTCGGCACTGCGTTATGTGCTGCAGGTCGCCCGGGAGTTTGATATCGGCAGCACCATCGAGCTGGTACCGGAACTCACAGACCCTAAAGACCTGTTTGCCCGCCTGATTCCGGACACAGTGGTTTCACAGAAAAAACGCGCGTGATCCTGCAACATCGGCAGCATCGGGCACCTGCAAGTTGATCTTTGAGGGCTACGCCTGGCCTCACAATGGTTGTGAGTACAGACGTAGCCTTCACACAGCATTCAAGGGTCAGTGGCCCCAGCCGACGATGCCCTTGATTTCCAGGAAGTCGTGAATGCCCCAACCTGCGTATTCGCGGCCATTGCCGGATTGTTTATAGCCACCGAACGGCGCGAAGGTGTCCCAGTCCGGGTAGTTCAGGTACACCGAGCCTGCGCGCATGCGTTTGGCCACGGCGCGGGCATGCTCGATATTGCGCGACTGCACATAGGCCGCCAGGCCGTAGACGGTGTCGTTGGCGATCTCGATGGCCTGCTCTTCGTTGTCGTAGGGAATGATCGACAGCACCGGACCAAAGATTTCTTCGCGGGCGATGGTCATCTGCGCCGTCACATTGCCAAACACCGTCGGTTGCACGTAATAGCCCTGATCCAGACCGGCCGGACGACCCAGGCCACCGGTGACCAGGGTGGCACCCTCTTCGATCCCGGTAGCGATCAGGCCCTGGATCTTCAGAAACTGCGCCTCGCTGATCACCGGACCGAGGTTGCTGCTGTCCTCCAACGGGCTGCCGGTCACCAGTTTCTCGGCGGTGGCTTTGGCGATTTCCAGGGCGCGGGCATGCTGGGCACGGGGGACCAGCATGCGCGTCGGCGCATCGCAGGACTGCCCGGAGTTGGAGAAGCAGCCTTGCACACCCTTGGCCACGGCGACTTCGAAATCGGCGTCCTCCAACAGGATGTTAGCCGACTTGCCGCCCAATTCCTGCGCCACGCGCTTGACCGTATCGGCCGCCGATTTGGCGACCATGATGCCAGCGCGAGTCGAGCCGGTGAACGAGACCATATCCACCTGCGGGTGGCTGGCCATGGGTTGGCCGACATCGGGGCCGTTGCCGTTGACCAGGTTGAACACCCCGGCCGGCACGCCGGCTTCATGCAAAATTTCTGCAAAGATGATGCCGGTCAGCGGCGCGATTTCGCTCGGTTTGAGCACAATGGTGCAACCGGCGGCAATGGCCGGTGCGACTTTGCAGACGATCTGGTTCAGCGGCCAGTTCCACGGGGTGATCAGCGCACACACGCCGATGGCTTCTCGCACCACATGGGTGGTGCCGTGGTCCTCGCTGAACTGGAATTTTTCCAGGGCACTGATGGTCGACTCCAGGTGCGCGCGGCCACTCCAGATCTGCGCATCACGGGCGAAATGCAGCGGTGCGCCCATCTCAGAACTGACGGCCTGGACCAGGTCTTCGTAGCGCAGGTTGTACACCCGCAGAATGTTTTTCAGCAGCGCCAGACGTGCTTCGACCGTGGTGACCGAGAAGGCCGGGAACGCCTTGACGGCGGCGTCTACCGCCTTGTCGACGTCGGCCGCATTGCCGACGGCGATGCTGATGAAAGCTTGCTCGGTGGCCGGGTTGACCACGTCCAGGGTGTTGCCTGACTCGGCCGGGACCCACTCGCCATTGATGTAGAACTTGAGCGCGTTGTTCATGGTTTTCTCACTCTGATGGGGTGACTGCGATGGCACCGACGGACGCCACCGCAGGGCAAGGATCAACTGTTGCTGGGGAAGGCAAACTGCGCCGCTTCATGGTTGGCGCGACGTGGCCAGCGCTGGGTGATGGCTTTCTTGCGCGTGTAGAAACGTACACCGTCCGGACCATAGGCATGCAGGTCGCCAAACAACGAGCGTTTCCAGCCGCCAAAGCTGTGGTAGCTCACCGGCACCGGCAGCGGCACGTTGACACCGACCATGCCCACCTCGATCTCGTCGCAGAACAGGCGTGCCGCTTCGCCGTCACGGGTGAAGATGCAGGTGCCGTTGCCATACTCGTGATCGTTGATCAGTTGCATGGCCTCCTCCAGGCTGCCGACACGGACAATGCACAGCACCGGGCCGAAGATTTCGTCGGTGTAGATACTCATCTGCGGGGTGACCCGGTCGAACAGGGTGCCGCCGACGAAGAAACCGTTTTCATTGCCGGCCACCACCAGATCGCGGCCGTCCACCAGCAGGCTGGCGCCTTGGGCAATGCCTGCATCAATGTAGCCCTTGACCTTGTCCCGCGCCGCCCCGGTGACCAGCGGGCCCATGTCCAGCCCAGTGGACGTACCGGCACCGATCTTCAGCGCCCGCACCTGCGGAACGATTTTTTCCACCAGGGCATCGGCGATCCGCTCACCCACGCACACCGCCACCGACAGCGCCATGCAGCGCTCGCCGCAGGAGCCATAAGCCGCGCCCATCAAGGCACCCACGGCGTTATCGAGGTCGGCATCGGGCATCAGCACCGCGTGGTTCTTCGCCCCGCCCAGTGCCTGCACACGCTTGCCGCGCTTGGTGCCTTCGCTGTAGATGTACTCGGCAATCGGTGTCGAGCCGACAAAACTCAGGGCTTTGACATGGGGCGACTCGATCAGGCCGTCGACCACTTCCTTGTCGCCATGCACCACGCTCATCACGCCCTTGGGCAGGCCGGCTTCGATCAGCAGCTCGGCGATATACAGCGTCGAGCTGGGATCGCGCTCGGACGGTTTGAGGATGAAGCAATTGCCGCAGACGATGGCCAGCGGGTACATCCACAACGGCACCATGGCCGGGAAGTTGAACGGTGTGATGCCGGCCACCACGCCCACCGGTTGCAGATCACTCCAGGCGTCGATGCCAGGGCCGACGTTGCGGCTGTAGTCACCTTTGAGCAACTGCGGTGCAGCACAGGCGAACTCGACATTTTCGATGCCGCGCTTGAGTTCGCCGGCGGCGTCCTCCAGGGTCTTGCCGTGCTCTTCGCTGATCAGCCGGGCGATGGTTGCCTCATGCTGTTCGAGCAATTGCTTGAAGCGGTACATCACCTGGGCACGTTTGGCCGGCGGCGTGTTGCGCCAGCCCGGGAATGCTGCCCGTGCCACTTCGATGGCCTGTTGCAGGGTGGCGTCGTCGGCCAGGGCAACCTGCCCGGTGACTTCGCCAGTGGACGGGTTATAGACATCGGCGCTACGGCCTGTGCCCTGTACGCGTTCACCGTTGATCAGGTGTGGAACGATGCTCATGAAACTCTCCATTGCCGGCAAGTCAACGCCTGTCCGGCCGATTGTGAATGACGCGTGGCTCAGGCCTTGACGGCGGCCTGCAGGGCGATTTCCACCAGAATGTTGTCCGCCGCCATGTTCGCTTCGACGGTGGCGCGAGCCGGCAAGGCGTCTTGCGGAATCCACTCGCGCCACACCGCGTTCATCGCGGCAAAATCCTGCACGGCGTGCTTGAGCCAGATCTGCGCAAACAGGATGTGCGACTTGTCGGAACCGGCCTCGGCCAGCAACGCATCGATGCGCTCCAGCACCTGGGCCGTCTGCCCGCCGACGTCCTGGGTGCGGTCGGCCGGCACCTGGCCAGTGATGTAGACGATGCCGTTGTGCACCAGCGCATGGCTGAGCAGACCGGGGTTGGGTTGCAAGCGGGTAATGGTCATCGAAGGAACTCCTGTTGAGGTTGAAAAGGGCTGGGGTCAGGCAATCTGTAGCACGGTGCGACCGACCAGTCGGCCTTGGCGCATGCGCTCGAAAATGTCGTTGATGTCGTCCAGGCGTTCGAGGCTGACCTGTGCCTTGACCTGGCCACGGGCCGCGAAGGCCACGGCTTCGTTGAGGTCCTGGCGCGTGCCGATGTTGGAACCGGTGATCGACAACTCCCAGCCGCTGATGCTGGAAATCGAGGCGCGCACGGTGTCGGCGTCACCACCTGGCAAACCGATGAAGACCGCTGTGCCGCCGGGGCGCAGCATCTTCACCGACTGCTCGAACGCCGCATTGGCGGTGGCCGTGACCAGCACGGCATGAACGCCACCGGGAATCTGCTGCCTGAGGGTGCCCACCGGGTTGTCGAGGGCATTGATCAGGCACTCGGCGCCGTAGCTGCGGGCCAGTTCCAGCTTGTCGGCGCCCACATCGATCGCCGCCACGCGCAGGCCCATGGCAATGGCGTACTGCACCGCGACATGGCCAAGGCCACCGATGCCCATCACCGCGACCCACTGGCCCGGCCGGGCACGGGAGCGCATCAGGCCACGGTAAGTGGTCACGCCGGCGCAAAGGATCGGCGCCAGGGCGTAGAGGTCGACGCCCGGTTCGATACTGGCGACGAACGCCGCCGGCGCGACCATGTATTCGGCATAACCGCCCTGCTTGCTGTAACCGGTGGATTCGCGGCGTTCGCAGATGGTTTCCATACCGCCCAGGCAGAATTCGCAAATGCCACAGGCGCTGTACATCCAGGGCATGCCCACGGCCGTGCCGATGGCCGGCTCGCTGACGCCTTCGCCATGGGCGGCGACGTGGCCCGTGATTTCGTGGCCGGGAATCAGCGGCAGTGTCGGCAAGGCCGACCAGTCACCGTCCATGGCGTGCAGGTCGCTGTGGCAGACGCCGCAGGCAACGATGCGGATCAGGATTTCGCCCGGGCCGGGTTGCGGGATCGGCACCTGTTCGATCCGCAGTGGTTCGCCAACAGCATGCAGAACCGCAGCCTTCATGGTTTGACTCATCGCTCTCTCCTGAAACATCCACCCGATTCGCGGGCAAAGGGGCACCTATACCGCAGGCCAAGGCCGGCGGCAGGGTGTACGGGTTAAAAGGGTTTCCCCGCGGGTTTAGCCCACGGGGCGCAAGCTGCGCGTCGCGCTGGCGATGGTGCGCGCGGTATTGATCACTTTCGGCGCCAGGTCCTTGCGCGCCTCCTCCAGGCTCCAGCGACTGAATGGCACGGAGATGTTGACCGCGCCCAAGGGGTAGCCGTCGGCATTGACCACAGCGGCGGCAACGCTGATGTCACCGGCGAAATACTCCTCCTGGGCATAGGCATAACCTTCGCTGCGGGCCTCGGCGACGATGGCGCGCAATTGCTCAAGCTCGGTGACGGTGCTGGCGGTGTATCCCTGACGCTCGGAGGCGACGAGGATCGCGTCCGACTCGGCCTCCGGCAACGCCGCCAGGTAGGCACGCCCGGCCGAGGTGCAGTACATCGGCAGGTGGCGGCCCAGGGGCATGTGAATGGAGATCTGCTTGTGGCTGGGGAAGCGAGCGACATACAGCATGTCCAGACCACAGGGTTCGAGCAGGTTGCAGCTCTCCTCGACATCACGGTTGAGTTCATGCAGGTACGGGTTGGCGCGCTCGATCAGCTCACTGGTCTGCAGGTAACCGGTGCCCAGATCGAGGGACTTGGGCGCCAGGCGAAAACGCTTGGTCACCGGTTCCTTGTACAGATAGCCCAAGGCTTCAAGGGTAAAGGCCGAACGCTGCACGGTGCTTTTGTTCAGTCCGGTGGCCTCGGCCAGCTCGATCAGGCTCATGCTCGGGCGCCCGGCACGGAACGCCGTGAGGATCGACAGCCCCTTGGACAAGGCAGTAATGAACAGTGGCGAGTCTTCCAGAGAACTCATGGGTTTTTCCTTGTTTTTGCCGCGAGAGGCTCGCAGATCACGGTACGGTTACAGCGCTGTTTCATTCGAAATGACTCAAGACAATGCCCGGCTCTACGACCGGTTGGTTACGTTCAAAACGGTCCACGGCGAAGGGGCGCATGCGCTCATCGACATCGCCGTTGATGATGGCCCGGGCCAGGAACTCCCCCGCCGCCGGTGCACCGGCATGGCCGTAGCACCAGCCGGCGCTGATGAACAGGCCCGGCAGTTGCCCATGGGCGCCCAGCAGCGGCCCGAAATCCCTGGAGATATGCACCAGGCCCGCCCACTGACGCAAGATACGCGCATGGCCCAGTTGCGGAAACATCTCTAGGTAAGCCCGCGCGGTGGCGGCCATCACGGGCACATCGGCATTGAGGGTGTGCTGCGGACGTTCGGCCACCTCCGCGCCGCCAACCACCTCGCCGCGGGCAGTCTGGTGCATGTAACAGAGGCGATCGAGCAACGCCACCGCCGGACCGATCAGGGCCCGGGTCGGTTCCAGCGCCATGGCTTCCAGGCGCATAGGGTAGCCATCCAGGGCAACACCGGCCAGTTGCGCCAGGCGATTGCTTTCGGCACCACCGGCCAGTACCACGGTATCGGCGGCTATGCGCCTGGCGCCGACCTGCACCCCGGAAATTCGCCCGGCACTCTGGTCGATGGCGGTGACTTCGGTGCCGTAGTGAATGGCCACACCGCGAGCTTCGCAGGCCTGCCGGTAGGCATACATGGCGGCATGGTGCGGTGCCACGCCGCTGTCGGGCAGGTGCAAGGCCGCACTGACGCGCTCATGGGCCAGCGCCGGCAACACCTCGCGCAGTTGCGTCGGGGTCAACAGGCTGGATGTGATGCCGCTGGTTTTATGCACCTCCAGCGTGCGATCCAGTAATGCCGCTGTACTGCTGCGCTCACCCACCATGGTGTAGCCACGCCGCGAATACATGACGTTTTCGCCCAGGCGTTTGGACAGGCCCTGCCACAGGTGGCAGGAGTGGGCGAAGAATCGCGTCCATTCCGGCGAGCTGAAGGCGCCGCGTATCAGCGTGCCGTTGCGCCCCGAGGCCCCGCCCTGCCAGTAGCCGGCGTCCAGTACGAGGATGTCGCGGACACCCCGTTCCGCCAGATTGAAGGCCAGCGACAGCCCCTGAATGCCGGCGCCGACGATGAGGATCGATGCCTTGCCAGGCAATGGCTTGAGTGTATTCATTGCAGTGGCTCGACGACATCGGCCAGACCGGCCGCCTGAGCAACGCTCAGGGCTCGGCGTGGCGGGCGCAGCGTCGGCCTGGGCAAGGCAGCCAGGGCGATGCCGCTACGGGCACTGACCAACGCGCGCAACGAATCCCAGCAGGGTTGCCCCTGGCACGGGCCCATGCCGCAGGAGGTCAGGCGCTTGATCACTTCCAGGTCGGTGATGCCTTGCGCCAGCAAGGCTTCCACTTCATGGCAGGACACATCGAAGCACGGGCACAACAGCGCCTTGTGCCCTGAGCGTGGTGCCACCGGCAGCGCTTGATCGGCCTCTGCCGCGGAACCGACGGCACGCAGACGGCTCTGGCGCTGCTCGCGCAATTGCAACAAGCCTTCGGCACGGCTCTGGAAGGTCAGGCTGGCCTCACTCAACCAGGGCCCGGCATGCACCACGGCATCACAGGCCACCGACTCGGCAAACAGCGCGGCGCGAACCTGGCTGCGCCCCACCACCCGACGCAAGTCAGCCAGCGGCCGCGCGGCCACGACATTGACACCCAATTCACGCAAACGCCTGGCCACGGCTTCCTGATCGCCATTGCCGACCACCACGACCCGTGCTCCCGGCGCCACCGCCTGTTCATGAGCCATGATCAAGGCGCTGCGCACCTCCATCACGCCCGGCAGCCACATGCCCGGAACGACCGGTGGGCAAGCACGGCGACCGCTGGCCAGAATCACTTCGTCCGCTTCTAGGGCCAGGGCCCCTTGCGCGGGATCGTGAGGTGCGGCGAGCAACAGTTCGCCCTCCCGGTAGGCACCAAAGACTTCCGCGCCTGTGACCAGTTGCACCCGTTCATCCAGAGTCGGTCGCGGCTGACCTGCTGCATGGGCATAGCGGCCCAACGACGAGCCACGGGTCACCAGCACCACGCTACGACCCGCCGCCGCGGCATCATTGGCCGCCGCACAACCTGCCGGCCCTCCGCCGATCACCAGCAGATCGGCGCTCAGGTAACGCGCCGTCGGCACCGCCACTTCGCCCGCAGGCTCTGCGGGTTTGGCCACACCGGCAAGAAACGCCAGCAGCGCTTCCCAGCGTTGGAACAGCGCCGTGCCACTGGGCACCAGATTGCTGTGCTCGAAACCGCCCTGAATCCAGCTGGCCGGAATCAACCGCGACAGACGCAGCACATCGAACGCCGGGCCGGGCCAGCAGTTCTGCATCTCCAGCCGCACGCCAGCGCTCACCGGCAACAGATCCAGGCGCACGTTGGGCACGCCGTTGACCCGGGCCAGAACGCCCGTTACATAGCTGCCGGAATAACCCAGCGGACGATGGGACTTGCGACTCCAGGCCAAGGTGCGGATGCCATTGGCCAACAGTGCCGCCGCTACGCTTTCGCCTCGACGGCCCTGTACCGGCCGACCGTTCCAGAAGAACTCGACGGTTTCGCTGCCGGCCTGTGCAAGGCGCAGTTGAGTACGGCTCATGCCCCACTCCTTTTGGCTTTGCGCTGGGCCATGATGCTGATGCACAGCATCATGATCGACAGCAGCGTCATCAGCGTGGCGACGACGGCGATCAGCGGGTCGATTTCCGAACGCAGGGAACTGAACATGCGCTTGGTCAGCGTGGAACTGTCGCCGCCACTGATGAACAGTGAGATCACCGCCTCATCGAGGGAAATGGCAAAGGCGAACATCGCTGCAGCTATCACCGAGAAGCGGATCTGCGGCAACGTCACGTCGAAGAACGCCCGCAACCGCGTGGCGCCGAGAATGCACGCGGCCTGCTCCTGGGTCATGTCGTAGCTGCGCAACCCGGCGCTGACGTTGATCACCACGTACGGCAAGGCCAGCAGCGTATGCGCCAGCACCAGGCCGGGGATGGTGTTGTTCAGGTCGAACCGGGCGTAGACGAAGAACAGACCGATGGCGATGAAGATCGTCGGTACGATCATCGGCGCCATCAGCAGACCGCGCAGCACGCCCGATAAACGCGACTGGGTGACATGCAGCGAGTAGGCCGCCGCCGTGCCCAGAGTGGTGGCCAGCAGCATGGTCAGGGTCGCGGTGATCAGCGACACCGTGGTCGCCGCACGCCACTCCAGCGATGCGAAGTAACTGAAGAACGGCTCGATGCTGAACGACTTGGGCGGAAAGCTCAGGTAGCGCGCATCGGACAGCGACATCGGGATCACGATCAGTGTCGGCAGCACCAGAAACGCCATGGTTGCCAGCACCAGCAGGTACAACCAGGAAGCGCGCACGCCTGCCATCAGGGTTTGTTTGACTCGGACCATGGTTTCACTCACCGCGCCGGCCGAGGCCCGCGCTCTTCTTGACGATAAACAACATGAACAAGGTGGCCACCAGCAGCACCACACCCAGCGACGACGCAGCGCCCCAGTTGGCGTACATGGACACATCGCTCTCGATCCGCATCGAAATCATCTGCACCTTGCCACCGCCCAGCAACGCCGGGGTGACGTAAAAGCCCAGGGTGATCACGAACACCAGCGTCGCCCCGGCCGCCAGGCCCGGCAACGACAGCGGCAGGAACACATCGCGAAAGGCTCGCGAAGGCGACGCGCCAAAGGCAGCGGCGGCCTGGTTATAGATCGGGTCGATGCTTTTCATGGCGGCAAACAACGGCAGGATCATGAACGGCAACATGATGTGGACCATGCCGATCACCGTGCCGGTGAGGTTGTGTACCAGCGCCAGCGGTGCGTCGGTGATGCCCAGGCTCATCAGCAGGTCGTTGGCGATGCCACGGCGCTGCAGGATGATCAACCAGGCATAGGTGCGCACCAGCAGCGAAGTCCACAGCGACACCAGCAACAAGCCCATCGCCAGGTTGGCCAGCCAGCGCGGGCCCTTGATCATGAAATAGGCATAGGGATAACCGATCAGCACACAGGTGATGGTGACGATGATGCTGATCTTGAAGGTCTGCACGAAGGTCAGCACATAGATCGGCTCCAGCAGCCGGGTGTAGTTGGCAATTGTCAGCTGACCGTTGGCATCGAACAGCGACAGCCAGAACAGCCAGCCGATCGGCAGCACGAACGTCAGCAGCACCAGGAGCAAGGCCGGCAGCCCGGAACCCATCAGGTACCAGCGCTCACGCTGCTGTGCACTGTGCAGCTCGCGCGCATTCAGCGCGCCGGACCCGGCACCGCTCATTGCTCGTCCTCCACCACCAGGGTGTCGTGGGGGTGCAGGCCCAACACCACGGCCTCGCCACGGGTGGGCAGGCGATGGCTTTCCGAACTGCGGGTTGGCCGGCGAATGGCCACGGCCATGCCCTCGCCCAGGCTGATCTGCACCAGCTGGCTTTCACCCTGGAAAATCACGTCGGTGACATGGCCGTGCAGCAGGTTGTAATCGCTGGCCTGGGCTGACACGAATTGCAGTTTTTCCGGGCGCACCACCAGGCTCGAGGTTTTCAATCCGCCGGCGACACTGGCGGTGCGCAGCGTGCGCCCCTGGAACATCGCCTGACCGTCCTGCAGAGTGACCGGCAGGCAGGACGACTCGCCGACGAATTCGGCGATGAAGCGGTTGGCCGGACGCTCGTACAGATTGATCGGCGTGTCGATCTGGCGAATCCGCCCTTTGCTCATCACCGCGATGCGGTCGGACATGGTCAGCGCTTCGCGCTGATCGTGCGTCACGTAGACCACGGTCATGCCCAGTCGCTCGTGCAGGCGACGCAGCTCCAGCTGCATGGTTTCGCGCAGGCGTTTGTCGAGGGCCGAGAGCGGCTCGTCCATCAACAGAATCTTCGGTTCGAAAACGATGGCGCGGGCCAGGGCGATGCGCTGGCGCTGACCACCGGACATCTCGGTAATGTTGCGCTCGATCAAGTGATCCAGTTCCACCGTGGCCAGCGCCTGCTGTACCCGCTGGCGAATGTCGGCACGGCTGTAGCCGCGCAGCTTCAGCGGATAGGCGACGTTCTGGAACACGTTCATGTGCGGGAACAACGCATAGCTCTGGAACATCATGCCGACGTCGCGCTTGTGCGGCGGCTCGAAGACCATCTCGCGGCCACCGAAGCGGATGCTGCCGGCATCGGGACGGACGAAACCGGCCAGGGCCATCAGCAGCGTGGTCTTGCCGGAACCGGAGGAGCCGAGCAATGACAGGAATTCGCCGCTCTTGATCGACAGCGAAACATCATCCAACGCAGCAAAGCTGTCGTAGGTCTTGGTCAGGTTCTCGATGTCGATGGACATCGAAAGTTTAGGGTCTTCGGACATGCTCACACTCGGCACCATTCGGACGGCTTGCGTCCCTTCTTATCGAAGATGGGGGGCCTTGACCGCCCCACCCCACTTCTTGACGAACCCGCAGCGAATCAGTTGGCGAGGAACAGGGCGAAGCGTTGACGAACCGCTTCCTGATTCTCTACCCACCACTGCGGCGATACCGAAACCACCTTGTCGATGTTCTGCGGCGAAGTCGGCAAGCGCGCCGCCAGCTCCTGGGTAATCATCGGCAGCTCGTAGGCCTGGGCGTTCACCGGCGAGTATGGAATCAGCGTGGCCAGGGTCGCCTGGCTTTGCGGCTTGATGATCTCGGCGATCAACTTCATCGCCAGCGCCTTGTTCGCCGAGCCCTTCGGTACGATCAGGCAGTCATGGCTGAGCAATGCACCGTCGAAGCTGTAGTCGACCGCATCACCGCTGGCCTTGACCTCGTTGACCCGACCGTTCCAGATCGCCAGGAAGTCCACTTCACGGCTGCGCAGCAACTGTGCGGAATCGGCACCGGCGCTCCACCAGTTGACCACCTGCGGCTTGATGCGGCTAAGCACCTTGATCGCCCGCTCCACATCCAGCGGGTACAGGTCTTTGGCGGCAACGCCATCCCCCAGCAACGCCGCTTCCATGGTCAACCAGGGCTGACGGTAGAGCGCACGGGCACCTTTGACCTGCGGATCGAAGAACTGCTGCCAGTTCTTCGCCACCGGCGCATCGCTGCCCTCGGCCCAGGCCACCACTGTGGCGTAGGCATGGCTGGCGATCCAGTGACTGCTGACCACGTTTTTATCGACATGGGTGGCGTCGATCACCGAGTAATCCAGCGGTTCGACCAGGCCTTCCTGCTGCGCCTGGGCGCATTCGGTGCTGCCCAGTTCGACCACGTCCCACTTCGGCTTGCCCGACATGACCTGGGCGCGGACGGCGGCGAGTCCGTCCATGTTGTCTTCCTTGATGACGATGCCCAGCGCCTTGGCGGCAGGCTGCAGATAGGCTTTGCGCTCGGCATCCTGCTGCGCACCGCCCCAGCCGGAAAAGGTCAGACTGTCGGCCAATACCGCGGCGCTGGTGCCCAGGGTCAATGCTGCAACGACAGCACCCTTGAGCAGGTTCTTGTTGAAACGCTTCATAGTGACTGCCTTATCAATTCTGGATGAACAGGTCGAAACGACGTTGCACTTCGGCCTGGTTGGCTTGCCACCACACAGGGTCGAAAAACACCACCTTGTCGATATTGGCCGGCGCGGTCGGCAGGGTCGCCGCCATCGCTGCCGGGATGATGCCGGTGTCGTAGGCCTTGGTGTTGATCGGCGGGTTGGGGATCAGGGTGACCAGGGTGGCCTGGCTGTGCGGCTTCATGATTTCGGCCACCAGCTTCATTGCCAACTCCTTGTTCGGCGCGCCTTTGGGCACCACTACGCAGTCGTAGTCCACCAGGGCATGGTCGTAGGTGTAGTCGACGTCATCGCCGTTCTTCTTCAGTTCATCGACCCGCGAGGCCCAGATCGACAGCGCATCCACTTCGCGGCTGCGCAGCAACTGTGCGGAGTCGGTACCGCTGCGCCACCAGTTGACCACTTGCGGCTTGATGCGCTCCAGCACCTTGAAGGCACGGTCGACGTCCAGCGGATACAGGGCCTTGGGCGAGACGCCGTCGGCGATCAGCGCCAGCTCGAGGGTGGTATAGGGCTGGCGGTACAGCGAGCGCGAGGCTTTCACCTGGGGGTCGAAGAAGGCCTTCCAGTCTTTCGGTGTGTTGGCCCCGGCATCGTTGGCCCAAGCCAGTACCGTGGAGTAGGCGTTACTGGCAATCCAGTTCTTGCCGTAGAAGTTCGCGGCCACGCCCTCGGTGCTGATCACCGAGTAATCCAGCGGCTCGGTCAGGCCCTGCTCCTGGGCCATCACGCAGTCATTGGAGGCCAGTTCGACCACGTCCCATTTAGGCTTGCCCGACATCACCTGGGCACGCACGGCGGCCAGGCCGTCCATGTTGTCTTCCTGAATCTTGATCCCCAACGCCGCTTCGGCAGGCTTGAGGTAAGCCTTGCGCTCGGCATCCTGCAAGGCGCCGCCCCAGCCGGCAAAGGTCACGCTGCCCGCTGCCTGCACCTGGGCAACGGCACACAGGGACAAGGCGAATGCCAGGCCTGTCATTTGCTTGTTGATTGATCGCATTTTCAACTCCTGAAATTGTTGTAGTTAGACAGTTGAATCAAACGCCGGGCGATGTCGCCCACCTTGCTGTTGTTATATCGGGAGGCGTTTTTCACACTCCTCGGTTACCGCTTTTTCACTGCACTGCGAGGCCTCCCCAGGCCCGCGTCCGGCTTATTGCGCATCCTTGAAGCGATACCAGGTGTAAGCCATCCGTTGCCCCACCCGCAGGAACGACTGGAACGGAAAACGCTTGGGCGGCTGATGCAGAAAATCGACGGCCGTCGGACGTTGCTCGCCAGCGACCATTTGCGCCAGGCGCTTGCCGGCCTGCACGGAAAAGGACACGCCGCTGCCGGCATAGCCACCCGCCGAAAACACGTTGCTCTGCCCTTGCACCTGGTAAATGAACGGCAAGGAATTCTCGCTGACCGCCACCCAGCCGCCCCAGTTGTAATCCACGGCAATGCCCTGCAGTACCGGGAACTTGCGGCACAGCGCGTCATGCAGGTTTTGCCGGTGCCGGGGATTTTCCGCGTCACGGCCGGTGATGGCGCTGCGCCCGCCAAACAAAATGCGGTCGTCCGGCAAGCGGCGGTAATACGACAGCAGATTGCGCGTATCGAACATACACTCGCTTCCCGGCAGGCTCTGGCGCTTCTCTTCGGCGCTCAACGGGCGGGTGACGATGATTTGCGAGTGCACCGGCAACACCCGTCCGGCGGTGGCCTTGTTCAAGGTGCCCGAGGTGTAGCCATTGGTGGCAACCACCACTCGGCGCGCCGTCACCACGCCACCGGGGGTTACCAGTCGATGGCTGCTGTTATCGCTGTGCCAGTCGACCACGGGCGAGGCCACATGCACCTTCACGCCGGCCTCACGCGCCATGCGGTGAATACCCCACGCCAGCTTGAGCGGGTGCATGGAAAAACCGTCCGGCATGAACAGCGCACCAAACGACTCTGCTCCGTTGTGCACGGCCTGCACCTGGGCGCCGGTGACGAATCGGGCGTTGTATTTCAGCACGTCGTTATAGAGACCGGCTTCGCGCTTGAGCCCTTCGACGTGCTTTGCCTGGCTGGCAACCTTGTACACGCCATCGGGCTGCGCATCACACTCGATCTGCCCGTCACGAATCAGCCCGCGCACCGTGTTCAGCCCCGCCGACATTTCTTCGAAGTAGGCTTTGGCCGTGGTCGCGCCATAACGCGAAATCAGCTCCGCCAAGGCCACACGTCCACCAGAGATACGGGCAAAACTGCCATTGCGTCCACTGCATCCCCACGCCACCTGATTGGCCTCCAGCACCACTGCGCGAATCCCGTGTTCGCGCGCCAGGTGCAAGGCACAGCTCAAGCCGGTGTAACCGGCGCCAATGATCGCCACATCCACGTCCATGGCACCACTGACCGGACCATCGTCTTGCGGTGCGCTACCCGCAGTACCCACCCAATAAGACGGTGTATGTGCCGCTCCGACGCCCGGATGAGCATTGACCAGAGGATCGTACAATTTACACTCCGTATCGCTGTGCGATTTATTGATATCACTTAATGTATTTTTTAATATTAATAGTGATACATGTCAATCGATAAAATGATTTCAGCGCGACTGATGGTCGCCCCCGGCATTGGAGGCGTCAGTCGAAGGAGTGAAAATAAGGAGGGAGAAAGGCTGTTGCCGTTGGGCTGCACGTCAGTGCTTGTGCAACTGTGCCGGGAGAACGGTAATGAAGAGCGCGCCGACATCAATGGCTGATGAGTGGAATCGGCAAGCCTGTGAAACCCATCAGGTCGACAAGGTAACCCGTCCTATCCCGGCGAACTCGACCTCTACTTGCACCCCGGCCCGCGCCCAATAGATTCCGGTCCAGCTGCCACAAGCCACCAGGTCACCGGCCCGCAAGGGGCTGCCCAATGCCGCCGCGTGACGCGCCAGCCACGGCAGCGAACTCAACGGCTCACCGAATGGATGGCTGCCAACCGCGACGAACTCAGGCTCACCGGCCACCCGCAATGTCACCTGCTGTCTTGACCAATCGGGCATTTGCCCAAGGGTTTGCGGTTCACCCAGTACCAGCGCGCGGTTGAGTTGCTGGTCGGCCAGCCGCAGCAGTGGCGCAGCCTGCTCGCCCTGCAGCCAGCGCGTGCCGCACAGTTCAATGCCCGGCATCCACACATCGACCGCCGCTCGGGCCATGGCCAGATCCGTGTGCCGGTCGAGGTCGCGCGACAGGCGCACGATCAGTTCACCCTCGATGCCGAAACCGAAGTCATCACCTGGCGGAACCTGCCAGCCCGACGGATGCACCGCCATTGCCGGTACACCGGCGGTGCTGATCAGCCCGCCCGGAGCGCCCCCCAGTTTCCAGGCCGCTGGCGGCCCGGAGGCGAACCAGCCGAGGGCCTCGGCAACCTGTTGCTGCACGGCATAAGCCTGGGCTTCGCTGACCAGTTCCAGGGTTGGCAAGGGTTGCTGGCGCCCTTCACGCCAACCACGGATCAGGCTGGCGGCCACCTGCGCGATCGCACTCACAAGGCCAGCTCAGTCTTGCGTCGACGCAGTTGCGCGGGTGCCGGGCGCTCGCACGGCAGAAACCGGCCACGCCCCGCCTCACCGCGCGGCTCGCCGTCCCAGACCACTTCACCACGCGACAGGGTCATGGCCGGCCAGGCGCTCAGCGTCATGCCGGCGTAAGGCGTGTAATCGACATTGTGGTGCAGCATTGCGTTGCACAGGTGCACCGGCTCGCCTTCGTCCCAGATCACCAGGTCGGCATCGGCACCCACCGCAATGCTGCCCTTGCGCGGATACAAGCCATACATCCTGGCGGCATTGGTGGAAGTCAGCGCAACAAAGCTCTGCGGGGTGATGCGCCCCTTGCGCACGCCTTCGGACCAGAGCAGTGCCATGCGGGTTTCGACGCCGGGAATGCCATTGGCGACCTGGTCGAACGACACCGCTTCACCATGGGCCTTCTTGCCGTCGGGGCCATCGAAGCGAAAGGGTGCGTGGTCTGAGGAGAAAACCTCGAAGGAGCCGTTCTCCAGGCCATCCCAGATCACCTGCTGGTTTGCGGCATCGCGGGGCGGCGGGCTGCAGATGCACTTGGCACCTTCGAAGCTGTCGTCACAGCCCAGCGAGTCGGCGGTCAGGAACAGGTACTGCGGACAGGTTTCGGCGTACACCTTCAAGCCCTGGCTCTGCGCCCAGCGAATCTGCTCCACGGCCTCGCGACCCGACACGTGCACGATCAGGATCGGTACGTCCACCAGTTCGGCAAGGGCGATGGCACGGTGGGTCGCTTCGCGCTCCACCAGCATCGGTCGTGACGCGCTGTGGTAGCGCGGCGCAGTCAGCCCGGCCGCCAGCAGTCGTTCGGTCAGCCAGGCGATGCAATCGCTGTTCTCGGCGTGGAGCATCACCATGGCGCCTTCACGGCGTGCGACCGACAACGTCTCGAGAATTTCCCTGTCGCCCAGCTTCAGCGCGTCGTAGGTCATGTAGATCTTGAAGGATGTATAGCCTTCGGCAATCAGCGCCGGCAGCTCTTCACGGAGCACCTGCGGGGTGGGGTCGGTGACGATCAGGTGGAAGGCATAGTCGATCACCGGCTTGTTACCCGCCCGACGATGGTAATCATCGACGGCAGCGCGCAGGCTCTCGCCCTTCTGCTGGCAGGCGAACGGAATAACGGTGGTGGTTCCACCGCAGCCCGCCGAGACGGTGCCGCTGAAGAAGTCATCGGCCATTACCGAGCCGTCGCCCGTCGGCTGGTCGAAGTGCACATGACTGTCGATGCCGCCGGGCGTGACATGCCGGCCTGCCGCGTCGATTTCACGGTGACCTGGCGGCAGGTCCAGGCCAAGGGAAACGATGCGCCCGTCACGAATGCCGATATCGCTGGTAAAGGTGTCTGCGGCGGTGACCACGCGGGCGTTGCGAATCACCGTGTCAAAAGCTTGCATATCAGGCCGCCTCGAAAGGACTGCTACAGGTGGTTGAGCGAGCGTGATTGCCTGACAATCAACTGCGTTCAAGCCAGGCCCGGGCGATGTCTTCGCGCGTAGCGAACCAGACACCGCCGTGCTGCCTGGCATACTCGATGAATTGCTTGATCGCCCTCACCCGCCCTGGGCGCCCCACCATGCGCGGATGCAGCCCGATCGACATCATCCGTGGCCCTTCAGCGGACTCTTCATAAAGGACCTCAAAGCTTTCCTTCATGTACTCGAAAAAATCCGATGCCTGGGACAGTCCTGGCGAATTCCAGTAGCGGAAGTCGTTCACGTCGGCGGTGTAGGGCACCACGAGATGACGCTTGCCCTCCACCTCGACGAAGTAGGGAACATCGTCGTTGTAGGCATCGGAATCGTAGAGAAAACCGCCCTCCTCGGCGACCAGGCGACGGGTATTGACGCTGGCGCCATAGCGGCAATACCAGCCCACAGGACGTTTGCCACAGGTGCGTTCGAATGATTCGATGGCCAGGCGCATGTGTTCACGCTCCTGCTCTTCGGTCAGGCGAAACACTTCCTCCCAGCGATAACCGTGGCTGCAGATTTCATGACCTGCGGCCACTGCAGCGCGTGCGACATCGGGGTTCTGCTCGAAGGCTAGCGCGCAGGCATGAAAGGTCGCGCGCACTGACTGCTGGTCGAGAATATCCAGAATTCGCCAGATCCCCACGCGCGAGCCGTACTCATACATCGATTCCATCGCCAGATTGCGCGTGCCGTCAGGGATCGAGTAGCTGCCCCATTCGGTCATCGACTCCTGGTCTGGATCGCCCATGGCGAGCGAGCGTTCGGAGCCTTCTTCGTAGTTGATCACCAGGCTGATGGCCAGTCGTGCGCCATTGGGCCAGGTGCCTTGCGGGCGTTTTCTACCGTAACCGACTAAATCGCGTGCAGGTGAAACCATCGGGATGTTCTCCTGAAGTGACGGGTTAAAGGGTTGTGTCGCGAAGGTGGCGACTTAGCAGTCGATATCTTTCAGCCGGTCGTGACTGAAGTTGCTATCCGATTGCCACTCGCTGAAAGCCAGCCCCATCGCCAGGGTCTGGGCAATACAGAAAGATGCAGTGAGCGAACGAAAGCCCAGCAGTTCGGCGTCATTGACCTCAATCACCGTATCGGCCATCTGCCCGATAGGGCTCAGAACGCTGTCGGTGATCGCCACCAGCGTCACGCCTGCCTGGCGTGCCTGACGGCAAGCCTCAACGGTGTCATTGGCGTACGGTGGAAAGCTGACAGCGATCAGCAGATCATCGTCGGCAATGGCACTGACCTGCTCTGGCAAGGTGCCGCCAGCACCGCTGATGTGCACGGTTCGCCGGCCCACCCGACTCAATGCGTAGCTCAGGTAGGCCGCCACCGGAAAGGCACGGCGCATGCCAATGACGAAGGTCGTCCGCGCACCCTGCAGATGGGCGATGGCCGCTTCGATATTGGCCTGTTCCCCCCCTTCTGCCAGATGTTCCAGGGACACGATATTGGCCTGGCTGAATTCACGCAGAATCCCGCCGACGTCACTCGGGTCTTCCAGCAAGGTCTCCCCGCCATAGTGCCGGATGCGTTCGCTGTGGGTGTCGGCGGCCTGTTGCAGTGGGGCACGGAACAACCGCTGCAAATCCTTGAACCCCGCAAAGCCCAGCGCCTGAGCCAGCCGAATATAGGCGGTAGGCGCGATGCTCGAGCGCTTGCCCAGTTCGGCTACCGTATTGAGGGCGATCTCATGCGGGTTGTCGATCAGGTAGCGGGCAGCATCGCGCAGACGACCCGTCAGTTGTTCGTGCTGGGTCGCTATGCAGTCGCGCAGCTCTGCAAGGGTTTCAGGTAAGGCCATGATTGAGGCTCGTCAAAAAAGAGGTATGTACGCCAGTCAACGCAACGCGTTGATTGCCTGATCCAGCGCCGTGATGAGGCGGTCGACTTCTTCCAGCGTGTTGTAATGCGCCAGCGACACCCGCACTACCCCGCCAAACCGGTCAAGTCCCAGGGCTTCGATAAGCCGCCGCGCATAGAAGTCACCAAAGCGAATGCCGATCCGGTGTTCGTCGACCCTGCGCACGACTGCCTCCGACTGCACACCCTCGACCACGAAACTGATGGTCGGCACCCGATTGCGGGTATGCGCCTTGCCAATGATCCGCACGCCCTCGCGCTGGCGCAAAAATGCCAGCAGACGTTCGGCGAGCAAATCTTCCTGCACCTCGAAGGCATCGAACGCCGCCTGCATGCACTGGCGCTCGCTGCCTTGTGCGCCAAGCCTTGAGCTGATGTCGAGCAGATAGTCGGTAATCCCGATGCAACCGAACGACAGCTCGTAATTGACGTTGCCAGGCTGCAATTTGTAGGGCACCACCTCCTTGCCGATAAAGAAGTGATTGAGACTCGGCATTTCCAGCAACAGCGGTCGACGCCCCCAGAGCACGGCAAAGTGCGGGCCGAAGGTTTTGTAGAAGCTGTAGACGTAGAAATCGGCGCCGCTGGCCTGCACATCGACCAAACGGTGTGGCGCATAAGCGACGCCGTCCACACACAACCTGGCGCCCACTGCATGGACACGCCGGGCGACTTCGGCAACCGGATTGACCGAGCCGAGAATGTTCGAGGTGTGGGTCATCGACACATAGCGGGTGTTGTTGTTGAGCAACACTTGCAGGTCATCCAGTTCGAGCTCGCAGCTGTCGGGATTGACCTGCCACACACGCAGGGTCGCGCCGCGGCTTTCGCACAAGTTGACCCAAGGACCGATGTTGGCCTCGTGGTCGCAGTTGGTGACGATGATTTCATCGCCGGGGACGATGGACGGGGCGATGGCGCGACACAGGATCTGCAACAAGTGGGTGGTCGAGCCGCCCATGATCACTTCTTCCGGATGCTCGGCGTTGATCAATTGCATCACCGAATGGCGAGCCTGCATCACTCGCTCACCCGCCGCAACAGAAGGTCGGTAGGAAGCACCCAGTTGCACACTGCTGTTGAGCAGGTAGTCGCAGACCCGCTCTGCCACGGTGCTCAATACCATCGAACCACCGGCGTTATCCATGTAGGCATAACCATCGGACAGACCAGGAAACTGCTTGCGAACGTAATCGATATCGAGAGGATTCACTCTACTTTCTCCAGCCTGATTCAATGATGCAAGATGGCCTGCAGGAACGCTTGCGTGCGCTGCTCCTGAGGTGCAGTAAAAAACGGTTCAGGGATGTTCTGCTCAACAATGCGTCCGCTTTCCATGAAGATCACCCGATCGGCGACCCGACGGGCAAAGCCCATTTCATGGGTGACCACAACCATCGTGACGCCGGAGCGAGCGAGGTTTTGCATGACATCCAGCACTTCGCCGACCATTTCCGGGTCCAGTGCCGAGGTCGGCTCATCGAACAGAATCGCCCGGGGCTCCATCGCCATGGTGCGGGCAATGGCCACGCGCTGCTGCTGGCCGCCGGACAACTGGCTCGGGTATTTGTGCGCGTGATCGCCCATGCCGACCTTGACCAGTAACTCCCTGGCCCGGGCATGGGCATCACGACGACTCAGGCCGCGCACCCGGATCGGCGCCAGCGACACATTGTCGAGCACACTGAGGTGCGGATAGAGGTTGAAACTCTGGAACACCATGCCGACTTCACTGCGTATGGCGCTCAGTCGCGGACCGTGCTCAACCCGCTCGCCGGCCACGCGGATATCGCCTTTCTGGTAGTCCTCGAGCAGGTTGATGCAGCGGATCAAGGTCGATTTGCCCGAGCCGGAGGGGCCAAGAATGACCACCACCTCACCTTCTGCAACCTGCAGATTGATATCGCTCAGCGCTTTGAAATTGCCGTAGTACTTGTCGAGCTTTTCGATGTCGATCAAGGTGCTCATGCGGTTTTTCCTCCCGAGGCGTTACGGCGTTCAACCCAGCTGACCATCTGCACCAGCGGCAACAGCAGCAACAGGTACAACAAGGCAGCCCCTACCAGCGGAGTCGGATTGGCCGCCAGAGCCTGCGCCTGGGTGGCCTGCTTGAGCAGGTCAGGCATCGCGACCACCGAGGCCAGCGCCGTGTCTTTCATGACGTTGATGCAATTGCTCGTCATGGGCGGCATGACGATGCGAATGGCCTGGGGCAGAACCACGTCGCGCATGGTGTTGAAGAAGCTCATGCCCTGGGAGGCCGATGCTTCGAACTGGCCACGGGGAATGGCCTCGATGCCCGAGCGAAAGATCTCCGCGCTGTAGGCACAGGAGACCAGCGAGAGCGCGCTGGCAGCGGCCGCGAATGACGACAGGCGGATGCCCACGAATGGCAGTGCGTAGTAGATCAACACCAGCAGGACCAGCAGCGGAATGGAACGCATGATATCGATGTAGACACGTGCCAGCGCTCGAACGGGCGTGTAGGCGTACAGCCTCAACAACGCCAGCAGCAGCCCGCCCACCAGGCCCAGGGCAATGCTCACCACCCCAAGCAGGATGGTGACGCCCAGGCCCCGCATCATCAGCGGAAGCGACTCGACGAGCACATTCCAGTTAAAAAATGTCTGCAAAAGATCCATGGGATACCTCGGTCAAGACAAGTGGCGAACGGGTATCGCCACTGACAGGCAACAGCAGCAAGGCTTACTTGAGGACAGCGGTCACTTGCATGGTGCTGGAGTCTTTGGCCGCCTCGGCGCCGAACCACTGTTTGTGGATTTTTCCGAGCGTGCCGTCTTCTTTCATCTTGCTGATGATGTCGTTGACCTGATCACTCATCGCCCAGCCTTTGGCGTGCATCAGCGAGTAGCGCTCACCGGTGGGGATTCGAGCGACGATGGTGTATTGCGGCTTGTCCTTGATGTAGTAGAGCACTGCGGGAATGTCACTGAGGTAGCCATCGATGCGCCCGGAAGCCAGATCGAGCATGGCTGGCGACAATCCTTCATAACGCGAGACATCGGCGAACTTGTACTCGTCCTTGTGCTGGCCAATCCACATGTCGCCGGTCGAACCCGTATCGACGCCGACGACTTTGCCGCCCATGTCGGTCAGGCTCTTGACCTTGGACGTGGTCAGTGCGGTCAGGGACTGGTCGCTGTCGAAGTAAGGCTGTGCAAAGGCAACCGACTCCAGTCGTTTAGGGGTAATGGTGATCGATGAAATGGCGATCTCGACACGCTTGGATTGCACGGCACTGAACAGGCCGTTGAAAGGGATATTGATGAACTCGACGCTTTTCCCCGCGCGCTTGGCCACTTCTTTTACAACATCGACCTCGAAGCCGACAAACTCCCCTTTGGCGTCCTGAAACTCCCAGGGCACGTTGCCAACGTTGGCACCGACCGTCCAGTCAGCGGACCAGGCTGGCAGTGCAACGGCGGCGGTCATGAACAATCCCAACATCACTTTCGCTTTCATGTTTGCTCCCGATTGTTTGTTTTTTTAGGTGCCAACAGCGGTTGATCTCGTACAACGTGGGATTGATCCTAAATCAATGGATTATTTAATTCAACACTACATTCCTATGTATTTTTTACTCCACAACCTGAGAAACGGGTCCGTCGCACGACACCCGAAAGCGCGCCGGACTAGGCTTGGTGCCCACTACCCGCGAAGTGCAAAAAGTGGCACGCCGCGTTTGCGCGAATCCCCTCAGTCACCCATCGACCCCAACAACCACTCCCGAAAAATCTCGGCAGCCGCAGATCGCTTGCGATGTTTGAGCGAGACCAGGAATTCGCCGTTGCCCGTCACGCATTCAAACGCGGTCACTCGCTGCAATTCGCCCTTGGTCAACGCCTCATCGGCCATGAACGTCCACGCCAGGCCGATCCCCATGCCCTGCTGCACGGCTCGGTAGGCCAAGGTCAGCTGGTTGAACACCGGCGCTTTGTCCCGCGCCACGTAGTTGATGCCGAAGTGGCCGAACCACTCGTGCCAGTCCAGGCATTGCCAGGCGCAGGTGTCGATCTGCACCAGGTTGGCCTGGGCCAATTGTTCCAGCGTCTGGATGCCCGAGACGTCCAGTGCAGGATGAGCCACGGCATAAACGATTTCCGGCAGGAGGAAATCGCTGTCCAGCGACGGCCACTCCCCCGAGCCATACAGAATGCCCACGTCGAAATCATTGAGGCTGCTTTCATCGAACTCGTTGATCGCATGCACGTGCACGGCGATATCCGGGTAGGCCTTGTTGAACTCGATCAGCTTGGGGAACAGCCAGAACTGCGCCAGGGCATGGGTCGCCAGCACCGACACGGCGTTGGACTGATGCACATTGCGAATGCGCGTGACGCTTTGGTACATCGTCGTGAGCAGCACGTTGACCGTCATCAGCAACTCGTCGCCGGCGCCGGTCAGCTTGACGCCCCGAGGCTTGCGCTCGAACAGCGGCACGCCCATGCAGTCTTCGAGCTGGCGCATCTGCTTGCTGACAGCGCTCTGGGTCAGAAACAGCTCGCCCGCTGCCCCGGTGAAACTGGCGTGGCGCCCCACCGCCTCAAAGGTGATCAGCGTCTCCAATGGCGGCAAGGTCCGTAAATAACGGTTGATGGGGATTCTCCCTAGCTGATGAAAAACGCGCGACATTCCCCACAGGAATGGGTGGCCGACTATTTATCGCAGGTAGCGCTTATATAGCATGGCTAGAATGCCGGCAAACAGCCTGTCAGAGTCGAGAGAATGAACAGCGGGATAGTATTTGCGGTATTGGCGGGCGCCATCTGGGGTGGCGTGATCCTCGCCCCTTCGTTGTTGCCGGAATTCAATGCGGTATTGATCAGCAGCGTGCGCTTTGCCCTGTACGGATTGATCTCACTGCTCGTGGCCTTGCCGATTGCCTCGCGCCTGCTGTCGCGCTTGACCCGTCGCGACGCCTTGATGCTGCTGCGCCTGTCGTTGACCGGCAATATCCTCAACTATGCATTGCTGGGCGCTTCGGTACAGTTGAGCGGGGTCACCGCCGCTGCCCTGATCAACGGCATGATGCCGGTGGCCATTACCTACCTGGGACGCCGCGATGCCGGGTCGCTGCCCCTGACCAAACTCAAGCTGCCGCTGTTGCTGGTATTCCTGGGTATCGTATCGGTGAGCCTGGAACACTCCACGACGGCAGCGTCAACCACCTCGTTGTCTACCCGCTTACTGGGCCTGGCTTGCGGCTTCAGCGGCGTGATCTGCTGGTCGTGGTACGCCACCCACAATGCCCGTTACCTCAAGCAAAGCCATTTCAACAGCAGCGAATGGTCGACGCTGCTCGGCATCGTCACCGGTATCGTTGCCATCGTGTTCGGCATCGCAGCCTTGATGCTGTTCCCGAACCTGGTGCCGGCGCAGGTGGAACACCGCCGCTGGATGGCGTTGCTCTGGGTTTGCCTGTTCCTCGCACTCTGCGGTTCGTGGCTGGCCAATGGGCTGTGGAATGCCTGCTCGCGCCGCCTGGCCACCTCCTTGAGCGGCCAGATGATCGTCTTCGAAACCCTGTTTGCCTGCGTATACGGCTTTCTGTTCAGCCAGCGCGTACCGGGCTTGATGGAAGTGACGTCTATCGTGCTGCTGGTGGGTGGGGTGGTCTGGGCGGCGAAGCGGCATCAAGGGGTGTCGGTAAAGGTTGCGCAATCGTAGTGTTGGCGGGCTTCTACCGAGTATGAAAATATTGCCCTTTACCGATTTTCTCAGTGGTAACTACCTGAGCGGTGCCGGCTCGACGGGAGGAAGGCTGCAATGGATCTGAAGTTCAGTCACGTAGATGTGCTGGTCAATAATCTCGAGGAAGCCTGCGCTTACTACGCACGGATACTCAAGGCCAGGATCTCCAAAACCCTCGTCTGGGAACGAGGCGGTCTGCACGTGCGCTACGCGATTGCGCTGATCGGACAAGAGCGTTTCATGCTGGTGCAGCCATTGGCGGGCAACCTGAAGGAGCTGTTGGACGCCTCGGGAGAAGGGATGATTTATCGCCACTGTTATTCGACACCGGATATCGAGAAAGCCTACGACGAACTGATGGTTGCCGGTGTTCAGCCGGAAGACGAAAACGGCAAGCCATTGGCCCGCGCAAACCTGCAATCTCCGTCCGGCGGGCGCATCATCTGGTTGCCCAAGCGCTTCGGGCACTTCTCGATCGAAATTCTGGAAGACAAGGCGATAGAGGCATTTGTGGAAGCTGCGTTTTCCTGAGCAAGGCGACGATGGGCGCTGGCTGGCGACCAGAAGCGGTCGGTCGACTGACAGGACCAGGACGGTTACGCTGGCATTTCTCACTTGTGCGGACCCGCGTATGACACAGGAACATCAAGGAAGCTGCTTGTGCGCAGCGGTCAAATACGAGCTACTCGCCTCACCGCGAGCCGTGAGTCATTGTCATTGCAGCCAGTGCCGCAAAGGTCACGGCGCAGCATTCGCCTCGTACGGCAGCGTTCCGCGTAGCGCACTTCGAATACTGCGCGGTGCTGCCAGTATTAAAACCTATGCGTCGTCAGAGACGGTATTACGTGAGTTCTGCATGGAGTGCGGTTCGACTCTGTTCTGGTCACGATCTGAAGGTCAGTTTGCCGACTGGGTCTCTATAGCGTTAGGGACCCTCGACACGCCCTTCGTGCCGCAAAAGCACAAACACGTTTATGTCGAGTCCGCCGTCCCTTGGTTCAATTCTTCTAATCTTTTTCCGCAGGTAGACTGACGGCTGCGGGGCGACTTCAGCCCCTTTTCGACGGGCAGAAATCGGCACGATTAGAGTGTCTAGCCCTGAAATGGATTTACACCTGATTCACCTAACCACCGGCGCATGCTCGGCCATCAATTCCACTATCCAATCGATAAATACCCGAACTTTGGCGCTGACATGGCGATTCGGCGGGAATGCCAGATACATCGGCATTGGCTCCATGTGCCAGTCCTCAAACAGCGGCAGCAACTCGCCGCTGACCAGATGAGGCTTGGCCATGTACTCCGGTAGCCAGAGCATGCCCAGACCCGCGAGGCCGGCGGCGAGGTACGCATTGCCGTCGTCGACCGTAAGTTGCGGGCGACCCTGGGCTTCAAAGCGTTCCTCACCCCGCTGCATTACGTAGGGCAAGGTTTTGCCTGTACGAAACCAGAGAAAGCCGACGGTACTGTGCCTGGCTTCCTCCAGCTCACGGGGATGCGCCGGCGTACCGAAACGCTGCAGATACCCGGGTGCGGCATAAATGCCGAGTTTCAAATCGCCTACATGCCTTGCCACCAGGGACTGATCGGTGATCTCGCCGCCACGCACCACGCAGTCGACATTTTCGCCAATGATGTCGACGATGCGGTCGCTCACGCCCACGGTCAGCTGAATTTCCGGGTAGCGAGCAAAGAACCCGGGCAAGGCCGGTATCAGCAGCATTCGCGCCAGTGGGCTGGGTACATCCACCCGCAGCCGTCCGCGAGGTGTCATCGAGGCGCTGGATAAGCTGGTCTCGGCGTCGTCCATATCGGCCAGCAGCCGGATGACGCGCTCGTAGTAGGCCGCGCCATCGGCGGTGATATTGACCTGGCGTGTGGTGCGGTTGAGCAGGCGCACGCGCAGCCTCGCTTCCAGTTGCTGGACGAGCTGAGTCACAGTGGTCTTGCTCATGTGCAGGGTAGCTGCAGCCTTGGTGAAACTGCCGGTTTCCACCACTCGGGCAAAGGCCTGCATTGCATCGAAACGGTCCATTTCACACCTCACTCGGGTCTGGATAGTTTGGATTCTACAAACAGTCATGACCAGAGTTGCCCGTTTATTCGGGTCGGCAGGCTTTTTACAGTGACTCCATCGTAAACAACGGGCTATCGCCCTGAAGGAGTTACACAATGACCAGCAAACGTGATGTCGTTTTCCCGCCTGACCGCCATGCCCTGTACGAACTCCACCGCTACTCGCCGGCGATTCGCTCCAACGGTTTTCTGTTCGTATCCGGTCAGGTCGGCAGCCGCAAGGATGGCTCGGCCGAGCCGGACCTCGCGGCACAGGTTCGCCTGGCCTTCGCCAACCTCAACGCGATCCTGGCCGAGGCCGGCAGTAGTTTCGAGGATGTGGTCGACACGACCATTTTCATGGTCGACCCCGACTCGAAATTCGAAATGATCTGGGAAGAAGTCGCCAAGTACTGGGGCGAAGCTCCCTACCCGACAGTGACCGCTATAGGCGTAACCTGGCTGTCCGGCTTCGACTTCGAGATCAAGGTGATCGCCAAACTACCCCAATAAACCGGGCTCCCCCCCCCTCCGCAGACCGTCAAAGGGAACCCTCTTTTTTTGGAGCGCCCCTCCACTCCCGATTGATCTCTGTCTGTTGTCACCGTCCGCTTCTGGCCGATTGCTGCCTGCCGTGAAGGGCAGCAACCGGGCAATAGCCGACATTCCATTTTGCCTGAAGTGCTACCCTCCACTGGACTTCACTCAAGGCCAAAATATGGACATTTCGCCTCACTTCATCATTCATGAATCCCCCTATTGGGTGATTAACCACCGCATGGACAGTGCGCTGCCTGGCTACCTGATGCTCAGCGCGAAAGAAATGACAAACTCATTGGCTGCGCTATCGACCGAAGCGCTGGCGGAGTTGGGAGCATTGCAGGCGAGAATCCAGGCATCCATCGAAGCGCTCCTGCAACCAAAACGGCTTTACATCGGTCGTTTCGGTCATGACGCGGGGCACTCCATCCACTTCCATTTCATCCCGATTTACCACTGGGTCGAGGCATTGTTCTGGAGGGACGACAGGTACAGAGTCCTGCAAAATTTTGGCTCTCTCGAGAGTAGCATGCCCCAGACCGACGGCGCAGAACTGATGTTCTTTGTTTGGCGAGAGTTTTGTGAGCGTCCTGATCCTCCCATGATAGAAGGCCCAACCATTGATCACGTCATTGCAACTCTGCGCTCCCAATTCAGGGACGATGAATGAGACTGATCGAAATTCAACAGATTACGCACCTGCCGACGGAAGTTCTTAACTTGGAGAAAGAGGCGGTTGCAGAAGGTTTCAGGTTTCTTACGCACCTGATTTCGGAGTGGCACTCTGGAAAGAATCGCTTCGATGCACCCGGTGAATGCCTCATGGCAGCGTATTCGGACCAGCACCTGATAGGAATCGGAGGCCTATCAGTTGATCCCTATAATAAGCCCGGTATCGCAAGGCTACGGCGGGTGTACGTGGCACCTGCGGCAAGGAATCAATACGTGGGTCAGGCGCTGGTAAAAGTGTTGGTTGCACAGGCTGCTCTTCACTTTAGGCAGGTGCGTCTTTCCACCGATACTTCAGGAGGCGACACGTTTTACCTGCGCTGCGGCTTCATCCGAATAAAAGATGCCCATGCCACCCACACCATGGAACTGGTCAACGCCTGATCAGGCGGCTTTCGGCAAAGAGCGGACGTTGCATCGGGCTGGTTTTTTCCTCGTTCGAGAGGACTTGTGAACTTTTTACTAACTCCGAGCGATCCTGCACTTACGAAATGCGTAGACCCGATTGTTGAGAGTTAGACGCTTCCCGCATGCTTTTTCCTAGCTACCGAAAAGAGCAGACAGGTCTCCTGTATGCCAGATGTTGTCGACGGTGACGCGTTCAATGAGCCAAACTTCTCCTTGCCTGACCATCTCCACGTCGTAACGGTTTTTCATGAGGTAGTGTCGCGACGGATCGCTTTTGAGCACGTGCTGCGCTTCCACCAAGGCATCCAGATGCGCCTTGTCACCATCGACGCTGGCGCGAGGATTGCTCACCGAATGAGTGGTGTCGACGTGACTGAGCGCTTCTGACAGCGCTGCGACGATTGTGTCCCGACCTTCCAGCACCGGGTATTCAAAACCAGCTTTTGCGGCAGCGGGACGAAAGTCGGAAACTGCATTTTCTGCAAACGCGGATGCGAGAAGAACACTGTCTTGCAGATCGATACCTGCGGCAAATCGATAGAGTGTTTCAACCACCGAGAGTTTGTCTTCGGTTTCTTGAAGGTATTTGGACGACATGGTTAACGCCTTATGTGAAGTGAATCACCATGGTATAAGTTATATACCAGATATCAATTACGCACTTTGAAGTCATCAGGTATCCCAGAGGAAACCACATGCAAGAATTGGAGGAACAGAGCCCAGCTCAAATCGCCTCGGACACAGATAACAAAGTCGATTGTTCGAGTCGTTTCTTGCTGGATCAAATCGCGGACAAGTGGTCGGTTCTGATTCTTGCGGCGCTATGTAAGAAACCGCTGCGGTTCAACGAACTCAAACGTTGTTTGGATGGCATTACCCAAAAAGCGTTGACTCAGGCGCTGCGTCGTCTGGAGCGCAATGGCATCCTTGACCGTCGAGTGATCCCTTCGTCGCAGATAGCTGTGGAGTACAGCATCACACCATTGGGCCGGACGCTGGAAGGACCGTTCCTGGCTTTGTATACCTGGACGATCAATCACGTGGACGCTGTCGTACAAGCGCAGTCGGCCTTCGACGCGCGCGAAGTCGAGGCGTTATAGTGTTCTAATAATCGGTAATGGTCGTACCGTCTATGGTCTCGGCGAAACCCACGCCGAACACCCTTGCCGGCGTTTCAAAACCGGCTCGTCGCTCACCGCCCAACACTCGACGCGCCGCCTCCACGGCGGACAACGGTGTATAGCTGTAGCCGTTCACGGTCTCGATCACCGAGCGTGCAATCGTGCCATCTGCACCGACCACTTCAGCCACTGCACGGGCACGGTGACCCTCACGTTCTTCAATACTCGGCCCATCCGGGAGTTGTGACAGATCGCCCTCCGGGAAGGCGTCGCCCGTGATATGCACATACAGGGATATGTTTGGGATGGCGGTAGAACGCCAACCGGTAACCAGGTCACCAAAAGATAACGGTGCGCATAATGCCGGGCCCTGGCCAAAGTCGAAGTGTCGCGGTTGCGCATCCGGTGTTGCCAGAAGCTCTCCATCCACGCGGGCCATGAGACCGGCGCCGATGATCTCGCTGACACTCATGGCCGATCCCCGTGACATGGCGCCAGCGACCTGAAGTGCAACGCACAAGGTCTGAGGATTGTGCACGCGCCGGGCGACATGCATCGCCAGGCAATCTGTCGGCACCACGTCCCAGCCCACCCCAGGCAGCAACATGATCCCCGCCTGTGCAGCTTGCGTTCCCAACTGTTCTGCCAGCCGATAAACGTTGATCTCAGCGGTGATATCCAGATAGTCGACCCCGGCCCTGATGCAAGCGTGCATCAAGGGTTGCGCCGTTTGAGCGAAAGGCCCGGCAAAATTCAGCAGTACGCCGACGCCTGCCAATGCATCTGCCCCTATGGCATCAAGGCTGAACACTCGATACGAGACACCCAGTTGCTCAGCGAGCACCCCGAGCTTTTCAGCCGTGCGCCCGGCAATCACAACGTCCAGCCCCAGTGCTTTGGCATGTTCGGCAGCCATGCGACCCGTATAGCCTGTCGCGCCGTAAATCATCAGTTTATTCATTGCGCGTGCTGCCAGTTCTTGTAGACGAATTCGAGACTGTAGCCATCCGGATCAAGCACATTGGCTGCGTAATAGTTGGGGTCGTAATGCAGTCGGGCACCGGGAGCACCGTTGTCGACTGCACCCTGTTCCATCGCAGCTGCGTAGGCGGCATTCACGTCTGCCTTGCTGTTCGCCACGAAGCCAACATGTGCCGCGCGCCCTTCGACCACGCCCTCACGCAACCAGAAAAATACCCTGCCATTGGCGCCGAATCCCTTGAGATCCGGATGGCCTGGCGGACCGTCCTTGCCGTCGTAATCGAGCCGTCCGGTGATGCCAAGCGGAGCCAGCGCCGCGGTATAGAAACGGATCGAACGTTCAACGTCACTGACCGAGATAAAAACATGATCAAGCATTGTGGATGCCTCGTTTTCAGAAGGTGATTTAAATGAAGTATCCGCCCGAGACTTCAATGGTCTGGGCATTGATCCAGCTACCTTCTTCAGATAGCAGCATCGCGATAACACGAGCGACGTCCTGTACTTCACCCACTCGACCCAGGGCTGTTTGCGAGGCCAGTAATGTCTCGAACTCCTCGTTTAACCCGCCACCCAACTCAGTGCGGATCGCGCCCGGCGAGACCGAATTGGCACGGATGCGCCGAGGACCAAACTCTTTGGCCATATAGCGAGTCAGCACATCAAGCCCGCCTTTGAAGGCCGCATAAGGCGCGACACCCGCCGTGGCCACACGCGTTGTGGCACTGGTCAGATTGACGATACTGGCCCCCTCTTCCATCAACGGCAGTAACGTCTGAGTCAGAAAAAACGGGCCTTTGAGGTGAACGTTCAACAACCCGTCAAACTGCGCTTCAGTGACCGTGTCCAAGGGATTGAACAAACCATGGCCGCCGTTGTTCACCAAACCGCCAAGGCGGGTCACGCCCCAGGTTGCCTGCAAGGAGCGCTGAACCGCGTCGCGAAAACTGCCGAAACGGCTTATGTCGGCAACGTCGAGTTCGAGTGCCACCGCCTTGCCGCCCGATGCCCGGATGCGCTCGACAACAGACGTCGCCGAATCCGCGTCACGCTTGTAGGTGACAATGACGCCCATGCCGCGCTGGGCGCAATGCTCGGCGGCACTGGCACCGATGCCCCGGCTGCCACCTGTAATAACGACAACGCTCATAAGGTGCTCCAATGTCACTGAAAATGAGTCATTACAGTAACCATTGCTTTCACCGTGAACGCAGCCATTCCTACTCGAATCCTGCCTGTTTCTGCTTTTTGCTTGCACGAGCGCAGTTGCCTGGGTTCAGATGCCTCGTATGACAAATCCATTGAAAGAACTGCGGGCTTTGGCTGCACAAGCCGAAAACCGTCGCACAGAAACGGGTATCCCGCGTGTGGCCATGGTGCAGGGTGAGATTCCCGAGCACATGCTGGCAGCTGTTTACGAGCCGATGATCAACCTGATCCTGCGCGGCAGTAAGTCGATGACCATCGCGGACCGCACGTTGCGCTACGATCCTGCGACGTATTTTGTGATGTCCATCGAGCTGCCGGCTGTAGGCCAGGTACACCCCGACGCCAATGGCGAGCCTTACCTCGCCGTCAGCCTGACACTCGAGCCGACGGTACTGGCAAACCTGTTAGCCGATCTTCCGAAACCCGACGGGCAGTACGACAGGAACGCAGGCTTCTCGGTAGCCCCGGTCACACCTGAGCTGATGGATGCCTGGGTACGAATGTTGCGCTTGATGAATCGCCCAGAAGAGATTGCCGCCCTGGGCCCCGTTTATGAACGGGAGATTCTGTATCGTGTCCTGCAAGGCCCCCACGGATGGATGTTGCGTGACATCGCGGCCCCTGACAGCGCCATGGCCAGGGTCAGCCTGGCCATTCAGCACATACGCCGTGATTACGCTGAATCCATACGGGTCGAGACCCTGGCGCAACGGGTTTCGATGAGTGTTTCAGCCTTCCACCGCCACTTCAAAGCCGTGACCGCACTGAGCCCGTTGCAGTATCAGAAAAGGGTTCGACTGCTCCAGGCACGGACACTGATGGTCGCCAGTGCCAAAAGTGTTACCCATGCGGCATTTGAAGTCGGCTATGAAAGCGCTACTCAATTCAGTCGCGATTACGCACGGGTGTTTGGCTTACCGCCAGCGCGCGATGCAGCCAGGATTCTGGGAGAAAGCCGAGGTGAGAAAAGGTAGGTTGGTGGCGCTTCTATGTTGCTTGTTGGCTGCTGAGTTTTTAGCGTTCGCGATGGGGAAATTACTGCACTTCGTGACAGGCAGAAAACGGCCAAAAGCGGACGCTCGCCCCCGAAGGGGTCCAGGCGCCCAGGTTCGGGTCGAGGTAAACAGCTGCACATCGCCCCCCCCCCGGAAAATACGCTGCTAGGGCGTCGTTGTAGACGGGCAACTCGTTGTATTGATTGTAAGTAGTTCTTTGTGACCGAAGGTGGGAATTGGAATGATCATTTTTTATCCTCATGCAGGTAATCGAGGAAACGAAGAATCCGCCTGCAATACCGCTCCCCCTCCCGCTTCGACTAAACGTCTTTTGCCGAGACCATTTTGGTATTTGTCGACAGCATGGCTACCTGAGCGGATGAACGAGCGATGAAACTGTGTCGCTCATTGAGGCCCTGGAGAACCCTTCAAAGACTGACTCCACAAGCGCTTTCGCCTCTATTGCGGCTGGCAAAAGAGTTCTCGCCGCAAGGCTTACCGTGCCAAACCGAGCGCTGCGCTGGAGCGGAGGATCAAGTATCACTTCCCTTAGTGCTCCACATTCAATGGAGCCTCGAAAAACAGGCTTATTACCAAACGCCACCATTCGGCCGCCCAGCGCCGCGGCTTCTACGTCCCGGAAGTCATCACTGCGGAACGAGATGAAAGAGGCGGCAGATTGCTCGAAGTACTCGCTAAGGTCCGCCATGGCCCAGGGCGAGAGTGCGATGGAGCTGATGCGGTGGTTCAGCAGTTCACTGCGCGTTACGACCGATTGATTGGCAAGTGGATGGTTGGGTGCACAGAAAAACCCACTCGGCCAACGGGGTAATGGGCTCAGAAGTAGATCGTTTCTGTCTTCCAGCAACGCAATATCACCGAACACAATGTCGACCTGCTCATCGAGCAGCAGCCGCAGTAATGCATCCCGCTCCCCACGTTTGATATTCACCCGCAGCTGAGGTGCATGCTCGGCGAAGTAGTCGAGTAACGGTTCAATCAGCACAATCGCAGCGGTCGAGCCCAGGCCAATTGACAACTCTCCGTATTCACCCCTTTGCATCAGCGCAAGATCGCGGCGAAGTTCATTGGTTTCCAGGACAATCTTGCGAGCACGTTCGGTAAACACCTTGCCGTATGGCGTAAGCGACACGCCCCGTTTGGTACGTTCGAAGAGCATGACGCCAAGTTCGGCCTCAATCGACTGAATACTTCGAGACAACGCAGGCTGGCTGAGATTTACATCAACGCTGGCTCGACTGAACGTCAGATTTTTCGCAAGTCCCAATACATGGACGAGTTTCCGGATATCCACAGACGTCTCCAAAGACATAGTACGAGCAATAAGACCAGGTATCCCTGTGAGTTGGCCGAGCCTCTGCCTGCTGAATGCATTAATTCGGGGAACCTACGCCCTAATCCGACAACGATCAAGACACAGTGCCGGTCTGCACAAGCGGCCAGTTTTTATTATGTGCTCGCCGCATAGACCATCTGTTTTTTTGCATTAGCCGTCCCGGCGCGCGGCCAATAGCATGGCTAAACCGAGCAGGCGATCTCGATATCCGACAGCGAAGGACACTCGATTTCCCTCGCCAAACTTTAAACATTCATTCAAGCCGGAAACAACAATGCCTATCAGCTCCAAGGTTAAAACGCTGGCGTCTGAAATGAGAGCCTGGCGGCACACGATCCACAGCAAGCCGGAGGTCGCCTTTCAGGAACACGGGACTGCCGGATTTGTAGCCGAGCTTCTGCATGGTTTTGGCGTCGAAGTTCACACCGGCATTGGACAGACCGGCGTGGTAGGGATCATCAACGGCCGGCTCGGGGACGGTCCATCGATCGCTCTGCGCGCCGACATGGATGCCTTGCCGATGGTCGAACAGGGTCACCCGGTTTACCGCTCTGTCCATGAGGGCGTTTTTCATGGTTGCGGCCATGACGGACACGTCTGCATTTTGCTGGGCGCTGCCAGCTATCTCGCGGCGAACCCGATGTTTCGCGGCAAGGTTGTATTGATATTCCAGCCGGCCGAAGAAATCGTCTGTGGAAGCCAGGCAATGCTGGACGATGGCTTGCTGGAGCGGTTCCCGTTCGATGAGCTGTATAGCCTGCATAACGACCCAATGTTAGCCCCGCAGAAAATTGGCGTGCGTGCAGGAGCCCAACAAGCTTCTTCAGACTTCTTCACCATCCGCATCGATGGCGTAGGCACCCATGCGGGGATGCCTCATTTGGGCGTAGACCCCATAGCGATTGGTGCATTGTTGGTTGGCGCCTTGCAGACGATTGTCAGCCGCTCGGTCAACCCACTGGACAGCGTTGTGATCTCGGTCGCCTGCTTTCATGCTGGCGAAGCGCCGAATGTGATTCCTCATCAAGCCGTACTGGAAGGAACGATCCGAGCCTTGTCCAGCGCTTCACAGGCGCTGGCGATTCAACGCATGCGGGAAATCTGCAAGGGCTTCGAACAAGCGAATGGTACGCAGATCACGCTCGAACTCACTCACGGTGTCCCACCGATCATGAACAGTGACCAACCTGTTCAGTGCGTGGTGTCTGCTGCTCGTGAAGTGGTCGGCAAAGAAAACGTCATCGAGGGCATTACACCTCTGATGGCCTGTGACGATGTGGCGAACTTCCTCAAAGTGCGACCCGGTTGCCACTTTCTACTAGGGCAAGGTGGACGCATGTGCCACCACCCAGAGTACGACTTCAACGATGACGTGGCACCTGTCGGTGTAGCCATGTTCCTGGAAATTGTCCGGTCTCGGCTAGATGCAACCTTTGAAGACAAAGACATATCACTTGCGACCACCGCAGCTGCCAGGTGTCAGCCCTGTTAATCCATTCAATAAACATACAACAATAAAATTGGAGACTCACATGGGAACTTCCCCCAACACGTCCAGGAACGGTCCACTGATAGAGCGACGTTCAATCGACTTTATTCCTGACAATGAACGTCACGGCAGCCTATGGAGCCAATTTACTCTCTGGGTCAGTGCCAACTTGACGGTCACCTGTGCGGTGACCGGCGCCCTCACGGTAGTACTGGGCGGCGATGTGTTCTGGTCCCTGGTCGGCCTGTTCATTGGCCAGTTGATTGGCGGCATGGTCATGGCCCTTCACGGGGCCCAAGGGCCACGCACCGGCCTGCCACAAATGATCACCAGCCGCGTCCAGTTCGGTGTGTACGGCGCCATCATCCCATTGGTACTGGTATGCATCATGTATGTCGGCTTTCTGACCAGCAGTACAGTGTTGACCGGCCAGGCGGTAGGGCAATTGTTGGACGTCAGCACTACCAGCGCCATTCTGATCCTGGGCGTGCTGGTCGCGTTACTCGCGCTCTTCGGCTACAGAACGATCCACGCGCTAGGCCGGGTCTACAGTGTTGTGGGCGGGTTGACCTTCCTGTATTTGTTCGTCAGTTTGCTCAGCGGGCATGAAGTTTCAGCGCTGTTGGGCAACCGACATTTTACCTGGCCGACATTTCTGTTTGCTTTGTCGCTGTCTGCTTCGTGGCAAATTTCTTATGGCCCGTATGTGGCGGATTACTCCCGATATTTGCCTCGCTCAACATCACCGACCCTAACCTTTGTGATGGTCGGTGCAGGTTCCGTGCTGGGATCACAATTGGCCATGACGTTCGGCGTGTTTGCAGCGGCTATCGCTGGCGACCGCTTTGCCGGCCACGAAGTCACCTTTATGGTTGGGCTCGGCTCCGTCGGCCTAGTCGCCACAGTCCTGTATTTGGCGATCACCCTCGGTAAGTTGATGTCGTCGGCACTTAGCATCTATGGAAGCGTGATGTCGGTGGCTACCATTTCAACTGCTTTAACCGGGAAGAGTGCTATCGGCAATGGCATGCGTTTTGTGCTGATCATGTCCGTCGTTACGCTGTACACCAGTCTGGCGTTGGTCGCCGACCATGGATTTCTCAAAACATTCGGCCACTTTATCCTGTTCTTGCTGGCGTTCTTCACCCCCTGGAGTGCTATCAACCTTGTCGACTACTACTGCGTCGAGAAAGACAATATTGATGTGCAGGCCCTCAACGATGTGAATGGACGTTATGGCAAGTGGAACATTCCCGGTATCTCGACCTATATCCTCGGGGTATTGATCCAGATTCCGTTCATGTCTTCGGAGTTCTACACTGGCCCATTGTTCGACTTCTTCGGTGGCATCGACGTTTCCTGGATTGTCGGACTCCTGATCCCTGGCGCGCTTTACTACTTTTGCTCCCGCTATCGCTTGCCACATCAGACGCAGCAGGCCGTTCAATCAAACAGGGTCTGAAGAGCTGCTATAGGTCGGTTGCTGTCTTTTAGTAAGGGCAAAAGCCGGCCAAACGCGTACGTTCACAACCCCTCCCGAAAACCTCAATTACACTGCTCCAAGCTCAATTTAGAGCTTGCATGCACGTCTGCCGCTTAAAAAGTCCTGGCTTACGCCTTTACATCTAGCTGCAACCTTCGCGGTCTGCTGAATGCCTTGCCCTCCCGCCTGGGAGGGCACTTGAAGGCAAGTCATTGGCAGATGCCGATGACTTAACTCTTTTTGATTCACATGAAGGCAGTCGCCCCGAGGCACCCAAGCCAACCCGGTGAATTTACGCGCACTCTCAATTGAAGGACGCCGTTATGAGTACGGTGATACACAAGATCAAACATGAGTTCATGAAGGTCCTTCCACCGACCATTTTCTTTTTCATCATCTTGCACATCGTTGTGCTGATTCGAGCGCTAATGATCAAAGGGTCGGGAGTGGAGTTGCCGGTTTCCGCATCGGTGCTGATCGCTTCCCTGGTGCTCGGCAAGTGTGTATTGATCGCCGATATGCTGCCGTTCATCAACCGGTTTCCCGACAAACCACTGATCTGGAATGTCACCTGGAAAACATGCATGTATGCCTTGGTCGCGTTGATCGTTCACTACCTGGAACGACTGTACGACTACTGGAAAGAGGCACCCGGTTTCATGAATGCAAACTCTCTGCTGTGGTCCTCGATAAACTGGCCTCGCTTTTGGGCCGTACAGATTCTGCTCATTACGTTGATCTTCATGTATTGCGTGATTGCAGAGTTGACGCGCGTCATTGGGCGTGATCGGCTGAAGGTGATGTTCACTGGCCCGCTTCCACCAGTGCAACATTGAAATTGCGAAAGGCTTTCGGCCTGGCCACCAACAGCGGCTTCGGTCGAATCCAGTCCGTTATGAATGACCGCTTTGGGTCGATTGCCGCCTATCACGACAAATCGGAATTAACCCTTTCGATCTTCTGCTCTAAAACCCCATGAACGGCCAATGCGGTATTGTTGCCTTTTTGAAAATCAGCCAAGGAAGCCTCCATGAACGTGAGTCGTAAAGACCGACAGATCGACAATATTGAGTTCAATGTTGACGACATTGACCGCAGCAAAGCTTTCTACGGCGGTGCGTTCGGTTGGACATTTGTCGACTACGGTCCTACCTATACGGAATTCAGTGATGGCCGCCTTACCGGTGGTTTCACGACGGGAGAACCCGTTCGGCCTGGCGGCCCTTTGATCATTTTGTACTCGGACGATCTCGGTGAGACGCAGCAGCGACTCAAGGCTTTGGGCGCTATTATCACGCGCGAAACCTTCTCGTTCCCTGGTGGACGCAGATTCCACTTCACTGACCCAGACGGCTATGAACTGGCCGTTTGGAGTGCCGACGCCACTTGAAAGGGCAAGTTCTCCCGCTTTCTTCCGCAAAAAACGAGCGATTTTGAATGGCTGCCTCTGTGGTTGATTACTGCCCTTCGTGACCGGCAAGACAGGACTCATTGCAGGTCAGTGTGATGACACGAAAGGCGACGGTGTTGTCGGTGCCGGCAACGCATAGGTTCGTTTCATCCACGCCACCTCCGCTATCGGTGTGCGGCCGAAGAGGCGCTTGAAGTCGCGACTGAATTGCGAAGCACTTTCATAGCCCACCAGAAATGCCGCTTTCGCTGCGGTCAGGTCGTTACGCAGCATCAGTAATCGCGCTTGATGCAAGCGTGTCGACTTGAGGTACTGCATAGGCGAAGAATCGGTCACCTTGCGAAAATGCAGATGAAAGTTGGGTATGCTCATCCGCGCTTCCTGAGCCAGGGCTTCTACATCCAGATGCTGGTGATAACAGCTGTGGATTTTGTGAATGGCGCGCGTCACCTTGCCGAACTGGCCCTGCTGGGCGATGGCCGCGCGTAAGGTGCCGCCTTGTTCACCGGTGAGGATGCGGTAGTAGAGCTCGCGTAACATCGCCGGGCCGAGGATTTGCGCGTCGGTGCGCTCACCCATGACTTCCAGAAAGCGCAGGGTCGATTGGCGCAACGGTTCGTCCATGGGCGAGGCGTACATGCCCATAGGCTGAGCCGCGCCGAAGTTCCAGATCTCATCCACTTGCTGAATCAGCTCGCCGGCCAGGGTGAAATCCAGTCGCAGGTACACCGCCAGCATTGGCTCCGTCTCGCTAGCCTCGGTCTCCATCGTGAAAGGCACTGGCACCGACACCACCAGGTAATGCTGGGCGTCGTAGACGTAAATTTCATCCCCCAGATAGCCGCGCTTGCGCCCCTGACAGAGGATGACGATGCCCGGCTCATACAAAACCGGCGTGCGCGTCAGAGGTCGGTTGGAGCGCAGAAAACGCACATCATCCAGAGGGCTCAGGTTGTAACCCTCCAGCGGCGCAAGCTGGCCCATCAACTGCACCATACGCGCCGTACTCGGGTCCTTGAGTTTTGCCATCGGCTGCACGACCTCCATTGTTTTGCTCAGCCGTCCGTAGAACAGCTTAGCGCCTCCCATTGCTCAATACTCTCCGCCGTGCGCTGTAGCTTGTCACGCACCAGGGCCAGGGCGTCGCTACCCAGCAGCAGGTGAGCCGGCGGGTTGGGGCTCGCGATAATCGTCAGCATGGCACGAGCAGCTTTCTGCGGGTCGCCCAGTTGATGACCGCTTTTTTCCTCGCGGGCTTTGCGCACCGGGTCGAAGCTCGCGTCGTAGTCACTGATACTGCGCGGCGTACGCTGCATTGAGCGGCCCGCCCAGTCCGTGCGAAACGACCCAGGTGCAACGGCTGTGACAAAAATATTGAAGGGTGCAAGCTCTTTGCTCAACGCGTCTGAGATGCCCTCCAGCGCAAATTTGCTGCCGCAGTAATAGGCAATGCCCGGCATGGTGATATAGCCGCCCATGGAAGTGATATTGAGAATATGCCCTGCCCGCCGCTGGCGAAAATACGGTACAAACGCCTTGGTCATCGCCACTGCACCAAATACATTGACGTCGAACTGGCGGCGCATTTCCTCCAGCGACGACTCCTCGAAAATCCCCTCGTGGCCATAACCCGCGTTGTTGACCAGCACATCCACCGGGCCGTGCTGGTGTTCAACAGCGGCAACTACCGCGTCGATGGCGTTGAAGTGGGTAACGTCCAGCACCACGCCGTGGGCTCGCTCAGGCGAGAGCGCCTCGAAGGTTGCCAGAGCGGATTCACTGCGAACAGTGCCGATCACTCGATGGCCCTGGGCGAGCGCTTCCTCAGCCAGAGCTCGGCCGAAACCACTGCTGACGCCGGTAATAAAGAGGGTTTTTACTGCACTCATGGCGCGCACTCCTGAACAAAAAAGGTGAGGCCATGCTAGAGCTGGGCGTGATGATGGACTATGCCGGATTGAATTTGAGTATTGCCTATTCCTATCTGTGTGGTTGGCGGGCAACCTTGAATCGGTAGATAAAAAAAGAGATCAAAGGAGGAAAGGGGCGGATCCATATGCCCTGCTCTTAACATCTGCCATGACCGAAGTTCTCCGGTCACGAGTGTTTGCTTCGGGTCGGGAACGGCCATTCAGCGCAGCACTTGTCCACCGAATAAATCGGCAGACCTATTATCAGGCTGCAAACCCGAACGTTTGACGTAAGCTCCATCGACCGTTTGAATACACAACAGGTCGGCCGACAATCCTCAGCCGAATCCGTCGGAGGCGTTGCAATGACAACCGTCGATGTGAAATCCCGCTTCGAAGCAAAGCTGCTTCGCCCGGCAAAGCCAGGCGATGATAGGTCGTGGGCGTTTGTAGTGCTGCCCAGAGATGCGAGTGAAACACTTCCGAGACGAGGAAGAACGACCGTCGCAGGCACACTCAATGGGCAGCCTTTCCAGGCGACCCTTGAGCCGGATGGTCAGCTCAGCCATTGGCTGCAGGTCAGTCGTGAGTTACTCGAAGCCGCCGGTGCAGTCGTGGGGGATGTCGTTACGCTGGAGTTGTCCCCTGTGAAGAAGGAACCCGAGCCCGAGGTCCCGGCAGATTTTCAGGAGGCCCTGGCGGCTGCTCCCGAGGCTCGCAAAGTCTGGCAGAGCACGACGACCCTCGCACGGGTGGACTGGATTCACTGGATGACTTCAGCCAAGCAACTCAAGACCCGCGCCAAACGCATTGGTGATGCCTGCGAGATGCTGGCTTCCGGCAAGAAGCAGGTTTGCTGTTTCGACCAGTCCGGCTATTACAGCAAAGCCTTTCGGGCGCCCGAGGCGGACAGTCTGGAGCGTTAGCAACCTGCACTGGGACGAGCCCTCCCCTTTTCCCCCATTCACTTCAGGTTTAAAGTTCACTTCAAGGTCAACGGCTTTCCGGGGTTAAACATGCGCATAGGCGAACTGGCGAAAATCAGCGGATTGGCGCCTTCGCGCATTCGTTTCTACGAGGCGAGCGGGCTGATCAAGTCGGTCGAGCGCAAATCCAATGGCTATCGCGACTATGCACCAGACGCGCAGTGGGTGCTGCAGATCATCACCGGTGCCCAGGCGGCAGGATTTTCCCTGGACGAGATTCGCCAGTTGATGCCGATGAATGCCAATGGCTGGCAGCATGAAACCCTGCTCAACGGCCTTAAACGCAAGGTCGAGGAAATCGAAATCCTCCAGCAACGGCTGGCCCGGAACAAGGCGCAGTTGCTGCTGGTGATCAAGGGCGTCGAAGGTAAACCCGAAGGCATGGCCTGTGCCGACAACGCGCAGTTGGTCCTCAATCGCCTGCGCGATGAAGGTGTGACCACTGCCAGCAGCGATGCAGCGCCCTCCAGGAAAAAAGCAGCCCGCCGGGACCCGCAGCCGATTGTTCCGAGTCAGCCGTCCTGAACCTGTTTCAGCACGATCACCCGGCCAGTGCACAAGGCGTTGCCAGCCATGGATGAACCACAGCCGCCCAGACCTGCGGCCATCAGCTTTCGTGAAGCATTACTGTTCTGGTTGAAGCTCGGCCTGATCAGCTTCGGTGGGCCTGCGGGGCAGATTTCGATCATGCATCAAGAACTGGTCGAGCGACGACGCTGGATCTCCGAGCGCAGGTTCCTGCATGCCCTCAACTACTGCATGTTGCTCCCCGGGCCGGAAGCTCAGCAGTTGGCCACCTACATCGGCTGGCTGATGCACCGAACCTGGGGCGGCGTGATTGCCGGTGGGCTGTTTGTGCTGCCGTCGCTGTTCATCCTGATCGTCTTGTCGTGGTTGTACATCGCCTTCGGCGAAATGCCTGTGGTGGCGGGGATTTTCTACGGGATCAAGCCTGCGGTAACGGCCATCGTCATCCAGGCGGCCCATCGAATCGGTTCGCGGGCCTTGAAGAACCAATGGTTATGGGCGATTGCGGCGGCTTCATTCACGGCCATCTTCGCCTTCAACCTGCCCTTCCCGCTGATCGTCCTCGGCGCGGCCTTGATCGGTTATGTCGGCGGACGCCTGGCGCCGGAAAAATTCAAAGTCGGCGGCCATGGCGCCGGGCAAAAAACCTTCGGCCAGGCCTTGATCGATGACGATACGCCGCCACCTGCGCATGCCCGCTTCAGCTGGCGGCGATTGGTAAAGCTCGCCCTGATCGGCGCTGCACTCTGGGCGCTGCCAATGGGTCTCTTGACCGCCGTGTCCGGCTGGGAAGGCACCTTGACCCAGATGGCCTGGTTCTTCACCAAGGCGGCCTTGCTGACGTTTGGCGGTGCTTACGCGGTGTTGCCGTACGTGTACCAAGGCGCCGTCAGCCATTATGGCTGGCTGACCCCGACACAGATGATCGATGGCCTGGCGCTGGGGGAAACCACACCTGGGCCCTTGATCATGATCGTGGCCTTTATCGGTTTTGTCGGGGCCTATGTCGCGCAGGTGTTCGGCCCTGACCAGCAGTTCCTGGCCGGCGCGGTGGCGGCGTGCCTGGTGACCTGGTTCACCTTCCTGCCCTCGTTCCTGTTCATCCTCGCCGGCGGCCCCTGGGTGGAGTCGACCCACGGCGAACTCAGGTTCACCGCGCCACTCACCGCGATAACCGCCGCGGTTGTCGGGGTGATTCTCAATCTGGCGTGCTTCTTTGCCTACCACGTGTTGTGGCCGAAGGGTTTCAATGGCGCCCTCGATTGGCCTTCCATGCTGATCGCAATCCTCGCAGCGGTTGCCTTGCTGCGCTTTAAACGGGGTGTCATTGAGGTGTTGATGGTGTGTGCGGCGCTGGGTCTGGTGGTGCATCTGCTGCGTTGATTCCCCGGACAGAACCGCGACACCTTGGAATCCCCCGACACGCCCTCATATCAACGACTAAACCCAACGCCCCCAAGGGGAAGGACAGACCATGACCCACCCAACCGAAACCGCCATTCTCGCCGGCGGCTGCTTCTGGGGCATGCAGGATCTGCTGCGACGCTATCCCGGTGTACTGCACACGCGGGTCGGCTACAGCGGCGGCGATGTGCCCAATGCCACCTATCGCAACCATGGCAATCACGCCGAAGCCATCGAGATCGTTTTCGAACCTGCCGTGATCAGCTACCGGCAGATCCTCGAGTTCTTCTTCCAGATCCACGACCCGAGCACGCCCAATCGTCAGGGCAATGATCGTGGCCCCAGCTATCGTTCGGCGATCTACTACCTCAGCGAAGAGCAACGCGACATTGCCGAAGATACCGCTGCCGATGTCGATGCTTCCGGCCTGTGGCCTGGCCGGGTAGTCACCGAAATCGAACCGGCAGGACCGTTCTGGGAAGCGGAACCGGAGCACCAGGATTACCTGGAACGCATTCCGAATGGCTACACCTGCCACTTCATCCGCCCGAACTGGAAGCTGCCCAAGCGCGGTTGAACATGCGGCGATGCCCCTCTTCGGGGTATCGCCGACTGCCTGGCATCAATTCAGCGGAGCACCGACCATCAACGTCTTCGGCTCCAGATAGGCGCTCATCCCCCACTTGCCCATTTCCCGCCCAAGGCCTGAATGCTTGAACCCGCCGAAAGGGGCTCGTGGTTCGTGGGCCAGGGTGTTGATCAGCACGCGTCCGGCGTCGATCTGACGGGCGACAGTCTCGCAGCGTTCGGTGTTTTTCCCGAGCACCAGGGCGCTCAAGCCATAGTCGGTATCGTTGGCAATGCGGATCGCCTCGGCGTCATCCTCGTAGGGAATGATGGTCAGCACCGGACCGAAGATTTCCTCACGGGCGATTCGCATTCGATTGTTGGCATCGGTGAAGACCGTCGGTTTCACAAACCACCCGGCCTGCAGACCTTCCGGGCGCCCTTCGCCACCGGCCAGCAGCCTCGCGCCTTCTTCCTGACCGATACGGATATAGCCCTGCACCCGCTCCCACTGCTTGCGGCTCACCATTGGTCCGATGTCGGTGTCGGCATTGCGCGGATCGCCCGACTGGATCTGTGCGACGCCCGCCTTCGCCACCTGCTCAAACTCCGCCAGACGACTGCGGGGCACCAGAATGCGCGTGCCGGCGATGCACGCCTGACCGCTGTTGAGAAACCCGGCCTGCAACACCAGCGGCATGACTGCCTGGAAATCCGAATCGTCCAGCACCACGGTCGGCGACTTGCCACCCAGTTCCAGCGTTACGCGCTTCATGGTGTCGGCGCTGGTCCTGACCAGATGCTGCCCGACGGCGGACGAGCCGGTGAAGGAGATCTTGGCGACATCGGGATGACGGGCAATTTCCTCGCCCACCACATCGCCCCGTCCATTGACGATGTTGAACACACCCGGTGGCAGCCCGGCTTCGTGCAACGCACTGAGCACCACCTGGGTCTGCAAGGCGCTCATCTCGCTGGGCTTGATGACGGCGGTACAGCCTGCCGCCAACGCGGTCGCCAGTTTGTTGCAGATAAAGCCCGCATTGCTGTTCCAGGGCGTGATCAGACCGGTCACGCCCACCGGCGTCAGAACGACCCGGGCCGTGCCGGCCTGCTCCTCGAACACGAACGCCTGCAGTGCATCAATGGCCTGCGCAATTACATCCGCCGGATAGGTCGCCATCCAGCGCCCGCGAACCGCCGGTGCGCCGTATTCCACAAGTATGGCTTGCAGCAGTTCTTCTTCCCTTGCCGCCACGGCCCGGTGCATGCGTTGCAATGCTGCGATGCGTTCCTCCCGACTGGTACGAGACCAACTCGGGAACGCCGCCTTGGCGGCGGCGATGGCACGCTGTGCATCGACGGCATCGCCCAGCCGAACCTGACCGATGACTTGCTCGGTGCCGGGGTTGTGCAGGTCGAACCATTCCTGGCCGTGTGGAATGACGAACTCGCCGTTGATGTAGATGTGTTCAATGCGTTGCATGTCGACTCCTTGCTTGAAAAGACTGCTTGAAATGACTCATCGAGCCTCTTGCAGCGAAGTCTAAGAAGGATAAATTATTCCGATAAGCTACCCTTTGACGGATGAAGTATCCGCATTTTCAGGACAATCCATGCACAGAACAGGAATGACCGAACTGGAAGTGGTGCTGGCCGTTGCCCGCCGCAACAGTTTCCGTGGCGCGGCCCGGGAACTGGGCATGTCCACCACCGCCGTGAGCAGCGCGGTGGCCGGCCTGGAAGCACGACTGAAAGTGCGCCTGTTCAATCGCTCCACACGCAGCGTGGCCCTGACCGATGTCGGGCAACGCTATGTGGAGCGCATCGCCCCGGCATTGGCGCAGATCAAGAGCGCCGACGAAGAAGCCGGCGTCGAACCCGATGCGCCGAGCGGCAGACTGCGCATCAATGCACCCCATGGCGCCGCTTACCTGCTGCTGGAGCCGCTGTTCAAACAGTACACCCAGCGCTATCCCGAGGTGCGCATCGATATCGTCAGCGAATCCGGCATGATCGACATCGTCGCCGGGGGCTTTGACGCTGGCATCCGTCTGGCAGAGTCCGTACCGCAGGACATGATTGCCGTGGCCCTGTCGGAAGACATCCGCATGCTCGTGGTCGCAACCCCCCAATACCTCGAAAGCCACGGCGTGCCCGGGCACCCGCGCGACCTGCTCGACCACCAGAGCATCGGCATGCGTATGGCCCACGGCGGTCTATATCACTGGGAACTGGAACGCGACGGCGAGAAATTGCAGATGGAGTTGCCAGTGCGCTTGGCGTTCAACGAGCTACTGGCAATTAAACAGGCCGTGGTATTGGGCCTAGGCATCGGCTTCATTTCCGAGTGGTTCATCCAGGAAGAACTGGCCAGCGGCACCCTGGTGCCGGTGCTGATGCCCTGGTGCCCTGGTGCCCGTCGTTTGACGGGTTGCGGCTGTATTACTCCGGTCATCGCTTCGTCCCGGCGCGATTGCGCGCATTGATCGATCTGGTGCATGAGCTACGATCCCCTGTGGCTTGATCTTGGTTCGATGCCGACGGGAACAGTCAGGGCAAACCCGGCAATGTTCAGGTGATCAACCAAAGGGCGAAGAGCATGCAATGCTTGAGAAAAACCTCCCAAACCACCGTCCACAGGCTCAGTACAGGTCACCGACAACGTCTGTTAGTTCCACCTGATAACTACTTGAAACGCCCCGCTGCCCCCAGCCAGCCGGGCGCGTCTTTCTGCAGCCATTGAGTGGCTGCGGAGTCATGTTTGATGCGGCTATCCAGAAACGCCACAGCGATGGCCTGAATCGCGGCAACCTGTTTGGGGTCCGGAGCAGGTTCGCCCGTCGGGCCATGGAAACCGCCGGCGGATTTTGCGCCGTGCTTGTGTCCTTTACCTTTGGAGGCACTGCCCGATGCATCGTCGCCCTTGTCTGCCTTTTTCATCGGCCGGTGGAGCAAATCGGTACCGGACAAGGTCTTGTGCGTCGCGTTGTCCAACTCCAGCTGAATGCTGCCAGCCTCCTTCACCGACTCGCCCAGCATTTGTCGCTGACGGTAGGAACTGACCCAGTTGAACGGATCTTCATCAGCCTCACCGGTCACTGACAACACCGGCACCGAGATCCGGGCGAAGGTTTCTCTCCGGGCGCCGGCCTCCACATAAGGACTGAGCAGCAACAGGGCTTCAGGCTCAATCACGACGCCCGACACAACGTCAGGCTCCAGTGCCCCGGCCAGTGCCTCAGCGGTCTGCGCCCCGACATCAAAGCCGGCCACCACGACCTGGTTCCAGTCGATGGCCGCCAGTTGCGCGTCTCCTTTGGCGGCCCGTGTCCGAACTTCGGTCAGGACTGCCTGCAATGTCGACAGCCTGTCGCGCAAGGCAGCGGCGCTGTAGTCACTACTGGCCAAGCCACGGAAGTCGCCATCCAGTGCCTGCCTCGATGAGAAGATCGACTGATCGTAGGCGTGCCCTTGAACTGACAGCACCGCATAACCCGCTTGTGCCCAGGCCTTGCGCCACACCATTCCTCCCGAGGAAGACTCCCCAAGGCCCGGCAAGTAAATAATCAGCGGCAAGCGCGCATGAGTTGCGGGCGCCAGCCACGTCACACCCACCGCTTGCTGATCGAGTTGCCATGTGGCGTCCCAGCCGGCGGTTTCGTTGTGAGTCGGTTGATAGGCGGTGGCCAGACGTTCATTGACCCGCTCGGTAAACTTGATCCGCGGGTCTGGCGGATCGCCTGCACAACCCGAGATCAATCCCAGACTGCCCACCATGGCAGCCACCGCCAGCCAGTAGCGAAGTTGATGACGCATTAGGTTCGCCCGCTCGTTCAGATCAAGATGGCAGGCAGCGTAACCGTCCCGCTGGGAAAATGCGGCATGAGGACAGGTAAATAATGGGTAAAGGGTGCGTGCATCAAAACCCCGCGACAGCGGGACTGTTGTGAATGCCCCGGGCACTGATCGAGCTGCGACTTCTACACATTGCGCTCGCTGAAATCCCAGGCTATCCGTCAGTTAAATGTTCGAAGCACTTCGCGGTGACCAAGCATCATTGCAGCCCTTCGACCTTGAGTGCGTTTTGAACGGCTGGCCGTTGACGCACCCGAGCGTACCAGGCCTGGAGATTTTCAAGGCCGTCGAAATGAATCCCGGCCTTGTAGTAAGACTTCAACCAATCCGCCTGCCCCCAGCCGGTCAGCGCAAACAGGTAGGCATCAGCGACAGTGAACGTATCACCGAGCACAAACTGCCGGCCGGCCAACTGTTTATCGATCCACTCATAACGGGCCTCCAGCTTGGGCTTGGCGGTGTCCACATACCTGCCGGCCAATCCGGCGTACAGCAACGGGATGAAGCCCTTGTGGATTTCCGACGTCAAAAAGCCCAGCCATTCTTGCAGGCGATATCGCTCCAAACTCCCATTGGGTGGTGCCAATTTCATTTCGGGTTTCAGGTCAGCGAGAAACTGCACGATCGCCGAGCCCTCTCGAAGCCTGGTTCCGTCAGCCAATTCGAGAACCGGTACATAACCGAGAGGATTGATACCGTAGTAGTCCTCACCACCCTCCAGGGTGTGCGAACGGTGATCGACTTTAAGCAGCGTTACATCAAGACCCAGTTCATTTATCACAATATGCGGTGAAAGCGAGCAGCTGCCGGGGATGTAGTAGAGCTTCACAAGCGGTCTCCTGTTTGGTCTGGTCATCACCTTCATCCAGAAAGTGATGAATGACCATCTTAGGGACATGGTATATAAATGGAAGAAGGCACTTTTTTATCATCTAGGTACATAAAATATACCTATGTAGGCCTACGGAGACTCCATGAAAAAGAACGTGACAGGATGCTCGGTGGAGGAAGCCATGCGCCTGCTGGGTGGCCGCTGGCGCCTCCTGCTGGTGTCCTATCTGCTCGATGGGCCCAAACGCTTTAATGAGTTGCGACGCGATATCCCGGGTATCTCGCAGCGTATGCTTACACTTGATCTGCGGGCGCTTGAGGAAGTCGGCCTGGTGAAGCGCACCGTATACCCGACAGTTCCCGTCAAAGTGGAGTACGAGCTGACCGAAGACGGTAACAGGCTGAGACCCGTTGTCAGCGTCATGAAGGACTTTGGTTTGTGGCTCAAGCAGAGCGGGAAAACGCCCATGCCTGCGGATTCGCATGCTTCTGCCAGTCAGAAAACGCTCCATCCTGCGGGTTGATATCGGTGTTGATAGAACCGGCCTGAATGACATTGACCGTAATGCACCGGGGGCTCAACTCCCGCGCTACAACGTCCAGTCGCCGCCGCATGTGGATGACTTGGCTCAAGTTCGTCATTACAGGTCATGCCGCCATTCACCGGGAGACGGCAGGCTGCATGCTGACAATGGGTCAGTCAGCCAAACCATTTATGCCGCATCCCTGGACACCATCCCCTCCCACGCCTCCACTACATCAGCCGGCGAAAAGTCCACCACCGGCCGCTGACGAACCACGGCCACGACCACGGGCTTGAGATAAAAATTGGCCATCGCGCGGCGTTGGTCTTTCGCAGCAAATATCACTTCGAGGCTTTTTTGCGTCAGCGCCTTGTCCAGGTTGGCGTTGACGCTGTCGATCTCTTCCTTGGCAAGCATGAACGCAATGGCCAGATACTCCAGCTGAGCCTGGATGATGCCAATGATCAGCACTCGGTCTTCCTGGACCAGTTTACCCATCAACCTGGTGGAGACCGCGGTGGCAACGATACCACCAATAATGCCGCCTGCTGTACGACCCACCATGGCGCCGATTGGCCCTAGCGGCGCAGCGAGAATCCCGCCAGCGATAGAACCCACGGCACCACCGGCTACACCTGATGACGCAACAGCAAGGTTCTTTGCAAATTGCGCTTTGGAGATGCGCCCGCGGGCCAGCTTGACGAGGTCTGGTCCGGTCGTGACGGCAATCACCGCGATGGAGCTGATCAGCGTGCCCCGCAGGGCTTTATTCAAGCCACTCTTGCTCACACCCATACCTTGAGCCAACAACCCACGCGTGCTCGGCGCCAGACTCGTCACATCAATCAGGGTCAACGAGCGCTGGATAAACTGAACGCGGTGCAGTTGCTGCGCCGCAACATACACCGTCAGGCTGCGGCCAAAACTCTTTCCTGCCTGGATAGACGCCACCTGCAGCGCCTGACGGCGGTCCTGGGTCTTCAAATAGAACAACGTGGCGCTGACCCCGAAGCTGATACCACCCGCCACTGCCCCGACCACAACACCCTCGGTGATGTCATAGGCAATGGACTCGAAAGTACCGAACTTGGTGATACTGCGCGCCTGGCTATACGTCAGGTGACCTTTGCGGATCAACTTGACCGCGTCTTGGGGATCAGTGACGCCGCGGACTTTGCCCTCGCTGATCTTTCGCTGGAGCGTGCGTACGGCATCGACGTACTGATCTTTAGGCACCTCGATCTGCATGGGACGCCCCTGCGGGTCGAAATACTTATAATCGCCCTGCTGTCCGTTGAACGCAGCTCCGACACTCCGGGCGCCAGTCGCGCAATATTTCGTCTGGATCATTTGCCCTTGAACCAGCCGGTCAGCGCCATTTTTGGCGTTGTTGTCGCCAAGAATCTCTGCGTTACGTCCCATCACGCGGTCAACCCGATGGTTGGCCTTCTCGGCGGCAAATCCATGACCTTGCCCGCCGGCGGCGAACAGCTTGTGATTCGTGTCCCAGGCACTTCCAGCGGCCATTAGGACAAAGCCATTGGCGGCTGCGTCGGACAAGAACTCCTCTTGCGGCTTGTCACGTACGGTCAGGCAAACCTGTTCGGTTTCAGCACAGATGGTGGAGCAGAACCACTCTGCATCATTCGCACTGCTGCGAACTTCAGCAAGCCCACACGCGGTGCAACAGCTGATACGTCGCGATAAGGCAAAGGCACACCAAAAGCGCCCGTCACGAAAATCCTGAAACTGACCGAAGCTCATTTGCCGCTCTATGAAGTCTTGGGCGGCGGCACCTTCAAACCCGAACGCGCTGCGCACGATCGCACCGAGTGTCTCGGAGCGATGACGAACTTGCTTGAGCAGCACGCCATGCAGAGCTTTATAGCGATTGCGGTACCAGTTTTCGGCAAATACCCAGCGCTGCCCCGCCACTTCCAGTTCACGCAAGGTTCCCCCGGCGATCAAATGAGAAAGGTGCCCGTTGAAAAGGGTCTCGACCTCCTCGCCATCAAGCAGGCTGTCAGCATCCAGGTCTTTGAGTGTCTGGCTGATATTGAGTGAGGCCCGCACATTCAGTGCTTCAGCAATGCGCGATTCCAGCTCGGTGCGCGCATAGTCCTGGCTAATGGAATAGAGCTGCACGAGTAACGCAACGCCCCAGTAGGCGTAGGCTGCCACTGCGGCGGCAGGCCAGCGCAGCATCTCAAAAAATCCCGGCACCGCTGCGCTGACCAGTAACAGCGCGAAAGCCCCGTGTACACATCGATGGAACTCCTGGTCCTTCTTCAGCAACCACTCCTGCGCCAGGTTGTTCACAAGACTGTGTTTGCTCCTGCCATGGACGACCAGCATGACTGCGAACAGCACGGCAGGCAGTGCAAACTTCAGGCTCGCAAAAGTCCCGGGATAATAATCAGGGTGCCATCCCAGGACCGCCCAACAGAACGTTAGCGCGAACATTGCGGCCGTGGTCAGCCACGCTGCAAAGGAACGAAGCTTGAGCCGTTTACCAACGGCTTCCATGGCCATGCCATAGCCGGCAGGCAGACCCAGCGCCACCAACCCGGCCAAACCAAGGGTGAACTGGAGGGCTACGCCAATGAAACGAAGCAGCTTGGCCAATAATGCCAGTGCGATGAGGACAACGATGATACCGACAATAACCCCCATCAGCGTTCATCCTGCAGCACGAGAAAAACGATAGGGAGCCGCGATCTTCCTGGTAATGGCATAACGCCCTCGATCAACATCCATGAGGGCGCGATTGATATCATATGGACATCATTTCGACCAGTACCCAATCAGTTCAAAAAAGGTCCCGAGCGCTACGCTCGAAGCCGCGCCTTTCATGGCGCGGCCTCCCCACACCGAGTGATCCGCTTTACTCTGCCGCCAATGCCATTTGCTCAGGGTAGAAACGACGGGCTTGCTCAAGGCTGATGTACTGGTTCCGGATGTCCTGTTTGATCGCCTCAAGACAGCGGGATTTGGCCGCCCCCCATCCACCGCCGTGGGCAGTGACCAGACGCAGCAAGTCACCTCTTTCAAGGACAACGCGATTGGCCCGACTGAAGCGTTCGGTGCGCCCGTCGCCGCGCGTCACCTCGGCAAAATTGCACGAGCCCTCATGGCCTTGATCAACCCCCCATGGCGCGGTGATCCCGCGGCCGAAGAAGGTCGATACCCAGGCCCTGGGCGACAGGATCCGGTAATCGAGCACCACGCCCCGGCCGCCCTGGTGACGCCCGGCACCGCCATCCTGCTGGTGAAAACCGTAGCGCTCCACCAGCACCTCGTAGCAGCGCTCGGTCAGTTCGACCGGGATGTTGCTGGTTTCACCGTTGCCGACACAAAACTGGCCGCTCTCGCCGTCCTTGTCGTGGCCGGCGCCCCAGCCGCCCACCAATGGCTGGACGAGCAGGTATTCATCGTTGGTTTCCGAATGACGGCCGTTCAATACCATGGAGCAGACGGAGCCCAGTTGCCCGGCAATCAGGCGATCCGGAAGCGCCTGGGCCAGCGCCCGCCGCACCACATCCGCCGCCGTGACCATGGATTCAAAATAAGCAGACACCGGGGCCGGACGTTGGGCCGTGCAGATGGTGCCGGGCGGGCAAATCACTTCAATGGGGCGAAAGCACCCGGCGTTCGCGGCAATGCCTGGACGAACGACGCCCATGAACACTTCACGAACGGCCGACTGCAAACCGCACAAGGTGTTGTTGATCGGCCCCGGGGCTTGCAGGCTGGAGCCGGTGAAGTCGGCGACGAAGCGGCCTTCAGCGATCTCGACTTTGACTTTCACCGTGAACGGTCCGTTGCCCAGGCCGTCTTCGTCGATGACGTCCTCGGCGTAGAAAGTGCCTTTGGGCAAGTGCTCAAAGGCTGCACGGGTCATGGCTTCACCGTGCTCGAGCAGGCGCTCGATGGCATCGAGGGTGGTGGCTTCACCGTACTTGGCCACGATCGACAGCAGGCGACGCTCGCCTACCCGCAGCGCTGCAGCACAGGCATGCAGATCACCCAGGGTCATGTCCGGCAAACGCACGTTGGCGGCAATCATGTCCACCACGGCTTGATTGATCCGCCCGCGGTCATAAATGCGCACGGTCGGGAACTGCAAACCTTCCTGGTAGATTTCCTGGGCATCGGAACTGAAACTGCCGGGATCCTTGCCCCCCACTTCGGTCCAGTGCGCCTTGTTGGCGGTCCAGCCGATCAACCGGCCCTCGTGGAATACCGGCATGATCATCGATACATCCGACAGGTGCGTGCCGCCACCGCCGTAGGGGTCGTTGGTGATGAACATGTCGCCCGGCAGGATGTCGTCCAGCGGGAATTTATCCATCACGCTGCGCACCGCGCCATCGAGGGTGCCGATAAAACCGGGAATGCCGTTGCCCTGGGAAATCAGCTGCCCGTCGGCATCCGTCAGACCGATCCCGTAGTCCAGCGCCTCATAGATGATCGGGCTCATGCTCGTGCGTTTCAGCGCAATGAACATCTCCTCGCCAATCGCCACCAAAGCGCTCTTGATGATTTCGTAAGTAAACGGATTGGCCTTGTTCATGCCCGAACCTCCTGGACGTTGATGTGAATGTGAAGACCGCCATAGGCATCGACTTCCAGCCGATCGCCAGGCTGAACCACCGTGGTGGTGGTCGCTTCTTCAATGATGGCCGGGCCGTCGATCCGCATCCCGGTGAGCAATGCCGAACGTTGATAGAGCGCGGTTTCGATCGGCTGCCCGGGCTCGAACTCCACCCAACGCTGTCCCTTTCGCGCAGCGTCGGCGCAGGCCTGGTCACTGACGCCAATCGGTGCCATGGGCGACTTGGGCACCACACCAAAGGCCACCAGATGAAGATTGACGACCTCCATCGGCAGATCGAGGCGGAAGGTATAGGCCTGCTCATGACGGGCATGAAAGCGTTCCTGGATCGACGCCAGTTGCAGCGCGTCCAGGGTCACTTTGACGGTGTGCTCCTGGCCCGTGTAGCGCGCGTCGATGTGCCACTCGAAACGCAACGTTTCGCGTGCCATGCCATCGCTGGCGAATTCCGCGACAGCACGGGCTTCAAGCTGACGAAAGACCTCGATCAGCCGAGGCAGTCCTGCTTCGTCAAGCGCTTGCAGGTGTGTCTGGATATAGTCGCGTCGCGCATCGAGCATGAGCATGCCCCAGGCGGAAAAGACCCCGGCAAAGGGTGGAATGATAACCTTGGGAATGCCCAGCTCTGCCGCCAGCGCGCAAGCGTGCAGCGCGCCTCCGCCACCAAAGGCCATCAGCGCGAAGTCGCGAGGATCATGGCCACGGTTGACCGAGATCAGCTTGAGCGCATTGACCATGTTGGCATTGGCGATCTGCAATACGCCGTGGGCCAACAGTTTCGACGACACACCGAGCTGCTCGCCCAGGCGGGCGAATGCATGGGCTACACCCTCGACATCCGGAATGATCTCGCCACCGGCGAAGTCGTCCGGGTTGATTCGCCCGGTGTAGAGATTGGCATCGGTGGTGGTCGGCGCCTGCCCTCCTCGTCCATAGGCTACCGGCCCCGGTGTCGACCCGGCGCTTTGCGGCCCCACGCGCAGGCTTCCGGCGGCATCGATCCACGCCAGGCTGCCGCCGCCATTGCCGATTTCAACGATGTCCACCACCGGCGTCATTATCGGATAACCGGCACTGACCGCGGTTTTCTCGATCACGTAGTCGTTGCTGATGTCCACCTGACCGTGGTGGATCAGCGTGCACTTGGCCGTTGTTCCGCCAATGTCCAGCGCCAGCAGATTGTGTTCGCCGATCAACTGACCGTAGGCCTGCGCACCCAGCATGCCGCCCACCGGCCCGGATTCCACCAGGCTGATGGGATCCTGCTTGGCGGCATTGACCGGCAGGATTCCGCCGTTGGATTTCATGATGAACGGAAAGGGTCGCAGGCCTTTTTCCGTGAGGTGGGCCGACAGGTTGTCGAGATAGTCCCGCGTCGGCGGCATCACATACGCCGAGAGCACCGTGGTGTTGCTGCGCTCGTATTCGCGCAAGGCCCGGCTGACCTGGTGCGATGCAATCACCGCCACCTGTGGCCAGAGTTCATGGATGGCGGCCATCAGTCGCTGCTCGTGCACGGGGTTGCAGTAGGCATGCAACAGGCAGATCGCGATGGCTTCCACGCCCTCCCTACGCAGCGTATCGAGGATGCCCGGCAGATCATCGAGGTTCAGCGGCGTGATCACCTCCCCGCGGAAATTCAGGCGCTCGTCCACCTCCAGGCGAAGATGACGCGGCACAAAAGGCGGTGGCTTGCGGTAGTAGGTGTTGAAGATATCGGGGGTGTTGCCCCGGGCAATCTCCAGCACATCGCGAAACCCACGAGTGGTAAGCAACGCGGTTTTTACCCCTTTGCGTTCAGTCAGCGTGTTGATCACCACGGTCGAGCCATGGGCGAAAAACTCGATGTCGGCGTAATCCACACCACTCTTGGCCACGGCATTGAGCAACCCCTGCTCGAAGTGCGGCGGCGTGGTGTCGACCTTCACCGCGCTGATCACGCCGTTTTGCAAATACACCAGGTCGGTAAAGGTGCCACCAATATCGGTAGCCACTCGAATCGTCATAAGTCTCTCCGGCAAACAGGCAAGTGCCGGCCGGCCGCTGGGCCGCCGGCTGTTGATTCAGAAGGTGTGGGAAACGGCAAAGATCAGGCGACCGTCGTTACGCAGGTACTCGCCATCGTTGTAGAAACGCCCGGACAGGTCGGTGTCGACCCAGCTCAACTTGGTATTGATCGGGCCGAAGCTGCGCTTGAGGGCGATTTCCCAGTTGGTGTACTCGTGCCCGCCGGTCACATCGCGGTCACGGAAGTATTCACCCCATGAGTGCCCCGCCATCAGGGTCAGGTCAATCGCCAGTGGCAGGTTGAAGGTGTAGTCGGCCGCCGCATAACGTGAAGCTTCGGACGAGCTGATCATGTCGTTGGAGTAGTAGTAATAAGTATTGAAGTTGCCGTAGCCGAGACTGACACCGACCTCCGGGTAATTGATGTTGTAGTTGGTCGACGGGAACGTGTAGTAGTAGCCGATCACGCCATAGCGCAGGCCGTTGTCCAGCGCGCCGTTGTAGCCCGCGTAAAAGTCCCATTCGATGTGGGCGCCATCGTCATAGGGGTCGCCGTCCTTGAAACTGTCGGTGGTGGAAACCCAGGTGCCGACAAATGCGCCACTGTCCCCCGCCCAGTCCAGGCTCGCACTCACGGCCGGCTTGTTGCCGGAGTAACCGATACCGCGAGTCTGGTACTCGGAGGTCAAGGCCACCGTGCTGGATATCTGCGCCTGGGCTGCGAAACTGAATCCGAGCGCGCTCAGCAGTAGTAGTCGGATGATATTCAACTCAATGTGCTCCAGAACTTGATGAAAATCGGGCATGGCTTCGCCATTCGGGAGGGTTTTCCCGGTTCAGCGAGCGGTCGTGGAATTAGCGGTTATGCGGACGGGATGGCGCAGTCGCCGGAACACGCATCAGGCGGTTGAGCGCCAGATAGGCGACCAGAGCAACCAGCAAGGAATCCAGCGTAGGTTGCGAAGTCAGCGTCCAGCCTTCGAAGGACGTCAGCCATGCCACGCCACTGGCCAGCGCCCAGCTCACCAGCGCGGGCCAGCCGAACGCGGGGGAATGGGCCAATGCGGCAACCTCATAGCGCTGGCGACGGACGACAAAGAAATCCACCACATAGATGCTCGCAAATGGCGGGATGACAATGCTCAGCGTCATGATGAAGTCGAGGAAATGCGCCATGAAGCCACCCACTGCGAGCAGTGTTGCCAGCAGACTGCCACCCAGCGTCAGCTTCCAGCTCGGGGTGCGACTGACAGTCGCCAGGGTGAGCGTCGCCGAATACAGGTTCGCCGTGTTGGTGATCCAGGTGGAAAACACCAGGACGATCAGCGCCGGCAACAGCAAACCCAGGCTCGCCATGATCAGCATGATTTCGCTCTGGCCCGTGGCAATCGACAACACGCCGCCGACAATCAACACGAACGGAAAGCCCAGGACCATGCCCAGGATCGCGATCAGGGCGTCCTTCTCCGTGCGGGCGTAGCGGGTGAAATCGGGCATCAGCACCGGCGTCAGAATCACCATGCCGATGGTACTGGCGATGGCCAGCGCGACACTGTCACCGCTGCCCGCAAAACCTGCAAACTGCCCCGATGTTGCCTGATGCACACCCATGTACAGCGCGAAAGCCATGAACAGCGCCATCAGCGGCACCGAATACAGCGACAACCGATCAAGGCCGTGCAAGCCATAAATGGCCATCAGGGTCATCAGTACGCTGCCCCACACGCAATGCAACCATGCCGGTGTGACGATGCCCCAGGCGCTCTGCAAGGCGCTGGACACCGTGCTGCCGAAGATATCGACCGTGGCGGCATAGAACCCCAGCAGCGTGACCGCCATGATCAGGTTGATCAGCCTCGCGCCATGACGACCGAAGGAAAATTGCAGCACCATGTAGGTGCTCAGCCGCGTCCGCACACCGACCATGGCCGTCAGTGCACAGAGCAAACCGAGTACGGCGCAGACGCCGATGAAGATCAGCGACGCCGAGGTAAACCCGACTTTGCCGGTCACGTCCGCACCCAGCCAGAACACTGGCAGGGTCATGCCTATACCGAAGGTGATAAGCGCCAACCCGGTTCCGGCCACCGTTTCCGATTGCGGTACGGGGCTGCGATCGTAACTGTCGGGGATCACATTTTCTGTGCTGTTCATGCCTGCCTCTGTTGGCAAGGGCTGCCCTCGCGCTTCGAACGGGAGACCAGCCGATTATTAGAATTGTTGTGAGGCGCTCGCGAACGCTGGTGACATAGTGTCAGCCCCAGGAAAATCTCACTGCGGTTTTGCAAGGTCCGGGAAAAACAATCAACGGTTATCGTCAGAAAAACTGCAGATTGTTTGGAGCGGTTTGCTGCAGCAGCCAGGTGGCCACCTCCGTCTCCAGCAGCGGCACCAAAGCCGTGCGGACCATCGAGTGATAATGGTCCACCCACAAGGCCTCCGTCTCACTCAACAAACTGTGCTCGATCAGCTCGTTGGACAGCGGCGCCAGTGTCAGCGAACGAAACCCGAAAAACCCCGGGTGCTGGTGGTCCTCAATCACTTCATAAAGGTTTTCGATGCGGATACCGAGATCGCCAGGCAGGTAAACGCCGGGCTCGATCGAAGTCACCATGCCCACCTGCAATGCCACCGGGCTGGCATGCGGGGCAATCCTGTGGGGGCCCTCATGGACATTCAGATAGCTGCCGACGCCATGGCCGGTGCCCGTCGCGTAATCCAACCCTTCGCGCCACATCACCTGGCGCGCAATGCTATCGAGTTGCTGGCCGCTGGTGCCCTTGGGAAAAATGCAGCCGGCCAGGGCGATGTGCGCGCGCAGGACGGTCGTGTACAGAAACCGTTGGCGCGCATTGGCAGTACCGCACGGCAGTACGCGGGTGACATCGGTCGTGCCTTGCGGGTATTGGCCACCGGAATCGATGAGCAGGAGCTGCCCGGTTTTGATCCGCGCGGCGTGCCCGGGCTTGGGTAAATAGTGGGGTTGCGCAGCATTGGCGCCGGTGGCCGCAATCGTATCGAAGCTGATACCGCGATAGTCCGGGTGCTGGCGGCGCCATCGTTCCAGAGACTCGGACACGGCCAACTCGCTCTGCCCCTTGAATCGGTCGCAGCGGTTGTAAAACTCGTACAGAAAGCGGCACAAGGCCAACCCGTCGATCACGTGCGCTTGGCGATTGCCCCGCAGCTCTCCTGGTTGCTTGCAGGCCCGGTGCAACAGCAACGGGTTGTGCGCGTCGTGAATCCGGCAACCGGCCTGCTCGAACTGACGGTACACCGCCGCGGTGCCTGTCCGACGATCGAACCAGATCTGCTGTCCTTCCAGCTTGCGGATGCGCGAGGAGATGTCTTGCGGTGAGCGGACGGTGACTGTCGCCGGTAACCATTCACTGGACAGTTGCAACCGGTCCGCATCGACGAACCAATCGACAGCACCCTCCCCATGCAACAGGCCACAGCTGAAAGGCAACGGCGAAATAGCGATGTCTTGCCCTCGGACATTGAGCAGCCAGGCCAGCATGTCAGGCGCGGGTAACCACATGGCAGTGCAGTGGACCTCCTGCAAGGTTGCGGTGAGCCGCTCGATTTTATCTTCAGCACAGGCACCGGCATATTCCACGCCCCACTCGACGATGGGACTGGCCACCGAGGCAGGACGATCATGCCAGCACTCATCCACCGGATTGCCCGCGCTGTCGCACCAGTCGAAGCCCGATTGCATCGCCCAATCCTGCCAGCGGGCATACTCATCCGCGTTGTGCAGCCTTGCATCGCAGGCGATACGGGCTCCGGGAGGCAGTTGCCCACGCAACCATTCGTACAGACTGGCGTCATTCAACGGCAACCGATCCACGTCCTTGCCGCACTCCAGTCGGGCCTGTTCGGTGTAGCGACCATCGACCAACAGTGCCGCGCGCTTTTGCGTCAGCACCGCCAAACCGACACTGCCGGTAAACCCTGTCAGCCAAAGCAGGCGCTCGTCAGCGGGGGCGAGATCCTCATTCAGCCAGGCATCGCTTCGCGGCAGAACAAACGCGTCGAAACCCTGGGCTGCCATCACCGTGCGAACAAGGGCGTAACGCTCCATCACACACCTCCAGCGACGCGGTAGGCGCGAAGGATTCTGACTTCGGATTCGGCTGACAAATACTCTTGCAAGCCGGCACTGCCCCATATCGCCTCGACCACCTCCATGCCCGCACACACCTGCCCAAAGGCTGCGAAACCCAGGCCATCCTCATGGCGAGAGCCGCCATGATCCAGCTGCGGGTGGTCTCCGATGCACACGAAGAATTCACCCTCGCCGCTGTCGGCCTCATCCTCACGGCCCAGCGACAAGGTGCCATGCCGATGTTGCAGACCGGTGTGCAAAGTGCTTTCCAGGGCGATCTTCGGCAAGTTGCTCGCGGCCAGCGGTCGGGTTCCACCAACGATCACGCTGATGCCGTCCGCCCCGTTTGACCCTTGAATGGATGGATTGACGATGCGAAAGAAACTGCTGTTGTCGTAGCGACCGCTATCGACATAGGCGAGAAAATTAGCGCTGGTCAGGGGCGCCCTGTCCCCTTGCAACTGAACCGTAAAGCAACCCAGCGCCGTTTCCAGCGTGACGTATGCGACCGCAGACATAGAGTTTCTCCCTCGGGACAAAACCCTCATTGTCCGCAAAGAAGACGGCGCTTAAGATCGAGATACCGACCCGGTCGCGCACTTGCTGCGGGATCTGAGCAGCATTACCGCAGATTATGCGGCGCATGCTGTTTCAGTCCCGCCACATCAGATTTTCAAGGGGATAGCCGGCAAACCATTTGGTCTTGTCGAGGATGATGCTGCTGTTGATTTTCAGGATGTTGGGGTTCTCATCCAGCAACTGCTCGCACAGCGTATTGAAGTCCGTCACCGTCGAGCAGGTGGCCAGGGCAATGTAGTCGTACTCACCGTCGACTTTCAGACAGTCAACCAGTTCACGACGCTTGGCGATGAAACGCTCGAACTGAACACGCAAATGCCCGGCGTGATCACGCAGGCTGAACATGACATACGCCATGACGTTGATGCAGATAGCATCCAGATCAATCGATGCCATGTAAGCCCGAATATAACCCGCATCTTCCAGTGCCTTGGTCCGTTGCAGACAGGCACTGGGAGAAAGATTGATCTTCTCGGCCAGCTCCAGGTTGCTGATGCGCGCATTGAGCTGCAGGTTTTCGAGAATCGCCCGGTTGATGCGATCCAGTTTCACTTTTTTCATTCTCTGTTCTCTCATTTTCCATCGCTCGACACGCAGGCTGCTTTTGGTCCTTGCCCCTCGGCCCCGGTGATAGAATCTGGTTTTTGAAAAAGGAGTTTCATCTGTGGAGGCTGGAAAAATCACTTGCCCCTATTGCGCGGAAGTCATCATGGCTGAAGCCATCTTATGCAAACACTGCCAATCTGATCTCAGGCAAAAAACATCCATCTGGCCATGGCTGTCAGAAAAGCGATGGGGTCTGGACAGCAAGATCTTTGCAGGCGTCCTGATAGCCGTGGCCCTGTACACGGGGTTCAGCTTTTATGCCAGCAACACACAGCAAGGCAAGGAAATAATACAGGCCCGAGAAGCTACCGAACGCTGCCGAGAAGCAGTCGACGGGTACTCCGGCCCGGCAGCCGGGAAGAGCATAATCGCGGACGCATGTCGAAAGCTGGAGGAGGAATTGCACACGAGGTTTGGCAACGCGCCCCAGGAAAGCCGATGAGAAGACCCGCCATTGAGCGGGCCTCATCCCAAGACTGTTTTGACAAGGCGGGAGTGAACACCCCCAACACCTTCAGCTGGTGTCGGGGACGCAATACTGCGGATTGACTACTTGATTTTATTCAGCGGATTTCCAAACCGCTTTATATACATCTCACCAAATTTATAAGAGGCATAGTCGGTGATATGCCCGATATCTCGATATACCGGGACGCCATCAATGGCGGTCATGCATGAACTATCCGTGCACTGCACATCTTTGGGATCGATGATAATCAAATTCGAGTATTCGGATTTGAGATCAGTGAATACTTTACTCAACCACTGATCTTCATAAGGCACCCAAGAGGTAGTAGAACAGGTCCTGATTTCTTCTGCACTTCCAATCAAGCCGCGAGACTTGACAGCACGAAACAGGCACTCATTAACACCCGCCGGCATTGTAAGCGGCGCCTTCAGGAATACGGGCGTGGCTCCTGACTGCTTGATCAGGTCAAGTGCGTGCCTGATAGCCTTTTCAAACCGCTGACGTGAAAGCTCAACCGTGCGCTGATCATCAAGCCCTGTCACTACTGCATCCCCTGCATAACTCTCCCAAATAAGCCCGAGCATTACGTACTTGTAATGATTTTTGCTGATCAGGTCGTAGTACTGCATGCTGGCATCATGGCACTCGGTATAAAGTCTGTCTTTGTACTTCCACCAGTTGTACAAGTAGATATCTGGAAGCGTCAAGCACGCAGGAAAGGCCTGTGCAAGGACTGAAAAATTGGCGTCCTTGGCCAGCGTATCAATAAAACCCCACTGCTGATTTGAGAACGAATCACCGATCAGAAGTGCCTGAGCTTCAGCGTGGGGCGCGCCAATCACACAACGAGGATCTGAACCATCACTGACGCCATCCAGGCAGTTCTCTCTGTTTGGCGCCTCGGCTGCCTTGAGTTTACCCAAGACGCTCGAAGAACCTGAGCCAAATCGCTCCGGCCAGCCATCATGCTTTTTACTTGCAGAATAGAGGATCGACATGCAAACCGCAGGAACAATCAAAAGAAGCACTAAAGTCTTTATCACGCCAGCTTTTGATCCGCGGAATTTTTTCTCAATTAAAAAGTAGGAAAGAATGGCGACTGCAAAGGTCGCTGCAAAATACACAAATATCCATTCTGTGGTGAGACTGATGCCCAGATAACTGAGTGTTGCCAGGATAGGCCAATGCCAAAGGTATAACGAATAGGAGATGGTCCCGATGAAAACCAGCAGCGGAAAGCTTAGCATTTTCGAGGCAATACTTTTCTCGCCAGCGCCTTGATAAAGCAAAGCAGCGGTTGCCAAACATACCAAAACTGCATGGTAATCAGGAAAACCAAGAACCATATTAGTTCGCGTGGCACAATAACCAATCATGGCAAGCGAGAAAAGACCAATTATATGTGAAGCCGCTCCATTCAATCTGTGCTTCGCCGAACTGAGCAGTACAACGCAGGAGCCAATTAACAGCTCAAAAATTCGTGCAGAAAAATAATAATAGCTCTTTTCAGGTTCTTTGCCGGAGAGATAAAGCGCGAATAACATTGAAGCCAGTGTCAGGCAAAACACGGTGAATTTGAACAAGGTCGGCGAGAGATACCGATAAAGTAGCCAGATGCCTAATGGCAGCACCAGATACCACTGCCACTCGATAGCCAGGGACCAGGTATGCAGGAGCAGAAAGTTCGCGGAATCCGGCGTGGCATAACCGGTCGTTTCTTTCGCGAAAAATTGGTTTGAGACGAATTGCGCTACGCTTCGCTCGCTCTTGATAAAGCTCACAAAATCTTCTGGCAAATAGAAGACCAGCGCTACGAACAACGTTACCACCATCAGTGCAATGACTGCCGGTTGCAGCCGCCAAATGCGTCGTATGTAAAACCCAAAAAATGAAAATGTATTGTTATTCAGTGATTTCAGTATTATTGAAGTTGTCAAAAATCCGGAAATCACAAAAAAAATGTCAACACCTATGAAACCTGAGGGTAAAAATGCAAAACCCGCGTGAAAAACCAACACCAGAATTACGGCAATTGCACGGAGACCGTCAATATCCGGACGGTAATCGATTGGCTTCTTGATTATTTCTGACAACTCTTCAGGCACTTGGGCGGAAGCTATTGAGCTCGCCCTTCCCTTTAAAAAAGTTCTATTAACGCTTACTGACACTTCCAAACAACCCTGGTGTTCTTGTGGCACAGAGAACAATCCTTATGAAACTCTATAATTAAATAACGGTTGAGTTCGGCCTGCTTCTTACAGGCTTATCGCCTTGCAAAAATGGCGGCATTCTACATGACTGGAACCACCCTTGGTAAGTTACCACCAATGACTTTCGCGACTTGCTACTTGAAAACTTTGAAGAATCCACAGCCCACTCGAAAAAACGGGCCCCGTTCCAATGTCGCTTCGACTTCAATTGGAATTGAAGCGGCAATCTGAATCCCTGTCCCTCGCGTGAGGGGTCAGATATCAGATGCCCGTTTTGAACTCAGTTGCTCAGATGCGCCTCAGAAATGACTGTATAAACCGCAGCGATCGCTGATATGTTTCACGCGCACCCGATCACGTCCAATTGACGTTGATCCCATCAAGGAAGATGAAAACAATGAAAACAGTGCTGGGCGCCCTGCTCCTTTTCTGCCTGAACAATCCTGCATTCGCGAGCGATACCCCTATCGGTTTCCGAACCTCGACGTTGACAGACACACAAAACGAACGGCCACTGGAGTTGGTCGTCTGGTACCCGAGTGTTTCCACGGCTGCACCGCAGTTGATCGCAGATACGCCGGTGTTCGTCGGTGCTCTTGCTATACCCGATGCGCCCCCTGCCGCAGGCGCGCATCCATTGGTGGTGCTTTCCCACGGCTTTCGCGGCAATTGGGGCAATCAGTCGTGGCTGGCCACTGCCCTGGTTCGGCAGGGCTACATTGTGGCGGCGGTCAATCACCCCGGCACCACCACCCGTGATCGCAACCCTGCAGCGGCGGCCCGGTTGTGGCAGCGGCCCGTCGATCTACAGCGGGCCATCGATGCGGTCATGGCTCAGCCAGAACACTTCGGGTCAGTGGCCAAACGGCAAATTGCAGTGATTGGTCATTCACTGGGTGGCTGGACTGCCCTGGAGATCGCCGGCGCCCGATTCGCTCCCGAGCGCTTTGCGCAGGACTGCAGCTCCCACCCCCAACTGTCCAGTTGCAGCACTTACGCGCAGCTCAACCCCGACAGCGATCCAGCATCGAAAGCCCGGCTGCTCGGCGATCTCAGCGACAGTCGTGTCACCGCCATTGTTTCCCTGGACCTGGGCCTCTCACGCGGCCTGACCGATAAAAGTCTGGCGACTTTGCCGGTACCGACACTGGTGATCGCCGCGGGCGCGCCGTCCGAAGACCTTCCAGCGCAATTGGAGTCCGCTGATCTGGCCAGGCGCTTGCCGCCGTCGACGAGCCGTTATGTCGAGATCAAGGACGCCAGCCACTTCAGCTTCTTGTCGATGTGCAAACCTGGCGCGATCGCGTTGCTCGAAGAAGACGCACCGGGCGATGGTGTGATTTGCCGGGATGGCGACAACGCTAGACCACGGGCGACGATCCAGCTGCAGATTGCATCACTGATCAACGCATTTCTGACGCAGTCATTCGCAACTGAAAAGGGCTGAACCCATTGGACGCCTTTCACCCTGCCCCGCAAGCGAATCCACGGCGGAGTGACAGGCATGCGCTCGAACATGAGGACATACGGACATGAATACGCGAAAAATTCTGCTCACAGGGGCTGCAGGCCTGATCGGCACTGCTTTCTGGAAAGCACAAGCCAACAATATGGATCTACGTCTGGCTGACATAGACCAATCAAGACTTCCAGGCGCCGCACATCGTTTCGCGCTCGACATCCGGGATCAAGCCAGTTGCCTTGAAGCCTGCGCCGGCATTCACACCGTGATTCACCTGGCGGGTGATCCGAACCCGGATGCAGACTTCATGAGCTCGCTGCTACCGGTGAACATCGTCGGCACCTACAACATGTTGTTCGCCGCCAAAGCCCAGGGCTGCAAACGCTTCATATTGGCGAGCAGCGCCCAGGCCATTGAAGGTTATCCCAAAGATGTTCAGGTCCATGAAAACATGGCGCCCAGACCCGGCAACCACTACGGCGTCAGCAAGGCGTTTGGTGAAGCGCTCGCTTCGTTGTACGCAAACGACGGCGACATGACGACCATTGCCGTGCGTATTGCCAACGTCGCCGAATTTCACCCGGGGCAAACCCATAGCCACCGCGATGTCGCTGCGTTTATCAGTGTGAGGGATGTGGTCGCGTTACTGGCTAATTGTGTCGAGGCCGAATTGAGCGGATTCCACGTTGTCCATGGTGTTTCGGATAACCGGTACAAGCGCCTCTCCATTGATACAACCAGAAAGGTCGTTGGCTACGCGCCCCTTGATAATGCATTCGAGATTCTGGAAGGACAGGCTCAACCTGATTGAGTGCGAGCGTCTTACCGTTCAACCTCACACTTGTCATGTCGACCTAATCCCACATTGCTCAGGGAGAGCACCATGTCTTTGCAAATCCAGCTGTCGGAACATCCATCCGAAGAAGAGCGATCAGCCATTCTGACCCCGTTACTGGCCCACAATCTGGCCAAGGGTGGCGACGACGGCCATGAGACCTTTGCCCTGTTGCTGCGAGATCCTGCCAGCAACGAAGTCATCGGCGGACTGTACGGCAAGGTTTCCTATCGATGGCTGCTCATCGATCTTGTCAGTGTTCCCGAGTCGATGCGCGGCCAGGGTATCGGACAACGGCTGATGCACATGGCCGAAGACATCGCCCGGAAAAAACACTGCATCGGGATCTGGCTGGAGACCTTCAGTTTTCAGGCACCGGGGTTTTATCAAAAACTGGGTTATAGCGAATTTGCACGCCTGGCAGATTATCCGCCGGGGCATGCGCGGATGTTTTATCAGAAGGTGTTGGGGTGACCCCAGATTGAACCTGCGTCGGCTTCGGCGCTTCACGACAGGCAACTACCGGCCAGAAGCGGACGTTCGCCAGTGGCTGGTTACGACACGAAGCTATAGTTGAGGTGATACGACTCGGAGCTCTAGGTATGGATGTAGTTTCTGCACACCAATTTAGTAAAAATCATCGCGCGCAA
>NZ_RRZK01000019.1 GCF_004348895.1 Pseudomonas vancouverensis
CACCACTCTTTCAACTCCTTCCAGGCTTCGATGAACTGAAGCAACCTACTGCCGAAAACTGCGTAACTCTTTGTTTACCAAGGAGTTTTCCGTTTCGACTGCGCCGGAAGTGGGGCGAATTATAGACATCTGAAATCTGCCGTCAACAGGTAATTTCATATTTCTGTCATATCGGTCAAAAAAACCCCGGAAACGCGAAGGCCGGCCCCAAGGGGCCGGCCTTCCTGGCCTTCTACTTATTACAAGCTAGGAAAGGCGAACTGCGATGCTTCGTGGCTGGCACGCTGAGGCCAGCGCTGGGTGATGGCTTTGCGGCGGGTGTAGAAACGCACACCATCCGGCCCGTAGGCATGCAGGTCGCCGAACAGCGAACGCTTCCAGCCACCAAAGCTGTGGTAAGCCACCGGCACCGGCAACGGTACGTTGACGCCAACCATGCCCACTTCGATCTCGTCACAGAACAGGCGTGCTGCCTCACCGTCACGGGTGAAGATGCAGGTGCCATTACCGTATTCGTGATCGTTGATCAGCTGCATGGCTTCTTCCAGGCTGTTCACCCGGACGATGCACAACACCGGCCCGAAGATCTCTTCCTTATAGATGCGCATCTCTGGGGTGACGTTGTCGAACAGGCAGCCACCCAGGAAGAAACCTTCCTCATGACCGGCTACGGTCAGACCGCGACCGTCCACCACCAGCTTCGCACCGGCAGCAACGCCGTCTTCCACATAACCGCTGACCTTGTCACGCGCCTGACCGGTAACCAAAGGCCCCATGTCCAGACCGCAGCTGGTGCCTGCACCGATTTTCAGTGCCTTGATTTGTGGCACCAGTTTGGCCACCAGGGCATCCGCCACCTGGTCACCGACGCACACAGCCACGGAAATCGCCATGCAGCGCTCACCGCAAGAGCCATAAGCTGCACCCATCAAGGCGCTGACGGCGTTATCCAGGTCCGCATCCGGCATCAGCACGGCGTGGTTCTTCGCTCCACCCAGTGCCTGAACGCGCTTGCCGCGCTTGGTGCCTTCGGAATAGATGTACTCGGCAATCGGCGTCGAACCGACGAAGCTCAGTGCCTTGACCTCTGGCGCTTCGATCAGCGCGTCAACGGCCGTCTTGTCACCGTGCACCACGCTCAGTACGCCTTTTGGCAAACCGGCTTCAAGCAGCAACTGGGCAATCAGCAGCGTCGAGCTTGGATCACGCTCGGACGGCTTGAGGATGAAGCAGTTGCCGCAAACGATGGCCAGTGGATACATCCACAACGGCACCATCGCCGGGAAGTTGAACGGGGTGATACCGGCCACTACGCCCAGCGGCTGGAAATCGGACCAGGCATCAATGTTCGGGCCGACGTTACGGCTGTATTCGCCCTTGAGGATTTCCGGCGCTGCGCAAGCGAACTCGACGTTCTCGATACCGCGCTTCAGTTCACCGGCAGCGTCTTCCAGCGTCTTGCCATGCTCTTCGCTGATCAGCTGGGAGATACGCGCTTCGTTCTGCTCCAGCAGTTGCTTGAAGCGGAACATCACCTGGGCACGCTTGGCCGCAGGAGTATTGCGCCAGGCCGGGAACGCCGCCTTGGCAGCATCAATGGCGCTCTGGATGGTTTCGCGGGTGGCCAGCGGCAGCTTGTGAATGGCCTGACCGGTCGACGGGTTGAACACATCGACTGCGCGACCGTTCTCGGTCACCAGTTCGCCATTGATCAAATGCGGGATAACGCTCATGGAAGCTCCTGAAAAGTTGTCCACAGGCGCCCGATTCCGAGCGCCCGTTTTTTATAGCTATATAGAAGGAGAAATCAGTCGATCTTGCTCAGCACTTCGCCGACGGCGTCGAACAGACGATCCAGGTCTTGCGGCTTGCTGTTGAAGGTTGGGCCGAACTGCAGGGTGTCGCCGCCGAAGCGCACGTAGAACCCGGCTTTCCACAACGCCATGCCCGCTTCGAACGGACGCACGATCGCGTCGCCGTCACGTGGGGCGATCTGGATCGCACCGGCCAGGCCGTAGTTACGGATGTCGATGATGTTCTTCGTGCCTTTCAGGCCGTGCAGCGCATTTTCGAAGTGCGGCGCGACTTCAGCCACGCTCTGCACCAGGTTTTCCTTTTGCAGCAGATCGAGTGCTGCCAGGCCCGCGGCGCAAGCCACCGGGTGAGCGGAATAGGTGTAGCCGTGGGGGAATTCCACTGCGTACTCAGGGGTGGCCTGGTTCATGAAGGTCTGGTAGATCTCGGAGCTGGCGATCACCGCGCCCATCGGAATGGCACCGTTGGTGACTTGCTTGGCGATGCACATCAGGTCCGGGGTCACGCCGAAAGTGGTGGCGCCGAACATGGTGCCGGTACGGCCGAAACCGGTGATCACTTCGTCGAACACCAGCAGAATGTTGTGCTGGTCGCAGATTTCGCGCAGACGCTTCAGGTAACCCTGAGGCGGAACCAGTACGCCAGCGGAACCGGCCAGTGGCTCAACGAACACAGCTGCAATGTTCGACGCATCGTGCAGCTCGATCAGCTTGAGCAGTTCGTCAGCCAGAGCGATACCGCCCTGTTCCGGCATGCCGCGCGAGTAGGCGTTGCTGGCCAGCAGGGTGTGCGGCAGGTGATCGACGTCCATCATCGCCTGACCGAACAGTTTGCGGTTGCCGTTCACACCACCAAGGCTGGTACCGGCGATGTTCACGCCGTGGTAGCCGCGGGCACGACCGATCATCTTGGTCTTGGTCGACTGGCCTTTCAGACGCCAGTAGGCACGCACCATTTTCACTGCAGTGTCGGCACACTCGGAGCCCGAGTCGGTGAAGAACACGTGGTTCAGGTTACCCGGGGTCAGCTCGGTGATTTTCTCGGCCAGCTGGAACGACAGCGGGTGACCGTACTGGAAGCCCGGCGAGTAATCGAGGGTGCCCAGCTGCTTGGCCACCGCTTCCTGGATTTCCTTGCGAGTATGACCGGCGCCGCAGGTCCACAGACCGGACAGCGAGTCATACACCTTGCGGCCTTTGTCATCGATCAGCCAGCTGCCTTCCGCGCCGACGATCAGGCGTGGGTCGCGCTGAAAGTTACGGTTGGCGGTGTACGGCATCCAGTGGGCGTCCAACTTCAGTTGGCTGGCCAGTGGCGACGACGCGTTTTCAGGCATGTTCATGAGCAAAACCTCGCAAGGCAATGAGCGGTTCAGGAATTGAAAACCGGAGTTGCAGCTAAGTTGCCACGGCGATAAAGTCGGTGAAATGCAACTTTTCTAATGTTCAGTCAGCCACCTACTAAACTATCGAGTAACCCGCATGAGTACCCGCCGCCCCGATCCGCTGGCCCAGGTCAGTGACTTTGATATTCGCCTGCTGCGAATTTTTCGCAGCGTGGTGGAGTGCGGTGGTTTCTCTGCGGCGGAAACCGTACTGGGCATCGGCCGCTCCGCAATCAGCCAACAGATGAGCGACCTGGAGCAACGCCTCGGCTTGCGTCTTTGCCAACGCGGGCGTGCCGGATTTTCCCTGACCGAGGAAGGTCGCGAGGTCTATCAGTCGGCCTTGCAACTGTTAAGTGCGCTGGAAAGTTTCCGTACTGAGGTCAACGGCTTGCACCAGCATCTGCGTGGCGAACTGATCATCGGTTTGACCGACAACCTCGTCACCCTCCCCCACATGCGCATCACCCACGCCTTGGCGCAGTTGAAGGAACGCGGGCCGGACGTGCAGATCCAGATCCGCATGATCGCGCCCAATGAAGTCGAACAAGGCGTGCTCGATGGTCGCTTGCACGTCGGCGTAGTGCCGCAGGCCAGCGCGTTGTCGGGTCTGGAGTACCAGCCTTTGTACAGCGAGCGCTCACTGCTGTATTGCGCAGTGGGCCATCCGTTGTTTTACGTCGATGACAAGCAACTGGATGACGAGCGCCTGAACGCTCAGGACGCCATCGCTCCGACGTTCCGCTTGCCGGCGGACATCCAGGCGCATTACCAGGCGCTCAATTGCACGGCCAGCGCTTCAGACCGCGAAGGCATGGCATTCCTGATCCTGACCGGGCGCTATATAGGTTACCTGCCGGATCACTACGCCAGCCTCTGGGTGCAGCAAGGCCGATTGCGCGCCCTGAAACCCAAGGCGCGCTTTTATGACCTGAGTCTCGCCTCAGTGACCCGCAAGGGGCGTCGTCCGCATCTGGTGCTGGAAAGTTTTCTCGACAGCCTGGCAGCCACTCGCTGAAAAACACCCGTTGCCGGGAGACAGGGCGTTGCGGATTTATGCTGCAAAGGCTTGTCTGAATCCGGAGGGTGCGCTATCAACGCACAGGCCGTCCCACCCACCCGTTCGGAAGCGCTTATGTCCCTTGAAGTCCCAGCCCACGGCGGCAGACCCGCCAGCCGCATTCGTCAGAAAAACGAAGAGACCATCATCAAGGCCGCCGAAGACGAGTTTGCCCGTCACGGGTTCAAGGGCACCAGCATGAATACCATCGCCCAGAATGCCGGGCTGCCCAAGGCCAACCTGCACTACTACTTCACCAACAAGCTCGGGTTGTACGTGGCGGTGCTGAGCAACATCCTTCAATTGTGGGACAGCACCTTCAACACCCTCACGGCCGAAGACGATCCTGCCGAAGCGCTGACCCGCTACATTCGCGCCAAAATGGAGTTTTCCCGACGCCAGCCGCAGGCCTCGCGCATTTTTGCCATGGAAGTGATCAGCGGCGGCGAATGCCTGACCGAGTACTTCAACCAGGACTACCGCGCCTGGTTCCAGGGCCGCGCGGGCGTGTTCCAGGCCTGGATCGAGGCCGGTAAAATGGACCCGGTCGACCCCGTGCACCTGATCTTCCTGCTGTGGGGCAGCACCCAACACTACGCTGACTTCGCCACGCAAATCTGCCGCGTCACCGGGCGCAGCAAATTGACCAAACAAGACATGGAAGACGCCGGCAACAACCTGATCCGGATCATTCTCAAGGGCTGCGGCCTGACACCTGCCATCTAAGACCTTATGCCTTTTACCCTCAGCGGTTTTTGCGAATACCGCGAAGAGATTCGCAAAAGTCGCTTCATCACCTTCGCCGCGCCGATCGAAAGCCCGGCCGACGCCCAGGCGTTCATCGCCCAGCACAGCGACCTGAATGCCACGCACAACTGCTGGGCATGGAAGCTCGGCGATCAGTACCGCAGCACCGACGACGGCGAACCTGGCGGCACCGCAGGTCGGCCGATTCTGGCGGCCATCGAGGCGCAGGATTGCGACCAGGTCGTTGTGCTGGTGATTCGCTGGTATGGCGGTATTCAACTGGGCACCGGCGGCCTGGCCCGAGCATACGGTGGTGGCGCCAACAAATGCCTGCAGGCAGCACCGAAGGTTGAACTGATCAGCCGGGTGCCGCTGCGATGCACATGTGGATTTGCCGAACTGGCCCTGGTGAAGCTGCGGGTGGTCGAAGCCGGAGGTTTGGTCAGCGAAGAGGCGTTCACCGCCAACGGTGTCGACTTGCAATTGGCAGTCGGCGAAGCACAGATCGACACGCTGCAATCACAACTCGCCGATTTAAGTCGCGGCCGGATTTTGCTGCAGCGCTAGTCAGCGACTTTTTTGCGGCGCAGCACTTTTCCACTGATTGCACTTTTGCCCACATCTGCTGTGCACCCGGCTGTGGATAACCTGAGCACATACGCCTGTAACCCTTCTGTCATGCGGCTTTGCGGACTTTGCTCAATTTTCGTCCAATTCGCAGTCGAAAACATCAAACCCATGTAAAAACAAACAGTTACAGCGGTTTATCGCCTTTAGAAGAAAGCCGCCCAGCGCTTATGCCCGAGATTTCGGCTTGCGCACAAATACTGTGGAGCAATCTGTGGATAACCCGTTCATGGTCAGCCCGGCACCATGCCCGGCATGGCCCGGCGGTCATTGTTCATTTTTTGACCAGCTGTGGACGAGCGAAACCGCAGCCCTATCAGCCGAATGCTTGCTGGTCAAAAGACCTCTACCCACCCACATCAGGCTCGACGCCTGCTACCGGGGGATGCAGCATAGGCACAATGCTCGCGATCCTTTGCATTCATCACTCACCATTTTCAAGGAAGCCCTGCATGCCTACGACAAAATCAGCACTGATCATCGGCGCATCCCGCGGTCTTGGCCTCGGCCTGGTGAAAACCCTGCTGGCTGATAGCTGGCAAGTCACCGCCACCGTGCGCAATCCGCAAAACGCCCAAGCCTTGGACGCCTTGGGCAAAGTACAAATCGAAAAACTCGACATGGACGACCAACAGGCCGTCATCGATCTGAACCAGCGACTCAAGGGCCAGGTGTTTGACCTGTTGTTCGTCAACGCCGGGGTCAAAGGACCCGATGTTCAAACGCCGAACGGCGGTGCGACGATGGCAGACGTCGGTCAGCTGTTTTTCACCAATGCCGTGGCACCGATCAACCTGGCGCAATACTTCGTCGGGCAGATCCGCCCGCAAACCGGCGTGCTGGCGTTCATGAGTTCCGTGCTCGGCAGCGTGACCATGCCCGATGCTCCGGAACTGGCGTTGTACAAGGCCAGCAAGGCTGCCTTGAACTCCATGACCAACAGCTTCGTCACCCAATTGGGTGAACCGGCACTCACCGTGCTGTCGCTGCATCCGGGCTGGGTAAAAACCGACATGGGCGGTGAAGGTGCTGATATTGACGTAGAGACCAGCACTCGCGGGTTGATCGATCAAGTGAATGCGTATGCCGGCAAGGGTGGGCATCACTTCATCAACTACCGGGGTGAAACCATTCCCTGGTAACACCACCACTCTCTTGTAGGGGCCGGCTTGCTCGCTCCTACAAGGGACGTTTGCATCTGCCTGTCGGGGTGAGCTTGCCCATCGCGGCGATTTGCTTGAAACTTCCCCGCCTCGCCTCCCCGGCGAACCTGGATCAGCAGACAGGGCAACACTGAGCTGGCAACCCTGAACCCTATTTTCAGAGGAGCCGGCACCATGCCCGCGACCCGTACCTGGTTAAAAAACCCCCTCGCCATTTTCACTGCCAACGGTCTTGATGCCCGTGGCGGCCTAGTGCTGCAAGACGGTCTGATCGTCGAAGTGCTCGGTGTTGGCCAACAACCATCGGCACCCTGCAATGAAGTCTTCGATGCCCGCGAGCACGTGATCCTGCCCGGGCTGATCAACACCCATCATCACTTTTATCAAACCCTGACTCGCGCCTGGGCGCCGGTGGTCAACCAGCCGCTGTTCCCGTGGCTGAAAACCCTGTACCCGGTCTGGGCGCGCCTGACTCCGGAAAAACTCGCCCTCGCCACCAAGGTCGCGCTGGCCGAACTGCTGCTGTCCGGTTGCACCACCGCCGCCGATCACCACTACCTGTTCCCCGAAGGCCTGGAAAACGCCATTGACGTGCAGGTCGAGAGCGTTCGCGAACTGGGCATGCGCGCCATGCTCACCCGCGGCTCGATGAGTCTCGGCGAAAAGGACGGTGGCCTGCCGCCGCAGCAAACCGTGCAGGAAGGCGAAGTGATCCTCGCCGACAGTCAGCGCTTGATCGCCGAATACCACGAGCGCGGTGACGGGGCACAAATCCAGATCGCCCTGGCACCCTGCTCACCGTTCTCGGTGACCCCGGAAATCATGGCGGCCAGCGCCGAATTGGCGAACAAACTCGACGTGCGCCTGCACACTCACCTGGCAGAAACCCTCGACGAAGAAGACTTCTGCCTGCAACGCTTCGGCCTGCGTACCGTGGATTATCTGGACAGTGTCGGCTGGCTCGGCCCGCGCACCTGGCTGGCCCACGGCATTCACTTCAACCCGGACGAAATCACCCGCCTCGGCGCTGCCGGCACCGGCATTTGCCACTGCCCGAGTTCAAACATGCGCCTGGCGTCGGGTATCTGCCCCAGCATCGAACTGACCGACGCCGGTGCCCTGCTTGGCCTCGGTGTGGATGGTTCAGCCTCCAACGATGCCTCGAACATGATGCTCGAAACACGTCAGGCCCTGTACATCCAGCGCCTGCGTTACGGCGCGGAAAAAATCACTCCGGAACGCGTGCTCGGCTGGGCGACCAAGGGCTCGGCCAGTCTGCTGGGCCGTACCGACATCGGCGAACTGGCGGTAGGCAAACAGGCCGACCTGGCATTGTTCAAGCTGGATGAGCTGCGCTTCTCCGGCAGCCATGACCCGGTATCGGCGCTACTGCTGTGTGGCGCCGATCGTGCGGATCGGGTGATGGTCGGCGGCCAGTGGCGGGTGATCGACGGTCAGGTCGAAGGGCTCGATCTCAAAGGCTTGATTGCCGATCACAGCCAGGCGGCGCGGCAGTTGATCGCCGGCGTCTGACCTGACGCCATCGCCATCAAGCCGGCTCCCTGATTGCATTTGCAGAAGCCGGCTTGCTGGCGATGCTGTTTACAGGCCCAGCAGCGACAACATGATGAAAGTCGCAAACAGCACAAAGTGGGTCATGCCCTCGATGGCATTGGTTTCGCCGTCATTGAGGTTGATCGCGCTGACGATCAGGGTAATGAAGACCATCACTGTCTGCACCGGGGTCATCGCCATCTGGAATGGCTGGCCGGTATAGAGCGCCATGGCCTCCATCACCGGCACCGTCAGGATCACCGTCGACAACGACGCGCCCATGGCGATATTGACCACCGACTGCATGCGATTGGCCAGCGCCGCGCGCAATGCGGTCAGAATCTCCGGCGCCGCCGATATCGCCGCGACCAGAATCGCCGTGATCACCGGCGGTGCCCCCGTTCCTTCCAGACCCAGATCAAGGGTCTTGGACATCACCTCAGCCAACGCGCCAATCACCACCACACCAAACACCAGAATGCCGATGCTCAGCAGCAGATTGACCGGCTGAGGCTCTTCGCCAGGTTCCTTGCGACGGCGTTTGTCCGGGTAGCTATAGCTGAAGAAGTAGCTGTGCGGCCCGACCTGCATACGCAGGAACAACGCATACAGCACCACCATCGCGCCGATGGTGAAGGCTGAGTAGAGCTTCCAATTCGCTTCGGGAATGAACTCCGGCACCACCATCGAGACACCCATGGCGGTGAGGATCATCACGCTGTAACTGCGTGCCGAGTCATCGTTGTAGGACTGCTCGCCGTGTTTGAGCCCACCCATCAAGGCCGCCAACCCGAGGATACCGTTGATGTCGAGCATCACGGCCGAATAGATGGTGTCGCGCACCAGGGTCGGTGAAGCCTCGTTGCTCATCATGATCGCCAGGATCACCACTTCCACCAGCACGGCGGCCAGGGTCAGGATCATGGTGCCGTAGGGGTCACCGACTTTTTCCGCAAGCAGCTCGGCCTGATGGGCCACGCGCATGGAGGCGGCGACAATGAACAGGATCAATACCAGCCCACTGATCAACGCAATGAGCTGGCCACTGTGCAGCATCCAGTGCTCCAGCGGATAGGCCACGCACGCAGCGATCAGTGCCAGCAGCAGGAAGCTTTCTTGCTTGAAGATTGTGAGCATGGCGGGCCTTTTGCCGAAGAGTGCGAATGAGCTACTGACTGCGGGGCGGCACTAACGTTTCGTTACACCTTAGCGCACCACGGACAGGCAGGCAGAAGCTTAAGCGCACCGGAGTGCGCCATCGCCAGCAACGCGGCAGCTAAAGATCTGCGACGCCTTTGCGGGAGTGAGCCTGCTCGCGAAGGCGTCTCCTCGATTTCAAGCCGTTGCTTGTGCTTTTGGTCAGCCATTTGCATTGCTCCCTGCACGCCCGAAGGGCCGACCCGCCTCACAACAAAAACGGAGTTCCACTTCATGCACAAACGTCCGTCGAAGACACTGCTTTGCGCCATGATCGCGGCCATCGGTTTGGCTGTCGGCCTGTGGATCAACGCCGGACTCAACCTCGACAAGCAAACCGTCGTGTATGCCGTGGGCTATGCCACCGACATGGCGAACTTCGGACCCAAGTCGAAGTGATGAACCACCCGGTCAGGTTTTATCAATAGTTGCCGCGAGCATCTGTAGAATGGCGGCCATTGCACCTGATGAGATTCTAAAACATGTACGAATGGCTCAATGCCCTGCCCAAGGCAGAACTGCACCTGCACCTGGAAGGCTCGCTGGAGCCCGAGCTGCTGTTCGCCCTGGCCGAGCGCAACAAGATCGCCCTGCCGTGGAGCGACGTCGAAACCTTGCGCAAGGCCTACGCCTTCAACAACCTGCAAGAGTTTCTCGACCTGTATTACCAGGGTGCCGATGTGCTGCGCACTTCGCAGGATTTCTATGACCTGACCTGGGCGTACCTCCTGCGCTGCAAAGAACAGAACGTGATTCACACCGAGCCGTTCTTCGATCCGCAGACCCATACCGACCGCGGAATTCCCTTTGAAGTGGTGCTCAACGGCATCGCCGCCGCACTGAAGGATGGCGAGCAGCAACTGGGCATCACCAGCGGTTTGATCCTCAGCTTCCTGCGTCACCTGAGCGAAGACGAAGCGCAGAAAACCCTTGATCAAGCCCTGCCGTTCCGCGATGCCTTTGTCGCCGTCGGCCTGGACAGCTCCGAGATGGGGCACCCGCCGAGCAAATTCCAGCGCGTGTTCGAGCGTGCCCGTCACGAAGGTTTCCTGACCGTGGCCCACGCCGGTGAAGAAGGCCCGCCCGAGTACATTTGGGAAGCCATCGACCTGCTGAAAATCCAGCGTATCGACCATGGTGTTCGCGCCATCGAAGACGAGCGCCTGATGCAGCGGATCATCGACGAGCAGATCCCGCTGACCGTGTGCCCGCTGTCCAACACCAAGCTCTGCGTGTTCGACCACATGTCGCAACACAACATCCTCGACATGCTGGAGCGTGGTGTCAAAGTCACGGTGAATTCGGACGACCCGGCGTATTTTGGCGGTTATGTCACGGAGAACTTCCACGCCCTGCACACTCACCTGGGCATGACCCAGGACCAGGCCAAACGCCTGGCGCAGAACAGCCTGGATGCACGACTGGTAAAACCCTGAACACACAGCGGTAGACGTGGACTTGCCGGCGAGGCGTCATTCGGTTCAGCAGCATTGTTGAACGGGATGACGCCATCGTCGGAACGCCTCCTGCACCAAGCCGCGCCCAACAGGAACAGTGTTAGAAGGCCACTTCCACTTCGGGGGCCTTGGCAAAACGCTGAATCTCGCATAACCCGGTAACGGTGACCTGCATGGCTCGCGAATCGCCCGTCAGCGTGAGCCAGCCGGACTGCATGAACAGCTGCAGCAACGCGGCGCCCAACGCCCCGCCCAGGTGTGGGCGTCTTTCGCTCCAGTCCGGGCACGCACAGGCAACCTGCGCATTACGATGGGCCAAGGCCTGGATATAGACCCCTCGCTGTGCCAACTCGCTGGCCCCCTTGAAGGTGACCGCTACCCGCTGATCGAACCGCTCGATCCAGCCCATGTCCAGCAAGCGCTGAAACAGATCAACGGCCAATTTACCGCCCAGATGATCCTCGCACGGACGCGCACTGAGCAGCGCCGATCGTTTGGTCCGGGGCTTGACCAGCGGGAAGTCGTGCTTGAGTTCGGCGTGAATATCCTGAGGCGTACTGGCAATGGTCGCACTGGCCAGCGCTTCTATCGCGGTTCCGATCTCGGGAGCGGCCAATCTAAAAAATCGCTTTCGTCCGCGGTTTTCGACCTTCAACAATCCACCGGCGTACAGCCGTCCCAGGTGTGCGCTGGCTGAAGACGGTGACACGCCAACCGCCAATGCCACATCTTCTGCCGCTCGTGCCGAGCCATCCATCAAGGCCCACATCATTGCGCTGCGCTTTGGGTCAGCCAGCAGTGTGGCGATCTGACTGATGCAAGGTGCATGTTCCATGTATTCACTCCCTGTTGAATCGTTGCGCATAAGGCGGGCGCTAGTATATGCGCGATGATCGCCGGTTCCTGTCCTCCACCCGGCGTTGGAGGTGATGGTTGCTGAGTGAAATTTCGCTTTTTTGCTGCGACTAATGATCACTGTCGCGCAAACCCGGGTATTGACTGCTCAGACGAGCACATCGGCTGGCAAGCATCTGCCGCAAAAGATTCACGGGTTTACTCAACTGCGCGCGATGGGCGAATAACAAATTCAGCGGTGCTCGCTCACACAGCAGCTCCGGCATCAGCACCCTCAAACGCCCGGCGAGTACATCCGCTGCCACGTCGAGCCAGGATTTGTAGGCGATCCCGGCTCCCGCCACAGCCCACAAACGCACGACATCGGCATCGTCACTGAAACGATCACCGCTGACCGTCAGACTGACTTCGCGTTTGCCATCATGGAAACTCCAGTGGTCGTGCACCCGACTGCCGAGCATGTACAGCAGGCAATTATGCTGCGCCAGCTGTTCCAGCTGCCGAGGCTCGCCACACCGGTCGAGATAGCTTGGCGCCGCACACAGCACGCGGCGGTTGTGCGGCGCGACGGGCAGCGCCACCAGGCTGGAGTCCTCTGGCTCGCCATAGCGCAGGGCGATATCCACGGGTTGACGGAACAGGTCGGCAATGCGATCGCCCAGCAACAGGCGCACGGTGAGTTTGGGGTGTTCGCGCTGGAACTCATCGAGCCACGGCAGCAGCAAGTTGCGCCCGAAGTCCGATGGCGCCGACAGTTGCAGAATGCCGCTGACCTGATCCTGGCCGCTGGCCAGCCAGCGCCGCCCCTCGTCGAGGTTACTCAGCGCAGAGCGGGCGTACTCCAGAAAACCTTCACCCTCGGCGGTCAAACGCAAACTGCGGGTCGAGCGGGCCAACAAGCGCACGCCGAGTTGCTGCTCGATGCGCTTCAACGCTGCGCTGGCCACCGCCGCCGACATGTCCATGCCCCGCGCCGCCGCCGACAGACTCCCAAGATCCGCCGCCCGGACAAACAACTGCAAGTCATCGAAACGCAACATTTGAAGCCTCGATTATCAAAAAAATATTGAAAGAGACTGCTGTTTTAGCCGGTTTTATCTTCACGAGAAATAGCTAATCATCTGTCTCATCGAAACCAATCTGTTTGCGGAGCCCTTTCATGAAAGCCATTGCCTACTACGCCTCGCTGCCAATCAGCGACGACAAAGCCCTGCAGGATATCGAGTTGTCGGAACCGGTTGCCGGGCCTCGCGACCTGCTGGTTGAAGTCAAAGCCATCTCGGTCAACCCGGTGGACACCAAGGTGCGCCAGAACGTCCAGCCGGAAAAGGGTGCGGCCAAAGTGCTGGGCTGGGACGTGGCCGGCGTGGTCAAGTCTGTGGGCCGTGACGTCACCCTGTTCAAGGCCGGTGACAAAGTGTTCTACGCCGGCTCCATCGCCCGCGCCGGCGGCAACAGCGAATTGCATGTGGTGGACGAGCGCATCGTCGGCCACATGCCGAAGTCCCTCGGATTCGCCGAGGCCGCCGCCCTGCCACTGACCGCCATCACTGCGTGGGAACTGCTGTTCGAGCGCCTGCAGATTGCCGAAGGTCAGCGCGATGCAGGGCAGAGCCTGTTGATCGTCGGCGCAGCGGGTGGCGTAGGTTCGATCCTCACGCAACTGGCCAAACAGCTGACCGGTCTGAAAGTCATCGGCACCGCCTCACGTCCGCAAACCCATGACTGGGTGAAAGCACTGGGGGCCGACCTGGTGGTCGATCACAGCCAGCCTTTGAGCGAAGCACTCAAGCAGGCCGGTGTTGATCAGGTCACCCACGTCGCCAGTTTGACCCAGACCGATCAGCACCTGGATCAACTGGTCGAGGCACTGGCGCCTCAGGGCAAGCTGGCGCTGATCGACGACCCGAAATCGCTGGACGTGACCAAGCTCAAACGCAAGAGCCTGTCGTTGCACTGGGAGTTCATGTACACCCGTTCGCTGTTCGAAACCGCGGACATGATCGAACAGCACAACCTGCTCAACCGCGTCGCCGAACTGATCGATGCCGGCACCTTGAAGACCACCCTCGGTGAGCACTTCGGCACCATCAATGCGGCCAATCTGCGCCGTGCCCATGCGCTACTGGAAAGTGGAAAATCCAAAGGCAAGATTGTGCTGGAAGGGTTCTGAAAAATCAGGGAACCGGCATAAAAATAATCGCAGGCTGGGTCGGCATTGAGTTTTTCCATGTGCGTCCGGGACGTACATCGAACTCTGAAAGTGCCTTCGAAGCCTGCGATTACTTTTGTTACAAACCGTCAGTCTGACGGATGACCCTTGTCACAATAACGATCGTATAGAGGTCTACACTCGAATTTCCTGCGAGGCACCCTTTTGCATGACGTCTTTTACGAGAGGAGATCAGCTATGAAGATCCTGATAAAAGAATTGGCAAAGTCCCAGTGGCAAGTGCGCCTGGATCAACATGCTGTGACGTTCCGCAGTGAAGATGAAGCCCGCGCCTTTACCCGCACCCTCGAAGCCCGCATCCAGGCGCCCCACACCCTTCCCATTCTCCAGCAGCCACAACGCGCCGCCGGCTGACGCCCGCCTATACCTGCGCTTGCGCAATGGCCCGGGTGTTCTGAATACGCCGGGTGAGCATTGCTGCGCTCACGACGAAGATCCCGCACAGGCTGATGACCATCGCCATCGGCACCGCGCTGCCGTCGTGCAACACGCCCACCAGTGCTGACGCGCCGGCCGCCACGCTGAATTGCAGACAACCGAGCAGCGCCGACGCGCTGCCGGCCCGTGCGCCCTGCCCGCTCATTGCGCAAGCTGCGGCGTTGGGGCTGATGCAGCCGAGGCTGGCGATGCAAATGAATAATGGGATCAGCAATGGCCACAAATGCGCCGGGTGCAAAGCGCTGACAGCCAGCAAGGTCAATGCGGCCGCCAGATAGACCCACACCGCGCGCGCCAGCAAGAAGGCCGGTCCGCGCTTGGCCAACAGCCGTGCGTTGACTTGCGCCACAAGAATGAAGCCTGCGGCATTGGTGCCGAACAACCAGCCAAAATGCTCAGCGGGAACGCCATACAGCTTGATGATGATGAAAGGTGAACCGGCGATGTAGGCAAACATCCCGGCGATGGCGATGCCGCCGGTCAAGGCATGGCCGAGAAACACCGGGTCAGCCAACAACCGTCCGTACTGACGCAACGCCCCCGACAGCGGCTGACGCGCAATATGCGCCGGCAAACTCTCTGGCAGCCCCGTCGCCACCGCCAACCCCGCCAGTGCACTGAAGCCAGTCAACGCGAGGAAGATCGATTGCCAGCCTGCTGTATTGACCAGCAACCCGCCGAGCAATGGCGCAAGAATCGGTGCCAGCCCCATCACCAGCATCAATTGCGAAAAGACTTTCGCCGAACCCACCGCATCGCATTTGTCGCTGACCACCGCCCGGGAAATCACCATCCCCGCACAGCCACCCAATGCCTGCACAAAGCGCGCAGCGATCAACCATTCGAGGTTTGGTGCATAGGCGCACGCCAGGGAGGCGAGCGTGAATAGCCCCACGCCAACCAGCAACGGAATGCGCCGACCGAAACGATCCGCTACCGGACCATAGGCCAGTTGACCGATGGACAGGCCGAGGAAGTACGCCGCCAACGTCATCTGAACGTGTTTTTCGTCGGTGCCGAAGGCCAATGCCATGGCCGGGAAGGCCGGTAAATAGAAATCGATCGCCAGGGGACCGAAGGCGCTCAGTGCGCCAAGAATAAGAATGGTACGGAAGTTCATCAGGCATCCAGTGGACAGAGTCGGCAGCCCGACAGTCTAGCCGCGCCTGGACGCCTTGAACATTCCGATAGCTCGCTAACTATTAAAAATCAGACGAGCTTGATGCCATAACCTTCTTCGCTGATCGCTTCGATCACCTGCTCGGCGGTCAGTGCGCTCTCGACGCCCACCTCTTTGGCGGCCAGATCGACCCGCACACTGGCGGCCGGATCCCTGGCCTGAACCGCCTGGGTGATGGCCCGCACGCAATGACCGCAAGACATGCCTTCAACGTTGAACACTTGCATGGAACGACTCCTTTTTCCGAGGGTTGAACCCAGTGTCGAGCTTGCCACCATGGCAAGGTCAAGTTCTGCCGTTAACTGCCGGGCTGGCAATCGTCGTCGGGCTCGGCCAAGCTGCGAACATCAATGACTTGAACTCAGGAGATTCAGCCATGCGCTGGTCAGCTTTCAGCCTGTTTGGCTTCCTCAGCCTCATCGCCGCCTTGCCCTCGGCCCATGCCGCCAGTGCTCAGGATTACGGCGTGCTGATCATTTCCCGCGAGCGCCTGGAAGTCGCCACCTCCTGCGAAATCGGCGTATATATCCAGGATCAACTCGCGGCGCGTTTGTTCCAGGAGCAAAGCACCTCGTTCAACCTGCCGCCAGGCAGAGTCTCGCTGCGCCTCAAATTGCTGCCGGGCCAGGCACCGGGCTGCAACGCCGGCATGCTCGCGCCGGGCTCGCAGGACATAGTGCTCAAGGCTGGGGATATCCTGAAATACCGTATCGCGATGACCCAGGAAGGGATGTACCTCAAGCGTACGGGCCTGGGTTACTGATGCACCCTCCCACCTGTAGGAGCGAGCATGCTCGCGATCGCGGTGTGTCATACGGCATTGAATCGACTGCACGACGCCATCGCGAGCATGCTCGCTCCTACAGGGGATTTGCGGCAAATAAGCATTGGTGCTTGACCTTGCCAGCATGGCAAGGTTGATCCTGTGGTCATCCACTACAGGGAGTACGACCGATGTCCGATTCCACCACCTTCGACCTGCCCATTGCCGGCATGACCTGCGCCAGTTGCGTCGGTCGGGTCGAGCGGGCCTTGAGCAAAGTCACCGGTGCCAGCGCCGTGAGTGTCAATCTTGCCACGGAACAGGCCCGGGTCCAGGCCCCCAGTGACAGCCTGCCGGCATTGATGGAAGCCGTCGAGAAAGCCGGATACAGCGTTCCCCAGCACAGTCTGGAACTGACCATCGAAGGCATGACCTGTGCCTCTTGTGTGGGTCGCGTCGAGCGAGCCCTGGGCAAGGTCGCCGGGGTACAGCGTGTCAGCGTCAATCTGGCCAACGAGCGAGCGCACCTTGAGTTGCTCGGTCAGGTCGACGCGCAAACCTTGATCGCCGCCGTCACCAAAGCCGGCTACTCCGCTCGCGTCCATGAAGCCGAGCATCCACAAACCGACCAACAGCAACAACGCCTGCAGCGTGAGCGCTGGGCAATGCTGGCGGCCATCGCCCTCGCCTTGCCACTGGTCCTGCCAATGCTGTTGCAGCCCTTCGACGTGCACTGGATGCTGCCGGCCTGGGCGCAATTTGCCTTGGCCACGCCGGTGCAATTCATCTTTGGCGCGCGGTTCTATGTGGCGGCGTGGAAAGCCGTGCGCGCCGGTTCTGGCAACATGGACTTGCTGGTTGCCTTGGGCACCAGCGCCGGTTACGGCCTGAGCCTTTATGAGTGGGCCACCGCTGCCGGGCGCATGCCACACCTGTACTTCGAGGCCTCGGCGGTGGTGATTGCCCTGGTCCTGCTGGGCAAATACCTGGAAAGCCGCGCCAAGCGCCAGACTGCCAGTGCCATCCGCGCCCTCGAAGCCCTGCGCCCCGAACGGGCGATTCAAGTGATTGACGGTCGCGAGCAAGACGTCGCGATCAGCGCTTTGCGCCTCGGCGATCTGGTGATGGTCAAACCCGGCGAGCGTTTTCCGGTGGACGGCGAAGTGGTCGACGGCCAGAGCCACGCCGACGAAGCGCTGATCAGCGGTGAAAGCCTGCCGGTGCCCAAGCAACCCGGCGACAAGGTCACCGGCGGCGCCATCAATGGCGAAGGCCGCTTGCTCGTGTGCACCCAGGCCCTCGGTGCGGAAACTGTGCTGGCGCGGATCATCCGCCTGGTGGAAGACGCGCAAGCGGCGAAAGCACCGATTCAGAAACTGGTGGATAAAGTCAGCCAGGTGTTCGTGCCCACCGTGCTGTTGATCGCCCTGGCCACACTGATCGGTTGGTGGCTGTATGGCGCACCGATTGAAACCGCGCTGATCAATGCCGTGGCCGTACTGGTGATCGCCTGCCCTTGCGCACTGGGCCTGGCAACGCCGACGGCGATCATGGCCGGCACCGGTGTGGCGGCGCGCTACGGGATTCTGATCAAGGACGCCGAGGCACTGGAGCGCGCCCATGAAGTCAGCGCGGTGGTGTTCGACAAGACCGGCACCCTGACCTCGGGCACCCCGCGAATCGCCCACTTGAGCGCCCTCGACGGTGACGAAGCCAGCCTGTTGCAACTGGCCGGTGCGCTGCAACGCGGCAGCGAGCATCCGTTGGCCAAGGCCGTGCTGGACGCCTGCACCGAGCGTGGTTTGAACGTGGCCAATGTCAGCGCCAGCCAGTCCCTGACCGGACGCGGCATCGCCGGGACTCTGGCCGGACGCCGCCTGGCGCTGGGCAATCGACGCCTGCTGGAAGAAAGCGGTTTGAGCGCAGGTCCGTTGGCCGAATCGGCTGCCGCTTGGGAAAGCGAAGGCCGAACCCTGTCCTGGCTGATCGAACAAAGTCCCGAATCACGCGTGCTTGGCCTGTTCGCCTTCGGTGACACCCTCAAGCCCGGCGCCTTGCAAGCCGTGCAACAACTCGGCGCACGGGACATCAGCAGTCACCTGCTGACCGGCGACAACCGCGGCAGTGCCAAGGTGGTCGCCCAGGCACTGGGGATCAAGGATGTGTACGCCGAGGTGTTGCCCGCCGACAAGGCCGCCACCGTTGCCGCGCTGAAAAAGACCGGCGTGGTCGCCATGGTCGGCGATGGCATCAACGACGCCCCGGCCCTCGCCGCCGCCGACATCGGCATTGCCATGGGCGGCGGTACGGACGTGGCCATGCATGCGGCCGGGATCACCCTGATGCGTGGCGATCCGCGCCTGGTGCCGGCGGCATTGGAGATCAGCCGCAAAACCTACGCGAAGATCCGCCAAAACCTGTTCTGGGCCTTCGTTTACAACCTGATCGGTATTCCGCTGGCGGTGTTCGGTTTCCTCAACCCGGTGCTCGCCGGTGCGGCCATGGCGCTGTCGAGCGTGAGCGTGGTGAGTAATGCGTTACTGTTGAAAACCTGGAAACCCAAGGACCTGGAGGACAACCGATGAACATCGGCCAAGCGGCCCGCCACAGCGGCCTGAGCGCAAAGATGATCCGTTATTACGAGTCCATCGGTTTGCTCAAGACCGCCCACCGCACTGACAGCGGCTACCGGATCTACGGCGATGACGACCTGCACACGCTGGCCTTCATCAAGCGTTCGCGGGACCTGGGTTTTTCCCTGGAGGAGGTCGGCAAGTTGCTGACCCTGTGGCAGGACCGACAGCGTGCCAGTGCCGATGTGAAGGCATTGGCGCGCCAGCATATCGATGAGTTGAACCAGAAGATTCGTGAACTGGAGCAACTGCGCGACACCTTGCAGGACCTGGTTGAACACTGCCAGGGCGATCATCGGCCGGATTGTCCGATTCTCAAGAATCTTGAATCGGGGTGTTGTTCGGCAGTCGCACGCACCTGACTGAACACCCGCCCCTGTGGGGCGTTGCACACAAAAAAACCGGCCGAAGCCGGTTTTTTTATCCGATCACTGCATCCACGGCGGAGGCGGTTCCTCGGCCTTGCCCGGTGGCGCGTCGTCCGCCGAGCGCGCCGCTTGCCGACGTTCTTCATCCAGGCGTGCAGCCTCGATCTCGCGCATGATCCCGCCGACATCCGCCAGCTCTTCCGGCTCGGCGAACTCGCCGGTCAGGACGCTGGCCGGGTGCAAGGTGCCGGCCTCGTACAGGGCCCACATTTCCTTGGCGTAGCGGGTCTTCTTCAACTCAGGTGCGAACCGGCCGAAGTAGGACGCCATGTTGCCGACGTCCCGCTCGAGCATGCTGAACGCGTGGTTGTTGCCCGCCGCATCCACCGCTTGCGGCAGGTCGATGATCACCGGGCCGGTCGGGGTCAGCAGCACGTTGAATTCGGACAGGTCACCGTGCACCAGACCGGTACACAACATCAGCACGATCTGGGAAATCAGGTAGGCGTGATACTCGCGAGCCTGATCCGGTTCCAGCACCACATCGTTCAGACGCGGCGCGGCATCACCGTACTCATCGGCCACCAGCTCCATGAGCAGCACGCCTTCGAGGAAGTCGAACGGCTTGGGCACGCGAACACCGGCATTGGCCAGGCGGAACAAGGCCGCCACTTCGGCGTTCTGCCAGGCGTCTTCGGTTTCCTTGCGACCAAACTTGGAGCCCTTGGCCATCGCCCGGGCCTGACGGCTGTTGCGCACCTTGCGGCCTTCCTGATACTCGGCCGCCTGACGAAAACTGCGTTTATTCGCCTCCTTGTAGACCTTCGCGCAACGTAACTCGTTGCCGCAGCGCACCACATAAACAGCTGCTTCTTTACCACTCATGAGTGGGCGCAGCACCTCGTCGACCAGACCGTCCTCGATCAGGGGTTCAATGCGTTTTGGAGTCTTCATCAGCTTTTATTGTGGGTCCTTTATTACCAAACACGCGAAAGTCATTCGTTATACGGCAATCCACTCACGGGTGGGAGGGGGGGCCGACCTATGAATACGGCCTTGTGCCAAAAGAAGCACACACTGTGCCGGATTCCGCCCTCCGGATTCTGCGGCCCATCACGGGCCGAAAAGAGCATAGCCGAGCGGCCATCGCGCGCCGATGGCGCTGCCGTGGGCGTTTCGGGCAGAAGCTGATTCCCGGGTTAATACCTTCCGTAGGATTTTTCCAAACGAGCCTCAATTTCCTCCGACAACAGCCGAAGCCCTGAGTGACAAAAAAGATTTGTCCGACAATCGCCGCCCCAAGAACGGCGACGTCGCCCTCAAGGATCGGGAATGACCAAGAACGTTTACGGCTGCCAATAAACCGCGAGTCATCTGCACTGCGTGGGCCTACAAGAAAATCTGGAGCGCGGATGAACATCAAACAGAAGTTGACCTGGGCGTTTGCAATCATCGCCTGCTTGCCCGTGGTGCTGGTCGCCACCCTCGTTGTGCTGAACCTGCGCAGTGATGCCAAGGATGAATTCGTCGACAGCAGCGGTCGCGAAATTCGCCAGGTCAGCAATGCCATGCAACTGTTCTTTGACGGCATCAGCCAGAACGTCGAATACCTGGCCCATCAGCCGCTGATCAAGAACTCCGACGACAGCCTGAAAACCTACATGGCGGCCAACGCCGAAAGCGTCCCGCAAGGCGAGATGGACAAAAAGATCTTCGGCTTCCTGCAGGACCTGGGCAGCGCTCACCCCTCCTACGCCTACGCCATTCTCGGCACCGCGGCCGGCGGCTACGTGTCCTGGCCCGACGATGCCAAGCTGAGCAACTACGACCCGCGCCAGCGGCCGTGGTACAAGGCGGCGCAGGCCAAACCGGGCAAGCCGTTCCGTACCGAGGCCTACTATTGGGCCGAGAACGATACGTCCTACGTCAGCACCGTGCGTACCATCGACAACAAGCTGGGCAGCAACGGCGGCGTGGTCAGCATTGACGTGTCACTCAAGCAACTCACCGAGCTGGTCAAACAGATCAAGCTGGGCGAGTCCGGCTACCTGATGCTCCTGGAAAACACCGGCACCGTGCTGGTCGATCCGAAGCAACCAGAGCACAACTTCAAGGCCCTGGGCAGCCTCGGCGAAGGTTATGCACAACTGGCCAAGGCCGGCAAAGGCATGCTCGAAGTCGAACTCAATGGCGAGCGCTACATGGCCAACGTCTGGCCGTCGGAGCAACTGGGCTGGACCTTCATCGGCCTGATCAAGCAAAGCGATGTGATGAGCACCGCGACCAAGTTGACCTGGCTGATCGCAGTCATCGCCGCCGTGCTGGCGGTGATTTTCGCCATCGTCGGCGCCAGCTTCGCCAGCCTCATCGTGCGTCCGATCCGCAGCGTGGCCGATGGCCTGGAAGGCATCGCCCAGGGCGAAGGCGACCTGACCAAGAACCTGCAAATCCGCGGCAGCGACGAAACCGCGCAACTGGCCAACTGGTTCAACCAGTTCCTCACCGCGATTCGCAGCCTGATCCAGAGCATTGGCGGTGCAGCGGGCAAGATCCTCGCCACCTCCAAAAGCTCGACCCAGGTCTCCAGCGACATGGCCGAAGCCGCCGGGCGTCAACGTGAAGCGGTGGACATGGTGTCCACGGCCTTCCACGAAATGGTCGCCACCGCCAACGAGGTTGCGCGCTCGTGCAGTCAGGCCGCCGAGTCCGCTGACAGCGGCCAGCGCCAGGCCCGTGAAGGTCAGCAACAGATTGATGCGGCCGTGAACAGCGTCGATCGCCTGAGCCAGGAAATCGAGCAATCGGCGCAGTCGATGCAACAGCTTGAACGCGACAGCAATGACATCCAGTCGATCCTCGGCACCATTCGCTCGATCGCCGAACAGACCAACCTGCTGGCGTTGAACGCCGCCATCGAAGCAGCACGCGCCGGTGAACAGGGTCGCGGTTTCGCGGTGGTAGCCGATGAAGTGCGGGCACTGGCCAAACGCACGGCCGACTCCACGGCGGAAATCGACGGGCTGCTGGGCAACCTCGCCAAACGCACCAGCCAGGTCACCCAGCAGATGCACGCGAGCCTGGAAGTCTCGCAGCAATCGGTGACGCGCATCGGCGAAGCGCGCAGCAGCTTCGGGCAGATCCGCGAATCGGTGGACGTGATTCGTGACATGAACACCCAGATCGCCACGGCGGCGGAACAACAGCATCAGGTGGCCGAGGACATCAACCGGCACATCAGCCAGATTCATGGCGATGCGCAGTTGGTGGCAGAACTGGCGAACTCGGCGCGCCTGGACTCGCAGAGCCTGGCCGGGTTGTCGAATGAGCTGGACGGGTTGGTGCGCAGGTTCCGTACCTGATTCGTCAGGTCACCCTTAAACCCTTGTGGGAGCGAGCTTGCTCCCACAAGGGCGATGATTCAGCGTTCGATAATGGCGGTCACACCCTGCCCGCCCGCCGCACATATCGACACCAGCCCGCGTCCCTTCCCGGCCACATCGAGCAACTTCGCCAGATTGGCCACGATGCGTCCGCCCGTCGCGGCAAACGGATGCCCCGCCGCCAATGAGCTGCCTTTGACATTGAGCTTGCTGCGGTCAATCGAACCCAGCGGTGCATCGAGGCCAAGGCGTGTCTTGCAATATTCCGGATCTTCCCAGGCCTTCAACGTACACAGGACCTGCGCTGCGAAAGCCTCATGGATTTCGTAGTAATCAAAGTCCTGCAACGTCAGCCCGTTACGTGCCAGCAAACGTGGCACGGCATAGACCGGCGCCATCAACAGCCCCTCCGCACCATTGACGAAATCCACCGCTGCCGCTTCTCCGTCGCGCAGATAGGCAAGAATCGGCAAGCCGCGCTCCTTCGCCCATTCTTCGCTGCCCAACAACACCAATGAAGCGCCATCAGTCAGCGGTGTGGAGTTGCCCGCCGTCAGTGTGCCCTTGGCGCTTTTCTCATACGCAGGCTTGAGCGCGGCGAGTTTCTCCAGGGTCGAATCCGCGCGCAGATTGTTGTCGCGGGTGAGACCAAGGAACGGCGTCATCAGATCGTTGTGCCAGCCTTCGGCGTAGGAGGCTGCCAGTTTCTGATGGCTCTCCAATGCCAATTGATCCTGAGCTTCGCGGGGAATGCTCCAAGTCTGTGCCATCAACTCGCAATGCTGGCCCATGGACAAGCCGGTCCGCGGTTCACCGTTGCGCGGGAACTCGGGGATCAAGTGTTTGGGGCGCAATTGCAGGAAAGCCTTGAGCTTGTCACCGGTGGTCTTGGACCGGTTGGCTTGCAGAAGAATCTTGCGCAGGCCTTCGCTGACACTGATCGGCGCATCCGAGGTGGTGTCGACGCCGCCGGCGATGCCGCACTCGATCTGCCCCAAGGCAATCTTGTTGGCCACCAGCAACGCCGCTTCCAGTCCGGTGCCACAAGCCTGCTGGATGTCGTAGGCCGGGGTAGCGGGCGACAGCCGTGAACCCAGCACGCACTCACGGGTGAGGTTCATATCCCGCGACAACTTGAGCACGGCGCCGGCGACCACTTCGCCGATGCGCAGGCCATGCAGGTTGTAGCGTTCGATCAGGCCTTCGAGTGCGGCCGTGAGCATCACCTGGTTGCTGGCCGTGGCGTAAGGGCCGTTGGAACGGGCAAAGGGAATCCGGTTGCCACCGATGATCGCGACGCGACGCAGTTGAGTCATGGAACGCTCCTGAAAATGTCGAATATGAACCGGCTCCCACAGGGGTTGCGTCGTCACACAAAATCTCGTGGTCAAACTACGCTGCTGTAACCAAGCGTAGGCCTTATCTCGCGGATCGAACGACTGATCGCCATTCGTGGTCCACACTTTGAACCCCAGCAGCTGGAGCGCGTTCCATGTCTGACCGCTATATCGACTTCGCCAATTCGTCCCTCGGCCATCGCCTGGTCGGCGCCCTCGGGCTGCCCTCTCCCACGCGGCTGGAACGCTGGCAGGCCGGCCGGTTGCGGCCCGTGGAAGGCGCGCTGCTGCTCGGCGGCGGGCCGTTGGCGGAAAAAGTCGGCACCTTCGCCAACCGCCTGACCGATGCGATCTACAGCTACGGCACCGAACCGTCGATGGCGACTGCCTGGATTCCCGGCCACGGCCCGAAACTCAAGGCCGTGGTGTTCGACGCCAGCGACCTGCAGCACACCGATCAGCTCAAGCAGTTGCGCGAGTTCTTCCAGCCGCTGATCAAGAACCTTGATCACTGCGCGCACCTGGTGATTCTCGGCCGAGATCCGCAGAGCCTGCGCGAACCATTCGCCGCCAGTGCGCAGCGCGCGCTGGAGGGTTTCAGTCGCTCATTGGCCAAAGAGTTGCGCAGCGGCGGCACGCTGCAATTGATTTATGTCGGCGAAGGCGCCGAGGACCAGCTTGAAGGCCCGCTGCGGTTTTTCCTCTCGCCGAAAAGCGCTTTCGTCTCCGGGCAAGTCATTCGCCTGACGCCCTGTGCGACGCCAGTGACTGACTGGACGCGACCACTGGCCGGACGCAAGGCCCTGGTCACCGGCGCGGCGCGCGGCATCGGTGCGTCCATTGCCGAAACCCTGGCCCGGGACGGCGCCGAGGTCATCCTGCTCGACGTACCGCCAGCCAAGTCCGACCTCGAAGCCCTGGCCGCACGCCTTGGCGGTCGCAGCATCACCCTGGACATCTGCGCCGAAGACGCCGCCACGCAATTGATCGAACACCTGCCCGACGGCGTCGACATCGTCGTGCACAATGCCGGTATCACCCGGGACAAGACCCTGGCCAACATGACCCCGGAATTCTGGGACGCGGTGCTGGCGGTCAACCTCAACGCCCCACAAGTGCTGACCAAGGCCCTGCTCGACAACGGCACGCTGCACGACAACGGCCGGGTGATCCTGCTGGCGTCCATCAGCGGCATCGCCGGCAATCGCGGGCAAACCAACTATGCGGCAAGCAAAGCCGGGCTGATCGGCCTGGCACAAGCCTGGGCGCCGCTGCTGCATGAACGTGGCATCAGCATCAACGCCGTCGCGCCGGGCTTCATCGAAACGCAGATGACCGCGCACATCCCGTTCGGCTTGCGCGAGGCCGGTCGGCGCATGAGTTCACTCGGCCAGGGCGGTTTGCCACAGGACGTCGCCGAAGCCGTGGCCTGGCTTGCACAACCGGGCACCGGCGCCTTCACCGGCCAGGCGTTGCGCGTCTGCGGGCAAAGCGTGCTGGGGGCCTGAGATGATCACCGACTGGCACACACTCAACCGCGAACCGAGCCTGCCGGGCCTCTACGCACGCGCCGCGACTCGCCGAAAAATCACCGGCAGCACCCTGCCCTGCGCCGGTTTGCGTTGCTGGGTCGAGGTCGATGCGAAGCGTCTGGCGGCGTACCGCAAGGTCTGCGGTTTTACCGACAACGGCCTGCTGCCGCCGACCTACCCGCATATCCTCGGCTTCGCCTTGCAGATGCAACTGCTCACCGCCAAGGACTTTCCATTCCCGCTGCTGGGGCTGATTCACCTGAGCAACCGCATTCGTGTACTACGGCCGATGGGCGGCGTGAGTCGTGCACGGGTCAGCGTGCAAGTACAGAACCTGCAACCCCACGCCAAAGGCGCCACCTTTGACTTGCTCACCAGCCTCGACGATCAGTTGGGCTGCTTGTGGGAAGCCGAAAGCCGGATGCTCTGTCGCGGCGTCAAACTCGAGGGCGAGCCCGTTGAGGATGACTGCACACCAACCCGGGCGTTGAGCGAAATCGAACGCTGGAAAGCACCTGCCGATATCGGTCGGCAATACGCCAGGGTGTCCGGCGACTACAACCCGATTCACCTGAGTGCCGCCAGCGCCAGACTCTTTGGCTTTCCTACCGCCATCGCCCACGGCTTGTGGAACAAGGCGCGAACCCTGGCGGCGCTTGCCGGGCATCTGCCCATAGCCAGTGTCGAGATCACGGCGCAATTTAAAAAGCCGGTGCGCTTGCCCAGCGAAGTGACATTGCTGGCCAGCGAGCCGGGGGCGAGTGGCGATTTTCGCCTCGTGGGTGCCGGGGATCTGGAACATATGGTCGGCCATTGGCGGCCGCTTGCCTGATTGAAAAATCACCGCCATCTTCGGTTTTGCCTGCCGAAGATGGTTTTTTTTGGATGGCTGCCCGGTTAATTGTGAATATCACTTAAGTCCTCATACCCCCCATCGCCCCCCGCCAGAAAAACACCGCCTGTTTGATTTCAAAGCAATTATCCAGCGCCACAAAACCGCCACCACACCCTAGGCATTAGCCCGAAGGCAGCAATGAGTGCCGCGTATACAAGGCGTTAATACCAACTGGAGAATAGCGTCCCAGAGCCCTTGCGATTGTTATGCACACACGGACGAAGGCATTGCCGACAACAGAATCGGCGAGCCGACGCAGACAACGACGTTGTTACAGGTGCAAGGAATCTCGATCATGAACAAGCAAGTGTGGTGCAAATCGGCAATAGCATTGGCCCTCCTCCTGTCCCTCGGCCTGAGCGGCTGCAGCAGCGGCGGTGGCGGCCATCACAGCAGCTCCGGCAGCTCGTCGCCGGACAGTGCCTCGGGCGCGGCGGGAACCGGTGGCGCCGGCGGCACCTCGGGTACTGGCGGAACCGGCACCGGTGGCACGGCCGGTACGGGTGGCACAGCAGGAACCGGCGGCACAGGTGGCACCACGGATCCAACCAACCCCACCAACCCCACCAATCCGACGGACCCTACCAACCCGACCAATCCAACCACCACGCCATTGGTGACCACCACCCTGGTGCAGGATGTCGGCAAAACCGTCAGCGGCGTAGGCAGTGGTGTCGGTCAGATTGGCGACTCGCTGGGCAGTGTTCCTGTTGCTGGCGGAGTGGTGCAAAGCGTGGCCAATACCACCGGCAATGTCGTCAGCACATTGGGTGATGGCCTGGCCAACGGCGTTGGCAAACTGGGCACAGATCCGAATGGCCTTGGCGTGACTGCCTCGTCCGTGGGTGGTGTGGTCACCGACCTCGGCAACGGCGTGTCCGATGTCAGCGGCAAACTGGCCAGTGCCACCAACAGCATCCCCGTGGTCGGCGGCGTGGTCACCAAAGTCGCACCGGTGCTCGATGGCGTCGGTGAAAAAGTCACCATGCTTGGCGACACCCTGAGCACCGCCACCACCACCGGCCCGCTGGGTTCAGTCACCCAGGAAGTGGGCAACAAACTGGTGCCGGTGATTGCCATGGTCGAAAGCACCACCAACAAGGTTGGCGACAGCACCGGGCTCGGCGCGCCACTCAACGGGTTGATCAAACAGGTCGGCAGTACCGTTGATGGCGTCGGCGACAAAGTCACCCAGGCCGGCAATGGCAACGCGCTGACCAACACCGTCGGCGGCGCCCTGAGCAACACCGGCACCGCAGTCGGCAAAGCGGGTGGCCTGGTTAACAGCGGCACGGCCACCGGTGGCAGCGGCGGGCTGGGCGGCCTCGGCGGCAGCGGACTGCTCGAAACCGTGGGCGGAGCAGTCGCCAACGTCGGTAATGGCTTGAACATCGGCAACAGCAATGGTGTCGTCAGCGCCGTGGGTGTCAACGGTGTCGCGGGCGGTAACCTTGTTGCCAGTGTAGGTGGCGCACTCGGTGGCACAGGCGTAGCCAACACGGCTGCGACTGCGCCACTGGCCACCCTTGGCGCATCGGTGGGCTCAGCCATCAACCCGGTCACCACCGCCGTCTCGGGCCTGACCCAAAACGTCGGTGCCGCTACCGGGCTCGGTGGACCCGTCTCGGGCCTGACCAACCAGGTTGGTGGCGCCGTCGCCAACGTCGGCGGCGCAATAGCCGGCAGCAACAGCAATCCGGTCGTCGCCGCGGTTGGCAACACCGTGACCACCGTGGGCGGGACAGTCGCCTCAGTCGGCGGGCTGGTAAACAACGGCACGGCCGGCACTGGCACCGGCACCACCGGCGGTCTTGGCGGACTGTTGGGTGGACTGACCAACACATTGGGAGGCAACAAACGCTGATATGCACCTGGGCCGAGTCGACGGCCCGACCTACAGCGCCTACGCTTGGTTGAGGGCGCAAGAGGCTTGTCCGTCTTGCGCCTTTTTCTTTGGATAACGGAAATCCAAGCGCAGTTGCCGTTTGAACATGGAGTGTCCTATGCGCGTCATGACGTCCCTGCTGTTGTTGTCCTTAAGCTCCGCCTGTCTCGCCGATACCCTCCCCAGTTTTCTCAACAGCAACGAAACCATCCGCAACCTGCCCGTCCCCAACCTGCCCGCCGATGCCTATCGCCCGAGTGCTACGCCCCTGCAAGTACCGGAACCCGGCGCCGCCCAGGCACAACCCTTGATGATGGGCACCAAGGTCACGTTGAAAACCGTGCAGATCGAAGGCGGAACGATTTACCCGCTCAGCGAACTGGCAGCGGTCTATCAACCCCTGATCGGCCATGAAAGCAGCCTGGCTGATGTAATCGAAGCCACCCGCAGCATCACCCGACGCTATCAGCAGGACGGCTACCTGTTGTCCTACGCCTTCCTGCCACAACAGAGCTTCGAAAACGGCGTGGCGCGTGTGGTACTGGTCGAAGGCTATATCAAGGATTACCAACTGCAGGGCGACGTCGGCCGGGTCAAAGGCCTGCTCGACAAACTGGTGGCCAAACTCCAGGCCGAACGGCCGCTGACGCGCAAAACCTTCGAGCGCTACACCACCCTGATGAGCCGCATCCCCGGCGTCACCCTGCAAGCCCAGGTGCCGCCACCGGGCACCACCGACGGCGCGGCCCACCTGATCGCCCAGGCCAGCCGCAAACCCTTCACCAGCACCCTGAGCACCACCGAAGACAACCGCAACGGCACCCAGGCCTTGCTCGGTGCCAGCAGCAACTCGCAGACCGCCATGGGTGAACAGCTGACCGCCAGCGGCCTGTTCCCGCCCGGGGACGACCACGAGCATTACTACCGACTCGACTACAGCCAGTTCATCAACACCGAAGGCACGCAACTGGCCCTGTCCGCCTCACGCTACCGCGCCGACCCCGGCACCAACGTGCAACTGGACAACGGCCTCGAACTCAAGCCCCATCGGGAAAACGACCGCTACTCCATCGGTTTCAACCATCCGTTCATTGCCGCACCCAACGAAACCCTCAGCGCCGGTGCAAGGCTCTACGCGGTGGACGACAAAACCCGCTACAGCGTGATCGGCTTTCCCCTGACCGTGGAAGAAAACACCGACATCCGCGCCCTGGCCTTTGAAGGCGACTGGCGCAAGGCCGATGACCGACAACTGCGCATCCTCAGCGGCGGCCTATACCAGGGCATCAATGATCTGGGCGCAAAAACCAACAACAGCGCCTACGACCTGGACTTCTTCCGCGCGCGGTTGTCGGGGGTGCAGAGCGACAAATTCTTCGAGCACTGGCAAGGCGTGGCATCGGCCGCGCTGTACTGGAGCGACGACACCTTGCCAGACAGCGAACGCGCGGTATTCGGCGGACAAAACTTCGGTCGCGGCTACCCCGACGACCAGGCGTCTGGCGACAAAGGCTGGGGCGTGGCCTACGAGGTCAACTACAGCTTCAATCGCGACGGCAACTGGGTGCGCATCCTGCAACCCTATGTGGTGCTCGACCGCGCCAAGACCTGGTTCAACGAACTGCCGGTCAAGGGCAACGACATGTCCTCCGCAGCGGTGGGGTTGAGGTTTGGCGATGCCAAGTACTACAACATCGCACTGGAAGCGGCCAAGGCCATGTCTGATGAAGCGCTGGATACGTTCAATCGGCGGGCGCGGTATAGCATCAGTTTCAGTTATCAGTTGTAGGGAGGGGTGTGGAGGGTCTGGGAGGTTTCAGGTGGTTGGTGGGACGCCATCGTCGGAGCGCCGCCCGGAGCAAGCTCGCTCCCACAGAAGTGCAGGAGCAAAAGCAGAAGCAGAAGCCACGTACACCGCACACACCGCCCGCTTCTAACCACTCAAAAGGCCGAGCGTTAGCTCGCCTGCAGCTCTTGATCTTGCTCCACCCGCCCCCTCGGCAGGCTGAGTGGAGGTGTTCATCCGGGGGGAGGCGCGCAGCGTCGTTTGGCGAAGCCAAACACATCGAGAGGAGGTGCAGCGAAGCAAACCGGAGGCGATGCCCCCGGATGAATGCCGGAGCGAAGGAACGCCGAGCCTAAGCGAGGGGCCGGACGCCAGGGGCGAGACCTTTGGTTCCTTTGGGCTGGGCCGGCACTCCGGCGTTTGCCAAAAGGGACTCGCCTTAAGGGCGAAACCGCCAGCCGCCATCACCGAAGAAACGGATATACACCCAATCAACCCAAAGCCTGGTCGGCCCAAAGGCCGCCAAGTCTCACCCGCGAGCCAAATAAACCTGAGGCTGAGGAAACAGATTATTAAGCGTCTCAAGCAAGCGAACGTGATAAATCGGCTTGCGAAAAAGATCCAGCACCTGCAACCGCAACATATCGCTCACATCATCCATGTCCGCATGCCCCGACATTACAATCACCGGCAAATGCTGACGCGACGTATGCTCACGCAAGCGCCTGATCAACGACATGCCACTCTCCTCCGGCATGCGCAAATCGGTGATCACCAAGGCAATATCCGGATGCCGCGTGAGATGCTGCAACGCAAGCTTGACCGACGTCGCCGTAAAGCAATTGAACCCCTCACCCTCCAGCAACTCCGCCAACTCAAGCAAGGCGTCCTCTTCATCATCGACCAGAAGAAGCTGCTGACGCGGGGATGCTGGAGCGTTCATAAGGCAACACCTGCAATGGACTACGCGCTGACGTTAGGACCCTGTTGAAACACGTACAAATGGCCAACGCCCTCAACCACCCACCGCGGTTTTGATCGTAGTGAACATGGTGGTAATCGCTGTCTTGATCGGGGTCACGAACGCGGCAAGAGCAACAGCCACCATCCCGGCAATGATCGCGTACTCAATACCCGAAGCGCCCTCGGTATCCTTGGCGAGATTCACGTAGAAAACGATCTCGGATTTAACCTTCTGAACGAGCGTGGAAAGAGACATGGCATTTCTCCTGAACTACGGGTGTTGCAACGGCGCAACATGATTCCCCAGTGCCAGCACCAGCATTGTCGGCATTCCCGGCCCCAACAACTGTAAATACGCATTAACACGAAAGTATTAACCGTTTCGTTGACGTCAAAAAACTGTGACATTTCATCGTTCGACTACACTTTCGCTAGTTATTTTCAGGCCACTAATGGCATTTCGCTCTACCTGCGCTACGGTCAAATAGCGAAATAGTTCCACGTTCAGAGCGGCCTGATTGCGAAGTTGTCTCGTTGGAGTTGGCGGGGTTTTACGCAGCAGGAAAGGGAGAGCCTTCATGAACAGCCGTGTCACCCTGGGTCTTGCCGTCGTGCTTCTGGTCGGCGCCATCATTGCCGGTTATTGGGGGTTGACGCTCAGCCGTCAACCGACGCCGGAACCTGTTGCCGTCGCCACCGCCAGCGCACCCGATCCCGCCGCACCGGCAGCGGCGCCCGTGGAAGACCCCACCCGCCATCCCGTGGTCGTGCTGGTCAACAACGTGCCACCGTTCACGCCGCTGACCGCCGCCGACGTCACCCTGGAAAAACTCAAGACCGTGCCCGCCGGCAGCCTGACCAGCCTCGACCAGGCGATTGGCCGCACACCGTGGCGCGCCCTGAGCGCCGGCACCTGGCTCAACGACGAAAGCTTCGAGGCCGGCAGCAAACTGGCACGGATGATCCGCCCCGGCGAGCGCGCCCTGGCGCTCGCCGTCGACGAAGTGACAGGCGCTGGCGGCCAACTGACACCGGGGGACTACGTCGACGTGCTGCTGTATCTGCACATGGACCCCCTCAACCCGCAACCCTCGGCACAGCTGGTGGTGCCGGCCTTGCGCGTGCTTGGCGTTGGCGAGCAGACCGGATTGACCAACGACGGTCAGCCCTCCAGCCCGGCACTGAGCAACGAGGAAAAACTCAAGCAGGATCAATTGCGCGCCACCGCCCGCACCGTGGTGCTGGCGGTGCCGGAAGAACTGGTCAGCCGCCTGATGCTCGCCACCCAGACCGGGACCCTGCGCCTGGCTGTGCGCAGCGCCGACGAAAAACGGCTGGCCCGCTACTGGGCCGGAGACAACGATTCTGCCGCCACCCTGGCCAACGCCAACCGCGAACTGCTGCAGTTCAGCCAACTGGCCATGTCCGCACCGCCCAAACCCGCTGCTGTCAGCAACGGTGCTGCGCCGCGCAAACAAAGTGTGGAAGTCATTCGTGGCAACCAACTCGCCGGCGAATCCGAACAACCCCAACAAAATCACTGATTCGAGCAAGGACGCCTTTTCATGCGCAGACGTTTTACGCCGTTGTTCAACGGCTTGATCTGGGCCACCTTGCTGGGCGGCCTGCCTGCCGGTGCGGTATCGGCGGCTGTGGGTAATTGCGCCGCGCTTGGCCCGTTGCCGGCGACGCTGGAGGTCGGTGAAGGTCTGCAACAGGAAGTGCAATCGCCAGTGGCAATCACTCGCGTGGCCGTGGGCGATCCGAAAATCGCCGATGTGCGGGTCAACGGCAACGACGCCTTCCTGCTCACTGGCATGGGTCCTGGCGCGACCAGCCTGATGGTCTGGACCGCGTGCGCCAGCGCACCGCGGCAAAGCATGGTGTTCGTCCAGGGGCGCGCCACAGCAGCCATGACCAGCGCCAGCAAGTTGCCGTCCGACGCCCCCGCACTGCCCTCGCAAGTGCAGACCGACATCCGCTTTGTCGAAGTCAGTCGCACCAAGCTGAAAGAGGCCAGCACCTCGATCTACGGCAAGAACTCGAACTTCCTGTTCGGCTCGCCGGGCACCGTACCCAACACGGCGGTAACGCCACGGGTATTTCCGCTGCGCAACATCGACCCGCGCATCGCCGTGCCGAGCATCCCCCTGGTCAACGATGCGTTCAACATTGTCGCCGGCGGCGGTAATTTCCTGGCCCTGATCAATGCCATGGAGAGCAGCGGATTCGCCTACACACTGGCCCGCCCGAGCCTGGTGGCGATCAGCGGGCAGAGTGCGAGCTTCCTGGCCGGCGGCGAAATTCCGATCCCGATTCCCAGCGCCAACAGCAACAGTTATTCCATCGAGTACAAGGAGTTCGGGATTCGCCTGACCCTCACGCCGACCGTGGTCAACAATGACCAGATCGCCCTCAAGGTCGCCCCGGAAGTCAGCGAGCTGGACTACAACAACGCCGTGACCATCGGCGGCACCACCGTGCCGGCGTTCACCATCCGCCGTACCGATACCAGCATTTCCCTGGCCGACGGCGAGAGCTTTGTCATCAGTGGCTTGATCAGTACGCAGAACGGTTCGCAAGTCAGCAAGTTTCCGGGGCTCGGTGACGTGCCGGTGCTGGGGGCGTTTTTCCGCAGTTCCTCGGTCACTCGCGAAGAGCGCGAGCTGCTGATGATCGTCACGCCGCACCTGGTGCAGCCACTGGCCGCCAATGCGCAACTGCCGTCGTTGCCGGGGGAAAAACTGCGCAACTACGACCCCAACTGGTATCGCCTGTATTTCCTCGAAAACGGCAACTTCGATAAACGCAGCGGGCTATCGCAATGAGCCAGAGCCTCAGTCAGACCTTCCTCGCGATCACGCGTAACAACACCGACCTTGAGTGGCTGCAGGGCGCGCTCGCGCCACTGGGCCAGGTGGTCAGCGCAGGCGGCGGCAGCCTCGACGAGTTGCTGGCGCTGGTCGACGTAACCTTCGCCAGCCTGGTGTTCATCGGTCTCGATCGCGATCACGTGGTGGCCCAGAGCGCCCTGATCGAAGGCGCGCTGGAAGCCAAGCCTATGCTGGCGATCGTTGCCCTCGGCGACGGCATGGACAATCAACTGGTGCTCAATGCGATGCGCGCCGGCGCCCGGGATTTTGTGGCCTACGGCTCGCGCTCCAGCGAAGTCGCCGGCCTGGTGCGCCGTCTGAGCAAACGTCTGCCACCGGTGGCACCCAACACGCACCTGGGCGGCTTGACCGTTTTGTATGGCGTGCAAAGCAGCGCCGACGGCGCCTTGCTGGCCACGCACATGGCGCAAGTGGTGCAAAAGAGTGGGCAACAAACCCTGCTGCTCGACCTCGGCTTGCCCCGTGGCGATAGCCTGGCGCTGCTGGGGCTTGAGAGTTCGTTTCATTTTGGCGATGCCTTGCGTCACCTGCGCAGGCTCGACACCACGCTGATCGACAGTGCCTTCACCAGTTGCAACGAAGGCCTGCGCATCCTCGCCTACGCCGTCGGCGACGAGCCGCTGGAACACACCAGCGCCGCCGAGCTGTACATGCTGCTCAGCGCCTTGCGCCAACACTTCCAGCACATCGTGGTGAACCTCACCGGGCAACCGGACAGCGAAGCCCTGCGCACCTTTGTCAGCCATTGCGACAAGTTGCTGTGGTACACCGACCAGAACGTGCTCGACTGCCGGCGCAACCTGGCGGTGCTCAACCTGTGGCGCGAGAAAGGCATGAAGCTCGATCACGCCAAGCTGCTGGTAGACCGCTACCTGCGCAGCGTCGCCCCGGATTCCGAGGCACTGGGCAAAAGCTTTGGCCTGGAGATCATCGCCACCCTCGCCTACAGCCCGGAAGTGCGCCTCAACGCAAAAAACCAGGGACTCAGCCTGTTCGAACTGGCCCCCCGCGAAGGCCTCACCCACAGCCTGCGCACCCTCGGCGAACGTCTGGCCAAACGCTCCGAGGGCCTGGCCAAGCCCAAGACCGGCTGGTTCAACCGCTTGCGAGGCGTGCAATGAACAGTGAAAAACTTTTCGGTTCCCCGCAACGCAGCGCCGTCGGCAACACTGACCACGACGGCCTCAAACTGGTGTTGCACCGCTACATCATCGACGCCATCGAGGAGTCGGGCAAAAACCTGCTCGAAGGCACACGGCAAGCGCTGTCACAGTTCGTCATCGACAAGGTGGCCGAGTACATCGCACGACTGCACTTGGCGATTTCCCGCTATGAAATGGAACGGCTGGCCGAAGAGATCGTCGACGAACTCACCGGCTTCGGCCCACTGGAAGTGCTGCTGCGCGACCCGGCGGTGACGGAAATCCTGGTCAACGGCCCGCATCGGGTGTTTGTCGAACGCGATGGCGTGCTGCATCAGAGCGACCTGCGCTTCATCGATTCGCACCACGTCGAGCGCGTCATGCAACGCATCCTCGCGCCACTCGGTCGGCGCCTGGACGAATCTTCGCCCATGGTCGATGCGCGCATGCCCGACGGCAGCCGGGTCAACGCCATCATCCCGCCGATTGCTCTCGACGGACCTTGTCTGTCGATCCGGAAATTCCGTCAGGACATGCTTAAAAGCTCCGACCTGATGGCCATGCAAACCATCGATCAGGCGATTTTCGAATTCCTTCAGGAAGCCGTGGGCAAACGCTGCAACATCCTCATCAGCGGCGGTACCGGCACCGGCAAGACCACGCTGCTGAACATCCTCAGCCAGTTGATCAACCCGCACGAGCGTCTGGTGACCATCGAAGACGTCGCCGAGCTGCAATTGGGCCACCCTCACGTCGTGCGCCTGGAAACCCGCCCGCCGAACGCCGAGGGCCACGGCGAGGTGAAATCCAGCGATCTGATTCGCAACGCCCTGCGGATGCGCCCGGACCGGATCATCCTCGGCGAGATTCGTGGTGTCGAAGTGGTCGACGTCATGACCGCGATGAACACTGGCCACGACGGCTCGATGAGCACCGTGCACGCCAACAATGCCCAGGACGCCTTGCTGCGCCTGGAGACCCTGGTGGGCCTGACCGGGCGCACCATTGCCGAACGTACGCTGCGCCAGATGATCTGCGCCGCGCTCGATGTGGTCATCCAGTTGACGCGCATGCCCGACGGTCGCCGCTGTGTCAGCGAAGTGGTCGAGGTGATTGGCGTGCGCGACGACGTGTACGTGACCAACACCCTGTTCCGCCTCGACCGGCGTACCGGGTTCGGCTTTCTGCGCGAGGCGGTCAACCCCGCCGGCGACAAACTGCGCCGCGAGACGGCGCTCTCCCCTTCGGCATATTGAGACCCGGCCATGCTCAAACCGGCGCTGCTCATCCTCTTCTGCCTGCTCCTGTTCGGGTTTTCGGTGCGCCTGTTCTACAACGGCATGCGCCAGTCCGGCACCGAGCGCATCCTCGGGCGCCTGGGTCAGGGACAACCCCAGCCAGTGCTGCAAAAAACCTCGTGGGCAGGTCTGGAACGCGCGTTCCTGCGGGCAGGGCTTGGGCGCCCCACCGAACGTCTTGGCCTGTGGCTGACGCTGTGGGCGCTGGGTGTGCTGCTGGGTTCGCTCATGGCTGGCTGGATCGGTGCCCTGGTGTTGCTGCTGACGCCGCCACTGATGATGCGCCTGTACGTCAGCTGGCGTTATCAGCGCCGTCTCACGCGCATGATTGAGCAACTGCCGACGCTCCTCGACCACGCCGTGCGCAGCCTCAAGTCCGGACGCACACTGACCGACGCCGTGCTCGGCGCCATCGAGGTCACCGAGGACCCATTGAAAAATGCCATGAGCCGCATCCAGCGCAACGTGCAACTGGGGGTGAGCCTGGCAGATGCCGCTTCGGACTTCGCCGAGCTGTATGAGAAGGACGAACTGCGCCTGTTCGCCCTCGGGCTCAAGGTCAACCACCGTTATGGCGGCAATGCCAGTGAATTGCTGGAAAACCTGATCCGCATGATTCGCGAGCGTGAACAGGCGGCTCGCCAACTCAAGGCCATGACCGGCGAGACCCGCGTGACCGCTGCGGTACTGGCACTGCTGCCGGTCACCGTCGGTGGCTACTTCATGATCACCAACCCGACCTATCTGCTCGCCATGTGGAACGACCATTCCGGGCAAATCATGCTGGCCAGTGCCTTCGGCCTGCAGGTGATCGGTTGCCTGACACTTTGGCGCATGTTGCGCTCCCTATGAAAATGCCACTGGTGGTGAGTGCGTTGCTGCTTCTCGGCGCCTGTCTGTTGCTGCTCAGCAGCTTGCTGGAACAGCGCCGGCGAGCACGCCAGGTGCTCTTGCGTCTCGATGGAAAGACCGCGAGTGACAGCCGTCTCAATCGATTCCTGCACGCCCTGGGTGCCAGTCGCCTCGGTCAACAGTCGGTGAAGATGGACAACGAAACCCAGACGCTGCTCAACCGCCTCGGCTGGCGCAGCGTGCGCCAGCGCTCACTGTTCGCCGCCCTGCAGGTAGGCGTGCCGATCCTGGCGCTGGCGGTGTGCTTGTTGATACAGGGACTGTTCTATCCGGACGTGCAAAACCACTGGATAGCGCCGATGTGCGCCATGGGCGTTGGCTACCTGCTACCTAAACGCCTGCTGGCAGCCGCTGCTGCGCGCCGGCAAAAACAACTGGCCGTCGAAACCTCCACCTTCATCTCGCTGCTGCGCATCCTGTTCGAGTCGGGCATGGCCGTGGAGCAATCGCTGCGCATCCTCAGCCTGGAAGGCAAGCAACTGCTGCCCGCGCTGACTCACGAACTGCGCCTGATCCTGGCCCGCGTCGACTCTGGCCTGGAGCTGGGCGAAGAGCTCAACAAGACCATGCGCATGCTGTCAGTGGAAGAGTTCACCGACACCTGCGTGATTCTGCAGCAACTGATCCATCAGGGCGGCGGTGCGATGAAATCCTTGCTGGCACTCAAACAACTGCTCGATGACCGGCGCCTGACGCGCCTGCAGGAATACATCTCCAAGATGTCCGCGAAAATGTCCGTCGTGATGATGCTGTTTCTCTTCCCGGCGTTGTTGATCGTCCTGGCCGGCCCGGGCTTCACCGCCCTGGCCCGGGCCTTTGTTTCCTAGAGGGAACCTGATGAAAGCATTGATCGCCGGTTTGAGTCTGCTGCTGTTGAGCGGTTGCGCGAGCAACGGCCAGGCGCCATGGGCAGCACTGACCAATGGTTCCAGCTGCGGCAAATTGAGCTCTGATGAACAACTGTCGTTGAACCTCGCCGACGACATGGCCAAGGACGGCAAACTGCACGCCAGCCTGGCCAACCTGGAAAACCTGCCGGACAACCAGGCCGACGTGCGCCTGCGCAAGGCCAAGGTCTATCGACTGTTGGGCCGCAGCGAAGCCGAACCGCTGTACCGCAGCCTGCTGGGCAGTTGCATGGCCGCCGAAGGCGAACACGGCCTCGGCCAACTCGCTGCCGCCAGCGGTGACAATGGCCAGGCCCAGGCGCACCTGCAACGCGCTGCACGCCTGGCCCCCACCGACGAAAAAATCCGCAACGACCTCGGCGTCGTGTACCTCAATCAACTGCGGGTCGAAGACGCCCGCTTCGAATTCCTCACCGCCATGGAACTCAAGCAAAGTGACCAGTTGGCGGCGGTCAACATGGTGACCCTGCTGCTCTACCAGGACGACTGGAGCCGCGCCGCCGAACTGGTCAGCCGCGTGGGCCTGAGCCCCGCGCAATTCACCGAAGCCCAGGCCCGCGCCGAGAAACTCAAGACGCCGGCCAAAGCCAGCCCGAGCGTGGCTGCTCAAGTCGCCGCCGTCGCCCCACCGGCCCTACCCTAGGGAGCACACAGGATGAAACCGACCACCCTCTACTGCCTCACCCTGCTGACCCTGCCCTTCGCCGCCCACGCCATCGACGCCGGGCCTGCCTCGCCACAGCAACAGGAAACCGAAGGCTGGCTGCAATTGCAGGCACGCAACAAAGCCGCCTCGGACAAACCACAAACCGCCAACGCCACCGAACGGGAATTGGCGATGCAGCGCTGGCTGAAGAGCTTCCAGCATGACATTCCGCAGTTCTGGGATCAGGACACGGGGGGCAAGGTTGATAGTGGGTCTGGGGGCTAAATTACATACCTGAACGACGCCAGCGTGAGCTCGCTCCTGCAGTTTGAAAAGCGATCACTTGTGGGAATGAGCCTGCTCGCGATGGCCGAATGGACGACGCGGGCTGCCTGATGCCCCGCGTTATCGTTGACGTCCATCGCGAGCAAGCTCGCTCCCACAGAAGAGCCAGAGCAAGAGCAATACCCAGAGCCAGAGCAAGAGCAAGAGCAAGAGCAAGAGCAAAAACACTAGCCACACGCACCGCGCGCCTCTCACCACTCAACAGGATGAGCGTTAGCTCGGCTGCAGCTTTTGATCTTGATCCACCGGCCCCTTCGGCAGGCTGAGTGGAGGGGTTTATCCGGGGGTGGGAGCGTAGCGACCGTCCGACGTAGTCGGACACATCGAGAGGAGGTGCAGCGAAGCAAACCGTAGGCGATGCCCCCGGATGAATCCCGGAGCGAAGGGACCCCGAGCCCCAGCGAGGGGCCGAACGCTGGGGCAAGACTTTTTGGTTCCTTTTGTGTCGTTTGACAAAAGGGACTCGCCGTAAGGGCGAAACCATAAGCAGCCGTTACCGCACCAACGGATATGTACACAAACCAAACCAAAAAATCAGTGCGCCGTAACCCGATGCCTCAACCCCGAACTACTAGGCGAAAGCGCCAACGCCAACTGCGTCCGATTGTGCATATGCGTCAACCGCAACACCTGCGACACATACAACTTCACCGTGTTCTCGGTAATCCCCAACTCACAGGCAATCTGATAATTGGTCTGCCCCTTGCCCACCAGCCGCGCCACATCCACCTGCCGCGGTGACAGCTGATTGAAAATCGCCGGCATCTCCACCACTTCCGCCTCGCCGGCGTCCCTGTCGCCGGGTTCCGGCGCCTGAGGCCCGCGCCGTACCTTGTCCAGGTCCTGATACAGATCATCGATCGACTCGGACAAGTACTGCAGCTTCTGATTCAAATGACCCAATTGCAGATTCTTGTGCTTCTCCTGCAACGCCACTTCCTGACGCCGCAAGCCCTCGAGCAACTCACCCAGATCAATCGGCTTCTGATAGTAATCGGCGATCCCGGCGCGCAAGGCCTTGATCACATCCTGCTTGTCCGCACACCCGGTCAGCATGATCGCCTCGAACGCGCGGTGCTTGCCCGACAGACGTTGCAGCTCCTGCACCAGTTGGATGCCGTCCAGGCCAGGCATGTGCAAATCACACAGCACCAGGCCGATATCGAGGTCTTCGTTGAAACGCTCGATCGCCTGACGGCTGGATTCACAGGGGACGCAGCGGTACCCGCTGCTTTCAAGAAATTCGCAAAGTTCTTCAACAATCAACGGTGCATCGTCGACCACCAGAACTTTCACTGCCGAAGTAAGCTTGCTCACGTGCAACTCCCTGTCAGGTCAATGGTTGACCCGTCCCTCACTGACAGCCAGCGGCTGTCCAACTCTGTCTGAAAAGTAGCCGTACTTTGCGACTCTGTACACTCGACGCCCGACTAGCGGAGCCACACCAGGGTCAGCAGCAGCCCCACCAGTGCGAAGGGTGCGAATGGCTGCTTTCTTGACAGTTCAGGGGCCATGTAAAAAAGATGGGTTCTAAGTCCTTGACTCATATAAAGCCAGACTCTTGGCGCCAGCAGCAGCCAGAAAATACTGGTCAATCCGGCGCCAATAAAGATGCCGAGTACGTGCATACCGTCCGTCGCGAGACCCAGCGCGGCCATCAGTTTCACGTCGCCGCCGCCCAGCCGGCGCATGCTGTAGCCGGGCAAGGTGAAGCCCAGGGCCAGCAGCAAGGCCCAGCCGCCCTGCTGCGCTTCGGCGCCCAGCCAGGTGCTGCCACTCCACAGTAGCCAGGCCAGGGCGAATGCCGCGCCACCGAGGGTGAGGCTGTTGGCGATATGCCGCTCACGGGCATCCTGTACGGCGCAAAGCGCCAACCAGACCAGCAGGACAAAACTGTGCATCGGGAAAAAAATCCGTTTTGGCGCAATGGTTCTATGCTGACATTACATAGTGATGGTCAGGGTAGACGCACTCATGAAAGCCAGCCTCCCCCGCAAACAAAAAGGCGCCGCAGCGATTGAATTCGCGCTGGTGTTCATCATTTTTTTTGGTGTGTTCTACGGCATCATCAGCTTCAGCGTTCCGCTGCTGTTGATGCAGTCCTTCAACCAGTCGACCGCCGAAGCCGTGCGCAGCAGCATGGCACTGGACCCGACCACACCTGGCTATCAGGCAGCGTTGCTGGCTCGAGCCAAGAGCGTACTGACCACGCAAACCCAGTGGATTCCGGCAGCATTGAATTTCAATGTGAACACTGACGCCAGCTTCGACTACACAGGCGGGGTCCTGACGGTCAGGATCAGTTACCCGTCCAGCAAAATTGGTGCGGTCATTCCATTCCTCAACCTGCCGGGCATCGGCCAGGTGCCTAATCTGCCGGCGAACCTCAGCGCCGTGTCGAGCCTGCAATTTTGAGTGCCGGCGACAAGCTGTTCGGACGTCTGCTCAACCGTCATCCACCGGCTCCGGTAGTTCCGCCGGAAGCCTTGCGGGTACAGAGCTTCGGCTTGCAGATCCTGCTCGATGCCGAGGGTCGCGTGATGCAATTGAGCGGGCCGTTGCGCCACTTGCTGGCCCAGCAGGTACCCGGCGCACAATCGCCGCAATTGCACGATTTCCTGCTGCCCCACAGCGGCTTGATCGTCGAAGGCTCGCCAGCGCAATGGCAGGGGCAAGCCCTCGACCTCGACTTCTACAACCTCAATGGCCCGCCGCTGCACCTGCGTGGCTGGGTGCAACCCCAGGGCGAAGCCTGGTTCCTGCAGTTGCTCGACATCGGCGACCTGTTGCTGGAGCGTCGGCAGTCGCGCAACCGCGAACAATGTCAGATGCTCGCCCTGCACATCGGCGAGCAATTGCGCCTGTGCAGCCTGTCACGCCTGCCCGAAGTCTTGGCTGAGCAGTTGCAAAGCGTGGCGCAGCGTTTTCATATCCCGTGCATTGCCCTGGCGCTGCTCGATGAGCAAGGTCAGGGCTGGCAGATTCAACAGCACTCGGCGGCCATCGATGCGCCACAGCTCTGGCACAACGGCCAGCGTCTGGGCACCGGACTGGACAGCTTGAGCGGTTCCGCGCCGCAGACACTCACCCCACGCGAGCATCCACGGCTGCAAGACACCTTCGGCAACACCGAGGGATTTGCCGTGCCCTACCACGATGCGCAAGGGGTAGTGGCGTGGTTGCTGTGCGGCTTCTATCCGGTGAAGCAACGCGCAGCGGACATCACCGAGCGCGACTGGCTACAAGTCACCGCCGCCCTCGCCGGCCCCTTGCTGGAGCGCCTGCGCGAGCATCGCCATCAGTTGCAGCTGGAGCGCCTGGAGTCGCTGCAAGCGCTGCTCGGCACTGGCTGGTGGGAAGTCTTCAGTGACAGCGCCGAGGTGCAGTTGGCACCGTCGCTGGCGGCCAGTCTGAACCTGGGAACGGCGCACTTGCCGCTGCAACACTGGCTCGAACAGGTGCATCCCGCCGACCGCGAAGAGCTGCGCCGGCGTTTGCAGGATCTGGCGGACGAGGGCGCGCCATTGATGCTGTGCGTGCGTCTGTACCGTGCCGATGTTGCCCTTGCGCCGGTCTGGTATCGACTGCAAGGCCAGGCCCTGGGGCTGGGGAAAAACCGTCGGCTGGTGGGGTTCATGCTCGACATCAGCGACATCAAGAACCAGCAACAGAGCGAGGCCGCCGCCCATGCGCGGCTGGACAATCTGATCGCCAGTTCACCGGCGGTGATCTACGTGCAGCGCTATGTCGAGGGCGCGCTGCAGCCGACCTTTTTCAGTGACAGTCTGTTGCCGCTGATGGGCTGGAGCCTCGCCGATTGCGCCCCCGGAACGCTGGTCGACCGGGTCCACCCCGACGATCGCGATCATTACTTCGAACGCACCCGGCAACTGTTGCGTGAAGGCGCCGTTCGCGCTCGCTATCGGTTACGCGACAGTCGCGGCGATTATCACTGGCTGCTCGATGAAGCCAAACTACTGCGCGACGATCTCGGCATGCCGGTGGAAGCCGTGGGCCTGTGGCTCGATGTCACCGAAGCGACCCTTGCCGCCGAGCAGGTCAAACAGAGTGAAGAGCGCTACCGGATTCTGGTGGAAGACTCGCCTGCAATGATCTGCCGCTATCGCCCGGACCTGACCCTGACCTTCGGCAACCGGCCGTTGGCGGCGTACCTGGAAATGACGCCGGAACAACTGCCGGGGGTGAACCTGGGCAGCTGGATGTCCGCCGAACAACGGGAAGCCTTCAGCCATCGCTTGACTCAGCTGAGCCCGGAGTTCCCCGTCAGCACCGCCGAAATCAACCTGCAATTGCCCGGCCGCGAGCATGCGTGGTGGGTGTGGTCGGATCGTGGGGTGTTCGATGAGCAGGGTCACTTGCTGGAAATCCAGGCCGTGGGCCGCGACAACACCGAAGTGCGCCGCTCCCAGCAGCAGCTCACGCAAAGCGCGAAGATGGCCACCCTCGGCGAAATGGCCACGGGCCTCGCCCATGAAATCAATCAGCCGTTGAACGTGATGCGCATGGCCATCGTCAATGTGCTCAAGCGTCTGAGCAATGGCGACGCACAGGTCGACTACCTGACCGACAAACTCACCCGCATCGACGCCCAGGTGCAACGCGCCGCGCGCGTGGTCGATCACATGCGCGTGTTCGGGCGGCGCTCTGAAATCGAGCAGCATCCGTTCAACCCGGCGCAGGCCATCGAAGGCACGCTGTCGCTGCTGTCTGAAGGCCTGCGTGGCAAGGGCGTCGACCTGCGCGTCAGCGAGCCCGGTTTTGAAGTGCAAGTGCGTGGCCACGTCGATCAACTGGAACAGGTGTTGATCAACCTGATGGTCAATGCCCGGGATGCGCTGCTCGGCAAACGGGAAAAGGATTCACAGTTCAATCCGTGGATTGCGCTGTACGCCGAGCGCGATTCGCACTCGGTGCGGCTGTGGGTCGAAGACAACGGCGGCGGGATCGATCCGCGTCTGCTGGAGCGGATTTTCGAACCCTTCTTCACCACCAAACCGGTGGGCATCGGCACCGGACTGGGGTTGTCGGTGAGCTACGGCATCGTCGAGAACATGGGCGGCAAACTCAGCGTCAGAAACGGCGCTGAAGGCGCGCGCTTCTGCATCGAGTTGCCGCTGGTGGTGGCGGATTAAATCACCAGCGCGGGACGTCCCGGTGGCTTGCAACTGAGGTTGGCACCGACGTCGACCTTGTTCAGGGTGATGCCGAGATTGGCCAGCAGGCCGTTGAGGATGGGGTCCAACAGAGGGCTGAGAATCGTCTGAATGGCGGTGCCCAGCGTGCTCTGCACACCGTCGAGCGTACCCGCCACCACGACCAGCAGGTTGCCCAGCAAACTCGAACCCGTAGGTGCATAAGCCTGCACCTGAATGCCGCTCAGGGTGGTACTCAGGCTGTCGACAATGTTTTGCGTGCCCAGGCTGTAGTAAAGCGGCGGCTGCTTGATTTCCGGTGGCTGGTTGTAGACATGGCTGCTTTGGCTGCTGGCCACCGAGGTGTCGACTTTCAACCCCAGGCCTCCACCGTAGAACGGCACACGGGTGCTCTGATTACACACCCAGAGCACGCAACTGACCTTGCCGATATCAATCAATGCCAAGGGCTGGACAACAACATCGGCGGCCGATGAAAACGCATTGGTGGTGTCGATCTTGCCGACCTTGAGTTTCACCAGTGCGGTGTTGGTTTGAGTGGTCAGGGTTTTCGTCGCATCACTGGCGCAGGTGTAAGCCGTGACGTGGCTGTCGGCTGCCGCGGCTTCAATAAGAATATCGACGCTCGGTGTCGGCAATATCTTCAGGTCGGTGATCGAACAGGAACCGGTCAGGGTACACAGCAATGAACCTAGCGTACCGGCCAGATTCAGGTGCAGCAGGTTATTCAGCGTATCGGCCAAACCGCCGACCAAGGCGTTGCTGGTCAGGGCATTGGTCAAACCGGTAATACCGCTTAATACCGGCAAATTCAGCGAAAGCACCGTACGCACCTGCGCAGTGCGCACATAGATCCGGTTCGGGTCATTGAGCGCGCCGGTCACCAGCGCCGGGTTGCCCACCGCCGACAACTGCGGCGGTTCGATGACCTTGACCTTGACCACCCCATTGACCAGCCCCGGGATGTTCAACGGAATGTTGGCCACGGCGCTGTTCTGGCTGTTAGCCAATTGAATGAAAGCCTGGACCAGCTGGAAGACTTGCAGGTTGGTGTTGAGCGCCGACGACACCGTGCCGGTTTGCAGTTGCAGCAATTGCCCCAGCATCAGCGAAGTGCCCCCCGCCGCCGCCTTGAGACTGGTCAAGCCGCTGATCGCCACGCTGGTGGTCGGCCCGCCGGCCTGAAGCACGGTGATGGCGGTGTCCAGCAGTTGGGTCAGGCCGATGTTGGTATTCAACAATTGCGTGTAGTTGCCTGCACTGAGATTCACGTCAACAGCCAGTTGGTTCAGGTAGCTGAGCAGGCTGATCTGTGTATCGACCAGCCCTTGCCAACCGGCAACACTCAGGTTCAGGTTGCCGCCCAGCATTTGCCCCAGCAGCAGGTTCAGGGCAGCCGATTTGCTCGAGTCGACCACCAGTGCCGTGCTGCCGATGGTGAGCATGGCCAATGGCGGCAGAACGGCAGGCGCGCTGACCGCCGTGCCGGTGATTTTGGTTGTCAGGTTAATCGGGCCGGGGCCCATCAAGGCATAGACAGCCCCGGCGATACTGGTCGGTACCGTGTGGCTGACGACCACACGGATGGCTTCTTTTTTGCTGGGGTCGAGTACGAAAGTGCGAAGGTTATTGGCCCCCGTCTGCAACGAGCCGCAGTCCGTGGCCAGGGTCATGCTGTCGGCGGCGTTGTAGCCGTTTCGATTGGCGCTTTGCAAGGCGTAACCGGCGGCGGTCAGTGTCGGCACCAGGCAATCGCCGTTGCGACTCACCGCTTCCAGCGCAGCCACGTCGGCCATGCGTTGCAGCTTGCGCTTCTCCAGGTACAGCCGGCCGGTGTCGACCACCACCAGCATGAAACCCAGGGCCATGGTCAGGGTCAACGCCGCCATCAGGCCGATCGCCCCCCGTTGCCGGGCCGGGCCGCGAAACTGCATGCGGGGAGACATGGCGCACTCCTTTGCCGGCGCACTGCCCGGCGCTATCTCCATTGGTGACAAGCAGTGTAGACAAGGGTGGCCGAGGCTGCTGGCAACTCGCCATTTCAGACCCATAAAAAACCTGTGGGAGCGAGCTTGCTCGCGATTGCGGAGTGTCAGTCTATTGATTGGGCGACTGGCACTCTGTCATCGCGAGCAGGCTCGCTCCCACGGGGAGATCGGAGGGCTCAGTGAGGAGGGTAGTTGGCCAGGATCCGGGTCACGGTTTCATGGATGGCGTCGCTGCGGTCCGACGGGCTGGGTGTACGGCTGAGGATCTGTTCGTCGCTGCCGCGCCACACCAGCTTGCCGTCCTTGCCGTCGAGCAAGTCGATCTGGATGGTCGCTACCTTGTAGCTGACATTGCGCGTTTCGTTGTACATCGGTGCACCCCAGTAACCGTTCCACGGGTTACCCCAGCCACCGCCATAGTTGGTGGTGATCTGCTGCTGACGTTCCTCGACAATCAGGTAGGTCTGCACATTCAAGTCACCGTGAGCGCCCGCGGCGGCCGGGCGCAGGCCACGTTGATCCAGTTGATCGGCGACGGACTCGCGAATGCGTTGTTCGGTCAGATCGCTCTTGATCCGCGGATCATCGGGGCGATATTGCAGCGCGGGCTCTTTCCAGCTCCAGCTGCGATAGGCGGCAAAATCGCGGCTGGCGTCGTAGTCATGATTGACCTGGTTGGCGGCGCAGGCACTGAGCAGTGCGAGCACTGCCAGTAAAGCAAAACGGCGAAACATGATGGTTCTCCGGTTGAAGACATGCACCTTGGTAATGCTTCTTATCTACAAGAAGCTAACTGGGAGGATACGCCGACATGGCCTTTTCCACAGCCTCCCTGATTGCATCGTTGCGCTTGCTCTCGTTGCCGCCCGGAGAGGATTCGGCACTGGCGCTCCACACCGGCTGACCGCTTTGCGCATCGAACATGTTGACCTGCACCACCAGCACCTGCTCGGAGTAAGTGCGCACCACCGGCACCGACGCGTAGCCGCCATAACCCGGGCCATAGGGGCCATAGCCGCCGTAGTAACCGTAATCATCCTGAACCTGGCGCAAGCGGGTTTCCATGTGCAGGTCGGCGCTGATCAACACGTCAGCCGGACGATTATCGTGCAGAGGGCGCAAACCGCGCTGATCCAGGGCATTGCTGACCACTTCAGCCACCTGCGCCGAATCGGCCCAGACCGTTCCGGGTGGCATCTGCCCGTTGAGCCAGGCCCAACTGCGGTAGCGTGCGTAATCACGCGGGGGCGCCGGGTAGGCGCTGCGGTCGAAGGTTGTCGCGGCCTGCGGCGGCGCCGGGGGCAGCGGATTGGATGAGGCGACATAAGGGTTGTTGCTCTGACAGGCGGCCAACCCCAGGCATACCATCAATAACGCTGAACGACTTTTCATTGCTTGCTCCGCTCAAACCGGCCGACAGATCCAGTGCAGGTAACGCCCAAGCCCGGCAAAGCTTGGGTGACGGCGATGCGCCAGTTCCATTTCGAGTAAATCCACCAGTTCGGCGCGGGCCTGGAATTCCACCGGCATGTAGTCGTGAAAAACCCTCACGCCGCTCTGTGTTTCGACCTGCCACAGACCTTCAAGTTGCGCCGCCAGCTCCCGTGGATCAAGGGGCTGCTGCGGGGTCAGGCTCTGTTTTTCGCCGGCCATGTCGTTCTTGCGCATCTTGCGGAAATGGCCCTTGAGCAAATTGCGGTAAATCAGCGCGTCACGGTTATAGAAGGCCAGGGACAACCAGCCATCGGCCTTGGTCAGTTGGTGCAGCACCGGCAGGATCGCGTGAGGTTCGGCGAGCCACTCCAGCACGGCATGGCACAACACCAGGTCGTAGGGTTCGGTGAGTTGACCGAGCAAGTCCTGCCACGGCGCCTGGATGAAGGTCGCGGTCTGCCCGGCATCGGCAAAGCGCTGGCGGGCGCCTTCGAGCATCGGTTCGGCGGGTTCGGCGAGGGTCACCTGGTGACCGCGTTCGGCCAGCCACAGGGACATGTGACCCAGGCCGGCACCGATATCCAGTACACGCAAGGGGCGATCGGGCAAGGCTTCGGCCAGGTCGGCCTGCAACACCGCCAAACGGATAGCGCCTTTGGCGCCGCCGTAGATTTTTTCAGCGAAACGCGTCGCCAACTGGTCGAAATGACGATCACTCATCAGCTGAACCTCCGCTCGCTGTCCGCCAGTTTGCTGCGCACCACTTCATTCATGTCCAGGCCCAACTCGCTGCACAGCAACAGCAGATACAACACGACGTCACCGACTTCCTGCCCGGCGTGGGCGAGTTTGTCGGCCGGCAACTGGCGCGACTGGTCTTCGCTCAGCCACTGGAAAATCTCCACCAGCTCGGACATTTCCACGCTGGCGGCCATGGCCAGGTTCTTCGGGCTGTGAAATTGCCGCCAGTCATTGCGGTCACGGATGGCGTGCAGGCGTTCGGTCAGTTCAACAAGGTTCATCGGGCTCTCCTGAAGGCGTATAGCTTCGGGGGGATAACCGGCAATGGCAAGTGACAACACCGGGGTAGCCGTTTGTTTTTTGTAGGTGCGGCGCAACCCTCTATGCTTGTGGGAACTCGGCAGCACGATCGACGGCCCAAGGCTCAACGCTCTTCAATCAGGACACTCATCCATGCAGGTAGAAGGTTTTTCCGAATGGCTCGGCCAGGTTCTGGGGTCGATCATCCGTTTCATCGTCGATGGCCTCAGCGGCCTGTTCAACTGGCTGAGCCGCGCCAGCGCCAACTTTGTCGACGGTTTGGCCGGCGCGCTGGGCATGGATACCTCGATCGTCAGCATCGCGATCCTGATCTTCGGCTTGATACTGCTGTGGTCAGCGATACGGGCGTTTCTCAACGCTTCGTTCATCATGGGCATCATCTGGCTGATGCTCGGGCTCTGGTTGCTGAGCTGGATCATTCATTGATAGTGAGTTGAGCGCCGCTCTACCGCTACAATCCCCGCTCCTCAAGGAGCCCGCATGTCCAACCTGATCGCCGATTGGCGCGACCGCCCTACCCATCGCCGGGTCTGGGCGCTGGCCGCGCCGATGATCCTCTCGAACATTTCCGTCCCGTTGGTGGCGCTGGTCGACAGCACCGTCATTGGCCATCTGCCCCACGCCCACCAACTCGGCGCGGTAGCCGTCGGGGCAAGCCTGTACACCTTCCTGGCCTGGGCCATGGGTTTCCTGCGCATGGGCTCAACCGGTTTTGCTGCCCAGGCGGCCGGGCGCGGCGATGGGGCAGCATTGCGGCAGATTCTGTTGCAGGGCCTGCTATTGGCGATGGGCCTGGCCATCGTCCTCGGTGCCGTGGGCGTGCCGTTGAGCGGGGTCGCGCTGCACTTCATGCAGCCTTCGGCGGAACTGAATCAACTGACCCGTGAGTTTTTCCACACCCGGCTGTTCGGCTTGCCAGCGGCGCTCGCCAGCTACGCACTGGTCGGCTGGTTCCTCGGTACACAAAATGCCCGCGCGCCTTTGGCGATCCTGCTGACCACCAACCTGGTCAACATCGCCTTGAACCTTTGGTTCGTCCTCGGCCTGGAATGGGGCGTGGTCGGCGCGGCACGGGCTTCAGTCATTGCCGAATGGACCGGCGCGTTGCTCGGCCTGTGGATGACCCGCACAGCGCTGCGCGCTTACCCCGGGCATATCGCCTGGGCTGCCTTGCGGGTGTGGCAAAGCTGGCGCCCACTGCTGGCGGTCAACCGCGACATCTTCATCCGCAGCCTGGCGCTGCAATCGGTGTTTTTCCTGATCACCGTGCAAGGCGCTCGCCTGGGTGACGCCACCGTCGCCGCCAACGCGCTGCTGCTCAACGGATTGCTGCTGACGGCCCATGCCCTCGACGGGTTGGCCCACGCCGTGGAAGCACTCTGCGGGCATGCCCTCGGCGCCCGCGATCGTGACGCCCTGCGCCGTTCACTGGTGGTGGCGGGTGGCTGGTCATTGCTCGCCAGCCTCGGTTTTGCCGCGTTGTTCCTGTTCGCCGGGCACCTGTTCATCGAGATGCAGACCGACATTCAAAGCGTGCGAGACACGGCGTTCATCTACCTGCCCTACCTCGCCGTGTTGCCGCTGATTGCGGTCTGGAGCTACCTGCTCGACGGCCTGTTCATCGGCGCCACCCGCGCCCGGGAAATGCGCAACGGCATGCTGCTGACAGTGGCCCTGACCTTGCCCTTTGGCTGGGCGTTGCAAGGTTCAGGCAATCACGGACTGTGGATAACCTTCCTGCTGTTCATGTTGCTGCGCAGCCTGACTCTCGGTGCCATCGCCTGGCGGTTGCGGCGCAACGATGGCTGGTTCGCCGGCGCCTCTCACTGAACCGGATTGGTCTTGATGAACGCCGAGACTTCATCCAGCACCGGGGCCAACCCGCGTAACGGCCGCGACAATGAAGCGACCAGCGTGGCATGGCTGGTGCGGGAAAAATAAAGGTCCTGCACCGGCACTCCCGCCTCGCGTAACTTGAGGGCCAACCCGCCAGTGTTGCGTGTCGGATTGACCAGGTCATCGTCACGGGACGCCATCAACAACGCCGGTGGCGCACCTTGGCTGACGTGATTGATCGGCTGCGAGCGCGGCGGCGAGTCCGGCCAGAAAAACACCGGGCGAACGTCGGGATTCTCGATCGGCAGAAAATCATAAGGCCCGGCCAGGCCGATCCAGCCGCGCAGGTCGTGGGGTGACATACCAACCGCCGCCAGCAGGCCAGGGTCCAGCGCCAGCATCGCCGCGTTGTAGGCGCCGGAGCTGTGCCCCATGAGGTACAGCTGTTGCGGGTCCCCGGAGTACTGGCGGATATGCTCGCGGGTCCAGCCGACAGCCTTGGCGCAATCTTCGAGAAACTGCGGATAACGCACCTGCGGATACAAGCGATAGTCCGCCACTACCGCCACGATTCCACGGGAAGCCAGCGCCTCGCCGACAAAGCTGTAGTCACTGCGCGAACCGCTGTTCCAACTGCCGCCGTAGAAAAACACCACCACCGGGTTATTCGCCCGAGGATGGCGAGGTACGTACAGGTCCAGTTTCTGCCGGGGATCCGTACCGTAGGCGATTCCCTCGGTCTCATCGAAGGTACCGCCGGGGGTTAGCGCATTGAGCATCTTCAGTGGCGAACAGGCCGTCATCGCGGACAACAGCGCAGCACCCAATACCCATACCAGCATCCGCCAAACTTGCCTCGCCATTGATGCCACCTCGTGGTCAGCGTGGGTTTTTCTGCCACAGTAAACGCAGGCTATCGAGGCGCTCCTGTTGAGTCAGCCCCGACAGTGGCTGCACGGGCTCGGCATCGGGATACTGCAAGCGTAGCCATATCCAGCCATCAAGCACCGCGCGTTCACAAAATCCCAATGCCAACCCTTCCTGCTGGCAAGCCCAGATACGGCTGTAATCGGTACCGATGGATTGCTGCCATTGCCAAGCGTGATGTTCGAGCAGACAGGTTTGCAGCCTTTCCTGTTGCCAGGCACTGAGGGTTTCTTCTACTTGCAGAGGCTCAACCGCCAACCCTGGATTGCACAGCCGTTGCCAGCCCTCGCAGCCCATTGCCCGGTCTGCCCAGGTACCGCCAAACCAGTGCAACTGGCGAATCGGCCCCAACCAGCGGCTCAGTTCCCGGGTATCGCAGGCATCGAAAAAATAGCTGGCGGTGTTCGGATTGTAGTAACTCAACAGGACGCGATGCAGGTCGAAGGTGGCTGTCAACATGCGCCGCAAATGCACCAGCAAGGTGTTTGCCGACACCTCGCTGTACACCAGCAGACCACGCCAGCGCTGCCCGTCGACATGACACAAATCCGCCAGCGCCGGGCAACTGCGCAGATCGACCAATAGCGGCCCATGCTCGTGCAGTGATTGCCATTCCGTACCGCCGAACAACCCATGCACCTGAGCCTGGGCAAAGGTCTGTTGCAGTGTCACCTTTGCCTGCGGCTCGCCAGGAACATCCAGCAAAAGCCACTGCGGGAGCGCGTCAGACGCGCGCATAGCGATCATGCGCCCCCGCTCTGGCCAGGCCGGGTAGCGATTCGACAGGCGCAAATCGCGTGGGCACAGTGGTTGAAGCTGCCACCACCGGGCAGCAGGCACAGCAACATCAAGGGCTCTTGCGAGCACAACCATTGCTGCACACCATCCTGAGGGCTGGAGACCGATTGCGCCGCCAGCGCTTCGACCACAGCTGGCTTATGCAGCAACCCGCTTATCTGCGGCTGATCGGGGTCGCCATCAACAAAGCTCACCACCAGCTCAGTGCCTTCGCACAATGCGTGAGCATTTGCCGTTTGCCATTGCGGCGCCAAGGGCAGCCAACAATGACTCGGGCTCGCGCCTTCTCCCTGATAGAGCCAGTCAAATTGAACGGGGACAGGCTTGCGAGGGTCCGGGCAAGATTCATCGACTTCAACCACCCAGGCTCGTTGCAGGCTGTTCATCTGTGGTTTTACGCACGGAGGCGACTCGTAGGTTGCCGTCCGGCAAAGGGCACGGAACCTGTTGTAGTAGGGCCTTTGTGGGTCCTGGCTGGCGTAGTGCTCGACATGGGTGAGCAGCCAGAGTTGATTGCACTCGCTCACTGGGTGACCGGAGAGCGGCATCAGTCGGGCGCTGCGCAGGGTCGCCAGATCCGTGCGGCCTCGCGCAGATGGCGCCGCCATCTCGCTGCAACGTTGAATCTCGAGCTGACGCACCGCCGCAGGCTCACCCTCGACCCGGTATTGCACAGGCTCGCTCGTTTGCAAATGCCGTTGATCATCGCTGAACACCAGGCAATGCCCGCGAGTGTCTTGTTCGAAGTGGTAATGCAGCCGCTCCTGGGCACAAAGACGCTGGAGAAACTGCAAATCCGACTCACGGTACTGCGTACAGAAATCCCGGTATGGGTGCTCGAGGCTGAGTTCGAAGCGTCGATCCCCCCCGGAAATACCGTGCTCATTGAGTACCTGGTCGAGAATCTGTGCCACTGAGCAATGGCTGAAGAGGCGCTGGCTGCTGCGCTGGGCAAGGCAAGCCAGTTTCGGCCCCAGACGCACCTGGCAGAGCCGGCTACCCGGAGCATGATCGGTCTGGACGATTTCATGCAATAGCCCATGAACGCTGTTGCCTGCCGGCCCGAAATACAAGGTAGCCGAGCGGTACAACAGGCTCGCAAGGTCCAGTGCCGGATCGTCGATCAACAGTTCGAGGTCAAACTCGAAGGGTTCGCTGATGGCTTCTCTACCGGTAAAGGCCAGGACCTCAACGCCATCGGGCAGGCCGGCTACATCCAGACGAAATGAAGGTCCGCTGAAGGAATCGAACATCGGCGTGTCTCTACAGGAGGGGCGGGCGGGGATTCTCGCCGAGGCGCATGGCCGAGTAGAGTGCAGAAGTACAACTTAGGAAATGGCCTACGTGAAAAGAAGACCAAATAGCTTGGATCGCTAAGAACGTAGGACCATTCACGGGGAATAAGAGAATCGCCGCACCGGGCCATCTGAAATTTCCCTATCGAAAGGGAAATTTTCAGACAACCCGTTGAGCGTGGTGCAGACCTCAGGAAGACAGGTAAGACGAGCGGGTCAGGCCCAGGCGCAACGCATCGAGGAACTGGGTACGCTCGGTGGCGCTGATGCGAGCACTGGCGCACTTGTCGCGGTAGTGGGTCATCAGTTCTTCCGGCGACAAGTGCACGTAACGCAGCATGTCTTCGATGGTGTCGTGGGTCTCGATACCGGCGTGGTACACGCTACCGTCGGCGTTCTGGTAGATGTTCACCGAATCGGTGTCACCGAACAGGTTGTGCATGTCGCCGAGAATTTCCTGATAGGCACCGACCAGGAACACACCCAACAGGTAGTCCTCGCCCTCGTTCAACGCGTGCACCGGCAGGCTGGTTTCGATGCTCTGCTCGTCGACGTACTGGTTGATCTTGCCGTCGGAGTCGCAGGTCAGGTCTTGCAGCACCGCACGACGCAGCGGCTCTTCGTCGAGACGATGCAGCGGGATGATCGGCAGTACCTGGTCGATCGCCCAGGTGTCCGGCAGGCTCTGGAACACCGAGAAGTTGCAGATGTACTTGTCGGCGAGCTTGTCGTTGAGTTCGTCCAGCACCTGACGGTGGGAACGCTGGCGCGCCTTCAATGAATTATGCAAGCGACGGCACACGGCGAAGTAGCACTGTTCGGCCAGGGCCTTCTCGGCCAGGGTCAGCTTGCCGTCGGCGTACTGGGCAGCGACGTCGCTCATGTAGTGCGTGGCGCGCCAGTAGGTTTCGGTGACCATCTCGATATCGGTCGGGCCCAACAGGTCCACCAGCCACTGCACGGTTTCCGGCAGCGCTTCCTTGTTCTCGATCTGCGGCACGTCGTCGTTGTGCTTCTCGACGTCGGTCACCTGCACCACCAGCATGGCGTGGTGCGCGGTCAGGGAGCGGCCGCTTTCGGAGAAGATGTTCGGGTGCGGCAGGCTCTGCGCGTCGCAGAACTCCTTGAGCATCCCGACCACGACACCGGCGTAATCGTCCATGTCGTAGTTGATCGAACTGGCGTTACGCGAGTGCGTGCCGTCGTAGTCCACGCCCAGGCCGCCGCCGACGTCGATGTGATCCACCGGCAGGCCGAGGTTGCGCAACTCGCCGTAATAGCGGATCGCTTCCTTGAAGCCGTGCTGGTAGTCCGCCAGGTTGGCGATCTGCGAACCCATATGGAAGTGCAGCAAGCGGATGCCCTGATCCAGACCGGCGGCACGGAAGCGCTCGACCACCGACAGCAGTTGCGCCGCCGACAGACCGAACTTGGACTTCTCGCCACCGGTGTCCGCCCACTTCGACGAAGCCAGGGACGACAGGCGCACACGCAGACCAACCTGTGGCTTGACCTTCAGCGAGGCCGCTTCTTCGATCACCAGGCCGACTTCGGATTCTTTCTCGATCACGATGAACACGTTGTGGCCGAGTTTCTGGCCCATCAATGCCAGGCGGATGAACTCGCGGTCCTTGTAGCCGTTGCAGACGATGGTGCCGCCCTTCGGCGCCAGTGCCAGCACAGCCAGCAGCTCAGGCTTGGAACCGGCTTCCAGGCCGATGGAGACGTTCTGGGTGGCAATGATGTTCTCGATCACCGCTTCCTGCTGGTTGACCTTGATCGGGTACAGGGCGGTGTATTTGCTCTGATATTCCAGACGCGCGATGTTGGCGTCGAATGCACCGGTCAGCTGACGCACGCGGTCTTGCAGAATGTCCGGGAAACGTACCAGCAACGGCAAGGACAAACCGCTTTTGCGCAGTTGGTCGACTTGCTCGAACAGGTCGATAGGCGAGCTGCTCGGACCGTTCGGACGAACCTCGACGCGACCGGCGTCATTGATCGCGAAATACCCGGCCCCCCAATGGCGAATCCCGTAAACACTGCGGCTGTCCGCAACTGTCCATTGGCTGCCATCGTCTTTGCGTGTGCGTCGTACGGACATCGAAGTCCCCTATAAAGAAGTCATAGTGCGTCGCCTGGGTTCAGGCCGGCGCAGTCTAAAGAATGAAAATGACGGTTCGTCAACGAGGTGGTAGACCCCGCAGACCGCAACGAGTTTAGAAACCGGTCATGAACAGGCTCTGTGAAAACCATGTAGTCGACGCCGGGCCTGAATGCAATCAGGACCGGACCAGGTCGAAGGTGGTTTTCACAGAGGCTGCTAGCCGCCGGACTTCTTTGCCTTGAAACCGAGCTTGATCAGTTCAGCCAAGAGTAGCTCGACATGATCGCCCTGGATTTCAATGACACCGTCTTTCAGCGCTCCACCGGTGCCACAGCGTTTTTTCAACGTCGTGGCCAGTTCCTTGAGCGCATCTTCTGCCAGTGGCACGCCAGTGATGGTGGTCACCGTCTTGCCGCCACGGCCTTTGCTTTCGCGACGCACGCGAGCAATGCCATCGCCGGCGGGGATAACGGTCTGTTTGCAGATGCAGGCGTCCACCGGTTTACTGCATTCCGGGCAATGACGACCTGCGTCGGTGGAAAATACCAGGCCACCGAGGGCGGCGAAGGATGCGGCTTTTTTGGCCACCGGCAATCCTCTTTGGAGGACAAAGACTGGTCGCAGCGCTGGGCTATCGACCGCGAAGCCCCACTCAGGCAGGGGCAGCGCTACTGAACCGGGCAATACCGGTTCAGCTTGAAAAGGTCGCGCAGTGTAACGGCAAAAACGCCGATTGCTAAGAGCCAATCGGCGCCAATTTATAGCGGTTTTGCGACGTCGGTTTGTCGTGAGCGCAGATAGCGTTTCAAGGCGGCCAAAGAGTCCGGGCAGTAAGGCTTCTGCTCGATTTCCAGCATCACCTGCTCGATCGGGATGAAGTGCGCTTCGAGCACCTCTTCCGGTTGCAGGATCAACGGGCCATCCCACACCGCCGAGAACGCCGAGCACCACAGGCGATTGCCGGTGTCTTCGAAGAAAAAGTGATCATGGGCGGTCAGCTCAACACCGCTCACCCCCAACTCTTCCTCCAGTTCCCGGGCTGCCGATTCGGCATAGGTTTCACTGGCCAGCACCATACCGCCCGCCGCCACGTCCCAGTAACCGGGATAGATGGCTTTGCTGAGGGTGCGGCGATGCACGCACAACTCGCCTGCGGAATTGAACAACATGATGTAGGTGCCGCGCCCGATCAGCCCGCGTTCACGCAGGTCGGAACGCACCAGGGCGCCGAGCAGGTTGTCGTGTTCGTCGACCCAGGCAATCTGCTCGGCATCGGAAGCTGCGCGGTGCGCGGCCTCTCGGCTGTTCTCGTGCATGGCTCAGCCCTGGTTGAGCAGTTGACGCAAGTCGATCACTGCGGCGTTGGCCCGGGAAATGTAGTTGGCCATGACCAGCGAGTGGTTGGCCAGGATCCCGAAACCGCTGCCGTTGAGGATCATCGGGCTCCAGACCGTCTCCTGCGATGCCTCAAGCTCCCGAATGATCTGTCGCACGCTGACCGTGGCATTCTTCTTGGCCAGCACGTCGGCGAAGTCGACTTCGATGGCACGCAGCAAATGGGACAGAGCCCAGGCCTGGCCGCGTGCTTCATAGAACACGTTGTCGATCTGCAGCCATGGGGTTTCGACCACTTCTTCATCCACCTGCGGCACCTGGCCCGGCGCAACCACTTCGGTTTTCAGCGAAGTGTTCAGCTTGACCCGGCCGACGCTGGCCGACAGCCGTTGCGACAGCGAACCCAGGCGAGTACCGACATCCCCCAGCCAGTTGTTCAGGTTGTCGGCGCGCGCATAGAACAAGGCATTTTTCTGCGTTGGATCGGACAGTCGGGCCTGATAGCGGCTCAGGGAGTTGATGCCTTCCTGGTACTCCGATTCGCTGGACGGCAGGATCCAGCTCTTATTGTCGAAGTTGAAGCGCGGCTCGGCCTTGGCCAGGTCGGCGTCTTCAGCCGATTGCGACTGCGATCGGGCGAAGTCCTTGCGCATGGCGCGCGTCAGGTCGCGTACCTGCACCAGCACGCCGTATTCCCAGCTCGGCATGTTGTCCATCCACAGGCCTGGCGGAAAACGGTCGTTGGAAATGTAGCCGCCCGGCTTGTTCAGCAATGTGCCGGCGACGGTCTTGAGGGTTTCCACCGTGGTGTAGCCGACGACCATCTGCTTGCCTTCTTTCTCGGCCGCCATCTGCGCGTTCTGGGCAACCGGGAACAGCGCGGGCTCTTCACTCCAGTACCAGCCCAGGGCAATGGTCACCAGCAGGTAAAGGCCGACCAGGGTGGCCAGCGCTCGACTGAACAGCAGGCCGCCGACGTAGCTGCGGGTGGCCGACTTTGGTTCAGCGGCACGTTCAGGCGCACTGCCTGTGCGGTTCTTCCAGTCCAGCATGGCGATATCCTTTCAATCACTTGAGTTCGTTGATTCGACCACAACCATACAACAACGTGCCTTGCCCCGGCACCCGCCATTGCACAGTGGCGGGAAATTACTGGCTTGCCGTAAGTGCACAATAATGCCCTTGCGCACGCACGCCTCGCCTGTTGCAGCCCGGATCAGGCTCTAGGGGATTCCCCTACCCTGTTGTGGCCGCAAGCGGCACTGATCCGATGCTATCTCGATCGCGAAAAGCAGACCTTCTCATTAATGCAGATCCAGCTCCCTCGTGAAGGCCAGCACCCTTCAGGCCACGGTAAACAAGGACTCCACGGACCTGAAGGTGACCAATCAGTCACGAACTGAATGACTTCTGTGCACAGATTATTGACGTACATCTCTCATGTAACCGGAAAGTGGTGCTAGCATAGAGCCACCAGTCGATCTCAGCGTGCCCCCTAACTAGTAGTCAGGATATGACCGAGCCAGAAGATCCCAGCCGCGAGCGCCTCAAGCACCACTTTGCCCAGCGGGTAATCCATCAGGCACGTCAGATTCTTGAGATATGGCAACGCCTGCAACGCAGCGAATGGTCCACCGCCGATCTGTCGGAATTGAGCGAGGCCAATTTGCGCCTGTTGCGCTTCGCCGAGCGTTTCGAACAACCGGAACACACGCAACTGGCACGCCACATCGGTCAGTCGCTGGAAGCTGTCGACGCCAATCGCGGGCGCCTCAGCAGCGGCCTGATCACTGACCTCAACCGTTTGATGCAGCGCCTGTCGCGTACCGGCCTGCGTCACGGCGATCAACTCGATCAAACCTTCCTGCCACCACTGCGCAAGCCGATCTACGTGATGCTGCAAGATCACGACCGTGCCGAACGCCTGGCCAAACAGCTGGAGTTTTTCGGGCTCACGGCGCAGTCCCTGAACAGCGTAGACGCCTTTCGCTCATCCATGGTCGAACGCTTGCCCGCCGCCATCGTGATGGACGTGGATTTCAGCGGCACCGGTGTCGGCCTCAAGCTCGCCGCCGAAGCCCAGGAAGGCCTGGACCATCGTCTGCCGTTGCTGTTCTTCAGCCTGCACGAAACCGATACCCCGACCCGACTGGCCGCCGTGCGAGCCGGTGGTCAGGAATTTCTGACCGGCACCCTCGAAGCGTCGAGCCTGCTGGAAAAAATCGAAGTACTGACCTGCGTCGCCCAGTACGAGCCTTATAAAGTGCTGATCATCGACGACTCCCGCGCCCAGGCCCTGCACACCGAGCGCCTGCTCAACAGCGCCGGGATCGTCACCCGGACCCTGATCGAGCCGATCCAGGCCATGGCCGAGCTGGCGGATTTCCAGCCGGACCTGATCATCCTCGACATGTACATGCCGGCCTGCACCGGTACCGAACTGGCCAAGGTCATCCGCCACAACGACCGTTACGTCAGTGTGCCGATCATTTACCTGTCGGCCGAAGACGACCTGGACAAGCAACTCGACGCGATGAGCGAAGGCGGCGATGACTTCCTGACCAAACCGATCAAGCCGCGACACCTGATCACCACGGTGCGCAACCGCGCGGCACGGGCACGCAACCTCAAGGCGCGGATGGTCCGTGACAGCCTCACCGGGTTGTACAACCACACACATATCCTGCAGCTGCTTGAAGACTGCTCGTTCCGCGCCCGCCGCGAAAACAAGCCGCTGAGCTTTGCGATGCTCGACATCGACCACTTCAAGCGAGTCAACGACAGTCACGGTCACCCCATGGGCGATCGTGTGATCAAGAGCCTCGCCCTGTTTCTCAAGCAGCGGCTGCGCAAGACCGACTTCATTGGTCGTTACGGCGGCGAAGAGTTCGCCATTGTCATGCCGGATACCGATATGGAAGCGGCCTACAACGTACTCGACGAGATCCGTCAACGCTTTGCCGAGATCCATTACCCGGCCCAACCCCAGGACCTGTGGTGCACATTCAGCGCCGGGGTGGTCGAGATGTGTGAAGACTCCGACAGCCTGATCATGGCCAGCCAGGCCGATGAAGCGCTGTACCGCGCCAAGGATGGCGGACGCAACCGCGTGCAGGCGTCTCGCACGTCAAAGCAAAGTGCCACTTTTTCATCGGATTCGACCGATACGGTCATAACCCTGTAACAGAAACGCAATAACTTCAGGCACTTACCATTTCTGCCGTTGGTAGTCCGTAATGCGCCTGAAGCTGCTGACCAATCTCAATACCCTCCTTTTGGTGGCCGTGTGCGTGGCACTCGGCGCGACACTGTGGTGGTCACAGAAAGCCCTTGAGCGCCCGTATCAACTGATGGAGCGCTATCTGGGCCTGTCGCAGACCTTTCAGAATGAAGTGGCGCGCAGCGTCGAGGACTACCTGGGCAGCGGCGACGCCTTGCGCCTGAGCAGCGCGGGCCAGGCCATCGACGGCCTGCAAAAGGAACTCGACGAACTGCCACCGGCGCTGGCCGAGACCTTGCGTCCGAGTTTGAAAAACCTCAACGAATTCAGCAAAACCGACCTGTTGGCCGCCGGTAAGCTCGCCGGCGATCCGCAGGCGCTGCTGTTGCAGGCCGAACGTGAACTGGGCGCCAGCCTTGACCAGCTCAGCCAGTATGCCGGCGGCAACGCGGCGTACCTGACGCCGTTGCTCGCAGCCTCGCAACATCTGGGCAAGCTGTCGTTGGCCCGGGACAAGTTGGTCAGCAGCGGCCGCAGCGAACTGGCCGCCGACGTCGAACGCGAAGTCGCCAGCATCCGCGCCCAAGCCGAGATCATCGACGCCCTGCCCTTGCTGGGTGTGACCACAAGCAGCGAATCGAACACCGATGATTTCGCCTCGATGATGGGCCTGGAAAACCAGGAAAAAACCGTCGCCGAAGATGCCGGTGTCGGTCTCAAGCGCGAACTGAACAGCTTGCTCACCCGCTATCCGGCCGAACTGGCGCGCACCCGCGATCAGATCCAGAAGCGCGCCGACCTCAGCAGCGCCACCCACCTGAAAATCGCCGACGTGCAGCAGGCCATTGCCGGACTTGAGCCGGTCGTCCGCGCACAGCATGGGCAGATCCAGGGCGAAGTACGGTTGATGCAGGGCGTGATGATCGGCCTGATCCTGCTGATTGCGCTGCTCATCGACACCCTGCAACGCAAACTGGCACGCACCCTGACCAATCTGGCGCCGGCCCTGTCGACCTGGGCCGAAGGTGACTTCAGTCGCGACATCGAGCTGGGCAAAACCAACCGCGAACTGCACGACATCGAAGCCTCGCTCAACCGCTTGCGCGCGTATCTGGTGGCGTTGGTGGGGACCATTCGTCTCAACGCCGAACAGGTCGCCGGCAGCAGCCGGACCCTGGCGGACCTGAGCAATGACTTGCACGATGGTGCCGAACATCAGGCCGGTGACACGGCGATGATCCGCGATTCCCTCAGCGAATTGGAGGCGACCATTCAGCAAGTCGCCGGCGATGCCAGCCAGGCCGCCGACGCCAGTCGCCATGCCGGCCTTGCGGTGGAGCATGGGCAAAAGGTCATCGGCCTGAGCCTCACCGGCTTGCACGCATTAGTGGGTGAAGTGCAGGGCAATGCGCAGATGATCGAGCATCTGGCAGAAGAGTCCGCGACCATCGGCGGCGTGCTGACCGTGATCCGCTCGATTGCCGACCAGACCAACCTGCTGGCCCTGAACGCCGCCATTGAAGCCGCCCGAGCCGGGGAAATGGGCCGGGGTTTTGCCGTGGTCGCCGAAGAAGTCCGCTCTCTGGCCCAGCGCACCGCCGGCGCCACTGGCGAAATCCAGACCCTGATTGCCGGCCTGCAAACCGCCGCACGCCAATCGGTGGAAGGCATGCGAGCCCAGGTCGAACACGCCGAAGCCACGGCCAACCAGGCCCAGGCGGCCGATGGCGCGCTGGATAAAATCGTCGGCGCGATCCAGACCATTTCCGACACCGCGGTGCGCATTGCCGATGTCACCGCCCAGCAGAGCGATGCGGTCAGCGAGATCCGCGACCACAGCGAGCGGATTCATCAACTGGGCGGGGACAACCTGCTGCGAATCGGTGAAGGGCGTGAGCAAGGCGAAAACCTGCTGGTTCTGGGTGGGCGACTGCACACGGCCGTTCAGGCTTTCCGCGTCTGATCGATCGCCACTGATAAAACTTCGCCGAACGTGCTTATTGCGGCGAATGACCAAACTTAATCGCTCAGTCATATATTTCGCGCAAACATCGGTCATCGTGCTGGCTATTGCAGAGAACTGGACAGTCACAAAGGCTTTGCGGCATAGTCGCCGGGTTCTGACAACTGCACACAGACGACAAAGGAACAGCCGATGGCGACCCTACTGGTTCTGCACGGACCCAACCTGAATTTGCTCGGCACCCGTGAACCGGGCACCTATGGCGCCACCACGCTGGCGCAGATCAACCAGGACCTGGAACGCCGTGCCCGCGAAGGCGGCCATCATTTGCTGCACCTGCAGAGCAATGCCGAATACGAATTGATCGACCGCATTCACGCGGCCCGCAGCGAAGGCGTGGACTTCATTCTGATCAATCCGGCAGCTTTTACACATACAAGTGTCGCATTACGTGACGCGTTGCTGGCAGTGAGCATCCCATTCATCGAAGTGCATTTGTCCAACGTGCACAAACGCGAACCTTTCCGCCATCACTCCTATTTCTCCGATGTAGCGGTAGGAGTGATCTGCGGCCTTGGCGCCAGCGGTTACCGACTGGCTCTGGAGGCCGCACTAGAGCAGCTTGAACAACAAGCTAAACGCCCCTGACCGACCCTTGGGAGTTGATGATTCATGGATATCCGTAAAGTTAAGAAACTGATCGAATTGCTGGAAGAGTCCGGCATCGACGAGCTCGAGATCAAGGAAGGCGAAGAGTCCGTACGCATCAGCCGTCACAGCAAGACCCCGGCCCAGCAGTACTACGCACCGGCGCCAATGCCTGCTCCGGCTGCCGCACCGGTTGCTGCCGCCGCACCGGCTGCCGCTGCCGCTGCGCCTGCTGCAGCTGCCGCACCAGCCTTGAACGGCACCGTTGCCCGTTCGCCGATGGTCGGTACGTTCTACCGCAAGTCTTCGCCAACCTCGCCGTCCTTCGTGGAAGTCGGGCAGACCGTGAAGAAAGGCGACACCCTGTGCATCGTTGAAGCCATGAAGATGATGAACCACATCGAAGCTGAAACCAGCGGTGTGATCGAATCCATCCTCGTTGAAGACGGCCAGCCGGTTGAGTACGACCAACCGCTGTTCACCATCGTTTGAACCGCGGAGAGCCTTTGATGACTGCGAAGTTGGAAAAAGTTCTGATCGCCAACCGCGGTGAGATCGCCCTGCGGATCCTGCGCGCCTGCAAAGAGATGGGCATCAAGACCGTCGCCGTTTACTCCAAGGCTGACAAGGAACTGATGCACCTGGGCCTGGCAGACGAGTCCGTCTGCATCGGTCCGGCATCGGCCGCCCAGTCCTACCTGCACATTCCGGCAATCATCGCCGCCGCCGAAGTGACTGGCGCCACCGCCATTCACCCAGGCTACGGCTTCCTTGCGGAAAACGCCGACTTCGCCGAACAGGTCGAAAACTCCGGCTTCGCGTTCATTGGCCCGAAAGCCGAAACCATTCGCCTGATGGGCGACAAGGTCTCGGCCAAGCACGCCATGATCGCCGCTGGCGTTCCAACTGTTCCGGGTTCTGACGGCCCGCTGCCGGAAGACGAAGAAACCGCTCTGCGCATTGGTCGCGAAGTCGGTTATCCGGTGATCATCAAGGCCGCTGGCGGCGGCGGTGGTCGCGGCATGCGCGTCGTGCATAAAGAAGAAGACCTGATTTCCTCGGCGAAACTGACCCGCTCCGAAGCGGGCGCAGCGTTCGGCAACCCGATGGTCTATCTGGAAAAGTTCCTGACTAACCCACGCCACGTGGAAGTTCAGGTGCTGTCCGACGGCCAGGGCAACGCCATCCACCTGGGCGACCGTGACTGCTCGTTGCAGCGTCGTCACCAGAAGGTTCTCGAAGAAGCGCCGGCACCAGGCATCGACGAGAAGGCACGTCAGGAAGTCTTCGCTCGCTGCGTCAAGGCGTGCATCGACATCGGCTACCGCGGTGCCGGTACTTTCGAGTTCCTCTACGAAAATGGTCGCTTCTACTTCATCGAGATGAACACTCGTGTCCAGGTAGAGCACCCGGTTTCGGAAATGGTCACCGGTATCGACATCGTCAAGGAGATGCTCAGCATCGCCGCCGGCAACAAGCTGTCGTTCACCCAGGATGACGTTGTCATTCGCGGTCACGCGCTGGAATGCCGGATCAACGCCGAAGACCCGAAAACCTTCATGCCGAGCCCTGGCACGGTCAAGCACTTCCACGCGCCAGGCGGCAACGGCGTTCGCGTCGATTCGCACCTGTACAGTGGTTATGCCGTTCCGCCGAACTACGACTCGTTGATCGGCAAGCTGATCACCTACGGCGCAACCCGTGACGAAGCCATGGCGCGCATGCGCAATGCGCTGGACGAGATCGTGGTAGACGGGATCAAGACCAACATCCCGCTGCACCGCGACCTCACTCGCGACGAAGGCTTCTGCAAAGGGGGCGTGAACATTCACTACCTCGAGCACAAGCTGGCTGGCGAGAAGCACTAAGCTTCGAACGGCACATGACAAAGCCGCCTTCGGGCGGCTTTGTTGTTTCTGAATTTTGCTAAACGCAAAACCTGTGGCGAGGGAGCTTGCTCCCGTTCGGCTGCACAGCAGCCGCAAAACCATTCAACCGCGCTTTATCAGACAGATTCGGATCTGCCGTTTTGGGACCGCTTCGCGCCCCAGCGGGAGCAAGCTCCCTCGCCACAGGTAAAAGTTCATCCCTCATCCTTGGCAACCCGGTCGTCTTCTGCGTCACGCTCGCGTAAACTTGCGCGCTTCTCGCAGCCCGCTAGGCTGCAATCAATATTTTTCAAAGGTGCCCGCCATGCCTTGGCTGCAAGTCCGTCTCGCCATCAGCCCAGAACAAGCCGAAACCTACGAAGACGCTTTCCTTGAAGTGGGCGCCGTCTCGGTGACCTTCATGGACGCCGAAGATCAGCCGATCTTCGAGCCGGAACTCAACACTACGCCACTGTGGTCGCACACTCACTTGCTGGCTCTGTTCGAAGGTGGCACCGAGCCCGGCCCGGTGCTGGCTCATCTGGAACTGCTGACCGGCAGCCCGTTGCCTGAACATCACAGCGAAGTCATCGAAGACCAGGATTGGGAGCGCAGCTGGATGGACGGCTTCCAGCCGATGCGTTTCGGTCAGCGCCTGTGGATCGTACCGAGCTGGCACGCTGCGCCCGAGCCGGATGCGGTCAACCTGTTGCTCGACCCGGGCCTGGCGTTTGGTACCGGCACCCACCCGACCACCGCACTGTGCCTGGAATGGCTCGACGGCCAGGACCTGAAAGACTGCAATGTGCTGGACTTTGGTTGCGGCTCGGGGATTCTGGCGATTGCCGCCCTGCTGCTGGGCGCCAAACACGCCGTGGGCACCGACATCGACGTGCAGGCCCTGGAAGCCTCCCGCGACAATGCCGGGCGCAACAACATCGCTGAAGAACTGTTCCCGCTGTACCTGCCGGAAGACATGCCACAGGTTCAGGCCGACGTACTGGTCGCCAACATCCTCGCCGGCCCGCTGGTTTCGCTGGCGCCGCAACTGTCCGGGTTGGTCAAGTCCGGCGGCCGTCTGGCGTTGTCGGGCATTCTCGCCGAGCAAGGTGATGAAGTGGCCGCAGCCTATGCGAAGGATTTCGATCTGGATCCGATCGCCAATCGCGATGGCTGGGTGCGCATCACCGGCCGTCGGCGCTAGAATGACCGCCTGCATAATCCGGATCGCCGCATGACCGACAGCTTCGTCACCCAGTGCCCGCATTGTCAAACCAGCTTCCGCGTCAGCCATGCCCAGTTAAGCGTGGCGCGTGGCGTGGTTCGTTGCGGCTCGTGCCTGCAAGTGTTCAATGCGGCCAAGCAGCTGCTTGAGCAGGCCGGCAAGGAAGCACCGCCTCCGCCGCCGGCGCCGGTGGAAGCTGTCGAAGCGCCGCCACGCGCCATCAGCCAGAAACAATGGAGCGCGGCGGAGCTGGATCTGGACAGCCTGGACCTCGACGAAGAACTCGCCCGTCTCGAACAACGGGAAATCCAGCCGATCAGCGAATTCGGCCGGCATCGCGAAGACAACCTCAGCGCGCGCCGCGACAGTGTCGAGCACGACGATGAACCCTGGACCACCGATAGCCTGTTCAGCGAATCGAAGGCTGATCGCGCGCAAGCGATCAACGACCCCGACCCACTCGATACGCTGGAGCCCCCCGCGCATCCGGATATCCCCGACGATACAGAACAACCGCTGATCGAAACCGGGATTCTCGCGCGCACCGAACCGTCGCTCTCACTGGACCCGGTGGAGCTGGACGACGAACCGCAACCGCCACAGCTTCGCCTGCATGATCCACTGGATGCGTCAACTCATCACGAACGCCTCTCGGCAACCGCCACCGATGACATTGACGACGACCTGCCCTCGGTCGAACCACTGCGCAAGCAACGCGAGCGAAGCGCGCGCAGCGAACCTGGCGTGCGTGCCGAAGTGCTGCAGGACCTGACCGACGACCCGCTGCAACTGGACTGGCAAAAACGTCGCTCCCCCTGGGGCCGTCGATTGCTCTGGCTGGTACTGGTACTTCTGGCCGCTGGCGCACTCGCCGGCCAGTACATCGCCTACCATTTCGACGAACTGGCACGGCAAGACCAATATCGCCCGTGGTTCCAGGAGCTGTGCCCGCAACTCGGTTGCACCGTGCCGTCCAAGGTCGACATCGCAAAAATCAAAAGCAGCAATCTGGTGGTACGCAGCCACCCGGACTTCAATGGTGCACTGGTCGTTGACGCGATCATCTACAACCGTGCGCCGTTCTCCCAGCCCTTCCCGTTGCTGGAATTGCGCTTTGCCGACCTCAACGGCCACCTGATCGCCAGCCGTCGCTTCAAGCCGGGCGAGTACCTCAACGGTGACCTCGAAGGCATGGCGGAAATGCCTCCGCAGACGCCAATCCACATTGCGCTGGACATTCTCGACCCCGGCGCCAAAGCGGTGAATTACAGCCTGAGCTTTCACTCCCCGGAGTGAATCGCTTCACTGCGCACCGATTGACGTCGACTTTCTGACTCGGCCTGCCAAACCAAACCGCCAGCAATAACAACGCAACTGTTCAGATTTTGTTCAATTCAGCCTTTATCCAGTCATCGAGAGCGGGTATCATGCCAACCCTTTTTCGAACTCTCATGATCCGGCCCCACAACAGGGAAGTCCTATGTCGGCGGTACGCATCGGCCCATACACGTTACACAACAACCTGATTCTCGCCCCGATGGCGGGTGTCACGGACCAACCCTTTCGTCAGTTGTGCAAGCGATTGGGCGCGGGACTAGTAGTCTCAGAAATGGTCACCAGCGACATGAGTTTGTGGAACACCCGCAAGTCGCGCATGCGCATGATCCACGAAGGTGATCCCGAGCCACGTTCGGTACAAATCGCCGGTGGTGATGCGCAGATGCTGGCCGATGCAGCCCGGGCCAACGTAGAACTGGGCGCACAGATTATTGATATCAATATGGGGTGCCCGGCAAAGAAGGTCTGCAACAAGGCCGCCGGCTCCGCGTTGCTGAAAGATGAAGCATTGGTGACCGAGATCCTGCACGCCGTCGTGGCGGCGGTCGATGTGCCGGTCACCCTGAAGATCCGGACCGGCTGGGACCGGGACAACAAGAACGGCCTGACCGTGGCGAGGATCGCCGAGCAGGCAGGCATTACGGCGCTGGCGGTACATGGCCGCACCCGTGCCGATCTGTACACCGGTGAAGCCGAGTACGACACCATTGCCGCGATCAAGCAGGCGGTGTCGATTCCGGTTTTCGCCAATGGCGATATCGACTCGCCGCAAAAGGCCCGATACGTGCTCGACGCGACCGGTGCCGATGGCCTGTTGATTGGCCGGGCTGCCCAGGGGCGGCCGTGGATTTTTCGCGAGATCGACCATTTCCTGCGTACCGGCGAGACACTCCCGGCGCTGGAGCTGATCGAGGTGGAACGCATTCTGCTAGAGCATCTGGCTGCCCTGCACGCCTTCTACGGCGATGTCATGGGCGTGCGTATCGCTCGAAAGCATGTGGGCTGGTATCTCGCAACCTTGCCGGGCGCCAGGGAGTTCCGCGCCCATTTCAATCGTTTGGATGGTACGGAAACACAATGCGCCAACGTTCGGGAGTTTTTTGCCGAGCGTTATAAGAGCCTGACAGGGGACGGAGAAGGGGTGGCCGCATGACGATGATGACCGAGACTTTAGTGAGTGGAACAACACCCGTGAGCGACAACGTGAATTTGAAACAGCACCTCAATACGCCAAGCGAAGAAGGCCAGACCCTTCGCGGGAGTGTCGAGAAGGCGCTGCACAATTATTTCGCCCACCTTGAGGGCGCTGCCGTCACGGATGTGTACAACCTGGTGCTCTCCGAAGTCGAGGCCCCCCTGCTCGAGTGCGTGATGAACTACGTCAAGGGCAACCAGACCAAGGCCAGCGAGCTGCTCGGACTCAATCGAGGCACGCTGCGCAAGAAACTCAAGCAGTACGATTTGCTGTAAGCATTCAATCAAACCAGAAAGGCGCCCGCGTAAAACCGGTCGCCTTTTTTGCTGACTCCTTTGCTTTTGATGGAAATTGAAATGACCGACCAGACTACCCGCCTGCCGATCCGCCGCGCCTTGATCAGCGTTTCCGACAAGACCGGCATTCTCGACTTTGCCAAAGCGCTTGAAGCACTGGGCGTCGAGATCCTCTCCACCGGCGGGACGTTCAAACTGCTGCAGGACAACGGCGTTGCCGCAGTGGAAGTCGCGGATTACACCGGTTTCGCGGAAATGATGGACGGTCGGGTCAAGACCCTGCACCCGAAAATCCACGGCGGCATCCTCGGTCGTCGCGGTATCGATGACGCCATCATGAACGAGCACGGCATCAAGCCGATCGACCTGGTGGCGGTCAACCTGTATCCGTTCGAAGCCACCATCAACAAGCCAGGCTGCGACCTGCCGACCGCCATCGAAAACATCGACATCGGCGGCCCGACCATGGTCCGCTCCGCAGCCAAGAACCACAAAGACGTGGCCATCGTGGTCAACGCCAGCGACTACGCCAGCGTCCTGGAAAACCTCAAGGCCGGCGGCCTGACTTACGCCCAGCGTTTCGACCTGATGCTCAAGGCGTTCGAACACACCGCTGCCTACGACGGCATGATCGCCAACTACATGGGCACCGTGAACCAGGCGGCTGACACCCTCTCGACCTCCGGTCGCAGCGAATTCCCGCGCACCTTCAACAGCCAGTTCATCAAGGCCCAGGAAATGCGCTACGGCGAGAACCCGCACCAGAGCGCGGCGTTCTACGTGGAAGCCAAACCCGCCGAAGTCGGCATCGCCACCGCGACCCAGCTGCAAGGCAAGGAACTGTCGTACAACAACGTGGCCGACACCGACGCCGCGCTGGAGTGCGTGAAGAGCTTCGTAAAACCGGCCTGTGTGATCGTCAAGCACGCCAACCCGTGCGGCGTGGCCGTGAGCCCTGACGCCGAAGGCGGCATCCGCAAGGCCTATGACCTGGCTTACGCCACCGACACCGAATCGGCCTTCGGCGGCATCATCGCCTTCAACCGCGAGCTGGATGCCGAAACCGCCAAGGCCATCGTTGATCGCCAGTTCGTCGAAGTGATCATTGCCCCAAGCGTCAGCGAAGAGGCCCGCGCCATCGTCGCCGCCAAAGCCAACGTGCGCCTGCTGGCTTGCGGCGAGTGGTCGGCTGACCGTGCTGCTGCCTGGGACTACAAGCGCGTCAACGGTGGTCTGCTGGTGCAGAGCCGCGACATCGGCATGATCAGCGCCGATGACCTGAAAGTCGTCACCAAGCGCGCTCCGACCGAACAGGAAATCCACGACCTGATCTTCGCCTGGAAAGTCGCCAAGTACGTGAAGTCCAACGCCATCGTCTACGCCAAGAACCGCCAGACCATCGGTGTCGGCGCTGGTCAGATGAGCCGGGTGAACTCCGCTCGTATCGCTGCGATCAAGGCTGAACACGCCGGTCTGCAGGTAGCCGGTTCGGTCATGGCTTCCGACGCATTCTTCCCGTTCCGTGACGGTCTGGACAACGCAGCCAAGGTCGGTATCACTGCGGTGATCCAGCCAGGTGGTTCGATGCGTGATGCTGAAGTGATTGCTGCTGCTGACGAAGCCGGTATCGCGATGGTCTTCACCGGCATGCGCCACTTCCGTCACTAACAAGACGACGGTCGCACTGAAGCCGGCATCTGCTGCGTTGGAGCCGACCTCGATGATGCTCATTGCCAGAAGGCAACTCCGCTCATCGAGGCCGACTCCGCCTTGCATCTACCGGCTGCATTGCGACCTCCTAACGCGAAAAGCGCTTTAGGTTCCAATACAGAATTAGCGTCATCCGAGGTTTTTGAAATGAATGTTTTGATCATTGGCAGCGGTGGCCGTGAACACGCACTGGCCTGGAAAGTGGCTCAGGATCCGCGTGTGCAGAAAGTATTCGTGGCCCCTGGCAACGCCGGTACCGCCATCGAGGCCAAGTGCGAGAACGTCGCCATCGACGTGCTGGCGCTTGAGCAGCTTGCCGACTTTGCCGAGAAAAACGTTTCCCTGACCATCGTCGGCCCTGAAGTGCCACTGGTTGCCGGTGTTGTCGATCTGTTCCGCAGCCGCGGCCTGGATTGCTTCGGTCCAACCGCCGGCGCAGCTCAGCTGGAAGGTTCGAAAGCCTTCACCAAGGATTTCCTGGCTCGCCACAAGATCCCGACTGCCGACTACCAGAACTTCACCGAGATCGAGCCGGCCCTGGCTTATCTGCGTGAAAAAGGCGCACCGATCGTGATCAAGGCCGACGGCCTGGCCGCCGGTAAAGGCGTGATCGTTGCCATGACCCTGGCCGAAGCCGAAGACGCCGTACGTGACATGCTCGCCGGCAATGCTTTCGGCGATGCCGGTTCGCGCGTCGTGATCGAAGAGTTCCTCGACGGCGAAGAAGCCAGCTTCATCGTCATGGTCGACGGCAAGAACGTGCTGCCGATGGCCACCAGCCAGGACCACAAGCGCGTCGGCGACGGCGACACCGGTCCGAACACTGGCGGCATGGGTGCTTACTCCCCGGCCCCGGTCGTCACCAGCGAAGTGCACAAGCGTGTCATGGACCTGGTGATCTGGCCGACAGTCCGCGGCATGGCTGAGGAAGGCAACGTCTACACTGGTTTCCTGTATGCAGGCCTGATGATCGACAAGGCTGGCAACCCGAAAGTCATCGAGTTCAACTGCCGTTTCGGCGACCCTGAAACCCAGCCGGTGATGCTGCGCTTGCAGTCGAGCCTGGTCCTGCTGGTCGAGGCCGCTCTGGCCCAGGCCCTGGACAAGGTTGAAGCACAATGGGACCCACGCCCGAGCGTCGGTATCGTGCTGGCCGCGGGTGGCTATCCTGGTGACTACGCCAAAGGCGTCGCCATCAAGGGTCTGGAAGCCGCAGCCGGGCTGGAAGGCAAAGTCTTCCACGCCGGTACGGCACTCAAGGACGGCCAGGTCGTGACGGCCGGTGGTCGGGTGCTCTGCGCCACGGCCATGGGCACCAGTGTCGATGCTGCACAGCAACAGGCTTACAAACTGGCGGCACAGATTGATTGGGACGGCTGCTTCTATCGCAAGGACATTGGCTATCGCGCCATTGCCCGCGAGCGTGGCGAAAGTCAGGAATAAGGGCGTCACCCTGCCAGGCAAGGGCTTCGGCCTCTTGCCTGGCTGTTCCCGCGCCGCGCATCGTTATATTCTGGCATCAACCTAAGAAGGGATTTCGCCGTGCGCTGGCTCAGGATTGCCATTAGTTTGACCGTCACGCTGTTGACCTTGCTCTGCATGCTGCCGGCTCAGGCCGCACAAGGCAGTGGCTGGGCGCTATTGCTCGACGAACAGGGCGACCTGCAACTGAGCGACATCCGCTCCGCGCGCTACACCAACCAATTCAGCCCCATCGAACTCGACCGCCTCACCGCTGCCGAGCCCGACGGCGCAGTCTGGCTGCGTTTCAGACTCGCACCCGGCAAGCACGAACAATTGCTGCGGGTATTCGCTCCCGACCTGCGCCAACTCAACCTCTATGTGCTGGACGGCGACAAGCTGATCGCACAAACCAACACCGGCAACGAACAGCCGCAAGCACAGCGACCTTTGCCCAGCAGCGATTTCATGCTGCCGCTGCCACAAAGCGACAAGCCCCTCGACGTCTACCTCAGACTGGCGTCTGACCATCAGTTGCGTCCCTACGTCACTCTGCAGTCAGCGGTCATGGCCGCCGCCAACCAGAAGCAGACGCTGATCTACGGGCTGTTGTTCGGCTGTATCGCGATGCTGATACTGCATAACCTCATCCGCTATGCCTACACACGTTCGCGCAGTGCACTCTGGCTGGCGATCTGTGAAGGGATGCTGATGCTCAGCCTGATGTTGCTGCTGAACCTGGCGGGCCCATGGCTGCCCGACTGGCATGCCTTGCAGACCCCGGGTGCCTACCTGACGCTGCTGTTGACGGCACCTTGCGGCCTGATGCTTGCGCATCGTTTCTTCACCCCTTTGGGGCCGCATCCTCTGCACAGATTGATGCTGGGTGAAGTAGTACTGATTACCGCCAGCGCTCTGATGCTGCTGTTCGTCAACACCTTGCCCCTGAACTACATCACCTATGCCCTGGTAGCGCTGGCCGGGCTGACCATGCTCTTCGTCAGTGCCTATCACTGGCAAAAGGGCTATCGGCCGGCGCGCCTGTTCGTCGCCGCCATGGTGGTGTTCAACCTCGGGACGCTGGTCATTCTCCCTGCCCTGCTCGGCCTGACCCTGATCGAGCCCCATGGCCTGATCGTCACCCTGCTGGTGTTCGTCTGCATCAGCGGGTTGCTGATGAGCATCGCCCTGAGCGAGCGCCAGCGCAGCATTACCGAAGCACGGTTCAGCATCAGCCGTGACCTGGCGGCCAGCAATGCCGAGATCAACGCCAAGGCCGAGTTCCTGGCGAAAATCAGTCATGAAATCCGCACCCCGATGAACGGGGTACTGGGCATGACCGAGTTGTTGTTGGGCACCCCGCTCTCGGTCAAGCAGCGCGATTACGTGCAAACCATCCACAGTGCCGGCAACGAGCTGCTGACACTGATCAACGAGATTCTGGACATCTCCAAACTCGAATCCGGGCAGATTGAGCTGGACGACGTGCAGTTCGATCTCAACGCCCTGATCGAAGACTGTCTGAGTATCTTCCGCGCCAAAGCCGAACAGCAGAACGTCGAGCTGATCAGCTTCATCCAGCCACAAGTGCCGAGGGTGATCAGCGGCGACCCGACACGTTTGCGACAAACGCTGTTGAGCCTGCTGGAAAACGCCCTGAAGAAAACCGACGAAGGTGAAATCCTCGTCGTCGTCGCCCTCGACGAGCGCAGCGCCAAACCGCGCCTGCGCATCGCCGTGCAGGACAGTGGCGAACCCATGGATGCCGAAGAGCGCGATGCGTTGATGCATGCCGAATTGCACAGCCAGCACTTCCTTTCGGCCACCCGCCTGGGCGGCAATCTGGGGCTGGTGATCGCCCGCCAGCTGATTCGCCTGATGCATGGCGAATTTGGCATCAAGACCGGCAGCAACCAGGGCAGCACACTGTGGCTGACCTTGCCGCTCGATCCTGACCGCCTCGAACATCCGACCTCGGATCTCGATGGGCCGCTGCAAGGCGCACGAGTGCTGGTGGTCGATGACAACGACACCTGTCGCAAGGTGCTGGTGCAGCAGTGCAGCGCCTGGGGCCTGAATGTCAGCTCCGCCTCGTCCGGCAAGGAAGCGTTGGCGCTGCTGCGCACCAAGGCACATCTGCGCGATTACTTTGATGTGGTCCTCGTCGACCAGAACATGCCTGGCATGACCGGCATGCAACTGGCCGCCAAGATCAAGGAGGATCCGAGCCTCAACCATGACATCCTGTTGATCATGCTCACCGGTATCAGCAATGCCCCGAGCAAGATCATTGCGCGCAACTCGGGCATCAAGCGCATCCTCGCCAAGCCAGTGGCCGGCTACACGCTCAAGACCACCCTGGCCGATGAGCTGGCCCAACGCAGCAAGGGCCTTGTTGTGGTGCCGACACCACAAAATGGCCCTGCCCTGCCGGTCAAGGTGCCTAGCGATTTCCGCATCCTGGTAGCCGAAGACAACAGTATTTCCACCAAGGTGATTCGCGGGATGCTGGGCAAGCTCAACCTGCAACCGGACACCGCCTGCAACGGCGAAGAAGCCTTGCAGGCGATGAAAGCGCAGCGTTACGACCTGGTGCTGATGGACTGCGAAATGCCGATCCTCGACGGGTTTTCTGCGACCCAGCAACTGCGTGCCTGGGAAGTCGGCAATCAACGGGTGCGCACGCCCGTGGTGGCATTGACTGCGCACATCCTTGCCGAGCACAAGGAACGGGCGCGACAGGCGGGCATGGATGGGCACATGGCCAAACCGGTCGAACTGTCGCAGTTGCGCGAACTGATCGAGCACTGGGTGGCCCAGCGCGATCAGCAGAATCGTACAACGACGCAAACGTCCTGAGCCGACAGACTGCCCGGCCCCTGATAGACTCCCTCTCGACTTCCCTCGCCAGTGAGCCCGGCACCATGCTCCATGTGTTATTCAGCGTTTACCTGAAGATGCTGGTGCTCTACAGCCCGTTCTTCGTGTTGTCCTGCTTTATCAGTCTGACTCGCGGTTACTCGCGCAAGGAGCAGCGCAGACTGGCCTGGAAGGTAGCCGTTGCCACCCTGGTCTCCAGCGTCCTTCTGTACTTGTTCGGTCGAGTGATCTTCAGCGTGTTCGGCATTACCGTCGATGCGTTCCGCATCGGCGCCGGCAGTGTGTTGTTCATCTCGGCACTGGGAATGGCGCAAGGAAAGTCGGCGGTACAGACCGACAACGTACAGCAGGATGTGACCATCGTGCCACTGACCATTCCGCTGACGGTCGGACCCGGGACAATTGGTGCCTTGCTGGTCATGGGGGTGAGCCAGCCACACTGGGACGACAAACTCACAGCTATTGTCAGTATTGCCCTGGCCAGCTTCACCGTAGGCGTAGTGCTTTACCTGTCGAATCGAATCGAGCGGATTCTCGGTGACCAGGGCTTGCAGATTGTCAGTCGCTTGATGGGGTTGTTCGTATGTGCACTCGCGGCGCAGATCATTTTCACCGGCGTAAAAGGCTATCTGGTTCCTTGATGTTCTGAGCCGGCTTTTCAGACACCCGGCTCGGACGAATTCCAGTCCATTGGCAGCACACCTGTTTCGGTGTACGGCGTGTGCAGCTCTGCTGCCAGCCACTCGACGGTTTCATCCCTGAATTCATCATAGTTCTGCTGATTGAAGCGTGCCGAGTAAACACGGCTGACCATGCCCCCATCAAGCTTCTGCGCGGCGGCCACGCTGTCGAGGCCCGCTTGTTCGACCGCGTGATGAACCTGGAAAGAAACGGAAACCATGCTCAAAAAACCACCTTCCTCGACAATACCGGCTGCCGCCCTTACGCGTGTCGGTTCTGCACCGTTCTGCGGACTCGGGTAAAGAAGTTGCCGCTCCCATGCCGAGGACGTCGCCACATGATCAAGTGCCGCCAAAATCGGCCTAGCCTCTCGGTCGGGCATTGCCGATTCAACCAAGGCAACCAACGCCTTTTGTCCTGATACCATCCCCAGCTCCAGGCGCGGAAACTCATCGCGCTCCTGTTGGGCAAGAACGGTCCATCCACACGCAGACAATATGTCCGAGTAGCACTCGAACCACTTTGAATCCGGCACCCTGCCAGGAACATCTTCGTCGGCGGCAAGGCTGGCAAAAGCGATCGTATCCAGAACATCCTTCGTGCAGGCAGGCGATAACGCCTTCGACAGGACCAAAACCGCGTTCGCATAAATATAGATCGAATAGCTCATCTGATCGCTCCGTAAACGGCTGGCGGTGTTCACCGCCAGCCATACCCTTACTGATTTTTCTTTTTACGTCGTTCAAAGCGTTTGCTCAACGCAGCCTTGAAATGCTCACCAAGGTATTCTTCAAGGTCGTTTTTGATCCCCGCGTACCGAACAGGGTTAAACGTAATATAGGAACTTCCCCGAAATATGGTTCGACTGGTAGTTTTCCAGTCAAAGAAAAGCGGAGACGTCTCTTCTTCACCACCGACACTATCGATCGAAGACAACGAAGTTAAAATAATCCCGTTTGCCAGTTGATCACACGGCATGATTGCCAGCTTGACACCTTTGCTTTGCGTCACTTCGTGATGAAACAGATTGATCGCCTCTGCCTCCGTCTTCAACGAATCCAGTGTCGTATCGACAATGGCAGAAAGCGCTGACGCGCCGGGTATCGCCGCTTTGGCTGCGCCAATACCCGCCTTGACGATATCGACAACAATGTTATCCATTGTTAGTTGCTGGGCATTTTTCTGATAAGAGGTGTACCCAGAGTCAGCAACAAAACAACCCAACTCATCCATGCACTGCAAAAAAGAAAGATACCAGGCCTCGGGCTTACCATCAGGCACTTCAAAGTTGGCTTCCAGCTTAGAAAACTTGATGATATTTTCGATAATCGCCATATTTTCCAGGCTAATATTTTCACCGTAACCGACCAGCGTGTTGGCAATCACAATAGCGTCCAGATCCTTAGTGGGACTGGCAGTCTCTGCAGCAGTAGGGGCCGGACCCGCAGCATTGGTCGGGCCGGATGCACTCGCCGGAGCAAACGCTCTGACACGGGCAGTTCCCATTGCGGGTCCCAGTGCATGTCGCTTGACCCTACGGCCATTGATCAGATTCGCAGACTCTTCAACCGTAAACTTGCTTTCCATAGCGCTTGCAACTCCTATCAATATATTTTTAGATTAAGGCATTAACGCAAGGCCAAACTAACCCACAACAAACAAGCAAGGCAATTCAAAGCCAATTCAACATATTTAACTGCACGCCGAACAATTATCAACTTACAACAACACAAACCCAACACAATAAAACCTTGCCAGGATAATCCTCGGAGACAAAATCGACACAAACCAAAAGTGAGAAACGCATGAACAACGACATCCCCTTCGGCGTACTGGAAAATCACAACCTGATATCCATCATTAGCCGCCTGTCATTAGAAGACTATGATTATTTGACGGACTGTACTCGTATCGTGACGATGCTGTCGGAAAGACGTGTCAGTCGCTTTGGTGATTCAACGGAATGGATTCAAGAGTATTTCTCCAACTTGCAATACTTTGGCTGGAGAGCCCTGAACATGGAGCGGTATACCGAAACGGTCAAATTCATCATGTCGGGGAGCGTTGCCGAACACTTGGTGCAAAACATTGAACTGCACCAAGGCATCCGGCAAGGGAACGCAATGATTGATACCCTCGATGCGCTTGGCGCAAACAAGACCGCGTTACTCTCATTTGATAATGAGAGTAACAGGGGCCGACGTTTTCAAGTCGCACCCACCCACTACGACGCAAAAGGCAACCTCCACTTGACGGTCTTCCAGCTTGAACTGATCAGCCGAGTGGAGAAAAACAACTTTCTGTTTTGGGCGTGGGAAGATAAATCGACAATCCTGATTCAGCGCCGGGCCGATTTCGTACTCGAACGAAGCCTCCTCGATGAACAAAGGCTTCGCCTGTTTGAAGTACTGCGCCAGAAACTGGTCGCACAGCGATTCGCCCTCTGCATAAAGCGGCCATAAGCCGCTTTCATCGCCATTGCAAATCGGCTTGCAGGCGCCTTCATCGCTTCCGGCGCCTGTATTGGCCTGTCGCCGAATGATCAGGCCTCGGGTTTTTGCCCGTACCAGCGTGGTGTATATACCCACTGGCGACCTTCGGCATGTGAAAAAACACAGGTGGTAGACGAGCCGATCAACACCATCGTGCGCATGTCCACCTGATCCGGGGTCAATGCACCCAAGGTAGTTGTGCGCAACGTCTGACCCGGCCGGCCGATGTCGCGGCCCAGTACAACGGGCGTTTCCGGTGTGCGATGCCGCGCAACGATTTCCAGTGCCTGGCCTAACTGCCACGGCCGTGCGCGGGAGATAGGGTTGTAGAAGGCCAACGCAAAATCGGCCTGTGCAGCCAGGTCCAGACGTTTCTCGATGATCGACCACGGCTTGAGGTTGTCCGACAGCGACAGCACGCAGAAGTCATGACCCAAAGGGGCACCCGCCTGTGCAGCCGTTGCCAGCGAGGCAGAGACGCCCGGCAGGATTTCAAGATCGACACGGTGCCACTCCGGGTCATTCGACTCGTGCAACGCTTCGAGTACCGCTGCGGCCATGGCGAAAACGCCCGGATCGCCCGACGATACCACGATCACTGAACGCCCTTCGGCCGCCAGTCTGAAGGCGTGTCGGGCACGCTGCATTTCTTCACGGTTGTCGGTGCAGTGCAGCACCTGGTCATCGCGGAAAGGACCTGCCATACGCACGTACGTTTCATAGCCGAGCACATCCGTCGCACGGGCCAGTTCGGCTTTGACGACAGGGACCATCAATTCAGCCGCGCCAGGCCCAAGACCGATGACCGCCAGACGGCCCCGCGAACGACCGATGTGCGCGACGTCCAGTGGGTGCTCGGCGATTGCAATGGCGAGGTTATCCGAGGCCACGACTTTTGCTCCCGGCACTGCAACCTGAGCCAGTGCCCCCACATCGCCTTGCCCCGAGACAAACCGTAACGGCACGCCCAGTTCCAATGCTGCTTCGCGCACATTCGCCGCGGCCATCTCTGAAGATTCCGCCACGAGGCAGGCCAACGATTGCATGGCCACATTCGCCTGCTTCAGCGCGGTACGAACAGCACCAGGCAGATCCGCAATCCCGGCACTCACCGCCACCGCCACACTGCGTGGGTAAATCAGCAACTCATAGGCACTTGCCTCACGCTCAGTGCTGCCGACGTGAATCAGGTGCTGCGCCGTTGGGTCCTGCGGCAACTGAGCCTGATTCAGCCATGGCGCTGCGCCTTCAATGCGTACACTGTGTCCCGCCAGCAGATCGGAGACAAAGCGCTTACCCAGTTCCAGATCCGCCAATGCATAACCGCTGGGTGGATTGAGCAGGCAGGTACCAAAGCGCAATTCGCCGCTGGTGGTAATGGCGGCTGCGACCTGCAGCCCGGCAGCGATTTCCCGCGCCATGACATTCACTCCACCCAAGCCGCCAAGCAGTGGCACCACGGCGCTGCCATCTTCGGCAATGACCAGCACCGCAGGTTCGGCCCCCTTTTCCAGCAGCAGTGGAGCGAGCGTGCGAATGACGATTCCGGCAGCGCACAGGGCAATGATCGGTACATCCCGTTGATACAACTCACGCAGGAATGTCCCGAACTCCTGATACACAACGTCCGCACCTTCGACCCGGCCGGCAAGACCATGAATCTGCGCGGCCGGATACACCTGCTGAATGTGACGAGCAGTGGCCAGGCTGCCTTGACCAAGAATGACGATGGCTGGCGTGGAGTGAGTCATCAGCCTTGCCACCTTTCACCGGGAACGATGATCAACGAGAAATAAGGCGAGGACATCGGCTCGACCTGATCCAGCGGCACGATCTTCTGGTTGGCCATGGTCGCGCGCTCGACGTACAGCGCGCGCTCCGCCAGACCCAGTTCTTCAAGCACCTGGCGTACCTTGGGGAAATTGCGTCCCAGCTTCATGATCACCGCCGCGTCGGCATCGGCCAGACGGCGTTTGAGCTCATCATGCGGCAACACGCCGGACAACACCGACAGGCTCTGGTTGCGATACACCAGCGGCGCACCGAGCACCGAAGCGCCACCCAGCATCGAGCACACACCCGGCACGACTTCGGCTTTATAACGGCTGGCGAGGCGATCATGCAGGTACATGTACGAGCCGTAGAAGAACGGATCGCCTTCGCAGATCACCGCCACATCACGCCCCGCATCCAGATGCAGCGCCAGCTCATTGGCCGCTTCATCGTAGAAGTCGCTGATCACCTGTTCGTAGGACAGCGGCGCCGGCAGTGCTTCGGTGGTCACCGGGTACACCAGCGGCAACAGGTTCTGTGCGTCCTGCAGGTGCGCCTCTATGATGCCGAAGGCATTGCCCTTCTTGCCCTTGGCGACGAAATACGCCACCACCGGCGACTCACGCAGCAGGCGCAAGGCTTTGACTGTAATCAGTTCCGGATCACCAGGGCCAACGCCGAGGCCGATCAAACGTCCAGGTTGCTGCATCATTCGATCTCCGTGGCGAGGGCATTGACGGCGGCGGCAGCCATGGCGCTTCCGCCCAGCCGTCCCTGCATGATCACAAAGGGCACGCCACGGCTGTCCGCCGCCAGGGCGGCCTTGGATTCGGCGGCACCGACGAAGCCCACCGGGAAGCCAAGGATCAGCGCTGGTTTCGGCGCGCCGGCGTCGAGCATTTCCAACAGGTAGAACAGCGCCGTCGGCGCGTTGCCGATGACCACCACGCTACCCTCCAGGTGCGGGCGCCACAGTTCCAGTGCAGCCGCAGAACGGGTGTTGCCCAGCTCGCGGGCCAGCTCGGGAACGCTGTCGTCACGCAGGGTGCAGATCACCTGATTGTTCGCCGGCAAACGGGCGCGAGTTACACCTTCGCTGACCATCCGCGCATCACACAAAATCGGCGCACCGGCCGCCAGCGCATCGCGCCCGGCCTTGCCCGCGCCTTCGGAGAACTGCAAGCCGTCGATGGCTTCGACCATGCCGCAGGCGTGGATCACGCGGACCGCGAGTTTCTCCAGATCGGCCGGTATCCGCTCGAGGTTGGCCTCGGCGCGAATGATCGCGAAGGAGTTGCGATAGATCTCCTGACCGTCGCGGATGTATTCAAGCATCAAGGGGGCTCCGTGAGCGGCCGTCGAGCAAGGCTGCGGCCGCTTCAATAGTAAGGTTGCGTGTGTGCAACGCGCCGAATCCCGGCTGCGTTGCATCGCGAAAATAGAGGTCGTAGTGACCGGGGGCGACCGCCAGCAATGTTGCCGGCGCGATGTGCGCGGCGGCGCAAGAGCGCGGGCAGCCGCTCAGGTGCACGCTCGGTGACTGCCCATGAACCTGCATCAACGCCGCCAGTTGCAAGGCATCCGCCTTGGTGTCGGCCAGGCCTTTGCCACAACCGTTGGAACCGGTACAGGCGATCAGCCGGGTCAACGGCTGCTCGACGTCACAGAGCAAACCGAGGTGTTGCAGGCCCTGGCCAACGTGCGCCGCCTGTTCACGGCGCACGTTGGCCAGCAGCAGGCTTTGCCACGGTGTGAAACGCAGGTTCGCATCACCGAACTGCTGCGCCAGTTGCGCCGCCCCACGTAACATCTCAGGGTTGAGTCGTCCCAATGGCGGCACCGCGCCCACGTAGACCAGACCCGCGTCGACCTGAGGATGGACGCCAATGTGCAGCTCACCCGGCTGGGCAGGCCGCAGCCAATGGTCCACCGGGTGGATCGACACCCGCTCGGCCAGTCGTGCGAGAAAGTCGTCGAGCGCACACTCGGCCAGCAAATGGCGCATACGGGTCTGCTCCGGGCGCGCCAGCTCGAGAAACAACTCGAGCACAGCGACCACCAAGGCGTGTCCGTCATCCACAGTCACCGAGCCGACAGGCCGGTCTACCAGGCACCCCGCCAGACCGAACGCCAGGCGCAGCTCGCCATCTCGTAGAAACGCCGACAGCCACAAGTCATGGGGATGCTCGAGCATCGACAGGGCTTCGCCGCCATCGAGTTGCACGGCGAACTTGGCGCTGAGGTCATGGAAAGGCGTATGGCTCTGCAACGTTGCCAGGATCTGCTCGGCCAATGGCCGCGTGTCAAACACCACCGCCGGGTCGATCCCGGCACTCGGGCTGAGCATCAGGTTGCGAACATCATCGCCCGCCGCCGTGCGCGGCCCCAGCTCAGCCGCCAGCAGGCTGTCGATCAGGGCAGTCTGTTCGGCGCCGATCCCGCGGATCTGCAGGTTGCCACGGTTGGTGGCTTCAATCGCCCCGCTGGCAAATCGCTCAGCCGCATCGGCCACTGCATGGGCCTGGCGACTGCTGATGACACCACCGTTCAGTTTGATCCGGCAGATACCGCCATCCATTGCCGGGACGATACGCAGCAACCCCGGGCAAGCCGAGGGACGTAAGGCAGAGGACAGCGGAGGTTGGTTCAAGGCGGACCCGTTCAGGTAGCGAGGCGATTCGCGGGAAAACTGCGCGGCATTATGCCTGCTTTGTCTGGCCACATGAAAAGACTCCGGACGGGAAGAGAAGGCAGTCAGCCCGTGGAACCCGCGCTATCATGCCGTCCAACTACGAAAAAACGCGTGATTGAGGAACGGCATGACCCCCTGGTTGACAGTGGTAGGCATCGGCGAAGACGGTTTCAAGGGCCTGGGCAAGAACGCCCGGCATGCCCTGCTGCGCGCCTCGAAGATCTTCGGCGGCCAGCGGCATCTGGATCTGCTGCCGACGTGTATCGCTGGCGAACGTCAGCCATGGCCCAGCCCGTTTTCCCTTGATGCGCTGTTGGCACTGCGTGGCGAGCCCGTCTGTGTACTGGCCAGCGGGGATCCAATGTTCTACGGCGTCGGCGCCAGCCTCGCCCGTCAGCTTCCCGCCGCTGAACTGCTGACGCTGCCCGCACCTTCGTCCTGCTCGCTGGCGGCCGCCAGAATGGGCTGGCCGCTGCAGGATGTCGTCACGCTTTCAGTCGTGGCGCGCCCCATCGCGGCACTCAACGCGCACCTGTGCAGCGGCGCGCGCCTGTTGGTGTTGAGCAACGATGGCGGCAGCCCTGGCGCTATCGCCAAGCTGCTGCGTGAGCGCGGTTTCGGGCCAAGTCGTCTCACCGTATTGGAGCACTTGGGAGGCCCGGCCGAGCGGCGCATCGACGCCGTTGCCAGCGACTGGAACGATCTGCCGATTGCCGATCTGAACCTGATCGCCATTGATTGCCTGGCCGAACCGAACACGCCGCGCCTGTCACGGCTGGCCGGCTTGCCGGATGCGGCGTTCGAGCACGACGGCCAACTGACCAAGCGCGATGTCCGCGCCATCACCCTGGCACGCCTCTCGCCAGTACCCGGCGAGCTGTTGTGGGACGTTGGCGCCGGCAGCGGCTCGATCGGCATCGAATGGATGCGCACCCACCCCAGCTGCCGCGCGCTGGCTATTGAGGCCGATGAAGGCCGGCAGACATTGATCGAACGCAACCGCGATACGCTCGGCGTCCCCGGTCTGCAACTGATCCGCGGCAGCGCGCCACAAGCGCTGGCCGGTCTTGAGCGCCCGGATGCGATTTTCATCGGTGGCGGCGTGACCCGCGACGGCGTGTTCGACACCTGCTGGGCCGCGCTCAAACCCGGCGGCCGTCTGATCGCCAACGCGGTCACCCTGCAAAGCGAGATGGCCCTGATGACCTGGCGCGAACGTCACGGCGGTGAACTGACCCGCGTCCATATCGCGCAGGCGCAACCGCTGGGTAGCTTCGACACCTGGCGCCAGGCGTTGCCGATCACCTTGCTTGAACTGACGAAGCGTCTCGATGCGTAATCCAACAGGCAAACACACGGGAGCCCTGCGATGAAGCGCATCCTGCTGCTCGGCGGCGTCAGCGAAGCGCTGGCCATCGCCCGCACGTTAGGCCCGCAGCATGTCTACAGCCTGGCCGGTATCGGTCGGGTACCGACTGACCTGCACTGCCAGGTGCGTGTCGGTGGCTATGGCGGAGCCGAGGGTCTGGCGCAGTTCATTCGCAATGAAGGCATCAACCTGCTGATCGATGCCACCCACCCTTACGCTGCCCGCATCAGCCAGAACGCGGCAACTGCTGCCGACATGAGTGGCACTCCCTGCTGGGCGCTGCGACGCCCGTCCTGGCAAGCTCAGGCCGATGATGACTGGCGCGAAGTCGAGGACTGGAACGCATTGGTCGAGGCCTTGAAGCCTTTCCGTCGCCCACTGTTCACCCTTGGTCGCGAACCCTTGCAGCACCTGGACGAGATTCCTGCGCAGCAGTTCTGGACCTTGCGCGCCCTTGATGTGTATCCGGGCAACGAGCGCTGCGAAGTGATCGGCGCTCGCGGCCCCTTTTTGATCGACGAAGAACGCGCCCTGTTCGCACGCCGTGACATCGACGTACTGATCAGCAAGAACAGCGGCAGCACGGCAACCGAGCCAAAACTGGAAGTCGCACGCGAACGTGGAGTGCCGGTGCTGATCCTGAAACGACCGGCATTGCCCAAGGTGAATCGGGAGTTCGCCTCAGTGGCAGACCTGCTTGGCGCGCTGTCAGATTTTGCCAAACACTAGTCCATCGAGATTCTGAACAAAGCTAAAGCGGTACTGGCACTTTGTATTTCACGACTATCATGAAGCCTAGGAAAACACTGTTGCTGCGACACCACACCGCACGCGGTCTTTTTACTTATCGGCCCTGATCAGGCTAAATAGCCGCGCCTGATTGCCCACTCAACCGGATTTGTCCCATGTCCCGACAACGGCTCGCATTTGCCTGGATAGCCTGCTTCGCAGTGCTGTTCAACATGCTCGCCATGCCGATGACAGGCGCCATGGCGCAGACGGCAAAAGCGCCGGCCGAACAGTTGTTGTGGGGCAGTTTCTGCAGCGCCAGCGGCACCAAGATGGTCGCGATCAACCTCGGCGATCTCGGGCAGAAAGCACCGCAAGGTGACGATCATTCCAACATGCAGCATTGCTGGTGCTGTTCCGGTTCCGCGCCCTTGGTCGCACTGCCCGGGCATGTGCCGCAGTTGTATTACGCCCGCTTTGAAGCCAATCGAAGCCTGCCACCGCCCTCCCTCCACGCACCGTCACCGCGCCAGCAATGGCCGAGCCTCAACCCCCGCGCTTCTCCTCTGGTGTGATTCCGTCTCGCAATTGACCTGCGTATCGAATCGTTCTGGAGAACTGCCATGTTGAACAAATTCATCGTTCTGGCCGCTTTGCTGCTGCCTGCTTGCTTTGCCAATGCCCACGAATACAAAGTCGGCGATCTTGAAATCGAGCATCCATGGTCACAGGAACTGCCGCCTAACGCACCGACCGTTGCGGCCTACTTCGTGATCAACAACGAAGGCAAAACCGCTGACCGCCTGCTCAGCGTCGACTCGCCAATCGCCGGCGAAGCGCAATTGCATGAGCATGTGATGCAAGGCGACGTGATGAAAATGCAGCACGTACCAAACGTGGATGTACCGGCAGGCGGCGAAGTGACGTTCGCGCCGATGGCCTATCACGTGATGCTGTTGAACCTCAAAGACCGCAGCCTGCTGGCCGACGGCAAGCGCTTTCCCATGACCTTGCATTTCGAAAAAGCCGGCGAGGTGAAGGTCGAAGTGGCGGTGCAGAAAAAGGCACCGGACGCCACGCAAGAACACCAGCACGCACAGTAATCGCCTGCGCGGAATTCGCCCATGCGCCCGCTTAGCGCCAGGTCATCCCGAGCCCGCCGTCAACCCTTGAGCCTGACACGCGGCAGCTGGATCAGCCTGTTCGCCATGCTGATGATTTTCATCGGTCCACTGATCTCTCAGTCGATGCCGATGAACACTGGCGCGTCCATGAACATGCCGATGGGCATGAGCATGGACATGTCGGCAATGGCACATGCCGAGCACGGCTCGCCAACCACTGCCGAACACTGCCCACCCGCCTCCGAACACCATGTGCTGTGGGAAAAGTGTGGCTATTGCAGCCTCCTGTTCAATTGCCCGGCGTTGACCGGAGGCGGCACGTTCGCCACCTTCAACATCCCCCTGGTCAACACGTTCACCGCGCCGTCCCCCCGGCTGGGTCACGCCCGGCAAACCTTCTTCCCCGGCGCCCGCAGCCGCGCCCCGCCCGTCATCGTCGCGTAAACACTTACCGCTGATTTCACACGGTCCACAAGGCAACCCCTGCGCCCACAGAAGCAGCGCAGGCTGCCGGCCGTGTTGTTTACGACTGTTCGATGGAAATTGTCATGTCCAGGTTTTCTGCTGCCCCACGCTTGAGCGCTGCTCAAGCCTCTTTTGCCCTGAACGAATCGAGTATTCGCTTCAGGCACGCCACCGCCATTCTGTGCGGTGCCTTGCTCGCGCCTTCTGCGTTGGCCGACGAACATGCCGGTCACAGCGAAGAATTGAGCCCGACGGTGATCACCGCCGTTGCACCGAGTTCACCGCTGACCATCGTCACCAACCCCAAGGACCCGCGCCAACCGGTGCCGGCCAGCGACGGTGGTGATTACCTGAAGACCATTCCAGGCTTCGCCCTGGTGCGCAACGGCGGCACCAATGGCGACCCGGTGCTGCGCGGCATGTTCGGTTCGCGGCTGAACATCCTCACCAACGGCAGTCAGTTGCTTGGCGCCTGCCCCGGGCGCATGGATGCGCCGACCTCGTATATCTCGCCGGAAACCTACGACAAACTCACCGTGATCAAAGGTCCGCAAACCGTGCTGTGGGGACCGGGTGCTTCCGCCGGAACCATCCTCTTCGACCGCGAACCGGAACACTTCGGCGAGCTCGGTACCCGGGTCAACGCCAGTGTGCTGGCCGGTTCCAACGGCCGCTTCGACAAACTGGTGGACGCCACGGCTGGGGGCTCGCTGGGTTATGTGCGGGTGATCGGCAACACTGCACATTCCGACGACTACAAGGACGGCAACAACGACACCGTGCCGTCGCGCTATGAAAAATGGAACGGTGATGTGGCGGTTGGCTGGACACCAAACGCCGACACCTTGCTGGAGCTCACCGCCGGCCGTGGCGACGGCGAAGCCCGATATGCCGGGCGCGGCATGGACGGTGCACAGTTCCTGCGCGAGAGCCTCGGCTTGCGTTTCGAACAGTCCAACATAGGCGAGGTGCTCGACACGATCGAGGCGCAGGTCTACTACAACTACGCCGACCACGTAATGGATAACTACACGCTGCGCACGCCGTCCGGCACCGGGATGATGGCCGGGCCCATGGCGTCCAACGTCGACCGCCGCACCCTCGGCGCCCGGATCAAGGCGACCTGGCGCTGGGCCGACGTGCAACTGATCGGCGGCCTGGACGCCCAGACCAACGAGCATCGCCAGCGCAGTGCAATGGGCATCGATACCTACAAGGACCTGCCCTACAGCAAGGATGCCGACTTCCATAACTATGGCGTATTCAGTGAGCTGACTTGGTACGCCGCCGACCGTGACCGCTTGATCAGCGGCGCACGCCTGGACCGCGCCTCGGCCAAGGATTACCGGCAAACCACCGGTTCCGGAATGATGACCCGGCCCAATCCGACTGCCGACGAGACCCGCGCCGACACCCTGCCGAGCGGCTTCATCCGCTACGAACACGACTTGGCTGACAGCCCGACCACCCTCTACGCGGGGCTGGGTCACAGCCAGCGCTTCCCGGATTACTGGGAGCTGTTTTCACCGAACGCAGGTCCCGCCGGCTCGGTGAACGCCTTCGATGCGATCAAGCCGGAAAAAACCACCCAGCTCGATGTCGGCCTGCAATACAAGACCGAGGCGCTGGACGCCTGGGCCTCGGCCTATGTCGGCCAGGTGCGCGATTACATCCTGTTCAGCTACACCCCGGGAATGATGGGCATGACTTCCCAAGCCGAGAACATCGACGCGCGAATCATGGGCGGTGAACTGGGGGCAGCCTACAAGCTTACAAACAACTGGAAAGCCGATGCGACCCTGGCCTACGCCTGGGGCAAGAACAGCAGCGACGGCACGGCATTGCCGCAGATGCCGCCACTGGATGCGCGTTTCGGCCTGACCTATAGCGAAGACAACTGGAGCGCCGGCGCACTGTGGAGGGTGGTTGCTGCGCAAAACCGTATTGACCAGAACAAGGGCAACGTGGTCGGCAAGGACTTTGACAAAACGCCAGGATTCGGCGTGTTCTCCCTCAACGGTGCCTATCGGATCAACCAGAACTGGAAGGTCAGCAGCGGCGTCGACAACCTGTTCGGCAAGGCGTACGCCGAACACCTGAACCTGGCCGGCAACGCCGGGTTCGGCTACCCCGCCAACGACCCGCAGGCCATCAAGGAACCGGGGCGAACGCTCTGGACCAAGGTGGACATGAGTTTCTAACCCTCGAGGGCGCCCGCTCCCTCTGTGGGAGCGGGTATGCCCGCGATCGGTTGCGCAGCAACCGCCATACAGACAACTAAAAGATCCAGCCAAGCGGAGCACACGTGATGAAACAGCCCAAAGTGAATTTCTACAACCTGGCCTGGCGTTGGCATTTCTATGCCGGTTTGTTCGTTGCGCCTTTCATGGTGATGCTGGCCCTGACCGGGACTATCTACCTGTTCAAGCCGCAGCTCGACTCACTGATGTACAGCAGTCTGCTCAACGTCCCGGCCGGCCATCACACCGTTTCAGCCGATGACTTGCTGACACGGGTCAAGGCCGCTTATCCACAAGGCCAGGTGACCCAATACCTGCCACCGCTGAACGCCGAGCACAGCGCGCAGTTCGTCGTGCAGAACAATGGTCAGGAGCTGAACGTTTTCGTCGATCCGCACCACGGCGACATCCTCGGCGAGCAGGATGCGAAGAAGAACCTGCAGGCCATCGCCCGGGCGATTCACGGCGAGTTGATGATCGGCACGGTCGGTGATCGCCTGATCGAACTGGCTGCCGGCTGGGGCATTGTCCTGGTGGTATCGGGCCTGTTCCTGTGGTGGCCCCGCGGCCAGGCGGCAGGAATTTTGTGGCCGCGCCTGAACAGCCGTGGTCGCGTGTTGTGGCGTGATCTGCATGCAGTGACCGGTTTCTGGGGCGCCTCGCTGTTGCTGGTGATGCTGCTCAGCGGCATGACCTGGACCGGCTTCTGGGGCAAGCAATACGCCGAGGTCTGGAACGTGTTCCCGGCCGCCATGTGGGATGACGTGCCCAAGTCCGACGTCGAGGCCCGCAGCCTCAATTCGGCCACTCGCCAGACCGTGCCCTGGGCCATGGAAAACACGCCAATGCCGATGTCCGGCGATCACGCTGAACACATGAACCACGACGGCGCGCACGCCGGCCCCGCAGCGCCGACCATTGCCCTGCAAGACGTGCAGAACATCGCCAGAGAGCGCAAGGTTGAACCGGGTTACAGCATCACCCTGCCGACCACCGCGACCGGTGTGTTTACCATCGCCGTGTTCGCAGACGACCCGCGCAACGATGCCACCCTGCACATCGATCAGTACACCGGCAAAGTCCTCGCCGACGTGCGCTTCGCACACTACGGTGCCGTTGCCCGGGCTACGGAAATCGGCGTGATGCTGCACGAAGGCAAGATGTTCGGCACCTTCAATCAGATTGTCGTATTGCTGATCTGCCTGATGATCCTGCTCAGCGCCGTCAGCGGCGTGGTGATCTGGTGGAAGCGTCGTCCACAAGGAAAACTTGGCGTGCCACCACTGCGTCATGACCTGCCCAAGTGGAAAACTGCGATGGTCATCATCTTTGCCCTGGCAGTGGTCTTTCCATTGGTAGGCGCTTCGCTGGTGGCGGTGTGGGTGCTGGATCGCCTGCTGCTGTCGCGCCTGACCCGGAAAGCGGAAAGTGCTTCGTCTTCATCCTGAGACTGGTGAGGTGCGCAGGGTGCAATGGACGGCTCCCTGCGCATCACCCTCGCGCATTCAGGGTGTACTTGCCTGGCCCCTCACAGATCATCCCACTCTTACTGCGTTTGCACGATTCCCAAGGGAGCGGCCTGTCCACGAAAAGGCTCTCGGCTAGTTGTTTTTCATCGCATGGATGCGATACCACAAACATACTGGTTAATTGTAAAAATCATCTCCTTGAAAAACCTCGTATTGAGTTAGCACTTAACAAACTCTCCATCACATCCATACTTCGCTCTCGCGAGTTAAACACTAAAACACTCGCACATCTCAATGGTGACTATTCCTACAGCTCAATCAGCACAACTCCTACGAGAACAAAAAAGGCTAACCATGTTCAAGATACTCATCGCATCCATCGCATCCATCGCATTCATTGCAGCTCCAGCATGGGCTGCTCAGCCCGCCTTTACTGGCATTGACTATAGTGGTCGATACCAATGCACCGGCATGGACAGCCATATAGGGGCATTTGAAGGTGTTGTCGACATGAAACTCAATACCGAACAAAGCACCGGCGAACATGCTGCTTACGCTTTTACCCTGACACTGCTCGACAATTCCAGATATGACGGATTTGCCGCCGCCAATTCAAATTCGCTGGCGATTTACTTTGCCCATACGGATCCGGCTCTCAAGGATTACGGCGTCGGCATTGCGAAAATAACTACAACTGCTGACGGAAAAACTTCATTCACCAAATACTATTACGGTCCAGAGTACGAAGGTGGTGGACATGGTTTTGAGACCTGCCTCAAAGCTGATGTTTAACTGGCCTGACTGATACACCTTCAGTAAATCCTGTGCCTCGCCACCGAGAGCCGTCCCATCCGGGGAGTCGCGGTGGCGAAGCTGAAATTTATAACCAATCAGCCATTACAGCTCATCTCGTGTCGGTTTATCTGTCTGCGTCGAAACCCTCAGTCGGGCGATTTGCCAGTCCTCTCCAAGGTTCCCGAGCTGGTTCCAGCCAGAAGCGCTCGTCAATACCCTCATGACCCCAAAGTACTTCAACCGGGAAACAAGGTCTGCGCTACTACCCGAAGAAGGTTGGGACAGAAACTCCCCTTCCTGGGCGGAGTTTGAGGGTATGTATTTGAGCAGTGCACCGCTGCGTGTCGAGTAGTAGAACGCCTCAATGTTGAACCTCTTGTTTTTCAAAATCAGGGTGCTTATCCAGACCGACGCCTTTGATGCATAGTCCACCCCGTCCATTGTGAAGCCGGCCTGCGGGGCGGCCATCTGGAAGGCAGCCCTCAACGAGTATTCCACAGGAAACTCAGGAACCTTGTTTCTTGCCGAGGTAGAAGGGTCTCCCTGGGTACGGAAAATCCGCAGGAAGCCATCGCTGGGAGAGGCGTGATCAGCCACAGGCTCTACGCTCACGTAGGAATAGGTGTCGGGCCTGACGAGGACGCCGCTTATATAAAAATTCGCTTGAGCTTTGACATGAGCAATACGCCGTTGTGCATGCCCAACCGCATCGTCGGGGTGATGGAATATCGGCCCCAAAGGCAATACCGGTTTTTGCGCCCACAGGTCATCGTCGGAAATAGCCCTCATGTGCGGCACCCAATCCTGCCCGACCTTACCCGGGCAAGACCAATAAGCACTGGTCACCAGCACCTCCAGTTCCCCGGCTGCAGCCATCTTGCGAATGTAATCGGTCAAACCGAGTTTGCCCTGTTGGATGTTGCTCCAGTCACGCCGTGCCTGTTCGGGCGAAGCAAAGGGGTTGGGCTTGAACTCAATTTGGCCAAAGCGATCGGTTGATGGAATGGGATCGAAGGTGAGGAGTTTCAGGCGCAACAACGCACCGTCAGCGCAGGAAAAGTAAATCGGCAGGTACTCGCTGGGAAGGTAAGCAAGGGTGCGAACCTGGCTAACGTCGAGCGGAGAGAAGAAATGTTCCCGCGTCTCTTCCGTGGACCCCGGCTGTTTCGTTGCCCCACGCAGGTACACCGCGCTTATGTTGTATCGATACGGTAAAGCGCCAGAGAATATCTGTCGGTGTTCAAGCGCTGGCTTAAGCGCCTCAACGGGCAGGGTTGCCATGAACGCAGGACTGCGGCCCGGCCCCTTGAGGACAAATCCGAAACTCAGGGCTGAAGAGCGGGCGGTCTGGTCATGGACAAAACGCGCACTGTCCTGCGCCTGAATGTGCAGCGGGCTGTATGCCGGATCCGACTCAACGCTCTCTGGATCTTTGCTGATTGCGATGGGAGATGAAACGACGTTCGCCACCTTGCCTGGCGGCCCCCACAACGGACTGCCCATGACCACGCGCAGGTCTCCGGCATTGGCCAGTTTTTTTACCCAGTCTATCGGTGACAACAAACGCTGATAGATCTGCTCTTTGACCCAGGCGGCATCAAGATCGTTTGCCGGGTTGCCTGAAGCACCGATTGCGATACCAAGATCGGCACGCAATTTTTCCCACAAACCCATCCGGTAACGGACAGTCGCGCCGTCAGGAGCAAACAGGTACTCATTCAGTGCTTGCTCCGAATGTGTGAACGCGGTGTAGACGACATCGACCGACAACATATTGCGATAAAGGTCTCGTTCGATGGGCGTCATGACGACCGGGATCGCCCGCGATACCCGGGAGCGATAGCGCGCAACGATTTTGCAGCCTGCCGGAAACAGGCCAGCGGTGGCCGCGTCATCGGGGAAAACCCACTTGATATCGAAGTTTTCCTGGGGAATGGGGATTGGATCGGTCGCCACAAAACAACCATCGTTGCGAATCAGGATCAGACCACCAAATGCCACTGTCCTGCCCCTGGGTATTTTCGAGCGGGCATACAGGGCTGCGTCATCCGCGGAAATGAAGACTGGCCCGAGCTTGCGTCGCGACAGGTGCAGGCTTGGTATCCAATGGGGGCCGATCGGGCCTGTCCTATCCCAACACAGACTGGTGCTGATGACACCTAACTCACCACTTTTGGCGATTACTCTGACGAAGCCGGCCGGGGTGAGTGTTCCGCGGCTCAGATTTCGCTCAAAATCGTCCAGGCTTTGGCCGACGACATCATTGTCAAACAGATCGGTGCCCTTTTTTGCCTGGTATTTCAGAACAGCGCCATCCTGCGAAGCAATATAGAGTGGGATGTTCGGATTGGCCTCATCGATCACCTCCATGACCGGACGTCGTTTGCCGTCGTATATCACCTCGTACAAATGTCTGGGCTGGATGAAGTTCTGTGCCAGCCAGAGGCTGGTTTCGCCACGTGTAGGCTGGACCCGCTTGACCTGCTGTCGTGAATAGAAATAGGAGTGCGGCATGAAACCTTCGGGATAAATGAAGTCCCTGCCACTGCTGTCGTGAGCGAACAAGGTACGTCGCCTCCAGAGCTTGGTTGTCGTGCTGAGCGCAACCAACTCGGTGGAAATGTATTCCTCCCTGTCTCGATGCTTGAGTATGAAGCCGAACCATGTCTGCTCCTGATCGTGTTGTGCTCTGTCCTTGAAGTCGCGATCGAGGGCCGCGCCATCGGCTGTTGGGAATACTGCCCCGTAGGCCACTTTGTCCGGCACGATGCGCGCCCATGGCTGCGGAGCGACTGGCCCGCTGATCTTTCCACGCGGGCGCCAGCGCCCGTCGCTGATGAAGACATGCAGGTCACCAGCTTCGGCCATCGCCATCACCAGTGCTTCGGGTTTTGCCGCCCCTGTCTCGAGATCCCGGGCCAGCTCGCCGGGTTTCTCCCGATTTCCCAATCGAGTGCGCAACGCTGCCTCGCTCGTCGAGCCGTTTCCAGTGAATCCGATCAGACTGTTCTCTGATCCTGAAAGATAGGCCGGATTACGAGCGCCGAGCAGGACTCGGCACTCGTGAACGCTGAACATCAACAGGCTTGTCGCGGCATCTTCGACCGTCCATCCCAGCGTTGAAATCTTGTCGGGATCGAGTGTCGATAACGCCGGGTGAGAAAAGAACTGACTGTGCAGCACGTGACCAGGCGGGAGCGCCTGATGCGGAATTGTTCCGAGCGGCAGCACCTGTGGCTCGGTCAGCACAAACCGGCCATCGCTGCGCTCCAGGATATAGGCAAAATATCCAATGTTACGGCGCCGTCCGACGCGCTCGTGACCAAAATGCGCGGCGTCGTCCGCTGAAAGAAAGAGGCTGTCCAACACCCTCAACTGAGCAGCCCCCGCTGTGTCTGGTCGCCTGACTTGTTCATCCATGAGTAACACTCCATTGAATCATTAGTGGAGACGCACTCTCGCACCGCATGAATGCTCAGCAGCGGTAAATAGTTATCGCATCATGCTCGGCACCACATGAGCGCACGGCCATGACCACAACGCTTTTCAGTGCCCGCTCACGGTGCAATCCCCGCACCTGAGCATCCTCTCTAACCCACAGGCAAAGCCCTTCGGGTCTTAGGCACAGCCCTTGCTAAAGCCCCTGCAGTAGTCCGCATCTGCCAACCAAGAAAAATCATCAATTCATGGAGATCGCACAATGAAGCGTCGCAGCTTGATCAAGGCTTTCACACTCACGGCAAGCATTGCCGCAATGGGTATGACCTGGACCGTCCAGGCCGCAGAGACCATCAAGGTCGGCATCCTGCATTCGCTGTCCGGGACCATGGCGATCTCCGAGACCTCGCTCAAGGACATGGCGCTGATGACCATCGACGAGATCAACGCCAAGGGCGGCGTGAACGGCAAGATGCTCGAACCGGTGGTAGTCGACCCGGCCTCGAACTGGCCGCTGTTTGCCGAAAAGGGTCGCCAGTTACTGACCCAGGACAAGGTGGCGGTGGTGTTTGGCTGCTGGACTTCGGTGTCACGCAAATCGGTACTGCCGGTGTTCGAAGAACTCAACGGTCTGCTGTTCTACCCGGTGCAGTACGAAGGCGAAGAGATGTCGCCGAACGTGTTCTACACCGGCGCCGCGCCCAACCAGCAAGCGATCCCGGCTGTTGAATACCTGATGAGCGATGACGGCGGCAGCGCCAAGCGTTTCTTCCTGCTCGGCACCGACTACGTCTACCCGCGCACCACCAACAAGATCCTGCGCTCCTTCCTGCATTCCAAAGGCGTGGCAGACAAGGACATCGAAGAGGTCTACACGCCGTTCGGTCACAGCGACTATCAAACCATCGTCGCCAACATCAAGAAGTTCTCGGCGGGTGGCAAAACAGCGGTTATCTCCACCGTCAATGGCGATTCCAACGTACCGTTCTACAAGGAGCTGGCCAACCAGGGCCTGAAAGCCACCGACGTTCCGGTGGTGGCCTTCTCGGTCGGCGAGGAAGAACTGCGTGGCATCGACACCAAACCGCTGGTGGGCAACCTCGCGGCGTGGAACTACTTCGAATCGGTCGAGAACCCAGTGAACAAGAAGTTCGTCGATGACTGGAAAGCCTATGCGAAGAAACACAACCTGCCGGGCGCTGACAAAGCGGTGACCAATGATCCGATGGAAGCCACCTACGTCGGCATCCACATGTGGGCGCAGGCCGTCGAGAAAGCCAAGTCCACTGACGTCGACAAGGTCCGTGAAGCCCTCGCCGGTCAGACCTTTGCCGCGCCGTCCGGCTACACCCTGACCATGGACAAGACCAACCACCACCTGCACAAGCCGGTGATGATCGGCGAAATTCAGGGCGATGGGCAGTTCAACGTGGTCTGGCAGACCGAAGGACCGATCCGCGCCCAGCCGTGGAGCCCGTTCATTCCCGGTAATGACAAGAAGCCGGATTATGCGATGAAGAGCAACTGAGGCGGATTCCGAAACTGAGGCGGACCTGAAACATCCCCCTCACCCCAACCCTCTCCCTCAGGGAGAGGGGGAAAGGGAGCCGATCTTCAAGCTTTTCAAAGCCAGAGATCGACTCGAATCTGCAAGTTGCAGCACATCGCTCACGCACCTCGGTCAGTCCCCTCTCCCTCTGGGGGAGGGTTAGGGTGAGGGGGCGGTTGAACAGGACACCACCAATGCCAACAGCCATCTACCGCTTTATCTGCGCCCTCGCACTGCTGCTGCCCATGATGGCCCACGCCAGCGACGCCGAAGACTTCGTCGCCGCCAACCCGACGCAACAGGCCAAACTGCTGGAGGCCTGGGCCGCGCAACCCGATCCGGCCCGTGTCGAACTGATCAACGCCCTGCAACAAGGCGTATTGACGGTCGACGGCCAGCCAAAAACCCTGCGCCTGAACAACCGCCTGCGGGGGCTGATCGACACCGCATTGGCCAGTCATCAACTGCTGGCGACCGACAGCAAAACCCGTCTGAGCGCCGCACAGCAATTGCAGAAAAGCGCTCGTCCCGCACAACTGAAATTCCTCGACCAGCAATTGGCCGGCGAAAAAGATGAGGGTGTCCACGCCGCATTAAGCCTCGCGCTGGCCAACCTGCAACTGGTCGACAACGATCCGGCCGTGCGTCTGGCCGCCGTGCGTTTGCTCGGCGAAACCGGCGACCCGCTGGCCCGCACGCGCCTCGAAGGCTTGCTTGAGCCCGGAGCCGAAGCCGATGCCAACGTGCGCACCGCCGCCGAAACCAGCCTTGCCCAGGTCAAACGCAAACTGTTGATCGGCGAAGTCCTTGGCCAGGCCTTCAGTGGCCTGTCGCTGGGCTCGATTCTGCTGTTGGCGGCCCTCGGCCTGGCGATCACCTTCGGGCTGCTCGGCGTGATCAACATGGCCCACGGCGAAATGCTCATGCTCGGCGCCTACGCCACCTACGTAGTGCAGCTGATGTTCCAGCGCCTCGCACCGCAGGCCATCGAGTTCTATCCACTGATCGCGTTACCGGTGGCGTTTTTCGTCACTGCAGCCATCGGCATGGCCCTGGAGCGCACGGTGATCCGGCATCTCTACGGCCGCCCACTGGAAACCCTGCTCGCCACCTGGGGCATCAGCCTGATGCTGATCCAGTTGGTGCGCCTGATGTTCGGCGCACAGAACGTCGAAGTGGCCAACCCGGCGTGGCTGTCAGGCGGTATCCAGGTACTGCCCAATCTGGTGCTGCCGTACAACCGCATCGTGATCATCGTCTTCGCTTTGTGTGTGGTGGTGCTGACCTGGTTGCTGCTGAACAGGACGCGCCTGGGCCTGAACGTGCGTGCGGTCACCCAGAACCGCAACATGGCCGCCTGCTGCGGCGTGCCCACCGGGCGCGTCGACATGCTCGCCTTCGGCCTCGGCTCGGGCATCGCCGGGCTCGGTGGCGTAGCCCTGAGCCAGATCGGCAACGTCGGCCCCGACCTCGGGCAGAGCTACATCATCGATTCGTTCCTGGTGGTGGTATTGGGTGGTGTCGGGCAACTGGCCGGTAGCGTCTTCGCAGCCTTTGGCCTGGGCATTGCCAACAAGATCCTCGAACCGCAGATCGGTGCCGTGCTCGGCAAGATCCTCATCCTCGCGCTGATCATTCTGTTCATCCAGAAACGTCCGCAAGGCCTCTTCGCATTGAAAGGACGGGTGATCGACTGATGAACCAGCCTCTACTGCTCACGGCTACACAAAAGGCCGGCCCGAAAGTCACGGTTGCCATAGGCACAGTGATCCTCGTTCTGCTGCTGGCGCTGCCCCTGCTCTCGCTGTTGCCGGTGGACAGCACCCTGCATGTCTCGGCCTACACGCTGACGCTGGTGGGCAAGATTCTCTGTTACGCCATCGTTGCCCTGGCGCTGGATCTGGTCTGGGGTTACGCCGGCCTGCTCTCCCTCGGCCACGGCCTGTTCTTCGCCCTGGGCGGTTACGCCATGGGCATGTACCTGATGCGTCAGGCCTCCGGCGATGAACTGCCAGCGTTCATGACCTTCCTGTCGTGGACGGAAATGCCGTGGTTCTGGACCGGCACCAGCAGCTTTCTCTGGACCCTGTGCCTGGTGGTGCTGGCGCCCGGTCTGCTGGCGTTGATCTTCGGATTCTTCGCCTTCCGTTCGAGGATCAAGGGCGTGTATTTCTCGATCATGACCCAGGCCCTGACGTTCGCCGGCATGCTCCTGTTTTTCCGCAACGAAACCGGCTTCGGCGGCAACAATGGCTTCACCAACTTCCGCACGATCCTGGGCTTTGGCATTACTGAACCGGGCACCCGCGCGGTGCTGTTTTTTGCCACTGTCGTGCTGCTGGTGGCAAGCCTGTACCTCGGCTGGCGCCTGGCACAAAGCAAGTTCGGCCGCGTGCTGACTGCGCTGCGCGATGCGGAAAACCGCCTGATGTTCTGCGGCTACGACCCACGCGGGTTCAAGTTATTCGTCTGGGTGTTGAGCGCCGTGTTGTGCGGCCTGGCGGGTGCCTTGTACGTGCCGCAAGTGGGGATCATCAACCCCGGAGAAATGTCGCCGACCAACTCGATTGAAGCGGCGGTCTGGGTGGCCCTCGGCGGTCGCGGCACCTTGATTGGGCCGCTGCTCGGCGCCGGCGTGGTCAACGGCATGAAGAGCTGGTTCACCGTGGCCTTTCCGGAGTACTGGCTGTTTTTCCTCGGCGCGCTGTTCATCGTCGTGACCCTGTACCTGCCCAAAGGCGTGATCGGCCTGCTGAAGAAAAGAGGTGAACAATGAGAGTCACGGCAACGGCTGAATTCATGCTCGAACCGGCGTTCTTTCCACCGCTGGAGCCCAACCGCGACGCCGGTACCAGCCGTGATGCCCTGGGCCTTGGCCAGCGGGCGGGCCCGGGGCTCAATACCCGTCACGGCACCATTCTGACCCTGGAGGACATCAGCGTCAGCTTCGACGGTTTCCGCGCATTGAATAATCTGAACCTGTACATCGGCGTCGGTGAGTTGCGTTGCATCATCGGCCCTAACGGCGCCGGCAAGACCACGTTGATGGATGTGATCACCGGCAAGACCCGTCCCAGTCATGGCAAGGCCTGGTTCGGTGAAACCCTGAACCTGACGCAAATGAGCGAAGTGCAGATCGCCCAGGCCGGCATCGGCCGCAAGTTTCAGAAGCCCACCGTGTTCGAAGCCTTGAGTGTGTTCGAGAACCTGGAACTGGCACAGAAGACCGACAAATCGGTGTGGGCCAGCCTGCGTGCACGCTTGAGCGGCGAACAAAAAGATCGCATCAGTGAGGTGCTGGAGACCATTCGCCTGACCAGCGCGGTCAATCGGCCGGCGGGTTTGCTGTCCCATGGTCAAAAGCAATTCCTGGAGATCGGCATGCTGTTGATGCAGGACCCGCAGCTGCTGTTGCTCGACGAACCGGTGGCGGGCATGACCGATGCCGAAACCGAATTCACCGCCGAACTGTTCAAGCGTTTGGCGGGCAAGCATTCGTTGATGGTGGTGGAACACGACATGGGTTTTGTCGGTTCGATTGCCGACCACGTCACCGTGTTGCACCAGGGCAGCGTGCTGGCTGAAGGATCGCTGGAGCAGGTGCAGGACAACGAGCGGGTGATCGAGGTGTATCTCGGTCGTTAAACCGGCTCCTACCGGGGTTGAGAGGAATTTGAACATGCTGCAAGTCGACAAGCTGCACCAGTACTACGGCGGAAGCCACATCCTGCGCGGCCTGACGTTTGACGTGAAAGTTGGCGAAGTCACCTGCCTGCTCGGGCGCAACGGCGTGGGCAAGACCACCCTGCTCAAATGCCTGATGGGCCTGCTCCCGGCACGGGAAGGCGCGGTGAACTGGGAAGGCAAAGCCATCACCACGCTCAAACCGCACCAGCGCGTGCACGCCGGAATCGCCTACGTGCCCCAGGGCCGGGAAATCTTCGGCCGCCTGACCGTGGAAGAAAACCTGTTGATGGGTCTGTCGCGCTTTCCCGGCAGTGAAGCGAAGGAAGTCCCGGCGTTCATCTACGAGCTGTTCCCGGTGCTGCTGCAAATGAAGCAACGCCGCGGTGGCGACTTGTCCGGCGGGCAGCAACAGCAACTGGCGATCGGCCGCGCGCTGGCCAGCCGGCCTCGCCTGTTGATCCTCGACGAGCCCACCGAGGGCATCCAGCCGTCGGTGATCAAGGAGATCGGCGCGGTGATCAAGAAGCTCGCCGCACGGGGTGACATGGCCATATTGCTGGTCGAGCAGTTCTACGATTTCGCCGCTGAACTGGCCGATCAATACCTGGTGATGTCACGGGGCGAGATCGTGCAGCAGGGACGTGGCGAAAATATGCAAGCCGAGGGTGTACGCGGCCTGGTTACGATCTAATCTGTAGCGTCCTAACGATAATTAAAAAAACATGAATCTACCTGCCTCGCTTTTATTCACGCCCAGCTGGCATGCCGAACTCGAATTGGCCTACGCCCGGTTCGACGACACCACACGCCCTGTCCTGCGTCGGCACAAGGGTCCGTTACGGGTACAGAAACACCTGTATGCCGAAGGGCCTGAAGTCTGCCAGCACATCATCGTGCATCCACCCGGCGGCATTGCCGGGGGTGATCGACTGGACATCTCGGCCAGCGTCGAGCGCGATGCCTGGGCGCAGATCACCAGCCCCGGCGCGGCCAAATGGTACCGCGCCGCCGGTCCCGCCTATCAGCAGCTGACCTTGACAGTAGTAGCCGGTGCGACACTGGAATGGTTGCCCCAGGAGACCATCGTTTTTAGCGCAGCCCAGGCAGAACTGCGCACCCGCATCGACCTTGAGGGCGATGCGCGACTGCTCTACTGGGACGTCGTGGCCCTCGGTCGTCCCGCCAGTGGCGAGCGTTTTGATCTTGGCCACTTTCAGGCACAGCTGGACATCCGCCGGGACGGGCAATTGCTCTGGCATGAACGCCAGCGCATTGTCGGGGCCGATGGCTTGCTCGATTCGCCCATCGGGCTCGACGGGCAACCAGTGTTTGCGACCTTGCTGGTGACCGGTGAGATCGACAGCGATCTGCTCGAAGCCTGTCGCTCGTTGCCCAACGATGTGCGCGGGGACTTGACGCAACTGCCGGGATTGCTGGTTGCGCGATGCCTGGCCAGTGAGGCGCTGTTGGCGCGGGGTTGGCTGATTGATTTATGGCGGCTGCTCAGGCCGGCGCTGCTTGGCCGAGAGGCTGTCCCACCGAGAATCTGGAATACCTGAGCACTGTTCCCCCTGTATTGGATTCACAAATTGAATGACCTTTTAACTGCCGAAACCGGATGTCTACGATGGACCTGACCCCACGCGAAAAAGACAAGCTGCTGATCTTCACCGCCGGCCTGGTGGCCGAAAGACGTCTGGCCCGCGGCGTGAAACTCAACTACCCCGAGGCCATGGCCTACATCTCTGCTGCGCTGCTCGAAGGCGCCCGTGACGGCCAGACCGTCGCCGAACTGATGCACTTTGGCACCACCCTGCTGACCCGCGAACAAGTGATGGAAGGCATCCCGGAAATGATTCCGGAGATTCAGGTCGAAGCCACCTTCCCCGACGGCACCAAACTGGTCACCGTCCACCAACCTATCGCTTGAGGCTGCCCCATGACTTACCACATCCGCGATGCCCTGCATGCCGACCTGCCGGCGATCCGCGACATCTACAACGACGCCGTGCTCAACACCACGGCGATCTGGAATGAGCAGGCCGTCGACCTCGACAACCGCCAGGCATGGTTCAGTGCGCGCCAGGCTCAGGCTTATCCGATCCTGGTGATCGTCGATACCGAAAACACGGTGCTGGGCTACGCCTCGTTCGGTGACTGGCGGCCCTTCGACGGTTTCCGACATACCGTCGAGCACTCGGTGTATGTGCGCAGCGATCAACGGGGCAACGGTCTCGGCCCGAAGCTGATGGGTGAATTGATCGAGCGCGCCAGAGGGTGCGACAAACACGTGATGGTCGCCGCCATTGAAAGCGGCAACGCCGCCTCCATCCGCTTGCACGAACGCTCCGGGTTCATCACCACCGGGCAGATGCCGCAGGTGGGCACCAAATTCGGCCGCTGGCTGGACCTGACGTTCATGCAGCTGACCCTCAATCCTGGCGCGCAACCGCCCAGTGCCGACAAGGAGTAACGCCCGATGAACGCCGCCCAACTGCGCCGCGTCAACGTTGAAAGCTTCGCGCACTATCGCCAGGGCCTGATCGAGCTGCTGCTCGATGCGGTGGGTTATGGCGCCAGTGTCGGCTTTATGGCCGATCTCGACGCCATGCAGGCCCATGCGTACTTCGACGAGGTCCAGGACAACCTGAACAAGGGCAGCCTGCTGCTGTGGGTGGTGGTCAAGGATGAGCAGGTTCAGGCCAGCGTCCAGTTGAGCCTGTGCCAGAAAGCCAATGGCCTGAACCGCGCCGAAGTGCAGAAACTGCTGGTGCGCGAAAACGCCCGCCGACGTGGTCTGGGCCAGCAATTGATGGAGGCGCTGGAGCAGGCTGCGGTGCAGTACAAACGCGGCATGCTGTTCCTCGATACCGAGGCCGGTTCGCCCGCCGAGGCCTTCTATCAAGCCCTTGGCTACACCCGCGCCGGCGAGATTCCGGACTACGCCTGCGACCCCACCGGGCGCTACAAGCCAACGGCCCTCTATTTCAAGATTCTCCAAGGAGCCCATTGATGATTCCCGGCGAATACCAGATCCAACCCGGCGAAATCGAGCTCAACGCCGGTCGCCGCACCCTCCGCCTGACCGTGGCCAACAGCGGCGACCGGCCGATTCAGGTCGGTTCGCACTACCACTTTTTTGAAACCAATGACGCCCTGACGTTCGACCGCGACGCCAGCCGTGGCATGCGCCTGAACATTGCGGCGGGCACGGCGGTACGTTTCGAGCCGGGGCAGCGTCGCGATGTGGAACTGGTGGATTACGCCGGGCACCGGCGGGTGTTCGGGTTTGCCGGCAGGGTCATGGGTGACCTCGACTGACATGCACCTGTCTGTGGCGAGGGAGCTTGCTCCCGCCGGACTGCGCAGCAGCCCCAAAATCTGCAACCGTATTCCGTCACGCACACCACCTATTCCGGCTTCGCGAGCGCTTCGCACTCGAACGGGAGCAAGCTCCCTCGCCACAATGAATCGTACGTTCAAGGCATGCCCATGAAAATCTCAAAACAAGCCTACGCCGACATGTTCGGCCCAACCGTCGGCGACAAGGTGCGCCTGGCCGATACCGAGCTGTGGGTCGAGGTGGAAAAAGACTTCACCACCTACGGCGAGGAAGTGAAATTCGGCGGCGGCAAGGTGATTCGCGATGGCCAGGGCCAGAGCCAATTGCTCGCAGCCGAGGTGGTCGACACGCTGATCACCAACGCCCTGATCATCGACCACTGGGGCATCGTCAAGGCCGATGTCGGCCTCAAGGACGGCCGCATCGCCGCCATCGGCAAGGCCGGCAACCCGGACGTGCAGCCCGGCGTCAGCATCGCCATCGGCGCCAGCACCGAAGTCATCGCCGGTGAAGGCATGATCCTCACCGCCGGCGGCATCGACACCCACATTCACTTCATCTGCCCGCAGCAGATCGAAGAGGCCCTAATGAGCGGTGTCACCACCATGATCGGCGGCGGTACAGGACCGGCCACCGGCACCAACGCTACCACCTGCACCTCCGGGCCCTGGCACCTGGCGCGCATGCTCCAGGCCGCCGATGCCTTCCCGATGAACATCGGCCTCACCGGCAAGGGCAACGCCAGCTTGCCGGAGCCGCTGATTGAACAGGTCAAGGCCGGCGCCATCGGCCTGAAGCTGCATGAAGACTGGGGCACCACACCCGCGAGCATCGACAACTGCCTGAGCGTTGCCGATCAATACGACGTACAGGTGGCGATCCACACCGACACCCTCAACGAGTCCGGCTTCGTCGAAACCACCCTCGCCGCCTTCAAGGGTCGCACCATTCACACCTACCACACCGAAGGCGCCGGTGGCGGTCATGCCCCGGACATCATCAAGGCCTGCGGCTTTGCCAACGTGCTGCCGAGTTCGACCAACCCGACCCGGCCGTTCACCCGCAACACCATCGACGAACACCTCGACATGCTGATGGTCTGCCACCACCTGGACCCGAGTATCGCCGAAGACGTGGCCTTCGCCGAAAGCCGTATCCGCCGTGAGACGATTGCCGCCGAAGACATCCTTCACGACCTTGGCGCCTTCTCGATGATCAGTTCCGACAGCCAGGCCATGGGCCGGGTCGGGGAGGTCATCACCCGCACCTGGCAGACCGCCGACAAGATGAAGAAACAGCGCGGTGCGCTACCCGGCGATGGCGAGGGCAACGACAACTTCCGCGCCAAACGCTACATCGCCAAGTACACGATCAACCCGGCGATTACCCACGGCATCAGTCACGAAGTGGGCTCTGTCGAAGTCGGCAAGTGGGCGGACCTGGTGCTGTGGCGTCCGGCTTTTTTTGGCGTGAAACCGACGCTCATTCTCAAGGGCGGCGCCATCGCGGCCAGCCTGATGGGCGACGCCAACGCCTCGATTCCGACGCCGCAGCCGGTGCACTACCGGCCGATGTTCGCCAGCTACGGTGGCTCGCTGCACGCCACCAGCATGACCTTCATCAGCCAGGCAGCACTGGATGCAGGTTTGCCACAAGCCTTGGGATTGAAGAAGAAAATCGCGGTGGTCAAAGGCTGCCGTCAGGTGCAGAAAACCGACTTGATCCACAACGACTACCTGCCAAACATCGACGTCGACCCGCAAACCTATCAGGTCAAGGCTGACGGCGAGCTGTTATGGTGCGAACCGGCGGACAGCTTGCCGATGGCTCAGAGATATTTCCTGTTCTGACCCCGCCAAAACGCCACGAAAACGGCCCCGTCTCCTTGCCAACGCATTGGAGCGGGGTCTGTACTTTTTCGGTGACCATAACCGGCAATCACCGGTGCATGAGCGGTCGTGTATTTCCCGGTAAAGGGGCTATATTTCGATTCGCTGACCTTCGATCCACGCTCAGGTAACCGCCATGCGCCTTTCCGATTTCATCGTGCAACAGGTTGATCGCATCGTCGATGAATGGGAACAATTCGCCGAAACCATTACCCCGGCCGCCGAATTACTGGACAGTGTCGCTCTGCGCGATCACGCGAAATCGATTTTGCTGGCTGCCGCCCGGGACATGATCAAGCCGCAGACCGCCAGTGAACAGGCCGCCAAAGCCCGCGGCGAAGGACCGGAAAAGACCCCGAGCCTGGACTGGGCCGGTGCCAGCCACGGCGAGTTACGCCACAACGTCGGTTTCGATCTGGTGCAGATGACCAGCGAATTCCGCCACCTGCGCGCCTGTGTGATTCGCCTGTGGGTCGACAGCCTTGAGTCTCCCGACATGGCCTATTTCCAGGACATGATCCGCTTCAACGAAGCCATCGACGAAGCCCTCGCCGAATCCACCGCGGCCTATGCCGAGCAGGTCAATCGCTCGCGAGACATCTTTCTGGCGATTCTCGGCCACGACCTGCGTGCGCCGTTGCAGGCGGTGAGCATGTCCATCGAAATGCTCCTGCGCAAAACCACCCTCGAAGGCGATGCCCTGACCTGCGCGACGCACATCCAGCGGGGTGCGCGGCACATGGCGGTGATGGTCAGCGACTTGCTGGAACTGGTCCGCAGCCGCCTGGGCAAGAATCTGCCCATCGAGCCCGCGCCCATGGACCTGGCCGAGGCAGCACATGCGGCCATCGCCGAAGCCTGCGCCGGCAACCCCGAGTGCGATCCGGCCCTGAACATCGAGGGCGACACCCACGGCACCTGGGACGTCGGGCGGCTTGCGCAGTTGTTGCAGAACCTGATCGGCAATGCCCTGCAGCATGGCGCCAACAAACGCGACGTGACCGTGACCCTGACAGGCGCGGCCGATACGGTTTGCATCAGCGTGCACAACTACGGCCCGCCCATTCCTGCCGACGCCATCATCACCCTCTTCGACCCATTGGTACGCAGCGCCGATGAAGGGCTGGGCCAGCCGTCGACCAGTCTTGGCCTGGGGCTGTTCATCGTCAAGGAAGTGGTCGATGCCCATAGGGGCACGATCGAGGTCAGTTCCAGCGAAGCTGAGGGGACGTTGTTTACGGTGTTGTTGCCGAGAAATCTGCGATCTGCATAACACCAGCCGTCGCGACCTATCAGATCTGCTAGTACCCGGCGCCAGGACGGTCGAGTCAAACTGCTGACTCAAAGCACTCGACGCAAGGACCTGGTTATGCCTCGCTCACCGACAGATCACTCACGACAGCGACGTACCGTGCTGCTGGCAACCGACAGTAAACACTCGGTTATCGCCGAGCTTGTCGGCAGCACTCCAAACGCTATCGCCTATACAGTCTATGGGCAGCAATCTGCGCAGCGTCCCGTTATGACAGGGTTGGCATTCAATGGGGAGTTTCGCGATACGCACATCGGCTGGTATTTGCTGGGGAATGGGTACCGGGCTTATAACCCGACGTTGATGCGCTTTCACAGTCCGGACAGTTTGAGTCCGTTTGGGAGGGGTGGGTTGAATGCGTATATGTATTGTGGGGGCGACCCGGTGAGTTATTCGGATCCTACGGGGCATATGCCACTTCCAAAGTTTATTAGACGACTCCTTTCCTCAGGGCCAGCTGGATCTCCGTCTCCTACCTCTTCTTCTCCACCATCGCCCCTCTCCAGATCCAAGCCCAATAACTACACTCCGAGCCCGATAGCCTCAACCCCATCAGCCCCGAATACAACTACCTCAACACCGGCGCGCGTGGCGCGGTCTGGGTCAGTAACCAGAGTGGGACAAGAACATTTCGATAATCCAGACCTGATGCCCTGGGAAGATTTTGCTAGAGATATTGATGTGTATGCTCAAAGATACGTTGCCAGCGACCCGAGATCGGCCCCACGGCAGCCCGCCCTACCGGATTTCTCCGAAGGAGTGGTCCAGGATCCCCGTTCGGCAATTCAAACCGTCCAGGATCATCGGGGACAGGAACGTGTCATTTTGGCCCGTCCTCAAACACAGCCCCACACCATCACTCAAACTGCAAGGCAAGTCCGTGAGATAGGCCGTCATGGCGACCCAATCATTCCCGGGTCAAAAGAAAAATTCCCCATGATCAGGAGAAATCGATAAGAAACGCGCTCGCGCCTACTCCACCACCAACCGCCCCAACCGCTGCTTCAACATGCGGTTCTCCGCCCGCAGCTGCTGGACCTCTTCGAGCAGGTCCAGCGCCAGGGCGACGCCTTCCCATTCCAGCTCAAGGTCGCGCCGCAGCTTGGCGGCGCGCTTGGCCAGGGTCAGTTCGTAGTCGTTGAAAAGCCAGTCCTTGGGCTGAGCGCCCTGAGGTTCGAGGATGCCGTGTTCGACGATTTCGATCACGTAGACGTCCGACAGCTCGGTCGCCTCACAGAATGCTGCCATGTCCAGTTGAACGATCAGGGGACTGCTCATAGTCAGTGACTCCTTGGATCCTTTGGATCAAAAATGCTCACGTGGGTCGAACGCGGCTTTTTTCGCCAGTTCCTGCCACAGGGCCTTGATGTCATCGTCCGATTTTTTCGGCATGACCGCCTTGAGCTGCACGAACAGGTAGCCACGCTCACCGGCCTTGTTCAGCAGGCCGTGGCCCTTGGCGCGCATGCGCTGGCCGTTCTGGCTGCCGGCCGGAACCTTGAGATTGATCTTGCCGGTCAGGGTCGGCACGGCGACTTCAGCGCCCAGCGCCAGCTCCCATGGTGCCAACGGCAAGGTGATGATCAGGTTCTCGCCTTCGACATCGAACTTCGGATGCGGCGCAAAACGGATCGTCAGGTACAGGTCACCATTGGCGCCACCACCCACACCGGGTGCGCCCTGGCCCTTGAGGCGAATGCGCTCGCCGTCGGTGACACCGGCCGGGATCTTCACGTTCAGGCTTTTGCTGGTGTTGCTGACGTGCTGGCCGGCAGCGTTGTATTGCGGCACCTGGAAGGTGACCTTCTTTGATTCGGTCGAGAGGGTCTCTTCCAGAAACACCGGCAGTTCCATTTCCACGTCTTGCCCTCGACGTCCGCTGCTGCGACGCGACTGTCCACCACCACCGAAGCCCGGGCCACGATTACCGAAGATCGAACTGAAAAAGTCCGAGAAATCGCCGGTGTCCTGACCGCCGCCACCGAAACCACCACGGCTCTGCCAGCCGGGTGGCCCCTGGAAAGGCTGGCCGTGCTGGCCGTAGCGACGCAAATCATCGTATTCGGCGCGCTTGTCGGCACTTTTCAGCGCTTCATAGGCTTCCGAGGCGTCCTTGAACTTGGCCTCGGCGTCCTTTTCCTTGCTGACGTCGGGGTGGTATTTACGCGCCAGCTTGCGATAGGCGGCCTTGATCGCCTTGTCGTCGGCTGTCGGCTCCACGCCGAGAATCTTGTAATAGTCTTTGAAGTCCATCGCGGGAATCACCATCCGTTATCAAAATCGCGCCACAGCCCACAGCATGCGCTTGTTTGCAGCCACAGGTCTGCCCGATCTCAATATTTGTGACCGGGCGGCGCACTGGAAGTTTATCGGCAGCGGGCGCGGCTTCTTGCAAGCACTGGCGCGGCTGTCCGGTTGATGCAGGGTAGTTTGGGGGTAAATCGCAGTCTTTCAAGGATTGTCAGGCGACATTTAGCAGATAACCGGCCTTCGAATCTGTCGCGCACTGGCATACACTGCGCGGCCGTTTTTTAACCGGAACCTGAAAGACATGAACAACGCATCTCCAGCCCGTGCCGTGGGTATCGACTTTGGCACGTCCAACTCCACCGTCGGCTGGCTTCGCCCCGGCATGGAAACGCTGATCGCGCTGGAGGACGACAAGATCACCCTGCCGTCGGTGGTCTTCTTTAACATTGAAGAGCGCCGCCCGGTCTACGGCCGTCTGGCCCTGCACGAGTACCTGGAAGGCTACGAAGGCCGCCTGATGCGTTCGCTCAAGAGCCTGCTGGGCTCCAAGCTGATCAAGCACGACACCAGCGTGCTGGGCACGGCCATGCCGTTCAAGGACCTGCTCGGCCTGTTCATCGGCCAGCTCAAGAGCCGCGCCGAAGCCGCCGCCGGTCGGGAGTTCGAAGAGGTGGTGCTGGGCCGTCCGGTGTTTTTCGTCGACGATGACCCGATGGCCGACAAGGAAGCCGAAGACACCCTGGTGGAAGTCGCGCGCAAGATCGGTTTCAAGGAAGTCTCGTTCCAGTTCGAACCGATTGCTGCGGCCTTCGACTACGAGTCGACCATCGAAAAAGAAGAGCTGGTACTGATCGTCGACATCGGCGGCGGTACCTCCGACTTCTCGCTGGTGCGTCTGTCGCCAGAACGTCGTGGCCTGGACAACCGCCAGGACGACATCCTCGCCACCGGTGGTGTGCACATCGGCGGTACCGACTTTGACAAGCAATTGAGCCTGCAAGGCCTGATGCCGCTGTTCGGCTACGGCAGCCGCATGAAAAGCGGCGCCTACATGCCGACCAGCCACCACATGAACCTGGCTACCTGGCACACGATCAACTCGGTGTATTCGCAGAAATCCCAACTGGCCCTGGGCAGCATGCGCTACGACATCGAAGACACCGGCGGCATCGATCGCCTGTTCAAGCTGATCGAGCAACGCGCCGGGCACTGGCTGGCGATGGAAGTGGAAGAAACCAAGATCCAGCTGACCCATGCCGACAGCCGCCATGTCGCACTTGACCGCATCGAGGCGGGCCTGAGCGTGGACTTGAGCCGTGCACTGTTCGAGTCGGCCATCGACAGCCTGCTGGAGCGGGTGCGCAACAGCGTCACCCAGTTGCTGGCGGATGCCGATGTGCGTGTCGATCAGGTCGATACGGTGTTCTTCACCGGTGGTTCGAGCGGGATTCCGGCGCTGCGCAACAGCGTGTCGGCGATGCTGCCGAAGGCGCGGCATGTGGAAGGCAACATCTTTGGCAGTATCGGTAGCGGTCTGGCGATTGAAGCTGCCAAACGCTACGGTTCCATGGACTGATCCAAGACCGAGGTGCCGCCTTCGCGAGCAAGCTCGCTCCCACATTGACCTGTGTATACGGGACTACTGTGGGAGCGAGCTTGCTCGCGAAGAGGCCAGATCAGGCACTATAAATCCAGCGGATCAAACCATCCCCACCAGCTTCAACTCACTCTTCAGATACGCGTAGTAAATCGGTCCCGCCACCACCCCCGGCAGGCCGAACGCGGCCTCGAACACCAGCATCGCCAGGAGCAACTCCCAGGATTTGGCACTGATCTGCCCACCGACGATCCGCGCGTTGAGGAAGTATTCGAGCTTGTGGATAAAGATCAGATAACCCAGTGCCGCCACAGCGACCCAGATCGACAGCGACAGGCCGACAATGGTGATCAGGGTGTTCGACATCAGATTGCCGATCACCGGCAGCAGGCCGAGCAGGAACGTCAGCACGATCAGGGTTTTGGTCAGCGGTAGCTTGATGCCGAACAGCGGCAGGATCACCGCCAGGAAAATCCCGGTGAAGAAGGTGTTGAGCAGGGAAATCTTGATCTGCGCGAACACGATGTTGCGGAATGCCTGGACCAGCAGGTGCAGACGATCGAACAGCGCGGCGGCCAGCGGTTTGCGTTTGGTCAGGTCCGGCACCCGCTGCAAGGCGATGATCGCCCCCAGCACCATACCGATCAACAGCGTCACGAACATATGCGCCGCGTCTTTGCCCACCAGCTGCAGTTCACTCAGGTGCTTGCTGATCCATTCGCCAATCGCTACCCGAAACTCGGCGGCACTGGCTGGCAGGTAGGCATCGATGAACGGTGGCAGTTGCCCCCGTGCGCGGTCGACCACGCCCATGAATTTGTCGAGAGACGCGCCAGGGTTTTCCGCCTCATGCAGCAGGAAGCTGATGGCACCGGCGAAGATCAACGACAGGATGCTGACAATCAACGTCCCCAGTAACGCCACCGCCAGCCAACGGGCACGCCGGCCCTCGATCAGGCGCTGCAATTGCGGAGTCAGCATGTTGACCAGTTCGAACACCAGCAGACCGGCCAGCAGGCTCGGCAACAAGCGCAATGGCAGGACCAGCAGGAGTCCGCCGAAAATGATGATCCAGCTGATGACCAGCAACACGTGACGCTGAGAAAACGTTGGCATACAGCCTCAGAAGCGAACGGCGTAAAAAGGATTGGCAGTCTGCCAGCGATCCGGGGTGAGCACTAGGATTGTGTGGGCCGACCTTGGTCGGAGCTATGGATTTTTTGCACGGCTTCGAGCGGCCCGTTCGCGAGCAGGCTGTCCTGCGTACTCGGTCCCATTGTGGGAGCGAGCCTGCTTGCGAAGGGGCCAGCACGGGCCCCACACAGCTTGACTTGAGATTATTTGTTTTTCAGGCAATCACTCATGAACGCCTTGCGCGCATCACCCTTCAAGGCTTTGGTGGCCGCATCGGCGTTGCAGGTTTTCATTTTTTCCTGCTGCGGGGTCAGAGTCTTCGCGGCATCGTTGGCTGCCGGCGCTGCCTTCAGGCAAGTGCTCATGAAGGCTTTGCGCTCGTCGCCCTTGAGGCTCTTGGCCGTAGCGTCGGCGTTGCAGGTGGTCATCTTGTTCTGCTGGGCAGTGGCGGCGAAGCCCTGGGAGCAGAGCAGCAACCCGATCATCAACAAAGGGACACGCAGGATCTTCATGGAGTTATCTCCTTGTCGCCGCACCGAGGGGAACGGCCTCGTACTGGAGTGTAGACAACCCCTGTTACACCTTCCTGTTCTCCAAATGGCTGCGCCGGTACTGCTCCGGCGTGCATCCGGCCTGACGCTGGAACATCGCGATAAACGCAGAGCCGCTGCTGTAGCCCAGATCAAAGGCGATTTCCTGAATGCTGCGCCGGGTTTCCAGAGCCTCGATGGCCACGAGAAAGCGCAGGCGCTGGCGCCACTCGCCGAAGCTCATGCCCAGTTCACGGACAAACTGCCGCGCCAGAGTGCGCTCACTGACATGGATGCGTTCGGCCCAATCGGCCAAGGGCCGGTTGTCACCCGGTTCGGCCTGCAAGGCTTCCAGGATCCCCAGCAGACCGGCACTGCGGGCATAAGGCAAATAGCACTCATGCACCGGCGCCCGTTGCAATTGATCCACCAGCACCTGAGCCAGACGCTGGTCGGCCTCCTGTTCCGGAATCTTCACATCCCGCGCGGCGAAGTCCTTGAGGATCGCCTTGAGAATGTCACTGATGGCCAGGGTGCAGGCCTGCCGTGGTAACTCAGGGCACAGCGACGGCGCCAGGCAGACCGCGCGGTAATTGATCGGTTGATGGCTGTAGAAACTGTGCTCGATGTGCGGCGGCACCCACACCGCATATTGCGGGGGCGACATGAAGCGGCTGCCGTCGACATCCATGTGCAGGATCCCGTGGGCGGCGTATTCCAGGGTGCCCCACGGGTGTCGGTGGGGCGCGGCATATTCGTGGGCGTTGAAATCGGCATAACGGAAGTACACCGCCGACGGCAATTCGTTGAATTCCAGCAGGTCGATGTGTTTACTGCTCATGCTGTCCGTCATCAGGGGCAAATTGTCCGGATCGAAGTATAGGCTTGCATCCAGACAAGCGGATAATTGCCCTTCATCAACGTACTGGTTTTTCCCGATGCAATACGCTTATCCCCTGCTGGCCATTTTTATCTGGGCCGGTAACACCGTGATCACCAAAATGTCGGCCGGGGCGATCTTCCCCGCCGAAATTGGCTTCTATCGCTGGCTGCTGGCCGGTTTGCTGTTCACGCCGTTCATGTTCAAGCCAGTGGTCGCCCACTGGTCGCTGATCCGCCCGAACCTGGGCAAGATTTTTGTCCTCGGCGTGCTCGGCATGGCCGTTTATCAAAGTCTGGCGTACTTCGCCGCGGGCATGACCACGGCCACCAACATGGGCATCATCCTGTCCCTGATGCCGCTGATGTCGCTGACCATGGCGATTATCAGCCTCGGCCAGCGCCTGACCATGGGCGCCCTGGCCGGTGCGGTACTGTCGTTCGCCGGTGTGCTGGTGGTGGTGTCGTCCGGCAGCCTTGGAGCACTGGTGGAGCATGGTGTAAATCTGGGTGATGTGATGATGCTGATCGCCACCCTGGCCTACGCGATCTACAGCACGCTGCTGAAAAAATGGCAGTTGAAGCTGCCGCCGTTGGTGCTGTTGTATTTGCAGGTGCTGGTGGCGGTGGTGGTGTTGTTTCCGCTGTACTTTGTTTCGCAAAAGGTGGGGCCGACGCTGCAGAACATTCCACTCGTGCTGTATGCCTGCCTGCTGGCCTCGATGGTTGCACCGCTGGCCTGGATGCAGGCCGTGGTGCGCCTGGGGCCGAGCCGGACCACGCAGTTCTTCAATTTACTGCCGCTGATTACTGCGCTGATTGCGGCGGTGGTGCTGCATGAGCAGTTGCGGATGTATCACCTGATCGGCGGTGTGTTGACCTTGGGTGGGGTGATTCTGTCCGAGCGCTGGACCACGGTGTTTGGCCGCAGGGCCAGCGTTGCCTGAGCTGGCCCCATCGCCGGCAAGCAGCTCCCACATTTTTTTCGAGCTCATTTAATGAGAACGACCGAAAACCTGTGGGAGCGAGCTTGGTCCGGGCAGCGTTCCGACGATGAACGATGACGCAGTCTAGAGCCCTGCCGCGTTGAGCCGTGCCGCATGCTCGACAAACAGTCGAATCGGCTCGGCGCCCTTGCCTACCAGCCCCAGCGACTGATTGACGATATCGAAGTGATCCAGCGGGTATTCATCGCCAATCACCGTCCCCAGGTGCGAACTGTAGCGGCCGACCATGCCGTCGCAATGTCCCTTCTCGCGCACGAAAGTCCTGGCAAACAGCCGGCAACTGCGATTGGTGCCATCGAGCAAGTTGCGCCCTCGATCGGTGATGCCCGGCTGCAAGGTGCCGGACCATGAGTAATAACGCACGCCGTTGACCTCTTCTGCGCCATGCCCGCCCCAGGTGTCCGGCAATCCCTGTGGATAACGTTGGTTGAACAGCGCCACCCCTGTGGTGGTCAGCGAATGATGGGAGGCATGAATATCCACCGGCAGCTTCGGCCCTCGATAGCCGGTGTCCAACAACCCCATCACTACAGCGACCATCCGTAAAAAGAAACTCAGCAAACGGCCACGGACACTGTCATGGGGATAGTGGGCATGCAGGTGATCCGCCAGCTCCGAGCCATGATTCGGCCCCGCCACCGAGGTCACCGACGCCACCAGATCCGGCCGTTTGGCAGCTGCGTAACGGGCCGTCAGCGAACCCTGGCTATGGCCGATCAGGTTGACCTTCTGCGCGCCGGTTTCTCGCAGGATCTCCTCGATTCGCACCAGCAGCTGTTCACCGCGCACCTCGTTCGAGTTGATCGGCGACACCTGCACCGCGAACACCGTCGCACCCGTACCGCGCAGTGCTTCGACGATGCCGTACCAGTACGGATAAAACACCAGCCGGATGAACCCGAGCATCCCCGGGACCAACACCAGCGGATAACGCGGGGTAGAACCTGGCGACATGGGCAGACATCCTTGTGGGCGGGGGGTGACGCAAGGCGGGATGCAATTCATCCGCCAAGCATCGCCAGCGAAGATGACAAGTCTATGTCATCGGCCTTACTTAAGGCCCACAACCCCCGCCACGATCAGCCCGACCGACAGCAGCTTGATCAGGGTCAGGCTCTCGCCCAGCAATGCGAACCCCAGAAACACGGTGCCTAACGAGCCGATGGCGGTCCAGATGGGGTACGCGATGCTCACCGGCAGCTCGCGCATGGCCAAGGTCAGGAAGTAAATCCCGCCCACGGCGGCGGCGACGGTGATCAGCGATGGCCATAGCCGGGTGAAACCCTGGGCGTACTTCATGCCCATGGCGAAGGTGACTTCGAACCCGGCCGCGACCAGCAAGAACACCCAGGCCAATTAGAACTCCCCAGCCAACGCCCGCAAGCGTTCTTCGGCCTCGGCAGCGGAAACATCGAAGGTACGGTCAGCGGATTCTTCGCCCTCGGCGGCCACCACGGTGACATCGGTGATGCCGATGAATCCGAGCACCGTACGCAGCAAGGTGTCGGCATGATTCATCGACTCCAGCTCACCGCCCGGACCGAAACCAAAGCCGCCGCGGCTGGTGATGATCAACGCCTTTTTGCCTCGCACCAGCGGCTGGTACTGAGCTACGCCATTGTCCAGTGTGTGATCGAACGTCAGCCCGACCCGCACGATCTGATCGATCCAGGCCTTGAGGCCGCTGGGTACGCTGAAGTTGTGCATGGGCGTGGAAATCACCAGCAGATCGTGGCCGAGCAGCTCGTTCACCAGTTCGTCACTCAAGGCCAGATCGGCCTGCATCGACAGCGGCCGAGCATTGGGCTCCGGGTAAAACGCAGCGGCCACAAACGCTTCGTTGACCGGCGGTATCAACGCCCGACCGACTTCACGACGGGTTAACTGAGCCTGTGGGCGGCGCGCCTGCAAGGCTGCCAGAAACACTTCGGCCAAGCGCCGCGAGTGAGAGCGATCGCCACGGGGGCTGGCATGAACGGCAAGAATTTTACTCATCTGTATTTCCTCAAGAGCTACACTGGAACTGTTTGTGGCTTGCAGCTTGAAGCTCGCAGCTGCTTAGCTTCAAATGAGCATAAATCAGTCAGGATGAATTCAATTCATCTATGGTATTTCCAATGTTTGCCTCGCTACCCTTGACCGCCCTGCGTGCCTTTGAATCCGCCTCCCGGCTGCTGAGCTTCAAGGCGGCCGCTGAAGAGTTGGCGGTCACACCGACGGCCGTTTCTCATCAGATTCGTTCACTGGAAACCTGGCTCGGCGTGCCCTTGTTCGAGCGCCTGCCGCGCCAGGTGCGCCTGACCGACTGCGGTGAACGGCTGTTCCACAGCCTGCATGGCGCTTTTCTGGAGGTGGCACAAAGCGTCGACACCCTGCGCCCGCAACGCAGTAACGTGAACCTGACCGTCTCCACCACCGCCGCCTTTGCGGCCTTGTGGCTGGTCCCTCGACTGGGACGTTTCTACGCTCGACATCCCAACATCAACGTTCGCCTGGACACCCATTGCGAAGTCATCGACCTGCATCAGGACGCCAGCGTCGATCTGGTGCTGCGTTACAGCCTCGACGATTACCCGAACCTGTATGGGCTGTGCCTGTTCGATGAGTGCTTCGGGGTTTACGGTTCGCCGGAACAAGTGACGCTGGCGGCCACACGCACGCCGGCGCTGATCAGTGTTCATTGGCACAACTCCAAACTCTATGCCCACGGCTGGCAGGCCTGGTGTGCGCAGTCCGGCGAAAACTGGTTGGACAATTCACCGGCTGTGCGCGAATACGACGAAGAGCATTACGCCCTGCAAGCGGCGATTGCCGGACAAGGTCTGGTGCTGGCGAGCAACATCCTGGTGTCGGAAAGTGTTGCCAGTGGATTGCTGGTGCCTTATCGGGGTGACGTGCAGGTCGACGGCGCCGGGTACAGCGCATTGTGTGTACCGGGGCGTGAGCGACATCCGCCGGTGCGAGTGTTTTTTCAGTGGCTGCGGGAAGAGGCGTTATTGTCTGGACATGCGTTGCGATAAAGGGAAGTACGCACCATGCCGACTTTAAAAACCACATATAACGCCAAGACTTATTACCTACTAAAAACCTGAAGTCACAAACAACTTGTAGACTTTGAAAAAAACAAATTTATTCTAACATGGCACAGCCAGCCGGCTGTTCAAAACAAATAGTAAAGGACTACTTATATGTTACTTGAACAACGACTCGAATTCCTGGATTCCCTGCCACCTCTGCCACCTCTGCCACCTCTGCCACCTCTGCCTGCCGCCATACAGCCAGTTGCGTATGGCCCAGATAGCTTCTCGGAGGAATCTGAACACGACATCAACAAACCAACCGCCAGTATCATGCCTGGCACCATCGATGCATTTCTGCCCGGCGTGCCAAAAGAAATTATCGACGATGTGAACCTGTGCAAACTTGTCATGCAAAATGCGGCAGACAAGCTATACCCTAAAACAGAACAAATCTTTGAATGGTATCGATACTATGTCAACGGCCTGGGCAAGCTTGGCTGGGTCACTCAAAACAAAAGTATGCAAGAAATCACAATTCATAAAATTGGCCTGACTATGGACGAAGTGGCCCTCAGAATGGTAACAGGATTGATTGGCAATCAAGCTGCCAGCATTCTTAGCGTGGTTGCGAAAGAAGCACTTGAAAGAGTGAAAAAAGATCCAAAAGCCCTACAGGTATACGAACGAAACAAAACTACTGGTGTTGAGCCAAGATTCGATATATCCCCAATATGGCTTGACAACGGGCAACAGCCAAACATGATCCTAAATTGCATATCCCTTGATGCACGAGAAAGTACTCGGGGTATTTTGTTCTGGAAATCGACGAAGCAGTCCACCACTATAAAAACCGGCGCAGTTCGCTCGTATCTTGACAGCCGGGTTTTTTCCGGACTGCGTAATGAGCTGTACGAAAAATATACTGAAGCCGGTAAAAAATTTATTCGCAACCTTCCTGACCTCTAACAAACATCAATATATTAGATCCTGCGAAAGCGCCCGGCACAATATATTTAATGCACACACTGCAGTGCAGGAGAACACATGACAAAAACTGCGTTCGACACTTGGCTTATCAATGGCAACATAACAATCTTTTTTGGATCACACCCTGATAGCTTTAAAAAGGATATCCTGGCATCCAGCCTGCTAAGTGACCTGATAGCGGAAAAAAAAAGCAGCAATCGTCTCACTTCATGGCCAACATACAAAAATACCGTTCGAAATATTGGCTGGACAACAAACCGTCAAACATCCAGACGACTCGAGTTTGAGAGCACCAGCCTTTTAAAAATTACCAAACAGAGCGTCGGGAGTGCCTTGCTGGAAGATGAACAGCAAACACTCGCCAATGCAATTAAGCAAATGGCACTACTCCAACCTGAGTCGGTGGAGCTGATGACAATCATCAGAAAACTTGAAAGCAACGCGGTAAAGAGCGATACCCCTACCACAACCGTGACATCAACGGCTGCGTTGCTGACCATTATTCGCAGTAACAAGACAGTGATAACCCAACAATTGGCCTTCACCACAAACCATGCGCTATCGGTCGATCTGTTTGATCAACCAGTTCTAAGCTCCATCAACGACCGGCAGACCAACAGCTGGCAGTTGCACAGCCTGTTGGATGAGCGTCATTACAGCCAGATAAGAGATGACGTTCTCAAGAAACTGGGGCAGAACATCGAATCAAAGCTGATGCACATCCTCGCTCCCACCGCTTGATTTAAAAGGTCAGGCATTGCAAGTCGTTCCAGCGCCTCGAAACTGAGGCGCTGGAATCCTAAACGCTGATGCTCGTCAGTTCTTGACCGTTTTCGGCGCCTTGCCCGCCTTCATCTGCTCCAGAAGCGGCGCACACTGGTTTGGCTCCCCGCCGCTCGGCGCCACCAGCGCCAACAACCCGGCGGCTGGCGCAGCAATCACGCCCAGCGCCACCATCCCCGCGCCACGTAACATCAAAGGCACAGCCTTGACCCCGGCATCCGGCTTGATGAATTTGCCTCGCACGTACAACGGCGAACGCAGGGAAATCAGGCGCCAGCCCTTGGATTCAGGCGTGACGGTCAAGTCCAGTTGTTCGGTGGCCATGTTGGCCGTGCCGTCGATGTAAATGATGGCGTTCTCGGTATCGAAGACGAACAGTCGCGTGCTCGCCAGACCGGACTTGATGCCCATGTCGGCCGCCGCGCAGTTGATCTTCACTTCCTTGTCGCCAAAGATCTTGCCGACCACATAGTTGCCGACATTGAGCCCCGCCAGCTCCATCAGCTCACGACTGATGGCGCCATCGTTGATCAGCATTTTCAGGTTGCCGTTGGCGCTGCCCAGCAGCTTGGCCACCGAATTGCCTCGCCCGCTGATATCGGCATCGCCGTTAAGCTCGCCAAAACTGGTTTTCATCGGTTCAAAACCGGGGAACAACTGTTTGAGCTTGAATCCGCGAGCAGTCAGTTTCGCCTGGCCCTCCAGCGGGTCCGTGTGACCATTCAGGCGAATCTGTGCATCCAGTTTGCCGCCAGCCACACCGAAACGCAGCGGCTCCAGGCTGAGCACGCCATCGGTCAGCACCAGGTGGGTATACAAATCGTTGAACGGCAACTTTTCACTGTGGACGATGCGCTTGCCGGTGAACTCGACATCGGCGTCCATATCGCGCCAGCGATCGGTTTTGAATTCTTCTACCGGCAGCACTTTGTCCGCTGGCTGTTTGCTGTCGCCGCCCCGGGCCTGTTGCTTGGCATTGGAGTCGGCGCCGATCAGCGGCGCGAGGTCGGCGAATAACAATTGATTGGAAAGCAACGAACCGCTGAGTTTCGGCCGGGGCTGGCTGGCGACATAACTCAGATTGCCGTGAATGTCGCTCTGGCCGATCTTGCCGTTGAAGTCTTCGTAACGGAACAGCGCACCACCGGCCTCGTGCAGCCTGGCGGTCAAATGACCATCGGTTTCGTAGGGGGGCGTGTCGGGCAATGTCACGCCGGTCAGCGGATACAGGTTGCCGAGGCTGGTGCCGGCCAGTTTCAGGCGCAGATCCAGTGCCCCCAGGTTCATCGGGTCGGTCAGGGTGCCGGCCAGTTCGACGCTGGAATCAGCCACCTTCACCTGCGCCTGCAACGGAAACGGCCGACTCGCATCCTGCAAAGCCAGCAATCCGCCAATCTTGCCCTGGCCATTGAGCTTCTGACCGTGGTACTGGCCGCTGACCTTGATCGCGAACGCATAATCCTGGGGCGCCGCACCCTGCTCCTGCGTTTTTTTGGCGGCCTTGTCGCCGACTATGTCAGTGAACGGAATCGGCTTGCCCAACGGATCGATCAGCACATCGAGTTGCGTCTTCAGGCTTTGGTCATCAAGGGTGACATGGCCTTTATCAAAACCGATTGCACCAATGTCCACCACCCAGTTCGACGGCTCGGCGTTGGGATCTTTCGGGTCGAACTTGAATGTCCAGTTGGCGCGGCCATCAGCCAGGCGCTGTAATGAGGCATTGGGCTCGGTGAGGTCGATGCGCGGAATCACCACCCGCTGAGCGAGCAACGCCAACGGCGAAATGCGCAACTCGACACGCTTGAGGGTGGCCATCTGCGGCACCTTGGACCAGTCCGGATTACCCAGGCTCAGGTCCTGCGCAACCACATGCGGCCATGGCACCCAGGCTCGCCATCCGCCTTCGTCCGGCTCGCGCTGCCAGACCACGGACAGGTCGCCGTTGATGGCAAATGCCCGGTGCAGTTCTTCGGAGACTTTGGCATTGAGCGGCGGCTTGATCCGGTTCCAGTCGAAGAACACGATGATCAGCACCAACACCGCCAGCAGGAGAACGAGGCTGGCGAAGGTCCAGGCGAGGATTTTACGGGTGCGCGTCATTGCACAGAGCTCCTGATACGGCTGAGCGTCCTGACCGCGACGCCTTGATGAAACGGTAGGCCAGAAGCGGCCTGCCATGAAATCTACGACTGAAAAAAGCCGCGCAGGTTTAATCGAAAGACCGATTTCGCGCAAATACAGCAGTCCAATACTGACCAATCGGTCATATGGCGTTACCCCTCCCGCACTTTTGCGCAGCACAAATGGGTCGAAAATACCCACCTCGGTGCAAAACCGTCCGCCTGAAATGCCCGATCTAGAGCCTTCGCGGCAAACAATCAATTCTGTTGATTATTACCATTGCGGTTATGAACTTTTATATCGACTTATCGAGAGTAACATTCACCTCGTACCCACTTTTCAGCACTCCCAAGGAGCACAACAATCATGAAACGCCAATTACTGCTTAGCCTTACCCTTTCGATGCTGGCCAGTACCGCCTTTGCTTTGCCAGCCGCTGACCAGGCCACCCCTCAAGCCAAAGACAGCCGTTCGGTGTTCACCCAGACCGTTGCAGCAGACGGTTCCGACCGTACCCCACAAGGTCAGACCCTGGCCGAAGGTGGTAACGATCGCTTGAAAGAAAAAGGCCTGATCACCCAGGACGGCTCGGACCGTACTCCACAAGGTCAGACCCTGGCTGCTGACGGTTCCGATCGCACTCCACAAGGTCAGACCCTGGCATCCGACGGTTCCGACCGCACCCCACAAGGCCAGACCCTGGCATCCGACGGTTCCGATCGCACCCCACAAGGCCAGACCCTGGCTGCCGACGGTTCCGATCGCACTCCACAAGGCCAGACCCTGGCGGCTGACGGTTCCGACCGCACTCCACAAGGCCAGACCCTCGCTGAAGGCGGTGGTGACCGTGTGATCGAACGCAACAGCGCCCTGAGCTAAGCCCCATGGCCGCCCGGAAAAAAAGCCCAATCAACAGATTGGGCTTTTGACTTTTAGCGGTACGCGCGACACACCCCACACTTCCCGTCAGATCCCCGGATTGTCGTTCGACGCCAGCAAAGCCTATTTGCTAGAGTGCCCCGCTCTTCTTGTCCAGAAATCGTCTTCGTAATGCTGCCCCGCGCCGAACAGAAACAACAAACCCGCAACGCCCTGATGGACGCCGCCCGGCGCTTGATGGACGGCGGCCGAGGATTCGGCAGCCTGAGCCTGCGCGAAGTGGCGAAAACCGCTGGCATCGTGCCCACCGGTTTCTACCGGCACTTTACCGACATGGACGAACTGGGCCTGGTGCTGGTCAGCGAAGTAGGCCAGACGTTTCGCGAAACCATCCGCCTGGTGCGGCACAACGAATTCGTCATGGGCGGCATCATCGATGCGTCCGTGCGGATCTTTCTCGATGTGGTCAGTGCCAACCGCTCGCAGTTCCTGTTTCTGGCCCGCGAGCAGTACGGCGGATCGATAAGGGTGCGAAAGGCCATTGGCCGCCTGCGCGAAGACATCAGCTCGGACCTGGCAGCCGATCTGTCACTGATGCCAAAACTGCAGCACCTCGACATCGCCGGCCTGAGCGTCATGGCCGACCTGATCGTCAAAAGCGTGTTCGCCACCCTGCCGGACATCATCGACCCGCCCGCCGACACACTGCCCGAGCACCTGACGCCTCAGGCCAAGATCACCCAGCAGTTGCGGTTCATCTTCATCGGCCTCAAACACTGGCAAGGGCTCGGCAGTACCGAATAACCCCCATTTTTCCGGTTAAAACAAAACCCAGTGGGAGCGAGCTTGCTCGCGATGGCGTCGGCATGATCGATATCCAGGCCTCCTGACACACCGCCATCGCGGCGATGCGGTGATCCGACAAGCCCCGCAGGTAATCTCGGCGAGCTTCTGCGCCTCACTATGGTGCACGACGAAAAACACACGCACCAAACTCACGCGAAATCCTCCCTATCTGTAATTTATCCTACGTTTCAGACAGCTATTTCCTACACCTCCCGCGATTGGCAAGCCCCTTGCTCTAGCCTGAGCATTGCCCATTGCTGGAAGCCTTCCGATGCTGGTGATTCATCGCAGAATCGACCCTCAACCCGTCTGGGCCGCCGAACTTCACCTGACGTTCGAGGCCCGCAGCAAAAGCCGTTTGCGCTGTTTCAGTGCCGAGGGGGAAGACGTCGGGCTGTTTCTCGAACGCGGTCAGTCGCCACTGTATGACGGTGAATGCCTGCAAGCCGAAGACGGGCGGATCGTACGTGTCTGCGCCCGTCCGGAACAGTTGCTGCACGTCACTTGCGCCAATGCCTTTGAATTGACCCGCGCCGCCTACCACCTGGGTAACCGCCATGTCGCCCTGCAAGTCGGCCATGGCTGGCTTCGATTGCTCGATGATTACGTGCTCAAAGCCATGCTCGAACAACTCGGCGCCCATGTCGAAAGCATCGAAGCGCCCTTCCAGCCGGAGCACGGCGCCTACGGCGGTGGCCATCATCATTCGCGACATGGCGACGAAGACTTCAACTATGCACCGAAGCTGCACCAGTTCGGCGTGCGCACATGAATCCCGCCTGGGCCCTGCTGCGACTGGCCAGCCCGCAATTGCCGATTGGTGGATACAGCTATTCCCAAGGCCTGGAAATGGCTGTGGACAACAGTCGCGTAAAGGATCCGGACAGCGCCCGACGCTGGATCAGTGATCAATTGCTGTTGAATCTGGCGCGCTTCGAAGCGCCGCTGCTGCTCGCCCACTGCGTGGCCGCCCATGAGGAAAACTGGGCCGAACTGCTGCAACGCTGCGAAGAACACCGTGCCAGCCGCGAAACCCGCGAATTGCATCTGGAGAGCCGGCAGATGGGCTATTCGTTGCAGCAATTGCTCAACGGCCTGCCGGAACTCGACGAACCTGCCCGCGCCTTTCTTGCACAACGTGCGGAACCGCACCTGGCACTCGGTTGGGCATTGGCCGCGCGAGCCTGGCGCATCAGCCCGCAGGATGCACTGGCGGCCTGGTTGTGGAGCTGGCTGGAAAACCAGTTGGCGGTGCTGATGAAAACCCTGCCGCTGGGCCAGCAGGCCGCCCAGCGCCTGACCAGTGAACTGCTGCCGCTGTTGCAGCAGGCCCAGCACGAGGCCAGCCACATCCACCCCGATCACTACGGCAGTGCCGCCTTCGGCCTGTCCCTGGCGTGTATGGCCCACGAGCGCCAATACAGTCGACTGTTCCGTTCCTAGGGCCCTTTATCTTGGAGAAGCACATGAACACACAACCCCTGCGTGTCGGCATCGGCGGCCCGGTCGGCTCCGGTAAAACCGCCCTGACCCTGGCCCTGTGCCTGGCCTTGCGCGAGCGCTACAACCTGGCGGTCGTCACCAACGACATCTACACCCGCGAAGACGCTGACTTTCTGGTGCGCAATGAAGCCCTGGCGCCGGAGCGCATCATAGGCGTGGAAACCGGCGGCTGCCCGCACACGGCGATTCGTGAAGATGCCTCGATCAACCTCGAAGCCGTGGATCAGCTCAACCGGCGCTTTCCGGGGCTGGACCTGATTCTGGTGGAATCTGGCGGCGACAATCTTTCTGCGACCTTCAGCCCGGAGCTGTCCGACCTGACGATCTACGTGATCGACGTATCCGCCGGCGACAAGCTGCCGCGCAAAGGCGGCCCGGGCATCTGCAAATCCGATCTGCTGGTGATCAACAAGATCGACCTGGCGCCCTTGGTAGGCGCATCGCTGTCGATGATGGACAGCGACACGACACGCATGCGCAACGGCAAGCCGTTCGTCTTCAGTAACCAGAAAACCGGCCAGGGCCTGGAAGAGATCATCGCCTTCATCGAACGCCAGGGCCTGCTGACCGCCGCCTGATCACGACTTATCAACAAGGAAGCTCAACCATGACACTCCAGCGCATTCTTGGCGCCCTCGCCCTGCTGCTGACCCCGGCCATCGCCTTTGCCCATCCCGGGCACGGTGACAACGGTTTGATCGCCGGCATCAGTCACCCGCTCGGCGGTCTCGACCACTTGCTGGCGATGCTCGCCGTGGGTCTGTGGGCGGCACAACAGCAAGGCGCGGCGCGCTGGGCGCTGCCCTGCACCTTCGTCGGCACCATGTTGCTCGGCGGGTTGCTCGGTTTTGAAGGGCTGAACCTGCCGGCGCTGGAGAGCGGGATTGCCGCATCGGTGCTGGCGCTGGGCCTGGCGGTGGCCTTGGCGGTGCGCCCGCCGTTGAGCCTGGCGGTGGCCGCAACGGCGCTGTTTGCCTTGTTTCACGGTGTGGCTCACGGCCTGGAGCTGCCTGACATGTCGAGTCCGTGGGCGTATGCGGCAGGTTTCGTGGCGGCAACAGCAGCGCTGCATACGGCCGGATATGCCGTAGTACGGGTGTTGCCTCAGGCCGCTGCGCCACTGGTGCGAATTGCAGGTGCGGCCTCGGCGGCGATGGGTGTGTGGTTGTTGGCGGGTTGATTCACTGGCGCCTGCATTGGCCTCATCGCGAGCAAGCTCGCTCCCACGGGTTGTATGTTGCTCACATCATCGTGGATCGGCACAAATCCTGTGGGAGCGAGCTTGCTCGCGATGACGGCCTGACAGCCACCACACCTCTCAGGCCTGTTAACATGTCGCGCAATCAACCCTGCCGTGACGACGCCAGCCAATGCCGCCTGTTTCCCGCTCCGCCTCCCAGCCTGAATTGACCACCCTGTTTGCCTCGGTGCAACAGCACTTTGTGGACGTCATCGTGCCGCTCTGGCAAGGCCCGGGCTGGAACGCCGACATGGCGTTGCCTTACGAGGCGCTGGATGGCGAACACCGGCCACTGCCGCCTCAACGCTACCGGGCCATGGCCTGCGCAAGGCAGTTGTACCTGTTTGCCAGCCTGATCGGTCAGGTGCCCGGCGCAGAGGAACGTGCCAGCGCGCTGTTCCGCTCCCTGCAGCGGCACTTTCACGATGCCGAGCACGGTGGCTGGTTCTACAGCATCGACGCCCAGGGCCTGCCGCAGGATCAACGCAAAGACCTGTACACCCATGCCTTCATTCTGTTCGCCTGTGCCCACTATTGGGACAAGGTCCGTGAGCCGTTGGTGGAGTCGGTACTCAACGCCTGCCTGGAAGTCATCGCGCAGCGCTTCGCAACAGGCGACGGCCTTTACGACGCTGTGCTCGACCGTGACTGGTCGTCACTGGCCAGCGGCCCGTTGCAAAACCCGCTGATGCACCTGGCCGAGGCCTTCCTCGCCACACTGGCGGTACGCGAAGACCCTGCGGTGCAACAGGCCCTCGTCGAGTTATGCACAGCCATGCAGGCGCGCTTCATCGATCCGCAACAGAGCGTGTTGATGGAAAAACCGCTGGGCTCTGTGGATAACTGGTTTGAACCGGGTCATCAGTTCGAATGGTATTACTTGCTGGAGTCCTCCGAGCTGCTGCGCGGTTGCGCCCTGCATGCCTCGCTGGAACGGGCTTTTGCGTTCACCGAGCAATTGGGTGTCGATCAACAGACCGGCGCTGTGCGGGCCATGCTCGACCTCGGGCCGAACGGCGGCACCCGCGATGCCACGCAGCGCATCTGGGCCCAGGCCGAATACCTGCGCGCCTTGACCTTGCGCCCAGACAGCGAGGCCCATGTCCTGCGTCAGTTGCAGGCGTTGCAGCAACGCTCGCTGCACGCTGGTGGCTGGTATGAGTGCCGGGATGAGCACGGGGCAGTGAGCCGTCGCGATATGCCGTCGACCACGCCTTATCACCTGGCGACCTGCTATCGCGGTTTGGCTGAGTATCTTGGCTGACTGATCCGGCGCTTTCGCGAGCAAGCTCGCTCCCATCAGGTCTTCAGTGAGCTTGCTCGCGAAGGAACCGCCGCTCCTCACTCAATCCACTTGCGATCGCCGGTAAAGCTGATGGTCAGCCATCGCGCGGCATCCGGTTCGCCAAGTTTCGCGGAAATCTCCTCGCGCAAACTGTCCAGTTGCCCTACGCCGTCGAGCCAGTAATCCTTCGGCAAAACGATGTGAATTTCGATGAAACACGCACGCCCGTGCCTCTGAACGTAAGAAATGTAGTCGTCGAAACCGTGCTCGACCTTGACCACGTCCATCACCTGCCGCACCTTCTCGTCCAACTGGTTCGGGGCAATGCCCAACACATCGCGCAACGCCGGACCGAGAATCTTGTAGGCCGGGGGCAGCATGCCCAAGGCCAGCAGAATCAGGATCATCGGGTCGACGTACACCGCCCACTCGTCATAGCCCTGGGTCTTGAGCAACAGCGCGATGAGGAAACTCACCAGCAGCCCTGCCGACAACATCGCATCCACCAGCCAACTGATGTTGTCGAAGCCGATCAGCGATGAGTTGAGCGTGCGATTGCGATGACGGACGTAGAAGTAATAAATGAGTTCGATGACGGTGAAGACCGCCGCATAGACGATCACCAGCCCCAGTACGACCTCGCGGCCCCCGCTCAAAATCCCGAACACACCGTTGAGAAAGGCATAGATGGCGACGAGGAAAATGAAACTGCCCTCGATCACCAGCACCATGGGTTCCAGATGCCAGGAGCCGAACTGGAAGCGTTGATTGCTCTCCTTGGCGATCAGCCGCGAGGTGATCAGCATCAACACCTTGATGAATGCCGCGATCAGCGAAAAGAAGCCATCGAAGAGGATCGACTGGGCGCCCGAGACAAACCCGGTGATGATCCCGGCGAAGGTCACGATCAGCATCAGGAATGTGGATTGCTTGAGCAGGTTCTGCTCGATTCGATTGCGCACCGGATCTCCTCGAAAACCTCTAAACCGCCGCTTGTGGCGATTTGCTTGAGGGAGGAGTCTAGCTGATGTCCGGCGTTGTCAGTTTCGACGTCATCGCGAGCAAGCTCGCTCCCACACCGGATTTGTGATCACCGGAAAATCAATGTGGGAGCGAGCTTGCTCGCGATGGCCGTGACGCGGTCTTAAGCCTTGCGCTCGATGGCAAACCCGGCCCAGCTCTGGCTTACCGGCATCAGCTCCAGGGTGTTGATGTTGATGTGCGCCGGGGCATTGAGAATCCAGAAAATGGTCTCGGCGATGTCTTGCGGCTGGATCGGCTCCGCACCGGCGTAGGTGGCGTCGTAACGCGCCTGGTCGCCGGCAAAACGCACCAGCGAGAACTCGCTTTCGCACAGGCCGGGCTCGAGGTTGCTGACGCGCACGCCAGTGCCTTGCAAGTCACAGCGCAGGCTCAGGGAGAACTGTTGCACGAAGGCCTTGGTCCCGCCATACACGTGGCTGCCCGGATACGGATAGTTGCCAGCGACCGAGCCCAGGTTGACGATACCGGCGCCACGGCCGTGGGCAATCAGGCGCGGCAACAACAGGCGCGTGCTGTACATCAGGCCCTTGATGTTGGTATCGACCATGGTGTCCCAGTCGTCAAGGCTGCACTTGGGCGCCGGATCAGCACCCAGGGCCAGCCCCGCGTTGTTGATCAGCCCGCGCAGCTTGGCGAACGACGGCGGCAGGTTGGCAATGGCCTCTTCCATGGCCTTGCGGTCACGTACATCGAGCACCAGGCCATGGACCTCGGTCTGCTTCGACAGCTCGGCGCACAGCGCATTGAGGCGTTCTTCACGACGGCCGGTCAGCACCAGTTTCCAGCCGGCCTCGGCAAAACGACGGGCACAGGCTTCACCAAAACCGGAAGTTGCGCCGGTAATAAACAGGGTGTTGGACATCGTGTTCTCCTAGCTGTGGCTGAGTACCAGCCATTGGAATAGAAAATCAGCAGGCAGCATGCCCGCCCTTGTCCGGAGCAGCAACCACCACGCAGCTGTTCAAAAAACGAACAACCCAGTCAATCCCGCAGCGACCGTGGCTTGCAGCCATGTGCGCGCACGTTATCCACAGGCCGATCCACAGTCTTTGGGGGCAAGTGGAAAAGCTGTAAGCCGCTGCCCATATGGCTTTGCGAGTGTTTTCGAAAGTTTTTTGCTTGACCCTCAAGGGTCCCCCGTGTTGCCCCTGTCCAATTTCTCGACCACACGGTCAAACCGACAATGGCGCGAGGCCAGTAACTACGGCCTTCAGCCAGGTCTTTCCAGAGTTTAGTCACAGACTTATCCACAGGCTTGTCCACTCGGTTCGGGCCTGCTTCAGGCACCAACAAAAAGGTTGACAAAGTGCACTCCTGCTCCCTCAAAAACACCTGCTCAAAAAACAACCACCGCTCTGCAAGCCACGCTTTGCAAGGCTTTCAGCCAGCTACTCCCACGTTATTCACAGCCAGTTCCACAGCAAACGGGGACAAGTCAAAACGATGACAAAACAACGATTTGCAGCGGCTTTATGTCGCGCTTTCGGAGCTTTGGAATATTGTTTTCCACAATTTCCCGCAGGCCCATTCAAAAACCTGCGGGGAGTGCTACTTGGGAGATGTAAAAAGCCCCGACGATTGCTCGCCGGGGCTTGTGCATAACATTAAAAACTCAATGACCGCCGAGGTAAGCGTTGCGCACATCCTCGTTGACCAACAACTCCTTGCCGCTGCCGGTCATGCGGATTTCTCCGTTGACCATCACATAGGCCCGGTCCGACAGGCGCAAGGCATGGTTGGCATTCTGTTCCACGAGGAAAATGGTCATGCCGGTCTTGGCCAGTTCCCGCAGGGTCGCGAAGATCTGTTTGACCACGATTGGCGCCAACCCAAGGCTTGGTTCGTCGAGCAACAGCAGCTTGGGTCGACTCATCAAGGCTCGGGCGATGGCGAGCATTTGCTGCTCGCCGCCGGACATGGTCATTGCACGCTGAGTGCGTCGCTCTTCCAGCCGCGGAAACAGCTCGAACATGCGCTGCATGTCTTCCTTGGCGTATTTGTCACCGATCGGGATGGTGCCCATCAGCAGGTTTTCCTCGACGGTCATGTCGGGGAACACCCGGCGCCCTTCCGGCGATTGTGCGATGCCGTTGGAAGCGATGTAGTGGGATGACTTGTGGGTAATGTCCACGCCTTGATAGAGGATCTGCCCGTCCGCCGCACGCGGCTGACCGAAGATCGACATCAGCAGCGTCGACTTGCCCGCGCCGTTGGAGCCGATCAGGCTGACGGTTTCCCCTTCGTTGATGTGCAGCGAGACTTTTTTCAGGGCCTGGATCGGCCCGTAAAAAACGTCCAGCTCCTTGAGCTCGAGGATAGGTGCGGTCATACCACCTCCTCTTCGTCGGCGCCCAGGTAGGCGGCAATCACTTTCGGGTCGTTACGTATCGCGTCGGGCCCGCCCTCGGCAATCACAATGCCGTGGTCCAGCACCACGATGTGGTCGGAAATACTCATCACCATGCCCATGTCGTGTTCGATCAGCACCACGGTCAGATCGTGCTCGTCGCGCAGCAGCCGGATCATCGCGCTCAGCGCTTCGGTTTCCTGAGGGTTGAGGCCGGCGGCCGGTTCGTCGAGGCAGATGATCTGTGGCCGCGTGCACATGGCCCGGGCGATTTCCAGGCGGCGTTGCTGGCCGTAGGACAGTTCACCGGCCAGTCGGTTGGCGCAGTCCACCAGGTCCACCACCTCCAGCCAGTAGAACGCATGGTCCAGCGCGTCGCTTTCAGCCTTGCGGTAGCCCTTGGTGTTGAGAATGCCGGCGAGCATGCTGCGGTTGACCCACATGTGCTGGGCCACCAGCAGGTTTTCCAGCACCGACATTTCCTTGAACAGGCGAATGTTCTGGAAGGTCCGCGCCAGCCCGGCACGGTTGACCAGGTGCGTGCCGCCGAACATCTTGTAGTACAGGCGGCTGGCGAAGGATCGCGGCGAAACGAAATCGGTCGGTTTGAACGACTCGCCCAGCAGCTTGATGACGTTGGTCTTGTCGCCGCGCACATTGAGTTCGATCTTGCCGCCGCTGGCCTTGTAGAACCCGGTCAGGCAGTTGAACACCGTGGTCTTGCCGGCGCCGTTGGGGCCGATCAGGGCGAAGATGGAATTGCGCTCGACCTTCAGGCTGACATCGTTCAACGCCTTGATGCCGCCGAAGTGCATCATCAGTTTTTCGACACTGAGTACGACTTCGCTCATGGCGCTACTCCTTTACGCGGGGTCACACCGGTACGGCTGATCCGAATCAGGCCGCGCGGTCGCCAGATCATCATCAACACCATCAGGATGCCGAACAGCAGGACTCGGTACTCGGCGAAACCACGCAACAGTTCCGGCGCCACGGTCAGCACGAAGGCTGCGATCACGACGCCAATGGTCGAACCCATGCCACCCAGCACGACGATGGCCAGAATCAGCGCCGACTCGAAGAAGGTGAAGGAGGTCGGGTTGACGAAGCCTTGGTAGGTGGCGAAGAACACGCCCGCCAGACCGGCCGTGGATGCACCGATGGTGAACGCCGAGAGCTTGACCAGTACGTGGTTCAGGCCCATGGAGCGGCAGGCGATTTCGTCTTCACGCAGGGCTTCCCAGGCGCGGCCCACCGGCATTTTCACCAGGCGATGCTTGATGTACAGCACAGCCAGTACCACCAGGAACAACACGGTGTAGATGAAGTAATACTTCACGTCCGGGTTGTAGGCGAGGCCGAAGAACTCGTGGAAAGGTACACCACCGTCCTTCGCGCGCTTGCCGAACTCCAGGCCGAAGAAGGTCGGCAGTGGTGCCGGCATGCCGTTCGGGCCGCCGGTCAGGGACAGCCAGTTGTTGAGGATCAGCCGGATGATTTCACCAAAGCCCAGGGTCACGATTGCCAGGTAGTCACCGTGCAGGCGCAATACCGGGAAGCCGAGGATGCACCCCGCCAGCCCGGCGGTGATCGCCGCCAGCGGCAACACCGTCCAGAACCCCAGCCCCAGGTACTGGTAACCCAGCGCCAGGCCATAGGCACCGATGGCATAAAACGCCACATAACCCAGATCGAGCAGACCGGCCAGGCCGACCACGATGTTCAGCCCCAACCCCAGCAGCACGTAGATCAAGCCAAGGATGACCACACCCAGCAGATAGGAGTTGGAGAAGAACGGGAACACCACGGCGATCAGGATGACCAGCGGGATGACCCAGCGCAGCCGCGACTTGTAGTCGGGCGGCAGCACGTGAACACCGGAGCCGGTGACCTCGAACCCTTCGAGGATCCTCAGGCCCTTGGGCGTTTGCAGGAACAGGCTCAAGGCAAAACGACCGGCCATGACGATGGCGACAATCCAGGCCACCCGGGTCGGTTCCATGATGAAGCTGTAGCCGTCGAGCACGACGCCGACGATCGGGCCGAACACGATCAGGGCAATGAGGCCGGCAAGAATCGCGTCAACCAGGCTTTTTTTGATATCGATTGTTTTATGAGTGGTTGAAGACATCGCTTACACCTTCGACACAAGAGGACGGCCGAGCAGGCCTTGAGGCCGAAAGACCAGAACGAGGACCAGCAGCGAGAAACTGAACACGTCCTTGTAGTCCGAGTTGACCAGGCCGGAGAACAGCGACTCGGAAATGCCGAGAATGATCCCGCCAAGCATGGCGCCAGGCAGCGAACCGATCCCGCCGAGCACTGCGGCGGTGAACGCCTTGATGCCGATGACAAAGCCTGCGTAGAAGTCGAAGGTGCCGTAGTTCATGGTGATCAGCACGCCGGCCAGGGCCGCCATCGCTGCACCGATGATGAACACGTAGGAAATCACCCGGTCGGTGTTGATCCCCAGGATCGAGGCCATCTTGCGGTCTTGCTGGGTGGCACGGCACATGCGGCCGAGCTTGGTGTACTTGATGATGTAGGTGAGCAGGGCCATCCCGGCGAAAGCAGCGACCAGGATGAAGATCTTGGTGTAGGTGAGCTGGACGAAGCCGCTGCCGACTTCGACGCGCCATGCACCGGTGAGCAAGGTGGGTACGCCTTGTTGTTTGGCACCCTGGGCGATCTGTGCATAGTTTTGCAGGATCAGCGAAATCCCGATGGCGCTGATCAGCGGTGCCAGCCGGGTGGAGTTGCGCAGTGGTTTGTAGGCAATACGTTCAATGACCCAGCCATACACCCCCGTGACGACGATGGTGAAGACCAGTGTGCCGAGCATCAGCAGCGGGAAGGATTCAATACCGAAGTAAGCCAGCAGAGCCAGACTGATTGCCGCGAGGTAAGCGGAAATCATGTAAACCTCGCCGTGGGCGAAGTTGATCATGCCAATGATGCCATAGACCATTGTGTAGCCGATGGCGATCAGGCCATAGACCGACCCGAGGGTCAGGCCGTTGACCAGTTGCTGCAGGAAAATACCATCCATAACGCAATCTCACGCAATGAGAACCTGCACATATGTCTGCGCGGTTCTTCTAAGGAAAATACAGATTTACGTCGGAGCAATGTCAGAGCGCGATCACCCAGGCTTCCACATCCTCCTGTGGGAGCGAGCTTGCTCGCGAAAGCGGTGTATCAGCTACCGTTGATGGCGACTGACACCCGCATTCGCAAGCAAGCCCGCTACCACAGGGGTTTGTGGCGTTCAGATGATCGCGTCAGCCCTTACTTCTGTTTTTCCAGCTGGTGGTATTTGCCGGTCGCGTCCCACTGGTAAACCACGTAGTCGGAGACTTTCAGGTCACCTTTGGAGTCCCAGGTCTTCTCGCCCATGACGGTTTTGACCGGGTTGGCCTTGAGCCACTTGGCAGCGTCTTCGCCCTTGTTGGACTTGGCGCCGTTGAAGGCCGCAGCGAGGGTCTGGACCGAAGCGTAGGCGTACAGGGTGTAGCCTTCAGGTTCGGTGCCGGCCTTGCGGAAGGCGTCTACTACGGTCTTGCTCTCTGGCAGCAGACGTGGGTCGGCGCCGAAGGTCATCAGCACGCCGTCAACGTATTGCGGGCCGCCTGCGGTGGTCACCAGTTCGTCGGTCACGATGCCGTCGTCGGACATGAATTTCACGTCTTTCAGGCCTTCGGTACGCAGTTGTTTAACCAGTGGACCGGCTTCCGGGTGCAGGCCACCGAAGTAGACCACGTCGGCACCGGCGGCACGGATCTTGGTCACCACGGCGCTGAAGTCTTTCTCGCCACGGGTCAGGCCTTCATACAGCACTGGCTTGACGCCACGCTTCTCCAGTTGTGCCTTGGTGGCATCCGCCAGACCCTGGCCGTAGGTGTCCTTGTCGTGCAGGACCGCGACTTTCTTGCCCTTGAGGACGTCGACGATGTAGTCGCCGGCGACGATGCCTTGCTGGTCGTCACGACCACACATACGGAACATGGCGCTCAAGCCGCGCTCGGTCACCTGTGGGTTGGTGGAACCCGGAGTGATGGCGATGATGCCAGCCTCGTCATAGATCTCTGAAGCCGGAATGGTCGAGGACGAGCAGAAGTGACCGACAACGCCTGCCACTTTCTGGTTGGTCAGGTCCTTGGCGACCGTCACAGCCTGCTTCGGTTCGCACGCATCGTCGCCCTTGACCAGGACGATTTTCTCCCCGTTGACGCCGCCCGAAGCGTTGATCGCGTCAGCCGCTGCCTGTGCACCCTTCATGTACTGTTCGCCGAACGCCGCGTTGGCGCCAGTCATCGGGCCCGCCACACCGATTTTCACGTCAGCCTGTGCAAACGCAGAAACACCCAGCGCAGTTGCCACTGCGAGAGCCAGAAAGCCTTTCTTGTAAAACGTATGGGACATGAGGTGGTGCTCCAAGGTTTTTTTTTAGTTGGCACTGCGACTTCACTGAATGCTCTGAGCAAGGGCCGTGCCATCGGTTTTTTATTCTTGAACAAGTCGTTGCTTTATTGTTTTTTCGACTGTTTGGGGCCCATTTTCATTGGGCGTGCAACCGTCTAAACCGCGGAAGGTGAAACCCTGTAAATCATGAGGCGCAACCCGACTGCGCCATCATTGCAACCGCGGCACCAAACGACGTGCAACCAGCCTGTAACATCGTGCGTCACCGAAGTGCACACTGCTGGTGCGGGACTGCTACAACCCGCACCATTACAGGCTAGCTGCTGATCGAAAAAGCGCCGCTTCCAAGCACAAAAATCCCCACTCAGATGACGATCCGCAAGCACTGGCCCGCGTGATACAGCGAGAAACCCGCCTCGTACAGACAGCTACGCAAGCCCACCCCTGCCAATGGCTGCATGGGGGCAAAGGGAATCGGCAAGGATTGAGGATTTCCGTTACACAGATAGTCGGCGAAGGCTTTGCCGACGACCGTCCCCGTGGTCACGCCACGGCCGTTGTAGCCGGTGACTGCCACTAGACCGGGCGCTGGTTCGAACAGGCGCATCAGGTGATCAGGGGTGAAGGCGATGCAGCCGGTCCAGGTGCATTCCCACTCCACCGGTTTCAGGTAAGGGAAATAGTGCTGCTGCACACGATCGGCCCAGGCCTTGAGGAACCAGGCCGGCTTCTGATTGCCATTGCCGAGACTGCCCAGCAACAGGCGCCCGTCCTTGTCCCGACGAATGCTGCTGAGGACCTGACGGGTATCCCAGGAACCCTGGCCACCGGGGAGGATCTGTTGCGCAGCATCCTCGGTCAGCGGGACCGATGCCACTTGATAGTAATAACCGGGGAAGAAGTTGCGCCGCAGTTCGGTCCAGTCGCCCTCGGTGTAGGCGTTGGAAGCGATGACTACTTTTTCGGCCATCACCGAACCCTGCGCGGTCTGTACTGACCAGCGCTGGCCTTGCTTTTCCAGGCGCGTCACCGGGGAGTGGTCGAACATTTTCGCGCCGAGGCCAAGCGCCGCCTTGGCCAGCCCCGTGGTGTAGGCCATCGGGTTGAGCGTACCGGCACGGCGGTCGAGCAATGCGGCGGCGATCTTTTTGGTGCCGGTCGCTTGTTCGCAGGCCTGACCAGTCAACAATTCCACTGGAGCGCCACGGCGTTTCCATTGTTCTTCACGACTGCGCAAGTCGGCTTCGCCACGGGCGTTATGCGCCATGTGCAGCGTGCCTTCACGGCGCAACTGGCAATCGATGTTGTATTTATCCACAAGGCTGAACACCAGAGAGGGTGCCGCCCCCAGCATGCGGTTGAGCTGGCTGCCGACTTCGGTGCCGAATCCAGCCTCGATCTCGTCCGGGGGAATCCACATCCCGGCATTGACCAGCCCGACATTGCGCCCCGAACCACCGTGGCCGGCGCGATGGGCCTCCAGTACACACACGCTCTTGCCTTGCTCCAGCAGATGCACCGCCGCCGACAAACCGGTGAACCCGGCGCCGATGACGCAGACATCCACCGTGACCTCACCCTTGAGGGCCGTATTGTCCGGCCTTTGCGGCGTCAGTTTTTCCCACAGACACTCTTCGCGTAACGGCATTGCCAGACTCCGAAAATGAAACCCAACCAACCCACACAAATCAGTGTGGGAGCGAGCTTGCTCGCGACAGCGTCTTTTCAGTCACCTCATTGTTGAAAGTGCCGACGCCATCGCGAGCAAGCTCGCTCCCACAGGGGTCACCGCGTGGCTGAAATATCAGTCAAACGTAATGCCTTGTGCCAACGGCAACTCCAGCGAGTAGTTCACGGTGTTGGTCTGACGACGCATGTAGCCGCGCCACGCGTCGGAGCCCGACTCGCGACCGCCACCGGTCTCTTTCTCACCGCCAAACGCGCCGCCGATTTCCGCGCCGCTCGGGCCGATGTTGACGTTGGCGATGCCGCAGTCGCTGCCCACCGCGGACATGAACTGTTCGGCTTCACGCACGTCGGTGGTGAAGATGCACGAGGACAGGCCTTGCGGTACGGCATTGTTCAAACGCAGCGCTTCCTGGAAGTCGCTGTAGCCGACCACGTACAGGATCGGCGCGAAGGTTTCGTGGCAAACTACGTCGCTCTGCTCCGGCATTTCGACGATGGCAGGCGATACGTAGTAAGCATTGGGGAACTGCGCTTCCAGCTGACGCTTGCCACCGAACACCTTGCCGCCTTCGCTCAGGGCCTGCTCCAGCGAATCCTGCATGTTGTCGAAGCTTTGCTTGTCGATCAGCGGGCCGACCAGGTTGCCTTCCAGCGGATGGCCGATGCGCACTTTCGAATACGCCGCTTTCAGGCGAGTAACGATTTCCTCTTTCACCGATTCGTGGGCGATCAGGCGACGCAGGGTGGTGCAACGCTGACCGGCAGTGCCAACGGCGCTGAACAGGATGGCGCGAACGGCCATGTCCAGATCGGCGCTCGGGCCGAGGATCATCGCGTTGTTGCCGCCCAACTCAAGGATGCTGCGGGCGAAACGCGCGGCAACTTTCGGTGCCACTTCACGGCCCATGCGGGTGCTGCCGGTGGCGCTGATCAGGGCCACACGCGGGTCATCGACCAGGGCCTCACCGGCATCGCGGCCGCCAATGATCACCTGACTCAGGTGCGGTGGCGCATCGCTGAAATTCTTCAGGACGCGGTCGAACAGGGCCTGACAGGCCAGTGCAGTGAGCGGGGTTTTCTCGGAAGGCTTCCACACCACCGGGTTGCCGCAAACCAGCGCCAGCGTGGTGTTCCACGCCCAGACCGCAACCGGGAAGTTGAAGGCGCTGATCACGCCGACAACGCCCAGCGGGTGCCAGGTTTCGCGCATATGGTGGCCAGGACGCTCGGAGGCGATGGTCAAACCGTACAGTTGACGGGACAGGCCGACGGCGAAGTCGCAGATGTCGATCATTTCCTGCACTTCACCCAAGCCTTCCTGAGTGATCTTGCCGGCTTCCCAGGAGACCAGCTCACCGAGGTCGGCCTTGTATTCGCGCAGGACTTCGCCGAATTGGCGGACCAGTTCGCCACGGCGCGGCGCCGGAACCTTGCGCCACAGTTCGAACGCATGATCTGCGCGACTGATGTGCTGCTCGACTTCGGCCGCGCCTTCCCAGTTCACGGCGGCGATCTTGCTGCCATCGATCGGCGAATGCACCGCCACCTTGCCGTTCTGGTACAGGGCCGGGTTCACACCTAGACGATCAAGCAATGCGGCAACCATGGGTCACTCCTCAAGCAAAAGACAGAACATGTACAGCCGCCATGTCGCGGCTGGTCAGACCTGTAGTTTTAGCTGCCCGCAGGTTACTCAACAAACGACCTTTAAGAGAGATATCATTCCGTTTATTCATGCTGTGCATTGCTGGTAATAAAGCGACAAGAACAAAGGACCGTCCATGCTCAATAAACGCTACCTGCCATCGATTGCTGCGTTGCAGTGCTTCGAAGCCGTCACCCGGCATTTGAGCTTCACCCGGGCCGCCGAAGAACTCAACCTGACTCAAAGCGCCGTGAGCAAACAGGTCGCGCAACTGGAAGAACTGTTGCAGCACTTACTGTTTCGCCGGGTGCGCCGCCGCCTGCAAATGACCCCTGCCGGTGATTTGTACCTGGTTGAAGTACGAAAAATCCTCACCCAGGTCGAGATGTCGACCCACTACCTGCGCTCCTATGGCGGCGAAACCGAAGTCCTGCGCGTCTCGACGCCGCCCACCTTCGGCGCACGCTGGCTGGTGCCGCGTCTCAAGGGCTGGCGCCTGCGGCATCCATCGATCCATCTGGACCTGTGCAGTGAGCAGGAAGCCGACGACCTGTTGCAGGGTCGCAGCGACCTGGCGTTCTACTTCGGCCAGGGCTCACGGCCCGGTACCGAATGCCTGAAGCTGTTCGGGGAAGAACTTGTTCCCGTCTGTGCCCCCGGCAGCCTGCCTGACAAGCCATTCACCGACCCGACACAACTGACCGATCTGGTGCTGCTGCAAAACGCTTCACGCCCACAGGCCTGGCACGACTGGTTCGATCATCAGGGCTACCACACCGAGCACAGCTACCACGGGCCGCGCTTCGAAACCTTCTATATGTGCATCCGCGCTGCCCAGGTCGGTTGCGGTGTCGCCTTGTTGCCACGCTTTCTGGTGGAAGAGGAACTGGCCGACGGCAAGCTGGTCATTCCCTGGCAGCATGCGATGCCCAGCACCGACGCCTATTACTTGGCGTATCCGGAGCATTCGGCGGAAGTGCCGAAAGTGCGGGATTTCGTGAAATGGATGCTGGAGCAGATTGATAGCCCGCCGGTGTCGCCAATGTAGGCTGTCATGCTGTACCTGTGGGAGCGATCCAAGAAATGACTGGCCATTGCGCCCTCGGATATGCGCCACTAGCGCCATTGATCAATACCGCGACAACGCTGGAGATTCCCGTTATGAGCGAGAGTGTGTTTGCCGATCGCATCGTGCAGAACCTGCTCGACACCGACTTCTACAAACTGACGATGATGCAGGCGGTGCTGCACAACTACCCGAACGTCGAAGTTGAATGGGAGTTTCGTTGCCGTAACAGCGAGGACTTGCGTCCGTACCTGGCGGAAATCCGTTTTCAGATCGAGCGCCTGGCGGAGTTGAGCTTGAGCGCAGATCAACTGAGTTTCCTGGAGCGCATCAGCTTCATGAAACCGGACTTCTTGCGCTTTCTCGGCTTGTTCCGCTTCAACCTGCGCTACATCCACACCGGCATCGAGAACGGCGAGCTGTTCATCCGCCTGCGTGGTCCGTGGTTGCATGTGATCCTGTTCGAAGTGCCGCTGCTGGCGCTGGTCAGCGAAGTGCGCAACCGCTATCGCTACCGGGAAATCGTCCTGGACCAGGTCCGCGAGCAGCTCTACCGCAAGTTCGACTGGCTCAGCGCCAACGCCAGCAGCGACGAGCTTGCCGAATTGCAAGTCGCCGATTTCGGCACCCGCCGGCGCTTCTCGTACCGCGTGCAGGAAGAAGTGGTGAACGTGCTCAAACACGACTTCCCCGGACGCTTCGTCGGCACCAGCAACGTGCACCTGTCACGTGAACTGGACATGAAACCGCTGGGCACCATGGCCCATGAATGGATCATGGCCCACCAGCAACTCGGCCCGCGCCTGATCGACAGCCAGATCGCCGCCCTCGATTGCTGGGTCCGTGAGTACCGGGGCCTGCTGGGGATTGCCCTGACCGACTGCATTACCATGGATGCCTTTCTCGGCGATTTCGATCTGTTTTTCGCCAAGCTTTTTGATGGTTTGCGCCACGACTCCGGGGATCCGGTGATCTGGGCGGAAAAGGCCATTGCGCACTATCACAAGCTCGGCATCGACCCGATGAGCAAGACGCTGACCTTCTCCGACAGCCTGACCCTGCCCAAGGCCCTGGAGATATTCCGCGCGCTGCGTGGTCGGATCAATGTCAGCTTCGGCATCGGCACTAACCTCACCTGTGACATTCCGGGTGTCGAACCGATGAGCATCGTGCTTAAAATGGCGGCCTGCAACGGCCAGCCGGTGGCGAAGATCTCCGACGAGCCCGGCAAGACCCACTGCAAAGACCCGAATTTCGTCGCCTATTTGCGACATGTTTTCCAGGTGCCTGCCGCCCCTTCCAGTCCATCCAGCCTATCTAGCAAGGAGTGAATTCATGCAAGCCGTACAGCGTGAGATTGCTGAACAGCTCAAGGTCCAGCCACCGTTCGCCGACGAGGCTGCCCTCGAAACCGAAGTTACCCGGCGGGTGACCTTCATTCAGGACTGCCTGGTCAATTCCGGGCTCAAGACCCTGGTGCTCGGCATCAGTGGTGGCGTCGACTCGCTGACCGCCGGCCTGCTGGCCCAGCGCGCCATCCGCGAACTGCGCCAGCGCAGTGGCGATGCCGCCTACAAGTTCATTGCCGTACGCTTGCCGTACGAAACCCAGTTCGATGAGCATGATGCGCAGGCCTCGGTGGATTTCATCAAGCCTGACGAACGCCACACCGTGAACATCGGCCCGGCGGTCAAGTCGCTGGCCAATGAAGTGGCAGCGTTCGAGGGCAAGCACGCCGTCTCGGTCGACTTCGTGTTGGGCAACACCAAGGCGCGCATGCGCATGGTTGCGCAGTACACCATCGCCGGCGCTACCCATGGCCTGGTGATCGGCACCGATCACGCCGCCGAGGCGGTGATGGGTTTCTTCACCAAGTTCGGCGACGGCGCCTGCGACCTGGCGCCCCTGAGCGGCCTGGTGAAAAACCAGGTGCGGGCCATTGCCCGCAGTTTCGGCGCGCCGGAGTCGCTGGTGGAGAAAATCCCTACCGCCGACCTGGAAGATCTGTCGCCAGGCAAGCCGGACGAGGCGTCCCACGGCGTGACCTATGCCGAGATCGACGCGTTCCTGCACGGCCAGCCAGTGCGCGAGGAAGCCTTCAAGATCATCCTCGATACGTACCGCAAGACGCATCACAAGCGGGTGATGCCGTTTGCGCCTTGAGTGGTGAATGAATGAAAAAGCCCGCTGAAGCTCATCACTTCAGCGGGCTTTTTCTTTGGCCGGAACATGCATTGATGCTACTGGCCTCATCGTCCGAACGATAACGCAGTGACCCTGTTTACTTGACGGTCACAGTGCCTTTCATCATCGAGATGTGGCCCGGGAACGAGCAGAAGAAGCCGTAATCAGTGCCGGCTGCCAGCTTCGACACGTCGATGGTCAGCGAGTCCTTTTCACCGGCGCCGATGATCTTGGTGTGCGCGATGACGCGCTCGTCACCGTCCTTCAGGTAGTTCTTGTCGATACCGGCCGACAGGCCATCAGTGGCGATGGGCTGCATGTCCGCCGTCTTGCTGATTACCAGGTTATGGCCCATGACGTTCTTCGGCAGGCTACCGGAGTGAGTCAGTTCGACGGTGAAGGTCTTGCAGCTCTTGTCGATCACGATTTCCTTGCTGTTGAAGGACATCTGGTCGGTGGAGTCGATCGTGGTCTTGCACTCTGCGGCCATCAGTTGGCTGCTGGCCAGTGTCAACAGGGATACCGCAACAAGTTTGGCAAACATGGTGAATCTCCAAGGCAGGGTTAACGAAAATCGCGAATGGACAGAAGACTGCCTGAAATCTTCGCAAGTTCATATGACTTGAGTCAAAAATTGTATACAACTTTCAGGCTATGACAGCGATGCAGACAATCTACCAGCCAGGCGTCTGGTCCGGCCCTATCATCGGATCATCAACCAAAACCTGGAGTTGCGATCATGTCCATCAACAGCCTGTTGTGCAGTTTGCTGGCCGCCTACGCCTGTGGCGCCAGCGGTACCTATGAAACACCCCAGCGGGAAGTTTAGCCCTTGGAGTGCTGCGCACGTGCCTTTACTCTGTGGTCCTGATCGACCCTGGAGTAAGGCATGTCTTTAACATCCGTTTGTGTATTTTGTGGTGCCAGCACCGGCACCAATCCCGCCTATCGCGAAGCCGCCGTGGCCCTTGGCCAGGCACTGGCTGCGCGCAAGTTGACTCTGGTCTACGGCGGCGGTGCCGTTGGCCTGATGGGCATCGTCGCCGACGCGGCCCTGGCGGCCGGTGGTGAAGTGATCGGCATCATCCCGCAAAGCCTCAAGGACAAGGAAATCGGCCACAGCGGCCTGTCGCGCCTGGAAGTGGTCGACGGCATGCATGCGCGCAAGGCACGCATGGCCGAACTCAGCGACGCCTTTATCGCACTGCCCGGCGGCCTGGGCACGCTGGAAGAGCTGTTCGAAGTCTGGACCTGGGGCCAGCTCGGCTACCACGGCAAGCCGTTGGGGCTGCTGGAGGTGAACGGTTTCTACAGCAAGTTGACGGCTTTTCTTGATCACATCGTCGGCGAAGGCTTCGTTCGCGGCCAGCACCGTGACATGCTGCAACTGAGCGAATCTCCACAAACCCTGCTCGACGCGCTGGATGTCTGGCAGCCGACCGTAGCGCCCAAATGGACCGAGCAAAAACCCGGCTAACGGCTCGGCACCGATACAGGGCAGAATATGTGCCGCTCAACCTCACCTTCGACCCCAGAGGATCGCCCATGGCAAAACCTAATTATTCCTTCGCCAAACGTCAGAGAGACTTGGCCAAGGAGCAGAAGAAAGAGGAAAAGCTTCAGCGCAAGAAAGCTTCGGCTGAAGAGGCGGCACTGAACCCTGAGGGTGAAGTGGCGGCAGAAGATGATGTTGATGCACCGAAAGATCAGGCGCCCGACGCCTGAGCACCTCCGGGCCGGATAACCTGATCGGGCCCACAGGATCTGTGTAAGGGTTGGCGGCGTCGCTGCCGGCCCTCACAGGCCAGCCGAATGACTCCAAGACACCGCCGCCCTTTGTGGGAGCAAGCTTGCTCGCGATAGCGGTCTCTCAGTGACACAAATGCCGAATGTACGGCCGCCTTCGCGAGCAAGCTCGCTGCCCCAGTGAATGGGTGTTAATCCAGCGGCATCACGGTGACGCGCACTTCCGGATCATGATTGCCCCCGCCCAGAATCACCCCGCGTAGCGGCGACACATCGGAAAAGTCCCGACCCCAAGCCAACGTGATGTGCTCCAGTGCCGGTTGCACGTTGTTGGTCGGGTCAAAATCCACCCAACCTGACACCGGGCAAAACACCGACACCCAGGCGTGTGACGCATCAGCACCGATCAGCCTTGGCTGGCCCGGTGGTGGCTGGGTCAGCAGGTAACCGCTGATGTAACGCGCTGCCAGGCCACGGGAACGCAGGCAGGCGAGCATCAGATGGGCAAAGTCCTGACAGACCCCGCGCCGACGCTCCAGCACCTCGACCAAGGGTGTCGCCACCTGGGTTGCTTCGGCATCGAAGGTGAACTCGCTGAAGATCTTCTCCATCAAGGCCTGCACGCCAAGCAAGAGCGGCCGCCTCGGCGGAAAACAGCTTTGCGAGAACTCGACGAAGTTGCGCTTGAGGTGCACATAGGGCGACTCGAAGCGATAGCGACAAGCTTCGTGTAGCTCGGGACCGAGCGGTTGATTGCTGTAGGTCAGCGCGTTGCGGGTGTCTTCCCAAGCGGGCGACTGAGTGAAATCGGCGACCGCTCGGGGCAGCACTTCAAGGGTCAGGCTGGCGTTGACCAGCAACTCGTCGTGAGGTCGCTCGAACGCCAGGCGAGTCAGCGGATTACCGAACACATCCAGTTCATCACGGCGCGAAGTCGGCACCGGGCTGATCTGCAGTTGCCGGTCGCTGCAACGCTGCCATGCACACTCGCGCGGCCAAAGATGGGCCAGTTGCTGGGCCAGGGACACCGGACTGTCGTAGTGATAGTGGGTGTCGTGGAAAATCTGGTAGTGAGCGCTCATCAGACCGACACCGTGCGCTGGCTGACGTCGTCGACGTGAGCGAAATGCCGCAGCGCCAGGCGATCGGAGACTTGCCCGCTGGCATCGGCGATCTCTTGCAGCAATCCGGCCAGCCCTTCAATGGCCGCACGAACGCTGTCCTCGCCGAACAACGAATTCTCCAGACACCCCAGGTCGAATCGCGCCAGGCGCTCCACCAGCACCGGCAGCCCCGTTTCGCGCGGGGCGCCGAAGTCGTCGTTCAGACGCTTGACCGTGCGGGTCACCAGCTTCAGCTGGAACAGCACGGCGTGCGGGTTCTGCTCATCGAGCAACAACAGGTCGAGCACCGGAATCAGTTGCGCCACCGCCAGATAGCGCGAACGGTAGGTGATGCTGCTGTTGCCCAATTCAAGCAGCCACTCCAGCCCTGCTTGATCAACCGCACCCGGGCCGCGCAGGAAAGCCGCGAGACTGCCACTGAGAAATTGCAGGCGCTCGATCCGCCGGCCAATCATCAGGAATCGCCAGCCTTCATCGCGGGTCATGTCGTCCAGCGCAAACCCGGACAGTGCGGCCAGGGACATCACCAGGCGGTTGAGGAAGTCCAGCAACTCACCAAAGTCCGGCGCTTCGGTTTCCAGTTCCATGGCTTCGCGCTGCAACTCGACCAATGCCTGCCAGTTTTCCCGGGAGAGCTTGCCGCGCACCTGTGACGCCGCCCACTGCAAGCGCTGCAGGTTGGAACGCAGGCTGAACGGCCAGTCATCACCTAGCAAAGCCGCCAACAGCCGCTCAGGCAATTCGCCCTCATCGGGCAACAGCATCAGCCGCTCGCCGAGATCGACTGCAGCCTGCAAGGCTTGCGGGTCATCGCCGTCGACATACCGCGCCAGCACGATGCGCAGCAAGCGGGCGCTGTCATCACATCGCTCGCAATAACGACCAAACCAGAACAGGTTTTCCACCACCCGCGATGGCAGGTATGGGTCGCGCCGTATCAGATCCTGCACGCCGATAGTGCGTTGGGCTTTCCATTGTTCGCCGCCGGGTGCGTGCTCGCCCAGCACCCAGGTGTCCTTGCTGGCACCGCCACGCTGCATCGATACCACTTCAGCATCGGCCTCGGCGGCAACCCGGGTCAGGCCGCCGGGCAGCACCCGATAGCCTTCCTGGCTGGCCACCGCGTAAACGCGCATGCCGATGGCGCGGGGCTGCAAGTGACTGCCTTCAGCCTGCCAGATCGGTGCCTGTGACAACTGTGCGAGTTCTTGCGCGACATAAGCATAAGGACGGGCCCGGATGCGTTCGGCAAGCTCATGGCGCTGTTTTTCACTTAGATCACGGCCAAACACCGGAGCAAAACTCTGCGAAGGAAACGCCGGCTTGATCAGCAATTCCGGAAGCTTTTCCAAGGCCTGCGCCAGCACCGGCGCCTCACCGCACCACCAGGTGGCGATAGACGGCAAGATCAAGGCTTCGCCGAACAGGTACTCGTTGATCTTCGGCAGAAACCCCAACAATCCCGGTGATTCCAGTACCCCACTGCCGAGCGCATTCGCCACCAGCACTCGCCCCTGACGCACGGCTTCAAGCAACCCCGGCACACCGAGTGCCGAATCGGTGCGCAACTCCAGTGGGTCACAGAAGTCATCGTCGAGCCGGCGCATGATCGCGTGAACCCGGCGCAATCCGCTCAAAGTCTTCAGGTAAACCGTGGCATCACGCACGGTCAGGTCGCCGCCTTCCACCAGTGGATAACCAAGCTGACGAGCAAGATACAGATGCTCGAAATAGCTTTCATTGAATCGCCCCGGCGTAAGCAGCACCACCAGCGGCACCTCCTCACCGCTCGGCGCCTGACGGGCGAGGGTTTCCTGCAACGTGCGGAAAAAACCTGCCAGATGCTGCACCTTCAGGTCGCGATACAACTCGGGAAAGGCCCGAGACACGATGGTGCGATTTTCCAGCGCATAGCCGGCACCCGAGGGTGCTTGCGTGCGATCCGCCGTCACCCACCAGCGACCATCAGGGGTACGCGCCAGATCCACGGCATACAGATGCAGAAAAGCCCCATCGGGTGGATTGATCCCCTGACAGGGCCACAGAAAGTTGTTGTGGCCGAACACCAATTCAGCCGGTAGCAGGCCTTCGGCGATCAATCGCTGCGGACCATAGAGATCGGCCAAGACCGCGTTAAGCAGCCGGGCGCGCTGAGCAATACCGGCCGACAATTGCTGCCACTCGTCGGCCGCAATAACGTGAGGCAGCAGGTCCAGTTCCCACGGTCGGTCCGCGCCTTTTGGGTCGGCATACACATTGTAGGTGACGCCGTTTTCCTGAATTTGCCGCGTCAACAGCGCCTGACGCTGTTTCAGTTGCGCCGGGGTGCTGCGCTGCAAATGGTCGAACAGACGACGCCAGTGCGGGCGCACGGCGCCACTGGTATCGAGCAGTTCGTGATAAGTGCCCGCTGTCAGCGGGTAGCGGTCTAGCAGGTCAGGCATGGAAAGCTCGGCAGACAGCAATGAACGGTCAGACTAGCGCAGGCGCGTGACGCCCGGATAGACGAAAAACCCGGGCGTCGCGTACGGTTCAGAAACGTCGTAAATCGAGTGTCATCGGCAACTCGTCGTTGACCTGCGGATCGGCCACGACCAGCTTTCCGGGTGTATGCCCGATACGGAAAAAACGCGCCATGCGCCGGCTCTCCGCTTCGTTGGCGTTCACCGGCAAGCTGTCGTAGTTGCGTCCACCCGGGTGGGCGACGTGGTACTGACAGCCACCCAGAGAGCGTTGCATCCAGGTGTCGAGCAGGTCGAACACCAAAGGCGCGTGGACCGGGATCGTCGGTTGCAGGCAGTTGGCCGGTTGCCAGGCACGAAAGCGCACGCCGGCGACAAACTCGCCAACGCGTCCGGTCGGCTGCAGCGGCACGGGAATGCCATTGCAGGTCAGCACATAACGTTGCGGCGGCAAGCCGCTGAGCTTGACCTGCAGACGCTCCAGTGACGAATCGACATATCGCACCGTACCGCCCACGGCGCCCTCTTCACCCAGCACATGCCAGGGCTCCAGGGCCTGACGCAATTCCAGTGCAATGCCGCTGACGGCGTAGTCGCCCACCTTGGGAAAGCGAAACTCCAGGTGCGCCGCGAACCACTCGGCCCGCAGTGGATAACCGGCGGCGTTGAGGTCGACGATGACGTCGGCAAAATCCTGCTCGATAAAGTGCGGCAACAGGAAACGGTCGTGCAGTTCCGTGCCCCAGCGCGCCAGTTTTGCCGGTGCATAGGGCTCGCGCCAGAATCGCGCGACCAGCGCCCGCAACAGCAATTGCTGGGCAAGGCTCATGCGCGCATGGGGTGGCATCTCAAAGGCGCGCAACTCCAGCAAGCCAAGACGGCCGGTCGCGCCATCAGGCGAATAGAGCTTGTCGATGCAGAACTCCGCCCGGTGAGTGTTGCCCGTGACGTCGATCAGCAAGTTGCGCAACAGGCGATCCACCAGCCATGGCGGGCACGCTTCGCCAGGCGCGGGCATCTGTGCGAAGGCGATTTCCAGTTCATACAGGGTATCGTTGCGTGCCTCATCGATACGCGGCGCCTGGGATGTCGGGCCGATGAACAATCCGGAAAACAGGTAGGAAAGGGACGGATGGTTATGCCAGTAGCTGATCAGGCTGCGCAGCAGGTCCGGGCGACGCAGGAACGGTGAGTCGGCCGGCGTCGCGCCACCCAGGACAAAATGATTACCGCCACCCGTGCCGGTGTGCCGGCCATCGATCATGAACTTTTCGGTGGTCAGTCGGGTTTGCCGCGCCTCTTCGTAAAGGAACTCGGTGCGTTCGACCAGTTCATCCCAACTCGCCGACGGTTGCACGTTGACCTCGATCACGCCCGGGTCCGGGGTGATACGGAAGTTGCTCAGACGCGTATCGCTCGGCGGCTCGTAGCCTTCGAGCAGCACCGGGCATAGCAGTTCTTCGGCCGTAGCCTCGATGACGGCGACCAGTTCGAGGTAATCCTCGACCCGCTCCAGTGGCGGCATGAACAGGTACAAACGGCCGTCGCGCGCCTCGGCGCAGAGCGCGGTGCGGGTCAGCCAGTCGGCGGACTCATCGATCTTTGGCGTTCGGTCCTCGGTGACAGCGGACATGCCCTGGCTTTGCAGCTGCGCAGCATCCGGTAGCGGAGGGAAATCCTGATTCGGATCCTGCGCATGAATGAACGGATACTCCGCCGCTTTCACCCAAGGTTGCGAACCCAGTGGCAAGCGATAGCCCAGCGGCGAATCCCCCGGCACCAGTCGGCAATGCTCGTCACGCAGGTACCAGCGCCCGCTCTGCCATTGATCACCCTTGGCCGTGCGTGCCAGGGGCAGAACCTGACCGATAACCTTGTCCAGGCCCTGATTGAATACCTTGCGCAGGCGCGCTCGCTCCAGCGGCTCTTCCAGGCGCGAGTCTTCGGCGCTGACGTTTTGCGGCAACGCGCCCTCACGCCAGAGATAATAGAAATTGTCTTCGTAGGCCGGGAACACGAAACGTGTCGGAATGTTCAACCGCTCGGCGACGCTCGCCAGAAAACGCCCAGCCAACACAGCGTCAGCGCCGTAGTCTTCCCGCTCATCGGCGATCAGCGCGCTGTTGTGCCAGATCGGTACACCATCACGACGCCAATAGCAGTTGAGCGACCAGCGCGGCAGCTGCTCACCGGGATACCACTTGCCCTGCCCGAAATGCACGAGACCTTGCGGCGCGTAATGCTTGCGCAGGCGCTGGAACAGTTCGGCGGACAGCTTGCGTTTGTTCGGCCCCAGCGCGGCAGTGTTCCACTCGGCGCCATCCGGATCGTCGATGGACACGAAGGTCGGCTCGCCGCCCATGGTCAGGCGCACATCGCCTTCGAGCAGATCGGCATCGATCTGCCGCCCCAGTGCCTGGATCGCTTGCCACTGATCGTCGGTGTAGGGCTTGGTGACACGCGGCGCCTCCCAAATCCGCTCCACCGACATGTCATGGCTGAATTCGCACACGCAAGGCTCCACCAACCCACTGATCGGTGCCGCAGAGGACGGATCGGGACTACAGGCCAACGGGATATGTCCTTCACCGGCAAACAGCCCTGACGTGGCGTCCAGGCCGATCCAGCCGGCACCGGGCAGATAGACTTCGCACCAGGCGTGCAAATCGGTGAAATCGACCTCTGTCCCTGAAGGGCCATCGAGGCTTTTCACGTCGGCAGTCAGTTGAATCAGGTAACCCGAGACAAACCGCGCCGCCAGCCCCAGGTTGCGCAGCAACTGCACCAGCAGCCATGCCGAATCGCGGCAGGAACCCGAAGCGTGCTCCAGTGTGTGCTCCGGGGTTTGCACACCCGGTTCCATGCGGATCAGGTAATCGATGTCTTCGCTCAGACGCTGGTTCAATGCCACGAGAAAATCCACCGCTGGCAGCGGCGTCCGGTCGATGCTGTCCAGGTAAACCTTGAATTGCGGCGTCAGCGGCAGGGTTTCCAGGTACGGCGCCAGCTCCTTGCGCTCATCGGCGGCATAGGTGAAGGGGATTTTTTCGGCATAGGGTTCGAGGAAGAAATCGAACGGGTTGAAGATCGCCATCTCGGCCAGCAGGTCGACTTCGATGCGCAGCTCGTCGGTTTTCTCCGGGAACACCAGACGCGCCAGGTAGTTGCCCTGCGGGTCCTGCTGCCAGTTGATGAAATGTTGCTCGGGGGAGACTTTCAGCGCATAGGACAGAATCCGCGTGCGACTGTGAGGCGCTGGGCGCAAGCGCACGATCTGCGGGCCGAGCTCGACTGCGCGGTCGTAGCGGTAATGGGTGACGTGATGCAATGCGACATGAATCGACACGGCGTGCCTCCTGCGAGCCCTAAGCGTATTGGAAAGCGCGCAAGACTTATGCCATGCAGCGGCACTGGCGCTTTCTCCTTTTGCTGGAGGCAGTACAGCACCAAAATTGGGCGATGCGGGGAAATGAGTTAATGGGATTGCTCGTTTTTGTGGCGGCCAGTGGCGAAAAGGCCATTGGCTCCAGCTCAACGGGTTGAACCCTGAAATGCAAAACGCCAACCCGAAGGTTGGCGTTCTGTTCAGCTCAAGAGCGGCTTAGCGCGGCACGACCGGCTTGCGCGCAGGTTTTGGCCCCTTGCCCTTGGCCGCGTCCTTACGTTCCTTGGCAGCCTGCTGGTTACGGGCAAAAGCCTCGGCCTTGGCCTTCTCACGCTTGTCCCACGGATTACCGCCATCGCTGGCACGCGGTGGCAGCCCGGTGTGTTGGGTGAGGATCTTGGTGGTCTTTTCTTTCGCCGCCACTTTATGGCTGCCGGCTGGCGTCGAGTTCTTGCGACGGGCGCTCTGGTAGCTGTCAGTCGACGGCTGGTGCAACGGAATCAGCTGGTTCTTGCCCGGCCCGATCAGGTCGGCACGACCCATGCGGGTCAGCGCTTCGCGCAGCATCGGCCAGCCTTTCGGGTCGTGATAGCGCAAGAACGCCTTGTGCAAACGACGCTGCTCTTCGCTCTTGACGATGGTCACCGCGTCACTCTTGTAGGTGACCTTGCGCAGCGGGTTCTTGCCCGAATGGTACATCGCGGTGGCGGTGGCCATCGGCGACGGGTAGAACGCCTGCACCTGGTCGGCACGGAAGCCGTTGCCCTTGAGCCACAGCGCCAGGTTCATCATGTCTTCGTCGGTGGTGCCCGGGTGGGCAGCGATGAAGTACGGAATCAGGTACTGCTCCTTGCCCGCTTCCTTTGAGTACTTCTCGAACATGCGCTTGAACTTGTCATAGCTGCCGATGCCCGGTTTCATCATCTGGTTGAGCGGACCTTCCTCGGTGTGTTCCGGGGCGATCTTCAGGTAACCACCGACGTGGTGGGTCACCAGCTCCTTGACGTACTCCGGCGACTCGACGGCGAGGTCGTAGCGCAGGCCGGAAGCGATCAGGATCTTCTTCACACCCGGCAATTCACGGGCACTGCGATACAGCTGGATCAGCGCCGAGTGGTCGGTGTTCAGGTTCGGGCAGATGCCCGGGAACACGCACGACGGCTTGCGGCACGCGGATTCGATTTCCGGGCTCTTGCAGGCGATGCGGTACATGTTGGCGGTCGGGCCGCCAAGGTCGGAAATCACGCCGGTAAAACCAGGAACCTTGTCGCGAATTTCTTCGATTTCGCGAATGATCGATTCGTGGGAACGGTTCTGGATGATGCGGCCTTCGTGTTCGGTGATCGAGCAGAAGGTGCAGCCGCCGAAGCAGCCACGCATGATATTCACCGAGAAACGGATCATGTCGTAGGCCGGAATCTTTTCCTTGCCGTACGCCGGGTGTGGAATGCGCGCATACGGCATGCCGAACACGTAGTCCATTTCTTCAGTGGTCATCGGAATCGGCGGCGGGTTAAACCAGACGTCGACTTCGCCGTGCTTCTGCACCAGCGCGCGGGCGTTGCCCGGGTTGGTTTCCAGGTGCAACACACGGTTGGCGTGGGCGTAAAGCACCGCGTCGTTGCGGACTTTCTCTACCGATGGCAGACGAATCACGGTCTTGTCGCGGGTCATCTTCGGGCTGGCCAGGATCTGCACGACCTTGGCTTCCTGCGGATCTTCAATCGGGCCTTTTTCCTGCTCGATGGCGCAGGCGGCAGTGTCCTGGGTGTTGACGTACGGGTTGATGATCTTGTCGATCTTGCCCGGACGGTCGATACGCGTGGAGTCGACTTCGTACCAGCCCGCCGGGGTGTCACGACGGATGAACGCAGTGCCGCGCACGTCGGTGATGTCTTCGATCTTGTGACCGTAGGACAGGCGCTGGGCGACTTCGACGATCGCACGCTCGGCGTTGCCGTACAGCAGGATGTCGGCGCTGGCGTCGATCAGGATCGAGTTGCGCACGCGGTCCTGCCAGTAGTCGTAGTGGGCGATGCGGCGCAGGGAGGCTTCGATGCCGCCCAATACGATCGGCACGTGCTTGTAGGCTTCCTTGCAACGCTGGCTGTACACCAGGCTGGCGCGATCAGGACGCTTGCCGGCCAGGCCACCTGGCGTATAGGCATCGTCGGAGCGGATTTTCTTGTCGGCGGTGTAGCGGTTGATCATCGAGTCCATGTTGCCGGCCGCGACACCGAAGAACAGGTTCGGCTCGCCAAGCTTCATGAAGTCGTCTTTGGACTGCCAGTTCGGCTGCGCGATGATCCCGACGCGGAAGCCCTGGGACTCCAGCAGCCGGCCGATGATCGCCATGCCGAACGACGGATGGTCGACGTAGGCATCACCGGTGACGATGATGATGTCGCAGGAATCCCAGCCGAGCTGATCCATCTCCTCCCTGCTCATTGGCAGGAATGGCGCTGGTCCGAAACATTCGGCCCAGTACTTGGGATAGTCAAATAACGGCTTGGCTGCTTGCATGTCGATAACCGGTGTTGGCTTTCATTGAATTTCGCGGGCGCGGAATATAGCACAAATTTTGACCAATTCCGACGGTTGTGGTCGGAAATCGGAGAGTCAGGCGCGTTTCCCTGTGGCGAGGGAGCTTGCTCCCGCTCGACTGCGAAGCAGTCGCAACATATGAATCTGGGTGGTTGCTAGCAATGGGGCGGCTTCGCAGCCCAACGGGAGCAAGCTCCCTCGCCACAAAGTCTGCACCCGATTTATTCGTCGTCGTCGAAGTTGTAGCTGCCCGGCGCCAGGTTCTCGAATCGCGTGTACTTACCGATAAACGCCAGGCGGATAAAGCCGATCGGCCCGTTCCGCTGCTTGCCGATAATGATTTCGGCAATGCCCTTGTGCTCGGTTTCCGGGTGATACACCTCGTCGCGATACACGAACATGATCACGTCGGCGTCCTGCTCGATGGCTCCGGATTCACGCAAGTCGGAGTTCACCGGGCGCTTGTTCGGCCGTTGTTCCAGGGAACGGTTGAGCTGCGAGAGCGCCACCACCGGGCAGTTGAATTCTTTGGCCAGCGCTTTCAGGGATCGGGAAATCTCGGAAATCTCGTTGGTCCGGTTATCGCCGCTGGAGCCCGGGATCTGCATCAGTTGCAGGTAGTCGATCATGATCAGGCCGACATCGCCGTGTTCGCGCACCAGACGTCGGGTCCGTGCGCGCATTTCCGACGGACTGATGCCCGCGGTATCGTCGATGAATAGCTTGCGGTCGTTGAGCAGGTTGACCGCCGAGGTCAGGCGCGGCCAATCGTCGTCTTCCAGCTGACCGGAACGCACCTTGGTCTGGTCGATCCGCCCCAGGGACGAGAGCATACGCATGATCAGCGATTCACCTGGCATCTCGAGGGAGTAAACCAGCACCGCCTTTTCGCTACGCAGCACGGCGTTTTCCACCAGGTTCATCGCAAAGGTGGTTTTACCCATGGACGGACGGCCGGCGACGATGATCAGGTCGGCCGGCTGCAGGCCGCTGGTCTTCTCGTCGAGGTCGGTGTAGCCGGTGGACAGGCCGGTGATCGCGTTGTCGGTGTTGAACAGCGTGTCGATACGGTCGATGGCTTTGGTCAGCAGTTCGTTTACACCCACCGGGCCGCCGGTTTTTGGCCGGGCCTCGGCGATCTGGAAGATCTGCCGTTCAGCTTCATCGAGGATTTCTTCGGCCGTGCGCCCTTCTGGATTGAAGGCGCTGTCGGCGATTTCGGTGCTGATGCCGATCAGCTGGCGCAAGGTCGCGCGCTGGCGAACGATCTGCGCATAGGCCTTGATGTTGGCGACCGACGGCGTGTTTTTCGCCAGTTCACCGAGGTAACCGAGGCCGCCGACCTGTGAAGTCTGACCTTCCTTGTCCAGTTGCTCGGACAGGGTCACGACGTCGATCGGCATGTTCTGATCGGCCAGTTTGGCGATCGCACGGAAAATCAGGCGGTGGTCATGCCGGTAGAAATCGCCGTCGGAGACTTGATCGAGCACGCGTTCCCAGGCGTTGTTGTCCAGCATCAGACCACCGAGTACTGCCTGTTCGGCTTCGATGGAATGCGGCGGCACCTTCAGCGCGGCGGTTTGCAGATCGTATTGCTCGGGAGCGGAAATTTCGTTCATGGCCACTTGAAATCAGAATGGAAAAACCGGGATGCCAGAAAGACAAAGGGCACGACCTGTAAACAGGATCGTGCCCGATGTTACCGGCAAGCACCCGAGGGTGCCAGCCGACAAGTGCTGCTTAAGCTGCTACCACGACAACGCGTACGGTGGCTTCAACTTCGGCGTGCAGGTGCACGGCTACGTCGAATTCACCTACGTTACGGATAGTGCCGTTCGGCAGACGAACTTCGCTCTTCTGCACTTCAACGCCGGAGGCGGTCAGTGCGTCAGCGATGTCGTGAGTACCGATCGAACCGAACAGCTTGCCTTCGTCGCCAGCGGTGGCAGTGATGGTCACTTCCAGCTCGGCCAGTTGGGCAGCGCGGCTTTCAGCCGATGCTTTGCGATCTGCTGCAGCTTTTTCCAGCTCAGCGCGACGCTCTTCGAACGCAGCCAGGTTGGCTGGGGTCGCAGCGGTAGCTTTGCCGTAAGGCAGCAGGTAGTTACGACCGTAACCAGCCTTAACGTTCACTTTGTCACCCAGGTTGCCCAGGTTGGTGACTTTTTCCAGAAGGATCAGTTGCATGTGAAAATCCTCTTAACTTTTAACCTTCACCGTTCGCGTTATCGGCGTCTTTCGGCGCCAGACGACCGCGAAAATCAATCAGGCTGTCGACGATGGCCAGGACCACCAGCAACGGATAGATCAGCTGCATGAACAGCAACAGCGTGACGTACAACCCCACCAGCCAGAATTTGGCCAGTCGCTTTTGCGCCACCAGCCCGTGAATCAGGGCCAGCCCGGCGAACACCAGCGGTACGCTGCACAACGGCGTCAACATGGCCATCTGCGGACCGATGTTCGGCCCCAGAAGCATGCACGCCAGCAGCAACATCGCCGGCAACAGCGGGAAGCGGATGGCGCGAAACTCGCGACCAAAACCGCCCGGGTTGTACAACAACGCCTGCCAGTAGCGCCCGACAAGCAGGCTCAGCAAGCTGACGATTTGCAACAATGCCGCTATAAGGCCGGTCAGGACCGGTGCAATCAGGGACGCAAAATGCGCTTGTTCATCTACCGACAACTTCTGGTAGACATCACCGAGCAGCGACGGCATGACCTTGATCAACGCCTGCGCCAGCATCTCGATCTGGGGTGCAAAAGCCATCCCCAGCACCACTGAAAACACCACTCCCATCGCTATGCTGACCAGCAGCACGCGGTTCCAGGACTCGCTTGCGCGCAAAACCAACGCAAGGCTCGCAGACCCCAGCAGCACCAGAAGTGCCCGTGGGTCGTCGGAGTAAAGCCACCAGATCAACGCCGGCAGCAGTCCCAGAGCAAGAACGCCCAGGGCGTCCTTCAATCCGCGCCGCAGGAGCACGAGGCATCCGGCGGCAGCACCCAACCAATACAACAACGGCAACGCCGCGCATCCAGCCACTACCAGAGTGGCCTGCATACGGCCGCGCATGATGAACTCAGCTATGGCCCGCATGCATTCAATCCTTTGCTACGTGTCGACTGCCCGGTCTCAGCGGCCGTGGCTGTCGGTGTAGGCCAGCAGGGCCAGGAAGCGGGCGCGCTTGATAGCGGTGGCCAGCTGACGCTGATAACGAGCTTTGGTACCGGTGATGCGGCTTGGAACGATTTTGCCGGTCTCGGATACGTAGGCTTTCAGAGTGTTGAGATCTTTGTAATCGATCTCTTTCACGTCTTCAGCGGTGAAGCGGCAGAATTTACGACGACGGAAGAAACGTGCCATTTGATAGGCTCCTTAAAAGGTCCGTGGATTACTCGTCAGCGTTATCGCTGTTGTCGCTGTCATCACTGTCAGCGCTTTCAACGCCTTCGTGCTCAGGACGGTCGCGACGCTCACGGCGCTCACTGCGGTTTTCTTCAGCCTTGAGCATCTCGGATTGGCCGGTAACGGCTTCTTCGCGACGGATGACCAGGTTACGGATCACTGCATCGTTGTAGCGGAAGTTGTCTTCCAGCTCGGCCAGGGCCTTGCCAGTGCACTCAACGTTCAGCATCACGTAGTGAGCCTTGTGAACATTGTTGATTGCGTAGGCCAGTTGACGACGGCCCCAATCTTCCAGACGGTGGATTTTGCCGCCGTCTTCTTCGATCAGCTTGGTGTAACGCTCAACCATGCCGCCGACTTGCTCGCTTTGATCCGGGTGGACCAAAAAGATGATTTCGTAATGACGCATGAATGCTCCTTACGGGTTGTAGCCTGCCGCTCAAAAGCGGTCAGACAAGGAGTGAATGACACTTATGGACTTGCGGACGCTAGACACATGGGTGCCTGCCATCACAGCAAGGGGCGCAATTGTAGAGAAGGGACAGGAGAGGCGCAAGGTAATTGGTGATTATTTGAACAACCATCAATTCACGCCACACCACAAAACACTGTGGGAGCGAGCTTGCTCGCGATGAGGGCGCAACATTCGACATTGATGCTGAATGTTACCCCGTCTTCGCTAACAACCCAGCTCCCACATTTGCTTCGCGTACGGCTTAGGCTTTTTTGGCAGCAGCCTTCGCTTTGACGCTACGCTGACGCTGCGCCTCGAACAGGCATACGCCCGTCGCCACGGAAACGTTCAGGCTGCTGACACTACCGGCCATCGGCAGGTTGACCAGGTAATCGCAGTGCTCACGGGTCAGGCGACGCATGCCCTTGCCTTCGGCACCCATGATCAGGATGGTCGGACCGGTCAGGTCCTGGTCGTACAGGCTGACTTCCGCCTCACCCGCCGTACCGACAACCCACAAGCCACGCTGCTGGAGTTTTTCCAGGGTGCGCGCCAGGTTGGTCACGGCAACCAGCGGAATCACTTCGGCGGCACCGCAGGCGATTTTTCGTACGACCGGCGTCAGCGTTGCCGATTTGTCCTTGGGCACGATCACCGCCAGCGCACCCGCCGCATCGGCGGAGCGCAGGCAGGCGCCGAGGTTGTGCGGATCGGTCACGCCGTCGAGCACCAGCAACAAAGGCGCACCTTCGGTACGATCGAGCAGCTCGTCGAGCATCGCCTCGCCCCAGACCTGGCTCGGACTCACGTCCGCGACCACGCCCTGGTGCACACCTTCAACCCAGGCGTCCATTTCGCGACGCTCGGCCTGACCCACCTGAACACGGTTCTCGTTGGCCAGCTCGATCAGGGTCTGCACCCGCGGATCATTACGGCCTTCGGCCAACCAGATCTGCTTGACGCGTTTAGGGTGGTGACGCAGCAACGCCTCTACAGCGTGTACGCCGTAGATCTTTTCCAACTGACTCATGGTTTGGCCTTAGGTTTACGCGCCCCGCCGCTTTTCGCGGCCGGAGCGGAGCCCGCTTTTGGCGGACCCTTACGGTGTTTGCTCGGTTTGGCAGGTTTGCCGCCGACAGCCTTGTCAGGCGCCGACCGACTGGTCTTTCCCCCAGACGCCGCTTTACCACCGCTTTTCGCACCGGCCAGCAACGCCTGTTTCATTTCACGACTTTTGCGCACTTCAGCGTTTTTCGCCGCAGCATCGCTTGGACGATAGGCTTCTACAGCAGCAGCCTTCTCCTTGGCAGGACGACGACCGGTTTTCGCCGGAGCCGGCTCTGCTTCAACCTTGGCGACAGGCGCCTTGGTGTCGGCACCGCGCTTCTTGCGGCCGATCGGCGCACTGATGGTTTTTTCCGCCATCTCGAAGTCGATTTTGCGCTCATCAAGGTCGACGCGCATGACGCGCACTTCCACGGTGTCGCCCAGACGGAAGCTGCGACCGGTGCGCTCACCGGCGAGGCGGTGGTGCACAGGGTCAAAGTGGTAGTAGTCACCCGGCAGCGCGGTGACGTGCACCAGGCCTTCGACGTAGATATCGGTCAGCTCGACGAACAGGCCAAAACCGGTTACGGCGGTGATCACACCCGGGAAGGATTCGCCCACGCGGTCTTTCATGAACTCGCACTTGAGCCAGTTCACCACGTCGCGAGTCGCTTCGTCGGCACGGCGCTCGCTCATCGAGCACTGCTCGCCGAGTTGCTCCAGGGCCGCTTCGTCGTACGGGTAGATGCGCGCCTTCGGAATGGTCATCGCCCCGGCACGGCGAACGTGCGGGGTGTCCTGCTTCGAATGGATCACGCTGCGAATCGCCCGGTGCGTGAGCAAGTCCGGGTAGCGGCGAATCGGCGAAGTGAAGTGGGTATAGGCTTCGTAATTCAGGCCGAAGTGGCCCTGGTTGTCAGCGCTGTACACCGCCTGGCTCAGCGAGCGCAGCATCACGGTCTGGATCAGGTGGAAATCCGGACGATCCTTGATACCGGCGAGCAACGCCTGGTAATCCTTCGGCGACGGGCCGTCCTTGCCTTTGTGCAGGGACAGGCCGAGCTCACCGAGGAAAGCGCGCAGCTTTTCCAGACGCTCCGGTGGCGGACCATCGTGAACGCGATACAGCGCAGGAATCTCGTGTTTTTTCAGGAATTCAGCCGTGGCCACGTTGGCCGCCAGCATGCATTCCTCGATCAGCTTGTGCGCATCGTTACGCACGGTCGGGCGGATTTCGGCGATCTTGCGCTCGGAACCGAAGATGATCCGGGTTTCCTGGGTTTCGAAATCGATCGCGCCACGCACGTGACGAGCGGCCAGCAACACCTTGTACAGCGAATACAGCTGCTTGAGGTGCGGGACGACGTCGGTGTACTCGCCACGCAACTTGCGCGCTTCGGTGGCTTTCGGCGTTTCGAGCATGGCGCTGACCTTGTTGTAGGTCAGGCGTGCATGGGAGTGAATCACCGCTTCGTAGAAGCAGTAGTCGGTCATTTCGCCGGACTTGGAGATGGTCATCTCGCAAACCATGGCCAGACGATCGACCTGCGGGTTCAGCGAGCACAGGCCGTTCGACAACTGCTCGGGCAGCATCGGAATCACGCGCTCGGGGAAATACACCGAGTTGCCGCGCACCTGGGCTTCGGCATCCAGTGCCGAGCCGAGTTTCACGTAGCTGGAAACGTCGGCAATCGCCACGTACAACTTCCAGCCGCCGGAGAACAGGCGCAGCTTGCCCGGACGGGCTTCGCAGTAAACGGCGTCATCGAAGTCGCGGGCATCTTCGCCGTCGATGGTGACGAACGGCAGATGGCGCAGGTCGATGCGCTTCTCTTTGTCCTTCTCTTCGACTTCCGGCTTGAGCTTGGCGGCCTCCTTGAGCACGGCCTCAGGCCAGACATGGGGAATGTCGTAGGTGCGCAGGGCAACATCGATTTCCATCCCCGGCGCCATGTAGTTGCCCACGATCTCGACCACGTCGCCTTGCGGCTGGAAGCGTGGCGTCGGCCAGTGAGTAATCTTCACTTCGACGAACTGACCGATCTGCGCATTGGCATTACGGCCCGGGGTGACCAGCACTTCCTGCTGGATCTTCGGGTTGTCGGCAACGACGAAACCGATACCACCCTCTTCGAAGTAGCGACCGACGATGCTCTCGTGAGCACGGGACACCACTTCGACGATCACGCCTTCACGGCGACCACGACGGTCCAGACCGGAAACCCGCGCCAGCGCGCGGTCGCCGTCAAACACCAGGCGCATTTGCGCCGGGCTCATGAACAGGTCATCACTGCCGTCATCCGGCACCAGGAAACCGAAACCGTCACGGTGACCGCTGATACGACCGAGGATCAGGTCAAGCTTGTCCACCGGCGCATAAGTGCCGCGACGGGTATAGATGAGTTGAGCATCGCGCTCCATGGCGCGCAGGCGGCGGCGCAGGGCTTCGATCTGGTCTTCCGTGGTCAGACCAAACTCTTCGACCAACTGCTCGCGGTTAGCAGGCGAACCCCGATCAGCAAGGTGCTGAAGGATCAGTTCGCGGCTAGGAATAGGGTTTTCATATTTTTCCGCTTCACGAGCGGCCTCGGGATCGAGGGACTGCCAATCGGCCATTAGAGAGTTTTCACCTTGTCTATATGCGGGTTAGTTTGGCATAGGCGTAATGAAACGGGAAATTTCAGGCTAAGACGACCCATCTGAAGCCCTTTATCGACATCGCAAAGCCCATTTGAAGACCGCTGGCGAAATTTTCCAGGTTTTTTTGATTCCGGGGGTTTACAGTTAAAAAGACGCTCCGTATAGTGCGCGCCATCGACGACGGAGACGTTGCCGATACTGCCCAGATGGTGAAATTGGTAGACACGCCAGCTTCAGGTGCTGGTGGCCTTACGGCCGTGGAAGTTCGAGTCTTCTTCTGGGCACCAATTTCGAGCTTGAGATTAGATCAATTTCAAGGCTCACACAAAAACCCGCGAAAGCGGGTTTTTTGCATTCTGGGCTTCTGATTTATTAATTTTTAAAATCAGGGGTTTACAGATCAAAACGCGCTCCGTATAGTGCGCCACATCAACAGCGGCAACGCTGAAGATGATTGCCCAGATGGTGAAATTGGTAGACACGCCAGCTTCAGGTGCTGGTGACCTTACGGTCGTGGAAGTTCGAGTCTTCTTCTGGGCACCAATTCAAATTCAAGGTTACGACCTTGAATTTCACAGAAACCCGCGAAAGCGGGTTTTTGCGTTTCTGGCTTCCTGAAAATGTCACCACCCTTGCAGATGTCCTTTGTGGTGAGGGGATAGGCCAAACCACCATGTGGACTCTCTTTCCCCGTAGCGCGCATTTGAGAAACAATATCGTTTATCATTGTTGCAAGTTTTTGCAATGCGACAGTGAGGAACCCTGCGAATGATGTTTCGAAATACCCTGCGCCGTGGCTTGACCTTCACCCTCCTCGGCCTGGCACTCGCCACTCCCCTCACCCAAGCCGCCGACCCGGTTTCCCTGACGCTCTACAACGGCCAGCACAAGGAAGTCGGCGATGCGGTCGCCAAGGCCTTCGAAGCCAAGACCGGCATTCACGTCAACGTGCGCAAGGGCAGCAGCAACCAGCTCGCCAGCCAGATCGTCGAAGAAGGCGATCGCTCCCCCGCCGATGTGATCTACACCGAAGAATCGCCCCCTCTGAACAAACTGGGCGAACAAGGCTTGCTGGCCAAGGCCGACGACGCCACCCTCGCCGTTCTGCCCAAGGAATACGTCGCCGGCAATGGCACCTGGATCGGCGTGACCGCCCGGGTGCGCGTGGTCGCCTACAACCCGAAACTCGTCGATGAAAAAGACCTGCCCAAGTCGGTAATGGATTTCGCCGACCCGAAATGGCAAGGCAAGGTCGGCTTCGTCCCCACCAGCGGCGCGTTCCAGGAACAAGCCGTGGCCATCATCAAGGTACATGGCATGGACGCCGCCGAAGAGTGGCTGACCGGACTGCGCGCTTTCGGCAAGACCTACAGCAACAACATGGTTGCACTTAAAGCGGTTGAAAACGGTGAAGTGGCTACCGTACTGGTCAACAACTACTACTGGTTTGCCTTGCAGCGGGAAAAAGGCCAGCTCGACTCGAAACTGCATTACTTCACTGGTGGCGATGTGGGCGGCTTGATCACCGTCTCCAGCGCGGCGGTGCTCAAGTCCAGCAAACACCCCAAAGAAGCCCAGCAGTTGCTCGCCTACATGGCCAGCGAAGAAGGCCAACGCGTCATCACCCAGACCACTGCCGAGTATCCGCTGCACAAGGGTATGGAGTCCGACCGCGGGCTCAAACCGTTCAGCGAGCTGCAAGCACCGAATGTCACACCCGCCGACCTCGGCAACGCCGAAGAAGCGTTGGATCTGGAACGTGACGTTGGCCTGAACTGATGAGCGTATCGCTATCCGCCGCATCGCGCACTGGCTTCGTGCCCCGGCGCAAGCGGCCGTCGATCTGGCTGGTGCTGCCGGTGCTGCTCCTGGTCGTACTGAGCTTGCTGCCGCTGGCCTATGTTGGCCTCAAGGCCTGGCAAGCCGGCTGGGCTCAGGCGCTGCATCTGCTTTGGCGTCCGTACGTGTTCGGCCTGCTGCGCAACACCCTGGCACTGATGGCCGGGGTCACCCTCACCTGCGGCGTGATCGGTCTGTCGCTGGCGTGGTTGCTGGAACGCAGCAATCTGGCAGGGCGCCGGTTATGGGGTGTGGTCCTGTGCCTGCCATTTGCGGTCCCGGCCTTTGTCAGCAGCTTCACCTGGGTTTCCCTGAGCGCTCATTTCGAAGGACTGGGCGGGGCCATTCTGGTCATGAGCCTGTCGAAATACCCGCTGATTTTCCTGCCCGTGGCAGCAACCCTGCGCAATCTCGACCCGTCTCTTGAGGAGTCGGCTCGCACATTGGGGCAGAATCGTTGGGGCGTTTTTTTCCGCGTCACACTGCCGTTGTTGTGGCCATCGCTGCTGGCCGGATCGTTGTTGATCGCCCTGCATATGCTGGTGGAGTTTGGCGCCCTGTCGATTATCGGCCTGCAAACCTTTACCACGGCGATCTACCAACAGTTCGAACTTGAGTTCAGCAATGCCAATGCGGCGATGCTGTCTGCGGTGCTGCTGGCGCTGTGCCTGACGTTGCTGTGGCTGGAACTGCGCATGCGCGGCAAGGGGCGACACGTGCGCACGGGCCAAGGCGCTGCGCGACGGGCCGAGCAGGTTCGCCTGGGACCGTGGGCGGTCGTCGGCCAGCTGTACTGCGTGATCCTGGCGATTGTCGGCAGCGGCATTCCGTTGGGGATGCTGGCTTATTGGCTGGCAGTCGGGTCGTCAGCAGCATTCCCGGTCGCAGCGATCACTGAGGCTTTGCTGTCGTCACTGGCGCTGTCGCTGGGTGGCGCGGCGCTGTGCTTGCTGCTGGCAGTGCCGGTCGGGCTGCTGGTGGTTCGCCACAAGGGCCAGCTGGCGATCTGGGCCGAGCGCCTGCCGTATCTGCTGCATGCACTGCCGGGCTTGGTGATTGCACTGACGCTGGTGTATTTCGCCCTGCACTACGTGCCGGCGCTGTATCAGACTTCGGCGTTGTTGCTGATTGCCTACGCACTGCTGTTTTTGCCACTCGCGCAGGCACCGATTCGCACCGCACTCAATAAGGCTGCACCGCAACTGGAAGAAGCTGCGCGCACTCTCGGCGCATCGTCATTCAGTGCGTTCTGTCGGGTGACGCTGCCGATCATCTTCCCGGCATTGGGCGCGGCGTTCGCGCTGGTGTTTCTGGATGCGATGAAAGAGCTGACGGCGACGCTGCTGCTGAGCCCGACCGGGCTGAACACTCTGGCGACGGAAGTCTGGGCGCATACCGCGAATGTGGAGTTTGCGGCGGCGGCGCCGTATGCGGCGCTGTTGATCGTGGTGTCGGGGTTGCCGGTGTATCTGCTGACGACGCGGATGTATCTGAGTCGCTGAGTCCGCTATCGCGAGCAAGCTCGCTCCCACAGGGGTTGCGCTGCACCTGTGGGAACGAGCTAGACCGGCACTGCTTTCAGATCAAGCCCTGAACTGCCCCAGGCTCGCCTTCAGCTGTGCAGCCAGACCATCCAGCACCTTGCCGCTGGCCGTGGTTTCCTGAACGGCTTGAGCAGCCTTCTCGGCCTGCGCATGAATGGTCTCGACACGCCCACGTACGGCTTGCGCGCCATTGGCCTGATGTTCGGCCGCCTGAGTCGCCAGACCGATAGCGGTGTGCACCTGCTCGACCGAAGCCTGCACCGACTGCTGCAATCGCGCACTGTCACGAAGCACCAGAAGACCTTCGCTGGCCTGACGCCCGGCCTGACCAATCGCCGCCACAGCCTCACGTGCGCCCTGCTGAAGAGCAACGATGTGCGCCTGAATATCACCTGTTGAGCTTTGGGTCTTGCTCGCCAGCGCCCGCACTTCGTCGGCCACCACCGCGAAACCACGACCGGTTTCACCGGCACGCGCCGCCTCGATGGCCGCGTTCAGCGCCAGCAAGTTGGTCTGCTCAGCGATGCCGTGGATCACCGTCAGCACCACCTCAATCTGCTCGCTCTGCTGCGCCAGTCGCTCAATGACTTGTGCCCCGGTGTCGACCTGCCCCGCCAGCGCCTCGATCAGGCTGCCGACCTTCGCCGAAGTCCTGGTGTTCTCGTCTGTGGCCTGACGAATTTCAACTACCTGGCGCAACGCCGCCTGCATGGCGTGGCTTTCAGACTGGGCTTCGTCAGCCATTTTCGACAAGGCGCGCAGACTTTCCGCCACCTCGTCACGCTGCATGCCCGCCGCCGCATCGGCACCGGCATTGCGCAAGGTCATGGCGCCGATTTCCACGCCGGTACGCTGGGCCACGTCACCCGCCTCACGCACGATCGGCTGCAACTTATCCACAAAGCGGTTGACCGCCGAGGCCATGTCACCGATTTCGTCTTTGCTGTTGATCTGTACACGCTTGGTCAGATCGCCGTCGCCCGCCGCCAGGTCATCCATGGCCACGATCAGCATTTTCAGGCGATTGACCACTCGACGCCCCAGTACCACGGCCAGCAACAGCAGGACACCAAAACCGACCACGGCCAGGCACACACCAATGCGCCAGCGAAGGGTCGCCGCGGCCTCCTGGACGGTGCTGGTGGTGTTGGCTTTCATTTCGCCTGCCGTGGATTGCGCCGATTGCAGGCGCGAGCGCATGGCGGCGGCGCTGTCTGCCGCTGCGCCTTTGAGGCTATCGCCGACCAACTGGTCGCTGCTGGCAATCAGCGCCGAGAAGCGCTTGTCCAGCGCCGCCAGATCAGTCTCGACGGACTCGGTCGACACGCCCATCAACACCTTGCCGATTTCCACGCCGTTCGGATTGATCGAGGCTTCGATGTAGAAAACCGACGGATCGTTTTTCGCTGCATCCAGCACCTTGTCCAGCGCGCGCTCGCCTTGGCCTTTCTCCAGCAGAGCCTTGTTGATCGGGTTTTCCCGGTTGAGGTAGCGCGTCAGGTGTTGACCGGTGGCATCGTCGTACACCACAAACAGCACGTTGGGATTGCGCTGGGCGCGACGGGCGAACTCGGACAGGGTGGGAACGTCGTTGTCCCACATGGCGCGGGGTGCGACCGAGGCCAGAAGCTGCGCCATGTCATTGGCGGAGTCCTTCAGGTCTTTTTCCAGGGTCGCACGCAGTTGCGCCTGCTCTTCCTCGAGTCGCGAGGACAAACCGGCCGTGAGGCGTTGACGGGTGCTGGTGGAGAGGCTGTCGAGACTCGAGGTGACTTCACGCCCCGCTTGCTCAAGCTCTCCGGAAAGTTTTTGACTGTCCGCCCCAAGTCGCGTGCCGAGATCGGCTTCCAGTGCAGTCACCGTGCTCCGAGTCAGAGCAACAGCCACCAGCACCTGCACCAAAAGGGCGATACCAAGGGTAACGAACACAGGCCGTAATAAACGGCTTTGTAACAGTGAGAGAACGGCCGACACTGTGAATCCCTCTACTTTGACGCCATTAAATTGATGGCACTCTTATCGGGATATTTACAGCAAAGGTCATGCCGTCCAACAGGCATAAACGACAAAGGGCCCGATTATGGGCCCTTTGTGTTTCACATCAATGACTTATCAAGCGAACGGATGACGCAGAACGATGGTCTCGTTGCGGTCAGGGCCCGTCGAAATAATGTCGATCGGTGCGCCGATCAACTCTTCAACGCGCTTGATGTAGGCACGGGCGTTAGCTGGCAGCTCTTCCAGGGTCTTGGCGCCCACGGTCGATTCGGTCCAGCCCGGCACTTCTTCGTACACCGGCTGCAGGCCTACGTAGCTGTCAGCGTCAGTCGGCGCTACGGCGTTGCCTTGCGCGTCCTTGTAGCCGGTGCAGATGTTAATGGTTTCCAGGCCATCGAGGACGTCCAGCTTGGTCAGGCAGATGCCCGAGATGCTGTTCACATCGATAGCGCGACGCAGGATAACGGCATCGAACCAGCCGCAACGACGGGCACGGCCGGTGGTAGCGCCGAACTCGTGACCTTGTTTGGCCAGGTGTGCACCGACTTCGTCAAACAGCTCGGTCGGGAACGGGCCCGAACCTACGCGAGTGGTGTAAGCCTTGGTGATGCCCAGGATGTAGTCCAGGAACATCGGGCCAACGCCCGAACCGGTCGCCACGCCACCGGCGGTGGTGTTGGAGCTGGTCACGTACGGGTAGGTACCGTGGTCGATGTCGAGCAGCGAACCCTGGGCACCTTCGAACATGATGTCCTTGCCGGCGCGACGCAGGTCGTGCAACTCGGCGGTCACGTCCAGCATCAGCGGCTTGAGCAGCTCAGCGTATTCCTTGCACTCGGCCAGGGTCTTTTCGAACTCGATGGCAGGCTCTTTGTAGTAACCGACCAGCATGAAGTTGTGGTAGTCCACCAGCTCACGCAGCTTGTCTTCGAAGCGCGGCATGTTGAGCAGGTCGCCCACACGCAAACCACGACGGGCAACCTTGTCTTCGTAAGCCGGGCCGATGCCGCGACCGGTTGTACCGATCTTCAGCTCGCCACGGGCCTTTTCACGGGCCTGGTCCAGCGCCACGTGGAAGGACAGGATCAGCGGGCAGGACGGGCTGATACGCAGGCGCTCGCGCACCGGTACGCCTTTCTCTTCCAGCTTGGTGATTTCCCGCAGCAGGGCGTCAGGTGCAACCACCACGCCGTTGCCGATCAGGCACTGCACGCCTTCGCGCAGCACGCCCGACGGGATCAGGTGCAAGACAGTCTTTTCACCGTCGATCACCAGGGTGTGGCCAGCGTTGTGGCCACCTTGGTAGCGCACTACGGCGGCAGCATGTTCGGTCAGCAGATCAACGATCTTGCCTTTGCCCTCATCACCCCATTGGGTGCCCAGGACTACGACATTCTTACCCATAACACTTGTCCTCATTCGCGCAAACTTGGTGCCGGCGGCAGCCGGCGGGAAAACTCAAGAAGCCAGTGGCGATACTTGCCAAAGCCCGTTCTGCTGGATCAATTGCCGGTCGCAGTCCGCTTCACGGGCGGCGGCCAATGGCTGCCCAGGCAATGCCTGGACGACACGCTGACCCTCACTGCGCAACTGGCAAACCTGCTGCCAGAGTGCCGCATCCGTACTGTCAGGCATCCAGATACCGCCAGACGGTAGCTCGATCTCAGCACGCCCCAGGGTCACCAGGGTTTTCAAATCGGTAGAGAAGCCGGTGGCCGGACGGGCGCGACCGAAGTCGGCACCGATGTCGTCGTAACGACCACCCTGAGCAATCGACTGGCCAACACCCGGCACAAACACGGCGAACACTACGCCGGTGTGGTAGTGATAACCGCGCAGCTCGCCCAGGTCGAAGTACAGCGGCAGCTCCGGGAAACGCACGGACAGACGCTCGGCAATCGCCAGCAAGTCGTCCAGTGCCGCCAGAACAGGAGCCGGCGCCTTGGCCAGGCGCTCGCGCGCAGCCGTCAGCACTTCACGACCGCCACACAGGTCGACCAACGCACGCAGCATGCCCGACAGGTCCGCCGGCAAGCCTTCGGTCAAGGTAATGACCTCGTCGATAGCCTTGCGTTGCAAGGCATCGAACAACTGCTGCTCGACTTCACCGGACAAACCGGCCGCACGGGCCAGGCCACGGTAGATGCCGACATGGCCGAGGTCCATGTGCACGTCCGGCACATCGGCCAGTTGCAGCATGGCGAGCATCAGGCTGATGACTTCCACGTCACTGCTCGGATTGCCGTCGCCGTACAACTCGGCGCCCAGTTGAATCGGGCTGCGCGAGGACGACAGGGCGCGAGGCTGGGCATGCAGAACGCTGCCGGCATAGCACAGGCGGCTCGGGCCTTCGCGGCGCAGGGTATGCGCATCGATGCGCGCCACTTGCGGTGTGATGTCGGCACGGAATCCCATCTGACGGCCCGACTGCGGGTCGATGACCTTGAAGGTGCGCAGGTCCAGGTCCTGGCCCGCGCCGGTCAGCAGGGATTCCAGGTACTCGATATGGGGAGTCACGACAAACTCGTAACCCCAGCTCTGGAACAGATCCAACACCTGACGCCGCGCCACTTCAATACGCGCCGCTTCCGGTGGCAGTACTTCTTCGATGCCATCTGGCAGAAGCCAGCGGTCTACCGTTGCCATTACGCCTTCCCCTATATCCGGGCAGCCAGCCTGTCGGCGAGCCTTGAGTGAAGCAGAAAATGATCGGCCCACGCACAATCCACGCGCATGAGCGACGGAGCGAAAAGCCTTCTACGGCTTCGCTGACCACTTTCCTCGAAAAACTGTCGGGCCATGAGCCCGGCATCTGCCTAAAACCAGCAATCAAACGTGCAGACGCAAAAAAGCCGGGAATTTCCCGGCTGCCGCATCATACACACGTTTTCCCAAAGGATCACCCCGCCAGAGGTTTTAGCCGCCAGGCGGGATGATTCAGGTCAACGGCGTATCAAGGCTTGGCTTTTTCCAGGTAGTGGAAGAAGTCGCTGCTTGGGTCGAGGACCATGACGTCGGATTTGTTCGCGAAGCTTTCACGGTAGGCACGCAGGCTACGGTAGAACGCGTAGAACTCCTGATCCTGACCGTAGGCCTTGGAGTAGATCGCAGCGGCCTGGGCGTCGCCGTCACCGCGAATCTCTTCAGATTCACGATAGGCTTCAGCCAGCAGTACGCGGCGCTGACGATCGGCATCGGCACGAATGCCTTCAGCCAGCTCGTTACCCTTGGCGCGGTGCTCGCGAGCTTCACGCTCACGCTCGGTGCTCATACGTTCGAACACGCTGCGGTTCACTTCTTTCGGCAAGTCGATGGTCTTGACCCGAACATCGACCACTTCGATGCCCAGCTCTTTCTCGGCCATCTTGTTCAGCGAAGAAGTGATGTCCGCCATCAGCGCATCACGCTCACCGGAGACCACCTCGTGCAGGGTGCGCTTACCGAACTGGTCACGCAGGCCCGATTCCAGACGACGGGACAGACGCTCGTCGGCGATCTGCTTCAGACCGGAAGTCGCGGTGTAGAAACGCTCGGCGTCCTTCACACGCCACTTGGCGTAGGCATCGACCATCACGGCTTTCTTTTCCAGCGTCAGGAAGCGTTGCGTCGGCGCATCCAGCGTCATCAGGCGTGCGTCGAATTTACGCACCTGGTTAACGTACGGCACCTTCACATGCAGGCCCGGCTGAACATCGGCCTGAACCACGCGACCGAATTGCAGCAGCACCGCGCGCTCGGTCTGAGCCACGATGTAGAAGCAGTTCCAGGCAGCGATGGCCACGACGACGCCGACAATAAGGGCGATCAGCGATTTATTGCTCATCAGCGAGTCTCCCTGGTACGCGCTTGCTGTTGCTGCAGATCAACTGCCGCACGCGCATTCGCTTCATTGCTGGTAGCGGCCGCACTGGTCACCGGAGTGCTGGTGCTGCGACTACTGTCGATCATCTTGTCCAAAGGCAGATACAGCAGGTTGCTCTGGCCATTCTTGTTGCCGGTCACGAGCACTTTGCTGGTGTTGCTGAAGACTTCCTGCATGGTGTCCAGGTACAGACGCTGGCGGGTGACTTCAGGTGCCTTGCGGTATTCGGCCACCAGCTTGGTGAAGCGATCGGCCTCACCCTTGGCGCGGGAGACGGTTTCGTCACGGTAGCCGTTGGCATCCTCAAGGATGCGCTGGGCCTGACCACGAGCTTCCGGCACAACGCCGTTGGCATAAGTTTCAGCCTGGTTGCGCGAACGCTGCTCGTCTTCACGGGCGCGGATCACGTCATCGAAGGCTTCCTGTACTTCGCGCGGTGCCGCTGCGCTCTGTACGTTGACCTGGGTCACGGTGATACCGGTGCGATAGGTATCCATGAAGCGTTGCAGACGCTCCTTGATTTCGCTGGCCATCAATTCACGACCTTCGGTCAGCACCTGGTCCATCGCGGTGGAACCCACCACATGGCGCAAGGCACTGTCGGTCGCGTGCTGCAGGCTGATTTCCGGCTGATCGACGCTCAGCACGAAGTCCTGCAGGTTGCTGATCTTGTACTGCACGGTCAGCGGCACTTCGACGATGTTTTCGTCTTCAGTCAGCATTTGACCCTGCTTGGTGTACGCACGCTCACGCGTCACGTTTTCCATGTACTTTTTATCGATCGGCGGGAAGTAGATATTCAGGCCCGGACCTACGGTTTCGTAGTACTTGCCGAAGCGCAGCACCACGGCCTGCTCCTGCTCGTCGACGACATAGACCGCGCTGTACAGCCACACGGCTGCCAGGACGACCAGACCGATGCCAAGCAGGCCGCCGAAGCCGCCACTGCCCTTGCCCGGACCACCGCCGTCATCACCACTGCCACGTTTCTTACCACCACCGAACAAACCGTTCAGGCTTTCCTGCAGCTTTCGGAAGGCCTCGTCGAGATCCGGTGGCCCCTTGCGATCGCCGTTGTTACGACGCTTGCCACCCCAAGGATCCTGATTATTCGAGTTGCCACCCGGCTCATTCCAAGCCATAGCGCTCTCCATCTGATAAAGCAAAGACGCACCCACGGCGCGCCGACCAATGCTACAGAATGCCTGTCACCACGACACAACCGCTTTCTCAGGCTTTTATTGCAAAGTGTGTTGCTCGATGAATTCCATCGGCTGCAATCCTTCGCGGCTTACCAGTCGATTCAACTCGACCCTGGGCAAACGAACGGCCAGCAAACTGATGCCTTCTTCGTCGTGTTCTTCTTTCTGCACCGCACCGAGTTCGAAAAACTGCGCACGCAGTCGGGCGAATCGTTGCGGCAAGCGCAAGGTACCAATGAACAGATCACTGCCAAGCAACTCGGCAATGGCCTGCTCAAGCAGTTCCAGACCCGTGCCATCACGCGCCGACAGCCAGACCCGCTGGGGCTTGCCGTTTTCGTCGCGCTGGATTTGTGGCTCAACGCCTTCAAGCAAATCGAGTTTGTTATAGACCTCGAGGATCGGCAAGTCCTGGGCACCAATCTCGCCCAGCACCACCATCACCTGCTCGATCTGCAACATGCGATCCGGTTCGGCCGCATCGATCACGTGCAACAACAGGTCAGAGTTGCTCGACTCTTCGAGGGTAGACCGAAATGCCTCGACCAGCTTGTGGGGCAAGTGGCGAATGAAACCCACGGTGTCGGCCAGGACAATCGGCCCCAGGTCGTCAAGCTCCAGACGGCGCAAGGTCGGATCCAGCGTCGCAAACAACTGGTCAGCCGCATACACCTCGGACTTGGTCACGTTGTTGAACAGCGTGGATTTACCGGCGTTGGTATAGCCCACCAGGGACACGGTCGGGATATCCGCACGGGATCGGCCACGTCGCGACTGCTCACGCTGACTGCGTACTTTTTCCAGGCGCCCCTTGATCTGGCGCAAGCGAACCCGCAGCAAACGACGGTCGGTTTCCAGTTGGGTTTCACCCGGACCGCGCATGCCGATACCGCCACCTTGACGCTCAAGGTGAGTCCAGCCACGAACCAGCCGGGTGCTCATGTGGTCAAGCTGGGCCAGTTCTACCTGGAGCTTGCCTTCATGGGTACGGGCGCGTTGGGCGAAAATATCGAGAATCAGACCGGTACGGTCGATCACGCGACACTCGAAGACACGTTCGAGGTTACGTTCCTGACTGGGCGTGAGGATGTGATTGAAAATCACCAGATCGGCTTCTTCAGCCTTGACCAGGTCGCGCAGTTCCTCGACCTTGCCGCTGCCGATCAGGTATTTGGCGGTTGGCCGATGACGCGGCACGTTAAAAAACGCAACGGTCTCGGCGCCGGCCGAATTAGCCAATTCCTGAAACTCCTGCGGATCTTCGCGCGCCTCAGGGTCCTGTCCATCCAAGTGAACGAGAATGACTCGTTCACCACCACCGTGGCGCTCAAAGAACAAAGGAGACTCCTATCAGGCGTTACCTGGCTCAGCGTCACCTGCTTCGGATTCGGTTGCGCTAGGCAGACGAATCGGGCGAACAGGAACCACTGTCGAGATAGCGTGCTTGTAAACCATTTGGCTGACGGTGTTCTTCAGCAGAATGACGAACTGGTCGAAAGACTCGATCGTGCCTTGCAGCTTGATACCGTTGACCAGGTAGATGGACACCCCAACTTTCTCTTTACGTAAAGTATTCAAGTAAGGGTCTTGTAGCGAATGCCCTTTTGACATGTGCCGCACTCCTTTAAGGATTCAAAATAAAAATAGGTAATCAGATGGCTTTAGCCGCCACACCCCCAAGGATAGACGGCAATTGCAAGGACTCACCTCAATATGGAGATGGTCCCCAGGTATTTCAAGGCGCGCGGCAGATTGTCGCAATCCAGGCTGTCCAGCCAGTGTAAATCAGCCCAGCTGCGCAACCAGGTGAACTGGCGTTTCGCCAACTGGCGCGTGGCAATGATTCCACGCTCCTGCATTTCGGCTGACGTCAGTTTGCCATCCAGGTAATCCCAGACTTGTCGGTAGCCTACTGCACGTATAGACGGCAACCCGGCATGCAGGTCACTTCTTTTACGCAGGGCTACGACCTCGTCAATGAATCCCTGTTCCAGCATTAAAGTGAATCTTTGTTTAATTCGCTCATGCAATACCTGTCGATTTGCCGGAGCAATCGCCAAGTTCGCAACAGTATAGGGCAATTGTTGCCGTCCCGAAGCGGCTGCTTCAGTACTTTGCGCAGATTGTTGCTGACGCAGGGCGGTCATGCTTTGACCGCTGACCCGATAAACTTCCAGCGCCCGACTGAGCCGCTGAGGATCGTTCGGATGAATACGTGCCGCGGACTCCGGGTCAATCAGCGCCAACTGCTCGTGCAGGGCCTGCCAGCCAAGACGCGTAGCCTCTTCCTCGATTTGCGCACGCACATCGGGATCGGCCGCTGGCATGTCTGCCAGCCCTTCAACCAGAGCCTTGTAGTAGAGCATCGTGCCGCCCACCAGCAGCGGGATTTTTCCGCGGGCGGTGATATCGGCCATCGCTTCCAGGGCATCGCGACGAAAATCGGCGGCCGAATAGCTCTCGGCCGGATCGAGAATATCGATCAGACGGTGCGGGTATTGCGCCAGCAGTTCCTTGGAAGGTTTCGCCGTGCCGATATCCATACCGCGATAAACCAGCGCCGAATCGACACTGATCAGTTCGCAAGGCAGGACTTTGGTGAGCTCGATGGCCAGGTCGGTCTTGCCGGCGGCGGTCGGGCCCATCAGGAAAATCGCAGGTGGGAGCTGGCTCATCAACGACCGCGCAAGAACAGTTTGTCCAGATCGTCCAGGCCCAATTGGGTCCAGGTCGGTCGGCCATGGTTGCATTGACCGCTGCGCTCGGTGTTTTCCATATCGCGCAGCAGACCGTTCATTTCTGGCAAGGCCAGCCGCCGATTCGCCCGCACCGCGCCGTGGCAGGCCATGGTGCCGAGCAATTCGTTGATGTGCGCCTGAATACGATCGCTGGTGCCGTATTCCATCAGGTCCGCCAGCACATCGGCGACCAGCCGGTTGGCTTCTGCCTGCTTGAGCAAGGCCGGGATCTGGCGGATGGCCAGGGTTTCCGGGCCCAGACGTTGTAGTTCGAAGCCCAGGCGCTGGAACCAGGCCACATGCTCTTCGGCGCAATCGGCTTCCCGCTGGCTCAGGGCCAGGGTTTCAGGCACCAGCAGCGGCTGGCCGCTCAGGCCTTCGCTGGCCATGGCCACTTTCAGGCGCTCGTACATGATCCGCTCGTGGGCGGCGTGCATGTCCACCAGCACCAGACCCTGGGCGTTTTCCGAAAGAATGTAGATGCCCTTGAGCTGTGCCAGCGCATAACCGAGCGGTGGAATATCGTCCTTGCCGTCCGGCAGCGCCACGGCATTGGCCTCAGGCAACGGCGCGAAGAACTCGCGATAGGCCGCCTGAGCCTCTCCCGCCGGCAAAGCCGACTGTGGACGCGGTGTGTATTGATACTGGTAGCTGGCACCCGCACCCGAACCGGCCGGGCTATTGAAGGACGGTTGGGACTGCGGTTGCTCCAGCAGCGCATTGGCGGCCAGACGCATTTCACCCTGTGGGCCGAACTCACCGGCCTCCAGACCGCTAGGCCGAACGATAGCCGTGGCAACCGGTGCCGCCAGGTGATCATCAGGACGCACGTCGCCCAAGGCACGGTGCAAGGTCCCGTAAAGGAAATCATGGACCATGCGCCCTTCACGGAAGCGCACTTCGTGCTTGGTCGGATGCACGTTGACGTCGACGCCGGTCGGGTCGACTTCGAAAAACAGCACGAAGGTCGGGTGGCGACCATTGAACAGCACATCGCGATAGGCCTGGCGCACCGCGTGAGCGACCAGTTTGTCGCGCACCGCACGGCCATTGACGAAGAAGTACTGCAAATCCGCCTGGCTACGGTTGAAGGTCGGCAAACCGACCCAACCCCACAGGTGCAGGCCATTGCGCTCGATCTCGATCGGCAATGCCTGCTCGAGGAAGCCCGGACCGCAAATCGCCGCCACACGCCGAGCACGGGCCGCATCATCGTGGGCCTCGTGCAGGCTGAGGATGGTCTTGCCGTTGTGGCGCAAATGGAACGCCACGTCAAAGCGCGCCAGTGCCAGGCGCCTGATCACTTCCTGCAAATGATCGAATTCGGTTTTTTCGGTCTTGAGAAACTTGCGTCGCGCCGGCGTGTTGAAGAACAGGTCGCGTACCTCGACCGAAGTACCTACCGGATGCGCCGCCGGCTGCACCCGGGGCGCCATGTCGCGCCCTTCGGTCTCGACCTGCCAGGCCTGATCGGCATCACGGGTGCGGGACGTCAGGGTCAGGCGCGCCACGGAGCTGATCGACGCCAGGGCTTCACCGCGAAAACCCAGGCTCATCACCTGTTCGAGGTCTTCCAGATTGCGGATCTTGCTGGTGGCGTGACGCGCCAGGGCCAACGGCAGGTCATCGGCCGAGATGCCGCTGCCATCGTCGCGCACCCGCAACAGCTTGACACCGCCCTGCTCGACATCGACGTCGATACGCTTGGCGCCAGAGTCGAGGCTGTTTTCCAGCAGTTCCTTGATCACCGACGCCGGGCGTTCAACCACTTCCCCCGCAGCAATCTGGTTCGCCAGTCGCGGGCTGAGCAGTTCGATGCGCGCACCGCCATTCACTGCCTGATTCATTCTTTGGCCGCCAGTTCAGTGCCTGGAATGGTCAGGTGCTGACCGATCTTGAGTTCATCGCTCGACAGGTTGTTCGCGCTGCGCAGCGTGGCCGGTGAAACCTGGTAACGCACGGCGATCATGGCCAGCGTCTCGCCCGGGCTGACCCGATGGTCGCGCGGTCCCTGGGCGATCTTGCCGGAGTCACGCAGCCAGGCAATGTAGGTGCCCGGTGGCGGGTTCTGCTGGAAGAACTGGCGTACGCCGCTGCTGATCGAACGCGCCAGCGCCTGCTGGTGGCTGGACGCGGCGAGCTTCGACGCTTCGTTGGCGTTGGAAATGAACCCGGTTTCCACGAGGATCGACGGAATATCTGGCGACTTCAGCACCATGAACCCGGCTTGCTCCACCCGTTGCTTGTGCAGAGGCGTGACGCGACCGATGTTGCTCAGGACCTTCTGGCCAACGTTGAGGCTGGACGTCAGGGATGCGGTCATCGACAGGTCGAGCAATACGCCGGCGAGCATGCGGTCCTTGTCATCAAGGCTGACGTTGCCGGCACCGCCGATCAGGTCGGAACGGTTTTCACTGTCGGCCAGCCAGCGCGCCGTCTCGGACGTGGCGCCGCGATCAGACAGGGCAAACACCGATGCACCGAAAGCCGCCGCGGAAGGCGCAGCGTCGGCGTGGATCGACACGAACAGGTCGGCGCCTTTCTTGCGGGCGATTTCGGTACGGCCGCGCAACGGGATGAAATAGTCGCCGGTACGGGTCAGTTCGGCGCGGAAGCCTTTCATGCCGTTGATCTGGCGCTGCAGCTCGCGGGCGATCTGCAACACCACGTCTTTTTCACGCTGACCGCGCGAACCTGAGGCACCCGGGTCCTCGCCACCGTGGCCGGCATCGATCACCACGATGATGTCGCGCTTGCCGGCCGGAGCCGGTGGCAACTTGATCGCAGGTTCTGTCGGCGTGACCGGCACCGCAGGCACAGTCGCCACCGAAGGCGTCGGCGTGGGCGGCGGCGCGGCATCGGCGGCGTTATCGAACAGGTCGACCACCAGGCGGTTGCCGTACTGGGCATTCGGCGCCAGGGAGAAGCTTTTCGGGGTGACGGCTTTTTTCAGGTCGATGACCACCCGCAGGTCGGTCGGCGTCCGTTGGGCCGAGCGCATGGCGGTAATCGGAGTATTGGAAGTGTTGACGTTCAGTGGCGCACCCAGGGTTGCGCCGTTGATGTCGATCACCAGACGGTCAGGTGCGGTCAGGGTAAAGACGCTGTGCTGCACCGGGCCGGTCAGGTCAAACACCAGCCGCGTGTTGTCCGGCGCCCGCCACAAGCGAACACTGTTGACCTTCGCATCGGCCACAGCGTCGACGGTCACCGCCAGAAACAACACCCCAACGGCAGCAACCAACGCGCGAAAGCGCATACCTAACCCCATCATCTATTTGGATTCCAATGCCAAAGCGGCACACCAGGCCTCGCCACGCGAGCCCTGGGGCAAAATTTTCAGCGATCGCCCGCTGTTATGCGGGCTAATGGTAATGGTCAGGTCAGGCTTTGGCAAAAAGCCTGCGCCCTTGTCGGGCCATTCGATCAGACACAGGGCGTCGTCTTCGAAGTAGTCACGGATACCGAGAAACTCCAGCTCCTCCGGATCGACCAGACGATACAAGTCGAAGTGGAAGGCACGGGCGTCACCGATTTCATAGGGTTCGACCAGGGTAAAGGTCGGGCTCTTGACCGCCCCGACATGGCCCAGGCCACGGATGATGCCCCGGGACAGCGTGGTTTTGCCCATGCCGAGGTTGCCTTCGAGAAAGATCAGGCCATGGCCCTGGGTAACGCGGGCAATACGTGCGCCAAAGTCGCTCATGGCCTGCTCATCGGCCAGGTACAGGGTTACTTCAGACACGGTGCTTGCTCCTCCAACAACTGACGAATGGCTGGTATCAGATCACTGGCCGCCAGCCCACGGCCGAATTTACCTTGTTGCGCCCCCGCGTTGGCGTGCAGCCAGACCGCCAGACAGGCGGCATCGAATGCTTTCATCCCTTGGGCAAGCAATGCACCGATCAATCCCGCCAGCACATCCCCCAGACCGGCGGTGGCCATGGCCGGGTGACCCTGATGACAGACCGACAAGCGCCCGTCCGGATGAGCAATCAGGCTGCCCGCCCCTTTGAGGACGACGACCGCTGTATATTTTTCACTCAATGCGCGAGCTGCCGCCGGGCGATTCGCCTGCACTTCAGCAGTGCTGATGCCCAACAGGCGTGCGGCCTCGCCAGGATGCGGCGTGATCACGCAATCCCCGGGCAGGCTGACATGCTCACTGGCCAACAGATTCAAGGCATCGGCGTCCCAGACTTGTGGCAGCGGCGCATTGGCCGCCGCCGACAGCAGGCTGCGCCCCCACGCGGCCTGGCCCAGACCGGGCCCGACCACCAGCACTGAAACCTTCTCCAGCAAACCCATCAACTGGTTGGCCGACGATGTACCCAGCACCATGGCTTCGGGAATACGCGCAAGCGCCGCCGGAACATGTTCCGGGCGGGTGGCCAGCGACACCATGCCGGCACCGCTGCGTAATGCCGATTGCGCGCTCAACAGAATCGCGCCGCCGAAACCGCGGTCACCGCCAATCAGCAGCACGTGGCCGAATTTGCCTTTATGGGCGGCCGGTGGCCGACAGGCGAGACGCGGCAAGTTGCCCGCACTCAAGCGTGCGGCGACAGAGGCGGCCTGGCTCAACAATTCTGGGTCAGCCTGCAAATCGTTGAACATCAGCTGGCCGACCACGTCGGCGGCTTCACCGGTGAACAACCCGAGCTTCAACCCGATAAAGGTCACCGTCAGGTCAGCCCGAACGGCATGACCGAGGATACGACCGGTGTCGGCACATAAACCTGACGGAATATCCACCGCTACCACAGGCAGACCACTGGCATTGATCGCAGCGATCGCCTGCGCATAAGGCTGGCGAACATCACCACTCAGACCGGTCCCGAGCAACGCATCCAGGACAACGCCGCGCAATTCGGACTGTGTTGTCCACGACACAATAGAAACATTTTCAGAAACCGCTTCTGCGTGGGCCAATGCCGCGTCGCCCTGCAATCGCGACGGATCCCCCACCGCCAGAACTCGAACCGTCCAGCCGGCGCGCCGGGCCAGCACAGCCACCAGATAACCGTCGCCGGCGTTGTTGCCATGCCCGGTCAGCACACTCAGTTCGTTCGCCGCCGGCCACCGACGCACCAGCGCGCGCCATGTCGCATAGGCCGCTCGCTGCATCAATTCGAAGCCCGGCGTGCCTGCCGCGATCAGGCTCGAATCCAGCGCTCGCACCTGCGCGGCGCTGTACAGCACGTCGGGTAATTCATCTTTAGTGTGCGGCATGCGTCTTCGGGCTCCGATGTCTGGCAGAATTATACGCACCTCAGCTCCGGTTTCTCTTGTCTCATGCCTGCTATTACCACCGATTTGCCCGCCCTCGCCCAATCCATCAAGGACTGGGGCCGCGAGCTCGGCTTTCAGCAAGTGGGCATCAGCGGTCTCGACCTGGCCGAGCACGAGCAACACCTGGAACGCTGGCTCGCCGCCGGCTACCACGGTGAAATGGAATACATGGGCGCCCATGGCAGCAAGCGCTCACATCCGGAGGAACTGGTCCCCGGTACGCTGCGCGTGGTATCGCTGCGCATGGACTACCTGTCCGGCGATACACAAATGGCGAAAATGCTCGCCCAACCAGAAAAAGCCTACGTCTCCCGTTACGCCCTGGGCCGCGATTATCACAAGCTGATCCGCAAGCGAGTGCAACAGTTGGCGGAAAAAATCCAGGCCGAGATCGGCCCCTTTGGCTACCGGGCCTTTGTCGACAGCGCCCCCGTTCTGGAAAAAGCCATCGCTGAACAGGCCGGCCTTGGCTGGATCGGCAAAAACACACTGGTCTTGAATAAAAAGGCCGGCAGCTACTTCTTTCTCAGCGAACTGTTCGTCGACCTGCCCTTGCCGGTCGACCCGCCCCACGCCACCGAACACTGTGGCCGTTGCACCGCGTGCCTCGACATCTGCCCGACCAACGCCTTCGTCAGCCCTTATGTGCTCGACGCCCGGCGCTGCATTTCCTACCTGACCATCGAACTCAAGGGCGCCATTCCCGAGGACTTGCGTCCGTTGATCGGCAATCGGGTATTCGGTTGCGATGACTGCCAGATCGTCTGCCCGTGGAACCGCTTTGCCCGTCCGTCCGGTGAAAACGACTTCAAACCCCGGCACAACCTCGACAACGCCGGCCTGGCAGAACTATTCATGTGGGACGAGGACAAGTTCCTGAGCAATACCGAAGGCTCGCCATTGCGCCGGGCCGGTTACCAGAGCTGGTTACGCAACCTGGCCGTCGGATTGGGCAACGCCCCGTCGACGATTCCGGTACTGGAGGCGTTGAAAGCGCGGCGCGAATATCCGTCCGAACTGGTGCGCGAGCACGTCGAGTGGGCACTCAAACAACATGCCGAGCGTCAGGCTTCGTCGTTGTAGACGAACTTGGGCATTTCCCAATGGAAGCGGATCGCCAGCAAGCGCAGCAGAAAACCGCCAAACAAGGTGATCAGGATCGATTGTTCGTTGGGTAATTGCAGATAGATGCAGAGCATGTAGCACCATGCCGCCGCGAACGACACGCTGGCGTAGAGCTCACGGCGGAAGATCAGTGGAATATCGTTGCAGAAAATATCCCTGAGGATGCCGCCGAACACCCCGGTGATCACACCGCTGACAGACGCCACCAGCATGCCATGGCCCATTTCCAGCGCAGTGATGCAGCCGATCAGGGTAAACGCCACCAACCCCATGGCGTCGAGTACCAGAAACATTGAGCGCAAGTGGCGCATCCAGCGCGCGGTGAACACCGTGATCATCGCAGCGACCGACGTCAACACCAGGTATTCCGGGTGCTTGACCCAGGTCAGCGGGTAATGCCCAAGCAGCACATCGCGTACCGAACCACCGCCCAGGGCTGTGACGCAGGCGATCAACACCACCCCAAACCAGTCCATGCCTCGCCGCCCGGCGGACAAGGCGCCGGTCATTGCTTCGGTGGTGATGGCGATCAGGTAGAGCATCAACAGCATGGTGGCGGTCCTTGCACAAAGGCGCGCAGTCTACTCAGTTCGTTCAGGCACCAAAAGAGGGCGAAACGCTTTGTAGTAGACGGCTTGCTAGCGAAGGCGTCTTCGCCAACAAGCCGGCTCTTACCCTTTGCATATCAAGCCTTGATGAAGTGCTTGCGATAATGCTGCAGCTCGGCGATTGACTCGCGGATGTCGTCCAGAGCCAGGTGGGTGCTGCCCTTCTTGAAGCTGTCACGCACGTCCGGCGCCCAGCGCGCAGCCAGTTCCTTGAGCGTGGAAACGTCGAGGTTGCGGTAATGGAAATAGCTTTCCAGGGATTTCATGTGGGTATAAAGGAAGCGACGGTCCTGGCAGATGCTGTTGCCGCAGATCGGCGACTTGCCCCTCGGCACCCATTTTTCCAGAAAGGCGATGGTCTCGGCTTCAGCCTCGGCCATGCTGATGCGGCTGTCACGCACACGTTGGGTCAGGCCCGAGTTGCCGTGGGTGCGGGTGTTCCACTCGTCCATGCGTGCGAGCACTTCGTCGCTGTGGTGAATGGCGATCACCGGACCTTCAGCCAGGGTATTCAGCTCACTGTCGGTGACAATGGTGGCCATTTCGATGATGACGTCGTTGTCCGGATCCAGGCCGGTCATTTCCAGGTCGATCCAGATCAGGTTCTGTGGGTTTTGCATGTGTCGGCTCCTAGGCAATGCTGCGCAGTTTAGCCTAGGCCGGTGGCCGGGCGTGCTAAACTCGCGGCCGTTTTACCTAATCGCTGCATTCTTGATACGGAACACCCATGGCCAAACGCCAACTCAATCGTCGTCAAAACTGGCGCATCGAAAAGATTCAGGGCGAACGCGCTGCCCGCGCCGCCAAACGCGAGTCCTCGGCTGTCGAGGCACTTGAGGGCGGCGACCTGGGCCCGGAACAGCACGGTCTGGTGATCGCGCACTTCGGTGTGCAGGTCGAAGTCGAGGCTCGCGACGGTGAACTGGCCGGTCAGGTGTTTCGTTGCCACCTGCGCGCCAACCTGCCGGCGCTGGTGACCGGCGATCAGGTGGTCTGGCGTGCCGGCAACCAGGGCATCGGTGTGATCGTCGCGCAACTGCCACGCAACACCGAGCTTTGCCGTCCGGACAGCCGTGGACAGCTCAAGCCGGTAGCAGCCAACGTCGACATGATTGTCATCGTCTTCGCCCCGCTGCCCGAGCCGCACGCCAACCTGATCGACCGTTACCTGGTCGCGGCTGAGCACGCGGGTATCAAGCCGCTGTTGCTACTGAACAAATTCGACCTGATCGACGAAAACAACGCGCCAGCGCTCAATGCCCTGCTCGCGGTGTATCGCACCCTGGGTTATCCGGTGCTGGAAGTGTCGGCGCACCACGGCAACGGCATGGAACAGTTGCAGAAGCAGTTGGACGGGCGCATCAGTGTGTTCGTCGGCCAGTCCGGCGTAGGCAAGTCCTCGCTGGTCAACAGCCTGTTGCCGAACGTCGAAACCCGCGTCGGCCCGCTGTCCGAGCTGTCGGGCCAGGGCACTCACACGACGACGACCGCGCGTCTGTTCCACTTCCCCGGTGGCGGCGAGCTGATCGACTCCCCGGGTATCCGCGAGTTCGGCCTGGGTCACGTCAGTCGCGCCGACGTCGAAGCCGGCTTCATCGAGTTCAACGACCTGCTCGGCACCTGCCGCTTCCGCGACTGCAAGCACGACCGCGAACCCGGTTGCGCCCTGCTCAAGGCGCTTGAAGACGGCCGTGTGCAACAACAACGCATGAACAGCTATCGCTCGATCATCGCCAGCTTGCCGGAAAACGGCTACTAAACAGCCCCATCGACCGCACCGCCTCAAGCGAGGCGGTCGGTGGCAGGATTTCCCCTCCACTTAAACATCAGAGATTTCTGTAAGGCGCCCGCACGCGCTCTTGTAGGACATTTCTCTTTCCACTCCGCCCCCTTGTGGCCGCCCTGCAATCGCCTAATTTCAAACCCTCTTCGCACAGCTGCGACACCGAGGGATCCCCATGCAAACCTACCACCTGTTCATCAGCCACTCGTGGACCTACTCCGATGCCCACGACAAGCTGGTGAAAATGCTCACCGCCCACCCGACTTTTACCTTCAAGAATTTCTCGGTGCCGACGCACAACCCGATAGTCGGAGCACAAACCGACAAACAACTCATCGACGCCATTGAAAACAAAATCCGCCCCTGCTCTGCCGTACTGATCATGGCCGGGATGTATTCCACCTACAGCAAGTGGATCAACAAGGAAATCGAAATCGCCAAGCGCATGGGCAAGGTGATCGTCGCGATCAAACCGTTCGGTGCCGAGCGAATTTCCACGGTGGTGCGTGATGCGGCGCATGCCGAATGCGCCTGGAATACCAACAGCATCGTCAATGCGATTCGCCAGCATACGGCGGTGTAATCATGCGCAAGGGACTGTTTATCGGTATTAATCACTACGAACATATCACCCCGTTAAGCGGTTGCAGCAACGACGCCATGGCCATGGCATCCGTGCTGAAAACCGACGCCAATGGCGATCCCAACTTCAAGAACCTGGTGCTGACTTCTGCTGAGGACTATCTGAGTCGGGAAAGACTCGAAGATCAGATACGCGATCTGTTTTCCGGAGATTGCAACGTGGCGCTGTTGTACTTCGCCGGTCATGGCAGCTTTGACAGCGATACCGACGAAGGCATGCTGGTCCCGCAGGACTACAGGACAGCCAAGGATGGCATCCGCATCAGCGATATCCTGAACTGGGCGACCAAAGCGACGAAGATCAAGAACAAGGTGATCATTCTCGACTGCTGCCAGAGCGGCTCCGCGGGGGAAGTGCGTGCGCTGCGCAGCGAAAGCAGCGTGGTTGGCGAGGGCCTGACCATTCTCACGGCGTGCAAAAAGGAACAACCGGCGATGGAAGGCGCCGGACACGGTGTCTTTACAGGATTGCTGCTTCAGGCGCTGCATGGCGGTGCAGCGAATATCCTCGGCAAAATCACCCCGGGCAGCCTTTACTCGTTCGTCGACAATGCCCTCGACGCCTGGGAACAACGCCCGGTGTTCAAGACCAATGTCTCGCAATTCATTTCGCTGCGCGAAGTCTCGCCACTGATTCCCAAGGAAATATTGCGCAAACTGCCCGAGTGGTTTGCCGAAGCAGAATCGATCTACCCCCTCGCCCCGAGCTTCGAGCCCACCGAACCAGACTTTAACCCGGAACAGGGCGAAGTCTTCGCTCAACTGCAAAAGTGCAACCGCCATAGCCTGGTCGAACCGGTGGACGCCGAGCACATGTACTACGCCGCCATCCAGTCCAGCGGCTGCCGCCTCACCGCCCTCGGTGCCTACTACCGCGAACTCGCGATCAAGGGACATTTCTGATGCCAGTGTTTATCAGCTACCGCCACATGGACCGCGCCCACGCGATCCACATCAACACGCGCCTGATGCAGGCCAACATCCGGACCTACCTCGACGTACTGGACCCCGAATCCCAGACCACTGAAGACATCACCGGGGTGATCACCCGCAACATCAGTGAATGCACGCACCTGCTGGCGGTGGTGTCGGAAAGAACCGCGCAGTCCTGGTGGGTGCCGTTCGAAATCGGCGAGGCGACCATCACCCACCGACGCATCTGCTCGTTCAAGACGGGCCCGACAGAACTGCCGCTGTACCTCGACAAATGGCCGAAGCTCAGCAGCGATCGGGATATCGAGTTCTTCATTGACGCTTATCGCAATGAAGTTACCCACAAGCGTTCGATGTCACTGGAGTCCATACACGGCAGCGAATCAGCCCGCAGCTACAACAGAAGCAACGCCGATCACTTCCACGCCGACCTCAAGGCTCGAGTCCTGCGCGGCTTTTGACGTAAAGGACGCCAACAAAAAAGCCGACATCGCTGTCGGCTTTTTGTTGGGTCACTGCTTCGGCGTCTCAGCCGCTTTGGCCGGCTCGCCCGGTTTGGGTACCGGGTCGTCGAACAGGTTCAGCCGCTCGCGCAACTCGTGGGCCGGCAAGGGTTCCTTGTCCGCCGGTAACGCATTCGGATCGACCGGCACAGCGGGTGCTCCTGGCGTTGCGGCCGGTGCAGCCGAACCTTGCGGCGCTTCGGTTGCAGGTGCCGGTTCCGCCCCTTGCGAGCCTTCGATGGCGCGCTGGGCTTTCTTGGTCAGGACCACGATATCGATACGACGGTTGACCGGGTTGAACGGATGCTCGCGGTCAAACAGTGCGGACGAGGCATAACCGACCACCCGCGCCACCTGCGCATCCGGATAGCTGCCGGCCACCAGCGCACGCCGTGCGGCGTTGGCCCGGTTGGCCGAAAGCTCCCAGTTACCGAAGTCACCGGTGCCGGTGTACGGCTTGGCGTCGGTATGGCCGCTGATGCTGATCTTGTTCGGCACCGCTTTGATGGTGTCGGCCATGGCCAGCAGGATGTCCTCGAAATACGGCTTCAGACGCGCACTGCCGGAATCGAACATCGGCCGGTTCTCCGCGTCCATGATCTGGATGCGCAGGCCGTCCGGAGTGATTTCAAACGAAATCTGATCCTTGAATTTCTGCAGTTGCGGGTTCTCTTCAACCTTGTTTTGCAGCTCTTGCAGCAACAGTTCAAGACGTTCTTTCTCGACCTGCTCGGCCATACCTTCGACTTGATCGGTATCGACGGTCACTTTGTCCGGCTGTGGCTGCGACTTCACCTCGGGGTTGAGGGTGTTTTCCGGCGCCAGGGTCGGCGTACCGCCCAGATCGATGATGTAGGGCGTACCGCTTTCGGAAAAGCCGATCGGGTCCTTGAAGTAGCCGGCGATGGCGATCTTCTGTTCCGGCGTGGCGGTGGACAGCAGCCACAACACAAGAAAGAACGCCATCATCGCCGTGGCGAAGTCGGCGAAGGCGATTTTCCAGGCGCCCCCGTGATGCCCGCCGGCGATGCGCTTGACGCGCTTGATGATTATCGGCTGGTTATTTTCCATTGAGAGTGCTCTGTCTCACAAATACTGTTCCTTTTTGACGGTGCCTGTTGTCGCCATACTGCGTTGCCGCTCCTCGCCATAGCGCGCTATGACTCGTCGCGGCGCCTTGTCCGGCAACAGCAGTCACTCGCCAAAAAAGGAACGTATTTGCGAAACAAAGCACTATCGACCACGAACCGCTTGTTCCAGCTCGGCGAAGCTTGGACGGTGCGCCGGGTACAGCACCTTGCGCCCGAACTCCACGGCCAGCGATGGCGGCATGCCGGAAGCCGAAGCCACCAGCGAAGCCTTGATGGCTTCATAAACGTTCAACTCTTCCTTGGCATCGTGAGCCAGGGAATGGGCCAACGGGCCGAAGAATCCGTAAGCCGCGAGAATACCGAAGAAGGTACCGACCAGTGCCGCACCCACATGCAGGCCGATGGACTTCTGGTCGCCTTCACCCAGGGAGGCCATGGTCACCACGATACCCAATACCGCCGCGACAATACCGAAGCCGGGCATGGCGTCGGCGATGCCGTTGACCGCATGGGATGGGTGTTCCAGGTCTTCCTTGAGACTGTACAGCTCCATGTCGAACAGGCCTTCCAGCTCATGGGGAGCCATGTTGCCGGAGGACATGATGCGCAGGTAGTCGCAGATGAATGCGGTCATGCGCTCATCTTTCAGGACGGTCGGGTATTTCGCGAAGATCGGGCTCGCGGCGGCATCTTCGATATCGCCTTCAATGGCCATCATGCCTTCGCGACGGCTCTTGTTGAGGATCTCGTAGATCAGGCCCAGCACTTCCAGGTAGAAGGCGTGGCTGAAGCGCGAGCTGAACATGCTCAAGGATTTCTTGAGCACGTGCATAGTCATGTAGCCGGGGTTGGCCTGCAGGAAAGCACCCAGTGCCGCACCACCGATGATCATCACCTCGAAAGGCTGGATCAGGGCGGCAATCTTGCCGTGGGAGAGCACGTATCCGCCGAGCACGCTCGCGAATACGACGATGATGCCGATAATTTTAGCCATAGGTAGGAAAGTACTTACTGAGTCGGGTTCAAGGTCATATTCGGAAGTTAAAAAATCTCTTCTTCTACTTATCGGCAAAACTGCGCCAGACTATAGCCAGTTCAGGCGAAAAGCTAATTTGACCCCATCCGGGCACAGGTAATGTTGACAATGATCGCCTCCCACCATGGTTAACGAAACGAACGTCCCAACACCAAAACCCTCAACACTCGAAGGCTGGGTCAAGCTTCTCGATGGCGTGCGCCTGCCCGTTCCGCAGGCCAGCCACGACCGGGTCTGCAAGGCCATCCGCGATAATCGCAGCTCATTGCGCGACATCGCCGAGCTGATGCAAGGCAGCCCAGCGCTTGCTTTGAGCGTTATCCGTGAAGCCAATCGGCACAGCCATGCCGGCATGACCGAGCCTGCGGAAAACCTCGAGGTGGCGATCAATCGCCTTGGTTTGAAGCGCACCGAAGAACTGCTCGCACGCCTGCCGGCCGAACCTGAGGCCGAGATTCCCAAGGCTTTGCGCCAGCTGCAGTTGATCAGTCAGCACGCCACGCAGCAGGCCAACGGTTTTTTTGCCAGCCGCCTGGCGCGGCTGTGGCAGGACATCCATTGGGGCAGCCTGTTGTTTTTGTCGCCGTTGTGGCCGCTGGCCCTAACCCATCCGAAGCTGCTCGAAGAGTGGGAGCTGCGGGTCATCCACAAAGGCGAGTCGGCACGCAAAGTCGAGAAACAACTGTTCGGCGTACGCCTGCTGGAGATCGGCCAGGCGCTGGTGGATATCTGGCGTCTGCCGATCTGGGTGCAGCAGGGTTATCGATTGCTGCTCACTGAACAGCGGGAACTGGTGAAAGTTCTGCGCATTGCCCGTGACAGCGAACACCCGTTGCGTCAGCAGAACCGCCTGGATGACGACCCGGACCTGCGTCGCTGGCTCAATCAGCCGGCCAACACCGTGTTGCTGGCCAATGGCCTTGCGCTGTCGGCGCAACAGGCCTGGGACAGCCCGCACAGCCAGCGCTGGCAGTACCTGACCAGTCTTTACCTGCAAATTCCGATGGAAGAAGTGCAGCAACAACTGCATCAGCAAGCGGCCAACAGCGCTCGCCATCACGCTATGTCCGACCTCTGGCACCCCGCCGAATCACTGATCTGGCCGTGGGGCATGAACCGTATCCACGCAGGGTTATTGCCAGCGGCGGCGCCCAGTGCAGAAGAGCTGGCGAAGTGGCGCAAGCAATGCGCCGAGCTACTCGTCGAGCCAAGTCGGTTCACCAATGCCATGCACCTGACCATCGCCGCCCGCGACGCGCTGGTGGCGTGTGGCATGCGTCGGGTGATGATCCTGATGGCCGATCGCACCCATGCCAATCTGCGGGTACACCAGACCGCCGGGTTGCCGAAGGAAGCGGCCGGACTGAATTTCGTGGTCAGTCAGAGCACGGTGTTACAGCGCCTGCTGGCCCAACAGGCGCAGGTACGTTTGACCCCGAGCAACAACGCGCAGTTTTCCGCGCTGCTGCCCAACAGCCTGCGCTCGCAGTTCAACGGCGAACACCTGCTGCTGCGTTCACTGGTCAACAATGGTCGGGTGATCATGATTGTCGTGGCCGATCAGGGCGGCAGCCAGTTTTCGGAGATCACCGTGCAAGCCTTCGGTAAAACCGCGCAGTGCATCGAAAAGGCCTTGCACAGCTTTAGCACCCGAGGCCAATGACCCTGCGCTACAATCCTCCCTTTTGTGCCCTGGAGACCTCACATGTCTGACTTCTCTGGCTTGCCGCTGGTGATCGAGCCGAGCGACTTGCTCCCTCGCCTCGACGCCCGCGATCTGATTCTGGTCGATCTGACCAGCAGCGTCCGCTATGCCGAAGGGCATATTCCCGGCGCGCGTTTTGTCGACCCCAAGCGCACGCAGCTGGGCCAGCCACCGGCGCCGGGCCTGATGCCGCCGCAAGCGGCGCTTGAGGCGCTGTTCGGTGAACTGGGCCACAACAAGGACGCGGTCTACGTGGTCTATGACGACGAAGGCGGCGGCTGGGCCGGGCGCTTCATCTGGTTGCTGGACGTGATCGGCCATACGAAGTACCACTACGTCGATGGCGGCCTGCTGTCTTGGCTGGCCGAAGGCTTGCCGGTTTCGACCGAGGTGCCTGCTTCGGCTGGCGGCCCGGTCAGCCTGACCTTTCACGAAGAACCCACGGCCACCCGCGAATACCTGCAAAGCCGCCTCGGCGCCGCCGACCTGGCGATCTGGGATGCACGCGGACCGCTGGAATATTCGGGCGAAAAAGTCCTCGCAGCCAAGGGTGGGCACATCCCCGGCGCGGTGAATTTCGAATGGACGGCCGGCATGGATCAGGCGCGCCAGTTGCGCATCCGTACCGATATGCCGCAGATCCTCGAACAGCTCGGGATCAGCAAGGACAAAGAAGTGATTACCCACTGCCAGACACACCACCGTTCTGGCTTCACCTATCTGGTGGCCAAGGCTCTCGGTTATCCGCGGGTCAAAGGCTACGCCGGCTCATGGGGCGAATGGGGCAACCATCCCGATACGCCCGTAGAAATGTAAGGTTTTTAAGGACCGTTAATGAACAAGCGTCTGTTTATCATCAGCCAGTACCTGCTGCCTCACCACTTGCTCTCGCGATTGGCCGGCTGCATTGCCGAATGCCGCGTGCGCTGGTTCAAGAATGCCTTCACCGCGTGGTTCGCCAAGCGTTATCAGGTGGACATGTCCCAGGCGCTGGTCGAAGACCTGACCGCCTACGAGCACTTCAACGCCTTCTTCACCCGTGCCCTGAAAGACGGCGCGCGCCCGCTGGACCAGACGCCGGGCGCGATCCTCAGCCCGGCCGACGGCGCCATCAGCCAACTGGGCCCGATCGAGCATGGTCGCGTATTCCAGGCCAAGGGCCACAGTTTCAGCGTGCTGGAACTGCTCGGTGGTGACGAGGCGAATGCGGCTCCGTTCATGGGTGGTGACTTTGCCACCATTTACCTGTCGCCGAAGGATTACCACCGCGTGCACATGCCGCTGGCCGGTACCCTGCGCGAAATGGTCTACATTCCGGGTCGCCTGTTCTCGGTCAACCAGACCACCGCTGAAAACGTGCCGGAACTGTTTGCCCGCAACGAGCGTGTTGCGTGCATTTTCGACACCGAGCGCGGGCCGATGGCCGTGGTACTGGTAGGTGCGATGATCGTTGCGTCGATCGAAACCGTCTGGGCCGGTCTGGTCACACCGCCGAAACGCGAGTTGAAGACTTTCCGCTACGACGAAGCTGCTCGCGCGCCGATTCACCTGGAGAAAGGTGCAGAACTGGGTCGCTTCAAGCTGGGTTCGACCGCCGTCGTGCTGTTCGGGCCGGATCAGGTGAAGTGGGACGACGACATGGTTGCCGGCTTGTCGGTGCAGATGGGTCAGGGTATGGGCTCGCCAAAAGCCTGATCCATAAAACACTTGTGGGAGCGCGCTTGCTCGCGATGCAGGCACTGCGGTCCATCTGCTGAACCGCGGTGATGCTATCGCGAGCAAGCTCGCTCCCACAGGGATTTACAGTTGTTTTGCGGCGTTAGAGCTGGCCGTCGCGATCGCGAAAGCCCAGCAGATACAGCACGCCATCCAGCCCCAGGGTAGAAATCGCCTGCTTGGCCGACTGCTTGACCAGTGGCTTGGCACGGAATGCCACGCCCAACCCGGCAATCGCCAGCATCGGCAAGTCGTTCGCACCGTCACCGACCGCAATGGTCTGCTCCAGACGCAAACCTTCCTTGTGCGCCAGCTCCTTGAGCAAATCCGCCTTGCGCTGTGCATCGACAATCGGCTCGACCGCAACACCGGTCACCTTGCCGTCCACCACTTCCAGTTCGTTGGCGAACACATAGTCGATGCCCAGTTTGGCCTGCAATTGCTTGGCAAAGTAAGTGAAGCCGCCCGAGAGAATGGCGGTTTTGTAGCCCAGGCGCTTGAGTTCGGCGAACAGGGTTTCGGCGCCTTCGGTCAGGCGCAACGAAGCACCGATGGAATCCAGCACGCCCACATCCAGGCCCTTGAGCAACGCCAGGCGCTCTTTGAAGCTGGCGCGGAAGTCCAGTTCGCCGGCCATCGCGCGCTCGGTGATTTCCGAGACCTTGTCACCGACACCGGCAGCCTTGGCCAACTCGTCGATCACTTCGGCTTCGATCAGGGTCGAGTCCATGTCGAATACCGCCAGGCGACGGTTACGGCGGAACAGCGAATCTTCCTGGAAGGCGATGTCGACGTTCAGTTCCTGGGCGACGCTGAGGAATTCGGCACGCAGCGCCTGCGGATCAGCCGCCTCACCGCGCACGGAAAATTCGATGCAACCCTTGCCCTTGTCCGCCGGCGTGTCCAGCGGCATACGCCCGGACAAGCGATCGATGTGATCGATGTTCAGACCATATTTGGCAGTGATCGAGCTCACCGCCTGCAATTGGCCAGCGGTGACCTTGCGGGTCAGCAAGGTCACGATATGACGCTTCTTGCCCTGGTTACCGACCCATTGCTGGTAGTCCTCTTCGGACACCGGCGTGAAGCGGACCTGTTGATCGAGCTCATAGCCCTTGAACAGGATGTCCTTGAGCACGGACTTGCCTTGCTCGGTGTCAGGAATTTCAACCAGGATGCCGAACGACAAGGTGTCGTGGATCACCGCCTGACCGATGTCGAGAATGTTCACACCACCCTGGGCCAGAACGCCAGTAATGGCCGCCGTCAGACCCGGACGGTCGGACCCCGTGATGTTTATCAGGACGATTTCGCGCAAGGCGCACCCCCGCAGGTGGAAAAAAACCGCATTCTACCCACTTTCAGTGACCATCGGGCACCGTGAGCGCTTTGCCGGTCTTGGGCCTGTCGCTATACTGCGCGTCAACTTCACGGACAAAAGAGCCGAGCTCAAGTGAACCGGCCCACGCCAGTAAAAACCGATAACTTCTTTCTGCTGATCTTCCGTGCACTGCGCCACCGCCGTGTACCGATTGCATTGCGCATTGCCAGCCATAACGTGATCCTGGTCGCCCTGGCCCTGGTCATCTATGCCGGTGTGATGGGTTTGCAGTTCAAGCAGGCCATGCACGAGCAGGCGGATGCGCTGGGCGAAAGCCTGACCACGCAGACCGCCACGTCGGCCACCGAGCTGCTGGTGTCCAACGACATCCTCAGCCTCAACGTGCTGCTCAACAACCTGACCAAGAACAAACTGGTGGCCCACGCGGCCATCTACAGCGTGGACAACCGCATCCTCGCCGAGTCCGGCCAGCGCCCCAAGCATGGCCTGCTGGGCGAAGCCGAGGGCATGTACCAGAGCAAGATCACCTTCCAGGACGTGACCGCCGGGCAACTGCGCATCAGCCTCGACATGGACCAGTTTCAGCAGCCGATGACCATCAGCCTGCAAAGCATGGGCATCTTGAGTGCGATCCTGCTGGCGTTGTCCCTGGCCTTGAGCCTGCGCATGGGCCGTTATCTGTCCACGCCGCTCCTGCAATTGCGGGTGTGGCTGCGCAACATCGACGAATACACCCCGGCCACCGACCGCCAGGACGAAATCGGCGACCTGGCCCGTCAGCTGCACGCCAACTTCGCTCCCGAACCGGCCGAACCGCCGCCAGCGCCAGAGCCTGAGTTCGACGAAGTTGAAGAAGAGCCGGAGTTCGAAGTGCGCAACCTGCGCGACCCGAGCTTCGACGAAAGCCGCCCGGTCGCTGCGCTCAAGCCAGCTCCGCGGCACATCGTCAGCACCGTCGAAGACGATGAAGATGACGATGCCTTCGCCGACCTGCGCGACGAGACACTGATCAACAATCCGCAACCGGTTGTTCGTCAGGCCACCCCGAGCGTACCGCAACACAGCGCCGTGCTCGCGGTACAACTGGGCTCCCAGGAACAACTGCGTCGACTGCCTCGCGCACGCCTGGAAGAGCTGCTGGAACGCTATCGCGATTGCCTCGACCAGGCCGCTTCGCTGTATCAGGGCGAAGTGGAAACCCTGAACGATGGCAGCACCCTGATGCTGTTCCACACCGAAGACTGCGGCGACGATTACCTGACCAATGCCATTTGCTGCGGTGAATTGCTGCGGGCCTTGGGCCATCAATTGCAGATCGAAGTCGCCGACAGCGGCATTACCCTGCAACTGCAACTGGGCCTGACCCTCGGCGACGAGTTGTTCGGCCTGAGCCAGATCGACCTGTTGCTGACAGATTCGGCGCAGGATGCCCTGGCCTTGTCGCAACACAGTCGCAACCTGCTGCTGGTGGAACGCAAGATCAGTGACGATGCGCTGATTCGCCAGCGTGCGCGGATCCGGCCGATCGCCAGCCCGGAAGGCGCGTGCTGCGTGGAGCGCTTGATGGAGCCTTATCCGTCGATGCTGGAGCGTCAGTTGGCACGAATGCACGAACGCCGTGCCTGAGGCCTTGATGTCAAGAAGCCCGCAGATGAGTGATTGTCTGCGGGCTTTTTTGTGTGTGGTGGTTTCGTGATCTCGCCCGGCTTTGGAGCCCCCTCACCCTAACCCTCTCCCAAAGGGAGAGGGGACCGATTGGGGGATGCTCGGGATCTACAACGACCTGAACGAGCAAGACCGAATCCATAATCGCCAAGATCTTTCAGGTCGATGTATGACGCCAGACACCTCGGTCGGCTCCCTCTCCCTCCGGGAGAGGGCTGGGGTGAGGGTAGCTTTTGATCTTCTAATCCCAGACACAACAAAGCCCGCACAAGGCGGGCTTTGTCCTGACTCGATCCAGCCTTAGAAGCGGAACACTTCCATATCCGTACGAATCGGCGCAGCCATTGGAATCTTCGGTTGCTTATCCTGCTCGGCCGCTGGCGCCGCAGGCTTGGCGGCTGCCGGTTTGCGCGGTGCCTCAGCAATCGGCGGCTGGTTGGCCAGTGGCTTGAGCGCTACCGACAGCTGCTCGGCCAGACGCTGCAGCAACACACCCTGAGCCTGAACCTGAGCAGCCGTTGTACCGGCATGCTGTTCCTGCAGGTGAACGATGCGGTTATCGCGAACCTGCCCGCGACGGTCGATCAAACGCCATTGCGCATCGAGGATTGCCGGTTGTTTTTCACCCGAATCCAGACGCGTGATGGTCAACAGCACCTGAACGTCCGGACTGAAGCCCAAAGTCGCGGGTGCCAGGACCACGCGTTGGCTGTCCAGATGACCGGCAACCTGACGCAACAGCAGTTGATCGATATCCGACGAAAGGCTGCCGGCCCAACGGCCGTCGGTCGAAGCTTGCAGGCTGCCGTCCGGCTGACGCTGCAGCAGGGTTTCGCGTTGCAGGTAGTCGGCAACGGTTACAGGGCCCAGCAAAACCGCCATGCCTGTGCTTTGCGCAGGCTGAACCGGACTTCCGCTGTCCAGTTGATACAGCGACACCGGCTGGTGAACGCTGCAACCCGCCAGGCCAAGAACGCCAGCGAGCATGAGAATTAAAGGAAGGCGCAGAGCAGTCATCGTCCCGTCCAGGTGATCGCCTCTTGGCGGATCACAGTGAAAATACTTAATAAATGTGAAGAACGCGCGGCAAAGCCGGCGTTTGGAAAGGCCATATCATCCGTGAATATGCGTTCCGACTCCAGCGCGAAAGCGCCGATCTACGGGTTAAATCGTAGATCGGCCGCCCTGGAACAGCTAACTGAGGTTTTCGACGAGCAGTGCATCTACTCGCTGGAAGCCTCTTGGCAGTTTGTTACCACGACGCCCGCGCTCACCCTTGTAGTGTTCGAGGTCGTCCGCTTTCAGCGACAAGGTACGTTTTCCGGCCTGCAACACCAGTGTTGCACCGTCCGGAATGACGGCGATGTCGGTGACATATTCTTCGCGGCTGGCCACACGTTCACCGGGAATGCCGATGATCTTGTTGCCTTTGCCCTTACCCAATTGTGGCAGATCGCTGATCTTGAAGATCAGCAGGCGACCTTCGGTGGTGACCGACGCCAGCCAGTTCTGCTCGCGATCGGCGACCGGGCGCGGCAGCATGACCTTGGCGTTGTTCGGCAGGCTCAACAGGGCCTTGCCCGCCTTGTTCTTGGCTTGCAGGTCTTCACCCTTGACCACGAAACCGTAGCCGGCATCGGAGGCGATCACATACAGCGCATCGTCTTCCGGCATCAGCACGCATTCGAAGCTCGCCCCTGGCGGTGGCGTCAGGCGACCGGTCAGCGGTTCGCCCTGGCCGCGGGCCGATGGCAGCGTGTGGGCGGCCACGGAATAACTGCGACCGGTCGAGTCAATGAACACCGCAAACTGGTTGGAGCGTCCAGCCGCCAGGGCCTTGAAGCCGTCGCCCGCCTTGTAGGAAAGCCCGGTTGCGTCGATCTCGTGACCCTTGGCCGAACGCACCCAGCCTTTTTCCGACAGCACCACCGTCACTTTCTCGTTCGGCAGCAGGTCATGCTCGGTCAGCGCCTTGGCTTCGGCGCGCTCGACGATTGGCGAGCGGCGGTCGTCGCCATAGGTCTCGGCGTCCTTGATCAGTTCGCTGCGCACCAGCTTCTTCAGCTTGGCTTCGCTGCTCAACAAGGCTTGCAGCTTGGCTTGTTCCTTGAGCAGTTCATCCTGTTCGGCACGCAGTTTCATTTCTTCCAGTCGTGCCAACTGGCGCAGACGGGTGTCAAGAATGTAGTCGGCCTGGATTTCGCTCAGGGCGAAGCGCTCGATCAACTTGGCTCGTGGATGCTCTTCGGTCCGGATGATGTGAATCACTTCGTCCAGGTTGAGGTAGGCAATCAGCAAACCGTCCAACAGGTGCAGGCGACGCTCGACCTTGTCGAGGCGGAATTGCAGGCGGCGACGCACGGTCTGTACCCGGAACTCCAGCCACTCGACCAGCAAGGCGCGCAGGTTTTTCAGCTGCGGCTTGCCATCCAGACCGATGATGTTGACGTTGACCCGGTAGCTCGACTCCAGATCGGTGCTGGCGAACAGGTGCTGCATCAGCGCGTCGTGGTCGAAGTTCTTGCGAGTGCCGGGAATGATCACGATCCGGCACGGGTTCTCGTGGTCAGATTCATCGCGCAGGTCGGCAATTTGCGGGGCCTTGGACGGCTTGGCCTGCATCATCGCAGCGATCTGTTCGAGCACTTTGGCACCCGAGACCTGATGCGGCAGCGCGGTGACGATGATGTCGCCGTCTTCGATGTGATACACGGCGCGCATGCGCACCGAGCCACGACCGGTTTCGTAGATTTTCAGCAGGTCGGCGCGGGGCGTGATGATTTCCGCTTCGGTCGGATAATCCGGGCCCTGGATGTGTTCGCAGAGCTGCTCGACCGTGGCTTTCGGTTCATCGAGCAACCGCACGCAAGCGGAGGCCACTTCGCGCAGGTTGTGAGGCGGCACGTCGGTGGCCATGCCCACGGCGATACCCGTGGTGCCGTTGAGCAGGATATTGGGCAAACGTGCCGGCAACACCAGGGGCTCGTCGAGGGTGCCGTCAAAGTTCGGGCCCCAATCGGCGGTGCCCTGCCCCAGTTCGCTGAGCAGAACTTCGGAGTACCGCGACAGGCGCGCCTCGGTGTAACGCATGGCGGCGAAGGACTTGGGATCATCCGGCGCACCCCAGTTACCCTGGCCGTCGACCAGCGTGTAGCGGTAGCTGAACGGCTGGGCCATCAACACCATGGCTTCATAGCAGGCCGAATCACCATGGGGGTGGAACTTGCCGAGCACGTCACCGACAGTACGCGCCGATTTCTTGTGCTTGGAATCGGCGTCCAGCCCCAATTCACTCATGGCGTAGACGATACGCCGCTGTACCGGTTTCAGACCGTCGCCGATATGCGGCAAGGCACGGTCCATGATCACGTACATGGAGTAGTTGAGGTAGGCATTTTCGGTGAAGTCAGCCAGCGAGCGGCGTTCTACACCGTCCAGGCTGAGATCAAGGGAGTCGCTCATGCGGGCCTCATCGGTTCGTTGTCTGGCGCAGCAGCATGGTGCCACCGCGCTGGGTAAATTCAAGTTTGTTCAGTGCGCTCATGCCGAGCAACACCTGGTCGCCATGCAACCCCGGCGCCACCAGTGCACGCACGTCGTGCAGCACGATGTCGCCCAGTTGCAGGCGTTCAATGCGGGTGCGATAGCCCTCGCTCAGGCCGTTGGCCGTGCTCAGGGTCACACCGAATCCTTCTTCCAGTTTCAAGCGTTTGGCCAGGTCCGCCGGAATCGACACATCGGTAGCGCCGGTATCGAGCATGAAGTTCACCGGTTGACCGTTGATCTGCCCGCTGGCAACAAAATGGCCCTGCACGTTACTGGCCAGCCTCACTTCGACAAAACCGTCGCCCTGTTCCGAGCTGACCACCACATTGGGGTTTTGCTGACGCGCCTCCCACTGGGCAAAAAACCGCGTGGCCAGGAACAACGCGGCGCACCAGGCCAGCACCATGAACACCCGGCCGATACGCTGCCCCGGTGTCTGCTGGCTCAAGGTTTGGCGCTCCAGCCACCCTCAGGCGCAGCAAAGCGCCAGACAATCGGGCGAACCTCGCCATCCACGCGGGCACCGTTGTTATTGTCGACGCCAATCCAGGCCCCGTCGGCGTCAATGATCAACGCTTCCTCTAGCCCGTAGTTCTGCGAGTAACGGCGATTGGGCTGCAACAACTCGTTCGCGTACGACCAGCAACGCTCAACCTTGACCGTTTGCAGGTCACGGCGGCAAATCTGGTAGGCGTTACGTTCCAGGGTATAGAGCTTGCCGTTGTACAAGGACAAATCGGAAAAATCCCGGGGTACAGGCTTGGCATGGGGAAACTGCGGCGGTTGCATTTCCAGGCCGGCTTCGCTCAGCAGCACGCAGCCACCATCGCAATCCCAAACGGTCTGCTTGCGCTTGATCATCAGCAAACCGCGTCCTTCGCGCTCGGCGGCCAGCCACATCTGGTCACCGGCCGGATTGATCGCAATACCTTCGAAAATCGCGTTGAATTTCTGCAGCAAGCCACGCGCCCGCGCTTCACGCACCATCATCGGGCTGATTTTCAGCCAGGACGCCGGGCCCGTGGGCGGTACCTGCAAGACGGCGGCGTGGCCTTCGCTGACCAGGTAGCGATTGCCCGCGCTGTCGCAGGTGATGCCTTCGAAATCCAGGTCGCCGCCACGGACAAAGGATGCGCCCCAGACTCGGGACTTCAGCCCCCAGGGCAAACCGCTGTCCGGCACCGGCGGGACATAGATGTGCACGGCTTGCGCCTGCCAGACGGTTTCGCGGGTATCGAGACGGTAGATCTGGTCATCGTCGCGGTCCGACTCGGCCCACAGCTCATCGCCGCATTGGGCCAGACCCGACAGGTTGCCGCCGCGCATGCCTTCGACGGCATGCTCGGACAACAGACGCAGCTCCGGCGCCGGCTCGGCAGACGCCATGATCGATGTCAGCAGCAACCCACAAGCCAGGGCAAAGCCCAGCCGCATCAGCCCAGAACCTCGGCCAGGTTACCTTTGGATTCCAGCCAGGTCTTGCGGTCACCGGCGCGTTTTTTCGCCAGCAGCATGTCCATCATTTCCGATGTCGCGTCGAAGTCCTCGCCCAGCGTCAGTTGCACCAGACGCCGGGTGTTCGGGTCCATGGTGGTTTCGCGTAGCTGCGGCGGGTTCATTTCACCCAGGCCTTTGAATCGTGTGACCTGCGGCTTGCCACGCTTCTTCTCGGCCACCAGGCGATCGAGAATGCCGTCGCGTTCGGCTTCATCGAGGGCGTAGTAGATTTCCTTGCCCAGGTCGATACGGTACAGCGGCGGCATGGCGACGTAGACGTGGCCGGCATCCACCAGTGGACGGAAATGCTGGACGAACAAGGCGCACAGCAAGGTCGCGATGTGCAGACCGTCGGAGTCGGCGTCGGCGAGGATGCAGATCTTGCCGTAGCGCAGCTGGCTCATGTCCGCCGCACCCGGATCGACGCCGATGGCGACGGCGATGTTGTGGACTTCCTGGCTGGCCAGCACTTCGCTGCCGTCGACTTCCCAGGTGTTGAGGATCTTGCCGCGCAACGGCAGGATGGCCTGGAACTCCTTGTCTCGTGCCTGCTTGGCCGAACCACCGGCGGAATCACCTTCCACCAGGAACAGCTCGGAACGCATCGGGTCCTGTCCGGCGCAGTCAGCCAGTTTGCCTGGCAACGCCGGCCCCTGGGTGATGCGCTTACGCTCAACCTTCTTGCTGGCCTTGAGACGACGACCGGCGTTGTTGATCGCCAGCTCCGCCAGCGCCAGACCGGTTTCCGGGTTGGCGTTGAGCCACAGACTGAACGCATCCTTGACCACACCGGAGACGAACGCCGCCGCTTCACGGGACGACAGACGCTCTTTGGTCTGGCCGGAGAATTGCGGTTCCTGCATTTTCATCGACAGCACGAAAGCGATGCGTTCCCAGACGTCTTCCGGCGCCAGCTTCACACCACGCGGCAGCAGGCTGCGGAATTCGCAGAACTCGCGCATGGCGTCGAGCAGGCCCTGACGCAAGCCATTGACGTGGGTACCGCCCTGGGCGGTCGGAATCAGGTTGACGTAGCTTTCCTGTACCGCGTCGCCACCTTCCGGCAGCCACAGCAGTGCCCAGTCCACGGCTTCCTTGTTACCGGCCAGGCTGCCGCAGAACGGCTCGTCCGGCAGGCGTTCGAATTCGCTGACCGCGTCGACCAGATAGGAGCGCAGGCCATCTTCGTAATGCCATTCGACTTTCTCGCCGGTGGCCTTGTCCTCAAAACTGACCAGCAGCCCCGGGCACAACACGGCCTTGGCCTTGAGCACGTGCTTGAGACGGCTGATGGAGAATTTCGGCGAGTCGAAGTATTTCGGATCCGGCGCGAAGAACACGCTGGTGCCGGTGTTGCGCTTGCCAACGGTGCCGACGATTTCCAGCTCGGTGGCCTTGTAGCCATCCTTGAAGGTCATCTGGTATTCGTTGCCGTCACGCTTGACCCGCACACGCACTTCATTGGACAGGGCGTTGACCACGGAAATGCCCACGCCGTGCAGACCGCCGGAGAACTGGTAGTTCTTGTTGGAGAACTTGCCGCCCGCGTGAAGCTTGGTGAGGATCAGCTCGACGCCCGACACGCCTTCTTCGGGATGGATGTCCACCGGCATGCCGCGGCCGTCATCGCTGACTTCCAGCGAATGATCGGCATGCAGGATGACCTGCACCGATTTGGCGTGCCCGGCCAAGGCTTCGTCGACGCTGTTGTCGATCACTTCCTGGGCGAGGTGGTTCGGCCGACTGGTGTCGGTGTACATGCCGGGGCGCTTGCGCACCGGGTCGAGGCCCGAGAGGACTTCGATGGCGTCTGCGTTATAAGAGCTAGCGCTGGGAGTGGCCATGGGGTCTCGTCGTCAGTGTCTGGTGAAAAAAGAGAAACATGAAAGCAGGCATTGCATCACAAAGATGTGAAATCAATCGCCTGATACAAATCGGCGCCGATACCGGCAAAACTCAACATCGCCGGCAACTGTGCGGCAAAGCCTTGAAAACTGTGGTCGCCGCCCGCCTGGATACGCAAGGCACATGCGCGGTAATACTGTTGGGCGAGGCGATAGTCCAGCGTTTCATCACCCGTTTGCAACCATACCTGATAACGCTGCGGGTCCTGGGGAGCCGGCACTTCCAGCTCGGCCAGGGCCGTCACGTGGTCGTGGGTCAACTCCCAGGTTTCTTCGGTATACAGGTTTTTCTGCGTCCCCAGGTAGCCGTCGAACATACGGTGCGGACTGACCGCCGGGTTGACCAGCAGGGCCTTGAGACCAAGGCGCTCGGCCAGGTGAGTGGCATAGTAGCCGCCGAGTGAGCTGCCGACCAGCAGCGGCCGCCCCAGCTCGGCAATCGCCTGCTCCAGCTGACCGATGGCTTCACGGGGATGGTGATGCAAGGTCGGTACGCGCAAGTGATCGCTCAAGCCCAGACGCTCCATCACCTGCATCAACTGGGTGGCCTTTTTTGAGGAAGGCGCGCTGTTGAAGCCGTGGATATAAAGGATCGAGCCGGACATGTGAACTCCCTGTGCGTCGGGTAAAGAAGGCGGAGTTTACAGGGTGTTGGCACGAATGACTCGTTGTGTTGTGGCGAGGGAGCTTGCTCCCGTTGGTCTGCGCAGCAGACCTTAAATCAGCCATCACTTTATGACAGTCAGACTGCGGGGGCTGGGTTTACGACTGCTGCGCAGCCGAGCGGGAGCAAGCTCCCTCGCCACAGAGGGGCTTGTCAGTAGCCGTTGGAGCCGTAATCCACGGTGAAATCAAACCCCGTGACCCGCTCTACCCCTGTCTCAAGCTGCCCGTCCGGCATCAACCGCAACCAGCGATAACCCGGCGCTTGCTCGCCGACCTTGAAATCCTCGCTGCCCGGCTCGAACTGAATACAGGTCGATGGCGAAGCGATCAGGCGCACACCATCGCGCATCTGGTCGATTTCCTGATGCACATGCCCCCACAACACCGCACGCACTTGCGGGAAGCGATCCAGCACGGCAAACAGCGCCTCGGGATTGCGCAAGCCGATCGGCTCCATCCATGGGCAGCCGATGGACACCGGATGATGGTGGAAGCACACCAGATGATGACGCTCCGGCGCCTCACTCAGCGAACGGGCGAGCAGTTGCAGCTGCTCGTCCTGCAAGTACCCCGGCACCGAGCCCGGCACTGCCGAATCAAGCAAGGTGATTCGCCAGTTGCCGATATCCACCACCGGTTCGAGCAGCGCGCTCTGCACCGTCGCTTCAGCCATGACCTGCGGCTCATCGTGATTGCCGGGAATCCAGCGTGCCGGAGCATCCAGTTGCTGCGTCATCTGGCGGAAGCGCTGGTAGGACGCCAATGTGCCGTCCTGGGAAAGGTCGCCACTGGCAATGACCAGGTCAATCTGCGGCTGTTGCGCGCGCACCAGCTCAATGACCTTTTGCAGGCTATCGGCGGTGTTCATGCCCAGCAACGTGCCGTCCGCTTCGGCAAACAGGTGGCTGTCGGAAATCTGCACCAGCAACGCCGGATCGGCGGGGGTCAATATGGATACGCTCGGCAAGACGTTCTCCCAGGGCGTGATCACGGGAATGGGGGTAAGTGGCGCCAGTATGCTGGGGGACGAGCGAAAGGGGAAACCCGCGAATCTGACACAGTTCACAACTGTGGCGGACAGTTAACGTACCACTTCGTACTCATGACCCAACGCCAGGCAGTGGCTGAGCCATTCGCCGAGGAACATGTTCAGCTGCGCCTTTTCGTCCGGCTGATGCATCAAGGCGTTCGGATAGGGGTAGATGCCGCGAAAGCGCCGTGCGTGCTCGGCACTGACCACTTCGGCCATACAGGCATCGTGATAGACCTGTACTTCCAGTTGCGGCACCGGCAGCCAGGGCAGGCTGTGTTCCTGACGCACTTGCAAGGTGGTGGTGTAGGGACAGACCTGCAGCACTTCCAGCGCCAGCACGCCCAGCATCTGTTCGCCATGGGTCACGGCGATGCGCCGGGCCGCGGGTTCGTTGCGCATGTCCGGCAACAGTCGCATCAGGCGCGCGTAGTTCGCCTCGCAGGACGCTTGCAGCCCTGCCAGGTCTACCCGATAACGATCGCGCACCTTGTTTACGACCATAACCCCCTCACTTCAACGCGGTTCAAAGCCAGCCATTGCAAGGCAATGATGCTCGCCGCGTTGGCAATACGTCCGTCGCGCACGGCTTGCAGGGCATCTTCAAAGGCCCAGACCGTGACGCGGATATCTTCTGCCTCTTCCTCCAGCCCATGCAGGCCGCCAACCCCTGATGTGTCACAACGCCCCAGGTACAAATGCACGAACTCGTTGCTGCCGCCCGGCGACGGGAAATATTTGAGCATCGGCCACAGCGCCGCGATGTCCAGTCCAGCTTCCTCCTGCGCTTCGCGGTGAGCAACTGCTTCCGGCACTTCATCCTTGTCGATCAGACCAGCGACCAGTTCGATCAGCCACGGGTTGTCAGTCTTGCCCATGGCCCCCACGCGAAACTGCTCGATCAACACCACTTCATCGCGTTGCGGGTCATACGGCAGCATGCACACGGCATCGTGACGAACGAACACCTCACGGTCGATTTCGCGGCTCATGCCCCCGGCGAACAACTCGTGGCGCAAGTGCACGCGCTCGAGCTTGTAGAAGCCCTCATAGCATTTTTCACGCCGCACGATATCCACGGCGGTCGGAATGGCGTTGGCGAAATCCTTCATGACAATCCTCGTTACTGCTAAACCTTTACGAGGCTTCATCTTCCCGGGCCTCGACTTCGCGCCATCCTAACGCGCCCGAGACGTTTGATGCAGCCCCTTTACCGTCAGCGGGATGGACGGTGAAGGCGAAACCCACTCTAATTAGCTTAGTGGCGAACTGATTGCTTCGTTGAGAGTCGAAGCCGTTAGCTTTTTGCCTTCCCCTGTTTCAGAAAGGACGCCCATGTCGCTTTTCAAAATGGCCTCCGTGGCCGCCATTGCGCTGACTCTGGGCGCTTGCCAGAGCCTGTTCCAGCCCAATTATCGGGCGCCACTGGAAACCACCCGTGACGCCTCCGAGCAGTTGCAGCCGGGCTGCAAGGCGCAGGATTGCCCGCTGGTGAACATCGATGTCGTGCATTTCCCTAACGAGCCGCAACTGGATGCCATCGTCGAGAAACGCTTGTTGCAACTGACCCGGACTTCGCCGGACGCGCCGGTTGCTCCGACTCTGGCGGCCTATCGCGAGCAGTTCCTGCGTAACGCCGGCCCACGCAACAGCAGTTATTTGCAGGCCAAGGTACGTGAGCAGCATGACGGACTGGTGATCATCGAACTGTCCAGCTACCTGGACACCGGTGGCGCCCACGGCACGCCAGGCCGTGGCTTCATCAACTATTCACGCCAGCAGCAAAAAGTGCTGACGCTGTCGGACATGCTGGTGCCAGGACAGGAAGAGGCCTTCTGGAAAGCCGCGCAAGTGGCGCATAACAGCTGGCTGATCAGCACCAAGCTCGATCAGGAGCAGGAGTTCGTGAAGAGCTGGCCGTTCCAGAAAACCCAGCACGTGGCGCTGACCTATGGCGCGGTGATCCTCAAGTACGACGTGAGCACCATCGCGCCTTATGCGCTGGGCCACGTCGAACTGAAGATCCCTTACCCGCGCCTGAACGGCATCCTCAAGCCCGAGCTGTTCCCCGGCCGTAACTGAAGGCAGAACCCAGCACCAGCTGCAACAGCCCTGCCAGCACCAGCGCCGGCAGGGTTGCACCGACATCCGGATACAGGTTGGCCAACAAGTGATAGGTGCTGACCCCGCCCAGCCAGGCGAGCAGTGCCGGCCAGCGCAGGGCAACCGCAGCCACCTGGCCACTGCGTTTGCGCAGGATGAAGTGGTCCACCAGCACCACGCCGAACAGCGGCGCGAACACCGAACCGATCAGCAGCAGGAAGTTCTGGTACTGGGCCAACGGCGCCAGCAGGGCGATCAGGGTGCAGACCACGCCGATGGCCAGCGCCAGATGCTCGACTTTCAGGCGCAGCAGAATGCCGCTGGAGACCGCCGCCGAGTGAATGTCGGCAAAGGCGTTTTCCGACTCGTCCAGCAGGATCAGCAACAGTGGAATCCCCAGGCCGGCACCGGCCAGCGCCAACAACAAGGCATTGACTTCACCGCTCGGCGCGAACGCCAGGGTGTAAGCCACGCCCAGGCTCATCAGCCAGAAGTTACCGATAAAGAAACCGATGGCCGTGCCGCCAAACACGTTTTTCGCCCGCTTGCCGAAGCGCGAGTAGTCGGCGATCAGCGGCAGCCATGACAACGGCATGGCAATCGCGATGTCAAAACCCACGGCGAACGGCATCGAACCGTCACCGGCCTGGGCCCACAAAGCCGCCAGATCAGCTTTGGCGAACAGGTTCCAGGTCAGCCAGGTGCACGCGGCCAGTAGCAGCCAGATGCCCCACTTGCGCAGGATCTGCCGCACGAAGGTCAGCGGTCCGCTGACCGCGAGCAAGGTCGCCAGCGCACCGAAGAACAACGTCCAGAGCATAGGGTTGGACAGCAGGCTGCCTTCGCTGAAGGCTTTGGCCCCCAACAAGCTGGCGGCATCGCGCATGACGATGATTTCAAACGAGCCCCAACCGATCAGTTGCAGCAGGTTCAGTACTGCCGGCAGGCTCGCACCTTTAGCGCCGAGGCTGAGCTTGAGCGCGGCCATCGACGACAGGCCAGTGTCGCTGCCGATTACGCCAACGGCGGCCAGCAACAGAACGCCGACCAGCGTGCCAAGAAAAATCGCCAGCAACGAACCCGACAGGCCCAGACCCGGCGCGAGCAAGGCGCCGGTCTGCAGCACCATCAGGCCGATGCCGAGGGAAAACCACAGGGAAAACAGATCGCGACCGCCGAACACACGTTTGTCGGTCGGCACCGCGATGTCAGGTGAGTAAGTACTGGGTTGAATGCTCAAGGGTGTTATCTCAGAGGGACATTTGTTGTTTTTTTGATCGCCATCGCGAGCAAACTCGCTCCCACAGGGATTTGTAAACGACACAGATCATTGTGGGAGCGAGCTTGCTCGCGATGGCGGCGGCACGAACGCCGCCGGACTCAGGTCAGATCAAACTTTCTGGTACAGCTGGCTACCTTCCTGCTTGAAGCGCTCGGCCTGTTCGGCCATGCCCTGGGCGACGTCCACGTCGACCGCTTCGATCCGTTGGTTGGCCGCATATTCGCGGACTTCCTGGGTGATCTTCATCGAGCAGAACTTCGGCCCGCACATGGAGCAGAAGTGCGCGACCTTGGCCGAATCCTTCGGCAGGGTTTCATCGTGATAGGAACGGGCGGTGTCCGGGTCCAGGCCGAGGTTGAACTGGTCTTCCCAACGGAATTCGAAACGCGCCTTGCTCAGGGCATTGTCACGGATCTGTGCGCCCGGATGCCCTTTGGCCAGATCGGCGGCATGGGCGGCGATCTTGTAAGTGATGATCCCGGTCTTCACGTCATCCTTGTTCGGCAGGCCCAGGTGTTCCTTTGGCGTCACGTAGCAAAGCATGGCGCAACCGAACCAGCCGATCATCGCGGCACCGATGCCGGAGGTGATGTGGTCATAGCCTGGCGCAATGTCAGTGGTCAGCGGACCGAGGGTGTAGAACGGCGCCTCGTCGCAGCACTCGAGCTGCTTGTCCATGTTCTCCTTGATCAACTGCATCGGCACGTGGCCAGGGCCTTCGATCATGCACTGCACGTCGTGTTTCCAGGCAATCTTGGTCAGTTCGCCGAGGGTTTCCAGCTCGCCGAACTGCGCTTCGTCGTTGGCGTCGGCAATCGAGCCCGGACGCAGGCCATCGCCCAGCGAGAAGCTGACGTCGTAGGCCTTCATGATTTCGCAGATGTCTTCGAAATGGGTGTAGAGGAAGTTTTCCTTGTGATGCGCCAGGCACCACTTGGCCATGATCGAGCCGCCACGGGAAACGATGCCGGTTACACGCTTGGCGGTCATCGGCACATAACGCAGCAATACGCCGGCATGGATGGTGAAGTAGTCGACGCCCTGCTCGGCCTGTTCGATCAGCGTGTCGCGGAACAGCTCCCAGGTCAGGTCCTCGGCCACTCCGCCGACTTTTTCCAGGGCCTGGTAGATCGGCACCGTACCGATCGGCACCGGCGAGTTGCGGATGATCCACTCGCGGGTTTCGTGGATGTGCTTGCCGGTGGACAGGTCCATGACCGTGTCCGAACCCCAGCGGATGCCCCAGGTCAGTTTCGCCACTTCTTCTTCGATGGACGAGCCCAGGGCGCTGTTACCGATGTTGCCGTTGATCTTCACCAGGAAGTTACGGCCGATGATCATCGGTTCCAGTTCGGTGTGGTTGATGTTCGCCGGAATGATCGCGCGACCGCGGGCGATCTCGTCACGGACGAATTCCGGGGTGATGATTTTCGGCACGCTGGCGCCGAAGCTGTGGCCGGCGTGTTGCTGGTCGAGCAAACCGGCGGCGCGGGCCACTTCCAGCTTCATGTTTTCGCGGATGGCGACGTATTCCATCTCGGCGGTGATGATGCCCTGGCGCGCGTAGTGCATCTGCGTGACGTTGGCCCCGGCCTTGGCCCGGCGCGGGTTGTTGACGTGGGCAAAGCGCAGCTTGGTCAGCTCGGGGTCGGCAAGACGTTCCTGACCAAAATTCGAGCTCAAGCCGGACAGGCGCTCGGTGTCGCCACGGGCTTCGATCCACGGCGAGCGCACGTCTGCCAGGCCTTTGCGCACGTCGATGATGACGTTGGGGTCGGTGTACGGGCCGGAGGTGTCATAGACCGTGACCGGCGCGTTGACCTCGCCACCGAAGTCGGTCGGCGTCACGTCGAGGCTGATTTCGCGCATCGGCACGAGGATGTCGGGACGCGAGCCCTGGACATAGATTTTTTGCGAGCGGGTAAACGGCTGAACCGATTGCTGATCGACCTTGGCCGAGTCACTCAGGTTGGTGGCGATTTTTGCTTTTGTGGTCATCACGGGCTCTCCAGACAGCATCCAGGCAGTGGAATTTTGTCGGAGCGAACCTGTAACGAATGGACGCGACCCACCAGCGAATACATCCAGCCAATGGGTGCTGTGCTCAGTGCTCGAGGGGTGTTCGATTGTCGAACAACATCCCGGACGAAGCACAAGAGGACTCGCCGGGTGACGAGAAATCTTGTTCCCTACGCAGGCGCTAACCTGATCAGGTTCAACGGGATCCGAAATTATTCGATCTCAGCCTCATAGCAAGGCACCCCGACAAGAACGCGCCCAGTCTAGACACAACTGCCGAAGAACGCCAACCCTGCAGCAAACACCGTGATGAATGGCGTAATAACACCACGCGCCAGGATTGTTGCCGTTCGAATGCGCAACTACACTCGCTACGCTGTGCCTCGCGTTGACGCTGCGCGTGCAGCGCCTTAGCCTTGGCGCTCAAATTACTTGTGTAATATTTATCTAGGGAACGCCTATGCTGCGCAAACTTTCACTGGCCCTTGCCGTGTCTTGTGCGTCCAACGGAATGGCCTGGGCAGAAGCGCCCTTATCGACCAAGACGGATCTGGTCAGCGTCTATCAGGAAGCCGTCAACAACAACGCCGACCTGGCCGCCGCCATCGCCCAGTACGGTGCACAGAAAGAAGTCGTACCCCAGGCCCGCGCCGGCCTGCTGCCCAACCTCTCGGGCGGCGCCAATGTCGCCGAGGTGCGCACGGCGCTCGACCAGCCGTCCTCCACCGTCAACCGCGATGCGCACTCGTACCAGGCAACCCTGGCCCAGCCGCTGTTCCGTGCCGATCGCTGGTTCCAGTTCCAGGCAGCCAAGGACGTCAACGAGCAGGCTGCGCTGCAGCTCTCGGCGACCCAGCAGAACCTGATCCTGAACACCGCCAACAGCTACTTCAACGTGCTGCGCAGCCAGGACAACCTGGCCTCGAACAAGGCTGAAGAAGCTGCGTTCAAGCGCCAGCTCGATCAGTCCAACGAACGTTTCGATGTCGGCCTGTCGGACAAGACCGACGTACTGCAATCCCAGGCCAGTTACGACACCGCCCGCGCCAACCGGATCGTTGCCCAGCGCCAGGTGGATGATGCTTTTGAAGCGTTGGTAACCCTGACCAACCGCCGGTACAACTCGCTGTGGGGCATCAGCCACAACCTGCCGGTCCTGCCACCGGCGCCGAATGACGCCAAGGCCTGGGTCGAAACGGCAGCCCGCCAGAACCTTAACCTGCTGGCCAGCAACTACGCCGTCAGCGCCGCCGAACAGACCATCAAGCAGCGCAAGTCCGGGCACTTGCCAACACTGGACGCGGTGGCCAAATACGAAAAAGGCGACAACGATGCGCTGGGTTTCAGCAACCCGAGCCCATTGGGTCAACCCTATGGCGGCAACGTCGAACAGACGACCCTGGGCCTGCAACTGAACATCCCGATCTACAGCGGCGGCCTGACCAGTTCGCAAGTGCGTCAATCCTATGCACAACTGGACCAGACCGAGCAGCAACGTGAATCCCTGCTGCGCCAGATCGTGGAAAACACCCGCGACCTGCACCGCGCGGTGAACACCGACGTCGAGCAGGTACAAGCGCGCAAGCAATCGGTCATTTCCAACCAGAGTGCGGTGGAAGCGACTGAAATCGGTTATCAGGTGGGTACCCGCAACATCGTCGACGTACTGGATGCCCAGCGCCAGCTATACACCTCGGTGCGCGACTACAACAACACCCGCTACGACTACATCCTCGATAACCTGCGCCTGAAGCAGCAGGCCGGCACGCTGAACCCGGGCGACTTGCAGGACCTGTCCCGCTGGCTCAACGCGAACTACAACCCGGACAAGGACTTCCTGCCGCCGGACCTGGCCAAGGCTGCAGCCGAACAGTTGAAGTCACGGCCTAGCCAATAAACCTGAAAGAGCACGGCTTGCCGGCGATGACAATCTCAAGATAGGCATCGCCGGCAAGACGGCTTCTACTGGTCAGGTTTTGATCAATCGCCCCAACCCATCCAGCAATCGCTGCAACGCGCCCTGATTGGTGCGCATCACCTTCAACCCTGCCTCCGCCATCCGCTGCGCATCGCGCGGCAGTTCGAACAGCCGCTGCACCGCCAGCGCCAGCCCTTCGGCATCTTCCACTTCCTGCAACGCCCCGGCATTGCGCATTTGCGCGGCGATCTCGAGGAAGTTGAACAGGTGCGGTCCGCTCAGCACAGGCTTGGCCAAAGCGGCCGGCTCCAGCAGGTTGTGCCCGCCATTGGCGACCAGGCTGCCACCGACAAACGCACTATCGGCCAAGGCGTAGAGAAACAGCAACTCGCCCATGGTATCGCCCAAGAGCACGGAAGTGCCCGCGCCGACCGCATCACCGGTGGAACGACGAACCGTGGTGAACCCTTGCTGCTCGCACAGCGCGAAGACCGAATTGAATCGCTCCGGATGGCGCGGCACCAGAATCAGCAAGGCATCGGGATGACTGGCCAGCAAGCACCGATGCGCCGCCAGCACCACTTCATCTTCGCCCTCGTGGGTACTGGCCGCGATCCACACCGGACGTTCCTGGGCCTGCCATTGCCCGCGAAGTTCAGCGGCGCGCTCGAGCAGTTGCGGGTCGATGGTCAGGTCGAACTTGATCGAGCCGGTCACCTCAACCGTTTCCGGGCGCGCGCCCAGATCGAGGAAACGCCCGGCCTCAGCTTCGGTCTGCACGGCAAACAGGCTCATTTCGGCGAGCATCGGTTGCGTCAGCTTGCGAAAGCGGCCATAGCCTTTCGCCGAGCGTTCGGACAATCGCGCATTGGCCAACGCCACGGGAATACCGCGCCTGGCGCACTGATGAATATGGTTGGGCCACAGCTCCGTTTCCATGATCACGGCCAGCTTCGGCTGCACGCGATCAAGGAAGCGCCTCGCCGCACAGGGCAAATCGTAAGGCAAGTAGCAGTGCTGGATACGCGGTTCATTGGCAAACAGCGCCGCGATGCGCTCAGAACCGGTCGGGGTCATGCAGGTTACGGTAATCGGCAGCGCCGGATAGCGCTGCAGCAGGGCGCGGATCATCGGCGCTGCGGCAATGCTTTCGCCCACCGACACTGCGTGCACCCAGATACCGCCCGGCTTCATCGGTGGCATGCCATAGGAAAAGCGCTCGCCAACGCGCTTGGCATAGGCCGGCGCCTTGCGCGCGCGCAACCAAAGCCGAATCGCTACCAGTGGCAGCCCCAGGTAAAACAGCGCGGTATAAAGAGTTCTATTCATGGCGGCGGAGTTTATCGGCTTTTTTAATCGATCGCCTGCAAGTGCACGGCAAAACGCTCGGCCAGCCAGCGCGCGGCCGGCCCCAGCGGTTCATCGCGACGCCAGACCAGCTCCACGACCAGCGCCGGCGGCGCCCATTCGCTGATCAGTTCGACCATCTGCTGCTGATAGGTCGGGTACTGCACCACGTGCCGTGGCAACCACGCCCAGCCAAGGCCGCGCACCAGCCATTCAGCCATCACGTAGAAACTGTCGGCGCGCCAGACTTGCGGGCTGGCCGGCTCGCTGCCGGGATAGAGGCTGGATTGCGTGGACATCAACAACTGACGATGCCGTGCCAGTTGCTGGCCATCGACCCGCTTCTGTTTCGCCAAGGGGTGATCGACGCCACAGACCGTGACCATTTCCACGCTGCCCAAGACGCGACGTTCCAGTGCCTCGGGGATCTGATCATGAAAGAACAGCAAGCCGAGATCAGCACGCCGTTCCACCAGCTTGCGAGCGACCTCGCCTTGCGCCGCGCTGGTCAGTTGCACTTCCACACTGGGAAATTTTTGCGACAGCGCTTCAAAGCTTTCAATGATCGGCTGATAAGGCATGGCTTCATCCTGCGCCACCCGCAACCGCGCCTCCTGCCCGCGCATCATCGCCAGTGCACGCCCGTTGAGCCGCTCGCACTGGCGGAGCACTTCTCGCGCTTCATCCAGCAAGGCGGTGCCGGCTTCGGTGAGGATCGGTTGACGACCGCTGCTGCGGGCGAACAGGCTGACGCCCAGGTCTTCTTCCAGCAGGGCAATCGAACTGCTGACCGCCGATTGTGCCTTGCGCTGATCCCGCGCCACGGCAGAAAACGAGCGCTGCTCCGCTACGCTGACAAACAACCTCAGCTGCTCCAGATTCCACTGCATGCTCATTGCGCAACCCATCTCTAAAACAGATAGGTAATGACTTTACCGCATCTGGAGAATCTCTAGAATGCCCAGCTCAGAAAGCAACACTTCACACGAGGATTGAACCATGACCGCCTACTACTACCTGGCCATAGCCATCTGCGCCGAAGTGATTGCCACCGTTTCGATGAAAGCCGTCAAAGGCCTCAGTACCCCGCTGCCATTGGTGCTGGTCATCCTCGGCTACGGCATTGCCTTCTGGATGCTCACCCTGGTGGTACGCAGCGTGCCGGTGGGGGTTGCCTACGCCGTGTGGGCCGGCATGGGCATCGTGATGGTCAGCGTGGCCGCGCTGTTCATCTATGGGCAGAAGCTGGATGTGCCGGCAATGCTGGGGATGGCGCTGATTGTGCTGGGTGTCGTCGTCATCCAGCTCTTCTCGAAAACTGCCGGACATTGAGACCTGGCTGGAGCCAGCATCCAGCAACAGTTCCTGTAGATGCCTTGTATACTGCGACCTTGTCTTGAACGCTGAGGTCGCCGCATGCCATCCGTAATTTCCACCGACGTTCTGATTGTCGGCGCTGGTGTCGCCGGTCTCTGGCTGAATGCGCGCCTGCGCCGCCAAGGGTTTTCGACGGTGCTGGTGGAAAGTGCCAGCCTCGGCGGCGGGCAGAGCGTGAAATCCCAGGGCATCATCCACGGCGGCGCCAAATACGCGCTGCACGGTGCCCTGACCGGCGCCTCGGAGGCCATCGCCGACATGCCGCGCCGTTGGCGCGAAGCCATGAGCGGGAACGGCGAGCTCGACCTGTCTGGCGTGCGCCTGCTCTCCGAAGCGCATTACCTGTGGTCCCCCGGCACCCTCGCCGGCAACCTCACCAGCTTCTTCGCCAGCAAGGCCGTGCGTGGCCGTGTCGATCAGGTCAAGGGCGAGCAACTGCCGCCAGCCCTGCAAGACAAGCGCTTCAAGGGCAAGGTCTATCGCCTGGCTGAGCTGGTCATCGATGTGCCGAGCCTGATCGAGCGCCTGGCTGACCTGGCAGGAGATGGCCTGCTTGCCGGGCAGAATATCCAACCGCTGCTGGAAGGTGGCGTGCTGGTCGGCCTGAAGGTGGATGAGCGCGAAATCCGCGCGCAACGCATCGTTCTCAGCGCCGGCGCCGGCACCGCGGCACTCCTTGAAACCCTGGGCCTGAGCCAGCCGGCCATGCAGCGCCGGCCACTGCACATGATCATCGCCAAGGGCCCGGGGCTCAAACCTCTGTACGCCCACTGCCTGGGCGGCGGCACCAAACCGCGCCTGACCGTGACCACCCACCCGGCCGCCGATGGCCAGTGGGTCTGGTACATGGGCGGTGATATTGCCGAAGCCGATGGCGTGGCCCGCGAGCCCGCCGAGCAAATCGCCACGGCACAAAAAGAACTCGGCCAATTGCTGCCGTGGATCGACCTGAGCACCGCGCAATGGGCCACCCTGCGCGTGGATCGCGCCGAGCCGCTGCAATCCGGTCTGGTACGTCCCGACAACGCCTTTGTCGCCGAGGAAGGTCGGCTGCTGGTGGGCTGGCCGACCAAACTGGCCTTGGCGCCTGACTTCGCCGACCGGGTCATCGCCAGCCTGAGTCGCGATGGCATCCAGCCAGGCCATCCGGCGCCGCTGCCGGAGTTGCCAAAACCTCCAATGGGCGTACCGGCCTGGGAGCAACTGCTGCCATGAGCCAACCGACCTTGCATGAACTGCATCGCCCACTGGGCAGCACCGGTCTCATGGTTTCGCCGCTGGGCCTGGGCACGGTCAAGCTGGGCCGTGATCAAGGCGTGAAGTACCCCAATGGCTTTCGGATTCCCGATGACGACGAAGCGCGGATGCTGCTCAAACTCACCCGCGACCTGGGCATCAACCTGATCGACACTGCCCCGGCCTATGGCCGCAGCGAAGAGCGCCTCGGGCCTCTGTTGCGCGGCCAGCGCCACGACTGGGTGATTGTCAGCAAGGTGGGCGAAGAGTTTGCCGACGGCCTGTCCCGTCACGATTTCAGCGCTGCCCACACGCGACTGTCGGTCGAGCGTAGTCTGCAACGCCTGGAAACAGACTTTATCGACCTGGTGTTGGTGCATTCCGACGGCAACGACCTGGCGATCCTCAATGAATGTGAGGTTTACGCAACGCTTGCCGAGCTCAAGGCCGAAGGCAAGATTCGTGGCTTCGGTTTTTCCGGCAAAACCGTCGAGGGCGGCTTGAAGGCACTGGAGCAAGGCGACTGTGCCATGGTCACCTACAATCTGAACGAGCAAAACGAAAAAGCCGTGATTGACTATGCTGCTGTCCACGGCAAAGCCATCCTGGTCAAAAAAGCCCTTGCCAGCGGTCATGTCTGCCTGAGTCCCGGCGTGGACCCGGTGCGCGCCAGTTTCGAGCTGTTGTTTGAACAACCGGGTGTTGCCAGTGCTATTGTCGGTACCATCAACCCGCTGCACCTTGCCCACAACGTCGCGACCGTTGCCCAGGTCCTACGTAGCCACTGATGCCGCCCCGCGGCCTTAAGCAGGAGCCGACATGCCGCGTACGCTCATAAGAAAAAACCCGAGCAACTTCAAGACCCTGCCGTTATTCGTCGAAGCCACCCCCGAAGGCCTGAGTTATCAGAGCGTCGGCAGGGCGCTGAATTTTTCCCAGACCTTGCAACGTCGTCGGCCGGTGACGGTCGAGAACAGTGAACGGTTTTCCCTGGAGCTGGCCAACCTCGGCGTGTCGGTGCGACTGACCCTGCACTGGCAGAATCGCGACTATTGGGTGCTGGTCCGCCAGCGTCGGCAGGACCGGGGCGACGTGGTGCTCAAGCTGATTTCCGGCTATGTGCCGGCCCATGAATTGAACCTGCCGTTGCACACGGCAATTCAGGAAATCGCTGAAGAATGCCTGCTGGAAACACCGGAAGGCTGGCTGGGCGGACGATTCAATGACACCTGGTTGCCGGCCCCCTACTCGGCTGCGTTGCATTACCGCGAGGCCCTGCCGTTTCGTTTGACACCCCTTTCAGGCTCGGCGCGCCCGGTGCGTTGCGCCAACCTGATGTTGATCGAGCGGCCGCAGGCCTATGTACATGTGCCAACGGCTTCGCTGCAGTTGATCTACGACTTGCGTCTGGACGTCCCCAAGGAAGCCAAGCCCTTGAGCCTGTTCCATGTCGACGAACGCCTGGAAGGTGATCAACTCGTCGCCCGCCTCGATCGCAAACGCCCCGACCTTTACCTGATGCCCTTGCACGATGGACACCCTACGGCCGAGCTGTACACCTTGAAAAAGGACCAGCTGTACCCGGCGAGCACACGCGGGCTGTATCTGGCAGAAAGTTTTGCTCAACAGGAAGGTTGGCTGGTGAGGGATGAGCGAATTCGCTGGAAGGACTGGATGAGGCAGCAGGGGCTGACGCCGCCGGAGAAACATTCCGGTCTTGCGCGGTTACGCGGCAAGGCCAAGTTGTTATTGAAGAAGATGGTGCCGAGGAAAAAAGTCAGTTCCTGAGGACACACACAAAACCTTGTAGGAGCGAGCAAGCTCGCTCCTACAAAAGCTGTCTCACTCCGACTTGCGGATCTTCTCGACTATGGCCGTGGTCGAGCTGTTTTCCACCAGCCCCAACACTTTCACGGTGCCACCGTAGGCGCTGACGATATCCGCGCCGACCACCTGGTCGATCGAATAGTCGCCGCCCTTGACCAGCACATCCGGCTTGACCGCGCTCAGCAGGTTTTCCGGAGTACCCTCGGAGAAACTGATTACCCAGTCCACCGCACCCAGACCCGCCAGCACCGCCATGCGCCGGTCGACGCTGTTGATCGGACGACCAGGGCCTTTCAGGCGGCTGACTGAAGCATCGTCGTTGATCGCGACGATCAGGCGATCGCCTTGGGCCCGGGCCTGCTCCAGATAGGTCACGTGACCGGCATGCAGGATGTCGAAGCAACCATTGGTAAAGACAATGCGCTCGTTGTGCGCACGGGCGTCGTCAACGGCCAGTAGCAATTGTTCCAGACCCAGCACGCCACGTTCTGAACCTTCCTCGCGCTGAATCGCGCGACGCAGTTCCGGTGCACTGATGGCTGCAGTACCCAGTTTACCCACCACGATACCTGCGGCCAGGTTGGCCAGCGCCACCGCGTGGGGCAGTTCCTCGCCGGCAGCAATCGCCGCGGCCAGGGTAGAAATCACTGTGTCGCCGGCACCGGTCACGTCGAACACTTCACGGGCACGGGCAGGCAGGTGCAACGCCGGGTGATCCGGACGCAACAAGGTCATGCCGTGTTCACCACGGGTCACCAGCAGCGCACCGAGGTCGAGGTCGTGCATCAACTGCGCGCCTTTGTTCACCAGTTCGTGCTCGTCGGCGCAACCACCGACGATGGTTTCGAATTCGCTGAGGTTTGGTGTGATCAGGCTCGCGCCACGGTAAATCGAGAAATCCTTGCCTTTCGGATCGGCCAGCACCGGAATGCCGCGGGCACGGGCAGCCTGGATCAGCGCCTGATGGTTTTTCAGTGCGCCTTTGCCGTAGTCGGACAGCACCAGCACCTTGATACCTTCGAGCAATTCGTCGACCTGCGCGGCCAACGCCAGGGCGTCGGTGGCGAACGGTTCTTCGAAGTCGATACGCAGCAGTTGCTGGTGACGACTCATGACCCGCAGCTTGACGATGGTCGGCTGGTGGGCAATACGCTGGAAAATGGCCCGCACGCCTGCGCCCTTGAGGCTGTTGACCAGGCTGTTGGCGGCTTCATCATCGCCGGTCACACCGACCAGCGAGGCCGGCGCGCCCAGGGCGGCAATGTTCAAGGCAACGTTGGCGGCACCGCCCGGACGATCTTCAATGTGATCGACCTTGACCACCGGCACGGGCGCCTCAGGGGAAATCCGTGAGGTACCACCATGCCAGTAACGGTCGAGCATGACATCGCCGACCACCAAGACGGGGGCTTGATCGAATCGCGGCATGGACAACTTCATGGAGCAACCCACATACAAAATGAACGAAGGCGCGATATTAACACAGGGTTGGTGTCGGCTTGTGTGGTGGCTGCAACGGGATGATTCCTCAGGCTTTTCTGCTTATTTTTTGAGCAGCAAAGCCGCCAGGCGAAGACAGGCATCCTCCATGTCGATGGCCTGTGTATCGATTTCGCACTCCGCCTGAAGCGGTGCTTCGTAGGGGCTGTCGATGCCGGTGAAATCCTTGATCCGTCCTTCCAGCGCTGCCCGGTACAGACCCTTTGGATCGCGCTGGGCGCAGACCTCGAACGGGGTGCTCACATACACCTCAATGAAATCACCCTCGCTGAACAATTGCCGCGCCGCCTCGCGCTCGGCGCGGAACGGCGAGATCGTCGCGACGATCACGATCAGCCCCGCATCCACCATCAGACGCGCCACTTCGGCGGTGCGACGGATGTTTTCCCGGCGACTGTCCGCCCCCATCCCGAGGTCTCGGCACAGCCCGGCACGCAGATTGTCACCATCAAGCACAAAGGTATGCAGCCCGAACCGGTTGAGTTGCAACTCAAGCGCATTGGCCAGCGTCGACTTGCCTGCGCCTGACAATCCCGTGAGCCAGAGGCAGCGCGGCTTCTGCGCTTTGATGGCCGCGCGGTCGTTGCTGGACAGGAGTAACTCGTAAGGCCTGATCTGCAAGCCCGACATCGACACGACTTCATTCATAGCCCAGCATCTCGTAATCACGCTGATACACACGGCGCACCAGACGTCGGGTGCGCATCGAGCAGAAGTCGCGCACCGGCTCCGAGTGACGTTGCTCCGTTCTATTCACATGAGGCAAGCCTGCCGACAAGCCCAAACGCTGGCAAATCAGGCCGAAATCCCGCGCCAGATGCTCTTGATAACCGATGAAATCGAGGGCCAGACGCCCCATGGAGTCGGTGAGAAAATCGGTTTGTGCGGCGAAATGCAGTTGCCGATGGATCGTCTCGGGGTGCAGCCAGCGACCGACGAAGTCATCAAAATCACGGTAGTGGCTGACCAATTGCTGCGCGGCATGATCACGCCGGCCCAAGGTGTTGCTCTTGAGAAAGGCGTAGGCCGAATAGGCTCTTTCCAGCGGGTCACGAACAAACGTGAATTTGAAACTGCCGGCAAACTGTGCGGGAAACTGCTGCTCGTACCAGTACAACGGCAGGTGCCCTGGTCGCCAGTCACCGAACATGGCTTCGCAGACACTGCTGCCAGCACATTTGGGGACATGAATGAACAGACAGGAGCGCTGCTCGAAGAGTTTAGGGAAGACCACGCTGGCTGACATCGACTTGTCCACGACTTGCCGATCCACAACCGACAAGCGCCCCAGCAAAAACGCACGCTGCGACTTCGGCAACAGCTTCCAGAGATAACGTTGCAACATTGCAGCACCCGCGCAAAAGGGATGGCCCTTTCGATTGAAGTCAAAGTTCGTTCAGGAACCTTAACAAGCGCGTTGCCGAGTTTTATTCCGGTTTGGTCAAGACGTGTAAAGACCCGGATACAAATCACCTGACGCATTGCACGTCAGGTGTTCACGAGGGCGAGCCAGGCTCACCCTCATGACGATGTCAGGCGATGTCTTCGGTCGGGGTGTCGAGGCCCATTGCATGCAACCGCGAGTAGTAGCCGTTTTGCGTCAGCAACTGCGCGTGGGTCCCGCGTTCGACGATCTGCCCCTGGTCCATGACCAGGATCAGGTCAGCCTTCTCGATCGTCGACAGTCGATGCGCGATGACCAGTGTGGTGCGGCCTTTCATGACATGATCCAGCGCCGCCTGAATATGGCGTTCGGATTCGGTATCCAGTGCCGAGGTGGCCTCGTCGAGAATCAGCAACGGCGCATTCTTCAACAACGCCCGGGCAATCGCCAGACGCTGACGCTGGCCACCGGACAGCAACACGCCGTTTTCACCGACCTGGGTATCCAGGCCTTCGGGCAACTGCGAGATGAAGTCCATTGCATAGGCATCCGTCGCCGCCTTCTCGATGTCGGCACGTGGCGCGCCGGCCAGATCACCATAGGCAATGTTGTTGGCGATGGTGTCGTTGAACAGGGTCACATGCTGCGTCACCTGAGCCACATGCCGGCGCAGGTTGCGCAGGCGGTAATCTTCGATCTCGACATCATCGAGCAGAATCTCCCCAACTTCATGGTGATAGAAGCGCGGAATCAGGCTGGCCAGGGTTGACTTGCCGCTGCCGGAGCGGCCGACCAGCGCAATCATCTGCCCAGGTGCTGCGGTGAAGCTGATGTTCTTCAGCACTTCACGCTCGGTCCCCGGGTAGGAGAAACTCAGGTTGCGTACCTCCAGGTAGCCATTGACGCGCTCGCGCTCCACGGTACCCAGGTCAACTTCCGGTTCGACGTCCAGCTGCTCGAAAATGCTTTCGGCACCCGCCACCCCTTTCTGGATGGTCGAGCTGACTTCCGACAACTGGCGGATCGGCTTGGGCAACAGGCCTGCCGCGGTGATGTAGGCCACCAGATCGCCCGCTGTCGCATCCCCGCGCAGCAGCAATACCAGGAACATCAGCGCGGCCATGGCGGTGTAGATCACCAGTTGCAGCATCGGCGTGTAGACCGCACCGGTCTTGGTCATGCGCAGCTGTTTGTCGGTGTTGCCCTGGCTGGCGGCGGCAAAACGCTGTTCTTCGTAGCTTTCGCCACCGAAACTGCGCACCACGCGATAGCCCTGGATGGTTTCCGAGGCTACGTGAGTCACGTCGCCCATGGCCACCTGGATCTTCTTGCTTTGCTTGCGGAATTTTTTGCTGGAGCTGCCCACCATAAAGGCGATCAACGGCAGGATCGCGAGCATCACGAGCGTCAGTTTCCAGTTCATCCAGATCAGGTAACCGAACAGGAACACCACGGTCAGGCCTTCACGAAAGACCACCTTGATCGCATCGGTTGCGGCACCGGTGACCATGGTGACGTTGAAGGTGATGCGCGAGATCAGATGCCCGGAGTTGTGGGTATCGAAATAGCGGTTTGGCAGCACCAGCAACTTGTTGAACAGTTCGACTCGCAGGTCATGCACCAGACCCAGCGAAACTTTCGCCAGGTAATAGTTGCCGAGGAAGGAGCCCAGCCCCTGCCATGCAGCGATCAGAACGATCAGCAACGGCACGGCCATCAACAGTTGCAGGTCCTTCAGGTACGGGACATTGGGAAAGAGCACGGCTTCCGGGTTGCTCAACCCGTCGACGAAGTACTTGAGGATCCCGGCCAGCATCGGCTGCGTGGAGGCAAAGATCACGAAGCCCACGATACTCAGCAGGAAAAGGCCGACATAGGGTTTCACGTAACCCAACAGTCTGAGGTAGATCTTCAGGCTGGAATCCTGTCCCGCTTTGGGCGGTGCTTCACTCATCGGAGAGCTCACTGGTTAGGAAGAACGCGGAATTTTATCACAAGCGCCGGAACTGGCCCGCGCCCATACCAAAACACTGGCCAGGCCTATTGGCAACCAGCTGATGAACCACTCGGCTCTCGGTGTTCCATTCAGGCTGGCCGCATCGAACTGCATCGCCAGAGTGGAGAAAACCCAGATCCCGATGACACCTTGGGCATAGTAGGTTTCCCTGACTTTCCAGGCCTCACGCAAAATGCCGAACCATACCGCAGCCCACAACAGTAATCCGGGGATCCCCAGCATGATGGTGACATGGGTGAACAAGTTGTGAGCGTGATCAAAGTACAGGCCTTCGGCGAACACTTTGTAGTCAGCGCCAAGCCCCAGGCCGGTCCATGGGTGCTGGGCAATAATGTGCAGACTGGACATGAATATCTGCGGACGGAAGGACGCGCCACGCGACAACATCAGCGCCTCCATCACCCAAAACGCCAACACCGCTACCACCAAGGCACAGGCGGCCACGATACGGCTGCGCCGGTCGCGACACCAGATCGGCATGGCGAGCAGAGAGAACAGCAACGCCAGGGCGGCGCCCCGGCTCTGGCTCAACAGTACGAATGCACTTAAGAAGGCGAATGCCAACGCCCAGACTGGCAGCAGATATCGCGAACGCGGCAGCCAGTGGATAAGCCATACGGCGGCCACGCCAAGCACATAACCGCCCAGAATCGGATGGGCCAATTCGCCCAACCCCTCGGCGCGCCCACTCCAGCCATTGCCATTGATCACATAGAACTTGATGATCGCGACCAGCGCCGTCAGTGCCAGGCCTATGCCACCCCACTGCATGACCCGTACCACCTGCTGCCAGCGACCATCGGCAAACACAGGAAAGAACAGCAGGAACACCAGGATGTACAGCACGCGCTTGTACTCACGGGAAGGGTCATCCACGTTCGTCCATAAAAGACTGATCATCGACCAGACAATCAGACAGAATAACGGCAGATAGATCCAGCGCTGCTCGTACAAAAGCTCCTTTAACCGCGCACGTGCGGGCCACGCCATCGCCATGGCCGGCAACCAGAGAAATGCCACCAACCCTTGCTGGTAGAGTTTGTTGGTAGGCGCAACGGCGATGGCCAGAAGAAACCACAACAGCCCCATCGACATCCATACTTGCGCCCAGCGCGATGATTGCATCAAATTGCTCCCGAGAGGTTCACGCCCCAAACCGGCATGGTTAAAACTGTAACTTTTCGGCATCATTGCCCGCCGACGTACCCTGCCATTCGAACAAGGCTTTCCACGATGCAATGCTCCCGGCTTCCGCAAGCCGCTCTAAATCAATTGATTGAAGGCGCCAGAGTACTGGAGGCCGATAGCTTCGGCCCGAAAGTCTACCTGTTGCAGGATGGGAATATCCTCAAACTGTTCCGACGCAAGCGTATTTTTTCTTCCGCATTGTTTCGACCCTACTCGAAACGCTTCATCGACAATGCTGTAGAACTGCAAAAACGCGGTGTACCGACCTTCAGAGTCTTGCAGTTCCATCGACTGGACACACCAGGCATGACGGCTGTGCTTTATCAGCCTCTGCCGGGGGAAACCTTGAGCCAGATTGCCCGCAAGCCAGGCTTTACCTGGCAACAGGGGTTACCGGCACTGGTCGGTTTGATACGCAGCCTGCACACGGCGGGGATTTACTTTCGCTCATTGCACCTGGGCAATATCGTTGTCACGCCGGACAACCAGATGGGACTGATCGATGTAGCGGACATGCGCTTTACGCGGGCGCCATTGCCCAAGCGCTTGGTCAAACGCAACCTGCAGCACTTCGCGCGCTATATTGCACGCGAAAACCTGAACGACAGCTTTCCAATGCAGGCGCTCGAACAGGCCGTACTGTCCTCATGAGAGCAGGGCGCGGGCTGTCCGGCTAAAGCGCTGCCAGGCCTGATCAGGCGCGAGCGCCTGATACTGCTCGGCCGCAACCGATTCGGCAGGAACACTGAATGCCCGCACGATCAGATCACTCCAGGCCTTGACGTCATCAGCCGGGGCATACCAACCCGTGCCCGCCAATTGTTCGCGAAACACCGCGAGTTCACTCGACAACACGGGAACACCGGCCATCACCGCCTCTTGCATGGTCAGGCCCAGGCCTTCCTCCCGCGAAGGAATGGCGACCCAGTCAAACGCCCGATAGAGTCTGGCTGCATCGTTCAAATGACCCGGTAACGAGACGTTGCCCCTCAACCCCAGACGATCGACTTGTGCCTCAAGGGCGGAACGCGCCGGGCCTTCGCCAATGATGACCAGGCGCAGATCGGGTTGGCGCCTGACGGCTTCGGCAAAAGCGTCGAGCAGGCAGGTAAAACCCTTCTTCGAGACCAGCCGCCCCACTGTCCCCAGTACTGGCGCACTGTCCAGAGGCAAACCCAACCGGGCCCGTGCGTCGTCTCTGGAGAGCGCCTCAGTACGGTAAATGACCGGATCATAGGCACTGCGCAGCGCCAGGACGGGTAGCTGGAGACTGCGGCTCAACGACTCGGCAAGGGTGTTCGAGACGGCCGTCATTTTCAACTGTGCCGCCGGAAAGCGTTGAAACAGCAATTTATCCGCTGCACTCAGGCGGGTAGAACTGTGAAAAATAACCACCACCCGAACATGCGGCATCGATTTGAGTATCGGCAGCAGCGCGCGTGCCACGCCCATGCCATCGAGCAATAACACATGGGCCTCACTGTCCTGCAAAGCGTGGCGAAATCCGGCCTGCATCCACGGCTTCGCCAGCCGCCAGAAATGGCGACCCTTCAGGCGGGCGGATGATAATCGCCACTCCCGAATCTCCCCGACATTCGCCTCACACCCCGATGCGGTCCCCTGAAGCAGCCACGTCTTGATTGGCGAGGAAGACTCAGCCTGGGCCAGAATCTGCTGATGGACCTTGTGAATGGAGGCAAAGGGAGCACCGCCAGCCCACATAACATTCAAAATACTCATAGGGCAAATAGCCAATGCACGGGGTTCTGAATACAAGCTGCAGCGCTATCAGTTGACAACCCAACCAATGCAGACTCCCAGCAATAAAAATAATGCAAGCTTCAACCGCTCGCGACGACTGCGCCTAGCCTTGCGTTGACGCTCGACAGACGTTTGTACATGCAGGCCGAAACCTATGTGCATGACGGCGTCAGCTTCCAGCGTCAGCGCTGCCAAATTCAACGCTGCGTAACGCTCTGACAACGCCTTTTCACCACTGTGCCCGGAAAAAGGCGCACACAACCGATATTCCCTGATTCGACGCAACCCTGGGTTCAGCGAAAAACCCTGCCACTCCGGTTTATCGGAGATTAGCGGGTAGCACGCCACTGCGTCGATGACTTGACGTGGCCCAAGACTGATATAGGGACTATGGACCTGCAGATCATAAATATAGCTGCGCAGCCAAACCTGCAAGATATCCGGGCGCGATTCAAGAATCGTCATGGAGTCCTCAACAAACCCCGGACGATAGAAGCGCCAGTCATCCTCGCAATGGAAAATGTAAGGTGTCTTGACGTGCTCGTATGCCAGATCGATGGACGCCAACTGGCCAAGCTTCGGGCGATTGACGAACACTGTGCAGTGATCCTTCCAATGCGCCGGAATGACCTCTTGCACCTTTTCATCGCCCGAATCTTCGGTAATGAATACTTCGCGAATGGCAGCCGTATTGAATTGGTCGAAGCTCTCGAGCGTTGCCTTGAGCAGATCCAGCCGGCCACAGCTGGTGACGACCAATGTGATGTTACTGTCGTGGGAAAAGCGCACTTGATTCTCAATAAGATTTAAAATGCCAGCAATATCAATTGCCCACTAACGCTTGTCAAATTCCCATTTTCAATCGAATGCGTTCCATCATGCTCAACGGCGCACGGGGACGCAGAGGCGGCTCAAGCTCCTCGACTATTCGCTGCCCAATCCGCGCAAAGCTGAATTGGCTCACAGCCAGGTCACGGCCATTGAGCGCAATGCGTTGCGACAGCTCGGGGTCAGCACGCAGCCTTGCCAGTTTTTCCTGTAATTGTGGAATATCGCGATAAAACACCACGTTGTGCATGTCTTCAAGGCCCAGCGCACGGTTTTCTTCTGCACCTTGATCATAGGCCAACAATACACACCCACAGGCCATGGCTTCGAAGTTCTTGATCATGAACTCGCCCATGCCGACGTCGGCGCTGACAAAAAAACGAATTCGGTTGAGCGTATCGCAGTACTCTTCGCCGGACTTGGTCCGGGTCACCACCAGCGACTCGACGCGTCCCAATTCGTCCAGTAAGGCCTTGCGACCGCTGTAGGCAACACTGTTTGTGCTGCCGACGAATGCCAGTTCGATATCCCGCTCACGACCCTGGTCCTGTAGCAGCGTCTGGTCATAGCCTTTGGGCACGAACACCGCATCGAAACCTTCCCCGCGCAAACGCTCGGACACGACAAATCCGGAACTGATCACCCGCGCCCACGGCAGGCGACGGTAGTGCGCGCTGAACTTGCCGGTGTATTTGCAGGGGATGTAGTTCTGGTAGGCGTCGTGTTCGAGAATCACCAGATTGGGAACGGTACGGATAAAGCCGGCCTGACGGATTTCCTGCTTGAAACGCAGGAAGAACACAATACGGTCATACCGTGACACATCGACTTCACGGCGGAAGTAACCGCGCAAGTCGCGCTGTTCGGCACTGCTCAACCAACGCAGATCGCACTCGCAGTGAGCCGCGACACCGTCGTACAAACGGTCCAGGATGGCCCGCTGATCTTTCTGTACCAGAAATAGAACTTTCATCGTCTTCCTTGCCGCAACAGGCAAACCGGGCAAACCTGAAATCGTCACGGCTCAGAGGCGGACGTCTTTCAAACCTTTAACATCTTACAAGCGCCAGAACAGCTCATGACGGCGGACAGCCTTGCGAAAAAACTCGTTTTCGCCAAATGGTGAGCCGGAGCGACCGGCCAGCAAGCGCTGCAATCCTCGACGCAAACGCCGCTTGAACGGCGCCCGCGGTTGCAAGTCGTGCATCATGCCAAGCGCCATGGCCTTGTCACACTGCAACGGACGGTCAAGCGCCAGGCACCAGGGATGCAGCGGCTGATTCGCTTCAAACAGCGGCGGCAATGTGATGCCGGCACCGGTGTCGCCCATCGGCCAGCGGTCGTTGTCATGCAAATGGTTGGCATAGCCCAACAAAGTCGGCTGCCAGTCAAGACCTTGCAAGGCTTCGATGACCGCCGCCTGCGCACAGATATGATCCGGGTGCGGATCCAGGACCGGGTGCGGCAGCACGATCACCTCCGGCTGCGCCCGTAGTAACAGCTCACGCAGATCAGCCAACAGGTTGTTCCAGGTCGGCGCACCGTCGACATCCCCCGGTAGCGCAAAAGCATTCAATTGGCGGAACGGACGCGTGTCACTCATGTCCGCTTCCCGAGATCCCACAGGCGTAGCGGGTGCAGCCCGCATGGCCGGCAATTGCAGGCAGAAATACCCCAACTGCACGCAATGCGCCTCGGGCACACCGGCCCAGCGTGGCACGGCAATGCTGTCCCAGGCGCGCAGACGCCCCTTCAATCGGGCTGCCTCGACCTTGCCCAGCCCCATCTGCTGGTAGTGTTCAGCTTCGATTTCGCCAGCCGTGAGGGTGACGATCCAGGCTTCGTCAGCCTGACTGTACAAGCCATACGCCGCCAGCTCGGCATCATCGGCATGCGGAGCGATGACCATGACCCGCTGACGACGGTAATCCGGGTGTTCGAATGCCCACAGGACCGGCTCGCCAAGCAGTCGACAGAAGCGCCCACGCAGACGCAACTCCCCGCGCGACAACACTGGCGCCTGACCGCTGAGATTGAGGTAGCGCAGGCCATCAACGCCGCGCTCGAAGGTTTGCCGGTCGGGATTATCACCACCGTTCAACTCCACCAGCGGATCGAAGAAGCGACCCAGCCAGGTGCTTTTCACCCGTATAGCCAGCACCAGCGTCGCCGCTTCAACCAGCATGACCCCGTCATCCAGCCGCAGGTGCTCACCGTTGAGATGCACCTTGGGCTGAGGTGTATAGGGAGGAAAGCTGTACTGGTAGTCGTCGCCTGGCGAATAGAAAAGATGATCGGCGAACCAGGCTTCGTGGGCGACCCAGGCCAGTACCGCAAGTACCGGCACCAACCACCAGGCCACCAGCACACCGGCGATCAGCAGCAACGCCAGGGTGATCAACAGACCGATTCGTTTATTGCGCCGATGGCGCTTGAGCAATTGCTGTTTACGGCTCATGGCTTGACTCATACGGTGAAGACCGGCACAGGGTTGCACCAGCGATCCTTGTATTCGCGATCAGCGCGACCAAAGGAAAACCGCAGCGGTTTGTCCTGCGCGCGAGCATGCTCCCACGCGCTTTGCGTGTTGAGAAAGCTCAACACGCTGCCGGGACTGAATTCACGGGTTTGCGGATCGACACCACCGTTGACGTACTCGACGCTGATCCACTGCGGGGTTTCGACGCGATACACCAGTTGAATCGCGATCGGCGCATCGTTGAGGAAAATCACCGAGCCAATCAGCCACTCACGCAGCAACTCGATGACCTCGGCCATGCGCGCGGCGCCTGTTGCGGCAAAGCCCCAACGGCGCTGGAACAGGTCGCAGTACATCGCCGCCAATTCTGCACTGGAGAACTCGGAGACCGGCCGCACCACACCGCCGGCCTCCTCCAGCAGGCGCAACTCGCGACGCTGGTTGTAGCGAAACTTCTTCGACAGCTCTTCCGGCGTGCGGGCCATGGCCAGTTGCTCGGTCTGCAACCTGATACCGGTGAAGCGCCCTTCATTCAGCGCCGACAAGTAACGACCGCGATGCCGCAAGGCGGCTTGCGCATCCGGCGCTGCAGGCAGGATGATCTCGGCATTACCCAGATCGAACAGGCCTTTTTTACCGCGGCGCTTGAGCACGTCCTTGGACAAGGCCAGGTCGCGCCCCCAGGTAGGAATGGCGGCCTTGATGTCGCCGTTTTGCGTCCAGGCCAGGTAACGCACCGGAATGTCGGCCAGTTTCGCCAGCCGCTCGATCACCTGGGGATGAGTGGCGACGCTGCCGCCGTAACGCTGCCAGGTTTCAGCGTAAGTGGCGGCATCAACCACCGCCCAGCCACGTTCACGCCAGCCTTGGAATCGGTTGAGCATCAGCCCCTCTGTGCCAGTTCGGTAACTTGTGGCAAATGCCAGAACGCATCACTGACCGCACGGTCGCTGAAACACTCACGCAAACGATCGAGCATCAGCTCGGCACATTGGTGGCGCTGCTGCTCATCCATGGCTGCCAGGTGTTGCAGACCTTGCGCCAAGTGAACGGCATCGCCCAACGGGAACAGGATCCCTACGCCCTCGACCACTTCCTTCGCTCCGCCACAGGCCGTAGCCAGCAACGGCAGGCCAGCTGCCATCGCTTCAAGCAGCACCATGCCGAACGGCTCATGGTCCGAGCTCAGGGCGAACACATCGAAGGCTCTGAAATAGTTGCGCGCATCCGGCACCTGGCCGAGAAACAACACGCGATCACCAATGCCCAGTTCACGAGCCTGCGACTTGAGTTTCTCTTCAAGGCGCCCGGAACCGAGGATGACCAACTGACTACTGGCCGGCAGACCCGGCAACGCTTGGGCAAACCCCTGCAGCAGCGTGGCTTGATCCTTGTCCGGATGCAGGCGTCCGACGTTGCCGACGATCCACGCATCCATCGCCAGCCCCAGGGTTTCCCGGGCTTCGCGCCTCGACACCTGAGCAGCCTTCAAGGCGTCCACATCGATCCGGTTGTACAGGGTCTGAATACGCGTTGCCGGCCATGTCGGCAGGCAGCTGCGCATGTCGTCACGCACCGCATCGGACACACCGATCAGGCTCAGACGCTTGCGGAAGATATTGGCGAAGAGTTTGCGACTGCCGCGTTTGTAATCATCAAACGCATGATGAACGCCAATCACCGGCAACGACGTACCGAGCAAGGCGATGTAGATAGGCTTGAAGCGATGGGCGATGCAGAAACTGAAGTTGCGTGAAGCAGCGATCTTGCGCAGATCGCTGATGGCACCCAGTTTCAAACCCCGAATGGCCTTGGAGCTGTACTCCATGAACAGCACTTCATCGCTGGCACAGGCGGCGGCGACCTGGCTATCGGCGGCCCCGGTGAGAAACACCGTGGTCACCCGATAGCCGGTGCCCGCAAACAGGCTGGCGTACTGCCGTGCGCAGTCCAGAAACGGCCCGTCATAGCCGTGGCAGAACTGCAGCACATGGCGTTCAGCCGAGCGTGTCATAGGCGTTCGCGCCCTCTTTGACCACCAGAATGTCTTCCATGATCAGGTACTGGAGGTCCGACCCGAAGAACATGTTCAACGCATCCGTTGGCGAGCAGATCATCGGCTCACCGCGACGGTTGAGCGAGGTGTTCAGCGATACGCCGTTACCGGTCAACACTTCCAGCGCTTTCATCATGTCGTAGTAGCGCGGGTTGTACTCACGCTTGAGCACCTGGGCGCGGGACGTGCCGTCTTCGTGGACGACTTCAGGCACGCGGGTTTTCCACTCTTCCGCGACTTCAAAGGTGAAGGTCATGAACGGTGCCGGGTGATCGATCTTGATCATCTGTGGCGCAACGGTGTCGAGCATCGACGGGCAGAAAGGCCTCCAGCGCTCGCGGAACTTGATCTGGTGGTTGATACGGTCAGCCACACCGGCCACGCTCGGGCAACCGATGATCGAGCGACCACCCAGTGCCCGCGGACCGAACTCCATGCGGCCCTGGAACCAGGCCACCGGGTTGCCGTCGACCATGATCCTGGCGATCTGCTCCGGCATGTTGTCGAGCTTGCGCCAGGTCGGCTTGTTCTCGTGACGGGCGCACGCGGCAATCACGTCTTCGTTGCTGTACGACGGGCCGAGGTAGACGTGCTCCATCTTCTCGACCGGTACACCACGGGCGTGGGACACATAGGCCGCAGCGCCGACCGCCGTGCCGGCGTCGCCGGAGGCAGGCTGTACGAACAGCTCCTTGACGTCGTCGCGAGCGATGATTTTCTGGTTGAGCTTGACGTTCAACGCACAGCCGCCGGCGTAGGCCAGCTTGCCGGTTTCCTTGAGCACGTCGCCCAGGTAATGGTCGATCATCTGCAACGCGATTTTTTCAAACAGTGCCTGAATGCTGGCCGCGTAGTGGATGTAAGGCTCGTCGGCGATATCGCCTTCGCGCTTCGGACCCAGCCACTCGATCAGCTTCGGCGAGAAGTAGTAACCCTTGCCTTTCTCTTTGTAGCGGCGCAGGCCGATCACGTTGGCGTAGTCGGTGTTGATCACCAACTCGCCGTTTTCGAACGAGGCCAGGCGCGAGAAATCGTATTTGCTGGCGTCGCCGTACGGCGCCATGCCCATGACCTTGAATTCGCCGTCGAGCATGTCGAAACCGAGGAACTCGGTGATCGCGCCGTACAGGCCACCCAGGGAGTCCGGATCGAAGAACTCCTTGATCTTGTGGATCTTGCCGTTTTCGCCGTAGCCAAAGAAAGTCGTGGCGTACTCGCCCTTGCCGTCGATACCGAGGATCGCGGTTTTCTCTTTGAAACCGGAGCAGTGGTAAGCGCTGGAGGCGTGAGCCAGGTGGTGCTCGACCGGTTCGATCTTGATTTTCTTCGGATCGAAACCCAGTTGCTCCAGGCACCAGACGATCTTGTTGCGATAGCGCTTGTAGCGACGGTTGCCCATCAGGATCGCATCGAGCGCGCGGTCCGGGGCGTACCAGTAACGCTTGGCGTACTGCCAGCGGGCTTTGCCGAACAGGCTGATCGGGGCGAACGGAATCGCGACCACGTCAACGTCGGATGGCTTGATGCCCGCTTGTTCCAGACAGAACTTCGCCGACTCGTAAGGCATGCGGTTCTTTGCATGTTTATCGCGTACGAAGCGCTCTTCTTCAGCCGCCGCGACCAGCTTGCCGTCGATGTACAGGGCTGCGGAAGGATCATGGCTAAGGGCGCCGGACAGGCCAAGAATCGTCAATGCCACAGGGGTCTAGCCTCTTTAGTCTGCATGCAGGCGCTGTAAGCGCCTCAAAAATGATGTGCCTTCTCAAGGAGCGAGAGACAGCTAAAGGGCGGGATTATAGCGTAAAAGCAGCGGCAAGCCTCTAGCGGCAACGACCAGGCAGCGCATGAGGCCGCTCAGATTGTTTCAGCCGCGCGATGGTCGCCAATAAACAGGAATGTTGCCGTCCACGGTTTGCCGGTAAATCGTGTACGGCAGGACCATGGTGTCGAGCGTGCCAGAGAGCGCGAGATCCAGAAGGACGAGGGGCACGAGAACGCCCGTGGGATCAGGTGGCGCGTTCAAGACGCAGAAGTCGAAAGCCAGGCCGCTGTAGATGCGGGGAATGCTCTGACAATAGGTTTTTTGCCGACGCAGGCTTTGCGCCGCCTCGGCATCATCCTGCAAGACCGTCGAGACAGTCCCGCATCCGGCCATGGCCAGTGATAAAGCACCTGATGAAACCGCCATCTTGATCGACAAAGTCTGCCCTCCGAAAACGTCAGGCAAACTAGCATCGCGGTGGTTGGCACCACAGTTCATGGCTTCCCAAGACTGCGTAGGACGATTCACAGAGACCTGTCACCCATATCAGCGGCAAGCCTGCTCCTGTGGGAACGAGCCCGATTCAGCCCGCGCCGGAGATATCCCTGGGCAACCGCTGATCAATCACCTGATACAGCGCACTACTCTCAGGCCAATTGCGCATGAACCGCGCCCGATCCCGGGCATAGGCCGGCGCAAAACTGCTCGCGGAACCGTGCTGACACATCGAATCGAGATCGATCAACGCCCAGCGATCCTCCTGCCAAAACAGGTTATGCCCCTTGAAGTCGCCATGACTGATGCGTTCGCGAATCAACTCGGCAAACAGATGGTCAAGTGCCGCCAACTCGGCCTCCGGCGCATTGCCGCTCTCAACGTAGGGCGAGAAACGCTCAATGATGTCCGGCCCCGGCAGATATTCGGTGACCAGATAGGCTCGGCTGCGCAGCCACAGGAAACGCTTTTCCAGCAACGCCAGCGGTTTCGGCGTGGCAATCCCGAGGAACGCCAGCCGATTGCCTTCACGCCAGGAATGCCAAGCGCGGCTCGGGCGCCAGAAGCGCTTGAGCCAATGGGCAAATCCCTTGATGTTGTAGCGTTTGATCACCAACGTGCGGCCATTGACATCGACCTTGCCGACACTGGCCGCACCGCCAGTTTTGTATAGATGCCCTTGATCGAGCAAGGCGTCGGCCTGTTCCAGCACCGGCAACATGGCAGTTTCTTCCTCGCGGCGAATCGCGCGCAAACCGAATGCCCCGCGCTGCACGCTGAACAACGAGCACTCGCGGCCGGCCTTGATCAGAAAGTCCTTGAGTCGCCAGCTACGCACCTTGTCGATCTGCTTTTGCAGCGCCTCCATGGGCAAGGCGTGTTCGCCATTACTGAGCAGGTAGTAGACCAGCAACTCTTCGGTAAACGGCTCCAGCGACTTGGGCAACTGGGCGAAAAACACCCCGAGGTTTTCCAGGACTTTCTGTCGCGACAGAGGCTGGCCCGGGGTTTCACTGCGAATGCCGGCACCATCGATCAGGTACAAACGACCGCGCTGACGCAGCAGGTTGTCCAGGTGCAGATCTTCCTGCCACAACCCCCTGCGGTGCATCTGACCAATGGCGCCCAAGGCCTCGGCCAAAACGGCGCCCTGGCCGTCAGACAGCACCGGCTGTTGTTCAACTCGCTTCCAGATGTCACCGAGACTTTCGGCACTTTCCAGAAACTCGAACAACAACCAGCCACCCTCGCCGTCCTTGAGGCCATCAGCCAACAGCTGCGGCGTGGTCAGACCTTGCGCGGCGAGCAGGCGCACGCCGTCCAGCTCACGCTGAAAGTGCCGCGCCGCCTTGCTGCCGACCAGCAGCTTGGCCAGCACTGGCCGGCCGCGCCAGACCCCGGCGCCGACATACCGCTGCCCCGGCAACACCCGCAACAGGGTCAACAACTGCAAGTCGGCAGGACCGGCAGCATCGGCCAGCGAAATGCTCAGCGGCAAGACCGGGCTGCGCCCGGCACTCTTTAATTCGGACAAGCGCATCAACGCACTCCCTTGTGACTGCGTCGCGCCGTCAAGCGCCGCAGCCAGCTATCAATCAAGGTGCTGTCCAGCGGCTGATCCAGATACGCGGCCAACAACTCACGCAACTGCGCCTCGTCCCACTCCGGTGCACGACGCATCAACGGCTCCAGGTCCTTGACCCGATCACGCAGGCCGAACAACAAAGGTCGGGTTTTTTCCAGGTCGATCAGTTGCCCTTCGTAACCGCTACCGCTGGCCCGCAGAAAAATATGCTTGGGGTAAAAACAGCCATGCACCTGCCGCGCCGCGTGCAGCTGGCGAGCCAGTACGCCGCAGGCCTTGAGGATTTCCGACTGCTGCACTGCGCTCAACTCCGACCAGCGCTGCAGCAGTGAATCAAGATCATCCCAACCGTCCAAAGCACGGGTCAGCAGGATCGCCCTGACTTCGCCATCGACCTTGCGCTCACCGTAGAACGCCGCCTGCAAGGCAGGAATGCCCAGCTGTTGATAACGGGAAATATTGCGAAATTCGTGGGCAAAACTTGGCTCGCCAAACGGCGCGCGCAAGGTGCGGGTCAGGTAATTGCTCTGGCGCTTGAGGTAAAAACCACGGCCTTCCAGGTCCAGGCGGAACACGCTGCTCCAACCACCGCGGCCAGTGTTTGGTTCATCCACCGCTTCAAGCTGCTTGGCCCACAGGGCATCGAATGTGCCGAGCCCGTGGCGCTCAAGCAGCGCGCGGTCTTCAGCAGCCAGAAAATCATTCATTCGCGTCCCTCGAAAAATCTCACCACATGCCGGATACGCTTCTTGTCAGCCGCGTTGAGCCGGTTCCGTTGGCGGTATTGCAGGTAAAAGCGCAAGCGCTGGGTGGCCGAAAGCTGGTACTTGGCAACTTTGTCCAGGCAGGCCAGGTCTTTGGTGATGCGGTACTTCAGCCAGAAACCGCGCCAGAAATCACCGTTGGGGCAATCGATCAGGAACAGTCGTGCTTCATCATCGATCAGCAGGTTGCGCCACTTCAAATCGTTGTGGGTAAAGCGGTGGTCATGCATGGTCCGGGTGTACCGGGCCAGTTGACGGCTGACAGTGTCGACCCAGACGCGATCCGCCAGTTTCGCATCGTGCCGTTCAGCCAACGCAGACAAGTCTTCGGTGTGCGGCAGCTCTCGGGTAATCATCGCCCCGCGATCGTACGCCGCGCCACGCCGCTCCAGGCCCCAGGCCACCACTTCGGCGGTGGGAATGCCCCACTTGGCGAACCGCTTGAGGTTCTGCCACTCCATCTTCACCCGGGGCTTGCCCAGATAACGACGCAGGCCCTTGCCGGCGCCGACGTAACGTTTGACGTAGTAGTTCACGCCATTGCGCTGCACACGGATGACTTCCGACAGCGGATCGCGGGTAAGACGCTCTCCTTGCAGGGCAAACACTGCTTCAAGACTGCCGAAATCCTCTGCCAGGTTGCTGTAAGCCGGTTCCAGTTTCCAACCCGACATCAGAGCGCGTCCCCGTAACGCTGCTTGCGCTCGTAGAGCTTGTTGGCCTTGCCCTCCAGCCAGCTCAACAACGCCGCCTCTTCGCTGAGGATCTGCCGCAGCGGTTGCTGGAAGTAGCCCTTGAGAAAACGCAATTTGTCGCGACGGGTCAGGCCGATGTCGAGGGCGGAAAAATACAGGGCTGCCAGGTCCTTGTTGCGCCAGCGTCGGGTGATCTGCGGACGGGTCTGGGCACGGTGCAGGTCGATCACCGAGAGCTTGAAATCTTCGGGTGTCACCGGCTTGTCGGTGTGCAACAGGAAATGGCAGATGTAGCAGTCGCGATGATTGACCCCGGCGCGGTGCATCATGCCGGTCATGCGTGCGACTTCGGCGATCAGTGCCCGCTTGAGCTTTGGTTCCGGCGGCTGTTTGATCCAGTTGATGCTGAAGTCTTCCAGGCTGACGGTCGGGGCCAGTTCTTCAGTGACGATAAACGAATGCTGGTCGGCCGGGTTGCTGCCCTTTTCGCCATAGGCAACCGCAGTCATGGTCGGCACGCCGACTTCCTGCAGGCGCTGAATGGCTTTCCATTCCTGGCCTGCACCGAGCACCGGCAGCTTGGCGGTGAGCAGGTTCTTGAAGATCTCACCCCAGCCGATGCCACGGTGAATCTTCACGAAAAACCCGTTGCCGTTCACTTCGGTGCGCAGGGTACGGCGCGCTTCAAGCTCGCGGTACACCTCGCCCTGCAAGCCTTCGACTTCGGCGAACGGGTCGCGTCCGGCCCAAAGGCTCTTGAACGGTTCAGCCAGCATCAACTTCATTTAGCGTGCTCCGCCAGAATCACATCCGCCGCGTGCTGCGGCATGCTGTAGAGGTCGGCCGTTTCGGCGTAGGCCAGACCGTTGCGGCTCCAGGCCGCCCGTGCTTGAGCGTCGTTCAACATGCCGGTCAGGTACTGGGTCAGTTGCGCCTGATCGAAAGGCTCGTCCAGTACCAGGCCGGCATCGGCCTCGGCAATGTAATGGGCGTACCCGCACACCGCGCTGACCAGCACCGGCAGGCCAGCTACCAAGGCTTCGAGCAGCACGGTACCGGTGTTTTCGTTGTACGCCGGGTGAATCAGCAGGTCGGCGCCCAACAGGAATCGCGGAATATCGCTGCGCCCTTTGAGGAAGGTCACGTTGTCGCCCAGCCCCAGTGTTGCACTCTGCATCTGGAATAACTTGGGGTCATCCTGGCCAATTACAAACAGCCGTGTGCGCTTCTTCAGTTCGGCGGGCAATGCGGCCAGCGCCTTGAGGCTGCGATCCACACCCTTGGTCTTGAAGCCGGAACCGATCTGCACCAGCAGCAGGTCATCGTCCTTCAGGTTGAATTCGGCGCGAAACCCGGCACGAATCTCGTCCGCATTCCCAGGGCGACGGCGATCCTGGGCGATGCCCGGCGGCAGCAGGTGGAAACGCTCCAGCGGCGTGTCGTAATGCTTGATGAACAGTGGTTGCTGGACCTCGGAAATCATCAGCACTTCGGTCTTGGCGTCCTTGGCGAACACCGCACGCTCGTATTCGGCGAAGTGGCGATAGCGGCCCCAGCGTCGGTACAGAGAGTTACGCAGGTTCTGCGCCTTGTCTTCAAAACAGCCGTCGGCGGCGTAGTAAACATCCAGACCGGGCATCTTGTTGAAACCGATCAGACGATCGACCGGACGCTTGGCCAGGTCCGCTTCCATCCATTCGCTGAGTTTCTCGTTACGCCGGTGATTGAAGAACGCTTTCACCGGTGCCACCAGCACCTCAAAACCCGGCGGCACATCGCCCTCCCAGATCAGCGTGTAGACACGAATCTGATGGCCGCGCTTCTGGCACTCCAGGGCGATGCGCATGAAATCGCGCTGCAAGCCACCAAAGGGAAAGTACTTGTACAAGACAAAAGCCAATTGCATCAGCGCAGCTCCTCAGCCAGTAACAACGTGCTCAGTCGGCTCGCGACACGCTCGGGATTCAGACGCGTGAAGCACAAAGGCCACTCGCGTTTCAGGTCAAACTGACGTACGTCGTCGGCCGTCGGCTGATAAGTGCATTTCTTTTGCAGGCACGGCGCGCAGGGGAAATCGCTGGCCAGGTGAATCTGCACCTTGCCATAGGCGCCGGTCAGGCCCGGGTTGGTCGGACCGAACAGCGACAGCGTCGGCACATCCAGCGCAGCCGCCAGATGACCGAGGCCGGTGTCCACCGCCACGCAGGCTTGCGCGCCGGCCAGCACTTTGCCGACGCCGGCCAGGTTGAGTTTCGGCAGCACTTCGGCGTGCTTGAAACCGGCGGCGATACGCTCGGCCCGGGCTTTTTCCTGAGCATTGCCCCAAGGCAGTTTCACGCCCACCCCCAGGTAGCCGACTCGCTCGGTCAGCTCGCGCCAATAGGCTTCCGGCCAGTGCTTGGTGTCCCAGGTTGTGCCATGCAAAAACAGCACGTACGGGTTCTTGCGCGGCAACTCGACCAAGCGCTCGACACTCAGGCCGTAATCGCCCAGGCCCTTGGGCAAGTCGTAGCCCAGGGCGATGGCGAACAACTGGCGTACTCGCTCCACAGCGTGCTGGCCGCGGGCAACTGCCAGGCGTCGATTGTAAAAACGCGAAGCCATCGGTTCCCGAGCCGAGCCTTTGTCGAGTCCGGCCACCGGCGCTTTGACGTATCGGGTCAGCCAGGCACTTTTCAGCAAGCCCTGGGCGTCAATGACCAGATCGTATTTCGTCGCGCGAACGCTTTGCTTGAAGCGCTTCCATTCACCGCTCTTGATGGTCTGCCAGATGCTTTTCCGCCAGCGACGGATCGCCACCGGAATCACCTTGCCCACCGCCGGGTGCCAGGTCGGAATCTCGGCGAAGCCTTCTTCCACCACCCAGTCGAATTTGATGCCGGGAATCGCCCGCGCCGCGTCGGTCAGCGCTGGCAACGCATGAATCACGTCGCCCAGCGAAGAAGTCTTGATCAGCAGAACCCGCAAACTATTGGACCTCGACCACAGTGCCCTGCAACCGCTGCAAGGCTTCGTTCACCGCCTGCGGCATCAATTGACGCAGGCAGTTGTAATGACCGAACCGGCAGGTGCGATCGAAGCAGGGGCTGCACTCGATACCCAGGCGGACGATTTCGACCTGTTCGGCCAGCGGCGGCGTGAAGCCCGGCGAGGTCGAACCGTAGACCGCCACCAGCGGACGGTTCAGCGCAGCGGCAACGTGCATCAGGCCGGAATCATTGGACACCACGGCATCGGCGCAGGACATCAGGTCGATCGCTTCGGCCAGCGAAGTGCCGCCACTGAGGTTGACCGATTCCTCGCGCAGACCGGGAATCAGGCGTGCGCGGATGTCTTCACCGACGGCGTGATCGTTCTTCGAACCGAACAACCAGACCTGCCAACCGTCGCGAATCTTCGCCTCGGCGACCTTCGCATAGTGCTCGGAAGGCCAGCGCTTGGCTTCGCCAAATTCGGCGCCGGGGCACAACACCAGCACGGGGCGATCAAGGGTCAAGCCGAACTTGGCCAGCGCCGCTTCGCGGGTCACCGGGTCGATCTGCAAGGTCGGGCGCGGGTAAGGTTTCGGCAGCTCAACGCCAGGCTCGAAAGCCAGGGCCATGAAGCGCTCGATCATCAACGGGTAGCGATCCTTGTCCAGGGTACGCACGTCGTTGAGCAGACCGTAACGGAACTCGCCGCGCCAGCCGGTGCGCTTCGGGATACCGGCGAAGAACGGCACCAGCGCCGACTTCAGCGAGTTGGGCAACAGGATCGCCTGGTCGTACTGACCGGCCAGAGACTTGCCGATACGTCGACGCGTGGCCAGCTCCAGCACGCCGTGGCCGAGCGGAAAGCTCAAGGCCTGGCGAACTTCGGGCATGCGCTCAAGAATCGGCCGGCTCCACTCCGGGGCCAGCACGTCGATCTCGCATTGCGGATGGCGTTGTTTCAGGCACTGGAAAAGTGTCTGCGCCATCACCATGTCACCGACCCAGCTGGGCCCAACGATCAGAATTTTCATGTGGTTTCCAAAAACGATCCGGGGAGGCATGCGCCTCCCCGTTTCGAAAGTCTCTGTGGGGCAATGCGTGTTTGCGATGGGTCATTACCTTCAACATTGCTGTCGACTGTCACTCCGCTATCGCGAGCAGGCTCGCTCCTACATTGGGTAATTGGTGCACATCCAGTGCGATGCAGCTTAGCGCTTTGCAGGCTGCCTTCAATCTACAGGACGCTGCACCTGCCTGTGGGAGCGAGCTTGCTCGCTCCCACAGGGGATTTGGGTATATCAAAAATCCCGATTCAGCTTAGCCCCAGCTCACGCCAGATCCGCATGACCTGACGCCGTTCGTCCGCAAACTGATCGCCCGGGATGACCCCCGGATCCTTTTGCAACGCCTGCCGGTGGGCGGCGGAGCGGTAGGCTTTATAGGCCTCACGCAGCAAGCTGGCGTCTTCGACGGGCATCAGCCCTTCGTGTTCCAGCTCTTCCAGAATGCGGATATTGTCCGTCCAGCGCAGCAATGGCGAATGGGTTTGCGACCACGCCAGGGCCGCGTATTGCACCATAAATTCAATATCGACGATACCTCCGGCGTCCTGCTTGAGGTCGAACGGCGCCGCGGCGTCGAAGGCATTTGCCCCCGTTCCGGCCCCGGTGCTCTTGCTGCCGAGGTTGTCGCGCATCTTGGCGCGCATCTCACTGACCTCCTGACGCAGCGTCGGCAAATCACGCGGCTTGCCCAGAATCGCGGCACGAACCTTCTCGAACGCCTCGCCGACATCCTGACTGCCGACCAGCACCCGCGCACGTACCAATGCCTGATGCTCCCAGGTCCAGGCTTCGCTTTCCTGATAACGGGCAAAGGCCCCCAGTGAACTCACCAACAGTCCCGAGGCCCCGGAAGGCCGCAGGCGCATGTCCACTTCATAGAGCTGGCCGGAGTTGGTCTGCGCCGTCAGCAAGTGAATGATGCGCTGGCCAAGACGCGTGAAGAACTGCGCGCCATCAATCGGCTTGGGTCCATCGGTCTCGGCTTGCGGATCGCCGTCGTGGATGAACACCAGGTCCAGGTCCGAACCATGCCCGAGCTCCAGGCCGCCGACTTTCCCGTAACCGACAATGATGAAGCCGGGATCGCACAAGGTGCCGTCGGTGCGCAGCGGCGTGCCGTACTTGGCCACGGTTTGGCGCCAGGCCAGCGCCAGCACTTGCTCGAGGATTGCTTCGGCGAGCCAGGTCAGGTAATCGCTGACCTTCATCAGCGGCAGGCTGCCGGCGATTTCCGACGCTGCTACCCGCAAGCGGTGGGCCAGCTTGAAGTGACGCAAGGCTTCCATCTGCTGTTCCAGATCGTCCTCGGGAATCCGCGTCAAACGCTCGCGCAATTCAGCGGCCAGCTCCGGTGCCAAAGGCGGTTTGAACAAGCGACCTTCGTTGAGCAACTCGTCCATCAGCAACGGGAAGCGGGTGATCTGCTCGGCAATCCACGGGCTCGCCGCGCACAACGTCAGCAAGCGGCGCAAGGCCCCGGGGTTTTCGGTCAGCAGCACCAAATAGGCAGAACGGCGAGCCACGGCTTCTACCAGAGGCAGTACACGCTCCAACACCAGGTCCGGGTTGGCATGCTCCACAGCCTGGGCCAGCAAGCGTGGAATAAAGGCATCAAGGCGCTCGCGCCCCAAGCGCTGCATGGCCCGCAGTTGCGGACTGCTGCGCAGACTGGCCAGGGCTTTCAGGGCTTTTGGCGCGTCCTTGAACCCGCCCTCCTCCAGCTGTCGGCATGCGGCCTCATCGTCCTGCGCCTCTTCCCAGAGCGGCAACCATTCACCGCCGACGACCACCTCACTTTCCCCTGCCGCCTCTTCATCAGGATCGGCAATCACCTGAGCGAAGTGCCATGCCACACGACCACGCCAGAACATCAGCTGCTCGTGGAATGCCTCCCAATCGGCAAAACCGAGCATAAAGGCGATGCGCGCCTGATCCTGCGCGCCATCGGGGAGCATTTGTGTCTGGCGGTCAGCAATCGCCTGGATGGCATGCTCGGTGTAGCGCAGGAATTCGTAGCCTTCACGCAACTCGCTGACCACGGCCGGCGGCAGGTAGCCCTGGCCTTCGAGCGTGCTCAATACCTTTAATAGTGGGCGCTGCTGCAAGCTCAGGTCGCGACCGCCGTGGATCAACTGGAACGCCTGGGCGATGAACTCGACTTCGCGGATGCCGCCAGAGCCCAGCTTTATGTTGTCGGCCATGCCCTTGCGCCGCACTTCCTGCTGGATCAACTGTTTCATGGTGCGCAGCGCTTCGATCGCCGAGAAATCCAGATAACGCCGGTACACGAACGGCCGCAGCATCTCCTGCAACTGCGCGCCGGCCACCTGATCACCGGCCACCACGCGCGACTTGATCATCGCGTAGCGCTCCCAGTCGCGGCCCTGATCCTGGTAGTACTGTTCCAGCGCATTGAAGCTCAGCACCAACGCGCCGGACGAACCGTATGGGCGCAGGCGCATATCGACACGGAAGACAAAACCGTCGACGGTCATTGGGTCCAGCGCCTTGATCAGGCGCTGGCCGAGGCGAATGAAGAACTCCTGGTTATCCAGCGGGCGCTTGACGCCGACGGTTTCGCCACCCTCGGGGTAGGCGAAGATCAGGTCGATGTCCGACGACAGGTTGAGCTCCACCGCGCCGAGCTTGCCCATGCCGAGCACGACCATCTGCTGTGGTTCGCCGCTACGGCGCCCGGTCGGTACGCCGAATTGCTGGCAATGCCGCGCGTACAGCCATTGATAGGCCTGATCGATACTGGCGTCGGCCATGTCCGAGAGGTCGCGACAGGTCTGCACCAGATCGGCCTGGCGGGTCAGGTCACGCCAGATGATGCGCACTTGATGCCGCGCGCGCTGGCGACGCAAGACGCGACCCAGCTGATCATCGGTTTCGGCGCCGTTCGCGGCAGCGGCGATCTGTGCGCACAACTCGCCCGGCGCGAAGCGGCGGTCCAGCTCACCGGATTGCACCAGCTCCAGCAACATCAAAGGGTCACGAACACATTGTTCAATCACGAAATCGCTGGCGGCGGTGACGCGGGCAAATTGCGCCCAACGCTCGGGCGTCCACGCGGACAACCCATGATCGTCATCCAGCGCGGCCACGGCAGCACGGAACGACTGCTCGGCGCGGGTGACAAACGGCAGGAGAATGGCAGGCAGTTCGACAAGCGAGGGGAGGCTCATGGTCTATCCTTGATCGGCGAGTAATGGGCTGCATGTAGTGAATTTTCAAAACCCACTACCTGAAGGACTGTCGAACAAAGGTTAGAAATAGCTGAAAAATCTTCTAATTTGGCAGCCAGCATCAAGTGTTCACCTTGTATGATTGGTAAATCACCAACCTTAACGATTATTCTCACAACGCAGCCGGGGGCCACAAGCCGCTGATCTGTAGTTTTACTACTCGTATATACATTAGCGAGGCTGAAATGCCGGATGATTTGTAGTAAAACTACACGCCGCCGGAACAATCTATCGGCAATCCAAGAATTCATAACGTCTGCCCACAAGGCCAGTCGCTAACTCAGGCAACCGATTCTGGTAGCCTTTCCGCCCTGGAGCAAGCCATGCAAGACCTCGATCCCGTCGAAACCCAGGAATGGCTGGACGCCCTGGAATCGGTTCTCGACAAAGAAGGCGAAGACCGTGCTCACTATCTGATGACCCGTATGGGTGAACTCGCGACCCGCAGCGGTTCGCAGTTGCCTTACGCCATCACCACGCCTTACCGCAACACGATCCCCGTTACCCACGAAGCACGCATGCCTGGCGACCTGTTCATGGAACGCCGCATTCGCTCGCTGGTGCGCTGGAACGCGATGGCCATGGTAATGCGTACGAACCTGAAAGATTCTGACCTCGGCGGTCACATCTCCAGCTTCGCTTCCAGTGCGACCCTGTATGACATTGGCTTCAACTACTTCTTCCAGGCCCCGACCGACGAACACGGCGGCGACCTGATCTACTTCCAGGGCCACACCTCGCCAGGCGTTTACGCCCGTGCATTCATGGAAGGCCGCATCACCGAAGACCAGATGAACAACTTCCGCCAGGAAGTCGACGGTGAGGGCCTGTCGTCCTATCCGCACCCATGGCTGATGCCTGACTTCTGGCAGTTCCCGACCGTATCCATGGGTCTGGGCCCGATCCAGGCGATCTACCAGGCGCGCTTCATGAAGTACCTGGAGCACCGCGGTTTCATTCAGCCAGGCAAACAGAAAGTCTGGTGCTTCCTCGGCGACGGCGAGTGCGACGAGCCGGAATCCCTGGGCGCCATCTCCCTGGCCGGCCGCGAGAAGCTCGACAACCTGATCTTCGTCATCAACTGCAACCTGCAGCGCCTCGACGGCCCGGTTCGCGGCAACGGCAAGATCATCCAGGAACTCGAAGGCGTGTTCCGCGGTGCTCAGTGGAACGTGACCAAAGTCATCTGGGGCCGTTTCTGGGACCCACTGCTGGCCAAGGACGTCGACGGCATCCTGCAACGTCGCATGGACGAAGTCATCGACGGCGAGTACCAGAACTACAAAGCCAAAGACGGCGCGTTCGTCCGTGAACACTTCTTCAACACGCCTGAACTCAAGGCGATGGTTGCCGACCTGTCCGACGACGAGATCTGGAAACTCAACCGTGGCGGCCACGACCCGTACAAGGTCTACGCGGCTTACCACGAAGCGGTCAACCACAAGGAACAACCGACCGTCATCCTGGCCAAGACCATCAAAGGTTACGGTACCGGTGCCGGCGAAGCGAAGAACACCGCGCACAACACCAAGAAAGTCGACGTCGACAGCCTGAAGCTGTTCCGCGATCGTTTCGACATTCCGGTCAAGGACGAAGAGTTGGAGAACCTGCCGTTCTTCAAGCCTGAGCCGAACAGCGCCGAAGCCCGTTACCTGGCCGAGCGCCGCAACGCACTGGGCGGTTTCGTGCCTCAGCGCCGCGCACAAAGCTTCAACATCCCGACTCCGCCACTGGACACGCTCAAAGCGATCCTGGACGGTTCGGGCGACCGCGAAATTTCCACCACCATGGCCTTCGTGCGAATCCTCGCGCAACTGGTCAAGGACAAGGAAATCGGTCCACGTATCGTACCGATCATCCCGGACGAAGCCCGTACCTTCGGTATGGAAGGCATGTTCCGTCAGTTGGGCATCTACTCCTCCGTCGGCCAGCTCTACGAGCCAGTCGATAAAGACCAGGTGATGTTCTACAAGGAAGACCAGAAGGGTCAGATCCTCGAAGAAGGCATCAACGAAGCGGGCGCCATGAGTTCCTTCATCGCTGCCGGTACTTCGTACTCCAGCCACAACCAGCCGATGCTGCCGTTCTACATCTTCTACTCGATGTTCGGCTTCCAGCGTATCGGTGACCTGGCCTGGGCGGCCGGCGACAGCCGTACCCGTGGCTTCCTGATCGGCGGCACCGCCGGCCGTACCACCCTGAACGGTGAAGGCCTGCAGCACGAAGACGGTCACAGCCACCTGCTGGCCGCGACCATCCCGAACTGCCGCACCTACGATCCGACCTACGGCTACGAGCTGGCGGTGATCATTCAGGACGGCATGAAGAAGATGACCGAAGAGCAACAGGACGTCTTCTACTACATCACCGTGATGAACGAGTCCTACCAGCAGCCAGCCATGCCGGCCGGTGCCGAGGAAGGCATCAAGAAAGGCATGTACCTGCTCGAGGAAGACACCCGCGAAGCGGCGCACCACGTGCAGCTGATGGGCTCCGGCACCATCCTGCGTGAAGTGCGTGAAGCGGCGAAGATCCTGCGTGAAGAGTTCAACATCGGCGCCGACGTCTGGAGCGTTACCAGCTTCAACGAACTGCGTCGCGATGGCCTGGCCGTCGAGCGCACCAACCGTCTGCACCCTGGCCAGAAGCCTAAGCTGAGCTACGTCGAAGAGTGCCTGAACGGCCGTAAAGGTCCGGTCATCGCCTCTACCGACTACATGAAGCTGTTCGCCGAGCAGATTCGCCAGTGGGTACCGTCCAAGGAATTCAAAGTCCTGGGTACCGATGGTTTCGGTCGCAGCGACAGCCGCAAGAAACTGCGTCATTTCTTCGAAGTCGACCGTCATTTCGTGGTGTTGGCAGCCCTGGAAGCACTGGCTGACCGTGGTGACATCGAACCTAAGGTGGTGGCTGAAGCCATCGTCAAGTTCGGTATCAACCCGGAAAAACGCAACCCACTGGACTGCTGAGGAGACACTCTGTGAGCGAACTCATTCGCGTACCTGACATCGGCAGCGGTGAAGGTGAAGTAATTGAACTGTTTGTGAAGGTCGGCGACCGTATCGAAGCCGACCAGAGCATCCTGACCCTTGAGTCGGACAAGGCGAGCATGGAAGTGCCTGCGCCTAAGGCCGGCATCATCAAGAGCCTGAAAGTGAAGCTGGGCGATCGCCTGAAAGAAGGCGACGAACTGCTGGAGCTGGAAGTCGAGGGCGCCGCGCAAGCGGCCCCTGCTCCGGCGGCAGCTCCTGCCGCGAAGGCTGAAGCTGCACCGGCTGCCGCTCCTGCACCGGCTGCGCCCGCCGCAGCTCCGGCTGCCGCTTCGGTTCAGCAAGTGCACGTGCCGGACATCGGTTCGTCGGGCAAGGCACAGATCATCGAGATCCAGGTCAAGGTCGGCGACACCGTGGCCGCTGATCAGTCGCTGATCACCCTGGAATCGGACAAGGCGAGCATGGAAATCCCGTCGCCTGCCGCTGGCGTGGTCAAGGCCATCAGCGTCAAGCTGAACGACGAAGTCGGCACTGGCGACCTGATTCTGGATCTGGAAGTGGCGGGTGCTGCGGCTCCTGCTGCTGCCGCTCCAGCCCAGGCTGCTGCTCCAGCCGCCGCCGCTGCACCTGCTCCTGCCGCCGCTCCGGCTGCACCAGTGGCCGACAGCGTTCAGGACATCCACGTTCCGGACATCGGTTCGGCGGGCAAGGCCAAGATCATCGAAGTGCTGGTCAAGGCTGGCGACAGCGTTGAAGCCGACCAGTCGCTGATCACCCTGGAATCCGACAAGGCCAGCATGGAAATCCCGTCGCCGGCTGCGGGCGTGGTGGAAAGCGTTTCCATCAAGCTCGATGACGAAGTCGGTACCGGCGACCTGATCCTCAAGCTGAAAGTCAAAGGTGCTGCACCTGCCGCTGCCCCGGCTCCGGCCGCCGCTGCTCCGAGCGCTCCGGCACCCGCCGCTGCTGCTCCGGCTGCCGCCG
>NZ_RRZK01000020.1 GCF_004348895.1 Pseudomonas vancouverensis
GTTACGAAGGTGCATTTCTGTTCCCGTCACGCCGAGGGAAAGCATTGAGCGATAACCAGGCCAGTGCCGTGTTCACCCGATTGGGGCAGGGCGCCTGGACCAGTCACGACCTGCGCAAAGTGGCGCGAACCGCCTGGACTGACCTCGGCGTCGACGGCCACATCGGCGAGATGTTGCTGAACCACTCGTTGGGAAAGATCGCTTCGACCTACATCAACACCCAGGCCAAGGAGCAGCGTCGGCTGGCTTTGGTGAAGTGGCACAACTGGTTAGATGAACGCGGCTTCATGGCGATTCATCAGCAGACAGGCGCTAGATATGAAGAATCGCAAAACCTCGTAGACGCCTTGAGCAGCGCGGCCTGCGAGTCACTTCCGCAATTTGTTAAGGGCGAGGTTTCAAAACATGCAGAAAGGGCAGGGGCGTGGCTTTAAAAGGGTACGGATTGAGCTTGAACCTTGCTCGATTTGTGAGGGGAATGCACTAGTGAACGGACTGTTTTACGAGTTGGTTTGCGTTGATTGCAACGGGTCAGGTTGGGTTGTTAGGGGCAGCAAGTTGGTGCTTTCTTCCGACGAGATGGTGATCCAATTGAGTTTCAAATTGCAGCACGCTCAGCGTGAAATTTTGGCTCTGAAAAGTACGAATCACATGGGCGGGTTACAAAGCCAAAACAATAATGCGAATCGCCTAGGGGCGGGCGGAACAAACTACACAGGGGATTGAGAACATGATGATTCGTAAGCCAGCAGGACGTCCGTTGGGTGACACCGAATACCTGCTCGAACAATGGGGTTGGTGGCGGATGGATGGAATGGGAGTGCCTGGATACACATCCCCGACCTTAGCACTGATGCGCCAAGCGGTGACGCAGCCAGTAACCAGCAAACACTATTGCATTACCGATGATTGGGCTATGGCCATTGACAATGCAGTAGCCAGGCTTGCGCACCGGGATCAGCAGATGGGCGACGTACTTTGGTTGTACTACGGAGTAAAGTGGCCGATGGTGAGGGTAGGGAAACACTACGGCCTCAGTGAAGGAAAGGCGCGGGAATTGGTTAGAGCAGGCGCTGCTTGGATTGATTGTGCTATAGATGGCATTCGAGCAGTGGCTTGACCTCTGACAAGCATGAAAATATTTCGCTCGTGAAAGGAGAATGTAGTAAATTTGCTAGCCTTTAAAGATCAAAATTTTGATTTTTGATTGAGGCTTGTCGCAGAATTTGAAGTGCAGGCCGTCTTCGACTAAGGGCGGTTATGGTGCAGTTATTGGTTTTTTGAGGATGCGGATTAATGAAAGGAATTACGCGTGTCATAGCTTTTGCCATTTTTCTATTCTCAGTCGGTGCAATAGCAGAACCAAAACCAGCAGCACCGGCTGGAAATGGACCAGTTGCGGTAAAGGTGGTTGAGCCAGTAAGGATGGAAGCGGGGAGTAATGAGCTGCTGTTGCTTAAAGAGCAAAATAAGTTAATAAAAGAATTCCAGTCAGCACAGCAGGCAACCGTTTATTGGGCTTTGAGTGGTATCTTAGGCTTTGTGGTTGTACTTATGGGGTTGAGTTACTTTACTAATTTTAAGTTCTATGAGCAGGACAAGGAACGCATAAAGGCTGATTTTGAAAGTCAGTTAAAATCATATCGTGCTGATATGAATTTGCAACTGGAAGAGTCTAAGCGCGAAACGGATAAAATCGTTCAGAATAATAATCAGATTGTTCAGGATAGAACTATTTTGCAGTTGTCTGAAGTTAGATCCACTGTTGAAAATTTTCGTTTGGAGTTGGCAGGGGAAATTAAATCCGTTGAAACTCGGGTTGGCAATCTTAATGGAAGTGTGCAAATATTCAATAAGCTGTTGGCTAATCTTGAAGCTGAGCTTCGAGAAGTTGAAATGGAGGTCTGGGAGCTGCAAGGTATTCCAATCAATATGTTGATATCGCTTGGGCAAGCTCTTCGTGCGGCAAAGGAGTGCGACAACAAACCAGGAATTAGTCGCATTCTGAAGAAAATGTTAGGAGTAGTGGAAAACAATATTCTCAAGGAAGAAGAGACTATTAAGGAGAAAGTACTGAAGATTGTTTTGGATGATTTGGAATTCGCGGGTACACAAGACCCGGCAACAACGGCGAAGTTAAAAATTGCACTTGCTAAAATTCCTTTGACTGAAGCTGTTTCGGAAGAAGCCTGATTTTTAGGAAAACTCACTACCAGTAAGTGGTGAGTGTTTCCAAGCAGAGGTTTCTAGATACTCTAGTTAAAAAAGCTTTTCCGCACGGAATAGATCTGTTTTTATAGCAGCGTGAATTGCTGTGAATGCAGCAAGATGCTTTAAGAATCCGACCATTTAATCGGGTTTTTTCCTACTTTCTAGCCCTGCCACTGCGCGGGGCTTTTTCGTTTTCGGCCCCATGCCTGACTCTTTGCGCCACGCGGATGACAGTGACTTGGAGGCCGAACCTATTTGAGGTCAACAGATGAATACAGAGCATCAAGCTCTCGCCGATGTACCACTTTGGCTGTTGATATTGTTGAGTATGGCGGGATTGTCTGGAGAAATGCTCAGGGCATCGGGCAGCGACCTTGGTCTTCGGCAGATCCTGCAGCGCGTAGCTTTGCGATTTCTTGCATCTGGTCTGTTGGGCATGGCCACTTTGCTGCTCGCAATGGCCCTATGGAGCAACCTGTATCTGGCAGCCGGACTAGGCATCGTTATCGCAGTTATAGGTGCCGATGTTGCGGGTGGGCTTTATACGCAGTTCCTGGCGAGAAAGGCAGGTGTTAGCGATCCCATCGACAGGGCGTAATTCGAGCGACCAGTAAAACGCTGACTTAAAGGAGGGGACGTGTTCAAGCTCGATCTGTCATTAGACTCGGCGCCCATCTCGGCAGCGCTGCAAGAGTTGGAGAAAAAACATCTGCCGTTTGTGCTGATGCTGACCGCAACCCGACTGGCGCAGCGAGTAAAGAAGGGCACCATCACCGTGATGGGCAAACGCCTTGATCGGCCGACCCCGACCACGCTCAATAGCCTGTTTGTGAAGATGGCCAGCAAGGGCAAGCCCGCCCAGGTCTATTTCAAGGATGAATGGACGTCAGGCGTGCCGGCGGACACCTACCTACAGCAAACCGTTGTCGGTGGGCTACGGCCTCACAAGCGTTTCGAGAAAGCGTTGATTGCGCGCGGACTGATGAAGTCGAGCCAATATGCCTTGCCCAACGCTTCGCTTTTGAATCAGTACGGCAACGTATCGCGCGGCACTATGCTCAAGATCCTGTCGGGCTTGGGTGCAGCCGAGCTGCGCAGTGGCTATCAGGCCAACGCTTCAATCAGCAAGCGCAGCAAGCGCAAGGGCAACGCGCACCGCTTCTTCAGTGGAGCGGTCGACGGGCAGCAAGGCATATGGGAGCGCAAGACGATAGGTAGGGCGGAAGGCGTGCGGCCGGTGTTTGTCTTCAGTGACGGCGCTCCGGGTTACCGCACCATTTTTCCCTTCTTCAAGATCGGCGAAAACATCGTCAAAGCCAATTATGCGGTCGAGTTCGCTGATGCGTTCGCTCATGCCATGGCCACCGCAAAGCCCTAACCGGTCGGAGGCCGAAAAATGCCGAGAGCATTGCAAAAAGGCTCGTTTTCGTGCGGCTTTCGCTTGACGGATGGGGTTTTGGCCAAAAAGTCACGGGTCCCTCTGGTCCCCACCCCATAGGGGGTAATACGGGCCCCGCCCATTCGCTACGTGTGACCCTTTTTCAGAGGTTGGTTGTTGTTATGTCTTCCAAGATCACCACGATCACACGGCAGCCTGGCTGGCTGAACAAGAAGAACATGGCCGATAGCCTCGGAATTTCCGTCCAGGCCTTTGATAAATGGGACGTCACGGCAATCGCGAAGATTGGCCGCGAGTCGTTCTATGACGTTCGTTCGGTGATGGATAACCGACTCCAGCACCAAACCGGCAAACAACAACTTGGCGCCGAACAGGTAGATCCACTCATTAGCTACAAGATCGACGTTGAGCGTCTGCGTCTGACCAAAGAACAGGCCGACGCCCAAGCGCGCAAAAACAAGATTGGTGACAAGGAGCTTGTCCCGGTCGGATTCATGATTTTTGCGCTGGCCAGCTTGTCCGCGCAATTGGCCTCAACCCTCAATACCGTTCACAAAAACGTGAAGCGCAAGCACCCAGATATCGGCGTGCGCCACCTTGAAGCCGTCGAAAGCGAGATTGCCGTTACGCGTAACACGGCCGCTGGATTGGCTGATCGCATACCGGAGCTTTTGGATGAATACATCGCCTCCCTGGATCACGAGTCTGGTTGAGGCTGTTCGGCGCGGGCTCAAAAGCCTTGAAGTAGATCCGCCCATGACAGCCGTGGAATGGGCCGACGAATATTTCTACATGTCGTCTGAGTCCTCCTATGGGGAAGGCAAGTGGACCACCGAGTCGTTTCAAGTCGCGCTGTTGAACGCTATGGGCAACGACCTGGTGCATGAGCTGAACCTGCCGAAGTCGGCGCGTATTGGCTACACCAAGATGTTGTTGGCGAACATCGCCTACAAGCTCAAGCACAAAAAGCGCAGCGTGTGCATGTGGAGCCCAACGGATGACGATGCCAAGGGCATCATGAAAAAGCACGTCGACCCGATGATTCGCGACGTGCCAGTGATCAAGGCTATGGCGCCTTGGTTCGGCAAAAAGCACAAGGACAACACCGAGGATCAAAAGACCTTCGAGAACCGCAAGGTTCTGTGGTGGCTGGGCGGCAAGGCGGCGGGCAACTATCGTGAAAAGAGCCCGGATGAAGTGGGCTATGACGAGCTGTCGAGCTTCGATGCGGATATCCAGGGCGAAGGGTCGCCTACCTTCCTGGGCGACAAGCGCCTGGAGGGGGCGACCTTCCCGAAGTCGATTCGCGGATCGACCCCCAAACTGGCGGGTAGCTGCCAGATTACCCGGGCGGCCGAAGAGTCGGCCTACTTGCTGCGCTTCCATATTCGCTGTCCGCACTGTCATACCGAGCAGACGTTGAAGTGGGGCGGGCCGGATGAGCCGTTTGGGCTTAAGTGGTCCAAGGATGCGCTCGGCGAAGTCGATAAGGCTTGGTATCTGTGCGAGTCCGGCCACGGTTGCACCTTTGAACATTACGAAATGGTCGAGGCGTCCCGTGCCGGCCGTTACATCTGCGAAAAAACCGGCGTCTGGACGCGCGACAGCATGGAGTGGTTCGGGGCGGACGATGCGCCGATTCGCACGCCGCGCCGTCTGACGTTCCATATCTGGACCATTTATTCGACCTTCACCACTTGGGTGAAAATTGCCGACGAGCGCGTCAAGGCCGGCAAGGATCGGGGCAAGCTGAAAACCTTCGTCAATACGACGCTGGGTGAGCCCTGGGAGGAAGACCTTACCGAGAAAGTCGACTGGGAACAGTTACGCGATCGCCGCGAGGTGTACGCGGCTCAAGTGCCGGCGCGTTGCGTCGTGCTGATGGGTGGCATCGACACCCAAGACGACCGCTACGAGCTGCGGGTGTGGGGCTTTGGCGCCAATGAAGAGGCCTGGCTGGTCTATCGCCGAGTTTTGACCGGTGATCCAGACAGCACAGAATTGTTGCGCCAGGTCGGGCTTGAGCTGCACCGGCAATTCACCCGTGTTGACGGCACAAAAATGGGCGTGATGCGGTGGTGCTGGGACTCCGGCGGCCACCATTCGGAAACGGTAAGGGCGCAGAGTCGCAAGCATGGCCTGCATTGGGTGATCCCGATTTTCGGTGCCAGCACCTACGGCAAGCCGATTGCTAGCTTCCCGCGCAAGAAAGAGAAGAAGTCCAAGACCTACTTGACCGAAGTCGGTACCGACAACGCCAAAGAGGTCATTTACAACCGCCTCAAGATCCAGCCGGACGGCAATCGCCCGGTGCCGGGCCTGATTCACTTCCCGGCCGACGACTCCATTTGCGACGACGACGAGCTTAAGCAACTCACGAGCGAAACCAAAAAATGGATTCTGGCGAAGGGGCGACGGGTGCTGCGTTGGGATGCCAGCAAGAAGCGCAACGAGGCGCTTGATTGCCTGGTGTATGCCTTGGCGGCGCTGCGTATCAGTCAGGAGAAATTTGGCCTGGATCTGGACCTACTCGCGCAGCAGTTGCCGAGCGGTGAATGGCATGTCCCGATCGCTGAAGAGCGGCCGGAGCCGGTCGCCGAACCGTTACCCGTTGAATCTGAGCCGTTACCCGTAACGGCTGAACCACCACCCCCACCGCCTGCATCGTTGCCTGACGAGGCCGGCGCGTGGATCACTACAGGACAAGGCGCATGGCTGTCGTAATTACCGCCCAGGAAATGGTCGACCGCTATATGGCGGCCGAGATTGCCGTCCTTGATGGCAAGGAAACGATGTTCCAGGGTCGCAAAATGGTGATGTCGGACCTGGCCGACATCCAAAAAGGGCGGCTGTTTTGGGAGCGCCGCGTGGCCGCCCAGGCAGCGGCCGCAACGGGGCGCCCGGGGCATTCTCTGGCGGTGTTTCCGTGAACCTGCTGGATAAGGCCCTGGAGCCGTTTTTCCCGCATATGGTCATGGAGCGCCTGAAGGCGCGGCATGTGATCCAGGCGTTTGAAGCGGCCGAGCCCAGTCGCACACACAAGGCCAAGCGGGAAACTCGGGGCGCGAACAGGTCGCTGCAGCATGCCGCCAAGTCCATGCGTGACCAGTGCCGGGCGCTGGATGCAAACCACGATATCGTCACGGGCTTGTTTGATCGCCTGGAAGAACGGGTGGTGGGTGGCCCTGGTATTTCAGTCGAGCCGACTCCGTTGGACTACAGCGGCGCGGTGCATCTGGAGTTTGCCGCCGCGATCAAGGCGCAGTGGTCGGAGTGGTCACTGGCCCCGGAAACGTCCGGCGAGTTGTCCAGGCCGCAAATGGAGCGTCTGGTGTGCCGCACCTGGCTGCGCGATGGTGAGGCGCTGGCTCAGGAAGTGATGGGCAATGTGGCCGGTTATCAGCACTTGCACGCGGTGCCGTATTCGCTGGAGTTGCTGGAGCCGGATTATTTGCCCTGGGAGAAAACCGACGAAGCCCAGGGCATTGTCCAGGGCATCGAGCGCAACGCCTGGCGCCGCGTTCGGGCCTATCACCTGCTGAAGCGGCACCCCGGCGAGTCAATGGGCATCGGCCTGACGCTCGACACCAAACGCGTGCCGGTTGAGCAAATGATTCACGTCGCCTATCGCAAGCGCATCGGGCAAAACCGGGGTCAGCCGCTGCTGCATGCGGTGATCACCCGCCTGGCTGACATCAAGGATTACGAGGAAAGCGAGCGGGTCGCGGCGCGCATCAGTGCGGCGCTGGCCATGTACATCAAAAAGGGCTCGCCGGATGACTACGTAGCGCCCAAGGCGGACGCCGCCGCGCGGACCTTCCAGATGGCGCCGGGCATGGTAATCGACACCCTGTTGCCTGGTGAAGAGGTCGGCATGATCAAGAGCGATCGGCCTAACCCCTTCCTTGAGGGCTTTCGCAACGGGCAACTGAAGGCGGTCGCCTCGGGCACGCGTGTGGGCTATTCCAGCCTGGCGCGCAGCTACGACGGTAGTTATTCGTCACAGCGCCAGGAGCTGGTCGAGGCGCAGTTGGGTTACGACCAATTGCAACACGACTTTATCGACTACTGGTGCCGCCGCGTTTATCGCGACTGGTTGCGCCTGGCGATTCTCAGCGGCGTGATCAAGGTTCCGGGTGATGTCGACCCGCGCACCGTTTACGGCGCGATTTATCAGGGGCCGGTGATGCCTTGGATCAACCCGGTTCATGAGGCCAATGCCTGGGAAATCTTGACGAAAGCGGGCTTTGCCGATGAGGCCGAAGTGGCTCGGGCGCGGCAACGCAACCCGCAAGAACTCAAGCGATCGCGTGAAGCGGAGATTCAAACCAACCGGGAGAAAGGGCTGGTTTTCAGCTCCGACGCCTATCACCAGTTCTACGGGAAAAATCAGACCGATGAGAAAACGAAAAAACAAACCGCTGATGCGGCCAAGGGCGTCGATCACCTCGACGAATGAGGCCGGCGAAAGCTGGTACTCGATGCGCGCGCTGTCGGCGAGCATCGGTGAGCTGCGCATTGAGGGTGAAATCGGCGCCTGGGGCATCACTGCCAAGCAGTTCGCCAAGGACCTGAAAGCGCTCGGTGACGTGTCACAAATCAACATGTACGTGAACTCCCCGGGCGGTGAAGTGTTCGAGGGGATCGCCATTTACAACATGCTCAAACATCACCCGGCCCGCATTGACGGGACTGTGGGGGCGCTCGCGGCGTCCATGGGCAGCGTGATTTTGATGTCGGCCAACACGGTCAACATTCCCGAAAACGCCGCGATCATGATCCACAAGCCCTGGGGGATTCAGGGCGGTGATGCCGAGGACATGCGGCGTTACGCCGAATTGCTCGATCAGGTCGAGGGTTCGCTGGTCCAGGCGTATGTCGCCAAGACAGGCAAGACCGCCGAGGAAATCCACGCGTTGCTCGATGCGGAAACGTGGATGTTCGGCGGCGAGGCGGTTGAGGCCGGTTTCGCAGACAAAATCCTTGAGCCGCTAAAGGCTTTTGGTCACATCAAATCGCAACGCATGCAGGAGTTCACCAACATGCCAGAAGCTTTCAAACAACTGCTGAGCCCGCGCGGCTCTATCCCGACCCCTGCACCGGCACCGGCTCCGGCACCGACTCCCGCGCCTGCTCCGGCACCAGCCCCTGCGCCGGCCAACCTGACGGCCGACCAAATGCGCGCCCAGGTCCTGGCAGCGGATAACGCGCGTCGTACGGCGATCACGGCCGCTTTCAGTGCGCCGTTTGCAGCGCCTCACGCGGCATTGCTGACTGAATGCCTGAATGACGTGGATTGCACCATCGAAACGGCTAACGTGAAGCTGTTGGCCGCCCTGGGCGGTACTACCACCCCGACCGGCTCGCAAATCATCCACGGCCATATCTCCAACGGCAATCTGGTCGGTGATTCGGTGCGTGCCTCGCTTTCCAGTCGTGTCGGCCACGCTGAGGCCCAAGCGGACAACGCTTATAATTACATGAGCCTGCGCGAGCTGGCCCGCGCCTCGCTGCATGATCGCGGCATTCTGGTGGCGACCCTTGCGCCGATGCAGATGGTCGGCATGGCGTTTACGCACGATTCCAGCGACTTCGGCAACATCCTGGTCGACATTGCCGCCAAGTCGGTGCTGCAAGGCTGGGAAGAGGCGGCGGAAACCTTCCATCTGTGGACCAAGCGCGGCCGCTTGAGCGACTTCAAAACCGCCAAGCGGGTCGGCATGGGCGAGTTCCCAAGCCTGCGCGAAGTGCGCCCGGGTGCTGAATACAAGTACATCACCACCGGCGACCGTGGCGAAACCATCCGCCTGGCCACCTACGGCGAACTGTTTTCTATCACTCGCCAGGCCATCCTCAACGATGACCTCGATCAGCTGACCACCATCCCTAGACGCATGGGTGAGGCGGCACGCGGCACCATCGGTGATCTGGTGTATGACACCTTGATCAACAACCCGAAACTGAGTGATACCAAAGGGTTGTTTGACGCGAGCCGGAAGAACCTGTTCACCGGTGCCGGCTCGGCCCTGTCGATCGACGCGCTGAGCAAGGCTAAGACGGCGATGGCGCTGCAAAAGAACCAGACCGAGGGCGGCAAGGCGCGCACCTTGAACATTCGCCCAGGCTTTGTACTGGTGCCGGTGGCCCTGGAAGACAAGGCCAAGCAACTGATCCGTTCGGCCTCGGTGCCGGGTGCCGACTCCAATGCCGGCATCGACAACCCGATTCGCAACTTTGCCGAGGTGATCGCCGAGCCGCGGCTGGACGATGCTTCTGCGACGGCCTGGTATCTGGCGGCCAAGCAGGGCAGCGACACCATCGAAGTCGCGTATCTGGATGGCGTCGAGCTGCCGTATCTGGAGCAGCAACAAGGCTTCACCAATGACGGCGTTATCTCCAAAGTGCGCATTGACGCCGGCGTTGCTCCGCTCGACTCGCGCGGCCTGAACAAGTCCGCCGGCGCTTAATTCGCCGATCACCCCCGAAGCCCCGCCCAGTGCGGGGTTTTTTGTTTCTGTATAGGAGAAATGGCCATGGCCAAGAATTACTCGAGTGATGGCAGTACGGTGAATTTTGTCGCGCCTACCGGTGGCGCCGTCGCGGGCCAGCCCTGTGTGCTGGGGCAAATGGTGGTGATGCCGCTGGGCAGTGGTCTCAAGGGCACGCCGCTGGTGGGTGTCACTAATGGCGCCTGGAACGTGCCTGTTGCCCCTGGTTTGAAGCAAGGCGCCAAGGTCAGCGTGCTGGCCGGTGCCCTGGTCGCTGACGGCACGCCGGATTCGGTGCCGTTCGGCAAGTTGCTATCGGATGAGTCGGGCGGCGTCGCTGAAGCGCTGTTGGTGCAGTAATGGAGCCCGGGCGCTTTCGGGCGGTGACCGAGCGTATGGACGCCGTGCTGGTGAGGCGCCTGGGTGATCCGGCGACGTTGGCCGATGGCCGTCCGGTGTCGGGTGCCTTCGCCTCGCCTTTTGTCGGCGCCGAAATCGGCGGCAGTAAGAGCGGGGCGGCGCGCTTGGGCGGGGCGATCAATGCCGACGCGGTGTTAGAGCCAACCTTTAGCGCGCGAGTGGTTGACCTGATCGGCGTGAAAAAGGGCGACTTTCTTACCATCGAACTGCCGATCGAGCTGGGCGGCGGCCGTTACAAGGTCGTGCGCTTCAAGCCGGACGGCGCCGGAATGGTTGACGTAGTGTTGAGCGTGAACAATGAGCGAGCTGACGACATTACATAAAACGATCACCCAAACGCTGAAAGCGCGCTTGCCCAAGGTGCTGCACGTCGAGGAATTCCCCGAGCTGGGCTCTGAGGTCAAGACGCCGGCGCTGTTGTACGGGTTGACGGATCTTGCCCTGGGCGAAGATCGCGGCGAAGGCAAGACGGCACTGGTCGGCCGTTTTCAGGGCTGCATTCTGGTCGAGGCCGATCGCGACAAGGCATCGCTGCAGGCGGCCATTCTGGCCTCTCAGGTGGCGGTGATCCTGCATAACCAATATTGGGATTTGGAGTTTGTCACCGGCGCGCCGGAGAACATCCACGCCCAGCCTGAAGCCCCGACCCTGGAGCTTGAACAGTTCGTTATGTGGTCGGTGCAATGGACGCAAACCTTTGAGGTCGGCGAGCTTGAATGGCCGTGGCCAGATGAGCCGCCGGGCTCGTTGGTGTTCGGTTTCAGCCCTGACACCGGGCCGGGCAACGAACACCAATACACGGCCCCGGAGGCGTTGGGATGAGCTACGTCGAGGCCGAACACGATCGCATGATTGCTGCCATGATTACGCCTTGCGTAGTGGTCGGTGTGGATCTGGTCGCGCCGGCGGTGCGGGTCCAGTCCGGCGAGTGGGTCAGCGCCTGGGTGCGCTGGCATAGCCTGGCGGCGGGTAAGGCGCGGCACTGGCGGGTGCCGAGCATGGGCGAGCAGGGGGTGTTGTTTAACCCCAGCGGTCAGGCCGGCATGGGCACGTTCATTCCTGGGCTGTATGGGAACGCCGGCGCGCCGCCGGATAATCGCGACCATGTAGAGGTGTGGCGCTTTCCGGACGGCGGTTCGCTGGTCTACGACTGGGAGGCCAATAGCTACACCATCACCCTGCCGACTGGCCGGGTGATTACCAAAGTCGGGGCCACCGAGTCGGTCACCACCGACAACGATGTCACGGTGACCACGCAAAACATCAAGCTTATTGCCGACGTGGAAATCACCGGCGCATTACGCGTAACGAAAGACGTCAAGATTGACGGCGGGCTGAACGTGGCCAAGGACATCAACGGCGGCGGCAAGATCATGGACGCCGGCGGAAACTCGGCCAATCACAAACACTGATCCTTTTTCCCTCAAGGCCCGCCGCGTGCGGGCTTTTTCATGCCTGGAGATAACTGTGGCCAAGACCAAAGACGAAACCGGAACTACTGAACTGGGCGCGGCCCCGGCCGCTGTGGCGTCGGTGGCCTACCGCGACAAGCTCTTCACCTCGCGCACGCTGATTCTTAAGGACGACCGCACTTTGCCGGTCGTCGCGGCACGGGTCGAAGTGCTGGCCACCGACACCGAGGCCCTGGCCTTTCTGGATGCCAGCGCGGAACACGAACTGATCAAGGAGTGACGTCGATGATCGGAATGGATCGCCACACCGGCCGCCCCATTTCCGGCATCGAGCATCTGCGTCAGTCGGTTGAAGACATCCTCAGCACGCCCCTGGGCAGCCGGCGGATGCGCCCCGAGTACGGCAGCAAGTTACGCCGTTACGTCGACTTACCGGTCAATGCCGGTTGGAAAAGCCTGGTGTCAGCCGAAGTCGCCAGGGCGCTGGAGCGCTGGGAGCGACGCCTAAAACTGGATCGGGTCCGCGTGGAGTCGGTGCTGGATGGGCAAATCAATCTGGTGTTGCACGGTGACTTTGAAGGCAGCCAAGTGATTTTGGAGGTGAAGGCATGAACGTCGACCTGTCGTTGTTGCCGGTGCCGGATCTGGTCGAAACCCTCGACTTTGAAGAGGAATATCAGGGCGTCCTGGGCCGCTTCCGTTTGGCGATGGGCGATCAGTGGTCGGCGGTGCTGGAATCCGACCCGGTGGTCAAACTGATGGAAGAAATGGCCTATGAACGCGTAATCACGCGGGCCCGGATCAACGACGCGGCGCGCTCGGTGTTGCTGGCCAGCGCCCGGGGCGCGGATCTGGACAACGTGCTGGCCTTCATGGATGCCAAGCGCCTGACCGCTGAGCGCGATGATGACTATCGCGAGCGCGGCCGTCAGGCGCCGTATGGCTTCAGCACGGCCGGACCCTTGGCTGCGTACAAGTATCACGCGAAAAGCGCTCACAGCGACGTGCTGGACGCCAAGGTCGACCGCCCGGAGCCGGGTGTGGTGCGTATCACGGTGCTGTCGCGCAGTCCTGGCGGTGTGCCGTCTGAGGCGGTGCTGGCGGCGGTGCGTACCGCGTTATCCGCAGACGACATCCGGCCGCTCACTGACACGCTGCTAGTGGTGGCGGCCACGGTGGTGCGTTACGTGGTCAAGGGGCGCATTTACGTGGCCAGCGGTGCGGCGCCGGAGCCGTTGCTGGAAGCAGCCAAGGCGGCGACGAAACTCTACACGGATCAGCAATTTGCCATCGGCGAGGCGGTCACGCCTTCGGGCTTGTATGCGGCGCTACACCAGCCCGGGGCTTCCCGGGCGGATCTGCTGAGTCCGGTCAACGGAATTGCGGCCCAGGCGCAAACAGCGGCGCTGTGCACCGGCATCGAGCTGGAAGTGGTGACCAACTATGACTAGCCGTCTGTTGCCGCTCAATAGCACGCTGCTGGAGCGCTCGCTGGTCGACGCCTTCGCCCTGGGCCAGTTGCCGATCGACATTCGCAAATTGTGGAACGTCGACGAGTGTCCGGAACTGTTCCTGCCGTATCTGGCCTGGACCTTATCGGTGGACTTTTGGGAGCTGGCCACCAGCGACGAACAGCGGCGCAACATGATCCGGGGTGCGCTGGCCTGGCACCGCAAGCGGGGTACGCCCTGGGCGATTAAGCAGGCGCTGACGGCGATCGGGTACCCGGGCTGCGAGCTGGTGGAACATCGCCAGTTACAGCAAGAGTGGCTGGACGCCGGCGGCGAACTGCTCGATGGCAGCAACACCCTGGATGGCTCCAGCAACTTGTCGGCCCTGGCCGGTAGTTTCCGCTTCGCGACCAACCACTGGGCGGAATACGCGCTGCGCCTGAACATCGCCGAGGGTGTTTCGACCTCGGACATGCTCAAGAAAATCGCCGTTGTGTGCGAGGCCTACGCACCGGCTCGCTCGCGCCTGGCCGCGATCATCATGTTTGCGGCGGCTGAGTTTGAGGCGAAAGCCAAGATGACTGGCTTCAAGGCGCGCGGGCGAATGGTCCTCAAGGATTGCCGGCGTATCTCGGTGCCGAGCTTCGACACCCTGGACGGTTGCGACCTGCTCGGTGGCGAAACCCTGCCGGATCTGCTCGACGGCATTGGCACCCTGGACGGCTCCAGCAACTTGCTGCCGGAGCGCTACACCGGCGAGCCGCTGGACGGTGGCCAACTCGGCATCACCAGTCGCAGCCGCATCAAGTTGTGCGGCACTGCCCTGGGCGGCAATCGCCTGGAGCCAGTGGAAACCCTCGACAGCACCGACTTGCTCGATGGCGCTTACACGATCGCCGGCGAAACCCTCGACGGCTTCGGCCGCATCGAGAGCGGAAACCTCTACTACCCAACGCTGGCCGATGCCGAGGACACCCTTGATGGCTCCAGCAACCTCGGCGAAGTGCAAGGCCTTGATCAGTTGTGGTTCACCGGCCTGGTGCGCATTCGTCGCGGCTCAACCGTTATTCAGGAGGCTTTATGAGTACCACCGCGATCGCGGCCAGCAATGCCTATCGGCGCAAGGTCGCCCTGGCGGCCGCCAACGGTACGGCGCTGCCGCGCATTTCCCACCTGGCGTTTGGCGTCGGCGATCGGCCTTACACCCTGGACGATACGGCGCTACAGGCCGAATTCACCCGCATTGCAGCGGCGGTCACGGTGAGCGGGGTCACCGTGAAAGCGGTGGCCACGTTGCCGGGGGCGATCGTCGGCACGCGGGTGCTGCGCGAAGTGGCGGCGCTGGCCGCTGACGGCACCTTGATCGGGCGCCGTGTGATCACCCCCAAAGAGTTCGAGCCCGAGACAGAAATGGACTTTGAACTGACCTTTCAATACTGACCCGGGAGCCTGAACGCATGGCCAACCTTAACGGCGCCACTGGCGTCGCAGCGATCTTTAAAGCCTTCCTGCGCAAGCTGGAAACCACCGACCCGAAACACCCGGATACGTGGAACCCCAACTACCAAACCCTGATCGACAACGACGTGTTCCTCAAGGCGTTCGCCGATGAGGTGTCGACCGCGCGGGGCAGCCAGCCCAGTCTCAAGGATCGCCTGGTGGCGATTGAACAGACGCAAGCCTCCCTGTCGCCGGAATACATCGACGAACTGACAGCGGCGGTTAAGTACGCGCTGGATCAGGCCGGCGTTGCTAACCGCTCGATCCGCGCGCTCAAGTCTCAGCTCCAGCAGGAAGGCGAATTGCTGATTGAAAACCGGGGCATTGTTTCCGGCTGTACGGCCACCAAGTCGACCACGGCGGCGCGCAACTTGAACCTGGCGGCCGGTGTGTGCTTCGCCAATGGCCGGGCGTATTCGGTCGACAGCGGCAACAACATGGCCTCGGTGCCGAGCAACATTTCTGCCGGCAATGCCAGTGCGGTGGTGTACCTGTACCGCTCGGGCAACGGCTGGAAAATGGCCGTGACCGCCATCGGCGAGGCTGTGCCCGCTGGGGCCATCCGCCTCTACAACGTAACCATTCCGCCGAACAGCACCGACGCCACCGACCCGACCCTGGCCAACGTCACGTTGACCAGCGTGCGCCGGGTAGAGGTGGGCTTTCCGCAGTACCTGGACACGCCGGTTAGCCAGTTTGTCGCCATCAACAACCTGTCGGCGAATGACTTTCGGCTGGATTTTGAAGTGGTCAGCGCTGAGGGCGCGCCTTGTGAGCGCAAGTCGCTGAGCGTCCCCAGTCGGGCTACCAACGGTTTCACCCTTGAGCTGGCTTCGGCCGCCGACAACGTGCTGGTCCGCTACCGCGTCAGCAAATTGAACAACTAACAGGAGAGCCCCAAATGCCTCAAATTATCTTGATGCAGCCAGGCCAGCCGGTGGCCGACTTCGGCGTCATTGGTACGAAAATCACTGTCGCCGGCGCCATGGTCGACGCGGCTGATCACCAATCTGACTCGGGTCAAATTGTTGAAATTCGCCACAACGGTGCGACCGCCCAGGTGGGTGGCGATGGCGCCTATCTGGCGATCATTGAAATCCCACCGGCGCAGTACAGCGATGCCGTCTATGGCGGTGAAGGTGAGCCAGATACCCCGGCGCAACGTCTGCCGCTGGACCCCAACACCCTCGTTATCACCCTCTGGCCAACAGCGTAATCGCGCAACTTAAGGACTAGCAAAATGCCAACGATTTTTATCAAAGACGATTTGCGCGCTGCGGTTGAGGCGGCCAGCGGTGGCCGGCAAACGGTGCTGTATACCGCCAAGGGACAGCCTTCCTACATGAACGTGGTTCCCAAGTTCATGCTGGAGGACGTTGCCGACGCGCCGGGCAGCCTGGGCACCGGTGTGCACCCGGCGTTCATCGTCAACGGTATTGAAAAAACCGAATTTTTCTATGGGGCCTATGCCGGTGTCATCAAGAATGGCGAGTTGCTGAGTCTGCCGAACGTTAACCCGGCTCGCAGTTCCGGGTTTGACACCTTCAGCACTGCGGCGCGGGCCTCTGGCGCTGGTTGGCACATGGGCACCAACGCCGAATGGGCGGCCCTGATGTTGTGGTGTCACAAAAATGGTTTTGTTCCGCGCGGTAATAGCAACTACGGCGGCAGCTCTGACGCGGCCTTTGAAACTGGGCGCCGTGTCGATGGCGGGGCTCCTGGTTTGGTCACCGGTGACCCGGTCGTCTTGACTGGCTCGGGTCCGGCCAGTTGGCGGCATGACAATACGCCCAATGGCATTTCCGATCTGAATGCCAACCTCTGGGAGTGGCAAGGCGGCATGCGCCTGATGGATGGGGAAATCCAAATCATCCCTAACAACGACGCGGCTTCTGCCGACCTGTCTTCTACGTCCGCGGCCTGGAAAGCGATCCGCCTGACGGATGGTGCATTGGTGGCGCCCGGCACGGCGGGCACGGCCAAGTTTGATTCGCCGACCGATACTACCGTGGGTAATGGCGGTTCACCTGTTCTCAGCTCGACCATCATTAACCGTAATGGCCCCATTGGAGATAACGGCACGTTCGGTGTGATGACAGCGCCCTTTAACGGGATGACCACCGCCGCCGGTGTCACTGCGCCGGCAATACTGTTGGCGCTGGGACTGTTCCGGCATAAAGACGTGGCAGATAGCGACCTTATCTACCTGCGCAACTATGGTGAACGCTTACTGTTTCGCGGTGGTGGTTTCGGCTCTGGCTCAGCTGCTGGGCTCCGTTCCGTGACCCTGCAGAACCCTCGTGCTTACGCGGGTGGCAGTTTCGGTGCCCGTCCGGCTTTCGTGCTGTAACGCCTGACCGCTTCACCTCTCACAGCCTCGCTTATGCGGGGCTTTTTCGTTTCTGGAGATTGACCTTATGCCTGGTTTTTTTCACGGCGTTACCGTAACGAACGTCGACACCGGCGCGCGGCCGATCGCGCTGCCGTCGTCGTCGATTATCGGCCTGTGCGACACCTTCGACGTGTTGCCGGCGGCCGAAGCCAAGCCCAACGAACTGCGCTTGATCACCCGCGAAAGCGAAGCGATAGCCGCCTGGGGGCCTAACTCGGCGATCACCAAAGCGGCCAAGGCGATCTTTGCCCGGGCCAAGGCGGTGATTGTCGGTGTTGGTGTGGCCAAGATCGCAGACGGCGCGCTGCTGACATCGGCGATCATCGGCGGCGTGCTGGCTGATGGCACCCGTACCGGCATGCAAGCGCTGCTGGATGGTAAGAGCCGTTTCAACGCCCAACCGCGCTTGCTGATCGCGCCCAAGCACACCGCGACCCTGGCAGTCGGTACAGCCCTGGTGGGGCTGGCGGAAAAGCTGCGCGCGATCGGGATCATCGACGGCCCCAACACCACCGACGAGGCGGCGCTGGCGTACCGCAAGAGCTTCGGCAGCAAGCGCGCCTTTTTCGTTGATCCCGGGGTTAAGTATTGGGACACCGACACCAGTGCCACCATCGACGCGCCGGCCTCGGCCTGGGTCGCCGGCTTGTTCGCCTGGACCGATGCGGAGTACGGCTTCTGGGCATCGCCGTCGAACAAGGAATTTGTTGGCATCACCGGCACCGGTCGGCCGATCGAATTCCTCGACGGTGACGAAACCTGCCGGGCGAACCTGCTCAACAACGCCGGGATCACGACCATCATTCGTGATGACGGGTTCCGTCTGTGGGGCAACCGCACTTGTTCTTCTGATCCGAAATGGGCGTTCGTTACCCGTGTGCGCACGCAAGACATGGTGATGGACGCGATCCTGTACGGCCACAAGTGGGCGGTCGATCGCTCGATCACCAAGACCTACGTCAAGGACGTTACGGACGGCCTGACCAACTTCATGCGCGACCTGAAAAATCAGGGTGCGGTGATCAACTTTGAGGTCTACGCGGACGGCGAGCTGAACACCGCCAGTCAGCTGGAACAGGGCAAGGTCTACTGGAACATTCGTTTCACCGACGTGCCACCGGCGGAAAACCCGAATTTCCGCGTCGAGGTCACCAACCAGTGGCTGACTGAAGTTCTTGAAACCGCCTAAGGGGGCTGCTCGATGATTCCTGAAGTATTGATCAACACCAACCTGTTCGTTGACGGCACCAGCTTTGCCGGCGACGTGCCGAGCTTCACCCCGCCGAAGGTCACTATCAAAACCGAAGAGTTTCGCGGTGGCGGTATGGCCGGCTCGATTGACATGGCCATGGGCGTAGAAAAGCTCGAGGCCTCGTTTGTCACCACCGGCATGCGCCGCGAGTCGCTGCGCTTCTTCGGCCTGGCCGATCAGACCGCCTGCAACGCGGTGTTCCGTGGCGCCTTCAAGGGCGAGAAAGGCCGTATCAAGCCGGTCATTGCCACCGTGCGCGGCATGCTCAAAGAAGTCGACTCCGGCGACTGGAAGGCCGGCGAGAAGGCCGAAATCAAACACGCGATGACGCTGACCTACTACAAGCTGGAAGTAGACGGCCGCGTTATCTATGAAATCGACATGGTAGGCGCCGTGCTGGTGATCGATGGCGTCGACCAACTGGCCGACGTCCGCGCCGCCCTGGGCCTGTAAGGAGTAACCGAACATGACTCAAGCAAACAAAGAGCTGCCGAAGTGGCTGGCCGTGACTGCCGACGGCGTTGCCGTAACGCTCAAGTACCCGATCGAAGTCGACGGCATCAAAAACGACACGCTGTTTATGCGCGCCCCGTGCGTGCGGGATCTGCGCGTGGCCAACGCGGCGGCCAACGGTGACGACGACAAGCGCGAAATGGCCATGTTTTCCTCGCTGACGCAAGTCGGTGAGGCCGACCTGTTGGGGCTCAAGTTGACCGACCATGCGCGTTTGCAGGCGGGCTATTTTCGCCTGGTCAATGACGAATAACTTCAAGCCCAGCGAAATGAAGGGCCTGGCCAAGCGCCTGGCGGCCGAGTTCAATTTCTCGGCCGCTGAGATTATGGCCATGCCCTTTTCCGAAATGGTCTGGTGGCTCACGGATTGAGCCGCCGTTGTACCCAACTGACCTATAGGGCGCGGACATGTCGAACAAATTAGCGCTTGGCCTGGTGATTGGTGGGGCGGTCAATGCTTCCCTGGGCGCGGCGGTCAAGGACGTCAAGAACAAGATCAAAAGCTTGGAGGTCGCCGGGGCGAATGCCAAGGTGTTGCAAAACACCATCGGCGACACCATGCGTCTGCGGGACGAATGGAAAAAGGCCCATGACAGCGGATCGGCCGGGGCTTCGGGCTTGTATCGCAAGCTGGAAGCGAACCTGTCGAGCCTGAAAAAGCAAGGCATCGAGGTCGGCCGGCTGGAAAAGGCCTATGACGCCCTGGGGCGTACCGCGCGCAAGGCCGAGCTGAAAGCGCTGGGTCGTCAGCAGCTTGGCGAAGGCGCGGAGGGCATGAAAAGCACGCTCGGCCAGGCCGTGGCCGGCACCGCTGTGATGGCGATTCCGACCAAGGTCAGCGCGGACTTTGGCGCGATCATTCGTGACATCTCGATCAAGGCCGGGATTGCCGGCACGTCTGAAGAGACGCAAATGTCCAAGACGATCGTCGATACGGCGAAAGACTCGGGCATGGCGCGCAACCAAGTGGCCGAGGTGGTGAACGCCCTGGTCGGCGCCGGCATGGATCTGAGCAAGGCCCTGGACTATGCCCCCACGGCGGCCAAGTTCGTGATTGGCCAGGGCTCCGATGGTGGCGAAACGGCGAAGATGATCAACGCCCTGGGGCAGAACGCCAGGATCACCGACCCGGCCGTTATGCAAAAGGCCCTGGAGGCGATCGCCTACCAAGGCCAGGCCGGTAGCTTTGAAGCGGCCGACATGGCGCGTTGGTTCCCTGAATTGCTGGCGGGCATGGGCAAGCTGGGCATCACTGGCATGGACTCGGTGACGCAACTGGGCGCCATGCTTCAGGTGCAAATGAAAACCGCCGGCGGCGCCGATGAGGCGGCCAACAACCTGAAAAACTGGATGGAGAAAATCGGCTCCGGCGACACCATCAAGGCTTACAAAGACGTCGGCATTGATTATCAGGCGTCGATGAATACCGGGCTGCAAAACGGTAAGTCGACCCTGGAATCCAGCTTTGAACTGGCGCAACGCTACATCGCGGCCACCGATCCGAAGAAAGCCGCCGCCATGGCGGAAGCCACGGCGAAAATCAGCAAGGAAACGGACCCGGAAAAAGCCAAGGCAATGATTGCCTCCCTGGAGCAAGCCCTGCGCACCGGCGACCTGTTCGCCGACATGCAGGTTAAGGGCGCGCTGACCGCGTACATGCAGAACAAGGAGCTTTACAGCCGGCTGAAGAAAGAGTCGGCCAGCGCCTCGGGCATTCTGGATAAGAACCTGGAAGAGCGCCGACAAACGTCGTCGCAGAAATGGGCGGAAATGGCCCAGGCCATGGATGACTCAATGCGCGCCATCGGTGACGCGCTGCGCCCGGTAACGGACGGGGTGGCCGATGGTTTGGCGGTTGTCGGGCGGGGCCTTAGCTCGGTGTCTGATGAATCGCCGCGACTGGTCCAGGCCGTGGCGGCAGTGGCCGCCGGGTTCATTGCCGTGCGTACCGTCGTCAACGGCGTGAAGATCGGTAAGGGCCTGATCAACCTCGGCCGCGGCTCGCTGATGGGTAACCCGAACATCCCGCAAAAGGTGATCGTCACCAACCTGCCGGCCGGCGGGAGCGGGCTCGATGCCGGCGCCGCTGCCGGCGCTGAGGGTGAAGGCAAGAAAGGCAGCAAGGGCGGGCGCACTGGGCGTGGCATCCAGGTCGGTACCGCTATCAAGGGCGCGGCCTTGTTTGCCGCCATTGATGCCGGGTTCAAGGCAAAAGACACCTACGACAACGCCACGACCCGCGATGAAAAAGCCGAGGGTTACGGTGAAGCCATGGGCGGCCTGGCGGGATCGATCGCCGGTGCCGCTGCCGGCGCGGCAATTGGCTCGGCGGTGCCGTTGATTGGTACGGTGGTCGGTGGCCTGGTCGGTGCGTACCTGGGCAGCCTGGGCGGTGATGCGCTGGGCGGGTACGCCGGCAAGTCGCTGTTTGGTGGTGACGCGCCGGCGCGCTCGATGCCGATCGCCGGGCCGCTGATGATGACCGATGCCGGCAAGAACATTCCGCCGGTGATGGGCGATATCGCGGCCTCATTCAAGACCCGACCGGCGCCGCTGATGATGGCGCTGCCGGCGCCGAGTGTTCCGGCCCCCGGCGGCCTGCCGTCGCTGTCGGTACTGCCTGCGCCGGTTTTACCGGCCAAGCTGCCACCGGCGCCGCTGGTTGTTCCGCTGCCGGCCACTGTTCCAGCAGGCGCTGTGAAGGCCCCAGCAGGCCCTGTGTTGGCCGATCCGGGCAAGGCCATGCTGCCGGAGGCGGAAACGCGCTCGGGCGACGTGGCGCGTGCCATGGTCGTGCCGAAGGCGCCCAGCGCCGCCCAGGTCGCCGCGCCGTTGGCGGCAGCGATCGAGCCCACGCAGCCGCCGAAGTTTGAACAGAAAATCGAAATCAATGCGCCGCTGACCCTGACGGTGCAAGGCGACGTGAAAGATCCGGACGAACTCTTGCGCAAACTGATGCCGCAAATTGAGCTGAAGTTGCGCGACGTGGCGCAGCAGTTGTCGGGCCGCACGCTGTATGACCAAGCGCATCTTTGATTAGGAGGGGTTATGCCCTACATGGAGCAACTACAGGCGGGCCTGAAGTACTTGGCCACGGCTGGCGAAGCGGGGCGGCGCAGCCTTGACGGCATGATGGGGCCGGTCAATGGCGCCATTGGTGAAATCACCGGCGCCGCGTCCGAGCTGGAGAGCTTGCCGGTCATTGGGCCGGCGCTCGGTGAAAAGCTCCAGCGGGTTCTGCGCGGGGTCAATGCGGCACAGTCGAAAGTAGGCCAGGTGGTGGCCGTGTACGGCAAGGCCACCCGCGCGGTGTCGCAGATTGACGAACGTATGGGGGTGCTGAAAGAGCAGACCGGGCGGGCTATGTCGGCGGCCAACAAGATCGCCGGGCAAATTAGCCCGTCGCTGGCCAACATCATTCCGACCGGCGCCTTTGGCGGCAACGCCACGCCGGCGCCGGAGGCGGTGAAGCCATTCCCGCATCTGTTGATCGTGCAACCACGCGACCCCAAGGCGCAGCCGTATTTCTTCAATCTGGACACGGCGGCCTTTGATGAGCTGCGCCGCTCGACTGAATTCCGCTGGGCCTCTCAGGAGCGCCTGACGCGCCGCCCGGCCCAGCAGGCGGTCGGCATGGGTGACGAAAAGATCACGCTTAAGGGGGCGATTTTCCCGGGCTTCAAGGGTGGCCTGAAGCAGCTCGACACGCTGCGCCGGCTGGGTGCGCAGTTGATGCCCCTGGGCTTGACCACGGGCTATGGCGACGTGCTGGGGAACTGGTGCCTGAAAAACATCGAAGAGGAACAGAGCGCGCTGTTACAGGGCGGCATTCCTCGCAAACAGGCCTTTACCTTGGAGTTTGTGCGCTATGGCGACGACCTGCAGAACGTCTGACGGGGATCTGCTCGACACCATTTGCCATAACTTCTATGGCCACCTCAGTCGCAGCGTCGAGCTGGTGTTGGATGCCAACCCGGGGCTGGCCGATGAGGCGCAACCGTTTCGCGACGGCGTGCTGATCGTGTTGCCGGATCTGCCGGCGGCCACTGAGGAAATCGTGATGTTGTGGGACTGATCCCGCGTTACGCGTAACGACGCTCAACCTTGCCCGCCCTGTGCGGGCTTTCTTTTGGAAAAATTCCATGACCCCCAGCTTTCGCATCGTCGCTGACGGTGCCGACATCACGAAGCTGATCAATGATCGGCTGTTGTTGCTGCGCACCTCGGATAAGCCCGGGATGGAGTCCGACGAGTTTGAGTTGCGCATTGATGACCGAGACGGTGCGGTGGCGCTGCCGTCGCGTGGTGCCGGCATTGAGATTTTTATGGGTTATGCCGGCGCGGCGCTGGCGCGCCTCGGGCGTTACGTGGTCGATGAAATCGAGGTGACCGGCCCGCCGGATACGATCGTGATCCGGGGCAAGGCCAGCGACATGCGCGGCAGTGGCAAGACCACGCGCAGCGGTAGCTGGGAAAATGTCCCGCTGTCGACGATCGTCGCTGACGTGGCCAAGCGCAACGGCTGGTCGCCGGAGTGTGCTGTGGCCACCAAAGTGCCCCGGGCGGATCAGCTCAACGAGTCCGACTTTAACTTCATCACGCGCCTGGCCAAGCAATACGACTGCACCGCCAAGGTCGGCGACGGCAAGTTGTTGGTCATGCCGCGCCAGGGTGGCGAAAGCGCGAGCGGCAAGCCGCTGGCCACCATCACCATCACCCGGGCGGACGTCAGCCGCTGGCAATTCCGCTTGGGCGATCGCAATACGCACAAGGCCGTAGCGACCAAGCATCAGGACAAGAAGACCGGCGAGGTGAAGGTGGTCAACTTGGACAACGACGACGCCCCGGCCGGCCTGCCGGCGGTGCACACTGACCGCCATATTCACCCCAACAAGTCCGCCGCCGAGGCTGCCGCCAAGGCGCGCCTGGCCGCCTTCAATCGCTCGACCGCCGCTGTGCGCCTGGAAATGGTAGGGCGTACCGACCTGTTTGCCGAAGTCTCGATAAACGCCCAGGGCTTCAAAGTCGGCCTCGATGGCGAGTACCTGGTGGATTCGGTGGAGCAGGTGTTTACCCAATCGGGCTGGACCACTACCGCCGAATGTAACGGCGGCAAGAAGGGCAAAGCCAAGGCCAAAGCCAAGAAGACCGCCGCGAAACCGGTCAAGGTCGTGAACCTGCAATAACGCCGCTGAGGCGCAACCCCGCCGCCTTGTGCGGTTTTTTTATGCCTGGAGTTTGTGCATGCCCATCACTGAGCAGCAATTGCTGCGAATCCTCCCCAACGCCCGCCCAGTCGCGGGCGTTTTTGTGTCCGCGCTTAATCTGGCCATGGCGCGGTTCGACATCACGTCGCCGGTGCGCCAGGCGGCCTTTCTGGCGCAAGTCGGGCACGAGTCGGTCAGCCTGACGAAGTTGTCGGAAAGCCTCTATTACAAAGACCCCGAGCGGGTCGCGCTGTTGTTCAAGTACGGCTTTGACCTGAACAAAAACGGCCGGGTCGATCCGGCCGAGGTGGAGTTTGCCAAGGGCTATCTACGCAATTCGGAAAAGCTGGCTAACCGTGTTTATGGCGGCCGTTACGGTAACGGCCCCGAGGCGTCCGGTGATGGCTACAAGTACCGAGGGCGTGGCCTGATCGGGATCACCTTCAGCGATAACTATCGGCTGTGCGGCAAGGCCCTGGGGCTGCCGTTGCTGGATCGCCCCGAGTTGCTGGAACAGCCGGAGCATGCGGCCATGTCGGCGGCCTGGTACTGGTGGGATCGAGGCTTGAACGAGTTGGCGGACGTTGGCCAGTTCGATCGGATCACGCGCGTGGTCAACGGCGGCGACAACGGCCGCGCCGAGCGCCTGGCGTTGTGGGCAACGGCCAAGGGGGTGCTATGTCCGTCCTCGATCTGATCCCGCCGCCGGTGCGCCCCTGGGCGGTTGCCCTGGTGCTGATGGCGATCGCCGGCGCGTCCGCTGCCGGAGCCTGGAAGGTCCAAGACTGGCGCTATGGCCAGCAGCTCGCCGAGAAGGCAGGCCAGGCCGATCAGGCGGCGCTAAAGCGTGCTGAGGATGCCATGGCCAAGCTGGCGATCGAGCAGGCCAAGCGGCTGGCCCTGGAGGCCCGGCTAAAGACCAATGATGAAACCCACCACAAGGAACTCTCTGATGCAAAGACGGCTCAGCAACGCGTGTCTGATGACCTTGCCACTGCTCATGTCCGGCTGTCAGTCATTCTCGCCGCCGGATTCGGCAGCGTCGGCGGTAACGGGCTGTCAGCCACTGCCAGCGCCGGCGGCGTGGTTCATGGAGGCACAAGAGCCGAACTTGAGCCAGCGCATGCTCAACGAATTATCGGCATCACCGACGCCGGCGATCGCGGATTGATCGCGTTGGCCGCGTGCCAAGGCTACGTTCGGGAGCTATCTCGCTGAAAGAGAAGTAGGGACGTTCTGCATTATTTTATTGCGTGGCAACTATCGACCCTTCGCTGCCTGTCGCGACCGGCTGAAACCGACCCAAAGCTGACGGTGGCGAGAGGCAAAATTGCCCACAAACAGCTATTTCGCCTAGATGTCTTGGCCGAAATGAAAAAGCCCGCATGGGCGGGCTTTGGGACCTACAACGAACGGCGCTGCTCCATCAGCTGTTGGTTAGCCTATACGACCTACAGTTTTCCCCAACCCAGCGTACGCAGCGCACCCAGCAAGGTCTGGCCATCCAGACTCGGCGCCCGGCGACCGTCCTCGCTGACCATCTCACGCCCAGCCAACAATGCGTTGATAATGGCCTCTTCTACGGCCTCGGCCGCAGCAGCAAAAAGTGGTGAGATGTGATCGTTGTTGACCATGTCCACCGTAGTGCTCAGGGGCAGGCCTTTACGCGCATAGTCAGCTGGCGGTATGTCATGATTTCCGGTCGCGAAGGCGAGGAAAATGTCGCCGCTGGAGTCTTCCGTGCCACCGCCGGTGCGGGCGATACCGATGGAGGCACGCTGAGCCAGGCGCTGGCACTGGTGGGGCAATAGCGGTGCATCGGTTGCGATGACAACCACGATGGAGCCCATTCCGGGCGTACCGCTATCGGCGAACGGCGACTCGATTTCACCCAGCAAGCGCCCGACCGGGTAGCCATCAACCCGCAACTCGCGGCGCATGCCATGATTGGCTTGCACCAGAGCCCCTACCGTCCAGCTACCCTGGTCCGCTGGCAGCCGACGCGAGGCTGTGCCGATGCCACCCTTGAATTCATGGCAGATCATTCCGGTACCCCCCCCGACAGCCCCTTCGACGACGACTCCGCCGCGAGCTAAAGCCAAGGCCTCGTTGACCTGCTCGGGTCCGACATGCTGACCCCAGATATCGTTAAGCAGACCATCGAAGGTCTCCATGACCACCGGCATGCACCAATAGATCGCGTCGCCGCCCTGGCCGCGCTCGCAGTTGATCAATGCGTCACGCACTGCACCAACGCTGTGGGTGTTGGTGATCGCTACCGGTGTGGTCAGCAGGCCGGCCTCACGTATCCACTCCAGCCCGGTGGCATCACCGTTGCCATTGAGGACGTGGCATCCGGCAAAGCAGGGTTGCATGCGAGGGGATCCGCTGCGCGGCTGGACGATTGTCACGCCGGTACGTACCTGCTTGCCGTTACGTTCCTCACAGATCGTGCTGTGCCCGACCCGTACTCCCGGTACATCCGTAATGGCGTTGAATTGGCCCGGAGTGCCGAGCCCAATGCTGATTCCAAGTTCACGTGCTCGCATAACTGCTCCTGAAATTCAAAGTTTCTGGAAGGCCGGGCTGAGCCTGCCGTTGGTTCTGTAGAAAATGACCGCTATGGCAAATATCCCGACGATGATGAGAAGGTCGCGATGCGAGGCGCCGAGCAAAAGGTTGACCAGCAGGTAACCGGCGCCCAGTACCGCCAGCATCGCCGGCAGCGGCCACAACGGCATGCGGTACGGGTGTTCGCGTTCCTTGCGCAGCACGCGGCTGAACAGTGCACAAAGCGCCACCACCAGGTAAATCAGGATCAGCAACAGTACGGAGAATGAGGTGAGCTCGGCGAGGTTCGAGCTGAAGCTCAGCGCTGCCGAAGGCACAGCCAGGAACAGGGTCGCCAGCCAAGGCGATTCCCAGCGTGGATGGATACGTGTGAGGGCGCGGTTCAACGATGGTGTCCAGAGTTCGTCACGACCACTGCTGTAGACGACCCGGCCAACCTGGATGACGATGGCAACGATGGCGTTGAATACCGAAAGGAAAATCCCGGCACTGACTAACCGCGACAGTGTCGGGTTGCCGTGGGCGCTGAGCAGATAGCCGATGGGGTCCGGGCTAGCCAACATATCTTGCAGGGACGGCGCACCTATCAGCAGCGCAGTGAGCGGCACCAGTTCAATCACGACGACCAACGCCAGTGACCAGAGCACGGCACGGTGCACACTGCGACCTCTGTCGTGCATGTCTTCGGCAAGGAGCACGGCGCTACCGAAACCGTTGTAGGAGAACAATGCGGTGCCGACCGCGCCGATCACCAGGACCCAGGGCGCGACCGACATCACACCATGATCAACAAATTGTGGCTGCACCAGAATGCTGAGCGGCTGCGTCGCGTGGCCAAAACCCAGCACGACAATCACCAGCAGCGCAGCGACTTCCAGCAACAGACAGGAACCCGTGATCCAGGCGTTCAGCTTGATATTGAGAATACCCAGCAGATAGCTGGTGGCCACAATAATCAAGGCCACCATTTGGGTGTCGAACTGCGTGCCCAGTGCACCGTTCAAATAGGTTGCCGCGCCCGTGGCCAGTACCGGCGGAATGAACAGCAGCGCCACCATCACGGTGAGGAAAGTGGCGTAACCCGCCATGCCGCCGAATACACGTTTGGCGTAGACATATTCGCCGCCGGCGGAACTGTGCGCGCGACCCAGTTCGGCGTAGCACCAGGCAAACATCAGAGCCAGAAAGGCGGCGATGATGAAAGCCAGAAACGCGCCGCTGCCCGCTTGCTGGATGGCGAAGGGCGCGATAACAAATACCGAACTTGCGGGAGTGACCGCCGATACCGTAATGGCGACCACGTCAAACACACCGAGGCTGGGCTTCAGGCCGCTCCCTTGCGGGGTGGAAGTGCTCATATCGTTTCCTTGTATTGTTATTGGATTAAGGCAAAGCGAATTGAGACGCAGCGATGCACGACCTGCGCTGCGCCGATTCTGCGCAGCACCGGGTACACACGACAATAACCTGATGGGAGTACTCCCCTTGACCCGGGATGGGGCTGATCAGCCACACTAGCCACCTCACCCCTGCGAGCGCGGAGATGTACATGGAAACTTTATTCCGGGAGGCCGGCATGCACGTCGGGCTGGCCCGAATCGTCGAGCAACTTGGCGGGGAACGTTTTTGGAGGCAGATGATCCTGCTGTTGCGCCAATGGCTGCCATTTGACAATGCTCTGGCCACCCACATTCCCCCCCAGGGCACGCCGCTGCCACTGGAACTCTTTGATGGCACACCCGATATCGGGTTGACGCCAATGGTCGATTACCTGGGTGGGCTTTACCTGCTCGACCCGTTCCACCAATCGTGCTGCGAAGGACTGCCCAGCGGGTTGCATCGGCTCGAGGAAGTGGCTCCCGATCAGTTTCGCCAAAGCGAATACTTCCTCAGCTACTTCCACAAACACGTGCAGGAAGACGAGGTTCAATTCATCCTCCAACTGCCGGGTGAGGGCACACTTTCATTATCACTGGGCATGCACCGTGCGTTCAGCGCCGAAGAGTACGGCCTGCTTCAACTGATAAGTGCCTGGGTGCTGGCGCTTATGCAGCAGCATTGGCAACTCTGCAGCTCAAGCCTTGCTATTGCACGCAATACTGAAATTCCCATGCAAATCCGTGATGCGATGACCCAATTTGGTTCCGGCGTATTGTCGGAACGGGAGTTGGAAATTGCTCAGCTAGTGCTGCGTGGCCATTCGTCCAAGGCCATTGCCGAGCGCTTGGCGATTTCACCGGATACCGTGAAGGTGCACCGCCGGCACCTTTACGCAAAGCTCGATATATCCTCTCAGCCTGAGCTGTTCGCGCTGTTCATACAGGCTTTAGGTCACGATCCCAAGAGCCCATGATCGCCTTGTGGCTGCAATAAACAGAACCTCTGGTGCCGAATCTGCTTTGCATGGCAGTAGTTGGTTGATCACTGCCTCTTGCAAAGGGCAGGAATCGACCAAAGCTGACAGTCGGCCTGGCTCAGATTCATTGATTTTCGACTCTCATTGTGTGACTGCTTTTGGCCGATTTCTGCCTGTCGCTGAGGGCAGCAACCGCCCCATAGAGGACTTGATTGAACTGTCTCCCGGTAAGCGGCGTCAAAAGTAAAATCATGCTGGAGGCAGCCATGAACATAACCGAAGTGGCTGTGATAAAGGCCGCAAGAGAGCTTGCGGAAAAAGACTGTCAAGACAACGCGTAAGCTGTCACTGATGTGACTGATGAAATCAGAAACATTAGATTCAGGTTCGCAGGTGAGGAATATCAGCAGGAGCTGGAATACCTTTTTCTGCGATATGCGCAAACACGACCTTACAAGTGACCGGGCCCAAAAAGTCGCAACGACCTGAGCACGGGTAGTGAATCAGCGTCGTTATCAAAAAAACACGGATTGCCCGGCAGCTGTCATTCCGGCGCCATCATCACAGCGAGCGTCGGCTTGATGAAATCTTCATTCTTACCGCTTACCGATGGCTTCTAGGGCGCCGTGTACATTTTTCGCAACATTGGCAGAGCCACAGTTTCCCCCAGTTGGAGAGCTCCATGATGGCGAGTTCCAGGTCGTGCTGGCGGGGGACTCCGAATTGCCATACGACTGCCTCTGACAGATTAGGGGCGAAGCTCGCACGGTGGCAGGTTGGTTGGAGCCTTGTTGAAATAGCGTTCGTCTACAGGCATGGCCGGCATGTACGGCGCTTTGCATGCAAAAACCTCTGAACGGTAGGAGCTATCATTGCCGGCCGGTGCCCCCATGTAGCCGCTAGGGGGCACTTCGTGAACTTCAGGAGAGCCTATCGGGCCTTCGGCTCTGTAGCTGACAGCTACGGCATACACGAGGAAGTTACAGTGGTTCTGCCAATTCACGGTGTCTTGGATGCCAGCATCGATCAGACAGCCGTCTGCCCGACCAAACTGCTTCTGGTGCTCCTTGGATTGGGCGTTCGTTGAGGGCTCAGATTTCGAAGTCGTTGGTGTGGAGCTGCGAATTGTGGATGAAGCGCTGACGGATTTAATCTTGGCCGCCTGAGGGGGGTGAGCTTTCTCCCATTTGGCTGACATTAGCTCTGGATTGGGTAAAGCTTTGATCGTGCACTTACCCCAGTGGTGGGCCAGCTTCTTGGACGCGTCCCCATAGATGCCTGGTGCACTCGGGTCATCAATGGCATCCAGGCTGGTGGTTGCTGAGCCGTCGGGCAGAATAGTGACCCGCACGGATTTGCCATTGTAAGGGATGCCTGAAAAAGTCACTGAGCCATTGCCTGGTGTGCCAAGCAACCTCACACGGTCGCCGCCTGCCGATCCGTCTTGATTGAAGTTGTACTGCTTGCCAATCACATTCTTGAAATAAACCGTTCCGGGTATGGCCGGTAATTTGCACACGAATGAGTTCTCTTTGCGTGCATCAGTCGCCTGGGCAGAGCCGCCGAGCAGCACGAGCCCGATTATCCATGCGCCCCTCATTCTCTAATTACCTCACATCGCGCGTGATGCTGTGCAAGTCTAGTCCGGGCAAGATGCGTGGTACGGATCCAGTAATTCTGGCGTCTAGAACAATTGGCGATTTCTGTTATTTCTTCCCCTTGTCCGAGAGCGCACAGTGGTAACTCAAGGTAGTTTGGTATCAATTTACAAGCGTGATGTAGTCAGTCCGGCGCCATCATCACAGCGAGCGTCATCTTGATGAACTCTTCATTTTTGTCGATGGCTTCCAGGGCGCCGCGCACGTTGTCCGCAACATCTGCGGACCCACGGGCCTCGACCCAGTTGGAAAGCTCCATGATGGCGGCTTCCAGGGCGAGTTGGTTTTCATTGATTTTGAAGAGCAGGGAAGGGAGCAGGTCTGAGTTTGGCATCGCGAATCCTCGGTTTTGAGGTCAGCGTAGCAGGAGCGTATTAGGTCGGCAGGACGCCAGAGAAGGCGCGGGAGGCAGATGATTCAGGTCATTTCTGAGGGAGGGTTGTGGAAATAGCTGAAAAGATGCGGAAACGATGGTGCTCCCATCACATCTAGTCACCAAACCCCAGAAACGACAAAGCCCTGAAAAATCAGGGCTTTGTCGTATAAAGATGGCGGAGGCGATGGGATTCGAACTCATGGACCTGTTACAGTCGACGGTTTTCAAGACCGTTGCCTTAAACCACTCGGCCACACCTCCGTTTGCGTTGCGGGCGCCATAATACCTGAATGAAACACACTGTCAAACTCTCTGCATAGCTAGTTACAGAGCGTCTGTTATGATCTTTGCGACTGAACGTTTCAAACCAACAGGAGTGTCGCCATGCGCGAACAGGATTACGCAGTTAATAACAGCGTGCAGGCTGAGCAGCTAGAGGTTAGCCGCGTCCTGCGCAACACATACGGCTTGCTCGCCCTGACCCTCGCATTCAGCGGTGTAATGGCTTTCGTTGCCCAGCAGATGCGTGTCGGTTACCCGAACATTTTCGTGGTGCTGATCGGCTTCTACGGTCTTTTCTTCCTCACCAACAAACTCCGTGATTCGGCCTGGGGCCTGGTGTCGGCGTTTGCCTTGACCGGTTTCATGGGTTTCCTGCTCGGCCCGATCCTCAACCGTTACCTGGGTATGCAGGGCGGCGCTGAAGTGGTCAGCTCGGCGTTCGCGATGACCGCGCTGGTGTTCGGTGGCCTGTCGGCCTACGTGCTGATCACCCGCAAGGACATGAGCTTCCTCGGCGGTTTCATCACTGCAGGCTTCTTCGTGCTGCTGGGTGCGACGCTGGCGAGCATGTTCTTCCAGATCAGCGGCCTGCAGCTGGCGATCAGTGCTGGTTTCGTGCTGTTCTCCTCGGTCTGCATTCTGTTCCAGACAAGCGCCATCATCCATGGCGGCGAACGCAACTACATCATGGCGACCATCAGCCTGTATGTGTCGATCTACAACCTGTTCATCAGCTTGTTGCAGATCTTCGGCATCATGGGCCGTGACGATTGATCGTCAGCCTTGAATGAAAAAACCCGCTTCGGCGGGTTTTTTCTTGTCTGCAATTTGAGAGGCGAGTCACGCCATCGGTGGCAGACGACGTTTCACCGGGGTTTTCTTGACGATGGCCGTGTTGGTTTCGGCGTGGGTGTTGAGGCGGTCGAGCAGGGTGTCCAGTTGTTCCATCGAGCGCACATTCAGGCGGGCGATGAAGCAGTCGTCACCGGTGACTTTGTCGCACTCGGTGAACTCGGGGATGGCCATGATCTGCCGTTCCACTTCCTGCAATTGCCCCGGCAGCGGGCGAATCCGCACGATGGCCTGAAGCTGATAACCGAAACTTTTCGGGTCGATTTCAACGGTATAGCCCTTGAGCACGCCACGCTCTTCCAGGCGGCGCAGGCGTTCGGCAACGCTGGGGGAGGAAAGCCCACTGATCTGCGCCAGGGCCTTGAGCGAGCGTCGCGAGTCCTCCATCAGGGCGCTGATCAGTAGCTGGTCGATGTGGTCGGTCATGGCAAAACCCTCTTTTAGGCAATCGGTCAGATTCGCCTTGATAAAAAAGGCAGATCTCGAGTTTAGCCTGATTTTTGCTCTGGAGCGCCAGCAGGGTCGATTGGCATACTTTGTCCATAAACACAGGAGCTTGATGATGGACAAGACAATACGCCGCGGCTCGTTCGAGATGACTGCCGCCATGCTGATCTCCGGCACCATCGGTTGGTTCGTGCTGGTCTCCGGGCAACCGGTGCTGGATGTGGTGTTCTGGCGTTGCCTGTTCGGCGCCGGCACCTTGTTACTGATTTGCGCCGCCTTCGGTTTTTTACGCCCCGGCATCCTCACCCGTACCACCTTCCTGCTGGCAGTGGTGAGCGGTGTGGCGATCGTTGGCAACTGGGTGTTGCTGTTCGCGTCCTATTCCCGTGCCTCGATTGCCATCGGCACGGCGGTCTACAACGTTCAGCCGTTCATGCTGGTGGGCCTGGCAGCCCTGTTCCTCAACGAGAAAATCACTGCGCAGAAGCTCGCCTGGCTGGGCGTTTCGTTCCTCGGGATGCTGGCGATCGTCAGCGCCCATAGCAGCCAGGGCGAGAGTGGCAATGACTATCTGCTGGGCATTGCCCTGGCGTTGGGCGCGGCGTTTCTCTATGCGATTGCGGCGTTGATCATCAAGCGCCTGACCGGTACGCCACCGCATCTGATTGCGCTGATCCAGGTCAGTACGGGTGTGTTGTTGCTGGCGCCGTTCGCGCATTTCTCCGCGTTGCCGCAAGCGCCGAGTGCCTGGGCCAGCCTGGTGACATTGGGGATCGTGCACACCGGGGTGATGTACGTGCTGCTGTATGGCGCGATCCAGAAATTGCCCACAGCGCTGACCGGCGCACTGTCGTTCATCTACCCGATCGCGGCGATTTTTGTCGACTGGTTCGCCTTCGGCCATCGACTGGCGCCGCTGCAGTGGATCGGGGTTGCCGCGATTCTGCTGGCCGCCGCCGGCATGCAGCAGGGATGGAGCCTGAAGTGGCGCAGGACGGTCACACAGTAACGCGTCAGATGTTCCAGTGGGTTGCGGTCCGGGCCAGTCGTTCACGCATCTGCGCGACGTTGGCTGCCAGTTGCAGGGTGAGCATGCGATAGCCGTCCAGGGCGCTGTAGATCGGTGCATCGAGGCTCGCCTCCGCCAGCGCCACGGGCCGACTGAGGCGCAGCGTCGCGCCGGATTTCAGCGCCCGGGCCATGCCGATCAGTTGAACCCGAATCTGCCGGTGCTCAGCTTTCAATGCAGTTTGCAGGTGCGCCATGGCCTCAGGGTCGCTGGTATCCGGGCGGATGTTGCCGAGCAGTTCCAGGGTGCTGACGCACAGGCGCAGGTTGCGCTGGATGGCGTCCAGTTCGGTCATGGAAATCTTCACTTCCTTGGACACCGACGGCATCAGCGAGCGCAACTGGATCATCGCCTTGTTCAGGCGCGTCATCACCTCGAGGTGCTCGTCGGCAGTCACCGCTTGCCCATCGATAATGCGCCCGTAGACCTTTGCACAATCACGCAAGGCATCGGCCAGGTTGTAGCGCCAGGAGTAAACCGCGTACAGCGGCAGGGCGAAGGAGAACGCCAGGGCCAGGGTGATGCCGATCAGGATGTCGACCCCGCGCCACAAGCCATCGGTCACCGGGTTGTCGCCGTGACCGGCAACGATGAACACGGTGATCCCCGCCAGCAGCGCGGTGTAGCCACCCTTGCCGATGGCGTGATACGAAAAGAACCCGCAGACCAACGACATCAGAAAGTAGGTCAGCCACGGCATGCCGAGCCACGCTTGTTGCATGACCAACGCCAGACCGACGCCGGCACCGAGCAGGGTGCCGATAGCGCGCTCGGCGGCTTTCTTGCCGATGTTGCCGTGGTGCTGCAGGCCACCGATCACCACCAGCATGGTCACCGAGGCCCACTCGCCGTGAGGCAAGTGAATGCCGGTGGTCAGCAGGATGGTCGCCAGCAAGCCGAGCGACACCCGTATCGCGTGGATCACCCGCGCATGGCGATAACGCCGATACGGGTCCAGCAGCGGACGCAGCAGTCGGCGCAACAAGGGCGGAAGACGATGGCTGATGGATGTGCTCAGATCGAGTGCCCTCAGAAAATGTAATCAGTGGTCAGGAAGCTCGAACTGCGGCCGCTGATGATTTCGCTGATCAGGTCCTTGTTGGTCTCCTGGAACTTGGTCGCCACCAGCGTGCGGATCGAGAATACCCGCAAGGCGTCATGCACCGACAAGGTGCCCTCGGCAGAGTTCTTGCGGCCGTTGAACGGGTAGGTGTCCGGTCCCCGCTGACACTGGGCATTGAGGTTGATGCGCCCGACCTGATTGGCAAAGGTGTCGACAAGGCGGCCGACCGCGACCGGGTTGGTGCCGAAAATGCTCAGTTGTTGGCCGAAGTCCGACTCCAGTACGTAGTCGATCACGGTATCCAGGTGTCGATAGGGAACGATGGGAATGACCGGGCCGAACTGTTCTTCCTGGTATACGCGCATCTGCGGCGTGACCGGGTACAGCACCGCCGGGTAAAAGAACGACGCACGGGCTTCACCGCCGTTGGGGTTGACCACTTTCGCGCCTTTGCTTTCGGCGTCCGCGACCAGTGAGTGCAGGTAGTCGACTTTGCCCGACTCTGGCAGCGGCGTCAGGGCCACGCCGCTTTCCCAGGGCATGCCGGGTTTCAGCGCGGCGAGTTTGGCGTTGAATTTCTCGATGAAGTTATCGATCACATCTTCGTGCACGAAGAGGATTTTCAGCGCCGTGCAGCGCTGGCCGTTGAAGGACAGGGAACCGGTGACCGCCTCGCTGACCGCATTGTCCAGATCGACCTCCGGCAAGACAATGCCGGGATTTTTCGCATCCAGGCCCAGTGCTGCGCGCAAGCGGTGAGGCTTGGGGTGCAGTTTCTTCAAATCACTGGCGGCCTTGTTGGTGCCGATGAAGGCAAAAATATCGATCTTGCCACTGGCCATCAGCGCGCTGACGGTTTCGCGGCCACTGCCGTAGATGACGTTGATCACCCCGGCGGGGAAGCTGTCGCGGAAGGCTTCGAGCAGCGGACGGATCAGCAGCACGCCGAGTTTCGCCGGTTTGAACACCACGGTATTGCCCATGATCAAGGCCGGGATCAAGGTGGTGAAGGTTTCATTCAGCGGGTAGTTGTATGGACCCATGCACAGGGCAACACCGAGGGGCACGCGACGGATCTGGCCGAGGGTGTCCTGTTCCAGTTCGAAGCGGCTGGAACGGCGATCGAGTTCCTTGAGGGCGTTGATGGTGTCGACGATGTAGTCACAGGTGCGGTCGAACTCCTTTTCCGAGTCCTTGAGGTTCTTGCCGATTTCCCACATCAGCAACCTGACCACAGCCTCGCGTTGCTCACGCATGCGCCCGAGGAAGGTTTCGACGTGCTGGATGCGTTCGGCCACGCGCATTGTCGGCCACAGCCCCTGACCACGATCATAGGCACGCACGGCGGCGTCGAGGGCGGTCAGCGCGGTGTCGGCATCGAGCAGCGGTGTACTGCCGAGAATCACCTGTTGATCACCGTTGGGGCCCGCCAGGTACACCGGGCTGCGGACTTGGGCTAGGGGACCGGACCAGGTTTTCAGTTCGCCATCGACCAGGTACTCACGCTGTTCGGTCTGGCCGTCGAGACGGTACTTTTCCGGGATGCTGTCGGCGTCGGGAAACAGGTTGCCAAGGATCGATGCTGTGCTCATGTCGCTAACCCTCTGGTTTGGGTGATGCATGGATGAATCGTTTTAGCAGGCATTACCCTCACTTGTCATGACTCATCTCAGCCTTGTGCCGTAAAGCACGATGGATCGCGAATGGACCGGCGCGCCGATCAACTGAAAAGCCTAGCCCTTGTTTGACGGTGGCGGGGGCGTCTTTGCGTTATCCCGTGCGGGGAAGGGCAGGTGCGCCCACACAAATACGCCTTCCCCGGTTAAACTCCCTGCACTTTTTCAAGGAGTTCATATGAGTCATTACCAGCCGGGCATTCTCGCCACCCCCGTTCCGTCACAAGCTCGCCACCTGTTCTTCGCACTCGAATCCGCCGCCGCATTGCCGGCCGCGCTCGACAAACTGCAAGGATTGGTTGATGGCAAGTCGGCGGTCATCGGTTTCGGCGAATCCCTGGTCAAGGCCCTGGATGGCCGCATCGAAGGCTTGCGCGCATTTCCGGCCCTGACCGGTGTGGGTGTCGATAACCCATCGACTCAACATGCCTTCTGGTGCTGGCTGCATGGTGAAGACCGTGGCGAACTGCTCAACCGCAGCAACGCCATCGAAGCCGCTCTGGCCCCGGCGCTGCGCCTGGTACAGATGAACGAAACCTTCCGCCACCAGACCGGCCATGACCTGACCGGTTACGAAGACGGCACCGAGAACCCCCACGACGAAGCCGCCGTGGCCGCTGCGCTGGTCGGCGAGGGCGCAGACGGCACCGTTGGCGGCAGCTTCGCCGCGATTCAGCAATGGCAGCACGACCTCAAGGGTTTTCATGCCCTGTCGTCCGAAGACAAGGACAACATCATGGGCCGCCGCTTGAGCGACAACGAAGAAATCGACGAGGCGCCGGTGTCTGCCCATGTCAAACGCACTGCCCAGGAAAGCTTTGCACCGGAAGCCTTCGTGGTGCGCCGTTCGATGCCGTGGATCGAAGGCGACCGCGCCGGCCTGATGTTCCTCGCTTTCGGCTTCTCCCTCGACGCTTTCGAAGCCCAGCTGCGGCGCATGAGCGGCCTGGAAGACGGCATCACCGACGGTCTGTACCGCATCAGCCGGCCGATTACCGGCGGCTACTACTGGTGCCCGCCGCTCAAGGACGGCCGCTTGGACTTGCGCGCGTTGCACATCGGCTAACAATCAAGGAGCGAATATGAACGTGGTGCGCTGGGGCATGATCGGCTGTGGCAGCGTTGCTGAGCGCAAGAGCGGGCCGGCCTTCTACAAGGCACCCGGTTCGGCGCTGGTGGCGGTGATGGGACGACGTCTGGACGCCGTGACCGATTACGCCACGCGCCACGGCATCGGCCGGGTGTATACCGATGTCGATTCGCTGATCAATGATCCGCAAGTCGACGCGGTGTACATCGCCACGCCTCCCGACAGCCATCACGCCTATGCGCTCAAGGTCGCCGCCGCCGGCAAACACTGCTGCGTGGAAAAACCGATGGCGCTCAATGCCGGCCAAAGTCGTGAGATGCAGCAGGTGTTCGCCGACGCCGGGCTGCACTTGTTCGTATCCTATTACCGGCGTTCGCTGCCGCGCTTCCAGCAAGTGCGGCAATGGCTGGAAGCGGGGCGCATCGGCGAGGTCCGACACCTGACCTGGACCCTGACCAAGGCGCCGTCGCCGGCCGATCTGGACGGCAGCAGCAATTGGCGTACCGACCCGGCAATTGCCGGCGGTGGTTACTTCGCCGACCTGGCCAGCCATGGCCTCGATCTGTTTCAGTATCTGCTCGGCGACATTGTTGAAGTCGCCGGTTTCACCGCGCGGCAGGCCGGGTTGTATGCAGCCGAAGATGCGGTCAGCGCCAGTTGGCGGTTTGCTGGCGGGGCATTGGGCATGGGTTGCTGGAACTTCGTGGCCGACCGCCGCGAGGATCGAGTCGAGATCATTGGCAGTGCCGGGCGGATCAGTTTTTCGGTGTTCGATGAGTACCCGGTACAGCTTCACGGCGACGAACAAATCAGTCTGGAGATCGCCCATCACGAACACATTCAGTGGCACCACGTGCTGGGCATGAATGCGCATATTCGGGGTGAGGTTCAGCATCCTGCTGTCGCTGAGCAGGCGCTGAAGACCGACAGCGTGATGGACCGGATTCTCAAGCGCCACTGATTTTTCTGTTCACGGGCTCCTGCATTTTCTGGATTGCGTTGCGCATCTAACCTTATGCCCATTCGGTATTTCCCACGCTTGTCATAACGTCTTTAAGATCACGTCATAACTCGTTATAACAAGTGATCTTCATGACCGATAACGTTCTATCCCTCAGCAGCGTTCCGTTGCACACCCAACTGCGCGATGTGCTGCGTGCACGCATCCTCGACGGCGAATACCCGCAAGACAGCCAGATGCCGTCCGAAAGTGAACTGGGTGCACTGTTCAAAGTCAGCCGCATCACCGTGCGCCAGGCCTTGGGTGATCTGCAAAAGGAAGGGCTGATCTTCAAGATCCACGGCAAGGGCACCTTCGTTGCCAAGCCGAAAACCTTCCAGAACGTCAGCACCCTGCAAGGCCTCGCCGAGTCCATGACCGGGCGCGGCTACGAGGTCATCAACCGCCTGCGCAGCTTCAGGTTCATTGCCGCCGACAAGCTGGTCGCCGAGCGTTTGCAGGTCGCCGAAGGCGAGGTCGTCGCGCAGATCAAACGGGTGCGGCTGATCAATCGTGAGCCGATCTCCCTGGAAATCACCTACTTGCCCAAAGCCGTCGGCGAGCGCCTGGAGAAAGCCGATCTGGTCACCCGCGACATCTTCCTGATCCTGGAAAACGACTGTGGCCTGGCACTCGGTCACGCCGATCTGGCCATTGACGCGGTGCTGGCCGACAGCGACCTGACCCAGGCCCTGAACGTCGAGCCCGGTTCGCCAATCATGCGCATCGAGCGTCTGACCCACGATGCGCAAGGGCGTCCGTTGGACTTCGAACACCTTTACTACCGCGGTGATGCCTTCCAGTACCGCCTGCGGATCGACCGCCAGAAAGGGGATCAGGCATGACGCGCAACACACTGGAACAGGAATACGACATCGTCGTGATTGGCGGCGGCACCGCAGGACCCATGGCGGCGATCAAGGCCAAGGAGCGTAACCGCGATTTGCGCGTGCTGTTGATCGACAAGGCCAACGTCAAGCGCAGCGGCGCGATCAGCATGGGCATGGACGGCCTGAACAACGCGATCATCCCTGGCCATTCGACACCGGAGCAGTACACCAAGGAAATCACCATTGCCAACGACGGCATCGTCAATCAGGCGGCGGTGTATGCCTACGCAACCCACAGTTTCGAAACCATCGAGCAACTGGATCGCTGGGGCGTGAAGTTCGAGAAGGACGAGACCGGTGACTACGCGGTGAAGAAGGTCCACCACATGGGCGCGTACGTGCTGCCGATGCCGGAAGGCCACGACATCAAGAAGGTGTTGTATCGCCAGTTGAAGCGGGCACGGGTCAGCATCAGCAATCGCCTGGTGTGCACGCGCTTGTTGAAAGACGAGGAGGGTACGGTCAACGGTGTGATGGGCTTCGATTGCCGCACCGCCGACTTTCATGTGATCAAGGCCAAGGCGGTGATCCTAGCCTGCGGCGCTGCCGGACGCCTGGGTCTTCCGGCCTCGGGCTACCTGATGGGTACCTACGAGAACCCGACCAACGCCGGCGACGGCTATGCGATGGCCTATCACGCCGGTGCGGAGTTGGCGAACCTGGAATGCTTTCAGATCAACCCGCTGATCAAGGATTACAACGGTCCGGCTTGCGCCTACGTCACCGGTCCGCTGGGTGGTTACACCGCCAACAACAAGGGTGAACGCTTCATCGAGTGCGACTACTGGAGCGGTCAGATGATGTGGGAATTCCACCAGGAACTGGAAAGCGGTAACGGTCCGGTGTTTCTCAAACTCGATCACCTGGCCGAGGAAACCATCCAGAACATCGAGGAGATCCTGCACAGCAACGAGCGTCCGAGCCGCGGCCAGTTCCACGCCAATCGTGGCACCGATTACCGCACGCAGATGGTCGAAATGCACATCTCCGAAATCGGTTTCTGCAGTGGGCATTCGGCGTCCGGCGTGTGGGTCAACGAGAAGGCCGAGACTTCGGTAAAAGGCTTGTACTCGGCGGGCGACATGGCGGCAGTGCCGCACAACTACATGCTTGGTGCGTTTACCTATGGTTGGTTTGCCGGCCAGAACGCGGCGGATTTCGTTGCCGACCGCGAGTTTTCAGCGCTGGATGCCGAGCAAATCGAAGTCGAGAAGCAACGGGTCTACGCGCCTCTGGACCGTGAGCACGGCCTGCCACCGGCCCAGGTCGAGTACAAGCTGCGGCGCTTCGTCAACGACTACCTGCAACCGCCGAAAGTGACCAAGAAGATGCAGATCGGCCTGCAACGCTTCAGCGATATCCAGCGCGATCTCGATCAGATCAAGGCCCACAACGCCCATGAACTGATGCGCGCGATGGAAGTCAGCATGATCCGCGACTGCGCCGAAATGGCCGCCCGCGCTTCACTGTTTCGCGCCGAAAGCCGCTGGGGGCTTTACCACTACCGTGTTGATCACCCGCAACGTAACGACAGCGACTGGTTCTGCCATTGCCACCTGAAGAAAGACGAAAACGGCGAGATGAGCAGTTTCAAGAAAGCCGTCGAGCCTTACATCATCCCGCTCGATGCCGAAGAAATGCAGGCCTACGATCGCCTGCGGGTCGGCGCCGACGCTGCCTGAGCACACCCACAAGAGAGACCGCGAAATGGCCTATCAAGCCCAGGAAATCTTCTTTCGCTCCAACGCACCGGTGACCGTCGACGAGGACCTGTGCATCGCCCACAAGGGCTGCACCGTGTGTGTCGACGTCTGCCCGATGGACCTGCTGGCGATCAACCCGGCAACCCAGAAAGCCTATATGGCGTTCGATGAATGCTGGTACTGCATGCCCTGTGAAAAGGACTGCCCGACGGGGGCGGTGAAAGTGGACATCCCCTATTTATTGCGTTGAAACACAAATCAATGTGGGAGCGAGCTTGCTCGCGATGTCGCCAGCACAGGCAACATCTCCACCGACTGAAAGAATGCCATCGCGAGCAGGCTCACTCCCACAGTGGATCGAGGAAGCTCAAAAAAACCGTTCAACGCCATCCGGCCACCCCCGGACGCCAGCTTCAAACACCCCTCGTTTCCCACCACGCCCTGATCGTGGCGGAGACGAATTTCCTATAAATGATTCGAGGGGAAACACCCATGTTGCGTGCAGCAATCGCCGGTCTGGTACTGGCTTCACTCACCCTGTCGGCGTCAGCCGAGACCATCCGCATTGCCATCGGCACCCAGGACACCACGATCAACTGCGCCGCCGGCGGTCTGCTGATTCGTGAACTCGGCCTGCTGGACAAATACCTGCCCCATGATGGCCAGTACAAGGACGCCAAATACCAGGTGGAGTGGAAAAACTTCACCAGCGGCGCACCCCTGACCAACGAGATGGTCGCCGGCAAGCTCGACTTCGGCGCCATGGCCGATTTCCCCGGCGCCTTCAATGGCGTCGCTTTCGAAACGGCGGGCAAGCACAGCCTGTTCATCAGCGTGCTGTCGGGCAGCATCAAGGGCAGTGGCAACGGCATCGTGGTGCCGAGCGCGTCGGCTGTGCAGTCGCTGGCCGAGCTCAAGGGCAAGACCATCTCCGTGCCGTTCGCCTCCACCGCCCATGGCATGTTGCTGCGCGCCGTGGCCGCGCAAGGCTGGGACCCGCTCAAGGATGTGAACATCATCGCCCAGCCGCCGGAAGTCGCCGGTTCCGCGTTGCAGGCCGGCAAGATCGATGCGCACGCCGACTTCGTGCCGTTCGCCGAGTTGTTCCCCAGCCGTGGTTTTGCCCGCAAGATTTATGACGGCTCCCAAGCCGATTCGCCAACCTTCCATGGCGCGCTGGTCGATCAGGCCTACGCGAAAAAGTACCCGGAAATTGTCGTGGCTTATCTGCGCGCCAGTATCGAAGCCAATCAGTTGCTGACAGCAGAACCGGAGAAGTACAGCGAGCTGATTGCCAAGGTCACGGGTGTCGATGCCGAGGTCAATTACTTGTTCCACGGTCCACTCGGCGTGCAGACCCGCGACCTGAGCTGGAAGCCGGAATACCGGCAAGCGGTCGGTACCGCCATCGACACGTTGAAGCTGCTGAAGAAGGCTGATCGCGGTCTGGACCTCAACGCCTTCATTGACGATCAGTACATTCGTGCTGCATTCAAGGCTTCGAAGCTCGATTACAGCGCGCAACTGGCCAACTACGGCCAGACGTCGCTGAAGGCTGTTGATGCATCGACCGGTAAAGCCATCACCGATTTCAACCATGTTGCTGAGATCTGGGTGCGCGGCGAACCGAAAGTTCGTCAATACGCCTCGGCCGAGTCGGCATTTACCGCCTTGGCCGCGCTCAAACAGGAAGGCAAGAACATCCGCGCGGTGTACGCCCAGGCCAGTGACAGCGGGATCAAGTTGCTTGCTGATCAAGCGTGGTTTGCCAGTGATGCGAAAGGGCGGTTGAGCGCATTTCTGCTCAAGGGCCAGGCCCAGCAATTTGCCTCGGCGCAGGGCGGGAAAGTCTTCGACTTCACTGATGCGACGACCCAGGCCGTGGCCACATGCTAAGAGCAAATCAAAAGCCCCTCACCCTAACCCTCTCCCGGAGGGAGAGGGGACTGACTGCGGTGTTTGGTAGAGATGCACCGACTCGATATATCGGGTCGAACTGAAATTTTGAAAGGCTTGAAGATCGGCTCCCTTTCCCCCTCGCCCCCCTGGGGGAGAGGGCTGGGGTGAGGGGGGATCTCAGCCATCACACGGAATTGCGAACCATGAAAATCCCGAAAGCCCGCGGGCTCCCCAGAGCCGCCTCCCTATTGTGTTGCCTGCTCTTCTGGCAACTCGCCGCCAGCCACCACTGGAACCTCGGCCTCGTCACCTTCGCCAACGTGCCAACCCCGTTGGCCGTGATCGAAGCCGCCTTCGGCCTGGGCGACTCCGGCAAACTCATCCAGCACCTGACCGCCAGCCTCGGCCGAGTCTTCGCCGGTTTCCTCGCTGCGTTGGTTATCGGCATCGCCCTGGGCCTGGCCATCGGCCGTTCGAAATGTGCTGAAGACTTACTGCTGCCACCGCTGGAAGTGCTGCGCCCGATCCCCGCAGTGGCGTGGATTCCCTTGGCGATTCTGATGTTTCCTTCGTCGGAACTGTCGATGGTGTTCATCACCTTCACCGGTGCGTTGTTCCCCATTCTGCTCAACACCGTGCACGGCGTCGAAGGCGTTGATCCGCGCTTGATCGCCTCGGCGAAGAGCCTCGGGGCAGGGCGCCGGGCGATCCTGCTGGAAGTGATCCTGCCGGGTGCGGCGCCGAGCATCATCACTGGCCTGGCGATCGGCATGGGCACTTCGTGGTTCTGCCTGGTGACCGCGGAAATGATCTCCGGTCAGTACGGCATCGGCTATTACACCTGGGAGTCCTACACCATCCAGAACTACGCCGACATTGTGGTTGGTATGTTGCTGATCGGTGTCCTGGGGATGGGTAGCAGTCTGTTGATCAAGCACCTGGGCGGTCTGTTCACGCCCTGGCATCGACCACGAGGAAAAGCCTGATGAGCGTGTTTCAACACCCCGAAGGACGCATCGATATGCGTGGCCTGTCGATCAGCCTGGGAGAGGGCAGTACGGCATTTGAAGCGGTGCAGGGCCTCGACTGCCAGATCGAACCCGGCCAGTTCGTGTGCATTCTCGGGCCCTCCGGGTGCGGCAAGTCGACCTTGCTCGGCGCCTTGGCCGGTCACCTGCAACCGCGCACCGGCAGCCTCAATGTCGATGGCGCGCCGGTCAATGGCCCGTCGCCGCAACGGGGTATGGTGTTCCAGCAACACACCTTGTTCCCATGGCGCAACGTGCGCGACAACGTGGCGTTTGGTTTGAAAATGCGCGGGATCGGCAAGGTCGAGCGGCACAAGGCTGCCGAAGAAATGCTCGCGCTGGTTGGCCTCGAAGGCTTCGCCGAACGCTGGCCCGATCAGCTCTCCGGTGGCATGCAACAACGGGTGGAGATCGCCCGGGTGCTGGTCAATCGCCCGCGGCTGTTGCTGATGGACGAGCCGTTCGGCGCCCTTGATGCCCTGACCCGGTTGAACATGCAGGAGCTGCTGCTGGACATCTGGACGCGGATCCGCACCACCGTGGTATTCGTCACCCATGACATCGACGAAGCGCTGTTCCTCGCCGACCGCTTGCTGGTCATGAGCTCGCGACCGGGGCGGATCATCGAGGACCTGCGCCTGGACTTCCCACGGCCGCGCATCAATGAGCTGGTGACCAGCCACGAATTCTCCCTCCTGAAACGTCACTGCCTTGCACTCCTGCGTCACGAAGACGGCCGGCAACTGCCTCGCCTGAACCCGCTCGGATTGCCTCCCGAAAACAAACTGCCGCGATTTGCCCTATGACCTCACTATTCGATGTAACCGATCACCACGAGATTCTCGCCCTGCAACCGCGCCTGACCGATGACGACCCCGCTGTGCGCCGCATTGCCCTGATTGAGCTGGCCGACCTGGAGGAGCCCGATGGCCTGTTGTGGCTGGTCGATCGTCTTGGCCAGGACCCCGCCGACGAGGTACGCGCCGAAGCTGCGCGGTTGCTGGAAGCATGGGAAGATGCGCCCGTGGTCGCCGCCCTGTGCCAGGCGCTGATCGATCCGGCAGAGTCCGTGCAAGCCGCCGCGGCGCAAAGCCTCAGCCTGTTGAAAAGTGCAGAGGCGGGACGGGTGATTTTGCCGTGGACGGGGCACGCGGAAAGTCGCGTACGGGTTGCCGCGATTCGGGCACTGCGCGAATTACGTGTTGCCGAGGCCGCGAGCGCGGCTGCCTTAGCGCTGGACGATGCCGACGCGGGTGTACGCCGTGAAGCGGTGGGTGTGCTGGGCTGGCTCAAGCAACTGGGGGCCTTGCCGGCATTGGCGCGACTGGCCAGCTGCGACCCGGACAGCGGAGTCCGTCGCGCCGCCACCGGAGCGCTGGGCCTGGCGTCCGACGCGCAAGTCTTGCCGGCCCTGCGTCAGGCCTTGCAGGACGAGGCCTGGTCGGTACGCGAAGAGGCCGCCACCACCTTGGGCAAAGTCGGTCACCCCGACGCCGGGCCGGCTCTGGTCGAAGCCTTGAGCGACGATTACTGGCAAGTGCGTTTGCGCGCCACCCGCAGCCTGGGTCGCTTGCGCTACGCACCAGCCCTCGATGGGCTGATCGCCACCCTTGGTCATCGCATCAGTAACCTGCGCAAGGAAGCGGCGTTGGCCCTGGGTGAGCTGAATGATCCACGGGCCATCGCACCGTTGCAGGCGGCGCAGGACGACGGCGACCCGGAGGTGCGCAAAGCCGTGCGCATCGCCTTGAGCCAACTGCAATGAGCCCGTTATCGGTGGGTAATTCACAAAGTACCCGGCAGTTGCGCCTGAGCTGGCCGGACGGCCGCGTGCAACGCTTGAATCACGCCGAGTTGCGTCGACAGTGCCCTTGCTCGCAGTGCCGGGCATTTCGCCTGCGCGGGCTTGTCCCCCTGGTCGACGAGCGGGTGCAGGTGATCGAACTCAATGCCCAGGGCTATGGCGTGCAACTGGTGTTCAGCGATGGGCACGAGCGCGGTATCTATCCCTGGGCTTATCTGTCGCAGCTCGACGCTTGAGCAAGGGGTCTCCGTTCGGCTGTGAATCAGACACGATGGCCAATCTTGGGTTATACCTGACAGGTCAGCGGTCCCGGACAACGGCGCCGCTGCATCCCCCGTCGCGGGCAAACCTTGCTCCTGCAGGTCCGTCACCGTCATGAGGAAAGTGTTCCATGAAAAGCTCCGGTCCCAGCCCTGTCATCACCATCGCCGAGCAGCCCGGCTGCCTGTTGGTGAGGTTTCACGGTATCCAAGTCGCCGCCTCGGCACGCGCACTCGTATTGCTGGAAGCCAATTACCCGCCGGTATATTACGTGCCGCGCGAAGACATCGACGAGAAGTACTACGCCCGCACTGACCACACCAGCTATTGCCCCTACAAGGGCGATGCCAGCTATTTCAGCTTGCAGGTACCGGGGCATGAAGGGACCAACGCGGTGTGGAGCTATGAAAACCCCAAGGTCTCGGTCGAGCAGATCCGCAACTATGTGGCCTTCTACCCGGACCAGGTGAAGTTCGAATTGCTCGATTCGGAGGTTTGAAGGGCCCAAGAAAATGAAAATTAGTGCATCTCAGCGTAAACGTTTTACATGGTCATTGTTCGCCTTCTTGAACTTTGGAGTTCGTAATACCTTCGTTCCAAAAGTGTTTTCCAGCTAGGTACAATCGCCATCCTTCGACCAAGAATCATTTGACTCGAAGGAAGGCGGGCGCTCTGTATTGAGGCAGTATAGAAGAGAAAAATGCAGGTGCCTTCAGTTTTTATCTCTAGTGTGTCTTGAAAGCTATCAAATCTGATAGGTATATATTACCTGAATGCCAGTTACTATTTTTTTGCGGCATAAATGATATTTAAAGGAGATAAGACATGCTGATTCAGAAAGGTGATGTGTTTAAGACAAATATCAATGATCCGAAAGGTCAGGCAAAAAACGAAGATCTTAGTTTTACGGTTACCAGCGACCAAGTTGGTCGCGAGTTTTCAATCGACTTTCATTGGCGGGCAAATACTTACCCCGGGAAAGGCAAGGCGAGTGATATTACCAATGAAGGTAAAGAGGGGCTTCAGTTGCTGAGTCTGACAGCGATGACAGATCATCTCGGTGTGCTGTCGTTTGCCCTATATACTTTCGGCCTTCCCACTGAGCACGGTGCGATGATGGGCAGTGGTTGTGCACTAACGCTGATTCAAGGCGTAAATCCGGAGCAAATCAGTTTTAAAAATATTACCTTTACTAAGGTGGCTAAAAACAATAACTGATTTTGGTTTTTTATGATTGTTGATGGGGTGTGCTTATATAATGATGTTCGTGCATTTATGCATGATTAATAATGCTTGCTTTCACCCGTTTGGAACCGAGTTTGCTAGCGAAGCTCTATCTACGACATTGTCGATGTCAATTGATGCTCTTTCGCCAGCAAACTCGTTCTTACTCAATCAGTTCTTGTCCAGATCGACGTTGCGCGTCTCCCGCAGGCACAACATCCCCACCACCAGGCTCACCCCGGTGATCAGCACCGGGTACCACAGCCCTTAGAAAATATCCCCGGTGTACACCACCAGCGCAAAGGACACGGTCGGCAGGAAGCCGCCGAACCAGCCGTTGCCGATGTGGTAGGGCAGGGACATCGAGGTGTAGCGGATGCGGGTCGGGAACAGCTCGACCATCAGCGCCGCCAGCGGGCCATAGCACATGGCGGAAATGAGGATCATCTGTGCCGCCTTCTCGGCGATCATCAGGGTTGGCGAGCAGGTATTGCCCGAGGTAATGCGCGGCATGATCGAGGCATCGGCGATGCGCAGGCCGGCGATGCCATGGACCTTCAGTTGTGCATCGACCACCGCTGTGGCGTCGTTGCCCATGCGACAGATGCCCACCGGGTGGAAAATGGTGGTGCCGATGCGTGCCGCGGCTTCATGCAACTGTTCTTCGCTTTGCAGGCTATCGCCGGGCAGGTATTCGACCGGGTTGAATGCACGCAACGCCGGTGCGGCAAGGATGCGCCGGGTCAGGCGAATGGATTCGGAGGTTTAAAAAAACCATTCCCGGAATGCCCTTCAACGCGCAGGGCATTCTGAATTTGCATCAACACAATCTCATCCAGCCATCACGGCTATTGCCAATCGGCCATTTTAGATAAGACAATGCGAGTTATTATCATTCGCGAATTGTTTTCTATCATGTCCGCCAACGATTTATCCCTGCGCAGCGCCATCCATGAACTCTATTGCGACCATCACAGCTGGCTGCAACGCTGGTTGCGCAAGCGCCTGGGCAATGCCTTCGATGCGGCGGACTTGACCCAGGATACGTTCGTGCGGGTGATCAAGGCGCGCAACGCGCTGGAGATACGCGAGCCCCGACCCTATCTTTCAATGATCGCCAAGGGCCTGCTGATTGACCTGTTTCGTCGTCGTTCGCTGGAGCAGTCCTACCTCGAAGCATTGGCTGCCACCCCTGAAGGGGAGCAGCCGTCGCTGGAAGAGCAGGCGATCCTGTTGCAGGCCCTGATCGAGATCGACCGCATGCTGCAAGGGCTCGGGCCCAGGGTGAAGCAGGCCTTCATCCTCTCGCAGTTCGAGGGCCTGACCTATCCGCAGATTGCCGAGCGCCTGGGCATCAGTGCGCGAACCGTGAACAACTACATGGCCAAGGCCATGGAGCATTGCTGCCTGATGCAAATCAAGTTGCAACTGACATGAGCCTGTCAGCGGCTGAGCTCAAAGCGATTGGCAGCGCCGCGCAGTGGTACGCCAGGCTGCACTCCGGTATCGCGACGGACGCCGACCACACCGCGTGGCATGCCTGGCTGACGGCCGATCCTGCACACCATCGGGCGTGGCAACGCATGACCGATGTCGGTGAGCAGATGGCCCGCGTACCGGGTGCCCTGGCTGCACCGGCACTGCTGGGCGTCGATCGCTCCCGGCGTCAGGTGCTGCGCAGCGTAGTGGTGTTGGCCTCCGCCGGTTCATTGGGCTGGTTGAGCTGGCGCAGTGAGACGGCACAGAGTCTGTTCACCGATTACCGCACGGCAGTTGGTGAGCGCCGTGAATACCGCCTGGCAGACGGCAGCCGCTTGCTCCTCAATACCGATACTTCGGTCAACCTGCGTTTCGATGACCGTCAGCGGGTGGTGGAGTTGTTGACCGGTGAAATCATCGTAACCACAGCCGTTGATGCACAGCAGCGTCCGTTCAAGGTCGTCACTCGCCACGGTGAGGTGCTGGCGCTGGGGACGCGCTTTGTTGTCCGTTCGCAAGCGAGCGGCAGCGAAGTGGCGGTGCTGGAGAAAGCCGTGGAAGTCAGCACGTCGGGCACGGCTGCACGGGTGCGACTTGAGGCTGGCCAACACATGCTGTTCAGCCCGGGGCTGCTGGGCCGGGTACGCCCGAATGACGCATCGATCGCCGCGTGGGAGCAGGGCAGCATCATTGCCATCAACCGGCCGTTAAGTGAGTTGCTGGCTGACCTGTCGCGCTATCGCAGTGGCGTGTTGCGTTGCGATTCGCGCATTGCCGACCTGAAGGTCTCCGGTGCGTTTCCGATTGATGACACCGATCGCGCACTGGCTGCCCTGGAGAGCGGCTTTGCCTTGCGCGTGACGCGTTACAGCCGCTTCTGGGTCAATGTTTCACAGCTGTGACATGCGCTGACGGAGCGCAGCGCAAAAATAATTTCTGCTCCTTTGCACTTTTCATTCGTATCGTTCGGCTCATCCCTCAATGAGTTTTTATTGATCGTTTGGGGGAGGGTAAACATGTCTCGGTTTTACAAACCTGGTCGTCTGGCAACCGCAGTAAAATTCGGATTGCTGGCGGCGACTGCCACTGCAGCATGGTCGGGCGCAACGTTCGCCGCCACCGCAGCCACGTCACAACAAAGCTCGGTACAGTCGTTCGACATTGCCGCCGGCAGCCTGACCGAAGTCCTCAGCCGTTTCGCCAGCGCGGCGGGCGTGGCCATCTCCTTCGATGCGCGGCATACCGACGGTTTCAAATCGCCGGGGCTCAAAGGCGCGTTCGGCGTCAGCGAAGGTTTTGCGCGGGTGCTCGGCGGCAGCGGCCTGCAGGCCCAACCCCAGGCCAATGGCACCTACGTGCTGCGGCCGGCACCCGGTGCTGGTTCGGCACTGGAGCTGGGTGCCACCAACATCAACGCGCAGGCATTGGGTGCGACCACCGAGAACAGTGGTTCCTACACCACCGGCGCGGTGACCATCGGCAAGGGCGAGCACTCGCTCAAGGAAACCCCGCAGTCGGTGACGGTGATCACCCGCAAGATGCTCGATGACCAGAATCTCAACACCATCGACCAGGTGATGGAAAAGACCCCGGGCATCACCGTCTACGACTCGACCATGGGTGGCAAATACTTCTACTCCAGGGGTTTTCGCATGTCGGGCCAATATCAATATGACGGCGTACCGCTGGACATGGGCAACCTCTATGTCCAGGCCGACAGCTTCAGCAGCGACATGGCGTATTACGACCGGGTTGAAGTCCTGCGCGGTGCGGCCGGCATGATGAAAGGCTCGGGAGGCACCGCGGGCGGCGTGAACTTCGTGCGCAAGCGCGGGCAGGCCACCGCGCAAACCGATGTCACGTTGTCAGGTGGCAGTTGGGACAACTATCGCGGGCAGGTCGATACGGGCGGTCCGTTGAATGACTCGGGGACGATACGCGGACGCGCCGTGGTCGCCGAGCAAAGCCGGCACTACTACGTCGATGACGCCAATCGCAAGGATCAGGTGTACTACGGTGCGCTCGACGTCGACCTCAACCCGGACACGACCCTCGGCCTCGGTGTCGCCTATGAGGACGTCGACGCCAACCCATGCTGGGGCGGCATGCCGCGCTACAGGGATGGCAGCGACCTGCGACTCGGTCGCTCGACCTGCCTCGACCCGTCGTGGAATACCTGGCGCAGCAAACGCACCACGGTGTTTGCCGATCTCAAGCATCAGCTCAACGATGACTGGGCCTTGAAAGTCGCCAGCGTCTACACCAAAAACACCCAGGACATCAAATACGCCTTCGCCTCCGGGGCAGTGACACCCGGTATCGACACCACGGGCGTGCTTGGCAGCCTGTACGACTACGATCAGGTCGATTACGGCCTCGATGCCTACGTGGATGGCAAGTTCGCCGCCTTCGGTCAGCAACATGAGTTGGTACTGGGCTTCAATGCCAGTCGCTCGAACAAAAATGACTTCTACTCGGTCGCCTTCCTGCCGCAACGGCAGAATGTGTTCAACCCCGACAAGCACATCCCGGAGCCGGACGACAGTTACTTCATCGAGAATTCGTCCCGTGGCGGCCCGGTCGACAGCGTGACCAAGCAGCAAGGGATCTATTCGACCCTGCGCCTGAAACTGGCGGATCCTTTGACCTTCGTGGTTGGCAGCCGCGTGAGCTGGTACAGCTCCGACACGGACTACGATTTCATCAACTCGGGTACCTCGGAACACGTCAGTACCAAGGAAACCGGACAGGTCACACCCTTTGCCGGACTGCTGCTGGACCTTGATGAAAACCTCACGGCCTACACCAGCTACTCGGAAATCTTCACGCCCCAGGGCAACTATCGATCTGAGGACGGTTCGGCCCTCAGGCCTCTGGTGGGGCAGAGCTACGAGCTGGGGATCAAGGGCGCCTGGTTCAACGGGCGTCTGAACAGTTCGTTCAACCTGTTCCGCACTATCCAGAAAGACCAGGCACAAACCGACTACAACTCGTCCTGCCCGTCGTCGGATGGTTATTGCTACGTGAACTCCGGCAAGGTGCGCGCCCAGGGTTTTGAAGCGGAAATCAGTGGCGAGGTGATCGAGCGCCTGCAACTGCTGGCGGGCTACACCTACACCCAGACCAAGACGCTCGACGACCTGGACACCTCCCTCAACGGTGCGGCGTTCAACAGTTATGTGCCACGGCACCTGCTGCGCCTGTGGGGCGACTATCAACTGGACGGGGCGCTGGAGCGGTTCACGGTCGGCGCCGGTGTGAACGCGCAAAGCGACAACTTCCGCGTGTCTCCCCTCAGTGGCGAGAAGATCAGTCAGTCCGGTTATGCGGTCTGGAACGGTCGCATCGGCTATCGCATCGACGACACCTGGTCGGTGGCGCTCAATGGCAACAACCTGTTCGACAAGCGCTACTACGCGACCATCGGCACCGAGACCTTCGGCAACTATTACGGCGATCCGCGTAACTTCATGGTCTCTGTCAAAGCGAGCTTTTGATCCCGAGTGATCCGAGATCGCAAACGCTGCAGGAGCGAGTTGACTCGCTCCTGCAGGCTGGTTTCAGTTCTTGTCCAGATCCACGTTGCGCGTCTCCCGCAGGCACAACATCCCCACCACCAGGCTCACCCCGGTGATCAGCACCGGATACCACAGCCCGTAGAAAATATCCCCGGTGTACACCACCAGCGCAAAGGACACGGTCGGCAGGAAGCCGCCGAACCAGCCGTTGCCGATGTGGTAGGGCAGGGACATCGAGGTGTAGCGGATGCGGGTCGGGAACAACTCGACCATCAATGCTGCCAGTGGGCCGTAGCACATGGCGGAAATGATGATCAGCGCGACGATCAAGGCGACGATCATCGGTTTGTTGATCTGCTGCATGTCGGCCTGTGACGGATAGCCGGCCAGGGTGATGGCGCCGCGCAGCGCCGCTTCGTCGAAACCGTCGATCTTCACGTCACCGACACTGACCTGTACCGCGCTGCCGGCCGGCGCTTCGGCGCTGTGGTACGGCAGGCCCTGTTTGACCAGGAAGGTCTTGACCTTGTCGCACGGGCTGTCGAATTTGGCCTTGCCCACCGGGTCGAACTGGAAGGTACAGGTGGCCGGATCGGCGAGCACGGTGATCGGGGCCTGACGACTGGCCTGGTCAATCGCCGGGTTGGCGTAGTGCGCCAGGGATTTGAAGATCGGGAAGTACAGCGCAGTGGCGAGCAGCAGGCCGAGCATCAGCACCGGTTTGCGCCCGACCTTGTCCGACAGCCAGCCAAAGAAAATGAAGAACGGCGCACCAATGGTCACGCTGACGATCAGCAAACCGTTGGCCACGGCCGGGTCCATTTTCAGGAACTGGGTGAGGAAGAACAGCACGTAGAATTGCGCGGCGTAGAAGGTCACCGCTTGCCCGGCGTTGATGCTGAACAGGGCGATCAGCACCACCTTGAGGTTTTCCCATTTGCCGAAGGAATCGCGGATCGGCTGTTTGCACAGCTTGCCTTCCTCCTTCATTTTCACGAAGGCAGGGGACTCGTGCAGGCTCATGCGAATCCAGGTGGAAATGCCCAGCAGCACGATGGAAAACAGGAACGGAATACGCCAGCCCCAGACTTCGAACTGATCACCGGTGAAATAGCGGCAGCCCAGCACCACCAGCAGCGACAGCAGCAATCCCAGGGTCGCCGTGGATTGAATCCAGCTGGTATGGAAGCCGCGTTTGCCAATTGGCGCGTGCTCGGCGACATAGGTCGCAGCGCCGCCGTATTCACCGCCCAAGGCCAGGCCCTGGAGCATGCGCAGCACAACCAGGATGATCGGCGCGGCAATGCCGATGCTGGCATAGGTCGGCAGCAAACCGACGCAGAAGGTCGCCAGGCCCATCAGGATGATGGTGGCGAGGAAGGTGTACTTGCGCCCGATCATGTCCCCCAACCGACCGAACACCAGCGCACCGAAAGGTCTGACGATGAAACCTGCGGCAAACGCCATCAGCGCGAAAATGAACGCGGTGGTGTCGTTGACGCCGGCAAAGAACTGCTTGCTGATCACCGCCGCCAAGGCGCCGTAGAGGAAGAAGTCGTACCACTCGAAGACTGTCCCGAGTGACGAGGCGAAGATGACTTTCTGCGTGTCCTTGCTGGTGCCGGCGCTGCGCACGGCCTCCAGGGGCTGAACCTGTTCTGACATAGCGGTATCCCTCACAGTGATTGTTTTTGTTGTTCCACTGTCGGCGCCGGCCTTGTGGGCGGGCGCCGCTACTGCGATGTATCGGGTTGCTCGTTTTCAGTGTAGGAGCGAGCACGCTCGCGATGGTCGTCAACGATAACGCGGGGATCCTGACACCCCGTGGTGCTCTCAGATTCATTGCGAGCGAGCTCGCTCCTACAGATCTGCACTTTGTTTAGAGATGTGTGGCCAGTTCCTTGGTCTCAGTGATGCTCCTTGTGGCGGAATTGAGGATCATCTGTGCCGCCTTCTCGGCGATCATCAGGGTTGGCGAGCAGGTATTGCCCGAGGTGATGCGCGGCATGATCGAGGCATCGGCGATGCGCAGGCCGGCGATGCCATGGACCTTCAGTTGTGCATCGACCACCGCTGTGGCGTCGTTGCCCATGCGACAGGTACCCACCGGGTGGAAAATGGTGGTACCGATGCGTGCCGCGGCTTCGTGCAGTTGCTCTTCGCTTTGCAGGCTGTCGCCGGGCAGGTATTCGACCGGGTTGAATGCACGCAACGCCGGTGCGGCAACGATGCGCCGGGTCAGGCGAATGGCGTCGGCGGCGACCCGCAGATCTTCCGGGTGGCTGAGGTAATTGGGTTGGATCAGCGGCGCTTGCTGCGGGTCGGCGGAACGGATTTCGATGCGGCCACGACTTTGCGGGCGCAGGTCGCAGACCGACGCGGTGAACGCCGGGAAGGCATGCAGCGGTTCGCCAAAACGCTCCAGCGACAGCGGTTGAACGTGATATTCGAGGTTCGCCGAAGTCTGCTCCGGCCCTGATCGCGCAAAGGCGCCCAACTGGCTTGGCGCCATGGACAGCGGGCCACTGCGGTCATACAGGTAACGCAGGCCCATGCCCATCTTGCCCCACAGGCTGCCGGCAATCTGGTTCAAGGTCCGCGCGTTTTGCAGTTTGTAGATCAGCCGCAACTGCAGGTGGTCCTGCAAGTTAGCGCCGACGCCTGACAGTTCGTGAGCCACGCCGATGCCCAGCCGCTCCAGCAGCGGACGCGGGCCGATGCCAGAGCGCTGCAGGATGCTCGGCGAGCCGACGGAGCCGGCACAGAGGATGATTTCCTTGCGCGCCCTGAAGGCTTTTGCCTGGTTCTGCCAGCGCGTCAGGACCGACGACGCTCGGCCGTTGTCCAGCAACAAGCGATCGACCTCAACGCCGGTCAACACGGTCAGATTGGCGCGTTGGCGCACGGGTTTGAGAAAGGCCTTGGCCGCGTTCCAGCGAACGCCGGCCTTCTGATTGACCTGGAAATAACCGCAACCTTCGTTGTCACCCTGGTTGAAGTCATCAATGCTGGCGATGCCGGATTGTTCGGCGGCGCTTCTGAACGCGTCGAGAATCGGCCACGACAGGCGCTGGCGTTCCACTCGCCATTCGCCGTCAGCACCGTGAAATTCCGCGGCGCCGCCAAAGTGGTTTTCACTCTGTTTAAACAACGGCAACACGTCCTGCCAGCCCCAGCCGGGGTTGCCCTCGGCGGCCCAGCCGTCATAGTCGCCGGCCTGGCCGCGCATGTAGATCATGCCGTTGATCGACGAGCAGCCACCCAGCACCTTGCCCCGTGGGTAACTCAGCGCACGGCCTTGCAGGCCCGGTTGCGCCTCGGTCTTGAAGCACCAGTCGGTGCGCGGGTTGCCGATGCAGAACAGATAGCCCACCGGGATGTGAATCCACGCATAGTTGTCACGGCCACCGGCTTCGAGCAGCAACACGCGATGTTGCGGGTTGGCCGACAGGCGATTGGCCAGCAAACATCCGGCCGGTCCAGCCCCGACCACGATGTAGTCGAACTCATCAAGCACAGACTGCATCCCTGACCTCGTCTTGTTGTTCTTGTTGTCTGTCATCCTAGTTGTTAGCTTTCGTCAAAAGAATGTTAGTTTTTACGCAGCTGCTGTGCGTTTTTAAACAACGCTATCCCCCTCGACGATCAGGGACGAGCCATGTTCGACTGGAATGACCTGCGGTTTTTTCTCGAGCTACAGCGTAGCGGGCGTTTGCTCACGGCGGCGCGGCGCTTGAACACCACCCATGCCACGGTGGCGCGGCACATCGAGGCCATTGAAAAGAGTCTTGGCACTGCACTGTTCGTGCAACACGCCCAGGGCTATGAGCTGACACCGGCCGGCGAGGCGTTGCTTAAACACGCCGAGGCCATGGAAAACGTCGCGTTGCTGGCCCAGGAGGAAATCACCCAGTCCACGGCTCCGCTGGGCAAGATCCGCGTCGGGGTGACGGAAGGGCTGGGTATCAAGTTCCTTGCCAGTCGCATGATCGGCCTGTTCGAGCGCTACCCGGGGCTGGAAGTGGAGCTGGTCGCGGTGCCGCGTTTTGTCAGCATCCTCAATCGTGAAGCGGAGATCAGTATCCATCTGGAGCGACCGGCTGCTGACATGCTGGTCACCCGCAAACTCACTGACTATCGCCTGGCGCTGTATGCCAGTCGGGATTACCTGGACCGCTCGCCGCCGCTGCGCAGCCGCGAAGACCTGGGGCGACATGCGTGGATCGGCTACGTCGACGATCTGTTGTTCAGCCAGGAGCTGATGTTCCTCAACAGTTTCTGCCGCAATCCGCAGGTGGTGTTCCACAGCACCAGCGTCATTGCCCAGCAAGAGGCGGCGCGCAGCGGACTGGGGATCGCCGTGCTGCCGTGCTACATGGCCGCTGGCGACCCGGCGCTGGTGCCGTTGTTGCCGGAAGAAAGTATCCTGCGCAGCTACTGGATCAGCACCCGTCGCGAGCTGCACAAGTCCGTGCGTTTGCGGGTGTTGTGGGATTACGTGGTGCAGCTCTGTGAGCAGGAGCAGGGCCTGCTGTTGGGCCCCGAGTCTGGTGGTGCCTGAACGGACGCCATCGTCAGAACAGACAACGTTGATCTATGGATTCAAGTCTTGATCTCGAACGCAGTACTGGCCAGCCGCTCACCATTGACCATGATGTGCACCGCATGGCGACCGGCGTAATGCCGGCGGGTTGTCTGCTCCTTGATCTGCTGGCCTCGACTGATGGTCTCGGTCGCGTTGCCAGGCAAGGTCAGCGCCTTGAGCTTGAACACCTTGGCCGACGTGCTGCCATTGGCCTTGACGTAGTCGATGGCGTAATCGATCACCAGGCGCTGGCTGTCCGGCACCGTGGATTTGAGCGTAAACGACAGGGTGATCTTTTCCCCCAGGCCAATCACCGGCGGTTCGACCTTCACCCCAACGATCTCGACTTCTGGCTTGGCGCCCGCGCCAATGATCGCCAGGGCGCGTTGATTGCCCTGTTTGATCAGGCTGCGCAACGCATGCCTGGCGATCCATGCGGTGTGTTTGTTGTCCAGCGACCAGCCCTCGATCAGGGTCAGTACCCACTCGGGGTGGTCCTTGGTGATGTCGTTGAGGTGATTGGCCACGGATTTGCGCACATACAGGCTAGGGTCGGCCTTGAGGTTGTCGAGGATGCCGGCAGCGAGCCTCGGGTCGGCCTGAACGGCTTCCAGGCGAAACGACCAGGGCAGGCGTGGGCGGCAGCCTTCGCTGGCCAGGCGCCGCACGTGTTCGTTGTCGTCCAGCGACCAATCGTGCATCAGCTTGAGCGAGCGTTGCAGGTCACTGCGCAGGAAGTGGCGGATGGCGAACTCGGAGGAACCGAAGGCGGTGAAGTACTTGAGGGCCTGCATCGACTCATCGAAGGCCTGAGCGCCGTAACGGGCGACATAGTGCGGCAGGCACATGCTGACGAAAGCGCTGTTCAGGCGCGGGGCGAGGGCGCGCAGCACGTCCACGGACGCAGCGAAGTCCAGCGGCAGGACCGCGTGCAGGCATTCACTGACGCGGGCCATGCGTTGCATCACTGACAGGTCCGCCAGGCCGGTTTTGGCAAGCTTGAGAAAAGCCTTGGCGTCAAACGCTGGATAGACCACCGCCATTTCGCTGGCGATATGTTCAAGGCGTTCGGCGTTGAAGATTTCCTTGAGGGCGGGGGATTGCTCGCTAGCCATGTGGGGTCCTTGAAAATAGTGGTTTATCCGATGCACCGCGTTAACGTTCATCGCCAGCAAGCCAGGTCCTACAGGATTGATGCAGTCCCTGCAGGAGCCGGCGTGCTTGCGATGAGGCCTATCGGTCACCTCAATCCTTGGCGGCCTGTTCTTCCAACTGATCCGACTCAAACAGCTTGGCCAGCTCCGCCCGGGCTTCCTGCGCGGTCTGCTTGACCTTCACCGCGTCGTCATACACCGCATGCTGGGCCTCGAGCACTTCTTCGTCATGCTGCTTGAAACGCTTGACCCGTGCCTCGGCCTGGGCCGGGGTCAACCCCAGGCCGATCAGGGTTTGCCGGCTCATTTCCAGGCTGGAGTAGAAGGTCTCGCGTATCGGCTGCGCGCCGACGTCCAGCAGGCGGTGAACGTGCTGGCGGTTACGGGCGCGGGCGATGATTTTCATGTCCGGATAGAGCTTGCGCACCAGTTCCGCGGTCTTGATGTTAGTGTCCGGATCGTCGGTGGCGATGATGAAGTACTCTGCCTGCTCGACCTTGGCGGCACTGAGGATTTCCGGGCGCATCGGGTCGCCATAGAACACCGGCACGCCACCGAAGCTGCGTGACAGCTCGATGGTTTCGACCGAGGTGTCGAGCGCAATGAACTTGATGTTCTGTGCCCGCAGGATCCGCGCAACGATCTGGCCCATGCGGCCCATGCCGGCGATCACCACCCGCGGCGTATCGGCATCGATCGTGCGGAACTGCTCGGGAACTTCCACCGGTTGCACCCTGGGGCTGACCAGTCGCGCGCACACCAGCAACAACAAGGGCGTCACCGCCATGGACAGGGTGATGGTCAGCACCAGTAAGTCGTGCAGTCCTGGGGCAAACAGACCTTGCTCGGCGCCGATCTTGAACACGACAAAGGCAAATTCACCACCGGCCGCGAGCACAATGCCCAGGCGAATGGCGCTGACCTTGCTCAGCCCACCGGCGAGGCGGCCGACGACAAACAGCAGCGGCAGCTTGATGGCGATCAGCAGCAGGGTCAGGCCCAACACCGCAATCGGTGTGCTGAACAGCAGGCTCAGGTTGGCGCCCATGCCCACGCTCATGAAAAACAGGCCCAGCAGCAGGCCCTTGAAGGGTTCGATCTGTGCTTCCAGTTCATGCCGGTATTCGGAGTCCGCCAGCAGCAGGCCGGCGAGGAAGGCGCCCAGCGCCATGGAAATCCCCACCAGATCCATGAGCCACGCCGTGCCGATCACCACCAGCAATGCCGTGGCGGTGGAGACTTCCGGCAGCCGGGTCTTGGCGACGATGCGGAAGACCGGGCGCAGCAGATAACGTCCACCGATCACCACCACTGCGATACTGGCCAGCACTTGCAGGCCGTGGTTCAGGTCTTCAGCGGCGGTGGTGTGGTGATTGCCCCCGGCGAGCAACGGCACCATGGCGATCAACGGAATGGCGGCGATGTCCTGGAACAGCAGGATCGCAAACGCCAAGCGCCCGTGGGGGCTGGTCAGCTCCTTGCGTTCGGCCAGGCTTTGCAGGCCGAACGCGGTGGAAGACAGGGCCAGGCCAAGGCCGAGGACGATAGCGCTGTTCAGCGGCTGGCCGAACACCATCAACGCCACCACGCCGATCACCGAACCGGTCAGCAGCACCTGTGCCAGGCCCACGCCGAACACCGTTCGGCGCATCACCCACAGGCGTCGCGGCGACAGTTCCAGGCCGATGATGAACAACAGCAACACCACACCCAGCTCCGAGATGTGCGCGACGCTTTGCGGGTTGCCGATCAGGCCCAGCATGGACGGGCCGATGATCACACCGGCCAGCAGATAGCCGATCACGGCGCCCAGTTGCAGGCGTTTGGCCAGGGGGACGATGAGCACAGCCGCGCAGAGGAATACGACGGCGGCTTGCAGCAGGTTGCCTTCATGGGGCATGGGGACACTCCAACACGCGGTACAGCGAAGATCGACAAGAATAAAGGCTGCGCTGCATGAAGGCGATGGGCGCCACTACTCGTTGTGCGCACGCACCGAATATTCGCGACCCAGCCGGTATTGATTGTTGCCGCTGCGCTTGGCTTCGTACATCGCCAGGTCAGCGATGTGCAGCAGGCGATCCATGCTCGGTGCATGGTCGGGGAACACCGCGACCCCAAGGCTGGTGCCGATGTGGCGCTGGTCATGGCCGATGCTGACCGGCGGCGACAGCTCGACGAAGATGTTCTGGCAGATGCTGCGCGCTTCGTCCTGCAGGCATTTGCCCGACGGCAGGCCCTGGAGGATGACCACGAATTCGTCGCCGCCGATGCGCGCGGCGGTGTCGCCGACGCGCAAAATGCGCTTCAGGCGCTTGGCCATCGTCACCAGCACGTCATCGCCGGCCGCATGGCCGTAGCGATCGTTGATCGCCTTGAAACCGTTGAGGTCGATGAACACCAGGGCCACCCGCGTGCCGCTGCTTCGCGCCTGTTCCAGCGCCGCGGCCAGGCGTTCTTCGAGCACCAGCCGATTGGGCAGGCCGGTCAGCGGGTCGTAGTGGGCGAGGAACTTGAGGTAACTGGCGGAGGCCTTTTCCTCGGTGATGTCGCGTACCACCCCCATCATTTTTATTGTCTCGTCGAGCTCATTCCTGACCACGTTGCCGGTCTCGCGCAGCCAGCGAATGGTGCCGTCGGGCCAGACCACGCGGTATTCCTCGTCATGGTTTTCACCGGTTTGCAGGCAGCGCAACTCACCGGCACGCACCCGGGCCCGATCATCCGGGTGCACGCAGGAGCAGAACAGGGCGTAGGAGGGCGTCACTTCGCCGACCTTGAAGCCGAACATGGCGAAAATCGCCTCCGACCAGTACAGCCGGTCGGTGTCGACATCCCAGTCCCAGGTGCCGATGCGGGCGAAGTACTGGCTGCGCTTGAAACGCTCGGCGTCGCCGTCCTGGCGGATGTTCTGCCCTTCGGACAGGTCGTGGATGATGGCCCGGTACTCGGCCAGTTGCCTGCGCAACGCCCGTTCGCGCCGAATCAGCACGGCGATCAGTGCGAGCAACATCAAGCCGCAGGTCAGGCTGGTCCAGAACAGGGTCATTGACAGGTGGCCGTCATGGCATGGCACCGTAGGATTGAAAGGGTGGCAAGTGGCTATTATCCATCAGACCCTGTGGGCTAACAGCTCTAAACGACGGGATCCGGGCAAGAACAGTTGCCAATAGCAGGCAAATCTGGGAAAACGGCGCCCGTCAGGCCCTGTTGGGCGAGAGAGCATACGAGTGAAATCAATGAATGACGAGCTGCAGGTAATCGATCTTCAGGCGGGTGACGGTAAAGCCGCCGTCAAAGGCGCATTGATCACCACTCAGTACCGGGGTTGGCTGGAAGACGGCACGGAATTCGATTCCTCCTACAGCCGTGGCAAGCCGTTCCAGTGCGTGATCGGCACAGGCCGTGTGATCAAGGGCTGGGACCAGGGCATCATCGGCATGCAGGTCGGCGGCAAACGCAAGCTGCTGGTGCCGGCGTACCTTGCCTATGGCGAACGCACCATGGGCAAGATTACGCCGAACTCCAACCTGATCTTCGAGATCGAGTTGCTGGAAGTGCTGACCCGCGACGATTGAGCGCTATCAGGCTTGTGGTGCATCGCTGAACAAAGGAATCCGGCCGTTCAGCGACGGGCGATAGTGCCAGGACAGACCGTTGGGAAAAGGTGACAGCGCCAATATCTGCTTCAGCGTGGCGCCGGCAATGTACAGGGCCAGTGTTTGCCCCGGGCATTGATGACGCCCGGCGCCGAACGTGAAGCTGCGCCGGTTCGGCCGCTGCAGCCGGAAAGTGTCAGGGTCGTCATTGAGTTGCGGGTCGCGATTGGCCGAGGCGAGTAACACCAGGATCACATCGCCCGGCTTGAGGCTTGCACCTTCGACATTGCACGGTGCATTGACGAAACGGCGGGTGTTTTGCACCGACGGATCACAACGTTGCACTTCGGCCACGAGGTCATCGACGCGGGTGGTTTCGGCGCGTGCTGCCGGGTGTTGCATGAGGGCCAGCGCGCTATTGCCGATCAATCCGGCAGTGGCTTCATAGGTCTGCGAAAGCAGGCCGATCAGGTTGGCAATCAGCGTCTGTTGATCGCTTGATGCAGCGGCAAAACGCTCGCAGATGCCACTGAGCAATGGACTTCGCGTAGTTTGCTCATCGAGCAGCTCAACAAAGTAACCGCCCAGCTGCTCCGCGGCTGCATGGGCCGCTGCCAGTTGCTCCGCGCTGCTGAGGGGGGACAGACAGGCGACGAAGTCTGCACTCAGTTCACTGATGATGCGCCCTTGTGCCGGCGAAAACCCCAAGAGTGCCGCGACTACACCCACCGGCCCACGGAACATGGCGTTGTACAGCCCTGCAGCATCCGCAGTCATCAATCGAGCACTGACCAATGCTTCGACGGCCTGCCTGTCAATCAGCTCCAGCCCCGGTGCAATCGCCGCCCGTGGGCAGCGCTGGCGTTCGCCTTCGTTCATCCGCATCAACTGGGCAAACACCTGGCCTGCCATGCCGTCGGCAATGGCCTTGGGCACCGGTTCCTGCTGGGGCCTGACGTGACAGTCTGGATGGGCAAGCACGGCGGCCGCCGCCTGGGCGCTGCTGGCGACCCACAGGTTCAGGGCAGCATCAAACATCAATCCACCCGCGGCGCGCAGTTGTGCGTAATAAGGATACGGATCGGCATGGGTTGCAGCGCTGATCGGGTCCATGGGGTTGCAGCCTTTTGTTGTGGGAAAGTGTTGCTACTATCTGCAGTCCAAGGGGGCGATGATTCGTCCGGGAGCGAAATATGAGTGCAGAACAACACGACCTGGGCCTTTCCCGGGTGGCGGCGGCGATTGCAGAACCTGCGCGAACGAAAATGCTCTGTTCGCTGATGGATGGCCACGCCCGCACCAGCACTGAATTGGCGGCGGTGGCCGAGGTCAGCGCATCGACGGCCAGCGCCCACCTGGCCAAACTCAAGGACCTGGCCTTGGTGCGCCTGCACGCGCAAGGTCGGCATCGCTACTACAGCCTGGCGGACAAGCAAGTGGCCCAGGCGCTGGAAGCCTTGATGGTGATTGGCCAGAACACAGCGCCGACCTTCAAGCCCAACACGCCGGATCGCCTGCAATTCGCCCGGACTTGCTACGACCACCTGGCCGGAACCCTGGCGGTGCTGCTGCACGACCGCCTGCTTGAAGCCGGCTGGCTGCAGGAAACCGACGAACGCGCCTATCGCTTGAGCGACAGCGGTACGGCAATGTTCGAGACGCTGGGCATCGAGGTGCAGGACTTGAGCGCGCAGCGTCGGCGTTTTGCCTGCCCATGCCTGGACTGGAGCATGCGCCGCCCGCATCTGGGTGGATCGTTGGGCGCGGCGTTATTGCAAATGGCGCTCAAGCGCAAATGGCTGACCCAGGACCTGGACAGTCGGGCGCTGGCGCTGACGGCGTTAGGGCGCAAGGAAATCGGCGGACGTTTGGGGGTTGAGCTGCCCTCGGCGATTGAGGACACAGGCAGGCGATCACAGCCGAAAAGGCCATCGCTCAACGCTATTGCGTAGGAGCTAGCTCGCTCCTGCAAAAAACCGAAAAAAAGCCCCCGATCGGTCACCCGAACGGGGGCTTTTGTGCATCCGGCGTCAGGTCAGACCTTGACGATCCAGCCGGCTGGAGCTTCGATGTCGCCGGTTTGCACGCCGGTCAGCTCTTTGTAGAGCTTCTGGGTGACCGGGCCGACTTCGGTTTCGCTGTGGAACACGTGCAGGTGGTCGTTGTAGCTGATGCCACCGATCGGGGTGATCACGGCAGCGGTACCGCAGGCACCGGCTTCCTTGAAGTCCGACAGCTTGTCGATGAACACGTCGCCTTCGACCACTTCCAGACCCAGGCGGGTCTTGGCCAGCTCGATCAGCGACAGGCGGGTGATACCTGGCAGCACGGAAGGCGAGTTCGGGGTCACGAACTTGTTGTCGTGGGTGATCCCGAAGAAGTTGGCCGAACCGACTTCCTCGATCTTCTTGTGGGTCATTGGGTCCAGGTAGATGGCGTCGGCAAAGTGCGCCTTCTTCGCCTGGGAACCCGGCATCAGGCTGGCGGCGTAGTTGCCACCGACCTTGGCCGCACCGGTACCTTGTGGCGCGGCGCGGTCGAAGCTGGAAATCTGGAAATTGTGCGGGGTCAGGCCGCCTTTGAAGTAGGCACCGACCGGGATCGCGAACACCGAGAAGATGAACTCAGGCGCAGTACGCACGCCGATGTTGTCACCCACGCCGATCACGAACGGACGCAGGTACAGCGCACCGCCGGTGCCGTAAGGCGGGATGAAACGCTCGTTGGCGCGAACCACGTCCTTGCACGCCTCGATGAACTGCTCAGTGGACACATGCGGCATCAGCAGGCGTGCGCAGCTGCGCTGCATGCGTGCGGCGTTCTGGTCCGGGCGGAACAGGTTGATCGAGCCGTCCTTGCAACGATAGGCCTTCAGGCCCTCGAAGCATTGCTGGCCATAGTGAAGGGCAGTGGAACCTTCGCTGATGTGCAGCACGTTATCTTCGGTCAGGGTGCCTTTGTCCCATTCGCCATTGCGAAAGTACGACAGATAGCGCTTGTCGGTCTTGATGTAGTCAAAACCCAGCTTGTCCCAATTGATGCTTTCGTTACCCATGACACCCTCTATCACTTAACAACCGCCGAAACGGTTCAAGGCTTCTGACGTTTTTTCCGGATGGGCACAACAATACTTCATTCCGGGTCCATTTCGCAGCCCGGACTATCGGATGACGGGCATATTTCTTAGCCTGCTCATCATATAGGCCGCCGAATGAAACCCTGTGGCGAGGGAGCTTACTCCCGTCCCGGTGCGCAGCACCGGTAAAACCGGACACCGCGGCGGACAGGAAGACCAGCGCTGTTCGGTTTTGGGGCTGCCTTGCAGCCCAGCGGGAGCAAGCTCCCTCGCCACAAAGGTCGGTGTACTACAGGTGCAGGGCGTGGCCGAGAGCCCGCAACGCGGCTTCCTGCACCGCCTCACCCAAGGTCGGGTGGGCATGAATGGTGCCGCCGATGTCCTCCAGCCGCGCACCCATTTCCAGGCTCTGGGCAAAGGCTGTCGACAACTCGGACACCCCGACACCCACCGCCTGCCAGCCGACAATCAGATGATTGTCACGACGGGCGACCACGCGCACGAAGCCACTTTTCGACTCCAGCGTCATCGCCCGGCCGTTCGCGGCGAACGGGAAGCTCGACACGATGCAGTCCAGACCTGCCGTCTTGGCCTCGTCCGGGGTCTTGCCGACCACCACCAGCTCCGGGTCGGTGAAGCACACGGCGGCAATGGCGGCAGGGTTGAACTCGCGGGACTTGCCGCTGATCAACTCGGCGACCATCTCGCCCTGGGCCATGGCCCGGTGCGCGAGCATCGGTTCGCCGGCCACGTCGCCGATGGCATAGACGTTACGCATGCTGGTCTGGCAACGATGGTCGATCTTGATCGACGCACCGTTCATGTCCAGGTTCAGCGCTTCGAGGTTCCAGCCCTGGGTGTTGGGCTTGCGGCCGACAGCCACCAGGACCTGATCGGTTTGAAGGTTCAGGGTGTCGCCATTCGGGTCGCTGACTTGCAAGGTATTGGCTTTTGAATCAAAGCCTTGCACGCTATGCTTCAAGTAAAGCTTTACGCCCAGCTTTTTCAGCTCGTCGTGTACCGGTTGAGTCAGTTCCGCGTCATAGGCCGGCAGGATGCGTTCCTGAGCCTCGACCACGCTGACGTCGGCACCGAGCTTGCGATAGGCAATGCCCAACTCCAGGCCGATGTAACCACCCCCGACCACGATCAGCCGCTTCGGTACCGAAGTCGGCGCCAAAGCTTCGGTGGAGGAGATGATCGGCCCGCCAATCGGTAGCATCGGCAGGTTCACGCTTTTGGAACCGGTGGCCAATACCAGGTGCTCGCACTGGATACGCGTGTCGCCGACTTCCACTGTCTTGCCGTCGATGACCTTGGCCCAGCCAGTGACGACCTGAACCTTGTTCTTTTTCAACAGCGCCGCGACGCCAGTGGTCAGGCGATCAACGATGCCATCCTTCCACTCGACACTCTTGCCGATGTCGAGGGTCGGCGCCGAAACCGTGATGCCCAGCGCCGAGTGCTGGCTGTGGTGTCGGGTTTGCTGAAACTGCTCGGCGACGTGAATCAGTGCCTTGGACGGTATGCAACCGATGTTCAGGCAGGTGCCGCCCAGGGATTGGCCCTCGACGAGAATGGTCGCAATGCCCAATTGTCCGGCGCGAATCGCCGTTACATAGCCGCCAGGACCGCCACCGATGATCAGCAGTGTGGTGTTCAAGGTCTGCATGGCTTACTCCACAAACAGGGTAGCGGGTTGTTCGAGCAAGCCACGGATGGCCTGGATGAAGAGCGCCGCGTCCATGCCGTCGACCACGCGGTGATCGAAGGAGCTGGAAAGGTTCATCATCTTGCGGATCACGATCTGGCCTTTGATCACCATCGGCCGTTCGACGATCTTGTTCACGCCGACAATCGCCACTTCCGGCAGGTTCAGCACCGGAGTGCTGACGATGCCGCCCAAGGCGCCGAGGCTGGTCAGGGTGATGGTCGAGCCGGACAATTCATCGCGGCTGGCCTTGCCATTGCGTGCTGCGCTGGCCAGACGGGCGATTTCCGCCGCGCTGTCCCACAGGCTGCGCGCTTCGGCGTGACGCACTACCGGCACCATCAAGCCGACGTCGCTCTGGGTGGCGACGCCGACATGCACGGCGCCGACGCGGGTGATCACCTGGGCTTCGTCGTCGTAGCGCGCGTTCATTTGCGGGAAGTCGCGCAGAGCGACGACCATGGCACGCACCAGGAACGGCAGCAGGGTCAGCTTGCCGCGGGTAGTACCGTGTTTTTCATTGAGGTGGGCACGCAGTTCTTCCACCGCCGTGACGTCGATTTCCTCGACATAACTGAAGTGCGCGGCGCGCTGGGTGGCGTCCTGCATGCGCTGGGCAATCTTGCGGCGCATGCCGATCACCGGGATCTGCTCTTCGTCGATGCGCTGGGCGTAAGCGCTGCTGACCGACGACGCATTGGACTGACCCTGGGCCAGATAGGCATCGAGGTCTTCGTGCAGCACCCGACCGGCCGGGCCGGTGCCGCGCACCAGGCGCAGCTGGATGCCTAGGTCCAGTGCATGTTTGCGCACGGCCGGGGAGGCCAGCGGACGCTCATCGGCTTCGCGGGCGACCATCGGTCCCTGGCACGCCGCAGCCGGACGCGGGGTAGGAGCAGCCGGTTTGCTTTCGATCACGGTTTCGACTTTCGGCGCCGCCACAGGCGTTTCTTTAACCGGAGCCGCTGGTGCAGCCGATTCCTTAACGTTGCCCGCACCTTCGACTTCAATGCTGATCAGCACACTGCCCACCGCCATGACTTCACCCGGCTGGCCACCCAGGGCAATGACCTTGCCGTGGACCGGCGAGGGGATATCGACCATCGCCTTGTCGGTCATCACATCGGCCAGTACCTGATCTTCGACAACCAGGTCGCCGACCTTGACGTGCCAGACCGACAGTTCAACTTCTGCAATGCCTTCACCAATGTCCGGCATTTTAATGACGTGCGTGCCCATTCAGACCTCCATGACCCGTTTCAAAGCCGCGCCCACTCGGGACGGACCGGGGAAATACGCCCACTCTTGCGCGTGCGGGTAGGGGGTGTCCCAACCGGTGACGCGCTCGATCGGCGCTTCCAGGTGGTGGAAGCAGTGCTCTTGCACCAGCGACACCAGTTCGGCGCCGAAGCCGCAGGTGCGCGTGGCTTCATGGACCACCACGCAACGCCCGGTTTTCTTCACCGACTTGACGATGGTCTCCAGGTCCAGCGGCCACAGGCTGCGCAGGTCGATGACCTCGGCGTCGATGCCGGTTTCTTCGGCGGCCACTTGTGACACGTAGACGGTGGTGCCGTAGGTCAGGATGGTCACGTCCTTGCCGGGACGGGCGATGGCGGCCACGTCCAAGGGGACGGTGTAGTAACCGTCCGGCACCTGTGCGGCCGGGTGTTTCGACCATGGGGTCACCGGGCGTTCGTGGTGACCGTCGAACGGGCCGTTGTACAGGCGCTTGGGCTCCAGAAAGATCACCGGGTCATCGTTTTCGATGGAGGCGATCAACAGGCCCTTGGCGTCGTAGGGGTTGGATGGCATCACCGTGCGCAGGCCGCAGACCTGGGTGAACAGCGCCTCGATGCTCTGGCTGTGGGTCTGGCCACCGTAGATGCCGCCGCCGCAAGGCATGCGCAAGGTCATCGGTGCGGTGAACTCGCCGGCCGAGCGATAGCGCAAGCGTGCGGCTTCGGAAATGATCTGGTCGTAGGCCGGGTACACGTAGTCGGCGAACTGGATTTCCACCACCGGACGCAGGCCATAGGCGCCCATGCCCACCGCGGTGCCGACGATGCCGCTTTCGGAGATCGGTGCGTCGAAGACCCGGGAAGTCCCGTACTTGGTCTGCAGGCCTTCGGTGCAGCGGAACACACCGCCAAAGTAACCGACGTCCTGCCCGAATACGACGACGTTGTCGTCACGCTCAAGCATCACATCCATGGCCGAGCGCAGGGCCTGGATCATGGTCATGGTGGTCGTGGTCATGGCGGTTTCCAGCTCAATATTATTGTTGTGATCGTTCATGTCAGATCCCCAACTCCTGACGCTGGCGCTTCAAGTGCTCCGGCATCTCTTTGTAGACGTCTTCGAACATGGTCGCGGCGCTCGGGATCTGGCCACCGGCCAGGGTGCCGAACTGCTCGGCCTGTTTCTGCGCGGCGATCACTTCGGCTTCCAGTTCGGCGCTGACCGCGGCGTGCTCCTCTTCGGACCACTGGCCGACCTTGATCAGGTGCTGTTTGAGGCGTGCGATCGGATCGCCCAGCGGGAAGTGGCTCCAGTCATCGGCAGGGCGATATTTGGACGGATCGTCGGAGGTCGAGTGCGGACCGGCGCGGTAGGTGACCCATTCGATCATGGTCGGGCCAAGGCCTCGACGGGCGCGCTCGGCGGCCCAGGCGGAAGCGGCGTATACCGCGTAGAAATCGTTGCCGTCGACCCGCAGGGAGGCAATGCCGCAACCGACGCCACGCCCGGCAAAAGTGGTGGCTTCACCCCCGGCAATCGCCTGGAAGGTGGAGATGGCCCACTGGTTGTTGACCACGTTGAGAATCACTGGCGCGCGGTAGACGTGGGCGAAGGTGAGGGCGGTGTGGAAGTCCGACTCGGCGGTGGCGCCGTCACCGATCCAGGCCGAAGCGATTTTGGTGTCGCCCTTGATCGCCGAGGCCATGCCCCAGCCCACGCCCTGGATGAACTGGGTGGCGAGGTTGCCGGAAATGGTGAAGAAACCAGCGTCCTTGACCGAGTACATGATCGGCAACTGACGGCCCTTGAGCGGATCGCGCTCATTGGACAGCAACTGGCAGATCAGGTCGACCAGCGGTACGTCGCGGGCCATCAGGATGCTTTGCTGGCGGTAGGTCGGGAAGCACATGTCATCGATGTTCAGGGCCAGGGCCTGGGCACTGCCGATGGCTTCTTCGCCCAGGCTCTGCATGTAGAACGACATCTTTTTCTGACGTTGGGCGACGACCATGCGGTTGTCGTAGATGCGCGTCTTGAGCATGGCGCGCATGCCCTTGCGCAGGATCTCGACCGGCACGTTTTCGGCCCAGGGGCCGAGCGCGTTGCCCTGATCGTCGAGCACGCGAATAAGCCCACGGGCCAGGTCGGCGGTGTCGGCAGGTTCTACGTCAATGGAAGGTTTGCGCACCGTGCCGGCGTCGGTCAGACGCAGGTAGGAGAAGTCGGTTTTGCACCCTGGGCGGCCCGAAGGTTCGGGAACGTGCAGGCGCAGCGGTTCGTACGCTTGGTTCATGGCTTCTACGCTCGATCTTGTGAATTTCTTGTAGTGAGCTGACCGTCATTCTTCGATAAAAGAAATCTTGTCCTACAACAATCATAGGCCCGGCCCGGAAGAATATTTCTCTCTGTTTCGTTGCGTTAAAGATCATTTGCAGATAAAAAATCTGCATAAACATAAAAAACAGGTGGTTTTATCTCATGCGCAAACTGGACCGTACCGACATCGGCATTCTCAACAGCCTTCAGGAGAACGCGCGTATCACCAACGCCGACCTTGCGCGCTCGGTGAACCTGTCGCCCACACCTTGCTTCAACCGGGTCAAGGCCATGGAAGAGCTGGGCTTGATTCGCGAGCAGGTGACGCTGCTCGATGCCGACCTGCTGGGGCTGCATGTGAACGTGTTTATTCACGTCAGCCTGGAGAAGCAGGTGGAGGAGGCGTTGCAGCATTTCGAAGAGGCGATTTCCGATCGCCCCGAGGTGATGGAGTGCTACCTGATGGCCGGCGACCCGGACTATCTGATCCGCGTGCTGGTGCCGACCATCCAGTCGCTGGAGCGCTTCATGATGGACTTCCTGACCAAGGTGCCGGGGGTGGCGAACATCCGTTCGAGCTTTGCGCTCAAGCAGGTGCGCTATAAGACCGCGTTGCCGTTGCCGGCCAATGGTTTGACCCTGGGTAGCTGAATGACCTGGCAAACCGTGGGAGCGAGCTTGCTCGCGATGGACTCCCAGGCAACGCGTTCAACCTGAGAGCACGCGTTATCGTTAACGACCATCGTCGGAACGCCGCCCGGAGCATGCTCGCTCCTACCGGTTTAGAGTTTGTTCACGGGAATTTTCAGGTACGTCACGCCGTTATCTTCAGCCGGCGGCAAATTCCCCGCACGCACATTCACCTGGATCGCCGGCAGCAGCAAGGTCGGCATCCCCAAGCCGGCATCGCGCCGCGTGCGCATTTCGACGAATGCCGCTTCATCGATTCCGTCATGCACATGAATGTTGTGCTGGCGTTGCTCACCCACCGTGCTCTGACACTGCGACTGGCGCCCGGCGGGCGGGTAGTCGTGGCACACGTAGAGTTTCACGCTGGCAGGGAAGGCCAGCAGTTTATGGATCGAGGCGTACAGCTGGTTGGCGTTGCCGCCGGGGAAGTCGCAGCGGGCGGTGCCGACGTCGGGCATGAACAGGGTGTCGCCGACCAGAATCTGCTCGCCATCGATCAGGTAGGCCATGTCCGCCGGAGTGTGGCCCGGCACGTGCAGGGCAGTGGCCTTGAGGTTGCCGATCATGAACGATTCGTTGGCGGCGAACAGCTGGTCGAACTGCGAGCCGTCAACGCGAAACCCGGGCTCCAGGTTGAACAACGTCTTGAACACGTCCTGAACCTTGCTGATCGATTCGCCGATGGCGATCTTGCCACCCAGTTCCCGGCGCAGGTAAGGCGCGGCGGACAGGTGATCGGCATGGGCGTGGGTCTCCAGCAGCCATTGCACCTGCAGGCGATGGGCGCGGACGAAGGCGATGATCTTGTCCGCCTGGGTGGTCGCCGTGCGCCCGGCGGCGCCGTCGTAGTCGAGCACCGGGTCGACAATCGCACACTGGCCACCGTCAGCCTCGTAGACCACGTAGCTGTAGGTTGAGGACGCGGGGTCAAGGAAGGCTTCAATCAGCGCGGGCATGGACACGGACCTGTGCAGGGGAGGAAATGTCAGTCTTGGCTTGCAACACTTTATATAAAAACATAATGTTAACAGCTTAAGTGACGTTGAAGGCATCCTGCAAATGCAATCCAGTCTGACCGAATGTGAAGTCGCCCAACTGCGCGCCTCGGCCTCCAAGGCCTGTGCGTTGCTCAAGGCCTTGGCCAATGAGGACCGTTTGCTGATCCTGTGCCAATTGACCCAGGGCGAGCGCAACGTCGGCGAGCTGGAAAAAATGACCGGCGTGCGCCAGCCGACGTTGTCCCAGCAATTGGGCATCCTGCGCGACGAGGGGCTCGTTGCGACCCGTCGTGAAGGCAAGTACATATTTTACGGTTTGGCCAGTCACGAAGTGATCCAGGTGATGAAAACCCTGTCCGGGCTGTATTGCGGGGCCGTGCTCAAGAGCTGGGAACAACAGCCTTCCGAACACTGATATCCGTGGTGACTGAAAACACTCTTTGCGTGCAGCAAAAGGAACAAGCAATGAACGATCAACACTGGGGCCCATCCATCAGTGCAGACATCGTGGTCATCGGCGGCGGCACGGCAGGTATCGGCCTGGTCGCCAGCCTGCTCAAGCGTGATCCACACCTGAACATCACCGTGGTCGAGCCCGGCGCTCAACACTTCTACCAACCGGCGTGGACACTGGTCGGCGGCGGTGCCTTTGACGTGAAACACACGGTGCGGCCGATGAAATCGGTGATGCCCCGCCAGGCCAACTGGATTCAGGCCAGCGTGAACGGCATCGATGCCGACAACCACCGGCTCAGCCTCAGCGACCAGCGCACACTCAGCTATCAAAACCTGATCGTCTGCCCCGGCCTGCGCCTGGCCTGGGAGAAAATCGAAGGGTTGCAGGACACCCTCGGCCAACACGGCGTGACCTCCAACTACAGCTTTCAGCACGCCCCCTACACCTGGGAGCAGGTGCAGAAGTTGCGCGGCGGCAAGGTTCTGTTCACCCAGCCGGCGATGCCGATCAAGTGCGCCGGGGCGCCGCAAAAGGCCCTGTACCTGTCCTGCGATCACTGGCGCAAGACAGGTGCATTGAACAAGATCGACGTTGAATTCAATCTGGCTGGCGCGGCGCTGTTCGGCGTGGCGACCTTCGTGCCGCCACTGATGAAGTACATCGAGAAGTACAACGCGCGACTGGCATTCAACTCGAATCTGGTCAAGGTCGATGGCCCGGGGAAAACCGCCTGGTTCGAGATCAAGGATGCCGAGGGTAACGTCAGCCGCGTGGCGAAAACCTTTGATCTGCTGCACGTCGTACCGCCGCAGGTATCGCCGGATTTCATCGCACAAAGCCCGCTGGCCGACGCGGCCGGGTGGTGCGAGGTCAACCCGCACAGCTTGCAGCATCCGCGTTACCCGAACGTCTTTGCCCTGGGCGATATCTGCAACACAACCAACGCCAAAACCGCAGCCGCCGTACGCAAGCAGATCGTCGTGGTGGCGCAAAACCTGCTCGCCCTGCGCCAGCAACAACCGCTGCCGTTGAAGTACGACGGCTACGGTTCCTGCCCGCTGACGGTGGAGAAGGGCAAGGTGATCCTCGCCGAGTTCGGCTACGCCGGCAAATTGCTGCCGACCTTTCCCCTGGACCCGACAAAAGCGCGCCGTTCGGCCTGGTGGCTGAAGGCAACGCTGCTACCGTGGTTTTATTGGAATGGCATGCTCAAGGGCCGCGAGTGGCTGACGCGTTCGTCCAGGGTCGACTGAGAAATCCCTATGTTGCTGGCAAGTCTGTTTGGCGTGGTGATGGGGTTGGTGCTGGGATTGACTGGTGCCGGTGGCGGCATCCTGGCTGTGCCGGCACTGGTGCTGGGCCTGGGCTGGAGCATGACCCAGGCGGCCCCCGTGGCATTGTTTGCGGTGGGCAGCGCGGCGGCGGTCGGCGCCATCGACGGTCTGCGTCATGGCCTGGTGCGGTATCGCGCGGCACTGTTGATCGCGGCACTGGGTGCGGTGTTTTCGCCGGTCGGCATCTACTTTGCCCACCAGTTGCCGGAAAAGGTCCTGATGGTCCTGTTCAGCCTGCTGATGGTCATGGTGGCCTGGCGCATGCTACGCCGTGAACGGGTGGACGAAGGGCCAAGCGACCATGGCCATGCCAACTGGGGCCAGAAAAACTGCATGCTCGATCAACAGACCGGGCGTTTCTCCTGGACCGCCAAATGCACCGCGACCCTGGCGGCTCTTGGCGCGGTGACCGGGGTGGTGTCCGGGCTGCTCGGCGTCGGTGGCGGCTTTCTGATCGTACCGGCCTTCAAGCAACTGACCGATGTGCAGATGCGCGGCATCATCGCCACGTCGCTGATGGTGATCAGCCTGATTTCCGCCATCGGTGTGGTCGGCGCGTTTCACGCCGGGGTGCGCATCGACAGTGTCGGGGCGACCTTCATCGCCACCAGCATTGTCGGCATGATCATCGGCCGCAAACTCTGCGCCCGCGTGCCGGCGCGGGCGTTGCAGGTCGGCTTTGCCAGCGTTTGCCTGATCGTTGCCCTGTACATGCTGGTGCGTGCCTGACGCTCACATGGGCGGCAGGGTACCAAGCAGGGAAACAGCGGCCACGGCGCCCATCCCCAGCAGCCATTCCAGCAGAACGCTGGCGCGCAATGTCGTCAGGCGTTGTTCGCAGTCATTGATGCGCAGGCGATTGAACAGCGCGAGGCCCAGCATGGCGACGACCAGTGCGGCCTTGATCAACAGGATCAGGGCGAACCCGCTGAACAGCGGTGTTGGCCAGAACGTCCCGGTGAGGACCCGCACGTTGATCAGCCCGGTGATCAGCAAACCGCCGACCAAGGCGTAACCGACGCCGCTGAAACGCTGCAATATCACCCGAATGGCCTGCCCGTCGGGTTGCCGCAGGATCATCACCAACAGCATCAAGCCGCCCAGCCAACTGCCGACGCAGACCAGGTGAATGAATTGATTGAGAATCAATAAATGGCCGGCTGTGCCGTCGAGCATGGCGCCGTGGCCGACCGGTGCCAGGGTTGCCACCAGCAGCGTGGCAAGTACAAGGCGCAAGGGCAGGCTCTTGCTCTGTGACGTGAACAGCAGCACCACCAGCAATGCGTTGAGCAGCAGGTGCCAGCGCCAGACCTGACCGAAGAAGGTGTTGTTCAGCACCAGACCGATGGTCGATGGATCGAAGGAAGCGGCCCAGTCGCCGGCCATGCTCGCGGTAATCAGCAGCAACCAGATCGCACCGCTGACCAGCGCCACGCAGGCGAGCCAGCGGCTGACGCGTCCCAATAGCGGGTCCAGCGTGCTTTCACGGCCAAAGAGCAAGGGCCTGAACACCCAGGCCCCGAACAGCATCAACACCACGACAAAATGCAGGAAGCGGCACAGCACCAGCGCACTCGTCATGAATCACTGACCAACCTTGAAGGCATAGGCGCCCTCGCTTTTGTGGGTGTCGACCGATACGGCATGCCACTCGACTTTATAGGTTCCGGCCGTCAGCGGCTTTTCGGGTGTCACTACCAGCGTCTTCTTGTCGCTGCCCTCAGTGGCCAGGGTTACCTTCATGGGGCTGCCATCTTTGGTCAAGATGACTTTGGTAAAACTGGCCTCGACGCCTTCGGAAAACACCAGGCGCAGATCAACCGGTGCACTGACCGTGCTGTCGGCCGCCGGTGTTTCGCTCTTCAAGTGAGCATGGGCGAACACCGAAGACGCGGCGAGCAGCGAGCCGAACAGGGCAACGGCGGTCAGGGTTTTCTTGAGCAGCATCGTGGAGACCTCAGTGGCAGATTCAATGTGTGCTCAGTTTAGCCACAGGCGCGGCGCTGTACGAAGTTTCCTTTGCGCCTGTCGCCGCGATCCAGAGCGGATGCTAGTCTTGCTCAACGTTGTTGCCGGGGAGCCCACATGGGCAATCACAAGATCGAGATTCGTCGCAGTAACGTCGAGAAAATTCTGCTGGCGGCGGAAAAAGTCTTCGCCGAAAAAGGCTTCGGCGGCACCGCGATGGCCGACATCGCGGCCGAAGTGCAACTGCCGCGCTCCAATCTGCATTACTACTTCAGCACCAAGACCGAACTCTACAGCGCCGTGCTGTTCGACCTGCTGGAGGTCTGGAAGCAGGATGCCTTGTGTTTTGAAATGTTCGACGACCCGCGGGTGGTGCTCAGCAGTTACATCCGCGCCAAGATGAACCACTCCCGCAGCCGGCCTTATGGCTCGAAAGTCTGGGCCAATGAAATCATCCACGGCGCCCCCACCCTGGGCACGGCGCTGGACGAAAGCCTGTACGACTGGGCCAAGATGAAAGAGGCGAAAATCCGTCAGTGGGTGGAGGACAAACGCATCCTGCCGGTGGAGCCTGCAAGCCTGCTGTACATGATCTGGGCCTCGACCCAGCACTACGCCGACTTCGATCACCAGGTGAACATTCTCAATGATCACCAGGCACTGTCGGACATGCAATTCGAGCGGGCGGTGCAGACGGTGACCAGCGTCATACTGCGGGGGATCGGGCTGGAGCCTTGAGGACATCCCTGTCAGGCCGCGGCTCCTCGCGATCAACCCGATGCAGCCGTGCCGCGCAAGGCCGGACTGTTGGCGGAACGTAGCTCCAGCGGTGCATCCGAAAGACGACTCAGCTCGGCACGCTCGCCGCGAAAGTGCGGCAGGACGTGCTCGCCCAAACGATAGGCTTCCTCCAGGTGCGGGTAGCCGGCGAGGAAGAACAGGTCGATGCCGATGGCGTTGTATTCACGAATCCGTGCCACGACGTTTTCGTAGCTGCCCACCAGCGCACACCCCGGTGGAATGCCGATGTAGCCAAAGCCGGTCCAGACGTTGGGGTGAATGAAGAAGTCCTCGAAACTCTGGGTTTCGCGCTTCTGTGCGAACTCGTTCTCATAGCTGAGCTTGCGTGCGGTGCGCAGCCCGGCATGCGCCGCCACCGCCTTGACCGCGCCCTTGGCGATGCCTTCGTCGAAGAAACGCCGCGCCTCGGTGCGGGCCAGTTCCTCGGTCTCCCGGGCGATCACATCAATGGACAGGCCGAAGCGGATATCGCTGCGGCCATGCTTGAGTGTGCGTTCACGAATGTCGGCAATCAACGCGGCAATTTCATCCGGGTGCTCGGCACGCATCAGATAGAAATCGGCGTGTTTGGCCGCGAATTCCCGAGCCGCAATCGATGAGCCGGCGGTGCAGATCAGCGGCAATTGGGCTTTCTTCAGAGGGCCGCGCAATCCACCGCCCTCGGCCTGGTAGAACTTGCCCTCGTAGTGGAAGTTCTCGTTGTGCCAATAGCCCTTGACCACGTCCATGAACTCGATGGCCCGCTCATAGCGCTCATCGTGATCACTGAAGTCGCCGACCTGACGCTGGATCGCATCGGAGCCGCCATTGATGATGTTCCACACCAGGCGATTGCCGGTGGCGCGCTGGTAGGTCGCGGCCTGCTGCACAGCCACCCAGGGTGTGTAGTGATAGGGCTGGAACGCGGTGACGAATTTCAGCGTGCGGGTTTCCCGGGCCAGCAGTGAGCAGACCGTCCAGGGCTCTTCGCCGGAGGGCGCGTTGACCATCAGCGCGCCACCAAAACCGTTGATTTCAGCGGCCTTGGCAATCTGTCCGAGGTAATCGATATAGGTAAAGTGATCGCCGACGCTGAACCCCGAGACGGCGCCTGTGCTCGGGCCGCCGCGATGCCAGTCGCCACGGTTGCGCGGGTCGCCGGGAAGAAACTGGGTTTCGCCGTGCAGGGGCAGGCGAGTGAAAAATTCAATGCTCATGATGAGGGCTCCGTCTTACTGCACGCAGGGCTTGCAGATGGTCTTTTCATGGAAGGGTGCTGACCTGGCCACGGAGGGCCGGCCAGTAGTCGGTGAGCTTGAGATCGATCAGCGCCTGGTGAGTGAAACCGGTGGCCAACGACGGGCTGATGTCGTAGGTGTTGCGGATAAGGTGGTTGGCCAGGGCGTAGGCGGTCAGTGCCTGATAGTGGGCTTTGAGTTGCTCATCACTTTTCGGCGCCCAGCGGTCTTTCCAGGTCACGGGGTCGTTCTGGTCATCGCGACGCAGCACGCTTTCAGCGGTGCCGGCGCGTGAGGACAGTTGGTAATAGGCATCCTGGTTCTGTTCTTGGGAAATCCACCACGCCGCTTTGACCCACGCCGTCGCCAGCAACTGAGTGATGTCCGGGTGCTGGGCGACGAAGCTGTCGGTGCCCCAGAGATCCGAGACCAGGCGCCAGTCGTTGGCGCCTTCTTTAGTCGACCAGATGATCTTGCCCACGCCTTTGTCTTCCAGGGCGTAGGCCTCGCTGAGCAAGACCGCGGCGTCCACTTTGCCGGCGGAAACGGCCGCCGCGCCGACTTGTGGATTGAGGTTGGCGATCTTCAAGTCATCGAGCTTGAGGCCCTTGCTGGCGAGGAAGTTGCTGAAAGCGAACTCCCAGGGACGGCCGCGATGCAGGGCCACGCGTTTGCCTTTGAGGTCCTCGATGCTCTTGGCATCGGAACCGCTCGGGACCACCAGGTAGATATTGTTGCCGCTGCCACCGGGCACGATCAATTTGCCCGGCACACCGCCCGCACCGGCGATGACCGAGGGCAGGTCTCCGCGTACGGCGAAGTCGATGCTGTTGTTGCTGAAGCCTTCGTTGATCTGCGGGCCGGCGCCGGCGTGGGGCAGGGCGATCCAGTCGAGCTTGACCCCACGCTGGCTCAGTTGCTGTTCAAGCCAACCGTCCTCGATCACCCGCCCGGCGATGCCGCCAAACACCGGCTTGCCACCCTGGGTGTAGGCGACGATGGCGATCTTTACCGAGGCGGGTGGCTGCTCGGCCAGCGCAGTGGCACTGAGCAGCAAAGCGGTCAAAGTGACCAGGCTGTTACGCCAGAACTGTTTCATTGAAATCTCTCCCGATTCGAATTTCAAAATCATTCCCTCTGCGCCGCCTACAGAGAGGGCTTGCATTGGAGGGGAGAGAGCAGATTGCATGCCACTGCGTGGGGAAATGGCTACAGGCCCCGCAGGACGTGGCTTGAGGGGCAGGGGCGGGCGTTGGTGAAAGAGACGGGTGCTGATCTGCCAGCAGGGCGATGCGCACTCATTGCTGCTCCAGCAACAAGGCACTAGCAGTTTTGTTTATATTCAATATTGGAATATATAAATATTAATTAATAATTTTTTAGTCTATGTGACTTCGTGCACTATGCAAATGCGCTTTTACTGCCAGGAATGCACCATGTCGCTGATCACTCATCCAAATGCCCGCGAATTGACCAAGTCGGTGCGGGCCACCGTTCTGGTGTTCAAGGACCCGCGCTCACAGGAACTGCTCAGCCGCATCGAGCGTCTGGCGCCGAGCGAGGCCAACACATTGATCATCGGCGAAACCGGCACCGGCAAGGAGCTGGTGGCCCGGCACATTCACCATCTGAGCCGCCGGGGCCGCGAGCCATTCGTGGCCGTCAACTGTGGCGCCTTCGCCGAAACCCTGGTGGAAAGCGAACTGTTCGGCCACGAAAAAGGCGCCTTCACCGGCGCCACCACGACCAAGGCCGGCTGGTTCGAAGCGGCCAATGGCGGCACGCTGTTTCTTGATGAGATTGGTGATCTGCCGCTGAACATGCAGGTCAAGTTGCTGCGGGTGCTGCAGGAGCGCGAGGTGGTGCGCCTGGGCTCGCGCACACCGATTCCGATCAACGTGCGGTTGGTCGCGGCGACCAACGTCAATCTGGCCGACGCCGTGGTCGCCGGACATTTTCGCGAAGACCTGTTCTACCGCTTGCACGTCGCCACGATTCGCCTGCCACCGCTGCGCGAACGCCCGGGGGACATCCTGCCGCTGGCCGAATTTTTCCTCGAAGAACACTGCCAGCGCCTGGGCTATAACCGCGCCACACTGAGTGACGAAGCGGAGCGCAAACTGTTGGAACACAGCTGGCCGGGCAACATCCGCGAGCTGGAAAACTCCATTCACCATGCCTTGCTGGTGTGCCGTAACCAACGGGTTGCGCCGGCGGATTTGCATCTGGTGGACATGCGTTCTTCGGGCATCCGCCACGAGCAGGATCAGGCGGTTCATACGGCGCCTGCGATCACCGGCCCGGCAGACCTGGAAACTGCACTCAATGCACTGTTCGAACAGAATATTCCCGACCTGTACGAGCACATCGAAGAGACCATTTTTCGCGCCGCTTACCGCTTCTGCCATGGCAACCAGTTGCAGACCGGGCGCTTGCTCAATATCAGCCGCAATATCGTTCGGGCGCGACTGGAGAAGATCGGGGAGTTGAACAAGCCGCTCCCACAGGTATTGCGTTGAACCTGCAGGAGCCGGCTTGGCGGATCGCCGCACCGTAGCGATGGCGGTCTGTCAGGCCTCTAAATAAGCCCGCGCCAACAGGCAAGCCCGGTCAATCAACATCGGTGCCATTTCAATCGCGGTCGGCGTGCCCTGGCGGGTGTGAATCCAGCCCAGGTAGGTGGTGCCGCGCAGCATCAGGAACAGCGCCAGGGTCTTGCGATCAGCCTCGGTCAGCGGTTTGACCGCGTTGTAGCCTTCGAGCAGTGCGGCCTTGATCTGCTCGTAACGCGGGTCATCCAGGCAGAAGTACAACGCGGTGGCCAGTTCGAACATGTGCCAGCCGAACCCGGCGTCGTCAAAGTCGATCAGGCGCAAACGCGGCCCTTCGATCAACAGGTTCTCCGGCACCAGATCGGCGTGGATCATGCCGAAGTTGCCCAGATGCCGGCCGTACTGGCGCAGGTCCTTGCGCGCCGTGCGCCGTGCCTGTTGCAGCAGATCGCGCTGCTCGTCGCTGAGCTGCTCCAGCTCCCAGAATCGGCCCCAGAACGGATTGGCGCCGATCAGGCCTTCTTCATCCCAGGCATGTCGGACAAACTCGTCCGGCTGCTGCCAGTCCGCCGAGTGCAGGTGAATGCGCGCGGCCAGCGCGCCGGCTTCGTTGAACAGGAAATCCACTTCGGTATCGGCCTGCACGCCGGCCTCGGAAGTGCCGGCGGTTGCACCCGGCAGCCAGGCGAGCATGTCGATGTGACGCGCTTCGCCGATGGCCTGATGGGTGACTTCGATCAGATGGCTTTCATTTTGTGCGCGGATGATTTGCGGCACGGTGATGCCGGCGCCCTCCAGGGCTTCCATCCATTGCAGCTCGGAGCGCAGCGCGGCTTCGCAGTGATAGCCGTTGCGGTGGATGCGCAGGGCGACGCGCTGACCGTCGTGGCGGCGCGCGGAAAATACGGCGTTCTCGCGGAACTTTACCAGTTCGATGTCGGCGAATTCGCCGTCCCAGTGCTGCAGGGCGTGGCGTGCCAGGTCATGCAAGCGGGCGACTTGCTGGTCATGGGGCAGGGCGTGAAATTCAGACATGGCAGGGCCTCAAATCGCGCTGAGCGCGTTATCCAGGGTGTCAACGAACAGGTCGGCGTTGTCGCGGCTGAACACCAGCGGCGGGCGCAACTTGAGAATGTTGTCGCCGGCGCCGATCTTGCTGATCAGTACGCCGTTCTCGCGCATGTCATTGACCACCTTGCGCGCCTCCAGTCCGGCGGACTCCTTGGTCCGATGATCACGCACCAGCTCCATGGCGAAGAACAGCCCCTTGCCGCGCACGTCGCCGATGATCGAATGCTTTTCGGCCAGTGCTTGCAGGCGTTGCTGCACATAGGCACCGACCGTTTGTGCGTTGAGCAGCAGCTGTTGCTGCTCGATCACGTCGAGCACCGCCATGCCGACGGCGGCGGCGACCGGCGAGCCACCGAAGGTGTTGAAGTACATGGCGTGACGGCCGAAGGACTCGACCAGGGTTTTATGGGTGATCAATCCGGCCAGGGGGTAACCGTTGCCCATGGGTTTGCCGAGGGTGACTATGTCCGGCACCACGCCGTGGGCCTGATGCCCCCACAGGTGATCGCCGGTGCGGCCGAAACCGGACTGCACTTCATCGGCGATGAACAGTCCGCCCGCCGCACGAATCAGCGCCGCGGCCTTGTTGACGAAACTGGCCGGCACCCGGGGCAGGCCTTCGTTGGCGAACAGGGTGTCGATCAGCAGGGCGGCAGGGCGGATGCCCTGTGCCTGCATCGAGGCGATGGCCGCAGCGATGTTGGCCGCGTATTGCTCGGCCAGTTGCGCCTCGGTAGTGCCAGCCGGTGCGTGGTACAGGCACGGGATCGGCACGGCGCGGGCATGGGCGGCGAAGGGCTCGGGCGAAGGCAGTGCGGTGGTGACTTCGGCCAGCGATGCCGAGTTGCCGTGGTAGTTGTAGTCACTGACGATGATGCCGGTGCCGCCACTGGCGAAGCGTGCCAGGCGCAGCGCCAGTTCGTTGGCCTCGCTGCCGGTGCAGGTGAACATCGCCGTGTCCAGCGGTTCGCCGAAGGTCGCGGTCAGGCGCTCGGCGTAACGCACCACCTGCTCGTCGAGGTAGCGGGTGTGGATGTTCAGGGTGGTCGCCTGACGGTGCATGGCCTCGGTCACGTGCGGGTTGCAGTGGCCGACGCAAGGTACGTTGTTGTACACGTCGAGGTAGCGTCGACCGTCGACGTCGAACAGCCAGACGCCTTCACCGCGGACCAGGTGCAATGGCTTGTCGTAGAACAGTGGCGAGGCGCTGCCCAGCACGCGATGGCGGCGTTGCAACAGGGTGGCTTCAGGCATGGTCGGGGGTCTCCAGGGCAGAGGATGGCGAACGGTTACGCAACAGGAAGTTGAGGATGCACAGGGTGAAGGTCACCGCGAGGGCGATCAGCATCTTGATGTCGAGCTGGAAGCAGGCAGCGATCACCACCAGCGTCAGGGCCAGGCCGAGCCAGGCGACCAGCTTGCCGCCGATCAGGGTGAACGGTCGTGGCAGGTCGGGCTGGTTGCGCTTGATATGCAGGTAGGCGCCGAAGATGAACAGGTAGCAAACGTTGAGCAGCAGCACGACAGCGAGCATCACGGTGGCCGGGTCGACGGCGGACAGCGGCAGACCGATCACGGCGATCAGCAACAGTGCCGGGTAAGGCGTGCCGCGTTTGCCGGTGTTGCCCAGCCATTTCGGGAACAGGCCGTCGCGGGCCATGGCGAACAGCTGGCGGGACGCGGCGTAGACCAGCGAGAAGAAGGTCGCGATCAGGCCGAACACCGCGCCGCAACCGATCACCTTGGCCAGCCAAGAACCGTCACCGAAGGCGCTGTTGCCGGACATCGCCGCGTACAGCGGATCGCCCGCCGAACCGACCAGTTCGACACCACCGGCACCGGGTGCGCACACCAGCACCACCAGCGCCGTCACCAGCAAGGTACCGACCGCCGCCAGAATGCCGCGGGGCATGGTCCGACCCGGGTTGTGGGCTTCTTCGGCCGCCGAACCGGTTTGCTCGACGGTGATGAACAACCAGATGGCGAAAGGTACGCAGGCGAAGATTCCGCCCAGGCTGACCGGCGTAGAAACGTTGACCGGCAGTTTCATCAGGTTGGCCAGTTCAACGTGCGGCGCCATGGCCACGCCGAAGGTCAGCAAGGCGACGACGGCAATCACACCGGCGATGAAGGTCAGGCCCATGGCCTCACCGACGCCGCGCATGTGGATGCCGATGATCACGGCAAACAGGGCGATTTTCACCGTCCAGCCACCGAGGCCGAAAATCGATTCGGTGTAGGCGCAGATAAAGGTGGCGGCGGCACCGGTGCCGATGGTCAACGCCAAGGCACAGGCGACACCGACCAGATAACCCACGAACGGTCCGAACGCGCTTTGCGCATAGACAAACACGCCGCCGGCGCTGGGCAAGGCCGTGGACAGCTCCGCCACACACAACGCCAGGCCACCGCAGAGCAGGGCCATCAACAGCGTCGCGATCAGCATGTTCATCCAGCCGCCCGCCATCAGGCCGAAGTTCCAGCCGGAAAACTGCCCGGCCACCACCAACGCAATTCCGAGACCGGCAATCTTTGGCCAGCCCAACGCACTTTTCTTAAGCACACAAGTCTCCTGCGGCCCGAAGGCCGAATTATTGTTTTAGTGAGAAATGGAGGGGTTCAGCGTTGTTTTGCACCCATGGGCAACCGGCCTGTTGGCCCGGCCAGAGCCTTGGGGTTGGCTTCGATACTACGCCCGGAAAACCCGCCGGCATGTGTGCGCCCATGCCAGGTGGTTGATTGTGGGTGCCAGATTGGAGTGAGGGCTTGCTGGCGATGGCGGCGTGTCAGGCGCGAGAAATGTCAGCTGTGCCGACCTCATCGTCGGATCGCCGCCCGGAGCAAGCTCGCTCCCACAGGGTTTTTCGCTGAGCACAGGATGTGTGGACTGCGTGATCTATTGTGGGGGGGACGGATTGCTGGCGATGGCGGGGTGTCAGGTGCGGGAAATGTTGGCTGTACCGGCCTCATCGTCGGATCGCCGCCCGGAGCAAGCTCGCTCCCACAGGGATTTTCAGTGAACACAGTATTTGTGAACGACGGAGATCCACTGTGGGAGCGAGCTTGCTCGCGATGGCGGCATTTCAGGCACCGCAATCCTCAGATCCGAAAACTCCCCACCAACTGGTTCAAACGTCCCGCCTGTTGCTCAAGCTCAGTACAGGCACGCAAGGTCGATTGCAGGTTCTCCACGCCTTGCTGGTTGAGGGTGTTGATCTGGGTGATGTCGACGTTCAGCGCTTCGACCACCGCGGTCTGTTCTTCGGTGGCCGCCGCAACCGACTGGTTGACGTTGTCGATCTCGCCAATGCGCTGGGTCACGCTGCCCAGGCGCGAGCCGGCGAGGTTGGCGATGGTGACGCTTTCCTCACTGTGCTGCTGGCTCTCGGTCATGGTGGTGACCGATTCCCGGGCGCCGACCTGCAGCTCCTCGATCATCTGCTGAATCTCCAGCGCCGAGGTCTGGGTGCGTCCGGCGAGGCTGCGCACTTCGTCGGCGACCACGGCAAAACCACGGCCCGCTTCACCGGCCCGTGCCGCCTCGATCGCTGCGTTGAGCGCCAGCAGGTTGGTCTGCTGGGAGATGCCCTTGATCACTTCGAGGATCTGCCCGATGTTCACGGTCTTGTTGTTGAGCACTTCGATGTTGGCGCAGGAGGCGCTGATCTTGCCGGACAGTTCGTTCATCACCTCGATAGTGCGCTGCACCACCTGCCGGCCGTCTTCCGCTTGCTGGCGGGCATTGGACGCCTGGTGCGAGGCGTCGGAGGCGTTGTGGGCGATCTCCTGTGCGGCGGCGCCCAACTGGTTGATCGCTGCCGCCACGCTGTTGGTGCGGGTCGATTGATCGTCGAAATTGCTCAGCGACGAGTTCGAGGCAACCAGGACCCGGCGCGCGCCTTCATTGACACCCTGTGCCGCCGACGACACTTCGCGCATTGACTGGTGGATACGCTCGACAAAGCGGTTGAACGCGGTGGCCAACTGACCGATTTCATCCCGGGACTGCACTTGCAGGCGCCGGGTCAGATCACCTTCACCGAGGGAAATATCTTCCATGACCCCGGTCAGCACTTTCAGTGGCCGGGTGATGCGCTGCGCCGTGTACCAGATCAACAGCAGGCCGAGCAGGGCGGAGCCACCACCGAGCAACAATTCCAGCGCCGTGCTTTGCACACCCTGGGCATCGAGTTCTTTTTGCAAGGTAGTCACCGGTGCCAGCAACACCTGCTGTGGCACACCGACCAGCACGCCCCAAGGCGCCGCACCGGCAATCGGCTCCAGCGGTTCGAGTACCTTGATCTGCTGGCTGTCGACGAACACCTTGGGCTGGCCCTGATGCAGGGCGTCCATGACCTCGCGATTGTCCATCGGCTGGCCGAGACGATTGACGTCCTGGCTGTTGGCGGAAATTACCCCGCGCGGGCTGATGATGCTGATCTGGCCGTTGCCGTCGAACAACTGACGGGCGCTGGTGGCGCTGTTCTGTTGCAGGGCGGCGAGGTTGATGTCGAGCCCGAGCACAGCGATGACCTTGCCGTTTTCCAGCAGCGGAAAGGCCACGCTGGTCACCAGTTTGCGTGTGCCGGAGGCGTCGTCGAAATACGGCTCCAGCACACAGGCTTGCCGGGTGTCGCGAGCGCAGGTGTAGAACGCGTTGTAGGGGGCGCCGCTGGGGCCGGGTTCGGTGTTCGCCAGCAGGCCTTCGTCACCGATCACCGCTTGCAGTTCGCCGGGTTTGCTCTGTACCCAATACTGCGAGAAACGTCCGGTTTCGTTGCTGCCAAGCTCGGCCTGGTTGACGAAGTCGCCATCGGCGCCGTCCAGTCCACCGGGTTCGAAAATGACATAAAGCCCGAGCAGGTCGGGCTTGTCGATCAGGGCCTGGTGAAGCTGGCTACTCAGCTCCTGGCGCAGTTGTTGGCGGGTCAGGCTGCCCTGATGCTGCAGCTGTCGCAGGTACAGCACATAGCGCGATAACCCCTGGCCGTATTCGTGGGTCTGGGTGAAGGTGCGTTGCACCTGCATGGCCTGCACTTTGCCCAGGGCCTGCATGTGTTCCTTGGCCGCACCGGCGAGCATGTCGCCGCTGGCCTCGGCCACTTGCCGGCTGCTCTTGTGGGTCTGGTACAGAGACAACCCCATCAGCAAACCGACCACCAACAGCAGGCACAAGCCGGCGAGGAGGGCGATCTTGCTCTGGATCGTCAGGAATCTCTTGTGCATTGGAAATACCTTTTTCCACATGGGCAACGGCAGCACCGTTGCCCATGACCGAGTTTAGAAACCGGTGACGAACAGCAGCTGGGCGTAGACGTTCTGGTCGTTGTTGCCCAGTTGCGTGCCGCCGTTTTCAGCGCTCTTGTCCGGCTGATAGATACCCACCAGCGGCATCACGGTCAGGTGATCGTTGACGTGCCATTCGGCGTACAGGTCGACTTCGTGACCGTCGGTATTGCCCAGGCTGCGGTCGATGGTGTCGTAGTGGAAATAGAGCGCGCCGAGGTTCAGGTTCGCCGCCGGCGAAACTTTCAGGCCGACGTTCTGGATACGCGAGTTGCTGTTGAACGGCCCGGCGTAGTTGCCCGCCACTTCACCCTGGAACCAGGTGCCGTAGCCACGGCTCATGCCGTAGAACAGGGTGTCGTAGTTTTCCGAGAAGCGGCTGTAGCGGTAGCTGACGTACGGGGTCCAGATCGCCTCGGAGAAGGTCCAGCCGGCTTCCAGGTACCAGGCGTCTTCGTTGTCGGCGTGGGGCTTGTCCTGCTTGGCGTACTCACCGGAGAGGAACAGGTCCTTGACCCCGGCATTGCCGGTCGCACGCAGGCTGTAGGTCTTCATGCCGTCGCGTTCGAGTTGCAGCGGCGAGGCGTACTGCTCGTCGATGTCGGTGGTCTTGATGTAGGTCAGGCCGACCGTGCCGGCCTCGGCCACGTGCTCCAGGGTGCCGACATACATTTCGGTCTCGGCCTGGGCGCGGTTGTCGGATTTGAGCCACATCAGGTCACTGCGCCAGCCTTCCTTGCCACCCAGACGCAATACGGCGGTCTCGTCGAAGGCTTTGCGGGCGGCCAGGTAGTAGGAACCGCCGCGGTTGAACTCACCGTCGGCCAGGCCTTTACCCATGTTCAAGGCGTCGCCGTCGATCAGGAAACCGTCACCGACCACGATGTTCTGACGACCGAAAGACAGGTCGACACCGTCCTTGCCCAGTGGCGCGAACAGGTCGGCTGAACGCCAGCCGAGGTAGGCGTCTTCGAATTTGGTGGTGCGCTCCGTGCCGTCGCTGAAACCGGCGGCATCGCCGTCACCCCAGGTGCCGGAACTCAGCAGGTTGCCCGCGCCATACGCAGTGCCAGCGCCCGCCAGTCCCTTGTCGAAACTCAAACCATATTTGATGTAGCCCTCGCGCCACGACGAAGAACCTTCATCGAGACGGCCGGACAGGGCGTAGTTTTCCTGGCTATGGAAAATGCCGAACGCGGCTTCGAGGGTGGCGTTCAGATGGCTGTCGCTATCGGCGTAGAGTTCGTAGGCACTGGCCTGGCCGGCACTGACCATCAGCGCCAGCGTCGAGAGACGAAGCAAGGGGGACTTGAGCATTGTGTGGCATCCGTTCTTGTTCTTGAGCGCAGGTTTGCGGTCTTTTTAGATACTAAGGCCCGACTTTTCTTCGCCCTTTTCCCTGTTTGCCAATTAGTTGGTTGTGCATGCCAGATTTGTGGCTCGGTGCCATGCCGGCGGATTTTGGTGCGCGGTCAACTTGGCTGCGTCGAGAGTGAGCACGCGCAAGCCCCGCAACCCTTGGTATTGCGCGTTGGAACAGGTCGGAACGAAACCTGCAGGACGCAGCGCAGCGACTAATGCGATGGGTGAGGCAGTCATGAACAATGCACAACAGGTCGAGGGTTTTGATCAATGGCTCGACAAGGTCAGCCAGGTCTGCGGACGCTTCAGCGCCAACCGGCTGGGCCCACAGTTCGAGGGCTCCATCGATGAGTACCGCAGCGGCGAACTGAAAATGAGCTTTGTCGAGGTGGCGCAGACGCAACTGTTTCGCACCCGGCATGACATCGAACAGAGCGCGGGTTCGCACTACTACGCGGCCTTCCAGTTGGCGGGCGAAGCAGTGATGGAACAGCAGGGTCGTTGCATCACCCTGTTGCCCGGGGACATCACGCTGATCGACTCGACGTGCCCGAGCAATTTCGTCTATCGCAATAACGCCCGTCAGTTGTCGTTGATCCTGCCCCGCGAAAAGGTCGAGCAGCAATCGCGCTACGCCCCTGTAGAGCCGGCGCAACGCATTCCGGCTGCGGCGTCGATGGCAGGACTGGCCAAACACTTGATCCTCGGCGCCACGCAACAGCGCCTGAGCCTGGCCGAAAGCGAAGCCACACTCGACGCGCTCATCAGTTTGCTGCGTCCGGCCATGGGCGCGAGCGAAGTGGATGACTCGTTGCAGGAACGCACCTTCCGCAAGGCCCTGCGCGTTATCGATCAGCACATCGCTGATGAAGCGCTGTGCCCGCAATGGCTGGCGACGCAGATCGGCGTCTCGGTACGCGGCTTGTACCGGGTATTTTCCCGACACGGCCTGGTCGTCGCGCAGTACGTGAAAAACCGCCGCCTGGACCGCTGCGCCGAGCAACTGCGGCAGATGACGGGCGAGGGCAAGTTGTGTGCGTTGGCGTATGCCTGGGGATTCAACGATTCCAGCCATTTCTCCACGGCGTTCAAGGCGCGCTTCGGGGTTTCGCCGGGGGAGTATTGCAAGCGGTATGTGAACTGATCGATTTGGCACAACCGCCAACACAACTGGCACGCAGGGCAAAACCTGCGTGCCGCCGACCATCGACAATCCCTTCCAGCCTGCCGAAGCACCGTTGCCTCGGCATTTTTTGTGTTGGCGTTCATCCGGTGATGGACGCGCGGATTTTCAAGGTCGTTTCTTATGTTCACGTCGTTGCGTTTGCCTCTCGCCGCTTTGCTTTCCTTTGCCCTGGTTCAGGCGGTGTCCGCTGCCGAGTGCAGCTCGGTCACAGCTCATGGCGCCGAAGTGTTTGCCACTGAATGCAGCGTCTGCCACGCGGTGACCAAGGGCACGACCGGCATGATGGGGCCAAACCTCAACGGTGTGGTCGGGCGCAAGTCCGGTTCGCTGGCCGGTTTCAGCTATTCCCAGGCCATGCGTGACAAGGACATCAGCTGGCAGGCCGAGAACATCACGCAGTTCATCACCCAACCGCAGGCCTACGTGCCCGGTACCTACATGCCGTACATGGGCCTGGCATCGGCCGACGATCGTGAAGCGGTCGCCTGCTTCCTCAAGGAACAACACTGATCAGGCCGGATGCGTGCCTGAACAATTCGTCTGAATAAAAGGTGATTTATGAGCAACGTTGAAATCCTGCCCCAGGTGTCTGCCTTTATCGAACGCCGTCACGGCTGCTTCATCGACGGTCAGTGGGTGTTCGCCGAAGGCGAGAGCATTGCCGTGGTCAACCCGGCGACCGGCCAGACCCTGTGCGAAACCATGGACGCACCCCTGGAAATCGTCGAGCAAGCCGTGCAGTCCTCGCACAAGGCCTTCAAGTCCGGCGTGTGGTCGAAACTGCGTCCGGCCGACCGTGAACGCATCCTGCTGAACTTCACCCGCCTGGTGGAAGAGCACGCTGAAGAGCTGGCACAGCTGGAAACCCTGAGCCAGGGCAAGTCGATCAACATGGCCCGCGCGCTGGACCTCAATGCCACCGTGGAATTCATGCGCTACATGTCCGGCTGGGCGACCAAGATCGAAGGCCAGACTTTCGACGTGTCGATCCCGCTGCCGCCGGGCGCCAAGTTCACCGCGTTCACCAAGCGCGAGCCGGTGGGTGTGGTCGTCGGTATCGTGCCGTGGAACTTCCCGCTGCTGATCGCCGCCTGGAAACTGATGCCGGCGCTGGCCACCGGTTGCACCGTGATCATCAAACCGGCAATGGAAACCCCGCTGACCGCCATGCGCCTGGCTGAGCTGGCGCTGGAAGCCGGTATTCCGGCGGGCGTGTTCAACGTCGTTACAGGTGGCGGTGCCTCGGTGGGTGGCGTGCTGACTTCGCACCCGTTGGTGAGCAAGGTGTCGTTCACTGGCTCCACCGCAGTCGGCAAGAGCGTCGGCGTGGCGTGCATGACCAACATGACGCGCTTCTCCCTGGAACTGGGTGGCAAGAACCCGATGATCGTGCTCGCCGATGCCGACATCGAAAAAGCCGTACAGGGCGCGATCCTTGGTGGTCTGCTCAACAACGGCCAGGTCTGCGCTGCGGCTTCGCGCTTCTACGTGCACCGCTCGATCCACGACAAGTTTGTCGAGGCGCTGGCCGCTGCCGTGTCGTCGATGCCGATTGGCGATGGCATGAACTGCGAGGCGGCGATCAACCCACTGGTGTCGCGCAAGCAGCAGCAAAGCGTGCTCAAGCACATCGAACTGGCCCGCCAGGAAGGTGCCCGCGTGGTGACCGGAGGCGAGTTGCTGCAAGGTGATGGCTTCTTCGTGCAACCGACCATTCTGGCGGACATCGACCACAGCATGGCCGTGGCCCGCGAAGAAGTGTTCGGCCCGGTACTGGGCGTGATGCCGTTCGACGACGAAGACGCCGTGATCGAACTGGCCAACGACAACCGCTACGGCCTGGCTGCCAGCCTGTGGACCAACGATTTGAGCAAGGCGATGAACCTGGTACCGCGCATCGAAGCCGGCACCGTGTGGGTCAACGCTCACGTACTGCTCGACCCGGCGATGCCGTTCGGTGGCGTCAAACAATCGGGCATGGGCCGCGAGTTCGGCCGTGCGGTGATCGAGGCTTACACCGAGCTCAAGTCGGTGTGCATCGCCCATTGATCAATGATTGACCTGTGGGAGCGAGCTTGCTCGCGATGGACTCCAATACAACGCGGGCTTTCAGACATCCCTCGTTATCGTTGGCGACCATCGTCGGAACGCCGCCCGGAGCAAGCTCGCTCCCACATTGTTTTGTGTCATGGAGTGGTGGGCGATTTCGCCAGTTCAATCCCGGCGGCACCCAGCCGCTTGAGAATCTCGAACAACAGCTCGCTCTTGATCGCCCCGACCGTGCGCGGGCTGGCGACGTAGCCGGTGATGGTCAGCGTGATGCCTTCCGGTTTCAACTGACTGAAGCGCACGTAGGGTGCCGGTTTCTCCAGTATGCCTTCATGCACCGTGTAGGCCTCCAGCAGCAGGTTCTGCACCTGCTCCGGATCGATGTCCAGCGGCAACAACAATTCGAGTGTGACCACGCCCTGGGCACTGCCGCCAAGGGTGACGTTGCGCAGGTTCTGTGAGATCAGGTGCGAGTTCGGCACGATCATGATCGAGCGGTCGGACAGTTGTATTTCCGTGGCTCGTACGTTGATGCGGCGGATATCGCCCTCGACTCCGCTGATGCTGATCAGGTCGCCAACCTTGACCGGGCGTTCGGTCAGCAGGATCAGGCCGGAAATGAAGTTCTTCACGATCTCCTGCAAGCCAAAGCCGATACCCACCGACAGGGCGCTGACGATCCACGCCAGGTTGGTCCACTTGATCCCCAGCGAAGACAGCGTCAGCAGCACCACCGCGGCGTAACCGAGGTTGGCGAACAGTGTGCTGAGGGAGGCACACATGCCCGGGTCCATTTCGGTTTTCGGCAGGAACTCGTTGTCCAGCCAGCGGCGAAAGGTGCGGATCAGGTAGATGCCGATCACCAGCGCGAGCAAGGCATGCATCAGGTTGTCGGGGACGATGTTGAATTTGCGCAGGCCCTCACCGCCGAGGATGTTCAGGGTGTTGGTGACCAGTTGGCTCAGGGTCGTGCCCACGCCACCGACAAACAGGGCAATCACCGCGATCAGGATCAGTGCGGCGCGACCACCACCGGACAGCACGGTGCAGATCTGTTCCAGACGCGGGTTACTGATCCCCAGCATCTGCTTGAAGCCCTTGCCGGGCGGGCTCTTTGGCGAAAACACGTAGTCGCAGGTGTCGACGTGCAACTGCGTGAGCAGATAGAAACCGGAGAAAATGATGAAGATCCACACCAGTTCATAGGTGATGAATCGGGCCATGGTCACGTACCCCGTGAGCAGGGCGAGCATGGACACCACCAACGCCCCGGCGACAAAGGCGTAGATCAACCCGGTCAGGGTGCCGGCGCTTTGCGGTAGATCACCGGCGATCGCCATGGCCCGGCGGACCTTGGTCACCCGCAACAGCAACGAGCCCAGTATCAGGGTGACTGCCAGTGCCACGATGCCCCGTCCAAACATCACCACGCCGGCGCTCATGCCGGTGACATTGCTCATCTGCACCAGCGTCACCAGCACCAGCAACACGCCGGCCAGCCAGATGGGGTAGGGCGCCATGGCCAGCGCCACCGGGTCGGAGATATCCGGCAGGCGCCACGAAGGGTGTTTGATCGACAGCAGCGCCCGACTCAGGCCGGTGATCAAGACGCAGGTGTAGGCCAGTTTCTCCAGATACTGCGCCAGGTCCGCCACCAGCGGCGTATAGGGTATCTGCCGGGTGCCGACGTAATGCAGCAGCTGTATCGCGATACTGGCCGACAGCACCGTCGCCAGGACCGACGCCAGTGCCAGGGCGCTTCGGCGCAAGCGACCTTCGGGCATGCGATGAATGCACAACCAGGCCAGCCCGCGTCCAGCCCAGCGTCGCCCGACTGTCCAGACCGCCAGGGCGAGTAACAGCAAGATGACCGTGAACAAGCGCTGACCCGGTTGCCAGGCGAGTTGGTGGGTCACTTCGAGCTGCTGGAGCAGGGCGGCAAAACGCTGATAATCGTCTGATGGCAGGTCGAACAACGGCGACCAAAATTCGGGATTGAGGATGCTGCGGGTCTGCTGGGTGACCTCGGCTTCCAGCAGGCTGCGACGAATCCCGGCAATCTGGGTGATCAGATCGGCAGCACTTTGCTTCAACACCGCCAGGGTTTTCAGGTAACCGTCGACCTTGTCCTTCTGCTCGCTGAGTGCTGCCCGTTGTGTCGAAATGGCCGAGCTCACCAGCGGGTTTTCGTCCAGTGGAACCGGCCCCAGCACGTTGAGCTGTGCTTGCAGTTGCGCCTGGGCCGGTAGTATCGAGGCGGTCAGGCGGTCGACGTCCTGGATCAGCGTCTGAGCCAGATCTTGCGCGCCCTCCAGCTGCGTGTAGTTGCTGGCCAGGGACACCTGTTGCTTGAGGTTGTTGAGCTGGTCTTGCAGCGTCAGTAAATCGTTCGCAGTCACGCCGATGTTGGTGGTGGCGGGTTGCGGGGAGATGTCGTCAGACATGATGGCTGCCCAAGCCCATCCGCCTTGGGCCATCAGGCACAGGAGTACGACGAAGACCACTGACTTCAATGCTTTGCCCATTGGCATCCCGACCCTTTAGTCACTCAGGCTATGAGGTTAGGCCATGATGGGCGCCGCCGAGCGTTGTTTGGTCGGATCTGTGTGGGGCGATGCATCACTCATGCTGCTGCCGTGCCGGGAAGAACAGCTCGAAGCTGGTGATGCCGTCGGCACTCCTGACCTTATAGGCACCGTTGTGCAGTTGCATGATGGTCGCGACGATCGACAAGCCCAGGCCATTGGACTGACTGGAGCGTTCGCGGGATTCGTCGACCCGGTAGAAGCGCTCGAACAGTTTCGGCAAATGCTCGGCGGCAATGGTCGGGCCGTGATTGCGCACCTGTACGCGGATGCCATCGGCCGTCGGCTTGGCGCGAATCACCAGCTCGGACTGTGGCGCGCCGTATTTGATGGCGTTTGCGCACAGATTGGCCAGGGCCCGACGCAGCAACATTGGCTCGGCCCAGATCAGGCCGCTGCCCTGGGCGTTGATGCAGATACCGACATCGGTGGCCGGGCCTTCGAAGTAATCGGCCATGCGTTGCATTTCATCGGCGGCATCCAGTTCCTGGCGCTGGCGCAGGGCGCTGCGCGGATCGGTACGGGCCAGGAAGAGCATGTTGTCGAGCATGCGCGCCAGGCGTTCGAGTTCTTCGACGTTGGACGCCAGCAGTTGTTGGTAGGCGTCGATGCTGCGGTTCTGCTGCAGCGCCACCTGGGTTTCGCCGAGCAGGTTGTTGATCGGCGTGCGCAGTTCGTGGGCCATGTCGGTCGACACCTGACCCAGTTGTACAAAACCCTTGTCGAGGCGATCGAGCATGGCGTTGAAACCGTCGATCATCGGCAGTAATTCAAGCGGTGCGCCCTGGCTGTCGAGGCGTTCATTGAGGTTGCCGACATCGATGTTCTGCGTGTGCCGCGCCAGACGCCGCACCGGCAGCAGGCCACGATGCACCAGCACATATCCGGACAGGGAGAGCAGAATCGCCGCGACACTGGCGAATAGATACACGTTGAGGCGGTAATCGGCGAGTACCGCGGTGCGCTCGGTCATCAGGCGCCCGGTGACCACTTGCAGGCTGCCCAGGTCGCCGGAGTCGATGGTGGCCGCCAACGCGGAAAACGGCACGCCGTTGATGCTCGGCAAATGCTGCACGTCGGCCAGGGTCAGGCGGTGATCCATGGCCACCGGGGTCAACTCCGGCGTCGGCAGGTTGCCCGGGTTGACCACCAGAATCGGCGGTTTGCCGGGGGTGCCGATGGTCAGCAGTGCCTCGTGGTTGCCCATCATGTTCTGGAACAGCGCTGGCTTGGCGCGGATCAGGTCGAGGGTGTTGCTGTCGTTGAGAAAGGTGCGCAACTGGTCGATGCGGCTGATCAGGCCGATGTCGTCACGGCGGATCAGTTCGCGCTCCAGGTCGCGGTACAGCGCCACGCCGAGCAAGGCCAGCGAGACAAACGCCAGCAGGGCAAACACCAGCGCCAGGCGCAGGGTCAGCGAGTGGCTGAGGCGGGAAGCGGATTTCAGCGGCGTCATCGCATTCATGTGGGCAGTCAAGGTTGGGTATCGAAGCGGTAACCGATACCGCGCACGCTGTGAATCAGTTTGAGTGGGAACGGGTCGTCGATCTTCATGCGCAGGCGCCGCACCGCGACATCGACGACGTTGGTGTCGCTGTCGAAATTCATGTCCCAGACCCGCGAGGCGATCATCGAGCGCGACAGCACCTCGCCCTGATGCGTGGCGAACAGGTGCAGCAGGGCGAATTCTTTATTGGTCAGAGTGATGCGGTTACCGGCGCGGCTGACGCGGCGCTTGAGCACGTCGATCTGCAGGTCGTCGACGTGCAGGTGTTCCTCTTCCCGGGTGGGGCCACGGCGGGTGAGGGTGCGCAAGCGGGCGACCAGTTCGGCAAAGGAAAAGGGCTTGATCAGGTAATCGTCGGCGCCCAGTTCCAGGCCTTTGACGCGGTCGGCGATGTCATCCCGGGCCGTGAGGAACAGCACCGGCGTGTCGGCCTCCTTGCGCAAGCGGCGCAGGACTTCCCAGCCATCCATTTTCGGCATCATGACGTCGAGTACGATCACGTCGAAGTCGTGTTCCAGGGCCAGGTGCAAGCCATCGATGCCGTCGCGGGCGAGGTTCACGGTGTAGCCCAGTTCCTGCAAGCCGTTGAGTAGGTAGTTGCCGGCCTTGGGTTCATCTTCGACGACGAGAATGTTCATGGAGTGGTGCCTGGATCGGTCGGGCTACGGGGACAAATCAATGGCGCTAGTGTAGCCCGATCCACGACGAATACCGGCACCGGCTCAGTTCTCGCCCAGGCAACTGGTGCCTTCGACCTGGTAGTCCAGTTCGTGCTGGCGACCCTGGTGATCGATGTATTTGAACTGTGCCGGCACCACACCGCATTGCCCGGTGAGATCGGTCATGGACACGACTTTGGCGACGTCCACGGGAACGTAGAAGCCGTCCTTGTCGTGGATGACCGAGGTGTTGGCATCGTTGGCGGCAAAGGCTGAACCGGTGGCGAGCAGGGCGGCAAATCCAAGCATGAACAGTTTCATGTCGAGTCTCTCTCTTCAGGTGGCTGCCGGTCGATTGCCTGACAGTGAGCTCAGGCTAACGGGTGGATCCGGACAGCCGACCAACAACTCGATTACAAAGCTGTAATGAAAGCACGCAGGACAGCCGATGCCCCTGTGGGAGCGAGCTTCCTCGCGATAGCGGTGTGTCAGTTGGCCCATTAGCTGGCTGTTACTCCGTCATCGCGAGCAAGCTCGCTCCCACAGGGTTGATGGGGTTAGTGCGAGGCCTGCCCTGTGAACCACTGCATCACTGCCGCGCAGGCCGGGTGCGCGGCGGCGGAGGGTTGCAGGCACAGCGAGTAGATGCCGCGGGTCTTCAACGGTTCGCCAAACGGCACGACCAGCACACCGCGCTCGATCGACTCACCGGCCAGCGTCAGGTCGGTCATGGCCACGCCCAGGCCACGGGCGGCGGCGTCGAGGGCCAGTTCGTCGAGGTTGAAGGGAATGTGCCGGTAGTCCGCCAGCGACTTGCCACCGTGGGCATTCAACCAGTGCCTCCAGTCGTTCTGGTCACTGGAGCGATGCAGCAGGGCAAATCCCGACAGGTCATCCAGCGATGCCAGTGGTCGTTCTGCGCTGCCCAAACCCGGGGCGCATACCGGCACCAGGGCTTCCTCGAACAGGGTCAGGCAATCCGGCGCAGCGGACGGCTGCGGCAGATAGAGGATGTAGGCATCGCTGTCGCTGGCCGGCTCCACCACTTCGGTCGCAACCGTCTCGATCGACAGCGACACGTCCGGGTGATGGCGATAGAACTCGCTCAGCCTTGGCAGCAACCAGCGTACTGCCAGCGACACGTGCATGCGGATGCGGAACGGGCGCTGTTGCGGGGCCAGCCGGTCTTCAAGGCTGCGCAGTTGATCGAGGATGGCGCGGGCACTGGCCAGCACCTGTTCGCCCTCCGGGGTCAATTGAATGCTGCGGCTGCTGCGCACGAACAGGGCCACGCCGAAATGGCTTTCCAGTTGCTGTATCTGCCGGCTCACCGCGCTTTGGGTCAGGCACAGCTTGAGAGCAGCCTGAGTGAAGCTGCCTGATTCAGCCACTTCCACCAAGGCTTGCAGCCCTTGTAGCGACGGCACATGACGAATCTTGTCCATGCGTTTTCGGAATGCCTCGATGAATTAATAACGTTGGATGGTGATGGATTTGCTCATTAGATTCTAACCATCGCTACCTGCCACGCAAAGCTGTCATGAAAATAGCGCATGCGCGGTGGCCGGTCGCAGAACAACAAGATGAGGTGAGGCATGGAAAATATCTGTGGCTGGATCGCGCAAGCGGGGTGTTCCCCCGTGCGCGATCCGCTCAAGGGCACAAAGCAGGCCGACTGGCTGGTGATCGGTGGCGGTATCACCGGCCTCAGTGCGGCCCATGCGTTGGCCGACCTGCATCCGCAAGCCCGCATAACAGTGGTCGACCGGCAGCGTGCGGCCCAGGGCGCTTCGGCGCGTAACTCAGGGTTTGTGGTGGCCCACGAACATCCCGCCACCAGTGAGCTGCTTGGCAGCGGCGGCTTTGCTGGCTATGAAACGGACACGGCCATCGGTCGCGCGGCAGCCGACGAAGTGCGCAAGCAGATAGCCCGGCTCGGCATCGAGTGCGACTTCAGGGAGTCGGGCTATTTCTTCGCCGTCAGCGACCCGCGCAAGCTCAGCCAGGTCGAGGCCAAATTGCAGACCTTGCGCGCGGTGGGCGCCAGCGCGGTGTTTTTGCAGGGCGCGGCGTTGGCCGAGAAGCTCGGCACCCGGCACTATCAAGCCGGCCTCTGGTGCGGTAACGGCAATGCCTTGCTGCAACCGGCCAAATACGTGAAGGGATTGCTCGATGCCTTGCCAGAGAAAGTCACGGTCTACGAAAACACCGACATTAGCGGGCTGCAACGCCTGAGTGACGGCCGAATAAGTGCCCGCAGCCAGAACGGTTGCATCGAGGCCAGGCATGTCCTGGTCTGTCTGAACGCCTTCATCCCCCGCGCCGGCATCGACGACAGCGGCACCTTTGCCATGGAACTGAGCGCCAGCCTCACCCGGCCCCTCAGCGACGCCGAATACCACAGCCTCGGCGCGCCGGCACCCTGGGGCGTGCTGTCCACGCGCCCGCTGGGCGCCACGGTACGCCTGACCCCGGATCGCCGGGTGATGATCCGCAACACCGCCGAATATCGCGCCCGGGATTTGTCATTGAGCGAGCTTGCGGATCGCCGTCGCCACCATGTGCTGGGCCTGCAACGGCGCTTTCCGATGCTCGGCGAGCAGGACATCGAATACAGCTGGACCGGCCACTTGAGTGCCTCGCGCTCCGGCCAGCCTTATTTCGCCAAGGTCGAGGAGGGCGTGTACGCCGTGGCCGGCTGCAACGGCTCGGGCGTCGCCCGGGGCACGTTGTGGGGGCGCTTGCTCGCGGAGCTGGCTTCGGGGCGGAAGTCACCCTTGCTGCACTCGGTCATCGAGCGCGCCCAACCCGGCTGGCTGCCGCCCAAGCCGCTGCTCGACATCGGTGCCATGCTGCGTATGCGCGTGGAAAGCGTCCGGGCCCGAACCGAAGTCTGAAAAACCGAACCTCACGACAAGAACAACAGCACTTCCCATCGAAGGTGATTCAACATGCGCGTCCCCATGCTTTCCCTTGTGGCCCTGTTCTCGGCCTGTTCCGGCGTCGCTTACGCCGATGAAACGGTGAACATCTCCAACTGGAACGGCTACATCGCCGACGACACCCTGCCCAGCTTCACCAAGGCCACCGGGATCAAGGCGACCTACGACATCCACGATAGCAACGAAGTGCTGGAGTCGAAACTGATGACCGGCAACACCGGTTATGACGTGGTCAGCCCGTCGAACCATTTCCTCTCGCGCCTGATCAAGGCCGGCGCGATCCAGAAGCTCGACAGAAGCCAGCTGCCGAACTGGAAGAACCTCGACCCGGCGCTGCTGAAAAAGCTTGAGGTCAACGACCCGGGCAACCAGTACGGCTTCCCTTACATGTGGGGCACGGCGGGTATCGGTTACAACGTCGAGAAGATCAAGGCGATTTTCGGCACCACCGACGTCACCCATTCGTGGAAGCTGTTCTTCGACGAGAACAACATCAAGAAGCTCAGCGAGTGCGGGGTGGCGATCATCGACAACCCGACCCAGATCATGCCGATCACCCTCAACTACCTGGGTCTGCCACCCCACAGCCATGAACCGGCCGACTACGCCAAGGCCGAACAGGCGCTGATGAAGATCCGCCCTTACATCCAGTACTTCCATGCGTCCAAGTACATCAGCGACCTGGCCAACGGCAATGTCTGTGCGGTGATCGGCTTCAACGGCGACATCGTGCAGGCGGCAGCCAGCGCGAAGGAAGCGAAAAACGGGATCGATATTGCCTACTCGATCCCGGATGAGGGTTCCACTCTGTGGCTCGACATGGTGGTCATGCCGAAAAACGCGCCCCACGAGAAGAACGGCTACGCCTACATGAACTACCTGCTGGAACCGAAGGTGATCGCCAACATCAGCAACAGCATTCACTACGCCAACCCCAACAGTGCGGCGGATGCCTTGGTCGATCCGGCGGTGAAGCAGGACCTGGCGATTTATCCGCCGAAAAGCGTGATGGACAAGCTGTTCACCGTCGAAGACCTGCCCGCCGCCATCGCGCGGTTGAGCACGCGGTTGTGGACCCGGTTGAAGACCAATACCTGACCGGTTCAGGCCAGCATCGACATCAATCCACCCTGGCGATCCAGCTTCGCCAGGTCATCAAAGCCGCCGATGTGGGTGTCGCCGATGAAGATCTGCGGCACGCTGCGGCGGCCACTGCGTTCAAGCATTTCCTGCAGTTTGCCGGGCTCGCGGTCGATGTTGATCTCATGGGTCAACGCACCTTTGCTCGCCAGCAGGGCCTTGGCGTTGCGGCAGTAAGGGCAGGTGTCGGTGGTGTACAGGGTGACGGTGCTCATGTCGGGTACTCCGTTGTTCAGGTGATTCAGGCGTCGATGGCCGGGAAGTCGATCTCGGTCAACGCGAGGTTGTTGAGGTAGTTGGTCAGCGTCTGCGTGGCGACAAGGGCGACGACTTCGATGATCTTGCCGTCATCGATGCCGGCGGCACGGGCGGCGGCGATCTGCTCGGCGCTCAAATGACCACGGCTTTCAGTGATCTGCCGGGCGAGGGCGGCAATCGCATTCAGTTCGCCGTGGCGTGCGCTGAGGATGTCCTGGGCCGAGAGGCCGACCTTGCCGGCGAAAAAAGTGTGGGCCGCCAGGCAGTAGTCGCAGCCGTTGACTTGCGAAGTGGCGAGGTACACCGCTTCTTTTTCCGTGGCATTCAGGGTGGTTTTGGCCAGCGTTGCCGAGGCTTGCAGATAGGTGGTCAGCGCTACCGGGGAGCGGGCCAATACCTTGAACAGGTTGGGCAGAAAGCCGATTTTCTTCTGCACGCCTTCCAGCAGCGGGCGGGTGGCGTCGGTGGCGTGTTCCAGGCTGATCGGGGCAATGCGGGTCATGGTGTAACTCCGTGGTGTGCAGCGCGGTATGCGCTGGATACGGAGCTCATGTTAGGCAAAGGCACTGGCGTATTGGGTGCATAGCGTCGATGATATGCGACAGATCGTCCAGATCTGCTACCGAGAGATCGTCATGGATCGCCTGTCCACCTTGCTCAATCACTTCGGCGTCAATGCCGGCACCTTCCACAGCGGCACCTTTTGCGGCACCGCCGATTACGACGGTCGTCAGGCCAGCGGGCATCTGCACCTGCTTCAGCGGGGTGAGCTGATGCTTCGGCTGAACGATGGGCCGGACATGCGCCTGACCGAGCCGACCCTGATCTTTTTCCCCCGGCCGTATCACCATCGGATGTTCGCGACTGACACCTCTGACACGCAGTTGGTCTGCGCGACCCTGGATTTCGATGGTGGCGCGGGCAATGCCCTGGCAGCGGCGTTGCCGGAGTATCTGGTGCTCAAGCTCGATGAGATTCCGGCTCTGGCCGGGACGCTGGAGTGGTTGTTCAACGAAGCGTTCGAGGGTTCGTGCGGGCGTGAGGCGGTGATGGACCGCTTGTTCGAGTTGCTGGTGATTCTGCTGCTGCGGCACATCCTCAGTACCCGTGGTCAGCAACCGGGGATGATGGCCGGGCTGGCCGATGCGCGACTGTCGCGGCCTATGAGCCTGATGCACGAAACCCCGGCCAAGGCCTGGAGCGTGGCCGAGCTTTCAGTGGCGGCGAACATGTCGCGAGCCAGCTTCGCCGAACACTTTCGCCGGGTGGTCGGGCAGACACCGGTGGATTACCTGGTGAGCTGGCGCATCAGCCTGGCGCAGAAGCGCCTGCGCGAGGGGCGGCCGATTGCGCTGATTGCAGAGGAGGTTGGCTACGAAAGTCCCTCGGCGCTGGCCCGGGCGTTTCGGCGCAAGACCGGATTGAGTCCGCGGGAGTGGAAGGGTGGCTGATCAGCACAGATCCCTATGGGAGCGGGTTTGTTCGGGGCGGCGATTTTCATAATCCCTGTTGCCGACACTCCGTCATCGCGAGCAAGCTCGCTCCCACAGGGATTGGGGTTGTCCACAAAATTTGTGAGCGCCTGTGAAACCTGTGGGAGCGAGCTTGCTCCGGGCGGCGTTCCGACGATGGCCATGGTTCAGACAACCCATCCCTCGCAGCCTAAAGATACTTGTCCGTCACCGCCCCCTCAGACGCACTGGACACGGTCTTCGCATACTTGGCCAACACCCCGCGCCTGTACTTGGGCTGCGGCCGCACCCAGCGCGACTTGCGCTCGGCGAGCACAGCATCCGTCACGTCCACGCTGATTTGCCGGGTTTGTGCATCGATGATGATCCGGTCGCCGTTCTCGATCAGCGCAATGGGCCCGCCCTCAAAAGCCTCGGGTGTGATATGCCCGACCACAAAACCATGGGAGCCGCCGGAAAAACGCCCGTCGGTGATCAATGCCACGTCCTTGCCCAAGCCCTTGCCCATGACCGCCGAGGTTGGCGAGAGCATCTCGCGCATGCCCGGGCCACCCTTGGGCCCCTCGTAGCGGATCACGATCACCTCACCGGGCTGCACTTCGCCGTTGAGGATCCCGGCCAGCGCGCCTTCCTCTCCGTGATAGACCCGTGCCGTGCCTTCGAAACGCAAGCCTTCCTTGCCGGTAATCTTCGCCACTGCGCCGGTGGGCGAGAGGTTGCCGCGCAGAATGACCAGGTGCGAGTCCTGCTTGACCGGGCGGTCGAACGGCAGGATGACGTCCTGGCCCGGCGGATAATCGGGCACGTTTTGCAGGTTCTCCGCCAGGGTCTTGCCTGTGACGGTCAGCACATCTCCGTGCAACATCCCGGCATCGAGCATGCGCTTCATCAATGGTTGTATGCCGCCGATGGCCACCAGCTCACTCATCATGTAGTTGCCACTGGGGCGCAGGTCGGCGACCACCGGAGAGATCTTGCCGAGCTCAACGAAATCATCCAGGGTCAGCTCGACATCCACCGCGTTGGCCATGGCCAGCAGGTGCAGCACGGCGTTGGTCGAGCCGGCGAGGGCGATCACCACGCGTATGGCGTTTTCAAAGGCCTTGCGGGTCATGATGTCCCGCGGCTTGAGGTCGAGTTTCAGCAGCTCCATGACCTGTTGCCCGGCACGATAACTGTCCGACGCCTTGTCGCCACCAATCGCGTCCTGGGAGCTGGAACCGGGCAAACTCATGCCCAGCGCCTCGATGGCCGAGGCCATGGTGTTGGCGGTGTACATGCCACCACAGGAACCGGGGCCGGGGATGGCCACTTCTTCGATCTGCCTGACCTGGATCTCGTTGATATCGCCTCGGGCATGCTGGCCCACGGCTTCGAACACGGAAATGATGTCAGTGTGCCCGGCACCCGGGCGAATGGTGCCGCCGTAGACGAAGATCGACGGACGATTGAGCCGCGCCATGCCGATCAGACAGCCGGGCATGTTCTTGTCGCAGCCGCCAATGGTGACCAGGCCATCAAAGCCTTCGCAACCGACCACCATTTCGATGGAGTCGGCAATCACTTCCCGCGAGACCAGCGAGTACTTCATGCCTTCGGTGCCGTTGGCGATGCCGTCGGAAATGGTGATGGTGTTGAAAATCACCCCTTTGGCGCCCGCCGCATTCGCACCTTTCTCCGCTTCAAGCGCCAGCTTGTCGATGTGCATGTTGCAGGGGGTGACCATGGCCCAGGTCGAGGCGATGCCGATTTGCGGTTTCTTGAAGTCTTCGTCGGTGAACCCCACGGCTCGCAGCATGGCGCGGGCGGGGGCGGCTTCGACACCGTCGATGACCTCGGAGGAGTATTTGCGCAGATCGTCTTTGTCGCTCATGACACATCCTCACACACTCTTGGGATTAAACAGCATGAGTATAGAGGCGCTGGGAGCCTGCCCCGGGACTTGTGAGTCAGCAACAGACGCGCGGGTTTGCCACTACGTGATATTCTTCGCGCCAACTTGGTTTGACCTATTCAGTTTGCAGGCCCCGCAGGCGTGCAAACCGGATCACTGTCGCTCAAGTAGCTGAAGCCAATAAAGATAAAAAGTCAGTTCAGAAGGGACATTAAACGGAGGTCGATGCGGTTCGTCGGCCTTGTGTGCCCACCCTGCGATTCTCGAGTACCGCCACCCGTGACTGCCGTGAAACATGAGGCAGCGGGCGCGAGGAACAAGGGGCGGATTGCGTTTTATCATTAGGTGCTACAGATGTTTAAGAAAGTGAACACAGCCTTGCTCGGGCTGGCCTTGTCGATGGGGATCTCGACAGCCCAGGCCGAAGCGAAGAAAGTCGATGTCCTGCTGATTGGCGGCGGCATCATGAGTGCCACCCTGGGTGTCTGGCTCAACGAGCTGGAACCTGGCATGTCGATGGAAATGGTCGAGCGCCTCGATGGCGTCGCCCTGGAAAGCTCCAACGGCTGGAACAACGCCGGTACCGGTCACTCCGCCCTGGCTGAACTGAACTACACGCCGGAAGACGACAAGGGCAACGTGTCGATCCCGAAGGCCGTTGAAATCAACGAAGCGTTCCAGATCTCTCGTCAATTCTGGGCCTGGCAGGTTCAGCAAGGCGTGCTGAAGAACCCGCGTTCGTTCATCAACTCCACGCCGCACATGAGCTTCGTGTGGGGCGATGACAACATCAAGTTCCTGAAAAAGCGCTACGAAGCCCTGCAGGCGAGTCCGCTGTTCGCCGGCATGCAGTACTCCGAAGACCCGGCTGTGATCAAGCAGTGGGTGCCGCTGATGATGGAAGGGCGTGATCCTAGCCAGAAAGTCGCCGCCACCTGGAGCCCGATCGGCACCGACGTGAACTTCGGTGAAATCACCCGTCAGTTCGTTGCGCACCTGCAAACCACGCCGAAGTTCGACCTGAAGCTGTCCAGCGAAGTGCAGGACATCAGCAAGAACGCCGACGGCAGCTGGCGCGTCAGCTACAAGAACCTGAAAGACGGCAGCAAGTCTGAAACCGACGCCAAGTTCGTGTTCATCGGCGCCGGCGGCGGTGCCCTGCACCTGCTGCAGAAGTCCGGTATCCCTGAAGCCAAGGAATACGCCGGCTTCCCGGTGGGCGGCTCGTTCCTGGTGACCGAGAACCCGACCATCGCCGAGCAACACCTGGCCAAGGCCTACGGCAAAGCCTCCGTTGGCGCACCGCCGATGTCGGTTCCGCACCTGGACACCCGCGTGCTGGACGGCAAGCGCGTGATCCTGTTTGGCCCATTCGCCACCTTCAGCACCAAGTTCCTGAAAGAAGGTTCGTACCTGGACCTGCTGACCACCACTACCACGCACAACGTGTGGCCAATGACCAAGGTCGGCATCAAGGAATACCCGCTGGTGGAGTACCTGGCAGGCCAGTTGATGCTGTCTGACGAAGATCGGATGAACGCCCTGAAGGAATACTTCCCGAACGCCAAGGCCGAAGACTGGCGCCTGTGGCAAGCCGGCCAGCGCGTGCAGATCATCAAGCGTGATGAAGCCGCCGGTGGCGTGTTGAAACTGGGCACCGAAATCGTCGCCGCACAGGACGGCACCATCGCCGGCCTGCTGGGCGCCTCCCCAGGCGCTTCGACCGCTGCACCGATCATGCTGACCGTGCTGCAGAAGGTCTTCAAGGACAAGGTCGCGAGCCCTGAGTGGCAGGAAAAACTGCACCAGATCGTACCGAGCTACGGCACCCAACTGAACGTGAGCCCGGAGAAAGTGGCACAGGAATGGGCCTACACCGCCAAGGTGCTGGAGCTGACCCCTCCACCGGCAGTGCTGCCTCCGGCCGTGAAGCCAGTGACCGTCGATACCGACGCCAAAGCGCCAAAGGCGAATGCGGCGAGTGACATGGCGCTGTAACCCGACGCCTGACACGAAGAAGCCCACTGAACCGGAGACGGTCAGTGGGCTTTTTGTTGGGCTGTAGGAGCCAGCATGCTGGCGATGGTGGTTAACGATGATGAGTAAAGCCTGAAGGAACGCGGGGCCTTTGAGTCCATCGCCAGCATGCTGGCTCCTACAGGTGTCGGTCAGCATTCGTGCGAAACCTGCTGTCATCAAATGCAAAGTCATTGACGCTCAATGAAAAGCCGCCCGCTGGCGGGTGACGATACTGGCTCGTTGTGCGAAGTCGAACCGTGAAGCAAAACCGCAACGGTACATGGAGTCCTGTGCGTCTGCGCCCCTAATGGCGCCCTGTCAGTTGCATCTCGATAAAACAATCAATAGAGAGCGCAAGATGAAGTTCAGTTTTGTAGGTAACAGCACGCCGAGCCGCCGCCGAGTGCTGCGTGATGCGTTCACCCTGGCATTGGCGGCATCGCCTTTGGCCAATCTTGCCCGCGCCGCCAGTGAGGCCGATGACGGCGCTGAAGAAGTGACCTTTGCCGCAGGCCCGCGGCCGCTGGTGCAATACCCGCAGAAGCGTCCATTGACCTTGGTGACCACCCGTCCGCCACACCTGGAGACGCCGTTTACGGTGTTCAACGAAGGGCCGATCACGCCCAATGACGCCTTTTTCGTGCGTTACCACCTGGCCAATTTCCCCACCAGCATTGACCCCGACACTTACCGCCTGACGATCAAGGGCGCGGTCAATTCGCCGTTGTCATTGTCCCTCGCCGAACTCAAGGCACTCGCAGCGCCGGTAGAAGTGGTCGCGGTCAATCAGTGCTCAGGTAACAGCCGCGGCTTCTCGATGCCCCGTGTGTTCGGCGCGCAATTGGGCAATGGTTCCATGGGTAATGCTCGCTGGATAGGGGTGCCGCTCAAGGCAGTCCTGGAAAAGGCCGGGGTCAAGGCCCAGGCACAGCAAGTGACGTTCCGTGGGCTGGACAAGCCGGTGCTGCCGAGCACGCCGGAGTTCATCAAGGCGCTGGACATCAGCCACGCCATGGACGGTGAGCCGATGATTGCCTGGTCGATGAACGGTACCGACCTGCCTTTCCTCAATGGCTACCCGATTCGCCTGGTGGTGCCCGGTTACTTCGGCACTTATTGGGTCAAGCACCTGAGCGAGATCGAAGTGCTCGACCATACGTTCGACGGCTTCTTCATGGCTAAAGGTTATCGGGTTCCGGATAACGACTGTTTCTGCGTCGCCCCCGGCACGACGCCGGCGAAAACCCTGCCGATCTCCAAATTGCCAGTGCGCAGTTTCATCACCAGCGTTAAACACGGCGCGGTCTTGCCGTTGAACAAATCAGTGCTGCTCAAGGGCATTGCCTTCGATGGAGGGGCCGGGGTCAACAAGGTGGAGCTGTCCATCGACAACGGCAAGAGCTGGCGCGAAGCCACGCTGGGGGATGACCTTGGGCGCTTCTCTTTCCGTGAATGGTCGCTGCCGGTCAGCTTTACCAGCAAGGGCGCCACGCCCTTGATGGTGCGAGCCAGCAACACCGCGGGCGAGACGCAACCGTTGCAAGCCGATTGGAACCCCGGTGGTTATCGCCGCCACGTCGTCGAAACCCTGCACGTTACGGTCGCCTGAGGAGCCTTGCATGAACCTTGTTAAACGCATGATGCAGCTGGCCTGCGCGGCACAGTTTTGCCTGGTGGGCATGGCAGGCGCCGCGCCGCTGTCGATCACCTTGCCGGCGGAAACGGCGGCGTTCAAACCCAGTTCGCTGCCGGGCTATCCATTGGCCCAACAGAAATGCTCCACCTGCCACTCCGCCGACTACATCAACTATCAGCCGCCGGGCATGAGCCTGGCGCAGTGGACCGGGGAGGCGAGCAAGATGCAGCACGTGTACGGCGCGCCGATCAGCGATCAGGATGTGACCATCATCGGTGCCTACCTCGCGACGACCTATGGCAGTGCCAAGGCGAGCGATGCCGATGTGCAGGCCGCTTCAAATCCGGTGCCGGCGGCAACTGTCGCCAAGGCTGAGCCAATGACATTGCTGCAGAACAACGGCTGTCTGGCGTGCCACGCAGTGGATCACAAGGTCGTCGGTCCGGCCTATCACGATGTGGCGGCCAAATATGCCAGTGACCCGCAGGCGCAGGCCAAGGTCATCGCCAGCATTCAACAGGGCGGTAGCGGCAAGTGGGGGGAAATCCCAATGCCGCCGTTCGCTCAGTTGAGCCCGGAGGAGCTGCAAGGTCTGGCGTCCTTCATTCTGCATCAGTGAGCTGGGCATCACCCGGTAGTCCGATGCAAAAAGCCCCCTGAACCGGGCTCGGTCAGTGGGCTTTTTGTTTTGACAGGAGCAGGCTGGCTCCCAAGCAGGATGTTTGGCTCCGGGAATCCGATCAGGACGTCGACGACTTCATCCCGTCAAAGCGCTTGAGAATATCCTCGTACATCTTGGTACGACGGTGATTCTCGCCATACCCGCCAGCGGCAGACACGGTGCCGGACTGGATGTGGTCCAGGTATTTGAAGATCTTGCCGGGGGAGAGGAACACCACTTTGTAGCCCAGATCGATCATGCGGTCTTGCAGGGTGTAGCCGGGTACGCGGTCGTCGAGCTGGAAGTGCAGGCCCTGTTGCTTCATGCGTTTGGTGTTCCACAGGGTGCAGAAGCTCTTGAGGTGGACTTCCCGGTACGGCTTGGGGTCTTTCGAGCGCAGGCCGAGCGACTGTTTCATGCGCCGCACGTGGTGTTTTGCAAAGCGTGAACTGAAGCGCCAGGCGGTTCGCACCAGGCCACGGTTGAGTTGCTCGGTGCAGCCGACGGCGACCACTTTCGCGTCCCGTTCGCAGTAGTCCATCATCATCGCGAACACCCGGGCGTCGAAAACGAAGGTGTCGGTGTGCATCAGGAACAGGTAGTCGGTGTTGATCCGCGCCAGGGCCATGTCCAGGGCTTTGCCGTGGGCGATATGGCCCAATTCCTTGCCCGGTGATTCGCGCTCGATCAGGTTGATCCAGTCGAGGCTGCGCAGGTATTCGACGCTGGCATCGGCCGAGTCGTTGTCCACCACCCACACCGGAATGCCGGCCTTGGTCACGTGGTCGTGCAGCAGGTCGAGGCAGATCTTCGTCAGGTCGTGGGTTTTGTAATTGACCAGCACAATGCTGAAACGCGGTTTGATGACTTGCTCGACGTTGCCCATCTGCGAAATGCTCGACTGCCCGAAAGCGTCGAACAATAAAGAGGCAACCTTAGTCGAAACTTAATTTTCCGGTTCCGTTGGTCAGTGTCGCCGACTTTAGTTGTTACACGATGTGTTTCATTTTCAGGGTGTGCCTGCTCACAAGTCCCGTAGGAGCGAGCTTGCTCGCGATTGCAATGTCTCATTCGGCACTTGAGTTGATTGACACACTGCCATCGCGAGCAAGCTCGCTCCCACAGGGATAGCGGTGTTGAGCAATGATTGGTGTCAGGCAGCCGGAAACAGCTGTTCCTTCAGAAAGTCGATAAACACCCGCAGCTTCGGCGAGGGGTGCTTGCCCGAAGGCCACATGATCTGGAACGTGCCCGTCTCCGAGCAGTCCGTGAGTACGCTCACCAGCTTGCCGCAGTCGAGCCATTGGCGAATGGCGAAGTCGGGCAGGTAGGCGATACCGACACCCTGGACCGCAAAGCCGACCCGGGCCTCGAGGTTGTTGCACACCACTGAGGTAGGCAGTTGCAAATCGAGTTCCTGGTCGTTGCGGCGGATCGGCCAGACCTGCAGTTTGCCGGTATTGGGAAAACGAAACTGGATGCAGGTATGGCGCAACAGATCCGTTGGCTGTTCCGGGATGCCATGGCGCTGGAAGTAGTCTGGCGCGCCAGCCAGGATCATCTGGTAGTCGCCAAGGTGCCGTGCCGTCAGGCTCGAATCGGGCAGCTCACCGCTGCGCAACACCGCGTCGTAACCTTCCTCTATCACCTCGACACGCCGGTCGTCGAACGTCAGGTCAAGCTCGATAGAGGGGTAGGCAATGCGAAACCGCGCCAGCGTCGGAATAAACGGGTCACTGACCAGCGGCAGGCTGATTTTCAAACGGCCACGGGGCAGGGTGCTGGTCTGGGAAAACTCGGCCTCGGCGGCTTCTATTTCCGCAAGGATGCGCTGGCTGCGCTCAAGGAACCGGTGGCCTTCCTCGGTCAGGGTCACGCTGCGTGTGCTGCGGTTGAACAGCCTGACGCCGAACCGCTCTTCCAGGCGCACGATGCTTTTGCCAATGGCCGAGGCCGAGACACCCATCAGGCGAGCGGTGGCCACGAAGCTGCGGGTTTCGGCCACGGACACGAAAACATTCAGGGTGTTAAGGCTGTCCATTCTGGCTCTCGATGACGGATGCACGATGCCTGATGTTAACCGGTTTTTTCGCAATGTCCCGCAGGCAATGTGCGGGAATTACGGAACAAAAGTTCCGTAGATAACGGAACGCTCACCTACTTAATCCACTGCATGACGGTCCCTAAGATAGGCATCACTGATACCTGCCCGAGATAGCCGCCATGACTGAAGTAATGAATCGCTGGGAAATTTCCGCGTTTGGCCTGGACAACCTGAGCCTGGTCAATACCGCCCGTCCACAACCGAAGGCCGGGGAAATCCTGGTCAAAATCGAAGCGGTGTCGTTGAACTACCGGGATACCCAGGTGGTCGAAAACGGCATGACCGCGACGCTGCAATTCCCGTTCTCGCCAGCCTCCGACATGGCCGGCATTGTCGTCGCGGTGGGTGAGGGCGTGACACGCTTCAAAGTCGGGGAGCGTGTGCTGTCGACCTACATTACAAACTGGATCGATGGTAATCCCAAGACCTGGGCCGAGATGCCGACCCAGGGTGGTCCGATCCAGGGCATGCTCGCTCAATACGTCGTGACACGGGCAGAGTGGTGTGTGCGTGCACCGAAAAACCTCAGTGCCGTCGAAGCCAGCACCTTGCCGATTGCCGCACTGACGGCGTGGATGGCACTCATCGAACTAGGGCATTTGCACGCCGGGCAAACCGTGGTGGTGCAGGGCACGGGGGGCGTCTCGCTGTTCGCCGTGCAGTTGGCTGCCGCCAGCGGTGCCAAGGTCATCGTTACCAGCAGCAGCGATGAAAAAATCGCCCACGCCATCAAGCTCGGCGCCACCCACGGCATCAATCGCAGCACAACCCCGGACTGGCACACCGCCGTGCTGGAGATGACCGACGGCCGTGGCGCCGACCATGTACTGGAAATGGCCGGTGGCGATAACCTCGGTCGCTCCCTGCAAGCGGTCGTTCCTGGTGGTCGCGTGTCGATCATCGGCTTGCTCGAATCCGACGAAGTGCGCACCTCGATCATGCCGCTGCTGGGCAGCCGGGCGTCGATCGTCGCCGTTGCAGTCGGCCCACGCCGTGCCATGGAAGACATGGTGCGCATGATCGATCATCACGGGATCAAGCCGGTCATCGATGCCACGTACGCCTTCACTGAAGTGCCGCAAGCCTTCGCCCACGTTTACCGCGGTGCATTCGGCAAGGTCGTGATCGACTTCGCCAAGGCTTGATCGCCTGACCGCCATTTTCTTCGGGCAAGCGCCGTAAGGCCTTGCCCGCTTTTTTTCCTGCAAGGAATGACATCCAGATGACCCGTTCACCCAACCCGATGAGCGTCATGCCGTTCATCATTCTGGGCCTGTTTGGCCTGTATACGCTGGAGCTGGGCGTCGTCGGCATCCTGCCACTGATCGTTGAGCGATTTCAGGTGACGGTGGCCCAGGCTGGGCTGTTGATGAGCCTGTTCGCCATCATCGTTGCCTTGTTCGGCCCGTTTCTGGTGCTGGTGTTTTCACGCTTCAACCGCAAGAAAGTGCTGGTCGCAGCGCTCTTGTGTTTTTCCTTGTGCAGCGTGTTTTCCGCCTACGCGCCGAACTATTCGACGTTGATGGCGCTGCGCATTTTGCCGGCGATGCTGCACCCGGTGTTTTTCTCCGCAGCTTTCGCGGCAGCGATTTCGCTTTATCCCAAAGAGCGCGCCACCCACGCGACCACCGTGGCGTTCATCGGTACGACCCTGGGCCTGGTGTTTGGTGTGCCGCTGACCGCCTGGCTGGCGGGGCGTTTCTCCTATGAAGTGTCGATCCTGTTCTGCGCCGTGGCGACCCTGCTCGCCGCCGTCGGCCTGTTGCTGCGTCTGCCGCGTCAGCACAACGCCCCGGAATCCTTTGGCAGCCAGTTGTCCATCCTGCGCAAGCCGGCGGTGTGGCTGGCGATTGTCGCGACGGTGCTGGTGTTCATGACCAAGTTCGCCGTGTACAGCTATGCCGCCGAGTACCTGAAAAACCAGACCGGCATGGACAACGACAGCATCAGCGCGATGCTGGTGCTGTTTGGTGTCGGCGGGGTGTTGGGCAATCTCTACGCCGGCAGGCTGCTCTCAGGCAACCTGGTGAAAACCGTGCTGATGTTCCCGATCCTGTTGAGCCTGGCCTACCTGGTGCTGTACGCCTTCGGCAGTGCGTCGATCGGCTCGATGGTGGTGATCGTGTTCCTCTGGGGTGCGATTCATACCAGCGGCATGGTCATCACGCAGATGTGGCTGACCACCGCCGCGCCCGAAGCCCAATCGTTTGCCACCAGCCTGTACGTCTCCGCCGCCAACGGTGGTATCGCCGTCGGCGCCTGGATAGGCGGCCTGTTCATCGAAGCCTATGGCCTGCCGGGTACAATCTGGTGCGGGCTGATCTGCGCCGTGCTGGCGTTCATCGTGCTGGCAGTGAAGGCGGTGCTGTATGGCGGCGGCGCCGAGCGAATCGGTCAGGGCGCGGTGCAGGTAGGTTGATGTGCCTGAGCATGAGTCGCGCTGTGCGACTCATGCTTGCTTCGTTCAGTGAGCTGATCGCAATGCCCCGATAAACGCCTGCAGCGCCGAAGACATCTGCTTGTTGCTGGGGTAGTACAGGTAAAAACTGGGGAAGGGCGTCGCCCATTCTTCCAGCAGCGGCACCAGTTTGCCGTTGTCGAGCTCGGCCTTGATCCATTCACGAATCCACACCGTGATGCCAAGGCCATCGACCGCCGATTGCAAGGCCACCGCGCAATCGCTGACCACCAGCGAGCCTTTCACGCTCAGCTCAAACGGCGTCTCGCCATTCTGAAAGCGCCACTTGTACAAACCGGCCTCGCCCGAGCGCCGCCAATTCACGCAACTGTGTTGCAGCAGTTCCACAGGTTTGAGTGGGGCGCCGCGCAGTTTCAGGTACTTGGGTGAGGCCACGGCGATTTGCGTCAGCGGCTCGCTGAGCTTGAGGGCGATCATGTCCTGCTCGATGAACTCCCCCAGACGAATGGCCGCATCGAAGCCCTGGGCGACGATATCGGTGGTGCTGTCGTCGGTAGTCAGTTCGAGCTTGATGTTCGGATAGGCCAGTTGAAAGGTCGGCAGGATCGGCTGGATGAAGTGCAGCATGGCCACCTGCGGCGCGCTGATGCGCAAAGTGCCGGATGGCGTGTCGCGGTACTCGTTGAGTTCTTCCAGCGCGGCATCGAGGTCGGCAAAGATCACCTGCAGACGTTCATACAGTCGCTCTCCAGCGGCGGTCATCGACACACTGCGGGTGGTGCGGTTGAGCAGGCGCACCCCCAAGCCTTCTTCCAGGCTCTTGATGGTCTGGCTCAGGGCTGAAGGCGAGACGCCAAGGGACTCGGCGGCACGGGAGAAATTACAGGCCTGGGCCACCGCAAAAAAAGCTTTGAGGTTGGCAAATTCGCTGCCGCGCATTATGTATCTCACTCTTCATAATGTTTGAAGATAATGCTGTATTCTAAATAAACACCTTGAGTCCGACAATGCATGCAACGGCAATCCTGCCGGCATCGCTCAAGGAGTTCCCATGTCCGTAGAACCGATTAACCTGCCGCTCGGCGCGCTGCCCGGCGCCGATCGTTTGCTGCTGCTCAAGGGCGGCATGGTCATCACCATGGATGACGCCCTGGGCAATTTTGCCAGCGCTGATGTGCTGATTCGCGGCACACAAATCATCGCTGTCGGCAGCGAGCTTTCCGCTGAAGGTGTCGAGGTGGTAGACGCCAGGGGCATGATCGTGATCCCGGGCCTGGTCGATACCCACCGTCACGCCTGGGAAGGTCAGTTGCGGCGCATCAACCCCGATTCGCCGACCCTTGAAGACTACTGCAACGCCACCCACTTTTCGTTCGCCAAGTACTACCGTCCACAGGACATGTACGTCGGCAACATGCTGACTGCGCTGGGCTGCATCAACGCCGGCATCACCACCATCATCGACAACTCGCACAACGCCCGCAGCGGTGCGCATTCGGACGCGGCCATCGAAGCCCTGCAGGACGCCGGTATTCGCGCGGTGCACGCCCCGGGTGCGCCGCTGTCCGGTGAGTGGGAGTCGACCAACTGGCCCGGCGACCTGCGCCGCCTGAAAGGCAAATACGCCACCGAGCCCAACGCGCTGGTCAGCCTGGCAATGATGTCGCAGATCGACCGCGAGCAGTGGGCGGTCGCCCGCGAGCTGGGCCTGAACATCGTCACCGAATTCTTCGGTGCGGGCATGGCCACCGAGCTGGACGCGTTGCAGGAAGAAGGTCTGCTCGGCCCGGACAACATCTTCAACCACTGCACCTGCCTGCCGGACCACGGCTGGTCGATCCTGCGCCACGCCGGGGTAAAGGTGAACGTTTGCCCACGTTCCGATGCGCACTATGGCCTTGAAGACGGTGTGTTCGCCTGGCAGAAAGCCGTCGACCACGGCATGAACCCGGGCCTGAGCGTTGACAACGAAAGCTCGTACAGCGGCGACATGTTCACCGAAATGCGCGTGGCGTTTTACCTGCAACGGGCGGCGGCACACAGTGCGCGTTTCCACGGCAAGCAGCCCGCGCCGGATCTGCTCAGTGCTCGCCAGTTGCTCAAGGCTGCCACAGTCGATGGCGCAGCCTGTGCCGGGCTGGAGTCGAAGATTGGCAGTCTGACGCCGGGCAAACAGGCCGACATCGTGCTGATCCGCACCGACAACCTGAGCATCTACCCGTCCAACAATGCCCTCGGCACCGTGGTTCACGCAGCGGAGCGCGGTGATATCGACACCGTGATCATCGCCGGGCGGATTCGCAAGCAGGGCGGTGTGGTGCTGGGCGTCAACCGCGAGCAACTGGAAGCCGCCACCGAAGAATCCCGTGCCTACCTGTTCGACAAGGCGGGCTACACGGCGGATCCGTTCGCTGAATCCTTCAGCCCTCTGCACACCCACTAAGAGGCCACGGCCATGATCCTGATGTCCTTTGCGCTGGCGTTCATCGCCGGTATCGCGATTGCAGTCCAAGCGGCGGTTAACAGTCAGTTAGCGGGTGCGATGTCGGGTAACACCATGGCCGCTGCGTTCTATTCGTTCCTGACCGGCATGCTCGTGCTCGGCGTGATCGCCTTTTTTCGCGGCGGACTGGCGGATTCACTCAGCGTCGTGCCGAGCCAGCCGGGCTGGCGCCTGGTGGGCGGCATTCTCGGTGCCGGGGCGATTTTCTGCACCGTGTGGCTGGCGCCGCGCATCGGCCTGGCGAACCTGTTGGTGCTGGTCATCGCCGGGCAATTGCTGTCGTCGCTGGCGATCGATCACTTCGGCTTGCTCGGCGCGGTGCTGCGGCCAGCGGCAGCGGTGAAGATCGCTGGCGCTTGCGTGGTGCTGCTGGGCGTCTCGGTGACGCTATTCGGTGAACGGATGATCGCCGTGCTCGCCAGGTCGTTTTGAGTTCGGGGTCGAGCGTTCGCTCGGCCTCAGCCCTTTTTCTGGATCTTGAGCCGAAGGCTGGACCTTCAGCTTCGGCGGCTCTCGTCCTTGATAAATGTTGAAGGTGTTGCCATGACTTCGTTGATTCGTGCCGGCGCTCACCCTGTGTTGGCCTGTGCGTGGCTGCTGACGGTTTTCAGCCCATGGGCACAGGCGGACTTTTTCGCCGACTCTCACGCCTCGTTCGAAACCCGTAACGTGTATTTCAATCGCGACTTCAGGGACGGACCGAGCACGCAGCAATCGAAGCGCGAGGAGTGGGCCCAGGGCCTGATCCTCAAATTTGAGTCGGGCTACACCCCGGGCATGACCGGCTTCGGCCTGGACATGATCGGCATGCTGGGCCTGCAACTGGACTCCAGCCCCGACCGCGCGGGCAGTGGGCTGCTGCCAGTGCGCGCCAATGGACGCGCCGATCCCGAGTACAGCAAGCTGGGGCTGACCGCCAAGGTCAAGGTCGCGCAGACGGAGCTGAAAGTCGGCTCATTGATTCCATCGTTGCCGACACTGCGCCCGAACGACGGCATGATCCTCCCGCAATCGTTCCGCGGCGCGCTGGTCACCTCCCAGGAAGTACCCGACACGACGATCACGGCAGGGCAGTTGCAGAAGGTCATCGCCCGTAACGACACGAGCGCCGAGGACATCGCCCTGAACAACAAGAACAAGCGCTTTACCCGCAATGCGCAAGGCGACCACCTGACCCTGGCCGGCTTCGATCGCAAGCTCAGCGACCAGGTCAAATTCAGCTATTACTATGCGCAACTGAGCGATGTCTACAGCCAGTACTTCGTCGGTCTGACCGCGACCCAGCCCCTCGGCCCGGGCTTGCTGAGCGGCGACCTGCGTTTCGCCACCAGCAAGGATCAAGGCCAGGCCAAAGGTGGCAAGATCGACAACCAGGCCCTCAATGGCATGCTGGCCTATGCCGTCGACGGCCATAAGTTCAGTGCCGGTTACCAGCAGATGATGGACAAAAATGCCTTCCCGTACATCGAAGGCAGCGATGCCTACCTGGTCAACTTCGCCCAGATCGGCGATTTCGCCGAAGCCAGGGAGCGTTCGTGGCAGGCCCGCTACGACTACGACTTCACCCAGGTCGGCATTCCCGGCCTGACCTTCATGAGCCGCTACATCGCCGGCGACAGCGCCGAAGTGCCGGGTGTTGCCGGCAAGGGCAACGAGTGGGAACGCAATACCGAGGTGCGTTATGTGATTCAGGACGGCACCTTCAAGAACCTGGCGCTGCGTCTGCGCAGTGCGACTTATCGTTCGTCGTTTGCCCGGAATGCCGATGAGACTCGGATTCTGCTGACTTATACGAAGGCGTTGTGGTGATGGGCATTGTCGCTGTGACGGTGAAACGGATCACGGCATGAACGAGAACAAGCTTCATCAGAGAGCCATCCGATCAATCAGTCTCACTGATGCCAGGTGTAGCTATAACCGATTGGATTGATGCTTTGGCGATGGGCATGCTGTTGGCCTTACTGCAGTGAGCCGCCCCATGTCCGACGCCAATCTGGCAACTCTCCTCGTATTGATTTCAGCCTTCATGCACGCCAGCTGGAATGCGGTCGTCAAGTCGAGCAGCGATCGCCTTTCATCGATGGCCATGGTCGACGGCGTCGCGTTCGTGGTCGCGCTGCTCGCCGTGCCCTTTGTCGCGTTGCCTGCCTGGCCGGTCTGGGGGCTGATCTTGCTGTCCGTGGGGGTCAATCTGTTCTATCGCTACTTCCTGATCAGGGCCTATCACTTCGGTGATTTCGGTCAGGTCTATCCCTTGGTGCGAGGTCTGCCGCCCTTACTGGTGGTGGCATTCGCGGCGGTGTGGCTGGGGGAGTCACTGTCTGCGTCAGGGATGCTCGGCGTGGTGATTTTGTCCCTGGGGATTCTCAGCCTGCTCAACCTGAAAGGCGAGTGGCGAGCGCCGCGTAATGCCTTGGCCGCGGGTGTCTGCGTGGCCTTGTATACGGTCATCGACGCGCAGGGCGTGCGCAGTTCGCAAGGGGTGCTGTCGTATCTGGTCTATTTCACCCTGGTGCTCAGCCTGCCGATTCCGTTTTTTGCCGCGCGGCGTCGGCGCGGGGCGCTGGTCCGGCATCTGCAAGAGCACTGGCGAATGTCGGTGTTTGGCGGGCTCACCTACTGCGCCGCCTATGCACTGGTGCTCTGGGCCATGACCCTGGACAACGTCGCGAAAATCGCCGCGCTGCGTGAGAGCAGCGTGATCATCGGCGCGGTGATCGCCACGCTGCTGTTCAAGGAGCCCTTCGGTCGCCGCCGTCTTATCGCGGCCGTCACCGTGGCCGTGGGCATCGTGCTGATCAAATGCTCAACCTGATCCGAAACCGCTGTTTTCAAACTGGAGTGCGCTATGCAAATCGAACGTTTCGCTGCGATCAAACGCCGTTCGGAGATGGTCCGCTACGACAATCACCTCTATATTGGCGGGCAGGTCGCCGAAGACGTCAGCGGTGATATCGAGGCGCAGACCCGCGAAGTGCTGGCGGGCATCGAGCAACTGTTGCTCAGCGCTGGCAGCGACCGTACCCGTGTGCTTTCGGTGCGTATCCTGCTCGCCCATCGGGAAGACTATGCGGGGATGAACAGGGTGTGGGACGCGTTCTTTCCCGAAGGTCACGCACCGACCCGCGCGTGCACCCTGGCCGAACTGATTGATCCAGATTGGCGGGTGGAGATGATTGTGGTGGCCGCGTGCGGATGATCGGGGCGTGATTACAGTCGACAGAAATTTTTTTGAAATCAAGGGGTTGCCAGCCTCAAGAAATGAGTACATAATTCACGCCATCGAAAGCACTGACCGCTGAAAAAGCTCAATGTTTTCAAAGAGATAGAGCAAGATTCAAATGCTCGATTTCATGACAGTTTGTACACATTGCCTGTTCGCTACTCGACAGGAAATGTATTGAGGCCGAGTAGCAAAATGGTTATGCAGCGGATTGCAAATCCGCCTACGCCGGTTCGATTCCGACCTCGGCCTCCACTTATAAACGAGCTCCGTAGATCTATGATTTACGGAGCTTTTTTATTTGCAATGGCTTGCAAGATTTAGTCTTGAAAAGGCCATTTGCGAACTTGCTTCACCGGGACGGGATGTATATATTCCCACCTCTGTTGAACAGGCGTCAGAACTGTCAGGTCGTTGATCGACCAGGTTCAGATGACTGCACCGCGCTACCGCCCGAATGGCGAAACTGGTAGACGCATGGGACTTAAAATCCCCCGCTCGTAAGGGCGTGCCGGTTCGATTCCGGCTTCGGGCACCATCTTAAATCAAGGGTTTGCGGGCGAAAGCTGATGCAAACCCTTGTTTGTTTCTGCTTCATTATTTTGAAGCGGATCAGTATCTCCTCTAAATAAACTGTCGCAGTCGTCGCGCAAAAGCACCTGACAAAAGGTGCAAAATCATTCAGAAAACCACTGCTTCCCATCCATATATTTAATTTCCTAATGCAGTAACGGTTGTCCATACTTGCGATTCAATTGCATTCGCGAGAGGTATTTATGACATGGCATGGATCGTTCAAACATGCTGGTCTGGTGGTGGGACTATTGTTGGCAGGCAACGTCGTGGCCGGTGATAAAGGTTTGCTCGATGCAGTCCGCGCGGGTCAGGTGGAGAAGGTCAGGAGCGCCTTGGCTGAAGGCGCCGACGTCAATGCCCGCGGGCTTGATGGAAGCAGTGCCTTGTTGCTGGCGACGCAAGACAATCAGGTCGACATCGCCCGCACGCTGATCGAGGCAGGGGCCGATGTGAATCGCAAGAACCTTATCTTTGACAGTCCCTATCTGCTGGCGGGCGCCAGCGGTCATAACGAAATCCTCGCAATGACCTTGTCCCATGGTGCCGATCTGAAAAGCACCAATCGTTATGGCGGCACGGCATTGATTCCTGCATGTGAGCACGGCTACGTTGAAACCGTGAAGCTGTTGATCGAGGCGGGTGTCGACGTGAATCATGTCAACCGACTGGGCTGGACGTGCCTGATGGAGGCCATCGTGCTGGCCGACGGTGGCCCGGAGCATCAGCAGATAGTCGCTCAACTGATCGCGGCGGGGGCCGACTTGAACATTCCTGATCCTTCGGGTGTCAGCCCTTTGCAACAGGCCGAACGTCGTGGGCAGACAGCGATAGCCCGACAATTGCGCGAAGCGGGGGCTCAATGAACGATTCCAGGGACCAACAGTGGTTGCAACGGGCCGTTGACCTGGCCCACGACAATGTAGCGCAGGGCGGGCGCCCCTTTGGCGCTGTACTGGTTGCCAATGGGCAGGTGCTGGTGGAGGCGGTCAACGAAATTCACCTGACCGGTGATCCTACCGCCCATGCGGAAATGCTCGCGATCCGTGCAGCGGCTCGGCAAGCGGGTACGCGACTGAACGAATGTGTGATCTACGCCAGCGGCCAACCTTGTCCGATGTGCCTGGCGGCCATGTACCTGAGTGGCATTTCCCGGGTGGTGTTCGCTGCGAGCAACGAAGTCGCTGAGCCGTTCGGGCTTTCGACGGCAAAGATCTATGAGCAGATGACCTTGCCATTAACCGAACAAAAGCTGGCGGTCGAGTATCGGCAGCATCCGGCGATGCCGCTCCTGTATAGCGCTTGGAGGCGTGGGAACAATGCTCAGCAAAGCTGAGCTTGATAGAGGGGGGCGGTAGTCCGAGTCTGATATTTTTGCCATAGGGTGACCTCCCTGCATTGGCTGCAAGAAAATTCAACGCTCGCGTGATGAGGGCGTGAACGCCCTGTAGACGAGGGACAGGCACAGTCCGACTAATGCGACCTGCAAAAAAAACGGGTGTTGCAGAGTCGAGCGGGGCAGGAGCCCAGAAAGCGACTTGGGCGTAAACTGAACAGTGTGCAGCATGAGTTGCAAGGCGCTGCACCTGGAGGTGAGCCATGCGTCTACCCGTCGCTTGTACCTCGATTGTGCTGCTCGCGCTGTGTTTCGTTCCACTTGCTGGCGCAGCGTCTTCGGTCGAAGTCGATTTCATCAACCCTGATAAATTCCGCGATGCCAGCCTGGACAGTCCGGGCTATGAGCGTGGCGCCGATGCGTACGTCATGAAAGAGCTGCGCAACTATTTCGAGAAGCTCGGTCAGCGCTACTTGCCACCCGACGAGCAGCTGCAGATTGAAATTCGCGACATTGACCTGGCGGGTCGATACGAGCCGTGGCGGCAAAATGCTTATGAGGTGCGCTTCATGCGCGACATCACCTGGCCGAGCATTGATCTGCATTACGTGCTCAAGCAGAACGGTCAGGTGGTCAGCCAGGCGGACGCCCGCGTGATCGACCAGATGTATCTCCAACGTCCGGGGCGTACCTACAGCAATGATCGGCTCTATTCAGAGAAGGCCATGTTATCGGACTGGTTTCGCAGGCAGTTCGCCGATCAGCATCAGAGCGGGTTGAATTGACGCATACCTGTACTTGAACCGTTCGTCTGGCTCAGATGTGTGGTGAGGGGATCCCTGGACAGCCTCTCGCGCTGACTTCTTGCGTATGAAAACGCGATTAGCCTTAGTGCGATTTATTCAGGTGCGTCATCAAAACTCAGCCATAAATAACACAACAGTCCACTGAAAAAGGGTAAGGAAAGCCCCCGCCGATAATCGACAAACAACAAGAACGGTCTTCCTATCAGTCGGTGATCCATCATGATCAGGATTCTGGCGTACGTGTTAATGGGAGCTTCGATCGCAGGATGCAACGGCATGGTCAGACCCGATCTGTCGGCCACTTCCAACGATGCTTATTTCGCGGTGTTTTCGGGTTTTCCGATCCCTTATTTCTACATGGCCTCGGCGGTGCAATGGAATGAAGATTACGCCGTGACCACCCGGCATACGCCGTTTATTCCCTACGTGAAATACAGCTGCAGCACCGGCTGCGATCTGGTGTTCATACAGCACAAGGCCAATGGCCGCCTGCCCACCTGGCGTGCCCCGCGTGTCGGTGAAGACATCACCGCCGTGGGCGCCAGCCCCTACATGATCACCACCACCGGCAAGGGCAAGGTGTACCCGACGCCGTTCATCAACACCAACGAACACAGTGGCGACCACTACGCCATTCACGATGCCCCGTTGGTACAGGGCATGTCCGGTGGGCCAGTGATGGGCAACGATGGCGACATTGTCGGTATCAATGTCGGCTTCTATTCAACCACGCTCAATGACGTGAAATATCACCCGGGGGTCAAATCTGCAGAGCGGATCAGCGTGTTCATCCCTTACGCGATCATCGCCCGGGAGTGGGGATTTTTGCAGGCAAAACTCAATGATCCACGCAGTGCGAACTATGTCGCGAAATAGCTGATCAATGCCGGGGGTCGGCTTTACGGCGCTCATTGCCGGCGGGGTTGCCGGAGTTGACCAGGCGTCTTTCCAGCAGAATATTCTGCAAGGCCTGGCGATCCGACGGGTTCATTTGATGTTCCCGTTCCTTGAGTTCAAGCAGGATCGGGCTGGACCACTGGCGGTAGGTTTTTTCAGCATTTCGAATGGATGACATCTGTTCCTCCTTAATCAGGCTCCTGCCAAAAAAGGCGCCGCAGTTCGATACGAAAATCACCCTAGACGAGGTTGCCGACCCCCGCCAATGCAGCACGTCGGATTTCACTCGGGTTTATCCCAGATACCCGTAGCGACCGTGCGCCGTACATAGTCGCCAAAGTCCCGTGCCGGTCTGCCCAGTGCCTGTTGCACGCCGTCGGCAGCCGCGCTGTTACGGCCATCGAGCACGCTGGTGCACAGGTACAACACCAGGTCGATCATCGGCTGCGGCAGTTGCGCTTGTTCCAGTGCGGCTCGATAGGCAGCGGGCGGTACGCCTGCAAAAGCAATCTCGCGTTCGCTCGCGTCAGCGATGTGTGCAACCGCCTGGGCAAATGTCAGCGCCCGCGGCCCGGTCAATTCATACAGCTGACGGGCGTGCCCGGGCTGGCTGAGGGCGGCGACGGCGACATCGGCGATGTCTTCCGCATCGACAAAGGGTTCGGCGACATTGCCCACCGGCAGTGCCAATTCGCCCTGCTGGATGGGTTCGAGAAAGTGCCCTTCGCTGAAGTTCTGGAAGAACCAGCTCGCGCGCAGGATCGTCCAGTCGACGCCGCTGTTTTGTACGACCAGCTCGGCTTGTTGCGCTTCCTCTTCACCCCGGCCGGATAACAGCACCAGCTTGCTGACGCCGCTGGCAACGGCCTGCCGGGTGAATGCCTGAATCGTTTCCACGGCACCGGGGACAGCAAGATCAGGCTGGTAGGCGATGTACACCGACTGAGCGCCATCCAGCGCTGCGCTCCAGGTACTTTGGTCTTCCCAGTCGAAGGGCGGGACGGCGTTACGCGAGCCCTCGCGAACGTTATAGCCCGCGGTTTTCAGGCGCTGAGTGATTCGGCTGCCGGTTTTGCCGGTGGCACCCAGGATGAGATAGGTCTGCTCAGTGGATTTCATCGCGTTCATCTCCATCGGTTAATGTGAGTGATGCTCACGTTTAAAAGATGATAGATGCTCATGTTTTTCCGTCAAACCACAAGTTCCAGCAGCCGACGTACGGCCACCTCATTGGCTGCGTGCTAAGGTGAGTCAATGTCATGTTCTTCATCGGGAAACGCGCGAGTGCCGAGAAAAAGCCACGAAGCCAATGAGCAAGCCAAAGCTGAAGCGGGTCGACGTCAGCCCACGCAGCAGCGCAGTCGCGAGCGCCAGGAACGTATTCTGTCGGTGGCCACGCAGCTGATTGCGGACGCCGGCAGCGATCAACTGAAGATGAGTGAAATCGCCGAGCGCTCGCAAATTTCCATCGGGTCGCTCTACCAGTACTTTCCCGACAAGGCTTCGGTGATCCGTACGCTGGCCGAGCGCTTCAACGCGGAAAGTCGTCGCTGTATCGCTGAAGCATTGCAGGCCGTTGAGGATCGGCAGGGGCTGCAGGCCGCTTATTGCGGGTTACTGGATCTGTACTACGCGTTCGTGATGGCGGCGCCGGTGATGCGCGACATCTGGTCGGGCATGCAGGCGGACAAGCAACTGCTACAGCTGGAGCTTGAAGAAAGCCGCGTCGCCGGCAAATTACTGGCCGAGACCATCCTGCGCGTCGATCCGGATCGCGATGAAAAACAAGTCAATGAATCGGCGTTTTTGATCTGGCAGTTGGGTGAGTCGACGATGCGCCTGGCGATAACCTGCGGACCGGAGGAAGGCCGGGGGCTGGTCGAGGCCTTCAAGCGCATGTCGTTGCGCGAGATCATGGCGCCCGGGTCTGCGGGCGCCATCGTTTAGCCGGCAGGCTTGAGGTTATACAAAAGGCTGGTTGGCGAAACCCCGTGGAAGTCGTTGCAAACCGGCCATGGCGGTCAGGCGCTCTGTCCAGGCTGAGCGCCAGTTGCTGGCGGTATGTGCAGCCTTGGCCTGACGGGCAGCGCGGCGAGTCGCATTGCGTTGGGCCTTGCGCGCTTCCTTGTAGGCGTCGGTGTTGCGGCAGCTTCTGCATTTGACGCGATTGAGTTCGCTGCTCGAGACGAGGTTGCTGCCTTTGTGGCCGCAAGCCAGATGCCCGCTGACTTTGAAATGGGTAACCATCGGAACGCCTCCTTTGACGTGTGATCGGTTGACCCCACGTGCGCGACGGCGTTCGATTTTATTGCGCGGACAGCAAATCCCTGCGTCAGGCCGAGCAGGAGAGGGTGGAGGGCGATCTGGCAGTCGCGCAGCCGATGACGTCGGCGTCGTCGATCATGCACCGTGCGCCAGGTCGTGTCCTCGCATCGAGGGTTCGGATGAACTCATCTGAACCGCGGCAGTGGACGGTCGACGGGTTTGAGCGAGGACAAGGTGTGGCGAATCAGCGGGGTGTCCTTCTCGATGTCGTTCAGACGGTCGCGGATTCTCAGCGCGGTGGGATGCCCGCCTTGATGATCGACCCAATCGGCGATCTCCTTGCAGGCCGCCGCCAGGCGAGCCTGACGTGAGTCGAGCAGGGTGAGCAGGGTGGTGATGGACTCTTTTTCGGACATGAGACACCTCCGTTCGTAGCATCGGGTGTGGCAGCAAAAAGCCCGCCGGGAGCGAGCTTTCGCCGAGGGTTCGCCAGTCCTTCAGCCTCTTCAGTATAGACGTGAAAATACGGCGCAGGGCCTTCAGCCTTGGCGTTCCGAGACCTGTGATCTGGCATTGAGCTGCTGGCAAACGTGCAACGCGTCTTCTTCGAGGTCGTAGCCATCGCCAATGAAACCCTGGGTGCGGGTATCGGTAATGCGATACCACACGGCGGCTTCTGGTGGTTGATGGCTGCTCTCTCCAGCCCTGCGACCATGGATGATGATTCTGTTGCAACGTTTCACGACGAAAATGTCTTCCATGGCGTCTCCGCAGCCCTTTCACATTCACAACAACTATAGAAGCCCTTGGCAATCGTGCAAAAAATAGGCAGCTCAACTCGTCGCTTCGGCCGCCGCCAAGGCTCGCTCCAGAAACATCGCCAGGCCGACTTCTTCTGCGCTCAGCCCCTTGCGGATGCGCGCCTTGGGTAGCTGGCTCAATGTCCCCGCCAGAAAGCCGTCGAGCACGGCCGGGTGGATGTAGCATTTGCGGCAAACCGCCGGGGTATTGCCCAGTTGTTTGGCGACCTGCTTGACCATGTCCAGCACATGTCGCTTGGCCTCGGTTTCGGATTCCCAACTCAAGGTGCGCAATTTGGCCAGCGCGAGCACACTGCCGGCCCAGGTCCGGTAGTCCTTGGCGGTGAAGTCGGCGCCCGTCAGGGTTTGCAGGTAGGTGTTGATGTCTGAAGAGCTGATGGTGTGCCGGTCGCCATTTTCGTCGATGTACTGGAACAGGTTCTGCCCGGGGATTTCCTGGCAACGCTTGATGATCCGCGCCAGCCGCCGGTCCTTTACGGTAATCTGGTGCTCGACGCCGCTCTTGCCGCGGAACTGGAACAGGATGGCGTTGCCGTTGACCTCGACGTGACGGCTGCGCAGGGTGGTCAGGCCGTAGGAGCGGTTGTCCCGGGCATACTGGCTGTTGCCGATGCGGATCAGCGTCGCATCGAGCAGAGTGATGACCGTGGCCATGACTTTATCGCGACTCAGGCCTGGGGTCGCCAGCAAGGCTTCGAGTTGCTTGCGCAGTTTCGGCAAGACCAGCCCGAAATCCCGCAGGCGCAGGTATTTGTCGGCATCGCGCACCTCGCGCCAGCGCGGATGATAACGGTACTGTTTGCGCCCCCGTGCATCCACGCCGGTGGCTTGCAGATGCCCGCGCGGGTCGGCGCAGATCCACACATCGGTGTAGGCCGGTGGTACCGCCAAGGCATTGAGGCGTTTGATTTCGTCCGGATCGCGAATGCGCTCGCCCTTGGGGTCGAAATAGGCGAATTTGCCGCGCAATGTCCGGCGGGTGATGCCGGGCAGGGTGTCGTCGACGTAATGCAGGTCGGGTGGCAGCACATCGGGCATGGCGAATGTCCTGGGCAAGAAGTCAGTGACCGTTACAGGCATTGACCTCGCGCCATTGCGGACGTGCCGAGTATTTCAAGCCAGCACGGCCACTGCCTTGATTTGCGCCCAGAGCGGCTGGCCGGGATGAACCTTCAACTGATCCCGTGAGTAGCGGGTGATACGCGCCAGCAACGGTGATCCTTGTGCATCGAGCCGAATCAGTACGTGGGCCGCGTTGTCAGCGCTCATTTCACTGGTCACGGTGACCGGCAGGCGGTTGAGGATGCTGCTGTGGCCGACCGGTTCCAGGCTCAGGCTGACATCCCGCGCCTGAACCTTGAAGCGCAGCATCTGACCCACAGCCAGTGGTGTGTGGGGTACGCGAATATTCAGGTCGGTATCGGGCAGTTGCAGGCTGAGCAGTTGGTAATCGGCGTCATAGGCACTGACTCGGCCTTCGATCACCACACCGCCATCGTCGCCCATGGCCAGCGGCAGGTCGAGTCGCGCCAGGGTCTGGCCAATCGGACCACTGGCCAGTGCCTTGCCATCGCTGAGCAGGACGATATGGTCGGCCAGTCGCGCCACTTCATCCTGGGAGTGACTGACGTACAGCACCGGGATATCCAGTTCGTCGTGCAGCCGTTGCAGATACGGCAGGATCTCGTTTTTGCGTTGCGAGTCCAGGGCGGCCAACGGTTCATCCATCAGCAACAGCTTTGGACTGGTGAGCAAGGCGCGGGCGATGCCGACCCGTTGGCGTTCGCCGCCGGAAAGGTGTTGCGGGTGGCGATCGAGAAGATGACTGATGCCGAGCAATTCGGTGGCATGGGCCATGTCGACCCGGCGTTGCTGCCGGGGGATTCGCTTCAGGCCGAACTCTAGATTGGCCAGCACCGACAGGTGGGAAAACAGGCTCGCTTCCTGAAACACATAGCCAATGGCGCGCTTGTGAGGCGGCACGAAAATTCTGTTTTCGCTGTCTTGCCAGACTTCATCGTTGATCTGCACGAAACCCCGATCGGCCCGTTCCAGCCCGGCAATACAGCGCAGGCAAGTGGTTTTACCCGAGCCGGAATGCCCGAACAGCGCGGTGACACCCCGCCCCGGCAGCTGCAGGTCAACATCCAGGCCGAAGCCCGAATAGTCCAGTTTAAGGCGCGTTTGAATCATCGATCAGCTCCAGCCCGCTTTGGTTTGACGACTGGAGTACAGCGCCAGCAGAACGACAAAGGAAAATATCAGCATGGCGCCGGCCAGCCAGTGGGCCTGGGCGTATTCCATGGCCTCGACATGGTCGTAGATCTGCACCGAGACCACGCGGGTTTTTTCCGGAATATTGCCGCCGATCATCAGCACCACGCCGAATTCGCCGACCGTGTGGGCGAAACCGAGAATGGCGGCGGTGATGAAACCGGGGCGCGCCAATGGCAGGGTAACGCTGAAAAAAGTGTCCCAGGGATTGGCCCGCAGTGTCGCTGCCACTTCAAGCGGACGGGTGCCAATCGCGGAAAAGGCGTTTTGCAGGGGCTGGACCACAAACGGCATCGAATACACCACGGAGCCGATGACCAACCCGGTAAAACTGAAGGTGAGGGTGCCGAGCCCCAGTGATTGGGTGAACTGGCCGATGAAGCCGTTCGGGCCCATGGTCAGCAACAGATAAAAACCAATCACCGTGGGCGGCAGCACCAGGGGCAGGGCGACAATCGCCCCGACCGGACCGCGCAACCAGGAGCGGGTGCGCGAGAGCCATAACGCAATCGGAGTGCCGATGATCAGCAGGATGACGGTCGTCAGTGACGCCAGTTTAAGGGTCAGCCAGATGGCGGCAAAATCGGCACTCGTTAGCGACATTTAGATTTCGTAGCCGTAGGACTTGATGACCGCGGCCGCTTTTGGCCCCTTGAGGTAGTCAACCAGTGCCTTGGCAGCCGGGTTGTCCTTGCCTTTGTTGAGGATCACTGCGTCCTGCTTGATCGGGTCGTGCAGGTTCGCCGGAACGATCCATGCCGAACCGCTGGTGATCTTGCCGTCCTTGTAGATTTGCGACAGGGCAACAAAGCCCAGTTCGGCGTTGCCGGTGGAGACGAACTGGAAGGCCTGGGTGATGTTCTGGCCTTCAACGATCTTGTCCTTGACCTTGTCGGTCAGACCTTCCTTGGCCAATACCTGGGTGGCGGCCAGGCCATAAGGCGCGGCTTTCGGGTTGGCAATGGACAGGTGCTGGTACTCGTTCTTTTTCAGGACCGCGCCCTTGGCATCGACGTAGCCTTCCTTGGCCGACCACAGGGCCAGGGTGCCCACCGCGTAGGTGAAGCGCGAGCCTTTGACGGAGTCGCCTTCGTCTTCAAGTTTTTTCGGGGTGCTGTCGTCAGCCGAGAGGAACACTTCGAACGGCGCGCCGTTCTTGATCTGGGTGTAGAACTGGCCGGTGGCACCGAACGAGGTCACCAGTTTGTGGCCGGTGTCTTTTTCGAAATCAGCCGCGATGGCTTGAATCGGTGCGGTGAAGTTGGCCGCAACAGCGACCTGCACTTCGTCTGCCTGAGCAGAACCGAAGGCGAATACCGCAAGCAGACTGGCGAGGCAGGTAGGGGCAAAACGTAAGGCACGAGTGGTCATGAAACGCTCCGTCGTAGGCTGGTACAGCAGGGGGTGATTCGTTATGTAGCGGAATATATAGCGAATTGCCTGCAAACGGAATGTGTTGTCATGAAACTGTATACAATTTTACCCCCGAATACCGTTCAGGCGCGATTCAGCAGCCTTTCCAGGCCTTCCTCGGCCAGTTTTCGTGTCAGTTGCGCAGTGCTCATCTCGACGCCGAGGGTGAATGCCTGACCGGCCCAGAGGTTGCTGAAGTCGGCTTCGTCCTTGGCGCGTAACGGCATCAGTGCGCCACCGGCCAACGGAAAGGCGGGTGCCTTGGCGCTCATTGGCCCCAGTTCACGCATGACTCGATTGAGAATCCCGCGAGCCGGACGACCCGTGAATAGGTTGGTGACAGCCGTCTCACTTTCTTTTGCAGTACGCAGCGCCTTGTGGTGAGAGGCACTGACCTTGGCTTCAGGCGTGAAAAGGTACGCCGTGCCCACTTGCACTGCCGAAGCGCCGAGCATGAACGCCGCAGCAACGCCACGGGCATCGGCGATACCGCCGGCGGCAATCACCGGCACCTTTACGGCGTCGACCACTTGCGGCACCAGTGCGAAGGTCCCCACCTGACTGCTCAGGTCGTCATTGAGAAACATCCCGCGATGGCCGCCCGCTTCGTAGCCCATCGCAATGATCGCATCGCAGCCGTGCTGCTCGAGCCATACGGCTTCTGCAACAGTGGTCGCTGACGACAGGACCTTCGCCCCCGTGGCTTTCACGCGATCGAGCAGGGATTTCTCCGGCAGAGCGAAGTGGAAGCTCACTACTTCAGGGCGCAATGCCTCGATGACTTCACAGGCTGCGTGATCGAAAGGGGCGCGGTTCGAGACCGGGGTCGGCGCCTCGAAGTCAGCCCCCAGCTCCTGGTAATAGGGTTGCAGCAGGTCTTTCCATTCTTTTGCGCGTTGCTCATCGGCCGCTGGCGGTTGATGGCAGAAGAAGTTCACGTTGATCGGGTGTTGCGTGTGCTGGCGAATGGTTTTGAGTTCTTCGCGCAGTTGCTCGGTGCTCAACATTGCTGCTGGCATCGAGCCAAGGCCGCCAGCGTTGCAAGCAGCAATCACCATAGACGAATTCGTGGCACCGGCCATGGGCGCTTGAATGATCGGCAGTTCGATCCCGAGCAGGTCAAGAATGCGGGTGTCAGGCCATTGCTTCATGTGCTGTGTTCTCCGACGGGCGATCCGGGCAGGGACGCTGGAACTGGATTTGTAACGCAACGACTGGCGCAAGGCCAGTCGTCTTTTCGTCCGCTTGCCTGTCCTTAGCGCCGATGGAAGCCGCCACCGCCGCCGAAGGAGTGGTTCATCACCTGTGAAGAGTTATGGAAGTCATTGAAACGGTCGTTACCGAAATTACGCGCGGCGGATTCGCGATCAAGGCTTTGCGCCTGGGGTGCATTCACTGGAGCAGTGCGGGTGGCGCCGCCCTGGACCATTGATTGCCAGCCGCTGTCGGTTTTCTTGTAGACGTTGCCGTCGTGCCCGGCGTAGACGTTGTTGCCGACATGCGCCACGCCGTTGTTGCGCCCGTGCACGTTCCCGAACTGGGTGGTGTTGCCGGTGTTGGGGTTGTAGACGGCGCCGCGATTGGCCGTGACCTGCGTGCCGTTTCGGGCATTACCAGCCGTGACGTGTTGACCGGCTATGGCACCGCCATTCGGGCCGACTGCCGCGCCGCTACCTCCTGCGGCATAGTTGCCGTTGTAGACATTGTGCACCGCGCCGCGTTGGCCCGCGGCCGCCACGCCGGTTCGTGAGTTGTAGGAGGCGCCGACCTGACCGGCCCAGCGGTTGCCGGTCCAGGCGTTGTAACCGGCGCCATAGCGGCTGACCGAGGCGCGATCACCCCACTGACGGTAGATATTGCCGGTGGAACCTGCCCAGCCACCCGGGCCCCAGGCAACGGCGCCACCATGGTAACCATAGGCGGCACCACCCCAAGGCATGGGTGCCGGGTACAGGTGCGGGCCCCAGGCATAACCCCAGCCGTAGTTGCCCCACCAGGGGTAGGCACCCCAGCCCCAGCCCATGGCCACGGTGCTGCCGCCCCAACTCCAGCCAAAACCGAAGCCGAAGGTCCAGCCTGTCCACGGCGTATAGCGGATCGCTACGCCAAAGCCGTAAGTCACCGGCGGGCCGTACCAGACAGTGCCGACCCAGGGTGTGTAAGGGTAACCGGTGCCATACACCACCACGCCGCTGTCCGGGTCGATCGTCGAACCTTGATAACCCGGTGTGTAACCCACGACCACGGTGTCACCGCTGGCCTCATAGACTTTCACGTAAGTGACGTAGTGCATCGGTGAACTGGGCGGGATCGAGTAGATCACCGCCGGAACCGAGGTCGCGACTTGCCACGGACCTTGCACCGAGGTGGCGACGAACCACACGCCATTCTCGACCGCGTACCAGTTGTTGGCATCGACCATGATGATCGGCATCGGACTGTTGATCACATATTGCAGCGGCGTGCCTTTGATGGCGTTGAGCTGCGGCTCGCCATCGAACACCGGCGTGCTCATTTTCACCTGGCTCTTCTTGATCGCCGAGGTCTGCGGAATGGTCGCTGCGATGGCGGCTTCTTTCGCCTGTGGCGTACCGGCGACCGAGGCTTTGACGTTTTCTTTCGGGCTGTCGTCGGGAATGTTGGCGAAGTCCGCCGGCAGTTTGTCTGCCGGGGTAAAGGTCCAGGGGCCTTTCATGTCACTGGCGCGGAACCAGCGCCCGGAAATCAACACATAGCTGTCCTGGTCACCGATCTCCTTGAAGATATGCCCGGTGGTGTTGGTGACATAGAGCAGCTTGGTATTCTGGATCGGTTGCCATTGTGGCGCGCCGTCGGTGACCAACAGTTCAGTGGGTGCCGTGGCAATATAGATTTGCGGGAGCGGTGGCTTGCCCAGGGTCGGTGCCTTGTCCTTGGCATCGCTCTGGCCCGTCAGCAGGTCGACCTGGCGGCTCTGGATTGCGGCCTGTTTGGCTTTTTCCAGTTCAGCCGAAGGCGAGGGCAGGGGCGCGTACTGGCCGCCGAGGTTGTCGGCGACCATCCAGCCATCAAAGACATGCAGATAGTGTTTGCCCTGGGCGTCCTTGAGCAGCAGCGGACGGGTGTTGATCACCCGTTGCAGCGAAGTGCCCTCCACCGGGCGGTAGGCAGGCTCGCCATCGATGTACACCAGCAGCGCCGGTACGTCGCTGGATATGATCGTCGGTGGGGTATTTTCCAACGGTTCGCTATTGGATTTGTGCTCGGCAGCGATCACCCCGACCGCGGCTTCGAGCTGATCGAGAGAGAGCGTCTTGGTGCGTTTCTCGGCGTCCTGTTTCAGCGCCGCCACCCAGCTGTCAGCATTTTTCGCACTGTCGGGAAAGTCGGCCTTGGTGATGGTGTACTGATCGAGCGCGACCCAGCGGGTGGCCTTGTCGACCAGCGTATGGGCACTGAATTGCACGATGCCGTAGGTGGATGTGCCGTCGGCGCCGGTGGCTTCAACCGCGGCCCGGGCGTTCAGGGTATAGCCGTCCCAGCTGTCCAGTTGCGGCTGGTAGATGGTCAGTTTGGTGTCGCCTGCGGTCAGGACCTGAGGCCAGTTCGGGGTGGCCGGTGCCTGCGTTGCGGGAGCTTGGGTAGGTTGTGTAGTGGCCGCTTGAGCAGCACCGAACGGAAGCAGACAGAGCATCAATAAAACGGTAACCCTACGCACTTGAGACATTGCCAGCTCCATCGACAGGACAGTTATCCGCAGCTTTTCAGTGCCGCGAAAAAAGCATAGCCGTGGCTGCTGAAAACACCCGCGGCTTTGAGCGATTGGATTAAAGTCGGGTACTGCAAAATGTTGCTCCATGCTATTTGAATTGCACCCTATCCCGATTGATTCCATTGAGAGGCAGCCATGTTCACAGGCATTTTGATCGACAAGGACGACAGCGGTTACCGGGCCACCCTGCAGCAGATCAGCGAGGAGCAGTTGCCCGAAGGCAATGTGACAGTGCGCGTGGCCTACAGCACGCTGAACTTGAAGGATGGCCTGGCGATCACCGGCAGCAGCCCGGTGGTGCGTAAATTCCCGATGGTGCCGGGCATCGATCTGGCAGGCACGATCGAAGTCAGCGGGCATCCGGACTTCAAGGTCGGTGATCAAGTCCTGCTCAATGGCTGGGGTGTGGGTGAAGGGCATTGGGGTGGTTTGGCACAGAAAGCGCGACTCAATGGCGACTGGTTGATCCCGCTGCCCAAGGCGTTCACTGCGGCCCAGGCCATGGCCATCGGCACCGCCGGTTACACCGCAATGTTGTGCATCCTGGCCCTGGAGCACAACGGCGTCACACCTGATCAAGGTGAAGTGCTGGTTACAGGTGCCAATGGCGGTGTAGGCAGTTTCGCTATCGCCTTACTGAAAAAGCTCGGTTATACGGTCGTTGCCTCTACAGGGCGTGTATCGGAACACGAGTACCTCAAGCGCTTGGGCGCCAGTGAAATCATCGACCGCGCGACCTTGTCAGCGCCGGGCAAACCGCTGGCCAAGGAGCGTTGGGCTGCGGTCATTGATTCGGTGGGAAGCCACACCCTGGCCAATGCCTGCGCCAGCACCAAGGCCAATGGCACCGTGGCCGCCTGCGGTCTGGCTCAAGGCATGGACTTTCCGGCCTCTGTCGCGCCGTTCATTCTGCGTGGCGTAACCCTGGCCGGCATCAACAGCGTGACCCAGCCCAAGGCCAAACGGATCGAAGCCTGGAACCGCCTGGCCACGGATCTGGACTTTGCGTTGTTACCGCTGATCAGTCATGAAATCGCTTTGAGCGAAGCCATCGACGCCGCGCCGCGCTTGCTCGCCGGGCAATTGCGCGGGCGGGTGGTGGTCGATGTGAATCGCTGATCAGCGCGATTCACGCTCCAGCAACTGGCGTTTGCGTTCGACGCCCCAGCGATACCCCGACAGATTGCCATCGCTGCGCACCACGCGATGGCAAGGAATCGCCACGGCCAGGCTGTTCGCGCCACAGGCCTGGGCCACGGCGCGAACCGCTTGCGGCGCGCCGATGGCCTGGGCGATCTCGGCATAGCTGGCGGTGCTACCCACCGGAATCTCGCGCAAGGCTTGCCACACCCGTTCCTGAAATGCCGTGCCCTGTACGTCCAGGGGCAAGTCCAGGCCGATGGCGGGCGCTTCGATGAAACCGACCACCTGGGCAATCAGTTGCTCGAATTCAGGGTCGGCGCCAATCAGGTTCGCCCGGCGAAACTTGTCCTGCAGATCGCACACCAATTGATGCGGATCATCGCCCAGCAGAATCGCGCACACCCCGCGCTCGCTTTGCGCCACCAAGATCGCCCCCAGTGAGCATTGACCGACCGCGAAGCGAATATCGTTGTTCTGGCCGGCCGCGCGGTAGTCCGCAGGCTTCATCCCCAACAGTTGATCGGCGGCCTCATAAAAGCGGCTGTTGGAATTGAAGCCGGCCTCGTACAGGGCATCGGTCACCGAGTTGCCATCGCTCAGTTGCTGGCGAACCCGGCGTGAGCGGTGGGCGGCTGCATAGCCTTTGGGTGTCAGGCCGGTGACGGCCTTGAACACCCGGTGGAAGTGAAAGCTGCTGAGACCGGCCGCATCGGCCAGTTCGCTCAGGGCCGGAAGTGCTTCTGCCTGTTCGATCCGGCGACAGGCCGCGGCTACCGTTGCCGCATGTTGCGCAGCCAGGTCGCTCTGGTCGCGGGTCGCGCGCTTGCTGGGGCGATAACCCGCCGCCTGAGCCTGTTCAGCGCTGTCGAAGAACAACACATTCTTCGGATTGGGCAAACGCGCCAGACTGCTCGGATTGCAGTAGATGCCGGTGGTTTTTACCGCGTAGACAAATTGCCCGTCAGCCTTGGTGTCACGGGCAACAACGGCGGCCCAACGTGGATCGTTTTCGATGCTGATCTGGTTCGATTGGCGAGTCATGGCGTCATGTCCTTTGGGGTGGGTCGCTGCACATTAACCATGGGGGATTGCCCTGGCACTCCGGCGCTTGCGGTCAAATTCGAAGGTTTCATCCGGCGGTGCGAAAGGTGAAGTTGATGCGTTGCTCGCCCAGCCGTGGATGCTCGCCGTCCTTGACCGGCAACACGCCGTGATAACGCAGGCGATCGACGCCGCCCCAGACCACGATGTCACCGTGGAACAAGGGGATACGCAGGCTTTTGTCGCTGCGTTCAAAACCTCCGAACAGGAACATCGCCGGCAAGCCCAACGACACGGACACAATGGGCGCGCCGTAGGACTTTTCGTCTTTGTCCTGGTGCAATGACATCTTCGCCCCGGGGATGTAGCGATTGATCAGGCAGGAATCGGGGACGAAGTCGTCGAATCCGCCTTCTTTGGCGGCTGCTTGCGCCATTTGCAGGAACACCTCGGGCATCGCCGGCCACGGCTGCCCGGTTTGCGGGTCGAGGCGTGTATAGCGATAGCCACTGCGGTCGGTGGTCCAGCCCAGTGTTCCGCAACTGCTCAGGGCCACGGACATGGTGAAGCCCCCCGGCGTGACCATCTGCCGAAAAGGTGCGGCCTCCAGCACCGACGCCAGCGCAGGCAACAGGCGCTCCATCCACGGTAGGGCAAAACCCCGGAGGACGCAGGACTGTTCGCCGATCTGCTCGCGCCTGGGTAACTGCTCGGGCTCGGCATCGGCAAACAGATCAAAGGTTATCGGGTTCATCGGGTCATGACGCATCGTGAAAGATGATTCCAAGGGTATGCCGGTTTCCGCTGTGCAGGCGACTGACACCGTGACGTAGCGTCACTCGATAGTAACCGCGACTGCCTTTGACCGGTCGCTGGTTGACGGCGAAGATCAATCCGTCGCCTTTTTTCAGTCCGACGACCATGGGGCGCGATTGCATCCGCGGGCGCTGCTCGGTCAAGACGAACTCGCCGCCGGTAAAGTCCTGTTCCGGGTCTGACAGCAAAATCGCCACCTGCAGCGGGAAAACGTGCTCGCCATACAGGTCCTGATGCAAGCAGTTGTAGTCCTGTGGTCCGTAGCGCAGCAACAACGGAGTCGGCCGCAACTGACCGGCGGCATGGCAGCGTTCAAGAAAAGCTTGGTGAGACACCGGGAATCGTACCGGCAAGCCCATCTGTTCATGCCAGCGATTGGCGATGGGCACCAGGCGTGGGTACAGCGCGCTGCGCAAGCGAGCTAGCAGATTGGGCAGGGGGTAACAGAAGTACTTGTACTCGCCCCGGCCGAATCCGTGCCGGGCCATGATCACGTGCGAGCGAAAGGGTTCGGGCTGATCGTATAGGGCCGCGACGGCGTCGCACGCCTGACGGCTGAGCAGCGCCGGAATGACCGCGAAGCCGTCCTGGTCAAGTTGCTGTTCAAGCAGGCGCCAGTCCAGCCTGTCCAGATAATGTTCGCTCATTGGCGGGCCTCTTGTTGTTCAAAGGGCCAGTCTGGACGACAGGATGGCGACGGACACTCCGCTGCTTGCGGTCAAATCCTTGCGGGAGGCGACTTCCGGGTTGTCGCTGCGGCCTGGCTTACAACGCCTTGCTGACGCTGATCTCGCTGATCACGTCGTCCTGGCCATGGATGGCGTCCAGCGCGGCCTTGGCTTCTTCGGCCGTGCCGTGTTGCAGCTGGGCGAATTCGAAGCGGCGTTCGCCGTTGAGCTTGTACTTGATGACGTATTTGGTCGTTTGGGCCACTGTCATGTCTGCCTGTCTTGAGGTCGGAGGTTACTCAGCTCAGTTTCGAGCTGGAGCGACGGATGATCTTGATCGAGTGGGTCAGGGTCGGCTTGCGCGTCACGCTGATGGCACGGCGGTTGACGGTATCGATGGTGATGTTCCAGAAACCGGTGCTCGGTGCGGTGATACGGGCCGGGAAGGTGTCGAACGCGCCGCCGTGGTAGGTATGACGACCGCCATTCTTGAAGCTGCGGAAGTTGGCGTCGTTCATCAGGCGGATGTTGCACATTTGCGAGCATTGAATGACGACAATGTCGTCTTCATTAAGATGCTCGCGCTGATGGATAAATTTCATGAGGCGCCTCCAGAAGGGCTTTTTCTACAAAATCAAAACGATGGGCGCAGTTTATCAGCCCGAATGGGTAATTATCCGGCGGCGAGGGCCCGGATTGACAATTAAAAACAGTTATTCGGCGATTGATGAGCGATAAAACCGCCCATCTCGGAGAAAATCTGCATCTGTGCTGTCCGACAGTCTTTACCGGAGGTTTTGTATGAAGTGGGCTTTTTGGCTGCTGCCGCTGGCATTGGCGATGAGTGGTTGTGCGAACGTTGCGGAAATCAATCAATCGTTGCCGACCATGAACGTGATATCGGGCAAGAAACCCCACGAGTTCGCACAATGCGTCAGCGAAAAACTGGCCTCCAGCCGTGGCGCCTTGCAGATCGAACCGCACAAGGATGGGGTGCGGGTGATCGTGCCGCAGAAGTTTTCTTCGGGGCCGGCGGCCGTTATCGATATCGAGGAGCGCTCCAGTGGCAGCAGCATCAAGTTGCACGAGCGCATGTCCAACGTGCCGGTGCGGCCCCATGATGTGGGCGATGCCGTGAATGCATGCATATCGGGCTGATAGACTGTCGACAGTCAGTACAAGTGCCGTCAAAGCCAGGCTTTGGCGGCATTGTCTTTTCTGGAGTCGGACATGAAGCGAGAAACGGTGCGCGAGCGCCATGCCGGCGGGCATATATCCGCCACCCACGTGATTCAGAACCCGGCTGATCCGGGCGAGTGGATCGTGTTTTTCAAGAAGAGCGGTGGACGCAGTTTTTTCCTGGTCGATGACAACGATGAAGTCGAGTCCTTCAGCCAGCTTGATGACCTGATCGCAACCATTCGCGGGCTGGGGATCAAGTTCGCCGAAATTCACATGTAGGGCAGGGCGCCGCTACTTGCACATCACCAATACGCTGCGGCTCTTGTAGTTGCCGACGTCGGCACCCAGGGTCTTGTCGCTCTCTTTAGTGGCCGGTGTGCCGTCGGTGCCGACAATCCGATAACCGGTACCAGCGCAGGATGCGTCAGCTTTTTCATAGCAGGTTGCCCAGGAGTTGGCCTCGCCGGAACAGTCGATGGTCAGTCCTTGTTCGCCGTTTTTCAGGTAGGTCGGTTCGGTGGTCGCGCAGCCGCTCAGGGCCAGAATCGCAATCAAAGGCAGGCATTTGTTCATGGTGGGGTCGTCGTCAGGGGGATAGGCTAAGGCTGTGACAACGACGCGTCGAAAAGGTTATAGCCAAAGGCCACAACTCAACAGAAATTCACAAAAAAGCCCTGCAGGGGCAGGGCTCTTCTCGAAAGAGGGCAATCAGCCCTTGTCTTTGCCGCGTCGTTTCGGCTCCGGGTGCTCCAGTTCCAGCACCGAGGCGACCTCGATGGCCAGCGCTTCGCTCGGAAACGGCCCGGCAATGTTCTCGCCGGCAACGCTGCCCACCCACCATTGGCCATCTTTCGCCTGAGTGATCAGGAACCCGTTGACGCTTTTTGCTGCCGACATCTACTTGCCTCTTTGTTCGGTTCAATTGCGCCATGATAGCGTCAAATACCCGTAGAGGGGATCGGCGGGCGCAGGCAAAGACGTTCCTGGCAGGCAAAAAACGTGCAAATGTGCGACGTTCTGCTATCAATAAGGGGTTATGCGGCGTCCTGTGAACCTCACAGGGAACTAACGGCAAGAATAATTCTCTATCTTGGCATCAGTTAGCCAGTGCGGGGCATTGTAAGGTGCTCGCGGCCTGATTAGACTGCGCCGAAACTCGTACACACAGCCCTTTCAAGGACTTTTATGATCAAGAAATGCTTGTTCCCAGCAGCCGGTTACGGTACTCGCTTCCTGCCAGCGACTAAAGCCATGCCCAAAGAAATGCTGCCGGTGGTAAACAAGCCACTGATCCAGTACGGCGTCGAAGAAGCACTGGATGCCGGTCTGAACGAAATCTCCATCGTGACCGGCCGTGGCAAGCGCGCTCTGGAAGACCACTTCGACATCAGCTACGAGCTGGAAAACCAGATCAAGGGCACCGACAAAGAGAAATACCTGGTCGGCATCCGTCGTCTGCTGGACGAGTGCTCGTTCTCCTACACGCGCCAGACCGAAATGAAAGGCCTGGGTCACGCGATCCTGACCGGACGCCCGCTGATCGGTGACGAACCGTTCGCCGTGGTCCTGGCGGACGACCTGTGCGTCAACCTCGAAGGCGACGGCGTCCTGAAGCAGATGGTCAAGCTGTACAAACAGTACCGCTGCACCATCGTTGCGATCATGGAAGTCGACCCGCAGGAAACCAGCAAGTACGGTGTGATTGCCGGTGACCTGATCGGTGACGACCTGTACCGCGTGCGCAACATGGTCGAGAAGCCAAAGCCGGAAGACGCCCCGTCGAACCTGGCGATCATCGGTCGCTACATCATGACCCCGGACATCTTCAGCCTGATCGAGCAAACCGATCCAGGTAAAGGCGGCGAAATCCAGATCACCGACGCCCTGATGAAACAGGCGCAGGACGGTTGCGTGATTGCCTACAAGTTCAAAGGCAAGCGTTTCGACTGCGGTGGCGCTGAAGGCTACATCGACGCAACCAACTTCTGCTTCGAGAACTTCTACAAGACGGGCAAGGCTTACTAAGAGCGCTTGATCCGCTTGTAACGAAAGCCACCTTCGGGTGGCTTTTTTGTTTTCAGGCCCCCATTTCCATCGCAATGCTTGCTCCATAAGCGTCTGCGGGTATGCTGGTGCCCTGCCGAGGAGATTGAAAATGGCCTACGATTTTGACCTTTATGTGATTGGTGCCGGTTCCGGCGGTGTGCGGGCTGCACGGTTTGCGGCCGGGTTTGGCGCGAAAGTGGCGGTGGCCGAGAGTCGCTACCTGGGCGGGACCTGTGTGAACGTCGGTTGTGTGCCGAAGAAGCTGCTGGTTTATGGCGCGCATTTCGCTGAAGACTTCGAGCAGGCCTCGGGTTTCGGCTGGAGTCTGGATGAGGCGCAGTTCGACTGGCCGACCCTGATCGTTAACAAGGACCGCGAGATCAATCGCCTCAATGGCATTTATCGCAATCTGCTGGTCAACAGCGGCGTCACCCTGCATGAAGGTCATGCCAAGATCGTCGATCCGCATCAGGTCGAGGTCAATGGCGAGCGTTTTACTGCGAAGAACATTCTAATCGCCACCGGCGGCTGGCCGCAGATCCCGGACATTCCCGGGCATGAGCATGCGATCAGTTCCAATCAGGCGTTTTTCCTGAAAGAACTGCCCAAGCGCGTGCTGGTGGTCGGTGGTGGCTACATCGCGGTGGAGTTCGCCGGCATCTTCCACGGTCTGGGCGCCAACACCACGCTGCTGTATCGCGGCGATCTGTTCCTGCGCGGCTTCGACGGTTCTGTACGCAAGCACTTGCAGGAAGAACTGACCAAGCGGGGCATGGACCTGCAATTCAACGCGGACATCGAGCGCATCGACAAGCAAGCCGATGGCAGCCTGAAGGTCACGCTCAAGGATGGTCGCCAGCTCGAAGCCGATTGCGTGTTCTGCGCTACGGGTCGGCGTCCGATGCTGGACAACCTCGGGCTGGAAAACACGTCAGTGAAGCTAGACAAGAAAGGTTTTGTCGAAGTCGACGAGCTGTATCAGACCGCCGAACCGTCGATTCTGGCGCTGGGTGATGTGATCGGCCGGGTGCAGTTGACGCCGGTGGCACTGGCTGAAGGCATGGCCGTGGCGCGTCGTCTGTTCAAGCCAGAGCAATATCGCCCGGTGGATTACAAGATGATCCCGACGGCGGTGTTCAGCCTGCCGAACATTGGCACCGTCGGTTTGACCGAGGAAGAAGCCCGCGAAGCCGGCCATGAGGTGCAGATTTTCGAAAGCCGCTTCCGGCCGATGAGGCTGACCCTGACTGAATGCCAGGAGCGCACCCTGATGAAGCTGGTGGTGGATGCCAACACCGACAAGGTGCTGGGTTGCCACATGGTTGGACCGGAGGCGGGTGAAATCGTCCAGGGCCTGGCCATTGCCTTGAAAGCTGGCGCCACCAAGCGTCACTTCGACGAGACCATCGGGGTGCACCCGACGGCCGCCGAAGAGTTTGTCACCATGCGTACGCCGGTCGCCGGTTAATCGCTCTTTGCTGCGTCTGCTGCGGCCGTCATGGCCGCAGCCAGACGAGCGCGTTCCTCCAGATCTGCGCGGGTTCTGGCGAGTTCCGATTCCAGAGCCTTGTGGCTCTGCGCCTGCTCGTCGATATTCTGTTTGAGCGCCTGGCTTTCCAGCAGGGCAACGCGCAAGCGTTCCTGGAGGAGGGTGCGTTCGCTGTCGACGCGGGCGGCCTGTTCCAGTAGCTGATCCTGGCGAGTGTTGCTTTGGCGCAGTTGTTCCTGCATCAGGTTCAGCTCGCGCAAGGTGCCACGGTTCTCGGTCAGCAGGCGTTCGTTATCACGATGCAGTTGGGTGATTTCATCCTGACGAACCAGCGCACTTTGCTGGGCCTGGCGCAACTCCATCTGCACCTGCTGCATTTGCCCTTCGTGACGGCTCAGTTCCTGCTCACGCTGCTCTTTTGCGGCATTGCGATAATGCTCCAGCGCGTCGCGTGCATGCAGGTGCTTCTCTTCCAGCGAGCGAATTTGCTCGTCCTTGTCTTTCAAGCGTAATTCGAAATCCGCCAGTGCCTGGTTCAATCCGGCGTTGCGGGTCTGTTCCGATTGCAGCATCGAGCGGGTGTCTTGCAACGCCTCCGATTCCTGAGCCAGGGCCAGGCTTTGAAATTCGTACTGCTGGTGCAGTTCGGTGTTGTTTTCCTGGGCCTCGGTCAATTGTGTTTCCAGGGATTTACGCTGCTGTTCGAACTGCTCGCGGGCCTGATCCACAGGCTCTTGTGCTTGTTCCTTGAGCCTTTGCGCCAGGCGCGAAACCAGCGCCAACAGCTCATCATCAATCGGCTCTGCAGAGGGCTCGACAGGCTCGTCCGCGCCGCCCAGTTCCTTGAGATAACGATGGATCGTGGTTTTCGAGCCGGTATTGCCCATTTCTATCCGTACTGCATCGATGCTCGGATTCTCGCCGCGGGCGAGGATCGCCAACCGTGCTGCCTGAACTGTTGCTTTGTTAACGCCGCCACGGGCCATGACTTTTCCTGTGATTCTCAGATGTGGTACGTAATACGTAAATACACATTGTACCATCGAATGATAAAAGTTAAATACGCTGATCAAATCACACGGGATATACTGGTATTACCCCGTGTGATGAACGGCTTGCCGGTTTTTGACCGTTAAAAGCAGTATGAATTCGAGAATCGCCCCATGACCGAGCTGGATCGTTACCTGCAAGCCGCCACCCGCGACAACACCCGTCGCAGCTACCGGGCAGCCATTGAGCATTTCGAAGTGACCTGGGGCGGTTTTCTGCCGGCGACCGCTGACAGCGTGGCGCGTTATCTGGTGGCGCACGCTGGTGTGCTATCGATCAATACGCTGAAATTGCGCCTGTCGGCGTTGGCGCAATGGCACAACAGCCAGGGCTTCGCCGATCCCACCAAGGCGCCGGTGGTGCGCAAGGTGTTCAAGGGGATTCGCGCCTTGCATCCGGCCCAGGAAAAGCAGGCTGAGCCGTTGCAACTGCAGCACCTGGAGCAAGTGGTCGGTCGTCTCGAGCAAGAGATTCAAGCGGCGAAAGCACAGGCTGATCGGCCGGGGTTGCTGCGCGCCCGGCGTGACCTGGCGTTGATCCTGTTGGGCTTCTGGCGCGGCTTTCGCAGCGATGAGCTGTGCCGACTGCAAATCGAGCATGTGCAGGCCGTTGCCGGCTCCGGCATCACGCTGTATTTGCCGCGCAGCAAGAGTGACCGGGAAAACCTCGGCAAGACTTTTCAAACACCAGCGTTGCAACGGCTGTGTCCGGTGCAGGCCTATATCGACTGGATCACTGAAGCAGCGTTGGTGCGCGGGCCGGTGTTTCGCGGCATTGATCGCTGGGGACATTTGGGCGAGGAGGGGTTGCACGCCAACAGCGTCATTCCGTTGCTACGGCAAGCCCTGGGTCGCGCGGGCATTGCCGCCGAGCAGTACACCAGCCATTCGTTACGCCGCGGCTTTGCCACCTGGGCGCACCAGAGTGGCTGGGATATGAAGTCATTGATGGGGTATGTCGGCTGGAAGGACATGAAGTCGGCCATGCGCTATATCGATGCCAGCCCGTTTGCCGGCATGGCCCTCAGCGCGGAAAAGCCCGTGGCAGCGCAGATACCGAATTCTTCTATTAATACAGTCGGCTAATAGCGAAAACAAATCAGCGGCATCAGGTTTGCCAATGAGCCTTCTGTCCGTCGAGTGGGTAAAGTTCTCTCCATCAACTTCTTAACCCCTGACGGAGAGTCAACGATGCCTATCATCAACAGCCAAGTTAAACCTTTCAAAGCTGATGCATTCAAGAACGGCGACTTCGTGAAAGTCTCGGACGCTGACCTGAAAGGCAAGTGGTCCGTTGTTTTCTTCTACCCGGCAGACTTCACCTTCGTATGCCCGACCGAGCTGGAAGACCTGGCTGACAACTACGACGCGTTCCAGAAACTGGGCGTCGAGATCTACAGCGTTTCCACCGACACTCACTTTGCCCACGCTGCCTGGCACAACACTTCGCCAGCCATCGGCAAGATCCAGTACACCATGATCGGCGACCCGACCCACGCCATCTCCCGCAACTTCGATGTACTGATCGAAGAAGCTGGCCTGGCTGATCGTGGCACCTTCGTGATCAACCCTGAAGGCCAGATCAAGATCGTTGAACTCAACGATGGCGGTGTTGGCCGTGACGCTTCCGAGCTGCTGCGCAAGATCAAGGCCGCCCAGTACGTGGCTGCTCACCCGGGCCAGGTTTGCCCAGCCAAGTGGAAAGAAGGCGAAGCCACTCTGGCACCGTCCCTGGACCTGGTCGGCAAGATCTAAGTCTGTGACTGCTGCAACAGGGCGGTACGCCGCACCTACTTAAGTAAGCTGCACCGCCCAATAAAAACGCCCGGGCGAGACTCGCTCGGGCGTTTTTTTATGTCTGCGTTAAATGAAACAGCAAAAAGGAAATCGCCCGTATGTTGGACGCCAATCTTAAAGCCCAGTTGAAATCGTACCTGGAACGGGTCACCCAGCCGATCGAGATCGTTGCCTCCCTCGACGACGGTGCGAAATCCCAGGAAATGCTCGAACTGTTGAAAGACGTAAGCAGCCTTTCCAACCAGATTACTTTGCTCGACAACGGTGACGATGCAAGAAAGCCATCGTTCTCGATCAATCGCCCTGGCGCGGACATCAGCCTGCGTTTCGCCGGCATCCCGATGGGGCATGAATTCACTTCGCTGGTACTGGCTTTGCTGCAAGTCGGCGGTCACCCGTCGAAAGCCAGTGCCGAAGTGATCGAACAGATTCGCTCGCTCAAGGGCGAGTTCAACTTCGAGACTTATTTCTCGTTGTCCTGCCAGAATTGCCCGGACGTGGTCCAGGCGCTGAACCTGATGGCCGTGCTGAACCCGAACATCCGTCACGTTGCCATCGACGGTGCGCTGTTCCAGGCTGAAGTCGATGAGCGCCAGATCATGGCGGTACCGAGCATCTACCTAAATGGTGTGAACTTCGGTCAGGGTCGTATGGGCCTGGAAGAGATACTCGCCAAGATCGACACCAGCGGCATCGAGCGCCAGGCCGAGAAGATCAGTGCCAAGGAAGCCTTCGATGTGTTGGTAGTCGGCGGTGGTCCGGCCGGTGCTTCGGCGGCGATCTACGCGGCGCGCAAGGGCATCCGTACCGGTGTCGCGGCTGAACGTTTTGGTGGGCAGGTGCTGGACACCATGGCCATCGAGAACTTCATTTCCGTTCAGGAAACCGAAGGGCCGAAGCTGGCCGTGGCGCTGGAAGAACACGTCAAGCAGTACGACGTGGACATCATGAACCTGCAGCGTGCCGACAAGTTGCTGCCGGGTAAAACTGGCGAGTTGCACGAGGTTCATTTCGCCAGCGGCGCGAAGCTCAAAGCCAGGACCGTGATCCTGGCGACCGGCGCGCGGTGGCGTGAAATGAACGTGCCGGGCGAGCAGGAGTATCGTAACAAGGGCGTGGCTTACTGCCCGCACTGTGACGGTCCTCTGTTCAAGGGCAAGCGTGTCGCGGTGATCGGTGGCGGTAACTCCGGCGTCGAAGCGGCCATCGACCTGGCCGGTATTGTGTCCCACGTCACCTTGCTGGAGTTCGACGTGCAACTGCGCGCCGATGCGGTCTTGCAGCGCAAATTGCACAGCCTGCCGAACGTCACCGTGATCACCAGTGCGCAAACCACCGAAGTGACCGGCGATGGCCAGAAGGTCAATAGCCTGCGCTACAAGGATCGTCAGACGGACGAACTGCGCACCGTTGAGCTGGAAGGGATCTTTGTGCAAATCGGTTTGCTGCCTAACACCGATTGGCTCAAAGGCACCATCGAGTTGTCGCCCCGTGGTGAGATCATCGTTGACGCCCGTGGTGAAACTTCCGTGCCGGGCGTGTTCGCCGCAGGTGACGTGACCACCGTGCCGTACAAGCAGATCGTGATTGCAGTGGGCGAGGGGGCCAAGGCTTCGCTGAGTGCTTTCGATCACTTGATCCGCACTTCAGCCCCGGCGTAAACCGGACGCTGAAAACACAAAACCCCATGAGCGATCATGGGGTTTTGTGTTTCTGCACTTGGGGATGTGCAGTGAAGCTTACAGGGGCGCTGGCTGAATGATCTCAACCCAGTAGGCATCCGGGTCCTTGATGAACGCCAGGCTCTTCATGCGGCCATCAGTCAGGCGCTTCTGGAAATCGCAGCCCAGGGCTTCAAAGCGCTCGCAGGCGGCAACGATATCCGGCACGGAAATGCAGATATGGCCAAAACCCCGTGGGTCGGTGTTGCCGTTGTGATAGGCAAAGTCCGGATCGCTTTCGGTGCCGTGGTTGTGGGTCAGTTCGAGAATGCCCGGGATCGACTTCATCCATTCGGTGCGCGCTGCGGCATCGGCCGGGATCTGGTTCTTGTCGACCAACGCGAGGAAGTACAGGCTGAACTCGGCTTCCGGGAAGTCGCGTTTTTCCACCAGGGTGAAACCCAAAATGCGCGTGTAGAAGTCCAGGGACTTGGTGATGTCCTTGACCCGCAGCATGGTGTGGTTGAAGACGAACTTCTGGGTGGCGGTGTCGGGTTGGGCGGTGACGCCTGGAAAGGTGTTCAATTCGTGCAGGCTCATGGGCCCTCCGGAAATATTGTGGGCTAACGAATGACGACAATGATACGCAAGGGTTCCGACATCACCAAACCCAAAGCGTCAGCTATTGCCTGACGATCGGCCTGGGCTCAGACTTTACCGCTCAAACCCTGAGTATTCTTCGTAATGATTGGATCCTGTAAATCGCTGTTCGTCCTGTTGGGCGTGTTTTCAGCTGTTGCTTACGCATGCGCAGACGAGCCGGTGATGACCTGGCCGCAAGGCTGGCAAATCGAGCCTGTTCCTGAAGCGACATCCGGGGTCAGCCGCCAGCGCGCGGTCAAAAACGATGAAGGTGGTACGCCGGTCATGGTCATGGAGCTGACCACCAGCCAGGTGCAGAGCGACCATCAAGTGAACCTGGAAGGCGTGTTGCTGGAAATGCGCAAGTCGGTGCAAAAAGACTTCTTTCAGGGCGGCTATCAAAGCGTGTGTACACGGATTCACGCCGCAACCTTAAGTCGATTGGCGGCGCTGGAAACGACCTGCACCATTACCCAGAACGGCCGGCATGTGCTGTCGCAAACATTGGTCGCCGCGGTGGATGCGGATAAAGCCTATGTACTTTCCTACGCCGGGCAGGCGGAGGTTTATAAGGCGAGTCAGGACGAAATAGCCGCTGCTCGAAACAGTTTGAAACTTTAGTCGGCAGTGCCGAATTTTTTCAGTGAAGGCTGCCTTGTTAGATGCCCAAATGGATTAAGCACAAAGTTAATCGGCAATAAGGTAGTTGTTCGTTGCGGGTGAGTGCATTTAGAAAAAACGGCATAAAAAAGCCCTGCATAAGCAGGGCTTTTTGCTTGCTGGAGTTAACCGCGCAACCAGGAGTCAACGGTGGCTGCACCGTATTGTTCCTTCCAGGCTTTCAGCCCGCGATGGTTGCCGCCCTTGGTTTCAATCAGTTCACCAGTGTGCGGGTTCTGGTAGACCTTGACCACGCGAGCACGGCGGGTTTTAGGTGCAGAGGCCTGCTGCAGACCTGATTTGCCCGGGTTCGGATCGAGAATGGCGATGATGTCGCGCAGGCTCTTGCCGTAGGTTTTCATCAAACCCTGGAGTTTCTCTTCGAACTCGATTTCTTTCTTGAGCCCGGCATCGTTCTTCAGGGATTCCAGCTGCTTGAGCTGCTCTTGAAGGGCTTTTTCAGCTGCACGAAATTCAGCGAGTCTGGACAATATCTTTACTCCAATAGTGTATTTGGCTGATACCAACCGCAAACAAAGCTATAAGCCAGGCGCCTTGAAGCGACTCGGTGATTATGGCGCACCTGCTGATCTAGCGCAGGTATGTAAAAATTGTAGTAGTTAATCGGCCAAGAGTAAATCCTGACGTTTTCCTGATGTAACGATAGTAGTATTTTGATTCAAATTGGTGCGTATGCTGGTCTTTTGTCGGTTAAAATCGCTAGTTAATGATCGCTTAATGCACTAATGAACTCCGCACCAGGCATCGGTTTACCGTAGAGATAACCTTGCAGGAAGTTGACGTGATGAGCGCTCAGGTAATCACTTTGCTCGCGGGACTCTACGCCTTCTGCCACCAGCTGCAGATCGAGTTTGACCGCCAGCTCGATAATGCTGTCCAGAATGTGGCTGGACAGGGTGTCGACGCCAATCATCGCGACAAAGCTCTGATCGATTTTCAGGAAATCCACCTTGAACTGACGCAGATAGCCCAGGCTCGAGTGTCCGGTACCAAAGTCGTCGATGGCGATTTTCACGCCCAACTCGTGCAGTTGCTCGAATAATTGCAAAGTGATGGCGGTGGGCTCGATCAGTTCGCGCTCGGTCAACTCCAGCACCAGGTGGATCGAACCCGGGGCGAAGGCCTTGAGGAACTCACGGCAATCATCGACCAGTTCCAGATCCCGGCAATGGCTGGCGGTGATGTTGATGCCGACATGAAAGGGTTCACGGAACGAAGCGGATTGAGGCGCGAGCAGGGCGGCGGTCTGTCGCATCAACGAACGGGTCATCGGCACGATCAGGCCGGAGTGTTCGGCAAACGGAATGAACAGGTCAGGACGCACCAGGCCTTCCTTCGGATGTTTCCAGCGCATCAATACTTCGGCACCTGACCAGCGCTTGTTGTCGCCATGGACCACGGGTTGAAAGTACGGAACGAACTCTGCCGCTTCCAGTGCCCGGTGCATTTCATGGGTGGGCGAGGTCGAACGTCGTTGTGCGAAATGACTGATGAAGCCGGCAATCACTCCAAAGAACATCAATAAGCTGAACAGCGGCGGGTACTCGCTGCTCATATAGCGCCAGGTTTCGCCTTCAGGAAAACCCGCTTCGACGGTGAACGCGTAATGTTCGGAGGTCAGTCTGGTTTGCGCCACCGGCAGGTCGGGCAGGGGGCTGCTTTGCACTCTGCCGTCGGCGGCCAGCCAATTGTTGCCGACTTGCAGCAACAGCAAGGTGTGGCGACCGATAAGGCGCAAGATGTTACTTAAATGAAAACCATCGAGGGTGGTCAGCGCGCCTTTCTTTCCGTTACTGAGCCGGTACACCAAGAGTGCCGTGTTAGGCGTCACCGGGTTGCCATTCATCAACCACAACACGCCTTGGGTGTAATCACCGGGATTGACGGTTTCCTGGTAGTCGCCAAACAGCGAACTGCAATAAAGATTGTTGTCCCACACCAGATTGGTCGACCGCACAAAAGGACGGCGGGTGACTTGTTCACGCAGGGCCAGTTTCACGTCGTTGCACGTCTGTCCGGCCAGAGGCAGCAACTCGTGCGCGGCCTGGGCGGTGTTGTCGAGCATCAGGTTGAACTGGCGTACCGCTTCTTCGGCAGTTTGCCCGGCACTTTGTTTTAATGCCCGCTCTGCCTGCATATGCAGGATCACAGTGCCCAATACAATCGGGAGCAAGCCACTGATCAGTGTGATGGCAACTCTGAGGCTGCGTCGACGGCGTTTTACTTTCAGTGGCATTCGCGAAACCTGTGGCGATTAAGTGAGGCTCTCAAATGCTGGCAGGGCAACTCGCCTCCCATAAAGAGTTCAGGTATGGGCCATGATAGTTGGCCCTTGGCCGTTGTGCTGCTCATCGGTTCTCCAGACTTTCGGCCAGTTTGAGGAATGCCAGCGTGGCGGGTGACGCCTGACGTCGATCCAGCACAGCAAGGCCGATTCGACGCGACACGGTGGGTGTCAGCGGTTTTTTCACATAACGACAATCGTCGTGGTCGGGCAATGAGCCTTCGGCGACCACGGTCAGTCCGTCTCCTCGGCTGACGACGTCGAGCGTGCTCATCAATTGCGAGCAGCGATAACGGATGTTGGGTGTCAGCCTTGCGGCACTGAACAGTCGTGATACCAACTCGCAAGAGCCAGCTTCGGTCAACACGAACGGATCGGCACACAGATCGCTCAGGCTCACATCAGCTCGCAAGCCCAGGGGATGACTGGCGGGCATCAGCGCCACCATCTGATCCTCAACCAGTGCAACGGTATCGAAGCGCTCTTCGGGCAAAACCACAAAGCCGACGTCGATTCGGCGTTCTTCCAGCCACTGCAAGACTTGCCGGTCCGGACCCTCATCGATGTGCACCTCGATGCCGGGATGGGCGGCGCGGTAATGCTGCAAGATCCGCGGCAACAGTTTGATTGAGGACGTCGGGCCGAAAGAGCCGATGCGCAACGTACCGCGTTTCATGCCCCGTGCATCCGCCGCTTCCTGACGCAAGGTGTTGGCCAGGCCGAGCATGGCTCGCGCACGCAACAACAACTGTTGGCCGATGTCGCTCAGTTCAACCTGGGCCCCATGGCGGCGCAGCAACTCGACGCCCAATTCCTGTTCCAGCGACTTCAGGGCGTGGGACACCGCCGATTGGGAAATGCCCAGGCGATTGGCCGCTGCCGTGAAACCTTGGAGTTCGGCCACGAGGGAGAATATTTCCAATTGGGTGAGGGTCATGAGTGTTTGCTCATTTTACGATGACTGACCATTAGTCGAATGATAAGTCATTCACTGGCTAATCGGCGCGAGAACATGGCAATCAGCGAGAAAACCCTGTCAAAACCATCAGATCTGCCGGTGTATTTCAAACTGGCTGCAGTGACCATGATATGGGGAGGCACCTTTGTGGCCGGACGTTTCCTGGCCGATGCACTCACGCCGTTATTGGCCGCAAGCCTTCGATTTTTATTGGCCAGCGCCGCTTTGCTGGCCTTTTTGCTGGTGGCGCGCATACCGCTGGCGCGCCCCAACGGCCGGCAATGGTTGCAGCTAACGCTACTGGGTTTTTTCGGGATCTTCTTTTACAACCTGTGTTTTTTTAATGGCCTGCAATACATCAACGCATCCCGGGCGTCTTTGATCGTGGCCCTGAACCCGGCGGTAATCGGGTTGGCGTCGTGGTTTTTGTTCAAGGAGCGTCTGGGGCGAGCGAAAGTCATCGGTATCGTCATTTGCATGGTCGGTGCGGGCTTGGTGATTGTCAGTCGCAACCCGCAGCTGCTGGCAGGGCACGCCAATGCCTGGATCGGCGACCTGTTGATTTTCGGTTGCGTGGTGGGCTGGGGTGTTTACTCATTGTGTTCCCGGGAGCTGAATCAGAGCCTGGGGCCACTGCAAACAGTGACCTATTCGATTTTATTGGGCACCGCGATGCTCTGCCTGACGTGCCTGATCCGTGGGGAATGGCAGATGGCCGCATTGTCCGGCCTTGGCGTACAGCAATGGCTCAGCCTGATGTACCTCGGTGTGCTGGGGTCCGCGCTGGCTTACATCGGCTACTACGATGGCATCCGCAGGATCGGCGCAACCCGCTCCGGCGTGTTCATCGCCTTGAATCCACTAACGGCGGTGATCCTTGGCGCGATTTTGCTCGGCGAGCCACTGACACTGACCATGTGCCTGGGCGGCGGGCTGATCCTGACGGGGATTTACCTGTGCAACAAACCCCTTGCGCGGGCAGGGAAAAAGGGGATTTGATACAGAAGGCGGACAAATCTATTTACGCTGTGTAGAATCGGTTTACGCATACAATAATAATCGTCTTCTGGCAGCAGAAGCCTCGCCCGCAAGAGCCTTGGGTCGACAATGAAGATATTCGGGTTTCAACTGATCTACGGTGACTTTCTCGCCCGCAGTGTGCGGGGCATCTCCTGTGCGCCACCCAGCGGTCTCAGCATTGCTTACAACTAACCTGTGTTAATTGATAAAAAATGATAAGGCGCCAACCATGGCAGATCTATACGAAAACCCGATGGGCCTGATGGGCTTCGAGTTCATTGAATTCGCATCGCCGACCCCGAACACCCTGGAGCCGATCTTCGAGATCATGGGCTTCACCAAGGTCGCATCGCACCGCTCGAAAAACGTGCACCTGTACCGCCAGGGCGCGATCAACCTGATCCTCAACAACGAACCCCACAGCGTTGCTTCGTATTTTGCCGCCGAGCACGGTCCGTCGGTGTGCGGCATGGCGTTTCGCGTCAAGGATTCACAGAAAGCCTACAAGCGTGCCCTGGAACTCGGTGCCCAGCCGATCCATATCGAAACCGGCCCGATGGAGCTGAACCTGCCGGCGATCAAAGGTATCGGCGGTGCACCGCTGTACCTGATCGACCGTTTCGGTGAAGGCAGCTCGATCTATGACATCGACTTCGTGTTCATCGAAGGCGTTGACCGCCATCCGGTGGGTGCAGGCCTGAAGATCATCGATCACCTGACCCACAACGTGTATCGAGGGCGCATGGCCTACTGGGCCAATTTCTACGAGAAGCTGTTCAACTTCCGCGAAATCCGTTATTTCGACATCAAGGGCGAGTACACCGGCCTGACCTCCAAGGCCATGACCGCGCCGGACGGCATGATCCGTATCCCGTTGAACGAGGAATCGTCCAAGGGCGCCGGGCAGATCGAAGAATTCCTGATGCAGTTCAACGGCGAAGGCATCCAGCACGTGGCCTTCCTCTCCGATGACCTGGTCAAGACCTGGGACCAGTTGAAGAAGATCGGCATGCGCTTCATGACCGCGCCGCCGGACACCTACTACGAAATGCTCGAAGGTCGCTTGCCGAACCACGGCGAACCGGTGGGCGAGTTGCAGGCACGCGGCATTCTGCTGGACGGTTCTTCCGAGTCGGGTGACAAGCGCCTGCTGCTGCAGATCTTCTCGGAAACCCTGATGGGGCCGGTGTTCTTCGAGTTCATCCAGCGCAAGGGGGATGACGGCTTCGGTGAGGGTAACTTCAAGGCGCTGTTCGAATCCATCGAGCGGGATCAGGTGCGTCGTGGCGTGTTGTCCGCGGACTGACTGATACCGTAAAAACTGTGGGAGCGACCGTCGCTCCCACAGTTGTTTTTGGGTATGCCTTAGGGGCGACGCTGCCGCACCAGATGCTTGAACCCTTCAAACACCAGCACCAGTACCGCCATCCAGATCGGGATGTAGGTCAGCCATTCTCCTGCCTTGATGCTTTCCCCCAGCAACAACGCCACGCCCAGCAACAACACCGGTTCGACATAGCTCAACAGGCCGAACAGGCTGAACGGTAGCAGGCGGCTGGCGATGATGTAGACCACCAGCGCCGATGCACTGATCAAACCGAGCAGGGGAATCAACCAGGCCAACGCCGGGTGCTGATCGAAGACGCCAAAGCCTTGTTCGCCACCGCGCACGAACCAGTACGCCACCGGCAGCATCAGGGTCATGTCCACCCAGAGTCCGCCGAGGTTATCGGTCTTCAACCATTTGCGTACCACGAAGTACAGCGGATAGCCGACGACCACCAGCAGGGTCGCCCAGGAAAAACCACCGACTTGATACAGCTCGTTGATCACGCCGAGGCTGGCGAAGAACACCGCGATTTTTTGCAGGTACGACAGGCGTTCGCCGTAAGCAATGCGCCCGGTCAGCACCATGGCCAATGGCAACAGGAAATAGCCCAGCGATACATCGAGGCTGTAGCCGTTGAGTGGCGCCCACATGAACAGCCAGAGTTGCACGCCCAGCAAAGCCGAGGAGACGAGCAAGATACCGATCAATCGGGGTTGGCTGCTGAACCGGCGTACCAGATCAACCACGCGCCGCCATTCGCCGGACACCACCATGAACAGAGTCATGCAGGGCACGGTCAGCAGCATGCGCCAACCAAAGATTTCCACACCGCTCAGGGGCTTGAGCAGCGAGGTGTAGTAATACATGACGGCAAACAGCACCGAGGCTGAAACCGATAGAGCAATGCCTTTAGACAAACTGTCCTCGCGAAGTTGAAGGTGAAACGGGGTGCGGAGGATACGTGGTTTTTGTGTTGAATATTGGCCGGTTGATCAGAATTTGCAACGTTTGCGGGTACCCGGAAACCCTGTGGGGGCGAGCTTGCTCACGATTGCGGACTGACATACAGAATCACTGTTGACTGTTCCGCCGTTTTCGCGAGCAAGCTCGCTCCCACGTTTAACGGTGTTGCTTCAGCGGCTCCAGGGTTTTCGACCCGACACGAAGTGGCTCACGTCATTGAACCCCGGTGTCGAGGCATGCCCCGGCGTCACCAGCGAATCGATAAATGCCTCATCTTCAGCGGTGATCTTCACCGCCTGCGCCTTAGTGTAGGCATCCCACTGTTCTTCGGTGCGCGGACCGACGATGGCCGAGGTCACGGCGGCGTTGTTCAGCACCCAGGCGATGGCGAACTCGACCATGCCTACGCCGCGCTCCTGGGTGTACGTGTGGATGGACTGGGCAATGCGTAACGACTCCACCCGCCATTCGGTTTCCAGGATGCGTTTGTCCGCGCGTCCGGCGCGACTGTTGGCGTCGGGTTTTACGTCCGGGGCGTACTTGCCGCTGAGTACGCCGCGCGCCAAGGGGCTGTAAGGGACCACACCGAGGCCGTAGTGGTGGGCAGCGGTGATCTGTTCGGTTTCTGCCTGACGATTGACGATGTTGTACAGCGGTTGGCTGATGACGGGGCGATCGACCCCAAGCGTATCGGCGACGCGAATCACCTCGGCAATGCGCCAGCCACGGTAGTTGGACAAGCCCCAATAACGGATTTTGCCCTGGCGAATCAGATCGCCGATGGCCGATACCGTGACTTCCAGCGGCGTGTTGTGGTCTTCGCGGTGCAGGTAATAGAGGTCGAGGTAATCGGTGCCCAGGCGTGTCAGGCTGGCATCGATGCCGTTGAAGATGTGTTTGCGGCTCAGTCCGCTGCGGTTGGGCACGCCGTCCGCCGGGCCGAAACCGACCTTGGTTGCCAGCACCCATTCGTGGCGGTTGCCGGCAATCGCTTCGCCGACGATTTCCTCGGATCGGCCCTGGGTATAAACGTCGGCCGTGTCGATGAAGTTGATGCCCTGATCCCAGGCCTTGTCGATGATCCGCAGGGAATCTTCGGTGCTGGTCTGTTCACCGAACATCATGGTGCCCAGGGTCAGGGTGGATACCTGCAGGCCCGAATGACCCAGAGTGCGGTAGCTCATGGTGAAGTCCTTTTGCCAGTGGGAAAGGCTTAATCAGATACCAGAACTATCGCCCTGAGCAAACGCAATTCTCAAACACCCCGGAGCAAATGTGGGAGCTGGCAGGCCAGCTCCCACAGGCGGCGTTTTCTGTTCAGGCGCGCAGGGTGCGGGTCATGCGCAACGCCAGCAGGCTGCCGCCGACAATCACTGCCGCCAGCAGATACAGCGCCGCATCGGTCGAACCGGTGCTGTCTTTGACCCAGCCCACCAGGTACGGGCTGAGGAAGCCGGCCATTTGCCCCATCGAGTTGATCAGCGCCAGGCCACCGGCGGCCGCGCCGGCACTGAGCATGGCGGTCGGCACTGGCCAGAACATCGGCAGGCCGGTGAGGGCGCCCATGGTCGCAATGGTCAGGCCGAGAATGGCGATGGCCGGATTGGCGGCGAAGTTCACCGCGATGATCAGGCCCAGTGCGCCCATCAGCATCGGCACCACCAGATGCCAGCGGCGCTCTTTGCGCAGGTCCGCCGAACGGCCGACGACCAGCATGAACACCGCGGCCAGCAGATACGGAATCGCGCTCAACCAGCCAATCACCAGGTTATCGCTAAAACCCAGGTTCTTGATGATCGACGGCAGCCAGAAGTTGATCGCATAGACGCCACTCTGGATGCAGAAGTAGATCAGGCCGAAAGCCCAGATCGCCGGGTTCTTGAACACCGCCAGCAGCGAGTCTGAGGTGGTTTTCGGTTTGTTCGCCAGGTCTTCGGCCTGATCCGCTTCGAGCACGGCACGCTCATGGGCAGTCAGCCACTTGGCGTTGGCGAAGCTGTCGCTGAGCAGGAAGTACGCCATCAAACCGAGCACCACGGTTGGAATGCCTTGCAGCAGGAACATCCACTGCCAGCCGGCGAGACCGCCCTGGCCTGCGGCGAAGTGGTTGAGAATCCAGCCGGAAAATGGGCTGCCGAGCAGGCCGGACACCGGGATGGCCGACATGAACAAGGCCATGATGCGACCGCGGCGGAAGGTCGGGAACCACTGCGAGAGGTACAGCACCACGCCCGGGAAGAACCCGGCTTCGGCCGCACCGGTGAACAGGCGCAGGGTGTAGAACTGGGTCGGCGTGGTGACGAACAACAGGCAGGTCGACAGCGTACCCCAGGTGATCATCATCACCGCAATCCAGCGCCGCGGACCGAATTTGGTCAGCGCCAGGTTGCTCGGCACGCCACACAACACGTAGCCGATAAAGAAGATACCGGCGCCGAGGCCGTAGACGGTTTCGCTGAACTTCAGCGCATCGAGCATCTGCAGTTTGGCAAATCCAACGTTTACCCGGTCGAGGTAGTTGAACAGGTAGCAGATGAAAATGAAGGGAATCAAACGCAGGGTAATGCGCTTGTAGACGGCGTTTTTATCGTCAGCGGTGGCCTCGGACGCTACGGCGCTCTGTGACATGGCGGCTCTCTCTTTATTATGATTTTTTGCGATGCAAGGGTAACGTTGATCGCCCTGAGAGTCTCGACCACCCCGAGGGTAGCTGTCTTTGTGCCTGCGCACAGGGTTTGCACGCAAGGCCTGTGCGGGTGAACAAGCCGTTTAACCACCGTTTTCAAGGAAATCGCCCATGTTCGAACTCGATCACGACCTGGCGCAGGATATCGTCGACCGGGCGATGGCCATTTTGCCCTACAACGTCAACGTCATGGACAACCAGGGCCTGATTCTCGGCAGCGGCGAGCCGGAGCGGGTCAACACCCGTCATGAAGGGGCGCAACTGGTGTTGGCCAACGGACGCGTGGTGGAGATCGATGCGCAGACGGCGATTCATCTCAAGGGTGTGCAACCGGGCATCAACCTGCCGTTGTTGCTCGACCAACGCCTGATTGGCGTATTGGGCATCACCGGCGAGCCTGAGCAATTGCGCACCTACGCGGAGCTTGTGCGCATGACCGCCGAGATGCTGGTGGGTCAACGCAACCAGCAGGCTGACCAGCAGTGGCGGCGTCAGCGATGCGATGACCTGTTGGCCTTGTTGCTCAGTGAAGCGGGGGATTCGCCGCGCCTGATCGATGAAGCCCAGCAACTGGGGCTCAAGCCGCACATGACGCGGGTGCCCTATCTGTTTGAATTGGGCAGGGAGCACGGGCCGGGGCAGACGGTCGAAGCGCTCAGCGCCTGGCTGGCTTCGCGTTACCCGGACAGTTGGTGCGTGAGTTCGGCCAAGTCTTCGCTGCTTTGGTGCCGGCCTGCCGGGCAATCCGTTGAAAACGAGCGCTTGCTGGAAAAGCTCGACAGTGCGGGCTGGAACATCCTGCGCGTGGCCGTAGGCGGGCAGGCCGATGGCCTCGCCGGGCTGCGCCGTTGCTATCGGCGGGTGGCTGATTTGCTGGCCTATGGCCGTGATGTATTGCCATGCTCGCGATTGCTGACCCTGAACCGCTATCGTTTGCCGGTCATGCTCTGGCGCCACCGCAACGACGACGCCCTCGATGAATTGCTCAGTCCCTTGCGCAAAGTCATCGCCAAGGACAGCAACGGTCAGTTGCTGGCGACCCTGCGCAGTTGGTGCGAACACGACGGGCAGAGCCAGGCCTGTGCCGATGTCCTGGGCATTCACCGCAACAGCCTGCGCTATCGCATGGAGCGCATTGCCGAACTCAGTGGAGTCGACCCGTTGCGGCTGGACGGCATGCTGGCGTTGTACCTCGGCGTGCAACTGCTACCGCAAACCGATCCGGCGCCATGACACAGGTTTTGTGTGTCAGACGTCGAAATTTGTGGGAATGAACAATAATCGACAATGGCGCTTGTGCAGCGGACAGGCGTCATTGTGTTGGCCTGCTGGCAGCATGGGCGCATTGGAACTGGAGAATTCCCATGAAAATCGTGATCGCCCCTGACTCGTTCAAAGACAGCCTCAGCGCCCAGGGCGTAGCCGATGCCATTGCCTCGGGTTGGGCGGATGTGTGGCCGGATGCGCAGTTGATCAAATGCCCGATGGCCGACGGCGGGGAAGGCACAGTGGAGTCGATTCTGGCCGCGTGCGAGGGCCAGTTGCGCCACACGCAAGTGCTCGGTCCGCTGGGGGCGACGGTCAACGCCGCCTGGGGCTGGTTGCCGCACAGTCACACCGCGATCATCGAAATGGCCGAGGCCAGCGGCTTGCAGTTGGTCCCGGTGGATCAGCGTGATGCCTGCATCAGCAGCACCTTCGGTACCGGTGAACTGATTCGCGCGGCACTCGATGCCGGGGCGCAACGGGTGATCCTGGCCATCGGCGGCAGTGCGACCAACGACGGCGGTGCAGGTGCCATGCAGGCCCTGGGCGTCAAGTTGTTCGATGCACAGGGTCAGCTCCTGTCCCCCGGCGGTCTAGCACTGGCGCAGTTGTTCCGCATCGATTTGAGCGAAATGGATCCGCGCCTGGCCGAAGTACGTTTCGACATCGCCGCCGACGTCAACAATCCCTTGTGCGGCCCTCACGGTGCTTCGGCGATTTTCGGTCCGCAAAAAGGCGCGACGCCTGAGCAGGTGCAGTTGCTGGATCACGCTCTCGGCCACTTTGCCGATCACTGCGCCAAAGCCTTGAACAGGGATGTGCGCGACGAGCCGGGCAGTGGTGCGGCAGGCGGTCTGGGATTTGCCGCCAAGGCCTTTCTCGGTGCGCAGTTCAAGGCCGGTGTCGAAGTCGTTGCCGAGTTGGTAGGGCTGGCCGATGCCGTGCAGAACGCCGATCTGGTGATCACCGGCGAAGGCCGTTTCGACGCACAAACCCTGCGCGGCAAAACGCCGTTCGGCGTGGCGCGGATTGCCAGCCAGAACGGTGTTCCGGTCATCGTCATTGCCGGCACTTTGGGTGAGGGTTATCAGGCGCTGTATGCACACGGTATCGACGCCGCGTTTGCCTTGACCAGCGGCCCCATGAGCCTGCAACAGGCTTGCGCCGAGGCACCGCGCTTGCTGAGTGAACGGGCCAGCGACATTGCCCGGGTCTGGCGGGTTGCCACGCGCCAATTCTGAAGACAGCTGCTCCCACCAAGGCTCAATTTTATTTTTCAATCCGCCTGCAACAATCCTCAAGCCCTGCCGATACAGAGATCAGGCGCACACTCCCGGAGAAAGAGTGGCGCCTGACTGACTGGCGTGCCTTTTCACTCGCCAGTCAACATGGCAAGGACGCTCGAAGCCTCAATCATCCGAGTAACGTCCTATGTCCTTGCGCAACCTGAACATCGCACCTCGAGCTTTCCTCGGTTTTGCCTTCATTGCCCTGCTGGTCATCGTGCTGGGCGTGTTTGCCGTCAACCGCATGGCGATCATTCGCCAGGCGTCCGTGGACATGGAAAGCAACCAACTGCCGAGCGTGACCCAACTGGCAGTCATCACCGAAAACGTCCTGCGCTTGCGCATCCTGTCGTTTCGGGTATTGATCAACCGTGAGCCGGCCAGTTTGCAGGAGGCAGACAGCCGCATTGCCGTATTGGTGGACAAGGTCAAACAGGCACAGTCCGCCTACGCCGTATTGCCGGCCGGTGCTGAAGAAGCCGCGCTGTTCAAGACCTTCAACGTCACTCTGGAAAACTACCTGCAAGCCCAGCGGCAGATGATGGAGTTGTCGCGGCAAAACAAAGTCGATGAAATGCGCGAGTTGATCAACGGCAAGATCAAGGACGGCACCGACCAGATGGGTGAGCAATTGAACAAACTGATCGCCATCAACAAGGCTGGCGCTACCGAGGCTGATGCCGAGGCCCGCAATCAGTATGACTTCGCCACCAACGGCATCATCGTCGTGTCGGTACTGGCCGCGCTGATGACCGTGGTGCTCGCCTGGTTGCTGACCCGCAGCATCGTCACCCCCCTCAATCGAGCAGTGCAGGCCGCGCAAACCATCGCCGGTGGCAACCTGAGCAAAGCCATCGAGATCGACGGCAAGGATGAGCCGGCGCGCTTGCTTGAGGCCTTGTCGGCCATGCAAGCCAATCTGCGCAAAACCATCGAGCAGATCGCCGGTTCCGCCACGCAACTGGGGGCCGCCGCCGAAGAACTCAGCGCAGTCACCGAAGAGGCGTCCCGTGGCTTGCAGCAGCAGAACAATGAAATCGAACAGGCTGCCACGGCGGTCAATGAGATGACCGCCGCAGTGGAAGAAGTGGCGCGCAACGCCGTGTCGACCTCCGAAGCCTCGAACCAGTCGACCCAGGCGGCTCGTGAAGGTCGCGACCGTGTGGTGGAAACCGTCGATGCGATCCAGACCATGACCCACGATGTGCAAAATACCGCGCTGATGATCGAAGGCTTGGCCACTCAGGGCCGTGACATTGGCAAGGTGCTGGACGTGATTCGTGCCATCGCCGAGCAGACCAATCTGCTGGCCCTCAACGCGGCTATTGAAGCTGCGCGCGCCGGTGAAGCCGGGCGTGGTTTTGCTGTGGTGGCCGATGAAGTGCGGGCGTTGGCCCATCGCACCGCGCAGTCGACCCAGGAAATCGAGAAGATGGTTGCCGGCATCCAGAACGGCACTGGCGAGGCGGTATCGTCGATGCAGCAAAGCAACCAGCGCACCCAGACCACGCTGGAAATGGCTCGCGCCGCCGGCATTGCGCTGGAGCAGATCACCCAGTCGATCCACCTGATCAACGAACGCAACCTGGTGATCGCCAGCGCCTCGGAAGAACAGGCACAGGTCTCGCGGGAAGTGGATCGCAACCTGGTCAACATCCGCGACCTGGCTACCCAGTCCGCGGCGGGTGCCAACCAGACCAGTGCGGCCACCCATGAGCTATCGCGGCTGGCGGTGGACCTGAATGCGATGGTGGCGCGGTTCGTGATCTGATCCGCACAGGAAGGCTGTTACTGGCGGCTTTGCAGATTTCAGATAGGGTTGAGGCAAGGACTTCGCGCGAAACAAGGAGACGCCATGCGCTACTCAACCCTGACCCAACGCATTGCCGGTGAAGGTGCGGCGGCCTGGCAAATCCACGACCGGGCGCTGGCCATGCGCGAGCAGGGCGCCGATGTCTTGTTGCTGTCGATCGGCGACCCGGATTTCGACACCCCGCTGCCCATCGTCCACGCCGCCATCGACAGTTTGCTCGCCGGCCACACCCATTACCCGGCGGTGCGTGGCAGCCAGGGATTGCGCGACAGCATCGCCAGGCACCATCACCGCCGCAGTGGCCAGGCGGTCGATGGCGAGCAAGTGATCGTGTTCCCAGGCGCACAATGTGCGGTGTATTCAGTCGTTCAATGCCTGCTTGACCCCGGTGATGAGGTGTTGGTGGCCGAACCCATGTACGTCACCTACGAAGGCGTGTTCGGTGCCTGCGGGGCCAAGGTCATTCCGGTGCCGGTGCGTTCGCAGAACGGCTTTCGTGTCGACCCGGCGGACGTCGCCGCACGCATCACGGCCAACACCCGCGCCTTGTTGCTCAACAGCCCGAACAACCCGTCCGGCGCCAGCCTGCCGTTGGCAATCTGGCGAGAGCTTGCGAGCCTGTGCATCCAACATGACCTGTGGTTGATCAGTGACGAGGTCTACAGCGAACTGCTATTTGAGGGCGAACACGTCAGCCCCGCGAGCTTGCCCGGCATGGCCGAACGCACCGCCACCATCAACAGCCTGTCCAAGTCCCACGCCATGAGCGGCTGGCGGGTAGGGTGGGTGATCGGGCCTGTGGCACTGTGTGAACACTTGGTGAATTTGTCGTTGTGCATGTTGTTCGGCATTCCGGATTTCATCCAGGACGCGGCGCAATTGGCCCTGGATCGAAACCTCCCGGAAGTGACGCTGATGCGCGAAGAATATCGCCGACGCCGCGACCTGGTGTGCACGAGCCTGGCGCATTGCCCCGGCCTGCATGTGGTGCGCCCTGACGGCGGCATGTTCGTGATGGTTGATGTTCGTGCCACGGGGTTGTCGGCCCAGCAGTTTGCCGAACGCCTGTTGGACCACCACGGTGTGTCGGTGCTCGCCGGTGAAGCCTTCGGGCCCAGTGTGGCGGGGCATATTCGCATCGGGTTGGTGGTGGACAGATCGCAACTGGCTGATGCCTGCCGACGAATTGCACAATGTGCAACTGAACTGCTGAAGGCCAAAAGTGCCTGACACGCCTGGCTGCACTTGAAGGCTGTTGAATGTCGAATTCGACCCCGTCTCATCTCGCCTCCACGCGAAGCAAAACCAGCCCCAACTGTCAACTTTGACAGTATCGCTTTTTTGGGGGCGAGCGTTTAATCCCTCCAAGGTCTGTTCGGCCTGCGACGCAAGTCAATTAATTCAGCTTGCCCGCAGCGCTCACGTTGTTGACCGTCGGGAGAGTCATAGCGCCGCCTATGGCTCGGATGGCTTTGTTGGAGACTCAGTACATGTCTATCAAACAGAACATAGAACAGCAGCAAGAGGCGAACAGTGCCTATCTGAAAATGCGCTCCGAATATCGTGCAAAGCTTGCCGACATGGAGTTGGAAATTAAAGACGAAGACTTTGCCGATATACCCAGCAAGCTGCTCCACGGGCCCAGGCTCGCGGCCAATGGAGGGCTGACGGTATATATCCCTCTATGGGATAACCTGCCACCGCCTACCGCCAAGGAGTCCATTAAGCTCGAGATCGACCCAGGCAGCGGTGATTTTCAAACGGTGGCTGTGAGAGAGTTCGTGATGCCGCCTGGTGGGTCAACTTTCCCGGAAACCTTCCCCTTTCCGATGTTGATCACGAACAACCTTCTTCCTGATGACGCGACGTGCCGATTACGTTACACGCACCGCACTTACCAGGGTGATGAGGACCTTTCGCAGGTCACCACGGTCATCTGTGACCGGCTCCCTCCTTACAAGCATGACCCACCCAAGGCACCGGTATTCACCGGTGATTTCCTTGATGATACGACGCTGCCGGCCGGTGGCAGCCTCAAAGTGACCATCCCCGGTTACCCGGACTGGCAAGCCACCGATCAAATCGCCCTGTACCTGGTGGATGAAGACAACATTCCGGATGACCCGACCGCTACCCCACCCATTTACACCGGACTCGCACCGGCACCGGGTATCACCGACAGCACTCTCGACATCGATGCCGACGCCATTCGCGCCCTTGGTGATACCAAGGCGCTTTTGACCTATGCGTTGCGCGATAGAGCGTTAAACCCCAGTCCACCGGCACTCTACAAAAAAGTGAGTCTGACGTTTGGACCGTTACCTGCCAATTTTATCAAGCCACGTGTACCGCAAGCCGTCCCGGGGCCGTTGAGGATGGCCCACGTTCGCGATGGCGTCAGTGTCTGGATCGACAAGTATGACAATTTCAAATTCAGGGACGAACTTCGATTGGAGTGGGGTGGACAAACCCTGGAAGACTTTCCCATTCCCAGCAACAACTTGCCAAATATCGAAGTGCCAGTGTTGCCTGCGCAATTGATGCTCGCCGACTATGGACGTACGACCACGGGGGATAAAGATACCCTTGTCCGCTATCACGTGATTCGCAAGGGGCGGGTGTCTGTCCTCCTGGAGCAACGTCATGCCTGTCCGCCATTCCTTTCGCGTTACACCCCTTGCCCGCGTGCTCAAACTTGCCACGCTTGGGCCGCTGCTGTTGATCAGTCCTGTGGGGGTCGCACAGATCGTGATCGAGAATGGCGGTAACCGAACTATCGATGCCTCAACGGCTGTCGACAGTTATGTGTTGCGTACGGGAGGCAACCTGACAGCCAACGGTGCCGTTACCCAGCAGATTACAGCGACCACCGGTTCGAAGGTGACGCTCAATGGCACCACGACGACAGCCGTGGGTATCAGCAATGGGGTCGACCTGTCGGCCAGTCAGGCGACGATTGCCAACGGTAGCAAAGTCTTCAGCGCACGCATCGGGGTGGCTCTGGTGCAATCGGCGGCTGGCGCCTCCACTGCAGTGATCAGTGCCAGCGAAGTCAATGGCGGTGAATTTGGCGCCTTCGTCAGCACGAATAGCCAGCTGACACTGCAATCAAAAGCCAGCGTCACAGGTAGCAATCCTGATGGCATTGGTATTCGCACCTTTGGTGGTCAAGTCACTGCCACCGATAGCAGCATCACCGGCGGACTCAACGGCATCAGTTTTTTTGCCGACCGTAATCTGTCTGCCAATAACCGGCTGATTCTCGATGGCAGCCGAGTTGAAGGGCTGAGCGGATCAGCGATCATAGTCGACGGCCAGACCCAGACGAACAACCAACAGGTGAATATTCAAGTCAACAATGGCTCCACGCTCAAGGGCGGTAACCCGCCAACGCCGTCAGCAGATTGTCCACTGTACTTAGCATAAATCTTCACTTGCGCCACTGACAGTTCTGTTAGTGGTGCTTTTACGCCGGTTCGTCTCAAATCGAAGTATTCAAATGCACATCGAAAAGGTGAGGAGCCAGGACATGGATCAGCACAACATCTTTCAGACGGACTCTCAGACCAGGGGCACGCCACCGGGACGCCCCGGGCCTGTGGTCGTCAACGTCAGTTTCGATACGGTTCGTCTTACCTGGGCGGGCTCTTCCGCGCCCTTCGAGATCCGCTATGGCCTGCAGGCCAATTACCCTGATGTCATCGGCAGCCAGACGACTCATCACTTAAATGACACCGTGAGATATCTAAGTCCCGATACTGAATACTTCTTCGAGATCCGCGGCTTCAACGAATATGGGTATTCGGAGCCGGCATTGAAAAACGCCACTATCGGCCCTGACCGTACACAACCACGCAACTTGAAAAATCCAGGTAGAACCTTTTGCGAGGCGTGGCTGAAATGGGAGAGACCGGAAGATAACGCCTATTTGATTGATTACGAAATAACCTGCCCGGGACGGGAGACGGTGTACACCTCTGCGCTTGAATACATTGCCAGCGGGCTGATACCGGACAAGGAGTACCTGTTCAGAATCCAGCCGCGCAGACCTGAGGGGGCCGCACCCGGCATTGCCCGCCCTGATCGCTGTCATGACCCGGGATCATGTGCCTCCGACTCGTCCAGCCGGGCTTGGAGTGACGCCCGTGGCGCAGGGTCGATCAACACTCAGTTGGCACGCATCCGAAGACAATGTGGGAGTGTCGGGTTATGAAGTCCGACACAATGACCGTGCCTGGGTGGCGGCGAGCGGTCTAAGTCACGTCTTCACAGGGTTGACGGAGGGTATCGTCAATAAATTTCAGGTTCGGGCCAGAGACCATGCCGGAAACACGTCAATCCCGGCCTCGCTGACGGTGTCCCTTGAGGATGTCACGCCCCCCGGAAAACCGGGTACCCCGGTGGTCAATAACCTGACCGGCACAAGCGTTACGCTGAGCTGGGCCGCCGCCACAGACAACGTTGCGGTGACGGGGTATCTCGTTTCTCTCGATCAGTCCTCGCCTGTTGCTGTCAGCGGCACCAGCCATGCATTCAGTAACTTGAAGGAGGCCACGACCTATCATGTAGAAGTGAAGGCCCGGGATGCCGCAGGCAATCTGTCCGACGGAGCAGCTGTTACTTTCAGCACCAAGGAT
>NZ_RRZK01000021.1 GCF_004348895.1 Pseudomonas vancouverensis
ATGGCCAGTGAGGCGATCCAGCGGGTCGTAGCGATACTGGCAGAGCAAGATTTGCTGAGGGGAGGACATCTGGCACGTTCCTGATTGTGGAAGGCGGGTGCTGCTTTAGTGTCTGCGTGATGGTGTTCTTGCGGTACTAGCAGAACTGATAGTCAGGTTGTTGAACATGCCAGGGCGAACTGGACAAACTGCTGTGGGCCGACCTGCTGATCCTCAACTTCCCGATCTTCTGGTTCTCCACCCCGGCCATGCTCAAAGGCTGGATCGACCGCGTGCTGGTTTCCGGTATCTGCTACGGCGGCAAACGCTTCTACGACCAGGGCGGCCTGGCGGGCAAGAAAGCACTGGTCACCGTAACCCTGGGCGGGCGTGAACACATGTTCGGCGAAGGCGCGATTCACGGACCGCTGGAAGACATGCTGCGCCCACTGCTGCGCGGGACCCTGGCCTATGTCGGGTTTGATGTGCTGGAGCCGTTTGTGGCCTGGCATGTGCCGTACATCAGTGACGAGGCGCGGCAGCAGTTTCTCGTCGACTACAGCCAGCGGTTGCAGCACTTGAGTGATGATCAGCCGCTGGTGTTTCCAAAGTTGGCGGAGTTTGATGACAAACTTTATCCGCTCAGGTAATTGGAAGCTGCCAACTTTTGGTTAATGGTGCGCGCCATCGAATTTTTCACCCTTAGAGAGAAAAATTCGATGGGCTTTGGGGCGTTTTTTACTTATCTAGCAGGTAGGCTTTTAGGCTTGGTGAAGTGCTGCTGTCTTATTTTTTTTATTTCATTCGCAATTTGCTCCTTAGCCTTTTCTAAGCCACCGAATAGAGGTTCGGATTCGTACGCTAGAAGTTTCATAAGTCCGTTCAATTCACCATTGCCTCTTGGCGTCGCTTCTCTTTGGAGCGCGGGCATGGAAAACTTGTCAGATTTATCGCTTATGGCTTTGTAGAATAAATCGATTTCTTGAGATGATAGTTGGATTTTTTCTGAGTGTGAGTTGCTTATTATGGCCTTATTTACTATAAAGCTTTGTGTTTCAAACCCATTCTGCTTGGTAAATTCGAACATCTCGATGGCCCGAATGTCATACGTGGTCCTAAGGTTTTGCAGGTTTTTAATTTCTTTTTTTGCGGAAAGTGCTTCTTTTATAGTTATTCCTTTATTTATATCAAGTGTCTCCCCAAAAATTTTAACTTTATTTGTGAATAGCGCTCTGAAGTAAGTTGATGCTGAATGTCCATTTGGATCGCCACGATTTACCGGGTCTCCCATACAATACGCATACCCATTCAACCCTCCCTCACCAAACGGACTCAAACTGTCCGGACTATTAAAGCGCATCAACACCGGATTAAACGCCCGATAGCCATTCCCCAACAAATAACACCCGGTCACCGGATCCGGACGCTCACCGTTGAAACCCAGCAAACTGCTCAAGCCGCTTTCGGCAGGGCGATGGCCGTAAGGTGAGTAGGCAATGGCGTGTCGCGACCCGTTGACCTTTGCAGTTTGCAAAATCGACCGCTGCAAATCGGTAGCCAACAAGGTGGTGTCCAGCGACCCGACCTGACGCTGTTGCTGCGCCAACAACAGATCGTCGTGCTGAACAATGGAATAGCCGATGGCCCCTTGTACTTCGGTGGCCAAACGGCTTTTACAGTAGAAACGCTGGCGTACTGGCGCCTCTGACTGGACATGGCCAGTGAGGCGATCCAGCGGGTCGTAGCGATACTGGCAGAGCAAGATTTGCTGAGGGGAGGACATCT
>NZ_RRZK01000022.1 GCF_004348895.1 Pseudomonas vancouverensis
ATGGCCAGTGAGGCGATCCAGCGGGTCGTAGCGATACTGGCAGAGCAAGATTTGCTGAGGGGAGGACATCTGGCACGTTCCTGATTGTGGAAGGCGGGTGCTGCTTTAGTGTCTGCGTGATGGTGTTTTTGCGGTACTAGCAGAACTGATAGTCAAAACCCTGGGCCAGTCAGGCGGGGCGGGTGATGATCTACACTTTTTTATTGCTTCACCCGATTGGCAGGGCAATGGAAGTTGTCGCTGTCGTGCGCTTATAGACCCCGGGCTGGCCCGATGCGGCCAGCCTGCCGGAGGTCATCATGAACAGGTTTACCTTGTTGGGCGTGTGTTGTGCCATGACGGTCTTGAGCGCCCCGGGCTGGGCGCAATCGGTGGTGCCGATGAAAGGCCAGAGTTCGCAGCAGACCCAGGCCGACATGTCCGAATGCCAGAGCATTGCCAACAGTCAGGCGGCTTCGACGTCGTCGACACCGTCCGGCGGGCGGGTCAAGGGCGCGGCGGTAGGTGCTGCGGCGGGGGCCACGGCGGCGCAGGTGCGCGGTAATCAGCACGAAGAAATCTATGATCGCGTCGGTGACGACGCCAAGCAGAACTATCGGCAGAACCGCGCCAAGGAAACCGCAGCGGCCGGTGCCATGGTCGGTGGCGCGCGCCAGCGTCAGGAGCGTCGGGCGGATGCGCGAAACACCCAGGCGAACACGGCGTCGGCCTACAGCAGTTGTTTGCAGGGCAAGGGGTATCAGGTTAATCCTTGAGCCATCGCGTTGTTCAACCTGGAACATTCACAATTCCCCTGTAGGAGCGAGCATGCTCGCGATGGTGGCTGCACATTCAACATCTATGTGTCAGACAGTTTGCTATCGCGAGCATGCTCGCTCCTACAAGGGGGGGATCTCAGGGCCGAAGGGTTGTTTACGGCTTCACCTGCGCCCGGGCCTTCTCTTCGATCTTCGCATCCACCGCCGCACGAATCTGGTCAATGCTGAAGCTCGCCGGTTTCTGGCTTGGCGGGTACTCGATGAAGGTTTGCAGGAAGCGCGCCGCCTTGGCCACACCCGCTGCCAGCAGGTAGGAGTTCTTCACCAGCCAGTCGTTGTACTGATCGGAAACGATGTCGGCACGCTCGTACGGGTCCATGCGCAGGTTGAACAGCTTGGGCACGCGCAAGGGCACGAACGGGCTGCTCCACACGGCAAAGCCGCCGGGCTCGCGCTGTTCGGCGAATACCACTTTCCAGTTGTCGTAGCGCATCGACACCAGCACGCCGTCGTCGTTGAAATAGTAGAACTCCTTGCGCTCGCCTTTAGGCTGTTTGCCGGTCAGGTAAGGCAACTGGTTGTAGCCATCCAGGTGCACCTTGAAGCTGGTGCCGCCGGACGTCGGTGCCCAGCCCTTGAGCAGCTTGTCCTTCACGTCGGAATCGCCGGCGGCGGCGAGCAGGGTGGGAAACCAGTCCATGCCCGAGAACATCTCGTTGGACACTTCGCCGGCCTTGATCTTGCCCGGCCAGCGCACGATGGCCGGCACACGGTAGGCGCCTTCCCAGTTCGAATTTTTCTCGTTGCGGAAAGGCGTGGTCGCCGCATCCGGCCAGGAGAACTGGTTCGGGCCGTTGTCGGTGGTATAGACGACAATGGTGTTCTCGGCGATTTTCAGGTCGTCGAGGGTCTTGAGCAACTTGCCCACGTCACCGTCGTGCTCGATCATGCCGTCGGCGTATTCATTGCCGGGCATGCCGCTCTGGCCCTTCATCGAATCACGCACATGGGTGAACACGTGCATGCGCGTGGTGTTCATCCACACGAAAAACGGCTTGTCGGCCTTGACCTGCTTCTCGATGAACGCCTGGGCGGCGCCGGTGGTTTCGTCGTCGATGGTTTCCATGCGCTTGGTGGTCAAGGCGCCGGTGTCCTCAATTTTGCCGTCGGCGTAGCTGTGGATCACGCCACGGGGGGTGCGGGTCTTGACGAAATCCGGGTCGTCCTTGGGCCAGTAGGGGCGTTCCGGCTCTTCTTCGGCGTTGAGGTGATACAGGTTGCCGAAGAACTCGTCGAAGCCGTGGTTGGTCGGCAGGAATTCATCGCGGTCACCCAGGTGGTTCTTGCCGAACTGGCCGGTGGCGTAACCCTGGGATTTCAGCGCCTGGGCGATGGTGATGTCGCGCTTCTGGATGCCGATGGGGGCACCTGGGACGCCAACCTTGGTCAGACCGGTGCGCAGGGGAGATTGGCCGGTGATGAACGACGAGCGTCCAGCGGTGCAGCTGTTTTCTGCGTAGTAGTCGGTGAACAGCATGCCCTCTTTGGCAATGCGGTCGATGTTCGGCGTTTTGTAGCCGACCACGCCCATGGAATAGGCGCTGATGTTGGTCTGGCCGATGTCATCGCCGAAGATGACGAGGATGTTGGGTTTTTCCGCAGCGCCGGCGGGTGCCGACAATGCCATGACCGTAGTCGCCAGCAGGGCGAGTTTCGGCAGCCACTTTGTTATGCGAGTCATCTGACTGGCTCCTGATTGACGGGCATCGCGCGAGGCGATCAGGTCCGATGTTCAAGGCTCGTCAGCGTCAAAACCCCACCCGTATCAGGTGGCGGGCGGTTATCGGTGTTGGCGGTGGCGCTCGTCGTAACACTGCGCCGGTGACACCGCCCCCGCGTCACTGGCCAGCCACAACAGCGGCCAAATGCAGGCGCGAGCCTGATCGCGAAAACGTCAGGGTAACGCGGTCATTCAGGTGAGCCGCGTGATCGTTGACGTCCATCGCGAGCAAGCTCGCTCCCACAAAAAGACAACCTCGCAGCGGGATGCCAGGCTTACTGCAAATCGCCGGCCACCGCGATGGTCTGTGCGGTGATGTAGTTCGACTCCGGCGAGCAGAACAGGTACACCGCGTCGGCTGCTTCCTGCACGGTGCCCGGGCGGCCCAACGGGTTGCGCTGGGAGAACGATCTGGCGGCTTCCGGGCTGATGCCGACACGGATATCGCGGCCTTCGATTTGTACCGTGGCGCCGGCATGGGCGTCGGCACTGGTCATGCGGGTTTCGATGAAACCGAATGCCACGGCATTGACGTTGACCTTGAAGCGGCCCCATTCACGGGCCAGCGCACGGGTCATGCCGAGTACACCGGCCTTGGCCGAGGAGTAGTTCATCTGCCCGGCGTTGCCCTTCAAGGCCGACACCGAGGAGATGTTGACCACTTTGCGGAACACTTCGCGCTCGGCGGCGGCATCGGCCTGGGCTTGTGCCTTGATGATCGGGTAGGCGGCACGCAGGATGCGGAAGGGCGCGGTCATGTGGCAGTCGAGAATGGCGTACCACTGCTCGTCAGTCATTTTCTGGATCACGTCGTCCCAGGTGTAGCCGGCGTTGTTGACGATGATGTCGATGGCGCCAAAGCTGTCCATTGCGGTCTTGACGTAGCGATCGCCAAAGTCCGGGGCACTGACGTTGCCGTGGCACACGGCGGCTTCGCCACCCAGCTTGCGGATCAGCTCAGCGGTCTCGTGGGCCGGATCGGCGTCCAGGTCGTTGATCACGATACGTGCGCCTTCGCGCGCCAGTTTCAGGGCGATCTGCTGGCCGATACCACGACCTGAACCGGTGACCAGTGCGACTTTGCCTTCGAGTTTTGCCATGGGGTGTTGCTCCTCAGTTATCGATTTTGTTTACAGAGCGATCACGGCGTCGCCAACGATCTTGGTCTCGCCGTATTGATTGGTGGTGCGCACTTCGACCTTGACCCGTTGCTCGCCCTCGACCTCAAAACGGTCGACGACGGTGCCGGTGCAGGTGATCTGGTGGCCCAGGTGGGTAATGCCGAGAAAGCGCACACCAAACTCGCGCAACTGGCGTTGATCGACCCACTGGGTCAGCAGGCGGCCCAGGTAGGCCATCGACAACATGCCGTGGGCGAACACGTCGGGCATGCCGGCACGGCGCGCATAGTCGGTGTCGATGTGAATCGCGTTGTGGTCACCCGAGGCCCCGGCAAACAGTGCCAGGGTGAAGCGGTTGATCGGCGGCAGCGCCAGCGGTGGCAGGCTGTCGCCGATGTTGATCTTTTCCAGGCTTATGGCGTTCATCAGGGTTCTCCGCTTCAGCTGTTGCGCTGCACAAGCACGCTGCGCAGGTCGGCAACGTGTTCACCGTGCTGGTTGGTGACTCGGGTTTCACGCACCACGAACTCCAGCGCGCCACCTTTTTTGTCGTAGATGTCGGCGATGCGCACATCGAAGCGCAAGGTGTCGCCGGCATAGGCCATGCGGTGATAGCGGAACGACTCTTCGCCGTGGAGGATGCGCGCGGTAACGATGCCCAGCTCGTCGCGCCAAGCGTTGGACGGTATCTGGAACTCCAGCGAGAACAGGAAGGTCGGTGGCAACGGCAGGTTGGGATAACCGGCGTCACGGGCAGCCTGCTCGTCGAAGTAAATCGGGTTGGTTTCCCCGGTGGCCTTGGCGAAAAAGCGCAGTTGCCCGGCTTCGGCGGTGGCGAGAAAAGTGGGCAGTTGTCTGCCGATGTGTTTTTTGTCGATCATCGAAAATGGCTCCTGTTTACCGGCGCGTCAGTTCTTCTGGTACACGGTGACCACGCAGGCGCCGCCCAGGCCGAGGTTGTGCTGCACGGCGATGCGCGCACCCTGGACCTGACGCTGCTCGGCCGTGCCGCGCAGTTGATGGGTCAGCTCGTAGCACTGGGCGAGGCCCGTGGCGCCCAGCGGGTGACCCTTGGAGAGCAGGCCGCCGGACGGGTTGGTCACCCATTCGCCGCCGTAGGTGTTGTCGCCATCGTTGACCAGTTGCTCGCCGCCGCCTTCTGCGCACAGACCCAGGCCTTCATAGGTCAGCAGCTCGTTCTGGGCGAAGCAGTCGTGCAACTCGATCACGTCGATGTCTTTCGGACCGATGCCGGCCTGGTTGTAGGCAATGTCGGCGGCCATGCGGGTCATGTCGAAACCGACCACGCGGATCATGTCCTTGGCGTCGTAGGTGCTCGGCAGGTCGGTGGTCAGCGCCTGACCGGCCATCAGCACGTCGGTGCGCAGGCCGTGTTTTTTCGCGAAGGCTTCGGAGACCACGATGGCCGCCGCAGCGCCACAGGTCGGCGGGCAGGCCATCAGACGGGTCAGCACGCCTTCCCACAACATCGGCGCGGCAAGGACTTCCTCGGTGCTGACAATGTTGCGGAACACTGCCAGCGGGTTGTTGGCCGCGTGGCGGCTGGCCTTGGCGCGGATCTTGGCGAAGGTGTCCAGCTTGGTGCCGTACTTCTGCATGTGCGCGTAGCCGGCACCGGCGAACTGGCGGATCGCCGTCGGCAGGTCGGGCATGCCCACCAGTTCGTTGGTCAGTTTCAAGGCACGTTCGGTGGCGGGGGCGCGGTCGGTCCAGGCGGATTTCAATGCGCCGGGGTTCATCTGTTCGAAGCCGAACGCCAGGGCGCAATCCACCGCGCCGCTCTGTACCGCCTGACGCGCCAGGAACAGGGCGCTGGAGCCGGTGGCGCAGTTGTTGTTGACGTTGACCAGCGGGATGCCGGTCATGCCCACGCGGTACAGGGCTTTTTGCCCGCAGGTCGAGTCGCCGTAGACGTAGCCGGCATAGGCCTGCTGGATGTCGCTGAAGTCCAGGCCCGAATCGGCCAGGGCCTGACGAATCGCCTGTTCGCCCATGATGTCGTAGGGCTCGTTGGTCCCCGGTTTCTTGAACTGGATCATGCCGACGCCAGCCACGAACACTTTATTGCTCATCGTGTTTTCCTTGTTGTCTTGAGGGTCAGAGCTTGCGCGCGATCAATTCGCGCATGACTTCACTGGTACCGCCGTAGATGCGGTTGACGCGCATGTCGACGAAAGCGCGGGCAATCGGGTACTCGAGCATGTAGCCGTAGCCACCGTGCAGCTGGACCATGTCGTCGATGCATTTCCACAGGGTTTCGGTGGTGTGCAGCTTGGCGATGGCCGCCTCTTCGAGGGTCAGGCGCCGGCGCAGGTGTTCACCCAGGTAGTAGTCGACCATCACCCGCATGGCGGTGGCCTGAGCCTTGATGTCGGCGAGCTTGAATTTGCTGTTCTGGAAGTCCCACACGGTCTGGTTGAAGGCCTTGCGGTCCTTCACGTATTCGATGGTTTGCTCGAGCAGGCGCTCAAGCTTGGCGACGGCCGACACGGCAATGGAAAAGCGCTCCTGGGGCAGTTCACCCATCAGGTAGCTGAAGCCCAGGCCTTCCTCGCCAAGGCGGTTGCCCACCGGCACGCGCACGTTGTCGAAGAACAGCTCGGCGGTGTCCTGGGCGTGCTGGCCGACTTTCTCCAGTTTGCGCCCGCGCTTGAAGCCGGCGCGGTGACCTTCCACGGCAATCAGGCTGATGCCCTTGGCGCCAGCGGCGGGGTCGGTCTTGCAGACCACGATCACCAGGTCGGCGCAGAGGCCATTGCTGATGAAGGTCTTGCTGCCATTGATGACGTACTCGTCACCGTCGCGAATGGCGGTGGTGCGCACGGCCTTGAGGTCGCTGCCGGTGCCCGGTTCGGTCATGGCGATGGCGAGGATGATCTCGCCGGAGCAGATGCCCGGCAGCCACCGCTGTTTCTGCTCTTCATTGCCGCAGCGGTTGATGTAGGGGGCGATGACATCGGAGTGCATGCCGAAGTAGGCACCGCTCACCCCAGCCCGGGCGAACTCTTCGTTGAATACCGCGCTGTGGCCGAAATCGCCGCCGCCACCGCCGTATTCCAGGGGCAGGGTGATGCCGAGCAAGCCTTCACGCCCGGCCTTGAGCCAGGTTTCCCGGTCGACCTGGCCGGCCTCATCCCAGGCGGCCTGGCGCGGCAGGCATTCGCGTTCGAAAAAGCGCCGCGCGGTGGTGCGGAACATTTCATGGTCGTCGCGGAAAACGGTTCGGGCGATGTGCACGCAAGACTCCTCAGGAAGGGCAGGCCGGCCAGAGGCCGAGCGCTTACGCAAGGCGCGACTTGCGCCTGTGTTCTGAGGGTTACGATAGGCTTGGGGGTTGGGAGGGAACGCCACCCGAGGTGGGTGGCTGGTTGATAATTTGCCGGTAACGCAATCCCTGTGGGAGCGAGCTTGCTCGCGATGACGGACTGTCAGTCGGGTTGGTAGCCAGTCATCGTCGGATCGCCGCCCGGAGCAAACTCGCACCCACAGGTTGTTCAGTGGCCTTGAATGTTAGTCAGGTAGTTGAACCCCCATCGCTCTGCGACTCCAGATCCCTCACCCGCGCCACCGCTTCATCACGGCTGCTGACGCCCAGCTTGCTATAGATATGGCTCAGGTGCCATTTCACGGTTTCCGGGGACAATCCCAAGGCCCGGGCGATTTTCTTGTTGGGCAAGGCCTGGGCGAGCAGACGGACCACTTCGATTTCCCGCTCGCTGAGCGGTTCGATACCGGCCGTTACCGGTTTGCTGGTGGCGACCGCTTTCGGTTTGCTTCTGGATACGGCTGGGGCAGTGACATCGGCAGCCTGCAAGCGCTCGACATAGAACGCGAGCACCGGGTCGAGGCTCTCTTCGCTGGCGATGGACGAAATCAGGCGCAGGGCATCCGGATGGGCGTCGAGCAAGCTACGCAGCAAACCGAAGCGTTGTCCACGGCGCAAGGCCTCCAGCACCTTGTCCCGTGCTGCGCCGCGGTTACCGCGTTGCGCTTCGATCACCGCGCTGAGCACCAACAGACGCACCGTGCCGAGTTGGCGTCGATGCAATTCACAGGTTTCAATCAGCTGTTCAATCCGCACCAGGGCACCGTCCAGATCGCCCTGATGGAGTTGCCAGCGCGCACGGGCGTTCTCGGCCAGGATATGGATTTCCTTGAGCGCGGTATGCCCGGCATCCGGATGCCGCGCATCGATGGCCTCCAGCCGCGCCAGTTTGTCTTTTGCCTTGGTGGTTTCGCCGAGGATCAGCAGCCAGCGCACCTGCCAGGTCAGGCAGTAGGCTTGCAGTCGTTCCAGGCCCAACTTGGTCGCGTACTCATCCAGTCGCTCGACAAACGCCAGCGCTTCCTGATGGTTGCCGGCCAGCCACTGCACGTTCCACAACACCTGCAATACCCGCAGCACCGAATCGGGAATCGAGATGCGCTCGAGAATGTCGATCCAGCCCGAGAGCATCTTGAACGCGGCGTCGACGTCATTGGTTTCGTAGAGCACCTCACCCAGCAGCGCGGCGGACAGGTAAGTCGCGTCGGCACCACCCTTGCCACACTGGTTGGCTTCATGCAGCACGTCACGGTAAACCCGTTCGGCCTGGGTCATCTGGCCTTCAAGGGCGAGGCTCAGGCCGATCAAGCAGCGCCCCTGCAAGGTGCCGGCGGTGGTGCCCTGCAGCGGTTCGCCATTGATCAGCAGCAGCGGGCGCTCCAGTTGCACCTGCCGCGCCTTTTCGTACTCGCCCCGGTGCATGTACAGCCAGGACAGGATGTTGGTGCAGGAGCCGATGGCAATGCTGTTGCTGTCGGGCGGCGGGTTGAGCAATTGTGGCAACACGGCCATCGCTGCATCGGTGTCGTCGCGTTGCAAGGCCAGGGAGGCGCGCAGTATCGACACCATGAAACGATCATGCACTTCGCTGTCCGGCACATCCCGCGACAGTTGTTCGAGGGTCGCTGAACAGGCCGCGAAATCCCGGGCATAGAGCTGCATGCGCGCCTTGAGGATGCGCAGCTTGACCCGTGCCTGCACCTGTTCGACCGGCAACAAGCGCACCAGCTCGATCAGCATGCGCAAGTCGCCGTGGGCATACAGCGCTTCGGCGTGTTGTTCCACCAGGTCGGCAGCCGCCGACGGGTCGCCACCGAGGACCGCATGGTGCACGGCTTCATCCAGGTGGTTGTGCTCGCGGAACCAGTTCCAGGCCCGCACGTGCACGGCTTGCTGTTCAGCAGGGGTGCGCGAGTCGAAGTACTTGAGCAGGGTCTCGCGCAGCAACGGGTGCAGGCGATACCAGGTTTCCCGCTCCGCGCTGTCCACCGGGATCAGGAACAGATTGTCTCGCTCCAGTCGCGCCAGTAGCGCGGTGGCTTCGCCGACTGCTTGCGGCTGACCGCTGAGGGCTGCGCATAGAGAGGCGCAGAAGCGGTTGCACACGGCCATGAGCAACAGCAGGTCGAGGTCGGTGGGCGACAGGTGCGACAGCACTTCGACTTCAAAGAACTTGGCGAAAGCCTGATCGTCGCGCAGTTGCGCCTGTACAGACGAAGCATCAGTGGTCACTGGCGGGCGGTTCTTCTTGCGACTGACGGCAAGCAGTTGCAGCCCGGCGACCCAGCCGTCGGTCAACTCATGCATCACCTTGGCGTCGCGCGCAGTAATGTCGCCCAGTTGCGCCTTGAGGAACTGTTCGGATTCCGCCTGAGTGAAGCGCAGGTCGCGCAGGTTCAGCTCCAGTACCAGCTCCTGGCTGCGCAAGCGTGCCAGTGACAACGGCACTGCGCTGCGTGACACCAGCGCCAAATGTAGATTGGGTGGGGCGTAGTCGAGCAGCCATTGCAGGGCCTGATGGATGCCGACATCGGTGAGGTGATGAAGGTCGTCGAGCACCAGCACCAGCTCCCGGCCACGGCTGGCGATGCTGCGCACCAGGGTGATGATGGTGCGCTCCACGGCTTCGCTGTCGATGCCGCGACCTTCCAGCTGGGTGGCTTCGTGCACCAGGCTCGGGTCGATCTGGCCGAGGCTGGCCAGCAGGTAATCGATAAAACGGGTGAGTTCGTTGTCGTCCGCCGACAACGTCAGCCAGGCCACGTCGAAGTTCAACGGCAGCAGCGCCTGACGCCAGGCGATCAGGGTCGAGGTCTTGCCGCATCCGGCCGGGCCCTTGAGCACGATGCAGCGCAGGCGTCGTGCCTTGAGCATTTGTTCCTGCAGGCGCTCGCGGGAGATCAGGCGCCCGCCACTGCGCGGTGGAATCAGCTTGGTGCTGACGATAGGCGACTGAACCGGAGTGAAAACCTGGCTGGCATGGGCGTCCGATGCATTGGACTGAATGTATTTATCCATGGATCTGTCCGATTCTTTTTTGTTTTGTGAGTGCCTCGAATCTCATCGAGTGTAACCCAGACCCTACACCCCATGGCTGTGACTTTGGCGGCCGCCACCCGATCCGGGTGGTGGTCGTCAGGGCCGCGATTGTTCTACTGGAAAACACAAGAATAGGAGTGCTGTGGCGCTCCAGCAGAACAACGGAGCGGTGGTGATGGGCGTACTGAGCGGCATTCGCGTAGTGGAATTCGAGGCAATCGGGCCGGCGCCGTTCGGCACCATGCTGCTGGCGGACATGGGCGCCGATGTGGTGCGCATCGACCGACCGGTCAAGGCCAGTGATCTGGGGCCGAAACTGGAAGGCAAGCGGGCCGACATCACCGGGCGCAATCGTCGTTCGGTCACCCTGGACCTGAAAAACCCGCACAGCGTGGCCGCTGCACTGGAATTGATCGAGCGCGCCGACGTGCTGATCGAAGGCTTTCGTCCCGGGACCATGGAGCGTCTTGGACTGGGGCCGGACGTGGCGTTGGCGCGCAATCCGCGCCTGATCTACGCACGAATGACCGGTTGGGGGCAGACAGGGCCCATGGCCGATCGCGCCGGGCATGACCTCAACTACATCGCCTTGTCGGGTGTGTTGTCGAGCATCGGCCCCGCCGGTGGTCGCCCGGTGCCGCCGCTGAACCTGGTGGGTGACTACGGCGGTGGCGGCATGCTGCTGGCGCTGGGCGTGCTGGCGGCATTGGTCAACGTGCAGCGTGGCGGCGCCGGACAAGTGGTCGACGCCGCCATGACCGAAGGCGCGGCACAGTTGGGCTCGGTGATCTGGGGTCTGCTGGCCGGTGGGCACTGGCAGGAAGCGCGTGGCAGCAACTTGCTCGATGGCGGCGCGCCTTGGTACGACACCTACGAAACCCTCGATGGTCGGTACATGGCCATCGGACCGATCGAGTCGCGTTTCTACGGGCAGATGCTCGAAGTTCTCGGTTTGTGCGATGCCGATCTGCCCAAGCAACACGACCGCAGTGGCTGGCCGTGCCTGCGTGAGGCCTTCACCACGGCATTTCGCAGCCGCACCCGGGCGCAATGGGTCGAAGCGTTCGACGGCAGCGATGCCTGTGTCGCGCCGGTGCTGGGCCTTGCCGAAGCGTCGAAACACCCCCACAGCGTTGCCCGCGGCAGCTTCATCGAGGTCGACGGCGTCGTACAACCAGTGCCGGCGCCACGTTTCCTCGGCACTCCTTCGGCTCAACCAAAACCGGCACCTGAGCGCGGTGGGCAGGGTGCGCAGGCCCTGCGTGACTGGGGCTTCGACAGCGCGGCCATCGAACGCTTGCGCGAACTGGGCCTGGGCTTCAAGACCGGCGCTTGAATGGCGCGGTCCTGAATCACTGTCCTCAACGATCCCCGGAACCCAGGAAACAGCCCATGGCCATTCAGTTCAAGATCATCGATCACGTGGCACTTATTACTCTGGATGCGCAAGCGTCCAACAACGCGCTGTCGCTCGGCGACCTGAGCAGTCTGCGCAAGACCCTGTGTGCCTGTCAGGATGACGAGCAGGTGCGGGTCATCGTCCTCACCGGCGCTGGCGACCGCGCCTTTTGCAGCGGCGCCAGTCACAAGGATTTATTGCTCTCCGCCAGCGGGTTCGTCGCCGCCACCCTGAAAAGCCGTGAAACCGAAGCCGAGGAGGGGGGCGCCAGCCGCCTGTTCGACCTCAGCGACCTGGATGTGTGGAAACCGATGATCGCCGCCATCAACGGTGCCTGCCTGGGCGGCGGTCTGGAACTGGCGTTGCAATGCGACCTGCGCATGGCGGCGACAGACGCCACTTTTGGTTTGCCCGAAGTCTGCGACGCGACGATTCCGGCGGCGGGCGGCGTGCAATACCTGCTACGCGCCGTTCCCGCTGCTCACGCCATGAAAATGGCCCTGACCGGCGATCCGGTCAGTGCACAACAAGCCCTGGACATGGGCTTGATCATTGAACAACTGCCCCGGCAACAACTGCTGTCCGCCGCGCTCAGCCTGGCGGAGCGCATCGCCGCCAATGGCCCGCTGGCGGTGCAGTCGATCAAGCGCCTGGCGCTGCAGACCGCTCATCTCGCCCCCCGGGACTTCGTCAATCAGGCCCATCTGCACTGGGGGTTGCTGCGCGACAGCGGCGACCACGCCGAAGGGCGCATGGCCCAGGCCGAGCAGCGCCCGCCGAAATACACCGGCACCTGATCACGCCGCGTAATCGTTCTGACCTGACAACAATAATTACAGGAGAGCCCCATGAACCTGACTCAAGGCTTGCACCGTGTCCTGCAGCAACGTCCCCATGCCATCGCCACCGTATTTCGTGATCGGCGCCGCACCTACAGCGAACTGACCGACCGGGTCGCACGCCTGGCTGGCGCGTTGCAGAAACTGGGGATGCACGCCGGCGATCGCGTCGGTTTGCTCGGCCTGAACTCCGACCGCTTCCTCGAGTACTACCTCGCCACCTGGTGGGGCGGCGGTGTGGTCAACCCGGTGAACATCCGCTGGAGCGTGGCGGAAATCGTCTACTCGCTGGACGACTGCGACACGCGCATCCTGCTGATCGACGACACCTTCCTGCCCATGGCCGAAGCCATTGCCAGCGCTGCCAAAGTACGGCCATTGCTGGTGCATATCGGCGACGGCCCGTTGCCCGCGGGCATGCTCTCTTACGAACAGCTGATTGCCGATAACGAACCGGTGGACGACGCGTTTCGCAGTGGCGACGACCTCGCCAGCATCCTCTACACCGGCGGTACGACGGGCCAGCCGAAGGGCGTGATGCTGTCGCACATGAACCTGTGGAGCGCGGCGGTGGCCCGCGCCGCCGATGTCCCGGTGCCGGAAGATGCATTGACCCTGCACATCGCGCCGATGTTCCACCTGGCGGCGTTGTCGCGGGTCATCCTGATTTCCCTGCTGGGCCTGCCAAGTGTTTTTGTGCCGGCCTTCGACGCACTGGACGTGATGCGCACCATCGAACGCGAGCGCATCACCGAGATCCTGATCGTGCCGACCATGCTACAAGCGCTGATCATGCACCCGGACTTCGCCCGGCATGACCTGAGCAGTCTGATCAGCTTGACCTACGGCGCCTCGCCGATTGCCGTGCCCTTGCTGGAAATGGCCTTGAAGGCCTTGCCGAACGTCGAGTTCACCCAAGGCTACGGAATGACCGAAGCCGCACCGCCGATCTCTGCCAACGGTCCGGAAAACCATTCGCCTGAAGGCATTGCCAACGGCCGTCTGCGCTCAGCGGGACGACCGGGACTGGGGGTGACCGTGCGCATCGTTGACGAAAACGACAACGAGGTGCCCTACGGTACGGTCGGCGAAGTGATCGTGCGTGGCCCGAACATCATGCTCGGTTACTGGAACAAACCCGAAGAAACCGCCAAGGCCTTGCGCGGCGGCTGGATGCACACCGGAGACGGCGCCTACATGGACCAGGACGGCTATATCTACATCGTCGACCGCTTCAAGGACATGATCGTCAGCGGCGGCGAGAACGTGTACTCCGGCGAAGTCGAAAGCGCCATCGCCAGTCACCCGGCCGTCGCCGCTTGTGCGGTCATCGGTATTCCCTGCGCGCAATGGGGCGAAGCAGTGCACGCGGTGGTCGTGCTCAAACCCGACAACCAGGTTGCCGGCGCACAGATCATCGAGCATTGCCGCCGGCAGATCGCCGGTTACAAGACGCCCAAATCCGTGGAATTCCGCGCGGCATTGCCGTTGTCCGGCGCTGGCAAGGTACTCAAGCGCGATTTGCGCGAGCCGTTCTGGCAGGGCACAGACCGGGGCGTGAGCTGATGACGACGATCAGCAGCGAGGTATCGGCAGATGTTCCCGCGGGTTTCTCCCTGCTGGAACAGCGTTCGGATTTTCTGCGAGTTTGCGCTGAGGTCTATGTTCACGAGATAAGGCCGATCCTGGCTGTCCGGGTGCAAGCGCACCATCTCAACTACGTGCGCATCGCCCATGGCGGATTTCTCGCCACAATCGCCGATACCGCCTTTGGCGTGATGCTGCGACGCCTGTCGAAGAGCGAGGTGCCGGCGATCACCATCAACCTCAACGTCGATTACCTCAACGCCGTGCACGAGGGCGACTGGCTGGAGGCCCATGTCGAGATCCTGAAAACCGGTCGCCACTTCACCCATGCCAATTGTCTGTTGAAAGTGGGTGAGCGCCTGGCGCTGCGTGCGGGCGGCATCTTCACACCGTGGAAAGGCCCGCTGCCATGTACATGACCCAGTGCCTGCAACGCACCTTGCAACAGGACCCGGAGCACATCGCGACGATTTTCGGCGACCGCCGGCGCAGTTACCGCGAGTTCGGCGACCGCGTGGCGCGTCTGGCGCATGCCTTGCAGCAATTGGGCATGGCCGCCGGGGACAGGGTCGGCATGCTCGGGCTCAACTCGGACCGCTACCTGGAATACATCATGGGTGTCTGGTGGGGCGGCGGTGTGCTCAACCCGGTGAACACCCGCTGGAGCGTGGCGGAAATCGTCTATTCACTGGATGACTGTGGGACCGCGATCCTGCTCGTCGACGAGCACTTTGCCGGCCTGGCTTCGGCCATTGCCGCCCGGGCAAGGCTCGCGCCGCTGTTTATTTACGCAGGCGACGGCGAGGTGCCGGACGGCATGCTCGGTTACGAACAGTTGCTGGCGGCCGCCACGCCTGTTGAAGACGCCGGGCGTGGCGGCGAGGACCTTGCCTGCATCATGTACACCGGCGGCACCACCGGGTCTCCCAAGGGCGTGATGCAGTCGCACCTGAACCTGTGGGCGGCCTGTATGCCGCGCATGGTCGACATGCCGCCGATACGCGGCGGTCTACTGATGCACGTCGCGCCGTTGTTTCACGTGGCCGGCATGGCCCGGGCCTTGATCCAGTTCCTCGCCGGTGAAAGTCATGTGCTGGTGTCCAGCTTCGAACCCCTGCAAACGTTGCAGATCATTGAGCGCGAGCGGGTCACCGAAACCCTGCTGGTGCCGACCATGATCCTCGCGTTGCTCGCTGATCCGGCGTTTGACCGGCATGACCTCAGCAGTCTCAAGCGCCTGACCTACGGCGCCTCGCCCAGCGCCAGTGACATGGTCGAGCAGGTGCTGGCGCGCTTGCCGGACATCGAGCTGTCTCATTCCTATGGTTTGACCGAGGCCTGCCCGGTGGTGTCGAGCAACCTGCCGTGCAACCACACGCCCGAGGCACGCATCAGCGGCTTGTCCCGTTCGGTCGGGCGTGGCGGGCTGGGCGTCAACGTGAAGATTGTCGATCCCCAGGGCAACGAGGTGCCCCGGGGCACGGTCGGCGAAATCATCGTGCGTGGCGCCAATATCATGCAGGGCTACTGGAACAGGCCTGAGGAAACCGCCAGGGCGCTGCGCGATGGCTGGCTGTACACCGGCGACGCCGCGTGGATGGACGAGCAGGGTTATCTGTTCATCGTCGATCGGCTCAAGGACATGATTGTCAGTGGCGGCGAGAACGTTTATTCCGCCGAGGTCGAGAATGTCCTGGCGCGACACCCGGCGGTGGCGATGTGCTCGGTGATCGGCGTACCCCATGCGCAATGGGGCGAAGCGGTGCATGCGGTGGTGGTGCGCAAGCCTGGCGTCGAGGTCGACGAGGATGAGCTGCGCTTGTACTGCCGCGAATTTATCGCCCCGTACAAATGCCCGAAAACCGTTGAGTTTCGCGATGAGCTGCCGCTGTCGGCGGCGGGCAAAGTGCTAAAGCGCGAACTGCGCAAATAACTCCCATACGCCACTGTCCCCTATAGGAGCGAGCCTGCTCGCGATGGCGTCGGGTCAGTCGACATCCCATTGCCTGAACCACCGCTATCGCGAGCATGCTCGCTCCTACAGTTTTTCGTGTCTGGATCTCCAGACTTTCGCTACCCAATCCGGGTGGCTTCACCCCCCACCCGCGCTCCCTAAAGTGACTCCACGAACCAGGCGCATGCCTGCCTGGCCATCCACTGGAGATCCCGATGCACATCAACCGTACCGTCTACCGTGAAGACCACGAAATGCTGCGTGAAACCGCGCGGCGTTTTTTCGAACGTGAATGCCTGCCGAAACAGGCGCAATGGGACGAGGCCGGGCAGGTTGACCGCGAGACCTGGCTCAAGGCCGGGCGCCACAATCTGCTGTGCCTGACCGTGCCGACCGAGTACGGCGGTGGTGGCGGCGACTTCGGCCATTCGGCGGTATTGATCGAGGAACTGTACCGCGCCGGCGTCTCGGGTTGGAGCCTGGGCGTGCATTCTGACATCGTCGCCCCCTACATCGTGCGCCTGGGCACCGAGGAGCAGAAGCAGCAGTGGTTGCCGAAGATCTGCTCCGGCGAAACCGTACTGGCGGTGGCCATGACCGAACCGGGCACCGGCTCCGACCTCAAGGCGATCCGCACCACCGCCGTGCGTGACGGTGACGAGTGGGTCATCAACGGCAGCAAGACCTTCATCAGCAATGGCCTGACCTGCGACATGGTCGTGGTCGTGTGCAAGACCGACCCGAGTGCCGGCGCCAAGGGCTGCAGCCTGATCATGGTCGAGTGCAACCGCGAAGGCTTCCGTCGCGGGCGCAAGCTGGAAAAGGTCGGCCAGCACGCCGCCGATACCGCCGAACTGTTCTTCGATAACGTGCGCGTGCCGGTGGGCAACCTGCTCGGCGAAGAGAACAAGGGCTTCATGCACCTGATGGAAGAACTGCCCCAGGAGCGTCTGGTGATTGCCCTGTACTGTGCCGCCAAGCTCGAGCGCCTGCTGGAGCAGACCGTCGAATACGTCAAGGACCGCAAGGCGTTCAACCAGACCGTGTGGGACTTCCAGAACACCAAATTCAAGCTGGCGGACATCAAGGCCAAGGCCACTGCTGTGCGCCTGACCATCGACCACTACATCGCCGAGCACATGCGTCGCCGCCTGACGGTGCAGGAGTCGGCCATCGCCAAGCTCTATGCCACCGAGACGCTGTGGCAGTGCATCGACGACATGGTCCAGTTGCACGGTGGCTACGGCTACATGCTCGAGTACCCGATTGCCCGCGCCTTCGTCGACATGCGCGTGACGCGCATTTTCGGTGGCACCAGCGAAGTGCTGCGCGAGCTGATCGCGCGCCAGTTGTGATCCTTCCTTTCTGAATTCAGGTGACACCATGAGCGAAAAAGTACTGGTTGCCGGCGTCGGCATGATCCCGTTCCGCAAGCCCAGCGAAAGCGGCACCTACGTGCAGATGGGTTCCGAAGCGGTACGCCGCGCCCTGACCGATGCGGGCATCGATTACACACTGGTGCAAGAGGCCTATGCCGGTTATGTCTATGGCGATTCCACTTGCGGCCAGACCGTGCTCTATGAAGTGGGCATGACCGGCATCCCGGTGGTCAACGTCAACAACAACTGTTCGACCGGTTCTACCGCGTTGTTCCTGGCGCGCAAGGCCATCGAGTCCGGTGCTGCCGATTGCGTATTGGCCGTCGGCTTTGAACAGATGCAGGCCGGCGCGTTGAAGTCCCATTGGGACGACCGCCCGCCAACCCGCGAACGCTTCCTGCCGATCCTGCGCGGCCTGACCGCCGACATGGAAGGCATGCCGCAAGCCATCCGTACCTTTGGCGGTGCCGGGCGCGAGTACATGGACAAGTTCGGCTTGAAGATGGAGACCTACGCCGCGGTGCGCGCCAAGGCCAGCCGTCACGCCGCGAACAACCCGCTGGCCCTGTTCCGCAAGGTACTCAGCGTCGAAGACGTGATGAACGACCCGGTGATCCTGCCGGGGGTGATGACCCGCCTGATGGCGTGCCCACCGACCTGTGGCGGTGCGGCGGCGATTCTGGTGTCCGAGCGTTTCGCGAAAAAACATGGCCTGCGCCGTGACGTGGAAATCGTCGCGCAGTCGATGACCACTGACACCCCGGAATCCTTCAACTTCGACCAGCCGTCGATGCTCGATTGGGTCGGCACCCACATGACCCACGCCGCCGTGGGCCAGGTCTACGAGAAGGCCGGTGTCGGCCCGCAGGATATCGATGTCTGCGAGCTGCATGACTGCTTCGCCCAGAACGAAGTGATCTGCTACGAGTCCCTGGGTTTCTGCCCGGAAGGCGGCGCCGAGAAGTTCGTGCTGGATGGCGACAACACCTATGGCGGGCAAATTGTCATTAATCCGTCGGGCGGGCTGCTGTCCAAGGGGCACCCGCTGGGTGCGACCGGTCTAGCGCAGTGCTACGAGTTGACCCAGCAATTGCGCGGCAACGCCGATCAGCGTCAGGTCGAGGGCGCTCGCCTGGCCATGGCCCACAACCTCGGCCTGGGCGGTGCCTGCGTGGTGACGCTGTACGGCAAGGTTGACGGAGGTGCCCGGTGAGCAGCCTGCTCGATGCCTTTCGCCTGACCGGCCTGCCAGCCCATGCCGAGGCCTTTCGCGCTGAAGTCAAAGCCTTCCTGGCCGAGCACCTGCCGCAGGTGCCTGTCGATGTGCGGGCCCGCAGTTGGACCGGTTTCGACGCAGATTTCAGCCGGCAACTGGCGCAACGTGGCTGGGTCGGCCTGACCTTGCCCGCGGCATATGGCGGTGCCGGGCTGGATGCGTTCAGTCGATTCGTGCTGGTCGAGGAGCTGCTGTCCGCCGGTGCGCCGGTGGCCGCGCACTGGATCGCCGACCGTCAGAGCGGGCCGTTGATCCTCAAGTTCGGCAGCGACGCACAGAAGGATTTCTACCTGCCACGGATCTGCGCCGGCAAGGCGTTTTTCTGCATCGGCATGAGCGAGCCGAACTCGGGTTCCGACCTGGCCAGCGTGCGCAGTCGTGCCACCCGCTGCCCGGAAGGCTGGCGGCTGAGCGGGCGCAAGATCTGGACCACCAACGCCCATCACGCCGACTACATGATCGCCCTGGTACGCACCAGCGGTTCGCCCGAGGACCGGCAAAGCGGCCTGTCGCAATTCATCATCGACCTCAAGCAACCGGGCATCAGCGTGCGGCCGATTGTCGACCTGGCCGGTGACGCGCACTTTTCCGAAGTGGCCTTCGACGACGTCCTGCTTGGCGAAGACGCCTTGGTGGGTGAGGAGGGCAGTGGCTGGAAACAGGTGAATGCCGAACTCGCCTTCGAGCGCAGCGGGCCGGAGCGTTTCTATTCCAGCGTGGTGTTGCTTGACCTGTGGGCCGAGTGCTTGCGGCGCAACGGTGCGACGGCGCAGGAAACGGCGCTGCTGGGCAGTTTCCTCACCCAGTTGACCTGCCTGCGCAATCTGTCACTGGCGTTGACCGCATTGCTCGCCAAGGGTGAAAGCCCAGTGGTGGAAGCCGCGTTGGTCAAGGACATCGGCACCGAGTTCGAACAGGCGATCCCAACGGCCATCGCCGCGGCGATCAGCGCCCATCCGGACAAGCCGGTTGATGAGGCGCTGTACCGCACCGTCGCCTACCTCAACCAGGTGGCACCGACCTTCTCGTTGCGCGGCGGCACCCGGGAAATCCTGCGCGGCATGATCGCCCGCGGCCTCGGCCTGCGCTGAAACCGCTCGAATAGGAAGACACTGCATGTTTACTGAAGCGATTGAGAAAATTCTGGCGGACCTGTGCACACCGACGAGGGTGCGGGCAGTGGAAGAGGGCGGTGACGCCACCTTGCTGTGGAACGCTTTGCAAGACAGCGGATTCCTCGAATTATTGACCCCGGAAGCGCAAGACGGTGCAGGGCTCACGCTTGAGTCACTGTTGCCGATTTTCACTGCATTCGGGCGCTACGCCTTGCCGGTTCCCGCCGCGCAAAGCATTGCCGCTCGCGCACTGCTGCGTGATTGCCCGACCGGGATGCTGACCCTCGCCGGTAGCGCCTGGCGCCAGGCCGACGGCAGCCTGTGTGCGCCGCAAGTGGCCTTTGGTCTGCTCGCCGATTTTGCCCTGGTCAACCTGCAAGGCGAGTTGCTGCTGCTCGATTGCCACCTGGCCCGGCGCCAGTCCATGGGCGTTCATGGCAGCCAATGTGCGACCTTGTTCTGGCCGGCCGAGTCGGTGGGCAAGGCCATTGGCAACAACGGTGAAGAGGTCCGTGTGTTCCATGCAGCCATCCATGCCGCGACCATCGCCGGGGCCATGGAGCGGGTGCTGGACATGACCCTGGAGTACTGCAACGACCGCGTGCAGTTCGGCAAGGCCATCGGCAAGTTCCAGGCGGTGCAGCATCAACTCAGCGTGATGGCCGAACAGGTGGCCGCCTCGCGTATTGCTGCGGAACTGGCGTTTAGCGCCGCGCTGCAAGTACCGCAATTGCTGCCGGCGGCCATCGCCAAGGCCCGTACCAGCATGGCCGTCCCTCAAGTGAGTGCCATCGCTCACGCGCTGTTTGGCGCCATCGGCATCACTGAAGAACTCGACCTGCAACTGTTCACCCGGCGCCTGCACGAGTGGCGCATCAGCGAAGGCTCGGAAAGTTACTGGAACGGCATTGTCGGCCAGGCCTTTCTGGACCAGCCCGGCACCTGCGCCAGCCATTTCGTGCGTCACGTCGCCCTGACTCAACCGGCCTGAGGATTCACCATGAGCGCATTTCTGAAATACGAACAGGAGGGTCACGTCGTCACCCTGACGATGAACGACCCCGAACGCCGCAACCCGCTGACCGGCAACACTGCCGTGCCTGAATTCCTCGAAGCCATCGAGCGCATCGAATGCGACAGCAGCGTGCGCGCAGTGATCATCACCGGCGCCGGTAGCGCCTTTTGTTCCGGCGGCAATGTGCGGGACATGGACCGCTACGCGCAGATGTCGGGCATGCAGTTGCGTCAGGAATACCGCACCGGCATCCAGCGTCTGCCGCTGGCGTTGTTCAACCTGGAAGTGCCGGTGATCGCCGCGGTCAACGGTGCGGCGATCGGCGCGGGGCTGGATCTGGCGTGCATGTGTGACATCCGTGTCGCCTCGGAGCAAGCGAAGTTCGCCGAGAGCTTCGTCAAGCTGGGGATCATTCCCGGTGACGGCGGTGCCTGGTTGCTGCCGCGCATCATCGGTTTGTCCCGCGCCACCGAACTGACCCTGACCGGGCAAATGATCGACGCCCGCCAGGCCGAGCAGTGGAACCTGGTCTCCCGTGTGGTACCGGCAGAGCAACTGCTGGACAGCGCCCGGGAAATCGCCGCCGCGATTGCCGCCAACCCGCCCCACGCCGTGCGTCTGGCCAAGCGCCTGCTGCGCGAAGCCTTGCACACCCGGCTCGACACTCTGCTGGAAATGTCCGCGACCTTCCAGGTGTTATCGCACCAGACCGCCGATCACCGTGAAGCAGTGGCGGCCTTTATCGACAAACGTGCGCCGAGCTTTACCGGCTGAGTGTCACCGAGCGTAACGCCCGCGACCCAGGTTTCGGTCGTGGGCCTGAAGTCAGGCAAAACCCCATGAACAACACCGGTCCAAATCACCCGTTCGGGTGTGAGGGCCTCGCCGGAGCGTCGCTAGCATGGGCACTCCAACACTTAATCCTTAACCGGAGAACCGCATGACAACAAAAACAATGCGCGGAGTCTTCCAGCCGAGTCTGCTGGCCGTTGCTGTGATGGTTGCCGCTGGTGCGAGCAATCAGGCTCACGCTGTTGAATTCAATATCGGCGAGATTCAGGGCAAGTTCGACTCGTCGCTGTCGGTGGGCCAGAGCTGGTCCACGGCCAATCCGGACAAACAGTTCATTTCCAACTTCAACTCCCAGGGCGTCAAGGGCGGCGAGTCTGCATCGCGCACCACCGACGACAACCGCCTGAACTTCGAGAAGGGCGACACCTTCTCGAAGATCTTCAAGGGCGTGCATGACCTGGAACTCAAGTACGGCGACAGCGGCGCCTTCGTCCGTGGCAAATACTGGTACGACTTCGAACTGATGGACGAGCACCGTCCGTTCTACGACATCGACGACAGCGGGCGTGACCGTGCGGCCAAGTCGTCGGGTGCGATGTTCCTCGACAGCTTCGTCTATCACAACTACACGATTGGCGATCAGATCGGCAACGTGCGTCTGGGCAAGCAAGTGGTGAGCTGGGGCGAGAGCACCTTTATCGGCAACTCGATCAACAGCATCAACCCGATCGACGTCGCCGCCTTGCGCCGTCCCGGTGCGGAAGTGAAGGAGGGGCTGGTTCCGGTCAACCTGTTGTACGTGTCACAGGGCCTGGCGGACAACATCACCGCCGAAGGTTTCTACCAGCTGCAGTGGGACAAGTCGGTGGTGGACAACTGCGGCACCTTCTTCGGCAGCGATGGTGTAGCCCAGGGTTGTAACGACCGTCTGGTGATCGCCGGGCAGGATCTGGCACCGGGCGTGGCGAAGAACACCGGCAGCCTCGCGGCCCTCGCCGCCGGTACCGACGACGCCTACATTCCGCGCCTGAAAGACAACGATGCGCGCAACAGCGGCCAATACGGCCTGGCCCTGCGCTGGTATGTGCCCGAGGCCAACGACACCGAGTTCGGCGCCTATGCGATGAACTATCACAGCCGCAACCCGTACCTGAGCATCGTGCAGATGACCAACCCGGCCGGCAGCCTGGCGTCGGCGCGCAGTGCCCGTTATTTCATCGACTACCCGGAAGACATTCGCCTTTACGGCCTGAGCTTCCAGACCAACGTCGCCGGTGTTTCCCTCGGTGGTGAAGTCAGCTACCGGCCGAACATGCCGCTGCAACTGAACACCGCCGACCTGTTGTCCGCTGCCACCTTTGGCGCCACCTCGCCACTGATCACCACGGGGTTCGCCGGGCGCAATCTGGGTGCCGAGGTCAACGGCTACAAGCGCATGCCGGTGACCCAGGCACAAGTGACGGCCACCCAGTTCTTCGATCAGGTCTTCGGCGCCAACCGCCTGACCCTGGTGGGCGAGGTCGGCTACAACCACATCGGCGGCCTGGGCAGGACGGACGGCACGGACCTGCGCTTTGGCCGCAGCCCGGCCTTCGGCTCCGGTGAACTGCCGGGCGTCGCCGGTGCGGCCACGTGCCTGGGCACAGCCCCGGGCTTGCCGACCGCCAGCAACCCGGCCCAGGAGTGCAACGGCAACGGCTTCTACACCAGCAACAGCTGGGGCTATCGCCTGCGCGGCAAGCTCGATTACCCGAACGTGATCGCCGGTATCAACCTGTCGCCGAACCTCGCCTGGTCCCATGACGTCGAGGGTTACGGCCCGAACTTCGATGAAGGCTCCAAGGCCGTCAGCCTGGGTGTCGATGCCGATTACCTGAACACCTATACCGCCAGCCTCAGTTACACCAACTACTTCGGCGGCGACTTCAACACCAACGTCGATCGCGACTACGTGTCGTTGAGCCTCGGCGTGAATTTCTGATGCAACTTTGCCCCAGAGGTCATTTGAACATGAACAATCTGAACATGAATGCACGTTTGATTTTGCGCGCTGGCGCATTGAGTCTGTCGCTGCTGGCCAGTTCGGTCATGGCCGCCGTCACCCCTCAGGAAGCCGCGCAGCTGGGGACCACCCTGACGCCCCTCGGCGCGGAAAAAGCCGGCGATGCCGCCACTGGCATTCCGGCCTGGACCGGCGGCTTGAAACCCGGTGCAGCCCCCCTGGACAACGGCTTTCTCGGCGATCCGTTTGCCGGTGAGAAACCGCAATTCGTCATCACCGCGGCCAACGCCGAGCAGTACAAGGACAAGCTGACCCCGGGCCAACTGGCGATGTTCAAGCGCTATCCGGACAGCTACAGGATCCCGGTGTACAAGACCCAGCGCACTGCGGCCAACCCGCAGGACATCTACGAGATCGCGAAAAAGAGCGCGGTGACCACCGAACTGACGCCGGACGGCAACGGCCTGGTGAACTTCACCCAGACCCGTTACTACCCATTCCCGATCCCGAAGAACGGCGTGGAAATCTACTGGAACCACACCAACCGTTATCGTGGCGGCAACATGGAGCGTGTGGCGGCGCAGGCGGCACCGCAAGCGAACGGTGCGTATTCCATCGTCGAATACGAAGACAAACTGGCCTTTCCGCAGTTGATGGAAGGCATCGCCGCCGGTCAGGCCGACAACGTCCTGTATTACTACAAGCAGGAAATCACCGCACCGTCGCGCATGGCTGGCAGTGTGATCCTGATCCACGAGACCATCGACCAGGTCAAGGAACCGCGCCTGGCGTGGGTCTACAACGCCGGTCAGCGTCGCGTGCGCCGTGCACCTCAGGTAGCCTACGACGGTCCGGGCAACGGTTCCGACGGCATGCGTACCGCCGACAACACCGACTTGATGAACGGCGCGCCGGACCGCTACGACTGGAAACTGGTCGGCAAGAAGGAAATGTACATTCCGTACAACAACTACCGCTTGCAGTCGCCGAAAGTGAAGTACGACGACATCATCAAGCCGGGCCACATCAACCAGGACCTGACCCGCTACGAACTGCATCGCGTGTGGCACGTCGAGGCCACGCTCAAGCCTGGCCAGCGCCACGTGTACGCCAAGCGCGATCTGTACTTTGACGAGGACACCTGGCAACTGGCCGAGGTCGATCACTACGATGGCCGTGGTCAGCTGTGGCGAGTCGGTGAGGGGTATGGCGTCAACGATTACGAACGCGGCGCAGCCGGCTACGCGATGATGGGGATCTATGACCTGATCGCCGGTCGCTACAACGTGCTGGCCATGACCAACGAGTCCAAGCACGCGACCACCTACGGCATGATGGCGAAAATGAACGACTTCACCCCGGCGGCACTGCGTAACGACGGCATTCGCTGACCGTTCGTCCCGCGTATAACCAACGCCCTGCCTGCAGGGCGTTGTGCGTTGCCCACCCACCTGATGCGGGTGGCGCACAAAAGGGCGCTTGGGCCAATGATGGAATCCACTCTCCATCAGCGAGGTCCGCCATGTTGGTGCCAAGACCGCATCTGTGCGATGTACTCCACCGCAAGCCCTGCCGCTTGCGACTGCTTTGCGCACCTGCCGGATACGGAAAAACATCGATCGTGCATCAGTATCTGCAGGGCATTGCACCGCCCGGGCGGGTGGTGTGGGTGTGTCTGGGGGGGCAGGTACAGACGCTTGCGGATGTGCGCGGGACCTTGGCCGGTGCCCTTGGGGTGGCGGTGGATGAAGTTTTTGCGTTTCTGCAGGCAGGCTCTCTATTGCCTGAGCCATCGTCATCGCGAGCAAGCTCGCTCCCACAGTTGACCGCATTCCCCTGTGAAGGCGAGCCTGCCCGCGAGAAGGCCCCGCCCGCCCGAGCATTCCTGTCGGCAAAAAACATGCATCCGGCCGAACCGTTTCCACAGTTGAGCGCATTCCCCTGTGGGAGCGAGCTTGCTCGCGATGAGGCCCTGGCAGGCAGTGCAATCCTGTCGACAAAAAACATGCATCCGGCCGAACCGTTTCCACAGTTGAGCGCATTCCCTTGTGGGAGCGAGCTTGCTCGCGATGAGGCCCTGAAGGCCAACGCATTCCTGTCGACAGAAAACACTCGTCAACCCGGCCCGATCCACATCGTTTTCGACGACCTCCCGGCAACCATGCCGGACGACTTGAACCACTGGTTCGACCAACTCCTGGCCCTGCACAACCCGCAGCTGCAGATCTTCGTCACCTGCCGCCAGCGCCCCGACTGGAACCTGCCGCGGCTGATGCTCACCGGGCAACTGCTGGAGCTCAATGCCCGCCAATTGGCATTGCGTCCGGATGAATTCGAAGCGCTGGTCGAAGCGCTGGCACCCGAAACGGATGCACCTTCCCGGGAAAAACTCTGGCACGACAGCGCAGGCTGGTGCGCCGGTGTGCGCCTGTCGCTGGTTCAGGCACAACCGACCCCATTGCTTGGCCAATACCTGGAGCGCGAACTGCTGGCGCGCCTGAGCCAGGAACAGTGCGAAGTCCTGATCGGCCTGGCCCATCTGTCCCGGGCCAATGCCGATTTTTGCGAACAACTCTGGGAAGGCCAGCAGCGTGGGCGGGTATTCGACAGCCTGTTGGCGTGCGAGGCGTTCCTGCTGCCCATCGACCTGCAAGCGCGCTGGTATCGGCTGGTGCCGTCGGTGGCCCAGGCGTTGCAAAAGCATTTGAGCGGCGCCGCGCTGAATCGCCTGCGCCTGCGTGCCTGCCACTTGCTCAGTGTGCAGGGCCACGTTGACGACGCGGTCGAACACGCGCTGAGCGCCGACCAGCCGGAAGTTGCCGCCAATTACATGGAGCGCCTGTGGCTGAGCTGGATTCTCAGCGAGCGCCACCTGAGCAAACTGATGGATTGGCGTGAGCGCATCGAGCCGCAGTTGCTCTACAGCAGCCCGCGCCTGATTTACCTGTGCGCCAAGGCGTTGCTGTTCAGTGGGCGACTGGACGAAGCCGAAGAGTGCCTGGCGCGTCTCGGACATTTTTTGCCGATGGCAGATCCTGCGCGCAACCAACGCCTGCTGGCGAACTGGCAGGCGCTGTTCGGCACCTTGCAGGCACTGCGCGGCCATTCAGGACCGGCGCGTACCCATTGCCGGGCTGCAATGGAAAGCTTGAGTGGCGAGGACTGGTTGTCGGTGTTGCTGTGCCACTGCATTCTGGCGCGCCTGGCCATGGACACCGGTGACCTCGAACAGGCGCAAGGTTTGCTCGACCACTCCCTGGAACTGGCCCGACGCCAGGGCAGCCATGAGTCGGAAGTGCTGATCAACGCCGACCGGGTGCGCCTGATGATGCTCAAGGGGCAGACCAGTTTCGCCCAGGCATTGCTGCGCACCGAGCTTGACCGCCTGACGTACACGCAACCGTTGCCGTTGCTCGGTCGCTTGTTGTTCCTGCGTGGTGAGCTGTTATTGCAACAGGGCCATCTCAGCGAAGCTGAAGTGGTCGGCGAGGCCGGGCTGTTGCACGTGCGCGATTGTTGCGCACCGTTCGTGCTCAATGGCTATCTCTTGCTCGCCGAGATCGCCTCGCGCAATCACGACCCGCAAAAAGCCCAGCTGCTGTTGCACGAGGCCGAGCGGCGGATGCACTGGGGCAGGATCGACAGCGCGCTCTATCAGGCAGCGATTGCCCGGCAGAGGGAGCGCATGCTGGCCCGCGAACAGCCGGCCGACAGCGGCAAGGCTTCACTGGCGCGTATCGGCGGTGTGCCGGATTACCAGGACGATCTGACACCCCGGGAAGTGTCGGTGCTCAAGCTGCTCGCCGAAGGCATGTCCGTGCGTGAGGTCGGCAACCGCTTGTTCATCTCGGAAAACACCGTGAAGACCCACGCCAAGAACATCAACGTCAAGCTCGGCGCCTGTCGTCGCACCCAGGCGATCAACAGCGCCAAGGCCATGGGCATCCTCGCCTGAAACCACTCGATCTGCCGCCACCCACCTGATCCGGGTGGCGGCCTGGCCCACGTCGATGATCAACCATGCGGGCAGACCTGTGCAGCGTCGTCCGTGTGCCGCTGCGTCCTTACAACAACAAGAGAGGTACAGATGAGCGCCATCGAGAGTTCACCGGGTGTCGACATCCGCGCGATTGTGGAAAAACAACGGGCCGCTTTCCTGGCCCGTGAACCTTACACCCTCGAAGAACGCTGCGAATTGCTCGACCGGGCGATGGGCCTGCTGGTCAACAACGAACAGGCAATCATCGATGCTCTGACCGCCGACTTCGGTCACCGCAGCCCGGCTTTTTCCAAGGGCAGCGAAGTGCTTTCACCTTTGGCTACCCTCAAGCAGACCAAGGCCGAACTGGCCCAATGGATGCAACCGGAGAAACGCCAGGCCCGTGGCGGTGAAGCCTGGGTGCAATACCAGCCGCTGGGTGTGGTCGGCATAGTCACGGCGTGGAACGTACCGGCCTACATGGTCTTCAGCGGATTGGCCGGTGCCCTCGCGGCCGGTAACCGGGTGATCATCAAACCCTCGGAATTCAACCCGCACACCTCGGCACTGATTGCCCGTTTGATTGCCTCGGTGTATGCCGAAGAAGAAGTGGCGGTGGTGCTTGGCGGGCCGGAAGTCGGCCAGGCCTTCTGTGGCCAGCCCTTCGACCATCTGTTGTTCACCGGCGCCACCAGCATCGGCAAGCATGTGCTGCGCGCCGCGGCCGAGCACCTGGTGCCGGTCACCCTGGAGCTGGGGGGCAAGTCGCCAGCGATCATTTCCCGCAGCGCAGATTTCAAGGATGCCGTGGCCAAAGTGGTCATCGGCAAGTTGCTGAATGCCGGTCAACTCTGCGTGGCGCCCGACCATGTCTACGTGGCGCGGGAGTCGCTGGATGCCTTCGTCGCCGTGGCCAAGGCGGTGGTAGCGAAGTTCTTCCCCACGCTGAAGGACAACCCCGAGTACACCTCGATCATCAACGCCCGTCACTTCCAGCGCCTGCAAGGCTACCTGAGTGAAGCCCGCGAGGCCGGCGTCGAACTGATCGAACTGAACGCGGCCGGCGAAGACTTCAGTCAGGGCACCCTGAACAAGGTCATGCCGACCTTGCTGCTCAATCCCGCAGACGATCTGCAGGTGATGCAGGACGAAATCTTCGGCCCCTTGCTGCCGATCATCGCCTACGACGACATCGGCGAGGTGATTGCCCGGATCAACGCGCGGCCCCGGCCGCTGGCGTTGTACTACTTCGGTCAGGACGTTGACGAAGAAGCCCGGGTGCTCAGTCGAACCTGTTCCGGCGGCGTGACCCTCAACGGCGTGATGAGCCATGCCAGCAGCGAAGGCCTGCCATTTGGCGGGGTCGGTGCCAGCGGCATGGGTGCCTATCACGGCATCGACGGCTTCCGCACCTTCAGCCACGCCAAGGCGGTTTTGCGCACTGCGGCCAACCTGGCCTGAATCCCCGAACATTCTTGAGAGAAATGCCATGAAAGCTGCCGTATTCCACAAGGTTGGTGCCCCACTGGTCATTGAGGAGGTGGGCATCAGCAAACCGGGCCCGCGTGAAGTGTTGATCCGCACCAAGGCCGTGGGGGTCTGCCACTCCGACCTGCACGTGATCGACGGTTCGTTTCCGTACCCGGGCCCCATGGTGCTGGGTCATGAAGCGGCCGGCGTGGTCGAGCAGGTGGGCTCTGAAGTGCGTTCGGTCAAGCCGGGCGATCATGTGGTCACCTGCCTGACGGTATTCTGCGGTCACTGCGACCACTGCGTTACCGGTCACCTGGCCCGCTGCGTGTCGCCGGAAACCAAACGTGGCAAGGACGAAGAGCCACGCCTGACTTACGTGCAAAAGCCGATGCCGCAGTTCGTCAACCTGTCGGGGTTTGCCGAGCAGATGCTGGTGCACGAGAACGCCTGCGTCGCCATTCGCCGTGACATGCCGCTGGACCGTGCTGCGCTGCTCGGTTGTGCGGTCACCACCGGCACCGGTGCGGTGTTCAACACCGCCAAGGTGCGTCCGGGCGAAACCGTCGCCGTGATCGGTTGCGGCGGCATCGGCCTGGCCGCCATCAACGGCGCCGCCTTGGCCGGGGCAGGGCGGATCATCGCCATCGACATGCTCGACTCGAAGCTTGAGCTGGCCAGGCAGTTCGGTGCCACCGATGTGATCAACGGCCGCGACGGCGATGCCGCCAAGCAGGTGGTGGAACTGACCCGTGGCGGCGTGCACCACGCCTTCGAATGCATTGGCCTAAAACAGACCGCCGAACAGGCTTTCGCCATGCTCGCCCGGGGCGGTACCGCCACCGTGATCGGCATGCTCAAGCCCGGCCTGAAAATCGAGCTCGATCCTTTCCAGCTCCTGCAAGAGCGGCGCATCCAGGGTTCGCTGATGGGTTCCAACCGTTTCCCGGTGGACATGCCACGACTGGTGGATTTCTACATGAGCGGCAAGCTCAAGCTCGACGAGATGATTTCCCAGCGCATTCGCCTGGACCAGATCAACGAGGCCTTCGATGAACTGCGTCGTGGTGAACTGGCGCGTTCGGTGATCGTTTTCGACTGATCGGACCTGCCGATAACCTGTGGGAGCGAGCTTGCTCGCTCCCACAAGGGGCGGGTGTTGTCCCATTGCTTTGTGGAGTAGCTGGATGAACATTGATTTCTCCGCGGACGAACAGGCCTTCCGCCAGGACGTTCGGGCCTTCCTGCGTGACCATTTGCCAAGCGAGCTGTCCGAACGGATCGCCCTGGGCAAGCGCCTGAGCAAAGAGCATCAGGTGCAATGGATGCGTATCCTCAATCGCCAGGGCTGGTTGGCGCCGGGCTGGCCCGTCGAGTTCGGCGGCACCGGCTGGACGGATGTGCAAAAGCATATCTTCGACGAGGAGTGCTTCGCCGCCGGTGCGCCGAAAGTGTTGTCCTTTGGTTTGAAAATGGTCGCGCCGGTGATCATCAAGTTCGGTACGGCCGAACAGAAAGCGCATTTCCTGCCACGGATCCTCACCTGTGAAGACTGGTGGTGCCAGGGCTACTCCGAGCCGGGTGCCGGCTCCGACCTGTCCTCCTTGAAAACCCGCGCCGTACGCGAGGGTGATGACTACGTGGTCAACGGCCAGAAGACCTGGACCACCCTGGCGCATTTTGCCGACTGGATGTTCTGCCTGGTGCGCACCGATCCCGAGGCACGCCAGCAACGGGGCATCTCGTTCCTGCTGATCGACATGAAGACCCCGGGCATTACCGTGCGCCCGATCATCACCCTGGACGGTGAGCACGAGGTCAACGAAGTGTTCTTCGACAATGTGCGGGTGCCGGTCACCAACCTGATCGGCGAAGAAAACCAGGGCTGGACCTGCGCCAAGTACCTGCTGACCCACGAACGCACCAGCATCGGCGGTATCGCGCAGAACAAGGCGCTGCTCGGCCGGCTCAAACGCATTGCCAGCGCGGAGCTGCGCAACGGTCGGCCTTTGATCGAAGAGCCAATGTTCCGCGCACAGGTGGCCGAGGTCGAGATGCAGTTGATGGCGGCGGAGATGAGCAGCCTGCGCACCCTGGCCGCTACGCAGAATGGCGATGCGCCGGGCGCGGAAAGTTCGTTCCTGAAAATCAGGGGCACCGAGATCCGCCAGGCCATTACCTACCTGATCAGCAAGGCGGTCGGTCCCTATGCATTGCCGTTCATCGAGGACGAACTGGGTTATGGCAGCGAGCCCTTGCTGTACACCGACTACAGCAGCGCCGCGACCTACCAGTACCTGGATGCACGCAAGGCTTCGATCTACGGCGGAGCCAACGAGATCCAGAAGAACATCATCGCGAAAATGATCCTCGAACTGTAAGGCGCCCACGACCATGGATTTCAAACTGACAGAAGAACAGCTGATGCTGCAGGACACGGCCGCGCGCCTGGTGCGTGACGTCTACGGGTTCGAGCATCGCGAGCAGTATCGCCAGAGCAGAAACGGCTTCAGCAATGCATTCATGCAGCAACTGGGCGACCTGGGGCTATGCGCGGTGCCTTTCGCCGAAACTTATGGCGGCTACGGCGGCAGCGGCGTGGACAACATGCTGATCATGACCGAACTGGGCCGCGGGCTGTGCCTGGAGCCTTACCTGCATTCAGTGATTTTTGCCGGGGGCCTGATCGATCAGCTCGGCAGCGCTGCGCAGAAAGACACCCTGTTGCCGCAGATCGCCAGCGCCGGTCTGCAAGTGGCGGTGGCACTGGAAGAACCGCAAAGTCACTACCAGCTTCACGACGTGCAGACCCGTGCCGAAGCGGTGAACGGTGGCTGGACACTCAACGGGCGTAAATCGGTGATCATCGGCGGGCACAGCGCCGGGCTGATCCTGGTGTCGGCGCGCACCAGCCATGAAGCTCGGGACGAGCAGGGCATCAGCCTGTTCCTCATCGACCCCCAGGACAAGGGCGTCACCCGCCGCGCCTTCGCCACCATGGACGGACGCATGGCCTGTGAGTTGTACCTGGACGATGTGTTTGTGAAAAGCAGCGCGGTACTTGGCGACCTGGGCCAGGCCTTATCTGCCTTGCGTTACCAGCAAGGTCGTTGCATTGCCGCGCAATGCGCAGAAGCGGTCGGCAGCATGGAAGCCGCTTGCGCCTTGACCCTCGACTATCTGAAAACCCGTCAGCAGTTTGGCCAGCCGATCGGCAAGTTCCAGGCCTTGCAGCATCGCATGGTCGACATGCGCATCGAGCTGGATCAGGCCACCTCAATGACCTTGCTTGCCGCCTGCGTGGCGGATCAGGAAGACAGTGACGAACGTAGCCGCGTACTCGCGGCAGCCAAGTTCATCGTCAGCCGTGCCAGCCGCTTTGTCGCCGATCAGGGCATCCAATTGCACGGCGGCATTGGACTGACCTGGGAATACATGCTGTCGCACCATGCCAAGCATCTATTGATGGTGGCGCGCCAGTTCGGCGATGACGATCACCATTTGCAGGCGTATGCGAAGCTGATGCAGGTGGCGTAGTGCACATCATGGGGCGGCTTGGCCACTGGCGTCCGCCTCGTGTTCGTCGGCGAAGGCGAGGAATTTCTCGAGATCGAGTACATCGAGTTTCACTCGCGAGATAAACGCCGAGAACGCCAGGTTGGCCGCCAGGCGCCGCAAGTCACTGGCCCAGGCCGGTACGTGCACCGGCCCCTGCAGCCAGCCGGATTCGAAAAGCGGCGCCAGGCGCACGGTATCACCCAGGCTCAGGCGTCCGGCAAACAGGTGGCCGACCAGTTCCGGGCGGTTGTCGCGGATCGCCACCCGCAGCAACGTGTGCACGCCAAGCAGTCCGGTCAGGTACGCCGCGTCCTTGGTAAAGGCCGAACCGCCACGCAGGTCGGCGCCACGAAAAATCCTCTGACTGGAGCGAAAGGACTCTTCCGGCGACTGACCACCGGCGAGAAACCCTTCGAACACCTGAATGAAATCCGCACCGTCCAGCGCCTGTTGCACGGCGAGCACGCGCAGGGCCAAACGCCGCAAGCGGTTGATGTCCATGCTGCCGGTGAACAGTTCGGCCAGGGTGGCGATGCCTTCCTGGGTCTGGGTGGTGCGTGGCGCGCCGAGGCTCATGCTTTTCAGGTTGGGTTGCAACGCGCCGTTCTGTGCAGTGGCAACGTGCACGAAGGCTTCGTGTTGCAGCAACTGCTGTTTGTCCAGCTCCGAGAACAGCGCGCTGGCGCGCAAGCGAACACGTGTCGCTCCGGCGATGGCCTTTGAGGCCAAGGTCGGATCGAGGATGACATTGATCTGGCCCGGGCCGAAAAAACCGTCCAGTTCCGGTTGCATCCACGCCGCGAAGTCCTCGGCAGTGATATCACTTTCAGTCGAGGGAATCCGGGCGCCACCGAGCAGTGCATCGGTGGTGTCGAGGAAGAACCGCGCCGCGTCGAGCATGTTCAGTTCCTGACGCGGGTAGACGAAATCCGGGCGCCGGTACAAGGCCGCCGAAAAATGCGTGAAGTCCGGCGTGCCGATGGCACCCAGCATGCGCCCGGCCGTGGCGTAGCTTTGGGCGGTCATGGCCAGGTAATTGCCGGCGGGATGCCCCCGGTCGCAGCAGCCGATAAAGGCTTCCAGGGCTTGAATGTCCGCACTGTGGTCGCGGGGTTGCAGCTCGACCCTGGGCATTTGCGCCTTGCCGTTGCGCCAGTGCTGCAGAAAGTCTTCCTCGACGCCGTCTGGCCAGGCGAGGGCAGGCAGCACGCGGATTTTGCGGGCCAGCCCCGGCAGGGCGGCATCCAGTTCGGACAGCGACGCAGCGCTCATGGCGTGTACCTCGGGAATATCATTCGGTTTTGACCACGGCCGGCGGCGTCCAGCTGCCATCGATGGCGTCGACCTCCGGCCAGTAGGCGCGCAGGTACAGCGAGAAGTCGGCGTCTTTCGGCGCGGGCAGCCAGTTGCTTTCCTTGTCCTTGCCCGGCGACTCACTTTGCACGTACAGGGTCAACGAGCCATCCGGGTTGGTTTGCAGGGTTTTGTTCTTGGTGCCGATTGAGTAGCGCTTCAAATCGTTCGGCGCGAAGAAATGCTGTTCGTTGTACAGCGTCAGCGACCAGAAGCCCCGAACCGGCGGCAATTTGTTCCTGGCGAAGGTCACTTTGTAGTCGTAGCGACCGTTGAGGCGCACGCCGTTCTCGTCGAGGTCCTGGTAGAAGTACTTGGTCTCCTTGTTCTGGTTGACGAAGATGTTCGAACGGGCCACGGCAGTGCGGGTGAAGTAGTCGGTGCCGAAGGCGGCGCCGTTGCTCACGGTGCTCCAGTGGTCGGACAGTTGCAGGCCGTAGTTGCTGAACTGCAGCAGCGGGTCTATCACTTCGCTGTCGGCTTTCCTGGCTTCGTCGATCATGGCCGCGCGCAGTGCCGGGTCGGACTTGGCGATATTGGCCAGGGCGGTCATTTGCGCATAGCGCACTTCTTCCCCGGGCAATGGCTTGGCATCGTTGAGCAAGACCGGCAGGTCATCGAAGAACTGCTCCGGTTGCACCCAACGGGTTTCGCCCTTGCCGTCGCCGGCCTGGGCGGGAAATTTCGGCAAGCGCGCCCAGTCGCGTCGCTTGACCTTGCCGTCGTACTGGGACAACGGGTACATGTCGATACCGGCCAGGGTCGTTTGTATCGCCTGGCGGTCGGCGGGGGTGTCGTCCTGGAACACCCGCGGAATCACGAAACCGGTGTTGCTGCGCGAACGGTAGACCTTGGTGATGCCGGGCGGCACCTTGCCGTTCCAGTCCGGGCCGACCAGCAGGTAGAAACCCGGCTGGGTGTTATACATCTTGCCAAGTTCGGCAAAGCTGTCGGAGCGCAGGTCGACCACCTGGTACACCCAGAAGCGACCGTTGAAATCCGGTATTTGCAAGACCACCGGCTCGAAATCCAGGGCAATGCTGCCGGCGCCATACACCACGTCCTGATTGGGGCAGGCCACCAGCCGTTGCGCGGGGTCGATGTAGTCACTGAGCATCGCCAAACGGTTGACGGGGGCAACCGGCACGATGCCGCCCATCAGTCCCGGCTCGGGCACGCTCTTGAAGGCCTGGCGCCGGTTGTAGATGTTGGCCATCGGCCAACCCCAGAAGTACGCCTCGCGGGCCATCATGCGCACGTAGGACTCGGTCACCTTGGTGCCGGCAACGGGACCGGTGACCGTGTAGGTGGCAGGCGCGATGGCAATGGTGTTGGGCTTGGGTTTTGGCTTGGCTTGTGTCGCGTGAGCCGGGACGCTCAGCAGCGCGGTGGCGCAGAGCGTCAGGGCGAAAAGCACATGGCACCGGTGCAGTGGGGTCATAAAGCGTCCTTACCGTTGACAGTCAGCTGATGCAGGAAAAGATAGCTCATCTTCAGCTGCATCAAATGCTGCGCGGGGCAAACGACGAAAACCGTGCCCTGCGGAGAATGCCGTTCACTTGAAAATTCTTTAGGCGATGAAAAACCTGTGGCGAGCGAGCTTGCTCCGGGCGGCGTTCCGACGCTTGAGTGCGCAGCACTCACAAAAAAAGGTGCTGAAGTACCATCTTTTTGGGGCCGCTGCGCAGCCCAACGCGAGCAAGCTCGCTCGCCACAAGAACTGGAAAGGCTGAAGATTTTCTTAGGCGACCAGAACTCCTGCCCCGAGCAGGATTTTTGCTGCTCCCACGGACAGAAAACGAGCTTCCCGGACACATCGCGCAGGCATTTCCCGAAAACCCGGTTTTGTAATATTCAGCGTCGAATCACTGCCCAATAGTGGCCAGCCCAACGTTTCATCAATGAGGCTGCATCGTGTTTCAACGTCTTCTCTTTTCCTTCTCGGTTCTAAGCCTGTCCATCGCTGCCGCCCAAGCCGCGGAGACGGTCCCCCTCAATACCCCACGCCTGAAGAGTCTGGACAACTTCCGCGACATCGCCGGCACCACCACGGCCTATAACACGGCCAATGACGGCACCATGCGCGCCGGGGTGTTTTATCGCTCCAATGCCCTGACCCCGTCGGCAGCGGACCTGGCGACCCTCAACAGCCTGGGCATCAAGACCGTCTACGACCTGCGCACCCCCGCCGAAATCGCCGCCACCCCCGACACCCTGCCCAGTGGCGCGAACTACATCAACATCGACATCGTCGGCGGTGCCACTTCCGGTGCGAACATCACCAACGTGGCCTTCCACAGCGCCGCCGAAGCCACGCAGATGATGCAGGACACCAACCGCGACTTCGTCCGCAACGCGGGCATGCGCAGCCAGTTCAGCCAGTTGTTCAATGACCTGGCTGCCGCCGACGGCGCCGAGCTGTTCCACTGCACCGCCGGCAAGGACCGCACCGGCTGGACCGCCGCCGTGCTGCAAAGCATCGCCGGGGTCGACAGCGCCACCATCATGAGCAACTACCTGGCGACCAACGACTACACCGCCGCGCGCATGAAGGCGACGCTGGCGGCGATGCCGCCGAGCATGGCGGCCATCTACGCGCCGCTGATCGGGGTCGACGCCAGCTACCTGCAAGCGGGTCTGGATGAGGTGACCGCGCAGTACGGCACGATGGACAACTACCTCAAGCAGGGCCTGGGCCTGTCCCAGGAAACCATCTACGTGCTGCGCGGCAAGATGGTGTTCTTCAACAGCCTGCCGGGTCAGGCCGGGCTGTCGGGCAACGCCGCGGCGGGCGCGGGCCTGTTGCAACAACTGCAGAACAGCAGCCTGTCGGGCACCTACAGCGACTACAACTACTACCTGCAATCGGCCATCGACGCCCAGAGCCTCGGGGGTGTCGAGTCCACGGTGGGTGGCCAGGTGCACGCCGACGCAGCCAGCTACCTGTTGCGTCAGACGGCGATGATCGATCAGGCCGCTGCGCCGTTCACCAGCGGCACCGACCTCAAGGCCGGCCAGTACCGCTTGTGGAGCACCGCGCTGGTGGGTTACCTGGGCACCGACGGTTCGTCCCAGGCACAAAGCAGCAACGAGCACAGCCAGGGCGTGATGATCGGCCTGACCCAGCGTTTCTCCGAGCAGCTCAGCGCCCACGGCGGCTTCGGCTATAGCAACGGCAACGTCGGTGGTGCCGGTGGCGAAGCGGATACCGACCTGACCTTCTTCAGCGTCGGTGCGCGTTTTGCCCCGGACGGTCTGGAGCGCGGCGTGTTCATCGATGCCGACGCCAGTGCCGGTTATCTGGACTACTCGAGCAAACGCGATATCGGCGGCGGCCTCGGTCGGGCCAAGGGCGACAGCCATGGCGACCTGACGGGGCTGACCCTGGCCGTCGGCTACCGCATGCCGATGCAGAGCGTGACCCTGGAACCGAGCCTTGGCGTGCGTGTCAGCCATGTCAATATTGCGAGCTTCCAGGAAAAAGGCAGCGAGCTGGCCCTCGATGTCGACAGTATCAACGAAACCCGCAAGAGCGCCGTGGCCAACCTCAACGCTTCATTCGCTGCCATTCCGATGGGTGCCTGGCAACTGGTCCCGGGTGTGCAGGTGGGCTACGAACACGTGCTGGGCGATCACGAAGTCGACAGCCAGGGGCACTTGCTGGGCCTGGACATTGAGCAACGCGCCGCGTTCGACAACCGCGACCAGTTCACCGGTGGCGTGAATGTCATGGCCAATCTGGGCGCGTTCAGTGTGGGTGCTGAAGTCGGTGCCGCTGGTGGCGGTGACAGCCATGGCGGTTATGGCAGCCTGAAGGCCAGCTACCTGTTCTGATGAGATATCCCTGGGCTCGCAGCATCGCGCTGGTGCTGTGAACCCAAGGGCAGGGATTAAGCCGAGTGCCGCATCCGCAGGCCTTTTCTGACCTCGGCGGGGCTCATGCCGTAAGCGTTCTGGAAATACTGGCAAAACCGGCCGACGTTGCTGAACCCATACTGCAAGGCGACGTCCGTCACCGAAGGTGCAGCGCCTTCAGCCAGTGCCGCGTACGCCCGCTCCAGACGCACTTGCCGCTGGTAGGCAACGATCGAGGTGCCAACGAATCGCTGAAACCCTTCCTGCAATGCGCGCAAGCTGACGTTGGTCAGCCGCGCCAGGTCCGTGCCGCTGACCAGGTTGTCGGGATGCTCCTGAATGTACTCGACCGCCAGCTTTACATGCCGTGGTGCGATGAGCAGTGTCGGGCGTTGCAGGGCTTCGGTGAAATTGTGCGGCCAGCTTTCCAGCACCGCGTCGATCAGCATTTCCCGCAGGCGCGAGGGCATCAATGATCCTGCGTTGAGCAGCAAATCGAATTCATTGCCTGTTGCCAGTTCGATCAATGCGCGAATGCCCTGGAACGCCGAGGCGTTCAAATCGACCACGGGTTCGAAGCACAGCTTTTGCACGATGGGTTTGCCGAGCAGGGTCGACAGTCGTTCGGTGAGCAGGCCGCGATTGATCGAGATGCCGTGCTGCGCATGGTTGTCGATGAAACGTGCCGAACGCACCTCGGCCTTGTCGATGGCCAGGCCGACCTGGGTATAGCCGACCGACTCGCTGGCATGGTTGAAAATGATCGTGCCGGCGGTGGGGATGACAAAGGAGATTTCGTCCAGCGGTGCGGGAAATGCTACGGAGAAATCCCCCCGGTAATGCATGCGCCGGAAACTTACGCCATCGTGTCGACCGTAGACGCCACCGATGATGATGTCCTTGGGTGGTGGCGGGGAATCGGCATAGAGATTGCCGAACATTTTCGAGAACAGCAGGCCGAAGTCGTCGCTGCGCATGTCGCCGGACCTGAGGATGAATGATTTACGCGTCGAGCTTGAGTACACCGCAGTGTCGCCTTGAGCTGGGCCCTGCACGCAGGGCACGGTCGATCGGATTTGAACGGGCGTGGATCAAAAAGCGCGAGGACGTTATCAAGGACTAGTGACAGTCCCGTGACGACCCATGTTTGAGGGTTGTCTTTTTTCACGGTTTGTTGCTCGAACGGCGCAGGCTTTGGCGGGGGCCGTGCTAGAGCCCTCGCCACAAATCCGAGCCGCACACCTGAGGTGAGGCGGTTGACTCAAAGGTGATCGGCGTCGATCACAGCCTTGGCAAAAGCCTGCGGATTCTCCTGGGGCAGGTTGTGGCCGACGCCGCCGTCGATCAAGCGGAACTGGTACTTGCCGGTGAACCGCTTGGCGTAGTCCTCGGGCGCCGGGTGCGGCGCACCGTTGGCGTCGCCCTCCAGGGTGATGGTCGGCACGCTGATCGCCGGTGCGGTGGCCAGCTTCGCCTCAAGGGCCGCGTATTGCTGTTCGCCCGGCTCCAGGCCCAGGCGCCAGCGGTAGTTGTACACGGTGATGTCAACGTGATCCGGGTTGTCCAGCGCCTTGGCACTGCGCTCGAAAGTGGCGTCATCGAAAGCCCACTTCGGCGAGGCGGTTTGCCAGATCAGCTTGGCGAAGTCATGGGTGTTTTTTTCGTAACCGGCACGACCGCGCTCGGTGGCGAAGTAGAACTGGTACCACCACTGCAGTTCAGCCTTGGGCGGCAATGGGGTTTTCCCGGCCGCCTGGTTGCCGATCAGATAACCGCTGACCGACACCAGCGCCTTGACCCGCTCCGGCCACAGGGCCGAGACGATGTCGGCCGAACGTGCGCCCCAGTCGTAGCCGCCGAGCACCGCCTGCTTGATCTTCAGGGCATCCATGAAGTCGATGACGTCACTGGCCAGTGCCGCCGGCTCGCCGTTGCGCAGGGTTTTGTCAGAGAGGAAGTGCGTGTCGCCGTAGCCGCGGGCGTAAGGCATGAGTACGCGATAACCCTTGGCCGCGAGCAGCGGTGCGACCTCGTCATAGCTGTGAATGTCGTAGGGCCAGCCGTGCAGGAGAATCACCACCGGGCCATCGGCCGGGCCGGTTTCAGCGTAGGCCACGTCGAGCAGGCCAGCCTTGATGTGCTTGAGCGGACCGAAGGGGGATGGCGCAGCATGGGGGGTGCTGACAGTGCTGGTCGCTGGCTCAGCAGACGCAGCGGTTTGCGCTTTGGCCGCGCCAATCGCGCAGAACAGACCGAGTGCGAGCATCGATGGGACGGCGAAGCGGCGGGTTTGGGTGAGTACCTTGTTCATGGTGATGTCTCCATTGCAAGCCGTTGGCCGGGGTCTGGCTGATCCCCTTCAAGCCTTGGGTGCATTGGAACGCGCTGAGGTATCTGCTCTGTGTCGATTTCTCGCCAGGTTGAAAGATTGTGTATCGACGCCAAGCGTTGATACACAGCGATACAAACCCGTTGTTCAAGGCGTGCGGGCCGTGTCCAGCAGCCACTGCCTGAAGGACAGTACCTCGGGGCTCGGACGTTTACCGGCTTTCGGTTGCAGCAGGTAATGCGCCTGCTCGATCGGCAATTCGCCTTCGAACGGTGAAATCAGCCGCCCGGAATCGGTGTAGGAACGGGTCAGGCTGCGTAGCACCAGGGCGAAGCCCGAGCCGGCGCTGGCCAGTTCCAGCGCCGTGAGCGAGGTGTCGACCTGCAAGCCCTTGCGGCTACTGTCTTCCTGGATGCCGGCGCGACGAAACCAGCGGGTCCACAGATCCTCACAACCCATGATGTGAATCAGGTTCTGTTGCGCCAGGCTGGCCAGCGCCTCCGGGGACTGCGCCCGTTCCAGCCAGCGCGGGCTGCACACCGGGATCGAAGCCTCTTTCTGGATCAGCTCGGCATCAAAGCCTTCCCACTGACCGTCACCGAAACGGATGTCGATGGCGCTCTGGTCCGCGCCCTGGGCGTCCGCCCAGATGTCGGCCAGCAAACGCACTTCGACATGGGGATAGGCATCGAGAAACCCCTGAAGCTTCGGCGCCAACCACAGCACCGCAAAGGCCGCGGTGGAGCGAACGGTGATCGAGCAGTCGCCGCGACTGCCGAACAGGCCCACAGTCGATACCGCCAATTCATCGAAGGCCTTGCGTACCGAAGGCAGGTAGGCACTGCCCATGTCGGTGAGGCGCACGCCACGGGGCAATCGCTCGAACAACTGGAAGCCCAGGTACTGCTCCAGCGAGCGAATTTGCAGGCTGACCGCTGCGGCGGTCATGTGCAGGTCTTCGGCTGCGGCGGTGAAACTCAAACTGCGCGCGGCCGCTTCGAAGGTGCGCAACCAGGGGAGATGCGGGAGTTTGTAGGACATCGGCCTGCCTTAAATATTTTTGACCCAAAGGCCATTTTTTTCTTGTTTGTCTTGACGCAGCTTTACCGAAAAGATGGGGGCGAACAAGTAGGCCATAAGAACAATCCAGGGCCTGTTGGAATCCTGCGGGGTTCTGCAGCGAACCTCCTACAAGGGGCAGGTAACATGGCGGTAGCGGGGGAGTTTGACTACATCATCGTCGGCAGCGGTTCGGCAGGTTCGGTACTTGCCGACCGGCTTTCCGCCGACGGGCAGGCCCGGGTGCTGGTCCTGGAAGCTGGAGGCAGCGACCGCCGATTCTGGATCAAGATGCCGATTGGCTACGGGCGCACCTTCTTCGACGAGCGGGTCAACTGGAAGTACGAAACCGAACCCGAGTCAGCCATTGATTCACGCCGTAGCTATTGGCCTCGGGGCCGGGTGATCGGCGGCTCCAGCTCGATCAATGCCATGGTCTATTGCCGTGGCCTGCCGGTGGATTTCGAAGCCTGGGTGCACAAGGGCAACAGCGGTTGGGGCTGGAGCGACGTGCTGCCGTACTACCAGCGCTCGGAATGCCGCGTCGACGCCGAGGGCCGTGCAGGGCAGGGTGGTCCGCTGTATGTCTCCGATGTCTCGGCGCAACTGCACCCGTTGCGACGGCATTTTTTTGCCGCCGCCGAGGAAGTCGGGCTGCCGTATTCCCGCGACTTCAATGGCAGCAGCCCGGAAGGCGTCGGGGTCTACCAGATCAACACCTATAAAGGCATGCGTTGTTCGGCGGCCGATGCGTTCCTGCGTCCGGCCCTGCAACGCAGCAACGTGCAACTGCTTACCCATGCCCTGGCGCACCGCGTGCTGTTTTCGGGGCGCCGCGCCGTGGGGATCGAATACGAGCACGACGGTCAGGTCCAGGTGGCCAAGGCCCGGCGCGAAGTCATTCTCAGCGCCGGGGCGGTGAACTCGCCGCAGTTGCTGCAACTCTCGGGTGTCGGCCCGGCAGCCTTGTTGCGCCGTCATGGCATCAAGGTGCTGCTGGACAACGAGGCCGTCGGCGGCCAGCTGCAGGACCATCTGGGCATCAACTATTACTACAAGGCCACCGAGCCGACCCTGAATAACCTGCTGTACCCGCTGCACGGCAAACTCTGGGCCGGCCTGCGCTATGTGCTGACCCGCAAGGGCCCGCTGAGCGTCAGCGTCAATCAGTCCGGCGGCTTCGTCCGCTCCTTGCCTTCGAGCAGCGCAGCGGACATGCAACTGTACTTCAACCCGGTCACCTATTCGACGGCGCCGGAAGGCAAGCGCCCATTGATGAACCCGGACCCCTTTGCCGGCTTCATCATTTCCTTTCAGCCCTGCCGACCGAAGAGCCGTGGCCGTATCGATATTTGCAGCGCCGACCCGCGGGTCGGTCCGCAGATTCGTCCCAATTACCTGTCCGATCCCGAGGACGTCGCCAGCGTCATCGCCGGTGGCCGGTTGATCCAGAAGATGGTCCGCACCCGCGCCTTGCAGGCTTTGATCAAGGAACCCATCGCACCGGACCTGGGCCAGATGTCCGATGAGCAAATCCTTGAAGATTTCCGCCAGCGCTGCGGCTCGGTGTTCCACCCCATCGGCACCTGCGGCATGGGGCCGGACCCGGCGACATCGGTGGTCGATACGCGTTTGCGGGTCCATGGCCTCGACGGTTTGCGCGTGGTCGATGCCTCGATCTTCCCTTCGATTACCTCGGGCAATACCAATGCACCGACCATCATGGTCGCGCAGAAAGCGGCGGACATGATTCTGGCTGACAACAAGACAATGGAGAGGCGTGATGCGCATCAAGAAGCTTGAGACCTTTTGCGATCCCTACGTGGGTTTTGTCCGCGTCACCAGTGACAGCGGGGCGGTTGGCTGGGGCCAGTTGTCGACCTACAACGCCGACATCACCGCGCAGATCTTTCACCGTCAGGTCGCGCCCTGGGCCCTGGGCGCCGATGCGCTGGACATCGACAGCCTGATCACCCTGATCCCCGAGCGCGAGCACAAGTTTCCCGGCACCTACCTGTGCCGGGCCATGGCTGGGCTGGACACGGCGCTGTGGGACTTGCGCGGCAAGGTCGAAGGCAAACCGGTCGTCGAATTGCTCGGCGGCACGCCGGGAAAACTGCGTGCTTACGCCTCGTCCATGCGTCGCGACATCAGCGCCGAAGACGAAGCCCAGCGCCTGCTGCGTTTGCGTGACACCTACGGCTTCGATGCCTTCAAGTTCCGCGTCGGTCGCGAGTGCGGTCACGATGTCGATGAGTGGCCGGGGCGCACCGAGCAGATCGTGCCGGCCGTGCGCAGAGCCCTCGGCGACAAGGTGTCGTTGCTGGTGGATGGCAATTCCGGGTTCTCGCCCAAGCGTGCGATCGAGGTCGGCGGCCTGTTGCAGGACTACGGCATCGAGCATTTCGAGGAACCGTGCCCTTACTGGGAGCTGGAGCAAACCCGTCAGGTGACTGAAGCCTTGAGCCTGGACGTTACTGGCGGCGAGCAGGACTGCGACCTGTCGACCTGGCGCCGCATGATCGAGATGCGCGCAGTTGATGTGGTGCAACCGGACGTGTTGTACCTGGGCGGCATCAGTCGCTCGCTGAAAGTCGCGGCGATGGCCGCCAAGGCCGGCCTGCCATGCACGCCCCACAGCGCCAACCTGTCGCTGGTGACCCTGTTCACCATGCACTTCCTCAAGGCCATACCCAATGCCGGCAAGTACCTGGAGCTGTCCATCGAAGGCCTGGATTACTACCCGTGGCAGGACGGTTTGTTCGTCGAATCGCCGTACACCGTTGAAGACGGCCATGTCACCGTCAGCGAGGCACCGGGTTGGGGCATCGAAGTTTCGCCACAGTGGCTGGAACGTTCCACCTATCAAGTCAGCGAGGTCAATTCATGAGTGCCGAAACCGAGGCGCTGATCGCCGAGTACTTTGCCACGGGCACGCTCAAAGGCCTGCCGCATAACCACTGGATCGACGGGCAATGGTACGCGCCGCTCAACGGTGGGCAGATGGAAACCTTCGATCCGGGGCTTGGCCGGGCATTTGCCAGCTTCGCCGCCGGTGACGAGCCCGACGTCGAGCGCGCGGTCAACGCCGCCGAGCGTGCCCAGCAAGGTGTGTGGGGCAAGGCGACGCCTGTCGAACGCAGCCGGATCCTGTACCGCGCGGCCGAAGGCATTCGCGCCAACGCCGAGCGTCTGGCGGTGATCGAGACCCTCGACAATGGCAAGACCCTCAGCGAAGCCCAGTCCGATGTGCGTTCCGCAGCGCGGCTGTTCGAGTATTACGCCGGCGCCGCCGACAAGCTGCACGGCGAGACCATGGCCTTGGGCCCGGATTATGTGTCGCAGACCAGCCTGGAACCGGTCGGTATCACTGCCCATGTCATTCCCTGGAACTACCCGTTCTCCACCGCGGCCCGTGGCCTGGCGCCAGCGCTCGCCGCTGGTTGCACGGCAGTGCTCAAACCGGCCGAGCAGACACCGCTGACTGCACTGCTGCTGGCGGAAATCCTCCACCACGCCGGGTTGCCGGCGGGTGTCTGCAACGTGGTCACCGGCACCGGCGCCAAGGTTGGCGCGCCCCTGGTGGCGCATCCCAAGGTGCGTCACGTGACCTTCACCGGTTCGGTGCAAACCGGGCGCACCGTCATGCAGGCTGCGGCACGCAACATCACCAGCGTAACCCTGGAGCTGGGCGGTAAATCGCCGATGGTGGTGTTGAGCGATTGCGACATGGACGCCACGGTCGAAGACGCGCTGTGGGCGATCTACTCCAACGCCGGGCAGATCTGCTCGGCCGGTTCGCGCCTGGTGATCGAGCGCAGTATCCATGCCGAGTTCATCGAGCGCCTGGCGGCGCGGGCCAACCAACTGACCCTCGGCCATGGCCTGCACAACCCCCACGTCGGCGCGATCAGCTCGCTGGAGCAACTGGAAAAGATCAGCGCCTTTGTCGAAGACGCCAAGGCCCGTGACATCAAGGTCGCCGCCGGTGGCACGCGCCTGAGCGATCCACGCAGCGGCGCTGGCTGGTTTTTTGCCCCGACGATTCTTGATAGGGTCGCGGCGGCGGATCGATTGGTCCAGGAGGAAATCTTCGGCCCGGTGCTGTCGGTGCAAGTGGCCGATTCGGTCGAACATGCCCTGACCCTGGCCAACGGCACGGCGTTCGGTCTTGCGGCGGGCATCTACACCCGCGACATCACCAAGGCGTTGCGCCTGGCACGGGATATCGATGCCGGCCAGGTCTACATCAACGAATATTACGCCGGCGGTGTCGAGACACCGTTCGGCGGCAACAAGCTGTCCGGTTTCGGTCGGGAAAAGGGCTTGGAAGGCTTGCGCAGCTACTGCCGGGTCAAGGCGGTGACAGCGCGGATATAAACAGCGGTTAGAGGTACGGCGACACGTGCGTGGGCCCGGCGACGGCAAGACCGTCCGCCAGGGCAACTCCTGATAACAACAGCCAATAACGGGGACACCTCATGAGCAAACTCATTGACGATCTGAAACTGGGCCTGCAACAAGGGCGAATCGATCGACGTACTTTCATGCAGTGCATGCTGGCCGCTGGTGCCGGTGTGGCACTGGCCACCAGCTTCCCGGGGAACGCCCTGGCCGACACGACCGCGTCGACGCCAAAACGTGGCGGCAACTTCAAGCTGGGCATTGCCAGCGGTTCGACCACCGACTCCTTCGACCCCGGCACCTACGGCGACAACTACATGCAGTCGGTGGGGCACTCGATCCACAGCTACCTGACTGAAGTCACCAACACCGGCGAGCTGGTCGGTGAACTGGCGCAGAGCTGGGAGCCTTCGCCGGATGCGAAAGTGTGGCGCTTCAAGTTGCGCCCGGGGGTGCAGTTCCACAACGGCAAAGCCCTGGAAGCCAGCGACGTCGTGGCCTCGCTCAATCACCACCGTGGCCCCGACTCGAAATCCGCCGCCAACAGCCTGCTGGCGCCCATCGTCGACATTCAGGCCGACGGCAAGGACACCGTGGTCATTACCCTTAATGGCGGCAACGCCGACTTCCCGTACCTGATGTCCGACTACCACTTGCCGGTGATGCCGGCCCAGGACGGCAAGGTCAATGCCACCGACGGCATCGGTTGCGGTGCTTACATGCGCGAGGCGTTCGACCCGGGCGTGCGTACCCTGGTCAAGCGCAACCCCAATTACTGGAAACCCAATCGCGGCTGGTTCGACTCGGTGGAGTTCCTTGTGATTGCCGACGTCGGCGCGCGCACCAATGCCTTGAGCACCGGCGAAATCCACGCCATGAACGGCTGCGACCTGAAGACCGTGCACCTGCTCAAGCGCAACAACGCACTGGAAATCTCCTCGATCAACGGTGGCCAGCACTACAGCCTGCCGATGAACACCACCATGGCGCCCTTCACCGACAAAAACGTGCGCCTGGCTCTCAAGCATGCGGTGGATCGCAAGACCATGCTCGAGACCATCCTCCACGGGCACGGTGAAGTGGCCAACGATCACCCGATCAGCTCCGGCTACCGCTACTTCAACAAGGACCTGGCCCAGCGTGAATACGATCCGGACAAGGCGCGCTTCTATCTCAAACAGGCCGGGCTCGACAGCCTCAAGGTCGACCTGAGTGCCGCCGATGCCGCGTTCGCCGGGGCGGTCGACACCGCCGTGCTGTTCAAGGAGCACGCGGCCAAGGCCGGTATCGACATCAACGTCGTGCGTGAACCGAATGACGGCTACTGGAAAAACGTCTGGATGAAAAAGGCCTGGAGCATGGACTACTGGGGCGGCAAGCCCACGGCGGACTGGGCGTTTTCACTGGTGTACGGCAAGGGCGCGAGCTGGAACGAAACCTTCTGGGATGACGAAGCGTTCAATTCGCTGCTGCTGTCGGCGCGCTCGGAACTCGATGACGGCAAACGCCGGCAAATGTACGGCGAGATGCAGGGCATCCTGCGCGACGACGGCGGCGCATTGATACCGCTGTTCGCCAACTACGTCGATGGCATCTCGCGGCGCATCGGTCACGACAAACTCGCCAGCAACTGGGACCTCGATGGTTTGCGTGCGGCTGAACGCTGGTGGTTCGCGTGATCGGCCGGGGCGGTATGCGCCGCAAGGCGCGCAGTGACCGTAGAAGGAGGGCAGCATGAACAAGATCAGCACCCTGTTGGCCCAGCGTCTGGCGCTGGGCTTGCTCAGCCTGTGGTTTGTCTCGGTGATCATCTTGCTCGGGGTGGATTTCCTCCCCGGCGACATCGCCACGGAAATCCTCGGCCAGTCGGCCACCCCCGAAGCGGTCGCCGCGTTTCGCCAGGCGCTGGGCCTCGATCAACCGCTGCACATTCGCTACATCCATTGGTTGGGGGCCTTTGTGCAGGGTGACTTCGGCAGCTCGCTGGCCAACGGTCGGCAGATTGCCGAGTTGCTCGGCAGCCGCTTGCTCAACACCCTGTTCCTGGCCTCGGTGACGGCGGTGATCGCTGTGCCGCTGGCCCTCGGGCTGGGGTTTCTGGCCGCGATCTACCGTAACGGCTTTTTCGACCGGATGATCAACAGCGCCACGCTGACGTTCATATCCTTCCCCGAGTTTTTCCTCGCCTACCTGCTGATCCTGCTGTTCTCGGTCAAGGCCGGCTGGCTGCCCAGCCTGGCCAATGTCGATCCGTCCCAGCCGCTGTTCGAGCGGGTCTATCGGGTGATCCTGCCGGCGCTGACCCTGACCCTGGTGGTCACCGCGCACATGATGCGCATGACCCGAGCGGCCATCATCAACCTGCTGGCCAGCCCCTACATCGAAATGGCCACCCTCAAGGGCGTGCCGCGCTGGCGGGTGATCCTGACCCACGCCTTGCCCAACGCCTGGGCGCCGATCATCAACGTCATCGTGCTCAACCTGGCGTACCTGATCGTTGGCGTGGTGGTGGTCGAGGTGGTCTTCGTCTATCCGGGCATGGGCCAGTTGATGGTCGACTCGGTGAAAAAACGCGACATGCCCGTGGTCCAGGCCTGCAGCCTGGTGTTCGCGGCCACCTACATCCTGCTCAACCTGACGGCGGATGTGTTGTCGGTCCTGACCAACCCACGGCTGAGGCATCCAAAATGACCAAGCCAACCATGAACATCGGGGCACCGGGCATGACTGCCGTGCTGGAACCTTCTTCACAAACGAACCTGCGCCAGCGCCTGTGGCGCGGATTGCGCTCGGCGCCGTGGACCGCGCGCCTGGGCATGCTGGTGATCGTGCTCTATACCCTGGGGGCGATCTTCGCACCGTGGCTGACGCCCTACGGCGAGTCGCAGGTGGTGGCGCAAGCCTTCGAACCCTGGGGCCCGCAGTTCCTGCTGGGCACCGACAATCTGGGCCGCGACATGCTCACCCGTCTGCTTTACGGCGGGCGCAATACCATCGGCATCGTCGCCCTGGCCACCTGCCTGGCGTTTCTGCTCGGCGGCGCAGCAGGCTTGCTGGCCGCAGCGCGGGGCGGCTGGGTCGACCAGATCCTGTCGCGGGTGGTCGACGTGTTGATGGCCATCCCGCAACTGATTTTCGCCCTGATGCTGCTGACGCTGTTCGGCACCTCGATCCCGACGCTGATCATCATCATTGCCGTGCTCGATTCGACGCGGGTGTTCCGCCTGACTCGCGCAGTCGCCAGTAACGTCGCGGTGATGGATTTCGTCGAAGTGGCGCGGCTGCGTGGCGAGGGCAACCTGTGGATCATGTTCCGCGAGATCCTGCCCAACATCATGGCGCCGCTGGTGGCCGAGTTCGGCCTGCGCTTCTGCTTCACCTTCCTGTTCATCAGCGCCCTGAGTTTTCTCGGCCTGGGCATCCAGCCGCCGACGGCGGACTGGGGCTCGATGGTGCGGGACAACGCGACGCTGATTTCCTACGGCGACATCACGCCCCTGTTGCCCGCGGCGGCCATTGCGCTGCTGACCATCGGGGTCAACTTTGTCGTGGACTGGTTCCTGCATCTGACGAGTGGCCTGCGCGATGACCAATGAAAACCACAAGCACACCCCACGGGAAACGCTGCTGACCATCACCGACCTGCACATCGAGGCGCAGAGCGGGGGCGGCTGGCAGGAGATCGTCAAAGGCATCGACCTGGAACTGCATCGCGGCGAGATTCTCGGCCTGATCGGCGAGTCCGGCGCGGGCAAGTCGACCCTGGGCCTGGCGGCGATGGGTTTCGAACGGCCGGGATGCCGTATCACTCAAGGCTCGATCGTCTTCGATGGCACCGACCTTACGCAGGCACCTCAAGAGGACAAGCTGAAACTCTGGGGCTCACGGATAGCCTACGTCGCCCAATCGGCGGCCGCCGCGTTCAACCCGGCGCACAACCTGATCGACCAGTACGTCGAAACCGCAGTGCTGCACAACGTGCTCAGCGAAGAACAGGCGCGAGCCGATGCCGTCGAGATGTATCGACGCCTGCGCCTGCCTGACCCGGAACAGATCGGCTTTCGTTACCCGCATCAGGTCTCCGGCGGGCAACTGCAACGGGCGATGACCGCCATGGCCATGGCGTGCCGGCCGGACCTGATCATCTTCGACGAGCCGACCACGGCGCTCGACGTCACCACCCAGGTGGAGGTACTGGCGGCGATTCGTGATGTGGTCGAACAGTTCGGTACGGCGGCGATCTACATCACCCACGACCTGGCGGTGGTCGCACAGATGGCCGACCGGATCATGGTGCTGCGCCACGGCAACACCGTTGAAGAGGCCGAAACGGCGCAGATGCTCAGCGCGCCGCAGATGGACTACACCAAGACGCTGTGGGCCGTGCGTGAGTTGTGCCATCAACCGAAGACTTTCGCCAAAGCAGCACCGGTACTGAAACTGCAAGGGATACAGGCCGGCTACGGTGGGCTGCCGATCCTCCACGATATTTCCCTTGAAGTGCCCAAAGGCGCGACGGTGGCGGTGGTTGGCGAGTCGGGTTCCGGCAAATCGACTGTGGCCCGTGTGCTGACCGGCTTGTTGCCGGCGAGTCAGGGGCAACTGCATTTCGACGGGCAAGTCCTGCCGCTGGATTACCGCCAGCGCAGCCGCGACACCTTGCGGCACATCCAGATGATCTACCAGATGCCCGACACCGCGCTCAATCCGCGTCAACGGGTCCGTGACTTCCTCGGCAGGCCGCTGGAGTTCTACCTGGGGCTGACCGGCAAGGCTAAAGAGGCACGCATCCATCAATTGCTCGAACAGATCGAACTGTCGCCGGCACGGATCATCGACCGGTATCCCGGCGAACTGTCCGGCGGGCAGAAGCAGCGAATCTGCATTGCCCGGGCCTTGGCCGCCGAGCCCAAGGTCATCATCTGCGATGAAGTGACCTCGGCGCTGGACCAGATCGTCGCCAAGGGTATTCTGCAATTACTCGAGCGCTTGCAGGAGCAGTTGGGCATTTCCTACCTGTTCATCACCCACGACATCGAAACGGTGAAAGGCATCGCCGACCAGGTGGTGGTGATGCACAAGGGGCGGATTGTCGAGCAGGGGCCAATTGCCCAGGTCTTCAGCCCGCCGCACCACGACTACACGGCGAAACTGCTCGCGTCGGTTCCGCAAATGGACCCCGAGTGGTTGACCCGCCGACTGGCCGAACGCGTGCCGGGCACTGTCTGAACTTTCCAAAGGAAACCGAACCATGCACAGCAAAGCGGTACTGACACAGACTGAGGTTTCACTCATCGTCCAGGCAGCACGGGCAGAGGCCCAACGCAATCAGTGGGCGGTGACCATTGCCGTGGCTGACGACGGCGGCCATCCACTGGCGTTGGAGCGCCTGGACGGCTGCGCGCCGGTCAGCGCCTACATTGCCACCGAGAAGGCGCGCACGGCGGCCCTCGGCCGTCGGGAAAGCAAGGCCTACGAAGACATGATCAACGGCGGGCGCACGGCGTTTTTGTCGGTACCGGTGCTCAGCGCCACCCTCGAAGGTGGCGTGCCGATCCATGTGGCGGGGCAGGTGGTGGGCGCTATCGGTGTTTCCGGAGTCAAGCCGGAACAGGATGCGCAGATTGCCAGGGCCGGCGCCGCTGCACTGGCGCATTTGTCCGAGCCCACTTGATCTGCTGAGTCAAAGGCTCAGGCGCAACGCCAGTGCCGACAGGGTGATCAGCAGAATCGGCACGGTCAGGACCACACCGACCTTGAAGTAGTAGCCCCAGGTGATCCTGATGCCCTTGCGCGCCAGCACATGCAGCCAGAGCAGGGTGGCCAGGCTGCCAATGGGGGTGATTTTCGGCCCGAGGTCAGAGCCGATGACGTTGGCGTAGATCATTGCTTCGCGCACGACGCCGCTGACATCGCTGGCCTGGATCGACAGGGCGCCGATCAATACCGTCGGCAGGTTGTTCATCACCGATGACAGCAGCGCCGTGAGCACGCCCGTGCCCAGGGTCGCGGCCCAGAGACCGGAATCGGCCAGACGATTGAGGAGCAGGGTGAGGTAGGCGGTCAGCCCGGCATTTTTCAGCCCGTACACCACCAGGTACATGCCCAGGGAAAAGATCACGATCTGCCAGGGCGCTTCGCGCATTACCCGACGGGTTGAAATAACGTGGCCGCGCGCCGCCACCGCAAACAGCAGCGCCGCGCAGACCGCGGCGATGGCGCTGACCGGAATCCCCAGCGGTTCCAGTGCAAACATGCCCACCAGCAACAGGCCCAGCACCACCCAGCCGACGCGGAAGGTCGCCGGATCACGCACGGCGCGCCGCGGGTCCTGCAAGTCTTCCAGTGAGTATTGGCGTGGAATGTCGCGGCGGAAAAACCCGTACAGCACCACCAGTGTCGCGGCCACGGCAACGAAGTTGACCGGCACCATGACCCAGGCGTACTGGCTGAAGCCCAAGCCGAAATAGTCGGCCGAAACGATGTTGACCAGGTTCGACACCACCAGCGGCAGGCTGGCCGTGTCGGCGATAAACCCGGCGGCCATGACGAAGGCGAGGGTCGAGGCCGGCGAAAAACGCAGGGCCAGCAGAATGGAAATCACGATAGGGGTGAGGATCAGCGCCGCGCCGTCGTTGGCAAACAACGCGGAAACCGCCGCCCCGAGCAGGATCGTGAAGACGAACAGGCGGCGGCCATCGCCCTTGGCCCAGCGCGCCACATGCAAGGCCGCCCACTGGAAGAAACCGGCCTCATCGAGCAGCAAGCTGATGATGATCAACGCGATGAAGGTGCCGGTGGCATTCCAGACAATGCCCCAGACCACGGGTATGTCCTGCAGAGTCACCACACCGGCCAGCAAGGCCACGATTGCGCCCAGTGCAGCGCTCCAGCCAACGCCGAGGCCCTTGGGCTGCCAGATGACCAGCACCATGGTGAACAGGAAAATACTGAGGGCAATGAGCATATCGGGATTCGGCTACCGGCAAGGTCGAGCGTGGGAATGTACGGATATCCAGCTGCCGCGTGCAACTGCTGAATAAATGGCGGGGCATGAAGCTTGTGTGACAGCGCGTCAGAGCGCGGCGAACCTCTGATCGGACAACAAGGCAGAACCTCGATTACCTGCTGAACTCAACCGCAGTTCACACAGGAGGATTCATCATGGCCACCATGAAAGCGGCAATCTTCGTTGAAAAGAACCGCATCGTGCTCGACGACAAACCGATACCGGAAGTCGGCCCGCTCGATGCACTGGTGCGCATTACCACCACCACCATCTGCGGCACCGACGTGCATATCCTGCGCGGGGAGTATCCGGTCGCCAAAGGGCTGACCGTGGGTCACGAGCCGGTAGGGGTCATTGAAAAGCTGGGCTCCCAGGTGCGCGGCTTCAGCGAAGGGCAACGGGTGATTGCCGGCGCCATTACCCCCAGCGGGCAGAGTTACGCGTGCCTGTGCGGCTGCGGCTCCCAGGACGGCCCCGACACGCGACACGGCTTTCGCGCCACCGGTGGCTGGAAGTTCGGCAACATCATCGACGGTTGCCAGGCCGAGTACGTGCTGGTGCCGGATGCCCTGGCCAACCTCTGCCCTATCCCGGACGGCCTCAGCGACGAACAGGTGTTGATGTGCCCGGACATCATGTCCACCGGCTTTTCCGGCGCCGAGCGCGCCAATGTCGAGATCGGCGATAGCGTGGTGGTGTTCGCCCTCGGCCCCATCGGGCTCTGCGCTGTGGCCGGTGCACGCCTCAAGGGCGCGACCACCATCATTGGTGTCGACGCGGTGGCCGAGCGCATGACCGTGGCGAAAAAACTGGGCGCCACCCATGTGGTCAACTTCAAGGACGGCGACGTGGTCGAGCAGATCATGGCGCTGACCGATGGCCGTGGCGTCGATGTCTCGATCGAAGCCCTCGGCACCCAGGGTACTTTCGAATCTGCGTTGCGTGTGCTGCGCCCCGGCGGTCGGCTGTCCAGCCTCGGGGTGTATTCCAGTGACCTGCGTATTCCGCTGGATGCATTCGCCGCCGGGCTGGGCGACTACAGCATCATCACCACGCTGTGCCCGGGCGGCAAAGAACGTATGCGCCGGTTGATGGCGGTGGTCGACAGCGGGGGCGTGGACCTGTCGCCCCTGGTGACGCACCACTACAAGCTGGAAGACATCGAGGCGGCGTATGACCTGTTTGCCCATCAGCGCGATGGCGTGATGAAAATAGCCATTACCCCTTGATCACCTCGGCAGGGTTGGTTGGCCTGCGGCTGTACTGCAGGTCACCCAGCCCTGGTCCTGGTCGCATAAATTTGAAATGCAGCGCGATGCTCGCCAGAATCCCCCGGTTCGGCCATCAGGCCGCACATCGGCGGTGAGAAGGAAGGGCAGTTGAACGAACAGACATTGTCCATGCGCCTGGAGCGCGTGGCCGCACACATACCGGCAGGCGCACACCTGGCCGATATCGGCTCCGATCACGGCTACCTGCCGGTGGCGCTCATGCGTCGTGGGGTGATTGCGGCTGCCGTGGCGGGTGAGGTTGCACTGACGCCATTCAACGCAGCCACCCGCACCGTGCATGAAAATGCCCTCGAACAGCAAATCACTGTGCGCCTGGCCAATGGACTGGATGCCATTGAACCGGGCGACGGCATCACCGCCGTCAGCCTCTGTGGCATGGGTGGCGAGACCATTCGTGACATCCTTGAGAGCGGCAAGGCTCGCCTGAGCGGCCTGGAGCGTCTGATCCTGCAACCCAACGGCGGCGAGCAGCCATTGCGTCAGTGGTTGATGGACAACGACTACCGCATCCTCTGCGAAGAGGTGCTGCGGGAAAACCGTTTCGACTATGAAATCATCGTCGCCGAGCGTGGCGACCCGGTGTCGTACACCGAGCAGGAGCTGTACTTCGGCCCGTTGCAGATGCAAGCACGTACGGCGGCATTTCTCGGCAAATGGCAGCGCAGGCTGCGACAGAAACAAAAGACCCTGGCGCATCTCACACGGGCAAACACTGCCGTGCCTGAAGAGAAACGCCAAGAGCTGGTCCGGCAGACAGGCTGGATCACCGCGCTGTTGGGTTGAACGAACCCTTGGTACAGATGAAAAAGCGTCGAGCAGGGCGGGGATAACACCTGCGCAATCGGGGAGTCGCCTGCGCATTCGGGGAAGCTGGCAAGCACGGCAATAGCTAGGTTAGGGGCCACCCAATAACAAGACCTTGCTACAGGAAGGCTTATGTATCTCTCGGTGCGCACCACCTTTCGTTTTTGAGTCGACTAAGGGAAACCTTTAGCCGACTGCACGAATACCCCTCAATGGATGCTGTTCATCTTGATACCGATAAGGCGTCTGCTGACTTACCTTGCATAGGCAACCTGCGTGCCGGCAGCGCGAGCCGCTTTATTGCGTCCGCCTGGCGATGACACCCATAACAATAAGAGGCCAGACCATGTTCAAAGCCGTCACCCCCGATGTTCCTTATGCCATCCGCCTTTGCGGGGCAGAAAACTGCTGTTCACCCTCGTGCCGCATAACGCGCACGTGAATGGATTTCATAAGGAGCAAACACCCGTGAATATCAAGGTTGATGACCCCGTCCTGCAACGCAACAAGACTTACGTGTATGAGTGGTACGTGGTGGGCCTGTTCATGGTCGCCTACATCTTTTCCTTTGTGGACCGGCAGATCCTCGCGTTGATGATCGAGCCGATCAAGGCCGACCTGCAAATCAGTGACACCCAGTTCAGCCTGTTGCACGGGCTGGCGTTTTCCCTGTTCTACGCCTTTATGGGCATGCCCATCGCCTACCTGGCCGACCGTTTTTCGCGACCGAAGATCATCGCCGTCGGCGTGGTGTTCTGGAGCCTGACTACGGCAGCCTGTGGTTTGAGCAAGAACTTCCTGCAGATGTTCCTCGCCCGGATTGGCGTGGGTGTCGGCGAGGCGGCATTGTCACCCTCGGCCTATTCGATGTTCAGCGACATGTTCCCCAAGGAAAAGCTCGGGCGTGCGGTGGGCATCTATTCGATCGGCTCGTTCGTCGGTGGTGGCCTGGCCTTCCTGGTCGGCGGCTACGTGATCGCCTTGCTCAAGGACCTGCACACCATCGACGTGGCTTTTTTCGGCGCGATGAAAGCCTGGCAACTGGCGTTTTTCATTGTCGGCTTGCCCGGTGTGCTGGTTGGCCTGTTGATCTGGCTGACCGTGCGCGATCCGGCGCGCAAAGGCTTGCAGGTGGATGCGCAGGGTCGGGCAAAGAAAGTCGCCCTGAGTGATGGCTTGCGTTTTCTCGCTCGGCACCGTGCGACCTTCACTTGCCATTACCTGGGCTTTTCCTTCTATGCGATGGTGCTGTTCTGCATGATGAGCTGGAGCCCGGCGCTGTACATCCGCAAGTTCGGTCTGACGCCCGTGGAGGCAGGCTACATGCTCGGCACTGTGCTGTTGCTGGCCAACACCACCGGGGTACTGTTCGGTGGCTGGCTCACCGACTACCTGGCCAAGCGCGGTCATCACGACGCCGCCATGCGTACCGGTGTCATCGGTGCTCTAGGCATGACGGTACCGGCGGTGTTGTTTCCGCAGGTCGATCAACTGTGGCTGTCAGTGACACTGCTGGTGCCGGCGATGTTCTTCGCCTCGTTCCCGATGCCGGCGTCCACCGCGGCCATGCAGATCCTTGCACCGAACCAGGTGCGGGCGCAGGTCTCGGCGGTGTTCCTGCTGATCAGCAATCTGTTGGGCCTGGGCCTGGGCACTACGCTGGTGGCGCTGTTGACCGACCGTTACTTCGGCTCGCCGGCAGCGGTGGGCTCGTCGATGTCGCTGGTGATCATCGGCGCGTCGGTGTTGACTGTGCTCCTGCTCTGGCAGGGCTGTCGTCACTTCCGCGAGAGCTATGCCCGGGTCAACCCGACGCTGGCCTGACACCCCAGCGTTCACCATCACTGACACGGCCCCGTTCCTTTTCAGAGGAACGGGGCCGACCCGCTTCAGGTCAGGAGAACCTCGATGTTGAATGACGTACACCTGCTGGAACGGCACAGCCTGCTCAGCTCGGCCGATTACCGCGAGATCAAGGACAAGGTCAGCCATTACCTGTGTCCACACAGCTTCAACGTCCTGCGTGACGAACCGATTCATACGCGACTCAACGGCGTGTTCTTCGGTGATTCGGCGCTGCTCGACCTGCATTACGGCGCACCGGTGGAGATCACCGTGGGCGACATAGCCGACCAGTACCTGTTTCGCATCACCTTGCAAGGCCACTGCGAAGTGGCCCATGGCCGACGCAGTGCGGCGATGCAAACGGGTAACCTCAGCGTGTCTTCGCCCTTTGCCCAGAGCCGTATCGTCACCGATGGCCAGTGCCGCAACCTGATCCTGCGGGTTGATCGCGATGCCCTGGAAACGCAACTGCAACGCCTGCTCGGGCGCAGCCTGCGACAGTCGGTGATTTTCGACGTCAGCGTCGATCACTTGGGTGCCGGCGTCGTCAGCCTCTATCACACCCTCGACTACATCTGCCGCCTGTACGGCAGCGGCGTGGAAGGGCCACGGATCGCCGACAGCCTGTCCGAATACCTGATGCAGTTACTGCTCACCCAACTGCCGCACAACTATTCGGCGGATCTGCTGAGCGATACCCGCGCACCCTTGCCCCACCACGTGAAGAAGGCCCGTGACTACATCGAGGAACACCTCGACCAACCGATCAGCCTCACGACCCTGAGCGAACTCTGTGGCGTTTCAGTGCGCACCCTGCAAAACGGCTTCAACCAGTTCCTCCAGCAAGCGCCGGTCGAGTACATCCGCGACAGGCGCCTGGCGATGATCCATGAGTCGCTGAAGCAGGGCAGGGCCGGAGAAACCGTCACCGATATCCTGCTGCGTCACGGCATCAACAGTTTCGGGCATTTTTCCAGCGCCTACCGGCAACGTTATGGCTGCCTGCCGTCGGACACCCTGCGCCGGCGCAAGCATTGAGACTGTTGCGTATTCCGTCATTCGCTTGCGCAATCGGATAAGCCGGTACGCGGGCTGCCCGATAGCATCAAGTCTCTTACCAAAGGAGTCTGTGCATGAACATCACCGTACTGGGAGGGGGCCATGGCTGTTACGCCGCGGCGGTCGAGATGGCTGAGAAAGGGTACCAGACCCGCCTGTGGCGGCGTGACAGTGCAGCGCTCAAGCAACTGCTGGACATCGGCAGCCTGATCATCAAGGACTATCGTGGCACCCGGCAATTGTCTGTCGGCCAGCCGGGCGACAAGTTGTCGTTGACCGATGACCTGGCCGAGGCCCTGGGCGACGCGCAACTGGTGATCATTCCTCTGCCTTCGACTTCCCATGAAGACCTGGCCAGACAGGTCGCACCGCACCTGCACGATGGCCAGGTGGTGTTCCTGCCGCCGGGCACCTTCGGCAGCTATGTGTTTGCCAAGGCCATGGCCGACGCGGGCAACACCAGCAAGGTGGCCTTCGCCGAAACCGGCACGCTGCCGTATCTGGTGCGCAAGCACGGTGCCAGTGAACTGGTGATCAGTTGTTATGCGACGCGCCTGCCGACCGGCGTGTTCCCGAGCAGCCTGTCGGAGCATGCCTTCGCCGTGTTGCGTGAAGCCTACCCGAGTATCGAGCCCATCGAGGATGCCCTGAGCGGTGCCTTGATGAACGCCGGTCCCATCATTCACCCGCCGCTGATCATGATGAACGCCGGCCCTCTGGAACACTTCGAGGCCTGGGACATTCACAACGAAGGCACCCAGCCGTCGATCCGCCGTGTGACCAATCAACTGGACGCCGAGCGCATGGCCGTGCGTGAAGCCCTGGCCTACGGCGCGCCGCATTTTCCGTTGGCCGATCACTACAACCGCAGCGAAGGCGATGAGTGGATGTACGGCCGCGGTGCCCACGGCAAGCTGACCGACAGCGGCGACTGGCGTGAAGACATCGACCTGAAGACCCATCGCTACATGCTCGAAGACACTCGCCTGGGCCTGTCCTTCCTGGTTTCCGTCGGGCGTTGGGCCGGTGTGCCGACGCCTGTGGCGCAGGGTTTGTTGAGCATTGCCTCGGCGGTGGCTGAACGTGATCTCTACGCCGAAGGCCGCACCCTGGAAAACCTCGGCCTGGCCGGGCTGAGCCGGGCGCAGATGAGCGAACTGCTGACCCAGGGCCTGAAGTCATGAGCGCCGCGCTGCCACACGTCTGTGTTGTAGGAGCCGGACGGATGGGCGAGGGCATTGCCCTGGCGTTTATCCATGCCGGTTTGCCGGTCACGCTGATCGACATCAAGGCGCGAGCCGAAGACCAGCGCCACGGGTATTTCGAGCGGGTGCGGGCCAACGTCAGTGCTGAGCTGCAAATGCTGGTCCGCCTCGGCATGCTGGAGCCGGCCCAGGCCGACACCGCGCTGGCCCGCTTGGTTTTGCAAGCGAAGTCCGCAGCGGCGGCCACCTTGAGCCGCTGCGACCTGGTGTTCGAAGCCGTGCCGGAAGTCATCGCCGTCAAGCAGGAGACCTTCGCCTGGGTCAGCGCGCATGTGCCGGCATCGACCATCATCGCCTCGACCACCTCGACCTTTCTGGTCACCGAGTTGAGCGAGATGGTCAGCGAGCCTCAGCGCTTCGTTAACGCGCACTGGCTCAACCCTGCGCACCTGATGCCGCTGGTGGAAGTCAGCCGCAGCGCCGCGACCTGCCCACAGGTGGTCGAGCGCCTGCTGCAACTGCTCAAGCAGATCGGCAAGGTGCCGGTGGTCTGCAACCCGGTTGCCGGCTACATCGTCCCGCGCATCCAGGCGCTGGCGATGAACGAAGCCGCGCGAATGGTGGAAGAGGGCGTGGCCAGCGCCGAAGACATCGACACCGCGGTTCGCGTCGGTTTCGGTTTGCGTTTTTCGGTGTTGGGCCTGCTGGAATTCATCGACTGGGGCGGCGGCGACATTCTCTACTACGCCTCGCGCTATTTGAGTGGCGCACTGGATCCCCGTTTCGAATCACCGCAGGTCATTGCCGACAACATGCACGGCGGTCGTAATGGTTTGCGCGATGGCCAGGGTTTCTATGATTACCGTGAACGGGACGTCGAGGCTTACAAGCAGCAGCGTCTGGGCGAGTTCGTGCGCAAGCTTCAGTTGTCCGGGCTGACCCCGGCGTTCGAGGGGGCGTTGCGCGAGAGTTGATCTTCAGGGCTGGTCGGGGACCTGGTGCAAGAGGGCGCTGTGATGATGTTGAGTCTGCGGGTTCAGGTCTAAGCTGAACCCGGCAAGCTCGTCGGCCAGCAACCCGTTGCTGGTTTCCTCCGTCCGTCCCGGGAGCACCCCATGTCACCCACGGCCCAGCGTCTGTTGGCGTTGTTGATGCTCAGCCTGACATTGGCTGCACGCGCCCAGCCGATTGAATGTCCGGCCGGTGAACGCCCCGTGTGCCTGGACAGTTGCATCTGCGTCCCCGGCCTTGACGGCCTCTACCAGATCGCCGCGCCCGCCATGGCGTTATGGCTGACCCAAGCCCGTGCAGAAGCCAGCAGTGCAGATGTTCAACCGATACCCTCGAACATCCGCGAACAGTTGCTGCGCTGGTATCCCCCTGAATTGCTCGACAGCGCACGCTACAAAGTCGGCGACATCAGCCAGCTCAACGCCGCCACGGCCATGCTGCAAAACCCCGATGTCGGCGCCGTGACGCTGATCGACCTGATCATCTTTCGCGATGCGCAAGGTGCCGAACAGGACGTCGCGCTGTGGGCCCATGAACTCAAGCACGTGCAGCAGTTTCAGGAATGGGGCGTAGCAGGTTTTGCGCAACGCTATACCGAGGATTTCAATACGGTGGAGGCACCGGCTTATGCGATACAGATCGAGGTGAGAAAGGCGTTGGGGCATTAATCCCTGTCAATGATTGCGCTGGGGTGCAGGCAGGCAAGAATTCGGCAAGCGCATGCCTTGAAGAGAAGTCGACCCGCAGACCTGTCGACTATTCTTGCTCGATTATCCGTTCGAGGCTGATTTTGGATGGACATGAAATCGCTTGTGCAACCGCTCATCGCGCTGCTGATGCTATGGTCCGGGACCGCCGGAGCAATGGCTTGTGCTGTGCCCATTTCGCTGCCCGGCGGGCGGGTGGGTTCAAGCGTCTATGAAGCTAAGGTTTTAAACGATGGAAAGGCCCTGGTGTCGACCACGGACGGGCTCTATTTGTTTGATAGCAAAAGCCAAAACATGAAGTTATTGGCAGATGGAAAGTTTGGCAACGTCCGGGAGTTCTATCCTGCGAGCAAGGGTGGGGTTTTTATAGCGTTAAAAAACGAAGCGTGGTTGTTTGATGAGTCGGAGGAAAAGCTCGTCAAACTTTCCGGATTACCCGCGGCGAGATTGTCAGACGTGTATTCACGCTCGGATGGTGGATGGTTTATTACAGCAGATGAGGGGCTGTTTTCGCTGTCCGGGAATTCTGCATTGATAAAGCCAGTAAAGGGCGTGAAATTTCCAAAAGTTCGTGAGATCGAGATTTTTGATACGGCTGAGCATGGGTGGTTGATAAATACTTCAAAAGGTTTGTTCCGCGTTAACCCTGTTGATTTAACAATAAGGCTGGTGTCTGACGCTCTGCCGGAAACGAAGTTGTCGTTGCAAGCACGAAAAACCGGAGGGTGGTTAGTTGCCACAGGTGTCGGCATTTTTTCAATTGACCCGAGTGGCAGCGAAGTCAGACAACTAGATGGCATGCCTGCAGGAGAAATTTTTCATATATCGCGACGCCCCGGCGCCGCAGATTTGATTTTCAGCGAAAGTGGCGTTTATTCGCTCGATCCATCCAGCGAAATTATCACCAAGGTCTCAGCACCTGAAATGGGTGGTATAGCGGCCGCAGAAGAGGTGTCCGATGGGGTTTTAGCTGCTGGAGAAAAGGCGCTTTTTCATGTGTCGGCCCGAACGGATCAACCACCTGCTATCAATAAAGTCATTGATGAAGCTGTTGTTGAGTTTTACGTAGCCGGCGATGAGGTGTTTGCCCTTACGCCTGGCGCTGTGTTCAAGGTGAACACTCAACAAAAGACTGCGAATAAAGTTTTTGGTGACGATCCCGAAACGTTGAATTCTTATTATTTTTTCAAATTGCCTGATGGAAGCTGGGCGATGGGAAGAAACGATAAATTTTTTGTCTTTGACAATAAAACGCAAAGTTTTCAGCGTGTAAATGGATCAGCTCCCGAGTATGTGCTGGACGCAGTCAAGGGGCGGGACGGAGGTTGGGTTATAAAAGGGGGTGATGGACTTTACAAGTTGAATGCATCTGCAACTCAAGTGGCAAAGGTCAATTTTGAAGTGGGCGAAGAAGTCGACGATATCTTTCCATTGCCCGGTGGCCGCTGGGTGATGACGATTAAAGGCGTCGATGGGTTGTATGTGTCGAATTCTGAGTTTACCGAGATTGTAAAGTTGTCGACACCGGCATTCGGTACTGCTTATACACTTTTTCCACGCGATGATCATGGTTGGTTTATCAATACCCAAGATGGATTGTTTGCTGCTGATCCCGAGTTTGAGCATATCAATCCCGTGAAGGGTTCTGTAGCGGAACTCGTCGACACGATCAACAGCCGGAAAGGTGGTGGCTGGGCTTACTCGACCTCGAGTGGAGTTTTCTATATCGATCCAACTGCATCGAAACAGGAAACTGTACCAGGATTGGTTGATAGTGAATTTTCTTTGAACGCTCAAAGCTTCCCTGACAAAACGACATTAATGTATCGAGATAACGCGCTTTATCTGGGAATTCCTGACTTTGCAGAAGCCAAGGTAAGTATGGCAAGCCAGGCAAGTCTGATGGGCGGATCAGAAAAACCCGAGATAATAACGGATTGGGTCGTCACCCATCCGTGCGCATCAGTCGCAGAAGCGCTGCGACTCGAACTGGTAGCCCGTTATCTCGCCGACGATTCCGCGAAAGACGTACGTACCCGTGCACTACTTTCCAAGGTCTCATCGGGTGAAATAGGGTTTTCGGCCAGGTTCGATGGGCTGAAGCAGGGTGATTGGTCTATTCAACTGGTTTCAACTGCGGGTGATTCGGATGAGTTGATTGGTGTTCCGGTTGTTGTGAGTGTCAATTATTCCTATCTCGATCTTGCCCGCAAGTTTTGGCCTCAGATCGCTGGAGTCAGTGCTGCGTTATATCTGGCTGTGTTTCTGATGCTGCTGGTATTCGCACGATGGTCCTCAACCGCCGCACGCGTTATTTCTGATCCGGTCTGGTCTAAAGTTGGTGCCTGGCCTTATTTCGCACTTCGACATTCGCGTCTTATGCAAGTGTGGATTCTGGAATCCTGGTTCAAGGAGAGAAGGGCAACAATTCAGCAGAAAGTAGCCTTCCTTGATCCACCTATCAGTTGTGGTGAAGTCACTGGCCCTGCAATGAAGTTACTTGAACGACTCAAGGCCATGCCGCGTATCTGGATGGTGGGTAATGCAGGGATGGGCAAGAGCTCTGTATTTTCGGCGTGGGAGCGAGACTTTTTCCTGGAGGGTTCACCAAGCCTGTCACAGGCCGTAAGACGTTTCGGTTTCGGTTTCGTACTCGTAACCTTACCGGCGCGGCAGTATTCGGCCGTTTCGGCGCCGGTCGGGCACAGGCCGGAATCCTGGGTGGTTGAAATCATTCGGCGCAGGCTGGAACAGTTCGGTTTTCCCTTGTCTCAGGAACTGACGGAGTCGCTGCTCAGGAGAGGGACGCTAGCACTGGCAATAGATGGTGCAAATGAGGTTGATCAAGACAAGGCGCTCGCCGCATTTGCACATCAGTATCCGCGTGTACGGTTGCTGGTGACTTCTCAAGCGCTGCCCGAGAACGAATCGGAATGGGAGATCTGGCGATTACCCGCATCCATTACTCATATGCGTGAGGGATTGCTTGAGCTTTGGTTGGGTGAAGACAGGGCACGCACCCTGTCAAAAAAAATCGATGACAGTGGTTTGGCGGATGCGATCAACTCGGGATACGACCTGCGATTGCTGGTAGATGTATCAGGCTCGGAGGTAGATCGGGCAGTGTTGCCCAAGGATCGTGTAGGTTTGTACCGGGCAATGCTGACAAGGGTCACCAGCGCCGATGGTCGACCTCTACAGTTGGAGAACCTTAAACAGTTGGCGTGGCAACTGCTTTGCTCCCGCCGTCGGCACATTGATGCAAGTGGCATTGATTCGTTAGGCAGCGAGGATTTCAAATCCCTGTCCAGGGACGGGGTAAAAATAATACGTAAAGTGGGCAGCAGTTATGAGTTCCGGCATGACCAGATGCGAGCATTCCTCGCTGCACTTTGGTTAGCCGATGAGATGCCTTCGATGGTTTCACTAAAAAATGCTGTCCTCGAGGGCAAAGCATTCGATTTAAACCGCGAAGATCAGGGTGCACTTTGGGCGTTTTTGATTCTATTGCTCGAACAGAGACAGCGAGATGAACTTTGGTTGTTCGCGAATCTGGAACCTGATTCCCGGGGAGTGCTTCTCAAGGCGTTAAATGAAGAGGCGAAGCGGGAAGGGCACACGATGGTCTTGAGTTTTACTGGCCCACTCGCGACCCGTTAATACACGGCACAAAACAGGTCTGCCACGGTGATGACATGAAGATTGGCGTGATTTCCGATACCCATGGCTTGCTCCGTCCCGAGGCACTTGTTGCCTTGCAAGGCTGTCAGCAGATCATCCATGCCGGCGATATTGGCAGCGCGGAGATCCTTGAGCAGTTGGCCGCTATCGCGCCATTGCGGGTGGTGCGTGGCAATAACGACATGGATTCAACTTGGGCCGGGCACCTCCCTGATGTTTTGCAGTTCGACGTCAACGGTTGGCGGACACTGCTGGTGCATGACATTGCCGATGTCCCGGGCGACCTTGATGCCGGGATCAGACTGATCATCACCGGGCATTCCCACAAGCCACTCTTGGAATGGCGTGAAGAGAAGCTTTTCGTCAATCCCGGCAGCGCCGGGCGGCGGCGTTTCAGACTACCGGTCACCCTGGCCCTGCTTGAAGTGTCGGCAACTCTGATCAAGCCCCGGTTGATTGATCTGCTGGAGTGATGGCCCTATCAATACCCGCCGTAATGGATCTTTCCTTTGCTCGTCACCGCTTTAGACTCGGATCACGCCCATCACCACTATGGAACGGCCCCATGCCTGCCATCCCATTCGACTGCCAACCCACGTTGACCGGACCCACGCTTAGGCTCGCGCCTTTGGCGGCAGCTGATTTTGCAGGCCTCTATCGGGCTGCCAGTGATCCGGCCATCTGGGCCCAGCATCCGGCGACTGACCGCTACAAGCGGGAGGTCTTCGAAGGGTATTTCGCCTCGCTGTTAGCGACGAAGACCGCACTCACCGTCAGCGATATTGATACGGGAACGATTGTCGGGACCTCGAGTTACTACACAGCACCGGATATTCCCGACAGCCTCTGCATCGGCTTTACCTTCCTGGTGCGGGAAAAGTGGGGCGGCGCCAGTAACCACGAATTGAAGAGCCTGATGCTGGAGCACGCCTTCAAGGCCTGCGACAGGGTGTATTTGCATATCGCGCCGACGAACCTGCGTTCGCAGCACGCGACGCTGAAGCTGGGTGCCGTGCACCTGTATGACGCCGAACTCGACCTGTCCAGCGGGCCGAGGCTGTGCAAGTGTTATGGCCTCGACAAGGCGAAATGGCGGTCAGTGCAAGCCGGCGGATAAGTCAGGGGCAGGGCCGCCGTTCAAGCGGGTTGCTTTCGGGTTTTTTATAAGGATAACTAGGCCACCGTCCTGCCTTCGAGATGCCCCGCGATGTTTGATCTGGCCTCTATCCTGACCTATGTAGCCGTCGTTATCGGACTTTTCCTGGTGCCCGGGCCTGCCGTGCTGCTGGTGATCACGCGCACCCTGCAGGGCGGGCGAAAAGCGGGGATTGCCACGGGAATGGGCATCGCCGCCGGTGACCTGATCCACACGCTGTGCGCGGCGCTGGGCCTGTCGGCATTGCTGATGACCTCGGCCCTGGCGTTCAACGTCGTGAAAGTGGCCGGTGCCTGCTACCTGATCTACCTGGGTGTGCGTGCTTTTTTTGCCGAATCCAGCCCCACAACGCGCATGCAACTGGCCAGCGTGACCATGCCCCAGGCGTTTGTCCAGGCGGTCGGCGCCGAAGTGCTGAACCCGAAAACCGCGATATTCTTCCTGGCCTTCCTGCCGCAGTTCGTCCATCCGCAATCGGGCTCGTCCTTGAGTCAGTTTGTCGTGCTTGGCCTGATCTTCTCCGGACTCAGCGTGACCTACACCAGTCTCCTGGCCCTCACCATTCGCCCGTTGAGCCAGTGGCTCAAGGGGCTTTCGCGGCTGCGCCGCTGGGAAGGCAAGATCATCGGCACACTGTTTGTTTCACTCGGCCTGAAAGTGGCGCTTCAGCAGCGTTGAAATCGTCCAAGCCTGATACTTGCTCACTGCCGGGTTTGCGGCCCTTGGCGACGTTGGCGCCGGGTGTCGAGCACATACACCATGGCGCAGGCATACAAGGTGACCAGAATGAACAGGCCCATGCGTATGGCGAAGGCGGTGTAGACGTCCTTGCCAGCGGCGCTGTCCTGCACCGATTGGCCGAGCAGAATGATCAGGGTCGCCAGGGTGTTGAGCCAGAACCCCGGTGTTTGCCGGCTCTTGCCCAGGCCGTAGAGCTGTCTGGCGGCCAGCAGGGCGAACAGCAGCATCCACAGGAAAAACATCCACAGATTAACGAACAGGCTCAGCGCGCACCAGAACAGGATCGCCATCAGGCCGCCGAGCAGGGTTGAACCGAGCAGTTCCTGGCCGGCGCTGCGGGCGCTGGTCGCGCAGCTTTGCTGACCGAGGCTGACGGCTTTCATGATGATCGGCAGGTAGCTGGCCGGGTCAATCATCGCCAGCAGGAAGGTCGGCAACACGACTAACGTGGCCCGCAGCGCCAGCCAGCCGCTTTCCTCAGGGGACAGTGCCGGAGCGGGTTTCGCCGCGGGAGCGCTGGCTGGTTCGGGAAACAGCCAGTGGCTGATGGTCAGTGTGGTGACGGCCAGCAGCAATCCTTTCACCAAGGCACCTATCACCATCATCGCCAGACTGAAGGCTGCGGTGCCGGCGGAGCTGATCATCGTCAGCCCCACCACCAGAAACGTGGCCACCAGCGGGTTGCCGCCACGCAAGCCATAACTGAAGGCGAGGATCAGGCACAGGCCGACCAGCAACACGCCAGTGACCGGGTAGTAGCGCAACAGGGGAATCAACAGCAGGCCACTGCCGGTTGTCAGCAGCAGTACCAGGATCAGGCCCAGGCTGGCCTTGAACGGCAGCGGCCGGTTCATCGCCGCGAGCATCATCAGCGCCAGCAGCGGGGCGAGGAACGGGATAGGCAAGGCCAGGCCAAAACTCGCCGCCAGGCACAACGCCGTGCCGAAGCTCAGGCGCAGTGCGCGCTGGACGCGGGCAGGGCGCTCAATACGCATAGGACATCCAGCTCATCAGGCGCAGGAACAGGCGCCCGAGCAGGTTCAGCGGATTGCCCTCATCGGGGAACGCCATGACTTCGGCCTGTCCGCCAGCGCGGATGCCCTGCGGGCTGGTCAACTCGCCGGCTTCGAACTCGATGATCACCGGGAAGCGCTGGGCCGGACGCAGCCAGTCCCGGCTGTTCTCGACTTTCGGCAGGCTGCCGGGTTGGGTGGTCTGGCCGATGTCCACACCGAAACCGACACTGCGCACGTGGCCTTTGAAAATCTGTCCGGGCAAGGCATCGAGGACGATGGACACCGGCGTTCCCGGCTGGACCCGGCCCAGGTTGTTTTCGGTCATGTCGGCGCTGATCCAGACGTCATGGATCGCGATCAAGGTCATGACCGGCGAACCCGCCGCTGCGAACTGGCCGACATCGGTACGCAAGTCGGTGATCAGCCCGGCAGAGCGGGCGCGGACCTGGGTGTTGCTCAAATCCAGCTCGGCTTTTTCCAGGTTGCTGGCGGCGCTGAGCAACTGCGCGTTTTCCGTTTCATTGCCACCTTGTTGCTCCCGTGCGCGCTGCACTTCGGCCTTGGCCGCGGCCACCTGGCTGATGGACTCTTCGAGGGTGGCGCGGGATATTTCCAGACGCCGCAGCGAGATGGTGCCGGGGTCTTCGCGGTACAGCCGTTCCAGGCGCTGAATGTCCTGGCGGGCCTTGAGCTCGTTGGCCTGGGCTGCGCGCAGCGAGGCTTGCTTGGAGTCGACACCGGCGGTGTTGGCGCCAACCTGGCGACGGGTCGACTCGAGGTCGGCGCGGGCGCGATCGACAGCGATCTGGTATTGCTGCGGGTTGACTTCAAAGAGCAATTCGCCGGCTTTGACATCCTGGTTGTTGCGCACATTGACCTTGATCACCCGGCCCGACACTTCGGCCGCTACCGGCACCACGAAGGCCTGCACCCGCGCCTGTTGCGTATAGGGCGTGAAGCGATCGGCCAACAGGTACCAGACCAGGCTGAGGATGATCAGCAGCGCCACCCAGCGCGTGGTTTTCCTGACCGGGTCAGCGGCGCTGGCCGGTGGGTGGGTGTCGACCGGTTGCGGGCTGTCAGTCATGGTGTGATTCCTTGGGATCGTCGAGTAGATCGCCCCAGTCGGTGCGTTGTTGCATCTGTTGGCGGGTGGCCGGGTCGACCATCGGCCGATCGCTGTACCAGCCTCCGCCCACGGCCTTGTACAGGGCGATCAGATTGTTCACGGCAGTGCCGCGATTGACCAGGTAGATATCCTGCTGGGCAAACAGTGCACGCTGGGCGTCCAGCACCCGCTGGAAGTCCGAATAGCCTTCACGATACTGGGCGCTGGCCAGGGTCACGGAACGTTCGGCGGCGATCGAGGCTTCGCGCAGAATCTGCTCACGCTCCAGCGCCTTGGTCAGACCGGTCGCGGCATCGTCCGCTTCGCGGGCGGCCTGACGTACGCTGTCCTGGTAGATCACGATCAATTGCTGCAGGCGCGCATCCTGCACCCGTACGTTATTGGTGATGCGGCCGTGGTCGAAGATGTCCCAGCGCAGGCTGGGCCCGCCCACCAGGTCGAGGGAATTGGAGGCTCCGCTGAGCGAGCTGGTGGACCATACGATGCTGCCCAACAGGCTGATGGATGGGTAAAGGTCGGCCTCGGCCACCCCGATCAAGGCTGACTGCGCCGCCACCTGCAGCTCGGCCGCGCGGACATCGGGACGGCGCACCAACAGGTTGGCGGGAACGTCCTGCAGCACAGCGGTATCGAGCAGCGGGACCACGCCGGCGTTGCGCGCAAGCTCGGGGAGAGCGCCGGGTGGCCGGCCGATCAGGGTCGACAGGGCATTGCGAAAGGCCGCCACCTGGCTCTCGAAGTCAGGGATGGTGCTCAAGGTGCCCAGGTACTGGGTCTTGGCCTGTTGCAGGTCGAGTTCGGCTTCGGCGCCGCTGTTGAACAGGCGCTCGGTGATTTCGTAGCTGCGTTTTTGCAGTCGGGCGTTACTGCGGGCAATTTGCAGGCGCGCTTCGGCGGTGCGCAGGGCGTAATAGGTTTGCGCCAGTTGTGCGTGCAACAGCACCAGGGCGTTTTCGTAATTGGCCTGGGCGGCAAACCAGGACGCGTCGGCCGACTCGATAGCCCGGCTGAAGCGCCCCCAGAAATCCAGTTCCCAGCCGAGATCGAAGCCGGTGCTGTACTGCCACGAATGGCTGTCCTGGGGGTTGCTGCCAGCCCATTGCCGACGGTTCTGGTACAGGCTGTCGGCACTGACTTGCTGCAATTGCGGGTAGCGGCCGCTCAGGGCGATGCCCAGTTGGGCGCGGGCTTCCATGACCCGCAGGCCGGCCACCTGCAAGTCGGCATTGTGGGCGTCGGCGTCGGCCATCAACTGGTCCAGCACCGGATCGCCGAACACCTGCCACCACTGGCGGCTGTCCGGCTGGGCGCGCTGTTGAGCGGCGAGCTGCAGCGCCGGGCTGTTCCAGTGTTCCACCCAGGGCTGGGCCGGGGAATGGAAGTCCGGGCCAAGGCGCACGCAGCCGCCGAGAACGAGAGTGCCACACAACAGGAGCCGGCTGATGCGAGCAAGACAGGGCATCAAGCTAGGACTCCTCAACCTGACGAACACTCATCATTGCTTGGGCGGGAGCGGGCCGATGAACATCACCTTCAACCTATCACGACCAATCACGCGGGCCAGCTCGGCGATCACGCAATACATGAATATCAGGGTAATGAGCAGAATCTGGATGGCCCAAAAGCGCGGCCAGTTGATCGAGGACCACAGCAGGGCGTTGGCATCGGCAAACCCGGGCGCCTCTTTCCAGTAATCGTACAGTCGCTCCAGGTAATGCACGATCAGTGCGACCAGGGCATACATGCAGGTTTTCCAGGTGACGTTCCAGATCAGCGGTTTATCGGGAAAGCGATTGATGAAGGGCAACATGTCCGCGATCAGAACGCATTTGCCAAGCACCAGGGAGGCGATCAGCACAGACGCCGATACGGGCAAATCGACCCCCGACCCCTTGATCATCAGCGCCCGTATCAGGGCCACGATGTGCAAAATCACGAAAAAGAAAATGGTCGGCGGGAGTACCTTCATGAACTCATGTTTGATCTTGTGCAGTACCGTGCTCATGTCGACGTCCTATGATCGAAAAGTCATGTCATTTCACCAGGCTGTATAGAGCCTAGACACCCCAAGGCTTTTCGCCTTGCTGCGGGAAAAAAAAGCAACGTTCGCTGCAGGGCAACCGCCACGGATTCTCGCGCTACGCTTTTGTCTGGGTTTTGCTGATCTCAGGTGTCAACGCAGCGAAAGAGGAGTCGACCGTGCTGGCAATCTTCACGTTTCTCAATGCCAACCCCTACATGTTGTTGTTCCTGGTGGTCAGCCTGGCGGTACTGATCGGTCGCTTCACGATCAAGGGTTATGGGCTGGGCACAGTAGGCGGTGCCATTGTGGTGGGCTCCGGCATTGCCATTGCCGCTTCGCTCTATGGCATCACGTTCAAACTAGACACCTTCACCATGAACCTCTTCTACTACCTGTTCATGTATGGGGTAGGGCTGCGGGTCGGCCCATCGTTTCTCAATAGCCTCAAGGACGATGGGCTGAAGTTCACCCTGCTGGCGGTGATCTGCAGTCTGGCCAGCCTTGCCGTGGTGGTACTGGGAACCCGTCTCCTGCACCTGCCGACCGGCGCGGCTGGCGGCATCCTCGCCGGGGCCACGACCATGTCGTCGGCCATCGGCTCGGCTGAGCAGGCAGTGGCCTCCGGTGCCGTCAAACTCGCCCCCGGAGAGACCCTCGAGGGGGTGTCGGCAATGATCGCCTTGTCCTATGGCATCACTTACACCTGGGGCACTGTCGGTATTGTCCTGATCTGCAAATACATGCCGCGCTGGTGGGGCATCGATGCCAAGGCGGCGGCCCGTCGCTATGAGGAGGAGCATGGCATGCACGAAGTCGAGGATGACGGCCTGACCTCCAACGCGTCCTTCGGCCTGCGCGCTTATCGCCTGGAAAACCCTGGGACCATCGGCTTGAGCATCCGCGAGTTCATCGCTCGATACTTGGAATATCGCATCGTCAACGTCCATCGTGGCGGTGAATCGATAGGCGCGGACCCTGAAATCCGTCTGCAGGCTGGGGATGTGATTGCCCTTGGCGGCACCCGTGCAGGCCTGACGTCGAACATCGGGCTGATCGGCCCGGAAGTCGATAACGCCAAGGCGCTTGCCGTACCCCTGGACCATGCGCAGATCCTGGTGACCGAGAAATCTGTGATCGGCAAGAAGCTCAAGGAATTTCGCGGACTGGACCTGGCCGGGCAGCTGCAACTGACGCGTATCCAGCGCGCCGGTGTCCCGCTACCGGTAGGGCCCGAAACGGCATTGCAACGCCGCGATGTGCTGTTCGTCACCGGCCTGTCCGCCGCCGTGCAACGTGCTGGCGAGTTGTTTGGTGTGATCGCCCGACCAAGCAGCATGACCGATCTGCTGACACTGTTCGTCGGGATGACCCTGGGGCTGTTGATCGGTCTGGTCCAGTTTCCGGCCTTCGGCGCATCGGTGGGCCTGGGCAGCGCTGGTGGCCTGATGGTGTCGGGCATCATCGTTTCGTCGCTGTCCTCGCGATTGCGCTTCTTCGGCAATACACCTGATGCGGCGCGCAACATCCTTGAGGACATCGGTTTGCTGGTGTTCGTAGCCATTGTCGGGATCAACGCCGGCGCCACCCTGCTGGGCCAACTGAGCGGCATGCTTGCCGTGCAGATATTCCTGGTGGGCTTCTTCGTGTGCACGCTGCCACCTTTCGCCGTCTGGGTGGTCGGTTATCACCTGATGAAGATCAATCCCGCGGTGCTGATGGGCGGCATGGCCGGCGCTCGCAGCCACTCAGGGCCGTGCCAGGAAGCCGCGACGGAAATCGGCAGCAACGTGCCGTGGGTGGGTTTTCCCGTGGCCTTTGCCGTTTCGGGAATTCTGCTGACGGTCCTGGGCTACTTCGCCATGGTCCTCGCCAATTGAGTTGGCCCGCAGGAACCGCTGGGGTTCCCACGGGCTAGCGACTGCCGGGCGCTCGAGTGTGTCTGGCAGTCGGCAGGTCAGCGCGTTGCCGGTCGTTTAATGCATCGACTCGACACGCTTTTTACGCGGCGGCGGGACATCGGCAGACTCTTCATCGGCTTCCACGATCGGCACTTCCTTGCCGTCGCAGTCGAACAGCTTGCCATCGCGGAAGAAATCGCCATCGTTGAGCCCGGCGATATCCCGGTAGCGCAAGGTGCGTTCGCTGGCGGCGACGAACACTGACTGCTGGTCCGAGTTGCCAGCCCGCAGATGGTTGAACAGCAGATTGAGCAGGATGGCCATGATCGCCGACGAGCTGATACCCGAGTGGAAAATGGTTTCGAACCAGGCCGGGAAGTGATGGTAGAAGTTCGGTGCCGCGATCGGGATCATGCCAAAGCCGATCGACGTGGCGACGATGATCAGGTTCATGTTGTTGCGATAGTCCACCTGGGCCAGCGTACGAATGCCACTGGCCGCGACGGTACCGAACAGCACCAGACCGGCGCCGCCGAGGACGGCGGTGGGCACGGCGGCAACCAGTCGGCCCATGACCGGCAGTAACCCGAGCACCACCAGGATCAGGCCCGCGAAAGCCACCACATAACGACTCTTCACGCCGGTCACGGCCACCAGGCCGACGTTCTGCGCAAAGGCACTCTGGGTGAAGGAGCCGAACAGCGGGGCCAGGGCACTGGAAATCATGTCGGCCCGCAGGCCGTTGCCAAGGCGTTTGGAGTCGACGCGGGTGCCGATGATGTCGCCGACGGCAAGAATGTCCGCAGAGGTCTCGACCATGGTCACGATGATCACGATCAGCATCGAAAGGATCGCAGCGACCTGGAATTGCGGCGCACCCAGCGGCAGGATTTCCGGCATTGCCACCCATGGCCCGGCCAGTGCGCGGGAGAAGTCGGCCATGCCGAAGGCCATGGCGGCCAGGGTGCCCATGACAATCGCCAGCAGAATGGACAGGCGCGAAATACTCGCGCTGCCCAATTTGCTCAGCAGCAACACGCAGGCCAGGGTAAAGGCCGCCAGGGAGATGTTCGCCGTGCTGCCAAAGTCAGCCGCCTGGCTGTTGCCACCCATGGCCCAGCGCGCGGTCACCGGCATCAGGGTCAGGCCGATCGTGGTGATGACAATGCCCGTCACCAGCGGCGGAAAGAACTTGATGATGCGCGAGAACAGCGGCGTGATCAGCAAGCCGATCAACGACGACACGATCACCGCCCCGTAGACCACGGACAGGCCGGCAGTGCCGTCGTTGCCGATGATGGCAACCATGGTCGCGACGCTGGCGAAGGACACCCCTTGCACCAGGGGCAGGCGGCAGCCGAAGAACGGGACGCCCAGTGTTTGCAGCAAGGTCGCCAGGCCACCGGCGAACAGCGAGGCAGCGATCAGCAGGCCGACCTGGGCCGCAGAAAGGCCGGCGGCCTGGCCGATGATCAGCGGCACGGCGATCATGCCGCCGTACATGGTCAGTACATGTTGCAGACCGTAGGCCAGGTTGGCACCGATGCCGAGGTTCTCGTCTTCCGGGCGAGATGAAGCGGGAGAAGTCATAGTGAGTAGCTCGCTTTTGTTATTGTCATGCGTCTAACAGCACGATCTCAGTCGCGTTCGATGAGTTCTGTATTTGCAACAGGCAGCTGCCCAACCGTTGCACCTATGGCGCAGTGCAACGGTCCGGGCCGGTCACTCGCCGCTGACCAACTGACGGGCCAACTGGTTGTGGCGCTCCAGGACCAGAGGCAGGTCGACGGTGGTGATACGGCCGTCCTTGACCACCACACGGCCGTTGATCACGCTGGTGTCGACGTGGGTTGGCGTGCAGAACACCAGGGCCGCCAACGGGTCGTGATGGGCACCGGCATAGGCCACGTGGCCCATATCGAACGCCACGAAGTCGGCCACCATGCCCGGTGCCAGGGCACCGATATCATTGCGGTTGAGCACCTTGGCGCTGCCCAGCGTGGCGATCTCCAGTGCCTCCCGTGCCGTCATCGCATCCGGCCCAAAACCGACCCGTTGCAGCAGCAGCGCCTGGCGCACTTCGCCGATCATGCTGGCACCGTCGTTGGAGGCCGAACCGTCGACACCCAGGCCCACCGGCACGCCGTGGTCGCGCATCTTGCGGATCGGCGCGATCCCCGACGCCAGGCGCATGTTCGAGCAAGGGCAGTGGGCGACGCCGGTGCCGGTACGGGCGAACAGTTCAATGCCGTGCTGGTCCAGCTGCACACAGTGCGCGTGCCAGACATCGTGGCCGACCCAGCCGAGGTCTTCGGCGTATTCGGCCGGGGTCATGCCGAATTTTTCGCGGCTGTAGGCGATGTCGTTGACGTTTTCCGCCAGGTGCGTATGCATCGACACCCCGTACTGGCGGGCCAGTACCGCAGCCTCGCGCATCAGGTCGCGGCTTACCGAGAAAGGCGAGCAGGGCGCCACCACCACACGCAGCATCGAGCCATGGCGGGCATCGTGGTAGTCCTCGATCAGGCGCTGGGACTCCTTGAGGATGTCGCCTTCCTTCTCCACCACCGAGTCAGGCGGCAGACCGCCCTGGCTGCGGCCGACGCTCATGCTGCCGCGCGCAGCATGGAAACGCATGCCGATTTCTTCAGCGGCATGAATGCTGTCGTCCAGCTTGCAGCCGTTGGGGTAGATGTACAGGTGGTCGCTGGAGGTGGTGCAGCCGGAGAGGATCAGCTCGGCCATCGCGGTCTGGGTCGATACCGCGATCATTTCCGGGGTCATGCGGGCCCAGATCGGGTACAGGTTGGTCAGCCAGTTGAACAACTCGCCATCCTGCGCCGCCGGCACCACGCGGGTGAGGCTCTGGTACATGTGGTGGTGGGTGTTGATCAGGCCTGGAATGACCACTTTGCCGGTCATGTCGAGGATTTCGTCAGCGTGCCGGGGCAGAGTGTCGCTTGGGCCGACCTGTCTGATCAGGTTGTCCTCGATGTACATGCCGCCGTTTTTAATCTCGCGGCGTTCGCCATCCATGGTCACCAGCAGCGTGGCGTTCTTGACCAGTAGAGTCTTGGGCATAGGTAGTCCTCTGCGTTTGCAGTTGGGTTCAACGGGATTCTTGCAAGACGTGAGCTAAGCCATGACGGCCGGGCTCATCCACACTGGATAGCGGTGTGTCCAGGAGGGCGGAACAAAGAGGGGGGATTGCGTAATCGACTGTTCAGTCGAGTAGCGTGCCGAGCGATGAGCGCCTTCGGCAGAAGGCGTTCATGGGGTTCAAGCTGAAAAGGGATGTGCATGGTTGTGACCATCGCAATACGCAGCGGCGATTACCGCTGTCGTAGGCGCGGACGAATGTAACCAGAATTGTTATTTATTGTATACAAGAAATGTATTTCACCGGTCTCAGCGGAGCTTGTTGCCTTAATAGCGCTATGGCAGGTGCTGCTCGGCAGTCATGCGACCCGGCCATTGGCCAGGCCGCTCGCGCTGACGTTACTCCATGGCTTCCATCACGCCTTGATCCTCTCCCAGAAAGCCGCCGCTCTGGTGGTGCCATAACCGCGCATACGTGCCGTTTTTACTCAGCAGCTCGGCATGGGTGCCCTGTTCGATGATGCGTCCCTCATCCATGACGACCAGCCGGTCCATCGCGGCAATCGTCGACAGCCGGTGGGCGATGGCGATCACGGTCTTGCCCTGCATCATTTCATCCAGGCTCTCCTGAATCGCCACCTCGACCTCCGAATCCAACGCGCTGGTGGCTTCGTCGAGCAGCAGGATCGGCGCGTTCTTGAGCATCACCCGGGCAATCGCCACCCGTTGGCGCTGGCCACCGGACAGCTTGATACCGCGTTCACCGACCAGGGTGTCGTAGCCGGTATGCCCTTGGGGATCGCTGAGCTGGCTGATGAAACCGTCGGCTTGGGCGTTGGCTGCGGCCCTGCGGACCTGCGCGTCGGTCGCATCGGGGCGGCCGTAGGCGATGTTGTCGCGAATGGAACGGTGCAGCAGTGAGGTGTCCTGGGTGACCATGCCGATCGCGCCGCGCAGGCTGTCCTGTGTCACCTGCGCGATGTCCTGCCCGTCAATGCGAATCTGTCCGCTGTCGACGTCATAGAAGCGCAGCAGCAAGTTGATCAAGGTGGATTTGCCGGCGCCAGAGCGACCCACCAGGCCGATTTTTTCGCCCGCACGGATGTTCAGGCTCAGGCCATCGAGCACCTGGCGTTCACCGCTGTAGTTGAAGCTCACCTTGTCGAACGTGACCGCGCCACCGTCGGTGACCAGCACGCCGGCGTCCGGTGCGTCCTGCACCTTCGGCCCGCGGGTCAGGGTGGCCATGCCATCCTGGACGGTGCCGATGCTCTCGAACAGCGAGGTCATCTGCCACATGATCCAGTGGGACATGCCGTTGATGCGCAAGGCCATCGCGGTGATTGCCGCCACCGCGCCGGCGCCGACTTCACCCTGGTGCCAGAGCCACAGGGCGTAACCACCGGCGGCCATGATCAACGCCACCACCAAGGCCTGGTTGACGATCTCGAACTGACTGACCAGGCGCATCTGGCGAAAACCGGTCTGTTTGAAGTCCTCCATCGCCGCTCGGGCGAAGTGTGCCTCGCGGTTGGAGTGAGAGAACAATTTCACCGTGGTGATGTTGGTGTAGGCGTCCGAGATACGTCCGGTCATCATCGACCGCGCATTGGCCTGTTCCTGGCCGACCTTGCCCAGGCGCGGCACGAAGTACAGCATGGCGACGCCGAACAGCGCGACCCAGGCGAGAAAAGGCAGCATCAGCTTCAGCGCGAAGCCGCCGGCCAGTGCGATGATCGCAATGAAATACACGCCTATCCCGGGGGCGATCTCGATCAGGGTGAACAGCACATCACGCACCGCCAGCGCCGTCTGCATGACCTTGGTGGTGACCCGCCCGGAAAACTCATCGGAGAAAAACGACAGGCTCTGCCGCAGCATCAGCCGATGGAAGTCCCAGCGCAGGCGTAATGGCAGGTTGATCGCCAATATCTGGTGCTGGACCATGGTCCGCAACGCGACCAGCCCGACACTGGTGACCATGACGATGCCGATGCCCCACAAAACGCGGGTTTCCTGGGCAGCCGCTTCACCACCGGCCTGCCAGGTCGAGAGCAGGTCAACGACCTGGCCAAGGAAGGAAAACAGCCAGGCTTCGTAAATCGACACCGCAGCACTGAGCAGGGCAAACGCGAGGATGTAACCGCGCGCACCTCGGGTACAGGCCCACAGGAAACGCGCCAGGCCGACCGGTGGCGGGGGGACTTCGTCTGGCGGAAAAGGGTCGAGCTTGCGTTCAAATGCTCCAAGCATGGTGTTCTCCAAAACAATCCAGTTGAGGAGATTCTGCCATTGATCGCTGGCCTTGAGGGTTTTGCCCGTCAGGGCTGTGCCGCGATTGCCGGGTTGGTAGCGCGAAGCGCGGACCGGCAGGGTCTGCGCTTGCCCATCAGAATGCGACCTTCACGCCGACCATCCCGTCGTAGCCGTGGCTATCGCCGTCAATTGATGGAGCCTGGTTTTCAGGCCCCATCCCTGCACTCAGCGACGATCCAGCCACACCGTCTGCGCGTTGCAGAACTCACGCACGCCGAAATGCGACAGCTCGCGGCCAAAGCCGCTTTTCTTCACGCCGCCGAAGGTGACACGAGGGTCGCTGGCACTGTAGCCGTTGATGAACACGCCACCGGTTTCCAGTTGGTCGGCGATTTTGCCCGCCAGTTGCAGATCGCGGGTATAGATGGTTGCGGTCAGGCCGAACTCGCTGTCATTGGCCAACGCCAGCGCATGGTCGGCATCGCGCGCCGTGATGATCGATGCCACCGGGCCGAACAGTTCCTGTTTGAACGACGTCATCTGGTCCGTGACGTTGGCCAGCACCGTAGGCTCATAGTAGTTGCCCGGGCCTTCAGCCTTCTTGCCACCCAGCAGCAAGGTGGCGCCTTCTTCCAGCGTGTCCCGTACCTGCTGGTCCAGTTCGTCGCGCAGATCGAAGCGCGCCATCGGGCCAATGTAGGTTTGGGTGGACAGTGGATCGCCGATCACCAGCGCGCGCGTGGCTTCGACGAATTTGCGCGTGAACTCCTCGACTACGCCTTGCTCGACGATCAAGCGCTTGGCAGCTGCGCAGACTTGCCCGGTGTTCTGATAACGGCCAATCACGGCGGCTTTCACCGCTTCGTCGAGGTCGGCATCGTTGAGCACGATGAACGGATCGGAACCGCCGAGCTCCAGCACACACTTCTTCAGCGCTGCGCCGGCCTGGGAGCCGATGGCCATGCCGGCGCGGACGCTGCCGGTGAGGGTCACGGCGGCAATGCGCGGGTCGGCAATGGCGGTGGAGACACCCTGGGGCGTGACGTTGATCACTTCAAATACGCCTTCGCCGAAGCCGGCCTGCTTGAAGGCTTCCAGCAGCAGGTAGGCGCTGCCCATCACGTTCGGCGCGTGTTTAAGCACGTAGGTATTGCCGGCGAGCAGGGTAGGGACCGCACCGCGCAGCACTTGCCAGATCGGGAAGTTCCACGGCATCACCGCCAGAATCGGGCCGAGCGGGCGATATTCGATGCGCGCCTTGCCGCCTTCGACCAGCGTCGCCTCGGCATCGAGCATGGCCGGGCCGTGTTCGGCGTACCACTCACACAGTTGTGCGCATTTTTCGATCTCGCCACGGGCCTGGTTGATGGGCTTGCCCATTTCCAGGGTGATCATGTTGGCCATCGCCGCAACGTTGTCGCGCAGCGCCTTGGCCAGTGCGATCAACAATTGCGCACGGTGTGCCACCGGCTCGTTGCGCCACACGCGAAACCCGGCTGCCGAGCGGGCCAGCGCGGCTTGCAGCGCAGCATCGGACTCGTATGCGTAGTGAGCGATCTGCTCGCCGCTGGTGGGGTTGATCGAAATAGCGTGGGTGAGGGGAGTTATGTTTGTCATGACACCGTCCTGCCAAGTGGGAATGTGCTCAGATTACGGTGGCGTTCGGCTTCTTGAAACTGAATAATACTGAGCACAACATTCACGTTTGGAGAATGACTTGGATCTGGTGCAACTGGAAATATTCAAAGCGGTGGCCGAGCACGGCAGCATCAGCGTGGCCGCCCAGCACATCCATCGTGTGCCCTCGAACCTGACGACCCGGATCAAGCAGCTGGAGCAGGACCTGGGCGTCGACCTGTTCATCCGCGAGAAAAGCCGCCTGCGCCTGTCACCGGCAGGCTGGAGCTTCCTCGATTACGCCCGGCGCATCCTTGATCTGGTTCAGGAAGCTCGGGCCACGGTGGCTGGCGCGGAACCGCAAGGCCCGTTCGCCCTCGGTTCGCTGGAAAGCACGGCAGCGGTGCGCATCCCCGAGTTGCTGGCGGCCTACAACCAGAAACACGCCAAGGTCGAACTGGACCTGTCCACCGGCCCGTCTGGAACCATGATCGACGGAGTGCTGTCCGGACGGCTGGCCGCCGCGTTTGTCGATGGTCCGGTGTTACACCCGGCGCTGGAAGGCGTCGCAGCGTTCGAGGAAGAGATGGTGCTGATCGCGCCGTTGAACCACGCACCGATCCTCCGCGCACAAGACGTGAACGGCGAAAACATCTACGCCTTCCGCTCCAATTGCTCCTATCGCCATCACTTCGAAAACTGGTTTGCGAGCGATGCCGCGGTGCCGGGCAAGATTTTCGAAATGGAGTCCTATCACGGCATGCTCGCCTGTGTCAGCGCCGGTGCCGGCCTGGCCCTGATGCCGCGCAGCATGCTCGAGAGCATGCCGGGCTGCACCACGGTGAGTGTCTGGCCGTTGGCCGAGTCCTTTCGCTACTTGCGCACCTGGCTGGTGTGGCGCAGGGGCACGGTCTCGCAAAGCCTGACGATGTTCGTGCGCTTGCTGGAGGAGCGCTGCGCGGCGTCGGGCTTATTGACTTGAGCGAACGGCGCCACCGTCGATCAACAGGTTCTGCCCGGTCAGGTAACTTGCGTGCTGGCTGCAGACGAAGGCACACAGTGCGCCGAATTCCTCGGGCGTGCCAAAGCGTTTGGCCGGGATTTCGCGACGGTAATCGTCGAGGAAAGCTTCACTGTCCTGGCCCATTTCCTGTGCAGCTTCAACGAGGTTTTCCCGCAGCCGATCGGTATCGAAGGAGCCCGGTTGCAGATTGTTGATGGTCACGTTGCGACTGGCGATGCCGTCCTGGCGCGCAATGCCCGCAATGAAACCGGTCAGGCCGCTGCGTGCGCCATTGGACAGGCCCAGGCTTTCGATGGGTGATTTGACCGCGCTCGAGGTGATGTTGACGATCCGGCCGAAGCCGCGCTCCGCCATGCCATCCACCGTGGCCTTGATCAGCTCGATCGGGGTGAGCATGTTGGCATCCAGGGCCTTGAGCCAGGCATCGCGGTCCCATTCACGGAAATCCCCAGGAGGCGGCCCACCGGCATTGTTGATCAGGATATCGAAATGCCCATGCGCCGCCAGCGCAGCTGCACGACCTGCCGAGGTGGAAATATCGCCCGCGACGGCAATCACGCTGACCGCAGGGTTGAGCGCTCTCAACTGACGGGCCGTTTCTTCCAGCACCTGTTCGCCTCGAGCGGTGATCACAACATTCACGCCTTCGCTGACCAATGCCTGGGCACAGGCTTTACCCAAACCCTTGCTGGCCGCGCAGACCAGGGCCCAACGCCCGGCAATACCAAGGTTCATACGTGTTCTCCTGATGGCTGATGGAATGACGTGCAACGCGACGCCGGCCAACACCGGACCCGCTGCTGACGCGGGCTCATCAAATAGCATGGTATCCGGCCCCGTTGCCAGTGCTTGCTCCTGGTCTTGAGGACGCCTTCACATGCTCATGCTTGCCGGAGGTCAATGTATGGCAACCGCCGGCAAGCTGGCTTTTGTGGATGTACCGGTTACATCCTGAGCAGCCGCTCCACAATCCGCTCGGCCGCCGTTTCAGGTGACTCGCGTTGCGTGTCGATATGGATGTCCGGTGCCACCGGTGGCTCGTAGGGCGAGTCGATGCCGGTGAAGTTCTTCAGCTCGCCGCGTCGAGCTTTCTGGTAAAGGCCTTTCGGATCGCGCTGTTCGGCCACTTCCAGCGGCGCATCGATGTAGATTTCCAGGAAGTTGCCTTCTCCGGCCAGGTTGCGCGCCATGTCGCGCTCGGCGCGGAACGGCGAGATAAACGAGACGAGGGTTATCAGCCCGGCATCGAGCATCAGCTTCGCGACCTCGGCGACGCGGCGGATGTTTTCCACCCGGTCGGCCTCGGTGAAGCCCAAGTCGCGGTTCAGCCCGTGGCGTACGTTGTCGCCATCGAGCAGGTAGGTATGCCGGCCAAGGGTGTGCAGCTTACGCTCCACCAGGTTGGCAATGGTCGACTTGCCGGCTCCGGACAGCCCGGTGAACCACAGCACACGTGGTGTCTGGCCCTTGAGTTCGGCATGTGCCTGGCGGTTCACATCGATGGCCTGCCAGTGCACGTTCTGTGCGCGACGCAGTGCGAAGTGCAACATGCCGGCGCCTACCGTGCGGTTGTTCAGCCGGTCGATGATGATGAACCCACCGGTGTCGCGGTTATCGGCATAGGCATCGAAGGCGATGGAACGGTCCAGGTTAAGGTTGCAGACACCGATTTCATTCAGGTCCAGGGTGCGTGCCGCCAGATGTTCAAGGGTGTTCACGTCGACTCGATACTTGAGGTTGGCGCAGCTCATGCCAACCGTACGGCTGCCGATTTTCATCAGGTATGGGCGGCCGGGTAGCATGGCTTCTTCATCCATCCATACCAGGGTCGCCTCGAACTGGTCGGCCACCATTGGAGGAGCATCGGCGAGCGCGATCAGGTCACCGCGGCTGATGTCGATCTCGTCTTCCAGGGTCAGGGTCACCGCCTGGCCGCAGACGGCTTGCGCCTGCTCGCCGCCGGCGCCGAGGATGCCGGTCACTACGCTCTGCTGGCCGGAGGGCAGCACGCGGATGCGCTCGCCGACACGGATGTTGCCGGCGGCGATATTGCCGCTGTAGCCACGGAAGTCGAGGTTCGGCCGGTTGACCCATTGCACCGGTAGACGGAACGCCGCCTGGCTTTGTTGCGAGGCTTGGAGAGGTACGTTCTCCAGGTATTGCAGCAGGGTCGGTCCCTTGTACCACGGGGTATTCGGGCTGGCTTCAAGCATGTTGTCACCGCGCAGGGCAGACAATGGGATGCACTGGATGTCAGTGAGGCCGATCTGTTCGGCGAACGCGCGATAGTCGGCCTCGATGCGCTCGAAGACTTCCTGCGAGTAGTTCATCAGGTCGAGCTTGTTCACCGCCAGCACCACCTTGCGGATACCCAACAGGGATACCAGGTAGCTGTGGCGACGGGTCTGCACCAGCATGCCTTGGCGCGCGTCGATGAGGATCACCGCGAGGTCGGCGGTGGAGGCGCCGGTCACCATGTTGCGGGTGTACTGCTCATGGCCGGGGGTGTCGGCGACGATGAACTTGCGCTTATCGGTGGCGAAGAAACGGTAAGCCACGTCTATGGTGATGCCCTGTTCGCGCTCGGCGGCGAGGCCGTCCACCAGCAGGGCGAAGTCGAGTTCGTCGCCCTGTGTGCCGAGTTTCTTCGAGTCGGCTTCGAGCTGGCCAAGCTGGTCCTCGAACAACACCTTGGATTCATAGAGCAGGCGGCCGATCAGTGTGCTTTTGCCGTCGTCGACGCTACCGCAGGTGATAAACCGCAGCAGTTGTTTGTTCTGCTGTTGCTCAAGGTAAGGCTTCAGGTCGTCGCTAAGCTGTTCGGAAATGGCGTTCATCAGAAATACCCCTCTTGTTTCTTCTTCTCCATGGAACCGGCCGAGTCGCTGTCGATCAGGCGACCCTGGCGTTCCGAGGTTCGGCTCGCGAGCATCTCGCGGATGATCGCCGGCAGGCTGTCGGCGTCGCTTTCGATGGCGCCGGTGAGCGGATAGCAGCCGAGCGTGCGGAAGCGCACCTTGCGCATTTCGGGCGTTTCACCCGGCAGCAGCGGCATGCGCTCGTCGTCGACCATGATCAGCGTGCCGTCGCGGCGCACCACCGGGCGCTCGAGGGCCAAATACAGCGGCACGATGGGGATCTGTTCGAGGTAGATGTATTGCCAGATGTCCAGCTCGGTCCAGTTCGACAACGGGAACACCCGCAGGCTCTCGCCTTTGCGCTTGCGGGTGTTGTACAGCCGCCAAAGTTCCGGGCGCTGCTGCTTGGGGTCCCAGCGGTGTTGCTCGGAACGGATCGAGAACACCCGCTCCTTGGCCCGCGATTTCTCCTCGTCGCGGCGGGCGCCACCGAAGGCGGCATCGAAGCCAAAGTGGTCGAGTGCCTGTTTCAGGCCTTGGGTCTTCCACACATCGGTGTGCAGTGCCGAGCCGTGATCGAACGGGTTGATGTTCTTTTCCACGCCTGCGGGATTGACGTGCACCAACAGGTCCAGGCCCAGGCGTTGAACGGTCTGGTCGCGGAAGTCGATCATCTCGCGGAACTTCCAGGTGGTGTCTACGTGCAGCAGGGGGAAGGGCGGCTTCCCGGGGGCGAAGGCCTTCATCGCCAAATGCAGCATGACCGCACTGTCCTTGCCGATGGAGTAGAGCATCACCGGGTTCTCACACTCGGCAACCACCTCACGGATGATCTGGATGCTTTCCGCTTCCAGCCATTGCAAATGAGTCAACATCGAATACCTCCTCGTGTTCTGCCGGGTTTGTCCCCGACGTGGCATCACGGTAGGTAATGCGTCATCGACGATTCTTCGTCTGACCGGACGAGAAGACTGGCGGGTGATTCATGGGCTGGCGGCCGCCTGAACCGGGGCCTGGCGTCGATGTGGCGGCCTTAGTCCGCTCGGACGAAGAATCAGAATCGGCGTTCTCCCTAAGGTCTGCACAGGCCCACAGAGGAGACCGACATGACCATGGAAAACATCGAACACGAGGTGATCAGCGGCGAGAGCTGGAACCTCTTCTGCGAACAACTGCGTCGCAGCGGCGAGCAGATTCTGCGCCCGGAAGCCCCGGCCGACGCGCAGACCCGCGCCGAAGGCTTCCGCTATCTCACCCGCTTGCTGCGCATCGCCCTGGAGATGCATCTGGAGTTTGCCGACCCGGACTTCCCCGGTTTCATCACCCCGTCCCACGAAACGGCAAAAATCGGTGCGGACAATCCAGACAACCTGTACCGCTATGCGCGCCTCAACGGCGAGCACCGCTATCGCGTCAGCGGCAATCGTGGCAGCGTCTTCTACCTCAGCTTCGGCACCCAGAAAGGTGGCTACGAGAGCGACGGCAAGATGATCCAGACCGGCTTCGTCGACGCCACACAGCTGCAACTGGATGCCGACGGCAATTTCGAGATCATCCTCAGCCAGCATCCGCCGGCTTGCGGCAACTGGCTGCGTTTGGAGCCGGAGAGCAACGCACTGATTGTTCGCCAGACGTTCTTCGACCGAACCAGTGAACAGCCGGCGCAGCTACGCATTGAACGCCTGGACGCCGGCAAGTCTCCCGAGCCGCTTGACCCGTTGCGCCTGCAACAGGGCCTGCAACGCGCCGCCGGTTTTGTCGAGGGCACTGCGCGGCTGTTCGCCGACTGGGCGCAGGGCTACCAGCAACATGCCAACCAGCTGCCGCCGGCGGACCAGGCGGTGTGCCAGGCGGTAGGTGGTGATCCGAACATCTTCTATTACCACTCCTACTGGGCACTGGCGGACGACGAAGCGCTTCTGATCGAGGTTGATCAGGTGCCGCAGTGCGACTTCTGGAACCTGCAGATCAACAACTACTGGATGGAATCGCTGGACTATCGCTTCCACCGCATCTGCCTGAACAAGCACTCGGCGCGCCTCGACGAGCGAGGCGGCGTGCGAATGGTGCTGAGTGCCCGCGACCCTGACCTGCCGAACTGGCTGGAAACCGCCGGCCACCCCCACGGCACCCTTTGCCTGCGCTGGGTTGGCGCGAAGCATCCGGTGCACCCGACGACCCGCGTGGTCAAGATGGCCGACCTGAAGGAGCTCGCCAGATGAACGAATTCGCACCCGATAACCTGCTGGCCGAGGCCAGTGCCCGCACCGGCGGCCTCGACGACTTCGGCCCCGGTGATTTCCGCGAAGCCCTGGCCGTGCTGGCCGACGCTCTGCGCGATGAGGCTCGCTTGTCCGGGCAGGGGCGTGCCATGTTGCGCGAAAAACTGCTGGCACAGCTGGCCAACCGGTTGGTGATCGAAGAGTTCTGCAAACGTCATCCGGAAATCCTCGAACAGGACATCGACGACCCGCTGGTCATCGTCGGACTACCGCGCACCGGCACCACCTTGTTGCAACGTACGCTGGCGGTGGACCCGCAGTTCAGCAAGGCGCAATGGTGGGAGACCCGGTATCCGGCGCCGTTGCCTGGCGAGTCGGTGGAGCAGCCGAGTCAGCGTATCGAGCGTGCGCGCACCGAAGTCGCCGGGATGATCGAGTACCTGCCGCAACTGCTCGCCATTCATCCGCTCGACGCGGAGCAGGCGGACGAAGAATTCATGCTGATGGAGCACTCCTTCCTCTGTGCCATGGATTCCTACGTCGATGTGCCGGCCTATACTGAGTGGCTCGACCGCCAGGACCAGACCCAGGTCTATAGGTACCTGAAAAAGACCCTGCAGTTTCTCCAGTGGCAGCAGGCCCGACGTGGTATCGCCCCTGGCCGCCGCTGGCTGCTGAAGAGCCCGCAGCACCTGCACACCCTGGAGCTGCTGTTCGAGGTGTTTCCCCGTGCGCAGGTGGTGCTCACCCACCGCGAACCGGGCAAGACCATTCCCTCGCTGGCGAGTTTTATCCATACGCTCTGGCAGCTCTACAGCGACCACGCTGATCCGGCCCGTGTTGGTAAACAGTGGAACAGCCGCATGGCCCGTGCACTGCAACACACCATGACAGTGCGCGAAGGCATGCCCGCCGGGCGCTTCCTCGACGTGCGCTTCGAGGACACGGTGGCCGATCCGCTTGGCGTGGTGGAACGCATCTACCGTTTCAGCGCAATGGAGCTGAGCGACGAGGTACGCGATTCGATGCGTCGCTGGCTCACCGAGAACGGCCGCGAGAAGCGCGCCCAGCACAGTTACAACGCGGAACGCTTCGGCCTCGACGCTGCACGCCTTGAGCGTGACTACGCCGAATATCGCGCGCGGCATATCCACGCATAACCGTTGCCAGCACCTCCATTTACAGGGGCCTGCAAGCGGGCTCCTGCACAAAAAAAGCCCTGATAACAATAAGAGGATCTTCCCATGCTGCTCAAAGACAAGGTCGTGATGGTCTCTGGTATCGGACCCGGTATGGGTATCAAGCTCGCCCTGGAAGCCGTCCGCGAAGGCGCACGTGCGGTCGCCATCTGTGCGCGCAGCGAGGCGCGGCTGGTCGAGGCCGAGCAAAGCATTCATGCCTTCGCCCCTGGCTGCGAAGTCCTGCGCATGCCCACCGACGTCACCGACCCTGCCGCCTGTGTGAACTTCGCCCAAGCCACCGCGGAACGCTTCGGGCGTATCGACGCGCTGATCAACAGCGCGTTTTCCCACGGTGGATTCCAGGCCGTGGAGGAGGGGGACAATGACCCGCTGCGTGAGGCACTGGAGATCAACCTGATCGGCTCGCTGAACATGAGCCGTGCGGTGCTGCCGCAGATGAAGGCGCAGGGCGCCGGCGCCATTGTCATGGTTAGCACCCTGGGTGTGCGCAAGCCCTACAGGGGGGGCGCTGCCTATAGCGCATCGAAAAGTGCACTGGCGGCGAGCGTGCGCTATCTCGCCGCGGAGCAGGCTGTCCACGGCATACGTGTCAACGCTGTGGCCTGTGGCTGGATGTGGGGTGAGCCGGTGAAGGCTGTGGTACGCCAAACCGCCGCCGCGCGCGGTGTCGGCGAAGAACAGGTACGCGCCGAGTTCAGCGCCGGCATCCCGGGTGGGCGCATGCCCGGAGACGAGGAGTGCGCCCGTGCCGCACTTTTCCTCGCCTCGGACTACGCCAGCGCGGTGAATGGCGCACAACTCGATGCCAACGGCGGCGAAATCATGCACTGAGCCCCTGCGGGCGCCAAAGGGGTGTAATTGCGGGCCCGCTGGAAGACGGCGGGCCCGCGATCACTTGCACCTAACCGCGTGCCGCAAACAACGCCTCAGCCTGCACCTTGACTGCCAGTGCGACGGCGTCGAAACCCTGCTTCACCCATGGGCCGTGCTTCTCCATTACCTGGTCGGCGGTGGGACCGAGGAACAGATCGGTGGTGTGATAGCGGCAGCTCGCCGGGCCCGTGCTTTCGATGATCTGTTCGCGCCGTGCGGCATCGGGATTGTCGACGCTGGAATGCATTTCCCAAGCGAGCAGGCGCGGCGGATCGAAGTCGGCCAGCTGCTCGACCACGTGCAGCAGTTCACCGGGCAGGGCCGGGTTGGGCAGGAACAGGTTCACCGGTTCGCCGAGGCGCAGGCTCGATTCGACCTTGACGGTGTATGGGTTCCACTGCGGATAGCTGGCCAGATCGACCAGCACCGACCACACCCATTCGGCGGGGGCGGCGATTTCCACGGTCAGCGAGCGGACCAGATTCTTTTCTGCGGACATGGGATTCCTCCGGGATGGCTCCGCGCCGCATCGTGCGGCGGGATCCTCCGGATACTCGACGCATTGACCGCCACGCTCCTCGTCCAGTCGGACGAAGAACCGCAAACAGCGCACTCCCTAAGGTGACCGACAGGCAAATAGAGGAGACTGACATGGCCACAGAATGGACCGATTATTGCGCCTTCAACGGCGACGCGGATGGCCTTTGTGCCCTACAGCAATTGCGCCTGGCCGGGGAGCTGAGTGACGACGTGCGACTGGTCAGCGGGGTCAAGCGCGACATCGACCTGCTGCGTCGCGTACAGGCTGGCCGAGGCGATAGGGTCACGGTACTGGATATCTCCCACAGCCAGAATCGGGACGATACCCAGCGACTGCTCGAAGCAGGCGCCCGGTTGCGTTACTTCGACCACCATCATGCCGGCGAGGTGCCGCAGCACCCGGCGTTCGAGTCGTACATCGACACCGCCGCCAACGTCTGTACCAGCCTCCTGGTGGACCGCTACCTGCAAGGCCAGCATTACCGCTGGGCGGTGGTGGCAGCCTTCGGCGACGGCATGGCCGGCCCGGCGCGGGCCCTGGCCGAACGTCACGGCCTGGCTACCGCTGAAGTGGCGGCGCTGGAGGAACTGGGCTTGCTGCTCAATTACAACGCCTATGGCGATAGCCTGGCCGACCTGCATTTCGACCCCGTGGCGCTTGCTGCCGAATTACTGCCCTATAGTGATCCGTTGGCGTTCGCGTTGCACAGTCCCAGCTTTGTCAGGTTGCGTGCCGGCTACGCAGTAGACATGGTCGCCGCTCAGGGGCAGCAACCTTGGCGGGAAGGTCCGGGGGCATTGCTTTACCGCCTGCCTGCCGAGGCCTGGTCACGGCGGGTAAACGGCGTACTGGCCAACCAATTGGCCGTCGCAGAACCGTGCAAAGTGATCGGGCTGCTCAGCGCCAAGGCTGGTGGGGGCTGGAGTTTCAGCTTGCGGGTTCCGGCCGGAGCCGAGTTTCCGGCTGACGAATTTTGCCGTGGCTTCGCGACAGGCGGCGGACGTGCTCGCGCGGCCGGTATCAATCACCTCGACGATGACGGGCTGGATCAGTTGGCCGACAGGCTGTTGTCGGGATACCCCAGGGCGGTGGCCCAACAGGAGACGCAACAATGAAGCGGCTGGATGGAAAAGTGGCATTGATCACCGGTGGCGCACGAGGGCAGGGTGCGCGTTTGTTTGTCGAGCAAGGTGCCTGCAACGAATCCGGCTAATACAGCGGATCGGAGTTCATGTGCGTGACTAAGCACCAGGACGTGGGACTCGGCCCGGACAGCGAGACTCTCGGGCTATGCCAGTGACGCCACGCTGTTGAGCAGGGTCTTGATCAGATGTGCCTGGCGCGTGACCCCCGTCTTCACGAACACGCCACGCAGGTGTGCGCGCACCGTGTTGCGTGAGACGCCGAGGGCTTCGGCAGTTTCGTCGAGCGTCAGACCGTCCATTATCAGCATCGCCACCTCGGTTTCCGTACGGGTCAGCTGGAACAGGCTGCGCAACAATTTGCGCGAAGCCTGCGGCGAATCGGCGGGGTCGCGGATGAATACCGCCACCGCCGGCCGCCGAGCGCCGCCCTGGCACTCGTGGTTGAGGGCGATGGGGCGCAGCAGGATGTTAAGCGGCTGATTGCCGCTGGGCCGCGACAGCGTCAGGACTTCGATCTCATCGTCGAGGCCGTGCTGGTGGAGCTGCAGCATCTTCTGGATGGTCTGCTGCAAGCTACGGCTTTCGTGATTGGCGAACGCGCAGAGTTTCTCCTGCCGACATTCCAGACCGTCACGCGCGTCGAACAGGCGTTGCGCCGCGGGGTTGCAGCGCATCACTCGTCCGGTTTCGTCGAGAATCGCCGTGCCCACCAGCAGCCGATCGATGATCGTGGCGTAGAGCCGGCGCTCCGACTCCAGTTGGTCCACGACGGAATGCAGGTCCACGGCCTGCTGCAGGTGCGGTAGCAACAGGCGTATCAGCGCGATCTCGCTGTCATCGAAATCCTTGCCTGCATGGTTGCGACAGACGAAAAGCGCGCAATGCATGCCAGCGGTGGTGCGCATGTTAGACACCAGTACATAGCGCAGATCGAGCGGTTGCAGATAGTTGCGATAGAAATCATGCACCAACCAATCGGAGGTGCCCATGACCTGGTCGGCGCTGGCAACCTGTTCGACCGGCCAGTTGAGAAACGGACAGATCGAGTAGTACTGCTCGCTGTAGGAGGGTTCGCCCGGCAGCAAGGGACCATGTGCCGAGGCGTTGACTATCAGCCCGGGCCGCTCATGGGCAGGGTTGCGCAGCACCAGGGTGAAGTAGCTGGCGGCGAAGCGCTGGCGCAGGGCCTCCAGGAGGCTGGCCCAGGGCGTACTTTCCAGAGGGCCGCGATAGACCTGGTCGAGCAGTTCGCTTAACTCGGCGGCATTGATCCCGGCGCGGGCGCAAAAGTCTTGGCCGGGGGGCATGGAAGAGGTCATGCGCACGTCACTCATTATTGTTGTTGTCGCACGAACGTAGAGGCAATAAAGGGGAGGCGAATCGTCCATTCGGCTTAGGTGAAGTCGAGGTCCGTGCCGAGATTAGGCCGTACCTATACGACATTGGTCATCATTCGAGCGTTGATTGCCCGCGCACTTTGAAGCAGCAGGGAAGTTTCGAATATAAAACGACACGCTTAAACTTAACTCAACTAAATAGATGTTTAGTTGAGCTATAAAGGCTTACTAGAAATAACCCCGTAAAGAGTGGGGCAGGCCTGCTAGATCCTAATGATGGGAGGGGGATTGATTCCAAGATTTTTCTACGTGTTGTCTCTGAAAATTAGTCGCGGTTTTTCAAACCCAGTTTTTTAAGCGAGTACGAGCGCTTATCTTCATAACTGCTGTAGTAAATGTCCTGAGTAGTGGACAAATTGTTGTGACGTAAATCCATCTGCAAGTCCTTGGCGTCTCGCCAAGGAGCATCAAGTGTCGCAGCCGTATGCCTTAACCAATGTGTGGAGGCAACCCGCAGAGCCTCGATTTCGCCCGACTGGCGATCTTCGTTCACCATTTCATCAACAGCGCGGTCAAATAGCTTCTGGATGATCGAATGAACCATTCGAGTGGATAACCCTGGACGACCATTCAAGGTCGCAATCAGAGGAGTCTGTTCATTAGGTAATGGCAGCTCAGACAACCCCATGAACCGTCGGTAGCGCTTTAGGTAACGATCAATGTATTGCGGCCTAACCGCTACCTTGGCGGCTTTATCACCCTTACCAATGAGGTGGAACCACCAGTTGCCTTCATGATCCGTCTTGAAGGATCCCATTGTGGGCTGCCAATTCACCCGACCACAGACATCTGAAACGCGTAGGTACATCGGAAACAACGTCGCGGCGATGAATAGAGTGCGTTCATGTTGTTCAGGAGCCATCGCTGCCATTTTTTCAGCGGTGCTCAGTACGAAGTCCCATTGAAGAGGCGTGAGGGCACGTCCGGTTTGCTCCATTGAGCGCGACGCTTTGAAGCGCGATTTCTGTTTGATAGCCCTGAAGGGATTCGTCGACGTCAGGCCCTCATCGATGGCGTATTCGTACAAGCTGCTACATACCGAGAAAACTTGGGAAATACTCCCGCGGGATGGCTGATACGGAGCGCCGGTACCCGGGTCGTCAAGATCCGCGGCATCAGGCGTGCGATTCGCTGACTTCACCGAGAATGGACGCCAGCGTGGATTTGGGCACAACCCTGAATCTTTGTCGGATGCCACGATCAGAAATCTGCTGCGTGTCACGGGGCCAAGCCAGCCCGTGGGTGGAGCCATGCAGAATTCCAAGAAAGCTTCGGCGTCTGCGCGACGCAGCTCCATGAGGGGCTTCTTTCTGATCAACAATGCCCAAAGCAGCAGGCGCTCGGCATGGGTGCGATACGAAACGAATGTAGCCTCGACGTTGGAGTATGAACGCAGAAAACCACTGACGACTTCGAAACCGTCTATGGGTTTTAGCAGCGCATCAAAGTTCGCCAGATAGTTCATCACCAGCGGTAGGCTCGGGTCGGGCTCATCGCTAGTGTGGTTGATGAATTCTTTATAGGTGTTAAACAGCGGATGTGGGCTCGGCATCTCGCCATCCTTCTTTGAATGCTGGATTGCATACTTCCGATTCTGGGAGTTATCGGAAGTAGGGGGCGTATCCTTCCGTTTGTTCGAGGCGAGCGTGCCCGTCTGCCTGGATGAATCGCTCATCGCATAGCCCTAACCATTTGATCGATGGCATGTAGGTTATACATGGCAAACATGTCTTTGCAAGTTTTCTCTTACAAAGCTTGACTGATGATCAGGCAACTAAAGACTAATTAGTTATATATTGACAGTTTTGACCGAGCCCTGGCTGAGAAACGCCGACTGCACGGCCGAAAGCCCCAGGCTGTGCGGGTTGCGTGCTCAAACTACCCAGCTATTGAAAGGTGCCAATAGCGCTTTAGATAGGGGGGGCTTCGTGACAATCATAATCCAGGGGCCGCTTTTAAAAGATTCAGCCACTTTTAAAAGATTCAGCAATTTTTAAAGTGTTATAACTACAACATCCTAATAATACGGGCTGCGCGGCTGTAACCGCCATAATAGTGGGTCTGACCAGTTTTAAAGGTTTCAATCATTTTTAAAAGCTTCTTTAAATGGGGTATCAAGAACAACCAGTTGTCAGCCCATAAGAAATACTCTTGAAATCCAGAACTGTAGGTGGTTTTATAATGAAGCTTCTTCGAAGCTTCAGTCTGGAATACACCTTTAGATACGCTCCTTTTGCCTATAAAGCGTTATTCTCCACGCTTGAATATCTCTGAGTTGGCATATCGGTCGCTCGCTCCAATGTTTATCCACGCAATGCACGCCGGTGTTACACGCCTCAACCAAGCTTAGCCTTCGCGGCGCAGGCGAGGTTTACACTACCTAGGTGTAGCTTCCGGGTTGCTGTCCTGATATTCGATCTTTCTGGATCTTCGCGTACCGGTCGATGAGATTGGAAAGTTCTGATGCGAACGATTGAACCTACGCGGCCAAGCACATATTGCGAGCGATTTTTAGGTTTCAGAAAATCACAATCCCTCGTTTTCATTAGGCTACAGACGGGGTCATTTTTAAAGGTTTCAGCCAGTTTTAAAAGAGGTCGTGCATTCGGGCTCTTTATTGTACTGGGGCAACCTGCTCGAAATGGGCGCTTACCAGGATGCGTGGAAGCATTTCTATGCGGCATACGGCGTCCAAAACTAACAAAAAAGTAGTCATACCATGTGTTAGGGCCTATTCCGCCAGATTAAAAAGCACTGAAATGGCGTTCTCCGAGAGTGAGGAATGTTCGCAGAGGCACGGCCTACAAGGCTTTCGAAACAAAAATGGGTCGCGCCACTTCAGGCGCCATCTTTAGGGGGGGGCCACACGAGCGCTGCGCTGGTGAGCTTCAAGTCTGCCCACACACGACCCCAGTATCTCCATACGAAGGTACGCATAATGTATATTATGTTAAATCCTTTATCTGGGCTACTGAGCTGATTGGTCAGTCCCCGGAACTCATGCGACCTACTACGGCAACTTCAGCAATCGCTATTTGATGCGACTGCAGACATCTCTTCGCTGAACCCATTGATTTCGATTACGGTGGGTCAACATCCACCTCTGACATTCCTGGCTTACGCATTTCTCGGAAGTGGAATCAGCTCCCAGTGACCTGGCCAGCATCACAGCTTGAAGGATCTCGGCGACACGTCCATCCGATGCTTCTACTTGCCCGAGGATCTTTTCAGCTGCGCGGATGATACGTCTGTAGTCAGAGGATTCGAGATTGGCCTTGTCCCGATTCTTGGCATCGACGAAATGGCCGGCGCTGTCATGTTTGGTCTTTGCATCTGTCCATGCGCAGACACAACATCGCTGGCCAGATCCGCTAGGACATATTCCCCGTAACCGCGTTCACGACGCCCTCCTCGGTCAGCCACAGGGTCCAAGTCTCTCCAGAAAATCTCCCACTTCCTGGATTCTGAGTGATCGTAAGCATCGGTATTAATTGATTTTTTCTGATTTCTTGCTTGACGACTCAACCGTAAAACACGTTTAATTCCGCCGCGGCCCAGATAGCTCAGTCGGTAGAGCAGGGGATTGAAAATCCCCGTGTCGGCGGTTCGATTCCGTCTCTGGGCACCATTATTGCTAAACCCCTGACTCCCTATGGCTTCAGGGGTTTTTTATTGGTGGGCGCGTAAGCGACGATTCGAACCCGACGTCACTCGACATTAGCGCCCTCTCCTGCCCGACCTCCATCGCACAATCCAAGTCCATGAAGCTGGAAATTTGACGGTGTCTTTCCACGTTCAACCAGGTCGTGAAATACCGTGATGCCGAAGTTTTCGATAGAGCGTATTACGGCTGATCCCCAGACGTGCGGCGACATGAGCGATATGCCAGTGTTCCGCCTCAATTAACTTCAGCAGCGTCTGCCGTTCTGATTCTCCAAGCGGATTCTCGGTCAGCGTGTCTGTCGCGGGAGCTGCCGGCAGTAGCTCCGCCAAGTCGTCCAGAGTGACACGCCCTTCCAACGCCAACGCTACCAACGTGCGTAGACAGGTACGCAGTTGCCGGACATTGCCCGGCCACGGTTGCTTCAATAACCGGTCTCTGACGCCCGCCTCCAGGCGAATCCGCGTACCTTTTGATTCTTCGCGCAGAAGCAGGTCGAGCAAACTGCCCTTGTCTGATCGTTCGCGCAGCGGTGGGAGCTGCACGGTGAAACCGGCAATTCGGTAAAAAAGGTCTTCACGAAAGCGCCCTTCAGATACACAGGCCTGCAGATCCTGGTGGCTGGCACTGACAAGGCGTACGTCGAGTGGACGCGCCGTCGCACCACCTAAGGGTACGACCTGACGCTCCTCAAGCACCCTCAGCAGGCGAGTCTGTAACGCCAGCGGCATATCGGCGATTTCATCGAGAAACAGAACGCCGCCGTGGGCCTGCTCCAGCTTGCCGATCATTCCGTCCTTGCGGGCTCCGGTAAAGCTGCCGCCGCGATAGCCGAACAGCTCGCTTTCGATCAGCGTTTCTGGAATCGCCGCGCAATTGATCGCCACAAAAGGTTGGCTCGCTCTGGCGCTGGCACGATGCAGCGCCGCCGCAAAGGCTTCTTTGCCGGTACCGGTTTCGCCCTGTAGAAATACCGGCACGTCGCGTTCCAGAACACGTAAAGCGCGGGCAAAACCGCGTTGCAGGCGCGGGTCTTCCAGGCACACGTGCTCGTCGTTGATTGTGGACGTTGAGGGAGTGACCAAGGGCGCTTGGTGCACGGGTTCTCGCAGCTGTCCGTAAAGAAGGCGTCCGTCCATCAGCCGCATTGGCCAACAGACACTCGGCTGGGCGCTGGCCTGACTCATCACCTGATCGAGGGGTGTTTCGAGCAGCATCGTCAGGGATTGCCCAAGCACCTGGTCACGGCTGAGGCCCAGCAGATCCAGCGCAGCCTGATTGATTGAACAAATACGGGCGTTCTCATCGAAACTGAGCAGACCTTCACCGAGCAGCCCAACGAAGCCCGCTTCTGGATGGAAGCGCAGCAAGTACCGCTGCGGATCATGCCCCAGGAAAAAACAGCTCTCGATCAACCTGGCGGACAGGTTGGTCAATGCCATGGCCTGGAAGTGTTGCTGAAGGCTATGGTCATCCCTCACAGAGGAAAGGTTGAGCACAGCGAGCAACTCTCCTCTGGCATCAAATATCGGGCTGGCCGAACAGGTCAGGCCAACGTGCTTGCCACGGAAATGCTCATCACGGCGGATGGTGACGTGCTTTCGCTCGACCAGGCAGGTGCCGACACCGTTGGTGCCTTCGCAATCTTCACTCCATACCGAACCCAGCCACAGCCCCGAACGCTGAAACTCCGCACGTTCGGATTCGTTGAACACACTGTCGATGGCCACTCCGCGAGCATCGGTGAGTAGAACAACGTGGCCATCGCGTCCGAGTTGTTGGTGCAAGTTGCCCATCTGCCAATGCGCCACAGCGATGATGTGTTCCAGTGGCGCGCGGTGATCCTGCAAGCGTGGATGCTCAACCACATTAGGCGCGCGGCGGCTGGCGGGATCGAGCTGATACTGATCCAGGCACCGGCGCCAGGATCGTGTGATGGCCAGGTCAGCCGCAGGGCCGTGATTGGCGATAGTGCCCTGCACGGCTTGTAGCACTTGTTGTGCGTGGGCGTTGATCAAGGCCGGCTTCATTGTTCTTGTTCTCCGTTACGGTCAGGACACGGGTCTGTTCGCAGCTTATATGAAAAGACGGCAACGAGCGTTTTTTGCACCGAGTGACACTCTGTCATCCCCTACTCCCGGATTCGTGACATGAACCTGAGTCACAGCCTGAGCAGTAATGCGGCAGCCGCTCTGCAACAAGGCTTTCATGAAGATGGCCCGGGCCTTGCTCTTGGACAAGTCGTTACAAAAACAACAAGAACGGGAGAAGCCCCATGAACATTGCTATCGATACACCTTTGCAAACGCCGACTGATCAACTCGCGGCGTGGGTCGCAAGGCTCAACGATCGCCTCATCCAGCGTGATTTGGACGGCACACTGGAACTGTTTGCCGAAGAGTGTCACTGGCGTGACCTGCTGCTTTTCAGCTGGAACCTGGTGACCTTGGAGGGCAAGCCTGCCATCCGTGACATGCTCGAAACGCGCCTCGACCAGACGCGCCCTGAGGGATGGAAACTGGAAGGTGAAGCGACGCTCAATAACGGTGTTCTCGAAGGCTGGATCAGCCTGGAAACCGAGGCGGCGCGTGGTAAAGGCTACGTGCGTCTGAAGGACGGCCTGTGCTGGACGCTGCTGACGACCATGCGCGAGCTCAAAGGCTTTGAAGAACCCAGCGGCCGCCGCCGTCCCATGGGTGCCAGTCATGGGCACGCCCACACCGACAAACGCAACTGGCTGGAGCGCCGACGCGATGAAGAAGCTTCGCTCGGCATCACCACCCAACCCTATTGCCTGATCGTCGGTGGCGGCCAAGGCGGGCTGGGCCTCGCTGCGCGGCTCAAGCGATTGGGCGTGCCAACCTTGATCGTCGACAAGGCTGAACGGCCTGGTGATCAGTGGCGTGGTCGCTACAAGTCACTGTGCCTGCACGACCCTGTCTGGTACGACCACATGCCTTACCTGCCCTTCCCCGATCACTGGCCGGTGTTCACCCCAAAAGACCAGATTGGCGACTGGCTGGAAATGTACACCAAGGTCATGGAGCTCAATTATTGGCCGCGCACGGAATGCGTGAGCGCCAGCTTTGACGAGCAAAGCGGCACCTGGAAGGTTGAAGTGCAGCGCGATGGCGAGCGTGTGACATTACAGCCTGCACAGCTAATCCTCGCCACCGGCATGTCTGGTGTTCCTAATGTTCCTGTTTATCCGGGTGCCGAGGTCTTCAAAGGCCAGCAGCATCATTCCAGCCGCCATCCCGGTGGAGACGCCTGGAGCGGCAAGCGTGCGGTGGTCATCGGTGCGAACAATTCGGCCCACGACATCTGCGCCGACCTGGTGGAGAACGGCGCCGAGGTGACCATGGTGCAGCGCTCGAGCACCCACATCGTGCGTTCCGACAGCTTGATGGAACTGGTCTTCGGCGGGCTCTACTCTGAAGACGCCCTGGAGACAGGGTTGACCACGGACAAGGCTGACATGCTGTTCGCCTCGATCCCCTACAAGGTGATGCCAAGCTTTCACCAACCCGTCTTTGACGCAATCAAGGAACGTGACAAGGACTTCTACGAGCGCCTGGCCAAGGCCGGTTTCATGCTCGACTTCGGTGACGACGAGTCTGGTCTTTTCATGAAGTACGTACGCCGTGGCTCTGGTTACTACATCGACGTCGGCGCTTCTGAACTGATCGCCAATGGCACAATCAAGCTCAAGAGCGCCCCTGGACTGGGTGTCGAACGCATTGAAGCGGATGCCGTTGTACTCAACGATGGCAGCCGGCTACCGGCCGATCTGATCGTATACGCCACGGGCTATGGCTCAATGAATGGTTGGGCGGCGAAACTGATTTCCCAGGAAGTCGCTGACAAGGTCGGCCGCTGCTGGGGCTTGGGTTCTGGAACCACCAATGACCCTGGCCCTTATGAGGGCGAACTGCGGAACATGTGGAAGCCAACCCAGCAGGAAAACCTCTGGTTCCACGGTGGCAACCTGCATCAGTCCCGGCATTATTCGCTGTATCTGGCGCTGCAGTTGAAAGCGCGCTTCGAAGGTCTAGACACATCCGTCTATGGCCTTGCCGAGAGTCACCACACTGGCTGAGTCAAAGGGCGCCCGGCCTAGGTTGGGCGCCTCTTCACGGAACTCGATTCGCTGCAAGCGGCAGCCGATCAAGCAGCCCTTTCCAAGGCATCGAGCAAGCCAAAATACTCTCGCGATAGCTTATGACCAGGGGCCAGGTGAATGATGGGCACCGAGACTTCGTGAGATTCGCGCATTTTAACGGAGCTGCTCAGGTACACCGGCAACACGGGTAAACCTTCCGCCAACAGCTCATTCACCAAGGCGTGATGCAAACCGGTTTGCCCAGCGAACTGATTGACCACCACCCCTTCTACTTTCAAGGACTCATTGTGATCCAGTCGTAGCTCCTCTACCTGCGCAATGACACGGTACAGGGCCTGGCGAGAAAAGCTGTCGCAATCGAACGGGATCAGCAGGCTGTCCGCCGCCACCAAGGCGCTGAACGTGTAAAAGTTGAGTGAAGGCGGCGTATCGATATAGATGCGCTCGTAATCTTCGGACAGTTCAACCAGGAGCTTTCGCAGCTTATTGATCTTGTATTTGGATTCGAGCTTCGACTGCAGGTCAGTCAGATCGGAACAGGCCGTCACCAAGTGAAGATTGTCGTAAGAGGTCTGCGTGATGACCACTCGATTTCTTCTTCCTTCGAAACCACCAGAGAGTGTCTGCCGGAAAAAGTCGGCGATCCCCGCTGGAACGCTTTCGTTGAGCAGGCCCGTCAAATAATGAGTCGAATTGGCCTGGGGATCGAGATCCACCAGCAATGTTCGATAACCCTCGGCAGCGCTCGCAGCGGCAAGGTTGCAGGCGATGCTCGATTTTCCAACGCCACCTTTCTGATTGAACACAACACGACGCATGAGTTTTTTCATCCATGAATACGGCCGGGGGCCGAGTGAGGAAGATGTAAGAATTCGTGTCAATTCTATGACCGTAATATTTCATTATTACGACAGTCTCCAGTGTAGACACTGATCTAGAGCGGTGCCTCTAAACGGCGTGGTAATAACACATGGGTGCAGCTAACAAATAAGGGCCCTAAAGGGCCCTTTTGTCTCACACCAGGATCACTTGGTTAGCCAAGGCTCAACGGTCGCGGCCCCGTTTCCTGACTCAAATCACCGTGACAGCCGCATTCAACAGCAACACCACAATCAAACCGACCACGGCTACGATGGATTGAACCACTGAAATGGTCTTGGTGGCCTCGCCCATCGTCATGCCGAAGGATTCTTTCACCATCCAGAAGCCCGCATGGTTCGCATAGTTGAAGAACAGCGAGCCGCAGCCGATGGACAGGGCAAGCAGTGGCAAGTTGAGGCTGGGATCAGCACCTGCAAGCGGCGCCAGCAAGCCGGCAGCACCCACGATACCTACAGTGGCGGAACCGGTAGATACCGAGAGCAGCATCGCAATCAACCAACCCAGGATCAGCGGAGGGAACGCAGACTGCTGAGTCAGGTGGACAATGGCATCGCCCACCTTGGCGCTGGTCAGCAGCTCCTGAAAGGCACCACCACCGGCGATGATCATGATGATTGAGGCGATTGGCTTGAGGCTCTTGCCCAAGGAATCACGCAAGTGCCCCGCATCGCCGCCCCGTGCGAGTACCAGACTGGCCCCGGCGAACAGTACGCCCAGAAGCATGGCGATCAGGGGATTACCCAGGAAGCCAGCCATGTGCAGGAACGCATTACCCTTGGGTAATACCATCTCGGCGACGGCATGAATCAGCATCAGGATGGCCGGTAGCAAGGCTGCCAGCACGCCAAGCCATACGCTGGTGCGTGCTTGATCGTCGGCTTTTTCAGCCAGGGTGAACTGATCCAGCAAAACCTGATCGGGCCGAGTGCTCATGCGCGGCGAAATGAATGCGCCATAAAGCGGGCCGCCTAAGATCATTGCAGGAATAGCCGCAAGGAAACCATAGAGCATTGTCGGCCCGACCGAGGTTTTCAGCGCGGCGATGGCCGTCAAGGGGCCAGGGTGCGGCGGTACCATCCCGTGCATGGCTGCAAGTGCGGCAATCACCGGAACACCCACGTACACATAGGCTGAACCCTTGAAACGAGCCTGGCTTTCCAGCTTTCGCGCCACGCTGAATATCAGCGGCAGCATGATCACCAGGCCCACCTCGAAAAACATGGGAATGCCAATGACAAATGCAACCATCATCATGGCCCAAGGGATCATCCGATCCGATGTGCGCTTGAGGATGACCTCGGCGATCTGCTCCGTGACGCCTGCGTCAGCCAGAATTTTGCCCAGCATCGCGCCAAGCGCGATGACGACCCCCACTGCCCCCAGTGTCTTTCCGGCGCCGGTGATCACGTGGGAGACGATGGCTTCCGGCTCCATACCGGTTGCAAAGCCGACGCCCACGGAAACCACGAGCAAGGCCAGGAGCGGGTGCATTTTGAGGCGCGACACGATGAGCCCCACCAGCACCAGGACGCTCACCAATGCGGTCAGTAGGAGGTCTATATCTAAGGGAGTCATGAAAGGATCTCGGTAGGTATTTATTAAAATGGGTGAGATGAATGGACATCTGCGAATACAGGCACACGTCTCAGCTTTTGCCTTTTGCAAAACCGAATAGCCTTCGAGGGACTTGCACCAGCAACGAATGACTAACCTGCGGCGGACACTCCAGGGCCTTCAACTGATCGACTACGGTGCGAAAACCGATGCTTTGCTCATGCTGCGTATGCGGCCAGTCGCTGCCCCACACCAAGTGGGAAAGGCCGAAACTTTGTTCCAGCAGCGGCAATGCCATTCGAGCGAAATGGATGTTCTGTTGCGGCGTACCTCCCAAACGATAGATTCCCGAGACTTTCATCCAGATCGAACCTTTCGATCCCAACTCCAGCAACTCGCTAAACCCGGGCTGATCGACGCCCGAATTGGCATCCGGCCGACCAAAGTGATCAATCACCAACTTCAAACCGAACGGCGTCAATTGATGGATCAATCCCGGCAGATCCTTTACCTCCCGATGCAACTCGACATGCCAGTCAAGATCAGCAATCTGACTGAAAAACTCGCTCCAGGCACTGTTACGAAAATCAGGTAACGCCTTACCCATCAGGTTCAAGCGAACGCCGACTACGCCCAGGCGATCCATGTCATTCAACTGGGCGCGACTGACGCCTGGCTCCAGCACAACCACGCCTCGCAACTGATCCGGCGCTTGCCTCAACGCCGCCAGCAAGTAGCTATTGTCGGTACCGAGAAAGCTCGGTTGCACCAATACACCATGGCTCAGGCCATGGGCGTGCAAGTGCGTCAGATACTGCTCAAGCGTGGCGTCGTAGTCAGGGGTATAGCGCCGTGCACCGACCAGATTCAGATCGCGGCTAAACACATGAGCATGGGAGTCGATGCCGGTAATCGGCGTAGAACAGGTGTCAGTCATGGCGTTCATTCAAAGAAGGTAAAGGGCATCAGGCCCGCGCACTCTCGTTGCGGTTGATCGTTGCTGGCACCGATGCACTTGAGGCTTCGAGGTTGCGTCCACGGGTTTCCGGCAGACACAGTGCCGCGATCACCGCCACGCCATAGGCAATCCCGGCGTCGATACCGATTGCAGACCCAAGGGACATGGAGTCGCTCATGTGACCGACCAGGAACGGGAACACCGCTGAAAGCACTCGGCCAAAGTTGTAGCAGAAGCCCACACCCGCACCGCGCACATCCGCCGGGTACAGCTCGTTGAACAGTGCGCCAAGGCTCGCGGGAATACCGGCCGCGAAAAAGCCGAGCGGGAACCCCAGGAACAGCATTTGGGTATTGGTCAGCGGCAGGAACACATAGCTCTGCACAGTGACGACACAGCAAAGCGCGAACAGCACGATGTTCTTGCGTCGGCCAATACGGTCGATCAAAAAGCCGCTGACGACACAGCCACACCAGAACGCGAAGATGATCACCGCCAGGTAGCCGCCAGAGTTCAATACGGACAGATTGCGCTCAGTCTTGAGAAACGTTGGCAACCAGGTCATCACCGCGTGGTAACCACCGTGCGCCCCCAGCCCCAACAGACCCCCGAACAGCGTTACGCGGATCAAATCGGGGCGGAAGATGCCGGCCAGGGATTTGAAGAAGCTTTGCGGGATGGCGTTGTCTTTTTGCAGACGCTGGAAGCTGTCGGGCTCCTCGACGTTACGACGCACCCAGATAATCAGGAACGACGGTAGCAGCCCGACCAGGAACATCACGCGCCACGCCATGTCCTGCGGCACGAAGGAATAAATCAGTGTGAATACGCCGACGGCCAGCCCCCAACCCACGGCCCAGGCGCTTTGTACGGTGCCCATCACTTTTCCGCGATACTGCGCATTGATGGTTTCGGCCATCAATACTGCACCCGCTGCCCACTCGCCACCGATGCCGAAACCCTGGAGCGCCTTGACGATCAAGAGCTGGTTGAAGCCGCTCACGAACGCGGAGAGAAAGGTAAATAAGGAGAACCACAAAATCATCCACTGCAGCGTACGCACCCGGCCGTAGCGGTCAGACAACGTGCCCCCTACCCAGCCACCGATGGCTGAAGTGACCAGCGTCACCCCGCTGATCAGCCCCGCGTCGCCCTTGGTCAGGGCAAAGGCGGCGATCAAGGCCGGAATCGCCAGGCCAAACATTTGTACTTCCAGTGCGTCGAGCGACCATCCGCCGAAGCAGGCCCAAAACGTTTTGCGCTCCCGAGGAGTGACTTGGCGATACCAGCTAAACATGATTCTTATCCTTATAGGTGGAACGGGAAGCAGCCGAGAACAAACCGCGCCCCTACGGGCCAGTCATGGCAATCAAAACAATGCAATCGGCAACGACCGAGTCGTCGCTGAGTGATCCGCTACCCAGGCACAGGGTCAGCGAATATCCACGCTGTAGCGAAAGTGCTCGGCATGCCCACGTGAGCGACGCCATTCCAGCGGTGTACCGGCGTAATCGCGCGCCAGACGCTCGATCACCACCACCGGACTGTTGATCGGAACTTGCAGTAACCGCGCATGCACGTCATTCACAGATTCCGCGGTCAGTGTCTCTTCGGCATAGGCGACGACCTGCCCGCAGACTTCTTCGTAGATCGGATAAAGCAGTGGTCCTTTGCGGCTCAGGTCGATCTCCAGCAGCGGCTGGAAACGGTTGCGCGGTAGCCAGATTTCTTCGGCGAGCACCGGCTGAACATCAAGTAGACGAACCCGTACTATACGGATGACCGGCGCCTCGACAGGCAGGCCCAGCGCTTGGGCCACCGCTGAGGGCGCGGCTTCCGGCTCGATGGACAGGATGCGACTCTCCGGCACCTGGCGTTCGCCGGAAGCGGTTTGAAAACGGAAGAATCGAAACAGTGACGATTGAAACTGCGGCCGGCGAATGAAGGTGCCTCGACCTTGCTGTCGTTCCAGGATGCCCTCACTGACCAGCGCGTCGACCGCTTTGCGCACGGTGCCAGTGGACAGTTGGTATTCCGCTGAAAGCGCGGCTTCGGTGGGAATGGCCTCTCCCGGACGCCAGCGATTGTTGGCGATTTGCTCTGCCAGGTGGTCACGCAGGCGTTGGTAAAGCGGCAGGCGAACATCACTGGACAGAGAATTCATCGACTTTATTCACCTTGTTATCTAGTCATCTATATGAATTTTGCGGCAAGTATTTCCCCAAGACGACTGGACTGTCAAGGAGGGACATGGCCCCTTGTTGACGAGTGGTGAACCATCGCCCAGGAAATGTCAGCCATCACCTCAAACTTTTCCCAGCAGCGGACGTCTTTCTCTTAAGAGCAGCGGACATGGCTTCGTCACTCAAAACAACTGACCTTTGCTAAGGAATGGTTATGACGTTTTATATTTTCCTTCTCGCCTGCGGATCTGCTGCAAGTGCAGGTCTCTTCTTCAAACCTGGCCAGTGGTACGAATCTCTGACAAAACCCGGCTTCACGCCGCCCAACTGGGTATTTCCAGTCGCGTGGACGACTATTTATTTGTTACTCGCTTGGGCCGGATACCGGCTGACCCAGATACCTGGAAGTCAGGTAGTGCTGGCCTTATGGGCGGCGCAAATTGCGCTTAATACACTGTGGACGCCGGTCTTTTTTGGCGCTCAACGCGTTCTCGCCAGCATGGTGATCCTTTCGCTGCTTTGGCTTGTGGTCGCCGTAATGATCGTTTTGGCGATGCAGCTTGACGTGATCACGGGCTTGATTCTGTTTCCCTATCTACTGTGGCTTTGCCTGGCCGGGGCGTTGAATCTGTGGATTTTACGCAGTAACCGCTGAAATGAGCGCCTGACACGGCCTGACGTGTGACCTAAGGGTCACACACCCAGCCCAGCCTGTATGCCTCAAACCGACCGCCCCCCCAACCACTGATCAAGCCTGGGCCACATGCGTCTGATCGCGGCGGGCCCCGCCACCAGGCTGACATGCCCGCCCGGCAGCATCAGCTCTTCCTTGTCCGCCGAACCCACACGGGCCACCAGTGGCTGGGCACATTCCGGTGGCACCAGCGAATCATATTGGGCGATGACGTGGAGCAGCGCGGCCTGGACATTCTTCAAGTCGACTGTCTGGCCGCCGATGCGCAGGCCACCTTCGTACAGCGCGTTGTTCTGGCCGAGCTCGTGGTGAATCTGCCGCAAGTATTCGCCGGGAAGCGGCAACGTTTCGTCGCTGAAGCGCGCCATCATTCGGTAGCCGCGCACGTAGTCGTCGTTCCACAGGTTGTCCCAGAGTCGTGCGCGCCCGGCGATGCGTCCTGCGGGGCGATGCAGGTCGATGGCGCGGATGATGGTGTGCGGCTGGACGATGCCGGTCGTATCGATCAGGCGCTCGACCTCGAAGTGTCGCTGTCTGGCCAACGGCATCTTCGTCCAGTCGATGGGCGTGGTGAAACACACCAGGTTCTTCAACGGGCCCTGGGGATGCAATGCCGCGTACAGCGTCGACAGGACACCGCCCATGCAGTAGCCGACCAGGGTGATGTCGGCCACACCTGAGTCCTGTTGCACCCGGCGCACGCAGTCGGGAATGAAGTCGAGCACGTAGTGTTCAAGCTTCAGGTGCGACTCTTCCGGGGTTGGCGCGTTCCAGTCCATGACATAGACGTCGTAACCGCGGGCGAGCAAGAACTCGATCAGGCTTTGCCCCTTGGTCAGGTCGAAAATCGCCGCCTTGCTGGTCGTGGCCATGACAAACAGCAGCGGTACTCGGTAGATCTCGGCGCAGGTCGGGTGATAGTGATACAGGCACAAGGTGCCGCGACGGTACAGCAAGGTCCTGGGGGTCAGGCCAACGGCCGGTGGCGGCGTGCCGAGAAACTCCAGGCCCTTGAGGCCGCGCTTGAGCATCATGCTCGTTTCATTGCGCAATCGACCGGCCAGCGTTTGCTCGGCAAGGGCGTTGTCAGGCGAGCGTGTCATTGTCGTTGCCTCCCTTGCGTTTGCGCTTGGCGACTGGCTTGAGCGTGGTTGTCAGCGCTGGCGCCTGTGCTTGTCGCGTGCGGGGTGGACGAGAAACCAGCGCTGTAGGTGCAGGCAGCAGTTGATCGAGCTTGTCCTCGACACGTCGCAAGGACACAGCCAGCGCGTTGACTTCAGCCCGACTGGGCAGATCCATGCGTTTGTGCAGGTGCGCCAGGGACGTCTGCGACAGGTGCTGCAACCCGAGTGTGAGCCTGGTGTATTGGTCGATCACCCGGCCCAGCTCTTTCGAGTCGATGTGCCGGGCGGCCAGGCCATTGATGCCGTTTTCGAACAGGGTGACAGCGTCGCGGTACAGTTTGAACGGATCAGGTAATGCCATGACGTAGTCCTCGATCAAGGGTTCACAGTGCAGCGTTTCTCGGTCGGGTAGGTTTGCCGCGCAATCAAGCGGTCAAGGCCGGAAATGGCCTTGCGCCGCATCATCACCGTGGGCAGCAGCCAAGGCCTGATCAACAGGCGACAGGCACCGGCGGCCGTAGGCGATAACCAGCGCAACAAAGCGATGCCCCAGCGTTCGGTGACCACCCAGGTAGTCAGGGTCGAGGTGGCCAGGTCGTCGGCGCTGGCCCGCAGACGTGACGGCCGGCGGCGTACGCGATCGGCAATTTCGATTGTCCGGTCCGCCGGCGTTTCTTCGGCAAACGCTGTGCTTAGTGCCTTGCCGATGCGCTGCAAGGCGTCACGGCTGGCGCCATTGACCGAATCAAAGTTGAGAAAGCCATGGAACTGGCCCCGGTAGTGCAGCAGTTCGACCGGCACGTCGGCACCGCGCAGGCGGGCCGCATAGTCCAGACCGTCATCGCGGATCGGGTCAAAACCGGCACTGACGATGACGGCCGGTGGCAGGCCGCGCATGTCCGGGTTACGCCGTGGCGAATACCAGGGATCGAGCAGGTCCAGGGTTCTGAGCGAGGGCGCCAGGGTCCGCTCCATCCACTGCACCGCGTGATCGGTCAGCAAGGCGTGACCGAAGGCGTTCTGCGCATACGAGGGGAATTTTTCCACCAGCTCGGTGGCCGGATAGACCAGCACTTGCAGGCGAAGCTTCGGACCACCGCGACGCAGGCTCTCTTGGGCAACCGCGGCACTCAGATTGCCACCCGCCGAATCGCCGCCAATGGCCAGGCGAGTGGTGTCGATACCCAGCCGGGCGCCCTCCTTCGCCAGCCATTCGAGGGCTGCAAGGGCATCCGCACGTCCGGCTGACAAATCGTGCTCCGGCGCCAGACGATAGCGCACGGCAATGACAATGCATTGGGCAGCCAAGGCCAGGCTGCGGCATATACCATCGGCGGTGTCCAGGTCACCGATGATGAAACCGCCGCCGAAGCACCAGATGAACGCTGGCAACGGTTGCCCGCCATCCTCGGGCTTGAAGATGCGCAACCTAATGCCGCCGTCCGGGCCAGCAATCTGTTGTTCGGTCACCGAGGCCACCCGTGGACGACGGCCCAACGCCAGCGCCGTCAGCCGCCAGGCCTGGCGCAATCTGGGCAGTGAGTAATCCTCCGCTGCACGCAGCCCGGTGGACAGGTTGACCAGACGCAGGAACGCACGGGCCTCTCGATCGGGTTGCTGCGCACGCAACACCCGAGGCATGCCGATCGCTTGCCGTTCAGGGGCCGTCTCTTGCTTGTCGCTATGTTCCATTGCCGCTCCGTTTGCCTGGGATCCGTTAACCGCGTCTTGGCACTAGCCTACTGAGCACGACGGACTCCGGTGGCTACCCGGATTGGGGGGCAAAGGTTGAAAAATGGCGCGAATGGAAGGAACGGCAGACGTGTAAACAGTGGGCTCGACAGGTATTTACAAGCGCCGGCTTTCTCAAAACGCCGTGAGGGTTGAACGTATTCACCCTTGTCATCAAATGAAAATTGATTGTCGCGCGATGCAAGGTCTCCCCACCCGCCACCCTCTAGATTCGGAGCAAACCACCGCAACCCGCAGCACCCAACAACAAGAGACCCGCCATGAGCAGATCCGCCCGAACGAGCGAAACCCTATCTTCTACCCAACGCCCGCAATCCACCGCCCGAAAGCGCCGCACTCAACCCAAGACCGATCTACCGGAAGCCACCCTTCAACAAGAGCTGATCGGCACTGCGGCTAACCAGACTCTGGCCGGCAATCCGCTGGTCAGTGTGCGTGCGGCAGACTTGCTGGGTTCGGCGGGTTACCTGCTCAAGGCCGTGGGCACGTCGCCGCTCAAGGCCGGTGCTCATCTGGGAGGCTACCTGAAGGAACTGCGCGGGATCGTCGGCGGCAACTCCAGTATTGCACCGGACCCGAAGGACAAGCGTTTCGTCGATCCTGCCTGGCAATCCAATGCTTTCCTGCGTGCATTGCTGCAGAGCTATCTGGCCGGCCAAAGCGAGCTCACCCGCTTCATCGAATCCACTGACCTGGCCCCGCTGGAAAAAAGCCGTGCGCGGTTCGTCGCCGAATTGCTGGTCGATGCCATGGCACCGAGCAATTCACCGCTGACCAACCCCGCAGCGCTGCGCAAGCTGGTGGACACCGGCGGCATGAGCCTGGCCAAGGGCATGCGTCAGTTCGGCGAGGACATGCTGACCAACCGAGGCCTGCCGAAGCAGGTCGACAGCACGCCGTTCAAGGTCGGGGAAAACATCGCCACGGCCAAGGGCGAAGTGGTGTTTCGCAACGAGATGTTCGAACTGCTGCAATTTGCGCCGACCACTGAAACGGTTTTCTCCCGGCCCCTGGTGATGTCGCCGCCGCAGATCAACAAGTACTACGCCATCGATCTGTCACCGGAGAAAAGCCTGATCAAGTGGATTCAGGACAGCGGCGTGAACCTCTTCGTCATCAGCTGGCGCAATCCCACCCGCGAACATCGCGACTGGGGTTTGTCCGATTACGCGCTGTGCCTCGACCAGGCCGTCGACGTGGCGTGCCGGATCACCGGCAGTCCGGATGTGAACATGTGGGGCTCCTGCTCCGGCGGCATCACTCTGGCAGCTTATCTGGGCTGGCTGGCAGCCCGTGGCGAGGGGCACAAGGTGGTCAATACCAGTTGGGCCGTGTGCGTACTCGACATGCCCTCGGCCCTGGACGACACCACCTTGGGGCTGTTCACCACTCCGTCCGCCCTGCGTGCAGCCAAGGCCAGCTCCCGGCGCAAGGGCGTGCTCAGCGGCCAGGGCATGGCCCGCATGTTCGCCTGGATGCGCCCCAACGATTTGATCTGGAACTACTGGGTGAACAACTACCTGTTGGGCAACAAACCACCGGCCTTCGACATCCTCGCCTGGAACAACGACACCACACGACTACCGGCGCAACTGCACGCGGACTACCTCGACCTGATCCAGCAGAACCCCTACAGCAACCCGGGTACCCTGGAGATTGCCGGCGAGTCGATCGACATGACCCAAGTGAAGGTTGGCGCCTATGTGGTCGGTGGCACCACCGACCACATCACGCCCTGGCAGGGTTGCTACGGCACCGCCCGACTGTTCGGCGAAGACACCACCTACGTGCTCTCCAACGCCGGTCACTTGCAGAGCCTGGTGAATCCGCCGGGAAACCCCAAGTCGTTCTACTACGCGGCAGCCGCCAGCGCGGACACGCCAGAAGCCTGGCTGCAGAACGCCGGCGAGCGCCAGCCGGGCAGCTGGTGGCCGCATTGGCGCACATGGATCGAACAGCGCTCGGGGGAAAGCCGGCCGGCGCCGAAGAAGCCCGGATCACGCAAGTACCCGCCGCTCTGTCCTGCACCTGGTACTTATGTCATGGAGCGTTGAGACTGCCCAGGCCAGGCCTGCGCGGTTGATGTCCTCGGTGCGATTATCGAAATACGCAGATCCAGGCATAGATCGCCGGGCCGTCATTCGGTTTCTAGCGTGGGTGGTGCTTTGCACCAGGAGGAGCCCCGCGTATCGCGGGCTATTCTTCATGGGGGGAACACCTGTGAAGGAGACAACAACATGCCCACCCTGAAACTTCACCCCGCTCTGGACAACGGTATCCAGCCCGCCGCTGCGAACTTCACCGGCGGTACCCTGCAATGCCTGTGTGCGACCGACAAGGTCGAGGTCAAAGTCGATGCGCAAACCCTGCACAACCATGCGTGTGGCTGCAGCAAATGCTGGAAACCCCAGGACGCGATATTCGCTGTCATTGCCGTGGTCCCCCGGGACAAGGTCAGTGTGGTGGCCCACGGCGAAAAACTGGCAATCGTCGACGAGAAAGCGGCTATCCAGCGCCACGCCTGCAAGGCGTGTCACGCCCATCTGTTCGGCCGCATCGAGAACAAGGACCACGCGTTCTATGGCCTGGACTTCGTCCATACCGAGCTTTCACCCCAACGCGGATGGGCCGCACCGGGGTTTGCAGCGTTCGTGTCCTCGATCATCGAAACCGGTACGCCGCCAGCACAGATGAAAGCGATCCGCGCGCGCCTGCGCGAAATTGGCCTGGAGCCCTATGACTGCCTGTCACCGGACCTGATGGACGCCTTGGCAACCCATGTCGCGAAACAGAAAGGCCTGAACCCCGCCGCCGGGTAGGTAGCGACACATCCGCGACAGTGTGCCGATGCGTCGACTGGGCACCCTCCAGGAACTGGAAGGCCCCTTCCTGCCGCTGATGAGCGAGGCCGGGGTGTTCATGACGGGCGCTGTGCTGGCGGTGGATGGCGGGCATCTCGTCGGCAGCCTTTAAAAAAGTGTTCGCTCCCAGGCCTCTCATGGGTGCCTAAAGATCTGAGCCCTCCCGCGATCCCGCGATCCCGCTGGGAGCGAGCACGCTGAATCCCCTGATGAGGCGACTTGAATAGCGAAAAAACCTACACAAGATAACGAAACGTCTGATTTATCCCCCTTGTAGCCTCACTTAGCGTGCTCGTCCCTGCAAATGACTCAAGGACAGATCAGGCATGAGGCGCTATCACATCACCGTCGGGGCCAGAACCACGGCCGACGGCACCGTGCGTACCGGTTGGGAATGGAGCAC
>NZ_RRZK01000023.1 GCF_004348895.1 Pseudomonas vancouverensis
TGAAGGCCCGGGATGCCGCAGGCAATCTGTCCGACGGAGCAGCTGTTACTTTCAGCACCAAGGATGTGACCGCACCTTCCAGACCAGGAACGCCTGTCGTAAGTGACCTGAGTGGCAGCTCGGCCACGCTGTCCTGGACACCCTCCACAGACAACGTTGCGGTGACGGGCTATATCATTTCACTCAATAACGGATCTCCCGTTTACATCACGAATCCCCGGCATATTTTCAATGGTTTAAGAGAGGTCACTGCCTACACGGCAGTTATTAATGCCTATGACGCTGCCGGCAACTTTTCTCCCGGCACCTCCGTCACGTTCAGTACAAGGGATGCGACAAAACCGACACAACCGACTGGTCTGGTGGCCGGGAACGTTTCAACCCGGGCTGCTGCGCTCATCTGGAATAGATCGAGTGACAATGTCGGTGTGACAGGGTACGAAATACTCAGAGATGGTCAATTTATCGATACGACCAAGGACTCTACACCGGGTTATCTGGCCATTGGACTGATTGCCGGAAACGTTTACCAGTTTTCGGTACGGGCTATCGACGCGGCGGGAAATCAATCGGAGACCAGCGCCAGCGTCCGTGTGAGTACGCCACCCATAGGTCCACCCAGGAATGTACGGACATCAGTCAGGCCTACGCGGATAGATCTTGCCTGGAATCGGCCCGAAGACGCTATAGGATTGCTTGGTTACAGAATCGAGGCGGACGACTTTAATGGCTCTTACCGCAAGGTCGAAACACCTGCACAGTCAGTGTCACTGACGCTGCTCAAGGCATCAACTGAATACACCGTCAGTATCAGTGCCCACGATGCATCTCAGTTCTATGGAGAGCCATTGATGTTAAAGGTGACCACGCCGGCGAATTGAGCAATGCAGGAAAGTCACAGTACGACTCAACTAAACAGTCCTGCGGCGATATTGATTGAAAACCCGAGTATCGCCGTATTGAACAGAAAGCCGATCAATGATTGCGCGAGCACGATCTTGCGCATCTCCCGCGTGGCCACGCCGACATCGGAGGTCTGCACCGCGACGCCTATGGTGAAGGAGAAATACAGGAAGTCCCAGTAGTTGGGTGTCAGCAAACCCTCGGCGAAGCGCAACGCCGGGTCCTTGCCGTCCCAGGTGTAGAACAGCCGCGCGTAGTGCACGCTGAAAATCACCCCGATCAGCAGCCATGAACCAATCACGGTCAATGCGGTAAATCCGTAGTGCAGCAGCTTTCGTGTGGTTTCCAAATCTTTGCTGCCGGCCAGTTCGACGGTGATGGTGGCGAGGCTGGCAATAGCGGCGATGCACACCACGAACAGCACCAGTCCGGCGTTCTCGTCTTCGATCTCGGCGATGCGCTTGACGTCCGGGGCCTTGGAGTGGGCGGTCAGCCACAGCATGAGGATCAGATAGGTCCAGACGCCTGCGTTCCAGCCGAAGAGGATCTTGCTGATGATCGAGTCGGCCGGTGCCAGGATGCCCACCGCCAGGCCAAGGGTGGCTGCGGCAGACAGGCGCGGGTGGGTGTGGGTGAGGTAGGGCATGTGGGCTCGATGGCGGAAGGTGTGCAGACACCTTAGCTCAGGAGCTACTCATCTTGAAATCCATGAGCCCATTGTGGGAGCGAGCCTGCTCGCGATTGCGGTTAGCCAGTCGCAGTCATGCCTGACTGTGACACCGCTATCGCGAGCAGGCTCGCTCCTACAGGTATTGCAGTCTTGGTTAGTCTTGTTTGTGGCGTTTGCGCACCAGTTTCATCACCACCACAAAAAACACCGGTACGAACACCACGGCCAGCGTCGCGGTGATCATCCCGCCGATTACCCCGGTACCGATCGCCTGCTGGCTCGCCGAACTGGCGCCGGTGGCAATCGCCAGCGGCACCACGCCGAGGATGAACGCCAGCGAGGTCATGACAATCGGCCGCAGACGCAGGCGTGCCGCTTGCAGCGTAGCGTCGATCAGGTCGTGGCCTTCGTCGTACAGGCTCTTGGCGAACTCGATGATCAGGATCGCGTTTTTCGCCGACAGGCCGATGATGGTGATCAGCCCGACCTTGAAGAACACATCATTGGGCATGCCGCGCAAGGTCACGGCCAGCACGGCACCGAGGACGCCCAAGGGCACCACCAGCAGCACCGAGGTCGGAATCGACCAGCTCTCGTACAACGCCGCCAGGCAAAGGAACACGATCAACAGCGACAGCCCCAGCAGGATTGGCGCCTGACTGCCGGACAGGCGTTCCTGCAATGACAGACCGGTCCACTCTTGGCCAAGTCCCGCCGGGCCCTGGGCCACCAAGCGTTCGATTTCCGCCATGGCTTCGCCGGTGCTGTGACCGGGCTTGGGTTCACCGGAAATGCTGATCGCCGGATAGCCGTTGTAACGCGTCAACTGCGCCGGGCCCTGGGTCCATCTGGCCTGCACGAACGCCGACAGCGGCACCATTTTGCCCTGGGAGTTGCGCACGTGCATTTTCAGCAGATCATCGACTTGGCTGCGGTGATCGCCTTCGGCCTGTACCACCACACGCTGCATCCGCCCCTGGTTGGGGAAGTCGTTGATGTAGGCCGAGCCGACGGCTGTGGACAGGACGTTGCCGACGTCGGCAAAGGACACACCCAGCGCGTTGGCCTGCTTGCGGTCGACGATCAGTTCCACCTGCGGTGCTTCGGCCAGCGCGCTTTCGCGCACGTTCATCAGGATCGGACTTTTCTCGGCGGCGTCGAGGAATGCAGTGCGTGCCTCCATCAGCGCTGCGTGACCGAGTCCGCCGCGGTCCTGCAAGCGGAACTCGAAACCGCTGGACGTGCCCAGGCCGTCCACCGGCGGCGGCAGGACGGAGAAGAGCACCGCGTCCTTGATCTGACCGAGAGCGGCGTTGGCGCGGTCGGCAATTGAACCGGCCGAGTCCTCGCTGCCCCGTTTCGACCAGTCCTTCAAGGTACTGAAGGCCAGCGCCGCGTTCTGACCACTGCCGGAGAAGCTGAAACCGAGAATCACCACGCTGTCGCTGATGCCCGGCTCGCCGGCGTTGTGCGCCTCGACCTGCTCGGCGACCTGCACCGTGCGGTTTTTGCTCGCGCCCGGTGGCAGTTGAATGTCGGTGATGGTGTAACCCTGGTCTTCCACCGGCAAAAACGAAGAGGGCAGGCGAGCGAAACATACCACCAGCCCCACCAGCAGTACGCCGTAGATCAGCAGGAAGCGCCCGGTGCGTTTCAGGGCGTAGGCCACCCAGCCTTGATAACGTTCGGTCAGTTGCTCGAATCGGCGGTTGAACCAGCCGAAGAAACCGGTCTTTTCGTGATGCTCGCCCTTGGCAATCGGCTTGAGCAGCGTTGCGCACAGGGCCGGGGTCAAGGTCAGGGCGAGGAAGGCCGAGAACAGGATCGAGGTCGCCATCGACAGCGAGAACTGTTGGTAGATCACCCCCACCGAGCCCTGCATGAAGGCCATCGGGATGAACACCGCCACCAGCACCAGGGTGATACCGATGATGGCGCCGGTGATCTGGGTCATGGCCTTGCGCGTGGCTTCCTTGGGCGACAGTCCCTCGGTGGCCATGATCCGCTCGACGTTCTCCACCACCACGATGGCATCGTCCACCAGGATGCCGATGGCCAGCACCATGCCGAACATGGTCAGCACGTTGATCGAAAAACCCAGCGCCAGCATGGTGGCGAAGGTGCCCATCAGCGCGACCGGCACCACCAGGGTCGGGATCAGCGTATAGCGAATGTTCTGCAGGAACAGGAACATCACCGCGAACACCAGCAGCATCGCCTCACCCAGGGTGTAGACCACTTTGGTGATCGACACCTTGACGAAAGGCGAGGTGTCGTACGGGATCGAATACTCGACGTTGGCCGGGAAGTAACGCTTGAGCTCGTCCATCTTCGCCCGCACCAGGGTCGCGGTGTTCAGGGCGTTGGCGCCGGGCGAGAGTTGCACGGCTACCGCAGTGGACGGCTTGCCGTTCAGGCGTGTGGAGAACTGGTACTCCTGGCTGCCGATCTCGACACGCGCCACGTCACCGATGCGTACGGTGGAGCCGTCCGGATTGGCCTTGAGCACGATGTCGGCGAACTCTTCAGGGGTCGACAACTGGCCCTTGACCAGAATGGTTGCGGTAATTTCCTGGGCGCTGCGGGTTGGCAGGTCGCCGATGCTGCCGGCCGACACCTGGGCGTTCTGTGCGACGATGGCGGCGTTGACGTCGGCCGGGGTCAGGTTAAAACCGATCAGCTTCTGCGGATCGATCCAGATGCGCATGGCGCGCTCGGCGCCGTACAGCTGTGCCTTGCCGACGCCGTCCAGGCGCTTGATCTCGTTCATCACGTTGCGCGCCAGATAATCACTGAGCGCCACGTCGTCGAGTTTGCCGTCGCGGGAGGTAAGGGTGATCAGCAGCAGGAAGCCCGAGGAGACTTTCTCCACCTGCAAACCTTGCTGGTTCACCGCTTGCGGCAGCCGTGACTCGACGGCCTTCAAACGGTTCTGCACGTCGACCTGGGCCAGTTCCGGGTTGGTGCCCGGTTGAAAGGTAGCCTTGATGGTGGCGCTGCCGAGACTGCTCTGGGATTCGAAGTACAACAGATGATCAGCGCCGTTGAGTTCTTCCTCGATCAGGCTGACCACGCTTTCGTCCACGGTTTGCGCCGAAGCGCCCGGGTACACGGCGTAGATTTCGATTTGTGGCGGGGCGACGTCGGGGTATTGCGCCACCGGCAGCTGCGGGATGGCCAGGGCACCGGCCAGCAGGATGAACAGGGCGACCACCCAGGCGAATACCGGGCGGTCGATAAAAAACTGCGGCATAAACAAGCGTCCTGCTTACTGGCCAGTCACCTGGGCAAGTGGAAGAGGGGTGTCGTCGATCTGCACTTTCTCGCCGGGGCGGGCGTGCTGCAGGCCTTCGATGACGATGCGGTCGCCCGGTTTCAGGCCGCCCGTGACGACCCAGCGATCGTTCTGCACGGCGCCCAGTTCGATGGGCTGGCGGCCAACGCGCTGTTCGGCATCGAGCAGCAGCACCTGGGCGATGCCGGCGCTGTCACGCTGCACGGCTCGCTGCGGCACGCTGATGCCTTGCTGGTTGACCGCCTGCTCCAGACGTACCCGCACGAAACTGCCCGGCAGTAAGTCGAGGTCCGGGTTGGGAAACTCACTGCGCAGGATGATCTGGCCGGTGCCCGGATCGACCGTGATGTCGGCGAACAGCAGCTTGCCCGGCAAGGGATAAAGACTGCCGTCGTCCTGAATCAGCGTGGCCTTGACCTGATCCTGGCCGACTTGCTGCAAGTGCCCGGAACGGAAGGCCCGGCGCAGGTCGTTGAGTTCACGGGTGGATTGGGTCAAGTCGGCGTGAATCGGGTTCAGCTGCTGGATCAGCGCCAATGGCGTGGTTTCATTCTGTCCGACCAAGGCGCCTTCGGTGACCAGCGCCCGGCCAATGCGCCCGGAAATCGGTGCGGTGACAGTGGCGTAGCCGAGGTTGAGTTTCGCCCGTTCGACCGCGGCTTTACTCGCCGCCACGTCGGCGGCGGTTTGCCGTGCGTTGGCGCGGGCGTTGTCGTAGTCCTGGCCGCTGATGGCCTTGTCGTCGATCAGTTGCGCGTAACGCTGTTCCTGCAGCTTGGCCTGGAAGGCATTGGCCTCGGCCTTGCGCAGGGCGGCTTCGGCGCTGTCCAGATCGGCTTTGAAAGGGGCCGGGTCGATGCGGAACAGCACGTCGCCTTTCTTCACGTCGCTGCCTTCGCGGAAGGTCCGTTGCAAGACCACGCCGGCGACACGGGCTCGGACTTCAGCGATGCGCGGCGCGGCAATGCGCCCGCTCAGCTCGCTGCTGATGGTCAGTGGGCGGGCTTCGATGGTTTCGATGCGCACGGTGGCCAATGGCGCCTGTTCTTCGGCGGTGGAGGACTTGTCACAGGCGCCCAGTGTCAACGCCAGCGCAATCAGACTGAGCCTGGCAAGCAGATTCTTCGACATGTAATACCCCAATAAAGACCCCCAGCATCCTACTGGGCGTCGGCGAGGGTAGCGGTGAAGCTTTGTTGGTGCTGTGTGAAATTGTGTAAGGGTTTTACTCACGCATGGGTGAGGGCGTATATCCTTCAGGCCTTGAATTTTATTGCGCCTGCCCGATTGCTATCGCGAGCAGGCTCGCTCCTACAGTTGAACGACGGTCCTTGTGGGAGCGAGCTTGCTCGCGATGGCGGCATGGCTGGCGCCACAGCACTTTCTGGAAACACCCATGCCCAACATCCTCCTGGTCGAAGACGACACCGCACTCGCCGAACTGATCGCCAGTTACCTGGAACGCAACGGCTACTCCGTCAGCGTGATCGGTCGTGGCGATCAGGTGCGCGAACGCGCGCGGGTCAGCCCGCCGGACCTGGTGATTCTCGACCTGATGCTGCCCGGCCTCGACGGCTTGCAGGTCTGTCGTCTGCTGCGCGCCGACTCGGCGGCGCTGCCAATCCTGATGCTCACCGCTCGCGACGACAGCCACGATCAAGTGCTGGGCCTGGAAATGGGCGCCGACGACTACGTCACCAAACCCTGCGAGCCGCGGGTGCTGCTGGCCCGTGTCCGCACCCTTTTGCGGCGCAGCAGCCTCAGCGAACCGCAGACCGTCAACGACCGCATCCTGATGGGCAACCTGTGCATCGACTTGTCCGAGCGTACCGTGACCTGGCGCGAGCAACTGGTGGAACTGTCCAGCGGCGAATACAACCTGTTGGTGGTACTGGCCCGCCACGCCGGTGAAGTGCTGAGCCGCGACCAGATCCTCCAGCGCCTGCGCGGCATCGAGTTCAACGGTACCGACCGCTCGGTGGACGTGGCGATCTCCAAGTTGCGGCGCAAGTTCGACGATCACGCCGGCGAGGCACGCAAGATCAAGACGGTGTGGGGCAAAGGCTATCTGTTCAGCCGTTCCGAGTGGGAATGCTGAGGCGATGTTTCGAATTCTCTTTCGCCTGTACCTGGTGACCATTGTCTCGTTCAGCGCGGCGATTTACCTGGTGCCGGACCTGGTGGTGAAAGTGTTCCAGGAACGCTTTGTCACCTACAACCTCGATTACTCCCGGGGTTTGCAAACGCTGATCGTCAAACAGTTCCACGCGGTGCCGACCGAGCAATGGCCAGCACTGGCGGCCGAGATGGACAAGGACTTCAAACCCTTGCACATACTGCTCAGTGGCAACGACGATGCCAGCCTGTCTGCGGAAGAACAGCAGCGTTTGCAGCGGGGCGAAAACGTAGTGCGGGTGGGCGATTGGGGCTGGCGTACTTTGGCAGTCGCGCCGCTCGATGAGCACACTGTGGTGCAGATGGTGGTGCCGCCGGACCCGCTGGATGTCAACTTGTTGTACTGGGGCATCAACGTGCTGATTGGCGCGACCATGCTCGCCTGCCTGTTGTTGTGGCTGCGCCCGCACTGGCGTGATCTGGAGCGCCTGAAGTTCACGGCCGAGCGCTTCGGTAAAGGACACCTGAGCGAACGTACGCAGATCCCTGCCAGTTCGAACATCGGCAGCCTGGCCCACGTGTTCGACACCATGGCCGGGGATATCGAGAACCTTCTCAACCAGCAGCGCGATTTGCTCAATGCCGTGTCCCACGAACTGCGCACGCCGCTGACACGCCTGGATTTCGGCCTGGCGTTGGCGCTGTCCGAGGAAATGCCGCAGGCCAGTCGTGAGCGCTTGCAAAGCCTGATCGCGCACATTCGCGAACTGGATGAGCTGGTGTTGGAGTTGCTGTCCTACAGCCGTTTGCAAAACCCGGCGCGTTTGCCGGAACAGGTCGAGGTATCGCTGGACGAATTCATCGACAGTATTCTGGGCAGCGTCGACGAAGAACTGGAGTCCCCGGACATCGTCATTGACGTGCTTCTGCACGGCCAGCTCGAACGCTTCAGCCTCGACCCGCGCCTGACCGCCCGCGCCTTGCAGAACCTGCTGCGCAACGCCATGCGCTACTGTGAAAAACGCATTCAGATCGGTGTGCAGGTGTACGCCGGCGGCTGTGAAATCTGGGTGGACGATGACGGCATTGGCATTCCGGATGATGAACGCGAACGGATCTTCGAGCCGTTCTACCGCCTCGACCGCAGCCGCGATCGGGCCACCGGTGGTTTTGGTCTGGGACTGGCCATCAGCCGTCGCGCCCTGGAGGCTCAGGGCGGGACGTTGACGGTAGAAGCGTCGCCCTTGGGGGGAGCGCGGTTCCGATTGTGGTTGCCGACGTCCGGTGCATGACAAAGTTGATCTGGACTCTATGCAAACGAACTTGAGTTACGCCGCGAGCTAGCGCCTGTGGATCTTATACTGTCTGAACGCTGACGAGTGATTGGGGGCGATCCTGACCGGATCATCGCAAGTTCGATGTTTTCGACAGAAGTTGGCTTTGGCTGGTGAGGTATCGGGTGTGTAGGGCGTGAATCAAACACCAGGGAGGCATAATCTGGCGGCTGCTCTCCATGGCGTGGTGGCACCAGGCTGTAGGGCGGCGGCGGATCTATGTCCCCGCTGCCCAATGCTGGACTAAGGCTTCGTCTGTTGCCTATTGATGGGGCAAGACTTGGCCTGCGGCCCAATGATGGGGTAAGGCTTGGCCCACGGCCTAATGATGGGGCAATACCTGCACTGCTGGCTGATGCTGAGAAAGCGGACCCGATAGTCACCACCGTAAGGCCAGCAAGTACCAGTGTTCCAGCGATAATGACGTTCTTGTCTCCGGTCACAACGCCAACTCCTAATGTAGTTGTCCCAACCGCCAAGCCTGAAAAAAATAAAAACTTACGTGAAAGGACATACGGTTTAACGACAGCGATGAGAAATTGACCAAAGTGACCGTTCGGGTCGCTGCGATTGACGGGGTCACCCAGGCAGTAAGCGTAGGTATTCAATCCGCCTTCACCAAAGGGACTCCAACTGTCCGGGCTGTTGAATCGCATCAACACCGGGTTGAACTGCCGGTAACCGTTGCCCAGATGATAATGCCCGGTCAGCGGGTCCCGTCGTTCGCCGTTGAAGCCTGGCAGGCCGAGCAAACCGTTCGCTGGGGATGGATGACCATAGGGTGTATAGGTGCCGGATTGTGTTTGAGTGGCACTGCCGGCATATAGCACTGATCGCTGCTGGTTGGTTGCCAGCAGCGCAGTGTCGAGCCGGTCATTTTGACGCGATTGTTGCGCCACTGGCAGGTCATCATGCTGGATGATGCTGCGTCGCACCGCACCTTGAACTTCTGTAGCAAGACGGCTTTTACAGTAAAACCGCTGAAGCTTGTCTGCGGCAGCGGGAGAAAGCTGAGCCAACCGGTCAAGGGCGTCGTACTGGTAGCTCGATAGCAGGGTTGTGCGAGAGTAAGTCGACATTGCCTGGCTTCCACACAGGATTTAAGGGCTTCCCATCGTCAGCCGCGATTCGCCTTTCGTCTACTGTCAGAACTGATAGTGGGGGAGCGCAATAAATAGCCCCGATGTCGTGATCGCCCGGAGCGATTCAGGTATTCAGTCGCCCTCTTAGCACTGTCGCCATGTCCTGCAAGTCGTCCATCGGGTTATGCCCGATCAACATCCAGGCATGTTCCATGTCGGCCCAGTAAACGATGTTCAACTCGTGCCTTTGCTCCTGGGCAATGTGTCGGCTGCCGCTGTTGGAGCGCGTCACGCACAGCGCCATCGGGCCGTGGACTGGATCGAGGTAGGTGATCTGGGCGATGGGCACGCCTTCGTATTCGAGGATCTGCGCGCGCTTGAGTTCGGCGCGGGGCAAGGCCAGTTTGGCCGGGGCAAGGCTCAAGCCCAAGCGTGCGTCGATGGTGCGCAATTGCGCGCGCTGCGTGGCGTCGTCTCCGGGTAGGTGGTCGAGCGTCTGTGGCACGTACAGCGACATGTATTCGGCCACAAGGCCGCGCCAGTTTTCCTTTTCCTGACTCAGTTGCCAGTTGAGAAACAGTCGGTCGGCGAGCACGCTGGCAGCTACCAGTCCGGCTGCCGCCGCGAGAAACCAGCGGCGATTGAGGCCAGGGCGGGCGGGTGGGGGCAGGGTGTCGAGCATGGCTTGCAGGCGATGCACCGGCGCCTGCTTCGTCAACTCGTCGTAGGCTGACTTGAACGGCAGGCTGCTGCGGTTCAGCCATTGCAGGCGCAAGCCGATCATCGGGTCGGCGGCAATGGCCGCGTCGATGCGTTCACGTTGTTCCTGATCCAGTTGGTTGTCGAGGTAGGCCACCAGTTGTTCGTCAGAGGGTTTCGCGTTCATGGGCGCTCTCCACTGGTGGGGGCCGACACGACGTGTAGCGGCGGGTATTCGGCCAGTTTTGCCCGAGCCGTGGCCAGCCGGCTCATGACGGTACCGATGGGTACTTGCAGTACGTCGGCGACTTCGCGGTACGACAAGCCTTCAACGTAGGCGAGAAACACGGTTTCACGCTGGGCTTCGGGCAGTGCGTCGACGCGGCGGATGACCTGCGCCGCCAGCACATGGGTTTGTGCCGCGTATTCGCCGTCAAATGACAGCGCCTGATCGGCGTCAGCCCAGCCTTGACCGTGGCGCACCTTGCGCGCGCGGACTTCGTTGAGCCAGATCGAATGCAGAATGCTCAACAACCAGCGGTCCATGCGTGTGCCCTCGATGAATTGCCCGGCGCGTTCCAGTGCCCGTACGCAGGTCGCCTGCACCAGGTCATCGGCCACGTGCCGTTGCCGGGACAACAGCAGGCCATAGCGCCATAAACGCGCCAGATGCTGGTTCAGTTCTGCTCGTATTGTCTGATCGCTGGCGATGGCGACCTCCGTCCGCTCGGGCTGTCAGGTTTTCGATGAATCGTTGATGGCTTCGGCCAGGTCCTGGTATTCCTCGCAGCGGGTATTGCCGCAGATGGATTTGATCTGCTGCAACTGTTCCTGCGCCAGGTCCAGGCGGCCTTTTATCACATAGGCCTCGCCCAGGTATTCACGCACTTGCGCATAGTGCGGGTCGAGCTGGACCGATTGCAGGTAATAGCCGATGCCTTCGTCGGTGCGCCCCAGTTTACGCGTGGCGTAGCCGCGATAGTTAAGGGCTTTGGCCGTGTTCGGATTTTTCAGGGTGTCGAGCAGGGCCAGGGCTTCTTCGTAGCGCCCGTCCTTGGCCAGTTGGTAAGCGTAATTGGTGCGGTCTTCATCCGGTACCAGGCTGCTGGTCTGGCGCACGCATTTTTGCGACCGGGTGTCGTAGACCTGGCCTTTCGGGCAATTGGGCTTGGCCGGTGCATCATCGTCGCCGTGGGCCATCACGTGGGCGCTGGTCAGGGCGAGAGCAATCAGCAGCGGGCTGGTGAACAGAGCGAAACGGTTGTTCATGGCAATCCTCCAGGGCGGTACAGGATGAACACCGCAGCATGAACAATTATTCATTGCCTGACGGCGCTGTTTTTCAAGGAAAGCTCATTTTCAGGCGCTATGCTCGTCAGCATTCGCCATAGTCGGGAGACAGGCCATGAGAGATCAAGTCCATCATTCGGCGGCCGCCGGTTACAAGCAGGTTGCCGACACCTACGTGCGCGGCCGGCCTGACTATCCGCCGCAAGTGGCGCAATGGCTGAGCGATGAGCTGGGGCTGGAGGATGACAAGACCGTGATCGACCTAGGGGCTGGCACTGGCAAGTTCACTGCCCGGCTGGTGGATACCGGCGCGCAGGTGATTGCCGTGGAGCCGGTGCCGCAAATGCTGGAAAAACTGTCCGCCGCGTTTCCCGGTGTACTGGCGGTCAATGGTACGGCGATGGACTTGCCGCTACCCGACGCTTCGGTGGATGTGGTGGTTTGCGCCCAGGCCTTTCACTGGTTCGCCGGCAGTGAAGCGCTGACGGAAATCGCCCGGGTACTGAAACCCGGTGGCAAGTTGGCATTGGTGTGGAACTTGCGCGACACCCAGGTGAGCTGGGTACCGAAACTGGACGCCATCGTCAATGCGCTGGAGGGTGACACCCCGCGCTACTACACCGGCGCCTGGCGTCATGCCTTTCCGCACCCTGCGTTCGGCCCGCTGCACGAGCAGCATTTCAGCCACGGGCATACCGGCTCGCCGGAAGACGTTATTTTCAACCGAGTGCGCTCCACCAGCTTCATCGCGGCACTACCGGCACTGGTGCGGGGTAAGGTTGACGAGCAGATTCGCGCTCTGATTGCCGCAGAGCCGGACCTGCGCGGCAAAGAGGTGGTGACCGTGCCTTACGACACGGCCACCTTTGTGGCGGTCAAGCGCGGTTAACCGAGCAGGCGAATCGGCGTGCCTGCCGACCAGGCCTGAATATCCTCGATCATCTGTGAGAAAAACAGCTGGTAATTCTGCTGGCTGACGTAACCGACGTGGGGCGTGGCCAGTACATTGTCCAGTGTCCGGAACGGGTGATGGGCGGGCAAGGGTTCCTGTTCGAACACATCCAGCGCTGCACCGGCCAGTCGATTTTTCTGCAGGGCCTTGATCAGAGCCGCTTCGTCGACAATCGGCCCGCGAGCGGTGTTGACCAGCAACGCCGTGGGTTTCATCCAGCCCAGCGCTTGCGCATCCACCAGACCGCGACTGCGTTCGCTGAGCACCAGGTGCACCGACAGCACGTCTGCCTGTTCGAACAGTTCCTGCTTGCTGACATGGGTCACGCCGACTTGCGCAGCCCGTTCGGCGGTGAGGTTTTCACTCCAGGCGATGACCCGCATGCCGAACACCTGACCGAACTGGGCGACACGTTGACCAATGCTGCCCAGGCCGAGAATGGCCAAGGTCTTGCCGTGCAGGTCGCCACCCAGGCCTTGCTGCCATTGCCCGGCGCGCAAGGCATTGGCTTCGGCCACCAGATTGCGCGTAGCCGCCATGATCAAAGCCCAGGTCAATTCCGGTGCGGCGTGTTTGTAGCTGTCGCTGCCGCAGACCTGAATGCCCAGCGCGGCGGCAGCCTTGAGGTCAAGGGCAGCATTGCGCATGCCACCGGTCACCAGCAGTTTCAGTTTTGGCAGACGGCGCAGCAAATCTTCATCGAAACGGGTGCGTTCGCGCATCACGCAAATCACCTCGAACCCGGCCAGGCGCCGGGCGAGGGTTTCATTGTCGGCGGGGTAGTCATGCAGGAAACTCACCTGGCCAATGGCATCCAGCGCCGACCAGTCCACCACACCCTGAGCCACGCCCTGCCAGTCATCGATTACCGCGATCTGCACCGTCATCCGCTGTTCCTCTTTATTGCACGGGGTTGTTTTTGCTCAACCAGGCGAGCAGGGCCTGGTGGAATTGTTGCGGTTCTTCCATCTGCGGGGCGTGGCCCATGCCGGGGAACTCCACCAGGGTCGAGTGCGGAATCAGCTTGGCGACTTCCTTGCCGAGGACGTCGTAATGGCCGAGCTTCGCCTTGACCTCAGGCGAGGCGATGTCACTGCCAATGGCGGTGGAGTCGGATGTCCCGATCAGCAGAAGGGTCGGCATCTTCAGGTTTTTGAATTCGTAGTACACCGGTTGAGTGAAGATCATGTCGTAGATCAGCGCCGAGTTCCACGCGACCTGTTTTTGCCCCGGCCCCTTGTTCAGCCCGGCGAGCATGTCCACCCAGCGATCGAACTCGGGTTTCCAGCGACCTTCGTAATAGGTGTTGCGTTCATAGGTGCGGATGCTGTCGGCAGTGAGCTTCAGTTCTCGTTCGTACCATTGGTCAATGGTGCGGTACGGCACGCCGAGAGCCTTCCAGTCTTCCAGACCGATCGGGTTGACCATTGCCAGTTGCTCGACCTGTTCGGGGTATTGCAGTGCATATCGGGTGGCGAGCATGCCGCCGGTGGAGTGCCCTAGCAGCGTGGCTTTCTGAATGCCGAGGGCCTTGAGCAGTTGCTGGGTGTTGGTCGCCAGTTGCTGGAAGCTGTACTGATAGTGTTCCGGTTTGCTGGAGGTGCAGAAGCCGATCTGATCCGGTGCGATCACTCGGTAACCGGCCTCGCTCAGCGCCTTGATCGAACTGTCCCAAGTGGCGCCGCAGAAGTTCTTGCCGTGCATCAGCACGATGCTGCGACCGTTGGCCTTGCCGTGGGCGGCAACGTCCATGTAGCCCATTTGCAGGGATTGGCCCTGGGATTGAAAGGCGAAGTGTTTGACCGTGTACGGGTATTCGAAACCTTGCAACTCGGGGCCATAGGCCGGGCCGTCGGCATGGGCGATGGCGGGCAGGGCGGCGGTCAGGAGCAGACCGGGCAGCCAGCGGCGGAAGGAAAGCGGCATAGAGGGAAACTCCATTTCAGAAAGCAGCCGATGCTGGTGCGGCTTGATTAGGGCGAGATTAAGCACAGGCAATGGATGTTCATGATCGTTCAACTCATCCAGCCCAGTGTTGCCATTGCCAGCACACAATAACGGGCGCCCTTGGCCAGGGTGACTATCAACAGGAAACGACCCAGGGGTTCGCGCATCACGCCGGCCACCAGCGTCAGCGGATCGCCGATCACCGGCAACCAGCTGAACAATAGCGACCAGTGGCCGTAGCCTTGGTAATGGGTCCGGGCTTTTTCCAGGAGAGCCGGCTTTACAGGGAACCAGCGCCGCCCGCGAAAACGCTCGATACCACGCCCCAGCCACCAGTTGACCAGTGAGCCGAGCACATTGCCCAGGGTCGCGATGGCCAGCAACATCCAGAGCTCATAGCGGTCACTGAGCAACAACCCCACCAGGACGGCCTCGGACTGCAACGGCAACAAGGTCGCCGCACCGAATGCGGCGAAGAACAGCCCAATATACGCACCGAAGATCAATGGGCCGGGTAGTCCGCGACCACCACATCAGTACCATCGTTTTTCAGGCCGATCACCTGATAGGCGTCGCTCATGCCATCCATCTCCATTCCGGGCGATCCCATGGGCATGCCGGGGGCGGCAACGCCCAGCAGATCATCACGCTTGCTCAAGGCCAGCACTTGATCGGCCGGCACATGGCCTTCGACGAATTTGCCGTTGATCAATGCGGTGTGGCACGACGCAAGGCGCGGTGGCACGCCGTGCAGCTGCTTGAAGCGGCTCATGTCGGCTTCGACATGGTCTTCAACTTTGAACCCGTTGGCCTCCAGGTGGCTGATCCATTTTTTGCAGCAGCCGCAATTGGCGTCGCGGTGCACCTCGATCGGGATCAGGTCGGCAGCCTGGGCCAGGGAGGACAGGAGGAGGGCGCTCAGGGTGATCAGACGCAGGTGGGTACGCATGGAAGGGATCTCGGCTAGCGGGCAAAAAAACGCATTCTGACCATTTTCTCCGGTCAGGCATGTCAGGAGTGTTTCGAATTACTACGAAAAAGCTCGCATGATCATCGTAGATCAAGGCTGTCAGGCGGATGAGCGATACATGACTAATATGTCAGTTTGAAGATGCGCGGCAAGGTATTGGAATTGATACAAAAGACAGTTGATGAGCCCGCCATGACCTTCACGGCTTTTCTTCGAAGCTGCCCAGGAGCCTGTCTGTCCGGGGTTTTCCGGTTTGTATCGTAAATGTACAAAAATTGTGAAAATCGCCAATTAAAGGTTGGTGCCGTCAACACTCAAGCCGATACTCGCGACCCATCAACAGGGGCAAACAAGGAGTTTCCATGACTATCGGCCTAACCGGATCCTGGACCGCGAAAGCGGGGCTGCTGGTGCGAGACACCGGCAGCCGATCCAAGCAAGTCAGCCAGAGCGACAAGGTGCGGCAGATGCTGGCGCTGGTGGGCAACAACCCCATCGCGCTGGACACCGCGAAGATGGACAAGATGGACTTGCGCAAACAAATGAAGGGCTTTGACCCTTCCAACGTGTCGGTCAAGTCCCTGGGCAACCTCAGCGTCTTTTTGAAAGAGCGCGGATTGATCTCCGACGTGACGGCGGTGACGTTGAGCAATGCCGGCGACAAATTCGACCGTTTTGGCGTGAAGGACCCGGATGCCAAGTTCAACGCACTGGAGTATTTCGCCACTCAACTGGACAGCATCCAGAACAATGCGATCAAGGGGAACAAGTACGGCAACTACCTGATTCCCGAATTCAAGAAAGCCATCTACGTCTTGCAGAACCTGGAAACCTACGGCAAGAGCAGCGGTACTTCAGCCAAATCACTCAATGGTGTCTCGGCGAAGGCCTGACCGGTTGGACCCGCTCGATGATCGAGCGGGCCGGTGGCCTTCAACGGTCGAGCAACTTCATCACTTCTTCCGGATAACGCAGGCCTGCCGTAGCGTTTGCCGGAAAGATCGCTTCCAGCGCGCGCAGCTCTTGCGGGCTTAATGTCACTTGTAGCGCCGCGATATTTTCCTCAAGGTATTTGCGCTGTTTGGTCCCGGGAATCGGGATCAGGTAATCACCCTGTGCCAGGACCCATGCCAGCGCCAGTTGGCCTGCGGTCACACCCTTTTGCGCAGCGAGGGCCTGGACCTGCTGCACCAATAACAGGTTTTTCGCGAAGTTTTCGCCCTGGAAACGCGGGCTGAAGCGACGATAATCGTCTGCGGCAAAGTCTTCCGGACTTTTCAGTGCACCGGTGAGAAAACCACGCCCCAACGGGCTGTAGGGCACGAAAGCGATACCCAGGCGCTGGCATGTGGCCAGGCAGCCATTCTCTTCCTGATCGCGGCTCCATAACGAGTATTCACTCTGCAGCGCACTGATCGGATGCACCTTGTGAGCTCGCTCCAGCGTCGATGCGGAGGCTTCGCTCAAACCCAGGTAACGCACCTTGCCGGCGGTCACCAGTTCGGCCATGGCACCCACCGTTTCTTCGATGGCCACGTTGGGGTCGATGCGATGCTGGTAGTACAGGTCGAGGGTTTCAACGCCCAGGCGCTTGAGGCTACCGTCGATGGCCTGGCGGATGTACTCAGGCCTGCCGTTGACACCGCGGGCGGTGGGGTTGGCCGGGTCGCGGACGATGCCGAACTTGCTGGCCAGGAACACCTGCTCGCGTTTGCCTGCAATCGCCTTGCCGATCAGTTCCTCATTGGTATGCGGGCCGTACATATCGGCGGTGTCGAGCAGGTTGACGCCCAGCTCCAGTGCGCGGTGCAGGGTAGCCGTGGCTTCGCGGGTGTCGGTACCTGTGGTGTAGAAATCGGTCATGCCCATGCAGCCCAGGCCGATGGCGGACACTTGCGGGCCGTTCTTGCCCAGTTGACGTGTTTGCATGACAGCAGCTCCGTTGGCGAAATGAGGGACCATTGTTCACCTCGACAGAAACCAGATAAACCGGCTAAAACTGCTATCACTATTCGTGAAATCAAAATAATCAGGCGGTGCAAACTCGTTATGGACCGTTTCAATGCCATGCGCGTCTTTACTCGGATCGTCGAACTGGGTGGCTTTGCCAAGGCTGCCGACAGCCTGCAAATGCCCCGCGCCTCCGTGACTGTGCTTATCAAACAACTGGAAGCGCATTTGGGTGTGCAGCTGCTGCAACGCACCACGCGGCAGATCAGTCTGACCCTCGACGGTGCGGCCTATTACCCGCGCTGTGTGCGTTTGCTGGCGGATCTGGAGGAGACCGAAGCGGTGTTCAGTGCCGCGCGAAACAACCCCAAGGGTTTGTTGCGGGTGGACATGCCGGCGGGCATCGGGCGCCTGATCGTGATTCCGGCGCTGCCGCAGTTTACGGCCCGGTATCCCTTGATCGAGCTGGAAATCGGCTTGAATGACCGGCCTGTCGACCTGATTCGCGAAGGCGTAGATTGTGTATTGCGCGGCGGCGCGTCGCTGGACGATTCGCTGGTGGCACGGCCGCTGGTGATGCTGGAGCAGGTGACCTGCGCCAGTCCCGGCTATCTGCAACGATACGGCACTCCGTCAAGCGTTGCCGATCTGCAGGGGCATCTGGAGGTTGAGTACTTTTCCAGCGTCAGCGGAAAACGCTTCGGGCTGGAGTTTGTCGTTGATAACGAGATACGCGCAATTGATCTGCCTAAACAGGTGGCAGTAAACAGCGCTGATGGTTATCTGGCGGCGTGTGAGGCGGGTTACGGGCTGGTGCAGATGCCCTACTACCATGTTGCAAGGCAACTGGCAGAAGGGCGTTTGTGCGAGGTGTTGAGGGAAGTGCCGCCACCGGGGTTACCGCTGACGGCGCTGTATCCGCCGCACCGCCAGTTGTCTCGGCGGGTACGGGTGTTTGTCGATTGGCTGGTGGAGCTGTGTGCCCAGCCTAGTAATGATTTTGATAGAAAGGTTCAGGGTGCTGGATGATGATTATCGATGATAGTACCCATGGTCATCATAGTGATCGTGGTGCCAGCCTCCGTGGGGGTAAACGATGCAACCGCTCAGGGTCAGGATGGCTAGCAGGGGAATCAGCAGTGTGATTCGACGCAACATTTGGAAATCCTCATGGTTAACGCCGCTATGAAGCTAAAACTCTTCATCGGCTGTAACATGTGACCCCGCTTGTAGCCGCTTATCCCCGAAACAGGGTAGTGGCTTGGCATGCATTTCGATACAAACCGGATACATTTCCAGCTTCAGGACCCCGCAATGACACAGTCGCAACGTTTGAAATACTCGATTCTGATCGCCCTGTCGGTACTGGGGATCATGCTTGGCCTTTCCTGGTTGCAGAACACCGGCGTCATCAGCGAAAAGACGTTCCAGTACATCGCCATCGGCGTGGCGGTGGTCGTGGTCGTCATCAATGGCGTGATGCGGCGCAAGGTCAAGCCCTGAGGCCAGGGCGACCCGATTACTCGATGTGGAGTATGGCGGCAGCCTGTGGATGCAGGCTGTAGCTCTTGTCCGGATTGAGGACGATCACGCCTTCGCTGCACAGGCGTTTGAGCACTTCGCGCACACTCAGGAAGGACAGGGGAATGTCCAGTTCCAGCAGGTGACTGTGCACCCCGCGCACCCCCAGGCTGCGGTCGCTTTCGGCGGCAGTCAGCAGGGCATCGATGACTTTCAGGCGAATCAGGCTGGTGCGCAGGCCGAAGCTCTTGAGCAGGACCCTGATCCGTTCGTTGCCGTGACGCTCGGTACGCGGCTCGAACACGCCGACTCCCATGGAAGTACCCTTTGGCGCAGTGCTACCGTCCGTTGGCAGGTGCGAGTTGAACATGGCAAAACTCCTTTTCAGAGCCTGATCAGGAAAATGGGGCGCTCTTACATGACTAGACGTATGAGCCACGGAAATCATGAAGGCTCAAATGTAGAAATTTTGTCGGCAGCGTGTCAGGAACCTGTCAGCTGGCTGAAAATAACCTCGAAATCCTAAATTTTTGTTGCTTGCTTCGTCCTTTCAGGGAGGCGCAGGGCGTGCGTATGCGTGTGGCTGTGACCATGGTTTTTTCGATCAGGAGCAAGCGTGATTATTTCCAGCCAGTTAACCAGGTTGAGCCTGGTGGTTTCGATGCTAGGGCTGACCCTTGCCGCGAACGCGCGCAGCGAACCTGTCCAGACCTCCGCCGATATCCGCCGCACCAGTTTTGGCGTACCGCATATTCGTGCCGAAAACGAACGGGGATTGGGATACGGCATCGGCTACGCCTACGCTCAGGACAATTTGTGCCTGCTAGCTAACGAAATCACCACCGTAAATGGCGAACGCTCACGCTACTTCGGGCCGGATCAGTTCACGGTCGAGGAGCGCGAGAATCTGGCCAGCGATGTCTTTTTCACCTGGCTGAATACCTCGCACGCAGTGGCTGATTTCTGGCGGAAGCAAACCCCGCAAGTGCGCGAGCTGATCGAGGGTTACGTAGCGGGCTATAACCGCTCACTGGCCGAACGGCGCCCACAGGGACTGCCTGCGCAATGTCAGGGCGAGTGGGTGCGTGACATCACCACGGCCGATCTGGTCAAACTGACCCGTCGGCTGTTGGTCGAAGGTGGCGTCGGGCAATTTGCCGAAGCGCTGGCCGGCGCCTCACCGCCTCGATCGGTCACACAGGGCGCCGAGGCACCCGCCACGTTCAAGGTCGCCGACGCGCGCCGGCAACGCTTTGCCCTGGACCGGGGCAGCAACGCCGTGGCAATCGGCAGCGACCGCTCTTTCAACGGTCGCGGCATGCTGCTGGCCAATCCCCATTTTCCCTGGGTCGGTGGCATGCGTTTCTATCAGATGCACCTGACCATCCCCGGCCAGCTGGACGTGATGGGGGCGGCGCTGCCGGGGCTGCCCCTGATCAATATCGGTTTCAACCAGCACCTGGCCTGGACCCACACCGTGGACTCGTCGAAGCACTTCACCCTGTACCGTCTGCAACTGGACCCCAGGGACTCGACGCGCTACTTGCTGGATGGCAAGTCATTGCCGCTGGACAAACAGACGCTGACCGTCAACGTCAAACAGGCAGACGGGCAGGTTCGGGCCGTTACCCGCGAGATTTACAGTTCAAAATTCGGCCCGATTGTGCAATGGCCCGGCAAACTCGATTGGGATCATCAGTACGCCTACAGCCTGCGCGACGCGAACCTGGATAACGACCGTGTGCTGCAACAGTGGTATGCAATGAATCGCGCCAGCAATCTGAAGGACTTTCAGGCATCGGTTCAGCAGATCCAGGGGATTCCATGGGTCAACACACTCGCCGCCGACGATCAGGGGCAGACGCTGTACATGAATCTCTCGGTGGTGCCCAACGTTAGTGCGGCGAAACTGACCGAGTGTACTGACCCACGCGTCGGCTATCAGATGATCATGCTTGATGGCAGCCGCAGCGTCTGTGCCTGGGACATCGATCCGCAGGCAGCGCAGCCAGGCATCGTCGCCTCGACCAACTTGCCGCAACTGTTGCGCAAGGACTTCGTTCAGCATTCCAACGACTCTGCGTGGATGGCCAACCCGGCGCAGCCCCTGACCGGCTACTCGCCATTGATCAGCCAGGAAAAACAGCCATTGGGGTGGCGTTCGCGCTTTGCGCTGGATCGGCTTGGCGCCTTGATCCAGGCCGGTAAAATCGGGTCGATGGACCTGCAACACATGGTCATGGACGACCAGGTGTACCAGGCCGTTCAGGTGATGCCTGATGTGCTGAAGTTCTGCGAAGCGCAGCAGGGGAACGACGCAGAAGCCCTGACGCCGGTGTGCTTCAGCCTGAAAAACTGGGACTGGCATGCGAACCTGAACAGCGGTCTCGGATTTGTGCATTTCCAGAATGTCATGCAGGCGCTCGGGCAAATACCGCAGGCATGGCGAGTGGCCTTCGATCCGCAAGACCCGCTGCATACCCCGCGCGGGTTGGCCATTGAGCGTCCGGAGGTGGCGAAAACGTTGCGTGAGGCGCTGCTGGCTTCGATCGAGCAGGTGAAAACGGCAGGCCTCAAGCCGGACAGTCGTTGGGGTGATGTTCAGGTGGTCAGCAGTGGTGGGCAGCAGACGGCGATTCATGGTGGACCGGGAGAATTGGGGGTCTACAACGCCATTCAAAGCGTGCCGCGCTCCGACGGCAAGCGTGAGGTGGTCAGCGGTACCAGTTACTTGCAGATCGTGACCTTCGATGACAAGGGGCCACAGGCCAAGGGGCTGCTGGCGTTTTCGTTGTCCAGTGATCCGGCGTCGGCCTATTCACGGGACCAGACCGAGGCCTTTTCGAACAAGCAACTGAGCGTCCTGCCGTTTACCGAGCAGCAGATCAGCGCCGATCCACACTATCAGGTACAGACGATCCGACAGCAGGATGAACACGCTGCAAGCGTCGCTGGTAAATGAGTTGAAGGTGTTTTGATAGAAAAAGAAGGCCGCGCCCGTCAGGGGTAGCGGCCTTTTCAGGTTTTGGGGGACTTCTGCGGAATGGCGTTGACCACCAGGTCGCCGTCCTGATTGCGGGTCAGGTACACCGGCAATACCCGCGGCAGGGATTTCACCAGGCCGTTGATCTCTTTGATGTTGTAGATCCCGCCGATGCGGATCGCGCCTGTGCTGTTGTCGGCGACCCTTAGCGGCTTGTCCAGATAACGATTGATCAGTGGCAGTGCCTCGTTGAGCGCGAGGTCATCGAGGACCAGTTTGCCCTGGCGCCAGGCCAGCGAACTGTCATTCTCATAGGTCTGGCTGATGCGCGGAATGAAGTCGCCATGGCCATAGCTGGCTTGCATGGCCGGGCCCAGACGCAGGCCGTCTCCCGTCAGGTCATCGTTACTGCTGACGAGCACCGAGCCCTCGATCAGGTTGACCTTGACCTGATCTTCGTACATCCAGACATTGAATTTGGTCCCGGTAACCCGGATTCGACCTTCAGCAGCCTTGACCACGAATGGATGGCGTGTGTCATGGCTGACGCTGAAGAAGGCTTCGCCTTTTTTCAGGGTGACCTGGCGCTGATCCTTGTAGTTGCTGTAGGTCAGCTCAGTGCCCAGGTTCAGCTCCACCTGACTGCCATCCTTGAGCGTCACCGTACGGACATTATCGGTGGATTCGAAATGCTGATAGGTGTTGGGCACCCAACCCAGCTGCCAGCCGCCGTAACCGGCCAATGGCACTGCCAGGGCACAGATTGCGGCGGCGACACCCCAGGTTCGCCAGGCGGATTGAACCTGCCGGCGAACCGGAGCGGCGACGGGCTCGGGACGCGGCAGGTCGCCGGCGACGTCCCAGATTTCCAGCATCGCTTCGTATTCAAACGCGTGCAATGGATGCGCGTCACGCCACTGCTCGAACGCTTGCCGCTCTTGCTCGGTGCAGTCATGGGCGTGCAGACGCATACACCAATGCGCTGCGGCATCGGTGATGGCGTCGTGTTCGGTTTCCGTGAGCGTGTGTTCGGTCATTGACTGGTCCTGATTTCCCGCATTCTAACCTTCGAGGCAGCCGGCGAGAACATCAGTCATGGCAATTAACCATCAACGTGTATTTTTTTTCTGTGCATTCATGGCCGCAATCATGGGGTTGTGGTGTGTAAATGACGTCCAAGACGGGTGATCAACCAGGCGACACTGTCGGCATTTGCCAGTTTTACATCGAGTCTGATCATTGGGTTCTTCTTGAAGGAAGTGCGTGCTCCGCTCAGGTTGTCTTCGCCAGTCAGGGACAAGACAAGTTTCGCCGCGGGGGAGTCGATCTCCGGCTCGATCCATGCGCCGGTATCCGGATCGTAATCCATGAACAACTCGGTATAAGGCGTCCTGATTGAAAGCGCGGTGTCCTGAAGTGCCTCCAATTCAGTTTTCAGGTCAGTGGCTATAGTGCTGGCTGTGCCAATCAAGTCGGGGAATGGTCTGCCGGAATCGAGATAGGCGATGTCCTCGGCGCCACAGGCAATGTGCGAAAGCTCATGGATGATTGTCGTCGCCCGTGCGTGGGTGCTGATGGGGAAGGCGCTGTCAGTGAGGTGCGGCCGATAGTAATCGAACCGCGGGGAGAAGAAGCGCTCAGCCAGATAAATCCTGCGCTGCAGGTCCTTGGGTACTGTGAAGGCGAAAGTGCCCAGCGGATCGTCAATCACTCTACCGACGGCAATACGGCTGGAATTGGTCTTGCGCAGTGTGGGTTCCAGCAGGGCTGTCAGCAGGTCGCCCACGACTCTTTCAAGCTTCGCGACATGGGCGGGCAACACCTGCGGCAGGTCGGCAAAATCCATGATCAGCTGGTGCACGGGAGTGATGACGCCAGTGGATGTTTTCAGCAGTTGCAGGTTCTGAAAACTGTTCCAGGCATAGCTGGTTGCCAGATCGAGTGCTTCCTCGATTTTTCGCGCTTTTTGCGGATAAAGATGACGGATTCTGGGCATCCCGAGGGCATCGACGAACATGCCATCCCAAACCGTAAACAGAGTGTCGAGCCGTCTGAGCAAGCAGTAGCGGGCTGTCGGTGTGTCTTCGGCCAGATGCCATTGTGTTGATGTGTTCGCGGTTATCCTGGGGCCATGGCTATCGGCATCACCGATGCGCCACCAGATACCACGCTTGATGACTGGGTACACTTTGCCTTCAACCGCTGCGTAGCGTTTTTTGCCGGTTGAATGACTGTAGAGCCCCAAAGTCGAATCGTGTGTCAGTGAACGGAGTTCGACGTCGTGGCTTTCATGACGACTCAGGCTTGTGCGATCCGGGGCGGTGATGTGGATGTCTTGCCATTTTTCCCGGGTGTTCGCCGGGACTGGCGTGGGGAGGCCAGGCGATGAAGCAGATGTCAACGTCGGCGGCAACGATTGCCGAAGCGAAGCCAGTTGGGCAATGCCACTGATGAACGCCATGATTGCTGCCCGCCATTTGTGGGTTTGCAGGTCTTCGGCGGATTGCTTGATGTCTCGGTAACTGCGCCAGACCGTCAAGGGATAGGCAAGTTTGCCCATGAGAAACGAGTAGGCTGCGTGCAAGTCCTCACCCAGCACTTCTTTGATGGTTGCCCATTCGCTTTTCCTGCGAGGGTCGGACTGACAGCCGAGCAACCGACCCAATAGCGCGACGTTGTCATTGAACAAGTGCTTGAGCGCATTGCCCTGGATGGGTCGTGATACCAACGCAACGCTATCGGAGGCATCGGTAGTGGACTGCGTATCCCTGGCGACGCGGTTCTGCCGCAGGGCCATGCGATATTCCAGCATCACCCGCTCGGTAAACGGCAGGTTCATCAGTACCCAGTCCCACAACGATTCACGGGTCTTGAGCTCCGTCAGCAGCTGTTGTTCATCATCGTATTCCTTGAGCCCGTGCCGAGGGCTGTAGGGCGCAAGCAGGACCTGACCTGTAGAGCCGCTGGCGGAGGAACCAATCAGGTAGACACCAGGCACCTTGATGATCTCGCCACTTTTCGAGCCGGTGAACTCCAGCGGGCGAATGATGGCGCTGGCGCCCTCAAGGGTCGAACGAGCGATGCCGTCGGGCATGTCCATGATTTGCCGTACCAGGTCGAAGCCGGTTTCGCTCAACCGCTCCTGCAGTTTTTCCGAGTGGGCGAAGTGCATCAACTGCCAGGGTAATTGCCCGTAGAAACGCGTTCGGCGCGCAGCATTCGCGGGGGTGTCCGCCAAGGCCTCGTTGAGTTTTTTCTGCTGCTGCTCACCCAGTTTCAGATTTCGTACCAGGCCTTTGACATAGCTTTGGTCCATTTTTTCGGGAATGACGTTGGTATTGAGCGACACCAGACTGAAATGGGCCTGATCCAGACCGTCCAGATGATTCAAGGCGAAGTCAGTCAGTGTCTGGCTGCTGGCCGCGGAGGTAGGGCCGGCGCTGATCTGGATTGAAACCTGATCAGGGTCAATGTCCAGGGCGTCCGTCTTCAGTTGTTGGGTGAGTGCCTGATGCGCCGTACGTGCCAGGGCGTCAATGCCGCTGAGGTAATCCTGATCATCTTTGACATGGTCGAGGTATTGCTCAAGCAGCTCCTTGTGCAGGCTCAGTTCTTTGATGGAAGTTTTGGCCAGCCATGCCGGGAGTTTTTGTTGGGTGGTAATGGCCAGCGCGATGTCGGTTGCGCGACTCAATCCCGTTAGCGGCAAGCGCAGGGCTACCAGCTTCAAAAGATTGGCCAGGGGCGCCGGGGCGATTTTCGAGGCCAGTGCACGGGTCACGCTTACGCGGTCGAGAAGAACGTGGTTTTTTTGCACCTCGTCGATAAAGTGCCCGTCGATACGTTGCAGCGGCGCCAGGGCGTACGATCTGCCGGGCAGTCTTTCGCATCGGCCCAGATTCTCCAGAAGGGTCAAGCGCTGCGCCGGGTCCTTGATTCGTTGGTTCAATTCAGTCAGCAACGGTGACAATGCATTGAAGACTTCATAGCCAAACGCAGGCGTCCATAAAATCGCCTTGCCAGAGTGCCGCGGGTCCAGGCCCCCGCGCTCGGTCACGACAAAACAGCTGGCCAATTTCAAGGCGGTAGTTGCCCCACTGGCTGACAATGCCAGGGAAAATACGTCCGGAAAGAAGCCGTTAAACGCCCCTCGCTGCAGGCGTAAAGGGCTATCGAGTACTGTTTTGATCAGGGACTGTTCCGCTTCACCCAGGCTACGTGTGGCGGCGCGCAGCGTCAGCTCACTGCGCAATGCGATAGAAAAAATATGGGCGAAATTCGATTGCAAAGCGGTCAAGGACGAGTCGACGACACGCTGTGCTTCCTCAGTGGTCCGGGTTGTCGCGGGAATGTCCGGGTGCACTGCCAGGCGTTGCTGCATAGCCTGCTCAAGGGTGTTGAGCTGCCTCAACTGATCCTTCGCCACTTCGGCCCTTACCGTGGCGGGTTGAGCGCTCCAGCGCGGATCGGCGCGGGTGCTCCAGCGTCCTGCGGCATCAGCCGCCAGCAACCGATCATCGAGCAGTCCCCTGACATCCAGCGCCTTGTCGAATAGGGCATGTGGTTCGAGAGTGCCTTCACTTTCCCGGTAGCGATTCAAGGCGAAGCTCAAATTGCGCAATTGTTTGTCGAGTATGTCGGCCATCAACCGCTCAAACACCGGCCGACCCGTCGGTACACCGACAATGATTCGTTCGTCTGGCTCCAATGACAGAAAAGTCCCGCGTTCGTCCAGGGACATGAAGTTGAGCAATGTGTCTTCATGGCCTTCTGTCTTCATCATCTGCAGCACGAGCTTGCGCACGGTGGGCAGGTCGCTGGCGGCTTCGACGCCCTTGGACTGCGTGTACAGAAAACCGAGTGAGTCCGCACTGCCGATCATCAAGGTCGAAGCCAGTTCGACATGGTGTTTGAAGGGCGCGCTGACGCGGACTTTTTCGATGCGCTGCGAATCGTTCGCGGCAGGCGCCAGGCTGACCTTCATCAGGGTCAGGTACTCGGTAGTCGTTAATGTTTTTTTCTGGCGCTTGAGGAGCAGGTCAAGACAAAAGGTATCGTGCAGGCTTTCGCAAACGAACGCCTCGCGTGACAGCCCCAGGCTCATCGGGCTGTTCCAGAAGGTTTCCAGCAGACTTTGCAGGTGAGGCGTGAAACTGTTGGCGATTTCAGTGACGGCACTTTCCCAGGCCTGGTTATCGGCCTCGCTGCTCATACCGTGGGACGGGTGGGTAAAACGGCGGGAATCACCCTCAGGCCATTGACCGGTCAAGTAATACTGCAGCAGGGCTTCGCTCAAGGACAGCGAGGACCTTATTTGCTGACCCCGGGTGCCATCCAGACCTGTGGGGCTATGGATCAGGATCTCCAGGCGAGTCAGGCGCTGGTCCAGTTTGGGAAAACGCCTGAGCAATGCGTTTTTCAGCGTCTCATCCAGCATCCCTTGCAGCGATGGGGTCTTGAGCAGTTCGCCCAGCATCGTCATGTCGTTCTGTGCCTGGTTGAGTTTCAGCGTCTGTTCCTGATCCTCGAACACGGCCCCAACGATGTCCTGTGTGGAAATGTCGGGCTCGGCGATCGCCAGCGCTGCATGACGCTGTTCGATGGAGAGATAGCGCAGCAGTTCACGCTTGCCGGTGTCCTCTTTGAGCCACCCCTGAAGCTTGCTGGTGAGATCGTCCAGGTCGGCGAGTTTGGTCAGCCCCTTCCAGGGCGTGTAGAGGGTGACTTCGCCATTGCCGGCCCGGCTCATGGCAAAGGCACCCGCCAGCGGAATGTCGGTCTTGCCTGGATTGTCGAGCAATAGGCGTTTGGCATGCATGGGTTTTTTGGCGCCCGTGCGTGCAGCATGGGTGGCCAGGTAGACATTCTTCAACCAGACAAGATCGTCCATCGTCAGGCTCAGAGCCTTTTCGCGGTCGCCGGGCTGTTTGCCGGCGGATGCACGTTCTGCCTCATCAAAGAAGTACGGTAGAGGAGAGGTATCCATGGTCTTTCCTTATTAAGGACGATCAAGCTGATCGCCGTGGTCAGGTCGGGGGAAAAACCATAAGAACAATGCGCTGGGCGAGTGCGGTACATATTGCTTGCCGGGCGAACTTTCGAGGCTTGACAGAACTCGGGTATAAAAGTGCTTAATCGATGAGTTTTACCGGTTGCTCCGCAACCTCGTTTCAAACTGTTGCCCGTACTTAATAATAAAACTGGAGCTTCAGATGACCGCATCGCCTGAAATGGCAGTCAGTTCGGCCAAACACACGCTCGATTTCGACGCCCTCGTCGGGTTGCTCGAACAGATTTTCGTCCGGCACGGCACCTCTGCCGATGTCGCCAGGACCCTGGCGCTGAACTGTGCCGGCGCCGAGCGCGATGGCGCCCACAGCCATGGGGTATTCCGGATTCCCGGTTATGTTTCCACGTTGAACAGTGGCTGGGTCGACGGCCAGGCCGTGCCTCTCGTCGAAGACGTGGCCTCGGGTTTTGTCCGGGTCGATGCCGGCAACGGTTTTGCCCAGCCGGCCCTGGCGGCGGCGCGTGGATTACTGGTGGAAAAGGCCCGCAACGCGGGTATTGCCGTGCTGGCGATTCGCAATTCGCACCATTTCGCCGCCTTGTGGCCGGATGTCGAACCTTTTGCCTATGAGGGCCTGGTGGCGTTGAGCGTGGTCAACAGCATGACCTGCGTGGTGCCCCATGGCGCCGATCGCCCCTTGTTCGGCACCAACCCGATTGCCTTTGCCGCGCCTAAAGCTGATGGCGAGCCGATTGTCTTTGACCTCGCGACCAGTGCCATTGCCCACGGTGACGTACAAATCGCCGCGCGCAAGGGCGAGCGTTTGCCCGAAGGCATGGGCGTGGACAGCCTCGGCCAGCCAACCACGGACCCCAAGGCGATTTTGGAAGGCGGTGCGTTGTTGCCTTTTGGCGGTCACAAAGGCTCGGCGCTGTCGATGATGGTGGAGTTGCTGGCGGCGGCGCTCACGGGTGGCAACTTCTCCTTCGAGTTCGACTGGAAGAACCATCCCGGCGCCAAGACACCCTGGACTGGTCAGTTGCTGATCGTGATCGACCCGAGCAAAGCCGCTGGGCAAGGCTTTGCCGAGCGCAGCAAGGAACTGGTGCGGCAGATGCACAGCGTGGGGTTGAAGCGTTTGCCCGGAGATCGTCGACATCACCAGCGAGCCAGGTCCCAAGCTGAAGGTATTGCGCTGGATGCACAGACGCTGGCGAACTTGCGTGAACTGGCGGGGATCTGAGCAGATTGCCTTGGACCTGCAGGAGCGAGCCGGCTCGCTCCTGCAGGGGGCAGGGAGAGCTTAGCGACGACCGAGCAACAACCCCACCACCAGGCCAAACCCGGCGGACACGGCCACGGTCTGCCATGGATGCCCGCCAATGTAGGTTTCGGTAGCCTCCACCGCCGGTTTGGTCCGGTCACGCACGCTGCTGACTGAATCCCGTGCCTGCTGCAGTTTCTGGGCGATTTGCCCGCGAAGGGTTTCTGCTTCTTCTCCCACCAGGGATGCACTGCTGTTGAGCAGCTTTTCCGATTCCTCGATCAACGTCTGAAGCTCACTGAATGCCAGATCCTTGATTTGATCTTCGGCAGCTTGCGCGGCGCTTTTGCGGGCCATTGACGTACTCCTTGCAGGTAAGTGGACAGTGAACAATGGAGTCTGCGGCTGTCGGAAAAGTTGCAGCTAATTTGCCTTGTGTGGGCATCTATCCGAAAAACTGGCGCAGGACGTTTCGTCCTACAGTGTAAGATGTCGCCTATTTTACGCAGCAGGAATTTCCCCCATGAGTTTCAATCTGGCCGACAAGTCCCTTGCCGAGCGCGCGGCGCTTGAAGACGAAAAATCCCGTCTGTTCGAACTCTGGCAAAACAACCTGGGCAAAGCCAAGGGCGAAGCGGCGCGGCTGTTCGGCGAACGTTCCAAGCGCAAAGGCAAATGGGCTGAATGGGTGCGCGCCGAACTGGACGGCATGTCGCCCCCGGAATTCGCCAACATGGTGCGCAGTGAAGTCAATCGACTGATGGCGGCCAACAAGTAAACCGCCCGTTAGGCGAAGCACCGCACGATGGCTTCGCGCACTTTGACCACCACCGGATCGAGCTGCGTGCTGGTGCGCCAGCCCAGTTCAATCGGGTAACGCGGCAAGTCCAGAGGGCAGGGCAGCAGTGCCAGCCCGCTGAGTGCCGCGGTGCTTTGCGCGGCATGCGCCGGGATGGTTGCCACCGCCTGACTGCCCTTGAGCAAATGCGGCAGCGCGGCGAAGTGCGTGGTCGAGGCACACACTCGTCGGCTCAGTCCCAAGGCCGCCAAGCCTTCATCGGTGATGCCGATGAACCCGCCGGAAGACACCAGAATGTGTTCACGGGCGACAAACTCTTCCAGGCTGATGGTCTGCTGATCCACACCCAGGCTCGACGGATCCACCAGGCACAAATATCCCCCTTCACCCAACACTTGCCGACTGAGCAGGCGCTCGGCAAATCCACCTGCGGTGATCGCCAGGTCGATGCTGCGCTCCATCAGCGCCTGGGCGACGATCTGGCTGTGGGTTTGCCGGAAGATCAGTCTCAGCTTCGGTGCGCAATGGGCAATTTCGTCGATCAAACGACGTCCGTAGGCAATCTCGAAATCATCCGACAAACCCACGGTGACCGACCGCCCCTCGTAGTGGTGGGCGGCGGGATCGACCATCGCCAGGCTTTGTCGGCACTTGTTTAGCGCCTCGCTGACCACAGGTTTGAGCTGGTTGGCCTTGAGCGAGGGCGCCAGGCCGCGACCGGTGCGTACGAACAGCTGATCGCCATATACCTCACGCAGTCGCCGCAAGGCTGCACTCACCGCCGATTGCGTCACGCCCAGGCGCAGCGCGGCGCGGCTGGCGCTGGATTCTTCGTGTAACGCTTCGAAGACTTTGAGCAGGTTGAGGTCCATGTCGGCGATATTCATAAGAGTCATATCTGTTAGCAGTCAATCGGTCTTTATTCATGATTGCGTGACGCCGGACAATGAGCAATACCTGAAGCCAAAGGAGACTCTGAAATGCCCAAGTCAATCGTTGCAGCCCTGCAAATCGGCGCCTTGCCCGGCGGCAAGGGCGAAACCCTGGAACAGATCCTGTCCTATGAAAACGCGATCATCGAATCCGGAGCCGGCCTGGTGGTGATGCCCGAGGCGCTGCTGGGTGGCTACCCGAAAGGCGAGGGTTTCGGCACTCAGCTGGGGTATCGCCTGCCGGAAGGACGCGAAGCCTTTGCGCGATACTTCGCCAATGCGATTGATGTGCCCGGTGTGGAAACCGAGGCGTTGGCCGACCTGTCGGCACGCACCGGGGCCAATCTGGTGATCGGCGTGATCGAGCGTGCCGGCAGCACCCTGTATTGCACGGCCTTGTACTTCGACCCGGAGGCGGGACTCGTCGGCAAACACCGCAAACTGATGCCGACCGGCACCGAACGGCTGATCTGGGGCAAGGGCGATGGTTCGACCCTGCCGGTGATCGACAGCCAGGTCGGGCGTATAGGCGCGGTGGTGTGCTGGGAAAACATGATGCCGTTGTTGCGCACGGCGATGTATGCCAAAGGCGTGCAGGTATGGTGTGCACCGACCGTGGATGAGCGCGAGATGTGGCAGGTCAGCATGCGCCATATTGCCCACGAAGGGCGTTGCTTTGTGGTCAGCGCCTGTCAGGTTCAGGCATCACCCCAGGCACTTGGGCTGGACATCGCCAACTGGCCGGCAGAACGACCACTGATTGCCGGCGGCAGTGTGATAGTCGGCCCCATGGGCGATGTGCTGGCCGGCCCATTACGCGATACGGCCGGATTGCTCTGTGCAGAAATCGACACGGACGAGTTGGTGCGGGCCCGCTATGACTATGACGTGGTCGGCCACTACGCGCGCCCGGATGTGTTCGAACTGACAGTCGACGAACGCGCCAGACCGGGGGTGCGCTTCACCGCCTGAAGCCTCCCGGGCTTTGGCCAAAGCAGTCAGACAACTTGATAACTTTGACCATTGCCCGCCCACCCGCGCAGAGCGAGTATTTCCCTGTTGATGACGGTTCCCCCCAACCTAATAAAAATACAGAGGGATTCTGGCAATGCGCGATTACTTGTCTGCTACGACTCAATTCAATTACCAGCACACCGTTGACGCCGCACTCTCGGGCGACCTGGCGGCGCTCAACGCTTGTATCGAATGCTGTGACCGGCACGCTTTGCCGGGGCGCATCGCCCTGTTCTGGGAGGGTCGCGACGGTACCAGTGCGACTTACACCTTCACTGAATTGCAAGACAAGGCTGCGCGTTTCGCCAATTTCCTGCTGGCCCAGGGCGTGAAGAAAGGCGACAAGGTCGCCGGCTTGCTGCCTCGCAATATCGAATTGCTGATCACCGTCTTTGCGACCTGGCGTATTGGTGCTGTCTATCAACCCATGTTTACCGCGTTCGGTCCCAAAGCCATCGAGCACCGCCTGAACAGTTCCGGTGCCAAAGTCGTGGTCACTGATGCGGTCAATCGGCCGAAGCTCGCGGAAGTGGCCGACTGCCCGACCATCGTTACCGTCGCGGGCGCCAAGGGCCAGGGCATCGTCCGTGGCGATTACAGTTTCTGGGCTGAACTGGCCAATTTTTCCGCTGATTGCGAACCGCTGCTGCTGACCGGTGAAGATCCGTTCCTGTTGATGTTCACTTCGGGCACCACTGGCCCGTCAAAAGCGCTGTCAGTGCCGCTCAAGGCCATCGTCGCCTTCCAGAGCTACACCCGTGACGCCGTGGACTTGCGCCCCGAAGACGCGTTCTGGAACGTCGCTGATCCGGGTTGGGCCTATGGCATCTATTTCGGCGTGACCGGACCGTTGTCCATGGGCCATCCGATCACCTTCTACGATGGCCCCTTTACCCTCGAAAGCACCTGCCGTGTCATCAACAAGTACGGGATCACCAACCTGACCGGTTCACCGACGGCTTACCGTTTGCTGATTGCCGGCGGTGACGAGTTCGCCCGGTCGATCAAGGGCCGGTCGATCAAGGGCCGGTTGCGCATCGTCAGCAGCGCCGGCGAGCCGCTCAACCCTGAAGTGATTCGCTGGTTCGCCGATCACCTGGGTGTGGTCATCCACGATCACTACGGCCAGACCGAGCTGGGCATGGTGCTGTGCAATCACCACGGTCTGGAACATCCGATTCACATGGGCGCTGCCGGCTTTGCTTCGCCCGGTCACCGTATCGTGGTGCTGGACGATGCGTACAACGAACTCGGCGTCGGGCAGCCGGGCATTCTGGCCATCGACCGTAGCCAGTCGCCAATGTGCTGGTTCGCCGGTTACGACGGTGGCCCGACCAAGGCGTTCGTTGGCGAGTACTACCTGAGCGGCGACACCGTTGAATGGAACCCCGATGGCAGTATCAGTTTTGTCGGCCGCAGTGACGATGTGATCACCACTTCCGGTTACCGGGTCGGCCCGTTCGACGTGGAAAGCGCCTTGATCGAGCACCCGGCTGTGGTCGAAGCGGCGGTGATCGGCAAGCCGGATCCGGAGCGTACCGAACTGGTCAAGGCGTTCGTCGTGCTCAGTGCCCAGTACCGCGCGGAGCCTGCGTTGGCCGAGGAATTGCGCCAGCACGTGCGCAAGCGCCTGGCGGCGCATGCCTACCCCCGTGAAATCGAATTTGTCAGCGAGTTGCCGAAAACCCCAAGCGGCAAATTGCAGCGCTTTATCTTGCGCAACCAGGAAATCGCCAAGGCTCAAGAGGCCGCGGCCAAGAACGCTACAGCTTGAATCGAAGGAAACAACATGCAAATCGAGAACAAGGTTTTTATCGTCACCGGCGGCGCATCCGGCCTCGGTGCGGCGACCGCTGAAGCATTGGTGGCGGCCGGTGCCAAAGTGATGCTGGTGGACATGAACGCCGAAGCCGTTGCGGCCCAGGCCCAACGCCTGGGCGCGCACAGCGTGGTGGCGGACATCAGCAACGAGGCGGCGGCTGAAGCGGCGGTGCAGGCGACGGTCAAAGCCTTCGGCGGGCTCAATGGCCTGGTCAACTGTGCCGGCATCGTGCGTGGCGAAAAAATTCTCGGCAAGAACGGCCCTCACGCACTGGCCAGCTTCAGCCAGGTGATCAACGTCAACGTGATTGGCAGTTTCAACATGCTGCGCCTGGCCTCGGCGGCGATTGCCGAAAGCGAGGTGGACGCCGACGGCGAGCGCGGGGTGATCATCAACACCGCGTCGGCGGCGGCATACGATGGTCAGATTGGCCAGGCGGCTTATGCGGCGTCCAAAGGCGCGATTGTCAGCCTGACCTTGCCGGCAGCCCGTGAACTGGCGCGATTCGGCATCCGAGTGATGACCATCGCCCCGGGCATCTTCGAAACGCCGATGATGGCCGGCATGACCCAGGAAGTGCGCGATTCCCTGGCGGCCGGCGTGCCGTTCCCACAGCGCCTGGGCAAACCGGCCGAGTACGCCGCGCTGGTCCGGCATATCATTGAAAACAGCATGCTCAATGGCGAGGTGATCCGTCTCGACGGTGCCTTGCGCATGGCCGCCAAGTAAGGAGGATTTGTCATGACAGTGTCCAACGATCCAATTGTTATCGTCAGTGCCGTGCGTACGCCGATGGGCGGCTTCCAGGGCGACCTGAAAAGCCTGACCGCACCACAACTGGGGGCTGCCGCCATCAAGGCGGCGATCGAGCGCGCCGGTGTTGCCACCGATGGCGTCGATGAAGTGCTGTTCGGTTGTGTACTGCCGGCGGGCCAGGGGCAGGCGCCCGCACGCCAGGCCGCACTCGGTGCCGGCCTGGATAAGTCGACCCGTTGCACCACCCTGAACAAGATGTGTGGCTCCGGTATGGAAGCGACCATCCTGGCCCATGACATGCTGCTGGCGGGCAGCGCCGAGGTGGTGGTTGCCGGTGGCATGGAAAGCATGTCCAATGCGCCGTACCTGCTGGATCGCGCCCGTGCCGGCTATCGCATGGGTCATGGCCGGGTGCTCGACTCGATGTTCCTTGATGGCCTCGAAGACGCTTACGACAAGGGGCGCCTGATGGGCACCTTTGCCGAGGATTGTGCCGAAAGCAACGGCTTCAGCCGCGAAGCCCAGGACGCCTTCGCCATCACCTCGACTACCCGTGCGCAGCAGGCGATCAAGGACGGCCGCTTCAAGGATGAAATCGTGCCCTTGACGGTGACGGTCGGCAAGGAGCAGGTGCTGATCAGCAATGATGAGCAGCCGCCGAAAGCCAAGCTGGACAAGATTGCCTCGTTGAAACCGGCCTTCCGCGATGGCGGCACGGTGACCGCGGCCAACTCCAGCTCGATTTCCGACGGTGCGGCGGCGCTGGTGCTGATGCGCCAATCGCAAGCACAGAAACAAGGCTTGAAACCGCTGGCTGTGATTCACGGTCACGCCGCGTTTGCCGACACCCCGAGCCTGTTCCCGGTGGCGCCGATTGGTGCGATCAAGAAGCTGGTGAAGAAAACCGGCTGGTCGCTGGATCAGGTCGACCTGTTCGAAATCAACGAAGCCTTTGCCGTGGTCAGTCTGGTGGCGATGACCCAGTTGGAAATCCCCCACGAAAAACTCAACGTGCACGGCGGCGCCTGCGCCCTCGGTCACCCGATCGGCGCATCGGGCGCGCGGATTCTTGTGACCTTGCTGTCGGCCCTGCGCCAGAAGGGTCTGAAGCGTGGGGTGGCGGCGATCTGCATTGGTGGTGGTGAAGCCACGGCCATGGCCGTGGAATGCCTCTACTGAGGCTGATGCAAATCACTGTGAGAGCGGGCTTGCCCGCGAAGGCGGTAGCTAAGTTGGCATTTGTGTTGACTGACACGCCCCCATCGCGGGCAAGCTCGCTCCCACAGGTTCTGTATTTCAACGCGTTTTTTGTTCACGGTTGTTTAAGGATTTTCCATGCTACCCAACGACGAACAACAGCAGATCCGCGACGCCGCCCGGGATTTTGCCCAGGAGCGTTTGAAACCCTTTGCCGCCGAATGGGACCGCGAACATCGTTTCCCCAAGGAAGCCATCGGCGAGATGGCCGAACTGGGCTTTTTCGGCATGCTGGTACCGGAGCAATGGGGTGGTTGTGACACCGGTTACCTGGCCTACGCCATGGCCCTGGAAGAAATCGCCGCCGGCGATGGCGCCTGTTCGACCATCATGAGCGTGCACAACTCGGTCGGTTGCGTGCCCATCCTCAATTACGGCAACGACGATCAGAAAGAACGCTTCCTCAAGCCGCTGGCGAGCGGTGCGATGCTCGGCGCCTTCGCCCTGACCGAACCCCAGGCCGGTTCCGACGCCAGTGGGTTGAAAACCCGTGCGCGCCTGGAAGGCGATCACTACGTGCTTAACGGCTGCAAGCAGTTCATCACCTCCGGGCAGAACGCCGGGGTGGTGATCGTGTTCGCGGTGACCGATCCTAATGCCGGCAAGCGCGGGATCAGCGCCTTCATCGTGCCGACCGACTCGCCGGGCTACAGCGTGGCCCGGGTCGAGGACAAACTTGGTCAGCACGCCTCCGACACCTGCCAGATTCTCTTTGAGAACCTCAAGGTGCCGGTGGCCAACCGCTTGGGCGAGGAGGGTGAGGGCTACAAGATCGCCCTGGCCAATCTCGAAGGCGGTCGCGTCGGTATCGCTTCGCAATCGGTGGGCATGGCCCGAGCCGCGTTCGAAGCCGCCCGCGATTACGCCCGTGAGCGCGAAAGTTTCGGCAAGCCGATCATCGAGCACCAGGCCGTGGCGTTCCGTCTGGCGGACATGGCCACCCAGATCGCCGTGGCACGGCAAATGGTGCACTACGCCGCCGCTCTGCGTGACAGCGGTCAGCCGGCGCTCGTCGAAGCCTCGATGGCCAAACTGTTCGCCTCGGAAATGGCCGAGAAGGTATGCTCCTCGGCGCTGCAAACCCTGGGCGGTTACGGCTACCTCAACGACTTCCCGCTGGAGCGCATCTACCGCGACGTGCGGGTCTGCCAGATCTACGAAGGCACCAGCGATATTCAGCGCATGGTCATTTCGCGCAATCTATAAGAAGGAGAACATTTGTGAGCTACGAAACGATTTTGCTGGAAACCCATGGCCGTGTCGGCCTGATTACCCTGAACCGTCCGCAAGCGCTGAACGCGTTGAACGCGCAGATCATCGGCGAACTGAACCACGCCCTCGATGGCCTGGAAGCCGACTCGAACATTGGCTGCATCGTACTGACCGGCTCGAAGAAAGCCTTCGCCGCCGGTGCCGACATCAAGGAAATGGCCGAGCTGACTTACCCGCAGATCTACCTCGATGACCTGTTCAGTGACAGTGACCGCGTGGCCAACCGCCGCAAGCCGCTGATTGCCGCGGTTAACGGTTTTGCCTTGGGGGGTGGCTGCGAACTGGCGTTGATGTGCGATTTCATCCTGGCTGGTGACAACGCCAAATTCGGTCAGCCGGAAATCAACCTCGGCGTGCTGCCGGGCATGGGCGGCACCCAGCGCCTGACCCGCGCCGTGGGCAAGGCCAAGGCCATGGAAATGTGCCTGAGCGGACGTTTGATCGATGCCGTTGAGGCCGAGCGTTGCGGGATTGTTGCGCGCATTGTGCCAAGCGATGAGTTGCTCGACGAAGCGTTGAAAGTGGCGGCGTTGATCGCCAAAAAATCGTTGCCGATCTCGATGATGGTCAAGGAAAGCGTCAACCGTGCCTTTGAAGTGAGCCTGTCCGAAGGCGTGCGCTTTGAGCGTCGGGTGTTCCACGCAGCGTTTGCGACGCAGGATCAGAAGGAAGGTATGGCAGCGTTTATCGCCAAGCGTGAAGCGGAGTTTGTCGGCAAGTAATGCGCTGATCAGACTGGCGCCTTCGCGAGCAAGCTCGCTCCCACATTGAACCTCCGTGTTTGCGAGATCCTTTGTGGGAGCGAGCTTGCTCGCGAAGTTTTTAAACGCTAAACCAGATAGTTCTTCAGTTCGCGGGCAATCACCATCCGCTGAATCTCGCTCGACCCTTCATAAATCTGCGTAATCCGCGCATCCCGGTAATATTTCTCCACTGGATAATCTTCCAGATACCCGTAGCCGCCATGAATCTGAATGGCGGACGAACAGACCTTTTCAGCCATTTCCGAAGCAAACAACTTGGCCTGTGATGCCTCCGACAGGCAAGGCTGGCCCGCTGTGCGCAAGCGCGCGGCATGCAGGATCAGCAAGCGTGCGGCGTTCAGTTGCATGTGCATGTCGGCCAGCAGATTGGCGATGCTCTGGTGTTCGTTGATGGTTTTGCCGAACTGCACGCGGTCGCGGGAGTAGGCCAGCGCCGCCTCGAACGCAGCACGGGCGATCCCCAGCGCCTGCGCGGCAATACCGATGCGCCCGCCTTCGAGATTGGACAGGGCAATCGCCAGGCCCTTGCCGCGCTCGCCGAGCAGGTTGGCCTCGGGGATGGTGCAGTTGTTCAGGGTCACGGCGCAGGTGTCAGAGGCGCGGATGCCCATCTTGTGTTCGGTGCGGTCGACGATGAAACCGGTGGTGTCGGTCGGTACCAGAAAGGCCGAGATGCCACGTTTGCCCAGGTCGGGATCGGTGACGGCAAACACGATCGCCAGTTTGGCGCGCTTGCCGTTGCTGACAAATTGTTTGGCGCCGTTGATCACCCATTGGCCATCGCGCAGTTCTGCACGGGTGCGCAGGTTATGGGCTTCGGAACCGGCCTGGGGCTCGGTCAGGCAGAAGCAGCCGATGGTCTTGCCGCTGGCCAGGTCCGCCAGCCAGGTCTGCTTCTGTGCTTCGCTGCCGTAGTTGAGCACCGGCCCGCAGCCCACCGAGTTGTGAATGCTCATGAACGCGCCGGTGGCGCCATCGCCAGCGGAAATCTCTTCCACGGCCAGGGCGTAGGCCACGTAGTCGACATAGGTGCCGCCCCATTCTTCGGGAACCACCATGCCCAGCAGACCCAGCTCGCCCATCTTCGCCACCAGCGCATCATCGATCCAGCCGGCCTTTTCCCACGCCTGGGCGTGAGGTGCGATTTCGCCACGGGCAAAATCCCGGGCCATGTCGCGGATCATGACTTGCTCTTCGCTCAATTCGATATCGTGCATGGTTCAGTTCCCGCTCTGCTCAAACCCGCTGAAGAAACTCGCCACGTGCTCGGCGTCCAGCGCCTGCAGGGTCGGTGGGTTCCAGCGTGGTGTCTTGTCTTTGTCGATCAGCAAGGCACGTACGCCTTCGATCAGGTCGCCGCGTTCGAACCACTGGCGGTCCAGGTGCAGCTCCAGGGCGAAGCATTGCTCCAGGCTCAACTCACGCCCCCGACGCAGCATTTCCAGGGTCACGCCCATGGCCAGTGGCGAGCGGGTTTCCAGTAGATCGGCAGTGGTGGTTGCCCATTCGTGACTGTCGGCGACGGTGACCTGGCGCAGTTGTTCCACAATACTCGGCACGTCGGGCTGGGCGAAGAAGTGGTCGATGGCCGGGCGCAAGGCGCTCAAGGGCGCGTCGGGCAGTTGCTGTACCGCCAGTTTCGCCAGCACGCCTTGCAGGTCCTTGAGCGGCGAGTCGCGCCATTCGAGCTGATCAAGTTTTTCGTCCAGCGTTACCAGTTTGGCACTGTCGATGTACCAGTCTGCCAGGCCGCAATACAGCGCATCGGCTGCGCGGATCTGCACCCCGCTGACGCCGAGGTAGATCCCCAGCTCGCCGGGAATGCGTGGCAGGAAATAGCTGCCGCCGACGTCCGGGAAATAGCCGATACCGACTTCAGGCATCGCCAGGCGGCTTTTCTCCGTGACCACACGCAAGTCTGCGCCTTGCACCAGGCCCATGCCGCCGCCGAGGACGAAGCCGTCCATCAAGGCCAACACCGGCTTGCGATAGTGGTGGATGGCGAGGTCGAGGGCGTACTCCTCGACAAAGAAGTCTTCGTGCAGGGTGTCGCCGCTTTTGAAGCTGTCGTGCAACGAGCGGATGTCGCCACCGGCACAGAAGGCTTTTTCGCCGGCGCCGCGCAGCACCACGGCATGCACCTGTGAATCCTGGGCCCAGGCGTCGAGCTGACGGTGCAGGTTGCGCACCATGTCCAGGGTCAGTGCATTGAGGCCGGCGGGGCGGTTGAGGGTCAGATGGCCGATGTGATTGCGAACTTCGGCCAGCACTTCGTTTTGCGTGGCATCCATGGACAAAGTCCCTTTCGATGAAACCTGAGCAGTCATCACCAACTCCCTGCTTTTATTGTCTTTTTTGAACAGGCTCGCGCGCGAGCGATGGCGGATCGTAACAGTGCAAATTTGCCCTGTACAACCCGGATAAGTGCAGCGTGTCTGTGCATTTTTGCATGGGGAGTGTAGGCGCTGTTTCAGCTGAATGCCGCTAGCAGGTCCTCTTCAAAGGCCTTCTGGGCGTCGCCGGGTACCTGGGCGCGATGACGGGCCAGTTGAAACATCACGTCAAAGCTCATGTCACCCTGACGCACGCTTTTGAGCAGACCCTGTTCCTCCCAACTGCGGGCGAAGTGACTGGGCAGATAACCCACGTGCTTGCCGGACAGGATAAAGGCGAGGGTTCCTTCGACCTGCTCCGAGCGGGCCGAACAGCGTTGCCCCTGGAACGGCTCGTCGCTGCGCAGGAAGCGGTAGGGGTGATCGACCCGATCGCTGGCATGCAGCGCCGCATCATCGGCTGCGTCGTTGTCGAACAAAGGATGACCGGGTGCGCAATAGAGATGCTGGGTTTCAATGAACAGCTCACGGTAGTCGAATGCGCTTTGCGCCTGGGAGAAATAGCCAATGGCCAGATCGAGGCGTTGTTGCAGCAGCAGGCGCTCCATTTCCCCGGGCATGGCGCTGATCAACTCGATGCGCACTGATTCATCCCGCTCACGAAAACGGCGGATGGCGTCGGCCACCCGCTGCAATACCGATTGGTCGAGCGCTTCGGACAAGCCCAGGCGCACTTCGCCGATCAGGCGCCCGGCCACACCGTTGGATTGATGGCGGAAGGCTTCGATGGACTCGAACAGCGTGCGGGTGGCGAGGAGCAATTGCTCACCCTTGGGTGTGATCCGGAAGCCGCCCTTGCCTCGACTGCACAATCGATAACCTAGGCGAGTTTCCAGTTTGGCCATCTGCTGGCTGATGCTCGACTGGCTGAGCCCCAGTTCACCCTGTGCCGCACTGAAGCCGCCGCATTCCACCACCCGAACAAACAGGCGCAACAGTTGCAGGTCGACATCGTGCAGTTGGCCCAGCATCAAACATTACTCCGCTATAAAGTCAGGTTAATTAACTTGATATTTATGCAATGTAACCGACGACGCATGCTGCAGCCACTTCTTCTGGTCAGGTGTTCGTCATGGCTCCCATGTTCAAGCTGTGTTTACCCGCGCTGTTGCTCGCTGCCGCTGTTTCGGCTCAGGCCGATGACAAGGACAAGGTCATCAACCTCTACAGCTGGGCCGATTACGTGGCCCCGGAAACCCTGCAACGGTTCGAGCAGGAAACCGGCATCCACGTGCGCTACGACACCTTTGACTCGTCGGAGGTGCTGGAGACCAAATTGCTGACCGGTGGCAGTGGCTACGACGTCGTGGTGCCATCGTCCAGTGTACTGGCCCGGGGCCTGGCCGCCGGCGCGCTGAAGCCGATTGATCACACCGGCCTCAAGGGTTACGCCAATCTCGATCCGGACCTGCTGGAAAAGCTCGCTGCGGTCGACCCCGGCAACCGCTACGGCGTGCCCTATACCTGGGGCACCCTCGGGCTGGGGATGAACGTCGAGGCGGTCAAGAAGCGCTTGCCGGATGTGCCGCTCAACTCCCTCGACCTGCTGTTCAAGCCCGAATACGCCAGTAAGCTCAAGGATTGCGGGATCGCCATTCTCGATTCACCGCAAGAGGTGATTGGTGTCGCCCTGCATTACCTGGGTAAAGATCCCTACAGCACTGACAAGAATGATCTGGCGGCCGCCGATGCCTTGTTGAAAAAGCTGCAGCCCAATGTGCTGTACGTCGCCACCGGACGGCAGATCAACGACCTGGCCAATGGCAGCGTATGCATCGCGCTGACCTACAACGGTGATGCGAGCATGGCCGCCGATCAGGCGCACAAGGCCAACAAGCCTTACGAAATCGCTTACCGGATTCCCAAGGAAGGCACGCTGGTGTGGCAAGACAACCTGGCGATTCCCAAGGACGCGCCGCACCCCGAAGCGGCCCGTCAGTTCATTGAATTCATGCTGCGCCCCGAGTCCGTGGCTGCGCTGACCAATACCTTGTTCTTTGCCTCGGCCAACCAGGCCGCCACACCACTGGTGGACGAAGCCGTGCGCAATGACCCGGACATTTACCCGCAAGCCGAGATGCGTGCGCGGCTGTACGCCGACCGCAGCATGAGCCTCAAGGACATGCGCCAGCGCACCCGTCTGTGGACCACTTTCCGTAGCCGCGAATAACTAAAAGAGGAGCCTGCAATGGACGTCCCGCTGCAAAATGATCAAGCCCTGACCCGTGACAGCCTGTACGGCACTGCCGCCGAAAGTACCTACGCCGGTATCACCAGTTTCATGCGTCGTCGCTACAGCCGTGATTTGCGCGGCGTCGACGTGGCGGTCAGTGGTGTGCCGTTCGACACCGCCACCAGCAACCGTCCGGGGGCGCGATTCGGACCGCGCGGCATTCGCGCCGCTTCCGCCGGGATTGCCTGGGAGCGCCACTGGCCGTGGACCTTCGACCCGTTCGATCATCTGGCGGTGGTCGATTTCGGTGATTGCGACTTCGATTACGGTTCACCGCAGTCGACCCCGGAAGCCATCGAGGTCCACGCCGAGCACATCCTCAACGCCGGCACGGCGATGCTGACATTGGGTGGTGATCACTTCATCACCTACCCGTTGCTCAAGGCCCATGCGCGCAAGCATGGTGCGTTGTCGCTGATCCACTTCGACGCCCACAGCGACACCTGGCCGGACGAGGAGGGCAAGCGCATCGACCACGGCACCATGTTCTGGCATGCGGCGAAGGAGGGGTTGGTCGATCCGTCGCGCTCGGTGCAGGTCGGTTTGCGCACCACCAACGATGATCACCAGGGCTTCCAGGTGCTGGACGCGCGCCAGGTGCATCGCCGTGGCTGCGAGGCGATTGTCGAGGCGATCCGCGCGCGGGTCGGCGACAACCCGGTGTACCTGACGTTCGACATCGATTGCCTGGACCCGGCCTTCGCTCCGGGTACCGGAACGCCGGTGTGCGGCGGTTTGAGCACGGTGCAGGCGCTGGAGATTCTCGGCGGATTGCGCGGGATCAATCTGGTGGGCATGGACGTGGTGGAGGTGGCGCCGGCCTATGACAGCGCGGAGATTACCTCGCTGGCGGCGGCGACCCTGGCGATGGAGATGCTGTGCCTGTATGCGGCGAAACATAAGGTCGACTAGTAACCCACGATCTAAATGTAGGAGCGAGCCTGCTCGCGATAGCGGAGTATCAGGCGACAGCGATGTTGAATGAGCAATCGCCATCGCGAGCAGGCTCGCTCCAGGGTTGATTTGTCAGGCCACCGGAATGATTGGCAGATCCAGCACCTGCCCACCGCTGAACCGTGCTGACGAGCCACTGATGGACTCGTGTGGTACACCCATGGGCACGTCACTGACGCCATCCAGACGTGCCAGTTGTTCAGCGCTCAATTGCACATTCAACGCACCCAGCGTGGCATCCAATTGCTCGCGGGTGCGGGAGCCGAGAATCGGGATCAACGCGGTGCTCGAACGCCTGGCTTTTTCCCGCAGCCAGGCAATGGCCACGTGGGTGGGGCTCGCGTCCAGTTCGGCGGCGACGCCGATCAGGGTGTCGAGCAGGGCGGTTTCCCGGGCGCTCTTCTCTGCGTGAATCAATACACCCAGTTTGTTTGCGCGGTTATCGCCTTGGCTATTGCGATACTTGCCAGTCAGGAAACCGCCACCCAGCGGTGACCACAAGGTGGCGGCCAGGCCCAGGGCTTCAGCCATCGGCAATTGTTCACGTTCGGCGCTGCGTTCGGCGAGGCTGTATTCGACCTGGATCGCGGCAATCGGTGCAAAACCGCGAATCTCGGCCAACAGGTCGGCGCGGGCGATGCGCCATGCCGGGAAGTTCGACAGCCCGGCGTAATGAATCTTGCCGGCGCTGACCAGATCGTCGAAGCCGCGCAGGATTTCTTCCATCGGTGTCACGCCATCGCTCATGTGGGCCCAGAACAGATCGATGTGCTCGGTGTTCAGGCGCTTCAAGCTTTCTTCGACGGCGCGCACCATGTTCTTGCGGCTGTTGCCGGTGTGGGAAATGTCGGCGGCAGCTGTAGTTCCCAGGGTGTATTTGGTGGCGATGACCAGGCTGTCGCGCTGTGCCGCGATAAACTCGCTGAGCATCGCTTCCGACTGCCCACCCTGATAGCCATTGGCGGTGTCGATGAAATTGCCGCCGGCCTCCAGATAACCATCAAAAATGCGTTTGGCCTCGTTACGCTCCGCGCCATGACCCCAGCCGGTGCCGAAATTGCCGGCACCCAGCGCCAGTTCAGAAACCCGCAGGCCGGTTTTACGGCCGAAGACCTTGTAATGCATGGGATGACTCCAGAATGACGGTTTAAATGTTTAGTGACATATATAAAATATGATGTTAATAATTTAAACCGTCAAGACGCTTCTGCTTTTCCGCGATGGCATACTGCCGCGCATGACTACTGACTCCCCCCTCAGCGCTTGGCAGCGCGCGATCGCACAAAAAGGCTTCGTTCAGGACGAAGCCCAGGAACACGCCGTCTGGGCACTGCAGAAGTGTCACGAAGCCCTGCATGAAGGGCGCTCGGCCATTTCAGGTGTGTACCTGTGGGGGCCCGTAGGGCGGGGCAAGACCTGGCTGATGGACCAGTTCTATCAAAGCCTGCGGGTTCCGGCCCGGCGCCAGCACTTTCACCACTTCATGGGCTGGGTGCATCAACGTTCATTCCAGTTGACCGGCACGGCCGATCCGCTCAAGGCCCTGGCCCGTGAGTTGAGCGCCGAAGTACGGGTGCTGTGTTTTGACGAGCTATTCGTCAACGACATCGGCGATGCGATCATCCTCGGGCGATTGTTTCAGGTGATGTTCGAGCAAGGCGTGGTGGTGGTCTGCACATCCAACCTGCCGCCGGACCAGTTGTACGCCGACGGATTCAACCGCGACCGCTTCCTGCCAGCCATCACGGCGATCAAAAAGTATATGCAGGTGATTGCCGTGGACGGTGGCGAGGACCATCGTTTGCACCCGGGGACGGGGGCGCAACGCTATTGGGTGTGCGAGCGGGGTCAAGCCGGCACACTCGGCGAGGTGTTTGCCGGTTTGACGGCCGGCCAGGCGGTGTCCGCCGATCCGGTCGAGGTCGGCTACCGCTCGCTGGCTGTGGTCAAGGCTAGCCCCAAGGTGCTTTGGACCCGCTACGCCGATCTGTGCGAGCAGCCGTTTGCCGCCATGGATTTCATCGGTTTGTGCGACCGCTACAGCGCCATCCTGTTGAGTGAGGTGCCCAGCCTCAGCGCGCAAAAACGTCCGGGGCGCATTGCCCGGGGCACTGAGGACGGCGCCGAACGGGTCGAGGCGGGCGAGCGCGAGTTGCCACAGTTGTCAGTGCACGATGACGGCGTACGGCGTTTCATTGCCCTGGTGGATGAATGCTACGACCGCAAGGTGCCGTTGTACCTGGAGGCCGAGGTGCCGATGGACTCGCTGTACACCGAAGGCTACCTGGAGTTTGCCTTCCGCCGCACCTTGAGCCGCTTGCAGGAAATGCAACTGGAGCGCTTTGCACAAGGGTGATCGGATTGTGGTGGCCCCCTCGCTCGCGCTATCGTCTCCCGACCCTGCGGCGCAACTCGTGCGCCCTGGCCAATTAATACGATTGAGGTTGGAAATGGATTCCGCGGAAATACTTGTGTTGCAAGCCAGCTACACCAATGCGGTGCACGCCGAGGCGATTAGTCTTGTCTTGAACAGCTACGCCCAGGACCCGATGGGTGGTGGCCATGCGTTGCCGGCCGACGTACTGGAGCAGTTGCCCGGCGAATTGGCCAAGCGCCCTCATGCGTTCAGCGTGCTGGCCTTTGTCGGTGGTGAACCGGCGGGGCTGGTCAATTGCTTCGAAGGGTTCTCGACCTTTGCCTGTCGGCCTCTGGTCAATGTCCACGATGTGGCGGTAGTACCGAAGTTTCGCGGGATCGGCCTGAGCCAGCGGATGCTGCAAAAGGTCGAGGAAATTGCCCGGCAGCGTGGTTGCTGCAAAATCACCCTGGAAGTGCTGGAAGGCAACGCCGTGGCCCAGGCGTCCTACGACAAGTTCGGCTTTGCGCCGGGTGTGTTCGATCCTGCCCATGGGCGCATGCTGTTCTGGACCAAGCCACTTTAATCGAACGCAAAAAAAGGGCGCCCATCAGGGCGCCCGAAGTTCATCTCCGACGGCTGAGCTGGCCGTCGCAGGTCTGTGGGTCATTTTGGCCTGTAGGTCTCGGTCACCTGAGCGGTCTGGTCGCTTGGAACCCGCAGTTCGTTGGTTTGACTGGCCTGCCCGAGGGCTTGCTGCTGGGCCAGTCGCAGACTTTCGAAGTAGTAACGCATGCGTTCGGCGCCGCCTTCGGCGAATGCGCTGGTTGAGCCTAGAGCCATCAGGCCGGCGATGATCAATGCGGTGCGTTTCATGGTGTGCCTCCACTACAGCGGTGGGATGCCTTTCGTCCATGAATCAGAATCAATATCGAGATGCCATTATCCGCCGATTCCGTTAAATGGGAATTAACGGTCGTGGCTGCCTGCAGGAAAGAAAGGGGCATGAAAAAGGGGCCGGAATCGGCCCCTTGGAAGGATTACTGCTTGACCACCGCGGGTGGTGTTTTCGGCTTCATCAGGCTGAAGTCGATCAGCGCTTTCTGCTCGCGCTCGTAAGGGTTGCCGATCAGCAGCGGACGAGCCTTGAAGCTGTCGCTGACCAGGCTCTTCGTGCGGTCGAGTTCGTCGAAGCTCAAACCCGCCAGATCAGCCCAGGTATGGATCAGGTGCGAGCTGCTGTACGGACGCGACAGGTCGGCGGCGAAATTCCAGTTGTGGGTTTCACGCCATTTCGGCGATGCCCAGGCCATGAACGGAATGGTGTACATCGGCGCCGTCGGTTTGGCCTCGTTGCGTCCCAGGGTGTTATGGCCGGCCGAGTCAAAGACGTCTTCGCCATGGTCGGAGAGGTACAACAGGAAACCGTTCGGATCAGTCTTGGCGTAGTCCTTGATCAGGCTGGACACGACGAAATCGTTGTACAGCACGGCATTGTCGTAGCTGTTGTAGGTCGGCACCTGATCGTCACGTACGCCGTCCGGCACGCCATTGCGGTCCTGGAATTTGTCGAAGGTCGGCGGATAACGGTACTGGTAGCTCATGTGCGTGCCCAGCAGATGCACGACGATCAGCTTGCGTGGCGCCGCATCGGCCAGGGCCTTGTTGAACGGTTCGATGACGTCGCCATCGTACTGGGCGGCGTTCTGGTTGCGGTTGTTGTTCAGGTACACCTGCTCGTCAGCTTGCTCGGAGAAGGTGGTGAGCATGGTGTTGCGCTTGGTCATGGTCTGCTGGTTGGTGATCCAGAAGGTCTTGTAACCGGCCTGTTTCATCATGCTGACCAGCGATGGCGTCGACAGGTACAACTCCGGATTTTCTTCATCGGCAAAGGTCAGGACCTGCTGCAACGCCTCGATGGTGTAGGGGCGCGGAGTCACGACGTTGTCGAACACCGCCAGTTGATCCTTGAGCTTGTCCAGTTCCGGCGTGGTGTTGCGCTGATAGCCGTACAGGCTCATGCGCTGACGGTTGGTCGATTCACCAATTACCAACACCAGGGTCGCCGGTTGGTCGGCCATCGAATTCTTCAGATTGTGCAGCGGCGGGATCTTGCTGGCGCTTTTCAGCATGTCCTGCATGCCGGCCAGGGTGTCCAGGTAGCGGTGGTAGGCCACAGCCATTTGCCACGGCACTGCCGGCTCGATGCGGGTTTCGAACTTCTCGAAACCTTCGGCGAAGGTGCCGGTGCGCATCGTCTGCTTGACCAGCGGATAGCCGACCACGGCCACCACGATGGCCGTTGCCGCCACCAGGGCCTTGCCACGGGACAGGTACACCGGGCGCAGGCGGGTCCAGAGGAAATAGGCGAATGCGGTATGGGCAATGAACGCCAGCACCATCCACCAGGCGAAGTATTGGGTCATGTACTCGCCGGCTTCAGAAATGTTCGACTCGAACATGATGAAGATGACGCTTTGCGAAAATTCTTGCTGATAAATGAAGAAGTAACCCAGGCTCGCCATGGAGCAGGCCCACAGCACCACGCCTATCACTGCGGCCATTACCCGAGTCTGCCTGGGGAACAACAGCATAGGCGCCAGCCATATGGCGCTCATCACAAAGGCCTGGCGGAAGCCACTGAAACCGGAGGTGCCAGTCAGCTGGATCAGCAGTTGGGTGATCCCGGAGAAGTACCAGAAAAACACGAACAGCCAGATAAATCCGGCCCAGTCGAAACCATTCGCAGCTGTCTTGCTGCGTTTAAACAAATTCATTCGGGACTCCAGCCGAGATATCACTTCCACCGCTGCGAATATTGGATATCGCGGACGACGAACGGAGGGCACGCGGAAACCAGCGGCCTTAACAGGTAATTATCTTGAAACAAATGTGAAAATTTCGTGAGTTGATCGGCGGGGCAGGGCGGGGCAGTCACGGAAGCAGCAGTGGCTGCTTCCGCAAGCAAAGGATCAAGTGAGGGGCGTGCGTTGCACAGCGGTCAGGGTCGGGGCTGCGTTTTCATTGAGTTGCAAGCGCAATTGCGCCAGTTCGAGCTTCAACTGGTCACGCTCGTCCTTCAACTGACGCAGTTCATCGCGACGAATAGTGACGTAAAGGGTTTGTGCTGGCTGTACGGCGTATACGGTGCCCATTGCTCACCTCGCAAATGGCGGGTCTCCATGGTAGGTGCGCCTGCTTTTCAGAGGCCTACCTACAATCGAGGCCAATTTTGATTTCTTTTATCCCTGAAGGGAACTTTTTTATTTTTCATTGTCGTTGTGTCTTCGACGGGTTTCCCGACGTTATCCATAAGGATCGGGCACAATGCCCGGAAACTTCACCGCCACGCTCTGGACTAACCTTCATGAACGCGGTGGGCTATAACCTTTGTCACACATTTATTTGTAGTAAGGAGCATCAGCACATGCAACTCGGGATTATTGGACTGGGCCGCATGGGCGGTAATATTGCGCGGCGCCTGATGCTCAACGGACACACGACCGTTGTTTATGACCGCAATACCGCTTTCATCGATACCCTGGTCGCCGAGGGTGCCAACGGGGCGGCGGACTTGCCTGCGCTGGTCGCAGGCCTCGCCAAGCCACGTGCGGTGTGGGTCATGCTGCCGGCCGGCGCACCGACCGAAGAGACCATCGACACCCTGAGCACCTTGCTCGAAGCCGGTGACACCATCATCGATGGCGGCAACACCTTCTATAAGGACGACATTCGCCGGGCCAAGACCCTGGCGGAAAAGGGCCTGCACTATATCGATGTCGGCACTTCCGGCGGTGTCTGGGGCCTGGAACGCGGTTACTGCATGATGATCGGCGGCGATGCCGAGACCGTGAATCGCCTCGACCCGCTGTTCAAGACCCTGGCCCCGGGCATGGGCGACATTCCCCGCACCAAGGACCGCAAGTCCGACGACGAGCGCGCCGAGCATGGCTACATTCATGCAGGCCCTGCCGGCGCCGGGCATTTCGTCAAGATGATCCACAACGGCATCGAGTACGGCATGATGCAGGCCTTCGCCGAAGGCTTCGACATCCTCAAGACCAAGAACAGCGAGAAACTGCCGGAAGACCAGCGTTTCGACCTGAACGTCGCCGACATCGCCGAAGTCTGGCGTCGCGGCAGCGTGGTGTCCTCGTGGTTGCTCGACCTGACCGCCGATGCGCTGGCCAGCGACGGCAAACTCGATGGGTTCTCCGGCTCCGTGGCCGACAGCGGTGAAGGTCAATGGACCATCGAGGCTGCCATGGAACAGGCCGTGCCGGTACCGGTGCTGTCGAACTCGCTGTTCTCGCGCTACCGTTCCCGCGGTCAGGGTACCTTTGGCGACAAAGTTCTTTCGGCCCAGCGCTTCGGCTTCGGCGGCCATGTGGAGACACCGAAAAAATGACCCACACGATCCGCAGAAAATCCAAGGCTGAACCCGCGCCACCGACCACGCTGTTTTTGTTCGGTGCCCACGGCGACCTGGTCAAGCGCCTGCTGATGCCGGCGCTGTACAACCTCAGCCGCGACGGATTGCTTGGGGATGGACTGCGGATCATCGGCGTTGACCACAACGCCATCAGCGATGAAGGCTTCGCGCAAAAGCTCGAAGACTTCATTCGCAACGAAGTGGCTACCAGGACCGGCAAGGGCGATCAAGCCCTTGACCCGGCGCTGTGGAACTCACTGGCCAAAGGCATCAGCTACGTCCAGGGCGATTTCCTCGACGACAGCACTTATCAAGCGCTGGCGGCGAAAATCGCCGACAGCGGCACCGGCAATGCGGTGTTCTACCTGGCCACCGCGCCGCGTTTTTTCAGTGAAGTGGTGCGCCGTCTCGGCAGTGCCGGTTTACTGCAGGAAACCCCCGACGCCTTCAGAAGGGTGGTGATCGAAAAACCCTTTGGTTCCGATCTGCAAACCGCCGAAGCCTTGAACGCCTGCCTGCTCAAGGTGATGTCGGAAAAGCAGATCTACCGGATCGACCATTACCTGGGCAAGGAAACCGTGCAGAACATTCTGGTCAGCCGGTTTTCCAACAGCCTGTTCGAAGCCTTCTGGAACAATCACTACATCGACCACGTGCAAATCACCGCCGCGGAAACCGTTGGCGTGGAAACCCGTGGCAGCTTCTATGAACACACCGGCGCCCTGCGCGACATGGTGCCCAATCACCTGTTCCAGTTGCTGGCGATGGTCGCCATGGAGCCCCCGGCGGCTTTTGGCGCCGACGCGGTGCGCGGCGAGAAAGCCAAGGTGGTCGGCGCAATTCGGCCCTGGACAGTGGAAGAAGCGCGGACCAACTCGGTACGCGGCCAGTACACGGCCGGTGAGATCGACGGCAAACCCCTGGCCGGTTATCGCCAGGAAAACAACGTGGCGCCCGACAGCAATACCGAAACCTACGTTGCGCTAAAGGTGATGATCGATAACTGGCGCTGGGTCGGCGTGCCGTTTTACCTGCGCACCGGCAAACGCATGAGCGTGCGCGACACGGAAATCGTCATCTGCTTCAAGCCAGCGCCCTACGCGCAGTTCCGGGATACCGAAGTCGACGAACTGCAACCGACCTACCTGCGCATTCAGATTCAGCCCAACGAGGGCATGTGGTTCGATCTGCTGGCCAAGCGGCCGGGTCAGACGCTGAAGATGGACAACATCGAACTGGGGTTCGCCTACAAGGACTTCTTCGAGATGCAGCCTTCGACCGGCTATGAAACCCTGATCTACGACTGCCTGACCGGTGATCAGACGCTGTTCCAGCGCGCCGACAACATCGAGAACGGCTGGCGTGCCGTGCAACCCTTCCTTGACGCCTGGCAGCAGGACAGCGCTGTACAAAACTATGCAGCGGGCGAAAACGGCCCCAAGGCCGGTGAAGAATTGCTGGCCCGTGACGGTCGCGTCTGGCATCGCCTCGGATGAGCGAAGTCACGAATCGGAACATCCGCTTTCTGCTCAGCGACATGGACGGCACCTTGTTGCTGCCCGATCACAGTCTCAGTCAACGGACCATTGATGCCGTGCGTGCCTTGCGTGAGGCCGGCATTCTGTTCAGCCTGGCGACGGGCCGCCCGCCCAAGGCCATGTTGCAGCAGATCGAAGCTTTGGGCGTCGATGTGCCGACCGCCGCGTTCAATGGCGGGACAATCGTCAACCCGGACGGCAGTTTGCTGATCGCGCATTACCTGCCGGCGACCGCCGCATTGACTGCACTGAGCCTGTTTGCCGATCTGCCGGACGTGGAAGTCTGGGTGTTCAGTGGTGGCGATTGGCTGGTCAAGGATGCCCACGGCCCCATGGTTCCGCGTGAGCAGCACGGCCTCGGTTATCCGCCTGTGGTCGTCGACAGCTATGAGCCTTACCTTGAGCGCATCGACAAGATCGTCGCCACCAGTGAAAACACCGAACTGCTGGTGGAACTCGAAGCCCGACTATTGCCCAAGGTCGAGGGGCAGGCACAGGTCTCGCGCTCGCAACCGGTTTATCTGGATGTCACGGCGATGCAGGCGAACAAGGGGGATGCCCTGAAAACGCTGGCCGCGTACTTGGGCGTGGGGCTGACGCAAACGGCGGCGATTGGTGATGGCGGTAACGACCCGGCGATGTTTCAGGTGGCCGGGCTGTCGATTGCGATGGGGCAGGCGGAAGAGGCGGTGAGGCGTCAGGCGGACGTCGTCACCGCGGCCAACTCCGAGGACGGTGTGGCCCAGGCCATCGAGCGCTACATCCTCCCTTGATAACCATGAGTCTTGTAGGAGCGAGCATGCTCGCTCCTACAAGACTGTCAGAGCCAGTAACTCACCGCATACCAGCCCAGTACGCCCATCACCAGCGTGTACGGCACCGCCATCCACACCATCCGCCCGTAGGACAGACGCACCAGCGGGGCAATCGCCGAGGTCAGCAGGAACAGAAACGCCGCTTGGCCGTTGGGCGTTGCGACACTCGGCAAATTGGTGCCGGTATTGATGGCAATGGCCAGCGTCTCGAAGTGTTCACGGGTCATTTCACCCGCCATGAATGCGCGCTTCACTTCAGTGATGTAAATGGTCGCCACGAATACGTTGTCGCTGATGGCCGACAGCAGCCCGTTGGCGATGAACAGCATGCCCGGCTGTTGATTCACCGGCAGGCTCAACACCCAGTGGATCAGCGGCGCAAACAGTTGTTGATCGTGAATCACCGCGACCACGGCAAAGAACACCACCAGCAAGGCCGTGAAGGGCATGGCGTCCTTGAACGCGTTGCCCAGGCGATGTTCGTCGGTGATGCCGGTGAAGGCGGTGATCAGCACGATCACCATCAGGCCGATCAGGCCGACTTCAGCGACATGGAACGCCAATCCGGCAATCAGGATCAACGCGGCCAGGCCTTGCACCAGCAGTGCTGCGCGCTGGCGTGATGTGCGCTCGGCGTTGTCTTCGGCGGCGTAATTGGCCAGGACCGCACGCACGTTGTCGGGCAGCAAGGTGCCGTAGCCGAACCAGCGCAGCTTCTCCAGCAAGACGCACGTCACCAGCCCGGCCACCAGCACCGGCAAGGACACCGGTGCGACCTTGGTGAAAAATTCGGCAAAGTGCCAGCCCATTTCATGGCCGATCAGCAGGTTCTGTGGTTCACCCACCAGCGTACACACGCCGCCCAGCGCGGTGCCCACGGCTCCGTGCATCAGCAGGCTGCGCAGGAAGGCGCGGAACTGCTCGAGGTCTCCGTGGTGCAGGGTGGGCAAGTGCTGGTCATCGCTGAACTCGCTGTCCTGACGTGGATCGTTGCCGGACGCGACGCGGTGATACACCGAATAGAAACCGACCGCGGCACTGATAATCACCGCTGTCACGGTCAGGGCATCGAGAAAAGCCGAGAGGAACGCCGACAGGAAACAGAACATCAATGCCAGCAGCGCCTTGGACCGCACACCCAGCAACAGGCGGGAGAACAGGTACAGCAACAGGTCCTTCATGAAGTAGATGCCGGCCACCATGAACATCAGCAGCAGGATCACCGGAAAGTTGTGCAGTAACTCATCGTACAGCGCCTGGGGCGTGGTCATCTTCAGCAACAGGGCTTCAACCAGCAACAGGCCGCCGGGCATCAGCGGGTAGCATTTGAGGGCCATGGCCAGGGTGAAGATGAACTCGATCACCAGCAACCAGCCGGCCGCTACCGGGCCGATGGTCCATACCACCAAGGCATTGAGAACGAGAAAGCCGACAATGCAGGCCTTGTACCAGCGGGGCGAATGCCCGAGAAAATTTTGCGCGAACGCCTGGGCCATCGAGCCGGACATTAAATGCTCCTTGTATTAAGAAGCGCGCAAGTTGCCGTATGCGGATTGGAAGATCAAGCGCGACAGGCTAACCAAGATAACGTGAGACCACGGCCTTGTAGTTGCCATCGAGAGAATAGCCGCCAACGAGGATGTTGCCATCGGCCTGTAAGGCGACCGAAGTGGCGGTATCCAGACTAGGGCCTAGGCGGGTGCGCACCCAGCCGTCGCTGGCGAAGCCGGCATCGAGTCGGCCATCGGGCAAGTAGCGCGCCAACAGAAAGTCGGCCTCTATGCCGCCGATAGTCGCGCCGACCGTCAGTACACTGCCATCGGGTTGGGCCTGTGCGCCGGTCCACTGGCAACCGTTGTGGCCGATTGCCAGGCGTTGCGGGTGACCGCCGTTGCAATGCGTGTCCGGGCGCCCGTTGCTGTGCACTTTGAACGCCAGGCAGTGCATCGGCTGACGGCTGCTGCCAAAGCACAGCACGTCACCGTTGTCCTGTTGCACCACCTGGCTGATTTGCGCGCCGTGACCCTGGACCCGGAACGTCATGAAACCGTCCACGGCGAAGGTAGTATCAAGGCTGCCATCGGTGTGGTAGCGCGCCAACAGACCTTCTTCCGGAAAATTGATCGACCCGCCCACCAGCACGCGACCGTCACGCTGCACCTGCAGGCTGCTGAGCCAGGTATTCATCAACAAGTGTCTGACCACGACAAAGCCACGGCCATTGAACGAACTGTCCAGGGAGCCTTCGACATCCAGGCGAATCAACAGGCCGACGTGATCGGCCAGTTCGAAATGGTGATTGGCCACCAACAGGATGCGACCGTCTTCTTGCACGCCGATGTCACAGGCTTCGGCACCGGGCACGCCGGGAGGCAACCAGGCATCGCGCACGCCTTGGGAAAGGCCACCGGGCAAGCGCACCACACAGTGTCCGTTGTCGCCGAAATGTGCAACCAGCTGTCCCTGTGGATCAAACAGCGCAAGGGCGGGTAGCGTGCGGTGGGCATTTTCGTAATGCAGGCCAGCCAGCAGGATATTGCCATTGGGCAATACCAGAACCTTGGCGCCAGTGGCTTCGAAACCATTCTCGAATTGGCCGATGACGCTGCCCTGTTTGCCGAAGGTCAGGTCAGCCGAGCCGTCTGCCAACATTCTGGCCAGACCAAAGCGACTGCCTTCGGCCATGCCGACCTTGGCGGCCACCAGCAAGCGGCCCTGAGCATCGAGAGTAATGCCGTTGGCCATGCTGGAAAGACTGTTGGCAAAATAGATCTGGGTTTTACCGTTGAGGGCGAAGCTCGTATCGAGCGTTCCGGTATCCGGCCGAATATCGGGAAGGGCAAAAGCGGACTGGATTGACATGCACGCATCTCCTTGCGAGTCGTCATGGTCCGGAAGTTTGGCTGGCGACTTTATAAGGAAAACATTCAATCCCTGAATGGGCAGATGCACAACTGTCGGAACTAACAGGTGGAGCGTCGTTGTGTGCCACAACAGTGTCTTTTCGAACCACTGACAAGCCTGCGATGTATTGCCGACTCAAAAAGTTCGAATAAGGACGCGAAAATTAGTACCTGTGATACCCGCGAGCGGCTAACTAATGACAGGAAAAGGGCGCGGATTACCTTCAAGTAATCCGCACAAAAAATTAGTTCGGCATAGTCCACGACTGCAACTTGTAGCCTTCCTGGCTCAATTCGGCGCGCGCTTGTTCCAGCAGGTGCTCGAGCTGTGCCGGATCGGTGTAGGCGCTGTTTGGAATCAGGGTCCGACCAATGCTGGTGCTGGTGCGGTCGATCACGGTCAGGCTGAGTTCACCGTGACCATCTTGTGGTGCCCAGGCCACGCATTTGAATGGTTTAAATGCACGGTCGGCGATCAGAAGAGCTTCGTTGATACGGAGCGGGGCGTTCATAGGGTCTTCTCTCTGTATGCTCAATCAAGTGATCCGCCGACGGTTGGGCTTACCGTTCGGCTGGTTACTTGTACTGATGCCCGCAACCGGGGTTCGGGTCACACCCAATCAAAAGAAATTTGCACTTTCTTTCATATACTCAGGATTAAGCCTCGCGTTTGAAAGCTGAATGAAAGAAAAGACTCGATAGGTAACTAACTATGTCGGTTCTTATAACTGATTTGATAGCGGTCCTATAGTCAAACGGTACAAGGCCCTGTCAAATTCTTGCTAATGTTACAGCCAAGTCCGCCAAATGACTGTTTTTCCTACTTTTTCTTAAATTTGGCGCCAAGGAATAGTCATGAGCGACGCGCCTGCTTTACGACGGCTATTAGTGGTGGACCCCTGCGACGACTGCCATCGCCTGCTACCGGGATTGCGCTCCGTAGGGTGGGATGTCGACAGTTGTACATTGGAAAACGCCGCCGACCGAAGTTGTGACGTTGGATTGTTGCGTTTACAGCCGTTTCACCTCGAGCGCCCCGATGCCGTCAAAGAACTGATCAGCCGCAGCGGTACCGAATGGATCGCCGTATTGAATCAGGAAGTCCTACGCCTGCAAAACGTCGGCGATTTTGTTTGCGAATGGTTTTTTGACTTCCATACATTGCCGTTCGACGTGTCCCGTGTTCAGGTCACCCTCGGCCGCGCCTTCGGCATGGCACGCCTGCGCGGGCAGGGCACGGTGCATATCGATCAGCCTGAGCACGAGTTGCTGGGCGACAGTAAACCGATCCGCGAACTGCGCAAGTTATTGAGCAAACTGGCACCGACCGAATCGCCGGTATTGATTCGCGGCGAAAGCGGTACCGGTAAAGAATTGGTGGCGCGCACGCTGCATCGTCAGTCCCAGCGCCACAGCAAGCCGTTTGTAGCGATCAACTGCGGCGCGATTCCCGAACACCTGATTCAGTCCGAACTGTTTGGCCACGAGAAAGGTGCCTTTACCGGTGCGCACCAACGCAAAGTTGGACGGATCGAAGCGGCGAATGGCGGAACATTGTTCCTCGACGAAATCGGCGATTTGCCTTTGGAGTTGCAGGCCAATCTGCTGCGGTTTCTCCAGGAAAAACACATCGAACGAGTAGGCGGCAGCCAGCCAATCCCGGTGGATGTGCGGGTGTTGGCCGCGACCCACGTCGACCTCGAGGCCGCCATCGAGAAAAAACGCTTTCGTGAAGACTTGTACTACCGCCTGAACGTGCTGCAAGTGGTGACTGCACCGCTGCGTGAGCGGCATGGCGATTTGTCGATGCTGGCCAACCACTTCTCGCATTTCTACAGCCACGAAACCGGCCGTCGTCCTCGCAGTTTCAGTGAGGATGCGCTGATCGCCATGGGCAAGCATGACTGGCCGGGCAATGTGCGCGAGTTGGCCAACCGCGTGCGCCGTGGCCTGGTATTGGCCGAAGGTCGGCAAATCGAGGCGCGTGACCTGGGGTTGATCAGTCAACTGACCATCGCCACGCCCATGGGCACCCTCGAAGATTACAAGACTCGTGCAGAACGCCAGGCGCTGTGCGATGTGCTCAATCGACACAGTGACAACCTGAGTGTGGCCGCGAAAGTGCTGGGTGTGTCACGCCCGACTTTTTATCGGCTGTTGCACAAACATCAGATCCGCTAAACCGGCGGCAACAAAAAAGCCCCGCTGCGGTTGAAACCGCAGCGGGGCTTTTGCGTGGGTCAGAAGTAGTAAGGGAATTTCAGGCTGAACTGGAAGTCCGGGGCATCCTCCGTCATGCCGATGGACAGGTTGGGCACGATGGTCAGGTTGTCGGTGGCCGCAATGGTCATACCGATGTTGAAGTAACCGGCGTTGGCGTCGCTGGCGGGCACCGATTCCCAATCTGCGCCATCCTGTTTGACTTTACTTTTGCGCTGCACGACGTCGGATACCGAGAACGACATACTCATTTTTTCGTTCAGAGCGAACGCAATACCTGCGCCGATTTGGAAGCTGTCGCCCAGTTGTACTTTGCCCGGGTTCTTCTGGTTGACAGTAGAACTGATGTCATCAAAAGACTCTTCGAAGTTATGGGTATAAGAAAAGCTACCAAACAGCACCGCAGGGTCGAACGTCTTGACCAGTGAGATCCCCGGGGTGATCGACCAGACGCCGTTACCGGTCGGCAAGGAGTCCGGAACGAACAGGTTGGAATTGTTCGGGTCTGTCTGACGTATCTTGATGCCAAACGGTTCTTTACCGGTAGGGGCTTTAACACGCAGCGTCACCACGGCATCAGGAGTATTGACCGACTCGTCTAGGAATTTGTATGCAATGCCAGCGTTCACGTCACCGATCGTTGGGTCCCGGGTGACCGAATCTTCGCTTGTTACGCTTGCTGTGTTCTGATCGCCAGCGGATTGATAGGTGGTTTCACGGTAAATCACCGGCACGTTCAAGTCGAACTGCCAGCGGTTGTTGTAGTTGTAGCGGCCTGTGAGGTCAAGCGTCCAGGTATCGGCTTTGATACGGTCCAGGTTGATTTTGCCCAGAAAGATCGAATCCAGGGCGAGAAAGCCGTTGAGGGCCAACTGGCGGGTATCGTAGCGAGAATAGGTGATCCCCGTTTCAAAGCTGAACTTGCCGCCCCCAAAGAAACCGCTGGCCTCGTCATACAGGTTGGAAACGCTTTGCGCCGGTTGCGAGTCGTCGGCCAGCGATTGTCCATAGGAGCTGCCACTGCCCCCGGCAGCACCTCCTGAAGCCGCTGCTGCACCGGTGCCGGTGGCGGCGACGTTTTTATTGCCTTTGAGATCGGCCGGCGATTTAGCCAGGCGTTTGGGGGGAGGGGATGCGGGTTGATCCTCAACCTGGCGGACCCGTTGTTCGAGGACCGCCAGGGCTTTTTGCTGTACTTCGTATCGCTGTTTCAACTCCAGAAGTTCTTGTTTTAGTGCCTCTACATCGGCGTCGGGTGCTGCCTGCAGCATCGCTGCCGGGAGTAGAGTGCTCAAACATACAACCGCACGCAGTGGTACTGATCGATACATGAAATAAGCCGTCCCTTGTTGCCCAATGGTCGAGAGTCAGCGTAGTTCAATATCCCATGGTGCGTAGTGCCGCGAGTTGATTAAGGTTGCAGTCCAACGCGCCAGCACTTGGGCCATTGTTATTGAGGACTACGTTAAGCTGGGTCAAATTGTTGACCATGTTGCTATTGCCCAGTAGACGGGTGTTTTGCAGTAATCCTCCCTGAGCGACCTGTTGCACGGTCGAACCCTGGTTGCCATTAGCGGTAATGGCCATCTGAATGCCGCCGTTGGTCGCTGACACGGCGACGCTGCCCGCAGCGTTGCTCCCAGTGATGGTCTGACCGGCCACAAGCGCCTGACCTGGGCTTTGCTGCAGAGCCGGAGCCGAATTGGCCTCCTGAACGTTGATGGCGATGTTGTTATTCGAGCTGTTGCCATCGCCTGCGGCTCGTGTGACCTGGGTAATACCCTGGTTATTGCCATTCAGGCCAGCACCACCAATTACGGTGCCGGTACCGGTTGCAGGAGCGCTGCCATTACCGGTTTCCTTGATGGTTGAAACATAGAATTCGGGTTTGACTGTTGCCGCCTGAATTTGCATCGAGGTAGTTGCCCCGATCAGGTCGCCACTGGCGTTGCGCCAGGTACTGCTCATGACAACACCAAAACTGATAATTCGACCTGGCATCACAAACCGACCGCGCAGTTCGGCCAGCTCCTGGTCCTTGATTTCGACGGGTTTGAATCCATTGGCAAAACCTGAGGTGCTCGCTACCAGGCAGGCAGCGGCCAGCCAATATGAGGTTTTCATGTGCTGCTCCCGGAGCATCCTGCCCCAAATCATCTTGTTGGCGATTAAAAGAAGTCGCTCTGTATGAAACCAAAGTCCATCAGTTCAGCGTCTTTGACCGGGTTGAAGTTATCCAGCTTGTTCTTTGCCGTAAGGGGTTCCGGTGGACTGCGCAATGCATTGGTCTTGTCATAACCGGGCCCTACGATGGCAAAGACAATGCCGTTCCAACCTTTGACAAAGTCATCGTGGGAGTAGCGTTTGTGGCCGAGTACCGGGTCGCCGATATAGACCCAGTTCTTGTCTGCACGCTGCAATACCACGAAGTGCTTGTAGCCGCGAATTTCCATCAGTACCACCACCGGGATCGTCACTGCATCGAGCTTTTCCGGCGGAATCTTGTAGCCACGGGCGCGCATGCCGATGCTTTCAACGTAGCGCTTCATGTCCAGCATGGAGAAACCCTGAGTACGAACAAGGTTCTGGTCAGCATTGACCAGCATGCCTTTGATGATGTGCTCTTCATCGACGTCGAGCCAATAGGCCTGGCGCAGTACCGTTGCCAGTGCGGCGGCGCCGCAGCTGAAATCGGTTTTTTGTTCGACGATGTCGCTGAACTTGCGTTCACGGATACTCTGGACCTGCTTGTACACCAGCACGCCACCAGGCAGGGCGGCAACCGGCATCTGTGCGGCCTGGGTCAGGCCAGACAGGCAGAGTAGGGCGATGAAGGCAGTCTTACGCATGGTCGATACGCCTTGGGACTGTGGAAAAGCCCCGTTGCCGGGGCTTTCGTCTTTATCGCGATTACATGCAGGCTTTGCAGCCAGCAGCGATGGACAGCGAGTTGCTTTGTTGGTTGCCAACACCGGCGGCGTTGTTGGCGCCAAAGTTGCCGGAGAAGTTGTTGCCTACGTTGCTAATGGTAGCATTGTTGGTGACAGGGTTTTTCCAGCCGTCTGGAGTCATCACTTGTTGAGTGGTTACGCCGGCCAGGCCGAACACACCCACGGCAACGAAGTCAGATTTCTGATCTTTGCCGCCACCGTAGCCGCCTTTGTCGCCATAACCACCGTGGTGATCATCACCTTTGGTGGTTGCTTCGCCGGCCGCTACAAAGACACCAGCAGCGTTAAAGGTGCCTTTAAGCTCGTCTTTTTTGTAGGTCTGGGTGCCATAGTTGCTGACAGACAGGCCGGTGGAGGTTTGGTTGGCTGCAGCAGCAGACTGCGCTACACGACCGCCCGATACGGCGATTGCCAGGTTGTTTTTCTGTTGGTTGAAGTCGCCGGCAGCGTTGTTCACGCCAGCGTTGCCGGAACCGCCGTTTGCAACGTTGTTCAGGCTGGCATTGGCAGTGCTTGAGGCATTGATAACGGTGTTGCCGGAGTTGAGTTGAGTCGCGCTGGTGGCGGAAACCGCGCTGCCGAAGATGAAGCTTTCGTCAGCAGTGGCCAGGGCAGCAGCGTTGTCTTGTTGGTTGCCGTCGCCGCCGGCGTTGTTCATGCCCATGTTGCCATTGCCGCCATTGGCCGCATTGTCGATGGTGGCGTTGTTTTTGGTGCCCTGGTTCAGAACGCCGTTGCTGTTGCTGTCTTGCGTATCCAGCACGGCGGCCCCAGCGCCTGCTGTAATTTGCAGAATTTGCTCCAGAGTTGGGCCCTTAGGCTGATGGTTGTTGTGTCCATGACCGTGATCGTCGTCACGACCGCCTGCTTGTGCTGCGATTGACATCACTGCTGCCAGAGCGAAAACCAGTGGTTTGAGAGCCATTGTAGGTTTCATGGTGTTTCTCCGTGCTTATTAGTTGGTTAAGTGTTGGTACTTTTCTAATCGCACTGCGTTGTGCGGGTCAGTCAGCGACCCGGATGCTCAGGGTGTTAGCCATTCGGTTCCCCACCCCGGCACTCTGGTTCACCTGGATCACTCCCCGGCTGCCGGTGAAGGCCTGGTCGCTTGTGACGACCTGGCGACTGCCGGTTGGGGTGCCAGTTGCTCCTGAGCTTGGTAGCAACGCCACGTTCTGTTGAGAAAGGGCGCTATCGTCAACGGCTTGCGGCATCGCACTGATGCTGATACGCATGGCGTTGGCCATCTGGTTGTTGGCACCGGCACCCTGGTTCACGCCCAGTGCGCCGCTGCCATTACTGAAAGAGGTGCCGCCGATCGTGGCCGAGGCATCGATCGACCGATTGGCAGGTGTGTCGAGTTTCTGATGGATGCTGGTGGTCGCCCCCGCTTCGGTTCCGATGGCGATGGCACGAACGTTGGTCTGTTGTTGCTGATCGCCTGAGGCCTGGTTGACGTTGTAATTGCCTTTGTACTGAATCCCGGAGTTCTGGATGCTGGCGTTATCGATTGCACTGACACCCGAGTCGGCCATGGCGCTGGCGCAGCCGAGCAGGGCAAGAAGGAGTAACGAACGATTCATGTCATTGGCCTCCGGCCATACGGGTCAGGGGCGCGAGGCCGGCGCTCATGGCGCGGTTGATGGTGCCGGAGATCGCATTGCCGCTGCCGCCACCGTGGCCGGCGCTCATACCGGGCAAACCGTTGGGGTTGGTGACAACATTCAGGCCTTGCATGCCGCCCAGTGCTTGCCCGTTGCTGCTGCGCAAAGCTGTACCGCTGGTTACGCCGGCAATATCGGCATCGCTCAGTTCGCCAGTGACGCGCGCGGAAGGGTTGGCATTGACAGTGGTTGGGTAGGGGTCCTTGCCAGCGCTACGACCGAAGGCATGTGGCTGAACATCCCGTTGCAGCACAATGACGCCGTTGCCTTCGGCTTGAGCCTGGTAGCTGAACACTGTGCCGGCAGCGCTTGCCAGCAGCAGTAAACAGGTCAAGCCTTTTTTATTGAAAATTCCCACGATCCAATTCCTTCTTTTGTGGGCTGGCCTTGGTCAGCGTTGTGAAGGAGAGAGCGAAAGCTGTGCCGCTTTTGGAATTTTGCGAGGATTCAACGACTTACGGATTTTGTCCGGGAGGGTGTTGCAGGCGGTGTATCAACGCTGAGACAGCACTACGACGGTGCGACCCGATAAAGTGGTTGCGCCGCTCTGGAACACGGGTTTGAGCGAGGGTGTATCAGCGACGTAACAAGTCGTGTGACCAAACGATGAAGGGCGTTGAAATGGGCCGTTTGCGCGTGCAGGGGTGTTTCAGGATCGGACACTTTGGCCCCAAAACAGGGGGATGCATGGGGAAACAGCCCCGCCGACAGGCTCAGGAGGCGAGCAAGTGCGTGACGGCGTCCAAGGCGAGTGCACGGCGTTCGGCCCAGCCGCCTTGCAGTACTTGAACGGGTTGGTCATGGTCCTGGAGCCATCTTAGCGTTTGCTCGAAGAACGCCTGGCGTTCGCTCAACTCGGGTTGGCAACGTTGGCCGTCATCCATCCATTCGACCTGTTCCGGCGACAGCAGCAGATGCAGGTCATAACGACGAGCCAGCAATGCCTGTTCAATCCACGCCGGGCAATCACCAAACAGGGTCTGGCTCCAGAGGATGTTGCTCAGCAGATGGGTGTCCAGAATCAGCAGATCGGGTTGCTGGGTGCGGGCCTGGTCTTCCCAGGCGAGTTGTCCACGGGCAATCTTGGGGATGTCGGCCAGCGTGGTATCGCGCGGATTCTGCTCGATGAACCAGCGCACATATTCGTCCACCCGAATCCCGCCGAAGCGTTGTTGCAGTTCGGCCGCCAACCAGCTTTTACCGCTGGATTCCGGTCCCGTCAGTACCAGTACCTTCATGCGTGTAACGCCGGGTCGGCGCGCCATTCACGCCAGCCTTGCACGGCGATGACCGTGAACAAGGCGTAGAGCGTGGCGGTCAGGTACAGCCCTTTATAGAGGAAGAGCCCGACGAAGATTACATCCAGGGCAATCCACAACGGCCAGCATTGCACGCGTTTTTGCGCCATCCAGACTTGTGCGACCAGGCTGAAGCCGGTCAGCGCGGCATCGAGCCAGGGTTGCGCGGCGTCGGTCCAATGGGCCATGGCCGCCCCCAGCAGCAGGCTGCCGGCGGCGCCAATGGCGAGGCTCACGGCCACTGCGCTGGTTGGCAAGCGGCTGACCTCGCGTCCATGACGGGTTTCGCCCGAGCGGGTCCATTGCCACCAGCCGTAAATCTGCAACGCGGCGTAGATAACCTGCAGCAGCATGTCCGAATACAGCTTCACCTCAAAAAAGATCCAGCTATAAAGCAGCACCATGACCAGCCCGATGGGCCAGCACCAGGGATTCTGTTTGACCGTCAGCCAGACGGCAATCACGCCGAGGGCGGCGGCAAACAGTTCAAGCCCGGACATGGAAGTTCCTTGGGGAAGAAAAAGAGGGGCGCGATTGTACCCACAGAGCGGTTCCGGGCGTTAGTCGCCAGAGGAGCCGATTACACGGCAGCGTTGTACGGGCTTGTCTGATAGGATTCCGGCCCCGTGGAAAACCAGAATTGAGCTTGCTGTTTCCCCGGGTGCCTGGCGTGTGCCGGGACTTGTATCGGTTGATTTCAGCTACGCTGGTCGACCTGAATGATTTGAATAATATTGCTGAGGCCTGCCGGAGCGCACGGCCTTTTGGGGGATTGATGGATCTTTGGACCGCCTTTCAGGCATTGATTCTTGGGGTTGTAGAAGGGCTGACCGAGTTCCTGCCCATTTCCAGCACCGGCCACCAGATCATCGTGGCCGACTTGCTTGATTTCGGTGGCGAGCGGGCGATGGCCTTCAACATCATCATTCAGCTGGGCGCCATTCTGGCGGTCATGTGGGAGTTTCGGCGCAAGATCCTCGACGTGGTCATTGGCTTGCCAACGCAGCCGAGCGCACGCCGTTTCACCGTCAACCTGTTGATCGCGTTCATGCCGGCTGTGGTACTCGGGGTGATTTTCGCCGACCTGATCCACAAGTACCTGTTCAACCCGATCACCGTGGCTACGGCCTTGGTGGTGGGTGGCATCATCATGTTGTGGGCTGAACGTCGCCAGCATGAAGTGCACGCCGAATCGGTGGACGACATCACCTGGAAAGACGCCCTGAAAGTCGGCTTCGCCCAGTGCCTGGCGATGATTCCAGGCACGTCGCGCTCGGGTTCGACCATCATTGGTGGCCTGCTGTTTGGGCTGTCGCGTAAAACCGCCACCGAGTTTTCGTTTTTCCTGGCGATGCCGACCATGGTCGGTGCGGCGGTGTATTCGGGCTACAAGTACCGTCACCTGTTTGTGCCGGCGGACTTTCCAGTGTTTGCGATCGGCTTCGTTACCGCCTTCATCTTCGCGATGATTGCGGTCAAGGCCTTGCTCAAGTTCATTGCGACCCACAGCTACGCCGCGTTTGCCTGGTACCGCATCGCCTTCGGCTTGCTGATACTGGCGACCTGGCAATTTGGTTGGGTTGACTGGGCAGCTGCCAAGCCGTGAGTGATGCTCGCTCGCGCAACAACCCCGGGCGTCAGTCCGGGGGACCTGTTCGCCATTGGCGGCTCAAAGGGTTGCTGTTCGTAATCCTCTGCGCCTTGCCGCTGTATGGCTCGTTGTCGTTTTGGCTGCGAGGGGTGACAGTGATACCGCTGGCAGCCTACGGCATCGTCAGTCTGCTGGCGTTCCTGCTGTACTGGCACGACAAGCGCCGCGCCCGTGCCGAGCAATGGCGCACGCCGGAAAACATCCTCCATGCCCTGGAGTTTGCCGGTGGGTGGCCCGGTGGCTTGCTCGCCCAGCAGCTGTTTCGGCACAAGACACGAAAGGTTTCGTTTCAGGTGCTGTTCTGGCTCATCGTGCTGCTGCATCAAGTGTTCTGGATCGACCTGTTGTTTGTCGGTGGCCATCTGTTTGCACTGATCTGATGCCAGCCTAAAGCAGCAGCCCCACCTGAGTGCGCTTGGGCAGCTTGCTCACCACCAGTTGGTGAGACCGTTGCAGCAGGCCTTGCAGCTCTTCGCGGCCCAGCGGGTAGGGCGGGTGCATGATGATCCACTGGGCCCGCGCCAGATAAGGTGCCGGATGAATGCCCGGGCGGTCGCAATGCCCGAGAAACAGATCCTTGTCGACTTTGAACGCGAGCGATTCACCGCGCAGTCCCTGCAAGGCAAACATCTTGTTGCCGGCAATCGAGAACACCCGCACGCCACCCCATTTGTAGTCTTCCCGCGCACCGGGTAGGGCGAGGCAGAAAGCCGCTACGTCTTCTTCGCTCATGCGTCCCGCCTTCATAACAATCTTTCCCCGCAAGCATTGAATGATTCGACCAGGTGATCGATCCAGGCCCGCACTGCCGGCATCACCCCGCGCCTGTGCGGGTAGACCGCCTGCAGCCAGCCACCCGGCAGCGACCATTCGGGCAGTAATTGCATCAGCGAGCCGTTTGCCAGTTCTTCCTCGCAATACAGCATCGGCAACAAGGTGAAACCCAGGCCGGCGAGGGTACTGGCCTTGCGCACGACGAAGTCATCGATGCCCAGCCTTGCTTCCAGCGCGAGTTCGAAACGCTCGCCTTGCTGGTCGAGCAAGCCGATATGTACCAAGCGGTCGGGTTCGAGGGCGCCGAGCACGGGCAGGTCTTTCAAGTCATTTGGATGATTGATCTGCCGGCCGTGGAGAAAGCCGGGACTGGCCACCATCAGCATTTGCGCCTGGCGCAGGCGGCGTGTCACCAGCAAAGGGTCTTCATCACCCAGTTCACGCACGCGCAATGCGACATCGATGCCTTCGTTGACCAGATCGACGCGGCGGTTGAGCAATAACACCTCCAATTGAACCTGAGGAAAGCGCTCAAGGAATTCGCTGATCACCGGCGGCAGGATTTCATGAGCCAGTCCGACCGGGCAGGATACCCGCAAGCGCCCACGGGGTTCACTGGACATGCTGGCCACGGCTTCGTCGGCCATTTCCGCTTCCAGCAACATCGCCTGGCAGTGCCGCAGGTAACGTTCGCCCACGGCGGTCAGTTTCAATTGCCGGGTGGTGCGCTGTAGCAGGCGCGCGCCCAGGCGCTCCTCCAGTTCGGCAATGCGGCGAGACAGGCGTGATTTGGGAATCCCCAGCAAGCGCCCGGCCGCAGCGAAGCCACCGGCCTCCACGACTTTGGCGAAGTAGTAAAGGTCATTGAGGTCTTGCATGATATCGGCCTGATTGTCCTATCTGTGAGACGAACTATCGCATTGTTACTGACTAATCAGCTATTGGTTTCGTGTGTAGCATGAGTTCCATCAGATCGCCCTTGTGGGCGATCCTCACCTGGAGATCCCACATGAAACTGCTGCATATCGATTCGAGCATCCTGGGCGACAACTCGGCTTCCCGTCAGTTGAGCAAGGAAGTCGTCAAAGCCTGGCAAGCCGCCGAGCCAGCTGCCGTGGTGACCTACCGCGACCTGGCCGCCGATGCCATCAGCCATTTTTCCTCGACCACCCTGGTCGCTGCCGGTACCACCGCGGAACTGCGCAATGCCGCACAACAGCACGAAGCCGAGCTGAGCGCCACCACGCTGGCCGAGTTCCTCGCAGCTGATGCCGTGGTGATTGCCGCGCCAATGTACAACTTCACCATTCCGACCCAGTTGAAAGCCTGGATCGATCGCATCGCCGTAGCCGGCCAGACTTTCCGCTACACCGAAGCCGGTCCTGAAGGCCTGTGCGGTGGCAAGAAAGTGGTGATCGTGTCGACTTCCGGTGGTATTCACGCCGGTCAAGCGAGCGGTATCGCTCACGAAGAGTACTTGAAACTGCTGTTCGGTTTCATTGGCATCACCGACGTCGAAATCGTCCGCGCTGAAGGCCTGGCTTACGGTGACGACGTACGCACCAATGCCATGAACGCCGCTCACACGCAAATCAGCGAGCAATTGTTCGCCGCTGCGTAAGGCTTGCGTAAAGAAAGCTTGCGTTCAGGCAAGACCCCAAAAAACTCTGTATTCTGGATGCGCAAGTACCAGATACGGAGTTTTTTGTTTCTGGTCGTTGCGGATTTTGGCCCGAGTTATGCAACCAAGGGTTAACATCTCCGGTCCGGTAACAAGGTGGGGCATCCCATGGTCCGTCTTTGTGCAACTCTACTGATCTGTCTGTTCAGCAGCCTGAATACAGTGCAAGCCGCGCCTGCGCCGCATCCTCAGTGGAGTGTCGGCTACCACGAGATGACATTTCTCGATCCCCTCGACCTGCAACCGATGCGCGCCATCGCCTTCTATCCTTCCAGCGACTGGGAACACACCAGCAAGCTTGAGGGTTACACCGTTGAAGCCGGGCAGGACACCAAGGTCGCCATCGGCCGCTTTCCGATGCTGATGCTGTCCCACGGCAACACCGGCACCCCATTGGCCCTGCACGACCTGGCCACGTCACTGGCGCGCAAAGGCTTCGTGGTCGTCGCGGTGTTCCATCCAGGGGACAATTCCAAGGATCACAGCCGTCTTGGTACGTTGAGTAACCTGTACGGCCGGCCGATCCAGATTTCCGAAGCCATTACCGCCACCCTCGGCGATCGCATGTTGTCGCCGTTCGTCAATGCCGATCAGGTCGGCGTCATCGGCTATTCGGCGGGGGGTGAGACGGCGTTGATTCTCTCGGGGGCGACGCCGGATCTGGATCGCCTGCGTCGTTACTGCCAGGAACGCCCTGATGATCGCGATGCCTGTAACACCAACGGTGAGCTGATCGTCGATCGGGATGATTTGCAGCCGGTGGCCGATCCACGGGTGCATGCCTTGATGCTGATGGCGCCATTGAGTCTGAAGTTCGGTCGCCATACCCTCGCCGATGTCCATGTGCCCGTGTTGCTCTACAGCGGTGACGGCGACAAGCTGGTGGCGGTCGACAAGAATGCCGCGGCGCTGGCGCGCAAACTGCCGGTAGCCCCCGACTTTAAACTCCTGGCCGGGGCGGGGCACTTTGTGTTCATGGCGCCGTGCAATGACGAACAGATCAGCGCGATGCCAGCGCTGTGTACCGATGCCGATGGCGTCGATCGCGAAGATATTCACCGCAGCCTGATTTCTCAGGCGGGTAGTTTCTTTTCCCGCACGTTGGGACGGGCAACCCGAGCCGGGATGCAAACGGCCGATCAATAGGCTTGCGATTCAATCTCTCGCGCGACGCTTGAGCAACAAGGTCAGCGTCAACCCGCTGACCGACAACAGCGCGGCACTGAAGAATATCCACGAATAGCCCAGGTTCAACGCCACCGCGCCCATCAATGGCCCGGCAATGGCCAGCGCCAGATCGAAAAACACTGCATACGCACTCAAGCCAGCGCCACGGCTGGAGTTGGGCACCTGTTTAATGGCCTCTACGCCCAGCGCGGGGTACACCAGCGACAGGCCGAAACCGGTCAACCCCGCGCCCAGCAAGGCATAGCCGGTGGAGGGTGCGAGCCACAACAGCACCAGCCCTGCGGTTTCAATGCTCATGCAGGCGATGGCTGAGGTGAACCCGCCAAAGCGGCCGATCGCGGAAATGAACAGTAATCGCGACAGGATGAAGCACACGCCAAACACCGTCAGGCAATAGGCTGCCCCAGTCCAGCCGCGATTGATGTAATAGAGGGTGATAAAGGTCGTCAGCGTGCCGTAGCCGATCGATGCGAGGCTCAGGCTGGCACCAAACGGCGCAATGCGCCCGAACACCGCCCGGAACGGCAGGCGCTCGCCGCGAATGACCGGTACCGACGGTTTGTTACGGATCAGCCACAATGCGCCCAGGGCCAGTAATGACAAGGCAATGCCAAGACTGGCAAATCCGAGCTGCTGGACCATCACCACGCCCATAGGTGCACCAATGGCAATCGCACCGTAAGAGGCGATGCCATTCCAGGAAATCGAACGAGCGGTGTGCTCCGCACCCACCTGACCCATGCACCAACTGATAGTGCCCACGCCGATCAAGCCTTGGGCGATGCCGAGCAATAAACGCCCGGCGATCAGAATCATCAGGCTCAGCAACGGAACGTCCTGCAGCAAGGTCGAGATCAGCGTCAGAACGCCACTGAGCACGATTCCCGCCAAACCATAGATGATTGCCCGCTTGGTGCCCACGTTGTCCGACATGCGCCCGGCCATGGGGCGGCTGAGCAGGGTGGCCAGGTACTGTGAGCCAATGGTCAGGCCGGCCACAATGGCGCTGAAGCCGAGTTGTTCGTGGACATACCCCGGCAGCACAGCAATCGGCAGGCCGATGCAGAGGAAGGCAATAAAGGTGTAGAAAACAATGGAGACGATCTGCAGGGTGATCGCCATGGAGCTTTGTGGAGGCAACTGCTGCGCTGACATGAAGGCTCGCTCGCGGGCGGCGGTGGGAGAGCTGCATGATGGCGTGGCGGCGGGGTAAAAGGAAGCAGGCTAACTATATTTCCTGATCCGCCTTTCTGTAGGAGCGAGCACGCTCGCGAGAAACGTCCGGATAACGCGTTCATCCAGGTTGCACGCGTTATCGTTGACGTCCATCGCGAGCATGCTCGCTCCTACAGGGGCCGGTGAGGTGGTTTAGAACACCACACCCTGGCTGCGCAGGTAGTCGTCATAGGTGCCGCTGAAGTCGGTCACGCCGTTCGGGCTCAGCTCGATGATGCGCGTGGCCAGGGACGATACGAACTCACGGTCGTGGCTGACGAAGATCAGCGTGCCCGGGTAGTTTTCCAGGGCCAGGTTCAGCGCCTCGATGGATTCCATGTCCAGGTGGTTGGTCGGTTCGTCCATCACCAGTACGTTTGGCTTTTGCAGGATCAGCTTGCCGAACAGCATGCGACCTTGCTCACCACCGGAGATGACCTTGACCGACTTGAGGATCTCGTCGTTGGAGAACAGCATGCGGCCCAGGGTGCCGCGAATGATCTGCTCGCCTTGAGTCCACTGGCCCATCCAGTCGAACAGGCTGACATCGTCTTCGAAGTCGTGGGCGTGGTCCTGGGCGTAGTAGCCCAGCTCCGCGCTTTCGGTCCACTTGACCGAACCGGCATCCGGTGTCAGTTCGCCCATCAGGGTGCGCAGCAGGGTGGTCTTGCCAATGCCGTTCGGGCCGATGATCGCCACGCGCTCGCCGGCTTCAACGGTGAAGCTGAAGTTCTTGAACAGGGTCTTGCCGTCGAAGCCCTTGGACATCTGCTCGATGGTCACGGCCTGGCGGTGCAGCTTCTTGGTCTGTTCGAAACGGATGAACGGGCTCACACGGCTCGATGGCTTGACCTCGGCCAGCTGGATCTTGTCGATCTGCTTGGCGCGGGACGTGGCTTGCTTGGCCTTCGAGGCGTTGGCCGAGAAGCGGCTGACGAAGGTTTGCAGTTCGGCGATCTGCGCTTTCTTCTTGGCGTTGTCCGACAGCAATTGCTCGCGGGACTGGGTCGCCGCGGTCATGTACTCGTCGTAGTTGCCCGGGAACAGGCGCAGCTCACCATAGTCCAGGTCGGCCATGTGGGTGCAGACGCTGTTGAGGAAGTGACGGTCGTGGGAAATGATGATCATGGTGCTGTTACGCGCCGTCAAAATCGTTTCCAGCCAGCGGATGGTGTTGATGTCCAGGTGGTTGGTCGGTTCGTCGAGCAGCAGCACTTCCGGATCGGAGAATAGTGCCTGAGCCAGCAGGACGCGCAGCTTCCAGCCCGGCGCCACTTCGGTCATCGGCCCGAAATGCTGTTCCAGCGGAATACCCAGGCCCAACAGCAGTTCACCGGCGCGGGATTCGGCGGTGTAGCCGTCCATTTCGGCAAACTCGGTTTCCAGCTCGGCCACGGCCATGCCGTCTTCTTCGCTCATTTCCGGCAGCGAATAGATACGGTCGCGTTCGGCCTTGACCTTCCACAGCTCTTCGTGACCCATGATCACGGTGTCGATCACGGTGAATTCTTCGTAGGCGAACTGGTCCTGGCGCAATTTACCCAGGCGTACATTCGGCTCGAGCATGACCTGGCCACCGGACGGCTCAAGATCGCCGCCGAGGATCTTCATGAAGGTCGACTTGCCGCAACCGTTGGCGCCGATCAGGCCGTAACGGTTGCCACCGTTGAACTTGACCGAAACGTTTTCGAAGAGCGGCTTGGCGCCGAACTGCATCGTGATGTTAGCTGTAGAAATCAAAGGTTTTTCCTGCGAAGCATTCAGAGTAGCTAGGGTTGCGGCAGTACCGATTCAGTACCCGTTTCCGCCGTTCGGACCAGGGGGACAAGGTGTCCCGGGCGGCAGCGGAAGATCCATCTGGCATCAAGTGGACAGCAGCATGTGGTGCGCTTGGCCCGAGTCAATGTGCGCTGGGGCGGGAATGTTTCCCGTCTTCAGCCTGGGGGCGCGTAAAGTTTGGCGGCGATTGTACTGGTCTGGCTCTCTAAACGATAGGGCGTTGAGGCGTCAGTGGTGTTTTGGCAGATTCAGCAGACAGATTTTCACAGTTGAAGGTTAACTATTGGTTACAAACTGTGGCTAAAATGCCATTCAGCTGCCCGGCCGGGCAGACGGGGCGTGCGACGGGGCCGCTGTTTCGATTTCAGACGCTGCACAAGACTCCGGAAGCCGAGGGCTATCGAGGGCGCAGTTTGTTTACTTCTGACGTGTGACGATTTCCGTGAAACTCATCATTGCCGCTATCTATGCTGTTTCCATCGCGTACGTACATCTGCGTGGCCGCGTGCGCCACAAGCTGGGTCGTCAACTGAGCGACCATTCGACGTTTCTGGCGCCGATCAACTGCTTCCTTTATCTGTTCTCGAAGATCCCCAACAAGCCGTACCTGAGCCCTGCGGATTTCCCGGACTTGAGCCCGTTGCAGGCGCATTGGCAGGAAATTCGCGCCGAAGGCCAGAACCTGCTGCGGGCCGGTGAAATCAAGCGCTCCAATCAATACGACGATGTCGGTTTCAATTCGTTCTTCAAGACCGGTTGGAAACGCTTCTACCTCAAGTGGTACGGCGACAGTCATCCGTCAGCCATGAAGCTGTGCCCGCGCACCACCGAACTGGTACAGAGCATCGGCTCGATCAAGGCCGCCATGTTCGCCGAGCTGCCACCGGGTTCGAAACTCGTGCGACACCGTGATCCCTACGCCGGTTCGTACCGTTATCACCTGGGGCTGGAAACGCCGAACGATGCCGGTTGCTATATCAACGTCGACGGCCAGAACTACCATTGGCGCGACGGCGAAGCGGTGATGTTTGACGAGACCTACATTCATTACGCGGAAAACACCACCGAGCAAAACCGCATCATTCTGTTCTGCGACGTCGAGCGTCCGATGAAATACCGCTGGGCGGCCGCATTCAACAGTTGGTTCAGCCGCAACGTGATGTCAGCGGCCGGGGCGCCAAACGATGTGGGCGACAGGACGGGCGGGCTCAATCGCCTGTTCAGCAAGATCTACCGGATTCGCCTGCGCGGCAAGGAACTGAAAAAGCGCAATCGCAAGCTCTACTACCTGGAAAAATGGTCGATTTTTGCCGGGTTGTTGGCGATCTTCATCTTGATCTGAGGCGTTTGTTGGGTGGGCTTTCCAGCGCCGGCCTACTTAAGCTCACCACCTTGATATTTGTCAGCCACGAGAGGTCTTCGTGGCTTTTTTGTGTGCAGTGGTTTTGCTCGGCGTTTTGCTCTTGCCGGTACTCTTGCTGCCCAGGCTGCGCTTGAGCAGTTCGGTCAAGTCGATCACATCCGCCGTCTTGCGCTCTTCTTCACCGGTGGCGGTTTCTACGTCCTCGATCTTGCCTTCTCGGGCCTTCTTGTCCACCAGGGCCATGATCTTTTCTTCGAAGCCATCGCGATAATCCTCGGGTGTCCAGTCGGCGCTCATGTCCTGCACCAGGCGTTTGGCCATGTCCAGCTCGCCTTTGGCCAGGTCGGGTTGAGTGACCTCGCTACCCAACGCTAGCTCGTCGAGACTGCGCACCTCCGCCGGCCAACGCAGCATCACCAGCACCAGCGCGGACTCCAGAGGCATCAACGCCGCCAGATGCTGGCGGGTATGCAGGACCACCAGGGCCAGGGCGACCTTGCCGGTTTTTTCCAGGGTTTCGCGCAGGAGTGCGTAAACCTTGCCACCGCGTTTGTCCGGGGCCAGGTAGTACGGCGTATCGATGTTCTGCAGCGGGATCTGCTGGCTGTCGACAAAAGAAAAGATGTCGATGGTCTGGGTCGACACCGGGTGCGCCGAGCGAATTTCTTCCTCGCTGAGCACCACATAACGGCCTTTCTCATACTGCACGCCTTTGACGATGTGCTCCTTGGTGACTTCCTTGCCCGTGACCTTGTTGACGCGTTTATAGCCCACCGGGTCCATGCTGCGGCTGTCGAGCCAATCGAAGTCGACACCTTGGGCGGACGTCGCCGAGACCAGTGCCACGGGGATGTGCACCAGTCCGAAGCTGATTGCGCCTTTCCAGATTGCCCGTGCCATGGTCGTGTACTCGCAAGTGATGTTCAGGTGACCGGCCGCGATGGCGGAAAGTTTCCCTGATCTGCGCAACAGGCAGGCGGCGGACAACAAGGTGTTACATCTTCTTAGAGAGGTTTTGGTTAACAAACCCGCGCCTCGGGCGTAGCGTGGTTGAGCAATCACGCTGATCAAGAGTGAGGCTTGCCATGAACCGAACTGTATCTGGCGCCATGCTGCTGGCCTTGAGTGGCCTGTTTAGCCTGGCAGCACAGGCCGATGTTTCCGCCACCTCGCAACTGGCGCAGAACCTGCCAGGCAGCGCCAACAACAACCCCTACAACAGTCCGATTCGTCGGGCCAATCCCAACAGCATGCAGGGTACTCAACCCAATGCGCCGGTGATTCGTGGCCCCAATACCGTGCCCATTCAGCGTGCGCCAACCCTGGACAACGGTGGCATTGGCAATCGCTACCCAGCGGCCACGCCGCCGGCCAGCCCGCCGAAATTCATCCCTAACCCACCGCATCGAGATGCCGACACCCGTAACCCTTGAACGCAAGGGGCTGGCGGACGCTCGCCATTTCAACCACAAAAGGAATCGTGCATGTTGCGAAAAGGATTACTCACCACGTTGTGCGTCAGTGCAATGCTTGCCGTCAGCCATCCCCTGTTGGCGTCACCCTCCCGTGAAATGGACAGCGAGAAGGGCATGCTTGAAGTGACCCCGATCGTGACGGGGCTGGATCATCCGTGGGCGCTGGCGTTTCTACCGGATGGCCAGGGTATGCTGGTCACCGAACGGCCTGGCAACCTGCGATTGGTCGGCGTCGATGGTACGTTGTCGGAGCCGCTCAGCGGGGTACCGAAAGTCTGGGCCAAAGGGCAGGGCGGCTTGCTGGACGTCGCCTTGTCACCGGACTTCAAGCAGGATCGCCTGGTGTATCTGACCTACGCCGAGGGCGGCGGCCCGGAGGGCAAGGCCGGTACTGCCGTGGGCAGGGGCCGGTTGTCGCAAGATCTGACAGCGCTCAAGGATTTCCAGGTGATCCTGCGTCAGGAACCCAAGCTGTCGGTGGGTAACCATTTCGGTTCACGACTGGTGTTCGATCGTGACGGTTACCTGTTCGTCACCCTCGGCGAAAACAATGACCGGCCAACCGCCCAAGACCTCGACAAACTGCAGGGCAAGGTGGTGCGCATCTACCCGGATGGCAGGGTGCCAGATGACAATCCCTTTGTCGGTCAGGCTAACGTGCGCCCGGAAATCTGGTCCTACGGGCAACGCAACCCGCAGGGGGCGGCACTCAATCCGTGGAGCGGCACTTTATGGGAAAACGAGCACGGCCCGCGAGGCGGTGACGAGGTCAACATCATCGAGCGTGGCAAGAATTACGGCTGGCCCTTGGCGACCCATGGCATCAACTACTCCGGGCAGCCGATTCCGGAGGCCAAAGGGAAAACCGTCGACGGGACGGTCCCGCCGCACCATGTCTGGGAAAAATCCCCGGGTCTGAGTGGCATGGCGTTTTATGACGCCGACCGTTTCAAGGCCTGGCAGCACAACGTATTCATCGGTGCGTTGGTTAGCCAGGAGCTGATCCGCCTGCAATTCGACGGCGACAAGGTGGTGCACGAGGAGCGCCTGCTCGGCGAACTGAACAAGCGTATCCGCGACGTCCGCCAGGGACCGGACGGCTATCTGTATGTGTTGACCGATGAGGATAACGGTGGCCTGTATCGGGTGGGCTTGAAATAAACGCAATGCTGCCGGCACCGGGTTACTGGCAATGGCGTCCTCAGCGGTAATGCATGCCCGATGGTTGCCTTTGCCAGCAAAGGAGTCAGGCCGATGGTGAAAGCCCAGGCGCTTTTTTCCGGTCCTGAACCCCACGCACCACCAGATACAACAACGGCCCGATGGATACAAAAAACGCCGTGATCAGCAGATAAGGCACCACTGAAAGTGCTGATTTTCCACGTTGGCGTGCATCCCGGTACATCCAGATGCCTGCCAGCGTGGCCAGCAGATAAAGATCTATTACCACTTGTGCCGTATCGGGGCGCGACATCAGGCTGATGCCAAAATCGATCAGCGATTGTTCGGCCTGAAGCATCACTGAAGCGGTATAACCGGCGAAGGCGAGCAGGGCGATGAGGGGCAGGGTTATGGTCGTCATGTGTGTCCTTCCTTGGGATGATGAGCAGAACACCCAGAGTATCCGAGTCAATCGTGGATTGGCCATTGACTTGCCATCAGCGGCCGGCTAATTTCGAGTCATGACTTCCACCGTACTGCGCTGCCAGCCAAGCATTATTACCGCCATTCCTTATTTGGCGGGCTAGCTCACGACTGCAGCACCCAACCCGCCCAAGAGGCGGGTTTTCAATTTCTGTCTCCTGGGTTCCGATCAAAGTCAGGAGACGTCCATGCGTTGCACAACCGAACAGCAAGCCCTGCTGGAACACTACGTCAAGCAAATCCTCGCCGCACCGGTGTACGAACTGGCGGTGCGCACGCCACTGCAGCTTGCGCCGGCCTTATCAGACGCTTTGGGCAATCAAATTCTGCTCAAGCGCGAAGACTTGCAACCAACCTTCTCCTTCAAGATCCGTGGTGCCTACAACAAGTTGGTGCAACTGTGCGATGCGCAAAAGGCACGCGGCGTGGTTACCGCTTCAGCCGGTAACCACGCCCAGGGCGTGGCATTGGCGGCTCGGGAGCTGGGGATTGAAGCCACTATCGTCATGCCCAACACGACCCCGCAACTGAAAGTGCATGGCGTACGCAGCCGGGGTGCCGACGCGGTATTGCACGGCGAGAGTTTTCCGTTCGCCCTGGCCCATGCACTGGAACTGGCCCGGGAAACTGGTCGTACCTTCGTCTCGCCGTTCGATGACCCGCAAGTGATTGCCGGCCAAGGCACTGTGGCCATGGAGATCCTCCGTCAACATCAGGGTTCGCTGGAGGCGATCTTCGTGCCGGTGGGGGGTGGCGGGTTGATCGCGGGGATCGCCGCCTATGTGAAATACCTGCGGCCAGAGGTGCGCATCATCGGTGTGGAGTCGGAACATTCGGCGTGCCTGCAAGCGGCATTACAGGCCGGTGAACGGGTTGTCCTGCCCAGCGTCGGCACCTTCGCCGATGGCGTGGCGGTTGCGCAGATCGGTGCATTCGGGTTTGAGGTCTGCAGGTTTTGTGTGGATGAGGTGCTGACGGTCAGCAATGACGAGCTCTGCGCTGCGATCAAGAATATCTACGACGATACCCGCTCGATCACCGAACCTTCCGGCGCATTGGCGGTGGCAGGCATCAAGAAGTACATCGCCCGGACCGGGGTACGCAACCAGACCCTGGTCGCCATCGATTCGGGGGCCAACATCAACTTCGACAGCCTGGGCCATGTCGCCGAGCGCGCCGCGCAGTGCGGCGCGTCCGTGTGAACCTGTGCAGAAGGCCGTTTACTCCTGAACGGCCTTTTCAACCGAGGCAGAGGCCGACCAGATTCGGTAGCGCACTTCGATGTCCTTGGGCACATAGAGCACGATCGGCAGTTTGCTGTTGTAACGCAACATGAAGCCGTCCCCGACCACCGGGACAAAATCCTCTTTGCTCTTGCCGTCCGGGCAAGCCATCAAGGTGCTCATCGGGCCAATGACTTTTTCCAGGCGGTAGAAGGGATAGCCCCAGCCCTCAAGGTTTTTCTCTTCGAGGATGCCGCCGAGGCGTTGGCGATTGCAGTCGACCTTCAATGTCTTGCCGGCGATCACCTCGACCTGGAAGTCATCCTCCCGGGTCTGCGGGGCAAGGCGAATGACCTGGCGGGTGAAGCCGCTGTCGGCTTTCGGGTAGGGAGCAACGTCTTCGAGTTTCGCGGCGTGCGCCAGACTGGACAGCCCAACAGCGATCAAACCGAGGGTCGCGTTAAAAGTGAAAGTACCCATGAAGCCTCCTGGCCAGTGATCAAGGAGGCATTCTTACCGGCGATGGCTGCGAATGCAAACCGCTGTTGGCTGTGCAAATTGCAGGGCTGAAAACCGGCGTTCTTGCAAATTGCATGAGGGCTCTGACACAAAAGTTCGATAAACCCTTGATTTGCCGATGAGCTGCACAGCGAAAATCGAGGCATGTTTTATGCTGTAGCTGTCCTTGAAGCTTGCCGGGATTTCATATGAGCAAGCGCTGATCGTCATTGGCAGTCTCACAAAGGAGAGGGTCGCCATGTTTCTATCTGCCTTGGAACTTCGCAACATCATCGAAAGCAGTTTTTTACCCAAGCGTTGCCAGTGCACCTTGTCTCCCGAGCTGTCGATGACCGTCAAGGTCTACGCAGACGGGCAAACCGACCAGCTCGATCTGTTGGTGTCCGGAATCGACGCTTCAGGGCTCAACGGTTGTCGGGAGATCAATGAGCTGATTGCCCAATTGCGCTCCCGACAACAGCACGTAGAAGTCGAGCCGTATTCGCGGATGGGTAAAGCGCTTTAAAGCGCTGCTTCCAGTTGTACCGACATGCGCCGGGTCTGGAAAAATGCCAGGCCCAGCGCCAGTTCAACGCCGACTGCCAGCAGTATGCCCGGGCCGGCGTGACCGTTCAGCCATTCAGCGAATCCCAGCACCGCCAAGCCCCAACACGCCACGACAAAGCTGCTGCTCAGCGCTTGGCGGATGGTGGAAGGGCCTTCGTTGCGTACCAGAAAAAGCAACAGACTCCAGGCTGCGAACAGCACCGCCGTGCGTCGGGCTACCAGGCCAGCCGTCAGCGAATATTCATTGTCCCAGAGCAGCAGCATCCATTGCGGTGCAAATCCCCAGACCAGGGACAGCAACAGGCACAGCAACGCGGTAAAAATCGACAGGGTACGAAACGACAACTGCATGGCCAATCCTTGCGGGCAGTAAGAGAGGGCTAGAGCATAGCGCCAGAACCCTCTCGGGAGTACTGGGTGTCGAATCGGACCTTTCGGTCAATCGTTCGTGCTGCAGGCGTCGGACATTTTGCGGTAGGTGATTTCCTCAGGCTTGCCCTTGTCGTCGATGTACTTCATGTCGGCGGTCACTACCTTGCAACGCAGCGTGCTGGGTTCGCTCAAGGAGATGACTTTGGCGATGTGCAGCGGCATGCCGTATTCATAGGGTACGGCTTGTGAGGTTGAGGTGTCGTTGGCCTGGGCCAGGCCGGCGAATGCCGAGCAGGCCAGGACTGCGGTCATCAGTAGCGTGCGAGTGTTCATGAGTGATCTCCGAGGCGGACGGAAAGTCATCGGCTCGACGCGAGCGTCGAGCCGGCCGCACCGGGGCATCAGCGACAGCTGAGGGCGTGCGGTCCGTTTCAGTGTTGAAGCGCGCGGTTAAGCGACGGTTAACCCGGCTGAATGCGACCTGTCGATTACAGGATGTCGATGGAAGGTCCGACTAAAGTCGTCTGCGCTGAACAGGAGCGTTCTGCCATCATTGTAGTTCACCCCCCGCCTGTCGACGTTACCTGGCCAACCATCGGTCCGGGGCGACGGCTGTTTTCTGATTTGTTGCGCCATGGCGCAAACGCTGCACTGTTGGAGCTTTTTCATGCGTCCCCCCTTTACGTTTGTATCCGCCCGCCAGTCCCTGGGCTTTGGCGTTGTAGCGCTGTGCGCCGGTTTTGCCGGCCAGGCGTTTGCCAGCGGATTTATCGACGACACCACCGCGAAGGTTGAATCACGCACGGTGTATTTCAATCGCGACTTTCGCGACGGGCACACCGCCTCAGACCAAGGCGCATCAAAACGCGATGAGGCGGCGCAAGGGTTCATCCTCAACCTGCAATCGGGTTACACCGAAGGCACGGTCGGTGTGGGTGTGGACGCATTGGGCATGCTCGGACTCAAACTCGACTCCAGCGCCGACAGCAGCAACAGCGGCTTGCTGCCATCCTCCGGCAATAACCCGCGTGGTTCAGAGGATCAGTACGCCAAACTGGGGCTGACCGCCAAGGTGCGTGTGTCTGATAGCGTCCTCAAGTACGGCGCGCTGCTGCCGGACGTGCCGTTGCTCAAGTACAACGACGGCCGTCTGCTGCCGACGATGTTCAACGGTGCACTGCTGACCTCCAAAGAGCTCAAGGACTTGACGTTCTTGGCGGCACGCCTGGACAAATACACCGCCCGGGATTCCACCGACGCCCAGGACATCCGCGTGCACTGCAAGAACAAGCGCTATGCCTGCAACATCACCGCCGATCATTTCGACATGTACGGCCTGGACTACAAGATCAACGAGCGCCTGACCGCCCAGTATCATTACGCCGAACTCGAAGACATCTATCGCCAGCATTTCCTTGGTCTGCTGGCCAGCCAACCTCTGGCCGAGGGGGTGCTCAAAGCCGATCTGCGCCTGCTCAAGAGTGCCGACAGTGGCGCTGCGCGCGCCGGCTCCATCGACAACCGGGCGTTGAGCGGCATGCTCGCCTATGCGGTCAGTGGTCACACCTTCAGCGCCGGCTGGCAGCGCATGAACGGTGACAATTCGATGCCATACCTCGATGGCAGCAATCCGTACCTGGTGAACTATGTCCAGGTCAACGACTTCGCTGCCGCCCAGGAGCGTTCCTGGCAACTGCGTTACGACTATGACTTCAAGGCTGTGGGCCTTAATGGCCTGACGTTCCTGACCCGTTATGTCAACGGCGATCACATCAAGGTGCCGGGCAGCGATCAGGAAGGTAAAGAGTGGGAGCGCGACAGCGAACTCAAATACGTGGTGCAGGGCGGGACGTTCAAGGATGTCAGCCTGCGCTTGCGCAACGCGACCTACCGCACCAACTACGAGCAGTTCGCCCGGGATGTGGATGAAACGCGGTTGATCGTCAGCTACAACTTTTCAGTGTTGTAGCGGCTGTGCCATCGCGAGCAAGCTCCCACAGTTGATCCTTGAGGGAACGGGCTTACTCGCGAAGGGTTTTCAGCTCAACGAGGCGCTACCTGCTGCCGATACGGCAAATCAGGGCCGACCTTGCTGCAGGTCAGCGCCGCTGCCTGCACCGCAAACCCGAGCATCCCGTCGATCTGCTCCCGTGTCAGTTGCTGCACACCTTCGACCGAGTCCAGACCCTGCTCGGTCAACCAGGTAATCAAGGCTGCCTGGAAGGTATCACCGGCGCCGACCGTGTCGGCGATTTTCGCGGCGCTCGCCGGTACCGACCATGAGCCATGCACGCGGCTGAACACACTCGCACCTTCACCACCACGGGTGAGGAAAACCACCTGGCAGCGATGCTGCAACCACCCCTCGATCACCTGCGCCGGATGTTGCCCCGGATAGAGCAGGTGCAAGTCCTCGTCACTGACTTTGATCAGGTCGGCCAGCTCCACCAGCGTTGCCACTCGTGAGCGCCACAGGTCGATGTTCGGCTCGGGATTGAGGCGCACGTTCGGGTCGAGGCTGATCAGGCGCTTGCCGCTTTCACGCCGGACCAACGCCAGCAAGGTGTCGGCAATCGGCTGCACCACCAGCGAGAACGAACCCACGTGCAGCCCGCGCACGTCTGGCCCCAGTGCCGGCAGATGTGACGGCAGCAGCTGTCGATCGGCGCAACCTTCACCGCGGAAACTGTACTGCGGCGAGCCATTGGCCCCGACCGCGACCATTGCCAGGGTGGTCGGTGCATCGAAGTCGAGCAGGTAATCCTGGCTCACGCCTTCGTCCTGCAGCACTTGCAGCAAGCGCCGGCCGAGGTAGTCCCTGGACAGCCCTGCGAGCAAGGCCGATTCCACGCCCAGACGGCGCAGGCCCACTGCCACGTTGAACGGCGAGCCACCGGCGATGGCTTTGAAATTCACTTTCGAGGCCAGACCGCTGGCGTCGTTTTCACTGAAAAAATCGAACAGCGCTTCGCCACACACCAGGTACATAGTTGTTCACTCTCAAAGGGCTGCGACATGCTGTCGATAGCGTTGGTAGACCGGTTCAAAGGCCTGCACATGGTCGGCATCGGGCAGGGTCTGGCTCGCCGGGTCGAGTTTTACGCAGCGGGCGCACAAGTCCGCCAGACTGTCCCCGTTGCCGCTAGCCGAAGAAGTGCACCAGGCCGCCTGGATCGCCGCACCCAGAGCCGCGGCTTCGCGTTGTTCGGTGCAGATCACCGGGGTGTTCATGATATCGGCAACCATCTGTCGCCACACCGCGCTTTTCGAACCGCCACCGATCAGGCAAATGCTGCGGCTTTGTAATCCATTCTGCCGCAGCAGGTCCAGCCCGTAGCGCAAACCGAAGGTCGTGCCTTCAACCACGGCGCGACACAGATTGGCCCGGGTCAGGTTGCTCATGGTCAGGCCCAGCAGGCTGCCGCTGGCGTGGGGCAGGGCGGGAACGCGTTCGCCGTTGAGAAAAGGCAGCATGCTCACGCCCTCGGCACCGATCGGCGCTTGCGCCACCAGGTCGTTGAAGTGGTTCAGATCGAGATCGAACAGCTCACGAACCACACCGGTGGCATTGGTCAGGTTCATCGTGCAGATCAACGGCAACCAGCCACCGCTGGACGAACAGAAGGTCGCCACTGCGGCGTCCGGACTGACCCTCGGCTGGTCGGCATAGGCGTACACGGTGCCTGAAGAACCCAGGCTCATGGTGATCGCTCCGGGGCGGATGTTGCCGGTGCCGATCGCGCCCATCATGTTGTCGCCGCCGCCGCTGGAGACCAGGGCCTGCGGGTTGATCCCAAGTTGCTCGGCGATGCCCGGCAGAATCGTGCCGACCGCCTGGTGAGCGTCGATCAGCTCCGGCAATGCGCCTTGCAGACGCCCGCTGGGGTCGATGTCGCGCAGCAACTGCACATCCCACTGACGCGTGCGCACATTGAAATACCCGGTGCCCGAGGCGTCGCCGAATTCGCTGCAACAGCGCCCGGTCAGCCAGAAGTTGAGGTAATCGTGAGGCAGCAGGACATGGGCGATTCGAGAGAAAACGTCCGGATGCTGCTCCAGGGTCCAGAGCAGTTTGGACACCGTGTAGCCCGGCGCGATGACCACGCCCAGTCGTTCCAGTGAGCCGGCTTCACCACCGAGTTGCTTGAGCAAACGGTCATTTTCCGCAGTGGTCTCGGTGTCGCACCAGAGCTTGGCCGGGCGTAATACTTCGCCTTGCTGATCGAGCAGAACAAGCCCGTGTTGTTGCCCGGATACGCCGATGCCGAGAATTGACTGACCATCGACCCCGGCCGCCAGCAATGCCTGGCGGGTGGCGCGGGTGAAGGCTTCGAGCCATTGCCCGGTGTCTTGTTCGCGGCGGCCGTTGGCGCCGCTGATCAGGCTGTGGCTCGCTGCGCCCTGACCAAGGACTTCGCCACTGAGCGCATCGAGAATGACCGCCTTGCTGCCCTGGGTACCGCAGTCGACGCCGAGGAACAGTTGTTGATTTGCCATGGGGGATCTCTGGAGTGTCAGGTTTATCAGGGTGAAACCATTCGCTTGCCTGCTGGCAAAGGCGGTCTTAATGTCACCTGCGCACTTACGCCAGCACCCGCTCCAACGTTCGCGAAACTCCAACCTCGCGCAAACTGTTGCAACACCACTCGAACGCCGCGACAAATTCCGCCGAGCGTGGAATCGCCTCGCCGAAAATCTCCTCGACCGCCAACAACCGTTGGGTGATCAAGGCATCATCGGCCACCAGCGCCTGACAAAACGCAGCCCGTGGATCTGGCACCGTGTAAGTTTCGCCGTTCTCATCAATCCCCTTCAGGTACAAGGCCCAGGCCGCCACCACCAGCGCCGCACGCCTGGTCTCGCGTCCGTCGGCGATCAGGCGGTTGATCGTCGGCACGGTGAACTTCGGAAACTTCGACGAGCCGTCCGAGCACACCCGTTCAAGCTGATCGGCTATCGCCTGATTGGAAAAACGCGCCACCAGCGTGTTTTTGTAGTCGCACAGGTCAATGCCCGGCACTGGCGCCAGTTGTGGTGTGACATCGAGGTCCATGTAGGCGCGCATGTAACGCACGAACAGCGGGTCGTTCATGGTCTCGTGGACGAAACGGTAGCCTTTGAGGAAGCCGAGGTAAGTCAGGGCCAGGTGACTGCCGTTGAGCAGTTTGATCTTCATCTCTTCGTAGGGCGTAACGTCATCGGTGAATTGCACGCCGACCTTTTCCCAGGCCGGGCGACCGTTGACGAACTTGTCCTCCAGCACCCACTGCACAAAGGGTTCGCACACCACCGGCCAGGCATCGTCGACGCCGTGCTTGTCGGCCAGTTGCAGGCGATGGGCGGTGCTGGTCATGGGGGTAATGCGGTCGACCATGGCGTTGGGGAAACTGACATTGGCGTCGATCCAGTCGCGCAGCCCGGCATCGCGCAACGCGGCGAAAGCCAGCAGCGCCTTGCGGGTCACAGCGCCGTTATGCGGCAAGTTATCGCAGGACATCAATGTGAACGCTGCGGTGCCGGCGGCGCGGCGTTTGGCCAGGGCGGCACAGAGAAAACCGAACACGGTCCTGGGGGCTTGCGGGTGGGCCAGGTCATGCTGGATCTGCGGCAGATGGGCCATGAACTCGCCGTTGCTGTCGTCGATGCAATAGCCGCCCTCAGTGATGGTCAGCGAGACAATGCGGATCTCGGGGCTGGCGAGCTTGTCGATCAGTGCCTGGGCACTGTCTTCGGCCAGCAACATATCGCCAATGGCGCCGATGACCCGCACCTCGCTGTCGTCGCTGTCACCCAGTTCGAACAGGGTGAACAGGTAGTCCTGGGCCTGGAGGTCATCCCGGGCACGCCGGTCCTCGGGGCGCAGGCCGACACCGCAGATGCCCCAGTCCAGGCCTTCGCCCAGGTTCATCAATGCGTCGGTGTAGTAGGCCTGATGGGCGCGGTGAAAGCCGCCGACGCCAATGTGCGCAATGCCCTGGCGGATGTCGTCCAAGGCGTAGGTGGGTAACGCCACCTCGGGTGCGAGGCGGTTGAGGTTGTGTCGATTCAGTTTCATCACAGGCTCTCTGAAATCAGGCGGCAACGCGCAGCGGGCGGGTCAGCGCCACGCCGTCGGCATCGAATAAATGGCAGTGTGCGGCGTCCAGGTGCAGGCTCAGTTGTTCGCCGTAGCGACTGGCCAGGTCACCGCGAACGCGCATCGTCAGCGCTTCGCCGGAAGCGGTCAGTACATGGCAGAAGGTGTCGCTGCCCAGGCGTTCGCTGACATCGGCCGTGACCTGCAAGGTACAGTCACCCGGTTTGGCCAGCTCAAGGTGCTCCGGACGGATACCCAGGGTCACCGCGCCACCGACACTCAGGCTGGCGCCGCTTAGCGGCAGGCTGATGCGGGTTCCGGCGTCCAGTTGCACTTCACAACCCTGCGCTTCGATGCGGGTGACTTTGCCTTTGAGAAAGCCCATTTTCGGCGTGCCGAGAAAACCTGCGACAAACAGATTGGCCGGTTGGTGATACAACTCCAAAGGCGAGCCCACCTGCTCGATCACGCCGCCATTGAGCACCACCACCTTGTCGGCCATGGTCATGGCTTCCACCTGATCGTGGGTGACGTAGATCATGGTCGCTTGCAGGTCCTTGTGCAGGCGCAACAGTTCCAGGCGCATCTGAACGCGCAGCGCCGCGTCGAGGTTGGACAACGGCTCATCGAAGAGGAAAATCTTTGGATTGCGCACGATGGCCCGGCCTATCGCCACACGCTGGCGCTGACCTCCGGACAGTTGCTTGGGCTTGCGTTCCAGCATCGGCCCCAGTTCAAGGATGCGCGCCGCTTCGCTGACTTTTTTCTCCACCTCGGCCTTGGGCACCCCGGCCAGGTCGAGGGCAAAGGACATGTTCTTGCGCACGCTCATGTGTGGGTACAGGGCGTAGGTCTGGAACACCATCGCCAGGTCACGCTTGGCCGGGCTGACTTCGGTGATGTCTCGCCCGTCCAGTTCGATGGTGCCGCCGCTGACTTCTTCCAGCCCGGCGATCAGGCGCAACAGCGTGGATTTGCCACAGCCCGACGGCCCGACGAACACCACGAACTCCTTGTCGTTCACTTCCAGGTCGATGCCCTTGATGATGGAAAAACCTTCGAAGCCTTTTTGCAGATTGCTGATTTTCAGGTTGGCCATGGTGATGGGCCTCCAGCTGTTTTTATTCGACGAACTGTGGGTGCGAGCTTGCTCGCGATGGCTGCTTTACATTCAATATTGCTGTTGACTGACCCATCGCTATCGCGAGCAAGCTCGCTCCCACAATGGATCGTGTTGGGCAATCCTCACTTCACGGCACCGAACGACAGGCCGCGGACCAGTTGTTTCTGGCTGATCCAGCCGAAGATCAGGATCGGTGCGCAAGCCAGGGTCGAGACCGCCGACAACTTGGCCCAGAACAGTCCCTCGGGGCTTGAATAGGAGGCGATCAATGCCGTCAGTGGCGCTGCTTTCGACGAGGTCAGGTTCAGCGACCAGAACGCTTCGTTCCAGCACAGGATCAACGACAGCAGCACCGTCGACGCCAGGCCGCCTTTGGCAATGGGCAGCAACACCCGCAGCATCTCCTGCATCAGCGTTGCCCCGTCCAGCCGCGCGGCTTCGAGGATGTCCTTGGGGATGTCCTTGAAGTAGGTGTAAATCATCCAGACCACGATCGGCAGGTTGATCAGCGTGTAGATCGCGATCAGCGCAATCCGCGAGTCGAGCAGGCCGAAACTCTTGGCCAGCAGGTAGATCGGCATCAGCACGCCCACCGGCGGCAGCATCTTGGTCGAGAGCATCCACAGCAACGTGCGTTTGGTGTTGCGGGTTTCGTAGAACGCCATGGAGTAGGCGGCCGGCACTGCAATCAACAGGCACAGGGCGGTGGCACTGAAGGAAATCACCACCGAGTTCCAGGCGAAGCTGAAGTAGTCGCTGCGCTCATTGATGTGCAGGTAGTTCTCCAGGGTCGGCGTGAAGATGAACTGCGGTGGCGTGGCGAAAGCGTCGATTTCACTTTTGAAACTGGTCAGCACCATCCAGAAAATCGGGAAGAAAATCAGGATCGCGATGGCCCAGGCCAGGGTGCCCAGCAGCAGGCTTTGCAGACGACGGGATTGTTGAAGGGTCATGGCCAGCCTCACGCTTTGTCTGTCAGGTTTTTGCCGATCATGCGCACCAGCACGATGGCCGCGATGTTGGCGATGACCACGGCAATCAAGCCGCCTGCGGAGGCCATGCCGACGTCGAACTGCACCAGCGCCTGGTTGTAGATCAGGTAGGCGAGGTTGGTCGAGGCATAGCCGGGGCCGCCGTTGGTGGTGGTGAAGATTTCCGCGAACACCGACAGCAGGAAGATGGTTTCGATCATCACCACCACTGCAATCGGTCGCGCCAGGTGCGGCAGGGTCAGATGCCAGAAAATCGCGACCGGGCCCGCGCCATCGAGGCGTGCGGCTTCTTTCTGCTCCTGGTCCAGCGACTGCATGGCGGTCATCAGGATCAGGATGGCGAACGGCAGCCATTGCCACGAGACAATGATGATGATCGACAGCAGCGGGTAGTGCGCCAGCCAGTCCACCGGCTGCGCGCCGAACAGTTTCCAGACGTAGGCGAGCATTCCCGAGACCGGGTGGAAAATCAGGTTCTTCCAGATCAGCGCGCCGACGGTGGGCATGATGAAAAATGGCGAGATCAGCATCACCCGCACGATGCCGCGACCGAAGAACTCACTGGCTTCGAGCAAGGCGCTGATCAGCACGCCGAACACCACGCTGATCAACAGCACGCTGCCGACCAGCAAAAGGGTATTGGTCGCGCCGGGCAGGAAGCCCGAGTCGGTGAGAAAGTAGGTGAAGTTCTCGATGCCGACGAACTCGTTCTCGCCGGGATTGAGCAGGTTGTAGCGGATGGTGGAGAAGTAGAGGGTCATGCCCAGCGGCACGATCATCCACAGCAGTAGCAACAGGACCGAAGGGCTGACCAGGAACCAGCCCGGGTTGGCCAGACGGCTTTTGCGTTGGGGCTGGATGATGTCCAGATGAGCTTTGGCGGTTGATGTGTTCATGGCGTTTAACCCATTGACTACAGGCAAAGAAAACCAATTGTGGGAGCGAGTTTGCTCGCGATGGCGGACGGTCAGTCGATGCACCTGTCGAATGTGAAGGCGTCATCGTCGGAACGCCGCCCGGAGCAAGCTCGCTCCCACAACAGCAGGAGCAAGCGGGTGTGGGTTACTTGGGATAACCCGCGCGCTTCATCTCCCGCTCGGTACTTTGCTGAGCGGCGGCCAGGGCCTGATCCACCGTGGTCTGGCCGATCAGGGCGGCCGAGAACGATTTGCCGACCTGGGTGCCGATGCCCTGGAACTCGGGAATGGTCACCAGTTGAATGCCGATGTAAGGCACCGGTTTGAGCGTAGGTTTGCTCGGGTCTGCGGCCTTGAGCGATTCAAGCGTTACCCTGGCAAAGGGCGCGGCCGTCATGTAGGCCTCGCTGTAGGTGGACGCCCGGGTGCCCGGCGGCACGTTGGCGATGCCGTCGGTCTTGGCCACCAGCTCACCGTATTCCTTCGAGGTCGCCCAGGCGCTGAAGGTCTTTGCCGCGTCCTTGGCTTTCGAGCTGGTCGGAATGGCCAGCGCCCAGGAGTAGAGCCAGGCCGAACCTTTATCGGTGACTTGGTGCGGCGCGTAGGTGAAGCCAACGTGATCGGCGACCTTGCTTTGGGTCTTGTCCGTGACGAATGAACCGGCAACGCTGGCATCGACCCAGATGGCGCATTTGCCGCTGTTGAACAGCGCAAGATTTTCGTTGAAACCGTTGCTCGATGCGCCCGGCGGGCCGGACTTTTTCATATTGTCGACGTAGAAGGTCAACGCGTTTTTCCATTCCGGGCCGGTGAACTCCGGTTGCCACTTTTCATCGAACCAGCGCGCGCCGTAGGCATTGGCGAGGGTAGTGATCAGGGCCATGTTTTCACCCCAGCCGGCCTTGCCGCGCAGGCACAGGCCGTACTGTTCCTTGTCCTTGTTGGTGAGCTTTTCGGCGAACTCGCCGATCTGTTCCCAGGTCGGGCGCTCGGGCATGCTCAGGCCGGCATCCTTGAACAGGTCGGTGCGGTAATAGGTGATGGAACTCTCGGCGTAGAACGGCAGGGCGTACAGCGACCCCTTCACCGACAAGCCTTCGCGCACCGAGGGGAACACGTCGTCGAGGGCGTAACTCGCCGGCAGATCCTTCATGGGTTCCAGCCAGCCTTTGGCGCCCCAGAGTGCAGCTTCGTACATGCCGATGGTCAGCACGTCGAACTGGCCGCCCTGGGTGGCGATGTCGGTCGTCAGGCGCTGGCGCAGGACGTTTTCTTCGAGTACCACCCAGTTGAGCTTGATGTCCGGATGCTCGGCCTCGAAGGTTTTCGAAAGCTTTTGCATGCGAATCATGTCGCTGTTGTTGACGGTGGCGATGGTCAGGGTCTGGGCGCCAAGGCTGACGCTGCTCAGGGTCATGCAGGAGAGGGCAAGCAGAGCTTTTACGGAAGGTCGCATCGTGCACTCCAGTTCTGCACCCGGTGGGTGGCAGAAGGACGGTTATTGTTTTTGTGTTCTTCCGAATGCAGGAAGAATGTGCACTGATTACATCCTTCAAAGGCAGGCGAAACAAATCATCCGATGCACTCGGATCGATACTTTTTTGCACTGAAGTTTGCAGGGAGCAACGCAAGGAAGGGCTTTTCAGCGGTGAGGCGCTACTGAATCCGTATAGGTTGCAGGCAGAAATGGGGCTTCTACAAGATTCAGGGATGCATCAACCGTGGTTCTGCTCGGTCAACCGCTGCACCACCAACCGCCGATAATGGCTCGGCGTCATGCCCTTGAGCTGCTGAAAACGCCGGTTGAAATTGGAAATATTGTTGAAACCCGACTCGAAACACACGTCCGTCACCGGTTTGTTGCCATCGGCCAATAACTCGCAGGACTTGCTGATGCGCAGGCGATTGACGAACTCGATGAAATTGCGCCCCGTGGCCTGCTTGAACACCCGGCTGAAGTAAGTCGGTTTCATGCCCAGGTAATCCGCCACTTCCTCAAGCGGCAGTTCCCGGGCGTAGTGGGCGAAAATGTAATCCACGGCGCGGTTGGTGCGATCGATGTTGTGCTCGTCGGCCAGTTGCGGGGTCGTTGCCCCGGACAGCAATTGATAGTCGTCGGTGGCGGCGAGCAGTTCCAGCAGGATGAAGAAATGCCCAAGTCGGGTGACGCCGCTGGAATCGGCAATCGACTGCATCAAATCCATGGCGCGGCGAATGATGTGGCGATCGCGAAACTCGATGCCGTACTGGGCGCGCTCGAGCAAGGGCGCGAGGCTCTTGAGTTCAGCGAAAACCTGATAACCGCTGTCGAACAACTCGTCCGTAAAGTTGACCAGCATGTCGCGCTTGGGCACCACCTCGTCTTCGGCCACCTGGCTGATCCAGTTGTGCGGCAGATTGGGGCCGGTGAGGAACAGCGATTCGGGATAGAAGTTGCCGATGTAGTCGCCAATGAACACCTTGCCGGAGCTGGCGACGATCAGGTGCAGTTCGTATTCCTTGTGAAAATGCCAGCGCACCAGGGGACAGGGAAATCCGTGCTGGCGGTAAATGATGGACAGGCCGTTGTGGTCGTCCATCAACTCGTAGGAAGGGTCGGTGACGCGGGCGGTACGGGTCATGGCGCTGGCACTTTTGTGGTGATCGCACCTCGGATCATGCCTCTTTACCGCAGTGCTTTGCCAGTTTGCAGTGACCGCTCAGCTATTGCGGGTTGCGGTTCTTCGCTTCGATCCACTGCGCCATGTACTGGGTACTTTTGTGTGCGTGGTGACGAAGCATGCTGCCGGTGAAATTATCGCGGCGGATTTGAGTCAGGTGCTGCAGGCTATCGAGAAGTTTTTCAACCAGGGCAGGGCCGTGGACCGATTGCCGGTAACGGCTGCGTAGCAGCGCATCGCCCTGAGCCTGGGCGGTTTCCCATTGATCCTTGTTGTTGTAAAGCGCTACAGCACGCTCGGCAAATTCCCGGGCGGTATGTGTCACCGCGCCGGGCCACGGCTCTTGGTCGTGCATGGCCTCTGCACCCATAGGGGTCGTGACAATCGGTGTACCACACAACATGGCGTCAAGAATCTTGCCTTTGATACCCGCGCCAAAACGCAGCGGTGCCATGCAGATCCGCGCCGCAGACATGACCTCCAGTGAATCTTCAGCCCAGTTCATGACGTGAAAACCCTGGGTCGGGTTGTGCAATGCAGTCGCCTTGGGCGGCGTATAGGCACCATAGATATGCAGCTGGGCGTGCGGAAGCTGTTCACGAATCAACGGCCAGATGGCGGTCTTGAGCCAAAGCACGGCGTCCCAGTTTGGCGCATGACGGAAATTGCCGATGTGCAGAAAGTGCGTCCGCTCCTCGAATGCGCGCGGTGCCTCGATGGGCAGGTCCACCATCAACGGGCACCAGTGCAGCAAGTTGCGTGGCACCTTGAACTGCTCGATCAGCAATTGGCTTTCTACATCGGAAATCATCAGGTTCACGTCGCAGCGATAGATCGCCGCGATTTCTCGTTTGGCCACGTCAGTATCGGCCATCAACTCGAACTCTTCGCGCAGTGCCGGTGCGAACAGTTGACGGAAATCATCGGCGTCGTCGCTGGCTTTCAAGCGCGCCTTGAGACGCTGATGCCGTGCGTCACGCAGGCATTGCAAGTCAACGGTTTCCAGAACACGCAGTGCGCCAGGGCAGTGTTTCTCTACCCGCCATCCGAACTGCTCTTCCATCATGAAGCGGTCGAACAGCACGATGTCCGGAGCCAGTTCGCTGACGAAAGTATCGAAACTGCTGCTGTTGAGCTCGATGGGGACCTGGCGGATGCCCAGCGCAGTCAGATCCGCCGGGTGTTCACCGGCGCCGGCCGGACTGCTGAAGGTGATATCCCAGCCTTGCTGCATAAACGCTTCGAGGATTTGCATCATGTGCCCACCGGCGGCCGAAGAGCGGGGCTCGGGCCAGACGTAGCCGATGACCAGGACTCTGGTTGGGCGGGGGTGATTCATAAACTGGGTTTCCTAGGCGCGGGCACAGGGCAGGGGACTGTAAAAGGGCGCCATTAAACCACAGGGAAAGGCGGGTTCAGCCAAGAATGCCTTTGACCTTGTCGCGCAACTGATCAATTGAAAACGGCTTCCCGATGACGTGCATGCCCTCTGGCACTTCAATGCTCTCGGCGTAACCGCTGGCAAACAGGATGGGCAGGTCGGGCCGCAGCCCTCGCGCATATATGGCCAGTTCACGGCCGTTCATGATCGGCAGGCCGACATCGGTCATCATCAGGTCGACGATTTGGCTGTCATTTTCGAGATGCAAGATTGCCTGCTCGCTGCCGTCAGCCTCCAGCACCTCATACTCCAGCTCCTCAAGCACATCGACGATCAGCATGCGCACGATGTTATCGTCTTCGACGACCAGGATGATGGGGGGCTTGGCGGCGGACATAGTGATTTTTCCTGAAATGGTGGGGGTGTCGGTCGAACGATATCGACGGCCTCTAGCATGAGTAAGTCGCCGATCCCGACAAGTTCCCGGCAAGCTGAAAAAAGAATCGCATTGCTCTGTCAGACAAGGATAACCCGTGCCTTTGAAACGTCGCAGCTGAATGTAGGACTTTGCCGAAAAATACGTCAGAAAATTGGATCAAAGTGGCGGTTATGGGGCAAACTCCTAGCATTCTGACAGTACGACAAGGCCTGCCCCATGAGCTCCGCGTCCTCGGTTGACGAGCAACGATTTCGAAAACTCCTGAGCCGCAACATCAGCCTGCCGTTGGGTCTGGGTGTTATCAGTGCGGTGTTCTTCGTATCACTGATCACCTATTTGCTGTCGACGATCCAGTGGGTTGAACACACCGATCGGGTGATCAATAACGCCAGTGAAGCGGTGAAGCTGACCGTCGACCTGGAAACCGGAATGCGCGGCTACCTGCTCTCCGGCGATGAGCATTTTCTCGACCCTTACGAAACCGCCAAGCCGCGCATCGGCGTCGCCCTCCAGACTTTGCTTGAACTGACCGCCGACAACCCGGTGCAGACCGATCGACTGCGGCGCTTGCAGGCACTGCATCAGGACTGGACGACGTACGCGCAGTCGATGATCGATTTGCAGCGCACCAGTGGCGACTATCGTTCTGCGGTGAAGGCCGGGCGCGGTAAGCGCCTGACCGATGAAATCCGCAAACAGTACGAAGATGTCATCGACACCGAGCAGCAACTGCGTACGACGCGCAATGAAGAAGTGCGCCGTACCACGGTCTGGAGCATCGGCCTGTACCTGTTGTTCATTGCCGGTGTCAGCGGTCTGCTGGCCTACACAGGGCGGCGCGACCTGCTCAACCTTTCGCAAAGCTACAGCGCCAACCTGGCGTCGCAGCAAGCCAGCGCCCGCCGTCTGGAACAGCAAGCCTGGTTGCGCAACGGACAAACCGAGCTGGCCGAGCAGGTTTTGGGGCAACTGAGCCTGAATCTGTTGGGGCGCAACATTCTGCAGTTCTGCGCGCAGTACCTCGGCACGGCGGTCGCGGCTATTTATGTGCGTGAAGAGCACGGCGGGTTGAAACGCATCGCCTCCTATGGTTTCTCCCGTGAACAGGAAGCCCTGGAGCAGCAGATCTACAGCGAAGAAGGCATCGTCGGGCAAGTCGCACAGCAGGCGCGGCTGATTCGTCTCGACGATGTACCCAGTGACTACTTCAAGGTCAGCTCTGGACTCGGCGAAGGCTTGCCGCGCAGCGTGCTGGTGGTCCCGACCAGCGACGATGACCGGGTCAACGGTGTGATCGAGCTGGGTTTCCTGCGTCCGCTGAGTGACCGTGACATCGAACTGCTGGAGCTGATTGCCGGCAACATTGGCACTTCCATCGAGGCGGCGCGCTATCGCCAGCGCTTGCAGGAAGTCCTGGCGGAAACCCAACAACTCAACGAAGAGCTGCAAGTGCAGCAGGAAGAACTCAAGACCGCCAACGAGGAGCTGGAAGAGCAGTCGCGGATTCTCAAGGAATCCCAGGCGCACCTGGAAACCCAGCAGGTCGAGCTCGAGCAGACCAACGAGCAGTTGGCCGAGCAGGCCGAGGTGTTGGCCGAACAGCGCGATGCGATGGACCTGAAGAACTCCGAGCTCAATCAGGCCCAGATTCAGCTTGAGGAGCGTGCCGTCGAGCTGCAACGTTCCAGCAAGTACAAATCCGAATTCCTTGCCAACATGTCCCATGAGCTGCGCACGCCGCTGAACAGTTCATTGATCCTGGCCAAGCTGCTCGCGGAAAACCCGGAAGAAAACCTCAGTGCCGAACAGGTGAAGTTTGCCGAATCGATTTATTCCGCCGGCAATGACCTGCTCAACCTGATCAACGACATTCTCGATATTTCCAAGGTCGAGGCCGGCAAACTGGAAGTGCGCCCGGAGAACACCAGCGTGGCGCGGCTGGTCGATGGCCTGCGCGGGATGTTCCAGCCACTGGCCACGGACAAGTCGCTGGATTTCCACGTCGAGTTGCAGGACGGCGCGCCGGCGATGATGTTTACCGACCGGCAACGCCTCGAGCAGGTGTTGAAAAACCTGCTGTCCAACGCGGTCAAGTTCACTGACAAGGGCCGCGTCAGCCTGACCGTGGCCACTGCGCCGAACGACGGTATTGCCTTTGTCGTGCGTGATTCGGGGATTGGCATTGCCACCGACCAGCACGAAAGCATTTTTGAAGCCTTCCGCCAGGCCGATGGCACCACTAACCGGCGCTTCGGCGGCACCGGCCTGGGCTTGTCGATCTCCCGTGACCTGGCGGCCTTGCTCGGCGGTTCCATCAGTGTCAGCAGCACACCGGGGCAGGGCAGTGTGTTTACCCTGGTGTTGCCGCAGCAATACGTCGAACCGGGCGAAGAACCTGTCGAATTGATGAGTGCCGCGCCGTCGCTTGACGCGCCAACCGTCACGCCACCGTCGTTGTCGCCCTTGATTGCCGAAATCGATATTCCGCGTTTCGACGATGACCGGCACAAAGGGCCGTTCACCGGCCGCTGCATCCTGGTGGTGGAAGATGAGGCCAATTTTGCGCACATCCTCTACGATCTTGCGCATGAACTGGGGTATCACTGCCTGGTGGCACACGGCGCCGACGAAGGTTACGAATTGGCGACGACCTTCATTCCCGACGCCATCCTGCTCGACATGCGCCTGCCCGATCATTCCGGGTTGACCGTGCTGCAACGGCTCAAGGAGCATGCCGAGACCCGCCACATTCCGGTGCACGTGATTTCCGTCGAAGACCGCGTTGAAGCAGCGATGCACATGGGCGCCGTCGGATACGCGGTCAAGCCTACGACCCGTGAAGAACTCAAGGATGTCTTTGCCCGCCTGGAAGCCAAGCTGACCCAGAAGGTCAAGCGCGTGCTGCTGGTCGAGGACGATGACTTGCAGCGTGACAGCATTGCCCGTCTGATCGGCGACGATGACATCGAGATCACCGCCGTCGGCCTGGCCCAGGAAGCCCTGGACCAGCTACGCACTTCCGTCTTCGACTGCATGATCATCGACCTCAAGCTACCGGACATGCTCGGTAACGACTTGCTCAAGCGCATGTCCACCGAAGATATCTGCTCGTTCCCGCCGGTGATCGTCTATACCGGGCGCAACCTGACCCGCGACGAAGAGGCCGAACTGCGCAAGTATTCGCGCTCGATCATCATCAAGGGCGCGCGCTCGCCCGAACGCCTGCTGGATGAAGTGACACTTTTTCTGCACAAAGTCGAATCGCGGTTGTCCCATGAACGGCAGAAGATGCTCAAGGTCGCGCGTAGCCGCGACAAAGTGTTCGAGGGTCGCAAGGTGCTGCTGGTGGATGACGATGTGCGCAACATCTTTGCCCTGACCAGCGCGCTGGAGCACAAGGGCGCGGTGGTGGTGATCGGCCGGAACGGTCGCGAAGCGATCGAGAAACTGAATGAGGTGGAAGACATCGATCTGGTACTGATGGACGTGATGATGCCGGAAATGGACGGCTTTGAAGCCACCGTGGAGATCCGCAAGGATCCGCGCTGGCGCAAATTGCCGATCATTGCCGTCACGGCCAAGGCCATGAAGGACGATCAGGAGCGCTGCCTGCAGTCGGGTGCCAACGACTACCTGGCCAAGCCCATCGATCTCGATCGATTGTTCTCGCTGATTCGTGTGTGGTTACCGAAAATGGAACGTATCTAGTGGAGCACAATTTCTCCGGGGAGCGCAGCAGCGAAATCGAGTTGCGCTTGTTGATCGAGGCGATCTACCTCAAGTACAGCTATGACTTTCGTGACTACTCCGGCGCGTCGATCAAGCGCCGGGTCCAGCATGCCCTGGCCCAGTTCGAGTGCAACACCATCTCGGCCCTGCAAGAGAAGGTCCTGCACGACCCGACGGCCTTCATGCAGCTTCTGCAACTGCTGACGATTCCGGTCAGCGAGATGTTTCGCGATCCATCGCACTTCCTCGCGATTCGCAACGAAGTGGTGCCATTGCTGCGCACCTATCCCTCGATCAAGGTCTGGATCGCTGGTTGCAGCACGGGGGAAGAGGTGTATTCGATGGCCATTCTGCTGCGCGAAGAAGGGCTGCTCGACCGCACCATCATTTATGCCACCGACATCAATCCGCGCTCGCTGGAGAAAGCCAAGCAGGGGATTTTTTCGATGGAGAACGTCCGCGCCTACACTGCTAATTATCAGCAGGCCGGCGGCCAGCGCTCGTTTGCCGACTACTACACGGCAGCCTATGGCTATGCGATTTTCGACAAGTCGCTGTGCGAGAACGTGACCTTTGCCGATCACAGCCTGGCGACGGACAGTGTATTTTCAGAAACCCAGTTAATATCTTGTCGTAACGTATTGATTTACTTCAATAAAAAACTGCAGGATCGAGCTTTCGGATTGTTCTACGAATCGTTGTGCCATCGAGGTTTCATGGTGCTGGGCAGCAAGGAAACACCGGATTTTTCAGCCTTCGGCAATCAGTTCGAGCCGTTGGTCAAACAGGAACGGATCTACCGTAAATCATGAACAGCGCAGCGGGCCTGCCCGCCATCGAAGCCATTGTGATCGGCGCCTCTGCCGGGGGCGTGGAGGCACTGCTGAACCTGCTTGGGCCGCTGCGTGAAGGTTTTGCGTTGCCGATCATTGTCGTCCTGCATTTGCCAGACGAGCGCCGCAGCCAACTGGCCGAGGTGTTTTCCCGGCGGGTTGCCATGCCGGTGTATGAAGCCAGCGACAAGACCCCGGTCGAAGCCGGCACACTGTATTTTGCCGCGCCGGGTTATCACCTGTCGGTGGAGCATGACCGCAGCTTTTCCTTGAGCCTGGAGCCACGGGTGCATCATTCGCGGCCGGCCATCGATTACCTGTTCGAGTCGGCGGCCGATGTCTACGGCGACGCGCTGGCGGCGGTCTTGCTGACGGGGGCCAATCACGATGGCGCGCGAGGCCTGGCTCAGGTCAAGCAGCACGGTGGCCTGACCATCGTGCAGGATCCGCAGGAGGCTCAAGTCGCGACCATGCCCCGGGCCGCGCTGAATCTGCACCAGCCGGACCACATTCTCCCTCTGGGCGGCATCGGCCGCCTGCTTGTCGAGCTGGAACGAATCGCATGCTAAGTAATATCCAGGCCAAACTGCTGATCGTCGACGATCTGCCGGAGAATCTGCTGGCGCTTGAAGCGTTGATCAAGCGTGAGGACCGCATCGTCTACAAGGCCTTGTCAGCTGACGAAGCCCTGTCCCTGCTGCTGCAGCACGACTTCGCCATGGCCATTCTCGACGTGCAGATGCCCGGCATGAACGGTTTTGAACTGGCCGAACTGATGCGCGGCACGGAAAAGACCAAGAACATCCCTATCGTGTTCGTCAGCGCCGCTGGCCGCGAACTGAACTATGCCTTCAAGGGCTATGAAAGCGGGGCGGTGGACTTCTTGCACAAGCCGCTGGATATCCACGCGGTGAAAAGCAAGGTCAACGTCTTCGTCGACCTGTATCGCCAGAGCAAGGCGATGAAAGAACAGGTGCTGGCCCTGGAGCAGAGTCGCCGCGAGCAGGAAGCCTTGCTCAAACAACTGCAGAGCACTCAGTTGGAGCTGGAGCAAGCAGTGCGCATGCGCGATGACTTCATGTCCATCGTCGCCCACGAAGTGCGCACGCCGCTCAATGGCCTGATCCTCGAAACCCAGTTGCGCAAGATGCACCTGGCCCGGGACAACGCCGCGGCCTTCACCCTCGACAAAATGCACGCCATGGTCGACCGCGACGAACGCCAGATCAAAAGCCTGATCCGTCTGATCGAGGACATGCTCGACGTGTCGCGCATCCGCACCGGCAAGCTGTCCATTCGTCCGACACAGTTCGATCTGTCGACACTGGTTCGCGACCTTCTACACAGTTTTTCCCAGCAGATCGATGCCGCCGAGGCTTCTGTCACCCTGATCGCCGAGCAACCGGTGATCGGCAGGTGGGATGAATTTCGCATCGAGCAAGTGGTGTCCAACCTGCTGACCAACGCCCTGCGTTATGGCGCCAGAAGCCCGATCACCGTCAGGGTCTACAGCGAGACAGGGCAGGCTCGGGTCGATGTACAGGACCAGGGCATCGGCATCAGCGAGGACAACCAGAAGCGTATTTTCCAGCAGTTCGAGCGGGTCTCGGCCAAACATGCCGTGGCCGGGCTGGGCCTGGGATTGTTTATTTCCGAACAGATTGTCACCGCCCATGGCGGTACTATTACGGTCCAGAGCCGGATTGGCGAAGGCGCCTTGTTTCGCGTTTGTCTGCCGCTGTAGGAAAACAGCCAGATAAACGCAACCTCTGAGCGACCCCACGGTCGTATCAGCAGCAATTGACCGAACAAAGGCTTCCCATGAGTGATGATGCACGAGACGTGGTACTGGTAGTCGAGGATGAACCTTCCATCCTGATGGTGCTGTCCACCTACCTGGAAGGCGAAGGCTATCGGGTGTTGCAGGCCGAAAACGGTGAGCAGGCGTTTGAGATCCTTGCCAGCAAACCGCACCTGGACATGATGATCACCGACTTCCGCCTGCCGGGGGGAATCTCCGGTGTGCAGATCGCAGAACCTGCGGTCAAGCTGCGACCGGAGCTCAAGGTGATCTTTATCAGTGGCTACGCCCAGGAAATCCGTGAGACGGACAGCCCGATCACACGCACGGCGCCGATCCTGGACAAACCGTTCGACCTGGATAAATTGCAGGAGCTGATGCAGGACATGCTCTCGTAAACATCAGGTCTTGATCATTTCCCGCACTTTCGCCGTCAACAGGTCGAAGGTGAACGGCTTGGTGATCATCTGCATGCCCGGGTCGAGAAACCCGCCGCGCACCGCCGCATGTTCGGCGTAGCCGGTGATGAACAACACCCTCAGGTCAGGTCGGTATTGCCGACCGATTTCCGCCAGTTGCCGGCCGTTCATGCCCGGCAGGCCGACGTCGCTGATCAGCAGATCGATGCGTTGCTCCGAATCGAGAATCGGCACCGCGCTGGCGCCGTCACAGGCCTCGACAAAGGCATAACCCAGCTCATTGAGCACGGTACTGACCAATACCCGTACGGCCGGGTCGTCTTCGACGATCAGCACTGTCTCGCCATTGCTGGCGAACGGTGACTGCTGGGTATCCTCGGACGTTTCCGAAGGCAGGTCACCGCCGAAGCGTGGCAGGAACAGGCTCACCGTAGTGCCGTTACCGACTTCACTGTGAATGGCGACATGTCCGCCCGATTGCTTGCTGAAACCGTAGATCATCGACAATCCCAGCCCTGTGCCCTGGCCGATCGGCTTGGTCGTGAAGAAGGGGTCGAACGCACGGTTGATGGTGCTCTGCGACATGCCACAACCGGTATCGGTGACGCGCAGGACCACGTAATCACCGGCGTCGAGGTTGCTTTGCGTCTGGGTGTACTGTGCATCCAGATGCTGGTTGTGGGTGCTGACCACCAACCGGCCGCCGTCGGGCATGGCATCCCGGGCGTTGATCACCAGGTTAAGCAGGGCGCTTTCCAGTTGATTGGGGTCGGCTTCGGCCACCCAGAGATTGTCATTGAGTTGCATGTCCAGGCGGATGCTTTCATTGATGCTGCGTTGCAGCAACTCGCCCATCGACACCACCAGGGTGTTCATTTCCACAGGTTTGGAGTCCAGCGACTGGCGGCGGGAAAACGCCAGCAGACGGTGGGTCAGGCTCGCCGCACGATTAGCCGAGGTCACACCCAGATCGATCAGGCTGTCGAGGTCTTCGGTGCGCCCCCGGGCCAGGCGTCGGCGCAACAGCTCGAGGCTGCCGATAATGCCGGTCAGCATGTTGTTGAAGTCATGGGCGATACCGCCGGTGAGCTGGCCGACCGCTTCCATTTTTTGTGACTGGCGCAACACTTCCTCGTTCTGCCGCAGCTGCGCGGTACGTTCTTCCACCTGCTGTTCGAGGGTTTCCAGCGTGCTCTGCAGACGCTGTTCGCTTTGGCTCAGGTCGATCAGGCGGTCCCTGGCTTCGTACTGGCGTCGACGCCCGCGCAAGGCGGTGGTGACCAGGCTGACCAGGGTCACCGGATGAAAGGGTCGTTCCAGAAAAGTCACGTTGCCCAGTTGCGGGCCGAGGCGGGACGCCGGGTTCTGTTCCGGACCGCCGTGGTGAGTCATCAATACGATCGGCAGGTCCGACCACGCCGGCTGCTGCTCGATCAGATGCAACAGCGGATCGAGGTCACTGTTGAGCAATGCTTCCGAAGAAATCAGCAGCAGCCCCGCACCCTGTTCAAGCTCACTGCACATGCCCGGCAGGTCGCGACAGACCATGCCGTCGAAACCCGCTTCGTTGAGCATCATCAGGGCAATCTGGCTGTCGCGTCCCAGCGGCGCAAGAATGATTGCGCGCTCGGACGTCACTGGCATCACCGTCATCGGACTTCGTCCGCGAGTAGCGGGCTGTCGGCACCCAGATAGGTGGGTACTCCGCGCAAGACACCCTGAAAGGCGTCCAGCGGCTCGCCGATGGTCATGCCTTGCGCACTGATGCGGTACTCACGGATGGTCGATTCATGGCTGCCAGTACGTTTCTTGATGATGGATATGGCCCGACGCACCTTGCCGAGCGCTTCGAAGTAGCGCAGCAGGATAACGGTGTCGGCCAGGTAAGTGATGTCGACCGGCGCCTGCATGTCGCCGACCAGACCATGCTGGGCAACGGTCATGAAGGTCGCGGCGCCTTGTCGGTTGAGGTACAGCAGCAACTCGTGCATGTGCAGCACCAGCGCGTTCTCTTCCGGCATGGCGGCCTGATAACCGTTGATGCTGTCGATGACTACTGTCTTGATGTCGCGCTGGTCGACGCAACGTCGCACCCGGTGGGAAAACTCGCCGGGCGACAACTCCGCCGCGTCGACCTGCTCGATCAGCAGGTTGCCGGTGTCTTTCAGAGCTTGCAGATCGATGCCGATGTGCTTCATGCGGTCGAACAGCAAACCCAGCTCTTCATCGAAAATGAACAGCGCGGCGCGTTCACCGCGGGTGACGGCGGCGGCAGCGAAAACCATCGAGATCAGTGATTTGCCGGTTCCGGCGGGACCGAGAATCAAAGTGCTGGAGCCGGTCTCGATGCCTCCACCGAGCAGGGCGTCCATTTCCGCGATACCACTGGTCAACTGTTGGCGGGTGTAGATGCCGCGATGCTCGGCGGCCACCAGTCGGGGGAACACGTGCACGCCGTCGGCCATGATGGTGAAGTCATGAAAACCGCCACGGTATTTCTGGCCGCGATACTTCACCACGCGAATCCGCCGGCGCTCGGCGCCATAGTTCGGGGTCAATTCTTCCAGGCGTATCACCCCGTGGGCGACGCTGTGCACGGTCTTGTCCAGCGATTCGGTGGTCAGGTCGTCGAGCAGCAGCACGGTGGCGTCGTACCGAACGAAGTAATGCTTGATCGCCAGGATCTGCCGGCGATAGCGCAGCGAACTCTGGGCCAGCAAGCGAATTTCGGACAGGCTGTCGAGCACCACACGGGTCGGCTTGATGCGCTCGACCACTTCGAAGATCTGCCGTGTGGCTTCGCCCAGTTCCAGGTCGGAGGAGTACAGCAGGGTCTGCTGTTGTTCGGCGTTGAGCAGGCTTTCCGGCGGCGTCAGCTCGAAGACATGGACGTTTTCGTCCATGTGCCAGCCATGGGACAACGCGCCCTGACGCAATTCGCGTTCGGTTTCCGACAGGGTGATGTACAACGAACGTTCACCGGCGCGGGCGCCCGCCAACAGGAACTGCAGGGCGACGGTGGTCTTGCCGGTGCCCGGTTCGCCCTCGAGCAGAAACACATGGCCGCGCGACAGGCCGCCGGCCAGGATGTCATCCAGGCCTTCAATACCCGTGGCGGCTTTGGTTTGGGTCAACTCGGTGGATATAGACAATGACTGCCCTCTCATTAACAGGGGGAACGGTGCAGCCCGGCGCATCAGGCATTATCGGGCTGCCTGTTCACTTGACCTTTGGTCGAGACGGCGGTTCAACGAAATGTGCGACGGATCAAAGCCCCTGTTGCAACGCGGGATCATCGGGATTCATCTGTTCGAGCTGCGCCAACAGGACCTGAACGTTCTGCAACTGGCCGCTTTCTTTCCAGTAGTTGATCAACAGCACCCGGGCCTTGCGGTCATTGGGATGGCGCTGGACGATCTCCTGCAATTGCTTCTGTGCCGCTTCCAGCTCCTCTTCGTCGTGCAGGGTGGTGGCGAGGTCGTAGCGGTATTCCTTGTTGTCCGGCTCCAGCTCAACGGCCTTCGACAGGCCAAGCAGGGCAAATTCACTTTGCCCGTGGTGCAGCAGCCAGAGCCCCAGGGCATGTTGCAGATAAGCCGAGTCGGGTTGCGCCTGCAGCTGTTTGGCCAGCAGTTGCCGGGCGGCGTCGCTTTGCCCGAGGCGGTCGAGCACGTCGATCTGCATCACCAGTGCCGGCAAGTTGGCCGGGTTGAGCCGCAGCGCACTGTCCAGCGCCTGTTGCGCCTCTTTCAGCTCGGCGTTGTGCAGATGCAGGCGGGCAAGCTGATATTGGTTCTCGGTGCTGTCCGGCTGGCTCTTGAGCACCTGCTCCCAGGCGTCAACGGCCTGTTCCAGCGGGCCGAAGTACAAGCCCAGGTCATCCGGTGACAAGCCCAGCAGCGCGTTGACCGCAGCCAGGCGCACGCTTTGCTCGCCATCGTCGAGCATCGGGCCGAGCAACAGGCTGCGCTGGCCGTTGGGCACCAGGCCGCTGATGCTCTTGATGGCCGCGATGCGCACTTCGGGGGCTTCGTGTTGCAAGTCGGCGTCCGCCAGCTTCAGGGCCACGGAACTGGGGTAGTTGGGCAGCTCGGCGTGCAGCCAGACGCGCCGCTTGGGCGACAGGTCCGGGCGCGCCAATTGTTGATACAGCACCCGTGCCGCTCCCGGTTGGCCGGCGCGGGCGGCGTCCAACGCTTCGGTGAAGCCGCGCTTGATCGCTTCTGGCACCACTGGGGTAGTGCTGCGCAGCGCGAACCAGGCAAGGCCGATGACAATCAGGGCACAGAGGCCGATCAGCAGGTAGCGGCGGGGCTTTGGCATGCAGAATCCGAAAGTTTGCGAGCTATTGCAAAGCCGCAAGCTTCGGTCAGGCCGGGCGCTGAGTCAAACCCTGACGACGTTCGATAGGTTTGAAGATGTTTTCCTGCTGCGCGGCGCCCATGAAAGCCGTCGAGCCGACGAAGCAATGACTACGCTTGCTGGAAGTGATTCGACGAGTGCGCCCATGCAAGGCTTGTTGCAGTACTTCAAGGCGATACTAAACCCCGGTCCCGGGGTATTGCTGTTTGCCCTGAGAACCATCGCCGCCGGGCTGTTGACCCTTTACCTGGCCTTCCTGTTCGACCTCGAACAACCCAAGTGGTCGATCATGGCTGTGGTCATCATCAGCCAGCCGCTGGGTGGCATGGTGCTGGCGCGCAGTTTTGGCCAGGTGATCGGTACCAGCATGGGAGCGGTGGTCGCCGTGCTGACCATGGCGATTTTTCCCCAGGCGCCACTGCCGTTCATTATCACGCTGGCCTTGTGGCTGGCGCTGTGCACCGCCGGCGGCACGTTGCTGCGTTACACCAGTTCCCAGGCATTCGTACTTAGCGGCTACACGGCGGTGGTGATTGCGCTGCTGGCGATACCCGATCAGGACGGCACCTTCCTGCTGGCGGTGACCCGGGTCACCGAAACGTTGCTGGCAGTGGCCTGCGTCTGCGTGGTCAGCCTGCTCACCGCGCGGCCGGAGGCTGTGGCCCGGGATTACTTCACTAAAATCGATCAGATCACCAAGCTGCTCGCCACCCATGCCAGTGCAGTCATTCGTACCGAAGAGAGCGAAGCGCAATTCAATCAGCGGCAAATGCAGTTGCTGGGGCAGATCAGTGCATTGGAAGGTGTGCGCCGGCATTTGTATTTCGATGCACCACGCCTGCGCAGTGCCAACGCGCTGGTGCAGTTGCTGGGCAATCAGCTGGTGTTGCTGACGGCACGGCTCACGGCGTTGCGCCACCAGCGGTTGTTGCTGACCGAGCGTTGGGAGGGCGAACTGCCTGAAGAAGTCCAGCAATTGCGTGGCGAAGAGCTGGCTTTTCTCGACGAGTTGGCGCAACAGGGGCGTTCGCTGCCCAGTGAAAAGCGCCAGCATTTCGCCTTGCTGCAACAGCGTTTCGATGCGCTGGCCTACAAAGCCGAGCAATTGACCGAATCGATGCCGGCGACGTTGCGCTCGCTGGCCTGGTCGCTGCGCTGGGAGCAGGCGCGAATGCTGGCGCAACTCGAGCAGATTCTCGAATTGAGCGACGCCATCCAGAGTGGCCGACCGGCCAGCAGCATGTTCCGCGGTCAGGAAAATCCGCTGCACCTGGACTACACCCTGGCCACCATGAATGCCATCCGCGCGTTTTCAGCGCTGATGATCTGCGGGCTGATCTGGATCGAAACCGGTTGGGACGGCGCACGTGCCGGCATGGTCCTGGTGGGGATCCTCTGTTCGCTGATGTCGACCTTTCCACGGCCGTTGCTGGCCGTGCAAAGTTATGCGCGCGGCTTTGTCCTGGCGTTGCTGGCCTCGGCACTGCTGCAGTTCGCCTTTGTGCCGATGATCAGCAATTTCGAATTGCTAGCGCTGGTGCTTGCACCCTTGCTGTATGCCGTTGCAGTAGGGCTGGCCAGCCCGCCGACCACCGGCACTGGCATGGGCCTTGGGTTGACTACGTTTCTGCTGCTCGGCCCGATCAATACCGGTTTTGGTCAAAACAGCGCATCCCAGTGGTTCGAATTTGCCGGCGCGTACACCTGCGCCACGGTGCTGGCGCTGAGTGTCTACGCGTTGATTTTTCCGTTCCGGCCTGATCTGCGCATGCGCCGCCTGCACCGGGAAAACTGCGAGCAGGTGCATGCCTTGCTCCAGACCTCGGCCACCGATAAGCAGCAGTTTGCCTTCGAAAGCATCATGGTCGATCGCCTGACCATGATGCTCGGGCTGCTGCCGGCCACTCAGGAAGAGCGTTCGCGCGAGCTGTTTCAGGTCAGCCTGGGCTGCATGGCCGTGGGCATCGCCCTCAATCAGCTGCGGCAGCAGGGGCAGAGTAACCGCTTGCTGCCTGCATCTGTACGCAGCCGTCTGTTTGCAGCGGTGGAGGACACCGGGCAACTGATTGCCGGGCGTTCCGGGATAACCCCTGACGAGCTGTTGCGTAACCTGCACACCTTGGGCGACGAGCTTGACGCCTTGCACTCAACAGTTCACGACGATCTATGGTCGGTGTTCCGCATGCGCGTGGCGTTGCTGCTGGTGGTGTCGTTCGTTGAGCGGCATCGGCGGTATCTTGAACCTGCACCTGACGAAGGAGTGCCTGTCCTTGCCCATTGATCTGGAAATAGGCGGCGCCTATCTGCCACCGATCGCCCAGGCGTTGCTGCTGGGGTTGCCGATTTTTCTGTTGCTCGACTGGTGTTTGCGGCGCCTGGGGGTGTTGCGCTTTGTCTGGCACGAGGCGTTGTTCGAAGGCGCGCTGTACGTCTGCGTCTGCGCAACGCTGGTTCTGGTCATGGGAGCTTGATGCCTTGAAGAACATTCTTTCCCGTCTGTCGACAGTCGCCGTGGTGCTGTTGGCCTTGATCCTCGGCTGGTTTGCCTGGGAGCATTACACCCGCGCACCCTGGACCCGCGATGCGCGGGTGCGGGCCGATGTGGTGACCTTGTCCGCCGACGTGTCGGGGCGCATCGTCAGCCTGAGCGTGCAGGACAATCAGCATGTCAACAAAGGCCAGGCGCTGCTGCAAATCGACCCGGCGCGCTACACCCTGGCGGTGGAACATGCAAAACGGGCGGTGGAGGTGGCCAAGGCCTCGCTGGGCCAGGCCCAGGCAACCATCACCGCCAGCGAAGCCTTGCTCAAGCAGCGCGAGAGTGAAGAACACCGGCGGCGCACGCTCAAGGATCGTTCGGCGATTTCCGGCGAAGAGTGGGAAAAAGCCAACACCGATGTGTCGGTGGCCCAGGCCGACCTGCTGCGCAATCAGGCCAATCTGGTGCTGGCCCAGGCCAACGTGCAACTGGCGGTCGCCGCCTTGACCCAGTCCGAACTGGACTTGCAACGCACCCAGGTCGTCTCGCCGGTCACCGGTTACGTCACCAATCTGCTCACCCGCGAAGGCGACTATGCCACCGCGGGTGGACCGCTGCTGGCGCTGGTGGACAGCGACTCGTTCTACGTCAGCGGTTACTTCGAGGAAACCAAGTTGCCGCGCATTGCCGAAGGCGACCGGGTTGATATCGAGTTGATGAGCGGCGAGCGTTTCGGCGGCAAGGTACAAAGCATCGCGTTCGCCATCGCCGACCGGGAAAACCTGCCGGGCGGGCGCCTGTTGGCCAGCATCAACCCCAGTTACACCTGGGTGAAACTGGCGCAGCGGGTACCGGTGCGGATCGAGATCGACGCCGATTATGCTGCCAAGGACAAGTTGCGGGCGGGGACGACGGCTACCGTGACCGTTGAAGAAAACCGCAAAACAGAAAAATAAAAGGTTGGTAGGCGCTCGCTCTACGGGGGGATTTTAAAAGCAAAAAAAGCCCTGCGACCGAATGAGACGCAGGGCTAAAGAATTGGTTGGTTGCGGCCAACCAAAGGAGCTCTTGGGTAAACCGTATCAGTTGCTGGCGACCGTCTCCGGTTGCCAGCCGCCGCCGAGGGCCTTGTAGATCGCGACGATGCCGCGATACAGATCGACTTCGGCCTGGGCCTGGCTGTCTTCGGCCGCCAGGCGTTCACGCTGGGCGTCCAGCAGCACGAGGAAGTCAGCGGTGCCTTCGCGATAGCGAATTTCGGCCAGGCTTGCGGCCGAGCGGCTGGACTCACTCTGACGAATCAACGAGATCAAGCGTTGCTGGCGTTTGCCGTAGTCGCTGAAGGCGTTCTCCGATTCTTCCAGCGCCAGCAATACTTGCTGCTCATAAGTCGCCAGGGCGCCTTCGGCATCGGCATCGGCCCCACGTATGCGCGCCTTCACGCTACCCAGGTCAAACGCCGCCCAGGTAATGCTCGGGCCCAGTGCCCAGGCGTTGGCCGCCGAGGAACCGATCTGCGAGCCACGCCCGGCAGTCCAGCCGAGAAAACCGCTGAGGCTGACCCGCGGGAACAGGTCGGCCTTGGCCACGCCGATGCGCGCCGTGGCCGAGGCCAGTTTGCGTTCGGCGCTGAGCACGTCCGGACGGCGTTGCAGCAGCTCGGCCGGATCACCGATCGGCAAGGCCTTGGCAATCGCCGGCAAGTCTTTCGGGCTCAGGTCCACGCTCAACTGGTCCGGGCGCTGACCGAGCAGGGTGGCGATGCGGTTTTTCTGCCGAACCTGCTCGGCCTGCAGTTGCGGCACGCTGGCCTCGACCGCCGCCAGACGCGCATCGGCACGTTCCACGTCGAGCTGATCGCCGACACCGGCGTCACGCAGGCTGATGGTGATCTTGCGTGACTCCTGCTGGTTCTCCAGGTTGGCCAGGGCGATCTTTTCCCGCAGCTGCGCACCGCGCAATTGACCGTAGGAATCCACCAGCTCGGCAATCATGGTGACTTGCAACTGGTACAGGTCTGCCTCGAACGCTTGCTGCTCGGCGTTGGCCGATTCCAGGTTGCGCTGGATGCGGCCGAACAGATCGACCTCCCAGGCCATGTCCAGCCCGAGGTCGTAGCGTTCGCTGTTGACCCGTTGGGTGGTTTGACCGGGGATCTGGCCCTTGCCCAGGTCACTGCTGGCGCGGCTGGTGATGGTCGGCATGGCATCATTGCTGACATCGTCGCGGATCGCTCGCGCCGCTTTCCAGCGGGCGAAGGCGACACGCAGGTCACGGTTGCCCTGCAGCGATTGCGTCACCAGCTGATTGAGGGTCGGGTCTTCGAACTGCTGCCACCAGATACCCTCGAACCGCGAGCGGTCGAAGTTTTTCTGACCGGCGGCGCCATCGGTGGCGGCCGTGATGTGGGCCGCCTCCGTGGTCGGCGTCTTGTAGTCCGGGCCGACGGCGCAGGCACTCAGGGCCAGCACCAGCAAGCTCGGCAGGAAGGCTTTCACACTCATCAATGCGACTCCAGCGTCAGGTTGGCCTGGGCGGCCTTGGCGGCTTTGCGCGCTTGACCACGCTCGACAAAGTTACGGATCAGTACGTAGAACACTGGCGTCAGCAACAGACCGAAGAAGGTCACCCCGAGCATCCCGGAGAATACCGCTACACCCATGGCGTGACGCATTTCGGCACCAGCGCCGCTGGAGAACACCAGGGGCACCACGCCCATGATGAACGCGAAGGAGGTCATCAGGATCGGCCGCAGACGCAGGCGGCAGGCTTCCAGAACCGCGGCCAGCGGGTTCATGCCTTCCAGCTGTTTATCCTTGGCGAACTCGACGATCAGGATCGCGTTCTTACAGGCCAGGCCCACCAGTACGATCAGGCCGATCTGGGTGAAGATGTTGTTGTCACCTCCCGAGGCAATCACACCGGTGATGGCCGACAGCAGGGTCATCGGTACGATCAGGATCACCGCCAGTGGCAGGCTCCAGCTTTCGTATTGAGCGGCCAGTACCAGGAACGCCAACAGTACGCAGAGCGGGAACACGAAGAGCGCGGTATTGCCGGACAGGATCTGCTGGTAGGTCAGGTCGGTCCATTCGTAGGTCATGCCGTTGGGCAGTTCTTCCTTGAGCAGTTTCTCGATGGCTTTTTCGGCCTGGCCGGAGCTGTAGCCGGGGGCTGCGGCACCGTTGATTTCAGCGGTGATGAAGCCGTTGTAGTGCATCACGCGATCGGGTCCCGAGGTGTCGCTGACCTTGATGAAGGTCGCCAGCGGGATCATCTCGCCTTTGTTGTTACGCACTTTCAACTGACCGATCTGGTCCGATTCGAGGCGGAACTGTTGTTCGGCCTGGACGTTGACCTGATAGGTGCGACCGAAGCGGTTGAAGTCGTTGGCATACAGCGAACCCAGGTAGATCTGCAGGGTGTCGAAGATGTCGCTGACGGCGACGCCGTGGGTCTTGGCTTTCTCGCGATCGATGGCCGCATCGACCTGCGGCACGTTCACCGTGTAGCTGGTAAACAGGCCCGCCAGTTCCGGCACGTTGTGGCTCTTGGCGATGATGTTCATGGTTTCCTTGTACAGCTCGTCGTAGCCCAGGTTGCCCCGGTCTTCGATTTGCAGGCGGAAACCGCCAATGGTGCCCAGGCCTTGTACCGGCGGTGGCGGGAAGATCGCCATGTAGGCTTCCTGGATGTTCGCGTACTGGCCGTTCAAGGCACCGGCAATGGCCCCTGCGGACATGCTCGGGTCTTTACGCTCGTCGAACGGTTTCAGGGTCACGAACACGATGCCGGCGTTCGGGCTGTTGGTGAAGCCGTTGATCGACAGGCCGGGGAAGGCCACCGCACTTTCCACACCAGGCTGTTTCAACGCCAGGTCGGACATGCGCTTGATCACGTCTTCGGTGCGATCCAGGCTCGAGGCATCCGGCAATTGCGCAAAGGCCACCAGGTACTGCTTATCCTGGCCGGGTACGAAACCGGTCGGGGTGGTCGAGAAGCCGAAGAAGGTCAGCACCATCAGGCCGGCGTACAGCAGCAGGGCGATACCGCTGGAGCGGATCACACGGGCAACGGTGCCGACGTAACCATGGCTGGCTTTCTCGAAGAAACGGTTGAACGGACGGAACAGCCAGCCACCGAACATTTTGTCCAGTACCTTGGAGAAGCGGTCCTTCGGCGCGTCATGACCCTTGAGCAATACCGCTGCCAGGGCAGGGGACAGGGTCAGCGAGTTGAAGGCCGAAATCACCGTGGAAATCGCAATGGTCAGGGCGAACTGCTTGTAGAACTGACCGGTCAGGCCGGAAATGAAGGCCGCAGGTACAAACACCGCACACAGCACCAGTGCCGTGGCAATGATCGGGCCTGTCACTTCACGCATGGCGCGTTTGGTGGCTTCGACCGGGGTCAGGCCAAGTTCGATGTTTCGTTCGACGTTCTCCACCACGACGATGGCGTCGTCCACCACGATACCGATGGCCAGTACCAGGCCGAACAGCGACAGGGCGTTGAGTGAGAAGCCGAACAGGTGCATCACGGCGAAAGTACCGATCAGCGACACCGGCACCGCCACCAGCGGGATGATCGAGGCGCGCCAGGTCTGCAGGAAGAGGATCACCACCAGGACCACGAGGATCAGCGCTTCGAAGAGGGTGTGAACCACCGCCTCGATGGAGCCGCGCACGAAGATCGTCGGGTCATAGACGATGCTGAAGTCCATGCCTTCGGGGAAGCTCTTCTTCAATTCGGCCATCTTTTCCCGAACTTCGTTGGAGATCTCGATGGCGTTGGAACCCGGACGCTGGAAGATCGGGATTGCCACGGCCGGCTGATTGTTCAGCAAGGAACGCAGGGCGTACTGGCTGGAGCCCAGTTCAACGCGGGCGATGTCCTTCAGACGCGTGATTTCACCGTTGTCGCCGGAGCGAATGATGATGTTCTCGAACTCTTCTTCACTGACCAGACGGCCTTGGGTGTTGACCGACAGCTGGAAGCTCTGGGCATTCGGTGCAGGCGGCGCACCCAGCGCACCGGCCGCCACCTGGCGGTTCTGCTCACGGATGGCGCTGACCACGTCGGTCGCCGTCAGGTTGCGCGAAGCGGTCTTGTTTGGATCGAGCCACACGCGCAGCGAGTAGTCGCCCATGCCGAACAGTTGCACGTCGCCCACACCGCCGAGCCGCGCCAGCTCATCCTTGATGTTGAGGATCGCGTAGTTGGACAGGTAGAGCATGTCGTAGCGTTTGTCCGGCGAGGTCAAGTGCACGACCATCGTCAGGTCGGGCGACGCCTTGTCCACGGTGATACCGATGCGCGTTACTTCCTCGGGAAGCTTCGGTTCGGTCCGGGTTACACGGTTCTGCACCTGCACCTGAGCGTTGTCCAGGTCGGTACCCAGGGCAAAGGTGATGGTCAGGGTGATCTTGCCGTCAGCGGTGGACTGCGAGGACATGTACAGCATGTTCTCGACGCCGGTGATGGCTTGCTCCAGCGGCGCGGCCACGGTTTCACCGATGACCTTGGGGTTGGCCCCCGGGAAGTTGGCGCGCACGACCACGGTCGGCGGTACCACTTCCGGGTATTCGCTGATCGGCAGCTGGAACAGCGAGATCGCACCGGCGATCAGGATCAGCAGCGACAGCACCGCTGCGAAGATCGGCCGCGAAATGAAAAACTGGGAAAAATTCATCGTTGAAATCCCTTAGTCGCGTGGGGTCGCGGCGGCCAGCTTCACAGCCGCACCCGGCGCTACCTTGGCAGGTGCGACTTGGGGCAGGTTGCTGGCTTCCAGCGCTTGGCGTTGTTGTGCGAGAGCGGCAATCGTTTGCTCACTGGCCATCGGGATCACTTCCGGGGTGACCGGTGAACCAGGGCGTACCCGTTGCAGACCCTTGACGATGATGGTGTCGTCCTTGTTCAGGCCAGTGCGCACGATGCGCAAGCCTTCGATCTTCGGACCCAGTTCCACGGCGCGATAGGCCGTCTTGTTGTCGGCATCCATGACCAGCACGAACTTTTTACCGAGGTCGGTACCGACCGCTTCGTCGTTGATCAGCATGGCGTTGTAGGTGCCGCTGCCGACCAGTTTCAGGCGTGCGTACAGACCCGGGGTGTAGCTGCCATCGCTGTTGTCGAACACCGCACGGCCGCGGATGGTGCCGGTTTTCGGATTGACCTGGTTGTCGACGAAGTTCATCTGGCCCAGGTGCGGGTTGCCGTCTTCATTGGACAGGCCCATGTACACCGGGGTGGTGGCGCCGCGTTTGCCCTGGCGCGCCAATTGCGTGTACTTGAGAAATACACGCTCGTCGGCGTCGAAGTAGGCGTAGACCTTGTCGGTGGAGACCACGCTGGTCAGCGTTGTGGTGTCGGCGGTGACCAGGTTGCCGGCGGTGATTTCCGCACGGCTGACGCGGCCGCTGATAGGCGCGGTGACACGGGTGAAGCTCAGGTTCAGTTTCGCCAGATCCAGCTGGGCTTGCAGGGCACCTACCGCGGCGCGAGCTTCCTGGGCGGCGCTGGTGCGCGAATCAGCCAGTTCCGCCGAAATCGCGTTGCTGGTGCGCAGGCGTTCGCCGCGCTGGGCTTCGTTTTCACTGCGGGTGGCGTTGGCGCGGGCCTGGGCAACCAGGGCTTCGAGGCGGCGGACCTCAGCCTGGAAGGGGCGCGGGTCGATCTGGAACAGCAGGTCGCCTTTCTTGACCAGCGCGCCTTCGGTGAAGGCCACTTCATCGATCTGGCCGGAAACCCGTGGACGAATCTGCACGGTTTCCGGCGCTTCAAGGCGACCGGTGAATTCATCCCACTCGTTGACCGGTTGTTCCAGCACCTTGGCCACGCTGACCTTGGCCGCTTGCGGGGCGACGGCGGTTTCCGGGGTCTTGCCGCAGGCGCTCATCACCAGTACGGCCAGCAAGGCCAACGGGAAGCGCAAATGTTTGAGTGACTGTTCCATGGATGCATCCGCCAATGTGTTGAGATTGGCGAATGATGCGCGGCGGTCTGGTATCCCACGAATCGAACGGGGCGAAGGTAACTATCATTCGGAATGATATAAGACCCAAGCCAGCCCTCTAGACTGCGCCTTGCGACAGGTCGGTATCAACGGGTTTGATGTAATTCTGTGTTGCAGGGGGTGCAATGGTTCATCGCGGAACAGAAGTGAATCCATCGTCTGATAGCCGCCCCAAGCCGACTCACTCCCACAGGGGTTGGCGGTATCTACAGGACCTGTGGGGCGGGCTTGCTCCGGGCGGCGTTGAGACGATGAGGTTATCCGTCTCTTCAAAAAAAGCGGATCAGGCCAGACTGTCCGGATCGCCAAAAAACATCTGAATCCGCGAACGCAACCAACGCTCTCCCGGGTCATTATCCTGCGACCCACGCCAAGCCATGTGCAGCTCGAAGGTGCGGGTCGGTAACGGCGGATCTTCCGCCCGTACGCCACCCGCTGCGGTCAGCGCATCGGCCGTGTAATCCGGCACCGTTGCGACTATGTCCGTGCCGGCGAGCAGGGTGCTCAGGCCATTGAACTGCGGCACGGCGAGCACCACATGACGCTTGCGACCGAGCTTTTCCAGTTCCTCATCGATAAAACCACTGAGGTCGCCGGCGAACGACACCAGCGCGTGGGGGCGGGCGCAGTAGTCGTCCAGGCTCAGGGCGCCCGGCACGGTGTCGGCGCGCAGCAGTTTCGGCTGGCTGCGACGCAGTACCTTGCGCTTGGCATTGGCCGGCAAATCGGTGGTGTAGCTGACGCCGATGGAAATCTCGCCGGAGGCCAGCAGATTCGGCATCAGGATGTAGTTGACCCGTCGCACCACCAGCACGATGCCTGGCGATTCCGCACGCAGGCGCTTGAGCAGCATCGGCAGCAGGGCAAACTCGACATCGTCTGAAAGGCCGATGCGGAACACCGCGGTACTTGTGGCAGGATCAAACTCGCTGGCACGGCTGACCGCCGTGGAAATCGAATCCAGCGCCGGGGAGAGCAGGGCAAAGATCTCCACCGCCCGCGCCGACGGTTCCATGCTGCGGCCGGTGCGCACGAACAACGGATCATCGAACAGCCCGCGCAGACGCGAGAGCGCCGCACTGATGGCCGGCTGGCCGAGGAACAGTTTTTCCGCGGCGCGGGTCACGCTGCGTTCATGCATGAGTGTTTCGAAAACGATCAACAGGTTCAGGTCGACACGACGCAGGTCATTACGATTCATCTGGAGTCCTGGCAGAGTCAGCAAACTTGACGTGGGCGGCCATATGAGAACAATGGCCATCAGGAATATTACGGGGAAAGGCTGGTACTCTGCACCGGGTAATTCAGATTTCCTGCTCTGGCCCGTGGGTTTTTTGCGCCGCACGGGCCATGGCTGCCGCCGATGCGGAATCAATGACAGGCATGTCGACTATTAATACCCACTGATAGTCTTGGGTTAAAAGCCCAGCTAGAGTTCATGGCATTAGAGGTTCAATTGGCGAGGTTTGTGATGTCCCGCACGATCCGTTTTCACAAGTTTGGTCCGGCCGAGGTGCTCAAATGCGAAGAGCATGCGGCGGCTTTGCCTGCTCCGGGCGAAGTGCAGGTGCGCGTCGAGGCGATTGGCATCAGCTGGTATGACATTCTCTGGCGGCAGAACCTGGCTTCGTCCCAGGCGCGTTTGCCGTCAGGCCTCGGCCATGAAATGGCCGGTATCGTCACCGCCGTAGGCGAGGGCGTCGATGACCTGGCCGTTGGTGACAAGGTCGCCAGCTTTCCGGCCGAAAGCCCCAACGATTACCCGGTGTACGGCGAGCAGATCGTGTTGCCGCGCTCGGCATTGACCCGTTACCCGGACATCCTGAGCCCGATCGAAGCGTCCGTGCATTACACGCCGTTGTTGATCGCCTACTTTGCCTATGCAGACCTGGCGCGGGTCAAACCGGGGCAATTTGCCCTGGTCACCGACGCCAGTCACTGTGCCGGCCCGTCATTCGTACAACTGGGCAAGGCCCTGGGTGTTCGCGTGATCGCGGCAACGAAAACCGCCGACGAGCGTGAATACCTGCTGTCGCTGGGTGCCGAGAAAGTCATCGTCACCGAAGAAGAAGATCTGCTGATGCGGATCAACAAGATCACCGACAATCGCGGTGTGGATGTGGTGTTCGATGGCCTGGGTGGCCCGCAGATGTCGTTGCTGGGTGACGTCCTCGCTCCCCGTGGCAGCCTGGTGCTGTACGGCCTGCAAGGTGGCAACCAGACGCCATTCCCGGCGTGTGCGGCGTTCCAGAAGAACATTCAGTTCTTCGTGCACTGCATCGGCAACTTCACCGGTAAACCGGAGCTGGGCATCACCCAGGACCAGGCTGCGCTGCAGCGGGCCCTGCGCGATATCAACCAGATGACTGCTGACCGTGTGCTGGTGCCGCTCAAGACTCGGGTGTTTCCATTTGCCGAGTTCGTCGAAGCACACCGCTACATGGACGAATGCCCGTGTCGCGAACGGGTCGCCCTTCAGGTCGAACCCGCGTAACTGCCCCTCCAGAGTCCGTGCCAGCACGGACTCTTTCGTTTCAGCCCCCTGATCTCCATCGCTGGCAGGACCGATTCAGCAACTGAACTGGTTTTTGCTCTTGATCTGTAGCTTCTAATCAGCCACTAAGCCCTGATAATTGAATGATTACTTTCATCTCAAGGAATGAGTCATGGCTGACTGTCCGGCTGATACTTCTCAATGCGCATCCTGGGTGTGCGTCACAGAACTAGTGCGTAATCGACTATTGAGTAAGTGGTCGACCTGCACTGTATTCCTGATTTTCTGTATTACTTGTCTGTGGGAAGTTGTCGGACATTTCCTAGGACTCATTAAAGTGCAGCGTAAGGCCTTGATTTACGGGTGTCTTGAGCCGTTAGATAGGGTTGCGCGTGCGCAGTAAGCGACCCTTTCAAAAAAACTTCATAAATTCATACGTTAGCATTTGGCAATAAAGTCCATGACTCTAGTCGTGCGGGCTGCATTTTGCTGTTTGCGCGAATTGAACTTACAAGCATCAGGTATATCAAGATGACCAGCATTCACGATCAAGCGATGAACTACGTCTATCAACAAGTCTTGCAGCGACTGCTGGGTTTTTTCTCGCGGGCCGAGCGCACGGCATTGCAGTTGTTGATACAGCGTCTGGTGGTGGCCGCCGGTGGCATGGAATACATCGGTGAGTTCAAGGTGCTGGCGATCCAGAACGGCACGCGGGACTGCTGTTACACACTGGCGCTGTTGCGCGCCGCGCAACTGTCCATCGCATCGCGCTCGCCGAACACCTTCCAGCTACGCATCGCTACCCAGCGATCGAATGCCATCCACCCGCAGGTGCTGGAAAACATGCATCGCACCTTCAGTGCCCTGTTTGTGTACGACGACCCTCGGGTCGAGGTGCTGATGGTGGACAATCGGGAGGTTTTGCCTTTCTGCCACGTGACACCGATGTCCAGAGCCGGCCGTGAGTCCAACCGTTGCAACCTGTTGATGATCGAGCATCGTCAAGTCGACAGCGGTCCTTTTGAGCGCTGGGACGACGGGTACCTGAGCGCCGGCGAATTCTATGGCCAGATCGCCCGCTGGCAGGGCGGCGTTGATGCATTGGTCAGCAGCGATTCACCGCGCCAGCAGAAGCAGTTCATTACAGGTCTGCGGCGTGCCGCCGCCAAGGCGGGGTTGTGGACTTCAAGTCCCGCTGAACCGGGATACGCCAGCCTGTTTGCGCTGATCGATCAACTTGGCAACGATTGCTATCGAGCACTGTACGCCGATCAGCCTCGCCCGCAGTGGCGGCCGCAAGAGTCCTTCGAAACCTGCCGGCGTACCGCGTGCATCGATATTCACGACTTGTTGGTCAGCGGTATCGACGAGCGCTGGCAATTGTCGACGGAGTTTCTCAGGTTCCAGCCTGTCGATTCGATGGCGCAGGTTGCCGAAAACGAATTCACCAGCGTGTCGATCTCGGCGCACCTGCAAGGCCTGCAGGCCTGCTTCATGGAAGGGCGCAGCTACGAGTCCGGCGTTGCTGATTATGTGCAACGCACCCTGGTGATGATGAGCCGCAGACGTCTGCCGGATGCGATTTGCGAGCAGTTCTCGGGGGTCTTTGGTAATCCCGCGAGTTTCACGCAACTGCGTGATCAGGCTTCTGTCGAGGCACAGAGACATCTGGATTTAAGTGAAACGCAACTGGTCTGTTTGCTCCACACGCCCTTTATCGAGAAGGGTGCCAGGCTCGAAGATTTTTTGCGTCAGCACCACCCCGGCATGCTGGTGGCGCTGCCTGAACTGCATCGGGCCATGCAGGGGCATGCGGTCGCGGAACAGGTGATGCAATGGATGATGGAAGTCAGCGGTTTGCCGGTCGGCCTGATCGTCAGGCTGTATGGCATGAGCCGTATGGTTACGGGCGACATCGGCGCGCCGCAGGGTCTTGCCGATGCCGCAGCGTTGCCGGCGGATGCAGCGGGCGATGCGCCTGATTTGGAAGAATGGTCCGCAGGTCGTTGACCATGATTGGTTTTTTGGGTTCTGAGGGCCGTTTTTGTCAATGAAAGGTCCACGAGAAACAGGTTTCGCCTATCAGGCGGTCTATCGATACCTGACCTGCCTGATCAGTGAATCCGTCGGCGATGCGGGGATGCGCCTACCTTCATTGCGCAGTCTGGCGGATCGCCTGAAGGTGTCGATTTCAACCATCCAGTACGCTTATTCATTGCTGGAGAAGGAAGGGCGCGTCTATTCCGTGGCCAAATCCGGCTACTACGCCTTGCCGGTGTCTTGCGCTGGCTTGCAGCATAACGGTGACGATCTGCTCGAAACAGTCTATATCAATGCCCGACGCCCGGGCATGCTGGTACTGAGCGCTGATGAGCCGGCGTTGTTGCAACCACTCGACAGCCCACTGTTGCTGCTGGAGAGGGAGCTGCTGCGTCAGTATCCGCGTCAGCCACAATCGTCTTCGCAGCCCTGTGGTGAACTGGAACTGCGTACCGCCCTGGCGGCACGCTACACCACGTCCGCCGCGCGCTGCTGGCACGCCGAAGATGTTTTCATCGGCGCTGACCTGCGCGGCGTGCTGGAAATACTGATCGCAGTGCTGGGCCTCAAGGACGCTACCGTTATCGTGGAGTCACCGTGTGACTGGTCGATCCTGCGCTTGTTGCAAGCCTCGGATGTGCGGGTCATCGAATTACCGCAGCAGGCTGATGGCGGCCTGGACGTGGGCCGGCTCAAACAGCACCTGGAAAGCGAACCGATACGGCTGGTGATGCTTTCATCGGTGCTGAACATGCCGCATGGCAGCCTGGCGCCCGACGGCAACCGCGAGGCCATTGTCCGATTGCTGGAGCGTTACGATGGATGGGTGTGGGAAAACGATTGTTACGGTGAGTTGGGTTTCGACGCCGATGGCGTGAAAATCCGCGAACTGCTACCGCCCGAGCGGTTGATGGTATTTTCCACTTTCGAAAAAATCATCGGCCCGGAAGCACCCTTCGGTTACCTGCTGTCACGCCACCTGACTGTCCAGTTGCGACGACACTTTCTCCTGCGTTCCTTCCGGCTGTCGCCGATCCGCCAGAAAGCCATCGCGCGCCTGTACAGCAATGGTCGCATCGACCAGCACCTGCAGGTACTGCGGCGGTTGCTAAAGGAACGCAAGAGTCATCTGGTCACGCTGCTTGAGGAGCGGCTGGGGGACGCGCTCGAGTTTGTCGAGCCGCAGGGCGGAGCAACGATCTGGGTGCGCTCGCTGCGTCAGGTCAATATGCGCCGGGTGTTCCAGCGTCTGCTGATCCAGCAGATCGTCATTGCCCCGGGGGAGTTGTTCAGCCTGCAGGGCCTGCATGGGCAGCACCTGCGCTTGAGTCATACCTTTGCCGGTGATCACGACCTGGCGGCCGCCCTGGGGTTGCTGGGTGACGCGTTGCGCCTGGAGTCGACAGATTGAGAGGCGGGTGAAACATCTCGCCGGTGCCTGGATCGATCCCATCGCGTTGCGGTCAAACTGCCAGTAAACTGCGACCCTATTCCCGAACCACTCGATTCCAGAGGTTTTGCATGACACTCAGTCCTTTTGCGGGCAAACCGGCACCGGCAGCCTTGTTGGTCGACATCCCGCGACTGGTAACGGCCTATTACACCGGCCAGCCTGATGCCTCGATTGCCACCCAGCGCGTTGCCTTCGGCACCTCCGGGCACCGCGGTAGCTCGTTCGATCTGAGTTTCAACGAATGGCACGTTCTGGCCATCAGCCAGGCAATCTGCCTGTATCGTCAGGCCCAGGGCATCGATGGTCCGCTGTTCGTGGGTATCGACACCCATGCACTGTCCACGCCTGCGGGCGCCAGTGCCCTTGAGGTGCTGGCCGCCAACGGCGTGACCGTGATGATCGCCGAGGGCGACGAGTACACGCCGACGCCGGCCGTGTCCCACGCCATTCTTTGCTACAACCGCGGGCGCACCACGGGCCTGGCGGACGGTATCGTCATTACGCCGTCGCACAACCCTCCGCAAAGCGGCGGCTATAAATACAACCCGACCAACGGTGGCCCGGCCGATACCCACATCACCAAATGGATCGAGGCCAAGGCCAACGAACTGCTGGCCAACAAGCTTGCCGGGGTCAAGCGCATCAGCTACGAACAGGCGCTGAAGGCCGACACCACTCACCGTCACGATTACCTCAACACCTACGTGGCCGATTTGGTCAACGTGATCGACTTCGACGCCATCCGGAACGCGAAGCTGCGCCTGGGCGTTGATCCGCTGGGTGGAGCAGGGGTGCGTTACTGGTCGGCGATTGCCGAGCACTATCGTCTCGACCTGGACGTGGTGAACAAGGAAGTGGATGCGACATTCCGCTTCATGACCGTCGACTGGGACGGACAGATTCGCATGGACCCATCGTCCAGCCATGCCATGCAAGGCCTGATCGGGCTCAAGGAACGTTTCGACGTGGCCTTTGCCTGCGATCCGGACCATGACCGTCACGGCATCGTCACGCCGTCCGGTGGCCTGTTGGCGCCGAACAATTACCTGGCCGTGTCGATCGACTACCTGTTCCAGAACCGTCCGCAGTGGCGTGCCGATGCGGCCGTAGGCAAGACCGTGGTCAGCAGTGGCCTGATCGACCGCGTGGCCAAGCGTCTGGGTCGTCGCCTGTACGAAGTGCCGGTGGGCTTCAAATGGTTTGCCGATGGCCTGTTCGATGGTTCGCTGGGCTTCGGTGGCGAAGAAAGCGCCGGTGCCTCGTTCCTGCGCAAGGACGGTGGCGTCTGGAGCACGGACAAGGACGGCTTGATCCCTGCGTTGCTGGCGGCTGAAATGACCGCGCGCACCGGTCGTGATCCGAGCCAGGCTTACCGCGCGTTGACCGATGAGCTGGGCGAGCCGTTCTCGGTGCGTGTCGATGCCAAGGCCAATCCGGAGCAGAAAGCCTTGCTGAGCAAGCTGTCGCCACAGCAGGTGACGTCGACTGAACTGGCCGGTGAGCCGATTCAGAGCATCCTCAGCCACGCGCCGGGCAACGACCAGGCGATTGGCGGCCTGAAAGTCATGACCGAAAACGGCTGGTTCGCCGCGCGCCCGTCGGGCACTGAAGACATCTACAAGATCTACGCCGAAAGTTTTGTCAGCGACGACCATCTCAAGCAATTGGTGGCCGAGGCGCAGACGTTGGTGGATGGCGCTATTTCGACCCAATAAATCGGCGCCTGCAAGGGACAAACTGCAAAAAAAAAGGGCGACCATCACGGTCGCCCCTTTTTCGTGTGTGCTTGAGCCCATCAAGCCAGATCCACCAGCACGATCTCGCTGTCCTCGATCGCGGTCACGCGCAGCACCGGTTCTTCATCGACCGCCACACCGTCTCGAGCTTGCGCGCGCAAGCCATTGACTTCAATGACACCGGTAGCCGGCACCAGGTAGGCGCGTCGGCCGTTGTCCAGGCGATACTCGGCGGACTCACCGGCCTTGAGGTTCGCCGCCACCAGGCGCGCATCGGCACGAATGCGCAGGCTTTGATCGTCGCCGTCCTTGCCACTGGCCAGGGTCACGAAGCCTTCACGGTTGCCTTTCGGGAAAGGCTTGGCGCCCCACGATGGTGCCAGGCCCGTTTCGTTGGGGATGATCCAGATCTGGAAAATCCGTGTTTCACTCGCTTCCAGGTTGTATTCGCTGTGGGCGATCCCGGTGCCGGCGCTCATGACCTGAACGTCACCGGCTTCAGTGCGGCCCTTGTTGCCAAGGTTGTCCTGGTGAGTAATGGCGCCTTCACGGACGTAGGTGATGATTTCCATGTCCCGGTGTGGATGCTGCGGAAAACCACTGCCGGGGGCGATGATGTCATCGTTCCAGACCCGCAGGTTGCCCCAGTTCATGCGCTTGGGGTCGTAATACTCGGCGAACGAAAAATGGTGATGGGCATCCAACCAGCCGTGGTGAGCGCCACCGAGCGAGTTGAAAGGTCTGAGTTCCAGCATGATCGTCTCCTGTAAAGGTTCGTCATGGGGCGATGCGCCTGAGCCACGAAGCGAGACCGGTGGTTGATGACAAGCATCATCCATCAGCTACACATCGATAAAAAGCGTAAAAAGTGCAGCATATTGATCTAAAGATTCGATCATTTTGATGGCGCATGGTTCTCACAGAACCTTCACTTCTGCGCATAAGCCAATGACCTGTAAGCATTTGACTAGAACTCATCGGCAAATGCAGACACCATAGCGCTCAACAGCCTCACACCCTGGAGTCAGTCCGCGTGCCGCAACACACCCCCGATCTTCCTCCTGAACTTCGCCCCCTGACCGAGATGCCGCTGATCAAGCGTCTGCTCGCGCGTTTCTTCGGCTACAGTCTGACTCGCCTGCACGCACAGCACCGAGCGTCCTGGTTGCACGGCCAGGCCGACGGCTTTCGCAGCGGCCACAGCGCCGGTGTCGACTACGGCTACAAGGAAGGCAAGCTCGAAGGGCTGGAAGAAGGGCGGCAGGTCCTGCTGATCCGTGATTCACGCAGTACGGAGCACAGACCACCGCAAGTGGACGATCTGCTTTTTGACGACTGGCGTCTGCCGCTGAGCGCTGAATTGAAGAAACGCATGAAGGCTGATGTGGCCCGCCTGCTGCCGGCGCATGCCCAGCCAAGCGCGGCCCAGTGGAAGATGATTTTCAGCGATACACCGTCAACATCGGTGATTGCCGGCGCAGGGGCCGGTAAATCGACCACCCTGGTGATGCGGATCCTGTTGCTCAATCACTACTTGGGTTTTGAACTGAATTCCATGACGGTGGTGACCTTCACCCGTGAGTCGCGCAAGGACTTCATCAACAAACTGATCGAACTCTTTTCGCTCTGGGGACCGGCCCCCAGCCTCAAGGAAGCACGTGAGCTGGTGCGTACCTTCCACTCGCGAATTCTGCCGATGGTGCGCAGCCTTCCGGGGTTCGAGCGCCTGCAAGCCTTCGAAAACCTCAGTTTTCAGGCTCAGGACAGCGACGCTGAAGCCGACAGCAATCCTTTCGACTTGCGCATCAACGATGCCCAGCGCCAGCAGCTCAATGCCTGTTATCACCGTCTGCACGGCAGCGACGAGCGTTTTCGCGAGCTGATCAAGCCGCTGTCCCGCCATGCCTTGCAGCTCCGGGAACTGGAACGCGATCACCCGGATGTACAGAAGCGCATCGGCGTGACCGAATTGGCGGCCAAGCGCGACGAAGAACTGTGCGACCTCATCGAAGACTTGTGGTTTCGTGCCGGTGCCTGGCCGATCAAAGGCATCGAGCCCAGTCGCCAGTCCTTCGATATCAACGGTTCAAGGTTTCAGTGCCACGGCTACATCCCATCCCTCGATGCCTGGGTGGTGCTGGGGTTCGACCCTCGGGAAAACCCGCAGGTCAGCCGCCCGAACGCCAAGCTGACGGTGCGCGCAGAGTGGGCCGTAAAGCGCACCCTGTTTCAAGCTTTCTGTCGTAAGCCTTTGATATGGTTGGATAGTTATGAGTCTTCAAAGCGTGTTTTAGCGTCGCTGGCCGGGGATGCCAGTGCCGGGCCGGGCTTTGATTACAAGGTCAAGGGCGAGCTGGTGTCGGCGCCATTGCTGGACTGTTTTGTCGCCGCCGCCGGGTTTATCGAGAACCTCGGCCTGGATGTTCCGAACGCCGTGAGCCAGATGAGTTTTGCCAAGGACGACCCGGACCGGTTCTTCTTTGAAGCACTGAGCCTTTACTGGCGGGCGCTGGAGGATCATCTGCTCGATCAGAAACCGCCGATGATGACCTACAACCGCATGTTTGCGCTGTTCAGCGAGCACTCGCCGGAAAACCTCAAGTTGCTCAGTGATGACCTGTTAAGGCCGCTGTCGCATCTGATGATCGACGAGTTTCAGGACGTATCACCGCAAATCGTCTCGTGGATCCGCGCCAGCCTGACAGAAATCCGCAGTCGCGGACCGGCCATGCATGTCGGTCGCGGCGCCCAGCGTTCGTCCTTGCTCTGCGTCGGTGATGACTGGCAATCGATCTACGGCTGGCGCGGCAGTTCGCCGAGCTATTTCATGGAGTTCAACAAGGAATTCCCGTCACCGAGCACCACCAAGGTCATGCTCAGTGACAACTATCGCAGCCATCAGCACATCATCGATGCCGCTGAACACATCGTCCGGGCAGCACCGGCCATTGCCGGCAAAAAGGCCAAGGCCGCGGGCGAGTCGAAGGACTTGCTGCCGGTGAATGTGCTGGATCGCGATGATCAGGCCATGGCACAGCGCCTGATGGAGCATTACAGGAAGGGCGATTCAATCTTGATGTTGTATCGAAAAAGTAGCGATAAGGTATTGATTGAGCAGCATATTCAATCTGTAGTTAATGTTGATTCTAGCTTGCCGTACCCGGCACGGCGGCTTAAGCAATTGACCTACCACAGCGCCAAAGGCCTGCAGGCCGACGCGGTGTTTTTGTTGGGTGACTGCCAGCACCTGACCAGTTCGCCCTACAAAAACCAGGTGTATCGCATGGCGGGTCTGGGCAAGGCCGGCGACAGCGAGGCCTACGACAATGCGCAGAAAGATGAAATTCTGCGACTGGCCTACGTCGGCATCACCCGCGCGGTGAGCCATTGCTACTGGTACGTGGACGGCCAGGACAACCAGGCAGCCAACCTGCCCAAGGCCTCCGACCGGATCGGCAAGGGCAAGGCGTTCTTCGCTGATCATCGCCAGGGCAAGGTTTCGGCTTGAGCCCGATGTTCCGGCCAATAAAAAACCCACAGCAGTGTGGGTTTTTTATTGGGTGGCCAAGCCTTCAGGCATAGCTCCTGAGCGCCTCCGGTGGCACGAAAGCTTCCAGCTCGATTTCCACCGCTTCGATTATTCGCTCCACGTCGGCCGCATTCATCACGGTCGCACAGGGGATGCCGGCAATAGCGATCATGGTCTCGCCAGTCGCACGGTCAAACAGACGGGCAATCATGCTGCCCGGGGCATCCATGCTCGCCTCGAAGCCCATGGGATGAAAATGCCAGCGCATCAGCTGGCAGGCGTTTGGAAAGGTGACCTTGCTGAACCCTTTATTCATGTGTTGCCCGCCTTCTTCATCGAGCGCTTCCTTTAGCTCATGTTAGGAGGGAAGAACCTTCAATGGTTCAACCAGTACCGGTCTTTAAAAGTAGCATCCGCTTGTGAAAAAAACGTTTCTTTTTCAGGCCGTTTGGCGATTGCTTGCACTTTTTTGATTCAGCGCACGTTTCGCGGCAGGTTTTGGCAAAAAGCCATCATCTGTTTAGTCGTTGAAGCGCAAGCAGAAGTTGGGCAAGCTCGGTTTTTTTCAGCGAGATTGCCATGCACGCCGAGGATGATGGCCCCCTGCAAACCCAGGCCACGGGTGAAACGGTCATGCGTTATCACCTGCGCTGGAAACACCGCGACCTCGATGGCGTCATGGCGCTCTATCACCCGGATGTCGTCTACAGCGATTTTTTCCAGAACCGGGTGATGGGCCTCGATGAATTGCGCGAGTATGTGCGCAGCAGCATGCCCAGGGACCCGGACGAAGCCCTGGAGCACTCCGACCGGATTCGCCTGGACGGCAACACCGCGTTCATCCAGTACCGCATCACCCTGCGCGGTGGTGAAGGGCTGGTGTCGTTTCGCGCCAGTGAGGCGATCACCGTCAAGGACGGCCTGATCTGGCGGGTCAACGAGTACGCGTCGCTGGTGCACGAACACACCACCAGCAAAACCTCGGACAAACAGCGTCCGGCGGTCAGTCGGCTGGGCTTGTCGCCGCGCCAGTTGAGCTTCATGGCCGAGGACTTGCAGCAGTACTTCCAGCGCCAACAGCCGTACCTCGACCCGGAACTCGATCTGCAGCGGGTGGCGAAAGAGTGCGGCTACAGCCGCAACCAGATCTCCTACTTGCTCAATCAGGTGCTGGGCCAGAGCTTCTACCGCTACGTCAACCAGGCGCGCCTGCAACACCTGCTCGCGGCGCTGGATGCCGCCACGCCGCCGTTGCGCATCGATGAGCTGGCATTTGCTGCCGGGTTCAATTCGCTGTCGGCGTTCTACAGCTGTTTTCGCCAACACACCGGCCAGTCGCCCAAGGCCTACGTCAAACAAATTTCTTTGCGTGCACGCGCGCAAGACAACGCCTGAAGCCACGCACTAGGATCAGCGCCATCGAAGGTTTGATTGGCGGAGTCTTGCATGCCGGCGTGGCGCACTATCAGTTTATGGATGGATCAGCTCGACGAGCCCCTGTTGGCGCGTCCGGCGCTGGAGCAGGACCTGGATGTCGACGTCGCCATCATCGGTGCCGGTTACACCGGGCTCTGGACCGCGTATTACCTCAAGTTGCACAAACCTGAACTGAGCATCGCCATCGTCGAAGCGCAAACCGCCGGTTTCGGCGCGTCGGGGCGCAATGGCGGCTGGTTGATGGGCAACCTGCTGGGCGAGGATCGCTTGCTCGCCGGTCTATCGCCCGAGGCGCGTCGTGCCTCTTATGACCTGTTGCACAGCATCCCCGATGAAGTGGAGATTGTCCTCGAACGTGAGGGCATCGACTGCGATTACCGCAAGGGCGGTGTGCTGTATTGCGCGGCGCGTTATCCGGAGCAGGAGGCCAGCCTGCGCGAATACCTGGACGATCTGTACCGTCAGGGCCTCAACGAAAACGACTATCGCTGGCTGTCACCCGAGCAGTTGGCGCAGCAGATCCGCGTCGCCAAGCCCTATGGCGGCATCTACGCCCCGCACGTCGCGACCATACACCCGGCCAAACTGGTACGCGGTCTGGCCCGCACGGTGGAACGCATGGGCGTGAAGATTTACGAAAACAGCCCGGTCACCCACTGGCAATCGGGCAGCGTTCGCACGGCCAAAGCCTCGGTGCGCAGCCGTTGGGTGGTGCCGGCAGTTGAGGGTTATTCCGTCACCTTGCCGCCATTGGGGCGTTATCAAATGCCGGTGCAAAGCCTGATCGTCGCCACCGAGCCACTGTCGGCCGCGACCTGGGATGAAATCGGCCTGAGCCGCGGCCAGGCCTTTAGCGAGGCCAGCCGTCAGGTCACCTACGGCCAGCGCACCGCCGACAACCGCCTGATCTTCGGCGCCCGTGGCGGCTACCAGTTTGCCGGCAAGTTGCGCCACAACTTCGAACTGACCGATGACGAGAAACAACTGCGTCGTTACCTGTTCGGTGAACTGTTCCCGCAACTGAAGAACGTGCAGATCACCCATTCCTGGGGCGGCAACCTCGGTATGTCGCGGCATTTCAAACCGCACATGCTCTGCGATCAGGCCAGTGGCATCGCCTTGTCCGGTGGATATGGCGGCGAGGGTGTCGGCGCCAGCAACCTTGGCGGACGGACCCTGGCCGACCTGATTCTGCAACGCGATACCGAATTGGTCCGCCAGCCCTGGGTCATGCCGCAACGCGGTATCGACGCGCTTCGGGCCTGGGAACCGGAGCCCATCCGCTGGCTCGGTTACAACGCGATCATTCGCAGCTTCGTCCATGAAGACCAGACCCTGGCCAACCCGGCGACTGCGCCGTGGCGGCGCAAGCTCGCCAGTGGGGTTGCGGGTTTCATGGAAGGTTTCATGCATTAAACGGCGTTTCTCTCTCGACAGGTAATCCCATGAGCATCACCCAATTCAAAAACACCGCAACCCTGCTGCTGGACGAATCGAACCCGGTCGCCGTGCCGCTGGGCACGCCCGTCGCTGTCGCCTCGACCACCAGTGTCGAGCGCGACGATGGCGTCGAGACCGGCGTCTGGGAGTGCACGCCGGGGCGCTGGCGGCGGCAGATCGTCGCCCAGGAGTTCTGTCACTTCATCCAGGGCCGTTGCACCTTCACCCCGGATGACGGCGGCAAAACCCTGCACATCGAAGCCGGCGATGCCCTGATGATGCCGGCCAATACCCTCGGTATCTGGGACATCCAGGAAACCGTGCGCAAGACCTACGTACTGATTTTCTGATTTTTTTGATCGCTGATCCTTTGATTGCCTGCCAATAAAAACAACCCCACAGGAATCGACTCATGATTCGAAAGACACTGACCCTGGCTCCACTGATGCTGGCGGCTTCCATCAGTCAGGCGGCCGACACCGTCAAGATCTACAACTGGTCGGACTACATCGCACCGGACACCACGAAAAACTTCCAGAAAGAAACCGGCATCGGTTTCACCTACGACGTCTATGACAGCAACGAAACCCTGGACGGCAAGCTGATGACCGGTAAATCCGGCTACGACGTGGTGTTTCCCTCCAACCACTTCATGGCCCGGCAGATCCAGGGCGGGGCGCTGAAGAAGCTCGACAAGAGCCAGTTGCCGAACTGGAAGAACCTCAATCCGGTGCTGATGAAAGCCCTGCAGGTCAATGACCCGAACAACGAGCACGGTTTCCCGTACCTGTGGGGCAGTACCGGCATCGGTTACAACATCGCCAAGGTCAAGGCCGTGCTGGGCGACAACGCGCCGGTGGATTCCTGGGACCTGATCTTCAAGCCCGAGAACATGGAGAAACTGCAAAAGTGCGGCGTGGCCATCCTCGACAACGGCCCCGAGCTGCTGCCGGCGGCGTTGAACTACCTTGGACTGCCGCATCACAGCAAGAATCCGGAAGACTACAAAAAGGCTGAAGCCCTGTTGATGAAAGTGCGGCCGTACGTCAGCTACTTCCACTCATCGAAGTACACCAGTGACCTGGCCAACGGCGATATCTGCGTGGCGGTCGGATTCTCCGGCGACATCCTGCAGGCGGAAACCCGCGCCAAGGAAGCCAAAAACGGCATCGACATCGGTTATTCGATTCCCAAGGAAGGTGCGGCGATCTGGTTCGACATGGTGGCCATGCCAGCCGATGCACCGGACGAAAAGGCCGGTTATGCCTTCATGAACTACCTGCTGCGCCCGGACGTCATGGCCGCTGTCAGTAACTACGTGCACTACGCCAACGGCAACGAACAGGCCGACAGCCTGATCGATCCGGCGATCAAGAACGACACCAAGGTTTATCCAAGCCCGGAAATGATGGGCAAACTGTTCGCCCTGGAAGCCATGCCGTTGAACATCGACCGCGTGCGCACCCGGGTCTGGAACAAGATTCGTACCGGCAGCTGAAATGGCTGATCAGGCCGACGGGACAGGATGTTCCGTCGGCCCCTTTGTCGACACCCTGATCTTCAACTGACCGGTTCGGCGGTGCAAACCATCTGCCCTGAAGCCGGTACCTGCAAGGTGGCATCGTTGCCGTCTTGCCAGAAGCGGTAGCTGCCCCGGTAGTCCTTGCCCGTGTAGAGGTGGCCGGAATCGCTCGGCACCTGCATCAGGGTGGCCGAGCTTTTTGCCCATTTCAAAAACACTACCCCTGGTTGCACCGTGAAGTAGGTGGCGGAAACCGGCGTGCTCATGCCGGCACAACGGAATGCCACCGGGCCTTCACTGAGTCTGCTGGGATCCTTGGTCCTGGCGATGGCCGAGCCCTGGCGCAGTTGATCGGCTCGTTCGGCATAACTGCCGATCACGCATCCTCGGGCTTGCGGGCCGCCACCGCACTGGTTGCGCGCATCGATCCAGAACTGCTGATCGATCTCGACCTTGGCCGGTTTCGGCACCGAGTGGTCATCGGTCAGTGCCAGCAGGTACAGACGATTGAGCTCCAGGTCCATCTGCGCCAGCTGGCCGTCGTGGCAAATCAGGTTTTCCACGGTCGAGCGCGGCGAGGCACAGTCGAAGCTGGTTTTGTAGACAGGTAAAGGCTTGGTTTTTTTGGCCGCAACGCAGTCGCTCGCTGTCGCGAACGCGCCGGCGGCGAGGAAGGCAGCCAACAGTGGCGTGACCTTGTTCATTTCGGTGTCACCTGTAATACCCGTATCGCAACTTTATCCCTCAATCTGCTGCACAGTCCTTCGGTTGCACGGGGTCTACGCAGTGTAAAGCAGTGCTCGAAACCTGCCACACCGAGGAGGAAGAGAAGGGCGCCGGAACGTGAAATCTCGTCAGTCTTCTTTGCGAATCGTTGCCACTTCGTCCGCGCGAACCTTCACTTTGGCACCGGAAATGTCCCTGAACTCGATAAAGCCGTCACTGGTTTTGGTTTTCGGCATGTCCTTGGTCAAGTACTGCGTGCCGTTTTGCAAGGTCACCACCGTTGGCGTCGAGCAACCGGCCAGGGTCAACAAAACGGCCATCGCCAATGGCCAGCCCAGGGTCTTGATCTTCATGTTCACCTCACGTTCGTTCGCGCAGCCAATCATCTCACTGCATCTCTAACGCGGTTGGTTCTGTGCATCGAGGGAAAGTTCTATGGCAGGCACAAAAAAACATCGCAATTGCCACCATTTATCCTTTTCCGTTTGCACCTGCACGGGCGTAGCTGTTATCTGTACGCATAACCAGTACTCGTTTCGCCATGGCCCTTTGACCTGTGACCGCTAACCCGCTCGACGACCCGTTCTATTACCTCAATAACTTCATGCAAGTGCTTGATTGGCTTGAGCAACGCTATGCCGATGTGCTGAGCGTCGATGAGCTGCGCTTCCTGCATGAGTTCCAGGGGTTGCCCCGTGAGTCGCGGGCGCTGCTGGTGCGCATGGTCATGCGCAAGGGCATTCATTTCCGGGCCAGCAAGCTGCATTACGATGAGATCGGTGACATTGCCAGCGCTGCAGGACCATTGCTGGAGCTGGGATGGATCGACGAACAGCAGCCGGTGTCGCTTCAGGTGTTGTTCGAGGTGCTGCTTAAAGCAGAGATCCTGCAGCACTTTGCCGCGGGCATTGACCAGCCCAAAGGCAAAAAGGCCGACTGGCTGCCGGCACTCAGCGAGCAGTTCCCCGAGGCAAAGAGCCTCGGGCAATGGTGTCCCGGGCTGCAAGAGCGCCTGTTCAGCCTGACCATCATGGATCTGTGCGATCGCCTGCGGTTGATGTTCTTCGGCAACCTATACCAGGACTGGTCCGAGTTCGTGCTCGCCGACCTTGGCATCTACACCTACGAGAAAGTCGAGATCGGCGCCGAGTCCCGTGGTTTGCGCAGCCGAGAAGATGTCGATGCCTTCATCTGCCTGCACCTGTACCAGCAACAGTTCGAGGCCGGTGAGGCGCTGGAGGACGTGATCGCGCGGATCCAGGGTCTGGCGCTCGACAATCCCTGGTTGCAGAGGCGCCGTGGCAAGCTGCTGTTCCAGATCGGCCAGCACTGCGAGCGCATCGCCGATTTCTCCACGGCGCTGGCTCTCTATCGCGAATGCGCCTATCCCGGCGCACGCTCGCGGATGATTCGCGTGCTCGAGCGCTGCGCCGAATATGCATTGGCCCTGGAACTGGCCGAGCACGCGGCACAAGCGCCGCAAAGCGCCGCCGAACAGCAGCATTTGCTGCGGATCGTGCCAAGGCTGCGACGCAAGCTCGGCGGGCCGCCGTTGAAGCGCGTCAGTTCGCGACCGGTGCAGCGCCTGGACTTGCAGTTGCCTCGGGTCGATCCGGGGTTGTCCGTGGAGTTTCACGTTCAGGCGCACCTGAGCGAGGACCTCGCGCCGGTCCACTACGTCGAGAACGGCCTGATCAACTCGTTGTTCGGGTTGCTCTGCTGGCCGGCAATATTCGCGCCGTTGCCGGGGTCGTTTTTCCATCCGTTCCAGCGCGGTCCGGTGGACTTGCACAGCGAGGACTTCCACGGGCGCCGGGCCGATCTGTTCCAGGCGTGCCTGGCCGAGCTCGACGACGGGCGCTACCGGCAGACCATCCGTGAGCGCTACATCAGCAAGTGGAACGTGCAATCGCCGTTCGTGTTCTGGAACCTGCTCAGTGACGACTTGCTGGAACAGGCACTGGACTGCTTGCCCGCCGAACACCTCAAGCACTGGTTCAATCGTTTGTTGCTGGACATCAAGGCCAACCGCGCCGGCATGCCGGACCTGATCCAGTTTTGGCCAGCGCAAAAGACTTACCGCATGATCGAGGTGAAGGGGCCGGGGGATCGCCTGCAGGATAATCAGCTGCGTTGGCTGGAGTTCTGTCACCAACACCAGATGCCAGTCGCCGTGTGCTACGTGCAATGGGCGGAGCCAGGCCCTTGAGTTACAGCATTGCGGTGCGCGCGCTGTGCGAGTTCACCGCCAAGACCGGTGACCTGGACCTGCGCTTCACGCCATCGCCGACGGCCCTCGAAGGCATCGTCGGCCACCGTACGGTCGCGTCGCGGCGCAGCGAGGGCTATCAAAGCGAGGTCGCCCTTGAAGGGCAGTTCCGCAGCTTGACGGTCAAGGGCAGGGCGGATGGCTACGATCCAGCGCAAAACTGTCTGGAGGAAGTGAAGACCTATCGTGGCGACTTGAGCAAACAGCCGGTCAACCATCGCCAGTTGCATTGGGCCCAGGCGAAAATCTACGGCTGGTTGATGTGCTGCAAGCTCGACCTTGCGCAGATCAATCTGGCGCTGGTGTATTTCGACATCGTCAGCGAAAAGGAAACCTGTCTGCTCGAAGCGTTCACGGCCGCAGACCTGCAGGCGTTTTTCGAACAGCACTGCCTGGCTTTCCTGCACTGGGCAGAGCAGGAAATGACCCATCGCGAAGGGCGCAACCGGGCGGCGCAGCAGATGGCGTTTCCCCATGCCGGATTCAGGCCGGGCCAGCGCCATCTGGCCGAGTCGGTGTTCAAGGCGGTCAGCACCGGCCGCTGCCTGATGGCACAGGCGCCCACGGGGATCGGCAAGACCCTGGGCACGCTGTTTCCCATGCTCAAGGCCCTGGCACCGCAGCAGCTGGACAAGGTGTTCTTCCTCACGGCGAAAACCCCAGGGCGAAAGCTGGCCCTGGATGCCGCGCAAGTGATGCTCGACGCTCCGGCCGCGCCACCGTTGCGGGTGCTGGAAATGATTGCCCGGGACAAGGCCTGCGAGCATCTCGACAAGGCCTGCCATGGTGAGTCCTGTCCTCTGGCCCGAGGTTTCTACGATCGGTTGCCTGCGGCCCGGCAGGCGGCCAGCCGGCTCAGCCTGTTGAATCAGGGCACCTTGCGTGAGGTCGCCTTGGCACACGAAGTCTGCCCGTACTACCTGAGCCAGGAAATGGCGCGCTGGGCCGACGTGGTGGTCGCCGATTACAACTACTACTTCGACTTCAGTGCCCTGTTGTTCGGCCTGGCCCAGGCCAACAACTGGAAAGTCGCCGTGCTGGTCGATGAAGCCCACAACCTGGTGGAGCGTGGCCGGCAGATGTACAGCGCCAGTCTCGACCAGGCCACGCTCAACGCCGTGCGCAAAACCGCACCCGAGCCCTTGAAAAAAGCCTTGCAGCGAGTCAACCGCGAGTGGAATGCCTTGCACACCCCGCAAATCGCCGCCTATCAGGCGTATGACCGGCCGCCTGAAAAGCTCTTGCAGGCGTTGTCATCTGCTAACGCGAGCATTGGTGATTATCTCAATGATCATCCCCAGGGCCTGGATTCGGCGTTACAAGGCTTTTACTTCGACATGCTGCAATTTGGCCGTGTGGCCGAGCTGTTCGATGAACAGTTCCTGTTCGACATCAGCAAGCGCGATCTCGAGCGCAAGCGTCCGCTGTCGCAGCTGTGCCTGCGCAATGTGGTGCCTGCCGGATTTATCCGCCCACGGCTCAAGGCTGCACGCAGCACCGTGCTGTTTTCCGCCACCCTGAGCCCGCGGCGGTATTACGCCGATCTGCTGGGCACCCCGGAAGATACGGTGTGCATCGACGTCGAATCGCCGTTTCATGCCGAACAGCTGCAGGTGCACATTGTCAGCCGCATTTCCACGCGTTTTGTCCATCGCCAGGCGTCCCTTGAACCGATCGTGGCCCTGATTGCCCGGCAGTTCAGCGAGCGTCCCGGTAACTACCTGGCGTTTTTCAGCAGTTTCGATTACCTGCAGCAAGTGGCGCAGTTGTTGGCCGAGAAACACCCGCACATCAAGCAGTGGTCGCAGTCACGGGGCATGGCCGAGGCACAACGCCAGCAGTTTCTCGATCAGTTTTGCGCGAACGGACAGGGCGTAGGATTTGCCGTTCTGGGTGGCGCTTTTGGTGAAGGTATCGACTTGCCCGGGGCAAGGTTGATCGGTGCGTTCATTGCCACTTTGGGGCTGGCGCAGCTCAATCCGGTGAATGAGCAGCTGAAATCGCGCATGGCGGCGATTTTCGGCGCCGGTTACGACTACACCTATCTGTATCCCGGTGTACAAAAAGTCGTGCAGGCCGCCGGCCGGGTGATCCGTACCCAAGAGGACCGAGGCGTGGTGATGTTGATCGATGACCGCTTCGGCGAAAGCAAGGTCAAACAGTTGCTGCCGCGCTGGTGGTCGATTGCGCCAACGTTGGCATACGCAGCTGATTGACCACGAAATAGACTGATATCCTTGCGCGTTTTCGGCAGGCGGTCATTCGGACTTTCCAAATTGACGGTTTGTCTCATACTCGAAAGAAACAATCGTGCGGTGGGATCAATGAACGAAGATCGAATCAAGACCAGCGCCATCGATGACAGCCGTTTCCGGCTGCTGATCGATGCGGTGATTGACTATGCGATCTACATGATTGATCCCGACGGCATCATCACCAGCTGGAACTCCGGTGCCAGGCGCTTCAAGGGCTACGAAGAAACGGAGATCCTCGGCCAGCACTTCTCGCGTTTCTATACCGAAGACGATCGTCGCGCCGGTTTGCCGCAACGGGCGCTGGACACGGCGATTCGCGAAGGGCGTTTCGAGGGCGAGGGATGGCGGGTGCGCAAGGACGGCACGCATTTCTGGTGCCATGTGGTGATCGATCCGATTCGCGATGCATCCGGCACCTTGCTGGGGTTCGCCAAGATCACCCGCGACCTGACCGACCGCAAGATGGCCGAGGAAACCCTCAAGCAAAGCGAGCAGCAGTTCCGCCTGCTGGTGCAAAGCGTGACCGACTATGCGATCTACATGCTTTCGGCCGAAGGCTGCGTGACCAACTGGAACCCCGGTGCCCAGCGCATCAAGGGCTATTTTCCCGAAGAAGTCATCGGCCAACACTTTTCGATGTTCTACACCCCGGAAGACCGCGAGGCTGGCGAACCGGCAAAAACCCTTGAGAAGGCCGTGCGCGAAGGGCGTTTTGAAAACAAGGGCTGGCGGCTGCGCAAGGACGGCACACGGTTTCTGGCCCATGTGATCGTTGACCCGATCTGGGGCGAAACCGGGACCTTGCTCGGTTTCGCGAAAATCACCCGCGACATCACCGACGTGACCCAGGCCCAGCAGGCACTGGAGCAAACCCGGGAAGCGCTGTTCCAGGCGCAGAAAATGCAGGCCATCGGTCAGCTCAGTGGCGGCATCGCCCACGACTTCAACAACCTGCTGACCGTGATCCTCGGCAACCTGGAAATCGTCCGTAAACGCGTGTCGGAGGATCCGAAAATCCTCCGCCTGATCGACAACGCTACCCAAGGCGCGCTGCGCGGAGTCTCCCTGACCCAGCGCATGCTGGCCTTTGCCCGGCGTCAGGAACTCAAGTCGGAGTCTGTGCAGGTCCCGGCGCTGATTGAAGGTATTTCCGGGTTGTTGCGCAGTTCGTTGGGCCCTACGGTAAAAATACAAACGCGCTTTCCCGAGGGCCTGGAAGCGGTGTTGGCCGATGCCAACCAGCTGGAGTTGGCGGTGCTGAACCTGGCCACCAATGCCCGCGATGCCATGCCCCAGGGCGGCACGATCCTCTTTAGCGCAGACACTGAGGTGGTCACTGACACCGATCGTTCTTCATTGGCGGCGGGGCGTTATGTCTGCCTGAGCATCACGGATACCGGGGAGGGCATGGACGAAGCAACACTGGCTTCGGCGATGGACCCGTTCTTCACCACCAAGGGCGTGGGCAAGGGCACAGGCCTGGGCTTGTCGATGGTCCACGGTTTTATCGAGCAATTGGGTGGGCAATTTACCCTCAAGAGCGAGATTAACCGGGGCACCACCGCAGAAATATGGTTGCCGGTTGCCACGGCTGGCGCGGTAGCCGTGCCGATCATGAAGCAGAACACGGTCACTGTGCCGCGGCTTTGCGTACTGGTGGTGGACGACGACAACCTGGTATTGACCAGCACTGGCCTGCTGCTCGAAGACTTGGGGCACAAGGTCATCAGCGCCACCTCCGGGGCGAGCGCGCTGGAGGCCTTCCAGCGCGAGCCGTGCATCGACCTGGTCATCACCGACATGGCCATGCCGAACATGAACGGCGCGCAACTGGCCCATGCGATGCGGCTGATCCGGCCCGACGTACCGATCATTCTGGCGACTGGTTACGCTGAGCGGCTGGAAGGCTTCTCCGCCCATCTGCCACGCTTGTCCAAGCCGTTTACCCAACTCAATCTGGTGGACATCATCGCGACGGCGATGAAGTAAACCGGCGTTTTTGCCGTTCGTAACGGGCCAGCAGCGGTTGCGTGCTGATGCCATGGACCAGGATGCTCAGGGCCACCACCGAGAGTGTGATGTCCGCGCACAGTGTCGCCGCGGAGGGCGCCAGGTTATGGTTCAAGGCATAGAACAGGTAATACAGGCTGCCGATTCCGCGGATGCCGAACCAACCCACCAACAGGCGCTGCCGGCCATCGAGCAAGCGTCCCCACGGCATCACCGCGACACACAGGGGGCGGATCACCGCGAACAGCCCGAAGGCGATCAGCAGTGCCCGCCAGTCCCAGTGTGCAACCAGTACCACCCCCAGCAAGGTCACCAGAAATACTTCCATGGCCCGTTCCACCAGGCTGCCGAATGACAACATGTCACCCATCATGATGCCGGCGGCGACCTGAGCGTCTTCCAGGTGCTCCACATCGCCGTGAACAGCAGCTTCGGGGTCGACATGCTGGTGGCCGACCACCGGCTGGACCAGCTGTTCGGCGGGGGTATGGCCATGCCCTGTGGTTTGTGCTTCCGCCTGGCGCAAGCCCAGCCCGGCGGCAAACACCGAAAGAAACCCATAGCCGTGGATCGTCTCGGCCACGACGTAGGCCAAGGCGATCAGGGCAAGGGCCAGGTAATCATTGGGGGAGAAGGTGCTGTCAGCGTTGCGGATACGCATGATCAACGTCAGTCGACCAATGCCCCGCGCCATCCAGTAGCCGGTGAGTAACCCGACGGGAACGGCCCACAGCAGGCGCTTGATGGCCCACTCATCGAGCCAGGCCGTGGAGTCGGTGCCCTGTTGAATCAGCAGTAAACCCAGGATGACAAAAGGAAAGGCGATCCCGTCGTTCAGGCCTGCCTCGCCGGTCAGCCCGAATCGCACCGGGTCGGCGTCCCGGGCATCGCTGACCTGAACCAGCGAGGCCAGCACAGGATCGGTCGGTGCCAGGATCGCGCCGATCAGCAGCGCCGGACCCCAGGCCACCCCGAACGCAAGGTGCAACAACAGCGTGACACCGGCAATCGTCAGGACCATCACCGGCCCCGCGAGGGCAAAGGCCACCCGCCAGCGGCGGTCACCCATCGGCAGCCTTAATTTGAGCCCGCAGACAAACAGGGAAAACAGCACCGCCACTTCCGTCAGGTGCTCCATCCAGAACGCCGCGTCCTTGATATCCAGCCGCAACAGGCCAAACCCCGCCGGCCCGATGGCCACGCCCAGCACCAGACACACCGCCGAGGTCGTGACCGGCAGCCAGCGCAGGTAGGAGGAAGTGAGGGCCAATGTCAGCAATACCGCGCCCATCACCGCCAGCCAGGCAACGAAGCTCATGGGCGGAGCTTGATCAGGGGTTCAGCGAGCAGGCGAGGGGGGGCGGGCATCAGTACCTCCAGACATCGAAAGGCCCACCGATGGGTGGGCTTATTCGCAGTGGAGTGCGTGAAGTGCCGGCAGGTTCAATGCGGTAAACCTTGGGGCGGCTCAGGCCACGCGATTGCGCAGGCTGCGCTCCATGCGCGCGATGCCTTCTTCGAGCAAGGCCCGCGGGCAACCGAAGTTCAGGCGCACGAACTGTTGGCCGTCATCGCCGAAATCCAGGCCTGCGCTCAAGCCGACTTTGGCCTGTTCAAGGAAGAACTGCTGAGGGTTGTCCAGGCCCAGCGCCGAGCAATCGAGCCATGCCAGGTAGGTGCTTTGCGGCACGTTCATGCGAATGCCGGGCAAGCGGGTGCGCACGGCCTCGACCAGGTAATCACGATTGCCTTGCAGGTAGACCTTCAACTCGGCGAGCCATGGCGCGGCTTCGCTGTAGGCGATGCGGGTGGCTTCCATGCCCAGCGGGTTGACGCTGTCGACCATGCCGCAGCGGGCCTGGTTGACTCTTTCACGTACATGGCGGTCCTGAATGATCATGAACGAGGTCTTCAGGCCGGCGATGTTGTAGGCCTTGCTCGCCGACATCAGGGTGATGGTGCGCTGGGCGACTTGCGGGCTCAGGGTGGCCATCGGCACGTGGGTGCGACCGTCGAAACACAGTTCGGCGTGGATCTCGTCGGAAATGATCCAGGCGCCATGTTCCAGGCAAATGTCGGCAATGGCCTGCAGTTCTTCCCGTGGGAAGGCTTTGCCCAGCGGATTGTGCGGGTTGCTCAGCAGCAGCGCACCGCCACCTTGCAGCGATTCGTTCAAGGTCGCCAGTGGCGTGCTGTAGGAGCCATCAGCCTGCTCGTCGAAACCGAGCTCAACCTTGTTCAGCCCCCAATGCCCCGGCGCATGGCGCAATGGTGGGTAGTTAGGCACCTGGACCACTACGTTCTGCTGTGGTTGCACCAGCGCCTTGAGCGCCATATTGAAACCGGACTCGACACCCGGCAGGAAAATCAGCTCCTGGGGTTCGACACGCCAGGCGTACTTGTTCCACAGGTCGGCGACTATGGCTTCGCGCAGGTCGTCCTGGGCCACGCTGTAGCCGACCATGGGGTGTTCCAGACGCTTTTGCAGGGCCTGGATGATCATCGGCGGCGCGGCAAAATCCATGTCGGCGACCCACATCGGCAAGACGTCGGCCGGATAGCGGCTCCACTTGGTGCTGCCGGTGTCGTGGCGGTCGAAGACCTGATCAAAATCGAAAGTCATGCGTGGTCTCGTAAAAGGCGGGGTTAATCATGCCCGCCATGATAAGCCCCACCGATAGGCGACACCACCATCCCCTGTGACAGTGAGCCTGCTCGCGAAGAGGCGGGGCAGGCAAAACTGAAAGTGAGTGTGCCGACGCCATCGCGAGCAGGCTCGCTGCCACAGGGATTGTGTACTGACCGACAAACGGCCGACGGTCGGTTTTCACACCGGACGCCTGGGTGTTGACTACAGTTTCAAGTGTCGGCAGCCCGTCTGCCGCGCCCGTGATTGTCCGAAAAATCCGCCAAAGCAGCGGATCTCCACCTGATCAGGAGTGCACGATGGATCTCAGCCGTCGTCAATTCTTCAAGGTCGCCGGTATCGGCCTTGCAGGCTCAAGCCTGGGGGCGTTGGGCATGGCCCCGACGCTTGCCTTTGCCGAACAGGTGCGTCACTTCAAGCTCGCCCACACCCTTGAAACCCGCAACACCTGCCCGTACTGCTCGGTGGGTTGCGGGGTGATCATGTACAGCCAGGGCGATACGGCGAAGAACGTCGCACAAAACATCATTCACATCGAAGGTGACGCCGATCACCCGGTCAACCGCGGCACCCTGTGCCCCAAAGGCGCCGGCCTGCTGGACTTCATTCACAGCCCGAGCCGCCTGCAATACCCGCAGGTGCGCAAACCCGGCAGTAGCGAATGGACGCGTATCTCCTGGGACGAAGCGCTGGACCGCGTCGCCGATCTGATGAAGGCCGACCGCGACGCCAACTTCATCGAGAAGAATGCCCAGGGGCAAACGGTGAACCGCTGGCTGACCACCGGATTCCTCGCGGCGTCGGCGGCCTCCAACGAGGCAGGCTACATCACCCATAAAGTGGTGCGCAGTCTCGGCATGCTGGGGTTCGATAACCAGGCACGTGTCTGACACGGCCCGACGGTGGCAAGTCTTGCCCCGACGTACGGCCGTGGTGCCATGACCAATACCTGGACCGATATCGCCAACGCGAACCTGGTCCTGGTGATGGGCGGCAACTCTGCAGAAGCGCACCCTTGCGGATTCAAGTGGGTGACCGAAGCCAAGGCGCACAACAGGGCGCGCCTGATCGTGGTCGACCCGCGTTTTACCCGGACCGCCTCGGTGGCCGACTATTACGCGCCGATCCGCACCGGCACTGACATCGCCTTCATGGGCGGCCTGATCAATTACCTGCTGACCGAGGACAAGATCCAGCACGAATACGTGCGCAACTACACCGACGTGTCGTTCATCGTCAAAGCCGGCTATGGCTTCGAGGATGGCATCTTCAGCGGCTATGACGCGGCCAAGCGTACCTACAGCGACAAATCCGGCTGGGGCTACGAGCTGGGCGAAGACGGCTTTGCCAAGGTCGACCCGACCCTGCAGGACCCACGCTGCGTCTATCAACTGATGAAGCAGCACTACAGCCGCTACAACATCGACCTGGCCAGCCAGATCTGTGGCATGCCCGTGGATGCGATGCAGAAGATCTGGGAGGAAATCGCCACTTGCTCGCAACCGGGCAAGACCATGACCATCCTCTACGCATTGGGCTGGACCCAGCACTCGATCGGTGCGCAGATCATCCGCAGCGCGGCGATGGTGCAACTGTTGCTGGGCAACGTCGGCATGCCGGGCGGGGGCGTCAATGCCCTGCGCGGGCACTCCAACATCCAGGGCCTGACCGACCTGGGCCTGTTGTCCAATTCGCTGCCGGGCTACCTCACGCTGCCGGTGGATGCCGAGCAGGATTACAACGGCTACATCACCAAGCGCACGCAAAAACCGCTGCGACCAGGGCAGCTGTCCTACTGGCAGAACTACGGCAAATTCCACGTCAGCCTGATGAAAGCCTGGTACGGCGCCAACGCCACCCTGGAAAACAACTGGGCCTACGACTACCTGCCGAAATTGGACATCCCCAACTACGACATCCTCAAGGTGTTCGACCTGATGGGCCAGGGCAAGGTCAACGGCTACATGTGCCAGGGCTTCAACCCGATTGCGGCCTTGCCGGACAAGAACCGGGTGATGGCGGCGCTGGCGAAACTGAAGTGGCTGGTGGTGATGGACCCGCTGGGCACCGAAACCTCGGAGTTCTGGCGCAATGTCGGGCCGTACAACGATGTGAAAAGCGCCGACATCCAGACCGAAGTGATTCGCCTGCCCACCACCTGTTTTGCCGAGGAAGACGGCTCGCTGGTCAACAGCAGCCGCTGGCTGCAATGGCACTGGAAGGGCGCCGATGGCCCGGGCGAAGCGCAGACCGACATCCGCATCATGAGCGAACTGTTCCTGCGCCTGCGCCAACGCTATCAGGCCGAGGGCGGCAAATACCCCGACCCGATTCTGAAACTGTCCTGGCCGTACAAGATTCCCGACGAGCCTTCACCGGAGGAACTGGCCAAGGAAATCAACGGCTACGCCACCACCGACTTCACCGATGCCACGGGCGCGGCGATCAAGGGCAATTCGCAACTGGCGGCGTTCGCCCAGCTCAAGGACGACGGCAGTACGGCGTCCGGTTGCTGGATCTTCTGCGGCAGCTGGACCGAGACCGGCAACCAGATGGCTCGCCGTGATAACAGTGACCCCTATGGCATGCACCAGCATCAGGGCTGGGCCTGGGCCTGGCCGGCCAACCGGCGGATTCTCTACAACCGTGCCTCGGCGGATCTGCAAGGCAAGCCGTGGGATCCGAAAAAACGCCTGGTGTGGTGGAACGGCAAGGCCTGGACCGGTACCGATGTGCCGGACTACAAGGCCGACGTCGCGCCGGAGGCGGGGATGAACCCGTTCATCATGAACCCCGAAGGCGTGGCGCGCTTCTTCGCCGTCGACAAGATGAACGAAGGCCCGTTCCCCGAGCACTACGAGCCGTTCGAGACGCCGATCGGTATCAACCCGCTGCACCCGCAAAACAAGAAAGCCACCAGCAACCCGGCAGCGCGGATCTTCGATTCGGTGTGGGATTCCCTCGGCGTGGCCAAGGACTATCCGTACGCCGCCACCAGTTACCGGCTGACCGAGCATTTCCACTTCTGGAGCAAGCATTGCAAGCTCAACGCGATTGCCCAACCCGAGCAGTTCGTGGAAATCGGCGAAGTGCTGGCCAAGGAAAAAGGCATAGCGGCCGGTGACCGGGTGCGGGTCAGCAGCAAGCGCGGTTTCATTGAAGCGGTGGCGGTGGTGACCAAGCGGATTCGTCCGCTGCAGGTCAACAATCAGGTGGTGCACCAGATCGGTATCCCGCTGCACTGGGGCTTCACCGGGCTCACGCGCCACGGCTACCTGACCAACACCCTGGTGCCGTTCCTCGGTGATGGCAACACCCAGACCCCGGAATCCAAGTCATTCCTGGTCAACGTGGAGAAAATCTGAATGGCCAGCCAAGACATCATCGCTCGCTCGGCCACCACCACTGTGCCGTCCTCGGTGCGACAGCTGGAGGAAGTCGCCAAGCTGATCGACACCACCAAGTGCATCGGTTGCAAGGCCTGCCAGGTCGCGTGCTCGGAATGGAACGAGCTGCGTGACGAAGTGGGGCACAACCACGGCACCTACGACAACCCGCAGGACCTCAGCGCAGAGACCTGGACCCTGATGCGCTTCACCGAGCACGAAACCGACGCCGGCAACCTCGAGTGGCTGATCCGCAAGGACGGCTGCATGCACTGTGCCGAACCCGGTTGCCTGGCCGCGTGCCCAAGCCCCGGGGCGATCATCAAGCACGCCAACGGCATTGTCGACTTCAACCAGGACCACTGCATTGGTTGCGGTTATTGCATCACCGGTTGCCCGTTCAACATCCCGCGCATCTCGCAGAAGGATCACAAGGCCTACAAGTGCACCCTGTGTTCCGACCGTGTGGCCGTGGGGCTGGAGCCGGCCTGCGTAAAAACCTGCCCGACCGGGGCCATCGTGTTCGGCTCCAAGGCCGACATGAAGGTGCATGCCGACGAACGCATCGTCGACCTCAAGAGCCGTGGCTTTGACAACGCCGGCCTGTACGACCCCGCCGGCGTCGGCGGCACCCATGTGATGTACGTGCTGCACCACGCCGACACACCGACAATCTACGCCAACCTGCCGCAAGACCCGGCCATCAGCCCGTTGGTAGGCCTGTGGAAAGGCATCAGCAAGCCGCTGGGCCTGCTGGCCATGGGGGCGGCGGTGCTGGCCGGGTTCTTCCATTACGTGCGCATCGGGCCGAACCGTACCGAAGAGGATGAGCATCCCGATGCACCGGACACCGCGGTGCATGTCGTCGATCCTGCGGTACACACCTTCGATCCACGCGGGGAGGACCGGCCATGAGCAACAAGACGATCCTGCGTTACACCGCCAACCAGCGCACCAATCACTGGCTGGTGGCGATTCTGTTCTTCATGGCCGCGCTGTCCGGGCTGGCGTTGTTTCACCCGGCGCTGTTCTGGCTGAGCAACATGTTCGGCGGTGGGCCTTGGACGCGCATCCTGCACCCGTTCATGGGCGTGTTGATGTTCCTGCTGTTCCTCGGCCTGGTGTTTCGCTTCTGGCGGGCCAACTTCTTTATCGACAACGACTGGAAGTGGATGCGCCGCATCGACCGCGTGCTGGTCAACGACGAGGAAAGCGTACCTCCGGTGGGCAAGTACAACGCCGGGCAGAAAATGCTGTTCTGGACTTTACTGCTGTGCATGCTCGGCCTGCTGTTCACCGGGCTGGTGATCTGGCGGGCGTACTTCAGTGCGTACTTTGGCATCACCGTGATTCGCTGGGCGATGCTGTTGCATGCACTTGCCGGGTTTGTGCTGATCCTGAGCATCATCATCCACATCTACGCCGGCATCTGGATCAAGGGTTCGATCAGCGCGATGATGCACGGCTGGGTCAGCCGCGCCTGGGCGAAAAAGCACCACGAACTCTGGTACCGCGAGGTGACTCGTGACGAGCCTGCCGAACGGCCGATCACCAAAAAGGGCTGACCATTGCCAAGCATCCTGGAACCTGGGGAAATCGAAGCGGCCGCCAGTTCGCCGCCGTTTCTGCACCTGCCACCGCACAACCTGTTCAGCCTGCGCGCCGAGCGCCTGGAGCGCCTGGAGCGTCTGGCCGAAGGCCATCCGCTGGCCGATTACCTGCATTTGATCGCCGGGCTGTGTCGCGTACAACAGCAGGTCTTCGACGATCCACCGCAGAGCCAGCCACTGGATCGTCAGCGCATAGAACTGTGCCGGCAACACGGCTTGCCGCCGTTCGCCGCTGACAGTCTGGCCCGCGAAGATGACTGGCAGCCTTACCTGGATGCGCTGTTGCAGCGCCATCCTGAGCCGTCGCAAAACGCCGTGGCTGAAGCCTTGGCGACATTGCGTCAGGCCAGTACCGGACAACGCCGCAGTTGGGCGGTGGCCCTGGTCAGCGGTCAGTATTCGCTGGTGCCGGCGGCCCTGGTGCCGTTTCTTGGCGCCGCACTGCAAACGGCCTGGAGCCATTGGCTGCTGGGCACGCCCAATCTGCAACTGACCCCCGGCGACAGTCTCTGCCAATGTCCGGCCTGCGGTTCACCGGCCATGGCCGGGGTGATTCGCCACCGTGGCAAGCACAACGGCTTGCGATACCTGGTGTGCTCCCTGTGCGCCTGCGAGTGGCATGTGGTGCGGGTCAAGTGCGTGTACTGCGAGCAAAGCAAGGGCCTGGAATACCTCAGCCTCGCCGACGATCGCCATGCCGCCAATCAGGCGCCGCTGCGCGCCGAGATCTGTCCGGGCTGCAACAGCTACCTGAAACTGTTCTACCTGGAAAACGACGCCGAGGCCGAGGCCTTGTCCGGCGATCTGGCCAGCCTGATGCTCGACATGCGCCTGGCCCAGGACGGCTATCAGCGCCTGGCGCCGAATCTGTTGCTGGCGCCGGGAGACGAATGACCACAGCGTCTACACTCTGGCGCGACGGTCATTCGATTTCAGGAGCGCCTGATGCCTTCCAGTGTTACCCGCCAAGCACCGCATCTGCCTTCCATCGACAGCCTGCTGCGTCACCCGGCGTGCCAGCCGTTGCTCGAACGCTACGGGCGCGAGGCGTTGCTGGCGGCGTTGCGGCAATTGCTGGATGAGCTGCGTGAGGGTCTGCAACGGGGTGAACTGACGCCGGCAGAAGTCGGCCCCGAGGTTCTGGCGGGGCGAGTGGGGGAGCGCCTGCACGTGCAGCATCGCAGCCAGGTGCGTCGGGTGTTCAACCTCACCGGCACCGTATTGCATACCAACCTCGGCCGAGCCTTGCTGCCGGACGCCGCCATCGAAGCCGTACAAATGGCCGCACGCTATCCGCTCAATCTGGAATTCGACCTGCACAGCGGCAAGCGCGGTGACCGTGACGATCTGATCGAAGGCCTGATCCGCGAACTGACCGGCGCTGAAGCGGTGACCGTGGTCAACAACAACGCGGCGGCGGTGTTGCTGACCCTCAATAGCCTGGGCGCACGCAAGGAAGGCATCATTTCCCGGGGCGAACTGATCGAGATCGGTGGCGCCTTTCGCATTCCCGACATCATGGCCCGCGCCGGGGTGAAGCTGCACGAAGTCGGCACCACCAACCGCACCCACGCCCGTGATTACGAGGCGGCCATCGGCCCGCGTAGCGGCTTGATCATGCGTGTACACGCCAGCAACTACAGCATTCAAGGCTTTACCACCCGCGTCGACACCGCAGCGCTGGCGCAGATCGCCCATCAACATGGCCTGCCACTGCTCGAAGACCTCGGCAGTGGCAGCCTGCTGGACCTCACGCGCTGGGGCCTACCTGCTGAGCCCACGGTGCGCCAGGCGTTGCTCGATGGCGCGGACATCGTCACCTTCAGCGGCGACAAGTTGCTCGGCGGCCCGCAAGCCGGGTTGATCGTCGGGCGCAAAGAGCTGATCAGCAAAATCAAGAAAAACCCGCTCAAACGCGCACTGCGGGTCGACAAACTGACCCTCGCTGCGCTTGAAGCGGTGCTGAACCTGTACCGCAACCCGGATCGCCTGGCGGAGAAGTTGCCCAGCCTGCGCCTGTTGACCCGACCTCAGGCCGACATCCTCGCCCAGGCCGAACGTCTGCGCCCGACCCTGGCCAACGTGTTGGGCGCAGGCTGGAGTGTCAGCGCCATGCCCGCGCTGGGCATGATCGGCAGCGGCAGCCAACCCGTGGCGCGGCTCGCCAGCGCGGCATTGTGCCTGCGTCCGCTGACCTCCAAGCGTCTACGCGGTCGATCCTTGCTGAAGCTGGAGGCGGCGTTTCGTGAATTGCCGATTGCCGTGCTGGGACGCATTGATGACGACGCCTTGTGGCTCGATTTGCGGCAGCTGGATGATGAAACGGCCTGGCTGGCGCAACTAGAGCAATTGCCGGTGGAGGGCCGGGCAGGGTGATCGTCGGCACGGCGGGGCATATCGACCACGGCAAGACCGCATTGCTGCAGGCACTGACCGGTCAGGCCGGCGACACCCGCCGCGAAGAGCGCGAACGGGGCATGACCATCGACCTCGGTTATCGCTATGCCGCGCTGGAGCAGGGAGCGGCGCTGACCGGGTTCATTGACGTGCCCGGCCACGAACGCTTCACCCATAACATGCTCGCCGGGGCGCAAGGCATCGATCTGGTGCTGCTGGTGGTGGCCGCCGATGACGGCGTGATGCCGCAGACCCGTGAGCATCTGGCGATTGTCGAGTTGCTGGGTATCCCGCAGGCGCTGGTAGCAATCAGCAAATGTGATCGGGTCGATGCGGGCAGGGTGCTGGAGGTGCAGGAGCAAGTACGGGCGTTGTTGGCCCCCGGGCCCTACGCCGCCGCGCCTTTGATTGCACTGTCGAGCATCACCGGCGCAGGCGTGGAGACGCTGCGTGCACACCTGCTGCAAGCGCAACGCGACGTGCAGCAACGCAGCCGCGAGGGCGGTTTCAGGCTGGCCATCGATCGCGCCTTCAGTGTCGCCGGTGCCGGCATCGTGGTCACCGGCACCGCGTTGTCCGGGCAGGTCGCGGTCGGCGACACGCTGCTGTTCGGGCCACAAGGCAAACCGGTGCGCATTCGCGGCCTGCACGCACAAAATCAGCTGGCAGAACGGGCATTCGCCGGGGAGCGCGTGGCTTTGAACCTGAGTGCCGAACGCCTGGCACTGGAGCAGATTCACCGTGGCCACTGGTTGCTGGGCGAGGGGCTGTACGCGCCGACCCAACGCCTGGATATCGATCTGCATCTGCTGCCCGGCGAGTTGCGTTCGTTCGAACATTTCCAGCCCGTGCATGTGCACATCGGCACCCAGGACGTCACCGGGCGCGTGGCCTTGCTGGAGGGTTCGAGCCTGGCACCGGGTGAACGGATGTTCGCGCAGCTGCTGCTCAATACGCCAGTGCACGCGGTCAAGGGTGACCCGCTGATCCTGCGCGACCAGAGTGCCCAGCGTACCCTTGGAGGTGGACGGGTAGTCGATCCGTTCGCACCGACCCGACAACGGCGTAGCCCGGAACGGCTGGCGCAGTTGCAGGCGCTGGTCGGCGCCGTCCGTCTTGAAGAGGTATTGCCGGCGTTGCTGGCTCACAGCGAATCCGGCGTTGATCCGCAACGTCTGGAACGCCAGTTCAACCAGCCGCGCAGCCATTGGCAGTTGCCCGCTGACGTGCGCATGGTCGACACCCGGCAAGGTCCGCTACTGTTCAGCCGGGCACATTGGGAAGCCCTGAAAGCACCACTGCTGGGTCATCTCGCGCGTTTTCATGAACTCGAACCCGATCAAATGGGCCCCGACCGCGATCGCCTGCGCCGATTCAGCGGCAGCCCACTGGCCCGTCCGGTTTTCATCAGCTTGCTCGACGAGTTACTGGCCAGCAGCGCCATCGCCAGCAGCGGGCCGTGGTTGCATCTGCCCGAACACCAGGTGCGCTTGAGTGATGAAGACCAGTTGCTGTGGCAGCAACTGCAACCACAGTTCGAGGCTGCCGGCTTCAATCCGCCCTGGGTGCGTGACCTTGGGCATGACGAAACGGTGGTGCGCGCACTGCTGCGCAAAATGGCGCGCCTGGGCTTGCTGCATCAAGTGGTGCGCGACTTGTTTTACACCGACGCGTTGCTGCGACGAATGGCGGCTATGCTTGTGCAACTGGCGAACGCCGACCCGGATATTCAGGTCACCGCGTTTCGCGATGCCGTGGGGTTGGGGCGCAAGCGCAGCATCCAGATTCTGGAATACTTCGACCGTATCGGCCTGACCCGACGTTTCGGTGATCGTCGGCAGATCCGTACGGACAACGCCCTGGCTCAACGCACAGAGGCCTGATTCAAGGAAGGCAATCGCGCCCGGTGGCGCGGCCGGGCTTCAAACCCGGTTGGGGACGGCATCCGTTCCCGGGCAGGTTCGACTCCGGCTGCCTTCCGCCACTTTTCCCCTCAGAACGGCCCGAACGCCAGCGGGTACTGGATGACAACGTAGACCCGGTCAATGTCATCGCCGGCTTGGGCCGCGTTGGCCCGATGCGAGACGTGGGACAGTTGCACTGACAAGCCCTTGGCCGCCCCGGACTGCACCACGTAATGCAGGTCGATGTCCCGCTCCCAGTGTTTGCCGCCGTCGCCTTGCTGGGGCTCGTAGGTGCCAGTGGTGTCGTTGAACGGGTTATAGGCGCCGCCTTGCGGTGCGTGGGTGCCGTCGATCTGGCTGCCCCTGACGTAGCGCGTCATGAACTTCAGGCCCGGCACGCCCAGCACCGCAAGGTCGAAGTCATAGCGCGCCTGCCAGGATTGTTCGTGTGCGCCATTGAAGTCGGCGTATTTGATCGAGTTGGCCAGATAGATCGAATCGCCACCGACAAAATCGAACGGCGTATCACCGTCGATCTTCTGGTAGGCCAGGGTAAAGCCATGGCCGGCGACCGAGTACTGGCCGGACAGGCTGAACGCCGTATTGTCGATCGCCCCGGCCAGCGCCCGGCCGGTGTCCTGGGTGTGATAGACGTTGGCGTCGAGAAATACGCTCGACTGCTTGAAGTGCAGGTTGCCGTAGTACTGATGCCAGGTGTCCGTCAGTTCCGAGGCATACAGCGCGCCGCCCACGGGGCTGTCGGTGAACAGATCGGCACCGACAAAGGAAATGCCACCGGCCTCGGTATTGGCCCCGTAACCGAAGAAGTCGCCCTTGCTCGACGCGCTGTCCTGATTCTTGAACGCGGTGAAGTGCCCGGCTTGCAGGTTCATCCCGTCGATTTCGCGGCTGTCGAAGAGAAACCCGGTGGCGTATTCCGGTTGCAGGCGTTTGTCGGCGGTGTCGAACACCGGGGTTTCCACCAGCATTTCGCCGAACGCCAGGGTGGTTTTCGAGCTTTTCAGTTTGATTGCACCGCCGCCGCTTGAATAGTTGCTGGCGCTTTCACCATCACTGTCCACTGGCAGCAGGCCGGTACCGGAATGGCCCTTGCCGCCATCGAGTTTGATCCCGAGAAACCCATGGGCGTCGAGGCCAAAACCCACGGTGCCCTGGGTGAAACCGGATTCAAAGGAGCTGATGAAGCCTTGCGCCCATTCGGCTTTGTAGCTCTTGCCGGACGGCGAGGGCGTGCGGTAATCGCTGTTGAGGTAGAAGTTGCGACTGAGCACGCCCAGGGTTGCGCCGTCGATAAAACCTTGGGCGGACTCGTCGGCCCATGCGCTCCCAGTTGTACCGGCCAGCAATAGCGATAACCACAACGGCAAACCTGCGCGGAGGTCTTGCGAATCACACATCATCATTCGTTCACCACAAGGGGCGGGTTTTCCACCGTCCTGTAGGATCAAGCTCGCGATGGTCGTCAACGATAACGCGGGGCCTCAGACACTCCGTGTTGTCCATGCGCTCATCGCGAGCATGCTCGCTCCTACAGGGGGCCGTATTAGTGGCCTTCCGAGGCACCAAACATGGTCTTGGCATAGATCAGCCCCAGGCCATAAGCGCCGCCATTGGCAATCGAAGTTCTGACCGTCTCGTCATAGGTCTCGCTGCGCGCCCAGTCCCGTTGCAGTTCCAGCAGGTATTGCAGGGAGGTCATGGGACGGGCGCCGATCTGGATCATGCGCTGCATGGCCATTTCATGGGCTTCGGTGCTGACGTCACCGCAGGCGTCGGCGATCACATAGACCTCGAAACCCTGGTCGATGGCCGACAGCGCCGGGCCGACGATGCATACCGAGGTCCACAGGCCGGCGAGGACGATTTTCGCCTTGCCGATCCGGTTCACTTCGACGGCAATACGCTCGTCTTCCCAGGTGTTCATGCTGGTGCGGTCGATGATGTTGTGTTCGGGGAACACCGCTTTGATCTCATCGAATATCGGGCCGGAAAAACTCTTCTCGGCAACGGTGGTGAGAATGGTCGAGACCTTGAAGCCACGGGCTGCCTTGGCCACCAGCGCCGCGTTGTTGCGCAGGGTGACGGCATCGATCGACTTGGTCGCGAAGGACATTTGCGACTGATGGTCGATCATGATCAGGGTGTGGTCGGTCGGGGTCAGCAGGGTTTTGCCGGGAACTGCTTTTGCGATGGCCATGACACTGTCCTTACGGGGGGGAGTGAAGGCGTCATGGTTGCGCAGATCGCAGTACGAATATTGAACCGGTGTGCTGTCTTTGCCTGTGGCTTGGCGAAAGTCTCGGCTACCGCAGACTCTTGCAGGAGCGTCTATGCTGGGCTAATCCTCCCCAATGCCAGGAAGCGCTCATGCAGCTTACCCCTCTGTCCGAGAAAACTTTCTCCCGCAATCTGCTCGATGTGTTCATACGCGCGGGACTGATTGCGGTGCTGGTGCTGTTCTGCTTCGACATCTTCAGCCCGTTTCGTGACCTGATGCTCTGGTCGCTGATCCTGGCGATCACCCTCTATCCCTTGCTGGAGAAGCTCAAGGGACCATTGGGTGAGAAGGAGGGCATGATTGCGACGCTGATAGTGGTGGTCTCCATCGTGCTGCTGGTCATTCCGATCTACATCCTCGGCACCTCGATTGCCGATTCCGTGACCAGCGCCATCGGTGTCGTCAAGGAAGGCGGCTTCCATATTCCGCCACCTGCCGACTCCATCGCCAGCTGGCCGGTGATCGGCAAGCCGCTGTCGGCGATCTGGCTGCAGGCGTCCACGGACCTCTCCGGGCTGATGGCTAAGTACATCCCGCAGATCAAGGACGTCAGCCTGAGCCTGTTGGGCAAGCTCGCCGGGGTCGGCATGGGCTTCCTGACCTTTCTGTTTGCGCTGATCATCGCCGGCGTGTTCATGGCCCATGGGCGGGCCGGTGCACGCAGCGCGGTGCAGATCACCTCGCGCATCAGCGGCCCGGAAAGAGGCCCGCGCATCGCGGCGCTGTGTACCGCAACCATTCGTGCGGTGGCCCTCGGCGTGGTGGGTATCGCGTTTATCCAGATGCTGCTGGTGGGCATCGGTTTCGTCCTCAAGGGCGTTCCCGGTGCCGGCCTGCTGGCCATGGCTGTGCTGTTGCTCGGCATCATGCAGTTGCCGGTGGCGCTGGTGACGATCCCGGTGATCGCCTTCGTTTTCGCCACCGAAGGCGCCAGCACCGCGACCATCATTTTTGCGATCTACTCCTTCGTCGCCGGTCTGGTGGACAACGTGCTCAAGCCTTTGCTGCTGGGGCGTGGTGTCGACGTGCCGATGCCGGTGGTGTTGATCGGTGCCTTGGGCGGCATGGTTACCAGCGGGATCATCGGCTTGTTCATCGGGCCAGTGGTGCTGGCCGTGGGTTATCAGCTGTTCTGGCAGTGGGTCGAAGAACCACTGGGCGACAAGGACGCCGCCTGATCGAGCCGGAGGCAGGATTTTTGCTCCCTCTCAAGGCGCCTTGAACGAAATCTGGCAACCGTTCATCGGTGAACTATGCTCCGACAGGAACCCTCGACCTGAATTTCGTGATGTAAGGAACCGATAGATGTGGAGCAGGCCGCTCGCTGTATTGTTTGCTGTTTTCGGGATGTTCTGGTCAGTGCAGCTGTGGGCCGAAGACGCGCCAAAAACGCCCGATGCCCCGGCTGAACTGAAGGTAGCGAACCGCAGCATCATGGTGTTTCGCGCGACGTTGCTGGGCGAAGCACCGGCGGTGCGGGTCAAGCGGGCCAAGGCGGTCATCACCGAGGCACTGGACGAGGACGACGTTCCTAACGTCAGCCTCGATCCGATCATGAAAAGCTACATGGTGCTGTTGGGCTCGCGTCGGGCGTTCATCGTTTCACCTGACGATTTCGATCCGACTGAATTCGACACCGTGCAGCAGGCTGCCGACGCGGCGGCGGAAAAACTACGCCAGGTCGTGGGCGAAACCCAGGAAGCCCGCAGTCTGCAATTGATCCTCAGATCAATCGCCGCGGCCGTACTGGCCACCGGTATCTACCTGGGCCTGTTGCTCGGCATGTCGTACCTGCGTCGCCGATTGCTGAAAAAGCTGCCCGAGCTGATGCATAAACACACCCAGGCGCTGAAGGTCGGTCGCATTCCACTGATCGATGCCAGCTTCCTGTACCCCTTGGCCAGTCGTGTACTGGAGTTTGTGCGCTGGGTCGTGGTGTTGCTGCTCACCTATGAGTGGCTGGGCTTTGTCCTGTCGCGGTTTCCCTACACCCGGCCCTGGGGAGAAAGCCTTAACAGCTACCTGCTGGAAGTCGGCGAATATCTGCTGCAAGGCATTATCGGCGCCATCCCCGGGCTGGGTGTGGCGCTGGCGATTTTCTTTATCGCCCGTGGCGTCGTAGCGTTCAGTCAGCGCATGCTGCGGCGCATGGCGACGCCCGGCACCTTCAACTGGCTGAATCACGAAACCCTGCGCCCGACCCAGCGCCTGACGTCCCTGGCGATCTGGCTGTTTGCCCTGGCCATGGCCTATCCCTACCTGCCGGGTGCCGGCACCGATGCGTTCAAGGGCTTGTCAGTGCTGGTCGGCCTGATGATTTCGCTGGGTGCTTCCAGCGTGGTTGGTCAGGCAGCGGCCGGGTTGATCCTGACCTACACCCGCACCTTGCGTCCCGGCGAGTTCGTGCGCATCGGCGACCATGAAGGCACGGTGACCGAACTGGGCATGTTCACCACCAGCATTCGTACCGGCCTCGGCGAAGTGCTGACCCTGCCCAACTCGATGATCACCGGGACCGTCACCAAAAACTATTCACGGGTCGTGCAAGGGCCCGGTTATGTGGTCGACACGGTAGTGACCATCGGCTACGACACGCCATGGCGCCAGGTTGAAGGCATGTTGCTGGAGGCGGCCAAACGTACCCAGGGCATCCTCGAATCGCCGCCGCCACAGGTGTTCCAGACGGCACTGTCGGACTTCTACCCGGAATACCGCCTGGTCGCCCAGGCCATTCCCAGCCAGCCACGGCCGCGCGCGGTGTTGCTGAGCATGCTGCACGCCAATATCCAGGACGTGTTCAACGAGTACGGCGTGCAGATCATGTCGCCGCACTACCTGGGCGATCCGCAACAGGAGAAGTGGGTGCCGAGGGACAAGTGGTACACGGCGCCTGCGCAAGAACCGAAGGAATCTTGAAATTCACCGATAGGGAGTCCGCACCATGCTTGAGTTCATTCTCCACGCCCTGCGGACTGACCCGGAAATCGCGGTATTTTTGGCCATCGCCCTCGGCGTGTTCGTCGGCCGTATCCACCTCGGCAGTTTTCATTTGGGGTCGGTTGCCGGCGCGTTGTTGATGGGCTTGCTGATCGGCCAGATCGGTCTCGAAGTACCCGCCGGGTTGAAGTCAGTGTTCTTTGTGATGTTCATCTACGCAGTGGGTTTCAAGAGCGGTCCGGAATTTTTCGGCAGTCTCAATCGCGGCACGCTGAAACTGGTGCTGTTGTCGGTAGTGCTCTGTGCCACCGCACTGGGTGCGATCCTGTTGATGAACTACATCTTCAAATTCGATGCCGGTTTCACGGCGGGCCTGGGGGCCGGTGCGCTGACTGATACCGCGATCATGGGCACCGCCAGCAGCGCCATCAATCAACTGTCGATCGACGATGCCGCCCGGGCCCAGCTCAACAGCCACATGGCGATTGCCTACGCGATCACCTACCTGTTCGGCACCATCGGCCTGATTGTCTTTGTCGGCAGCATTGCGCCGAAACTGCTCGGTGTCGATCTCAAGGCCTCAGCCCGGGAGCTGGAGCTGGAACTGGGTATCGCCAAGGAAGAAGACGCGATCACCGTGCCCTATACCCGTGTGGTGGTGCGCGCCCATCAGGTCGCTGCGAATAGCCAGGCCAATGGCCGGCGGATTGCCGATGTCGAGCGTGAACATGCGTCGCTGACGTTCGAGCGTGTGGTGCGTGCCGGTCAGGTCATCGACCGCGACGAGAATTTCCTGCTGATGGCCGGTGACATCGTTGGCGTCTATGCCTTGCGTGATGCGGTGGGCACGCTCAGCCAATGGCTCGGACCGGAAATCGACCATCCGGAATCCCTGTCGTTCCCCACCCGTGAAGTGGACATCGTCCTGACCTCACCGGAATTCGCCGGCAAGACCATCCATGCCGCACGGGGCCGGCTGGTCAATACCGAGCGCCTGGGGTGCTTCATCAACACCATCACCCGTCAAGGCTACGAATTGCCGTTGCTGCCCAATACGGTGTTGCGTCGGGGCGACGTGATCACCCTGACCGGGCGTACCGCCAGCGTCGAAGCGCTGGCCAAGCGGTTGGGGCGGATTCGTGAACACAACTACAAAAGCGACATCGCCATGCACACCCTGGGCATGGTGCTGGGCTCGCTGCTGGGGTTGCTGTCGACCCATATCGGCATGATTCCCGTAGAGCTCGGTATCGGTGGCGGGGTGTTGGTCGCAGCCCTGGTGATCGGCTGGTACAACTCCCGTCATCCGGAAGTCGGCGCGCTGCCACCAGCTGCGCAATGGGCGTTTTCCGAGTTCGGCCTGACAGCCTTCGGCGCGGTGGTCGGCTTGCTTGCCGGTCCTGCCGCGTTTGCCGCAATGAAGGAACAAGGCCTGGCATTGCTGCTGTCCGGGGCCGTGGTGACCATCATCCCGCCGCTGGTGGCGCTGTACTTCGGTCGTTATGTCCTGCGCTTGCACCCGATGATCCTGTTCGGTGGTCTGGCGGGTGCGCAGACAGAAGCGGCGTCGATGAACAAGATCATCGAGCAGTCCGGCAGCAACACCCCGGTGATTGGTTTTACCGTGTGCTATGCGATTTCCAATGTGCTGTTGGCTGTGTGCGGGCCGATCATCGTGTTTGTGGTGGCGGGATAGACGCCCCTCAGAACCCGCTCTCACGCATGAACACCGCCATCAGATGCGTTGCGCCATCGGCCAGCAGGCTGCGCCGCTCACCTTCGATTTTCAGGTGCCCGCGGGTTTCGCGCAGGCTCGGCAGTGGTTCGTCCAACTGAATCAGCACCTGAAACAACGCCGAACTTGGGATCAACGCATGTTCGGCGGAGGTGGTCGGCACTGGACCACCAAAGTGGGAAGAAAGCATGCGGTGCGACAGCTGGCTGGCGCGGGTGCTGCCGATTTGCAGGACCCGCCCGTCAAGCGGCGTGGTTTGACCGTCCGGGTAGAAACGCACGTGATCACCGATCGCCATGCGATGCACCTGATCCTGGGCAACATAGGCATCCACCTGCCAGCTGCGCGGGTCGACGAGCATGCCCATGGCTTCCTGACGACCGACCCATTGCCCCGGTTTCCAGTCCGGATTGACGTCCAGCCAGATCCCGGCAAAGGGCGTCTGCAGGTTGAGCCGGGCGATTTCCGAGCGTGCGGCGCGGGCTTCTTCGAACTGCACGTTGAGGCGCTGGCGGGTGACGGCATCTTCCTGCAAACCACCGGGGTCGGCCAGCAGGCCGGACAAGCGTGCTTCATAGCTGCGTGCGTTGGCTTCACTGCTTTTTACGCGCGAGGCGATGTCCGGCTCGTCGAGTACGATCAGGGTTTCCCCGGCCTTGACCGGACCGTTGGCGTGGATCGACTGCAAGCGTGCCGGGTAGGGCGCATAGACTCGCAGTTGATGTTCAGCGCGGGCTACGCCTACGGCGTCGATCTGGCTGCGCCAGGGAATCGCCAACCCCGCCACGATCAGGGCCAGCACGCCATAGAACAGTATCTTGCGCGCACGCGGCACGCCCGCACGGTGTTGCCACCAGTGATTCAATTCGCGCACCACCGGCATGGCGATAAACCAGGACAGTTCAACCATGAACAGAATGATCCCGAGCAATTTGAAGAAGAACAGATAGACCGCCAGGGCGATCCCTAAAAACAGCACCAGCCGATACATCCAGGTGACGATGGCAAAGGTCACCAGCATGCGCCGCTGTCCGGTCGGAAATGACTCCGGCCAGGGTTCCTGCAAGCCCAGCAGGTTGCGCCGCAGGGTCACTCGGGCCAAGGCCGAGGCACGCTCGTGCAGATTGGGGAAGTCCAGCAGGTCAGAGAGGATGAAGTAGCCGTCGAAGCGCATGAACGGACTGGCATTGAGCGCCAGTGACAGCAGCCAACTGGTGGTCGCCAGATAGAGCAGGGCGTTACGCAGCGCACCCGGGTCGCACAAGGCCCAGCCCAGGGTGGAGAGTCCGGCCAGGGACAACTCGGTGATGATCCCGGCCGAAGCGATGGCCAGGCGTTGCCGTGAGCGGCTGAGTTTCCAGCTCTCGCCGGTGTCGGTGTAGAGCATCGGCCACAGCACCACGAAGGCAATGCCCATGTGCCCGACCCGCAGACCCAGACGTGTCGCCACCAGCGCGTGTCCTAGTTCGTGCAGGGTCTTGGCGACGATCAGTGCCAGGGCGAAACTGAATAGGCCTTCGGTGGAAAACGACTCGACCACGGCGTGGGTGAACACATCCCACTGTTGCAGCACAAGGATCACCCCGAGCAGGCTCAGGGCGAATACCAGCAGACCTGTCAGAGGGTGGAGCAGCCAGGCGAGTGCCCGAGCCAGATGCTGCAGATGGTGCTGAGGGTGCAACAGCGGAATGCGAAAGAACAGGTAATGGTGCAGCCACCAGCGCCAGCTCAGCCAGCTGCCTTCCTCACCCTTGGCCTTGAGTCTTTCCAGCGCCGCCGGCCCTGCACGCAGCAGTTGATGGTGTTCGAGGAACTGGCGGAAATCGAGAATCTGTTCGACCTCCGGCTTCAGTGCGGTGCCTTCGCCAATCTGCTCGCTGATCTGTCGTGGCGATTGCCCCCAGCGCAGCAGGCATTCGAACTCCAGCCAGCCGATGCGGTAGAAGCGGTTGACCACCGTGTCCTGGATCACCCAGGCCGGTTCGCCGTTGCTGCCGTGGGCCGCTTCGCTCAGGCGCAGGTCCTCGCGTAGCGGCGGCAGGGGAATATCAGCCGGGTCGAGCATCACCAGCCACTCCACGCCCGCAGCGTCGCCAATGGCCGGCGCAGCAAGTAGTAACCGAGCATCACTCGGCCGCCATAGAGCTTGGCCGTACCGTGCAGGCCCAGTCGCGCATGTTCCGGCGTACCGTCGATGCTGGCGAGCAAGCGATAGGCGACCACGCCTTCATCGCTGGCACGGGCCTGATAACTGGTTTCGAGGATCTTGCCCTTGAGCGGCGTCAGCGGATACGCGGTGAGGAACAGCGTGACTTCGGCGCCCGGCTCCAGGGCAATGGCATCGGCCACGGCCAACTGGATCTGCATTGCCGGTTGCGTCGGATCGGCCACTTGCATGATGCGCTCGCCGGTGACTACCGGTTTGCCCAGCCAGTCGTTGGGGTCGCTGAACACTGCCACGCCACCCCGGGGCGACAGCACCTGGGTGCGTTTGAGCTGCGCCTGCACTGCCGCCAACTCGGCCCGGCGTTGCTGGGCACGGCCTTCGAGCAAGGTCAGTTCGCTTTTGCTCTGCGGATTGTCGAAGGCGCGCTGGCTGGCAGCCAGCAACTCTGCGTCGGCCACTGCGACTTCCTTGCCGAGCACCTCGGCGCGGCTGCGCAGGGTGGTTTCGTCGAGGGAAAACAGTGGTGTCCCGGCCTCGACCGGTTGATTGGGCCGTACCAGTATCCGTTCGATCACGCCGTCGATGGGCGAACTGATGATCTGCGCCTGTCGCGACACGATTTCCGTGGGCGCCAGTGCCGTTTGCCGCACTGGCAACAACAGCAAGGCACCGACCACAAGCAAACCCAACAGCATTTGCTTGCGGTTGGGGCGCCAGCGGCTGAGGCGCCGCTGCCGGGTCAATGCCGCCCAGCAGTAACTCCAGGTGTTGACCAGCCCCTTGAGGTGTTGCCACAAAATCGCCGGCGGTTCCTGCTCCAGCAACAGAATCAGCAAACCCAGACGATGACCGTCGCGGTGTTGCACCGGCACGCACCACAGCCCTGACGGCCACCATTCACCCCAACCTTCGGCGATGTCTGCCGGTGGCGTAGTGCTGTCCTGGGTCAGCCAAACCGGCTCACCTTCTGGCACTTGCGTGTTCACCCAGCGACTGGCGCGGCGCAGCCACACCAGATACGGTGAGTCTTCACTGGGCCGGGAAAGGCCGGACACGTTGAGCAATTCCAGCGACGAATCATGCTGGGCAAACACCAGCGCCTGATGAAACGGCAGCAGCGGGTACAGGTCATTGGCCATGCTGAACGCCAGTGCATTCAGGGTATCGGCGGCCAGCGCCTTGTCCCGCAGGGCATCGAGTTCGAGCAGCAGGTGAGGGTGGGGCAACGGCTCGTTCATTGTCATGGCTGGACGTCTTGATTGAAGCGCGCGGTGCCGCTCATGCCGGCGATCAGGTCCGGGTATTTCTCGTCGAGCCTGGCTTCGAGTTCGACCGTCTGGGCCACGGCATCGACCCGCGAGTTGATGGCGCTGACGTGGGCCGGATAGGTTTTACCGGTCTCGTGAATGCTCACTTGCAATGGCAGGCCGGGCTTCAGGGTTTTCAGCAAGTTGGAGGGTACGTTCAGGCGCACCTTCAGGTTGCCGTCGCTGACCAGATCGAACAGTGGCGTGCCGGCCGTGACGGTCTGGTACGGTTTGACGTATACCTTGGCGATACGCCCGGAAAACGGCGCCAGCACCTGGCAGTAACCGCTCTGGGCCACACCCATGGCCCGTGCACCGTCGGCTTTCTGCACCTCGGTGGCGGCCACTGACACCTCGATATCGCCCACTGCATTGAGCTGTCGCAGCTGCTTTTTCGCTTCCAGATTCTGTTTCGCCATGGCCAGTTCGGCGGCGGCCACCTTGCTCCGCGCATCGGCTTCGTTGCAGTTGAACCGGGCCAGCACCTCGGACTTGGCGACGTGTTCACCGAAACCGGTTTTCATTTCACCGAGGGTCCCGGCCATCTGGCTCGACAGGGTGGTTTCCAGCTCGGCGGCCAGCAACACGCGAATGGCGCTGGCACTATCCAGGGTTGAGGCCGACGGGGTGTCATCGGCGTTGACGGGCAGGATCAGACAGGCCAACAACAGGGCCCCGAAACGGGACTCAAGGGCGGTTTTGCGCATTCGGCGTTCCTTGCTGAGTGATGAGCAGACGTTGCTGTTCTTGTTCGTTCAAAGTGCGCTGGATTTCCCGGGCGAGGGTCTTGATGTCGTGTTTTTCGATCTCTTCGGGCAGCACGTCCAGCCCCACCGAGTTGTACAAACGGCCCCAGGCAGCCTGGGCACTGGAGAACGCCGCTTCACGTTGATAGCGCGACAGCAGGTAACGGCCTTCGGAACGAATCACCTCAAGCTCGGAACCCAGGGCGCCGGTTTTTGCCGCCTGGGCGTAGTCGAGCAGGCTGCGATCGACCCGCAGGCTGTCTTCGGTGAACTCCACCTCCTGACGGGCCAACTGGTAACGCAAGGTACCGACCCGCACCTGGGTGAGGATCGCCATCGACAGCGCGACACGACGCATGTCATCGGTTTCGCCCTGGGATTTTTCCGCGGCGTTGAGTGCCGGCAGTTGCAGCAGGCGCAGCAGGTTCATCGAAACTTGCAGGCCGGTGCCCATCCAGTCGTTGTTGTAGAGGTATTTGTTGGAATCGTACTTCCAGCCAAAATCGACGCTGACGTTAGGCCACAGCTGCGCCTTGGCGATTTCCAGATCCTTTTGGTTGACCCGCTTGCGGTACCACTCTTCCATGATTTCCGGGCGGTGCTCCAGGGACAGCTGTTCAAGCTGCGCCATGCTTTGGCGCACCTCGGGCAGCGGTGGATCGGGCATGTCGGCCAGGACCATTTTCGCCCCTGGCGGCAATGACATCAGTGCGGCGAGTTCGGCTTGGGCGAATTCCAGGTCCTGGCGGCGCACGGTCAGCAGGTAGATCGAATCGAGCAGGGCGCGCTGGTAGGCGAGGATTTCCTGGCGCGGCAGCAGTCCTCGTTGCTCGGCTTGCTGGGCGGAGGCTAGCGCGGAGTGAGTGCGCATCAGCAGCTTGTCCACCTCCGGCATCAGGCGCTGGGCACCGAGGGCGCGCCAGTAGGCATTGCGCACATCCTGCAGGACGTTTTGCGCGACTTTGCGCCGACGCTCTTCGGCCATCAGGATCTGATCGGATTTCTGCTGCGTGCGGTAGTAGGCCACGCCGAAGTCCAGCAGGCTCCAGCTCAGGCCCAGGCCATAGAGTTCGCGATAACGCTCTTCGGAGGTCGATGGACGCAAGCTGATCTGGCGGTCTTCGATGCCGATGGAGGTGCCGCCGGAATCATTGTTGCGCCCGGCGTAACCGGCCGACGCCACCAGTCGCGGGAGCATCTCGTGACTGGACACATCGCGCAGGTCCGAGGCCAGTGCGCTCTCCATGAGCTTGAGGCGATAGTCGAGGTTGTACTTCAACGCCCGGGCGGCGGCTTCGTAGAAGGTAATGGGTGCAGTCACCGGTTCCTGGGCGGAATACATCCGGGACTGGTCGGCGATGATCCGCTGACGGTTTTCTTCGTCGGTGGAGGGTTTAGGCTCCGTTGATGAACAGGCACTGAGCAACAACGCCGAGGCCAGGGCAGTACTGAGAAACCGGGTCGCGTTTTTCGGCATGTTCAATCCTTGGTTCAATTGCTTGTTTCGGTTCGGTTCAATCAATTCATTGGCCCCGGTTGTTCGCGTGCAAGCGTTTTGCAGCATGCTGCAACTGGGCACTGAAACCCCGCGCCGGTCGGGCCTGTTGCGGCTTCTCCGGAGCCGACGGGGCGTGGGTCATGTCGGCCGGATCAACGGCAAACAGTGATGGATCGCGTAACAGGCCATCGGCGGTCAGGTTGATGCGTCCATGCCGGCCAAGCAGCCACGCCAGCTCCGCATCGCTGTCCTCGCGGCTGTCGCGAACGGCCTGGGAGACGAATTGCCCTGGCACCAAACCCAGGCCATTGCCCAGCGAGTCAACGGTGAACTCGCCGTTCGAGCCCATGCGCAGGCTGCTGCCATCGGCATTCCAGGTCGACAGCTCCAGCACATCCGCGGCCCGTTCGACCACCGGGGTGACGAAGATCGCCGGCAACGGATCGGGCAGGCGCAGGTTGCCGGTCTGGGCGTTAGGGTCACGGCTGAAGAAGTCACCCTGGGGTGCGGGAATGAAGGGTGTCGCAATATCCAGATTGATCACCAGTTCGGCCTGATCGCTGGCCCCGGCCAGATCGTTGATGGTGTAGGTGAACACGTCCTGCAAGACCTGACCCAAACCGGCGGCCGCCAGCACTTGCGGATTGTTCTGGTCGATGGTGTAGGTGTAGCTGCCATCGGCGTTAAGCACCAGCGTGCCGTACAGCCCGATGATGGGTTGACCGATCACGCCTGCGGTGCCGGTGCCGTTCTCGGCGCCGGTACGCACGGCGACCACCTGCAGGTGTTCGTTGCCATCGACATCACCGTCGTTAGGCAACACGTTGCCGGTGGCTTGTGGTGCAGGCGTCTGGTCAGTGGCGGTCACACTGTCGTTACGGGCGACCGGGGCATCGTTGGCGCCCTGGATGACCACGGTCAGGCGTGCATCCGCCGTGGCGCCGGCGGTATCGGCCATGCGGTAGGTGAAGGTCTCGCTGAGGGTCTCGCCGGCCGTGCGCAAGGCCTGGACGGTGGGATTGTTGTTGTCGATGACATAGGTGTAGCTGCCGTCGGCATTCAGGGTCAGTTGCCCGTAGCGGCCGACCAGCACCTGACCGGCATTGGCGGCTTGGCCGTTTTCGCCGGTCACGCTCAGCACCTGTTTGGTTTCGCCGTTGGCCACGCTGTCGACGTCGGTATCGTTGGTCAGTACGTTGCCGCTGGCATCGCGGCCCGGTGTGCCGTTGGCCACGCCCCCGGCCTCGACGGCGGTGGAGGTGTCGTCCTGGGCGACTGGCGTGTCGTTCTGGCCGTCCACTGTGATGCGCAGTTCGGCGCTGTTACTGGCGCCGAAGATGTCGCTCACGGTGTAGGTGAACACTTCGCTGAGGGTCTGGCCGCTCAGGCGCAGGGCCTGCACCACGGCCAGGCTGTTGTCGACGGTGTAGGTGTAACTGCCGTCGGCGTTGATCACCAGGTCACCGTACAGACCGCGCAATGTGCTGCCTGGCACGCCGGTGTTGCCGCTGCCGGCCAGGTTGCCGGTACGGATCGCCGAAACGTGCAGGGGGTCGCTTTCCACGTCCGTGTCATTGGTAATGACGTTGCCGGACGGGTTGATGCCCGCCTGCGAGTTATTGATGCCACCGGCCTCGACGGCGGTCGCGGTATCAGTATTGGCCACCGGTGCCGAGTTGCGCCCGCGGATGATGATGTGGATTTCCGCCAGGTCATTTTGTGCACCACGGTCAGTGACCTGGTAGGTGAAGTGCTCATCGAGGAATTGCAGCGGACCCAATGCCGCGACTGTCGGGTTGCTGGAATCGACGTTGTAGGTGAAGTTGCCGTCGGCGCCGATGATCAACTGCCCGTACAGGCCATTGATGATGGTGCCGTTGGTGTTGTTGGTCCCCGGATTGACCGCGCTCAGGGTGCCGCCGGCGGCTTCGGTGCCGAAGCGGATACCGGTGACCTGCAGGGTATCGCCCTGGTCGACGTCGGTGTCATTGGTCAAGACGTTGCGGGTCGGGTTGACCGCATCACCGTTGCCGCTGTCGGCGACGGCCACGGCGGTATCGTTGGCCGCCACCGGCGCATCCCAGGCGCCGGCGATGAGGATGTTGAGCTGTGCGACGTCGGTCGCACCGACGGTATCGCGCATCCGGTAGGTGAAGGTCTCCACCAGCGAGTCGCCGACCTTGAGGGCCTGGACTGCGGCCAGGGCATTGTTGACCACGTAGCTGTAGCTGCCGTCGGCATTGATGGTCAGGGTGCCGTAGAGGCCGGCGAAGCTGCGACTGGTGCCCACGGTGGTGAAGGTGCCACCGGCGGCTTCGGTGCCGCTGCGAATGTCGGTGACGGTCTTGGTGTCGCTGGCATCGACGTCGGTATCGTTGGTCAGCACGTTGCCTGACGGATTGACGCCGGGAAGGTTATTGAAAGTGCCGCCGGCTTCGACGGCCACTGTGCTGTCGTCGGTCGCCAGCGGGTTGTCGTTGGCGCCGCGTATGGTGATGGTCAGCGTAGCGCTGCTGGTAGCACCGAACAGGTCGCGGACCTGATAGGTGAAGGTCTCGGTCAGTGTGTCGACCAGGGTGCGCAGGGCCTGCACTTGCGCGTTGTTGTTGTCGACCACGTAGATGTAGCTGCCGTCGGCATTGAGGGTCAGCGTACCAAAGGCGCCGGCCAGGCCCGTGCCAAGCGTACCCACCGTTGCACCATGGTTGACGCCGCTGACACTGATGGTCTCGCCATTGCCGTCGACATCGGTGTCGTTGCTCAGCACGTTGCCGCTGGGGTTTTGCCCCGGTGTGCCGTTGTTCAGGCCACCGGCCTCGATGGCGGTGGCGTTGTCGTTCTGCGCAACCGGGGTGTCGTCGCGGCCCTGGATGGTGATGGTCAGTGTCGCCTTGTCCGTGGCGGCGCTGGCATCGATCACGGTGTAAGTGAACAAGTCGGTCAGGGTGTCGCCGGGGCGCAGGGCCTGTACGGCAGCCATGCTGTTGTCGAGGCGATAGCTGTAGCTGCCGTCGGCATTGAGGGTCAGCCAGCCATAGGTGCCGCGCAGTTCGCTGCCCAGCGTGCCGTTGGTGGCGGGGCCGGTGTCGGTTTCGGCACCGGTCCGCACCGCCGACACGGCGCGGGTTTCGCCGTAGTTATGGTCGGGCAGGTCGGCGGGCACTTCACCGCCGTCTACATCGCTGTCGTTGTCCAGCACGTTGCCGATGGGGTCGACACCGGGTTGATTGTTGTTCGAGCCACCGGCCTCGATGGCGGTGGAGGTATCATCGACGGCGACCGGGTTGTCGTTCTGCCCGCGAATCAACACGATGATTTCCGCACTGTCGGTTTCCGGCGTCGGGTTGACGCCATCGCTGATGGTGTAGGTGAAGCGCTCCAGCAGCAGGTTGGCGTTGGTGCGCAGAGCCTGCACGTCCGCGTTGTTGTTATCGACGGCGTAGCTGTAGCTGCCGTCCGGGAAAATCGTCAGGGTGCCATACAGGCCAGTGATCACCGTGCCGCCGGCCACCACCGGCACTTGCGTGCCGCCATCCGCCAGGGCGCCGGGCCGGATCAGTGTCACCGTCAGAGGATCGCCGTCCGGGTCAAAAGCCGTGGCCGTGACATCGCCAGTGGGGTCGACACCCGGTGAGGTGTTGTTGATGCCGCCTTTTTCGGTGGCGACAGCGATGACGTTCTGCGCCACGGGTGGATCGTTGACGCCATGCACAGTGATCACCAGTTGCGCGGTGTCGGTCAGGCCCTTGGTGTCCACCACCCGGTAAGTGAAGAACTCGGTGACGGTTTGCCCCGGGGCCAGTGCCTGCACCGTGGCATTGGTGCTGTCGACGTCATAGAAGAACGAACCGTCGGCGCCGATGCGCAGGGTGCCGTACAGGCCGACCACCACCGTGCCATTGGCTGAGGTGGTGCCGGTGGTTACGCCGCTCAACACATCGGTGGCCGGGTTGTAGGTGGCTTCGCTTTTATTGATCACGCCATTGACCAGCAACACACTGCTGGGCTGGTCCGCCGTGTCGACGTCGGTGTCGATGCCATTGCCGCCTGGCTGGGTGATGGTGCCCGGCCGGCTGGGGAACTGAATGACGTTGCCGCTCGGGTTGCTTTCGGCGGCATCGCCGTTGGTCGATGCCGCTTGCGCCGAAGCCGCGTCATCGCTGGCCACCGGGTTGTCGTTGGCGCCCTGGATGACGATGCGCAATTGCCCGACGTCATTGAGCCCAGCGGCATCGTTGACCCGATAACTGAAGAACTCGATCAACTGGTCTCCCGCGCTCAGGCCCTGCACGGTGGCGTTGTTGTTGTCGATCACGTAGGTATAACTGCCGTTCGGATTGATGGTCAGCGTGCCGTACAGGCCGACCACATTGGTTGGACCGGTCACTGGGGTGATCGGGCCGGTGCCAGCTTCCGGCACGGGGCGCACGGCGTTGACGGTTTTGGTTTCGCCATTGGCCACGCTGTCGACGTCGGTGTCGTTGTCCAGCACGTTGCCGGTTGCGTTGGTGCCCGGTGTGCCGTTGAGCACACCGCCGGCCTCGATGGCGACGCCATCATCATTCACGGCAACCGGCGTGTCGTTGGCACCCTGGATGGTCACCGTCAGGGTCGCCGTGGCGGTCAAACCGCCCAGGTCGCTGACTACATAGTCGAAACGATCGACCAGGGTCTGGCCCGCCAGGCGCAGGGCCTGCACCGTCGGATTATTGTTGTCGACCACGTATTGATAGGCACCGTTGCTGCCGATGATCAGTTGGCCGTATTGGCCGTTGATCGCCGTGACGACGGCGATCTGTACCTGGGTGCCACCGCTGGTCCCGGCGGAAAGCACATGCAGTTGGTCGGCGTTGGTGGCGATGTCGACGTCGCTGTCGTTGGTCAGCACGTTGCCGGTAGGGTCGGTGCCGACCACATTGTTGTTGGTGCCGCCGGCTTCAACGGCCGTGGCGTTGTCATTGACCGCCACCGGTGCGTCGTTGACCGGGGCGAGGACGATTTGCAGGGTGTCGGTGTCGGTCAGGGCATCGGCCGGTGTACCGGGCAAACCATCGCCGTTCGCGTCACCGTAATTGCCCTGGTCGTTACTGATCACCGTCAGGGTGTCGGTGCCGTTGAAGTTGGCGTTGCCCAGGTAGCGCAGGCTGGCCAGCGCGGTGTTGAGGTCGGCGAGCGTGCCGGTCAGGGTCAGGGTGGCGGTGTTGGCACCGTTGACGGTGACACCGGGAACCGTGGTACCGAGGAACAGCGTGCCGTGCAGCACTTGCAGGGTCACGCTCATGTTGCGGTCGTTGACGTTCGGGTCGCGGTCGACATCGACGTCGGCGACGGTGATGGCGCCGATGTTCAACACCACGTCCTCGAGACCTTGCTGGGTCCCGGGCAGGCTGTTGACCGGGGCGTCGTTCTGCTCGACATAACCGGCATTGGCGTTTTGCGTGTCGGCATCGCCCAGGCTGATGGTGATCTGGCCGAGGGTGCCGGCATCGCTGTCGACCCGCACCCGCAGGTCGCCCAGAGGTTGTGGGTAGCTGATCAGCCCAGCCGGTACGTCGATGCGGAACACGCCTATTGGCAGCACGCCGAAGTGGTACTGGCCATTGGCGTCGGTGACCGTGGTGAATTGCAGGTTGTCGGCGGTGGTCGTCAGATCGCCATCGGCACCGGCCCAGGTCAGGGTCACGGTTTGTCCGGCAAGGCCGGCGCCGTCGGGGGTGGCGCTGGCGGTCGGGGTCGCGGTGTCGTTCCACAGGGTGCCGCTGATCACGCCCAGACCGGCGTTGTCACGGAGGATGTACTGGTTCGGGCCGACGGTGCTGCCGGTACGTTCGCCATCGATGGTGCCGTCGGTGCCGACGCTGTTGCCGCCCCAACTGGTGAAGTCTTCCGGCAGGCTGCTCCAGGTCAGGGTCGCGTTGCTGCTGGCGACAATGGTCGAGTTGGGCAGGGTGACCTGGTAGCGCACCTGGATCTGCGCGCCGACGTCCAGTTGGTCGAAGTTGACGCTCAGGCCGCCGGAGGTACTGAAAGTCACGCCCGCCGGGAGGTTGCCGGGTCCGAAGCTCTGGCCGTTGATGGTGACGCTGAGCAGCGTGTAGTTGCTGCCACCGGCGAAGCTGTCGCTGACTTGCGCATCGAAGGCCGGCAGGCCGCCGTTCTGGGTGAAACTCAGTTGCACCGTGGCGCTGCCGCTGGTGCCGGTCGGGTTGGGGTCAAAGGCGACGATCTGTTTGTCCAGGCCGCTGAAGCTCGGCTCCACCACTCTTTCGATAATGGTATTGCTCTGCGCACGGCCGTTGCCGTCGACGATCTCATGGGCGCTGGCACCCAGTTGTGCACCGGCAATGTTGCTCGCCTGGTTGGTGACGCGGACGTTGAATTCCAGGACCACACCTTCAAGGTCGGCGTCCGTGCCGCCGCCGTTGACCACGTTGCCCAGGTTGAAGGTGATTACCTGGCTGCCATCTGGGTTGGTGACGATGGTCAAGCGGCTGGGGTCGAAAACGCCGGTCGGGCCAAGGCCCAGCAGGTCCGGAGTGATCGGCAGCGCCTGCGGGCTGTTCTCGTTGCCGGTGATGTTCAGGGTGCCGCCGACGATCAGGTTGACGTCACTGGTCAGGCCGCCATCGGCAATGAAGCCGATGCGCAAGGCATTGACCAGGGCATCCGGCGAGATGAACTCGAGGCCGTTGGCCAGGGTGATCTGGATCTGGTAGTTGGGGTTGTTGCCTTCGGGAATCAGCACCACCACCCGGTAGCGAATCACTTCACCGATGGTCACCGTTTCCACGGGCGCCGTGGTCGGGTTCGGGGCAGGGGTGTCGGGCAGGCCGCCGACCCGGGAGATCTGGATGGCCTGGGCCACCGGCACGATCAAGGTTGAAGCGCTGCGGTAATCGTTGAGCGTGCCGCCGTTGAGCAAGCCATCGACGCCGGTGCGTTCGCCGCTTTGCGTGCCGTCGAGGCTGGTCCATTGCACCGTCGCCACGTTGGCGAAGTTCGATTGCGAGGCCGCCGTGGCGTTGACCACGCCACTGAGGTTGAGGACGATGCTGCCGCCCTTGGAAATATCGATATTGGCACCGCTGGCCGTGCGCAACTGGCCGCCGACGATTTCGAAATCCACGCCGCCATTGTTGGTCGCACCGTTCTGGTAGAACACGCCGGTCAGCGTGACGTTGTCCAGTTGCGTCGGCAGGTTGTCGAGGAAGCTGATGTCGAACGCGTTGAAATCGCTGCCGGCACTGCCGTTGGTGATGGTGATGGTGAAAGTCACCGTGTCGCCCTGGTCGTAGCCGCCAAGGCCCGAAGTCGAGGTGATCACTTGGGTCACTTGCAGGGTCGGTTCGCGCACGGTCACGGTGGGCAGGCCACCGGCGACGGCAACGGTGCGGTCGACCGCCACGGCGCCGTTGGGCGTGTCGCTGTCCGGATCGCTGAAGGTCAGTTGCGCATTGTTCTGCAGGGACACGTTGGCCTGGTTGGCGATGACGTTGTTGGCCACCAGTTGCAGGCGAATCACGAAGGTGTTGTTGCCGGTCTGGTTGTCGGCCGAGACGCTGGACACGGTGAAAGTCCAGCGTGCATCCACGCCGTCCGCGCCCAGGGTGCCGCCCTGGCCGGCAAAGGTGCCGATCACCACACTGCCGGCGAAGTCCGCACCGAGGGCGCCGCTGCCGGCACGGGTGGTGATGATCTGGTAGCCCAGGCCGCCATTGAAACTGGTGTCCAGGCGCATGCCGGGCGGGATCAGGTCGTCGATGCGCAGATTCTGCGTGGTGCCTTCCGGCAGGGTGACGACGATGTCGTAGCGCATGCTTTCGCCGATCACCAGGTCACTGCCGGTGGTGTGGCTGGCGCTGGAGTCGCCATTGTCCAGGGTGCCATCGGCAAACACCTTGTTGATCACCGGGGCCGCCACTTGTTCGCTGGCGATATCGGTCAGGTCGGTCGGGGTGAAGTCCGTACCGCCATTGACGCTGGCGTAATTGGTCAGGGTCGCGGTCGATTGCAGGGTGCGACTGGCCTCGATGGTGTTGCTGACAAGCACGTCATAGCTGATCACCACCACATTGGCGCCGCTGGTATCGGCTGCGGTGCCGCTACGCCCGGCCAGCAGTGTGGCCTGGCCGCCGGCATCGAGGAAGGTGATCTGGTTGCCGCTGACACTGTAATCGGTGCCAAGCACCAGCAGTGTGCCGTCGCCGCGGTAAATCTGCAGGTTCGCCGCCGCCAGGCTGCCACCGACAAAACTCAAACCGTTGGGCAGGGTGATGCTGGTGCTGACGTCGAACGCGCCGCCACCGCCAGTGTTTTCAATCGCCGTGACCAGACGCAGGCTGTCGCCGCCGTCGATGTTGACGATATTGCCGTCGACCGCCGCCAGGTCAGTGACACTGCCATTGAACGGCACGCCGGTGCTGCCCGGCGGGTTCCAGCTGCCGGTGGTGTTGCTGACGGTGCCGTTGGAGCCGGAGACCACGCCGTGCTTGATGTTCAGCACTGGCTCGGCGATGGACACGATGGGCACCACGTCCGAGGAAATCAGCGTGCGGTCGGTGAGGGTGGTTTGCTGGCTCGACTGCGCCAGCACGTCGAGGGCGCGCTGGTCGGCAAATGGCTGGTCGCCAACCCGAACGGTAAAGCGAATGACGATGCGACTGCCGGTGGTCGCAGAGGTGGCGAAACTGCCGAAGTCGAACACCACCGAGTTGCCGTCGGCGCTGGTCACGCTGAGCACGCCGCCGGCATTGGTGTTGCCTGGGCCTATTTGCCATTGCCCGACATCACTGCCCGAGCCCCAGGTCACCCCGGTCACGTTGAACAACGGCAAGGGCAGGTAGGCCGTCAGTTTGAAGTTTTCATAGTCACCGGTGACCAGGTCGTAACTGAGTTCGAACGTCACTTCATCGCCGGGGCGCAGCTCGCCATTGGCCGGTGGTGTGCCGTTGTTGACCTCGACCAGGCTGATGTCGACGTTGCTGGTCGGGATCACACTGGTGGTGGCCGAGCTGTCGGTTTCACTTTGCCCGGTCAGGTTGAAAATGTCCTGCAACAGGGTGCCGTCGACGGTGGCGGAGTTGCCCAGCTCATCGCCTTCGTTGATTTCCGGCTGCGGGTTGCCCGACGGCGGCTTGTACGACTGGCCGACAATCGCCGAATAGCTCAATACGGCAACCACTGCGCCTTCGAGGGTGTCGTCGAAGGCCAGGTCGCCGTTGAGCCAGCCACGGATGTTGGAAAACGCGTTGCGCAGCGACTGGGCGATGTCGAACACCATCGAAGTCGAGCCGTCGGCATTGTTGACCACAGTGGTGACCAGGGTGATGGTCTGGGTCACCCCGTTGAGGGTCACGGTCATGGTCGGCGTGCCGGTCAGGGTCTGGCCGTCGCTGAGTTGGTCACGAATGACCAGTTGGCCTTCGTTGAAGAAGTCCTTGCCGAAGGCGAAGTAGTCCGAGACGTTCAGCGTCAGGTTGTACTGCAAGGTGTCGCCCGGGGTTACCCCGGTATGGCCGATGTCGGTCTGGATGGTCGAGGTCTTGAGCAGGGTGATCGACTTGGCGATGAACTCCGTCGTGCCGCCGGTACCGCTGAAATCGATGGTGGTATTGGGCGCGGTGACGTCCCGGGGATCCAGTGGTACCCATTGCCCGGAGGCGCTTGGCGCACCGATGGTCACGGTCACGGCATCGCCCGTGACCGGGTTGATGATCGGTTGCCCGTTGGCATCGACTTCCGGCACGTAGAACGACACCACGGTGTCGGTTTTGGCAGTCAGGCTGTCGTACTGCACGGTAAAGGCGTTGATAAACACGTTATCGGCGGCGATCAACGCGGCAATGCGCACCGGGTCGGTCACCACCGTACCGTCGTGCAGGGTGATGGAGGTCAGGTGACCACCAGGGCCAGGGGTGATGGCGGTGACCTGGACGTTGTCCGGCAGCGGTTGGGTGACCACCACATTGGTCAGGGTCTGGCCCGGTGCCGGGGTGACGGACAGTGTCAGCGTGCGGCCATAGTTCGGCCCGGTGGCGGTTTCACCCTCGGGCGTGCTCAGGGTTTCATCGAAAGTGATGACCGTCGGGTGCACGACGAAGGTCGAGGCACCGACCTGGATCAGGCTCGGGTCGGTGGTCGGGTTATCAATGGCATCGTTGCCGAACTGGAAGCCGCCGGTGGCACTGATGGTCAGGTCCGGGCTGCCGTTGGAAAACGCCGTGTCGGCCAGGTTGCTCAGGCTGGCGGTGATTTGCACCCCGATTACCGGTTGCTGATTGGTGACGCTGGCAAACGGCAGCTCGATGACGATCAGCGAGTCGCCGGCCCGCAGGCCGTAAGTCGAGGCACTGATCACCCGGAAATTGCCACTGGCGTCCTTGGCCAACGGGTGGATGGCGTTGCCCGACGCGTCGAACGTGACCACGTGGGTCACCAGGTTCTGCCCCAGGTAACTGGCGGAGATGAAGCTCACGCCATCGTTGCCGTCCTTGCCGGTGGCCGGCATCGCCAGGTCGATGAAGGGCGCAAAGCCGGTCTGGGTCGAGGTGTTGCTGAAGTTCACGGTGAAGGTGAAGCTGTCACCCAGCAGCACGTCGCTGCCGGCAGTAGACACAGTCGCGGTAGGTGCGGCGTCGGCCAGCAGCCCGTCGAAGTGGGCCATGGCGACGCTGCTGATGGCGATGCTCTTGTCGATATCGCCGACCCTGGTTTCCAGGGTCCAGTCACCCCCGGCCTTGGTGCTGCCGGTGTCGTTGCTCGAGGCCCCGACGTCGGCGCCAGTCCAGCGCGCCAGTTCGGTGACCAGTGCCTTGCCGGCAACACCGGCACCGACATCGCAGCCATACAGCTGAATATCGGCGCCCTGGGTCAGGTTGTTGCGCCATTGTTCGAGGGTCTGCGACAACTGGTCGACATTGTCGGAAGTGATCGTGCGGTTACCCAGGGTGAACTGCCCGGCGGCACCGTGGGACATGACCTGGATCGAATCGACCTTGCCCAGTTGCGCCAGCGCGGCGGAAATCGCCGCCAGGCCGTCTTCACCGGCATTGACCACGATGGCCGTGACATTGGCAGGCAATTGCGCGAGCAGTTGGTCGCGATTTTCGATCCGGCTGTCGATAACCAGCAAGCTGCGCGCCGCCGAGGGAGCCTGCTCGGTGGCGGCATGGCCTTCGGTTGGCGTGGTGGCATGGGGGTTGGGGGCATCAACCGCCGCCGGTGTTGCCGTCGGGTCGGTGTGATGCTGGTCGACGGCCGCCGAGGCCGCCGCGCCGTCAAACAGAATCCGTGGTTCCAACGCCAGCGCCTGACGCTGCGGACGCAAATGGGAGCCAAAAGAAGAACGCCCTGACCCTTGCATAGTGAGGCCCTCTACTACGTTATTAAACCAATCCGTTGATTTACAGCCCACTATTGGACGTATTGAGAATAGGTGTATTTAGTAGTTTTTCCAGCGACCGAGCGGGCGCGCGAAAACCTCCACGGCAGGGCCTGGATTCATGGGCGTTTAAAGGGATTTCAACGGTTGTTGATTGTGATCGAATGTCATGGCGCGCGGTGCCAGACCCTGAGGTAGTCGACGCTGAAAGTGGAAGGCAAATCGGCATCGTTGACCACGCCGAACCAGTTCCAGAACGCCTCGCTGTCAAACACCACTTGCATCGGGAAATGCCAGTGGGTGTTTTTCGATTCCCTGACCAGCACGCCATCGACGTACCAGCGCAAGGTGTCGGGTTGCCAGTCAAAGCCGTAGACGTGAAAGTCGCTGGCCAATCGCCATGGCGCGGTCCAGGTGCTGCCGTTGGCCAGGTGCTCCTTGCTTTGCGGGGTCGCCCAGACATGGCCGTTCATGTTGTACAAACGGTCAAACTTGCCATTGGCCGTCTTGCCGCCAATCTCGAAGATGTCGATTTCCGTGGCGTTGTCAGGCAGCCCGGTCCATGCCAGCCAGAAGGCGCTGGAACCCGCCGAGTTCATCGGCCTGGCCCGGGACTCGTAATAGCCATAGAAACCCCGCGGCTCGGTACGCACCATGGCCGAGCTGTAGTCCTTGAAACCCAGGCGCACATATTTCTCTGGCAAGACCTGCTTGCGGAAGACGATATCCAGATGGCCATTATTGAGGCTGGCATTCTCCGGCATGAACAACGCCGGTTTACGTCCCAGCGAGTCCGTGCCGGAACCGTCATTGACGTGCCAGCGCGTTTCATCGAGCTTGCTGCCGTCGAATTCGTCGGACAGCCGGGTATCGAGCACCCAGCGCCCGGCGTTGGCCTGATCGGATAACGGCAAGTGCGGGTTGAGGTGCTGCGGGACAGGGCCTAGCGGGCCCGAACGCGTCCAGATATTCGCCTGTGGGGGAATGGCCACCTGCCATTTGCTCGCCAGATAAGCAAACACCTCCTGACGCTCCTGCTGGGTCACCAAAATGCGGTCATACACCAGCACTTCGGCGATGTCGCCACGCAGGACCTCGGTGGTGCCCACCACATTGCGTGCGATGGCGTAGGGGCCAATGGGCACATCATTCAGTTCCAGAACATTGAGCACCGGCGTGTAAGCCGTGGCTTTTTCCACGCTGATGTTGAAGTTCGGCGCGACGTTATCGTTGTTAGCCAGTTGCGGGCGCGAGCTGAACAGGCGCTGCCAGGTGTCGCCGCCGGCCTGTTCGGACAAGCGTCGCGACACCACGAACACCGTCGCCGGGCCCTTGGCCGTACGGATGGCCTTGCCGAGAAAGGCCGAGGTGCCACTCAGTCGCACCACGGCGTTGCCGTTCATGGCGTTGTTCACACGCAATGGCAGCGACGCGGCGTTGGGGTTGTCGACCACGGCGTCATGGGCCTTGCCGGATTTGTCGCGCCAGCGCAGGACCCGCTGCTGACTGTCGAGGGTCATGGATGACGCGTCGCTGCCATCGAGCCACAACACCAAGCCTTCGCTCGTTGGTCGTAACGCCGCGGCCTGGCTGGTGCTGGCGAGCAAGGCCAGCATCAGCATCAGCATCAGCCAATAGTGGCGCAGGCGGACGGCCGTCACCGGGCTATCGCCGTCAGCAGTTCAGCCTGATGGCGATAGCCAAACGGGTTGCTCGACTGCCAGCGCCAACTGTCGAGGATCATCTGCGCCAGGTTGCGCCGGGCGCACCAGCCGAGGTCCCGCTGGGCCTTGCTGGCATCGGCCCAGCATTGGGCGATGTCGCCGGCACGACGCGGCGCGACCTGATAGGGGATGGTGATGCCGGTGACGTCTTCGAAGCTGCGGATGATCTGCAACACGCTGTAGCCGATGCCGGTGCCGAGGTTCCAGATGTGGATGCCGTGGTCTTCGCGCAACACCTGCAGGGCCTTGAGGTGGCCTTCGGCGAGATCGACGACATGGATGTAATCACGCACGCAGGTGCCGTCGAAGGTCGGGTAGTCGTTGCCGAACACGGTCAATTGAGGAATGCGGCCAATCGCCACCTGGGTCAGGCAGGGCAGCAGGTTATTCGGTTTGCCGTTGGGGTCTTCGCCGATCAACCCGCTCTCGTGGGCGCCGATCGGGTTGAAGTAGCGCAGCAGGGCGATGCTCCAGCGCGGCTCGGAGAGCGCCAGGTCGGTGAGCAACTGCTCGACCATCAATTTCGAGCGTCCGTAGGGGCTGGCCGGGGTGCCGGTGCCGCAGTCTTCGACGATGGGGGTTTTCGGTGGATCGCCATACACCGTCGCCGACGAGCTGAACACCAGGTTGAAGACGTTGAAACGGGCCATGATCTGGCACAGGTTGAGCGTACCGACCACGTTGTTGGCGTAATAGTCCAACGGCTGGCACACGCTGTTGGCCACCGACTTGAGCCCGGCAAAATGCACCACCGCTTCAATGTCGTAGTGGCTGAAGATCGCTTCCAGCAGCGGCGTATCGCGGATGTCGCCCTCGACGAATTCGATGCGGGTATGGGTCAAGTGCTCCAGTCGCTCGATGGACTCGTGGCAGCTGTTGCACAGGTTATCCAGGACCACCACGTGGTGGCCGGCGTCGATGAGGGACAGGGCGGTGTGCGAGCCGATGTAGCCGGCGCCGCCTGTGATCAGCGTGGTTTTTTGCATGATGGCGCGTTCCTGTGGCAAGAAGTCAGGGGTCAGCGAGCGGTAAAAACCAACTTGAATTCTTGTGGCCAGCGCGGGTGCAGCACGCTATAGGCCAAGGCATAGGTGACGGCACCGATGGCGATATCAGCGACCAGGTGCATGAACCCTTGCAGGTGCAGGTGCGCTGACAACGCCAGTACCACGGCGGCCATTACCAGCGAGGCGATCACGCTGCGGTAGCTGGCGTCGACGAATGCGCCCCAGCCGTAGCCGATGGCCGTGTTCAAACCGCGAATCTGCAACGGCGTGATCACCAGCATGCGGACCAACAACGCCAATGCCGCGCCCATGCCGCCGTAGATCGGGCCCAGGCCATAGACCAGTACCAACGCCAACAGCGTGGTGGTGACTTCGGCCTTGAGGGTCAGGCGCGTGTGGTTGACCGCCACCAGCGCGGTGGTGGCGTACATCGCCAGGTTGCCCAGCGCCGCGGTGACCGCCAGCACTTGGAGCATTGGGATCGCCGGCGCCCATTTGGCGCCGAAGATCAGCAGGATGACGTCCTCGGCAGTCAAGGCGATGCCGAGGAAAAATGGCGTTAGCAGAAAGCCGCTGATCGCCGTCGAGTCGTTGATGATGCCGATCAAGCGCGGCGGGTCGCTGCTGCGCCGGGCGAACACCGGCAGGGCATAACTCATCAGGCCGTTGTAGATCGCCGAGCGCGGCAGGTCGATGATGCGCATCGCCAGGTTGAACATGCCCACCGCATGGGCCCCGGCGGTCATGCCCAGCACCACATTGACCCCGCGCTGCAAGGCTTGCGAACTCAGCACGTTGATCGCCACCGGCGTGCCGGTGCCGAGCAACTGACGCAGGATCGGCCCGTCGATGCGAAAGGCAATGCGGCGCCGGTCGGCGAGCATCAGGACCGCGGTGGAGACCATGTCCATGATCAGTGCCTGGGCGATCACCGCCCACGGCCCGAACCCCCACAGCGCCACCAGAATGCCGCCGATACCGCCGGCGATCTTGCCCAGCAGGGTGCGCGAGGCCAGGCGCTTGAAGTTGCTGCTGCGGCGCATCTCGGCGACATAGACCCGCGCCATCAGGGTGAACAGAATCTTCACCGAGGCAATCGCGGTCATCCACTGCAACGCCGCCGAATCGGTATACAGCACCGCGGCGCCGCTGATCAGCACAATCGAGGCGAGGCTGATCAATACACTGAACCAGAACACCGTGCTGACGTGCCTGTCGTCCATCTTTTCCAGACGAACCAGCGGGTCTTCCAGCACCGAGCTATAGAGCAGGCCAACCATCTCGACGATAGCGATGATCACCGTGCCCACGCCCAACTCGGTTGGCGTGAGCAACCGGGCGTACACGACAAAGGTGATCATCGAGAGGAAAATCAGGCCGAATTTCTCGGTGAAAATCCAGATCAGGGTCATCAGGCGACGGTTGGCCATGGCGGGCATTCGCTCAATGCGCCGCAGTGGGGGCGGCGGATTTGCCCAGGCTGCGGGCCCGGGAATAGAGGTAGCGCAGGGTCGGTTTGCCGTGGGAGAAAAACACCGCCTGCCATGAGCACGCGAGCATGCGCCGGTACACCTCAACGACCTGGGCGTGCTCGGCGCGGCAGGAAAACGCATGAAGGAAGTCGGCGAGATTGCCGAGGATGAAATCGATGCGCTGCTGCGGGCTCAACACCTCGCCATAACGGGCCAGGAACAGCTCGATGAAGCGGAGCTTGTGGTGGTAGTACTTGTTCGGCTGGGCGGTGATGTTGCCGCCGTTGACCGTGCGCGACATCAGCACCTCGGGCACGGTGTGGATCTCCCAGTGTTCGGCGATCCGTGCCCACATCATGCGGTCTTCGGAGTAGCGCAGGCTCGCTTCGAAGCCACCGAGCAGTTGGATCACCTCGCGCTTGACCAGGACTGCGGACACGCCGTTGACCACGTTGGCGTGAATGAAATCGAAGAAATGCATGCCGTTCTTGTAGCGACCTTCCATGTGTTCGGAACCGTCGCTGTATTCGACCAGCACATTGCAATCGATCAACCCCACCGCGTGGCCTTCGCGGGTCAGGTGGTCATACAGCGCCAGTTGTTTTTCCAGCTTCTGCGGGTGCCAGCGGTCATCGGCGTCGAGAAACGCGATGAGGGTTTCCTCGGTGTGCTGCAGGCCGTGATTTCGCGCGCTGGCCTGCCCCTCGTTGACCTGGTGCAACAGCGTCAAGCGAAACGGTGCGACAAAGGCTTCGACCCGTTGCGGACCGTCATCGGTCGAGCCGTCATTGATGACGATCACGTGATCGGGCCGGCGGGTCTGTTCGCTCAGGGAGGTCAGGGTCTGCTCGATGCTGTCGCCGCCGTTGTACAGCGGGATCACCACACAGACCGTGTGTTCTGCCGAGGGGGTTTGCTCTAGCACGGGGTTTTCTCCTTGTGATACGCCTTCACGGGACCACGCGAGGCGCTGCGGCGAACGGCCGGGGTCCAGTGGGGTTGAGTGGCATGGGCGTGATGGAAGGACAGGGCGAGGCTGCAGAACACCAGGAATTCGGCGCTGCGGTAGTTGGGAATCACGTAGGCCACGTAGTTGGTGACGATGAACAGCCCGACAATTACCAGCGCACAGGCGCGCACCTGCGCCGATTGCTCGGAGGTAATCGCCCGGTACTGTTTGACCAGCGCCCCGGCAAACAGCAACAACAGCGCTGTCAGTTGAATCACGCCACCGTTGAGCAGGGTTTCCAGGTAACCGCTGTGGGCGTTGCCGATGTAGCCCCAGCGCTTGATGAACACCTCGGCGTCATCGCTGGCCCAGAATGCGCCATAGCCGTAGCCGTTGAGGAATTTGTCGTCGATGAACGGCGTCAGCAGCTCCCAGATCTGCGTGCGGTCGGTAAGTGACGCGTCGCGCCCGAGCAGGTCCAGCAACAGCGAGTAGTTGGCGTACAGGAACACGCAGATCAACGCGTACACCAACGTGGCGCCGAAGAAGGCCGCCAGTGAACGGTTGACGCGCAAGCGCACCAGGGTCAGGAAATACCAGTAGCTCGCGGCGCCCGAAACGATCAACGAAATGGCGGTGGCCGACTGGGCCAGGCCAATGGCGAGCAAAGAACACAGGGCACCGAACAGGGCCACGGGGTGGCGTCGGCGGATCATCGGCAACAGCAACAGGATGCCGATGGCGTTGATCCGCGCGCCGGCGTTCTTCTCGGCGAAGATGCCCTTGAAGGCTCCGTCGCGTATGCCACCGGCAATGAAGGCGATGTCCGGCCGCAGGACGGCGAAGATCAGCCCCATCAAGGCGACGGCGCCGATCATGCAACCGAGCATGAAGGCGATGCGCTCGACCGAGTAGTTGTAGGCGATGAAGCCGGCGAAAAACACCACGCTGAGCAGCGCCACGTAGCGCTTGAAGCTGAGCATCGGGTCCTCGGACCAGGTGATCGAGGCCGCCACGCACAACAGGAACGCCAGCAAGAGGAAGTTGCCGCGGTAAAAGCTCTTGCTCAGGAACACCTTGTGGCGGATGAACAGGAACAGCGGCACCAGCAAGGTGATCAGGCCACAGACCTGATTGATCAGGTTGCCTTCGAGGTCTTTGTCGACATCGTCCAGGTTGGCCACGTTGCCGAGGTTGAGAAAAAAAGTGGTCACCTGGAAGTAAAACAACAGCCCGAACAGCGTGAAGCCGTCGCGCAGGGTGGAATAGCGGATTTCCAGGGTATTCATGACCGTTGCTCCCCGAGTAATGCCACGAGGTAGGTCTGCACGGCACGGCCGCTCATGTAGCGGGCGGCGGCACTGATGCGGCTTGGGTAATGGCGCATCCGCGGTTGGGCCATCTCGATGCTGATGGCCTGGGCCAGGGCTTCGGCGTCATCGACAGGCACCAGCGGCGCCACCGCGCCATCTTCGAGAATTTCCTGCGGGCCATAGGGGCAGCGGGTCGAGACCACCGGCGTGCCCGTCGACAGTGCTTCGACCAGAGCATTGGGGCTGCCTTCGAAACGCGACGACAGGACAAAACAATCGGCGGCGGCAATCTGGGCCATGGGGTCAGGGGTGTAGCCCGGCAACTCGACACGCCCGGCGACGTCAAGGCGTGCAGCCTGCTCCAGCAATTCAGTGCGCAGTCCGCCCTCGCCGAAAATCAGCAGACGGACGCGGCGGTCCTGCAGGCGCGCCAGCGCCTCGATCAGGGTATCGAAGCCTTTCTGCGCGGCCAGGCGGCCCACGGCGACGATCACCGGCGTGCGCTTGTCGAGCAACCAGGGATGGGTCGGCCGCCCCGGCGTGCGCTGGAGAAAGTCGTTGTCGAGTACCGGGTTGTCGGCAATGGTCACGTCGCGGTCGCGGGCAATCGTGGTCTCGACCAGGTCCCGGGCCACGCCGCGCGAGACGCAGATCACCGGGTTGGGAATCAGCCGATACAGCAAGGGTGCCAGCCAATAGGCCAGGCGCACGCGCAACGACGGGTTGACGTGCTTGTCCCGGGAAAACGCATTGCGCTCGCTCACGTGCAGCCGGGTCAGTGTCCCGGACAGCGCTGCAGCGGCAATCGCCACCACGTTGACATGGGTGAGGGCGGCCAGTTGTGCGTCGAAGCGGTTGTGCCGCAGAAAGCGCGCCAGGGCCGGCACCGCACTGGCGCTGCGCGGGCTGTTCAAGGCGACCTGCTTGACCCGTGGATCGAGCAACGCGACGTTCACACCCCCGCCGGTGAGCATCAGCAAGGTCACGTCGTTGCCGGCCTCGACCAGTGCCCCGGCCAGGCGCGCCATCATTTTCTCGGCGCCGCCGGCGCTGAGGTCGTGGAGGATAATCAGTAGCCGTTTCATAGGTTCCACACCTGGTAGTACGCCTGGGCGGCGTGTTCACTGGTGTACGGGTTCACGGTGTGCGCCATGGAGCGTGCGCTGTGCGCCGCCAGATCGAGGCTTTGCTCAAGCCCGCGGGCCAGGTCCGGCACATCGTTGACCCTCACCAGTTGACCAAGGCGGCCGTTGTCGAGCAGTTCCCTTGGCCCGCTCGGGCAATCGGTGGCCAGTACCGGCGTACCGAGTGCCAACGCCTCGATCAATACCGTCGGCTGACCTTCGTAAAACGAGCTGAGGATGAGCAACCGCGCGTGGCGGATCAGCGGATAGGGATTGCCCAGATGCCCGGTAAAGGTGACGCGGCGGGCAATGCCCAGGCGCTGGGCCTGGTCAATCAGTGACTCACGCATCGGGCCGTCGCCGACAATCATCAGATCGGGCACCAGCGGGTTACTCGCCACCTGTGCATAGGCTTCAAGCAGCAGATGAAAACCCTTGAGTTCGATCAATCGTCCGACCGCTATCCAGTACTCACGCGGCAGGCCCTTGGGCAGCGGCCCGCGCGCGGCGGCATACAACTGATCGGTGACCACCGCATTGGGGCAATAGCGGATACGTTGCCGGCCCCAGGGCATCAACCGCGCCAGTGCCTGGTGCAGGCCATGGGACACGGCCACCACCTGGCCGCTACCGCACAGGTACAGCGCATAGAGCAGGCGCAGGCTGTGCACGCCGGTTTTCTGCTCTGAGCAATCGAGGGCGGTGTGCCGGGTGTAAATGACGTGGCAACCGCTGCCCAGCGTGGCAAACCAGGTGCACAGGTTGGCTTGCTCCTTGGCGCTGATCAGATGAGTCACGCCTTCACGGCGGATGATCCGCCGCAACAGCACGACGGACTTGATCAGGCCGAACAAGCCATTGCCGCCCCCATCGAGGGCGGGCGCGCCGGCAACGTCCGGCGTTTCACCGTTCATCACGAAGACGCTGACCCGCTGGCCGTCCTTGAGAAATTGCTCGGCCAGGCGCTGCTGAACGCGTTCGACACCGCCGCCTTCCTTGAAATCCTTGAGCGTGAACAGGATGTGCATGGTCATCTCCCGACATTCAGGGTGCCGTGATGTTGATCGCGACTTTGCGTTGGAGAATCAGCGCCGCCAGGCGCAGGAAATTGCTCGGGTAGTCGAGCAGGTAGCGCTCGATGGTGTGCGGTTCGCGGTACATGCGATAGAACGCCCGCAGGTGCAGACGGTTGATCACCTCGGGGTAGTAGGTATTGGTCGCCAGGGCTTCCTGGCGAATGAAAGCGCCGCAGGTGAACGCCACCCCGCTGAAGCCGGCGTCCAGTGCGTTGAGCACGAAGCGTTCCTGCAGGCCGGCGCCCAGACCGACGATGAGGATGTCGGCGTGGCCCAGGCTGATGTCGGCGTAGATGGCCGCGGCCTGGGCGGCATCAAAATAACCGTTGTGATAGCCGGCAATCGCCAGCCGTGGATATCGTGCGTGCAGCTTCTGCACGAACAATTCCAGCTCGGCCTGCGTGGCACCGACCAGGTACACGCGCTTGCCGAGTTTTTCCGCGTCGCTGAACACCGGGTCGGCAATCGAGGTGAAATCGAAACTGACCCGGTCGATGGCACGTCCGGTGACGCGCGACATGAAACTCGACATCAGCATGCCGTCACAGAAATAGGCGATGGCGTGGGGTGGTTGCTGGAAAAAACTGCCGATGGAGGCAAAGTTGATGAAGGAAAACGCCATGTTGGCGTCCAGCAGCGCTGGCGAGTACTGACCGATCAGTTCCAGGCGGATCATGGCGCGTCTCCCTGCACTTGCGCCTCGAGGGTCTGGCGGCCCACCGACAGGTAAGTGAAGCCGCGCTTGCTCAGGCGTTGCGGGTCGTACAGGTTGCGCCCGTCGAAGATCAGCGGCTGCCTGAGTTGCCGGGCGAGCAGGTCGAAGTCCGGCGCGCGAAAGGCCTGCCATTCGGTGACGATGATCAGCGCATCGGCGTTTTTCAGCGCCGCTTCCTTGGTGCCCACCAAGGCCAGGTCATCGCGCACGCCATACAGGCGCTGGGTTTCTTCCATGGCCTTGGGGTCGAACGCCTGCACGTTGGCGCCGGCGCGCCACAAGGCTTCCATCAGCACCCGGCTGGGTGCCTCGCGCATGTCGTCGGTGTTGGGTTTGAAGCTCAGGCCCCAGAGGGCGAAGGTCTTGCCGTGCAATGCGCCGTTGAAGTGGTCGTAGACCTTGTCGAACAGCGTGGTCTTCTGCTCGTCGTTGCGCGACTCCACGGCCTTGAGCACGCGGGCGTCGAAGTCGAGGCTGTCGGCGGTGCGAATCAGCGCCTTGACATCCTTGGGGAAGCACGAGCCGCCGTATCCGACGCCGGGATAGATGAATTGATAGCCGATGCGCGGGTCCGAGCCGATGCCGTGGCGGACCATTTCGATGTCGGCGCCGAGTTTCTCGGCCAGATTGGCCATCTCGTTCATGAAGCTGATCTTGGTAGCCAGCATGCAATTGGCGGCGTACTTGGTCAGCTCGGCACTGCGCAGGTCCATGACGATGATTTTTTCGCGGTTGCGATTGAACGGCTCGTACAACTCGCGCATGACGTCTTCGGCGCGGGGGCTGTCGGTGCCGATGACGATGCGGTCCGGGCGCATGCAATCGTCCACGGCACAGCCTTCCTTGAGAAATTCCGGGTTGGAGACCACGTCGAAGGTCAGGTCGCTGCGGCCGTTGTCCGCCAGCACTTGCGCAATCCGTGCCCGCACCCGGGCGCCGGTGCCGACCGGTACCGTGGATTTGTCGACAATGGTCTGGTGGCGCTGCATGTGCTCGCCGATGGTCTGCGCCACGTTCAACACGTATTGCAGGTCGGCCGAGCCATCCTCATCAGGCGGTGTGCCGACGGCAATCAACTGCACATCGCCATGCCGCACGGCGGCGGCCAGGTCAGTGCTGAACTGCAACCGGCCGCTGTGAAAATTGTCCCGCACCAAGGCGTCCAGCCCCGGTTCGTAGATCGGCAGGGTGCCCGCCTGCAGCGCCCGCACCTTGTCGGCGTCGATGTCCACGCACATCACGTTGTGGCCGACCTCGGCCAGCGCCGCGCCTTGAACCAGTCCGACATAGCCAGTGCCAAATACACTCACATTCATGGGAAAACCTCAGCGGGCGTGGGGCCGGTCGGGGACCGGGCACGCGGTCAGTAGATGTTTTTCGAGAACAAGGTGAAGGGCGTCTTCAGCAGAATCTTGATGTCCAGCCACAGCGACCACTGGTTGATGTAGTTGAGGTCCTGGGCGACCCGCAGCTGCATCTTTTCCAGGGTTTCGGTTTCGCCGCGGTGCCCGGTGATCTGGGCCAGCCCGGTGATGCCGGGTTTGAGGCGGTGGCGGGCCATGTAGGCGCGGACTTTGCCGGTGTAATAGATGTTGTGCGTGACCGCATGGGGGCGCGGGCCGACCAGGGCCATTTGCCCGAACAGCACGTTGAACAGTTGCGGTAGCTCATCGATGGAGCTGCGCCGCAGGAAGCGTCCCAGCGGCGTGACGCGATCGTCGTCGCGGGTGGCCTGGCGCACTTCCTGGTCGTTATGCACGCGCATCGAGCGGAATTTCCACACCTTGATCACCTGGCCGTCGCAGCCGTGACGGTTCTGCTTGAACAGCACCGGTCCAGGAGAGGTCAGCTTGACCGCCAGTGCCACGCAAAGCAGCAGCGGGCTGAGCACCATCAAGGCGACGGCCGCCAGGGTGCGCTCGAACAGGTCCTTGCAGAACAGGCTGCCGGGATGCGAGGTGATCAGGCTTTCGTTGAGGTAGATGGCCGGCATGCGCTCGATTTCCGAAATCGAGTGGTTGAGCAACACCATGCTGCCGAAGTCGGGAATCCACACCACGTCGACGTTCATGTCGAGCAAGTCGATGTACAGGGCTTCGATGGTGGCGGCATCGGCCATCGGCAGCACGATATAGACACGCCGCACTTCCATGCGGGTGATCAGTTCGCGGATGTCGTTGACGTGCCCGAGCAACGGCAGAATGCTCGGCGCCGGGCCTTCCTGTTCCTTGGCGGCGATAAAGCCGAGCAACAGCGCGCGATTGGGGTAGGTGAGTTTCTTCGCCAGCTCGTGGGCGGTGGGGCAGGTGCCGATGATCACCGAGCGGCGTTCATGGCAGATCATGCGGGAGTACAGGCGGGCGACGTAGTGCAGCGGCAGGAAGCTGGCCGCCTGGGCGAGAAAGCCGGTGATCGCCCAGACGATGATCACCTGTCGGGAAAACAGCGCGCTGGTCTGGGTGACGAAGGCAATGCTGATCAGCACCCCAAGCAGGATTAGCCAGCCGGCCAGCAAGCGACTGAGTCCGACCAGCAGGCCATGGCGCTTGTAATAGACCTGCATCAGGCTGTAGATCGGTACCGAACCGAGGACCGTGAGGATCATCAGCAAACGGTATTCGCTGGGCAGGCCGCCGACGCGCAATTGCACCAGTGCCACCAGCAACAGATTGACCAGTGCCATCGCACACACCCACTGGCCCCAGAACGTGACGCCTCGTCGATGCGCCATTTGAGCGGTATAGAGCGGAGTCATGGACTCAATCTCCAGACACGGGGCGTCATTCGAAGCCCCCACCGTCCTTGGCGACTTCGATTCACGCGCAATTAGAGATCACGCAGCTACGGTCGCTGCCCGGTGTTACCTGGGTGCAAAGTCATAGTCATAGAAGGATTTGGAGTGGCCATGGCCATACTTGCGCGCCTTGCGCATGTCGACCTGGTTGAGCACCACGCCAAATACTGGCGCGTGGCTTTGCTGGAGCATCGCCAGGCTCTTTTGCACCTGGCTGATCGGTGTGCTTTCGGCTTTCACCACATAGATCACCGCGTCGGAATGCTTGGCCAGCAGCAGCGCATCGCTGACCAGCTCGGCAGGTGGTGAATCGATGATGATGTGCCGATAGCGTGACTTGAGCACTTCGAGCATGCGCGCCATGCGTGGCGAACTGAGCAGGTCCTGCGCCGGCGCCTGGCGCAAGCTGTCTATCGGTTCGCCGGGCGAGGGCAGGCGCGGTGAGTTGAACAGGTCCGAGGAAGTCGGTGAGACACTGCCGGCCGGCAGCATGTCGAGGTTGCCCACGGTGCGGATGCAGTCCTCCAGCCGCGCGGTGCCGGCAATCACGTTGGCAAAACCGGGGCTTTCGCTCGGGAAGTCGAAATTCAGCGACAGCGTCGGCTGGCGCAGGTCGGCATCGATCAGCAGCACCCGCTCCAGCGATGTCAGCGAACAGGCCAGGTTGTTGGCGATGGTGCTTTTGCCTTCACCGGGAACCGTCGAGGTGACCAGCACCACTTGTGACGGTTCCTCGGTGCTTTGCAGCATCAGCCAGGTGCGCAGATTGCGGATGGTCTCGGAGAACCGTGGGTGGTCGTTGTCTTCGAACAGCCGCGCCAGTTGTCGACGGCTCTTGCGGGTGACCAGCGGGATCACGCTAAGCAGCGGCACATTGAGCGTGCTCTCGATGGTTTCGTCGCTCTTGAAGGTGTTGCTCAGGGTGTCGAACAAGAAAGCCATGCCGACGCCAATGATCGCCGCGACCACCGCGACAATCGCCAGGATCAGGTTCTTGCGCGGCTTGCTTGGTTCAATCGGCGCAATGGCCGTGTCGACCACCCGGGCCTTGGCCGAATCCATGTCGGAGGTGGCTGCGGTTTCCTTGTAACGGGTGACAAAGGTTTCGTACAGCGCCCGGGTGCTGTCGACCTCACGCTGGAATTCGCGCAGCTGGAACTCTTTACGGGAAATATTCTGGATCTGCGCCTTGTTGCTGTTGAACGACTTTTGCAGGGCCCCTTCGCTGGCCACGGCCAACTGGTATTGGCGCTCGATGCCAGCGACCACTTGCTGCACCTGCAAGCGCAGGCTGGTCTGGGCGGTGCGCAGTTCCGACTGGGCGGAAATCAGCGCAGGGTGCTTGGCGCCATAGCGGCCGGACAGCTCTTCGACCTTGGCTTGCGCCTTGGCGACCTCGGCCTGGAATTGCTGGACCAGCGGGTTGCTCAACACCGCCGGCACGCTGGACAAACGGCTCATGTCGCCATTGCTCAACGCTTGCGCCTGGCGGTACTGACTTTCAGCTTCCGCGCGATCACGGCGGGCATCGATCATGCGGTTGCCGGTCATCTGCAGTTCGTTGGCGCTGATGGTCGCCACACCGTCGACATCCACCAGGCCTTGTTCCTCGCGGTAAGCCTGGAGTTTGTTTTCCGCGTCACGCAGGTTGTTGCGCAGTTCACCCAGGCGGGTGTTCATCCAGCTGGTGGTGTTCTGCGACGACTTGAGGCTGGTGTCGAGTTGACTGTCCATGTAGGCCTGGGCCAGGGCATTGGCGGCTGCGGCGGCCAGAGCCGGATCGGGCAGTTCGACGTCGATTTCGAGCAGCTGGCTCTTGCCGACAAACTTCACCGTGGTATGGAGCATGAAGTTTTGCACCACGTCATTGAAGATGTCCTCTTCCGTGGGCGCAGGCTTTTCCGGCAGCAGCAAGGCCAGCCAAGGCAGCCACTGCCCGCCGTTGAGGTCGGTCAGCCACTGCCGCGGGGTAAACCACGACTGTGCTTGCTGACGCGGGTCCGTGGCGGGGTGGGTGGTGAGCTTGAGCTTCTTCACCACCCGCTCGGCCAGGTCACGGGATTGCAGGAGGGCCTGCTGGGTCTGCAAGTAGTCCGGAGTGGTGGTTGCGCCGGAATCGGTCACTTGCTGGAAACTCATGACCGGCGGCGTTTTCTCCTTGATCAGCAGGGTGGTGGTGCCCATGTACTGCGGCGTGATGAACGACAGCACGGCAAAGGCCAGCGCACAACAGAACGCGACCCACCAGGCGATGTTCCACTTGGCGTGCCAGATGACCCTCCACAGTTTCAGCAGATCAAGGGTGTCCGACTCTTCGCTGTGCTGCGGATGCAGATGCGCCTGGAGCGGACGTTCGACGTAGGTGCTAGGGCTGTTGTCCATGATTAGAAAAAGCCTTGTGCAATGGAAATGGTGTCACCGGGGGAGATAACGGTGGTCTTGGTGATGTTGTCTTCGTCCACGGAACCACCGTCGCCACGCAGGATGGTCACGCGTTTCATTGAGGCGCGCTCGGTCAGGCCGCCGCCCAGGGCAATGGCTTTTTCCAGGGTCAGCCCAGGCACGAAGGGGTAGCTGCCGGGCTTCTGCACTTCGCCGTTGATATAGAAGGGGCGGTATTCGATCTGGCTGATACTGACTTTCGGATCGTTCAGGTAGCCCTGTTTGAGGCCTGCGACGATTTTCTTTTCGACCTGGTTCGGCGTGAGGCCCTTGGCGTCGATTTCACCGAGGAAGGGATAGGAAAAGGTCCCGGCGTCATTGAGCTGGACTTTCCTGATGCTCAAGTCCGGTTCGCCGAACACGGTGATGCGCAACACATCACCAGCGGCGAGTTTGTAATTTTGGGCGGGGTCTGCTGCGTAGCTGGAAGGAGCGAGCAATAACCAGAGCAACAGGCCAAACAGGCGCGCGTTCATGGGTATGTCCTCTACAGGCTGATGTTGAAACTGAGCTGGAACACGTTGCGCAAGAAGCTTTCGTTCTCGGCATCGGAGTTGTTGTCGCGGAAGCGGTACCCCAGTTCGATGTCCATCCAGCGGCGCATCTGGTAGATCACCGAGAGGTTGTAGTCCTGCAGGTTGTCGGTACGGTTCTGGCCCTCGTAGACGTAGCGCCCGTAGCCGGCCTGGGCGACGGTGGTGATGCGTTCGGTCCAGCCGTGGCGCCAGCCGACCTGGGTGAAGGTCGCCTTGACCGCATCGGAACCATCGTCACCTTCAGCCAGCGCCTGGCGGGCGAGGAAGGTAAAGGTCGAGTAGGTACGCGGTTTGTATTGCAGATCGATTTGCCAGGTCGGGTTGCTCAGGTCGCTGGAAGTGCTCTCATCGAAATTCTTGCGCTCGTAGCCGATGCGTACCTTGCCGGTGGTGCGGGCGGTCAGGTCCCATTCGGCACCGGCCAGCACGGCATCGGACTTGCTGCTGCGCGGGCTGTTGGATTCCAGGTAATCGAAGCGCGTGTGGTCGTATTCGAGCAGCCCGCGGGTCTTGCTGCCGATGCGGTGGTACCAGGTGGTGGTGAACCCGGTGGTGTTGCGTTCCTTGTCGTCGTTGATGCCATCGCCATTGTCATAGCGAAGTTGTGCGTAGTTGGCGCCGATGTCGATCTGGTTGGCGGCGCTGCGGGCGCCGTAGGTGTAGATGCCCCCCACGCGTTTGTTATTGAGCTTGTCGTTGACGCCCTCGACCGCGGTGGAGGTGGTGCGCTCGAACTTGTGGTATTCGGCCTCGAGTTTCAGCCGGTGGCGGTCGGTGAACTCCATAATGCTGTCGGCCCGAACCCGCTCCGAGGTGCTCGAAGCATCGGACTCGGAGTGATAGATGTAACGGGTCGGTTGAAAGACCAGTCGCGTGGCACTGTTGCGATCCTCGGCCTTGAGTTCGAAGGACGGGGCAATCTTGGTCACCATCGAGGACTGGGCGTTGTGCTCGACCTCGCGGATGTTGTCGTCATAACTTTCCGACACCCCGAACGTCGGGATGAACTGGAATCCGTAGATGTCGATGGACTGCGGAACGATGCTCCAGGCCGAAGCGGGGTACAAAGAAGCCAAAAACAAGGCAAGCGGGCAATGCGACTTGAGAGGCATGTCATTATTCCCGAGAAGTGAATAATCCAGGCGTTCGTTGCTTTTTGTTTTTCAGGTGTCTTTCAGGATCGCTGCCGTTCCAGGGCACTCAACGGCACACACACATGCTGTTGGCGGTTGAGGAACTGCAACAGGAGCATCACCCGTTCGGCACCAAGCATCGACTGGAACACACCTTCAAGGGGTGACAGCGGTCCGTAGATGATCTGCAGGGTTTCACCGGGTTCCAGGGCGGGGGTTCCCTGGGCTTCCAGCGACTGATAGCTGCGCACGCGCAAATGCTCGATGACCTCATCGGTCACCACGGCGGGGACATGGTTGAATTCAACGATACGGCTGACGCCGCGCGTGGAGCGAATGGGGGCCCAATGGTCGTCAACACCGAGCTGGATGAAAAGGTACCCCGGGAACAGGGATTCCAGCATTCGGTGCCGCTTGCCGCGAATCACACGCTCACTCACCCGTTGCGGCCGAAAGGTCACATAGGCTTGCTGCAACAGATTGAGTTCGGCCCGCTCATCTTGACGGGGTTTGCACTGCAACAGATACCAACGAGCGCCATGGGGGTTTATGGCTTGCATTCTGGAGAGCTCCGTACATAGCGTGTTGTTAAGCAGCCCGGGCCGAGAAGGAAGCGCCGTACTGCTTGCTAGTAGGTAGTAGGCTTATTCAAGCCTTAAAAATGTAATCCCAGATGCGTTATGTTTATTATTGGCAGTTAGAGTGTTTCAAAGTTGAGCGTGTAAGTGTTTCAAGTTTGAAGCAGTTCAGCGAGGTATATCTATAGTTGATTCTGCTATTACAAGGAAGACTGTTTGCTCGAGCCAAAGCTACCGCAGGGTGCGCACTCGGCAACCAGTCGTAGTTGTAAAACACAGAGTGCCTGGAGGTCTCGGAGGTCGGAGGCTACAACACGCGCCGTACATCCAAGAAGGCCCGTACAGTTATCGGCCAGTCTTGTCGGTCTGTCAAATACCAATAGTCAAAAAGCATACCTTTTATCTGGTTTCGCTTGCGCCCATGTTTAACGTATTGATTTTGAATGAATATATTATTTTGTCGGATTAATTAAACTTTTGGTGTTGGCGAAAGTCGCACTTTGCTAGTTGCAAGACGAGATGCACGGAGGCCAGTTTGTTATTCATCAATATACTCTGCGCCAGCCATATGACAGTCGCGAGTCGATTTGGCGCGCTTTTGGTGCGCGTATTATGAAGTGTCGTTATTAAAGCCCCATAATGTTCCAGTTTTGGCTGCAATGAGGGCAGGTTAGTGGCACTTTGATTTTCTGCCCCACACTTGGGGGTGTCGCCCTATGTTTACACTCGACGGCAGCCAGTGTCACAGCGGTGAACTTCGTAATACGGCAAACAGCTGCTAGTCCATGATCGGCGCGGTTTCTTCAGGGCCCTGAACTTGCGGCGGTTTGATGATCAGCAACAACGGCATCACCGCCAGGGACAGGATCATCAACAACTTGAAGTCATCCAGGTACGCGATCCAGCTCGCTTGCACCGTCACCATTGCATCGAGCAATGCCCGCCCGGAGGCGAGCATCGGGTCCAGGTAACTCTTGATCGGCCATGCTTCGAACGCCCGGTTGAAGGGGGTCACGTAGGCGCCGATCTGTGCGTGGTTGACCTGGATGTTCTGGGTCAACAGCACGCTGACGATGGAAATCCCGACACTCGAGCCGACGTTGCGCGACAGGCTGTACAGCCCGGTGCCTTCTGCGCGCAAACTGGCGGGTAAGGTGGCGAAGGCCACCGTGGTCAAGGGCACGAACAAGAGGCCGAGACTGGTGCCCTGGATGAAGCCGACGACGATGATGGTTTGCAGCGACACGTTGGGGGTCCAGCCGGTCATCAGCCACATCGACAATGCGGACAAGCCCAGACCCGTCAGCAGCAACAGGCGCGTGTCGACTTTGCCCAGCAGCTTGCCGGCGAGGAACATGGTCAGCATCGTACCCAGACCACGCGGCCCCATGGCCATGCCGGCGGTCAGCACCGGGTAGCCCATCAGGGTCTGCAGGTAGGGTGTCATCAGCGCCAACGAGGCCAGGTAGGTGATGCCGACAATGAAAATGAACACGACACTGATGGAGAAATTGCGGTCCTTGAACAGCGCCGGGCTGATGAAGGGCTTGTCGCTGGTGAAGGTGTGCACCAGGAATACATAGGCGGCGGCTGCGGCGACCACCGCTTCAATGAGGATCTCGCCGGAGGCGAACCAGCCCAGCTGCTCACCGCGGTCGAGAAACAGTTGCAGGGCCATGATCGCCACGCTCAGTGAACCGAAGCCCAACCAGTCGAGGCGGGTGTGATGGTCCGTTTCGGTTTCGTGGACGTAATAGATGATCCCGGCCAGCGCCAGTAATCCGATCGGTAGATTGATGAAAAACACCCAGCGCCAGCTGAAGTTTTCCGTCAGCCAGCCCCCCAGCATCGGTCCGAGCACGGGGCCGACCATCACAGACACGCCGAACAGTGCCATGGCCGAACCGCGTTCCTTGAGGCTGTAGATGTCCAGCAGAATACCTTGGGACAACGGCACCAATGCCGCGCCTGCCAGGCCTTGCAGCAGGCGCGCGAGGATGATTTCTTCGAGCGACTGCGCCAGCCCGCAAAGAATCGACGAGACGACAAAGCCGACAATCGCCCACAGCAACACGCGCTTGCGCCCGAAACGCCGGGCCAGAAAGGCCGAGGGGGGCGTCATGATTGCTGCGGCGACTATATAGGACGTCAGCACCCAGTTGATCTGGTCGGAACTGGCCGAGATGCTGCCTTGCATATAGGGCAGGGCGACGTTGGCAATGGTGGTGTCCAGCGCCTGCATGATCACCGCCAGCACGACGCAGGCAGTGATCATCCCGCGATGAGCCACCGCCGCTGGCGCCGCCGGGTTACTCATGGGCCGCTGCCTTGCTCGCTGTCAGCCCGGCGAACAGGTGCGGCAAGCCCCGTGACGAACCGGTATCGATCTCGGCCTGGACACTCATGCCGGTACGCAGGGCCGGTTTGCCATCGGCATCATCGATGCTGATGCGCACGGGAATCCGTTGCACCACTTTGACCCAGTTGCCGGTGGTGTTCTGCGCCGGCAGCAAGGAAAAACTGGCCCCCGACGCCGGGCTGATGCTCTCCACGGTACCGTGCCACTGCACGCCGGGGTAACTGTCGACGCTGATGTCCACCGGTTGCCCGGGTTGCATGTGGGTCAGTTCGGTTTCCTTGGGCGATGCCGCGACCCACAAGTGATCGGCGGAGACCAGGCTGATGCCCGATTGCGGCGGTTGCAGGTAGGAGCCGACTTGCAGCGAGTCGACATTGGTGACGATGCCGTCGAACGAGGCGCGCACCACCGAGTTGTCGAGGTTGCGCTGGGCCTCATCGACGGCCGCCTGGGCTTGCAGATACAGGGATTGCTGCTCGACCGGTGTTTCGATGTGCCCGCCAAGCTGCGCCAGGACCATCTGCGCCGTCGCCTTGGCCACGGCGATTTTTTGCCGGGTACTGTCCAGCGCGTGCTTGGCGTCGTCGTAGTTGGTTTTCGACACCGCCGACACGTTCACCAGGGTTTGCTGACGCTGGAAACTGGTCTGGTAGTAGGCAAGGTCGATTTGCGCCTGGTCGATTTCCGCCAGCGCCTGGTTGTAGTTGGCCTTGAGATTGAGGATCTGGTTGCGCACGTTGCCCAACTGCGCCTGGGCACTGGCCAGGGCAATCCGGAAGGGTTCCGGCTTGAGCGTGAACAGCACCTGCCCCTTGCTGACCCGCTGATTGTCCTTGACCTCAACCGTAGCCACCAGGCCAGAAACGTCGGTGGACACGCCGACATGGTCAGCCTGGATGTAGGCGTTGTCGGTGGAAACGATTTGCCCGCCGGTGACATACAGGTAGCCGGCGACCAACAAGGCGACAGGCAGCAGGGCAAACAGCCCGGTGCGCACCCGTTGCCGTTTCGGCCGCGCCGGGGACGCTGCACTTTTCGGGCTCTCGGTCTGGCCGGGCTGCGCCTTTGGGGCCTCGCCTGGCGTGGTCGCATCAAACTTCGGCGCCACGGGCTTGACCGGTGCGGGGGATTTCAACTCTTGATCAGCCATGACTGCGCACCTCATCGTCGATGGGCAGGCTGCAGGCGTCGATCAGGTTGGCCCGCATCCGCTTCATCATTTGCAGCAACAGTTGTTGTTCTTCCTCGGTAAAGCCGAGCGTGGCTTCCTCGCGTGTGGCTTTGCCCATCTCGCGCATCAGTTGCAACAGCGGATGGGCCTGCTCGGTGAGGAACAGCAAGGACAAGCGCCGATCCGTCGGGTGCCGCCGGCGCTCGACCAGACCGCGCTCGGCCATCTTGTCCAGCAGGCGCACGAGGGTGATCGATTCCAGTTCCAGCAGATCCGCCAGACCCTTTTGATGAATGCCCTCATTGGTCGACAGCATCGCCAGCACTTGCCATTGCGAACGGGTGAGGCCGACATGCCGGGCGCGCTGCTCAAAGCGCTTGCGCATCAATCGGGCACTGTCATGCAGGGCAAAACCAAGGGTCAGGGTGTCGGTCATGATCAGATCTGCTGTTTAAAAGTCAGCTCATCATAGTTTAGCTTGTAATTAGGCTGCTATCTAAATTTGCGGGTCTCGGGTAAATTTTTGTAGGTGTGACGACGCGCTGGGTTTGGCGCTTTTGCTCGGGGGGATTCGGATGCGACCTGTTGGCATCAAAAGCGTCAGGGTTGCGAACTAATGCACAACTGCGTCGGTCGATCATGCATCTGCCGTTCCGCTGCACGGGCTACACGCTTAGAGTGTCTGGCGGACTGACAAAACTAAAAAAATTACAAAACGTGGTGAGTGCGATGAATTGTCTGATTTGTGTGAGGGCCGCCGAGCGCATCGAATGCGACGGCCCGTGGGAGGAACGCGATTGTCCCGAGTGCGGGCGCTACCGGGTGGCGGACGCACTGATTCTGACCCTGATGGAACAGGGCCAGATCTTTGATGTGAGCAAAACCAGGAGCTGGCTGGACAGCCGGCGCAAGAACGGCAACGTTCCTTCTATCGAAATACATCAGGCCTTGTTGTTGCCCTGAGGGGCGGCCATGCCAGCCGCCGCTGCAGCCTCAGTGAGTTTCAGACCCTCGTAGCCGTCGACACCACGCGTTCAGGCCGTGGCCGGATGAAATCGACCGGGTTCGTGCCAACGCGGCTGAGCCGTGGTTCGCGCAGTGGCGGAAGCTGCTCATTGATCAGTGACAGATGATCCAGCGCTTCCTGAAACAACGCGTGTGCCTTGTCACGCAGCCGCAAGTAGTCAAGAAACATCTCATCGTCGAGGTCCGGTCGATCGAGCAGATCGAGTGCCGAACGATTGAGGACATTGGCCTCCTCGAACAGCTTTTCGTTTTGCTCCATGGCCAGGTGGCGGCAGGCGTTGAAACGGGTGGCGGCGTGGGGCGAGTGCATGGTCAGCTCCTGTTCAAGTGGGGAGTTTGCGCTGCGGCGATAGAGCTATGACCCTGGCTGTTGCGTGGAAGATCAATTGAAATCGGTTTAAAAAATCGATCGTTAATCCAAGTATTGCTGGCAGACGAATCCATTTTTTCGGGTAGATACTGGAAAGATCGACATCGATCCCGAGCGCAATGCGACCCGTGGACTACACTCGCTGAACACTTTTCACGACAGCCAGAGTGGCGCCAGGCAGGCCTTTGTTCGGCACGCGAGGTCTCGTCGAATCACTGAGGGAACGACATGAAATGGATCCTGTGGACACTGGCTTTGGCATCAATGGCTGGCTGCGCGGTGCCGACCATGAGCGAGATGCGCAAGGAAGACCCCCGGCAAATCCTCACGTCGAAAAAACCCGAGAAAGTCGTCGCCGATTGCGTCCTGCGCGAATGGCAAGACCTGCCGGTGTTCGCCGGACACGATGGCGCCACCCTGGAGCCGGGTAGCCACGGCGGCTACACGGTTGCGACCGTAGGTTCGGGGTATTTTGTCGATATCAGCAAGGATGAGTTCGGCTCGGTCGCCAAATATTATGCGGCAACCCATCGCTGGATCTCCAGGAAACACCTGGAAGCCCTGCAACGCTGCCTGTGAACCCATCCCCGGGTGGTGGCGCGTTTACAGGCCCGGCAGCACATCGGGCGGTACGATGGCGCCACCCTTCATCACCACCGGCAGTTTTTCCAGCAACGAGATATCGGCGATCGGGTCGCCGTCCACCGCGATCATGTCGGCGTAGCGTCCGGCGCTGATCGCTCCGACATCCGCCTGCCAATTGAGCATGTCCGCGGCGACGACCGTGGCGGACTGGATCGCCTGCATGGGCGTCATGCCGTACTTGACCATGTAGGCGAACTGCCGCGCGTTGGTGCCGATCGGGTAGACACCGGCATCGGTGCCATAGGCAATTCTCACCCCGGCCTGCACCGCTTTGCGAAATGCCTGACGCTGGACCTCAGTGGTTTCGCTGTTCTTGCGCAGGTAACTTTCCGGCCAGTTCTCCTTGCGACCGATTTCATCAATGTAATCGCCGTTGTAGATGTCCATGACCAGATAGGTACCCTTGTCCTTGGCCAGCCTGATGCCTTCATCGTCGAGCAGTGACGCATGCTCGACGGATTTCACCCCGGCGCGAATCGCCGCCTTGATGCCTTCGGCACCATGGGCGTGAACAGTGGCGTAGCTCTTGTGCACCTTGGCTTCTTCGACGACCGCGCGCATTTCCTCCTCGCTCATTTCCATTTGTCCGGGTTCGGTGCCTTCGGCGAGCACGGCACCGGTGCCCATCATCTTGATGGTGTCGACGCCATGCTGGAACAGGTAGCGGGTCTTTAGCCGGGCGTCGTTGGCGTCGCGATACACACCGACACGCATGTCCGCCGGGATTTCCACGCCCGGGGCAAAGCCGGTGACTTCGCCGCCACCGCCGGCGACGGTGAGGTAGGCACCGACCACATTCATCCGTGGCCCCAGTACCCGATTGGCGTTGATAGCGTCGCGCAGCGCGACGTCGGTGAACGCGCGATAGGTGCCCAGGTCATGCACGGTGGTGAAGCCTGCACGCAACGTCTGATAGGCATGTTTCGCGCCCATCAACGCGACATCCTGGGGCGAATGCAGCAGCGGTTCGGCGACATTGTTGGTCATGTCCCAGTCGGCGATGTGCGTGTGCGCGTCAATCAGGCCAGGCAACACGGTCTTGGTCGACCAATCGATCACCTTGCTCTGGGTCGTTGGCGCACGCCACGACTCCACGGCCACGATGCGCTCGTCTTCGATCTTGATGCGCTGATCGTTCAACACCTGGCCTTTCTCCACATCCACCAGCCGTCCGGCATGCACATACAGCACCTCGGCATGGGCGGACAGGGCCACGGACGAGAGCGACACAGCCAATGCGATGCACTTGATCGGGAATTTTTTCATAGGGGTTCTCTTGTTTTTATGGGGGAGGGATGTGCGCATCAGAGAAGCTCGAAGGGGTATTCGCTGATGATGCGCAGCTGTTTCACGCTGTCGCCGGTAAACGAGAAGTCGGCATAGCGCACGCGTATCGAGAGATCCTTCAACGGACCGTTTTGTACGACGGTCTTCAGGTCCAGATCGCGTTCGATCTGTTTGTCCGAGTGGGAGAAGTAGGCGTACAGACCTTCCGGATCGACCTGCTCGTTGTCGATATCGAAGCCGTAGACGTAACGCACACCGAGCGTGGTGTGCAGGTAGCCGGTGCTGCCGAAGTCGTATTGGTAGCCGAGGCCGACCGACTGTTCGCCTGGGCCATTGAAGTCGCCGTACTGCGAGGAGTTGGCCAGGTAGATGGAGTCCATGTAGGTGCCATCGGACGCCATCAGGTAGTCGAACGGCTGGCTGCCATGGATTTTCTGGTAGGACAGGGTGAGGGTGTGCGGGCCGATCCCGTAAGCGGTGGCCAATGACCAGGCCGTGACATTGATGTCACCGGCATTGGCCTGGCCTTCATCGAGTGAGCGATAGAGATTGAAGTCGACGCTCAATGATTGGTCGCCTTTTAGCGGCAAACTGTAATTGGCGTTGACGTAGAACTGCCGCCACAAGTCTTCGGCGCGAGACACATAAAAGCCGACGCCACCTTCCTCAACAGGCAACCAGGTCAAGCCTGCATAGTCCACGTCACCGGCATCCACGCCCGCGTAGCCAGCCTTGAACCCGCCGTCATGGCCGGTGCTGATGTAGCCACGAGTGGAATAGAAGTGGCCGAGATCGACACTGACCTTGTCTATGTCCTCACTCAGCAACTGGATGCCGCGGGTGGTCATCGGCATCAAGCGCAAATCGGGCGTGGCGAATACCGGGTTGTAAGGGCGCAAATCACCGTACTTGATCACGGTGTTCGACCATTTCATCTTCACCGAGGCGTTGAGCGTTGACGATTCGCTTCGTTCAGCATCGCCCTCGACGGGGAACATGCCGGTGCCGACTGTCCCGCGTCCGCCGTCCAGTTTGTAGGCGGTGTAGGCACTTGAATCAACGCCGAAGCCGATATCGCCCTGGGTGAACCCGGATTGATAGTCCAGCTGAAATCCCTGGCCCCAGCCGATGGCATCGGGAGAGTGGGACAGGGAATTGCGATTGAAGTACATGTTGCGTGCGAGCAGCCTGGCGGTGCTGCCCTCGACGAATCCTTCGCTGGATTCTTCTGCATGCACGTGCAGGGAACTGGCGGACACGGAAAAGACAAACAGACCCAGTAGGGGGCGCTTCTTCATCGGAGGCCTCAGGACTTTGATTATTATTGTTGTGTGCAGACGCCTGTGCAGCTCAGCGGTCAAGCAGTTGGGGGTTCATGGATATTGACGCAGCTAGCACAGGCCAACGACGGGGGCGTCGGCCTGTGCATCAGGCTCAGGCGGGCTGGAAGCAGTAAGCCGCCAGTTTGTTGCCGTCCAGATCGCGGGCATAAGCGGCGTAGGCATTGGGTGCCCAGTTGCGTTGCCCCGGCAGACCTTCACAGGTACCGCCGGAAGCCAGCGCGGCGGCGTGAAAGGCATCGATGGCGGCACGGGTCGGGGCCTCGAAACTGACAGTCACGCCATTGCCGACCGTGGCCGGTGAACCGTTGGCCGGTTTCAGCACGAAGAAGGAGGGTGCATCCTCGCCCCAGATCGAGCCGTTGTCACCGAGGTCGGCGATACGCTTATGGCCCAGCTCGCCCAGCACGTTGTCGTAGAAACGACGGGCGTTATCGAGGTTGTTGGTGCCGACGGTCACGTGGGTAAACACACTCATTGTCAAAAACTCCCGGGTTGCGATGTGTTGCCCAAGAATGTGCCCGGTGCTGCACAAATGACAGTGATGTCTCTGCATTAATCCCATGCGAAACGCGCATGAAAACGCCTGGTCAGGGCTCATGCACTGCGCGGCAACTCGACCCGCGCCACCAGCCCTTTGCGGTTGCTCAGGGTCAACTCGCCACCCTGTTCGCGGACGATTGCTCGCGCCGCCGAGAGGCCCAGACCTACGCCGCCGGTGTCACGGTTGCGCGAGGTTTCCAGGCGAAAGAACGGGTCGAACACCCGTTGCAGGGCGGCGTCGGGAATGCCCGGTCCTTCGTCGCTGACCTCGATGTAGACCGACTCCTGGTCAACACTCAGTGCGGTGCGCGGGTGCTGGCCGTACTTCACGGCGTTTTCCAGCAGGTTGACGATGACGCGCTTGATGCCCAGCGGCCGGCCTATGTAGACCAGGTGCGCGGGGCCGCTGAAGTCGATGGCGATGTCCTGGTCCCGAAAGTCATCGATGATGGTTTGCAGCAGCTCCGACAGATCGAACGCCGTTGACTGCTCCAGGTGCGTGTCCTCGCGGAAAAACGCCAGGGCGGCGTTGATCATCGATTGCATCTCCTCGATATCGCGAATCAATTTGCGCTGATGGTCGAGGTCTTCCATGAATTCGCTGCGCAAGCGCATTCGTGTCAAGGGCGCGCGCAAGTCGTGGGAGATGGAGGCGAGCATGTGCGTACGCTCACCAATGAAATGCTGGATCTGCGCCTGCATGGTGTTGAAGGCGATGATCGCCTGGCGAATTTCGTGAGGGCCTTCGAGATGAATCGGGGGAGCGTTGAGGTCACCGCCGAAGCGCCGGGCGGCACCGGCGAAGCGCTGAATTGGATTGGCCAGTTGCCGTGTGGCGATCCAGGCGACCAGCAAGGTAGCGATCAGCCCCAGGGTGATGACCACGGCGAGCCGTGCGGGCAGATTCAGGCCCCAGCTGCGCTCGGGCGGGGTGAAGGATAACCAGCTGCCATCGTCCATGCGCACCAATGCAACGTAACGCGCCTCGGTGCTGTTATCTGGCCAGTCGCTGGGGTTGAACACGTCGATCTCGCGGTCCGCGCCCAGCAGTCGTCGTAGCACCGGGGCCGAGTCGGCCGTCAACTGGGCGCCGCCGGCCGGCAGGTTGAATTGGTCACGCTGGGCGTGCCAGGCCACGTCGAGCATGGGATTGCTCGCCGCGCTCGCCAGTTGCGCACGCAACGAGGCTGGCGCTGCCTCGATCACCCGAGTGGTCGAGGCAATCTGCTCCAGCAGTCCGGTGCGCTCAATGGGTGGCTGGGCCCAGATGCCTGCCACCTGGACGAACAGCGCATTGAGGGTCAGGGAAGCCACCATCGCCGCGACTATGGTCAGGGCAATCCGGCGCCTGAGGGTGTCCCGGGGCAGTAATCGGCCGATCACGTACGAGTGACCTTGGCAGTGAACATATAACCTCCATTGCGCACGGTACGAATCAGGTCCGGGCGCTTGCAGTCCGGCTCGATCTTTCGCCGCAAGCGGCTGACCTGCACATCGATGCTGCGATCGAACGCGTCATGGCCGTGGCCGTGGGTCAGGTCAATCAACTGCTCACGGGTGAGGATGCGCTGGGGGTTGTCGAGGAACACCACCAACAGATCGAACTCGCCTCCGGACAGCGGAATCATCACGTTCTCGGGCGAACGCAGCTCGCGGCAGGTGATATCCAGGTGCCAGCCGGCGAAGGCAACAACCGGTCGCGAAGGCTCACTGTGGCTTTTGCGGTCACCGGCGCGACGTTGCAGGGCGCGTACCCGGGCCAGCAGTTCCTGGGGGGCGAAGGGTTTGGTCAGGTAGTCGTCCGCCCCCAGCTCCAGGCCGACAATGCGATCACTGAGCTCGGCCATGGCCGTCAGCATGATGATTGGAATTCCCGTCTGGGCGCGGACTTTCTGGCACAGGCTCAGGCCGCTTTCGCCGGGCAGCATGACGTCGAGAATCAGCGTGTCCGGCCGACTTTGCTCAATCGCCGCCCACATGGCCTCGCCGTGGGGCGCCACTTGCACCTCATAGGCGTGCTGAACGAAGAACTTCTTCAGCAGCGACAGGATTTCCTCGTCGTCGTCGACGATCAGCAGTCTGCTCACGGTGTCAGGTTCCAGGGACCAAAAAAGAGCGCATCTAAAACCATTTCGCGGTCCGGGTCATTTATTTCAATCGAGCAACATTTCGTCCGGCCAGACATCAAGCGGACATTCTCAGGCAAAAACCCTGGGCGATCCTGTCGGCATTCCCACCCAGGAGGCTTCCATGAAGGTTTTGAACGGCAGTTACATCACGGAAGGGCCATCCAGCGCCCGTCCCCTGATTCTAAACCAGCGCACCACCGCACCCGAATCCGACAAGTCGATTCTGTTCCAGGAAACCTGCCTGGGACTGACCGGTGATCAAAGCCAGATCGTCCTGCGCCGTTATTTCGAACACTACGGCCCGGACAACGCCGACTGGGTGGAGTACATCCACGCCATCCCGACCGCTGAACTGGTGCACTGGATCATGCGCCATGGCCAGTTGCGCATCGAATGCTCGGACAACCACGCAACCCTCAACGTCCCCGCCTGAGTGCGCGGGCTTTAATGCAAAACAAGGACATTTCATTGATGACACGCAAACATTCATTGCCGCTGTTGTTCGTCGCCACCCTGAGCCTGTCGGCGTGCAGCAGCAAACGAGTCGGTCCCGAGACCTATACCGGTTTTCTGCATGACTACAGTGTGTTGACCGAACGCCAGGCACCTTCCGGACAGACCGTACTGAGCTGGGTCAGCCCGGCGGTGAAAAGAGGCCGTTACACCCAGGTTTATCTGGCGCCGAGTCAGTTCTACCCCCACTCTGAGCCCACCGAACGCATTCCTCTGAGCACTCTGAGTGGGGTCACTGACTACTACGATGCAGCCCTCAGAACCGAGTTGGCCAAGGTGCTGCCACTGGTGAACAAACCGGGGCCGAACACCCTGGTGGTCAAACCGGCGATCACCCAGGTGACGGCCAGCACCCAGGGCCTGCGCTTTTATGAATGGCTGCCGGTCACCCTGGTCGCCGCCGGCGTGAGCACCGCCACCGGTATTCGCGATCAGGACAGCGAAGTCGCCACCGAGGTCTCCTTCGAGGACGGCTCGACCGGCGAAGTGGTGGCCGAAGTGGTGCGCAAGGGCACCGGGCATGTCCTGGAAAACGACAAGCAAGTGCTGACCGCCGATGACGTCAAGGCCGTGCTCGATGGCTGGGCCACTGACTTGCGCCAGTCCTACATCGCCCTCGGTCGACCCACCGCAGATAACCTCTGATCGGACAAAGCGGCAAAGTCGTGATTGCGTGCTGAACTCAATCGCAGTTTTCACAATGGGAGCTGCGCCATGACCACCATCACGACTAAAGACGGCACCGAAATCTTCTACAAGGATTGGGGACCCAAGGACGCCACGCCCATCATGTTCCACCACGGTTGGCCGCTCAGTGCCGATGACTGGGACGCGCAGATGATGTTCTTTCTGCTCAAGGGCTACCGGGTCATCGCCCATGATCGACGCGGGCATGGACGCTCGACCCAGACCTGGCAAGGCAACGAGATGGACACCTACGCCGCCGACGTTGCCGAACTGACCGATGCACTGGACCTGAAAGGCGCGATACATGTCGGCCATTCCACCGGTGGTGGCGAAGTCGCGCACTATGTTGCGCGGGCGAAGCCGGGCAGGGTGGCCAAGGCGGTGCTGATCGGCGCGGTGCCACCGGTCATGGTCAAGTCGGAGAAAAATCCTGGTGGCTTGCCCATCGAAGTGTTTGACGGCTTTCGCGCGGCGCTGGTGGCCAATCGTGCGCAGTTCTACATGGATGTCGCGGCCGGGCCGTTCTACGGCTACAACCGGCCGGATGCGAAAATCTCCCAAGCCGTGGTGGAGAACTGGTGGCGCCAGGGCATGATGGGCGGCGCCAAAGCGCACTACGACTGCATCAAGGCATTTTCCGAAACGGATTTCACCGAAGACCTGAAAGTCATCGAAGTGCCGACCCTGGTGATGCACGGCGAAGACGATCAGATCGTGCCGATTGCCGACTCTGCGCCGTTGTCGGCCAAACTTCTGAAGAACGGCACGCTGAAAACCTATCCAGGGTTCCCCCACGGCATGCCGACAACCCATGCCGATCAGATCAATGCCGACCTGCTGGCCTTCATTCGCGGCTGAATGAAAAAGACGGAAATTGCCGAGTGCACACCTTGATCGGGGTGCACTCGGCACTGCACTTCAGTTTTTCTTCCTGATGAGCTTGTCCATGTAGTACTTCAGGCTCAAGCGGTCCTTGGGCCGTGGTTTGTAGTGGGTCTTGTTGCGTTGCGCGGGGTCGATCGCCAGGGTGCCCGCCGTGTAGTAATACAGCGCGATGGAGCGGCGGGTGATGTGCTGCGGCGTGGTCAACGGCTCAGGGTGTCCGTGGTTGCTGTCTTTGTCAGTGTTGAAGATCACGCAGCGGTTGTAGATCGGCAGGATCTTCTTCAAGCAGGTCTTCATGCCGACATCCCACAGTTCCAGGTTGCCGCCGTATTCCTCTTTCCAGTCTTCATTCAAATAAATGATGACATTCAGCCGGCGTTCGACATTCAACTTCTTGTTGAGGCGGAAGTCCGAATGCACCCCCAGAAAACCGCCGCTCCTGGTTTCATGCAGGCCACCGCCGGTGAAGTAGGGGTCGGGTATCAGCCCGTTGATGCCGGTGAGTTTTTCCAGGAACTGCAACATCGGCGCCGAGTTGAACAGGTTAAACAGCGCCTTCAAATGCGGGTCGCATTCGTTGGGGCTGATCTGGCGCTTCAACTGACCTTTGTAGCCGCGCTCGTAGAGCATTTCGTTGTTGGTCGGTTCGACGGGAAAGTGCGAGCAAACACTGGCAATGACATCGTCCTGCAGGAAGTTGTCGATGACGATATGCGGGAATGGCGTCGCCGCCACGTACTGACTGGCCAAGGTTTCACCCAGGGCGCTGGCGGCGTTTTGATCAAAATCCAGCGCCGGGGACAGGGTGATGGGGAGTGCTTGGGGGGTGGATGCCATTACCGCTCCAAAAAAACCGGCTTTAAACAGGTGTGTTGGGTTTGCGTTGAGCGCGAGGCTCGTTGCGTGTGCGGCACTTTAACTGGCGCACGGGTGCAGGCACTAGGCCTCAAGCGGCGTTGCAGACGCGCGCCCCTGGGCATTTTGTTACACGATATTTTTTGGCACGGATTGCACACTCAGACCCACTCCACTCGGGTGGGGCGCGAAGGCGAACGGGCGGTTTAACCTGAACACCTCATAAAACGCTTCCGCCGCACGTTCTGCAACGGTGGTTCGAATTCAAAGAGGTGTCTGTCGTGAACCGTTGTTTATCCACTCTGACCGGTAGAAGTCGCAAACTTGATGGTGGCGTGATGTTCGGCAATACGCCGCGGCAGTTGTGGGCCGACTGGCTCAAGCCTGACCAGGACAACCTGGTGAACCTTGCCTCACGAGGGCTGCTGGTGCAGCAAGGGGGCCGGAACATTCTGGTCCTGGCCGGTGCCAGTGCCTTGTTGGCACCGCCACGGCGCACCTGCAGCTGCCAGAAACACACCTCCGGCTTGCTCGACAGCCTGGCGCAGCAAGGCCTGACGGAGGCCGATATTCACGCCGTGGTATTAACCCACCTGCATGTGCAACTGACGCCGGAGCAGACCGAGGCGGTCAACGACGGCAACACTCCGCGTTTATTGTTTCCCGCGGCGCATTACATCACCGGTGAAAGTCACTGGTCCCGGGCACTGCACAACCATCCCCATGACCGCGCGCTGTTCGTCCGCCAGATCGTGCGCCGACTGGAAAACAGCGGTCGACTGGTGCTGGTCAATGGCCCGCGTTGCAATGAACTGGGCGACGGTTGGCAGTTCCATTTCAGCGATGGCTACACGCCGGGGCAGTTGCTCCCGGAAATCAGCATGCCGGGCGGTCCGGTGGTGTTCGCCGGCGACCTGATTCCGGGAACGCACTGGTTGAGCCTGGATGTAACGACGGCCAACGACCGCAACCCGGAAGGCCTGGTCGGCGAGAAAGAACGCCTGCTGGACCACCTGGTCGCCAGTGGCGGGCGCCTGGTGTTTTCCAGCGACCCGGAGATCGCGATGATCAAGATCATGCGCGACCGGCAATCGCGTTACCTGCCGTTTGATCCGCATGCGGCGTTGAGTCGGTTCGAGTTTTGAGCTGTGCGCTGGATTCCGTGGGAACAAAGCAATGCATCAGACTCACTGCACGCCCCGTGATTTGTGGATGGCCAATGTGATGAGGTAGCGTTCCTCGGTGGGGCGCTTTTTATCTTCGAAGCGGCTGACCACCAGCATCAATTGGTACTTGTCACCGGCTCGCCAGTAGGCTTTTTCAACGTTTTTTGTTTCTCTCAATCGATCACGCCATTGCGGAGTGTCGGCGAACGAAGGGAATTCCCTGGTCCGGATGGGTACCCAACCCGCTCTGCGCCATTGGTCTTGCAAATCCAGAACGACCTTGAGGGTGTCGTCGAGCAGTAGTGGCTCGATTTGAGGGGACATGCGGACATTGCTGACCCGTGAATCATCAAAACTCACGCTAAAGAAACGGGCCAGTGGAGTTACAAATCCGTATTGAGGATCTGTAAAGCGCAGGCGGGCATCAGATTTGGGCATCCGTCCCCAATAATGCCCGGCAATGGCTGAATCAATCTCAGCGCTGGAGCGACGGCGCATATCTTCCCAAGGCTCGCCAATCACCAAGGCGATTTCCGGCTCATCTGAAAGTGTTTCAATCCCCACCACGATGAGGAGTGCTGCGACGGCCAGCGCCAATGCACCGCATCGCCAGCCTAGGCGATGCAGCAGCCTCATCGCACGCCACCACCCAGGGCAATCTCTAGAATCGAATGTTCCAGCTGCTGGCGTATGTCGTTTAGCAGCAGATCGTCAAACTGCTTCGCGGCCCTGAGTACGAAGGGCATGCGCTGATTGATATCGCCCAGGTTGGCAGCGACGTTGTTGCTGAAGCCAATGGTGCGTTCGTCGTCAATCCGTCGGCACTGACTGGCGAGGGTAAGCTCGATGGCTTCGGCGGCGCCGGACGGGATACCGACGCGTCTGTCGTAATGGGACAGGGTCAAGGTTTTGTCCAGGGTGTGGCCAGTGACAGTTTGATGAGGTAGCGCTCCTCGGTGGGGTGCCGGTAATCCTTGAAGCGATTGACCACCAGCATCACCTGATACTGGGTGCCCGCGTGCCAATAAGAGGTGCCGCCCTTGTTCACGTCCCGCAATTGGGCTCGCCATTTCGGAGTGTCGGCGAACGGTGGATCTTCTTCGACACGGATGGGTACCCAGCCGGCTCTGCGCCATTGGTCTTGCAGATCCAGCACGACCCTGAGGGTGTCGTCGAGTAATAGCGGCTCGATTTGTGGGGACATGCGAACACTATTAATAAGCTCCTCGTTATAAATAACCGTAAGGAAGCGGGCCATAGGGGTTACAAATCCGTACTGAGGATCAATGAATCGAAGTCGGGCATCGGAATATGGAACATTGAACGACACTCGCCCTGGTATGGCGGGGCTAATGCTTGCGCTGGAGCGCTGGCGCATATCTTCCCAAGGTTCGCCAATCAATAGGGCGATCTCCGGCTCGTCCGTCAGGCGTTGAACCACCACCATCACTGTCAGCAGAATCATGACCGCTAGTGCTACGAGACCACGTCGCCAGCCCCTATGTTGCAGCCGGCTCATCGCACGCCACCACCGAGGGCAATCTCTAAAATCGAATGTTCCAATTGCTGGCGTTTGTCGCTTTGCAGCAGATCGTCAAATTGCTTCGCGGCCCTTAGCACGAAGGGCATGCGCTGATTGATATCGCCCAGGTTGGCAGTGACGTTGTTGCTAAAGCCAATGGTGCGTCCGTCATCAATCCGTCGGCACTGGCTGGCGAGGGTAAGCTCGATGGCTTCGGCGGCGCCGGACGGGATACCGATGACGTAGGAAAAATGGTTACTGCGCAGCAACCATTTCAGTCCCATGTCATCGTACATCGCCGGTTGCAGGATATTGACTTGTTCGTGTGTGGCCAGGAGTTCAACACTTTTAGCAATATTGCCAGTCTCTATCGTCTCAAAAGCTTGCAGTATTTCCTTGTGGTTAGTCCCGAATTCCAGCGTTTCCTTTCCAACGGGCCACAATATCGGATGCTGACCACTGCCATAAATATTTTTCCGTGACCCCAAACACTCCCTCAGCGCCTCCAACCCCCGCTCCGCATAAAACACATGCAACGGATACACATCCAGGAACAGCGTGGTATTGCCCATCGCCAGCATCTCGTACACGAACTGGTACATCTGTTGCGAGTAGGTCAAGGGGCTTTCGGCGCCCCAATGGGTGAAGCCCCACACCGGGTTGTTGCGGTTGGCCTGTTCATATT
>NZ_RRZK01000002.1 GCF_004348895.1 Pseudomonas vancouverensis
CAGAATCACGCACGGTGTAGGTGAACACATCCACCGCACCTGGGCCGCTGACCGAGTTGGGGTTGCTGTGGTACACAGCGTTACCGTGGGCATCGAGAGTCAGGTAGCCGTAGGTGCCGTTGATCTGTGAGTTGAGCCCGCCGATGGCCGAGGTCGAGGTATCGGAACCGGCGCGCACGCCGACTACTGCCCCACCGAGAGCCGGGCCGTCGGCACCGCCGATGTCGTTGTCCAGCACGTTGCCGCTGACCGTGCCGCCCTCTTGCACCGAGTCCCTGTCCGCCACGGCCTTGGGCACATCGTCGACGATGTTGACGACGATAGTGCTGGTAACCACGTTGCCCAACGAGTCGGTGGCCTGATAGGTGAAGCTTTCATGGGTAACGTTCGGGCCGTCGTTACTGTGCGGCGAGGTGCTCGGTGGCGAAGTCAGCGTGTAGGTATAAGTGCCGTTGGCGTTGATTTGAATCTGCCCGTAGGCACCGACATTGCTGCCGACCAGCGCGTAGGTGATCGCGCCGACAGCGCCCGTCACCGAACCGACCAAGGTGCCGGACGCGGTTTCGCCAGTATTGTGCGGATCACTGCCGACCACGGTACCCGCCGCCAGGTCGTTGCCGTCCTTGGTCAGGTCGAGGGCTTTTTCGTAGACCGTGACATCGTTGTCGCTGACCGCCTTGAGGCAGCTGTTGTAGACGTCGATAGTGATGGTGGTAGTGCTTTCATCGCCATCAGAGTCACGCACGGTGTAGGTGAAAACATCCACCGCGCCGGGGCCGCTCACTGAGTTCGGGTTGCTGTGGTACACCGCATTGCCCTGGGCATCCAGAGTGAGATAACCGTAGGTGCCGTTGATCTGCGAGTTGAGGCCGCCAATGGCCGAGGTCGAGGTGTCGGAACCTGCGCGCACACCGACCACCGCGCCACTGAGTGCCGGGCCGTCAGCACCGCCGATGTCGTTGTCCAGCACGTTGCCGCTGACCGTGCCGCCTTCCTGCACGGAAGTAGAGTCGGGGTTGGCCTTGGGCAGGTCGTCGACGATGTTGACGTTGATCTGCCCGCTCGCCGAACTGCCGTCCGTGTCGGTCGCGACGACGTTGAAATTCTCGGTGATGCTGTTGGCACCATTCCCGGTCGGATGGGTTTCGTGCTCCACCAGGGTGTAGCTGTAGCTGACCACACCGGTGACCGGGTTGTAGCCGGTGATGGTCAGGGTGCTGCCCAAGGGCGTCGTCACCGATTGCGGGAAGCCCGCGGCCACGCCGTTGGTGACCACCGCTATGCCACCGACGGTCAAGGTTTGCAGGCCGTCGAGTGCAGTCACCGTGAAGGTGCCGCTTTGCGTCAGCGCGGGTGCATCAGGACTGGTGCCGTCGCTGAGGTTTTTCTCGTAGACGGTCAGTTCACCGCCACTGACATCAAGACCATTGAGGATCACCGGATCGTCGTTATTGTGGATCTGCAGCACCAGGTTCGCGGTGCTGCTGTCGCCGTCCGCATCGGTGATGGTGTAGGTGAAGGTCTCGGTGCCATTGCCGCCGCCGTGCAAGGCTTTGAAGTCGGCGTCATTGGTGTTCAGGGTGTAGGTGTAAGTGCCGTTGGCATTCAGCACCAGGGTGCCGTAAGTGCCAGTGAAGGTACCAGGGGTGATTGGCCCGGAATTCTCGCCGACCGTTACCCGGTCCGCGCCCTGCACGTCGTTGGTCAGCACGTTACCGCTGAGGGTCAGCAGGGTTTCGGACGCGGTCGAGGCGTTGCTGTCGTCCACCCCCTTGGGCAGGTCGTCGACGATATTGACGTCCAGCGAGGCATTGGCGGTGGTGCCGTTGTCGTCAACCACGGTCACGCCAAAATGCTCGGACAGCGAGTTGGCACCGTTAGCCGTCGGATGCGCGTCATTGTGATCAAGGGTGTAGCTGTAGCTCACGACACCGGTCGCGGCGTTGAAACCGGTGATGGTCAGCGTGCTGCCCAGGGGTGTGGTGATCGATTGCGGGAAGCCGGCCGCCACCCCGTTGGTGACCACGGCGATGCCGCCGACAGTCAGGGTGGTCACGCCGTCGAGCGCAGTGATGGTGAAGGTGCCGTTCTGGGTCAGCGCGGTGGAGTCCGGTGCGCTGCCGGTGCTGAGGTTTTTCTCGTAAACGGTGAGCTCACCGCCGTTCACGTCCAGTCCGCTGATGACCACAGGATCGTCATTGTTGTGGATCTGCAGCACCAGGTTCGCCGTACTGCTGTCACCGTCCGCATCGGTGATGGTGTAGGTAAAGGTTTCGGTGCCATTGCCGCCGCCGTGCAGGGCTTTGAAGTCGGCGTCATTGGTATTGAGGGTGTAGGTGTAAGTGCCGTTGGCGTTCAACACCAGGGTGCCGTAAGTGCCGGTGAAGGTACCGGGGGTGATTGGCCCGGAGTTTTCGCCGACCGTTACCCGGTCCGCGCCTTGCACGTCGTTGCTCAGCACGTTGCCGTTGAGGGTCAGCAGGGTTTCCGAGGCGGTAGAAGCGTTGCTGTCGTCCACGGCCTTGGGCACGTCATCGGTGATGTTGACGTCCAGCGAACCGGTGGCGCTGTCGCCATTGCTGTCGCCGGCAACCACGCTGAAATGTTCGCTGAGGCTGTTGGTGCCGTCACCGCTGGCATGGGTTTCCGAGCCGTTGAGGGTGTAGCTGTAACTCACGACACCGGTGCTGGCGTTGTACCCGGTCACGGTCAGGGTGCTGCCCAACGGCGTGGTGATCGACTGCGGGAAACCGGCGCTCACACCGCCGACCACCACGTTGATCCCGCCGACGCTCAGGTTGGTCAGCCCGTCGGGCGCGGTCACGGTGAAGGTGCCGCTCTGGGTCAGCGCCGATGGATTGGCGGACGAACCGGTGGGCAGGTTGGCTTCGTTGACGGTCAACTCGCCGCCACTCACCGACAGGCCGGTCAGGGTGACAGGATTGTTCGGGGTTTCCGGGACCACTGGAATCACCGGCGTTACCGGAGTGACTGGCGTTACTGGGGGCACCACTGCGTCAACAGATGGCGCACCGTTGTCCGGATTCGCCGCAAAGCGCTCCTCGGGGAACTCCGGAATGCCGTTGAAACCAGCCGTAGGGAAACCGATGGTGGGATCAACCCGACCACCGACTTCTTCCAGCAGGACAAAACTATGCCCGCCACCCTGCGGCCCGCCAGGACCGGTGAAGGACGGCCCGGCGGCAGTGGCTTCGGCGGTTTGGGTCGGGTCGTCACCGGCGGCAATGGCTTTTTGCAGTTGCTCGACGTCGGTCAATTGCGCCTGAGAGGGGGTCGCCGTGTCAGCGGTATCCACATGGGGGATCTGGTCGCTGAGCATTTGCACGGTCATCTGCTGGCTGCTGCCACGCCCGAGGGTCAGTTCCTGGCCGTTTTGCAGATGCACCGCGACTGCACCTTCAGCGCCGGTGTTCAACTGGTCGCCGGCGAACAGGCGATCGCCCTCGACCAACGCCCGGCGAGTGCCATCACTCGACACCGCAAACACCTGACCAATGACCTTGCTGACGATTCCGATGAGCGTTGCCATGTGCACTTCCTCCGCTGCCAACTGCTGCCGGCAGCCTGTTTTGTGCGAAGAACGTGCTCATGGCTCAAACGGGTTGCTGAACGGATCGTCTACCGCGTGCCGGTTACCGGCCGTAAACCACGGCCCTGGCGACTCTCTCGTCCTTTCATTAACTCACCGGCGATGTCTGCGATTCGGAAAAAGTCCATGCAATCAACGGCATGCGCCTCCTGTTTCGCAACAACCTGCCCAGTGAGCAATGCGTAACGATCTTGAATCACCAGTGACAAAAAACCGTCACCAAAGATCGTCGCATCCCTCCCCTCCAGCACTTCCACGCCCTATGTCGATAAGTGGATTGGAACTTTTTTCTCAAGCTCCGGTGAGCGCCCTAAAGCTCATGATTCCGGGGCTTTGCAAGTGAACAATGTGCTGGATTTGGCGGAGCGCATAAGTTTTTTTCGGCATAAACCTTATGAGAAAAATTTCTTAGCTACGCTCCAGAATGTTCTTAGCTCTTTTGTTAAAGGCATGAAACAACTTTATTAAAAAATGTCGTCAAATAATTGGCGACTGATAAGCACCATCAGGAATCAGGGAGATGCACCATGCGCCAGTTAACCCCCCTCTGCAGCGCGGTTCTTTTGGCGATGGCCTGCATGTCTCAGGCCCAGGCAATGACGCTGACCGAAGCCATCCAGAGCACCATCGCAACCCACCCCGAGCTCGCCTCGCGGGTAGACAGCCGTCTGTCGGCTGACGAGGATGTGAAGGTCGCCAAGGGTGGTTTTTACCCATCAGTCGATCTGAACGCCGCCTATGGCCGCGGCTACAGCGACAACACCAACACCCGCGCGCTCACGCCGAGCGGACACAACACCGAAACCCTCAATTACACCCAGTCGGAATTGCGCCTGCGGCAGATGCTGTTCGACGGTTTCAACACCGCCAATGAAGTTGAACGCACCAAAGGCGTGGTCAACTCCCGCGCCTACTACGCCCAAGGCACCGCCCAGGATCTGGCCCTGCGCACCACCGAGGTCTACCTCGAAGTGCTCAAGCGCCGTGAATTGGTGACATTGGCCAAGAACAACCTGCAAGCGCACCTGCGGGTCAACGACCAGATCGGCCTGCGCACCCAGCGCGGTATTGGCAGCAACGCCGACGCCGACCAGTCCACAGCACGTCGGGCATTGGCGGAAAACAACCTCGATACGGCCCAGGTCGACCTGGCCGACGCCGAATCGAATTTCTACGCCGTGGTCGGGCGCCTGCCCGATGAACTCGAAGCGCCGCCATCGATTCGCGGTGAAGTGCCCACCAGCCTGCCCGAAGCTCAGCAGAGCATGGTCGAGAACAACCCGTACCTGAAGTCCGCGCAGGCGGACGTGCAATCGGCCGAGAGCCAGTATGAAGTTGCCAAGTCGCCGTTCTACCCGCGCTTCGACGCCGAGGCCGCCGTGGGTGCGAACAACAACGTGCAGGGCGATGAAGGCCATGACAACGAATGGCGGGTCGGTGTGGTGATGAACTACAACCTGTTCCGCGGCGGCAGCGACAAGGCGCGCCTGGCGTCCGACGCGCACAAGATCAACCAGGCAATGGACATCCGTAACAATGCCCTGCGCCAGCTCAACGAAAACATTCACCTGGCCTGGAACGCCATGCTCAACGCCAAGAAGCAAACGCCGACGGCCCGCGAGTATGCCGAAACCAGTAAACGCGTGCGCATGGCCTATCAGGACCAGTTCGGTCTCGGACAACGTACCCTGCTCGATTTGCTCGACAGTGAAAACGAGCTCTACAACGCCAACCGTCGCTACACCGAAGTGCGTTACACCGAGGAGTTCTCGATGTACCGCGTACTGGCGAACATGGGCCAGTTGCTGAGCAAGCAACGCGTAGTGCTGCCCGCTGACGCCATCGCCCAGACCGAAGTGAAGAACGAAGCGCGCTTGCCTGAACTGAAGTAGTGCCTGGGAGCGATCAATATGACCAGCATGGAACCCGGCAACACGGGGATCGATCCACGCCTGAGCTTCGATGACCCGCTTCTGGACGGTCTGTTGATCCTCTGCAAACTCCACGGCGCGACGGTCAGTCGCGCCAGCCTGAGTGCCGGGCTGCCAATGGCACACCAACGCCTGAGCCTGGACCTGCTGCCCCGTGCAGCGGCCCGGGCCGGTTTGCAGGCGCGCCTGCTGCGCCGCGATCTCAAGGACATCTCCCCGCTCAACCTGCCCGTACTGCTGTTGCTCAACGACGGCCGCACGGCGGTGCTGCGCCGCTATGGCGAGGACGGCAAGGTGCTGATCCTGCCCAGCGAAGCCGACGGTGGCGAACAATGGATCAGCCCGCAGGAGCTTGCCGAACACTACAGCGGCCAGGCCTTGTTCGCCCGGCCACGCCACGAACTGGAAGACCTGCGCTCGCCGTTGGTGCCGCGAGTGCAGGCCTGGTTTCGCGACACCCTGAAATTGTCGAAATGGCTGTACAGCGATGCCATCCTGGCCAGCCTGTTGATCAACCTGCTGGGCCTGATGGTGCCGTTGTTCGTCATGCAGACCTACGACCGCGTGGTGCCCAACCAGGCCACTTCGACCCTGTGGGTGCTGTCGATCGGCCTGTTGATCGGCACCGGCTTCGAACTGGTGCTGCGTGTGGTGCGCGCGCACCTGCTCGACACCGCTGGCAAGAAAACCGACGTGATTCTCTCGGCCACGCTGTTCGAGCGCATTACCGGCATGTCGATGAAGGCCCGCCCTGCCACGATCGGCGGCTTTGCCCAGAGCATTCACGACTTCCAGGGCCTGCGCGAGTTTCTCACCGCCGTCACCCTCACCAGCCTGATCGACCTGCCCTTCTGCCTGCTGATGCTGCTGGTGATCGGCCTGCTCGGCGGCTGGCTGGTGGTGATTCCGATCCTGGCGTTTCCCATCACCATCCTCTTCGCCATGATCATTCAGGCCCGCCTGCGCGACACCGTGCAGAAAAGCCTGAGCCTCGGTGCCGAACGCCAGGCGCTGCTGATCGAAACCCTCAGCGGCCTGGAAACCCTCAAGGCCTGCAGCGCTGAAAGTGAACGCCAGCACAAATGGGAAAGTACCCACGGCGCCCTCACCCGCCTCGACAGTCACGCGCGTAACCTCGCGGCGCTGGCCACCAACGGCACATTGTTCATCCAGCAACTGTCCGGCATGGCGACCATCGTGGCCGGGGTGTACAGCATCATCGCCGGCAACCTCAGCGTGGGTGCGCTGGTGGCCAGCTACATGCTCGGCAGTCGCGTGCTGGCGCCGCTGGGGCAAATCGCCGGCCTGATCACCCGCTACCAGCAAGCGCAACTGACCATGAAAAGCACCGACGCGCTGATGGGCCTGCCCCAGGAGCGCGACAGCAAACAGCGTCCGCTGGAGCGCACGCAACTGCAAGGCGCGCTGGATGTTGTCGGCGTGACTTTTCACTACAACGGCCAGAGTGCGTCGGCCCTGGCCAACATCAGCTTCAGCGTCAAACCTGGCGAGCGCATCGGCATCATTGGCCGCAGCGGTTCCGGCAAAAGCACCCTGGCGCGGCTGGTCATGGGCTTTTACGAACCCGACGAAGGCCAGTTACTGCTGGACAACCTCGACCTGCGGCAACTGGACGTCGCCGACCTGCGCCATCAGATTGGTTACGTCGCCCACGACCTGCCGCTGCTGGCCGGCAGCCTGCGCGACAACCTGACCCTCGGTGCGCGCTACATCAGCGACTCGCGCATGCTCGAAGTGGCCGAACTCACCGGCGTCACTGAACTGGCTCGCCAGCATCCGCAAGGCTTCGACCGCCCCGTAGGTGAGCGCGGGCAGTTACTCTCGGGTGGTCAACGGCAGGCCGTGCTGCTGGCCCGCGCCCTGTTGCTGGACCCGCCGATCATGTTGCTCGACGAACCCACCAGCGCCATGGACAACAGCAGCGAAGACGTCCTGCGGCAGAAACTCCACGGCTGGGTCCAGGGTAAAACCGTCCTGCTGGTGACCCATCGCACCTCGATGCTCAGCCTGGTCGATCGCCTGGTGGTGCTGGATAACGGACGGATCGTTGCCGACGGTCCGAAAGAAGCGGTCATCGATGCACTGCGCAAGGGCCGCGTCGGCTCTGCGGCTGTCTAGGAGCTGCCTATGTCTGCTTCATCGGATTCCTCGAAACAGCGCGGCTACTTCGACAGTTTCAACAAAAACGTCGAAACCGAGTTCATGCCGGAAACCGCCGGCGCCGCGCTGCAGGACTCGCCGCGCTGGTCGCGGATCACTGTGTGGCTGGCGGCAGGGCTGATTGTCAGCGCGCTGGTCTGGGCCAAATTCGCCGTGCTGCAGGAAGTCACCATGGGCGAAGGCAAGGCGATTCCCTCGAGCAAGGTCCAGGTGATCCAGAACCTCGAGGGCGGCATCGTCACCGAAATCTTCGTGCGCGAAGGACAAATGGTGAACAAAGGCGACACCCTATTGCGCCTCGATGACACCCGCTACCTGTCGAACAAGGGCGAAAGCGAAGCAGATCGTTATGCCCTGACCGCTCAGGTCGAACGGCTGTCTGCCGAAGCCGAAGGTCGCCCATTCAAGCTGTCAGAAGAAGTGATTGCCAAAGCGCCGCAAGTGGCCGAAGACGAGCGCTCGCTGTACGACCAGCGCCAACGTCGCCTGGCCAGTGAACAACGCACCTTGAGCGAACAACTTCGGCAAAAAACCCAGGAACTGGCGGAGTTTCGCTCGAAACAGGGGCAATACAGCTCCAGCCTGGCGCTATTGCAACAAGAGATGAACATGTCGACGCCGCTGGTGGGCACCGGCGCGGTGTCGCCGGTGGAAATCCTCCGGCTCAAGCGCAGTGCCGTGGAGATCCGCGGCTCTTTGGACGCCACCACCCTGGCAATTCCCCGGGCTGAATCGGCGATCAACGAGATCAAGAGCAAGATCGACGAGTCCGAACAGACCTTTCGCTCGGACGCGGCAAAGGAACTCAATGAGAAACGCACCGACCTGTCGAAAATAACGGCTTCGAGCATTGCCATCGATGACCGCGTGACTCGCACCACGGTGGTGTCACCGGTCCACGGCATCATCAAGGTGCTCAAGGTCAACACCATTGGCGGCGTGGTCCAGCCGGGCAGCGACATGGTGGAAATCGTCCCGCTGGAAGACAATCTGCTGATCGAAGCCAAGGTCCGGCCACAGGATGTGGCGTTCCTGCACCCGGGCCAGAAAGCCATGGTCAAGTTCAGCGCCTACGACTACACGATCTACGGTGGCTTGAGCGCGAAGCTGGAGCTGATCGGGGCTGACACCATCACCGATGACAAGGGCAACAGCTTCTATCTGATCCAGGTACGCACGGACAAAAACCACTTGGGCGGGGATGTGAAACCATTGCTGATCATTCCGGGGATGGTGGCCACGGTAGACATCATTACCGGAGAGAAGACGGTGCTTGATTACTTGCTCAAGCCGGTGTTGAAGGCAAGGACCGAGGCGATGCGCGAAAGGTAGCCCTGAACAGCATTCTGCAGATGACTTCCTGCCGCCATCGAAAGCAAGCTCGCTCCCACAGGTTCACTGTCGTTCGCAAAAACCACCTACGACACGGACACCGTGGGAGCGAGCTTGCTCGCGATGGGGCCATCAAAACCAGCCATTATCCCGGGCCGTGATTACGCTGGAATGTCTCCTCCCCCATCGCCGCAATCTGCCCCTCGATCAATGCCTCGAAAGGCTTCAATAAAGGTGCAAACGTAGTCGGCGCTTCAAGACTTTCCAGCGCCTGCACAATGGCCTCCACCGTCGACAAGGCCCCCGGTCCCGGCGCCTTGCGCAGCCGGTAACGGGAAACCCCGCCCTCGGCCAGGGTCACCCTTGGCAACGCTGCCAGCAACGGGTTGAGGTGCAGCATCTTGCGCGCCTTGCGCCAGGTGCCGTCGGGAACCACCAGTAACAAAGGCAGATCCGAAACCCTGTAAGCCCGCATCGGCTGCGCGTCGTCACCAGGAAACAACAAGCGCGCCTGATAACCCGGTCGATTCAACAGCGCTGGCAGATCCTCGAACACCTCGCCGACGATCAACTCAGCATTGTTCAGGCCCAAGGCCGCCAATCGCGCCGTGTTCAACGCATGTTTCACTTCGCTCGGGTGCTGCAACAGCAACACCCGCGTGCGACTGTCGAGGTTCGGAATCAACGGGCACAGGCAGTGGCTCTGTGGGCGCAAGCAGCGTTCGCACTGGATTCTGGACATCGTTTCAAGCCTGGTTCAGTTGCGCTTTGAGCAAATCGCGGAAGGTCTGGATCAAGGGTTCGCGACTGCGTCCCCGGCGCATGATCATCGAGAACGGAGCCTGATAACCGAAGGTCGCCGGCAGCAACACGCGCAAGTCGCCCCTGTCGGCCCAGGCCTGGGCATAGTGTTCCGGCAAGTAGCCGATGTAGGCGCCCGACAACACCAGAATCAACTGTGCTTCCATACTTTCCACGGTCGCGGCGCTGTGCTTGAAACCGTGTCGCGCCAGTTCCGCCTGGCTCCAGTAACCACGACCGACCATGCGCTGCTGGGTGATGACCTGTTCGGGAATGCGTCGTTCGTTGAACAACGGATGGCGGGTACTGCAATACAACCAGTGCTGCTCGCGGTACAGCGGCATGTACACCAGACCGCTCATGCGCGTGGAAAACGCGCCAATGGCCAGATCAAGACGATTGTCCTGCACACCGAGCTGCAATTCGTAAGGGCTCATCACCGACAGGTGCAAGTGCACGGCCGGGTGTTCCTGGCTATAGCCGCCGATGGCTTCGGCGAAGGGCAAGGCCTTGTCGCTGACGGTGGAGTCGATCACCCCCAGGTTCAAGGTGCCGCGCAATTCACCCTTGAGGGCGGCGGCGTACTGTTCGAACCCTTCAAGTTCGCCTAACAGACGCAGGGTCTCCTGATGGAACAGCTCGCCCTTGCTGGTGAGGCTGAAACCGCCGCGGCCACGATGGCACAACACCAGGCCCAGGGCCGCTTCGAGTTGGCTCATGTAGGTGCTGATCGCCGACGTCGACAGATTGAGCTCCTGCTGGGCGTTGGCGAAGCCCTGATGACGCACCACGCTGACAAAGATGCGCAATAGTTTCAGGTCGGGTAAAGCGTTGGCCATGGGTACTCCGGAAGCAAGGTCATGCGTATTCACTTGTGGCGAGGGAGCTTGCTCCCGTTCGGCTGCGCAGCAGTCGTAAACCTGCGGATGCATTCAGCCTGTAAAAATTCAGTGAATGGGTGTGGGGCCGCTGCGCAGCCCAGCGGGAGCAAGCTCCCTCGCCACAGGAGTGCGGCACATGGCCGCAAGTCTAACGCCGTATCGGCCATTAGTTTAGAAAAATCTGAACTAAGTATTTGCGCGTAGCGATTCTTCCCGCCCACTACATTTCGCAGAATCCGCCCACAACGGTGCCCGTACCTCCCGTGAGCGGCGCAACCGACACAAATAAAACAAACGACGATGAGGCCATACCCGTGGACAAGATTCTTCACCAACCACTGGGCGGCAACGAAATGCCGCGCTTCGGCGGCATCGCCACCATGCTCCGACTCCCCCATGTACCTACCGCTGCCGGTCTGGACGCTGCCTTTGTAGGCGTGCCCCTGGACATCGGTACTTCGCTGCGTCCGGGCACCCGTTTCGGGCCACGTGACATCCGCGCCGAATCGGTAATGATCCGCCCGTACAACATGGCCACCGGTGCTGCACCGTTCGACTCGCTGTCGGTTGCCGACATCGGCGACGTAGCGATCAACACCTTCAACCTGCTGGATGCCGTGCGGATCATCGAAGAGTCCTACGACAACATCCTCGAACACGACGTGATCCCGCTGACTTTGGGCGGCGACCACACCATCACCCTGCCAATCCTGCGTGCCATCCATAAAAAGCACGGCAAGGTCGGCCTGGTGCACATCGACGCTCACGCGGATGTGAACGATCACATGTTCGGCGAGAAAATCGCCCACGGCACCACCTTCCGTCGCGCCGTTGAAGAAGGCCTGATCGACCCGGACCGCGTGGTCCAGATCGGCCTGCGCGCCCAGGGCTACACCGCTGACGACTTCAACTGGAGCCGCAACCAGGGCTTCCGTGTGGTCCAGGCCGAAGAGTGCTGGCACAAATCCCTGGAACCTTTGATGGCCGAAGTTCGCGAGAAAGTCGGCGGCGGTCCGGTGTACCTGAGCTTCGACATCGACGGTATCGACCCGGCCTGGGCTCCAGGTACCGGCACCCCGGAAATTGGCGGTCTGACCACCATTCAGGCGATCGAAATCGTTCGCGGCTGCCAGGGTCTCGACCTGATCGGTTGCGATCTGGTAGAAGTCTCGCCCGCATATGACACCACCGGCAACACCTCGCTGCTGGCCGCCAACCTGCTGTACGAAATGCTCTGCGTACTGCCTGGCGTAGTCCACCGCTGAGGATCGGTCATGAACGAACGTGATCAGGTATTGAAAGCTGCCGCCGATCTGGTGTCGGCCTTTGCCCGCAACGATCGCGAAGCCTACTTCGGCGCCTTCAGCGCCGATGCCAGCTTCGTCTTCTACACCCTCGAACAGCCTCTGCTGTCGCGCGACGCCTACCAGGTGTTGTGGGACAGCTGGCGCGCCGAGGATGGCTTCGAGGTGCTGTCGTGCACCTCGAGCAACGCTTTCGTCAGCCTGCAGGGTGATGTGGCGATTTTCATCCATGACGTAGCCACCGAGCTGCGCATGCAAGGGGAGCAACACTTTAGCCAGGAGCGCGAGACGATTGTTTTCAGGAAACAAGCGTCTGGCCAAGAACAACAAGGCCTTTGGCTGGCCTGCCACGAACACTTGTCCGCCTTGCCGGAAGGGCTGCCAACCCCTTAGCCACAACAGGTGACGCTCACACACGATGAGCGCGCCTTTATGATCGGAGCAGATCATGAATAACAACAACAAAGACCAAAGCCTTACACAAATTGAAACCTACGGGGTCGAGCAGATCCCGGACAACGAGCGCACCGCAGGCCCGACGGACTTGTTCCGGATGATCTTCGGTGGTTCGAACACTTTTGCCACCGCCGTTCTCGGCAGTTTCCCGGTACTGTTCGGCCTGTCTTTCCAGGCGGGCGTCTGGGCGATTGTGCTGGGCGTGTTGCTCGGTTCGCTGATCCTCGCCCCCATGGGCCTGTTCGGTCCGATCAACGGCACCAACAACGCCGTGTCTTCCGGTGCGCACTTCGGCGTGCACGGGCGGATCGTCGGTTCGTTCCTGTCTCTGCTGACCGCCATCGCCTTCTTCTCGCTGTCGGTGTGGAGTTCGGGTGATGCGTTGATCGGTGGCGCCAAACGCCTGATCGGCCTGCCGGAAACCGACCTGACCCTGGGCCTGGCCTACGGTCTGTTCGCGGTGTTGGTCCTGACCGTGTGCATCTATGGCTTCCGCTTCCTGCTGTGGGTCAACAAGATCGCGGTGTGGAGTGCCAGCCTGCTGTTCCTGCTGGGCATCTTCGCCTTCGCCGGTCCTTTCGATGCGAACTACGCCGGTACCGTCAACCTCGGTCAGCCTGGCTTCTGGGCCGCGTTCATCGGTGCTGCACTGGTGGCCATGAGCAACCCGATTTCCTTCGGTGCGTTCCTCGGCGACTGGTCGCGTTACATTCCGCGTGACACCTCCAAGCGTCGTATCATGGCGGCTGTGGTGATTTCGCAGATCGCGACCTTCATTCCGTTCCTGTTCGGCCTGACCACCGCGACCATCGTGGCGATCAAGGCACCGGACTACATCGCGGCCAACAACTATGTAGGCGGTCTGCTGGCGGTGTCGCCAAGCTGGTTCTTCCTGCCGGTGTGCCTGATTGCGGTGATCGGCGGCATGTCCACCGGTACCACTTCGCTCTACGGCACCGGCCTGGACATGTCCAGCGTGTTCCCGCGCGTCCTGTCGCGGGTCAAGGCAACGCTGCTGATCGGTGTGATGTCGATTGCGTTCATCTTCATCGGACGCTTCGCGGCGAACCTGGTGCAGAGCGTGTCGACCTTCGCCGTGCTGATCATCACCTGCACCACGCCATGGATGGTGATCATGATCATCGGCCTGCTGGTGCGTCGCGGCTTCTACTGCCCGGATGACCTGCAAGTGTTCACCCGTGGCGAGAAAGGTGGCCGTTACTGGTTCACCCACGGCTGGAACTGGCGTGGCCTGGGTGCCTGGATCCCGAGCGCGGCCGTCGGCCTGTGCTTCGTGAACCTGCCGGGCCAGTTTGTCGGACCACTGGGCGAAATGGCCGGTGGTATCGATATCAGCCTGCCAGTCACCCTGGGCCTGGCCTCGCTGGTGTATCTGGCACTGTTGAGCCTGTTCCCGGAACCCGCAGCGGTGTACGGCCCGACCGACCCGCGCAGCAAGAGCAAGGATTCGCTCGCTAAACCGGCGATGCGACAAGTCGCCTGATAAACGCTCAAGGTGGTAGGCGATACCACTGTGGCGAGGGAGCTTGCTCCCGCTCGGCTGCGCAGCAGTCGCAAAACAGACTGATGAGTTTCTCCTGAAGAAACCCGACAGCAGGCATTGGGGCTGCTTTGCAGCCCAGCGGGAGCAAGCTCCCTCGCCACAGATGTGATCCCAGCCACATTGCTTTTTAGTTTCAACATAAGAAAGACAATCGGAGACACGCCATCATGGCTTTGGATTTATTCGTTGTACTCATCTACGCCGCCGCGATGCTGCTACTCGGCTATTACGGCATGCGCAAGGCCAAGACCAACGAAGAGTTTTTGGTTGCCGGTCGTAATCTCGGCCCAAGCCTCTACATGGGCACCATGGCCGCCACCGTCCTGGGTGGTGCGTCCACCGTGGGCACCGTACGCCTGGGCTACGTACATGGCATCTCCGGTTTCTGGCTCTGTGCCGCACTGGGTTGCGGGATCGTCGCGCTGAACCTGTTCCTCGCCAAGCCACTGTTGAAGCTGAAGATCTACACCGTTACCCAGGTGCTGGAAAAGCGCTACAACCCGATGGCCCGCTCCGCGAGCGCGGTGATCATGCTGGCCTACGCGCTGATGATCGGCGTGGTTTCGATCCTGGCGATCGGTACCGTCCTGCAAGTGCTGTTCGGCCTGCCGTTCTGGATCTCGGTATTGCTCGGCGGTGGCGTGGTCGTGGTCTACTCGGCGATCGGCGGCATGTGGTCCCTGACCCTGACTGACATCGTCCAGTTCATCATCAAGACCGTGGGCCTGATGTTCATCCTGTTGCCAATCTGCCTGTACCGCGTTGGCGGCTGGGATCAGTTGGTGGCCAAACTGCCGGCGGCGAGCTTCAGCTTCACCACCATCGGCTGGGACACCATCATCACCTACTTCGTGATCTACTTCTTCGGCATCCTGATCGGTCAGGACATCTGGCAACGGGTGTTCACCGCCAAGAACGCCAAAGTCGCGCAATACGCCGGTACCGCCGCAGGTCTCTACTGCATCGTCTACGGTCTGGTTTGCGCTCTGATCGGCATGGCCGCTCACGTACTGATCCCGGATCTGGACAACGTCAACAACGCCTTCGCCGCTATCGTGAAGCTGTCCCTGCCGGACGGTATCCGTGGCCTGGTGATCGCTGCCGCATTGGCCGCCATGATGTCCACCGCGAGCGCCGGCCTGCTGGCTGCCGCAACCACCCTGAGCGAAGACCTGCTGCCTAAACTGCGTGGCGGCAAGCAGTCGAGCCTGAGCCTGAACCGCCTGGTGACCCTGTTGACCGGCATTGTCGTGCTGGGTATCGCCCTGGTGGTACACGACGTGATCAGCGCCCTGACCCTGGCCTACAACCTGTTGGTCGGCGGCATGCTGGTTCCACTGATGGGTGCGATCTTCTGGAAACGTGCAACTACCGCCGGCGCCATCGCCAGCATGGGCCTGGGTTTCGCCACTGCCCTGCTGTTCATGGTCAAGGACGGTCTGGATGCCAACACCCCGATCTACTACAGCCTGGTTGCCAGCCTGGTGAGCTTCGTGGTGGTCAGCCTGCTGTCCCGCCGCTCGGCGACATTGGCCAGCGCTGCCTAAGCTGAAACATAACGACTTGATGCTTTCTTCGACGAGTGTGGCGTCGGTTGCCACACTCGTTTTTTTTCGCCTGAAGGAAACTGCCCATGAAGATCGTCAGCCGCGATCAGTGGTTCGAAGTCAAACACCTCAGCGACGGCATTCGCTTGATCCACGAGCCCTACATTCGCCCCTTCTACCGCTGCAACCTCTGGCACATCCAAGGGCGCGACAAGGACCTGCTGCTTGATAGCGGCTCCGGACTGGTCAGTCTGCGCGAACAATTGCCATGGATCACCGAGCGGCCATTGGTCGCCGTAGCCAGCCACTGCCATTTCGATCACATCGCCGGTCATCACGAGTTCGCCGAGCGCCTGGTGCACCCGGCCGAAGCCGACATTCTTGCCGCGCCGGACGGTGAAAATGACCTCAGCCGTGCCTTCGTCGGCGACGACATGTTCGAAGCGCACCCCGACTGCCCGCTGTGTTACGCCGAGTACCGGGTCAAGGCCGCGCCGGCCACAGGTTTTGTCGAAGACGGGGATGTGCTGGATCTTGGCAATCGGGTCTTGCAGGTCGTACACACACCGGGGCACTCGCCGGGCGGCATCTGTCTGTACGAAGCGACCACCGAAACCCTGTTCAGCGGCGACATCATCTACGACGGCCCGTTGATCGAAGACGCCTACCACTCCAACCTTGAAGACTACGCCAACAGCCTGCGACGTTTGCACGCACTGCCAATCCGCACGGTGCATGGCGGCCATTTCGGCAGTTTTTCCGGCGAGCACCTGCGCGACATGATTGACCAATGGCAGCGCTCCCACGACTGATGCCTGCTGTAATCAATGGCAGGGACGACAGCGCCAGGGAGAACAAGAACAACGCCTGCGAAGACCATCATGAACAGAGCCGCCGTACGCGCCGTCGTGCATCGCTATATCAGCCGCCTGCTGGAAAGCCGGGATGACTTCGACGACAGCACCAGCCTGGCGCAGTTGGGTCTGGACAAGGAAGATATCGAGGAACTGATCTTCCACATGGAAGATGAGCTGAATGTGACGGCGTTTACCGCCGAGGAAGACCGGATGCTGAAGTCAGTCAGAACTGTGAATGATCTGAGCCGTTTTTTGTTGGAGATCGGGCGGCATTGAAGTGGATTGCCACAGCTGATCTGTTGGCAATCCAGATGCAAATGGCGAGAGGATTTATCCCCTCACCACAACAAGCCCGCTACGGGTCAGTAACGATTACCGGCGACGCTGCTGACGTCGGCGTTGCTCGTCGTCAGTACGAATAGGCACGGGTTGCAGAGGCGGTTCGATCAAACCGAGTGCGACACCCAGGTCGTGCAGCCAGTTTTGGATTTTCTCTTTCATGGTGCCCCCTTCAGGGTAGTGCCGAGCGGCCAAAATTCTGTAGCCCCTTCGCACAGATAATAGTCCGAAGTCCTGAGTAATGCTCGCGCAAAGTCGCAATGAACTATTACTGAATCCATCACAATCAGCCCGCGTTCAGGCAATGGCCTGCGACTGCACCGACGCTGGCGGATAAATCGCCCTTTGCTGCTCGATCCACGCGTTCAGGTTGGCCCCAACCATGCCTTTACGCCACATCAGCCAGGTGGTGGCGCTGGCAAACGGCTCGGCCAGCGGGTGCACCGCCACACCTTCCCGTCCCGGCAGGCTGGCGAGCATCGATTCCGACATCAAGGCCACGCCAGAGCCCGCAATGACACACGCCAGCATCCCTGGGTAAGACTCGATCTCCATCGGCCGGCCCATGGTTGCGTGATCATGGGCGAACCAGGACTCCAGGCGCGCCCTGTAGGAACAACCTCGACGAAAGGTAAACACCGCACGCCCTTCGACATCCTTGGCGCTGCGCACCGGCGGGTGATCGGCCTCGCTGATCAGTACCAGCCGTTCGTCGCACAATGGCACACCGTCGAGCCCGGCCATTTCCAGCGGGCCATCCACCAGTGCCGCGTCAAGCCGCCCGGTAAGCAAGCCTTCAAGCAACTCGCCACTTGGCCCGGACTGCACTTGCAGATTCACCGCCGGGTACTCGCGGTGATAGCGCGCCAGCAATCCTGGCAGGTGAATCGCGGCGGTGCTGTACATGGTGCCCAGTACGAAATCACCAGCGGGTTGACCGCCCTGTACCGCAGCGCCGGCTTCATCACGCAGGGCGAACAGCCTGGCGGTGTAGTCCAGCAGGACTTTTCCCGCAGGTGAGAGCTGCAAGCGCTGACGCTCACGCATAAACAGCTCTACGCCGAGTTGCTCTTCGAGTTGCTTGAGCCGGGTCGACAGGTTCGACGGCACCCGATGCAGGCGTTCCGCAGCCCGGGTGATCGAGCCCTCCTCGGCCACGGCCTGGAAGATGCGCAATTGGCTGAACTCCACGATCTTCTCCAAAAAAGAACAAGTTACTTAATATTATTCATTTTTAAAGAAAGTCAATCGACTCTAGCCTGACGGTCATTGATCCTCTGCACGGAGTCCAGACCATGTCTGCGCTGATTCGCTTATCCGCCAGCTTTATCGCCCTGATGATGGCCATGGGCATTGGCCGTTTCGCCCTGACGCCGCAACTGCCGCACCTGCTCAGCGAAGGCCAGATCGACCTGACCGCCGCCGGTCTGATTGCCGCCGCCAACTACCTCGGTTACTTCATCGGTGCGGTGGACGCCATGTTCGCCCGCCGCCCCGAGCAGATACGCCGGCGTTTGCTGGGTGGCCTGTGGCTGTGTGTGTTGCTGACCCTGGCGTCGTTCTGGGCCAACGGTTTCTGGTCGCACCTGTTGCTGCGTTTTGGTACGGGTGTGGCCAGTGCCTGGGTGCTGGTGATGATCACCGCCCTGAGCCAGCCGCTGGCGGCAGCGGCCGGGCGTCCGCGTCTCGGTGCCCTGGTCTTTGCCGGACCGGGTCTGGGGATTTTCCTCACAGGCCTGCTGGCGCTGGGTTCGAACTTGCTGGGGCAAACTTCCGCCACACTGTGGCTGGTGTATGCGGCAGTAGGCTTGGTGATGCTGCTGGGCATTCTGCCGTTCCTGCCGCAGCCTGTGGCCAACGCGAGTGCCGCTCCAGCTGTCGCCACGACGGGCAGCCGGGGCATCGGTCGCCTGGGCCTGATCTACGGCCTATACGGCCTGGGCTACATCATCCCCGCGACCTTTCTGTCGCAGATGGCCAGCGCGCAGTTCCATGGCCAGTGGCAAGCCGACCTGTTCTGGCCCTGCTTCGGCCTGGCAGCCGCAACCGGCGTGGTGTTGGTGAGCCTGCGTCGGCAACAGGCCGGTGCGACGCGGCGCTGGTTGATGGCGACCTTGTGGTTGCAAGCGGCGGGCGTCTTCGCCTGTCTGCTAGGCAATGGACCCGGCCTGGCACTGGGCGTGATCCTCTGCGGCACGCCGTTCCTTGCCTGCATGCAACTGGTGATGCAACGTTCCCGGGAACTGGCGCCCCATGCCACTCAACGCAACGCCGGCCTGTTGACCGCCTGCTTCGCCGTCGGCCAACTCAGCGGGCCGCTGCTGGCGGCCCTGAGCAGTCATTTCAGCGGCGGATTGCAGCCTGCGCTGGTGGTCGCCGGTAGCGGCCTGCTGCTAGCCGGTGGGCTGCTACTCACGCCGCTCAACGCTGCCCGAGGGCTTTGCGCAGACGCCGGCGCAACCACTGTTCAGCGCTGACAAAGGTGATGCCAAACAACACCAGTACGGCACCAATGATGAAATTCAGGCTGAGTTTTTCACCCAGCAGCACCACACCGAACGTGACGCCGAACAACGGCGTCATGAACGAAAACACTGCAAGGTTCGCCGCCAGGTAGCGGCGCAACAGCCAGAACCAGACGAGGTAACTGAAGAACGACACCACCACGCCCTGGAACAGCACGCTGGCCACGGCCACCGGGGTCAGGCTGACGTGGGTGATCTGGCCGCTGAGCAGCGCGATTAAGATCAGGCCGACAAAGCCGACGATCAGTTGATAGAAGAGGGTCAAGGTCACCGGCGCCTCGGACAAGCGCGATGCCCGCACCACCACAGTGGTGGCGCCCCACGCGGCCCCCGCAAGGATCGCCAGGGCGTCGCCCATCAGCATGCGCGAATCGAGATGGTCCCAGGAGACACCGCCGGCAAATGCAATGGCAATGCCGAGAAAGGCCAGCAGGATCCCCACCCACTGTAAGGGCCGCAAACGCTCACTGGGCAACAGCCAGTGCACGCCCAATGCGGTGAAGATCGGCGCCGTGTAGAGAAACACCGACATGTGCGCAGCAGTGGTCAGTTGCAGGCCTTCGGAAATGAAGAAGAATTCCAGGCCAAACAAGGCACCGGCGAGCAAACCGCCACGCCAGGTGTTGGGTACCTGACTCCAGCCACCCTTCCAGCAGATCAGCAGACCGACCAGCAACGCCGACATGCCCGACCGCGCAGCAGCCTGCATGACCGGCGCGATGTCCGGCGCGGCCCACTTGATCATCACCTGCTGAATGCCCCAGACCAGGCACAGGCCGATCATCACCTGCAGGGCAAACCCGTCGGTGCCACGCCGCGTGGCGCTCACCGCAACACCTCAAAAAAACAATCCATGGCACAGACTCGGCAGTCAAAACAAAAGCCCCGGTCTGCTTGGGAAAAGCGCCAGGGCAAGGGTGCAGTTGATTATTAACCGAATGGCCAGAAAATGCCGTCTGTCAGAGACCTTTACCTCTCCGTGCGCGTCATTCCGGCCATCCGGGTGTTGCCGGCGAAATCAGCTGAGTTCGATGCGATCGGCATGAATGACAATCTGGCCATTCTTGTACAACGCACCGATGGCTTTCTTGAAGTTGCCTTTGCTGACGCCAAACAGGCTGCTGATCAACGCCGGATCACTCTTGTCGCTGACTGCCAGGGTGCCGTTGTTTTCACGCAACTTGGCGAGGATCTTCGAGTTCAGGCTGGTGGCCGCGTCCTGCCCTACAGGTTGCAGGCTCAGGCTGATCTTGCCGTCGGCTCGTACTTCCTTGATAAAACCCTTTTCTTGCATGCCAGAGCGCATGAACTTGAAGATTTCGTTCTTGTGAATCAGGCCCCAGTGCTTGTTGTTGATGATGGCCTTGAAGCCCATGTCGGTGGCTTCGGCGACCAGCAAGTCAACTTCCTGACCGGCGCTATAGTTGGCCGGGGTCTTGTCCAGATAGCGGTCCAGGCGCGCGGTGGCAGTGATACGGCGGGTGTGCTTGTCGAGGTAGACATGCACCACCACGTACTCGCCGGCGGTCATCTGACGCTTCTCTTCGGAAAACGGCAGCAACAAATCTTTTGGCAATCCCCAATCAAGGAATACGCCGATACTGTTGACTTCAACAACTTTCAAACTGGCAAATTCACCGACTTGAACTTTCGGTTTTTCAGTTGTGGCGATAAGTTTGTCATCGCTGTCCAGATAAACAAAAACGTTGAGCCAGTCTTCATCTTCGCTTGGAATATCTTTTGGAATATAACGATTGGGCAGAAGGATTTCGCCATCTGCGCCGCCGTCCAGATATAAACCGAAGTTAGTGTGTTTAACCACTTGCAAACTGTTGTAACGCCCGACTAAAGCCATGTCCAATACCCTCATTGCGTGGGCGGCATTCTACCCGTTTTTAAGCGTCAGGTTCGGCGGTTGGCCGGGCGGCGCGAGAAAATCCCTTGAAGGCCCTGATTTTTCCGGGTTTGCGTCGGGCACGCGCCCGCTCGTCAGACCGATACGGGCATTTACGCCAGTGTCGAGCGCCCGCCGGCGGCAAATTTCACCGGCAATGTTCTTAGTTAAAACAGCGACTTAGAGCCCTGCTTCGAATAATAATCAGCGATCAATTAGGCTATCGCGACGATAATATTCAGGGGATATTTGCCAAGCAATGACTGGCTATTTCCTGTACGATGCCTGGCCAAGTTAATTTTCTACAGGTTAATGGCCGCCATGCGCGTAAAAGCATCCACCAGCAAAGCAAAGCCAGCTCCAGCCGTTGAAACCAGCGAGTCGATCAACAGCCAGATCGCTGCGTTCCTCAAGTCCGGCGGTGAAATCCAGCAAATTGCCAAAGGCGTCAGCGGCCAGACGTTCGGCCCGTCCAAGCAGATCACCCTGGGCAAAAAGTAATACCCTTCGCGTCTCCTGGTCTTTAAGCGCTTTGAGCCTCGAAGCGCTTGGACTGGAACCCCCGCAACACCCTCCTCCTTCAACAATCTGTTGAAAATCGACGAACGGCCCTCGCTGCCGATCATTCGTCGGTATCCTTGCACGCGTCTGGATCAAGCGTTTCAGCAGGTCGATCGCCTGCCCTCGCTACTCAAGGAGTGACGCATGCGCCATTTTTTCTGTTTATTGATACCCCTGGCCAGCCTGCTGATGAGTCCTGCGGGCCAGGCACAACTCCTGCAGCGCGATCTGGGCGGCTTCGACCTGAAGCTCGGCACCAGCCCCAGCCGCAGCATGGCTCAGGGCCTGGTCAAACCCTCAGCTGCCGGCTCCTTCCACGGTGGCCTGGACCTCGCCCACGACAGTGGTTTTTACGTAGGCCAATGGTCGCCGAGCCTGGGTATCAGCCCCGGGAACAACCTCGAAATCGATTCCTACGCAGGCTTCAAACAACCCTTCGACCAAACCCTGGGCTACGAAGTCGGCATGATCCATTACAGCTACCCGGAAGTGGACACCCTCGACAGCCAGGAAGTGTTTGGGGGCCTGACCCTGCTCGGCAGCCGTTTCGGCGTCGCCCTGAGCAATGACCCGGACAAACGCAACAGCACGCTGTTCGCTGACCTGAGCGGCAACCAGCCGTTCGGCATCGGCGTCAGCATGAAATACACCACTCACCGGTTCAACGCGCCGGTGGCGGTGGACGGCGGTTATGTCGGAAGTTTTACCGATTGGTCGCTGAAACTGTCCCGTCCCTTCATGGGCATCGACCTCAACCTGATCTACAGCGACTCCAGCCTGAGCGGCAGCGATTGTTCGGCCTACGTCGGGCATAACAGCCAGTGTGACGGGCTGGTGACCCTCAAGGCCGAACGCGCCTTCTATTGATCGGCTGAACTGCCGGGCCCATCCTGCGTTCACAAGAGAACCCGAAGCAGGCTTTCGCAAGGATCGGCTCATGTACCGCTGGCTCAAACGTATCGCCCTCATGCTGACCTTCGCCCTGGCGCTTGGCGCGTGCAGCCGCATGGGCCTGGCTTACCGCCACCTGGATGTGATCATTCCCTGGACGCTCAGCGATTACCTGGACATCAACGGCGAGCAGAAAAACTGGCTCAACGAACGCCTCAAGGAGCACCTGAGCTGGCACTGCACCACGCAAATGCCCGGTTACCTTGATTGGCTCGACCGCCTGCAAGGGATGATCGCCAGTAATCAGGTCACCGACGCTGCGTTGCAGGCGCGCACGGCAGAAGCCAAACAGGCGATTGCCGAGACCGCGCGGGAAATCACCCCGTCTGCCGTCGAACTGCTGCAAGGCCTGAACGACCAACAAGTCGCCGAAATGAACGAGGCGTTTGCCAAGGATCAGCGCAAACGCGAAGAGGAATACCTCAAACCCTCCTTGGCCCAGCAGATCAAAGAGCGCGACGAACGCATGCAAAAGCGCCTGACCGACTGGCTTGGCCCGCTCAATACGGCTCAGCAACAACGGGTCACGGCATGGTCGACCACACTGGGCGAGCAGAATACGCAATGGATCGCCAACCGCGTGCACTGGCAGAAGCTGTTTAGCGCGGCCGTTGCCCAGCGTCAGAGTCCAGATTTCCCACAGCGAATAGAGACACTGCTGGTCAATCGCGAGAGTTTATGGACACCGGCCTATCGGCAGGCGTTTGCCAACACCGAGGCACAGGCACGTGCGCTGTTCGTCGACCTGATGGCGCAAAGCACGGCGGATCAGCGTGCAAGACTGCTGAAAAAAATCGAAGGGGTGAGAAAGGATTTCAGCGACCTGAAATGCCTGAAGGCCGCAAAACAGGCCTAAAGGCAACGCCAATTCCATGTGGGAGCGAGCAAGCTCGCTCCCACAAAACAAAGGCATTAGCGTTAGGTCAGGCGATTTTCGCCTCCGACGCCACCTTATCAAAGGTCGACTCATCCAGCGCATCGGCCTGCTCATCCAACACCTGCCGTGGATGATCATTACCCGGGATGCTGCTATCGAGCAGGCTCAACAAGCTCGAGCCCCTTTGGGTCAGTACGTAGTTGGTACCCGTGCCGCCCTCTTCTTGCGGTCTCGGTTCGATATAGCCGCGCTGCAGCAGCAATTTTTCATACTCGTCCGCCACGGCCTTCAAATGGTCGAGGTTGCCGATCGGCTCGCCTTCCGCGGCTTTTTGCGCCGCATGCTGTTCAGCGTATGGACGCGGCGTGAAGCTGTGGCCAGCGCTGTTCTGCACTTCGTGCAACAAGCGCTCGATCAAGTCCCAGTTATAAGTCGTCATCCTGATTCAACCTCCGGTGCCCGTGTGGTGAATGCCCGTGCAGCAGGCCTTACAAGTTGTGACCGGCGTGCTCGGCAGCCGTTCAGCCGAGGTTCTGTGAGTGACCGACTAGCGGTCTGTCGAATGGAGCGCAGGGCGAACGACTAACCTGTGTCAGTCAACTCCCCGCACTCTGCAGGAGAACACATCATGAACATACAGAATCATCCCGTCGTGTCCCGGGAAGAATGGATCACCGCCCGCAAACAACACCTGGCTCGCGAAAAAGCCTTCACCCGGGAACGGGACAAACTCAGCGCCGAACGTCGTGCGCTGCCCTGGGTGAAAGTCGACAAGGACTACCGCTTCCAGGGACCCAACGGCCCATTGACCCTGGCGGATCTATTTGGCGGTCGCAGCCAGTTAATCGTCTATCACTTCATGTTTGCCAAGGGCTGGGACGAAGGCTGTCCCGGCTGCTCGTTTCTCTCGGATCACATCGACGGAGCCAACCAGCACCTGGCCCACCACGACATCGCGCTGGTGGCGGTGTCCCACGCGCCGTTCGCCGAGTTCCAGGCCTTCAGGCGGCGTATGGGCTGGAAGTTCGATTGGGTGTCATCCGCCGGAAGCGATTTCAACTATGACTTCGGCGTCAGTGCCCGAGCAGAAGATGTCGCGGCCGGCAAAGCCACCTACAACTACGAAAAGTCTGACGGCGCAGAAGAAGAACTCCCCGGCCTCAGCGTGTTTTATCGCAACGACAAAGGCGAGATTTTCCACACCTACTCCGCCTATGCCCGGGGTCTGGACTTGCTGGTCGGTGCCTACAACTACCTGGACCTGGCGCCCAAGGGCCGCAATGAAGAGGAAATCATGGAATGGGTGCGGCACCACGACAAATATGACGAGGGGGAGAAATCGAGCTGCTGTCATGGGGGATAAGCCCCTGCGCCAAGTCGCGGCCATCGCGAGCAAGCTCGCTCCCACAGGGATCGTGCCTGGATATGGATGCCATGCACGATGCAGGAGTGTGCTCGCGATGGAGTCCTGACTAAACAGCAACACTGAACTTTTCGCCCAGCCCAGCGCTCAACCGGGTAACCGCCTTAACCGGAACTGAGGCCTGCCCCGATGAAAACCCTGATCAAGCTCACCCTCGCCGCGACCTTAGTCTGCGCCCTGCCCGCCTGGGCCTGCACGCCGGAGGAAGCCACGCAAAAGCGCGAAGAATTGGCCCAGCGAGTCACCCAGCTCACCAAGCAAAACCCGACCAAGGCCAAGGAAATCAACGACGAGTTGCAGAAGATGGACCTCGGCACCGCCGCCAAGGACCTGCCGGACAAGTGCCAGTTGATCGATCAGCGCCTGAAAGAGTTGGACAGCGCAGAGAAAAAGACCGAAGGCTGAAAACCAAAAAACCCGGACAAGTCCGGGTTTTTCTTGGGTTGCCTGGGGCGACTTACTCGGCCGCTGGCGCTTCCGGCTTGCGGCGCTTGAGCGGCGCCATGCCATCCTTGCTCACCAGCGAGTCGCTCTTCGGCCGATTGGCGCTCTTGCGCTTGGTCGGGGTCTTGGCGGCGGTTTTCTTCTTGTCACCCTTGGCGTCGGTCTTTTTCTTCTTCACGCCGACAGCCTTGCCCGAAGCCTTGACCTTCTTCGGTCCGCTGTAGGTGCCTTTGACTTCCTTGATGGTGCGGCGCTCGAAGCTCTGCTTGAGATAGCGCTCGATACTCGACATCAGGTTCCAGTCGCCGTGGCAGATCAGCGAGATGGCCAGGCCATCGTTGCCGGCACGGCCGGTACGGCCGATGCGGTGCACGTATTCGTCACCGCTGCGGGGCATGTCGAAGTTGATCACCAGGTCCAGGCCGTCGACATCCAGGCCGCGCGCGGCTACGTCTGTCGCCACGAGGATTTTCACGCCGCCCTGCTTCAGGCGGTCGATCGCCAGCTTGCGATCCTTCTGGTCTTTCTCGCCGTGCAGGACGAACGCCTTGTACTCCTGCGCCACCAGGCGGCCGTAGATGCGATCGGCCATGGCACGGGTGTTGGTGAAGACGATGGCCTTCTGATAGGTCTCGTTGGCCAACAGCCAGTTGACGATCTGTTCTTTGTGCTGGTTGTGGTCAGCGGTGATGATTTGCTGACGGGTAGTTTCGTTCAGCTGGCTGACCGCGTTGAGTTGCAGGTGCTCCGGGTTGTTCAGGACCTTGGCAACCATCTCGCGCAGGCCAGAACCGCCGGTGGTGGCGGAGAACAGCATGGTCTGCTGACGGTTGGTGCACTCGTCAACAAGGCGCTGTACATCTTCGGCAAAGCCCATGTCGAGCATGCGGTCGGCTTCGTCGAGGACCAGTACTTCCACTTCTTTCAGGTCGAGGTTGCCGGCGTTGAGTTGCTCGATCATCCGCCCCGGTGTACCGATCAGGATGTCCGGCACCTTACGCAGCATCGCGGCCTGCACCTTGAAGTCTTCACCACCGGTGATCAGGCCGGACTTGATGAAGGTGAATTGCGAGAAGCGCTCGACTTCCTTCAGGGTCTGCTGGGCCAGTTCGCGGGTCGGCAGCAGGATCAGCGTCTTGATGCTCACACGGATTTTCGCCGGGCCGATCAGACGGTTGAGGATCGGCAGGACGAAAGCAGCGGTCTTGCCGCTACCGGTTTGCGCCGTCACCCGCAGGTCACGCCCCTGGAGCGCCAGCGGAATTGCCGCGGCTTGCACAGGCGTAGGCTCGACAAATTTAAGCTCGTCCACGGCTTTAAGCAGGCGTTCGTGCAGGGCGAATTGGGAAAACACGGGTGCTACCTCGAAGAAATGCAAAAAAACAGCTGCATAGGGTAACGGTTTCGAGCGCTCAGGCCGAGTTTCTTTGTGCAAATGGCACTAAACAGTGGCTTTTTTGTTGCCCGGTTTGACATCGAACACAATACAAAGCGTCATAAATGCTCTAATCGTCAGTCGCATCCCACAGAAGAATCCCTTCACCCATGGATATCAAACAGCTCTGGCTCAACGTCCAAGCCCTTTGGGGTGCCCTCGATCAGCACCCGCTGGTGTATTCCAGTCTGGCGCTGATACTGCTGCTGACCATCGCCCTGGTCCTCGGACGAGTGGCGCGCTACCTGGTGCTGCACGGCGCCCGCATACTCGGCCGCCAACCGGCCCTGCACTGGATCAACGACTTCCTGCACAACAAGGTGTTTCATCGCCTGGCGCAAATCACGCCTTCACTGGTGATCCAGTTCGGCCTGAAGCTGGTGCCGGAACTGAGCAACACCGCGCAGAACTTCCTCGGCAACGTCGCACTGGCCTTCACCATCCTGTTCCTGCTGCTGACCGTCAGCGCCCTGCTCAACGCCCTGCTGGACATCTATGCGCGCACCGAGCACGCCCGCACTCGCTCGATCAAGGGCTACGTGCAACTGGCGAAAATGGTCCTGTACGTGTTCGGTGCCATCATCATTGTTGCCACCCTGATCGACCGCTCGCCGCTGTTGCTGCTCTCCGGTCTGGGTGCAATGTCGGCGGTGATTCTGTTGGTCTACAAGGACACCCTGCTGTCGTTCGTCGCCAGCGTGCAGTTGACCAGCAACGACATGCTGCGGGTCGGCGACTGGATCGAAATGCCCCAGGTCGGCGCCGACGGCGATGTGGTGGACATCACCCTGCACACGGTCAAGGTGCAGAACTTCGACAAGACCATCGTCTCGATCCCGACCTGGCGGCTGATGTCCGAGTCGTTCAAGAACTGGCGCGGCATGCAGCAGTCCGGCGGCCGCCGCATCAAGCGCAGCCTGTACATCGACGCCAGCGGCGTGCGCTTCCTGCGCGACGAGGAAGAACAGAAACTCTCCCAGGTGCGTTTGCTCAGCGACTACATGACGCGCAAGCAGGCCGAACTCAAAGCCTGGAACGAGGCCCAGGGCAACGTCGCGGCCATGTCCGCCAACCGTCGCCGCATGACCAACATCGGCACCTTCCGCGCCTATGCGCTGGCGTATCTGAAGAGTCACCCGGACATCCAGCCGAACATGACCTGCATGGTGCGCCAGATGCAGACCACGGCCCAGGGTATCCCATTGGAAATCTACTGCTTTACCCGCACCACGGCGTGGGCCGATTACGAGCGGATTCAGGGGGATATTTTCGATTACTTGCTGGCGGTGCTGCCGGAGTTCGGCCTGAGCCTGTATCAGCAACCGAGCGGGACGGACTTGCGTGCCGGGATACTGCCGGCGGTGCTGGGGGCGAGCAGTCTGCCCGAACAGGAAAAACGCTTGATGTAAGGCGACAAAAACCTGTGGGAGCGACGGTGCGTCGTTCCCACAGGCATTGTATTTACCTCTGAAGTTACGGATTACTTGATCTGCCGCTGCGGTGCCTTGTGCACCATGGTGTAGGCGTAATCCACGCCCATGCCGTACGCGCCGCTGTGCTCCAGAACCAGCTCCAACACCGCCTCGTACGTGTCCTTGTGCGCCCAGTCACGCTGGTATTCGAGCAGGACCTGCTGCCAGGTCACCGGCACCGCACCGGCCTGGATCATGCGCTGCACCGACATGTCGTGGGCTTCCTTGCTGGTGCCGCCGGATGCGTCGGTCACGATGTACACCTCGTAGCCTTCGGCCAGGGCTTCCAGCGCCGGGAAGGTCAGGCAGACCTCGGTCCACAGTGCGGCAATGATCAACTTCTTGCGGCCGGTGGCTTTCACCGCATCCACCAGCGCCTTGTCTTCCCAGGAGTTCATCGAGGTGCGCTCGATCGGCTTTTGCTCCGGGTGCACCGCCAGCAACTCGGGCCAGATGTAACCACTGAAGCTCTCGGTTTCGACCGAGGTGTAGATGGTCGGCACGTTGAAGATCTTCGCCGCCTTGGCCAGGCCCACGGTGTTGTTCTTCAGGGTCTGACGGTCGATCGACTGCACGCCGAACGCCATTTGCGGCTGGTGGTCGATCAGGATCAGGGCGGAGTTGGTTGGGTTGAGCAGTTCACGGATAGACATGGCGCGTTCCTTTTGATGTCGTTTATTTCAAGTGAGTTGAGGGTCAGTCGACTCGCCGTGAGTGGCGTTGTCGTCGGCTTGGATGTCACTTTAGGGGCTGGCCACAAAAGGGACAATTACCTAAAATCGAGAATCATTGATTCTAAAATAGGGACAATAATGGATCGCATCGAATGCATGCGCGCCTTCGTCGTCACAGTCGGCGAGAACGGATTTTCCGCGGCCGCCAGGGCCATGGACGTGCCCCGTTCAAAAGTCAGCAAGCAGATTCAGGCGCTGGAGGACGCCATTGGCGTTCAATTGCTGCAACGCACCACCCGCAGCCTGCACCTGACCGAGGCCGGGGCCGAGTATTTCGACGCCGCACGGGAAGTGCTGGCAGCACTGGACGAGGCCGAACAGCGGGCGCGCAATGGCATTGGCGAGTTGCGTGGGGTGTTGCGGGTCAACGCGCCGATGTCATTCGGCTTGCGTCGGCTGGGGCCGTTGATTCCGCTGTTCCATGAACAACATCCGAACATCGAGCTACAACTGGTGCTCAGCGACCAGCAGGTCGATCCGGTGCGGGGTGGGTTTGACGTGACCATTCGCATCGCCAGCCTGCCGGACTCGACCATGGTTGCCCGGCAGTTGGCACCAGCGCCACGGATCATGGTGGCGTCCCCTGAGTATCTGGCACGTGCGGGCACGCCGCAGGTCCCGCAGGACTTGCGCAACCATCAGTGCCTCAATTACGGGTACCTGCAAAGTGGCGTCAGCCTGCAGTTGTGCAACGGCAAGGAAACCCAACGGGTCAACGTCACAGGTCCTCTGCACGCCAATAATGGCGACCTGCTCGCCCAGGCGGCCGAGGCCGGCATGGGCATCGCCCTGCTGCCCAATTTCATCGTCGAAGAGGCGCTGGCGGCCGGTCGGCTGATGCCGGTGATGTGCGAATGGCAGGCGCCGGCGATCACGATCAACGCCGTTTACCCTTCGGCACGTCGGGTGCCGCAAAAGACCCGGACTTTCATCGAATTTCTGGTGGCACAGTTGGCCGAGAAAGATTGAAGCGCCCGGCAGTCACCTGCCGGGCACTTGCAGTTCAGCTGGCGGGCTGTTGGACGATGACCGTCTGCGTCGGCATCGGCGCCGGGAAACCGGCTTCGCCAAGGGCGTCCTTGATGGTGCGGTTGGTGTCGAAATAAACCTGCCAATAGTGCTCGTTGTGGCAGTAAGGCCGCACCGCCAACACCGGACCGACCAGGTTGAATTCCAGGATCTCAACGTCCACCGCCGGCTCGGCGAGCACATTGGGGATCGCCGCAATCTGTTGCTTGAGCAAGGCTGCTGCGGCCTTCCAGTCGGTTGCACCGGACAGCTGTGCCTTGAGTTCGACACGGCGGAACGGGTTGTGGGTGAAGTTCTGGATGTTGTCGCTGAAAATCTTGTTGTTACCGACCAGGGTCAGCACGTTGTCCGGGGTATTGATCGCGGTGGCAAAAAGGCCGATCTCGGTGACCGTCCCGGTGACCCCGCCTGCGCAGATGAAGTCACCGACCTTGAACGGGCGCAACACGATAATGAAAGCGCCGGCGGCCAGATTGGCCAGCAACCCCGACCAGGCCATGCCGATCGCCAGACCGACCGCCGCGAGCAGCGCAGCGAAAGTGGTCGTCTGCATCCCCAGGTAACCGAGGATACCGATCACCAGAATGATGTTCAGGGTCACGGTAATGGCCGATCCCACATAACGCAGGACGGTCGGGTCGACCTTCTGTTTGGACAGCGCGCGCTGGACCATGCCGACCGCAAAACCGATCAGCCAGCGCCCGACGATCCAGAAGGCGATGGCGGTCAGAATCTTCACCGCAAAAGCGGCACCGTACACTTGTACCGTCGCGACCAGCGCGTTGAACTTCGCGGTTGTCACGCCAACAATGGACTCGTCCATGGCAAGGGCTCATAGGAGATGATGGGGTCTCCAGAACACTAGCACAGCCCCTGCGGCCCGCCAGTCGGCAGGCTGCAGGGTATCAATGCCCCCGCTTTGCGTGGCTCAGGCCGGCGCCAAAGACTTGCGTACACCCAAACGACTGATCCACACCGCCCCCAGGATCACTGCCCCTCCGAGCAACAGTCGCCCCAACTCTTCATGCTGATTCCAGATCAGCAAATTGAGCAAAAGCCCGACCGGTACGTGCAGATTGTTCATCACCGCCAGTGTCCCGCCGTTCACCAGGCAGGCGCCCTTGTTCCACCAGTACAGCCCCAATGCGGTCGAAACCAGGCCAAGGAACAGCAGCACGCCCCATTGCAGCGGCGCCTCGGGCAGGAAGTTCTGTTTGCCGAACAGCAGGAACGCCGGCAACGCTACCGCCAAAGCGCCGAGGTAGAAGTAACCGAAGCGCCGGTAATGCGGCAGATCACTTGGATGGCGTGCGACCAGGTGCTTGTACAGCACTTGCCCGGCGGCGTAGGTGAAGTTGGCCAGTTGCAGCAGCAGGAAACCCATGAAGAAGTCCGGGTTGATCCGGTCATAGCGAATCACCGCCGCGCCCGCCACAGCCACCAGTGCCGCCACCAGCGCCCACGGATTGAAGCGCCGGTTCAATGCGTCTTCAATCAGGGTCACGTGCAGCGGCGTGAGGATGGTGAACAGCAGCACTTCCGGCACGGTGAGTACGCGAAAGCTCAGGTACAGGCAGACGTAAGTCACGCCGAACTGCAAGGCACCGATCAGCAGCATGCCACGCATGAACGCCGGCTCCACCGAGCGCCAGCGGGTCAGCGGAATGAACACCAGCCCCGCCAGCAACACGCGCACCAGCACGGCAAAATAACTGTCGACATGACCGGCCAGGTACTCGCCGATCAAACTGAAGGAAAACGCCTGGATCAGCGTGACAAAAAGTAGATAGCCCATGCTCGCCTCGTTTTGAATGGCGGCGAAGATAGCGGGTTTTGCCGGTTATCGCGAACCCTCAAACAATACAAATCACTGGAGGAGCCGGCTTGCTGGCAATAGCGTTATTTCCTGCAAACATCATCGTTGACTGACACTCGGATATCACCAGCAAGACGGCTCCTGCAGGTCTTGTACAGCAGCTTGAATTACAGGCAAAAAAAAGCCCGATCTCGCTAAAGCGTTCAATCGGGCTACAGCACTCAGGAGCAACAAGTGCAAAGGGAGGTTCGATGCGCGTACAGGCTTGAAGGGTTGCGCCAGGTCACTAGACCATCCAGCGATTATCTGACGATTAACATATCAAGCCACTTGAGAAAGCCGGGCGTTGGCCTGGTTGAGGCCTTTCTCCTGGAAGTCGCCGCCCAGGTTCATGCCCTCGGCGTGAATAAAGGTCACGTCATGGATGCCGATGAAGCCCATGACCTGGCGCAGGTACGGTTCCTGGTGATCGGCGGTGCTGCCGGCGTAGATACCGCCGCGAGCGGTCAGCACGTAGGCGCGCTTGCCGTTGAGCAGGCCTTGCGGGCCGGTTTCGGTGTACTTGAAGGTCACACCGGCACGCAGCACATGGTCGAGCCAGGCTTTCAGGGTGCTGGGGATCGCGAAGTTGTACATGGGCGCGGCCATGACCAGCACATCGGCGGCGAGCAACTCGTCAGTCAGCTGATTGGAGCGTTCCAGGGAAAGCTGCTCGATGTCGCTGCGCTGCTCGGCAGGCTTCATCCAGCCACCCAGCAGGTTGATGTCCAGGTGCGGTACCGGGTTCACGGCCAGGTCACGGACGGTGATCTGGTCATTGGGGTGTGCAGCTTTCCACTGACTGATGAAGGTCTGGGTCAGTTGACGGGATACCGAGTCTTGCTGACGGGCACTGCTTTCGATGATCAGAACGCGGGACATGGGCTGTAGCCTCCATCTGAGAATGCTGTAAGTCGATGGAGTGAAGGTTAAACAGAGTCGTATCGATGAAAAAGCGCAAATAACTGCTATAACCCATCAATAAATTCGTTTATAAGCAACCCATGCCCCTCATGTGGGAACGAGCCTGCTCGCGATGCGGTGAGTCAGTGGCAACACCTGTGACTGACACACCATCGCGAGCAGGCTCGCTCCTACAGGGGAAAGCGTTATTTCGGTGTGCAGGTCAGCACGATGCGCAGCTTGATGATGTCCCGGCTGAATTTGGCCGTGACATTCTTGTGTTTGCCGGCCGGCACTTCGAGTTTGCGGGTGCGCGGCGCTTCCGGGCCATTGCTGAAGACCGCCTTGCAATCGGCATCGACATCGCCGTAGTTCGCCACCTGAATGGAGCCGATGTCGCTGTCGGTGGCATAGGTTTCGTAGTCGATCTTCATGCCGTTGAGGTTTTTCTGCACATCGATCGGATAAGCAAACGCGGTCAGCGGCAACATCGCCAGCAACGCACAACACAACTTTTTCATTCGGCAGCCTCCATTAGGGGCCGCCAGCTTAGGACAAGAGGAGCTCAACATGAAAGCGCCCCGCGTGACCCTTGATCAATGGCGAACGCTGCAGGCCGTGGTCGATCACGGTGGTTTCGCCCAGGCCGCCGAAGCGTTGCACCGCTCGCAATCGTCGGTCAGCTATACCGTGGCGCGCATGCAGGACCAGCTCGGCGTGCCGTTGCTGCGAATCGACGGGCGCAAGGCTGTGCTGACCGAAGCCGGCGGCGTGTTGTTGCGTCGCTCGCGGCAACTGGTGAAACAGGCCAGCCAGCTCGAAGACCTCGCCCATCACATGGAACAGGGCTGGGAAGCCGAAGTACGCCTGGTGGTCGACGCCGCTTACCCTAGCGCCCGTCTCGTCCGCGCCCTGACCGCGTTCATGCCGCAAAGCCGTGGCTGCCGGGTGCGCCTGCGCGAGGAAGTATTGTCGGGCGTGGAAGAAGTGTTGCTCGAAGGCGTCGCCGACCTGGCCATCACCGGTTTGAGCATTCCCGGTTATCTGGGCGCGGAATTGAGCGACGTCGAATTCGTCGCGGTCGCCCACCCTGAACACCCGCTGCACCGCCTGAATCGCGAACTGAACTTCCAGGACCTGGAAAGCCAGATGCAGGTGGTGATCCGCGACTCCGGTCGCCAGCAACCACGGGACGTCGGCTGGCTCGGCGCCGAACAGCGCTGGACCGTCGGCAGCCTGGCCACCGCCGCCACCTTCGTCAGCAGTGGCCTGGGCTTCGCCTGGCTGCCGCGCCACCTGATCGAACGGGAGCTGCGAGAAGGCACGCTCAAGCTGCTACCGTTGGACCAGGGCGGCAGCCGCAACCCGAGTTTTTACCTGTACTCGAACAAGGACAAACCCCTGGGGCCAGCCACGCAGATTCTCATCGAGCTGCTGCGCACCTTTGACACCGCGCCGCTGGACGCGCCGTTTGCCGCCCCTGAACAAGCCTGACAAGGAGTGTACGCATGGCCTATTTCGAACACGAAGGTTGCAACCTGCACTATGAGGAATACGGCCACGGCACGCCGCTGCTGCTGGTCCACGGGCTCGGTTCCAGCACTCTGGACTGGGAAAAGCAGATCCCGGCCCTGGCCAGCCGCTACCGGGTGATCGTCGCGGATGTACGCGGTCACGGCCGCTCCGACAAACCCCGGGAGCGCTACAGCATTGCCGGCTTCAGCGCCGACCTGGTCGCCCTGATCGAACACTTGAACCTCGGCCCGGTACATTATGTGGGCCTGTCGATGGGCGGGATGATCGGTTTTCAACTGGCTGTGGATCAGCCGCAACTGCTCAGGAGCCTGTGCATCGTCAACAGCGCGCCCGAGGTCAAGTTGCGCAGTCGCGACGACTACTGGCAGTGGTTCAAGCGCTGGAGCCTGATGCATGCACTGAGCCTGCGTACCATCGGCAAAGCGCTGGGCGGCAAGCTGTTTCCCAAGCCCGAGCAAGCCGATCTGCGAGAAAAAATGGCCGAGCGCTGGGCAAAAAACGACAAACATGCTTATCTCGCCAGCTTCAATGCCATTGTCGGCTGGGGTGTTCAGGAACGACTTTCGCGAGTGTCCTGTCCAACCCTCATCGTCAGCGCCGACCGTGACTACACCCCGGTCTCGCTGAAGGAAAACTACGTAAAACTGCTGCCCGATGCGCGGCTGGTGGTGATCGCCGATTCCCGTCACGCCACGCCGCTGGACCAGCCCGAACGCTTCAACCAGACACTGCTCGAGTTTCTCAGCGCAGTTGATACCACTCCAATCAGGATCCCTGACCCATGCTGAAAAAAATCGCCCTCGCCGCCGGCTCCGTTCTGTTTGCCGCCAACCTGATGGCTGCGACGCCGGAAAAAGCGCCGCACGTATTGCTGGACACCACCAACGGCCAGATCGAAATCGAACTGGACCCGGTCAAGGCGCCCAACAGCACCAAGAACTTTCTCCAGTACGTCGACAGCGGCTTCTACAACAACACGATTTTCCACCGTGTGATCCCGGGCTTCATGGTTCAGGGCGGTGGTTTCACTCAGCAAATGCAGCAGAAAGAAACCAAGGCCCCGATCAAGAACGAGCACAAGAACGGTCTGGTCAACGTTCGCGGCACCTTGTCGATGGCGCGCACCTCCGATCCGGATTCGGCCACCAGCCAGTTCTTCATCAACGTCAAGGACAACGATTTCCTCGACCAGGGTGATGGTTACGCCGTGTTCGGCAAAGTGGTCAAAGGCATGGATGTGGTCGACATCATCGTCAATTCGCCGACCACCGTGCGCAACGGCATGAAAGACGTGCCGGCCGATCCGGTGTTCATCAAGTCGGCCAAACGGATCGACTGAGACTAAGCTGGACAAGGATGTCCGAGCCGTTGCCGGTTATACCGGCAACGCTCAAACCGTTTAAAGGAGAGCCCGCCCGCGGGCGAAAAACCGATGCTTTATCGCCGCTTTGAAAAACTGATCGACGTATTCCGCGACGCACCCACGGCGTCTCCGCCGGACCGGGTGTTCCCCTTCTATACCTATTACCTCAAGCAGGTCTGGCCGAGCTTCGCCGCCCTGCTGTTCGTCGGCCTGATCGGGGCCTTGATCGAGGTCGCGCTATTCAGTTACCTGAGCCGCATCATCGACCTGGCCCAAGGCACGCCGAACGTCAATCTGTTCCGCGAACACGCCCTCGAGCTGACCTGGATGGTCGTCGTAGCCCTGGTACTGCGGCCGATTTTCGTCGGCCTGCATGACCTGTTGGTGCACCAGACCCTGAGCCCGAGCATGACCAGCATGATCCGCTGGCAAAACCACAGCTACGTGCTCAAGCAGAGCCTGAATTTTTTCCAGAACGACTTCGCCGGGCGCATCGCCCAGCGCATCATGCAAACCGGCAATTCCCTGCGTGACTCGGCGGTGCAGGCCGTGGATGCGTTGTGGCATGTGCTGATCTATGCGATCAGTTCGCTGGTGCTGTTTGCCGAAGCCGACTGGCGCCTGATGATTCCGCTGCTGACGTGGATCTTCGCCTTCATCGCCGCCCTCTACTACTTCGTGCCACGGGTCAAGGATCGCTCGGTGCTGGCCTCCGACGCGCGTTCAAAGCTCATGGGCCGCATTGTCGACGGCTACACCAACATCACCACCCTGAAACTGTTTGCCCACACCAATTTCGAGCAGCAATACGCCCGCGAAGCGATCAAGGAACAGACCGAAAAGGCGCAACTGGCCGGTCGTGTGGTCACCAGCATGGACGTGGTCATCACCAGCATGAACGGCCTGCTGATCGTCTGCACCACGGGCCTGGCCCTGTGGTTGTGGACCCAGTCACTGATCAGCGTGGGTGCGATTGCCCTGGCCACCGGATTGGTGATTCGCATCGTCAACATGTCCGGCTGGATCATGTGGGTGGTTACCGGGATCTTCGAAAACATCGGCATGGTCCAGGACGGCCTGCAGACCATCTCGCAACCGGTCTCCGTCACCGACCGCGACCAGGCCAAGCCGCTGGCGGTAGCCCGTGGTGAAGTGCGTTTCGAGCACGTGGATTTTCACTACGGCAAGCAGAGCGGGATCATCGGCGACCTCAACCTGACCATCAAGGCCGGCGAGAAAATCGGTCTGATCGGCCCGTCCGGCGCCGGCAAATCGACCCTGGTGAACCTGCTGTTGCGCCTGTACGACGTCGAAGGCGGTCGCATTCTGATCGACGGCCAGAACATCGCCGAGGTCAGCCAGGAAAGCCTGCGCGAGCGCATCGGCATGATCACCCAGGACACCTCGCTGCTGCACCGCTCGATCCGCGACAACCTGCTGTACGGCAAACCCGACGCCAGCGACGCCGAACTCTGGGAAGCAGTGCACAAGGCCCGGGCCGACGGCTTCATCCCGACACTGTCGGATGCCGAAGGCCGCATGGGTTTCGATGCCCACGTCGGCGAACGCGGGGTCAAGCTGTCCGGCGGCCAGCGTCAGCGTATCGCCATCGCCCGGGTGTTGCTCAAGGACGCGCCGATCCTGATCATGGACGAAGCGACCTCAGCGCTGGATTCGGAAGTCGAAGCCGCCATTCAGGAAAGCCTGGAAACCCTGATGCAGGGCAAGACCGTGATCGCCATCGCCCACCGGCTCTCGACCATCGCCCGGATGGATCGCCTGGTGGTCCTGGAAAACGGCAAGATCGCCGAAACCGGTACCCACGCCGAACTGCTGGCCCATGGCGGGTTGTATGCGCGGTTGTGGCAACACCAGACAGGTGGATTCGTCGGGATCGATTGATCTTCAGCCCTGTCGATACGGCAGGGCTGACCTGGCCTCTTCGGCGTAAGCCAATACCCCAACGCGCTCCTGCTCGAGAAAATCCTTCACCGCCGCTTTCAATCCAGGGTGGCGCAGGTAATGCCAGGAGTGGGTGATCACAGGTTCAAATCCGCGAATCAATTTATGCTCGCCTTGGGCCCCGGCGTCGAAACGCTGGAAACCGTTGGCAATCGCATAGTCCATGCCTTGGTAGAAGCAGGTTTCGAAATGCAGGCGATCAAATTCCGCCAGGCATCCCCAGTAGCGTCCGTAGAAGCTGTCGCCACCCACCAGGCTGAAGGCCATCGCCACCGGTCGTGAGCCTTGTTTGGCCAAGACCACACGAATCGATTCCGGCATGCGCTCGGCCAGTAGGCTGAAAAACTCCCGCGTCAGGTACGGCGCCTGACGCCGCACCGCATAAGTGTTGGCATAACAGGCATACACGAAGTCCCACTGCGCCTGGCTCAACTCGCGACCTTCCAGCCATTCGAACTCGAAGCCCTGCCCCGCCACCTGTTCACGTTCCTTGCGCATCTGTTTGCGTTTGCGCGAGCTCAAGGCGTCGAGGAAATCCTGGAAATCGCGATAGCCGCGGTTCTGCCAGTGGTATTGACAGCCAATGCGCTGCAACCAGCCCGCTTGTTCGCTCAGAGCAGCGTCAGTGAAGGGGTCGGTGAAATTGATGTGCGCGCTGCTGAGCTGCTCGATTTCCAGATAGCCCGGCAGGCTGCCCAGCAACTCGAAACCCTCTTCGGGCGTGGTCGCCAGCAAGCGCGGCCCGCTGACCGGGCTGAAGGGGACGGCCGTCAACAATTTCGGGTAATAGTCGATGCCGGCCCGTGCGCAGGCATCCGCCCAGCCGTGGTCGAACACGTACTCACCGTAGGAATGCCACTTGCGATAGCTGGGCAACGCAGCGATCAGACGCTCGCCTTCCATGTGCAGCAAATGCTCGGCTTGCCAGCCAGTGTGGGGGCCGACGCTGCCGCTGTCTTCCAGTGCGCTCAGGAAGGCGTGACGCAAAAATGGCTGCGCTTCGGGCACCAGCGCGTCCCAAACCTGCGCAGGGATTTCTGACAGTCTTTGCAGGCGTTGCAACGGCATCACCATCCTCACTCTTTCACGGCGTGGAAACCCGGCGAGTATCGCTTATCGCTGCCCTTCGCACACGATCAATTCCACGACAGTGCTCTAACTCAATAGTTCAGGACGATTTTGTATCGTCATCGACATGACATCACATTGCCACCGCTCTGTCATAAACCATCGCGATACTGGCGCCTGTTTTTAGAGCGCCGGGTTATAGCCCGGCCACTGTTTTCCGCCCCTTACGGTCGGTTGTGCCCCGGATGGCTCAGTCATCCCCTTTCATCTTCGGAGATTGATATGCGTCTTGCTTCCACGAAAACTGCGGCGGCCCTGTGTGGCGGTCTGCTGCTGGCCATGAGCGTTCCGGCCAGCGCCGCAGTCGACGCCAAACTGCTCGACATGCTCAAGGCTAACGGCTCTATCACCAACTCCCAGTACGCCGAACTGCAAGCCGAGCTGGCCAGGGATCAGAAAGACCAGCAAATCGCCCGTCAGGCTCAACAAGAGACCAACGAGCAGATCGCAGCCACCGCGAAGAAAACCGACACTCTGAGCGCCTTCGACCAGAAACTCGCCTGGGCCGCCAAGACCCAGTTCAAGGGTGATGTACGTTTCCGTGAAGAAACCGTACACAACGATGCCGTGCCGAACAGCAAGGACCAGGATCGTCAGCGTATTCGTGCCCGTCTGGGCGCGTACAGCGAAATCAACCCGCAGGTCGATACCGGTATCCGTATCGCCACCGGCAGCAACGACGACGCACGTTCCACCAACCAGGACCTGAACAACTACTTCGACAAGAAATCGATCTGGCTGGACCAGGGCTACGTTGACTACCACCCTGACGCGATCAAGAACCTGCACATCATTGGCGGCAAGATGAACCAGCCGTGGGTGAGCATGGGCGACATCATCTGGGATAGCGACATCAACCCGGAAGGCCTGGCCGTTACCTACAAGTATCCTCTGAACGGCAGCGCCGAACTGTTCGGTAGCGCCGGTCACTACACCCTCAAGGACAACGTCGACGGCGAAGGCGTGCAGTTCAAACACGACCTGCGTCTGTACGCTGGTCAGCTGGGTGGTCGCTTCGCGCTGACCGACAGCTTGAAACTGACCGTGGGCGGCAGTATCTACTCCTACGACAACGACAAGAACAGTGCCTGCCCGACCACCGGCACCGTTACTGCGCCATGCGCCCTGGCCGTCAACGGCAACAGCCCGAACGAAACCTTCAAACTGTACGAAGGCTTCGGTCAGCTGGACATCGCCAACCTGCCAGTACCGTTGTCGTTCTACGGCCAGTACGTGAACAACACCGACGCCAGCAACGACCAGGACACTGGCTGGTTGACCGGTGTGAAGACCAAGGTCTACGGCTTTGGTATCGACTACAACTACCGCGACGTACAGCGTAACGCTGTGGTGGGTGCCTTCACCGACTCCGACTTCGCCAACGGCTACACTGGTTCGCGCGGCAGCAAGCTGAAAGTGAGCTACGAGCTGGACAAGAACTTCACCCTGGGCGCCACCTACTTCATGGCTAACTCGGACCAGACCAACGCCAACATCCGCGTGAAAGACTCCGACATCAACACCCTGCAACTGGATGCCGAAGCCAAGTTCTGATTGACCCCGCAATACGACCCGGGCAAGGAAGCCCGGGCCGGTTTCACGCCTCGCCTTGGTGTATCGGTCCCCATCATCCGTCCGATACATCAACGCGAGTTTTTTTATCCCCCCCGCCGACACCCAACCATCCGTGGCGAGCGAGCTTGCTCGCGCGGGACTGCGAAGCGGTCCCAATAGCGACCACCCTGGTTTACCAGACACACCGCAGGCGCCTGTTTTGCGATGACCTCGTCATCGAACGGGAGCAAGCTCCCTCGCCACATAAACCTCACTCCCCCCCAGCCACTTCACAAAAGCCTTCCATCTACTTCACAAAAGCCTCGCCTACCGCCATCCATTTGTGGCGAGCGAGCTTGCTCGCGCTGGGCTGCGAAGCGGCCCCTATCGCGGCCACCCTGATTTACCAGACACACCACCGGCGCTCGTTTTGCGATGACTTCGTCATCGAACGGGAGCGAGCTCCCTCGCCACATAAACCTCACTCACCCCCAGCCACTTCACAAAAGCCTTCCATCTACTTCACAAAAGCCTCGCCTACCGCCAGCCATTTGTGGCGAGCGAGCTTGCTCGCGCTGGGCTGCGAAGCGGTCCCGATAGCGACCACCCTGGTTTACCAGACACACCACAGGCGCTCGGTTTGCGATAACTTCGTCATCGAACGGGAGCAAGCTCCCTCGCCACATAAACCTCACTCCCCCCCAGCCACTTCACAAAAGCCTTCCATCTACTTCACAAAAGCCTCGCCTACCGCCAGCCATTTGTGGCGAGCGAGCTTGCTCGCGCTGGGCTGCGAAGCGGCCCCTATCGCGGCCACCCTGATTTACCAGACACACCACCGGCGCTCGTTTTGCGATGACTTCGTCATCGAACGGGAGCAAGCTCCCTCGCCACATAAACCTCACTCACCCCCAGCCACTTCACAAAAGCCTTCCATCTACTTCACAAAAGCCTCGCCTACCGCCATCCATTTGTGGCGAGCGAGCTTGCTCGCGCTGGACTGCGAAGCGGTCCCAATAGCGACCACCCTGGTTTACCAGACACACCGCAGGCGCCTGTTTTGCGATGACCTCGTCATCGAACGGGAGCAAGCTCCCTCGCCACAAAAGCTGGGCAAAAAAAATCGCAGCTTGCGGCAGCTTCTACGCTGACCGGATTCACCGCGATAGCACGTTGAAATCCAATCCCGTAAAGCCGCCGCAAGCTGCGATATGTTCAGCAGCTGCGACAGTGTCTACACACTCAGCGCTTGCGCAGCAACACGCAACCAATCGAATAACCGGCACCGAACGAGCTCAGCACAGCCAGCGAGCCGGCGGCCAGGTCGTCCTGGTTCTTGTGGAACGCAATCACCGAACCTGCGGAGCTGGTGTTGGCGTAGGTGTCGAGAATCACCGGCGCTTCCTGCTCGGTAGCATCGCGGCCCAGCAGTTTCTTGACGATCAGGTGGTTCATGCTCAGGTTGGCCTGGTGCAGCCAGAAGCGTTTCACGTCGCTGACGTTCAACTGGTTCTCTTCCAGGTGTGCGGCGATCAGTTCGGCCACCATCGGGCAGACTTCCTTGAACACCTTGCGGCCTTCCTGCACGAACAGTTTGTCCTTGGCACCGATGCCCTCTTCCGCAGCGCGGTTGAGGAAGCCGAAGTTGTTGCGGATGTTGTTGGAGAACTTGGTCAACAGCTTGGTGCTGACGATGTCGAACTGGTGCTTGGAGGTCGCCAGGTCAGCACGCTCGATGATCACCGCGGTCGCCGCGTCACCGAAAATGAAATGGCTGTCGCGATCACGGAAGTTCAGGTGACCGGTGCAGACTTCCGGGTTGACCATCAGGATCGCTCGGGCCTGGCCCAGTTGCACGCTGTTGGCGGCGGTCTGGATACCGAAGGTTGCCGAGGAGCAGGCCACGTTCATGTCGAAACCAAAACCCTGGATGCCCAGTGCTTCCTGCACTTCGATGGCGATGGCCGGGTAGGCCCGTTGCAGGTTGGAGCAGGCAACGATCACGCCGTCGATGTCGGCGGCGGTTTTGCCGGCGCGCTGCAAGGCCTGTTCGGCAGCACCGATGGCCATCTGGCAGAGCACCGACCATTCGTCGTTCGAACGCTCCGGCAGGCGTGGCGCCATGCGTTGCGGGTCAAGGATGCCCTCCTTGTCCATGACAAAACGGCTCTTGATGCCGGAGGCTTTTTCGATGAAGGCTGCGCTGGACTCGGTCAACGCCTCGATTTCACCGCGGGCGATGGCGTCGGCGTTGTCGGCGTTGAATTGCGCTACATAGGTATTGAAAGACTGCACCAGCTCTTCGTTGGAAATGCTGTTGGCCGGGGTGTACAGGCCAGTGCCACTGATGACGACGTTATGCATGGTCGTGTCTCTAATCTGTTCAGGCAGAAAGCATTGGCACCGTCGTACCAACACACAAAGGGTCTATTCCCATCCCGGGGACGCAAACCTGGCATCGCTTTATTCCGACCTGCCCGCGAAGCTGAAGGCTCAAAATCGCGGGGCCGGTGTTTATAGCGGCGAAGTTTGCCATAAACGCGGGATTTTGGCGCCTGTTTGCTGGATGACGCCCCTGTAAACCTGTGGGAGCAAGCTTGCTCGCGATAGCGGTGTGTCAGGCAGCGATGATGTTGACTGACAGGGCCCCATCGCGAGCAAGCTCGCTCCACAGGTATTGCGCAAGCCCGGGACTCAGGGCTCGACCTGGCTCCACTGCTTGCTCAGGCGCTTGTCGGAGATCGGCACCTTGGTCCCCAGTTGCTGGGCGAACAGCGATACCCGATATTCCTCCAGCCACCAGCGATACAGTTCCAGCTGCGGATCGCGCTTGCCTTCCTGGGCATGCTTGCTGGCGCGGGTCTGGTACTGCGTCCACAGGCCGCTCAACTCACCGCTCCACACGCGGTCGCGTTGCACCTGGGCGCCGATTTTCTCGAAACGCTGCTCGATGGCTTTCAGGTAACGCGGCAGCTCCTTGAGCCACTGCATCGGCGTCTCCCGGACAAAACCCGGATACACCAGATGGCTGAGCTGCTGCTTGATGTCGTTCAAGGCCACGGCCTGGGCCAGGTCGATCTTGCCCTTGAAGCGCTTTTGCAGGCCGTGCCACAGCTTGAGGATGTCCAGAGTCAGCTTCGCCACGCGCTCGGCGTGCTCGGTCCAGGCACCGCGCTTGCGTTCGGCCAACGAGGCCAGGCCGGCACCGTCACGGGGCAAGGGATCCTCACCTTCGAGAATGCAGCTGTCGAGGCTGGCCAGCAGGATGTCTTCGACCAGCGCGTCGACGCGGCCCATGTCGCGGTACAACAGGCCCAGTTCGGTCAGGCCCGGCAACTTGCCGCGAAGGAATTTCGCCGGCTCGGCCAGTTGCTGCAGCAACAGACGCTGCAACGCTCGGCGATGCTGGAACTCGGCTTCGGCTGGAGTGGAGAAGCGCCCTTCCTTGACCGTGCCGGCTTCTTCCACCAGCGCCGGATACACCGTCATCGACAGCCCGGCGATCTTCTGCTGGGTCTTCTCGGCCACCGCGGCGAACACTTTCGGCTCGACCGGTTGCTGGCTCTTCGCGGTTTGTGGCACTGCCAACGCCGCCTGGCTGGCCTCGGCAAAACGCGCCGTGAGCTCGGCCAGATCGCGGCCCTCACCGAGGAACTTGCCCTGGGCGTCGACGATTTCCAGGTTCATGCGCAGATGGCTTTCAACCTGCTGCGCCGCCTCCGCCCAGGCCTCGTCGCTGACCCGTGCACCGGTCATGCGCAGCAATTCGCGGCCCAGCACCTGGGGCAGCGAGCCCTCGGCAAAGGTCATGCGCTGCAAGGCGGCCTTGACGAAGTCCGGCACCGGCACGAAGTTCTTGCGCAGGGCCTTGGGCAGGTTGCGCACCAGGGCAATGCACTTGGCTTCGATCACGCCCGGCACCAGCCACTCCAGACGCTCGGGTGGCAACATCGGCAACAGCGGCGCCGGTACGCGCAAGGTCACGCCGTCCCGTGGATGGTTGGGTTCGAAGTGGTAACTCAGGGCCAGTTCCAGATCGCCGATGTGCAGGGTATCCGGGTATTGCTGGGCGGTGACTTCACTGGCTTCGCGGGCCAGCACGTCTTCCTCGCGCATGATCAACAGCTGCGGGTTTTTCTGGCTGTTGATGCGATACCAGCTGTCAAAGGTCGCGGTCTGGTGGATTTCCGCCGGCAAGCGCGCATCGTAGAACGCGTACAGGGTTTCTTCGTCGGCCAGAATGTCGCGACGGCGGGCCTTGGCTTCCAGCTCATCGAGTTGTTCGAGCAACTGCTTATTGGCGGTCAGGCATTTGGCCTTGGACTGGATCTCGCCACGCACCAGCCCTTCGCGGATGAACAGCTCGCGAGACACCACCGGATCGACCGGGCCGTAATGTACCGGCCGGCGACCGACCACGATCAGGCCGAACAGGGTGATCTGCTCGAAGGCGACGACTTGTCCGCGCTTCTTCTCCCAATGCGGTTCGAAGTGGTTTTTCTTGATCAGGTGCCCGGCCAGCGGCTCGATCCAGTCGGCATCGATCTTGGCGACCATGCGCGCGTAAAGCTTGGTGGTTTCCACCAGCTCGGCAGTCATCAGCCATTGCGGGCGTTTCTTGCCGATGCCCGACGACGGGTGAATCCAGAAACGTCGCTGACGGGCGCCGAGGTAATCGCCGTCCTCAGTCTTCTGGCCGATCTGGCTGAGCAGCCCCACCAATACAGCCTTGTGCAGTTTTGGATAATCCGCCGGCTCTTTATTGAGGCTCAACTGCATGTCGCGGCAGATCAGGCTCAACTGGCGATGGGAGTCGCGCCACTCGCGCAGACGCAAGTAATTGAGGAAGTTCTTGCGGCACCAGTTACGCAACGGATTGGCGGTGAGTGCCTGGCGCTGCTCCTCGAATCCGCGCCACAGATTGACCAGCCCGGCGAAGTCCGAGTCGGCATCCTTCCACTGTGCGTGGGCCTGATCAGCCGCCTGCTGGCGCTCCGGCGGACGCTCGCGGGGGTCCTGGATCGACATGGCGCTGGCGACAATCAACACTTCCTGCAGGCTGCCCAGTTTCGCCGCTTCGAGCAGCATGCGGCCCATGCGCGGGTCCACCGGCAGGCGCGCCAGTTGCCGGCCAAGGGGCGTCAGCTGACTGTTGCGGTCCACCGCCGAAAGTTCTTGCAGCAGGTTGTAACCGTCGCTGATGGCCTTGCCATCCGGCGGCTCGATAAATGGAAAGGCAGTGACTTCGCCGAGGCGCAGATGCAGCATCTGCAGGATCACGGCGGCGAGGTTGGTGCGCAGGATTTCCGGATCGGTGAATTCCGGGCGCCCGAGGAAATCTTCTTCGCTGTACAGGCGCACACAAATGCCCGGCTCGACCCTTCCGCAACGGCCCTTGCGCTGGTTGGCGCTGGCCTGGGAAATGGCTTCGATCGGCAGGCGCTGCACCTTGGCGCGGTAGCTGTAGCGGCTGATGCGCGCCGTACCGCTGTCGATCACGTAGCGAATGCCCGGCACGGTCAGCGAAGTTTCCGCGACGTTGGTCGCCAGCACCACGCGCCGGCCCGGGTGCGACTGGAAGATCCGCTGCTGTTCGGCCGGCGACAGGCGCGCATACAGCGGCAGGATCTCGGTGTGCTTGAGCTGCGCCTTGCGCAACATGTCGGCAGCGTCGCGAATCTCGCGCTCACCAGGCAGGAACACCAGCACGTCACCGGGGCTGCGGCGCTCACTGCGTTCATAGGCGGCGATTTCATCGAGGGTGGCGAGGATCGCCTGATCCACGGTCAGGTCGTCCTCGACGCGGTTGCCCTCCTCGTCCTGCTCAAGCGTCAGCGGGCGATACCAGGTCTCCACCGGGAAGGTGCGACCCGACACTTCGACAATCGGTGCATCGTCGAAGTGCTTGGAGAAACGCTCCAGATCAATCGTCGCCGAGGTGATGATGACCTTCAGGTCCGGGCGACGCGGCAGCAGGGTCTTCAGGTAACCGAGCAGGAAGTCGATGTTGAGACTGCGTTCGTGGGCCTCGTCGACGATGATCGTGTCGTAGCGCTCCAGATACCGGTCGTTCTGGGTTTCCGCCAGCAGGATGCCGTCGGTCATCAGCTTGATCAGGGTGTTCGAATCACTTTGGTCTTCAAAGCGCACCTGATAGCCGACCAATGCCCCCAGCGGAGTGCCCAACTCCTCGGCGACGCGACTGGCCACGCTGCGCGCAGCAATTCGCCGTGGTTGGGTATGGCCGATCAGACCGTGCTGGCCGCGACCGATTTCCAGGCAGATTTTCGGCAACTGGGTGGTTTTACCGGAACCGGTTTCGCCGGCGATGATCAGCACCTGATGCTTTTCCAGGGCCTTCTTGATTTCATCGCGCTTGGCGGCGATCGGCAGGCTGTCGTCGTAACGAATCACCGGCAGGCTGGCCTTGCGCGCCAGCACCTGGTCACAGGACGCCTGCATGCGCGCCACCCACTGGGCCAGCTTGGCCTCGTCGGGTTTCTTGCGCAGCTCCAGCAACTGCCGCCGCAAGCGGTGGCGGTCGGCAAGCATGGCCTGGTCGAGGTTTTTCAACAGTTTGTCGATGGAGGGCGATTCGTCGGTCATCGGGTACGCAATTCGGTCGTCTAGTGGCGCAGGGTGGCGATTGTCGCAGATTTGACTCCCCCACGACGAATGCAACCTGCTTTTGTGGCGAGGGAGCTTGCTCCCGCTCGGCTGCGCAGCAGTCGTAATCCAGCCACCGTCATGTGCTTTTGAATTACTTTGGGGGCCGCTTCGCGACCCAGCGGGAGCAAGCTCCCTCGCCACAAATTCTTTATCAGGCAGCGCTATTCGTTATCCAGGCCCTTGCGCCGATACGGGAACACATCGATCACCTTCCCTGCGCGAATCGCCTCCTGCAGCCCTTTCCAGTAATCGGCGTTATACAACTCGCCATGCAACTGGTCGAACAAGCGGCGCTGGGCCGAATCAGCAAACAGGAAAGGCGGAAACTCCTCGGGGAACACGTCCAGCGGCCCGATCGAATACCACGGCTCCGAGGCCATTTCGTCCTCGGGTGTACGCGGCGCGGGGATGTGGCGGAAGTTGGCCTCGGTCAGAAAACAGATCTCGTCGTAGTCGTAGAACACCACCCGACCGTGACGGGTCACGCCGAAGTTCTTCAGCAGCATGTCGCCGGGAAAGATGTTGGCCGCCGCCAGTTGCTTGATCGCCAGGCCGTAATCTTCCAGGGCATCGCGTACCTGGGCTTCGTTGGCGTTCTCCAGGTAGAGGTTCAGTGGGGTCATCCGCCGTTCGGTCCAGCAGTGGCGGATCAGTACCGTGTCGCCTTCGACCGAGACAGTGGACGGTGCGACCTCCAGCAGTTCTTCGAGGCACGCCGGATCGAACTTGCCCAGCGGAAAACGAAAGTCGGCGAACTCCTGGGTATCGGCCATGCGTCCGACGCGGTCAACACTCTTCACCAGGCGGTACTTTTCGATCACCGTCGCCCGGTCGACGTTTTTCGACGGTGAAAAACGGTCCTTGATGATCTTGAACACCGTGTTGAATCCCGGCAGCGTGAAAACGCTCATGACCATGCCGCGCACACCCGGGGCCATGATGAATTGGTCGTCGGTGCTGGCCAGGTGATTGATCAGGGCCCGGTAGAACTCCGACTTGCCGTGTTTGTAGAAGCCGATCGAGGTGTACAACTCGGCGATGTGTTTGCCCGGCAGGATACGCCGCAGAAAGCCGATGAATTCCGCCGGCACCGGCACATCAACCATGAAATACGAACGGGTGAAGGAGAAGATGATCGACACGTCCGCTTCGTCGGTGATCAGCGCATCGATCTGGATGCCGCGTCCTTCGAGGTGCAACAGCGGAATCGCCAGCGGCCATTGCTCGTCGGCAGTGTAGATGCGCCCCACCAGGTACGCACCCTTGTTGCGGTAGAGCACCGAGGAAAACAGCTCGACACTGAGCTCAGGGTCCTTGCACACCCAATCCGGCAGGTTCTCGCGCAATTGCGCTTCGAGACGGCGCAGGTCGCCCGGCAGGTCGGCGTAGTCCTCGCTGAAGCGGTAGTCGGCGAAGATGCTCGCAAGCATCGCCGACAACTGGCCCTGGGGCTTGTAGGTGCGGGTTTGCGCGGCGCGGGCCCGGCGCAGGCTCGGCCGGGTGGTGTGGATGAACATGCAGCCGTCGCTGATCAGGTCATGGCTGAACAGCCCGCAGAAGATCGAGTTGTACCAGGTCTCGGACAGTTCATCGTCGAAGCGCAGGTCGATCAGGCTGATGTAGGCGCTTTTCACCAGCGGCCAGCAACTGACGTCGAGGGTGCCCGGGTCAAACGCAGTGCGCAGGCGCTCTACCGTTTCAGTGACTTTCTCTTCATACAGATTGATCCTCGCCGCCGAGGCCGATTGCGTCTCCTGCCACAGGGCCTGCTCGAAGCGGGCCCGGGCGCCGTCGGTGATCTGCCGGAAATGCTCGCGGTAATCGTCAAAGCCATCGAGGATCAGGCGGGCGATGTCGGCGGCTGGCCATTGCTGCGGCATGGTGAGACCTCTGCGGGAATTCGGGAGGCTTGAGCTTAGCCAGTGAAGCGGGTGCAGGAGAAGTGTAATTTTCAGGCCGAATTAAACGCCCGCTTTTCGGTTGCCATCGATCACACACTCAGCAACACTTTCGCCCCGCCCACAAGGAAGGAACGCACTGTGAACCTCGTCGATACATTCCGTTTACTGTCACTGGCGGCCATCTGGGGTGCAAGTTTTCTGTTCATGCGCATCATCGCTCCGGTGATCGGCTCAATCCCCACGGCGTTTTTTCGCGTATCGATTGCCGCAGCCGGGCTGCTGGTGATTCTCGGGCTGATGCGCATCAGCTGGGATTTCAAAGGCAAGCTGAAAACCGTCATGCTGCTGGGGGTGATCAACTCCGGGGCGCCGGCGACCCTTTATTCGGTGGCGGCACTGGTGCTTCCGGCCGGCTACTCGTCGATCTTCAATGCCACCACGCCACTGATGGGCGTGTTGATCGGCGGTCTGTTTTTCCATGAACGGCTCACACCCGCCAAGGTCGGCGGCGTGTTCCTCGGCCTTTTCGGCGTGGGCGTGCTGACCCGCGCAGGCCCGGTGGCGTTCGATATCGAGTTGTTGCTGGGCGCCCTCGCCTGCCTGCTGGCGACCACCTGCTACGGTTTTGCCGGCTTCCTGGCGCGGCGCTGGCTGGATCAGGCCGGCGGCCTCGACAGCCGTCTGTCGGCGCTGGGCAGCATGCTCGGCGCCACTTTGTTCCTGCTGCCGCTGTTCGGCTACAGCGTGATCAGCCAGCCACCGGCGAGCTGGGGCGGCTGGAACGTATGGCTGTCGTTGCTGGGCCTGGGACTGGGCTGCACGGCGTTTGCCTACATCATCTACTTCCGCCTGCTGAGCTCGATCGGCCCGGTGAAGTCGATGACCACGACCTTCCTGATTCCGCTGTTCGGCGTGTTGTGGGGCGGCTTGTTTCTCGATGAGCCGTTGTCGATGGCGCATGTGTATGGCGGGGTGCTGATTGCGCTGGCGTTGTGGCTGGTGTTGAAGCCGACGGTGGTGAAGGTGGCTGAGGTGACAGCCAAGTAGATTTCTGCTGACTTTGATGACGCCATCGCGAGCAAGCTCGCGATGGCATCAGCCCAAACACTACAAGGCCGACAGACTGACCTCCCCATCCACCAACCGCCGAATCCCCAGGGGATTGGCGTTCTGCAACGCCTCTGGCAACAAGGCATCCGGATAATTCTGGAAGCACACCGGCCGCAGGAAGCGATCAATCGCCAGGCTGCCCACCGAGGTCCCCCGCGAATCCGACGTCGCCGGATACGGCCCGCCATGCACCATCGCCTCACAGACCTCTACGCCAGTCGGGTAACCGTTAAACAAAATCCGCCCAACCTTCTCCTGCAACAGCTCCGCCAGCCAGCGATACTCCAGCAACTCATCCGCCTCGCCAATCAACGTTGCCGTCAATTGCCCGCGCAAGCCATGCAGCGCTGCCGCCAACTGCGTGCGGTCCTCGACTTCGATGACGATGGTGGTCGGTCCGAACACTTCTTCCTGCAGCAAGGCATCGCCCTTGAGCAACAGACTGACATCGGCCTTGAATACCTGCGGCTGTGCCTGATTGTCCTGTTGCGGTTGACCGGCCAGATGGGTCAGTCCCGGATGTTCATGCAACTCGGCCAGGCCTCGGCTGTAGCTGACCAGAGCGCCGGCATTGAGCATGGTCTGCGCCGGTTGCTGGTTCATGTTCGCGCAGAAGGTGTCGAGGAACTGACTGAACTGCGGCGAACGCAAACCGATGACCAACCCCGGGTTGGTGCAGAACTGACCGCAGCCCAAGGTCACCGAACCGGCCAATTGCGCAGCGATCTGCTCACCACGCACCTTGAGCGCCTCGGGCAACAGGAACACCGGGTTGATGCTCGACATTTCGGCAAACACCGGGATCGGTTGCGGGCGAGTCGCGGCCATGTGACTCAGGGCATTGCCGCCCTTGAGCGAACCGGTGAAGCCGACCGCTTGTATCGCCGGGTGCTTGACCAACCATTCGCCAACGCCAGCGCCGTAGATCATGTTGAACACACCGGCGGGCATTTCCGTGCGCTCGGCAGCACGGACGATCGCATCGGCGACCCATTCGGCCGTTGCCATGTGCCCGCTGTGGGCCTTGAACACCACCGGGCAACCGGCGGCCAGGGCCGAGGCGGTGTCACCGCCGGCCGTAGAAAATGCCAGGGGGAAGTTGCTGGCGCCGAACACCGCCACCGGCCCCAGGGCGATGCGGTACTGGCGCAAATCCGGACGCGGCAAGGGCTGTCGCTCAGGCAAGGCGCGGTCGATGCGTGCGCCGTAGAAATCACCGCGACGCAAGACCTTGGCGAACAGGCGCATCTGCCCGCTGGTACGTCCGCGCTCACCCTGAATGCGCCCGGCCGGCAATGCGGTTTCACGGCACACGGTGGCGACAAACTCGTCGCCCAGCGCATCGATTTCATCGGCAATGGCATCGAGGAACAGCGCACGTTTTTCCGCGCTCAGGTTGCGATAGATCGGGTAGGCCGCAGCCGCCGCTTTTGCCGCCGCATCCACCTCGGCTTCGCTGGCCTGGAAAAAGCTGCCAGGTAATGGCTCGCCCGTGGTTGCATCGAGGCTTTGCAATTGCACGGTGCCGTTGGCACTGCGACGGCCGCCGATGTAGTTGTGTCCAAGTAACTGGGTCATCTGGGATTCCTTGATCGATTGCAGGCCTGCAGGTCAGAGGGTACGCACCTGGCCAATCGCCAACGGCTGGGCGCTTTCGCCGATGCCGTTTTCCAGCGGAGCACCGAATGCGTCGAGGCTGATCTGGAAGCGATCCCCCGGCTGGGTTTTCACCCCGTCGGCAAACGACAGCGTGGCGGTGCCGAAGTAATGCACGTGGACATCACCGGGACGCAGGAACTGTGCGTATTTGAAGTGATGAAATTCAAGGTTGGCGAGGCTGTGGCACATGTTGTCCTCGCCGCTGAGGAATTCCTTTTCCCAGATCGTTTCACCATTACGCTGGATGCGACTGGTGCCGGCCAGGTGTTTGGGCAACTCGCCCACGCGCAGTTCCGGGCCGAAGGAGCAGGCACGCAGCTTCGAGTGGGCGAGGTACAGGTAGTTGCGCCGTTCCATCACGTGGTCGGAGAACTCGTTGCCCAGGGCAAAACCGATGCGGTACGGCTGACCGTCATCGCCTATCACATAGAGACCGGTCAGCTCCGGTTCTTCTCCGGCGTCTTCGGCAAACGGTGGCACCGGGAAGTCTGCGCCGGGGCGTACGACGATGCTGCCGTCGCCCTTGTAGAACCATTCCGGCTGCGCGCCGACCTGGCCTGCCGGTGGCTTGCCGCCCTGCAGGCCCCACTTGAACATGCGCATGGTGTCGGTGGTGCCGGCTTCGACCTCGCCGTCGTGCTGATGCATCTTGTCCCGGGTTGACGCGCTGCCCAGATGGGTCAGGCCGGTGCCACTGATCAGGCAGTGGGCCGGGTCTTCGTGGTCCAGTGGCGGCAGGACCTTGCCCTGCTGTAACAACTGCGCATAGTCCGGGCCCGGTTCGCTGCCGCGTTGAGCGATTTCGTCCTGCAGGCTGCGTTTCGCGCGAATGGCGGCGAGGGCCAGTTCGCGGGTGCTGCGGGTGCCCTTGAGCACCTGGACTTGTGGTCCTTCGATAAGACCGACCTGGCGTTCGCCGGCCGTGTTTTCAAATTGGATCAGGCGCATGACGGCCCTCCGCAATGTCAGGATGGGCGCCGCCCAAAGGCGGCGCTTGGCGATCACTCGATGATGTTGAAGTCGCTGAGGTATTCATCGGAGATTTCCAGGCCCAGGCCCGGCTTGTGGTCGTCGAGCTGGATGAAGCCGTTGACCGGTTGTGGCTCGCCCTTGAACACGTAGTAGAAGAGTTCGTTGCCGACTTCGACGTCGAACACCGGGAAGAACTCGGCCATCGGCGAGGCAGTGGTGGACATGGTCAGGTGGTAGTTGTGCATCTGCCCGGCATGGGGGATGACCGGTACCGACCAGGCTTCAGCCATGGCGTTGATCTTGCGCGCCGCGGTGATGCCGCCGACGCGGTTGGTGTCGTACTGGATCACGTCGACGGCGCGGCGTTCGAGCAGGTCCTTGAAGCCGTAGGAGGTGAACTCGTGCTCGCCGCCGGAGATCGGCATGATCCCCATTTTCTTCAGCTCGATGTAGCCCTCGATATCGTCGGCGATCACCGGCTCTTCGAGCCAGCGTGGTTCGAATTCGGCCAGTTTCGGCAACATGCGCCGCGCATATTCGAGGGTCCAGCCCATGTAGCATTCGAGCATGATGTCGACGTCGGGACCGGCCAGTTCACGCAGGGCACGTACTTGTTCGATGTTGCGACGCATGCCCGCTGGGCCGTCTTTGGGGCCATAGCCGAAGCGCATCTTCAGCGCCGTGAAACCCTGGCTCAGGTAACCCTGGGCTTCTTCGAGGAACAGGTCGAGGTTGTCGTTGGCGTACAGCTTGGAGGCGTAGGTCCAGATCTTTTCCTTGGTCCGGCCACCCAGCAGTTTGAACACCGGCTTGTTCACAGCCTTGCCCATGATGTCCCAGATCGCGATGTCGATCGCCGAGATCGCTGCCATGCCGATGCCCTTGCGGCCCCAGGCGTGGCTCTGGCGGTACATTTTCTGCCAGATGTATTCGTTGTCGAACGGGTCTTCGCCGATGGCAATCGGTGCCAGGTAAGTGTCGATGATTTCCTTGGCCACACGGGGCGCCAGGGCGCAGTTGCCGATGCCGACGAGGCCGTTGTCGGTCTCGACTTCCACCACCAGCCAGCCGTGGAAACGGAACGAGCCCATGGCGTCGCCTCGTTCGAAGAGGATGTCGCTGGCGTTGGTGCAGAAGTGCGCCTGGGGTGGCACGACCTTGCCTTTCCACTCGAAAACACGGGTACGGATCGCTTTGATTTTCATGAATACAGTTCCTTGCTAACGCTTGAGTAGGGATCAGCCAACCTGAGCCGGTGTGAGCTGCGAGGGCGATTGAGGGGTGTGGGTGGTGCGAAGTCGGGACAGCAGGATGGCGCCAAGAATGCCGACACACGCCAGGGCAAACATGCCGGCACGGGGGTCGGCGAAACTGCTTTCCATCAGGGTTTTCAGGTTCGGTGCGACGAAGCCGCCGAGGTTGCCGATGGAGTTGATCAGGGCGATCCCGCCGGCCGCGGCAGCACCGCTGAGGTAGCTGGTGGGGATGGTCCAGAACAGTGGCTGCACCGAGACAAAGCCGGATGCGGCGAAGCAGAACGCGAGGACCACCGGCACCATGCTCGAACCCAGTGCCGAGGCGGCGATGCCGAGGGCGGCCATGGTCAGCATGCACACGGCGAGGCGACGGTGCTGGCCGGTGCGGTCGGCGTAGCGGGTAACGATGCGGGTCACGATCAGGGCGCAGACCCAGGGGATCGCAGTGATCAGGCCGACGCTCAAGCCGACATGGCCATCGAGCAGGCCGGCGATGCGCGTCGGCAGGTAGAACACCACACCGTAGACACTCATCTGCACAGTGAAATAGGCCAGGCAGAATTGCAGCACCCGCGGGTTGCGCAGGGCGCTGAGAAAGCCGTGAGGACTGCTGTGTTTTTTCTGTGCGTCCTCTTCGGCCAGGGCTGTTCCCAGCGCCAGCTTCTCTTCGGCACTCAACCAGGTGGCGTCGGCAGGACGATTGACCAGATAGAAGTACGCCGCAATGCCGACCACCGAAGCCATCAGGCCTTCGACGACAAACAGCCATTGCCAGTTGGTCAGGCCGAACACGCCATGGAAGTCCAGTAGCCAGCCGGACAACGGGCTGCCCAGCACCAGTGCCAGCGGCAAGCCGAAGTAGAACAGACCCAGTGCCTGGCCACGGCTTTGCGCCGGGAACCAGTAGGTGAGATAGAGGATGATCCCCGGGAAGAACCCGGCCTCGGCCACGCCCAGCAGGAAGCGCAGCACGTAGAAGGTTTGCGCGTTGTGGGCAAACATCATCGCGGCCGACACCAGGCCCCAGGTGACCATGATCCGGCACAGCCAGACCTTGGCGCCGAGGCGGTGCAGCATGTAGTTGCTCGGCACTTCGAAGAACGCGTAACCGATGAAGAAGATGCTCGCGCCAAACGCAAACGCGGCATCGCCCAGGCCGGTATCGGCCTGCAACGCGGCTTTGGCGAAGCCGACGTTGGAGCGGTCGATGAAGGCCAGGATGTACATCAGGATCAGAAACGGCAGCAGGCGCAACCGGCTTTTGGAGATGGCGCTGGACAGCGCCAGGACGGATTCTGGACGGGTCATAGTGAGTGTTCCTTTGCTGCCGTAAGTGCCTTGCGGAAGTGACAAGGCGGGCTTTTTGTAGTTGTCATTCGCCTGATCGCAGCGGCCGGAAGTGACCGCTTGCGTTCATTCGATGGAGCGACTTTAGCCAGCGCAAAGGGTCGCGGATAATCACTTATGGGTATCCGGCGATAACCTGGAGTGATCGCAAAAACCGTTTATTGGCCATGTCGGGTTATCAGCCATGGACAAAACAAAAGTGGGAGCGAGCTGACTCGCGATAGTGCCGTATCAGTCGACAGGGTTGTCGCATGACACGGCCTCATCGCGAGCAGGCTCGCTCCCACAGGGGATCTAAGTTGTTCTGAAAATCCGTGTTTAGCGGCGGTTGGTGCCCATCCGACAGGCAATCTCGAAGGCCTGGCGAATCGCACCGACATTGGCTTTGCCTTGCCCGGCAATGTCGAATGCGGTGCCATGGGCCGGAGTGGTAATCGGGATCGGCAGGCCGCCCTGCACGGTTACGCCACGGGAGAAGCCCATCAGCTTGATCGCGATCTGCCCCTGGTCGTGGTACATGGTGACCACCGCGTCGAAGGCACTGGCATCGCCCTGGACCTTGAGGAAAATCGTGTCGGCCGGATATGGCCCGTCTGCGGCGATGCCCATGGCCTGGGCCGAACGTACGGCCGGGCCGATGATGTCCAGTTCCTCACGGCCGAACGAGCCGTTGTCACCGTTGTGCGGATTGAGCCCGCAGACACCGATTCGCGGTTTCGCCAGGCCATTGCGCTTGAGCGCGGTGTCGATCAGTTGAATCGCCTCCATCACCCTTTTTTCATTGAGCAAGCCCGGCACATCCGCCAGCGCCACGTGCGACGTCACCCGGGAGGTCCAGAGGTTGTCGAGGACGTTGAACTCGCAGAACGGCCCGTGGAAATCCAGCAGCTCGGCAAACCAGTGCAGCTCATCGCTGTGGGCCATGCCGGCCATGTGCAGCGAGGTCTTGTTCAACGGACCGAACAGCACCGCGTCGGTAGCGCCCGCCTCGGTCAGGCGCAACGCTTGCTCGAGGGTATCGAGGCTGTAGCGACCACCGATGGCGCTGGCTTCACTGCGCGGGAACTCACCCACGGTGTCGCCACGAAAGTCATAAAACAAGGGCGTGTCATCGACAAATGCCAGCTGTTCCAGTGATTCGACGCGACGGTAGGGAAACTCCAACCCGGCAATGCGCATGCCCCGTCGCATTTCCGCCTCGTCGGCAATCAGGATCACATTGGCCTTGCTGCGCACTTCGGGCTCGGCGAGCAGGCGTGCGATCAGTTCGGGACCGATACCCGCCGGGTCGCCCAGGACCATCGCGATGGTGGATTTGCTCATGCTTCACTCCTCAAGGGTTCAGGCTGCGCCCGGTCAATGGCGCAAGGCTCGCAGCGGTAAACACGCTGCGCATTGCTGTAGAAAAGTCGCTCCTGATCAGCCAGCGGCAGATCGGCGACTATGGCTTTGAAACCGCTGTAAATGTCGTCGAACGAGCCACACAGACTGTCGACCGGAAAGTTGCTGGCGAACATCGCCCGCTGGCTGCCGAACATGGCGATGACCTCGCGCACGATCCAGGTGTTGTCCTTGGCCCGCCAGCGTTGGCCGCCCTGCCCCAGACCGGAGATTTTCACCTGCACGTTCGGCCAGCGGGCCAGTCGCGACATCGCCAGACGCCAGGCAGCCAGGCCTTCGGCGCTGCGGTCATTGGGCAAGCCGGCGTGGTTGAGGATCAAGGTGATGCCGGGAAAATCCCGCGCCAGCCGTTCGGCTTCGTGGAGGTTCCACCAAGGCGTCTGCAAGTCGAAATGCAAGCCCAACCCTTCGAGTGCGGCGTAACTGCGCCGCCAGTGCTCATCACTCATCAGGCTGCGCATGTGCCCGACCTGCGCCGGCGCGGTCGGACCGCCAGGCTTGTGGCGAACGCTGCGCACATGTTTGAAACGGGCCTGCTCGGTGAGCACATCGATGGCGTCCGGGTGATCGAGCCAGGCCTGGGCAACGACGGCGTTCGGCACACCGTAGCGGGCGGCCAGCTGTTCGACGAAACGGGTTTCACCAATAGGATCCTGGGGGTTCCATTCGGTCTCGACATACACCGTTTGCACGACGTGATGGGCACCGGCATCGGTGAAGTAATCGTCGGGAAAATATCGCCGTTTGATCGCGCTGTAATCGCCATAGCGAAACGGGATATTGGCCTCGGGGGCGAGCCAAGGGTGATCGTTGATCGTCGGGTCCCAGAAGTGGTGATGGGCGTCGACGATGGGGCCATTCCAGATCGCTTTAGTCATGACGCACCTCATCCAGGCTGATGAACAAGGTGGCCAGGACAAACAGCGCCGAACACACCGCAAAGAAGCCCAGCACCGGGGCAAAGCCGCCAGTCATTTGCAGGATTACCCCGACCAGGATCGGCACGGCAATGCCGCCGACGCTGCCGGCCATGTTCATCACGCCGCCGATCAGGCCGACCCGCGCCGGTGCCGCCAGCAGTGCCGGAAAACTCCAGTAGAGACTGCCCCACATCAGGAAGAACGCGGTCATGGCCAGCAAGGCCACCGCCGCAAACGGATGGCTGAGGGTCGGCAGCAACAGGAACGCACCGAGGGCGACCAGGCCGGAAAACGCCAGCAGGCTCTTGACTGCCACACCGCGGCTCACGCCTTTGCGGATCAATCCGTCGCAGAGAAAACCACCGGTCAACGAACCCAATGCACCGCAGATGAAGATCACGAAGGTCGCGGCGCCTATGCCCTTGATATCGAAGCCACGCGCCTGGGCCAGATAACTCGGGCCCCAGGTCAGCAGGCCGAAATACACCATCGCCCAACTGGCACGTCCGATCAGCAAACCGCTCAGGGAGCGGGCAGCGATGCCCAGCCCCTTGACGGGCAGGCGAGCCGCTTCGGCAGCAGGTGTTGCGCGGCCGACATTGATTTTTTCCAGCTCGGCTTCGTTAACCTGCGGGTGACTGGCCGGGTCATCGCGCAGATAACGCCGCGCCAGCCAGGCCAGCACCAGCGTGGCGATACCGGCAATCACGAACGCCAGGCGCCAGGAGTCCAGCGAGGCAATCAGGTAGGCGATGATCAAACCGCCAAGGGCCACACCCAAGGGGCTGCCGCTGTCCATCAACACAGCGCCGCGACTGCGCTCGCTCGGTGCCAGCCACAGGGAAATCAGCTTGCCGCCGGAGGGAAACAACGGCGCTTCGGCAGCACCCAGTGCGACCCGGGCGAACAGCAACGACAGGCCACCAGTGGCAAACGCCGCCAGCACCTGGAAGGTACCCCACAAGCCAGTGGACCAACTGATCACCCGATGCGGGCCGAAGCGGTCGATCAGCCAGCCGCCGGGTATCTGCAACAACGCATAGGCCCAGAAAAAACTGCTGAGGATCAGCCCTTGCAGGCTCGGGGACAGGGAAAATTCGTGGGCGATGGTCGGCATCGCGATAGACAGCGACACCCGATCGATGAGGTTGACCATGGTCAGGGCGAAGATGATCGCGAAGATCCGCCAGCGTACGCTGCTGGCCTTGCGGGTGGAGACCTGCGCTGTGGCTGAGGCGGCAGATGGAGCATCGGCGCCGGATAGCCGCAGGGATGCACTGGAACGAGCCATGGTGCGTACCTCTTTTATTATTTTTGTGGGGCGGCGTCGCTTCGTGGCGACACTGGTGAGCACTATCGAAGGCTCAGCGATAACCGTCTAATCAAAACTTGAAATCAGGCGATAGCCTCGGGTTATGCCATGCCCCGCTTTCAAAGGCCTTTCAACGCAGATTTACCCGAGCGATAACCCCAGGCTATCGGTGTATGTATTGTTTTGACTAGACGCCAAGCCCTCAGCTTCCCACACTCGGCCCAGGCTTGCGGCTTTCGGGCGCAGACAAGTCACTCATAACAACTACAAAAAACGAGGCCCTTCCATCATGCGAAATGCATTCGTCCGTCGCACATCCCGTCTTTTTCTTGGCTGCACATTGATCGCCGCTGGCACCCTCCCCGCTCTTGCTCACGCCGCCTGGCAACCGGACAAGAACGTCGAAATCGTCGTTGCCGGTGGCCCCGGCGGCGGCACTGACCAACTCGGGCGCCTGATCCAGTCGATCATCACCACCCACAAGCTGCTCGACGTCAATACCATCGTGCTGAACAAGGGCGGAGGCAACGGCGCCGAAGCCTTTCTCGACCTGAAGATGAACAAGGGCGATGCCGAGAAGCTGGTGATCGGCACCAACAACATCTACCTGCTGCCGCTGGTGTCCAAGCTCGGTTACCAATGGCAGGAGCTGACACCGGTCGCCGCCGTGGCCGAGGACGACTTCATTCTCTGGAGCTACAAAGGCGCACCGTGGAAGGACGCGAAAGGCTTCTATGAAGCAGTCAAGGCCGATCCTTCCAACCTGCGCATGGGTGGCAGCCAGTCCAAGGACGTCGACCAGACCCTGACCCTGCTGCTCAACCAGACCAACAACGCCAAACTGGTGTACATCCCGTTCAAGAGCGGCAGCGAAGCCGCCACGCAACTGGCCGGCAAGCACATCGCCGCCAACGTCAACAATCCCAGCGAAAGCATCAGCCAATGGCGTGGTGATCAGGTCGAACCGCTGTGCGTCTTCAGCCAGGAGCGCATGAGCTACACCGAAAAAGTCGCCGGCGACAAATCCTGGTCCGATGTGCCGACTTGCCACGAGCAGGGCCTGGGTATCGATCAGTACCGCTTCCCGCGCACGGTGTTCATGCCGGGTGACGTCAGCCCTGAGCAACGGACGTTCTATGTCGAGCTGATGCGCAAAGTCACCCAGACCGACGAGTTCAAGGCCTACGTCAAACAGAACGCGCTGGTGCCGACGTTCCTCGAAGGCGAGCCTTTGACCGCCTACATCGAAAAGGACACCGCCCGCGTCACGCCGGTGTTCAAGGAAGCCGGCTGGCTGAAAAACTGACGTTGCCGTGGCCGCTCGCCTGCGGGCGGCCGCCTTCTGCTGGAGGTGTTTCATGTCCCATTCTTCGGATTCGCCGGCCTTGCTCGGCACCCGTTGGGTCGAGCTCGGCCTGGCGTTGTTCACCACCCTGATTGGCGTGGTGGTGATGTTCGGTAGTGTCGAACAAGGCATCGGTTGGGGTGATGCCGGCCCGGAACCGGGCTACTTTCCCTTTTACATCGGCTTGCTGCTGAGCACCGCCAGCGTGGCCAATGCCCTGTTGGCCGTGGTGCGCTGGCAAGCCCTGAGCACAGCCTTCGTCAGTCGCGCCGCGTTCCGGCAAGTGCTGTCGGTGTTCGTGCCGATTGCGCTGTTTGTTGGCGCCATGCCGTTCACCGGCACCTACCTCGCTTCGATTGCGTTCATTGCCTGGTTCATGTGGCGTGACACTGTCCGCGCCAAGCCTTACGGCAAGTGGATGATCGGCGGCGTGTCCTGCGGCGCAGCACTGGCCAGTTACCTGATTTTCGCCTTGTGGTTCAAGGTGCCGCTGGATGCGGGCCCAATGGGCGACTGGATTGCCCTGGCCGGGAGAAACTTCAAATGAGCGAGTTCGACTCCCTGCTGCAAGGCATGAACCTGATCCTCACCCCGGGCCACATCGGCCTGATGGTGATCGGCGTATTGCTGGGTATCCTGGTCGGCGTGTTGCCCGGCCTCGGTGCCCCCAACGGCGTGGCATTGCTGCTGCCGCTGACCTTCACCATGTCGCCAGTCTCGGCGATCATCCTGCTGTCGTGCATGTATTGGGGCGCGCTGTTCGGCGGTTCGATTACTTCGATCCTGTTCAACATCCCCGGTGAGCCCTCATCGGTGGCGACCACCTTCGACGGCTACCCGATGGCCCGCGAAGGTCGCGCCGCCGAAGCCCTGACCGCCGCCTTCAGCTCAGCGCTGATCGGTGCCCTGTGCGGCGTGCTGCTGCTGACCTTCCTGTCGACGCGGATCGCCGAGTTCGCCATGTCCTTCAGCTCGCCGGAGTTCTTCGCGGTGTACCTGTTGGCGTTCTGCACCTTCATCGGCATGAGCAAGAACCCACCGCTGAAAACCGTGGTGGCAATGATGATCGGTTTCGCCATGGCGGCGGTCGGCATGGACACGGTATCCGGCAACCTGCGCCTGACCTTCGACCAGCCGATCCTGATGACCGGTATCAGTTTCGAGGTGGCGGTGATCGGTCTGTTCGGCATCGGCGAAATCCTCTGCACGGTCGAAGAAGGCCTGGTGTTCCGCGGCGAACATGCGCGTATTACGCCCATGGTGATCTTGCGCACCTGGGCCAAGTTGCCACGCTACTGGTGGACCATTGTGCGCAGCACCCTGGTCGGTTGCTGGATGGGCATCACCCCCGGCGGGCCGACGGCGGCCTCCTTCATGAGCTACAGCCTGGCGCGGCGTTTCTCGAAGAACCGCGAGAACTTCGGCAAGGGCGAAATCGAAGGCGTGATCGCCCCGGAAACTGCCGACCACGCGGCCGGCACCAGCGCCCTGCTACCGATGCTGACCCTGGGCATTCCTGGCTCGGCCACGGCAGCGGTGATGCTCGGCGGATTGATGATCTGGGGGCTGCATCCCGGCCCTACCCTGTTCGTCGAACAGCATGACTTTGTCTGGGGCCTGATCGCCAGCATGTACCTGGGTAACGTGGTCAGCCTGATCGTGGTGCTCGCGACCGTGCCGTTGTTTGCCTCGATCCTGCGCATCCCGTTTTCGATCATCGCGCCGATCATCATCATGGTCTGTGCGATCGGTGCCTATTCGGTGCACAACTCGTTCTTCGACGTGGTGTTGATGCTGGGCTTCGGCGCGCTGGGTTATCTGTTCAAGAAACTCGGTTACCCGATTGCGCCACTGGTGCTGGCGGCGGTGCTGGGGGACAAGGCAGAAGATGCGTTCCGCCAGTCAATGCTGTTTTCCGATGGGCAGCTGGGGATTTTCTGGTCCAACCCCCTGGTCGGCAGCCTGACCACGGCGGCCTTGCTGATGCTGTTCTGGCCGCTGATTTCCAAAGCGCTGCAAGGCCTGATCGGCCTGCGCAAATCCCACATCGCCAAACCCAAATCGGTGCTGTGACACGCCAATGCTGGCAACGCCTGACATTTATTGTCAGGCTTGCCGCAGTCTTTCTTGCGAGCCCGGCCCATGACCCGAATACCTGAAGTCCGAATTCCAGAAGCTAATGTCATCCACAGTCGACTGCGCCTGCGCCAACTGCGTTTGATGCTCGCGTTGCAGGAATTCGGCTCGCTGCGCCGCGCCGCCGACCACATCGGCATGACTCAACCGGCCGCCACCAAAATGCTCCATGAGGCCGAGGACCTGCTTGGCGTCGAGCTGTTCGAGCGCCTGCCACGGGGTATGCGTTCGACGCCGTTCGGCGAGACGGTCATCTACTACGCGCGCATGGTCTTTGCCGAGCTCAGCGGCATGCGTGAAGAACTGGTGGCGCTGGAGTCCGGCAACCTTGGTCGGGTTGCAGTGGGTGCGATTCCCGCGCTGGCCTCCGGATTGCTGACTCGCACCATTGCCACGCTCAAACAAAGCCATCCGCGCCTGTCCATGAGCATTCAGGTCGACACCAGCGACGTGCTGGTGCAGGCCCTTTTGCAGGATCAACTGGACATCGTGCTGGGGCGGATTCCGGCTGGGGCGCGCGCAGAAGAGTTGCTGTTCGACAGCCTCGGCGAAGAAGCGCTGTGCGTGATTTGCGGCGCACAGAATCCCCTGGCGAACGCCACGCAATTGAGCTGGGCAGAATTGCAGAACATGACCTGGGTACTGCAACAGCAACCGAGTCCGATGCGCGCGATCATCAACCAGGTGTTCCACAACGCGCGGGTCGATATTCCCAGCAGCATCGTCGAGACCACCTCGATCATGACCTTGCTGTCGTTGATCCAGCAGACCGACATGCTCGGCGTCACGCCGTTGTCGGTGGTCGAGGATTACGCCGGCCGCGATCTGCTCGCGGTGTTGCCGATCAAGTTTGAAGCGCGCTTGCCGCCGTTCGGACTGATCACCCGCCGCCATCGCATCCAGTCTTCGGCCATGCAGGCGTTCATGAATTCGGTGCGCGCCGAGCATGCGTTGAGCCAATAAAAACCCGGAACATTGCTCCGGGTCTTTTTGCTTCTTACGCGGTTTTACGGAAGACAAACACCAGACCGACGATGATCAACAGCATGCCCAGCAGGCTCAACATCGCCAGGCGATTGCCGAAGATCAGGTAGTCCATCACCGCCGTCACCGCTGGTACCAGGTAAAACAGACTGGTGACGTTGACCAGATTGCCCCGGGCGATCAGGCGGTACAGCAGCAAGGTCGCGAGTACCGACACCACCAGCCCCATCCACAGCACCGGGACGATGAACCCCGTGCTGTGTTCGAAGTGAAAAGGCTGGAACGGCACAAAGATCCCGCACAACAGCAAGCCGGCCAGATACTGCACCGGCAGGGTGCCGAGGGGATTGTCGGTGATGCGTTTCTGCATGATCGAGCCAAACGTCATGCTCGCCAGCGCCAGCAAGCCGAAAAGCATCCCGGCCAATGACATGCCGGCCAGGCCGATGCCCTGATAGACCACCATGATCAACCCGGTCAGCCCCAACGCCAGACCAAATATCCGGCTCAAGGAGCGCTGACGCTCCATCAGCACCACGGTCAGGATCGGCTGCACGCCCATGATGGTCGCCATCACGCCGGGCGTGACTCTCAGATCAAGGGCCAGCAGATAGAAGATCTGGTAGGCCCCGAGCAACACGATGCCCGTGGCCAGCGCATACAACATCGGCTTGCCGCCCTTGGGCAATTTCAGCTTGAGCAACGGCACCAGCAGGATTAACCCGCAAAGCGCAATGACAAAGCGAAACAGCAGAAAGGCAAAGGGTGACGCATGGGCCAGGCCCCATTTGGAGAAGATCGCCCCGCTGCTCCACAGCAGGACGAACAGGCTCGTGGACGCCGCCGCGAGCGCGGTTTTTTTCGAAAGGACAAACATGAATACCACCTGTAGTCAGGCACAAAGCCAACTCAGCCGAAGCTGAAATTCAGTAGGTTTCCGGCGGGCGTGGGGTACAGCGAAAGAAGCAGCTGATCAGCCCGAAACGCCAACGCCCGGCGGTGATACGACTACGCACACCGGCGTGCTACTGACAGGTGGGGGGTAGTGACTGATCTGCCCGGGCTGCAGTTTCCCGCACGGCACGACGCCAGCGTTGACCGCTGAATCGACTACCGCGTTGATGAGGAATGCAGGCATTTAGGCTGATCGCTTTTGAGGAAAAAAAAGGTGAGTCCTGAAACTCACGAGCGCCGACTATAACCAGCTCTGGACATGGATTGCAATGAGTTGCCGGAGGCGATCTCGTGATCCTGGAACAAAAAAACCGCTCATGAAGAGCGGTTTTTTTCATAGTTCATCTGGCCTCAACCAAACAGCCAATACCCCAACAACGTCAACACCACCACCGCCAGCACTGGTCGCAGTACGCGATAAGCCTTGGGATTGCGGCGTTTCCACTGTTTGACCACACCGCTGAATTTGTCGCTGGAGTTCTTGCTCCAGGCGTACGCCTTGTTGATGCCGCCGACGCGTTCATCGTCGAGGTTCTGCGGTGCAGTCGCGCGACCCAGCCAGGCGCTGATGCTGCGATTGATGCGGGTCATCAGGCGATTGCTCAACGGGCGCTCGATGTCGCAGAACAGGATGACCCGGGTCTTTTCGGTTTCGTTCTTGACCCAGTGCACGTAGGTTTCGTCGAACATCACGTCTTCACCATCACGCCAGGCGTATACCTGACCGTCGACAAAAATACGGCAGTCGTCCGAGTTCGGTGTCGACAAGCCCAGGTGATAACGCAAGGAACCGGCAAACGGATCGCGATGCGGATTCAGGTGACTGCCACCGGGCAGCAACGCAAACATCGCGCCTTTGACATTGGGAATCGCACTGACCAGTTCCACGGTTTTCGGGCACAACAGTTCTGCCGACGGCAGCGGTTTGTCGTACCACTTGAGGTAGAAGCGCTTCCAGCCCTTTTTGAAGAACGAACCGAAACCGGCGTCGTTGTTCTTTTCCGCGGCCCGAATGTAACCCTCGTCGAACAGGTGCATCGCTTCGTCGCGAATCACTTCCCAGTTGTCCTTGAGCACGTCCAGCTCCGGGAACTTGCTGCGATCCAGGTACGGCTTGGACGGTACCGCCGAAAACAGGTACATCAAGGCGTTGTAAGGGGCGAACAGCGCCGAATGGTTGACGAACTGGCGCAACACCGGCAAACGCGCCTTGCCGCGCAAATGCACATAGAGCGTGCTGCCGAGAAACAGCAGCAACAACGACGCCTTCGCGGCAAAGGAAAAGGTCATCCACAACTCCTTGAAAATAGGCAACTTTGCACCACGTCATTCAACCCGACGCGGCAGCCGGTATATAACCACGACCGACTCAATGAAAAAACCGCACTTTAGAACATTCAATGTTAAAAATTGCGCAACAAAGCACTTCGTAACACAGGGCACCTGAACCTTGGCTGATGTGGGTCAATGCCTTGGCCGAACGGCCGCAACATGACCGCATTGCGTGGCGCTGCCAGCAGTATGCGGCCCGGTCGCTTCTACCCTTTTACTGCTGATTCTCCTGTTCGGTAAACAGGTCACTGAAGAGCATGCTCGACAGGTAGCGCTCCCCGGAATCCGGCAGGATCACCACAATGGTCTTGCCCTGCATTTCCGGGGTTTCCGCCAGTCGTACCGCCACTGCCATGGCAGCGCCACAGGAAATGCCGCAGAGGATTCCTTCTTCCTGCATCAGGCGCAGGGCCATGGCCTTTGACTCTTCATCGGTGACCAACTCCACGCGATCAACCAACGACAGATCGAGGTTTTTCGGCACGAAACCGGCACCAATGCCCTGGATCTTGTGCGGGCTCGGCTTGATTTCCTCACCGGCCAGCGCCTGGGTAATCACCGGCGAAACCACCGGTTCCACAGCTACGGAAAGAATCGGTTTGCCCTGGGTATTCTTGATATACCGCGAGACACCGGTGATGGTTCCGCCGGTTCCGACCCCCGCAACCAGCACGTCCACCGCTCCGTCGGTATCGTTCCAGATTTCCGGGCCGGTGGTTTTTTCATGGATGGCCGGGTTGGCCGGGTTGTCGAACTGCGCCGGCATGAAATATTTCGACGCATCGCTAGCAACGATTTCACCTGCCTTTTCGATGGCGCCTTTCATGCCCTTGGCTGGCTCGGTCAGCACCAGTTCGGCGCCCAGCGCCTTGAGCACCTTGCGCCGCTCGATGCTCATGGATGCCGGCATGGTCAGCATCAGTTTGTAACCGCGCGCGGCCGCCACGAAGGCCAGGCCGATGCCGGTATTGCCCGAGGTCGGTTCGACGATGGTCATGCCTGGCTTGAGCTTGCCGCTGCTTTCGGCGTCCCAGATCATGTTTGCGCCGATGCGGCACTTGACCGAGTAACCCGGGTTGCGCCCTTCGATCTTCGCCAGAATGGTCACGCCGCGCGGCGCTATGCGGTTGATCTGCACCAGTGGCGTGTTGCCGATGGAATGGGCGTTGTCAGCAAAAATGCGGCTCATGGCTGGGTCCTTAACGACAGCATTGAAATAGGGCATCAAGTTAAGCCTCTTGCCCGCGGGCGTCCAGTCGCGCCGAACGTCCGATGCGCTGTGCAGTCAATGGCTTTAGATCGCCAGAGAATTGCCATCATGAAACGTCGATACAGCTGGCCGCTGTGGATCCTTGCAGGCCTCGCCGTGCTGCTGATAGCCCTGCACGTCGCGCTGCCTTATATGGTGCGCAATTACCTCAACGACAAACTTGCCGACATGGGCGATTACCGAGGCCAGGTCACCGATGTGGACATCGCCCTGTGGCGCGGCGCCTACAAGATCAACGGACTGAAGATCGTCAAGGTCGACGGCAAGGTGCCGGTGCCGTTCGTCAATGCGCCGTTGATCGACCTGTCGGTGAGCTGGCATTCGCTGTGGTTCGACCATGCGGTAGTGGCACAGGTTAAATTCTTCAATCCCGAGGTCAACTTCGTCGATGGCGGCGCCAACAAGCAAAACTCCCAGACCGGTAAGGGCACCGACTGGCGCGCACAGCTCGGCAAACTGCTGCCGATTACCCTCGATGAAGTACAGATACACGACGGCCGCATCAGTTTTCGCAACTTCAACTCCAAACCGCCGGTGAACATGAATGCCACCAAGGTCGAGGCCAGCATCTACAACCTGACCAACGTGGTTGATAGCAAAGGCAAGCGCGATGCCCGCTTCGAAGGCAAGGCCCTGCTGCTCGGTCAGGCGCCACTGGAAACCTCCGCCACATTCGACCCGCTGAGCAATTTCGAGGATTTCCAGTTCCGCCTGCGTGCCCGCGACCTCGAACTCAAGCGCATGAACGACTTCGCCTCGGCCTATGGAAAATTCGACTTCAACGCCGGCCACGGCGACGTGGTCATCGAGGCCCAGGCGAAAAAAGCCCAGATCACCGGTTACATCAAACCGCTGCTGCGCGACGTGGAGGTGTTCAACTGGCAGCAAGATGTGGAGAACAAAAACAAAAGTATCTTTCGCTCGGTCTGGGAGGCACTGGTCGGCGGTACGGAGACGGTGTTGAAGAACCAGGCGAAAAACCAGTTCGCCACCAAAGTCGAACTCAGCGGCAGCGTGCATCAGCAAAATATCAGCGCGTTCGAAGCGTTTTTACAGATTTTGCGCAATGGTTTCATCCAGGCCTTCAATGCCCGGTATGAACAACCCAAACCGGATGCGGGCTAGTTCTTGCGATTGACGACGTAACGGCCGGTATCCTCTGCCGCATGTTGCGCCGGCCTCTGCTGCAAGGAGTCCCAGCCCAGGCAAGCCAGGGCCAGTGATCTCGGCACCGCTTCCCTGCCACTGCTGTAGCGACTGATACTGCGGGGACTAACCCCCAGCGCCTCGGCCGCCTGGTTCAGCGGCAATCCGGTGCGAGCACGCCAGTCCATGAAGATCCGGGTGTTTTCGTCCGGTGCATTCTGTGCGAGCGCATCGCGGTACAAGGTATCGGCGCCAATCTGGATATCCGGCTCCGGCCATTCGACGCTCCAGCCGTCATCACCCAATTCTGCGCTGGCGAACACACTGGCATCCAGCAACGGTTTCAGCCCCGGATAGGTTTGTAGATCACGGCTCAAATCGAGGCTCAATTGTTGACCGTCGATGAAAGTCAAAGACAAACAGTGCCCGGCCAAAGCCTGCACTGCCGACAATCGTGGCCGTTTCATGGGTAACATCGTTTCCAGTCCTCCAACAATTGCACCTGATGAGCTGCCACCCAGGCCAACGCCTCCTTGATGATCAGCGGCGGCGCCTTGCCCATCATCACTTCGACGGTGTCCAGGCTCAGCATCACATCCACTCCGCCGCCGGTCAGGTGAACATGGGGCGGCGGGTGATCCTTCTCGCGCAACTGAATGCGGTACTTGTCGCGAAATCGGTATTTGGTAGACATGCCCGAAGGCTATCGCCAAATTGGCAATATCTGAATACTGGCCATCGGCCGAGACTGAGTCAACATGTGACGCTCCATTCAGAGACTGAATACGCCGTCTGCGTTCACAGTCGACGGGGCGCCGCGTTATAGTCGGGGCTGACCATTTTATTGCGCCCCCGCCCTGCCGCGTTCAGGTCGGCGTTACCGTTCGAGGATTAGCAGATGAAGTTCGAAGGCACCCAGGCCTACGTCGCCACCGATGACCTGAAGCTGGCGGTCAACGCCGCCATCACCCTGGAGCGGCCGCTGCTGGTCAAGGGCGAGCCAGGCACCGGCAAGACCATGCTCGCCGAGCAACTGGCCGAATCCTTTGGCGCCAAGCTGATCACCTGGCACATCAAGTCCACCACCAAGGCCCATCAGGGCCTGTACGAGTACGATGCGGTCAGCCGTCTGCGTGACTCGCAACTGGGCAACGAAAAAGTCCACGACGTTCGCAATTACCTGAAAAAGGGCAAGCTGTGGGAAGCCTTCGAATCCGAAGAGCGAGTGATCCTGCTGATCGACGAAATCGACAAGGCCGACATCGAATTCCCCAACGACCTGCTACAAGAACTCGACAAGATGGAGTTCTACGTTTACGAGATCGACGAGACGATCAAGGCGAAGAAGCGTCCGATCATCATCATTACCTCCAACAACGAAAAAGAACTGCCAGACGCCTTCCTGCGCCGCTGCTTCTTCCACTACATCGCCTTCCCTGACCGCACCACGCTGCAGAAAATCGTCGATGTGCACTACCCGGACATCAAGAAGGACCTGGTCAGCGAAGCGCTGGACGTTTTTTTCGACGTGCGCAAGGTGCCGGGCCTGAAGAAGAAACCATCGACGTCGGAACTGGTGGACTGGCTCAAGCTGTTGATGGCCGACAACATCGGCGAAGCAGTGCTGCGCGAACGCGATCCGACCAAAGCCATCCCGCCGCTGGCCGGCGCGCTGGTGAAGAACGAACAGGACGTGCAGCTGCTTGAGCGTCTGGCGTTCATGAGTCGTCGCGGCACTCGATAAGGGCCAACGTCATGTTGCTCAATCTGTTCAATGAAATGCGCGCAGCCAAGGTGCCGGTCTCGGTGCGCGAGCTGCTGGACCTGATCAACGCGCTCAAGCAGCGCGTGACCTTCGCCGACATGGACGAGTTCTATTACCTGTCCCGGGCGATCCTGGTGAAGGACGAGCGGCATTTCGACAAGTTCGACCGGGCCTTCGGCGCCTACTTCAATGGCCTGGAGAAGCTGGACGATCACCTGCAGGCCTTGATTCCGGAAGACTGGTTGCGCAAGGAGTTCGAACGTTCGCTGACCGACGAAGAACGCGCGGCCATTCAGTCCCTGGGCGGCCTGGACAAGCTGATCGAAGAGTTCAAGAAGCGCCTCGAAGAGCAAAAGGAACGCCACGCCGGCGGCAACAAGTGGATCGGCACCGGCGGCACCAGCCCGTTCGGCTCCGGTGGGTTCAACCCGGAAGGCATTCGCGTCGGCGATGCCGGCAAGCGCCAAGGCCGAGCGGCCAAGGTCTGGGATCAACGGGAATACAAGAACCTCGACGATTCGGTGGAGTTGGGCACGCGCAACATCAAGGTCGCCCTGCGTCGCTTGCGCAAGTTTGCCCGTCAGGGTGCGGCCGAAGAGCTGGACATCGACGGCACCATCGATCACACCGCCAAAGACGCCGGCTTGCTCAACATCCAGATGCGTCCGGAGCGCCGTAACACCGTCAAGTTGCTGTTGCTGTTCGACATCGGTGGCTCGATGGACGCCCATGTGAAGATTTGCGAGGAGTTGTTCTCGGCCTGCAAGACCGAGTTCAAGCACCTGGAGTACTTCTATTTCCACAATTTCATTTATGAATCGGTGTGGAAGAACAACATGCGTCGCACCTCCGAACGCACCTCGACCATGGACCTGCTGCACAAGTATGGCGCCGACTACAAAGTGATCTTCATCGGGGACGCCGCCATGGCTCCCTATGAAATCACCCAGCCGGGCGGCAGCGTCGAGCACTGGAACGAAGAAGCCGGTTACGTGTGGATGCAGCGTTTCAAGGAGAAGTACAAGAAGCTCATCTGGATCAACCCGTACCCGAAAGACACCTGGGGCTACACCTCATCGACCAATATCGTGCGTGATTTGATCGAGGACCAGATGTATCCGCTGACCCTGCGCGGGTTGGAGGAAGGGATGCGGTTTTTGTCCAAGTAATTGCAGTGTCTGGTCTGACGTCATCGCGAGCAAGCTCGCTCCACAGGGTTTAACGGTTGATCACAACAACTGTGAGCAACAGCGATCCTTGTGGGAGCGAGCCTGCTCGCGATGCTCTTAGCGGCTCAAAAATCGCTGCAAATATTCGATATGCTCCCGGTGCGCCACTTCCTGCACCACCGGCCTTAACTTCACCTGCGCCTCCGGCAGGCACTGTGCCAATCGCGCCAGCGCCAGTGGCGTCAAAGCCCCCAATCGCGGATAGCCGCCAATGGTCTGCCGATCATTGAGCAACACGATCGGCTGCCCGTCCGGTGGCACCTGCACCGCCCCCAGCGGAATACCCTCGGAAATCATCGGCTTGCCCTGGTACAGCAACGCAGGGCCCAGCAGGCGAATGCCCATACGGTCGGCACGACTGTCGAGGCGCCAATCACTGTAAAAGGCATCGAACAGGCTTTGCCCGCTGAACTCGCCGATCTGGGCACCCAGCACCAGGTCCAGCAACACATTGCCCTTAAAGTCCGGCACTTGATCAACGGAAAGCTCCCGCAGCAGGACCAGCGCACTGCCGGAATAACGCAATCGCTCGTCTTTGCCCAAAGCGAGGCCCATGCCGCTCAATCCGCCCAGCTCCTCGCGAACCACTGTCGAACAACTGCCCAGTACTTTTGCCGCATCAAAGCCACCGGGCGCCGCCAGATAAGTTCGTGCGCCGGATAACGGCTGGGTGAACTGCAAGCGCTGGCCCTTGCACAGCCTGAAACTGCGCCAAGGTGCCAATGGCTTGCCATCCACCCGTGCATCCAGATCCGCGCCGGCCAGGGCCAGCACACAATCGTCCTCGGCCAGCACACTGAAACCGCCCAGGGTGATTTCGATCACCGGCGCATCCAGTTGATTGCCCAACAGCCAATTGGCCCAGGACATCGATCGCCAGTCCGCCGCACCGCCCTGGGTGACGCCGAGATGGCGCACGCCGAACCGGCCAGCGTCCTGCAGCTGACACAGCGGCGTACTTGCCTCGATCATCAGTTGGCTCATGCCTGGGCCTCCAGCGGCGAGTCGTCACCCCCTAGACGGATGAACTCGGCATGACTGACCGCCTCGAAGCGAACCCTGTCGCCTGGCTGCATCAGGCTGTAGCCGTCGCGCTCGCGGTCAAAGAGCCTGGCCGGGGTGCGGCCGATCAGGTTCCAGCCTCCGGGGGATACCGCTGGGTAGGCCGCGGTTTGTCGCTCGGCAATGCCGACACTGCCGGCGGCGACTTTCTTGCGCGGGGTGCTCAGGCGTGGCGCAGCAAGCACCTCATCCACCAGCCCCATGAACGCAAATCCGGGCGCAAAACCCAGGGCAAACACCTGATACTCCCGCCCGCTGTGACGCCGAATCACCTCCTCCACCGCCAGCCCGCTGCGTTGCGACAGCAAGCTCAGTTCCGGCCCGACGCTCAGGTCGTACCACACTGGCAGCGTATGGCGGGTCCCGCGCGCATGGGCATTGGGCGACAGGTCGACCAGCGCTTGCGCAATCAGATCCCGAGCCTGGGCCGGGGTCAGCGCGCGGAGGTCGTATTGCAACATCAAGGTGGTGTAGGACGGCACCAGATCAATCAGATGACCGGCAAACACCTGGCGCAGGCTTGCGCTGGCGGCCAGCAGCCACGGCATGTTGGTTTCGGCGATCTCATCGAACAGACGCACCATCAGGCAATCCAGCGCCACCACTTCGACTCTTGGATTCATGCTGCGCTCAGACGGCTCAGGGCTTCACGGATTCGTTGCACGGCCGCCACTGAGCTGGCGTTGTCGCCGTGCACGCAGAGGGTATTGGCTTGCAGACGCAAGGCGCTGCCATCGCTGGCGATCAGGTTTTCGCCACGGGCGATGGTCAGGGCCTGCTCGATGACGATCTCGGTATCGTGGTGCACCGCCCCCGGCAGTTGTCGTGACACCAGCCGGCCAGCGCTGTCATAGGCCCGGTCAGCGAAAGCTTCGAACCACAGGGTCACGCCGTATTCATCACCCAGTTGTTGGGCGGCGCTGTTGTCACGGGTCGCCATCAGCATCAGCGGCAAGCTGCGATCATAGGCGGCCACCGCCTGCAGCACCGCGCGCAATTGCGCGGGGTTGGCCATCATGTCGTTGTACATCGCACCGTGGGGTTTGACGTAACTGACCCGGCCACCCTGTGCCCGGCAGATACCGTCGAGGGCGCCGATCTGGTAATGCAGGATGTCCTGAAGCTCCTGGGCGCTGTAGGCCATGGAGCGACGGCCGAACCCCACCAGGTCCTGATAGGCCGGATGAGCCCCGACCTTCACACCATGGCTCAACGCCAGGCTGACAGTCTTGCGCATGATGCTCGGGTCACCGGCATGGAAGCCGCAGGCAATGTTGGCGCAATCGATGAACGGCATGACCTCGGCATCCAGACCCATGGTCCAGCTGCCGAAGCTTTCGCCAATGTCGCAATTCAGTAGCAGGCGGCTCACGGTGAACACTCCTGTAGGCGTTAATCGGCAGGCCACACTGAAGTGTCATACACCCCAGTCAGAGACCGCGCAAATCCCGCTCTTCAATCGGCCGGCTCTGGCGCAGGCGCTTGCCGCCCAATACCACCCAGTCGATCAGGCGGTACAGGCACTCAAGGCCGAACGAGAGCAGCAAGGCGCCGCTCATGCCCCAGATCATCGCCTCCGGTGTCAGCAGGATCTGGTAGCTGTAGCCATTCCAGGTTTCCTTGCGGATGTCCGGGTCGGCGGCGAGCACCACTTGCAGCACGCGGATGTACCAGGGGCCTTGCATCGCCTGGAATTGCTTGTCCAGCGCCAGTTGGCGAGTCAGCAGGTTGCTCAGGCTGTCGGCGTCGCTGCGAAAGATCGGGTCTTCGCTGGCGCGGTAATGAGCGACCAACGCCTGCATATCGCCCTTGAAGAACTGATTGGCCGTGCCCTGGAATCCGCTCAGGCTGGCCTGGGCTTCAATCAGGTGCGCCTCGACCCGCTTGGCGTAATCGTTGATGAACCCCGGCACCTGGACACCGATCAACAGGCCCGCCGCAAACAACACCAGCCGTAGGTAACTGAGCAACATGGAGTCGGATCCTTATTCGGTAGTGCCTTGGCGGACGCATTCGCCGCGTCGCCACAGGCTCCATTGACCCGGTTGGTAGCGGGTCCAGGTTTCGTTTTCGGTCAGAGGTTCGGTGGCAATCACCGTCACCACGTCGTTGGGCGTGGTTTCGGCCTGGAAATCGACGATCACGTCGACATCTTTCAAGCGTGCCGGGCCAAAAGGTGCACGCCGAGTGATTTGCGCGAGTTTGGTCGAGCAGTAGCAGAACAGCCAGTCGCCGTCGCTGAGCAGGCAGTTGAACACGCCTTTGCTGCGGTACTCGGCGCAGGCCGCGACCAGATCCGGCAGCAGCTCTTCGACTTCGACAGGCTCGGGGAAGGCCGTGCGTACGCGGTTGAGCAAGTCGCAGAAGGCGGCTTCGCTGTCGGTGTCACCGACCGGGCGGTAGAAACTGGTCGCGGGCTGGAAGTCCGCCAACTGGCCGTTGTGTGCGAAACACCAGTTGCGGCCCCACAACTCGCGGATAAAGGGATGAGTATTGGACAGGCAGACCTTGCCGACGTTGGCCTGGCGAATGTGACCGATCACCACTTCGCTCTTGATCGGGTAGCGCTGCACCAGGTTGGCGACTTCCGACTCGCAACTCGCGGCCGGGTCCTGGAACAATCGCAAACCCCGCCCTTCATAGAAGGCGATGCCCCAGCCATCCCGATGCGGACCGGTACGCCCACCGCGCTGCATCAGCCCGGTGAAGCTGAACACGATATCGGTCGGGACATTGGCGCTCATGCCCAATAACTCACACATGCTCGGACTCTCGCTCAATCGCAGGGGGCAAGGTTACAGACGCGGTTCGACTCGCATGCGTTGGGGATTGCTCGGCACCGGTGGGCGACCATAACGATCATCACCGGCACCGCCGAACGGTTGGTCGTCCTCACGCTCGTCGGCCTTGACCGCGGCTTTGGCGGCGGCCTCACGCTCCTTGCGGGCGTTGGCGGCGCGTTCGATGGGGAAGCGGATTGCCACCATTACCAGGTAAAGGCCGAATGCGATCATGCCGTACATGAACAAGTCGGAAATCGCCCGCCAGGCGTTATTGCCGACCTTGAACAGCAGATCCAGGGCGGTAATGGCGATCGCTGGCGCGACCTTGTCCTTGACCGGATCGATGATGGTCGGGCTGAACAGCAGCACGGCCATCGCCAGGCGCAGCGGCTCGCGCAGGTAACGCCACATCCAGCGGGTCAGGCGCATCCACACCAACAGGCAGCCCAAAGCGGCGAAGGCGTAGAGCCCCCAGGCGATCAGATAGTCGTTCTCGGTCATGGTGTCCATGGCAAGGCAGGCAAAGAGGCGCTTATGATAACGGCTTTTCGCCCATCAGGCTGCATCAAGACATAGATGCCCTGTGGCCGATCCCCATTTCGTACACTGTTCGAGAATCTTTCATGCCCCTACCCGCCAACAGTTGCGACGCCCCCATTGCCCACAAGGCTGAAGGTTCCGACCCCTATGCCTGGCTGCAAGAGCGCGATACAGACGCCGTGCTCGACTACCTCAAGGCGGAAAACAGCTATCAGGAAGCGCAAACCGCCGATCAGGCCGAACTGCGCGAAGCCCTGTTCCAGGAGATCAAGGGCCGGATTCTCGAAACCGACCTGTCCCTGCCCTCGCCATGGGGACCGTACCTGTATTACACCCGCACCACCGCCGGTGACGAATATGCCCGACATTACCGCTGCCCGCGCCCGGCCGACGACAGCCTGACCCTCGACGAGAGCCGGGAGCAATTGCTGCTCGACCCGAACGAACTGGCCAATGGCGGGTTCTTTTCCCTCGGTGCCTTCAGCATCAGCCCTGACCATCAACGCCTGGCCTACAGCGTCGATTCAAGCGGTGACGAGATTTACACGCTGTTCGTGAAGGAATTGTCCGACGGCCGGGTCAGCGAACTGGCGTTTGATGACTGCGACGGCAGCATGACCTGGGCCAACGACAGCCTGACACTGTTCTTCGGCGAGCTGGACGACACCCATCGCCCGCACAAGCTGTATCGCTATCGCCTGGACGGCACGGCGGCCGAGGAAGTGTTCCACGAACCGGACGGGCGCTTCTTCCTGCATTGCTACCGCTCGAGTTCCGAGCAGCAATTGCTGTTGTCCCTGGGCAGCAAGACCACCAGCGAAGTCTGGGTACTCGATGCATCGCAGCCGCAGCAGGCCTTCACCTGCCTGGCACCGCGGGTTGAGGATCACGAGTACGACGTCGACCACGGCATGCTCGACGGCCAGTGGACCTGGTTCATCCGCACCAATCGCGACGGTATCAACTTCGCCCTGTACACAGCCGTTGATACCGGTGTCGCGCCGACCGAAGCCGACTGGCAAAACCTGATTGCCCATCGCGACGAGGTCATGCTCGACGGCATCAGTCTCAATATCCAGGCCATGACCTTGAGCTTGCGCATCGGCGGCCTGCCGATCATTGAAGTGCACCCCCAGGGGCTGGCGCCTTATCGCGTGCAACTGCCGGACGCGGCCTACAGCCTGCACGTGCAGAACAGTCTGGAATTCGAAAGCGAGCGCATTCGCCTGCGTTACGAGGCGTTGAACCGCCCGGCACAGATCCGTCAACTCGACCTGGCCAGTGGCGCGCAGCTCGTCCTCAAGGAAACCCCGGTGCTCGGCCCGTTCGACGCCGATGCCTACGTCAGCCAGCGTCTGTGGGCAACTTCGGCGGATGGCACCCAGGTGCCGATCAGCCTGGTGATCAAGCGCGAGTACCTCGGCAAGCCCGTGCCGCTGTACCTCTATGGTTACGGCGCCTACGGTGCCAGCCTCGACCCATGGTTTTCCCATGCGCGCCTGAGCCTGCTCGATCGCGGCATGGCCTTTGCCATCGCCCATGTGCGCGGCGGCGGCGAGTTGGGTGAAGCCTGGTACCGCGCCGGCAAGCAGGAACACAAACAGAACACCTTCACCGACTTCATCGCCTGCGCCGAACACCTGATCGCCAACGGCTTCACCACGGCGCCGCAACTGGCCATCAGCGGTGGCAGTGCTGGCGGCTTGCTGATCGGTGCCGTGCTCAATCAGCGACCGGAGCTGTTCGGTGTCGCCATTGCCGAAGTACCGTTCGTCGATGCGCTCAACACCATGCTCGACCCGGACCTGCCCTTGACCATCACCGAATACGACGAGTGGGGCAACCCACAAGAGCCGGACGTCTATGATCGGATCAAGGCCTACGCCCCGTACGAAAACGTCACTGCCCAGGCTTATCCACCGACCCTGGTCATCGCCGGCTACAACGACAGCCGAGTGCAGTACTGGGAAGCGGCCAAGTGGGTGGCGAAGTTGCGTGCAACGAAAACCGACAACAATCTGCTGCTGCTCAAGACTGAACTGGGAGCTGGCCACGGAGGGATGAGCGGTCGATATCAGGGATTGCGTGACGTAGCACTCGAATACGCCTTTCTGTTCAAGGTTTTGGGTATGGCCTGAGGAACTTGGCGCGGTGTGCCGGTCTTAATTCCGGACACCGCCCGCCGATACAACGGCTGCCTCCCACATGGGATCGGCGGTGAATTCACATTCGAGTCAGCAACAAACATAAAAAGACCGTGACGACATGTCAGAACCGACCTTACTGAACAACGAAATTCGCGACTGGCTGATGGACTGCGGTCTGTTCAACCAGTTGCTGCCTGCGGACTTCGCCGCCGCTTCGGGCTACTTCAGCATCAGCAGCATTGCCCAGGGCGAAGAGATCTTCCAGGAAGGCGATGCCGGCAGCTTCATGTGCATCATCCACACCGGTCAGGTCGCCGTGCAGAAAACCACGGCCGATGGCCAGCGGGTGACCATTGCCACCCTGCGCAGCGGCCGCTCGTTCGGCGAAATGGCGGTGCTCGATGGCGAGCGACGTTCGGCCAGTTGCGTGGCAGCCAGCCACTGCCAGTTGCTCAACCTGGGCAAGGACTCGCTGGAAAAGATGATCAACGACGCGCCGAAAATCGCCGCCAAGATCATCCGCGCCCTTGCCGTCTCCCTGTCGAAACGCTTGCGCATGGCCGACGGTCAGCTGCTTTCACAGCAGGTCTAACCGCCGGGTGGTTTGGCTTTTGGCGGATTGGGTTCGAGCCCCGGCAAAGGTTGATCCTTGGTCGGTGGGGTCGGCATTTCGATCGGCACCAAGGGCGGTCCGCTGCTGCCGGGGCCGGCTTTCGGCAAAGGTGCGGGGCTGATTTGCGGATAAGGCGTTGGCGTCGCCGTACCCGGTGAGCCGGGTATCGGTGCCGGGCTCACCGGGATGGTTTGCAGCGGTTGGGCCAGCACTGCAGTTATCGGGAGCGCGGCCAGGGCAATGACCGTTAGAATGGTGCGCTTCATCAATGGCTCCGTTGGCCTTGTCGTCACCTTCAGGCTACTCCCAACCGCGTCCTTTTGCCTTCCCCTGTGCTGCCAATTTTCCTCAAGTGAGCCCCATGAAACGTTTCGTTCTGCTCGACACCACGCCCATTCCCGACAACGGCGGTGCCCTGTGCCTGTTCGAATACGGCGAGGATTTCGTCATCAAGATCCAGGGCGGCGACGGCGGTCAGTTGATGAACACGCGCATGCACGGTTCCGAAGACGCCCTGGCCGAGATCCCCTGTCGCAAGGTCGCTGGCCGGCCGAATTCACGGGTACTGATCGGCGGCCTGGGCATGGGGTTCACCCTCGCCTCCGCGCTCAAGCACCTGGGCAAGAGCGCTGAAGTGGTGGTGGCCGAACTGGTGCCGGGGGTCGTCGAGTGGAACCGTGGCCCGCTCGGTGAAAAAGCCGGAAACCCGCTGCTCGACCCACGCACCGTGATCCGCATGGAGGACGTGGCCAAAGTCCTGCAAGCCGAACCGCAGGGCTTTGACGCGATCATGCTCGACGTCGACAACGGCCCTGAAGGCCTGACCCAGAAAGCCAACAGCTGGCTGTATTCCGCCGCCGGACTTAATGCCTGCGCCAAAGCCATGCGCCCCAAAGGTGTGCTTGCCGTGTGGTCGGCCAGCGCCGATCGGCAGTTTTCCGACAAGCTGAAGAAAGCCGGCTTCAAGGCCGAGGAAGTGCAAGTCTTCGCCCACGGCAACAAGGGCACCCGCCACACCATCTGGATTGCCGAGAAGCTCAAGGGCTGAGCTAAACTCTACCCATTACCGTCATTAGTCATTCTACAAAGGTGAACCCATGAGTTCGTCCACCCCGACCAACACTTCAAAACTGGACCGCATCCTGGCCGACAACCAGCGCGACAAGGAAATGGGCTACCGCGACAAGGCCCTGAAGATGTACCCGCACGTGTGCGGCCGCTGCGCCCGTGAGTTCTCCGGCAAGCGCCTGAGCGAGCTGACCGTGCACCACCGTGACCATAACCACGACAACAACCCGCAGGACGGCTCGAACTGGGAACTGTTGTGCCTGTATTGCCACGACAACGAACACTCGCGTTACACCGACCAGCAATACTTCGGTGAAGGTTCGCTGAGCACGCCGAAAATCGCCAAGGCCACGCACAATCCGTTTGCCGCCTTGGCCGGCCTGATGAAAAAAGAAGACTGATCCCGCCTTTCCCTGCAGGGGCGAATTCGCTCCTGCAGGATAACTGTCAAGAACCCGGCAACCCTTGGTGCCCGACGGCGACAATCTGCCGCTTGCGGCAACCCTCTCCCTGGCTGTTCGCGCCTGCAATCGTATCCTGAACGTTACAAACCCGTATCTTCATGGCCACCAAGACTGCTGGCACTGTTCTTGCCATGTATCCGTTTCAATACATACAAGGAAGTGGATGTTGACGCGTGGCCGTCATGCCCTCCCCCGAATCGCTCCAGAGACTGTGCCTTTCGCCAGAGAGAACGCCGGATGAACATCACGTCAAACACTGCCAGTGCCGCCCTGTCGGCCTACACCTCTTCCGCTGAGATCAAGGCAGCTGCCGAAGCCAAGGCGCAATCGGCAAACAACTCGCAGGCCACGGACAAAAGCAAAAAGGAAGATGCCCTCAGCCTGTCCAAAACTGCGGCGGCCTATAGCGGCTCGATTGCCAGCAACGCGCCGTTTTTCCCGGTTCGCCCGGGCATGAATGCCGATGCACTGGTGCTCGGCGTGAGCCAGCCGGACGCCGTTTCGAGCTCCAAAGGCAAGACCTTCCCGGAAGTCGCCACCGATGCCCGCAAGCGCATGGACGACAAATACGCGCAGATGAAGACCGGCGACAAGCCCTACAGTGGCAGCGTCGAAGACCGTAACGCACTGATGGGCGACCTCGACCGCCGCTCGCTCAATGCCGTCGCCACCAACGAAGGCGGGCAGTTTTCCAAGGACGAACAGGATGCAGCCAAAGCCCTGATGCAGCAGCAGGCGCGCCTGGCGTCCGGTTACTACAGCGGCCCAGACGAGCAGAAGAACAACTGGAAAGACCCGTTCGCCAACGATCCGATCGGTCGGGCCAAGGCTGCGTTGAACTTCCTGCAAAAAATGACACCGGAAGAAAAGAACACGCCACAGTGGCTGTCCCAGCACATGACACTGCAAAACGCCCTGGACCAGTACGCCAAGGGCAGCAGCAGCGAGTCGGCGGACAAGAAAACTGGCCACTTCCATAACCTGGCGGAAATTCTGGCTGGCGTCGAAACCGATGGAGCCGCCAGTAAAAACCCGCAGAACGAACAGATCGCCAACGCTGGCAATAGCATGATGGACCGGATCAAGGCGCTGATGCCGTCGCCGACCTGAGTGTTCGGCGATTGAGCGGTGCGGGAGCAATCTCCGTATAATCGCGCTTTTTTCCTGAAAGGCGCTTCGCTCGTGGCAGACAAACGGTACAGCTGCATTGGTTTGTATAACCCGAAATCACCGGAGAACGTCGGTTCGGTGATGCGCGCCGCTGGCTGCTACGGCGTGGCGTCGGTGTTCTACACCGGCAAACGCTATGAACGCGCCGCCGACTTCGTGACCGATACCAAGCGTGTTCACTACGACATTCCGCTGATCGGCATCGACGACCTGAAGAAAATCCTGCCACTGGGCTGCGTACCGGTGGCGGTGGAATTGGTCGAAGGCGCGCGCCCGCTGCCTGAGTACACCCATCCGGATCGCGCACTGTATATCTTCGGTCCTGAAGACGGCTCCCTCGACAAAGAGATTCGCGACTGGTGTGAAGACGTGGTCTACATCCCGACCACCGGTTGCATGAACCTGGCGGCCACCGTCAACGTGGTGCTCTACGACCGCATGGCCAAGGGCCTCAATACCCGTTCCGGGCCGAAATTCCGCTGAGTCGGCGCATATCCGATGGAACAAGCGAGCCGCCTCGGCAGTCAGCTTAACTATCCACTACACAAGCCTGGAGCCAGACCATGAACGAACTCAAACGTGTCGAGCGTATCGAATCCACGCCCTTCCAGAGCCCTTCCGAGCAGAACGTGCAGGGTTGGGAGCGCATTGGTTCACTGGCCGGCGGCGTGGTGATGATGGGCAAGGGTCTGCGTCGCGGTGGGCTCTTCGGCCTGATCCAGGTGGCCATCGGCGGCGTCGCGCTGGCCCGTGGTATCACCGGCCACAGCTCGGCGAAAAGCCTGTTGGAGAAAAGTCGTCAGGACATGAATAACGTTCGGGCGAAGATTCAGCGGGCGGGTGAAGAATTGAGCCAGTTGAAGGCCAATGCGGAGGCCGCGACCAAAACAGCCACCGTGACTGGTAATGATTCGCTGAAGTCGCCGAAAGCCGGGGTTTGATTTTAATGCTGCGGTAAAATTTCAGGGCATCATCGCCAGCAAGCCGACTCCTACATGTACCGGCTGGCTGGCGATGGCGGAGTTACTGCAGCAACTCCGTGCTCAGCACTTTCGACGAACCGCCGATCACGCTCTCGCTGAGCTGTACGAACGCCTTGGTATCGACGCTTCCCAATCGCATTGCCCCGCGCAGCACGTCATCGAGCGAACGCTTGTTGTGGGTTTTCAGGCGAATCTCTCGATCCAGTTCCTGTAACAACACTACAGCCTTGGCCACCTGTGCCGGGTCGGCCTTGTCACCGCGCAGGCTGGTGACTTTCTGCCCGAGCTTGAGCAGCTTGCCGTTGAGGTTTTCATAGCGCTCATCGCTCATCCCCCCCGCCCGACGTACCAGCTCGATGGCGTAATACTCGGCCAGGCCCTCACTGATCCAGTCACTGCGCTGAGTACCGTTGATCCGCCCGAATACCTGTGCCAGCTCGCGGATCAACGCGCTGGTGCCGCGCTCGCTGACCAGCGGTTGATGACTGTTCAGGTAGATCGACTCGTGGGCCGATTGACTGCCCCGCGCCATCGGATCACCGGCGCCGACTATCAGCAACTTGCCCGGATGGCGTGGATACAGGGCCTGTACCTGCGGCCAGACGAAGGTCAGCAGCGTCAGAACATCCATGCGCCGCATGCCCTGGCCGACGGGCGAAGCCACGGTGACATCGGTTTCGCCAAGGCGCGTGCGGCGACTGCCGAGGTGGCCGGCGAGCATCCAGCCGGTGGGGCGATCAAACAGGCGTGAAGGTTTATCGATGCGGAACTTGTTCTTGCCGATCCGCGGCCACGCCGTCTCAACGCTTTTCCAGCCATTGGGCAGTTCGAACTCAAGGCGGGAAACCAGCTCGACGCCGTCCTGTTGATCGAGACGGGCGGCGGGCACCAAATCATCGCCGCGCATCAGCGCCCAGTTCGGCGTCATGCGCGTATCGAAGCTGCCGTTCTTGCGGCCATGGCTGATCTGCACGCGATAGGTCAGGCTGGCCTTGTCGCTGGCCGGGCGCCAGACACCGCGCGCCGCCTTGCCGGGCGTCAGTTGCCACTGGCCATCAGCCTTGAAGTCGCTGTAGTGGCTGCCATCGCCCAGGTCGAAATCGAGGCTGCGCACGGCCGAGCCCTGGGCCAGGGTCAGGCGCACTTCCGCCTGATCGCTCTGCGGCAACAGACGCACGTGATAATCCAGATCGACTTTCTTCGCCGCCCACACGGGCGAGCCCAGGGTCAAGATTCCGAGCGCCAACGCCAGCCGCCATCCCACAGCCATACACACTCCTTGGTGAAACGTCAGAACGCCGGGCGATCAGCCGGCCCGGAAAATCAGATGATCTTCCCAGTCGTCTTCCGGCACGCTGCCTTCGGCGAGCATGCGCCCGGACTGGGAGATCCCTTCGTGGTGCACCGCGTCGCGGTCGCCGCAGACCAGATGGTGCCACAGGGGCAAGTCCTTGCCTTCGCTGACCAGCCGATAACCGCAGGTCGGCGGCAACCATTTGAACTCATCGGCCTTGCCCGGCGTGAGCTGGATACAGTCCGGCACCGAGTCGCGCCGGTTCGGGTAGTCACTGCACTGACAGGTTTTCAGGTCCAGCAATTTGCAGGCGATGCGCGTGTAATAGACGCTGTTGTCGTCTTCGTCTTCAAGCTTTTGCAGGCAGCACAGACCACAGCCGTCACACAGCGATTCCCATTCCTCCTGATCGAGTTGATCGAGGGTCTTGCGTATCCAGAACGGTTCTACTTTGGCGGCCATGGTTCAAGCATCAACATCAGGTGGTGAAAAGGCCGCCAGTCTAGTGCCAGGCGCTCGTTGGGCCAAGCATTGGCGACTGTCGGTACAACACACTTGCCAGTTTTGCCGGCGCCAAGTAGCGTTGCCGGTCACAGGGAGCCCGGCCGGCCTGCCATTAACGCTCAACCGCGTTGCATTCCGGTGAATGTCGCCGCTCCCGATAAACCTTATCGCTCAGCCCATCTGCGCCCGCAGGTTTCGACGTCCCTCACTTTCAAACGTAGCAAGGAATCTCTTGATGAGTGCCAACCCACGCGTTGCCGATTACGCCATTCACCCGCAGTTCACCGATCGCTGGTCGCCCCGCGCCTTTACCGGCGAAGCCATTGCCGAAGAAACCCTGCTGAGCTTCTTCGAGGCCGCGCGCTGGGCGCCGTCGGCGTACAACTCGCAGCCATGGCGCTTTCTCTACGCACGTCGCGACACGCCGAACTGGGAGCGTTACCTGGGCCTGCTGAACGAATTCAACCGCAGCTGGGCGCAACACGCCTCGGCACTGGTGATCGTGATCTCGAAAACCACGTTCGCCGTACCCGGCGCCACCGAGGAAACCCCGGCGCTGTGGCACACCTTCGACACGGGTTCGGCCTGGGGCCATCTGGCGCTGCAAGCGAGCCTGAGCGGCTGGCACACCCATGGCATGGCCGGTTTTGACCAGGAACTGACCCGCAAGACCCTGAACGTTCCCGAGGGCTACGCGCTGCACGCGGCAGTGGCGGTGGGCAAACTGGGTGACAAGGCCACCCTGGCGGACTACCTGCAAGCCCGTGAAGAGCCAAGCCCGCGCCGTCCGCTGAGCGAGCTGGCGGCGGAAGGCGATTTCAGCCTTTAAGCCACACTGCAAAACCACTGTGGGAGCGAGCTTGGTCCGGGCGGCGCTCCGACGATGGGGTCTTTACATCCAACATCAATGTTGAATGCCCTGCCGCCATCGCGAGCAAGCTCGCTCCCACAGGTTTAGTGCTCAAGACAGAGTCAGCGGTGAATCAATACCCGCGAGCGAAATCCACTTCCCCACGCAACGCTTCACCCGCCTGATACGCCCGCAAGTTCTCGACGAACAGCTTGATCATCAGCGCCGGCGAGGTCGGTGCCGAGCTGTGACCGGTCAGCAGCAATCCCCACGCGGTCCAGAATGGATGACGTTGCGGCAACGGCTCCTGACGGCAGACGTCGATCACGGCACCCGCCAGATGGCCTTCCTTCAAGGCCTCCACCAGATCCGCATCAACCACCGCCACGCCGCGCCCGACGTTGAGAAACAAGCCGGTCGGCTTGAATTGCTTGAAAAGCGCAGCGTCGTAGATATCGTGGGTGTCCGGCGTGTTGGGCAGCAGATTGATTACGTAGTCGACTGCACCGACCAGGCGCGGCAAGTCTGCCAGGGTGCCGACTTCGATGAACGGCGCCTGCTCCCGTGCAGTGTTGGCAATGCCGTACAACTCGACACCGAACGGCACCAGGAACTGCGCAACGCTCTGGCCGATATCACCGGTGCCGACGATCAGCACCTTGCGCCCCGCCAGGCTCTGGCCCATGCGATTGTCCCATTTGCGCTCAACCTGGCTGACCAGCCGCGCCAGCACTTCGCGCTCGTGACCGAGCATGTAGGTGAGCACGTATTCGGCCATGACCTGACCGAAAATCCCCACTGCACGGGTCAAGCGGTAATGGCGCGGCAAGCCGTCGGCCAGCAGCGGCGTGATGCCCGCCCAGGTCGATTGCAGCCACTGCGGCTGATGCCCCTGGCGCAACAGCGTCGCCAGCAGATCGGGCTGCCCCAGCCAGACCGGGCAATCGGCGGCCTGACTGGCCAGTTCGGCGGAGTCACCGCTGGTGAGCACCTCCAGGTCCGGTGCCGCGTCACGCAGCAGTTGCGCATAAACGGGGTGGTCGTGCTCAGCAATCAGAACGCGCATGCCTAAAACCTTTCAAAAACGATGCGAACAGCCACCGGAAGGATTCAATCCGCCCCCCCCGTGGCCGCCGCCAAAATTCATCAGCCTTTCACAATAACCCTGAACAGGGCCTGTCGATCGGTCAGACCGGATCGTTGCGACGCAACAACTCTTCCGGCAGGTGCTCGATGTACTCGTCCTCGGCCGGTGGCATTTGCAGGTGGTAGCCCTGCTTTTCGAGGTTCTCCAGCACGATGGCGATGTCTTCGCGGGCCAGTTTGCGCTCGGGTGTCAGCACCAGGTCAAAGGCGTGTTTCGCCTTGCCAAAGGCGGCCATCAGGGCTTCCGGCACGCGTTCCAGCGCGTCGCTCTTGAGCACATAGAGGTACATGCCGTTTTTCTTCGAGCTGTGGTAGATGGAGCAAATATGTTTCAAGGCTGTTCTCCGGCGGTGACCAGGCTGTCGAGCAGCGCCTGGCCCATCAATTCGCGGCGCCAGCCACGCAGCGAATCAGGCAATTGGTAGGGACCATTGGGGAAGCCACTCTTGAGCAGCAACTCCAGGGTTTTCTTGCGCAGCATCAGTTCCGGCGCAATGTTCAGGCGCTCGGCTTCGGCCTGACCGATGGCCTTGAGCTGCTTGAGCAATACGGCGGCATCCACCGGCAACGGTTCAGGCACGGCTGGCGGCCATTGATCCGGGGACACACTGCCAGAGCGCTTGATCAGATCAAGCAGAAACTCGCCGTCCTGACGCACGGTACGCGGGTGCATGTCTTCGATTTTCGCCAGGGCACCGAGATTGTCCGGTTGCGTACGCGCCAGCGGCCACAGCGAGTGTTCACGGATGATCCGGTTACGCGGCAGGTCACGGGCGCGGGCTTCCTTTTCACGCCAGGCGCAGAGTTCGCGCAATACGGCGAGCTGGGCGCGGGACAGTTTCCAGGCCAGCTTGGCATCGCGATAAACCTCGTACGGATCGGTCTCGCGGCGCAGGTTGGCGACCAGCTCAGCACCGTCCTCCAGCACCCAGGCGTATTTATCGTCAGACAGCTTCGGACGAAGCTGTACGAACACTTCCGCCAGGTGCAGCGCATCTTCGGCGGCGTAGCTGATTTGCGTGTCGGACAGTGGACGTTGCAGCCAGTCGGAACGGGTCTCGCCCTTGGGCAGGTCGATGCCGAGCACTTCCTGCACCAGGCGCGAATAACCCATGGAGAAGCCCAGGTTCAGGTAGGCCGCGGCCAGTTGCGTATCGAACAGCGGCGCCGGCAGACTGCCGGTCAGGCGCAGCAGGACTTCGAGGTCCTCACTGCAGGCATGCACAACCTTGACCACCGCGGTGTTTTCCAGCAATGCCTTGAGCGGTTGCCAGTTATCGATGGTCAGGGGATCAATCAGGTAGGCGCGTACGCCATCGCCCACCTGCAGCAGGCCGGCGATCGGATAGAAGGTGTCGACCCGCATGAATTCGGTGTCGAGGGCAACGAATGGCAATTGCTGCCACTCGGTGCAAAACCGAGCGAGGCTATCGTTGTCGCGAATCCAGTGAATTTCGATGGCCACACGGCTCTCCCTTGAAGAATGGCACGCAGTATATATCGCCCCCGGCGATTTCCGCGCATCCACTGAACGAGAGCGTTAGCGAAAAATCCTGCCTGTCGTTAAGAATAGTCTGACAAAGCTTGGCTGGGATGGCGTACAGCGTATCCGCCAGCCCTCCCCAGCCTCACCCTCACTGCCCGGCCAGCACACCATTGACCACCGGACCGCGGCAGCCGGCAAACATATCCAGGTCGTGGTTGTAGACCTTGCTGTTGACCTCCAGCAGCCCCAGCATCGAATGGAACAGGTTGTCCTGGCTCAAGGGTTTTTCACGACCCTGTTGCAGGCAATGGGTGTCCACCGAAAACGACTTCTGATAGCTGTCGGAGAACCAGGCAAACATCGCTACATGCTTTTGCTGTTCCGGTGCCAACATGTAAGGCGTGCCGTGCAGGAACAAGTTGTACTCGCCCAGGGACTCGCCGTGGTCCGACAGGTAAAGCATCGCGGTATCAACTTTGTCCTGATTGCTGCGCAACAGATTGATCAGGGTGGCCAACACATGGTCGGTATAGGCCAGCGTGTTGTCGTAACCGTTGACGATACTTTCGCGACTGCAGTTGTTCAGCGCATTGCTTTCACAGACCGGAGTAAAACGCTCGAACGCCTTCGGATAACGCTTGAAGTATTCCGGACCGTGGCTGCCCATCTGGTGCAATACCAACACCGTGTCTTTATCCAGGTTGTCGATGAAGTGCTGCAGACCTTGCAGCAGGATTTCATCGCGGCATTCACTGTCGGCACACAGCGCCGGGTCTTTCAGATTGCTGACATCATCCAGTGTGACGCGGTCGCAGGTGCCCTTGCAGCCTGACTGGTTGTCACGCCAGATGACATCGAAACCGGCACGTTTGAGCACATCCAGCAAGCCTTCTTCGTTCTTTGCCTTGCTGGCGTCGTAGTCCTGGCGCCCCATGTTGGAGAACATGCAAGGCACCGACACCGCCGTTTCGGTGCCGCAGGAATGGACATCGGTGTACGCAATCAATCCGGCTTCCTTGGCAAGCTCAGGCGTAGTGTCGCGGTTGTAACCAAGGATGCCAAAGTTTTCCGCGCGGGCACTTTCACCGACCACCAGGACCGTCAGCGACTTGCGACCGTCGGCATGGGAGGCCGGATTGCGTTGGGCGTCTTCACCGATTTTGATAAAAGGCTGATGCGCAGAGGCAACTTGCTGGCGCAGGAACCCGGCCGAGGCACCAATGTAGTTGCTCGGCACCACCATCAAGCGCAACTCATGGTGATTGCGAAACAGCGAAGACAAGCCTTGATAGTTCACCAATGCAACCGCACCAATCACCACAGCTGAAGCAAAAGTAACCAGCGCCTTGCTCAACAGTTCACGGTGCCAACGGCGATAGGCAATGGGTGTTTTCCACAATATCAACGAGGGTAAAACACCGAGGAAAACAATATAGGCAAACAACTTCAACGATAATAAGTCGCGCACTTCCGTGGCGTTGGTTTCAGCGAAGTTCTGCAGCATCCCGGTGTCGATCAGGACACCGTACTGACTCATGAAATAGGCGACACCGGCACTGATCATGAACAGCAGGATCAGCACGGGTTTGAGCACGCGACGGAATGCCACCAGCGTCAGCACAATATTGAAAGCCGCGAAAATCATGGCGCCGAACGCCACGCGCATCACGATGCCTTTGCCGTCTGAGGTCGTGATATCGAAAAGGTGCTGCCAGAGCACAAAGTTGAAAGCCACTAATAAAAACGCGCTGGCAATCAGTGTCACCCATTCAGGGCGCACGGCTTTGATCTTGAACATGGTAATCGGGGGGTCCTGAAGAGAGATGCTGCTAGCAAATGTGAACTTTTCTCATTGACTTCAGCAGCACTGATTCTAGGTAGCCGACCATCAATTTTTTGTGAAAAAGAAGGCAATGATTGGTTGCTCGGTTGAACAACTTCGTTGGAACCGGATTATTTTCGATGGATTCAACCAACGTTCAGCACCCATTCAGCGATGGTTCATGCGCCTTGTGCTTGCTCAGCCCTCCCCCAACCTCACCAATCCCGCGCATCACGCTATCCGACGATCTGCATTATTTAATTTCTAAATATCCCCTCGGACTTTCTGATTTGCGGGCCTTGGACCCGGCGCGCCTAATGCGCTTCGTACTGTTCAAGGTTCGACCATGGAAAACACACGCACCAAATCCCGCCCCGCTTTCTGGCTGATGTTCAGCATCGTTCTCATTGCGCTGAACCTGCGCCCCTCAATGGCTGCGGTCGGGCCTCTGCTGTCGGCCATTCGCGGCGACATTGCCTTGAGCTTCAGCCTTGCATCACTGCTGACCATGCTGCCGGTCATGACCATGGGGCTGGCGATGTTTTTCGGTCTGCGCGTGAGCCAGCGTCTCGGCGAGCAACGCACCGTGCTGCTTTCGCTGCTGATCATTGGCGTGGCGACCTTCTCAAGGTTGTTTCTCGACTCTGCGGCCGAGTTGATCCTCAGCGCGATGCTCGCGGGAATCGGCATTGCCTTGATTCAGGCGCTGATGCCGGTGCTGATCAAATCCCGGTTCAGCGATAACGTGGCCTTGTGCATGGGACTTTACGTCACCTCGATCATGGGCGGCGCAGCCATTGCGGCGTCTTTCGCCCCCCTGGTGATGGTGAGCACTGGCAGCTGGCGCATCGGCCTGGCGATCTGGGCGGGGCTGGCCGTTGTAGCGTTGCTGATTTGGTCCGTACAGCGTGCAGCGATGCCTGCGTCGCCGTCGAAGCTTGTTCGCCAAAGGTCTTTCTTCGCCAATGGCCGCGCCTGGCTGCTCGCCGTGTTCTTCGGTTTGGGTACTGCTTCCTACACCTGCGTACTGGCCTGGCTGGCACCGTATTACGTGGAAAAAGGCTGGAGCGAACAACAGGCCGGATTGCTGCTCGGCTTCCTGACCGCCATGGAAATGCTGTCGGGCCTGCTGACCCCAGCCATCGCCAATCGCAGCCGCGACCGCCGCGTGGTACTGATGGTACTGCTGGTCCTGATCATGGCCGGTTTTTGCGGTTTGATCCTCAGCCCGCACAACCTCAGCCTGTTATGGCCATGCCTGCTGGGGCTGGGCATTGGCGGGTTGTTTCCGATGAGCCTGATCGTGTCGCTGGACCATCTGGACAACCCGCAAAGCGCCGGTGGCCTGACCGCATTTGTACAAGGCATCGGCTACCTGATCGCCGGCCTGTCGCCGCTGCTGGCAGGGATGATCCGCGATTCACTCGGCAGTTTCGAATGGGCCTGGTGGTCGCTGACGGGGGTCATGGCCGTGATGATGCTGATGGCGTTGCGCTTCAATCCACGGCACTACGCCCGCCACATTCACTGAACCGGAGCCGCCCATGAAAACCACAGGTTTCGCCGCCGCTCACGCCGGCATGCTGCTTTGGGCCCTGTTGATCGCCGCTTCATTTTCCGCAGCGGCGCAGGTCAGTCAGGCCATCGACCCCGTACTGCTGACCGGTTTGCGCCTGCTGCTGTGCGCCCTGGTGTTCCTGCCTCTGCTGCTGTTGAACGGTGGTATCAGCCTGACGGGCCGCGCCCTGCTTGGGCATAGCGTGCTGGGTTTGTTACTGGCCCTCTACTTCGGCTCATTGTTCGAGGCATTGCGCTACACCTCGGCGGTCAATACCGGAACGATGTTTACCTTGGTACCCCTGCTGACCCTGGTGTTCGAAGCCGTGCTGACGCCTGACAGCCAACTCAGGCAGCGGGTGCTGCCGGTACTGATTGCGGCAACGGGAGCGGTGTTGCTGATCCTCAAAGGCACGGCACCTGGCGAATTCCCCTCGCTGTATGCGTTGACCGTATACGGTATCGGCTGCCTGGCGATGGCACTTTATGCCCCGCTGAGCCAGCGTCTGAAGGCCAGCAGCCTTAAAGGGCGAGGCCCTGCAACCATGACGTTCTGGAACATGCTGTCCGGGGCGATGTTCCTGCTGACTTTCTGCGGACTGAGCGGCGGCTGGCGCTCAGCTTCGCTGCTCACCCTCAAGGATTTTTACTGGCTGCTGTATCTGGCGCTGTTTGCCACCCTGGCCACCTTCTGGCTACTGCACCGCGCCATTGGTGTCATCGCGCCCTCTGCGGTAATTTCCTACATCTACTTGAGCACGCTATTGATCACATTGTTCCACTGGCTGTGGTTACGCCAGTCGCCGCTGCCACTGGAAATTGCCGGTGCGCTGTTGGTGGGATGCGGTATGTTGGCGCTCTTGTGGTCCAGTCGCCGATCGACATCGGCGAGCGGACAAGCCTCGGCAAACCGCTGACGAAACATTTGCCTGATGCCCGCGCTCCAGTAGGATCACGTCCACGGCATTGCGCTCCATCAGCGCAACGTGCACCGCGAGACAGGAAGGATGCTGAACAGTAATTCGCTGCGCAAACTCGATATGCAGGATCTGCTGGTGTTCGTCGCGGTGTTCGAGCAAAACAGCGTCACCGAGGTCTCCGAACAGCTCAGTGTCAGCCAGTCCACCGTCAGTTACTGCCTGAAAAAGCTGCGCAACTGCTTCGATGACGAACTGTTCATCAATACCCGATCCGGCATGCAGCCAACCTTCAAGGCCAGCACCATGTACCCCCATGTGCTGCAGATTCTTCACAGCATCAACCAGTGTCACGCCGGCTCATCGACCTTCGACCCCGGTGCTCGGCCAGTGACTTTCAACATCTGCGCGCCGGAATACTTCGAACAACTGATCCTGCCGCGCCTGCTGAAGCACTTCGATCAGGCCGGCTTTCCGGTGATGGTCAACATGCACAAGTTCGAAGCCGAGATCCCGGCCGACGCCCTGCGCGATGGCAGTCTTGATCTGGTGATTTGCTTCGGACCGAACTTTCATCGGCAACATGCAGAACTGAGAGTGCAGACGCTGCTGGAAGACGACCTGGTCTGTGTATTCGACAAATCCGCCGCCCCTTCAAAGCAGCGCCTGAGCCTGCAAGGGTACGTCGAACGCAAGCATGTGTTTCCGACGCCCTGGACGTCCGCGACCAATATGGTCGATGGCTGGCTGGCCCGGCAGTCGCGGCAACGTCAGATCGTCGCCCGGGCCAACAGTTACAGCGCTGCGCTGAAGTTGATCAGCGGCACCGACTTCATGGTCACACTGCCTCGGCGCATCCAGCAATTACTGGCCAGCGAGTCGGACTTCAATCATTGCGAAGCGCCGGATGATTTGCCGGGATTCAGCCTCGACCTGCAGTGGAGCCAGCATCTGGATCAGGACAGCGCCAATGCATGGCTACGTGAGCAGGTGCGCAGCGCTTGCGCCGGACTCAATGATTGATGGCAGTCTTGGTGTAGGACTCACGATCGATGTCGAGAATTTCCACACACAGCTGGACTTCGATGCCGGCCGGCCATTCACACAAATCCTGAACCACCGCCAGCAGGCTTTCAGACAACTGTGTCTTCACCTGCGCTGAGCGACCGCTCAACAGGGCCAGTTTCACGTGCACGAAGGCCCGTTCGGCCAAAGCCGTCCCCACCTTGAATGTCTCGACCTTGATCGCGCGACTCTTGATGTCGAACTCGGCAGCAAACTGACCGGAAGCCACCAGCGTATTGTTCAGCCGGATCAACGCCACATCGGCGTTCAGTTCAGGCAGGTTGGCGGTGTATTCCATGTGCAGGTGAGGCATGGCGGGAATCCTGAAAGTCGGCGGAAAGATCGTACATATAACACAGCGCAGCCCGCTTCACTCGGGCAGCGGCAACACCGAGCGCTCACTCATGAAGGCTTCCAGGCGCGAGCGCAGCCAGCGTTCGGCGGGGTCGGTGTCAACGTGACTGAGCCAGACCATGGACAGGTCCAGGGTGGGCGTCTTGAACGGAAACGGCTCACAGAACACCGAACCTGACGCCGCCATGGCCTGGGCCGTGTAGTCCGGCAGGCTGGCAATCAGATCGGTCCCGGCGAGCAAGGCCGGCAAGGCACTGTATTGAGGTACCGAGAGCACCACGTGACGCGTCCGGCCCATTTCCGCCAGCCACTCATCGGCGTAACCACTGACGTTGGCCGTGTGAGACACCAGCACGTGGGGGCGCGAGCAGTATTCATCGAGGGTCAGCGGCGTATCGCTGGCGTCCGCACGCAAGATGCTCGGCTGAATATGCCGCAGCAATTTGCGCTTGGCATTGGCCGGCAAGCCACGGGTCTGGCTGATGCCCACGGTGATATCGCCCGAGGCGAGCAGGTCTGGAATCCGCCAGTAATCGACGTGCTGCACGACAAACACCACTTTCGGTGCTTCCTGGCGCAAGGCCCGCAGCAGCGGCGGCAACAGGCCGAACTCGACGTCATCGGACAAACCGATACGAAAGGTCATGGTGCTGCTTTCAGGATCGAAGTCGTGAGTCAGGCTCAAGGCCACCGACAACGAATCCAGCGCCGGCGACAGATGCTTGATGATCTCCTCCGCCCGCGCCGTCGGTTCCATGCGGTGGCCAACGCGGATGAACAACGGATCATTGAACATCGCCCGCAAGCGGTTGAGCGCAGAACTGATGGTCGGCTGACCGAGAAACAGCTTCTCGGCGACCCGGGTGACGTTACGCTCGAGCATCAGTGTCTCGAACACCACCATCAAGTTGATATCGGCCTTGCGAAGTTCGTTACGGTTCATCCACTGTCCCCGATCCCCAAATCTGCCGACAGTTTAGGGAGTTGCCGGGATCGCCGTCCATTGAACTCAAGTTCAAGCGCGAGATGCCTGTCACAGGCCAGCAATGACGCAGAAACGAAAAAGCCCCGTAACTTTTCAGCTACGGGGCTTTTTGCATGTAATGGCGGAGAGATAGGGATTCGAACCCTAGGTACCGGTGAAGGTACAACGGATTTCGAATCCGTCCCATTCGGCCACTCTGGCATCTCTCCAACGGCGCGCATCATAACAACACTTTTGCCGGAAGCGAAGCCCCCTGGCGAAATATTTCTGTGCTTTCAGATGCTTGCGTCGATTAAAGCGGCACGCCCAGACGATTGGCGACTTCTTCGTAGGCTTCGATGACGTCACCGAGGCCCTGGCGGAAGCGGTCCTTGTCCATTTTCTTCATGGTGGCCTTGTCCCACAGACGGCAGCCGTCCGGGCTGAACTCGTCGCCCAGGACGATGGAGCCGTCGTGGAACACGCCGAATTCCAGCTTGAAGTCCACCAACAACAGACCAGCGTCGTCAAACAGCTTGGTCAGCACTTCGTTGACCTTGAGCGACAGTTCTTTCATGCGAACCAGTTGCTCGGCGGTGCCCCAGCCGAAGGCCACGACGTGGGATTCGTTGATGAACGGGTCGCCCTTGGCGTCGTCCTTCAGGAACAGTTCGAAGGTGTAAGGATTGAGCTTCATGCCCTCTTCGACGCCCAGACGCTTGACCAGGCTGCCGGCGGCGTAGTTACGCACGACGCACTCGACCGGGATCATGTCCAGCTTCTTCACCAGGCATTCGTTGTCGCCCAGCAGCTTGTCGAACTGAGTCGGCACGCCGGCGGCTTCGAGCTTCTGCATGATGAAGGCGTTGAACTTGTTGTTCACCATGCCTTTGCGGTCGAGTTGTTCGATGCGCTTGCCGTCGAACGCCGAGGTGTCGTTGCGAAACAGCAGGATCAGACGGTTGGCGTCGTCAGTCTTGTAAACCGACTTGGCTTTACCGCGATAGAGTTCTTCACGCTTTTCCATGATGGGCTCCGCTTGCTAAGTAGATGGGCTAGGCGATGTGACGCCAGTCGAGCCCTGAATCTTGATCGGCCAGTTGCAGCCAGTCCGGGTCGCACCCGAGGGTGTCGACAAAACATTGCCGGGCCAGCTGCGGCAGGTTGTTCTTGCTGCTCAGATGGGCCAGGACCAGGTGTTGCAGGCCTTGCCAGCCCAACTCGGCCACCAGGAATGCCGCCTGATGGTTGTTCAGATGTCCCAGTTCACCGCCCACCCGCTGCTTGAGAAAGTACGGGTAATGACCACGAGCGAGCAGGTCGCGGCAGTGGTTGGCTTCGATCATCAATGCATCGAGATCGCGATAGCCCTCCAGCACCTTGTTGCAATACGAGCCCAGATCGGTGAGCAGGCCAAAACGCCGTTCGCCATCACTGAATACATACTGCGTCGGCTCTTGCGCATCGTGGGCCACGGCAATGACACCGATACTCAACGCGCCGATTTGCAGCTGCTCACCGCCGGCTATAAAGCCTGCGGGGTCTATCGGTTTGCGCATCCCGCGCAAGGTCCCGCGACTGAGGTAGACAGGCAGATTGTAGCGCCGAGACAGCAAACCCACGCCATGCACGTGGTCGGCATGTTCGTGGGTCACGAGTATCGCGCTCAACTGCGCCGGGTTCACACCCAGGCGCAGCAGGCGTTTTTCGGTTTCCCGCAGGGAAAAACCACAATCGACCAGCACATAGGTATCAGCGCTGGCTATCAGCGTGCCGTTCCCTTGGCTACCGCTGCCGAGAACGGCAAAACGCATGTGATCAGCCCAGGTTGTCCTGAATCTTGCTCAGCACCCGGCGCGCCACATCAGCGGGTGCCACGGTGTTGATGTTCTTCTCGACGGTCACCTGGACGTTCTCACCGACCTTGCTCAGGCGAACCTGATAGCGCTCGGCGCGGGCTTCAAGCTCTTCCTTGCTCGGACCACTGCCGAACAGGCTGCTGAAGAAGCCTGGCTTGTCGTCTTTCTTCTCGGCCTTTTCGGCCAGGTTGATGTAGTACAGGCCCAGGCTGCGGTTGATGTCTTCCACGCGCCACTCGCCTTGCTCAAGCGCTCGGCCGACACTCGACCAGGCACGATCCAGGTCCGTGCCGACGTTCAGCACCGGGTTGCCGCTGCCGTCTTCGCTGAGGCTGACGCGGCTTGGCGCGTCGAAATCACGCGAAGCCAGCATCGAGACCGAACCGCCCTTCTCGGAAATCCGGCTCATGCTCGCGAGCATGTCATCGACCAGCGCCGCATCCAGGCCGGTGTTGACCGAACGGTTGGTGAAGTCGACATCGGCGGTGCTGCCGGCAGGACGCTCGGCGCTGACCACGTAGATTTCGCTGGTGTTGCGTTGCACGCCTGGCTCGATACGTACCCGCACGCGGGTTTCGCTGTCGGTGCTGACACCGGCGGCGCTCAGGCGCTTGGCCATGGCCGCAGACAGTTCGTCGGAATGTTGCCAGGTGGTGGTGAATTCACCGGTCTGCGGACGCTGCTCATCAATGCGGAAGCCATTGTCCTGGAAGAACTGAATCGCGACAGGCCAAGCTTCAGCCGGCGGATTCTGCGCCAGGATCGAACGGGAATCGCCAGTCTTCTGCAGGGAATAGGCGCTGGCATCAGCCGCCGCCGTCAGTGGCTGTGGCCGTGGAACGACGTACTCGCCCTTGACGGTGTCATCGGCTACGTTGCGCGGGATCGGCAGCAGCGGGTCCAGGCGCTTGGCGGTCTGGACATCCGGCGGCATTTGCATCGGTGCAGTCTGTTGCGCTTCCAGGTAATCGCTACCACGGTCACGGAAATAACCTTCCGGGCCCCAGAGCCATCCACAGCCACTGGTGCTGGAGATAATCAAGGCAAGTGCGGAAAGTCCGGCCATTCGCTTCATGCGTTGTACTTCCTCAATTAAACCAGGACGCTGCATTGGCGCAGGGCCTTGCGCAGCGTTTCGTGACAAGGTGCGCTCAGCCAGGTCAGCGGCAGGCGGATGCCTTCGTGCATCAGGCCCATTTCAACCAACGCCCACTTCACCGGAATCGGGTTGGCCTCGATGAACAGGTCCTTGTGCAGCGGCATCAGTTTTTCGTTGATGGCCCGTGCAGTCTCGGCGTCACCCTTGAGGGCGGCCTCGCACAGGTCGGCCATTTCCCGCGGCGCGACGTTGGCGGTCACGGAAATGTTGCCCTTGCCGCCCAGCAGGATCAGCTCGACAGCGGTCGGATCATCACCGGACAGGACGATGAAGTCCTTGCTCACGCCATCGAGGATGGCCTTGGCGCGCTTGAGGTCGCCGGTCGCTTCCTTGATGCCGATGATGTTCGGCACCGTGGACAGGCGGATCACGGTTTCAGCCTGCATGTCGCAGGAGGTACGGCCGGGAACGTTGTAGAGAATCTGCGGGATATCGACCGCTTCGGCGATGTGCTTGAAGTGCTGGTACAGGCCTTCCTGGGTCGGCTTGTTGTAGTACGGCACAACCAGCAGGCAGGCGTCGGCGCCGGCTTCCTTGGCGTTGCGGGTCAGTTCGACGGCTTCGCGGGTCGAGTTGGCGCCGGTACCGGCGATCACCGGAATGCGGCCATTGACCTGCTTGACCACTGCCTTGATAACGGCAATGTGTTCTTCGACGTCAAGGGTTGCCGACTCGCCGGTGGTGCCGACGGCGACAATGGCATGGGTGCCGTTTTCAAGGTGGAAGTCCACGAGTTTGCTGAGGCTGCCCCAGTCAAGACGCCCCTGTGCATCCATGGGTGTGACCAGTGCCACCATACTGCCCGCAATCATGAAACCGCTCCTGCCGGAAAAAGAGAGCGGTAATGGTACTGGCGCCAAGATGCTTGCACAAGCGAAGTACTGCGCTGGCGCCATTCCCCTTGGCGCCGGTTTTCGCTACCCTTCAGACTTTGATTGATGCAGACAAGCGCATACGTCGGGTTTCAGCCTCCATTTTCGTTCTCGCAAGCCCCGTCCAGGCGTTGCCATCGCTCGCTCTTGCCGTACCGGAGCCGGTTGCAACAGGACGCCAGGGGCCTTCTGAATGCGCATCCGCAGGCTCGCATCCGACCAATAGCCTTTAACAGCATCGACCGCTCATCGCTTTAGGAATGCTGCATGTCCACCCCCACAGTTCGCGAACAATTCCTTGTCATCAGTGCCCTCGGCGCCAACCCCATGGAGCTGACCAACGTCCTGTGCCGCGCCAGCCATGAAAACCGCTGCGCCGTGGTCACCTCTCGCCTGACCCGTCACGGCGAATGCAGTGCGCTGGTGCTGGAAGTCTCCGGTAGCTGGGATGCCCTGGCTCGCCTGGAAGGCAGCCTGCCGGTGCTGGCCAAACGGCACGCATTCACCGTTAATGTGGTGCGCAGTGCCGCGCTGGAAAATCGCCCGCAAGCGCTGCCTTACGTGGCTTATGTCAGCTCGGCGTACCGCTCGGACATCATCAACGAGCTGTGCCAGTTCTTCATGGACCACAACGTTGAACTGGAAAACCTGACCTGCGACACCTATCAGGCACCGCAGACCGGCGGCACCATGCTCAACGCCACCTTCACAGTGACGCTGCCTGCCGGCGTTCAGATCAGCTGGCTGCGCGATCAGTTCCTGGATTTTGCCGACGCGCTGAACCTGGATGCCCTGATCGAACCGTGGCGCCCACAGAACCCAATGTAAGGAGGTTTTTATGGCCGTCACTGTCGACCAACCGGTTGCCGATTTCGAAGCCGCCGCCACCAGCGGGCAAACCGTCAGCCTCGCCGGGCTGAAAGGCAAGCAAGTGGTGATCTATTTCTACCCCAAGGACAGCACACCGGGCTGCACCACCGAAGGCCAGGGCTTTCGTGATCAGTACCCGGCGTTCCAGGCCGCCAATACCGAGGTATTCGGCGTATCCCGCGACAGCCTGAAGTCCCACGAGAACTTCAAGTGCAAGCAGGAGTTCCCCTTTGAGCTGATCAGCGACAAGGACGAGGCTATCTGCCAGCTGTTCGACGTGATCAAGCTGAAGAAGCTCTATGGCAAGGAATACATGGGCGTGGACCGCAGCACCTTCCTGATCGACAAGAACGGTGTGTTGCGCCAGGAATGGCGTGGCGTGAAGGTGCCGGGGCATGTCGATGCGGTGCTGGCGGCGTCCCAGGCGCTCAATAAGGCCTGATTGATCGGCGTCTGTGCAGGCGCCATCGCGAGCAAGCTCGCTCCCACATTGGTTTGTGTACAACCCTGGGGGAGCGAGCCTGCTCGTGAAGAGGTCATTGGCCTCACTGAAAAATCAGAATTGAGCGTTAAAGCAGCGGCGCCACCACGGGTTCCTGACGCGGCCACGCGTCCAGCACGGCCTTGAACAAGGTAGCCAGGGGAATGGCGAAGAACACGCCCCAGAATCCCCACAACCCGCCAAACAACAGCACCGCGCAGATGATTGCCACCGGGTGCAGGTTGACCGCTTCCGAGAACAGCAAGGGCACCAATACGTTGCCGTCGAGTGTCTGGATGATCCCGTAGACCGCCATCAGGTAGATGAACTGATCGCTCCATCCCCACTGAAACAGCGCGATCAGGAACACCGGCACGGTCACCACCACGGCGCCGACGTAGGGCACCACCACGGAAATCCCCACCAGCAATGCCAGCAACGCCGCGTAGTTGAGTTCCAGCACCACAAAGGCGATGTAGGTCACCCCGCCGCAGATGAAAATCTCGATGACCTTGCCGCGAATGTAGTTGGCGATCTGCCGGTTCATGTCATGGGCGACCCGGGTAATCAACGCGCGCTCACGGGGCAGGTAACCGCGCACCCAGCGCCCGATCATGGCCCGGTCCTTGAGAAAAAAGAACACCAGGATCGGCACCAGCACCAGATAGATCATGATATTGACCAGCAATGGCAGGCTCGACAGCGAGAACGTCAGCGCCCACTGGCCGAACTTGCCGATCTCGCCCCGCGCCACTTCGATGGCTTGCAGCACCTGCTCATCGGACACCAGGTGCGGATAGCGTTCCGGCAGCAGCAACAGTAGCGACTGCCATTTGGCGAGCATGCCGGGCAATTCGTTGAACAAGGTGATCAGTTGATGCCAGAGCAAAGGCACGACAATCACGATGAAGACCAGCAAAAGCCCCATGAACAGCGCAAAGACCAGGCCCACCGCCACACCGCCCGGCACCCGCAGGCGCTCCAGCGTTACGACCAGCCCCTGCATCAGGTAAGCCAGCACCATGCCGGCGAGCACGGGCGCCAGCATGCCACCCAGCGTCAGGACAGCGGTGAATGCCAAAAACAGCAGTACGGCCAACACCACGGCTTCTTCATCAGAGAAGTAGCGCTGTACCCAATCGCGTAACACTTTGAACATCAATAATCCTTAAGAGCAGACGCTGTCGATTTCAGGCTTTTTTCAGCCAATAGCGGTAAACACCCGCTTCGTCTTCTTCACGAAGCAGGGTATGACCGGCCAATCGGGCAAAGGTGCGAAAGTCGCGCTGAGAACCGGCATCGGTGGCGATTACCTTGAGAATCGCGCCGCTGGCCAACCGGTTGAGTTCCATCTTGGCCTTGAGCAACGGCAACGGACAGTTCAGGCCGCTGGCGTCCAGTTCGACGTCATGGTGTACAGCGTCAGTCATTGCATCACTCCGGTCAGGTGGTTGAGTGCCCTAGAATATCTGGTCGCAAGGCCGGTGTCCGGCTACAGTAAGGTCTTTGTCGACTAAGGCTCTGTGCATGACTTTTTTGCGCCCTACCCTGCTGACGCTCGCTTGCCTGCTTGCCTCACCAGGCTTCGCTGACGACCTGCCGTCACTCGGCGACGCCAGTTCTGCCATTGTCTCGCCACAACAGGAGTACCAGTTGGGCCGAGCCTGGCTGGCGATGCTGCGCAGCCAGGTGGCGCAACTCAACGACCCACAGCTCAAGGACTACGTGGAATCCAGCGTCTATCGACTGGTGGAGACCAGCCAGGTCACGGACCGGCGCCTGGAGTTCATCCTCATCGACAGCCCGCAGCTCAACGCCTTTGCGGCGCCCGGTGGCATTGTCGGCGTGAACGGCGGCCTGTTCCTCAATGCCCAGACCGAAGGCGAGTACGCCTCGGTTCTCGCGCACGAATTGGCGCACTTGTCACAACGACACTTTGCCCGTGGCGTCGAAGCCCAGCAACGCATGCAAGTACCAATGATGGCGGCCTTGCTGGCCGGCATCGTGATTGCCGCAGCTGGCGCCGGTGACGCGGGGATTGCGACAATCGCCGGCACCCAGGCCGCCGCAATGCAGGAACAGCGTCGTTTCTCCCGCCAGAACGAACAGGAAGCCGACCGCATCGGCATCCTCAACCTGGAGAAGGCTGGGTACGATCCTCGCTCGATGCCGACCATGTTCGAGCGTCTGATGCGCCAGTATCGCTACGACGCCAAACCGCCGGAATTCCTCCTGACTCACCCGGTGACCGAGTCCCGTATCGCCGACACCCGCAACCGCGCCGAACAAGCGCCTCAGGGCGGCATCGAAGACAGCGTGCGTTATCAGTTGATTCGCGCCCGGGTCCAGTTGTCCTATGAAGAAACGCCCGGTCTGGGTGCCAAGCGTTTCCGCGCGCAACTGGAAGAAAACCCGAAGAACGACGTTGCCCGTTACGGTCTGGCCATTGCTCAGGTCAAGGGCGGCCAACTGAACGAAGCCCGGGAAAACCTCAAGCAACTGCTGGCCAAGGCGCCCAACGAGATCATCTACAACCTGGCTCAGATCGACCTCGACATTACCAACAACCGCTTCCCGGACGCCCAGTCCCGCGTCGACAGGATGCTCACCCAGTACCCCGGCAATTACCCGCTTAATCAGGTGCGCGTCGATTTGCTGCTGAAGGAAAACCGCGCAGCCGATGCAGAAAAAGCCCTCGAAGCCTTGCTCAAGTCGCGCCCGGATGATCCGGACGTCTGGTATCAGGTGGCTGAGACGCGCGGCCTGGCAGGCAACATCATCGGCCTGCATCAGGCGCGTGCCGAGTACTTCGCACTGGTGGGTGACTACAAGCAGGCCATCCAGCAACTGGACTTCGCCAAACGCAAGGCGGGAAGCAACTTCCCGCTGTCGTCACGGATCGATGCGCGTCAACGTGAGCTGATGGAGCAGGAACGCATGATCAAGGACATGATGGGCTGATCAACTTCAGGCGCACAAAGTCCGGACAAAAAAAAAACCGCCTCTTTCGAGGCGGTTTTTGTTTTACCGCAAGCGGATTATTCAGCCAGCTTGAAGGTAATGAAGCTTGCACGACCCTGACGCAGCACGCGCATCGACACCGAGCGGTTCTTCGGCAACGCCTTGGCGATGTCCGCGAACTCCTTGGTAGAGCCGATGGCCTGATTGTTCAGGTGAGTAATCACGTCGCCAGGCTGCAGGCCGATCATGGCAGCAGGACCATCCTGCACTTCCTTGATCACCACGCCACCCTTGAGGTCATTACTTTTCTTCTGTTCGTCGGTCAGTTCGACCACCGATACACCCAGGCGATTGCTGCTGCGCTCGACGCTGGATTTCGGCATGGAGTCGAGTTCCTTGCCTTCTTCCGGAATGGCTCCGACGACCAGTTCGACGTTCTTGCGCTTGCCGTCACGGATCACTTCCAGGTCAGCTTTGGCGCCGGCTTTCAGTGCACCGACGAGGTGCGGCAGGTCCGCCGACATGACGATCGGTTGACCGTTCATGCTCAGGATAACGTCGCCGACTTGCAGACCGCCTTTGGCTGCCGGGCCATCATCCTGGATCTGGGCAACCAGCGCACCGGCCGGTTTATCCAGACCGAACGACTCGGCCAGGTCCTTGCTCACTTCCTGAATGACCACGCCCAACCAGCCGCGGCTGACCTTGCCACCGGATTTCAGCTGATTGGAAACGTCCATGGCGACATCGATCGGGATTGCGAACGACACACCCATGAAGCCGCCGGAGCGGGTGTAGATCTGCGAGTTGATACCGACCACTTCACCGTTCAGGTTGAACAGCGGGCCACCGGAGTTACCCGGGTTGATCGGCACGTCGGTCTGGATGAACGGCACATAGTTTTCGTTCGGCAGGCTACGCCCAACGGCGCTGACGATGCCTTGGGTCACAGTGTGATCGAAGCCAAAGGGCGAGCCGATGGCGACGACCCACTGGCCGGCTTTCAAATCCTGGGATTTACCCAGTTTCAGCACCGGCAGGTCCTTGCCTTCGATTTTCAGCAGGGCCACGTCGGAACGCGGATCCGTACCGATCAACTTGGCCTTCATTTCGCTGCGGTCGGCGAGACGCACGAGAATCTCGTCCGCATCGGCAATCACATGGTTGTTGGTCAGGATGTAGCCGTCTGGCGAGATGATGAAACCCGACCCCAGGGAGGTCGCTTCGCGCTGACGATCGCGAGGTGAGCGCGATTGCGGCGGCATGCCACGTTCGAAGAACTCGCGCAGCATCGGTGGCAAACCTTCAAGGTCAGGCATCTGCTGGCTGACTTTGCGATCCGGCAATTTCTGCGTGGTGCTGATGTTCACCACGGCCGGCGAGGCTTGCTCGACCAATTGCGTGAAATCAGGCAGCTCAACCGCTTGAGCGGTGACCGCCTGGCCGAGCACCAGCACGGTGGCAATGATGGAAAGGTAAGACTTCAAGCGTGGTATCGACATACGGCTCCCGTTACGACGAGCATGGTTAAGCGATATGGAGCAAGGAACACCGGGAACAATACGCCGGTATTTTTGTTCCGGGAACAACAAACAAGGCCAGAGCCGAGAGGCTCTGACCTATAGAAAATTCAAGGGGATTTTGCAAATTGAAATGCTCACGAAACATTTCGACTTACGCTCACTGCTTGGTTGCAGCTGCATCGGAGCGCATGGAGAGCGCGATCCGTTCGGCGGTGCCCACCGGTATTTCGCCGACGACAGTGACCATCATGTCACCCTGGGCCGTGCTCAGGCGTCTGGAAACTGCGACAGTAGGCCCTAGCTGAGTGCGCGTATCGGTCACCGTTGCGCCGTTCAGAGGCTCGAGGAACACCGAAAACCGCGCCAGCCCATCGTCGTACATCAGACTGTTGACCTGGGTTTTGGTCTCGGGGTCCTTGCGCGCGGTGCTGCTGGTCAGTTCGAAGCCGGGTGGCAACCAGTCGGAACGCCAGACTTGCGCGGCCTTCACCGCTGAAGCCTTGTCACTTTCCAGGTTGACCGCCTTGCAATCACTGCCAGGCTGCAATTCGCTGTCCGACGGCACATCTGCCGTGTCCAGCCGCGTGAACTGGAAGCGTTCCAGCAACTGGCCCTTGTCGTTAAGCAGCAACGACTTGAGCGGCAGACCGGTCTGCTGGTCCAGATGCAATTCAAATCCGTAACGGTGCTGATCCCGTGGCGTCAGCGAGACAATCACTGCCGGCCGCCCGGCCACACGCGACTTGCCGATGACGGCAAGGTCATACCAATTCTTGAGCTTTTGCGGATCGAGTGCGCGCGCTGCAGAGTTTGGAGAGTCCCCAAGCCCTGCGATCAGCGTGCCGCTGACGCATTGAGTATGCCCATCAATGCGTACGACTTCCTGAGCGGATCCGTCAAGCTGGAGCAAACGCTCGCGGACCTTGCCATCCTGGACTCTATGCCAGATGTTGTGGGTAGAAAAACTACCGTTACGCTCGTAGACGAAAGTGCCCTGAAAGCTTTGCTGCTGTTCGGCCTGCCCCAGGCGGTTCAACCAGTCCTGGGCATCATCGGCGTGGGCTGGAACGACGAACCAGCCACTCAGCAGAAGCGACAGTAGAGGTATGGCGCGCATGATCCTCCTTAACGGTTTTCCAGACTTGCTGCACGAGCATACGGCAGGGCGCTTTCAGTGCCTTTCAGTGCCGCTTGTTGTGCGTGTTGGCGCAAGTAGCCTGGCAGACGCTGATCGTGCCAGCCTGGTTGACCTTGCAATACGCCATTGGCCATTGGGCCGGTGGCTTCCGAACTCTCATTGTAGCCTGCCAGAACAGCCGGGCCTTTTACTTGAGGTACGGCCAGGGTTGGCTGTCCGGATTGCTGGGCCAGTTCGGCACCGGCGATTTCGTCCTGATTATATAGACGAACACCTGCCAGTACTGCCAGGGTAACCGAGGCAGCGACCGCCAGACGACCCAGGCTGCGCCATGGACCGCGGGAGGTTTTTGCCGGTACGGCTTCGTCAGCCAAGGCTGCGGAAACGGCCGCGGCAATGTCCAGGCGTGGAAGCAGCAGGTCCTTGTGCATCACTGCCCGAGCGATTTGATAACGAGCCCAGGTTTCACGGGTTTCAACATCGTCACAGGCGTTCAACACCCGACGCAATTCCAATTCGTCCGCTTCGTTATCCATCACTGCGGACAGCGATTCCTGCAGGGCTTCACGACTCATGGCGTTCCTCTCTTGGCTGTCGCCGCTGTCTCTAGTTTTCCTGCAACAACGGCTGCAGGGCTTTATCGATGGCCTCCCGGGCGCGGAAGATCCGGGAGCGCACGGTGCCTACCGGGCATTGCATGACGCTCGCAATGTCCTCGTAACTCAGACCATCAAATTCACGTAAAGTTAACGCCGTACGCAAATCTTCCGGCAGTTGCTGAATGGTTCGATGGACGGTGCCTTCGATCTCATCCCGCAGCAAGGCCCGCTCTGGCGACTCGAGATCCTTGAGGCCATGATCGCCATCGTAGAACTCTGCATCCTCGGAACTGACATCGCTATCCGGCGGCCGACGGCCGCGTGAAACCAGATAGTTTTTCGCCGTGTTGATGGCGATGCGGTACAACCACGTATAAAACGCACTGTCGCCGCGAAAATTTCCAAGTGCACGGTATGCCTTGATAAAGGCTTCCTGCGCCACATCCTGGGCTTCATGGGTGTCGTGCACGAATCGCACGATCAACCCGAGAATTTTGTGCTGGTATTTCAGCACTAGCAGATCGAACGCACGCTTATCACCGCGCTGAACGCGCTCGACCAGCTGCTGATCCTCTTCCTGGGTTAGCATGAACACTCCTCGATAAGCTCGGAGGAGGCTTGCAGAACTAAACGATCAGGCTTGCAAACATAGACTCGGGCTTTTCGCAAAAGTTCTCCCCCTCCAGGCAAGTTTCCTGCGGGCTCTGATTTGGCACGCACGAAAAGCGCAGCGCGAGTTGACCCGGCTGCGCGAATAATCTTTTCATCGGATTCACAGGCTAGGATCAAACCGCAATCCTGCACTGAAACCGACACTGTCCCTTGATTCAGGCAACGGTCTATTGATCTTGGGCCTTTGGCAAAAGTTCCAAATATTTATAGCTGTGTCGAAGCGACATTGTGCAACCGTGAAGGGAAAATGACTGTTAAATCGACGATACAGTCCGCCTGACGCCGAAAAGGCAAAAAAATCACCCGACGAAGCGCTCGACGATTTCCGTCACAGTAGTTTCACAATGCCATGCTTGCTCGGGTATTGTGCCGCTCCCCCCCTCTATATACTAGTGGGCTGTGACGCTGCCTCGACTCGCCAGTCCAGGTACGCCTACCCCGACCCGGGTCGCTTTGAGCGGAATCCTGAAATGAGCCAACAGTTTCAACACGATGTTCTGGTAATTGGCAGCGGTGCTGCCGGCTTGAGCCTTGCGCTGACCTTGCCCGGTCATTTGCGTATTGCCGTCCTCAGCAAGGGCAATCTGGCCAATGGCTCGACGTTCTGGGCCCAGGGTGGTGTCGCTGCGGTTCTCGACGACACCGACACCGTCGAATCCCACGTCGATGACACGCTCAATGCCGGCGCCGGCCTGTGCCATGAAGACGCCGTGCGCTTCACGGTCGAGCACAGCAAGGAAGCCATTCAGTGGCTGATCGATCAGGGCGTGCCCTTTACTCGTGACGAACACTCCGGCAATGAAGACGGTGGATTCGAGTTCCACCTGACCCGCGAGGGCGGCCACAGCCATCGGCGCATCATTCACGCCGCCGATGCCACCGGTGCTGCAATCTTCACGACCTTGCTCGACCAGGCCCGCAAAAGACCGAACATCGAACTGCTGGAACAACGTGTCGCGGTGGATTTGATCACCGAAAAACGCCTGGGCATGGACGGTGACCGCTGTCTCGGCGCCTACGTGCTCAATCGCGGCACCGGCGAAGTCGACACCTACGGCGCCCGCTTCGTGATTCTCGCCTCCGGCGGCGCGGCCAAGGTCTACCTCTATACCAGTAATCCCGACGGTGCCTGCGGTGATGGCATCGCCATGGCCTGGCGTTCGGGTTGCCGGGTGGCGAACCTTGAATTCAACCAGTTCCACCCGACCTGCCTGTATCACCCCCAGGCCAAGAGCTTCCTGATCACCGAAGCCCTGCGCGGCGAAGGCGCCCACCTGAAGCTGCCGAACGGCGAGCGCTTCATGCATCGCTTCGATCCACGGGCCGAGCTGGCACCGCGGGACATCGTGGCTCGCGCCATCGACCACGAGATGAAGCGCCTGGGTATTGATTGCGTCTATCTGGACATCAGCCACAAACCGGAAGCCTTCATCAAGTCGCACTTCCCGACCATGTATGAACGCTGCCTGGAGTTCTCCATCGACATCACCAAGCAACCGATCCCGGTGGTGCCGGCGGCGCACTACACCTGCGGCGGCGTGCTGGTCGATCAACATGGCCGAACCGATGTGCCGGGCCTCTACGCCATCGGCGAAACCAGCTTCACCGGCCTGCACGGTGCCAATCGCATGGCCAGCAACTCCCTGCTGGAGTGCTTCGTGTACGCCCGCTCGGCGGCGGCCGACATTCTTGACCAGCTGCAGCAGGTTCCGCAGCCAAGCGCCCTGCCCGTCTGGGATGCGAGCCAGGTGACCGATTCTGACGAAGACGTGATCATTGCGCACAACTGGGACGAGTTGCGGCGTTTCATGTGGGACTATGTCGGCATTGTGCGCACCAACAAACGCTTGCAGCGGGCTCAGCACCGCGTGCAGTTGCTGCTGGATGAAATCGATGAGTTCTACAGCAACTACAAGGTAAGCCGGGACCTGATCGAATTGCGTAACCTGGCGCAAGTGGCCGAACTGATGATTCTGTCCGCCATGGAACGCAAGGAAAGTCGTGGGCTGCACTATACCCTCGACTACCCGGACATGTTGCCGGTTGCCCTCGACACTATTCTGGTGCCGCCCACCTACGCCGACTGAACTTGAGCCGGACCCGCAGGCGGCGGTGCACATCCGCCGCCTGCGAATCCCGGGGCACGCAAATGGCCCTGATCCGGCGCTCGCCGCGCAGGCGAAAACGCAAGACCACCACCAGCGGCAGCGCCAGACTGTCCGGGCGCAATTGCACCGCTTGCCAGCCCCCCGCCTGATTCCACAACTGCCAGCCATCGCCATCGCGACGCAAACCGCAGAATGCCTTCGGATGTGTCAGCAGAATCTGCCGCGGCAGCACCCAAAAGCCATGCAGCAGACAGCACAAGGCACCAGCCAGGCCGGCCCACAGGGGAATCGACAGGAGAAACAGCGAGCCCAGCGCGAACAACTGGGCCAACAGATACGCCGCCAGCAACTGCCGAGAGGCATGCCAGCGGCATTCGAACCCGTTACTTGGGCTGGACACGATCCAGGATCATGCGAACCATACGTTGCAGCTCAGGATCTTCCGATTCGCTGCGTTCCATGAACCAGCCGAACATGTCCTGATCTTCACAGGTCAGCAGGCGGACGTACAACGCGCGATCCACCTCGTTGAGCGTGGCGTAAACCTCTTTGGTGAACGGCACCAGCAGCACGTCAAGTTCCAGCATGCCGCGGCGGCTGTGCCAAAAGAGGCGGTTCAGTTCAACATCTTCGACCATGGAGCGCTCCTCAAATAGGCCGCAAGTATACAGGCCCGCGCCATGTCGAACAGTCGGCTTTGGTCGGGCACCGAGGATCCTTTGTGAACTACCCATTTCAAGGGCGCCACCTTATGATGTCCACCAGACTCTTTACCCTGCGATGAACCATGGCCGATTCTGCTTTTTTCTGCACCCTGTCTCACGAAGGTGTTCTCGCGGTCCGCGGCGCGGACGCCAGCAAATTCCTGCAAGGCCAGTTGACCTGCAACCTCAATTACCTGAGCGAAAGCCGGGCCAGCCTCGGTGCCCGTTGCACGCAGAAAGGCCGGATGCAATCGAGTTTCCGCATCCTGCTCGAGGGCGACGGTGTGCTCATAGCCATGGCCAGCGAATTGCTGGAGCCGCAGCTGGCGGACCTGAAAAAGTACGCGGTGTTCTCCAAATCGAAATTGACCGATGAAAGTGCCGCCTGGGTACGTTTCGGCCTCGATCACGGCGACGCTGCGCTGGCCGGCCTTGGCCTGCAACTGCCGGCAGATACCGACAGCGTCGTGCGCAATGACGGCTTGATCGCCATTCGGGTTTCGCCGGAACGGGCCGAGCTGTGGGTGGCCGCCGATCAAGCGGACGCGATCAAAGGCAAACTGGCGGGCGCACTGACCGAAGGCCAGCTTAATCAATGGCTGCTCGGACAAGTGCGCGCCGGCATCGGCCAGGTCATGGCGCAAACCCGCGAGCTGTTCATCCCGCAGATGCTCAATCTGCAAGCGATCGGTGGCGTCAGTTTCAAGAAGGGCTGCTACACCGGCCAGGAAATCGTTGCGCGCATGCAGTACCTGGGCAAACTCAAGCGTCGTTTGTACCGCCTGCAACTGACGGCCGGTGAAATGCCTGAACCGGGCACCGCGCTGTTTTCCCCGACCCACAACAGCTCCATCGGTGAAGTGGTACTGGCCGCCGACGCCGGGCAGCACGTTGAACTCCTGGCCGTGTTGCAAGCCGAAGCCGCCGACAGTGGCGACATCCACCTGGGCGCACTTGAGGGGCCATCCCTTCAACTGCTCGACTTGCCTTATGAACTGGACCGTGACCGCGAAATCCAGCAATAACGGCAGTACCTGGCGCAACACCTAGAGAGATGAAATGAGCGAGCTGGCGGAAAAGGTCCAACAGGATTTGGTTGAGGCCATCAATAACGATGACCTGGTTCTGCCAACACTTCCGGAAGTGGCCCTGCAAATTCGCAAGGCCGCGGAAAACCCGGAAGTCAGTGTCAGCAATCTGAGCAAAGTGATCGGCCGCGACACCGCGCTATCGGCTCGCCTGATCAAAGTGGTCAACAGCCCCCTGTTGCGTGCAACCCAGGAAGTGACCGATCTGCACACCGCGATCACGCGCCTGGGCATCAACTACAGCTGCAACCTGGCCATCGGCCTGGTCATGGAGCAGATTTTCCATGCCCGCTCCGACGTGGTTGAACAGAAAATGCGCGAGGTCTGGCGCAAAAGCCTGGAAATCGCCGGCGTCAGCTACGCACTCTGCCGTCGTTACACTCGCCTCAAGCCGGACCAGGCCGCCCTCGGTGGGTTGGTGCATCAGATCGGCGTGCTGCCGATCCTGACGTATGCCGAAGATCACTACGAACTGCTGTCAGACCCGGTCAGCCTCAACCACGTGATCGACCGAATCCATCCGCTGATTGGCGAAAAACTGCTGCAGGTCTGGGATTTTCCCGACATGCTGGTGCAGGTACCCAAGCTGTACCTCAATTTCAAGCGCCAATCCGCCCAGGTCGACTATGTCGATCTGGTGCAGGTGGCGAGCCTTTATTGCTTGCAGGATACCGATCACCCGCTCGCTCGCATCGACGCCCTGAACGTTCCGGCCTTCAAGACGCTGGGCATCGATTTCGATGACAAGGCGTTGTGCGCCGACCTGGAAGAAAACCGCACGATGTTTTATTGAATACTGTGACGCGAAAGGTTGTCGGGGCCTGCTTCGCAGCCCAACGGGAGCAAGCTCCCTCGCCACAGGAGTCTCGCTACAGGTGCTGAATCACTCACCCGCGATAAAACTCACCCGCACCTTCAACCCTCGCTGCTCGCCGTCGTGCAGGGTGATCACGGCCAGGTGGGCGCGACAGATTTCACCAACAATCGCCAGGCCGAGGCCAGAACCGGCCACCTGTTGATTGCGCCGGTAAAAACGTTCGAACACCCGATTACGCTCCTCGGCGGGAATGCCCGGACCATCATCCTCCACTTCCAGCACGGCGGGTGCAGTGACCCGCAGAATCACATTGCCACCGGCTGGCGTGTGGGCCAGTGCGTTATCCACCAGATTGCTCAGCAATTCGTTCAGCAGCGTCGGCTCACCGCGTAACCAGACAGGCTCGTCAGCCTCCAGTGCCAGGGCAATGCCACGCTTGTGCGCCAGCGGCGCCATGGCCATGCCCAGCTCCCGCGCCAGTTGACTCAAGTCCAGCAACTGCGCGCCACCCTCGGCAATGGCCCGGGCGCCGTTTTCCACCCGCGCCAGCGACAACAGCTGATTGGCCAGGTGGGTCAGGCGATCGGTGCCCTGCGCGGTCATCTCCAGGGTTTCCCGCCAGGTGTGCGGCTCGCTTGAACGAAGACCCAGCTCCAGTCGGGCCTTCAGCGCCGCCAACGGCGTGCGCAACTCATGGGCGGCATCGGCGATGAACTGCGCCTGGCGTTCAAACTGCCCGCGCAGTCGCTCGGTAAAGTGGTTGAGCGCGCGCACCAGCGGCCAGAGTTCGCGCTGCACTTCCACCAACGGCAAGGCCCGCAGGTCGTCCGGCTGCCGCTCTTCCACCGCGTTGCGCAAGCGCTCCAACGGACGCAGCGCCGCACTGACGGCAAACCACACCAGCATCAACGCACCGATCGACAACATGCCCAGGCGCAACAAAGTGTCTGCAGCCAGGCTGCGAGCCATGGCCACTCGGGCTTCATCCGTTTCCGCCACACGGATCTCCGCCATGCCGTTCATGTTCGGCTCGCTCACCGGCTTGAGCAGGCTCACCACCCGTACATTCTGCCCGCGATACTGAGCGTCGTAGAACCGCGCCAAGGCGGGATAGTCATCCGTGCGCGGCGTGCCAGGCGGTGGTGCAGGCAGGTTTTCGTAGCCGGAAATCAGCTTCTGATGAATGTCATTGACCAGGTAGAAAATCCGCCCGGCGCTGTCATAGGCGAAGGTATCGAGGGCCACATAGGGCACGTCCGCACTCAGGGTGCCATCGCGCTGGGAAACCCCTGCCGCGATGGTCCGCGCCGAGGCCAGCAAGGTCCGGTCATAGGCGGTGTCGGCAGCTTCCCGGCCGTTCCAGTAGGCGCTCAAGCCACTGGCCAGCATCAACACCACCAGCAGCAGCGCCAGGTTCAGCAACAGCCGCCAGCGCAGGCTGCTGGGCTTATGCATCACGGCTTTCCAGCAAATAACCGAGGCCACGGAAGGTCACGATGGCGACTGCGTGACCATCGAGTTTCTTGCGCAGGCGGTGCACGTAAATTTCGATCGCGTCAGGGCTGGCTTCTTCGTCGAGACCGAACACCTGGGAAGCCAGTTGCTCCTTGCTCATCACCCGTCCGGGGCGGGCTATCAGGGCTTCGAGTACCGCCTGCTCACGGGAGGTCAGGGTCAGCAATTCGTCGCCGAGGGTAAACCGGCGGGTTTCCAGATCGTAGGCCAACACGCCGCAGCGCTGCACCCGTTCGCCACCCAGCACGCTGCGCCGCAACAGGGCTTTGACCCGGGCTTCGAGCTCGGTCAGCTCGAAGGGTTTGGCCAGGTAATCGTCGGCGCCGAGGTTCAGGCCATGGACCCGATCCTTGACGTCGCTGCGCGCGGTCAGCATCAGCACCGGCAGGTTCTTGCCCCGCGCCCGCAGGCGTGCCAGCACTTCAAAACCATCCATGCGCGGCAAGCCGACATCGAGAATCGCCACGGCGTATTCCTCACTGCCCAGCGCCAGGTCGGCGGCCACGCCGTCGTGCAGCACATCCACGGTCAGGCCGGTGCTCTTGAGCGCCTGAGCGACGCTTTCAGCGAGCTGCAGATGGTCTTCGACGAGCAGGACACGCATGGTTTTTTACCTCGTTCAGGGATGGTCGACACCATTCTTTGGCGCGGAGTGTACAGCCGCCGTCGCCGCTGTGAAGCCCGGAAAACGCGAAAAGCCAACTGAAAGGTTACCGAAAGGTTAGCCCGTTAGAGTCCTGCCACGGACAGTTTCGACTGCCGTCGCTATTGCCACATAGCGCAGCGAAAAACGCCTCGAAGCGTTTTCGACAAATAAGAACAATAAATGGAGTCAGTCACCCTATGCAGCTCATGCAGCCCAAGGCCGTCGCGCCTGCCCGCCCTTCTCGTCTCAGCTCCACCGCACTGGCCAGTGCCGCCGCGCTTGCCGGTTTTTCGCCGTTGAGTCAGGCCGATTTCATCGAAGACAGTTCGGCCACATTCGAAACCCGCAACATGTACTTCAACCGCGACTTTCGCGACGGCACCAGCGCCCAGCAATCCAAGCGTGACGAATGGGCCCAGGGCTTCATGCTCAATCTGGAGTCGGGATACACCGATGGCACCGTGGGCTTTGGTGTCGATGCGCTGGGCATGCTGGGGGTCAAGCTCGATTCGAGCCCGGACCGCACCGGCTCAGGCCTGCTGCCGACCCACGACGACGGGCGAGCAGCGGACGAATACTCCAAGCTCGGCCTGACCGGCAAGGTGAAGATTTCCGCGACCGAACTGAAAATCGGCAGCCTGATCCCCGAGCTGCCCATCCTCAAGCCCAACGACGGACGCATCCTGCCGCAGACGTTCGAAGGTGGCTTGCTGACCTCCAAGGAGATCAAGAACCTGACGTTCACCGGCGGCCGGCTGGACAAGGCCAAGGATCGCGACAGCACCGATTTCGAGGACATTGCCCTCAACAACAAGAACAGCCGCTTCGCCGGTACCGTGGCCGGCAAGCACTTCGATTTTGGCGGCCTGGACTACAAGTTCACCGACAAGATCACCGGCAGCTATCACTTCGCGCAGCTCGATGAAGTCTACAACCAGCACTTCATCGGCATGGTCGCCTCGCAAAAGTTCGGCCCGGGGACCTTCGCCACCGACCTGCGCTTTGCCCTCAGTGACGACCAGGGCGCGGCCCGCGGTGGCAAGATCGACAACAAGTCGCTCAACGGCCTGGTGAGCTACGCCTTGAGCGGACACAAGTTCAGCGCGGGTTACCAGCACATGTCCGGTGACAGTGCGTTCCCCTATGTCGACGGTACCGATCCGTACCTGGTGAACTTTGTGCAGATCAACGACTTTGCCGGCGCCGAAGAACGCTCCTGGCAAGCTCGCTACGACTTCGACTTCGTCACGCTCGGGGTTCCCGGCCTGACATTCATGAGCCGTTACCTGAGCGGCGACAACATCAAGCTCAAGAACGGCGACGAAGGCAAAGAGTGGGAACGCAACACCGAGATCAAATATGTAGTACAAAGCGGCGCACTCAAGGACGTCGCCGTGCGCCTGCGCAATGCCACCTACCGCTCCAACTACTCCGCTCGCGACGCCGATGAAGTCCGTCTGCTGGTGAGCTACAGCGTTGCGCTCTGGTAGTGGTCAACCCCGAACTCCTGCACACAACAACAATTCCTCTGGAGACGAAAATGGACTTATCACTGCGTAAAATTGCCCTGGCCGTCAGCTGCCTGCTGTTCACCGGCCCCTTGCTGGCCGACGAAGCTGGCGAACCGAAGCGCCCTGAATGCATCGCCCCGGCCTCTCCTGGCGGTGGCTTCGACCTGACCTGCAAACTGGCGCAGAGCGCGCTGGTCAACGAAAAACTGCTGAGCAAACCGATGCGCGTGACCTACATGCCCGGCGGCGTCGGCGCGGTGGCGTACAACGCGGTGGTCGCACAGCGCCCGGCCGATGCCGGCACGCTGGTGGCCTGGTCCAGCGGTTCGCTGTTGAACCTGGCCCAAGGCAAGTTCGGTCGCTTCGATGAAAGCAACGTGCGCTGGCTGGCGGCCGTCGGCACCAGCTACGGCGCCATCGCGGTGAAAAGTGATTCGCCCTACAAGACCCTCGACGACCTGGTCCAGGCACTGAAGAAAGACCCGAGCAAAGTGGTGATCGGTTCCGGCGGCACCGTCGGCAGCCAGGACTGGATGCAAACCGCATTGATCGCCAAGGCTGCCGGGATCAACCCCCGTGACCTGCGTTATGTGGCCCTCGAAGGCGGCGGTGAAATCGCCACCGCCCTGCTCGGCGGGCACATCCAGGTCGGCAGCACCGACATCTCGGACTCCATGCCACACATCCAGAGCGGTGACATGCGCCTGCTGGCGGTGTTCGCCAACGAGCGTCTGGACGAGCCGGAAATGAAAGGCATCCCGACCGCCAAGGAGCAAGGTTACGACATCGTCTGGCCGGTGGTGCGCGGCTTCTACCTCGGGCCAAAGGTCAGCGATGCCGAATACGCCTGGTGGAAAAACGCCTTCGACAAGCTGCTGGCCTCCGAAGACTTCGCCAAGCTGCGCGACCAGCGCGAGCTGTTCCCGTTCGCCATGACCGGGCCTGAACTGGACACCTACGTGAAGAAGCAGGTCGCCGACTACAAGATGCTGGCCAAAGAGTTCGGCCTGATTCAGTAATCGTCTCGGTATCTCAAGGTCATGCCCTCGCGCATCGGGGGCATGACCCAGGAGCTTGTCATGGTCGTACTCTTGCAACGAATCTTTGCAGTCACGCTGCTGCTGGCCTGTGTGGGCCTGGCCTTGATGGCCTGGCCGTACCAGGCGCCCTTTTCCTATGAACCCGTCGGCCCGCGAGCCTTTCCCTTGCTGTTGCTGGCATTGATGGGCGTTGCCTTGCTCTACCTGTCGTTCCGTCCTACGCCCATCGTGCACAGCGAAGACGAACCGCCGCTGGACCGTGAAACCCTGACCAAGATCGGCCTTTGTATTGCCTTGCTGGTGGTGTTCGCCGGCACGTTCGAATCCCTGGGCTTCATCGTTTCCAGCATCCTCATCGGCGTGCCGATGGCCCGTCTGTACGGCGGCCGCTGGTTGCCCAGCCTGCTGATCATCAGCCTGATGAGCCTCGGACTGTACGGTTTGTTCGACCGTGTAATGGACGTACCACTGCCGTTGGGCCTGCTCGACGTTCTGGAGAACTGATATGGATACCCTTAGCTACCTTGGCCAGGGCTTCGGCGTCGCACTGACACCGTACAACCTGGTCACTGCCTTGAGCGGCACCCTGATCGGCACCGTGGTCGGCCTGTTGCCCGGCCTGGGACCGATCAACGGCGTGGCGTTGCTGATCCCGATTGCATTCGCCCTCGGCCTGCCACCGGAGTCGGCCCTGATCCTGTTGGCGGCGGTGTACCTGGGCTGTGAATACGGCGGTCGAATCAGCTCGATCCTGCTGAACATCCCCGGCGAAGCCTCCACCGTCATGACCACCCTCGATGGCTATCCGATGGCCCGCAAAGGCCTGGCCGGCGTGGCGCTGTCCCTGTCGGCCTGGAGTTCATTCATCGGCGCGTTCATCGCCATCTGCGGCATGGTGCTGTTCGCCCCGCTGCTGGCGAAATGGGCGATCGCCTTCGGCCCGGCGGAATACTTCGTGCTGATGGTCTTCGCGATCATCTGCCTGGGCGGCATGGCCGGCGACAAACCACTGAAAACCTTCATCTCGGCCCTGATCGGCTTGTTCCTGGCCTGCGTCGGCATCGATGCCAACAGTGGCGTCTATCGCTTCACCGGCGACAACATCCACCTCACCGATGGCATCCAGTTCGTGGTGCTGGTGCTGGGCCTGTTCTCCATCAGCGAAATCCTGCTGTTGCTGGAAAAGACCCACCATGGCCAGGAGGCAGTGAAGGCCACCGGGCGCATGCTGTTCAATTTCAAGGAAGCGTCCTCGGTGTTCATCGTCAACCTGCGTTGCGGTGTCCTGGGCTTCATCATGGGCGTCCTGCCCGGTGCCGGCGCGACATTGGCCAGTGCCGTGGCCTACATGACCGAGAAGCGCATCGCCGGTCCCAACAGTGAATTCGGCAAGGGTGACAAACGAGGCCTGGCGGCACCGGAAACCGCCATCGGCGCAGCGGCTTGCGGTGCAATGGTGCCGATGCTGACCCTTGGCGTACCGGGTTCGGGCACCACGGCGGTGATGATCGGCGCGCTGTCGCTGTACAACATCACCCCGGGCCCGTTGTTGTTCCAACAGCAACCCGACATCGTCTGGGGCCTGATCGCCTCGTTGTTCATCGCCAACTTCATGCTGGTGATCCTCAACATCCCGATGATCCGCATTTTCACGCGCATCCTCGCCGTGCCGAACTGGGCGCTGGTGCCGGTGATCGCGATCATCACCGCAATCGGCGTGTATGCCGTGCACGCGACCACCTTCGACCTGTTCCTGATGATCGGCATCGGCATCTTCGGCTACATCCTGCGCAAGCTGGACTTCCCGCTGTCGCCGATTCTGCTGGGCTTCATCCTCGGCGGTTTGATGGAGCAGAACCTGCGTCGCGCGCTGTCGATTTCCAACGGTGCACTGGAGATCCTCTGGTCGAGTCCGATCACAATGGGCTGCTGGATCCTCAGCGCGATCATGCTCCTGGTACCGCTGCTGCGTATCTGGCGCAAACGCGCTGTCGCCCGCCGTGCGATTGCCGATGCTTGATCGTTCTTCCCTGAAAACCTGGTGGGGAACCCCGCTGGTCGGTCTGCTGGGTGGCTATGTCGCCAGCCAGATCGGCTGGCCTTTGCCGTGGATGGTCGGCTCGTTGCTGGCGATCATCCTCGTGCGTTGCCTCACCCCTTGGCAACTGGCTGAAATCCCTGGCGGCCGCAAGTGCGGCCAGTGGATCGTCGGCATCGGTATCGGCCTGCACTTCACCCCGGTGGTGATGGAGCAGGTGCTCAGTCATTTCGGCCTGATCTTCTTTGGTGCCCTGGTCACCAGCCTGTCCGCCGTGGTCGGCGTCTGGCTGATGCGGCGCACCGGTGAAGACCGGGCCACCGCGTTTTTCTCCAGCATGCCCGGCGGCTCCGGCGAGATGGTCAACCTCGGCGCGCGCAACGGCGCGGTGCTCAGCCGTGTCGCGGCGGGGCAAAGTTTGCGGGTGTTGGTGGTGGTGCTCTGTGTTCCGGCGGCTTTCAAATACCTGCTGGGCGACGGCACACCCATCAGCCACGCAGGCAGCGTCGATTGGCGCTGGTTGGCCATCCTGTTTCCCGCGGGCGCCCTGCTCGCCTGGCTCTGGCAGCGTTTGCGGCAACCCAACCCCTGGTTGTTCGGCCCTTTGTTGGTCAGTGCCGTGGCGAGCATCAGCTGGGATCTGCACATCGGTTTGCCCGACGGCGGCAGCCAGATCGGTCAGTGGTTGATCGGCAGCGGATTGGGCTGTCACTTCAACCGGCAGTTCTTCCGCCGCGCGCCGTCTTTCATGGGGCGGACCTTGATCGGTACCGCGCTGACCATGTTGATTGCCACCGGCGCGGCCTTGGGCTTGAGTGCGCTGACCCAGCTGGATTTGCGTTCGTTGACCTTGGGCATGATGCCCGGCGGCATTGCCGAAATGAGCCTGACGGCAGAGACCCTGCAACTGTCGGTGCCGCTGGTCACGGCGATGCAGGTGATGCGATTGTTGTTTGTGCTGTTTCTGGCGGAGCCGTTGTTCAAGTACTGGAACCGGGATCCAGATTCAGATTGAAAAACCGCGTCAATTTCATCATCGGAATGCCGCCCGGTGCCGGGCAGCGTTCCGACGATGCTTTTAAAGCGGCGGCAACCGCCACTCGATCGGCGTCTCGCCATTCTGTTCGAGAAACTTGTTGCTCCGGCTGAAGTGCCCACACCCCAGAAAACCGCGATAAGCCGACAGCGGTGACGGGTGTACGGAGGTCAGCACCAGGTGCTTGGTCGCATCGATCAGTTTCTGTTTGCTCTGGGCATGGGCGCCCCACAGCATGAACACCAGGTGCGGTTGCTGCTGGCTGACCACCTCAATGATCCGATCGGTGAAAAACTGCCAGCCCTTGTCCTTGTGCGCATTGGCGTTGGCGCGCTCCACGGTCATGGTGGTGTTGAGCATCAGCACGCCCTGATCCGCCCAGCTCTGCAAATAGCCGTGGTTGGGGATGTCGATGTTCAGGTCGCGCTTCAATTCCTTGTAGATGTTCACCAACGACGGCGGCGCCGGCACACCCGGTTGCACCGAGAAGCACAGGCCGTGGGCCTGGCCCGGACCGTGATACGGATCCTGGCCGAGAATCACCACTTTGACCTTATCCAGCGGCGTGGAGTTGAGCGCGTTGAAAATCATCGGCCCTGGCGGATAGATCTCCTTGCCGGCCGCCCGCTCCTGTTGCAGGAAATTTCGCAACTCTGCCATGTAAGGCTGGTCGAACTCAGCACGCAGTGCCTCCTTCCAGCTCGGTTCGAGTTTGATACGGTCGTCAGCAGTCATGGTCATACCCGGCAAAAACAATGGGGCGAACCCTAGGAAAGCCTACCTCGCTTGTCAATTGATCTGACGCAGATCCGGCACTTTCCCACACAGCGATCATACTTATCCCTCAAATTCCCGATCGAGGTCACGATGAATCTGCACTTCGAAGAACTCACCGGTACTGACGGCGCCCGAATCGGCATCGCCAGCCTGGACGCTGAAAAGTCGCTCAACGCGCTGTCCCTGCCGATGATCAACGCCCTGCGCGACCGCATGGACGCCTGGGCCAAGGACCCGCAAATCGTCTGCGTGCTGTTGCGGGGTAATGGGCCCAAGGCTTTTTGCGCCGGTGGCGAGGTGCGCAGCCTGGTAGAAGCCTGTCGCGCGCACCCTGGCGAGGTGCCGCCACTGGCCGCGCAATTCTTTGCGGCGGAATATCGTCTGGATTTCAACCTGCACACCTACCCCAAACCCTTGATCTGCTGGGGCCACGGTTACGTGCTCGGCGGCGGCATGGGGTTATTACAGGGTGCAAGCATTCGCATCGTTACACCGAGCAGCCGTCTGGCGATGCCGGAGATCAGCATCGGCCTGTACCCGGACGTGGGTGGCAGCTGGTTTCTCTCGCGACTGCCCGGCAAGCTGGGTTTGTTTCTCGGCTTGACCGGTGCGCACATGAACGCTCGCGATGCGATCGATCTGGACCTGGCTGACCGCTTCCTGCTCGAAGATCAGCAACCCAAACTGATCGAAGGCCTGCTGCAGCTGAACTGGCAGGAACAAACACCGATGCAGCTCAACAGCCTGCTCAAGGCCCTGCAACAGGAAGCGGCCGAGCAGATGCCCGAAGCGCAGTGGCTGCCCCGACGTCGGCATATCGACGAGTGGCTCGACGTCAGCGATGTGCGCTGTGCCTGGAAAGCCATCAGCGCACTGCGCGATCATGCCGATCCGCTGCTCAGCCGCGCGGCCAAGACCATGTGCGAAGGTTCACCGCTCACCGCGCACCTGGTCTGGGAGCAGATCACCCGCGCACGGCACCTGTCGCTGGCGCAGGTCTTTCAGATGGAATACACACTGAGCCTCAACTGCTGTCGCCATCCCGAGTTCAGTGAAGGCGTGCGGGCGCGCTTGATCGACAAGGATCAAAAACCCCACTGGCATTGGCCGGACATCAACCATGTGCCGGATGCAGTGGTGGAGGCGCACTTTCAAAAGGCGTGGGAAGGTCGGCATCCGTTGGCGGATCTGTCCGAGTACTAAAGTTCGGACAAAAACAGTGGTAGCTAGCCAGCCAGCTCCCACTGTTTTGCGTTTAGCTCAAGAGAATCAGCGGTGCCCGCCTCGTCCGTCGTGATCACCATGCCCGCCTCGATGATCTCGTCCGTCATGATCGCGGTCGCCCCACCCGCCGCGGTTACCGCCGTTCCAATCCTGATTCTGATGCCCGCGGTAATCACCGCGTGACGATTGATAATAACGAGGGCCTGGCTGGTAATACCGGGCCGCCGGTTGATAGACCCGTGGCTGGTAGTAATAACGCGGCGTCGGCTTGTAGTAGCGCGCCGGGGGAGCGTAGTAACGAGGTGGTGGTGTGTAGTAACCGCCGCCATTGGAATAATAGGAACTGCCCCCGGCGTAATAGGCCGGTGCAGGTGAGGTGTAGACCTCGGAGCTGTAGTAACCGTCTCCTCCATCGGAATAAGGCACGCAGGCCCCCAGGGATAATCCCGACACAGCAATCAACAGCATTTGACAGAGTTTCTTTCGACTGAGCATGGCGGCCTCCTGGACCGCGAGCGGGCCGCACCAGCGACGCTGGCAGGCAACAGTCAAATATTGATGACTGTCGAAGAATCAGACATCGATTTCGGCATCTGGTGCGATCCCGTAACAACTTGAAACATGTCGTCGATGAAAGCTTTTTCATCCATTCATGCGCTGATTAGTGGTGGCCGCCATGGTATCCACCGCCGTGATATCCCCCACCGTAATAGCCACCGTGGTAGTAAGGATGAGCGTAGTAGCGGTAGCGATAGCCACCGTAATAACGCGGGCCGTAGTAGCCGTAATAGCCATAGTAGAAAGGCGAGTAGTAACCGTAGGAGTAGCCTGGGGAGTAGTAGTAAGGCGTGGCGTAGACGTCGGCGGGGCCATCGTAGTAGTAACAGCCGGACAGCCCAAGACCGAGTAACGAACCGAGCAACAATCGACGCAGCATGACGGCCTCCGTAAAGACCTGTGACAGCAGTCGGCACAGACCGGCTGACACTCCATTTGACTGCCGAATCCTTGCCGAGTGCAATCATCCACCTTGCGTCGGATCAGCGGGCTGATACGTCCCATTGCGGTGCGCCCCCGCACCATCTCAAGGCAACACTGGCAGCCCGAATCAGCACCCTCCCCCTTCCAGCCCGCGAACCAGAAGCCTCGGCCAAACCTGGCACGCCTCTCGCTTTAGCAACCCCGTGCAGGAGTCACCAAAGGTTCGCGGCACCACAATCTGAAAATGGCTGACTAGGGTTCCGGCTCGCCAAGGCGAGTGTCTGGTCCGAGAGTTGGCGACCTCCAGTTGAGGTTACACGGCGGGACAAAAGCCCGGGAGACAAGCCACCGTCAGCGGTGCCGCGTTGCCTTCCTGTCCGCCCTTGATCAACTGGAGAACCACCATGTCCCAGCTTCGCATACCCGCCCTGCTCGCCGCCGCTTTCGCAGCCTTCGTGAGCTTCTCTGCCCAGGCCGCCCAAAAAGACCACTTCAGCGTGTGCTGGACTATCTACGCCGGCTGGATGCCGTGGGAGTACGCCGGCAGCCAGGGCATCGTCGACAAATGGGCGAAAAAGTACGGCATCAAGATCGATGTGGTGCAGCTCAACGACTACGTCGAATCGATCAACCAGTACACCGCCGGCCAGTTCGACGGCTGCACCATGACCAACATGGATGCGCTGACCATCCCTGCAGCCGGCGGCGTCGACAGCACCGCGCTGATCGTCAGCGACTTTTCCAACGGCAATGACGGCATCGTGCTTAAGGGCGAAGGCAAGACCGTCGCCGACCTCAAGGGCATGGACGTCAATCTGGTCGAGCTGTCGGTGTCCCACTACCTGCTGGCCCGCGCCCTGGATTCGGCGGACCTCACCGAGAAAGACCTGAAAGTGGTCAACACCTCCGACGCCGATATCTCGGCCGCCTTCAACACCGAACAGGTCAACGCCGTCACCACCTGGAACCCGATGCTCTCGGACATCAAGGCCAAGCCCGCGGTGACTGAAGTGTTCGACTCCAGCCAGATCCCCGGCGAAATCATGGACATGATGGTGGTCAACTCCCAGACCCTCAAGGACAACCCGGCCCTCGGCAAAGCGCTGACCGGCGCCTGGTTCGAAGTGGTCGAATTGATGAACGCGAAAAACGCCACGAGCAAAGCCGCGCTGGAACACATGGCCAAGGCTTCGGGCACTGACCTCGCCGGGTTCCAGGCGCAACTGGACACCACCAAATTGTTCGCCACGCCCAAAGAAGCCCTGGCGTTCAGCACCAGCAAGCAACTGCCGGAGACCATGCGCAAGGTCGCCGAGTTTTCCTTCCAGCACGGCCTGCTCGGCGAAGGCGCCAAGGACACCAGCGCGGTCGGCATGGCCTTCGCCAATGGCGTGACCAGCGGCGACAAGGGCAATCTCAAGCTGCGCTTCGACCCGAGCTACGTGCAGATGGCCGCCGACGCCAAGCTGTAATCAGGAGAACGGCCATGCGCCTGATCAATCTTCACCCTGACCGATCGAGTCGCCTGTTGCTGGTGATCCTGCCGTTTGCATTGGTGCTGTTCGCCTACTTCCTCGGCTCGGCCGATCGACTGGCGGACAACCCCAACGACAAGCTGCTGCCCAGCGCCGTGCAGATGAGTGACGCGGTCAAACGCCTGGCCTTCGTTGCCGACAGCCGTACCGGTGACTACGTGTTGTGGCAGGACAGCGCCTCCAGCCTGCGCCGCCTGGCCATCGGCCTTGGCATCAGCGCCCTGGCCGGGCTGTGCCTGGGCATCGCCGCAGGCACCCTGCCGCTGTTCGGTGCGCCGTTGTCACCGTTGCTGACCGTGCTGTCGATGGTGCCGCCGCTGGCGATCCTGCCCATCCTGTTCATCGTCTTTGGCTTGGGCGAGTTGTCGAAGGTGATGCTGATCGTCATTGGCATCACCCCCGCACTGGCCCGCGATCTGGAACAGCGCGCCCGAGAGATTCCCGTGGAGTTGCTGATCAAGGCCCAGACCCTCGGCGCCTCGACCTGGACCCTGATGCTGCGGGTGGTGCTGCCGCAACTGCTGCCGCGCTTACTGATCTCGCTGCGCCTGATGCTCGGCTCGGCGTGGTTGTTCCTGATTGCTGCCGAGGCCATTGCTTTCACCGACGGCCTCGGTTACCGGATTTTCCTGGTGCGTCGCTACCTGGCGATGGACGTGATCCTGCCCTACGTGGTGTGGATCACCCTGCTCGCCTGGCTGATGGATTGGGGATTGAAGGCCCTCACTCGCCGCGCCTTCCCCTGGTATGAGGGGGCCGCCAAATGAGTTTCATCACGGTGAAAAACGTCTGGCAGCAATACGCTGACCAGGTGGTGCTCGAAGGCCTGAACCTGAACATCAACGAAGGTGAGTTCTGCACGCTGGTCGGCGCTTCCGGTTGTGGCAAGTCGACTTTCCTGCGCCTGTTGCTGGGCCAGGAAAAAGCCAGTCGCGGCGAGATCCTGCTCGACGGTCAAGCGCTGGCCGGCGAACCGGATGCCAGTCGTGGCGTGGTGTTTCAGCGCTACTCAGTGTTCCCGCATTTGAGCGTGCTGGACAACGTCGCCCTCGGCCTCGAGCTGCCACGTTCGCCCTTGCTGGGACGCCTGTTCGGCAGCGCCAAACGCGAGGCCCGCGAACAGGCGTCGCTGTTGCTACACAAGGTGGGCCTCGGCCACTCACTGGACAAGTTCCCGGCGCAACTGTCCGGCGGCATGCAACAACGCCTGGCCATCGCCCAGGCGTTGATCATGAAGCCCCGCGTGCTGCTGCTCGACGAACCCTTCGGTGCTCTCGATCCGGGCATCCGCAAGGACATGCACCACTTGCTGCTGGAGCTGTGGCGCGAGACCCGACTGACCGTGTTCATGGTCACTCACGACCTGTCCGAAGGCTTCAGCCTCGGCACCCGCCTGCTGGTGTTCGACAAGGTTCGCGTCGATCCGCACGCTCCCGGCGCCTATGGCGCCCGCATCACCTACGACATCCCTTTGAACAGCGACCGCCGCGTGACCCGCGCCGCCGTCGACGCCCTGCCAGTGCACCTGGCAGGTGAACTTCGCACCGCTTGAGAGGATTTTTCCGATGACTGATTCGACCCGACTGTTCCCGCCCTTCGCCGAAGAAATGCTCCCCGGCGGCGGCCATCGTTCTTTCGTCTTGAAGCGCGGCCAATTGCTGCGCCTGACCGACCTGCGCGGCGGCGCCAATGTCAGCCTGACGCTGCTCAATGCCAATGAAAAAACCGAACGCCTGAACCTGCCCGACAGCCTCAAGTGCCAACACACCGCCAAGCTCACCGCCGGCCATTGCCTGTACTCGGACATGGGCCGCGTGCTGGCCGCGATCACCGCCGACACCTGCGGTTGGAGCGACAGCCTCGGCGGCGTGCTCTGCGCCGAAGAAGTCGCGCAAAAGTACGGCAGCGGTCGCTATCAGGAACTGCGCAACGGCTTCTTCCGCAACGGCACCGACAACCTGCTGGTTGAACTGGGCAAGTGGGGGCTGGGCCTGTCCGACCTGCTGATGACCCTCAACCTGTTCAGCCGCGTGAACGTCGACGCGGACGGACGTTTTCATTTCGTCGAAGGCAACTCCAAAGCCGGCGACTACATCGAGCTGTACGCGCCGATGGACACCCTGGTGGTGCTCACCGCTTTGCAGCATCCGATGGACCCTGCACCCGATTACGCACCAAAACCCTTGAAGCTGAGCTGGATGAACGCCGACGCCAGCATCGCCGAACACTGCCGCACTTCGCGCCCGGAAAACGAGCGCGGTTTCATCAACACCGACCGTCTGTTCGCCTGAGGATCGCTGCCATGTCACTCGCCATCGCTACCGTTCAAAAACAGCCTGAAACAGCGGTCTACCGCGCCACCATTCCCGCCGGTGAACCCTGGCTGATGGAGGTCAAGGCCGGCCAGACCCTGCGCATCCTCGACCTCGAAGGCAATCAAGCGGTCGACACCTTGTTCTACAGCCTTGCCAATCCGAAGGAACGCTATGACGTGCAGCGCACCCTGCGCCGGCAGAACAGCGTGTACCTGAGCACCGGCAGCGTGCTGTATTCCAACCTCGGCAACGCCATGCTGACCATCGTCGCCGACACCTGCGGGCGTCACGACACCCTCGGCGGCGCCTGCGCCCAGGAGAGCAACACCGTGCGCTACGCCCTGGAAAAGCGCCACATGCACAGTTGCCGCGACAACTACCTGCGCGCCTGTGTGCATGACGGCCGATTGGGCAAGGGCGACATCGGGCCGAACATCAATTTCTTCATGAACGTACCGGTCACCGCAGACGGTGGCCTGACCTTCGAAGACGGAATCTCCGCGCCCGGCAAATACGTCGACCTGCGCGCCGAGATGGACGTGATCGTGCTGATTTCCAACTGCCCGCAACTGAACAACCCGTGCAACGCCTACAACCCGACTCCTGCGGAGTTGCTGGTATGGAACTGAAGTTTTCGCGGTTGCGCCGCTGGTTGTTTGCCCTGTGCCAGGCCCGTTCGGGGCAGTGCCTCAAATCGCTCGAACACCATCGTCCCCTGTAGGAGCGAGCCTGCTCGCGAAGAACCCTCAGGCGCCGCTGGGCGTCTGTTTTACGCGTCATCGTTCACGACCATCGCGAGCATGCTCGCTCCTACAGGGGCAGCGGCGTTTGAGAAATCCGATTCTTCATCCGGGACGGCCCGGGTGCATCAAGAAAAACTGCGGGACGGCCCGCATCCCCTCCAGGGGTTATGCCATGTTCGAAAAAGTCCTGATTGCCAACCGTGGCGCCATCGCCTGTCGCATCCTGCGCACCTTGCGCGAACTGCATGTGCAGGGCGTCGCGGTTTACTCGCAAGCCGACGCCGCCAGCCTGCACATTCAGCAGGCCGATGAAGCCCATTGCCTGGGCGAAGGTGCTGCAGCCGGTACCTATCTGGCGGTGGATAAAATCCTCACTATCGCCCAAGCCTGCGGCGTGACTGCGATCCATCCCGGTTACGGTTTTCTCTCGGAAAACGCCGCCTTCGCCGAGTCCTGCGAAGCCGCAGGCATCGCCTTCATCGGCCCGACCCCCGAACAACTGCGGGTGTTCGGTCTCAAGCACACCGCCCGCGCCCTGGCCAAAGAACAGGGCGTACCGATGCTGGAAGGCACCGAGCTGCTCGACAGCCTCGACGCGGCACTTACAGCAGGTGAACAGGTTGGCTACCCGGTCATGCTCAAAAGCACCGCCGGCGGTGGTGGTATCGGTATGCGCGTGTGCTGGAACGCTGTTGAACTGAGCGAATCATTCGAAGCGGTGAAACGCCTCGGCCAGAACAACTTCAGCGACGCCGGGGTGTTCATCGAGAAGTACATCCAGCGCGCCCGGCATCTGGAGGTGCAGGTGTTCGGGGATGGTCGTGGCGAGGTGATTGCCCTCGGCGTACGCGACTGTTCGGTGCAGCGCCGCAACCAGAAAGTCCTCGAAGAAACCCCGGCACCGAACTTGCCGGAGGGCATGGCCAACGAGTTGTGCGCGGCCGCGATCAAGCTGGCCAAAGCGGTGAATTACCGCAGTGCCGGCACCGTGGAGTTCGTCTTCGACAGCGAAGACCGGCGCTTCTATTTTCTCGAAGTGAACACCCGTCTGCAGGTCGAGCACGGCGTGACCGAGCAAGTCTGGGGCGTCGATCTGGTGCGCTGGATGGTGCAATTGGCGGCCGGTGACCTGCCGCCGCTGGACGAATTAAGTCAACAGCTGAAACCAGAAGGCCACGCGATTCAGGCGCGTCTTTATGCCGAAGATCCGGGACGGGATTTTCAACCGAGCCCGGGGTTGCTCACCGCCGTGGAGTTCCCACCGGCCAATGGCATTCAACTGCGCATCGACACCTGGGTCGAGGCCGGTTGCGAGATTCCGCCCTATTTCGACCCGATGATCGCCAAGGTCATCACCTGGGCGCCCAGCCGCGAAGAAGCAGCGGCTGATCTGCATCGGGCCTTGGGCGACAGCCTGCTCTACGGCGTGGAAACCAACCGTGAGTACCTGCGGCAGATTCTGCTCGATACCCCTTTTGCCAGCGGCCAGCCGTGGACCCGTTGCCTGGAAGGTCTGGTATATCAGGCCAACACCTTCGAAGTGATCAGCGCCGGCACGCAAACCAGTGTTCAGGACTACCCCGGCCGTCTCGGCTATTGGGCGGTCGGCGTGCCGCCGTCAGGGCCGATGGACAGCCGCGCGTTGCGCCTGGGCAATCGCCTGCTGGGCAATGAGGAAGGCACGGCGGCACTGGAAATCACCATGAGCGGACCGCTGCTGCGCTTCAATTGCGATGCGGTGGTGGCGGTGACCGGCGCGGTGATTCCCGTGTTGCTTAATGGCGAAAACGTGCCGATGAACACCGCGCTCGCGGTGACGGCGGGCGCGACCTTGAGCCTGGGCACCATCGCCGGTGCAGGCGCACGCAGCTACCTGTGCCTGCGCGGTGGCCTGCAAGTGCCGGACTACCTGGGCAGCAAAAGCACCTTCACCCTCGGCCAGTTCGGCGGCCATAGTGGTCGCGCCTTGCGTGCCGGTGATGTGCTGCACGTACGGGCCCTGAGCGATCGCAGTAGCGGTCAACAACTGGACGTGGAACGGGTCACCGAGCTGCCGGACGTGCGCCAGATCCGTGTGATCTATGGCCCCCACGGCGCGCCGGAATACTTCACGCCAAACTACATCGACACCTTCTTCGCCACCCAGTGGGAAGTGCATTTCAACTCCAGCCGCACCGGCGTGCGTCTGATCGGCCCGAAACCGCAGTGGGTACGTGCCGATGGTGGTGAGGCCGGGTTGCATCCGTCGAACATCCACGACAATCCCTACGCGATCGGCGCCGTGGACTTTACCGGCGACATGCCGGTGATCCTCGGCCCCGATGGCCCAAGCCTCGGCGGCTTCGTCTGCCCGGTGACGGTGATCGAAGCGGACCTGTGGCAGCTGGGGCAACTCAAGGCCGGGGACAAGGTGCAGTTCCAGCCCGTCGACCTCAAGACTGCCCGCCTCCTGGCAGCACAGGCCTTTTGTGGCGAGGGAGCTTGCTCCCGTTCGAGTGCGCAGCACTCGCAAACCGTGGAGCTCGATCATTCTGAAGTGACCGGATTACAGGTATCGGGGCCGCTTCGCGTCCCAACGCGAGCAAGCTCGCTCGCCACAAAGGATGAAATTTTACAGGGGCTTGTGTCGCCTGTAGTACTGGATATCGGTCAGGACGATACGCGGCTGGTTGCACGCCTGTCCGGCGACACCCATCTTCTGCTCGAAATCGGCGCCCCAGAACTCGACCTGGTCCTGCGCTTCCGTGCCCACGCCCTGATGCAAGCACTGGAAAGCAAGCAACTGCACGGCGTCATCGACCTGACGCCCGGCATTCGCTCGCTGCAAGTCCACTACCAGCCAGAACAACTGCCGCTGAACGACCTGCTCGGTATCGTCGCCGGCGAATGGGACGCCGTGTGCGCCGCCAAAGACCTGCAAGTGCCGTCGCGCATCGTCCACTTGCCGCTGTCCTGGGACGACCCGGCGTGTCAGCTGGCCATCGAAAAATACATGACCACCGTGCGCAAGGACGCACCGTGGTGCCCGAGCAACCTGGAGTTCATTCGCCGTATCAACGACCTGCCCAACCTCGACGAAGTGCAGCGCACAGTGTTCGACGCCAGCTACCTGGTCATGGGCCTGGGCGACGTCTACCTCGGTGCCCCGGTCGCCACTCCGCTGGATCCGCGTCATCGCCTGGTGACCACCAAGTACAACCCGGCGCGCACCTGGACCGCGGAAAACTCGGTGGGCATCGGCGGCGCCTACATGTGCGTGTACGGCATGGAGGGCCCCGGCGGCTATCAGTTTGTCGGGCGCACCTTGCAGATGTGGAACCGCTATCGCGAAGTCGCCGCGTTCGATGGCAAACCCTGGCTGCTGCGCTTTTTCGACCAGATCCGCTTCTACCCGGTCAGTGCCGACGAACTGCTGCGCATCCGTCGCGACTTCCCGCTGGGGCGCTTCGATCTGAACATCGAGCACAGTCAGTTGAACCTCGCCGACTATCAGGCGTTTTTGCACAAGGAAGCCGAGACCATCGCGGCGTTCCGTTCACAACAGCAAGGCGCGTTCAACGCTGAACGTGAACGCTGGATCGCCAGCGGCCAGGCTCATTTCGACAGTGAAGAACCGACCTTGCCGGTCAGCGAAGACACTGCGCTGGGGGACGGTCAGTTGAGTGTCGACAGCCACATCGCCGGCAACCTCTGGCAAGTACAAGTCGAGCGCGGTCGCCGTGTCGAGGCCGGTGAAGTGCTGGTGATCCTCGAGTCGATGAAGATGGAAATTCCCCTGCTCGCGCCGATGGCCGGCGTGGTGCGCGAGATCCGCGTGCAACCCGGTTCGGCGGTGCGTGCCGGACAGCGCGTCGTGGTGCTGGAACTCGACTGAACTCTTTTGAAAAGGACGCTTGCCATGAACATCAATCTGCAACTCGACGCCCTGCGCAGCGCATACCGCGACGGCACTCTCACACCCCGGCAACTGCTGCTGGGTCTGCGCGACAAAGCCGCCGCGCTGAACCCCGACTATCACCTGTTCATCCACTTGCTCAGTGTCGATGAACTGGAGCCCTACCTTGCCGCGCTCGACGGGCGCGACATCGACAGCCTGCCACTGTACGGCGTGCCCTTCGCGATCAAGGACAATATTGATCTGGCGGGCATTCCCACCACGGCGGCGTGCCCGGCATTTGCCTATGTGCCGGAGCAATCGGCGACCATTGTCGAGCAGTTGCTGGCGCTCGGCGCGATTCCATTGGGCAAGACCAATCTCGACCAGTTCGCCACCGGCCTCAACGGCAGTCGCTCGCCCTATGGCGCGTGCCCTAACAGCGTGTTGCCGGAGTATCCGTCGGGTGGTTCCAGTGCCGGTTCTTCGCTGGCCGTCGCGCTGGGTGTGGCGAGCTTTTCGTTGGGCACCGACACCGCAGGCTCCGGACGCGTGCCGGCGGCGCTGAACAACCTGGTCGGGATGAAGGCCACCAAAGGTCTGATTTCCACCGCCGGTGTGGTGCCCGCCTGTCGCACGCTTGATTGCGTGACCACCTTCACCGCTACCGCCCGCGAGGCCAGTCAGTTGCTGGCACTCACTGCTCGTCTCGACCCTCGGGACGAATTCAGCCGCAGCAACCCGCAGTGGAATGACGGCTCTGCGTTCGGCACGCCGCGCCCGTTCCGCTTTGGTGTGCCGCGGGCGCAGGACCTGCAATTTTTTGGCTGCGTTGAAGGACCGCTGTTGTTCGGCGACGCCATCGACCGGCTCAAGGCCCTTGGCGGTGAAGCGGTGGAAATCGACCTGTCGCCATTTCTGGAAGCCGCGCGCCTGCTCTACGAAGGCCCGTGGGTCGCCGAGCGCTACAGCGTGGCCGGTGACTTGATGGAGCAAAAACCCGAGGCGGTGTTACCGGTGATCCGTGCAGTGCTGGCCAAGGCACCGGCTGTCAGCGGTGTGCAAACCTTCCGCGCCCAGTATCGGCTGCAAGCCCTCAAGGCGCTGTGCGACAAAACATTGGAGGGGCTCGATTGCGTGGTCACGCCGACCATCGGTCGCCCCGTCACCCTGGCCGAGCTCGACGCCGAACCGGTGCTGCGCAACTCGCAGCTGGGTTACTACACCAACTTCATGAACCTGCTCGACTACGCGGCCGTTGCCGTGCCCAGTGCCTTCATGGACAACGGTTTGCCGTGGGGCGTGACTCTGTTCGGGCGGGCGTTTACCGACCAGTATTTGTTGAGTGTGGCGGATGCGCTGCAGGGCGCAACGACGCCTGCCCCGGTGAGCGTGGCACGCAATGACCGCGCGCGGTTGGTGGTGTGCGGGGCGCATCTGGACGGCCTGGCCTTGAACTGGCAGCTCAAACAGCGTGGCGCCCGACTGGTTGAGTCGACCCTAAGCTCGGCCGATTACCAACTCTACGCTTTGGCCGGGGGGCCACCGTTTCGGCCCGGGATGGTCCGGGTCAAAGACAGCGGTGTGGCGATTGCCGTGGAAGTCTGGGAGTTGCCAAGCAGCGAGCTGGGTTCATTCCTGACCGGTATTCCGGCGCCGCTGGGGCTGGGCAAAGTGCAGCTGGCGGATGGTCGTTGGGAGAGTGGTTTCATCTGTGAAACCTATGGACTGGAAGGGGCGGTGAACATCAGTCATCTGGGCGGGTGGCGGGCGTATTTGAAATCGCTGGCATAAACGCCCTTCTGTAGGAGCGAGCTTGCTCGCGATGGCGGCGATACATTCACCCTGAATGAGTCTGATCGACCGCTATCGCGAGCAAGCTCGCTCCCACGGAACGCTCTAGCCGCTGATCCTTGCCGATTCACCCTACAAATCCAGCAGTTATTTCCGCGCAGTGCCACTAGAATGCTATGCATTGGACCACAGCCAACGGAACTGTCATGTCGCATCGCTCGCCCCTGTACTCTCAGCGTTCGTTGGTCCTCACACTGGTCGCCCTGCTGAGCGCCGGCTTCCTGGCCACGTCCCTGCTCAGTTATTACGCTTCGCGGGCGTCCATCCGCGATAACATCGTCAACACCGAACTGCCACTGACCTCCGACACGGTCTATTCGGAAATCCAGAAAGACCTCGTCAGACCGATCCTGATTTCTTCGATGATTTCTCGCGACACCTTCATGCGCGATTGGGTGGTCAACGGCGAAAAAGACCCCGACCAGATGACCCGCTACCTCAACGAGGTCATGACCCATTACGGCGCCTACACGGCGTTTTTTGTCTCCAACACCAGCCTGACCTACTACCACGCCAAAGGCGTGCTCAAACACGTCAGGACCGATGAACCCCGCGATGCCTGGTACTTTCGCGTGCGTGACATGAAGGCCCCGTACGAGATCAACGTCGACCCGGACCTGGCCAACAAGGACAACCTGACGTTTTTCATCAACTACAAGGTCTACGACTACAACAACCGCTTCATCGGCGCCGCGGGTGTCGGCCTGACGGTCGACGCGGTGATCAAACTGATCGACAAGTATCAGCAGCGTTATCAGCGCAGCGTGTACTTCGTCGACAACTTCGGGCGCCTGGTGCTCACCGGCGCCGAAGGCGGGCCGCAGGGCGCGCACATCGGTCAGAAACTCAGCGACCTCGACAGCATGAAGGAACTGGTCGGCCGACTACCCAAACCCCACAGCGGCAGTTACGAATACTCCGGCCAGGGTCAGGGCCACTTTCTCAATGTGCGCTTCATTCCGGAGCTGAACTGGTACCTGTTCGTCGATAAGCTCGAAGACAGCGCCCTCGGTGAAATCCGCCAGTCGCTGTACCTCAATTTGCTGATCTGCCTGCTGGTGACGCTGATCGTGCTGACCCTGCTCAATCGCGTGGTCAAGCGTTACCAGGACAAGATCCAGGCCCAGGCCACCCTCGACAGCCTGACCGAATTGCCCAATCGCCGCGGTTTCGACCTGCTCGCCGCACAAGCGATGCACGAGGCCCAGCGCGAGCCCAAACCGCTGACGGCGTTGCTGCTGGACCTGGACCACTTCAAGGCATTGAACGACACCTACGGGCACCTCGCCGGCGACCAGGTGCTGATCGGTTTCGCCCGGGACCTGCAAAGCTGCCTGCGCCACGCCGACATTGTCTGCCGCTGGGGCGGCGAGGAATTCATCGTCCTGCTCAAGGACACCGACGGCAAGACCGGGCAGATGATCGCCGAGAAAATCCGCCAGCACGTCGAACAACAGCGCTATGCCTACAACGATCAGGCGCTGCAAGTGACCGTCAGCATCGGCCTGACCACCCTGCAACCCGATGACACCTTGCACAGCCTGCTGTCGCGGGCGGATCATGCGATGTACCGGGCCAAGCAAAGTGGCCGCAATCGAACCTGCATGGAAATGCCTCACTCCAGTTATGAGCCAGCCTGATCTCTGCCCGGCCTGCGGTGCAGCCAACGACTGCACCCTGGCCGACCCGCGAACCGCCGACCGTGCCTGCTGGTGCTTTGGCGTGAGCATCGATCCGGCGGTGCTCGAAGCATTGCCGGATGAACTGCGCAACGCCGCCTGCCTGTGCCCGCGCTGTGCCCAGGTCGAGGCGCAGTTGCAAGCAGCCAAGCGCCCAATCGCGTAAGATGCGCGCCCCTTTCCGGACTGATCCGTAAGTCATGCGCGTCGACCGCTTTCTCAGCAACCTGCCCTGCTTCAACCGCCAGCAAGTGCGGCTGTTGCTGGCGGAAAAACGCGTGCGCATTGACGGCGTGGTGACCAGCAATCCACACAGCGAAGTCCGCGAGTTCAGCCGCGTCGAGATCGACAATGACGTACTGCAACTCGGCAAACCCCTGCGTCACTTCATGTTGCACAAGCCCGTCGGCTGCGTCAGCGCCACCAAGGACCCGCAGCACCCGACCGTGCTCGACCTGATCAACGAACCGGACAAGGACGATCTGCACATCGCCGGGCGCCTGGACTTCAACACCACCGGTCTGATGATCATTACCAACGACGGCAGCTGGTCGCGGCGCCTGACCCAACCGCGGACCAAACTGCCCAAGGTCTATTACGTCGAAACCGAACAGGACATCGGCCCCGAGTACGCCGACACCTTCCGCGAAGGGCTGTACTTCGCCTTCGAAGACCTCACCACCCAACCGGCAGTGCTTGAGTTGCTTGGGCCGAAGTCCGCACGCCTGAGCATCGTCGAAGGCCGCTATCACCAGGTCAAACGCATGTTCGGCCACTTCAACAACAAGGTCACGCGCCTGCACCGCGAACGCATGGGTCCACTGGTGCTCGACGCAGCGCTGAAACCGGGCGAATACCGCGCGCTAGACAGTCATGAGATCGGATTGATCTAAGCCGCGACCGCTTAGCAGAAGTTGTCGAACAATTTACCAACGGCACTTGCGCGATCTGAACTCCCCTGCTTGAATCAGGGCGTCGGCCGAAATGTGACCGATGAGTCACCACATACTTCTAAGAAACTTTTTGCCGGTAGGAACCCCCAGGGTTCCGGCCTCACCCGGCAGACTGCCCGCCAATAACAATACCCGTCGACCGGACTGCAGTGGATCGACATGGGCCTGCAAATTCCAAGGCGTATGCCTACCTGTCACAAAGCTCGTGCAATCTCTTTTTGCGCGCATACCCGCTTGCCAGGAGTCTTATGACATGAGGCCAGAAATCGCTGTGCTGGATATACAGGGTCAGTATCGGGTTTACACGGAGTTCTATCGCGCAGACGCCGCAGAGAAGACCATTATCTTGGTCAACGGCTCGATGGCCACGACTGCGTCGTTTGCACAAACCGTGAAAAACCTCCACCCGCAGTTCAACGTCGTCTGCTACGACCAGCCCTACGCGGGCCGGTCCAAAGCCCACAACCTGCATGAAAAGATGCTCACCAAGGAAATCGAAGGGCAGATCCTGCTGGAGCTGATCGACCACTTCGGCGCCGAGCACGTGTTGTCGTTTTCCTGGGGCGGTGCGGCGACCATGATGGCGTTGTCGCAACGACCACGGCGCATCGAAAAAGCCGTGATCAGCTCGTTCTCGCCAGTGATCAACTCGCACATGCTCGACTACCTCGAGCGCGGCGTCGAACACCTCGGCAACCTTGATCGCGACCGCGTCGGCCACCTGGTCAACGACACCATCGGCAAGCACCTGCCGTCGTTGTTCAAGCGCTTCAACTATCGCCACGTCAGCTCCCTGGCCGAGCATGAATACGGGCAGATGCACTTCCACATCAACGACGTGCTGCATAGCGATCGCCAGTGCTACCTGCACGCGGCGAAGAAAATCGACGTGCCGGTGCTGTTCCTCAACGGCGAATGGGACGAATACACCGCCGCCGCCGACGCCCGGTTGTTCGCCAACCACGTGCAGCACAGCACGTTCAGCACCCTGCAGGCCACCGGTCACTTTCTCGACATGGAGCACAAGGCCGCCTGCCGGGACAGCCGCAACGCACTGATGGGCTTCCTCAAACCGGCCCAGTACGACAGCCGACCGCGTCACCACAACCTCCAGGAACACCATGCACTGGCAAGCTGAAACAGAGTCATCGCGAGCAAGCCCCGCGCTACAGCGTTAACGCCGTCCTGTAGACGCCAGGCTTGCCCGCGATCGACCGTCGCGCTGTGCCTGATCTTCCGTTACACCCGCGCTAAACCCGCCCCACACAAAGAAAAACTTCAAATCCCCCGCCGTATCTGGTACAAAGTCAGCGCTCTGAGCGGGTGTCGTATAATGGCATTACTCCAGCTTCCCAAGCTGATAACGAGGGTTCGATTCCCTTCACCCGCTCCAATCGAATTTTGATCTCACGTCAGGGTGGTTTTTGACGGGGGATGCAGAGACAGAAAAAACCGGTCCAAGTGGCCGGTTTTTTTGTGCCTGGCATTTTGCTTCACGTCCTCTCTGAAACGCCTGGCAATACACAAAGCCAATCGGATCAGGCCTGCGCAAAGCCATTACAACGACTCACTTCTACACTCGGCTTCTGACGCTTCCCCCCCCCACAGGGTGGATTTGGTGGTTATAGTGTTGATAACGAGAAATCAGTAGGTATAGTAACCACAAGCACACCACAGGGAGGTGATGCGAACAGCCGATTTTTGATTAGCCAACTCGTTGCGGACGGCTGGTATCTGGTGAGAGTCAGAGGCAGTCATCACCACTTCAAACACCCGACAAAGCCCGGGCTGGTGACAGTCCCTCACCCAAAGAAAGACCTGCTCAAGAAAACGGCCCTCAGTATTTTGCAACAGGCGTTGCTCTAAGGAGCCCGTCCCGCTCAGTCCGCGGAGGACAAAAACATGCTGTACCCAATTGCTATCTCAATGGGCGACGAACAACACGCGTGGGGCGTTGAAGTCCCCGATATTCCGGGATGTTTTTCAGCAGGCGAAGACCTGGATGACGCGATGGCCATGGCGCGGGAAGCCATTGAAGGCCACTTCGAAATACTGGCCGAAGACGGCTCGCAGATTCCACCCGCGAATAAAGTGACCTTGCACGCAGCCAATCCGAAGTACGCAGGGTGTGCATGGGCTCTGGTGGATATTGATGTCACCAAGTATTTGGGAAAGGCCCAGAAGTTGAACATCACCTTGCCTGGCTACCTGCTCAACCGAATTGACGAGTACGTCTTGCATCATCCGGAAGAAAAAAGCCGGTCAGGCTTTCTGGCCTCGGCAGCGCTCAAGGTATTGCAGCAGAGTTGATGGATCAAATTAACACCAGCCGGTCCTGGTGACCGGCCTTCCACCTGCGGGATTTGTACATGACCCAAAACATCTACGACGACCCAAAATTTTTCCAGGGCTACAGCCAGATGGCCCGCTCCATCTCTGGCCTCGACGCCGCCCCTGAATGGCCGGCACTCCAGGCCATGCTGCCGCCCATGCAAGGCCTGAACGTGATCGACCTCGGTTGCGGCTACGGCTGGTTCTGTCGCTGGGCCAGTGAGCAAGGTGCTGCGAGCGTATTGGGGCTGGATGTGTCGCAGAAGATGCTGGATCAGGCGCGCAAGACCACCACTGCGTCGAACATCCGTTACGAACGCGCGGACCTTGAACAATTGGATCTGCCTGCCGCCAGTTTCGACCTGGCCTACAGCTCCCTGGCACTGCATTACATCAAAGACCTGCCAGGGCTGTTCGCGAAGATTCATACGGCACTGAAACCCGGCTCGCGTTTGGTGTTTTCCATCGAGCATCCGATCTTCATGGCGCCGCGCAATCCGGGCTGGATCATCGACGCCGAGGGACGCAAGCGTTGGCCGGTGGACAGTTATCAGATGGAAGGCGAACGTGTCACGAATTGGCTGGCAGACGGTGTGATCAAGCAGCATCGCACCTTGGGCACATTGCTCAACAGCCTGATAACCGCGGGGTTCAGTATCCAGCATGTCAACGAATGGGGGCCGTTGGATGCCGAGGTGGCCGCACAACCCGCGCTGGCTGAGGAACGGGAACGGCCGATGATGCTGTTGGTGGGCGTAGAGCGTTGATGGAGAAAAACCAAAGTCGATCGAACCTGTAGGAGCAAGCTCGCTCCTACAGGTTTTGTGTCGTGTCAGCGTGTGGCAACAATGAACAGCCGCGGAAACGGCAACAGCACCGAACCATCGGCCAACGCCGGATAGGCCTGTACAATCGCCGCCTCATATTGCTTCAGGTATTGCGCCCGCTGCGTCTCATCCAGAGGATCGAGAAACGGCCGCAAACCACTGCCCTTGAACCACTCCACCACACCGGCTGCGCCCGCGGCGAGCGGGTGATGGTAAGTGGTCCGCCAGATATCCACCCGCGCGCAGTGCGGACGCAGCATCGAGTAGTAACCGCTGGCGCTCTCCATCTCGGTCCGCAACCCGGCCGCTCCAGTCAGTTTGCCTGCCCATGGACCATCCGCTGCCACTTCGCGCATCAAGCGGTGGGAATGCTCATTGAGGTTGTCCGGCATCTGGATCGCCAGGCTGCCACCGGGCGCCAGTTTGCTCACCAGCGCGGGCAGCAATGTCGCGTGATCGGGCAACCATTGCAGCACCGCGTTGGCGAAAATCACATCGAACGGACCAGGCTCGCTCCAGGTATCGATATCGGCCATATCGAATTGAACCTGCGGCAGACGTTTGCGCGCGGCCTCGATCATGTCGGCGGAACTGTCCAGCCCGCGCACCGTGGCGTTGGCAAAACGTTCCACCAGCAACTCGGTGGAGTTGCCCGGACCACAACCAATGTCGATGGCCGAGCGCACATCGCCTGCGGGAACAGCCGCCAGCAGATCCCGGGCGGGTCGGGTGCGTTCATCTTCAAAAGCGACGTACTGCTTGGCGGACCAGCTCATTGCGTTCTCCTGTCGGGGCGATTTCCTCGGGATCGCTACGATACCTCGTCGAGCGGGTGTTGCCCTATCCCGACCTTCGGCGCAGATCAGTTCTGTTGCTCGATACGGACAGAATTATCAGCACTCTCGCGATGTCAGAAAAGCAGGCCCCTCCAACAAGGAACACGATCATGTCATTCGCCAAAGTCGCACAGAAACTCGCCCTGTGGGCCGGCAGTCCGCGGACGTTCCTGGGGGCGATCATTCTGATTTTTCTGTGGGGGTTGAGCGGGCCGGTTTTTCATTTCAACGACACCTGGCAACTGATCATCAACACCTCGACCACCATCATTACTTTCCTGATGGTGTTCCTGATCCAGAACACGCAAAACCGCGACACCGATATCCTGCACCTGAAAATCGATGAATTGTTGCGTGTGACCAAGGAGGCGCAAAATGCCATGCTCGGCCTCGAGGCGCTGGATCTCAAGCAACTGGAAGCCCTGAGAAAGCAGTATCGGGAACTGGGCGAAGGCGAGACCGTTTGCCTGGACAAAACGCCCACTGAAACACCGGAAAAGCCCAAACTTGAATAGGCGCTGCCCAGGGGCCTGCGCGGGTGACTGAGCGTCACCGGCGCAACCCGGCACTTAGCGACTGGCTTGCAGCGCCTTGGCCATCTGCAAATGACTTTGCAGTTTCGGCAGGGTTTCTTCGGCAAACGCCTTGATCTGCGGCACATCGGTGGTTTGCGCCTCCTGCTGAAGCTGATCGATGGCTTCCTGAGTGGTTTTCACCTGATTGGCCGCGTAGGCCTGATCAAAATTCGCACCCTCCAGCACTTCCGGCATCAAGGCCTTGGCCTTTTCCACGACCTCTTCGCGCGGGGCGACCGGCAGGTCCAGTTGCTTGGCGATTTTCGCCAGGTGCTGATTGGCCGTGGTGCGATCGTTGATCACGACAATGGTGTAGTCCTTGATCTCTTTGGACTCGGACTTCTGATGCGCCAGGCGACTGGCTTCGATATCGGCAATGCCCTTGGCCGAGGCATCGTCGATGAATTCGGCGGGGGTCTGGGCAAAGGCACTGCTGGCACACAGGCCCAGTAACAGGATGAAACCGCTGTTGCGTAATCGGGTGGCCATCCGTTTCATGGTCGCGCCCTCCTCGTTGAACATTCAAACGGGAGCTTTCGCTCCCGCTTCTCAATCAAAACCATCACGATCCATTACTTGGATTTCTGTCCTGGCTTACGGCCCATATCGGGTTTTGGCTCTTTATCGACAGTGGTCGTGGTGGTTTTCCCACCTTTGCGACCTGCTTCAGACGCCTTGGTTCGATCGTTGGCGAAGTTTCCGGAGTTCGAGTTTCTTGAGTTAGGCATGATTCTCTTCCTCTTGGTGGTAATCGCGGCGAGCTGTAGCCCGCATAGAATCTGAATGGAGGCGTCGCAAAAGGTTTAGAGAAATCGGCGGATGCCGCGACGAACGGCGATCGGTCCTTCAGACCTGCCCGAGATGATGGGTGCGCTTGGCGCTGTACATCGCTTCGTCGGCGTGCCTGAACAGTTGTTTTTCGTCGGTGCCGTGATCCGGGAATCGAGCGACGCCGATACTCGACTGAATGTTCAGGCTATGCCCGTCCAGCCGCAGGGGCTGGGCCAGGACCTGGCGGATTTTCCCGACCACGGTGTCGGTGTCTACCGAGGCCTGGATGCTGTGCAGCAACACGACAAATTCATCGCCGCCGATGCGCGCCACGGTATCGGTTTCCCGCACGCAGCCCTTGAGGCGATTGGCCACTGCTTGCAGGAGCATGTCGCCCACCCCATGGCCGAGGGTGTCATTGACCTGTTTGAAACGGTCAAGATCAACGTACAGCAGGGCCATGCGTCCCTTGTCGCGCCGGGCCGTTTCCAGGGATGCCTTGAGCCGTTCACGCAGCAATTCGCGATTGGGCAGCTGGGTCAACTGGTCGTATTGGGCCATGCGCTCCAGGCGCGCGTGCAACTGCTTGCGCTCGATGGCGGTGGCCACCTGGGCGCAGACGTATTGCAGCAACTCCTTGTCCTGCTCGGTATAGCGTTCGCCACCGGGAATGCTCTTGACGATCAAGGCGCCGATGGTGCCCTTCTGCGCGTTCAGCGGCACACCCAGCCAGCACGATGCAGGCTGCCCGCTCACCACGACCTCGAACCCCGCCGGTGCTTCCTGCTGCTCCGGGGTCAGCAGGATCGGCTGACCGCTGCGGATGACTTCGGCGCACAGGCGTTCGGTGAGCGTGCCGGGTTGTTCCGGTTGTGGCTCATGATCGTCGACGTGATAGGGAAAATTCAGCTGCGCGCAGTGCTCATCGTACAGCGCCACGGAGAAATTCAGCGCCGGCAACCATTCACCGATGATCAGGTGAATGCGCTTGAACAGCGCCAGCAGATCCTCCGCCGCATGTGCCGCTTCGGAAATCGCGTACAACGCCGCCTGCCGGGATTCGGCCAGCTTGCGCTCGGTGATGTCGCGGGCCACGGCAACACGCAACTGGTCGACTTCGGACCAGCGCGCCGACCAGAGGATATGCACCACCCGGCCGTCCTTGCGCAGGTAGCGGTTCTCGAAATTGAGCTTGGGCTCACCGGCCATGATCTCTCGCGCGGCATCGAGGGTGCGCTGGCGGTCGGCCGGGTGCACCAGTTCAATCATCGACTGGCCGATCAGCTCGGCGGGGCTATAGCCGAAAATGCGTTCGCAGGCCGCGCTGACAAAGACGAAGCGCCCTTGCTTGTCCACCGCACACACGGCGTCCAGCAACAGGTCAATGTAACTCGCCAGCGGCGCGGAGTTTCGGCTGTCCATGGTTCAGTGTGGTTATCCGCAAAGTGCAGCGCTCATCCACCGTCCGTGCCCAGTCTGCCGCGCATCCTTGCCCTTGTGTTCAAGCTTTGTTCGGCATCAACCCCGGCAACGCATGCACCAGCGCGTTGATGGCGAAACCGATGAACATCACCCCGCACAGCCGAGTGATTGCCAGTTCATGGCGCTGGTACAAGGTACGCACGCGCCTGGCACCGACGACGCCAATGAGAATAGCGTAGGCGAGCAATCCGCCAATGAAACTCAGTGCGATCAACGCCGGCAGCATGGACCAGTTGAGCAACTCGGCACGGCTCGACAACAACGCTGTAAAGGTCGCCACCGCCACCGGATAGGCCTTGGGATTGGTCAGGCCGAACAGGATGCCATGCCAGAACGGCTGTCGCGCCGGGCCTTGGGGCGCATCACCGTTGCTGCGCCGGGCACGCACCGCACGCCAGCCGAGCCAGAACAGATACAGGCCGCTGAGCACGCCCAGCACATCGAATGCGGTGCTGCCGATCTCCCGCGCACCGACAATGGCAATCAACGCCGTGCTGCACCAGACCACATCGCCCAGCAAATGCCCGCACAGGAATCCTGCCCCGGCCCGCCGTCCATGGGCCGCACCTATGCCGAACACCGCCAGCACGCCAGGCCCCGGGGTGATGCCATAGATAAAACCCGAGGCCAGCACGGCCATAAGCAATGAGGGGGTCATGGGAGGTCCTTTTGAGCGACGAGGTGAATGAGCGTCAGTCTATATCAGCTTCAGCGGCGCAGAATGCCGGGGGATTGAAGAAATTCAGCGCTGATTGCTCGCGCTGACAATCCGTTCGTTCAACCAATTCAAAGCTTGATCGCCACTGCGTCGTGTGTGCCAGACCAGCACGAAGCTGAACGAAGGAATCTGAAACGGCGGCGGGACAATGATCAGGCTGTGGTCGTCGATGTCATGCAAGCCCCGGGAGGCGACAGTGAGTATCAGGTCGGTGCCGCTGATCAGCTGCGGCGCGACGCTCCAGTGCGGCAGGCTGAGGGCCACGCGGCGACGTTCGCGCAAGGCTGTCAGGGCGCGTTCGATTTCCGGTGTGCCGCTGCCGCGCATTTCCAACAGTACATGGGGGCGAGACAAGTAACTGCGCAGATCAAGGACGCCATCAAGCGACAGGCTGTCGCGGTCGAGCAGGCAGGCGTAGTGCTCCTCGAACAGCGGCGTACTGCGCAACTCATGGGGCAGTTCCGGAAAAACGCCGACCGCAACGTCGACATCACCATTGAGCACAGCGTCGAGCATGCCTTCGCGGCTGCTGCCATGGCTGATTTGCAAATCGATGCCCGGCGCTTCGTGGCGCAATGTGCGAATAAGCCCAGGTAGGACGATCGCCGCGCCGTAGTCGGACATCGCCAGACGAAACCTGCGCTGGGTGGTGGCCGCATCGAATCCACGAGGCGCCAGCAGCGCCTGCACCTGGGCCAGCGCTTCGGCCAACGGCGCCATCAGTTCCAGCGCGCGCGGCGTCGGCACCAGCCCCGCGCCACCACGCACCAGCAGCGGGTCACCGAGCAGATCGCGCAACCGCGCCAGGGCATGGCTGACGGCAGGTTGACTCAAGTGCAAACGCTCGGCCGCCCGGGTCACGTGCTGTTCGCTGAGCAAGGCGTCGAGTATCACCAGCAGGTTGAGGTCGATGCGGCGCAGATCATTCATCTGGTGCATGTTCTGGATAGCAAAACGGAATTTAAATTTGCGCGACGAATAGCCTAGAGTCCAGCAAAACCTGTTGGAGCAAGAACATGAGTACATTGCATTGGGTGGGTCTGATGGTTCTGGCGATGATCGCCGGGGCGGTGGTGCCTTTTCAGAGCGCGATCAACCTCAACCTCGGCCGCGGCCTCGGCCATCCGCTGTGGGCGACCCTGGCGTCATTGCTGGTGAGCATTGTGGTATTGCTGCCGGTGATGCTGGCCATGCGACTGCCTCTGCCGACACTGGCATTCATCAGCAAGGCGCCGTTGTGGATGTGGGCTGGCGGCGCGTTTGGGGTGTGTTTCATTTCCCTGGCCCTGATGCTGCTGCCCAAACTGGGCGCCGCAGGGTTCATGGCACTGGCGCTTACCGGGCAAGTTGTGGCGTCGTTGCTGCTGGACCACTTTGGCTGGTTTGACTTGATGGAACGGCCGATCAGCTTGGCCAAAATGTCGGGAGTCGTGTTGTTGATGGTCGGGGTGGGGTTGATCCAGTTCAGTGAGTCAGCCACAAAAAACCTCGTGGCGACAGGATGAGACTTTGTCACTGAGCAGTCTCGGCAGCAGGGCATGATAAAGTCGTCGCCTTTCAGCCCCATTTTGCTTTGAGACTTTGATCGCAATGACCGATTTCCAGGATGTCGACGCCCAACTTGAAGACTGGAACGCCTTGCGCAGCAGTGCTGCATTCAGCGGTTTGCTGGTGGGCAACGGCGCCAGCCGTGCGGTGTGGGATGACTTCGGTTACGAGTCGCTGTTCGAAAACGCCCGCACTGTCGAAGAAAAACCCCTCAGCCCCTCCGAGCTGAGTGTGTTCGATGCCATGCAAACCCGTAGTTTCGAGCAGGTGCTCGGCGCGCTGAAGACCACCAGTCGAGTCAACAAGGCCCTGGCTGTCAGTTCGGCAGCACCACGCAATCGCTACTACGCGATCAAGGAAGCGCTGATCAACACCGTGCATGCGGTGCACATTCCATGGCGTCTGGTGGTGCCTTCGACGTTGGCGGCGATCAACCAGGAGCTGGCCAGTTATCGCACGGTGTTCACCACCAACTACGACCTGCTCAACTACTGGGCGCTGCAACACGAGCCGGAGGCGATCAGCGATCTGTTCCAGGGTGCCGAACCCGGCTTCGACCTCAGCGCTACCGCCACCGACAAGACCCGTTTGCTCTACCTGCACGGCGGCCTGCACCTGGTGCGCAATCAGGACGGCACGGCACGCAAGCTGATGTCCACCGAGGGCACTTTGCTGGGCAACTTCGCCATCAACAACACGATCAAGACCCTTGATGACGTGCCGCTGTTCGTCAACGAAGGGCCGAGCGCGGACAAGCTCAAGACCATCCGCAGTTCCGATTACCTGTCGTTCTGCTATGAGCAGTTGCTCGGCCATGGGCTGGGGCTGTGCATCTTCGGTCACGCGCTGGGTGAGCAGGACAGCCACATCATCCACGCCCTGCGTCTGGCGAAACCGCAGGTACTGGCGATCTCGATTTATCCGCGCAGCAAGGCGTTCATTCAGCATCAGAAGCGGCATTACGCGAAGCTGTTCGAGGGGACCGGCGTGGAGCTGCGCTTTTTTGATTCAAAAAGCCATGCGTTGGGCAGTTCGAAGCTGTCTGTCCCGGTCGAGGTTTAGCAGCGCCTGACATGACTCACTCTTCCGTGCTGTGCACCACCACCAGCAACTGTGCCTGAACCTCCCCCACTGACCTGAGCCGGTGCGGCTTCTGCGCATTGAAGTGCAGCGCATCGCCGCGTTCGAGCAGCACGCGTTCGTTCATGAAGTCGACTTCCACTCGCCCTTCGTGGACGAACAGAAACTCCTCGCCCAAATGCTCCTTGAAGGTCTTGTCGGTGAACTCTGTCGGCGGATAGATGATAAATGGCAGCAGGCTGCGTTCGCTGACCTGATGGGCCAGCACCGCGTAGCCGGGGCTCTGGTCATTGGCGGCCAGGGACTGGCGTTCGTGACTGCGCACCAGGCTGTAGCTGTCGAGGCTGACGCTTTCTTCGGCAAACAACTCCTCGACCTTCACGTTCAGCGCCTTGGCCAGTTTCAGCGCGGCCGCGATCGACGGCGTGTTCAACCCGCGCTCGACTTTCGACAGATAACTCTTGGTCATCCCGGATTTTTCGGCCAGCGCCTCCAGGGTTACGCCGAGTTTTTTTCTCAGTAATTTCAAACGGATAGACATGTAGAGCGATTAATCCATCAAGGAGGCAACGATTTGTCCTTGCCAATGACACAAAGTGTCATATAGCCTCTTTAGTGTCATTTGCACTCACCGACAACTTTGCGAGGTACCGGTGCAGCGCAAAACCGACGTCCATTGAACCACCCAAAGGACACCGATATGGCCAAGACATTAGCACTGCCCAAAGAGCAACTGGTCAAGCACGCGCTGAGCCAAATGCAAAATACCCTGGCGGATAATACGTGGACCGACCGGCAAAAGCTGGCCCTGACCTGCCGGATTCTGTTCGAGAACGGTCACGACTCCGGCCTGGCCGGGCAAATCACCGCCCGTGGCTCGCAGCCTGGCACTTACTACACTCAGCAACTGGGCCTGGGTTTCGACGAAATCACCGCGAGCAACCTGCTGCTGGTCAATGAAGACCTGGAAGTGCTTGAAGGCCACGGCATGCCCAATCCGGCCAACCGCTTTCACAGCTGGGTGTACCGCGCCCGAGCGGATGTGAACTGCATCATTCACACCCATCCGACCCACGTGGCGGCGCTGTCAATGCTGGAAGTGCCGCTGCAGATTTCCCACATGGACCTCTGCCCGCTCTACGACGACTGTGCGTTTCTCGAAGGCTGGCCAGGCGTGCCGGTGGGCAACGAGGAAGGCGAATTGATTGCCGGAGCACTGGGCGACAAACGGGCGATCCTGCTTTCCCACCACGGTCAGTTGTCCACCGGCGCCACCATTGAGGAGGCTTGCGTCATTGCGCAATTGATCGAACGCGCGGCGAAGCTGCAACTGCTGGCGATGAGTGCCGGAACCATCAAGCCGATCCGCCCCGAACTGGGTCGCGAAGCCCACGACTGGATTGCCCGGCCCAAGCGCCACGCCGCCGCGTTCAACTACTACGCCCGGCAAAACCTGCGTCAGCACGCCGATTGCCTGAACTGAACCCAGCCCTTTTGCCAGGAGAAACACCATGTCCAACAACCCTATTCACGGCATCATCGGCTACACCATCACCCCGTTTACCGCTCAGGGCGACAGCGTTGACCTGGACGCCCTCGGGCGCTCGATCGACCGCCTGATCGACAGCGGCGTACATGCCATTGCCCCGCTGGGCAGCACCGGCGAAGGCGCTTACCTGAGCGATGCGGAGTGGGATCAGGTCAGCGAATTCAGCATCCGCCACGTGGCCAAACGGGTGCCGACCATCGTCAGCGTGTCCGACCTGACCACCGTAAAAGCCGTGCGTCGCGCCCGTTTTGCAGAGGCGCACGGCGCCGACGTGGTAATGGTTTTGCCGGCTTCCTACTGGAAACTCAGCGAAGCGGAAATCCTCGCCCACTATCGCGCCATTGGTGACAGCATCGGCGTGCCAATCATGCTGTACAACAACCCGGCCACCAGCGGCACCGACATGTCGGTCGAGCTGATCCTGCGTATTTTCAACGCCGTGGAAAACGTGACCATGGTCAAGGAGAGCACCGGTGATATCCAGCGAATGCACCAGTTGCAGCGCTTGGGCGAAGGTCAGGTGCCTTTCTACAATGGCTGCAATCCATTGGCGCTGGAAGCCTTTGCAGCCGGAGCGAAAGGCTGGTGCACCGCCGCGCCGAACCTGATACCGCAGCTCAACCTGGATTTGTACGAAGCCGTGTTGAGCAACGACTTGCACAAGGCACGCGAGCTGTTCTATCGGCAATTGCCGCTGCTGGACTTCATTCTCAAAGGCGGTTTGCCGGCGACGATCAAGGCCGGTTTGCGCGCGACCGGGCTGGAGGCGGGGGACCCGCGTTTACCGGTGTTCCCTCTGGGTGAGGCGGGTTGCGGTCAATTGCACGATTTGCTGAATGCATTGCGCTGAAGCATTTCGCCCCTGTAGGAGCGGGCTTGCTCCTACAGGGGGAGCGTAACTGGACTACAAAACCGGTAAGGTCTTGTCCTTGATCACCTTGGTCGGGCCGTTGGACTTGACGGCGGCAATTCCCTTCTCCATGGCAGCGGCCGTCGAATAGGATTCGCTGCTGCCGATGATTTCGTGATTGCCGGCCTTGAGGTTGAAGTAAGGGTGACCGTCCTTGGTGCTCTTTTTTTCGTAACGCTCATCCAGCGGGCTGTTGCTCTGCACCGCGGCAATGCCTTTGTCCGCAGCGGCATGGGTGGTGTAGAGCTCGCTGGTCAGAATGGTTTCGGCGTTGGCGGCCTTGAGGACAAACCGGTACTGACCGGTGCTGCTTTTGCTCACTTCGTACCATCCGGACATGATGTCGCTCCTGTCGATTGATCCAGACCAAGTCGCCTGACAGTAAAGACCGTCCGTGGGGTTTAGCCACTGAACGGGCACCCTCGACGGCACGCCTGCTCGCGAAAAAGACGGACAGGGCCCGCGTTATTTCACCGCAGTACGTACCACCGACAGCTCTGGCACCTGCCCTCGTCGCTGACTCAGGTAGCGCGTACAACTCACCCGCAGAAACGAAGCGAAGTTCACCACTTCGCCGCGATAGTCCATCACCTCTTCATACAGCTTGGCGATCAACTGGTTGGTGGTCATGCCATCGACTTCGGCGATTTCGCTGAGGATGTCCCAGAACTGATTCTCCAGGCGCAGGGTGGTGACCACCCCGCAGATGCGCAGCGAGCGGGAGCGCGATTCGTAGAGAATCGGATCGGCCTTGACGTACAGCTCGCACATGGAAAGGTCCCCCGTTACAGCGTGATTTTGGTACCGAGCAAACCAAGGAACCCGGCCAGCCAGTTCGGATGCGCAGGCCACGCCGGCGCGGTGGCCAGATTGCCCTGAACGTGCCCGTCCGTCACGGCGATGTCGATGTACGTGCCGCCAGCCAGGCGCACTTCCGGGGCGCAGGCCGGATAAGCGCTGCATTCGCGACCTTCAAGAATCCCCGCCGCCGCCAGCAGTTGTGCACCGTGGCACACAGCGGCGATGGGCTTACCGGCCTTGTCGAAGTCACGCACCAGCTCCAGGACTTTTTCATTCAGGCGCAGGTACTCCGGAGCACGACCGCCAGGGATCAGCACCGCGTCGTAATCCGCCGCCTTGACCTTGGAAAAATCGAAGTTAAGCGCAAACAGATGGCCCGGTTTTTCGCTGTAGGTCTGATCGCCTTCGAAGTCGTGGATCGCCGTACGCACGGTTTGCCCGGCGGTTTTGTCCGGGCATACGGCATGCACCGTGTGGCCCACCATCAGCAATGCCTGAAACGGCACCATCACTTCGTAGTCTTCGACGTAGTCGCCAACCAGCATCAGAATTTTTTTCGCCGCCATGGGAAGGACTCCTCTGGAAAATGCGTGGGCATGCAGGAGTATTCAAGGTAGTCCCATTCCGCGAGGTCAGGTAACAGCCGGCTACTACTTGTCGGATCGTGATGGCGATTCACAACTGTACGGATAACTCTGCGCCTATCTGTAACAGCTGCTTACACTTGCTTTGTGGCTAGATAAAGCCATCTTCCGCCCACCTGATTCTGGTTGCCATCATGTCCTCGCGCGAAAACACCGGCATGGCCCTCGGCCTGCTCGGCGTTGTGATCTTCAGCCTCACCCTGCCCTTCACGCGGATCGTCGTGCAGGAACTCCACCCACTGCTCAACGGCCTGGGACGAGCGCTGTTTGCGGCGATTCCGGCGGCCCTGCTGTTGCTGTGGCGGCGGGAAAAATGGCCGACCTGGAAGCAGGTCAAAGGCCTGACACTGGTGATTGCCGGGGTCATTCTCGGTTTTCCGGTGCTGTCGGCCTGGGCCATGCAGACGCTACCGGCATCCCATGGCGCGCTGGTCAATGGATTGCAGCCCCTGTGCGTGGCGCTTTATGCCGCCTGGCTGTCCCACGAACGACCCTCGAAAGCCTTCTGGGCCTGCGCGGCGCTAGGCAGTGCGTTGGTATTGGGCTATGCGTTGATCAGCGGTGCCGGCAGCATTCAGGCCGGTGACTTGCTGATGCTCGGGGCGATTGCCGTGGGTGGCCTGGGTTACGCCGAAGGCGGTCGCCTGGCCAGGGAGATGGGCGGCTGGCAGGTGATCTGCTGGGCGCTGGTGTTGTCGACACCCCTGCTGATCGGCCCCGTGGTGTATCTGGCGCTGCAACATCAGGGTGAAGTTTCGGCCAAGACCTGGTGGGCCTTCGGTTACGTTTCGCTGTTCTCGCAGTTCATCGGTTTCTTTGCCTGGTACGCCGGCCTGGCCATGGGAGGCATTGCCCGGGTCAGCCAGATCCAGTTGCTGCAGATTTTTTTCACCATCGCGTTTTCAGCGCTGTTTTTTGGCGAGCACGTTGAGCCCATCACCTGGGTGTTTGCCGTCGGCGTCATCCTCACCGTGATGCTCGGACGCAAGACCGCCATCAAGCCTGCGCGCGTGGCCACGGCATAACCCTGGCAGCGACTGCGGCTTAGCAACCGCCATCGCCAGCAAGCCGGCTCTGACGTTTACAGGTAACCGTCAGCGCGCAACAGCGTTTCCAGGCAATGCTCACTGATGTGGTAGAAGTCCTTGAGCTCCTGAATCTTCATCAGCAACTGCGCCGGGTCCACCGGCTCGGCGCGTTTGACGGCCAGGATCATCTTGTTCTTGTTGGTGTGGTCCAGTGAGATGAACTCGAAGACCTTGGTTTCGTAGCCGCAGGCTTCAAGGAACAGCGCACGCAGGCTGTCAGTGACCATCTCCGCTTGCTGCCCCAGGTGCAGACCGTATTGCAGCATCGGCTTGAGCAACGCCGGGCTCTGGATTTGCAGGCGAATCTGTTTGTGGCAGCACGGTGAGCACATGATGATCGCGGCACCCGAGCGGATACCGGTGTGAATGGCATAGTCGGTGGCGATGTCGCAGGCATGCAGGGCAATCATCACCTCCAGTTCGCTCGGCGCCACGCTGCGCACATCGCCACACTTGAACACCAGCCCCGGGTGTTCGAGCCTGGCAGCCGCGCTATTGCACAACGTGACCATGTCTTCGCGCAGTTCGACACCGGTCACTTCCCCTTCGGCTTTCAAGGTGTTGCGCAGGTAGTCGTGGATGGCGAACGTCAGGTAACCCTTGCCCGAGCCGAAGTCCGCCACGCGCACCGGTTTGTCCAGCGCCAGCGGGGACGACGTCAGCGCATGGCTGAACACTTCGATGAACTTGTTGATCTGTTTCCACTTGCGCGACATCGCCGGGATCAGTTCATGCTGCTTGTTGGTCACGCCCAAATCGGCGAGAAACGGCCGGCTCAGGTCGAGAAACCGGTTCTTCTCGCGGTTGTGCTCGGCGGACGGCACTTCACGCAATTGCTGAGGTTTGCTCTTGAACAGCGAACTCTTGCCCTTCTTGCTGTATTCAAGCTGCGCCTCATCGGTCAACGACAGTAAATGCGCATTTTTGAACGAAGCAGGCAGCAGTTGCGCGATGCTCTCCACGCCGTCGGTCAACGGCAGGTTCTTGGTGATGTCACGGGTCTTGTAGCGATAAACGAAGGACAGACACGGCTTCGCCTTGACCGTGACCGGCTTGATGATGATCCGCTGCAAGTCAGCTTCTTCACCAACATATTTGCCCAGCACCAGTTTGATGAAGGCGTTCTGTTCCAGACTCGATTGCAGCAGTTCGATGAACTGGGCGTGATGATCCGGCGCGAGGCTGGCGGGAGTAGCGGTAACGGACATGAAAAAACGAGCCTCGGCAAAGCGAATCGGGGTATGCCGGCTATTTTAGGGGGGACGAGAGGTTTGGGCACGGAGTTATTTCACGACAGGCCCCGATTGCCCCTCCCTCCAGGCCCCGAGAAAGACCTTTGAATTCAGGATTCGACCAATCGCAGCTTGCGGCTGCAGGGTGAGTTGATGATGTGTTTGACGATCAACCCCACCGGCACCGCCCAGGTCAGACCGTTGGCCGGATCAGTGACCACTGCCACCGTTTCGGAACTCGCAGCGACATCCAGGCGTCGACGATCGTTGCATGACTTGAGAATGCCATAGGCATGGCTGACCAGCCTTTCCGCCAGGTGCATCGGCACCGCCATCCCCTGCAAGTGCTTCACTGCACGACAGAAGAGCAGTTGATCATCACTCTCCCCCTCGCCTTCATGACGTGCCAGGAAGGCCTGGGCAATGGCCAGCAACTCCTCATTCAAATCCACCTGCTCATCGTGTTCACTCATGTTCAAGACTCCTGCGTCTCATCCGCTGGCTCCGCCAGGACAACGACAGGCCGGGCAGCCCGACGCAGGTCGGGCCCGGCGCAAGGCAGATGCACCGCCGGATTGGGCATGCCACTGGGCGAGAGTTCGTGGGTCATTTCAAATTCGGCGCGAACCGACCAGCCACACGCCTCGGAAGTACATTGCAAGTACGCTACCCGGAGGAAGATGTGCCGCCCTTCACTGGTTCGAATACGCATTTTGCTCAAACAATGCGGGCATACCATTTTGTAAGTACTCATGCGTCGTGGCCGGTAGTCATTGAGTGGAAATCGAACAGATCAAACGCAATTCGAGTTGTCCCCTGCGTCGTGACGTTCCGCTCTTTTAAACAACCTGTGCCTGTCAAAAAAAAATGCAACGGGTTGACGCACGGGAAGTACGGGCAATGTTCGTAGGAATTGACCCTGATACCATTAGGAAGCTTCGACATCGTATTCTTCTGATTCATAGTTGATGATTGATTACTGCAAAAAAAAGAGTACTCATTACGCATAACTTAGGCACTCAAAAAGCATATGTCAAAAGGAAGAGACTCAAATTGCGTAGCAAAAAATCACAGGCTGTTCTGGCGCGCCTGAAACAAATTACCGGCACAAAGACAGACGCTGCCTTGTCGTCAGCGCTGCAAATAAGCCCACAGACCCTCAGTAGCTGGAAGGGGCGTGACAGCACGCCATACGCATTTTGCGTAGAAATTGCACAGGCACGTGGCCTCTCTCTCGACTGGCTGTTGCTGGGCGAAGGACCCGTCTTGCGGCAGGGGCGTGTTGACGCCCCTGCCAACACCGAGGAAAGCAGCATTCTTGCAAAGTGGCGCCAACTCGATGAAGAGGATCGCTACGCGATTCAAAGCGCACTGGAAGAAAAGCACCGCCTGCGGGAAATGGAGCGCAAACTCTCGGAAATGGCAGCCACGCTCACGGCCCTCCAGCACGCGAGCAAAAGTTGAAGCCCTTGGCACGCCAGTTTTCATGATTTGCCGGCCTGCCACATCCATCGGATATTGCCGCGAGCTCGAACAATCAATGCGCAGACCAGCACCGACACCAGCGCATGCCACGGGCTCACCGGAGCGAACTTGAGCAATACGTCCATGCCGGCCAGGCAGAACAAACCTCCGCAGAGACTCGTCAGCCACCTCGCTCGCCAGCGAGGATGCTGTTCATCGCGCTGATAACAGGCCAGCCTGAACGCGCCGATCAAGTGAGCCAGGCCTGTTATCCAGATCAGGATTTCCGTTTGATGATTCATCATCCTCGCCCTTTGAACTGACGAAGGATGTCGCCGATGGCAGCACTGTCGATCCACTGCATGAGTTTGATGCTCACGGGGATGATGACCAGTGCACAAAAGAAAGCCGTCACCCCGGCCGTCAGAAAAGGTACCCATGGCAACGCGACCGGAGTGAACAGGTAGCCCACGCCCACCGACAACAACCAGGAGCCGATTCGCTGCCAGGCCTTGAAGTTGATGCGGGTAGTGGTGACCAGCCAGGCCCCAAGCGATGCGCCGAACAAGACTTCGCCATCGATCACCGGCAGCGCGGCCAGGCCGAGCCCCAACATGAGCCCACTGATGCTGTTGTAAGTCGAATCAGCCAGGCTCACGGACACCGCTCCGAAGAGTCAACGGCGAGCGCGCCCGTCTCGATCGCCTTGAGCAAGGCTGCACTACGGGAATTGACCGCGAACTTTCGGCGAATATTGGCGAAGTGAAAGTTGACCGTGGACTCTGAGCGATTCTCGATCCTGCTGATTTCCCAGGTCGTTTTGCCTTTAAAGCACCACAGCAGAATTTGCGTTTCCCTTGCAGTCAGTTTGACCGATGGTGTGTTGGCATCTTCACCGGAAACTGTCCTGGCAAACGCGTCAATCGAGGTTTGCGTTGACATAGGACTCTCTCTGATCCAAAGCGACCATTGCAGGTCACTGATTAATGGAGAGAGATATTGAAGACGGGGCGGACCCGGTACAACGAAGGGCGCTTGTACCGCTGTTTGCTACAAAATGCGCCGGGAAAAGTGCTAACCCAATACCACCAGGCGATTGGGTAACTCGTTCCTGACATGCGTTACCGGCACATGCACCTTGAGCAGTTCACCGCACGCCTCGATACAGCTGACAAAGCCCTGCAATGTCTGCCCCTGCTTCACCTGACGGGTGAATGCGGCGACGATGGTGTCCCATTCCTTGTTGTCGAGGCGGCCGGAAATCCCTTCATCGGCGAGGATTTCCACATAGCGCTCGGCTTCGCAGACAAAAATCAGCAGACCGGTACGACCTTCGGTGTGGTGCAGGTTCTGCTCCAGAAACTGCCGACGCGCCAGGTTCGAAGCACGCCAGTGACGCACCGAACGCGGGATCAGGTGAGTGGTGACTTTCGGCAAACGAAACAGCAGACACAGGATGATGAACAGAATCCACTGAACCAGCAGCAGGCTGTGCATGGTCAGCCAGCCGGTAAGGTAATGCACGATCCCCGGCACCAGCAGCGCCAGCAGGCTGGCCCACAGCAGCGGGATGTACGCATAGTCGTCGGCGCGAGCCGCCAGCACCGTCACCAGTTCGGCGTCTGTGTCACGCTCGACCCGGGCAATCGCCTCGGCAACCTTGCGTTGTTCGTGTTCAGTCAGTAATGCCATGTTCAGATGAGCCCGCTCATTATTATTGTCACCAGCCGCCGGAGGAGCCGCCACCGCCGAAACTGCCCCCGCCGCCGCTGAAGCCCCCGCCTCCACCGCCGCCGAAACCGCCACCGCCACCAAAACCACCTCCGGAACCCCCGGAGCCGCCTCGGCCCGCGGGAAGGATACCGAGCATCTGGCAGACAAAGACAGTCAGGATGAACAGCACCAGCAAAAACACGAAGATACCCGGGTGCCGAGCAATGAAATCATCGCCCGGATCACCTCGGGATTGATACACAGTCGACGGCTCGTCCAACGGGTTGCCACCGAGCACCACCAGCATGGCTGCCACCCCGTCGCTGATGCCTTTGCTGAAATTACCTGTCTTGAACGCAGGCGTGATCACCTGGTTGATGATCACCGAACTCTGCGCATCGGTCAGGCGATCTTCCAGGCCATAGCCGACCTCGATGCGCAACCTGCGCTCATCCCGGGCGACGATCAGCAAGGCGCCGTTGTTCTTGTCCTTTTGCCCAATTCCCCAATGGCGACCGAGCTGGTAGCCGTAATCGGCGATATCGGTGCCTTGCAAGTTTGGCAACGTCACCACCACCAATTGCTCGCCCGTGGCCTTTTCGTGAGCTTGAAGCTGTTGGCTCAACTGTTCTCGAACCGCAGGGTCGATCATCTGAGCGTTGTCCACCACCCGCCCGGTCAGCGCCGGAAAACTCAACTCGGCCCGTGCGGTGAATGCCACCACCCACAACAACAGCAGCAAGCCCGCTTTCAACATGCGCATCGGCCACCTCTCGCGTGATCACGCCTGGCCCTGGTCAGAACTTGACCTCAGGCGCCTTCTCCGAGCCCGGCGTGGCTTCAAAGGTTTCGCGAATCGGCAGATCGCTGTACATCACGCTGTGCCACAGGCGACCGGGGAAAGTGCGGATTTCGGTGTTGTACTTCTGCACGGCGAGAATGAAATCGCGCCGGGCCACGCTGATGCGATTCTCGGTGCCTTCAAGCTGCGATTGCAGGGCGAGAAAGTTCTGGTTGGCCTTGAGGTCCGGATAGCGCTCGGACACCACCATCAAACGACTGAGCGCACCGCTGAGCTGGTCCTGTGCCTGCTGGTACTGCTTGAGCTTTTCCGGGTTGTCCAGGGTCGAGGCATCCACCTGGATCGAGGTGGCCTTGGCGCGCGCCTCGATCACCGCCGTCAATGTCTCTTCTTCATGCTTGGCATAGCCCTTGACGGTCTCCACCAGGTTGGGAATCAGGTCGGCACGGCGCTGATACTGGTTCTGGACCTGCCCCCAAGCCGCCTTGGCCTGTTCATCAAGCGTCGGGATATTGTTGATGCCGCAAGCCGTCAGCAGCGTGGCCAATACCAACAGCGTGGCGACCTGCAGACGTGAGCGGTAGGTTGGACTGACATTCATCAAGGTGATGCTCCCTTGCACATTTCATGAAAAAACCAACCGCGAAACATTCTCGGCCAGCTCTTGGGGCATAATCGCCGGCGCCTCTGGATTGCAACGGGCCAATGGGCTAAAAAGAGGCCCTGCACAAAAGCGCTACAGGCACTGACTGCCGTTTTGGCTGTCAGTTTGTGGATTGCGCTTTTGCACCTGCACCCGAACAACAATAGACGTTCCCTAAATTTTGGCTGGCCGGCGTCATCATCGCCGTTTGGGCCCTTGAGAAAACTATTCATGAAGAAGCTGTGTTTGCTGGGCCTGTTCGTCAGCCTGGCCAGTCATCAGGTATTGGCCGCCACGACACCCCCGCCGCTGGAGAACAAGGACGCCTTCATCAGTAACCTGATCGGGCAAATGACCCTCGAGGAAAAAATCGGCCAGCTGCGCCTGATCAGCATCGGCCCGGAAATGCCCCGGGAGCTGATCCGCAAGGAAATCGCAGCCGGCAACATCGGCGGAACGTTCAACTCAATCACCCGCCCGGAAAACCGTCCGATGCAGGACGCGGCCATGCGCAGCCGCCTGAAGATTCCGATGTTCTTCGCCTACGACGTAATCCACGGCCACCGCACCATTTTCCCGATCCCCCTGGCCCTGGCGTCCAGCTGGGACATGGACGCCATCGGCCTGTCCGGGCGCATCGCCGCCAAGGAAGCCGCCGCCGACAGCCTCGACATCACCTTTGCGCCGATGGTCGACATTTCCCGCGACCCGCGCTGGGGCCGTACCTCCGAAGGCTTCGGTGAGGACACCTACCTGGTGTCGCGCATTGCCGGCGTGATGGTCAAGGCGTTCCAGGGCAGCGGCGCGAACGCGGCCGACAGCATCATGGCCAGCGTCAAGCACTTCGCCCTGTACGGTGCGGTCGAGGGCGGTCGCGACTACAACGTGGTCGACATGAGCCCGGTCAAGATGTACCAGGATTACCTGCCACCGTACCGCGCAGCGATCGATGCCGGTGCCGGCGGCGTGATGGTGGCACTGAACTCGATCAACGGCGTGCCGGCCACCGCCAATACCTGGCTGATGAACGACCTGCTGCGCAAGGAGTGGGGCTTCAAGGGTCTGGCAGTCAGTGACCACGGCGCGATTTTCGAGCTGATCAAGCACGGCGTTGCGGCTGACGGCCGTGAAGCGGCGAAGCTGGCGATCAAGGCCGGCATCCACATGAGCATGAACGACACCCTGTATGGCAAGGAACTGCCAGGGTTGCTCAAATCCGGCGACATCCAGCAGAGCGATATCGACAACGCCGTGCGTGCGGTGCTCGACGCCAAGTACGACATGGGCCTGTTCAAGGACCCGTACCTGCGCATCGGCAAGGCCGAGGATGACCCGGTCGACACCTACGCCGACAGCCGTCTGCATCGCGCCGAGGCCCGCGACGTCGCGCGCCGCAGCCTGGTGCTGCTGAAAAACCAGAACGACACCCTGCCGCTGAAGAAAGGCGCGAAAATCGCCCTGGTCGGCCCGCTGGCCAAGGCGCCTATCGACATGATGGGCAGTTGGGCCGCAGCCGGTAAGCCGGCGCAATCGGTGACCCTGTTCGACGGTATGAACAACGCACTGAGCGATAAATCGACGCTGATCTACGCCCGTGGCGCCAACATCACCAGCGACAAGAAAGTCCTCGACTACCTGAACTTCCTCAACTTCGATGCCCCGGAAGTGGTGGACGATCCGCGTCCGGCCAACGTACTGATCGATGAGGCAGTGAAAGCTGCCAAAGACGCCGATGTCGTGGTCGCTGCCGTAGGCGAGTCCCGTGGCATGTCCCACGAATCGTCGAGCCGTACCGACCTGAACATCCCGGAAAACCAGCGCGAGCTGATCCGCGCCCTGAAAGCCACCGGCAAACCGTTGGTGCTGGTACTGATGAACGGCCGGCCGCTGACGATTCTCGAAGAGAAGGAACAGGCTGACGCGATTCTGGAAACCTGGTTCAGCGGCACCGAAGGCGGCAACGCCATCGCCGATGTGCTGTTCGGCGACTACAACCCGTCGGGCAAACTGCCGATCACCATCCCGCGCTCGGTCGGCCAGATTCCGACCTACTACAACCACCTGACCATCGGCCGGCCTTTCACGCCGGGCAAACCGGGCAACTACACCTCGCAGTACTTCGATGACACCACGGGTCCCCTGTACCCGTTCGGTTACGGCCTGAGCTACACCCAGTTCAGCCTCAGCGACATGGCACTGTCCTCGACCACACTGAACAAGACCGGCAAGCTCGACGCCAGCGTCACGGTGAAAAACACCGGCAAGCGTGACGGCGAAACCGTGGTGCAGTTGTACATCCAGGACGTGGCCGGCTCGATGATCCGCCCGATCAAGGAGCTGAAGAACTTTCAGAAAGTCATGCTCAAGGCCGGCGAACAAAAAGTCGTGCACTTCAGCATCAGCGAGGATGACCTGAAGTTCTACAACACCCAGCTCAAGTACGCTGCCGAGCCAGGCAAGTTCAACGTGCAGATCGGTCTGGATTCAGAGGATGTAACGCAGCAGAGTTTCGAGTTGCTGTAATCCTGTAAACAATGCAAGAAGCTGTGGGAGCGAGCTCCCACAGTGCTTTCAGGTGTGGCGACTATCCCCGCCGATCCAGCAGATTGACCACCACCCGATCCACCCAGCCCCAAATCCTCTGTTTGACCCTTCGCCACAGTGGCCGGCGTTGCCACTCTTCCAGGCTGACCTGCTCGCTTAAACCAAAGTCACGCTCAAAACTCGCCACCACCGCCGCGGTCAGTCCCGGGTCCAGTGCTTCCAGATTGGCCTCCAGGTTGAAGCGCAGGTTCCAGTGATCGAAATTGCACGAGCCAATGCTCACCCAGTGATCGACCACCACCATCTTGAGGTGCAGGAAGCAGGGTTGGTACTCGAAGATCTTCACCCCGGCCTTGAGCAATCGAGGGTAATAACGGTGCCCGGCGTAGCGCACCGACGGGTGATCAGTGCGTGGCCCGGTCAACAGCAAGCGCACATCAACACCACGGGCCGCCGCACGCCGCAGCGAACGGCGGACCTTCCAGGTCGGCAGAAAGTAAGGCGTGGCCAGCCAGATGCGCTTCTGCCCGCTGTTCAGCGCGCGAATCAGCGCTTGCAGAATGTCGCGGTGCTGGCGGGCATCGGCATACGCCACCCGGCCCATGCCCTCGCCCTTGGACGGCACTCGCGGCAAACGCGGCAAGCCGAAATGTGAAGCTGGCCGCCAAGCGCGACGATGACGGTTGGCAATCCATTGGCGATCGAACAGCAACTGCCAATCGAGCACCAGCGGCCCGGTGATTTCCACCATCACCTCGTGCCACTCGCTGACATTTTCGTTCGGGTTCCAGAACTCATCGGTGACCCCGGTGCCGCCGACGACGGCCAGGCTCTGATCCACCAGCAACAGTTTGCGGTGATCACGGTAGAAGTTGCCGACCCAGCGTCGCCAACTCAGGCGGTTGTAGAAGCGCAACTCCACACCGGCGGCCATCAGGCGCTGGCGCAAGGTCAGGGTGAATGCAAGACTGCCGTAATCATCGAACAGGCAACGCACCCGCACGCCGCGCTCGGCGGCCTGCACCAGTGCCTGGACCATGGCCTCGGCACAGACGCCGGCCTCAACGAGGTAGAGCTCCAGCTCAACCTGCTCTTCGGCACGGGCAATCGCCACCAGCATGCGCGGAAAGAACTGCGGGCCATCGATCAGCAATTCGAAATGATTGCCTTCACGCCAGGGAAAAATCGCGCCGGCCATGTCAGCGCGCCGTGAAAATCAGCACCGCGCCCACCGGTACCGACAGGCTGATTGCCGACAAATCGGCGAGTTTGCGCAAGGCTTCCACCCCCGGCAGCAGATCGAAATCCGCGGCATTGATCACCAGCGGCTCGAGGGTCACCACTTGAAAACGCCGGTCATCGAGACGCGTCGCCAGCAGTTCGGCGTTGTACTCGCGTTGCTTGCCGTGCAGGTTTACCGTCAGTGGCAAGCGCAACTCCAGTTGTGCTCCCGGAGCGAGATCGTTGATAGGGCGCAGGTCGATTTGCGTCGTGATCAGCGTTTCGGGGAATTTGTCGATCTCGAACAGCGCCTTGCGCATGCGTTCGTCACGCAGCGGGATGCCGCTGTTGATGGATTCCAGCTCGACCTCGACTTCAGCCACACCCTCGGGGCTGACTTTGCCGTGCAGCATCAGAAAGCGCTGGACTTCGGCCACATTGGCGTTTTTGGTACTGACAAATGACAAGCGTGAGGACTCGCCGTCGAGATACCAGTCGGCATGGGCCGTCAGCGTGGCGCCCGTCAGCAGCAGGCAAGCGAGAGTTTGCAGGGTGGACCGCTTGAACATAAATACCCGTGAGACAGAGAAACCTGTGCTGAACCTTAACTGGCCTGACACAGGTTGCAAACTTTCTCTTGCCCCTGACTCAAAAAGCCCAACCCGGCACTCGTTCAGGGCTGCAAGCGACAACCCTGACGCTCGCCGATCCACACGGCGCTGTTGCTGCGCCCCATGCCGCTGACCGTGACACGCTTGCCCTGCGCGTCATCGCGAAAATCACTGGCGGGCAACCACTGCTTCACATAGCCGCGGCAATAGCCGGCTTCATTGTTCATCACGTAACGGCACGAGCAGTATTCCTTGGCGGTGTAGGCACTGATGATGTCGGGAAACGCCGCCAAGGCCACCCGTTGGTGCCAGATCCAGCCGAGCAGGATCAGCAGCAGGATCAACAGCACACTGCTGAACGGGCGACGGCGCACAAAAGATCGACGACTCATGGCTGCACCTTCGGGGCAAAAGCCGCTTGCGCCAGTTTGAGCAACTGGTTGTCGTCGTAGCTGCCATCACGGTCGTCGGCATAACGCACGATCACCAGGTTCTCGCCGGGAATCACGTACATGGCCTGGCCCCAGTGGCCCAATGCAGCGAAGGTATCCGCAGGCGCATCCGGCCAAGGCTGAGCGGCACCGTCCACCGCCCGGTTGAGCCACCACTGGCCGCCGGGAACGGCATCATCCTGATGGGCCTTGTAGTGAACAAAAGGCGCGCGATTGAACGCCACCCAGTCCTTGGGCAACAGCTGCCTGTCGCCCCAACGACCATCACGAGCCATCAGCAAGCCGATTCGCGCCAGGTCCCGGGCCGTCAGGTAAGCGTAGGATGAGGCAACGAAAGCACCGCTCGCGTCGGTTTCCCACACCGCGTGACGAATGCCCAGAGGTTCGAACAGCGCGGTCCATGGATACTCCGCGTATCGACTTGCACCGACGATGTCTTTCAACGCCGCCGACAACAAACTGCTGTCACCGCTGGAATAGCGAAACGCCTGCCCAGGTGGCGCATACGCTTCATGATTGGCGGTGAATGCCGCCATGTCCTTACGGCCACGGGTGTAAAGCATGGCCACCACCGAAGAGTTCAGCGGTGCGTATTCATAGTCCTCCTGCCAATCCAGCCCAGAGGCCCAGTGCAGCAAGTCGGCCATGGTAATGCTCGGGTGCTTTTTCAACGGCGGATAAAACTTCTGCGCCGGATCATCCAGTTTGAACAGGCCTTCGCCATAGGCCACACCGAGGACCGCAGCCATCAGGCTTTTGCTGATCGACCAGGTCAGGTGCGGTGTCGCCGCAGTGGTGGGGCCGGCATAGCGTTCGTAGATCAGTTGACCGTCGCGGATCACCAGCAAGGCATCGGTACGAATGCCCTTGCGGGTGGCGTCGTCGCGGGGCGGGAAGGCGTAGGTTTCCAGGGCTTGCAGCGTCGGACCGGTAATGCCCGGGCCGGTGGCCCATTGCTCGGCGGGCCAGTTTTCGGCATGGGCCGAGAGACTGAACAACAGCAGGAGAATCAGGAACAAGCCTTTGGGCATGGCGAGCGCTCGGGGATTGAACCTGCTGAGCCTAGTTGAGGAAGATGACAGTTCTGAAGTTTTTTGTTGCCGCTGCGACCTGCCAGCGATGATGCCCTGTCAGTTGGGCACGGTTGCACTCAACGCCTTGGCCAACCGCTTGCTCCGCGCCGCCGCCGCCAGGTCCATCACCGCCTGGTCACGCTGCCACATTGCCGCCCAGTGTGGTGGTCCTTCGGTCAGCGCTTGCGCCACTTCAACCTTGAGCCCGTCAAACTGCGCGAACAAGCCACCGAGCAACACATGCCCGGCCGGATTCGACGGTGGCTGGCGACTGACTTCCGCACAACCCGCCAGCAACGCCAGCAGGCGCAGTTGCAAACTTTGCGGCCAGGCGCTGTCCTGGCCGATGCCGTACAACCAGGCGGTCATGGCACTGAGTACATAAATGTCTTCCAGGGTGCGGAACGGTTTCACGTAGGCATCCCAGCCATCACCGGCGAGCAATTCGCACAGGACATTGTCCAGCAACAAGCGGCCGTGGCTGATGTCTGGCATCAGCGCAATCGGTGCAAGTTTCTCCACTTGCACCCCCGGCTCATCGCGGTAGATCACCGCCAGGCTCAGACGTGGATCGCTGCCGGGCGTTTCGCAGCGTGCCGCCACCAACAGCCAGTCGGCGGCATCACCGGCGGTGACGAAATCCTTGCGTCCGCTCAGGCGCAAACCCTCCAGCCGCGTCTGCATGTCCGCCGGACGCAGGCTGCGTTGCTCGGTGGCACACAAGGCGCCAAGGCTCAGCGGTGCGCTCGGCCAAAGCATGCGCAACGCCGCCTGATACCCCACCAGAAATGCCAGCCCCGGCGTCGCCATCATCCGCCCGCCCGCGACCGCCAATTCGAACGGGGTGACCATGCCCAAGTGGTGCAGCAAGGTCGAAAAACCTTCAGCCAGATCAGCGCTGACGGGCATGCGTTCGCGGCGTTGCAAGAGGGTTTGCCAGGGCATAAGAGGCTCCTTGTGGGCTGTCATATAAGCATCACCAAAGCTTAATGGCGATGACACCGGGGCTACATAGCCTGACTTTGCACAACAAGGCTGGATAAAGAAAGTCGATCCGCTGTAACCCAAGACGGGTGAGCAGCCCGCACGGAGATTCGCCATGACTCAGATCGCCCGCATCAGCGACACCGGCAACGAACGCCGCCTGCAAGCCGAACGCCTGGTCGGCGCCGAGGCTCTACAGGAAGCCCAGGCCTTGCGCTTCAACGTGTTCAGCGGCGAATTCAACGCCAAGCTCAAGGGCGCGGAACTGGGTCTGGACATGGACGACTATGACATTCACTGCGCCCACATCGGCGTGCGCGACCTGAACACCGGGCGCCTGGTGGCCACCACCCGCCTGCTGGACCACAGCGCCGCCAGCAGCCTGGGGCGGTTCTACAGCGAAGAAGAATTCAGCCTGCACGGCTTGGTACAGCTGCAAGGCCCGATCCTGGAAATCGGCCGCACCTGCGTCGACCCGGCCTACCGCAACGGCGGCACCATTGCCGTGCTTTGGGGCGAACTGGCCGAAGTGCTCAACCAGGGCGGCTACAGCTACCTGATGGGTTGCGCGAGCATCCCGATGCAGGACGGCGGCGTCCAGGCACACGCGATCATGCAGCGCTTGCGTGAACGCTACCTGAGCACCGAACACCTGCGCGCCGAACCGAAAAAGCCGCTGCCGACTCTGGACATCCCTTCCAACGTGATCGCTGAAATGCCACCGCTGCTCAAGGCCTACATGCGCCTGGGCGCGAAAATCTGTGGAGAACCGTGCTGGGATGAAGACTTCCAGGTCGCCGACGTGTTCATCCTGCTCAAGCGCGACGAGCTCTGCCCGCGCTACGCCAAACACTTCAAGGCGGCTGTGTAATGAGCCGGCTGCGCGTGTACGCGCGGATTGCGCGAGTGCTGGGGGTGGTGACGCTGGGCTTGGGCATGGCCAGTGTATTCGGAGTGTTCGAGCGCCTGGGCATGAGCCATTCGATGGAGCGCCGCCAGCGCTGGTCGCGGTTTTTCATGGCTCGCCTGAGCAATGCCCTGCCCTTCGACGTGACGGTGCATGGCGAGTTGCCCAAGGCACCGATGCTCTGGGTCAGCAACCACGTATCGTGGACCGACATTCCGCTGCTGGGCATGCTCACACCGCTGTCGTTCCTGTCCAAGGCCGAAGTGCGCACCTGGCCGGTGGCGGGTTGGTTGGCGGCCAAGGCCGGCAGTCTGTTCATCCGTCGCGGCTCGGGTGACAGCCAGTTGATCCGTAAACAGATGACCCGACATCTGGAGCAGGCCCATCCGCTGCTGATGTTCCCCGAAGGCACCACCACTGACGGCCGTTCGCTGCGCACTTTCCACGGTCGCTTGCTGTCCGCCGCCATCGACTCCGACGTGTCGTTGCAACCGGTGGCGATTCGTTATGTACGTGATGGCGAACCCTGCTCCCTGGCGCCGTTCATTGGCGACGATGATCTGCTCTCGCACCTGATGCGCCTGTTCGCCAACGACCGTGGCCAGGTGGAGATTCATCTGCTCAAGCCGATCGCTTGCGAAAGTCGTGAGCGCGCTGCGCTGGCGTTCGAAGCACAGCAGGCGGTGCAGAAGGTGTTGTTTGGGGACGTGGCTAAACCTGCTGAACCACGGCGCGCTGGCGAATTGATCGCTGCCTGATTCAACAGAGACCCTGTGGGAGCGAGCCTGCTCGCGATAGCGGATCAACATTCAGATGCTGTATTGAATGACAGACCGCAATCGCGAGCAGGCTCGCTCCCACACTCGATTTATGGTGTTGGATAGCTCCGCGCAAAACTCTGCAACTGCGGGTAGAACAACCTGAAGTCTTCACTCAACGGCTCATACAAAACCCGCAATTCCTGCATCGCCCCCGCCAGTTCCTCCGGTCGCGTCAGACGCCGCGAGATCCCCCGCAACACTTGCTCCAGCACCTCAAATTCCCGGTAAGAACCCAGCCAGTCATCAGCGACCATGTACGGCGCAATCCGCGCCAGTCGTTCAGGCAGTTGCCGTTCGCTGGACAGCACACGGTAGACATCCGAGGTGAACAGCTCCAGGGGCCGGTCGGCGTATTGCCGCCAGTCGCGTGCAAGGCAGTGGTCGAAAAACACGTCGAGGACAATCCCCGCATAACGTCGCCGCGTCAGGGAAAAGCGTGACAGCGCGGCATCGACCAGCGGATGGCGATCGGTGAATACGTCGATGCTGCGGTGCAGCGCGATAGCGCCTTCGATGTCAGGGGCGAACTGACCTTGCAGCCGGCCTTTGACGAAGTCGCCATACAGACTGCCAAGCAATTGGCCAGGGCGCTGGCCACCGAGATGGAGATGTGCGAGATAATTCATGGACGCAGCTTAGCACTGCGGCATCCATATCGTTATAACCCGATATACCGATTTTTAAGCTCACCAGAGCAAAATCATATTTGTATATCGCGAAATACCGATTTAAAGTTCGCTTCATCGCGATATAGCGTTTTACTGATCACGAGCCCCCACCATGACCCTCAATCTCGACGAAATAATAAAAGCCCTGGCACACCCAGTACGGCGAGAAATCCTGCACTGGCTCAAAGACCCGACGGTCGAGTTTCCCGACCAGTCCCACAGTAACGAGCACGGCGTATGCGCCGGGCAGATCGATCAACGTTGCGGTTTGTCGCAGTCCACGGTGTCCGCACACCTGGCGACATTGCAACGCGCCGGCCTGATCAGCAGCCGCAAGGTCGGTCAGTGGCACTTTTTCAAACGCAATGAGGAAACCATCCAGGAATTCCTCAAGACCTTCAGTAAAGAGCTCTGACCCTTTCAGTCAGCCAGCCGAAAAGGATTCAAACATGCCCCTCTCGCTCCTAATCCTGGCCTTGAGCGCCTTCGCCATCGGCACCACCGAGTTCGTCATCATGGGCTTGTTGCCCAACGTGGCAGCTGACCTCGGTGTGTCGATCCCCGGCGCCGGCTGGCTGGTGACCGGCTACGCCTTGGGCGTGGCCATCGGTGCGCCGTTCATGGCCATGGCCACCGCACGCTTGCCGCGCAAGGCCGCGCTGGTGGCGCTGATGGGCATTTTCATTATCGGCAACCTGCTCTGTGCGGTGGCCGGCGACTACAACGTGCTGATGTTTGCCCGCGTGGTCACGGCCCTGTGTCACGGTGCGTTCTTTGGTATCGGCTCAGTGGTGGCTGCCGGTCTGGTGCCGGCCAACAAACGTGCTTCGGCCGTGGCCCTGATGTTCACCGGCCTGACCCTGGCCAACGTTCTCGGCGTACCGCTGGGCACCGCCCTCGGCCAGGAAGCCGGCTGGCGTTCGACCTTTTGGGCGGTGACCGTGATCGGCGTCATCGCGCTGATTGGCCTGATCCGCTTCCTGCCGGCCAAACGTGACGAAGAAAAACTCGACATGCGCGCCGAACTGGCAGCGCTCAAGGGTGCGGGGATCTGGTTGTCCCTGAGCATGACCGCGCTCTTCGCCGCCTCGGTATTCACCCTGTTCACCTATGTTGCTCCGCTGCTGGGTGAAGTGACCGGCGTTTCGCCCCGTGGCGTGACCTGGCCCCTGGTGCTGATCGGCCTGGGCCTGACCGTTGGCAACATCATCGGCGGCAAGCTGGCCGACAAAGGCATGGCAGCGACCCTGATGGGCGTGTTCATCACCATGGCCGTGGTGTCCACCGCGCTGACCTGGACCAGCGTCGCGTTGATCCCGACCGAGATCACCCTGTTCCTCTGGGCCACGGCGTGTTTCGCCGCCGTCCCTGCCCTGCAGGTGAACGTGGTGACCTTCGGCAAGGCCGCGCCGAACCTGGTCTCGACCCTGAACATCGGCGCCTTCAACGTCGGCAATGCGCTGGGTGCCTGGGTGGGCGGCAGCGTGATCGCCCACGGTTACGGCCTGACCAGCGTACCGCTGGCCGCTGCTGCGCTGGCGGTCCTGGCGCTGCTGGTGACCCTGATTACTTTCCGCCAGAGCGGCAATCCCGAACTGGCACCGGCTTCCAACTGATTCACTTACCTCACGAGGGTTGTACGCAATGACGACTATTTTCGATCCGATCAAACTGGGCGACCTCGAGTTGGCCAACCGCATCATCATGGCGCCGCTGACCCGCTGCCGCGCCGACGAAGGCCGCGTCCCCAACGCCCTGATGGCCGAGTACTACGTACAACGTGCCTCGGCGGGCCTGATCCTCAGTGAAGCCACTTCAGTGACGCCAATGGGTGTCGGCTACCCGGACACCCCGGGTATCTGGTCCAACGACCAGGTGCGTGGCTGGGCCAACGTGACCAAGGCGATCCACGGCGCCGGCGGCAAGATCTTCCTGCAACTGTGGCACGTGGGCCGCGTTTCGCACCCTTCGTACCTCAATGGTGAAGCGCCGGTGGCCCCGAGCGCCATCCAGCCAAAGGGCCACGTCAGCCTGGTGCGCCCACTGGCCGACTACCCGACGCCACGCGCACTGGAAACCGCTGAAATCGCCGATATTGTCGACGCTTACCGCACGGGTGCCGAGAACGCCAAGGCTGCCGGTTTCGACGGCGTGGAAATCCACGGCGCCAACGGTTACCTGCTCGACCAGTTCCTGCAAAGCAGCACCAACCAGCGCACCGACAACTATGGTGGCTCCCTGGAAAACCGTGCGCGGCTGCTGCTGGAAGTGACCGATGCCGCGATCGAAGTCTGGGGCGCTGGCCGCGTCGGCGTGCACCTGGCACCACGGGCCGACTCCCACGACATGGGTGATGACAACCTGGCCGAAACCTTCCTTTACGTTGCCCGTGAACTGGGCAAGCGCGGCGTCGCCTTCATCTGCGCGCGTGAGCACGAAGCCGGTGACAGCCTCGGCCCGCGCATCAAGGAAGCCTTCGGCGGCCCGTTCATTGCCAACGAACGCTTCACCAAGGACAGCGCCAACCAGTGGCTGGCCGATGGCAAGGCCGATGCGGTGGCGTTCGGCGTGCCGTTCATTGCCAACCCGGACCTGCCGGCTCGCCTGAAGGCGGACGCACCGCTGAACCCGGCGCGCCCGGAATTGTTCTACGGTAAAGGTCCGGTCGGTTATATCGACTATCCGGCAATGTAAATTTCAACAGAAAGAACAAAAGCCCCGACTCGCGAGAGCCGGGGCTTTTTTATACCTCACATGTTATGCAACATCAGGAAAGCCAAACAGACTTCCTTAAATGCGCAAGCATAAATAGATTAAGTAATAGCAACAAAACCATCAATAATGCAGCTAACAACCAAGCGACAACCCTTATCAAAAACAAACACCATCAAGGATGAAAAAATGAAACACCTGAAAAAATTAATCAACTTCACACTCGCGATTACTTTGCCCTTGTTTCTCCTTCCAGCAATGGCTCAGGAAACACTGGTTAATTACGTCATCATCAACAAGGGAAATACCACCATCGCAAGTCACCTACAGGGAGTTCCAGATGTGCTGCCCAACGCAATTTCAACCTTCACCGACTCCCGAGACCTTAAAATTTCATCCATGAAAAATGGGGAATCAAGCAGCGCAGGCAAAGGCTTTGTTTTCTCTTCAGGTGAAAAATCCTGTGAATTCTTCGACTCCATCACCGTTACAAAAAAATCAAACATTACGAACTTCAGCACAAATTTAACTTCAATGTCGACAGGCAAGCAACTTACAGCATGCGAAATAAAGTCAACCAAGGAGCCAGCCCGCCCTCCTTATAGCTACAACCTTGAACTCACCATGCACTAAAACCCGGAAACACAAGCAGACAACTCGCCCCTGTGATCACCCTACAAACCCAGTTAACAAATTCATCAGCAAAACTGCCCTGCCTCGTAAGAAGCAGGGCTTTTTATTGAAATGCGTAATAATCACTCACAAATCCGAAAAGAAACCCGAATCAATCCACATTACCCTCTTTGACTCAACTCAACAAATTAAAGAGTCAACATCATGGATGATAGTGAAGACACAAACACTGAAAGCGACTTCGCAGAGATTATTGAAGAGGCAAAAGAAGAATCAAACGTCATGTGGAGTGCAGTAAAACCCGTCAGCTCACACAGCCACGTCATGTGCTTTCTTTACAATGGTACGGCAGAAACCTTTAGACTCAGCTATTCAAGCTGGGATAGCAGCAAGGAATCGCACAGGTACACTCTTCAGCCATGGGACTACGTTTCGTTCGTCCTGCGCGGAGAAATACCTTACTTTGCCAGAGGCCGGCAAACGACCAAGACACAGCATAACTTTTCCTATAGAAGTGCCAATCACGCTTTTGAGTTTTCCACGACTCTGAAAGTAGCCAAGAAATATGACCCTTTTTCCTTTTCCCCTCCCACCATTCCGATTCAACAGCACCAAGTGCTATCCAATGGCAAAGTTCCATTGCGTTGCTCATCGAAAATGACCCACTCACTGACGAACAAGCCTTACCACTACGCCATTCTGATCAGCCTTGGCAAAGCGCCTTAAGCATTCCATTGGCTGCAAGCCCCAGAGCTCGCGTACGCCATGTCCTGATCAAGCATGAAAAAAGCCAGCAAGGCAGGTCGATCAATTAATCGAAGCCCTTGCTGGCTTTTTAATAGCTACGCAACAATTTCCCTACAAAATACCCGGCTCCAAGCCTGTCAACGCATCACAGGTGCGTATATAAAAGCACCCCTGCGGCCGATTACGTATTTTGTTTCATTTGCGCAGACTGGGGCTCAGGCGCAGCATGTCCAAACCTGTGTCCACCCAACGCTCGGCTTCCAGGTGCAGCTCGAAGCTCTCGGGGGCCAGCAACCACTGGTACAAAATGCCATCGATGTAGGCGTGCAGGCTGATGGCGGCGCGGGCGGTGTCGAGATTTTCCGGCAACTGCCCCCGATTCACTGCATTTTTCAGGGCCAGACCGATGCGCACATTGCAATCGAGGCTGGCTGCCACGCGCTGCTGGCGCAGATCGCTCATTTCATCGGTGAATTCGCACTTATGAAACAGAATTTCGTTGATGCGTCGGGTTTTCGGGTCCAGTGCAATTTGATGAAACAAATGAATCAGCAGTTTGCGCATGCAACCCAGAGGATCGATTTCGTCCTCGCTTTCACTGGCCTTGGCCATCTCTTCCAACGGCTCATGCAAGGTATCGAGCATGGCCTGCACCAGATCCGCCTTGTTGCTGAAATGCCAGTAGATCGCCCCGCGAGTGACGCCAGCCAGGGTCGCGATGTCCGCCAGGGTTGTCCGCGCCACGCCACGCTCGAAAAAAGCCTTTTCGGCCGCCACAAGGATTTGTGCGCGGGTTTCCTGAGCTTCTTCTTTGGTACGACGGACCATGGCAGTACAACCTCAATCAGGGGGCTTCAGTGACGTCGGAATATCAACTGAATAAAAGTGGGGCGAGCACTCTTGGGTGTCGTCCCCGGCCTGCAATTCGAACCTTTCCGCGGCATTTGTAACGAGATGAGTACGCATCCCGCCTATTTACAAACAGCCATGTACGTAAGTATATTCCTTAGCATGCTACTTATCCACTCGGCCTACAATTTTTAACCTTCCACCTTTCTAGTGCGCACTTTGCGCGCCTGACCCGAGGATTTTCATGCAATTCAAGCCCGCTATCACCGCTCTGGTCGCCGCCGTCGCCCTGGCATCGCTACTCAGCGGATGCAAAAAGGAAGAAGCAGCGCCGGCCGCTCCGCCCCCTCAGGTCGGCGTCGTGACCCTGCAACCGCAAACCTTCACTCTGACATCCGAGCTGCCGGGGCGCACCAGTGCGTTCCGCATCGCCGAGGTTCGCCCTCAGGTCAACGGCATCATTCAAAAGCGCCTGTTCAAGGAAGGCAGCGACGTCAAGGAAGGCCAGCAGCTCTATCAGATCGATCCGTCGGTGTATGAAGCGACGATGAAAAGCGCTGAGGCCAACCTGCGCTCGACCAAGTCGATTTCCGATCGTTACAAGCAACTGGTAGACGAGCAGGCCGTGAGCCGGCAGGAATATGACACCGCCGTGGCCAACCGCCTGCAATCGGAAGCTGCGCTGCAGACCGCCCAGATCAACGTGCGCTACACCAAGGTCTACGCTCCGCTGACCGGTCGCATCGGCCGCTCTTCGGTGACTGAAGGTGCACTGGTCAGCAATGGACAGGCCGATGCGATGGCCGTCATTCAGCAAATCGACCCGATCTACGTCGACGTCACCCAGTCGTCGGTCGAGTTGCTGCAACTGCGCCGCGAGCTGGAAAGTGGCCGCCTGCAAAAGGCCGGCAACAACGCCGCAACGGTCAAGCTGACCCTTGAAGACGGCAGCCAGTACAAGCTGGATGGCAAACTTGAGTTCTCCGAAGTCTCGGTTGACCAGACCACCGGTTCCGTAACCCTGCGTGCCGTGTTCCCCAACCCGGATCACACCCTGCTGCCGGGCATGTTCGTGCACGCGCAGTTGCAATCGGGCGTGAACAGCGCAGCGATCCTGGCGCCACAACAAGGCGTGACACGCGATCTCAAGGGTACGCCGACCGCACTGGTCGTAGGCCCGGACAACAAGGTTGAACTGCGCCAGCTCAAGGCCAATCGCACCGTCGGCAACCTGTGGTTGATCGAAGACGGTCTGAAAGCCGGCGATCGCCTGATCACCGAAGGCCTGCAATACGTCAAGCCTGGCATCGAAGTCAAAGCCAGCGAGGCGACTAACGTTAACGTCGGCACAAAGAACCCGGCCCCCGCACAGGCAGCTGACAAGGCTTCCAGCGGCAAAGGGGAGTAAACCATGTCGAAATTTTTTATCGACCGTCCGATTTTCGCCTGGGTAATTGCCCTGGTGATCATGCTGGTCGGGGCTCTCTCGATTCTCCGGTTGCCGATCAACCAATACCCGAGCATTGCGCCACCGGCGATCGCCATTTCCGTGACCTACCCGGGTGCGTCCGCGCAAACCGTGCAGGACACCGTGGTTCAGGTGATCGAACAACAGCTCAACGGTATCGACAACCTGCGTTATGTGTCTTCGGAAAGTAACTCCGACGGCACCATGACGATCACCGCGACCTTCGAGCAAGGCACCAACTCCGATACCGCGCAGGTTCAGGTTCAGAACAAGCTGAACCTGGCCACCCCGCTGCTGCCGCAGGAAGTACAGCAGCAAGGTATCCGTGTAACCAAGGCAGTGAAGAACTTCCTGTTGGTGATAGGCGTCGTATCGCGCGACGGCAGCATGACCAAGGACGACTTGTCCAACTACATCGTGTCGAACATGCAGGATCCGATCTCGCGGACCGCCGGTGTCGGTGACTTCCAGGTGTTCGGTTCGCAGTACGCCATGCGGATCTGGATCGACCCGGCCAAGTTGAACAATTTCAACCTGACCCCGGTCGACGTGAAAAACGCCGTTGCCGCGCAAAACGTGCAGATTTCCTCCGGTCAACTTGGTGGCTTGCCTGCCCTGCCCGGCACCCAGCTGAACGCGACGATCATTGGCAAGACGCGCCTGCAGACTGCCGAGCAGTTCAACAAGATCCTGCTCAAGGTCAACAAGGACGGCTCGCAGGTTCGCTTGAGCGATGTCGCCGAAGTGGGCCTGGGTGGTGAAAACTACAGCATCAACGCCCAGTTCAACGGCGCCCCGGCTTCCGGCCTGGCCGTCAAGCTGGCCAACGGCGCCAACGCCCTGGACACCGCCAAGGCACTGCGCAAGACCATCGACAGCCTCAAGCCGTTCTTCCCGGAAGGGATGGAAGTGGTATTCCCGTACGACACCACGCCTGTGGTGACCGAATCGATCAAGGGTGTGGTTGAAACCCTGGTCGAAGCGATCGTGCTGGTGTTCCTGGTGATGTTCCTGTTCCTGCAGAACTTCCGCGCCACCGTCATCACCACAATGACTGTACCGGTGGTATTGCTGGGTACCTTCGGCATCCTCGCGGCCGCCGGTTTCAGCATCAACACCCTGACCATGTTCGGCATGGTACTGGCCATCGGCTTGCTGGTGGACGACGCCATCGTCGTGGTGGAAAACGTCGAACGGGTGATGAGCGAAGAAGGCCTGTCGCCCAAGGAAGCCACCAAGAAATCCATGGGACAGATCCAGGGCGCCCTGGTCGGTATTGCCCTGGTGCTCTCGGCGGTACTGCTGCCGATGGCGTTCTTCAGCGGTTCCACTGGTGTGATCTACAAACAGTTCTCGATCACCATCGTCTCGGCCATGGCCCTGTCGGTACTGGTTGCCCTGATCTTCACCCCGGCCCTGTGCGCCACCATGCTCAAGGCGATTCCGCACGGCGAGCACGGCGTGCCAAAACGCGGTTTCTTTGGCTGGTTCAACCGCAACTTCGATCGTGGTGTACGCGGCTACGAGCGTGGCGTAGGCAACATACTCACGCGCAAGGCCCCGTACCTGCTGGCGTACGTGCTCATCATCATTGGCATGATCTGGCTGTTCACCCGTATTCCAACCGCATTCCTGCCGGAAGAAGACCAGGGCGTATTGTTCGCCCAGGTGCAAACCCCTGCCGGTTCGACCGCCCAGCGTACCCAGGTGGTGGTGGACGAAATGCGTGAGTTCCTCCTGCGTCCGGGCAAGGATGGCGGTGAAGGCGATGCGGTGAACTCGGTGTTTACCGTGACCGGCTTCAACTTCGCCGGCCGTGGCCAGAGCTCGGGTATGGCGTTCATCATGTTGCGTCCGTGGGACGAGCGTAACGCCGACAACAACGTGTTCAAGGTTGCAGCCCGAGCCCAGCAGCATTTCTTCACCTTCCGTGATGCCATGGTGTTTGCCTTCGCCCCGCCAGCGGTACTGGAACTGGGTAACGCCACCGGTTTCGACGTGTTCCTGCAGGACCGCGCCGGTATCGGTCACGAGAAGCTGATGGAAGCCCGCAACCAGTTCCTCGGCATGGCGGCGCAGAGCAAGATCCTCTCGCAGGTGCGCCCGAACGGTCTGAACGACGAACCGCAATACCAGCTGGAAATCGATGACGAGAAGGCCAGCGCCCTGGGCGTGACCATCGCCGACATCAACAACACGCTGTCGATTGCCCTGGGCAGTAGCTATGTGAACGACTTCATCGACCGTGGTCGAGTGAAGAAGGTTTACATCCAGGGTCAGCCTGGCTCGCGCATGAGCCCTGAAGACCTGCAGAAGTGGTACGTGCGCAACAGCGCCGGGACCATGGTGCCGTTCTCTGCGTTCGCCAAAGGCCAGTGGATCTACGGTTCGCCGAAACTCGCGCGCTACAACGGCGTAGAGGCAATGGAAATCCTCGGGGCTCCGGCGCCGGGCTACTCCACCGGTGAAGCGATGCTCGAAGTCGAGGCCATTGCCAAGAAACTGCCGGCCGGTGTCGGCATTTCCTGGACCGGCTTGTCCTACGAGGAGCGTCTGTCCGGTTCGCAAGCGCCAGCGCTGTATGCCTTGTCGCTGCTGATGGTGTTCCTGTGTCTGGCGGCCCTGTATGAAAGCTGGTCGATTCCGATCGCGGTGATGTTGGTGGTACCGCTCGGTGTCATCGGTGCACTGATGGCCACCAGCCTGCGCGGCCTGTCCAACGACGTGTACTTCCAGGTGGGTCTGTTGGTGACCGTCGGTTTGGCGGCGAAAAACGCCATTCTGATTGTCGAATTCGCCAAGGAACTGCATGAACAAGGGCGCAGCCTGCGCGACGCAGCCATCGAAGCCTGCCGGATGCGTCTGCGACCGATCATCATGACTTCGCTCGCCTTCGTCCTCGGTGTGGTACCACTGGCGATTGCCACAGGCGCGGGTTCAGGCAGCCAGCATGCCATCGGTACCGGGGTAATCGGCGGTATGATCACTGCCACCGTACTGGCGATCTTCTGGGTCCCCCTGTTCTTCGTGACCGTGTCGTCCATGGGCAAGCGCAAAGTCGCTGATCAGGATGACACTACTGAAACTCCTAAAGAGGCTGGCTAATGAGCAAGTCGCTACTCTCCCTGGCAGTCGCCGCCTTCGTGCTCGGTGGCTGCTCGCTGATACCTGATTATCAGCAGCCTGCCGCTCCGGTGGCCGGCCAGTACCCGCAGGGCCCGGCATATTCGCCGGCCCAGGCGCCGGCGCAAGCCGCCGCCGAGCAGGGCTGGAAGCAATTTTTCCATGACCCTGCCCTGCAACAGCTGATCCAGGTCGCCCTGGAAAACAACCGTGACCTGCGCGTCGCAGCGCTGAACATCGACGCCTTCGCGGCGCAGTACCGCATCTCGCGGGCTGACCTGTTCCCCGCTGTGTCGGCCAACGGCACCGGCAGTCGCCAGCGCGTTCCGGCTGACGCTTCGCAAACCGGTGAAGCCGGCATCGTCAGCTCCTACTCGGCCACTGTCGGCGTCAGTGCCTATGAACTCGACCTGTTCGGCCGGGTGCGCAGCCTGAACGAAGAAGCGCTGCAGAAGTACTTCGCCACCGAAGAAGGCCGCCGCAGCACCCAGATCAGTCTGGTGGCCAGCGTGGCCAATGCCTACCTGACCTGGCAGGCCGACAAGGAACTGCTGAAGCTGACCCAGGACACCCTGGGCACCTTCGAGGAGAGCTACAAGCTCACCTCGCGCAGCAACGAAGTCGGTGTCGCCTCGGCGCTGGACCTGGCGCAGTCGCGTACCTCGGTGGAAAACGCCCGCGCGCAACTGGCTCGTTACACCCGTCAGGTCGCCCAGGATGAAAACAGCCTGGTGCTGCTGCTCGGCACCGGTGTGCCGGCCAATCTGCAAGCGGCCAAACCGCTCAACGATGACCTGCTGAGCGACGTGCCACCGGGTCTGCCGTCGGACCTGCTGCAACGCCGTCCGGACATCCTGCAGGCCGAGTACAACCTCAAGGCCGCCAACGCCAACATCGGCGCGGCGCGGGCTGCGTTCTTCCCGAGCATCAGCCTGACCGCCAATGCCGGGACCCTGAGCCCGGACCTGTCCGGCCTGTTCAAGGGCGGTTCGGGGACCTGGCTGTTCTCGCCGCAAATCAACCTGCCGATCTTCAACGCCGGCAGCCTGAGCGCCAGCCTGGATTACTCCAAGATCCAGAAAGACATCGGCGTGGCGAACTACGAGAAGTCCATTCAAACGGCCTTCCAGGAAGTCGCCGACGGCCTGGCTGCACGCCAGACCTACACCCAGCAGTTGCAGGCGCAACGTGACTTCGTCACCGCGAACCAGGACTACTACCGTCTGGCCGAGCGTCGCTACCGCATTGGTGTCGACAGCAACCTGACCTTCCTCGATGCCCAGCGTCAGCTATTCAGCGCCCAACAAGCGCTGATCACCGATCGCCTGGCCCAACTGATCAGCGCAGTGAACCTGTACAAGGCACTGGGCGGCGGTTGGAATGAGCAAACGGCGAAATCTGAACCGCTGAAGGAAGAAGCGCCGAAGATGAAGTACTTCTGATAGCGCCTTGAAAACAGAAAGCCCACCGATTGGTGGGCTTTTTGTTGCCTGGGCAAAAAACCGCTGACTCAGTGACCGGACAGGAACGCCAGCACCCGCTCGCTGAACGCATCGCCCGCCTGAACGTTGGACAGATGCGCTGCATAAAACTCGGCGTACTGTGCCCCGCGCACATGCTCCTGAATGAAATGCCCACCGGACGGCGGCGTCACCGCGTCGTCAGACCCGGCAACCACCAGCAACGGCACCTTGATCGCAGACAATTGATCGCGGAAGTCAGCATCACGCACCGCCGCACAGTTCGCCGCATAGCCTTCAGGCGAAGTGGCTGCCAACATGTCGGTAATCCGCTTGGCGACTGCCGGGTTGGACTCGGCGAAGTCCGCAGTGAACCAGCGCGCAATCGAGGCATCCCGCAGGGCGACCATCGCCGCCTGACCGTCGCGCAAGACCATTTCAATGCGTGGGTTCCAAATCGACGGATCGCCGATTTTCGCCGCGGTGTTGCACACCACCAGCGAGAGCAAACGATCACCGGCGTTGATCCCCAACCACTGGCCAATCAGCCCGCCCATGGACAAGCCACAGAAATGCGCGCGCTCGATGTGCAAGGCATCCAGCAAGGCCAGTACATCGCGACCCAACTGCTCGATGCTGTAAGGCCCCGGCGTCACCAGTGACTGGCCATGACCGCGCGTGTCGAAACGCAGCACGCGAAAATGCTCGCTGAACGCCGCGATCTGCGGGTCCCACATGTGCAGATCGGTGCCCAGGGAGTTGGACAACACCAGCACCGGCGCATCGACCGGTCCATCGAGTTGGTAATGCAGTTCGCCCTCGGCGAGTTGTACAAAAGCCACAGCAATTTCCTTCAGGCAGTCAATGCAGGATGCGCGGGCCAGAGCGGCCCGCGCGTGGAGGTCAGAGGTCGTGGTGCAGGTACGCGGCTTGTTTCGGCAGACGCAGGCTGAACAGGAAGGCCACGGCCATCATCACCGTCACGTACCAGTAGAACGAGTTTTCCATGCCCACGGCTTTCAGGCTCAGGGCCACATACTCCGCCGAACCGCCGAAGATTGCATTGGCCACCGCATAAGCCAGGCCGACACCCAGTGCGCGCACTTCCGGCGGGAACATCTCGGCTTTGACCAGGCCGCTGATCGAGGTGTAGAAACTGACAATCGCCAGCGCCAGGGTAATCAGCACAAACGCGAGGAACGGACTGCCGACACTTTTCAGGCTCAACAGGATCGGCACGGTGAACAAGGTACCGAGGGCACCGAACCAGAGCATCGAGTTACGTCGGCCGATCTTGTCGGCGAGCATGCCGAACAACGGCTGCATGCACATATAGAGGAACAGCGCGCCGGTCATGATGTAACTGGCGGTCTTGGCCGGCATGCCGGTGGTGTTCACCAGGTACTTCTGCATGTAGGTGGTGAAGGTGTAGAAAATCAACGAACCGCCGGCGGTGTAACCCAGTACGGTGATGAACGCGGCCTTGTGATCGCGAAACAGCGCACGGATGCTGCCGGCGTCCTTGTTCTCGCGCATTTCCTTGCTGGTGGTTTCCTTGAGAGTGCGACGCAGGAACAGCGAGATCAACGCCGCCACCGCACCGACCACGAACGGTATCCGCCAGCCGTAGGCACGCAGCTCATCTTCGCTGAGGAACTGTTGCAGGATCACCACCAGCAACACCGCCAGCAATTGCCCGCCGATCAAGGTCACATACTGGAACGAGGCAAAAAACCCGCGCTGGCCCTTGAGCGCCACTTCGCTCATGTAGGTCGCGGTGGTGCCGTACTCGCCGCCGACCGACAAGCCTTGCAGCAAACGGGCGAACAGCAGCAGGACCGGCGCCCAGACGCCGATGCTGTTATAGGTCGGCAAACAGGCGATGAGCAACGAGCCGAAGCACATCATCAGCACCGAAATCATCATCGAATTCTTGCGCCCGTGCTTGTCCGCCACCCGGCCGAAGATCCAGCCGCCGATGGGGCGCATCAGGAACCCGGCGGCGAACACACCGGCGGTGTTGACCAGTTGTACCGTGGGGTTATCCGAGGGGAAAAACGCCGGGGCGAAATAGATCGCGCAAAAGGCATAGACGTAGAAGTCGAACCATTCGACCAGGTTACCGGACGAGGCACCGACAATGGCGAAGATCCGCTTGCTGCGTTCCTCGCCCGTGTAGAGCGGTTGTGTAGTGGCGTCAGTTGTCATTGTTGTTCACTCGATGGGGACAGTGAGAGTCTAGACACACTTTGCAACAGCCCCGTTCCACAGATACATCAGCATCACATCTCCCTTGTGGGAATCCCCCTAACCTTGTGGGAGCGAGCTCGCTATTGCTGCCTGTCAGTCGACAAACCAGTTGCCTGACACACCGCCATCGCGAGCAAGCTCACTCCCACAAGAGGTGGGTGATGTGTTGCCGGCCATCAAACCCGTTCGATCGCCAATGCCAGCCCTTGGCCGACACCGACGCACATGGTCGCCAGGCCTTTCTTGCCGCCGGTTTTTTCCAGCTGGTGCAAGGCCGTCAGTACCAGTCGCGCCCCGCTCATCCCCAGCGGGTGCCCCAGCGCAATGGCGCCACCGTTCGGGTTGACCTGGGTTGCATCGTCCGCGATGCCCAGCTCACGCAGCACCGCCAGACCCTGGCTGGCGAACGCTTCGTTGAGCTCGATGACATCGAATTCGCTGACAGCCAGGCCAAGACGCTCGGTCAGTTTGCGTACCGCAGGCACCGGGCCGATACCCATTACCCGCGGCGCCACACCGGCGCTGGCCATGCCCAGCACTTTGGCGCGAGCGGTCAGGCCGTGTTTTTTCACCGCTTCAGCCGAGGCCAGGATCAACGCCGCAGCGCCGTCGTTGACCCCGGAAGCGTTGCCGGCAGTGACGGTTTTGTCCGGGCCGTTGACCGGTTTCAGTTTGGCCAAGGCTTCCAGGGTGGTGTCGGCGCGGGGATGCTCATCCTCGCTGACCACGGTTTCGCCCTTTTTGTGGGCAATGCGCACTTCAACGATTTCTTCGGCGAAAAAGCCTGCGGCCTGAGCGGCGGCGGTGCGTTGCTGGCTGCGCAAGGCAAACGCGTCCTGATCGGCACGGGACACCTGGTAGTCATCTGCGACGTTGTCGGCGGTTTGCGGCATCGCATCCACACCGTACTGGGCTTTCATCAACGGGTTGATAAAGCGCCAGCCGATGGTGGTGTCTTCCAGTTTCATGTTGCGCGAGAACGCCGCATCGGCCTTGCCCATCACGAATGGCGCACGGGACATCGACTCGACGCCACCGGCAATCGCCAGCTCCATTTCACCGCTGGCGATGGCGCGGAAGGCGGTGCCGATCGCATCCATGCCCGAGGCGCAGAGGCGATTGAGCGTGACGCCAGGAATCGTTTCCGGCAGGCCCGCCAGCAACAACGCCATGCGCGCCACGTTGCGGTTGTCTTCGCCGGCCTGGTTGGCGCAGCCGAGAAACACTTCGTCCACGGCGTTCCAGTCCACCGAAGGATTGCGCGCCATCAGCGCCTTGATTGGCACCGCGGCCAGATCGTCTGCACGAACGGTCGACAAGCCACCGCCGAAGCGGCCAATCGGCGTGCGGATCGCATCGCAGATATAGACTTCACGCATCATGCTTCTCCCGGGGCCTGGCCATGGGCGGCGGCGGTACGCGCTTCAAGATCGCGCAGTGCCTTGAGTTCGACCTCGGTCGGCTCGGACGTGATAGCCACACTGTCGGCGAAGCGGATCGGCCAACCGGTGGCGGCGACCACCTGCTCGCGGGTCACGCCCGGATGCAGTGCGGTGACCACGAACTCGTTGCTGCCCGCTTCCGGCTCCATGATGCACAGGTCGGTGATGATGCCGACCGGACCGGCACCCGGCAGGCCGAGGCGTTTGCGTGAATCACCGCCTTCACCGTGCCCGACCGAGGTAATGAAATCGAGCTTGTCGACAAACGAACGCGCCGACTGCTTGAGGATGATCAGCACGCTTTTCGCCGAACCGGCGATTTCCGGCGCACCACCGGCACCCGGCAGGCGCACTTTCGGCGAGTGATAGTCACCAACCACTGTGGTGTTGATGTTGCCGAAGCGGTCGACTTGCGCGGCACCGAGGAAACCGACGTCGATGCGACCGCCCTGCAGCCAGTAGCGGAAGATCTCACCGGTTGGCACCACGGTGTCGGCGGTTTCCGCCAGTTCACCGTCACCGATCGACAGCGGCAACACACTTGGCTTGGCGCCAATCGGGCCCGATTCGTAGATCAGCACCACATCTGGCGAAGACGTCAGACGCGCCAGGTTGGCCGCTTTCGATGGCAGGCCGATACCGACAAAGCACACCGACCCGTTCTTCAGACGGCGGGCAGCGGCAACGGTCATCATTTCATTGGTGGTGTAAGTCATTACTTAGCCTCCGAAGCGGCGGCCAGCTTGGCCTGGAACTCGCTGAAGTCAGCGCTGCCATGGATGTACTCGTTGATCCACGCGGTAAAGGTGTCGCGGTCGCGGGCAATCGGGTCCCAGGCCTGGTAGAAGCGGTTGTCACGTTCGTTGTAACCGTGGGCGTAGGACGGATGCGCGCCGCCCGGCACGTGGCACACCGCACTCAGGGCCCAGGTTGGCAGCACGCAGGCGTTCATCGGTGCATTGAGGTCGTCGACGATTTCTTCGACGGTGACGATGCAGCGTTTGGCAGCCAGTGCAGCTTCTTTCTGCACCCCGAGAATGCCCCACAGCAGCACGTTGCCCTTGCGGTCCGCCTTCTGTGCGTGAATCACGGTGACGTCCGGGCGAACCGAAGGCACGGCAGCCAGCACTTCCCCGGTAAACGGGCAGGTCACGGTCTTGATCAGCGGGTTGACCTTCGGCAGGTCGGAACCGGCATAGGCGCGCAGCACCGCAAATGGCAGGCCGGAAGCACCGGCGACGTAGGCATTGGCGAGGTCGGCGTGGCTGTGTTCTTCGATTTCCAGCGGGTGCGGCCACTGCTTCTCGACCGCATCACGCAGACGGTGCAAGGAACCCACGCCAGGGTTGCCACCCCAGGAAAACACCAGCTTGCGGGCACAACCGGCACCGATCAACTGGTCGTAGATCAGGTCCGGGGTCATGCGCACCAGGGTCAGGTCTTTCTTGCCCTGACGAATGATTTCGTGGCCCGCCGCCGTCGGGATCAGATGAGTGAAGCCTTCGAGGGCGATGGTGTCGCCATCGTTTACGAATTGCTTCACCGCGTCGTGCAGCGAAAGGATTTCAGCCATGGGGCAGGCTCCCGAATGTGATTAACCGACAGTGGAAAAAATGGCGCGATGCGCAGCGCCGAATGACTGAAGGTTAAGCCCCAAAAAAACGCCAAACAATCCGATAATCGACTCAGTGTTCGATTATCGAACAGAATGTTGTCTCACTACCGATCAGGCGAACAGCTGCGTACTGAGGTCGCGACTGGCGCCCAACAGGCCCGGCAGGAAATGCTGCTGCAGATCGTTGAGGCTGACCCGACCGGCGTGTGCACTGACGTTCAGGGCGGCGACGACTTGGCCGGAAGCGTCGTAAACCGGCACGGCAATCGAACGCAGCCCTTGCTCCAGCTCCTGGTCGACGATGCACCAGCCTTGGCGACGGACCTCATGCAGGCATTCGAGCAATGCGTCAGGCGTGTGCAGGGTACGGCTGGTCTTGGCCTGCAGCTCGGCGCGCTCGAGGTATTCGCCCAGCGATGTATCGTCCAGTGCCGCCAAGAGAATCCGCCCCATCGAGGTGCAGTACGCCGGCAACCGACCACCCACGGAAAGGTCGACCGAAATCAGCCGCTGAGTCGTCGCCGAGCGCGCGATGTACAAAATGTCATCCCCCTCGAGCGTGGCCATGTTGCAGGCTTCGTGCAGTTGCTCGCTCATGCGGTCGAGATAAGGCTGGGCGGATACCGCCAGCGGCGTCGAGGAGACATAGGCATGGCCGAGGGTCAACACTTTGGGCAATAGCGAGTAGGTGCGGCCGTCGGTAGTCGCATAGCCCAGTTTGATCAGGGTATGCAGGCAGCGTCGCACGGCGGCGCGGGGGATTTCCGTGCGATGACTGATCTGGGCGATGGTCAGGTGTCGCTTGCGCTCCTGGAACGCTTGCACCACTGCCAGGCCGCGGGCCAGTGATGTCATGAAGTCCGGATCGCCGGTCAGTGCCTGAATCCGCTTGGCAGGTGACGCGACAATGGGCGGGGCGACTGAAGCGAAGGCATTGCGCAGTTGATCGTTCATGAGGGTCCTTTGCCCCACGACCGACGTGCGGTAGCGGGCGCTTGAGGGCAGACAGGTTTGGGCGATTATCGAACCAGTGATCGATTATCGCAATGCGCGACTCGAAAGCCGGCACCTTGCAAGACCGGGCCGCCTTGGCCTCCTACTTGTTTTTGTAAGACCGGGCGCGCAGATTAAATGGGGAAATGTAATTGCCGGATAACTTGTTCGACTTAATGACGTCAGAAAGACATCACTGGCCAGGTGCTGCTCGAGCCTTAGTTAGTCAATTAGTTGTAGACAACAAAACCGTCACACTCCAATCGCGACTTTTTAACAGTTTGGCGATAGTGTTCTTCAAATCGGCCGCTATAATACAAATCAGTAGCTAGCCGGTTTGCAACTTGCCGGACCCGCTACCCGGCAGCACGACGCTCCGTCGCCGTTGCCCTTGGCAAGCGCCTGACATTGACCACACGGGTCTGTCCCTGGCGCTCGCCGAAACAGGACACTGATGCTACGTCAGCTATTTATCTCTGGTGCCGTGGCCGCCTGCGACATGGAAGCCTTGATCGCTCGATTGTTAGCAGCGATACCCCGAAGGGTATTGCCCTTTCGATAAGTGTGATCAATCGTTTTATGCAGTGCGTTTTGCCAGAATTTATCTCAACTCAATCAGGTATCACTGTGACGAAAGACGAACTGCGCGCGGAACTTGAGCGCCAGGAACAACGTTACAAGGAAGTTTACGGCGGAGAAGTCACCACTTACGCCGCTCAACCGGAACCGGAACGCAAGCCATGGCGCAAGCGCGCCACCGTTCAGGATCAGGTGTTCCAGCAAGAACTGCAAAAAATGGAAAAGGAACTCAAAGCCGAAGAGCAGTAAGTGCTTCGGCCTGATCCTTTTAGAGTCTGCTTCTGCCTCCCGTTAAAAGCGGGCAGTACGGATGTTGCCTTTCGCGCCCGCTACCCGCGGGCAGCGGCCGCTGGCGTGGCAAATCGGCGCATTCTGACTCTCTTCTCAGATATTTCGCACAAGCGTTCCAGCCCCTCCCCCACGGCTGCCAAAAACCCTTCCAGATCACTTTTTCAAGTAAATTCAACCACTTGAAAGTCTCGGCCGACGCCCGTGGATATGGGCCATAGCCCCGGAAAAATCATTGAAGAATGTTACCGATGAGCAGCTAGTGCATTGATTGACACGCTTTTCTGGCATAATCGCGCCCCCTTATGACCGGGTCAGAAAACCTTCATGATCGATTTATTCAGCGGACTGGATGCTTGGGTGCTTGTGAGCCTCTTGCTCGCCCTGGCCTTTGTCCTCGCGTTCGAGTTCATCAACGGCTTTCATGACACCGCTAACGCGGTGGCTACTGTTATCTACACCAAAGCCATGCCGCCTCACCTGGCGGTGTTCTTTTCCGGTGTGTTCAACTTCCTTGGCGTGTTGCTCGGTGGCGTCGGCGTGGCGTATGCCATCGTCCACCTGCTGCCGGTTGAGCTGCTGATCAATGTGAACACCGGTCACGGGCTGGCCATGGTGTTCTCGCTGCTCGCCGCCGCCATTGCCTGGAACCTGGGCACCTGGTACTTCGGTATTCCGGCTTCCAGCTCGCACACGCTGATCGGCTCGATCCTCGGTGTCGGCCTGGCCAACGCGTTGATCAACGACATCCCGCTGGGCGATGGTGTGAACTGGCAGAAGGCAATCGATATCGGCGCCTCGCTGGTGTTCTCGCCAATGGCCGGCTTCCTCGTTGCCGCCCTGGTGTTGATCGGCCTGAAATGGTGGCGCCCGCTGTCGAAGATGCACAAGACGCCGGAACAGCGCCGCAAGATCGATGACAAGAAGCATCCACCGTTCTGGAACCGCCTGGTCCTGGTCATGTCGGCCATGGCGATGAGCTTCGTGCACGGCTCCAACGACGGTCAGAAAGGTATCGGCCTGATCATGCTGGTACTGATCGGTATTGTCCCGGCGCAATTCGTACTCGACCTGAACAGCACCACCTACCAGATCGAGCGGACTCGCGACGCGACCCTGCACTTGAGCCAGTTTTACCAGCGCAACGCCGATACCCTCGGTGAATTCCTCGCCCTGGGCAAAAGCGTGGAAGGCGATCTGCCGGAGAAATTCAGTTGCAACCCGCAACAGACTGAACCGACCATCCGCGCGTTGCTCGGCACCCTTAAAGGTGTCTCCGACTATCACTCGTTGCCGTCGGAAAGCCGCATCGAAGTGCGTCGCTACCTGCTCTGCCTGGACGACACAGCGAAGAAAGTGAGCAAGTTGCCAGGCGTCGATGCCCGGGAAAAGGCTGACCTGGACAAGCTGCGCAAGGACTTGACCACCACCACTGAATACGCCCCGTTCTGGGTGATCCTGGCGGTTGCCCTAGCCCTGGGCCTGGGTACCATGATCGGCTGGAAACGCGTGGTACTGACCATCGGCGAGAAAATCGGCAAGCAGGGCATGACCTACGCCCAAGGCATGTCGGCGCAGATCACGGCGGCGACCATGATCGGCCTGGCCAACATCTTCAGCCTGCCGGTGTCGACCACCCACGTTCTGTCCTCGGGCGTGGCCGGTACCATGGTCGCCAACAAGAGCGGCCTGCAAGGCGGCACCGTGCGCACCATTCTGCTGGCCTGGGTATTGACCCTGCCGGCGACAGTGGCACTGTCTGCCACCTTGTTCTGGCTGGCCTCGAAGTTCATTGCCAGCTGACAGGCAACCCAATGAAAAAGGCGCGCTCCGCAAGGACCGCGCCTTTTTTATTGCTTGAATCCACTCAGTAGCGAAGCTACCTGTGGGAGCGAGCTTGCTCGCGATTGCTGTCTGACATTCAACAAGGATGTCGTCAGGCAGGCCGCCATCGCGAGCAAGCTCGCTCCCACACTGACTCCCTAAACTCCGAGAGTTTTTCCCAGGCAAAAAAAAGGGCAACCGAAGTTGCCCAAAATGCCTTGCGTGCCCACTCAATCCAGAAAAATCAGCGGTTATTTCCGCTTGTGTGAGTCTTTCCAGATAAAAAATCCAAACCCTGCGAAAAACACGAACATGAGGCTGACGGTCAGCACCCCGGCAATGACCACGTTGTCGAAAAACATTACGCGTCTCCTGAATTTGCCCTGTTGCGATGGGGTTAAGTTAACCAATCGGGCAGGAGAAAATATTGACCGGGATCAATGTCGGCCGAGACAGGTCTGGAGGGAGGGCAAAGATTGACCCGCATCAATGAATGCGGGGGGATTTCAGCGCTTTTTCGGTTTGTTTTTCGGTTTTTTCTTGGGTTTGCTCAACGGCATGGCTTGCTCGAAGGCCTGGCGCACTTCGTTGAGCCGCTTGTCATTGAGGTCGTGAATGCGCTTGGCGCGCTCTGCGTTGAGGTCGATCAGCTTGTCGTCTTGGCTCATGGCGTCCAGTGCATCACTTGGAATGAAGGTGAGCCACCGTGTCGATCGGCAGCCATGTGCCAATAATGAGGTCTGGCGACCACGCTTTCCAGTCGCCCGCTCAAATCTCGATATCGACCCACAATCCCTGGCGTGGCTGATCGTCCATCAGCGGCGCCACCGGCACGGTGTTATCGGCATTGAGTTCGTCGCCAGGAATGGCCAGGTGCGCCTCGGGGTCATTGTCGGCCTCGTGGCGCCGTCTTTGCTGCTCCTGCTTGCGCCGCTGTTCTTCGCGCAACTGCAAGGCAGCCTCTTCAGGATCGCGTTTCTGCAGGTCAATGGTGCTGTCTTTGGAGCTTTCCTGCACCGGTACAACCGGCGGAATATCCGGGCGCTGGCGGATCGGGTCGTGTTGCGAGGTGATCGGCACAGCGCTCAAGGGGAGCATCGGTGGCAGCATGGTTATCAGTCTCCTGTCAGCAGGCTGTCGGCTGCGGGGATGGCGTCTTGAGCCATCTGTCGCAAACTGTGACTCATTTGGCACTCAAAGGTGCCGTCAACGGCGATCCCTGCATCGGTAGGCTAACGTAAGACTGTGAGTTTTTCTGAGAGTCCTTTGGCCCTGAAGCCCTCATTCCGTTAAGATAGCCCGCTTTTTCAAGGTGGGAGTCAGGCAGCATGGCGCAGCAGTATCAACCGGGGCAACGCTGGATCAGTGACAGCGAAGCCGAGCTGGGTTTAGGCACCGTTCTGGCACAGGACGGGCGCTTGTTGACCGTGCTCTACCCGGCCACTGGCGACACCCGCCAGTACGCGCTACGGAATGCGCCCCTGACCCGCGTGCGGTTTTCCCCGGGTGACAGCATCACTCACTTCGAAGGCTGGAAACTCACCGTTCGTGAAGTCGACGACGTCGACGGCCTGCTGGTCTACCACGGCCTCAACGCGCAGAACGAAGTGGTCACCCTGCCGGAAACCCAACTGTCGAACTTCATCCAGTTCCGTCTGGCCAGCGACCGTCTGTTCGCCGGCCAGATCGACCCGCTGGCCTGGTTCTCCCTGCGTTACCACACTCTGGAACACACCAGCCGCCAGTTGCAGTCCTCGCTCTGGGGCCTGGGCGGCGTGCGTGCGCAACCGATCGCCCACCAATTGCACATTGCCCGCGAAGTCGCTGACCGTATCGCGCCACGGGTACTGTTGGCGGACGAAGTGGGCCTGGGTAAAACCATCGAAGCCGGCCTGGTCATCCATCGCCAGCTGCTCTCGGGCCGTGCCAGCCGCGTGCTGATCCTGGTGCCGGAGAACCTCCAGCACCAGTGGCTGGTGGAGATGCGCCGCCGTTTCAACCTGCAGGTCGCGCTGTTCGACGAAGAACGCTTTATCGAAAGTGATGCCAGCAACCCGTTCGAAGACACCCAGCTGGCACTGGTTGCCCTGGAGTGGCTGGTAGACGACGAGAAGGCCCAGGACGCGCTGTTCGCCGCCGGCTGGGACCTGCTGGTGGTCGACGAGGCGCACCACCTGGTGTGGCACGAAGATCAGGTCAGCCCGGAATACTCGCTGGTCGAGCAACTTGCCGAAACCATTCCAGGCGTCCTGCTGTTGACGGCAACCCCGGAACAACTCGGCCAGGACAGCCACTTCGCCCGTTTGCGCCTGCTCGACCCGAACCGCTTCCACGACCTGCAAGCCTTCCGCGCCGAGAGCGAAAACTATCGCCCGGTGGCCGAAGCCGTACAGGAGCTGCTGGATCAGGGCCGTCTGTCGCCTGAAGCACACAAGACCATCCACGGCTTCCTTGGCAACGAGGGTGAAGCCCTGCTGGCTGCCGTCAACGATGGCGACACCGAAGCCAGTGCCCGCCTCGTGCGCGAATTGCTCGACCGCCACGGCACCGGCCGCGTGCTGTTCCGTAACACCCGTGCCGCCGTGCAAGGGTTCCCGGAGCGCAAACTGCACCCTTACCCGCTGCCGTGCCCGGACGAATACCTCGAATTGCCGCTGGGCGATCACGCCGAGCTGTACCCGGAAGTCAGTTTCCAGGCCCAGCCGGATGCCAATGAAGAAGAACGCTGGTGGAAGTTCGACCCGCGTGTCGAGTGGCTGATCGACCAGCTGAAGATGCTCAAGCGCACCAAAGTGCTGGTGATCTGTGCTCACGCCGAAACTGCGATGGACCTGGAGGACGCCCTGCGCGTGCGCTCCGGCATCCCGGCAACCGTGTTCCACGAAGGCATGAACATCCTCGAACGTGACCGTGCTGCCGCCTACTTCGCCGACGAAGAATTCGGCGCGCAAGTGCTGATCTGTTCGGAAATCGGTAGTGAAGGCCGCAACTTCCAGTTCTCCCATCACCTGGTGCTGTTCGATCTGCCGTCACACCCGGACTTGCTGGAACAACGTATCGGCCGTCTCGACCGGATCGGTCAGAAGCACACCATCGAACTGCACGTGCCGTACCTGGAAACCAGCCCGCAAGAGCGCCTGTTCCAGTGGTATCACGAAGCGTTGAATGCGTTCCTCAACACCTGCCCGACCGGCAACGCCTTGCAGCACCAGTTCGGCCCACGCCTGCTGCCGCTGCTCGAAGAGGCCGACGATGGCGAGTGGCAAGCGCTGATCGATGAAGCCCGTACCGAACGTGAACGCCTGGAAGCCGAGCTGCACACCGGACGTGACCGCCTGCTGGAACTCAACTCCGGCGGCGCCGGCGAAGGCGATGCGCTGGTTGAGGCGATCCTCGAGCAAGACGACCAGTTCACCCTGCCGATCTACATGGAGACCCTGTTCGATGCGTTCGGCATCGACAGCGAAGACCATTCGGAAAATGCCCTGATCCTCAAGCCGAGCGAAAAAATGCTCGACGCCAGCTTTCCGCTGGGCGACGACGAAGGCGTGACCATCACCTACGACCGCAACCAGGCGCTGTCCCGCGAAGACATGCAGTTCATCACCTGGGAACACCCGATGGTGCAGGGCGGCATGGACCTGGTCCTGTCCGGTTCCATGGGCAACACCGCCGTGGCCCTGATCAAGAACAAGGCGCTCAAGCCAGGCACCGTGTTGCTCGAGCTGCTCTACGTCAGCGAAGTGGTTGCGCCGCGCTCGCTGCAACTGGGCCGTTACCTGCCACCGGCCGCCCTGCGCTGCCTGCTGGACACCAACGGCAACGACCTGGCCGCCCGCGTGTCGTTCGAAACCCTGAACGATCAACTGGAAAGCGTGCCACGTGCCAGCGCCAACAAGTTCATACAGGCCCAGCGCGATCAACTGACGCCACGGATCAACGCCGGCGAAGCGAAGATCCTGCCGCGCCACAATGAACGTGTGGCTGAAGCACAGCGTCGCCTGGCTGCCGATACCGACGAAGAACTGGCACGCTTGACCGCGTTGCAAGCAGTCAACCCGACCGTGCGTGACAGCGAACTGGTTGCCCTGCGCAAACAACGTGAGCAAGGCCTGGCCATGCTCGACAAGGCCGCGTTGCGACTGGAAGCGATTCGGGTGTTGGTGGCGGGTTAAGTCCCCGGCTCCACCGCTGTAAATGAAAAGGCCCGCAGCGATGCGGGCCTTTTTGTTTGACTGAAGTTTGTTGTGGGGGTTGCTGATGGCGATAGCGGTCAGGCAGTCACCGCAGCACCTTCAGGCTCCCCCACCACCCCAAGCCCATCTTTCATCCGCTTGGCATCGCGCACAAAACAGCGCGAAGCCAGCACCAGAAACACCATGGTGAAGAACAACGCCACCGGGATCAGGTACATCGCGTCATGCAGGCCGACCGCCTTGAACGCTTCGGTCATCTGTTCGGCGCCTGCCGCGAGCATTGCCGTATGGGCAAAATGATCCGACAACGCCCCCACCACCACCGGCCCCAGACCGCCGCCCAGCAAATACAGCCCGGCGAAGAACAGCGCCATGGCCGTCGCCCGCAGGCGCGGCTCGACCACGTCCTGAATAGCCGTGTAGACGCAGGTGTAGAAGTTGTAGGCAAACAACCAGCCGACGCTGAACACCGCGACGAACACGCCGATTTCGATACGCCCGGAGTACAGCGCCCACGCCGTGCACACCGTGGAAATGACCAGGCTGAACGCAGCAAACAACAGGCGACCATTGGCCACCCGCTGATGAATCTTGTCGGCGACCCAACCGCCCAGGGTCAGGCCGAACAGCCCGGTGACACCGACTATCACCCCGGTAGCGACAGCCGCTTCCTGCAATGGCATCAGGAAATAGCGCTGCAGCATCGGCACCATGAACGAATTACAGGCATAGGTGGCGAAGTTGAAACACAGCCCCGCTAACACCAGCCAGAGAAAGGTCGGTACCGCCAGAACGCGGCGGATCGGTCGATCGATACGTTCCTGGGAAACCTGCACGCTCTCGGCGGCGCCGCGCTTGGGTTCCTTGATGAAGAACATGAAGATCGCCAGGATCAGCCCCGGTACGGCAGCAATAAAGAAAGGTGCACGCCAACTGTCAAAGGCCTTGACCATGGCGCCGATGGTGAAGAACGCCAGTAACAGCCCCAAGGGCAAGCCGAGCATGAAAATGCCCATGGCCCGCGCCCGCCGATGAGCGGGGAACAGATCGCCGATCAGCGAGTTGGCGGCCGGTGCGTAGCTGGCTTCACCGATGCCGACACCCATGCGTACGATGAGGAAACTCCAGAAGCTGCCGACCATGCCATTGACCGCCGTCAGTCCACTCCATACAGCAAGCCCCCAGCCCATCAGTTTGCTGCGCGAGCTGGTATCGGCCATGCGCCCCAAGGGCAGGCCGGCAATCGCGTAAACCAGGGTGAAGGCAGTGCCGATGATCCCCAATTGGAAGTCGCTGAGGTGCCATTCCATGCGGATCGGTTCGATGATGATGGCCGGGATGGTGCGGTCAAAGAAGTTGAACAGGTTGGCCAGGAACAACAGGAACAGAATGCGCCAGGCATTCGCCGCTTGGGTCGAGTTCTGCATGGGTCCGTCTCGTTTATTGTTATTGGGGGGACGTCACTGTCCCTGGAATGTGCAATCTAGACAGCTCGTTCAGCGCTGTCTGTAATTATTCGTACGGCTGATACCAAGCCATCGCAACAACCTGAGCAAACGCCCGCAGGGTGGGGGATTGCTGCCCGCGACAGCGGGTTGAAAAATACCTGCGCGCCCCCCTTCCCAAGCCGTTGGCGAAGCCTAGAATAGCCGCCTTGTCTGCCCCCTGTGTCCCCACTCCTCCTTAGTTGATCGCCCATGTCCGAAGCCAGTCCGTGTCTGAATTGCGGTGCCTGCTGTTCCCATTTTCGCGTGTCATTTTTCTGGGGGGAATGCACCTCGGCCGGGGGAACCGTGCCAGATGAACTGGTCGAACAGATCAGCCCCAGCCGCGTGGCCATGCTGGGTACAGGCTGTAAACCGGTGCGCTGCACCAGCCTGGTTGGCGAGGTTGGCAGTGAGGTGAAATGCTCGATTTATGACAAACGGTCGAGCACCTGCCGCGAATTCGAAGCGTCCTGGGAGGACGGTCAACACAACCCCGATTGCGACGCCGCTCGCGCAGCCTTCGGCCTGGCGGCTCTGGTTCCAGTGTTTGAGATCGAGCAGAAAAAAAGCGCCTGACGCTTAGCACTGGTCGCTATTAGGTTAATGCCGAAATCATTAGCACCATTGTGCCACCACCGCTTGCGCTCCATGCATGCCCTCTATACTCCAAGACATTCGTCGGCGTTGCTTGCGCCGTTCAGGGTGACAACGATAGGGCATGCTATGGAGTGGCTGGGTCTGCATTTCATCACCTCGCTACCAGACAGCGGGCAGATCATTCTCAACTGCGTACACGACCCCTTTCTGGTGCTGTTAGCCTATCTGGTCGCCTGTGTCGGCTGCTTCGCGACGCTGGACATGGCCGAGCGGGTCGCACACGCGGAAAATCACACCTCGCAGATTCGCTGGCGCTGGGTTGGCACCGGTTGCCTGGCCGGCGGCATCTGGGCCATGCATTTTGTCGGGATGCTCGCCTTCCAGGCTCCCGTCGAAGTGCACTATCAATTGCCGGTCACGGTCTTTTCGCTAGTGATCGCCCTGCTGGCCTCATGGCTGGCCATGCGCACCCTCAGTCTTCCCGACCTGAGTGTGCGGCAATGCTTCAAGTCATCGATCGGCATTGGCCTGGGCATCGCCACCATGCATTACGTCGGTATGGCGGCGATGCGTACGAACGCGGTTGCCTATTACCAGCCGGACCTGTTTGTACTGTCCATCGCCATCGCCATCGGTGCCGCTCTCATCGCCTTGCTGTTGTCCAGACATCTGCGCAACGGCATGGGCATGTTCCACCAATTGTTCAAGTACGGCGCAAGCCTGCTGCTCGGTGGCGGCATCATCGGCATGCACTTTACCGCCATGGCCGCATTCAATCTGGTATTGCCCAGTGGGCAGGCCTTGCAGCCGTCGAACGCGAGCAGCCACCTGCAGCTGGCGCTGACCGTCGCAGTGATGACCCTGCTGATTATCGGCAGCAGCATCAGCGCTGCCCTCGCCGACAAGAAATTGCAACACAAGGACCACGATCTGCAGCGCGTCAACTCGCTGCTCAGCCAACTGGACCAGGCGCGCATGTCGCTGCAACAGGTGGCGCACTACGATGCCCTGACCAACCTGATCAATCGCCGGGGCTTCAACCAGATCTTCGCTGAGAAACTCATGGAGAAGACCAACGAAGGCGGGATGCTGGCGGTGCTGTTCCTCGACATCGACCACTTCAAGCGGATCAATGACAGCCTGGGCCATGACGCTGGAGACGAACTGCTCAAGGTCATCGCCGGGCATATCAAGAGTTCGATCCGCAGCCATGACGATGTGGTGGCGCGTTTTGGCGGTGACGAGTTCTGCCTGTTGATTGACCTTCATGACCGCGAAGAGGCGCGGCAGATGGCCCAGCGCATCATGCTGAAAATGAAGGAGCCGATCGAGCTCGCCGGGCGGCGCATGGTCATGACCACCAGCATCGGCATCAGCCTGTTCCCCGAGGACGGCAAGACTTGCGAGGAACTGCTGAAGAATGCCGACCTGGCGCTCTATCAATCCAAGGGCAGCGGTCGCAACGGCCTCAACTTCTTCAGCGCCAACCTGAAAACCCGCGCCACGCTGGAGCTGCAACTCGAAGAGGAACTGCGCCATGCCCTGCGCGAAGACACCGGGCTGATGCTCTATTACCAACCGATCTACGACCTGAAAACCGGCCAGGTCAGCAAGCTTGAAGCGCTGATTCGTTGGCAACATCCGGTCCACGGTTTTCTGGTACCGGACCGTTTTATCGCCATCGCCGAAGCCAACGGCCTGATCGCCGAACTGGACAACTGGGTGCTGCGCAAGGCGTGCGAGGATCTCGGCGAACTGTCGCGCCAGGGCTGCGAAGAACTGAAAATCGCCGTCAACTGCTCGCCCCTGAACCTGGCGCGGGAAGAACTGGCCGATGAAATAGAACGCGCCCTGCGCTCCGCCGGTGTAGCGCCCCATCGGCTGGAGCTGGAAGTCACCGAGAATGCCTTGATGGGCAACATCGCCAACACTTTGGTGCTGCTGCGCCAGATCCGCGCACTCGGCGTGTCTCTATCCATCGATGACTTCGGCACCGGCTACTCATCCCTGGCCTACCTCAAACGCTTGCCGCTCAACACGCTGAAAATCGACCGTTCCTTCATTCAGGACATCCCCAAGGCCACCCAGGACATGGAGATCGTCCAGGCCATCATTGTCATGGCCCATACCCTGCACCTGCAGGTCGTGACCGAAGGCGTCGAAACCTTCGAGCAGTACCAGTTCCTGGAAAACCACGGCTGCGACTTCGTTCAGGGGTATCTGCTCAGTCGGCCGGTGCCGCTGGCTGAATTGCTTCCGGTGCTCAATGAAATCAACCAGCGCAAACACACCTATACGCCGATCACGAGCCTGAGCCTGGCTCACGGTACAACTGCACTAATGTAGAAGGATCCCGCTCAAGAAAACCCTGACTGCCGTGCAAGCGCATCAGTTGCGCAGCCAGGCCAGTGATGGGCGTCGCCGAACCTTGCTCGCGGGAAAACTTCACCGCGGTATCCAGATCCTTGAGCAAGGTGCGCACGTGCCATTTGACCGGCTCGAAACGACTGTCAGCCATTTGCGGCGCGAGAATCTGCAAGGGTTTCGAATCGGCAAAACCGCCGGCCAGTGCTTCGGCAATCAGGCTGGCATCCACGCCCGAGCGTTGCGCCAAGGCCACCACCTCAGCAATCACCAGGGCATTGCAGGCCACAATCATCTGGTTGCACGCCTTGGTCACCTGCCCTGCCCCGACTGCGCCCATGTGGGTCACCCGTTGTCCCAGTGTCAGCAACACCGATCGAACCCGCTCAAGGTCCTGCGCCTCGCCCCCGACCATGATCGCCAGGCTGCCGGCTTCGGCGCCGACGACACCACCGGACACCGGCGTGTCGAGCCAGCCCATGCCGGCTTTTTTGCCTAGCTCGGCCGCCATTTCCCGGGTGGCATTGGGTTCCAGGCTGGAAAAGTCCACCAGCAACTGGCCGCTTCTCGCGCCTTCGGCAACACCTGCCGGGCCGAACACGACCTCGCGAACCACTGCGGTATCGGCCAGACACAACAGCACAATATCGGCGTGCTGGCACAATTCGGCCGGGCTTGCGACCTGGCGTGCACCGGCGTCCACCAGTGGCTGGCACTTGGCTGGATTGCGGTTCCACACGGTCAGCGGATAACCCGCCGCCAGCAGACGCTGGCACATCGGCAGCCCCATCAGGCCGATTCCGGCGAACCCCAACGAAGGTAGCGTTGACATCATTTGGCCTCCCTTTGATTAAAGATCGCCGAATATTGGCCGATTCATCATGACTTAGGAAAGGATTCCCCTCGAGCAATGCTCAGGCTCAAGCTCCGGCTTGGGACCCAATACGCGCAGAAAAAAGACGCGAATCAACTCCGTGACGGTCCGACGATCACCCGTCGACCCAACAACCAGCCCAGGTAGATGGCGAACGATGACTTCTAAAAACAACCCGGCCACTGCGCTATCCGATCTGACCTTGAGCCCTGCGGCCAACAGCCCGTCATCACCGAAGCCATTGCTCCCCTCACGCCCGTTGGCGACCCAGCAGTATCTTTACTTCACCGAGACCAACACCGACCGCATCCTCGACAACCTCGACGGTCTGCGCGACATGGTGTTCCCGCGTCCGCCGCACCTGGAAGGCGACAACGAACAGAGCAATGTTCAGGAGTTCCCATCGGTGTGCCTGATCGGCCTGGGGCGCTGCGGTTCGAACATCGCGCTGGATGTCGCGGAGCTGGTCTACAACGCGCGCAAGTTCTACCTCAACGAATTCAACAACGAAGATCGTCTGTCGCCGGACAAGCGTTACGCCGAAAAGGGCTATAGCCCGGCACAGTGGATTCGCAACAACCTGCGACTGGTACAGAACAAGGCGACCAAACCGGTGTTCCTGGTCGAGCCACTGGTGATGCTCGGCGACCTGGACAAGGACATCGCCGGACGCATCCGTTTCTCGCGCAAGGGCGAAAAAAGCGGCTTCCTGCGCGACTACAGCAAGATGAAGATCATGGACCTGTCGGAAGTCCATGCCGGCGGCGCCGGTAACGCGCCGATCCTTGGCCAGTACCTGGCCAAGATCATCCTGAACAAGGACACCCAGCGTTTCTCCAGCCCCGACTGGAAAATGATTCACTCGTACCTGATCGACAGCTGCGGCATCAAGGCCAACCAGTCGCGCCTGTACTTCTCGATCTTCAGCGCCGGCGGTGGTACCGGTTCGGGCATGGCCTCCGAATTCGGCCTGGCCCAGCAGCACTCGTACATGAACAAGACGTTCGACACCAAACCGGTGGACGAGCACGACAGCAAAAGCGGTCACTCCTTCGTCTTCGAACCGATCTTCACCAGCGGTATCTGCGTGCTGCCGAACATTTCCGATCACCGCAGTGAAATGTCGGAAGCGCTGCACATCAACGCCGGGCGTCTGCTGTGCAAATACCTCTCAGAAGAATGGGACTTCTCCTACAACTTCGCCAATGAAGACAGCAGCGAAGCCAGCGTCATGGGCCGTATCCGCCCATGGAACGCGATGATGCTGATCTCCAACGACATCATGCGTTACGCCGAAGAAAACGATGACGGCAATATCCAGAACATTGATGTCAATGCGATGGAGAAGCACGCGAACCAGTACATCTCGCAGCAGATCTTCAACATCCTCACGGCCCAGGCTGTGACCACCGACTACGACCAGAACTACTTCCGTCGCGCCGGCATCGACATCGGCGAAACCATCCGCCTGGATGCCAACGATCTGTTCATGAGTCTGGCCGGCCCGGTGGCGATTGCCTATGCCGAGTCCGTGGTGCCGGAGACCCCGCCGCCGAGCAGCGACAAGTTCAAGGTGTTCGAGAAAGAGCCACAGCGCCTGAACATCGACGACCTGTTCTTCCGCTCGATCGACCTGCCGCACTTCAACAAGGTGACCCAGGCCATCGAGGGCATCAGCCTGTTGCCGATCGAGTCCAAGCGCTACCGTGCCTCGCTGGAGCAGTACAAGAACTCCGGCTACGACGCCGCAGCCCTGCACGACCTGCACTTCTTCAAGAACTGTTCGTCGGTGGTGTCGATCGTCTCGCTGCCGAAGGACTACAAGCTGTCCTACATGGACCTGAACCGCCTGAAAACTCACCTCAACAGCCTGTTCCCCAACACCACGCTCAAGCGTTATGCCCTGGTGATCGGCGCCTCGGCCAACCTGTCGCTGACCACCCTGATCGCCAAGAGTCCGTGCCTGTCGGACGACTTCCTGACGCTGATCGTGGCCTTCATCAAGCGTTGCTTCGCCAAGGCGCCGTACCGTTTCGATGAAACCCTGGACAACTCGATCCTGGACTTCATCATCCAGGAGGAATTCGACGAAGACCGTATCGACGACCTGCTCAACGAGTTCGAAAACCCGGCGAAGATCCTCGATACCAACTGGTATGCGATCAAGCCGATGTACGAGAAGAAGTACCGCGAACTGATCAACGACAAGGACAAGTTCGTGTCGATCAACGACATTCGCCTGTCACGGGATTGCGTGAAGAAGTCGATCAAGTACCTGCGCGAGATCTACCGTCATCGCATTGGCAAGACCAAAGTTATTTCTTTGAATAACCATACCGGGAAGACCTACTCGGCCTGACGGAATACCGAGTCGCCCCCAATCGCGAGCAATCTCGCTCCCACAATTGACCGTGTTCCTTCTTGAAGAAATGCGATTCCTGTGGGAGCGAGCTTGCTCGCGATGGCGGCCTCAAAAGCACCATCCGACAACATCAAGAAACAATTGAGCAACCGTTCAACGACCCTCTCAACTGTTCCCGTTACGTTTACGTCACCGTGAAGCGTGGCCTTTCTCCACGGCAAGATGCCATCACGCTACTCGGCTACACACTTTCCAGCTTCGGCGACTCGCACCATAGAGGTGCAACCTGTCAGGCCGACGCCCTTTCCTGGACCAGAATCCACGGCCTGACCACCACTGCCCACATCTGCGGATCACGCTCGAAAATATCCAGCGCCCGCGATTCAGACAGTTTGCCGAGCTTGTCTTCGGCCAGCCAGGCAGCCACTTTCTCGCCTTCATCCTGGGCTACGGCCTCGGCCGCCGCGATCAAATCCAGGCTCGGGTCGACCCATAACAGGGCACCCTTGGCAAAGAACGGCTCCAGCTCTTTCCAGGTAATGGATGCGGTTTCACCAAGCAGCTTGGCATAGAGGGTGCTAGGTTCTTGATTCATGGGACTGTCCGGAAAAGAAATCGACGCGAATGATAACGTTGGTGGTCTGGCAGAAAAACCCGGATGCAATTGAGTCATCGAAATGAAAAGCGCAGGAAAGCCAGGGATTGCTGGATATCGGCTATAAGCCCGCCAAACGACCCGCCGCAAATCTGTCTTTTTCTTTCAATATAGCGACATCCTTTGATTTTGCCCCCTGGCGCTGCCTTCCCAGGCTGACAATCGGCGCTCTACACTGTACCGGTACAGTTGCCGAGGGGCTTTTCCGGGGGAATGTCGTTATGACTGACCCGGTTCTGCTGCCTTCGGCGCCAGGACTATAAAAACTACAACAGTAAGAGTGGAGCACTATGACTAAGGCTACTAAGCAGATTTCCAAACTGTTTGCCGCTATGGTTCTGGCCGGGGTTGCCAGCCATTCGTTCGCAGCTGACACCATCAAGATCGGCATCGCCGGCCCTAAGACCGGCCCTGTAGCCCAATACGGCGACATGCAGTTCAGTGGCGCCAAAATGGCCATCGAGCAAATCAACGCCAAGGGCGGCGTGGACGGCAAGAAACTCGAAGCCGTGGAATACGATGACGCCTGTGATCCAAAACAAGCGGTAGCGGTCGCGAACAAGGTCGTCAACGACGGCGTCAAGTTCGTGGTTGGCCACCTGTGCTCCAGCTCCACTCAACCGGCTTCGGACATCTACGAAGACGAAGGCGTGATCATGATCACTCCGGCTGCCACCAGCCCGGACATCACCAACCGTGGTTACAAAATGGTGTTCCGCACCATCGGTCTGGACAGCGCCCAGGGCCCTGCCGCCGGTAACTACATCGCCAAGTTCGTCAAACCGAAAATCGTTGCTGTCCTGCACGACAAGCAGCAGTACGGTGAAGGTATCGCCACCGCCGTTAAAACCACCCTCGAAAAAGACGGCGTGAAAGTCGCTGTGTTCGAAGGCATCAACGCCGGCGACAAGGACTTCTCCTCGATCATCGCCAAGCTCAAGCAAGCCAACGTCGACTTCGTCTACTACGGCGGCTACCACCCGGAGCTGGGTCTGATCCTGCGTCAAGCCCAGGAAAAAGGCCTGAAAGCCAAGTTCATGGGTCCGGAAGGCGTGGGTAACGACTCCATTTCGCAGATCGCCAAGGACGCTTCCGAAGGCCTGCTGGTGACCCTGCCGAAATCCTTCGACCAGGACCCTGCCAACGTAGCCCTGGCTGATGCCTTCAAGGCCAAGAAAGAAGACCCGAGCGGTCCGTTCGTGTTCCCGGCCTACTCCGCTGTTGAAGTGATTGCCGGCGGTATCGCTGCCGCCAAGAGCGAAGACCCTGCCAAGGTGGCTGAAGCCATCCACGCAGGCACTTTCAAGACCCCGACCGGCGACCTGAGCTTCGACGCCAAGGGCGACCTGAAAGACTTCAAATTTGTGGTTTACGAGTGGCACTTCGGCAAACCAAAAACTGAAGCTTCGCCTCAGTAAGGCTCTGCCTGACTGACTGCCAACAAAGCCCACGGCGTGCCGTGGGCTTTGTTTTACGAACGTTTATGGGCCGCGCTGGCGTGATCCGCCAGTCTCCCCACCTGAAAATCTCAAAACCGTCATCAGCGGTTCGCTGGCAAACCCCGGATTCGAAGTGGATGCAGATCCACGGGGCCCGGGCGGGAAAATGACTCCACCAGTGAAATGCGTATCAGGTTTTTAGGAGCGCTGTAATGCCTGACATCTATCACTTTTTCCAACAGCTGGTTAATGGCATGACCATTGGCAGCACGTATGCCCTGATCGCCATCGGCTATACGATGGTTTACGGCATCATTGGAATGATCAACTTCGCCCACGGCGAGGTGTACATGATCGGCTCCTATGTGGCGTTCATCGCCATTGCCGGTCTGGCCATGCTGGGACTCGACAGCGTACCGTTGTTGATGACCGCTGCTTTCCTTGCAACCATCGTTGTCACCAGTGCCTATGGTTACAGCATCGAACGGATCGCCTACCGCCCCTTGCGCGGCAGCAACCGTCTGATCCCGCTGATTTCGGCCATCGGCATGTCGATCTTCCTGCAGAACACGGTTCTGCTGGCGCAAGACTCCAAGGACAAATCCATCCCCAACCTGATCCCGGGCAATTTCTCCATCGGGCCAGGTGGCGCACATGAAGTGCTGATTTCCTACATGCAAATCGTGGTGTTCGTGGTGACCCTGGTCGCCATGCTCGGCCTGACCCTGTTCATCTCCCGCTCTCGCCTGGGCCGCGCCTGCCGCGCCTGCGCCGAAGACATCAAGATGGCCAACCTGCTGGGTATCAACACCAACAACATCATCGCCCTGACCTTTGTCATCGGTGCGGCACTGGCAGCCATCGCCGCCGTGCTGCTGAGCATGCAATACGGCGTGATCAACCCGAACGCCGGTTTCCTCGTCGGCCTCAAGGCCTTCACCGCTGCGGTACTGGGCGGTATCGGCAGCATCCCCGGCGCCATGCTCGGCGGGTTGGTGCTGGGCGTGGCGGAAGCCTTCGGTGCCGATATCTTCGGCGACCAGTACAAGGACGTCGTCGCGTTCGGTCTGCTGGTTCTGGTGTTGTTATTCCGGCCAACCGGCCTGCTGGGCCGTCCGGAGGTTGAGAAGGTATGACTAGGAATCTTAAACAGGCGTTGTTCAGCGCCTTGCTGGTGTGGGCCGTGGCCTACCCGGTACTCGGACTGAAGCTGACCATCGTCGGCATCAACCTCGAAGTTCATGGCACCAGTAACGCCACCCTGATCACCATTGCGGTGTGTTCGGTGCTGATGTTCCTGCGCGTGCTGTTCGACCGCCAGATCAGCTCGGCCTGGCGCAAGTCGCCCAACATGCCGCTGATCCCGGCCAAGGCCAGTAACTTCCTGACCCTGCCGACCACTCAGCGCTGGATCATCATTGCATTGATCGCCGGTGCACTGGTCTGGCCGTTCTTCGGCTCCCGCGGTGCGGTGGATATTGCCACCCTGGTGCTGATCTACGTGATGCTCGGCCTGGGCCTGAACATCGTGGTCGGTCTGGCGGGTCTGCTCGACCTCGGTTACGTCGGCTTCTACGCCGTCGGCGCCTACAGCTATGCGCTGCTGTCGCACTACTACGGCCTGAGCTTCTGGATCTGCTTGCCAATCGCCGGTCTGATGGCGGCCACCTTCGGCTTCCTGCTCGGTTTCCCGGTGCTGCGTTTGCGCGGTGACTACCTGGCAATCGTGACCCTGGGCTTCGGTGAAATCATCCGTCTGTTCCTGCGTAACCTGACCGACATTACCGGCGGTCCGAACGGCATCAGCAACATCGAGAAACCAACGTTCTTCGGCCTGAGCTTCGAACGTAAAGCCGCGGAAGGCATGCAAACCTTCCACGAGTACTTCGGCCTGGAATACAACTCGATCAACAAGGTGATTTTCCTCTACCTGGTTGCGCTGTTGCTGGCCCTCGGTGCCCTGTTCGTCATCAACCGCTTGCTGCGCATGCCGATCGGCCGTGCATGGGAAGCCTTGCGTGAAGACGAAATCGCCTGCCGTGCACTGGGTCTCAACCCGACCGTGATCAAACTGTCGGCCTTTACCCTGGGCGCCAGCTTCGCCGGTTTCGCCGGCAGCTTCTTCGCTGCCCGTCAGGGTCTGGTAACGCCGGAATCCTTCACCTTCATCGAGTCGGCAATCATTCTTGCCATCGTGGTACTGGGTGGCATGGGCTCGCAGCTGGGCGTGATCCTCGCGGCCGTGGTGATGATCCTGTTGCCGGAAATGATGCGTGAGTTCAGTGAGTACCGCATGTTGATGTTCGGTGCCTTGATGGTACTGATGATGATCTGGCGCCCTCAGGGTCTGCTGCCCATGCAACGTCCTCACATGGAGCTGCGCAAATGAGCCGCGAGATCCTTAAAGTCGAAAATCTGAGCATGCGCTTCGGCGGCTTGCTGGCGGTCAACGGCGTCGCCCTGACCGTGAAAGAAAAACAGGTGGTTGCACTGATCGGCCCCAACGGCGCCGGCAAGACCACCGTGTTCAACTGCCTGACCGGTTTCTACAAGCCGAGCGGTGGCAGCATCGTGCTCGATGGCGAGGCGATCCAGGGCCTGCCAGGCCACAAGATCGCCCTTAAGGGCGTGGTGCGCACCTTCCAGAACGTGCGCTTGTTCAAGGACATGACCGCGGTCGAGAACCTCTTGATCGCCCAGCATCGTCACCTGAACACCAACTTCCTGTCCGGCCTGTTCAAGACCCCGTCGTTCCGCAGAAGCGAACGCGAGGCCATGGAATACGCCGCGTACTGGCTGGACAAGGTCAACCTCACCGAGTTCGCCAACCGCCCTGCCGGCACCCTGGCCTACGGTCAGCAACGCCGTCTGGAAATCGCCCGCTGCATGATGACCCGTCCGCGGATCCTCATGCTCGACGAACCGGCCGCCGGCCTGAACCCGAAGGAAACCGAGGACCTCAAGGCGCTGATCAGCATGTTGCGCGAAGAGCACAACGTCACCGTATTGCTGATCGAACACGACATGAAACTGGTCATGAGCATTTCCGACCACATCGTCGTGATCAACCAGGGCACCCCCCTGGCCAACGGCACGCCGGAGCAGATCCGCGACAATCCTGAAGTGATCAAAGCCTACCTGGGGGAAGCGTAAATGCTGCAGTTCGAAAACGTTTCCACCTTCTACGGCAAGATCCAGGCCCTGCACAGCGTCAACGTCGAAGTCCGTCAGGGCGAGATCGTGACCCTGATCGGTGCCAACGGTGCCGGCAAGTCGACCCTGCTGATGACCCTGTGCGGTTCGCCACAGGCCCACAGCGGCAGCATCCGCTACATGGGCGAGGAACTGGTCGGCCAGGACTCCTCGCAGATCATGCGCAAGAGCATCGCCGTGGTGCCGGAAGGTCGTCGGGTGTTTTCCCGCCTGACCGTTGAAGAAAACCTCTCCATGGGCGGTTTCTTCACGGCCAAGGGCGACTATCAGGAACAGATGGACAAAGTCCTCGGATTGTTCCCACGCCTGAAAGAGCGCTTCAGCCAACGCGGCGGCACCATGTCCGGTGGCGAACAGCAAATGCTCGCCATCGGCCGTGCGCTGATGAGCAAGCCCAAGCTGTTGCTGCTCGATGAGCCGTCGCTGGGCCTGGCACCGATCATCATCCAGCAGATCTTCGACATCATCGAACAGCTGCGCAAGGACGGTGTGACGGTGTTCCTGGTCGAGCAAAACGCCAACCAGGCGCTGAAAATCGCTGACCGCGCCTACGTTCTGGAGAACGGCCGGGTGGTGATGCAAGGCACTGGTGAAGCGCTGCTGACCGACCCGAAAGTGCGCGAAGCGTACCTCGGTGGTTAAGCGGTTGCGGTAAACAAAAAACGGCCTTCGCGGGCCGTTTTTTTATGCCTGCCGTACAAATCCCCTATGGGATGTCTACAACCGATCCAGCGCCTCCCCACTGCGCTTGAACCACCCCATCAGATAATCCGCCAGCACCTGCGTGCGTTTGGGCAAGCCACCCTGATATGGATGCACCAGGTACATCGGCATGCTGCGGGTCTGATAGTCACGCAGCAGCCAGCGCAAACGCCCGTCCGCCAGTTCCGCCGACAGGCAATAGGACGGCAGCCGGGCAATACCGGCACCGGCCAGGGCGGCTTTTTTCAACAGGTTGTAGTGATTGCTGGCGAAGGGGCCAGACACTCGCACCCGCAACAACTCATGCTGCTGGTGATACAGCCATTCTTCCCGGCCGCTGTAATGGCTGTTCAACAGGCAGCGATGTTCCGCCAGTGCCTGGGGTGTCTGTGGTTCACCAAATTGCTGCAGATACGCCGGGCTCGCGCAGGTCATTTCATGCCAGGCCAACAGCGGACGCGCCACCAGACGCTGGTCAACAGAGGCATCGGAACGGATCGCCAGATCAAAACCGTCCCGGGACAGTTCGCGATAACTGTTGTTGAGCTCCAGCTCGATCTGCACTTGCGGGTACTTGGCGGAGAACTCCAGCAACAGGCCGTCGAAAAAGGTCTCGCCCAGTGACACGGGAACAGTCATCCGCACCGGCCCCACCATGTCGTCCTTCAAACGCGCCAGCGCCTGACGCGCACGCTCGACCTGCACCACCAGGGCCTGGGCCTGAGGCAGCAACGCCGCGCCTGCTGCCGTCAGGCTCAAACGACGCGTGGTGCGCTGCAACAACACCACGGAGAACTGCGCTTCCAACTGGCTGATGCGCTTGGACAATTGCCCTTTGCTGCACCCCAGTTGCTGCGCAGCCAAGGTAAAACTCCCCGCCTCGATTAACACCGCGAAGGCTGCCAGGTCATCCATTTCGCTCATCGATTGTTTCCGTTTGAAAACCAAATGTTGCCCATTAGTACGCTTATCAATAGAAAAAACCACTCTAGACTGAAAGCTCATTCAACCCACATGAGGATCCGCCCCATGAAAATTCTTTTGATCGGCGCCAACGGCACCATCGGCTCGGCAGTGGATAAAGAACTGTCGCCACGTCACGAAATTGTTCGCATCGGCCGCAACAGCGGTGATTTTCAGGTGGATATCAGCGACAGCGCATCGATCCGCAAATTGTTCGAGCAGACCGGCAAGTTCGATGCATTGGTGTGCGCCGCCGGCAACGTGACCTTCGCCCCGCTGAGCGAAATGACCGAAGACAGTTTTGCCCTGGGCTTGAAGGACAAACTCATGGGCCAGGTCAACCTGGTGCTGATCGGCCGCGAATACGCCAATGACGGTGCTTCGTTCACCCTCACCACCGGCGTGTTGAGCCACGACCCGATCTACAGCGGTGCCTCGGCCGCCCTGGTCAATGGCGCAATCGACAGCTTCGTGCGCGCGGCAGCCATCGAATTGCCCCGTGGCCTGCGGGTGAACTCGATCAGCCCGAATGTGCTGGTCGAAGCCATGGGCAAATATGCCCCGTACTTTCGCGGTTTCAAGCCGGTCCCGGCAGCGGATGTGGCGCTGGCCTACGCCAAGAGTGTCGAGGGTTTGCAGACCGGGCAGACCTTTCACATCTGATCGGGAACCACGTGCGGCGCTGGTCCAGCGCCGCCACGACCAGCTACTGCTCCAGGAGCGTGGGCAGCAAATGGCGAGCGACATCACGTGGTATGGAGATTCTCAGATTTGGCCCTTGGACTACTGTCTGAATGGTCGCCGTCGACACCAGCACCCCGTTGATGTACAGGCTCAAGGGCTGATGCAGCGCCTCACGCGTAACCTGCGCAAAACGCTGTTGCGCATCGGAGCCCAGCGTGACCTCGAGCTCGACAGATTGCGGCTTGAGATCATTCATGCGCTTGAGCAGCAGACTCATCTCGATAAAGTCGGTCGTGGACGACAACTCGATATCCGCCGCCTGACATTGCAACGCACCTGCCAAACCCAAGGCTGCCACGAGCCACTTGCCTGATCCCTTCATAACGCCTCCTTTAGTTAATGGACAGGCTAGGTTACGCGCCGCCCCCCGTACCCCGACTTCAAAAATAACGCTGAATGTAACCAGGTAAGCCAGGGTTTCATGACAATTGCATCGCACAGGTTGTGATGAACGGTCAGGCTGAGTAACGTGGCGACACTTGTCTGGAGAGCCGAAGATGCGTGTTGCCCGTTCCTTAGTCCTTGTTGCCCTGCTTCCATTGTTCGCTGCCTGCCAACTGTTCGACGGTGAGCGCCAGAGTGCCGACCACGTCGGCCAGACACGCATGCAAGGCCAATTGACGGCGGCGGACGGCAAACTGGTGTTCCAGCCGTGTAACCAGCCAAACCGCTATGTGGTCAACGACATCGGCGCCACCAGCATCCTGCAACAGGCTGCAAGCCTGGCCGATACCCAGGGCCAGCTGTTTGCCGATGTCCGTGGTCGCGTGGTCGCCGGCAGTGGTGGTGACGGGCAACTCGACCTGCAGACGCTGTACCGCGTCGAGCGCTCCGGCAAGGCCTGCGACGACCCCAACTTCAAACAACTGACCTTGCGTGCCGCCGGCCATAAGCCTGAATGGAGCGTCAAGGTCAGCGGCAAAGGCATGGTCATCGACCGCGCCGGCCAGCAACCCCTCGCCGTGCCTTACGTAGAAGAGCAGTTGGGCGATGGCCGCTTCAACCTCAGCAGCGAAGCCAACAACCAGCGCATTGAACTGTGGGTCGCGCCGCAACGTTGCACCGACAGCAGCGGCAGCATCCAGCACATGAGCGCCGAACTGCGTATCGACGGCCAGGTGCAGCGCGGTTGCGGCTATTTCGGCGGGGCGCGCGACGACTGATTCGACGAGCTGCGGTTTTTGCCTCACTGGACGGTGCCTTTGGGGCTTATAATCGCGGCCTTCAAACGCCCTGGCGCAGTTGTGCGCCCCGCGAACCGGATCCCGCCATGTTACGAATCACCGAACTCAAGTTGCCGATCGACCATCCCGATGAAGACCTGCGCCCTGCCATCGTGCAGCGCTTAGGGCTTGCCAGCGATGACCTGCTCGATTTCACCTTGTTCAAGCGCAGCTACGATGCGCGCAAGAAATCCTCCGAACTGTGCTTCATCTACACCATCGACCTCAGCGTGCGCGATGAAGCCACGGTGCTGCACAAGTTCGCCGATGACCGTAACGTCAACGTGGCGCCGGATGTCAGCTACAAAATGGTCGGCCAGGCACCGGCCGACCTGAGCGCTCGCCCGATTGTCGTCGGTTTCGGCCCCTGCGGGATCTTCGCCGGGCTGGTGCTGGCACAGATGGGCTTCAAGCCGATCATCCTCGAACGCGGCACCGAAGTGCGCCAGCGCACCAAGGACACCTGGGGCCTGTGGCGCAAAAGCGTGCTCAACCCCGAGTCCAACGTGCAGTTCGGTGAAGGTGGCGCAGGGACCTTCTCCGACGGCAAGCTCTACAGTCAGATCAAGGACCCGAAATTCCTCGGTCGCAAGGTGCTGCACGAGTTCGTCAAGGCCGGTGCGCCGGATGAAATCCTCTACGTCAGCAAGCCGCACATCGGTACGTTCCGTCTAACCGGTGTCGTCGAGAACATGCGTGAGCAGATCCGCGCCCTGGGCGGCGAAGTACGCTTCCAGCAGCGGGTCACCGATGTGCTGATCGAGGATGGCCAACTGGTCGGCGTCGAACTCGCCGGTGGCGAGCAGATTCACTCCCGTCACGTGATCCTGGCCCTGGGCCACAGTGCCCGTGACACCTTCCGCATGCTCCATGGCCGTGGCGTGTACATGGAAGCCAAGCCGTTCTCCGTGGGCTTCCGTATCGAACACCCGCAATCGCTGATCGACCGCGCACGCCTGGGCAAATACGCCGGTCACCCGAAACTCGGGGCCGCCGACTACAAACTGGTGCACCACGCCAAGAACGGCCGCTCGGTCTACAGCTTCTGCATGTGCCCGGGCGGTACGGTGGTGGCGGCGACCTCCGAGCCGAATCGCGTCGTGACCAACGGCATGAGCCAGTACTCGCGTAACGAACGCAACGCCAACTCCGGGATCGTGGTCGGCATCACCCCGGAAGTCGACTATCCGGGCGGACCGCTGGCAGGTATCGAGTTGCAGGAGCGTCTGGAATCCCACGCCTTTGTACTCGGTGGCAGCAATTACGAAGCACCGGCGCAACTGGTCGGCGACTTCATTGCCGGTAAGCCGTCCACCGAACTGGGCAGCGTCGAGCCGTCCTACAAGCCAGGCGTGGCCTTGGGTGACCTGGCCCTGGCGTTGCCAGACTTCGCCATCGAAGCGATTCGTGAAGCCTTGCCAGCCTTCGAGAAGCAGATTCGCGGCTACTCGCTGCACGATGCCGTGTTGACCGGAATCGAGACCCGCACTTCTTCGCCGCTGCGCATTACCCGCAACGAATCGCTGCAGAGCCTGAACGTCAAGGGTCTATTCCCAGCCGGTGAAGGCGCGGGGTATGCGGGCGGGATTCTGTCGGCGGGTGTCGACGGCATTCGTATTGCTGAAGCGGTAGCGCGGGATATCCTCGGTCTCGAGGCCTGATCAGCAAAGCGATAAACCCTGCAAATCCCTGTGGGAGCTGGCTTGCCAGCTCCCACAGTTTTTCAGCACCTGCCCGATTTCAGATATTGGCGCGCAACACCGACGCCGGCAATGGCTCTCCCCGCTCCACCGTCGCCGCCACCGCGGCAATCAATCCGCTCAGCTCATAGCCCTGGGCCTTGAGCCAATCCTGATCGTAATAAGTGGTGGCATAGCGCTCGCCGCTGTCACACAGAATCGCCACCATCGAGCCCTGCTCTCCTTCATCCTTCATGTGTTGCGCCGCCATCAACGCACCAATCAGATTGGTCCCGCTCGACCCACCGACATGCCGTCCCAGGCGCTCCGCCAGGTAGTGCATGGCCGCCAGCGACAGGGCATCCGGCACCTTGACCATTGCATCGATGACCTTGGGCAGGAACGACGCCTCGACCCGCGGTCGGCCAATGCCTTCGATCCGCGAACCATGATCCAGGCGCAGGCTGGCGTCACCGCTCTGGTAGTAATCGAAGAACACCGAGCGCTCGGCATCGGCACAGAGTACGCGGGTGCAGTGCTGACGATAACGCACATAACGGCCAAGGGTGGCCGTGGTGCCGCCGGTGCCGGGGCTGGAAATCAGCCAGCTCGGCTCGGGATGTTGCTCGAAGCGCATCTGATGGAAGATCGACTCGGCGATGTTGTTGTTCGCCCGCCAGTCGGTGGCGCGCTCGGCGTAGGTGAACTGATCGATGAAGTGGCCGTCATGTTCGCGCGCCAGACGTTCGGATTCGGCGTAGATCTGCGTCGGGTCGTCGACCAGATGGCTCTGGCCACCATAGAAAGCGATCTGCGCGATTTTTTCCTTGGACGTGGTGGCCGGCATCACTGCAATGAACGGCAGGCCGAGCATGCGGGCGAAGTAGGCTTCGGAAATCGCCGTCGACCCGCTGGACGCCTCGATGACCGGCGCGCCGGGTTTGAGCCAGCCGTTACACAGCGCATACAGGAACAATGAACGGGCCAGGCGGTGCTTGAGACTGCCCGTGGGGTGACTCGACTCATCCTTGAAATACAACTCGATACCCGGAAAACCCGGTAGCGGCAAAGGGATCAAGTGGGTGTCGGCGCTGCGCTGGAAATCGGCTTCGATGATCCGGATCGCTTCGCGGGACCACTGTCGGTTGTCGCTCATGATGTTGTTCTCGTTGAATCGGCGGAAGTCGGCCGGTTGAGGGCCTCAATCGACAAGCTTAGGAAAAATCCTGCATACGGCACAGGTACAGCTGCGCTCCAATACGCTGGCCAACTGCTAGGCTCAGGGCCATGTCGGCCAGGGGTCTTGTAACGGTATATAACAAAAAAGAATATAACTTTTGTTTTAACAACTAACAGTACTTGTTAGGGTGTAACACCTTTTTGAACCCACAGATGGAGAGCGACCTTGCCTCTGCGTAGCACTTTCACACGTTTCTTTCAGATGGAAGCTGCCAGCGGTCTGTTACTGATCGCCGCTGCCGTTCTGGCGCTGGTCATCAACAACTCGCCGCTGTCGTGGCTGTACAACGGCCTGCTCGACACCCCGGTGGTCGCCCAGATCGGCGCCCTGAAAATCGCCAAGCCACTGCTGCTATGGATCAACGACGGCCTGATGGCACTGTTCTTCCTGCTGATCGGCCTGGAAGTGAAGCGCGAAGTACTCGACGGCCAGTTGTCCAAACCCTCGCAAATCGTCCTGCCCGGCATGGCGGCGATCGGTGGCATGGTGGTGCCAGCGCTGATCTACTGGTTCCTCAACCGTGACAACCCGCCCGCCCTGAGCGGCTGGGCGATTCCGACTGCCACCGACATCGCCTTTGCCCTCGGCGTACTGGCATTACTGGGCAAGCGGGTTCCGGTTTCGTTGAAACTGTTTCTGATGACCCTGGCGATCATCGACGACCTTGGTGCCATCGTCATTATTGCAATCTTCTATTCCGGCGAGCTGTCTACCCTCTCGCTGGGGCTGGCCGCGGCCTGCATCGCAGCACTGATTGGCATGAACCGCCTTGGCGTGGTGAAGCTCGGGCCGTACATGATCATCGGCCTGATCCTCTGGGTGTGCGTGCTCAAGAGCGGTGTCCACGCAACGCTGGCCGGCGTGACCCTGGCCTTCTGTATCCCACTGCGCACGAAAAACGCCGAGCCTTCGCCATTGCTGACACTGGAACATGCGCTGCACCCGTGGGTCGCCTACGGCATCCTGCCCTTGTTTGCCTTTGCCAACGCCGGCCTGTCCCTGAGCGGCGTCACTGCCGAAAGCTTCACCCACGACGTGCCGATGGGCATCGCGGTCGGCCTGCTGCTGGGTAAAACCGTCGGCGTGTTCGGCCTGACCTGGGTGGCCGTGAAAATCGGCATCGCCGCCCTGCCCCAAGGCGCCAACTGGGGCCAGGTACTGGGTGTGGCCATTCTCTGCGGCATCGGTTTCACCATGAGCCTGTTCGTCGGTTCCCTGGCCTTTGTTCCGGGCACCAGCGACTACGCCGGGATGGACCGCATGGGCATCCTCACCGGTTCGATCCTGGCGGCGTTGATCGGTTATGCGGTGACGGCTATGGCCAGTCGCCAACGTGGATTGCAGGCAGCGTAATGTTCCATCGCTAACCGGCCACAAAAACAAAACCCCGACCAGTCACCTGATCGGGGTTTTGTTTTATCCGGATTCGCGCTTAGTGCGAAACGCGGCTGGTGCCACCCACGGTGGAGATGCGTACACGCTCGCCGACGCGGAACACTTCGTTCGGCTGCACTTCCTGCACGTAGGCGCGCATGCTGCCGTCGTCTTCACGTACGGTGATTTCCACGCCCTGGGTGCGGGTCAGGCCTTCTTCTGCGGCGGAACCGAGCAGACCGCCGGCCACGGCACCGATAACGGCTGCAACAACGCTGCCTTTGCCGCCACCGATGGCGCTACCGCCTACGCCGCCGACCACTGCGCCTGCAGCGCCGCCGATCGGGGTCTTGGTGCCTTCGATTTTCACCGGACGCAAGGCTTCGATGGTACCCATGCGAATCGTCTGCACGCGACGCGCTTCGTCACGGGAGTAGGAGTCACCGGTCAGGCTCGATTGGCAGCCAGTGAGCAACATCGCCATGGTGGAAAAGGAAGCAACCAGCAGAACAGACTTACGCATAGCATCAACTCCAAAGAAACAGGTAGTCATTTAACTCCGCGGCTTGACGCCTGTCACGGCACCGCCCGGATAAAATGGGTTTGATTCAGGCCCTATTAAGGCGCTTTCACGAGCTCACCACACAGTAGCGGCAAAATCGGACTGCTGCGCCATCAGCCAAGGATTCACATGGACTACTTTATCATTTTCGTCACTACCGTCGCTGGTCTGTACTTCCACGGGTGGTTGTACGTGCGGATAAGACGCTGGATGGACCGCGACCTGGCGTTATCGCTGGCAGGCAAGGACAAGCAGAAAAAAGCCTTCATGCTCGAACAACTGGCCCAGGCCCGGGCGCAAAATATCAAGCGTCGAGACCTGTCGAAGTGGCTGGAGGCCGCCGCGGCAGGCTATCCCGGTCGGTAGACTGCTCAGGGTGCCAGACGTTCAAGAATCCAGTCGGCGCCCTGCTGGCGATAGTTCAGGCGGTCGTGCAGGCGGCTCGCACGACCTTGCCAGAACTCGATGCGCTCCGGCAGCAGGCGATAGCCGCCCCAGTGTTCCGGGCAATGCGGTTGCGTGTCGCTGAAGCGCGCCTCGGTGTTCTTCAGCAAGGTTTCCAGTTCACCTCGGTCAGCAATGACGCGACTTTGCGGCGAAGCCCAGGCCCCGAGGCGGCTGCCCAGCGGGCGAACCTGAAAATAGGCGTCGGATTCTTGCGCCGACACCTTCACCACCCGCCCTTCAATCCGCACCTGACGTTCTAGCGCTGGCCAGAAGAAGGTCATGGCGGCGAACGGATTCGCCGCCAGATGCTGGCCCTTGGCACTTTCGTAGTTGGTGAAGAAGGTGAAGCCCTGCTCGTCGAGCCCCTTGAGCAGCAGAATGCGGCAATGCGGCCGACCGTCCTGATCGACCGTGGCCAGGGTCATGGCATTGGCTTCCACCGGTGCCTGCTCGGTTTTCACCGCGTCGGCGAACCATTGGTGAAACAGCGCAAACGGCTCGGCCGGGGCTTGTGCCTCGGTCAGGCCATCACGGGTGTAGTCACGACGCATATCAGCCAGGCCCTGGGTCATGGCGCATTCCTTTTTGGTTAACGGATCACTGCTTGGCAGTATCGGTCGCGGCGACTTTCTTGTCAGCCGTGGCGGCCTTGGCCGGCGCAGTCTTTTTCGCCGGGGTGGCGGTTTTCGCCGGTGTCTTCTTGGCTGGAGCCTTCTTCGCCGGGGCTTTTTTCGTGACGGGGACGGCGGCTTTCTTCGCAGCCGGCGCCGGCGTCACAGGTTTGGCAACAGGCTTGGGATCAGCGGCAGCCACCATCGTCACCGGGGCCGGAGCTGGCATGTTGTATTTGCTCAGCAAGGCAATCATGGTGTTCTGTGGGGTGACCAGCAGCTCCACACGACGGTTCAGGGCACGACCTTCGGCGCTGTCGTTGGCAGCACGCGGGGCATCACCGCCCAGGCCACGCAACATCAGGCGATCACGCTGCAAACCGCTGAGGCGGAAGATCGCGGCCACAGCCTGGGCACGCTCCTGGCTCAGCTTCACGTTGGCCGCTGCGGCACCGGTGGTGTCACTGTGGCCAAGGACCAGTACGGCGGTGTTTGGATCGACTTCCAGGATCTTGGCGACACGGGTGAACGGGCCGAGGGTAACCGGCAGCAGCATGGCCGGGCGATCCGGGTTGAACGAGCCCTGGACCGGAGCGGTCACCACCAGCACGTTTTCGCGACGTTCGAGTTGCAGGTTGCTGTCCTTGATCGCTTCACGCAGGCGCGGCTCGTAGTCGTCCAGCCAGGCCTGGGTGACTTTCGGATCAGGCATCGGCACGGCTTTGGTGGCGCTCTGTTCCTTGTTGCCGCCGAACGGCCACCACCACTTGCTGCCGGAATCGGCATCGGTCTTGGCCACAGCGACCGGTTTGGCTTCAGGCTTGGCTTCAGGCTTGGCTTCAGCTTTGACGTCAGCCTTCACCGCAGGCTTGGCAGCACTGTCATCCGAACCAAACGGCCAATACCAGGGGTTGCTGCTCTCGGCCTTGGTGACTGGGGCAGTTGCCGCCGCTTTCTGAGAGGCTGCGCCCGAGTCATTCTGCGGGGTCTGTGCGCAACCGGTAATGGCAAAGCAAAGGGCCAGAGCGAGGGTGGATTTAGGTGACATAAGATATCCAGAAAATAAAAAACAATGAAAATCAGGCCGCTATAGCCCACATAAACAGTCGGTTTGAAACTGAAAAGGCTGTCGGGTTCCGGCCCTGGAACCCGTTGATGCGTTTTACAGACAAGTGGCCAACACCCGCGCCAGTTTTTGCGCGCGAGGGTCCATCAAGACGTACGGTCCCAGGGTATTTGTCACAAAGCCGAACGCCACATCGTGCTCAGGATCAGCAAAGCCGATGGAACCGCCGGCACCCGGATGGCCAAATGCCTTCGGTCCGAGGCCGTAGGTGGCGTTGGCAACGTCCGGTTGATCAAGCATGCAACCCAGACCGAAACGGGTGCGGGTCAATAAAGTCTTGTCTTCGCCAAGGCTGTGCTCACGGGTCAGCTCATCGAGCATGTCGCTTTCCAGCAGGCTGCCATCCAGCAGGCCGGCGTAGAAACCGGCCAGGCTGCGGGCATTGCCATGCCCATTCGCGGCAGGCTGCTGCATGCGCCGCCACTCGGGTTTATTGGTGCTGGTCAGCACCGATGGCGGATTGGTGAAGGCACGGGTGGTCATGGCGGTGGGCTCACGCATGGTCACCTGCAGCAGGCGCTGAGCCGCCGCGTCGCCAACGTTGCCCTTGCCACGGGCGATATGCGCCACGCGATAGAACTCTTCGTCAGCCAGACCGACGTGAAAATCCAGACCCAGGGGTTTAGCCACTCGCGCCACGATGGACTCACCGGGACCACGGCCATCGGCACGACGCAACAACTCGCCGACCAGCCAGCCATAGGTGATGGCCGCGTAGCCGTGACCGTCGCCGGGCGTCCACCAGGGTGCTTCGGCGGCCAGCGCATCGACCATGGTTTGCCAGTCGTACAGCGCTTCGGGCGGCAACAATTCACGCAATGCCGGCAGACCGGCCTGATGGCAGAGCAGCTGGCGCAGGGTGACGGATTCTTTGCCGGCCGCCGCAAACTCAGGCCAATAGCGGGCGACAGGGGCATCCAGTTGCAGTTTGCCTTCGGCCACCAGTTGCAATGCGGTCACAGCGGTAAAGGTTTTGGTGCAGGAGAACAGATTGGCGATGGTGTCGCTGTGCCAGGCCTCGCTGCCATCCTTGTCGGCCGTGCCGGCCCACAGGTCGATGACGGTTTCACCGCCGATCTGGATGCATAACGCCGCGCCACGTTCCTGGGAATCGTCGAACAGCGCTGCGAACGCTTCGCGCACTGGCTCGAACTGAAGCTCGTAATGTCCCTGAATCTGCACCCGCAACTCCCCGGATAACCGCTCTACAAAGTGGCGGGCATTGTTCCAGCCCTTGAGGGTTTTGGGAACAGGCTTGGGCTGGGCGGTCGCCGACAGATGGACGCCGTCGGGCCTGATCGCCAGCCAGCCGGCTCCTGCAAGAAGGAGCCGACAGGCTGGCAGTCAAATATCAATGACCATTGCCGGAATGGCCACCCGCGCCTTTACCTGGTCCCTTGCCGGCCTCGGCCTTTCTACCGCCCTCGGCATCGTGGGCGGCCTTGTCAGCGGCGGCAGCGGCTTTTTCGGCCTCTTTACCCAACTGCTCGACGGTCGCCAGGTTACTTTTACGCACACTTTCGACAAAGCCCTGGAACGGCAAATCGGTGATGCCCACCAGCCCGAAGTGGCCGTTCTCGCCATCGAGCAGGCGACCGGTCACCGGTTGATCCAGGTACTGGAACCAGTGCACGCCGACAATCGACGGCTCACTCAAGGCCTGCTTGAGGAAGTTGGCATACGCCGGACCGCGATCCTCTTCCTTCGCCAATTGCGTCACACCGCCCCAGAACGGACCGCGATCCGCCGAACCGAAGTTGAATTCGGTAATCAGCACCGGCTTGTCGAGGCTGCGCAGTTTGGCGAAGTCATAACCGTCCTGCGGTTGCAGGGTGTACATGTTGAAGCTCAGCACGTCGCAATACTGTGCGCAGGACTCCACAGCCTCCGGGGTGCTGATGGCGAACCGACCACCCAAGAGCAGGTGATTGGGCGCGTGCCATTTCAGCGAATCGGAAATGGTCTTGAAGTAGGTGTCGGCGAAGACTTTCTGGAAGTATTTGAAGTCGGCTTCGATTTCCGGGTGCTCAGGGTTTGGCAACGGCGGCACGAAACCCGGATCTTCCATCAATTCCCAGGCTGGCAGATCAATACCCCAGGCTTTCGACAGGCCGGCCTGATTGCGGTACTTGTCGCGCAGTTGCTTGAGGAAAGCGCGCTTGGCCGGCACATCGGTGGTCATTTTCAAGGTGCCGTAGGCCAAGGCGTAGCGGGCTTTCGGGTCGTCGCCGGGACCGGCCCAGGCCAGTTCGTTGTCGGCGTAGTAACCGATCAGCCACGGATCGTCACGGTGGTCGCGGGCCGCAATGGCCACGGCGCGTTCAGTGGCCATGGCAAAGCGCGGATCGAACGGATCGGGCATGCCGCCCCACCAATCGGTACCGGTGCTGATGCTGGCGTAATCGCCGACGATCGACAGTGGCAAGGTGTACGGCACGCGCTCGGCATCGCCCAAATCAGGCGCACTCCAGTTGCCAAGGGTGTTGAAACCCCAGGCTTGCAGGCGATTGAGGGTGTGGCCGGTCCAGCGTTTATCATCGAGCGTGGCCTTGCACGGTTGCTCGGGTTTGGGCTCAGTCGTTTCGGCAGGAGCCTGCGTGGCTTGCGCACACGGATCGCCGTACAAACGCTGCAGGTTGGCGGCATAGAAGTCGTACCAACGCCCGTTGTTGTAACCGCGGCCCTGGTCGACGCCATTGCCGCCACGGTTGTCGCCTTCGCCAAAGTGGCTTGCCAGCGCGTCATCCGCTTTCGGCAGGGATTCGAACATCCACTCGCGCCCGGCGACGTAAGTCTGATTCACGTCCGGCGCAACGGTGTTTACCCCCAGCGAATAAAACGGATGCCCCAACGGCGTTACCAAATACCAGCGTCCATCGCGCTTTTCCGTGCGAAAAAAACCACTGGCCTTGAACTCCGCGCCTTTGTTCAAGCCGCCGAACTTGTCCAGCGAGGACTTCTCGCGCTCGGCCAGCCAGGTCTTCAGTTGTTGCTGCTCCTTGGCGGCGGCGCTTTTCAATTGCTCGTCGTTGCTGATCTTTTCCGGCCACTTGGCCCGGGTCGACTGGCCGTAGGCATCCACCAGGCTGCCATACACGGTGTGGGTCACCGCCTCGCCGTCCTGCACGCCAAAACGCTCGAGCAGAATGCTTTGCGCTGCTTTCGGCTGATCCATCGACAAGCTCACCGACACCACCTGCCCGCGATCCAGCTCACCGGCGCTGCTGGCCAGCAGCACGCGCTGTCCATCGACGGTCATCGGCATGGGCGGCCCGGCTTTCATGCCCAGGTTCAGTGGCGAAGTGGGTTGCAGCGGCACCAGCAGGGTTTGCGCCGGGCCGGCCGGCAGGTCAACGCGGCTGACCAGGGTCTTGCCGTCGTTGCTCTGCACCGTGACGTACAGGGTCAGCGCCCAGTTCATCGCATTCTGGATACGCAGACTCATGACGCCCGATTGCGACCAGTCCCAGGCGCCGGTTTGCGGGGTCAGGCGCAGGGTCGGACGGGCCACCGGGTTGAACGTCACCCGGCGCAACACTTCACCCTCAGGAGTTTGCTCGGCGTTGGATTGCGGCAGGCTGGCGTCCTGGGTCGCCACCTGAACCACATCGGCGGGGCGCACAAAGTTGAACAGCGTCTGCTGGCCCGCGGGCGCGGCCAACAGCGGTGTCGTGAACAGCAGGGCAAAAACAGCAGGCAACGAACGGCGAATCATGAGGACGAATGTCTCCCTAACGACCCTCAAGGGGCCAGTGAAATAACGGTAGCGAGAGATAGACAACACGGCAGGCAAAATTGCCTGCCGGTGTCTCAGGAAATTTCACGGCGGAATGGCGGCAGCGCGTTGAGGATGGCTTTGCCATAGCGCTGGGTCACCAGGCGACGATCGAGCAAGGTGATGGTGCCGCGGTCTTCTTCGGTACGCAGCAGGCGACCGCAGGCCTGGACCAGCTTCAGCGAGGCGTCCGGCACCGAGATTTCCATGAACGGATTACCGCCCCGAGCCTCGATCCATTCGGACAAAGCGGCCTCGACCGGGTCGTCAGGCACCGAGAACGGAATCTTGGCGATCACCACGTGTTCGCAATAGGCACCCGGCAAGTCGACCCCTTCGGCGAAACTCGCCAGGCCAAACAACACGCTGGAATCACCGCCGTCGACCCGCGCCTTGTGCTTGTTCAGGGTTTCCTGCTTCGACAGGTTGCCCTGGATGAACACTTGCTTGCGCCAATCGCGGTCGAGGCCGTCGAACACGTCCTGCATCTGTTTGCGCGAAGAGAACAGCACCAGGGTGCCTCGCGAGCCTTCAACCAGCTCCGGCAGGTCACGGATGATCGCCGCCGTGTGGGCCGCTGCATCACGTGGATCGGCATTGAGGTTCGGCACCCGCAGCACACCGGCATCAGCATGGTGGAAGGGGCTTGGGACCACGGCCGTCACGGCTTTTTTCGGCAGGCCGGCGCGCATGCGGAAACGGTCGAAGGTACCAAGGGCGGTCAAAGTTGCCGAGGTCACCAGACTGCCGTAGGCGACGTTCCACAGGTTGCGCCGGAGCATTTCCGCGGCAAGGATCGGGCTGGCATTGACCTCGATATCGAACAGCGAACCGCTTTCGGCCAGGGTCAGCCAGCGCGCCATTGGCGGGTTGTCTTCCGGATCTTCGGCGGTGAACGCAGTCCACAGCTCCCAGTTGCCGGAAGCGCGGGACAACAGGCTACCGAACAGTGGATACCACTCTTCGGCCTGGTTGCTGGCGATGCCGATATTGACCTCGCCGTCCATGCCTTCCTTGAGCAGATCGGTCAGGCGGGTGAACAAGTCGTTGAGACGAGCAAAGCCTTTCTTCAGCTCGATGCCCATCTCGCGCATGTGCTCGGGAATCACCCCGCCGACAAAACGGTGCCGTGGGCGCTCGCGGCCTTCGACGTCTTCGCCGGGCTTGAAGTCGGCAATCTGCTCACAGGCGGTGAACATGAACTGCTGCTGGGTCTTGATCTCCCGCGCCAGCTCCGGCACCTGTTCGATCAGCTTGCCCAGATCGCCCGGCAGCGGGTGCTGCGCCAGCAACTTGGTGAGGTTCTTCGCGGTGCTTTCCAGCCAGTCGGCCGTGGAGCGCAAACGCGTGTAATGGGCGAAATGGCCGATGGCCTTGTCCGGCAGGTGATGGCCTTCGTCGAACACATAGATGGTGTCGCGCGGGTCCGGCAATACGGCGCCGCCGCCCAGGGCCAGGTCGGCCAGGACCATGTCGTGGTTGGTGACGATGACGTCGACCTTGCCCATGCCTTCGCGAGCCTTGTAGAAGGCGCACTGGCCGAAGTTCGGGCAATGACGGTTGGTGCACTGGCTGTGATCGGTGGTCAGGCGCGCCCAGTCGGCGTCCTCCAGCGCATTGGGCCAACTGTCTCGGTCGCCGTCCCATTTATTGCCGGCGAGCTTTTCGATCATGCTGGTGAACAGCTTCTGGCTGGCCTCGTCGACCTCGATCTTGAAACCTTCTTCCTCGAACAACTGCGCGGTAGCCGTTTGCGCGTGACCTTCCTGCAACAACATGTCGAGTTTGGACAGGCACATGTAACGCCCACGCCCCTTGGCCAGGGCGAAACTGAAATTCAGCCCGCTGTTGCGCATCAGGTCGGGCAAATCCTTGTAGACGATCTGCTCCTGCAGGGCGACGGTAGCGGTGGCGATCACCAGGCGTTTGCCGGCCGCCTTCGCAGTCGGGATCGCCGCCAGGCTGTAGGCCACGGTTTTACCGGTACCGGTGCCGGCTTCCACCGCGACAATCGCCGGGTCGCCACTGCGCCGGCCTTCGTCGTCGGTGTCGATATCACCCAGGACTTTGGCGACTTCAGCGATCATCAGGCGTTGGCCGTAACGCGGCTTGAGGCTCTTGGCTTCGAGAAAACGCGAATAGGCGCCCTGGATCGTGGTTTTGAGTTCAGTGCTGATCATGTGATGTCGGGCGCAAAAAACGCTGGATAAATTTTCAGTGGTTCGATTCGGCCGCTATCATACCCCGCTAATGAATCCCGCGCAGAACGGAGTACCCCAATGACACCTTTTAGCCTCATTTACAGCCTGCATGTACTGGCCGCCCTGGTCTGGGTCGGCGGCATGTTTTTCGCCTGGATGGTCCTGCGCCCCGCGGCGATGAAGGCTCTGGAAGGCCCTGCCCGGCTGAAGCTGTGGGTAGAAGTGTTTCAAGGTTTTTTCCGCTGGGTCTGGGTCGCGGTGGTGCTGTTGCCAATCAGCGGCGTGGGCATGCTGCACATGCACTTCAACGGCTTTGAAACGGCGCCGCGTTATGTGCAGGTGATGATGGGTCTGTACGTGGTGATGACGGCACTGTTCATTCGCATTCAGGCGCTGTTGCTGCCGGAGTTGCGCACCGCGGTGACGGAACAGGATTGGCCGGCCGGTGCTGCGGTGCTGGGACGGATTCGCAAGCTGGTGGGAATCAACCTGCTGGTGGGACTGGCGCTGGTGGCGATTGCCGCGGCGCGCCCGATGTTCTGAAGCACCTCGCGGGCAAACCCGCGAAGTGCCTGAGCGAACTGTTTACAAGCGCTGCACGGTCACCGAACCGGCCGCCCCGGCAGGCCCAGGCTGGCCATCAGCCCCGGGGCGCCCGCTCTTGCCACCCTCGGTCTGGTAGACCAGGCAACCCTTGGCCTTGCCGCCCGCGCCCGGCTTGCCGCCAGGGCCTGCTACGCCACCGGCACCACCGGCGACCTGAACCTTGATTCGCTCGGCTGGATAATCGTGAGGCACGGCCAGCTTGACCAAGGCACCCGGGGCACCAGGTTGACCGTCGCTGCCATCGCTGCCATCGGCACCGCGACCGGCCTGGCCCCAGGTACAACCTGGTTCCTGGCCGTTGGCGCCGTCGAGACCGACGAAGCCAGGTGCGCCGGCGCCACCACGTGCATCGACCAGCAACTGTGCTGCGTTCAGTGCCTTGATCTGCAAGTCGAGGTTGCGTCCGGAACGGGCCGCTTTCTGATAAGTCCCCGGTGCACCGCGCGAAGTGATCTGGCTGCCTTCGGACAACTGCGCTTTGCGCACTTTCAGCGCCAGCGCCTGCTCGCCCGGCACGATAGCGATCCGCGCCTCACGCCCCAGGTGCAGTTCGTCTACTGTCACTTCCGTTACATTCGAAGGAATCAGCAGGGTGCCGTAGTCAGCCACTTCCAGGCGTTCCAGTTGCAGGGTGCTGGCGGTGTTGGGCAAACGCATCAAGGAATTGGTTTCAACACTGACCACCTGTGCGCAGGCCAATGGACTGATGAATACAGCGAGCAGACAAAATTTACGCATGGGAAGCCTTCGGTGCGACGGGGGCCGGAATGGTTTGCAGGTGGAAAACGCCGAAAATCAGGATCATCAGGCGATCAAGCCAGGGATGGCTGCGCCCCCGGAGGCTGCGATAACACAACAGCGCCTCCAGCAGATGAATCGATGCCAGCACGCCACCGGCCAGATTGACCAGCAGGTGCAGCGGATTGACAAACGGCGTGAGCAGATTGGCCAGCACCACCAGCCAGAACAGCAGGGTCAACAGCTTCCCCAGCCCCCATAACACCTTCATACGCTCCCCCGGTGAGAATTATTATTTGCGCGCACAGTAACGGCTTCCACGCGGGATAAGCCAGAGGGCAACGGAAAATTCTTCAGGGATGCCGCCGAACGGCCGTCGCGACGATCGATTTTCATCGCCGGACGGCTCTATTGCGCTGGTCAGCGGTTGATATGCAGTTCCACACGACGGTTCTTCGCGCGGCCTTCTTCGGTTTCGTTGTCGGCGATGGGTTGGTTTTCACCCTTGCCTTCGCTGGTGATTTTGCTCGGCGCCAGCCCCTGGTTGATCAGGTACTCGGCCACGCTGCTGGCTCGACGCTCGGACAGAGCCTGGTTATAGGCCTCCGTACCCTTGCTGTCGGTATGCCCCACCACCTTGATGCTCACCACATCGGCGTCCTGCAACTTACCCATCAACGAATCCAGCTGGCTCTTCGCCTCGGGCGTCAGGTCGGATTTGTTGAAAGCAAACAGCACATTGCCAGCGTCGCTCAGGGTAATGACTTCAGATTGCGCAGGTTCGGCAGGCTTCACGCTGGCCGGGTACTGCGGCAGCGGACAGCCTCGATGATCGACCGGTGTATTGGCCGGGGTATCGGGGCAACGGTCACGTCGGTCGAACACGCCGTCGCCATCTTCGTCGCCATCCTGGGCGTAACAGATCAAGCCGCCACCCAGAATACCGAGGGCGGCGCCGCCGGCGGCCCATCCGCCGCTTTCGATCGCGCCCAGGCCACCACCGACCAGGCCGCCGATCACGCTGCAGATAGGCCAGGTACGTTGATTGAGGGGGGCAGTGCCATCACTGTGTGTTGCGCAACCGGTCAGAAGGCTGCCAAGCAGCAGAACCGGCAGGACGGTCCTTGTGAGAAGGATCATGTTGAAAGCTCCTGTGTCACCGGCCAATACCGGTTACACAGGAGTAAAGACCCGCATCCGCGACTGCACAAGGCGCGGATGCGAGGGGGGCTTAACGCTGGATTTTGATTTCGGTACGACGGTTTTGTGCGCGACCGTCGGCGGTTTTGTTATCGGCAACTGGCTGGCTTTCACCGGCACCGGTCACAGACACGAAGTTGCTGCGTGGCACGCCTTCATGGATGAGGTACTCAACCACCGAGTGCGCGCGTTTATCCGACAGTTTCTGGTTGTAGGCATCGCTGCCCACACTGTCGGTGTGACCGGTGACGGTCAAGCGAGCAGTTGGCGCTTCTGCCTTCAAGCGGGTGGCGATCTTGTCGAGTACCTGCTTGTCAGACGCGGTCAGCGTGGCTTTGTCGAACATGAAGTGAACATCGCGGATGACAATGGTTTCTTCCTTGACCACTACAGCTTCTTCAACCACTGGTGCAGGCACTGGTGGAGGGCAGCCGTCAGCATCGACCTGCACGCCTTTAGGCGTGTGCGGGCACTTGTCGCGGCTATCCGGCACACCATCGCCGTCTTCGTCGCCATCACCGTGAACCCAGCAATAAGCCGCTGCCGTACCACCGACGAGCAGTGCGCCATAGCCTGCCCATGACGAACTCTCGGTCGCACCGAGCCCCGCACCTACGACACCACCAACGGCCGCACAGGTCGGCCAGTCGGTTTTCTGCAAACCTGCGCAACCAGTCAACACACTGGTTAGCAGAACCAAGGGTAATGCTGTCCGAACTATGCTCATCTAGTTTTCTCCTGAAGGATCGGCTTAGAACCGATTCAGGTAGTAAAGACCCGAGTCTTAAACTCCGCCAGCAATAGGCCATTGCTGTTTAATCCTGTATGGACCACCCATTGTCCGATTTGCCGTGAAGCAGCTCTAGGCCCGCGCCTTCGGGCAGGCTAGTCTTGGCACATCTGATTGAGGATCTTCGATGACTACAGCTGTATCCACTCGCACGCCGCAGCAGGCACTGGCCGCTTTGCTGGACCGGTATGCCCCTGCGCGCCTGTTGCTGATCGGCGCAAGCGAGTTCCCGGCGCTGGATGCGTTTAAACAGGCTCACCCGGATTGCCACGTCGCGTTTGCCGCCCCCGGGCCGTTGCCTGTGGAACTCGCCGCACAGCGCTTTGACCTGGCACTGGCCGTCGATTGCCTGGAACATTTGCCCAAGCGTGACGGCCTGAACCTGTTGGGCGGGATCCGCAATCTCAACGCCAGCCGTATCGCGGTGCTGGCTGATCTGGCGGCCTGTGCCTGGCAGGAAACCGATTTCTTTTCCCTGGCCCTGCAAGCCAGCGAGCATTTTCAACGGGACGATCAGGTCCTGACCCTGTTCACTTACGATCTGCTTGAATACAAACAAGTCCCCGACTGGCTCAATTCGCGCTTCTGGGCCAATCCGGAAAACTTCGGGAAATACTGGTGGTAATGCAATGAGTACATCCATTTGCCCCTGCGGCAGCGGCACCCTGCTCGATGCCTGCTGCGGTCATTACCATGCCGGGCACCCGGCGCCGTGCGCCGAAGCCTTGATGCGTTCGCGCTACAGCGCCTATGTGCTGGGCCTGGTCGACTATCTGGTGGCCACCACCCTGCCCGCGCAACAGGCGGGCCTGGACAAGCAGTCCATCAGTGACTGGAGTGCCCAGAGCACCTGGTTGGGGCTGGACGTGGAAAGTTCCGAAGTCCTCGGTGGTCAACCGGAACACGCCTTCGTGACCTTCACCGCACGCTGGCACGACAGCAACGGCGAGCACAGCCATCGCGAGCGTTCATCCTTTGTGCAGAATGCCGGTCGCTGGTACTTCATCGACCCCACCGTTCAGCTCAAACTCGGACGCAACGATGCCTGCCCGTGTGCCAGCGGACAGAAATTCAAGAAATGCTGTGCGGGGTATTTCGGCGCTTGAGGTCACCCGCCAACATCTGGACGGGGCAGCAAATGGAGCCACAGCATGCTCGGTCATTGGCGCACTCTGCGAACGGTTACCCTTCTTCTGGGATTGGGTCTGGGCGGATGTGCCTCGTGGTTTGAGGATGACCTGCCCGACCCGCAAGTGCACCTGGTGAAAGTCGAAGTGGTGCGCGCCAAATTGCTCGAACAAAAACTGCTGCTGCACTTTCGCGTCGACAATCCCAACGACAGCGACCTGACAGTGCGCAGCCTGGATTACCGCATTCATCTGGGGGACATCCTGCTGGCCGAGGGCGAACACGAACACTGGTTCACCGTCGGCCCCAAGCACAGCGCCTACTTCAAGGTGCCGATCCGCACCAACCTGTGGTCCAAGGTGCGCGACCTGGTCAAGCAACTGAAAAATCCCCGGCAGCCGATCCCCTATCGTCTGGAAGGTGAACTGGAAACCGGTTTATTCATCGCGCACTACGTGCACCTGGCGCGCAATGGCGTGATAATCCCCGCCGATTTAATTCCGGAGCAACACCGATGACCCAGCAACCCCACGTCCACGGCCCTGACTGCAACCACGATCATGATCATGCACATCACCATGATCACGACCACGGCCACGTGCACGGCCCGAATTGCGGCCACGCTCACCAGGAACCGGTGCGCAACGCCCTGAAAGACGTCGGCCGCAACGACCCTTGCCCATGCGGCAACGGCAAGAAGTTCAAGAAGTGCCACGGCGCCTGATGGACTTTTCCTTGTAGGCGCCGGCTGGCTGGCGAGGCGATGCACCGGTAAATCTGCCACGCATTGATCGCCAGTCAGCCGGCACCTACAAAGCTTCGGCCGCCAGTATCTGGTCTGAGCTCACCACAGTGGCGTATTCGCCGTGCAGATTGCCCAACGACATGGCGTGCACGTCTTCGGCGCTGCGGGCATTGCCGAAAAAGTCGGCCTTGTCGAAGGTGAAACACGCATCTTCGATGACCCAGGTATCAAACCCCAGATTGCCGGCCGTCCGCGCCGTTGATTCCACCGAGTTGTTGGTCGCCACCCCGACGATGAGCAACTGCCCGATCTGCCCCTCCCGCAAGCACGCTTCCAGCCCTGTCGCGCAAAACGCATCCGGCACCTGTTTCTGGATCAGGCGTTCGCCAGCCCCGGGCTCGAAACGCTGCTGAAACTCCACCCCCGGCTGCTGCGGCCAGAACACCGAGTCTGGCGAGCGGGACAAATGCTGCACATGGATCACCGGTCGAGCCGTGCGCCGCCAATGCCCCAGCAACTCGAGCATGCGTTCCTCGGCTTGAGGATTGTTCCGCCGTCCCAGCCGGGGGTGGAGGATGCCTTTCTGCTGATCGATGATGATCAGTGCTGCATTGGCCTTGAGCTCCATGCGGGTTGTGCTCTCTCATTCTTTGATATCGGCACACTTCAGCACTGCCCTTGTTGACTGGCAAGCCCTCGAATCGCCGCAGATCGTCGGTGAATGGACGGTTTGCCGGACAAATGCAGAAATAACTTTCCAGCCCGCTTGCGCGGCCATCGACGGCTCACTAACGTAGCGGCTTTATTGCGCCACCACCCCCGCAGGAGCTTTGCCATGGCCTCGCCAGCCCTTTCTCGATTTCTACCCCGGTTCGGCGTTGCCGCAGCAGTAGCCGGCGCGTTGAGCCTGACCGGTTGTCAGAACTTCAACGCCCAGGAGACCCTGCCGCCCACGTCCGGCGTGCAGCCTCTCAAAGGACTGGCGCAGAACGTCTCGGTGCGCCGCAATGCCATGGGCATGCCCCTGATCGAGAGCAACAGCTTCCACGACGCCCTCTTCGCACTCGGCTACGTGCACGCCAGCGACCGCATCACGCAAATGGCGACCCTGCGCCTGCTGGCCCAGGGTCGCCTGGCGGAAATGTACGGCGCGGACCTGCTCGACGCCGACCGCTACATGCGCGCGGTCAATCTGAAGAAAAGCGCCGGTGAGTTGTACAAGGCCTCTTCGCCGCGCCTCAAGCGCTTCTTTGAAGTCTATGCACGCGGGGTCAACGCCTACCTGTTCCGTTACCGCGACAAGTTGCCGACCGATCTCGCCGCCACCGGCTACAAGCCTGAATACTGGCAACCGGAAGACTCGGCGCTGATTTTCTGCCTGTTGAACTTCAGCCAGTCGGCCAACCTGCCGGAGGAGATTTCCTCGCTGGTGCTGGCGCAAACCGTCACCACCGACAAACTGGCCTGGCTGACGCCGTCCGCCCCCGACGAAAAACTGCCGCTGGCTGAGAGCGAAAAACTGCAAGGCATCAAGCTCAACGGGCAAGTCCCCGGCCTCACCGAGCTGAGCAAGGCCACCGGCCAACTGGCGGACCTGAACCTGCTCGGCGCCACTTCATCGAATAACTGGGCTATCGCGCCGCAACGCAGCCGCAGCGGCAAGAGCCTGCTGGCCAACGACAGTCATGGCCCGCTCGGCGTGCCGTCGCTGTTCACTTACGTACAGATCCGTGCGCCGAAGTATCAGGCCTCCGGCGTGACCATCGCCGGCTTGCCGATGGTGCTGGGCGGGTTCAACGGCAAAGTGGCCTGGAGCATGGCCGCCGTGATGGGCGATAACCAGGACCTGTTCCTGGAGAAAATCAAACGCCAGGGCAGCGGCCTCACCTACGAAAACAACGGCAAGTGGCAGCCAGTGATCGTGCGCAACGAAACCTACTTCGTCAAAGGCCAGCGCCCGCTGCGCGAAGCAGTGTACGAAACCCGCCACGGACCATTGCTCAATAGCGCCCAGGGCACCACGCTGGCCAATGGTTTTGGCCTCGCCTTGCAGACGCCGAGCTTCACCGACGATAAAACCCTGGATGCGTTTTTCGACCTGACCCGCGCCCAGACTGCCGAGAAAGCCTCGGACGCCAGCCGGGAAATTCGCGCCATCGCCCTGAACATGGTGTTCGCCGATGCCAGTAACATCGGCTGGCAAGTGACCGGCCGCTACCCGAACCGCCGCGAAGGCGAAGGCTTGCTGCCGTCACCGGGTTGGGAAGGCCGTTACGATTGGGACGGTTATGCCGACCCGATGCTGCATCCCTACGATCAGGACCCGGCCCAGGGCTGGTTGGGGACCGCCAACCAGCGGGTCATTCCCCATGGCTACGGCATGCAATTGTCCAACTCGTGGGCGGCACCGGAGCGTGGCGAGCGTCTGGCCGAACTGGCCGGTGCGGGCAAGCACGACAGTCGCAGCCTGATCGCCATGCAGTACGACCAGACCACCACGTTTGCCATCAAGTTGAAGAAGATGTTCGAGGCGCCGGGCATGGCCCAGCCGCTCAAGCAGGCGATCAATGCATTACCGCCAGCCGATCGGGCCAAGGCGCAGGAAGCCTACACTCGCTTGATGGCGTTCGACGGCAAACTCAGCCCGACTTCGGCCGACGCGGCGATTTACGAACTGTTCCTGCAAGCCAGCACCGAACAGATCTTCCTCGACGAACTGGGCCCGAAAACCAGCCCGGCGTGGCAAGCCTTTGTTGCCAACGGCCAGTTGTCCTACGCGGCCCAGGCTGATCACCTGCTGGGGCGTGAAGACAGCCCGTTCTGGGATGACGTGCGCACCCCGCAGAAAGAAGACAAACCGGCTATCCTCGCACGCAGCCTTGCCGCAGCGATCAGCGCCGGCGATAGCCAGTTGGGCGGCGATCACCGCGCCTGGCAATGGGGCAAGCTGCACCGCTACGAGTGGAAGAACAGCAGTGGCCAGGTCGTGCGCGGCCCTGTCGCCGCCGGCGGCGATCAGACCACCCTCAACACTGCCGCATTCGCCTGGGGTCAGGACTTCAACACCACGCGGGCACCGGCTGTACGCTTCATCGTCGACTTCGGCCAGTCCGAACCGCTGATGGCGCAGAACGGCACCGGCCAGTCCGGCAACCCGGCGAGCCCGAACTACCTCAACAGCATCGAGCCGTGGCTCAAGGGTCAGTACATGAGCCTGCCGATGCAGCCGCAGAACTTTGACAATGCCTATGGCAAGACGCGGCTGACACTCACCCCAGGCAAATAATCCCCCCCACTGTAGGAGCGAGCTTGCTCGCGATGGCGCCCTGTCAGACAACATCATTGCTGACTGATACACCGCCATCGCGAGCAAGCTCGCTCCCACATTTGCCGATGAAATCCGATAGAACTTCTCGCCTCCCGCCCTGCTCATAGCTAACAAGTCCCACCACTCCGGCACCGCCATGGACCTTGTCATCTCGCGTCCCGAAGGTTTGTATTGCCCTGCAGGCGATTTCCATATCGATCCGTGGCGCCCCGTCGAGCGCTCGGTGATCACCCACGCCCACAGTGATCATGCCCGCGCCGGCAACCGGCACTACCTGGCGGCGTCTCCCGGGGAAGGCCTGTTGCGCACGCGGCTGGGCCAGGACATCAACCTGCAAACCCTGCCCTACGGCGAACGGCTGCTGCACCACGGTGTGATCCTCAGCTTTCATCCCGCCGGCCATGTGCTGGGTTCGGCGCAACTGCGCCTGGAATACGGCGGTGAAGTCTGGGTCGCCTCCGGGGACTTCAAGACCGAAGCCGACAACACCTGCACACCGTTCGAACCGGTGCGCTGCGACACCTTCATCACCGAATCGACCTTTGGCCTGCCTATCTACCGGTGGCAACCCCAGGCGCAGGTGTTTGCCGAGATCAATCAGTGGTGGCAGGCCAACGCCGCGCAAGACAAAGCCAGCGTGCTGTTCTGTTATTCGCTGGGCAAGGCGCAACGAATCCTGCATGGCATCGATGCCACCATCGGTCCCATCCTGGTCCACGGTGCCGTTGAACCGATCAATCAGGTGTACCGCGATGCCGGGGTGTATCTGCCGCCGACCCTGCATGCCAGCGAAGTGAAAAAGAGCGACCCGATGATGCGCAAGGCGCTGATCATCGCGCCACCCTCCGCCGGCGGCAGTAGCTGGATGAACCGCTTCGGCGACTACAGTGATGGTTTCGCCAGTGGCTGGATGCGCGTGCGTGGCACACGCCGACGCCGTGGCGTCGATCGCGGTTTCGTCCTGTCCGACCACGCCGACTGGCCCGGATTGCTGTGGGCCATCGAACAGACCGGTGCCGAACGGGTCATGGTCACCCATGGTTCGGTGGCAACCCTGGTCCGTCATCTGCGCGAGCAGGGCCTCGACGCCAGGGCGTTCGACACCGAATACGGCGATGAAGACGAGGCGGTGACCGACGAACGCGAACACGCCGAGGTGCTGTCATGAAAGCGTTCGCCGAGCTCTATGCCGAACTCGACGCGTCCACCTCGAACAACGTCAAACTGGCGGCCATGCAACGCTACTTCGCCAGCGCCGCAGCGGAAGACGCCGCCTGGGCGGTGTACTTTTTATCCGGCGGGCGTCCGCGGCAACTGGTGCCCGTGCGGGTGTTGCGCGAGCTGGCGGTGGCGTGTTCCGGCCTGAGCGAATGGCTGTTCGAGGAGAGTTACCAGGCCGTCGGCGATCTGGCGGAAACCATTTCCCTGGTGTTGCCGGAATCGCCACATCGCTCAACCGACGGCCTGGCCAGCTGGATCGAAGACAAGCTGCTGCCATTACGCGGTGCAACTCCGCAGGCCCTTGCCGCTCAGCTTCCGGCGCTATGGGCACAATTGGACCGCAGCAGCCTGATGGTCTGCATCAAACTGATCACCGGCAGTTTTCGCGTCGGCGTGTCCAAGCTGCTGGTGACGCGCGCACTGGCCGCGATGGCCCACCTGGACAGCAAGCGTGTCGCCCAACGCATCGTCGGCTACACCGACTTGAGCCATCGCCCCGATGCCGCCAGCTATTTGAAGCTGATCGCCCCCGAGTCATCCGATGAACACGCGCAACGCGGCGGCCAGCCCTACCCGTTCTTTCTCGCCCATGCCCTGTCGCCCGCCGTTGAACAATTTGATGCCGTACTCGGCCCTGTCGAGCAATGGCAAGCGGAATGGAAATGGGACGGCATTCGCGCGCAAGTGATCAAGCGCGACGGCCAATTGTGGATCTGGTCGCGGGGTGAGGAACTGGTCACCGAGCGCTTTCCGGAACTCGGCAGCCTGACCCAGGACTTGCCCGACGGGACCGTCATCGACGGCGAAATCGTGGCCTGCAAGAGCGGCTTCTCAGGTGATCAAGCAACGCTGGAACCGGCGGTCTTGCCGTTCGCGCTGTTGCAGCAGCGCATTGGTCGCAAAACCCTGGATCGGAAAATTCTTGCAGAAGTGCCAGTAGTGGTTCTCGCCTACGACCTGCTCGAATATCAGGGCGAGGACTGGCGCAGCCGGACCCAGCAAATCCGCCGCGAACAACTTGAGCAGGTGGTCTGTGAATGTGCCAATCCGTTCCTGCGCCTGTCTCCACTGTTGAAAGGTGACAGCTGGGCGGACCTTGCCCGGCAGCGAGAAGCCTCGCGCAAACTCGGCGTCGAAGGCTTGATGCTCAAGGCCCGGGACGCCCTGTATGGCGTCGGCCGCACCAAGGACATGGGGGTGTGGTGGAAATGGAAAATCGATCCGTTCAGCGTTGACGCTGTACTCATCTACGCGCAACGCGGCCATGGTCGCCGCGCCAGTCTTTACAGCGATTACACCTTCGCGGTCTGGGACGGGCCACCGGGCGCCAGCGAGCGCAACCTGGTGCCTTTCGCCAAGGCCTATTCCGGGCTGACCGACGAAGAAATTCGCCAGGTCGACAACATCGTGCGCAAGACCACCATGGAAAAATTCGGCCCGGTGAGCAGCGTTCAGCCAAGTCTGGTATTCGAACTGGGTTTCGAAGGCATCGCCCTCTCGCGCCGACACAAAAGCGGCATCGCCGTGCGTTTCCCGCGCATGCTGCGCTGGCGCAAGGACAAGACAGTAGAGGAAGCCGACAGCCTGGCGACCCTGCAAAACCTGCTCGGCTAACCCTTCGTGCAACGCAAAAATTAATTCTTTTTGTTCCAAGCTGGTGCGGTCATTTCCTTGCGCCCGATTTCGTGCATAAATCTGCCTCCGGCCATTCTCCGCGCGCCTTTTAAAACGCTCGTTCGGCACTCTGGTTCGGAAATTGCTACTTTCAATAGGTCTCACGCTTCCAGTAACAATAATTCTGCGCCACAAGCGCTCATATTGGTTTTAGGGATTGAATAATGAAAAAAGCATTGCTGACCCTTTCTGCACTGGCATTGTGCGTGGCTGCTGGCTCCGCCCTGGCCAAGGAGTACAAGGAACTGCGTTTTGGCGTTGACCCGTCCTATGCACCGTTCGAGTCGAAAGCGGCCGATGGCAGCCTGGTCGGCTTCGACATCGACCTGGGGAACGCGATCTGCGCCGAGCTGAAGGTCAAGTGCAAGTGGGTCGAAAGTGACTTCGACGGCATGATCCCGGGCCTGAAGGCCAACAAGTTCGACGGCGTGATCTCGTCGATGACCGTGACCGAAGCCCGTGAGAAAGTCATCGACTTCTCCAGCGAGCTGTTCTCCGGCCCAACCGCTCTTGTGTACAAGAAAGGTTCCGGCATCTCCACCGACGTCGCCTCGCTCAAGGGCAAGACCGTCGGTTACGAGCAAGGCACCATTCAGGAAGCCTACGCCAAGGCCATCCTCGACAAGGCCGGGGTGAAAACCCAGGCCTACGCCAACCAGGACCAGGTGTACGCAGACCTGACTTCCGGTCGTCTCGACGCCGGCATCCAGGACATGCTGCAAGCCGAACTGGGTTTCCTGAAGTCGCCACAGGGTGCCGATTTCGAAGTCAGCAAGCCGGTGGATGACCCTCTGTTGCCAGCCAAGACAGCTGTCGGCATTAAGAAAGGTAACACCGAGCTGAAAGCCCTTTTGGATAAAGGTATCAAAGCGTTACACGATGATGGCACCTACGCCACCATTCAGAAGAAACACTTTGGCGATCTGAACCTGTACAGCGGCAAATAATGCCCGGCGCCCATCTCGCGATGGGCGCTTTTTTCATCCGATCAGGTTGCTGATTTATGTTCGAAACCCTCTTACAAAATCTGGGGCTCTCTGCCTTCAGCCTCAAGGGCTTCGGCCCGTTGCTGATGCAAGGCACCTGGATGACGATCAAGCTGTCGGCAATGTCGCTGTTGGTAGCCGTGTTGCTCGGGCTGCTGGGCGCCAGTGCCAAGTTGTCAAAAATCAAACTGATGCGCGTGCCTGCCCAGCTCTACACCACCCTCATTCGCGGCGTGCCGGACCTGGTCCTGATGCTGCTGATTTTCTACAGCCTGCAAACCTGGCTGACGTCGTTGACCGACTACATGGAATGGGAATACATCGAAATCAACCCGTTCAGCGCCGGGGTCATTACCCTGGGCTTCATTTATGGTGCGTATTTCACTGAAACCTTCCGTGGCGCGATTCTCGCCGTGCCGCGGGGCCAGGTCGAAGCCGCCACCGCCTATGGCCTCAAACGCGGTCAGCGCTTCTGGATCGTGGTGTTCCCGCAAATGATGCGTTATGCCCTGCCGGGCATTGGCAACAACTGGATGGTGATGCTCAAGGCCACCGCCCTGGTGTCGATCATCGGCCTGGCCGATCTGGTCAAGGCTGCCCAGGACGCCGGGAAAAGCAGCTATCAGTTGTTTTACTTCCTGGTGCTCGCCGCGCTGATCTATCTGCTGATCACCAGCGCGTCCAATTTCATTCTGCGCAGGCTTGAACGTCGTTACTCCGCCGGCACACGGGAGGCAGTACGATGATCGAACTCCTGCAGGAATACTGGAAACCCTTTCTTTATACCGACGGCCAGAACATCACCGGCCTGGCCATGACCCTGTGGCTGCTCAGCGCTTCGATTTTCTTCGGTTTCCTCGTATCGATTCCGCTGTCCATCGCCCGGGTCTCGACCCACCGCTACATCCGCTGGCCGGTGCAGTTCTACACCTACCTGTTTCGCGGCACGCCGCTGTATATCCAGTTGCTGATTTGCTACACGGGGATCTACAGCCTGGCGGCAGTGCGTGCACAACCGCTGCTCGACAGTTTTTTCCGCGATGCGATGAACTGCACCATCCTGGCATTCGCCTTGAACACCTGCGCCTACACCACGGAGATCTTCGCCGGTGCCATCCGCAGCATGAACCACGGTGAAGTCGAAGCGGCCAAGGCCTATGGCCTGACCGGTTGGAAGCTGTATGCCTACGTGATCATGCCCTCGGCCCTGCGTCGCTCGTTGCCCTACTACAGCAACGAAGTGATCCTGATGCTGCACTCGACCACCGTGGCGTTCACCGCGACCATCCCGGACATCCTGAAAGTAGCGCGGGACGCCAACTCGGCGACCTTCCTGACGTTTCAGTCGTTCGGCATCGCCGCCTTGATCTACCTGACCGTCACCTTTGCGCTGGTCGGCCTGTTCCGCCTTGCCGAACGCCGATGGCTGGCCTTCCTCGGGCCGACCCACTAAGGCTCAATACCGTTTCAGGAAACAACCAATGCGCCACCAGACACATGACCTGCTGGCCCCGCTGCCGGGGACAGCACGACAGATCCACAGTTTTCACTTCGGGCCCCAAGCGGCCAACGGCAAGATCTACATCCAGGCATCCCTGCATGCCGATGAAATGCCCGGCATGCTGGTCGCCTGGCACCTCAAGCAGCGTTTGACGGAGCTGGAAGCCGCCGGGCGCCTGCGCAGCGAAATCGTCCTGGTGCCCATCGCCAACCCGGTGGGCCTGGAACAGGTGCTGATGGATGTACCGCTGGGCCGCTACGAGCTGGAAAGCGGGCAGAACTTCAATCGCTGGTTCGTCGATCTCAGCGAAGAAGTCGGCAACGCCGTCGAAGGCTTGCTCGGTAATGACCCGCAAAGCAACCTGCGACTGATCCGCAACCATCTGCGCGAGGCACTGGCACGGCAGACGGCCGATACCCAACTGCAATCCCAGCGCCTGACCCTGCAACGACTGGCCTGCGATGCGGACATGGTGCTCGACCTGCACTGTGATTTCGAAGCCGTCGCGCATCTGTACACCACCCCCGAAGCCTGGCCACAGGTCGAGCCGCTGGCCCGCTACATCGGCGCCGAAGCCAGCCTGCTGGCCACGGATTCCGGTGGCCAGTCGTTCGATGAATGCTTCACCCTGCTCTGGTGGCAGTTGAAAGAGCGCTTCGGCGAACACTTCGACATTCCGTCGGGCAGCTTTTCGGTGACCGTTGAATTGCGCGGCCAGGGCGACGTCAATCACCCCCTGGCCAGCCTCGATTGCCAGGCGCTGATTGACTACCTGACCCACTTCGGCGCGATTGCCGGTGAGCCGGCTCCACTGCCTGAGCTGCTCTATCCGGCGACACCACTGGCCGGTGTGGAACCGGTCGCCACGCCGGTCGGCGGCCTGCTGGTGTTCAGCGTGTTACCGGGCGAGTACCTGGTAGCCGGGCAATTGATCGCCGAAATCATTGACCCGATCACCGATCGGGTCACTCCCGTCCATTGCTCCACCGCCGGGCTGATGTACGCCCGTTCGCTGCGTCGCATGGCCACCGCCGGCATGGTCATCGCCCATGTCGCAGGTGCCGAAGCCTATCGCAGCGGCTATCTACTTTCGCCTTGAGGATGCATGCCCCATGTACAAATTGACCATCGAAGGCCTGCATAAAAGCTACGGCGATCACGAGGTGCTCAAAGGTGTTTCGCTCAAGGCCAAAACCGGCGATGTCATCAGCCTGATCGGCGCCAGTGGTTCGGGTAAAAGTACCTTCCTGCGTTGCATCAACTTTCTCGAACAGCCCAACGACGGCGCCATGAGCCTCGACGGCCAGAGCGTGCGCATGATCAAGGATCGCCACGGCATGCACGTGGCCGATGCCGACGAACTGCAACGGATCCGCACGCGCCTGGCCATGGTGTTCCAGCACTTCAACCTGTGGAGCCACATGACCGTGCTTGAGAACATCACCATGGCCCCGCGCCGGGTGCTGGGTTGCGACAAGAAAGAAGCCGAAGACCGTGCCCGGCGTTATCTGGACAAGGTGGGCCTGGCCTCCCGTGTCGCCGATCAATACCCGGCCTTTCTCTCCGGTGGCCAGCAACAACGGGTCGCCATTGCCCGCGCACTGGCCATGGAACCGGAAGTGATGCTGTTCGACGAGCCGACCTCGGCGCTCGACCCGGAACTGGTGGGTGAAGTGCTCAAGGTGATCCAGGGCCTGGCCGAGGAAGGCCGGACCATGATCATGGTGACCCACGAAATGAGCTTCGCCCGCAAGGTGTCGAGCCAGGTGCTGTTTCTGCATCAAGGGCTGGTGGAAGAAGAAGGCGCACCGGAAGACGTGCTGGGCAATCCGAAGAGTGAGCGGTTGAAGCAATTCCTCAGCGGCAACCTGAAGTAAATATCTGTGGGAGTGGGCTCGCCCGCTCCCACAAAAACAAAGCAATTAAACTTGTTCCAATCTCCTGCGGTCACTGAAGGAACACCTTCAGAGCGCACTCCGCGGCATGGGAACCTCCCCCGACTACGCCAGACAATGGTTCACCGCTCGCGGCTGGAAGCCGTTCGCCTTTCAGAAACAGGTGTGGACGGCGGTAAAGCAGGGTCAGTCCGGGCTGCTCCACGCCAGCACCGGTGCCGGTAAAACCTATGCGGTCTGGTTTGCCGCACTCAATCGTTTCGCCCCAACGGCGCCTCTCGCTGAAACAACGCGCAAACGCAAACCCGTCGCCGAACCGCTGACGGTGTTGTGGATAACCCCCATGCGCGCGTTGGCTGCCGACACCGCGAGGGCACTGCAAACACCGCTGCTCGATCTGCAAATTCCCTGGAGCGTCGGTCTGCGCACGGGCGATACCAGTAGCAGCGAACGGGCGAAGCAGAGTCGGCGCCTGCCCACCACGCTGATCACTACCCCGGAAAGCCTGACCCTGATGCTGGCCCGTGGCGATGCACAATCAGCACTGGCGAGCTTGCGTATGGTGGTGGTCGACGAGTGGCACGAACTGCTCGGCAACAAGCGCGGCGTGCAGCTGCAACTGGCCCTGGCGCGCTTGCGCCGTTGGCAGCCGCAGCTGATTGTCTGGGGCATTTCCGCGACACTGGGTAATCAGGCCCACGCCGAACAGGTATTGATCCCGCAAGGTGGCGGCATCAGCGTGCAGGGCCAGAGCAGCAAGTCGTTGCGCGTCGATACGCTGATTCCGCCCGCCATCGAGCGCTTTCCATGGGCCGGGCACATCGGTTTGACGATGTTGCCGCAGGTTGTCGCCGAACTCGAATGCAGCCCCAGCACGCTGGTGTTTACCAACACCCGTGCGCAAGCGGAGATCTGGTATCAAGCCTTGCTCGAGGCCCGTCCGGACTGGGCCGGTCTGATCGCACTGCACCACAGTTCGCTGTCGCGCGAGACCCGCGACTGGGTTGAGCGTGCGCTCAAGGACGGCCAGCTCAAAGCCGTGGTTTGCACGTCCAGCCTGGATCTGGGCGTGGACTTTCTGCCGGTGGAGCGTGTGCTGCAGATCGGCTCGGCCAAAGGTGTCGCACGACTGATGCAGCGTGCCGGGCGTTCCGGGCATGCACCGGGGAGAGCATCACGGGTCACATTGGTGCCCACCCACAGTCTTGAGTTGATCGAGGCGGCCGCGGCCCGGGACGCCGTGGCGCAACGACGCATCGAACCGCGGGTCTCACCGGACAAGCCGCTGGATGTGCTGGTCCAGCATCTGGTCAGCATCGCGTTGGGCGGTGGTTTCCTGCCCGATGAGCTGTACGAGGAAGTTCGTGGCGCCTGGGCTTACCGCGACTTGAGCCCGGCTGACTGGGCCTGGGCGTTGGCTTTTGTGCGCCACGGCGGGCTTTCCCTGACGGCTTATCCGGATTATCGCCGGGTCGAGCCTGATGAACAGGGCGTGTGGCGTGTCCCCGATGCACGACTGGCGCGGCGTCATCGCATGAGCATCGGCACCATCGTCAGTGATGCAAGCATCCAGTTGAAGTTCTGGAGCAAGGGCGGTGGCGGCAAGCAACTGGGCAGCGTCGAGGAAGGTTTCATCGCGCGCCTCAGGCCCGGCGACGGTTTCTTGTTCGGCGGACGTTTGCTGGAACTGGTTCGAGTGGAAAACATGACTGCCTACGTCAAGCGCAGCACCGTCAAGAAAGCCGCCGTGCCGCGCTGGAATGGCGGGCGCATGCCGCTGTCGAGCGAGTTGGCCAATGCCGTGGTGGCGCGATTCAGCGCGGCCGCCCAGGGCGAACTGCTCGGCCCGGAAATGCAGGCATTGCGTCCGCTGCTGGCGCTGCAACAGCGCTGGTCCGGCCTGCCGACCGAAACCAGTCTGTTGGCCGAATCGCTGAAATCCCGCGAAGGCTGGCATCTGTTCCTGTATCCCTTCGCCGGGCGCCAGGTGCATCTGGGCCTGGCCAGCCTGCTGGCCAGGCGCATCAGCCAGCGCCAGGCCGTGACCTTTTCCATTGCCGTCAACGATTACGGCCTGGAATTGCTCAGTGCGACCGCTGTGGATTGGTTCGAACAACTGAACCCCGACCTGCTGAAACCCGATCATCTGCTGGAAGACGTACTCGCCAGCCTCAATGCCGGCGAACTGGCCTTGCGTCGTTTCCGCGAGATTGCCCGGATCGCCGGGCTGGTGTTCGCCGGTTACCCCGGTGCAGCGAAAAGCACGCGTCAGGTTCAAGCTTCCAGTGGATTGTTCTTCGAAGTGTTCAAGCAGTACGACGCCGGTAATCTGCTGCTGGCCCAGGCAGGAGCAGAAGTCTTGCGCGAGGAGCTGGATATTCGCCGCCTCGAACAGACCCTGGAACGGATCAACCGACTGCGCCTCGACCTGCATGGGATCAAGCGCCCGACGCCCCTCGCCTTCCCTTTGTTGGTGGAGCGCATGCGCGAAAGCATGAGCTCGGAAAAACTCGCCGACCGTATCCGACGACTGATCGGTGATCTGGAAAAATCCGCCGAATCGCGGAAAGCGCAATGAACGCCCCTTATCCCGTAAGACTGGCGGGCGAAGAGCTGTGGCTGTTGCCGCAGAAAGCCATGTATTGGCCGGTGCAGCAGGCCTTGCTGGTGGCAGACGTGCATTTCGGCAAGGCTGCAGCTTATCGCAGCTTTGGCCAACCGGTGCCTCGGGGTACCACGGCGCAAAACATTGCACGGCTGGATGGCCTGTTAGCGAACCTGCCCGTTCGCCAGCTGATTTTTCTCGGCGACTTCCTCCATGGCCCCGGCTCCCATGCCCAAGCCACTCTTCAAGTCCTGGCCGAGTGGCGCGGGCGACACCCTGACCTGGCCATGACACTAATCCGTGGTAATCACGACAAAAGCGCCGGCGACCCACCTGCGGCGCTGAACATTCGCGTCGTGCCCGAGCCTTTTCTGTTTGGGCCGTTCGCCTTGCAGCATGAGCCACAACCGCATCCGGACCGGCATGTGCTGGCCGGTCACGTACATCCGGTCTATCGGCTGAAGGGTCGAGGGCGGCAAAGTCTGCGACTGGCGTGCTTCAGGCTGGGCCAGGACGTCAGCCTTTTACCTGCCTTTGGCGCATTTACCGGCGGGTATCAGGTCACGCAGGACGAGCACTGCAAAATCTTCGTTATCGGCGATAACGAAATCTGGCCTGTGACCCCCGCGAACCTGTAGGAGCGAGCTCGCTCGCGATGGTCGTTAACGATAACGCGGGGCGCCTGATGCCCCACGGCGTTCGCTGGTTCATCGCGAGCATGCTCGCTCCTACAGCAGGCAGATCCAATTGAAATCAGACCACAGGCGCAGGCGGTGGCTCATCCGGAAGGGTGGGCTCACCGGGCTCGGTAGGCTGTTCATTGGGGGTATCGGGATCAGGCTGGCCGGGGATGCCTCCTGCCATACTGACGGGCGGATGGGCCAGCAATGACCAGGCCAGAACGCCAACCTGATTGGGTTCCAGCCTTGCCAGTTCGGCACTGATGCGCGGATCGATCTTCATTCGGTACTCCTGAGCGATAGCCCGATCCGCCTTGCGTGGATCGGAGCAGTACACCCCATAGAGTGTACGCTCGCTGAAGAATTCCCGACGTCGGTCAGACGGTTGACTCAGGTACGCGGCAGGGTCACGCCACGCTGGCCCTGGTACTTGCCGGCACGGTCCTTGTAGGAGACTTCGCATTCCTCGTCGGATTCGAGGAACAGCATCTGCGCCACGCCTTCGTTGGCGTAGATCTTCGCTGGCAGGTTGGTGGTGTTCGAGAACTCCAGGGTCACCTGGCCTTCCCACTCGGGCTCGAGCGGGGTGACGTTGACGATGATGCCGCAGCGCGCGTAGGTGCTCTTGCCCAGGCAGATGGTCAGGACGTTGCGTGGAATACGGAAGTATTCAACGGTCGTGGCCAGAGCGAAGGAGTTCGGCGGAATGATGCAGACGTCACTGTGGACATCGACGAAGCTGCCGGCGTCGAAGTTTTTCGGATCGACGATGGCCGAATTGATGTTGGTGAACACCTTGAAATGATTGGTGCAACGCACATCGTAGCCGTAGCTCGACACACCGTAGGAGATCACACGGCTGTCGTCGCTGCCACGTACCTGGCGCTCGACGAACGGCTCGATCATGCCGTGTTCCTGCGCCATGCGGCGAATCCACTTGTCCGATTTGATGCTCATGGCGGGTGTCCTGAATAGCGAGGTCGAAAAATTCTGTTGGGCATCTTACCGGGCGCGCCGCCGGGTTCAAAGTCCGCGCTGCAATTCTCGCCGAACATGCAGGAAATACGCGCCCTGGCGACGAACCGTCACACCGCCGATCCCTAAAACGGAGAAACCTTCGCAAGAAGCATTGGCACGTTCCGGAAAAAGGGTTAAGGTGGCGCCACTGTGCTGCTTGTGTCACTGAGAATCTCTACACGATATGTTGAATTTCGATCCAACCATCTACAAGAATTTTTCCTGCTCTTTGCACTCAGTCTCGGCCAGGGTTCTTCCTGAGTCGCAGTTATCTTTGTTCAAGGAGTTACACCATGTCTAATCGCCAAACCGGTACCGTTAAGTGGTTCAACGATGAAAAAGGCTTCGGCTTCATCACTCCACAATCCGGTGACGACCTGTTCGTTCACTTCAAAGCTATCCAGTCCGACGGCTTCAAAAGCCTGAAAGAAGGCCAACAGGTTTCTTTCATCGCTACCCGCGGTCAGAAAGGCATGCAAGCTGAAGAAGTTCAAGTTATCTAACTTGTACTTGCTTTAGTAAAAAGCCCCGCCCTTAACAGCGGGGCTTTTTTGTGGGCGAGTATTTTTCAGCCCACAAAAAAAGATCGCCCGAGCGCAGGCCCGGACGATCCCGATATTGACGATGTTTACCAGGTCACGCCAAACCCCGCCGTGTACCGGGTCTTGTCCAGATCCGCATCATCCGTGCCGCTGATGATGTCGCGTTCAGCCTTCAGATTCAGCGACGCCCAGTCAGTTACCTTGTAGCGCAGCCCCATCTCCGCATCCAGCGCGTAATTGGCCACGTCCGACAACGGCTTGCCGAGCTCGCCGTTAGTGAAAAATTCGACCTTCTTGCCAATCAGGTAACGGTTGTAGTCCCACTTCATGGCGACGGAGTAGAAGTTGTCCTTGCTGCCATCGGCAAACTCATAGTCGGTATGGTTGAGCAGCGAGCCCAGGGAGAAGGCCCCAAGCTCGTCATCCCAGAACTGATAACCGGGACCGGTACCGACCGTGCGCTGCCGGGACAGGTCTTCGACCTTGTCACGCTTGTACACCAGGCGCCCCTGCCAGAACCATTTATCCGTGAGGAAGCGGTCGATGGAGTACTCGGCGCGCCAGTTGTCGGTGGTCACCACATCGTCCTGGAACTCACGGTTGTACTCACCTTCGGCCGTGTGCCGCCAGCGACCATGGCGCGCTGTGGTCTTGAAATCGACGTCGTAGTCGTCGGTCTTGTTTTCCGCCCGCTGATAATCCAGCGCCACGTCGACATTGCCCTTCCACACCAGATCCTCGACCACGGGTTTGGGCTTGAGAATCTGCTGCACGCTGGCCAACTCCACGGTCTTGGGCGCTTCACCATTGGCCAGGGTCACTTTGCCGTCATCCGCCGCTTTCAGCGACTTGGCTTTCTCCCCGGTGTAGGCATCCTGCTTGACCAGCAACTCCTGATCGCTTTCCAGGGTTTTTACCTGTTTCCAGTCGATGGTCACGCCACCGGCGTACGCGGTCTGTATCAGCAGTTTGCCACCGTCGAACAGGGTTATCTTGCCGCTGAGCTTGTCGCCGTTCTTCAACCACACGGTGTCGGCAAGCAAGGGCGTCGAGGCGCAGGCCACCGCCACGCACAACAGGGTTCTGGATAACATAAGCAAATACAGGCTCAGTTGGCGAAAAAAGGCGGCATTATCCGTTGGAACAACGCCCTAGCAAGGACTGACCCGACGAATTCCATCGAGTTCATTTCGAAACAACCCGCGCACGAATTACTCTATAGGAAGGTAATGCAGGCTTTTTCAGGGAACACACCGGTGACCGACTCAATAGATGAACCCGAAAGCCCGGCGCAAATCCGACGCACGGCGCTGTATCTGACGCTCGCCCAAGTACCCGAAGGTAAAGTCGTGAGCTACGGTCAATTGGCAGAGCTGGCGGGACTGGGCCGCGCCGCCCGCTGGGTCGGCAGGACACTCAGCCAGCTACCGGGCGACAGCAAATTGCCCTGGCACCGGGTGTTGGGCGCCGGCGGACGCCTCAGCCTGCCGGCAGGCAGCGTTTCGGGGGACGAACAGCGTGCACGTTTACGAACCGAAGGGGTCAGTATCCTGAACAATCGTGTTGATATTCAGCGCCATGGCTGGCGCCCGGTAGAGCACAGCGGTTAGAGTGCGCGCTTTGTTTTCGTATTTCTTGAGGCAGACTCCAGCCCATGCCCCGTAAAACCTGGCGCGCCGCGCTCGCCGCCTATGCCAGCCCTTCGACACTCGTGCTGTTGCTGCTTGGTTTCGCCGCCGGCTTGCCTTACATGCTGGTGTTTTCGACGCTTTCGGTCTGGCTGCGTGAAGCCGGTGTGGCTCGCGAAACCATTGGCTATGCAAGCCTGATCGGCCTCGCCTATGCCTTCAAATGGGTATGGTCACCCCTGCTCGACCAGTGGCGCCTGCCCTTGCTGGGCAAGCTCGGTCGACGACGTTCCTGGCTCGTACTGTCTCAGTCGCTGGTGATCCTCGGCCTGATCGGCATGGGCTTCTGCGACCCACAAAAACACTTGTCCTGGCTGATCGCCATTGCCGTCGTGGTTGCGTTCGCCTCGGCGACGCAAGACATCGCGGTCGACGCCTACCGCCTGGAAATCGCCGAAGACAACCGCCAGGCCGCCCTCGCCGCCAGCTACATGTCCGGCTACCGGATCGCCGCGTTGCTGGCCACGGCCGGCGCGCTGTATTTCGCCGAAGGTTTCGGTTCCACTGGCTTCAACTATCAACATTCCGCCTGGGCCGGCACCTACGTGCTGTTCGGCGCGCTGATGGTGCCGGCACTGCTGACCAGCCTGTTCATGCGCGAACCGCCGGTGCCCCTGCGCACGCAATTGCAGGCCGGGCGCTACAGCTTCGCGCACCAACTGGCATCGGTATTCGTGCTGATCGTCTTGCTGGTTTCCGTACCGGCGATGTTCACCCAGCTCTACAACACTGACTTTGCCAGCGTGCTGTTCCATGGTGTCAGCCTGCTCGACCTGCTGCTGGAAGACCGCGCGTTCCTGCGTGCCATTCTCTACACCCTCCTCACCGCCCTGTGCCTCTCGGCCATGGGCCGTCGCGGACTGGCGCCAGTGCTGACACCGGTCAATGACTTCATCCTGCGTTATCGCTGGCAGGCATTCCTGCTGCTCGGGCTGATCGCCACCTATCGGATGTCCGATACGGTGATGGGCGTGATGGCCAACGTGTTTTATATCGACCAGGGCTTCACCAAGGACCAGATCGCCAGCGTCAGCAAGATTTTCGGCCTGATCATGACCCTGGTGGGCGCCGGCATGGGCGGCCTGCTGATCGTGCGCTTCGGCATTCTGCCGATCCTGTTCATCGGCGGTGCGGCGTCCGCTGCCACCAACCTGCTGTTCCTGATGCTGGCCGACATGGGCCCGAACCTGCAGATGCTGATCGTGACCATTTCCCTGGACAACTTCAGTTCCGGCATGGCGACCTCGGCGTTCGTGGCCTATCTATCGAGCCTGACCAACCTCAAGTTCTCCGCCACCCAGTACGCCCTGCTCAGCTCGATCATGCTGTTGCTGCCGCGCCTGATCGGCGGCTATTCCGGGGTCATGGTGGAAAAATTCGGTTACCACAACTTCTTCCTGATCACCGCGTTGCTCGGTGTTCCGACCTTGGTGCTGATTGCCCTGCACTGGTTCCAGGAAAGCCGCCGCGAAGGTCCGACCCCCACGCCGGAGCCGGTACAGGCACCGGTCGCCGAAGAATCGTAGGATCTTTACACAGGAAATTTCGCAGGAGGCGGTACGAATTCCGCCCCCTGCCACACCACCGACCGCACGCCTGTACGCCAGCGGATCTCGCCCGTACAATGCTCCGTCATTTCTCGTCATCAGCAATCGATAACGGCCAACCATGCGCACCAGTCAATTTTTGCTCGCCACACAGAAAGAAACGCCTTCCGACGCGGTCGTGATCAGCCATCAGCTGATGCTGCGCGCCGGCATGATCCGCAAACTCGCCTCGGGCCTGTACACCTGGCTGCCGATGGGCTTGCGAGTGATGCGCAAGGTCGAAGCCGTCGTTCGTGAAGAAATGAACGCTGCCGGTTCTCTCGAAGTGTTGATGCCGAGCACCCAGCCAGCCGAGCTGTGGCAGGAATCCGGGCGCTGGGAAGAGTACGGCCCTGAATTGCTGCGTTTCAAGGATCGCCACGGTCGCGATTTCTGCGCCGGCCCGACCCATGAAGAAGTCATCACCGACCTGATGCGCAACGAATTGAGCAGCTACAAGCAGCTGCCGATCAACCTGTATCAGATCCAGACCAAATTCCGTGACGAAATCCGCCCACGCTTCGGCTTGATGCGCGGCCGCGAATTCATCATGAAGGACGCCTATTCGTTCCACGCTGACCAGCCTTCGCTGCAGGTCACCTACGACCGTATGCACCAGGCGTACTGCAATGTGTTCACTCGCCTGGGCCTGAAGTTCCGCCCTGTGGAAGCCGACAACGGCTCTATCGGTGGCGCCGGTTCCCACGAGTTCCACGTACTGGCCGAGTCCGGCGAAGACGACATCGTCTTCAGCAACGGCTCCGACTACGCGGCGAACATCGAGAAAGCCGAAGCCGTACCGCGTGAAACCTCCCGCGCTGCGCCAAGCGAAGAACTGCGTCTGGTCGATACCCCGGACACCAAGACCATCGCGGCCCTGGTGGAAAAATTCAATCTGCCGATTGAAAAGACCATCAAGACCCTGATCGTCCACGCCGAAGAAAAAGGCAAGCTGATCGCCCTGATCATCCGCGGCGACCACGAACTGAACGAAATCAAGGCAGCCAACCAGCCTGGTGTCGCCAGCCCGCTGGTCATGGCCTCCGATGCCGAACTGCGTGACGCCATCGGCGCCGGCGCCGGTTCCCTCGGCCCGCTGAACCTGCCACTGCCGATCATCATCGACCGTTCGGTCGAGCTGATGAGCGACTTCGGCATCGGTGCCAACATCGACGACAAACACTACTTCGGCGTGAACTGGGAGCGTGACCTGCCGGTTCCAACCGTTGCCGACCTGCGTAACGTCGTGGCCGGTGATCCGAGCCCGGACGGCAAAGGCACTCTGGAAATCAAGCGCGGCATCGAAGTCGGCCACATCTTCCAGCTGGGCAACAAGTACAGCAAGGCGATGAAGTGCGAAGTGCTGGGCGAGAACGGCAAGCCGGTCACCCTGGAAATGGGTTGCTACGGTATTGGCGTGTCCCGCGTGGTGGCCGCCGCCATCGAGCAGAACAACGACGAAAACGGCATCATCTGGAGCGATACCCTCGCGCCTTTCCAGGTTGCCCTGGTACCGCTGCGCTACGAAACCGAGCAGGTGCGCGAAGCCACCGACAAGCTGTACGCGGAACTGACCGCCGCCGGCTTCGAAGTGCTGCTGGATGACCGTGACAAGAAAACCAGCCCGGGCATCAAGTTCGCGGACATGGAGCTGATCGGCATTCCGCACCGCATCGTGGTCAGCGACCGTGGTCTGGCCGAAGGCAACCTGGAATACAAGAGCCGCACCGAGGCCGAAGCGCAAGCGCTGCCGGTTGCCGATGTGCTGTCCTTCCTTCAGGCCCGCATCCGCCGCTGATACCAGATATAGAGACGTCATGTTCAAGCGAAACACCTTAGGCCTCGGTGGTGCCGCCCTGTGCGGCTCCCTGCTGGTCAGCGGCTGTGCCAATCACATGTCGCAACGCAGCGAGCACGAGGAACGGGTCGAGCGCAAACTGCTCGATCACAGCCTGCAGGTCGAGGTTGGCGAGCCCAATGTGCTGGAACTGCCGCAGCGACGGGTGAAAATCCACGAGCAGAAGACCTTCGAAGTCACCGAGTACGAAGTGACGCGTCACTACGACCGCTACACGCCGTACCAACCCTGGCGGGAGATCTACGAGATCCCGCTGGGCGCGGTTGCGGTGGTGGCGGGCGCAGCAGCCAACGTGGTCAACGTGTTTGCCCTCGGCAACCTGCCGGACAGCATGACCAAGGATTGGCTCAGCTACGGTATCGCCGGGCTCAACCCGTTCATGAACGTGCAGTCCCATGGTCGCGCGCAGCAGAACCTGGCCGGCATCGACGAAGTCCAGCGTGACAAGCGCACGGAATATTCGAGCCTGCCCTGGAGCGAGCGCCCGGTGGAGGTCAAGGCCGGCAAGGAAACGTTCGAGCTGAGCACCGACAAGAACGGCATCCTGCGCCTGAACCTGCTCGACAGCCCGTTCGCCGAACATGACATCAACCATCTGACCCGCTTGCTGATCAGGGTCGAAGACGCCCAGGACAATGTCCACACCGATGCGGCCCTGGCAATCAGCAGCACGTTGCGTAGCAAACTCTATGAAGCTCACGGCTTGATCTACGACGATCTGGAAGGCGATGACGTCAGCCAGTGGGTTCACCGGGTCAAGCGCCTGTCAGAACTGGGTCTTGAAGAAGAAGCCAACGAGCTGGAACAGAGCCTGATCGAGCTGACACGCAATGATCCGGAGTTGCAGCGAGAATTCCTCAAGTCGCTGACCCGGGATGGCGAACGCCTGGTTGCCAACCCGGAACTCAATTAAGCGCTACCACCAAACAAAAACGCAGCCATGGCTGCGTTTTTTGTTTGTGCCTAGCGCTCGAACAGCTCCATCTGTTCATACCCGCCGCGCAAATCCTCCAGCCTCACCCCAACCCCGAGCAAGCGCACCGGTTTGCCACCGCGATTGAACGCTTGGGTGAGCATCAACTGATAGCTGCCCAAATCCCGCCCTGCCCCGGCCTGCTCCAGGGTGGTCTGGGTGAAATCGTGGAATTTCACTTTGACGAAGGGCTTGCCCGGTCGATAGCTGCTGTCGATTCGTGCCATGCGCCCGGCCAGGGTGTCCAGCAACTCAGGCAACTTATCCAGACAGCTGCGCAAATCGGGCAGGTCGACATCGTAGGTATTTTCCACGCTGATCGACTGACGACGACTGTCGTTATGCACGACCCGCTCATCAATCCCACGCGCGAGGCTCCAGAGTCGTTCGCCAAAACTGCCGAATTCGCGCACCAGCGCCAACTTGTCCCACTCCCGCAACTGCGAGCAATCGGCAATGCCGAGTTTGCCCAGTCTGTCAGCGGTGACCTTGCCGACCCCGTGCAACTTGCTGACCGGCAGGCCGCTGACGAAATCCTCGACCTGATCCGGAGTAATCACGAACAAACCGTTGGGCTTCTTCCAGTCACTGGCGATCTTGGCGAGAAACTTGTTCGGCGCCACGCCCGCAGACACGGTGATATGCAATTGATTGGAAACGCGGCGACGGATGTCCTGGGCGATCCGCGTAGCGCTGCCGCCAAAATGCGCGCTGTCCGAAACATCGAGGTAAGCCTCGTCGAGCGACAGGGGCTCGATGATCTCGGTGTAATCGCGAAAGATCGTATGGATCTCCTTCGACGCTTCTCTATAGGCATCCATGCGCGGCTTGACGATGGTCAGGTCCGGACAGAGCTTCAAGGCATGCCCCGAAGACATGGCCGATCGCACGCCATAGGCTCGCGCCTCGTAATTGCAGGTCGCAATCACGCCCCGACGGTCTGCCGAGCCCCCCACCGCCAGCGGTTTGCCGGCCAGGCGCGGGTCGTCGCGCATTTCGATGGCGGCGTAGAAACAGTCACAATCGACGTGGATGATCTTTCGCTGAGTCATATCAAAGCAGTGTTCATGGCAGGAAAAGGCGTCAATGCGTGCCGGATAAACAGTATCGCACCGACACCTGTATATAGCACCAGTAGTCTGAATGTTCTTCTGCTTACGTAGGAGGAGTCGCTGCAGAATTTATTTTTTCAATCGAAAAAACACTTTCGATAGAGCCGCAGCCCTTGCCCTGCCTGCGTCTCAGCCTGACAAGCGACGACATTTTGCAGCTAAGCAATTGAACCAGAACAGCTTTTTTCAATATTGGCGGTTGACACCCCCACGTATCTCTATAGAATGCGCCACACAGACGCGGGATGGAGCAGTCTGGTAGCTCGTCGGGCTCATAACCCGAAGGTCGTCGGTTCAAATCCGGCTCCCGCAACCAAACATCAAAAAAGGCTACTCGAAAGAGTGGCCTTTTTTGTGCGTGCTCGTTTTTCACTGCCCTGCCGCCAACCGGCGCACAGCGCAGAATCGCAGCGAAACAAGAAATCGTTCTGATTCCGAAACTTAAGTAGCACCTGCGACCGTTTGACGCGATTGAACGTTTATTTGACCTGCCGCCGGATTAACGGTTGACACCCCGGAGTTTCTCTATAGAATGCCGCCACACAGACGCGGGATGGAGCAGTCTGGTAGCTCGTCGGGCTCATAACCCGAAGGTCGTCGGTTCAAATCCGGCTCCCGCAACCAAACATCAAAAAAGGCTGCTCGAAAGAGTGGCCTTTTTTGTATCTGTTGAAAAAGTCCTTTCGCAACAATGATCTGTCACTGTGTAGCACGCCGTTCGAGGTCTGCAATGCGCTGAGTTCCGTCTATGCTCTATCGCAAGCTAAACCCTCTACGACTGATAGCACGTCGTCCCCGTCATCCGGTGATAGGCGTTAATATTTGTGATTATTTTTTTCTACAGGGATTGGTAACTTGGCTGGATACCTCCATCCTGTCGCGCACAATCCAAGAGGTGATTGATGCGCGCCAACTCGTCTGATTCACAAGACACCGTCACCGCGACACAACCGATCAAGGCTGAGCGTCTGCGCCTGCTTGATCGTTTGAGCAAATACCGTCAACCCATCGGATTGGCGGTAACCCTGCTGTTGTTCGCGATCGCCCTGATTGCCTGCCGACATTTGTTGAGCGAGCTCGACCTCTACGCCCTGCACGACTCGATCCTCGAAGTGCCCAAGCCTGCCTTGCTCGGCGCCCTGGGCGCCACCGTGGCCGGCTTCATTATTCTGTTAGGTTACGAATGGTCGGCCAGTCGCTATGCCGGCGTGAACCTGGCCCCGCGCACACTGGCCCTCGGCGGCTTCACCGCGTTCGCCATTGGCAACGCCATCGGCCTGTCGATGTTGTCCGGCGGTTCGGTGCGCTACCGTCTATATGCACGGCATGGCCTGGGGGCGGCCGAAGTCGCCCACATGACGCTGTTCGCCAGCCTCTCCCTGGGCTGCGCCCTGCCCCCGCTGGCCGCACTGGCCACCCTGAGCAACCTGCCCGCCGCCTCCACGGCACTGGGCCTCTCAGAGACCTTGCTGGGCAGCATTGCCGCAGCGGTGCTGGTGTTGTTCTCGGTGCTGGCCATCGGTATCTATCGTCGCCGCCTGCCGGAACAACCTTACGAGGATAATCTGCTGGTTCGGGTCGGCCGTCGCACGTTGCGCCTGCCAGGTCGCCGCCTGACCTTCCTGCAACTGATCATCACCGCGCTGGACGTGGCCGCCGCCGCGACCGTGCTTTATCTGTTGCTGCCCGAAGCTCCGCCCTTCGGCGCGTTCCTGCTGGTCTACCTGCTGGCCCTGGCCGCCGGCGTGCTCAGCCATGTACCCGGTGGTGTCGGCGTCTTCGAAGCCATCCTGCTGGCGGCATTCTCCGACACCCTCGGTGCCGCGCCACTGGCCGCTGCCCTGCTGCTCTATCGCTTGATCTATGTGGTGCTGCCGTTGCTGGTGGCCTGCCTGTTCCTGCTGATCAATGAAGGCCAGCGCCTGTTCCAGACACGCCAGACCCTGCGCGCAGCCTCGGGCCTCGCGGCGCCGATTCTGGCCTTGCTGGTGTTCATGTCCGGCGTGGTCCTGCTGTTCTCCGGCGCGACGCCGGAAATCGACACCCGCCTTGAACACATCGGCTTCCTGATCCCCCATCGCCTGGTTGACGCCTCGCACTTCGGTGCCAGCCTGGTCGGCGTGCTGTGCCTGTTGCTGGCCCAAGGCCTGCGCCGGCGCCTGTCGGCCGCGTGGATGCTGACCACCATACTGTTGCTGGTCGGCGCCCTGCTCTCGCTGCTCAAGGGATTCGACTGGGAAGAAGCGAGCCTGATGGTGCTGACCGCGAGCCTGCTCGGGGTTTTCCGTCGTTCGTTCTATCGGCCAAGCCGCTTGACTGAAGTGCCGTTCTCGCCGCTCTACCTGGTGTCCAGCCTGTGCGTGCTCGGTGCATCCATCTGGCTGCTGCTGTTCGCCTATCAGGATGTGCCGTACAGCCATCAGCTGTGGTGGCAATTCACCCTCGACGCCGACGCCCCGCGCGGCCTGCGCTCGTTGCTCGGCGCCGCGGTACTGCTGGTGGTGGTGTCGCTGACCTGGCTGCTGCGCACCGCGCGTCCGACCATTCACCTGCCGATGGCCGAAGAGCTGGAGCGCGCGAACAGGATTCTGATGGCCTCCGCGCAGCCCGATGGCGGCCTGGCCCTGACCGGTGACAAGGCGCTGCTGTTCCACCCCAACGACGAAGCCTTCCTGATGTATGCCCGCCGTGGCCGCAGCCTGGTGGCGTTGTATGACCCGATTGGCCCAGGCCAGCAACGTGCGGAAATGATCTGGCAGTTCCGCGACCTGTGTGACCTGCATCACGCCCGTCCCGTGTTCTATCAAGTGCGCGCCGAGAACCTGCCGTACTACATGGACATCGGCCTGACGGCGATCAAGCTCGGTGAAGAGGCCCGGGTCGACCTCAAGCGCTTTGATCTCGAGGCCAAGGGCAAAGAGATGAAAGACCTGCGCTACACCTGGAACCGTGGCACCCGTGATGGCCTGTCGCTGGAAATCCATGAGCCGGGTCATGCGCCGATGGATGAACTCAAAGTCATTTCCGATGCCTGGCTGACCGGCAAGAACGTCCGTGAGAAGGGCTTCTCCCTCGGCCGCTTCAGCGATGACTACCTCAAGTATTTCCGCATAGCGGTGATTCGTTTCGAAGGACGCCCGGTCGCGTTCGCCAACCTGCTCGAGACCTACGGCCACGACCTGGCCAGCCTCGACCTGATGCGCGCGCACCCGGACGCCCCGAAGCTGACCATGGAGTTCATGATGGTCGGCCTGATCCAACATTATAAAAACCATGGATACGCGCGCTTTAGCCTGGGCATGGTGCCGTTGTCGGGGTTGCAACCCCGTCGCGGTGCACCACTGACCCAGCGCCTGGGCTCGATGGTATTCCGCCGTGGTGAGCAGCTCTACAACTTCCAAGGCTTGCGCCGCTTCAAAGACAAGTTCCAGCCTGACTGGGAACCCCGTTATATGGCCGTGCCCGCCGGACTCGATCCGTTGGTGGCACTGGCCGACACTGCTGCCCTGATCGCGGGCGGCTTGACTGGATTGGTGAAACGCTGATGATTCAACGCTCCCTGAAGTACATCCTGGCCGCATTGATTGTGCTGGCCGTGATTCTCGGTGGCGGTTACTGGTACCTGAAACGCCCGGCACCGGAACCGACCCTAGAACAGCTGACCCCGGCCGACGGCACGGCGATAACCCGCGTCATCCCCGGCACCCGCCCCCGCGCCCAAGTGCTGGTGGCAGTCAATGACGAGCAAAAACTCAGCGACCAGCAACTGCTGACCCTGAGCCGCAGCGGCTCGGCGCAGATCGTTCAGGTGATCCTGCCCAAGGACTGCCTGCTGCAAAGCCGCGCCCTGCAAACCGGCCTGCGTGAGCTTAATGGCCCGGCGACCCTGGTCAGCGGTATCGGCCCCGGCGCCGTGCTGGCCTGGCGCTGGCTGGCCGAGCAGAAAGACGACAAGGCCCAGGCCGTCTCTGTTGACCTGGCCCTGGAAAAAGGCGGCTGCACCCACCTGTTCCCGAAAAGCGCCGCCCACGGCCACTGGCTGGTGGCCTGGAACGACAACCCGGACGATGCCAGCGCCGGTTTCGTGCGCGATCAACCCAACGCCGAAACCAGCATCAGCGACTACGACATCAACCTGCCGCAAGTGCTGAACAACGAACTGCGCAAGATCCTCGTCGGTGGCGACAAGGCCGCGGGCGGCCTGCAGATCCCGGTGGTCGAAGTGCCTGCAGGCCAGGCCAAGGACACCGTGACCCTGTTCCTCTCCGGTGACGGCGGCTGGCGCGACCTTGACCGCGACGTGGCGGGCGAGATGGCCAAGATCGGTTATCCGGTGGTCGGCATCGACACCCTGCGCTACTACTGGCAACACAAGAGCCCGGAACAGAGCGCCCTCGACCTCGCCGAGCTGATGCAGCACTACCGGCAGAAATGGGGCACCAAACGCTTCATCCTGACCGGCTACTCCTTTGGCGCCGACGTACTGCCGGCCATCTACAACCGCCTGGCCGAGTCCGAGCAGAATCGCGTCGATGCGATCATCCTGCTGGCCTTCGCCCGCACCGGCAGCTTCGAAATCGAAGTTGAAGGCTGGCTGGGCAACGCCGGCAAAGAGGCCGCCACCGGTCCGGAGATGGCCAAGTTGCCGGCCGCCAAAGTGGTGTGCATCTACGGTGAAGAGGAAGCCGACGAAAGCGGCTGCACCGACAAGACCGCCGTGGGCGAAGCCATGAAGCTGCCAGGTGGCCATCACTTCGATGAAAACTACCCGGCACTGGCCAAGCGTCTGGTGGACATCATCGAGAAGCGCCAGCCGAAGGACGAAACGGCGGCGGAGTGATCCACGCCGCAACAAAAAAGCCCTCGCTGCCTGACGGTCGCGGGGGCTTTTTCATTACAGCAAACACCACATTCCCCCAGTAGGAGCGAGCATGCTCGGGGCGGCGTTCCGACGATGGCGGCGTGTTAGTCAACATTGATGTCGCTTGTTACATCGTCATCGCGAGCATGCTCGCTCCTACAGGGGAAGTTTCGTAGTTAGCGAGCACAAAAAAGCCCCCACTGCCGCAAGGCAACGGGGGCTTTTTGTCAGTGGCTTACATCTCCACCTGCGTCCCCAGCTCAATCACCCGGTTCAGCGGCAGGTTGAAGAAGCGCAAGTTGCCGTTGGCGTTCTGCAACATGAACGCAAACAGCGCCTCACGCCAGCGCGACATCCCTTCCAGCTTGGAGGCGATGACCGTCTCACGACTGAGGAAATAGGTGGTGCGCATCGGGCTGAAATCCAGCTCGTCGAGGTGGCAGAGCTTCAGCGCCTTGGGCACGTCCGGCTCGTCGGTAAAACCAAAGTGCAGGATCACCCGGAAGAAGCCTTCGCCATAGGAATCGACTTCGAAGCGGCGCGATGGCGGCACCCGCGGAATGTCTTCGTAGACCACCGTCAGCAACACCACCTGCTCGTGCAACACCTGGTTATGCAGCAGGTTGTGCAACAGCGCATGGGGCACGGCATCCGGGCGCGCCGTCAGGAACACCGCGGTGCCCTGCACTCGATGCGGCGGTTGTACGGCGATGCTGCTGATGAAGATCGGCAGCGGCAGGCCACCTTCGTCGATGCGCTCGACCAGCAACTGCTTGCCGCGCTTCCAGGTGGTCATCAGGATGAACAGCGCGAGACCGGCGACCACCGGGAATGCACCGCCCTGGACGATCTTCGGCACGTTGGCGGCGAAGTACAGGCCATCGACCAGCAGGAAGCCCAGCAGGATCGGCACCACCAGCACCGGTGGCCACTTCCACAGCAGCAGGATGACCGCCGACACCAGGATGCTGGTCATCAGCATGGTACCGGTCACGGCCACGCCGTAGGCCGAGGCCAGGGCGCCGGAGGACTCGAAGCCCAGCACCAGCAGGACCACGCCGACCATCAGCGACCAGTTCACCGCGCCAATATAGATCTGCCCTTGCTCGGCGCTGGACGTATGGCGGATGTGCATGCGTGGAATGTAACCGAGCTGGATCGCTTGGCGGGTCAGGGAGAACGCACCGGAAATCACCGCTTGTGAGGCGATCACTGTGGCCAGGGTCGACAGGCCGACCAGCGGAATCAGTGCCCAGCTCGGCGCCAGCAGGTAGAACGGGTTGCGCGCCGCTTCCGGATCGCCCAGCAGCAAGGCGCCCTGGCCGAAGTAGTTGAGCACCAGTGCCGGCAGCACGAGGATGAACCAGGCACGGGCAATCGGTTTGCGGCCAAAGTGGCCCATGTCGGCATACAGCGCTTCGGCACCGGTCAAGGCCAGCACCACCGCGCCGAGGATCGCCACGCCCATGCCCGGGTGCTCTCTGAAGAAGCGCACGCCCCACAGCGGGTTCATGGCCTTCAAGACTTCCGGGTGCTGGGTGATGCCGTAGACGCCCAGCGCGCCCAGCACCAGGAACCAGGTGACCATGATCGGCCCGAACAGGATGCCGATGCGCGCCGTACCGTGGCTCTGGATCAGGAACAGCCCGACCAGTACGACCAACGACAATGGCACCACCCAGTGGTCGATGCCGTCGAAGGCCAGCCCGAGGCCTTCAATGGCCGAGAGTACGGAAATCGCCGGGGTGATCATGCTGTCGCCGTAGAACAGCGCCGCGCCAATCAGCCCGCACACTACCAACAGCGAACGCAGTTTGGTCCGGTGGCCCGCCGCCCGCCGCGCCAATGCGGTCAGGGCCATGATGCCGCCCTCGCCCTGGTTGTCGGCACGCAGCACGAACATCATGTACTTGATCGACACGACCCAGATCAGCGACCAGAAAATCAGCGCCAGGATCCCCAGAACCCCGTCATGGTTGACCGGCACGCCATACCCGCCGGAGAACACTTCTTTGAGGGTGTACAACGGACTGGTGCCGATATCGCCATAAACCACCCCGACTGCCGCGACCAACATGCCGATCGGCTTGACCGCCGAATGTTCGGCGCCCGCAGTCTGACTACTTGCCTGACCCATCCACCACTCCTACTACCCAGACTCGGGCTTCTTTAAAGAAGCACTATGCTTTGATGTGCAGCATGCGCCGTTTTACTTCACGTTACAGACGTTTTGTTGACTATAAAAAATCAGTAAAGCGTTACGGCGCGAAGCATAGCGCAGCACTCGTCGTATTTCCCTGCATAAAGCTGGTCAAGTGCGTCTCTCATCGCTAGAATTGCGCACTTTTTGATCAGAGGCGTGCATCAAGCGCCCGTCCGTCGTCTTGCCACACCCGGCACGAGGCGTCACAAAACACCGAGGTTAGACATGTCCACCACTCCTGCGTCGGCCAATCCAAAGGTTGGCTTCGTATCCCTGGGCTGCCCCAAAGCACTGGTCGACTCCGAGCGCATCCTTACCCAGCTGCGCATGGAAGGTTATGACGTTGTGTCCACCTACCAGGACGCCGACGTCGTGGTCGTCAACACCTGCGGCTTCATCGATTCCGCCAAGGCCGAGTCCCTGGAAGTGATTGGCGAAGCCATCAAGGAAAACGGCAAGGTCATCGTCACCGGCTGCATGGGCGTCGAAGAAGGCAATATCCGCGACGTGCACCCAAGCGTGCTGGCCGTGACCGGTCCGCAGCAGTATGAGCAAGTGGTCAACGCCGTGCACGAAGTCGTGCCGCCGAAACAGGACCATAACCCGCTGATCGACCTGGTGCCGCCACAAGGGATCAAGCTGACCCCGCGCCACTACGCCTACCTGAAGATTTCCGAAGGCTGCAACCACAGCTGCAGCTTCTGCATCATCCCGTCGATGCGTGGCAAGCTGGTCAGCCGCCCGGTGGGTGATGTACTCGACGAGGCCCAGCGCCTGGTCAAGTCCGGCGTCAAAGAGCTGCTGGTGATCTCCCAGGACACCAGCGCCTACGGCGTCGACGTCAAGTACCGCACCGGTTTCTGGAACGGCGCGCCGGTGAAAACCCGCATGACCGAACTCTGCGAAGCCTTGAGCACCCTCGGTGTCTGGGTTCGCCTGCACTATGTTTACCCGTACCCGCACGTGGACGAACTGATCCCGCTGATGGCCGCCGGCAAGATCCTGCCGTACCTGGACATCCCGTTCCAGCACGCCAGCCCGAAAGTGCTGAAGTCGATGAAACGCCCGGCGTTCGAAGACAAGACCCTGGCGCGGATCAAGAACTGGCGTGAAATCTGCCCGGACCTGATCATCCGTTCGACCTTCATCGTCGGCTTCCCGGGCGAAACCGAAGAAGACTTCCAGTACCTGCTCAACTGGCTGACCGAAGCCCAGCTCGACCGCGTCGGCTGCTTCCAGTACTCGCCCGTCGAAGGCGCACCGGCCAACGACCTGGACCTGGAAGTGGTGCCGGACGACGTCAAGCAGGACCGTTGGGAGCGCTTCATGGCGCACCAGCAGGCCATCAGCTCGGCGCGCCTGCAAATGCGCATCGGCCGTGAAATCGAAGTGCTGGTCGATGAAGTCGACGAGCAAGGCGCGGTTGGCCGCTGCTTCTTCGATGCCCCGGAAATCGACGGCAACGTATTCATCGACAACGGCAGCAACCTCAAGCCCGGCGACAAGGTCTGGTGCAAAGTGACCGACGCCGACGAATACGACCTGTGGGCTGAACAGATCTGACCTGTAAGAGCGAGCCTGCTCGCGATGCGATCCGGCCCTCAACACATCGTTGACTGATCCGACGTTATCGCGAGCAAGCTCGCTCCCACATGATTTTTTCTGCTCCGAAGCCCCGCATCCCCTTGGATGCGGGGCTTTTTTACGGCTATCGTTTGAGATTGAACGGATTCACCTCACTCACAGCAAAAGGGGCAGGCGGGCATGCGTCAGCATTCGGTCATCCACACACCGAAACAAAGCGATTTCGAAGAATTGACCCGGGTCTGGGAGGCCTCGGTGCGCGCCACCCATGACTTTCTGCCGGACAGCTACATTGAGCTGTTGAAGAACCTGGTGCTGACCCGCTACCTCGACATGGTCATGCTGATCTGCACCAAGGATTCGAACCAGCGCATTACCGGGTTTGCCGGGGTGGCGGCGGGCAAGATCGAAATGCTCTTCATCGATCCGGCCCATCGCGGCCAGGGCCTGGGCAAGAAGCTGCTGCGCTATGCCCTGGAACACCTCAACGCCGATGAACTGGACGTCAACGAGCAGAACCCGCAGGCCCTGGGGTTCTACTTCAAGCAGGGCTTTGAAGTGATCGGACGCTCGGAAGTCGACGGCATGGGCCAGCCGTATCCGCTGCTGCACATGCGCATGCGCCACGCAGAACAACTGACGCGTAACGGCTGATACACAGACTCCACGCCCACAAAAAGCCCCTGCGGCAAAATGCTTCCGGGATTAACCGGCGCCCAGCAGGTACAATGCCTACCCCCTTTTTGTTACGGCCCTGACATGACTGACCCGATTCGTCTCTCCAAACGCCTCATCGAACTCGTCGGCTGTTCCCGTCGGGAGGCTGAGCTGTTCATCGAGGGCGGCTGGGTCACCGTCGATGGCGTCGTGATCGACGAGCCGCAGTTCAAGGTCGACACCCAGACAGTCGCACTGGACCCGGAGGCCAAGGCCACCGCGCCGGAGCCGGTGACCATCCTGCTCAACGTGCCCGCCGGCATGGACGCGGACACCGCCATGGCAACCCTCAGCGCCGAGACCCTGAGCGAGGAGCACCGCTACGGTAAACGCCCGCTGCGTGGCCACTTCGTGCGCCTGACTGCCAGCACCGACCTGCAGGCCAATGCCAGCGGCCTGCTGGTGTTTACCCAGGACTGGAAGATCCTGCGCAAGCTCACCGCTGACTCCAGCAAGATCGAGCAGGAGTACGTGGTCGAAGTGGAAGGCGATATGGTGGACCACGGCCTCAATCGCCTGAACCACGGCCTGACCTACAAGGGCAAGGAGCTGCCGGCGGTGAAAGCCAGCTGGCAGAACGAAAACCGCCTGCGCTTTGCCATGAAGAATCCACAGCCGGGGATCATCGCCCTGCTCTGTCAGGCCGTCGGCCTGAGCGTCATCGGCATCCGTCGCATCCGCATTGGCGGCGTGTCCATCGGCAAGGTGCCCGTGGGGCAATGGCGCTACCTGTCCGGCAAAGAGAAGTTCTAAGAGTCTCCCGGTTGCCCTACATTTTTCGGCGCGGCAGTTATCTGCGGCGCCCACAGCGAAATCATCAGGACCGCACACATGATTCATAACGACGTACTGCGCAGCGTGCGCTACATGCTCGACATCAGCGACAAGAAAGTCATCGAGATCATCAAGCTCGGCGGCATGGACGTGGCCCTGGCAGACCTGGTGACCTACCTCGACAAGAAAGAGGAAGACGAAGAAGGCTTCGTGCGCTGCCCCGACGAAGTCATGGCGCACTTTCTCGACGGCCTGGTGATCTTCAAGCGCGGCAAGGACGACAGCCGTCCGCCGCAGCCCATCGAAGTGCCGGTGACCAACAACATCATCCTGAAGAAACTGCGCGTCGCCTTCGAACTGAAGGAAGACGACATGCACGCGATCCTCAAGGCCGCCGAATTCCCGGTGTCCAAGCCGGAGCTGAGCGCGCTGTTCCGCAAGTTCGGCCACACCAACTACCGCCCATGCGGCGACCAGTTGCTGCGCAACTTCCTCAAGGGCCTGACCCTGCGCGTACGTCCACAGTAAGAAGAAGCCCCCGTAGACGCTGGCCAGCCAGTGCCTGCGGGGTCGAATGCCTGCCTATTCCGCGCAAAAATAGTGGCTCCGCTTTCGGCATCTGACGGCTAGGGTGTAATGACCCTCAAGTCCTCAGGATTCGCCATGCATCCCTACTTTTCCCTGCAAGGCCGCACCGCACTGGTGACCGGCGGCACCCGCGGTATCGGCAAAATGATCGCCAAGGCCTACGTCGAGGCCGGCGCCACCGTGTACGTCTGTGCCCGTGACGTCGAAGCCTGCCTGCAAACGGCGGACGAGCTCGGCGCCCTCGGCCGCTGCCATGGCATTGCCGCCAACCTGGCCACCGAGGAAGGCGTGCAGCAGCTGGCCGCCCGTCTGGGCGAGCAGATCACTCACCTCGACATTCTGGTGAACAACGCCGGCACCACCTGGGGCGCGCCATTGGAGAGCTACCCGGTCAAGGGCTGGGAAAAGGTCATGCAGCTCAACGTGACCTCGGTGTTCAACTGCATCCAGCAGTTCCTGCCCCTGCTGCGCAAGGCCGGCTCCGAAGCCAACCCGGCACGGATCATCAACATCGGCTCCGTGGCCGGGATCTCCTCTTTCGGCGAACAGGCCTACGCCTATGGGCCGAGTAAAGCCGCGCTGCATCAACTGTCGCGGATTCTGGCGCGGGAACTGGTCAGCCAGCACATCAACGTCAACGTGATTGCGCCAGGGCGTTTTCCGAGCAAGATGACCCAGCACATCGGCAACGATGAACAGGCTCTGGCCCAGGACACGGCGCTGATCCCGATGAAACGTTGGGGCCGCGAGGAAGAAATGGCCGCGCTGGCCATCAGCTTGGCCAGTACTGCCGGTGCCTACATGACCGGCAATATCATTCCCCTCGATGGTGGATTCAGCCTTTAGGCATCACGAATGCGGCTTTCGGCCATCATTCCAGCGCCTTGAGCCGCTCCTCGATGAATTGCCGCTCGGGTTCCTGCCGAGTCAGCTCCAGCGCACGCTGATAGGCCTCCCGCGCCTCCTCCACCCGGCCCAACTGCCGACAGAACTCGGCCCGCGCCGAATGCGCCAGGTGGTAATCGAGCAGTTCGCCCCGCGCCAGAATGGCCTCCACCAGCGTAAGTGCCGCCAGCGGACCATCGCGTTTGGAGATCGCCGCGGCGCGATTCAACTCAATCACCGGCGACGGCATGGCCCGTTGCAACACGTCATACAAACCGACGATTTGCTCCCAATCGGTATCCGCAGCCGTCGCCGCCTCGGCATGTACCGCGGCAATCGCTGCTTGCAGGCAATAAGGCCCGAAGCGCCGCGAGGCCAAAGCGCGCTCGATCAAGCCGCAGCCTTCGGCGATGAGCTCGGCGTTCCACAGCGAACGATCCTGCTCGTCCAGCACGATCAGTTTGCCGTCCTTGTCAGTTCTGGCCGGCCGTCGCGATTCATGCAGCAGCATCAACGCCAGCAAACCCATGACTTCCGGTTCCGGCAGCAACTCCATCAGCAGGCGGCCCAGGCGGATGGCTTCGCGGATCAGGTCCTCGCGAATCAGCTCTGCGCCGCCGGACGCCGAGTAGCCTTCGTTGAATACCAGATAGATTACCCGCAGCACGCTATCCAGGCGTTCCGGCAGTTCGCCGAGGGTCGGCACCTGATAGGGGATTTTCGCGTCACGAATCTTGGCTTTCGCCCGCACGATGCGTTGGGCGATGGTCGCTGGGGCCGACAGGAAGGCCCTGGCGATTTCTTCGGTGGTCAGGTCGCACACTTCGCGCAGTGTCAGCGGGACTTGCGCATCCGCCGCCAGCGCCGGGTGACAACAGGTGAAGATCAGCCGCAGGCGATCGTCTTCCACGTCTTCTTCACTCCACTCGACCTGCTCCAACTCCTCCAATTGCGCGATCAGCAGCGGCTGCGAAGCGGCAAATCGCGCGCGCCGGCGCAAAGCGTCTATGGCCTTGAAGCGCCCGGTGGACACCAGCCAGGCACGCGGGCTGGCGGGCACACCGTCCCGCTGCCAGCGTTCGACCGCGACGAAAAACGCCTCGTGCAAGGCTTCTTCGGCGAGGTCGAAATCCCCCAGCAAACGGATCAGGGTCGCCAGGATGCGCCGCGAGTCCTCGCGGTAAACCTGCTCGACCCGTGCCGCGACCGATACACCCAACATCAGTCGGGCAAGCCTTCGATCAGCGTGACCATGCGGTCCAGGCTTTGTCCCCAGCCATCGTGAAAGCCCATGGCCTCGTGGGCCTGACGATCCTCTTCGGACCAATGCATGGCGCGCGCGGTGTACAGGGTCTTGCCGTGTTGCTCTTCGAAGGTCACCTCGGCGGTCATGAACGGTTTGCCCGAGGGAATCCAGCCCGGTACGAAGGCGTCGGTAAACACCAGCCGCTCTGGCGCGACAATCTCCAGGAACACACCCATGGTCGGGTACTCGGCACCGTCCGGGGCGCGCATCAGGGTGCGAAACTGGCCGCCGACCCACAGGTCCATGTCGCATTCGGGGGTGGTCATGCCATGGGGCCCCCACCACTGGGCGAGCAAACCCGGCTCGGTCCAGGCTCGGAAGACTTTTTGCGGGGGCGCATCGATCAGGCGGCTGATCGATAATTCAATCGGGGCTTTCTGCTTGGCAGCTGACGAACTCATCGGGACACTCCTGTTTATTGTTGTTTTCAGACGTTCAACTGGCGAATCGGACGGACCTCGACACAGCCAACCCGGGCTGCCGGAATATCCTTGGCCACCTGGATGGCTTCGTTGAGGTCCCTCGCATCGATCAGGTAGAAGCCGGCCAACTGCTCCTTGGTTTCAGCGAACGGGCCGTCGGTGATCGACACCTTGCCGTTGCGCATGCGCACCGTGGTCGCGGTCTGCACCGACTCCAGCGCTTCGGCAGCGATCATCCGGCCACTGCCCTGGATGGACTCGGCATAGGCCAGGCACTCTTCATCCTTCGGGCTTTCCGGCAGCGAATGCAGCAAGTGCTCATCGCTGTAGACCAGGCATAGATACTTCATGAATCTCTCCAGGATCGAACGGAACAACTATGGGCGCAGTTGAAGGGTTTGCGCGGTTTGCCGACCAATAACGCGGCCGTCAGGGCTTCAGATCGAACAAGGCCGCGCCGCTGGCCATGTCGAAGGGCGCCGACCAGTGCTCATGCACGATTGCCCACACGCCGTTGACCTGACGATAGCCCGCCGTGCCACGCATCCAGCAGGACTGGGTTTCACCTTTGTCGTTGGTGCCGCCGCAATGGGCCAGCCAGTGGGCGAAAGCGGTCTCCTGACCCGCTTCGATGCGGATGTCGTGAAACTCGAAGATGTGCGGGCCCGGGCACATCTCCATGCAGTCCTGCCAATGGGCGCGGTACGCGGCCTTGCCCTTGAATTGCAGGGCTTTCACTGCATCGAAGGAGACGATGTCGTCGGCGTACAGGGCCATGATCTGGTCCACGTTCTTGGCGATGACGGCCTGACGATAGGCCTCGATCAAGTTCTGAATCTGGGTGTGCGCACTCATGGTGGTTCTCCGTGGTTTTCATAAGGAAGACACCCTTTGTCGATTGGGCGAACGCCGAATCGACAGCCTAAATAAAAATAAATCCATCGGAGCAAACTCGTTAGAATTCGAAACACATTCGTGTTGGAAAAAGGACACTCCAGTGACAGCTCGTCTCGTGCCGTATGAAAGCCTGAATGCGCTGCAACGCCAGCAGGTCGAGGCCATCGAAGTACACCCGGAGCAGGTGCGCTTCAGCGGCGATATTCACGGTGCCTTGCACACCCTGCTGTCCAAACCGGGCCCCGGCGTCAAAGGCTTTGCCTTGCTGGCCGAAGACCTTCCCGTAGCCTTCCTGTTACTCAAACGCCCGCCGGTGCTACCGGCCTGGGCCGATGAGCACAGCGCGACCCTGCACGCCCTGCAAGTCGATCAGCGCGCCCAGGGCATGGGTTACGGCAAGGCGTGCCTGCAAGCGTTGCCCGAGGCAGCGCGCCAGGCATGGCCGGAAATCAAGGGGCTGGAGTTGTCGGTGGACGCGGACAACGAAGCGGCGATTGCGCTTTATGGTCGGTATGGTTTTGTCGACAGTGGCGAAGCGTATCGGGGGCGGATCGGCTATGAGCGACGGATGGGGATGGTGTTCTGATCCCACTTGAATCGACACCTGGAATTATTGTGGGAGCAAGCTCGCTCCCACAGAGGATTTTTGCCGCTTAGAGCGTCAACACCATCTCATGCCAAGCCATCCCGCCATGGTCGGATGCCGATGGCTTGATATAGGCAAAGCCGAAACCGGCATACAACGGCACATGCCGTTCCTTGCACATCAAGTTGATGCTGACCTTGCCCATGGCGCGCATGCGCTCGATGAACTCGTTCATCAGGCGCTTGGCCAACCCCTGTCCCTGATAATCGGGGTGCACCACCACCGACATGATCACCACGTGCGGGCCGTCCGGGTCGTGGCCGATCAGCTCCTTGAACGCCTCGTCCGACATTTCCACTTCAAAGGCTGCGCCGGAATTGATGAAGCCGGCGACCACGCCGTCCACTTCGGCGACGATAAAACCCTCGGGCCAGGTCGCGATGCGCGTGGCGATTTTTTCTCGCGTCGCGGCCTCGTCACCTTCGTAGGCGAGGGTTTCGATGGCAAAGCAGCGGTCCAGGTCAGCGGGCGTGACGTTGCGAATGACGGTGTTCATGGCAGCTCGGAATCAGCGGGGGGAAGGCTGCGATGATAGACAATCGGCGGCGCTTTGGAACAGCTCCAGTGACGGATCGGCCATCCGCCGCTGGAGAACAGCTTCACACCTTGAGCGGCACCCAGATCTCCAGCGTGCCGGTGTGCAGTTTCGGGTTGAAATCTTCACTGTAGCGCTCCAGCTCCGGCGCATCGGCCACCACTCGCCCCGACCGCGGCAGCCAGGTGTCGAAGATGTAGCGAAAGGTCTGCGGCAAGGCACTCAGCGGGCCTTGATGCTCGAACACTGCGTATTGCTGCGGCTGGATTTCGATCCAACGGTACTTTTCCGGCAAATCGTCGAGTTTGCTGATCTCGACCCCGGCAATGTATTCGAAGCCGCCCTTGCCGTCGAAATTGCAGCAGACGCCGTAGGTCACTTCGCCTTTCTGACCGGGAATCCGGCCCAGATGCGGGATGAACTTCTCCCAGAGTTCGGGAATGTCCTGGGTGGTCTGCGGGCTGAATCGCCCGCCAAAGCCTGCAATGAGCAGGAAGTGACCGTGTTCCAGACGCGGCTCCGTCAGTGCAACGCGTGCTTGCTCTTCCATGACTCGACTCCTGACGCACAAAAAATGGGTTCGGCTGGGAGTATAGAAGCCACAGCCGATTCGCCCAGTTACAGGGCGTGCAGCTGCTCGACGGCAGCTGCGCCGAAAAATTCGTTATAGCCAGATAGGATCACGTACACCGCGAAATAGCAGAAGATCGCCGCCGATGCCATGTACGAGTAGCGCAACAGCTTGTCCCCCAGCAACTTGCCGCCGTGGCTCGCGGCGAAGCACAGGCCGGCCGACCAGAGCAGACCGGCACAGAGGAAACCACCGAGGAACAGTGCCGAACTCATGGGGCCACCACCGCCGGATCGGGCAATCAAGGTGCCGCCCACGGCGGCGAACCAGAGAATCGCGCTGGGCGAAGACATGGCGAGGAAGATCCCGCGGAAAAACTCCTTGCGATGGGAGTTGTGCCCCACCTCCGCCGTTTGTGCCAGGACCGCTTCATGGTGAATAGCCGAATGGATCATCTTCACCGCGAAGTACACCAGCAACGCCGAGCCGCCGATCCACAGGACCCAGCGCACCGTCTCGTATTGCAGCAGGACGGTCATGCCGGCCAGGGCCAGCACGGCGTAGATCAGGTCACCGACGCAGGTCCCCAGGCCCAGGGCAAAGCCTTGAAAATAGCCGCGCTGCATGGCCAGGGTGATCATCGCGATGTTGGCGACGCCGATAACCAGTCACAGCGAAAGGCTCAGCAGGAAGCCGCTGGTAAATTCCATCAAACCCTATCCTTCGGAAAAATTTGTTTACATCGAGGCTGGACAGTCTGCCACAGCTGCCCGTACATTCCGCCACAGGTCACCGCAGTGACCAGCGTCGCTCGGACGGTTCCGGGCGCTTACGTTATCCGAGGCAACAATGGCCGAACAAGGTTCGCCGCGCCGCTTTGCGCGCATAGATCGACTCCCCCCCTACGTTTTCAACATCACAGCCGAGCTGAAGATGGCCGCCCGACGCCGTGGCGAAGACATCATCGACTTGAGCATGGGCAACCCTGACGGCGCCACGCCACCGCACATTGTCGAGAAACTCGTGCAGGTTGCCCAGCGCGAAGACACCCACGGCTACTCCACGTCCAAGGGCATTCCGCGCCTGCGCCGGGCGATTTCCAACTGGTACAAGGAACGCTACGAGGTCGACATCGACCCGGAAAGCGAAGCCATTGTCACCATCGGCTCCAAGGAAGGCCTGGCGCACCTGATGCTGGCCACCCTGGACCAGGGCGACACGGTGCTGGTGCCCAACCCGAGCTACCCGATCCACATCTACGGTGCCGTGATTGCCGGCGCCCAGGTGCGTTCGGTGCCGCTGGTGCCGGGGGTGGATTTCTTCGCCGAGCTGGAGCGGGCCATTCGCGGTTCGATCCCCAAGCCGAAAATGATGATCCTCGGCTTCCCGTCCAACCCGACCGCACAGTGTGTGGAACTGGACTTCTTCGAACGGGTGATCGCCCTCGCCAAGCAGTACGACGTACTGGTGGTGCACGACCTGGCCTACGCCGACATCGTCTACGACGGCTGGAAAGCGCCGTCGATCATGCAGGTGCCGGGGGCCAAGGACATTGCGGTGGAGTTCTTCACCCTGTCCAAGAGCTACAACATGGCGGGCTGGCGCATCGGCTTCATGGTCGGCAACCCGGAACTGGTCAACGCCCTGGCGCGGATCAAGAGCTACCACGACTACGGCACCTTCACCCCGCTGCAAGTGGCGGCGATTGCCGCGCTCGAAGGCGATCAGCAATGCGTGCGCGACATCGCCGAGCAGTACCGGCAGCGCCGCAACGTACTGGTCAAGGGCCTGCATGAACTGGGCTGGATGGTGGAAAACCCGAAGGCGTCGATGTACGTCTGGGCCAAGATCCCCGAAGCCTACGCGCACCTGGGTTCGCTGGAGTTCGCCAAGAAACTGCTGGCCGAGGCCAAGGTCTGTGTCTCGCCGGGTGTTGGCTTTGGTGAGTATGGCGACGATCACGTGCGCTTCGCGCTGATCGAGAACCAGGACCGGATTCGCCAGGCCGTGCGCGGGATTCGCGGAATGTTCCGGGCGGATGGGTTAGTCAGCAAACCCTGATCCCTGACACATAACCAATTGGAATCACACTACTGTGGCGAGGGAGCTTGCTCCCGCTCGGCTGCGAAGCAGACGTAAAAACCGCTAGACGCATTCTTCCTGATGTAACGCGGCGTCTGGTTTGGGGCCGCTTCGCAGCCCAGCGGGAGCAAGCTCCCTCGCCACAAGAAGTGCACATCTACAATGTTTTTCCACAAAAAAACCGCATCGCTGCGGTTTTTTTGTGTCTGCGCTATCGCTTAAACGAACATCGACAACAGCAGAATAAAGCCTAAACCCACCACCGACAGGATGGTTTCCATCGCCGTCCAGGTCTTGAAGGTTTCGGCCACGGTCATGTTGAAGTACTGCTTGACCAGCCAGAAACCGGCGTCGTTGACGTGGGACAGGATCAGCGAGCCGGCACCGGTGGCCAGCACCAGCAGCTCACGGTTGACCCCGGGAATCATCCCCACCACCGGCACCACGATGCCCGCGCCGGTAATGGTCGCCACGGTCGCCGAACCGGTGGCGATACGAATCACCGCCGCCACCAGCCAGGCCAGCAGGATCGGCGAGATCTGTGCGTTGACCGCCATGTGGCCGATCACATCACCCACACCGCTGGTCACCAGCATCTGCTTGAAGCCACCACCGGCACCAATGATCAGGATGATCGCCGCGGTCGGCGCCAGGCTCGCGTCGAGCAGCTTGAGGATCTGCTTGGAATCGATGCCCTGACGGTGACCGAAGGTGTACAGCGACAGCAGCAAGGCCAGCAGCAGCGCCGAGATCGGGTGACCGACAAAGTCCATCAGGGTGCGGAAGAAGTGACCGTCCGGCAGCACCACGTCGGCAAAGGTCTTGAGCAGCATCAGGAACACCGGCAACAGCACGGTGATCAGGGTGATGCCGAAGCTCGGCAGTTCCTTGGCGTCCGGTTCGCGGGCCAGTTGCGCCACCAGCTCCTGGTTGGCCACACCCGGGATGTATTTGGAAATGAAGGTGCCGTAGATCGGACCGGCAATGATGGCCGTCGGCAACGCCACAATCAGGCCGTACAGGATGGTCTTGCCGATGTCGGCACCGAATACACCGATGGCCAGCAGTGGGCCCGGGTGCGGCGGCACCAGGCCATGCACTGCGGACAGGCCGGCGAGCAGCGGGATACCGATCTTGATGATCGACACGCCTGTGCGCCGCGCCACGATGAACACCAGCGGAATCAGCAGCACGAAGCCGATTTCGAAGAACAGCGGAATGCCGACCAGGAACGCGGCGAACATCATCGCCCACTGCACCTTGTCCTTGCCGAAGGCGCGAATCAGCGTCTGCGCGATCTGATCCGCACCGCCGGATTCAGCCATCATCTTGCCGAGCATGGTGCCCAGGGCGAGGATGATGCCGACGAAACCGAGCACGCCACCAAAACCGTCCTGGAACGCCTTGATGATGGTGCCGATCGGCATGCCGGAGGTCAGGCCGAGAAACGTGGCAGCGATGGTCAGCGCAATAAAGGGGTGCAACTTGAACTGGGTGATCAGGACGATAAGCCCGACCACCGTGACCACTGCATCGAGCAGCAGAAACGTCTCGTGGGACATGCCAAACATGGGGGGTGTCTCCTGGTTGTTGTTGTTATTAAAGCGGGTTAATCAGAGGCCGTGAGGACAGCGCTGTCTTTGCAAGCACACTCATACCGCCTGCTTCAGGCCGTTGGCCTGCCACCAGACATGTGCTTGCGAAGCGAGTTCTTCGACGCTGTTAATCGAAGCATTGAGCGCCAGGGTCAACGGCTCGCCCTTGGGCGACTCGAGGGTGGCGAACTGGCTTTCGATCAAGGTTGCCGGCATGAAATGCCCCGGCCGATGGGACACACGCTCGGCAGCGACTTCAGGGGTCAGCTCAAGAAACACGAAACCCAGGCCCGGCAAGGCACTGCGCAGACGCTCGCGATAAATGTGCTTGAGCGCCGAACAGGTCAGCACCGGACGCTTGCCGAGGGCATCGACGCGGCGCAATTCATCGCACAGGCTGTCGAGCCAGCCGGCACGGTCTTCATCGTTCAGGGGGATACCCGCGCTCATCTTTTCGATATTGGCGGCAGGGTGGAAAGAGTCGCCTTCAATGGCAGTGGCGCCGCTCAGTTGGCACAGGGCCTCGCCGACGGACGTCTTGCCGCAACCGGCAACGCCCATGATGACCAGGGCGGTGATGGGATGATTCATGTAACACCTCAGCGCGCAGACAGCGCTACCTTTGCCAGTTATGACACTAGACCAAAAGCAGAAGTTGCCGACGCCTTTCTTGTCATTTTGTGGGTTGCAGCAGGTTTGTTGCCCAACGCCAAAAAGCGAGGATCAGGCAACCCTCGCTCACGCATTTGCAGCCGCATTGAGACAGCGCTACCTTAGTGCCTTGAATTTTGTTTGGCAAGCCGTCGATGAACCCAACCAAGAACGATAAAAATACCCGCACCACGGGCCGCCCTACCCTCAACGAAGTCGCTCGCCTGGCTGGCGTCAGCCCGATCACCGCGTCCCGCGCGTTGCGTGGGGTGAACACGGTGGCCACCGAGCTTGTGGAAAAAGTCCAGAAAGCCGCGCTCGAACTCAACTACGTGGTCAACTCCGCCGCCCGCGCCCTGGCCTCGGCCCAGAGTCATTCGGTGGTGGTGTTGGTGCCCTCGCTGTCGAACCTTTTGTTCATCGACACCCTGGAAGCCATCCATCAGGTGTTGCGCCCAAAAGGCTTCGAAGTGCTGATCGGCAACTTTCACTATTCGCGGGAGGAAGAAGAAAACCTGCTGCGCAATTACATGGCCTATCAACCCCGTGGCCTGTTGCTGACCGGTTTCGACCGCACGGAAAGTTCGCGGCGGATGATCGAAGCCAGCAACATTCCCTGCGTGTACATGATGGAGCTGGACAGCGCCGCCGGGCTCAATTGCGTCGGTTTCTCGCAACTGGCCGCCGGTGAAACCGCCGCCGAACACCTGCTGTCCCGCGGCCGCAAGCGCCTGGCCTACATCGGCGCGCAACTGGATCAGCGCACCCTGCTGCGCGGTGAAGGCTTCCGCAAGACCCTGCAAAAGGCCGGTCTGTACGACCCGGACCTGGAAGTACTGACCCCGCGCGCCTCCTCCGTCGGTTTGGGTGGCGAGCTGTTTCTGCAACTGCTGGCGGCCCATCCCGACGTGGATGCGATCTTCTTCGGCAACGACGACCTGGCCCAGGGCGCGCTGCTGGAAGCCATGCGCAACGGCATCAGGATTCCGGAACAAGTGGCGATTCTCGGCTTCAACGACTTGCCGATGTCGGAACACATGGTCCCGCGTTTGAGCAGCATCAATACGCCGCGAGAAGCCATAGGCCGGCGCGCGGCGGAGCAGATGCTGACGCTGATGGCCGGCAACACCGTGGCCAAGCCGGTGCAAGACATGGGGTTTGAGTTGAAGGTACGCGAGAGCACTTGAGCAGCCCGCTAACTGTGGGAGCCGCCGCAAGCCGGCTCTCTGGCCTGCGGATCTCAACGCCCCATCAACTCCACGAACGCCAATGCGCCCTTCTGCAACGGTCGACGCTTGAGCCACACCGCGTGCACCGGCAATACCAAACCATTGTCGATGTTGCGAAAGTTCAGGCGCTTGAGCCGGCCGGCATCCAGCAAGGGCTGCACCACCGACAACGGAAAATTGCCCCAGCCCAGGCCCGCTTCGACCATTTCCAGCGCCATGTCGAGGGTGTCGGTGCGCCAACAGGATTCGGCCACCAGCGGCCGGGTTTCGCTGATCGGCAGATCGCGACTGGCGACAATGATCTGCCGTACCTGCACCAGGTCTTCGAGAAACAGATCCTGCCCTGCCAGCAACGGATGGTTCGCCGCCAAGGTAGCAATCACCCGTTCGTTGCCGACGAACTGGAAACGCTCGAGCACGTTCACGCTCAATCCGGCGAACGCCAGACAAACGCTGACCCTGCCACTGTGCAGCATGGCCAGTACATCATCCTGCGGCGCGCTCAATACTTCGACCTCCAGCAGCGGGAAGCGCGCGGCGATGATCTTGATCGCCTCCAGCAAAGGCGCCTTGTCGATGTCTGCCACCACGCCAATCGACAACTTGCTTTCCAATCCCAGCGACAGCTCGACGGCATGCACCTGCAATTGCTTGAGCTGGTCGGCGATCAACCGCGCATGGGGTACCAGCGCACTGGCCATGGCCGTGGGCACTGGCTCGCGATGGCTGCGGTCGAACAGCGCGTAGCCCAATTCGGCTTCGAGGTTGGCAATGCCCATGCTCACCGCCGAAGGCACCTTGCCCAGGGAGCGGGCGGCGGCGGAAAACGAGCCGCGTTCGATCACCGCGAGAAACAACTCGATGCTGTCGCTGTTGAAGTTCATCCATCGTCCTGTCAATAAACCTGAAAGCTTCTAACTTTTTCTGTCAGGTCTATTGAAGCTATCTTTCGCCGCCTTCGCCAGCACCGCTGGTTCCCGGTTCGCAAGAAAGAGGCAATCCCCATGCAAGGCGTCAAACGCAAACTGGTCTATGTATCGCTCTACGAAATCATCGGCATGACCTTTTCCGCCCTCGGCCTGGCCCTGCTGTCGGGCACCTCACCGGGCAGCACCGGACCTCTGGCAGTGATCATCACCAGCATCGCGGTCAGCTGGAATTTCATCTACACCTCGCTGTTCGAGCGCTGGGAAAGCCGCCAGACCTTGCGCACCCGCACCGTCAAGCGGCGCATCGCCCACGCCGTGGGGTTTCAACTAACCTTGATAGTGTTCCTCATCCCGTTGATCGCCTGGTGGATGAACATCAGCTTGGTGCAAGCCTTCCTGCTCGACCTGGCGCTGATCATTTTCATCCCCTGCTACACCTTCGCCTTCAACTGGTTATTCGATCGTACGTTCGGCTTGCCGGCGTCGGCGCTGCCGGATCCGGCCTGAGGCAGCGAAGTCTGTTAACTTTCCGCAGCGTCGAATCGCTAACGGAGTAGCCCCATGGAACACACACTGAAGATTCTCGGCAAAGCCTCGTCCATCAACGTGCGCAAAGTCCTGTGGACCTGCGAAGAGCTTGGCATTGCCTATGAACGCGAGGACTGGGGTAGCGGTTTTGCCTCCACCCACAGCCCCGAGTTCCTGCGGCTCAACCCCAATGCCCAGGTGCCGGTGATCATCGATGAGGCCGGTGTGCTCTGGGAGTCCAACACCATCTGCCGCTACCTGGTGGGCAAACATCACCACCACGACCTGCTGCCGGGCGAACCGGCGGCGCGGGCGCGGGTGGAGCAGTGGATGGACTGGCAAGCCACCGAGCTCAACCCGTCCTGGAGTTATGCGTTCATGTCGCTGGTGCGCAAGGACCCGGAATACCAGGACGCCCATCGCCTGGTTGTCGGCGCACGCGGCTGGAACCAGAAAATGGCCATCCTCGAACATCAGCTGGCGACCACCGGCGCCTATGTCGCCGGGCCACGCTTCACCCTGGCCGATATCGTCATCGGCCTGTCGGTCAATCGCTGGTTGATGACGCCGATCGACCGTCCCGACTACCCCGCCGTCGACGAGTACTTCCAGCGCCTGGCCCAGCGTCCGGGGTTTCTCAAGCATGGCTGCAACGGCTTGCCTTGAATTGCCGCCCGGCGGCAAACACTGACCGGCCACGCGCCTGAGCATTGTCGCGAACAAATCCTAAGCCATTGATTTAAAACAAATAATACTGAGAGGCACGCTATTTGCTGAAGAGAGGCATCATCCTTTGCCACAAGGTCTCGTCATCATGTTGGTCAGCGCCAATTCATCGTTAGTCACCCCACTGCCGAAAAAACCCGGCGACGATCCTTCCTCGGATGCCGCCGCCGGCCTGCAAAGCGGCGTGCAAGCGGCCATGAACCTGGCCCTGCAGAACAATCTGCAAGCGCAATCCAACGCCACCAAACAGGTGCAGGATTCCGCCACCCAGCTCACCACGCAGCAAGTCAGCGAAGCGACCAAGATCAGCGACAACGTCGACGAAGCCTTCGCCAAGACCCGCGTCAACCTGCAGGCCACCGATGCCACCGGCACCGCCAAGACCAGCACAACCTCGGCCACCGATGAGTTCAAGGACTACATGAGCAAGACGCCGGAACAGCGTTTGCACGACAGTATCCTTAAAGAAATGGGCCTGACCGAAGAAGACGTGAAGGCCATGCCGCCGGAGCAACAGCAAGCGGTGGCTCAGGAAATTGCCAATCGCATGAAGGACAAGATCCAGATCGCTCAGGCTGACAAGGCATCCACGGCTAGTCAGACTGACACCGGCAGCGCCCAGGTCACCGACAAGTTCCTCGCTTCGCTCTGAACCTCGCCGCATAAAAAAGGGGCCCTCTACCGGGCCCCTTTTTCATTTGCCGCAATCAGTTCAATTGCAGGGTCGAATTGAACTGACTGATCGCATCAACCACATGACGCGAACCCTGTTGAATTTCCAGAATCACCTCCCCCGCTTCGTTCGCCAGCTCCACCCCAAGCCCGGTTCGGCTCAGGCTGGACTGCATGCTTGACACCGCACTGAGCGACAGGTCGTGGTTCTTGCGCACCACTTCGACGATCTCCAGCGTCGCCTGGCTGGTGCGTGCCGCCAGGCTGCGCACCTCGTCGGCAACCACGGCAAAGCCGCGCCCGTGCTCCCCGGCGCGCGCCGCTTCGATGGCAGCGTTCAGGGCCAGCAGGTTGGTCTGGTCGGCAATGCCGCGAATGGTCTGCACAATGGTGCCGATGATGTCGGATTGTTTGCTCACTGCATCGATGCTCAGCGCAGCCTGGTTAAGGTCGCGGGAAATGTCCTGAATGATCTGCACCGTCTGCTGTACCACTTCCGAGCCTTTGCGCGCGCAGGCATCGTTCTGTACCGAGGTGCTGTGGGCCGATTCAGCGGCGGTTTGCAGGGTGGTCATCTGCTGGGTGATGTCGCTGGCGAACTTCACCACTTTGTAGAGACGGCCCTTGGCGTCGAACAGCGGGTTGTAGGACGCTTCGAGGAACACGGTCTGACCTTGCTTGTTCCGACGCTCGAAACGGTGCGAGTGATATTCGCCGCGATTGAGCGACGCCCAGAAATTCTTGTACGCCTGGGACTCGCTTTCGGCACGATGGCAGAACAGGCTGTGGTGCTGGCCCTGCACCTCATTGAATGAATACTGCATGGTGTTCAGGAAATTCTCGTTGGCCTTGGTTACCCGGCCTTCCGGGGTGAACTCGATCACGGCCATGGACCGGCTGATGGCCGCCAGCATGCTTTCGTTTTCGTGTTCCTTGTTGACCCGGGCGGTGATGTCGGTGGCCACCTTGATCACGCTTTTTACCTGGCGGTCGGGGCCGAGCACCGGCATGTAGCTGGCCTCGAGCCAGATCTCCCGGCCACTCTTGTGCAGACGCGAAAAGGTCCCGCTGATGGGCTCGCCGCGGGCCAGGTCACGCCACAATCGGGTGTAGTCCTCGCTGCGATAGAACGCTTCTTCACAGAAGATCCGGTGATGTTTGCCACGCACTTCTTCTGCGCTGTAGCCCATGGCGCTGCAGAAGTTTTCGTTGGCATCGATGACGATGCCGTCGGGGGTGAACTCGATCATTGCCATCGAACGACTGATCGCCGCCAACTTGGCGTTGGCCTCGGTCAGGGCGCAACTGAAGCGTTCGATTTCCAGCAGGTCAGCCTTGTGATGTAGGTTGAACATTGTCGTATCACCTTAAGCGCGGTCTTTTGATTGTTGAAAGTTGCTGGTCTTTCAAATCCACCACTACGTTCCATGGAACAGGCACACACGCAACCCTCCACACAGAAGGGTTTGTCAGGTGATAAATGATGATCAATCGGAGGGTCCCTGGGACGGCACACTCATCAAGACATCCTTCTCTTGATAGCCCGCACGCGGGCCAGCCCTAACAGTTTCAAAAACAAAATCCATTTAGCAGACCGCTCCCTGTTGGTCAGTGACGGTGCCTTGGGTTGCGCACTCTGTCGGCAGAATCTCGACCACCTCGTCGACCACCAAAAAGCGTTCGACATAGTTAGTTACAAGTGATGATAGACAGCTACCTTGGCCTTGCAAGGCCACTAGTCGGCCAGTATCGAGGACAAAATCGGTTCAGCCGGGTGGTTGCTCGCTGTTTATTCAGCATAGCTGGCTGGGGCTGGGTTGCAGGCGAAGGTGATGTGGACCGCGAAGGGGCGCTGTCATTTTTGGCAGCGGAGGGACCGGAATAGAGGGTGGCTTTGGATCCCATCGCGAGCAAGCTCGCTCCCACATGGGATCGAGGCTATCCACAACGTTGGTGGTCACCCTCAACCTCTGTGGGAGCGAGCTTGCTCGCGATGGCTATCTATCGGCTATCGGAAAATTACAGGCTGGCGCCCACTTTAGAGGCCACCTCTCTCGGCACCCAGCCGTGCCACACCTGCGGTTGTTCGCGCAAAAACGCTTCGGCTACTTCACGAGGCTTCTGCCGCTTTTCGCTCATTTGCGCCAAAGTCTGGTTCAACAGATCAATCGGCAAATCGACCTTTTCAAAGAAACTCACCAGGTCCGGGTACTGCGCTTTGAACGGCGCCGACACACCGATGGCCAGGCTGGCCGGCATCGAGCGCGTGCCTTTCGGGTTTGGGTTTGTGGCATCGGCCAGGGTCTTCCAGGCTTCGGCGTCGAATGGCGGCTCATCCAGTTTCACCAGTTTGAAACGCCCCAGCAGTGGCGTCGGCGACCAGTAGTAGAACAGCACCGGCTTGCCCCGACGAATCGACGACGCCACTTCGGCGTCCAGCGCGGCACCTGAGCCGGTGCGGAAGTTGACGTAGCTGGCGGTCAGGTCATAGGCCTTGAGCTTCTGGCTGTTGACGATCTCCGAGGTCCAGCCGGTCGGGCTGTTGAGGAAGCGTCCACGGCTTGGGTCCTCGGGGTCGCGGAACACGTCCTTGTACTTCGCCAGATCGGCCACCGATTTCAACTCAGGTGCCAAGGGCTTGATGCCGCGCTCGGGGTCGCCCTTGATCACGTACTCGGGCACCCACCAACCCTCGGTGGCCCCTTTGACCGTATCGCCCAGGCCAAACACCTTGCCTTCGGCGGCGGCCTTCACCCACGCCGGACTGCGCCCGGCCCACTCTTCGCCGATGACTTGAATGTCGTTCTTGGCCAGCGCTGCTTCAAGACTGACGGTACTGCCCGGCAAGGTATCGGTCGGGTAGCCATAACCTTTCTCGACGATCAACCGCAGAATCTCGGTGATCAGGCTACCGCTTTCCCAGGTAATGTCGCCAAAGTGAATGGGCGCGTTTTTTTCCGTGGCCCCGGCCTGATTGGCCAGAAGGCTGAGCGCCAGCAGCGAACTGCCGAGCAGGGTTTTGATCGATCTCATGCGGACCTCGTCAGGGTTGGATTCCAGGAATGATTGGCGCTGTGCCGGGCGCACAGGGCTTGCGAGCGGGTCATGTAAACGCTGACCGAGCGCTGGGAAATGCCCAGCTCGGCGGCGATTTGCGGGTAAGTCAGGCCATCTATGCGTGACAGGAGAAAGGTCTTGCGGACCTTGCTCGGCAAACGCTCGAGGGAGCGATCAAGGCCATGCAGCGTCTGGTTGATCTGTGCCAGCTCTTCAGGCGAAGGCGTGGGCGCTTGATCAAGGTGCTGCAACTGGTCGAGGTGCCGGCGTTCAACGTTGCGTCGCCGCCACCCTTCGAAGACCAGGCGTCGGGCGATGGTGGTCAGCAATGCCCGCGGTTCGCGAATGGGCGTGAGGCTTGGCGATTCGAGCAGTTGCACGAAGGTTTCGGCGGCAATGTCTTCGACACCGGCACTGGCACCCAAATATTGGTGTAGGTGATTGCACAACCAGGGGTAATGGGCGCGAAACAAGGCGCCCACGTCGATGCGATGGGACAGGTCGGTGCCGGACATAGAGGCTCCAGAGTTAGGGGTCGCTGAATGTCCGGTGGTCCGGTGAGGCGAATCCTAGCAAGGCGCCTTATTCTTTAATAATACTTAAAACTTATTTTTATATTCCTTTTCAGAGTTACAGATTTTCATCGACTGACAGGTCGTCTTCGCGAGCAAGCTCGCTCCCACAAAGACTGGTGCGTGCTCACCCTCAGCGCAATATTCCGAACCCCAACGCTTCAGCCTCTCGCTGGTAATCCAGAACGACCTCGTAGTCATCTTCTCCAGCGGGCAAAACCTCTGGTAGGCCAAGTATCTCGACCACATCCGGCAGCTCACGCAGTGCCTGGTTCATCACCCGCAACAGCTCTGCCGTTTGCTGATCACTGACCGTCGCTGCCGTGATAAACGGCAAGGTCGGGCTGAAGGCGCTGCGTGCCACCACTCGCAGCCCTGCCACTTCCGCTTCGGCATGGCGCGCCAGATAAGCGAAGGTCACGCTGTCGATGGCAGCCAGGTCGGCACGCCCTTCGCGCAACCAGCGCAGGCTTTCACGGTGGGCGCCGCTGATGGCGACCTCGCGGAAGAAATGCCCGTCCTGCTGCAAGGCTGCCAGTCGATGGCGCAACAGGTTCATGCCACTGTTGGAATCTTCGCCATTGATCACGCCACGGCTGCCGCGAAAGTCCGCCAGGCTTCTTCGCGGATCGTCGATGCGCCCCAGGATCAGGCTGCAATGATTGCCGCCGCTGCTGTCCGGCAGTTCATAAAGAGGTCGGCCCAGCACACGAACCTTGCCGCGTAATGCGGTCATCAGCGGGTAGCCACAGGTTTGCGTGAGCAGCAATTCCGGAGACAGCCACAGCGCTGTCAGCGACAGACCCTGGGCATCTCGACGAGTCGCGCCCAGCAATTCGACGATGCGCGTCAGCCAGCGCTCATTGGCCTGCCGGATGGGCTCCGGGGCGACGTACATCAGCAACTCGGCAAAGTGTTGGGTCATCAACCATTGTCCATGTCATTCAAAAAATCAGTAAAACGGGTGCCGCGGACTATCGATGGCTTTCACCCCATATACCCGCCACAACTGCCCATACCCCTGCACCAGAAACCCGCCACTGCGTGCCACCCACTGCTCGCGACGACTGCGATAGACGCGCGGCAGGTCGTACCAGGGCAGCCCCGGCAGATCGTGATGCACCAGGTGAAAGTTCAGGTTCAGGAACAGCCAGCGCCACGGCCAACCAGCCTCGTTGAGCACGGTGCGCTGCTGTGGTGCTGCATGGGGTCGATGTTCATAGTAGGAGCGAACCATCGCAATCGACAGCGCCGGCACACTGATCAGCAACAGGTAGTGCCACACCGGCAGCGCGCTGAAATGCGCAATCCACAGCAGCATCACGACCGTCAACGAGCCGTGACTCGCCCACATCAGCCAGGCATGGCGATCACCGGCCAGCAGACGCTGCAGTTCTTCCCGGGCCAAGCCGAACAGGGCCAGCGGCGCGCCGACAGCAAAGCGACCGAACGTGGTCTTGTTCAGCCAGTGCAGGCTGCGCGCGAACATCGAACTGCCCTGCCATTGCTCGGCGCTCAGGTAACGGCTTTCCGGATCGCGACCAGGCAGCGTCAGGTCTTCATCGCGGTGATGCAGTAGATGACTGTCGCGATAAAGCGTGTAGGGATACCAGACAGCGAACGGCGCATAACCGAGGATTTTGTTGACCGCAGGCCAGCGTGTCGGATGACCGTGCAGCAATTCATGCTGCACTGACAACCACAGCACCAGCAGTGGAATCAGCAACAGCGTACTAACCCACACCCCCAGCCAATGGCTGCCCAGCAGGATGCCGAACCATGCGGTATACACGCCGATCAGCAACAGCCAGGTCGGCCATTCGCTGCGAGCGGTGAAGCGGCGGCGCAGGCTTTCAATTTCTCGTTGGTGGGCACTGTCGAAGTAATGGGGCATGGCGTTGCTCGGATCGGGAACCAGTCCCTTTCTGTGCAACTGCCTGGGGAAATCTTGCAGATTTTTTACAGGTACCGTTCCCACCTTGCGCGGGAACGGTACGTCAACGCTGGTTCAATGGCCGAACACGCCGACCTTCTTGGCCTTCTTGTCGGCACGCTTTTCAATGGCGGTCTTGGCCGGTTTCTTTTTCGCGGCTTTCTTTGAATCCATACCTTTGGACATGATGCGTACTCCACTCACAGGGGATGTGAGATCAGGTATACACCTATCCGTGCGCCGGCGTTCTTTTATAATCGCCGCTTTGCCCAGCGACAGCCCAAGACCATGCCTGATACCCGATTCACTCGACTCGACGAGCAGCTGTGGCCGTTGATGAACAAGTTCTACCGTGCCCATCAGTCGTCGATGAAAGCGGTGCGCGATGCCCAGTTGTGGGTGGCGCGACGTGATGAGATCGTGGCGGCGCTGTGTTTGCGCCCGGTCGCTGGCGGGCATTGGCTGACGGGGTTGTTCGTCGCTCCGGCCTGTCGTGAGCAAGGGCTGGCAGGGGCGCTGATTGCGGCGGCAATAAAGGATTGCGAATTGCCGGTGTGGTTGTTCTGTCATCCGGATTTGCGCGGGTTTTATGAGGGTCGGGGGTTTACCTTCGACCCGGAGATGCCCTACGCGATGGTTGAGCGCTTGAGCCGTTATGCGCGCAGCAAGCCGATGATTGCGATGGGGTGGGTGCCCACTCAAATCTGATGCGGATTTTTTGTAGAGGTTGGTTATGGCTTCAGTCGTCGGCGTTCGGGTCGAGATCGGGGAACATCACTTCGGTGAAGCCGAACTTGCTGAAATCGGTGATGCGCGACGGGTACAGGCGGCCAATCAGGTGATCGCATTCGTGCTGCACCACCCGCGCATGGAAACCTGAGGCGACGCGCACGATCGGCTGGCCCTTGGGATCGACGCCTTCGTAGCGAATGTGCTGGTAACGCTGTACCGCACCGCGCAGGCCGGGTACCGACAGGCAACCTTCGTAGCCCTCCTCCAGGGTCGGACTCAGCGGCGTGATCAACGGGTTGATCAGGATGGTCTGCGGCACGGCTTCGGCATCCGGATAGCGCTCGCTGTGCTCGAAGCCGAAGATCACCAGTTGCAGATCGACACCGATCTGCGGCGCCGCCAGACCAACACCGCCGACGCTTTCCATAGTCTGGAACATGTCGTCGATCAGTTGCCACAACTCCGGGCTGTCGAACATCTCGGTCGGGACCGGCGGGGCAATACGCAGCAGGCGTTCATCGCCCATTTTCAGAATGTCACGAATCATGATCCGGCTTCGTCAGAGGTCGGCTTGAGCGAGTGATCGCGCCCGATGCCCGACACGTGGTGTTTTTCGTCCTGGCCAGGGCCATGCTCACCAGGGACTTTTTCCCCGGGGTCCTTGCCTTCGTTGGACATGTGTTCGATCACCGCATTCATCTCCGCGCCGAGCAGCAGCACGGCAGCGGAAATGTAGAAGTACAGCAACAGCACGATGATCGCGCCGATACTGCCATACATGGCGTTGTAGTTGGCGAACTCCTTGACGTACAGACCAAAGCCCAGCGAGGCAATGATCCACACCACCACCGCCAGCACGCTGCCTGGGGTGATGAAGCGAAACTCCTGTTTGACGTCAGGCATCACGTAATAGATCAGAGCCACCGCAACCATCAACAGAATCACGATCACCGGCCAGCGCGCGATGGTCCAGACCGTGACGATGAAGTCCTCGAGGCCGACCTGCGAGGCAATCCAGCTCATCACTTGCGGCCCGAGCACCATCAGCGCGGCCGCGATCAAGAGCATGCCGGCGATGCCGACGGTGTAGAAAATCGACAGCGGAAAACGCTTCCACACCGGCCGGCCTTCAGCCACGTCATAGGCGGCGTTCATTGCGCTCATCATCAGCCGTACACCGGCAGACGCGGTGTACAGCGCGATCACGATACCCACGGACAACAAGCCACCCTTGGACTGCTGCAACTGATCGATCACCGGGTTGACCTGCTCCAGCGCCTGGGGTGGCAACACCAGTTCCGATTGCAGGCGCAGCCAGCTGAAAAAGTCCGGCAAGTGCAAAAAGCCGATCAGGGCAATCAGGAACAGGATGAACGGAAACAGCGAAAACAGCATTTGATAGGCCAGCGCCGAGGCATAGGTCGACATCTCGTCTTCGATGAACTCGGTGACCGTGCGCAACATCACACGGTGCAGGGGCAAGCCTTTCATGTCCGGGAAAATCATTAGCGTCTCCATTCGCCGCAGTGAACAGTGGGTTGAAGTCGTGGCGACTCAGGGGCGGTGTGCTTTCATCACGGTAGCCCAGTTGGCGACTTTGAAACAAATTCCGGGCTCAAGTTCAGGCTGACACAAAAACGGCCATCCGTGGATGGCCGTTCCTGACGCGTATCAACGACCGGATCAGGCCTTGTCGATGCCTTTCTTCAACGCATCCTTGGCTTTGCCCACCGCTTGCTGGGCTTCGCCTTTCTTTTCCTGCATCACGCCTTCGGCGCGCATCTTGTCGTTGCCGGTGGCCTTGCCGACGCCTTGCTTGACGTTACCGGCGGCTTCGTTGGCCATGCCTTTTACTTTATCGCCTGTGCTGCTCATGGTGATTCTCCTGCTTGCATGTCGATGGAGGAAAATTCGTTACACAAGGTTGACCGAGGGCGTTTGCAGGGAGTTTCATTTATTTTCACCACGGCATTTCATCGTTCAGTGCAGGTTGGGCTTTATGTTTGCCGGCCAACCCCCGAGAATGCGCCACACATTCAGGCCAAGCACTGAAGATCCAACCCCGTAGGAATGTTATGAAACTCGATAAAAAGCAGGCCATTGCCCGTAGAAACCAGGAACTGGGCGGTGCGGTGCTCGGCGTCAACAACTGCCACTTCGCCGAACTGAACCGCAACCGCAACATCTGGTGGTTCGACCTGCCGGTGACGCGCCTGGCCATCGGTCAGTACGAGTGGATTCACCTGCTGATGCACACCCCGGCCACCGACGAACTGCTGCACCTGAAAGTGCCAACGGTGTTCCTGCGCGAGAAGCTCGAAGGCCTGGTGGTGCGTAACGAAGGCAAGCGTAAGGCGGCCTTGAGCCTGGAGCTGAGTGCGGACAAGGATTCCTTCCTGCAGGACATGCGCCCGGCGGGGACCAATGTGAATTTCGCGCCGTTCCGGCAGTAAGATTGCGGGAGGCCCCTCTCCCCTCACCCTAGCCCTCTCCCGGAGGGAGAGGGAACTGACCGAGGCGCGTGGGCAAGTTACGCCGACCTGAAATTTCGAGTCGAACTCAGGTTTTGAAGTACACGCGAAAGGCCCCCTCTCCCTCGGGAGAGGGCTGGGGTGAGGGGCAGGTTCACCGCTTAATTTAAGCCTTGCTCTGTACCAACAAAAAGCCCCGCATCTGCGGGGCTTTTTGTTTTACGCGGCGCTCTTGGCCTTGATCTTCTTCAGCTCTTCGTCACGCAACTCGCGGCGCAGGATCTTGCCGACGTTGGTGGTCGGCAACGCATCGCGGAACTCCACCGAGCGCGGCACCTTGTAGCCGGTGACGTTGGCACGCATGTGCTCCATCACCGCTTCCTTGGTCAGGGTCACGCCCGGTCTGGCGACGATGAAAATCTTGATCGCCTCGCCGGATTTCTCGTCCGGAATACCAATGGCCGCGCATTGCAGCACGCCCGGCAGCGTAGCCAGCACGTCTTCGAGTTCATTGGGGTACACGTTAAAACCGGAGACCAGGATCATGTCTTTCTTGCGATCGACAATACGCATGTAGCCATCAGGCTGGATCAACGCGATGTCACCGGTCTTCAACCAGCCTTCGCTGTCGAGGATTTCATCGGTGGCTTCCTGGCGCTGCCAGTAGCCCTTCATGACTTGCGGGCCCTTCACGCACAGCTCGCCGATTTCGCCCATCGGCTGTTCGACGCCGGCATCATTGACGACTTTGCAGAGGGTCGAAGGCACCGGAATGCCGATTGTGCCGACCTGGATGTTCTGGATCGGGTTTACCGTCGCTACCGGGCTGGTTTCGGTCATGCCGTAGCCTTCGCAGATGGCGCAACCGGTCACTGTTTTCCAGCGTTCGGCAGCGGCCAGTTGCAAGGCCATGCCGCCGGACAAGGTGACTTTCAACGCCGAGAAATCCAGCTTGCGGAAACCTTCGTTGTTGCACAGCGCCACGAACAGCGTGTTCAGGCCGACGAAACCGCTGAACTTCCACTTGGACAATTCCTTGACCATCGCCGGCAGGTCGCGCGGGTTGCTGATCAGGATGTTGTGGTTGCCGATCAGCATCATCGCCATGCAATGAAAGGTGAACGCATAGATGTGGTACAGCGGCAACGGCGTGATCAGGATCTCGCAGCCCTCGTTGAGGTTGGAGCCCATCAGCGCCTTGCACTGCAGCATGTTGGCGACCAGGTTGCGGTGGGTGAGCATCGCCCCCTTGGCCACGCCCGTGGTGCCGCCGGTGTATTGCAACACTGCGACATCACCGCTGTTCGGGTTGGCTTCGGCGACTGGCTGGCCCAGGCCCTTGCTCAGTACGTCATTGAACTTGACGGCCTTGGGCAGGTGATAGGCCGGCACCATCTTCTTCACGTACTTGATGACGCTGTTGATCAGCAGGCGCTTGAGCGGCGGCAACAGGTCGGCCACTTCGGTGACGATCACGTGCTTGACGGAGGTCTTCGGCACAACGGTTTCCGCCAGGTGCGCCATGTTGGCCAGGCACACCAGGGCTTTGGCACCGGAGTCGTTGAACTGGTGTTCCATTTCCCGCGCGGTGTACAGCGGGTTGGTGTTGACCACGATCAACCCGGCGCGGATCGCACCGAACACGGCTACCGGGTACTGCAACACGTTGGGCAGTTGCACGGCGATTCGATCACCGGGCTGCAAATCGGTATGCTGTTGCAGATAAGCGGCAAAGGCACCGGACAATTCGTACAGTTCACCGTAGGTGATTGTCTTGCCCAGGTTGCTGAATGCCGGCTTGTTGGCGAAGCGTTGGCAGGACTGCTTCAGCACTGCCTGAATATTCGGGTACTCGTCTGGATTGATGTCGGCAGCAATCCCAGCTGGGTACTTATCCTTCCAAAAGTCTTCGATCATGGAAGCCCACTCCTCAGCAACGCGAATTCAGCACCGCATTTGATGCGATTATTATTGGTGTTTGTTTAAAGGTGAATCCGGCTTTTACAGCAGGCCCGGAAGTCACAAAGCGCGCCGAGAGTAGCAGCTTTGCCAAGGGTCGACTAGAGCCAAAAGCGGCCTCTACGGTCACATTTGTGACTCAAGACCACGAAACGGTCATTTTAGAGCAAAAAACCTATATGTCGCTGAAAGCCCCGTATTCCGGGGCCTTCAAAAAAAAATCGCGAGCAGGCTCGCTCCCACAGGTTCAACAGAAACCTTTGTGGGAGCGAGCTTGCTCGCGATCCGCGCGATGCGCGGCCATTCACCACCGATTAAGCGATATCCCGCAACTCCCGCCGCAATATCTTGCCCACCGGCGTCATCGGTAGCGACTCACGCAAGACAATGTGTTTCGGCACCTTGTACGCGGTGAAATTCTCTTTGCAGTAGGCCTTCAACTCTTCAAGACTGACACCGGCCTCCCGCGCCACCACGAACAACTTCACCGCCTCCCCCGAACGCTCGTCAGGCACGCCGATCACCGCGCAGTTGGCGACTTTCGGATGGGCCATGACCACGTCTTCGATCTCGTTGGGGTACACGTTGAAACCGGAGACGATGATCATGTCCTTCTTGCGATCGACAATGCGCACGAAACCGTCCGGATCGATCACCGCAATATCGCCGGACTTGAACCAGCCTTCGCCATCCAGCACTTCGGCGGTGGCCTCGGGCTTCTGCCAGTAGCCCTTCATGATCTGCGGGCCCTTGATGCACAACTCGCCACGCTCGCCCAAAGGTTGTTCAACGCCTTCGTCATTGATGACTTTGAGCGAGGTGCCCGGCACCGGCAGGCCGACCGTACCGAGTCGCGACTGGTCGCCGTAGGGGTTGGTGCAGGCGACAGGGGAAGTTTCGGTCAGGCCGTAACCTTCGGTGATGCGGCAACCGGTCAGTTCTTCCCAGCGTTCGGCCGTGGCCTTGACCAGCGCGGTGCCACCGGAGTTGGTGAGCTTGAGGGAAGAGAAATCCAGGGTCTTGAAGTCCGGGTGATCCATCAACGCGACGAACAGCGTGTTGAGCCCCAGCAGCGCCGAGAAACGCCAGTTCTTCAGCTCCTTGATGAAGCCGCCGATGTCCCGCGGGTTGGTGATCAACACGTTGTGATTGCCCGAGACCATCATGCACATGCAATTCGCGGTGAAGGCATAGATGTGATACAGCGGCAGCGGCGCGACCATAACCTCCTGCCCTTCGCGCAACAACGGTTGGCCGTCGCTGCCGAACTGCTCCAGGCACGCGCGCACTTGCTGCATGTTGGCCACCAGGTTGCCGTGGGTCAGCATCGCGCCCTTGGCCAGGCCCGTGGTGCCGCCGGTGTATTGCAGCACAGCGATGTCGTCGAGGCCCACGTTCAAAGGCTTGATGCCCAGGCCACGGCCCATGCGTAGCGCACTCCTGAACGAGATGGCCTGAGGCAAGGAGTAGTCAGGGACCATCTTCTTCACCCTCTTGACCAGGGTGTTGACCAGCCAGCCCTTGGCGGTGGGCATCAAGTCGCCCATCTTCGCTTCAATCAGGTACTGGATATCGGTGTCGGGCAGCACTTCCTGGACTTTCTGGCCGAACATGTTCAGGTAGACCAGTGCCCGGGCACCGGAGTCCTTGAACTGATGGCGCATCTCCCGCGCGGTGTACAGCGGGTTGGTGTTGACCACCACCAGCCCGGCGCGCAAGGCACCGAACACGGCAATCGGATAATGCAGGACGTTGGGCATCTGCACCGCGATGCGGTCGCCCGGCACCAGGTCGGTGTGGGCCTGCAGGTAACCGGCAAACGCTGCACTGTGGCGTTCCAGTTCGGCATAGGTCAGGGTCACGCCCATATTGCTGAACGCAGGTCGGTCAGCAAATTTCTTGCAGGAACGCTCGAACACCTCGATCACCGACTTGTAGGCCCCGACATCAATGTTCAGGGGGACGCCGGCCGGGCGTTTGTCATTCCAGAAATCAGGTTGCATTGTTCTTGTCCTCTTACCTGAGCCTATCCGATACCGTTATGTGCCGATCATCAAAAAACCGGCAGCTAAAACGGAGCTTCACGGACACTAGCAGTTATGGCGATTCAGGCAAATATGCCCACAACCGTCATTGATCACGTGAATCTTGATGCCGTTGTGTGGCCTGATCAGACGCAGGGCGAAGGATGCGCTATAAAATGCAACGAGCTGTTTCCGACCCGGCAGCCCCATGCAAAGGAACCGCAATGATCCATGACACTTTCTGGCTGACGACCAGCGATCACCAGATTCTGTTCGTCAATCAGTGGCTTCCCGAAGGCAGCCTCAAGGCAATGATTCTGCTGGCCCATGGCATGGCCGAGCACAGTGGTCGTTACGCCCCTCTCGCGGAAAAACTCTGCGCCCAGGGGTATGGCGTGTGCGCGCCGGACCAGCGCGGGCACGGCAAAACTGCCGAAAACGGTACGCTCGGGCATTACGCCGACGATGACGGCTGGTGCACGGTGGTCAGCGACCTGGCCAAACTCAACCAGCACATCGGCCAGCACTATCCCGGTATTCCGATACTGCTGCTGGGTCACAGCATGGGCAGCTACATCGCCCAGGCCTACCTGTTGCATCACAGCGCCAGCCTGCACGGGGCGATTCTCAGTGGTTCGAACTTCCAGCCCGTGGCGCTCTATGGCGTGGCGCGGCAGATCGCCCGCCTGGAACGCTGGCGCCAGGGTCCGAAGGGGCGCAGCGCGCTGATCGAGTGGTTGTCGTTCGGCTCGTTCAACAAGAAATTCAAGCCTGCACGTACGCCGTTCGACTGGCTCAGCCGCGATCCGGCCCAGGTCGATCTGTACATCAACGATCCGCTGTGCGGCTTTCGCTGCACCAATCAACTGTGGGTCGACCTGCTCGGTGGCTTGCAGCAAATCAGCAAAGCGTCCAATCTCGCCCAGATCGACCCGGGCCTGCCGCTGCTGGTGATTGGCGGTGAATGTGATCCGGTGAGTGAAGGCAAACGTCTCAAGGATCTGGCCGACGCGCTGCGTGCGGCCGGCAGCCGGCACCTGCAATTGACCATTTACCCGCAGGCACGCCACGAACTGTTCAACGAGAGCAATCGCGATGAAGTCATCGCCGACGTGCTGAACTGGATCGCACAGGCCTTGAGCACCCCTCGGCCACAGCGATCCGAATAGTTTTTCCGTATTCATTAATTCGTGACAGGAATAGAGACAGATGACCCAGGTTACCAACACCCCTTACGAAGCCCTTGAAGTCGGGCAGACCGCCAGTTTCAGCAAGACCGTTGAAGAGCGCGACATTCAGTTGTTCGCCGCGATGTCGGGCGATCACAACCCGGTGCACCTGGATGCCGAATACGCCGCCAGTACGATGTTCAAGGAGCGCATCGCCCACGGCATGTTCAGCGGTGCCTTGATCAGTGCCGCCGTGGCCTGCGAACTGCCTGGGCCCGGGACCATCTACATCGGCCAGCAAATGAGCTTCCAGAAGCCGGTGAAGATCGGCGACACCCTCACCGTGCGCCTGGAAATCCTCGAAAAGCTGCCAAAGTTTCGCGTGCGCATCGCCACCCGCGTGTTCAACCAGCGCGATGAGCTGGTGGTGGATGGCGAGGCGGAAATCCTTGCGCCGCGCAAACAGCAGAGCGTGACCCTGACCACCTTGCCGGCGATCAGCATCGGCTGATTGTTCCTGCCATAAAACAATGTGGGAGCGAGCTTGCTCGCGAATGGGCCAGATCATTCAACATCGGTGTTGAATGTCAGTCCGTCATCGCGAGCAAGCTCGCTCCCACAGGTTTTTCAGTGTTGCTTACGAACGGGCGCGAGCCTGGTTACGCAGGGCCTTGACCTGATCGTGGTTGCGTTGCACGCCGTGGTACTGGCGTTCAACCAGGTCACGAATACCGACCAGGTTGTGCTTGTTGATTTTCTCCATGGCATCGCGGTAAGCCTTCAGCGCATGGTCTTCACCGCGCTCGGCTTCGTTGAGCACGGCTTCTTCGCCCTTGCCGGTGAACATCGACTTCACGTCGACCCAGCGACGGTGCAAATCACCGCTGACACTGGTGGTGGTTTCCGGATCGCCACCCATCGAACGCACGGCGGATTGCAATTCGGCCGCAGCGGCCGCGCAATCGGCAGAACGATTCACGAACAGGGTTTTGAGTTCCGGATGCTTGATGTCTTCAGCGCAAGTCTTGAACCCTTCCTGACCGTCCTTGCTGGTTTCAATCAGGTCGTTGAGTACAGAAATCGCTTCTTTATTCATGTCGGTCATTTTTCAATTCCTTGCGGTGGATGAAGGTGTAATAGGTATTGCACCCTGCATGCCAGCTTGGAAGTTGTTATTTTTTACTTAGATATCAATAAGTTATTCATTATCCAGAAATCTGTATCCGTTTTATTTGCATGATCTGTCAATTGGCCTGCATGCAGAATGCCTGTATTTTCCAGACTGACTGAATCAAGACGACCGAGCGATGAACCCTGAAAAACTTGAACTGCTGATCACCCGGGAAATGCCTTTCGGCAAGTACAAGGGACGCATCATTGCCGACCTGCCCGGCCCGTACCTCAACTGGTTCGCCCGCGAAGGTTTCCCCCATGGCGAACTCGGTGGCCTGCTGGCACTGATGCAGGAGATCGATCACAACGGTTTGTCGGACCTGCTCGAACCGCTACGCGCCAAACACGGCAAGCCTGCCCCGCGTCACTGATTCATTCACTGAGTAGCCCCCATGCCCGATAACACCCGACGCGCCCGTGACGAAGACTTCTGGCAAACCTTTGCCGATCGCTACGACAGCGAACCCGGACCGATCAATCTGGAAAACGGTTATTTCGGGCGCATGTCGCGCACGGTGGTTGAGGAGTATCAGCGCAACATCGAGCTGATCAACCGCAGCAACTCGGTGCATGTGCGTCAGCGTTTCGAACCCGTCGACGGCCTGAGGATTCGTGCTCAGCTGGCCCGACTGATGGGCGTGCCCGCCGATGGCATCGCCCTCACCCGCAATGCCACCGAGGGTCTGCAGTCGCTGATTCGCAACTACAACCGTCTGCAACCCGGTGATCAGGTGCTGTTCTGCGACCTGGAGTACGACACGGTCAAGGGCGCCATGGGCTGGCTGGCGCGCCATCGCGGCGTCGAAGTGATCGAGATCGAGCACGCGCACCCGGCGACCTACGACAGTTTGCTCAATAACTACCGCGAAGCTTTCGCCCGTTATCCGCGCCTGAAATTGATGGCGCTGACCCATGTCACCCACCGCACCGGCCTGGTGATGCCGGTACAGGCCATTGCTGCCGCCGCGAAGGAACAGGGGATCGACGTGATCCTCGACGGCGCCCATGCCCTGGGTCAAATCGAGTTTGACCTGAACGAGCTGGGCATCGTGTTCGCGGCCTACAACCTGCACAAGTGGATAGGCGCCCCGCTGACCCTGGGCTTTCTGTACATAGCACCTGAGCACCTGGTCGACATCGACCCGGACATGGGCGAGATGCACTTCCCGGTCAGCGACATTCGAGCCCGTACCTCCTACAGCACGCCGAACATACCGGCCCTGATGACCTTGCCGCTGGTGCTTGAAGAACATGCTGCGATGGGCGGTGCTGCTGCCAAAGGCGCGCGGCTCAACTATCTGCGCAACCGCTGGGTCAACGCGGCGCGTAAGTTACCGGGTATCGAGGTCCTGACACCCGATGACCCGCGACTGTATTGCGGCATCACCTCGTTGCGTTTCACCGATCACAACGACCAGCAAGTGATGGCTGAGCGACTGCTCCATGATTACAACCTGTTCACCGTTGTACGTACTGGCGCGGCGTGTGGCCCGTGCATCCGTATCACGCCGGGGCTCACCACCACGGCGGCCGACATGGATGCACTGATCAAGGCGCTGACCGAACTGAGCTGACCCTCAGACGGTGTACTTGTCGAAGTCTTCTGGCCTGATCTGCGTCGACACGGCAAAGGTGTCGATGCCGATGGTCATGTGCCCGAAAAATCCGTCCTCGTTCGAATCCCGACCCAAGGTGTGCACGCTCAGGGTCGAGCCTTCACCGCCCATGCTGGTGTAGAAAAAGTCCTGTTCGTTGCTCAGTGCCGGTACCGCTCGACCGCTGTATTGCCGCCCGTTGAGTACTGAGCGCGACGCCACGTCCGGCAGGTAAAGCTGCCCGACCCAGGCGACATGGCGCTCTTCCAGATGATTGTTGCCGGCGGTAATGCGCACCGCGACGTGAATGTGCAAGGCACGACCGGCGTAGTAACCCGGATAGATCGTGGTAAAGCGCACGATGCCCGCCTGGTCGCTGAACTGCGCACCGCGCAGCCAGGTATCGTCATCGGTTCGAGGAACTGCACCGATGTCGCCGGACTCGGCTTCGATGTCCGGATTGATTTTGCTCCAACCCGAATAGGCTCCCCGTGCATTGCAGTGCCAGATGTCCACCAGCGCGTCGGGCACCGGCTCGCAAGTCATGGCATCGACCAGGGCCAGGCGCAGCACCAGGGGAACTCCGTCGACACCTTCGCTGATGTTTCGGCGGATCAGGTTCGGGTTACGAAAATAGGGGCCGGCAATCTGCTCCGGAGACAGAAGGCAGACCGGGGTTGCAGGTGCATCGGGGGTAATGACGTCCATGACGTTCTCTCTTCCATAAGATGAACTTCAGGTTAGCGCTGGATGCATGTACAGAGGCGATAACTATGTATCGCAGGATGTCCTTTTCCCGGATAGCTGAAAATCCCAGGCTTTTTCCAGGCCAAAAAAAAACGGTGCACCGACCAAGCGCACCGTAAAGCCGTAGAACACACAACGAAGTGTCGGGGTGAAGCGATCAGTCCAGCAGCGCCAGGGCCTCGGCGGTGCATTCCTGAATGCGGGCCCAGTCGCCGTTCTTGATCCACTCCGGATCAAGCATCCAACTACCACCCACGCACATGACGTTTTTCAATGCCATGTAGCTCTTGATATTGGCCGGACCCACGCCGCCAGTCGGGCAGAATTTCACTTCGCCGAACGGACCGCCCAGGGCCTTGATGGCCGCGACGCCACCGCTGACTTCGGCGGGGAACAGTTTGAAACGGCGATAGCCCAGGCCATAACCTTCCATGATGCCCGAGGCATTGCTGATGCCTGGCAGCAGCGGAATCGGGCTGGCAACGCTGGCTTCCAGCAGGTCACGGGTGATGCCTGGGGTGACGATGAACTGCGAGCCTGCCGCTTCAGCCGCCGCCAGCATCTGGCGATCAAGCACGGTGCCAGCACCGGTCACCAGTTCCGGACGCCGCTCGCGCAGGATCTGGATGGCCTTGAGACCGAACTGCGAGCGCAGGGTCACTTCCAGGGCGGTCAGGCCACCGGCGGCAAGGGCGTCGGCCAGCGGCAGGACGTCCTGCTCACGGGCGATGGTGATCACCGGCAAAATCCGCGCCTTGGCGCAGAGGTTGTCGATCAGGGTCACTTTATCCGCCATGGAAACGGTTGGGGATGGATTTGTCATAGCGGCTGTTCCTTGGCTCATGGGCACCAGTAAATCTCTAACGTGGGTTGCAAAAACGCGCGAATCGGCATGGCGGCAACATCATCACCGGCCAATGCGGCATCGAGGGTGGTCAGCTTGGACTGACCGGAAATCGACAGAATCTTGTGTTTGGCCGAAGCCAGCAGTGCACGGCTCATGGTCAGGCGCTGACGCGGCACGGTCGGCGCCATCATCGGCCAGCAGCGACGAATGCCATCGGCTTTCAGGGCTTCGGCGAGGTTCGGGCTGTTGGGGAACAGCGACGCGGTGTGACCGTCATCACCCATGCCCAGCACCAGCACATCGATCACCGGCAACTCGGAGAGCAGACGATCAGCCTGCTCGGCCGCCTCTTCCAGATTGGCGCTGGCGCTGTACAGGCTGAGGAACTGCGCCTTGGCCGCCGGACCTTGAAGCAGGTAGCGCTTGAGCAGACCGGCATTGCTGTCGGCGTGCTCGACCGGTACCCAGCGTTCGTCCGCCAGGCTGATCACCACGTTCGTCCAATCCAGCGGCTGCTTGGCCAAGTGCTGGAAAAACGCCACGGGGCTGCGCCCGCCGGAGACCACCAGGGTCGCCGTGCCTTGCGCTTCAATCGCCTCGCTCAGTTGTTTGGCCACCGCCAGTGCCTGGCCTTCAGCCAGTTGCGCCGGGTTCTTGAACTCATGGGCGCTGACGCCCTGAGGCAATTCGAGTTTAGATATCGCCATACCACGACCTCCCGTCCCGCGTGATCAGAGCAATGGAGCTCATGGGGCCCCAGGACCCGGCCGCGTACGGCTTGGGCGCATCACCGGATTTTTTCCACCCGGCGATCAACTGGTCACACCACTTCCACGCGGCTTCGATTTCATCTTTACGGACAAACAGGTTCTGATTGCCGCGCATCACTTCCAGCAACAACCGTTCGTAGGCATCGGGGATCCGTGCACTGCGCCAGGTGTCGGAAAAATTCAGCTGCAACGGACCGCTGCGCAGCTGCATGCCCTTGTCCAGGCCTTGTTCCTTGGTCATCACGCGCAAGGAGATGCCTTCGTCCGGTTGCAGGCGGATAATCAGCTTGTTGCTGATTTGCAGGCGCTGCTCGGGAGCGAAGATGTAGTGCGACGGTTCCTTGAAGTGGATGACGATCTGCGACAGCTTCTGCGGCATGCGCTTGCCGGTGCGCAGGTAAAACGGCACGCCCGCCCAGCGCCAGTTGCGGATGTCGGCGCGCAGGGCAACGAAGGTTTCGGTGTCGCTCTGGGTGTTGGAATTCGGTTCTTCCAGGTAACCGGGCACCGACTGCCCTTCACTGTGCCCGGCAATGTACTGGCCGCGCACCACCTGGGTGGTCAAGCCTTCCGGGCTGATCGGCGCCAGCGCCTTGAGGACCTTGACCTTCTCGTCGCGGATGCTGTCGGCGGAGAGGTCGGCCGGCGGGTCCATGGCAATCAGGCAGAGCAGCTGCAACAGGTGATTCTGGATCATGTCGCGCAGCTGACCGGCCTTGTCGAAGTAACCCCAGCGGCCTTCGATGCCAACCTTCTCGGCCACGGTGATTTCCACGTGGGAGATGTAGTTCTGGTTCCACTGGGTTTCGAACAGGCTATTGGCAAAACGCAGGGCAATCAGGTTCTGCACCGTCTCTTTGCCCAGGTAGTGGTCGATACGGTAGGTGCGGTTCTCCGGGAAGTACTGCGCCACCGCGTCGTTGACCTTGCGCGACGACTCCAGGTCCGAGCCGATAGGCTTTTCCAGCACCACACGGGTGTTTTCGGCCAAACCGACTTTCGCCAGGTTCTCGCAGATCGCACCGTAGACCGCTGCCGGCGTGGCGAAGTAGGCAATGACGCGCTGTGCGGTACCGGCCATTTCGGCCAGGGCGACATAATCTTCAGACTTGAGGAAGTCGACGTGCAGGTAGCTCAGGCGCGCCAGGAAACGCTCGACCACGGCTTCGTCGAGGTCTTTGGCTTCGACGTAGCGGCGCAACTCGGCGGCGATGAACGTCAGGTGCTCCTGTTCGCTGCCAGCCTCACGGGCCAGCGCGATGATCCGCGTGTCCTCGTGCAACAGGCCTGCGCCGTCGAGTTGATAGAGGGCAGGAAACAGCTTGCGCAAGGCCAGATCGCCGAGGGCGCCGAACAAGGCAAAGGTGCACGGTTCAACCGTAATCGAGAGCATGATGTTTGTTCTTTTATCAAGTTAAGCTACAAATACCTTTTTTCAAGGCATCACTCAAGGGGAAATGTAGTAATAACCACAACATTTCCGCAAAATACAGATTCCGAGTGGTGGTCGGTCGGAGCCATCAGTAGGATAGGCCACCGTGACGGGCCTCACCAAAGGCCCTTTTTGCATTAGCCGCGCGCTTATCGGCGCCGGTGAATCAAGGAATTTCATATGGACCGCGTGCGGAATTTACTGGAACAAATCCAGAATCGCCTTGAAGAGCTGAACAAGGCCGAGCGCAAAGTCGCCGAAGTGATCCTGCTCAACCCGCAGCAAGCCACTCGGTTCAGCATCGCCGCCCTCGCCCAGGCTGCCTCGGTCAGCGAACCGACGGTCAATCGTTTCTGCCGTTCGTTCGGCGTCAGTGGCTACCCCGAACTCAAGTTGCAACTGGCCCAGAGCCTGGCCAGCGGTGCCGCTTATGTCAGTCGTGCCGTCGAGGCCGATGACAATCCCGAGGCCTATACCAAGAAGATTTTCGGCAGCGCCATGGCCTCGCTGGACAGCGCCTTGCAGGCCCTGGACCCGAACCTGATCAGCCGCGCTGTCGACCTGCTGATCCAGGCCCGGCAGATCCATTTCTTCGGCCTAGGCGCCTCGGCGCCGGTGGCGCTGGATGCGCAGCACAAGTTCTTCCGCTTCAACCTCGCCGTGACGGCCCATGCCGACGTGCTGATGCAGCGCATGATTGCTTCGGTGGCGCACACCGGCGAGCTGTTCGTGATCATTTCCTACACCGGCCGCACCCGCGAACTGGTGGAAGTGGCGCGAATCGCCCGGGAGAACGGCGCTTCGGTACTGGGCCTGACCGCCGAGAACTCGCCACTGGCCAAGGCCAGCACCCTGAGCCTGAACATTCCGTTGCCAGAGGACACCGACATCTACATGCCGATGACTTCGCGGATCATTCAGTTGACCGTGCTCGACGTGCTGGCCACCGGCATGACCTTGCGCCGAGGCGTGGACTTCCAGCCACATCTGCGCAAGATCAAGGAAAGCTTGAATGCCAGCCGGTATCCGGTTGGGGATGAGTTCAACTGAAGATCAAAAGCCCCTCACCCTAGCCCTCTCCCGGAGGGAGAGGGGACTGACCGGGGTGTCTTACGTCCGATATCGACCTGAACGACCGAGTCGATTGTAGATACCGATCACCGCGGCCTCTCGCTTGGCCAAGCCAAGATCACCGCCGTAGTCGCAGGTCGATGTACATAGCCAATTCAACTCGGTCAGTCCCCTCTCCCTCCGGGAGAGGGTTAGGGTGAGGGCAGCGATTCAACTGACACACTCAAGCACCCACCCAAGCCTGCAAACTCAAATGCGCCTTCTCCCCCGGCGCCAAATGCAGGCTGTCGGTCCCCCCCGCCGCCGCTTCAACACAGACAAACTCCGAGATCTCATCCCAAGTCACGCCCAACAACGGCCGTGTCCCCGGATGCCAGACCACGGTGTCCGCCGTCTCCCCGGTATCGATGCACAACGCCCGCTGCCAGGCATGGTCGTTGAGCTGCAATTCGCCGTCATGCTGGAACACTCGCTGACAGCCGCCATCGACGCGCAACTCGCCTTCCTGCTGGCAAACCTGACGGCTCAACTGGTCATAACCCTGTGCGCCTTCGAGGCCAGACAGCGCTACCTCACCAACGTCACCAATACGCCAGTAAGCGTGCAAGGCCTGGCTCAACTGGCACGGCATGTCGTCCTGATGCTCGGTACTCAAGCGCAGATCCATGCGTTCGCCCAGGTGCGCATGCAGGTCGACCTGCCAATCACACAGCTTCAACTGCCAGTGCAAATGCACGCCGTCGTCCTCACTGCGGCTGTCGAGCAGCTTCCAGTCGAGCAGGCGTGCCCAGCCATGGGACGGCCAGGCGTTTTCACTCGGATGACGCCCATACCAAGGCCAGCACACCGGCACGCCACCACGAATGGCGCCGACCTGCGGCCACTTCGCCGCACACCACAACCAGGGTTTCTGACCCTTGGGCTGGAAGTGCAACAACTGCGCGCCCTGACGACTGAACACCGCCTGGCACAGCGGATGATCGATCACCAGCACGTCGCGGGTCTGATAGCGTTCCCAGGCAAACACCGGACGTTCGCGCAGGGATTTGAAGAAGCGTTGTAGCGGATGCTCAAGCATGTGCCACGGTCCTGAAAATCATCTTTGCCGGGGTGCGCCACCCCAAAAAAAAGCGGACAGCCTGGGCTGTCCGCAAAAATGCGCACATGGAGAGAAGCTTATCGCAGACCCGTCAGAACACCGACTGAATTTTCAGGCCGGCCACCAGCGCGTTGTCGACTTCATCCACACCACCCGGGTGAGTGATGTACTGCAGGTTTGGACGCACGGTCAGCCAGTTGGTGACGTGGAAACCGTAGTTGATCTCGTAGTTGTATTCGGTTTCACGAATAGGCGAGAACACCGGGTTGTCGTAGTCCGAGACTCCATTGGAAGCGTTGACCAGTTCGGCGTTTTTCTTCACGTCGTCGTTAACGTGAATGCGCGCGAAACCGATGCCGACGTCGTCTTTCGGACGCGCATCGAACGGACCTTTGTACACGAACATCAACGACTGGTAGTTGTCGATGAAGTTGGTGTCCTTGTCGTGGAAGGTCGCGTTGGCCGCAATGTTCAGGCCGCGAGAAGCATCGCCATTGTGGCTGGTGAGTTGCTGCTGAGCGACAAACCAGTAGCCGTGCTTGCTGTCGTGGACGCGATACGGGTTGCCGCTGGTTGCAGCGTTCTGACCGTTGTCGTCTTCGAGCACGTCATCGGCAGGCGCGGTGCTCTTGTAGTAACCGACGCGGTATTCGCCTGGCAGGCTGTTGACCTTCGGCGACCAGACCAGCTCGACCGGCAATACAGTACCGGCAGTGCCGCTACCGCTCAGCTTGAAGCCGTTGCCGTGTTCCAGCTGCGACGGGTTCTGGTTGTACGCGCCGATCTGCGCGTAGAGCTCGTCGTTGATGTTGTACTTGATGCGCAGCGCCGCCTGGCTGACCGGCCAGTTGTACCAGATGTTGGTCGCCCAGTTACCCACCTGGGAGCCGCAGAACGCCAGGTTCTGGAATTCGCACGGGAAGGTGTTGAAGTCTTCGCCTTCACCGAAGTAACCGGCCTTGACGTCCAGCTTGTTGTCGAAGAACTGGTGCTGAATCCACAACTGGGTCAAGCGGACCATGTGCCCACGGCCATAGACCTCTTGCGAGGAACTCAGGGTGCCGGCACGCGGATCGCCAATGCGGTCGTTGGAGATGTTTTCGCCGTTACGGTTGGTCAGCTGGATCTTGGCCTGGGTGTTGTCCCAGCCCAGCAGTTTTTGCAGGTCCAGCGCCGCGCCCAGACCAAACTGGTCGCTGTAGCGCGCGGTCTTGTCATCGTTGAAGCCGCCATGCAGGTTGCCGCCGACTTCACCGACGTAATCCATCTTGATGTCGATACCCTGCTCGATCAGCTTGGTACGCTCGCCACCCCAATCGCCCGTCATCCACTTGGAGTCGGAGCTGAACGCTTCATCGGCCATGGCATTGCCGGCCAGGACCAGTGCTGCCGCGGCTGACACTTGGCAGATCAACCGGGCCTTGTTCTTCATCTTCATCCCTACATCCTCGTTTTATTGTTATTAACTTTTACGTTTCCAACGCGGTTACATCAGGTGCGAAGGATGTCTGCATCCAACGCAAATCCCCCAGTGGGAGCAGGTTTGCTCCCACCTTTGATCTTCAGCGGCCCTTGAACTGGGCGACATTGGCACTGTGCGCCTCGGCTTTCGCCGTGCCGGCCACACCCAGACGCTCACCGGTCTTGGCATCGAACAGCAGCACTTTTGACGGATCGAATTGCAGGGTCAGGGTTTCGCCCACGGCCGGCGCCACGTCCGGTGCCAGGCGGCAGCAGACCTTGGTGTCATTGAGGTTGACGAAAACCAGCGTGTCCGGACCTGTTGGCTCGGTGACCTGGACTTCCGCCTTGATGCTCGGCAGGCCATTGCCTTCGCCGTTCGCCAGTACGATCTGCTCAGGGCGCAGGCCGAGGATCACTTCGCGATCTTCCAGTCCTGCGTCCTGCATGCCCATCGGCAGCTCACAACGGGCCTGGCCGCTGTCGAGCAGTGCCAACAGACGACCGTCCTTGCGCTGCAATCGCAGGGGGATGAAGTTCATCGGCGGCGAACCGATGAAGCTCGCCACGAACAGGTTGGCCGGATCGTTGTAGATCTCTTTCGGCGTGCCGAACTGCTGGATGATGCCGTCCTTCATCACCGCCACCTTGTCGCCTAGGGTCATCGCTTCGATCTGGTCGTGGGTCACGTAGACGGTGGTGGTCTTCAGGCGCTGGTGCATCAGTTTCATTTCGGTGCGCATCTCGACCCGCAGCTTGGCGTCGAGGTTGGACAGCGGTTCGTCGAACAAATAGATCTTCGGCCGCCGCGCCAGGGCACGCCCCATCGCCACACGCTGCTGCTGACCGCCGGAGAGCTGGCCAGGCTTGCGATTGAGCAGGTGTTCGATCTGCAACAACTTGGCCACGCGCGCGACTTCTTCGTCGATCGCCGACTGGCTCATCTTGCGAATCTTCAGGCCGAACTCGATGTTCTCGCGCACGCTCATGGTCGGGTACAGCGCGTAGGACTGGAACACCATGGCGATGTCACGATCCTTCGGGCTCATGCCGCTGACGTCCTGGTCGCCGATCATGATCGCGCCGCCGGTGATGGTTTCCAGGCCGGCGATGCAGTTCATCAGGGTCGACTTGCCGCAGCCCGATGGCCCGACAAGGATCAGGAACTCACCGTCCTTGATCGACAGTTCGATGTTCTTCAGGGTGTCCGGCAGGCCGGCACCGTAGGTCTTGTTTACGTTGCGAAGTTCGAGCGTTGCCATGATTACCCCTTGACTGCGCCGGCCGTCAGCCCGCGCACGAAATACTTGCCTGCGACCACATAGACCAGCAGGGTCGGCAGCCCGGCGATCATCGCCGCTGCCATATCAACGTTGTATTCCTTGGCCCCGGTGCTGGTGTTGACCAGGTTGTTCAGCGCCACCGTGATCGGTTGCGAGTCGCCGCTGGAGAACACCACACCGAACAGGAAGTCGTTCCAGATCTGAGTGAACTGCCAGATCAGGCAAACCATGATGATCGGCGTCGACATCGGCAGGATGATCATGCGGAAGATGGTGAAGAACCCCGCACCGTCCAGGCGTGCGGCCTTGATCAGCGCATCCGGAATGCTCACGTAGTAGTTACGGAAAAACAGCGTGGTGAACGCCAGGCCGTAGACCACATGGATGAACACCAGGCCAGTGGTGGTGCTCGCCAGGCCCATCTTGCCGAGGGTGAACGATGCCGGCAGCAGCACGGTCTGGAACGGCAGGAAGCAGCCGAACAACAGCAAACCGAAGAACAGCTGCGAACCGCGGAAGCGCCAGAACGACAGCACGTAGCCGTTCAACGCACCGATGGCGGTGGAGATGACGACCGCCGGAACGGTGATCTTGATCGAGTTCCAGAAGTAACCGTCGACCGTGGCCCAGGCCTTGATCCAGCCGATGCCGGTGACCACGGTCGGCCAGCTCAGCAGGTTGCCGGTGCTGATGTCTTCCGGGGTCTTGAAGCTGGTCAGCAGCATGACGACCAGCGGAATCAGGTACAGCAGGACGGCGAGAATCAGCACCGCGTAGATCGCGATGCGGCTCAGGCTCAGGGGTGGTTTGGCAGCGAGACTAGTCATGACGCTTGGTCCTCAGCTCGGAGTACAGGTAAGGCACGATGATCGCGAGAATCGCACCGAGCATCAGAATCGCACTGGCCGAGCCCATGCCCATCTGGCCGCGACTGAAGGTGAAGGAATACATGAACATCGCCGGCAAATCGGAGGAGTAACCCGGGCCACCGGCGGTCATCGCCGCCACCAGGTCAAAACTCTTGATCGCGATGTGCGCCAGGATCATCACGGCACTGAAGAACACCGGACGCAGGCTCGGCAACACCACCTTCCAGTAGATGGTCGGCATGCTAGCGCCGTCGATCTGCGCGGCGCGGATGATCGATTGATCAACGCCACGCAGGCCGGCGAGGAACATCGCCATGATGAAGCCCGAGGCTTGCCAGACCGCGGCAATCACCAGGCAATAGACCACGCGATCCGGGTCGATCAGCCAGTCCAGGCGGAAGCCTTCCCAGCCCCAGTCACGCAACAATTTGTCCAGGCCCATGCCCGGGTTGAGCAGCCATTTCCAGGCGGTACCGGTGACGATCATCGAGAGCGCCATCGGGTACAGGTAGATGGTGCGGATGAAGCCTTCGCGGCGGATTTTCTGGTCGAGAAAAATCGCCAGTGTCACGCCGATCACCAGGGTGATGCCGATGAACATGCCGCCGAACACGGCCAGGTTCTTGCTCGCCACCCACCAACGGTCGTTGTCGAACAGACGGGCGTATTGCGCCAGGCCTGCCCATTTGTAATTCGGCAGGAAGGTCGAGGTGGTGAACGACAGAACGAACGTCCACAGGATGTAGCCATAGAAGCCCACCAGAACGATGAACATGCTCGGCGCCAGCACCAGTTTCGGGAGCCAACGCTGCAATGCATCGAACGGCGAGGCCTTGCTGAACACAGCAACAGAACTCATGGGAAAATCCAGTACAGGGAATTGAAACTACAGTGACATCCCTTGTGGGTGTGGGCTTGCTCGCGAGAGCGGTGTATCAGACGACGGATGGAGCGACTGACACGTCGCCTTCGCGAGCAAGCCCGTTCCCAAAGGAGGGGCCGATGGTGCTACCGGTTATTTGGCCGACTGAATCGCCGCACCCAGTTTCTTGGCCGCATCGGCCGGGTCGGCTTTCGGGTCGTTGATGTAGTTGGTGACTACGTCAAAGAACGCGCCCTGCACTGCCAGCGTGGTCGCCATGTTGTGCGCCATGCTCGGTTGCAGGCCGCCGGACTTGGCGTCCGCCAGAAAGTCCTTGGCCGCGGTCTGGGCGCAGGAGTCGAAACCGTACTTGCCCATGTCGGCGAGCATGTCGTTACGCACCGGGATCGAGCCCTTGTTGATGCTGAAGACTTTCTGGAAGTTCTCGCCCAGCACCACTTTGGCGATGTCCTGCTGACCGGCAGCGGTGCCTTTGTCTTTCTGCTTGAACACGGCCAGCGAGTCGATGTTGTAGGTGAACGCCTTGTCGGTACCCGGGAACGCTACGCACTCGTAGTCCTTGCCGGCGACTTTCTTCGCGGCAGTCCATTCGGACTTGGCCCAGTCACCCATGATCTGCATGCCGGCCTTGCCGTTGATGACCTTGGCCGCTTCCAGGTTCCAGTCCTGACCCTTGCCGTCGACGTCCATGTAGGTCGCGACTTTCTTCAGCTCGGTCAGCGCCTTGATCATTTCCGGACCAGTCAGCGCCTTGTTGTCCAGGTCGACCAGGGCTTTCTTGTAGCCATCAACCCCCATGACCGAGAGCACTACGGCTTCGAACACAGTGCTGTCCTGCCAAGGCTGACCGCCATGGGCCAGCGGGATGAAGCCTGCAGCCTTGAGCTTGTCGCCGGCGGCGTAGAATTCTTCAAGGGTGGTCGGGTTCTTGGTGATACCGGCTTTCTTGAAGACTTCCGGGTTGATCCACAGCCAGTTAACCCGGTGAATGTTCACCGGCACCGCCACGTAATCACCGTCGTACTTCACGGTATCGGAGACTTTCTTGTCGAGCAGGCTGTCCCACTTCTCTTCTTTGGAAACATCTTTCAGGACGTCAGTGTCGAGCAGGCCGGTCGACGCCCATTCCTGGATGTCCGGGCCCTTGATCTGGGCCACGCCAGGCGGGTTGCCGGCTACGGCACGGCTTTTCAGCACGGTCATTGCCGTTGCACCGCCACCACCTGCGACGGCGCCGTCTTTCCAGGTGAAACCGTCTTTTTCGACTTGGGCCTTGAGCACATCAACGGCCGCTTTTTCACCACCAGACGTCCACCAATGCACGACTTCCACCGTACCTTTGGAATCGGCGGCGGACACACTGAGCGGCAGGAGAGCAAGCGGGAACAGGGAGGCGACAGAAATGACAGTAGCGAGGCGAGAAATCGCATTCATCTGAGATGTACCTTTCTTGTTGTTATGCATGCAAGTCTGGTGCTTGCGCTGCACAAGAGTTTAAACAGCAGGATTCCCGTCGCAGGTAACGAAGGGACGTGCAAATGTCACCACATGGTTACACGATCAGTTACGTAGCAGGGCTCTGGGACAATTGCGCCAGCGCCGAAGCCATACTCGGCGACAAGGGTAGCCGAGGAATCAGCAGCGCCTGCCAGGCGTGATACAGGTCGGGTTTGCCTGCCCAGATATCGGCACTCGGGATGTTTTGCGGGTTGAGCTCGTGATGCCAGCTGCCATCACAACGGTCGATGAAATGCGTTTCGCAAAACTCCCAGAACTGGCGGTACCAGGTTTCGTATTGCGCATCGCCGGTGCGTTTGAGCAACGCGCTGGCCGTGGCGCTGGCTTCGCAATGGGTCCAGTGCAGCCGATGGCGCACCACGGCCTTGTTGTGCCAGTCGAGGGTGTAGACGATGCCCGGCGCGCCATCGACATCCCAGCCGTGCCGGCAATTGGTTTCGAAGAGTTTCTGCGCGTCGCAGACCAGCCACCCGGGCGTGAGCATGCCCGCCTGTACGCGCGCCGCTTCGAGGTGCAGCAGCAACCGCGCCCACTCGAAACCGTGGCCGGGCGTGGTGCCGTAAGGGCGGAAGCCATCGGCAGGATTGTCGTGGTTGTATTCGCGCAGGGGTTGCCAGTCGCGGTCGAAATGCTCGATCACCAAATAGTCGTTGGCGGCGGCGTGGCCATGAATGATCCGCTCGACGATGCGTTGCGCCCGTACCAGCCAGCGTGGGTCTTCGGTGACATCCGCCAGTGCAAGGAAGGCTTCGGTGGCGTGCATGTTGCTGTTGGCGCCGCGATAGGCTTCCTCTTCGCTCCAGTCGCGATTGAAGGATTCGCGCATGGCGCCTTCGGCTTCGCTCCAGAAATAGCTGTCGATGATGTCGATGGCGTCATCGAGCAAAGCCTGGGCGCCGGGGCGTCGAGCCACCACCGCCGAACTCGCCGCCAGGGCGACGAAGGCATGCAGGTAAGCGTTCTTGCCGGTGTTGCCGTCGCGATGTCCGGCGCTGGCGAACCAGCCGCCATGCAGTGCATCGCGCAATGGCCCGCGCAGCGCTGCGATGCCGTGATCGACCAGTTCGGCGTACCCCGGCAAGCCCTGGATGTGCGCCATGGCGAAGCTGTGGGTCATGCGCGCGGTGTTCATGGTTTCGGCCTGGGCGTCGGCCGGGAGGCGACCTTTTTCGTCGAGGTTGCCGAAGCCCTCAGGCAGTTTCGATGCCTTGGCAAACGCCAGCAGGCGCAGGCCTTCGGCGGCGAGCCAGTGCTGGTGGGCAGGCGCGTTCAGCCAACTGTTGAAGGCAGGTTGGAAGTGATCCATGGGTGGCCTTTTTTGTTGTTATGACTGCGGGGAGTCTAAACAACGGGCCGCGGCGGGCTTGTAACGAAGGGGACGGGGTTTGTCACCATTCAGTGACAATCACCCAATGTTGTGGCGAGGGATATTTGTGGCGAGGGTGCTTGCTCCCGTTGTGGCGCGACGCGGCACCCAAAAAGAAGGCCTGCTGCGCAGTCCAGCGGGAGCAAGCTCCCTCGCCACATGGGTAAGAGTAAGGCTCAGGCTTAATCAACACCCCGAGGCAATTGCAGGGTCACGCGCAAGCCTCCCTCACGCAGATTCTGCAAGCTCACCTCGCCGCCATGGCTGTGGGCAATATTGCGCGCAATGCCCAATCCCAACCCATAGCCCTGCTGCTGCCCGGCCAGACGAAAGTGCGGTTCGAACACCTGCTCCAGGCGCTGCTCCGGCACGCCCGGCCCCTCATCGTCGACGTGCAGCACAAACACATTTTCGTCGTCTTCGACATGCAGATGCGCGTTCTGCCCGTACTTCAAGGCATTGTCGATCAGGTTGCCAATGCAACGCTTGAGCGCCAGCGGTTTGCCGGGGTACGCCGCCAGTGCCCGACCATCCTGGGTCACGCGTCCGTTGCCGGTGGGCGCCAGGTAAGGTTCGACCAGACAGTGCAGGACATGGTTGAGATCAACCGGCTCGATATTCTCGTGGATGTCGGTGTCCTTCACACACTGCAGCGCACCCTTGACCAGCAACTCCAACTCATCCAGGTCGCGGCCGAACTTGGCTTGCAGCTTTTCGTCTTCGAGCAATTCCACGCGCAAGCGCAGGCGGGTGATCGGTGTGCGCAAGTCGTGGGAAATCGCACTGAATAGCTGGCTGCGCTCAGTCAGGTAACGGCTGATGCGCTCACGCATGGTGTTGAAGGCACGCCCCACTTCCACCACCTCGCTGCCACCGCCCTCCGCCACCGGCTCGACGTCAGCACCCAGGGACAGATCCCGTGCCGCCAGCGCCAATCGCTTGAGCGGCCGGCTCTGCCAATGCACCAGCAGGCCGATGAACAACAACAGAAAACCACTGGTCAGGACGATGAACCACACCTGCTGCGCCGGCAGGCCTTGTTCTTCCAGGCTGGTGTAGGGCTCGGGCAGCAACGAGGCGATGTACAGCCACTCGCCCGGCGCCATCTGGATCTGGGTGACCAGCACCGGCGGGTTCACCGGTTCCAGTGTCAGCGCGTAGTGTGCCCAGGAGCGCGGCAGTTCATCGAGCTTCAGGCCGGCATTGAAAATCCGCAGGTCCTCCGGACTGACGAAGGTGACCGAGATATCGGTGTCATGGCCCAGGGACTCACGCAGCACTTCGTCCACCGCTTTCATCACCGCCGCTTTGCGCGGGGTGGTCGGCAGCACTTCCATGCCCAGGGGTTTGTCGTTGAGCGTCACCACGAAGCGGGTGCCGCCCATGCTGCGCAGTTGATCGAGGACCAGCGGGCGATAAGCCACCGGCAGCGAACGGAAGTAACTGACGCTGGCGGTCATCGAGTGCGCCAGGCTGCGGGCACTGGTGACCAGGCCTTCAAGCTGTGTAGCGCGCAGTTGCGAGACCCAGATCACACTCGACAGGGTTTGCGCGAAAAGCACCGCGAGCAGGGTCAGCAGCAACATCCGCCCGAGCAGCGAACGTGGCATCGGCACCTTGGCGGCGAACTTGCGCAGCGACTCAGTGACCATTGCCGGCAACCACATTGGCCGCCAGTTGGTAGCCACTGCCACGCACGGTGCGGATCAGCCGTGGCGGCTTTTCCGTGTCGCGCAGGCGTTGGCGCAGACGGCTGACCGCCATGTCGACGATACGATCGAGCGGCATCAGGTCGCGCCCGCGGGTGGCGTTGCCGATGGTGTCGCGGTCGAGGATTTCCTGCGGGTGATCGAGGAACAGTTTCAGCAAAGCGAAATCGGCGCCGGAGAGAATCACTTCTTCGCCGTCGACGTGGAACAGGCGGTGACTGACCATGTCCAGGCGCCAGTCATCGAAGGCAAGCACTTCGCCGCCGCTGCGCTCCTGGCCGAACTGGGCACGGCGCAGCAGGGCCTTGATCCGCGCTTGCAGTTCCCGTGGGCTGAAGGGTTTACCGAGATAATCGTCCGCCCCCAGTTCCAGGCCAATCACGCGATCGGCCTCATCGGAGCTGGCAGTGAGCATGATGATCGGCACTTGTGCCTGGCGTGGGTGCTGGCGAACCCAGCGACACAGGCTGAAGCCGTCCTCGTCCGGCAGCATCACATCAAGGATCACCAGATCGCTCGGCGCGTCGTTCAAGGCCTGGCGAAAACCGGCGCCGTCGGGCGTGGTACGCACCTGAAACCCGGCACGGGTCAGGTAGGTGTCCAGCAACTCGCGTATCTCCTGATCGTCATCGACCAACAAAATCGACTTGTTGACTGAGCTCACGGGGCGGCGTCCTTGATATTGGAATTGTGCGGATTATGCCTTAGCGCTGATCTTACAAACACCACAGAACCAATGTGGGAGCGAGCTTGCTCGCGATGGCGTTTTTACATTCAACATCTCTGTTGACTGACCCAGCGTCATCGCGAGCAAGCTCGCTCCCACAAGGGGATGGCATTTCAAGCGAGGCTGGATTGCTCCAGCGCCACACCCGCCCCCATCAACCCGGAATACGGCGCCGTCACCAGCCACACCGGTATCCCCTTGAAGTAATCGCTCATGCAGCCCTTGTCGGCGAAGCAACGGGCGAAACCGCTTTGCACGAAGAAATCGGCAAACCGCGGAATCACGCCACCGACAATGTACACGCCACCGCGCCCACCGGTGGTCAGCACGTTGTTGCCGGCCACACGGCCGAGCCAGCAACAGAACTGCTCAAGGACTTCCAGGGCAATCGGGTCACCTGCCAGGCCGGCCGCGGTGATCGCTTCCGGCGTTTCCAGTACCGGCGCATGCCCGTCCACCGCACAGATCGCCCGGTAGACACGCGGCAAGCCGCCGCCGCTCAACGCGGTTTCCGCACTGACATGGCCGATCTCATTGAAGATGTGCTGCCACAACTGGGTTTCGCGCGGGCTGCTCAGGGGCAGGTCAACGTGACCGCCCTCCCCCGGCAATGCGGCGAAGCGGCCATCGCCGAGGTCGAGCAAGGTGCCGACGCCCAGGCCGGTGCCCGGGCCGATTACCACCGCCGGGCGCAGCGGCTCCGGCGCGCCTTCGCAGACCACGCGGAATTCGCCCGGCTGCAAACGGGTCATGCCCAGGGCCATGGCCGAGAAATCATTGACCAACAGCAGTTGATCGACCTGCAAGGTCGCGCAGAAACCCTTGCGACTCAGGCGCCAATGGTTGTTGGTGAAGCGGAATTCGTCGCCGCTCACGGGACCTGCCACCGACAGGCACACCGAGCCGATCGAACCCGGCGCCAGGCCGAGCCCGCTCAGGTAGAGACTGATCGCCTCTTCGGGGCTGGCGTGGTCCGCCGTCGCCAGCACCTGGACCGATTCCAGCTGCTGGTTTTTCCACAACGCGAAACGCGCGTTGGTGCCACCGATGTCACCGACCAAAGCCAGTCTCAATTAAGCGTCTCCAGGGCAGAAGTGAAGGCGCTGGCGCCCTGCTCCGCCGAGCTGAAGGCCATGCGCATGAAACCGAACAGCTCGCGACCGGTGCCGATGTTGTTGCCCAACAAACCCTTGGCCGGCGTACGCGCTGCAAATTCTTCGGCGTCCACCTTAAGCTCCAGGGTGCCTTTGACGCCATCGACGCGGATGATATCGCCCTCTTGTACCCGCGCCAAAGGACCGCCCACAAATGCTTCGGGACTGACGTGGATGGCCGCCGGGATTTTCCCGGAGGCGCCGGACATGCGTCCGTCCGTCACCAGTGCCACCTTGAAACCGCGATCCTGCAACACGCCGAGGAACGGCGTCATCTTGTGCAGCTCCGGCATGCCATTGGAGCGCGGGCCCTGGAAGCGCATCACCGCGACAAAGTCCTTCTCCAGCAAACCGGCCTTGAACGCATCAGCCAGGTCCTGTTGATCCTGGAACACCATGGCCGGCGCTTCGACGATCTGGTTTTCCAGGGCCACGGCCGAGACCTTCATCACGCCGCGACCGAGGTTGCCCTCCATCACACGCAGGCCACCCTCCGCCGAGAACGCACGGGCGACCGGGCGCAGAATGCTTTCGTCGAGGCTGTCGGTCACACCTTCGCGCCAGACCAGCTCGCCGTTGTCGAGGAACGGCTCCTGGGTGTAGCGGCTCAGGCCATGGCCCATCACGGTGTTGACGTTTTCGTGGAGGAGGCCGGCTTCGAGCAGCTCGCGAATCAGGAACGACATGCCGCCCGCCGCCTGGAAGTGGTTGATGTCGGCCTTGCCGTTCGGATAGACGTGGCTCAGGGTCGGCACGACTTCGGAGAGGTCGGCCATGTCCTGCCAGGTCAGTTGAATGCCCGCCGCCATGGCGATGGCCGGCATGTGCAGGGTGTGGTTGGTCGAGCCGCCGGTGGCGTTGAGCGCGACGATCGAGTTGATCAGCGAACGTTCGTCGACGATTTCGCCGATCGGCATGAACTGGCCGTTCTGTTTGGTCAGGCGCGTTACCTGGTGCGCCGCCTCACGGGTCAGGGCATCACGCAGCGGCGTGTTCGGGTTGACGAAGGACGCGCCCGGCAGGTGCAGGCCCATGACTTCCATCAGCAACTGGTTGGTGTTGGCCGTGCCGTAGAAAGTACAGGTGCCGGGGCTGTGGTAGGACTTCATCTCCGATTCCAGCAGCTCCTCGCGGGTCGCCTTGCCTTCGGCGTACTTCTGGCGCACGTCGGCTTTCTGCTTGTTGGAAATGCCCGACACCATCGGCCCGCCCGGGACGAAGATCATCGGCAAATGGCCGAAGCGCAGCGCGCCCATCATCAGGCCCGGGACGATCTTGTCGCAGATCCCCAGCATCAGCGCGCCATCGAACATGTTGTGGGACAAGGCCACGGCGGTGGACAAGGCGATTACTTCACGGCTTGGCAGGCTCAGTTCCATGCCCGGCTCGCCCTGGGTCACGCCATCGCACATGGCTGGGGTGCCACCGGCGAACTGGCCGACCGAACCGATCTCGCGCAGGGCCTTCTTGATCATTTCGGGGAAGACTTCGTACGGCTGGTGCGCCGAGAGCATGTCGTTATATGACGAAACAATTGCGATGTTGGCGGAGTTCATCATCCGCAGGCTGTGCTTGTCGTCGCTGCTGCAACCGGCCACGCCATGGGCGAAGTTGGCGCATTGCAGCTTGCCGCGTGTCGGACCGTCGCTGGCCGCACCGCGAATCAACGCAAGGTAGGCCTCGCGCGTGGCGCGGCTGCGGGCGATAAGCCGTTCGGTGACCTCAAGGACGCGGGGATGCATGTGTAGAACTCCAGGCTAACGGATGTGGCGACCTGATTGTCTATGCTGATCAAAGCCCGGTGTCGATGGAATGACAGACGGTTTTTTTGACCGGTTGGACCAGTTGATTCAGGTCGCTCGTTGTAGATTGAACAAAATATTGCCATCAAAAAGGCTTGTTTTCTATTTTTTTGCGAATAATCTTGTAATTCCAACAACAAAACGACGGTAGCGCAGGTATATGACTCTTCGAATCGCAATCAATGGCTTTGGCCGCATCGGCCGTAACGTACTGCGCGCACTCTATACCCAGGGCTACCGTCAGGATCTGCAAATCGTCGCCATCAATGACCTGGGCGACAGCGCGATCAATGCACATCTGCTGAAATACGACACCGTTCATGGCACGTTCGATGCGGATGTCCAGCACGATCAGGAAAGCCTCACGGTCAATGGCGACCGTATTTCGGTAAGTGCCATCCGCAACCCGGCCGACCTGCCCTGGGCTGCGGAAAAGATCGATGTGGTGTTCGAATGCACCGGCCTGTTCACCGACCGCGCCAAAGCCGCCGCGCATATTACGGCCGGCGCACGCAAAGTGATCATCTCGGCCCCGGCCAAAGGCGCCGACGCCACCGTGGTTTATGGGGTGAACCACGACATTCTGCGCCAGTCGCACCAGATCATTTCCAACGCATCGTGCACCACCAACTGCCTGGCGCCGGTGGCCCAGGTGCTGCACCGCGAGCTGGGCATCGAAAGCGGCTTGATGACCACCATCCATGCCTACACCAACGACCAGAACCTGACCGACGTCTACCACACCGACCCGTACCGCGCCCGTTCGGCGACCCAGAACATGATCCCGAGCAAGACCGGCGCGGCCGAAGCCGTGGGCCTGGTGCTGCCGGAACTGGCGGGCAAGCTGACCGGCATGGCCGTGCGTGTACCGGTGATCAATGTGTCGCTGGTGGACCTGACCGTGCAGCTCAAGCGCGAAGCCTCGGCCGATGAGGTCAATGCGCTGATGAAGGAAGCCAGCCAGCACTCGAAGATTCTCGGCTACAACACCCTGCCGCTGGTTTCCAGTGACTTCAATCACAACCCGCTGTCGTCGATCTTCGACGCCAACCACACCAAGGCCAGCGGCAAACTGCTCAAGGTACTGGCCTGGTACGACAACGAATGGGGCTTCTCCAACCGTATGCTCGATAACTGCCTGGCGTTGTGCAACGCGGAGTAATCCACAACACTCTTGTAGGAGCGAGCACGCTCGCGATGGACGTCAACGATAACGCGGGGCACCAGACAGCCCGCGTTGTTTCCACCTCCATCGTCGGAACGCCGCCCGGAGCATGCTCGCGCCTACAGGTTTTGTAGGCTTTACATTGCGCTGACAAATCAAGACTTGACCACTCGCACAGATGATAAGCATTATCATTCGCTCGAAATGGATCAGGTTCTCCCGTGAGTCAGTCGCGCTTCAATCATGTTTTCCTCACCCAGCGCACCTCGCTGCTGCGCACGCTGGAGCGGATGGTCAACAACCACAGCACCGCCGAAGACCTGCTGCAGGAAACCTACCTGCGCGTGACCCGGGCGCTGAGCGAGCGCGCCATCGATCACCTTGAACCCTTTGTCTTCCAGACCGCACGCAACCTGGCGCTGGACCATTTGCGCGCGCGGCGCATCCACTCGCGCACCATGGTCGACGATGTGCCGCAGGAGGTGATGCACAGCATCGCCGCCCCCACCAGCAGCGCCGAAGACGCCGCACACGCCGAACAATTACTGGAGCGTCTGAACGTGAGCCTCAGTGAGCTCAGTAACCGCCAACAGCGAATCTTCATCCTCAGCCGTCTGCACGGACACAGCTACCAGCAAATCGCCGACGAACTCAGCGTGTCCCTGAGCACCGTGCAAAAAGAGCTGAAGCTGATCATGTCGATCTGCATTGGCGTGGCCGATCGCCTGAACGCTGACTGACCAGCAACATTCCCCACCGACTGCACTGATCATCGGGCTTTGCTACCCTGCCCAGACTTTTTACGCTTCACTAAAAAAAACAGCCGTGCACAGACACTGCCGAGGAAACACCGTGACGGACAATCACCGCTCCCCTGAGCCTTCGCCGGCGCAGGACCCCGCAAGCGCGATGGACCAGGCGTTGGACTGGCTCATCGTGCTCGGCTGTCCTGACGAGGAGCAGACCCGGCAGTTCCACGTCTGGCTCGACGCCGACCCGTTGAACGCCCAGGCCTTCGCCAAGGCCCAGGCGATCTGGGACGGCCCGCAGGTGGCGCAATGCGCGCAAAGCCTGGCCGCTCGCCCGGCGAAAATCAGCGTACTGTCACGACTGCGTCCGCACTGGAAACCCCTGGCCACCGCTGCGGTGCTGCTGCTCGGCCTGTTCAGTTTCAGCAACCTGCCGATGCGCCTGCAGGCCGATCACCTGACCGTGGTCGGTGAGCGCCAGCGCCTGCAACTGGAGGACGGTTCGAAAGTCCTGCTCAATACCAACTCAGCCTTCTCCAGCACCATCAACGACAAACAACGCGTTGCGCGCCTGTACCAGGGCGAGGCGTTTTTCGAAGTGCCGGCCAATCGCGGCCAGCCACTGGAAATCGATGTCGGCCCGATCACCGCCAGCGTTCACGACACCGCGTTTGCCGTGCGCTACCTCGATGGCGTGGCACAGGTGCGGGTGCAGCGTGGCGATGTCGATCTGCGTGCGACCCGGGACGATGCGCGGGTGCGCTTGTCCGCCGGGGAAAGCATCCGCATCGGCCCCAACGGTTTCGACCGCCCGGCCAAACTCGACGCCGCCACCGACCTGGCCTGGGTCCAGGGGCGACTGGTGTTCGAGAACTGCCCGCTGAATCAGGTGCTGGCGGAACTGCGTCGCTATTACCCGGGTTGGATCATCAACACCAACGAGCAGTTGGCCGACATTGCCGTGACCGGCAACTATCGCCTCGACCAGCCGCTGGACGTGGTGCGCTCACTGGCACACATCACTTCGGCACGGCTGCAGGAATTCCCGGCGCTGGTCATCTTGAACTGAATGAGAATTATTTTTACTCGATAGCGAAATCCCGTTCGTCTCGTTATAGCCAATGCAATTGATTCGCATCTCACCATGCCGATCAGCACCTATAAAGATTCGTGCGACACGGAGCGCTATCGATGTCCTCTCGCCTCACCCGCCAGACCTCTTCACCTTCCCGCGTGCTGTCACTCCTGACCGCTGCCATCCTGATGGCCGGCGCTGCACCGCTGATGGCCGCCACCGCTGCCGAACAGCAGACGCGCAAGATGGGCGACTACGCCTTCGCCATTCCTCAGCAGTCGCTGGTCTCGGCGCTCAACGCCTTTACCGCTGTCACCGGCTGGCAGGTCGGCGTGTCGTCGGAGCTGACCCAAGGTGTCGCCTCGCCGGGTGTGCGTGGCTCGCTGCCGCCGGAGAAAGCCCTGGAGCGCCTGCTGGTGGGGACCAACCTGAGCTATCGCAAGCTGGGCAACAACAGCATCGTGCTGGAAAAGCGCAGCGGTAGCAGCGCCCTGAATCTGGACCAGGTGACCATCAGCGCCACCCGCAACGAGCAGAGCGTGAACAGCGTACCGAGCACCGTCACCGTGCACACCCGTGAAGAACTGGACCGCAACAACGTCAACACCATCAAGGAACTGGTGCGCTACGAGCCCGGTGTTTCGGTGGGAGGCGCAGGCCAGCGTGCCGGCATCACCGGCTACAACATCCGCGGGATCGATGGCGACCGCGTGTTGACCCAGGTCGACGGCGTGCAAGTGCCAGACGGCTTCTTCAACGGTCCCTATGCCCAGACCAACCGCAACTATGTCGACCCGGAAATCGTCAAGCGCGTGGAAATCCTCCGCGGCCCGGCCTCGGTCCTGTACGGCAGCAACGCCATCGGCGGCGCCGTCAGCTACTACACCCTGGACCCGGACGACATCATCAAGCCGGGCCAGGATGTCGGCGCGCGCCTGAAAACCGGCTACAGCTCCGCTGACGAAAGCTGGCTGACCTCGGGCACCGTGGCCGGCCGTACCGGCGACTTCGATGGCCTGCTGCACCTCAGCCAGCGCAACGGTCATGAAACCGAATCCTACGGCGAAACCGGCGGCACCGGCTTGAACCGCACCGAGGCCAACCCTGAAGACGTGCGCACCACCAGCGTGCTGGCAAAAATGGGCTGGAACTACGCTGACGACGCACGCCTGGGCCTGACCTACGAGCACTACAAGGACGACCGCGACACCAATCAGTTGAGCGCCGTGGGCGGCCCGTTCAACGCCGGTCGCGGCTTCGGCTTCTACAAGGCCCGCGGCGGTAATGACACCATCACCCGCGAACGCTTTGGCCTGGAGCACAGCTTCGGCCTGGACAGCGCACTGGCCGACAACATCAAGTGGTCGCTGAACTACCAGATCGCCAAGACCGACCAGAGCACCGAGGAAATCTACGCGCCGTCGCGGACCGTGCTACGTAACCGCGACACCACCTACAAGGATCGCCAGTGGGTGTTCGATGCCCAGGCCGACAAGTCGTTTGTCATCGCCGACACCGATCACCTGGTGACCTACGGCACCACCATCAAGCAGGACAAAGTGACCGGCCTGCGTACCGGTACCGGCACCTGCCTGACCGTGGCCGGCACCTGCCGGGTGATCGGTGCGCCAAGCGCCAGCGACACGCTGACACCGGCCAGTGACTTTCCGGACCCGACCATCAACAGCTACAGCCTGTTCGCCCAGGATCAGATCAGTTGGGGTAACTGGACCTTCCTGCCCGGCGCCCGCTACGACTACACCGAACTCAAGCCGCACATCACCGACGAGTTCCTGGCCACCGCCGACCAGAGCGGCAATGGTTCCATCAGCGACGAGACCAAGACCTGGCATCGCCTGTCGCCGAAGTTCGGCACCACCTACAGCTTCAACGATCACTACACCTGGTACGGCCAATACGCCGAAGGCTTCCGTACGCCGACGGCCAAGGCTCTTTATGGTCGATTCGAGAACATCGCCGGCGGCTATCAGGTAGCGCCCAACCCGGACCTCGAACCGGAGAAAAGCAAAAGCTACGAAACAGGTCTGCGCGGCAACTTCGAGCAGGGCTCGTTTGATGTAGCGGTGTTCTACAACAAATATCGCGACTTCATCGACGAGAACGCCATCACCCCCGGCTACACCGAGACCACGTTCCAGAGCAACAACATCAAGCACGCCACCATCAAGGGTGCCGAGGTCAAGGGACGTCTGAACCTTGATGCCTTTGGCGCGCCACAAGGTCTCTACACCCAGGGTTCGGTGGCGTATGCCTATGGTCGCAATGACGACAGCGGCGAACCGCTCAACAGCGTCAACCCGCTGACCGGTGTGTTCGGTCTCGGCTATGACCACGACAACTACGGCGGCTTGCTCAGCTGGACGCTGGTGAAGAAAAAAGATCGCGTCGACAGCACCACGTTCAAGACCCCGGACGGCACCAGCACTCAGTTCAAGACCCCGGGCTTCGGCGTTCTGGACATGAGCGCGTTCTACAAGGTGACTGACGATGTCACCGTCAGCGGCGGCGTCTACAACCTGACTGACAAGAAGTACTGGCTGTGGGATGACGTGCGCGGCTACGACAGCGTCGGCGAAGCCTCGGTGACGCAACCGGCCAACCTCGATCGCCTGACCCAGCCGGGTCGCAACTTCGCGGTCAACCTGATCTGGGACATCTGATCGGGACGTCCTCGGCGAGCGGCCCTGTCAGCGCTCGCCGAGGATTTTTTACTGTCAGGCGCCGGCTGATTCGTCTCGTTAGCAAGCGCCTCTTCTTTCCCAAGGATTTGCCATGACTACCCAGGACACCGCTCAACGCCCCCACCTGCGTTCGCAACGCTTGAACCAGATCACCCATGAGCCGCACAGCAAACTCGATGCGCTGGTCAAAGCCCATGCACCGTTCGAAACCCAGGCCAACTTCGCCCGTTTCGTGGTGGCCCAGTACCTGTTCCAGTCGGAACTGGTCGCGCTGTACAACGATGCCGAACTGACCGCCATCGTCAGCGACCTGCCAGAGCGCTGCCGCGCCGACGCGGCCAAGGCTGACCTGGCGGACCTCGACACCGAAGTGCCGGCCCCGGTTACCGGTGCCCTGAAGAACCCGAGCAAGGCCGAAGCCCTGGGCTGGATCTTCGTTTCCGAAGGCTCCAAGCTTGGCGCAGCTTTTCTGATCAAGCGTGCCGTGGGCCTGGGCCTGAGCGAAACCTTCGGCGCCCGTCACCTCGGTGAACCCGCCGGTGGCCGTGCCGAAGGCTGGAAGCGTTTCGTCAAGACGCTGGACGGTCTGGAGTTCACTGCCGAGGAAGAAGCTGCAGTGGAAAAAGGCGCCATCGATGCGTTCAATCGCTTCACTGTATTGCTGGAACAGGCATACGCCACTGAAGCGGCCTGATTGATCCCCGCATCCTTGTAGGAGCGAGCATGCTCGCGATAGCGGACTGATATTCAATAGAGATGTCGGCTGTCAGACCGTAATCGCGAGCAAGCTCGCTCCCACAAGGGGGCGTTGTAATTCTGTAAGATCTCGATTCGCCTCACGTATTGCCTTGAGCCCATGCCCGCTTCTTCCTCGAAAATCTCGCGCCTCCTATTCGGTCTGCTGGCCTATGTCAGCCTGGGCATCGGCCTGATTGCGATCGTCATTCCCGGTCTGCCGACCACCGAGTTCATCCTGTTGGCCGCCTGGGCCGCGACCCGCAGCTCGCCGCGCCTGAGTGCCTGGCTGGAGAACCATCGCCTGTTCGGCCCGATCCTGCAGAACTGGCGCAACGGCAAGATCATCGCCCGTCGAGCCAAGATCAGCGCCACGGTCAGCATGCTGCTGTGCGCCACCTTGATGCTGGTGATGCTCGATCACGGCTGGCCGGTTTACCTGGCCATTGCCGGCATGAGCCTGGGCAACCTGTGGATCTGGTCACGACCGGAATCCCTGCCAAAAGTGTCGTAAGACTGCGTTTACCGGCGGCAAATCCTCCACGCTTTTTTACTATTTTTAACGCCATTTTCGGCACATTTTCCTGCGCAAACGTTCAACCACTACCGTTCGTCGGGTTGTCATTCATGTAACCTCGTCGCCACGCCGATGTGCATTGAATGGCGCTAAATGGATTTAGCGTGCCGAGCCCTGAGCGCTCGCAGCCAACACTTCATCCATTCGCGAGTTCGCCCTATGTTCGACTCACTGTCCATCCGCCTGAAAATCGTCCTGTTGTCCGGTCTGTGCCTGTTGGGTGTAGTCGCGCTGATAGTGGGTATGAACATCTACCAGACCCGTCAGAACAACGGTCTGGTCAATGATTCCAGCAGCAGAATGCTCACCGCCAGCGTGCAGGACCTGCTCCAGGCCAAGGCGGCCGAGCAGGCGGTGCGGGTGCAGAAGACCTTCGGCGAAACCCTGACGGTGGTCACCGCGCTGGTGGACCAGATCCAGGACATGCGCACCCTGGCGGCCAAGCGCTCGCTGGAACCCGGTGCCTTGCGTGAAGAGTTGAACCTGAGCCTGAAAACCGCCTTCGAGCGCAACAGCAAAGTGTTGGGCGTCTGGCTCGCCTTCGAACCCAATGGCCTGGACGGCAAGGACAGCGAGTTCGTCAACGATGCCGCGCGCCAGTCCAACGAGGCCGGTCGCTTCGCCACCTATTTCAGCCGCGCCGGGGGCGAAACGCTGAACACGATCATGGTCGAAGAGGACATGACCAAGACCACCCTGAACCTCAGCGGCACGCCCTACAACGTCTGGTACACCTGCCCGCGGGACAGCAAGCGCATCTGCCTGCTCGACCCGTACGCCGATACCGTCGGCACCAAGGAAGTGCTGATGACCACCATTTCCGCGCCGCTGGTGGTGGATGGCAAGTCCATCGGTGTGGTCGGTGTCGACATCGCTCTCGATGCCCTGCAAGCGGCGGCCGTTGGCTCCCAACGCGAGCTGTTCAACAGTGCCGGGCACATGCTGATTGTCTCGGGCACCGGCGTGCTCGCCGCCTACAGTGCCGACGCCGGTAAAGTCGGCAAGAACATCGGTGACACCCTGGGCGCGGACGGCAAGGACGTCATGCAACTGCTCGGCGGTGGTGCGCCAAAAATCCTCCAGCAGGGCGACCTGATCCGTGCCGTGTACCCGGTCAGCCCGATTCCGGACGCCAAGCCCTGGGCCGTGGTGATCGACCTGCCCAAGCAAGTGCTGCTGGAAGACTCGGTGAAACTGCAGGCGGTGCTCGACGATGCCCAGCAAAGCGGCACGATCAAAGCCGTGCTGGTGGCGGTGATTGCCGGCGTGATCGGACTGCTGCTGATCTGGCTGACCGCCTCCGGCGTAACCCGCCCCATCAACAGCGTGGCGGTCATGCTCAAGGCGATCGCCAGTGGCGACGGTGACCTGACCCAACGCCTGCACTACAGCAAGAAAGACGAGTTGGGCGAACTGGTGAGCTGGTTCAATCGTTTCCTCGACAAGCTGCAACCGACCATCGCGCAGATCAAGCAAAGCATCACCGACGCCCGCGGCACTGCTGATCAGTCTTCGGAGATCGCCCGTCAGACCAGCGAGGGCATGCTGGTGCAGTTCCGCGAAATCGACCAGGTCGCCACCGCTTCCAACGAAATGAGCGCCACCGCCCACGACGTCGCCAACAGTGCCTCGAACGCGGCCAGCGCCGCCAAGGGTGCCGATCAGTCGGCTCGCGATGGCATGGCGATCATCGAGCGCAGCACCCGCGACATCAATCAACTGGCCGACGAGGTCAGCAAGGCGGTGACTGAAGTCGAGGCGCTGGCGGTCAACAGCGAGCAGATCGGTTCGGTGCTGGAAGTGATCCGCAGCATCGCCGAACAAACCAACCTGCTGGCCCTTAACGCCGCGATCGAAGCGGCCCGTGCCGGTGAAAGCGGTCGCGGCTTCGCGGTGGTTGCCGACGAAGTACGCAACCTGGCCAAGCGCACCCAGGATTCGGTGGAAGAAATTCGCCTGGTGATCGAGCGCATCCAGTCCGGCACCCGCGGCGTGGTGGCGACCATGCATTCGAGCCAGACCCAGGCCCACAGCAACGCCGGGCAAATCCAGCAAGCGGTTCAGGCCCTGGGCAAAATCAGCGACGCGGTGACCGTGATCAGCGACATGAACCTGCAGATCGCCAGCGCCGCCGAGCAACAAAGCGCCGTGGCCGAAGAGGTCAACCGCAACGTCTCGGCGATCCGTACCGTGACCGAAACCCTGACCGGCCAGGCGACTGAATCGGCGCAGATCAGCAATCAGCTCAACTCGCTGACCACCCAGCAGATGAAATTGATGGATCAGTTCCGCGTGTAAGCACACATCCCCCTGCAGGAGCGAGCCTGCTCGCGATAGCAATCTGTCAGTTATTACTTTGGCGGCTGACACACTGCAATCGCGAGCAAGCTCGCTCCCACAAGGGATTGCCCACAGGGATCTTCATCTGGCTTGAGGTTTTTTGATCTAAGATCGGGCTCTCTGACGGAGGGCCTTCGATGACTGATCTGCTCACATCCATGCAAGCCGCACTGGACTTGCCTCACACGCCGCTCCCTTTCCTCTCCAGCGGCGCCCTGCCCTCGGCGTTTGCCGTCACCGATCTGGCCTGCGCCAGTATCGGCGTGGCGGGCCAGGCCGTCAGCGAATTACTGCACCAACAAACCGGACACTTGCCGTCGGTGGCAGTCGACCGACGGCTGGCCTCCTTCTGGTTTGCCAGCTCAATTCGCCCGACAGGCTGGAGCGTGCCGCCGTTGTGGGACCCGGTGGCCGGTGACTACGCCACCCGCGACGGCTGGATTCGCCTGCACACCAATGCGCCGCATCATCGCGCCGCTGCCGAGAGCGTGCTCGGTGCCTGTGTGGATCGTGCAGCGATGGCCAGCAAGGTGGCGCAGTGGACCAAGCGCGATCTCGAACAGGCCGTGGTCGACGCCGGTGGCTGCGCCGCCGAGATGCGCAGCTGGCAAGCGTGGCAACGCCATCCTCAAGGTCAGGCGGTCAACGCTGAACCGCTGGTCCTGTTCACCCGTCATCAGGGTGAAAACCGCACTGAGTGGAAAGGCTCAAGTGACCACCCGCTCGCCGGGATCAAGGTACTGGATTTGACCCGGGTCCTCGCCGGCCCCATCGCCAGCCGTTTTCTCGCCGGCCTTGGCGCCGATGTGTTGCGCATCGACCCGCCGACCTGGAACGAACCCGGTGTCGTGCCTGAAGTCACCCTCGGCAAGCACTGTGCACGCCTCGATCTGCACAAGACGGCAGATCGCGCGGTCTTCGAAAACCTGCTCAGGGACGCCGATGTGCTGCTTCACGGCTACCGCGCCGACGCACTCGAACGTCTGGGCTTCGGTGTGAGCGAACGACAGCCACTCAATCCCCGCCTGATCGATGTCTGCCTCAATGCCTACGGCTGGAGTGGCCCCTGGCTGAACCGTCGAGGTTTCGACAGCCTGGTGCAAATGAGCAGCGGCATTGCCGAGGCCGGCATGCATTGGCAAGGTGCGGACAAACCGACGCCCCTGCCAGTACAGGCGCTGGATCACGCCACTGGGTACTTGATGGCGGCCAGTGTGATTCGCTTGTTGGCGCAGCGACTGCACAGCGGCCAGGCGGGTTCTGCGCAATTGTCACTGGCACGCACGGCAGCGTTGTTGATCGGGCAAGGAGCGGGGTCGGTTGAGGCGTTGCGTGGGGAAGACGAGTTGGATCAGGGACCGCAGATTGAGCGGACACCATGGGGGCCGGCGCGTCGGTTGCGGCCACCGGTGAATATTTCAGGGACGCCATTGCACTGGGCATTGCCAGCCTCTGAGTTGGGTTCACATCGTGCACAGTGGTGGTGACGAACTAATCGCCCCGACTCAACGACGTCCACAACAGCTGCGCCGCATACCCCCGATAGGGCCGCCAACCCTCAGCCCGCGCCAATAATTGCTTCGCTGTCACCGGCCCACCCTCCAGCGCCGCCAGGGCATTGATCAGGCCGATATCGCCATTGGGGAACCCATCCATCTCGCGCAACTGGCGCAACGCAACGTACTGCGCAGTCCAGTCGCCAATGCCGTGCAGGGCCAGCAGCCGGCCGACGCCACCTTCGCGCCCCGGCTCAAACAACCGGGGATCATCGAGCAAGGCTTGCGCCACACCCGATAACGTCCGACCGCGACTGCGGGGCATGCCCAACGCCGCCAGATCCGCCGCTGCCAACACCTCTGCCGTAGGAAACACATGGCTCAGCCCCGGCACTGGCGTGTTCAGTGCAACGCCATACTGCGCCACGAGTTTGCCCGCCAGTCTGATCGCTGCAACCACGGTAATCTGCTGCCCCAGCACGGCACGAGTAGCCAGTTCCAGCCCATCCCAGGCGCCCGGTACGCGAAGCCCCGGACGCTGGCCAATCAGGGCCTGCATCAGTGGATCGGCCGCCAGGTGCCGGTGCATCGGCACAAGGTCGGCGTCCAGATCAAACATCCGCCGCACGCGGCTGATGATGTCAGGCATGGCAGCCGGGTCGGGAAAATCCACGCTCAGTTCAAGGGCGTCTGCAGTGCCGGGCCGAATGGAAAAACTACCCTGCTGGCCACCCAGCCCGATGCTGCGTGAGTAAACATCCTCGACGACGGTTTCCAGCCCGGTGATTGCCCTTGCCCGCAAGAACCCCAGCATCGCCGGCCAGTCATAGGGCGGCTGGTACGCCAGCATCACCTTCATAAGCTCAACAGCCCGCTGTACAAGGCATAAGCGGCCAGCCCCGCGCCGCTGATCACGCAGGTGAAGATGCCTTTCTCGATCGCTGTGAACAGTGGCTTGCCCTGTTCATGTCGCGCCTTGGCAAACAGGATCACGCCAGGGGCATAGAGCAGCGCCGAGAGCAGCAGGTATTTCAATCCTCCAGCGTAGAGCAGCCACAGCGCGTAACAGACCGCAGTGGCGGCAATCAGCAGGTCCTTGCTGCGCTCGCCCGGCGCCTGCTCATAGGTTTCGCCTCGCCCGCTCAACAGCAGCGCATAACCTGCCGACCACAGATACGGCACCAGAATCATCGATGACGCCAGGTAGATCAGGCTGGTGTAGGTGCCGGCGGAAAACAGCGTGATCAGCAGAAACAGCTGGATCATGGCGTTGGTCAGCCACATGGCGTTGACCGGCACATGGTTGGCGTTTTCCTTGGCCAGGAAGGCCGGCATGGTTTTGTCCTTCGCCGTGGCGAAGAGAATTTCGGCACAGAGCATGGCCCAGGACAACAAGGCTCCCAGCAGCGAAATCGCCAGCCCGACACTGATCAACAACGCGCCCCACGGGCCAACGATATGCTCCAGAACCGCCGCCAGCGACGGGTTCTGCAGCTTCGCCAGTTCCGGCTGGGTCATGATGCCCAGCGACAGCACGTTCACCAGCACCAGCAACGCCAGTACGCCGATAAAGCCGATGACCGTCGCCCGGCCGACGTCCGAGCGTTTCTCGGCCCGGGCCGAATACACGCTCGCACCCTCGATGCCGATGAATACAAACACAGTGACCAGCATCATGTGGCGCACCTGGTCCATCACACTGCCGAATGCCGGGTTCTCGTGTCCCCAGAAATCCAGGACGAAGATATCAGCCTTGAAGGCCACCCCCGCAATCACGATGAACATGACCAGCGGCACGATCTTGGCGACGGTAGTCACCTGGTTGATGAACGCCGCCTCCTTGATTCCGCGCAGTACCAGGAAATGCACAGCCCACAACAGCACCGACGCGCAGGCAATGGCGATCGGCGTGTTGCCTTCGCCAAACACCGGAACGTAATAACCCAGGGTGCTGAACAGCAAAATGAAGTAGCCGACATTGCCCAGCCAGGCACTGATCCAGTAGCCCCAGGCGGACGAAAAGCCCATGTAGTCACCGAAGCCCGCCTTGGCGTAGGCGTACACCCCGGAGTTCAGCTCCGGTTTGCGATTGGCCAGGGTCTGGAACACGAATGCCAGGGTGAGCATGCCGACGGCGGTAATCCCCCAGCCAATCAGGATCGCTCCGGCTTCCGCACGCGCTGCCATGTTCTGCGGCAGGGAAAAGATCCCGCCACCGACCATCGACCCCACCACCAGCGCGATCAGTGCGCCCAGGCGAAGCTTTTGCGGTGGTTGCGACATGTCGGGTGTCTCCATTCACGGGCGTCAACTGAACGGGTGAAGCGTAATAAGCTTTGTGCGATTGCGCCAACCTACGGGGATCCGGGTCAGCGCGGCGAATGAGCTCTTTTGTGATCTAACGCAGGCAACCTGTGGATTCCCACGCCATACTGCAAGGGTCGTGGTGATAGGCGTGTCGAACATCCACGCCATCGCTCAGAGCAAGGCGGGTACAAGTTGCAGTACCGGCGTATCTGGCATCACCTATCCGCAGATGAAACTTCGGGGACAGGCGTAGCGTCTGCCCTGATTCAAGACCTTTTGAAGGAGAGTCGACAATGGCAATGTTCGAACCCGGCCACCTGCACCTCGAGCGACATGCGATCGGCAAGGACGATGTCAGCTACGACATCAGCATCGATTACGAAGTCAGCCAGGACCCCAAGGAAGGCAAGGGGATGCTGTTCAAGATGCACGGCAGCATTCAGAACAAGGACATGAGCGAGTCGTTCTTCCTGCCCAAGGACATGGCCTGCAACTTCGCCAGCAATGTCACGCGCATTGCCGAGAAGCACGGGATTCCCAAGACCCACAGCAACATGGGCTCGGTCCACAAGCATTACGACCTGATGTTCGAGGATGTACGCGAACAGTTGGGCATGAAATCGGGAGATCCGGTCAAACCCGAACACCTCGAGTAACCCTTACTCCCGGTGAACGCTGTACCTGTGGGAGCGAGCTTGCTCGCGATGGTCGCCAATGATGACGCGGGTTTGCAGATGCTCCGCGGCGCTTACGGGTTTATCGCGAGCAGGCTCGCTCCTACAGGTGTTGCATCACGCTGATTTCACCTCGACCCCCGCCCCAAGGCATACTTGCCACCCTCCGCCTCCAGAACCCAACACCGCCCCATGCGTATCCACGTCAGCTTCATCGACCGCGTCGGCATCACCCAGGAAGTACTGGCCCTTCTCGGCGGCCGCAACCTCAACCTGGATGCGGTGGAAATGGTCCCGCCCAACGTCTACATCGACGCCCCGACCCTGAGCCCGCAAGTGCTCGAAGAGCTGCGCGATGCCCTGTTCAGTGTGCGCGGCGTGCAAGCGGTGACCGTGGTCGACATTCTGCCCGGCCAGCGCCGGCACTTGCAGCTCGACGCCTTGCTGGCGGCCATGACCGACCCGGTGCTGGCCCTCGACAGCGATGGCAAGGTGCTGCTGGCCAACCCGGCGCTGATTGCGCTGTACGGCCGCGAGCCGGCGGGTGAAAGCGTCGCCGACCTGTTTGCCGACCCTGGGTTGCTCGACACGCTGCTTGAACACGGCTTTCGCCTGCCGCTGCGGGAAATCACCGTCAACGGCCAGACCTTGCTGCTGGATGCGACGCCTATCACCGATGCCGGTGCCCTGCTGACCCTGTATCAACCCAACCGGATCGGCGAACGACTCTCGGCATTGCACCACGATCACGCCGAAGGCTTCGATGCCCTGCTGGGCGACTCGCCGGTGATCCGCACCCTCAAGGCCCGCGCCCAGCGAGTGGCGGCCCTCGATGCGCCGCTGTTGATTCAGGGCGAAACCGGCACCGGCAAGGAGCTGGTGGCCCGTGCTTGCCATGCCATCAGCGCCCGCCACAGTGCGCCGTTTCTGGCGCTCAACTGCGCGGCCCTCCCGGAGAACCTCGCCGAAAGCGAACTGTTCGGCTACGCCCCCGGTGCCTTCACCGGCGCACAACGCGGCGGCAAGCCGGGGCTGATGGAGCTGGCGAACCAGGGCACGGTGTTTCTCGACGAGATCGGTGAGATGTCGCCGTACCTGCAGGCCAAGCTGCTGCGCTTCCTCAACGACGGCAGCTTCCGCCGCGTCGGCGGGGATCGCGAGGTAAAGGTCAACGTTCGTATTCTCAGCGCGACCCACCGTGACCTGGAGAAAATGGTCAGCGAAGGTCTGTTCCGCGAAGATCTGTTCTATCGCCTCAACGTGCTCAATGTCGAAGTCCCGCCGCTGCGCGAGCGCGGCCAGGACATCCTGTTGCTGGCCCGCTATTTCATGCAGCAGGCCTGTGCGCAGATCCAGAGGCCGATCTGCCGGCTTGCGCCGGGCACCTATCCGGCGCTATTGGGCAACCGCTGGCCGGGCAACGTGCGCCAGTTGCAGAACGTGATCTTCCGCGCCGCCGCCATTTGCGAAAGCAGCCTGGTGGACATCGGCGACCTCGACATCGCCGGCACCTCGGTGGCGCGCCAGAGCGACCACGAAGTCGACAGCCTGGAACAGGCCATGGACGAATTCGAGAAAACCTTGCTGGAAAAACTCTACGTCAGCTATCCCTCGACCCGGCAACTGGCCACCCGCCTGCAAACCTCCCATACGGCGATTGCCCATAGGTTGCGCAAGTACGGGATTCCCAACAAGCCCTGAAAGCATCTCATTCAATGCGGGCTTGCTCGCGATTGGGTTGTGCCAGTGACATCAATGGTGCCTGACACTGCTCATTCACGAGCAAGCTCGCTCCCACAGGTGCCTGACGACACGTCAAAAACGAACTCCACCTGTACTGAAAGCGCTACAGCGGAACGATATCGCTACACCCCTCTTTGATCACGGCTGTGCAAGGCTTTGATCCACCTCGGCTTTTATCCTAGACACACGCCGTATCGATTTCGCTACAGCGATTGAATTTCAGCGCATGTCAAAACCATCCAAGGCATTGATAAATAACAACAAAAGCAACGTTGGCCGTGTTCTTGCTATGTACTCACGCATAACCAGGGCACCGCCCAAGTATCAATCGCGTCCACCAGACGAGTCTGGCCCCTTAGGAGTTTCCATGAGCGAGTTGCGTTTTACTGAAGATCACGAATGGCTGCGCACCGAAGCTGACGGTAGCGTCACCGTTGGCATCACCGCTTTCGCCCAGAACGCCTTGGGCGACGTGGTTTTCGTTCAACTGCCGGAGCTGCAGTCCTACGAAAAAGGCGCCGAAGCCGCCACTGTGGAATCGGTCAAGGCCGCCAGCGGCGTGTACATGCCGCTGGATGGCGAAGTGCTGGAAGTGAACCCGGCGCTGGACGACAGCCCTGAACTGGTCAACGAAGATCCGCTGGGCGAAGGCTGGTTCTTCCGCTTCCAGCCAAGCGACGCCTCGGCGGTCGCCAAACTGCTCGACCAGGACGCCTACGACCGCCTGATCAAAGCCCAAGCCGACGCCTGAGGAGCACCGACATGACTCAAGTACAACTGACCACCGCCAACGAATTCATCGCCCGTCACATCGGCCCGCGCGCCGGTGACGAGCAGGCCATGCTCAACAGCCTCGGCTTCGACTCCCTGGAAGCCCTGAGCGCCAGCGTGATCCCCGACAGCATCAAGGGCACCAGCGTGCTCGGCCTGGAAGACGGTCTGAGCGAAGCCGATGCCCTGGCCCTGATCAAGTCCATCGCCGCTAAAAACCAGCTGTTCAAGACCTTCATCGGCCAGGGTTACTACGGCACCCACACGCCGTCGCCGATCCTGCGCAACCTCCTGGAAAACCCGGCCTGGTACACCGCCTACACGCCGTACCAGCCGGAAATTTCTCAAGGTCGTCTTGAGGCACTGCTGAACTTCCAGACGATGATCAGCGACCTGACCGGCTTGCCGATCGCCAACGCTTCCCTGCTCGACGAAGCCACCGCCGCTGCCGAAGCCATGACTTTCTGCAAGCGCCTGAGCAAGAACAAGGGCAGCCACCAGTTCTTCGCCTCCGTGCATTGCCACCCGCAAACCCTCGACGTACTGCGTACCCGCGCCGAACCGCTGGGCATTGAGGTGGTTGTCGGCGACGAGCGCGAACTGAGCGACGTAACGCCATTCTTCGGCGCCCTGCTGCAATACCCGGCCAGCAACGGCGATGTATTCGACTATCGCGCACTGACCGAACGTTTCCACGCTGCCAACGCACTGGTAGCGGTCGCCGCTGACCTGCTGGCCCTGACCCTGCTGACCCCGCCGGGCGAATTCGGCGCCGACGTGGCCATCGGCAGCGCACAACGCTTCGGCGTGCCGCTGGGCTTCGGTGGCCCGCACGCGGCGTACTTCTCCACCAAGGACGCATTCAAGCGTGACATGCCGGGCCGCCTGGTCGGTGTCTCGGTCGACCGCTTCGGCAAGCCGGCCCTGCGCCTGGCAATGCAGACTCGCGAGCAACATATCCGTCGCGAGAAGGCCACCTCGAACATCTGTACCGCACAGGTTCTGCTGGCCAACATCGCCAGCATGTACGCCGTGTACCACGGTCCGAAAGGCCTGACCCAGATTGCCAAGCGCGTGCATCACCTGACCGCGATCCTCGCCAAAGGCCTGAACGCGCTGGGCCTGACCGTCGAGCAGGAAACCTTCTTCGACACCCTGACCCTCAAGACTGGCGCGCAGACCGCAGCCCTGCACGACAAGGCTCGCGCCCGGCAGATCAACCTGCGCGTGGTCGACGGCGAACGCCTCGGTCTGTCCCTCGACGAAACCACTACCCAGGCCGACGTCGAAACCCTGTGGGCTCTGCTGTCCGAAGGCAAAGCCCTGCCGGACTTCGCCGCCCTCGCCGCGTCGGTTAACAGCACCCTGCCGGCCGCCCTGGCCCGTCAGACGCCAGCTCTCAGTCACCCGGTGTTCAACCGCTACCACTCGGAAACCGAGCTGATGCGCTACCTGCGCAAACTGGCGGACAAGGACCTGGCGCTGGACCGCACCATGATCCCGTTGGGTTCGTGCACCATGAAACTCAACGCTGCCAGTGAAATGATCCCGGTGACCTGGGCCGAGTTCGGCGCCCTGCACCCGTTCGCCCCGGCCGAGCAAAGCGCCGGCTATCAGCAACTGACCGATGAACTGGAAGCGATGCTCTGCGCCGCTACCGGTTACGACGCGATCTCCCTGCAACCGAACGCCGGTTCCCAGGGTGAATACGCCGGCCTGCTGGCCATTCGCGCCTACCACCAGAGCCGTGGCGAAGACCGTCGCGACATCTGCCTGATCCCGTCCTCGGCCCACGGCACCAACCCGGCCACCGCCCAGATGGCCGGCATGCGGGTCGTCGTCACCGCCTGCGACGCCCGTGGCAACGTCGACATCGAAGACCTGCGCGCCAAGGCCATCGAGCACCGCGAACACCTCGCCGCGCTGATGATCACCTACCCGTCGACCCACGGCGTGTTCGAAGAAGGCATCCGCGAAATCTGCGGGATCATTCATGACAACGGCGGCCAGGTGTACATCGACGGCGCCAACATGAACGCCATGGTCGGCCTCTGCGCGCCAGGCAAGTTCGGCGGCGACGTCTCGCACCTGAACCTGCACAAGACCTTCTGCATCCCCCACGGCGGTGGCGGCCCGGGCGTCGGCCCGATTGGCGTGAAATCGCACCTGACCCCGTTCCTGCCGGGCCACGCCCAGATGGAGCGCAAGGAAGGCGCGGTCTGCGCGGCACCGTTCGGCAGCGCGAGCATTCTGCCGATCACCTGGATGTACATTCGCATGATGGGTGGCGCCGGTCTCAAGCGCGCCTCGCAGCTGGCGATCCTCAACGCCAACTACATTTCCCGTCGCCTCGAAGAGCACTACCCAGTGCTCTACACTGGCGGCAACGGCCTGGTGGCGCACGAGTGCATCCTCGACCTGCGTCCGCTGAAGGACAGCAGCGGCATCAGCGTCGATGACGTTGCCAAGCGTCTGATCGACTTCGGCTTCCATGCCCCGACCATGTCGTTCCCGGTGGCCGGCACCTTGATGATCGAGCCGACCGAAAGTGAATCCAAAGAAGAACTGGACCGCTTCTGCGACGCCATGATCCGCATCCGCGAAGAAATCCGCGCGGTGGAAAACGGCACCCTGGACAAGGACGACAACCCGCTGAAAAACGCTCCGCACACTGCGGCTGAGCTGGTCGGCGAGTGGTCGCACCCGTACAGCCGCGAACAGGCGGTCTACCCGGTTGCCACGCTGATCGAAGGCAAGTACTGGCCACCGGTCGGTCGCGTCGACAACGTGTTCGGCGACCGCAACCTGGTCTGCGCCTGCCCGTCGATCGAAAGCTACGCTTAAACGGATGTGGGGCAGGTAAACCTGCCCCTTTTTCCAGAACACCACAAAACCCTGTGGGAAATGCATTAAGCCTGACATTCCGCCAATTCCTATAACAAGAAACCGGAGAACAACCATGTCGTTAAGCGTGTTCGACCTGTTCAAGATTGGCATCGGCCCCTCCAGCTCCCACACCGTCGGCCCGATGCGCGCGGCTGCGCGTTTCGTTGAAGGCCTGCGCCGGGACGACCTGCTGGAAGCCAGCGCCTGCGTCAAAGTCGAGCTGTACGGCTCACTTGGCGCCACCGGCAAGGGCCACGGCAGTGACAAGGCCGTGTTGCTTGGCCTGGAGGGCGAACACCCGGACACCGTGGACACCGAAACTGTCGCTGCTCGTCTGCAACAGATCCGCAGCAATGGCCGCCTCAACCTGCTCGGCGAACACAGCATTGCGTTCAACGAGAAAGAACACCTGGCGATGATTCGCAAACCCTTGCCCTATCACCCCAACGGCATGATCTTCCGCGCCTTCGACGCCGCTGGCCTGCAAGTCCGCAGCCGCGAGTATTACTCGGTCGGCGGTGGTTTTGTGGTCGATGAAGACGCGGCCGGTGCCGATCGAATCGTCGAAGACGCCACACCGCTGACCTTTCCGTTCAAAACCGCCAAGGAACTGCTCGGCCATTGCGCCACCTACGGACTGTCCATCAGCCAGGTGATGCTGACCAACGAAAGCGCCTGGCGGCCCGAAGCGGAAACCCGCGCCGGCCTGCTGAAAATCTGGCAAGTGATGCAGGACTGCGTGGCCGCCGGTTGCCGTAACGAAGGCATCCTGCCCGGTGGCTTGAAGGTCAAGCGGCGGGCTGCCGCGTTGCACCGGCAACTGTGCAAGAACCCGGAATCGTCGTTGCGCGATCCGCTGTCGGTGCTTGACTGGGTCAACCTCTACGCATTGGCGGTGAACGAAGAAAACGCCAACGGCGGGCGCGTCGTTACCGCGCCCACCAACGGTGCTGCCGGGATCATTCCCGCCGTGCTGCATTACTACATGCGCTTCATCCCCGGCTCGAATGACGACGGCGTGGTGCGTTTCCTGCTGACCGCCGCCGCCATTGGCATCCTGTACAAGGAAAACGCTTCGATCTCCGGCGCCGAAGTCGGCTGCCAGGGCGAAGTGGGCGTGGCCTGTTCGATGGCCGCCGGTGCGCTGTGTGAAGTGCTGGGCGGCAGTGTGCAGCAAGTGGAAAACGCCGCTGAAATCGGCATGGAACACAACCTCGGCCTGACCTGTGACCCGATCGGCGGGCTGGTGCAAGTGCCTTGCATCGAGCGCAACGCCATGGGCTCGGTCAAGGCCATCAATGCCGTGCGCATGGCCATGCGCGGTGACGGCCAGCACTTTGTCTCCCTCGACAAGGTCATCCGCACCATGCGCCAGACCGGCGCCGACATGAAAAGCAAATACAAGGAAACCGCCCGCGGCGGTCTGGCGGTCAACATCATCGAGTGTTGATCTTCACATCAATGCCCTCTCCCATGGGAGGAGAACCGTATCCGGCCCCCTCTCCCTCCGGGAGAGGGCTGGGGTGAGGGGCTTTTGATCTTTCACCCTCTAAGCACTAATCAAGGAGTCCCGCATGTCCACCGAACAACTGTTGAAAACCCCGTTGCACGCACTGCACATCGAACTCGGCGCCCGCATGGTGCCGTTCGCCGGCTACGACATGCCGGTGCAATACCCCTTGGGCGTGATGAAGGAGCACCAGCACACCCGTGAACAGGCCGGGCTGTTCGATGTCTCGCACATGGGCCAGATCCGCCTGACCGGCGCCAACGCCGCCCAGGCCCTGGAAACCCTGGTCCCGGTAGACATCATTGACCTGCCAGTGGGCATGCAGCGCTATGCCATGTTCACCAACGAAACCGCTGGCATCCTCGACGACCTGATGGTCGCCAACCTGGGTAACGACGAACTGTTCCTGGTGGTCAATGCCGCCTGCAAGGATCAGGACCTGGCGCACCTGCGCAAGCACATCGGCGCACAGTGCACGATCGAGCCGCTGTTCGAGGAGCGCGCCCTGCTCGCCCTGCAAGGCCCGCAAGCCGTGACGGTACTGGCGCGCCTGGCACCGGAAGTGGTCGGGATGACCTTCATGCAGTTCGCCCGTGTGAAACTTCTGGGTGTGGATTGTTTTGTCAGCCGCTCGGGTTACACCGGCGAAGACGGTTTCGAGATTTCCGTCCCGGCCGCCAATGCCGAAGCCCTGGCACGCGCGCTGCTGGCCGAGCCGGAAGTGGCCGCCATCGGCCTCGGTGCACGTGACTCCCTGCGCCTGGAAGCCGGTCTGTGCCTGTACGGCCACGACATGAACACCGAGACCTCGCCCATCGAAGCCAGCCTGCTCTGGGCGATCTCCAAGCCGCGCCGTGCCGACGGTGCACGGGCCGGTGGCTTCCCGGGCGCAGAAACAGTATTCGCACAACAACAGGCCGGGGTCAGCCGCAAACGCGTCGGCCTGCTGCCCCAGGAGCGCACGCCCGTGCGTGAAGGTGCAGAAATCGTCAACGAGGCCGGCGAGATCATTGGCAGCGTCTGCAGCGGTGGTTTCGGTCCGACTCTGGGAGGCCCGTTGGCCATGGGTTATCTCGACAGTGCCTACATCGCACTGGATACCCCTGTCTGGGCAATCGTACGTGGGAAAAAGGTGCCTTTGCTTGTAAGCAAAATGCCATTTGTTCCACAACGCTACTACCGTGGCTGATTAACTGTTCCTATAAGTAACGCAGTTGCGTTAACACTGCACTAATGTGTAACGCAACTGCCATAAAATAGTGCATTGTTTTAGCTTTAAGCTTCGATTATGAACTTTGCTTATAACGATCGAAAACAATTGAACAAAGGAAACGTATAAGGCTGCACTAGTGGACTGACTAAGTGCCATCAACCTGAGCAAATACGGGCCCTCGCGGGGGCTTGTTTTTCCTCCCGTAGTTGGCGTAGAGTTTGTTCACTGTGTTTGCATGGGTCGCTTGGAATCGTGACCTGGGCAGTAGCCTACAAGTTAGCTACATCCCGTTCGACGTCTTCTTACTCTCCTGCAACCAGCCCCAGTACTCTTTCATGAGAAAGAGACTGTCATTAATTTTTGCGTCAAAGGAAATAAGAAATGTCCCAACGTCAGAGCGGTACCGTCAAGTGGTTTAACGACGAGAAAGGTTTTGGTTTTATCACTCCTGAAAGCGGTCCGGATCTGTTCGTACATTTCCGTGCCATCCAGGGCAACGGCTTCAAGAGCCTGAAAGAAGGCCAGAAAGTGACTTTCATCGCCGTGCAGGGCCAGAAAGGCATGCAGGCTGACGAAGTACAAGCAGAAGCCTAATCTTCTGTAACGAAAAAGCCCCTGATGCTGACATCAGGGGCTTTTTTGTGCGCGCAAATCCGTAAAATGGCTTCTTTTTCCCCGAGAGCCTGCCATGTCGAAACACCTGCTTACTCCCCAGGGCGATTTTCCTGCCGCTGGCCTGGGTCGTCGCCTGGCAGCCATGTTCTACGACTTCCTGCTGTGCACCGCCCTGCTGATCGTCACCAGCGGCGTCTACAAGATGATCCAGATGGCGATCATCGGCGAAGAAAAGATGCGCACCCTGACTGAAGCCGGCGCACTGGACGGCGATCCGCTGCTGTCGACAGTCCTGCTATTCGTGCTGTTTGGTTTCTTCGCCAAGTTCTGGACCTGGTCAGGTCAGACCCTGGGCATGCAGGTCTGGTGCATCCGCGTGCAGAACGCCGATGGCTCGTCCATCAGCCTGTGGCAGGCGCTGTTGCGCTTTGTGGTGTCGATCGCTTCGTGGCTGTGTGTCGGCCTGGGGTTCATCTGGCCGCTGTTCGACAAGCAGAAGCGAAGCTGGCACGACATGTACTCCAGCACGCAGTTGGTGCAGATTCCGAAGAAGACAAAGTAACTGAACTGATTAAAAACACTGTGGGAGCAAGCTCGCTCCCACATTTTTACAGCGTAACTGACAAACCTCAGGCGTTACCCGCCAACTTCAACCGCGCCGCGGCGGTGAAATCGAGCATGCGCTTGAGCGGACGAATGGCCTGCGGCACCAGGGCCGGGTCGACGAAGATCTCGTTCGCACCTTCTTTCAAGCTCTTCAGGGTGCGCTCCAGCGTGTTCATCGCCATCCACGGGCAATGCGCGCAACTTCGGCAAGCTGCGCCGTTACCGGCCGTAGGCGCTTCGATGAAGACCTTGTCCGGGCACAGCTGCTGCATCTTGTAGAAGATGCCGCGGTCGGTGGCCACGATCAGCGTCTTGTTCGGCAGGCTTTGCGCTGCTGCGATCAATTGACTGGTGGAACCGACGGCATCCGCCAACTCGATCACCGATGTCGGCGATTCCGGGTGCACGAGGATCGCCGCATCCGGGTACAACGCCTTCATGTCTTCCAGTTGCTTGGACTTGAACTCTTCGTGAACGATGCAGGCACCGTCCCACAGCAGCATGTCGGCACCGGTCTGGCGCTGAATGTAGGTGCCCAGGTGCTTGTCCGGTCCCCAGATAATGGTCTCGCCGTTGTCCATCAGGCTTTCGACGATTTCCAGGGCGCAGCTTGAAGTCACCACCCAATCCGCGCGAGCCTTTACCGCAGCGGAGGTGTTGGCATAAACCACCACGGTGCGCTCCGGATGCTGGTCACAGAACGCGGAAAACTCGTCCACCGGGCAACCCAGGTCCAGCGAGCAGGTCGCTTCCAGGGTCGGCATCAGGATGCGTTTCTCGGGGTTGAGGATCTTGGCCGTCTCCCCCATGAATTTCACGCCGGCCACCACGACCGTCTTGGCCGGGTGCGCGTTACCGAACCGGGCCATCTCCAGCGAGTCGGAGACACAGCCACCGGTCTCTTCGGCCAGGGCCTGAATGACAGGGTCGCAATAGAAGTGAGCCACCAGCACCGCGTCCTGAGCCTTGAGCTCGGCAGCGATGGCAGCACGATAATGAGCCTCTTCGTCGGCGGTCAGCGGCTTGGGCTGTTTGGCGTCGAGGTGGGCTTGAACCAGAAGGCGTTCGGAAATCTGCGTCATGTTCGCAAGACCTGCAGGCGCATTCGCGCGAAAGTCGAGTATACACCCGGCTCCGGACCCTTCTGGGTACCGCCGGGAAAGTGAGTATGGATCAGGCACGGACAGCGTTGAAGCTGCGCAAGGCTACAGAATATCTCCAGGATGCAAAAGATGATTCTGACTTGCGTCATATGGAACAGTCCGCAGACGCAGACTTAAATCGCGGGCAAAAAAAAATCCGGAAATCCTCACTTGCGTGGGCCTTCCAGACTTTTAAAACTGCTTGAAAATGGTGGGTCGTGTGGGATTCGAACCTACGACCAATTGGTTAAAAGCCAACTGCTCTACCAACTGAGCTAACGACCCGCTGTGTGGTGGCGCGTATAATACTGATTTCTAAGGACTATTCAACACTTATTTTAAAATAATTCAAAAATAAGGTGTTGGATCACTGATTCCGGCTGCGACGAAGCCTTCTGCACGCAGACGGCAGCTGTCGCACTTGCCGCACGCACGACCTTCATCGTCGGCCTGATAGCAGGAAACCGTCAGCCCATAGTTCACCCCAAGCTTTACCCCTGCCTGGACGATCTGCGCCTTGCTCAGGTTCTGCAGCGGCGCCTGGATACGGAAGCCATTGCCCTCAACCCCGGCCTTGGTCGCCAGGTTGGCCATGCGCTCGAACGACTCGATGAACTCGGGGCGGCAGTCCGGGTAACCGGAGTAATCCACCGCATTGACGCCAATGAAGATGTCACGCGCGCCGAGCACTTCAGCCCAGCCCAGGGCCAGGGACAGGAACACCGTGTTACGTGCGGGCACGTAGGTGACCGGTATGCCTTCACCCAGTTCTTCGGGAATGTCGATGCTGCTGTCGGTCAGCGCCGAGCCACCCATGCCATTGAGGTTGAGACCGATCACCTTGTGTTCAACCACACCCAGGTCGCGGGCAACCCGTGCGGCAGCGTGCAGCTCGGCGTGAGAACGCTGACCGTAATCGAAACTCATGGTGTAGCAGCTGTAACCTTCGGCGCGAGCCATGGCCACGACCGTTGCCGAATCCAGGCCGCCGGAGAGCAGGATGACCGCACGTTTTTCAGCATTGTTCAGTTGTTCAGTCATTTCAGCGCCCCGGCTCGTCATTCCAAAGATATTTATGCAGCTGCAGTTGCAGGCGTACCGGCAGATTGTCCGCCACCACCCAGTCAGCCAGATCCCGTGCATTGAGGTCATGGTGGCTGGGCGAAAACAGCACTTCGCCGGCGCGCTGGTCCAGACCGTACTGGATCAGCTTGGACACCGACCAGTCATAGTCTTCACGCGAGCAGATGACAAACTTCACCTGATCGTTGGGCGTCAGCAGCTCAATGTTTTCGTAACGGTTGCGATGTGCTTCTTTCGAACCCGGGGTTTTCAGGTCGACGACGCGACTGACCCGGGAATCTACCGCCGAGATGTCGATAGAACCACTGGTTTCCAGTGACACTTCGTAACCGGCGTCGCACAGGCGCTTGAGCAATGGAATGGCGTTGGGCTGTGCCAGGGGCTCACCGCCCGTGACGCAGACATAACGCGGACGAAAGCCGGCCACTTGCTCGAGGATATCGTCGAGCGTACGGATGGTGCCGCCGGTGAAGGCGTAGGCGCTGTCGCAGTATTGGCAACGCAGTGGGCAACCGGTCAGGCGCACAAAAACGGTGGGCAGCCCGGCAGTCCGCGTTTCACCCTGCAACGAGTAAAAAACTTCGGTGATTCTCAATGTGTCTTGCATAGTCGCCACGGGCGTAACAGCTAAACAGGCTGTCCGCCTCCGTCAGGCACTTCAAGGAACCCCGGCAACGCGCAGGCTCCAGAAAGCGTGTTTCATAAAAGGGCGTGAATTCTAACGAAAAAACCCGCGACTGGCGCGGGTTTCTTCTTGAACGGGTCAAGCAGGCTTACATGCGTTGCAAATCACGTTGGGCCAACTGAGCGGCGGAAGTGCCCGGGTATTGGGACACAACCTGTTGCAGAATACCCTTCACCCGGTCAGTGTGACCCAGGCGGCGTTCTACATCAGCCAGCTTATACAGCGAATCAGGCACTTTGGCGTGCTTTGGATACAGCTGTGAAACCTTGGCGAATGCCTGACCTGCACCTTGCAGATCACCCTTGGCCAGGTTCACTTCGCCCAACCAGTACTGGGCATTGCCCGCGTACTGGCTGTTCGGGTACTTGCGAAGGAAAGCCGAGAAAGCCTGGCTGGCCTTGTCGAAGTCCTTGGCCTTGATCAGGTCGAAGGCAGCATCGTAGTAGAGCTTTTCCTTCGCCGGATCCGCCGGCTCACTGCCGGCTGCCGGGGCTTGAGTGGCGGCAGCGGCTGCGCCGGCTCCAGCACCTGCGGCGGCACCGGGGGCATTCAAATCACCACCGGTGGAAGAATTATCAGGAGTCGCGGCTGGTGCAACGCCGGTTCCTATGCGCCGATCAAGATCCTGGTATCGCTCCAGGTTTTCCTGCTTCATGCGCGCAACATCATTTTGCAGTTCTTCGATCACACCCTGTTGGCGCGAGATCTGCTCCTGCATTTGTTGCAGTTGGTTGAACAGCTGGCCCTGTGCCGAGACAGGGGTCGAAACCCCTCCCCCGGCATAGGCGCCGTTCGTACCGTAACCCGCAGGCGGATAACTGCTCCCGCTATTGTTATAACCGGAGTTGTCATCGACCACAGGAACCGCAGCCCACACCGCAAGCGGTGCGAGACTGAGAGCCAGAACAGTTACAGCACGACGGCACGTTCGCATGACGAATTACTTACGCAGTTCGACGCGACGGTTTTGAGCCCAGGACTGCTCGTCGTTGCCGGTAGCAACTGGACGCTCTTCGCCGTAGGAAACCAGTTCCAGCTGAGCTGGGGAAACACCTTGCAGTACCAGGTAGCGCTGAACGGCTTTCGCACGACGCTCGCCCAGTGCCATGTTGTACTCACGAGTACCACGTTCGTCGGTGTTGCCTTCCAGAACAACGCGAGCGCCGTTTGCTTTCAGGTCCTTGGCGTGAACGTCCAGAGCGCGCATGGCTTCTGGCTTCAGGTCAGAACTGTCGTATTCGAAGTAGAAAGTGGTGATAGCGCGCAGAGCAGCTTCTTCGCTCAGGGAACCGTCAACTGCACCGGTGTTTGCGCCGTAACCAGCGTTTGGATCTACCGCGCCTTCACCGGCATTGTCGCCGCCTTTGGACGAGCAACCTACAGCTACAGCCATGGCCAGTGCCAGCGCAGCAAATTTACCAAACTTCAGCATTTCCATCGTGAAACTCCTAATGAACCCCAGTGTGTTAAGTAAAACGTATAGCGCCGCGTCAGTTCAGGTAAGGGGACCAGGAAGGTTCTCTGACTTCGCCTTGTGCGGTAGGAAGCGGGAGCCTTACGCGTCCATTGATGGACACGAGCATCAAGACTCCCCGGCCCTGCTGGCGGGTGGCGTAGATTACCATGGTGCCGTTGGGCGCAACAGTAGGCGACTCGTCCAGAGTGCTATCAGTGAGTATCTTTACACTGCCGCGCTGCAAATCCTGGGCCGCCACCTTGAAATTGGTGAAACCATCCTGACGGTGAATCATGACAAGCGTCTTTTCATCAGCCGACAGTTTAGGGTTGGCGTTGTAGTTACCGATGAACGTCACACGTTCAGCACCGCCACCGCCTGCGCTGGTCTTGTAGATCTGCGGCTTGCCGCCACGGTCAGACGTGAAGTAGATGGTCGAGCCATCCTTGCCCCAGTACGGTTCGGTGTTGATGCCGGGACCGTTGGTAACACGGGTAATTTGACGCGAACCGAGGTTCATCACGTAGATGTCCGGATTGCCGTCCTTGGACAGCACGAACGCCAGGCGATTGCCATCCGGCGACCAGGCTGGCGCACCGTTGAGGCCTTCGAAGTTGGTGATCTGCTCACGGCGACCGGTGTCGATGTTCTGCATGAAAATGCGTGGACGCTTCTGCTCGAAGGAGACATAGGCGATGCGCTTGCCATCCGGCGCAAAACGCGGCGACAGGATCGGTTCGCGCGATTGCAGCAGGGTCACGGCGCGGGCACCGTCGTAGTCCGAACGCTGCAGGGTATAGCGCGTGTTGTTCTCGGAGAAACGCTCGGCCGTTACGTACAGCAGGCGAGTCGAGAACGCACCTTTGATACCCGTGAGTTTTTCGAACGACTGGTCAGAGATGTAGTGCGCCATATCGCGCAGTTGATCTACACCACCCGATACGCTGCCGGTCAGCACTTGCTGTTCGGTCGCGACGTTGAACAGTGCGTATTGCACCTGCAGGCGACCACCCGCCGGCACGATGCTGCCGACCATGACGTACTGGGCACCCAGCGCCTTGAAGTCGCGGAAGATGATTTCGCTGGCCTGGCTAGGCTGGCTGATCATGTTCTGCTTCGGAATCGGCGAGTAGTAACCCGAGTTGCGCAAATCGTTACCAATGATTTCCGCCATATCATCCGGCAGTACGCTGCCGCCCTGGAAACCGAACGGTACAACGGCGATCGGGGTCGCCCGATCGCTGCCGCTGGTGACCAGAATGTTTTTTTCGTCAGCCATCGCGATCCCTGCCATGCAGCAGATCACGACGAGCATTCCTCGTAGGAGGTTTCTCACGGGGCTAGATCCTCAGGTGTGAATGTCATCTTGAATGAACGATACGGAGCAAAATCGCTCGGCTTCATTCCCTGCATTTCTGTCAAACGTCCAATATTCTTCACTGCCGCTACGGCTGAAGCGTCAAAGGGACCGTCACCACTGGACTTGAGTACCTTGACAGAAGTCACCGTACCGTCCGGCAACATGCCGATTTGCAGCTGAACCGTCATGCCTTTGCGGGCCGAAGGTGGACGAGCCCAGCCTTCCGCTGCACGGATCCGAATCAGGTCATCGAAACTGCCGGCGACCTCGTCACCCTGCTCATCGGCCAAGGCCTGCTGCCGCTGTGGCGTGTCGGAAAGCAAATCTGCAAGGGCCTGAGCCTTCTTGTCTTCGGCAGATTTTTTCGCCGCGTCCTGCGATTTCTTCTTCGCAGCATCGGCAGCAGCTTTCTTCTTCGCGTCTTCGGCGACTTTCTTCTTCGCCTCTTCAGCTTCAGCTTTCTTCTTGGCGTCTTCCGCGGCTTTCTTTTTCGCGTCTTCGACGATCTTCTTCTTCGCTTCTTCAGCGGCCTCTTTCTTGGCCTCTTCTTCAGCAGCCTTCTTGGCTTCTTCTTCGGCTTTCTTCTTGGCTATATCAGCTAATTGTTTCTCTTCTGCCTTCTTGGCTTCCGCGGCCTTTTTCGCATCGTCGGCTTTCTTGGCTTCATCAGCCTTTTTCGCCTCGTCCGCTTTCTTGGCTTCGTCGGCCTTCTTGGCTTCCTCGGCCTTTTGAGCCGCTTCCTCTTTCTTTTGTTCCGCAGCCTTCACCGCTTCCTGCTCGACCTTCTTCTGCTCCAGCTGCTCTTCTTCAGTCTGGCGTGCGGCGGACTTCTTCGCCTCACCCGCAATCTTCTGATTGGTCTGGGTAGTTGCCTGACTTTTCGATTTCAGCTGGTACAAGGTCGCCTGGACAATCGGCTTGGCCGGCGGCAACTCAGGCGTAAAGGCGAAACTGACGAACAACATGCCGAATACCAGCACGTGCAAGCCAATCGCCCAGACGCTGGGCCAGAAGTAGCTTTCCGAGGCGGAGGGCTCTCGCTGTTGCTGCATCAGGGCGCCTCGGTAATCAAGCCAACATTACCGACCCCGGCTTTCTGCAACCCGCCCATGGCCCCCATGACGGCGCCATAATCGACACTCTTGTCACCGCGAATGAAGACCTGGGTGTGCTTGCCGCCTTCGTTGCCGGCACGAATGATCTTGGTCACCGCGTCGGTCATTTGCGGCAAGGTCATGGCCTTGTCTTGCTGCTTTTCTGTATCGACTTCGCTGCCAAGGTTCCAGTAGTAGGTCTTGTCAGCCTTGATCGAAATGGTCAGGACCTGGGTGTTGTTGTCCTGCGGCAAGGCTTCACTGGAAACCTTGGGCAGATCAACTTTCACGCCCTGATTGAGCATGGGCGCAGTCACCATGAAGATGACCAGCAGTACCAGCATCACGTCGATGTAGGGCACCACGTTCATCTCGGCAACCGGCTTGCGCTTGTTTCGCGCTCGAGCGATTAAAGCCATGGGTAATTACCTGCTTATTCTTCGCTGGTGTGCACTTTGCGGTGCAGGATCGCCTGGAACTCGTCGGCGAAGGTGTAGTAGCGGCTCAGCAGGGTTTCGCTGCGAGCAGAGAAGCGGTTGTAAGCGATAACGGCCGGAATCGCGGCGAACAGACCGATTGCGGTAGCGATCAGTGCTTCGGCAATACCCGGTGCCACGGTGGCCAGGGTCGCCTGCTGCGCGGTCGCCAGACCACGGAAGGAGTTCATGATGCCCCACACGGTACCGAACAGACCGATGTACGGGCTCACGGAACCGACGGTGGCGAGGAACGGCAGGCTCTGTTCGAGTTTTTCTTCTTCGCGGGAAATGGCCACGCGCATGGCACGGGCCACGCCTTCCATGACCGCTTCAGGGTCAACGCCAGGCTGCTGACGCAGACGGGAGAACTCCTTGAAGCCGGCACGGAAGATCTGCTCGACGCCCGAATCCGGGTCCGGGTTGCTGCCGGCCTGACGATAGAGCTTGGACAGGTCGATCCCCGACCAGAAGCGCTCCTCGAAGCTCTCCAGGGCACGTCGACCGGCACGTATCAGATTGCTGCGCTGAAAGATCATGATCCATGAGGTCACCGATGCGGCTACCAGGGTCAGCATTACCAGTTGCACCACGATACTGGCATTGCTGACCAGGCTCCACATGGAGGAATGGTCGACGACGTTAGCTTCCACGCTTTATCTCCTGCGTTGAGTGTGTACCCGCGCCGCTTACGTCGGCGAAGGCCGCTCGTAAAGCTTCGGGAATGGCCCGGGGTTTCAAACTGTTGGTGCGCACACAGGCCACCAGAAACTGCCCTTCACAGAGCAGCGCATCATCCGTTGCCCGCCTGACCTGCTGCTTGAAGCGCAGGCTGACACGGTTCAATTCGATTACTTCAGCGCTTACCAGCAGTTCGTCATCCAGTCGCGCCGGCGCGTGATAGCGCGCTTCGCTGGAATGCACGACGAACAACAGGTCCTCCCCTACCAGCTGCGATTGGGCAAAGCCCAGCTCTCGTAGCCGCTCGGTTCGAGCCCGTTCCATAAACTTGAGGTAATTAACGTAATACACGATGCCGCCCGCATCGGTGTCCTCGTAATAAACGCGACAACGATGTGCGAACGACTCAAGCCCGTTTTGCGCGCGCATACTCTAGTGCTTACTCCTCAGGTTGCCAATCCGGCCAGGCAACTGTTTTTCGTTGATCCAAGGCTTTATCGTCAAAGTACGGTCCTGGGACCCTACATTGCCCGAAAAAATCGGCTCACAATGTTAATTAATCGTCAGCTGCGTCGAGAAACTCGTCTGCCACGGGCATTTCGCCCAATCGTGACGGAATGTTTAAACCGAAATGCAGGTAAGCATGACGCGTCACCACTCGCCCCCTTGGCGTGCGCATGATGTAGCCCTGCTGGATCAGGTAGGGCTCCAGCACGTCTTCAATGGTATGACGCTCCTCGCTGATGGCCGCGGCCAAGCTATCGACGCCAACCGGCCCACCGTCGAACTTCTCGATCATGGTCAACAACAGACGCCGGTCCTGGTGGTCGAAGCCACGCTCATCCACATCCAGCAGGTTCAACGCCAGGTCGGCAATCGGCTTGGTGATGTGACCCTTGGCGCGAACTTCGGCGAAATCGCGCACCCTGCGCAACAAACGGTTGGCGATTCGCGGCGTGCCGCGGGCGCGGCGGGCGATTTCAAATGCGCCCTCCGGGTCCAGCGGCAAGCCCAGGATCCCGGCTGAACGACTGACAATGGTCGACAGGTCGGCGTTGCTGTAGAACTCCAGACGCTGGACGATACCGAAGCGGTCACGCAACGGGTTGGTCAGCATCCCCGCCCGCGTTGTCGCGCCGACCAGAGTGAACGGTGGCAGGTCAAGCTTGATCGAACGCGCGGCCGGGCCCTCACCGATCATGATGTCGAGCTGGAAGTCTTCCATGGCCGGGTACAGCACTTCTTCGACAATCGGCGACAAACGATGGATTTCGTCGATGAACAGCACATCGTGGGGCTCAAGGTTGGTCAACAGCGCCGCCAGATCGCCCGGGCGCTCCAGCACCGGGCCCGAGGTGCTCTTGATCGACACGCCCATTTCCTGGGCGATGATGTTCGCCAGGGTGGTCTTGCCCAATCCTGGCGGGCCAAAAATCAGGGTATGGTCCAGCGACTCGTTACGCCCACGCGCCGCCTGAATGAACAGCTCCATTTGCTCGCGCACTGTCGGCTGGCCAATGTACTCGGCCAGGCTGACCGGGCGAATGGCCCGGTCCTGAACCTCCTCGCGGTCGCGGGGGGCGGTCGTGGCGGCAATCAGTCGATCGGCTTCAATCACTTAGATCATTCCCTTCAAGGCACGGCGGATCAGGTCTTCGCTGCTCAAGCCTTTCTCCTTGATCGAAGAAATCGCCTTGCTGGCCTCCTGTGGCTTGTAACCCAGGGAGATCAGCGCGCTGACCGCGTCATTTTCGGCGGTATTGACCGGCGCCGGGCCATCCGGCTGGTTCGGCACCAGGGCGAACATGGCCGGAACGGTTTCCCAGGCCTTGAAACGGTCCTTGAGTTCGACCAGCAATCGCTCGGCGGTTTTCTTGCCGACCCCGGGCACCTTGGTCAGCGCCGAGGTGTCCTGGGACTGCACGCAACGCACCAGCTCGTCGACTTCCAGACTCGACATCAGCGCCAGCGCCAGTTTCGGCCCAACACCGTTGAGTCGGATCAGTTCACGAAAAAAATCGCGCTCGCGCTTGCCGACAAATCCATAGAGTAACTGCGCGTCTTCACGCACGACCAGATGGGTGTGCAAGGTCAGCGGCTCACCGACAGACGGCAGGCGATACAAGGTGGTCATGGGCACTTCAAGTTCATAACCCAGACCGTTTACATCCAGAATCAGATGCGGAGGCTGCTTTTCAGCCAGGGTGCCGCGCAAACGTCCAATCACGTTACAAATCCTTGAGCGTTGGCCGGCGTTGGGCCAGCGACTGACAGAGCGAGGAAGCGGCGCCGGCAAATCAGGCGTCCGTCCTTCATCTCATGAAAACGATTGCTGATGCTATCAGAGACGCAGGCGCCCGCCACGACTGCGTGCCGCACCCAGACCATGCGGCAGCAGGCTGGAGCGGGTGTGCGCATGGCAAATGGCGATGGCCAGGGCGTCCGAAGCATCGATCTGCGGTTTGCTGGTCAGCTTCAACATGTGCATGACCATCATCTGTACCTGCTCCTTGTTGGCCGCACCGGTGCCTACCACGGCTTGCTTGACCTGGGTCGCGGTGTACTCGGCGATCTCCAGGCTTTCCTCGGCGCCAGCGACAATGGCTGCGCCGCGTGCCTGCCCCAGTTTCAAGGCTGAATCGGCATTGCGCGCCATGAACACCTTTTCGATGCCCATGGTCACCGGACCGTAGGTCTGGATGATTTCCCGCACCCCGCGATAAACAATCTGCAAGCGCTCATGCAGCTCACCGCCGCCGGTGCGGATGCAACCGGAAGCCACGTATTCACAACCACGACCGGTATCGCGAACCACGCCATAACCGGTAATGCGCGAACCGGGGTCGATACCAAGAATTAGAGTCATAACGCCTGCGGGTGAAGTAAAAGCACGAAATTCAATACAGCAAATAACAAATGTGGGAGCTGGCTTGCCAGCGATGACGGTGTGTCAGGCAACATCATGTTTCGATGTACCGACGCCATCGCTGGCAAGCCAACTCCCACAGAGGAGACTAGTCGCCCTTATCCGAGCTGCGCAGCCACCGATTCCGGGATATCCGCGTTGGAGTAGACGTTTTGCACGTCATCCAGGTCTTCAAGCATGTCGATCAGCTTGAGGACTTTCTCGGCGCCTTCCAGATCCAGTTCGGCACTGGTGGTCGGCAACATGACGATTTCCGCGTCATCACCTTTGAAACCCGCCGCTTCCAGCGCGTTACGCACGGCATAGAAACCGGCAAACGAGGTGAAGACGTCGATGGAGCCATCTTCGTTGGTCACCACGTCATCGGCATCGGCTTCCATCGCCGCTTCGATCAGCGCGTCTTCGTCCACGCCTTGGGCAAAGGAAATCTGTCCCTTGCGCTCAAACAGGTAGGCCACCGAACCATCGGTCCCCAGGTTGCCGCCGCACTTGCTGAAGGCGTGACGCACGGCCGCTGCGGTGCGGTTACGGTTGTCGGTCATGCACTCGACCATCACCGCCACGCCGCCCGGACCGTAGCCTTCGTAGGTCAACTCGACCACATCGTCGGTATCGGCAGCACCGGTGCCCCGGGCAACCGCGCGATCGATGATGTCGCGACTCATGTTCGCGCCAAGGGCCTTGTCCAACGCCAGGCGCAGACGTGGATTGGAACCCGGATCACCGCCACCCTGACGGGCAGCGACGGTCAGTTCACGAATCCACTTGGTGAAGATCTTGCCTCTCTTGGCATCCTGACGTTCTTTGCGGTGCTTGATATTCGCCCACTTGGAATGACCTGCCATAACTCGCTCCGAATTCTCTTTGAAACATTGCTCGCCGCGCGACATCGCATCGGCGGGCAAACAGAAATCCTGTAATGCCTTGTCTATAAAGAAAGGGCGCATCCAGTGATGCGCCCTTTCAGGTCAGCGTTACTCGGCCTTAGGCGTTTCGCGCAGACGAATGTGCAGCTCGCGCAGTGCCTTGGCATCGACCACACCCGGCGCCTGAGTCATGACGTCTGCCGCGCTCTGGGTTTTCGGGAAGGCGATCACTTCACGGATCGACTGGGCGCCGGTCATCAGCATCACCAGGCGATCCAGGCCGAAAGCCAGGCCACCGTGCGGCGGTGCACCGTACTTCAGGGCGTCGAGCAGGAAGCCGAACTTCTCTTCCTGTTCCGCTTCGTTGATACCGAGCAGACGGAACACCGACTGTTGCATCTCTTTGCGGTGGATACGGATCGAACCGCCACCCAACTCGGTGCCGTTCAACACCATGTCGTAGGCACGGGACAGAGCGCCGGCCGGGTTGGCTTCCAGCTCTTGCGGCGTGCACTTCGGTGCGGTGAACGGGTGGTGCAGAGCACTGAAGCTGCCGTCGTCGTTCTCTTCGAACATCGGGAAGTCAACGACCCACATCGGAGCCCACTTGCAGGTCAGCAGATCCAGGTCGTGTCCGAGCTTGATACGCAGGGCGCCCAATGCTTCGCTGACGATCTTGGCCTTGTCGGCACCGAAGAACACGATATCGCCGTCGACCGCACCGACGCGATCGAGGATCACGTTCAGGTTGGCTTCCGGAATGTTCTTCACGATCGGCGATTGCAGGCCTTCAACACCGGCAGCACGCTCGTTGACCTTGATGTACGCCAGGCCCTTGGCACCGTAGATGCCGACGAACTTGGTGTAGTCGTCGATCTGCTTGCGCGGCATGCTCGCCCCGCCTGGAACGCGCAGTGCGGCGATACGGCATTTCGGATCGTTGGCCGGGCCGCTGAACACCTTGAAATCGACTGCCTTGAGCTGGTCGGCAACGTCGACCAGTTCCAGTGGGTTACGCAGGTCCGGCTTGTCGGAACCGTAACGACGCATGGCCTCTTCGAAGGTCATGTGCGGGAACTCGCCGAACTCCAGATCCAGCACTTCCTTGAACAGGTTGCGGATCATGCCTTCGGTGAGGCCCATGATGTCTTTTTCATCGAGGAAGCTGGTCTCGATGTCGATCTGGGTGAATTCCGGCTGACGGTCTGCACGCAGGTCTTCGTCACGGAAGCACTTGGCGATCTGGTAGTAACGGTCGAAGCCGGCGACCATCAGCAGTTGCTTGAACAGCTGCGGCGATTGCGGCAAGGCGAAGAACGAACCGGCGTGCGTACGGCTTGGCACCAGGTAATCGCGAGCACCTTCAGGGGTGGCGCGGGTCAGGATCGGCGTTTCCACGTCGAGGAAGCCGTTCTCGTCCAGGTAGCGACGGATGCTGGTGGTCATGCGCGAACGCAGACGCAGCTTCTCGGCCATTTCCGGGCGACGCAGGTCGAGGAAGCGATAGCGCAGGCGGGTTTCTTCGCCGACGTCGGAGAATTCGTTCAGCGGGAACGGCGGGGTTTCCGCTTCGTTCAGCACTTCCAGCTCGTAGCCGAGGACTTCGATCATGCCCGACGCCATGTTGGCGTTGGTGGCACCGGCCGGACGCAGGCGAACCTTGCCGGTGATCTTCACCACGTATTCGCTGCGCACGCGGTCGGCGGCGGCGAAAGTTTCAGCACGATCCGGGTCGAACACTACCTGGGCCAGACCGTCACGATCACGGATATCGAGGAAAATCACCCCACCGTGGTCACGGCGACGATGAACCCATCCGCAAAGGGTAATTTCCTGGCCGTCCAGGCTTTCGTTCAGTTGGCCGCAATAATGGCTGCGCATCATGGTAGTGGTTTCGCTTCTCGTAATTCGAAATTCGGTTGGAGGCCTTGGGCACATCCGCTGATGGGATATTGCAAGAACTCACGCGTGTCGTTCAACTCGGGTCACAACTCAGGAGCCAAGCCTTAGTCAGCTTTGTCGCCACCGGCCAGGTTCTTCTTGGAACCGGTCTTGAAATCGGTTTCGTACCAACCGGTGCCGCTGAGGCGGAAACCCGGCATGGACAGCATCTTCTTAAGCTCTGGCGCCTGACAGGCAGGGCAGTCGACCAGCGGGGCGTCGCTGATCTTTTGAATGGCTTCCAACTGATGACCACAGGAAGCACATTGATAATCGTACATCGGCATGGAGGTTGTCTCGGCGATCAGATTGCTACCGCATACGCGGGGTTTTGCGGCAAAGAGCGGGATTATATCCATTAAATGCAGCCTGTGCAGCCGTAACACTGCACAGACCGACGCTCTACCTGCCAGCTGCCGTACGCCAATGTCACGCCCCTGCCATTTCCACCTTGAGACTGTGCACCACGCAAACCACCCGTACCAATGCACTGAAGTTTCGAACGCCGCCATGACGCAGGTGAACCTCGCGATCCACATGGGACAACAGCGTACTGACCGAGCAATGGTTGGCCTTGGCCATTTCGCCCAAAATATCCCAGTAAACCTGCTCCAACCGTAAACAGGTTGCGAAACCATTCAATCGTACCGAGCGCGAACAGGGTTGGGCCAACCCCATGTCAAACTCGCGGGCGAACGGATCGAACCGAATAGGCCTGTCAGATCCTGTTCTCCTTTCTTCCAGCCTGCCGTAAACCATAACGTTGACACTCCTTTGCCATCACTGGTTTTCCATAAGTACAACTGTCGGTCGACTTATAAAAACGCACGCGCAAAGGTATATCCAGACGACTTTATGCCCCTTCGACGTAGGATAAGCCAACAGCCATTGGCAGATCATGGAGCGCGTCCTACGCCGGGTGGTTTCCTACGCCGCGCAGTACAAAATCTTTCTGCAAAGAGGGGTTATGAGCTACACAAAAAAACGCGGGCAACCGTTAAATAGCGTCACCCGCGCATTGAGGCTGTTACTGATCCAGAAGTGAGCGCAGCATCCACGCAGTTTTTTCATGAACCTGCATGCGCTGGGTCAGCAAATCCGCAGTGGGCTCGTCGCTGACCTTGTCCAGCAACGGGAAAATGCCCCGCGCCGTCCGTGTAACCGCTTCCTGACCTTCGACCAGCTGCCTGATCATGTCTTCAGCATTGGGCACACCCTCTTCCTCCTTGATCGAGGACAGACGCGCATAAATGGAGTAGGCACCCGGCGCAGGGAAACCGAGGGCGCGAATACGCTCGGCAATCGAATCGACCGCCAGCGCCAGCTCGTTGTATTGCTCTTCAAACATCAGGTGCAGGGTGCGGAACATCGGCCCGGTAACGTTCCAATGGAAATTATGGGTCTTCAAATAGAGTACGTAGGTGTCCGACAGCAGGCGTGAAAGCCCGTCGACGATGGACTTGCGGTCTTCTTCACTGATACCGATATCGATTGCCATGCGTTTCCCCTAAAGGTGATGAATTTCATCCAGCAGGTGCAGGACCACTCTAGCAAGCCCTCCCCCATGTCGCAGCCCCGATATTCGGCGAAACATGCGACAAATCGCCCCGATGAACCGCCGGACGCCCTGATTTGAGTAGCCTGCAGCTTTGCTGTTAAATAGGCAGCGTGTCGTCAGTGCCTATTTTTTCGGGTACGGCGCATAGGCTGATACCGGGTACGTGTCCAACGCCTCTTATTGTTTTGAAGCGAACCGTGCGCCATCAGCTCTTCCTTGTGAGCTGTCTTAACGTGAGTCAATCAAAATGTTGAAAATCGTCCATCTGTTGATAGGCGCAGCGGCTCTGCTGCTGTCCTTCATTCCTGGCCTGCGATCCGAGGCCTTACCTTACCTGCAACAACCTGACGCGCTGTACCTGGCCTTTTTCGGCCTGCTCAATCTCACTCTTGCTCCTGTCATTCCTTACTGGAACAAAGGTCCGCGCCATCAATTGCAAAACCTGGTCAGCGCTCTGCTGGTTCTGGCCGTGGTCCTGCAAATCCTGACGCTGTTCGCGCCGATGCCTGTCATCGCCGGCCAACCTGCCGTTCTGTTCAGCCTGGTCACGGCATTCGTTGCCGTTGCCCTGCATCTGGCCATCAGCTTCTACAAATCATCACCGGCCGCCGCTTCGCCAAGCTACGACATGAGCAACCGTGATACCGGTACCGTGAAGTGGTTCAACACCTCCAAAGGCTTCGGCTTTATTTCCCGCGACTCCGGCGACGATATCTTCGTGCACTTCCGGGCCATTCGCGGTGAAGGTCACCGCGTCCTGGTCGAAGGCCAGCGCGTGGAGTTCTCGGTCATGAACCGCGACAAAGGCCTGCAAGCCGAAGACGTCATCGCCGCCCTGCCGCGCCGCTGATTCAAGGCTGAAAAAAACCGCGAACAGCCTGGCTGTTCGCGGTTTTTTTTGACCTGCACTTGCTGCCGGAAGTCGATCAATAGTGCGGTGGCGGCGCTTCCTCTTCAAAAGACTCGAACTGCCCGACCATTTCCTCCTGACGCTTGAGCAAGGCCGCCATTTGCAATTGCAGGCGCTCGACCACTCGTTGCTGCTCAACCAGCACATCATTCAACGCTTGAATGGTGTCGTCCTGAAACGCCAATCGGCTCTCCAGATCGGTAACGCGCACTTCAAGGCTCATGATTCAGCCCTCCAGAAACGTGAAATCATCGGTCAACACCACCCGCAGGCGTTCGCGAATCGCGGTGACCTGCTCAGGGCTGTAAGGCTTGGCCGGGTGCTTGCCCCAGACCGGGGCTGGCCACGCAGCATCCTCTCGCTTACGCACAATGACATGCATGTGCAACTGGCTGACGACGTTGCCCAACGCCGCAACATTCAGCTTGTCCGCATCGAACGAATCCTTGAGCAGCTCCGACAAGGCCGTCGTTTCCTGCCACAACTGCTGCTGCTCGGCGACATCCAACTGAAATATCTCGCTGATAGCTTCGCGACGAGGCACCAGGATAAACCAGGGATAATTCGAGTCATTGGACAGCAGTAACCGACAAAGCGGGAAATCCCCGATCGTTAACGTGTCTTGTTGAAGCCGTGGATCTAGAGCGAACACTGTGCGTACTCCCGCCGGGTCATCATTTTCAGCTTAGCGGCCCTCCAGACGGAGAGCATGCCAAGCGACTGGACGGCAGCATACCTGCGAATGCGCCACGCTTCACGACGAACCTCATACATGACAGACCATTGCTGCGCCCCGCTCTCGGATGAGACATTTTTTGCCGGCGCGCACCAATGCAGAACCGCTACCCAGTCAAAAACCACGGAAATGACTGATTAACAAGGATGTGATCATGCTCGACGAGCAGTCGAACTGTGTGAATTCAGAACAGTGCAAAAATTTTTTGCACCAAAACCGCACAGTGTGTCTACGCTGAATGCTTCGACATCCGCCTTTTACCCACCAAAGGGGTGAACCGGTAACATTTTTGGATGTCACGCAGTCAACACAGAGCTGTGCAACATAATGCACAACCCGGCGTCAAGCCCCCAGGAATAGTGGGTGAACCCCCGGGTTTACGAGGCTTTTACGGTATCCGGCAAGCATTGTGAAAAAATCGTCAGCTTTCCGATGATTTGTGCACGGTTGTTGCATTAATACCCAGCATTGCCTGCGGGACCTTCTCCGGAAGTGAACGTCCTGCAGGTAACAAAAACAGTGGCAAGGCAGCCCGTTGGAGATTCAAACGTTTCACCAGGACTCTTTTTACCGACGCCAAGGCTCATGAAACAGCATTAAAGTTGTCAGCCCGGTTGCGTTGGCGTTGTAAATTTGCGACATCTAGCAAGCTGATTACGACAGGGTCGTAAAGATGCCGAAAGGTTAGATACGCAAGTATCGCCAACATTGTCGGCGTGATATAAGTTTGCGCCGACACAAAAAGAAAGAGCCGCCCAGATAATAAAACAGGTGGGACGGCAGTACTCTTCTAAAACCAAAGGAGCAAATCACGATGCGCGTGATGAAGTGGAGCACAATCGCACTGGCAGTTGCAGCGGCAGCCAGTACCCAATTGGCTACGGCCGAATCTTTCGTAAGTGACCAGGCAGAGGCCCCAGGCTTCGTTGAAGGCGCTAAGCTCGACCTGCTGCTGCGTAACTACTACTACAACCGTAACAAGAAAGACGGTGCAGTAGACGACAAAGACTGGACCCAAGGCTTCCAGGGCAAGTTCAGCTCCGGTTACACCCAGGGCACTATCGGTGTAGGCGTTGAAGCTTGGGGTCAACTGGCCATCAAACTCGACGGTTCCGACAAGTACTCGGGTTCGGGCAACATGACTGTCGGCTCCGATGGCGAAGTCAACAACAGCCAGGGTAAAGCCGGCGCAGCGATCAAGTTCCGCGTCTCCAAGACCGAGCTGAAAATCGGCGACCAGCAGCCTACCACCGCTCCAGTATTCGCTGTTGGCGGCTCCCGTATCGACTACCAGACTGCCAGCGGCATCCAGCTGCAGAGCAGCGAAGTCAAGGATCTGGACCTGGAAGGCGGTCACTTCTACTCGTCGACCAGCCAGGACAGCAACGCCCGTAACGGCGGTCTGTGGTCCCAGTACGGTAACGTCGAGTCGAAATCCATCGACTACCTCGGTGGCAAGTACGCTATCACCGACAACCTGACCGCATCGCTGTATGGCGCCAAACTGGAAGACATCTGGAACCAGTACTACGCCAACGTGAACCTCACCACTCCATTCGGTGGTGACACTTCGCTGAACACCGATTTCAACATCTACCGCACCACCGATACCGGTGACAAGCTGGCAGGCGAAATCAGCAACACCGCTTTCTCCCTGGCGACCGCGCTGTCGTTCCTGAAAGCACACACCTTCACCCTGGCCTTCCAGAAAGTGAACGGCGACACCCCGTTCGACTACATCGGTGTGGGCAAGAACAACCGCGGCGGCGACTCGATCTTCCTCGCCAACTCCGTTCAGTACTCTGACTTCAACGGCCCGGGTGAAAAATCCGTTCAGGCTCGTTATGACCTGAAAATGGCTGAGTACGGCGTACCGGGTCTGAGCTTCATGACTCGTTACATCAAAGGTTGGGACATCGACGGCACCAGCATGGCTGCTGACAGCCCGTACCGTGCATACGGCTACGGTGAAGATGGTCGCCATCACGAGACCAACGTCGAGGCCAAGTACGTAGTTCAAACCGGCCCTGCGAAAGATCTGTCTTTCCGCATCCGTCAAGCTTGGCACCGTGGCAACACCGACCAGGCTGAAGGTAACATCGACGAGTTCCGTTTCATCGTCGACTACCCGCTGTCGGTTTTGTAATCGCATCCAGTTAGTTTGCGGTAACAAACAAAAGGCCCATCTTCGGATGGGCCTTTTTTGTTGTCTCGAGAGCCAGATTTTATCGGGCCGTTACAGCACCTGCCTGACTTTCAGGTCAAACAAGTGCCGATTAGCCATCATTACACAGCAGGTTCCTGAACCACGCGAAGAACACGCTGTGGAAACGGAACATCAACGCCCGCTTCTTTCAATCGATCACGGGACAGTTCATTGAACATGAACATTACATCCCAGTAATCCGCGGTCTTGACCCAAACACGCAAAGAAACAGTAATCGAACTGTCGCCCAGCGTCGAAATAACGGCTTGCGGTGCCGGATCGGTCAGAACACGCGGATCCTTGGCCAGATCGAGCAATACATGGCGGGCTTTCTGCAAGTCCGCTTCGTAGTTCACGCCCACATCAAACACGACTTTACGGGTCGGCTGGCGATTGGTGTTGGTGATGATGCCATTGGACAAGTTACCGTTTGGCACGATGATGGTCTTGTTGTCGCCGGTACGCAGCACGGTGTGGAAAATCTGAATGCTGTCGACGGTGCCGGCAACGCCCTGGGCTTCGATCCAGTCACCGATACGGAACGGGCGGAACAACAGGATCAGCACGCCGCCGGCGAAGTTCGCCAGACTGCCTTGCAGCGCCAGGCCAATGGCCAGACCCGCCGCACCGATTGCAGCAACGAACGAAGTGGTTTCGACGCCGATCATCGATGCCACGCTGACAATCAGCAGGATCTTGAGAATGATGTTCGCCAGGCTGCTGATAAAGCCTTGCAGGGCCAGGTCGGCGTTACGCAGTGCCAGCAGGCCACCGAGCTTTGCCGTAACCTTGTTGATCAACCACCAACCGATGGCCAGGGTGATCACCGCCAGCAGCACACGGCTGCCGTACTCCATGATCATCGGGATCCAGGCCTGAGAGGCCTTGACCAGATTGTCGACTTCAGCGTTCAAGTCCATCGTGCTTACTCCTGTTTCCGGCTACCCGGCTCGCAAAAAATAAAACGGCAGAAAGATCGAACCGCCACGGGCTCGATCGTTTCTGCCGTTGCTTGGGCCTCCGACGCCAAAAACGCCCAGAGGTTCCCGCCTGAAGATCAGTCGCGGAAGTTGTTGAACTGCAGTGGCATGCCGAATTCCTTGGCACGCAGTGCCGCGATGGCTTCCTGCAAGTCGTCACGCTTCTTGCCGGTAACACGTACCTGCTCGCCCTGGATGGCGGCCTGCACCTTCAGCTTGGCGTCCTTGATATGCGCCACAATCTTCTTCGCCAGCTCTTTGTCGATGCCTTCCTTGAGGACCGCTTCCTGCTTCATCAGCTTGCCCGAAGCGAATGCATCCTTGACCTCGAGGCATTGCACGTCGATTTTGCGCTTGACCAGGGCCAGCTTGAGGATCTCAATCATTGCCTCAAGCTGGAAATCCGCTTCGGCGGTGAGATTGACGGTCAGGTCTTTTTCCTTGAACTCGAAGCTGCCCTTGCCTTTCAGGTCATAACGACGATCGAGTTCCTTGACGGCGTTCTCGACCGCGTTGGTGACTTCGTGTTTGTCCAGTTCGGATACCACGTCGAACGACGGCATGTAATCTCTCCAATTGATAGGGCGTACTCGATCACGATGGAGCACGCCTGGCTTGCGGTTAAAATCCGCGCTGATTATAACGGGTCTTTCCCATCATTCACTGCGAGCCGCCGATGCACGCCTCAAACAGAGCAAAAAGCTGATGTCCACCACCTGGCACGTTCTCGGCGCCGGCAGTCTTGGCACGTTATGGGCCACCCGCCTGGCGCGGGCAGGCATGCCGGTCAAGCTGATCCTGCGCGATGCCGCGCGATTGCAGGCGTATGAGACGGCTGGTGCTTTGACACTGGTAGAACACGGCGCGGCGCATCAGTATGCCGTGCCTGCCGAAACACCCGACGCCCATCAGCCAATCAACCGTTTGTTGGTGGCCTGCAAAGCCTACGACGCACAAAAGGCTGTCGCACAACTGTTGCCACGTCTGGCACCGGGCGCCGAAATCATCCTGTTGCAAAACGGCCTCGGCAGCCAGGACGCCGTAGCCGCCCTGGCGCCACAGGCGCGCTGCATCTATGCCTCCAGCACCGAAGGCGCCTTTCGTGATGGCGACTGGCGCGTGGTGTTCGCCGGTCATGGCTTCACCTGGCTGGGGGATGCGGGCCACCCTGTAGCGCCCGTCTGGCTGGACGACCTGAGCGCTGCCGGCATTCCCCACGAATGGAGCACCAACATCCTCACCCGCTTGTGGCGCAAGCTCGCCCTCAACTGTGCGATCAACCCGTTGACGGTGTTGCACGATTGCCGCAATGGCGGCTTGCAGGCGCATCGTTGCGAAGTTGCCACCCTGTGCGGCGAACTGGCCGAGCTGCTCGAACGTTGCGGTCAACCGGCCGCGGCGGAAAACCTCACGCAAGAAGTGGAACGGGTGATCCAGGCCACCGCAGCCAACTACTCGTCGATGCACCAGGACGTCGCCAGTCAACGTCGCACCGAAATCAGCTATCTGCTGGGTTACGCCTGCAAAGTCGCCGCGCGCCATCAGGTCAACCTGCCGCACCTCAATCAACTGCAACAACGGCTCATCAGCCATCTGCACAGCCTTGGATTGCCCAGCGACTGAGCAGCGGCTACGCTGGCCACTTGTTCCTTTTCAGCGATGAACCTGATGCCATTGCGCCAGCGTCTTGAAAACCTGCCTGTCGGCCAGAAACTGCTGGCCGCCCTGCTGGTGCTGTTGATCACCATCCTGTTGGTCGCCAACCTGACCTTCATCAGTGCCGCGTACTACATCTCCCAGGAAAGCATGGCGCCCCAGGCCCTGCAGACCATTGGCCGACTGGTGTCCAACCCGAGCCTGGCGTCCGAGGCCCTCGATTCACCACAGAGCGCCGAACGTCTGCTCAAGGAGCTCAACAGTTACTCGCCGCTACGGGCGGCCGCCCTGTACGACGGCAAAGGCGATCAACTGGCGCAATTGCAGCATGGCGACCAGCTGGAATTGCCGAAACGCTACCGGCATATCGAAGAATGGCAGGCCACCGAGTTTCGCAGCAACCAACTGATCACCCTGCCCCGCCCCGGCTCGGCACCGGGTCATTTGTTGCTGGTGGCCACCAGCGAACTGCCTGTTGCCTTCTACACCGGCACGCTGACGGCCAGCCTCGGGATTCTGATCTTCAGTGTGTTGTTGTGGCTGGTGATTGCCCGCCAGATCAAACGCCTGATTACCCAGCCGATCCATCAACTCGAAGAGCTGTCCCGCCAGGTCACCCGCGAAGAGAACTATGCCCTGCGCGCCTCCCGGGGCAACCACGATGAAATCGGCAGCCTGGCCGAGGCCTTCAACACCATGCTGTCGCGCATCGAGGCGCGGGAGCAGCAACTGAAGCGTGCCCGCGACGACTCCCAGGCCGCCTACGATCAGGCCCAGGGCCTGGCCGAAGAAACCCGGCATACCAACCGTAAGCTGGAACTCGAAGTCCAGGTGCGCAGCAAGATCGAGAAAAAACTCACCGGCTTCCAGAACTACCTCAACAGCATCATCGACTCGATGCCCTCGGCGCTGATCGCCCTCGATGAACAGCTGTATGTCACGCAGTGGAACCAGGAAGCCAGCGCCCTCTCCGGCACGCCGCTGGACGAGGCCTTGAACCAGCCAATTTTTCTCGCCTTTGAACCGCTGAAGCCATTCCTGCCGCAGCTCAAGCAAACCGTCGAACAGCACACAGTGGCCAAGATCGAGCGGGTGACCTGGGTCAAGGATGACGAACCCAAGCACTATGCCCTGACTTTTTATCCGCTGATGGGCGGTGCCGGGCGGGGCGTGGTGATCCGCATCGACGACATCACCCAGCGCCTGTCCCTCGAGGAAATGATGGTGCAGTCGGAAAAAATGCTTTCGGTTGGCGGCCTGGCAGCAGGCATGGCCCACGAGATCAATAACCCGCTGGGCGCGATCCTGCACAACGTGCAAAACATCCGTCGACGCCTGTCAGCGGATCTGCCAAAAAACCTTGAAGTGGCTGAACAGGAAGGCATCCCGCTGGCCACTGTCAATCAGTACCTGCAAGTACGCGAAGTGCCGCAACTGCTCGACGGCATCCAGCAAGCCGGCGCCCGCGCAGCGAAAATCGTTACGCACATGCTCAGTTTCAGCCGCCGCAGTACCCGGCAGATGGCACCGTGCGACTTGCCTGCGCTCATCGATCAGGCTGTGGAAATCGCTGGAAACGACTTTGACCTGGCCATTGGCTTCGACTTCAAGGGCCAGGCCATCATTCGTCAATTCGATCCGGCATTGGGCCCGGTGCCAGGCACCGCCAACGAGCTGGAACAAGTACTGCTCAACCTGCTGAAAAACGCCGCGCAAGCCATTCACCAGCGCGACGACGACAGCGAGCCCGGACGCATCATCCTGCGCACGAAACTCAACCCGCCCTGGGCGGAGATCCAGGTTGAGGACAACGGCATCGGCATGAGCGAAAACGTGCGCAAACGCACCTTCGAGCCGTTTTTCACCACCAAGGAAATTGGCCAGGGCACCGGCCTGGGCCTGTCGGTGTCGTATTTCATCATCACCAACAACCACAAGGGTCAGATGGAAGTGCAATCGACCCTGGGCCAAGGCACCTGTTTCACCTTGCGCCTGCCCTTGGCGAGCACCCCGCTCGTCTCTCAAGAACTGAATCTGCTATCGAGGTAACCATGGGCTTTCGCTTGTCGAAGATATACACCCGCACCGGCGACAAAGGCGAAACCGGACTGGGCGATGGTCGTCGTGTGCCCAAGGATCACCCGAGGATCGAAGCCATTGGCGAAGTGGACACACTGAATAGCCAGGTGGGGGTATTGCTGGCCGGGTTGGCGGCGCAAGCCGATGCTTTTCCCGGATTGCAGGAGGTCATCGAAGTGTTGGCTCCCTGCCAGCATCGTTTGTTCGATCTGGGCGGTGAGCTGGCGATGCCGGTGTATCAAGCGTTGAATGCTGCGGAAATCGAACGACTGGAAGCCGCCATCGATGTGTGGAATGAAGAACTGGGGCCATTGGAGAATTTCATTCTGCCCGGTGGTTCTGCGCTGATCGCCCAGGCCCACGTCTGCCGTAGCCTGGCACGTAGCGCCGAGCGCCGTTGCCAGCAGTTGAATGCGCTTGAACCGCTGGCCGGGGTTGGCCTGGCGTATATCAATCGGTTGTCGGATTTGCTGTTTGTCGCGGCGCGGTTGATCGCCAAGCGCCAGGGGGTTGCCGAGATTCTCTGGCAGCCGGCGGCGAAGCCTGAGGTTTAGGCAGCGCCGGTAAGGCCTTCATCTCCGGAGCGGCGCCCGCAGCGAGCTTGCTCCGGGCGGCGTTCCGACGATGGCGTGAGAAGCTTCAACGCAGAATCAAGCCTCAGGCCAAAACGCCCGAATTCCCGCCACGCCCTGTGCACCCACGCCCCAAGCCTTCTCAACGTCCGCCGGGCCCACGCCGCCCAGCAAAAACACCGGCTTGCTGAATCCCTCGATCAGGCTCGATGCCTGTTCCCAGCCCAGCGGCTGAGCATCAGGATGGGTCAGCGTCGGCTGTACCGGCGACAAGGTGACGAAGTCCACCCCCATCTGTTCCGCAAGTGCCAGTTCCTCAGCGTTGTGGCAGGACGCCGCCAACCAGCGCGAAGCAGGCAATGGACGACCGGCGGCCGCGTACTTGCGCAGCTGAGCCGAGGTGATGTGCCAGCCCGCGGAGGGGAAGTCACCCAGCCACTCGAACGGCCCCTTGAGCATCAACTGCGCCTTGCCGGCACACAGGCCTACGGCGTCCACCGCCAGGTCGCGATACTTCGGGTCGTACCCGTTAGGCGCGCGCAACTGGATCAGCTTGATGCCGCCGGCAATGGCTTTCTGAATGCCGCGCAGCAGGACTGGGGTTTCCAGGTCTTCCGGGGTAATCAAATACTGCGCCGGCAACTTCGCCGCCGCCACGATCGGCTGATTGGCCGCCGGGAACTCGTAGCTCGCCAGGTCACGGGGCGCCACCCATTCCAATGGCTGCCCTTCGGCGCCGTGGGGTTCGCCGGTAAACGCCGAAACCTCCCAGACATCCAGCAACACCTGCTTGTCCGGGTAATCGTGACGAACCTTGATCAGGGGACGTGCTGCGCCCACAACAATGCCCAGCTCTTCATGAAGTTCGCGGGCCAGCGCAGTTTCCACCGACTCATCGGCTTCGACCTTGCCGCCTGGAAATTCCCACAGACCACCCTGGTGCTGAGTATCGGCACGCCGGGCGATCAGGATTTTGCCGCTGCCGTCACGGATAACGGCGGCGGCGACATGTACTCGTTTCACCTTACTACTCCTCCAGTCCAGCCTTCTGCCAGGCCTTGAACGCCGGCCATTGGTAGAGGGTTTCGACGTAAGCCTGGTCAACAGCCGACAGTTTCACCTGATAGGTGCGCAGACGCACGGCAATCGGGGCAAAAAACACATCGGCCAGGCTGATGTGACCGAACAGGTACGGCCCGGCCTCAGTGGCGACCGCCCGGCATTCCGCCCACAACGCCGACATGCGTTCGATGTCCGCTGTTACGTCAGCCGGTACCGGTGACAGCGGCGCATCGTGGCTCAGGTCAAACGGCATGTTGCCGCGCATGGCAAAGAAACCGCTGTGCATCTGCGCACACGCCGAGCGCGCCTGGGCACGGGCAGCCGTATCTGCGGGCCAGAGGCCTTTGTCAGGGAACTGTTCGGCCAGGTATTCGGCAATCGCCAGGGAATCGGCGATGGTGCCGTGTGCGGTTTTCAGCAGCGGGACCTTGCCGGTCGGTGAATGCTTGAGCAAGCGCTCACGGGTGTCCGGCTGGTTCAGTTTGATCAGTTCTTCGCTGTAGGCAGCGCCGGTCAGGTCAAGCGCCAGGGCGCCACGCAGGGACCAGGAAGAAAGCAGTTTGTCGCCGATGATCAGGTGCAGGCTCATATTCGGGACCTTTAAACAGGGGGGACAGACCAGTCTAGCCAGCAACTGACAGACCGCCATCGGGAGCGGGCTCTCCCCCCACAATCGTTCCGGGAATGTGGGGGCGAACCCGCTCGCGAACGGGCGATAGGGCCTTACGTACGGTACTCGGCGTTGATCTTCACGTATTCGTGCGACAGATCAGTGGTCCAGATGGTTTCGCTGCAATCGCCACGACCGAGTTCGATACGAATGGTGATTTCTTCCTGCTGCATCACCGCCGCACCCTGAGCCTCGGTGTAAGTCGCCGCGCGTGCGCCACGGCTGGCAATGCACACGCCCCCCAGGAATACGTCGATCTTGCTCACATCCAGGTCCGGCACGCCGGCACGACCAACAGCCGCCAGAATACGGCCCCAGTTCGGGTCGGAGGCAAACAGGGCGGTCTTGATCAGCGGCGAGTGGGCCACGGTGTAGCCGACATCCAGGCATTCCTGATGGTTGCCGCCGCCATTGACTTCAACGGTGACAAACTTGGTCGCGCCTTCACCGTCACGCACGATGGCCTGGGCCACGTCCATGCACACCTCAAACACCGCTTGCTTGAGCTTGGCGAACAATTCGCCTTCGGCACGGGTGATTTCCGGCAGGGAAGCCTGACCGGTGGCGATCAGCATGCAGCAGTCGTTGGTCGAGGTGTCGCCATCGATGGTGATACGGTTGAACGACTTGTTGGCGCCATCGAGCAACAGGTTTTGCAGGACATCGCGGGAGACCTTGGCGTCAGTGGCGATGTAGCCGAGCATGGTCGCCATGTTCGGGCGAATCATGCCGGCGCCTTTGCTGATGCCGGTCACGGTGATGGTCACGCCATCATGCTGGAACTGGCGGCTGGCACCCTTGGGCAGGGTGTCGGTGGTCATGATGCCAGTGGCGGCGGCTTCCCAGTTGTGGATCGACAGGTCGTCCAGGGCGGCCTGCAACGCGCCTTCGATCTTCTCGACCGGCAATGGCTCACCAATCACACCGGTGGAGTACGGCAGCACCAGGCTGGCGTCGACGCCGGTCAGCTCAGCCAGTTTCGCGCAGGTGCGCTCGGCGGCGGCCAGGCCCGGCTCGCCGGTACCGGCGTTGGCATTACCGGTGTTGGTCAGCAAGTAACGCACCGGACCTTGTACGCGTTGCTTGGCCAGGATCACCGGCGCTGCGCAAAAGGCGTTCAGGGTGAACACACCGGCAACCGTGGAGCCTTCAGCGCAGCGCATGACCACCACATCCTTGCGCCCCGGGCGCTTGATGCCCGCCGAGGCAATACCGAGTTCAAAACCGGCAACCGGGTGCAACGTTGGCAAAGGACCAAGACCAACAGCCATGAATGCGCTCCTTAACTAGAAGTTGTCTGCACCGTTACAAGGAAAACGGTGGTTTGAATGGTAAAACGCCGCGACGGCAGAAGCCGGTCGCGGCGCGGGTATTTCAGCGTTTGAAACGGGTTTTACTGGATCTGCCCGTGGCAATGCTTGAATTTCTTGCCCGAACCGCAGTAGCACAACTCGTTGCGGCCCAGCTTCTGCTCGTTGCGAACTGGCGCGGCGGCGAGGGCAACATCGACCTCTTCGCCCAACACTTCCGGCTGCTCAAGACCTGGGGCCTCTTCATGCAGGAACTGCATGCGTGCCGCCAGTGCTTCGGCTTCCTGACGCAGACGCGCTTCTTCTTCGGCCGGGTCTTCGCGGCGAACCTGAACGTGAGACAGCACACGAATCGAGTCGCGCTTGATCGAATCCAGCAGCTCGGAGAACAGCGTGAACGACTCGCGCTTGTATTCCTGCTTCGGGTTCTTCTGCGCATAACCACGCAGGTGGATACCGTGACGCAGGTGATCCATGGTCGACAGGTGGTCTTTCCACAGGTCGTCCAGAACGCGCAATACGATTTGCTTCTCGAAGGTGCGCAGCGCTTCGGCGCCCGCCTGGTCTTCTTTCTCGTTGTAGGCCGCCACCAGTTCCTGCATCAGTTTCTCACGCAGGGTTTCCTCGTACAGGTGATCGTCTTCGTCGAGCCACTGCTGGATCGGCAGCGCTACACCAAAATCGCTCTGCAACGCGGCTTCCAGACCGGCCACATCCCACTGCTCAGGCAGCGATTGTGGCGGAATGTGCGCGCTGACAGTGGCGTTGAGCACGTCCTGACGGAAGTCAGCGATGGTCTCACCGATGTTGTCGGCGGCCAGCAACGTGTTACGCATGTGATAGATCACTTTACGCTGTTCGTTGTTGACGTCGTCGAACTCGAGCAGTTGCTTACGAATGTCGAAGTTGCGGCCTTCAACCTTGCGCTGAGCCTTTTCGATGGCGTTGGTCACCATGCGGTGCTCGATCGCTTCGCCAGGCTGCATGCCCAGGGCTTTCATGAAGTTCTTCACCCGATCAGAGGCGAAGATGCGCATCAGGCTGTCTTCCAGCGACAGGTAGAAACGGCTGGAACCGGCGTCGCCCTGACGACCGGCACGACCACGCAACTGGTTGTCGATACGGCGCGATTCGTGACGCTCGGACGCGATCACCTGCAAACCGCCCGACTCGAGCACTTGCTGGTGACGCTTCTGCCAGTCGGCCTTGATCTGGGCAATCTGCTCAGGGGTCGGGTTTTCCAGCGAAGCCACTTCTACTTCCCAGTTACCGCCCAACAGGATGTCGGTACCACGACCGGCCATGTTGGTCGCGATGGTCAGTGCGCCTGGGCGACCGGCCTGGGCGATGATCTCGGCTTCCTTTTCGTGGAACTTGGCGTTCAGAACCTTGTGTTCGATGCCTTCCTTCACGAGCAGCGCGGACATGTGCTCGGAGGTTTCGATGGTCGCAGTACCCACCAGCACAGGACGGCCAGCCGCCATGCTTTCCTTGATGTCATTGACGATCGCCGCGTATTTCTCTTCGGCGGTCAGGAACACCAGGTCGTTGTAGTCCTTACGGGCCAACGGCTTGTTGGTCGGGATAACGATGACCGGCAGGTTGTAGATCTGATGGAATTCGAACGCTTCGGTATCGGCCGTACCGGTCATGCCGGACAGTTTTTCGTACAGACGGAAGTAGTTCTGGAACGTGGTCGATGCCAGGGTCTGGCTTTCGGCCTGGATGTTCAGGTTTTCCTTGGCTTCGATGGCCTGGTGCAGGCCTTCGGACAAACGGCGACCCGGCATGGTACGACCGGTGTGTTCATCGACCAGTACGACCTGACCTTCCTGCACGATGTATTCGACGTTGCGGTTGAACAGCTTGTGCGCGCGCAGACCGGCGTAGACGTGGGTCAGCAGGCTCAGGTTGTGCGCCGAGTACAGGCTTTCGCCTTCGGCCAGCAGACCGATGCTGGTCAACTGGTCTTCGATGAACTGGTGACCGGCTTCGTTGAGTTCGACCTGACGGGTCTTCTCATCGACGGTGAAATGGCCTTCCTGAGTGACGACCCCTTCGACTTCTTCGACGTGCAGCTTGAGTTTCGGGATCAGTTTGTTGATCTCGATGTACAGCTTGGAGCTGTCCTCGGCCTGACCGGAAATGATCAGCGGGGTACGGGCTTCGTCGATGAGGATGGAGTCGACTTCGTCGATTACGGCGAAGTTGAGTTCACGCTGGAATTTCTCTTCCACGCTGAACGCCATGTTGTCGCGCAGGTAGTCGAAACCGAATTCGTTGTTGGTGCCGTAGGTGATATCGGCGGCGTAGGCAGCCCGCTTCTCTTCCGGCGGCTGGAATGGCGTCACGATGCCCACGGTCAGGCCGAGGAATTCATACAGCGGGCGCATCCAGTTGGCGTCACGGCGGGCCAGGTAGTCGTTCACCGTCACAACGTGCACGCCCTTGCCGGACAGCGCGTTGAGGTAAACGCCCAGGGTACCCACCAGGGTCTTGCCTTCACCGGTACGCATTTCGGCGATCCGGCCTTCATGCAGGGTCATGCCGCCGATCAGCTGGACGTCGAAGTGACGCATACCCATGACGCGCTTGCCGGCTTCACGGGCAACCGCGAAGGCTTCCGGCAACAGCTTGTCGAGGGTCTCCCCCTTGGCAATGCGGTCCTTGAACTCTGCGGTCTTGGCGCGCAGCTGATCGTCCGAAAGGGCGACCATCTTCTCTTCGAAGGCATTGACGAATTGCACCGTCTTGAGCATGCGTTTGACTTCACGCTCGTTCTTGCTTCCAAAAAGTTTCTTTAACAAAGGCGCAAACATATCGGCAGGATCTTCCACACTAAAGGGATGGAGGGCGGCCCCGTGAGTCGCCCGTGCAGCCCTCATGGCCGCATGCGAACGAGCATTCTACCCGGAAACGATGGTGAGGAAAGTGGCGTTATTCCACGATGCTGGCTCAGCGCTTTGACGGGGCTCACTTTAAATAGGGGCGTTTTGCTCAACTTCAAGCCGTTCACGACAGAAGTTAGTTGTTGATTTAATGGGTAAAGCAGGGACAAAAGCAATGGGTCAGGCTCAACCAGTGCTTTCTGCTACCATGGCAGCTCTGTTACTTCAGGTGTCTGATCATGGCATTTCGCCCTCTTACGGCCAGAGCACCCGCCGTTCTGCTTCGCGAAGCCAAACCGCTCAAAGCCATACTTGGCCACGCGCAACGCCTGGGCCACTTGCAACGCCTGCTCGAAAGCCAGCTGCAACCCGCTGCCCGCGAACATTGCCATGTAGCCTCCTGGCGCGAAGGCAGTTTGTTGCTGATCGTCACGGATGGTCACTGGGCCACGCGTCTGCGTTATCAGCAAAAGCGCCTGCAAAGGCAGCTGCAAATGTTTGATGAGTTTGCCAGCCTGACGCGAATTCTTTTCAAGGTGCAACCACCCACCGTCCAGCAAGGCGCGGCCGGGCACACCATGGATTTGTCGGATGATGCCGCTGCGACCATTCAGGCGACCGCGGACGGCATCAGCGACCCGAACCTGCGGGCAGCGCTGGAACGCCTGGCGGCGCATGCCAAATCCAGAAGCTGATACAAAATCAATGTGGGTTTGAACCTGCTTGCGAAAGCAACATGGCCCAGGCTCACCCCCCACATTGTTCGAACTGACCCAAATTAGCGGCGCTTGCTGCCACCCAACAATGATCCCATCAAACCCCGTACCAACTGCCGTCCCAGTTGATTGGCGGCCTGACGCATCGCCGATTTCAGTGCCTGGCCGGCTGCCGTGCCGAGAAACTCGCCCGCCTGCTCGGTGAAGCTTGGCTCTTGCGGAGCCGGTTTATCTGGTGCCGCTTCCGGCGCCAGGCCCTTGCGTCCCATCAGTACCTCGTAGGCCGACTCGCGATCGATGGGTTTGTCGTAGCGCCCTTGCAACGGCGAGCCGGCGATCAGTGCCGCCCGTTCAGCCTCGCTCAATGGCCCGATCCGCGATTGCGGCGGCGCGACCAGCACGCGCTGGACCATTTCCGGCGTGCCCTTTTCCTGCAAGGTGCCCACCAGCGCCTCGCCAATGCCGAGTTCGGTCAGCACCGATAACGTATCGAATGCCGGATTCGGCCGAAAACCGTCCGCCACCGCCCGCAGGGATTTCTGCTCTTTGGCGGTGAACGCGCGCAACCCGTGCTGAATACGCAAGCCCAGCTGGGCCAGGACGTTGTCCGGCAAATCCCCCGGCGACTGGGTGACGAAATACACGCCCACCCCCTTGGAACGAATCAGCCGCACCACCTGCTCCAGACGATCGCGCAATGCTTGCGGCGTACCGTTGAACAGCAGATGCGCTTCGTCGAAAAACAGTGCCAGCAGCGGTTTGTCGGCGTCGCCACGTTCGGGCAGTTGTTCGAACAGTTCAGCCAGCAGCCACAACAGGAAGGTCGCGTAGACTTTCGGCGCGTCATGCACCAGCCGGCTGGCATCGAGCAGATGGATGCGCCCACGACCATCGGCATCAGGTTGAAGAATATCCTCGAGCTGCAGTGCCGGTTCACCGAACAAGGCTTCGGCGCCTTGCTGTTCAAGGACGGCCAGGCGCCGCAGCAGCGCCTGGCTGGAACCGGTGGTCATCAGCGCGGCGTCATCGCCGAGTAGCTGCGGGTTGTCGCGCAGGTGATTGAGCAGCGCCTTGAGATCCTTCAGATCCAGCAGCAACAGACCTTCGCGGTCCGCCACCTTGAAAGCGGCATAGAGCGCCGACTGCTGACTGTCGGTCAGTTCCAGCAGGCTGCCCAGCAGCAACGGCCCCATTTCACTCAAGGTTGTACGCAGTGGATGACCGGACTGACCCTGTACATCCCACAAGGTGACCGGATACGCCTGAGGCTTGTGATTGAGCCACGGCATCCCGGCAATGCGCTCGGCAACCTTGCCCTGGGGATTACCCGCAGCGCCCAAACCGCATAAATCGCCCTTGATATCCGCGGCGAACACCGCCACACCGGCATCGCTGAAGGCCTCGGCCAGGCGTTGCAAGGTCACGGTCTTACCGGTGCCGGTTGCCCCGGCGATCAAGCCGTGACGGTTGGCCAGGCGCATGGCCTGAGCGATGGGCTGACCGGCGAGATCGGCACCGATAACGAGTTGCGATGAGTCAGGCATTTGATCACCCATGGTTAATCTTTAATCAGGATCGGCCGATAGACATGACGACAGACCAGTCTGATAACTCGGTCGGACATTTCCCTAAGGACAGCCGGAAATTTCACCTTTTACCCATGCTCTGCCGTGCACACACCCGTAAAAAACACGCTTCGAGCATATAAGACCTTAGCGGAACCCCAAGCCATGAACAAAAATCTGCGCTTCAGCCATAAAATCCTGCTTGCCGCCGCCCTTATCGTTATTGCCGCCTTTGCCTCGTTTACGCTGTACAACGATTATTTGCAGCGTAATGCCATTCGTGAAGACCTGGACAATTACCTGCAGGAAATGGGCAGAGTCACTGCCAACAATATCCAGACCTGGTTGAACGGCCGTAGTCTCCTTATCGAGAACCTGTCACAAACCGTCGCCCTCAATCCTGACACTGATAATGTGTCGAAACTGCTAACGCAAAAAGCCATCACCTCGACCTTCATGGGCGCCTACCTGGGCAGCAAGGACGGCTCTTTCATCATTCGCCCCGATAGCAAGATGCCCGACGGCTATGACCCTCGTGCACGCCCTTGGTACAAGAGCGCCCAGGGCACCAGCAGTTCAGCGCTGACCGAACCCTATATGGACCTGGCCTCCGGGCAACTGGTGATCTCCATCGTCAACAGCGTGGTCAAGGACGGGCAAAACATCGGCGTCGTTGGTGGCGACCTGAGCCTGCAAGTGATCGCCGACAGCCTCAATGCCCTGGATTTCGACGGCATGGGCTACGCCTTCCTGGTCAGCGCCGATGGCAAGATCCTCGTCCATCCCGACAAAGCGCTGGCAATGAAAACGCTCAAGGATGTCTACCCGCAGGATACGCCGGCGATCAGCAGCCAGATGAGTGAAATCCAGGTCGACGGCAAAACCCGCATCGTGACCTTCACCCCGATCAAGGGCCTGTCGTCGGTCAACTGGTACATCGGCCTGTCGGTCGACAAGGACAAGGCCTTCTCGATGCTCAGCCAGTTCCGCACTTCGGCTGTCATCGCAACCATCATTGCCGTGGCCATCATCATCGCCCTGCTCGGCATGCTGATCCGCATCCTGATCCAGCCGTTGCACGTCATGACCCGGGCCATGGCCGACATCGCCGATGGCGAAGGCGACCTGACCAAACGCCTGACGATCGTCAATAACGATGAATTCGGCAGCCTCGCCACCGCGTTCAACCGCTTTGTGGAGCGCATCCACGGCTCGATCCGCGAAGTTTCTTCGGCCACCGGGCAGGTCAATGAAGTGGCATTACGAGTCGTGGCCGCGTCCAACTCGTCGATGTTCAATTCCGATCAGCAAGCCTCGCGCACCAGCAGCGTGGCAGCGGCGATCAACCAGCTCGGTGCCGCCGCCCAGGAAATCGCGCGCAACGCCGCGCAAGCGTCGAGTCAGGCCAGCGATGCCCGCAGCCTGGCGGAGGATGGCCAGCAGGTGGTCGATCGCAGCATCACCGCGATGAATCAACTGTCGAACATGCTCAGCGCCTCGAGCACCAACATCGAATCGCTGAACAGCAAGACCGTGAACATCGGGCAGATTCTCGAGGTGATCACCAGCATTTCCCAACAGACCAACCTACTGGCACTCAACGCTGCGATCGAAGCTGCACGGGCGGGTGAAGCCGGACGTGGTTTTGCCGTAGTAGCTGACGAAGTGCGTAACCTGGCGCACCGTACCCAGGAGTCGGCGCAACAAGTGCAGACCATGATCGAAGAGTTGCAGATCGGCGCCCGGGAATCGGTCAGCACCATGAGCGACAGCCAACGTCACAGCCAGGACAGCGTGGAAATCGCCAACCTGGCGGGCGAGCGCCTGAACAGCGTGACCCTGCGCATCGGTGAAATCGATGGCATGAACCAGTCGGTAGCGACGGCGACCGAAGAACAGACCGCGGTGGTCGAGTCGATCAATGTCGACATTACCGAGATCAACACGTTGAACCAGGAAGGCGTGGAAAACCTGCAATCGACACTGCGTGCGTGCTCGGATCTTGAGCAGCAGGCGGCGCGGTTAAAACAGTTGGTGGGCAGCTTCCGCATCTAACGACCCGCAACCCTCCCCACAGTCTTTCCCCACCGGAGAGAGGCTGTGGGGAACCTCCTCACACCTCGCCTCTACCTCTCGCCTTCAATCGAACCGCTATCCCTCACTCCGCGTTTTCGTCTGAGTCCTGCTGCAACTCTTTCCACAACTGCGCGGCGTCGGGAAACTCGGTACCGACTTCCGGCCCCATATCCTCCGGGTCGTAACGGCTCAAGCAGCCCTCGCCGAGGGTGGCGGGTGCCCTGGAAGTGGCTTTGTCCAACGGATCGGCCATGGTCATGTCCCCTGTTCGGAAATGGAGCCGCAGAAACGGCGAAGGGCCTGAAGCGATTGAACGCCCAGGCCCTTCGAATTTCAACCGTTGCGCGTCGGGATCAGAACACCACGGTTTTGTTGCCGTGCACCAGAACGCGGTCTTCAAGGTGATAACGCAGGCCACGGGCCAGCACCATCTTCTCGACGTCACGGCCGAAACGCACCATGTCTTCGATGCTGTCGCTGTGGCTGACGCGCACGACGTCCTGTTCGATGATCGGACCGGCGTCCAGCTCTTCGGTCACATAGTGGCAAGTCGCGCCAATCAGTTTCACGCCGCGCAGGGAAGCCTGGTGATACGGCTTGGCACCGACGAAGGACGGCAGGAAGCTGTGGTGAATATTGATGACCTTGTGGGCATATTCACTGCACAACTCGGGCGGCAGGATTTGCATGTAGCGGGCCAGGACCACCACTTCGGCATCGTGATGCTTGACCAGGCGCGACACTTCGGCGAACGCCGGCTGCTTGTCCTGTGGATTGACCGGAACGTGGTAGTACGGAATGCCGTGCCATTCGACCATGCTGCGCAGGTCGTCATGGTTGGAAATCACACAGGAGATTTCGCAGTCGAGTTCATCGCTGTGCCAGCGGTGCAGCAGGTCGGCGAGACAGTGCGACTCGCGACTGGCCATCAGTACGACGCGCTTTTTCTGGGCGGTATCGGTGATACGCCAGTCCATCGAGAACTCTTCGGCGATCGGCGCAAAGGCTTCGCGCAGGGCTTCGATACCAAAGGGCAGCGAATCGGCACGAATTTCGTGACGCATGAAGAACCAGCCACTGAGATTGTCCGAGTGATGGCTCGCTTCAGTGATCCAACCGTTGTGTGATGCCAGAAAGTTACTGACTTTGGCAACGATGCCAACACGGTCCGGGCAGGAAATCACCAGGCGAAAGGTGCGCATGAGGGGGGAACTCCAGAAACTCGCAAAGGCCGCCATTCTAGCGATTGCGCAGCAAAACTGCAGTATTGATGACGTTTTGTCCCGTCGGAAGGTCGCCATGCCCGGGAAAAGGGCGCCTCGCCCACGCCCGTGAAGTGTTCTTGCAGGACATCTTCAATTGTTTATTTGTAAATAACCGTTTGCACGAGATGACACTAATAACAGCACAACCAAAAGCGCCAAATTTGCTGCACAATAATTAAAATAATCAGCGCTTAAATGTTTACTTGATGAAACACCCTGACTATTATTGCCGCACTGTCACCTGCCATCCAGCGCACAACATAAGGTAGTCATCATGTCCCTGATCAACGAATATCGCGCCACCGAAGAAGCAATCAAAGAGCTGCAAGCCCGTTTGAAGAACCTGTCCCAAGACGACAAACTGCAAACCGAGCTGGAATTCGAAGGCAAACTGCGCACCCTGATGGGCGAGTACTCCAAATCCCTGCGTGACATCATTGCGCTGCTGGATCCGGAATCCAAAACCAAGGCGCCACGTGGCGGCGCGGTAAAAACTACCGGCACCAAGCGTGCACGCAAAGTTAAACAATACAAAAACCCGCACAACGGCGAAGTCATCGAAACCAAAGGTGGCAACCATAAAACTCTGAAAGAGTGGAAAGCCAAGTGGGGCGGTGACGTGGTTGAAGGCTGGGCTACCCTGCTGGGCTAAGCCACAGCGCTTGTCGCAGACGGATCCGTGACAAAAAGAACGCCAGCGAATGCTGGCGTTTTTTTATGGGTGAAAATTAACCTCGAGCATGTTCGAATTCAAAGATCCAAACGCGTGCGTAAACCCACGATATGATTTTGCCACTCATCCAGCACCTGCAGCTGAGTCGGCGTTGCGCTAATACGCAACTGGGTCGCGGCCTCTAGAAAACTTTCGAGGGTATTGGGTGCTCCCCATTCAGGGCTCGACAAGCGATTCTGACAAAACACCCGCCAGCGTTCCTGCTCTTCAAAACTCAAGGTATCGGCAAAGTTGCGCGCGCGATATCGAAACAATAATTCAGGTAAACGTTCATCATCGAACGGCCAGGTTTGCTGCGCTAATTGCAGCGGGTCCACAGTCCGTACTTGCTCGCACAAACGGCGATCCCGATCACCAATAAATCCATCGTATAACTGTTGCTCCGGGTCTTCACTCTGGGCGAATTCTTCACGGGAATAGATGGCGGAAATTTTATCCTGCCAGATCTTCTGCGTGTCACTTAATCGCAACGCACGCTGCTGATACAGCGACATATCCAGCCCGAGACGTTGCTGATCTTCTGCGCGAAGTACCGCCAAGGGTGCCATGACCGGGCACTTGTTGATGTGGATAAGTTTCAGGGGAACTGGCAACTCTCCTTCGGCCAGATCTTCGCGACGGGTATACAAGCGCTGGCGCAGGGTGTCGGCATCCAGGTCGAGCAGGCCCTGTGGATCAAGCCGAAGATCGCAGACGATCAGCGCATTCTTGTTGCGCGGATGCCAGGCCAGCGGCAGTACCACGCCCACGTAGCTGCGTGCCGCCGAAAAGCGCCCGGACACATGCACCATCGGTTGCAGCAGGCGAATCTGATCGAGGACCTTCTGCTTGCTGCGCAACTGGAACAGCCATTCATAGAGTTTGGGTTGTTTCTCCCGAAGCAGACGCGCCAGGGCGATGGTTGCACGCACGTCCGACAACGCTTCGTGCGCGCTGCCATGGTCAAGGCCGTTGGCAGCGGTCAGACGTTCGAGCTTGAGCGTTACCCGGCCCTCTTCATCCGTTGGCCAAACGATGCCATCGGGACGCAAGGCATAGGCGGCGCGCACCACATCGATCAGGTCCCAGCGACTATTACCGCCCTGCCACTCCCGTGCATAGGGGTCGAAAAAATTTCGATAGAGACTGTAGCGGGTCATCTCATCGTCGAAACGCAGGGTGTTGTACCCCGCGCCGCAGGTACCCGGCGCGGCGAGTTGGGCATGCACGCGGGTCATGAAATCGGCTTCGCTCAGTCCGCGTGCTTGCAGTTGCGCCGGTGTGATACCGGTAATCGCACAGGCGGCTGGGTGCGGCAGGATGTCATCGCTGGGCTGACAGAAAAGATTGACCGGCTCGTCTATTTCGTTGAGATCGAAGTCCGTGCGCAGCCCGGCCATTTGCAACGGGCGGTCACAACGAGGGTTGATGCCGGTGGTTTCGTAGTCGTACCAGAAGATAGAGGTCACGGGCGATTCCTGAACTGAAGATCGGCGAAGTCTAGGCGTTCACATCCTGCTCCGGCCAGTCAGATCGTCATTCAAGCACTTCGCATGATTCAAGGGGCGATACACAGTTATGTGTTTTCCCCACGCGCAGGCTGCTAGCATCGAAAGAACACTCATCCCGATCCAGGCCACATTTTCAGGTTGCCCATGCTCGAGACCACAGCACTGCCAGGGAATGCAACGCTGTCACCGCCAGTGGACACGCGGTATCACGTCGAAACGCCGGAAGGCGTCGACCTGCCACTGCGCCCGGCCGGCCTGGTGGTTCGCGCGATGGCGTTTGCCATCGATCTGGGCTTGCGGGGTTTGATCCTCGGTGTGCTGTTCATTGCCCTGGCGATGTTGGGCAAACTCGGCGCCGGGCTGGGCTCGATCCTGACGTTCGTGGTGAGCTGGTGGTACATGGTGCTGTTCGAAGTGTTCAACCAGGGGCGCTCGCCGGGCAAGCAATGGATGGGCCTGCAGGTGATCCAGGACGACGGCACGCCGATTGGCGGCTCCGCTTCGTTATTGCGCAACCTGCTGCGCGTGGTTGACCTGCTGCCGTTCGGCTATTTCCTCGGCGCCATCACTTGTCTGCAACACCCCCACTTCAAACGCCTCGGTGATATTGCTGCCGGAACGCTGGTGATCTACCGCGAACAACCGTTGACCCGCCCCGTCATCCCTGAAGCTACGCCTTGTCGCCCGAGCTTTGCCCTGACACTCAGCGAACAGCGGGCCATTCTCGCTTTCGCTGAGCGTCAGAGCGCACTCTCCCAGGCACGAACCAATGAACTGGCCGCCATCCTTGCCGAACCTTTGCAGGTGCCCAAACCGCAGGCAGTGGCCGAGCTCAACGGCATCGCTCGCGGCCTGCTGGGGCCGACATGAAACAGAGCCTTTTTGAACAGCGGCACAAAGACCAGTGGGAGCAGTTTGCCCACACGCTGGAGCACCTGGAGAACGACAGGAAGGCCCGTGATCCTGGCCATTTCCCCAACGACTACCGACGCCTTTGCCAGCACCTGGCGCTGGCCCGGGAGCGCGGTTACAGCAGTTTTTTGATCGACTCATTGCAGCAACAGGTGCTGCGTGGGCACCAACAACTGTATCGCCATCGCAGTCGGTTGGGCGCCAACGTGCTGGCGTTCATTCTCGCCGGTTTTCCGCGGCTGGTGCGTGACCAATGGCGCTTCGTTCTCGCGGCCTGCCTGCTCTTCTTCGGCAGCCTGATCGGTTTCGGGCTGCTGGTTTATCTGTTTCCGGACTTGATCTACAACCTCATTCCCGCCCCACAGGTCAGCGACCTGCAAAGCATGTACGACCCGGTTGCCGGTCACCTCGGACGCACAGTCGAACGGGCCGCCAGCGAGGACTGGGTGATGTTCGGCTACTACATCATGCACAACATCGGCATTGCCTTTCAGACTTTCGCCAGTGGTTTGCTGTGGGGACTGGGCAGTGTGTTCTTCCTGATTTTCAATGGCCTGATGATCGGTGCGGCGGCAGGGCACCTGACGTACGTGGGTTATGGGCAAACCTTCTGGTCCTTCGTGATCGGCCACGGTGCTTTCGAGCTCAGCGCCATCGCCCTGGCCGGTGCCGCGGGCCTGCAACTGGGCTGGTCGTTGATCGCGCCCGGGCGCCTGCCGCGTGGCGAGGCGCTGAAACAGGCGGCACGCAAGAGCGTGCTGATGATCTGCGGCGTCATGCTGTTCCTGCTGATTGCAGCCTTTATCGAGGCCTACTGGTCATCAATGACCGGGCTGACCGCGAGGACCAAGTACCTGGTCGGCACGGCGCTCTGGCTGCTGGTAGTGGTTTATCTGATTTTTGCCGGACGCCAGCGCCATGCGCCTGAGTGACGCCACGGTGGTGATTCGGCCGCGCACCACCTGGGAAGCCATGGACCTTGGCGTTCTCCTGAGCCAGCAGCATCGACGGCTTTTAATGACAAGCTGGGCGCTGGTCACCTTTCCGGTTTTCGCCCTGCTCACCTGGGTGTTTTGGGATTCTCCCACCCTCGCGGTATTCATTTTCTGGTGCCTCAAACCCGCGTACGAACGCCTGCCTCTCCATATCCTGTCCAAAGCCCTGTTCGGTGAAACACCTACCCTCAAGCAGGCATTGCTTCAATTGCCCCGGTTGCTCAAGCCACAACTGCTGGCCAGCCTGACCTGGCGTCGCCTGAGCCTGCCCCGCAGTTTTTTGCTGCCCGTGGTACAGCTTGAAGGCCTGAGCGGCCACCCGCGCCAGCAACGTCTACAGGTTCTGTTGCAGCGAGACGCCGCGCCGGCACGCTGGCTGACGATCATTGGCGCTCACCTGGAGGGCGCGTTATGGATCGGCCTGATGGTGCTGTTCTATTTGCTTCTGCCACACCAGATAGAAACCGACTGGAGCTGGCAGTCACTGATCAGTGCTGCCGATCAGGACTGGCGTTGGCTGGAGCACCTGACCAATGTTTTCTACGTATTGATCCTGGTGGTGTGGGAGCCGATCTATGTCGCCTGTGGCTTCTGCCTTTACCTGAACCGACGCACCACGCTGGAGGCCTGGGATATCGAACTGGTGTTTCGCCGCCTGTGCCATCGTCTCGCCAGCGCCGGCGGCGTGCTGATACTGGTCCTGATGCTATGGATGCCCGCACCGAACGGGGTATGGGCCGCCGAACCGGATATTTCTCCCGACAGCCCGCGCCTGCTCGACCAGCCCCTGACCAGCCAGGCAGCCCGGGACGGCATCAAGGCCATCCTCGATCAGGCACCGTTCAAGAACAGGGAGACGGTGACGCGCTACAGCTTTGGCGAGGACAAACCGGACAGCAGGAGCGACGGCGACGGTAAAACGCCTGAATGGCTCAAGGCTTTGCTCAAGCTGTTTCTCAATCAACGCTTTGGCGCACTCACGACCGTGATTGAAATTCTATTGTGGGGCGCTGTCCTGGGCGGTGCGGTGTTGTTGATCTGGCGTTATCGCGACTGGATGAGGGCGTTCGTCAGTCGAATACCCAAGTTGAAATCCAGCGCAGTGCGCACCCGGCCACAACAGGCTTTCGGCCTTGATCTAAAACCCGAGTCCTTGCCCGACGATATTGCCGCCAGCGCCGAACGCCTGTGGCAGTCCAATCCTCGTGCTGCCCTCGGGTTGCTCTATCGCGCACTGCTCAGCCGTCTGGTGCATGACTTCAACCTGGCACTGAACGTGGCCGACACTGAAGGCCAGGTGCTCAAGCGAGTCGAGCAATTACAACAACCGGCCTTGCTGACGTTCAGCAAAAACCTGACAGGGCACTGGCAGAGCATGGCCTATGGTCACCGCCTGCCGCCACCGCATGCGCAACAGGAGTTATGTAACGCCTGGCGCAACCTGTTTGAACCGGGAGCGACTCCGTGAGCCGGCGTTGGGGGCTGATGCTGGGCGTGCTCGGCGCTGCGCTGCTGTGCGCCTTGGGCGTTTACCTGTACCTCAAGGCCACGCCCTATCAAATCGAGATCGACCACGGCCCTTCGCCACAAGCACGCAACAACCCTTATCTGGCGGCCGAACTGTTCCTGCGCAAGCAGGGCCTGACCGTCAACCACGCCAATGGCCTTGATATCCTGCCCAGCCTCGACCCGCGGCAACACAGCCTGTTGCTGCTCGGCGACCGCTATAACATGACCCCGCGGCAGATTGATCAGGTCATGAACTGGACCCGCGCCGGTGGCCGGTTGTTGTTCGTCGCCGAATCGCTTTGGGACGAGAAACTGCGACAGAGCAATGACCTGTTGCTCGACCGCGTCCAACTGCACCAGTTGCTCAGCAAAAACCTCAAGGACCTGCCGCCCGACGTCAATGACGATCCCTACCCCAACCTGACCAAGCTGTATCTGGAGGACGAGAACGCACCGGCCTATGCCGGATTCGATACGGCGTTCCACCTTGAAGACCCGAAAAATCTCGCCCAGTCCTGGGCCAACAGCGCCAAGGCCACCCACATGATGCAACTGAACCACGGCCTCGGTTCCATCATCGTCGTCACCGACGCCGACCTGTGGAAAACCCCGCACATCGAGCAATACGACAATGCCTGGTTGCTCTGGTACCTGACCGCCGACACCGCTGTGACGCTGATTTTCAACACCGACCGCGACAGCCTGCCAACCCTGCTGCTGCGCTATTTTCCTCAAGCACTGGTGGCTCTTGTCGCGCTGATCATCCTCGGCTTCTGGCATTTTGGTGTGCGTCAGGGGCCGCTGATCGAAGCGCCACCGAAGGCTCGCCGACAACTTCTGGAACACCTGCGTGCCAGCGCCGACTTCCTGCTGCGGCGCAACGGCCAGGCGCACCTGCTGCATGCCTTGCAACAGGACATCCTGCGCCGGGTTCGGCATCGCCATCCAGGGTTCGAACAACTGCCGGTTGCCGAACAATGGCTGGTGCTTGCGCGCCTGACCGGTCAATCCACTCGCACTATCAGCCAGGCCATGATCCCACGAGCGAAACCACGACTGGCCAGCGTCGAATTCAGCCGCCAGGTTGCCCACCTGCAATCCTTGAGGAATGCCCTATGAGTGAAGCCATCGAGCCCGATGCAACGAGCCATGCCGCTCAACAACGCCATCGCGCCAGCCAACTGGCCCAGGGCGTGCGCCGTGAACTGCAAAAAGCGCTGATCGGTCAGGACAGGGTGATCGACGACGTCCTGACCGCGCTGATTGCTGGCGGGCATGTACTGCTCGAAGGCGTACCCGGATTGGGCAAGACCCTTTTGGTGCGGGCCCTCGCCCGTTGTTTTGGCGGCGAATTCGCACGTATCCAGTTCACCCCTGACCTGATGCCCAGCGATGTCACCGGCCACGCGGTGTACGACCGCCAGGCCGAACAGTTCAAGCTGCGCAAAGGCCCCTTGTTCACCAACTTGTTGCTGGCGGACGAAATCAACCGGGCGCCGGCCAAAACCCAGGCGGCACTGCTTGAAGCCATGCAGGAACGTCAGGTCACCCTCGAAGGCCGGGCCCTGCCGATTGCGCAACCGTTCATAGTGCTCGCCACGCAGAACCCGATCGAACAGGAAGGCACTTATCCACTGCCCGAGGCTGAGCTTGACCGCTTCATGCTCAAGGTGCGCATGGACTACCCCGATGCCGAACAGGAGTTGAACATGGTCCGCCAGGTCAGCCGCTCGACCCGCGCCGACATGCTCGATGTACAGCCCATGCGCACCTTGCTGCAGGCCAAGGATGTACTGGCCCTGCAACGCATTGCCGGCGAGCTGCCGCTGGACGATCAGGTGCTCGATTACGCCGTGCGAGTCGCCCGTATGACCCGCACCTGGCCGGGTTTGATCTTCGGCGCAGGGCCACGGGCCTCTATCGCGCTGGTGCGCTGCGCACGGGCCCGGGCGTTGCTGCGAGGCGGCGAGTTCGTGATTCCGGATGACATCAAGGGTTGTGCACTGGCCGTGTTGCGTCATCGCGTACGCATCGCGGCGGAGCTGGATATCGATGGTCTGGATATCGATCAGGTGCTTCAGCAAATGCTCGATCAGATCCCGGCACCGCGTCTGTGAAACCTTCGCGTTTGATGCTGATATGGCTGCTGGTCCTGCTGGCCTGCGGCATCGCACTGGGCGCCGCCCGGGCCCTGGAGTACGAGGTCTCGCCATCTCTCAGCGCGATCAGTTGGGGCTTGTTGCTGGCGCTGTTGATCCTGGCCTTGCTCGATGCCGTGCGCCTCAAGCGCCTGCCAACTCCCCGAGTGAAACGCCAGATGCCCGGCAGCCTGGCACTGGGTCGATGGAGCGAGGTGCAACTGAGCGTTGAACATGATTTCAGCCAACCGCTGGCTGCCCAACTGTTCGACCACGTGCCCCCGGGCTTGAGCATCGAGCACCTGCCGCTTTCGGTAGAACTGCAACCGGGTCAACTCAGCCACGTCAGTTATCGGTTACGCCCGCTCAAGCGAGGCCATTTCACCTTCGTTCATTGCGAAGTCAGCCTGCCAAGCCCCTTCGGCCTATGGTCTGACCGACGCTTGCTCGCTGTGCCCGACAGCACCCGGGTCTACCCCGACTTCGCCCGGGTCTATGGCGGACAGTTGCAGGCTGTGGACAACTGGCTCAGCCAGATCGGCGTGCGCCAGAAACAGCGACGCGGCCTGGGCCTGGAATTCCATCAATTGCGCGAGTTTCGCGAGGGCGACAGCCTGCGTCAGATCGACTGGAAAGCCACCGCACGCCAGAGCACGCCCATCGCCCGTGAGTACCAGGACGAACGCGACCAACAAATTGTCTTCATGCTCGACTGTGGCCGACACATGCGCAGCCAGGACGATGAACTGGCCCATTTCGACCACGCCCTCAATGCCTGCCTGCTGCTCAGTTATGTGGCCTTGCGCCAGGGTGATGCGGTGGGCTTGAGCACCTTGGCCAGCGAGCGAGCACTCTATCTCGCCCCCGTCAAAGGCGCAGCTCATCTGAATGCTTTGCTCAACAGCGTGTACAACCTCGACAGCACCTCACGCCCGCCCGACTATGAGACTGCCGTCACCCATTTGCTTGCTCGTCAGAAGCGAAGGTCGTTGGTGATCCTGGTGACTAACCTGCGGGACGAAGACGATGAAGCGCTTCTCGCTGCGGTCAAGCGCCTGAACAACAGTCATCGGGTGCTGATCGCAAGCTTGCGCGAAGAAATTCTTTACAGCCTGAGACACAAACCAGTACAGACCTTGTCCGACGCACTGGTTTATTGCAGCGCAGTGGACTATTTGAATGCACGGGGTGCGGTCCACGAACGGTTGAGCACGAATGGTGTGCAGGTCCTGGATGCACGACCAGGGGAACTGGGAAGCCAACTGGTTTCGCATTACTTGAGTTTAAAGCGTAGCGGGAGTGCTTGACCTGACTTAACAGGAGGCCGTTTTCTGAACGGACGCCATCACATGTTATCGATGACGTCGCTGGATATTCACAGCGTCCAAAAGTCCAAAGCGTGGGCCAGGTTCCCTGTTCAGCTATTGTCCTTATCCACAAGTAAAGCTGACTTGGCTGCGATCAAATTGAAAGTAACTGGCGCACTTGGCGCAGACGGATATCCTTGAAAGCCTTGAACCGCCTTGATTGTATATTTCCCCTTACCTAGATCAAGGTCGACATTCCAAAAACCGTCATACACATTAGCATTTGCTATAAGAACACCATCATCATCAGTTAGAAAAACCACACTTGCGCCGACAAGACATGAACCAGCCAACAACAATTTCCCTTCAGGCAGTTCGTCGCCATTCTGTGGCATGAGAATCTCAGGCGGTGGTGGAACAGCTACATCCGTTCGAAAGTTAGCCGCAACATATATTGATGAGATCCCTCCTAACGTTTGGTTGACATACACACTTTTGAACCCTTTTCCCCAATCACGAGCAATATGCCATGAAGAGCCGGAAACAACCGCATCACCGGAAACGCCTGTCTGGGTTTCCACATAGCTGACCTTCGCCCCCGGAATTACACCATCACCCTTGACCTCAATGATACCCTCGGGATGACTAGAGTGAGCAGGTGGTGCAGTAACTCGTAGCATGGGTAACGTTGGCGCGTCCTCCATTCGCAAAGTCCCCGATTGAGCCCAGTGGCTATAAATACTAGCAACAGACTGGTACTGAATTCTGAAATAGAAATTCTTCCCCGGAGTGGTTAGGTCAGCAGGCATATCAAAACCATGCAACATTGGCCCCCATCCCGGCGCCGTTGTTACCTTACGGATCAACCTGCCATCAAGTTCATAAAAGTAGATATTACATTTAAAAAATGGAATAGGGATCATTGCCCCAACAGTGAAGCCTCGTCCAACCCCCCCTGAACGGGGACTTATAGAACTCGGTGGTGGCAAAATTTCCATTCTCTCACTGATCATGATTTCCCTCACTTTTGCGGTTCGTGGAATATTCCACGTATTACTTTTAGCAAATAATCAACTGAGGATTAACCTGACAGAAATGACAGTTCCGATGAATGGCCATCCATGCCAAAGCAAGCAGCTCGACAGTTCGAAGCCGCTTCCAAATAAAGACATTGGAGCCAAGCTGGCATGCCCGCGTAACCACTCCGAGCAGGCGGTGATGGTGAATGACCAGAACTCATTGTTCTCAGGCCACGCAACAACAGACTCGCTGAGTGAATTGAAACAATCTCAATCACGATTTGCGTGGCTGCCTGCCACTTACACCGAAGCCGGCAACGGCAGAAAACTGAAGTACTGGCGCAATGCCTCCACCAGTTGCCCATACTCCGGAGGCGCCCGTTGCAGGCTGAACCCGGCGTCATAGTGATGAGGGGTTGCGTCTTCATGACACCACAGGCAGCACGCGCGCAGATCAATGGCCTGCGTGCGGCCATCACTGACCGGTATCTTCAGGCGCAAATCGAAATCGGCGCCGATCATCATCGGTAATTGACTGATCAGCATCAGTCCGTCTTCGGAAACGTTGCCCAGATACCCTATGGGTTTGTCAGTGATTCCGTTGAAGACTTTCAGGAAGTACGGCAGTTGGTGACGCTCGATCCGTCGGTCGGTAAACATGAGAAATTCGCCATGCAAGGCCCTTAAGCAGAGCCGCACTACTGCTCCGGAACGGGTCTGCCTGGCAAGGTGCCCGCTCTCTCTGTTCCCGGTGCGCCAGTCCTTGCAGCGCTGAGTCTTGCCAATGCCGGTCACAGATGTTGCCCCGGATTCGAGCGGTCGGGCTGCAAATCCGGTTTCTTCGACTATAGCTCACCCACGCCGGTGAGCCAGCCATCAGATGATAACCGCCATCAGAACTGGGTCGGTTTGACCGCCGAGGCACTGCGGGTCGGGTAATGGCCCAAGCTCTCCAGGGTTTCGATCCGGGCGCGGGCGCGGTAGGCATATTCGCTCTGCGGGTACGAGGCCATGATGAACTGATAGGTCTGCACCGCGTCGACAAACATCTTCTGCCGCTCCAGGCACTGACCGCGCATCATCGAGACTTCCGGCCATACATAAGGGCGTGCACGGCTGTCGCGCTCGACCTTGGACAGCTCCAGCATCACCTGCTCGCAATTGCCCCGGTCATAGGCGCTGTAGGCATTGTTCAAGTGATGGTTCATGGCCCAACGGGTGCAGCCGGTGGCACTGAGGGCACCGACGGCAAGGGCAGCAACGAGTACGAATCGCATGGGGAAAATCTCCTGTCTTGAACGCTGTATCGACCTGTGGGGGAAAATCTTCAGGCGTGCGCACGCAAAGTTGCAACGTTCAATAAAGAAAGTATTAAGTAGTGCAAACGAACAATGACTACAACTTCGGAGCATAGTAGCCTCACTCAGCGCTTGAACTCAGGAGTCTTTGCATGTCCGTCCGTCGTACCAAAATCGTAGCCACCCTTGGCCCGGCCAGTAACTCGCCGGAAGTTCTCGAACAGCTGATCCTGGCTGGCCTGGACGTTGCCCGCCTGAACTTCTCCCACGGCACCCCGGACGAGCACAAGGCTCGCGCCAAGCTGGTGCGTGACCTGGCGGCCAAGCACGGTCGCTTCGTCGCCCTGCTGGGTGACCTGCAAGGCCCGAAAATCCGTATCGCCAAGTTCGCCAACAAGCGCATCGAGCTGAAGATCGGTGATCAATTCACCTTCTCCACCAGTCATCCGCTGACCGAAGGCAACCAGCAAGTGGTCGGCATCGACTACCCGGACCTGGTCAAGGACTGCGGCGTGGGCGACGAGCTGCTGCTCGACGACGGCCGCGTAGTGATGCGTGTCGACACCGCCACTGCCACCGAACTGAACTGCACCGTGACCATCGGCGGTCCGCTGTCGGACCATAAAGGCATCAACCGTCGCGGCGGTGGCCTGACCGCACCTGCCTTGACCGACAAGGACAAGGCGGACATCAAGCTCGCCGCGGAAATGGAAGTCGACTACCTCGCCGTGTCCTTCCCCCGTGACGCTGCCGACATGGAATACGCCCGTCAACTGCGCGACGAAGGCGGTGGTACCGCCTGGCTGGTGGCGAAGATCGAACGCGCCGAAGCCGTGGCCGACGACGAAACCCTCGATGGCCTGATCAAGGCGTCGGACGCTGTGATGGTTGCCCGTGGCGACCTCGGCGTGGAAATCGGCGACGCCGAGCTGGTCGGTATCCAGAAGAAGATCATTCTGCACGCACGCCGCCACAACAAGGCGGTGATTGTCGCGACCCAGATGATGGAGTCGATGATCCAGAACCCGATGCCGACCCGCGCCGAAGTGTCCGACGTGGCCAACGCCGTGCTCGACTACACCGACGCCGTGATGCTGTCCGCTGAATCCGCCGCTGGTTTGTACCCGCTGGAAGCCGTGCAGGCGATGGCGCGTATCTGCGTCGGCGCCGAGAAACACCCGACCAGCAAGACCTCCAGCCACCGTATTGGCAAGGAATTCACCCGCTGCGACGAAAGCATCGCGCTGGCGACCATGTACACCGCCAACCACTTCCCGGGCGTGAAGGCGATTATCGCCCTGACTGAAAGCGGCTACACCCCGCTGATCATGTCGCGTATCCGTTCGTCGGTACCGATCTACGCGTTCACCCCGCACCGTGAAGCCCAGGCTCGTGCCGCGATGTTCCGTGGCGTGTACACCGTACCGTTCGACCCAGCTTCCCTGGCTCCGAACGAAGTCAGCCAGAAAGCCATCGACGAGCTGGTCAAGCGCGGCGTCGTGGAGAAAGGCGACTGGGTCATCCTGACCAAGGGCGACAGCTACCACACCACCGGTGGCACCAACGGCATGAAGATCCTGCACGTGGGCGACCCGCAGGTCTGAGTGACCCGCTGAAAAACGAAAGCCCCGCCATGTGAATGGCGGGGCTTTTTGCTTTCTGATCCTGAAGGTGTGTTGTCTGGTCGGGCCCTTTCGCGGGCAAGCCAGTTAAAACTCAATGCCGATTGATAAACCCGGACAACGCCGCCATCGCCTCCGGCGAACGCAACCGTTGGGTAAACAAGGCGCCCTCTTCCTCGATCACCTTGCGCAGCACTTCCCGATCCGGGGCCTTCATCAACTGCTTGCTGATGCGCACCGCCTCCCTCGGCAGTGAATCGAAGCGCAAGGCCATCTCCCGCGCCCTGGCCAACGCCTCTTCGCCGCTGCCCAGCGCTTCACTGGCAATCCCCCAGGCCGCAGCCTGTTCGCCATTGAAACCCTCTCCAAGCAACAACAATTCAGCCGCTTTGGCGTGCCCGAGCAAGCGCGGCAAAATCAGGCTGGAACCAAACTCCGGGCATAAACCGAGGTTGACGAACGGCATGCGCAAGCGCGCATCGCGGGCCACGTAGACCAGATCGCAATGCAGCAGCATCGTTGTGCCAATGCCGACGGCAGCCCCTGCCACCGCGGCGATCAGCGGTTTGCGGCACTCAAGCAGGTTGAGCATGAAGTGGAACACCGGGCTGTCGAGATTGCTCGGTGGCTGCTGGATAAAATCAGCAATGTCGTTGCCGGCGGTGAAACACTCGCTGGAACCTGTGATCAGCACTGCGCTGATGTCCGGGTCACTGTCGGCCTGCTTCAAGGTTTCGGCCAAATGAGAATACATCGCCCGGGTCAGGGCGTTTTTCTTGTCCGGGCGATTCAAACTCAGGGTCAGCAAACCGCGTTCACGTTCAACTCGGATGGCATCGGTCATGGCAGGTCTCGCGTCTGGGAAGTCAGCGCTCAACCACGGGGCAGGAACACATCGGCCAGCAGTTGATTGCGCGGCAGTCCCGCCAGGTACAGGCGCCGGGCAAAGGCATCGACACTGTCGGGGGCTCCGCAGAGTAAGGCCAGGGTTTGCCGGGAAACAAGCCGCAGTTGCGCCAAAGCCGCAGGCAGCTCGGCCGGGGTCCACAGCTCGATGCTGAGATTCTCGCGACCGTCGGCCATGGCCTGCAGGGGCTTGGCCAGATAATGCTCATCAACATCATGGGCCAGGTGAATGACCCGGATAGCGCCCTGGTGATTGTGCCGCAACGCTTCGCGCAAGACGCCAAACAAGGGCGCCAGCCCGGTGCCCGCCGCCATCAGCCAAAGCGGTCGAATCTGCCAGTCGGGGTCGTAATGCAGGGCCCCTCCCCGCAGCTCGCCAAGACGGATCGGATCGCCGATGCGCATCTGCCTTGCCGCATCGCTGAACGCGCCAGGCTCACGACAATCGAGGTGAAACTCCAGATAGCGTTCTTCTTGCGGCAAGCTGGCGAGTGAATACGGCCGCGCCACATTGCCCGCCCACAACACCAGATGCTGGCCGGCGCTGTAACGCAACGGGCGCTGTGGAATCACCCGCAAACGCAGGACCGTCGCGCTTAGCCAATCGACGGCGGCGATCTCGGCCGGGCGGCCATCGAGTTGCGGATCAAAGGCATGCACCTGCAAGTCTTCGACGACCTGGCACTGACACGCCAGGCGCCAGCCCTGCTCGCGCTGATCCGCACTCAAGGCATCCGGCCGGTTATCGCTCGGCTGTCCTTGCACGCATTGCACCAGGCACGCATGGCAACTGCCGGCGCGACAGCTGTAAGGCACCGACACGCCGTTCTGATTCAGCGCATCGAGCAGGTTGCTGCCTGATGCCACCGACCATTGTCGGTCACCGACCCGCAGCTCAGGCATCGACGTTCTCCCAGGCTGCCGCGCAACGGTTGCGACCATCACGCTTGGCGCGATAGAGCGCCTGGTCGGCCCGCTGCAAGGCATCGTCCAGGTCATCGCCCAGTTCGAGCAAAGTCATGCCGGCCGACAGGCTGAGGTTGCGTACATTCAGGCCGACCATCTCGACATCGGTAAAGGCGATGCGCAACCGCTCACAACAGGCGGTCAGGCGCTCGGCGTCACAATCGGGCAACAACACCACGAACTCTTCACCGCCGTAACGTGCCAGTACATCACCGTCTCGCAGGCAGGCGGTGGCGACACCGGCAAAGGCCTGCAACACCTGGTCGCCGGCGGCATGGCCGTGCACGTCGTTGATACGCTTGAAATGGTCCAGATCGATCAACGCCAGACCATGCACGACACCCAACTCCATGGCGCCCAGCTCGCGAGAGGCCAGGCGCAGGAAATGCCGGCGATTGAACAGACCTGTCAATTCGTCGGTGGCCACCAGGTCTTCCAGTTGCCGCATCATGCCGCGCAAAGTGTCCTGGTGGGCCTGCAAGGCAAATCGCCGCTGGCGCATACGATGCCGCGAAGCCTGCACATAACGGGCGTACAGAACCAGCCAGACCAGCACGATCAGCAGCACGCAAACCTGCAAGGCCGCCATCGCCGGGTCCGCCAGTTGGAAATGGTAAGCGTCCCACAAGGTGATCGCGCTGAAGCTGAAGAACACCAGCAGCGCACAACGGACGAAGGCGCGGCGTGATAAATGGAACAGGCCAAATAGCAGGATCAGGATGTAAAACACCAGGAATGCACCCCGGGCCTCATCCAGATTGGCAATCAGCCAGGTTTGCCAGGCCAGCCCCAGCAACACTTGCACCTCGGTCAGGCTGGGGTCGGCCAGGCGCAGGTTGAAGCCGCTGTAAAACACCGCGAACAAGGCCGCCTGGCTGATCACCACCAGTGCGCTGCCGACGGCGACACCCGACAGGGGCTCATCGTAGTGGCCGGTAAAATACGCCAGCCACAGCAGTACAAGGGCCAGCGCATAGGTGCCGGCCGCGAGGGCAAAGCGTTTGAGCAACAGTCGCTGGATGGCGTTATGGGTCAATCGATGACTCACCAAATGAAAGGAGACTGACAGAGCGTCCTACTCTACAGGCCGTATGTCACTTTAGTGGCGCGGTTGGAAAATGACCATTCAATTTTCGACAGTCGTTAGCCGTCCTCATCCTGTGGCGAGGGAGCTTGCTCCCGTTCGACTGCGAAGCAGTCGTTAATCGTCTATGGAGTGCAGGGTCGCTTCGCGCCCCAACGGGAGCAAGCTCCCTCGCCACAAAAGCAATACACCGCTGCTTGCCGCTTCAAACTGTGCTTATGCGACCAACGATTGACTACCGGCGGGTGTGCCCTTGAGCGAGGCGCGGTATACTGCCGCGCCTTTTTAGCGTCGCGCCAGCATGCCCGGCGTGCCTTGAAAGGTGCTTGCAACCGACCGATGCACCCAAGCTGCAAGCACCTTATTGAATGTTCCCGTCTTTTAGAGGAGCGCGACTCATGACCGTGATCAAGCAAGACGACCTGATTCAGAGCGTTGCCGACGCCCTGCAGTTCATTTCCTATTACCACCCCGTGGATTTCATCCAGGCGATGCACGAAGCCTACCTGCGCGAAGAATCGCCGGCAGCCCGTGACTCGATGGCCCAGATCCTGATCAACTCGCGCATGTGCGCCACGGGTCACCGTCCGATTTGCCAGGACACCGGCATCGTCACCGTGTTCGTGCGTGTCGGCATGGACGTGCGCTGGGATGGCGCCACCATGAGCCTGGACGACATGATCAACGAAGGCGTTCGTCGCGCCTACAACCTGCCGGAAAACGTCCTGCGTGCCTCGATCCTCGCCGACCCGGCGGGCGCTCGCAAGAACACCAAGGACAACACCCCGGCCGTTATCCACTACTCCATCGTTCCGGGTAACACCGTGGAAGTGGACGTGGCGGCCAAGGGCGGCGGTTCCGAGAACAAGTCGAAAATGGCCATGCTCAACCCGTCCGACTCGATCGTCGACTGGGTACTCAAGACCGTTCCGACCATGGGCGCCGGCTGGTGCCCACCGGGCATGCTCGGCATCGGTATCGGCGGCACCGCCGAGAAAGCCGCGGTGATGGCCAAGGAAGTGTTGATGGAGTCCATCGACATCCACGAGCTCAAAGCCCGTGGCCCGCAGAACCGCATTGAAGAAATGCGCCTGGAGCTGTTCGAGAAGGTCAACCAGCTGGGCATCGGCGCCCAGGGCCTCGGTGGCCTGACCACCGTGCTCGACGTGAAGATCATGGATTACCCGACCCACGCCGCTTCGTTGCCGGTGTGCATGATCCCCAACTGCGCCGCCACCCGTCACGCGCACTTCGTGCTCGACGGTACTGGCCCGGCCTCGCTGGAAGCGCCACCTTTGGACGCCTACCCGGAAATCGTCTGGGAAGCCGGTCCGTCGGCCCGTCGTGTCAACCTCGACACCCTGACCCCGGAAGACGTACAGAGCTGGAAGCCGGGCGAAACCGTCCTGCTCAACGGCAAGATGCTCACCGGTCGCGACGCGGCGCACAAGCGCATGGTCGAGATGCTGAACAAGGGTGAAACCCTGCCGGTGGACCTCAAGGGTCGCTTCATCTACTACGTCGGCCCGGTTGATCCGGTCGGTGACGAAGTGGTGGGCCCTGCAGGTCCGACCACCGCAACGCGGATGGACAAGTTCACCCGTCAGATCCTCGAGCAAACCGGCTTGCTGGGCATGATCGGTAAATCCGAGCGTGGTCCGACCGCGATCGACGCGATCAAGGACAACAAGGCCGTATACCTGATGGCCGTCGGCGGCGCCGCTTACCTGGTCGCCCAGGCGATCAAGAAGTCCAAGGTGCTGGCGTTCGCCGAACTGGGCATGGAAGCGATCTACGAGTTCGAGGTCAAGGACATGCCGGTGACCGTTGCGGTCGACAGCAAGGGCGAGTCCGTACACATCACCGGTCCTGCCATCTGGCAGCAAAAGATCAGTGAAAGCCTGGCCGTCGAAGTGCAATAAACCGCACTGAAGCCAGTTGAAAAAACCGGTTTGTCGGCAACGACAGACCGGTTTTTTTTCGTCTGCCCAGCGCTACGGCAGCGAGAGAAGAACATCGCACATGCTATGGTGCTCCCCCCTATTTCTGCCTGTTGCACTTCGTATGCTGCCGACCTCCCGTTCCCTGCGCCTGGCGCTCTATACCCTGCTGATCATCGCCGGAGCCGCCATCGCCGCCAGCCTGGCCATGCGTCACGCCGTGCGTCAGTCAATGGTCGAGGACGCAGCCCGCGCCAATCAGCAATTGGCCCTGTACGCCACATCGTTGCACACGCTGATCGAGCGCTACCGGGCCCTGCCCGCCGTGCTCGCGCTGGACCCGGAACTGCGCTCGGCGCTCAAGGGACCGGTCAGCGCTGAACTGCAGGACGCACTCAACCGCAAGCTGGAAAAAATCAACGGCGCCGCCGAGTCCTCGACCCTGGAACTGCTCGACCGCAACGGCCTGGCCATCGCCGCCAGCAATTGGCGCCTGCCCAGCAGTTACGTCGGCCACAACTACGGTTTTCGCCCCTACTTCAGCCAGACCCGCACCCAGGGCACCGGGCGTTTCTATGCCGTCGGCGTGACCAGCGGCATTCCGGGGTACTTCCTGTCCAGCGCGGTGACCGATGACGACCAGCAGTTCCTTGGTGCCATGGTGGTCAAGCTGGAGTTTCCCGAGCTTGAGCGTGAATGGCGCCAAGGCAGCGACACTCTGCTGGTCAGCGATGCCCGCGGGATCATTTTCATCGCCAATCAGCCGGGCTGGCGCTATCGCCTGCTCAAGCCTCTGGACGACAGCGACCATGCCGAACTCAAGCGTACTCGCCAATACGACAAGCAACCGCTGACGCCGCTGGATTTTCAATCCCTGCGCCGCTTCGACGACAACAGTGACCTGGCGCGAGTCGATGGCCCGGATGGCAAGACCGACTACCTGTGGGAATCCCTGCCCCTGACTGCCGAAGGCTGGACCCTGCACCTGCTGCGCAAGCCGCAGATGGCCTTCGAAGACAGCCGCAACGCCGCGCTGGCCGCTGCCGGCCTGTGGCTGACCCTGGTGTTTCTGCTGCTGTTTCTCAACCAGCGCTGGCGCCTGGCTAAGATGCGCCAGCGCAGTCGCGAAGAACTCGAACTGCTGGTCGAAGAACGCACCCGTGACCTGCGCACGGCACAGGAAGGCCTGGTGCAATCCGCCAAGCTCGCTGCGTTGGGACAGATGTCCGCTGCCCTGGCCCACGAGATCAATCAGCCGCTGACCGCGCAACGCATGCAACTGGCGACGCTAAGGCTGCTGCTCGATCACGGTCGGGTCGATGACGCCTACAAGGCGCTCAAGCCTGTGGATGAAATGCTCACGCGCATGGCAGCCCTGACCGGTCACCTGAAAACCTTCGCCCGCAAAAGCCCCAGCGGCCTGCGCGAACGACTGGACCTGGCGACAGTGGTCGACCAGGCCTTGCAACTGCTCGATACCCGACTGCGCGACGAACAGGTCAGCACCGTCCTGCACCTGACACGTCCGGCCTGGGTGCGTGGCGATGCCATTCGCCTCGAACAGGTGCTGATCAATCTGCTGCGCAATGCGCTGGATGCCATGCAGGACAAGCCCTGCAAGCGTCTGGAAATCCGCCTCGAAGCCGACGAGCAATTGTGGCGCCTGAGCGTGATCGACAACGGTGGCGGCATCGCTGAAGAACATCTGCCCAAGGTGTTCGATCCGTTTTTCACCACCAAACCGGTGGGCGACGGCCTGGGCATCGGGCTGGCAGTTTCCTTCGCCATCGTCCACGAATCCGGTGGGCGCCTGAGCGCCGACAATCACGACAAGGGTGCGGTGTTCACCCTGACCCTGCCCATCGACCTGGAGGTGCCTGCGCCATGCTGAACTCGGTGATGGTAGTCGACGATGAAAGCAGCATTCGCAGCGCCGTCGAGCAATGGCTGAGCCTGTCGGGATTCGAGGTGCAGCTGTTCAGCCGTGCCGATGAGTGCCTGGCGCAACTGCCAAAACACTATGCCGGGGTGATTCTCAGCGATGTACGTATGCCCGGCATGAGCGGCCTGGAACTGCTGGCCGAAGTACAGCGCCGCGACGCCGACTTGCCGGTGATCCTGCTGACCGGTCATGGCGATGTGCCGATGGCTGTGGATGCCATGCGTGACGGTGCCTACGATTTTCTCGAAAAACCCTTCAGCCCCGAGACCCTGCTCGGCAGCCTGCGTCGTGCCCTCGACAAACGCCGGCTGGTCCTGGAAAACCGCGCCTTGCACGAGCAGGCGGACCACCGCGCCAGGCTCGATGCGACGTTGCTGGGTGTCTCCCGCGGCCTGCAAACCTTGCGGCGGCAGGTGCTGGACCTCGCGTCGTTGCCGGTCAACGTGGTGATACGCGGTGAAACCGGCAGTGGCAAGGAACTGGTCGCTCGCTGTCTGCACGACTTCGGGCCACGGGCCGACAAACCCTTTGTCGCGCTGAACTGCGCAGCGATTCCCGAGCAACTGTTCGAAGCCGAGCTGTTCGGTCATGAGAGTGGTGCCTTCACCGGCGCCTCCGGCAAACGCATCGGCAAGCTTGAATACGCTGACGGCGGCACGCTGTTTCTCGATGAAATCGAAAGCATGCCACTGGCGCAGCAAGTGAAACTGCTGCGGGTGTTGCAGGAGCAGAAGCTCGAGCGCCTGGGTTCGAACCAAAGCATTCGCGTCGACGTGCGGATCGTTGCCGCGACCAAACCGGATCTGCTGGATGAAGCGCGGGCCGGACGTTTTCGCGAAGACCTGGCCTATCGGCTGAACGTCGCCGAACTGCGCCTGCCGCCATTGCGCGAGCGCCGTGAAGACATACCGTTGTTGTTCGAAACCTTTGCCCAAGGTGCAGCCGAGCGTCTGGGACGTCGGTTTCCACCGTTGAGCGGGCCACAGCTGAGCCATCTGCTGAGCCATGACTGGCCGGGCAATGTGCGCGAGCTGGCGAATGTCGCCGAACGACAGGTACTGGGGCTGGACGAGCCGGCACCTGTCGGCATCGAGCCCGGGCAATCACTGGCCGCACAGCAGGAAGCTTTTGAAGCGCAATGCCTGCGCGCCGCATTGACCCGGCACAAGGGCGATGTGAAGGCCGTGCTTGAAGAGCTGCAACTGCCGCGACGCACCTTCAATGAAAAGATGCAGCGGCATGGGCTTGCCCGTGAGATGTTCCTGTAGCGTCAGGACCGGCCTCATCGCGAGCAAGCCTGCTCCCATAATGACCGTGCGATGCCCGATTTCGAAGGCACCCAGGAAATCTGTGGGAGCGAGCTTGCCCGCGATGAGGCCAGTTCAAACAACAAAAAGCCACAGCTGCAAATAAGCAACTTTCCGCTCACCACTTACGAAAAACAAGCGGATTTCCGCTCATTAAAACGCCTCACCCCCTCTAAACCGGCCCTCTCCCCGTTGGCACAGCTCCTGCTATAGCCCTCGCAGGCTGCGTTTCAACGCGCTCCACAAAAACAAATAAACGAAGGATCCTTCAATGGATAACTCCAATACCCTGCCCACTGGGTCGGCTGCCGTGTCCGCCGCACCCCGAACCACCTCCAGCCGCATCAAGTCGATTTTCAGCGGTTCTGTCGGCAACATGGTCGAGTGGTACGACTGGTACGTCTACGCCGCGTTCTCCCTGTACTTCGCCAAGACATTTTTCCCCAAGGGCGACACCACCGCACAACTGCTCAACACCGCCGCGATCTTCGCCGTCGGCTTCCTGATGCGTCCGATCGGCGGCTGGCTGATGGGCCTGTACGCCGACAAGGTCGGACGTAAAAAAGCGCTGATGGCCTCGGTGTACCTGATGTGCTTCGGTTCGCTGTTGATTGCCATCAGCCCAGGCTACGAAGTCATCGGCATCGGTGCGCCGATCCTGCTGGTGTTTGCGCGCTTGCTGCAAGGCCTGTCGGTCGGTGGCGAATACGGCACCTCGGCCACTTACCTGAGCGAGATGGCGACCAAGGAACGTCGTGGTTTCTTCTCCAGTTTCCAGTACGTGACCCTGATCTCCGGCCAGCTCATCGCGCTGGGCGTACTGATCGTCCTGCAAAACCTGCTGACCACCGAACAGCTGTACGCCTGGGGCTGGCGCATTCCGTTCGCCATCGGCGCGCTGTGTGCCGTGGTGGCGCTGTACCTGCGTCGTGGCATGGAAGAAACCGAGTCGTTCACCAAGAAGGAAAAAGCCAAGGAAAGCGCGATGCGCACCTTGATGCGTCATCCTAAGGAACTGTTGACCGTGGTCGGCCTGACCATGGGTGGCACCCTGGCGTTCTACACCTACACCACTTACATGCAGAAGTACCTGGTGAACACCGTCGGCATGAGCATCTCCGACTCCACCACCATTTCCGCCGCCACCCTGTTCCTGTTCATGTGCCTGCAACCGATCATCGGCGGTCTGTCGGACAAGATCGGTCGTCGTCCGATCCTGATCGCCTTCGGCGTGCTCGGGACGATTTTCACCGTGCCGATCCTGATGACCCTGCACACCATTCAAACCTGGTGGGGCGCGTTCTTCCTGATCATGGCTGCACTGATCATCGTCAGCGGCTACACCTCGATCAACGCCGTGGTCAAAGCCGAACTGTTCCCGACCGAAATCCGCGCGTTGGGTGTCGGCCTGCCGTATGCACTGACCGTATCGATCTTCGGCGGCACCGCTGAATACATCGCGCTGTGGTTCAAGAGCATCGGCATGGAAACCGGTTACTACTGGTATGTCACCGCGTGCATTGCCGTGTCGTTGCTGGTGTACATCACCATGAAAGACACCCGCAAGCACTCGCGGATTGTCACTGACTGATCGTCACCATCGATACTGGCTGTACCGGCCCATCGCGGGTTTACCCGCGACGGGCTCACCTCGATATCAGGTCAACTCGGCAACCTGACGTTTGCCGAACCTGTTCTGCGCGTACGAAGCCCCCGCAATCAACACCACCAGAATCCCCGCCAACACCAGCGAAGAACCGACAGTGCCGAAATCCAGGCCACCCTTTTCATGGGGCTTGGTCAGGAAGTCGCCCAGCGTCGCGCCGAATGGGCGAGTCAGCACAAAGGCCACCCAGAACAGCACCACCGACGAAATTTTGGTGAAGTACTTGAGCAACACCACGACGGCTATGGTCGAGCCGATCAGCAACGCGCCGCCGGCAAAGCCGAGGCCGGAATCGTCCGCCAGGTAATCGCCGAGCGCGGTGCCCAGGGTGTTGGAAAACAGAATGGCCATCCAGTAGAACATCTCGCCGCGGAAGGTCTGCACCTTGGTCACGTTCAGCGAATCGCCGCTCAGGCGCCAGGCGGCAAAGATCCCCAACAGAATCGCGATCAGGATCATCGAGCCAGTGGCGTACCCCAGGCCCAAGGTGCGGTCCATGAAATCGGACATGGTGGTGCCGGCCGTGCTGGTCGACAGGATCACGATCCAGTACAGCACCGGCTTGTAAGTCTTCGACATCAACTGCGTGACCAGGGTCAGCACAAACACGCTGATCAGGATCAGCGAGCTGACGGCATAGCCGACGTTGAGGGTCATCGACAGCAGGTCACCGGCGGTTTCCCCCAGGGTCGTCGCGCAGATTTTCATCACCCAGAACGCCAGGGTGATTTGAGGCAATTTGTTCATCGCGGGAAAAGCTCCAATGGTCGTGGCGGCCGAACTCTCGATTTCGGCCAGCGCGCAGACTGGCGGCCCGGCAGTGAAAAATGGGTCGGGGCTTTATGAAAAATCTGTCACGAAGGCAAAAAACCGAATTAATCACCAATTAATGCGCGCCGCCCACCCTGTAAATGTGCAACGTCGCCACTGAAACAGGAGTGACCACCATGAAAACCCAACTGTTCCTCGCCCTGGCCCTGAGCGTTCTGGCCGCCAATACCTTCGCCGCCGATGGCTACGACAAGACCGGTTCGGCCACCTTCGAGTCCGGCGCCAGCGCCGCCATCCAACAATCCCGTTCGGGCACCTATGCCTCGGACGGTTTTGACAAAACCGGCACCGCAGGCGCCATTGCTTCCGATGGTTTCGATAAAACCGGGACGGCCGGTGCCATCGGCTGATCGTGGAGAAACACCCACAGCCCGGCTTCGGCCGGGCTTATTCTTTTTGCGCAGTGATGAAAGTGTCCTGTGATCGTCGTCTGACTGGAAAACCGCGGCGCTTGCTTGCACCATGGTCTCCCACAGCACGAACCCAGGAATGCCTCCATGCCCGACGACATCCACTTCTATGAACCCGCCAACGGTCACGGCTTGCCGCACGACCCGTTCAACGCCATCGTCGGCCCGCGTCCCATTGGCTGGATCTCATCACAGGATGCCGAGGGCCGCTTGAATCTCGCGCCCTACAGCTTCTTCAACGCCTTCAACTACATTCCGCCGATCATTGGTTTTTCCAGCGTCGGGCGCAAAGACAGCCTGAACAACATCGAGCAGACCGGTGAATTCGCCTGGAACCTGGCAACCCGGCCATTGGCCGAGCAGATGAACCAGAGCTGCGCGATGGTCGGGCCAGAGGTCAACGAGTTCGAACTCGCCGGGCTCACACCTGCCGCGTCGAAAGTCATTCAGGTACCACGGGTGGCCGAAAGCCCGGTGTCCTTCGAGTGCAAGGTCACGCAGATCATTCAGTTGCAACGGGCGGACGGCAACGTGGTGCCGAGCTGGCTGATCCTCGGCGAAGTGGTCGCCGTGCACATCGCCAAGTGGCTTTTGAAGGATGGGGTTTACGACACCGCCGCGGCAGAACCGATTCTGCGCGGCGGCGGGCCAGCGGACTACTTCCAGCTGGGGCCTGAGGCATTGTTCAAGATGTACCGCCCGGGGGCGGTGAAGTGATCACCAGAGCAGGTCGGTGTTTTCCTGCACGTCCTTGAGGTGGGTCAGCTCCTTGGCCGCCGCCAGATCGGCTTCGTGGGCGGTCTTGAAGATCTGCCCGTCCAGCACTTTATGAAAGCGCGGGGCGCCGGAACCACCCAGTGCTTTGACGGCGATGGCGGCGTGGTATCCACCCTCACCCGGTACTACAGCAGATACAGCTTCGAAGTGTTCAAAGGCTTTGCGTGCCATGTGGCGAATCCTGGCTGGTTGAGAATGCCATCATTAAACCCTCAACCAGCCAGTTTGTGTACCGGGGCCCCGGACTCATGCACGGCTTGAATGGCCGACACTTCCCTGAAGGTATGGAAATCCAGGCTGTTGACCACCAGCTCTTGCACCAGCTCGGCGAAAATCTGCATCGCCGGGGTGCTGAAATACGCGGTCATGGCCTGTTGATGAGTCCAGAAACCGGAGACCAGCCACAACTCCGGGTCGCACTGGGACTGCTGCAAGACAAAGTTCAGGCAGCCTGGCGCGTCGCGAGAAGGTTCGATCAGGGCACTGAGGCGTAAACCCAGCTCCGCTGAACGCCCGGCGCGCGCACGAACGAAGGCCATATGACTGACGGGGATGTGCTTTGACATGTTCAACCCTCCCGGGGAGTCGCGTGGCAGCCGGGGGACGGGCTGCGACAGGATCAAAGGTTAAGGGCCGCCGCGTCTGGGTCGTTAGTCAATTTCTGCCGGCGCGTTGCACAATCCTGCGAAACTGCGCGCAGTGGATGTAACGGCCAGTCAAATCCTGTCATCGTTGCGTCACACGGGTTTCAAGCAAGTTTGCCCCATCAGGGGCCGTCATAGCGGCACCGTCGGTCGAGCCGGTGCAGAATCAGGCAAGCATTTGACAGGATGTGTCTACCACCGCCCATTGCACAAACTTATGCTTTGCCTCCATCACCCCTGCCTTGCCGAGGATGCCGCGCATGTCGTCTTTCGATCAAATTGAAGTGCCGCTGGACATCGACATGGAAAAGCAACGTGCGGAACTGGCGGCAATCATTCGCCGAAACACCGCCGAAGACGGCAACTATGCAACGGCCGTCGACTCGCTGTTCATGTCGCGCCACAGCAAATCCCACGACTTCAGCCCGGGCCTGGCGCAGCCGGCGCTGTGCATCATGGCCCAGGGGCGCAAGGAAGTGCGGCTGGCGGACGAGTACTTCAACTACGACCCATTGCACTATCTGGTGGTCTCGGTATCGATGCCCTTGAGCGGGCGCATCGTCGACGTATCGGCAGAGGAGCCGATCCTGTCCCTGCGCCTGGACATCGACCCGACGGAAATCACCGCCTTGATCGCCGACGCAGGACCACTGGGCGTACCGACCCGGCCGACCGGGCGCGGCTTGTATGTCGAACGGCTCGACACCGCGATGCTCGATGCGGTGCTGCGCCTGGCGCGACTGCTCGACACCCCGAAGGACATTGCCATGCTCGCACCGTTGATCCGCCGGGAAATTCTCTATCGGTTGTTGCGCAGCAAACAGGGCCATCGTCTCTACGAGATTGCCGTTGCCAACAGTCAGAGCCATCGGGTCAGTCAGGCGATCAAATGGCTCAATGGCAACTTTGAGCAACCGTTGCGCATTGATGATCTGGCCAGGGAAGTGAACCTGAGCGTGTCGACCCTGCACCACCGGTTCAAGGCGATGACAGCCATGAGCCCGTTGCAGTATCAGAAGCAGTTGCGCCTGCAGGAAGCGCGGCGGTTGATGCTGGCCGAAGGGCTGGAGGCTTCGGCGGCAGGTTATCGCGTGGGGTATGAAAGCCCTTCGCAATTCAGCCGGGAGTACAGCCGTTTGTTCGGCGCGCCGCCGTTACGGGATCTGGCGCGGTTGCGGCTGTCGGTGTGAGCGGGTTTCTTTGTAAACAGTGCCGGCCCCTTCGCGAGCAAGCTCGCTCCCACAGTTGATCGGTAGCGGTCACAGGTTTTGTGAACACTGGAGATCCAATGTAGAAGTGAGCCTGCTCGCGATCAGGGCCGGCAAGGCCTACATCTGGGTCAGGCCCCGAGAACCCGGCAAGCCTCCGCCGGCAAGGTCACCGACACCGGATTGCCAATGCTCAGACCAATGTCCTGACACGGCGTACTCAACGCGGTAAAGGTCACGCCGGAACACTCCACCGTCGTCTCGATGGTCGCGCCGATATCGCGCACGAAGGTCACCTTGCCCAACAAGCGGTTGCCCGCCGTTGCCTGCGGCGCCGACAGCTGCAAATCTTCCGGACGAATCAGCATCTTCACCTTTTCACCTACCACAATGCTGCTGCAGATCGGCACTTGCAGGGCGTCACCGCCCGGCAAACCGACTTTGCCGTCACCCAGTGCCGTGGCCGGGAAGATGTTGCCCGAACCGATGAAGTCGGCGACGAATTCATTGGCCGGGTGCCGGTAGATTTCGATCGGCGTACCCACCTGCTGCACCTTGTGCTCACCCAGCACGACGACGATATCGGCCATGGTCATGGCTTCACGCTGATCGTGGGTGACCATGATGGTGGTGATGTTCAGGCGCTGTTGCAGTTGGCGGATCTCGACCTGCATCGACTCACGCAACTTGGCGTCGAGTGCCGACAGCGGCTCGTCGAGCAAGAGGATCTTCGGGTGCGAGGCAATCGCCCGGGCAATCGCCACGCGCTGGCGCTGTCCACCGGACAACTTGGCCACCGGCCGGTTGATCATCGGCTGCAACTGAATCAGTTCCAGCAGTTCCACCACCCGCGCCTGCTGATCGGCCTTGCTCACCCCACGCAGCTTCAGCGGATAGGCAATGTTCTCGCCCACGGTCATGTGCGGGAACAGCGCCAGGGACTGGAAGACCATGCCGAAGTTACGCAAGTGCGCCGGGGTGTTGCCGATGTCCTCGCCATCCAGGCGAATCTCGCCGCCGGTCAGGGTTTCCAGCCCGGCGATCATGCGCAGCAGGGTGGTTTTGCCGCAGCCCGAAGGCCCGAGGAAACACACCAGCTTGCCTTCCGGCAAATGCAGGTTCACATCCTTTACCGCGCAGGCCGAGCCGTAATGTTTCTCGACGTTTTCCAGAATCAGACCAGTCATGTTGCACCTCAAGAATCAGAACGAAACGCCGCCTTCGCCAACCAACTTTTCAAGCGCCCAGATCAGGACGAAGTCGATCAGCACGATCAGCACGGCAAACGAGAAAACGGTTGGATCGAGCGAAGACACGGTGCGGCTGTACATCCAGATCGGCACGGTCATGACGTCGATGGTGTAGAGGAAATAGGTCACGGTGAATTCGTTGAACGAGACGATAAACGCCAGCAGCATGCCCGCCAGAATCCCCGACTTCATCAGCGGTACCACCACGTCGACAATCGCCCGCATCGGTGACGCGCCGAGCATCTGCGCGGCCTCCTCCACTTCGGTGCCGATGGACAGCATGGCCGCCGTGCAGTTCTTCACCACGAACGGCAAGGCCAGGATCACGTGGGCGATCACCAGTCGCGAAGTGGTCATGTGGAACGGCAGGCTGTCGAACACCAGCAGCAGGGCCAGGCCCAATACCACCATCGGGAACACCAGCGGCAACGACATCAACTGCATTGCCACGGCCTTGCCGCGAAATTCACAGCGGGTCAGCGCATAGGCGGCGGGCACCGCGATCAGCGTGGCAAACACCATGGTCAGGCACGACACCAGCAGGCTGGTGGTCATGGCCTGGCCAAGGCTCAGCACATCGCTCGCATCCGGCGAGACGAAAGTGTGCCAGGCCGCCTTGTACCATTGCAGGCTGTAGCTGCTCGGCGGGAAGTCGAGGTTCGACGCGCCGCTGAACGACATCACGATCATGGTCAGGATCGGCAACACCGCCAGCAGCAGGATGAAGCCCGAGAGGATGCCGGCAAACTTGCCGGTTTCACCCGGCAGCAGCGACAGGCGCTTCTTGGTCAGGGTACTCATTGCGAAGCCTCCAGCAGACGGCGACGACGGCCGGTGATGTATTCGGACAAGGTCATGATCGCCAGGGTCGTGACAATCAGCACCACACCGGCAGCAGACGCCGCAGGCCAGTTCATCAACGGGGCGATCTGGTCATGCACCATCACCGCCAACATCGGCACGCGCCGGCCACCGAGCAGCAAGGGCACCACGAAACTGCTGGCGTTGTAGGCGAACACCAGGGTCGCGCCGGTGATGATGCCGGGCAGGCTCATCGGCAACACCACCTGGCGGAACACCTGGAAGCGACTGGCGCCCAGGGTGGCCGCCGCCTCTTCGTAGCTGCGGGCGACGCCGCGCATGGCGCTGGCGATCGGCAACACGGCCAACGGGAAAGCGGTTTGCACCAGGCCCATCAGCACGCCGTTCTGGTTGTACAGCAGCATGATCGGACGCTTGATCAGCCCCAGGCCCATCAGCGCCTGGTTGAGCATGCCGCCGGGGCCGAGGATCACCAGCCAGCCGTAGCTTTGCAGCAGCAGGTTGACCAGCAAGGGCAGCAACACCGCCGCAAGAAAGATCCGCCGTACGAAGGGCGAGGTCAGGCGCGACATGGTGTAGGCCACCGGGATCGCCAGCAGCACGGCAATCACCGCACTGATCAGCGCCAGGCGCAGGGTCAGCATCAGCGACTTGAGGTAATAGGGTTCGAGCAATTGGGCATAGCTGGCCAGGCTGAACCCGGACCACTCGGCGCCCTTGGTGCCCACACTCATGCGCAGCACCAGCAGGCTGGCGGCGATCAGCACACCGAGGAACAGCATCGACGGCGACAGGAAAAACCAGGCGCGCGCCGTCGGCGAAACACCGCGGTTGGCGCGCACGGGGGCGACACTCACCGGATGGGTCAGAGGTTGGTGTTCCATAGCAAAGGTCTCGTCAATGGAAAGCGGGACGACTGTGATTCGGCAAAACCTGTGGCGAGGGAGCTTGCTCCCGCTGGGTCGCGAAGCGGCCCCAATCAATCACCGCGTGAATCCAGATAGATCGCGGTGCCTGGTGTTGCGGCTGCTGCGCAGCCGAGCGGGAGCAAGCTCCCTCGCCACAAAAGAGCTGTGAATCTCAGAAATCAGGAAGAAAAGATTTCCGTGTAACGACGAATCCATTGGTCATGCACGGTGGCCAGGAAGGCGTTGTCGTGCATGATCGCCTTCTCGGCAATCTGCTCCGGCGTGAGGATGTACGGGCTCTTGCGCGCTTCGGCGGAGATGATCGCCTTGGCGTTGACCGGACCGTTGTAGATGTCCTCAGCCATCTTGCCCTGCACCAGCGGGTCAAGGGAGTGGTTGATGAAGGCGTAGGCCATGTCGGTGTCGCCCGGACGGTTCTTCGGCATCACCGACTGCATCAGGTCGGTGTAGAAACCTTCCTTCATGCCGAAGGTGGCGCTCAGGCCGTAGTTCGGGTCGCGGATCTGTTTCGGGAAGAAGGCCGGGGCGTACAGGCCACCCATGTCCAGGGAACCGGTGCGGAACAGCTCGGCGATCTGGTTCGGGTTCTCGCCCAGGGTCACCACGCGATCCTTCAGCTCGGCGAGTTTCTTGAAGCCAGGCTCGATATTGTGCTCGTCACCACCGGCCAGTTTGGCGGCGATGATGATCAGGTCCATGGCCTCGGTCCAGTTCGGCGGCGGCAGGAAGATGTTCGGTGCCGCCTCGGCGTCCCACAGGGAGGCGTAGCTGGTCGGCGCTTCTTTCTGGGTGCGGGTGCTGTAGACCAGGCTGTTGCACCACAGCAGGTAACCGATGCCGTGGCCGTTGGCGCCGGTGCGGTATTTCTCCGGCACGTCGACGATGTTGGGGATGCGATTGAGGTCGGGTTTTTCGAGGAGGTTGGCGGCGGCCAGACCTTCGGCGCCGACACCGGCCAAAGTAATGATGTCGTACTGCGGACGATCACCACCGGCCTTGAGTTTGGCGACCATCTCCGAGGTACTGCCGGTGCGGTCGGCGATGACCTTGCAGCCGTACTTGTCTTCGAAGGTTGCCGCGATGTTGCGCAGTGCGGCCAGCCCGGTGTCATCGGACCAGGTCAGCAGACGCAGGGTCTTGCCGGCAAAACGTGTGTCACTGGCATTAGCCTTGATGAACGGCATGCTCATCGCCGCTGCTGCCACCGAGGCTACGCCTACGGTCTTGATGAATTGACGCCTGTTCAGATCATGCTCGCCCATAACGGACTCCCTTTGTTTTTGTAGGTATAAGGCAGGTCGAAACTGTTGCATCCGCGCGGCTGGATCAGCATTTCCCCCCGTATTTTCGGGGCTTTGCCGAACCAGCTGGCTCATCCTGAGGTCGTGTAAAACCTCTGACTATCGATAAAAACTCATTGAAGCCATGACGCCGGCGCATGCCTCATCGGGAGGCATGCGCACACCTTTTTCGTGCCGTCAGACGGCGCGAATCACGTGTTTGATTTCCTGGAATGCCTGCAAGCCCCACGGCCCCAATTCGCGGCCGATGCTGCTCTGCTTGTAACCACCCCAGGCGGTCTGCGGGAAGATCACCTGCGGTGCATTGATCCACACCAGGCCCGCCTGCAAGGCGTTGGCGACACGGTCAGCGGTCTCGGCATTGCGCGTGACTACGCTTGCGACCAGACCGAACTGGCTGTCGTTGGCCAGGGCAATCGCCTCGGCTTCGGAAGCGAAACTGCGCACGCAGATCACCGGGCCGAAAATCTCCTCGTTCCACAGCGCACTGCTCTGGGGCACGTCAGTGAACACCGTCGGCTGCAAGAAATAACCGCGCGGCAAATGCGCCGGGCGATTACCGCCGCACACCAGTCGGGCGCCAGCACTCAGACCACGATCGATATGGCCCAGCACGCGCTGGTATTGCGCCTGGTTGACCAGTGCGCCCATTTCCACGTCCGGATCGAACGGGTCGGCGACGCGAATGGCTTCGGCACGAGCCTTCACTCGAGTCAGGAATTCATCGGCCAGTTCATCGGCAACCAGCACGCGGCTGGTGGCGGAGCACATTTGTCCGGCGTTGAAGAAACCACCACCGCAGGCCACGTCCACCGCCAGGTCGAGATCGGCATCCGCCAGCACCAACAGCGAAGATTTGCCACCCAGCTCCAGGCTCACGCCCTTGACCGTTTCCGCCGCCCGCTGCATGACTTGCACGCCGACCGCGTTGCTGCCGGTGAACGACACCTTGGCGATGCGCGGGTCCGCCGAGAGTGGCGCGCCCACGGCCAAACCGGTACCGCACACCAGGTTGAACACGCCGGCCGGTACACCGGCCTCAGCGATGATGGTTGCCAGTTCCAGCTCCGGCAGCGGCGTCACTTCCGACGGCTTGAGCACCACGCAGCAACCGGCGGCCAGGGCCGGGGCGAGTTTCCATGCGGTGGTGACCATGGGAAAGTTCCACGGCACGATCAGGCCGACCACACCGCACGGCTCGCGGCGCAGGCGTGCGCTGAAATCGTCGGTGGGCAGCTCGACAGTGCTGTCCTGTTTGGCGTCCAGGCCTTCGGCGAGACCGGCGTAGTACTCGAACGTGGCGATCACATCGTCGACGTCAATGGTCGCTTCGAACTGTGGCTTGCCGTTGTTGCTCGATTGCAGGTGCATCAGTTTTTCGCGATTGGCCTGCACGCCAGCTGCGATCTTGCGCAGAATCGCACCACGTTCGGCGCCGGTGGTTTTCGACCAGTCGGCGAACGCTTTGGTCGCGGCACCGACAGCTTGATCGACCGCATGTTCGTCACCGCCATTGACCGTGGTCAGCAGCGCTTCGGTCGCCGGGTTGATCACCCGCAGGTGTTCATTGCCGGCCGACCATTGGCCATTGATGTACAGGCCGTCGAGGTTGGTTGGGAAACTCATTTCGACACCGCCTTCATCCACTCGCGCTGGTCGATTTCAATCAGGGTCGGGCCCTGACGATCCGAGGCCGCACGCAGTGCGCCACGCAGTTGCTCGACGCCGCTGACCGCTTCGGCGGCGCATCCCAGGGCCTTGGCAACACCGATGAAGTCCGGGGTGTAGATGTCCACGCCCACTGGCTCGATGGCGCGGTTGACCATGTATTTCTTGATCTCTTCGTAACCCTGGTTATTCCACAGCAGCACGATCACCGGGGTGCGCGCTTCGACGGCGCTGGCCAGTTCCGGCAGGGTGAATTGCAGACCGCCGTCGCCGATCAGGCACACCACTGGCGGACGCGTGCCGTTTTCGGCGCTGCCGCCGAGCCAGGCGCCAATCGCCGCCGGCAGTGCGTAACCGAGGGTGCCGTAGCCGGTGGACGAGTTGAACCAGCGACGCGGACGCTCCGGGTTGAAGGTCAGGTTGCCGGTGTACACCGGTTGCGTGGAGTCGCCGACGAACACCGCATTCGGCAGTTCGTGCAGCACGGTTTCGAGGAAGCGGGTCTGGGCCAGGGTTGGCGCATCCCAGGTGGTGGCCAGTTCTTCGCGCAAACGCGCGGCACGCACCTGGCCCCAATCGTTGCGACGTTCAGCCAGCGATTTGTGCGACAGCGCACTGAGCAAGGCTTGTGCAGCGTTGCGCGAATCAGCTACCAGAGCTACGTGCGGCGGGTAGTTGCGCACGGTCTGGTCCGGGTCGATGTCGATGCGCAGCAGCTTGCCGGGAATCTCGAAACCACCGGCGAAGGTCACATCGTAATCGGTCTCGGCCAGTTCGGTGCCGATGGCCAGCACCACGTCAGCTTCAGCGACCAATGCGCGAGTGGCGACCAGGCTCTGGGTCGAGCCGATCAGCAGCGGGTGAGCGGACTCCAGCATGCCCTTGGCGTTGATGGTCAGCGCGACCGGAGCGTCCAGCAGTTCGGCCAGTTCGGTCAGCTCGGCAGCGGCATCGATGGCACCGCCACCGGCGAGGATCAGCGGACGCTGGGCGCCAGCGAGCAATTCGGTCATGCGCGAAACAGCGCTCGGCGAAGCGCCGGCGCGGTCGATATTGACCGGCAGGCTGGCGAGCAGGTCATCCGCCTCTTCCACCAGCACGTCCAACGGAATTTCGATGTGCACCGGACGCGGACGACCGGCCTGGAACAGCGCGAAAGCACGGGCCAGTACGACCGGCAACTCCGCCGCCGACATCAGGGTGTGGGAAAACGCGGCAACGCCTGCACACAGCGCGCTCTGGTTCGGCAGCTCATGCAGCTTGCCGCGACCGCCGCCCAACTGGCTGCGCGATTGCACGCTGGAGATCACCAGCATCGGGATCGAATCAGCGTAGGCCTGGCCCATGGCGGTGGTGATGTTGGTCATGCCGGGGCCGGTGATGATGAAGCACACACCCGGCTTGCCGCTGGTGCGGGCGTAGCCGTCGGCCATGAAGCCGGCGCCTTGTTCATGACGAGGGGTGACGTGGTTGATGCTCGAACGGGCCAGCCCGCGATACAGCTCCACGGTGTGAACCCCGGGAATGCCGAACACCTGCTCGACCCCGTAGTTTTCGAGTAACTTGACCAATACTTCGCCGCACGTCGCCATGTGAATTGCCCTTCTTGTTCGTTTGAGACGCCGGGCATGCGCTGTGTTTATGATGGATTGGCAGGCCCGGGAATGGCCTCATTGGAACGGGCGACACGTAGCCGCAACAATGGATAAAAAGTCATACTAGCCATGTCCTCACGTCATACCTTGGATCTCCATGAAACGACTGCCTCCCCTGCCGGCGCTGCACACTTTTCTGATTACCGCGCAGTGCTGCAACTTCACCCGTGCTGCCGAACAGCTGTTTATCACCCAGGGCGCGGTCAGTCGGCAGATCGCCGGGCTGGAGGACTTTCTCGGATATGAACTGTTCGTCCGCCAGGCACGAGGCCTGGACCTGACGGCAGAAGGACGCGAATGGCTGCCACGGGTGCAACAGATTTTCGCCTTGATCGACGAAGCCGTAGAGCAGACCGGCGAGAAGCGCGAGACCCTGCAACTGAAGGCCCCAACCTGCGTCATGCGCTGGTTGCTGCCGCGTTTGCTGCAATGGCAGAAGGAGCGTCCGGAGGTGCCCGTGGAACTGACCACCACGGTCAAGCACGGTGTGGATTTCCATCGCGAGCAGTTCGACGCAGCAGTGATGTACGGCCCGCCGCCGGACGGTTCGCTGGTGTCGCAAAAACTCTTCGATGAACAACTCACGCCGGTGTGTTCCAGACCGATGCTCGAAGGCCCCACGCCTTTGCAGTCACCGGCCGACCTGCAACAGCACCTGTTGCTGCATCCGACCCGGGATGAACGGGACTGGAAGGCCTGGCTGAAGGCTGCCGACGTGCACTTGACCAACGTCGGCAAGGGCCAGCATTTCGAAACCCTGGACCTGGCAATGTCGATGGCGTCACAAGGCACGGGGGTGGCGATTGGCGATTGGTCGCTGATCGGCGATGACCTGGATGCCGGACGGCTGGTCATGCCTTTCGATCTGAAGGTGACAACGGGGTTGGGGTATTACCTGGTATTCCCGGAAAAACCCGCGCCTTCGCCGAAGTTGCGCGAATTGATGGGCTGGTTGGTGGAGCAGGCGCAGTCGCGCTAAGCGCGAATTCCCCCTGTGGGAGCGAGCTTGCTCGCTCCCACAAATGATCCGGGAACTCAGTACCCGACAGCAAAGCGCTGCCGCGAATGCTTCGGTGCTTCCACCTCATCGAGCATCGCAATCGCGTAATCGGCAAAGGTTATCCAGCTTCGCCCTGCACTGCTCACCAGCAAATCATCCTTGCCGATTCGGAATGATCCAGTGCGCTCGCCCTCGACAAACTCCGCCGACGGCGACAGGAAGGTCCAGTCCAGCTCCTTTTCCTGACGCAGATTTTCCAGGAACAACGCACCGGCGCCCGCCTCGGCCTTGTACTCGTCCGGAAAGCCCTTGCTGTCGATCACCCGCGTGCCGTCCGGCAACAACAGCGAACCGGCACCGCCCACCACCAGCAGGCGTTTGACCCCGGCCGCTTTCACCGGCCCGACCACCGCGCTGGCTGGCAAGGTGGCGAAATGCGCAGCGCTGATTACCACGTCATGCCCCTTGATCGCCGCTTGCAACGCGGCGGAATCGAGTGCATCGACATTCTTGCCGACCACACCGTCACGGGAACCGATTTTCGAGGTATCACGGGCGATGGCAGTGACGCTGTGGCCGCGACGCAGGGCTTCTTCCAGCAACTGGCTACCGGCACGACCGGTGGCGCCGATGATTGCGATTTTGCTCATGATGCTCTCCAGACAGGGTTGGCTTGATAAATTTTCTGTGGCGAGCGAGCTTGCTCGCGTTGGGCTGCGCAGCGGCCCCAAAAATCTTGCGAGTGCTGCGCACTCGAGCGGGAGCAAGCTCCCTCGCCACAAATGCGGCTGCAAAAATGTGTGTGGATCACCACTTCATCTCGCCCTTGGCGACCTTCGCGCTCAGCTCCAGGGAGCTTTCATCACCCAGGGTCGGATAGCGCTTCTTCATCGCGGCGATCAATGCCGCAGAATCTTTTGCCTTGGCGGCCTCTTCATCGAACGCCTTGATGTAGTCAGCAGTGAACTGCACCGCTGCCAGCGAATGGTTGCCGTTGCCGAGGAAATGCCCCGGCACCACGGTTTTCGGTTTCAGGGTTTCGATGGAATGCAGCGTAGCCAACCAATCGGCATGGGACTGCGCGCTTTGGGTGTCGGCCATCCACAGGTGAATGCCTTGCGCCACCACGACACCGCCGACCACGGCCTTGATCGACGGAATCCACACGAAGCTGCGGTCCGGTTGCGGACCCTCAAGTCCGACCACCTGCAACTTCTGCCCTTCAAGGATCAGGCTGTCCCCCTTGAGCACCTCGGGCACCAGGGTTTTGGCCGGTACATCCGCGCCCATCTTCGGTCCCCAGAACGCCAGTTTGCCGTCGACGGTGTGCTTGATGTGGTCAACGGTCGGCTGCGAGGCGAGCACCCTGGCCTTGGGGAATGCCGCGGTCAGGGTGTCGAGGCCGAAGTAGTAATCGGGATCACCATGGCTGATGTAGATAGTGGTCAGTTGCTTGCCGCTGGCGCGGATTTTTTCCACCAGTTGTTCGGCCTGGGATTTGCCGAATTGCGCGTCCACCAGGATTGCATCTTTCTCACCGCTGACCAGCACCGAGGTCACCGGGAAAATCGCTTTTTCGCCGGGGTTGTAGACATCCAGCGTCAAGGTCGATGCACTGGCGTGGGCGGCGAAGCCGAGGACAGTGGCCAGGAATACGCGTTTGAAAGAGGTGAAGCCGATCATTGTTCACACCGTTATCAGAATGGAGAAGCCGAGTGGGCATGGGCACAAAGCTTAGTTGCCTGACTCAGTACAAAAAATGCGATGCTTGGACATAGTTTGTTTCTGAAAGCGGGCAAATCATGGATCGTCTACAAGCAATGCGCGTGTTCGTCACGGTGGTCGACCTCGGCAGCCAGTCGGCGGCGGCCGATCATCTGGAGCTCTCGCGGCCAGTGGTATCGCGTTATCTGGCGGAACTGGAAGACTGGGTCGGCGCACGCCTGATGCATCGCACCACACGCAAGTTGAGCCTGACCGCCGCCGGCAATGAAATCCTGCCGCGCTGTCGGCAGATGCTCGACTTGACTGCCGACATGCAAGCCGCCGTCAGTGAACCGGACGATGCGCCACGCGGGCTGCTGCGCATCAGCGTCAGTACTTCCTTCGGCCAGGCACAACTGGCGGACGCCATGGCGGCGTACGTCAAACGCTACCCCGGTGTCAGCGTCGACCTGCAGATGCTCGATCGCACAGTGAACCTGGTGGATGAACGCATCGATCTGGCGATCCGCACCAGCAATGACCTCGACCCGAACCTGATCGCCCGCCGCCTGACAGTCTGCCGCTCGGTGATTTGCGCCTCCCCCGCTTACCTGCGCGAACATCCGGCGCCACAACGGGTCGAGGACCTGAGCCGGCATAACTGCCTGACCCATTCCTATTTCGGTAAAAGCCTGTGGCATTTCGAGCAGGACGGCGAGCCGGTGTCGATACCGGTGCAAGGCAACATCAGCGCTAACGAGGCCAGCACCTTGTTACGCGCAACCATCGCCGGCGCCGGGGTGGCCATGCTTCCTACCTATCAGGCGGGTGTGCATATCCACAGCGGCGAGCTGGTGCGCCTGCTGCCCGCCGCCGAACCCCGGCAGATGAACGTGTACGCGGTGTATGCCTCGCGCAAGCACATGCCGGCGGCGCTGCGCAGCTTGCTGGATTTTCTGGTGGAAAGGTTTCCGCAGGAACCGGCGTGGGATATTGGCCTGTAACAGAAACCTCCGTTTGGGAGCTAATGCCGTTCAATTAAGCAGATCTTCAGTTAGTGAGTTGACCTGTGGAGAGAGAGCTCGCTCCCGTTTGAGTGCGTAGCACTCACAAAAATATGCTGGAATGCCGATTTTTCGGGGCCGCTGCGCAGCCCAACGCGAGCAAGCTCGCTCGCCACGAGAACTGGAAATGCTCAAGATTTGCTTGAGTGAACAGCACTCTCATGAGGGAACCGGCTTGTTGGCTCCAAGGCACCATCAATGTGTTGAATACCGCGTTATCGCTGGCAACCCGGCGCCGCTGACCTATGCTCAAAGTAATACCCAAGGGTATGCGTTCAGAGGTCAAACGCCATGAACATCAAAACAAGAAGATACATCGCCATCTTCCTCACCTGTGCGTTCACGCTCGGGCTCTACGGTGCTGCGGCCTGGCGAGTGGAACAGTTGCGCAACCTGCCCCGCGAATACGCGAGCTGCAACTTCGAGCGTTGCATCCCGCATAACGCGACTCTCAACGCCCTGCGCTGATGCAAAGGCTCAGGTGTCGGTGTCCTGATCGGCCTTCAAGCGGTCGCGGAAGGCTTTGGGTGAAATTCCCACTCTGCGCCGGAACAGCCGGGTGAAGTTGGTCGGATCGGAAAAGCCCAAGACATCGGACATTTCATAGATGGTCATGCTGGTGTAGGTCAGCAGGCGCTTGGCCTCGAGCAGTTGCCGCTCATGCATGATCTGCAAGGCCGGTTGCCCCGCCAGTTCACGGCAAGTGCCGTTGAGGTGCGACACGGAAATGCCCAATCGATGGGCCAGGTCCTCGACCTTGACGTGCTGCCGGTACGTCTCTTCCACCAACTGAATAAATCCGTTGAGGTATTCCCGGGCTCGTTGTGGTCGTGCCTGTGCCGTACGCCGCTGAAGCACCTGGCGGCTGAGCCAGACGACGATCACGCTCAGCAGCGAATGCATGAGCATTTCCCGCGCCGGCTGATGGCTGTTGTATTCGTTCTGCAAGGCACTGAACAGGCTGTCGAGGTACCCGCCGTCCTTGCCGGCCGGGTAACTGTCGGCCTGCTCCAGGGCATTGAACGAATGCCCCAGTTGCACCTGCAGTTGAGCCACCAGCGGTGCTGCCAGTGTCACCACATACCCTTCCACGTCCTCGGAAAAGCGAAAACCATGCACCGACAAGGGTGGCAGGATCTGGATCGCCGGTTCCGTCAGATTTGAACGCTGGCCTTCGATTTCAAGCTCTGCCTGACCTTTGAAAACGAAGAGCAACTGGCACAAATCGGCATGACGGTGCGGATTGATGTGCCAATGATGTTCACGGCTGCGTTTGGAAATGGTTTCGCAATGAAGCAGATCGGGGGTCGGCCACTCCAGGCTTTCCCCATAGAGTTTGAATACTGGAATCGAAGGCAGGTCAGGCTTGTTCATCACGTCAATCCAGGCCTCGGAGTTGATGACGGGCGATAATCGCACCGATTGGCAGAATGCACAGGGCTCGCTTCAGTTTTCATCTCCAATTGACGGGCTCACGAGGAAAAATTGCAAGCGCTCGTCCTGCAAAAGTCAGCTCCGCCCGTCAGTCATCGTTGCGCGGTCGATCAAATGTAACGGCTATGTGTAGATAACTTCATGTTGGAAAACATGGCGTGCTTGCGTGCGAGGCTATCGAATAGCTGCCTACCGATTTAAACTGGCCCATATTCCCCGTTCGTTCCACCCGGGCGGGTCAATTTCTGTCCGCAGGTTCCCCCGTGACCAATCTTCACCAGCCTGACACGCCTAAACCGGCCATCCGCAGCGTGCTGATCGCCTTGATGCTGGCGATCTTCCTCGGCGCACTGGACCAGACCATCGTCGCCGTTTCCATGCCGGCCATTTCCGCGCAATTCAAGGATGTCAGCCTGTTGGCCTGGGTGATCTCCGGCTACATGGTGGCAATGACGGTGGCGGTGCCGATCTACGGCAAACTGGGTGACCTGTACGGGCGGCGCAAGCTGATGCTGTTCGGCATGGGTTTGTTCACCTTGGCCTCGGTGTTCTGCGGCATGGCCCAGAGCATGGAGCAACTGGTGCTGGCGCGGATTTTCCAGGGCATTGGCGCCGGCGGCATGATTTCGGTGAGCCAGGCGATCATCGGCGACATCGTGCCGCCCCGCGAACGGGGTCGCTATCAGGGTTACTTCAGCAGTATGTATGCCGTGGCCAGCGTCGCCGGGCCGGTGCTCGGCGGCTACATGACCGAATACCTGTCGTGGCGCTGGGTGTTCCTGATCAACCTGCCGCTGGGTTTGGGGGCGTGGCTGGTGGCCAACCGCACCCTGGTCGGCCTGCCGATTCCGCAACGCAAACCGGTGATCGATTACCTCGGGACGTTGCTGATGATCATCGGCCTGACCGCGTTGCTGCTGGGCATCACCCAGGTCGGCCAGGGTCATTCGTGGCGCAGCAGCGAAGTGCTGGCCCTGCTCGCCAGTGCCGTGCTGGTGCTGGGCTTGTTCGTCGCTCACGAACGGCGGGCGCGGGAGCCGTTGCTGCCCATGCACCTGTTCGCAAACCGCAATGCAATCCTGTGCTGGTGCACGATTTTCTTCACCAGCTTCCAGGCCATTTCATTGATCGTATTGATACCGCTGCGCTTTCAAAGTGTGACCGGCGCTGGCGCCGACAGTGCCGCGCTGCACCTGCTGCCACTGGCCATGGGGCTGCCGATCGGTGCGTATTTCGCCGGTCGCCGGACCTCGGTCACCGGTCGCTACAAACCGATGATTCTCACCGGCGCCCTGCTGATGCCGATCTCGATTCTCGGCATGGCCTTCAGCGCGCCGCAAGCCGTGGTGCTGAGCAGCCTGTTCATGTTGCTCTGCGGGATTTCCTCGGGCATGCAGTTCCCGACGTCGTTGGTGGGGACGCAGAACTCGGTAGCACAACGGGACATAGGCGTGGCCACCAGCACCACCAACCTGTTCCGTTCGCTGGGTGGCGCAGTGGGCGTGGCCTTGATGTCGGCGCTGTTGCTGGCGCTGTTGCAGGATTCCAGTTTCGCGCACCTGGCCGGTTCTTCCTTGATGGCCGAGGGCAGTTCGGGGAATGTGTTGCTTGATGGTTTGAACGCCGCACCGGGTGATGCCCAGAACGCCTTGCGCGCCGAGCTGCTGCTGACATTCCGGCATCTGCTGATGGTCAGCGCGGCAGTGTCGTTGCTGGGATTGGCGGCGGCGATTGCCATGCCGAACATGCTGTTGCGTGGGCGGGAGGACAAGGCCAAGTAATCACATCGGGCTAACTGCATTCACGAGCAAGCTCGTTCCCACAAGGGTTCTTCGTAGATCAATGTGGGAGCGAGCCTGCTCGCGGAAGCGACTTTTCAGACAATCTCCGTCAAGGGCTGTAATACCCGACTGCTACCAGAAAGTGCCCGACCTTCTTCAGGTACGCATGCTTGTTCTCGACCTTGCCGGTCACCGGGTTTTTCCAGCGGTATTCATACTCGCCATGGTCCTGCGTCGCCATCATTGCCAGGATCGGTTCACCCACCGGCTTGTCTTCCGGGTCTTCGATCTTGCTGAAATCGGTGTTGATCAAACGCAGATTGGTGCCGTGAGCCACGTAGCGTTTGGTGTCCAGATCGACCACAAACACGTACAGGTCATCCTGCAAATAGCCGCCCTTGAGGGAATTGATCGCCGTCAACGTGCCTTTCTCGTCCTTGGCCAGATCCATCGCCGCCTTGTTGAGAAGGGCCATCGCCTGCTCCGCTGAAGCGCGCGGCATGTAATAGCCCACGGCCAGGATCCGGTCGCCGACGCGCTGGTAGTAGACATGCTTGCGTTCGACCTTGCCGTCGGCCCAGTTCTGCCAGCGATATTCGGCCTGCTGAATGCCGTTGCCCTCAGGAACCTTCAGCGCATCCTTGAAGGTTTTCTGCAGGTCCGGCCCCAGGACCTCCGACACGTCCCGGCCAATCAGCGCCGAAGAAGGCCCGCCGCTGGCGAGCATCACACCCTTGGTGTCGAGGACAAAGACATAACGGTCCTTGTCGACGAATTCGCCCTGACGACTGAACGCCGCAAAGGCCTTGTCGCCATTGTCGTGGTAGTAGGCCAGGGCTTTTTCCAACAAGGCGACGGCCGCTTTGCTGTCATCCTTTTCCGTCCCGGCGGCGTGAACCTGACCCAGGCACAGCACCAGCATGCCGCACAGCCAGGTCAATTTATGCAGAAACCCCATTGCGCATCCCTCGTCTTGTTGGTGTTTTCAAGAGCGTAGACGGCAATGGGGCATGTATGGATATTCAGCGAAGAGCAGTGTGCGGACAAACCCTTTGCCGGCCAAGCCGGCAAAGGGACGTGACTCATTGGCGGGCGCGCAGTTGCTGCTGCAGGTTTTGAATCTGCGCCTGCAGGGTGTTGATGTTGCGGGTGACCTGACCCCGGAACGCATCGAACTCGGCAGTGTTGGTCGAACCCGGCGCTGCAACCGGGCGATTGTCCTGCTCGCTCTTGAGCACAATCATGTCCTGTTCCAGACGCTCGATGGCGGCGCTCGGGTTGCCTTGTTTCTTCAAGGTGGCGATATCGGCGCTCAGGCTCTTGAGCTGGGCATCGACTTTTTCCGGATCGGTCGCCGCGCTTTTAAGTGCGGTCAGTTCACTGCTCAGGGTTTTGACCTGCGCCTGCAGCTGCGTATTGGCGGCCTGTTGCTCGGTGTTCTGTGCGGTCAACTGTGCCAGGCGCTTGTCCAGCTCGGTGGTTTGCGCGGTCATCTGCGCCAGACGTTTGTCCAGCTCGGACGCCTGCCCGGCCACGCCTTGCTGCTGGGTGCTCTGGTCCTGCAGACGGTTTTCCAGTTGCTTGATTTGCAACTTCAAGGCTTCGCTGTCGGTGGTGACGTTGGTCTGGCTAGCGACAACCTTGCCGGAAATGTCCTGCAAGCGCCCCGCCGCTTCCTCACTGATGCGCGCGAAACTTTCCTGGGTCGCCACCAGTTGCTGCTCCATCAGCGAAATCTGCTGAAAGCTCCACCAGGCGAGGCCTGCGAACGCGAAGAACAAGGCACCAACCAGGGCCCACAACGGCCCGGTACTGGCCGACTTGACCTTGACCACCGGCGCAGTGCGCGAATGCACCGCCGTGCGCGTGCTGGGCGGAAAGTCATCGTCGTCGAGCACGTCTGCACGCAAGCTGGGCACATTGTCAAAGTCGTCGTTGGCATCGTTTCGCATGGGCATTGAATCAACCTTTGTGAATCACATGATGGCTTTGTGCCGCGCAGTATAAACCCCACAGCCGCATTCATTGACCTTTAAGCCCGGTACCCGGTTCAACAAGGGGGTGCTGCAAGCTTTTTCAGCGAATGTCCTGGGCCTTCCACCAGCCACAGAACTCGTCGAGCGCCGTCCACAGGCTGACCTTGGGATCGTAATCCAGATAGTGCCGGGCGCGGCTGATGTCCAGGGTGAAATTTTTGTTCATCACTTGCATGCTCAAGCGCGACAAAGTCGGCTCGGGGCGCCCCGGCCACAATTTGCAAACGCCCTCGTTGAGCGCGGCAACGCTGTAGGCCAGGCCGTAGGAACGGTACTTGGTCACCTGCGGGACTTCCATTTTTCGCATGACGTAATTGACCACATCCCACAAAGGCACCGGCGTACCGTTGCTGATGTTGTAGGCCTTGCCCAACGCAGAGCCACTGGCCAGCAAGCTGCTGAGCAACGCCTCGTTGAGGTTTTGCACGCTGGTGAAATCGACCTTGTTCAGGCCATTGCCGATGATTGCCACGCGGCCCTTGCGTTGCATGTTCAGCAGGCGCGGGAAGATGCTCATGTCGCCGGCCCCGGTGACGAAGCGCGGGCGCAGGGCCAGGGTTTCCAGGCCGAACTCCTGGGCACCGAAGACCTTCTGCTCGGCCAGGTACTTGGTGGCTGCATAGTGATGCTTGAAGCGTTTGGGCACCTGTTCTTCAGTCAGGTCGAGATGGTCACGGCCATCGAAGTAGATCGACGGCGACGACAGATGCACCAGGCGCCGAACCCGCTGCTTGAGGCAGGCTTCGACGACGTTTTCGGTGACCTGGACATTGCCCTGATGGAAATCCTGGTAGCGCCCCCACAAACCCACCGCGCCGGCGCAATGCACCACGGCCTCGACATCCGAACACAGCTCGCGTGCCAGCTCCGGGTCACTCAGATCGCCCTGGATGAACTCGGCGCCACGGCGCACCAGGTGCTCCACGCTTTCGGCCCGGCGACCGTTGACCCGTACGTCCAGGCCCTGCTCCAGGGCGAAACGCGCAAAGCGTCCGCCGATGAAGCCGCTTGCGCCAGTGACCAGAATTTTCATGTAGTGCTCCGAATATTTCGTTTTACGTATTGCGTGTGGACTTGACGCTGCCGATCAGTCCAACGGCACCAGCCATTGTTTCGAGGCGCTTACCAATTGCTCGGTGAGCAAGCCCAGTAACTGACCGCCATTGCGCCAATGATGCCAGTACAGCGGCACATCGATGGGTTTATCTGGCAACAGCTCAAGCAAGGTGCCGCGTTCAAGTTGCTCGCGCACCTGTAATTCCGGAACCAGGCCCCAGCCGAGTCCGGCTTCGGTCAAGCGGATAAAACCTTCCGAGGAAGGACATAGATGGTGTTCGAATCCGCCGACCACGCCCAGCGACGCGAGGTAGCGATGTTGCAGAAAGTCGTCCGGGCCGAATACCAGCGCCGGCGTGCGGGCCAATTGCTCGGCGCGCACGCCATCGGGAAAATGCCGGGCCAGAAACGCCGGGCTGGCCAGCGCCCGATAGCGCATCGCCCCCAGCAACACGCTGCGCGCACCGGCCACCGGGCGCTCACTGGCACACACGCACGCGGCCACTTCGCCGGCACGCATGCGTTTGAGGCCGACGGTCTGGTCCTCGACCACCAGGTCCATCAATAGATGCTGCTCTGCGCAAAACTCGCCCACAGCCTGTGCCCACCATGTGGCGAGGCTGTCGGCGTTCAAGGCAATCCGCAGGCGCTCCGGCAGCCCTTCTTCATCCAGTGCCGGCACCAGGCTTTGCAGATCCCGCTCCAGTAAACGTACCTGCTGCACATGGTTGAGCAGACGCCGACCGATCTCGGTGGGTGTTGGCGGTGTGGCCCGCACCAGGACCGGTTGGCCGACCCGTGCCTCCAGCAATTTGATGCGTTGCGAGATCGCCGATTGCGACAGCCCCAGTACTTGCGCTGCGCGCTCGAAACCGGCTTGTTCGACCACGGCGGCCAGGGCAGAGAGTAATTTGTAGTCGAACATCAGTTTTCCTAATGAGCGATCAGCATGATTTGTTTTTCTTATACAGCGTTTGCACTGAAAATGCCCGGCAAGCACTCTTGAACAAGGAACACCACAATGGCTGGCGAAACTTCATTGGCAACGCTGCTGCGCAGCATGAGCCCGCAACTCAACGCTGGCGAATACGTGTTTTGCACCCTGCGCGACGGGCAACTGCCGGCGGATCTGGACATCATCGGCAGCTTTCGCGAACAGGAAGGTCTGACGCTGATCCTGGAACGATCCCAGGCCGAACAGGCCGGATTCACCTTCGACTACATCGCCGCCTGGATCACCCTGAACGTGCACTCGGCCCTCGAAGCGGTTGGCCTGACGGCTGCGTTCGCCACGGCACTGGGCAAGGCCGGCATCAGCTGCAACGTGATTGCCGGCTACTACCACGACCATTTGTTTGTCGGTCTGGCCGATGCCGATCGCGCCCTGCAAGTGCTGCGCGATCTGGCCGCCAACGGGGAGTAAACCAGCATGTGGCAAAGTTATGTAAATGGCCTGTTGGTGGCCTTCGGCCTGATCATGGCCATCGGTACGCAGAATGCGTTCGTCCTCGCGCAAAGCCTGCGGCGGGAACATCACCTGCCGGTTGCCGCGCTCTGCGTGATCTGCGATGCGATCCTGGTGGCCGCCGGGGTGTTCGGTCTGGCCAGCGTGCTGGCGCACAATCCGACACTGCTGGCGATTGCCCGCTGGGGCGGCGCAGCATTTTTGATCTGGTACGGCAGCCAGGCGCTGCGTCGGGCATTTTCAAAACAGAGTCTGCAACAGGGCGAGAACCCGACTGTGCGCTCGCTACGGGCGGTCATGCTCAGCGCCTTGGCGGTGACGTTGCTCAACCCGCACGTGTACCTCGACACCGTGCTGCTGATCGGCTCCCTCGGTGCACAACAGACCGAACCGGGTGCCTACGTGGTAGGCGCGGCGAGTGCATCATTGCTGTGGTTCTTCACCCTGGCCCTGGGTGCCGCCTGGCTGGCGCCGTGGCTTGCCCGACCGAGCACCTGGCGCATTCTCGACCTGCTGGTGGCGATCATGATGTTCGCGGTAGCGTTGCAATTGATCAGCGCCGGCTGACTTATTCCAAAAGGCTCTGGAACCTCTATTCCACACAGTTGTTGCGTGGTTATGCCGCCACCCCGGTGCTATGATCCCAATCCCTGCGCCGCAAAGAGTACAAACTCCCCGGCGCTTGTCTGGCCGCCCGTGATCGGCCTTGCGCTCACCGCAACTGACCTGATTAGGAGAATCAAGATGGCTTTCGAATTGCCGCCACTGCCGTACGCACACGATGCCCTGCAGCCGCACATTTCCAAGGAAACGCTGGAATACCACCACGACAAGCACCACAACACCTACGTCGTGAACCTGAACAACCTGGTGCCAGGCACCGAGTTCGAAGGCAAGACCCTGGAGCAGATCGTCAAGACCTCCTCGGGCGGTATCTTCAACAACGCCGCTCAGGTCTGGAACCACACCTTCTACTGGAATTGCCTGGCGCCAAACGCCGGCGGTCAACCAACCGGCGCGCTGGCTGAAGCCATCAACGCTGCGTTCGGTTCGTTCGACAAGTTCAAGGAAGAGTTCAGCAAGACTTCCATCGGCACCTTCGGTTCCGGTTGGGGCTGGCTGGTGAAAAAGGCTGACGGTTCCCTGGCCCTGGCCAGCACCATCGGCGCCGGCAACCCGCTGACCAACGGCGACACTCCGCTGCTGACCTGCGACGTCTGGGAACACGCCTACTACATCGACTACCGCAACGTTCGTCCAAAATACGTAGAAGCGTTCTGGAACCTGGTGAACTGGAAATTCGTAGCTGAGCAGTTCGAAGGCAAGACCTTCACCGCTTAAGCTCGACGCCAGTCAAAAAAACCCGGCTTTTGCCGGGTTTTTTTTTGATACTTTTCGAAGAATTATCTGACAATAAAACCAGCCCTTTCCCCCCTTGCTCCAACGCCACAGGCGGCTAACATCAAATCAACGGAAAAAAACTCTTTATCCCGCTCAAGTTGAAGGACTCGACAACCGACACAGTGCTAATAGGCTAGCAATATAAGACAGCTGCATAACGGCCAGGCTGCAGGCAAAATCCCTCAGGGATCATTGACCCTTTGACTGCCATTACGGGATTGCCAATACTCATGGCAACTTGATGCTACCCGCACGGAACAAGGAATAACCCTTTGAAGCTGGAACTCAAGAACAGCTTGTCGGTGAAGTTGCTCCGGGTCGTGCTCCTGTCGGCATTGATCGTCGGTGTGGTCTTGAGCTGCGCGCAGATTGTTTTCGATGCCTATAAAACCCGGCAGGCCGTCGCTGGCGATGCCGAGCGTATCCTCGACATGTTCCGTGACCCTTCGACCCAGGCCGTGTACAGCCTCGACCGCGAGATGGGCATGCAGGTGATCGAAGGCCTGTTTCAGGATGACGCGGTACGCCAGGCGTCCATCGGCCATCCCAATGAAGCGATGCTCGCGCAAAAATCCCGCGACCTGCAGCATTCCAACAGCCGCTGGCTGACCGACCTGATTCTCGGCCAGGAACGCACTTTCACCACCCAACTGGTCGGGCGTGGGCCGTACAGTGAGTATTACGGCGACTTGAGCATCACCCTCGACACCGCCACTTATGGGCAGGGTTTCATTGTCAGCTCGGTGATCATTTTCATCTCCGGCGTGCTGCGCGCCCTGGCAATGGGCCTGGTGCTGTACCTGGTCTATCACTGGCTGTTGACCAAGCCGCTGTCGCGGATCATCGAACACCTCACGGAAATCAATCCGGACCGCCCAAGCGAACACAAGATTCCACAGCTCAAGGGTCACGAAAAGAACGAACTGGGTATCTGGATCAATACTGCCAACCAGTTGCTCGAATCCATCGAGCGCAATACCCACCTGCGCCATGAAGCGGAAAACAGCCTGCTGCGCATGGCCCAGTACGACTTCCTTACCGGCCTGCCGAACCGTCAGCAACTGCAGCAGCAACTGGACAAGATCCTCGTCGACGCCGGCAAACTGCAGCGTCGTGTCGCGGTGTTGTGTGTCGGCCTCGATGACTTCAAGGGCATCAACGAACAATTCAGCTACCAGACCGGCGACCAACTGCTGCTGGCCCTGGCCGATCGCCTGCGCGCCCACAGTGGACGCCTCGGCGCCCTCGCCCGCCTGGGTGGCGACCAGTTCGCCCTGGTTCAGGCCGATATCGAGCAGCCCTACGAAGCCGCAGAACTGGCACAAAGCATTCTCGACGACCTGGAGGCGCCCTTCGCCCTCGATCATCAGGAGATTCGCCTGCGCGCTACCATCGGCATCACCCTGTTCCCCGAGGACGGTGACAGCACCGAGAAGTTGCTGCAAAAGGCCGAGCAGACCATGACCCTGGCCAAGACCCGGTCGCGCAATCGCTACCAGTTCTATATCGCCAGCGTCGACACCGAGATGCGCCGCCGTCGCGAGCTGGAAAAAGACTTGCGAGACGCGCTGCTGCGCAACCAGTTCTACCTCGTCTACCAGCCGCAGATCAGCTACCGCGACAATCGCGTGGTCGGTGTCGAAGCGCTGATTCGCTGGCAGCACCCCGATCACGGCCTGGTACCGCCGGACCTGTTCATCCCGCTGGCCGAACAAAACGGCACCATCATCGCCATCGGTGAATGGGTGCTGGACCAGGCCTGCAAGCAACTGCGCGACTGGCACGACCTGGGCTTCAGCGAACTGCGCATGGCGGTCAACCTGTCCACGGTGCAACTGCACCACGCCGAGCTGCCGCGGGTAGTCAACAACCTGCTGCAGATGTATCGCCTGCCACCCCGCAGCCTGGAGCTGGAAGTCACTGAAACCGGCCTGATGGAAGACATCAGCACCGCCGCCCAGCATCTGCTCAGCCTGCGTCGTTCCGGCGCGTTGATCGCCATCGACGACTTCGGCACCGGTTATTCGTCCCTGAGCTATCTGAAAAGCCTGCCGCTGGACAAGATCAAGATCGACAAGAGCTTCGTGCAGGACCTGCTCGATGACGATGACGACGCCACCATCGTTCGCGCGATCATTCAGCTGGGCAAGAGCCTGGGCATGCAGGTGATTGCCGAAGGCGTGGAAACCACCGAGCAGGAGGCCTACATCATCTCCGAAGGCTGCCACGAAGGTCAGGGTTATCTCTACAGCAAACCCCTGCCGGCGCGGGAGTTGAGCGTTTACCTGAAACAGGCCCAGCGCAGTAACGCCGCCATCCTGTAATCCCGCCACACCCCATGTGGGAGCGAGCTTGCTCGCGATGGACGCGAACGAAAACGCGTACATCCCGGATGCACTCGCTGCCCGTTGGCTCATCGCGAGCAAGCTCGCTCCCACCGAAAAGCCGTGTCCTTGGCCGGGCAAATAAGAAATATTTCCAACCCCAACCCTTTACACATAATGCGAAAGATTTGCATTATGTCGCAGTTTTGCGCGCGCAAAGCGCCCGTCCACCCCCTATCGAAGCAGGATGTTCGCCATGATTCGTATGCCCCTGGCTACCGCCAGTCTGTTGGCCATCGCTATTGCCCTCGCCGGTTGCGGCGAAGGCAAAGACAAAGAAAAAGCTGCTGCGCCTGCACCGGCCGCCGCTGCTGCATCGGCCCCGGCCGCTGCACCTGCCGCGAACGGTAAAGTCGACGAAGCAGCGGCCAAAGCCGTTGTCGCCCACTACGCCGACATGGTTTTCGCCGTTTACAGCGATGCCGAATCCACCGCGAAAACCCTGCAAACCGCCGTTGATGCCTTCCTCGCCAAGCCGAACGCCGACACCCTGAAAGCCGCCAAGGCCGCCTGGGTTGCTGCACGCGTACCTTACCTGCAGAGCGAAGTCTTCCGCTTCGGCAACACCATCATCGACGACTGGGAAGGTCAGGTGAACTCCTGGCCCCTGGACGAAGGCCTGATCGACTACGTCGACAAGTCCTACGAGCACGCCCTGGGTAACCCGGGTGCCACCGCCAATATCATCGCCAACACTGAAATCCAGATCGGCGAAGACAAGGTCGACGTCAAGGACATCACCCCGGAAAAACTCGCCAGCCTGAACGAGCTGGGCGGTTCCGAGGCCAACGTCGCCACTGGCTACCACGCGATCGAATTCCTGCTCTGGGGCCAGGACCTGAACGGCACCGGCCCTGGCGCCGGCAACCGTCCGGCTTCGGACTACCTGGAAGGCGCTGGCGCCACCGGTGGCCACAACGACCGTCGTCGTGCCTACCTGAAAGCCGTGACCCAACTGCTGGTCAGCGACCTGGAAGAAATGGTCGGCAACTGGAAGCCGAACGTGGCCGACAACTACCGCGCCACCCTGGAAGCCGAACCGGCTGAGAGCGGCCTGCGCAAAATGCTCTTCGGCATGGGCAGCCTGTCCCTGGGCGAACTGGCGGGCGAGCGCATGAAAGTGTCCCTGGAAGCCAACTCCCCGGAAGACGAACAGGATTGCTTCAGCGACAACACCCACAACTCGCACTTCTACGATGCCAAAGGCATTCGTAACGTGTACCTGGGCGAATACACTCGTGTCGACGGCACCAAGATGACCGGCGCCAGCCTGTCGTCCCTGGTGGCCAAGGCTGACCCGGCTGCCGACACCGCGCTGAAAGCCGATCTGGCTGCCACCGAAGCCAAGATCCAGGTCATGGTCGATCATGCCAACAAGGGTGAGCACTACGACCAGTTGATCGCTGCCGGCAACACGGCCGGTAACCAGATCGTGCGCGACGCCATCGCGTCCTTGGTCAAGCAGACCGGTTCGATCGAAGCCGCAGCCGGCAAACTGGGTATCAACGACCTGAACCCGGACAACGCTGATCACGAATTCTGATCACCGCTGGCTGAATGAAAAAGGCGACCTTCGGGTCGCCTTTTTCGTGCCTGCACCTATGCCCCCTGTAGGAGCGAGCTTGCAGGTGAACACTTGCCCCATATCAAGCAAACGATAATTCCTCTTATTCAAATTCCCATCCCCTGTTAGACTTTGCGCCCTTGTTTTGCTCGCCCCGCAGGATGTCTGATGCCCCCGCTGCCTCTTCGCTTGTCCGCACTGTTTCTGGCCCTGGGCCTGAGTGCCTGCGATGACGCCCCGCGTTTCACCCAGGCAGAACCCGGTGAGGCCCGCTCCGGTGGCAGCACGACCGTGCGCAAGACCGATCAGAATGCCTTCTCGCTGCCCTCCGCCAACCTGCCGCCATCCCGTCGGGTGGACTTCAGCGTCGGCAACAGTTTCTTTCGCAGTCCCTGGGTGATCGCACCCTCGACCACCACCGCCCGCGACGGCCTCGGCCCGTTGTTCAACACCAACGCCTGTCAGGGTTGCCACATCAAGGATGGCCGTGGTCATCCACCGGGACCCGGCGACGCGAATGCCGTATCGATGCTGGTGCGTCTGTCGATTCCCGACGCTCCTGCCTACGCGAAAGTCATCGAGCAGCTCGGTGTCGTGCCTGAACCCGTGTACGGCGGCCAGTTCCAGGACATGGCCGTCCCCGGCGTCGCGCCCGAAGGCAAGGTACGGGTCGATTACACGCCGGTGCCGGTCCGCTTCAAGGACGGCACACTGGTCGAACTGCGCAAACCGAGCCTGAACATCACTCAACTGGGCTATGGCCCGATGCACCCGGATACCCGTTTCTCGGCACGGGTGGCCCCGCCCATGATCGGTCTGGGCCTGCTCGAAGCCATCCCCGAAGAGGCGATTCTGGCCAATGCCGAGACTCAGGCGAAAGCGAAGAACGGCATAGCCGGACGCCCGAATCACGTCTGGGATGACGCTCAGCAAAAGACCGTCCTCGGACGATTTGGCTGGAAAGCCGGGCAACCGAACCTCAATCAACAAAATGTTCACGCGTTTTCTGGTGATATGGGCCTCACCACCAGCCTGAGACCCTTTGATGACTGCACGGACGCGCAAACTGCCTGCAAACAGGCGCCCAATGGCAATGGCCCGAATGGCGAGCCGGAAGTCAGCGACAACATCCTCCGCCTGGTGCTGTTCTACACCCGTAACCTCGCCGTACCGGCACGCCGCGATGTCAACGCGCCCGAAGTGCTGGCCGGCAAGAACCTGTTCTATCAGGCCGGCTGCCAGAGCTGTCACACCCCCCAATACACCACGGCCGCCAACGCCGCAGAACCTGAACTGGCCAATCAAGTGATTCGCCCCTACAGCGATCTGCTGCTGCATGACATGGGCGAAGGCCTGGCCGACAACCGCACGGAATTCCAGGCCGGTGGCCGCGACTGGCGCACCCCGCCGTTGTGGGGCATCGGTCTGACCCAAGCGGTCAGCGGACATACGCAATTTCTGCATGACGGTCGCGCCCGCAATCTGCTCGAAGCCGTGCTCTGGCATGGCGGCGAGGCACAGGCGGCGCAGCAACAGGTTCTGTCTTTCAATGTCGAGCAGCGCGCTGCGTTGCTGGCGTTTTTGAATTCCCTTTAACACCCCCCAAGCCTTCCGCGGGAGCCCAAGATGTTTCGTCCCAAATTACTGTTCACCAGCCTTGCCGCCCTTGCCCTGGGCGCTTGCTCGCCACAGGACCCGCAAGCGGTCACCTCGGCGGCCATCGCCAAATCGGTGATCCTGCCGACCTACACCCGCTGGGTTGAGGCCGATCGCCAATTGGCCGTTAGCGCGCTGGCCTACTGCGAAGGCAAGGAAACCCTGGAAACGGCCCGTGCCGACTTCCTGCACGCGCAAAAAGCCTGGGCCGAGCTGCAACCGCTGCTGATCGGGCCGCTGTCTGAAGGCAACCGCTCCTGGCAAGTGCAGTTCTGGCCGGACAAGAAAAACCTGGTCGGCCGTCAGGTCGAGCAACTGGTCACCGCCCAGCCGCAAATCGATGCCGCCGCCCTGGCCAAGTCCAGCGTCGTCGTGCAAGGCCTGTCGGCCTACGAATACATTCTGTTCGACAGCAAACCTGACGTGGCCAACGCTGAGCAGAAAGCCAAATACTGCCCGCTGCTGGTGGCCATCGGCGAGCGTCAGAAGCAACTGGCTGAAGAGATCCTGAAGAGCTGGAACAACACTGACGGCATGCTCGCGCAAATGAGCAAGTTCCCGAACCAGCGCTACGCCGACTCCCACGAGGCCATCGCTGACCTGCTGCGCGTGCAGGTAACGGCCATCGACACCCTGAAGAAAAAGCTCGGCACGCCGATGGGCCGCCAGAGCAAGGGCGTGCCGCAGCCGTTCCAGGCCGACGCCTGGCGTAGCCAGCAATCGCTGACCGGTATGGAAGCCAGCCTAGCGGCCGCCAAAACCGTCTGGGAAGGCGTCGACAACAAGGGCCTGCGCAGCCTGTTGCCGAGCGAGCAAAAGCCGCTGGCCGACAAGATCGATGCCGCGTACGCCGCTTCGCTGAAACTGTTCGCCAGCAACCAGCGCTCGCTGACCGAAATGCTCGGTGACGATGCCGGTCGCCAGCAACTCAACGATCTGTATGACAGCCTCAACGTCGTCCATCGCCTGCACGAAGGCGAACTGGCCAAGGCGCTGGGCATTCAACTGGGCTTCAACGCCAACGATGGTGACTGATGAGGGCGAGTTCCATGTTGCGACGTCAGGCTCTGACACTGGGAAGTTTGCTGCTGGGTGCAGTGACGCTGGGCGGCTGGAAGCTGTTCAGGCAAAAGGACCAGGGCCCGTTGCTGCTGTCGGCGCGGGACGATAGCGACGGCCAGCATTACGCCGTCGGTTATCGGCTGGACGGCACCCAGGTGTTCGCCACCCGGGTCAACCAGCGTTGCCACGACATCATCAACCACCCGACGCAGCCGATCGCCTTGTTCGTCGCCCGTCGCCCGGGTACCGAGAGTTACCTGATCGACCTGCGCGAAGGCACGCTCCTGCAAACCGTGGTGTCGCAGCCGAACCGGCATTTCTACGGGCACGCAGTGATTCACAAGGACGGCGACTGGCTGTACGCCACTGAAAACGACACCACCGATCCGGGTCGCGGCCTGCTCGGCGTGTACAAGTTCGAAGGCGCACGGCTGGTGCACAGCGGCGAGATCTCCACCCACGGCATCGGCCCGCATCAGGTGTCGTGGATGCCCGATGGCGAAACCCTGGTGGTGGCCAACGGCGGCATCCGCACCGAGGCGGAAAGCCGGGTCGAGATGAACCTCAACGCCATGGAACCGAGCCTGGTGCTGATGCAGCGCGACGGCACCCTGCTGAGCAAGGAAACCCTCGCCCAGCAGATGAACAGCGTGCGGCACATGGGCATCGCTGGCGACGGCACCATCGTCACCGGCCAGCAATTCATGGGCGCGTCCCACGAATCCTCGGAGCTGTTGGCGATCAAGCGCCCCGGCCAGCCCTTCGTCGCGTTCCCGGTACCGGAACATCAGTTGCAATCGATGGGGCACTACACCGCCAGTGTCGCGGTACACAGCGACCTGCGCCTGGTGGCGTTGACCGCACCCCGGGGCAACCGCTTTTTCATCTGGGACCTGGACAGTGGCGAGGTGCGCCTGGACGCCCCCCTGCCCGACTGCGCCGGCGTCGGCGCTGTCGCCGATGGTTTTGTCGTGACGTCCGGTCAGGGACGCTGCCGTTATTACGATTGCCGCCAGACAAATCTTGTTGCAAAACCACTGGAGCTGCCGGCAGGGCTCTGGGACAACCATCTGCATTTAATCTGAACACAACCCTCTACCCCGTAGGAGCTAGCTCCTACGGGGCTGGCGCTTGCCTGCAAGAAGTGCCAGTTGGAATCCCTCTCCCACTCGCGGTAATGTGCCCTACTGTCTCACCTGATTTTCTCCAAGGAACTGGAAATATGCTGCGTCGCCGCATGCTGATCATGTTGGGTGTTGTGCTGTTGATCGTGTTGATTCTGGGCGCCTACAAGGCGTTCTCCATCTACACGATGATCCAGGGTTTCTCTGCGCCCAAACCGCCCATCAGTGTCGCGGTGGCGACGGCGGCGGAACGTCCCTGGCAAGCGCGCCTGCCTGCGGTCGGGACACTCAAGGCGCTGCAGGGTGTAGACCTGAGCCTGGAGATCGCCGGCACTGTCACCGACGTGCAGTTCGAATCAGGACAGAAGGTCAAGGCCGGGCAACCCATCGTGCAACTCGACAGCGCCGTGGAAACCGCCCTGCTGGAAACCGCACAGGCCGACCTCGGCCTGGCCCAAGTGGACTACACCCGTGGCAGCCAACTGGTGGGCAGCCAGGCTATTTCCAAAGGCGAATTCGATCGACTCTCGGCCGTCCTGAAAAAGAGCAAGGCGACGGTCAATCAGCTCAAGGCATCCCTTGAGAAAAAACGCATCGTAGCGCCGTTCAGCGGCACCATCGGCATTCGCCTGGTGGACGTCGGCGACTACCTGGCCAGCGGCACCAAAATCGCCACCCTGCAAGACCTCAGCAGCCTCTACGTCGACTTCTTCGTGCCCGAACAGTCAGTGCCGAAAATTGCCATTGGCCAGCCCGTACAGGTCAACGTCTCGGCGTACCCGGCGCAGGAATTCCCCGGCACCATCAGCGCGATCAACCCGAAAGTGGAAAACAGCACGCGCAACGTGCAGGTCCGCGCCACCCTGGCCAACCCCGATGGCAAGCTGCTGCCGGGCATGTTCGCCAGTTTGCAGGTGCAACTGCCCGACTCCCAGCCGCGCATTGTCGTGCCGGAAAGCGCCATCACCTACACGCTCTACGGCAATTCGGTGTACGTGGCCGTAGAAAAGAAAGCCGAAGACGGCAGCGTGGAAAAGGACGCCAAGGGTCAACCGGTGCTGATCGCCGAGCGGCGTTTTGTCGAAACCGGCGAGCGTCGCGAGGGCCAGGTGATGATCACCAAAGGCGTGCAGAAAGGCGAAACCGTGGTCACCGCCGGCCAGATCAAACTGGACAACGGCGCGCACATTGCCATCAGCGACGACAAGACCCTAGCCGAGAAGAACAGCCCGCCCAAAGCGGACTGATCAAGGAACCCCCATGGCTTTTACCGATCCGTTCATCCGCCGTCCGGTCCTCGCGACCGTGGTCAGCCTGCTGATTGTCCTGCTGGGTTTCCAGGCCTGGAGCAAGCTGCCGCTGCGTCAGTACCCGCAAATGGAAAACGCCCTGATCACGGTGACCACCGCCTACCCCGGGGCCAACGCCGAGACCATCCAGGGCTACATCACCCAGCCGCTGCAACAAAGCCTGGCCAGCGCCGAAGGCATCGACTACATGACCTCGGTCAGTCGGCAGAACTTTTCAGTCATTTCAATCTACGCGCGGATCGGCTCCAACAGCGACCGCCTGTTCACCGAACTGCTGGCCAAGGCCAACGAAGTCAAGAACCAGCTGCCCCAGGACGCCGAAGACCCTGTGCTGAGCAAGGAAGCGGCCGATGCCTCGGCGCTGATGTACATCAGTTACTACAGCAAGGAACTGACCAACCCGCAGATCACTGATTACCTGTCGCGAGTGATCCAGCCGAAACTGGCGACACTGCCGGGCATGGCCGAGGCCGAGATTCTCGGCAATCAGGTGTTCGCCATGCGCCTGTGGCTGGACCCGGTAAAACTGGCCGGCTTCGGCTTGAGCGCCAGCGACGTGACCAATGCCGTGCGCCAGTACAACTTCCTCTCTGCCGCCGGCGAAGTGAAAGGCGAGTACACGGTCACCAGCATCAACGCCAACACCGAGCTCAAGTCCGCCGAAGCTTTCTCCGCGATACCGCTCAAGGTCAACGGCGACAGCCGCGTGCTGTTGCGCGACGTGGCCCGGGTGGAAATGGGCGCGGAAAACTACGACACCATTAGCTCGTTCGGCGGCACGCCTTCGGTGTACATCGGCATCAAGGCCACGCCCGGCGCCAACCCGCTGGAAGTGATCAAGGAAGTGCGCAAGATCATGCCGGAACTGGATGCCCAGCTGCCGCCGAACCTCAAGGCAGAAATCGCCTACGACGCCACGCTGTTCATCCAGGCCTCGATCGACGAAGTGGTCAAGACCCTGTTCGAAGCGGTGCTGATCGTCATAGTGGTGGTGTTCCTGTTTCTCGGTGCCCTGCGCTCGGTGGTGATCCCGGTGGTGACCATCCCGCTGTCGATGATCGGCGTGATGTTCTTCATGCAGATGATGGGTTACTCGATGAACCTGTTGACCCTGCTGGCGATGGTCTTGGCCATTGGCCTGGTGGTGGACGACGCCATCGTGGTGGTGGAAAACATTCACCGCCACATCGAGGAAGGCAAGACACCGCTGGACGCCGCCATCGAAGGCGCCCGGGAGATCGCCATGCCGGTGGTCTCGATGACCATCACCCTGGCAGCGGTGTATGCGCCCATCGGTTTCCTGACCGGTCTCACCGGGGCGCTGTTCAAGGAGTTCGCCCTGACCCTGGCCGGCGCCGTGGTGATCTCCGGGATCGTCGCCCTGACCCTTTCTCCGATGATGTGTGCCCTTCTGCTGCGCCACGACGAGAATCCGAGTGGCCTGGCCCATCGCCTGGACAGGATTTTCGAAGGCCTCAAGCGCCGCTACCAGAGCCTGCTGCACGGCACCCTCAACACCCGGCCGGTGGTGCTGGTGTTCGCCGTCATCGTGCTGTGCCTGATTCCGGTGTTCCTCAAGTTCACCAAGTCGGAACTGGCACCGGACGAAGACCAGGGCATCATCTTCATGCTGGCCAATGCCCCGCAACCGACCAACCTCGACTACCTGAACACCTACACCGACGAGTTCATCTCGATCTTCAAGGCGTTCCCGGAGTATTACTCGTCGTTCCAGATCAACGGCTTCAATGGTGTGCAATCGGGCATCGGCGGTTTCCTGCTCAAGCCATGGAACGAGCGCAGTCGCAGCCAGATGGCGATCCTGCCCGAGGTTCAGCACAAACTTGCCGGCATTACCGGATTGCAGGTGTTCGGTTTCAACCTGCCGTCCCTGCCCGGTACCGGCGAAGGCTTGCCGTTCCAGTTCGTCATAAACACCGCCAACAACTACGAGTTGCTGCTGCAGGTGATGGACCGGGTGAAAAAACGCGCCATGGAGTCGGGCAAGTTCGCGTTTGTCGACGTTGACCTGGCCTTCGACAAACCGGAAGTGGTGGTGGATATCGACCGCGCCAAGGCTGCGCAGATGGGCGTTTCGATGCAGGATCTGGGGGGCACCTTGGCGACCTTGCTCGGCGAGGCGGAAATCAACCGTTTTACCGTTGATGGTCGCAGCTACAAGGTCATTGCTCAGGTCGAGCGGCCCTTCCGGGAAAACCCGGACTGGCTGAGCAACTATTACGTCAAGAACAACCAGGGCGAACTGCTCGCCCTGTCGACCCTGATTACCGTGACCGATCGCGCACGACCACGGCAATTGAACCAGTTCCAGCAGCTCAACTCCGCCATTCTGTCCGGGGTGCCGCTGGTGAGCATGGGCGAAGCCATCGATGCCGTGCGCCAGATCGCCCGGGAAGAAGCACCAGCCGGTTTTGCCATCGACTTTGCCGGTGCTTCGCGGCAGTACGTTCAGGAAGGCAGTGCGCTGTGGGTGACGTTCGGCCTGGCACTGGCGATCATTTTTTTGGTGCTGTCGGCACAGTTCGAGAGTTTCCGCGACCCCTTGGTGATATTGGTCACCGTTCCCCTGTCGATTTGCGGCGCATTGATTCCGCTGTTCCTCGGCTGGTCGAGCATGAACATCTACACCCAGGTCGGGCTTGTCACCTTGATTGGTCTGATCACCAAGCACGGCATCCTGATCGTCGAATTTGCCAACCAGTTGCGCAAGGACAAAGGCCTGACTGCACGTGAAGCCGTTGAAGAAGCGGCAGCCATTCGTCTGCGCCCGGTATTGATGACCACGGCCGCGATGGTGTTCGGCATGGTGCCGTTGATCATTGCTACCGGTGCCGGTGCGGTCAGTCGATTCGACATCGGCATGGTGATTGCCACCGGCATGTCGATCGGCACCCTGTTCACACTGTTTGTATTGCCCTGCGTGTACACATTGTTGGCCAGACCCGACCGACCTCAGGAGCACCTGTAGGAGCCGCAAACAAAAAGGCCTCGCGAATGCGAGGCCTTTTATCTGAGCATCGATGGCTTCAACTTTGCGGTCTCATGCCTTGGGAAAGCCCGAATACGAACAGCAGTAAATCATGATCGGGCTGTGTGGCCACCGATTGCTTGGCAACCCGTGGCAACGGACAATGTTCTGCGCTCATCGAGCTGATGACCTGAGGGCGAGGTTGCTCCCAGGCTGCCACCGCGAGTGAGGCAACTGCCAAGGCGCCAACCAGAAACAAACCTCGTGCAATTTCGAGTTTCATTGCTATAAACCCTTGATAGCGCTGCCAAACGCCGTCTCATAAAAGTAGACCAGTTTTTTCCAGTCAGTGTCGTTGAACGACGAGTGGCGGCGCAATTGCTTCATGTCATGGGAGGCGGCTTGATGAGCCGTCATGCGTTGCCGGCACTTCTCCAGATCAATCAGCGCCACCTCGACTTTCGCCCCATCGCCATCGCCGGTGACGCGAACAAAAACGTGTTTGATGTAGATACAGCTGTGCTGCCAACGGCCCTTGTGCATGCGCGCCAGGTTGTCGGCCAGATCTTTGAGAACCCGATCATGCACCGCCTCGCCATGACGTTCGCGACCGCCACCGGCGTACCAGTGTTCGATTTCCTCGAAGCCGTCCAGGGATTTGGTCACGAGCAAGGCGCGCCATTTATGCACAGGATCGCGCTGGGCACCGCAGAAAACGATTTCCGGTACACGCACGCCGAGTTTGCTAACACCGGTGAGCGCATCACGCTCGCGCAAAACAGTGGGACGTCCGAACGGGTGCAGCCAGCTGCGGTAGATGTGCCCGGTCTGACGTTTCGCGTACAGCAACTGTCCATCGCTGCCCATCACGCGCTGCACACCACTTTCCCCGCCGCGACGGACGTTAGGCTCCTCGACCCACTCACCACGTTGATTCCAGAAGTAATCGAAGCGGTCCTGAGAGGAGACTTCCGTTTCTGTCGCGTACTGTACTGCCATCCTGTTACCTCTTGCGTAATACGTAAACTCGCCACATGGCATAGAGCGGAATAAAGTCCAATTGTTCCTGAATACGGAACCCCGCCTGCTCAAATTCCTTTTCTACCGTAGCAGCTGGTAACACAAAACGGTTTTGGTAACCTTCCTGCCCACGGGTTTTCTCCGCGCGCTTGCGTTTCCAGGCCTTGAAATTGCCATCTACCCACAGCGAAACGATCACGCTATCACGAGTGACCCGCTCAAACTCGCGCAAAATCGTCAGTCGATGCTCGGCTTCACCGATGTGGTGGAGCAAACGCATGCAGAAAATGCAGTCGACAGCGTTGTCGGGCAAAGCAATGTCGAAGGCAGATGTGTGCAAGGGTCGTACCCGTTTCACCACATCGGCAGGTTGTGCCTGCATGGCGACCTTCAGCATGGACTCCGAATTATCGGCGCCGATGATCACGCGATTGGGCTTTTCCGCCAACAACGGCCAGAAACGCCCGGCACCGCTGGGCAGATCAAGTACCAGGCCCGGCTCCCCTACCGCCGACAGTGCCTTGCGTGCCAGTTGCTCATCACGCCAGTGGGACAGGCGCCGACCAAGGCCTTCCTTATGCTTGCGCAGGTAGCGCTGAGCATGTTGATCATCATACTTTTCGGAAAAATCCAGCTTGATCGGGCCTTCCATTATCGAGGTCTCCTGAACGTCAGATGGCTACTACCATAGGCAGCGCCTTGTCAGCTACAGGTCATGCGATTGTGAAAATAATGTTGAGCAAAGGCCCTAATCAATACAGGATTTTACAAAGATTCACTCCGCGTTGAAAACAAAGGATCAACGTTTTGCTTCGGTCAAGTCCACCTGAAACCTGCAACCTTGCGGCTCCATCGTGGTCAGGCTGACACTCCAGCCCTGGTTCTCGCAAATCCGTTGCACCAATGACAACCCCAGTCCCAGGCCTTCTCCACGCTTCTCGCTACCGCGCACGAAAGGCTCGAACATCGCCTCACGTTTTTCCTCGGGAATGCCCACGCCGCTGTCTTCGACCACAAACCCTGAATCGTTCAGGGTTAAACGGATAAACCCGCGTTCTGTGTAATGCAGCGCGTTACGCAGCAGATTACCCATCACGGCGTGCAGAAGCGTTGCGTTGTAGCGAGTAGGGAGTGGCTGACCCGGCTCGAAAATCAGCTGCAGGCGTTTTTCTTCAATGGGCTCGCGCCACAAACCGAGCAAACCATCAGCCACTTCACTCAATGTCTGTTGTGGCGACATGCTGGCGTCTTCACGCTGGGCACGGGCCAGCATCAGGAAGGTTTGCACCAGCTCGCGCATTTCCGTGCAGGCTCGCGCAATCCGCTCGACCTGAGAACGGCTGCGCTGATCGAGCGCCGGATTTTCCAACAGCAGCTCACAAGAACTGGCCAGGATCATCAAGGGTGTGCGCAGTTCGTGGCTGACATCACTGGTAAATAGCCGCTCGCGAGTCAGGGCCTGACGCAGGCGTCCGAGTGTCGCGTCAAAAGCCACGGCCAACTCACCCACTTCATCGGCGGCGTAATCCGGCGCAAGAGGAGGCGCCAAGCCCAACAGTTGATCGCGATGACGCACCTGACGGGCCAATCGGACCACAGGCGCCATGACCTTGCGCGCCAGCAGCCAGCCAAGAAACACAGCCAGGGCCACACTCAAGACGAAACCGACCAGCACCACGGCAAACAACACCCGCTCACGCTCTTCGAAATCACTCTGGTCCTGCAACAGCACGTAACGACGTCCGTCGACGATTTCGACGATGGCGTGATACGACAGGTGCTCGCGGAACACTTCATGAAATCCGGGCTCGAGGTGCCGCAGGTCCTTGGGCAGCTCGAAATCGCCTTGGCCGCCGCTGAAATAGAACAATTGATCCGGCTCGGGACGGTGGCTCCAGTCAGTGATGTTGTCCATCAGCAACAGGCGTTGCAGATCGCCGCCCAACCCCGCCGAAATCAGCTTCTCTTCCACCAGATGCACGGTGGCCACGATGCCCATGGCAAAGGCCCCCGCCACCAGCGCGCACATCAACGCAAAGGCAATGATGATCCGCTGCGAAAGACTCTGCTTAAACTCCATCACGGCCCTCGGCCAGGCGATAGCCTACACCGTGTACGGTTTGCAGCAGCGGCGTGGCGAACGGTTTGTCGATCACCTGGCGCAGTTGATGGACATGGCTGCGCAGGCTGTCGCTGTCCGGGCAGTCGTCGCCCCACAGTGCCTCTTCGAGGATTTCGCGGCGCAGCACATGGGGGCTTTTCTGCATCAGAACCGCCAGCAACTTCAGGCCGACCGGGTTGAGCTTGAGCAGTTTGCCTGCGCGGGTAACTTCCAGCGTATCGAGGTCGTAACTCAGGTCACCGACTTGCAGGGTACGGCGTCCGCCGCCCTGGGTACGGCGCATGACCGCCTCGATGCGCGCCGCCAGTTCCGACAGGGCGAACGGTTTGATCAGGTAGTCATCGGCACCGGACTTGAACCCTTGCAGACGGTCGTCCAGTTGATCGCGGGCAGTGAGCATGATTACTGGTGTGTCGCGACGGGCGTCTTCGCGCAGGCGTTTACACAGCGTGTAACCGTCAATGCCGGGCAACATGATGTCGAGCACGATCAGGTCGTAGTGCTCGGTGGCCGCCAGGTGCAGGCCAGACAGTCCGTCCTGCGCGCAATCCACGGTGTAGCCTTTGAGCCCCAGGTAATCGGCCAGGTTGGCGAGGATATCGCGGTTGTCTTCAACCAATAGAATTCGCATGGGGGTTTCTCCGTACACAGTAACAGCCGTCATGGCTCGCGCAGCTTAAGGCCAAGTCTGGCTCAGGGCTAGGGAAAGCGCTGAGTGGAATAAATTCGCTCAATCAAAACACTGGATTGACAAGTTTTTCACTCTTGATTCACAACCTGTCTACAGTGGCAGGTCGAAACTGTCATACGAATGAAATAAGGATAAGTAGACAATGGACTCTTTAAAGACAGCGCCCATGCGCTTTCTGCTGCTTGTAACCGGCGCCTGGCTGGTTATCTTCCTCCTGACCCGAACTGTTCTGCTCCTCACTCACCTGGATGAAGCCGATAGCGGGTTCCTCTCGGTGTTCGGCATCGGCCTGCTTTACGACCTGGGTTTCCTTGCCTACGCAGCCTTGCCGATGGGTCTCTACCTGTTGCTCTGCCCTCCGGCCCTGTGGCGCCGTCGCGGCCATCGCTGGTTCCTGCAGGGCCTGCTGACGGTCAGCCTGTTCGCCATGCTGTTCACCTCGGTGGCGGAATGGCTGTTCTGGGATGAATTCGGCGTACGCTTCAACTTCATCGCGGTCGACTACCTGGTGTATTCCGATGAAGTGCTGAACAACCTGCTTGAGTCGTATCCGATCGGTACCTTGTTGAGCATTCTTGCCGTCGTGGCCGTGGTCCTGAGTTTTGCCCTGCGCAAAGCGTTCAATGCCGCGCTGGATGCACCGTTACCAGCGCTGCGCGGACGCCTGCTGAATGCGTTGGGTCTGCTGGTGGTGGCTGGCCTGAGCCTGCAACTGCTCAGCCAGGATGCACCGCGTGCCCAGGGCGGCAATGCCTATCAGAACGAATTGGCGAGCAATGGCCCGTATCAATTCTTCGCCGCCTTCCGCAACAACGAACTGGATTACCCACAGTTCTACCAAACCCTGCCGTCGGCCGTAGTAGCCCAGCAGATCCGCACGGAACTGGCCGAGCCCAACGCGCACTTCATCGGCCAGGACCCGCAGGACATTCGCCGCAAGATCGACAACCCGGGCACCCTGCGCAAGCCCAACATCGTGCTGGTGACCATCGAAAGCTTCAGCGCCAAGTACATGGGCAGCAACGGCGATGATCGAAACCTGACACCCAATCTGGATGCCCTGCGCAAACAGAGTCTGTACTTCAACAATTTCTACGCCACCGGCACCCGCACCGACCGTGGCCTGGAAGCCATCACCCTGGCGATCCCGCCAACACCGGGGCGCTCCATCGTCAAGCGCGTGGGCCGCGAAAGCGGCTTTGCCAGCCTCGGCCAGCAACTCAATGCCGTCGGCTACGACAGCGTGTTCGTCTACGGCGGTCGCGGTTATTTCGACAACATGAACGCGTTCTTCGGCGGCAACGGTTACCGGGTGGTCGACCAGAGCAGCGTCGATGAGGCCGAGATTCACTTCAAGAACGCCTGGGGCATGGCCGACGAGGACCTGTATAAACAGACCCTGAAACTGGCCGACGCCGACTACGCCAGGCAGCAGCCCTTCCTGCTGCAATTGATGACGACCTCCAACCATCGTCCGTACACCTACCCGGACAATCGGATCGACATCAAATCCGGTAACGGTCGCGATGGCGCGGTGAAATACACCGACTATGCCATCGGCCAGTTCCTCGAGCAGGCGCGGCAAAAGCCGTGGTTCGACAACACGATCTTCGTATTCGTCGCTGACCACACCGCGGGCAGCGCCGGCAAGGAAGACCTGCCGATCAAGAACTACCAGATCCCGCTGTTCATTTATGCACCGAAACTGATCGAAGCCCGGGAAACCGCACAGCTGGCCAGTCAGATCGACCTCGCACCGACCTTGCTGGGCCTGCTCAACCTGGATTACGAGTCGACCTTCTTCGGGCGTAATCTTTTGCAAGACAACCCCTTGCCGCCGCGCGTGGTGGTAGGCAACTATCAGCACCTGGGGTTATTCGACGGTAAGGACCTGGCCATTCTGAGCCCGCGTCAGGGCCTGCGCCGCCACGATGAAGCACTGACCGACAGTCGTGAATCCCGCGCAACGGCCAATGATCCGTTAATATCCCGCGCCATCACCTATTACCAAACCGCCAGTTATGGCTTCAAGCAGCAGCTGCTTGGCTGGAAAGCGCCCAAGGAAGGCATCAGCCAAATCAGCGAACGATAACCGGATAGCCCCGGGCTGATGCCCCGGGGCTTTTTCCTTTGCTCTGGAACCACCATGTCATCCTCCGTTGTCCGCCCTGCCTCGCGCCCATTGAATTTCTGGGTGTGCCTGGGCATTCCTGCCGTTGTGGCAATCATTCTGGTGTTGCTCGAACTGACCTCGCTGGACATGTACCTGGCCAATCTGTTTTACGACCCGGCCGCCGGCGGCTTCGTCGGCCGGCACAGTTACTTCCTGGAAAACATCCTCCACGAACGGGCCAAGCAAGTGGTCATCGCGTTTTCGGTGTTTGCCGTGCTGGGTTACATCGCCTCGTTTTTCGTCGCCAAACTCAAACCCTACAAGCGTGAACTGGGCTGCCTGGTGCTATCCCTGGGTCTGGCGACCTCTTTCGTCACGCCGATGAAAGCCGTTACCGCGGTGCAATGTCCGTGGAGCCTCGAGCAGTTTGGCGGTCACGAAACCTACAGCGAACTATTGAGCCATCGCCCTCACACCGACAAGCCTGGCCGTTGCTGGCCGGGTGGTCACGCCGCCACCGGTTTCACCTTGTTCGCGCTGTTTTTTGTACTGCGCGATCGCCGCCCACGTATGGCACGCGCGGCGTTCGTCTTCGCCTTTGCGCTGGGCTCGGTGTTCTCTGTCGGCCGGATGATGCAGGGCGCGCATTTCTTCTCGCACAACGTGTGGACGGCGGTCTTCTGCTGGCTGATCTGCCTGGGGTCGTATTACTACATTCTTTATCGGCCTTCGAGGAAGGCCAATCAGATGGGTAACGCTACGCCCGTCAACGCCTGAAATACTGCTCCAATGTGAAAGCAAAACTGCTCGCGAAACGCGCCGAACCCTCAGCGATGATGTTGACTGAGATATCGCCATCGCGAGCAAGCTCGCTCCCACAAAGTCCGATTTGACCGGGCAATAAAAAACCCCGCCTGCTTGCGCAGACGGGGTTTTTGCTTACCGGGGTAAGGCTGGCTTACATCATGCCGCCCATGCCACCCATGCCGCCCATGTCTGGCATACCGCCGCCAGCTGCACCTTCTTTCTTCGGTGCATCAGCAACAGCGGCTTCGGTGGTCAGGATCAGACCGCCGATCGAGGCTGCAGCTTGCAGAGCCGAACGGGTTACCTTGGTTGGGTCCAGGATACCCATTTCGATCATGTCGCCGTATTCGCCAGTCGCAGCGTTGTAGCCGAAGCTGCCTTCGCCGTTCTTGACCTTGTCGACCACTACGCTTGGCTCGTCGCCGGAGTTGGCAACGATCTGACGCAGCGGCGCTTCAACAGCGCGACGCAGTACAGCGATACCCACGTTCTGATCAGCGTTGTCGCCTTTCAGCTCGGTCAGTGCTTCCAGAGCACGGATCAGGGCCACGCCACCGCCAGGTACCACGCCTTCTTCAACGGCTGCACGGGTCGCGTGCAGGGCGTCTTCAACGCGGGCTTTCTTCTCTTTCATTTCAACTTCGGAGCCAGCGCCAACCTTGATCACTGCAACGCCGCCGGACAGCTTGGCCAGACGCTCTTGCAGTTTTTCACGGTCGTAGTCCGAGGAAGTTTCGGCAACCTGGGCACGGATCTGGTTGATGCGTGCTTCGATGTCGCCTTGAACGCCAGCACCGTCAACGATGATGGTGTTTTCCTTGGACAGGGTGACGCGCTTGGCGTTGCCCAGGTGCTCCAGGGTGGTGCTTTCCAGGCTCAGGCCGATCTCTTCGGAGATAACGGTACCGCCGGTCAGAACGGCGATGTCCTGCAGCATGGCCTTGCGACGGTCGCCGAAGCCTGGAGCCTTGACGGCTGCAACCTTGACGATGCCACGCATGTTGTTCACAACCAGAGTCGCCAGGGCTTCGCCTTCAACGTCTTCGGCCACGATCAGCAGTGGGCGGCCGGCTTTGGCTACAGCTTCCAGCACAGGCAGCATTTCGCGGATGTTCGAGATCTTCTTGTCGACCAGCAGGATCAACGGGCCGTCCAGCTCAGCGACCATGGTCTCTGGCTTGTTGACGAAGTACGGGGACAGGTAGCCACGGTCGAACTGCATGCCTTCAACAACCGACAGTTCGTTTTCCAGGCCCGAGCCTTCTTCAACGGTGATCACGCCTTCTTTACCGACTTTTTCCATGGCTTCGGCAATGATGTCGCCGATGGAGTTGTCGGAGTTGGCGGAGATGGTACCTACCTGAGCGATGGCCTTGGTGTCGGCGCATGGCTTGGACAGGGCTTTCAGTTCCTTGACGATCGCGATGGTCGCTTTGTCGATACCGCGCTTCAGGTCCATCGGGTTCATGCCGGCAGCGACGGCTTTCAGGCCTTCGTTGACGATCGACTGAGCCAGAACGGTAGCGGTGGTGGTGCCGTCGCCTGCGTCATCGTTGGCACGGGAGGCAACGTCTTTGACCAGCTGCGCGCCCATGTTTTCGAAACGGTCTTCCAGTTCGATTTCTTTGGCTACGGAAACGCCGTCCTTGGTGATGGTCGGAGCGCCGAAGCTCTTCTCGATGATCACGTTACGGCCTTTCGGGCCGAGGGTCGCTTTTACTGCGTCAGCCAGGACGTTGACACCGGTGAGCATTTTCTTGCGGGCGGAATCGCCGAATTTAACTTCTTTAGCAGCCATGATCGATATTCCTTAAATACTTTGAAGTAGCGGGAAAATGAGCGGGTAATCAGCCTTCGATAACAGCGAGAATCTCGTTCTCAGCCATTACCAGCAGGTCTTCGCCGTCGACTTTCACAGTGTTGCTGCCGGAGTAAGGACCGAACACAACCTTGTCGCCCACCTTGACGGCCAGTGCACGCACTTCACCGTTGTCCAGCACACGGCCGGTGCCGACTGCCAGAACTTCACCGTGGTTGGCTTTTTCAGCAGCCGAACCTGGCAGGACGATACCGCCAGCGGTTTTCTTTTCTTCTTCGCTGCGACGGATGACGACGCGGTCATGCAGAGGACGAAGCTTCATTGTCGATCTCTCCTAATTGTGGTTTTCATCGGCCGGTGTAGTCCCGGCGGGTTTAACAAAGTCCGGCGGAGCCGGGTGCGGCTCGACAAGCGAGACGCGGAAGTCTGTCTGGTGTGATCACCAGAAACCTTGCGGTGACCGTTACATAAGGGCGCATAAGCTTATTACAAGGGCGGCTGACGAAAAATTTTCAGCGCGAGGGTCCACAAACGAACACGGCACCCGAAGGTGCCGTGTGCGCAATGGTTTTACTTGGTATCGCGATGTTCGAATTCGCCTTCGATCACGGTCGGTTCACGCCCCAGCGGCTCGCGAGGTGCGGGACCGCCACGGGGTTGCAGGTCATCGGCGAACGCGCGCTGACGCATGGCCTGCTCTTCGGCACGCTGGCGCATTTTATTGGCCAGCAGACGACGACTGAACGGCAGCAACATGCACACACCGATCACGTCGCTGATGAAACCAGGCAGGATCAACAGACCGCCAGCCAGTGCCAGCATCAGACCTTCGAGCATGGTCTGCGCAGGCAGTTCGCCACGATTCAGGCTTTCACGGGCACGCAGCGCCGTGGCCAGGCCAGCGACACGCAACACGAACACCCCGAGCATCGAGCCGAGAATGATCAGCAGCAGGGCCGGGAAAAACCCGATAGCCCCTGCTACTTTGACGAATACGAACAGCTCCAACACCGGGAACAGCAGAAAGAGCAACAGAAAAGGGCGCATCAAATGGTTCCTCAACGCAAGAATAGCCTTGCCAGTTCACATTAGATGACGTCGCCGTTTCGTGAATTCAAGCGTCGGCCACCTCATTTTTCGGCCAATGGTCGGCGTGAGCCAGAGAAACCAAGGCTTCGCGGACTTGTGTCGGGGTATTACAAGGCGTCGGGAACGGCAGCCAGTGCAGGCCCTGACCGATGCGCAAGTGCATGCCTTCAGTGTCGATACCGGCCAGTTGCGCCGGAGCGGTTTTCGGCAAGCCGGTGAGTTCGACGTAATGGGCAATGGCCTTGGCGTGATCGGCGTTCATGTGTTCGACCATGCTCACCTCGGCCTTGCCGGCAAACGGGTTGGCCAGGGTCAGTTCATTGACCCAGTGAATCGCGCCGAAACCGCCGATGTAACGATGGCGCACAGGCTTGAGCACCCAGAAGTCGAAATCGTGGGCCTTGTGGTAATTCTGCGAATCCGGGAAATAGCGATAGTAGCGCTCGGCAGCCGCTTCAATGGCGGCTTCGTCCTCGATCTGTTGCGCCTCGGCCAGGTAGGTCAGGCGCCCCACCGCTTGTGCGTCTTCGGCACCGCGCTCGCCGACGAAGAGCGAGCACTTGGGGTCTTTTTGCAGGTTATGGGTGTGCTGGGCAATGCGGCTGATCAGGATCAGCGGCCGGCCCAGCGCATCCAGGCAATAAGGCACCACGGAGCCGAACGGGTAACCCGGCATCGATTTGGAGTGCGTGGAAAGCACGCCACGGTATTCCTTGAGGAGCAGTTCTCGTGCATGCTTGGCCGTGTTTACGCTCAATTTATGACTCCTTAAATAGAATCCGTCAGAAAAACGGACGGCCTGCTGGTGAAAGTTCCAGCGCGCCATCGGGGAAATTCTCATGTGCAACCGGCCACGTCAGGTGCAGATCGAGAGGCTCTCTGCAAGGAAACCACTCAGACCTGCTACCGGGGCATGCGAATGCAACTCACTGACAAAGTAATCATTATCACTGGCGGTTGCCAGGGTTTAGGCCGCTCCATGGCCGAGTATTTCGCCGGCAAAGGCGCGAAGCTCGCTCTGATTGATCTCAATCAGGAAAAGCTCGACGCCGCCGTCGCGGCCTGCAAGGCACAAGGCGTCGAAGCCCGCGCCTACCTGTGCAACGTCGCCAACGAAGAGCAGGTCACCCATATGGTCGCCCAGGTCGCTGAAGACTTCGGCGCGATCCATGGTCTGATCAACAACGCCGGTATCCTGCGCGACGGCCTTCTGCTCAAGGTCAAGGACGGCGAAATGACCAAGATGAGCCTGGCGCAGTGGCAGGCAGTGATCGACGTCAACCTGACCGGCGTGTTCCTGTGCACCCGTGAAGTGGCGGCGAAAATGGTCGAGCTGAAAAACAGCGGCGCGATCATCAATATCTCGTCGATTTCTCGCGCGGGCAACGTCGGTCAGACCAACTACTCCGCGGCCAAAGCCGGTGTTGCAGCCGCGACCGTGACCTGGGCCAAGGAACTGGCGCGCTACGGCATTCGTGTCGCCGGCATTGCACCGGGCTTCATCGAAACCGAAATGACCTTGGGCATGAAGCCTGAAGCGCTGGAGAAAATGACCTCGGGCATTCCACTCAAGCGCATGGGCAAGCCGGAAGAGATCGCACATTCGGCGGCTTACATCTTCGAGAACGACTACTACACCGGTCGGATTCTGGAAATGGATGGCGGGTTGCGGATCTAACGCTCGGCACAAAACACTGTGGGAACGAGCTCGCTCCCACAGGTTTCAGCGTCAGCTGATGGACATCAATCGTCGCTGATGCTGATGTTCGGCATCGCCGGCGTCAGCGCTTCCTGCAACACGATCCGCGCACCGACGTGGCGCGCCAGTTCCTGGTAAACCATCGCGACCGGGCTGTCGGGCTCGGCGATCACCGTTGGCTTGCCGCCATCGGCCTGCTCGCGGATTGCCATCGACAACGGCAGCGAAGCCAGCAGCTCGACGCCGTACTGGCTGGCCAGTTTCACGCCGCCACCCTCACCGAACAGATGCTCCGCATGCCCGCAATTGGAGCAGATGTGCACGGCCATGTTTTCCACCACACCCAGCACCGGAATGTTGACCTTGCGGAACATCTCGACGCCCTTGCGCGCATCCAGCAACGCCAGGTCCTGCGGGGTAGTGACTATCACCGCACCGGCCACCGGCACTTTCTGCGCCAGGGTCAGTTGAATGTCACCGGTGCCAGGCGGCATGTCGATGACCAGATAGTCCAGGTCGCCCCACGCCGTTTGCGTGACCAGTTGCAGCAAGGCGCCGGAGACCATCGGGCCACGCCAGACCATCGGCGTGTTGTCGTCGGTCAGAAAGGCCATCGACATCACTTCGACGCCATGGGACTTGAGCGGCACGAACCATTTCTGGTCCTTGACCTCGGGGCGGGTGCGTTCGGGAATGCCGAACATGATGCCCTGGCTCGGACCGTAGATGTCCGCATCGAGAATCCCGACCTTGGCACCTTCACGGGCCAGCGCCAGCGCCAGGTTCGCAGCCGTGGTCGACTTGCCCACACCGCCCTTGCCGGAGGCCACGGCTACCACGTTTTTCACGTTGGCCAGTCCCGGAACCTGGGCCTGCGCCTTGTGCGCGGCGATCAGGCAATTGATCTCGACACGGGCAGCGGTCACGCCATCCAGGCCTTCGATGGCCATTTGCAACATCTGCGACCAGCCACTCTTGAACAGGCCGGCAGCGTAACCCAGCTCCAGCTGGACGCTGACGTTGCCGCCCTGGATGTCGATGTTGCGCACGCACCCGGCGCTGACCGGGTCCTGGTTCAGATAAGGGTCGGTGTATTGGCGAAGGACGGCTTCCACCGCTGCGCGATTGACGGCGCTCATGGGCAACTCCGAAAACAGGACTTTGAAGAGATGGTGAGTATCGTACCTGTTCTGATCAGCGGACGGGGTGCCGAAAACACCTCAAACCTGCAGGTCGCTCATCCGCTGAAACAGGCACACGGGGTGAAAAATATGCGCCGGCGCTTTATAGTGGCCGACCTCCGTCTCATCAAGTAGCCGAGCCCCATGTCCGAGCCACGCAAGATCCTCGTCACCAGCGCCCTGCCCTATGCCAATGGTTCGATTCACCTCGGCCATATGCTGGAGTACATCCAGACCGATATGTGGGTGCGCTTCCAGAAGCACCGCGGCAACCAATGCATCTATGTCTGCGCCGACGACGCCCACGGTTCGGCCATCATGCTGCGCGCGGAAAAGGAAGGCATCACCCCGGAACAACTGATCGCCAACGTCCAGGCTGAACACAGCGCCGACTTTGCCGACTTCCTGGTCGATTTCGACAACTTCCACTCCACTCACGCCGAAGAAAACCGTGAGCTGTCGAGCCAGATCTACCTGAAGCTGCGTGACGCCGGGCACATCGCCACGCGTTCGATCACCCAGTATTTCGACCCGGAAAAGAAAATGTTCCTGGCCGACCGCTTCATCAAGGGCACCTGCCCGAAATGCGGCACCGAAGACCAGTACGGCGACAACTGCGAAAAATGCGGCGCGACCTATGCACCGACCGACCTGAAAGACCCGAAATCGGCGATTTCCGGCGCAACGCCCGTGCTCAAGGACTCCCAGCACTTCTTCTTCAAGCTGCCAGACTTCCAGCAGATGCTGCAGACCTGGACCCGCAGCGGCACCCTGCAGGACGCGGTGGCCAACAAGATCGCCGAGTGGCTGGATGCCGGCCTGCAACAGTGGGACATCTCCCGCGATGCGCCGTACTTCGGTTTCGAGATCCCGGGCGAGCCAGGCAAGTACTTCTATGTGTGGCTGGACGCGCCGATCGGCTACATGGCCAGCTTCAAGAACCTGTGCAACCGCACGCCGGAACTGGACTTCGACGCGTTCTGGGGCAAGGACTCCACCGCCGAGCTGTACCACTTCATCGGCAAGGACATCGTCAATTTCCATGCGCTGTTCTGGCCAGCAATGCTCGAAGGCGCGGGCTACCGCAAGCCGACCGGGATCAACGTGCACGGCTACCTGACCGTCAACGGTCAGAAAATGTCCAAGTCCCGCGGCACCTTCATCAAGGCCCGTACTTACCTGGATCACCTGTCGCCGGAATACCTGCGCTACTACTACGCGTCCAAACTGGGCCGTGGCGTCGACGACCTCGACCTGAACCTCGAAGACTTCGTGCAGAAGGTCAACTCCGACCTGGTCGGCAAGGTCGTCAACATCGCCAGCCGTTGTGCCGGCTTCATCCACAAAGGCAATGCCGGCGTGATGGTCGACACCAACGCCGCGCCTGAACTGACTGAAGCTTTCCTCGCCGCTGCACCAGGCATTGCCGACGCCTATGAAGCCCGCGACTTCGCCCGCGCCATGCGCGAGATCATGGGCCTGGCCGACCGCGCCAACGCCTGGATCGCCGACAAGGCACCGTGGTCGTTGAACAAACAGGAAGGCAAGCAGGATGAAGTCCAGGCCATCTGCGCCACCGGCGTCAACCTGTTCCGCCAGCTGGTGATCTTCCTCAAGCCGGTCCTGCCGTTGCTGGCCGCCGATGCCGAGGCCTTCCTGAACGTCGCGCCGCTGACCTGGAACGACCACAGGACGCTGCTGGCCAACCATCAGCTGAACGAGTTCAAGGCCCTGATGACGCGCATCGACCCAGTCAAGGTGCAAGCCATGACCGACGCCTCGAAAGAGGACCTGACCGCCAGCCAGACCGACACCGGCGAAAGCGCACCTGCCGGCAACGGCGAACTGGCCAAGGACCCGCTGTCCCCGGAAATCGAGTTCGACACCTTTGCCGCCGTCGACCTGCGCGTGGCCCTGATCGTCAAGGCCGAACACGTCGAAGGTGCAGACAAGCTGCTGCGCCTGACCCTGGACATCGGTGACGAGACGCGCAACGTGTTCTCCGGGATCAAGAGCGCCTACCCGGACCCGTCCAAGCTCGATGGCCGCCTGACCATGATGATTGCCAACCTCAAGCCACGGAAAATGAAGTTCGGCATCTCCGAAGGCATGGTGATGGCCGCCGGTCCTGGCGGTGAAGAGATCTACCTGCTCAGCCCTGACAGCGGCGCCAAGCCGGGTCAACGGATCAAGTAAGGTCCGCGGCAAATCAATCCCACAGTCGGGCCTGGCGCGACTGTGGGATTTTCATTTCTGGCCCACTCCTCGCCATTGCCGGATAATGCCTAAGCTTTTCTGAACCTCTTCTGCAGGCGAACATACCTGCATCATCGGCACGACCATGACTGAAATCCTGCTCACGCTCTTCAGCGCCGCCCTGATCAACAATGTCGTGTTGCACTGGCCACTGGGCGTCGATCCACTGCTGGGCAGCGAGCGCCGTCAAGTGCATGCCCTGGGCATCGCTACCACGTGCCTGACGCTGCTGGTGGGTGGGTGTGGCTACGGGATCTTCCAATGGGTTCTGCTGCCGCTGGACGTGACGGCCCTAAGCCTGTTTGTGTTCCTGCCGTTGAGCGTGTTGCTGATCAAACCGTTGCTGAAATTGCTGACCAGGGTATTTCCAACACTGTCGTTCGACGGTCTCTGGCCGCTGTTGCTGGGCAATGCGGGCGTACTCGGCGTGGCACTGCTCAATGCTCAAGAGGACAAAGGCCTCTTTCACGCCATCGCCATGAGCCTCGGTGCCGGGCTGGGTTTCTGGCTGGTGCTGAGCCTGTTCAGCGACCTGCGCCAACGCACCGTCGATAACGATGTTCCCCTGCCATTTCGCGGCTTGCCGATCGATCTGATCGGCGCCGGCCTGATTGCAGTGGCTTTTCTCGGATTCAGTGGACTGATCAAAACATGAGTCTGATTCAACGCATCGATGCCCTCCTGCCGCAGACCCAATGTGGCAAATGTGGCCACCCCGGATGCAAACCGTACGCAGAAGGTATCGCCCAAGGCGAACCGATCAACAAATGCCCGCCGGGCGGCAATGAAACCATCGCGGCCCTGGCCGAACTGCTGAAAGTGCCCGTACTGGAACTGGACATCAGTCGCGGCTCGGCGCCCGCGCAGATTGCCTACATTCGCGAGGCCGAATGCATCGGCTGCACCAAATGCATCCAGGCTTGCCCGGTGGATGCCATTGTCGGCGCGGCAAAACTGATGCACACGGTGATCATCGACGAATGCACCGGCTGTGATCTGTGCGTGGCGCCGTGCCCCGTGGACTGCATTGAAATGCATCCTTTACCGCTCGATAGCGTGCTGCCCGTCGTCGGCGGACTGGCTTTCACCGCCGAGGCGCAGCAGGCCCGGACCACCAAACGCAATCATGCACGGCGTCGTTTTGAATCTCGCAATGCACGCCTGCTGCGCGAGGAGCAACAAAAACAGGCCGAACGCCTGGCCCGCCAACAGCGTGCGGCGCAACCTGCCGAATCGGTGCTCGACCCTGTGCAAGCCGCCCTCGAACGTGTGCGCGCACAGAAGCTTGCCAATGCCGATGCAGCCTTGAAAAAAGCCAAGATCGACGTAGCGATGAGCCGTGCGCAGTTGCATAAATCGCTAAAGGCCTTCGGCCATCCGCCGACCTTCGAACAGCAATCGCAACTGATCGTTCTGCAGCAACAATATGAAGCGGCCGAACAAACGCTGGCGCAACTGGAAAGCTCCACCCCGCCCGCTCCTGCGCCCAAGCCATCGGTGGCCGCACCCGCAGCGGACGCTGATTTGAAACGAGCGAAGATTCAGCTGGCGATGCGCCGTGCCGAACTGAAGAAGGCCCAGGCCAGCGACGCTCCTGCAGAACAGATTGAAACCCTGGAGCGCGCGGTCAGCGAAGCCGAGCGCCTGGTGGATGCCCATGCCGCCCCTTGAACCGGTTGATGATCGCCTGCAGCAAGCCATGAAGTGGGTGCTGCTGGCGCTTCTGCCCGGCGTGTTCGTCGCCTTCTGGTTTTACGGCTGGGGCGTACTGATCAACCTGATACTGACGGCACTGTCGGCACTGGCGGCTGAAGCAGCCGTTTTGCAGTTGCGCAGACGGCCGCTGATGCCGACCTTGAGTGACGGCAGTGCGCTGGTCAGTGCCACGTTGCTGGCCCTGGCGCTGCCGGCGTACTGTCCCTGGTGGTTGCCGATCAGCGCTGCCGCGTCCGCCATGCTGTTTGGCAAGCACCTGTACGGTGGCGTAGGCAACAACCCGTTCAACCCGGCCATGCTCGGCTTCGCTCTGGTGATGGTGACCTTTCCACAACCCATGACCCATTGGCCTTCGCCCCATGGCGTGGATTTGCTCAGTGGTTTGCAGCAAGTGTTCGGTTTCGGCAAGCTCCCGGATGCCTGGGCACAGGCCACGGCGCTGGACAGCCTGCGGATCAACAAAAGCCTGACCATGGATGAATTGTTTGCCAGTAACCCGGCGTTCGGACACTTCGGCGGCCGCGGTGCGGAATGGCTCAACCTGGCGTTCCTCGCCGGTGGCGCCCTGTTACTGCACCGACGGGTGATCAGTTGGCACGCACCGCTCGGCATGCTCGCCAGCCTGTTCATCATCAGCCTGCTGTGCTGGAACGGCTCGGGCTCCGACTCACACGGTTCGCCGGTGTTTCATCTGCTCACCGGCGCGACCCTGCTGGGAGCGTTTTTCATCATCACCGAGCCAGTGTCCGGTGCTAAAAGCCCGGGCGCCCGGTTGTTGTTCGGTGCGGGGGTCGGCGTCCTGACCTATCTGATACGCACCTGGGGCGGATACCCCGATGGTTTGGCCTTTGCCGTCCTGCTGATGAACTTATGCGTACCGGCCCTGGAGCGCTTCATCCTGGCCAGACAGAACCGGACGGTCCCATGAACCGTGCAGCAAGCACAGCGATCGTCGCACTACTGGCCATCGTCGGGATTGGCGCTACGTATCTGCTACAGCGCAGCAGCGCGCCGCATTTTGCGGCCGAGCAACGCCTGATCGACAGTCGTCAGTACCTGGATGTTCTCCCGCCAGAACGCTACGACAATCAGCCGCTTGAACAGCCTCTTCCCCTTGAAAACAGTAAACTGGCAAACAGCACGTTGCTCACCGCTTACCTGGCAACCAAAGCCGGACATCCTGCCGCCGTGCTACTGCGCAGCCAGACAACTGGCTACGCCGGCCCTCTTGAGCTGTTGATTGCCATCGACGTCAACGGCCGACTGCTGGGCGTCAAAACGCTTAAGCAAACGGAAACACCCGGGCTCGGGGCTCGCATCGCCGACTGGCCGAACACCTGGCTGCAGGCATTTTCCGGCAAGTCCCGGAACGAACCCGATGACAGCGGCTGGGCGCTAAAGAAGGATCAGGGACAGTTCGATCAGATTGCCGGCGCAACGATCACCTCGAGAGCAGTGATCAACGCCGTACATGACGCATTGCGTTACTTCGACGAACACCGCCAACAACTGTTTGGGAGTTCAACCGGTGAGTAGATCATTCACGCTCCTCAACTCACTGATGTTGACACCACTGCTGGGCGCCACGGGTTCGCTGGTGACGGCCCTGGGACTTTGGCTGATGTTCACCGTGGTAACCTGCGCCTTTGGTCTGTGCATGGGCTTTTTACGCTCGCGATTGGCACCTGCCACTCATCTGTTGGCAGCCATCTTCATCGCGGCAACACTGACCAGTTGCGTGCAACTCCTGCTTCAGGCCTGGTCATTGCCATGGCAGCAACAGCTGGGGATCTATGCCGCATTGATTGCCTTGCAATGCCTCGTGCTTGAACACGGCGGTTTCTTTCAAACCACCTGGCCCGAGCGCCTACGCCTGACCGGCGTGTTGGGTGCCTTGATGATGACACTGGGCGTGCTGCGCGAAATCATTGGCGGCGGCACACTGGGCAGCCACCTGACCTGGCTGTTCGCTAACGCGTCACCCGATTGGCACGGTTGGATACTGTTGACGGACGGCGGCTTGCGCCTGGTGACGCTGCTCCCAGGCGGGTTCATTCTGCTGGGGCTGTTGATTGCTGCCTGGCAGGCCTGGCGTTCAACACCTTCACATTGATTGCATCCGAGGAAAGACCTCTTACATGAATGCTGCAAAACGCCTGGAAATTTTCCGCAGACTGCACGAAGACAATCCGGAACCGAAAACCGAACTGGCCTATTCCTCTCCGTTCGAATTACTGATTGCCGTGATTCTCTCGGCGCAATCGACCGACGTCGGCGTCAACAAGGCCACGGCAAAACTATTTCCGGTGGCCAATACCCCAGCCGCTATTCATGCCTTGGGCGTCGAAGGGTTGTCGGAATACATCAAGACCATCGGCCTGTACAACAGCAAAGCCAAAAACGTGATCGAGACGTGCCGCCTGCTCGTCGAACGGCACGGCGGGGAAGTGCCGCAAACCCGTGAGGAACTGGAAGCCTTGCCCGGCGTTGGCCGCAAAACGGCCAACGTCGTGCTCAACACCGCTTTCCGCCAATTGACCATGGCGGTGGACACGCACATTTTCCGTGTCAGCAACCGTACCGGTATCGCACCGGGCAAGAATGTGGTGGAGGTTGAGCAAAAGCTGATGAAGTTCGTGCCCAAGCAGTATCTGCTCGACTCCCATCATTGGTTGATCCTGCACGGGCGTTACGTATGCCTGGCCCGCAAGCCCCGCTGCGGAAGCTGTCGGATCGAGGATTTGTGCGAATACAAGCTCAAAACATCCGACGATTGAGCCGCTATTGGATTTCGGGATCAGCCGATTGAAAAAATCTTTTTTACCCGCCGGGCGATTGTCGATATAAGGAGCGCCAAAGGCCTTCTTAGCCTGGAGTAGCTAAATGAGTACTGGCAAAGAGCAATTGGACGTAGAGGACGACTTCATCGCCGCTGAAACCGACGACGCTGAACCGGTGGCTGAAGTAGCAAAGACCAACCTGAGCAAACGCCGAACCATCGACAATTTGCTGGAGGAGCGCCGACTGCAAAAGCAATTGGCCGATTACGATTTTGACTTATGACCATTAAAAGCCTCCCTGACCGGAGGCTTTTTTATTACCTGCTCGCCTTCGCCAGGCGTTTCGTGCCTTGAACCTGCGGCATTACTGCAGCCCATTACGCTGAGCCAACTCGATCAGGTCAACCAGCGAGCGTGCGTTGAGTTTTAGCAACAATCGAGTCTTATAGGTGCTGACGGTCTTGTTGCTGAGAAACATACCATCGGCTATTTCCTTGTTGGTCTTGCCTCTGGCCAACTGCTGCAAAACCATCATTTCGCGTCCGGACAACCTGTCCACCATATCCGCTTCACTGGCGTTACCCAGACTTGCACGTACGGTGTGCAATGCCTGATTGGGGAAATAACTGTAGCCTGACTGCACCGCCTTTATTGCACTGAGCAACTCCGTCAGATCCTGCTGCTTGCACACATAACCGGCAGCACCTGACTGCATGCAACGCATGGAAAAATGACCTGGCGCCTGTGATGTCAGAATTAATACTTTTATTGGCATTGCCGTCGATGAAAGACGCGCAATTACTTCCAACCCGTCAAGTTTCGGTATCCCGATATCCAGAATGATAATGTCCGGTTCAAGTTCACGAGCCAGTTGCAACGCATCCACGCCATTATCGGTTTCTGCGATGACTTCGTAGCCATGACGTTCCATCAGCATACGCACCGCAAGACGAATGACAGGATGATCATCGACGATCAGCACTTTGTTCATGGGCAAGTCCAATTTTCGCTGTTCGAATTTTTAGAGCCCGCACAATAGCCTAGTCGTTTCACCCATTGCATGCTGCCACTCCCGGCCATCCTCACCAAGAGACATTCCCTACAACCATCACAGATTATTCTTACAAAAAAGCCTTGCTCCCTCCCCGAAAAAAACGCCATTCGAAATTAAACTCCGCACCTTCAAACATTTTTTTGTATCAATTCACATCAAGAAAAATACGAACACGCACACTAAGCCACACTACCGAATCCAACTTATCCACATACACAATTAAAAAGTAACGGATAATTTCTCAATCAACATTCATACCAGAAACATCACAAGCCACTTATTCACTCGCCCATACAGGGAAGATTCAACATTGAATAATTATGATATCAGGCAACAATAAACCGCATCGCCACAAGAACGAGAGTAAGCACAAACGGGACAAAACATATTACCCTGTCTCACTCCAGCCCTCCCTTCCCTGATTCAACATTGAGAAAGCCGAATTCATATGAGTAAAAAATATGACCCTACGCCAAAGAAGAATCACCAACCCAATGACCATCATTGCGATATTCGCGACTCTGTCTGAAGCGTCGGCCGCTGTTTCGCTACCCTTTCTCAATGACGATGAAAGAGACCTCTATGTCTGGTTTCTGATCAGCTTTCCCTTTTATCTGTTGTTGCTTTTCTTCGCCACGCTCAACTTCAACTATCGCTCACTTTATGCACCTTCCGATTTCAGGCAGGAAGAGCATTTCATGAATATCAGGGAGCAATCAGACCGCGCGCCCGCCAATGCGCAGGCACCACCACTCGAGGCCGCGCCTAATACCGCATGCGTCGCCGCTCACGTTGCTCAGCTGCCATTGGCGGCAAAAGACCTGCACATCATTGATGCGTGCGCGACAAGCGAGAAAAAGGATATTGCAGGGCTTCTGGGAAAAATCGGTAAACCACAGGAAAAAGCTGTGCACGTGGTGGTGTTTGTCACCAGTGCCGAATCAGACGCCTTATTGAAGGCAGATGTGCTCAAGCATTTGAAGCGGACCAGGAAACGCCATGCAATGTTCTGTCTCGCCTACAACTTGAATTCCCACAGACTGAGTGTTCTCGAGCATGTCGAGTAACCCGTCAAAGGAAGGAAAGTGCAACATCCCGGTGTCATGTCACACCGAGCATTCTTCAGATCCGTGGCCTCGTCGATGACGAGACCACGGATTCGATTACAGGCTCAGAGGGCTCAGAACAGCTTGCGGCCCTTGTTGGCTGCAATGCGCATGCGCAGCGCATTGAGCTTGATGAAACCTGCCGCGTCCGCCTGGTTGTAAGCGCCGCCATCTTCTTCGAAGGTGGCAATGTTGGCGTCGAACAGCGAGTCGTCAGACTTGCGACCGGTAACGATCACGTTGCCCTTGTACAGCTTCAGGCGCACCACACCGTTCACGTTCACCTGGGAAGCATCGATCATCTGCTGCAGCATCAGACGCTCAGGGCTCCACCAGTAACCGGTGTAGATCAGGCTGGCGTATTTAGGCATCAGCTCGTCTTTGAGGTGAGCCACTTCACGGTCCAGGGTGATCGATTCGATCGCACGGTGCGCGCGCAGCATGATGGTGCCGCCTGGAGTTTCGTAGCAGCCACGGGACTTCATGCCCACGTAACGGTTCTCGACGATGTCGAGACGGCCGATACCGTGTTCACCACCGATACGGTTCAGGGTCGCGAGCACAGTGGCCGGAGTCATTTCGACGCCGTCCAGGGCCACGATGTCGCCGTTGCGGTAGGTCAGTTCCAGGTACTGCGGCTTGTCCGGCGCGTTTTCCGGGGAAACGGTCCAGCGCCACATGTCTTCTTCGTGCTCGGTCCAGGTGTCTTCCAGCACGCCGCCTTCATAGGAGATGTGCAGCAGGTTGGCATCCATCGAGTACGGGGATTTCTTCTTGCCGTGGCGCTCGATCGGGATCGCGTGCTTCTCGGCGTAGTCCATCAGCTTCTCGCGGGACAGCAGGTCCCACTCGCGCCATGGTGCAATCACTTTCACACCTGGCTTCAAGGCGTAGGCGCCCAGTTCGAAACGAACCTGGTCGTTACCCTTGCCTGTGGCGCCGTGGGAAATGGCGTCAGCGCCGGTTTCGTTGGCGATTTCGATCAGGCGTTTGGCGATCAACGGACGAGCGATGGAAGTACCCAGCAGGTACTCGCCTTCGTAAACGGTGTTGGCGCGGAACATCGGGAAAACGAAATCGCGCACGAACTCTTCGCGCAAGTCGTCGATGTAGATCTCTTTGACGCCCATGGCCTGAGCCTTGGCGCGTGCAGGTTCGACCTCTTCGCCCTGACCCAGGTCAGCGGTAAAGGTCACCACTTCACAGTTATAAGTATCCTGCAGCCACTTGAGGATCACCGAAGTGTCCAGGCCGCCGGAATACGCCAGAACGACCTTGTTTACGTCCGCCATGCCATCACTCCACGGGGTTCTACGGAAAGCCGAGAAGTCTACCGCTCATGCAGGATAATTTACAGTGGCGCGACAGCTTATGACGACGAAGCGACAGATTATGTCGAGAGCGCGACGATGACCCGCAGGTCAGGAAGTTGCCGTGACACCGGGTTTCGTTGCCTGAGGCGCGACCTGTTCCGCAGGGGCTCCGCGTTCCAGGCGCACCGCCACACGACGGTTCTTGGCGCGGTTGGCATTGTTGGTATTGGGCGCCAACGGGTAACGCTCGCCATGGAAACGCAGGGTGATCTGCGACTCCTGGATGCCATTGGCCTTGAAGAAGTCCATCACCGCCAGCGCCCGGCGCCGCGACAGCTCGCGGTTGGTCAAGCGATTGCCGCTGTTGTCGGAGTGGCCATCCAGCTCGATGTGATTGACCGTCGGATCGGCCTTCATGTACTCAAGCATCACCTGCAGCCGGGCCTTTGCCGCTGCATCCAGATCGATGCCACCGCCAGGGAAGCCGACCTCGGACTGTTTCACCTGATCAAAATTCTGTGGCAACAACTTGGCCACACAGCTTTGGTAATCGCTAAACGCCTTGTTGAATTTAACCGGTAGCAAACGCACCTCAGACACCCGGCCATCGCTCGAGGCACGGCGTATTACCGGGCTGCGTCCATCCATCAGGCCGCTGATCAGGCGTCCGGCCTGAACCTGCGAGCTGTTGAACAAGACATCGCCACTGCCGATTCTCACCGTCCCCAGGTTGATGTCTTCACGCCCCGGCTGCCAGGGTGCCGCTGCTGCCAACAGGGTCGCCGAACCGCCACCCAGCATCGGGTTGTAGGTTTTCAGACGAAACGTGGCTTGCTCGCCGGCGCGACGCACGAACTCGCCCGCACCGAAATCGGTGATCGGTTGAGTCAGACGACATTCGAACTTGTCCCCTTCGACCGTCCACTCAATGTTCTCCAGACGGGTCTGGAAGGTGAGCGCCATCGCGGGAAGGCTGGCAAACACACTGAGCAAGGCTAAATAACGCTGGCGCACAGGAGGCTCCACTGGCTTCTACAACAAAAAGACCGACACACAGATGTTTACGGCATACCTGTTGGATATCGGAAGCTTCCCGCAAAACTTGATAGCGAGTGCCTGCAAGAGTCTTTTCCGGTAGCATTCCCCTGAGTTTGACCCGCCTGGAATCCCCTCATGTCCGACCGCCTGACCCTGCTGCGTCCCGACGACTGGCACATTCATCTTCGCGATGGTGCCGTGTTGCCCAATACCGTCGCGGATGTCGCGCGCACCTTTGGCCGCGCCATCATCATGCCCAACCTGGTACCACCGGTGCGCAACGCGGCCGAAGCCGACGGCTATCGCCAGCGGATTCTCGCTGCCCGCCCGGCCGGCAGCACCTTCGAACCGTTGATGGTGCTGTACCTCACCGACCGTACCCAGCCTGAAGAAATCCGCGCGGCCAAGGCCACCGGTTTCGTGCACGCCGCCAAGCTGTACCCGGCCGGCGCGACCACCAACTCGGATTCTGGCGTCACCAGCATCGACAAGATTTTCCCCGCTATCGAGGCCATGGCCGAAGTCGGCATGCCGTTGTTGATCCACGGTGAAGTCACCCGTGGCGATGTCGACGTGTTCGACCGCGAGAAAATCTTCATCGACGAGCACATGCGTCGTGTGGTCGAGCGTTTCCCGACGCTCAAAGTGGTGTTCGAACACATCACCACCGCCGACGCCGTGCAGTTCGTCAACTCGGCCCCGGCCAACGTGGGCGCGACCATCACCGCGCATCACCTGCTGTATAACCGCAACCACATGCTGGTGGGCGGGATTCGGCCGCACTTCTACTGCCTGCCGATCCTCAAGCGCAATACGCACCAGGAAGCCCTGCTCGACGCCGCCACCGGTGGCAGCGCGAAATTCTTCCTCGGAACCGATTCGGCGCCGCACGCCCAGCACGCCAAAGAAGCGGCGTGCGGTTGTGCCGGCTGCTACACCGCTTATGCGGCCATCGAGATGTACGCCGAGGCTTTCGAACAGCGCAATGCGCTGGACAAGCTCGAAGCCTTCGCCAGCCTCAACGGCCCGCGGTTCTACGGCCTGCCGGCCAATACCGATCGCATCACCCTGGTTCGCGAAGAATGGACCGCCCCCACCAGCCTGCCGTTTGGCGAGCTGACCGTTATCCCGCTGCGCGCCGGTGAAAAACTGCGCTGGCGCCTGCTGGAGGAACACGCGTGAGTGAAGACCATTTCGACGACGAACAGGAAGGCCAGGGCGGCTCAGGCGGCTCGCGCCATCCCATGGCGGCGCGGTTCCGTGGTTACCTGCCGGTTGTCGTCGACGTAGAAACCGGTGGCTTCAACTCGGCCACCGACGCCCTGCTGGAAATCGCCGCGACCACCATCGCGATGGATGAGAAGGGTTTCGTCTACCCGGATCACACCTACTTCTTCCGGGTCGAACCCTTTGAAGGCGCCAACATCGAAGCGGCGGCCCTGGAGTTCACCGGCATCAAGCTCGATCACCCACTGCGCATGGCGGTGAGTGAGGAAACGGCACTGAACGACATTTTCCGTGGCGTGCGCAAGGCCTTGAAGGCCAACGGCTGCAAGCGGGCGATTCTGGTCGGGCACAACAGCAGCTTCGACTTGGGCTTCCTCAACGCTGCGGTGGCGCGTCTGGACATGAAGCGCAACCCGTTCCATCCGTTCTCCAGCTTCGACACCGCCACACTGGCTGGCCTGGCCTACGGTCAAACCGTGCTGGCCAAGGCGTGTCAGGCTGCCGACATCGATTTCGACGGTCGTGAGGCTCATTCGGCCCGTTACGACACCGAAAAGACGGCGGAACTGTTCTGCGGCATCGTCAATCGCTGGAAACAAATGGGCGGCTGGGAAGATTTCGACGATTGATTTAATGCTGTCCTGTGGCGAGGGAGCTTGCTCCCGTTGAACTGCGCAGCAGTTCCATTTGGGGCCGCTTCGCTGCCCAGCGGGAGCAAGCTCCCTCGCCACAAGTCACCGCCAACAGCACTGGCTGTCGTCGCGCATAAAAAAAACCGGCCTCGATGGCCGGTTTTTTTTGTACCTGAAGCAGGTGCCTTACAGAGCAGCAGCGTGCTCGGTCAGGTAAGCCGCAACGCCTTCTGGCGAAGCGTTCATGCCTTTGTCGCCTTTTTTCCAGTTGGCAGGGCAAACTTCGCCGTGCTCTTCGTGGAATTGCAGGGCGTCAACCAGACGCAGCAGCTCTTCCATGTTACGGCCCAGTGGCAGGTCGTTGATGATCTGCGAACGGACAACGCCTTTGTTGTCGATCAGGAACGCGCCACGGAAAGCAACGCCGTCAGCGGACTGAACGTCGTAGGCCTTCATGATTTCCTGCTTGATGTCAGCAGCCATGGTGTAGCGAACTTCGCCGATGCCGCCGTTGTTCACCGGGGTGTTGCGCCATGCGTTGTGGGTGAAGTGCGAGTCGATCGACACAGCGACCACTTCAACGTTGCGAGCCTTGAACTCGGACATGCGGTTGTCCAGAGCGATCAGCTCGGACGGGCATACGAAGGTGAAGTCCAGTGGGTAGAAGAACACCAGGCCGTATTTGCCTTTGATGGCCGAGGACAGGGTGAAGCTGTCAACGATCTCGCCATTGCCGAGAACGGCCGGTACGGTGAAGTCAGGGGCTTGTTTGCCTACGAGTACGCTCATTGGATATCTCCTGGTGTATTAGCGTGAGTAACAAGGTTCGCGTCAGCCTGCCACCCTCAAGCGACAGCCCTGTGACACGAACCCCTGTCGCAAAAGACCGGCCATCATACACCGCGTGTCGGACCTGGCTTAGCTGTTTTTTCCCGGCCCGATAAAATCCATCATTACATTGCGCGTTGCGACCAACCGTTCGTCAGGCGCTCGCCCTTATGACGAGAAGTGCTCAGAAACCACTTTGACAATCATTCTCGTTAACATTAAGATCCATCGCAATTGAGTCACAATCAGCGACGGTCTTCCCCTATGTATGTTTGCCTTTGCACTGGCGTCACCGACGGTCAAATCCGCGATGCAATCTATGAAGGATGCTGCAGCTACAAGGAAGTCCGCCAGGCCACCGGCGTTGCCAGCCAATGCGGCAAATGTGCCTGCCTTGCCAAGGAAGTGGTCCGCGAAACGCTGACCAAACTGCAAACCGCCCAGGCAGCGATTCCTTATCCAGCAGAATTTACCGCCGCTTAAAAATCGAATTTCAAAGAACCGGACGCATGTCCGGTTTTTTTATGCCTGAAAATCAACTAGTTAAGCTTCAGACGCGGAACACAAACATTCTTATTCCGATTAATTTTCACTTAAGTTTCAATAACTTAGGTTTGACACTATTAAATACGCGGCTCAAACTCTGTTCTATTGACAGCTAATACAGGGCAGGACCCCATCATGAAAGGCGACGTTACAGTCATCCAGCATCTCAACAAGATCCTTGCCAATGAACTGGTCGCGATCAATCAATACTTCCTGCATGCGCGCATGTATGAAGATTGGGGTCTGAACAAGCTCGGCAAGCACGAGTACCACGAATCCATCGACGAGATGAAGCACGCGGACAAGCTGATCAAGCGCATCCTGTTCCTTGAAGGCCTGCCGAACGTCCAGGACTTGGGCAAGCTGCATATTGGTGAGCACACCAAAGAAATGCTCGAGTGCGACCTGCGCATCGAGAAAACCGGCCACGCCGATCTGAAAGTGGCCATTGCCCACTGCGAAAAAGTCGGCGACTTCGGTAGCCGTGAACTGCTTGAAGATATTCTTGAATCCGAAGAAGAACATATCGACTGGCTGGAAACCCAATTGGGCCTGATCGACAAGATCGGTCTCGAGAACTACCTGCAATCGCAGATGGGCGACGACGAGTAAGTTCTTCGTCCCTAATCTCGATGCAATAAAAAGCCCCGCGCTCTTTCGAAGAGGCGGGGCTTTTTTATGCGTCGATTTCAGGCTCACCCTGAAACGACTGCGGGAGCGGGCTCCCACATAAAGCGGATCAGGCTTCGGTCTTGGCAGCAGCAGCCTTGGCAGCAGCGTCCTTGATCAGCGCTTGCAGCGAACCGTCAGCACTCATTTCGGTCATGATGTCGCTACCGCCGACCAGCTCACCGGCCACCCACAGTTGCGGGAAGGTTGGCCAGTTGGCGTATTTAGGCAGGTTGGCGCGGATTTCCGGGTTCTGCAGGATGTCCACGTACGCAAACTTTTCGCCACATGCCATCACGGCCTGCGCGGCTTTCGCAGAGAAGCCACACTGCGGGGCATTCGGCGAGCCTTTCATGTAAAGCAGAATGGTGTTGTTGGCAATCTGCTCTTTAATCGTTTCGATGATATCCATGGAGCACCTCGGCTGAACTTTCCGACTCATGGGTCGGCACGGTGGCGCATTGTAACGGAAAGCCGAGCGCCCTGCTCGGTCTCTCCGTCAGACCGATTCAAGCGGCGGCAACCGTCACGGGTACGCCATTGAGCGCAGCATTACCCGACAACTCGTCGAGCTGCAACTCATCGGTCAGGTCATTGGCGCTGGAGCCCGGCTGGCTGCTGGCGATCGCCATCTGTACACCCGGCCGCGCATGGCCCCAACCGTGGGGCAGGCTGACCACGCCTTTCATCATGTCCGCAGTACCAAGTACCTCGACTTCAATCTCACCCACCCGTGAGCTGACGCGAACTCGCTGCCCATCGCTGAGCCCGCGACTGGCCAGATCATCCGGGTGCATCAGCAACTGGTGGCGCGGCTTGCCTTTGACCAGGCGATGATAATTGTGCATCCATGAGTTATTACTGCGTACGTGGCGCCGTCCGATCATCAACAACTCATCGGCGGCTGGCGCCTGCAGCGCGGCAAAGCGCGCCAGGTCGGCGAGGATTTCCGCGGGAGCTGCCTGTACGTGCTGATTGGCGGTTTTCAGGCGCTGCGCCAGGTTGGGCTTGAGCGCGCCCAGGTCGACGCCATGAGGGTGATCGAACAAAGTGGCCAGCGACAACTTCTGCTCCGCCGCATCGCCATACAGGCCCATGCGCAACCCGCGATCGATCATTTGCGCCGGCGGGATCGTCGGTTTTAATTCCTTGCCGGTGTGCGCGGCAAAGGCCTGGGCCAGACCGACGAAGATCTCCCAGTCATGCAATGCGCCTTCGGGCTTGGCGAGGATCGCGCGATTGAAGCGGCTGACGTTGCGCACCGCAAACAGGTTGAAGGTGGTGTCGTAATGATCGTTTTCCAGGGCCGAGGTCGACGGCAGTATCAGGTCGGCGTAGCGCGTGGTTTCATTGATATAGAGGTCGACACTGACCATGAACTCCAACCCGTCCAGCGCCTGTTCGAGCTTTCGCCCGTTGGGTGTGGACAACACCGGGTTGCCCGCCACGGTAATCAGCGCGCGGACCTGCCCTTCTCCCTCGGTGAGCATCTCTTCGGCCAACGCAGACACCGGCAACTCGCCGGCATATTCCGGGCGCCCGGACACCCGGCTTTGCCACAGGTTGAAATGGCCGCCCGAGGTCGTAGCCACCAGATCCACCGCCGGCTCCGTGCACAAGGCACCGCCTACGCGATCGAGATTGCCGGTGACCAGATTGATCAATTGCACCACCCAGTGGCACAGCGTCCCGAAGGCCTGGGTCGACACGCCCATGCGGCCATAACAAACGGCCGAGGGCGCAGCGGCGAAGTCGCGGGCCAATTGGCGGATCTGCTCCGCCGGAACAGCACACAACGGGCTCATGGCCTCGGCAGTAAAGGGGGCAACGGCCTCGCGCACGTCGGCGAGACCGTCCACCGGCAAATGACTGTCGCGGGTCAGGCCTTCGGCAAACAAGGTATTGAGCAGGCCAAACAGCAGTGCCGCATCGCCACCAGGGCGGACAAACAGGTGTTGATCGGCTATCGCCGCCGTTTCACTGCGACGCGGGTCGACCACCACCACTTTGCCGCCCCGGGCCTGGATCGCCTTCAGGCGCTTCTCGACATCCGGTACGGTCATGATGCTGCCATTGGAGGCCAGCGGGTTGCCGCCGAGGATCAACATGAAATCGGTGTGATCGATGTCCGGGATCGGCAACAACAGGCCATGGCCGTACATCAGGTGACTGGTGAGGTGATGCGGCAACTGGTCGACCGAGGTGGCGGAAAAGCGGTTGCGGGTTTTCAACAGGCCCAGGAAGTAGTTGCTGTGGGTCATCAGGCCATAGTTGTGCACGCTGGGATTGCCCTGATACACCGCCACGGCGTTTTGCCCGTGCTGCGCCTGAATCGCCGCCATTCGTTCGGCAACCAGCTCGAACGCCGCTTGCCACTCGATGGGCTGCCATTCATTGCCGATCCTGCGCATCGGCTGGCGCAGGCGATCAGGGTCGTTCTGGATGTCTTGCAGGGCCACGGCCTTGGGGCAGATATGCCCACGGCTGAACGTATCCAGCGGGTCACCCTTGATCGAGGTGATCTGCACCTGGCCGCCTTCGACCTCGGTGGTTTCGATGGTCAGGCCGCAGATGGCTTCGCATAAATGGCACGCACGGTGATGGAGAGTCTTGGTCATGGCCAGTCTCTGTCTTGTTATGAGCGGGCAACGTTGGCCGCGGAAACAAAACTATGGCGCCGGAGCCGTCGCCACGCCAGCGACGTTCGTCCTGTGAATCGGCGCCCATCAGGCGCGCCGATGACCACCGTCAGTCAGTTCGAAGGCAACCTGGGTGGTACCTGCTGCTGGATTTCCTGAAGGTTTTCAAAGGAACCGTTAGTGACATCCACCCCCGTCAGCTCGGCGATCAGGCGCCAATGCTCGTCCAGCCCGCTGCTGATGGTCGCCATGCGGTCGATCATATGGCGGCCGGCGGCCCGGGTGATGTCATCCTCGCTGCGCAGCAACTCGAAAGACATGGTGGTCATGGAGGCCGTGAGGTGGGTCAGCGAGCGTGCGGTCAGGCCCAGCAGTTCCAGCAGTAGCTGTTCTTTCGATTCCATCGGGGAGGCTTCCTGCGTCGCTCGAGATTTATTTATAACCCAGCACTTTGCATTCGCAAATATTTCAGCCTGGCGACAGACGGAACAAGCGGTCAAAAACCGACTTATAGCGCCGTGCCTGCGCCCTGCTCGATTGCCAAGCCCCAAGGGGCCAGTGTACAAATGACCCGCTGCTGTCAGTCAACAGGCTTCAAAAGTGCTACCGCGATACCGCTGTAGCCCCTCTGAAACTCCCTAAAAACTGTAGCCCTATTGGTAAGACGCGACATTTAATTATAAGATCGCGCCTTCCCCTATTTCGTCGCCCCCGTGCGGCTTACGCCGCAGGTCTCGTCCGTTGTTCCGATAAACAAGGTTTTGAGCATCTGCGGTTTGTAGCAAAAAGGTAGTCAATGATGAGCGCAAGGCACTTTCTCTCCCTGATGGATTGCACGCCCGAAGAGCTGGTCAGCGTGATCCGTCGAGGCGTTGAGCTCAAGGACCTGCGTAACCGCGGCGTACTGTTCGAGCCTCTGAAAAACCGCGTCCTGGGGATGATCTTCGAGAAGGCTTCGACCCGTACCCGCATTTCCTTCGAGGCCGGCATGATCCAGCTCGGTGGCCAGGCGATCTTCCTGTCCCCGCGCGACACCCAACTGGGCCGTGGCGAGCCGATCAGCGACTGCGCGATCGTCATGTCGAGCATGCTCGATGCCGTGATGATCCGTACCTTTGCCCACAGCAATCTCACCGAATTCGCTGCCAACTCCCGCGTGCCTGTCATCAATGGCCTGTCCGATGACTTGCACCCTTGTCAGTTGCTGGCAGACATGCAGACCTTCCTCGAACACCGCGGTTCCATCCAGGGCAAGACCGTGGCCTGGATCGGCGACGGCAACAACATGTGCAATAGCTATATAGAAGCGGCGATCCAGTTCGACTTCCAGTTGCGCGTTGCCTGCCCGGAAGGTTACGAGCCCAACCCGGAATTCGTCGCCAAGGCCGGCGACCGAGTGAGCATCGTGCGCGATCCGCAAGACGCCGTGCGTGGCGCACACCTGGTCAGCACCGACGTCTGGACCTCCATGGGTCAGGAAGAGGAAACCGCCAAGCGCCTGCAACTGTTCGCGCCGTATCAGGTCAACCGTGCCCTGCTCGACCTGGCGGCTGACGACGTGCTGTTCATGCATTGCCTGCCGGCGCACCGTGGCGAGGAAATCAGCGTCGACCTGCTGGACGACAATCGCTCGGTGGCCTGGGATCAAGCGGAAAACCGCCTGCATGCGCAAAAAGCCCTGCTCGAGTTTCTCGTGCCGCCGTCGTACCACCACGCATGAGCCAGCCATTACTGCTTAACCTGCGCAACCTCGCCTGCGGCTATCAGGACCAGCGTGTCGTACAGAACCTCAACCTGCATTTGAATGCCGGTGACATCGGTTGCCTGCTCGGCTCCTCGGGCTGTGGCAAGACCACCACGCTGCGGGCGATTGCCGGTTTTGAACCGGTGCACGAAGGTGACATCCAGCTGGCTGGCGAGACCATTTCCAGCGCCGGTTTCACCCTGGCACCGGAGAAGCGTCGCATCGGCATGGTGTTCCAGGACTACGCCCTGTTTCCCCACCTGAGTGTGGCCGACAACATCGCCTTCGGGATTGGCAAGCACCCGCAAAAGGGTCGCGTCACCGAAGAGATGCTCGAACTGGTCAACCTCAAGGGCCTCGGTAAGCGTTTCCCTCATGAGTTGTCCGGTGGCCAACAACAGCGTGTCGCCCTCGCCCGCGCCCTGGCGCCGGAGCCGCAACTGCTGTTGCTCGACGAGCCGTTTTCCAACCTCGATGGTGAATTGCGTCGCAAGCTCAGCCAGGAAGTGAGAGATATCCTCAAGAATCGCGGCACCAGCGCGATTCTGGTCACTCACGACCAGGAAGAAGCCTTCGCCGTCAGCGACCATGTCGGGGTGTTCAAGGAAGGCCGCCTGGAACAGTGGGACACGCCCTACAACCTCTACCACGAGCCGCTGACACCGTTTGTGGCGAGCTTCATCGGTCAGGGCTACTTCATTCGTGGCCAACTGAGCAGCCCGGAATCGGTGCAGACTGAGCTGGGTGAGTTGCGCGGCAATCGGGCCTACACCTGGCCGGTCGGTGGTGCAGTGGACGTGCTGCTGCGTCCGGACGATATCGTGCATGCGCCGGACAGCCCATTGAAGGCGCGGATCAGCGGCAAGACGTTCCTCGGTGCCTCGACCTTGTACCGCCTGCAACTGCCGACCGGTGCACAACTGGAATCGATCTTCCCGAGCCACGTCGATCACCCGGTGGGCGCGGATGTCGGTATTCGTGTCGCGGCGGAACACCTGGTGCTGTTCCAGGCGTCCGGCAGCACGGCGGCGCAGATTCCTGCGGTGGAGTCAGGTGTGCGGCGCTACAGCACCGCCCACTGATCCCTATGATCCCTGTGGTAGCTCGCTCCCACAGGGAAATTGGCTTAGCCGATCATCAACGTACCGCTGGCCACCAGCGTCGCATGCCCGCCGATCTTCACCCGCTCCCCTTCCAGGCGGCAGAACAGCGCCCCGCCCCGTGCCGAACGTTGAAACGCCGTCAGCTCAGACTTGCCCAATTGTTCCGCCCAATACGGGATCAACAGGCAGTGGGTCGACCCGGTCACCGGGTCTTCGTTGATGCCAATCGCCGGCGCGAAGTAACGGGATACGAAGTCGTGCTGCGTGCCCCGCGCCGTGACGATGGCACCGAGCCACGGCAGCTTCGCCAACGCAGCCATGTCCGGTTTGCAATCGAGCACGGCTTGCTCGGACTCCAGCACCACGAACAGTTCGTTCGAGCCCCGGGCTTCGACCACTTTCACCCCCAGTGCGTGCTCGATATCCGCCGTCACGTTCACGGCTGACGGGATGATGGCCGGAAAGTCCAGCCACAGGCGCCCACCCTCGCGGGTCACGCTCAGGGGGCCGGACTTGCAGGTGAAGTCCAACCGCTCGACCGGCTCCTTGTAGATGTCGAACAGCACATGGGCGCTGGCCAGTGTGGCGTGACCGCAGAGCGGCACCTCGGTGGTCGGGGTAAACCAACGGATGTGCCAGCCTTGCCCTTCACGCACGACAAAAGCCGTTTCGGCGAGATTGTGCTCGGCGGCAATTTTCTGCATCAATTCATCCGGCAGCCAGCCGTCGAGCCGATACACCATCGCCGGGTTGCCGCTGAAAGGTTGGTCGCCGAACGCGTCGACCTGATGAAACTCAAGCTGCATACACATCTCCTTTTGCCTTTTCTGCGAGCATGCAGCCCTCGAAGAAAGCGCACCAGTGACAGAGCAGCCCGATTTTCACCATACAGCGCTTACAAAAAGGTCAGGCGCGACCGATATCGGCAAACTTGGCCTGGGTGTGTTCAGCCAGCACTGCCGGCGCCAACTCGACCTCGAGACCACGCCGACCGGCGCTGACAAAAATTGTCGCAAACGGCAGGGCCGAATTATCAATGAAGGTGCGCAGGCGCTTCTTCTGTCCCAGCGGGCTGATCCCGCCCAACAGGTAACCGGTAGAGCGCTGGGCGGCCGCCGGATCAGCCATTTCGGCTTTCTTCACCCCAGCGGCATGCGCGAGCCCCTTCAAATCGAGGGTACCGGCCACCGGCACCACCGCCACCAGCAACTCGCCCTTTTCGCTGGCCGCCAGCAACGTCTTGAATACCTGGGCCGGTTCCAGCCCGAGTTTTTCCGCCGCTTCCAGACCATAGGAAGCCGCCTTCGGGTCGTGTTCGTAACTGTGGATGCGATGTTCGGCGCGAACTTTTTTCAACAAATCCAATGCGGGGGTCATGACGGCTCCAGACGGCTCGGCAGAAGAAAAACACTGCGCCGAATTCTAGGGCATTGATTGCCAAAAGGCTCTATGACCGCACTGTTTCAAGGAACCGTCATGGTTTAACGCCAACCACCGTTCGGCAGTACAGCTGTTCACTGAGTAATTCATTCATGCGACGAATAGTTGCTTTATGACCGACGGTTCACTTTCGACCTTTGACAGCAGTGTTTCTTGTCTATATTTTTTCGTTTCTGAAAAAATAGCGAAACGTCTTACAGAAACAACCTGCAATAAACCGCGACCAGGATGGGGATCCTGCCGTGGTGAAAAACGCGCTTCGAGCCTGAATACCAGGCAGCGCCAGACAACAAGAAAAACTGAGGTTTCAATGACTATTGCTTTACAACAACCGTCGCTCTCGAGCCAGTGCATGGCTGAATTCCTGGGCACGGCGCTGCTGATCTTCTTTGGTACCGGTTGCGTTGCCGCGCTCAAGGTCGCGGGCGCCAGTTTTGGCTTGTGGGAAATCAGCATCATCTGGGGCGTCGGCGTGAGCATGGCGATCTACCTGACCGCCGGCGTCTCCGGCGCGCACCTGAACCCGGCCGTGAGCATTGCGCTGAGCATCTTCACCGACTTCGAAAAACGCAAACTGCCGTTCTATATCCTCGCCCAGATTGCCGGCGCATTCTGCGGTGCCTTGCTGGTTTATACGCTGTACAGCAACCTGTTCTTCGAATTCGAACAAAGCCACCACATGATTCGCGGCACCCAGGCCAGCCTCGAACTGGCCTCGGTGTTCTCCACCTTCCCCAACCCGGTGCTGAGCACGGCCCAGGCGTTTCTGGTCGAAGTGATCATCACCGCGATCCTGATGGGCGTGATCATGTCCCTGACCGACGACAACAACGGCCTGCCCAAAGGCCCGCTGGCGCCGCTGCTGATCGGCCTGCTGATTGCCGTGATCGGCAGCTCGATGGGTCCGCTGACCGGCTTCGCGATGAACCCGGCGCGGGACTTCGGCCCCAAGCTGATGACTTTCTTTGCCGGCTGGGGTGAAATTTCCTTCACCGGCGGGCGGGATATTCCGTACTTCCTGATTCCGGTTTTCGCACCGATTGTCGGTGCCTGCCTGGGCGCCGCGGCCTATCGCAGGCTGATTGCCCGTCATCTGCCAGAGGCTGCACCTGCAACACCCCAGGCAACAGCTGCCATTGAAGGCAAACCCAGAACTTCTTGATACCGTTGGCACGTGATCCTGCCCATAGTGGTTACGTGCCAGACCTCACTCCCTTATTCGTCCAAGGCAATCGACATGACCGACACTCAGAATAAGAACTACATCATTGCCCTCGATCAGGGTACGACCAGCTCCCGCGCGATCATTTTCGACCGCGACGCGAATGTGGTCTGCACCGCCCAACGGGAGTTTGCACAGCACTACCCGCAAGCCGGCTGGGTTGAACACGACCCGATGGAAATCTTCGCCACCCAGAGCGCGGTGATGGTCGAAGCCCTGGCGCAAGCCGGCCTGCACCATGACCAGGTGGCCGCCATCGGCATCACCAACCAGCGTGAAACCACGGTGGTCTGGGACAAGAACACCGGCCGCCCGATCTACAACGCCATCGTCTGGCAGTGCCGCCGCAGCACCGAAATCTGCCAGCAGCTCAAGCGCGATGGCCACGAGCAATACATCAGCGACACCACCGGCCTGGTCACCGACCCGTACTTCTCCGGCACCAAGCTCAAGTGGATCCTCGATAACGTCGATGGCAGCCGCGAGCGCGCGCGCAATGGCGAGCTGCTGTTCGGTACCGTCGACAGCTGGCTGATCTGGAAATTTACCGGCGGCAAGGTGCACGTCACCGACTACACCAACGCCTCGCGCACCATGCTCTTCAACATCCACTCGCTGGAGTGGGACGCGAAGATGCTGGAGATCCTCGACATCCCGCGCGAGATGCTCCCGGAGGTCAAAGCCTCCTCGGAAATCTACGGCCACACCAAGAGCGGCATCGCCATCGGCGGTATCGCCGGCGACCAGCAAGCCGCCCTGTTCGGCCAGATGTGCGTTGAGCCAGGCCAGGCGAAAAACACCTACGGCACTGGCTGCTTCCTGCTGATGAACACCGGCGACAAGGCGGTGAAATCGCAACACGGCATGCTCACCACCATCGCTTGCGGCCCTCGTGGCGAAGTGGCCTATGCGCTGGAAGGCGCAGTGTTCAACGGCGGCTCCACCGTGCAGTGGCTGCGTGATGAACTGAAGATCATCAACGACGCCCACGACACCGAATACTTTGCCAACAAGGTCAAGGACAGCAACGGTGTGTACCTGGTGCCGGCCTTCACTGGTCTCGGCGCGCCGTATTGGGACCCCTACGCCCGCGGCGCCCTGTTCGGCCTGACCCGTGGTGTTCGCGTCGATCACATCATCCGTGCCGCGCTGGAGTCGATCGCCTACCAGACCCGCGACGTGCTGGACGCCATGCAGCAGGATTCCGGCGAGCGCCTCAAGGCCCTGCGCGTGGACGGTGGTGCGGTAGCGAACAACTTCCTCATGCAGTTCCAGGCCGACATCCTCGGCACCCAGGTCGAGCGCCCGCAAATGCGCGAAACCACGGCACTCGGCGCGGCCTACCTGGCCGGTTTGGCCTGCGGCTTCTGGGGCAGCCTGGAAGAACTGCGCGGCAAGGCGGTGATCGAGCGTCAATTCGAGCCTACCCTGGAAGAACCGGCCAAGGAAAAACTCTACGCCGGCTGGAAAAAAGCCGTCAGCCGTACGCGCAACTGGGAGGCTGAAGACGCGGCTGAATAAGCCATGTTGAAGGCTCGCCACCGCTTGTAACTGGCAGGGAGTGGATTCGTGCGGCATCATGGGCAAATTTTGCACGGCAGCCCAAAGGACGCCCCATGAATCTGCCTCCCCGTCAGCAGCAAATCCTCGAACTGGTCCGTGAACGCGGCTACGTCAGCATCGAGGAAATGGCCACGCTGTTCGTTGTTACCCCGCAGACCATCCGCCGCGATATCAATCAGCTCGCGGAAGCCAATTTGCTACGCCGATACCACGGCGGCGCCGCCTACGATTCCAGTGTCGAAAACACGGCCTACGCCATGCGCGCCGATCAAATGCGCGATGAAAAACAGCGTATCGGCGAAGCCATTGCCGCGCAGATTCCCGATCATGCCTCGTTGTTCATCAACATCGGCACCACCACCGAATCCATTGCCCGGGCGCTGCTCAATCACAGTCACCTGAAGATCATCACCAACAATCTGCACGTGGCGTCGATGCTCAGCGCCAAAGACGATTTCGATGTGCTGCTCACTGGCGGCAACGTGCGTCGCGATGGCGGCGTGGTCGGTCAGGCCAGTGTCGATTTCATCAACCAGTTCAAGGTCGATTTCGCCCTGGTCGGCATCAGCGGCATCGATGAAGACGGCAGCCTGCTGGACTTCGATTACCAGGAAGTGCGGGTGTCCCAGGCCATCATCGCCAACGCCCGGCAAGTGATACTCGCCGCCGACTCGAGCAAATTCGGGCGCAATGCCATGATTCGCCTGGGGCCGATCAGCCTGGTCGATTGCCTGGTCACCGATCAGCAGCCTTCACCGGCGTTGTCGCAACTGCTGAGCCAGCACAAGGTTCGTTTGGAAGTCGTTTAACCCTTTCGAATACGACGCTCCCCGTGGCGAGGGAGCTTGCTCCCGTTCGACTGCGCAGCAGGCGCAATTCAGGACTAACACTGTAGTCATGGGACAACCGGTTTCAGGGCTGCTTCGCAGCCCAGCGGGAGCAAGCTCCCTCGCCACAAAACAATCCAACCGCCAATTCCAATGTTCGCAAATTTTCTTTTAACCCCCATTCGATGAGTTTTTTCAATCGAATGCGACTGGCTGCGCGTCTGTTTATCGGCTACCATTTTCGCAAATGAACATTTATGTTCGAATTCAAATACGAAAATTCAAAAAGCCCCGAGGCCTTGCCGATGCCCACTTCTACCTTGCCCACGCCCCCTCTTGCCGAGGTCTACGATATCGCCGTCATCGGTGGCGGGATCAATGGCGTGGGGATCGCAGCGGATGCCGCCGGTCGTGGCCTCTCGGTGTTCCTTTGCGAAAAGGACGATCTGGCCAGCCATACCTCGTCGGCCAGCAGTAAGTTGATCCACGGTGGCCTGCGCTACCTCGAACATTACGAGTTCCGCCTGGTGCGCGAAGCCCTGGCCGAGCGTGAAGTGCTGCTGGCCAAGGCCCCGCACATCGTCAAGCCGATGCGTTTCGTGCTGCCGCACCGCCCGCACCTGCGTCCGGCGTGGATGATCCGGGCCGGGCTGTTTCTCTACGACAACCTCGGCAAGCGGGAAAAACTCGCGGGTTCGCGCAGCCTCAAGTTCGGCGCAGACAGTGCCCTGAAAAGCGAAATAACCAAGGGCTTCGAATACTCCGACTGCTGGGTCGACGATGCGCGCCTGGTGGTGCTGAACGCCATGGCCGCCCGGGAAAAAGGCGCCCACGTGCATACCCAAACCCGTTGCGTCAGCGCGCGTCGCGCCAAGGGCATGTGGCAACTGAACCTGGAACGTGCCGACGGCAGCCTGTTTTCCATCAGCGCCAAGGCACTGGTCAACGCAGCCGGCCCGTGGGTCGCCAAGTTCATTCGCGATGACCTGAAGATGGAGTCGCCCTACGGCATTCGCCTGATCCAGGGCAGCCACCTGATCGTGCCGAAGCTGTACGAAGGCGAACATGCGCACATTCTGCAAAACGAAGATCAGCGCATCGTCTTCACCATTCCGTACCTGAACCATTTCACCCTGATTGGCACTACTGATCGCGAGTACACCGGCGATCCGGCGAAAGTGGCGATCACCGACGGCGAAACCGATTACCTGCTGAAGGTGGTCAACGCTCACTTCAAGAAACAGATCAGCCGCGACGACATCCTGCACAGCTACTCGGGCGTACGTCCGCTGTGCAACGACGAGTCCGACAACCCGTCCGCCGTGACCCGCGACTACACCCTGGCGCTGTCCGGCAGTGGCGAAGAGGCACCCTTGTTGTCGGTGTTCGGCGGCAAGCTCACCACCTACCGCAAGCTGGCCGAATCGGCACTGGCGCAACTGGCACCGTACTTCACCCAGATGCGGCCGGGCTGGACCGCCACCGCCACTTTGCCTGGCGGCGAGGACATGACCACCCCACAGGCCTTGAGCGCACTGATCCGCGACAAGTTCGACTGGGTCCCCAGTGAAATCGCCCGCCGCTGGGCCACCACCTACGGCAGCCGCACCTGGCGCATGCTCGAAGGCGTGCAGAACCTCAGCGATCTGGGTGAGCACATCGGCGGCGGGCTCTACACCCGCGAAGTCGACTACTTGTGCAGCGATGAATGGGCAACCAGCGCCCACGACATCCTGTGGCGTCGCAGCAAACTGGGCCTGTTCACCACGGTAGCAGAGCAGGAAAAACTCACGGAATACCTGAACAAGGTCGAGCAGAATCGCCGCAAGATCGAAGCGGCCTGATCGATACAGCGCCTAAACGAAAGCCCCTGACGCTCACGCCTCAGGGGCTTTTTTTGTTGCCGGGTTTCAATCGCGCAAATCGGACTCGTGAATCGGCTGGTCACGATGGGTTGCCCGCTGATACTGCGCCGGCCACACCGCTTTGCGCCCGCCCAGATCGTCGTCTGCGTGCAACGGCCAGTAAGGGTCACGCAGCAGTTCTCGGGCGAGGAAAATGATATCGGCCTGGCAGGTGCGCAGAATGTGCTCGGCCTGGGCCGGCTCGGTGATCATGCCCACGGTACCGGTGGCAATGCCGGACTCTTTGCGCACCCGTTCGGCGAAACGCGTCTGGTAGCCCGGCCCTGTGGGAATCTCGGCATTCACCGCGGTACCGCCTGATGACACATCGATCAGGTCCACGCCGAGCGCCTTGAGACGCCGCGCCAGCTCCACGGTTTCATCCGGGTTCCAGCCGTCCTCCACCCAGTCAGTCGCCGAGACGCGAACAAACACCGGCAGCTCTTGCGGCCAGACCGCCCGCACCGCCTCGGTCACCTGCAGCACCAGCCGAATGCGGTTTTCGAAGGAACCACCGTACTGGTCACGGCGCTGATTGCTCAATGGCGAGAGGAATTGATGCAGCAGATAACCGTGGGCCGCATGCACCTCGACGACCTTGAAGCCGGCAGTCAGCGAGCGTTTTGCCGCCGCGACGAAGGCCTCGATGACCTTGGCGATGTCCGCCTCGTCGAGTTGCCGGGGTTGGGTGTGTTGCGGATCGAAAGCGATGGGCGACGGCCCGACCGGCTGCCAGCCGCCGTCCTCGGGTTTGACGCTGCCATGCTTGCCCAGCCACGGCCTGTGAGTACTGGCCTTGCGCCCGGCGTGCGCCAGTTGAATACCGGCGATAGCGCCCTGGGCGGTGAGGAAGCGGGTGATGCGTTGCAGGGGTTCGATCTGCTCGTCATTCCACAGACCAAGGTCCTGATCGGTGATTCGCCCATCGGCGGTGACGGCCGTGGCTTCGGTAAACACCAGCCCTGCCCCGCCTACAGCGCGGCTGCCGAGGTGGACCAGGTGCCAGTCGTTGGCCAGGCCGTCGGTGCTCGAATACTGGCACATCGGCGAGACCGCAATGCGGTTGGGCAGGATCAATTGGCGAAGGGTAAAGGGTTCAAGCAGCAGACTCATGGGGCACCTCTCTATTCGTTGGGCAGGCTCCAGGGTTCTGTTTGAGAAGTCGACGAGTGACAGAAAACAGGTACAGCACCCGCCCCCGCGGGCAAAAAAATTCGACAAGACGTCACAAGGCCAATCAAGCAGTGTTTAGAGCCTAGTCGACAACGGGGGATCAGGGAGGGTTCCGGGATGAAACACAAACATCGGCGCACACCCTGTGGCGAGGGAGCTTGCTCCCGTTGGGTGGCGCAGCCGCCCCGGAAAATCGAATGATCAACCATGATGGAGGGAGCGCTTCGCCCTCCAACGGGAGCAAGCTCCCTCGCCACAAAAACGTTTGAACTCGCTATCGCGGTTCGATGTGGGCAATCATCAATTGCACGGTCTCGTTGCCACGAAACTCGTTGAGATCGAGCTTGTAGGCCAGCTCGACCCACTTGATGGTCGGGTTCGGCCAGATGTCGCGGTCGATGCCGAAGGCAATGCCATCAAGCTTGACCGAGCCACATTCGCTTCTGAGCACCACTTTCAGGTGCCGCTCACCGACAACGCGCTGTTCAACCAGCTGGAACACGCCATGAAACAGCGGTTCCGGGAAGTGCTGCCCCCAGGGACCGGCATGGCGCAGGGCACGGGCCAATTCCAGATGAAACTCCTCCACCGCCAGGGTGCCGTCCGAGAGCAGGCGCCCGGTCAGGTCCTCTTCGCGCAGCTGGCGGCGCACTTCCGCGTCAAAGGCTTCGGCGAACAGGGGGAAATTCTCTTCCGGCAGCGTCAGGCCCGCGGCCATGGCGTGGCCACCGTACTTGGTGATCAGGTTCGGATGCTGTGCCGCGACCACGCTCAGGGCATCACGGATATGAAAGCCCTGAACCGAGCGTCCCGAGCCCTTGAGCAGGCCATCACCGGCATCGGCAAAGGCGATGGTCGGGCGGAAATAGCGCTCTTTCATACGCGAGGCGAGGATGCCGATTACGCCCTGGTGCCACTCCGGGTCGAACAGGCACAAACCGAACGGCATCGACTCCACCGGCAAATCCTTGAGCTGTGCCAGCGCTTCACGCTGCATGCCCTGCTCGATGGATTTGCGATCCTGGTTCATGCCGTCCAGTTGCGCCGCCATTTCCCGCGCGGTGGCGGCGTCGTCGGTCAGCAGGCATTCGATACCCAGGCTCATGTCGTCCAGGCGCCCGGCCGCGTTCAGGCGCGGGCCGACAATGAAGCCCAGATCAGTCGAGGTGATGCGTGCATGGTCACGCTTGGCCACTTCCAGGATCGCCTTGATCCCCGGCCGGGCGCGTCCGGCGCGAATCCGCTCGAGGCCCTGGTGCACCAGAATCCGGTTGTTGGCGTCCAGCGGCACGACGTCGGCGACGCTGCCCAGCGCCACCAGATCGAGCAGCTCGCCGATGTTCGGTTGCGGCGTGCTGGCGTACCAGCCCAGCTCACGCAAACGCGCGCGCAAGGCCATCAACACGTAGAAAATCACCCCGACTCCGGCCAAGGCCTTGCTCGGGAACTCGCAGCCGGGCTGGTTCGGATTGACGATGGCATCGGCCAGCGGCAGTTCGTCGCCGGGCAAGTGGTGATCGGTGACCAGCACCTTGAGCCCGGCCTTCTTCGCCGCCGCCACGCCTTCGACGCTGGAGATGCCGTTGTCCACGGTGATCAACAGTTGTGGGTCGCGGGTCAGGGCGACTTCGACGATTTCCGGGGTCAGCCCGTAGCCGTAATCGAAGCGGTTCGGCACCAGATAATCGACATGCGCCGCGCCCAGCAGACGCAACCCCAGGGTGCCGACAGTACTGGCCGTGGCGCCGTCGGCGTCGAAGTCGCCGACGATCAGGATGCGCTGGCGTTGTTCGAGAGCGGTCACCAGCAACTCAACCGCGGCATCGATGCCCTTGAGCTGCTTGAACGGAATCAGCCGCGCCAGACTCTTGTCCAGTTCCGCCTCGGACAACACACCCCGAGCCGCATACAAGCGGGTCAGCAGCGGCGGAATATCACCGAGAAATGGCAGGGTGTCAGGTAGCTGGCGAGGTTCGATGCGCATGGGGTGACGGGGGCTTCTCTTGGATATTGGGGGGTATCAGGTAATGCGCAGCCTCAGCCGCGCTCGCCGAGCAACCAGGTCAACTGCACTTCGTGCTGGCCACGGTCGTCGGTGACGAAGATCGTTCCTTCGCTGATCATTACGTCCCACTTGATCACTCGCGGCATGTCCTTGGCCAGGGTCTCGAGGACTTCCTGGGGCACGGCGGCGATGTTGACGTTCTTCAGGTTTTTTACCGCCGGCACCACTTTGCCTTCCCACACACGCAAGCTGCCGTAGGCCAGCAGGCTGGTGCGTTCGGTGCGACGCGAACACCAGGTCAGGCGCTCGGCATCGGGCTGGCCGACTTCGATCCAGTGCAGGACACGGTCATCCAGGCTTTTTTCCCACAAGGCCGGCTCATCGACTTCCGACAGGCCACGGCCAAACGACAGTTGCTCGTTGTACCAGAGGGCGTAGGCCAGCAGGCGCACGGTCATGCGCTCTTCGGTTTCCGAAGGGTGGCGGGCGATTGTCTGCTTCACGCTCTCGTAGACGCTGCGGTCGAGGTCGGTGAGGTTCAATTCAAACTTGTAGGTCGTGGACGGCTGGGCCATGAACGGGCTTCTTGATACGAGGAAAGGCGGCAAGTCTAACCGATGCGGCGGGCAATCATCGAATTGAACACCATCAAGCGGGAGCGTCGGACAGTCGGCTATGTTAAAACGCTGTATTCGCCACGCCTCGTCCTACAGGATCCCGTATGTCGTTCACCGCCAAACCGTTGTCCGGTCTGAAAGTCATTGAGTTGGGCACGCTGATTGCCGGCCCTTTTGCTTCACGCATTTGCGCCGAATTCGGCGCTGATGTGATCAAGATCGAGTCCCCGGACGGCGGCGATCCGTTGCGTAAATGGCGCAAGCTGTATGAAGGCACCTCGCTCTGGTGGTTCGTCCAGGCGCGCAATAAAAAATCGCTGACGCTCAACCTCAAGCACCCTGAAGGCCAGGCAATTCTCAAACAGTTGCTGGGCGAAGCCGACATCCTGATCGAAAACTTCCGCCCCGGTGTCCTGGAAAAACTCGGCCTGGGTTGGGACGTTCTGCACGCCTTGAACCCGAAACTGGTGATGGTGCGCCTGTCGGGTTTCGGTCAGACCGGGCCGATGAAAGACCAGCCGGGGTTTGGTGCCGTCGGTGAATCCATGGGCGGCCTGCGCTACATCACCGGCTTCGAAGACCGGCCACCGGTGCGCACCGGGATTTCCATCGGCGACTCGATTGCCGCCTTGTGGGGCGTGATCGGCGCGTTGATGGCCCTGCGTCACCGCGAAGTCAACGGCGGCCAGGGCCAAGTGGTGGACGTCGCCCTGTACGAAGCGATCTTCGCCATGATGGAAAGCATGGTGCCGGAGTTCGACGTGTTCGGTTTCATTCGCGAGCGCACCGGCAACATCATGCCGGGCATCACGCCATCCTCGATCCACACCAGTGCCGACGGCAGGCACGTGCAGATCGGCGCTAATGGCGATGCGATCTTCAAGCGCTTCATGCAGATCATCGGCCGCGACGATCTGGCCAATGACCCGCAACTGGCCAGCAACGATGGCCGCGATGCCCGTCGTGACGAACTCTACGGCGTCATCGACCGCTGGGTGAATTCATTGCCGCTCGATACGGTACTGGCGCAACTCAATCAGGCCGACGTGCCGGCCAGCCGCATCTTCAGCGCCGAAGACATGTTCAAGGATCCACAGTACCTGGCGCGGGAAATGTTCCTGCAGGCCAAGCTTCCGGACGGCAAAGACTTCAAGATGCCGGGCATTGTGCCGAAACTCTCAGAGACACCCGGTGAATGTGAATGGGTCGGGCCGCAACTGGGCGAGCACAACGCAGAAGTCCTCCAGGAACTTGGCTATGACGCGTCGCAGATCGCGCAACTGCGCAAAGACGGGGCCATCTAAACTGAGGCGCCTGTCTGCACGGTCTTTCCAGCACTGCCTGCTGCGCGGCGGGTGGTTGTTGTGTGCATTGGCGGTTTTCATTGTGCTCTCGGGACGCGCTCCGTCGGCCTGGGCGCACCCCAAGGAATCGCTGATCTGGCTCAAGCGCGACCTGCCGCCCCTGACCATTTTCGACGGGCCGAAAAAAGGTCAGGGCGTCATCGATCAATTACTGCCTTTGCTGATCGCCCGGATGCCGCAGTACCAGCACAGCATCATGCGGGTCAATCGTGCGCGCGGCCTGCAGATGCTCCACGAGTCCTCCCTGACCTGCGACGCAGCGCTGAACTGGAGCAAGGAGCGGGAACAGTGGATCGCTTTTTCCATTCCGGTCTTTCGGGCCATGAGCAATGGCCTGGCGGTACGCCGCGTCGATCAGCCAGTGCTGGCGCCCTTCATCAAGGATGGCGAGGTGGACCTGGCTGCACTGCTGGCCAGCGACACGGAAAAACTGGGGATCGTTGCCGAGCGCAATTACGGTGAATACCTCGACGCCCTGCTCAAACAGGCACCACCCGACGCCTTGACCCCGCACTATGGCAACGACGCCTTGGGCAGCCTCCTGCAAATGCAACGCCTGGGGCGCCTACGTCTGCTGCTGGGCTATCGCCCGGAAATCCGCTACCAGGCCTCACTGCAAGGCATTGCCGAAGACGACCTGGTGTTCTACCCGATTCGCGGCACCAGCAAATACCTCTCCGGCTACATCGGCTGCACCGATACCCCGGCGGGCCACCAGGCGATCGAGGAGATCAACCAGGTCCTGCGCACCCTGCCGCGAGAGTCCATCGATGAGGCCTATGCCGCCTGGATCGACCCGCAAAGCCGTGAGGAATATCTGCAGGACACCCGGGCGTTTTTCGCCAATCAGGCGCATCCCTGACAAATCGCGGGCAAAAGAAACCCCGAGAAGTGGGGAGACGACCCGGGGTTAAACGTGGTCCATCAATAGACCCGTAGCAGCAAGCTACAAGCACCGGAGCACAATGCTTGATCCTGCTGTTACAAAGTCTGACTGACGTGAATGCAGGAAGGTTCCCACAAAAATCCTTTCAGCGGCGGCTGGCCAGCAGCTTGTCCTGGGCGGCATTACGCAATGCCGCGATGACACAGGGCTCCAGTCGGCCCTCGGCAATCAGTACATCGCGATGCAAGCCGTCGACGACATCGGTCAACAAGCGCTTGTCACTCAATTGGGCCTGGTTGAACTCTCGCTCGACCACAACCTCCCCCATCGCGTTCTTCAGGGTCACGCGACACTCGCCACGGATGCCCGACGGCGTCAGAGACACTTGATACGGGCTCAGCGCTTCACCGAGCAACAAACTGATACTTTCCATCCCGATCACCACTCAATAGTCCGAAACAACGTGCCTGAGGCGTTCTTGATATAGATGACCACTGGCCCGAGAAGAAAGTTCTGGATACCGAAGGCATCTACCTGCGCTTGCGGTCGTCTGAGCATGCACAACAAAGATGACAGAGAAAAAACCGCGACCTCACGTTTGTCGGGTTCGTTGCCCCCGGGCGAGACACACACTTGTGGCGAGGGAGCTTGCTCCCGGACGAGACACACACTTGTGGCGAGGGAGCTTGCTCCCGTTGGGCTGCGAAGCGGCCCTGAAAATCTGCGGGCGCTTCGCACCCGAGCGGGAGCAAGCTCCCTCGCCACAGGTTGCGGGATGAGGCCTGAATAAAGAAAAAGCCCGTCAAGTGACGGGCTTTTTCGTGTAGCCGTTATCAACCGTTACAGCGGTTTACCACGGTTGCCATGCTGGTTGACAAAGGCCTGTACGGCTTTCAGGTCGTTTGGCAATACCGTGCAACGCTCGTCGCGTTCAAACAGGTCAGACAGATGCACGGGCAGCTCCAGGGCTTTGCCGACACCGGCCTTTTCCACGGCATCCGGGAATTTCACCGGGTGGGCAGTGCCCAGGATCACCATCGGGATGTCGAGGCTGCGACGGCACTCACGAGCCGCTTTCACGCCGATGGCGGTGTGCGGATCGAGGATTTCACCGGTCTGCTCGTACACCTCGGCAATGGTTTCGCAGGTTTGTGCATCATCCACGGCCAGCGAGTCGAACAGCTTGCGGGCTTCAGTCCAGCGCTCTTGCTCGACGCTGAAACCACCGCCCTGCTTGAAGCTGTCCATCAGCCCGGCAATCGCCGCGCCGTTACGACCGTGCAGGTCGAACAGCAGGCGTTCGAAGTTCGACGAGACCATGATGTCCATCGACGGCGACAGCGTGGCGTGCAGGGTTTCCTTGACGTACTGGTTGCCGCTCATGAAGCGGTGCAGGATGTCGTTGCGGTTGGTGGCGACGATCAACTGGTTGATCGGCAGGCCCATGTTGCGCGCCAGGTAACCGGCGAAGATGTCGCCGAAGTTGCCGGTCGGCACCGAGAAGGCCACCGAGCGCGCCGGGCCACCCAGTTGCAGGGCCGCGTGGAAGTAGTAAACGATCTGGGCCATGATCCGCGCCCAGTTGATCGAGTTCACGGCCACCAGGCGAGTGCCCTTGAGGAAGCCCTGGTCGGCGAAGCTCGCCTTGACCATTTCCTGGCAGTCATCGAAGTTGCCTTCGATGGCGATGTTGTGGATGTTCTCACCGAAGATGGTGGTCATCTGCCTACGCTGCACTTCGGACACACGGTTGTGCGGGTGCAGGATGAAGATGTCGACGTTTTCGCAGTGCTTGCAGCCTTCGATGGCGGCCGAACCGGTGTCACCGGAGGTCGCACCGACGATCACCACGCGCTCGCCGCGCTTTTCCAGCACGTAGTCGAGCAGGCGACCGAGCAGTTGCAGGGCGAAGTCCTTGAACGCCAGGGTCGGGCCGTGGAACAGCTCCAGCACCCATTCGTTGCCGTTCAACTGACGCAGCGGGGCCACGGCGCTGTGGGCAAACACGCCGTAGGTTTCTTCGAGGATCTTCTTGAAATCGGCATCCGGGATGCTGCCGGTGACGAACGGGCGCATCACGCGGAAGGCCAGCTCGTGATACGGCAGGCCGGCCCAGGAGGCGATTTCTTCCTGGGTGAAGCGTGGCAGGTTTTCCGGGACGTACAGACCGCCGTCGGTGGCAAGGCCAGCCAGCAGGACGTCTTCGAAATTCAGGGCCGGTGCCTGGCCGCGGGTACTGATGTAACGCATGACTGACTCCAATGGAGAGTGTTCGCAGTACCGGGCCAGCACGCTGGCCCGGTGAACGATAACGGCTTAGTTCAGGTGCTCGACGCGGATCCGTACAACCGGACCGACCACGCCCGCCAGGGACTCCAGGGCGGCGATCGCGTCGTTGATGTGCTGCTCCAGGACACGGTGGGTCAGCAGGATCATCGGCACCAGACCGTCGTGCTCTTCGGCTTCTTTCTGCATGATCGATTCGATGTTGATGCCGCGCTCCGAGAGGATGCTGGCCACCTGTGCCAACACGCCCGGGTGATCCTTGGCCTGGATGCGCAGGTAGTAGGCGCTTTCGCAGGCTTCGATCGGCAGGATCGGGTGCGCCGACAGCGAATCCGGCTGGAAGGCCAGGTGTGGTACACGGTTTTCCGGGTCGGAGGTCATGGCGCGAACCACGTCCACCAGGTCGGCGATCACCGACGAAGCGGTCGGTTCCATGCCGGCGCCGGCGCCGTAGAACAGGGTCGAACCGGCGGCGTCGCCGTTGACCATCACCGCGTTCATCACGCCGTTGACGTTGGCGATCAGGCGATCGGCCGGGATCAGCGTCGGGTGCACACGCAACTCGATACCGGCCGCGGTGCTACGCGCCACGCCCAGGTGCTTGATGCGATAGCCCAGCGCTTCGGCGTAGTTCACGTCGGCGGTGGTCAGCTTGGTGATGCCTTCGGTGTAGGCCTTGTCGAACTGCAACGGGATACCGAACGCGATGGACGCCAGGATCGTCAGCTTGTGGGCTGCGTCGATGCCTTCAACGTCGAAAGTCGGGTCGGCTTCGGCGTAACCCAGGGCCTGGGCTTCGGCCAATACGTCTTCGAAGGTGCGACCCTTCTCGCGCATTTCCGTCAGGATGAAGTTGCCGGTGCCGTTGATGATGCCGGCCACCCAGTTGATGCGGTTGGCGGACAGTCCCTCACGGATCGCCTTGATCACCGGGATGCCACCGGCCACGGCCGCTTCGAACGCAACGATCACGCCCTTCTCGCGCGCCTTGGCGAAAATTTCATTACCGTGAACGGCGATAAGCGCCTTGTTCGCGGTGACCACATGCTTGCCATTCTCGATGGCCTTGAGTACCAGCTCGCGGGCAACGGTGTAGCCGCCCATCAGCTCTATCACGATGTCGATCTCAGGGTTCGTGGCCACTTCGAAGACATCGTTGGTAATCGCAATACCGGTCGTTTGGAACTGAGGCTTTGGCGTGCGCATGGCAATTTGTGCCACTTCGATCCCACGCCCGGCACGACGAGCAATTTCCTCGGCGTTGCGCTGAAGTACGTTGAAGGTACCGCCACCGACGGTTCCTAACCCACAGATGCCTACTTTGACCGGTTTCACTGTGAACTCCCCATAAAACGGCCGACTCGAGGTCGGCCGTGAAAACAACCGCGTGCTCGCGGTTCTCTATTGATGGCCCGGCGATGCTGCTGCCGGACCACGATCGTCACCGGCTGACCGTGACGATACGAATTTACTTCGCGCTCAGTGCCAGTTTGGCGACTTGTGGCGCCGGCTGGTAGCCCGGAATGACCTGACCGTCAGCCAAAACGATGGCCGGTGTACCGTTCACGCCAATCGACTGGCCGAGGGCGAACTGCTTGGAAACCGGGTTATCGCACTTGGCGGCCTTGATTTCCTTGCCATCGACCATTTTGTCCATGGCTGCTTTCTTGTCTTTCGAGCACCACACCGCTTGCAGCTGCTCGTCACCCGGCGAACCCAGGCCCTGGCGCGGGAACGCCACGTAACGCACTTCGATGCCGCGCTTGTTCAGCTCAGGCACTTCGGCGTGCAGCTTGTGGCAGTACGGGCAGGTGGTGTCGGTGAAGACGGTGATGTGCGACTTGGTTTCGCCAACGGCCGGGTAGACCACGGTTTCGGCGACCGGAATGTCATTGATCAGCTTGGAGATGCCCAGGCGTTCGGTTTTCTCGGTCAGGTTGACCGGCTTGCCGTCCTTGAGGTCGAACAGGTAGCCCTGGACCACGTACTGGCCGTCGGCGCTGGCGTAGAGCACGCGGCTGCCCTTGAGCTTGACTTCGTACAGGCCCGGCAACGGGCTGGCGGTGATGGTTTCCACCGGGACTTCGAGCTGGAGGTTTTCCAGGCTCTTACGGATGGCTTTGTCCGCCGCATCGTCGGCGATGGCAAAAGTGCTGACCAACGCAATGGCTGCGGCGGCGAAAATCTGGGTCAGACGCATGAGAACTCCTGAAGGCGAACATATGGGACGATCAGAACGCCCGTGCCGAAACACCGGGTCATAACCGCCCATCGTGCAAACCGGCCAAGCCTACCACATAAGAATGGCGTGGCCGAATGCGCCTGTCGCCAGACACCACAGGGACAGTAATTGCAGACACCCTTGTGGCGAGGGAGCTTGCTCCCGTTCGGTTGCGCAGCAGTCGTCAGTACTGCTAAATAGATGTGACAGGTTGCTTGCTGCGGGCCGCTTCGCGCCCCAACGGGAGCAAGCTCCCTCGCCACAGGTCTATGTCGCCACAAAAGACGTCTTTCGGGTCAACCACGCGGATGGTGTTTGGCATGCAGATCCTGCAAGCGCGCCCGGGCCACGTGGGTATAGATCTGCGTGGTCGACAAGTCACTGTGCCCGAGCAGCATCTGCACCACCCGCAGGTCGGCACCGTGGTTGAGCAGGTGCGTGGCAAAGGCATGGCGCAGGGTGTGCGGCGACAGCGACTTGCCGATCCCGGCCACCTTGGCCTGGTGCTTGATGCGGTGCCAGAAGGTCTGGCGGGTCATCTGCTCGCCGCGCTGGCTGGGAAACAGCACATCGCTGGGCCGCCCGCCGAGCAGTTCGCTGCGGCCATCGCGCAGGTAACGCTCGACCCAGACAATGGCCTCCTCGCCCATCGGCACCAGGCGCTCCTTGCTGCCCTTGCCCATCACCCGCAGCACGCCCTGGCGCAGGTTGACCTGCTCCAGGGTCAGGCTGATCAACTCGGTCACCCGCAGGCCGCAGGCGTAGAGCACTTCGAGCATGGCGCGATCGCGCTGGCCGATGGCTTCGCTCAGGTCCGGGGCCTTGAGCAGTGCCTCTACATCGGCCTCCGACAAGGACTTGGGCAATGGCCGCCCGAGCTGCGGCATGTCCACACGCAAGGTCGGGTCGACGGCGATCAGCTTTTCCCGCAGCAGATAGCGATAAAAGCCACGCACTCCGGAGAGAAATCGCGCCGTGGAGCGCGGCTTGTAGTTCTGCTCCAGCCGCCACGCCAGGTGATCAAGAATCAACTCGCGCCCGGCGTTGGCCAACTCCAGGCCTTTTTCCTGCAGCCAGCCGTTGAACAAGGCCAGGTCGCTGCGGTAGGCATCGCGGGTGTTATCGGACAGCCCTTTCTCCAGCCACAGGGCATCGAGAAACTGGTCTATCAAAGGGTGATCAATAGCGGGCATGGGCACTCGAATCGCGCAGCCTTGGGCTGCCTGGAAAAAATCAACATGAACTGAACGAACGACCGCTAGTCTTTCACAGGCCGCCCTCTCACGGAACAAGGACAAGCAATGAGCGAACAGCAAATCTTATTGGCAATTGGCGGAATCGGGGCAGCGGCATTGCTGTGCCAGTGGCTGGCCTGGCGTTTGAAACTGCCGGCGATCCTGTTTCTGCTGCTGACCGGCATCCTCGTCGGCCCCGGCCTGCACCTGCTCGATCCGCAGGAAATGTTCGGCCCACTGCTGATGCCGCTGGTGTCCCTGTCAGTGGCGCTGATCCTGTTCGAAGGCAGCCTGACCCTGCATTTGTCGGAGTGGCGCGAGATCGGCAGCGTGGTGCGGCGACTGGTGACCATCGGCGCCCTGGTGACCTGGGTCGTGATAGCGGTGGCGACTCACTGGCTGCTCGGGTTCGACTGGAAGCTGGCGATCCTGTTCGGCAGCCTGACCCTGGTGACCGGCCCCACGGTGATCGTGCCGATGCTGCGGGTAGTACGGCCGAAAGCCTCGATTGCCAACATCCTGCGCTGGGAAGGCATCGTCATCGACCCCATCGGCGCGCTGCTGGCCGTGGTGGTCTACAGCTTCATCATCGCCAGTGCCGAAGGCCATGGGGTCAAGGAAAGCCTGCTGACCTTTGGCGGCGTGATCCTCTGCGGCAGCCTGTTCGGCATTGCCGGTGGCTGGCTGCTCGGCATCCTGATTCGCCGCCAGTGGCTGCCGGAGTACCTGCACAACCTGGCCGCCCTCGCTGCGGTCCTGGGCATTTTCATCGCGTCCAACGAAGTCACCCACGAATCCGGCTTGCTCGCCGTGACCCTGATGGGCATGTGGCTGGCCAACATGAAAGGCGTGGACGTGCGGCACATCCTGCACTTCAAGGAAAACCTCAGCGTCCTGCTGATTTCCGGGCTGTTCATCCTGCTGGCCGCCCGGCTCGACCTCAACGCCATGATCGGCCTCGGCCCGCTGGTGCTGATTCTGTTGCTGGTCATCCAGCTGATTGCCCGTCCGCTGAACATGCTGATCTGTACCGCCGGCTCGACGCTGACCTGGCGCGAACGGGCACTACTGGCGTGGATCGCCCCTCGCGGCATCGTGGCGGCGGCGGTGTCGGCGATCTTCGCCATTCGCCTGGATGAAGCCGGCCATGAAGGTGCACTGCTGCTGGTGCCGCTGACCTTTGCCGTGATCATTGGCACCGTGGTGCTGCAAAGCGCGACGGCACGCCCGCTGGCGCGAATGCTCAATGTCGCCGAGCCCGCCCCCAGCGGCTATTTGATCATCGGCGCCAACGGCCCGGCGCGGGCGCTGGGCAAGGCCCTGCAGAACCTCGACAGCCGTGTGCTGCTGACCGATTCGAGCTGGGAAAACATCCGCGCCGCGCGCATGGAAGGCTTGCCGACCTATTTCGGCAACCCGGCCTCACAACACGCCGATGCGCACCTGGACCTGGTGGGGATCGGCCATCTGCTGGCGCTGTCGCCGTCCGGCGAAATGAACACCCTGGCCTTGATGCGTTTTCGTCATGAGTTCGGCCATCAACGCATGTTCGGCCTCGCCAGCGGCCAGGAAAGCCGGCGCAGCGACAAACACCGCACCAGCCTCGAACACCGCAGCAATCAGGTGGGCAGCGAAGCCCTGACCTACGCCAAACTGGCCAGCCAGCTGAGCCAGGGCTCGGAAATCTACAGCACCACCCTGACCGACGGTTTCGGCTGGGACGACTACCGGGCCCTGCATGGTGACCGCGCGACCTTGCTGTTCGTCCGTGACGTCAGCGGCTGGGTGCACATCGTCACCCCGGAAAACACCATAAATCCCGGACCAGGCTGGACCCTGGTGGCCTTGATCCAGCCCGAGGCAAAAGCGGCCTAGGGCCAGATCCCGGGCAAAAAACAGCCCGTGCGGATCACTCCGTACGGGCTGTTTTACTTGCAAGGCTTGAGTATCAGCGCCTCACTGGCCCGGCTGAGCCTGGGACAGGATCAGCTTGCCTTCCTTGTCGACCGGAATCTGATTGCCCGGATCACGGTCCATGCGCACCTTGCCTTCCTTGCCGTCCAGCGAGTAGCGAACGTCGTAGCCAACGACCTTGTCGCTGATGTCATTCACCGTGTTGCAACGGGTCTGGGTGGTGGTGTAGGTGTCACGCTCCTGCATGCCTTCCTGCACCTTGTTACCGGCATAACCGCCGCCCACCGCACCGGCGACGGTCGCCAGTTTCTTGCCGTTACCGCCGCCGACCATGTTGCCGAGCAAACCACCGGCGACCGCACCGACCACCGTACCGGCGATCTGGTGTTGATCTTTCACCGGCGCCTGCCGGGTTACTGCCACGTCCTTGCACACTTCACGTGGAGTCTTGATTTGAGTCTTGACCGGCTCAACGGCGAGTACTTGCGCGTACTCGGGGCCGTTATTCTTGACCAGGCTGTAGGTGGCCACAGCGCCCCCGGCGGTTACACCGACAGCACCCAGTACAGCACCAACCAGCATCGACTTGTTCACATGAACCTCCTGACCATCACATGCGGGAATAACCCGCGCTTCTCCCAGCCTTGGAGCACAAAAAAAGGCGCGAGTTCAACTCGCGCCTTTTTTGGCTGATAACCGGGAAAGCGATGGCCGTTAAGGACGGTCGTCGATTTCCTTCTCGGTCGCTGCCGGAGGAATCAGATCCTCGGAGTTCAGGTTCAGCCAGATCAGCACCACGTTGGCGATGTAGATCGACGAGTAGGTACCCGCCAGAACACCCACGAACAGGGCGATGGAGAAGCCGAACAGGTTGTCGCCACCGAAGAACAGCAGGGCCGCGATCGCCAGCAAAGTGGAGATCGACGTCGCCATGGTCCGCAGCAGGGTTTGCGTGGTCGAGATGTTGATGTTCTCGATCAGGTTGGCCTTGCGCAGCACACGGAAGTTCTCACGCACCCGGTCGAACACGACGATGGTGTCGTTGAGCGAGTAACCGATGATCGCCAGTACCGCTGCCAGCACCGTCAGGTCGAAGGTGATCTGGAAGAACGACAGGATACCGATGGTCACGATCACGTCGTGGATCAGGGAAACGATCGCACCTACCGCGAACTTCCACTGAAAGCGGAAAGCCAGGTAGATCAGGATGCCGCCCAGCGCCATCAGCATGCCGAGGCCGCCCTGGTCGCGCAGTTCTTCACCCACCTGCGGGCCGACGAACTCGACACGCTTGACGTTGGCCGGGTTGTCGCCGCCGACCTTCTGCAACGCTTCAGCCACCTGGTGACCCAGTTGCGGGTCTTCGCCAGGCATGCGCACCAGCAGGTCGGTGGTCGCACCGAAGTTCTGCACGATGGCTTCGTGATAACCGGCAGTCACCAGCTGCTCACGCACCTTGGTCACGTCGGCCGGACGCTCGTAGGTCAGCTCGATGAGCGTACCGCCGGTGAAGTCCAGGCCCCAGTTCATGCCCTTGTGGAAGACACTGAAAATGGCCAGTGCCGTCAGGAACAATGTGACGCCGAACGCGAAGTTGCGAACGCCCATGAAGTTGATTGTACGTAACATGGCAGCCCCTTAAATCCACAACTTCTTGAAGTCACGACCGCCGAAGATCAGGTTGACCATCGCGCGGGTCACCATGATGGCCGTGAACATCGAGGTAAAGATCCCGAGGGACATGGTCACTGCGAAGCCCTTGACCGGGCCGGTGCCCATGGCAAAGAGGATGCCGCCGACCAGCAAGGTGGTCAGGTTGGCGTCGAGAATCGCGGTGAATGCCCGGCCGAAGCCTTCGTTAATTGCACGCTGCACGGTCATGCCCGCGGCGATCTCTTCACGAATCCGCGAGAAGATCAGCACGTTGGCGTCGACCGCCATACCCATGGTCAACACGATACCGGCGATACCCGGCAGGGTCAGCGTTGCACCCAGCAACGACATCAACGCCAGCAGCAGCACCATGTTCACCGCCAGAGCGACGGTGGCGATGATGCCGAAGAAGCGGTAGATGGCGATGATGAACAGCGAGACGAACAGCATGCCCCACAGCGATGCATCGATACCCTTGGTGATGTTGTCGGCACCCAGGCTTGGACCAATGGTGCGCTCTTCAGCGAAGTACATCGGTGCGGCCAGACCACCGGCACGCAGCAGCAGCGCCAGTTCCGAGGATTCGCCCTGGCCGTTCAGGCCGGTGATGCGGAATTGCGCGCCCAGCGGCGACTGAATGGTCGCCAGGCTGATGATCTTCTTCTCTTCCTTGAAGGTCTGCACCGCCACGTCTTTCTCGACACCGTCGACCAATTGCTTGGTGTAGGTGGTCACAGGACGCTGCTCGATGAAGATCACCGCCATGCTGCGACCCACGTTCGAACGGGTGGCACGGTTCATCAGCTCGCCGCCGTGACCGTCCAGACGAATGTTCACTTCAGGGGTGCCGTGCTCGCCGAAGCCAGCCTTGGCGTCAGTCACCTGGTCACCGGTGATGATCAGGCCACGCTCGATCTGTGCCGGCGGACGCTTGCCTTCACGGAACTCGAAGGTCTCGGAAGTAGCTTTCGAAGCACCAGGCTCGGCGGCCAGACGGAACTCGAGGTTGGCCGTCTTGCCCAGGATACGCTTGGCTTCTGCGGTGTCCTGTACGCCCGGCAGCTCAACCACGATGCGGTTGGCGCCCTGACGCTGAACGATCGGCTCGGCAACACCCAGCTCGTTGACGCGGTTACGCACCGTGGTCAAGTTCTGCTTGATGGAGTATTCACGGATTTCCGCCAGCTTGGCCGGGGTCATCGCCAGACGCAGCACCGGTTGACCATTGAGGTCGGCCGGTACAATGTCGAAATCGTTGAAGTTCTTGCGGACCAGTGCACGGGCCTGTTCGCGGGACGCTTCATCAGAGAAGCCCAGCTGGATGGCACCGTTGAGTTGCGGCAGGCTGCGATAGCGCAGTTTCTCTTTACGCAACAGGCTCTTGACGTCGCCTTCGTAGACTTTCAGGCGGGCATCGAGGGCTTTGTCCATGTCCACTTCCAGCAGGAAGTGCACACCACCGGACAAGTCCAGACCCAGCTTCATCGGGTGCGCGCCGAGGCTGCGCAGCCATTGCGGGGTGGTTTGTGCCAGGTTCAATGCAACGACGTAGTCATCACCCAACGCCTTGCGCACAACGTCTTTGGCTGGCAGTTGATCTTCAGCCTTGACCAGGCGAATCAGACCACCCTTGCCGCCGGTCGTCAGCGTCGCCGCCTTGACGGCAATGCCGGACTCCTTGAGCGCCGTGCTTACACGATCCAGATCGCCCTGATTGACCAGCAGCGCAGTGCTTGCACCGCTGACCTGAATGGCCGGGTCATCCGGGTAAAGATTGGGAGCGGAATAAATCAGACCGATCGCCAGCACCGCCAGGATCAGAATGTATTTCCACAGAGGGTATTTGTTCAGCATCACGCCGCCCGCTTATGACGCGGGGCGCCTTGCGCGCCCCGTCGATTGAGTATGAAGTTGAAACTTAGATCGCTTTGAGCGTGCCTTTTGGCAGCGTGGCAGCGATGGCGCCTTTCTGGAATTTCATTTCGACGGTGTCGGAAACTTCCAGAACGACGAAATCGTCTGCAACTTTGGTGATCTTGCCGGCGATGCCGCCAGTGGTCACAACTTCGTCGCCCTTCTGCAGGCTGCTCAGCAGGTTCTTCTGCTCTTTGGCGCGCTTGGCCTGTGGACGCCAGATCATCAGGTAGAAGATGACCAGGAAGCCGACCAGGAAAATCCACTCAAAGCCGCCGCCCATAGGAGCTGCCGCAGGGGCTGCAGCGTCTGCCATGGCATTAGAGATAAAAAAGCTCATTTAGCACTCCAGTTGCAAATGTTGAATCTTGGGGTCAGAAAACTCAGTCCAAAGGCGGAACAGGTAACCCGCGTTTGGCGTAGAAGGCATCGACAAAGGCGGCCAATGTACCCTGTTGAATAGCCTCGCGCAAACCAGCCATAAGCACTTGATAATGGCGCAAGTTATGGATGGTATTGAGCATGCTCCCCAGCATTTCGCCGCACTTGTCCAGGTGATGCAGATAAGCGCGGGAGAAGTTCTGGCAGGTATAGCAATCGCAGGTCGGATCGAGCGGCGAATCATCATGGCGATGGAACGCGTTACGGATCTTCAGCACGCCGGTATCAATGAACAGATGCCCATTGCGGGCATTACGGGTTGGCATCACGCAATCGAACATGTCCACACCGCGGCGCACACCCTCAACCAAGTCTTCCGGTTTGCCAACGCCCATAAGGTAACGAGGTTTGTCAGCCGGCATCATGCCCGGCAGATAATCCAGCACCTTGATCATCTCGTGTTTCGGCTCGCCCACCGACAGGCCGCCGATGGCTAGGCCGTCAAAACCGATCTTGTCGAGGCCTTCCAGGGAGCGCATGCGCAGGTCCTGGTGCATGCCGCCCTGGACGATACCGAACAGCGCGGCGGTGTTGTCGCCGTGGGCGTTTTTCGAGCGCTGGGCCCAACGCAGCGACAGTTCCATGGAAATGCGCGCCACGTCCTCGTCAGCCGGGTACGGCGTGCATTCGTCGAAAATCATCACGATGTCCGAGCCCAGGTCGCGCTGGACCTGCATCGACTCTTCCGGGCCCATGAAGACCTTGGCGCCGTCAACCGGGGAGGCGAAGGTCACGCCCTCCTCCTTGATCTTGCGCATGGCGCCCAGGCTGAACACCTGGAAACCACCGGAGTCAGTCAGAATCGGGCCTTTCCACTGCATGAAATCGTGCAGGTCGCCGTGCTTCTTGATCACTTCCGTGCCCGGGCGCAGCCACAGGTGGAAGGTGTTGCCCAGAATGATTTCGGCGCCGGTGGCCTCGATATCCCGCGGCAGCATGCCCTTGACGGTGCCGTAAGTGCCCACCGGCATGAAGGCCGGGGTCTCGACGGTGCCACGGGGGAAGGTCAAACGACCGCGACGAGCCTTGCCGTCAGTAGCAAGCAACTCAAACGACATACGACATTGGCGACTCATTCTTTGTCCTCTGGGCCACGTGGTGCGGGGTTACGGGTGATAAACATCGCATCACCGTAGCTGAAAAAACGGTACTCGTTGTCGACGGCGGCCTTATAGGCGGCCATGGTCTCGGGATAACCGGCGAAGGCCGAGACCAGCATCAACAAGGTGGATTCCGGCAAATGGAAGTTGGTGACCAGGGCATCGACCACATGAAACGGCCGGCCCGGGTAGATGAAGATGTCGGTGTCGCCACTGAACGGCTTGAGCACGCCATCGCGGGCGGCGCTTTCCAGGGAACGCACGCTGGTGGTCCCCACGGCCACCACACGACCACCGCGAGCGCGGCAGGCGGCCACGGCATCGACCACGTCCTGGCCGACTTCCAGCCATTCGCTGTGCATGTGGTGATCTTCGATCTTCTCCACGCGCACCGGCTGGAAGGTGCCGGCACCCACGTGCAGGGTCACGAACGCCGTCTCGACGCCCTTGGCCGCGATGGCCTCCATCAGCACCTGGTCAAAATGCAGCCCCGCCGTCGGCGCCGCCACCGCGCCCAGACGCTGGGCGTAGACGGTCTGATAACGCTCGCGATCTGCGCCTTCATCCGGGCGGTCTATATAAGGAGGCAACGGCATGTGCCCGACGCGGTCGAGCAGTGGCAACACCTCTTCAGTGAAGCCCAGCTCGAACAACGCATCGTGACGCGCCAGCATCTCGGCCTCGCCACCGCCGTCGATCAAAATCTTCGACCCAGGCTTGGGCGACTTGCTGGAACGCACATGGGCCAGCACGCGATGACTGTCGAGCACCCGCTCCACCAGGATTTCCAGCTTGCCGCCGGAAGCCTTCTGGCCAAACAGCCGCGCCGGAATCACCCGGGTATTGTTGAACACCATCAAGTCGCCAGGGCGCAAATGCTCCAGCAAATCAGTGAATTGACGGTGTGCCAGGGCGCCGCTGACCCCATCCAGGGTCAACAGGCGACTACCGCGACGCTCGGCCAATGGATGGCGGGCAATCAGCGAATCAGGAAGCTCGAAAGTAAAGTCAGCAACGCGCATGATGGGGTTCGTCTAGCAGGGCCGGGAAGTCTAGCGGAAATATCAAAAATTCTCCATGTACCTGATTGACCAGCGGTTATCTCATCTTTATACTCCGCGGCCATTGCCCTGATGGCGGAATTGGTAGACGCGGCGGATTCAAAATCCGTTTTCGAAAGGAGTGGGAGTTCGAGTCTCCCTCGGGGCACCAAAATCAAGAAAGGTCTTGCTTAGCAAGGCCTTTTTTTTCGCCTGCGATAAAGTGGCAGACACCCCACCGATCTGTAGGAGCCAGCATGCTGGCGATGCTTTTTTCTCTTCATTCCCTAGGTCAGTAAAACACTCATCAAGGATTCCCCCCATGGAACAACACCTGGAAACCGTCGCCCTCTTCTCCCTGAAACTGGCTTACGAGTCGGAAGGCTCGAGCCCGATTCTGCGCGATGACCTGGTGATGGGGGATTATCAGCGGGATGTGTTTGAGTTGCTGGTGCGACGGGGGGATGTGGCGGGGATTCAGGTGAAGGTGGGGGAATGTGTGGGGTTGGCGTTGGAGGCGGTTGGAGGGGTGGGGAAGCCGTTGGGGCGGGAGTTGGGGAGGTTGGTGGGGGAATTTGCCGGGATTCAGGCGATAGAGCTGCTGAATGCCCCGCTCGTTGCGCTCAAGGATTATCTGAAAGACATTCAATGAGTGAAGGTGGACGGCCTAATCGGGATCGTCCACTTGCCTGACGCTGCCATTAAAGGTCAAAAATCTTCACGATGGCCCAGGCGGAGAACAGTGCCCACACAAGCCATGACAGGCTCTGCCACAAGAAAACCAGCTTGCGTTTGATTGGCATTGGAAGGTTCTCTATGTCCTCAGCACAGATAGTTCCGTTTTCGATACATCTACCTGGCGCCGAGACGTAAAGGGCAATGCTGCTGAGCATCCATAACCGTCCCCATGGCCTCCGTGTCGCGACGAGGCGAGAACGATAATTGCCGGGCTGTTTTTCAGGTGCCCAAAGAGTACATCCGCCTTGGTGTAGGCCATATGAAGTGCCACTACTAGCCAAACGAAGAGCAATAGGAATATTAAGCAACCGAGGGTAGCGACTATCATCGTTGCGTTAGTCACCTCGTTGCCTCATAGATAACGTCCCCCAACCATTCTCCAAATCCGCTACCTAATGCCCCTCCCACCAAGGCCCCTGTCCCTACCGCAACCGCAACCGCAACCGCAGTGCATACTCCGGTGCCCAGACCACCATTAGTGACCCCGAGAGCAATGCAGAGCATTCTTGCGTTCTCAGCTGATAACTTCGCACCTATGGCGGCACCACCCATGATTCCGCCACCAAAGTTACCGGCCTCAGTGAATCTGATTCGCTCGCATGCTTCGGTATTTCCCGCCATACATACCTACTGCACCTTCACGGCCGATGCACCTCCGCCGACAGCAGTGCCCAGCCAACCGCCGTATTGAACGTATTTAGAAGCCTTCGACACACCTTCAAGATGGGTGGCATATTCTGGTACTTGCCCGGCGGGACTGGCACCGGCCCAGTGGTGGACCAGACTTTGGCTTGAGATGCCCAACATTTTTTTCAGATTAATATGTTGAGGAAACCCAATTCCCTTGCGAGTCAGTGCCGTCATATGGCTGTTGAGCTGCGCGAGCTTCCTCCATCGTGTGGCATAAGAAAAAACCAACTGCGGCGCCACCGAATCTTCACCAGCTATTTGAGCGCTCCTGATTTCCATAATGCGACTAGTAAGGTCATGACAGTAAATGACACAACTACACTCCATTGCAACATAACTAATTTCCATTTTAGTGAACGGGGAAAACCTTCAAAATCCTGCACACTTAGAACGCCGTGCTTAATAAAAAAACCTGGGAAGGTAAGTACCATGCAAGCGCTTCCCACTAGCTGAAGCCTTCCCCAATAACCTTTATGTATGCTTACAGAATTAGATATGCTTGGGGAGCTATTCATGAAATGCGCTAATAACAACTCTTTTTTCGCATACCCCAAGTGCAATGCATAGCAGTTGCCGGCAAGTACAAATACAAACGCCAGGCCACACAAGCCGCCAGCAGTTATTTCTGCAGTAGTCATTTGGTCGACTCGTAAATCGCTTCGCCTATGAACTCGCCACTCATTTCTCCCAATATCCCCCCCGCAATTGAGCCAGCGCCAACCGCAACGATACTGCAAGCAAGGGTTAGAGCGCCGCCGGTTGGGACTCCCAGAGCAACGCACAGGGCTCCGACTACCGGCGCGGTTAATATCCTGCCTGTGGCCACGCCAGCGGCCACTCCTACCGTGAAACTCCCTGACTCAGTAAGCCGGATATGTCTACACGCTTCGCTATTTCCCGCAGCACACACATCCTGTACCTTCGCGGCCGACGCCCCGCCACCAATGGCGGTACCGAGCCAACCACCGTACTGAATGTATTTAGAAGCTTTCGACACACCTTCAAGATGGGTGGCATAACCTGGTATTTGCCCGGCGGGACTGGCGCCGGCCCAGTGGTGGACCAGACTTTGGCTTGAGATGCCCAGCATTTTTTTCAAATTAATATGTTGAGGAAACCCAATTCCCTTACGAGTCAGTGCCGTCATATGGCTGTTGAGCTGTGCGAGCAAACGCTGGCGCTCTGCAAAAAAACCAGGCGAGTGCAGATGCCCGTCTCGTTGCAGCGTCGTCTGTTGCAGAGCCTCAAGCTCACGCAAGGCATTGCCTACGCTGTCCAAGTTGTTCTTGAAAATACTCGCCCCCACACCGATGGTTTGCGAGCCATAAGTCAAAAAGTCCTGAATAACCTCCCGGTGTTGCACCATGAAATCCGCCTCTTCCGGTCTGAGGGTTTCGAGGATCTGATTGGTCCTGGCCGCCACGCCCATGAGCAGGGCTTCTTCAAGGGTGCACTGGTAGTTGCTGGGGTCGCTCAGCACAATCATCGAGCCGGCCTTGACCTCGTGCCGGTAAGGATTGAGCAGTTTGAATTTGCCCATCACCGCCGCGTCGCGCAGGGTGAACAGGTCGGCTTCGAGTTGTTCGCGGGTGGTGCTTTTCGGAACGATGTAGAAGCCGGGTTCTTCGGCTGTGGCACTGCCGAGGGGCACGGACCTGGGTGTGCTAGAAGCGGAC
>NZ_RRZK01000024.1 GCF_004348895.1 Pseudomonas vancouverensis
ATTTCTTGACGACCATAGAGCGTTGGAACCACCTGATCCCATCCCGAACTCAGAAGTGAAACGATGCATCGCCGATGGTAGTGTGGGGTTTCCCCATGTGAGAGTAGGTCATCGTCAAGATTAAATTTCGAAACCCCAATTGCGAAAGCAGTTGGGGTTTTGTTTTTGGCCGCAGGAAAGTCTCTGCTGCTCAGGCACAATTTTGCACAGTTATTTTCGGCCCATGACACTAGAATGGGGCTTACTTTTTCAGAGTCAGAGCGCTTATGCCGGATCCGGTTGACGCCCCCGGGCTGTCAGAATTACCACTCGAAAATCTGGTCGCCTGTCATGAGTGCGACCTCCTGATGCGTAAACCCGAACTTGCCCATGGCGAAAAAGCCCTGTGCCCGCGTTGCGGTTACGAACTCTATGCCCACCGCCACAACGTGGTGCAGCGCAGCCTCGCCTTGGTTATTGCCGCGCTGCTGTTGTACGTTCCCGCGAACTTTTTACCCATCATGCAACTCAATCTGCTCGGGCAGACTTCTCAAGACACTGTCTGGAGCGGTGTTGTCGCGCTTTTTGACACCGGCATGCAAAGCGTTTCAGTGATCGTGTTCCTGTGCAGCATGGCGATCCCGCTGCTCAAGCTGTTGTGCCAATTGGCCGTATTGCTGAGCATCCGCTTTGATATCGGACGCAGCTATGGCTTGTTGCTCTATCGCATTTATCACCATATACGCGAATGGGGGATGCTCGAGGTTTACTTCATGGGCGTACTCGTTGCGATCGTCAAGCTGGCAGATATGGCAGCCATCACGGTGGGCCTCGGGCTCACGTGTTTCATTGGCTTGTTGTTGATTCAGGTCTGGTTGGAGGTCGTGATGTCGCCTCACCAGATCTGGCAAGCGTTATCAGGAGAGGATGCCCATGCGGGCGATTGATGCAGGCATTCTGATTTGCAAGGAATGTCATGAATTGAACAGGCAGGAAGCTGATAGCGATGAGCAAGTCTGCACACGCTGCGGAGCGTTGGTGCATGCCCGCAGCCCGAACAGCCTGGTACGCACCTGGGCATTGCTGATTACCGCTGCCATTCTGTACATACCGGCGAATTTGTTGCCGATCATGACCGTGAACTCCCTGGGCAAAGGTTCGCCCAGCACGATCATGGCCGGTGTCATCGAGTTGATTCACTACGGAATGTTCCCCATCGCGGCGGTAGTGTTCATCGCCAGCATTCTGGTGCCCACATTCAAACTGGTGGGCATTGGCTTGTTGCTGTTTTCGGTGCAGCGCCGGCAGCCACTGTCGGCGCGGCAACGCATCTGGATGTACCGCTTCATTGAATTCATCGGCCGCTGGTCAATGCTCGATATTTTTGTGATTGCCATCCTTGTGGCAGTGGTGAATTTCGGGCGGCTTGCCAGCATCGAGGCCAATCTTGGCGCCATCGCGTTTGCCTCTGTAGTGATCCTGACGATGCTTGCCGCTGTAACTTTCGATCCCCGACTGATTTGGGATAATACGGAGTCGGACGACGACCATGACTGATCTGCCTGTAGCAAAAACCCGCCCCGCCTCGAACTGGTCCGCCATTTGGGTGTTACCTCTGATCGCCTTGATCATTGGTGGCTGGCTCGGCTGGCGTGCCTACAACGAGAATGGCATCGAGATTCAGGTGCGCTTTGAAAGCGGCGAGGGCATTCAGGCCAACAAGACCGAGGTGGTCTACAAGGGCATGTCCGTTGGCAAGGTCAAGAGCCTCAAGCTCGATGACGAGGGCGATTCCAAAGGCGTGATCGCCACCATCGAAATGAACAAAGACGTGGAACCCTACCTGCGTACCAGCACGCGCTTCTGGCTGGTCAAGCCCAGCGTGACGCTGGCCGGTATCACTGGTCTCGAAACGCTGGTGTCAGGCAACTACGTCGCGGTCAGCCCGGGTGAAGGTGAACCCGTTCGCAAGTTCAAGGCGCTGGCCGAAGAACCGCCGCTGTCCGATGCCAAGCCCGGTCTGCACCTGACCATCAAGGCCGATCGCCTGGGCTCGCTGAACCGTGGCAGTCCGGTGTTCTACAAACAGATCAAGGTCGGCCAGATCAAGAGCTACGTGCTGTCGGAAGATCAGAGCACCGTCGAGCTCAAGGTTTTCATTGAACCGACCTACGCCAAACTGGTGCGTAAACACACACGCTTCTGGAACGCCAGCGGCATCAGCATCGACGCCAACCTGTCGGGGGTGAAAGTGCGCAGCGAATCCCTGGCGAGTATTGTCGCCGGTGGTATCGCGTTCGCCACACCAGAGAATCGCAAGGACAGCCCGCCAACCGACCCAAGCCTGCCGTTCCGCCTGTATGAAGATTTCGACGCAGCTGCGGCTGGCATCAGGGTCAAGGTCAAGCTCACTGACTTCGATGGCTTGCAGGCCGGACGCACACCGGTGATGTACAAGGGCATCCAGGTCGGCAGTCTGAAAGCGCTGAAGGTCGATCCGGATCTGTCCGGGGCTACCGCCGAGCTGACGATGGACCCGCTGGCCGAGGACTATTTGGTCGAAGGCACGCAGTTCTGGGTGGTCAAACCGTCGATTTCTCTTGCCGGTATCACAGGGCTTGAAGCACTGGTTAAAGGGAACTACATCGCGGTTCGCCCTGGCGACAAAGGTTCGGCACCGCAGCGCGAGTTCGTCGCGCGGCCCAAGGCACCACCACTGGACCTGCGGGCACCTGGCCTGCACCTTGTGCTGTTCACCGATAATCTCGGTTCGCTGGAAGTCGGCAGCCCGGTGCTCTACAAGCAGGTCAAGGTCGGCTCGGTACAGAGCTATCAGTTCTCACGCACCAAGAAGCAACTGATCATCGGCGTGCACATCGAGAAGGAATACGAAGGTCTGGTCAATGCCTCTACGCGCTTTTGGAACGCCAGCGGCATCACGCTGACGGGCGGCTTGACCGGCGGCATTCAGGTCAAGAGCGAGTCGCTACAGAGCCTGATGGCGGGCGGGATTGCCTTCGATACGCCGTTGGCCAAGGCGCCGTTGCAAAAGCGGGTGCCGCGATTCCGCTTGTTTGCCAACCACGAAGACGCAACGCAAAAGGGCGAAGTGATCACCCTCAAGCTTGATCGCGCCGATGGTTTGCGCGCCGGGACGCCGATTCGCTTCAAGGGGCTGGATGTCGGCAAGGTTGAAGATGTCGACCTCAGCGACGATCTGCAATCGGTGCTGCTGACCGCACGTATTACCGAGGTGCCAGACCGAATTGCTCGAGTGGGCAGCCAGTTCTGGGTGGTCAAGCCTGAGCTTGGGCTGATCAAGACGTCCAACCTGGAAACGCTGGTCACGGGGCAATACATCGAAGTGCAGCCGGCCACGAAGAACCAGGGGCCGCAGAAGAGCTTCACGGCATTGGCCAGTCCACCGGAACTGAGCAAACGGGAAGAGGGCTTGAGCCTGGTGCTGAGCGCCGCCCGTCGCGGCTCGCTGAAGGCGGGTGTACCGGTCACTTATCGTGAAATCACGGTGGGCAAGGTCACGGGGTATGAGTTGGGTCAGACCGCCGACCGGGTGCTGATCCACATCCTGATCGAACCGAAGTACGCGCCCTTGGTGCGCAGTGGCACGCGCTTCTGGAACACCAGCGGCTTCGACTTCGATGTCGGGCTGTTCAGAGGCGCAACGGTACGCACTGAATCCCTGGAAACCATGATTCAGGGTGGTGTCGCTTTCGCGACGCCGGATGGTGAACGCATGGGCACACCGGCGCGACCGGAGCAGACCTTCGCACTGTTCGACAAGTTTGAGGATGAATGGCTGACCTGGGCGCCGAAGATTCCACTGAACAAGTAAGGACGCCATCGCTGGCTTGCCAGCGAGGAGGCCATAACACTCAGGGAACATCCGAAGCCCACAAAAAAGGCCGCGATCCATTGGATCGCGGCCTTTTTCATGCCTTCAGATCAAGCTTCAGACCGCATCCAGCTCCGGCTCATCCGCTTGTTCATTGACGGTCGCCTTCACCTGATCGTGACGACGGATGTACTTCCAGTCCGCTTCGTCGATGTAGATGCCGGCCGGGCCGCTGCCGCCTTCCAGGTCGATGGCGACACTGGCGCAGACCTGCGGCTTCACACTCGCCAGGATCGGCACGAAGCCCAGTTGCAGGCTGGTCTCCAGCAGTGCGGCCTGGTTCTTCTCGTCGATGTCCGCCGCCTCGTCGAGGTAGTACGGCAGGCGCACGCGACCGGCCTGGTCGCGGTCCATCAAGTGCAGCAACAGGTACATGTTGGTCAGCGCCTTGATGGTCATGGTCGTACCGTTGGACGCCGCGCCATCGATGTCGGTGTGGATGACCGGCTGACCGTTGACCTTGGTGATCTCGAACGCCAGCTCGAACAGGTCCTTGAGGCCCAATTGGTTGTGGTTCGCTGCCACCAGGCGCGCCAGGTACTCCTTGGCCTCTTCGTTCTTGTTGTCCTGCTCGGCACTCTGGCTCAGGTCGAACACGGAGAGGGTTTCGCCTTCTTCGTACTGGCCGGCGCTGTGGATGATCTGGTCGATGTGCTTGAGCGCCTCCTTGTTCGGCGCGAGCACGATGCGGAAGCTTTGCAGGTTGGACACCTGACGTTTGTTGATCTCGCGGTTGAACAGTGCCAGTTGATGCTCGAGGCTGTCGTAGTCGCTGCGGATGTTGCGCAGAGTCCGGGCGATGTCGGTGACCGCCGCCCGGCGGGCCTTGCCCAGGGTCAGCGCCTCATCGGTGCGGTGCGCATAGGCGTTGATCAGCAGGGACAGGCGACGCTCCATATCGTCTTCGCTGTCGAACTTGGCCACGCCCTTGAGACGAACCTGGGCGTACAGCGCTTCAATCTGCCCGTCGGCCCGCAGCAGGCCTTGCCAGCTGTCCTGGTAGTCGTTGAGCAACGGCAGCAGGTTGTCCATGGAATCGTCGATCGGGTCCATGAACGGCGTGCCGAACGGCAGGTCGGCCGGCAACAACTGACGGCGACGCAGGGCGTCGTCGAGGGTGCGTTGCTTGGCTTCCATGTCGCCGATCTGCCGGCCGACCAGTTGCAACTTGGCCGACAGTTGCTGGACGCGTTCGGTGAAGGCATCGCTGGAGCGCTTCAGTTCGTCCTGGGCGGCCTCCATCTGCGCGAGCTGTTCCAGCTTGTCGCCTTCCTCGGCGCTCAGGGTCTGTGCGCGGCGGAAGTCTTCCAGGGCCTTCTGCGCGTCCAGCACTTGCTGGTACAGCGCTTCGGTCTGGGTTTTGCTGGCGGCGCGGTCGGCGGCCACGGCTTGCTGGGTTTTCAGCTGCTTGAGTTCTTTGTCCAGACGCTCTTTCTGGTCGCGCAAGGCTGCGCGATCCGCCAGCGCCTGCAAGGCCGGCGGTTCGATGTGCGAGATGTCGATGGACAGCCCCGGCACTTCGAAACGCTCGCCTTTGAAGCCGTCGAGGATCAGCTCCACGGACTTCACCCAGTCGCCGTTTTCGTCGAGCATGATGCCGTGCTCGCCCAGCGGCAGGCTGAACAGTGCGCTGTTGAACAGGCGCATCAGGCGCTCGACATCCTGCTGCGAGAACTCTTCGCGCAGACGGGCGTAGCTGTTGTTGTCGGCGTGATCGAGTTGCTGCTTGACCGATTTCAGGCGTTTTTCCAGGTCGCGCAGGCGCTCTTCCAGATCCTCGGCACTGAACTGACGCGACTGCGCCAGCGCACCGGCGAGTTCGTCGTGAGCATCCTTGGCGGCCAGCAGTTGCTGTTCCAGAACCTTGACGTCCTCGACCAGGGCGAAGCGATGCTTGAGGACCGACAACTCGCCGAGCCAGCGCTGGATACCGGTGATTTCCCGCTCCAGGCGCATCAGTTCTTGGGTGCCGCCGCGCTGGTCGTTCTGCAGGGCATCCTGTTCGTTGCGGTAATGCTCGGCCTGGATGGTCAGCTCTTCCTTGCGGGCACTGGCGTAGTCCGACCAGGTGCCCAGCAGGGAATCGAGCAACGGCGAGATGCGGTGCAGTTTGCCGCGCAGGATGTCCCGTTGTTTCACCCCGTTGGCCAAGGCCTCGACCAGCGGACCGGCGGCGACCAGCGAGTTGTAGTCCTGCTCCATGCGGCGGACATCGCGGAAGGCTTCTTCGCAGGCGGCGATGTAGTCGACGCTGCCGGAACGCAGGCTGTGTTCGAAGGCGTCGAGAAACAGTTGCTTGAGCTTGGCCGCGGTGATTTCACGCATGTGCAGCAGGTTGATGAACAGCGCGCGGAAGGTCTTCAGGCTCTGCTCGCTGGTCGAACGCAGCGGGATCAGCGTCAGGTCCAGCGGAATCGACGTGTGACCACCGACCAGCAAGCGACGCAGTTCATCCGGCTTGAGCTCGTAGGCTTTCAGGCCCTCGCGCTCAAGGTTGGTGAACAGTTCTTTCTGACGCAGGCAGGTGTCGTTCTTCTGGTAATGGGCCAGGTCCAGCTTGCCGGCGTAGGCAAAGAACTGGTGACCGAAACCACCGCCGGGGCCGCGACCGACCACGCCTATCACATGAGGACCGTGGGGCAGATTGACTTCGACAAGGATGTAACTGGTGTCGGAAGCGAAGTAGAAGCGCCGCGACTGCTCCAGGCTGTACTTGCCGAAACTCATGTCCGACATGCGCGCCAGGATCGGGAACTGCAAGGCGTTGATCGACGCGGATTTACCGAGGTTGTTCGCGCCGTAGACCGACAGTGGTTCTTCCAGCGGGAACAGGCCGAGGCTGTAGCCGGCCGTGTTCAAAAGGGCAAAGCGGCGGATGCCGTAACGTTCCTTGCTCATGCGTCGAGCTCCTGTTCTTCGGCGATGGCGCGGGCCAGGGCGTCTTCTTCGCTTTCCTCTGCAAATTCGGCGAGGTCGAGCGGGTCATCGGTGTGCAGCAATTTTTCGTCGCTGTCTTCGTCGATCAATACTGGCGCTGGCAGAGGCAGCTCGCTGTGCAGGCTGGCGGCCAGATCACGATCCTGCTGGACCGACAGGCAGACATCGAGGAAGCGGTGCATCGGCGGCAGAAACCGGTACACGCCGTTTTCTTCGCCGGCGAAACCGAGCTGGGTCATGCGGCGCATGATCTTTTCTTCCAGCTCATCCTGGGTCTGAACTTCGGCCTGGATGAACAGGTCGCGGTACTTTTCCAGCAACGAGGGCAGTTCGTCGCGACCGAGGCTGCCGCCGTCGAGTACGGCAATCGGGTCGCGGCCCTGGTCAGCCAGGTGCTCAACCAGAATGAAGGTGAACAGCGCCAGACGCTGGGCGGTCTTGTTCACCGCGGCGGCGGCGAGATCCGGCACGAAGTAGTAGAAACCACGGGTGTCGCAGACCAGCTCAAAGCCCAGAGCCTTGAACAGCGTGCGGTACTGGTCCTGGAAGTTCGACAACTGTGCATACAGCTCAGGATCGCGGCGGCTGACGTGATAACCCTTGAACAGCTCGCGAAAGATCGGTGCCAGCTGAGACAGTTCGGAAAGATCAAGATGCATTTGGGATGCTCGCAGAATTCTCGGCGGCGTCATCGCTGACCGAGAGCAGGGCGAAGGAGCGCAGGCTGACCTGGTGCTCGTGGGTGTGGTACTCGCGGCGTTCGAGACGCTCGCGCTTGAAGCGTTTTTCCCGCGACAGACGCGAGAACCAGTAGAGCAATTCGTCGGTGGCGCCGTCCGGTTCCTGCTCCAGTAGCCAGGTCATCAGGTCCGGCATCGGCAGGGCGTCTTCGCAACGTTCGAGCATCTCCCGAACCGTACGCGGCGCACGGGGCGCATCGCCGCCCTTGTGGGTCTTGTGGGCCTTGGGGAAGCGTGCCGGTTTCGGCTCGAAACGGGCCAGGGCATAGACGTAGGCTTCGACCTGGCTGGCACTGCCGAGAAAGGTGCTCTGCGGCCGGGTGAACAGCGGCATGGCGGCTTGCGGCACGGCGTCGATGCCCTTGCGACGGATCATCGACAGGGCCAACGCGGCACCACGGGTGACGGCGTTATGGCGACGGGCTTCTTCGCGCAACGGCAGCAGCAGTTCCCGGGCGTGACGCAAGGTCAGCTGGGCGCTGGTCTGCATTTCGAGGATGCGCGCGTGGGTGCGCAGCAGCATGTCGTCATCGACCAGATGGCCGAGGCGCTGCTGTTCGCTGAGCATCTTCAGCAGCACCGTTTCGACCTTGCGCACGCCTTGCTCGAAGGCGCCATCGGCGTTGACCAGATCGATCATCGGCTCGACGTATTCGTCCCAGGTCGCCAGCACTTCAGCGTAACGCTGGCGCAGGGGGATCTGTCGGTCGCTGGTCTTGGCCCGTTCGGCCACGGCCACCAGGGCCTGTTCGTCGTTATCGAGTTTTTTCAGTACGTCGCGTACGCGCATGTCCAGCAGGCGCAACTGGCGTGCCAGATCATTGCCATCACGGATGTCGAACGCGTCCTGGATGTAACCGGCCAGACGTTCGAGGTGGCGCAGGTAGGCTTCGATCTCCAGGCACAGGCCCAGTCGGTGTTCACGGCGCAGATAAGCGAGGAAGTCGTGAATCTGCGCATTGAGCTCGAACCGGTTCGGGCTTTTCGCCACGGGAACCAGGATGTCGAGGCGAATCCACACGTCCAGCAGGCTGGTGATGTCCTGCGGCGTACTGTCGAGTTGCTGGGCGGCCAGTTGCGTGCGCAGTTCGTTGAGGCTCAGGGTGCCTTGGTCGAAGTGCTCGCACAGTGGCTCCAGAAGTGCCCAGTGTTCAGCGAGGGCGCGCAAGACGCGCTTGGGTTCGATCATCGGAATGGCCGGCTGGTTGGCGATAAAAGCCGCGATTGTACTTCATCGAAGGCGTGTCGATTCACTCTCGGGACGGGCTGTTGTTTTTTCTATCACAACGTCGATTGATCGACAGCGCGGGCGATCTTGCGCGAACGGCGGTAGAATCAGCTCACTTTAGTTATCCACAAGTGGCCGACCTTTGCTTATCGAGTCCCGCCGTCGCGCTTATTTGAACGCCATGCAGGTGGTCAATTGGCTGCCGCGCACCGAATTGCCCTTTGCCGCGCCTTCCCGGCCAGAGCTGCTGGAGATGCCCGAGCCGGCTGTTGTCGCGCCCGTGGTGCCGGCACCTGCGGCTGAAGCGGCCGTGGCGACTGCGGCACCCGTGGTAAAACCGGCGGAGCGGGTCAAGATCGAAGTGCCGCGGCCTTCGCTGGCCAGCACCCGCACCGGGGCCAAACCGGTGGAAGAGGCCGACGAGGCACCGGTGGTGGTCAAGGCGCCGGTCGTGCCGCCACCGCGTTTTGCCTTGCAACTGCTGCGCGCCGGACGTTGCCTGCTGCTGGTCGAGTTACCCACAGGCGAGTCGTTCCAGACCCGTGATCCCGCTTACCTGCTGCTCAAGGACATGTTGCGCGCCGCCGGCCTGCCAGACAGCCCGCAAATCGTCGGCGAACCGGTGCGCTGGCCGCTGCTGGTGCGGGGCAACATGGATCAGGGGCCTGACGCGGCCCGCGACTTCGTGCAAGGCTTCCTCTCTGTGCGCATGGAGGAAGCACCGTGTGTCTGCCTGTGGCTGATCGGCCTGCCCGCCGTGCGTTTTGCCGGGGAAGCCAACGCCGAATCCTTCAACCGCGAACTTCAGATCGAAGGCCTCGGCTCTGCCTGGGCCTTGCCGGGCCTGGAACTATTAATGGAAGAGCCACAGCGTAAGGCTGATGTCTGGCAAGCCATGCGTCGGCTGATGGCGCGCTGGAAAGAATCGAATGAGTGATGCTGTGTCGTTCCGCCCGATGACCGAGGCGGACCTGGAAAACGTGCTGAAGATCGAATACGCGGCCTACAGCCATCCCTGGACCCGCGGGATATTCCTCGATGGCCTGGGCAAGTACCAGATCTGGCTGATGTTCGAAGGCCAGCAGCAAGTGGGCCATGGTGTGGTGCAGATCATCCTCGACGAGGCGCACCTGCTGAACATCACGGTCAAACCGGAAAACCAGGGCCGCGGCCTGGGGCTGACGTTGCTGGAGCACCTGATGTCGATCGCCTACAAAGCGGATGCACGGGAGTGCTTCCTGGAAGTGCGCGACAGCAATACCGCAGCCTTCAAGCTGTATGAGCGCTACGGCTTCAACGAGATCGGCCGGCGTCGGGATTACTACCCGGCAGTAGGCGGGCGTGAAGATGCCGTCGTTATGGCCTGCACCTTGGTTGATTAAGGGTTAAAGCTTTCGCGAGCAAGTCCGCACACACAACGCGGTGTACGACTCAAAATCTGTGGGAGCGAGCTTGCTCGCGATGGCGTCTGAACAGGCACTAAAGATCTAACGCTTACCATCCATCGGATCCCGCCGCGCCAGCTCCGCTTCGTCCAGGCCGTTGCCACCGCCGATATCATCTTCATCGACGATACTCAAATCCCAGTCCGCGCGGTTATCTTCACCGGCTTCCCGGGCGTCCCGCGCACCGTCTTCGCGGATCAGCGTTTGCGGGCTCATGTCGTCGTCGGTCGGTTCATGGTCAGCGGTCGAGGCGCCGGTCATGCCGGCTTCACGCACACGCTGGCGGGGCATCAGTTGCTCGCGCTCCTTGTCGGGCAATTCGTCACCGATCTTGGCACTCGGTTCGTCGGCATCGAAATCCAGCTCATGCACCGAGCCCATGCGATCTTCGTTATCATCGATGGGCTCGGGCTGCACCGCATCGAACGGACGTCGTGAATCAGTCATGGCAATTCCTCATACTGTGGGCCTTACTTAGGTGGACCCACCAGGCTGATGAGAATTCCACCGGCATGGCGCGCCAGACCTGGCATCCGGGTATCTGCACTTTCCGCGTGACCCCGACGGGCGGTCGTCTGTCAAAACAGCGCATCATTCTCGAGGCTTCATTGCATGAACGAATTACAAGATCTGATTGATAACAACGAGCGCTGGGCTGCTGCGATCAAAGAAGAAGATCCTGACTTCTTCGCCAAGCTGGCCCGCCAACAGACCCCGGAGTATCTGTGGATCGGCTGTTCCGACGCCCGCGTGCCGGCGAACGAGATTGTTGGCATGTTGCCCGGCGACCTGTTCGTACACCGCAACGTGGCCAACGTGGTGTTGCACACCGACTTGAACTGCCTGTCGGTCATCCAGTACGCCGTCGATGTGCTCAAGGTCAAACACATCCTCGTCACCGGCCACTATGGCTGCGGCGGCGTGCGGGCTTCGATGCAGGATCGCCAGTTCGGCCTGATCGATGGCTGGCTGCGTTCGATTCGCGATCTTTATTATGAGAAACGCGAAGAGTTGGCCCAATACGCCACTGAAGAAGAGCGCGTGGACCGCCTCTGCGAACTCAACGTGATTCAGCAAGTGGCCAACGTCGGCCATACCAGCATCGTGCAGAACGCCTGGCACCGTGGCCAGAGCCTGTCGATCCACGGCTGCATCTATGGCATCAAGGACGGTCGCTGGAAGAGCCTCAACGCGACGATCAGCGGTTTCGAACAACTGCCGCCGCAGTACCGTCTGCGTCCGATCGACCCACAGTAGGCCAGCGACCAGATCGCTAAAGACAACGGTCTTCGCCTGTCATGGCTGACGGGCGAAGACCGTTGGTCGTTTTCGGACGCTGAGTGAACTCAGGTCGGGAAGTGCAGGGCATTGGTCAGGTCGCCCATGGGCGTTTGCCCGCGGGCGATCATCGCGTCGTCGCGCTGCTTGAGCCCGTCGAGTTTCTCCAGCTGGAACACCCGGGTGATCAGGCGCAGGATCGACGCCGTGTCATACACCGTATGATCGACGGTGCCTCCGCGGGAAAACGGCGATACCACCAGTGCCGGTACCCGTGAGCCCGGTCCCCAGCGATCCCCCTTGGGCGGGGCGACGTGATCCCACCAGCCACCGTTCTCATCGACAGTGACGATCACCACCATGTTTTTCCACTGCGGACTGTCTTGCAGCACTTTCAGTGCGCGCACGATGTGCCGGTCCCCGGATGCTACGTCGGCGTAACCGGCGTGCATGTTGAGGTTGCCCTGGGGTTTGTAGAAGCTCACCGCTGGCAATTTTCCCGCTTCGGCATCGGCGAAAAAACGGTTGGTGCTCGATTCGTCTCCCAGCCCGCCATCGCGCAGGCGCTTGTTGCGCTCTTCCGGATGCTCGGGGCCCTGGCGGGTGAAGTAGTTGAACGGTTGATGGTGATACTGGAAGTTGGGAATCTTCGGAATGCCCCCGGAATCCTTGTACTGATCCAGCGTCGCTTGCCACGCACCGGCGTACCAGGCCCAGTTGATGTTCTTCTTCGAGAGCTTGTCGCCAATGTGCTCGTGGTTCTGAGGAACCATGACATTGGGCAGGTCCGGTTTTGAGTAATCCGGACGCTGCGGGTCGCGAATCCAGGTCGGCCAGTACGGTGGAGCGAGGGTGTTGACCCCGTAACCATCCGGCGTCAGTGCGCTGGGGCCGAATTGCGGCGGGCCGGTCATGGCACTGGCGGGGGACTTCTCCAGCGGTTTGAGGCGCGGATCGGCCGGGTCGTCGCTTTGCAGCGTGGCGATTTGCGTCTTGGCCACCGAATTGGCCGCGTCCGGGTAGAAAGGCGCGGTGGCGCTGATCAGGTATTGATGGTTGAGGAACGATCCGCCGAAGGCGCCCTGAAAGAAATTGTCGCAGAGCACGAAATCCCGGGCGACGTCCCATAGCCGCAGGGAGTAGCGACTCTGTGCGTAGTGACCCATGGTCAAGCCACCGGAGTCGGCCCAGGCAACAAAGCCGTCATTCTTGCCGCCATTGATCTGCATCTGGTTTTGATAGAACACGTGCCACAGGTCGCGAGTGACCAGACCGAGTGGCAGGTCTTCCGCATTCGGCCCCTTCAACGCGAACGGCGCATTGGGCAGGTGTTCCTGGAATTGGGTCTCGTTGGGGTACGTCACGCCGTCGAGGGTTTGCGGACCGATCTGCAACACACCGCCCCAAACCGGAGGCAAGGTCTGCAACAGGCTGCCATCGCGATCGCGCTGCTGATAGTCGGCGGGCGTGAGTGCCGACAGCGGTTTTTCAACGCCCGGGAAATCACCGAACAGGTTATTGAAGCTGCGGTTTTCGGCGTAGATCACCACCACAGTCTTCACGTGGTCCTGAAGGGCTTGGTCCAGTTCAGCGGGTGACAGGGGACGTTCGGCGGTTTTGTCTGAATCGTTACTTTGATCGCCATGGGCACTGAGGGCCACACCGGCGCCGAGTACGGCGACGCCGCCGAGGAAGCGGCGGCGACTGGTGTCTACCGGGTGGTCGGATTCGGGCGAGGGTGCTTCGGTGCCGTCTGTTTCGTTGCTCATGTCGAACCCCGTTTCAATCGAATTGTTTCGATATATTTCGGCCGGACGCTAGCAAGGGATTGTGACAGGCAGGTGACAGCGCAAACCCTGTGGGAGCGAGCTTGCTCGCGATAGCGCTTTGTCTGTCACATCAACTCTGGATGTGCCGCCGTCGTCGTGAGCGGGCTCGCTCCCATAGGGAACAATGCCATCAACCCGAGACGGTCAAGGCATCACTGGCGGTGTATAGGCCAGCGTCGTCCCCAATGCCCACAGCAGAAACAGCACCAGCGGCGTGTGCACCAGCAATTGCACGAACGAGAAGCCGATCAGGTCCCGCGCCTTCAACCCCAGCACACCCAGCAACGGCAGCATGTAGAACGGGTTGATCAGGTTCGGCAGGGCTTCGGCGGCGTTGTAGATCTGCACCGCCCAACCGAGGTGATAGTTCAGATCGGTGGCCACTTGCATCACGTACGGTGCTTCGATGATCCACTTGCCGCCACCGGACGGAATGAAGAAGCCGAGGATCGCCGAGTACACGCCCATCAGCAGCGCATAGGTGTCGTGGGAGGCGATGCTGACGAAAAAGGTCGAGATGTGATGGGCCAGGGTCTGGGCATCGGCGCCCTTGACCGTGGTCATCAGCGCGGCAATGGAGCCGTACAGCGGGAACTGAATCAACACGCCGGTGGTGGTCGGTACCGCGCGGGACACCGCGTCGAGGAAGCTGCGCGGGCGCCAGTGCAGCAGCGCACCGACCATGATGAACAGGAAGTTGTAGGTGTTCAGGCCGGAGATCGCACTGATGGCCGGTTTGGTCGAAAACTCATGGAACAACCAGCCGGCCGCCAGCAGCACCAGCAGGATGATCAACAGCGGGCTGTGTTCCAGCCACTCGCCCGGACGCGTACGCGGTTGCAGCGGTGGCAGATTGAAACTCGGGTCGACGCCGCACGCCTCGGCGTCACGGGCAGTATTCGGGCCGGGGGCGGTGGCGTAGGCGATGATCAGCGAGATGACGATCAGGGCCAGCAGCATTACCCCGGATTGCCAGAGAAAGATGGTTTGGGTGAACGGAATCACCCCGGTGATCGACAGGATCGACGGTGGCAGGCTGGCCGGGTTGGCCTGCAACTGCGCGGCGGACGACGACAGGCCCAGGGCCCACACCGCGCCAAGCCCCAGGTAGGCGGCGGCGCCAGCGGCGCGGTAGTCCATCTTCAGATCGGTGCGACGGGCGAGGGCGCGTACCAGCAAGCCGCCGAACACCAGCGACAGACCCCAATTGAGCAGCGAGGCAACCATCGAGATCAACGCCACCCAGGCCACGGCGGAGCGGCCGTTTTTCGGGATTTTCGCCAAACGATCGATCAGCTTCACGGCCGGTGGCGAACTGGCCACCACATAACCGCCGATCACCACGAAGGCCATCTGCATGGTGAAGGGGATCAGGCTCCAGTAACCGTCACCAAAAGCCATCGCGGCGTCGGTGGGCTTGGCACCCATGGCCAGGGTCGCGAGGGCGACGATAATCACCGCCAGGGCGGCAAACACCCAGGAGTCGGGGAACCAGCGTTCGGCAAAACTTGAGCAACGCAAAGCAAAGCGGGCAGAGCGGCTATCTTCGATATCAGCGGCCACGGGGGTACCTCGGATTTTTTATGTTTGTTGTGGTCTTCGGGGCGACTCGGCCCGTTCGGACAGACGCCAACATTAATTCAACCGGACTTATTTTGTGACCTTGTTTTACGGCTATGGGACTTTGGTCTAACGGGTTGTCCCCCGACGTTTTTGCGTAGACCATGGGCGCCTTGGTTTTTGCCTGTGCCAGAGTGCTTTTCATGACTGCCAACACCGACACGCGCCCGGCGCCGTTCAGCCGCTCGGACTACAAGACCCTGGGGCTTGCCGCCCTCGGCGGGGCGCTGGAAATCTACGACTTCATCATTTTCGTGTTCTTTGCGCTGACGCTGAGCCAACTGTTCTTCCCACCGGAAATGCCGGAGTGGCTGCGCCTGCTGCAAAGCTTCGGGATCTTCGTCACCGGTTACCTGGCGCGGCCATTGGGCGGCATCCTGATGGCGCATTTCGCCGACCGCCTGGGCCGCAAGAAAGTCTTCAGCCTGAGCATCCTGATGATGGCGCTGCCGTGCCTGCTGATCGGGATCATGCCGACCTACGCGCAAATCGGCTATTTCGCTCCCTTGCTGCTGTTGGCCCTGCGGATTCTGCAAGGGGCGGCGGTGGGCGGCGAAGTGCCCAGTGCCTGGGTGTTCGTCGCCGAACATGCGCCCGCCGGCCATCGCGGTTACGCACTGGGCTTTTTACAGGCGGGGCTGACGTTCGGCTATCTGATAGGGGCGCTGGTGGCGACCTTTCTGGCGCAGATTTTCACCCCGGAGCAAATACTCGATTACGCCTGGCGTTATCCGTTCCTGCTCGGCGGTGTTTTCGGCGTGATTGGCGTTTATCTGCGCCGCTGGCTGAGCGAAACCCCGGTGTTCATGGCCATGCAGACCCAGCGCGAAACGGCTGTCGAATTGCCGTTGCGCACGGTGCTGCGTGAACATCGCCTGGCCATACTGCCGGCGATGATCCTCACCTGCGTACTGACTTCGGCGGTGGTGGTGTTCGTGGTCATCACCCCGACCATGATGCAGAAAACCTTCGGCATGACCGCCAGCCACACCTTCGGCCTGAGCGCCTGGGGCATTGTGTTCCTGAACATCGGTTGCGTGCTTGCCGGCCTGCTGGTCGACCGGATTGGCGCCTGGCGCACAGTGATGCTGTACAGCCTGCTGCTGCCGTTGGGCATCGCCGTGTTGTACGGCTGCCTGATCCTCGGCGCTGAGTGGATCGGCCTGGCCTACGCGTTGGCGGGGCTGGCCTGCGGCGTGGTGGGCGCGGTGCCGTCGGTGATGGTCAGCCTGTTTCCGCCGCGAATTCGCGTGTCGGGCATTTCCTTCACCTACAACATTGCCTACGCCGCCTGGGCGAGTGTCACGCCGCTGTTGTTGATTGGCTTGATGCCTTGGAGCCCATGGATCTGCGTGATCTTCTGCGCGGTGATGGGCGCCGTGGGCGTGGTCAGCGCGGCGTATTTCGGCGCGCGGATGCCTCATGTTGGCAACCGTCGTGCGGCGCCCTGTGTGTGAAAGACCTGCTCAACGTGAGCCCCGGACCTGAGGCCTTGTTCAGGTCCGAATGGCCCGACCTGACAGGCCTCGAACTATTTTTTCAGGACAATCTGAAACTCGCTTAAGAAAATGTCTACGAGGCCGATGGTTAGGCTGCATGCCGCTTTCCATTCCTGTCCATCGGTACTTTCCTCATGTTCAATAAACGCTTGAAGCAGGAGCTGTCGGCTCTTCGTGAAGAACTCTCCAGCCTCCAGCAGGTGCGGGACAGCCTGGAAAGCGAAATGCTGGTGCTGACCCTCGACACCGATGGCCGGGTGCAGTCGGTGAACCAGAACTTCCTCGACGAGATGCACTACAAGCGCACGGACCTGGTCGGGCGTCATATCCATGACATCGTCCCGGAGCATGTGAAGAAGGATGAATTTCAGCTGCGCTTCAACAATGCGCTGACCCGTGGCGAACACTTTGCCGGCGCCGTGCGATTGTTGCGCGGTACGGGCGAAGAAGCGTGGTTGCGTTCGATTGTGCAACCGGTGCGCTCGGCACAAGGGCGCATCCAGCACTTCTCGATCTTCTCCAGCGACCTGACCCGTACCATCGAATCGTCCCGGGAACACGAGAACCTGATCGGCGCGCTGGTGCGCTCGACGGCGGTGATCGAGTTTGACCTGAACGGCATCGTGTTGACGGCCAACGACCGCTTCCTCAATGGCATGGGCTACAGCCTGGCGCAAATCAAAGGCAAACATCACCGCATGTTTTGTGAACCGGCGGAAGCCAGCAGCGCCGAATATCAGAACTTCTGGCGTCGGCTCAATGCTGGCGAGTACGTGGCGGCCCGTTTCAAGCGAGTCGACAGCCACGGGCGTTCGGTCTGGCTGGAGGCGTCCTACAACCCGGTACTCGATGCCAATAACGTGCTGTACAAAGTGGTGAAGTTCGCCACCGTGATCACCGATCAGGTCAACCAGGAACAAGCGGTCGCCGAAGCTGCCAACATTGCCTTCAGCACCTCCCAGCAAACCGACCAGACCGCGCAACGCGGCAACACGGTAGTGACCCAGGCTGTAGAGGTGATGCGTGACCTGGCCAAGCACATGCAAACCGCCGGCGATGGCATCGAGGCCTTGAACGAGCAGTCGCTGGTGATCGGCACCATTGTCAAAACCATCAGCGGCATTGCCGAGCAGACCAACCTGCTGGCGCTCAACGCGGCCATCGAAGCAGCTCGTGCCGGTGAGCAGGGGCGCGGGTTTGCCGTGGTCGCCGATGAGGTCCGGCAACTGGCTTCACGTACCAGTCAGGCCACCGACGAAATTGTCGTGGTGGTGCGCCAGAACCAGGAGATGGCACGCAACGCCGTGGCCTTGATGACCGACGGCAAACTTCAGGCCGAGCAGGGGCTGGCGCTGGCGGCGGAAGCGGGAACAGTGATCGTCGAGATCCAGGACGGCGCGCAGAAAGTGGTGAATGCGGTGGGGCAGTTCGCCAATCAGCTCAGCAGCTGATTGTTGTCCGCCTCCAGGGTGGTGAGCCTGCTGGCTGCCACCTTTGTACGATGGCGTTACAATCGCCTCTTTGCCCAGGAGCAGACTTCATGAGCGTCTCCCATCGCCGCCCGGTGCCCTTGTCCAAGGCCTATCGTTTGCTCAACCACGGGCCGACCGTGCTGGTCAGCGCTGCCCACGACGGTCAGCGCAACATCATGGCTGCCGCCTGGGCGATGCCGCTGGATTTCGAGCCGCCGAAAATCGCCGTGGTCCTCGACAAGTCCACCTGGACCCGACAACTGCTGGAGGCGTCGGGGACCTTTGTGCTGAACGTACCTTGCGCAGCCCAGGCCGACATCGTGCAAACCGTCGGCTCGACCTCAGGTCTGGAGCTGACCCAGGAGCAGGGCCGGGACAAGTTCGACACCTACGGCCTGCAGGTGTTTACCGGTGAGCAGGTCGAGGCGCCGATGCTCGAAGGCTGCGTCGCCTGGCTCGAATGCCGGCTGTTGCCGGAGCCCGGCAATCATCAGCAATACGACCTGTTCCTCGCCGAGGTGATTGCCGCCCAGGCTGATGAACGTGTCTTCAGCGACGGTCGCTGGCACTTCGAGGGGCAAGACGCCTTGCGCACCTTGCACCATGTGGCGGGCGGTCATTTCCTTAAGATCGGCGATCCGGTGGACGGCAAAACCTTGCAGCCGTAAGCCGGTCGAGGTTCAAACCCACAGATTATTCTCGGCGGTGCGCTCACCGCCCTCGGCACCGGTGTTGAGCACGCCCTTGGGTTCAATCAGCAGGAGTTTCACTTCCTGTTCGGCGTAGGGTTTGTGCTCGACGCCTTTGGGCACCACGTACATTTCCCCGGCATTGATCAGCACGTGGCCATCGCGAAAGTCGATGCGCAACTGGCCCTCGATCACGATGAAGGTTTCATCGGTTTCGAGGTGGTCGTGCCAGATGAAATCGCCCAGCAGCTTCACCACCTTGAACTGATAGTCGTTCATTTCGGCGATGACCCGCGGCGACCAGTGCGCGTCGATCCGGGCGATTTTTTCAGCGAAGTTCAGGCTTTGATAAGTGCTCATGAGGCGACTCCTGTGGTTAGTCCTGGGGCAACCATAACCAGCCTTGCGAGACGCTTCTTGTACGATCGTGTGTCGCTCAGCGGCGCTGCATTTTCAGCCAGCGAGCGGGTGACAGGCCGTAGGTTTTGCCGAACTGCCGGGTCATGTGGCTCTGATCGGTAAAGCCGGCGATCAGTGCCGCGCTGACCAGCGACTGGCCCTGCACCAGCAGCGAACGGACCAGATCGAGGCGGCGCATCGTCAGGTAGCGGTAGGGGCTGGTGCCGAACAGCAGACGGAAGTCCCGCGACAGGCTCCAGCGATCACGACCGCTGTGTTGCTCCAGCTCATCCAGCGTCACCGTGCGGTCCAGGGCACTGTGAATGTACTCGCGGGCACGCTGCGCCGCCAGGTAATCAAAGCTCGCGTTCGAGGTGGAAACACCTGACACCGTGCTCAACGCCTGTGCCAGGTCGAACAGGGCATCCTGCTCTTCCAGCGGGTCGAGCGGCACATCGAGGCTGCGCAACAACACGGCCGTAGCGGCGAACAGGCGCGGGTCGCCCGACAAGCCGGTCTTGATGAAAGGCAGTGGCTGACCGCCGAGCATCTGCTGGATCAGCGCCGGTTGGATGTACATCATCCGGTACTGGAACCCTGATTCGGTGCCGGCCTCGCCGTCGTGGGCTTCGTCAGGGTGCAACACGATGGTCCCGCCCGGCAGGCTGTTGCGCCTGCCGCCGTGGTACAGAAAACTCTGCACGCCCGCCAGGGTGTGACCGATGGCGTAGGTGTCATGGCGGTGCAGGCTGTAACCGTGGCCGGCAAAAAACGCTTCGAACCGCTGCAGCCCGCCGACATCGGGGGCGCGGTGGAACCAGTCATTTCGGGGCAGGGGCTTGGCCATGGCGAGGGTTGTCTTGAGGCGTGATAGGTCACACGTTAACCCAGTGAGCGAGTGCCTGTCTGCTGTCCGACAGGCGCCTTACGGAAGTAGAAAACCGAGGACAAATGTTGCAATGTGTCGGGCATTCTCTGGCTCCAGGACGGCACCCTGATGGACGGCTCCTCTGTAAATTACTTCGCCCCCCTGTTATCGCTGGCGCTGTTGTGGACCGTGGCCGTGGTGACGCCGGGGCCGAACTTCTTCAATACCGCGCAAGTGGCGGCCAGTTGTTCCAGGCGCCATGGTGTGGTCGCAGCGATGGGGATCGCCACCGGTACGGTGCTCTGGGGGCTGGCGGGAGGCTTGGGGATCAAGTCACTGTTCAATGCAGCGCCAACGTTGTACCTGGCGTTCAAGATCGCCGGTGGGTGCTACCTGATCTATCTGGGCCTCAAGCAATTCAAACGCAAACCGCCACGTTCTGCGGGCAATAGCGGGGAAGTGGCCGGGCGCACCCTGTGGTCGGCTTACGTCCAGGGGCTCGCGGGCAACATGACCAATCCGAAATCGGCGTTGTTCGTGGCCACGATTTTCGCCGCCGTCATGCCGGCATCGCCATCGCCGACGCTGCTGGGGCTGGCCGTGCTGACCATGTCGACGCTGTCGTTGAGCTGGTATTGCTGCGTGGCGTTGCTGTTCGCCAGCCGTCGCGTCGCAGGAGTCTACGAACGCTCGCGGACCTGGCTGGACCGCTTCGCCGGCAGCTGTTATCTGTTGTTCGGGGCGCATCTGGTGGCCAGTCGCTGAGTACTTTTCGCATTCATTAGATCGAGGCTGTTCATGAGCAAGTTGCGCGTGGGGATTATTTTCGGGGGCCGTTCGGCCGAGCATGAGGTGTCGTTGCAGTCGGCGAAAAACATCGTCGATGCCCTGGACCGTTCACGCTTCGAACCGGTGCTGATCGGCATCGATAAACAGGGCCACTGGCACCTCAACGATCCTTCGAACTTCTTGCTCAACCAGGAAAACCCGGCGCTGATCGCGCTCAACCAGTCCAACCGCGAGCTGGCGGTGGTGCCGGGCAAGGTCAGCCAGCAACTGGTGGAAACATCGAGTCAGGAGCTTTTGGGGCACGTCGACGTGATCTTCCCGATTGTCCACGGCACCCTCGGCGAGGACGGTTGCCTGCAAGGCTTGCTGCGCATGGCCGACCTGCCGTTTGTCGGCTCCGATGTGCTCGGCTCGGCGGTGTGCATGGACAAGGACGTCAGCAAGCGCCTGCTGCGCGATGCCGGGCTGCCTGTCACGCCTTTCGTGACATTGAATCGCGTCAACGCCGCGCGCATCACCTTTGCCGACGTGCAACGCCAGCTCGGCTTGCCGCTGTTCGTCAAACCGGCGAATCAGGGATCGTCGGTGGGGGTGAGCAAGGTCACGGACGAAGCCGAATTCACCGCGGCAGTGGAACTGGCCTTCAGTTTCGACAGCAAGGTGTTGATCGAGTCCGCCGTCAGCGGCCGTGAAATCGAATGCGCGGTGCTCGGCAACGAAGACGCCATCGCCAGCGGTTGCGGCGAGATCGTGGTGCGCAGCGGGTTCTATTCCTACGACAGCAAATACATCGACGACACGGCGGCGCAAGTGGTGGTGCCGGCCGACATCAGCCCTGAAGCCAGTGAGCGCATTCGGACCATGGCCGTCGAGGCTTTCCAGGTGCTGGGTTGTTCCGGGTTGGCACGGGTCGATGTGTTTCTCACTGACAGCGGTGAAGTGCTGATCAACGAGATCAACTCGTTGCCGGGCTTCACCCGCATCAGCATGTACCCGAAGCTGTGGCAGGCGGCGGGCATGACCTACAGCGAGCTGGTCACGCGTTTGATCGAGCTGGCGCTGGAGAAACACCAGGCTCGGCAGGGGTTGAAGATCAGTCGAACCTGAACATCGCATCTGCAGAAAAGGGCTTGCCATTCGGCAAGCCCTTTTTCGTTTACGTTAACTCAATCCCCTAACGCCTGGCCCTCACGCCGTGGATCGGCGCCTCCGGTCAGTGAGGCTTTGCCCTGGGCATCCTTGACCCGAACAATGGCCTGGGTGCCGCTGGTCATGTCGATCTCGCTGACGCTATGGCCTTGGTCTTTCAGGGCCTGAATCAGCGTCGGGCTGAACTGCCCTTGCTCCAGTTCGGTCGGGCCGTTGCGGCTGCCGAAGTTGGGCAGGCTGATGGCCGCTTGTGCATCGAGGTTCCAGTCGAGCAGGCCGACGGTGGTCTTGGCCACGTATTCGATGATCTGCGAGCCACCCGGCGAGCCGACGGTGGCGAGGAATTCGCCGCTCTGGCGATCGAAGATCAGGGTGGGCGCCATGGACGAGCGCGGGCGCTTGCCGGGCTCGACGCGGTTGGCGACTTTCTGTCCGTTTTCCTCGGGGATGAACGAGAAGTCGGTCATCTCGTTATTGAGCAGGAAGCCCTGGACCATGATGTGCGAGCCGAACGCCGATTCGATGGTGGTGGTCATCGAGACGGCGCCGCCAGCGTCATCCACAGCCACCACTTGTGACGTGGAAATGCGCAGTGGCGAACGGTCCGGCGCGTAGGCGACCTGAATGCCCGGTGGTGTACCGGGTTTGGCCGTGCCCATGCTGCGTTCGCCGATCAGGGCGGCGCGGCTGGCCAGATAGGTTGGATCGACCAGGCCTTTGACCGGCACCGGCACGAAGTCGCTATCGGCCACATATTGAGCGCGGTCGGCGTAGGCCAGGCGTTCGGCTTCGGAAATCAGGTGCACGGCCTCGGGCGTCGGTTCGAGGCCTGCTGGCGCGGCGGTCTTGACCGGTGTCATCGGCGCCAGCGCCAGGCGTTTGTCACGCGTCTCCAGGGCTTGCAGGGTGCCGAGGATCTGCGCCACGGCGATCCCGCCTGATGAGGGTGGCGGCATGCCGCAGACCTGCCAGCGTTTGTAGTCGGTGCACAGCGGGGCGCGCTCCTTGGCCTGATAGTGGGCGAGGTCGCTCACCGACAGGCTGCCGGGGTTGGCGTGGCCTTGAACCCGACTGGCGATTTCCTCGGCGACAGGGCCTTTGTAGAACGCATCAGGTCCCTCTTCGGCGATGCGCTTGAGCACAGCGGCCAGGGCCGGATTTTTCAGCTGGGTGCCGACCGCTTTCGGCGTACCGTCGGCATTACGGAAGTAGGCCATCATTTCCGCTGAGCGCGGCATCGACGCGTCCGCCGCAATCAACTGATGCAGGCGTGGCGAGATGGCGAAGCCCTGTTCGGCGAGTTTGATGGCGGGTTCAAACAGCTGCGCCCACGGCAGGCGTCCGTGTTTCTGGTGGGCCAGTTCCAGTGCGCGCAATACCCCCGGCGTGCCCACCGAGCGCCCGCCAATCTGCGCCTGGGTAAACCCCATGGGTTGACCGTCGGCCTGCAGGAAGAGTTTTTCCGTGGCACCGGCCGGTGCGGTTTCGCGGCCATCGTAGGTGCGCACGTTTTTTCCGTCCCAGAGCACGATCATGGCACCGCCGCCGAGGCCTGATGATTGCGGCTCGACCAGGGTCAGTACCGCTTGCATCGCAATCGCCGCATCGATGGCCGAGCCGCCACGACGCAACATCTCACGCCCCGCTTCAGCGGCCAGCGGGTTGGCTGCTGCGGCCATGTATTTCTCGGCGTGGCGGGTTTGCAGGTCGGTGCGGAACCCGGAAGCGCTTTCCGGCGCGAGTGGCAGCGTGGGTGCCGAAGCGTTGCTGCAGGCGGCAAGCGCCAGGGCGCTGGTGATCAGTGCAAGGACTGGCAGGCGATGGCGGCTCGAATGCAGGGTTGAGAACACGCGGGGATACTCCGTCCGATGGATACATGATCAAGGGACTGTATCGGCCGACCGGTTGGGACGCAAACCGCAGGCGAATTTGCCCTTCATGAGCGGCGGTATTTTCTGTAGGGTCGTGGACATCAGGCAGGCCACAAGATCAACAAGAGGCAGACATGCACAGCGAATTCCCCACCCAGCCCAGCTATCGCGCCCAGCGTGAACAATTCATTGTCGCAGCGACCAGCGCCGGTGCCACGCTGACCGAGTACCTGCATCCGCTCAAGGGGCCATTTGGCGAGTCCCTGAGTACCGACGTAGCGGTGCTCGGCGATCCCTCCGCCAGGCGCCTGCTGATTGCGCTGAGCGGCACTCACGGCGTCGAAGGCTTCTATGGCTCGGGTTGCCAGATCAAGTGGCTGCAGGACCTTGGCAAGCGCACGTTGCCGGCGGATGTTGCCGTGGTGATGATCCATGCAATCAACCCCTGGGGCATGGCGTGGTTGCGGCGGGTCAACGAAGACAACATCGACCTCAATCGCAATCACCTGAACTTCCAGCAACCCTTGCCGGACAACCAGGCCTACAACGCGCTGCATGAAATCTATGCCTGCTCGCAGTTGCAGGGGCCTGAGCGCGAGCGTGCCGATGCCTTGCTCGACGAGCAGATCCGCCAACACGGCTGGCCGGCGGTGATGTCGATTGTCGAGGGCGGCCAGCATGCGCACCCCGATGGACTGTTTTACGGGGGAGTCGCGCCAAGCTGGTCGAACCGTACGCTGCAGCAGATCGTGCAAAAGCATGTTGCCCATGCCGACGTCGCGATGTGTTTCGACCTGCACACCGGCGCTGGCGAATACGGTCATCCGATGTTGCTGACGATTACGGAGGCGGCGTACCCGGCTCTGGCGGATGCCCAGGCGATCTACGGTCCATGGCTCTACAGCCTGCAAACCGGTGCCAATACCTTCAGCGAAACCGGCGTCGCGGCGACGGCCACCGGCTACACCTCCCAGGCGTTGATCAATGCGTTGCCGAATGTCTGGCTGATGCCGTTTGTCATCGAGTGCGGGACTTACCCGGGACCGGATGTGCATCGCTATTTGCGCGACGACCATTGGCTGCACCTGCATGGCAACCCGAGTGATGGAGTTGGGCGCGAGATCAAGTTGAACCTGCTGGAGCAGTTCTATCCCGCCGACAACGACTGGCAGGCGATGGTCTGGTTGCGCACCTGGCAGATCTGGGAGCGGGCCTTGTCGGCATTGCCGACGATAAATCGCTGAGGCGATAACGTCAGCGCTGCGGTGCAGGAATGCCTGCCACCGCAGTGCACTTTTCTCGAGGCATAAAAAAACGGCCTACCTTGCGGTAAGCCGTTTTTAGTACTTGGTGGCTACACAGGGACTTGAACCCCGGACCCCAGCATTATGAATGCTATGCTCTAACCAACTGAGCTATGTAGCCAAGTGGCGCGCATTATTCACCGGTAACGGGGATGCGTCAAGCATAAATCTAAAATATTTCTCTGCGCTTTCAACCGTTTATCAACTTTCGAGCAAAATCAGCCTTTGAGCAGGGGCGAAGGGCAGCGCTGGAACCAGCGAGTGGCCTGTTCGTACGCGTGCGCCAATTGCAGGACGGCGAAGTCGGCCTGGTGTTTGCCGATGATTTGCAGGCCCATGGGCAAACCGTTCGTATTGAACCCCACTTGCACGTTGGCCACCGGACAGCCCGACAAGGTGGCGGGAATGACCACTTCCATCCAGCGGTGATAGGTGTCCATGGTCACGCCTTCGATAGAGGTGGGCCAGGGTTGGGTTTTGTCGAACGGGAAGACCTGGGCGCTGGGCAGCAGCAGGTAGTCGTACTGTTCGAACAGGGCCGAGATGGCGCGGTACCAGTTGCTGCGTGTCACCGAGGCGGCAAACACATCACTGGCCGACAGTTTCAGGCCGTTCTCTATTTCCCAGCAGGCTTCCGGTTTCAACAAGGCGCGCTTCTGTGGATCGGCGTAGGTCGCCCCCAGCGAACCGGCGACCATCCAGTGACGCAAGGTTCGCCAGCTGCTCCACAGTTGATCCGGAGCAAAACCTGCCTGCACCGATTCGACGTGGCAGCCCAGGCTTTCAAAGTCGGCAAAGGCTTTTTCGCACAGCGAGAGGATGCCTCGCTCCATCGGCAGGTAGCCGTTGAAGTCACCGAGCCAACCCAGGCGTGCACCCTTGAAGTCCTTTTCCAGGGGCGCCGCAAAGGCGCTGCCGGATTCGGCGATGGACAGCGGTGCCCGGGCATCTGCCCCGGCCTGTACCGACAGCAGCAAGGCGGCGTCGCGCACGCTGCGGGCCATCGGGCCTTCATAGCCGAGCTGATCGATGAACAGATCGGCGCTGTCATCGAAGGGCACGCGGCCCTGGGACGGACGGAAGCCGAAAATGTTGTTGAACGCCGCCGGGTTGCGCAACGAGCCCATCATGTCGCTGCCGTCGGCCACCGGCACCATGTGCAGGGCCAAAGCCGCCGCCGCACCGCCGCTGCTGCCACCGGCGGTCTTGCTCGGGTCGTAGGCGCAACCGGTCGCGCCGAACACCGGGTTGTAGCTTTGCGAGCCGAGGCCGAATTCCGGGGTGTTGCTTTTACCGATGATGATCGCCCCGGCGGCCTTGATCCGCTCGACCATGATGCCGTCGCGCTCGGGAATGAAGTCCTTGTACAGCGGTGAGCCGAGCGTGGTGCGGATGCCGCGTGTCAGGGACAGATCCTTGATCGCGTGGGGCAGGCCGTGCATCCAGCCGCGGTACTCGCCACGGGCCAGTTCGGCATCGCGGCTGTCGGCCTGGGCCAGCAGGTCGTCCGGCGCCTGCAGGCTCACCAGAGCGTTGACCTGCGGGTTGAAGCGTTCGATGTGGGCAAGATAAGTCTGCATCACTTCTCGGCAGGAAACCTGACGCAGGCGGATACGCTCCGCGAGTTCATGGGCCTGCAGCAGGACCAGTTCGCTGATGTTGTTAGAAGTCATTGTCACGCTGCCTTTCAGACGGCTGGAAAAACGCCCCGCCATTGCGCCGGGGCGGTAAAGATCAACGCATCAGGCTGGTCCAGAGACGGTCGGCCAGGCGGATCGCACCTTCGCCACAGGTCTTGCTGAAGACCACGTTTGTGCCTTCGGGAATGTGCAACTCCGGCGCATCCTTGAGGCTCGCGTCGAGGAAGGGTTCGACACCCTTGATCGGGCTCTGGTGCTTGAGGAAGTTCTGGGTCATCGCCGAGTTTTCAGGCTGGCTGAGGAAAGCGATGAAGGCCTTGGCGTTCGCCGGGTTCTTGCTGCCGGCCGGGATCACCATGTTGTCCACCCACGCCATCACGCCTTCTTTCGGGTACAGGTATTTCAGGCTCGGTTTCATTTCCCGGGCGCGCATCGACGAGCCACCCCAGAACATCGACATGTCGACTTCACCCGAAGCGAGGTTTTCGCGGATCGAACCGGCCTTGGAGCTGTAGGTTTTGACGAACGGCTTCTGCGCCTTGAGCAGGGTCAAAATCTGCTGCATCTGCTTCGGGTCTTCGCTGCACAGCGGAATGTTCAGGTACAGGCTGGCGGTGTCGATGACTTCGCTGCTCGAGTCGAACATGTTGATTCGCCCCTGCAGCTCCGCTGGCGGCTCGTACAGCACTTTCAGGCTATCCACAGGGCCCTTGTAGCGCCCGGTGTCGAGGACCACGCTGGTGGTGCCCCAGATGAACGGCACGGAGTAGGCGCCTTCGGGGTCCCAGGTCGGTTTTTTCAGGTTGTCGACGACGCCGGCATAGTAGGGCTCGTTGACCGGATCGAAGCGCTCCAGCAGTTTTTCCTTGATCAGGATCGGCACGAACTGGTGCGAAGGGATGGCCACGTCATAACCGGCGCCGCCCTGTTTCAATTTGGCCAGCAAGGTTTCGTTGGAGTCGTAGGAGTCGACCGTCACTTCGATGCCGGTCTGTTTCTGGAACTTGGCGAGAATTTCCGGCGAAAAGTAGCCGCTCCAGCTCACCACGTTGAGTTTTTCCGCCGCTTGGGCGCTGCCGATCAGGGCCAGCGGTAAAGTCAGGAACAACGAAGTGCCGATGTTTTTAATCAACTTACTCATGCTATTTCCCCACAGTACGTAAAAGGATCAGGCGTTCTTTTTGCCCAACAGGTAAGAGAGACTGACGAACAGCACCGAGACGCCAAGGATCAGCGTGGATACGGCGTTGACGTCGGGTGTCACGCCCATGCGCAGCAGGCCGAAGATGAAGATCGGCAGGGTCGTGGTGCCGGCCTGGGAGACCATCATCGAGATCACGAAGTTATCCAGCGAGACGATGAACGCCAGCATCAGCCCGGAGAAAATCCCCGGCATCAGCAGCGGCAGGGTGACCTTGCGGAAGGTCCGCCAAGGGCCGGCGTACAGGTCCGCCGAGGCTTGCTCCAGCGACAGGTCCATGTCGTTGAGGCGGGCGCGGATCGGCAAGAAGGCAAAGGGAATGCAGAACACCGTGTGCGCGATGATCAGGTTGCCGTAGCCCAGAGACAGGCCGAGGGTGGAGAACAGCGCCAGGGTGGCGACACCGATCACGATCTCCGGCAACACCAGGGGCAACATGATCGCGCCCATGGACAGTTGCAGTCCCTTGAACTTCGCACCCCGGGACGTACCCAGCGCGGCGAGGGTGGCGATGGCCGTGGCGATCATGCTGGCGCACACCGCGATCAACAGGCTGTTGCCGGCCGCCTGACGCAGCGCCTGATTGGCGAAGGCTGCGCGGTACCAGTCGAGGCTGAAGCCGGTCCATACGGTCGCCGACTGGTTGGCGTTGAACGAGTACAGCACCAGCACCACGATGGGCGCGTAGAGGTACAGGTAGAACAGGAAACTGAAGCCGCCGAAGCCGGGGAAGTCCTGCACACCCAGGGTGTTGCGTTTGAACAGGCTGATCATCATGCACCTCCCTTGGCGATGCGCTGGCGTTCGGCACGCAGGGCGTACACCGTCAGCACCAGCATCACCGCGGCCATCAACACCAGCGACAGTGCCGCACCGAACGGCCAGTTACGGGCGTCGCTGAATTGCCGAAAGATCAGGTTGCCGAGCATCATCTTGGTCCCGCCGCCGAGCAGTTCCGGAGCAATCATCGCCCCCAGGCAAGGCACGAAGGTGAGGATGCCGCCAGCGAGAATCCCCGGTTTGGCGATCGGCAGAATCACTTTGCGCAAGGTGCGGATGCGCCCGGCGTAGAGGTCCTGCGCGGCTTCCAGAAGGCGGATGTCCATTTTTTCCAGGGTGGCGTAGATCGGCAGCACGACGAAGGGCGCGTAGGTGTAAACCAGCCCCAGCAACACTGCGCCGTCGGTGTACAGCAACGGCAGCGGCTGATGGATGACGCCCAGGCCCATCAGGCTGTTGTTGATCACCCCGGTGTTACGCAGCAGCAGGATCCAGGCGTAGGTGCGGATCAGCAGGTTGGCCCAGAACGGCACCGTGATCAGAAAGATCAGCAGGCCGCGCCGATGCGCCGGCTGCATGGCCAGCCACACCGCCACCGGGAACCCGATCAGCAGGGTGATGATCGTGGTCAGTGCGGCAATGCCGATCGAGCGCAGGGCAATGATCAGGTAGGAATCGGCGAACGCCAGGCTGTCGTCCAGTTGTCGCTCGAACAGCAACGAGGTGTAGGCGTCGGTGCTCAAGACCTTGTTCACCCCGCCGTAGGGGTTGGCCTCCATCAGCGAGTAGGCGATGACGATCAGGATCGGCACGATCAGAAACAGGCTGATGGCAATCAGCGCAGGGCTGACGCCGAGGAAACTCTGGAAGGCCCGCCGGCGTTCCAGCGTGTTGGCAATCGGTAAAGCGTGCATGGCAATTCCTCGTGCTCAATCGTGCAGGACGCTGGCGCTGCCCTGGTCGAACAACAGACCGGCCTGGCTGCCAACTGCAAAGCGTTTGCTCTGGTCGACACAGTTGGGGGTACGCACGGTGAGGCGCGAGCCGTCGCTGAGGCTGACTTGATATTGCAGGTCGGTGCCGAGGTAGATCTGCGCTTCGATGCGGCACGGCAGCGCGCTTTCGGTGGTAGCGGGCACCAGGTGCAACCGCTCCGGGCGCACGGACAGGGCGACACGGGCGCCGCTTTTCACGTCGATGCACGGCTGCGCGGGCAATGGGTGGCCAGCGGGGCCGGCGAACCAGGCCAGACCGTTTTCCACGCGGGTGACGGTGCCTTCGATGAAGTTGGTTTCGCCGATGAAGTCGGCGACAAAACGGTTGCGCGGCCGTTCGTAGATGTCTTCCGGGCGACCGACCTGTTGCACTTCGCCTTCGGACAGCACGGCGATGCGATCGGACATGGTCAGCGCTTCTTCCTGGTCATGGGTGACGAAGATGAAGGTGATGCCGGTGCGTGCCTGGATGGTTTTCAGCTCTTCACGCATGGCCTGGCGCAGCTTGAGGTCCAGCGCCGAGAGCGGCTCGTCGAGCAGCAGCACTTTCGGATGCGGCGCCAGTGCCCGGGCCAGCGCCACACGCTGTTGCTGGCCGCCGGAGAGTTGCGCCGGCTTGCGGTTGGCAAAGCGTTCCATCTGCACCAGGGCGAGCATCTCGCGCACCCGCTCGGCCATTTGCGGCTTGCCGAGGACCTTGCCCATCGGGTGGGACTCAAGCCCGAAGGCGAGGTTCTCGGCGATGGTCATGTGCGGGAACAGCGCGTAATGCTGGAACACCGTGTTGACCGGGCGCTCGAACGGCGGGCGGTCAGCGATGTTTTCGCCGTAGAGCAGAATCTCGCCTTCGGTGGGAAATTCGAACCCGGCGATCATGCGCAGGAGGGTGGTTTTGCCGCAGCCCGAAGGGCCGAGGAGGGTGAAGAACTCGTTGTCGCGAATGTCCAGGTCGATGCTTTTCAGCGCCACCGGACCGGTGTGTGGATCACCGTAGACTTTGCGCACTGAGCGGATGGACACCGCCAGCGTTTGCAGCGAATGCAGGGCATTCATGCGTTACCTCCGATTCCCCCATCGCCTGCAAAACGTGCTGAAAACAGCCGTGATGGTCAGACCATGGATATTATTTTTTTGGGCAGGATCGAGATGCGTTCGGGTGTTGTAACCAGCTGTTTTGTTGTTCTGCTGTGGTTTGATTATCAGTGAGGGGTTGCGAGGGCGAAACTTCAATTTTAACATAGAGGATGTTAAAAAATTTAACAGCAGAAGGCGTCCACCCCCATGCCTGACCACCGTTTGCCGCCGCTCAATGCAGTACGTGCCTTTGATGCCGCCGCCCGGTTGGGCAGCTATGTCGAAGCTTCCAAGGCCCTGCACGTGACCCAGCCTGCCATTGGCCGGCACGTGAAGTTGCTGGAGGATTGGCTGGGCATCCAGCTGTTCGAGCGCACTTCGCGCGGGGTCAATCTCACGGTGGCCGGGGAGAAGTACCATCGCAAGATTGCCGCCGCCTTGCAGTTGATCATCGAGGCCGGCAAGGAAGCGCAGCCAAGACATGCCGAGCGCTGGCTGCGCATCATGGTCGTACCAGGTTTCGCCAAACGCTGGCTGATGCCGCGTATCGAAGACATGCGCCACCTGCGCCCGGGACTGAAGTTCGCCATCGAACCCAATTCAACTTTCGAAGAGGTGGATGGCAAAAGCGCGGACCTGGGCATCGTCTACGGGCTGGACGGACAGTACGCTCACTCCCGCGAGGCGTTGATTCGCCCACGGGTGTTCCCGATCTGTACCCCGGAGTATCTGGCCAGTATCGACCCGATCCACAGCCCTGCGGATCTGGTGAAGCACAAGCTGATTCATGTCGATGACGGCGAGTGGTGGAACCTGTGGTTCGCCGCCCACGACCTCGACACGCACCTCAATTCCGACATGCTCTACGTCAACAACGATCACGCCTTGTCAGTGGCCGAAAGCGGGCAGGGCATCGCCCTGGCCAATGAGGTGCTGGTGCGCAAGGAGCTTGATTCGGGCAAGTTGGTAAGGGTGGTGGAGGCCCAGGTGAAGCTGGAAAGTTATCGGGTGCTGACGCCGTCCGCCGAGCTGTCGGCGGATGTGCTGTGGTTCATCGACTGGCTCAAGAGCGAGCTGGAACGGGATTTTCCGGAAGCGGTTATCCCTCTTTGAGGTCGTTAGCTGGCTAAGGGGATGGCGCTGGCGCACTGAAAAATGGCACATTGGCGCCCCTGCACCTTTGCACCCCATGCTGTCTGGAAACGCCCATGGCTATCAGCAACGCTCAGTCCGGCCCTGCGTCGGCGCCCGCTACTCCTCAAAGCAGTCCATTGGTCATGCGCATCATCGGCGCGGTGGCGCTGGCGCACCTGATCAACGACCTGATCCAGTCGGTACTGCCGTCGATCTATCCGATGCTCAAGGCCAACTATGGCCTGACATTCACTCAGGTCGGCCTGATCACCTTGACCTTCCAGCTGACCGCTTCGCTGTTGCAGCCATGGGTCGGTTATCACACCGACCGCCATCCGAAACCGTGGCTGTTGCCGGCAGGCTCCATTTGCACGCTGATTGGCATCGTGATGATGTCGATGGTCGGCAGCTTTCCGTTGATTCTGCTGGCAGCGGCGCTGATTGGTATCGGTTCCTCGACCTTCCACCCCGAAGCATCGCGGATCGCGCGGCTCGCCTCTGGCGGGCGCTTTGGTCTGGCGCAATCGACCTTCCAGGTCGGCGGTAACGCCGGTTCCGCGTTCGGTCCGTTGCTGGCGGCGGCGATCATCATTCCGTTCGGCCAGGGCAACGTGGCCTGGTTCGGTTTATTCGCGGTGTTTGCGCTGTTCGTGCTGTACCGCATCAGCCGCTGGTACGCCCATCACCTCAACCTGTTCAAGCTCAAGGCCGGTCAGGCGGCGACTCACGGTCTGTCGAAGGGCAGGGTGATCAGTGCCTTGGTGGTGCTGGGGCTGTTGGTGTTCTCCAAGTATTTCTACATGGCCAGCCTCACCAGTTACTTCACCTTCTACCTGATCGAGAAGTTCGACCTGTCGGTGGCCAGTTCGCAGCTGCACCTGTTCCTGTTTCTCGGGGCGGTAGCGGCGGGGACATTCTTTGGTGGGCCGATTGGCGACAAGATCGGGCGCAAGGCGGTGATCTGGTTCTCGATCCTCGGAGTGGCGCCGTTCACCTTGCTGCTGCCGCATGTGGACCTGTTCTGGACCAGCGTCCTGAGCGTGGTGATCGGCTTCATTCTGGCGTCGGCTTTCTCGGCGATCGTGGTATACGCCCAGGAGCTGGTGCCAGGCAATGTCGGGATGATTGCCGGGGTGTTCTTCGGCCTGATGTTCGGTTTCGGCGGGATTGGTGCGGCGCTGCTCGGGCATTTGGCGGACATTCACGGGATTGAGTATGTGTATTTCCTCTGCTCGTTTTTGCCGTTGTTCGGCGTGTTGGCGATCTTTCTGCCGCGCACCAAAAAAGCTTGAGTCAGCCCTTATTCCCTGTGGGAGCGAGCTTGCTCGCGATGGCGGTGTATCAGCTTGCAGTTCAGTTGGCTGTCAGTCCGCAATCGCGAGCAAGCTCGCTCCCACGGGGGCAAAACAACAGGCACAAAAAAGCCGCGTATCAAACGCGGCTTTTTCTTGGGCGTACGGCTTACACGTTGAAGCGGAAGTGCATCACGTCGCCGTCCTTGACGATGTAGTCCTTGCCTTCCAGACGCCATTTACCGGCTTCCTTGGTACCGGCTTCGCCCTTGTACTGGATGAAGTCGTTGTAGGCGATCACTTCGGCGCGGATGAAGCCTTTTTCGAAGTCGGTGTGGATCACGCCAGCGGCTTGTGGTGCGGTAGCACCGACGCGAACGGTCCAGGCGCGGACTTCTTCGACACCGGCGGTGAAGTAGGTCTGCAGGTGCAGCATTTCGTAGCCGGCGCGAATCACGCGGTTCAGGCCAGGCTCTTCGAGGCCCAGGGCTTCGAGGAACATGTCTTTCTCTTCGCCGTCATCGAGCTCGGCGATTTCCGCTTCGATCTTGTTGCAGACCGGCACAACCACTGCGCCTTCTTCTTCGGCGATGGCCTTGACCACGTCCAGGTGCGGGTTGTTTTCGAAACCGTCTTCAGCGACGTTGGCGATGTACATGACCGGCTTGGTGGTCAGCAGGTGGAAGCCCTTGATCACCGCCTTTTCGTCGGTGCTCATGTTCTTCATCAGGCTGCGCGCAGGCTTGCCTTCGGTGAAGTGAGCGATCAGTTGCTCCAGCAGGCCTTTCTGGACCACGGCGTCCTTGTCACCACCCTTGGCGTTGCGCGCGACCTTCTGCAGTTGCTTCTCGCAGCTGTCGAGGTCGGCGAAGATCAGTTCCAGGTCGATGATTTCGATGTCGCGTTTCGGGTCGACGCTGTTGGAGACGTGAATCACGTTCTCGTCTTCGAAGCAGCGGACCACGTGGGCGATGGCATCGGTTTCACGGATGTTGGCCAGGAACTTGTTGCCCAGGCCTTCACCTTTCGACGCGCCGGCCACCAGGCCCGCGATGTCGACGAATTCCATGGTGGTCGGCAGGATGCGCTTCGGATTGACGATTTCCGCCAGGGCCTGCAGGCGTGGATCCGGCATCGGCACGATACCGCTGTTCGGTTCGATGGTGCAGAAGGGGAAGTTCTCGGCCGCGATCCCGGATTTGGTCAGGGCGTTGAACAGGGTGGACTTGCCGACGTTAGGCAGGCCGACGATGCCGCAATTGAATCCCATGGTGTTTCCCCTCGGAGTAGAGTCAGGCCTTCTGGCTGTGCAGGTTTTTCATCGCGCGGTTCCATTCACCGGCGAGGATATCCGGCAGCACGCCGAGGGCAAAGTCGATGCTGGCATCGAGTTTTTCCTGTTCGGCGCGTGGCGCACGACCCAGGACGAAATTTGAAACCATACTGGCGACGCCCGGGTGGCCGATGCCAAGCCGCAGGCGGTAGAACGTATTCTGATTGCCCAGTTGCGCAATGATGTCGCGCAACCCGTTGTGACCGCCATGGCCGCCGCCCTGCTTGAGCTTGGCAACACCCGGTGGCAAGTCGAGTTCGTCGTGCGCCACGAGAATTTCTTCAGGCTTGATGCGGAAGAACCCGGCGAGGGCCGCGACGGCCTGGCCGCTGCGGTTCATGTACGTGGTGGGAATCAGCAGACGAACATCCTGACCCTGATGCGAGTAACGCCCGGTCAGGCCGAAATATTTGCGGTCCGCCACAAGGTTGACCCCTTGTGCGTTCGCGATGCGCTCAACAAAAAGGGCCCCTGCGTTGTGCCGGGTCTGTTCGTATTCAGCGCCTGGATTTCCCAGGCCAACGATCAGTTTGATGGCAGTCACGATAGGGGCCCTTCCTTGGAGTGGTGGATAACATCGCCGCAATCCGGGAGAGCGGCGAAAGTGGACGAAAATTGCTCATTTACCATGATGTAAACTCCGCGTTCTCGCCCGCTATCTCGCTACGTTCCAGTCCGCGATGTTTCCGGTCACTCCGGCAGCGCAGAGTAAATTACTCTGCAGCGCCTTCTGCAGCTTCTGGAGCAACACGTGGAGCGTGAACGTTGGCAACAGCCAGGTCGTTACCGTGAGCCAGAGCAACAAATTCAACGCCTTTAGGGGCGGTGATGTCGGACAGGTGAATGATCGAACCGACTTCGGCGTTGCCCAGGTCAACTTCGATGAATTCAGGCAGGTCTTTTGGCAGGCAGGACACTTCGATTTCAGCAACAACGTGCGAAATCTCGCCGCCTTTCTTCACTGGAGCAGCTTCGTTGATGAAGTGCACAGGAACGATAGCGGTCAGCTTCTGGCCGGCAACTACGCGTACGAAGTCAGCGTGCAGAACGTGACCCTTGGACGGGTGACGCTGCAGAGCCTTGATGATGACGTTTTGCTTGGTGCCAGCAACGTTCAGCTCGATGATGTGGCTGTAAGCCGCTTCGTTTTCGAGCAGTTTGGCAACTTCTTTGGCCAGCATGCTGATGGATTCAGGGGCTTTGTCGCCACCGTAAACTACAGCTGGAACCAGGCTTGCGAGACGACGCAGGCGGCGGCTCGCACCTTTCCCCAGGTCGGAACGCACTTCAGCATTCAGAGTAAAATCGTTCATTTTGTATCTCCAAAATAACCACATTCGCCCCAGCGTTTGCGACCAGCGCTAAAGGCGATATGGGCAAAAAAGCCCCGCCCCGACAGGAATGCCGGGGCGGGGCGCTTTTCGTCAACGAGACATTTCGAGAAGGGCAGGGCCCTTAACGGAACATCGCGCTGATCGATTCTTCATTGCTGATGCGGCGAACCGCCTCGGCAACAACCGGTGCGATATCCAGTTGGCGGATACGCGCACAGGCTTGTGCTGCAGCGGACAGCGGGATGGTGTTGGTCACCACCAGCTCGTCCAGCACGGAATTTTCAATGTTCTCGATCGCCCGACCCGACAAGACAGGGTGCGTGCAATAAGCGAAAACCTTGGCTGCGCCATGCTCTTTCAAGGCCTTGGCCGCGTGGCACAGGGTGCCGGCGGTATCGACCATGTCATCGACCAGAATACAGGTACGCCCTTCGACATCACCGATGATATGCATCACTTCAGAGTGATTGGCTTTCTCACGGCGTTTGTCGATGATCCCGAGATCCACGCCCAGGGATTTGGCAACGGCACGTGCACGCACGACGCCGCCAATGTCCGGGGACACGATCATCAGGTTTTCGAAGCGCTGATCTTCGATGTCATCCACCAGAACCGGGGAGCCGTAGATGTTATCTACCGGAATATCGAAGAAACCCTGGATTTGGTCAGCATGCAGATCAACCGTGAGAACACGGTCGATGCCGACTACGGTAAGCATGTCAGCCACGACTTTCGCGCTGATAGCCACACGTGCGGAACGCGGACGGCGATCCTGACGGGCATAACCAAAGTAAGGAATAACAGCAGTGATACGAGTAGCCGAGGAGCGGCGGAAGGCATCAGCCATCACTACCAGTTCCATCAGGTTATCGTTGGTCGGAGCGCAAGTCGGCTGAATAATGAAGACATCTTTACCGCGGACGTTTTCATTGATCTCGGCTGTAATTTCGCCGTCGGAGAATTTACCGACAGAGATGTCACCGAGAGGGATATGCAGCTGACGTACGACACGCCGAGCCAGATCGGGGTTAGCGTTCCCCGTAAAGACCATCATCTTGGACACGCGCAGTACCTGAAGGCTGAGGGTAACCTGGATGAGTATAGGAAAATGGCAGGGGCGGCTGGATTCGAACCAACGCATGGCAGGATCAAAACCTGCTGCCTTACCGCTTGGCGACGCCCCTGTATCTGTTGCAACGATTACCCTGTAATCGGTTCCTTTAGAGCAGACTTTGCAGCTTGCGATGCAACATCGAAACGTTGCTTCCTTTTGCTACAAACCCTGTAAGGGTCTCTGTAAGAAGGGCCGAGACTTTATCAGCTTCAGCTTTGCTTGGGAAGCCCCCAAACACACAACTTCCAGTTCCGGTGAGCTTTGCTTCGGTAAATTTACCTAACAAATTCAAAGCGTTACGTACCTCTGGATAACGCCTTGTGACCACCGGCAAGCAGTCATTTCGACTGTTTCCCTTGGGAACGGGGCGCACTTTAATGGGCGGCGTGTTACGTGTCAACAACGGATCGGAAAAAATTTCTGCCGTACTAACAGAGACTTGCGGTACGAGCACCAGATACCACGGCTCTTCGGGGTCGACAGGGGTGAGTTTTTCTCCCACGCCCTCGGCAAAGGCCGCGTGACCGCGAACGAAAACCGGGACGTCGGCGCCGAGCGTCAGGCCCAGTGCCGCCAGGCGATCCTCATCCCAGCCCAGTTGCCACAGATGATTGAGGCCGAGCAGTGTGGTGGCCGCGTTCGAGCTGCCGCCACCGATGCCGCCGCCCATGGGCAAGACCTTTTCAATCCAGATATCGACGCCCAGCGCGCAGCCAGATTGTTCCTGAAGTTTTCTGGCGGCCTTGACGATCAGGTTGCTGTCGTGGGGAACGCCGTCGAATTCGGTGTGCAATTGAATGACGCCGTCATCGCGGACGGCGTAGGTGATCTCGTCACCGTAATCGAGGAACTGAAACATCGTCTGCAGTTCGTGGTAGCCGTCTTCACGGCGACCCAGAATGTGCAGCATCAAGTTGAGTTTGGCCGGGGACGGCAAGATCAGGCGATTGGCAGGCATGTCATTGCCCCAGCTTGCGCGGTTGCCAGACCTTGATCACCAGCGTGACATCAAGGTCGTTGCCGCTGAGCTTGATGCGCTCCGGCAGCCAGAAACCGTTTTGTTGGGTGTAGGAGGTGTAGTCGATCTTCCAGCCATCCTGTTCGAGGCTCGCCAGGCGGCTGTCGCCGTCAAGTGTCAGGCGGCTTTTGCTGTCCGGTGCCGGAAGGCCGCGAACCCACCAGGCGAGGTTGGACACCGGCAGTTTCCAGCCCAATTGTTCTTCGAGCAGGGTTTCCGGATCCGGCGCGTCGTAACGGCCCTGGTTGGCGACTTCCAGCGACACTTTGCCCGGGCGCCCGGTCAGGCGCGCTGCGCCACGACCCAGCGGGCCGGACAGACGGATGTCGTAGTAATCCTGGCGTTGCAGCCAGAACAGCGTGCCACTACCGGAATCCTTGGGCGCGCGGATGCCGATCTTGCCGTCAATCTGCCAGCCGTCGAGACCGGTCAATTGTTCCTTGTGCTCGCGCCATTGGGTCGCGTTGCCGTGACCCTCGACCGATTCGCGGGGACCCAGGCCGGCGCAACCAGCAAGCAGGGCGATGAAGCTGAAAACGATGAAATGGCGCAAAAGCATAATCTTAAAGAGTCTCTGATCCGGTCAGGCGTTTGATGGTGCCGCGCAGGGTCGGGCTGTCGGGCTGGTCCTTGAGGAATTTGCCCCACACCTGCCTGGCCTCGCGCTGTTTGCCGTTGGTCCACAGCACTTCACCCAGGTGAGCGGCGACTTCCTGATCGGGGAAGCGTTCCAGGGCCTGGCGCAACAGGCGCTCGGCTTCGTCGAGATTACCCAGGCGGAAATTCACCCAGCCGAGGCTGTCGAGTACGGCCGGGTCTTCCGGGCTGATCTTGTGCGCCTGTTCGATCAATGCCTTGGCTTCGGCATAACGCGTGGTCCGGTCAGACAAGGTGTAGCCCAAGGCGTTCAGGGCCATGGCATTGTCCGGATCGCGCTTGATGATCAGGCGCAGGTCTTTTTCCATCTGCGCCAGGTCATTGCGTTTTTCCGCCTGCATCGCCCGGGTGTACAGCAGGTTCAGATCGTCCGGGTATTGCTGCAGTGCGGTTTGCAGGACCTTCCAGGCTTTGTCTTCCTGGTTGTTGGCGGACAGGGTTTCGGCTTCGATCAGGTACAGCTGGATCGCATAATCCGGTTGTTCATCGCGCTCTGCCGCCAGTTTGCTCTGGGCTTCAGCGGTTCGGCCGTTGCTCATCAGGATATCGGCCTGACGCAACTGTGCCGGCAGGAAGTCGTTGCCCGGACCGACCTTGGCGTACTCGATCAGCGCGCCTTGTGGGTCATTGCGTTCTTCGGCGATACGCCCCAGGTTCAGGTGCGCCGAGTCGACGTGGCTTTCCCGGGCAATCAGGTCTTCCAGATAGCCCTTGGCTTCTTCCCAGGCCTTGGCTTCCAGGCAGACCAGGGCCAGCGAGTAACGCAATTCATCGTCGTCAGGATATTGCTGGACCAGGCTGGAGAACTCGGTCTTGGCGTCGTCCATACGGTCCTGTTCAACCAGCATGCGCGCGTAAGTCAGGCGCAGACGCTTGTCGTCCGGGTATTTCTTGATGCTTTTTTGCAGCAGCGGCAGGGCTTCGTCGCCGCGATCGAGGGTTTGCAGCAGGCGTGCGCGCAGCAGGATCGGCGCGATTTCGCCGTCTTCGGGCGGGTTGTCTTCCAGCAGTTTCAGCGCACCCCTGGCATCGCCATCCTGTTGCATCAGCAAGGCCTTGCCGAAAATCAGCTGGCTGTTGTTTGGATGACGTTGCAGCAAACGGTCGAAACTTTTCATCAAGCCGTTGCGGGTGTCCTGGTCGGTGTCCGCCGCCGACAGCGCGAGGAAGTCGAAATGGGTGTCGCCCTTGCCCTGCAGGACTTTCTCCATATAGACCATGGAGTCGTCATAACGCCCGGCGCGCGCCAGTTGCACGGCAGCGGCGCGTTGCGCTTCGAGATCGTTCGGCGCGTTTTTCGCCCAGATCAGCGCGGTATCCAGCGCGGCCTGATCGGCGCCCAGGTACTCGGCGATACGGAATGCCCGCTCGGAGATGCCTGGATCCTGAGTGTTGATGGCCTGGGTCACGTAGTTGTCCAGGGCAATGTCGAAACGATTGCGCTGGCCAGCCAGTTCGGCGCTCAGCAGGCTGAAGACGGTGTCTTCGCTGAACGAGCTGTAGACCTTGGGCTTTTCAGGAGCCGGGGTGCTGTCTTCAGCCGGCGGCGTACCGTCGGACGAAACGGGTGCCAAGGCCTGGCAGCCGCTGAGGAAGACAAAAGCGAGAAGCAACGCGGAAGATCTATTCATATAGGAAGAGGACGACTAACCTGCGGTCGGATCATCATGACACAAGCTTTCGGCCAAACATAACCGCCCGGGCAATTTACCTGCCAACCCGATCGACGACCGTTGGCGATCCTGTAAACGAGAACGTCTCGCAACGTCGGCACTGTCTACTGCGGTGATAGATATCGAGTAGTTGTTCTGATTCCGTCGAAGTAGGACAATTGCCGGCTTCACGTCACCATCAGCGACTTTGAATGGCCTTCCTTGCACTCGGTATTAACCACAAGACTGCTTCAGTAGACGTCCGCGAGCGCGTGGCTTTTACCCCTGAGCAGCTGGTTGAGGCCCTGCAGCAGCTCTGCCGACTCACCGACAGCCGCGAAGCTGCGATCCTCTCCACCTGCAATCGCAGTGAACTCTATATAGAACAGGATCAGCTGTCGGCGGAAGTCGTGTTGCGTTGGCTGGCCGAATACCATCATTTGAGCTTCGACGAGCTGCGCGAAAGCGCTTATGTGCACGAAGATGATGCGGCAGTTCGTCACATGATGCGCGTGGCGTCCGGTCTCGATTCGCTGGTGTTGGGCGAGCCGCAGATTCTCGGCCAGATGAAATCGGCCTACGCCGTGGCCCGCGAGGCCGGTACCATCGGGCCGTTGCTCGGGCGTCTGTTCCAGGCCACGTTCAATGCGGCCAAGCAGGTGCGTACCGACACCGCCATCGGCGAGAACCCGGTGTCCGTGGCGTTCGCCGCGGTCAGCCTGGCCAAACAGATTTTCAGCGACCTGCAACGCAGTCAGGCCTTGTTGATCGGCGCCGGCGAGACCATCACCCTGGTCGCCCGTCATCTGCATGACCTGGGGGTCAAGCGCATCGTGGTCGCCAACCGTACCCTGGAGCGCGCGAGTATCCTGGCCGAGCAGTTCGGTGCCCATGCCGTATTGCTGTCGGACATTCCCGCAGAACTGGTGCGCAGCGATATCGTCATCAGTTCCACCGCCAGCCAGTTGCCGATCCTGGGCAAGGGCGCGGTGGAAAGCGCCTTGAAACTGCGCAAGCACAAACCGATATTCATGGTGGATATTGCCGTTCCCCGGGACATCGAGCCGGAAGTCGGCGAACTGGACGACGTTTACCTGTACAGCGTCGACGACCTGCATGAAGTGGTCGCCGAGAACCTCAAGAGTCGTCAGGGTGCAGCCCAGGCGGCGGAAGAAATGGTCTCGATCGGCGCCGAAGACTTCATGGTGCGCCTGCGTGAACTGGCGGCGGTGGATGTGCTCAAGGCCTATCGTCAACAGAGCGAACGCCTGCGTGACGAAGAGTTGCAGAAGGCCCAGCGCCTGCTGGCCAACGGCAGCAACGCCGAAGAGGTGCTGGTGCAATTGGCCCGTGGCCTGACCAATAAACTGTTGCACGCCCCGAGCGTGCAGTTGAAAAAGCTCTCTGCCGAAGGTCGCCTGGATGCGCTGGCGATGGCCCAGGAACTCTTTGCCCTCGGTGAGGGCTCATCGGATAGCTTTTCGGATAAAAAACCGCAATGAAAGCGTCACTGCTCAATAAACTGGATGTCCTCCAGGACCGTTTCGAGGAATTGACCGCCCTGCTGGGCGATGCCGAGGTCATTTCCGATCAGAACAAGTTCCGCACCTATTCCAAGGAATACGCGGAAGTTGAGCCGATCGTGGCCACCTATAAAGAGTTGCTCAAGGTGCAAGGCGACCTCGAAGGCGCCCAGGCACTGCTCAAGGACAGCGACCCGGACATGCGTGAAATGGCCGTGGAAGAAGTTCGCGAGGCCAAGGAGCGCCTGGTCACGCTCAAAGCGGACCTGCAGCGCATGCTGTTGCCCAAGGACCCGAACGACGGGCGCAACGTGTTCCTCGAAATCCGTGCCGGCACCGGCGGTGACGAAGCGGCGATTTTCTCCGGCGACCTGTTCCGCATGTATTCGCGTTATGCCGAGCGTCGTGGCTGGCGGGTGGAAATCCTCTCGGAGAACGAAGGCGAGCACGGCGGCTATAAAGAAGTCATCGCCCGGGTCGAAGGCGACAACGTCTACGGCAAACTGAAATTCGAATCCGGTGCCCACCGCGTACAGCGCGTGCCGGCAACCGAATCCCAGGGCCGTATCCACACCTCGGCCTGTACCGTGGCCGTACTGCCCGAGCCGGACGAGCAGGAAGCGATCGAGATCAACCCGGCGGACCTGCGCATCGACACCTATCGTTCTTCCGGTGCCGGTGGTCAGCACGTCAACAAGACCGACTCGGCCATTCGCATTACCCACTTGCCGTCGGGCATCGTCGTCGAATGTCAGGAAGAGCGTTCGCAGCACAAGAACCGTGCCCGTGCGATGGCCTGGTTGTCGGCGAAATTGAACGACCAGCAGACCAGTGCCGCGGCTAACGCGATCGCCAGCGAGCGCAAGTTACTGGTCGGTTCCGGCGACCGCTCCGAGCGCATCCGTACCTACAACTTTGCCCAGGGGCGGGTCACCGATCACCGGGTCAACCTGACGCTGTACTCCCTCGACGAAATTCTCGCCGGGGGTGTCGAGGCGGTGATCGAGCCGCTGCTGGCCGAATACCAGGCCGATCAACTGGCAGCGATAGGTGAATAAATGACGATCATTGCCAGTTTGTTGCGCGCCGCCGATTTGCCTGACTCGCCCACCGCGCGTCTGGATGCCGAATTGTTGCTGGCCGCGGCCTTGGGCAAACCCCGCAGTTTCCTGCACACCTGGCCCGAACGCATTGTGCCGAGCGAGGCCGCGCTGACCTTTGCCGACTATCTGTTGCGTCGCCGCAATGGCGAGCCGGTGGCTTACATTCTCGGTCAACAAGGCTTCTGGAAGCTGGATCTGGAAGTTGCACCGCACACGCTGATCCCGCGTCCGGACACCGAGTTGCTGGTGGAGGCCGCGCTTGAATTGTTGCCTGCGACCCCGGCCAAGGTGCTCGACCTCGGCACCGGCAGCGGCGCGATCGCCCTGGCCCTGGCCAGCGAGCGTCCGGCATGGCAAGTCACAGCCGTAGATCGCGTGCCGGAAGCCGTGGCCTTGGCCGAGCGCAATCGTCAGCGCTTGAACCTGAACAACGCCACGGTGCTGAACAGCCATTGGTTCAGCGCCCTGGAAGGCCAGCGCTTTGCGTTGATCATCAGCAACCCGCCCTACATCGCGGCAGCCGATCCGCACCTGGTGGAAGGCGATGTGCGCTTTGAACCGGCCAGCGCCCTGGTGGCTGGTCCCGACGGGCTTGACGATCTGCGCTTGATCGTCGCCCAGGCGCCAGATCATCTGGAAGCCGGTGGCTGGCTGATGCTTGAGCACGGCTACGATCAGGCCGAAGCGGTGCGTGACCTGTTGCTGACTCGCGGCTTTGAAGAGGTGCACAGCCGCACCGATCTGGGCGGCCACCAACGGATCAGCCTGGGGCGCCTTCCGTGCTGAATGATCAGGAATTGCTGCGCTACAGCCGGCAGATTCTGCTGCAACACATCGACATCGATGGTCAGCTGCGGCTGAAGGACAGCCGTGTGCTGATCGTCGGCCTTGGCGGCCTCGGTGCGCCGGTCGCTTTGTACCTGGCGGCGGCGGGTGTGGGCGAATTGCATCTGGCGGATTTCGACACGGTCGACCTGACCAACCTGCAACGCCAGATCATCCATGACACCGACAGTGTCGGCATGGGCAAGGTCGATTCCGCGATCAAGCGCCTGACGGCCATCAATCCGGAAATCCGTTTGGTCGCCCATCGTGCGGCGCTGGATGAGGATTCCCTGGCTGCCACGGTGGCCGGCGTCGATCTGGTCCTCGACTGTTCCGACAACTTCTCCACCCGTGAAGCAGTCAACGCCGCTTGCGTGGCGGCCGGCAAACCGCTGGTCAGCGGCGCGGCGATTCGCCTGGAAGGGCAACTGTCGGTGTTCGATCCACGGCGTGCGGAAAGTCCGTGCTACCACTGCCTGTACGGGCATGGCAGCGAAGCCGAACTCACCTGCAGCGAAGCCGGTGTGGTCGGGCCGCTGGTGGGGCTGGTCGGCAGCTTGCAGGCCCTTGAAGCACTGAAGTTGCTGGCCGGTTTCGGTGAGCCGCTGGTGGGTCGCCTGTTGCTGATCGATGCCCTGGGCACACGTTTTCGCGAGCTGCGGGTCAAGCGTGACCCGGGTTGCGCCGTTTGCGGGCCGAAACATGCGTGAAGCGCCTATCGGCGTGTTCGACTCCGGCGTCGGTGGACTGTCGGTGCTGGCCGAGATCCAGCGCTTGCTGCCCAACGAATCGCTGTTGTACGTCGGCGATTGCGGCAACATTCCCTACGGCGAGAAAACCCCGGACTTTATCCGTCAGCGCTGCAGTGTCATGGCCAGGTTCTTCCAGGAACAGGGCGCCAAGGCGCTGGTGCTGGCCTGCAATACCGCGACCGTGGCCGGCGTTGCCGATCTGCGCCGCGACTATCCAGAGTGGCCCATCGTCGGCATGGAGCCGGCGGTCAAGCCTGCGGCGGCGGCAACTCGCAGCGGCGTGGTCGGGGTGCTGGCCACCACGGGCACCTTGCAGAGTGCCAAGTTTGCCGCGCTGCTCGACCGTTTCGCCACCGATGTGCGGGTCATCACCCAGCCCTGTCCCGGGCTGGTGGAGTTGATTGAAAACGGCGATTTGCACAGCCCGCGATTGTTCACGTTGTTGGCCGGTTACGTCGAGCCGCTGCTCGCCGCTGGTGCCGACACCCTCATTCTGGGGTGCACTCACTACCCCTTCCTCAAGCCGCTGCTCAAGCAGATGATCCCCGGCGACATCAGTCTGATCGACACCGGTGCTGCCGTGGCCCGGCAACTGCAACGCCTGCTGGCCGAGCGTGATCTGCTCAGCAACGGCCCGGCCCGTGAAGCGCAGTTCTGGACCAGTGCCGACCCGGTTCACTTCAGAAATATCTTGCCGACACTGTGGAATACACCCGGCATTGTGCGAAGCTTCAACACGTAAGTGCGACTTTGGGGGTTAAACGAAAAATCAGGGTGAACTTCTGATTAATCGCGTGCTTCTTATAGCTTTGAAAGGCTGAGCAACAAAAAAAACCATACGAAATCGTTCGGAAAAGGAAGTTTCTCGTGAAGCGACTATTCTGTTTGGCCGCGATTGCGGCCGCTTTGATGGGGCACAGTTTTACCGCTCAAGCAGCAGGCGTAGAGTTCGCCGTGGGGCAAACCAGCGATTCGACCATGACCTATCGACTGGGCCTGCAATCCAATTGGGATTCGAGTTGGTGGCAGAGCGATGTCGGTCGTCTGACCGGTTACTGGAGCGGGGCTTACACCTACTGGGAAGGCGACAAGACTTCCAGCGCCAGCAGCCTCTCGTTTTCCCCGGTCTTCGTCTATGAATTCGCCGGTCAGAACGTCAAGCCTTATATCGAAGCGGGCGTTGGTGTCGCGGTGTTCTCCCATACCAAGCTGGAAGACAACAATATCGGCGGCGCCTTTCAGTTCGAAGACCGCTTTGGTTTCGGCCTGCGCTTCAACGGCGGTCATGAAGTCGGGGTTCGTGCCACGCACTATTCCAACGCCGGCATGGCCAGCTCGAACGATGGCGTAGAAAGTTACTCGCTGCATTACACAATGCCGCTGTAACGCAATTGCCCTTGTAGGAGCGAGCATGCTCGCGATAGCTGAAGGTCAGCCAACCCATTCGGTAACTGACACACCGTCATCGCGAGCATGCTCGCTCCTACAGGGGCATGCAGTTTTCCGAATCAGCGATACGCCGTCGAAATCCCCCGGCGCTCTTCGATGCACTCCGGCGCACCCATCTCGAACTCCCGGCAGATCAGCGGGCGTTGCTCGTAGATGGTGCACATCATCGTGTTGCGATCCAGCGCGGCACACCAGCCGTCGTCCAGGCGCAACATGACTTCCCCGCCCCAGTCATCGGTATCGATGAAGCGTTCAGGCACACCCGTGTCGGTGATCAACATGACTTCGAGCTGACAGCAGCAGGCTGCACAGGTCGAGCAAGTGACCGCGGGTTCGGCGATTTGCACATGGGCGATGGTTTTCATGGCGCGCAGTGTAAGGCAGTCACTGACTGCCGTGTGAAAGCTCTGACAGGCGTTCAGGCATCGAAGCGCCCGAGCAAAGGTGCGGTGATCGCCGAAGGTTTGGCCAGGAGCAGCTGCGCCGTGCCGATGGTGCGCTCCAGAAAACCACCCTCGCAGTAACACAGGTAGAACTCCCACAACCGCAGAAAGCACTCGTCGTAACCCAGCTCAGTCAAACGGCCCTGGGCGCGGCGAAAGTTCTCGTGCCACAGGCGCAAGGTACGCGCGTAGTGCAGGCCGAAATCTTCCATGTGCAACAGGTTCATGTCGGTGTCGCGGCTGACGACTTCGAGCATCTTCTGCACGCAGGGCAGGGCGCCGCCGGGAAAGATGTAGCGTTGAATGAAGTCGACGCTGCTCTTGGCCTGTTCATAGCGTTGCTCGCGGATGGTGATCGCTTGCAGCAACATTAAACCGTCGCTCTTGAGCAGGTGCGCACACTGTTTGAAATAGGTAGGCAGGAAGCGGTGACCGACGGCCTCGATCATCTCGATCGATACCAGCTTGTCGTATTGTCCGGTCAGGTCGCGGTAGTCCTCCAGCAGCAGGGTCACTCGCTCTTGCAGGCCAAGGTCGCTGATGCGGCGGGCGGTAAAGGCGTATTGTTCTCTGGACAGGGTGGTCGTGGTCACCCGGCAACCATAATGCTGCGCGGCGTACAGCGCCATGCTGCCCCAACCGGTACCGATTTCCAGCAGATGATCCGTCGGTTTCAATGCAAGCTTCTGGCAGATCCGCTCCAGCTTGTTCAGCTGCGCCTGTTCCAGGCTGTCGTCGGCGTGCAGGAATTGCGCGGCGGAATACATCATGGTCGGGTCGAGAAACTGTTCGAACAGGTCATTGCCGAGGTCGTAGTGGGCGGCGATGTTTTTCTGCGAGCCCTTGCGGGTGTTGCGGTTCAGCCAGTGCAACGCCTGCACCAGTGGCCGTCCCAGTTTCGCCAGGCCGCCCTCCAGCGCATCGAGCACCTCAAGGTTGCTGACGAACACGCGCACCACGGCAGTCAGGTCCGGCGAGGTCCAGTAACCGTGGATAAACGCTTCCCCGGCACCGACCGAGCCGTTACTCGCCACCAGTCCCCAGGCAGCGGGATCAATGACATGAATCTCCCCCAGCAACGGGCTGCCCGCAGCTCCGAAAACATGTCGTTCGCCGTCCTCGATCAGCACCAGCTGACCCTGTTTGAGGTGGGTCAGTTGCCGCAGTACACCGCGACGCAGAAGCGACCCGCTCAGGGCGTGGGTGTTGAAAAGGTTGGGTCTGGCCGAAATGCTAGAGGCTTTCATGGCGACGATCCTTGGGCAGAACAGTGGCGACTCGAACGCTGCCATCGGCAGCCTGATGGGCAAATAACGGCATGCGTTTGAGCAGCAGGCGCAGGGCCTGCCAATAGATGGTCAGGCAGGTCTTGGCGGTCATCCACGGAAAGCGCCACAGGTAGCGGTGCAGGCCGGTGCGGTCGAGGGTTTCACGATGGAGGTTGAGCGTGGCGTCGAAGAGTTTTCGTTCGCCCTGCCAATCGGCCAGGTGTACCCCCAGTTGCTTGGCCACCGGGCTGAAGGTCATGCGGTACTCGATGTCCCGGGGGAGGAACGGCGAAACATGGAACGCCTTGGCCACGGCGAAGTGTTGATGAAAATCGTGTATGTCCTGCGCCGGCCTGGCTGGTAAGACATAGTGGTAATGCTCGCCCCACGGCGTGTTGCTGACTTCGCAGATGATCGCCGCCAGTTGGCCGTCCGCCTCATGGCAGTAGAAAAAACTCACAGGGTTGAACGACAAGCCGAAACTGCGCGGCTGTGTCAGCAGATAGATCGACCCTTGGGGGACATGGCCGATGGCGTCGCCAACCAGTTGGCGCACCGCCTCGATCAGGCGCATGCCCCGCCCGGTGAAGACTTTCAGGTAGTCGCTTTCACGAAACGAGAAGGGCGCAAAACGGCCATGTCCGCACAGGCGCGACAAGCCAAGGACCGCCTCCTGCTCAGCAAGGTCCAGATAGAGCAGGCCGATCCGGTAGCGAAAGGCATGGCGCCTGGGAGCAAAACGCCGGTGGGCGACCCAGCCGCTGTAGAAGGCACTGTTCACAGTTCTTCCCCGAACGCACGGGCCACGCGCAGGGCGCTGACGACGCCATCTTCATGAAAACCATTGGCCCAGTACGCGCCGCAATACCAGGTGTGATTGACGCTGTTCAGTTCTACCCAGCGCGCCTGTGCGGCGACGGCTGCCAGGCTGTACTGCGGATGGGCGTAGGTGAATCGGGCGAGCACTTTGGCCGGGTCGATGCCAGCGCTCTGGTTCAGGCTGACGCAAAAGGTGGTGTCGCTGCGGATGCCTTGCAGGATGTTCATGTCGTAGGTGACGGCGGCCTGGCCCACGCCGCCCAGGCGGTAGTTCCAGCTGGCGCGTGCCAGCTTTCGTTCTGGTAGCAGCCGCGTGTCGGTGTGCAGCACCACTTCATTGTCGGCGTAGGGCAGGGCTCCCAGAATCGAGCGCTCGGCATGAGTCGGTGCACTGAGCAATCGCAGCGCCTGATCGCTGTGGCAGGCGAACACCACCTTGTCGAATTGCTCCCGTCCGGCAGCGCTGTGGATAACTACACCTTGCTCGTCGCGTTCGACCCGCGATACTGGACAGGCGAGGCGAATCCGTTGACGAAAGGACGCGGTCAGCGGCGCGATGTAGGCACTCGAGCCGCCCTCAATGACCTGCCACTGTGGACGATTGCTGACCGACAGCAGGCCATGATTCTTGAAGAAACGCACGAAGGCCCGCAGGGGAAAACTGAGCATGTCGGCCATGGACATCGACCAGATCGCTGCGCCCATCGGCACGATGTAGTGCAGGATGAAGCGTTCGCCGTAGCCGCCGGCCGCCAGGTAACTGTCGAGGGTGATGTCGGCGGAGATTGTGCCTGCGGCGAGATCGCGTTGCGCCTCTTTGTTGAAGCGCAGGATGTCGCGCAACATGCCCCAGAAACCGGGTGAAAGCAGGTTGCTGCGCTGGGCGAACAGGCTATTGAGACTATTGCCGTTGTACTCGAGCCCGCTGTCGGGATCGTTGACCGAAAAACTCATTTCCGTGGCTTTGTAGCGAACGCCCAACTGGCTCAGCAGACGCATGAAGTTGGGGTAGGTCCAGTCGTTGAACACGATAAAACCGGTATCCACCGCATAGCGCTGGCCTTCGACGGTCACGTCCACGGTGTGGGTGTGCCCGCCGATCCAGTCGCTGGCCTCGAACAGGCTGATCTCGTGAGCGCGATTGAGCAGGTAGGCGCTCGTCAGCCCCGAGATACCGCTGCCGATGATGGCGATTTTCACGGGAGATCCTTGATCGGCGGCGGCCTGCGCACCATGCGCTTGCCGATCTCCAGTTTGACCCGAGCGGGAAGTCTGGACAGTGGCCAGAGCACCGACATGAAGGCTGCCGGGAAGGCGATCTCCAAAGGGCGATCCTTGAGCTTTGCGAAGATGTGCCGCGCGGCTTTCTCCACAGGCCAACTGAGCGGCATGGGAAAATCGTTTTTCGCGGTCAGCGGCGTCTCGACAAAGCCGGGGCTGATCACCGTGACTTCAATGCCTTCCGGCGCCAGGTCGATGCGCAGCGATTCGAACAGATAACGCAGCCCCGCCTTCGAGGCGCCATAGGCTTCTGCCCGTGGCAATGGCAGGTAGGTCACTGAACTGGCCATGCCGATCAAATGTGGCGCGGTGCCCTTGCGCATCAACGGCAAGGCGACTTCGATGCAATAACTGCTGGCCAGCAGATTGGTGCGCACTACATGTTCGACGATGGAGGCGTCGAATTGCTTGGCATCTACGTATTCACAGGTGCCGGCATTGAGAATGACCGTGTCCAGCGCTCCCCATTCCTCGCTTATCAGCTCGCCGATTTCGCGCACGGTCTGGCTGTTGGTCAGGTCGCCGGCCACAATCAGCACTTGCCCCGGGTAGCGTTGCGACAATTCCTTGAGGGGCTCTATCGAGCGCGAACTGACGGCCAGGTGGGCACCAGTCTTGAGGATTTCTTCCGCCAAGGCGGCACCTATGCCGCTGCTGGCCCCGGTCAGCCAGTATCGTCGAGCAGGTGTAAGACTCATCCCAATCTCCTTTTCAGCCAGGCAATCGCCCGGCCCAATACAGGTAAATGCTCGTAAAGCAGCGCCCCGGCGTCGAAGTAGTCCCGGTGGCGATAAACCTTGTCGTCCCAAAGCAGGTGCGAGCATCCGCTGACCTGGATCGGCTGTCCGCCGGCCAGCCGCGGATGACGATAGCTCATGACCCAGCGCAGATAACCCTCGCCTTCCCTGACCTGATCGAAACCATGAAAGTCGAAGCGCAATTGGTGAACGTTGGCGTACAGCTCGCTGAAATATTCCTGCAATTGGGCAAGGCCCTGGACTTCGTGCAGCGGATCGGTGAAGTACACGTCCGGCGCGTAGAGGTCTGCGAGACGATGCAGGTTGTCTTTGTCCAGCTCGGCGAACTGCCGGGCGAAACGCTGCAGAAAGTTACTCATAGGCACTTCCCGCCAGCTCTACGCTGTCCTGGCGTGATGGCAGATTCTTGAACGCGGCCAAGGCGCGAGCCCGGGAGGCGTGCAGGTCGACGATGGGGGAGGGATAGTCCACGGCGCCGAACAATCCGCCGAGATTCGCCGGGTTGTGCACTTCCTTTTTACTCAACGAAGCCAGCTCCGGCAGCCAGTGCTTGATGAACACGCCTTCGGGGTCGAATTTCTCCGACTGGCTCAGCGGGTTGAATATCCGGAAGTAGGGCGCGGAGTCAGTGCCGGTCGATGAGCTCCATTGCCAGCCGCCATTGTTCGCGGCCAGGTCGCCGTCGATCAGGTGACGCATGAAAAAGCGTTCGCCCTCACGCCAGTCGATCAGCAGGTTCTTGGTCAGGAACATGGCCACCACCATGCGCAGGCGGTTATGCATCCAGCCGGTTTCCAGCAGTTGGCGCATGGCGGCATCGATGATCGGCAAACCGGTGCGTGCCTGTTGCCAGGCGGCGAGGTCGTCCGGGGCGTCACGCCAGGCGAGGGCCTCGGTCTCCGGGCGAAAGGCACGGTGCCGGGACACCCTTGGGTAGCCCACCAGAATGTGTTTGTAGAACTCGCGCCAGAGCAGTTCGTTGATCCAGGTGACGGCGCCCGGGTGGCCCGTTTCGAATTCGCCGTGGTTGCTCTGCAGGGCGGCGTGCAGGCATTGGCGCGGGGAAATCACCCCGGCGGCGAGGTAGGCAGAGAGCTGGCTGGTACCGGGCCTGGCGGGGAAATCCCGGTCATTGCCGTAGTACTCGATCTGCTGATCGGTAAAGGCATCGAGGCGACGTTGCGCTTCGTTCTCGCCTGCCGGCCAGAGGTTGCGCAACGTGTCACTGGGCACGGCGAAACCTTCGACAGAGTCGGGAAGCGCATCGCTGGCGAGATTCAGTGGCGCCTGGGCCTTGGGCGCGAGTACCAGACCGGGCAGCGAGTGATGCAGGCGTTCATAACAGACTTTGCGAAACTGGCTGAACACCTGGAAGTAGGTGCCGGTTCTGGTCAGCACACTGCCGGGCTTGAACAGCAGTTGGTCGAGGTAGCGCCGCACTTCAATGCCTTCAGCTTTGAGTGTCCGGGCGACAGCAGCATCGCGGCGGGTTTCATGGAGGCCGTACTCCTCGTTGAGGTACAGCGCATCGATCTGCAACTGCAGGCACAGATCCAGCAGCACCGCCGGTGCGTCGGCCCAGCTCGGGGCAGTGCGAATCAACAGCGGAATGTTCAGCCGGTCCAGTTCCAGACGCAATTCGCGCAGGTTGCGTAGCCAGAAGTCCACTTTGCATGGCGCGTCGTCATGTGCCAGCCATTGCTGCGGGCTCACCAGGTACACCGCCACGGTCGGGCCGCGCGCGGCAGCGGCCGAGAGGGCGGTGTTGTCATGTAGACGCAAGTCACTGCGCAGCCAGATCAGTTGCATTTTGGTGTCCACGCTATTCATTCAAATCAACCCTCGCTGAAGCAGTACCTGATGGGCTGACAACGGGTCTTCGGCCAAGTACAAATCAGCAGTCTCGGTAGTTCTTACGGACAACTCGGCGTGGTGGATGCATACCGTTGGTCCGGCAATGATTTTCGGACAACCGATGCCTTTCAACAGTCTGGGCAACTGAGCCAGGTTCATCGCTTTGCTCGAATACAGCAGTACGCCACGGGGTTGCAGGTGACCGACCGCCAGGGCCAGTTCGCCGACAGGCAGCGGCCAGTCGAAGACTTCCACCGGGCAATCGGCGCTGCTGATCAACCAGGCGGTGAGCCATAGATGCGGTTCCATCGGCAGGTCGGACTGGTTGATCAGCAGGAACGGCGCACTGCGCAGCTGTCGATTGTTGTGGTACAGGCGCGCGCCGAATTTGCTGCGCAGCCAGGCGCAGAAAAATACCCGTTCCATCTGCGCGCCGAACTGGCCCTGCCAGCGTTGTTCAAGGGCGACGAGCAAGGGCATCAACAGTTGCTCGCACAAGGTGCGCGGTGGATACAAGGCCATGGCTTGATTGATGGTGTCGTCGAGCAGGCGTTCGTTCAGTTCGGCGATGGCCTGTTGCAAGGTTTGCAGCGATGCCTGCCAATCGTTGTCGACCGATTCGCTGAAGGCCTGGGGTGTCTCGAGCAGTTGTTTGACCTGGCTGACGGCCACGCCACGGTTGAGCCAGGTGAGGATGGTCTGGATACGTTGCACATGTTCGGCACTGAACAGTCGATGCCCCTTGGGTGTACGGTGCGGCACGATCAGACCGTAACGCCGTTCCCAGGCGCGCAGGGTCACGGCATTGACGCCGGTCTGGCGCGCCACTTCACGAATCGGCAGCCAGCCGTCGTCGAGGGCTTTCTGGAAATCGTCGCCAAGGTCTTCGCTGGCGCTGGTATCGAGCTGGGTATTCATCAGAGGGCGTTTCGCAGGCTGAGATTTTCCGGGTGCGGTTGCAGGTAGACCTGCTGCGCGATGTAGGGATCGGGGTGTAAGCGGAAGTGATGCTTGAGCAGGGTCAGGGGAACCACTAAGGGCACGAAGCCCTGATGGTATTGGCGGATGACGTGCTGCATCTCCACTTTGTCTGCGGCGCTGATGGCGCGTTTCAGGTAACCGCTGAGGTGTTGCAGGACATTGGTGTGGGTGCGACGGGTGGCGCATTTTTTCAGGGCCGCCATCAGCTCGCTGAAGTAGCGCGGGCCGAGCTCGTCGGGGGCGGTATCGCCCATGTTGCCCAGCAGGTGGCCGAGGGCTTTGTACTGCGCCGGGTCATGGGCCATCAGCAGGTACTTGTAGCGTGAGTGAAACTCGGTGAGGCCGCGGCGGGTCAGGCCCTGCCCGAGCAGTTGCTGCCAGGCGCTGTAGGCGTAGACGCGGGTCAGGAAGTTTTCCCGCAGCACTGGATCATTGAGGCGACCGTCTTCTTCGACCGGCAGGTCCGGATGCGAAGCGCAGAACGCCTGGGCATAGATGCCGCGACCGTCTGCGCTTACCGGAGCGCCGTTGGCGTGGTAGACCTTGACCCGCTCCAGGCCACAGGACGGCGATCTGTGCATGAAGATGTAACCGCAGATATCTACCAGATCGGTCGCCATCTTCCGGCCATAGTCAGCCAATGGCAGGGTGACATTAAGACTGGGGTCGACAGTGCCCACGGCTTCGGGGTGTTGTGCTGTGCCGGTCAGCCTGATGGGTTGACGCGGAACGCCCATGCCGATGGCAACTTCAGGACACACCGCGATGAAGTCAAAGTGCTCAGCGAGTGTGCGGCTGCACAGGCGCGATTCCTTGTGACCGCCGTTGTAGCGCACCTCGAAACCCATCAGGCAGGCGCTGATGGCGATTTTCGGCTTGGCAGGGGAATGGGCCATCGGAGCACCTCGAATCTAAACTTGTACAGAAAGTTGAATCTGTACAACATGATTTCATCTTAGATTCGAAGCTGTACAAGTCAATTTTTTTGTACAGGTTTTCTGGCGGGCTGCTGTCCATGGCGACAGCAGCATGGGTTTTGCACGGTTACTGCAAGTGTTGGTGCAGGCGGCGGGCAGCCTCTTGGCCACTGAGCCATGCGCCTTCGACGCGGCCGGACAGGCACCAGTCGCCACAGGCATACAGGCCGAGATCAGCATCGGCGAGCGTGCCCCATTCATGACTGCTGGCAGGTCGGGCATAGAGCCAGCGATGGGCGACACTGAAGCTCGGTGCCGGCATGGAATCGTGCAGCAGTTCGGCAAAAGCGCCGTGCAGTTGTTCGATCACGGCTTCCTTGGACAGGTCGATGTGCTGCCGGCTCCAGGCGCTGGTGGCGTGCAGTACCCAAGTGTCCAGGGTGTTGTCGCGCCCGGGTTTGCTGCGATTGCGCGCCAGCCAGTCCAGTGGGCTGTCCTGCACGAAGCAGCCCTCCATCGGGGTGTCCAGCGGGGTCTCGAAGGCGAGAGCAATGGCCCAGGTCGGGTCCATTTTCACGCCGGCGGCAGCACCGGCCAGCTTGGGTGCCGAGGCCAGCAGGGCGGTGGCCTGCGGCGCGGGCGTGGCGATGACGACATGGCTGTACGGGCCGTGGGTGAACCCTTCGGCATCCTGCAGATGCCAATGCTCTTCACCGCGATAGACCTCGGTGATCCGGCAGGAAAAATGCACTTCGAGATTGCCGAGCAGCGCACGGGTGATGGCGCTCATGCGTGGCGTGCCGACCCAGCGGGTTTGTTCGTCCGGCGACAGGTTGAGCTGGCCGCCCTGATAGGTGTACAGCTGCGGTGCCCACTCGGCGACCCAGCCGTTGGCTTGCCAGCGTTGTACTTCAGTGACAAAACGGCGGTCGCGGGCGGTGAAGTATTGTGCCCCCATGTCCAGGGCGCCGGCATCGCTGTGCTTGCTCGACATGCGCCCGCCACTGCCGCGGCTTTTATCGAAAAGTTGAACGGTGTACCCGAGGTCTGTCAGGGCCTGGGCCGCGGAAAGTCCGGCAATGCCGGTGCCGATGATTGCGATAGGTACAGTCATTAGGGGCCTCGTTTACCTGTCTGTACAGACTACGCCGGGGGTCAAACCTGTACAATATTGTTTTTTGGTATAACTTTTAGCGTTCTCGTTCTGACGGCTTGGCCTATTGTTAACCATAGCGCCTGATCGATACCAAAGATCCCTGCTTATAAAAATAGACTAGCGGATAAGGTAAAACGCCACGCGAGGAACAAGTCATGCACATATTGCTGACCGGCGGTACTGGTTTGATAGGACGTCAGCTCTGTCGACTCTGGTTGGGCCAGGGACATCGCCTGACGGTCTGGAGTCGCAAGCCGGAAAAAGTCGCAAGCATATGTGGGGCGCAGGTGCGCGGGATTGCTCGCCTGGAAGACTTGGGGCAGGACGCCGTCGACGCAGTCATCAACCTCGCCGGGGCACCGATTGCCGACCGACCCTGGACGCACAAACGCAAAGCCCTGTTGTGGAGTAGCCGCATCAAATTGACGGAAACCCTGCTGGCCTGGCTCGAAAGCCGCGAACAAAAGCCGCAGGTGTTGCTCTCAGGTTCCGCGGTGGGATGGTATGGCGACGGTGGCGAGCGTGAGTTGACCGAGGACTCTGCGCCCGTCAGCGAAGATTTTGCCAGCCAGTTGTGCATTGCCTGGGAAGAAACCGCACAGCGCGCCGAGACCTTGGGCATTCGTGTGGTGTTGGTGCGTACCGGGTTGGTGCTATCGGCGGAGGGCGGCTTTTTGTCGCGGCTGTTGCTGCCGTTCAAACTGGGGTTGGGAGGGCCGATCGGCAACGGCCGGCAATGGATGCCGTGGATTCATATCGAGGATCAAATCGCCCTGATTGATTTTCTCCTGCAGCGCAATGACGCCGCCGGTCCCTATAATGCCTGCGCGCCGCAACCGGTGCGCAATCGTGAGTTTGCCAAGACACTGGGCAGCGTGTTGCATCGCCCGGCGTTCATGCCGATGCCCGCCCTGGCGCTGAAGGCGGGGCTGGGCGAGTTGTCATTGTTGTTGCTGGGGGGGCAGCGGGCCACGCCGGTGCGCTTGTTGAAAGCCGGTTTCACCTTCCGGTTCACGGATTTACGAGCGGCTTTGGACGACTTGTCCAGCCGCCTTTGAAATAGGACGTTGCATGACCGATCACGCGTTGCTTCTGGTCAACCTGGGCTCACCTGCCTCCACCTCGGTGGCGGATGTGCGCAGTTACCTCAATCAATTTCTGATGGACCCTTACGTGATTGACCTGCCGTGGCCGGTGCGACGGTTGCTGGTGTCGCTGATCCTGATCAAGCGCCCCGAGCAGTCGGCCCATGCCTATGCCTCGATCTGGTGGGACGAGGGTTCGCCGCTGGTGGTGCTCAGCCGTCGCTTGCAGCAGGCCATGACCCGCCAATGGCCTCACGGACCGGTCGAATTGGCCATGCGTTACGGTGAGCCGTCGATTGAATCGACCCTGGTGCGCATGGCTGCGGCAGGGCACAAGCGCATTACCTTGGCGCCGCTGTACCCGCAGTTCGCCGACAGCACCACGACCACGGTGATTGAAGAAGCCAAGCGCGTGTTGCGGGAGAAGAAACTCGACGTCCAGTTGTCGGTGCTTCAGCCGTTCTATGACCAGCCTGAATACATTGATGCATTGGTGGCGACGACCCAACCGTATCTGGAACAGGACTTCGATCACTTGCTGATGAGTTTTCACGGCTTGCCGGAGCGGCATTTGAAAAAGCTCAACCCCGGTCACAGCTTTGACGGTGGTGGTGATTGTTGCGCGGGTGCGCCGCCGGAAGTGGTTGCCACCTGTTATCGCGGCCAGTGCCTGCGCACCGCCGCACAGTTCGCCAAGCGCATGGGCTTGCCCGACGGCAAGTGGTCAGTGTCGTTCCAGTCACGCCTGGGACGGGCCAAGTGGATTGAACCCTACACCGAGGCGCGCCTCGACGAGTTGGCCAAAAGCGGCGTGAAGAAGATTCTGGTGATGTGCCCGGCGTTCGTCGCCGATTGCATCGAGACACTGGAAGAGATCGGTGATCGCGGCAAGGAGCAGTTCCGCGAAGCGGGAGGCGAGGAATTGGTACTGGTGCCATGCCTCAACGATGATGCGCATTGGGCGAAGGCGTTGGCAACCTTGTGTGAAAGGGCGCCATTGGCATTGTAAAAACACAAACTGTGGCGAGGGAGCTTGTCGAATCGTCGCACCGTCCCGCTGGGTCGCGAAGCGGCCCCAAAATCTTGCAGTCGATGAAGATTTTGTGAGCGCTGCGCACTCAAGCGGGAGCAAGCTCCCTCGCCACGAGTAAACCACGTGATTTTTTAGATCAGCGGATCATCCGCCTTCTTGTGCTTCCAGCCGTCGTTGCCCGGCAGCAACAGATTCAGACCGATCGCCACCACCGCGCACAGCGCAATGCCTTTGAGGCCGAAATCGTCCGGCCCGGTACCGGTGCCGATCAGTACGCCACCGATGCCGAACACCAGGGTCACCGATACGATCACCAGGTTGCGCGCCTCGCCCAGATCGATCTTGTGACGGATCAGGGTGTTCATCCCCACCGCCGCGATCGAACCGAACAACAGGCAGAGAATCCCGCCCATCACCGGCACCGGAATGCTTTGCAGCAGGGCGCCGAACTTGCCGATGAACGCCAGGCTGATGGCGAAGATCGCCGCCCAGGTCATGATTTTCGGGTTGTAGTTCTTGGTCAGCATCACCGCGCCAGTCACTTCGGCGTAGGTAGTGTTAGGTGGACCGCCGAACAGTCCGGCCGCCGTGGTGGCAATGCCGTCGCCGAGCAGGGTGCGGTGCAGGCCCGGTTTCTTCAGGTAGTCGCGACCGGTCACACTGCCCACGGCAATCACGCCGCCGATGTGTTCGATCGCTGGGGCCAGGGCCACCGGAACGATGAACAGGATGGCCTGCCAGTTGAACTCCGGTGCGGTGAAGTTCGGTATGGCGAACCAGGGGGCCGCGGCGATTTTTGCGGTATCGACCACGCCGAAGTAGAACGACATGCCGAAACCGACCAGCACGCCGGAAATGATCGGCACCAGGCGGAAAATGCCTTTGCCGAACACGGCGACGATCAGGGTGGTCAGCAGTGCCGGCATCGAAATCATCATCGCGGTCTGATAATGAATCAGCTCGCTACCGTCGCCGGCCTTGCCCATCGCCATGTTGGCGGCAATCGGCGCCATGGCCAGGCCGATGGAGATGATCACCGGGCCAATCACCACGGGCGGCAGCATGCGGTCGATGAAACCGGTGCCCTTGATCTTCACCGCCAGGCCCATGAAGGTGTAGACGAAGCCCGCCGCCATCACACCGCCCATGGTCGCGGCCAGGCCGAACTGGCCCTTGGCGAGAATGATCGGGGTGATGAAGGCAAAGCTCGAGGCCAGGAACACCGGCACCTGACGCCCGGTGACGACCTGGAACAGGATCGTGCCCAAACCGGCCGTGAACAGCGCGACGTTGGGGTCAAGTCCGGTGATCAGTGGCATCAGTACCAGGGCGCCGAAAGCCACGAACAGCATCTGTGCGCCCGACAGCACCGTGCGCCAGAGCGGATCGTTGAACTCATCCTGCATGGTCACGCGTCCTTCTGCTTGGTGCCGAAGATCTTGTCACCGGCGTCGCCCAGACCCGGGATGATGTAACCGTGCTCGTTGAGCTTCTGATCGATGGACGCGGTGTAGATGATCACATCCGGGTGTGCCTTCTCGACCACCGCGATGCCTTCCGGCGCGGCGACCAGCACCATGGCGCGGATGTCCTTGCAGCCGGCCTTTTTCAGCAAGTCGATGGTGGCAACCATCGAACCGCCGGTGGCGAGCATCGGGTCGATGATCATGGCCAACCGTTCGTCGATTTCCGGTACCAGTTTTTCGAGGTAGGTGTGGGCTTCGAGGGTTTCCTCGTTGCGGGCAACGCCCACGGCGCTGACCTTGGCGCCCGGAATCAGGCTGAGTACACCTTCAAGCATGCCGATGCCGGCACGCAGGATCGGGACTACAGTAATCTTCTTGCCGGCGATTTTCTCGACCGACACAGTGCCGCACCAACCGTCTATATCGTAGGTTTCCAGCGGCAGGTCTTTGGTGGCTTCATAGGTCAACAGGGCACCGACTTCCTGAGCGAGCTCGCGGAAATTCTTGGTGCTGATGTCTGCACGGCGCATAAGGCCAAGTTTATGACGGATCAGCGGATGGCGGATCTCATGGATGGGCATGGGGAATGGCTCCGGCAGCAGGCAAAAAAACCGGCCTAGATTAATCTATCCGAGGGTGTTGTCCTATAGACATACAGTACGTTAGTCCACAAACGCTTGATCTGGCCGTTCGGGATGCGTACCTTTGCTCGCTTTTCCGAATCCGTCCCCCCTTGGAGAGCACCATGTCCGCTGATCTCGAGCATATCCGTCAAATCATGCGAGAGGCTGACTGCCTGTACACCGAAGCTGAAGTCGAAGCGGCCATCGCCCGCGTCGGTGCACAAATCAACGATCAACTGGCGGACAGCAACCCGGTGGTCTTCTGTGTGATGAACGGTGGGCTGATTTTCTCTGGCAAACTGCTGACTCACCTGCAGTTCCCGCTGGAAGCGTCCTACCTGCACGCCACCCGCTATCGCAACGAAACCAGCGGCGGCGAGCTCTTCTGGAAAGCCAAGCCGGAAATCTCGTTCATCGACCGTGACGTGCTGATCATTGACGACATTCTCGATGAAGGCCACACCCTGGGCGCGATCATCGATTTCTGCAAACACGCCGGCGCGCGCAAGGTGCACACCGCCGTGTTGATCGACAAGGACCACGACCGTAAGGCACGCCCGGACCTGAAGGCCGATTTCGTCGGTCTGCCGTGCATTGACCGCTACATCTTCGGTTACGGCATGGACTACAAAGGTTACTGGCGTAACGCCAACGGGATTTTTGCCGTTAAAGGCATGTAATTTCCGACAAGTCCGATCTCTGTGGGAGCTAGCCTGCTCGCTCCCACAGTAGATTTGTATGTGCTGATTCATCCGCGATACCCGTGCTAGAGTGCCCGGCCCCGAATCCGGAGCCTGTCATGAGCCTGTCTATCCGCGCCTGCGCTGCCCTGTTGCTGACCCTCAGCCTGCCGCTGGCCGCCGCGCCAATGCACAGTCAGTTCCTCCCGCCGGACGATCTGACCCTGCGAGATGCCGAGCCGGAGCAGCAGCAACTGATGCAGGTCACTGACTATTCGGTGGTGGTCGGAGCGCAACGTCAGTCCAATCAACAGCCGATTCCGGTTACTTCACCGCTGATGATCCGCCTCAAAGGCAAGTCCCTGAACAAGGGCGCGACGATCAATCAGGTGCTGGTCAGTTTTGATGGCGAAAGCAAAAGCCTGAAAAAACCGCTCTTCGACGACAAAAGCAAAACCCTCACGCTCTTCTACCCGCTGGCGCAATACCGGGTAGTCATCGATCTGCTGCGCAACGATACCGTCTACGTGCAGTTCCTCAGCTACGCCAATGGCCACATCTGGGCCGATTTGCACACCGGCAGCGTGCGCGCGCGTTGAGCCTTGAGCCCACGCAGGGGTAAACTGCCGGCCCCGTGTAATGTCTGCGAGCTGGAGTCGGCAATGCGTAAAGATAAGAAACAAGTGATTGGTGACGAGATCGGCGATGAGCAGATCAAGTTGTTCCTCGATTTCGAACCGGTCGACGCGACTTCTCCGTCCCTGCACAAACTGATCAAGGCCTACCGTGGCCTGCGTATCGACGATTTCGAGCGCTTCCTGACCTTCTTCGTCGAAGCCGGTTTTGACGTGGATGGCAAGGATGAACAGGGCAAGACCTTCGTTGACCTGATCCAGGATCAGCGCAACGCCCCGGATTACATCGAGCTGATCCAGAAGGCTCGCGGTTGAGGTCAGGCGCCCCTGTATTTGTGGCGAGGGAGCTTGCTCCCGCTTGAGTGCGAAGCACTCACAAGATTTTGGGGCCGCTTCGCAGCCCAGCGGGAGCAAGCTCCCTCGCCACAGAGGTCGGTGATCAGGAAATACCGATTTCCGACCAATAAAAACGCCCCGCCCTCAATGAGGACGGGGCGTTTTTTATTGGAGGCCGAATCAAGCGTAGCTTTCGGTCTCGCTGCTGGCTTCAACCAGTTCCAGGGCAACGTTGTTCTGCGCGTTGATCTTGCGGTACAGCGCAGCGTCGGTTTCCAGAACCTTTTCCCGAGCCGGGAAGATTTCTGCCAGTTTGGCAGCCCACTCGCCTTTGGCCTGGTTCGGGAAGCACTTCTCGATCAGCTCGAGCATGATCGATACGGTAACCGAAGCACCTGGCGAAGCACCAAGCAGGGCGGCAAGGGAGCCATCCTTCGCGGCCACCAGTTCGGTACCGAATTGCAGGATGCCGCCTTTTTTCGGGTCTTTCTTGATGATCTGCACCCGTTGGCCGGCCACTTCCAGGCGCCAGTCTTCGGCTTTCGCCTCAGGGTAGAAGCGACGCAGGGATTCCAGGCGCTGTTCCATGGACTGCATCACTTCGCTGACCAGGTACTTGGTCAGGTCCATGTTGTTTTTGGCCACCGCCAGCATCGGCCCGATGTTGCCGGCGCGAACCGACATCGGCAGGTCCATGAAGGAGCCGTGCTTGAGGAACTTGGTGGTGAAGCCGGCGTAAGGCCCGAACAGCAGGGACTTCTTGCCTTCGACCACACGGGTGTCCAGGTGCGGTACGGACATCGGCGGCGAACCCACGGCAGCCTGGCTGTAAACCTTGGCCTGGTGGTGCTTGACCACTTCGGGGTTGTCGCAACGCAGCCATTGGCCGCTGATCGGGAAGCCGCCGAAGCCTTTGCTTTCTTCGATGCCCGAAGCCTGCAACAGCGGCAGTGCCGCGCCGCCGGCGCCGAGGAAGACGAACTTGGCATCGACTTCACGGGTATTGCCGCTGTTGACGTCCTTGATGCTGACGGTCCAGCCGGCCTTGCTGCGCTTGAGGCCGGTTACACGCTTGCAGTACTTGACCTGGGCATCGGGTGCGCTGGTCAGGTGCTTGAGCAACTGGTTGGTCAGGGCGCCGAAGTTGACGTCGGTACCATTGATCACGCGGGTGGCGGCGAGGGTTTCGCCTGCATCACGCCCCGGCATCATCAACGGCATCCACTCGGCCATCTTGGCCTTGTCTTCGGTGTATTCCATGTCCGCGAAGGCGTGGTGCTTGCTCAGCACGTTGAAGCGTTCCTTGAGGAAGGACACGCCGCTGTCGCCTTGCACGAAACTCAGGTGAGGCACCGGGCTGATGAAGGATTTGCACGAGCCGAACGTGCCTTTGCGGGTCAGGTAGGACCAGAACTGTTTCGACACCTCGAACTGGGTGTTGATGTGCACGGCTTTCTTGATGTCGACGGTGCCATCAGCCGCTTGCGGCGTGTAGTTCAGCTCGCACAGGCCAGCGTGGCCGGTACCGGCGTTGTTCCACGGGTTGGAACTCTCCGCGGCACCGGAATCCATCAGCTCGACGACTTCCAGCTTGATCGCGGGGTCGAGCTCCTTGAGCAGGACTGCAAGGGTGGCACTCATGATGCCGGCCCCAACCAGTACTACATCAACTGCTTCGTTATGCGCCATTTAACGCGTCTCCAAAATCTGCAGCACCAAATTGACGGCATGGCTGCCAGGAGTGAGGGGCGTGTCAGTGTTGCCCCAGGAACCCATGGCAGGATCGCCATGTCCGAATCTTCGCAATTTTTTGCAACTTCGACGGACGCTACCTGCCGGGCTTATGAGTCCTATGAACTCATTTCAGCACACGTCAGGCAATTCGACTTATGGCCGAGACATCCGTTTGTGCAACCAAATCCGTAGCGGACAGGCTTCAGGCTCCGGTGTTCGAGGAATACTCGGTCCTGTGTCGTTGGGCTGTTGTAGACGCTAATGGTGCATGTTCAGACGCAAAACTATTCATTTGCTCGCCACACTCTTGTGAAGTTGTGAAAACCCGTTTTTTTCACGCTCTTTTGAAGACGTGAACCTCAAAAAGGGCTGTCCCAGCCTGGCACCGTGCCCAGAATGATTGCCGACACGGGATGCATGACGGCAAAACGGGCAAACAGCTCAGTGACCGAGCGTAATGACAGCTCTGCAGATTCGCGAAAAGTGGAGGTTTTGCTCAACGGAACAGCAAGCGCGCCAGCTTCACTCGATCTGTGTGGGCGGCTCTCTGTGGGCGGTGCGGGGTGCCAATACTCGCGTATTGGCGATGCTGCGAGGCCCGATCAGGAGACGTCCTTATAATCGGGGGGAGATTGTATCTAAGAAACGCAGTGAATTGGTCGTGTTTAATGACTTTTATTAGGCGTTCGGTCAGGTGGTCAGCAGTTGCTGCGCCCGTGAACGGGGCTGTTTGTGCTGCGAACTGACGCGAGCACTGGCTGGCAACGGTTGATTGAGCCAGTTCAGGCGGATTTCCTCGATTTCCACCCAGCCATCACCCATGGGTTGCAGGCTGCACTGTTTGAATGCCTGGCAGTGGCCGTTGCGGTCGAGCAAGGCGAAGCAGCGATGCAATGGGCGTGGCGCGAACAGCGAGATCAAATGGCGCATGGCGAAGCTCCTTGTTGGCGACTTTTTCTCAAGCATAGCTGCAAGCCGTGACGTACCGGTGTATGAGCGGTGACATCTGTGTGACAGGAACCGCGTTTCACAGGGTTTGTCAGATTATTCATCAAACACTGTGAGGCGCTGGTTCCCCGCACTGGCGCACCGCTATACTGCCGGCCTGTTTGTGCCTGATTCTGGAGAGAAAAGCATGTTGCAACGCCTGTTGTTCGGTTTGATCACTGTGACCAGTTTGACCCTTGTCGGCTGCGCCCACAGCCCGCAACAACTGAACCCGGAGCCCAAGCTGACGACCCAGTTGGCGCCGGTCGGCCATGGCCAGCCTGTTGTTGTACGTGTAGTGGACGGTCGTCCATCGCCAACCCTGGGCACCCGTGGTGGCCTGTACCCGGAGACCAGCGCAATCACCGTGCAGGGCGCGCAGATCCTGCCGAAGTTGCAGGCTCAGGCTGAAGCGGCAGTGCGACTGTTGGGCTTCACCCCGACCAACAACGCCATGAATGCGCCGCAACTGACCGTGACCCTGGCGGAGTTGAAGTATCAGTCGCCAAAAGAAGGCCTGTACGTGACCGAAGCCACCATCGGCGCGACCTTCCGCTCTGATGTGCAGAACGCCAACCGCCGCTACAGCGGTCGTTATGGCGCTTCCCTGGATCAGCGCTTCGGTATGGCGCCGAACCAGGAGACCAACACCAAGCTGGTCAGCGATGTGTTGAGCGATGCCCTGACTCGCCTGTTCAAGGACCCGACCGTGGGTCAGATCCTCGGCGAATAACGCGTCTCCAGATGTGAAAAAGCCCGGTGCCAGCGATGGCCCCGGGCTTTTTCATGGCCGCACAATCAACGTGGAGGAGCTGGTTTGCCAGCACGCTGGCGCCTGCAAGGTCTCTGCGGTGTCAGGCGGCTTCTGAATAGAAATCCAGCACGCTCACACCCGTCAGCAGATCGGTTTCCGGCAAATCGGCATGTTGATGCCCGCCCAGTGCGCAATACACCAGCCAGTGACGGTCCTGGACATTGAAGGCGAGGCTGCCGACGAGGGCTTGCTGTTCGTCGTTATGGGCGATGAGGTAGAGGCGATCCTGGTTTTCGGCGTGGAGCATGACGTGGTCCGTGTCGGTTTCGAGGCGCGCATGGTGGCCGATGCAGATGACGAAGCCGTGACTCAGGACAGCCATTGGTCAATTGACGGGTAATTTGTCGCAAAGGGGAGGGCAGGTCCGGGTGCTTTCGGTAGAATCCGCGCCGCACCTGCCGGTTCGGTAATTGCCACACCCGTTTTCCTGAGGTTTGTGATGTCGCTGCATCTGATGACGCTGTTTACCGCCCACCCCGCCAAATTGATCAATCTGCTGGCTTTGCTCTTTGCCTTCCCGGGTGGCTGGTTGCTGCACGCCACGCGTCGTCGTGAGCTGCGTGCCATGGCGCTTCAGGCTCAACGCCAGAACAGTTCGAGTGAAGAACTCACGCTGGATTGGGCGACTTCGCGGATGAACCGTTTTTTCTACATTTTCGGCTTTGCCTGCCTGGGCATGGCATTGCTGGTGTCGTGGATCAGCACGCAAGTCTAGAATTTCAGTCATAAAAAAAACGGCGCCCCAGGGCGCCGTTTTTCGTTGGGTTGAACGCCCTTAAAGCGGCAACCCGGCCTTCACCCGGTACTGATTGCGCACTGGCGTGGCGTATTGCAGCACCAGGAACGGGCGGTGCTCGGCTGGACAGGCATCGAGGCGTCGCTGCCATTCTTCCTGGGCCTTGGCCAACTCTTCGGCGGGGAACAGCTCGGCCGCTTGCGGCACCTGCAACTGTGCGTCTGCATCTTTCCACTGGGCATAAGCCAGGTAGTGCACCGGGAACAGGCGATACCCGCCGAGGATCTGTTTGTCCATTTCGATCGCCAATTGCTTGGTGTCTTCGAACAGCTCGGTGATCGGCGCGGCAAAGTTCACGTGCACCCGGCCCTTATAGCCGGTAATGCCCTTGGCGATGCTCACGTCGTCCTCCCCCGGAGCCTTGGTGTAGCTGCCGGTGGTGGCGCGGATGTACAGCTCACGGGCCTTGGCCTGGTCGCACGGGTCGTATTCGTAGCTGATCGACACCGGCGTGAGGTTCAGCGAGCGAATCACTTCGCCGAACGGCTCGTCCTTGCGGCTCATGTGGAACATCTTGAGGATCGCCGACTCGGTACGGTCGTCACCGTCCTTGGCCCGGCCTTCAGCCTGGGCAATCCAGATCGACGCGCAATCGTTGCGGATCGAATGGTTGATGTAGGCCGACAGCAACTGGTAGGCCGCCATCTTTTCCCGACGACCGCTGATCGAACGGTGCACGATGAAGCTCTTGTTCAAGCGCATCAGGTCGCTGACGAAAGGCTTCTGTAGCAGGTTGTCGCCGATGGCAATGCGTGGCGTCGGCAGGCCGGCGTGGTACACGGCATAGTTGACGAAAGCCGGGTCCATCACGATGTCGCGGTGGTTGGCGATGAACAGGTAGGCGCTGCCTGACTTGAATTGTTCGACGCCGGTATAGGTCACGCCGTCGGTGGCCCGCTCGATGGTGTGGTCGACATAGACCTCGACCTTGTCCTGCAAGGTCGCAACCGAAGTGACGCCGGCGAACTCGCGGCGCAGTCGATGAGCTATAAGAGGTTTGAGCATCCAGCCGAGCGCACCGGCAAAGCGCGGGAAGCGGAAGTGGGTGAGGATATCTAGAAACGCCTTGTCGCCGAGCAGCCTGTCCAGTACTGCCGGGACTTCGCTGTCGTCGTAAGGTCGGATGGCATCGAATTCGCCCATCATGCTCTCTTGTTAGAAACGGCTAGGGTAAGTAAAGGTTTTGATCGAAAACCGGCGGGGCACGGTCTGAAAAAGTAGCCAGACAAAAATAGCCCTGCAAATAGACCGGCGATTATACGCACAAGTCACTTGGGAGACCGCGATGCTGGAAAACGCGCAGTATGAATGTCCGTATTGTGGTGAAGAAGTCGAGACGACGCTGGACCTGTCCGGGGGCGATCAGACCTATATCGAGGATTGTCAGGTGTGCTGTCGGCCGATCACCTTTGTACTGCAGGTTCACGAAGATGAGTGGCACCTCGAAGTGTTCAGTGAAAACGAGTGAGGGGCGTGTATGCAACGCATCTACGAGCCGGAAAACCTGATGGAAGGCGAATTGCTGCAAGGCATGCTCGCCAGTGAGGGTATCGAGGCGCATCTGGTGGGGCGTGACTTGCTCGGCGGCAGTGGTGAGCTGCCGATCTTTGGCTTGCTGGGCCTATCGGTCGATAACGACCAGGCCGAATACGCCCGCGAGCTGATCAGCGCGTACAATGCCGCGCTGCCGCTGCCTGGCGATGAACCGGACAGCTTCCCCGGCACGCTGGTCTGTTAGGCTGGCGTTCGTTTGATCAAGAGCCGTGTTGCCCCATGTGTGGACGTTATGCCCTGTTTCGCTGGAATCCCGCCTTCGCGGCCCTGCCCGGTTTTCCTGCCGATCAGCAGGCGCAGTGGAACATTTCCCCCAACGATTCGGTGTTGATGCTGCGGGCCGGGCCTGACGGGCAGCGCACGCTGGCCCGCGCCCGTTGGGGTCTGACGCCGCCCTGGCTGACCGATCTGTCGCGCACACCCGCGCACGCCCGGGCCGAAACCGTTGCCGAACAACCGATGTTTCGCCAGGCCTTGCGCGAACGCCGCTGCCTGCTGCCGGCCAACGGCTTTTACGAATGGCGCGGGACCACCCGTAAGCGCCCGTTCTGGCTGACGCCGGGGGAGGGTTCCTCGTTGTTTTTTGCGGCGATCTGGGAAGCGTACCCGGTGCAGGAGCAGGTGTGGCTAAGCACCGCCGTCATTACGCAGCCGGCGGCGAGCCAGCGTCGGCCGCTGATTCTCGATGAGGCGGGGCAGGCGGCATGGCTCGATCCCGACACCCCGCTGCATGCCTTGCAGGCATTGTTGGCCAGCGAGCCCGCTGCGTTGCGCGAGCGGGTGCTGGCCAATATGGTCAATGATCCGAAACTCAATGGGCCGGAGTGTCTGACCCCGGGTTGAGTGCTTCGGTGGGCCCCTTGAATCAAACCCTGAACTGATTGATCAACCGCCGCTGCTGTTCGGCCAATTTGGTCAGGCCGGCACTGGCCGCACTCGATTCATCCGCGCCACCGGCCACTTCATTGGCCACCTGGCCAATGTTGATCACGTTGCGGTTGATGTCGTCGGCCACCGCACTTTGTTCCTCGGCCGCACTGGCGATCTGGGTGTTCATGTCATTGATCACCGACACCGCCTGAGTAATGGTTTCCAGCGCTTCGGCGGCCTTGGACGCATGCAGGACGCTCTCGTCCGTGCGGTTCTGGCTGTCTTCCATGACCCGCACGACATCCCGCGTGCCTTGCTGCAACTGCTGGATCATGGTCTGGATTTCTTCGGTGGCCTTCTGGGTCTTCTGCGCCAGGTTACGCACTTCGTCGGCCACCACGGCAAAGCCGCGACCCTGTTCACCCGCGCGCGCCGCCTCGATGGCTGCGTTGAGGGCCAGCAGGTTGGTCTGCTCGGCGATGCCGCGAATAGCGGTGAGGATGGCGTTGATGTTTTCGCTGTCCTTGGCCAGGGTCTGCACCACGCCGACCGCGCGACCGATTTCCACGGCCAGGGCGCCAATCGAGTTCGAGGTGTCACGCACAACCTGCATGCCCTGGCTGGCTGCCTGATCCGCATGGCTGGCGGCTTGCGCGGCCTGGGTCGCGTTGCGCGCCACGTCCTGAGCCGTAGCGGTCATTTCCTGTACGGCGGTGGCGACCTGATCGATCTCGGCCATTTGTTTCTGCACACCGATGTTGGTGCGAATGGCGATGTCGGCGGTGTGTTCCGATGAATCGCTGACACTCTGCACCGACGTCACCACCTGGGTGATCATCGCCTGCAACTTGGTCAGGAAGGTGTTGAAGCCTTTGGCAATCGAGCCCAGTTCATCGGCGCGATCGCTGGTCAGGCGACGAGTGAGGTCGCCTTCGCCCTGGGCGATGTCGTCGAGCATGGCGACCATCTGCTTGAGCGGACGGGCGATGCCGTGACCGACCAGCCAGATCACCAGCAAACCTAGACCGGCAATCAGCAGGCCGACCATGGCCATGCCGAAGGTGTCGGATTTGCGCTGGCTATCCAGGTCGGCCTGGAGTTTTTGCAGGTCGGCCATCACCGCGTTCAGCGGCAATTGCAGCATCAGGGTCCAGCGGGCGTCGGTCTGGCCGATGCCAAAGGGCAGGTACAGTTCGATCCGGCCTTGCGCCTTGTCCACGGTGTAGGTGACCTCGCCGCGTTTGAGATTGGCCATGTTGGCAATCTGTTTGCTGTCGAGAATATCGCTGACCTTTTCGCCGAACTTGCTCGGGTCTTTGGTGTAGGCGACGATCCGGCCATTGCCGCCGATCAGCGCCATCTCTCCGGCACCGCTGTAGAGCTTCTGGTTGGCGCCCAGGAGCATTTCCTGGATGAAGTTCACCGACAGGTCAGCGCCGACGATGCCCTGGAAGGCGCCGTTGAGCATGATCGGTTCAATAAAGGAGGCGAGCATGACCACTTTGTCGCCGACCTTGTACGGTGCGGGGTCGATCACGCAGGATTTTTTGGTCTCTTTCGAGCACAGGTAGTACTCGCTGGCGCGTACGCCAGTGGACAGGGTTTTCTGGTCGTCGACATCCACCAGCTTGTCCAGGCCGAGGGTGCCGTCGTCATTGCGGAACCACCAGGGCAGAAAGCGCCCGTTGGCGGCGTCGATGCCGACCACTTTGGTGCCGACGTAGGCGGCATCGTTGTGATCCAGTGCGTTGGTTTCCCAGCCGATGTAGGAGCCGAGGATTTTCGGGTTCTTGACCACGTTTTCCTTGATCAGACCGATCAACTGTTCGCGGCTCAGGCTCAGCGACGGCTTGCCATCGGCATCCGGAGTGCCGATCAGGGCATTGACCCGGACCAGTCCGCCGGCAATCAGCAACGGCGCTTCGAGCTCTCGTTGAATCTGGCTGACCTGGGTTTGCGCCAGGGACGTCAGGCGTTGTTCGATCACTTGCTCGAATTGTGCCTGAGTCCGTTGCTGGACCATGTCTTGGGTCCGTGCGCCCGAAAACAGCGCGTACACCACCAGCGCTGCCACAACACTGAGGACGATGGCGCCGGCAAGGGCCGCCACGGAAAACTGGATCGACTTGAACTTCATGGAGGCTCCACGGGCGAAAGGACGTCTGCGGAGGTGTATCGGCAGGGTGCCCGGTGGGCATGAGCGTGGGGTGGTAAAATGACGGCGTTTCAACTGCCGGATGTCGCAAATAAATCGGCGCGCGGCGCGATCGGCTGCAGTCTGTCGGCGAGTGTGAATTTTTTCCTGCAATGACGAGAGCTTTTCTGGAATTTCGCGTCTTACGTCCATTGTATCTGGCGTCGATACATTTCCACGCCTAGGATACGCGGCATGTATTCAGGGAGTTTTTTGATGAGCAAGATTCTGGTTATCGGCGCATTGAGCGCAGCTCTGCTGCTCGCCGGTTGTCAATCGGTCAACACCACCAATGCCGGTGCCGTGGGCGTTGAGCGCAAGCAGTACATGTTCAGCATGCTGTCCTCGCAGGAAGTCGACCAGATGTACGCGCAGTCGTATCAGAAGACTGTCGGCGAAGCCTCAACCAAGGGCGTGCTGGACAAGACCAGCAATGACGCCAAACGCATCCAGGCGATTGCCGATCGCCTGATTGCCCAGGCGCCGGTGTTCCGTCCGGACGCGGCCCAGTGGAAGTGGGAAGTCAATTTGATCAAGAGCGATGAACTCAACGCCAACTGTGGCCCTGGGGGCAAGATCATCTTTTACACCGGGCTGATCGACAGCCTGCAACTGACCGACGATGAGATTGCTGCGGTGATGGGCCATGAAATCGCCCACGCCCTGCGTGAGCATGGTCGTGAAGCGATGTCCAAGGCTTATGGCATCGAAATGGCCAAGCAGGGCGCGGGTGCCTTGCTCGGTCTGGGTCAGGACAGCCTGGCGCTGGCCGACACCGTGGCCAACTACGGCATGACCTTGCCCAACAGTCGCGCCAATGAAAACGAGGCCGACCTGATTGGCCTGGAGCTGGCCGCGCGCGCCGGTTACAACCCGAATGCCGCGATCACCCTGTGGAACAAAATGAGCAAGGCCTCCGAAGGCGCGCCACCGGAGTTCATGAGCACTCACCCGGCATCGTCCAGTCGTATTGCAGCGTTGCAGGCGGCGATTCCGAAGGTCATGCCGCTTTACAACAGCGCCAAGAAGTAAGCTGCTAGCTGCAAGTTGGAAGCAGATCCGCTGCGCTTCCAACTTGCGGCTTATCACTTGTAGCTTGCTGCTGCTTCAAACCCACCCACTGCTCTGCATCGCCTTGTACACGGCCACAATCGCCAGGATGAAGAACGCCGAGGCAGCCAGGCGACGGATCAGGGTCAGTGGCAGTTTGTCGGCGGCAAAATTACCCGCCAAAACCACTGGCACGTTGGCAATCAGCATGCCGAGGGTGGTGCCGATGATGACCAGCCACAACTCCGGATATTGCGCGGCGAGCATCACCGTGGCGATCTGTGTCTTGTCGCCGATTTCCGCCAGGAAGAAGGCGATCAGGGTGGTCAGGAACGGTCCGAACTTGCGTGCGGTGCTGGCTTCGTCGTCGTCCATCTTGTCCGGCACCAGGGTCCACAGTGCGGTGGCGGTGAAGCTCGCCGCGAGGATCCAGTGCAGTAACGTATCCGAGAAGAAACTGCCCACCCAGGCGCCGACTGCACCGGCTGCGGCGTGGTTGGCCAGGGTCGCGGCGACGATACCGGCAATGATCGGCCAGGGCTTGCGGAAGCGGGCGGCGAGAATGAGCGCGAGCAGTTGCGTCTTGTCGCCGATTTCGGCCAAGGCAACGATTGCGGTAGGAACGAGAAGTGAATCCAGCATCAGGGGTTTTCCTAAGGGGCGGGTCGACACGGCTATGACACGTACAGCCTTCCCGCCCCGGGTAAGGTGTGCGTGTCATAGGTCTTGTCAAACCCTGGCGATCCGTCTGATGCGGACGCTTGGGTCGCACACGCCATGGTCTGAGGACCAAGTATGTTGACGTATGCCGGACGAGCATGGTGCTCGTGGGAGACTACTCCCCTAGGACGGAGCGGATTCTGCCTTCGCAAAATCCATTCGGCAAGCCTTCTTTTTCAAAAAGTTGTTAACTGCGTTTGGCCCGGTAGATCCTGAAACCCTGTCCTTCGGCCTTGATCGCACAGACGCCCAGGTGCTCTTCGATCAGGGGCTGGTACTTCAGGAAGCTGTTGGCAACAAGCCGAAGTTCGCCACCATTTTTCAGATGTTTGGCTGCTTTTCGCAGCAAATTTTCCGTCGCGAAATAATTGGTATGCACCCCGACATGGAACGGCGGGTTGCTCAAAATGGCGCTCAACCCCATCGGTGCCGCATCGATGCCGTCACCGGTAATCACCTCCGCTTCCAGACCATTGGCTGCCAGGGTCAGGCGACTGCTGGCGGCGGCAAATGCATCCACGTCGAGCATCGTCACCTGATTGTGCGGGTAACGACGCTTTACCGCCGCACCCAACACACCGGCGCCGCAGCCGAAGTCGAGCAAGTGACCGCCAGGTAGTTTGTCCAGGTGTTCGAGCAACAGCGCGCTGCCCTTATCCAGCCGACCATGGCTGAACACACCGGGCAGGCTGATGACTTTCAACGGCCCCTCGGCCAAGGGCAACTCGTAGGTCTGGGCCAGGCTTTCCAGCGGTTTGGCCTCTGGCGCATTGGCCACCGTCACCAGCCAGAGCTGGCAATGGCGCGCGCTGTCGAGCTTGCGCGGTTTGCCGAACGGGTTGAGTTGCTTGGCGGCGCCTTCGACGCCGCTTTTCTTCTCGCCGACCAGATAGAGTTCGCGACCAGCCAGCCGCGAGGCGAGGGCGTTGAGGATGTAGTCGGTCAGGTCCTTGGACTTGGGCAGGAACACCACGGCGCTGTCGAATTCGCGCTCGGGTGCATTCACGCCAAAATGGCTGCGCCCGGCGAAGCGCGCATCCAATGCCGCCTGATCACCGGCATGCCAGCACCAGCCGTGGGCGTCGGGCAGGCGCCCCAACAGATCGTCGGCGGGCAAACCGGCCAGCAGCACCGAGCCCTGGAATAACTCGGCCTGACGAAGCAGTACTTCACTGCGCGGATCCATAACTGCTCCTGTGGAAAAAAGTGCCGCAGTTTATCAACTGACGACCCGCAGCGCCTTACCGCTGAAGTACCCCCGGGCATTTTCGCTGACCTGGCCAACGATTCGCTGGCGGGCTTCGCGACTGCCCCAGGCGTTGTGCGGGGTGACGATCAGGCGCGGGATGTCGTCGGCCAGCAACGGATTGCCGTTGACCGGGGGTTCGACGCTCAACACGTCCGTGGCGGCGCCGCCCAGATGACCGTTGCGCAGGGCATCGGCCAGCGCCTGTTCATCGATCAGGCCACCACGTGCCGTGTTGACCAGGAAAGCGCCAGGCTTCATCAGGGCCAGTTCACGGGCACCGATGAAATGACGGGTGTGTTCGTTGAGTGGGCAGTGCAGGGTCAGCGCGTCGACTTGCGGCAGCAGCTCATCCAGCGGCAGTCTGTCCGGCCGGGCAGGGCGCCCGGGAATCTGTCCGAGGACCACGCGCATGCCGAAGGCCTCGGCCAGTTTTGCCACAGCACCGCCCAGTTCGCCGTGGCCGAGCAAGCCAAGGGTTTTGCCCTCGAGTTCGACAATCGGGTAGTCCAGCAAGCAGAACTGCCGGGCCTGTTGCCAGCGCCCTTCGCCCACGGCTTTCTGGTAATCGGTCAGGCGTGTGGCCAGGTTGAGCAGCAGCATGATCGTGTGTTGGGCCACCGATGGCGTGCCATAGCCCTGGCAGTTGCACACGGTAATCCCGTGGGCGCGGGCGGCGGCGAGGTCGACGTTGTTGGTGCCGGTGGCCGTGATCAGGATCAGTTTCAGCTCGGGGCTGGCGGCCATGGCGGCGGCATCGATGAGGATCTTGTTACTGATGGCAACAGTGGCCCCCTTGAGGTGCTCGATCACTTGATCGGGCAGGGTCTGGGCGAACAGCTGCAAATCGCTGAAGCAATCGCGCAAAGGACTGAGGTCAAGGTCACCGAGATCCAGAGACGGATGGTCGAGGAAAACGGCGCGGCGAGTGTTCGTCATCAACTGTACCTTTTGTGCATTGAACTGAAGGCGTAATCTGCCGAGCCTACCAGATGAAATGATTCGTTACGCTTGGCCTGAAGGAGCCTTCATGTACTGGACAGAGTTCTTGACCGTTGCCCTGATTCACCTGCTGGCCGTTGCGAGCCCCGGCCCGGACTTTGCCGTGGTGGTGCGTGAGAGCGTGACCCACGGCCGTCGCGCCGGTACCTGGACCGCGTTGGGCGTCGGCACGGCGATTTTCCTGCACGTCGGTTATTCGTTGCTGGGTATTGGCCTGATCGTGTCGCAGTCGATCGTGCTGTTCAATGCGTTGAAATGGGCGGCTGCCGCGTACTTGTTGTACATCGGCTACAAGGCCCTGCGCGCTCAACCGGCCAAGCCTGTTGCAGATGACCTGCACAAGGAAGCGGGCATTCGTACCGCCCGTGGCGCCTTCACCTCAGGCTTCGTGACCAATGGCCTGAACCCGAAAGCCACGCTGTTTTTCCTCTCGCTGTTCACCGTGGTGATCAATCCGCACACGCCGCTGGCAGTGCAGGCCGGTTACGGTGTTTACCTGGCGGTGGCGACAGCGACCTGGTTCTGTATGGTGGCGATGTTGTTCAGCCAGCAACGTGTGCGCGCCGGCTTCGCTCGCATGGGGCACTGGTTTGACCGGACCATGGGGGCGGTACTGATCGCGATCGGCGTGAAACTCGCGTTTACAGAAATGCACTGAGGTTGTTCGAGATGGTCGCGGCGCAACGTGCCGCGACCGGCATGACGGTTACCGGGACTGGGCCGCAGCCGTCTGACGCTGGCGGGCGTAGTTCAGAAAACCATCCATGTCGTCACTGCACAGCTTTGGCGAGACTGCTTTGACTTCCTCCATGGGCCATTCCCACCACGCACAGGCGAGTAGTTCCTGACGTACTTCCTCGTCAAAGCGCCAGCGGATATGTCGACACGGGTTGCCCCCGACGATGGCATAAGGTTCGACGTCCCGGGTCACGACGGCGCCCGCGGCCACGACCGCACCATGCCCGATGGTCACGCCGGATAAAATCATGACATCGGCACATATCCAGCAATCGCTGCCGATCACCACGTCGCCTTTGGTGGGGCTGCAACCGGGGATGTCCCGGGCCTCGTCGATCATCAGCGGAAACGGAAAGGTGCTGACCCAGTCGGTACGATGCCCGCCACCCAGGAGGATCTTCACACCTTCGGCAATCGAAGTGTAGGAACCGACTTTAAGAATGGTGTCGTCGCCAAACTCCATGACCTGCGGAATGCCATAGGTGCCTACGCCGATCTCATATTTGGGATAACGAAGGCGTATTTTTTCCGGTCCCCGGTGCAGTTTTTCCAGGCGCTTGAGATGTTTTCTGGTTTTTCGTTCTTTTAATTTTTCGAGAAATTTCATGCGCAGGGCCTGGGAAGCGGAGGCGTGTGGAGGGGTTGTCGATCAGCGATGGAAAATCAGCCGGCGCATGCGGCGCAAACTGGTTCTGTTCAAGTGGCGCCAAGGGATCGAACGCAGCAGTTGCCACGCTTCTTTCTTGTCTTCGATCACGGCGTATTTGAGCGCCTTGTTGACCAGGTGCGTACGTGCGCTCAGATAATCCGGATGATTGGCGTAAGGCGCGATGGCATCCAGATCCGCCTGCAACAGCACCTTGTACTTGCGCGACAAGTTGTTTGGATGGCGGCGGTAACGCGTCACGCACACCGGCAGTTCATGCACTTCATAGCCCAGGCGGGCAATCCGCAGGGTGATCTGAAAGTCCTGAACGCGCAGGTTCGGTGCGTAGAAGCCGGCCTGGCGCATGGCGCTCATTCGGTACAGCGCAACCGGAGCGCCGATGACCACGGCATGGCGCAGGATCTCGTCGAAGGTGTAGGTGCGGACCTTGGTACGTTGTTGCTGTTTCAGAGTGTTGCCATCGCTGTCCATGTAGATGATCAGCGCCCCGACGCAACCCACCCTCGGGTTTTTGTCCAGGTAGTCGGCACGGACACTCAAGGAGTGGGGCAGCATGATGTCGTCGAGATCGGGCGTGGAGACGTAGACACCCTTGGCGTAACGCAAGCCATGGTTGAGTGCTGCGCTGACACCCTGATTTCGCTGGGTATACAGCTGGAAATCATAGGTTTTCTGCAGCTCGCGAAGCATCTCGATGCTGTTGTCGCTGGAGCCGTCGTCGACAATGATGACTTCAAAATTCGGGTACTGCTGGGCGAAGATGCTTTTGATCGCTTCTTCCAGGTATTTCTCCGCGTTATAACAAGGCGCCACGATGGAAATCAGTGGTGCTGGCGACACGGATTGGTCTTGAGGAGCTGCTGCTTCAGTGTTCATTTGTTCTTTGCAGTACCGATGGCGTTTGACAAGAAAGGCCTGGTTGCAGGGTTCCCGACTTTGAAGATGGAAGGACAAGTAAGTCAACGAGTGGCAGCTTACCGGTAGCTTCGTTGTATCGGTAGTGTTACGTGGATCTCAATAGCGTTACTGTCATCGAATCCCGCGTTTTATAGGCACCGGTAACAAAAAAATCATTTGGAACGCTTCGAGTGGTAGCTCAGGGCCATCATTTTTTGCCCCGGCCAAATCATTCCTTTGGCTGATTTGGCTGCTGATCAAGCGCACTAAAGTGCAGGCTTTCAGTCACGACCGTGCAGTCAGAAAAAGGGATTATTATGTTGCAGACTCGCGTTATTCCCCCGGCCGAAGGCGCTTATCAGTACCCGCTGCTGATCAAGCGACTGTTGATGTCCGGTGCACGTTACGAGAAAACCCGCGAGATTATCTACCGCGACAAGTTGCGGTATGGCTACCCGACCCTGATCGAGCGGGTAGCCCGGCTGGCAAATGTGCTCACAGCGGCTGGGGTCAAGCCCGGTGATGCGGTGGGGGTGATGGACTGGGACAGCCATCGTTACCTGGAATGCATGTTTGCCATCCCGATGATCGGCGCGGTGATCCATACCATCAACGTGCGCCTGTCGCCGGAACAGATCCTCTACACCATGAACCACGCCGAGGACCGCTTCGTGCTGGTCAACAGTGAGTTCGTGGGTTTGTACAAAGCCATTGAAGGGCAGTTGACCACAGTCGAAAAGACTTTGCTGTTGACCGACCTGCCAGAGAAAACCGCTGATTTGCCCAACCTGGTCGGTGAATACGAACAGTTGCTGGCGGCTGCGAGCACCACGTACGACTTCCAGGACTTCGACGAAAACTCGGTGGCAACCACCTTCTACACCACCGGCACCACCGGCAATCCCAAAGGCGTGTACTTCACCCATCGGCAACTGGTGCTGCACACCATGGGCGTGGCGACCATCATGGGCGCCATCGACAGCGTGCGCCTGCTGGGCACCAATGACGTGTACATGCCGATCACTCCGATGTTCCACGTGCATGCCTGGGGCCTGCCTTACCTGGCGACCATGCTCGGGCTCAAGCAGGTCTATCCTGGCCGCTACGATCCGGAATACCTGGTGGAGCTGTGGCGGCGGGAAAAGGTCACGTTTTCCCACTGCGTACCGACCATCCTGCAGATGGTACTCAACGCCAAGGCTGCACAAGGCACCGACTTTGGCGGCTGGAAAATCGTCATCGGCGGCAGTGCACTCAATCGCACGCTTTACGAAACTGCCAAGGCCAGGGGCATTCAATTGACGGCGGCTTACGGCATGTCGGAAACCGGGCCATTGGTTTCGTGTGCACACCTCAACGATGAGCTGATGGCCGGCACCGAAGACGAACGCACCACCTACCGGATCAAGGCCGGTGTGCCGGGGCCACTGGTGGAAGCCGCAATTGTCGATACCGAGGGCAACTTCCTCCCGGCCGATGGCGAAACCCAGGGCGAACTGGTGCTGCGTGCGCCGTGGCTGACCGAGGGCTACTTCAACGAACCACAGAAAGGCGCAGAGCTCTGGGCCGGTGGCTGGCTGCATACCGGTGACGTGGCGACCCTCGACAGCATGGGCGTGATCGATATTCGCGACCGAATCAAGGACGTGATCAAGACGGGCGGCGAGTGGATTTCATCCCTCGACCTGGAAGACCTGATCAGTCGTCATGCGGCGGTACGTGAAGTAGCGGTGGTGGGCATTCCCGACCCACAGTGGGGCGAGCGGCCGTTCGCCCTGCTGGTGGTCCGTGAAGGCCACGAAATCGGCGCTCGGGAACTCAAGGAACACCTCAAGCCATTCGTGGAACTGGGGCACCTGAGCAAGTGGGCGATCCCAAGCCAGATCGCGCTTGTTACTGAAATTCCCAAGACCAGCGTCGGCAAGCTCGACAAGAAGCGCATTCGGGTCGACATCACCGAATGGCAGGCCACCAACAGCACCTTCCTCTCCACGCTTTAAGCCGTTTCTGGCGTGCCCGAAAGGGCGCGCCAAGCCCACCAAGCAAGCGCTTGGCTTGTCAAATCGAATTTTTCAGCCATCCTTGCCGTGCCGACGGGCGTCGGCCTGGCGAAAGGACTGTTCCAGAGTGGCTGGCGGGTGCAAATCACACTTTAGAGGGATCAAGCACTACTACCTGCTGGCTATAGTCCGTTCAAGGATTTTTAGAAACGGAGCAACCGCACACTCGGGGGCGATGCAACTTTGGAATGACTTTGGGATGCCATGGCTCCCGGTTATCCACAGCGTTTTTAGAAGTGCTCACTGCCATAACAATAAAATGCACATGGAGTAGCGTCGATGACATCAGTAAACCAGTTCTGGCGCCGGGCGAAGTTGCCTCTGGCCGTCAGTCTTGCCTCTACGCTCGCCGGGCCAGCATTCGGCGTCAGTTTCAACGTTGGTGAAATCGAGGGTCAGTTCGACTCGTCCCTGTCGATTGGTGCCAGTTGGTCTACTCAACAGCCGAACAAGAACCTCATTGGCGTCAACAACGGCGGCCACGGTCTGTCGCAGACTTCCGATGACGGTCACTTGAACTTCAAGAGCGGGGAAACCTTCTCGAAGATCTTCAAAGGCATCCATGACCTTGAATTGAAATACGGCGACACCGGCGTGTTTGTCCGGGGCAAATACTGGTACGACTTCGAACTGAAAGACGAAAGCCGTCCGTTCAAGGACATCAGCGACGACAACCGCAAAGAGGGCGCCAAGTCTGCGGGCGCCGAAATGCTCGACGCCTTCGTCTATCACAACTATTCCATTGCCGATCAGCCGGGCTCCGTGCGCCTGGGCAAACAAGTGGTCAGCTGGGGTGAAAGTACCTTTATCGGCGGCGGCATCAACTCGATCAACCCGATTGACGTGTCCGCGTTCCGTCGTCCAGGCGCCGAGATCAAGGAAGGCCTGATCCCGGTCAACATGTTCTATGTGTCCCAGAGCCTCACCGAAAACCTGTCGGCTGAAGCCTTCTACCAACTGGAGTGGGACCAGACTGTCGTCGACAACTGCGGCACCTTCTTCTCCCAGCCAGACATCGTCGCTGACGGTTGCGACAACAACCTGCGCGTGCTGAACAAACGCTCGACCATTCCGGCCGCTGCCCTGCCGACGCTGACCGCCCTGGGCGTGAACGTCGACAACGAAGGCGTACTGGTGCGCCGTGCCGGCGACCGCGATGCGCGGGACAGCGGTCAGTGGGGTGCATCCTTCAAGTACATGTTCGACCCGCTGGACACCGAATTCGGTGCCTACTTCATGAACTACCACAGCCGCGCACCGATCTTCAGTGCCACCGGCGCACCGGCTTCGGCCTATGCCCGTGTAGGCGCTCTGCCGGCACAATTGCAAGCGCTGGCGCCGTTGATCATCGCGGGCAACTCGAACTACTTCATCGAGTATCCGGAAGACATTCGCCTCTACGGCCTGAGCTTCTCCACCACCCTGCCTACCGGTACGGCGTGGAGCGGTGAAATCAGCTACCGTCCGAATGCGCCGGTGCAGCTCAACACCACCGATATCCTGTTCGCCGGCGTCCGTCCGCTGGGCCGTGGCAACCCGAACAACCCATTGACCAACGCTTCGTTGCTCAACGGCGTACCGGGCCAGGACCTGCACGGTTACAACCGTAAGGAAATCACCCAGTTCCAGACCACCCTGACGCACTTCTTCGATCAGGTCATGGGCGCCCAGCGCCTGACCCTGGTGGGTGAAGTGGGCGTGACTCACGTCGGTGGCCTCGAGGATTCTTCCGACGTGCGTTATGGCCGTGATCCGGTCTACGGTCCGGGCGATCTGCCTTCGACCGGTGGCGCCAACACCTGCGTACTGCTCAATACCAGCACCATCGCTGGTGCCGGTCCAGGCGCGGCGACCAACAACCTCAGCCGCAACTGCACCGACGAAGGTTTCACCACGGCGACTTCGTGGGGTTACCGCGCTCGTGCGATCTGGGACTACAACGACGTGTTTGCCGGTGTAAACCTCAAGCCAAACGTGGCCTGGTCCCATGACGTGAGCGGTTACTCGCCTGGCCCTGGCGGCAACTTCGAGGAAGGTCGCAAAGCGGTCAGCCTGGGTGTTGATGCCGAGTATCAGAACACCTACACCGCGAGCCTGAACTACACCAACTTCTTCGACGGCAAGTACACCACTGTGGATGACCGCGATTTCGTCGCGCTCAGCTTCGGCGTGAACTTCTAAACACTGTTTTCAGGACGAATGCACTTATGAAAATAACAAAGAGTCTGTTCCACGCCAGTGTTCTGGGGCTTTCGCTGCTGGCGACCAGCGTCATGGCGGCAGTGCCTCAAGCCGAGGCGGACAAACTGGGCAAGAGCCTGACGCCGATGGGCGCCGAAATGGCGGGTAACGCCGACGGTTCGATTCCGGCCTGGAAGCCGCTGGCGAAGAACGCCGGCACTGTCGACAGCAAAGGTTTCCTGTCCAATCCATTTGCCAGTGAAAAACCGCTGTTCACCATCACCGCGCAGAACGTCGAGCAGTACAAGGACAAGCTTGCTCCGGGCCAGTACGCGATGTTCAAGCGCTACCCGGACACCTTCAAGATGCCGGTCTACCCGTCCCATCGCGGTTCTACCGTGCCGGATGAGGTGTTTGCCGCGATCAAGAAGAACGCCACCAACACCAACCTGGTGTCTGGCGGTAACGGTCTGGAAAACTTCGATACCGCCGTACCGTTCCCGATTCCAAAGACCGGTGTGGAAGTGATCTGGAACCACATCACCCGCTATCGCGGCGGCAGCGTGACCCGTCTGGTGACCCAGGCCACGCCGCAAGCCAACGGTTCGTTCAGCCTGGTGTACTTCGAAGACCAGTTCGTGTTCCGCGACAAGATGAAGGATTACGATCCGAAAAACCCGGGCAACATCCTGTTCTACTTCAAGCAGAAAGTGACTGCGCCGGCACGTCTGGCCGGTGGTGTGCTGCTGGTGCACGAAACCCTCGACCAGGTGAAAGAGCCTCGCTCGGCGTGGGTGTACAACGCCGGTCAACGTCGTGTGCGTCGTGCCCCACAAGTGTCCTATGACGGTCCGGGTACCGCAGCCGATGGCCTGCGTACCTCCGACAACCTGGACATGTACAACGGTGCGCCGGATCGCTACGACTGGAAGCTCGAAGGCAAGAAAGAGATGTACATCGCCTCCGACAGCTACAAGCTCGACGATCCGAACCTGAAGTACGCCGACATCATCAAGGCCGGTCACATCAACCAGGACCTGGCTCGCTATGAGTTGCGCCGCGTCTGGCACGTGGTCGCGACCTTGAAGGAAGGTCAGCGCCACATCTACGCCAAGCGTGACTTCTACATCGACGAAGACACCTGGCAAGCAGCGGTCATCGACCACTACGACGGTCGTGGTCAGCTGTGGCGTGTCGCCGAAGCCCATGCCGAGGACTACTACGACAAGCAAGTGCCGTGGTATGCCCTCGAGACCCTGTACGACCTTCAATCGGGCCGTTACCTGGCGCTGGGCATGAAGAACGAAGAGAAGTCGGCCTACAACTTCGGCTTCCAGGCCACCACCAGCGACTTCACGCCGGCCGCGCTGCGTCAGGATGGTGTTCGCTGATATGAGTTGAAGAGAGGCCGCATCCTCTGAAGAAACGCCCCGACTGGTTCGGGGCGTTTTTTTTGTGTGTAGACTTTTTGTAGCCATTTGTAGCAATTACCTTCAATAGCTGTTCGTTTACAGCTAGTCTGCGGACATCTGCAACGCCGCCACCCGCAATTCAAACAAGAGCCGGCTATGACTGATCTGTCTACATCCCCAGGTTCTGCAACCGTTGCCGTCGCGACGCTGGACGGGCGTTTTTTTCGTCCGCCGCTGCCCCATGGGCATGTGTTGCGGCCGCGTTTGTGCGAACGCCTGAGTGCCGGGCTCGGTGGCCGGTTGTTGCTCGTCAGTGCGCCGGCCGGGTTCGGCAAGAGTTCATTGGCGGTGGAGTTCTGTCAGGCGCTGCCGGATCACTGGCGCAGCCTCTGGTTGGGGCTGAGCCCGAGAGACAGCGACCCCGGACGTTTTCTCGAGCGTTTGCTGGAGGGGTTGCAAGATCATTTTCCGTTACTGGGCAGGCAGTCGCTGGGCTTGCTGAAAATGCGCCAGCGTCACCAGCCCTTTGCTTTCGAAGAATGGCTGGACGGACTGCTCGATGAGTTGGCGGTCCACCTGTCCACTACGACGCCATTACTGCTGGTACTGGACGACTATCATCTGGCCCAGGGGCCGGTTCTGGATCGTTGCCTGCAGTTTTTCCTCAATCATTTGCCTGATGGCTTGCTGGTGATGGTCACCAGCCGTCAGCGGCCGGACTGGCACCTGGCGCGGTTGCGCCTGTCGCGGCAACTGCTTGAGCTCAATGAGCAGGATTTGCGCCTGACCCACGATGAAGCCTTGAGCCTGCTCGATCGCCACAGCAGCTCCTTGCGTGGCGAGGCGCTGGAGAACCTGATCCAGCGCAGTGAAGGCTGGGTTGCGGGCTTGCGTTTCTGGTTGCTGGCGGCCTCGGAAGCCGGCACCGACGGCGAGTTGCCGCAGTCGCTGCACGGCGGGGAAGGGCTGATACGCGATTACCTGCTCGAAGAAGTGATCGATTGCCTGCCGGCCGAAGTCCAGTCATTCCTGTATGACACCGCGCCCCAGGAGCGCTTCTGCAGCGAGCTGTGCGACGCCGTTCGCGACGCCCACGACAGTGCGGAAATCCTGCGCTTCCTGCTGGCTCACCAAGTGTTCCTGGTGCCACTGGACGAGCAGGGCCACTGGTATCGTTACCACCATCTGTTTTCCGATCTGTTGCGCACGCGACCGGTGTCCCAGTCGATGGTGCCGGCGGCCAGCCTGCACCTGCGCGCCTGCCGCTGGTTCAATGCCCAAGGCTTGCTCGATGAGGCCGTGGAGCAGGCCCTGCGTGCCGGTCACCTGGATGTCGCGGCCAATCTGGTGCAGAACCTGTCCGAAGAGCAATTGCTGGCCGAGCAGAATGTCGGCATGTTGCTGCGCTGGAAAATGGACTTGCCCGACAGCCTGCTGATCAGCACGCCACGCTTGATCGTTCTTTATAGCTGGGCGCTGGGCCTGGCCTGCCAACTGGATGCTGCCGAAGAACTCGCCAGTCATTTGAGTCGTTTCCTGCCGGCACCCTCGGCCACCGCGCAAAAATCCATGCTGGCGCAATGGCTGGCCTTGAGCGGCATCATTGCCCGTGGTCGGGGCAATCGCGAGAAGACATTGCGTTACTGCCATGAAGCGCTGGAGAGCCTGCCCTGCAAACGCTACGGCCAGCGCCTGATGTGCCTGTCGACCTTGTCCAACCTGGCCATTGCCGATGGCGATCTGTGGCGAGCCCGGGGCCTGAACCGTGATTCGCTGGAGCTGGCGCAGCGCGTCGGTAATCCACTCTTCGAAGCCCTGGCCCACTACGATCGCGCCCGGGTGCTGCAAGCGCGTGGAGAAATCCTCCGTTCGCTGGATGAAGTCCATCAGGGCTTGCAACGCCTGCATGGCCTGTCGTCGCAACGGCTGTATGCCATCCGCGCTCGGTTGACCTTGTACGAAGGTTTTCTGCTGGCGCAGCGTCTGCAACCACAAGCGGCACGCCTGCGTTTGCTGACAGGCTTGAACGAGGCCCGTGCCTGCCGTGATATCAGCGTGTTGATCGGCCACTGCGTGATCGCCCGGCTCGAAGGCAGCAGCGGCGAATACGCCAAGGCCTTCGCTGAACTGGCGGAAGCCGAGCGGCTGATGCACATCTGGGACGTGCCGCCGATCTACTATCTGGCGATGATCACTTTGGTCAAATGTGAGCTATGGCTGGCGCAGGGGCGAACCGATCTGGCCGAAGCCTGGCTGGCGCGATTGGGGCAGACCTACAACGGTGAACATGCCGCCGCGCCACCGGAGTTTCACCCGCAGTTGCCGCTTCACGTGGAATTGCAGCAAGCCATGCTGGAGGTCATACAAGGCAATCCGATGCTGGCCGAAGGGCGATTGAATGCGCTGCTGGAGCTGGGTCAGCAATCCGGCCGGCAGATGCTCAGTGCGATGGCGCTGATTCAGAAAGTCATGCTCTTGTTGGCGGGCGGACGTGAACCGGAAGCGCGCAAGACCCTGGCGCAAGCGCTGGATGCGGCGGCCGGGGGCGTATTGCAACCCTTCGAGAGCTTGTTGACCGAACACCCGGACTGGCTGCGTGGGCAACTTCAGCTGGGCGCGCCGACCCCGCTGATACAGAGCCTTGTCGACAAATTGCCCACCCCGATCGCCCGTTCCGGTTTGGAGCCTGTTTCAGCAGAACAACTCAGCACTCGCGAACTGGCGGTGTTGCGATTGATTGCCCAAGGCTGTTCCAACCAGGAAATCAGCGATCAGTTATTCATCTCCCTGCACACGGTCAAGACCCACGCCAGCCACATCAACAGCAAGCTGGGCGTCGAGCGACGCACGCAAGCGGTGGCGCGGGCAAAAGAACTGGGGGTTCTGGGTTAACGATTATTCACGTTACACGCCAGCGATTGCTGGTCGGATACTCAATTGTGCGAAAATCGCGACCGTCCACGATTATCGAGCAGGTACCGATGTCCCAGCAGCCCACGCTTATCCGTGAAACATTCCCCGTCGGCCCGTTGCAGTGCAACTGCACGATCATCGGCGATCCGCTGACGAAAAAAGCCATAGTCGTAGATCCGGGCGGTAATCATGAACTGATCCTGGCGCGGCTCGACGCCCTGGGGCTGAAGCTGGTCAGCATCATTCACACCCATGCACACCTCGACCATTTTCTGGCGTCCGGCCAGCTCAAGGAGAAAACCGGTGCGACCCTGCACTTGCACAAGGAAGACCAGGTCCTCTGGGACAACCTGGAAATGCAGTGCCAGATGTTCGGTGTGCCCTACACCCCGGTGCCCTCGCCGGACCGCTGGCTGGCCGATGACGAAGAGCTCGCCTGCGGTTGTGGCGTAGCGCTGCACACCCCGGGTCACACGCCGGGGTCCATGAGTTTCTGGTTCTCCGACGCCAAGCTGTTGATTGCCGGCGACACGCTGTTCCGACGTGGAGTCGGGCGCACGGATTTGTGGGGCGGCGATCAGGCGACTATCGTGCGTTCAATCAAGCAGCGCCTGTATACCCTTGATGAAGAGGCGACCGTCGTCACCGGGCACGGTCCGGACACCCGTCTGGGCGATGAAATGCGCGAAAACCCGTTTGTCCGGGCCTGATTTGTAACAGCCGGAATTTTTAGCCGCTAACGTGATCCAACGGCCGCTAAGGCAGATGCCTTGATTCGTTGCATCACAGAAATGCAAAAAAGTAGGAGCTTTTCATGTTCACCATGCGTCCTTTGATTATTGTCGCTACTGCCGTGGCTCTGCTGTCGGGCTGCGCTTCGCAAAACCCTTACGATAACCAGGGTCAGGCCGATGGCGGTCAAGGCATGAGCAAGACCGCCAAGTACGGCGGCCTCGGAGCCCTGGCCGGTGCCGTCGCCGGTGCTGCCATCAACCACGACAACCGTGGCAAGGGCGCACTGATCGGTGCGGCCATCGGTGGTGCGTCCGCCGCGGGTTACGGCTATTACGCCGACCAGCAGGAAAAGAAACTGCGCGCCAGCATGGCCAACACCGGTGTTGAAGTGCAGCGTCAGGGCGATCAGATCAAGCTGATCATGCCGGGTAACATCACGTTCGCCACCGACTCGGCGAACATCGCCCCAAGTTTCTATCAGCCGCTGAACAACCTGGCGGGCTCGCTGAAAGAGTTCAACCAGAACCAGATCGAGATCGTCGGCTACACCGACAGTACCGGCAGCCGCCAGCACAACATGGACCTGTCCCAGCGTCGCGCCCAGAGCGTGGCCACCTACCTGACGTCGCAAGGTGTCAGCGGTGCCAACCTCAGCGCCCGCGGTGCCGGCCCGGACAATCCGATTGCCAGCAACGCCGACGTCAATGGCCGCGCCCAGAACCGTCGCGTAGAAGTCAACCTCAAGGCGATTCCTGGCCAGCAGTACGGTGGTCAGCAGTAAGATCAGGTGCAGCAGTACCCTTGATCGGCTGAGTCCGCTTCAAAATCCAAAACCCGCCTGATCCCTGCGATCAGGCGGGTTTTTTGTTGCAGGGTTTGATGCCATCGCTGGCACGCCAACCCGCAGATACAAAAAAGCCCCCGGACAATGAATTGTCCGGGGGCTTTTTACCAAGCGCGAAGCTGATTACTTCTTCAGGCCATAATGCTCATCAAGCATGCCCGGTGCATTCGGGGCTTTCGGCGCGTAGTCGCGAGGCGGCTCCTGATTGCGCGGTGGCGTCAGGCGTTCACGGGGTGCCTGTGCCGCATCGGCATGCAGGGAAGCCAGCAGGCGTTGGCGAGTCTGCTCGTCCAGGGCCAGACGATTGGCACCCTCGGCGAGATGATCCTGCACTTCCTGGTAGCTCTGGGTCAGTTTCTTGACCAGTGTCGCGGTGCTGTTGAAGTGGGTCACCACCTCGTTCTGATAACTGTCGAAACGTTCCTGAATATCGTCCAGCTGACGCTGCGTGCGGCTGGGCGCGGCGTTCGGCGCAACGCGAGCGATCAGGAACCCAATGGCGACACCCACAACCAGGGCAAGAGTCGGTAACAACCAAACTAAGAGCGAGTGTTCCACGAGTCCTTCCTCTATAAACGGCTTTGCTTTACGTTAACGGCTCGAACCTGCGCTGTATACCGCGATTCACTCGCAATAGACTGGCACAGACAATTTGCTAGACGAGTCGACCCGATTCGAGGTCACGGAGTTCCTTCCTTGCTTATGCGTGAAACCCCTGTAGTGATTGATGGCCCGGTCGGGCAACTGGAAGCACTTTACCTGGATAACGAGCAGCCCCGCGGCCTGGCGCTGATCTGTCATCCGAACCCGGTGCAGGGCGGCACCATGCTCAATAAAGTGGTGTCGACCCTGCAACGCACCGCCCGCGATGCCGGTTTGATCACCTTGCGTTTCAATTACCGCGGCGTCGGTGCCAGCGAAGGCACCCACGACATGGGCACTGGTGAAGTCGATGATGCCCAGGCAGTGGCCGCGTGGTTCCGCGCCCGTCATCCGGATTTGCCGCTGACGCTGTTCGGTTTCTCCTTCGGCGGATTTGTTGCGGCAAGTCTCGGCGGTCGTCTTGAAGCCAGCGGGCAGCAGCTCAAGCACCTGTTCATGGTCGCCCCGGCCGTGATGCGTCTGGGTGATCAGGATCAGCTGCCGCAGCAGGCAGAGCTGACTCTGATCCAGCCGGAAACCGATGAAGTCATCGATCCGCAGGTCGTTTATCAGTGGTCCGACAAGCTCGAACGTCCCCATGAGCTGCTGAAAGTGGCAGAATGCGGGCACTTTTTTCATGGCAAGCTGACCGATCTGAAAGATCTGATCCTGCCGCGTCTTTCGAACTGATTGCAGTCTGACAAGCGATTACCCATGACGACTCGTACCCGTATCCTCACCGGCATCACCACCACCGGCACGCCGCACCTGGGCAACTACGCTGGCGCCATTCGCCCGGCAATCGTTGCCAGTCGTGACAGCAATGCCGATTCGTTCTACTTCCTGGCCGACTACCACGCTCTGATCAAGTGCGATGACCCGCTGCGCATCCAGCGCTCGCGTCTGGAAATCGCCGCGACCTGGCTGGCCGGTGGCCTGGACGTGGACCGCGTGACCTTCTATCGCCAGTCTGACATCCCGGAAATTCCCGAGCTGACCTGGCTGCTGACCTGTGTCGCGGCCAAGGGCCTGCTGAACCGGGCGCATGCCTACAAGGCGTCGGTGGACAAGAACGTCGAGACCGGCGAAGACCCGGATGCCGGCATCACCATGGGCCTGTACAGCTACCCGGTACTGATGGCGGCGGACATCCTGATGTTCAACGCGCACAAGGTGCCGGTGGGTCGCGATCAGATCCAGCACGTGGAAATGGCCCGCGACATCGGCCAGCGCTTCAACCACCTGTTCGGCCAGGGCAAGGAATTCTTCACCATGCCTGAAGCGCTGATCGAGGAAAGCGTCGCCACGCTGCCGGGCCTCGACGGCCGCAAGATGTCCAAGAGCTACGACAACACCATCCCGTTGTTCAGCAGCGCCAAAGAGATGAAGGACGCGATCTCGCGGATCGTCACCGACTCCCGCGCCCCGGGTGAAGCCAAGGACCCGGACAATTCGCACCTGTTCACCCTGTTCCAGGCGTTCGCCACCCCGGCACAGGCCGACGAGTTCCGCAGCGAGCTGTTGCAGGGCCTGGGTTGGGGCGAGGCGAAAAACCGTCTGTTCCAACTGCTGGACAGCGAGTTGGGTGAGTCCCGTGAACGCTACCACCAATTGATCGAGCGTCCGGCGGACCTGGAAGACATCCTCCAGCACGGTGCGAAAAAGGCCCGTGCCGTCGCCACGCCATTCCTCACTGAACTGCGCGAAGCGGTTGGCCTGCGCTCTTTTGTCAGCCAGACACAAGTGGCAGCCACCACCAAGAAGAAGGCGGCAAAAGCTGCGCGATTCGTCAGCTTCCGTGAAGACGATAGCTTCCGCTTCCGCCTGCTCTCGGCCGAAGGCGAACAGCTGCTGTTGTCACGGCATTTTGCCGACGGCAAAACCGCCGGTCAGGTGACCAAGCAACTGCAAGCCGGCCAGCCGCTGGACGTGCGCAGTGACGCGTTGAGTTTCAGCGTCTGGCTGGAAGGCGAGTGTGTTGCCGACAGCCCGGCCTTCGTCGACAGCGCCGCGCGAGATGCTGCCATCGAGGCTTTGCAGATCGCCCTGACACCGGTTCAGGAATAAACAACGGGTCGGTCCGACCAAGGGCCGATTGCCATTCCCCCGGGCCATCGCTACAGTGACGGCCCGTTTTTGTTGCCTTGCTAACGAATTATGACGCCCCTAGAACGATATCAAGCTGATCTGAAACGCCCGGAGTTCTTCCACGACGCCGCGCAGGAAACTGCCGTGCGTCATTTGCAGCGCCTGTACGACGATTTGATCGCGGCCGAGCAAAACAAGCCGGGCCTGCTGGGCAAGCTGTTTGGCAAGAAGGATCAGGCACCGGTCAAGGGCTTGTACTTCTGGGGCGGCGTTGGTCGCGGCAAGACTTATCTGGTCGACACCTTCTTCGAAGCGTTGCCGTTCAAGGAAAAGTCCCGTACTCACTTCCACCGCTTCATGAAGCGCGTGCACGAAGAGATGAAGACCCTCGGCGGCGAGAAAAACCCGCTGACCATCATCGCCAAACGCTTCGCCACTGAAGCGCGGGTGATCTGCTTCGACGAATTCTTCGTTTCCGACATCACTGACGCCATGATCCTTGGCACGCTGATGGAAGAACTGTTCAAAAACGGCGTGACCCTGGTGGCCACCTCGAACATCGTGCCCGACGGCCTGTACAAGGACGGCCTGCAACGCGCGCGTTTCCTGCCGGCCATCGCGCTGATCAAGCAGAACACCGAGATCGTCAACGTCGACAGCGGCGTCGACTATCGCCTGCGTCACCTTGAGCAAGCCGAACTGTTCCATTTCCCGCTCGACGAAGCGTCCCACGAAAGTCTGCGCAAGAGCTTCCGTGCGTTGACCCCGGAATGCACCGCGGCGGTCGAGAACGACGTGCTGATGATCGAGAATCGTGAAATCCGTGCACTGCGCACCTGCGACGACGTGGCCTGGTTCGACTTCCGCGAACTGTGCGACGGCCCACGTAGCCAGAACGATTACATCGAACTGGGTAAGATCTTCCACGCCGTGTTGCTCAGCGGTGTCGAGCAAATGAGCGTCACCACCGACGACATCGCCCGACGCTTCATCAACATGGTCGACGAGTTCTACGACCGTAACGTGAAGCTGATCATTTCTGCCGAAGTGGAACTCAAGGACCTGTACACCGGCGGCCGCTTGAACTTCGAGTTCCAGCGCACCCTGAGCCGCTTGCTGGAGATGCAGTCCCACGAATTCCTGTCCCGGGCGCACAAGCCTTAAGACGGATCGAAAAAAACAAGGCCTGCAATTGCAGGCCTTTTTTGTGGGTAGGTAAAACGGCTGCACCGGTTTTGTGACCGGTTTACAGCCGAGGAAGGGGACTCAAGTCGCAATCAGCAAACCGATCAGCGGGATGATCAACAGTGTGCTTGCGGCCATGGACAGGACATTGCCGATGTAGGCATGCATATCGGTCGGCAATCTTGCGGAAATCGCGCAGGCCAATGGCGGCGCAACCAATGCTCCCAGCCATGCACTCGAGACGATGACCTGCCAACTGCCTCCGTAGCTCAGCACCGCCGCCGGTACCACTGAGACCAGCGGGACATAGGTGGGGTACCAGCCACGAAGCTTCCATTGGTGACGCCAGACCAATACGCCAATGAGCGACGTCAACGCTTGTCCTGCGATCAGTTGTGGCAACAGGCCTGAGCCGTAAGCCGGGCTGAGCGGATTCAAGGTGTAAGCCAGCAATACGCCCAACAACAAGCCGAGGCTGGCCAGTTCATTGCCACAAAACGGCGCTTCCGAAAAGTCGGCGAGGACCCGGCGCAAGGTCCAGACGACGCCAAAGTCAGGCGTTTTGCTGGTGTTGGGCGAAGCAATGGAGACCGTCGGCCTGGAGGGCGGGGCGGTTTTCACCAGACCCGGCCAGTATCTGCAAAGCAGGAATGCCGCGACGCTGGCAATCGCCATGCCCAGGACATTGCCAATGACCACCGGCAAGGCCAGCGGGTTGCACAGGTAGTTGACGATCAGCAGGCACATCGGTGTAACCAGTAAGGCGCCGAGGATTGCCCCGTTGATCGCAACCTTCCAGCCACCACCAAACATCAACACCATCGCTGCCGGTAGTGACACAAACGCGGCGAATGTCGGCTGCCAGCTATTGCTCGTCACCGTCCAGCCCCAAAGCAGGTTGCTCAGCAACAACCCGAGCAGCGAACTGGTGACGATCCATGGCCATAATCCGGTGCCATAGGAAATGGCAAAACCTTGCCAGCGTTTCCCGCATCGATTGGCCCAGTAGGCCAGGTAGGCCCCTGCGAGCAGCCCGATCGAAGCGAACTCATGCTTGTAGAAGGCCACTTCGCTGATGTCACCCAGTACCCAGCGCAACCAGGCGCTCGGTTCCGGGAGGCTTGAAAGCAGATCGTTGTAACTGGGCCAGTGGGCTGACCACGTATCGCGGTAGGTGAGTGAGAGCCAGGCAACCAACAGTGTGCCGGCGAACATCAGCAGGATGATCGCCCGGTCCACCGGGTTTTGATTCGAGCGGTGCTTTTCGATTGAGGTCTGCATCGGTCAACCCCCTTATCAGCGTGGCAGACAAGGGTGGCGGGTATAACCGAGCATTGGATCGTACAAGTCGCCGCGACGATCCCGCTGCAGATCGTTCAGGCTGTTCCAGATAGGTGCACTGCGAGCGCTGGTCAGGTCGATGTCGGCAAACAGGATTTCCTGTTGATCCGCTGAAGCGACTGCACCGATGGGCCAACCATTGGTGCCGGCGATCAAAGAACAACCCAGGTAACGAGCGTCGCGCTCCTCGCCGATGCGGCTGGCTGCTGCGATAAACACATTGTTGACGTGAGCGGCGGTCATCGTCAGGTAGGACGCCATGCACTTGCCAGCCTCATCGAACAGGGGCGGAGGCGTCCACACCCAGTTGTTCAGGCTGCAAATGATGTCGGCGCCCTGCTGGCTGAGGATTCGCGGCACTTCCGGAAACCAGATGTCCCAGCAGATCAGCAAACCGATGCGGCCGATCGGCGTATCGAACACCGGAAAGCCCAGGTCGCCCGCAGTGAACCAGAGCTTCTCCAGGTTCCACAAATGCGCTTTGCGATACTTGCCGATAAAACCATCAGGGCCTATCAGAACGGCAGTATTGAACAGCTGCATGCCGTCGCGTTCCGCGAGGCCTGCGACCAAGTAAACGTTGTGTGTGGTGGCGAAATCTACCCAGGTTTGCGTGCTTGGCCCATTCGGGACCGGTTCCGAATGTTCGAATGCATCCTGTCGATTGCTGAAGAAGTATCCGGTGTTGGAAAGCTCCGGCAGGACGATGAGGTTCGCGCCGCCGTATACCGCTTCCAGTGCTAGCTCAAGGCCACGGTGCAGATTTCCCTTACGGTTATCCAGGCCGACTTGTGGATCGAATTGCACGACTGCTACACGAACAGGGCTGACTGGCTCGCTCATTGGGTGACCTCTTTTTATAGTTATTCACGCTGATTAATGGCGTGCCTATAAAGGGGGGAAATCGTAAATGAGCGGAAGTCAGACACTTCCGGTAATGCTGTAGCCTCAATCCCAAGCTGGATGATGGCGAGTTCGATTCAGCGTCTTAAGCTTGCGGTGTAACTGAGCGGGTCGACTTTGGCTCGAATCTGCACCGCAAGCCCCGTGGGAGCGAGCTTGCTCGCGATGGCGGAGTGTCAGCAAAGTGAATCTTGGCTGACACTCCGCCATCGCTGGCAGGCCCACTCCCTCAATGGATTCGTGTTATCCCGTTCTAAGCCGCTTGCTGAAACTGCTGCCGATACTGGTTCGGTGACAGCTCCGTGTGCTGGCGGAACAGGCGTGCAAAGAAACTCGCGTCGTCGTAACCGACTTCGTAGCTGATGGTCTTGATGCTCTTGCGGCTGCCGGACAGCAGGCCCTTGGCGGTTTCGATGCGCAGGCGTTGCAGGTAGTGCAGGGGTTTGTCGCCGGTGGCGGTCTGGAAGCGGCGCATGAAATTGCGGATGCTCATGCCATGCTCGCGGGCGACGTCTTCGAAGCGGAATTTGTCGGCGAAGTGCTCTTCGAGCCAATGCTGGATCTGCAGGATGATCACGTCCTGGTGCAGCTTCTGCCCGCCGAAGCCGATGCGTCCCGGCGAATAGCTGCGTTGCACTTCGTAGAGGATGTCCCGTGCGACGGCCTGGGACACGTTGGCGCCGCAGAACCGTTCGATCAAGTACACGTACAGGTCACAGGCCGACGTGGTGCCGCCGGCGCAGTACAGGTTGTCGGCGTCGGTCAGGTGCTTGTCCTGATTAAGCTGGACTTGCGGGTAGCGTTCGGCAAAGGCGTTGAAGAAGCGCCAGTAGGTGGTGGCTTCCTTACCGTTGAGCAGTCCGGCCTCGGCCAGCCAGAAGACCCCGGTGGCTTCACCACACAAGACGGCGCCGCGTGCGTGTTGCTGACGCAGCCAGGGCAGGACCTGTGGATAACGTTTGCTGAGTGCGTCGAAGTCATCCCAGAACGCGGGAATGACGATGACGTCGGCGTTTTCCAGTGCACCGTCCACCGGCATCATTACGTCGCTGAAGCTGTTCACCGGTTTGCCATCAGGACTGACCAGGCGGGTTTCGAAGGCCGGTGTCAGGCCCAGGCCCAGTTGTTTGCCGTAGCGCAGGCTGGCGAGGTGGAAGAAATCCTTGGCTTGCATGAGGGTGGAGGCGAAAACCCGGTCGAAGGCCAGGATGCTGACGCGCCGCAGGGGCGTGGAGGCTTGGTTAGACATAATTCAACTTTATTTTTATAGGGGGAAGTGGTCACCAGACGGCTGGATCGTCTTATTTTTTGTCGGATGTGTCCAGTGTCCCGTATCGGAAGCGAGGCATAGGCTCTGAAGGTCAACTCCTTCTAAAAACAAAGAAAAGGTGCCGCATGATCCCTAGAACCCTGTTCAGTTCCGAGCACGAACTCTTCCGCGACAGCGTGCGAACCTTCCTCGAAAAAGAGGCCGTGCCGTTTCACGCGCAATGGGAGAAACAGGGATACATCGACCGTAAGCTCTGGAACAAGGCGGGGGAGGCCGGGATGCTTTGCTCGCACCTGCCGGAGGAGTACGGCGGGCTGGGGGCGGACTTTCTCTACAGCGCGGTGGTGATCGAAGAAGTAGGGCGGCTGGGGTTGACCGGCATTGGTTTTTCCCTGCATTCGGACATTGTTGCGCCCTATATCCTGCATTACGGCAGTGAAGCCTTGAAGCACAAATACCTGCCGAAACTGGTGTCGGGCGAGATGGTTTCGGCGATCGCCATGACCGAGCCTGGCGCCGGCTCCGACCTGCAAGGGGTGAAGACCACGGCAGTGCTCGATGGCGACGAATACGTAATCAACGGCTCGAAAACCTTCATTACCAATGGCTATCTGGCGGATCTGGTGATTGTCGTCGCCAAGACCGACCCCAAGGCTGGCGCGAAGGGCACCAGCCTGTTTCTGGTGGAGGCCGGCACGCCCGGTTTCGACAAAGGCAAGCGCCTGGAAAAAGTCGGCATGAAGGCCCAGGACACTTCGGAGCTGTTCTTCCAGGACGTGCGCGTACCCAAGGAAAACCTGTTGGGCCAAGCCGGGATGGGCTTTGCCTACCTGATGCAGGAGCTGCCGCAAGAGCGCCTTACCGTGGCCATCGGTGGCCTGGCATCAGCCGAGGCCGGCTTGCAGTGGACGCTGGATTACACCCGCGATCGCAAGGCGTTCGGCAAATCGATCGCGGACTTTCAGAACACCCGATTCAAGCTCGCGGAGATGGCGACGGAAATCCAGATCGGCCGGGTCTTTGTCGACCGCTGCCTTGAGCTGCACCTGCAAGGCAAACTCGACGTGCCGACGGCGGCGATGGCCAAGTACTGGGGCACCGACCTGCAATGCAAGGTACTCGACGAGTGCGTGCAGTTGCATGGCGGTTACGGTTTCATGTGGGAGTACCCGATTGCACGGGCGTGGGCGGATGCGCGGGTGCAGCGGATCTATGCCGGGACCAATGAAATCATGAAGGAGATTATTGCGCGCTCGCTGTGATTTGCACTGACGGTCAGACCGTTATCGCCAGCAGGCTGGCTCCCACAGATAAGGCGTAAACCGTGTGGGAGCGAGCTTGCTCGCGATGAGGCTCATGAATCAATCAAGGCGCCGGATTCGGGTGATCCTTGTGAATCGCTTCGATCCCTTCCAGCACTTCCTCTGACAGCTTCAGGTCGAAGCTGGCGATGTTGCTCTCCAGCTGCTCCATGGTCGTCGCGCCAATGATGTTGCTGGTGACGAACGGCTGCTGCGTGACGAACGCCAGGGCCATTTGCGCCGGGTCCAGGCCGTGTTCGCGAGCCAGTGCAACGTAGCGGGTGCAGGCGGCTTCCGACTGTGGGTTGAAGTAGCGGCTGAAGCGGCTGTAGAGGCTCAGGCGGCCTTTTGGCGGGCGCGCGCCATTGAGGTACTTGCCCGACAGGAAACCGAACGCCAGTGGCGAGTAGGCGAGCAGGCCGCATTGTTCGCGGATCGCAATTTCCGCCAGGCCGACTTCGAAGCTGCGGTTGAGCAGGTTGTACGGGTTCTGGATCGACACCGCACGCGGCCAGCCACGGGCTTCAGCCAGGGCCAGGAAACGCATGGTGCCCCACGGCGTTTCGTTGGACAGGCCGATGTGACGGATCTTGCCGGCGCGCACCTGTTCGTCCAGCGCTTCGAGGGTGTCCTCCAGCGGGGTCAGGTTGGCTTCGATCTTGTGCTTGTAGCCCAGTTGGCCGAAGAAGTTGGTGCTGCGTTCCGGCCAGTGCAGCTGGTACAGGTCGATGTAGTCGGTTTGCAGGCGCTTGAGGCTGGCGTCCACGGCTTCGCTGATGTGCTGTCGATTGTGCCGAAGATTGCCGTCGCGGATGTAGTCGATGGTGTTGCCCGGGCCGGCGATCTTGCTGGCCAGGATCCAGTCGGCACGGTCGCCCCGACTCTTGAAGTAATTGCCGATGTAGCGCTCGGTGGTGGCGTAGGTTTCGGCCTTGGGCGGCACCGGGTACATTTCCGCGGTGTCGATGAAATTGATCCCGGCGGCCTTGGCCCGCTCAATCTGCGCGAAGGCGTCTGCCTCGCTGTTTTGCTCGCCCCAGGTCATGGTTCCGAGGCAGATCGCACTCACGTTCAGATTCGTTCGGCCTAGCTGGCGATAGTCCATCGAGGTGCTCCTTGGGCAAAACAATCATAAAAGCAGGTTGAAATATTTTTCGCAATCTGCATAATTGCGCACCTCTTTCTGCAGTGGAAGTGATGCGCCGCCGCCGAAGAATCTTGCCGTTGAACGGACGCGCCGACCCGAGCCCCCGAAAGCGTCTGTATCCGGCTGCCTTTGACTTGTCAAAGTACGCACTATTCAGTAAGATCCGCCGTCTAATTTACAGGGCGGCCCCTGAGGCTATAAAGAATGAAAACTTTTACTGCTAAACCGGAAACAGTAAAGCGCGACTGGTTTGTCGTCGACGCTGCTGGTCAGACCCTGGGTCGTCTGGCCACCGAAATCGCGAGCCGTCTGCGTGGCAAGCACAAGCCTGAGTACACTCCTCACGTTGACACCGGCGACTACATCGTCGTAATCAACGCTGAGCAGATCCGTGTGACCGGTGCTAAAACCACTGACAAAATGTACTACTCCCACTCCGGTTTCCCGGGCGGCATCAAGTCGATCAACTTTGAAAAGCTGATCGCCAAGGCCCCTGAGCGCGTGATCGAGACCGCGGTCAAAGGCATGCTGCCTAAGAACCCGCTGGGTCGCGACATGTACCGTAAGCTGAAAGTCTATGCGGGCGCTGCACACCCTCATACTGCTCAGCAGCCCCAAGAACTGAAGATTTAACGGAATAGTTCATTATGTCGGCGACTCAAAATTACGGCACTGGCCGTCGCAAGACCGCAACCGCACGCGTTTTCCTGCGTCCGGGTACTGGTAACATCTCCATCAACAACCGTTCGCTGGATAATTTCTTCGGCCGCGAAACTGCCCGCATGGTAGTTCGTCAGCCGCTGGAATTGACTGAGACTGTCGAGAAGTTCGACATCTACGTCACCGTGATCGGCGGTGGTGTGAGTGGTCAAGCTGGCGCAATCCGCCACGGCATCACCCGCGCTCTGATGGACTACGACGAGACTCTGCGCAGCGCCCTGCGTAAAGCCGGCTTCGTAACCCGCGATGCTCGTGAAGTTGAACGTAAGAAAGTCGGTCTGCGTAAAGCGCGTAAGCGTCCGCAGTACTCGAAGCGTTAATTCGCTTTCACGTTCAAAAAAGAACGCCCAGTTTCCTCACGGAGCTGGGCGTTTTTTTATGCGTGCGATTTATCAAAGAATTGCGCTGTGACAACTTGCCACATTCGTAGACGCCCTATACTACAAGGCTTGAGGGTGGTGGGCTCCGGTAATTACCTTGTCAGAATTGGGGCTTTTCATTACCATTCGGCAAAATTTTTATAAGTACATAGATTTATTTAGTAGATGCCTGATTTAACAGGCCACAAAGCTGATGGGAGAGGACTGAATGAGCAATGACGGCGTGAATGCAGGCCGGCGTCGCTTCTTGGTAGCAGCCACATCCGTGGTGGGTGCTGCAGGAGCGGTGGGGGCTGCGGTCCCGTTCGTGGGGTCATGGTTTCCCAGTGCCAAGGCGAAAGCCGCTGGTGCACCGGTGAAAGTGAATGTCAGCAAAATCGAGCCAGGCCAGCAGATGATTGCTGAGTGGCGCGGCCAGCCGGTGTTCATTGTCCGCCGTACTCCGGAAATCCTGGGGAATCTGAAGAAGATCGAGGGCCAGCTGTCTGACCCTACCTCCAAGAACTCGACACAACCTGCTTATGTTGATCCGGAAACGCGTTCGATCAAGCCTGAGGTTCTGCTGCTGATCGGTATCTGCACGCACCTGGGTTGCTCTCCCACCTTCCGTCCCGAAGTGGCACCTGCGGATCTGGGCAAAGACTGGGTAGGCGGTTATTTCTGCCCTTGCCACGGTTCCCATTACGATCTGGCTGGCCGCGTCTACAAGTCGCAACCCGCGCCTTTGAACCTGCCAGTTCCCCCGCATTCCTATGAGACCAACGACATCATTGTCATTGGCGTCGATACGGAGAAAGCGTGATGAGCAAGTTCATGGATTGGGTTGATGCGCGCTTTCCCGCCACCAAGATGTGGGAAGACCATCTCAGCAAGTATTACGCTCCGAAGAACTTCAACTTCTTCTACTTCTTTGGCTCGCTGGCATTGCTCGTTCTGGTCAACCAGATCGTTACCGGTGTCTGGCTGACCATGAGCTACACCCCTTCGGCGGAGGAGGCCTTTGCTTCCGTCGAATACATCATGCGTGACGTCGAGTACGGCTCGATCCTGCGCCTGCTGCACTCCACCGGCGCTTCGGCGTTCTTCATCGTGGTCTATCTGCACATGTTCCGTGGCCTGCTCTACGGTTCGTACCAGAAGCCCCGTGAGCTGGTCTGGGTGTTCGGCATGCTGATCTACCTGGCGCTGATGGCTGAAGCCTTCATGGGTTACTTGCTGCCGTGGGGCCAGATGTCCTACTGGGGTGCCCAGGTGATCATCTCGCTGTTCGGTGCGATCCCGGTCATCGGTAACGACCTGACCCAGTGGATCCGTGGTGACTACCTGATTTCCGGTATTACCCTGAACCGCTTCTTCGCCCTGCACGTGGTGGCCCTGCCGATCGTTATCCTCGGTCTGGTAGTGCTGCATATCCTGGCGTTGCACGAAGTGGGTTCGAACAACCCGGACGGCGTGGACATCAAGAAGCACAAGGACGAAAACGGCATACCGCTGGACGGCATCGCCTTCCACCCGTACTACACCGTGAAAGATATCGTCGGCGTGGTGGTGTTCCTGTTCATCTTCTGCTCGATCGTGTTCTTCTTCCCGGAAATGGGCGGCTACTTCCTCGAAAAACCGAACTTTGAAGTGGCGAACGCGTTCAAGACCCCAGAGCACATCGCTCCGGTCTGGTACTTCACGCCGTTCTACGCGATCTTGCGTGCGGTGCCGGACAAGCTCTTTGGCGTTATCGCCATGGGTGCGGCCATTGCGGTGCTGTTCGTCCTGCCCTGGCTCGACCGTAGCCCGGTCAAGTCGATGCGCTACAAAGGCTGGCTGAGCAAAATCTGGCTCTGGGTGTTCTGCATCTCGTTCGTGATCCTGGGTGTGCTGGGTGTCCTGGCGCCGACTCCAGAGCGTACGTTGCTGTCGCAGGTATGTACCTTCCTGTACTTCGCCTACTTCATTCTGATGCCTTTCTACACCAGGCTCGAGAAGACCAAACCGGTACCGGAAAGGGTGACTGGCTGATGAAAAAACTATTTGCTGTTTTGATGCTTGCTGCGCTGCCAGTGTTTGCTTTCGCAGCTGAACACGGTGGCCCTGAGCTGGAAAAAGTCGACATCGACGTTTCCGATAAAGCCGCCATGCAGGACGGTGCACGCACGTTCGCCAACTACTGCATGGGTTGCCACAGTGCCAAGTTCCAACGCTATGAGCGTGTTGCTGACGACCTGGGCATTCCCCACGAGTTGATGCTCGAGAAGCTGGTGTTCACCGGTGCCAAGATCGGTGACCACATGTCCATCGGCATGCAGCCGGCAGATGCCAAGGCCTGGTTTGGCGCGGCACCACCGGACCTGACCCTGGTGGCTCGCGTTCGCGGTACCGACTGGCTCTACGGTTACCTGAAGTCGTTCTACGAAGACCCGTCGCGCCCTTGGGGTGTGAACAACAAGGTCTTCCCGAACGTGGGCATGCCTAACGTCCTGGTCGGCCTGCAGGGTCGTCAGGTGATCGGCTGCAAACAGGTACAGATCGTCGAAGACGGCAAGAAGCAATATGATCCTTTGACCGGTACGCCTTTGACTCACGAAGCGTGCGATCAAATGACCATCGTGCCGAAAAGCGGTGCTCTGACCGAAGAGCAATTCGATGAGAAGGTCAAGAATCTGGTAACCTTCCTGGCTTACTCGGCTAACCCGGTTAAGCTGCAACATCAGCGCATCGGTACATACGTATTGCTGTACCTGGCGTTCTTCTTCGTATTCGCTTATCTGCTCAAGCGCGAATACTGGAAAGACGTGCACTGATACAAGCTTCAAGCTATTGCTGTTAATCGCGCGCGCCCAAGGGTGCTTCCGATACGCAATGAACCTGGTGATCCAGGTCTTGCGGGAAGCGCCCTCTGGGCGCGCTCGTTTTTCCGCTTCCGATAATGTCTACAAGCGAGGAGGATCGCCATGGGCGTGACCAATCGGTTGGCCTGTTACTCCGACCCCGCCGACCACTATTCCCACCGAGTGCGCATCGTACTGGCAGAGAAGGGTGTCAGCGCAGAGATCATTTACGTGGAGGCTGGTCGTCAGCCACCTAAACTGATTGAAGTGAACCCTTACGGCAGTTTGCCCACGCTGGTCGATCGTGACCTGGCGCTGTGGGAGTCGACAGTGGTGATGGAATATCTCGATGAGCGTTACCCGCACCCGCCGCTCCTGCCGGTTTATCCCGTGGCGCGTGCGAACAGTCGACTGCTGATGCACCGCATCCAGCGCGACTGGTGTGGTCTGGTGGATCTGATTCTGGATTCGCGCACCAAGGAGGCTGCCCGTGCCGTGGCTCGTAAAGAGTTGCGCGAGAGCCTGACCGGCGTGTCGCCGTTGTTCGCCGACAAGCCATTTTTCCTCAGTGAGGAACAAAGCCTGGTGGATTGCTGCCTATTGCCAATACTCTGGCGATTGCCGATTCTGGGTATAGAACTGCCGCGGCCGGCCAAGCCGCTGCTCGATTACATGGAGCGTCAATTTGCGCGTGAGGCTTTCCAGGCAAGTCTGTCTGGTGTCGAACGCGATATGCGCTAAGGCTTAAGGAGCCGCTATGAACTCCAGTCGACCTTATCTGGTCCGTGCGCTCTATGAGTGGATTGTGGATAACGATTGCACCCCGCACATGCTGGTCAATTCCGAATATCCGTCGGTGCAGGTCCCTCAGGGGTTTGCCAGTGACGGTCAGATTGTCCTGAACGTATCGCCACAAGCCGTACGTCACCTGCATATGGACAACGACGCGGTCAGCTTCGAAGGCCGCTTTGGTGGCGTCCCGCACACCCTGTACGTGCCTATCGCCTCCATCCTGGGGATTTATGCCCGGGAGAACGGCCAGGGCATGGTGTTTGATCTGGAATCGCCGATGGATGACGAAGACGAGATCGAGCCCGATGATGATTTGCCGCCACCGGACAGCGAGCCGCCGCGCCCAAGCGGTCGGCCAAGTCTGAAAGTGGTGAAGTAATAAAAAAGGCGATCCGGATGGATCGCCTTTTTTGTATCTGTTGATGGCTGTCAGTCGATGTACTCAAACAGCTTCACAATCTTCTGCACGCCGGAAACGCCCTGCACCAGGTTGGTGGCCTGTTGGGCTTCCTGCTTGGTCAGCAGGCCCAGCAGATAAACGATACCGTTTTCAGTGACGACCTTGATGCGTGAACCCGGGATGTTTGCGTCGGCGAGCATCTGGGTCTTGATCTTGGAGGTCAGCCAGGTGTCGTTCTGACGGGCCAGGAAGCTGGAGGGCGGCAGGACCTGAAGTTCGTTGTGCACTTTCTTCACGCGTTGCACAGCGGCGGCGGCCTGCTCGGCCTTGGCCTTGAGGTCTTCGCGTGGCGTTTGTCCGGCCAGCAGTACCACGCCGTTATAACTGGTCACGACGATATGCGAGTCTTTATCCAGGGCCGGGTCGGCCTTGGCGACGTTCACGCCGACCTTGGTGTCGATCAGGGAGTCATCGATCTTGCTGCCCAGTGTGCGTGTGCCACGGTCATCTTCAATAGGGGCTTCACGGCTGGCATTCACCACCGAGGTGCAGCCGCTGATGCCGAGGCACAGGGTCAAGGCCAGTAGGCCAAGGCGATTAGGGGTCATTCTTCACTCCCGAACAATTGGCTGTCGATCAAGTCGCAAAGGCAATGGATCGCCAGCAGGTGGACTTCCTGAATTCGAGCGGTGACGTTGGCGGGGACGCGAATCTCGACGTCCTCGGGCAGCAGGAGCGATGCCATGCCGCCGCCGTCACGACCCGTCAATGCTACGACAATCATTTCGCGATCATGTGCGGCCTGGATCGCTTGAATGATGTTGGCCGAATTGCCGCTGGTGGAAATCGCCAGCAACACATCGCCCGGTTGGCCGAGTGCGCGGATCTGTTTCGAGAAAATTTCGTTGTAGCTGTAGTCATTGGCGATCGAGGTGATCGTCGAGCTGTCGGTGGTCAGGGCGATGGCCGGCAGGCTTGGCCGCTCGCGTTCGAAGCGATTGAGCAGCTCGGAAGAGAAATGCTGGGCATCGCCGGCGGAGCCACCGTTGCCGCAAGAAAGCATTTTGCCTTCGTTGAGCAGCGCGTTGACCATGATTTGGCTGGCTTGCTCGATGTGCGGTGCAAGAACTTCCATCGCCTGTTGCTTGGTGTCGATACTGGCCTGAAAAAGCTGGCGAATTCGGGATTGCATGTCCATCTGTGTGACCTTAAGTAGCGCGGCTGTTTGGCACATGAATGTGCAGCCCGCAAAGCAAAGAGCAAAAGTGTTGGGTGTCCGGTGCGGAGTACGGGCAGTCAGCCGTCGAAGGCATTCTGCAGCCAGTTCAACTGATCGAGATCGCTGTCGATGGCAATCACGTCGAAACGGCAGGGGGAATTGGCCCAACGCGACTCGCGCTGAAGAAAATACTGCGCGGCGAAAATCAGTTTCTGCCGTTTGCGCCCGTCGATACTATCGAGTGCGCCACCCCATTGGGTGTTTTTACGGTAGCGGACTTCGACGAATACTACTGTATCGCCATCTAGCATGACCAGATCAAGCTCGCCGCGTTTACACAACCAGTTCTGCGCCAGCAGGCGCAGACCCTGTTGTTGCAGATGCTCGAGCGCTTGGCGCTCGGCATCCTTGCCGCTTTGCTGACTTGACCTGTCGGGCATCAGCGCGGGGTGTCCGGCAGGCGCTGAACCTGGCCGTTGACGAATTGAGCCCAGGGCAGCTGGCGCACCACGCGCTGGTTCTGAGTGATGCCAAGGCTGCCCGATTGACCTTCGATGCGGCTGTCCGGCAGGGCCTTGAGCTGACCCAGGCGTGGGGCCAGGCGGTAGGCGTCGACGCCCATGGCGTACAGACGGCCGAGGCTACCGGCCGCTTGTGGCCATTGCGCGGTGACCTGGCTGCGCAACGGGTCATTGGCGTCCAGCAACCAAGGCGTTTCGCAGAAGCGAATGCCGTTCATGTCGTTGTACTGGTTTACGTCGCCGCTGGCGCTGAAGACGTGGGAAGTGGCGTAGACCGGAACGTCACCGGCGTACTGGAAGTTCAGCGTCGGCTTGATCTGTTGCGCCTGCTGCGGAGTGGCGGCGAGGAAGATGAATTCGATGTCCTGGCGACGCGAAGGCTGTGCAGCTACCTGCGAACCAACGGTGCTTTGCAGGCTCTTGGCGCGGCCTTCACTCTGGCGCAGCTGGAACATGTCGGCGATTTGCTGGGCCAGTTGCACAGGCTGGTCAACGCGCTCGGTGGCCACGATGCTGCCGCCATTGGCTTGCCAATCCTGGCTGAAGGCCTTCAATACGCGGTCACCCCATTCGCCTTTCGGCACCATGATGGCGGCGCGGTGCAGGCCGTCGGCGCGGGCGCGGCGGGAGACTTCGCGAGCTTCGTCTTCGGCGGCGAGGCCGAACTGGAACAGTTGTGCCGGACCTTGATCGCCTTCGCTGTAGTTCAGCGCCAGGGTGGTGATCGGCAGTTGCGGGCGCGTGCTCAGTTGTTTGACCAGCGGCTTCTCCAGTGGGCCAACCACCAGTTGCACGCCATCGGCCTGGGCCTTGCGGTAGAACTCATCCATCGAGGTCAGGCGCGAGCTGTCATAGAACTCGATGGCCGGCGGTTTCTGCCCTGCCTGTTGCGCCTGGTAGTGAGCGGCCATGAAGCCATCACGCAATGCCTTGCCGACCGAGGCCAGCGGGCCGTCCTGTGGCAGCAGCAGGGCAATTTTGCTCAGCGGTTGACTGGCAAGCTCCTTGAGTTTGGTCAGTGGCAGCGGCAGTTGAATGGCTGCCGGGTGTTTCGGGTTCTGCGCGCGCCAGTTGTCGATGGCGGCTTGCTGCTGTTCCAGGGTGCCGGCGGACTTTACCGCCAGTGCCAGGCCCATCCAGCCACCGAGGGTGTCAGTGGTGTTGGGTTGCAACTGATCGGTCGGCAGCGAGGCGATCAGCGCCCAGATGGCTTCGTGGTTTTTCGCAGCGGCTTCACCGCTCAGCATCGGTGCAATGGTAATGCGTTCCCGTGCGGCGGCGAGTGTCTGGCCATCGGCTTCCAGTGCGCGGGCATGCACAGCGCCGGTCCGAACCTGTTGGTCGGCAGGCATTTCGCTCAGGCGTTGCAGGCTAGGGTGGCTCAAGGCAGTCAGTGCGGCCTTGGGCTGGTTGCGGGTCATCGCCAGTTCAGCCGCCAGGGTGCTGGCGAAGATCTGTTGGCCCGGTTTGAGCTGTTCGATCGGCACCAGTTGCAGGATTTGCGCGGATTGGCCGGCATTGCCCTGGCGGTAGGCGAGGTCGGCTGCGCTCAAGCGCAACAGCGCCGCATCTTCCGGCGATTTGCTTTGGGAAGCCTTCTCGAGCAGTTGCTCGATGCTGGCGTCCGGAGTCCGGGGAAGTTCGCCAAGGCTGGAGGAGGGCGAGCTGGCGCAAGCCGCCAGCAAGGCAGCAAGGCAGAGGGCAGATAACAGCCGCAGGCAAGCGATCATGTAAGTGTTCCTGATACTCGATCAAATTAGCGTGGAATTGTACCCAAGCACTGGCCGGGGCGCGATGTTACTGGCGTGAATCGATCAATTTAGCTGGTGTAAATGTTGCGTCAGCGCACAAACCCTCGTGAAAGCCCTGGTCGCTTGCGCGTATCGCCGGCGCCGCTACGCGCTACAATGGCGACTTTTACCGATCATGAGGTGTGCGCTTTGACTGCTCCAGGTGCTTTGAATTCCGCTGCTGGCTCGCTTTATGTGGTGGCGACGCCCATCGGCAACCTGGACGACATCAGCGCACGTGCGCTGAAAATCCTGCGCGAAGTGGCCTTGATCGCTGCCGAGGACACCCGGCACTCCCAGCGCCTGATGCAGCACTTCGGCATTTCGACGCCGCTGGCTGCCTGTCATGAACACAATGAACGTGATGAAGGTAGCCGGTTTATTACCCGTCTGCTGGCGGGGGATAATGTTGCGCTGATCTCCGATGCGGGGACACCGCTGATTTCCGACCCCGGCTACCACCTGGTGCGCCAGGCGCGGGCCGCCGGTATCAACGTGGTCCCGGTTCCCGGCGCTTGCGCGCTGATTGCCGCGTTGTCGGCGGCTGGTCTGCCCTCGGATCGCTTCATTTTCGAGGGTTTCCTGCCGGCCAAGGCCGTGGGGCGACGCGTGCGCCTCGAGCAGGTAAAGGAAGAGCCGCGCACCTTGATCTTCTACGAGGCGCCGCACCGTATTCTCGAATGCCTGCAGGACATGGAGCTGGTGTTCGGTCCGGAGCGTCCGGCCTTGCTGGCGCGTGAGCTGACCAAAACCTTCGAAACCCTCAAGGGCTTGCCGCTGGCCGAGCTGCGTCAGTTCGTCGAGTCGGACAGCAATCAGCAGCGCGGTGAGTGCGTGGTATTGGTTGCGGGCTGGTCGGCACCGGATGAGGAGGGGGCGGTCAGCAGTGAAGCCATGCGCATTCTCAATCTGTTGCTCGAGGAAATGCCTCTCAAGCGCGCCGCGGCATTGGCAGCGCAAATTACCGGTGAGCGCAAGAACGTGCTGTACCAGATCGCACTGGATCAGCAGAAGGGCGAGTAAAAGCCGACGCGAAGGCATGCACAATGGCGTTTAGCGCTTGTTCTTCGGGCGCTCTGCCGTTAACCTTCGCGGCGGAGAGTCGATCGGACAGTCGCTGCCCTCTATGAAAATTAGGGGGGGGAGGAAAGTCCGGGCTCCATAGGGCGAAGTGCCAGGTAATGCCTGGGAGGCGTGAGCCTACGGAAAGTGCCACAGAAAATAACCGCCTAAGCGCTTCGGCGCCGGTAAGGGTGAAAAGGTGCGGTAAGAGCGCACCGCACGTCTGGCAACAGTTCGTGGCTAGGTAAACCCCACTTGGAGCAAGACCAAATAGGGTCCCAAGGCGTGGCCCGCGCTGGGACCGGGTAGGTTGCTAAAGGTGTCCAGTGATGGCCATCGTAGACGAATGACTGTTCAAGACAGAACCCGGCTTACAGATCGACTCTCCACCTTTTCTCACGCCTCTGCTTAAATCATTGGGCAGAGTGCCGTGATAGCAATTTCCCTCCTTTCACAATCGTCTCCAGAAGCACTTTCGTAATACCGAAAAAATCTTACTCTTAATAAATTACTTTAACTTCTGCGTGCAGGTTCCTGTGCCGATTGAAGTTGTCGGGCGGTTTTATCTGCCTGATTCTCGTTACCCCTCCCTTTATGCTCCTAAATCTCAGTTCTGTAAGGGTTTTCCTTTAATCGGCGCCTTGACGGTGTGGTGGGCGCATTCCTATAGTGTGCGCAAGTGGCGGAAAGTGGCATGAAGTGGGTTTTTTGAGCTCAAAACGCTAAAATTTGGAGAAACGCTGACGTGTTTCGCGGAGCCAACGCTATCAGTCTCGATGCAAAGGGCCGTCTCGCCATGCCGAGCCGGTACCGTGACGAGCTCGATTCGCGTAGCTCTGGTCAATTAATCGTAACAATTGATGCCGTTGATCCATGTTTGTGTGTTTACCCCCTCGATGAGTGGGAAATAATTGAAACCAAACTGCGCGCACTGCCTTCGCTACGCGAAGAGAACCGCCGCCTGCAACGCTTATTGATTGGTAATGCCGTCGACCTTGAGCTCGACGGCAGTGGTCGTTTCCTGGTCCCGCCGCGTCTTCGTGAATATGCCAAGTTGGATAAGCGCGCGATGTTGGTAGGCCAACTGAACAAGTTCCAATTGTGGGACGAGGATGCCTGGAATGCGGTTTCTGCCGCTGACCTGGCTGCTATTCAACAACCGGGCGCCATGCCTGACGAACTGCGTGATTTGATCCTGTGACTATTGATAGCGGCTTTAACCACATCACCGTACTGCTTGACGAAGCCGTCGAGGCTCTCGCCGTACGTCCTGATGGCTGCTATCTGGACGGCACGTTCGGACGCGGCGGACACAGCCGGTTGATCCTCAGCCAGCTCGGTCCCGATGGTCGGTTGCTCGGGTTTGATAAAGATCCACAAGCGATTGCCACCGGGCAGACGCTAGCGGCCGAAGACGGCCGCTTTGTCGTTGTGCAGCGCAGCTTTGCCGAGCTGGGTTCAGAAGTCGCCGAACGTGGCATGAACGGCAAGGTCAGCGGCGTATTGCTGGACTTGGGCGTGTCTTCGCCACAGCTGGACGATCCGGAACGCGGTTTCAGCTTCCTCAACGATGGCCCACTGGACATGCGCATGGACCCGTCTCGCGGGATCAGCGCCGCTGAATTCGTTAATACCGCACCCGTGGAAGAAATTGCCCGGGTTTTCAAGGAATACGGCGAAGAACGTTTCTCCGGTCGCATGGCCCGTGCCGTGGTCGAGCGTCGCGACATCAAGCCATTCGAGCGCACTGGCGATCTGGCAGAAGTCCTGAAGGTTGCCAACCCTGCGTGGGAAAAGGGCAAGAACCCGGCAACCCGTGCATTCCAGGGTCTGCGCATTCACGTGAACAACGAACTGGGGGATCTGGAAGCTGGCCTTGAAGCCGCACTGGAGTCCCTGGAAATCGGCGGTCGCCTGGTGGTCATCAGCTTCCACTCGCTGGAAGACCGTATCGTCAAACTGTTCATGCGCAAGCTGGTGAAAGGCGAAGCCGACAACCTGCCGCGCAACCTGCCGGTTCGACACGTCGCCTTCGAACCGAAAATCAAAGTCCATGGCAAAGCGCAGACGGCCTCCGACGCCGAACTCAAAGCCAACCCGCGTTCCCGTAGTGCTGTCATGCGCGTGGCGGAGAAGCTGCGGTGAGCAAGCTTTTCGCCAAGCCACTGCCCGGCGGAAGCTTTTTCATGCTGCTGTTGTTTGTCGGCGTGCTCGTGTCGGCCATCGGCGTGTCTTACGCCGCGCACTGGAACCGTCAGTTGCTCAACACCCTGTACACCGAATTGAGCGTGCGCGACAAAGCGCAGGCTGAGTGGGGGCGCCTGATCCTGGAGCAAAGCACCTGGACCGCCCACAGTCGCATCGAAGTGCTTGCGACCGAACAACTGAAAATGCACATCCCGGGTGCCGCTGACGTGAAGATGGTGGCGCCATGATGAAACTCGAAGGTGCACTTTTCCCGTGGCGTTTCCGTGTGGTGCTGGGTTTGCTCGGCGTCATGGTGGCCGCGATCTGCTGGCGCATCATCGACCTGCAGGTGGTCGACCGCGACTTCCTCAAGGGTCAGGGCGATGCCCGTAGCGTTCGTCATATTCCGATTCCTGCACACCGTGGTCTGATCACTGACCGCAACGGTGAGCCCTTGGCCGTCAGTACCCCGGTGACCACGCTGTGGGCCAACGCCAAGGAAATGCAGCTGGAAAAAGACAAGTGGCCAGCACTGGCTGCCGCACTTGGTCAGGATCCAAAAGCGCTGACCGAGCGTCTCGAAGCGCAAGCCAACAAGGAATTCATTTATCTGGTGCGCGGGCTGACGCCTGAGCAAGGCCAGGCCGTGCTCGATCTGAAAGTGCCGGGCGTCTACGGCATCGAAGAGTTCCGCCGCTTCTATCCTGCCGGTGAAGTCACCGCGCACATGGTCGGCTTTACCGACATCGACGATCACGGGCGCGAAGGCGTCGAGCTGGCCTACGATGAATGGCTGGCCGGTGTGCCGGGCAAACGACAGGTCATCAAGGACCGGCGTGGCCGGCTGATCAAGGATGTCCAGGTCACCAAAAACGCCAAGGCCGGCAAGCCCTTGGCGTTGTCCATTGACCTGCGCCTGCAGTACCTGGCCAACCGCGAGTTGCGTAACGCGATCATCGAGAACGGCGCCAAGGCCGGCAGCCTGGTGATCATGGACGTCAAGACCGGCGAAATCCTGGCCATGGTCAACCAGCCGACCTACAACCCGAACAACCGTCGCAACCTGCAACCGGCGATGATGCGTAACCGCGCGATGATCGACGTGTTCGAGCCAGGTTCGACCATGAAAGCGATCTCGATGAGCGCAGCGATCGAAACTGGCCGCTGGAAACCGAGCGACACCGTCGAGGTGTACCCGGGCTCGTTGCAGATCGGCAAGTACACCATCAAGGACGTGTCCAAGACCGAAGGTCCGGTACTCGACCTGACCGGCATCCTGATCAACTCCAGTAACGTCGGCATGAGTAAGGTCGCGTTCGATATCGGCGGCGAAACCATTTTCCGTCTGGCGCAAAAAGTCGGCTTGGGCCAGGACACCGGTCTGGGCTTCCCGGGCGAGCGCGTCGGCAACCTGCCGAACTACCGCGAGTGGCGCAAGGCTGAAACCGCCACGCTGTCGTATGGCTACGGTATTTCGGTGACCGCGATCCAGTTGGTTCACGCCTTCTCGGCATTGGCAAACAACGGTCGCCTCGCCCCATTGACCCTGATCAAGACCGACAAGGCGCCGCAAACCACTCAGGTATTGCCGGAAGCCGTGGCCAAGACCATGCAAGGCATGCTGCAACAAGTGATCGAGGCGCCGCGCGGCGTGTTCCGTGCGCAGGTGCCGGCCTATCACGTGGCCGGCAAGTCGGGTACCGCGCGTAAAACGTCGGTCGGCACCAAGGGCTACGCCGAAAACTCCTACCGTTCGCTGTTCGCCGGCTTCGGCCCGATGAGCGATCCGCGTTACGCCATTGTCGTAGTGATCGATGAGCCGAGCAAAGCCGGCTACTTCGGTGGTCTGGTTTCCGCGCCGGTGTTCAGCCGTGTGATGTCCGGCACCCTGCGCCTGATGAACGTTACACCGGACAACCTGCCGCCGACCCAGCAGGCCAACGCTACTCCGACCGTTCCGCTGAAAGCCAATGGAGGGCGCGGCTGATGTCATTAAGTCTGAACAAGATATTCCCCCACGCCGGCCACGATCTGTTGATTCGTGAATTGGCGCTCGACAGCCGCAACGTGCGCGCAGGCGATCTGTTCCTCGCCGTGCCTGGCGGCAAGTTCGATGGCCGTGCGCACATTGCCGATGCCTTGCAACGCGGTGCAGCCGCCGTTGCCTATGAAGTGGAAGGCGCCACCGTGCTGCCGATCACCGAAGTGCCGCTGATTCCGGTCAAGGGCCTGGCTGCGCAACTGTCGGACATCGCCGGACGCTTCTATGGTGAGCCAAGCCATCATGTGAACCTGGTCGGCGTGACCGGGACCAACGGCAAGACCAGCGTGACCCAACTGGTCGCGCAGGCGCTCGATCTGCTCGGCCAGCATTGCGGTATTGTCGGCACCCTGGGTTCCGGTTTCTATGGCGCGCTGCAAAGCGGCTTGCACACTACGCCGAATCCGATTGCCATGCAGGCGACCCTGGCTGACCTGAAAAAGGCCGGTGCCAAGGCGGTTGCAATGGAAGTGTCCTCCCACGGTCTGGATCAAGGCCGGGTAACCGCGCTGGCGTTCGACGTGGCGGTGATGACCAACCTGTCCCGCGACCACCTCGATTACCACGGCACCATGGAAGCTTACGCTGAGGCCAAGGCCAAGCTGTTCGCCTGGAGTGACTTGAAGTGCCGGGTGGTCAACCTCGACGACGAATTCGGTCGGCAGTTGGCCGCTGAAAAGCGCGAGTCGCGGCTGATCACTTACAGCCTGCTCGACAGCAGTGCCTACCTGTTCTGCCGCGAAGCGCAGTTCGACGATCATGGCGTGCGCGCCACGCTGGTGACGCCGCAGGGCGAGCATCACCTGCGCAGCACGCTGCTCGGCCGTTTCAACCTGAGCAACTTATTGGCCGCGGTCGGCGCCTTGCTCGGCCTGGACTACGCCCTCGACGAAATTCTCAAGGTGTTGCCGAAACTGGAAGGCCCAGCCGGACGCATGCAGCGCCTCGGTGGTGGTACCCAGCCGCTGGTGGTGGTCGATTACGCACACACTCCGGATGCACTGGAAAAAGTGCTGACAGCTCTGCGTCCACACGTCAAAGGTCAACTGTTGTGCCTGTTCGGCTGCGGCGGCGACCGTGATCGCGGCAAGCGTCCGCTGATGGCTGAGGTGGTCGAGCGTCTGGCCGACCGCGTGCTGGTCACCGATGACAATCCACGCACTGAAGACCCTGCGGTGATTTTCGACGACATCCGCGCCGGTTTCACCGCTGTGGATAAAGTGACCTTCGTCGCCGGTCGTGGCCAGGCCATTGCCCAGTTGATCGCCGGTGCCTCCGCCGATGACGTGATTGTCCTGGCCGGTAAAGGCCATGAGGACTATCAGGAAATCAACGGTCAGCGCCATCCGTTTTCTGATCTGGTCGAAGCCGATCATGCCCTGACTGCGTGGGAGGTGGCCCATGCTTAAGGCCCTGACACTGAGTGAACTGACCGGCGCACTGAATGCGCGTCTGGTGTCGAACGATGCTTCTTTCGACGGCGTCAGCATCGACAGCCGGGCGATCAAGCCGGGACAACTGTTTATTGCCTTGACCGGCCCGCGTTTCGACGGCCATGACTACCTCAATGACGTCGCCACCAAGGGGGCCGTCGCTGCCCTGGTCGAGCGCGAAGTCGCCGACAGCACGCTGCCTCAATTGCTGGTGAAGGATACTCGTCAGGCCCTGGGTCAGTTGGGTGCGTTGAACCGTGCTGCATTCACCCAGCAGGTCGCCGCCGTGACCGGTTCCAGCGGCAAGACCACGGTCAAGGAAATGCTCGCCAGCATCCTGCGCACGCGCGGTCCGGTGCTGGCCACCCGTGGCAACCTGAACAACGACCTCGGCGTGCCGCTGACCCTGCTCGAATTGGCGCCGGAACATACCGCCGCCGTGATCGAACTGGGTGCCTCGCGCCTGGGCGAAATCGCCTACACCGTCGGCATGACCAAACCCCATGTGGCCATCCTCAACAACGCCGGGACCGCCCACGTTGGCGAGTTCGGCGGTCCGGAAAAAATCGTCGAGGCCAAGGGCGAGATCATCGAAGGGCTGGACGCTGATGGCGTCGCCGTTCTCAATCTCGACGACAAGGCGTTCGGTATCTGGAAGAACCGTGCGGCCGGTCGCAAGGTGTTGTCGTTCGCCTTGAGCAACCTCAGCGCTGATTTCTACGCCAGCGATCTGGATCGCGATGCCCGTGGCTGCCCGTCATTCAACCTGCACACCCCTGAAGGTGTGGAGCGTGTGCAGTTGAACCTGCTTGGCACCCATAACGTCGCCAATGCAATGGCCGCCGCGGCCGCTGCCCATGCCCTGGGCGTGTCGCTGTTCGGCATCGCCACCGGTCTCGGCGCGGTACAGCCGGTCAAGGGCCGTACCGTTGCGCAACTGGCCACCAATGGCATGCGCGTCATCGATGACACTTACAACGCGAACCCCACCTCCATGTGCGCTGCCGTTGATATACTGGCGGGCTTTTCCGGTCGCACCGTCCTGGTGCTCGGGGATATCGGCGAGTTGGGCGATTGGGCGGAGCAAGGGCACCGCGACGTGGGCGCTTACGCCCGGGGCAAGGTTTCTGCGCTCTACGCCGTTGGGCCGATGATGGTTCACGCCGTAAACGCTTTCGGTCCACAGGCTTTGCACTTCAGCACACAGGCTGAACTGATCAAGGCCCTGGACGCCGAGCAAGACACAAACACCACCATTTTGATCAAGGGCTCGCGCAGCGCTGCGATGGAAAACGTCGTTGCCGCTTTGTGCGGGTCCAGTCTGGAGAAACATTAATGCTGCTGCTGCTAGCGGAGTATCTGCAACAGTTCTACAAAGGCTTCGCGGTCTTCCAGTACCTGACCCTGCGCGGGATTCTCGGTGTACTGACCGCGTTGGTTTTGTCGCTGTGCTATGGCCCGTGGATGATCCGCACTTTGCAGAACCGTCAGATCGGTCAATCCGTTCGCAACGATGGTCCGCAATCTCACCTGTCCAAGTCGGGTACGCCGACCATGGGCGGCGCCCTGATTCTGTCCTCCATCGGTGTCAGCACCCTGCTGTGGGCTGACCTGAGCAACCGTTATGTCTGGGTCGTGCTGTTGGTGACCCTGCTGTTCGGCGCCATCGGCTGGGTCGACGACTACCGCAAAGTCATCGAGAAGAACTCCCGCGGCTTGCCCAGCCGCTGGAAGTATTTCTGGCAGTCGGTGTTCGGCCTCGGCGCGGCCATCTTCCTTTATATGACCGCCACGACGCCGGTGGAAACCACCCTGATTCTGCCGATGCTCAAGGACTACAGCATTCCGCTGGGCGCCGGGTTCATTGTGCTGACCTATTTCGTGATTGTCGGCTCGAGCAACGCGGTCAACCTGACCGACGGCCTCGACGGTCTCGCCATCATGCCAACCGTAATGGTCGGTGGTGGCCTGGGGATCTTCTGCTATTTGTCGGGTAACGTGAAGTTCGCCGAATACCTGCTGATTCCGTATGTACCGGGTGCGGGCGAACTGATCGTGTTCTGCGGCGCACTGATCGGCGCGGGCCTCGGCTTTCTCTGGTTCAACACCTATCCGGCCCAGGTTTTCATGGGTGACGTTGGCGCACTGGCGCTGGGCGCAGCGCTGGGCACCATCGCGGTGATCGTTCGTCAGGAAATCGTCCTGTTCATCATGGGCGGTGTGTTCGTGATGGAAACCCTGTCAGTCGTCATTCAGGTTGCTTCCTTCAAGCTGACCGGTCGCCGTGTGTTCCGCATGGCACCGATTCACCACCACTTTGAACTCAAGGGCTGGCCCGAGCCGCGCGTGATCGTCCGTTTCTGGATCATCACCGTGATTCTCGTGCTGATCGGCCTTGCCACCCTGAAGCTGAGGTAGAACGAGTGTCTCTGATCGCTTCTGACCACTTCCGCATCGTTGTCGGCCTCGGCAAGAGCGGCATGTCCCTGGTTCGCTTCCTGGCGAACCGGGGCGTGGCGTTTGCGGTGGCCGATACGCGGGAAAATCCACCGGAACTGGCCACGCTCAAGCGTGACTATCCGCAGGTGGAAGTGCGTTGTGGCGAGCTGGACGTCGAATTCCTGTGCCGTGCCGACGAGCTCTACGTGAGCCCCGGCCTGGCCCTGGCGACCCCGGCCCTGCAGGCTGCCGCCGCCCGTGGCGTGAAATTGTCCGGCGACATCGAGCTGTTCGCGCGTAACGCGAAGGCACCGATCGTCGCCATCAGCGGTTCCAACGCGAAAAGCACCGTGACCACGCTGGTCGGCGAGATGGCGGCCGCGGCGGGCAAGCGTGTCGCTGTCGGCGGCAACCTTGGCACCCCGGCGCTCGACCTGCTCAACGACGATGTCGAGCTGTACGTGATGGAGCTGTCGAGCTTCCAGCTGGAAACCACTGATCAGCTCAATGCCGAAGTGGCGACCGTGCTCAACATCAGCGAAGACCACATGGACCGCTACAGCGGCCTGCCGGCCTATCACCTGGCCAAGCACCGGATCTTCCGCGGCGCCCGCCAGTTCGTGGTCAACCGTCAGGACGCCCTGAGCCGTCCGTTGATGGGCGAGGGCCAGCCATGCTGGACCTTCGGCTTGAGCAAACCCGATTTCAAGGCATTCGGCATTCGCGAAGAAAACGGCGAGAAATACCTGGCCTTCGAATTCGACAACCTGATGCCCGTGCGCGAATTGAAGATTCGTGGCGCACACAACCAGTCCAACGCGCTGGCGGCCCTAGCCCTGGGCCACGCGGTTGGCCTGCCATTTGATGCCATGCTCTCGAGCCTGCGCACCTTTGCCGGCCTCGAACATCGCTGCCAATGGGTTCGCGACCTTGATGGCGTGGGCTACTACAACGACTCCAAAGCCACCAATGTCGGCGCCGCACTGGCCGCCATCGAAGGCCTGGGCGCGGACATCGACGGCAAGGTCGTGCTGATCGCCGGTGGCGACGGCAAAGGCGCCGACTTCAAAGACTTGAAAGGTCCGGTCGCGGCCAACTGCCGTGCCGTGATCCTGATGGGCCGCGACTCCGTCCAGATCGGCGCAGCCATTGGCGACGCTGTGCCCTTGATCCGTGCAAGCTCTTTGGTCGAGGCCGTGGCGAAGTGCCGTGCTGCGGCTCAGCCAGGCGACGTGGTGCTGCTGTCGCCGGCCTGCGCCAGTTTCGACATGTTCAAGAACTATGAAGACCGTGGTCACCAGTTCGTCCAAGCCGTGGAGGAACTGGCATGAGCCTGAGAAACATCATCAAGCCCTATCCGTCGCCGCTGATTACCGGGCGCGGCATCGACCTCGACTTCCCGATGCTTGCCGGCTGCCTGGCGTTACTCGGCCTGGGCCTGATCATGATTGCCTCGGCGTCAACCGAAGTCGCGGCGGCGCAGTCGGGCAGTGCCCTGTACTACATGATTCGTCACCTCGTCTATGTGGCGCTGGGCCTGGGCGCCTGCATCGTCACCATGATGATCCCGATCGCCACCTGGCAGCGCCTGGGCTGGATGATGCTGATCGGCGCCTTCGGCTTGCTGGTGATGGTGATCATTCCGGGCATCGGCCGTGAAGTGAACGGTTCGATGCGCTGGATCGGTTTCAGCTTCTTCAACGTTCAGCCTTCCGAAATTGCCAAGGTGTTCGTGGTGATCTACCTCGCCGGTTATCTGGTGCGTCGCCAGAAAGAAGTGCGTGAAAGCTGGATGGGCTTCTTCAAGCCGTTCATCGTACTGTTGCCGATGGCCGGGCTGTTGCTGATGGAGCCGGACTTCGGTGCCACCGTCGTGATGATGGGCGCCGCGGCCGCAATGCTGTTCCTCGGTGGCGTCGGCTTGTTCCGCTTCTCGCTGATGGTGGTGCTGGCGGTCGCGGCCGTGGTGCTGCTGATTCAGATGCAGCCCTATCGAATGGCGCGTCTGACCAACTTCGCCGACCCGTGGGCCGACCAGTTCGGTGCCGGTTACCAGTTGTCCCAGGCCTTGATCGCCTTCGGTCGTGGCGAATGGCTGGGCGTCGGCCTGGGCAACAGCGTGCAGAAGCAGTTCTACCTGCCGGAAGCTCACACCGACTTCGTGTTCTCGGTACTGGCTGAAGAGCTGGGTGCCGTGGGATCGCTGTGCACCGTGGCGCTGTTCGTCTTCGTCTGTATTCGCGGCATGTACATCGGCTTGTGGGCCGAGAAGGCCAAGCAGTTCTTTGCTGCCTATGTAGCCTACGGCCTGTCGTTCCTGTGGATCGGTCAGTTCCTGATCAACATCGGGGTGAACGTCGGCCTGCTGCCAACCAAGGGTTTGACCCTGCCATTCCTCAGTTACGGGGGCAGTTCGTTGGTGATCTGTTGCGCCTGTCTCGGCTTGCTGCTGCGTATCGAGTGGGAGAGTCGTACCCACCTCGGCAGCGAAGAGATGGAGTTCCATGAAAGCGACTTCGCCGAGGAGCCGAAACATGGGCGCTAACGTTGTGATCATGGCGGGCGGCACCGGTGGCCATGTGTTCCCGGCACTGTCCTGTGCCCGCGAATTCCAGGCACGCGGTTACACCGTGCACTGGCTGGGTACGCCGCGCGGCATCGAGAACGAGCTGGTGCCGGCAGCCGGTATCGAGTTGCACCGGATCAACGCCAGCGGCTTGCGCGGCAAGGGCAAGCTGTCCCTGCTCAAGGCACCGCTGATGTTGCTCAAGTCGGTCTGGCAGGCACGGGCGATCATTCGTCGTCTGCAACCGGTCTGCGTGGTGGGTTTTGGCGGTTTCGTGACTGGCCCTGGAGGTGTTGCCGCCAAACTGTGCGGCGTGCCGGTGATCGTTCACGAACAGAACGCCGTAGCCGGTACCGCCAATCGGTTGCTGGTGCCATTGGCCGCCCGAGTCTGTGAAGCGTTCCCCGACACCTTTACGCTGTCGGGCAGCCGTCGGACCACCGGTAACCCGGTGCGCACCGAGCTGTTCCTGCAGACACCGCGACCAGCTTTGGTCGGTCGCAAGGCACGTTTGCTGATCCTGGGCGGAAGCCTGGGCGCAGAACCGTTGAACAAGTTGCTGCCTGAAGCCCTGTCGCAAGTCGCCGTCGACCTGCGCCCGGAAGTGTTCCATCAGGCCGGCAAAAATCACGATGAAGTGACTGCCGAGCGCTATCGCGCCGCTGGCGTCGAAGCGCAGGTGCAGCCCTTCATCAAAGACATGGCCCAAGCCTATGGCTGGGCCGACCTGGTGGTCTGTCGCGCAGGCGCGCTGACCGTCAGTGAACTGGCCGCCGCCGGTCTGCCCTCGATGCTGGTGCCATTGCCGCACGCCATCGACGATCACCAGACCCGCAACGCCGAATATTTGGCCCGTGAAGGCGCAGCCTTCCTGATGCCGCAAAGAACGACTGGTGCAGCGGATCTTGCCGCTCGCCTGACAGAGGTCCTGATGCAACCACAACGACTCAACGAGATGGCCACTGCGGCCCGCCGCCTGGCCAAACCTGATGCCACCCGCAACGTAGTCGACAGCTGCCTGGAGGTGGCCCATGGTTGAGAATCAGAAAGCCATGCCACAGCCGGAAATGCGCCGTATCCGTCATATCCACTTCGTCGGTATCGGTGGCGTGGGCATGTGCGGGATCGCCGAAGTGTTGCTGAACCTGGGCTATGCCGTCTCGGGTTCCGACCTCAAGGCTTCGCCTGTCACCGAGCGCCTGGAATCTTTCGGTGCGCAGATTTTCATCGGCCACCGTGCCGAAAACGCCGCAGCCGCCGATGTGCTGGTGGTGTCGAGCGCCGTGAACACGTCGAACCCGGAAGTTGCTACCGCGCTGGAGCGCCGGATCCCGGTGGTGCCGCGTGCAGAGATGCTGGCCGAGCTGATGCGCTATCGCCACGGCATCGCCGTTGCCGGTACCCACGGCAAAACCACCACCACCAGCCTGATTGCCTCGGTGTTCGCGGCCGGTGGCCTGGATCCGACATTCGTCATCGGTGGCCGACTGAACGCTGCGGGCACCAATGCCCAGCTTGGTACCAGCCGCTACCTGATCGCCGAAGCCGATGAAAGCGATGCCAGCTTCCTGCACCTGCAACCGCTGGTGGCCGTGGTCACCAATATCGACGCCGACCACATGGCGACCTACGACGGTGACTTCAACAAGCTGAAGAAAACCTTCGTCGAGTTCCTCCACAACCTGCCGTTCTACGGTTTGGCGGTGGTGTGCCTGGACGATCCGGTGGTCCGTGAAATCCTGCCGCTGGTCAAGCGTCCGACCGTGACCTACGGTTTTGGCGACGATTGCGACGTGCGCGCCATCAATGTACGCCAGCAAGGCATGCAGACCTTCTTCACTGTGCTGCGTCCTGATCGCGAGCCACTGGATGTTTCGGTGAACATGCCGGGCAACCATAACGTACTCAATGCACTGGCAACCATTTGCATCGCTACCGACGAAGGCGTCAGCGACGAAGCCATCGTTCAGGGCCTGTCCGGGTTCCAGGGTGTCGGCCGACGCTTCCAGGTCTACGGCGAGCTGCCGGTGGATGGCGGCAACGTCATGCTGGTCGACGACTACGGCCACCACCCGACCGAAGTCGCGGCGGTGATCAAGGCCGTGCGCGGTGGCTGGCCGGAGCGCCGTCTGGTGATGGTGTATCAGCCGCACCGTTACAGCCGCACCCGTGACCTGTACGACGACTTCGTCAATGTCCTGGCCGATGCCAACGTGCTGCTGTTGATGGAAGTCTACCCGGCCGGTGAAGAGCCGATCCCGGGCGCCGACAGCCGCAAGCTGTGCAACAGCATCCGTCAGCGCGGTCAGCTCGATCCGATCTACATCGAACGCGGTGTCGACCTCGCGCCAGTGGTCAAGCCTCTGCTGCGTGCCGGCGACATCCTGCTGTGCCAGGGTGCCGGTGATATCGGCGGTCTCGCACCGAAACTGTTGAAAAGCGAGTTGTTCGCCGGTGCCGTCGCTGCGCCGGAGAAGGGGAAGTTGAAATGACTGCTGCCTACGCCAACCTCGTCTCCACGATCGCGCCGAAAGACTTCGGCCGCGTTGCCGTGCTGTTCGGCGGCAAGAGTGCCGAGCGCGAGGTTTCCCTGAAATCGGGCAACGCTGTCCTCGATGCGTTGCAAAGCGCCGGTGTCGACGCGTTCGGCCTCGATGTGGGCGATGACCTGCTGCAGCGTCTGCTCAACGAAAAGATCGACCGTGCCTTCATCATCCTCCACGGTCGTGGCGGTGAAGACGGCAGCATGCAGGGCCTGCTCGAATGCCTGGGCATTCCGTACACCGGCAGTGGCATCCTCGCCTCGGCCCTGGCCATGGACAAACTGCGCACCAAACAGGTCTGGCACAGCCTGGGCATTCCGACGCCACGTCACGCGGTACTGACCAGCGAGGCCGACTGTATTTCTGCGGCTGCGGAACTGGGCTTCCCTTTGATCGTCAAACCGGCCCATGAAGGTTCAAGTATCGGTATGGCCAAAGTGACTTCCGCGCCCGAATTGATCGACGCCTGGAAAGCGGCCAGTACCTACGATTCGCAAGTGTTGGTCGAGCAATGGATTCAAGGTCCGGAGTTCACCATCGCCACCCTGCGTGACCAGGTGTTGCCTCCGATTGCCCTGGGCACGACGCACAGCTTCTACGACTACGACGCCAAGTACATCGCCAACGATACCCAGTACCGCATTCCGTGCGGGCTGGACAGCGTCAAGGAAAAAGAACTCATGGACCTCACGGCGAAAGCCTGTGAAGCCTTGGGTATTGCCGGTTGGGGCAGGGCAGACGTGATGCAGGACGCCGAAGGGCAGTTCTGGTTCCTGGAAGTCAACACTGCACCGGGCATGACCGACCACAGCCTGGTGCCGATGGCGGCCCGTGCTGCCGGTCTGGATTTCCAGCAACTGGTTCTGGCCATTCTGGCCGCCAGCGTTGCCGGACACGCAGAGCCAAGAGGTTAAGACCATGCAAGGCGCTCAGCTCAGACATCAGCCACCCGCATCGCCCGGCCGCAAGCCGGTGCCGCGGGGTGCCAGCCGAATGGTGGCCAAAGAGCCGATGTCCGTGCGCCTGCCCAAAGCCAACTTCGGCTTTCTCAAGGCCTTGTTCTGGCCAGTGTTGCTGGTGGTGCTGGGATTCGGCACCTATGAAGGCGCGACGCGTTTGCTGCCGTATGCCGATCGCCCGATCACCAAGATCAACGTGCAGGGCGACCTGAGCTACATCAGCCAGCAAGCGGTTCAGCAGCGAATCGCCCCGTACGTGGCGTCGAGCTTCTTCACCATCGACCTGGCGGGCATGCGCACCGAGCTGGAACAGATGCCATGGATTGCCCACGCCGAAGTGCGGCGGGTCTGGCCGGATCAAGTGGTGATCCGTCTCGAAGAGCAACTGCCCGTGGCCCGTTGGGGTGACGAGTCGTTGCTGAACAACCAGGGCCAGGCGTTTACGCCCAAGGAACTGGCGAACTACGAACACCTGCCACAGCTGTTCGGCCCACAGCGGGCTCAGCAGCAGGTGATGCAGCAATACCAGGTGCTCAGTCAGATGCTCCGGCCTCTGGGCTTCTCGATTGCACGCCTGGAGTTGCGCGAACGCGGCAGCTGGTTCCTTACCACCGGCCCCGGCAGTGCCGGCCCGGGGATCGAACTGCTGTTGGGACGCGGCAACCTCGTGGAAAAGATGCGCCGCTTCATCGCCATCTATGACAAGACGCTCAAAGAACAGATTACGAACATTGCGCGCATCGATCTGCGCTACGCCAACGGCCTCGCTGTTGGCTGGCGGGAACCTGTAGCGCCTACGACAGCCCAACCCGCTGTCGCAAAGAATTAAGAGAGGCAGGACCCCATGGCAAACGTGCAAAGCGGCAAAATGATCGTCGGTCTCGATATCGGCACCTCCAAGGTGGTGGCGCTGGTAGGCGAAGTGGCGGACGACGGCACGCTGGAAATCGTCGGGATCGGTACCCATCCGTCCCGCGGCCTGAAGAAAGGCGTGGTGGTGAACATCGAGTCCACCGTGCAGTCGATCCAGCGCGCCATCGAAGAAGCGCAGCTGATGGCCGGTTGCCGCATCCACTCGGCATTTGTCGGCGTGGCCGGCAATCACATCCGCAGCCTGAATTCCCACGGCATCGTCGCGATTCGTGATCGTGAAGTCAGCTCCGCGGACCTTGAGCGTGTACTGGATGCCGCCCAGGCCGTGGCCATCCCGGCTGACCAGCGCGTTCTGCACACCCTGCCGCAGGATTACGTGATCGATAACCAGGAAGGCGTGCGCGAGCCACTGGGCATGTCCGGCGTGCGTCTGGAAGCCAAGGTTCACGTGGTGACCTGTGCCGTGAACGCTGCGCAGAACATTGAAAAGTGCGTGCGCCGCTGCGGTCTGGAAATCGACGACATCATTCTCGAACAGCTGGCTTCGGCGTACTCGGTGCTGACCGACGACGAGAAAGAGCTGGGCGTATGCCTGGTGGACATCGGTGGCGGTACCACCGACATCGCGATCTTCACCGAAGGTGCGATTCGCCACACCGCGGTGATCCCGATTGCCGGCGACCAGGTGACCAACGACATCGCCATGGCCTTGCGTACGCCGACCCAGTACGCCGAAGAAATCAAGATTCGCTACGCCTGCGCCCTGGCCAAGCTGGCCGGTGCCGGTGAAACCATCAAGGTGCCAAGTGTTGGCGACCGTCCGCCGCGCGAACTGTCCCGCCAGGCCCTGGCCGAAGTGGTCGAGCCGCGTTACGACGAACTGTTCACGCTGATCCAGGCCGAGCTGCGCCGCAGCGGTTACGAAGACCTGATCCCGGCCGGCATTGTGCTGACCGGCGGTACCTCGAAGATGGAAGGCGCCACCGAGCTGGCCGAGGAAATCTTCCACATGCCGGTCCGCCTGGGCGTTCCTCACGGTGTGAAGGGACTGGATGACGTGGTACGCAACCCGATCTATTCCACAGGCGTTGGCCTGTTGATGTACGGCCTGCAGAAACAATCCGACGGCATCTCGTTCTCGGGCATCGGCAGCCGCGACAGCTACAGCAACGATGAGCCTCAGGCTCCGCTGCTGGACCGCTTGAAAAAGTGGGTCCAGGGCAACTTCTGACGATTTACCGCAACACCGTTACACCGAAGCACGCAGTAGGCGAAAAAACTAGAGAATGTAAAGGAGAGGGAAAATGTTCGAACTCGTAGACAACATCCCCGCAAGCCCGGTAATCAAAGTTATCGGTGTCGGCGGTGGCGGCGGCAACGCTGTCAACCACATGGTCAAGAGCAACATCGAAGGCGTTGAATTCATCTGCGCCAACACCGATGCTCAAGCGCTGAAAAACATCGGCGCGCGCACCATCCTGCAACTGGGTACCGGCGTGACCAAAGGCCTGGGCGCCGGCGCCAACCCTGAAGTCGGCCGTCAAGCCGCTCTGGAAGACCGCGAGCGCATTGCCGAAGTACTGGCCGGCACCAACATGGTGTTCATCACCACTGGCATGGGCGGCGGTACCGGTACCGGTGCTGCGCCGATCATCGCCGAAGTGGCCAAGGAAATGGGCATCCTCACCGTTGCGGTGGTGACCCGTCCGTTCCCGTTTGAAGGCCGCAAGCGTATGCAGATCGCCGACGAAGGCATCCGCATGCTCTCCGAAAGCGTCGACTCGCTGATCACCATTCCCAACGAAAAGCTGCTGACCATCCTCGGTAAGGACGCCAGCCTGCTGTCGGCTTTCGCCAAGGCTGACGATGTATTGGCCGGTGCCGTTCGCGGTATCTCCGACATCATCAAGCGTCCGGGCATGATCAACGTCGACTTCGCCGACGTACGTACCGTGATGAGCGAAATGGGCATGGCGATGATGGGCACTGGCTGCGCCAGCGGTCCGAACCGTGCACGCGAGGCCACCGAAGCGGCCATTCGCAACCCGTTGCTGGAAGACGTGAACCTGCAAGGCGCTCGCGGCATCCTGGTCAACATCACCGCCGGTCCGGATCTTTCCCTGGGTGAGTACTCCGACGTGGGTAGCATCATCGAGGCATTCGCGTCCGAGCACGCCATGGTCAAGGTCGGTACCGTTATCGATCCGGACATGCGCGACGAGCTGCACGTGACTGTCGTTGCCACCGGTCTGGGCGCTAAAATCGAGAAGCCTGTGAAGGTTATCGACAACACCGTTCACACTTCGATGGCTTCGCAGCCACAACAACAGGCCCCTGTTCGTCAGGAAGCTCCAGCGGTCAACTACCGCGACCTGGACCGTCCGACCGTCATGCGCAACCAGGCTCAGGCCGGTGCTGCGACTGCCGCGAAGATGAATCCACAAGATGATCTGGATTACCTGGATATCCCGGCATTCCTGCGTCGTCAGGCCGATTGATGAAATGTATCAGGGGTATTCGGGTGATTGGTGTTCAGCAAAGGTCTGGTCTGCTATCATCGCCAGCCTTTGTTGATACCAGTTCGCAATTTGCGCTGAAGCGGCCCATGCCATGATTAAACAACGCACCCTGAAGAATATTATCCGTGCCACAGGTGTCGGCCTGCACTCCGGGGAGAAGGTCTACCTGACCCTCAAGCCTGCGCCTGTCGACACTGGCATTGTGTTTTGTCGCGCCGACCTCGACCCTGTGGTGCATATCCCTGCCCGCGCGGAAAACGTTGGTGAAACCACTATGTCGACCACGCTGGTTAACGGTGACGTCAAAGTGGACACGGTAGAGCACTTGCTCTCGGCCATGGCAGGCCTGGGCATCGATAACGCCTACGTCGAGCTCTCCGCGTCCGAAGTCCCGATCATGGATGGTAGCGCCGGACCTTTCGTATTCCTGATTCAATCGGCTGGCCTGGAAGAACAGGACGCTGCCAAGAAGTTCATCCGCATCCTGCGGGAAGTGACAGTGGAAGATGGCGACAAGCGCGCTACTTTCGTCCCTTTCGACGGGTTCAAGGTGAGCTTCGAGATCGATTTCGATCACCCGGTTTTCCGTGACCGCACCCAAAGTGCAAGCGTGGATTTTTCCAGCACTTCGTTCGTAAAAGAAGTCAGCCGCGCCCGTACCTTTGGTTTCATGAGTGACATCGAGTACCTGCGCAAGCACAACCTCGCACTCGGCGGCAGTGTTGAAAACGCAATTGTGGTCGACGCCGATGGCGTACTGAACGAAGACGGCCTTCGCTATGAAGACGAATTCGTGAAGCACAAGATCCTCGACGCAATTGGTGACCTCTACCTGCTGGGCAATAGCCTGATTGGTGAGTTCAAGGGCTTCAAGTCCGGTCACGCACTGAACAACCAGCTGCTGCGCAAGTTGATTGAGCAGACAGATGCCTGGGAAGTCGTGACGTTCGAAGACGCCAGCACCGCTCCAATCTCTTACATGCGCCCGGTTGCGGCCGTGTAAGCAAAAAACCTCTCTAGTTTTTTAAAGGCTACCTTCGGGTGGCCTTTTTTTATGCCTTTGAATTCGCCCTCAACTTTATAAGGCAACGCCAAACTCTGTGGGAGCGGGCTTGGTCCGGGCGGCGTTCCGACGATAGGGCCAGGCGACTCAACATTGAGCTCAGCCGGCACACACCACCCGATTGCGCCCCCCTTCCTTGGCCTGATACAGCGCCTTGTCCGCACTGAACAGCAACTGCTCCAGGGTGATTTCGCTGGCTGTAGTCCAGGTGGCGATACCGATGCTCACGGTCATCGGCAAGACATCGGCGCCGACCAAGGGCAGCCGCTCGACCGCCAGGCGAATATGCTCGGCAATCTGCCGCGCGCCTTCACTGTCGGTTTCCGCCAGAACCACCGAAAACTCTTCGCCGCCGTAACGGGCAACCAGGTCCGCCGGGCGGTGCACGTTGGCGCGGATCACCTCGGCCAGGTTACGCAGTGCGACGTCTCCAGCCTGATGACCATGGCGATCATTGAAAGCCTTGAAGTGGTCGGCATCGATCATTAGCAACGAGAGTGGCTGAGTGGAACGCTGTGCGCGAAACCACTCGTGGCGCAAGGCCTGGTCGAGCGTCCGGCGGTTGGCTACGCCGGTCAAGGAGTCAGTGGCCGCCAATTGCGCCAGTTCCCGCTCGGCGTATTGGCGCAAACGCAGCTCTCGACAGAGCAGCCACGCCAACCACAGCAGACCGATGCAGAGCACACCGGTGGCGCCGCTGATCACGATAGCCGTGCGGTTCCAGGTCGCGAACACCTCATCGATGGACAACGCGACAATGACGGTGAGGGGCAAGTTACCCACGCGAGTAAAAGTGTACAGGCGTTGCTCGCGATCGACGCTCGATACACCTTCGAAGGTGCCGCTGCGCTCTTTCAACATACGCACGACATTGGGCCGGCTGGCGAAGTTCGTGCCAATGGTGTTGTCGCGCAAAAACGGTTTTTGGGCCAGCAGAAACCCCTCATCGTTGATGATCGCCAGGGTGCTGTCGGTGCCGACATCCAGACTGTTGAACAACTGCTCGAAGTAACTGATGCGCATCGAGGCCACCGCGACGCCGAGAAACTCGCCGGTGGGCGATGAAATGCGCCGGCTGAAGCTGATGCGCCATTCATCGGCGTCGTCGCAATCGCAGCGCGGTTTGAATGGCCGACTGATGAACATGCCGGTGTCGCGGTTGAAAACGTGGGCGAGGAAATAGTCGCGGTCGGCGAAGTTGCCCGGTTTCGGCTCGATCAATGACGAGTCGGCCAGCACGTCACCGTGCTTGTCCAGCAACAGAATGTCACCCTTGAATCGCGCTGTGGTGGAGCGGTCGAACAACACCAGGTGACGGATCTGCGGCGACACCTGCTTTAAGTCGTCCCGTTGCGCGGCGGCGATCAGGCCCTGCAACGTCAGGTCATAAAGTTCGACGGTGCGCAGTACGTCGGCGTCGATCAATTGCGCGATGGTGGTCGCGCTGCGTGTGGCGGTGTGCTGCGCGTAGGCGTGTTCGCGGATCAGCAGAAAAGTGACGATGCAGAGGATGGCGATGACGGTCAGGGAGCTGCCCAGTATCACCATGAGCTCAGGTCGACCGGTCGTGCCGGGAAGATGTGTTGGGCGCCTGGCGGTCATAGGGTTTTGGGGTCTGCTCGATGGACGGTATAAGCGACTGTATAAGCGACTGTATAAGCGTAGTTCCAAACGCGGCAGCCGAAGTCATCGGACTACCGCACCTGGCAGCCAGCGATGCCAGGAGATCCCTGGCACAAGGTATAGGTCCCCGTCCGGAAAAAGGCCAGCAAAGCAGACTGGCCTTTTGCTTTATTGCGAATCAGAACACATTGATCGGGTAGTCGAGGATCACCCGGTATTCATCGGTGTCCTGGTCCAGCGCACCGTAGCCATTGCCGCCGCGATGGGTCGCCCATTGCAGGTGCAGGGCCAGATCCTTCGCCTGGCCACTTTGCACCACGTACTTGAGGTCGACGTCGCGCTCCCAGTGTTGTGCATGCTTGCCATCGGCGCTGTACCAGGCGGCATAACCCGGACTGTTCGGGTCGACCTTGGTCAGGTCCAGTTCACCGCGCGAATAGGACAGCACCGACGTCAGGCCGGGCAGGCCGAGACCGACAAAGTCGTAGGCGTATTTGAGTTTCCACGAGCGCTCGTTCGGGCCATTGAAGTCCGAGTATTGCTGCGAGTTGTCGAGGAAGATGCTGTCGCCCTGGCTGATGTAGTCGAATGGCGTGTTGCCGTTGACCCGCTGGTAGGCCGCCGTGACGCTGTGGTTGCCCATACCCAGGGTGAAGTGCAGGCTGTAGGTGTTGTTGTCGATCCGCCCAAGCAATGCATCACCGCTGTCCTCGGTGTGGTAGTAGTGCAGACCGGGATTGAGGCTGACCAGATCGTTCAGCGCGTAGGTGTAGTCCAGGTCGTAGTAGTACTGGTTCCAGATGTCCTTGAGTTCAGAGGCGTACAGGCTACTGGTCAGGCCCGGTACACCGCTCCAGGCCATGCCCGCCCAGTTCAGGTGCTGGCTCTGTTCGCCATCGGGCAGGCTGCCGTAGGAGGTACCGATGCGCGTGTGGCCACTCTGGTTATAGGGTTTGGTGAAGCTCGCCTGGCCACCTTCGATCTGCCAGCCATCGAAGCTGTGGTTGCTCAGGCTGACGCCACGAAACGTCTGCGGCAGCATGCGGGTTTCGCCGCCGGCAATGACCGGGTTGGCGAGAAACAGGTCGCCGGCTTTCAGTTCGGTGTCGAAGACGCGCATTTTCAGGGTGCCGCCGGCTGTTGAAAACGACCCCGGCGCTTTGCCGTTGCCGTCACTCACCGGCAGGATGCTGGAGTTGTCCGTGCCGCCACCGCCGTCGAGTTTGAGCCCGAGCATGGCGTGGGCATCGATGCCGAAACCCACTGTACCGTCGGTGTAGCCCGATTCGAACTTGCCGATAAAACCCTGGCCCCATTCGATGTTGTCGTCCGCCTGCTGCAAGCGATTGCGGTTCATGTAGTAGTTGCGGGCGTTGAGATTGAGGCTTGAACCTTCGATGAAGCCTTCAGTAGTGGAAGGCTCAGTGGCCTGGGCATTGGCAGCCATCGTTGCGGCGATTGCAATGAACAACGGATTGAGGCGAAGAAAAAAACACACGGGTGGAACAGCTCCTTGGATCAACTGACAACTTCATTATTTGAAGTCCGGGGTGTTTCTTGTAAGAGGAAAGATGCTTTCCGTTTAAATCGCACAACGAAAAAAAGCCGCTGAAAGCAGCGGCTTGAAGACAAGTTTTTCAAAGGGAAGAGCCGATGAAAAGTGTCGGGGGAAACAGGTGTACCCGGTGTTGATCAGCTGTCTTTTTCGACCTGTGGCTGACCCTGAACGCTGGATGCTTGCGGAGCTTGGCTGCCTTGAGTGGCCTTGGCCGTCATTTCGCTCTGGTGCTGTTCGAATGCGGCGGCACGTGCGGCGTTATTCGCCACAAACGACTGCGACTCTTCCGCCATCGCCAGTGGCGAGAGGAACAAAGAGGACAAAATGAAAGCGCTGGCGATACCCATACTGTTCGACATCTAAAAAACCTTCCTGCCTGGCAGGTGCTGTTTGGTGCGGGCAAAGATAAGGATTTGGCAGGAAGGGAAAAAGAGCGGATTCATGAAAGGACTGTTGCGGAAAAGGCAATAGTTGGCAAATCCTTCGCCACTGGACGCTGTGTGAATCAGACCGGCAGGTGGATGCCGAAGGTATTCATGCCCTGATCGCTGCGCACGAACACATCACCGCCATGCATCAGCGCAATCGCCTTGACGATGGCCAGCCCCAGGCCGTGGTTGTTGCCGCTGTTGCTGCGTGATGCATCGACGCGGTAGAAGCGTTCGAACAACCGTGGAAGGTGTTCCTTGGCGATCGGTGAACCCGGGTTGGCGACACCAATGCTGACCTGATGTTCTTCAACCTCGATGTGCACCTGAATCACTTGCCCGGCCTCGGTATGCTGCACCGCGTTGTTCAACAGGTTGATCAACGCCCTGCGCAGGTGCGCAATCTCGATACGCACCTGGGCATCGCCACTGACCTGCACCTGAACCTGGGCATCTTCAAGAATGAAATCCAGGTACTCCAGGGTCGTCGCCACTTCATCGGCCAAGGAGGTGGAAATCAGTTTGGTCGCCTTGCTGCCTTGGTCGGCACTGGCGAGAAACAGCATATCGTTGATGATCGAACGCAGCCGCTCGAGCTCTTCGAGGTTCGATTGCAGCACCTCGAAATAATGCTCGGCAGAGCGGCCACGGGTCAGCGCCACCTGGGTCTGGCCGATCAGGTTGGTCAGTGGTGAGCGCAACTCGTGGGCGACGTCGGCGTTGAAGGATTCCAGGCGTGAGTAGGCCTGCTCGACCCGCTCCAGGGTTGAATTGAATGAGTTGACGAACTGGTCGAGTTCCGGCGGCAACGGTGACAGGCGCAAGCGCCCGGCGCGCAGGGGCGGGGCCAGGCGTTGGGCCTCCTGGGACAATTTGATCAACGGCTTGAGCCCAATGCGCGCCACCCAGTAGCCAAGCGCCGAAGCCATGAGCACGCCGACGATCGCCAGGCTGATCAGCGCGATCAGCAGTTGATGCTGGGTCTGGTAGAAGGTTTCGGTGTCGATGCCGATCATGAAGCGCAACGGTGGGCGTTGATCCTTGGCGGGGAACTCGCTGACCAGCACTTTCAGTGGATACGGATGATCCGGCAGATGCATGTCGCGCATGCCCAGCGGCCCTGCGGCAAAGCTGCGAATCTGCGCGGTCGGGTTGCCGTACTCGTAGTGCGAGTCGCCGCTGAGGATCCAGAAACTGATGCGCTTGTCTTCTTCACTCAGCAGGTTGAGCTTGCTGTTGATCTTCACCCAATGCTCGGGTGTGCCATAGCGGCCGACCGTGGATTCGAGCACGCTGTAGCGCGCGTCCAGTTCGGCCTCGGGCAACAGACCGAGGCCTTTGTCGACCTGCTGGTACAGCGCCCAGCCGATCAACAGAAACACCAGCAGCGCCACCAGGGTAAACATCCCGCTCAGGCGCAAGGCGATGCTGTTACTGGACACTGCGGCTCTCCAGCACGTAACCCATGCCACGAATGGTGTGCAGCAGTTTCTCCTCGAAAGGCCCGTCGAGCTTGGCGCGCAGGCGTTTGATCGCGACCTCGACCACATTGGCGTCGCTGTCGAAATTGATGTCCCAGACCATCTCGGCGATGGCGGTTTTCGAGAGGATTTCACCCTGACGTCGAGCCAGCACGCTGAGCAGCGAAAACTCCTTGGCGGTCAGGTCCAGGCGTGCGCCGCCACGGGTGGCCTTGCGGCTGATCAGGTCGATCCACAGGTCGGCAATGCTTACCTGAACCGGCTCATGGCCGCCGCTGCGCCGGGTCAGCGCTTGCAGGCGCGCCACCAGCTCAAGGAATGAAAAAGGCTTGCCCAGGTAATCGTCGGCACCGTCACGCAGGCCCCTGATGCGGTCTTCGACCCGCTCCCGCGCGGTGAGCATGATCACCGGCGTCTGCTTGCGCGCACGCAACGCACGCAGCACGCCGAAGCCGTCGAGGCCCGGCAGCATGACGTCGAGCACGATCACCGCGTAGTCGTTTTCCAGCGCCAGGTGCAGGCCCTCGACGCCGTCCCGGGCGAGGTCCACGGTGTAACCCTGTTCCGTCAGACCGCGGTGCAGGTAATCCGCGGTTTTTTCCTCGTCTTCGATAATCAGAACGCGCATGACCCTGCCTCAGTCTGTGGTCGCCAGCGCCGGTGCCGGCGAAGCTGCTGGTGGGAGAGGGTGCCGATGAAATAACCGCTCCAGCCATAAGTATATGACCGGCGTGGTGAACAGCGTCAGCGCCTGGCTCACCAGCAAGCCGCCGACCACCGCGATGCCCAACGGCTGGCGCAACTCGGCGCCGGTGCCATAGCCGAGCATCAGCGGCAGGGCGCCGAGCAGGGCGGCGAGGGTGGTCATGATGATCGGCCGGAACCGCGTGATACAGGCCTTGAAGATCGCCTCTTCTGGCGACAGGCCGCCATGGCGCTGCGCCTCGAGGGCGAAGTCGATCATCAGGATGCCGTTTTTCTTGACGATACCGATCAGCAGCACCAACCCGATCAGAGCCATGATCGAAAAGTCCTGGCCGCAGATCCATAGCATGATCACCGCGCCAAGACCGGCCGAAGGCAAGGTCGAGATGATCGTCAGCGGATGCACGAAGCTCTCGTAGAGCACGCCCAGAATGATGTACACCGCCACCAGTGCCGCCAGAATCAGCCATGGCTGGCTGGCCAGCGAACTCTGGAACGCCTGGGCCGCACCCTGGAAGTTGCCGCTGATGGCCGCGGGCATGCCGATGTCGACCTTGGCCTGGTTGAGCATGATCACCGCATCGCCCAAGGCCACGCCCGGGGCGAGGTTGAACGACAGGTTGGCCGCCGGGAACATGCCGTCATGGGCAATGGACAGCGGGCCGACGGTCGGCGCATCGAATTTGGCCAGGGCTGACAGCGGCACCATTTCTCCGCTCAGGGGCGAGCGCAGGTAGAAGTAGTTGAGGCTTTCCGCCTTGCCACGCTGTTTGGTGTCCAGTTCCAGAATCACGTTGTACTGGTTGATCTGGGTCTGGAATTCGTTGATCTGCCGTTGGCCGAAGGCATCGTACAGCGCTTCATCGACGTCGCTGGCGGTCAGGCCGAAACGTGCCGCGGCGCTGCGGTCGATGCTGATGTGGGTGATGCTGCCGCCCAGTTGCAGGTCGTTGGATATGTCGCGGAACGCCGGGTTGGTGCGCAGTTTTTCCGTGAGGCGCTGGGTCCAGGTGCTGAGTGTCGCGCCGTCGTTGCTCTTGATCACGTACTGGTATTGCGCCCGGCTCGGGCCGGAACTCAAGTTGATGTCCTGCCCGGCGCGCAGGTAGAGGACGATGCCGGGGACCTTCATCAGCTTCGGTCGGATCCGGTCAATGAACTCGCTGGCCGACACGTCGCGATCACCCCGGGGTTTCAGGGCAATCCAGAAGCGCCCGTTGGCGATGGTCTGGTTGCTGCCTGACACACCGACCGAATGGGAGAACGCCTGCACGGCAGGGTCGGCGGCGACGATTTCGGCCATTTCCAGGTGTTTTTTCACCATGTCGCTGTAGGAAATATCTGCAGCAGCTTCGGTGGTACCGAGGACAAAACCGGTGTCCTGGATCGGGAAGAATCCCTTGGGGATAAAGATGTAACCGGCAATCGCCAGACCGAGGGACAGGCCGAAGACCCCGATCATCAGCTTCTGGTGGGCGAGGGCGCGGCGCAGGCCCTTTTCATACAAGGCCAGCAAACGTTCGCCAAAGCCCGGTTTGGCGTGGGCGTGATGCACCGGTGCCTTCATGAACAGCGCGGCCAGGGTCGGCGCCAGGGTCAGGGACACCACCACCGAAATCATGATGGTGGAAGTGGCGGTCAGGGCGAACTCCTTGAACAGCCGCCCGACCACGCCGCCCATGAACAGCAACGGGATGAACGCCGCCACCAGCGAAAAACTGATCGACACCACGGTGAAGCCAATCTCGCCCGCACCCTTGATCGCCGCTTCGCGCATGCCGTCGCCGGCTTCCAAATGGCGGTGGATGTTCTCCACCACCACAATCGCATCGTCGACCACAAAGCCCACGGCCACCACAATCGCCACCAGGGTCAAGTTGTTCAGGCTGAAGCCCATGATGTACATCAGGGCGAAACTGGCGGTCAGCGAGACGCCGAGTACCGCCGAGACGATCAGCGTGGCCGACAGCTGGCGCAGGAACAGCGCCATCACCGCCACCACCAGCATGATCGCGATCAGCAGGGTGATTTCCACTTCATGCAACGACGCACGAATGGTCTGGGTCCGGTCGATCAGCACCTTGACCTGGACTGAGGCCGGCAGCATGGCCTCCAGTGCCGGCAAGGCTGCCTGGATGCGATCCACGGTCTCGACAATGTTGGCGCCGGGTTGCCGGGAAATCACCAGGTTCACCCCGGGTCGATCGCCGGACCAGGCTTGCACGTAGGCATCTTCCGAACCGTTGACGACTTTGGCGACATCGCGCAGATGAACCGGGGCGCCGTCCTTGTAGGAAACGATGAGTTGGCTGTATTCCTCGGGGTGGAACAACTGGTCGTTGGTCGACAGCGTGGAAATGCTCGATTCGCCGTACAGCGCGCCTTTGGCCAGGTTGAGGCTGGTCTGCTGGATCGCCAGGCGAATATCGGCCAGCGTCAGGCCGATGGCCGCCAGTTTGTCGGCAGAGGCTTGTACGCGGATGGCCGGACGTTGCTGACCGGTGATGTTGATCTGGCCGACGCCGTCGATCTGGCTGATCTGACGCGACAGCAGGGTTTCCACCAGGTCGCTGAGTTCGGTGCCGGGCATCTGCGTCGAGCTGACACTGAGGATCAGCACCGGGCTGTCGGCCGGGTTGACCTTTTTCCAGGTTGGCAGCGTCGGCATGTCCTTGGGCAGCTTGCCGGCGGCGGTGTTGATCGCCGCCTGGACTTCCTGGGCGGCCGTGTCGATGCTTTTATCGAGGGTGAACTGCAAGGTCAACAGGCTGGAGCCCAAGGCACTGCTGGAGGTCATCTGGGTCATGCCGGGGATGGCGCTGAACTGCACCTCAAGCGGCGTGGCCACGGACGATGCCATGGTGTCGGGGCTGGCGCCGGGCAATTGTGCCGACACCTGAATGGTCGGGAATTCTGCCTCGGGCAGTGGCGCAATCGGCAGCCGTGGGAAAGCAATGACGCCCAGCAGCACCAGGGCGAACGTCAGCAGAATGGTGGCCACCGGGCGGTCGATGCACCAGGCCGAAACCGAGCCCTGGCCCTTCATCGCGGCGACTCCGTTTGCACCACTTGCGGTGGATCCGTCAGCACCTGCACCGTCGAGCCCGGTTTGAGACGCGACTGGCCGTCACTGACCAGTTGATCGCCGGCTTTCACGCCTTTGATGATGTCCTGGCCGCTGCCCTGATAAACCATCTGCACCTGCACGGCTTCGACCTTGTCGCCATTGACCCGGTAGACGAAGTGTTGATCGAGGCCGCGTTGTACGACGGTCGGCGGCACCACCAGCGCACCTTTCTCCAGGGCTGTCTGAATCTTTACCGTCACCAGCAGGCCCGGCCAGAGTTTCTGCCCGGCGTTGTCGAATTCGGCCTTGGCGCGGATGGTGCCGGTGTTGGCGTTGATCTGGTTGTCGATCAGGGTCAGGTGACCTTCGCCCAGCAGGTTGCCGGTTTCGCCGTCGGTGTCGGCGCCGATGTAGGCCTTGACCTGGGCGCGCTGCGGATCGCTGATCAGGCCCTGCAGGGTTGGCAGCATTTGCTGTGGCAGGGAAAACTCCACGGCTATCGGGTCGATCTGGGTCACGGTGAACAAGCCTTGGGCGTCAGCCATGCGCAGGAAGTTGCCCTCGTCGACCGTGCGAATACCGACGCGGCCGCTGACCGGTGAACGAATCTGCGTGTAGGAAAGCTGCACCTGAGCCGAGTCAATCGAGGCCTGATTACCCTGGGCGGTGGCCTTGAGCTGATTGACCAGTGCCTGTTGCTGGTCGTAGGTCTGTTTCGACACACCGTCGTCGACACTCAACAGTTTGTAGCGCTTGAGGTTGACCAACGCCACTTGCAGTTGCGCCTGGCTTTCGCCCAGCTGGGCACGGGCCTGGTCGAGACTGGCGCGGATCGAGCGGTCGTCGATGGTCGCCAGCAGGTCGCCGGCTTTGACCAGTTGCCCTTCCTTGACCAGGATTTTGGTGAGGATCCCGTCGATTTGCGGGCGAACCACCACGCTGTGCAAGGACAACACCGAGCCGATGCCGCTGACGTAGCGCGGCACGTCTTTTTCGGCGACGGCCACCACTCGCACCGGGATGGCGGTAGGCGTGGCGAGTTTGGCTTTGGCTGGTTTGGTGGCATACCACAGGCCCAGCGCTGCCAGGACGATCAAAAGGGCGACGAGCAGGACGGGTTTGGTCTGGATTCGCATGCGAGTGAGACGCCGGGGCAAGAGGGTCGGTCGGTAGTGTCCTTTATAAACCTGTCTGATGGTCAGGAAGGTGACGGCTAACTGACGGCGCTGTCAGTTTGGTGTCGTTTGGGCGACCTGACGATTGTGGCTGTACCGACACCCACAGGGGTTCAGCGAGTAAAAAGGATTTCCATCAGTTCGCCAGCCGGGCCCCACCCAGGCTGCCACTCAATTCATAAGCCGCCAGTTCCGCCTGATGCGCCGCCAGCAATTCCGGCAACGAGCCACGCAGGTACTCGACCCAGGTCTTGATCTTCGCATCCAGGTACTGACGCGACGGGTAGATCGCATACAGGTTCAGCTCCTGCGAACGGTACTGGGGCATCACCCGCACCAGCGTGCCGTTACGCAGCCCGTCGATGGCCGCATACAACGGCAGCACTCCAACGCCCATGCCGCTGATGATCGCCGATTTCATCGCATCGGCTGAGTTCACCAGAAACGGTGAGCTGTTGATGGTGACCATTTCCTGGCCATCAGGGCCGTCAAAAGACCACTTCTCCAGGGGAATCACCGGGCTGACCAGGCGCAGGCAGGCGTGGTTGAGCAGGTCGCTGGGCTTCTGTGCGCAGCCGTTGGCTTTCACGTAGGCCGGTGAGGCGCAGACGATGCTGTAGGTGATGCCCAGGCGCTGGGAGACAAAACCCGAATCCGGCAGCTCGCGGGCGAGGACGATGGACACGTCGTAGCCTTCGTCGAGCAGGTCCGGCACGCGGTTGGCCATGGTCAGGTCGAAGGTCACGTCCGGGTGGGTCTTGCGGTAGCGGGCGATGGCGTCGATGACGAAGTGCTGGCCGATACCGGTCATGGTGTGCACTTTCAATTGCCCGGCGGGGCGCGCGTGGGCGTCGCTGGCCTCGGCTTCGGCTTCTTCGACGTACGCCAGGATCTGCTCGCAACGCAGCAGATAGCGTTTACCGGCTTCGGTCAGCGCGATGCGTCGGGTGGTGCGGTTGAGCAGACGGGTTTGCAGGTGGGCTTCCAGGTTGGAGACCGCGCGCGAGACGTTGGCAGTGGTGGTGTCGAGTTGCACGGCGGCGGCGGTGAAACTGCCGGCTTCTGCCACGTAACTGAAGGCGCGCATGTTTTGCAAGGTGTCCATGGGGTGCTCTCGGGTGCGATGGCAAATTGTGACACGAAGTTTCAGGGGCTGTGAGCCCCTACAAACGGATTATCGCGTTAACGGTAACAAAGATTCACAGGAATCCCAGCTTATCGCCATTCAGGCCGCCCCATAGAATTGCCCAACTTCGAAATATCCCTCCATCTCAGGAATTTGCAGCAGTGCCGCGTCGCATCAGCAGAGCGCTTTCGCCGCTCAGTGTCTTGGCTTTAACCCTGGCTATCAGCGGCTGCATCGGAACCGGAGGTATTGCCCCACAGGGCAAGGCGCTGGAGGCCAATACACTGGCCACCGACGAAGCCATCCAGAGCGCGGCCCAGGATGCACACTGGCCCACCGCGCAATGGTGGCAGGCCTATGGCGATCCGCAACTGAACCGCTGGATCGACCTCGCCCTGCAAGGCAGTCCGACCATGGCCATGGCGGCGGCGCGGGTGCGTCAGGCCAAGTCCATGGCCGGTGTAGCGGAAGCGGCGGAGTCCCTGCAGATCAATGGCGACTCGACCCTCAAGCGTCACAACTGGCCGACCGATCAGTTCTACGGCCCCGGTGACCTGGCCAACAGCACCACCTGGGACAACAACGCCTCGCTCGGCTTCAGCTATGCCCTCGACCTGTGGGGCCGCGAGAGCAATGCCACCGAACGTGCGGTAGACATGGCGCACATGACGGTGGCCGAAGCGCGTCAGGCCCAGCTCGAATTGCAGAACAACATCGTGCGCGTCTACATCGAGCTGTCGCTGCATTACGCACAGCGCGACATCGTAGAAGCGACCCTCAAGCAGCAACAGCAGATTCTCGAGCTGGCGCAAAAACGCCTGAACGGTGGCATCGGCACCCATTTCGAGGTCAGTGAGGCCGAGACGCCGTTACCGGAAACCCATCGGCAGATCGACGCGCTGGACGAAGAAATCGCCCTGAGCCGCAACCAACTGGCGGCACTGGCCGGCAAGGGACCGGGCGAGGGTGCGCAGTTGCAGCGGCCAACGCTGTCACTGGGCGCCGCATTGAAACTGCCTTCGGCCTTGCCCGCGCAATTGCTCGGCCAGCGCCCGGACGTGGTCGCCAGCCGCTGGCAGGTGGCGGCGCAGGCGCGGGGCATCGATGTCGCCCATGCCGGCTTCTACCCGAACGTCGATCTGGTCGGCAGCCTGGGCTACATGGCCACCGGTGGCGGCATGCTCGAGTTCCTTACCGGCAAGAAGCTCAACTACACGGTCGGCCCGGCGATCTCCCTGCCGATCTTCGACGGCGGGCGCTTGCGCTCGGAGCTGGGTGAAGCCTCGGCTGGTTACGACATCGCCGTCGCCCACTACAACCAGACCCTGGTCAATGCGCTGAAGAACATCTCTGACCAGTTGATCCGTCGCGAATCCATGGACAAGCAACAGGCCTTCGCCGCCGAGTCGGTGGCCACGGCGCAGAAGACTTACGACATCGCCATGATCGCCTATCAGCGCGGTTTGACCGATTACCTCAACGTGCTCAATGCCCAGACGCTGTTGTTCAAGCAGCAGCAAGTGCAGCAGCAGGTGCAGGCGGCGCGTTTGAGTGCGCACGCCGAGCTGGTGACGGCGTTGGGCGGTGGACTGGGTGCGGGCAACGACGTGCCGAAGGACAGCCAGACCCAGGCGCCGAAAACCCCGAGCCTTTTGCGGTGACGACCATTTTCCAAACGCAGCTGAATCTGTGGCGAGGGAGCTTGCTCCCGTTTGAGTGCGAAGCACTCACAAAACTCTGATGATTGAACAATTGATGGGGCCGCTTCGCAGCCCAGCGCGAGCAAGCTCGCTCGCCACAGGATTTCCCTCGTAGTTGGTTATTACTAAATGAGCAGGATTAGATGACCTCCTTGCCCGCTCCCTTGCGCTGGCTGTACTCCCTGGAATGGCGCCGGGGCTTCTATGATTGGGCACGCAGTGATGGCGTGACCTGGGTGTACATCTTCAAGGTGCTGATCGCCGCGTTCCTGACCCTGTGGCTGGCCATGCGCCTGGAACTGCCACAGCCGCGCACGGCGATGATCACCGTGTTCATCGTCATGCAGCCGCAAAGCGGCCAGGTGTTCGCCAAGAGTTTCTATCGTTTTCTCGGCACCCTGGCCGGTTCCAGCGTGATGGTGGCGTTGATCGCCCTGTTTGCGCAGAACACTGAACTGTTCCTCGGCGCGCTGGCCATCTGGGTCGGCATTTGCACGGCCGGTGCAGCCCGTTGCCGCAACTTCCGTGCTTACGGTTTTGTGCTGGCCGGTTATACAGCGGCAATGGTGGGATTGCCCGCACTGGCGCATCCGGAGGGCGCGTTCATGGCGGCGGTTTGGCGAGTGCTGGAAATCTCCCTGGGAATTCTCTGCTCGACCCTGGTCAGTGCCGCCATCCTCCCGCAATCGGCCAGTGCGGCGATGCGCAATGCGCTGTATCAGCGCTTCGGTGTGTTCGCCCAGTTCGTCACCGACGGTTTGCGTGCGCGCAGCCGGCGCGAGGCGTTCGAGGCCGGCAACGTGCGCTTCATTGCCGAGGCGGTCGGCCTGGAAAGCCTGCGTAGTGTCACCGTGTTCGAAGACCCGCACATGCGCCGGCGCAATGGCCGCTTGAGCCGACTCAACAGTGAGTTCATGAGCATCACCACCCGCTTCAACGCGCTGCATCAGTTGCTCGAACGCTTGCGCAGCAGCGCGGCGGATCAAGTCGTGGCAGCCATTGAACCGGGTCTGCAGGACCTGGCTGAATTGCTCGACGGCTACAGCGGTCGCGCCCTGACCCATGCCGATGCGGCGCGTCTGGTCACGGCGCTGACAGCTTACAAGGAAGGTCTGCCGGCGCGGGTGCGCAGCTTGCGGGCAAGCTTCCAGCAGAGCCAGCCGAGCGACGCCGAGCAGCTGGATTTTCACACCGCTTACGAGCTGCTCTATCGCTTCGTCGACGACCTGCACAGTTATGCCCAGACCCACGCATCCCTGGCCGATCACAGCCATGCCCGGGAGCAATGGGACGAGCCGTTCACCCCGCAGACCAACTGGATGGCCGCAGCCGCATCGGGCATTCGCGCGACTTTTATCCTGGTGGTGCTGGGCAGTTACTGGGTGGCGACCGCCTGGCCGAGCGGGGCGACCATGACCCTGATTGCGGCCGCCACCGTGGGCCTGGCTGCCGCCACGCCGAACCCGAAACGCATGGCGTTCCAGATGGCCTGCGGGACCTTTCTCGGTGCGCTGTTCGGTTTCGCCGAGATGTTTTTCATCTACCCGTGGATCGATGGTTTTGCGCTGTTGTGCACGGTGCTCGCACCGGTGATCGTGTTCGGCTCGTTTCTCGCCTCACGACCGAAATATGCCGGTGTCGGCATTGGCCTGCTGATCTTTTTCAGCACCGGTTCCGTGCCGGACAACCTCACTGTCTACAACCCCTATACCTTCATCAACGACTACATCGCCATGGTGATCGGCATGCTGGTGTGCGCGGCGGCCGGGGCAATCATCCTGCCGCCCAACAGTCGCTGGTTATGGCGTCGCCTGGAGCAGGACCTGCGTGGTCAGGTGGTGTATGCCATCAGCGGCAAGCTCAAGGGCCTGGCCACCAGTTTCGAAAGCCGCACGCGGGACCTGGTGCATCAGGCCTACGGGTTCGCGGCGGGCCAACCGCAAGTGCAGAGCGACCTGCTGCGCTGGATGTTCGTGGTACTCGAAGTCGGTCACGCGATCATCGAGTTGCGCAAGGAACAGGCGATCCTGCCGGTGCATCCGTCGTACGCCGAATCCCAGCCCTGGCGCCAGGCCATCCGGGTGATGGGGCGCGCACTGGTGCGGTTGTTCCTGCAACCCAACAGCAGCAATCTGGAGCGTGCGCTGATTGCCGTCGACCACGCCATCAGTCGCGTGCAGGCCACGGACGAGCCCTTCGCCCCGCACTTCGACACCTCGGCCCTGCGTCGGGTGAAAAGCTACCTGCACTTCATCCGCACCTCGTTGCTCGACCCGCAATCACCTCTCGCCGCGTTTGCCGTCGCCAAGCCCCAAGGACTTGCCCATGCCTCGTGAAATCGCCTTCCACGGCGTGTACATGCCGACCATGACCCTGATGTTTCTGATTGCCCTGGCAGTTGCCTGGGCGCTGGACCGGTTCCTGGCCGGGTTCGATCTGTATCGCTTCTTCTGGCACCCGGCGTTGTTGCGCCTGAGCCTGTTTACCTGTCTGTTCGGCGCGATGGCGCTGACTGTCTACCGTTGAGATCGTCCTGATGAAAAAGTTTTTCAGCCTGCTTGCGACCCTGTTGGTGCTGGCCCTTGCGCTGTGGATCGGGCGCAGCCTGTGGGAGCACTACATGAACACCCCGTGGACCCGTGACGGCCGGGTTCGTGCGGACATCATCAACGTCGCCGCCGACGTCACCGGTGAAGTGGTGGACGTGCCGGTACGTGACAACCAACAGGTGAAGAAGGGCGACCTGCTGATGCAGATCGACCCCGAGCACTATCGCCTGGCCGTCAAACAGGCACAGAGCCTGGTGGCCTCGCGCAAGGCGACCTGGGAAATGCGCAAGGTCAATGCCCATCGTCGTGCGGACATGGACAACCTGGTGATCTCCCGGGAAAACCGAGATGACGCGAGCAACCTCGCTGACTCGGCACTGGCCGATTATCAACAGGCACAGGCGCAACTCGAAGCCGCCGAACTGAACCTCAAGCGCACCGAGGTGCGTGCGGCGGTGGATGGCTACGTCACCAACCTCAACGTCCATCGCGGCGACTATGCGCGCATCGGCGAAGCGAAAATGGCCGTGGTCGACATGAACTCGTTCTGGGTCTATGGCTTCTTCGAGGAAACCAAGTTGCCCCACGTGCGTGTTGGCGATAAAGCCGACATGCAACTGATGAGTGGCGAAGTGCTCAAGGGCCATGTGGAAAGCATCTCGCGGGGCATCTACGATCGCGACAACCCGGAGAGCCGCGAGCTGGTCGCCGACGTCAACCCGACCTTCAACTGGGTGCGCCTGGCGCAACGGGTACCGGTGCGCATTCACATCGACGAAGTGCCGGAGGGCGTGCTGCTGGCGGCGGGGATTACCTGTACGGTGGTGGTCAAGCAGGGTGACGGGGCGTAACCCCGTAGGTCAATCGTGGTCAGCAAAACGTCTCTTGCAGATGCCGCCAGAGTATCCGCTCATCGATCTTTTCAAAGACTACGGTAGAGCGCCGATCCGAATGCAGCCCGGTCGCATCGGTCTGTTGTTCGCGGTAACTCACGGTGGCGCCGCCGTCGTACAAGGCAATGCCGCGAAGATCGCTGAGTTCGATCCTGAAGCCGAGTTTTTTTCCGCCTGCGAGGCTGAACAGTTCGTTCAGCGCGTCGAAATCCAGCACTCTCCCCAGTGGCGAGACCATGGAGAAATCCGCTGAAAAACGGCTCAACAGTTGTTCAAGCTCAGTGGTGTCTCGGGTTTCGGCCAGCCATTGTTCGATGGCCACGTGGGCCTGGATGACTTCGTTGAAGTAGTCGGTGTAGTCGGACATTCAATTTGATTCCTGAAGGTTTCACTGACTGTGGGGGCCACTTCGCGGGTAAACCCGCTCCCACAGTGATTTTGTAGTGTGATTGCTATCCTGGCGACACAGCAGAACCCTGTGGGAGCGAGCTTGCTCGCGATGGGGTCAATGCGGTCTCAGAGCTGCCCACGCAGTCCGAAGCGCTTCATCAAGCCGGCTTCCAGCAAACCCTTGGGCAACAGCCCGGCCAACAACGGCAACGCCCGGCTGCCATTGCCGATGCGCACCAAACGGGGTGGCTTGTCCTGTTGCACGGCCTTGAGTAACTGGGCAGCAAACTCAACGGCTGGCGTAGGCTTGTCCTGGGAGGCTTTGGCCCGTGCGCGAATCCCTTCACGCAGCGCAAACCACGGCGATTGTTCGCTGATCAACTGCTCGGCTTCGTTTCCGGCATTTTTGGCGAAGCTGGACTGAATCGCCCCGGGCTGGACTTCCATCACACGAATGCCGAACGGCGCCAGCTCCATGCGCAAGGCATCGCTCAAGGCATGCACCGCAGCTTTCGAGGCACAGTAGGCACCGGCAAACGGCGTGACCAGTACGCCGGACACACTGCCAATGTTCACCACCAGGCCTTTGCTGCGGCGCAGTACCGGGAACATCGCGCGGGTCACGCCAACGATGGCGAACACATTGGTTTCGAACTGACGCTGCATGGCCGCAACACCACCATCGAGCAGCGGCCCCATGGCGCCATAACCGGCATTGTTGATCAGGATGTCGAGGCCGCCGCGCTCCTGATTGATCCGTTCGCTCAGGGCTTCGAGCGCTGCGCCATCGTTGACATCGAGCTGTACCGCCGTGAATCCGGCAGCGCTCAAGGCTGCGACGTCTTCAGGCTTGCGCGCGCTGGCCCAGACCTCGAAACCAGCGGTCTTGAACGCATCGGCAAGGGCGCGGCCAATGCCGCTGGAACATCCGGTAATCAACGCAACGGGCATGGCGCATTCCTTGTGCAAAAAAGTTGGGGGATCAGTCGGAAAAACTACCCTGCAAACGCTCGGCGCGAAACTCCAGGGTTTCCGGACGGTAGCCGGGGCGCAGGGGAGGCAACGGCAGGCAGTCTTCCCAGTTCGCCCCGGCCTGCAATTCGCCGGGGCCACGATAGCGTGGTGCGGTGTATTGATTGTCCGCCAGATTGACCGTATCGCCCGGTGCATAGGCCGCGACGCGCCAGCGCAGCTCAGTAAGCGGCACGTCGTTGCCGTTGTTCAAGGTCAATTGCAGCGGTCGGTCGGCTGGGCATTGTTGTGGCGCATAGCTGATGCGCAGTTCCAGGCGTTGCAGTTGCTTGAGTTCGCGGTGGTCCATCCAGATCACCCAAGTGGCAACGATACCCAGCCCCACAGCTGCCGCCATGGAAACGGGCAGCGCCTTGGCCGGATAGCGCAGTAACAGGACCAACCAGGTGATGACCAGCAGGACGCCGATGAACATGGGGCGCAAACCTCGGGAGTGAATAGGACCATCGTACCTAAGGGCAGGGGAGGTTGGCGATGGGCGAGAGCTTTGTGGTGGATAGGCTGGCCTCATCGCGAGCAAGCTCGCTCCCACAGTGAATCGCTGTTGAACTCAAGACTTGCGGTCAACCCGAAAACCTGTGGGAGCGAGCCTGCTC
>NZ_RRZK01000025.1 GCF_004348895.1 Pseudomonas vancouverensis
CTGCGTAAGCCCACGCCGGTCGAAGATACCAGGCCGCTGCGACTGTTTATTAAAAACACAGCACTCTGCAAACACGAAAGTGGACGTATAGGGTGTGACGCCTGCCCGGTGCCGGAAGGTTAATTGATGGGGTTAGCTAACGCGAAGCTCTTGATCGAAGCCCCGGTAAACGGCGGCCGTAACTATAACGGTCCTAAGGTAGCGAAATTCCTTGTCGGGTAAGTTCCGACCTGCACGAATGGCGTAACGATGGCGGCGCTGTCTCCACCCGAGACTCAGTGAAATTGAAATCGCTGTGAAGATGCAGTGTATCCGCGGCTAGACGGAAAGACCCCGTGAACCTTTACTATAGCTTTGCACTGGACTTTGAATTTGCTTGTGTAGGATAGGTGGGAGGCTTTGAAGCGTGGACGCCAGTTCGCGTGGAGCCATCCTTGAAATACCACCCTGGCAACTTTGAGGTTCTAACTCAGGTCCGTTATCCGGATCGAGGACAGTGTATGGTGGGTAGTTTGACTGGGGCGGTCTCCTCCTAAAGAGTAACGGAGGAGTACGAAGGTGCGCTCAGACCGGTCGGAAATCGGTCGTAGAGTATAAAGGCAAAAGCGCGCTTGACTGCGAGACAGACACGTCGAGCAGGTACGAAAGTAGGTCTTAGTGATCCGGTGGTTCTGTATGGAAGGGCCATCGCTCAACGGATAAAAGGTACTCCGGGGATAACAGGCTGATACCGCCCAAGAGTTCATATCGACGGCGGTGTTTGGCACCTCGATGTCGGCTCATCACATCCTGGGGCTGAAGCCGGTCCCAAGGGTATGGCTGTTCGCCATTTAAAGTGGTACGCGAGCTGGGTTTAGAACGTCGTGAGACAGTTCGGTCCCTATCTGCCGTGGACGTTTGAGATTTGAGAGGGGCTGCTCCTAGTACGAGAGGACCGGAGTGGACGAACCTCTGGTGTTCCGGTTGTCACGCCAGTGGCATTGCCGGGTAGCTATGTTCGGAATAGATAACCGCTGAAAGCATCTAAGCGGGAAACTAGCCTCAAGATGAGATCTCACTGGAACCTTGAGTTCCCTGAAGGGCCGTCGAAGACTACGACGTTGATAGGTTGGGTGTGTAAGCGCTGTGAGGCGTTGAGCTAACCAATACTAATTGCCCGTGAGGCTTGACCATATAACACCCAAGCAATTTGCTTA
>NZ_RRZK01000026.1 GCF_004348895.1 Pseudomonas vancouverensis
CAACTTGAGCTTGGGTGTGGCCAATTCCATTACCGCTGTCGAAGAAGGTTGCGATCGCATCGACGCCAGCCTCGCCGGCATGGGCGCGGGGGCCGGAAACGCGCCGCTGGAAGTCTTCATCGCCGCGGCCGAGCGCCTGGGTTGGAATCACGGCACCGACCTTTATACGCTGATGGATGCGGCTGACGACATCGTTCGGCCGCTGCAGGACCGTCCAGTGCGGGTGGACCGCGAAACGCTGGCGCTGGGTTATGCCGGCGTCTACTCAAGCTTCCTGCGCCACGCCGAAATCGCCGCGCAGAAGTACGGCCTAAAGACCCTCGACATCCTGGTTGAGCTAGGCAAACGCCGGATGGTCGGCGGCCAGGAAGACATGATCGTGGACGTCGCGCTGGATCTGCTCAAGCGTTGACACCGAGCACCACACCGGCTGGCCGCCCACGCAGCGGCCGGTCGGCTCTGTTTTGCCCATTACAACAATAAAACGGGTATTGCCCATGACATCGCTCAAACTGACAACACCGCTGCACATGACACGGACTATCAGTCTGTGTTTTCTCGTCGCCCTGATGGAAGGTCTTGATCTCCAAGCCTCGGGGATTGCCGCCCAAGGTATGGCGGCGGCGTTCCAACTGGATAAATTACACATGGGCTGGGTTTTCAGCGCCGGGATCTTCGGCTTACTGCCCGGTGCTTTCCTCGGCGGTTTGCTGGCTGACCGGATCGGCCGTAAACGTGTGCTGATGGGGTCAGTGGCTTTGTTCGGGCTGTTCTCGCTGGTCACTACCATGGCTTGGGATTTCAACAGCCTTCTGGTTGCCCGGTGCATGACGGGGGTCGGCCTGGGTGCTGCATTGCCCAACCTGATCGCCCTGACCAGCGAAGTGGCTGGCCCACGGCTGCGGGGCACTGCCGTAAGCCTGATGTATTGCGGTGTGCCCTTGGGAGCAGCGCTAGCTGCAAGTATTGGCATCGCCCAACTGGCCGGAGGCTGGCAGGTAGTGTTCTATGTCGGCGGCATCGTACCGTTGCTGATCGTTCCTCTGCTGGGACTCTATCTACCGGAATCGGCTGCGTTTCGCAGCCTCCGTGACGTCGCTCCGATCGGTGTGGTTAGTGGCCTGTTCCGCGAGGGCGCAGCAGTGCCAACCGTGATGATCTGGGTCAGCTATTTCTTCACGCTCATGGTGGTTTACATCCTGATCAATTGGCTGCCGAGCTTGTTGATCGGTCAGGGCTTTAGTGGCGCTCAAGCAAGTTGGGTGATGCTAACTCTGCAGTTTGGCGCGGCATTTGGCACCTTGTTGCTCGGATGGGTAATGGACCGGTTACCGGCCTGGGCACTGGCCACGTTGATCTATGTCGGCATCCTCGCTTCCCTAACCGCCTTGGGCATGGCCACCCAGTTGCAAAGTATGTTGGTGGCCGGCTTCGTCGCCGGTTTCTTCGCCACGGGCGGGCAATGCGTGTTGTATGCCTTGGCACCGCATTTCTATCGTCCATCAATTCGCGCCACCGGTGTCGGCAGCGCCGTAGCCATTGGTCGTCTGGGTGCGATGAGCGGCCCGTTGGTGGCCGGCAAAATGCTCGCATTGGGCACTGGTACTACTGGGGTAATGCTGGCCTCGGCACCGGGTATCATCATCGCCGCGTTGGCAATGTTCTATCTATCGGTGCGGCGCGACAAAGCCCAAGTCGACTGATTCGTTAACTGGCCCCTCGTTGCTATGAGGAGGGGTCTTTCAACTTGAATAAAACTGAATATTGGTCAATCCAAAACCAGTGCTGATAGAGAAATCGCCATGAAACGAAGAGACTTCCTGAGCGCCACGGGTGTAGCCATTTCAGCTAGCGCCGTAATGTCTGTAATGCCTGCATCTGCGTCAACTTCCGCACCTTTTTCGGACGGTGTTATCAATACCAGTGCCCGACGCATCGACGTGCATCATCACTTCGTTCCGAAATTCTGGGCCGCTGAGTTAGCCAAAAATGGCGGAGATCCCTCCGGTTGGAAAATGCCTATCTGGGACCCGATCACCGACATCGAGTTCATGGACAGCCTGGGTATCGATATGGCAATACTTTCGTTAACGGCTCCGGGGGTGGCGGGTTGGAAAGGCCAAGCAGCATTGGATATGGCGCGCCGCGTCAACGAATATGCCGCACAACTCGCGGATGAACATAAAGGGCGCTTCGGTAGCTTTGTTACCCTGCCGATGCAAGATATTGAAGGTGCCTTGAAAGAGTTAGAGCACTCCATTAGCACGTTGAAAGCCGAGGGTGTGATTCTGCTTTCAAATTATGATGGGCTTTACCTTGGAGATCCCCGCTTTGATCCAATCTGGCAAGCATTAGACTCATACAAGGCTGTCGTACTCATCCACCCGACACAACCCAAACTTGAGCTTATTCCGGGTATCCCAGGCCCGACGGCAGATTATCCTTTTGATACCACTCGAGCAGCACTCAGCTTGTTGGCGAATCGGGTACCGAGTAAGTATCCAAACGTAAAAATCATTCTGTCGCATGCCGGTGGATTTATCCCCTACGGTGCGGACCGATTCGCGCAGAGCCTAGGTAACCTCGGCTTGGGATTTACTCCGCAAGAGTTAATCGGTCAGATGCAAAGCTTTTATTTCGATACTGCGCTGTCCGCTAGCGCAACCGTGTTACCCAGCCTTATGGCGTTCGCGCGACCAGGGCATGTGCTGTTTGGTAGTGACATTCCCTATGCCATCAATGACAAAGTGAAATGGTTCACACGCAATCTTGATACTTACCAAGGTTTCGCCAAAGACCAACTGAACGCTATTAATCGCTATTCGGCGCGCGCGCTTTTTCCGCAGTTAAAGGACTGAGTAATTAATTAAACCAACTCTTCTACTCTAGAGCCGGAGAGTTGAAACCCGTTCGCCTCCAATAACAGAATGCCTATCAATAAAAACAAAACGAAGGCCATAATGAACAAATATATCTTGCTAGCGGCATGTTCTATTATAAGTCCTGCACTACAGGCAAATGACTTCATTAGCGATGGATCAGCAAAACTGGCATTGCGTAATTTCTATTACGACAGGGATTTCCGCGATGGCAGTGGTCAATCTCAAGCGCAGGAATGGGCTCAAGGATTCATATTTAACTATGGCTCGGGTTTTACAGAGGGCCCGGTCGGTTTTGGGTTGAACGCGGTGGGGATGCTCGGGATAAAGCTTGATTCCGGCCCGGGAAGGACAGGCACGGGTATTCTTGCGTATAACGCATCAAGTCACGAAGTGGCGGACGATTACTCAAAACTCGGTTTGGCTGCCAAAACTCGTTATTCCAAGACAGAATTGCAGATTGGTACATTGCAACCATTGATGCCTGTACTACTGGCTACCACCATGCGGTTGTTTCCACCACTATTGCGAGGTGGCTATCTAACCTCCAAGGAAATTGATGACCTCACATTGCATGTTGCCCATTTGGACCGTATAAAATATCGCGACTCTACCGATTACGAACCCATGGCGGTCGCTAGTCCCAATCGCCGTTTCAAGGCGGGGGCAACCTCAAACGATTTGAACATTATTGGGTTCGACTATAATTGGTCGAAAACGCTTACCACACGCTATTACCACGCAACTCTGAGCGATTTGTACCAGCAGGACTATTTCGATGTTGTACATTATCTGGACCTAGGTCACAGTCGCATCAAGTCAGATGTGCGTTATTTTAATAGCCGCGCAGACGGTGCCCGAAAGGCCGGAGCAGTCGATAACCAAACACTTAGTAGTATGTTCACCTGGCTGACAGGTGGGCATTCTCTAGGCTTCGGTTACATGCAGCTTAACGGTTCTACAGCCCTACCCTACATTTCTGGCACGAGTGTAAATGTCAACACTGAAGGTGCACTCGTCTCGGAGTTCGTCAACCCAAACGAGCGTGTTACGCAGGTTCGCTACGATTACGATTTCGCAGCACTAGGAGTTCCTGGCTTACGTGGTATGTGGCGGTACATAAAAGGAGACCACATAAATTTACCCAACAACACATTCGGAAACTCCGAACGAGAACGAGGTGTAGAGTTATCATACGTCATTCAGAGCGGCGCCTTAAAAGACGTGGCGTTCAGGGTGCGCCAAGCAGATTACGACAGCGACTTCGCGCGTAACGTCGGTGAATTGAGAGTCAACATCGATTACAATATAGTTCTATGGTGACTTCGCAAAAATACAAAAGCGCATAAACGTAGCGCCAGATTTAATTTAAAGAAGTTTTCTGACAAACTTAGCTATCAGACAATTCCGGATTGAGAAATATGGAAGCCGATGGCGAGGTCACAGGCTTAGGCCCTCGACGAAGTAGCGCCGGAACCTCAAGTCTATGACGTCTAAAGTTCTGTCGATGGTGGTTGACGACGACAACCTCAAAAACGAGGATCACAATCCAGATATCACGGTGGATGCGCCCCAAGCCGGTGCATCCAGTTCGAAGGCAATCCAATGTATCTAGTTTACTCATCAAGTGTAAAAATTCTTTGCCAGCAAAAATTACTCTAGTTAAAAGCACTAATAGTGCCTCATCGATCTCGACATAAGGCACAACTTCCGTAAGGAAATCCTGAAGAAGACTTCCCAAATCTGGTGAAATACGCCAATCCATCTGCCCGAGTTTCCCGATGAAGCAGATGACTTTCGCGGACGCCGAGTACGCCGCTAAGCGCAAGTAGACCCGCAAGGAGTTGTTCCTAATCGAGATGGATCAGGTGGTGCCGTGACAGGGTTTGATCGCCCTGATCGAACCGAATTATCCGAAGGGCGAAGGCGGTCGTCCGGTCTACCCGCTGATGGCGATGCTGCGCGTGCACCTGATGCAAAATTGGTTCGGTTAAAGCGATCCTGCGATGGAGGAAACGCTGTACGAAACCACCATCCTGCGCCAATTTTCTGGGCTGAGCCTGGAGCGCGCTCCCGACGAAGCCACCATCCTCAACTTCCGCCGCCTGCTGGAAAAAAGCATGAGCTGGCGGCCGGAGTTCTGGCCGTGATCAACGGCTATCTGGGGGATCGCGGCCTGTCGCTGCGCCGGGGTACCATCGTCGATGCCACATCCACGCGCCGAGTTCGACCAAAAGCCAGGACGGTAAGCGCACCCCGGAAATGCACCAGACCAAGAAGGGCAACCAGTACTACTTCGACGCGAAAGCCCACATTGGTGCCGACGAAGAATCCGGTCTGGTGCACAGCGTGGGGTTACGACGGCCAATGTTGCGGACATCACTCAGGTCGCCCAACTGCTGCACGGCGAGGAACACGCGGTGTGCGCTGACGCCGGTATACCGGGGTCGAAAAGCGCCCTGAACATGAAGGTCGCGCAGTCATCTGGCAGATCGCGCTCGGCGCAGCACCTACAAGAAACACGGCAAGCGCAGTGCCTTGTATATAGAACTGCGTAAGATCAAAAAGGCCAAGGCCTAGATCCGTGCCAAGGTCGAACACCCATTCCGCGTGATCAAACGGCAGTTGGGCTACACGAAAGTGCGTTTCCGAGGATTGACCAAGAATGCAGCGCAGATGTTTACGCTATTTGCCCTGTCGAATCTGTGGATTGCCCACCTACATATGCTGGCCAGCGCAGGAAAAGGTGCACCTGTAATGTGGAAAATGGCTGCAGTGATGTACTGTCGTTAACGAAAAAGATAGAAAAGCGCGACTGATCTGAGTGTTTTGGATCAGTCGGACGCTTTTGAAATTGGTAGCCGCTGAAGTCAGTCAGAATGCATGGCTACTTCAGACCATCGCTAGCCAGTTCACGCGTGGAACTGAAGCTGCCGTCGCGCAGGTAAACGGTGATATCCCGGAAAGCGCTCAACCATCTTCATCCAGGAGCTTGAGGTCGGGGTGAAATGCAGGTGAAATCGTGGATGCCGCTTAAGCCATTCCTTGACCACGGGATGCTTGTGAGTAGCGTAGTTATCCACGATCAAATGTAGTTGCAGACCTTTGGATGTTTATCGGTTGATCTTTTTCAGGAATGCCAGCCACGCCTGATACCGATGCTGGGTTTCGATGCTGCTAATCAGTCAACTTTGCAGATAATCCATGGCGGCGAACAACGTTAGCGTGCCGTGGCGGACATAGTCATGGGTTTGCGTGCGAATGTGGCCGATGTCCAATGGCAAGCCTGGTTGCGGGCGTTGCAAAGCTTGAACCTGGCTCTTTTCATCGCAGCAGAGCACCAACGCCTTATCCGGTGGCGCCAGGTACAGGCCGATAACGTCCCAGAATTTTTCTTCGAACTGAGGATCATTGGACAGCTTGAAGGTGCGGGTGAAGTGCGGCTTGATGTCGTTGGCAGCCCAGATCCGTGGAACGCTGGCAGGAGAAATACCAGCGACACACGCCATGCTACGGCAGCTCCAGCGTGGCTGACCGATGCGCGGTTGAGTGACCTGCTCAAGTAGTCGCTTAAAGGCTTCGGCAGGCAATGAAGGCTTGCGGCCTCGCCCCGGAAAATCTACCAACCCCTGAAGACGCAGTGCTTGAAACCGCTTGCACCACTGGGTGACGGAAATCACGGAGACGCCAGTCAACTCAGCGATTTCATTACGTGAATGACCTTGAGCGGCCAGCAAGATTACACGCGCTCGACAGCCATCGCGCTGGCTGATGGTGGCAGATCGAACTCGTCGGTTTAGTTCAACTTTTTCATCGTCACTGAGCACGATGTCTTGAGAATTCATCGTTCCACCCCGCGTCCTGTCTGATCAAGGAAACGTAGCTCAAATGGGATACTTATTTTTGAGACAGAACACTAGCAAGAGCGCTCACACAATGGTAGGTCGTAGGCTTGTAGCGTGATCAGCGCCAAACGATTGATCGAAGTTGATTGCAGGTTAGTCATTGCTGCAGGGCGGCACTGGTGAGGCACGGTGCCAAATAGATCACCACTTAGGGCTGTGCTCGATTAACGGCGTGGCTAAGTTCTAACTCTATCCCGACCCTTGCTGAAATCACCCTTCTCAAGAGCCGGGATCAAATCATGGACTATGCGATCTCGAACAAGGCGGCCGCTCCTTGCCCCCCGCCGATACACATAGTTACCACTGCATAGCGGGCACCGCGACGCTTCCCTTCGATGAGTAGATGCCCAACCATTCGCGCTCCGCTTGCCCCGTAGGGATGACCCAACGCAATTGAGCCGCCGTTAACATTCAGTTTATTGTCATCGATACCTAAGTGATCTCGGCAATACAGCACCTGCACTGCAAAGGCCTCATTAAGCTCCCACAGGTCCACATCATCGACGGTCAGTCCGTGTCTGGCCAATAGCCGTGGCACGGCAAAAACGGGTCCAATACCCATTTCATCTGGCTCGCACCCGGTTACTGCAATATCGATGAACGTACCTAGTGGGTTTACACCGAGCGCGGCGGCTCGCCGAGCGCTCATCATCACACAGGCTCCAGCGCCATCGGAGAATTGGCTGGCATTTCCAGCACTGATGCTGCCGCCCGGAATGGCGGAGCGAATTCTTGAAACGTCTTCGAAACGGGTCTCGGGCCTGATACCTTCATCCAGCGCAACGCATACCTCCTGCGTTTTCAGCATGCCGTCGTTAGCATCGATGACTGCAGCCACCGTATGCATAGGAGCGATCTCGGCCGAGAACAACCCCTGTTGTTGAGCCGCCCATGCCCGCGCTTGACTCTGTACTCCGTAAAGGTCCTGGGCCTCGCGATTGATCTTGTAGCGCTGAGCCACGGTTTCTGCAGTCCTGACCATCGACCAGTAAAGCTCAGGCTTGTGTTCGAGAATCCAGGGGTCTTGAACCATATGCTGGTTCATTTCGTTCTGCACGCAGGAAATGGACTCTGCCCCTCCGGCCACGAGCACTTCGGCCTCCCCCGTCATGATGCGCTGGCCGGCCCAAGCGATTGCTTGCAAACCACTGGCGCAGAATCGGTTGACCGTTACCCCGGCAACAGTTACTGGCAGCCCTGCACGAATGGCACTTTGACGTGCAAGGTTACCTCCAGTGGCTCCTTCCGGATTGGCGCACCCCAACACAACATCCTCAACCAGGCCAGGATCAATGCCCGCTCGCTGGACGGCCGAGGCGACGACATGCCCCGCCAAGGCAGCACCATGGGTGATGTTGAAACCGCCCTTCCATGACTTGGCAAAAGGCGTTCTTGCAGTAGATACAATGACGGCACGTTGCATAGAGAAGCCCTTAGTGCTGATTAGGAAAATGAGAAAAGTCCTTGAAGTCACGAGCCAAGTCGGACAACAGGGCAGAAGGTCGCCAGAAATCGTTTTCACTATCCACGGCCCATTGCCGCAACGTTCGTTCGATACGTGCAAGTCCCTGAGTACTGGCCCAGTACATTGGCCCACCACGATCAGCCGGGAATCCATAGCCAAGAACGAACACCACATCGATATCCGAGGCGCGTTGGGCAATGCCTTCTTCAAGCACACGCGCTCCTTCGTTGACCAGTGCCAATAAGCATCGTTCGGCAATCATGGCGTCGCCTACCTGGCAGGCTGGGTCGGCAACGGTGATCACCTGAGCAACCCCTGGATCAAGCTGTGCCTTGCTACCTCGGTCATAGCAGTACCAACCTCGGCCACCGCGCAGCCCTGTGCGCTCTGCCCTGCACAACTGCCCAAGGAGTTGAATGTCGAGTGGCCTGTATACGCCCTGCCATGCACCATGCAGAAGATCGATCCCCACAAGATCCATTACTTTGAATGGCCCCATCCTCATGCCCCAGCGTTCCAGTACCTGGTCGATTCGATAAGGCGAAACGCCTTCATTCACGAGCGCTAACGCCTGCAGCAAATACCTGTCGAACAGACGGTTGCCGATGAATCCGCGACAAACCCTGGCAATCACCGCCACTTTTCGCAGCTGTTTAGCCACGACCAACGCGGTGGCCAACACTCCTGGATCCGTTTCTGCGCCGCGCACCACCTCCAAAAGCCGCATCACCTGGGCCGGCCCGAAAAAATGCAAACCCAGCACACGCTGGGGACGACCACTGGCCAATGCGATCTGGTCGAGGTCCAGACTGGAGGTGTTGCTGGCCAGGATCGCCTCGTTTTTGCAGTGACGGCCAAGCTCCGCAAAAATGGACTGTTTGACATCTAGCCGTTCGGCAGCAGCCTCGACTACCAGATCCGCGGTGGCCATCGAGGCATAATTATCGATCGCGGTCAGTTGTGCTGCCGAGCAGCCCAGCTGGACAACCAGATCGCCTACCGCCCTTCGCGCCGTGTCTTGCACGCTGTCATAGAGCTTGACGCGGTAGCCGGCGCGAACAAAACAGCTCGCGATACCCTTTCCCATGAACCCGGCACCAATCACGATGACTTCGTCGATGGGCTGCGTACCACCGTTCAAATCAACGTCAGACTTTGGTGCCAGACGCTCAGCCAGGAATGCATGGCGAATACCCATGGATACCGGATCAACCAATTGCCTGCGAAACAGCGCTTGCTCTTGAGCAACAGCGGAATCGAAATCTACCCCCACGCTCAGACGTAGGGCGTCGAGGGCAAGTGGGATGGCTGAGTTGGAGTAGCGGCGGGACTTCGCCTGCTGCCTGGCAAAGGCCAAGAAACCTTCAGGATGGGAATGGTGAACTGGCTGATGGCGAAGCAGAGGCCAGGGAGCGCCCCGTGCAACCAACTCCAAGGCCAATTGACATGCACGCTCCACGGTCGTTTCGCTGAGCGCATCGAACAGCGATGATTCGGCCAGAGCGGACGCAGCCAACACGGTGCCGTTGATAATCAGATTGGTTGCCGGTTCCAGCCCTATTGCCCGTGGCAAGCGTTGCGTGCCACCCGCCCCGGGAAGCAAGCCAAGCGTCGTTTCCGGCAAGCCCACTTTGCAGGCAGGGTCTGCCACTCGACCATGACAGGCCAAAGCCAGTTCCAATCCACCTCCGAGTGCAAATCCATGCATTGCTGCCACGATCGGCTTGGACGATGTCTCAATGCAACCAATCAGCATGATTGATAACTCTGGAGCAGCGAAGGTTTTATTACTTTCGAACTCCACCAGATCCCCCCCAGCGCTAAATCCTTCGCCGCTGCCCGTTACCACCAGCGCCAACACTCGGGAGTCGTCTTGGGCGGCGCAAAGCGCTTTGAATAAGGCCTTGCGAAGTTTCAGGGCAAGGCTGTTGACGGGTGGGTTCTCCATGCGAATGACGGCCACGCCATCGTCTCGCAACTCATAGGGTGCGTTCATCCTGAATAGGTCCTGTAGGTAGGGAATTTTGGTGTTTTCAATCCAAGCCAGGTTCGAAGTCCAACACGCAACGAGCACTGCTGTTCACAGTGGAGGCATATGCCGCTGCCTTCGGCAGCACATGTTCGGTGTAGAACAAGGCGGTTCGCAACTTGGCCGCATAGAACGGCTCAAACGCCGTTCCGCTCGTGGTATTTTCGCAAGCAATCGAGGCACTGCGAACCATCATCCAGCCACCGCACAGGTAACCGAATTGCATCAGGAAGGGCACTGCCAATGCTGATTGAACCCCACGCTCCTGGCCCAATAGGTGATCGACACTGCTGGAGAACTGAACGATGGCAGCGCGTAGCGCAAGCGCGATCGTTCCGCCCGTTGGGCTGCCTTTATCCGCTAGCGAGTCCACAGCATCATGCATTTCGGTCAAGAGGGTCATCAACATCGCCCCGCGATCGCTGACAACTTTTCGAAGCAACAGATCACTGGCCTGGATGCCGGTTGTGCCTTCGTAAATACTGGCAATACGCATGTCTCGCAGGTGTTGTGCTGCACCGGTTTCCTCGATGTAGCCAACGCCACCATGCACTTGCACTCCAAGTGACACGACTTCCTGCCCCACTTCGGTACACCAGCCTTTTGCGACTGGGGTGAGTAATTCGGCACGACGTAGCTGTTGTTCGCCCTCCTCATCTCCGATTCGGGTAGCGATATCCAGGCGCTCCGCCGTGCAATAAACCAGTGCCCGCATCGCCTCAACTTGCGAGGTCATCATCAACAGCATGCGTTTGACGTCCGCGTGCTGGATAATTGCCACCGGATGGCCTGCGGAATTACTGCCCTGGGCGCGGGTGCGAGCGTAGTCCAATGCCTGCTGATACGCACGCTCGCCCAATGCCGGTCCCTGCAAGGCAGAGTTGAGCCGCGACAAGTTCATCATGATGAACATGTACCTCAGACCAGCGTTCAAATCTCCGATCAGATAACCGATTGCACCTTGATTATCGCCGAATGAAAGCGTTGCGGTCGGACAAGCATGTATACCCAGTTTGTGCTCAATCGAGATGCAACAGACGTCGTTGCGATCGCCAAGACTGCCATCGTCATTTACTAGGTACTTGGGCACCAGAAACAGCGACAATCCACGGGTTCCCTTAGGCGCATCAGGCGTTCTAGCCAGCACCAGGTGCAAGATGTTTTCCGCTAGATCGTGTTCACCGTAGGTGATGAAACACTTTTGACCGTATAATCGGAAGTGTTCACCCTCAGCTATCGCCCGAGTTCGAATAGCGCCGAGATCCGAACCTGCCTGAGGCTCGGTGAGGTTCATAGTGCCGGTCCACTTGCCTGCGACTAACTCTGCCAAAAAGCGGTCCTTGATCGGAGTACTGGCGCTTAACTGCAACGCTTCGACCGCGCCCATGTTCAGCGCCTGTATCAAAGCGAAGGAGAGATTGGCCGAAGCAAGCATCTCTTCCACCGCGATCGCAGCCAAGTGGCCAATGCCATGTCCGCCGTATTGCGGGTCGCAGCGTAAGGCGTTCCAGCCGTTCTCTACATAACGCTGATAGGCATGCTTGAAACCTGGCGGAGTGGTCACATTCCCATTTACCCAATGTGCTCCATCCCGATCGCCCGTAGCATTGAGTGGCGCAATAACCTCCTGAGTGAAGCGAGCCGCCTCATCAAGCAACATATCGACGGTCTCTGCGCATAGATTGCCGTTCGACGTCCGACAGGCAGTGCGCTGTAACCCGACGAGCTCATGGATAACAAACTGCATTTCTCGCAGAGGAGCTATATATCTCGTCATCATCTACCTTTTATTTTCAATGAGTTGCGATAGTCGAGAACGGCTAAAAACCCAGATATTGTCAACCTTGGTTGACATTGACGAAGAGACTAGACTTACCTAATATTGGCTGTCAACCAAACCTGAGAAGAAATCGTGTCATCACCCAGAAAAAACTCGAGCATAGCCCTCGCCCCTCTCCTCCAAGTCGAAACTTCCACGCCTAAGGTATTTCTGCGCCAACTGCTCAGCGCGCGACAGGACTGGATCGAAACTCGGCTGTATGACATGGCCGAAGCTAGTGGCTATGAGCAGGTCTCGCCTGCGATGAGCCGGTTGTTTGGCCTGATGAAACGCGAGCCGGTAGGTATCTCGGTACTAGCAAGACAACTTGCGATCTCTCGTCAAGCGGTCCACAAGCTAGTGAACGAGGCGGTACGCATGGACCTTGTCGAACTAGTAGATAGTGCCGAGGACAAACGGGTGAAGTTGGTAGGCTTCAGCCCGCGTGGTTTTGCCATGTCGGCGGCCGCTACCCGTAATCTTGAAAAAATCGAAAGAGATTTGGCCGACCGAATCGGGCAAGAGAATCTAGACACGCTGAAACAAATCCTTAACCAAGCTTGGTAGCTAGCACACCTTCTTACCTGCGGCGACGCACGGCTGTCGCACTGCCGAACAAATCTCGTCAACTTATGTTGACATAATTGCTCTGCGCAACGATATTTGTCAGCACAGGTTGACATAATGCGCCTGAGGCAGACTTCTGCCCTGAATGAACATCCTTACAACATCCACAAAAACAGGATCGTTTCATGAGCAAACTATCTTCGTCTGCCCGTTCGCGGCTGACCATCGCACTGTGCTTCTGCATCGCAGTATTTGAGGGCCTGGACTTGCAATCGGCAGGTATCGCAGCAGCCGGAATGCGCCTTGAGTTTGGGCTATCACCCCAAGACCTGGGCGCGGTATTCAGCGCCGGCATCCTGGGTCTGATACCCGGATCATTGTTTGGTGGGATACTCGCAGACCGCTATGGGCGGCGCGCCGTGCTGCTGTGGTCCATCGCAATTTTCGGGATTTGTTCATTGCTTACTGCTTACGCCTGGAATCTGCCATCCTTATTGAGCGCTCGCCTCCTCACCGGTGTCGGTCTGGGTGCCGCCTTGCCAACGGTCATCGCTCTCACAGCAGAGGCGGCCAACGAGCGATACCGTGGTCGCGCAGTCAGCTTGATGTTTTGCGGTATGCCATTGGGCGGAGCACTGGCGACAATGCTGGGAATGGAAGGCATCGGCGGTGACTGGCGAACAGTCTTCTACGTCGGCGGAATCGCTCCCCTACTGTTGGTGCCTTTCTTGTATGCACTGCTGCCGGAATCGCTCGCCTTCGAACGCAATCGTGTGCTGGTCGTGGCGGACAGTCCAGGTACCTTGATCAAGTCGCTTTTCGGCCCACGCCGCACCGGTGCCACACTGCTGATGTGGGTAGTATTTTTCTTCACGTTGATGGTGATCTACATCCTGCTCAACTGGTTGCCCAGTCTGCTGATGAAGCAGGGACTTGAGCATGATCAGGCGGCCTGGGTGCAAGCCGCCTTCAGCTTCGGCGCTGCCGCCGGGTCGGTGATTCTAGGCAGCCTATTGGATTACTGGAGAGCTGAACAAGTTGTGCGCCTCATGTACGCAGGGATGATCCTCGCGTTGTTGGCTCTGTGCCTAGCGGAAAGCTATCCACTGCTGTTGGCCGCAGGCGGCCTGGCCGGATTCTTCACCATCGGTGGTCAGCTTGTGCTCTACACCCTTGCCACCTTGGTGTATCCGAGCGAAATACGCTCTACCGGACTGGGGTTCGCAGTGACATCGGGACGCCTGGGCGCCATGTTAGGACCATTGCTGGTTGGTCATTTGCTACTCCAGGGGATGGGAAGTAGTGCCGTTATCGTTGCGGCCATTCCCTGCATCCTGGTCGCCGCTCTCCTCGCCGCATTCATGCTGCGCAAACCGCAGCCGGCCCCCACCGCCGCCTGAACGCCATCTCTGCAACTGATTGATCTCGCGCGTCGACGTGTCCGGCGCGAGGGATTCGTACGCCAACAAAAAAGATAATTAGGCCACCGATGAAACTCCAGGGCTTTTGCGTCACTGTACTTTCAGCACTCATTATTCCCTCGACCGCCAACGCAGACGTAGTGACGGACAGCACTGCAAATCTGCGCCTGCGTAATTATTACTTCGATTCGGACTACCGTAACACCAGTACACCCGGACAACCGGTCTCTCATCAACGTGAATGGGCACAAGGCGCGATTCTGGATATCCGCTCTGGTTACACCGACACACCCTTGGCCTTGGGGGTCGACCTCACCGGCATGACTGCGCTGCGACTCGACTCTGCACCAGATCGCAGCGGCACTGGCTTGCTCAAGCGTACCGATGAAGGACGGGCGGAGTCTGGATATAGTAAAGGCTTCGCCACAGCAAAGTTGCGGTGGTCGAAGACCGAGTTGCGCGTCGGCGGTCATTCGTCCATGGTTCCAGTACTCATTACCCCACCCGTACGCCTTTTCTCGCCGGTATTTAGAGGCAGTGAACTCACGTCGCGGGAATGGAACGACTGGACACTGACCGCTGCCCATTTCGACCGCATAATGGGCCGCGATGACGATCGCTTCGAAAAGATGAAAATGGCATCGCCGTTTGGCCGTTTCGCCAAAGCCGCCGAGTCTGAAAAGTTCGATTACGCTGGAGTGGACTATACCCATGCTAATGCAGTGAAGCTGAGTTATTACACGGGTCGTCTTGACGACATCTACCAACAACACTATTTGGGTGCCTTGCTCACCCAAGCACTGCCAGTGGGGCAACTGGTCCATGACATTCGCTACTACGACAGCAAAGACTCAGGGCAGTCACTTGCAGGCAAGGTCGACAGCCGATACCTGGGGCTGATGAGCAATTGGCGTGCCGGCGGCCATACCCTCGGAGTCGGTTACTACGAAGTATCGGGTGCTACTGGCATGCCTGGAATTTCCGGCACAGTGCTGAGCGTCCACAGCGAGGGAGCAATGGTAAGTGATATGGTTAACCGTGACGAACAAAATTGGCAGTTCAATTACCAATATGATTTCGCCGCGTCAGGCATTCCCGGCCTGACCGCCCGGTTCCGTTACCTTCGCGGCAACAACATACTCGTGCCTGCGACCGGGGATCAGAGAGGTCATGAGAGTGAGCGATTTGTCCAGTTGGGCTACGTGGTTCAAAGCGGCCCACTGGCCGGCCTAGGATTTATGGCCCGCAATGCCTCCTATCACAGCACTTTTTCCCGCGACATCAATCAGACGCGATTCAATATCGAATACGGTATTAAACTCTGGTGAGCCGAGTAGAAAAGCCCGTCGCACGAAAGCGACGGGCTTTTTAATACAGACAGATGGTGCTAAAACGAGGCCTCATTCACTGCAAGTGACGGACAGCGCGTAATTAAGACCGTGCTCGCCAGGCCGTGAACTTCCACCAGAATGTGTTCGGCATAGAACTCTCCCGTCAGCAATTTGGCCTGCATGAATGCCGAATCCTCAGTTTCGAGAGCATGCCGTCTGGCAGCGATCAACATCCGCCCCCATTGCCAACCCCCGGCCACTTTGCCTAAAAGCATCAGGAACGGCACGGCGACGGCGAGCACTTGCTCCGGATCACTGGCAAATAGTTGCCGAATATGCCGGGCCGACTTTTCCAGATCCGCGACAGCCTTTGAAAGCCGGCTACCCAATACGTCATCTCCCCCCAGCTCTACAGCGACCTTGCGCATTTTATTGATGAGCAATTCGAACTGCCCGCTCTCGTCACGCATGAGTTTACGCACAATCAGATCGTTAGCTTGAATCGCTGTCGTGCCCTCGTAGATAGTACCGATCCGAGCATCTCGGTAATGCTGGGAAACTCCGGTCTCTTCAACGAAGCCCATACCCCCATGAACTTGCACCGCCAGAGAGGTAACTTCCAGACTGGTCTCGGTCGCCCAGCCCTTGAAAACGGGCGTCATCAACTCGAGGAAGGCTTGTTGATTCTCACGCACATCCTTACTCGGATGGTGTTCAGAAAAGTCCTGCGCCTGGGCGATCACCAATGCGACTGCACGCATCGCTTCGGTCTGGGCTCGCATCCGCATCAGCATGCGCCGGACGTCGGGGTGCCTGATGATCGGCACATTGCGATTGCCCTGCAGGTCGTTGCCTTGATGACGTTGCCGTGCATAGGCCACAGCCTGTTGATAGGAACGTTCAGATAGCCCTACCGCTTCAATCCCCACCGTGAGCCTGGCCATATTCATCATCACGAACATCGCTTCCAGCCCACGGTTGGGCTCACCAACCAGAACGCCATATGCACCGCCTTCGTCACCGTAGGCCATCATGCAGGTAGGGCTGGCATGAATACCCATCTTGTGCTCCACCGACACACAGCGCACATCGTTACGAGGGCCAAGGCTTCCATCCTCATTGACTAAATACTTGGGCACCAAGAACAACGAAATACCTTTCACTCCCGCCGGTGCATCCGGCAGGCGCGCCAGCACTAGGTGCAGGATATTTTCGGTCAGATCCTGATCCCCCCAAGAGATGAAGATCTTCTGCCCAACCAGCTTATAAGCCCCCTTCCCGTCCGGTGTCGCTCGACAACGAATAGCTCCGACGTCTGACCCCGCTTGTGGCTCAGTAAGATTCATCGTGCCACTCCAACGACCGCTGACCATGGCAGGCAAATAACGGGTTTGCAAAACCTCACTTGCACAGGCCGTCAATGCTTCGATAGCACCCAGGGTAAGACCCGGACACATGGCGAAGGCCTTATTGGCGGACATGAACATTTCACTAATCGCCGAAGCCGCGATGCAAGGTAAACCCTGCCCACCGAGTTCGGTGGGCACCGCAACATTGTTCCACCCCGCTTCGACAAATTGCTTGTAGGCCTGAGCAAAGCCCTGAGCGCTTTTTACACCGTCAGGACTCCAATGCACTCCCTCACGATCTGCAGCCTGGTTCAACGGGGCCAATACTCCGGCCGCAAATTTCCCGGCCTCCTCGCAGACTGTGGCTATCAGACTGGCGTCCAACCCTTCGAAAGCTCCGAGTTCGCATAGGCGATCCAGATCCAATAAGTTTTCCATGACAAACCGCAGATCTGCCAAAGGCGGGGTGTAAGGGGTCATTGTTGATTCTCCAGGTTTTGCAACTCCCGCCACTGAATTTTGCCAGTTGCCGACTTCGGTAACGCATCGACGAACTCTATCAACCGGGGGATTTTGTAGGCTGCCATCTGCTGGCGCGACCAGCTCATGAGCCGTTCGGCGTCCAACGGTTCTAGTGCCGAGGATTTACGGACCACCAACGCCTTGACTGTCTCACGCCCGTCCGTTGCGCGACCGGCGATGACGCACGCTTCCTGGATGGCCGGATGTTGATAAAGCATGTTTTCGACTTCGCTCGGCCACACCTTGTACCCGCTCACATTGATCATCCGTTTCAGGCGCTCGGCCATGAACAGATAACCCTCGCAGTCAAAGGAACCAATATCGCCAGTTCGCAGGAATAGACGGCCGTCGAGCTCCACCAATGCTTCAAAAGTCGCTTGTGGATTGTTCCAGTATCCGCTGAACAGGGTTGGACAACGCGTCACGATCTCGCCTTGTTCTCCACCGTAGAGCTGCGCCCCGCCATCAATGTCGATAATTCGGGTGTCCACATCGAACATGGCGATTCCCAGGCATTGAGGCTTTACCGCACCGGGCGGATTCAGGTGAATGGCGCCGCACACTTCGGACATTCCCCAGCCCTCCTGATAGCACAGCCCAGTCAGTGTCTGAAGGCGCTTCGCAACCGCGTTCGGCATTGCCGTTCCGCCCCCTCCAATAAGCTGAATTGAGGAAAAATTGCGCCGCTCAATTCCATCCAAGCCCAGCAAATCGATAACCATCGTGGGTATGGCAGTCCAGTGAGTGATTCCACGAGATTCAATCCAGTCCATCGCTACGCTACGGTCCCAGCGGGGCAAGATGACGACTGATGCACCCAATGCCAGGGGCAGCAACATGGATCCGCATAGACCAGTAACATGGAAGAATGGCGCAGTCGCCAATACCATGGCTCCACACGACCAATGGTTCCAGTGTTCAAGCGCTACGAGCTGGGCATTAACCGCACGATGGCTGAGCATGCAGCCTTTGGGATGCCCCGTTGTGCCGGATGTGTAAACCAGCATCGCCAGATCCTCACCTTTTCGTAACGCGTCACGCCTGATCCGAGGGTGATCACAGGCCTGAGCCAGGGTGCTTACCGCTGGCGAAAAGGGTTCTTGGCGTGGTGCGATGAGAAAATCAGCGATGGGTTCTTTGCAGGTAATTGGCAGATCATCGCTGTAGCAGGCCAACACCAGATGATTGAAAACACCTTGCTCCAGCAGTGCGCTGAATGCCTCAGCAATGTCCTGCGCGGCGATCACGACTTTGGCGCCGCTGTCCTCAATCAACCATCGCAGCTCCGACTCCAAATTCATTGGGTTGACTGGAACTACAACGGCATCCGCAGCCAGGACTGCGTAAAATGCGACAACGAATGATGGACTATTCTGCATGTCCACCAGCACTCGGTCGCCGGGTTTCACAGCGAGACTTTCCGTTAAATAGCCCGCCAACCGCAGAACTCGGTCCTGCAGGACGTTGTACGATATCGCCTGCCCGTAGAACTCAATGGCAAGCTTATCCGGGTAACGACGGGCATTGACCGCCAGCCCCTCTTGGACAGGGGTTATAGGCAGACTTGGGTGGCGGGTAACATGACTCGCCAACAGCCGATGCGAGGGCACCTCGACTGCTTCCGGTTGACCGTATAAGGAAACAGGGGCTGTGAAGTTCGGAACGACAAGACTATTGTTTTTATTCATGGGTTCTCCGAATGACGGCCACCGCCGTCCAGGCAGTGATACAACTACATCGACACGATTGCCATAGGGGAACTGGCTATGGCGATTGGCCTTTCATTGGCATCCAATAACTTGGCGCTGACATAAATCAGCGTACGCCCCTGCTTTTCCAGAAATGCGTGGACGTGGTAACGCCCCAGCGAAGCAGGCCTCAGGTAATTGACATTGAGGGCTGTAGTCACAGCTGTGCAGCCGGTGTCGAGTACTGACAAGGCGGCAAAGGCCAGACCAAAATCCAGCATCGCCGCTACGATGCCGCCTTGGATGACCCCACCCCCTTGAGTAAACTCCACGCCGATCTCAAAAGAAGCGTCCACCGCACCGTGTGTCGCACTGAGCAAACGCATGTGCAACTGACGTGCGAGCGGGCTGCCCTGTACCGGCTGATCCCGCGCGTCCTCTGCGATGAACCGCTCAATGAAATGCCTGTCTGGATTATCCGTCAGGCGAAGTGATGGTTCCTGCATCGACCACATGCTCCAAATAGGACTAAGGGACGACCATGCCATAACAGACTTTAGTATCCACGGCTGGTCTCATCGTCAACCTTGATTGACAATATGCAGCGTGTGCAATTTCACCACAAATGTCAATCTAAGTTGACATTATTCCGGACTGACTGGCTTACGGCAATGTGTCGACGGAGCCATGCAAGGGCTGGGTTGCGACAGCGAGCAACTCTCTCAAACCGCTCACACCTACTTTGCGGTAGAGCCGCTTGATGTACGTCGCGGCGCTCGATGGCTGCACGCCCATTCGATGCGCGATATCGACCGAATCGCTCCCAGCAAGCATCAGTCGCAGCAACAGTTTGTCTCTCGCAGTAAGATTTGGGCATAAGCTTGCAACCCGCTCTGCCAAAATGGAGGGCATTTCCTGGACTTGCAGGTAAGCTTGGTGGTGCAGACGAACGACTTGCATCGCCACGGGGGCCAAGGCTTCGAGATGATCTATTTCCCCGCAAGACAATGCACCATGCTCTCGCCCTCTATAGAAATTTACCGATAGCCATCGCTCGCTTTTGCAGGTCGACAGCAATGCCAAACGTTCGCTGATCCTGGGCTGCTCGTAGCAGACGTGGCGATAACGAGTGTCAGCGATGTCCTCTATCGATTGACGCTGAACTATGATTCGCTCATTAGCGCCGAGCGCTGCGATAGCTTGTCGATTACCGTCGCGGCTGAAAAAGCGCTGTGTGTAGATCCCCGAAACGCGGGCAAGCTCGACATTGCGTCCATGGTCGGCAAATGAAAGCAGCTCTGGGTTACGTCCCTCGCTGTAGGTGAAAATTGTGCATTGAGCTAGCGGCACACTTTTGCCCGCCAGGCTCAAAAGGTCCATCGCAAGTGAGCGGCCGCGGTCCGCCTCCATACGAGCGAGTATGTTTGCGGCGCGGGAACTGCTGATGTTCAGCCTTGCCTCAAAAGGCCGTAGTTGCCAATAGTCCATCTTGACGAACTCCACTCTAGCCTGGGCAGGCCGGCAGGATCGCAATGTGATGAGTCTCGCACATTGCGACCAGCCAATATCCTAAAGATCGATCAGGGCTATTTCAGCCAGCGCTGTGGTGCGTTGAGGGTCACCCAGTGCTTCGGCACTGAGCAGTGCCAGTTTCACTAGAAAAAGCTCACGTTTGTCCTCGGGAGCTTTGTCTAGAGCGGCTGCAAGGTGATCATATACGGTTTCCAGTTCTGATATGCTCAGCGTGTTCACTGTCACCCTCCTCAATGTATAGCCAATGCGCAATTCACAGCCCTGTGTACATCGGCTCGACCAAGGTCTAGCCAGCGAGCACAGACATGTTGGTCAGGCCGGGCCAGATAGGCACCTCCGGCTTTCATACCGTATTTCGCCCGAACCCGCCCATCGACATCCGGCAAGGACAACTGCGCCCCTTTCACAGCGGTTTGCATGCCGATTGCGATGATTTGAATGGGGATGCCCTCCTTGCGTACCGCTTCAACCTCGACGATGACGGCCCCGGGGATAACTGGTTCGTCTGTGAAATACAACAGATGAAAACTTGCACCGAGATGGTCGAACAGATAGTCGTCAACCCCAAAACGGATGTTAAGCAATGGCGATCCGTTGCCAGGACCTGTGATGATCAAGCCATCGTCATCGACCTGGGTGTTCAGTGGCGAGTCACGGTAGTCATGAGGCTTGGACGTGCGCCAGTGGTATAGCGGCCTAACGAATTCCTGACTCAGCGACAATGACAACACCGCGTCTCGCAATAGACGCTGTCCAGGCGTTTGGGGGGCCATGAAGCGTGTGCTTTTGCCCGCTTCGGCAATGATCTCCCGTGCAGCAGCGACACGCTCGTGATCATACGAATCGAGCAGTTTCTGCGGTGCTACCCCCTTGATCACCATGGCCAGTTTCCAGCACAGACAATTGCTGTCCTGGAACCCGGTATTAGCGCCGCGTACACCAAAGATCGGAAGCAGATGAGCAGCATCACCGCTGAAAATGACCCTGTTCTGAACATAACTTGCCAGGGTCAATGCTCTCGCAGAGTAAATCGAGCACCAATCCAGCTCCCACTGTGGATTTTCAACGCCCATTAAACGCAACTGGGCATCAATCCGGGTGCGCAGCGAATCCGGGGCCAATGCTTGCTCCTCTGTCTCATGCGAAGGGAGCTGATAATCAATGCGCCAGATATCGCTAGGCTCGCGGTGCATCAGCACTGTATTGCCTCGATTCCAGGGCGGATCGAAAAACGCTTGGCGCTCTGTAGGTAAGTCCAGCTGTGTACGAATGTCGGCAATCACAAAACGCCCCTCGTACGCCGCGCCTTCCAGCTTGAGCCCGAGCAATGAACGCAATGCCGATCGCGCACCGTCGGCAGCAACAACCCACTGGGCCTCAAGCTCATAGCATCCGGTCGGTGTCTCCAACGTCAGGCGCGCATGGTCGGACCGCTGCAGAATATTGGTGACTTTGTTGCCCCACCGCATATCGATCAAGGGATTCGCCAAGGCGGCATCGACTAGGAATTGCTCTAGACAGGGTTGCTGGAGATTGGTCATAGGTGCAAAGCGATCATCCTCATCGTGTATTGACTCCATGCGAAATACACGTTGCGCACGATAGTATGAATTGCCGAAGCACCACTCCAATCCCGCCTCGGTCACACGCTGGGCAACCCCTACCTGCTGGAGAATTTCCAGAGAACGCCGGGTGAAGACAATCGCGCGACTCCCTTCAGAAACCTGTTGTTCGGCTTCGATGATGATCGATGCAATACCGAAGCTGGCCAAGTAGATGGCGTGAACCAAACCGATCGGGCCGGCCCCCACGATCACCACCGCACAGCGTTGCGAAAATTGAGTGCCGACACCCGCAGAATAAGCCGGATAGACCTTGTAATCAAAATACAACGAACGCCGAGGGTTGATATCCGGGCAATGCATCGCTGTTTCTCCATCTTATTGTTGTTAAGTCCGCAGTTCGAGACCACGGGAGAACTCTAATGGATACTCATCGAGCCAATGTCCCCTTACGAGGACATCTGCATGCTCTGGCCGCGGATTCAGGCTAAACGAGGAAGCAGGCGCAAGGCATTCTCCCGATTGACAGCTAGGCGTTGCTGCTCGGAGAAGCCAAAGCTATCCAGCAACTGGGTGAAGTGACTCGAACGCTCCTTTGCGGCATACGGCCAGTCGCTTCCGAAGGTGATGTTTTCGGGCTTGGCGAATGCCAACAGCGCTGGCAAGGCATAAGGGCTACTCGACAGCGCGGTATCGAAATAGAACTTGCGCAATCGATGGATACCTCGCTCGATGCTGCCATCTTCTGAGCAAATACGGGCCATGCGTTCTGCAGCATAGGGAACGAATCCACCTGCATGAGAAAGAATGATCTTCAGTTCAGGGTAGCGTTCCAAGCACCCCCGCTTGGCCAGGTTCAATGCCGCACGAGTAGTATCAAGGAGAAAGTCCGCAGCAAAGGGCGGAATTCCTTCGACTGGCTCGGCAGGTAGTTCTGAAGGGTGGACGAACACGTTGGCTTGATGTCGATTCAATACGTCCATGAGGGGATCCCACTCGGGCGCCCCGAGGTAGGTACCCCGAACGTTCGCCAGCAAGATGACGCCGTCAGCTTTCAAAGTGGTCAGAGCATATTCGGCTTGCTCTATAGCTCCCTCAACATCCGGCAGAGTCAACGTAGCAAAGAAGCCAAACCGTCCAGGGTGCTTATCAACGACCTCGGCGCAGAAATCGTTGACCTCTTTGGCTTTTACACGTGCTTCTGCATCATTCCCAAGATGCACGCCAGGCGTGGACACCGAAAGTATACCGGTTGCAATACCGTTGCTGTCCATCAGATCCAAAGCGCCCTCGACACTCCAGCTTGGAATAGGCAGACCGCCTGCGGTGATACCTCTGGACTCAAGCCACTTTCCATAGAACGGTGGAACGACATGCTGGTGGGTATCAATGCGTCGAGCATCTCTCGGCGCGCGGACACCTTCAGACTTGCTGCTTTCGGAAGCACTGGCACTGCTTGGGACCAAACCAGAAACTGCTGCGACGGTCGCGGAAGTAGCCATGGATTGGAGGACTTGTCTGCGATTCATAGGACGTGCCTTATTTTTGGGATGAATGAGCAAATGCAAACCACTGCACAACCGACGCTGCCAAAACCTCACAGGCACAAGCTCAGGCACAGGCATTGGCTTGGTATTCACCGAGTATAAGAATCGTGCTGATCGCCCCACAATGAAAAACCGCTTCGCCGTGCACAGAGTGCACATCATTATTTTTCAAGGACTTTTCATGAATATTGATCAAGGCTCCGATTACGAAACTGTCTGCGGACTGAGCCGTGGTCAGGCCTTGCTCAACTCGCTGGACGGCGGCGCCAGCTCGACCAGACTTGGCGAGCTTACCGGGCTCCAGCGAACCACCGTACGGCGATTGCTGGAGACCTGCAGACCGAGGGCTACGTGCAGCGAAGCAACTCCGACAACAGCTTCCGCCGGGCCCTCAAGGTGCGCGAGCTGAGTGAAGGTTTTCGCGATGAGCAAGGGGGTCAGTGCCATCGCCGCACCGCTGCTGGCGGATCTTCTACAGGAAGTGGAGTGGCCGACTGACATCTGTATCTTGGATGTGGATGTAATGGTGGTACGTGAGACCACCCACCGTTTCAACCGCCTTTCATTTTACCGCTCCAAGATCGGGCGCCGCCTGCCTCTTCTGCAAACCGCAACAGGATTGGCAACCGCCCACTCGGTAGCGAGTAGGGCCGTAGTTTTCAGACATCTTTACCCTCGATGACGACGCTTCAACTGCCCCGTCCGCAGGCATCTCGCCCCTCTGGCCTCAAGCGCAGGTGTTGAGCATCCTTAACGAGATACTTCACCGCCTTGTGGAGATAGCGCCGAATTGAGCGATCCCCCCTCTCAATGCGACCAATTCCACACTCGTCACCGTATCGTTCCTTATCATGATTGCAGCTGCCCATGTAGCCATGACCATGCGTGATGTCCTCCCACAACTCACCGAACTGAATGGCTTTGTAGACGTCTCCACGCACCTCGTTGTCATTGAAGAAGTAGACAGCATGGATGTGGTAGCCCCGACCATCATTCCGATCTTGCTGTTCCATTGAATACATGCGGCCAATGAGGTGGTCGAAGAGCGGGTTGCGCCTGTGCTCGGCAATCAGTTGCTCCTAGTCCTCAAACACATGCTCAACACTTAGCCTAGCCTGTACAGCAGAATTAACGAGCATCGCGGTTCGTGACCGCCACAAACCAGTTGGGTAAAGCGGTAGGTAGATGTTGTCTTGTCAATTTATACAGCCACAGATGAAAAAACATAATGTAACCCCATTTTTATTACTGTCCTTTTTTAAGAATATTCTCAGCTCGCAGTTAATATCATTTTGCACAAATCATTATCTACTTCGTGCACGACACTTTGCTTTCCGTCAACAAGGATGTGCGCGACTGACACTACAAGCGTTAATTATATTAACCCTTCCACGGCCTACGCCTGCAAGCAAACTCCGCCCCACACCTAATTTTTTCGCGCGAACCGTAACTATCGATTCGGGAAAACTAGGGATTTCTATTACGGACAAACTATATGCATATATACGACTGAACCACGCAGTATTCGCCATGCGCGCTATTCCGTGAAACATATCTTGATCTGACGTAACTCCTGAACCACCTTCGCATTGCCAACCATTAAAGCTGGTAAAAAAGGGATAGCTCTCAATTTTTTCTCTTTTCGAATAGCTGAAAAATTGCTATGGCAAAAAAAAGCCGCCAGCAAGATGCGGCGGCGAGGTCTCAGGCTTTCGCCATCGACGAAGTAGCGTCAGGTTTTGCTTAGGCCACTAGCGAACTCCAGCACTTCTTAAGGCTGCCGGTGTGTAGTCCGCTCCTAGGGCTTTAAAGCCTATTTCCATCGGTTTTTCTTCTTCATTGCGTAGCCCTGAAACGATGTATCGACCATTGATCAGATCGTAAAGCGCCTCTACTCCCAGCCAAGGTATCTGCTTATCGTAGATCTGAGTCATAAAGCCTTCTGCCACTCGCCACAGGATGTTGCGAGCGTCGTAGTGGTCTGCTAATACGATTTGCCAAGTGTCCTCATCAACGTACAAGACGCGCTTAGCATAGATGTGCCGTTGGTCTGGCTTTAACGTCGCCTCCACTACCCAGGTACGATGCAGTTCATAGCGAGGTAAGTCGGCATTCAGATGGCCTGCTTTAACCACATCACTATATTTCAGCTGCGGAGAGTCAAGCTTGTAGTTGTTGTACGGGATATAGATTTCCTTTTTCCCCAGCAGCTTCCAGTCATAACGATCTGGTGCACCATTGAACATGTCCAGGTTATCAGCCACTCGCTGCCCATCCGATGCGGGATAAGGACCATCGTAAGCAATCTGCGGGGCGCGACGCACACGGCGTTGACCCGCGTTGTAGACCCAAGCCATACGAGGCTCTTTCACCTGATCGAGTGTTTCGTGAACGAGAACCACATCGCCGGCCAAACGAGCCGGAGCAGTAACCAGCTGCTTGTAATAAAACAATACGTTCCCGGGGTTTTTCGGGTCGAAGTCCTTTAGCTGGTCCCGATAGGTGAATTGCTGATCGAAGTACACCGGCATGAAAGTGCCGTCTGCCAACGGTGTCGCCTGTACGTGGTTACGACGGACGCTGCCGCCCCGATAGCGTGTAAGGTGATTCCATATCACTTCCAATCCGCTCTGCGGAATAGGGAACGGTATAGCGATATCAAAATTATCCAGGCCATTGCCACCAGATATCAGATGGCTATTTATCGCGTTGGCAGCAATCGCTTTATAGACTGAGTCCGGTAGGCTCGCACTGCGGTGGCTTGGGTATACCTGCATACGATAACTTTCAGGGTAGCGTCGAAGCATTGCTAACTGGCCGGGGGTGAGCTTCTCCTGATACTGGGCAGCGTTTTGAGCAGTGATCGTGAACAGCGGCTTCTCATTCGCGAACGGGTCGCTTAGTGCCCCATTAACCCCGATTTCACCGGTGTTTTTGGAGAACCCGCCATTCCATGGTCCGATACTGCCATCGGCGTTGCCTGCTTTTTCCGCACCAATAGGGGTTAAGGTACTCCCCAGTTTCGCAGCTTCACCAGCCGTTACTGCAGCATGAGTGTTGCTGGCCAGTAGAGCGATGGCGATGGCTAATTTAAAACGGAGCAATGCTTTTGTTTTCATTAGGTTGCTTCCACTCAGAAGGAGACGCCGACGCTCAGGGCGACGAAGTCTCGGTCGATGTTGACGTTGTAATCGCCACCGAAGAAATCGGTATATGCCAAGCTAGCGTTGTACGTATTCAGGTAGGTTGCATCGAGACCGACACTGACTGCTTTGGACCCTTCGTTAAAACCAGGTTCCGGACCGTAACCTGACACATCATGCGACCAAGCAATATTGGGGCGTAGTTCAACGCCCGGAATGACGTTGTTGTATTCCCAGATCGCTCGTGCGCGATATCCCCAGGAGTTGCTGGTAGCAAAGCCATCGTTGTTGCAGTTGTTTGGCGTCACACTGGTGCTGGTACAGAGGTTGTTGTTTGGGTACAGACGACCTTGACCATAAGCAGTGCTGCGACCATAGCGCAGCCCGCCTTTACCTTCCAAACCTCCAATATGAGTGGCACCCACTTCGCCAATTAAGGTCACTCGATCAGCGCCCATGACTTGGTCGAAAAAGTGTGTTGCCGTTACTTGCGCTTGCGTCACTTCTTTACGCCGGTAACCACTGACATCGCTGCTGTTGGCCAAGGTCACAGCACCGGAAGACAGAACAGGCGAGGCCGCTGGTACTCCAATCGCAGCGCTGATCAGGTCCACTGGATTAATTTGCAGTGGCATGTTTGGTCGATAGCTGAGCTCACCAGATAAGGTGGTGCCGCTGGCCAAACTGGTGCTAAAACTCAAGCCATATAAACGAATGTCCTCCGGGTAATCCGCGAAGTACTTCGAGGTACCTAGGCGATACGCTTGACCCAATTGCTGGCCAGCGGCACTCCCTAGAAAGCTGTTGCAACCAGCCAGCGGGACGCCGAGATTGCCGCATAATTGTGGAGCAAACCCCGTGTCCGTTACATGAGGGCTGGTGACGGCACTGATATACGGTTGACGGCTGTGGTAATTGAGAAAATAGGCACCGAATTCGCTGTCCAATTCCGGAGCGAACCAGCGTAGTGCAGCACCAAACTGACCACCATCCCGAGCATCGCGATCACCAGCACGAGGAATCTCAATACCTTCTGAAGTCAGATTGACCCCGAATGGACGCAGAGCGGCTTGTGCTGCGGCATTTCGATTGAGAATGGGCCCCACCGGCAACCCCCCACAACCATCGGCTATCACATCGTTCTGCGAAAAAAATGTACCGCAGTTGTCGATGACCGTCTGGTCCCACTCCAATTGATAGAACGTCTCGGCAGTAAGGTTTTCTGTCAAGTTCTGGGATAAGTAGAACATGTTGACCGGAATCAGCCCTTCCTTGATCTCTGCACCCGGACGGCGGAAAGCGGAGATATCTACTGGGTTGATCGAGTTGATACCGCCTTGGATAAATGTACTCTCGCCCCAGCTAACCACTTGCTTGCCAACACGCACGGTTCCTGGCAAATCGCCGATCAAATAGTTATGGTAAACAAAAGCATCCAATAGTTGCGCACCTGCCGACTTTGCACCCTCTTTACGGTTGCTATCATCAATGTCTTTGAACGGGCGACTTTCGTCTTTGAGTTCAAAGTCATACCAGTACTTACCGCGCACGAATATTCCGGAATCGCCGTATTTCAATTCAAGATCATGAATGCCCTTGAACACTTTCGAGAAGGTATCGCCTTTGCCGAAATTACGTTTGCCGTCATCGGCGCTGTGACTGCTCAGCAGTTCTGGATCAGGGTTACGTAATGCCCAGCTGGCGCCCACGGACAGCGATGAATCCAACTGCCCCTGAATTTCGCCAATGTTGAAATTCACTGCATACGCGGGCGCACTGATACCGCTTGCGAGACTGATGGTCAGCGGTAAATAGAGCTGTCGCCCGATTGGAGGTTTACGCATCATAACCGTCACTACCTCTTGTTGTTTTTGTGGAGGTGTTCCCGACCTGCCGCAGTTTTTTGGGCGCAGCAAGCCTTACTGGCCAGTACCGTGGGCATTGGCCGGTGTTCGGTTTATTTCGAGCGGTATTGCGTGAGTGTTTCGGGTAAATTAGGTAGAACAAATGCCACAACATCTTGCGAGCGAACCCCAAGGTCATGCAAAGCATTTGCAGTGCGAGTTATATCTGCAAACAACTGAGCGTAACTCCAGTCATGAGTATCACGACAAGACTGAGCCTCTAGAAAAAAACTCAACGCCGGAGCGTCAGGCATACGTTGCATCGCCGCATGCAACGTCGCGTAGGTACTGGCGGGCAAGTGGCGGTGGCTCAGCGGAGTTTGCTCAATGGCGCTTATATCCGCCAGATTTCGAACCGCCATCAGGCTTCTCCTACCACGTGGTTACGTTGTAGTCCCAAATCGATCACACCGTCGCCGCTGCGGATGCTGGCTTCCACAACGTCACCAATCTTGAGGTACTGAGTACGGGCAGCTTGAGCTTTAAGGAAAATCTTCCACTTCATAGCATCTGGTAGCAGTGCACCAAGACGCTGCTTGGCTGGGGAGGGTACAGTCAACGCACACCCCGACGGCGTACCTGTAGCAATCAGATCGCCCGCGGCAAAGTCCTGCAGGCCAGACAATTCGCTGAGGGTTTCTGCCGGACCAAATACCAAATTGGCGGTATTGTCGTTTTGGCGTACTTCTTCGTTGACAGTCAGTCTTAGTTGCAGTGTTTTGAGGTATTTCATCTCGTTGGGCGCCAGCAAGCACAGATATGGACCGACGGGGCCAAAGGTGCGGTAGCTTTTACCTTTGTAAAACTGCATCTGCGGAATTTGCACGTCGCGAGCTGAGTAGTCGTTGACGATCACTACGCCTGCGACAAACTCGTGCAGATTGCTGTCAGTAACTTGAGCCTTTTCTTTGATTTCTTGCTTGAGCACCAAGCCCAGCTCAATCTCATAATCGAGAAATCGCACATGCCGCGGTTTAATCAAGTCACTGTCAGCGGCCACGATGCAACTGGTTGCTTTGGTAAAAATCATGTTGAAGTGTTTGACGTCGGGATCCATGCCCGACTCAATCATATGCTGGCGATAATTGGCGCCCTGACACACAAACTGTTGATCTCGGGTCACGGGGCTCAGCAAAGTAATCTGATCCAATGACAGTTCATCGCCCTGCAATTCCATCAAGGAGGAATCGGTATTAGCCCGAATAAAGTCACCGGTACTAGCAAATTGGCCAGGAATGACGGTGATACGTTGCTGGCGGATTACCCCCCACTGAATTTTGTGCTGGTAAATAAAACGGACAACGTGCGTGGCCATGGCAGTGGTTCCTGTGCATCACATTTTATGTTCTAAATATCGGTGCGTTCAGGGCGCAACAAATCAGGCGAAAAGACGCGCCAAAATGATTAGCTTGCGAAAAGTTAGGTCCGGGCTATGCCGGAGATTGCGCAATAGCGAGCGGATATTAGCCACGTTGAATTTAGGTTTAGTGAAGCTCTTGGGCATGCGTTGGCCCCATTGCGCCATGGCCTCGGCGCTCACACTGTGCACACCCATGGCGTGCTCAGCGGTGAACAAATCACCGTCGCAATAGTGCTCATGTTTATCGCCCCAAGGATCCTGCCAATAGTCGAAAATTTGGCTTCCCAAAATGTGTCGACCAATACCCCAGGCATGTGTCCAACCTCGCTCGCGCAAGACACGCTGGCCCATACCGATTGCATCGGTATCAACCACCTCATAGGCGCTATGGCTGTAGGTAGGCATAAATCCTTGAACAAGAGCCAGGGTGTGGTGATCCGCTGGGGTGTCACCCAAGTCCAGACGCATAAAGGTCACAGCAGGCGAACCGTCGGGGAGTACCTGCACGTCACTGGGGATCAAGCCAAAATGCTGGGTATACCATGCACACGTTGCCTGATAGTCCGCGACTTCCAGTACTACATGGCCTAGACGAAGGATTTCAGGAGGCGTTTGCGGAAGACGCTGGGTAGCATTAACTCGTGGCGAGGTCTCAGGTTGATTGAAAAGTAGCGCTGCGCGGTGTGGCAGTTCGATCGCAGGAGTTTGCCCGCAAATAGCCTCAACTAAAAAACCGGAAGGGTCGGTTAACGTAACTAGCTCACCCCCACCAGGAGCCTGTGCCTTTTCAATGGTAGAGGCCCCGGGTATTTGGGCAATTACCTTTAAATCTTCATGGCAACTCAATGACAAGCCAAATCCGATAAATCGGGGTGTTTCTGCTCGTTTTACACGATAGCAATAAGGTGCTGAGCCAGTGCCGCGCAGGTACAACTCATCATCGCTACGCTGCGTGATGATCAGACCGAAGTCAGTTAGATACTGCTCAGCCTTGTCGAGGTCTGGTCGTTCGAAAATCAGATAGGCGATGCTTGCGGCCTTGACGGAGGGTTTGGAGTGACGCGCCGGTTGCGGCGTTGCCAATACAGCTTGGGGAAAAGCAGTGTGGCCTATCATTTTTATTGTTCTCCGTTGCCTTTTCGCGGGCCAAGACTGTCCATTGGCCTTGAATAACAAAGCCGCAATGTTTGGTTAGCGGTGAATCAGTTTCGTTTACGTAGAGCTGGCTGTTCGATGATTTTTAGCCTTCGCTCGTCCTCACTCTTGGCGGGGGACGGCCACTCCGTCACTTTCAAAACGCATAATTCAGTTGTAAGCCTAGTCCGTTGATCGTGTTCTGATATTTTGCGCTGTAACCCGGACGCAAACCGCCTTGCGAAGTGGGTTGAGAAACTTTGACTGTGTCTTCGCGGATATAGCCGTACCCTAAGTCCAACGACGTTTTGTCGGTCGCTTGCCAGTTCAAACCCAATGTTAAGATTTTACGATCGCCAGAGGGTGCCCGAGTCGAGGTGTACTGGTTGGGCATTGGAGTTGGTTCGTAAGCGATACCCGTACGAATTTTCCACTGTTTGTTGAGGCGGTAAGACATGCCTGTTGAAAACGACCATGTGTCACGCCACTTTAGGGTTTCGACAATCGTATCGAATGCGGCGTAGGAAGACGGCACCCCCGTATTCTGGACATTCAACTCAGGCACCCGGCTCCATCTACTCCATAACGCACCGGCGGAGAAGTCCAGACGTTCGCTGAAGCGCCAGGTTGCTGAAGCATCGACGGTTTCGGGCGTAGTGAAGTCGAGGCTCGAATCGTATTTTCCATTGAGCCCCGGTAACCGCAGCGCTGGAATTGGAGCCAGAAGTCCATTGGCACCGGACACTTTAGTCTTGCCCTTAAGGGTGTAATCAACCTTCGAGTGATAGGTCAGCCCCAGCGTCAAGTCATCAAGTGGATCGAACATGATGCCCACATTGAAACCCAGTGCGGTATCGTCGCCTGTTACCTTGACCGTGCCATCACCTTGCCCCCCCACCGCTCGATTGTTGATCTTACTTTCAAGCAGTCCGTCGATACGGTTAATCGTTGGTCCAAACCCTACTGACAGTCGATCATTGATTCGATAGCTCAACGTAGGCTGCAAAGTCACCACTTTCACCTGGGTGCGTGAGCTGCGGTAGCGTCCTTGGAAGCTATCTTCGTAATCCGTCGAACCGCCAAAGGGAGCATAAACTCCCATCCCAATATGCCAGTCCTGGTTGAGTTGCAAAGTGTAGAAACCCGAAGGCACCACGACCGGGCTGGGTACCATGTCGCCACGGGAAGTACCCGGTACCGACGTGTTAACTGCACTGATGTGGGTGTCGACATCGATGAAGCTAATACCGCCACTGACGTGCTCACCCGCCAATTTCGACATGCCGGCAGGGTTGCCGTAGACAATGCTGGCATCCTGAACGTCCGATGCACGACCGGAATACGCCTTGCCTGCGGAGCTAATACTCTGCTCATTGACCTGTAAGCCATTGGCCAGAGTATGAGTAGACATAAGGCAAAGCCCCAGTGCGCAAAACTGATTTTTTATTGTCATGGCTACGGCTCTTATTATTTTTCTGAAGCGGTCGGAAATTACTCTCGATCAACCAATTGAACACTCATGTTCAAATAAAGTCAATAGAGATCAAATCTGTTTTGATTGGATCGTTTTCACCTGGAAAACCCACAGACCAAAAAGGCAATCCGCGCATCTGATGCGTAGACAAGGGCCCAGCTTCAGCGGTTGCGGATTCGCTCGGCCATCGCTCCCAACGGGCGGGTAAGGCTGCGCTTGAAGCGCTGTGTGAACGATTCCCCCTCATAAATTGGAGCGGGCGCGATGACTTCGTTGGGTTGCTTGAACTGCGGGAAAAGGCTTAAGGCATGGCCACGATTAATTCCGTGTTGAACCGAATGCGGCCACATCGTTGAGCTGTCCAGGGTTTGACACTGCAAAGCCGTGGCGGGCGCAGGTGCGAAGGGAAAATCACTACCAAACAGAATGTGCGATGGGTCTACCAGCTCTTTAAGTGCCGCCATGGAGAAGCTCGACGGGGAAAGTGCCGTATCGTAGTAAAAGCGCCGTATGTAGGTCATGACGCCCTGGGGAGCATTGTCTTGGAACTCTGGCAAAGCATTGGCGAGGGATACACGCCAAGCAACGAACGGTAGAAAGCCACCAGAGTGGGAGAGAATCCAGCTGATGCCAGGATAGCGCTCCATTGTGCCGCTTAATATCAAGTTGACCGCCGCACGGGTTGTGTCGCAGAGAAACTCGATCAGAAATCCAGGTGTCTGCAACCCAATGCTCTCGCTGGTTTCATGCATGTTCGGATGAACAAACACCACGGCCTTACGTCGGTCCAGTTCAGCCATCAGCTCGTCAAACCTCGGATCTCCGAGAAACACGCCATCCGTACTTCCGAGGAGCACGACTCCTTCTGCTTTTAACGTATCCAATGCATACACAGCTTCAGCACAGGCCGCTTCGGTAAACGGCATGGGAAGCACAGCAAAATTGCCAAACCGAGTGGGATAACGAGAGCGCATGTTGACAGCGAACTCGTTGCAACGGCGTGCCAATACGCTGGCCTCCTGCTTTCCCCCGCCAAAATGTACTCCTGGGGCCGACAGCGAAGTGATCGCTCGCTCTATCCCATTCACGTCCATAACCTCAATGGATTTTTCCGGTGTCCATTTCGGCAGGGGGGCCCCCGCGACCTTGCTAAGGCCTTTAGCGTCCATGGCTTCTACAAAAGCAGGGGGGATGATGTGGTGATGAACGTCAATACGGCCTTGTTTGATTGACATGGCGACTCTCTTGGCTGGAGTTCTACTGAACGACAGGGCTACTGAGGGGGCACGGCACCTAACACGAGTGCGAGCAGCGGTCTAACCGACGAGGACAATTTTGAACATCAATGTTCAAATTTGTCAACGCACTCTTCGTCTGAGTTGCTTTATTTTGAACGCAGATGTTCAATGTTTTTTTGATGTCCTAATGGAGTTCAGTCCTTGAACTTAAGCACCGTTCAAAAACGAATCCACGAAGCGGCCATGCGGCTATTCGCCGAGAAAAGTGTCGGAGAGGTCAATGTCAGTGAGCTTGCACAGATCGCCGGTGTCGCTCGTGGCACGATCTACAACAATCTCACCTCGATCGAATCATTGTTCGAGGATGTTGCCAGTCAACTGAGCGCCGAAATGAATGACCGCGTAGCCCGAAGCGCCAATCCTGAGATGCAACCGACCGAACGCCTAGCTAATGGCATTCGCTTTTATATCCGCCGAGCCCATGAAGAACCTTACTGGGGCAGCTTCCTCGTACGCTATGCGGCCAGTAACACGACGTTGCAACAAATGTGGACCGGACCTCCAATGCACGACGTGCTCAGTGGCTTGGCCTCCCAAAAATACAGCTTTCGTCAGGAGCAGCTGCCGTCAGTGATGAGCATGATTGGCGGTAGCGTACTTGTTGCGACCATGTTGGTGATCCAAGGCCACAAAACCTGGAGGGACGCCGGCTCCGACACGGCCGAATTCGTGCTCCGGGCATTAGGGGTCCCCGCCGACGAAGCACAATTGATTGCCACCAAAGAATTACCTTTGCTGCCCATCTGATTCTTTCATGCCTACCTGCCATCAGGTCCTTTCTCTTTTGAAGGTCTCGATGGCAGAGCCCCTTCCAATCTCACATACCGTTTTTCGGACTGCGTACGTCCCTCTCAAAGGGTGCAATCCAGATTTTGTTTAAAAAACACAGTTGAACACAGTTGTTCATTTTTGAGCTTAAGTGATAAAGTCGACAAAAGCACAGACCCGTTTGATGGGGAGCAGTGCCTTTCGACAGGAGCTAACAATGAACAATAAAGAACCCCTCCCTGCCCTGACCTCACGAACGGTGCAGGTGGGTCGTCGGCAAATATTTATCAGCGAGATAGGCACAGGGCACCCACTTCTGATGCTGCATGGTGGTGGCGCTGGTGCATCCGGCTTATCCAACTACTCAAAGAACATCGATGCGCTATCTCGACGGTTTCGGGTGATCGTTGCCGACATGCCTGGCTACGGCCAATCAACCAAAGGCGTTGATCGTAAGGATCCTTTTGGGGACTTGGCCCAAGCAATGCTTGGTTTGCTGGACAGTCTGAAAATCAGCAGTGCACACGTGGTCGGCAATTCATTGGGCGGAGCCTGCGCGTTACGCATGGCGTTGGATGCTCCAGAACGGGTTTCTGCATTGGTGCTAATGGGGCCAGGTGGTGTCAATACGACACGCAGCCTGCCAACTCCCGGTCTAAAACTATTGCTCAATTATTATTCGGGTGAAGGTCCAACCCTGGCCAAAATCACTCGTTTTATCCGTGAGTATTTAGTCTATGACGGCAGTAAAGTCAGCGATGCGATGATCCAAGAGCGCTACCAAGCGAGTATTGATCCACTAGTAATCGCTGCTCCGCCTTTGCGCAAACCTCAAGGTATTCCAAACTTTCGTAACTGGGATTTCACCCGAGATCCCCGCCTGAAAAAATGCCAAGTTTCGACCCTGGTGCTCTGGGGGACTGAAGACAAGGTCAATCGCCCCAGTGGTGGCGAAGCACTTCGCAGACAAATGCCTGACTGCAACCTCTATCTGTTTAGTAAAACCGGTCATTGGGTGCAGTGGGAGCGCGCGGATGAGTTCAACGCCGTGACCACCGCGTTTCTCAGTTGCCGCACTGCGCTCTGACTTGCCGATATGGAGAATCAATCAATGGCAAACAGAGAAAGCCTAGACATCTTCGGCGCCAGCAGCATGGGATATGCGGTGATCGAGTCCAATCATTTGGAGTCGTGGCGTTCATTATTTCAGGACGGCATTGGTCTGCACTTGGCTTGTGACGATGAGCAAGCGGTGGCATTTCGTATGGATTCGCACCAACGCAGAATCATCGTCCAACGCGGCCGGCAGGAAGATTTCATTGCTGTGGGGTGGCAGCTGCGAGATCAAGAGACACTGACCGAAGTTTTACTTCGCTTGAAGCGACTGGGCATTCAAGCAGAGAACAGTGATCCGAGCGAAGCGGCTCAGAGGGGAGTGAAGGAGTTCTGGCGAATTGTTGGCCCCAAGGGGATGGCCGTCGAATTATTTTGGGAGCCATTGATTACCGATGAACCGCTGACGATGCTCAACGCCGGCTTTATCACCGGAATAGCCGGTATGGGACATCTGGCGATCACATCACGCAAGCCACAACAAATGCGTCGCTTCTGGCAAGAAATCTTTGATGCAAGAGATAGCGACCACATTGTTGAGCGCATTGCCGGCCTGACATTGGACATTGATTTTTTAAGGGTCAATGAGCGACACCACTCTATTGCTATCGCGCGCCTACGCGACTTGCCAATGGATCCGGTTCGCACCCGAATCCAGCATATGAATTTATTGACGATCTCTGCCGGCGCCCTCACCGATGCATTTTTGCGATGCCGAAAACTGGGTTTTGAGATGGCTCACGAAATCGGTGAACACCCAAACGATCGCGAACAATCGTTCTACGTGATGACCCCTTGTGGATTCGAGGTGGAGTTGGGTTGGAACGCTTTGGTCGTTGACGAGGCGCAATGGCAAACGACTTCGTATCAGGGCATTAGCCTCTGGGGCCATCGACCCGAGAAAACCGGCACTTGGCGCAAGTTAACTACCAATCTTGGCAACTTTGGCCGCGGCGTCCGTTCGTTGTTGAAGCCCGAGTATTCCCCGCTGTAAGAAGGGTACCCCTATGAATAATAAGAACTCTACTGAGCAGATGGTCGACGTGGTCATTTCTGGGCTCGGCCCAACCGGAGCAACCTTGGCGCATCTGCTGGGAATGCGTGGTTTGTCGGTGATCGTGCTCGAGCGCGAGCCTACATTTTATGGTAACGCTCGGGCGGTCTACACCGATGATGAATGCATGCGCGTCATGCAAGCCGCCGGAGTCGTGGACGAGCTAGCTATCAACATGCAGGTGGACACACCTGCCCAATGGGTGCTTGCGAATGGCGAAATACTGGGTCAGTACTGGCGCCTCGATCGCCCTTTCGGCTGGCCCATCATCAACTTTCTATACCAGCCTTGGCTTGAAACAACACTGACTGACTTACTTAAGCGCTACCCCTCAGTTCAGGTCGTCCGAGGCCGAGAACTCACGCAGTTTGAACAGGATGACGAAGGCGTCACCATTACTCACCAAGCCACCAGTAATTTTCGCTTCAGCGATGACACCGATACGCGGACCGAAATTGCTACCGACCCCGACCCACAAACCATTCGTGCTCGTTATTTAGTAGGTGCTGATGGTGGTCGTAGTACCGTTCGTGAAGCATTGGGTATCGGTATGAGTGGCAAGAACTTTCCAGAGCCTTGGCTGGTGGTCGATCTGGAAATGAAAGAAGGCGAGGACGCATTACGTCATCTCCCTTATTTCAGTTTTATCTGCGACCCCGAATGCCCTACCGTTTGTTGTCCTCAGCCTGGCCGCTTCCATCGCTTCGAATTCATGTTGATGCCCGGTCAGACAAAGGAGCAGATGGAAGATCCACAAGTCGTGCGTGCGCTCATCAGTCGCCATGTCGATCCAGATAAGTTCATTGTCAAACGTAAGCTGGTTTATACCTTCAATGCACTTGTTGCCAAAGACTGGCGCAAAGGTCGAGTCTTTATTGCTGGAGACGCTGCGCATATGACCCCTCAGTTCATGGGTCAAGGCATGAGTTCAGGAGTGCGCGATGCTTACAACCTCGCCTGGAAGCTGGACTCGGTCCTCAAGGGGCGCGCCAACGATCGGTTGCTCGATACATATGGGACTGAGCGCTTTCATCATGCCAAAGCCATGATTGATATTTCGGTGCAGATGAAAGATTTCGTTTCGATGTCTAACCCGATTACCAGCAGGCTGCGAAACATGCTTGTTAAGACCGTCCTAGTAACCCCATTTCTCGGTCGGTACGTTCGCGAGGGACGCTTCAAACCCGCCCCAACCTATGAACTCGACAGCTATTTGGGATTGCCACGCAAGCACCGACGCTCCCCTGAAGGCACGATGATCCCTCAGCCCGAAGTACGCACCTTCAAAGGAAAGCGTGTGCTGCTCGATGAGGTATTGGGCGAAGGGTATGCCCTTATTGGTCTGAATGTGGATCCCCGAGAACATCTTTGCCCAGCCTCAAGGCAATTGCTCGAAGCGCAGGGTACTCGCTATCTCACACTCTTCGAGTTCGCCAAACGTCCACAAGGCCAAAACGTTGAACGCACCAATACCTGTGAGTTAACAGAAGTCGAGGATGCAAGCGGTGAAATGGTTGCCTGGTTCAAGCGTTCGGGGTTCTCGTCAGGCGCCATTGCAGTCGTGCGTCCAGATAAATTCACATTCGCTATGGTCAAATCCAGTGATCTGGATCGTGCACTTGCTGAGCTCAAATTTCAGTTGCAATGGGTACCAGGCCAAGAGGTTGTGGCTCCTATTTCTTCTGTTTTGAGGAAAAGCGCATGAATCCGTTTCCGATGCAGCATCTGCAAGCAGCCGCCGCAGCGTTGTCTGTAGCTCGCGAACAACGAAAGCCCTGTACCCGAATATCAGAAACCTTCGGTATTGACTCATTGACAGGTGCCTATGCAGTACAAGAAATCAACACCAAGCTAGCGCTGGCTCGAGGCCGTCGTTTGATTGGGCGAAAAGTTGGACTGACCTCCGCGGCAGTGCAGCAGCAATTAGGGGTGAACCAGCCGGACTTCGGCATGTTATTCGCTGATATGGAAATTGCGGACGGCGGGGAAATTCAGACTAGTCAACTGATACAACCCAAGGCTGAGGGTGAGATCGCTTTTGTTCTGGGGCGCGATCTTCCCTATTTTGACACCACATTGGCTGAGCTTATGCGCGCGGTGGAGTATGTCGTTCCGGCCTTGGAAATCGTCGACTCAGCCATCGAAAACTGGAACATCTCTTTAGTTGATACGGTGGCAGACAATGCGTCATCCGCCCTTTATGTGCTGGGCAAACAGCCCACTCGACTTTCCTCGCTCGACCTGCGACTTGAAGGGATGTTGCTAGAGAAAAATCGGGTCACAGCATCTATCGGCGTAGGCGCCGCATGTTTGGGTAATCCGCTGGATGCTTGTCTTTGGCTAGCGCGAACCATGGCAGAGATGGGCCGTCCTTTGCAGGCCGGAGACGTGTTGCTGTCCGGTGCGCTTGGGCCAATGACACCGGTAGCAGCTGGAGACAGCCTGCATTTGCGTTTAACGCGTCTGGGCGAAGTCAGCTGCTGTTTCGTCTAACCCCAATCCTTCGCCGTACGCTCCAGACGTCCGGCCGCCTACGAGATCGACACAATGAGCCAAACAAAACTCAAGGTCGCCATTATCGGTTCCGGCAACATCGGCACCGACTTGATGATCAAAATTCTGCGTAACGCCAAGCATCTGGAAATGGCGGTCATGGTTGGTATCGACCCGGCTTCCGACGGCTTGGCCCGTGCCCAGCGCATGGGCGTGGCTACCACTCATGAAGGCGTTAAAGGCCTAACTGGCATGGACGTATTCAAGGACATCGACTTCGTCTTCGATGCCACCTCGGCCAGTGCCCATGTGAAGAACGACGCGTTTTTGCGCTCGATTAAACCCGGCATTCGCCTGATCGACCTAACGCCTGCGGCGATCGGCCCGTACTGCGTGCCGGTGGTCAACCTTGAGCAAAACCTCGATCGACTTAACGTCAACATGGTCACCTGCGGGGGCCAGGCGACCATCCCGATGGTTGCGGCGGTGTCGCGCGTGACCAAGGTGCACTATGCCGAAATCGTCGCCTCGATCGCTAGCAAATCGGCCGGCCCCGGCACTCGCGCCAACATCGACGAATTCACCGAGACCACCTCCAAAGCCATCGAGGTGATCGGCGGCGCAACCAAGGGCAAGGCGATCATCGTGATGAACCCGGCCGAGCCGCCGCTGATTATGCGCGACACGGTGTTTGTGCTGTCTGAAGTGGCCGACCCGGCGCTGGTCGAAGCGTCCATCGTGGAGATGGCCGCCGCCGTGCAGGCCTATGTACCGGGCTATCGCCTGAAACAAAAGGTTCAGTTCGACGTCATCCCTGAAGACGCACCGCTGAATATTCCTGGCCTTGGGAAATTCTCCGGCCTCAAGACCTCGGTGTTCCTTGAAGTCGAAGGCGCCGCCCATTACCTGCCCGCCTACGCCGGCAATCTCGACATCATGACCTCCGCTGCCTTGGCCACCGCCGAGCGCATGGCGCAGTCGATGCTCAACGCCTGAGGAGACCGACATGACTTTTAATCCCGGCAAAAAGCTCTACATCTCCGACGTGACTTTGCGCGACGGCAGCCATGCGATACGTCACCAATATTCGATCCAGAACGTGCAGGACATTGCCCGTGCCCTGGACAAGGCCAAGGTCGACTCAATCGAGGTCGCCCATGGCGATGGCCTGCAAGGCTCGAGCTTCAACTATGGCTTCGCGGCGCACACCGACCTTGAGTGGATTGAGGCCGCGGCCGATGTCATCAGTCACGCCAAAATCACGACGTTGTTATTGCCTGGCATCGGCACGGTGCATGACTTGAAAGCGGCCTACAAGGCCGGGGCGAGAGTGGTACGCATCGCCACCCACTGCACCGAAGCGGATGTGTCGAAACAGCACATCGAGTATGCCCGCGAGCTCGGCATGGACACCGTCGGCTTCCTGATGATGAGTCATATGATTCCGGCCGATCAGT
>NZ_RRZK01000027.1 GCF_004348895.1 Pseudomonas vancouverensis
CCGCAGGAGCCTCGCTCCTGCGGCCTTCCCCATCTGAAATTCAGAATTTCTGCGGGATGAACTTGAAGGGGTAGTTCGGCTCCCGGTAATCACCCCGCGCCTGGCGCTTGGGCAATTTCACTTTCGAGCGCGGCACTTCCTCATAAGGAATACGTGTCAGCACGTCGCTGATGATGTTCAGCCGCGCCCGTCGCTTGTCATCTGAAACGGCCACCCGCCAAGGCGCGAACTCGGTATCGGTCGCCGCGAACATGGCGTCGCGGGCCCGGGAATAGTCGTACCAGCGGCTATAGGACTTGAGGTCCATCGGCGACAACTTCCAGATCTTGCGACCGTCGGTGATGCGCCCCTTGAGGCGTCGGGTCTGCTCCTCCTCGCTGACTTCCAGCCAGTACTTGAGCAGAATGATCCCCGACTCCACCAGCGCCTGTTCGACACGTGGCGCGACCATGTTGAGGAAGGTGTCGGTCTGCGCTTCGGTGCAAAAACCCATGACCCGTTCCACACCGGCGCGGTTGTACCAGCTGCGATCGAAAATCACGATTTCGCCGGCCGCCGGCAAGTGCGGCAGGTAACGCTGCAGGTACATCTGGCTTTTTTCCCGTTCGGTCGGTGCCGGCAATGCCACTACGCGGAACACACGCGGGCTGACCCGCTCGGTGAGCGCCTTGATCGTCCCACCCTTGCCCGCGCCGTCGCGGCCCTCGAACAGGATGCAGACCTTGAGTCCCTTGTGCTGCACCCACTGCTGCAACTTCACCAGCTCGACATGCAGCCGGGCCAGTTCATTGAGATAGTCCTTGTTCTTGAGCTTTTCTTTTTCCTGCGGTTTGCCCTGCGCTGCAGCCTTTTTCTTCGCCATCACCCAAACCTCGTTCAATGGGTCAAACAACGGTTATTCACGGACGACTGAGCCGGTAATGCTCAACCGCCAGTTCCAGGTTGTGGAATATGCGCGCCTTGCCCAGCGTGTGCCCCAAGGGTGCCTTGACCACCATGGCCGACACGCTGGGGCTCATGCCCACCAGCCACAGCTCGACGCCCTTCTCAACCATGCGCTGCTCGGCCTGGGTGAGCATCTTCAATGCGGTGTATTCGAGGTCGAACACGCTGCGCAGATCGAGCACCACCACCTGCGGCCGGTACTGGTCGATCAGCGGGCGGATCTTTTCCGCGATGCGCTCGGCATTGGCGAAGAACACCCGGCCTTCGGGCCTGAGCAACAACATGCCGGCAAATTGTTCGTCGTCGGCGCTACCCGAAGGCTGCGGACGGAAGACATTGGTCCCGGGTTTGCGGCCCAGCACATGCACGGGCGGATCGGACACCTGGTACGCCAGGGCCAGCAGCGAAACGACGATGGCGACCACGATGCCTTGCAAGGTGCCGAGCAACATCACCCCGATCATCGCGACCACGGCCCAGACAAATTCGGTGCGGCGAATCGCCAGGATCTCGCGAAACTCCGCCGGCTCGATCAGGCCCACCGAATAGACGATCACCACGGCGGCAAGCGTGGCGTTGGGCATCATGCCAATGAAGGGCGCCAGCAGCAGACAGGTGCCCAGCGCCAGTGCGGCCGTCACCAGCGCCGCCACTTGCGAGCGGGCACCGGCCAGGCTGTTGACCGCGGTTTGCGTGGTGCCGCCACCGGCCACCATGGCGCCGAGAAAGGCGCCGCCGATATTGGCCACACCCGTGGCCCACAGTTCCCGGTTCGGTTGCGGTGTGGGTTCGTCGTTGCCGGCAAACGCGCGTCCCGCAGCGATGGTTTCGGTGAAACTCATCAAGGCGATACCCAATGCCGAAGGCCACAGGGTTTCGCTCAGCGACCAGACCGGCAGCGTCAGCGACGGCAGCCCGGTGGGCACCAGACCGACAGCCGTGACCCCCAGCTGCTGCAGATTCAGCAGGCTCATGCCGAGGATACCGAGCGCCACGGCAATCAAAGGCGCCGGCAGACGCGGGGAAAAATGCTTCATGCCCACCAGCAGCAACACGGTGAACACACTCACCGCGACCGTCGGCAACGAGGCGTGGCCGATGCTCTGCAAGGTGGCCAGGACGTTATGGGCGAAACTGCCTTTGTCGATATGGGTGCCGAGCAGCTTCGGCAACTGATCCAGCACGATGACCACGCCTATCCCGGCCTTGAAACCCACCAGTACCGGTTCGGAAATGAAGTTGGCGACGAAACCCAGGCGCAGCAGCCCGGCGACAATCAGGATGGCGCCGACCATCAACGCCAGGGTCGCGGAAGCGGCCAGCAGAGTCGCCGTATCCCCTTCCGGGCTGATCTGCCCCAGCGCCGATCCGGCCAGGATTGCCAGGGTGGTGGTGGTACTGACGCTCAGCGGGCGCGAGGTGCCGAGCACGGCATAAATCACCATTGGCACCAGCGCGGTGTACAGACCGACCTGCACCGGCAAGCCGGCGATGGTGGCGTAGGCCAGTGCCTTGGGAATCACCACGGCCGAGGCCGTCAGTCCGGCGATCACATCGCTCCTGAGCCAGCCCGGTTGATAGTTGCTCAGCCATTCGGGAATCAGCACACCCCGCGCCACGCTCTGGCCGTCTGTACCGGGAGCACGTTGTGGCGGATGGCTGCCTTGCTGACTCATGAATGACTCCTGATCGACATCCTCGGTAACGTACAAATGTAGCCGGTTTGTGCAATCAGGAAGGAAAACGCAGCGCGCGCGTACAACAATAAAAAAGGCGGCCCGAAAGCCGCCTGTTGAGTGTTGCGAGGGTCAGATGCGGATCAATTGGTCGCCACCGAAGCCACGTTGCCGGCACCTGTGGACATCAACGACTTGAGCGAGGCGTCGAACTGTTTCAGCGCATTGACTTGCAGTTCGGTCTGCTGATTGATTTGCGCGGCGATCTGCGGCGCCGCCTTGCCATGCACCCAGACCGACGGCAATGTCGCGGCACGGGAGCCTTCGGCCTGACCGATGTATTGCAGGTTGGCATCGTAGAACTTGGCGACAAACCGTGCCTCGACCTGGTTGTTACGCCGCGACACCAGACGACTGTAGGTGTCGAGCATCACCACCGCATCCGGATGCGCCTGCAAGGCCGCATCGAGGTTGTCGTAGACCGTCACCGTCTTGAATTGCTTTTGCAACGAAGCCATCAACCAGTTGATCGCCCGCTGCGGATCGGAGCTGTCGACAAAGGCGCCGCTGATCCGTGGGTCCAGTTGCGGATTCTTCGCGCCGTTGACCGCCACCTGGTGGTAGTTCTCCAGGTATTGCAGGGTACTCAGGGTGTTTTCGCTGTAGAGCACCGCTACGGATTGCGCGTGCTGCAGGCTGGCCGTGCTGTCGGCCATGGGCAGGAAATGGCAGGCCGGATCATCCGCATAGGCCGGGAGGGTGGCAGCAAGGCTGCCGGTCAAGACTGCGACGAAAGCCAACAGAGTCGAAATTCTCATCGCGCAGGTTCCTTATGAAAGCGAGATCGGTACAGCGCTATCGTCCTCTTCTGGACGAAAAACAGAACTTGCATTCTTTAATGATAGCTATCGATGAAATGAATGTTTGGCTATGGCTGCGAAAGAATTTTCCTGGCGCCACGTTCTCGATTAATGGGCCATACGCGCTAATCTTCTAGTTCGGCACCTCTTCACAGGAGATGGCTCATGAATCGCAGACATTCCCTTGCAGCGCTGATGATCACCGCCAGTCTGGCTGGCTGCACTACATCATCAAACTCGAGCGTCAATCTGAATTTGCAGGCCACCCGGCAGAACCCCGGGCAGATCGCCAACGTCACGCTGACGGACTGGGGCCATCAGACCGGCCTGAACTTCATTGTCAGTGGCGTTCCCAACGGCGCGGCGTTGCCCTTGCGTCTGTATTCCTTCATCTACAAGGGCAGTTGCGAACAGCCGGGTACCGTGGCCTATGACCTGAACGACAAGGTCATCACCGAACGCCAACCGATTCGCGGCTGGACCTTCTCGCGCAGTGCGCCGGTGCCGATAGCCACCCTGATGGGCGGCGACTACTCCATCGTCGTGCGTAGCGCCGCGACCGACGGCAGCGCCGATCTTTTCTGCGGCAACATCAAGCAGGCGGCCAAGGTTCAGTAGTCACTCAGTCTTCGCTGCGCCCGGTGCCCTCACGGTCGCCCCTGTAATGCCTGGCGAGCGCAAACGCCGGCAGCCAGGACTCACGGCGCACGGTCCAGCTTTCATAGGTGGGGGTCAGTTGGTCCGGGGCGTCCAGCGAGCCGAGGTTGACTTCGATTTCGTCGCCGCTGCGGGCGAACACCGACGAGCCACAGCGCGGGCAGAAATACCGCCCGGCATAGTCGCGGGTCTCGCCTTCGATCGTCACTGCATCCCCAGGGAAGATTGCCGACGCATGGAACAAGGCGCCGTGATGCTTGCGGCAATCGAGGCAGTGGCACAGGCCCACTCGATAGGGTCGGCCCGAAGCGACCAGACGAACGTTGCCACACAGGCAACCACCGGTGAATCGATCCATACCGCACCTCCTTGGACAACAGGGCGAACAGACTCGCCCTGTTGTTGAACGCTTAGATCGGCTGGCCTACATCGATACGGTTGCCATCCGGGTCTTCGAACACAAACGCACGCAGACCGTATTCCTGATCCTTGATGCGCTTGATGATCCTGGCGCCATGTTGCTGGCAAATCCGGTACAAGCGGTCGACATCGTCGACCATCATATGCGCAACGTTGAAGTTCGGGGTTGGGTGATCGGGCTGCAACGTCAGGTGCAGTTCGCCCTGATCGCGCTTGAGAATCATGAAACCCACCGGGTTACCGTTTTCAAAGGTCTTGGTAAAGCCGAGGACCTTTGTATAAAAGTCATGGGCCTTGTCCATGTCCTTGACCGGAACCATGACTGCGATGCGTCCGAAGCGGACGCCGTGATCAGCGACTTCGCTCATCATTAAACCTCTACAGGCATGCATGTCCACATTCGCCGGTCGGTGCCGGTAGCTGTGACGTGCCTTTTTTCCTTGAATGAGCAGGTCGGTGCCTGCGTGGTAGACGTTATTGGCTGTTAACGCCGAAGTAAAGGGCCAATTGCCATCATCGGGACGCTGCGAAAACCCAGTCCGAACGCTTACAATCATGCCCTTTCATTGCACTAATTACAGGCAACAAGGCTATGGCGCTCGACCCTCCCACGATGTTGACCCTTTCGATCGCCCTCGCCGCGGCCGCTGCGCTGTATCTGGCGATCGAATGGCGCAGCATCCGCGAACCTTCACTGGCGTTCTGGAGCGCGGGTTTTGCCACCATTGCCGTGGGGTCGACCCTCGCCTTGCTGCGCAGCAGCGGTCTGTTGCTGGTCGGCATCTGGTTCGCCAACGGCTTGCTGGTGATCGCCCACGGCTGTTTCCTGCTGGGTGTGGCGCGCTTCACCAATGCAAGACTGTCCCGCGCCTGGCTTCTGATAATCGTCATTTGGCTGGCCCTGCTGCTGCTACCGGACGAGCCGTCCTGGTCGAAAATCATGCTGCTGGCCAACTCCCTGCTGGTTGCGCTGCTGACACTGCGGGCGAGTTTTCTTCTGCGCCCCCATGGCAGGTCATTGAGTGTCGGCGCCGTACAACTGCGCTATGTGCTGTTGATCCATGGCGTGTTTTATCTGATCAAGGCGCTGACCGCGGTCATTCCAGGCACCCTGATCGATCTGGCCGCATTTCGCGGTGAGATCATCCAGATTTCCCTGGTCGAGGGCGTGATGGCGATCATGCTGATCGCGCTGTCGATGACCGGCACCGAACGCTATCGCCGGGAAAAACGCATCGAGCGCCTGGCCGCCCGCGACCCATTGACCACCCTGTACAACCGCCGCGCCCTCGACGTGCGCGCTCCGCGCCTGTTGGAGGACGTATCACCCGCGCGCCCCGCGGCCTTGCTGCTGATCGACATCGACAATTTCAAACTGGTCAACGACCTGTACGGACACACCGCAGGCGACCGCCTGCTGGTGACCTTGAGTGAAATGATCCGCTCATTGCTGCCCGACGGTGCGCTGGCGGCCAGGCTGGGCGGCGACGAGTTCGTCATTCTGCTGAGCAACACCTCCAGCGAGCACATCGCCGCCCTGGGCAGCGCCCTGCGTGAGCAATTTCATCACAGCGCGGCACAGACCTTCGCCACCCCACAAGCGGTGACCCTGAGCATCGGCGCCAGCCTGTTCGACCAGCCACCGGCCAGCCTGGCGGCTTTGATCGAACAAGGCGACGCGGCGCTTTATGCGTCCAAGCGTGGCGGGCGCAACAGTATTCGCCTGGTTGACCGGACACTGGCGAGCAGCGAGGCCCAGCAATAACGACAACTCACCGTAGGTGAGTGTGCAAAGCGTCTACGCTCATTCGATCGAAGCCATGCCTGCACGCTGTTGAGCCACCGGAGGACATGCGCTTCAGTGCTTCCAACGATCCGCCCTGGAGCCTCGACATGACCCGACTGTTGCTGACCGCACTCACCGCCCTCACCCTAAGCCTTGCGGCTCACGCCGATGTCACGCCCTTCCCCGCTACATTCAAGACCCAGGACATCAAGCTCGATGGGGTCACGATGCACGTGCGCGTCGGCGGCAAAGGCCCGGCGGTGGTACTGCTGCACGGCTTCGGCGACACCGGCGACATGTGGGCGCCACTGGCGGCAGACCTGGCCCGGGACCACACCGTGGTCGTGCCGGACTTGCGCGGCATGGGCCTGTCCTCGATCCCGGCTGCCGGCTACGAGAAAAAGACCCAGGCGGCGGACATTCGCGGCGTTCTCGATGCGCTGAAAATCGAACATTCGGTGGTCATCGGCCATGACATCGGCACCATGGTCGCCTTCGCCTACGCCTCGCGCTATCCGGATCGCACCGAACGCCTGGTGGTGATGGACGCGCCGGTGCCGGGCATCCCGCCATGGAATGACATCGTGCGCTCACCGATGCTGTGGCACTTCGACTTCGGCGGGCCGGACATGGAACGCCTGGTGGCCGGGCGCGAACGCATCTACCTCGACCGTTTCTGGAACGAGTTCGCCGGCACCCCGGCCAAGGTCGACGAAGGCACCCGCCAGCACTACGCCAAACTCTACGCCCGCCCCGGCGCCATGCATGCCGCGTTCGCCCAGTTCCGCAGCATTCGCCAGGACGCCGTGGACAACGAAGCCGGGTTGGCGACCAAACTGAGCATGCCGGTGCTGGCCATCGGCGGCGAAAAATCCTTCGGCGCCAACGAAGCCATCGTCATGCGCAATGCCGCCGACAAGGTCACCGAACTGGTGGTACCTGGCGCCGGGCATTGGCTGATGGAAGAAGCACCGGCGCCGACCATTGCGGCGGTTCGGTCATTCATTGCGCAGTGATCCGGCGCAAATTTAATGAACCCTGCCCGCGAGCATCCGCCTAATTGACTGACTATTCAGGAGGTGGCGAATGCAATATGAAACGATGTGGATCGTGCTGGCGGCTGTACTGATACTGGTTGAATTGTGGGCGATCAACCGGGTGCGCAAGAGCGAAGGCACGGCCAGCACCAAGGGCGTGTGGATGGTGGTGATTGTGTTTGTGCCGTTGCTGGGGCTAATTCTGTGGGCATTCGCGGGGCCCAAGCATGTGACGCACAACGCGCAATCGGCGCAGGCGCGGCACTGATCTCTCGGAGCTATAGAAAATCACATCCTGTGGCGAGGAAGCTTGCTCCCGTTCGGCGGCTTGCCACCGCAATCTGGTCATTGTGGAAACCCTTGAAATGGAGACGACCGATCTTGGGGCTGCTGCGCACCCCAACGGGAGCAAGCTCCCTCGCCACAGAGCGTTCCAAGAAACAGGGGGGCTTCAGGAAACGGGACTCTTCAGGAACAAGCCCGGCCATTGGCCGGGCTTCTCTGTATCAATGGCAAAAACTAACCGCCACCCTTGCTGCCGCCACTGCTGTTACCCGTCTGCCCACCGGCCGCAGGCTTGGACCCGGCCGGCACCGGCCCGTTATCGGTCTTGCCACCGTCCGCACCCTGAGGCAACGACGCCGCATCCGGGTCCGCGTTGGTTGCCGGCTGCGCCGGTTCACGGGTCTGACTGCTGCCATCATCGGCGGTGGACCCGCCCGCACTGTTGGCCGCCATGGCCTGCAACGAAGCACTCGAGAGGATCGCCGCGAGTGCCAGCACCACTACTTTTTGATTGAACATGCTGATTCTTCCTGCTTGGGGGTGATAAGCGTTGGAAGAAGGATGGGTGGGAAGGTGCAGTGCAACGGACAAACGGTCAGGCCTGCGGGAACCTGCCGGCTCCCACACGTCACGCGTTCACATCAGAAGTTCGCCGGAGTGTTGGCGCTGATGATCTCGGCCTCATCCGCGCCGATATTGCGAAAGCGGTGCGGCAAGGTGGTCGGGAAGTAGTAGCCATCGCCGGCGCTCAATACGCTCACCTGCCCGTCCACGGTCAACTCCACCGTACCACGGGTCACCAGACCGCACTCCTCGCCTTCGGCGTGGACAATTGGCTCTTCACCGGAGCTGGCGCCTGGCGCGTATTGCTCGCGCAGCAGACGCATCTGCCGGCTTGGCACCGAGGCGCCGATCAGCAGCAGGCGCAGGCCGTGGCGGCCCAGGTCTGGCTGTTCGTTGGCGCGAAAGACGTACTGGTGTTCGCGGGGCGGCTGGTCGAAGGTGAAGAAGTCGGCCAGGGACATGGGGATGCCTTCCAGCAGTTTCTTCAGGGAGCTGACGGAAGGACTCACCCGATTCTGTTCGATCAGGGAGATGGTGGCATTGGTGACGCCGCTACGCCGGGCCAGCTCGCGCTGGGACAGTTTGTAGCTTTCGCGTACTAATTTGAGTCGTGAGCCCGTGTCCATGACAGCCTTATGTGCGTACCGCTTAAGGGTAATGGGGGGTGGAAAACAGCACGGATCGCGCCGTTTTTCCGGTCCCGGAAACGTGAAAGGCGGCTATTAAATCACGTTTGTTCGTAATGCTCAGCAGCTTCGATGGACGGCTGGAAAAATAGCCATTTGCCATGAAGTAACATGACCTGTGGACGCGGGCCTGCTCGCGAAAACGCTGTGTCAGGCGACATCGATTTTGGCTGATATGGCCTCATCGCCGGCAGGCTGGCTGCCACAGGGTACAGCGGTGTTTCAGATAAAAAACCGGTGACGCCCTCTACCGGGAGTCACCGGGGAGGTAAAGCCTCAGATGCCGAAACGGTCACGCAGCGAGTAGTACACGGCGCCCAGTGCGGTCAGCGGTGCCGAGAAGGTACGGCCACCGATCATCGGCATGTGCGGCAGCGAGGCAAAGGCGTCGAAACGCTCGGCGTCGCCACGGATCATTTCCGAGATCAGCTTGCCGGCCAGGTGCGAGCAGGTCACGCCGTGGCCGCTGTAGCCCTGCATGTAGTAGGCGTTCTTCTCGATACGGCCGAATTGCGGCATGCGCGACATGGTCAGCAGGAAGTTGCCGGTCCAGCGGTAGTCGATCTTCACGTCCTTCAGTTGCGGGAAGGTCTTGAGGATCTTCGGGCGGATCAGTTGTTCGATGTCATCCGGCTCGCGCGCACCGTAGACCACGCCACCGCCGTAGAGCAGGCGGTTGTCCGCGGTCAGGCGGTAGTAGTCGAGCAGGTAGTTACAGTCTTCGACGCAGTAGTTGTTCTTGATCAGGCTGCGCGCCTGCTGCTCCGACAACGGCTCGGTGACCACGATCTGCGAGCCGCACGGCATGCTCTTGCTGGTCACGCGGTTGTCGAGGCCTTGCGGCAGGTAGGCGTTACCGGCGATCAGCAGGTACTTGGCACGGACCACGCCTTTGGCGGTGCGCACGGTAATCGGTTCGCCGTAGGTGATCTCCACCGCCGCCGACTGTTCGAAGATCTTGCCGCCCAGGCCGATGATAGCCGACGCCTCACCTAGGGCCAGGTTCAGCGGGTGAATGTGGCCGCCCTGCATGTCGAGCAGACCGCCGACGTAGGCATCGGAACCAACTTCGCGCTGGATATCGGCTTCGCTGAGCAGCGTCAGGTTTTTGTTGCCGTAGCGTTCCCAGCTCTTCTTCTGCTCGGCCAGGCCTTTGAACTGCTTCTTGTTCATGGCCGCGAAAATGCCGCCAGGACGGTAATCGCACTGGATGTCGTAGTGCTGTATGCGCTGACGAATGATGTCGGCGCCTTCGAAAATCATGCTGCCCAGCACTTCGGCGGTCTTGTCGCCGTAGCGCTCTTCGATGACGTCAACGTCGCGGCTGTAGGAGTTGACCAGTTGACCGCCGTTGCGACCGCTGGCACCGAAACCGACTTTGGCGGCTTCGAGCACGGTCACGCTGTAGCCCGCTTCGGCGAGGAACAAGGCCGAAGACAGACCGGTGTAGCCGGCGCCGATCACGCAGACGTCGCATTCGACCAGTTCTTCCAGCACCGGGAAGTCGCCGGTGAAGTTGCGGGTCGCCGCGTAGTAGCTGTTTACATAGGGTTGCTTGGAGGCGCTGTGATTCATAGGTTTCTCCGAGGGCCGCGAGCAATCTGCAGGCGGCCGTCGCTTGAATAAGGTGTCAGAGCTTGATCCAGGTCGCTTTGAGTTCGGTGTACTTGTCGAACGCATGCAGCGATTTGTCCCGGCCATTGCCCGATTGCTTGAACCCGCCGAACGGCGCGGTCATGTCGCCGCCGTCGTACTGGTTGACCCAGACGCTGCCGGCACGCAAGCCACGGGCGAAGGTGTGGGCCTTGCTCAGGTTGGCGGTCCAGACACCGGCGGCCAGGCCGTAGATGCTGTCGTTGGCAATCGCCAGGGCTTCTTCGGCGCTGTCGAAGGTGATGACCGACAGCACCGGGCCGAAGATTTCTTCCTGGGCGATGGTCATGGCGTTGGTCACACCGTCGAAGATCGTTGGCTCGACGTACTGGCCACCGGTGTCTTCGAGGGTGCGGCTGCCGCCAGCGATCAGCTGGGCGCCCTGCTCCTTGCCGATGCCGATGTAGCGCAGCACGTTGTCCAGTTGACGCTGATCGACGACCGCGCCCACGGTGGTGGCAGGATCGAGTGCGTGCCCCGGTTTCCACGCTTGCAGCGCTTCGACCAGCAGTGGCATGAACTGCTCGCGAACCGAACGCTCGATCAGCAGACGCGAACCGGCGGTGCAGACTTCGCCCTGGTTGAAGGCGATGGCGCCCGCTGCGGCCTGTGCGGCGGCGCGCAGATCCGGTGCGTCGGCGAACACCACGTTGGCGCTTTTGCCACCGGCTTCGGCCCACACGCGTTTCATGTTGCTCTGGCCGGCGTAGATCATCAGTTGCTTGGCAATCGCCGTGGAACCGGTGAAGGCCAGCACGTCGACGTCCATGTGCAACGCCAGCGCCTTGCCGACGGTGTGACCGTAGCCTGGCAGCACGTTGAACACGCCTTTGGGGATACCGGCATCCAGCGCCAACTGGGCGATGCGGATCGCGGTCAGCGGCGACTTTTCCGACGGCTTGAGGATGAACGAGTTGCCCATCGCCAGGGCCGGGGCGAATTTCCAGCTGGCCATGATCAGCGGGAAGTTCCACGGCACGATGGCGGCAACTACGCCGGCCGCTTCGCGCGTGACCAGACCGAGCTGGTCGTGAGGCGTGGCAGCCACTTCGTCATAGACCTTGTCGATGGCTTCGGCGGTCCAGCGGATCGCGTTGGCGGTCGCCGGAATGTCGATGCTCAACGAGTCGCTGATCGGCTTGCCCATGTCGAGGGTTTCGAGCAGGGCCAGTTCTTCTTTGTTTGCCAGGATCAGGTCGGCGAAACGGATCAGGATGCGCTTGCGCTCGGCCGGGGCCAGGTTGGCCCAGACGCCGGACTCGAAGGTGCGGCGGGCGACGGCAACGGCGGCGTTGGCATCGGCTTCGTCAGTGCTGGCGACGTTGGCCAGGAAGCGACCGTCCACCGGGCTCACGCATTCAAACGTGGCGCCGCTGGCGGCTGCGCAGTATTGACCGTCGATGAACGCGCGGCCTTCGATAGTGAGGGACTGGAAGCGTTGCTCCCAATCGCTGCGAGTAATTGTCATGGTTGTGACTCGACGCAGGGGAATAGGTGACGGCACAAAAAGGTGAATAACCCGTGGCGAGGGAGCTTGCTCCCGTTGGACTGCGCAGCAGTCCTCGCTTTTCAGATAAAAGAGCGGGGCCGCTACGCGGCCCAACGGGAGCAAGCTCCCTCGCCACAGGTGTGCTTGTCAGACGGTGTGCAGGTACCAGTTGTACTCGAGGTCCGAGATGGAGTTCTCGAACTCGGCCAGCTCGCTTTCCTTGCACGCCACGAACACGTCGATGTACATCGGGTCGATGTATTTGGCCATGACTTCGCTGTCGTCCAGCTCGCGCAGTGCATCACGCAGGTTGTTCGGCAGGCTCTGCTCGTTCTGCTCGTAGCTGTTGCCTTCCACCGGCGCGCCCGGCTCGATCTGGTTGGTCAGGCCGTGGTGTACGCCGGCCAGCACCGAAGCCATCAGCAGGTACGGGTTGGCGTCGGCACCGGCCACGCGGTGCTCAATGCGCACGGCGTCCGGCGAACCGGTCGGCACGCGGACGGCCACGGTGCGGTTGTCGATGCCCCAGCTCGGCGAGTTCGGCACGTAGAACTGTGCACCGAAACGACGGTAGGAGTTGACGTTCGGGCAGAGGAAAGCCATCTGCGCCGGCAGGGTCTCGAGCACACCGCCGATCGCGTGACGCAGCGCGGCGTTCTGCTCGGGATCCTCGCTGGCAAAGATGTTGTTGCCTTCTTTATCAAGGATCGAAATGTGCACGTGCAGACCGTTACCCGCCTGGCCTGGGTACGGCTTGGCCATGAAGGTGGTGTCCATCTCGTGGTCGTAGGCGATGTTCTTCACCAGACGCTTGAGCAGGACCGCGTAGTCGCACGCCTTGATCGGGTCGGCCACGTGGTGCAGGTTTACTTCGAACTGCGCCGGGGCACTTTCCTTGACGATGGCGTCAGCCGGGATGCCTTGCTCTTTGGCGCCTTCCAGAATGTCCTGGAGGCAGTCGACGTATTCGTCGAGGTCGTCGATCAGGTAGACCTGGGTCGACATCGGACGCTTGCCGGACACCGGCGAACGTGGCGATTGCGGACGACCGTTCACGTTGTCCTGGTCGATCAGGTAGAACTCCAGCTCGAACGCGGCGCAGATGGTCAGGCCCATGTCGTCGAACTTGCGCACGATATTGGCGAGAACTTCCCGCGGGTCGGCGAAGAACGGCTCGCCTTCGAGTTCGTGCATGGTCATCAGCAGTTGAGCGGTCGGGCGCTTCTGCCAAGGCTCGATGCTCAGGGTTCCAGGGATCGGGTAGCAGATCCGGTCGGAGTCGCCGATGTCCAGACCCAGGCCGGTGCTTTCCACCGTGGAGCCATTGATGTCCAGAGCAAACAGAGACGCCGGCAGGTTGATGCCTTTCTCGTACACCTTATGAAGACTGGTGCGCTCGATGCGCTTACCGCGCACCACACCGTTCATATCCGCAATCAGAAGGTCGACGTACAAAACCTCAGGATATTTCTTAAGGAATGCGTTTGCTTCGTTGAGTTGAACGGTACGCAGAGGGACCGACATGATGCACCTATTTAGCTGTTAATTATTATGTTCACTGCCCTTTCACGAGCCCAGTCAATCCGAAAGGCAAAGTGAAGTCAATAGCGAACACCTGGCCGTTGAGCGTTTATTTTCGGGCCTCTCAGAGCAGCGAAGAAACCAGAAACGTGCTGAAACACACGTAAATCCTGAGCTTCAGACGTTTGGCGTTTAGAATTTTTGACATTAGAGTTGTTAATTAAAATCAACGCGGCTAAGCTGCGGAAAAGCTCGTTCAAGTGTGAAACTTCGAGGTGATAAAAATGGCATTCAAGCCATTGATCGGCGTTACTGCATGCGTCAAACAGATTGGCCTGCACCCCTACCACATCAGCGGTGACAAGTACTTGCGTGCTGTCAGCGTTGCGGCGCTGGGGCTGCCTGTCGTTATTCCTTCCCTGGGCGACCTGACCGACATCGAGGACCTGCTGCCGCAGCTCGACGGTCTGTTGCTGACCGGCTCGCCGTCGAACGTGGAACCCTTCCACTATCAAGGCCCCGCCAGTGCCCCCGGTACCGAGCACGATCCGCAACGGGACCGCACCACCCTGCCGCTCATCCGCGCCGCCATTGCCGCTGGCGTTCCGGTCCTCGGCATCTGCCGTGGTTTCCAGGAAATGAACGTGGCGTTCGGTGGCAGCCTGCATCAGAAAGTCCACGAGCTGCCGGGCTTCCTCGATCATCGCGAAGCTGACCACCCGGAACTCGCCGTGCAGTACGCACCTGCTCATGCAGTCGACGTACAGCCCGGTGGCGTGTTCCAGGCGCTGGACCTGCCTGCTGTGTTCCAGGTCAATTCGATTCACAGCCAGGGCATCGACCGCCTGGCACCCGGCCTGCGTGCCGAAGCCATTGCACCCGATGGCTTGATCGAAGCGGTCTCGGTGGAAAACAGCAAGAGCTTCGCCCTCGGCGTGCAATGGCACCCGGAATGGCAGGTGCTGGACAACCCGCCTTACCTGAAGATTTTCCAGGCGTTCGGCGAAGCTTGCCGGCAACGGGCGGCACTGCGTCACTCGAGCTGACGAACCCAAACACCCGAATTCAACCCTTTTACTGCCCCCGCGAGCGGGCAGGCGCCTTGGCGCGTGCCGTTCGCGACAACAACACACTGCGATAACAACAAGTACTACCAGGCAGCCAGGACGGCGGCGCCGAATAAACCCGAAGGGTATCGCCAGGAAAACGCGATCCATGTGGGAGCGAGCTTGCTCGCGAAGACAGCGTGTCAGTCGACGTCATCGGTGCCTGACACACCGCATTCGCGAGCAAGCTCGCTCCCACAGGGGATCACCGTTGAATCGGCCGGCGATATCCAACCCGGGTTTGCAATCCACTATTAAGTCGGGCCGCGTTGGCCCGACGACTGAAACCTGTTGGGAGTTTCACATGGCAAACGCCTCCAGCATCTACAGGAAGGCTCTTGAAGGTCACCAGGCACCGAAAAAGGTGTTGGTGAAAGTCGATCGCGTCACCAAGAAATTCGACGAAACCACGGCGGTGGACGATGTGTCCCTGGAGATCCATCAGGGCGAAATCTTCGCCCTGCTCGGTGGCTCCGGCTCGGGCAAATCGACCCTGCTGCGCATGCTTGCCGGTTTCGAGCGTCCGACCGAAGGGCGAATCCTGCTCGACGGCGTCGACATCACCGACATGCCGCCATACGAACGTCCGATCAACATGATGTTCCAGTCCTACGCCCTGTTCCCGCACATGACCGTGGCGCAGAACATCGCCTTCGGCCTCAAGCAGGACCGTTTGCCGGCCGCCGAAATCGAAGCCCGGGTGCAAGAGATGCTGCGCCTGGTGCACATGACCCAATACGCCAAGCGCAAGCCGCACCAACTGTCCGGCGGTCAGCGCCAGCGTGTGGCCCTGGCCCGTTCCCTGGCCAAGCGTCCGAAGTTGCTGCTGCTCGACGAACCGATGGGCGCACTGGATAAAAAGCTGCGTTCGCAAATGCAGTTGGAGCTGGTGGAAATCATCGAGCGCGTCGGTGTGACCTGCGTGATGGTGACCCACGACCAGGAAGAGGCCATGACCATGGCCCAGCGCATCGCGATCATGCACCTGGGCTGGATTGCCCAGATCGGCAGCCCGGTGGACATCTATGAAGCGCCGGTCAGCCGCATGGTCTGCGAATTCATCGGCAACGTGAACGCCTTCGAAGGCACCGTCGTCGAAGACCTGGAAGGCTACGCGATCATTCACAGCCCGGACCTGGAGCAGAAGATCTACGTCGGCCACGGCGTCAGCACCTCGGTGCAGGACAAGTCGATCACCTACGCGATCCGTCCGGAAAAACTGCTGGTCAGCACCATCAAGCCGGAAAACCGCTACAACTGGTCCGCCGGTAAAGTCCACGACATCGCCTACCTCGGCGGCCACTCGGTGTTCTACGTCGAGCTGCCTGGCGGCAAGATCGTGCAGTCGTTCATGGCCAACGCCGAACGCCGTGGGGCACGTCCGACCTGGGACGATCAGGTCTACGTGTGGTGGGAAGATGACAGCGGCGTGGTACTGCGCGGATGAAAACTCTCAATCAGCAATTCCTGAGGTGGGTCCCCAGCGGACGCAAGTTCGTCATCGGGATTCCGTTCATCTGGCTGTTCCTGTTCTTCATGCTGCCGTTCTTCCTGGTGATGAAGATCAGCTTCTCGGAAGCCGCCCTGTCGATTCCACCCTACTCGGAGATCTACACCTACGCCGAGCAGAAATTCCAGCTGATGCTCAACATCGGCAACTACACCATGCTGGGCGAGGATGAGCTGTACCTGTCCGCCTACCTGGGTTCGCTCAAGGTGGCGCTGCTCAGCACCATGATGTGCCTGGTGATCGGTTTCCCGATGGCCTACGCCATTACCAAGGCGAGCAAGGAAGCACAGAACGTGCTGATGCTGCTGATCATGATGCCGACCTGGACCGCGATCCTGATCCGCGTCTACGCGTGGATGGGCATCCTCAGCAACAACGGCCTGCTCAACGCGTTCCTGATGTGGACCGGCCTGACCTCGCACCCGATCGAGATCCTCAACACCAACACCGCTGTGTATATCGGTGTGGTGTATGCGTATCTGCCGTTCATGGTGCTGCCGCTGTACGCCAACCTGGTCAAGCACGACCAGAGCCTGCTGGAAGCCGCTTCGGACCTGGGTTCGAGCACCTTCAACAGCTTCTGGAAAATCACCGTGCCGCTGGCCAAGAACGGCATCATCGCCGGTTGCATGCTGGTGTTCATTCCGGTGGTCGGTGAGTTCGTGATTCCGGAACTGCTCGGCGGCCCGGAAACCCTGATGATCGGCCGTGTGTTGTGGCAAGAGTTCTTCAACAACCGCGACTGGCCGGTGGCGTCTGCCCTGGCGGTGGTGATGCTGTTGATCCTGATTGTGCCGATTCTGCTGTTCAACCGCAGCCAGGCCAAAGAGATGGAGGCACGGGGATGAAGCGTTTCGGTTTTTCAAAAATGATGTTGGTGCTCGGCCTGTCGTTCATCTACCTGCCGATGCTGATCCTGGTGATCTACTCGTTCAACGCCTCCAAGCTGGTGACGGTGTGGGGTGGCTGGTCGTTCAAGTGGTACGCCGGTCTGCTCGACAACACCCAACTGATGGGTTCGGTGGTGCGCTCGCTGGAAATCGCCTGCTACACGGCGGTGGCTGCAGTGGCTCTGGGTACATTGGCCGCGTTTGTATTGACCCGTGTTACCCGCTTCAAGGGCCGTACGCTGTTCGGTGGCCTGGTCACCGCGCCGCTGGTGATGCCTGAAGTGATCACCGGTCTGTCGCTGTTGCTGCTGTTCGTGGCCATGGCGCAGTTGATCGGCTGGCCGATGGAGCGTGGGATCGTCACCATCTGGATCGCGCACACCACGTTTTGTGCTGCCTACGTTGCAGTGGTAGTCTCCGCGCGCCTTCGCGAGCTGGACCTGTCCATTGAAGAAGCCGCCATGGATCTGGGTGCGAAACCGTTCAAGGTGTTCTTCCTGATCACCATCCCGATGATCGCGCCGTCGCTGGCAGCGGGCGGCATGATGTCCTTCGCCCTGTCGCTGGACGACCTGGTGTTGGCCAGCTTCGTCTCCGGTCCGGGTTCGACGACCCTGCCGATGGAAGTGTTCTCGGCGGTACGCCTAGGCGTGAAGCCTGAGATCAATGCCGTGGCCAGCCTGATCCTGTTGGCGGTGTCCATCGTCACCTTCATGGTCTGGTACTTCAGCCGCCGTGCCGAAGCCAGCCGCAAGCGTGCGATCCAGGAAGCCATGGACCAGACCGCGAATGAGTCGTGGCAACCTGCCAAAAAGCAAATGGCAGAAGCCACTGCCTGAGGTACTGCCTGATTAACTGTGGCGAGGGAGCTTGCTCCCGTTGGGCTGCGAAGCGGCCCCAAAACCTGCGAGCAAGGTGTTTCAGATACACCGGGTGGCACGGTTTTACGACTGCTTCGCAGCCGGACGGGAGCAAGCTCCCTCGCCACAGAAGTGGCTTTGCAACAAAAGGCTCTCTGACCACAGAGTGGCCTTGCAGCAAAAGGCTCTCTGACCACAGAGTGGCCTTGCAGCAAAAGGCTCTCTGACCACAGAGTGGCCTTGCAACAAAAGGCTCTCTGACCACAGAGTGGCCTTGCAACAAAAGGCTCTCTGACCACAGAGTGGCCTTGCAGCAAAAGGCTCCCTGACCAAAGAGTGGCCTTGCAGCAAAAGGCTCCCTGGCCAACAGTCTTACCGTTTTACCGCCGTTTTTATGTTCACTGTTTTGTGATTTTGAATAAGAAAAGAAATGGAGTTGTACCGATGAAAATGCTTGGCAGGACTCTGCTGACACTGTCCTTATTGGGCGCGATGGTTACCGGCGCCCACGCCAATGAAAAGGTACTGCGCGTCTACAACTGGTCGGACTACATCGGCCCGGACACCGTCAAGAAGTTCGAAGACGAGACCGGCATCCGCGTGACCTACGATGTGTTCGACAGTAATGAAACCCTTGAGGCTCGCCTGCTGGCGGGCAAATCCGGCTACGACATCGTCGTGCCGTCCAACAGTTTTCTGGCCAAGCAGATCAAGGCCGGCGTCTATCAGCCGCTGGACAAGTCGAAGCTGCCGAACTGGAAGAACCTCAATACGGTGCTGCTGAAAAACGCCTCGGCCAGCGATCCCGACAACGCCCACGCGATCCCGTACATGTGGGGCTCGATCGGCATCGGCTTCAACCCGGCCAAGGTCAAGGAAGTGCTCGGCGCCAATGCCCCGACCAACTCCTGGGACCTGCTGTTCAAGCCGGAGAATGCCGAGAAACTGAAAGCCTGCGGCATCAGCTTTCTCGACTCGCCGACCGAGATGATCCCGGCCGCCCTGCACTACCTGGGCTACCCGGTGAACGATCAGGACAAGGATCACATCGCCGAAGCCGAAGCGCTGTTTATGAAGATCCGCCCGAACGTGGCGTACTTCCACTCCTCGAAATACATCTCGGACCTGGCCAACGGCAACATCTGCGTGGCCGTGGGTTACTCCGGCGACGTGTTGCAGGCCAAGGCCCGCGCCCAGGAAGCCGGCGACAAGGTGAAGATCGACTACAGCATCCCGAAAGAAGGCGCCGGCAGTTTCTACGACATGCTCGCGATTCCCCGTGATGCGGCGAACGTCGACAACGCTTATCTGTTCATGAACTTCCTGATGCGTGCGGACGTGATCGCCGAGATCACCAACAGCATCGGCTACAGCAACGCCAACGCGGCCGCCACGCCGCTGGTCGACGAAGCCATTCGCAACGATCCGGGCTCCTACCCGCCGGAAGCAGTGATGGCAACGCTCTATGCGGTGCCGGACCAGCCGATCAACACCCAGCGGATCATGACCCGCGGCTGGACGCGGGTGAAGTTGGGCAAATAATTCACTCAAGTAATAGGGTGAGCCTGAGACCGCTTTCGCGAGCAAGCTCGCTCCCACAGGAGGCTGCATTTCAATGTGGGAGCTGAGTAAGTCACTCACCTAAGCAATCGGATGAGCCCGGGACTCTATTGGCGAGCAAGCCACTTCCTGCAGCAGTCTGCATTTCAATGTGGGAGCGAGCTTGCTCGCGATGAGGCCCTGACATCCAGCACAGATTTCAGCAATCTCGATTTCCGTTCATGCAGCGCCTTACCACCGCTGCACCCTCTCTGTAGAACGGCCTCACCTGGCTCCCTCGGTTCAGGTGACGTTTGGCGCCCTCGGGCGCCTTTTTTATTGGGCGGCAATCAATGGCCACTCGGCCAACGCCCGATAGCGCCCCTTGTGGGATTCGAACAGGGTGAAGCGCTCGGCCCGCAGGAAAAACTCCGGCGCGGTCGGCGACTCCGGCACCGGCGCCCAGTAGTCTCGGGCCAGGGTCAGGTGCGGGCGGTACTCTTTCGGCTTGTCCTGCACGCCGAAGGGCAACATGGCCTGCTCCAACTCATACACCAGACGCAGCAGCGCCGCGGGCGCCTCCTCAGCCCCCAACACCAACACCCCGGCCCTGCGCCAGACATCCAGTCGATCCAGTACCACCGTCACGCGCTTGCCTGGCGTCCGCACGTTGCCCGCAGCGGTGCAGAGGTCAGCGATCCGGGCGATATCGACCGCGCCGAGAAACATCAGGGTCAGGTGAAAATTCTCCGCCGGCACCGGTCGTCCGCTGCGCAATCGCAGCGCGCCTCGCCATTGCCCGATGTCACGGCGCAGTTCGGCGCCGCAGCCCAAGGCAAAAAACAGGCGCTTGAACGGCTCACGGGATTCGTCATTCATGCCGGGCACCTCGTCGGGAAACAGCCTCCAGTGTAACCAACGCCACAGCGCCGCCCGGCACCTTTCTGGCACCCGGCAGCATGCACGTTATAGTTCTAGCATCCCGATCAAGCGGAGGGGGCCATGCGACAGATCATCAGCAAAGAGCCATGGTGGGCCAGACCGCCCGAGCCCGGCCAGGACGAACTCAAGCTGGAATGGGGCTGGCTGGTGCATTACAGCGAAGGCGAGCCGCGCTTCGAGTTCATTCGCGAGCGGCCGACGGACGACGAGATACAGCGGCGCAAGAGTTGCAGGATCACCCCGTCGCCGGAGTGACCCTGCCACCGGGTCAGGACTGCAGCAGCAGATCGAACCCGCCAAAAACCATGCGCTGGCCGTCGAACGGCATCGGGTTGACGTCCGGTTTCATGCGCGTGTCCTGCATCATTTTTTCCATCCCGGCGTTGCGGGTCGCCTTGTCCGGCCAGATGATCCAGCCAAAGGCCACGGTCTCGTCTTCCTTGAGCTTGACCGCCAGCGGGAACGAGGTGACCTTGCCCGGCGGCACGTCTTCGCCCCAGCATTCGACCACGCTCAGGGCGCCGTTTTCCTTGAAGACCTTGGCGGCGACTTTTGCGTGTTCGAGGTATTGCCCGCGCTTGGCGGTGGGTACGGCAGCGATGAATCCATCAACGTAAGACATGGGTACTCTCCTTGGATCATGGGGTGTTCTGCGGGGTAGTCGTTTGCGGCGGCGTCCATTCGACAGAACCTGTGCTCAAACCGACCGACGGTTCCGTGCTGGCCGCCAGACTGCCCTCGATCTGCCCCGCCATGTACAAGGTGCTGGCCATGACGCCACTGGTCGGGTTCTGCACCAGTTTCATCCACGCTTTGTCGAAAGTGTTGCCCAGGCTGCTGCGAATCAGCGCTTCACTGTCCGGGCGGTCACTGGCCTCGATCAACGCGCGGATGCCCGCCACACCCACCGTGATCAGGCCGCCGGCGAGTTTTCCGGCCGCTGCCGCGACGGCGCTGGCCGCCCCGCGCGGAGCCATCTCGGCCTCCATCCGTCGACTGGCGCGCTTGGCCACCGGCGCCATGGCGTTTTCCGTCGAATCGACGCCCTTGCTGCCACCGGCCTTGTGCACCTTGTCCACCAGCGCGGAATACGCTGGCAGCGTGGTCAACGGCTCGGTACGCACGACCTGATACAGCGAGGCGTTGCGCGCCGGCGGCGGACCGAGGGCGATGGCAGGAATTTTCTGGATACGCCCGTTGAGTTGCTCCATCGGCACGCCATGGCGCTGGCTGATCTTTTGCAGTTCTTCCTTGAGGATGTCGACATAGAACGCCGCCGACTGGGTGAGAATCAAATCCGGATCGACCTCCAGCGCAGCCGGGGCCAGCACTTTTTCCTGATACGCCTCCAGCAGGTAATCGGCCAGGCGCTGCTCCGCGGCATCCTGCTCGCCCTTGGCGCTGATGGTGTACCAGCTGACTTTCATCGACAGCCATTCCTGGGTCCAATAGCTACTGAACCAGGGAATGAAGTTCTGCTCGGTCAGCTCATAAACCCGCGTGCGCCAATAATCCATGGCGCCGCGTGAATAGATGCGGGTTTGCTCGGTGGCCGATCGCGACGCCTCGACGATTTCCCGGTCCACTTGTTGCCAGGTTGCGGCTGAAACAACCACGGGGGGCGCGGGCGGTGGCGCATGCGCGGTCGTGGCGCAACCGGCCAGGGTCACCAGCATGACGACGATCAGCGAACGCAGGTTCAAGATCGTGGCTTCCTGAAAATGTGCGCCGGGTGGGTGGTCCGGCAGGCAAGGTTCCTGTTTCAAGTATAGGTGGCGGTGCTCTCAGGGCCTCATCGCGAGCAAGCTCGCTCCCACAGGGGCCGCGTTCACTGAGGCTCGCGATGAGGCCGGCAAAGACACCGAAGATCCCACCATCACTTCTATCGATATCCACCATCGCCACGATTGCCTTCCGCCCGCCGGGCGTCAGCGTAGGATCAATCTCAAGCCATACCGAAACTTCGATCCAGAGGGCCCATCATCATGATCCACACCGTCACCCTCGCCGTGCACTTTCCGCTTTTCGGCAGCAACTTCTACTCGCAGCAGTATGAGTCCCGCAAAGTGTTGACCCTGGCGTTCAACGAGAAGTTCGAGGCCTTGCTGATCCCCGCCGCCGAGCATCATTTCAGCAACGAAGTGGTCGGCCTCACCGATCAGTTCCGTTTCTTGAACGATGTACTGGCCGAACATTTGCTGGATGTTGAAGTGGCGAGGAACGCCGCCCGCAGCTTCGGATTCTGACGGCGACCATCATCAGCTCGCCGCCCTACGGGCTGGAGGATTGCACCGTAGTTCGCCATGTGATGTTCAAACACTAACAGCGTTAAAAGCTTCGCGAGCAAGCCCGCTCCCACATTTGACCGCGTTCCCCTGTGGGAGCGAGCTTGCTCGCGAATGAGCCACCGCGGTTTCAAGGCAAAAACCGGCAGTACGCACCAGCAGAACCCGCAAGCAAAACATTGGCGTCACAGCGATCTCTGGCTGTTGCCAATCCCCTTCGCAATATCAATGCCCCAATCCATGGCCGCTTCCATGTCCAGCATGTGCGGCCGTGGGTCGTGGTTTTCATCGATGACCGTGCCATCGGGCCGATAGACGCCGATGAACATCCCCAGCGAACCGTCTTTCAAGATCTCGGCCTTGACCCTGATATTGCATCCGTTCGACAACGTTTCCTTATGCTCCAGATGGCGCTCGGTCATGACGGCGCTCCTCCCCGCAATGGTTGCAAACCCTACTGGCCATGCTAGCTCAGCCCTGTGCAACGCGCCGTCTGGCAGGACCGAAGGCCGAGCCTTACAGTGTAATAATGCCACCTATACTCATTGCCACCGCCCCCAGGGGCTCTGCACGTCCAACAAGAACAGCAGAGGTGGAACATGGTCTGGCAGCAAGTCTACGATCCGTTCGGCAACCCGGTGCTTTCAACGCTCATGGCCGCCACTCCGGTGGTGGTGATGCTCGCCTCCCTCGCGTTTTTTCATGTCAAGGCGCACCTGGCGGCCTTGCTCGCCCTGGCCTCGGCCCTGCTGATTGCCATCTTCGCCTTCGGCATGCCGGCGAACATGGCCGGCTCCGCAGCGCTCTATGGTGCGGCCAACGGCTTGCTGCCGATTGGCTGGATCGTGTTGAACATCATTTTCCTGCACCGCCTGACCACCGAGAACGGCTCGTTCAAGGTACTTCAGGATTCCCTGGCGCGGATCACCGATGACCGCCGCCTGCAATTGCTGCTGATCGCCTTCTGCTTCGGCGCGTTTTTCGAAGGCGCGGCCGGCTTCGGCACGCCGGTGGCCGTGACCGGGGCGATTCTCATCGGCCTGGGCTTCTCGCCGCTTGCCGCGTCCGGGCTGGCGCTGATCGCCAACACCGCGCCCGTGGCCTTCGGCGCCCTCGGCACACCGATCATCACCCTGGCCAAGGTCACCGGACTGGATGAAATGGAGCTGTCGATGATGGTCGGTCGCCAGCTGCCATTCTTTTCCGTACTGGTGCCTTTCTGGTTGATCTGGGCCTTTGCCGGCTGGCGCAAGATGCTGGAAATCTGGCCGGCGATCCTGGTGGCCGGGGTCAGTTTTGCCGTGCCACAGTTCCTCGTGTCCAACTATCACGGGCCGATGCTGGTGGACGTGATCGCCGCGCTGATTTCCATGGCCTGCCTGACCGGTTTCCTCAAGGTGTGGAAACCGGCCAGCGTGCACACCTCCGCCGCCCTGTCCGGGCGGGTCGACAACTCGCGGATCGACGCCGAGCACGATGAAAAGCCTGTAGCGACCGCCGTGTTTGCCAACGAGGCGAAACCGGCGGTGATGCGCGCGTGGATGCCGTGGATCATCCTGACCATCTTCGTGTTCATCTGGGGCACCCAGAGTTTCAAGAACAACTTTGACGTGCGCCCGGTGATAGACCCGCAAACCAGCACGGCCAAGCTCGACCCCCAGGGCAAGCCGATGTTCGAAGGCAGCCCGGTGTTCGCGCCAGTCGTGACCTTCAGCACCCTGCACTTGCAGGTGGTGAAAGTCCCGCCCGTGGTGTCGGCGCCCAAACCCGAGGAAGCGGTCTACAAGTTCACCTGGTTCACCGCCACCGGCAGCGGCATCCTCCTGGCCGCGATTGTCGGCGGCCTGTTGATGGGCTATTCGATCCCGCAACTGATACGCCAATACCTGCGTACGCTTTGGGTGGTGCGTTTCTCGCTGATCACCATCGCCGCGATGCTCGCGCTGGGTTTCCTCACGCGCTACTCGGGACTGGACGCGACCATGGGCCTGGCCTTCGCCGCGACGGGGATCTTCTACCCGATGTTCGGCACCCTGCTTGGCTGGCTCGGCGTAGCCCTGACCGGTTCGGACACCGCGTCCAACGTGCTGTTCGGCGGCTTGCAACGGGTGACCTCGGAACAGTTGGGCATCAGCCCGATATTGATGGCCGCGGCCAACAGTTCCGGTGGGGTCATGGGCAAGATGGTCGATGCCCAGTCGATCGTGGTCGCCTCCACCGCCACGCGCTGGTACGGGCATGAAGGGGAGATCCTGCGCTATGTGTTCTTCCATTCGATTGTGCTGGCGATACTGGTCGGCGGCCTGGTGACCTTGCAGGCCTATGTCGCCCCGTTCAGCCACATGGTGGTGGGTGGACACTGAGCCGATGAGCGAACCGATGAACATCCTCTACGACGAACGAGTTGACGGCGCCTTGCCCGACGTCGACAAACACGCACTTTTGCAGGCATTGCAAAGCCGCTTGCCGGCGCTGGAGGTCTTGCATCAGCAGGAGGAACTCAGGCCCTACGAATGCGACGGGCTGTCGGCTTATCGCACCACGCCCATGCTGGTAGTGCTGCCCCGGCACATCGACGAAGTGCAAGGGGTCTTGCGTATTTGCCATGAGATGCAGGTGCCGGTGATTGCCCGGGGTGCGGGCACCGGCTTGTCCGGCGGCGCGCTGCCGCTGGAAAAAGGCGTGCTGCTGGTGATGGCGCGCTTCAACAACATCCTGCACATCGACGCCGTTGCGCGCACGGCGCGGGTTCAGCCCGGTGTACGCAACCTGGCAATATCCCAGGCGGCGGCGCCCTTCGGCCTGTACTACGCGCCGGACCCGTCATCGCAGATTGCCTGCTCCATCGGCGGCAATGTCGCGGAAAACGCCGGCGGCGTGCACTGCCTGAAGTACGGCCTGACCGTGCACAACGTGCTCAAGGTCGACATCCTCACCGTTGAGGGCGAGCACTTGAGCCTGGGCTCCAACGCTCTGGACTCACCCGGCTTCGACTTGCTGGCACTGTTCACCGGTTCCGAAGGCTTGCTGGGGGTGATCACCGAGGTCACCGTCAAGCTGCTGCCCAAACCGCAAACCGCCAAAGTAATGCTGGCGGCGTTCGATTCGGTGGAGAAAGCCGGGCGCGCCGTGGGCGATATCATTGCCGCCGGCATCATCCCCGGCGGCCTGGAGATGATGGACAACCTGGCTATCCGCGCCGCCGAGGACTTTATCCATGCCGGTTACCCGGTCGATGCCCAGGCCATCCTGCTCTGTGAACTCGACGGTGTCGAAGCCGACGTTCACGACGACTGCGCGCGCGTCCGCCAGGTGCTGCAACAGGCCGGCGCCATCGAGTTGCGTCAAGCCCGGGATGAGGCCGAACGCGTGCGTTTCTGGGCCGGGCGCAAGAACGCGTTTCCGGCAGTCGGCCGCCTCTCGCCGGACTATTACTGCATGGACGGGACCATCCCTCGGCGCGAGTTGCCCGGTGTATTGCACGCCATCGCCGAGCTGTCGAATGAGTACGGCCTGCGGGTGGCCAACGTCTTCCATGCCGGTGACGGCAACATGCATCCGTTGATCCTGTTCGATGCCAATCAACCGGGGGAACTGGCCCGCGCCGAAGCCCTGGGCGGCAAGATTCTCGAGCTGTGCGTAAAAGTCGGCGGCAGCATCACCGGGGAACACGGTGTCGGTCGCGAGAAGATCAACCAGATGTGCGCGCAGTTCAACAGCGACGAGTTGACCCTGTTCCATGGGGTCAAGGCCGCCTTTGATCCGAGTGGCCTGCTCAACCCCGGCAAGAACATTCCGACCCTGCACCGTTGCGCCGAGTTTGGCGCAATGCACATACACGGCGGTCAGCTGCCCTTCCCTGAGCTTGAGCGTTTCTGATGGCCCACCCGGAGGATTTCGACGACAGCGCGACCTTGCTGGAACAGGTCAATGCGGCGCTGCAAAACGCCACGCCGTTGCGTATTCAAGGCGCCAACAGCAAAGCCTTTCTCGGCCGCAGCACCGCCGGGGAAATTCTCGACACCCGCTCGCACCGGGGCATTGTCAGTTATGACCCGACCGAGTTGGTGATCAGCGCCCGTTGCGGCACACCGTTGGCGGAACTGAAGCAAGTGCTGGATGCGGCGCAGCAGATGCTGCCTTGCGAACCGCCCTCGTTCGGCGAAGGCGCCACCGTCGGCGGCATGATTGCCTGCGGATTGTCGGGGCCGCGGCGTCCGTGGTCCGGCTCGGTACGGGATTTCGTGCTCGGCACGCGGGTCATCAGCGGGCAAGGCAAGCTGCTGCGGTTCGGTGGCGAGGTGATGAAAAACGTCGCCGGCTACGACCTGTCGCGACTGATGGCGGGCAGTCATGGTTGCCTGGGGCTGATCACCGAAGTCTCGCTGAAAGTACTGCCCAAACCCCGGCAGTGCTTGAGTATCAGCCTGGAACTGGACGTTGAACGCGCCTTGCTGCGCCTGGGCGAATGGGGTCAACAACCCTTGCCGATCAGCGCGGCCTGTCACGACGGCTCACGCCTGCACTTGCGACTTGAGGGCGGCGAAGGCTCGGTGACAGTGGCCCACGACCGCCTCGGTGGAGAACGGCTGGACGCTGCGTACTGGGACGATCTCAACGAACAGCGCTTGAGCTTCTTCGACGAGGATCAGCCGCTCTGGCGTCTGTCGCTGCCCAACAACACACCGCGCCTGGCTCTGCCCGGTCGCCAGTTGATCGACTGGGGCGGCGCCCAGCGCTGGCTGAAGTCCGATGCCGAAGCGGCGTTCATTCGCCAGGTGGTCGAAGAAGCTGGCGGCCATGTCACTTGCTTCAGCCACGGTTTGACCGACGAACCGTTCCAGCCGCTGCCCGCTGCCTTGATGCGTTATCACCGCAACCTCAAACAACAGCTCGATCCACAACGGATATTCAACCCCGGACGCCTGTACGCGGAGCTTTGACACCATGCAGACGACATTGAGCGAACGCGCCAGCGCCCTGCCCCGTGCCGCGGAGGCCGAGAGCATTTTGCGCAGCTGCGTGCACTGTGGTTTCTGCAATGCCACCTGCCCGACCTATCAGTTGCTCGGCGATGAACTGGACGGGCCGCGCGGGCGCATCTACCTGATCAAACAAGTGCTGGAAGGCAACGAGGTCACGCAGAAAACCCAGCAACATCTGGATCGCTGCCTGTCGTGCCGCAACTGCGAGACCACCTGCCCGTCAGGCGTCGATTATCACAACCTGCTGGACATCGGTCGGGCAGTGGTCGATGCGGCGGTGCCGCGTCCGCTCGGTCAGCGTTTGTTGCGCGAGGGCTTGCGACAGACCGTGCCGCATCCGCAACTGTTCAAGGCATTGGTCAGTGGGGGTCAGGTGTTCCGCGCGCTCTTGCCCGGCCCGCTGCAAAGCAAATTGCCGCGCACGGCCCTGCCAGCCAAGCCGCGCCCGATGACCCACCGTGAGCGCCAGGTCCTGATGCTGGAAGGTTGCGTACAGCCGGGTCTGTCGCCTAATACCAATGCCGCTGCAGCGCGCGTGCTGGACCGCCTGGGGATCGGCGTTCTGCCGATCCCCGAAGCCGGTTGCTGCGGTGCCGTCGATTATCATCTCGACGCCCAGGCGGCCGGCCTGAATCGCGCCCGGCACAACATCGATGCCTGGTGGCCGAGCATCGAAAAAGGCGCCGAGGCGATTGTGCAGACGGCCAGCGGTTGCGGGGCCTTCATCAAGGATTACGGGCATCTGCTCGCCAGCGATCCGGCCTATGCCGACAAGGCGAAAAAGGTCAGTGCGCTGGCCCGCGACCTGGTCGAAGTGTTGCGCGACGAACCGCTGGAGCGCCTCGGCATTCACGCTGCCCAGCGCGTGGCTTTTCATTGCCCTTGCACGTTGCAGCACGCACAGAAACTCGGCGGTGCCGTGGAAGCGCTGCTCACTGAACTCGGATTCAACCTGACCGTTGTAGCCGATGCGCACCTGTGTTGTGGTTCGGCGGGCACCTATTCGTTGACCCAGCCGGAACTGTCGCGGCAATTGCGCGATAACAAACTCAACGCCCTGGAAAGCGGCCACCCCGAGGTGATTGTCACGGCCAACATCGGTTGCCAGGTACACCTCGACGGCGCAGGGCGCACGCCGGTGCGGCACTGGATCGAACTGGTCGAGGCGGCGCTTCCTTGAGAGTCCTGGAGGCTGCCATGAACTGCAAAACTGTCCAGCCATGAGAGGTTGGCATCACTATTCCCCCCTGTGGGAGCCGAGAGGAACTGTGCAATGACCCGCCTCACCGCCAAGGATTTTTCCCCGCAACTGCTGGAGCTGTACGACTACTACGCCCACGGCAAGATCAATCGCCGGGAGTTTCTCGACCGTGCGGCACTGTTCACCTTTGGCGGGTTGACCGCCGGTGCCCTGCTCGCGGCCCTCAGCCCCGACTACGCGCTGGCCGAACAGGTCGAGTTCACCGACCCGGACATCCTCGCCGAGTACGTCACCTACCCTTCACCCAAGGGCCACGGCCAGGTGCGCGGTTATCTGGTGCGACCGGCCAAGGCCAGCGGCAAGGTCCCGGCGGTGGTGGTTGTGCACGAGAACCGTGGGCTCAATCCGTACATCGAGGACGTCGCCCGGCGCCTGGCCAAGGCCGGTTTCGTCGCCCTCGCCCCGGACGGCTTGACCTCGGTGGGCGGCTATCCCGGCAATGACGACAAGGGCCGCGAACTGCAGGCCACGGTCGACCCGGAAAAACTCATGAACGACTTTTTCGCCGCCGTCGAATGGATGATGAAACACCCCTCGGCCAGCGGAAAAGTCGGCATCACCGGGTTTTGTTATGGCGGTGGCGTGGCCAATGCGGCGGCGGTGGCTTATCCGGAACTGGGGGCGGCGGTGTCGTTTTATGGCCGGCAGCCGACGAGCGAAGAAGTGGCGCGGATCAAGGCGCCGCTGATGCTGCATTACGGTGAGCTGGATACGCGGATCAATGAAGGCTGGCCGGCGTTCGAAAAGGCCTTGAAGGCCGCTGGCAAGGTGTACGAGGCCTATGTTTATCCGGGATGCAATCACGGCTTTCACAACGACTCGACGCCGCGTTATGACGAGGCGGCGGCGAAGCTGGCGTGGGAGCGGACGTTGGGGTGGTTTCGCAAGTACCTGGTTTGACCGGAGGTCAAGGCCAGCCGGGCTGGCCTCATCACGAGCAAGCTCGTTCCCACAGGGATCGGAGGTGGGCACAAGATTTGTGTCTGACATCGATCTAATGTGGGAGCGAGCTTGCTCGCGATGGCGGCAAGTCGGCGATGACTATTTCGGCTGAGCCACAGTGCGCAGATACGGTTTCAAGGTCTTGAAACCATCCGGGTATTTCTTCTTCGCGTCTTCATCGGACACCGAGGTCGGGATGATCACATCCTCGCCCGGACGCCAGTTCACCGGCGTCGCCACGGTGTGTTTGGCGTTCAGTTGCAGGGAATCGAGCAGACGCAGCACTTCATCGAAGTTGCGCCCGGCGCTCATCGGGTAGATCAGCATGGCCTTGACCTTCTTGTCCGGGCCAACGATGAACACCGAACGCACCGTGGCGTTGTCCACCGCCGTGCGCGAACCGCCGCTGGCGTTGGGGTGGATCATGTCGTAGAGCTTGGCCACCACCAGGTTTTCATCGCCGATCAACGGGTAATTGACCGCCGTACCCTGGGTTTCGGCGATGTCACCGACCCAGCGATTGTGGTCGCTGACCGGGTCGACACTCAGGCCGATGACCTTGGTGTTGCGCTTGTCGAATTCCGGTTTGAGCTTGGCCAGATACCCCAGCTCGGTGGTGCACACCGGGGTGAAATCCTTCGGATGGGAAAACAGGATGGCCCAGCCATCGCCGATCCATTCATGAAAATTGACGGTGCCTTCGGTGGTGTCGGCGGTGAAGTTCGGTGCTTCGTCGCCAATACGGATTGCCATGTTCGATCTCCTCGCAGTAATGGACAGGGACACCCTCGGCGCACCGGAGGCGATGCCGACGGCAGGGACGCGAACAGTATAGGAGAGCTTGCAGACCTTGCCGGACGTTAGCCGAGCAAGGCGATCAACTGCTGGCGCTGGGCGTCGGTGAGCATCGGACCAAAGCCTGCGCCGGCGTTTTCCGCCATGTAGCGCGGGTTGCCGGTGCCCGGGATGACGCAGGTCACCGCCGAATGCGCCAGCAGGAATTTCAGCGCCAGTTGCGGCCAGCTCTTGACCCCGACCTGCGCCGCCCAGCCAGGCAGCGGCTTGCCTTTGAGCCGCGCGAGCAAGCCGCCGCCACCAAACGGCCTGTTGCAGATCACTGCCACACCACGCTCGCGACACAACGGCAGGATGCGCTGCTCGACGCCACGATCGTCCAGGGCATAGTTGATCTGCAGGAAATCCAGTGGCTCGGCCCTGAGCACCGCTTCCACCTCGTCATAGGCCGACGCCGTGTAATGGGTGATGCCGATGTAGCGAATCCGTCCCTGTTCTTTCCAGTGGCGCAGGGTCGGCAGGTGGGTTTGCCAGTCGAGCAGGTTGTGGATCTGCATCAGGTCGATGCGGTCGGTCTGCAACAAGGCAAAAGAGCGCTCCATCTGCGCGATGCCCTCCTCGCGGCCCCGTGTCCACACCTTGGTGGCGAGGAAGGCCGGTGAACGCGGCTCATGGATCGACAGCAGCTCGCCGGTGGTCTGCTCGGCGCGGCCGTACATCGGTGAGCTGTCGATCAGCGTGCCACCCTTGTCGAACAAGGCATCCAGCACCGCCGGCAGGTCCCTGTAGGGCGGGTCCGAGGGCGCCACATCAAAACCGCGATAGGTGCCCAGGCCGACAATCGGCAAGGACTCGTTGCTGGAAGGAATGACGCGGGTCTGCATGGTCTTGCCTCCTGTTCCCGTCGACGGCATGACTTGCGCACAGGCCGGACCGAACGTGAAGACCGCCGAAGCACCGGCAGCCAGCGTAAGTATTTCTCTGCGGGTGCAACCCGCGGGATGGCGCATGAAACGTCCCCACTCGATTGACTACACTCAGACGGCACCGGGCAATTGGCCTGGCAACCCCGAGCATTCAATGCCGCCCCCTAACGTTAGTCGAATGTCACGCACTCTGGTGTTACTCGTCGTCATCGTCGCCGCCTTTTACCTGGCGCTCTGTCTTGCGCTGCTGGTCTTTCAACGGGCGCTGATCTACTACCCGCAACCGCGTCATATCGACAGCCCCGGCTCGCTGCTGACGCTGACGGTCGCCGATGCCCAGCTGAACATCACGGTCAGGCCTCACGAGGGGCCCAATGCGCTGATTTACTTCGGCGGCAATGCCGAGGACGTGTCGCGCAACTTGCCGGGGTTCTCCCAGGCCTTTCCCGACTACGCGCTTTATCTGATGCACTACCGCAGCTATGGCGGCAGTTCCGGCTCGCCTTCGGAAGAAGCGATTGTCGGTGATGCAATGGCGTTGTTCGACCAGGTGCGGGCCACTCATACCCATGTAGCGGTAGTCGGACGCAGCCTCGGTTCAGGGGTTGCCGTGCGTCTGGCCAGCCAGCGAGCGGTGGCACGGCTGGTGTTGATCACGCCCTACGACAGCCTTGAAGAACTGGCCGTTCGGCAATTTCGTCTGTTCCCGGTGCACTGGTTGCTCAAGGATCGGTTTCAATCCTGGCGTTACGCGCCCCTCATCACCGTGCCGACGCGGCTGATCGTCGCCGAGCATGACGAGGTAGTGCCGCGTGTCAGTAGCGAACGCCTGCTCAGTCATTTCAAGCCAGGCGTGGCGACGCTGCAGGTCCTTCCGGGCACCGGTCATAACTCTATTGGTGAAATCCCTGAGTATCTGCAACAACTCAAGCAGGGTCTTTAGTCGGGCCTGTGCTCAATGACCGGTCAATTGCATGTTCGCCGTCAGGAACCCCATCAGTTCGGATGCCGCCGGTGACAGGCTGTGCCCTTTGCGGCAGAGGATGCCGATTTGCCGCTCGACCCGAGGCTCCGACAGCGGCAGGAACGCCAGTTGCTCGTTGCCCTGGGGAAATGCCAGCGACGGCAAAGTGGTGATGCCAATGCCTTCTTCCAGCATGGCGATCAAGGAAATCATGTTGGACACAAACAACAGGCTGCGCTCGAGCAAGCCCTCGGCCTCGGTGCCCACGAGCAGCCGCGACGTACCGTTGCGCACCAATGGGTAGTCTTGCAGGCTGGACCAGTGCAGCGCCCCACCCTGCTTGACCAGCGGATGGTCATGACGACAGACCACGCCCACCTGATCACTCAGGATCGGCGTGAACTCGATGTTGTCATCCGCCACCCAGACGCTGCTGATGGCGAAATCCACCTGTCCCTGCACCAGCAATTGCTGAACGCTGTCGGCATTGCCGTCCTGCATGCTGATCTGCATTTTCGGATGGTCTGCGACAAAACGCGCGAGCAGGTGCGGCAACAATCGACTGGCCACCGACGGCACGGTAGCAATGCTCACCTGACCGATTTCATGGCGAGCCAGCAAACTGACCTCGCGGGCGATACGGTCGTGGTGCGCCAGCAGATCCTGGAACAGCGGCAGGCAATGCTCGCCAAACGGCGTCAACTCGGTTTTACCGCCCTTTTCGAAAAGAGGCTGGCCGAGTTTCTGTTCCAGTTCGCGCACCGCCAGGGACACCGCCGGTTGCGTGCGATAGGCCTGTCTGGCCGCACCATGAAAGCTCTTCAGCTGAGCGACCAGCACGAAGTAACGCAGTTGGGTGATCTTCAGCTCTGGAAGCACGGTAAGTTTTCCTTATCATTTCATATTTATTATTAATTTTTATTTGCAGACTAATACTCTCAAGATGGGGCCAACGCAATCGGAGGTTCCCATGTCACTGCAACCCTACAAAAACTACATCGGCGGCAACTGGTGCGACGGTCAAGGCGTCATCGCCAACCACAGCCCTTCGGACGTTGAAGACCTTATTGGCCATTACCAGCAGGCCGGCACCGAACAGACCCTTGACGCTATCGCCGCTGCCCGTGAAGCGCAGCCGCAGTGGGCCGCCACAGGCCTGGAGCAACGCCAGCACGTGCTGATGGCCATCGGCAACGAGTTGATAGCGCGCAAGGAGGAGCTCGGCAAACTGCTCTCCCGCGAGGAAGGCAAGCCACTGGCCGAAGGCATCGGCGAAGTCGCTCGTTCCGCCCAGTTCTTCCATTACTACGCCGCCGAAGTGCTGCGCCAGATGGGCGAAACGGCCGCCTCGGTGCGCCCGGGAATCGACATCGAAGTCCATCGTGAACCGGTCGGCGTGGTCGGCATCATCACCCCGTGGAACTTCCCGATGGCCACCGCCGCGTGGAAGATCGCCCCGGCCCTGGCCTTCGGCAACGCCGTGGTGTTCAAGCCGGCCAACCTGGTACCAGCCAGTGCCTGGGCCCTGACTGAGATCATCAGTCGCCAGGCTCTGCCAGCTGGCACCTTCAACCTGGTGATGGGCAGCGGCGCGGAGGTCGGCGAAAGCCTGATCCAGTCAGCCGACATCGACGCGCTGACCTTCACCGGTTCCCTGCAAACCGGACGTCGCGTGGCCGTCGCCACCGCCGGCAACCTGGTGCGCTGCCAGTTGGAAATGGGCAGCAAGAATGCCCTGGTGGTGCTCGATGACGCCGACCTCGAGACTGCCGTCGAATGTGCGCTGAACGGGGCGTTTTTCGGCACCGGGCAAAAATGCACGGCCTCCTCGCGACTGATCGTCAGCGACGGCATTCATGACCGTTTTGTCGAGGCACTGGTGGCGCGCATGCGTCAGCTGAAAGTGGGCCATGCCCTTGCCGAAGGCACGCAGATCGGCCCGGTGGCCGAAGCCCGCCAATTGGAACAGAACCTTGAATACCTGAACCTGGCCAAGGCCGAAGGCGCGACCCTGGTCGAGGGCGGTGAGTTGCTCGACCTGGTACCGTCCGGGCACTACATGCGCCCCGCCCTGTTCATCAACACGCACAACGCCATGCGCATCAACCGCGAAGAAGTGTTCGGGCCAATTGCCTGCGTCATCCGTGTCAGCGACTACGAGCAAGCGTTGAGCATGCTCAACGACACCGAATATGGCCTGACCGCCGGAATCATCACCCAATCGCTGCGTCATGCCAGCGACTTCAAGCGCCGCGCCCGCACCGGTTGCGTGATGGTCAACCTGCCCACCGCCGGCACCGATTACCACGTGCCCTTCGGCGGACGCAAAGCTTCCAGTTTCGGTCCCCGCGAGCAAGGCCAGTACGCCCGCGAGTTCTACACCGTGGTCAAGACCACCTACGTGCGTCCTTGAGCGAGAGATTGCCATGCACGACTTATTGATGATCGATGGCCTGCAATATTCCAACTGGAGCGAAGAGATCTTTCGCCAGATGCAGGAAGGTGGCCTGAGCGCCGTTCACGCCACTATCGCCTACCACGAAAACGCCCGGGAAACCCTGTCGCGAATCGGCGAATGGAACCGTCGCTTCGAAACCTGGCCCGAACTCATTCGCCCGGTTCACCAGGCCTCGGACATTCGCCGCGCCCATGAAGAAGGCCGTGTGGGAATCTTCTTCGGCTTCCAGAACTGCTCGCCCATCGAAGACGACATCAGCCTGGTCGAGGTCTTCCGCCAACTCGGCGTGCTGATCATGCAGCTCACCTACAACAACCAGAGCCTGCTCGCCAGCGGTTGCTACGAGACCGAAGACAACGGCATCAGCCGCTTCGGGCGCCAGGTGATCCGCGAGATGAACCGCGTCGGCATGCTGATCGACATGTCCCACAGTGCCGAGCGCAGCACCCTGGAAGCCATCGAATTATCGAGCCGGCCGGTGATCGTATCCCACGCCAACCCGTCAAGTTTCCACGCAGCCAAACGCAACAAATCCAATGCCGTGCTGCGTGGCATCGCCGAATCCGGCGGGCTGCTCGGTTTCAGCACCTACCCGTTCCATCTCAAGGGCGCGTCGGACTGCACCCTGGAATCGTTCTGCGACATGGTTGCCAACACTGCGGAATTGATGGGCGTCGAACACATCGGCATTGGCACCGACCTGTGCCAGCAGCAACCGCTGCAAGTGCTCGAATGGATGCGCAACGGGCGCTGGAGCAAGGACAAGGATTACGGCGAAGGCTCCAGGGACAACGCCAACTGGCCATCACCGCTGCAATGGTTCCGCGACAGCCGGGATTTCCCGGTCATCGCCCAAGGCCTGCGCGCGCGCGGCTTCGCCGAGGACGAGGTACGCAACATCATGGGACTCAACTGGCTGCGCCTGCTGGAACGCGCGACCAGCGCACAACACTGACCTTTGCTCGACACCGTGAGGACAGCATGAAAAATAAAAACAATAGCCTCCCGTTCATCTCCCCAACCGGCGATGCACAGCCCCAGGCGCGTATTTTGGAGGCATCATGAAAACATCCGATACCCTGCAAGCCGACCTCCAGACGCTGGAGCTTTCACCGCCGAGAAAAGACATTGACTGGCCGTTGTTCCTGATCAGCGGCGGCTTTCTCGCCGTCTTCCTGATTGCCGCGCTGGTCGACATCGATGGCGTATCGTCACTGGTCAACACACTGTTCGCGTGGTCGACCCGCTTCTTCGGGTTCTACTGGCAGATCCTGATGCTCGCGACCTTTGCCGTGAGCCTGATCATCTGCTTCAGCAAGTGCGGACGCGTTCGCCTGGGCGGTGTCGAGCAACGACCCGACACCAGCACCTTCAACTGGATCGCCGTGATCATGTGTGCCCTGCTCGCTGGCGGTGGCGCCTTCTGGGCGGCGGCGGAACCGATGATGCATTTCGCCAGCCCACCGCCACTGTTTGCTGGTGTGCAAGCGCACACGGAAGCGGCCGCTCACATTGCCCTGGCGCAATCCTTCATCCACTGGGGCTTCCTTGCCTGGGCGGTGCTGGGCAGCCTGCTGGCCATCGTGTTGATGCACCTGCATTACGACAAAGGCCTGCCGCTGGCACCGCGCACCCTGCTCTATCCACTGTTCGGCGAGCGCGCGCTCAAAGGCCCGATCGGGACCCTGGCGGACGCCACCTCGATCATCGCCGTGGTCGCCGGCACCATCGGCCCCATCGGTTTTCTCGGCCTGCAGATCAGCAGTGCATTGCATTCGGTGTGGGGCATTCCCAATGACCTTATGGTGCAGTCCATCACCATCGTTCTGGTCACGGTGATGTACACCGTTTCCTGCCTGGTCGGGCTCGAAGGGATTCGCTTTGTCAGCGGCATCAACGTCTGGCTGATGATCGGCCTCGCGGTGTTCATGGTCCTGCTCGGGCCGACTGCATTCATTCTCGGTGGATTCCCCACGGCGTTTGCCTTGCACATCGAGCAGTTCATCCCGATGACCCTGTTCCGCGCCGATCCGAAATGGCTCGATTGGTGGACGGTGTTCTACTGGGGTTGGTTCATCGGTTACGCGCCGATGGTGGCGCTGTACGTGGCGAAGATCTCCCGCGGCCGGACCATCCGTGAAGTGATCATGACCTTGTCGATCATTGCCCCGCTGGTGACCATGTTCTGGTTCACCATCGTCGGCGGGGCCGGCATCGGCATGGAACTGCAAACGCCAGGTATCGTCACCGCCCACGGCACCCAACCTGAAGACCTGCTGCTGGGCGTGACGCAAAACCTGCCGTGGGGCGGGCTGATTTCGGCGCTGTTCCTGTTCCTCAGCTTTATCTCGGTGGCCACCAATGGTGACGCCATGGCGTTCACCGTGGCGATGGCCATGTCCAGCAACGACAAGCCGAAACACTGGTTGCGCGCGTTCTGGGCCATCGGCATGGGCCTGGCCGCCGTCGTGCTGATCACCATTGGTTCAGGCGGTGTGACTGCGCTGCAATCCTTTATCGTGATCACCGCCGTGCCGGTGTCACTGTTGATCCTGCCGTCGCTCTGGGATGCCTGGCGCATCGCCCGGCAGATGGCACGCGAGCAGGCAGTTTGATGATGAACACTTCAGGAATCACAACGATGTCGTACACCGACACAGACACGCTATCGGCCTTGCGCCCAGCCGGCACAGTCATGGACCTGGAACGGTTGGGCAGTCACTTCCAGAGCCGCTTGAGTTTCGTGCGCAGCAGCATGCGCCGCATGATGAATGAGCAGTGGCGCATTCAGCGCACGGTGTTCGATCTGGATGGCGAAGGTTTCGGCACCGCGATCTATCGCATCGACACCGCCAATGCCCATTATCACTGCGTGATTTTCTCGATGTACCTGCCGCCGGAAAAGCGCAGCGACCGGGTGATTGCCGATCAATGGGACGTCAGTTTCGTCCTGCTGGCCGGCGATGTTGATGAGGCGCAACTGACCGACCTCAAGCGCAATGTGCCCTTGCAGGAAGCCGGGCGTTTCGATGCGCGGGTGCTGGTGCTGTCGCGGGCCAACCGCAGCCTGCGCAACTTCGAACGTTTCCTCGGCGCGTTGGCTGAAGGCTGTCAACCGGACCCTCGGCAACTCGCCGAGGTTGGCTACCTGTATCGCACCACCGCGGTGTATGGCAACGGCAAGTTCGGCATCGCCGATTTCGATTGCCTGCAAGGCAACAGTGATTTCAGCCAGCCGTTCAGCGCGCAGATGTTCACCGTGTACCTGCTGCGCCATTTCAGCATCGAGCAGATCGAACACATGGCCCGGGCACGCAACCCGCAACGGGCGGTCGGCCTGGACGTCGAATTGCAACGTTACCTGGGGGTCGGTAACTCAACGGGACTGGGCATGGCGCCGTTCCTGATCAACCATCCGCAACTGGTCAACCAGTGGGTATGGGCGAGGGAAACGGCACTGGCGACCGTCCTCGCACAAGCGGCAGACCTGCCCCATGCACAGCGCTTCCAGGCATTGCTGCAACGGGCCCTCGTGCATCTGCAGCAAACCAGCACCGAAGATCAACGGCAAAGTGCAGTCGATCAACAGACCTTGAGGGATCTCGATCTGTTGACCGACTGGTTCGCTACACAATCGATCAGCGCGGACCTGTGGACGCGCCTGCAAGCCTGGACTGCATCGAACAGCGGCACGGGCTGTCAGGAGTTGCTGGTCAGTCTGCTGCTGGAGTTGTACCCCGAGCAGGTCGACCCGCTGGCGGGGCAGATGTCGGTCAACGAGGGCTTTCGGCTCAACGCCGAGATGCCGCTGGAGGACCTGTGCAAGCTGATCGAGACCGAGTACCGCTGGGCGCTCGACTACGACCTGCAGGATACCGAAGCCAACCATTTTTTCTGGTATCGCTCGGCGGAAAAGGAAGAGCCACGCCTGGGTGAACGCGCCATCGAGCCGGGTGCCGAAAAAGAGATGCAGCTGGGGATCGCGCACAACATCCAGCGTTGCTACCGCGCCCTGCTCGCCTATCGCGAACAGCACCCCCAACAACTGACAGCGCATTTCCTGCTCGCCCAGCCGTCATTCAAGGGCAGCGTTTGCCGCTTGCAGGGCATGGCCCGCTGCGCCTTTGGGGAAATCCGCGCCAACCTGATGGACCGCGGCATGCTGCCGATCCATCTGCTGCGCTGCAAACTGGCGTTCTTCGGTGCCGGCAAGTTCGATCCGAAGTCCAGCCGCTGGGTGCGCATCACCCTGTTCCAGGGCGCACCGCTGGTTCGCGAGATCGGCCAGCCTTTCACCGATGACTGGAATTTCGCGGTCATGCCCACCCTGGCCACCGCTGCTGGAGAGCTCTGATATGCGCGTTTCGTTCAATGAAATCCAGGTGATCTGCCGAAAGGCGTTCGAAGGTCTGGGTTTTGCCGCCGGTGACTGCGACGATGCCGCCGAAATGATTGCCCGCCTGCAACGGCAAGGACTCGACGGCATCGGTGCACTGAAAAAAGCCCTGGCCTTCCTCCACGACGAAATCGATCGGCCCATCGACACCTGCTACGAAGATGCCACGCAGTTGACCCTCGATGCCCATGGCCAAAGCGTCTTGCGCTGCGCCGCCCAAGCGGTGGAACTGGGTGTCAGCAAAGCCTTGCGCGGCGGCAGTGCGCTGATCCGCATCCGGCATTGCCACAACCGGATTCTGTTGCTGGGTTACCTGGCTCGCTGTGCCGGGCAAGGCCTGAATTTTTGCGTGTACTGGCGCGATGCACGTCAGGAACTGGTAGCCACGTTAAGTGCCGGACAAGCCGGCCCGTCGTTGCGGGTGTATGACCTGCCTCAACCGGCGCAAGGCGATGAGCAAAGCGTCAACGTGCTGATCTCGCAGCACTTCGCGCTGCTGCCGCGCCTGACCGCCGAGGACGCCACGGCAGCTCTCGTGCACCCATCCTCAGTGGTCAGCGAGTTGCAGGTTGACGATGAAGCCTGGGCGCGGCTGAAAAAACTCGGCGAGCAAGTGCTGGTGGAGAGCACCGAGGAATCACGCCGCCGAGGTGCCGGCGAAAGCAGCGACGCCTGATCATCCCTTCTTACCCGCTTCAGGAACCTTCGATGAAACACGCCATCAAGACTGACCTTTTTGCCTCGCGCGCGCCCCTGGAATGGGCGGTGGTGGGAAACGGTACGCTGTACACCGCGCAGATCCCCATCGACCGCCAGGGTCAGGTGGTCAGCGGCGGGATCGAGGCGCAAGCCCGACAAACCCTCGACAACCTGCGCCATACCCTTGAGGCCGCCAACAGTTCACTGGACGCAGTCACACAGGTGCTGATCTACGTCACCGATCGCAGTTACCTGGCGATCGTAAACGCGCTTTACACCGAGTATTTTCAGGCCCCCTACCCCAACCGCGCAGCGGTGGTTGTCGCCGGGCTGGCTCGGGAAGAGATGCTGGTGGAACTGGTGGTCTACGCCTGCATCGATTGAATCGACCGGGGGTCGTATTCGGCCCCTTGCCTTTGCTTACCCCGTGAACCGTATTGGCGATGACCATTAGTCAGGATCTTTTCCTGTGCCCAATAAAAACATATTTTTATGCCTATATTGATATTGTCACCGTTCCCACTGATTGAGGGTGCCGTCATGAATATCAAAACCTGGGCTTTGATCCTCTTCGCGCTATGTGCGCAACCGGCCTGGAGCCAGACTCCCCCCGCCTCACCCGCCGCCGTCGACAGTCCTGCATTCACCACTCGCCTCGCCCTGCGCGACCTGTGGGTCGAGCACGTTTTCTGGATCAGGACTTACGCGTTCGCCAATCAATCCGCCAACCCGCAGCAAGCCAAGGTTGCCGCCGACCAGGTGGTCGACAACGCCACAAAAATCGCCAACAGCATCGCCCCGCTCTATGGTCAGCCGGCAGCCGACCAGTTGCTCAAGCTGCTTGCCGGTCACTGGGGCGCGGTGAAACACTACAGCGACGCCACGGTCGCCAAAGACGCGAAGGGCAAGCAGGCTGCCGTCGCGGAACTGACCAGCAACGCCAAGGCGATTGCGGCGTTCCTGGCCGCTGCCAACCCTAATCTGCCGGAAGCGACCCTGGTCAATCTGCTCGCCGCCCACGGCGGTCATCACGTCGCGCAGATCGATGAGTTTGCCGCCCACGACTACGCCGGTGAAGCGCGCACCTGGGCGATGATGCGCACGCACATCCTGGCGTTGGCCGATGCCCTGACCGCGGCGCTGGTCAAGCAATTCCCGGACAAGTTCTGACGTCACCCGAGGGCACACCATGCTGGAAGGATTGGGCCGAACACAGCAGGACCTGCTCAATGCATTGCTGCACCACGCGGGCGGCATGAGCATTGACGAGTTGGCTGACCATCTGGCGGTCACGCGTACTGCCGTTCGCCAACACCTGGCGGCGCTGGAGCGGGACGGCCTGGTACTGCGCGGCGAGACCCGGCCGACGGGGCGTCGGCCGGAGCAGTTGTATCGGCTCACCGACCACGCCAGGGAACAGTTTCCTCGGCACTATCAATTGCTGGCCAGCGTACTGATCGACGAAGTGGCGGGGATCATCGGACCCGAGGCATTGCAAACGCTGATGCGCAGCATGGGACGGAAACTGGCCAAAGATCGCGAACAACACAGCGTCGACGAAGCGCGCATCGTGCAGCACATGAACCAGGCCGGCTACGAGGCCGAAGTGTTCTTCCGATCCAGTGGCGAGCCGGAAATCGTCGCGCACAACTGCGTGTTTCACCGACTCGCCGCCGCCCACCCGGTGGTCTGCGAACTGGACCTGGCGTTGATCGGCGAATTGGGCGGTGCTGAAGTCGAGCACGGTGAATGCATGGTCCGTGGCGGTCAGGTTTGTCGCTTCAAACTGCGCTCCTGACAGGCACCACCCTACCCTTCGTCGGACACCCGCGTTCCGACCCACAACTGGCTCACCGGCGTCGTGAACCTTGTTTGCAGACGCCAGTCATACCCGAGCGTTTTTCCACTCTCCTGTCTCCGTCCTCTTGTTCGGGTTACCCGTTCCATGCGCAAAATCGCCGTTGCCTTGCGTTTCACTTCGCTGTGCCTGTTCTCCCTGCTCCCCTTTGCCGCCACCTCTGCCCATGCCGACGCACAACGGCAACTGGTGGTGGCGATCAATGAATTTCGCGCCCACCCACAAGGCTGTACACCACGCCCGACGCAACGCCTGTCGCCACTGATGCTGAAATCCAGCCTGGCCTTGCCGGTCGGCTACGGTGGCGGGTTGCGGGACCGTTTGAAGGCATCCGGTTATCAGGCCGTGGCGGTGCGCTCCATTCGCGTGGTGGGTGCGCGGGATGCCGAGGACGCCTTCGATCTGCTTCAGGACGAACATTGCAGCGCCTTGCTCGACGCGCAATACGCTGATATCGGCGTCAGTCGCGCCGGGGATCAATGGCAAGTGGTGCTGGCGCGGCCGCTGCTCGACAGACAACTGAGCGATCCCCGCAGCAGCGGCCAGGCGCTGCTGGCACAGGTCAATGCCGCACGGGCCAAATCGCGGATGTGCGGTCACCAGCGCTTCGCTGCCGCACGGCCCTTGAGCTGGAGTACCGCGCTGAGTGCGGCGGCGCAAGGCCATAGCAAGGACATGGCTTACGGCAATTACTTTGCCCACCAGGACCCTGACGGCGAAATGCCTGCCGACCGTGCCCGGGCTGCCGGCTACCGTGGCCGGCAAATCGGCGAAAACATCGCCGCCGGGCAAGGCTCGCCGAGCAAAGCCATGGCCGGCTGGCTCGCCAGTCCCGGACACTGCGCCAACCTGATGAACCCGATGTTCACCCAGGTCGGCGCCGCCTACGCCACCGATGCCCGCAGCGACGAGGGCGTTTACTGGACCATGCTGTTCGGCGCACCGTGACGGGAAAAAACCCAGGCAATTAAAAGCCCGCACAAGGCGGGCTTAGCGAGTGAATGTTAGTAGGTGGCCGGTGCTGGTCTCCGGCTTACAAGGTTTATCAGGCCTCCCACACCAGAGCATGAAACTTGTAATGGTGCTCTCGTGCTTCACACGGCATAAGGGCTGGATCTCAGCGCGGAGATCTTTCTAACCGTGTACCCTTCGGAACGCGCCCCACGTCTCCTTGCTATCCTTTTGCGCATCAGTCTGCGTCTTCACCTACAGGTTTGAGGATAGCAAAACGGAGCGCTTTGCCAACCGTGCGGTTAGACCGATTGGGACCAGCAGAAACGCGGGCTGGAAGGGAAAAAACTAAAGCGTTTTGCCGCTATTGGGGCCCATGTGTTTATCCCCCCCGAATCCCCTGTAGGAGCGAGCTCGCTCCTACAGGTTTTATCGTGTTTGAGCTTATGCAGGCCGGCGCACCAACCTCACCTTACCGCTGCCGCCACCGCCGCAGAAGAAACGTTCGCCGCCGTCGGACTCCAGCCCCGAGACGCCGACACCTTCAGGCATCGTCAGGCTTTGCAGCACTTCACCGGATTGCGGGTCGATGCGTCGCAGCTCGCTTTCGTCGCCCTCCCAGGTGCCATGCCACAGTGCACCGTCGACCCAGGTCACGCCCGTGACGAAGCGGTTGGACTCCAGGGTGCGCAAAATCTTGCCGTTCTCGGGGTCGATCTGGTGGATCTTGCGTTCGCGGTATTGCCCCACCCATAACGAGCCTTCGGCCCAGCTCATGCCTGAATCGGCACCGCCACCCGGGGCCGGGATCGACGAGAGAATGGCGCCGGTCCGTGGGTCGATCTTGTGGATGCGGTCCTCGGCGATCTGGAACAGGTACCGGCCGTCGAACGCGGTGCCGGCATTGGCGGCGACATCGAACGATTGCAGGACCTTGCCGCTGTCCGGGTCCAGGGCGCTGAGCTGGGCGTTGGTGGCAAACCAGACCTTTTCACCGTCCCATGTGACACCGCACACGTGGTCGGCAAACGGGCCGTATTCACGAATGATTTCAGCAGTTGCGTGTTTCATCCTGGCATTCCTCAACTAGGGGTTGGTGGAGCCATCCTAATCACCCGGCAGCGGCATCGGGAGTAACAAGGTCGTCGCGAAACCGGGCACCGGTGGCGTGATCCAGCGGCGAGCGCGGCCACTTCCCAGCGATTGCACCTTGCCCTGTGCCGCCAGCGCATCAAGTGCCCGCTGCACCGTGCGCTGATGAATACCCAGCGCCAGGGCCAGGGCCGAGCTCGACCAGGCTTCGCCGTCGGCGAGGCAGGCGAACAGGGCGGCGAATTTTTCTTCGACCGGTTGCGCCAGTGCCACCACGTCCGGGCACGCTTGAGTTTGCAAGGCAAATCCACGCGCCGTGGCGGTGACGCTCGCCAAGGGTTTGAGTGCCGCACGCAGTCGGCCGATTTCAACGCGGAGTCGGGCGCGATGGGATTCATCGCTGAGCTTCAGGCGGAATGCCCGGGCGATCAGCGACTCTCGGGCAACGTCCGCCGGCCAGGCTTCGGCCAACACCATCGCCAAAGTGAACAGGACCGGACGCGAGGCTAGCGAAATCGACATACCGCAACCACGCACCACGTAGCGACAACCATCCACCACCAGGGAGGTCGAATCCAGCAAGGCCTCGACGTCCTCCAGCCGCAAGGGTCGCTCTTCGCCTCCCCCAATCAAGCGCGCCGCCGGGGCATCGAGCAGCCGGGTGGCGTGTTCGACTTCGGCCATCAGAGCCGGTATCCGCGCCTGATTCGCAGCCTGTGTCGCCCGGTTCAACGCCGCTCGCGCAGCGCTCGATTGCAATTGTCGAATGGCGATGCCGGCGAGCAGCAGTTCGTGGGTGGCACGCAAAGCCGGCGGTAGCGGTTCGGGATCGAGTGCCGCGAGGATCTGCTGGGCCTGGTCGAGTTGCCCGAGCAGCAGCAATCGACGGATTTGCAGATACCGCCCATGGGCGGCATTGAGTCGGTCACCATGAGCCTCAAGGGTGATGCGCGCCGCTTCAAGGGCCTTGATCGGCCAGCCAAGTTCTCGAGAGGCCAGGGCGATTTCTGCCTCGGCCACCACACAACGGGCACGGGATAACGCTTCTCTTGTGCCAAAGGCACGTTGTGCACTTTTCACCAGCGTCCTGGCGCGTACCAGATCACCCAGTTGCGCCATGGCGATGCCACGCAGGGCCAGCGCCGGTGCGTCATTACGCAGGGCCACGCGGTTGAGTGCCCCCAGCGGATCACCCACCGCCAATGCCTGCGCTGCCGCCGCGATCATCGAATCCATCGAAAACCTGCCACCCGCGCCACTCCCGTTGTTGGATATCCCGGTTTAGTCCAGTTTCCCCGTGTTCACCAGAATACGCGCAAGCCAACGCCTGTTACGGGGTGCAGAGAAAGACATCTGCCAGGCGATCCACCAGCGCCGGCTTGGTGTGCGAGACCCAGCGCCGAGTGGCCCACTCCTGCCATTCCTCGGCGCGGTCCAGGGTGTAACGCGGCACGAAGTCGCCGAGAAACAGCCCGAGGTTGTGCAGGGTGATGTCGTGACCGGCGCTTGCCATCTGCTCCAGCAGGTCCTGAAGCGCCACTTCGAATTCGGGGGGCCAGCACTGGTCGGCCAACACCCGTTCGACGGTGGGGTGTCGATGAAGGCTGAGAGAACCCATGGCGAAACTCCTGTCGTGTTGGCCGATCAACTTGGGGCGTTGACCGCGCAAAGCAGTCAACGACCGATATGCCGAGCTTACAGCAACGGCAGGCTGTAGCTGACGATCAAGCGGTTTTCATCCAGATCGCTGCTGGCATTGCCGCGCAAGCTTGCGTTACGCCAGGAAAACCCCAGGCCCTTGAGCGGGCCGCTTTGCAGCGCATAGTCGATGCGCAGGTCGCGCTCCCACTCCTTGCGATCACCGGCAGCCGAGTCGATGTTGTCGCCGCTGAGGTAGGTGACCACGGTTTTCAGGCCCGGTACCCCCATTGCCACGAAGTCATAAGCGTACTCGGCCAGCCAGGTGCGTTCGCCGGCGGCGAGGAACTTGCCGATCTGGCGGTCGGTGATCAGATACGCGGTCGCGCCGTCGCCCTGATTGAGGAACGGAAATGCGCTATCGCCCGACACCTGCTGATAACCCGCGCTGAGGGCGTGACCGCTCAAGCTGTAGGTGAACATGGCGCTCCAGGTGTTGTTGTCGACTTCGCCGGCATGGCTGTCGCCCGCGCGCCAGAAACCGCTGCTCTTGTAGCCTTCGGCGCGGCCGGCGGTGCTGCCGTTCTTGCCATCGGAGCGGCTGTTGAAATAGCGCAGGTCGGTTTTCAGGTTGCCGGGGCCGATGGCCAGGGTATGGATCAGGCCAAGGAAGTGCTGTTGGTAAAAGTCTTCGAGGCTGCCGTAGTAGTACTGCGCGGTGAGGTCTTTGCTGATCTTGTAGTCACCACCGGCGAAGACAAACTTGTCGGAATCGGCCAGCGGCGTGCTCGCCGGGGTGCCGTTGGGTCGAGTCGCACCGGCGATGCGCAGGTCGATATCGTCGGTGGAGCTGCGGGTCTTGGTGCTTTCCAACTGACCGCCGATCAGGGTCAGGCCGTCGATCTCGTTCGAGGTGATCTGGCCACCTTCAAAGGTTTGTGGCAACAGGCGCCCGTCGTTGAAATTGACCACCGGCAACTTGGGCTGCAGGGTGCCCAAACGCGCTTCGGTCTTGGAGATGCGCACCTTGCCGGTCACGCCACCCTTTGAGTACTCATCGACGGCATGCCCGTCGCTGTCCACCGGAAACAGCGCCCCGGGCGTGCGGTCGATACCGGCCTTGCCGACCCGGCCACCGCTGTCCAGGTTCAAACCCGTCATGGCAATGGCGTCCAGACCAAAACCGACAGTGCCCTGGGTGAAACCGGACACCACGTTGAGTTGCAGCCCTTGCCCCCACTCCTTGGCCTGGCTGGTGTAGGCAGCATTGCCGACGCGGTCCTGGCTCTCGCGGTTGTCGGAATTGAAATAGAAATTGCGCAGGTTCAGCGTGGCCTTGCTGTCTTCGATAAAACCGGCGGCGATGGCCTGGTGGGCCAGGCCACCGAGGGTGATGGCCAAGGCCAGAGGTTGCAGCTTCATTGTGTTGACTCCATTGCGGGGGCTTTTGTTTTTTTTGTGTCCTTGGACCTGGATCCCCTGTGACGCCGTGTTCGGCCCCATCGCTGTATATTTTTTTATATAGCGATGGGCGAAACGAAAACTGGATATGCAGCACCCTGCACACCCGCTCGAAACAGGTTGGTCGGCGCGCATATTTCTGGAAGCTGACTTTTAAGTCAATATATTTCAGAGAATGGAAATTCGTGTACGAACAAGGTTTATCGAGAAAACGGCTCTGGAAGCCCTGCTCCTTCAGGCATTCGGATGGCCAGAACGGGTCAACGAATAGCGGTCGATGTCCTCCCTGAGTTGCCAGCCCTGCCCTTGCCAGTAACGGGCAGCCGCCGCATTGGTCTTGAACACATCGAGATGGCACTTGAAGATGCCCTGGGCTTCCAGGCTCGACAGGCAGCGCTCAACCAACGCCCCGGCAATGCCCTGCCGACGATAGTCAGGCAGCACAATCAGGTGCTGCAGATAGCCGCGGCGCCCGTCGTGCCCGCACATCACGCAAGCGCACAGCACCTCGTTATCTTCAGCCACAAAACTCATGTCGGGATTGCGCGCCAGGTACCGTGCCGTCGCTTCGCGGGAGTCGGCATCGCGCAGCGAGATGCCCGGTGTGCGCTGCATCAGGTCAATCACTGCCGGGTAATCGTCCATCGTCATGACACGGATCGTGATCATTGCATCGAGCCTTCCAGAGAGTTTTGTCGGCCACCGAGCCTGTCAGCAAGACATGACGAAATAGCGTCTGCAACGCCGCATTCCTGCGTAATCCGGCAACAGTGTTTGTCGATTTGGCCGATTTTTGCCGACTGCCGATGCGCCTAACATCGCCTCTACCCGATGAGCAAAAAGCCAACGCAACACCCGGCTCCTGCGGGCAACCTCCTTGAAGCACCACGTTCAGACCACACGGTGAACATCATGAAACTTGCAGGCATAACACTCTTGCTGGCGTTCGGCACCCTGGGCACACAGGCATTCGCACAGGGCAGCGACGCAACAGTCGTAGAGACCTACACCTACGACTCGACACTCGATATTGCCAAGGTCATCGCGGTCTCGGACATTGCCGATGAATGCGGCCCGGTCCCGGCGCAAATGACCTATGAAGACTCCCATGGCCAACGCCACATTCTTCAATATCAGGTGATGGGCAGCGGTTGCTCCAACGGTTGATGACCGTGCAGACGATGGAGGGTCGACACTCCATGCGCGCTGCCCTGGCGAGTCAGTTTTTTATCGAGGCACCGACGACTTTCTCGTCCGCTTCCAGCACACCCGGAATGGCCGTTTTCAAAAACTCCACCCAGGTCTTTATTTTCGCATCGACGAACTTGCGCGACGGATAGATCGCAAACATGTTCAAGGCCTCCAGACGATAATCCGGCAACACCCGCACCAGTGTCCCCGCCCTCAGGCCTTCCACCGCCGATGCAATCGGCTGGATACCGATCCCCATCCCGTTCCTGATCGCCACGGTCATCGCGTCCGCGGTATTGACGTGAAAAGGCGACAACGGCGTCTCGACTGCTTCTATGCCGCTGGGCCCTTCGAATACCCAATGCTCGACCGGCATCACCGTGTTGACGATTTTCAGGCAGTCATGCTCCAGCAGCGCGGCCGGAGAAATCGGCATCCCGCGTCTGGCCACGTAGGTCGGCGAGGCACACAGGATGCTGTAGGTGATGCCCAGGCGCTGGGCGACAAAACCTGAATCGGGCAGGTCCCGCGCCAGCACGATCGACATGTCATAGCCCTCCTCCAGCAGATCCGGCAGGCGGTTGGTCACGGTCAGGTCGAACATCACCGTAGGGTGAATCTCCCGGTAACGGGCGATGGCATCGATCACGTAATGATTGCCGATGGCCGACATCGCATGAATTTTCAATCGCCCCGCCGGCATGACCTGGGCCGTTCCCGCTTCCTCATCGGCCTCGCGTATTTCTTCGAGGATGCGTTCGCAGCGTTGCAAATAGCGCGTGCCCGCTTCGGTCAGGGCCAGGCGGCGCGTGGTGCGATTGATCAGGCGGGTTTGCAAGCGCGCCTCGAGGCTGGTCACTGCCTTGGAAACGTTGGTGGTCGTGGTGTTGAGCAGCGCAGCTGCGGCCGTGAAACTTCCGCTTTGGGCAACGGCGGAGAAATAACGCAGGGTCTGTAGAACATCCATCGATGTTGCCTCAAGGGATCGATAAAAAGGCGACCCTGCACAGGATCGCCTTCGTGAAAGCGGCTTACGGTTTGCGTGCAATGAACCCCGGCACACCGGTTTCCACCACCGAATTGAAGCGCACGCGGGTGGTGATCTCCTCGCGAATTTCCACCATGGCCCGAACCGGCAAGGTCGAAATATCGAAGTTCTCGCGGATATGCCCCACTGAAGTCGAGGTGGTCAGGAACGCCGCACCACGCTGCACCGACCAGGCCAGCGCCACCTGCGCCGGGGTTTTCTGCACACGCTGGGCAATACCGGAGAGCACCGCATCCTCCAGCACATTCGGCGTCATGCCATGCCCGAGCGGGGCGAAGGCCAGGAGGATAATGCCATGGGCCCTGCAGAACTCCAGCAGCTCCCATTCGGGCAGATAAGGGTGGGATTCTACCTGCACCACGGCCGGTTTTATCCGTGCCTCGGCGACTAATTCCTGCAACGCCGGCAAGGTGATGTCCGACAGGCCGATCGAACGCGCCCGGCCTTCATCCACCAGACGTTCAAGCGCCCGCCAGGTCTCGATCAGGGTCACGCCGGCATCGTAGAGTACTTCACCCTGGGCGTTGCGCGGGTCCTGATTGTCACCGGGTTCAAAGGCGAAAGGCGTGTGGATCAGGTAGCAATCGATGTAGTCCGTTTGCAGGCGCCGGCAACTGGCTTCGAATGCCGGAGCGACACGTTCAGGACGGTGGTTGGTGTTCCACAGTTTGGTGGTGATGAACAGTTCTTCGCGGCGAACCTTGCCGGACGCGATCGCCTCCGCGATGGCCACTCCGACCTTGTCCTCATTGCGATAACGCTCGGCGCAATCGAAGTGACGAAAGCCCGCCTGCAGCGCGTGCCCGACCGCCTGAGTGGTGAGATCAAGGTCGCGGAACAAGGTGCCGAATCCCGCCGCCGGCATCCGCCCCGTTCCATGGTTGAGCGCGAATCGGCTGTCGCGCAGGGCATCGTGAAACGCTTCATAGGACATGTTTTCTACTCCAGTGCGGGCTATTGAAACGAAGGGTTCTGTGCAACGCGTGAGACCAGTCTTTGCTCGGCAACCCCGACGGAATTTCCGCCCAGGGCGAGATACAACTGCACGGTGTCGAGGTACTGCGCAGTCCTGGCGCGGATGTGCCCCAGCAGCGCCTGCTGGTAGGCACGCTGCGCCTCCAGGACCTGCAGCAGGCTGTTCTCGCCCTGGGCGTAGGCTTGCCGGTTCAGTTGCAAACTGATGTCGGCCGAGTGCAAGGCATCTGCCTGCGCCTGGCTTTGTTCCGCGTCGTGATTGAGTGCCTGCAAACTGTCCGCGACCTGCCCGAACGCGCTGATGACGGTTTGCCGATACAGCGCGAGCGTGGCGTCGTAGCCGTCCTGCGCCCCCTGCTGCTCAGCCCTGAGTTTGCCGCCGTCAAACACTGGCCCGGCGATCCCCGCGGCGAATCCCCAAAGCGTCGCGCCGCCATTGCCGGAAGCCGCCTGCGCCAGTGACGCGGACAAGCTGACATGGGGATAGAGATTGGCCGTCGCCACGCCCACGGCGGCGCTGGCCATGTGCAGTTGCGCTTCGGCTTGCAGCACGTCCGGGCGGTCGTGGGCCATCCCCGAGGGCAGGCTCACGGGGATCTGGCTCGGCAGGAAGAATTCGTTCATTTCGAAGGCCGGTGCGACCCAGTCCGCCGGGCCGTTACCGGTCAGAATCGACAGGGCATGACGCGCGGCATCACGCTGCTGCGCCAGCGGTGGCAACAAGGTGCGGTCCTGAGCCAGGCGCGATTCGGCCAGCGATACGTCAATCTGCGTGGTGCTGCCGTTGAGATGGGCCATGCGCACCAGTTCGAGGTTCTGCGCGTCATCGGCCAGCAAGGCTTCCACGGCCTGCATCTGCGCACTGGCGGAGGCCACCAGCAGCGCCTGACTGGCCACATTGCCGGTCAGCGTCAGGTACGCCGCTTCGTAACGATGCTGCTGCAACTCGGTAAGGGCCTGCTGCTGTTCCACCAGCCGCTTGTTGCCACCGAATACATCCAGATCGAAGCCGACCCGTGGGCCGATCGCATAGACATTGACGATGCTCGGTGCCTTGGCGTTGTGTACTTTTTCTCGACCGGCCACAGCGGCGAAATCCACTTGCGGATACAAAGCCCCCTCGGCCGCCGCGACGGAGGACGCCGCCTGGCGAATCGTCGCGTCCGCTGCTGTCAGCTCAAGGTTGCCCGCAATGGCGCGACGCACGACCTGATCCAGCCGGGGCGAATGGAACGCCGTCCACCAATCACCGCTGAGCTTTTTACCCATCAGGATGGGCGAAGCATCCCCCTGCCCCAGACGCTGCTCGGCCTGCGGGTCGTAGTGCTGCGAGTGGCCTCGCCCGGGCGCTTGAAAGTCGGGACCGACGGTGCAGGCCGACAGCAGCATCAACGTCGACAGCCAGACGGATTTCTGCAGACGAGCAGCAGTGTTGATGACGAGTGCATCAGGTTTCATTGGGCAGACTCCACGAACATCAGTTGGTCGCAACGGGCTTGCGAAGGAACAGCACCAGCGGACTGACCACCAGCATCACCATCAGCAAAATCTTGAACTGGCCGATCACCCCGATAAAAGCGGCCTGGCCGGTGATCATTTCGTTGAGGCCAGCCAGCACTTGCGTGGGCGCACTGGTCAGTGACCGGCTCGCCTCGCGATACGCCGTCAGGTTGCCGGCCAGAGCCGTGTGCATCGCCTGGGTGTTGTTGAAGAACCACCACTGCACAATCGCCACGCCCAGGGTGCTGCCGTAGACACGCGCCAGGTTGAACAGCCCGGTGCCTTCCACGCGCAGCGCAGGGTCGAGGGTGCTGAACGCGGTCTTGCTCAGCGCGGGCATCAGGATGCCGAGCCCGGCGCCTTGAATGGCGCCAGCCACGGCGACAGGCCAGGCATCCATCAGCGGTGAGTAGCCGAGCATCAGCCAGTTGGCATAAATCACCCATGCGACACCGCCCGCCACGAACAGCCGACGATCGAAGCGTTCCGGCACGCGGCCCATCAGCAGGAAAGCACCGACCAGGCCCACGCCGCGTGGAATGGTCAACGCCCCTGTGGTGTCCGGTGGATAACCGAGAATTTCGTCGAGCATCGGCGAGGTCAGCGCCATGGTCGACAGCAACACAAAACCGAGAGCGAAAAACATCAGGGAGGACAACACGAAGTTGCGATCCCTGAGCAAAGCCTTGCTGAGGAAATGCACTTTGCTCGTCAGCACATGCACGCCGAACAGGTACAGGCCCAGCGCACTGGCCAGTGCCTCGATGCAGATTTCCCTTGAGGCGAACCAGTCCAGCCGCGGCCCACGATCAAGCAGCATTTGCAGGCCGATCAGGCCCAGCGTGAAGGTCGCAAAACCGAAGAAATCAAACCCTGGAGCGGGTCCGGGTTTTTTGCGTTCAAGCAGCAACGTGATGACGAGGAAGATGTAAGCCGTCAGTGGAATGCTGCTGTAGAAGATGGTCCGCCAGTCGAAATGCTCGGCGATCAAGCCGCCAATGCCCGGACCGCTGACAATGCCGAACAGCACGATGGCGGTCCAGGTTGCACCGAACTTCACGCGGCGTTGCAGCGGCAAGGTGTCCATGGCAATGGCCATCGACAGCGGCGCCAATACGCCGCTCGCCGCCCCTTGCAGGAGGCGTGCACCCACAAATTCCAGCGGCGTCGTTGCCACCGTGGCCAGCAGCAGACCGAGGGCAAATACTGCGAGCGATATCTGGTACACCCGCTTCAAGCCATAACGAGCGGCCAACCACTGGGCGATCGGCAAGGTGATCGCACTGGCGGCCAGGTAGGCAGTGAAGATCCAGCCAGCCTGGTCGTCACTCATCGACAGGCTGCCCTGAATATGCCGCAGCACCGCGTTGGGCAACGGCAGGTTGGCCGACTGCATGTAGGTCGCCAGCAAGGCGGCAAAGCGCAGTGAACCCGCACAATCTGGGCCTGTATCCGCCGGGGTGCTCATCAGAAATTACCTGCGGTCAACAAAGCTTTGAGCGGATGCCACCACGGCGTCTTGAACTGGGTATCGACGCGAACCGTGACGCTGGTGCCGGAGTACAGCGGCAGCGCCGGATCGAGTTCATCCAGCTCCAGGCGCACCGGTACGCGCTGGGTCACCTTGACCCAATTGCCGGTCGCGTTCTCCGGTGGCAAAAGGGCGAAGTCCGAACCGGAACCCGGGCTCATGCTGGTGATGTGAGCCTTGAACACCCGGTCCGGGTAGGTGTCGATGCGAATGGTCGCGGTTTGGCCCGCGCGCATGTGCGTGACCTCGGTTTCGCGGAAATTGGCCTCGATCCAGATCTCGCGATCGGAGAGCAACGCAAAAGCCGGCGCACCATTGTTCACGTAGTTGCCGACCTGCAGGTCATCGACCCTGGCGACGATGCCGTCGGCCGGCGCATACACGGTCGCATAGGACAGATACAGCCGGGCTTCGTCGAGCTGCGCCCGCGCCTCGCGCACCGCCGGATGGCTGTCGACATCAATGCTCGGGTTGCCGTTGAGGGCGACCACGGTGCTGGCGATCTGTTGCTCTATGCCTGCGATCCGTTGCCGGGACACTTTGAGGTCAGTGTCGGCGCGTTCGAACAAGGAGCGCGAAACGAATTCCGAGGCCACCAGCGCTTTCTTGCGGGCGAAGTCCTTCTGATCAAAATCAGCCGACTCCCTGGCCGATTGCAATTCAGCCTGCTGCTGGTGGTAGCCGGCCTTGAGCCCGTCGATGCGCAACCGCGTCACACTGAGCTGGGCTTCTGCGCGGTCGACGGCGATCTGCAAGGGCCTGGGGTCGATGCGGAACAACACCTGCCCCTTGCGCACTGGCTGATTGTCCTGGACGGCAATCTCCACCACCTGCCCGGAAATTCGCGCATTGATCGAAGCTTTCGCCACCCGCGCGTAGGCGTTGTCGGTCGAGACAAACGCCTGGCCCGCGACGTGATAGCCGTAACCGGCAATGGCCGCCAGCAGCGGCACAGCGACCATCAACCACGGCCGCAGGGTTTCCCGCAGGGGCTTTTTAACCGGCGCATCGGGGTGGTTTGGCCCTGGATGCTCAAGGGCCGGCGAAGCGGGAATATCGAACGGTCTGGTCATGATCGAGAACACCTTCAGCGCGAAAATTGGGGGCTGCGTATTTTTGTGCGATGATGTAAGAATATCCATCAACCCCTCCCTGCTCAAGGATTTTGTACGACATGGCACAAAATAAACCGACAGAGGGTAAAGGACGCGGCCGTCCGCGCGCCTACGACCCGCAAACAGCGCTGCAGCAAGCACTCGGGGTGTTCTGGAGCACCGGCTACTCCGGCGCATCACTGGACAGCATCGCCAGCGCGGCCGGCATGAATCGCCCCAGCCTCTACGCGGCATTCGGTGACAAGCACGCGCTCTACATCAAGGCGCTGGAGCAGTATTGGGAGGTTGCTGCGGCCTCCATGCACGAGGCGCTGACAAATCTGCAGCTGCCGCTCAACGACGCGCTGATGCGTTTCTACGAGGGACAGTTGTCGATCTATTTTTCCGGCGACGGCCAGCCACGCGGCTGCTTCGCCATTGGCACGGCGACCACCGAAGCGGTGGAAGACGCTGAGATTCGTGAAGTGTTGTCGGATCGCCTGAGCCGGCTCGATGCCGACCTGCAAACGCGCCTGCAAGTGGCCATTGACGCTGGAGAACTGAGCAACGACGCCGACGCTGCCGCCCTGGCGGTGCTCGCCTCCTCGCTGCTGCACAGCATTTCGATTCGAGCACGAGCGGGCAAATCCCGAGATGAGTTGACCACCCTGGCCGGCAATGCGGTCAAGGTGATCTGCAATCAGTGAGGTTCAGATGAGTGCGGGACTGGAAGACATTCTGGGTGAGCGGCTGGCGGTGATCTTTTGCGGGATCAATCCCGGCTTGATGGCCGCCGCCCAGGGCCACCACTTTGCCGGGCACAGCAACCGCTTCTGGCGCACGCTGCATTTGTCCGGGTTTACCCCAGAGCAAGTGGCGGCGGAAAACGACCGGACCCTCCTGCAATATCGCTGCGGCTTGACCGCCGTGGTCGAGCGCCCCACGGCCCGCGCCGATCAGCTGTCAAAACAGGAATTCGCGGCCGCCGCGAACAGCTTCGAGGAGAAAATCAGCCGCCATGCCCCGCGCTTCGTGGCTTTTCTCGGCAAGGCCGCCTATGCCGCATTGAGCGGCCGGCGGGACATCGCCTGGGGCCTGCAAACGAGCACTTTTGCCGGCACAACGGCGTGGGTCCTGCCCAACCCCAGCGGCAGAAACCGGGCATTCAGCCTTGATCAACTGGTGGCGGCCTACGCTGCGCTGCATCTGGCCGCCAAGCCCTGGCTTACGCCGGAGGAATGGTCGCGAGAATCCCGATCAGGATAGTCAGCACCAGAAAACCACCGAGGAAAATCGACATCTTGGCCATAGGGCCTCCCACATGAGAAAGGTGCGGTACAGATTCGCCGGGCGTTACCAGGATCGCTGCACCGATGACCTATTGTCGGCCTATGACTGCAACCATTACAGACGCAGATTGCGTTGAAAAATACGGATCAGATGTGATCGAGCCGGGCGCCCACTGACAAAAAGCTTGCGCCCCAGATCGACAAAGGGCGTGAAGATCAGCCCGTGCAACGTCAGATAACGCTCGTGATCCGCCTCCCCCGTGCCGAACCGAATCGCCTCGGGCCTTGCAGGCGTGAGGTAGAGCGTGCCGAACAGCCAGTCCCACAACGACAGGTTGATGCCGAAGTTGCGGTCGAAATGCCGGGGCGCGTCGCTGTGGTGAATCTGATGCTGCGCTGGACTGCTCAGCACGCGCTCGAGCAGCGGCCCGAACGACAGCCAGACATGGCTGTGCCGCAGGTTCGAGGCCAGGCCATTGAAGATGAACACCACGTAAGTCACGCCGAACAGCGTGTAGCGGCTGACTTCCCCGCCGCAGAGGTACCAGAACACCCCGGCAAAGGCGCCGACACACAGCAGATCAGTCAGCTTCTCGGCAATTTCCTCAAGAAAATGCACGCGACTGGCGGTGGCCGGCACCAGCACGGGCGCCGAGTGATGGACCTTGTGGAACATCCACAAATAACGCGAATGAAAGGCGCGGTGCAGCCAGTAATGGGCGAAGTCCTTGACCAGAAACACCCCAAGCCCGAACAGCAGCGACAGCACGAGATGCTCCTGCACCTGGGTGCGCGCGCCCCACAGGTTTTCGAAGAAGGCCAGGTAATCCCCTGAACGCATCACGTAGGGATCGACCAGTGCGACAACGGGTACCACCAGCGTCGCCTTGAGAATGGCGAGCACAAAGTAATAGCGGTAATCGAGCAGCGCCGAACGATGAAAGTAAACCCGGGCGCCACCGATGAACTGGCCGAACGACTGCGCCTCGGTCAACCCCCGGGCTTTTCTGAAGCGAAACAGAGCGTAAGCGACGCTGTAGGAGATGAACAGGAAAGCCACGCAAAGGCGGCCGTTCAAATCGAAGAGACCGAGGAATTGCCGGGTAACCGGATCGATCACCCAAGCCGACAAGTAGTGGTGAACAGCGTCGAGAACATCCATGGCGGCTGTACGGCGAGAAAGATTGCGCATTGTAAATGAGAATGAATTCCTTGTGCATCGGCCAAATGCAGGTTTCATCTTCAAAACTTCGCCAGCCGCTTGGCAGGGCAAACCTCTCGTCAATCAGTGACTACACTCACGCGAGCACATCATCGGATTCAAGAGGGGCAATCATGCTTGATTACTTCGCGTTGGGCCTGCTGGTCTTTGTCGGGCTCGTCCTGTTCTACGGGATCATCCTGCTTCACGACATTCCCTACGAAATCGCCGTCCACCGTAACCACCCCCATCAGGATGCGATCCACGCCACCGGCTGGGTCAGCCTGTTCACCCTGCATGCGCTGTGGCCATTTCTGTGGATCTGGGCGATGGCCTATCGAGAGGATCGCGGCTGGGGCTTTGGCGATGGTCATTCACCGAAAAGCCACATCATCCATCTGGAACAACAGATGGCCGAACTGCAAGGTCGCGTCGATCGCCTGGAGGCCGCGAGCGGCAGGACACCCACCTTACCCACGGACACTCACGGCGGGGGCCTGTAAGCCATGGATCTCTTACTCATCCTGACCTATGCCTCGCTCTGCGTTGCCATCTTCAAGATCTTTCGCATTCCGTTGAACAAATGGACGGTGCCGACCGCCGTGCTGGGGGGCATCCTGATCATCGGTGCGCTGATCTTCACGATGAACTACAACCACCCCTACTCCGAAGTGGCACGCACCTACTTCGTGTCAGTGCCGGTCATTCCGGTGGTCAGCGGCCAAGTCATCGACGTGCCGGTGCAGGGCAACGAACCGCTGAAAAAAGGTGATGTGCTGTTTCGCATCGATCCGACGCCCTTCGAATACAAGGTGAAATCCCTCAAGGCGCAACTGATTGCTGCCCAGGGTGATCGTGCGCGGATCACCGAGTTGATGAAGCGCAATTTCGGCACCCAACGGGAACTGGATGTCGCCGTCGCGCGCAGCGATGACCTGACGGCGCAATTGGCCAACGCCCAATACGAACTCGACAACACCACGGTGCGCGCACCGAGTTCCGGCTTCGTCACCCACGTGTCATTGCGTCCGGGGATGATGGCGACCCGCTTGCCGTTGCGTCCGTCGATGGTGTTCATCCCCGACGAAGGCCATTACTTTGCCGCGTGGATGCGCCAGAACAGCCTGCTGCGCCTGACCGAGGGCGACGAGGCCGAAGTCGCCTTCGACGGCATTCCCGGCAAGGTCTTCGAAGGCAAGGTCAAGAACGTGATCGGGGTGATTGCCGAAGGACAGGTCCAGCCCTCGGGCACCCTCATCGGCTTCACCGGCTCGCCGCCACCGGGCCGGGTGCCGGTGATCATTGAAATCACCGACCCCGACTACGCCCAGTACGCCAGCCAGATGCCCGGCGGCGCCTATGGCCAGGCCGCGCTGTACAGCCAGCACTTCCACCACATTGCGATGATGCGCAAGATCCTCCTGCGCATGGCCGCATGGATGAACTACATCTTCCCGTTCCACTGATGCGCTGACGCCGGCAACTGCCTCAATCCCTGAATTGAGTCAGTTGCCGGTTCAACGACCCGGCCTGATCCCGCAGCTGTACCGATTGATCGAGCAGGCTGCGAATCGCCTGGTCGTTCTGCTCCGAGATGCGGCTGACGCCCTGGATCGCCACCGACAATTGCTCCCCCGTTGCCGCCTGGCTTTGGGTCTGGCGCGCCACTTCGCTGATGCGTGTGAGGATGTCCTGGGCATGCTGGCGGATCTGGTCGACACCCTGGGCCGAGGTGGTCAATTGCACCACACCCTGCCGCACGGCTTCGCCAACCTGCTGCACGTTGGCGACGGTGTTGCGCACATCCGAACCGATGGCGCCGATCATCTCGCCGATTTCTCCGGTCGAACGGCTGGTGCGCTCGGCCAGTTGCCGCACTTCGTCGGCCACCACCGCAAAACCGCGACCCTGCTGCCCTGCCCGTGCGGCCTCAATGGCTGCGTTGAGGGCTAGCAGGTTGGTCTGGTCGGCGATGCTGCGGATGACGGCGATGATCCCGGCAATCTGCTGCGAACGTTTCTCCAGATCGCCCACGGCGCCGGCGACCACGTCCATGGTCTGGTCGATATGGTTGATGTCGGCCAGGGTCTGACTCATGTCGCCGGAGATGTGCGTGGTCAGCATTTCGGTGTTGCGTGCCAGTTGCTCGACGTCCTCGGCCTGCTGCGACATCTCGGTGACCGAGTGCGCCAGGGCGGTGACGCCGCTGGCCATTTCCTCGGTGGCGGTGTGCTGCGAGGTGGCACGCTCGGCCACTGCCGCGGTGGTATCGCCCAGGTGCGTGGAAATCTGCATCAGCGTTGAGCTGCTCTGGCGAATCGAGCCCACCAGATTGCCCAGGCGCTGGATGAACTGGTTGAACGCCCCGGCCAGCTTGCCGGTTTCATCGCCGCTGCGTTGTTCGAAGCGCAGGCCCAGCTCGCCTTCCCAGGCCTGGATGCCAGTGGTCAGGCCAGACAGCGGACGAATCTGCCAACCGAGTAATTGCCAGAGCACGATCGCCAGTACCAGCAAAGCCACCAGGCCAATGATCACCGCCGTATAGAGAAACTGATTGATCCCGGCCATGGCCTCGGCCAACGGGTAGGCCACCATCAGCGCCCAACTGTTCGGCGCCTTGCCGATGTGCACCGGTTGCAGCACGTAGCCCCAGCCATCGCGCTGGAAGTGGTACGGCTGGCCGGCCTTGATCGCGCTGCGGGCTTCGGCGGGCAGATCGTCCGCCGGCTGAGCCAGGCGCTTGGCATCGGGATGACTGGCGTACAGGCCGTCGCTGGAGACCAGCGCGCCGTAACCTTTATAGGCGTCGATCTTCGCCAGTTGCCGGTTGATGTTTTCCAGCGGGATATCGACACCGGCCACGCCCATGGCTTTGCCGGCCTGCAACAGCGGCACCATGATCGACACCAGCATGACTTTCTGACCGTTGCCGGTGCTGTAGACATAAGGCTCGGTCGCCCACGGCTGACGCGAATGCAGCGGTCGATAGTAATACTGGTTATCGGCGTTTTCCGGCACGTAGCCGCTCAATGCCTCGGCCTTCACCGAACCGCTCGAACGGTTCCAGTAGGTCAGGTAGCGGCCAGTGGCATCGTGGTTCGGCTGGTTGACGAAATCGCTGTCCTTGCCGTCGAAGGCATTGGGCTCCCAGTACTGTCCCACGCCGAGCAGATTCGGGTTGGCCTCCAGCAACTGGCGGGTCATGGCATCGGCCGCCGGGCGCTCGACATGCTGTTGCTGCATCGCCGTCGCCACGCTGGCCAGCGACTCGGCCACGGTAAAACCACTGCCCAGTTCTGTTTCGACCTCGCGGGCATTGGCCTTGACGACCGTTTCGACCAGGGTGGAGGTATCTTTGACCGAATTGCCATAGGCGATATAGGCAATGGAGCCGAGCAACAGCGCCATGACGACGACGGTACCGATCAGCGCGGTCCAGAACAATTTGAAGTGTAAAGAGCGGTTAGACATGAACGTTCTCTAGTGGGCAGGCGTCAGCCAGAGCGCCCGACTAGGGTAAATACAGCTCCGCCGACTGGTTCGATACAATTGATATTGTTATGCCACTATCTAGAGATGCACCGCAAGGGTGCAATGTGACGCAATGCCGAATCAGCGCAAAAAATCCTTTGCAGGAGCTCGCTCCGGGTGGCGTTCCGGCGATGGTGGTGTGTCAGGCAATGAAGATGTTGCGAGTGTCGGCCCCATCGCTCGCATGCCAGCTACAGTGCCCCGATGGTGCTTCAGCGACTTTCAACTGGATCCGCAGAACTTCGCTCTCGCAAATAGCAGTATGTAACTAGCGCAAACAGCACAATGAGCCCAGTCACAATGATGCTTGTAGTCATTACACCTTCGATGAATGCAATGTTCGCTTGCTCCTGTATCCGCATCACCACTCCCTCCGACAGGGACTCACTGACTGCGTGAGCCCCTCCCAACGTACCAACTGCGGTCACTATATTTTCGGGAGTGCCCGCAGGAATTACCAAGGACAATCGATACAGCGCCGCCACTGCCCCTCCGATCAACGTGGTACCCAACACAACGCCAATCTCATAAGCCGTCTCACTGACGGATGACGCACTACCAACACTCTCGGCTGGCACCGAGGCCAATACAAGGTCGTTAGACACGGTGGTGATGGCAGCAATGCTGGCGTTGAGCATTACGAAAGCCACACCCACGACCAGTGCAGTAGGCTCAACCAGCGCCATCATCGCAAAGGCCGCAGCAGCCAGCAGCAGACAACCTGAGATGACCCTGTTCGGTGCATGTTTTTGTGCCAACGGCACGATGGCAAAGCCGGCGACAATCGCCAATACCTGCCCTGGCACCAATATCAAGGCAGCCAGCAACGGGGATAATCCAAAAACCAACTGCAGTAACTGGGTGGCGAAGAAAATGAAACCGACCAACAAGCCCAGGCTCACGAGATTTGTCGCAACGGACACACTAAAAGTAGACGAGACGAACAACCTGAGGTCCAACAGTGGGTGTTCCAGCTTTAACTGGCGCCGGACAAAGACTATGCCCAGCAATATTCCAGACAGTACCCAGATCAAAACCTGACGGTCAAAGCCAACCGTGGCCAGATGCTTGAGACCCAGCATCACACCCGTCATGGCACCAAGGCTCAACAAGATGCTCAGGTAATCGATTGATCTGGCCAGCTGCCTTGGCGATTCGGTGATCGTCGACGCAAAGAGCAACACGGGCAGCAGGAACGGCAAAGCAATCAAAAAAACCGATTGCCAGCTGAAATACTGCAACAGCACACCGCCCAACAATGGCCCCAAGGCCGACCCGATAGTCAGGCAAGTTGCCCAAACCGCCACTGCCAGGCGGCGCTCCTCTCGTTCCTCAAATGCAGTGCGAATCAGAGCCAGGGTAGCGGGCAAAATCATTGCACCGAAACAACCCAACAGCACACGCCCCGCAATCAGATGCCACGCGTGCTGAGAAAACACCACACCCACAGACACCACTGCGAAACCCATACATCCCAAACAAAGCATGCGTCGATGACCAAAGCGGTCTCCGGAGCTGCCCATACTCACCAGCAACCCGGCGAGCACCAGAGAATAGGCATCGATCATCCACAGCTGCTCGGCGGCAGACGGGTTCAGCGCGGCCGCGATTCGTGGCATAGCGAAATTGAGAATCGTGTTATCGATGGTCACCAGCAGGACCGGTAGCATGATCACCAACAAGGCTGCACACTTCGAACGATCCTGGATAATGGAAATAAGGGGGGCTGCCGATCCTTGCATCAGTCGCTTTTCCTTGATTGGCTCAGTGTTTTGAAGAGCTTACGGTAGCGTTTCCGACGGAAGAGAAAAACATCAACCGAATTCAACCCTGTTTCGCAGCACAATAGTTTTTAGAGCGCCTCCCGAAACTCATGTCTCAAGCCTTAACTCTACTTAACAAAACTCTTCACCTAGCGTCGGATGTCAAACCAATCAACAACAAAGACGCATCTCACATTTAAAAAATAATGATCTGAAGGAGTTTTCTCACACTCCACCTCGATTTCACTTACCCACTGACGACCGTGATCTCTGGTAGCTCGCCATCGGCGGCCACTTTGAACAATTCGGCTTATGAAGGACCTTTCCACCAAACTTCCTCACCTGAGCAACCGACTACTGCGGACCGGAACGAAGCTGACCGAAGCTGCACATCTGATGACCCAAGTGGTTCGGGCGACTTTTTTCCCACGATTTCAATATCGTTGAAACCTGTGCCGGCCTTATCCACGATGACGGCGCACCAGTCGGTAAATTCGGCGCCTTCCACGCTGCCATCGCGGGCATGTTTGCTCCCACAGTTGCTACGTCCAGGGTGGGTCGCGGGGGGAGAACATTCAGGTAGTGAGCAGGCAGATCATTCGCACCCTTGCGGTGCTGAGGTTATCGAGGCTGAGCTAACGCTATCGCCGCAGCCTTATAGAATCCATTTGAGCAAAACGTGGGAAGCAATCCACGGCGACGCCTGGGCCACGCCCCATTGCAGCAGGACGCAGGCAGTCAGGTACGCTGCAAAGAATTTGATCATCGTCTGCTTCGCCATCGCGTTCTCCCGGCTCGAAAGCCAACGTCGAGCGCTCCAACGCAGAGGCATCACCCCACGACGCCTGCACCGCCCGTAAAGGCTTCGACGTCAGGAATGTGTATCAGTTCCTTTCAGCGAAAAAACTTGAAAAAAGACCTGCCGCGATTGCCGGCAGGCCTTTTCAGCATCAACTCACTTCAGGTACCAGCCCCAGGGTTCGCCGTTGTAGCGGGTGATCTGCTTGGTTTCCAGGTAGCTGTTGTAACCCCACTCGCCCAGCTCACGGCCGATGCCGCTCTGCTTGTAGCCGCCCCACGGCGCTTCGACGAAGGTGGGTTGCGAGCAATTGACCCAGACGATGCCGGCGCGAAATCTACGCGCTACCCGTTCGCAACGCGGAATATCCCGGGACATGACGGCCGCTGCCAGGCCGAACGGTGAATCGTTGGCCTGGCGGATCGCCTCGGCTTCCGTGTCGAAGGGCCGCAGGCACACCACCGGGCCGAAGATCTCCTCGCGCCAGACCGAACTGTCTTCGGGCACATCGGCAAAAATCGCCGGGGTCAGGTAATAGCCCTTTTCCAGTTCCCGCGGACGCACACCGCCGCTGACCAGCCGTGCACCCTCCTCCTGACCCGCAGCGATGGCCGCCAGCACCTTGTCCAGTTGTCCCTGACTGACCAGCGGGCCGAGCTTGACCCCCTCTTCGAAACCCTGGCCGATCTGGATCTGTTCGGTGGCGGCAATCAGCCGTTCCAACAATGCCGGGTACAACGCCCGCTCCACCAGCACCCGCGAGGTGGCCGAGCAGACTTGTCCCTGGTTCCAGAAAATCCCGAACAGAATCCACTCGACGGCGGCGTCGAGGTCGCTGTCGGCGAAGATCACGAACGGCGATTTGCCGCCCAGTTCCAGGCTGATGTTTTTGATGTCGTTTGCTGCGGCCTGCATGATCGTGCGCCCGGTCGGCACACTGCCGGTGAAGGCCACCTTGTCGACATAGGGGTGCTTGGCCAAAGGCGCGCCTGCCTCGCGGCCCATGCCGGTGATCACGTTCAGCACCCCGGCCGGCAAGCCGGCCTTGTCGGCGATGTCAGCCAGTTCCAGGGCGGTCAAGGGTGTCAATTCCGACGGTTTGAGCACCAGGGTGCAACCGGCTGCCAGTGCCGGGGCGACTTTCCACGAAGCCATCAGCATCGGGAAGTTCCACGGAATGATCGCGGCCACCACGCCGACGGGCTCCTTGACCACCGATGAGGCAAAGCGCGCATCCGGCAGGTCGATGTCCTGTTCGCTGTGCTGGTCCGACTGTTCGGCAAGGCCGGCGTAGAAGTCGAAACAGCCGGCGGTGTCGGCGATGTCCCACAGTGCTTCCGGCAACGGCTTGCCGTTGTCGCGCACTTCGATGGCGGCCAGTTCGTCCTGCCGCGCACGAATGCCCTCGGCAATCCGGCGCAACACGACGGCCCGTTGCGTGCCGGTCCAGCGTGGCCAATCCCCTTCATCGAACGCCGAACGCGCTGCTTCTACCGCCCGGTCGACGTCCTCGAAGGTGGCGGCGGCGACCCGGGCCAGCACCGATTCGTCGCTCGGATCAAGCGTATCGAACACCCCGCGATGCGTCGGTGCAACCCACTGCCCACCGATGTACAAGCGCTGATAATCCCCCACGGGACACTCCTTTATCCGGCGCCGCCGACGCTGTTGATACAACCGCTCGGCAGCTTGCAATTGCGCGGGATCATTGACCCCGAGCACGTCGATTTCATCCACTTCCACTGCCGTGACCGGCAACCCCGCATCGTTGGCCAGCGCCACCACATCGGTGAGGTAGTACTCGCCCTGGGCATTCCGGTTACCGATGCGGTCCAGCAATTGCAGACAAGTGTCAGCGCGCAACCCCATGACGCCGCCGTTGCAGAAGTTGATGTCCAGTTCCTGCGGGCTGGCGTCCTTGGCTTCGCGGATCGCCAGCAAGCGTCCGTGTTCTACCAGCAAGCGTCCATAGGGCCCCGGTTGCTGGGTGTGAAAACCCGCCACCGCCACTGCTGCGCCGTCGATCAGCGCCCGCCGCAAACGGTGCAAGGTCTGTGCAGTGATCAGCGGCGAATCGCCGAACAGCACCAGCACATAACCGTTTTCAAGGGCCGCCAATGCAGGCCGGGCCGCGAGCAGCGCATGGGCGGTGCCCAGTTGTTCATGCTGGGTGAACAACTGCGTGTTCGGCGCAGCCTGTTGCAGGTACCCGGCAACCTGTTCGCCACCGGCGCCGAGGACCACCGCACGTTCTTCGATGCAAGCCGCCTCGACCGCCGCTAGCACATGCCCGAGCAGCGGCTTGTCAGCCACCCGGTGCAGGACCTTGGGCAGCGGCGAACCCATGCGTTTGCCCTGCCCCGCCGCGAGAATTACCGCCAGGGTGGGCCAGCCATTGTTGTCGCTCATCGCGATGCTCCTGTTGGCATGCCCGCGTCAGGCCGGGTCGCGGTAGAACACGTCGTCGGCATAGGGGTACCACCAATCCTGAATCTTTGGCTGGTGATCGATGATGACCATCTTCGAGCGACGGAATGCTTCAAGTCCCTGCCGTCCCAGTTCACGCCCCAGGCCCGACATCTTCCAGCCACCGAACGGCAGCGCATCGTTGTCGATCAGCGGGTTGTTGACCCAGACCATGCCCGCTTCAAGCCGCTCGGCGGCTTCCATGGCTTCGGCCAGGTCAGTGGAAAACAACGAAGCGCCGAGGCCGAACGGTGAGTCGTTGGCCTGGCGTACCGCTTCGTCGAAATCCGCAACTCGGCAGATCGCGGCCACCGGACCAAAACACTCTTCCTGCAGAATCGCCATGTCAGCGGTCACGCCGGTGAGGATGGTCGGTTCATAGAACCAACCCACAGTGTGCGCCGGTGGAATCCGTCCGCCGCAGACCACGGTCGCGCCCTTGGCCACGGCGTCATCGACCAGGCGCATGACCTTGTTGCGCGCCGCCTCGCTGACCATCGGCCCGATTTCCGAGCGTTCCAGGCCATGACCGATACGCAGGGCACGGGTGCGCTCAGCGAACTTCGCCACGAACTCGTCGTGGATCTCGTCGACCACATAGAAGCGCTCGGCCGAGGTGCAGATCTGCCCGCTGAGGTGGAACGCCGCCGTCACCGCTCCCGCCGCCGCAACGTCCAGGGGGGCGTGTCTGGAAATGATCAACGGATCACTGCCACCGGCCTCGATCACGCAGGGTTTCATTCGTTCGGCGCAAGCCACGGCCACCGCCTTGCCCGCCGCCACACTGCCGGTGAAGGCAACCGCGTGGGTCTGGGCCGATTGCACCAATTGCTGTGCGGTCGTCGCATCGCCCGGCACACAGGACACCAACCCCGGCAGCAGCGCAACAAAATGCTCCATGAACTTGAGAGTGCACAGGGTCGTGGCTTCCGCCGGCTTGATGATGCAGGCGTTGCCCGCCGCCAGTGAAGCAGCGACTGTCCAGCACATCAGCAGGATCGGGAAGTTGAACGGCATGATGTGCACGCTGACGCCGTAGGGCTCATAACGCACATGCTGGAACGAACCGATCTGGGTGGTGCCGGCGACCTTGCCGGCATCGTCCCGGGCCATTTCCGCGTAGTAGCGGAAAATCGGCGCGCAGTTGGCGAGCTCACCCATGGCCTCGGGAAACGGCTTGCCCATTTCCAGGGTCATCAGGCGGGCAACTTCGCGGTTGACCGCGACGTTCTGCTCGATGGCATTGGCCAGTTGATGCAGACGCGCGGCGCGGCTTTTCGCATCGACCAGTCGCCATTGCTGTTGCGCGGCGGTGGCGGCGTCGATGGCCGCCTGCACGTCCGCCTCGGCACACAGGCCAACCTGGCCGACGGCCTGCAGGGTCGCAGGGTCCTGCACTTCGCGCACGCGACCTGCGCTCAACGGCAAGAATTCGGGGTTGATGAAGCGCAATGCGGTGTCAGTGTTGAAGGTGGCCATGGGAAGATCCTTGAACCAATCGATAAGGGGTTTGGCGCAACATCGCCAGGGTCTCGGCAGGCAGCTCGTCATGCCAGCCCGGCACGTGCCGGTCGAGCCATTCGCGTAGCGGCGCAAAGGCCTCGGCTTGCAGTGCGCGGACAAACAGCCCGAGGGTGCGCGGCAGGTGCGCGAGGTAACCGTGCTTGCCGTCACGCCCTGCCAGGCGTACGAAAATCCCCAGCACCTTGGCGTGACGTTGCGCGGCCAGGCAGCGGTAATCTTCAAGAAAGCGCAGGGCGTCGAACGTCGGGCGCTGGGTCAGGTAACGGGTGATCAGCTCGGCGCGTAGCGCATCGGGCACATCACGACGGGCGTCTTCAAGCAGCGACATCAGGTCGTAGGCGGCTGCGCCGATCAGGGCATCCTGAAAATCCAGCAAGCCACAGGCCGCGACACCTTCGCGGCCGGGCAGCAGCATCAGGTTGTCGACATGAAAGTCGCGCAGCACCAGTGCTTCACGACGTTTGCCAACGTCGCGACAGGCATCGGCGAACAGCGACAGGTACTCGTCACGCAGGGCCAGCGCCGCGTCCTTGCCGATCAGCAAGGGCACGTACCAGTCGATGAATAGTGCGTATTCGTCGGCCAGCCGCTCAGCGTCATAAGGCGCCACATCCGTGGCGGGCGCTGCGCCATGCAACGCCACCAGGGTGTCTACCGCCAGCTGATACAACGGCGCCTCGCCATGCCCGGCCGCGAGCAGCCGGGTATAGGTGTCGTGACCGAAGTCCTCGATCAGCGCCAGCCCCGCTGCTTCATCCACCGCCAGCAAGGCCGGCGCGGATAAGCCCAGCGCCTGCAATTGCCGGGCGATCTGCACGAACGGACCGATGGGTTCGCTGTGGGGTGGCGAATCCATCAGCAACAGCCCGGCGCCCTCCAGGCGGAAATAGCGGCGGCTCGAGGCATCCGCCGGCAAGGCGATCAGCGTGGTTACGGCGTGCCCCGCGCGGGCCAGAAAGGTGGCGCGCTGGGCTTCACGGGTTGGCAATGAGGCCAGTGCATCAGTCATGGCGTTCACCGGATCATGTAGACCTTTTTGATGGTCTCGTGGACGGTGCACACACCCTTCCAGTCCTTGGCGAAGAAGGCGGCGGTGTCCGGCTTGATCTCGATCACCTCGCCCGACTCGTGAACGTAGGTGCAGCGGCCTTCGAGGAAGTGGCAGAACTCGTCGCTGGTGACGTGGCAGAACCACTTGCCCGGGGTGCAGATCCAGATGCCGCACTCGGATTGGCCTTCCGGGCCTTTGTGCAGCACCACGCCGCTGACGCGGGATTCGCCTTCGAGCATGGTAGGGATCACGCCCCAGTCCTTGACGTCGGTAATGCTCAGCGGGTCGTACAGAAACGGGGTAGTCATTACAATTTCTCCAAAAAATCAGTTGGCCCATTGCCAATCAGGTAATCGTTAAAACACCACGATCCTTGTGGGAGCGAGCTTGCTCGCGATTGCGACGGGTCAGTCAACATCGATGCTGAATGTTGTTGCGCCATCGCGAGCAAGCTCGCTCCCACAGGTCTCGTTTTTTAATGTTCGCCATCTGGCTCAGGCCAGCATGTACACGTTGCGCAGGGTCTCGCGGACCTCGCATTCACCGGTCCAGCCCGCGGGGAGCAGCACCAGGGTGTTGGGCCGCACTTCAATCACTTCGCCGTTGTCGTTGCGGTAAATCGCATGCCCGGCGAGGAAATGGCACAGCTCGTCTCGAGGGATCGACAGGCGCCAGCGCCCCGGGGTGCACACCCACAAGCCGGTTTCCGGGCTGTTGTTCGGTCCCTTGAACAGCAGGCGCCCGCTGGAATGCGAGACGCCTTCGACGGCGTCGCTCTGCACGCCCCAGTCCACCAGGTCGGTGCGACTGCTGACATTTTCGAGGTACGGCGTGATACCCGCCGTGGTGTTTGCATCAGGCATCGTTGAGCACCTTGTCGAGAATCGTCGCCGCGTCTTGCGGCCCCTTGCGTGATTGCATCTGCGCGCTGGTGCGCTGCAGGCGCAGGCGCATCGCTTCGTCGTTGAGGCAGGCGGCGAGTTTTTCCGCCAGCTGCGCTTCGGTCCATTCGTAACGGTCGAGCTTGAAGCCGTGGCCGCTCTCTTCGGCGCGCATGGCGTTGTCGTGGCCGTCCCAGACGTAGGACATGACAATCGCCGGTTTGCCGAAGAACAGGCACTCTGTGAAGCTGTTGTTGCCACCGTGGTGGATCACTGCATCGACCTGGGCAATCACCGAAGGCTGCGGGAACCAATTGGAGATCTGCACGTTGTCCGGCAGGTCCGGGTACTCGTCGAGGTGCTCGCCGACGTTGAACAATGCGCGGTACGGCAGCTTGCCTACCGCGTCGATCAGACGCTTGAGCAACTCGACGTCGCCGGAACCGAGGCTGCCGAAACTGGCGTACAGCAATGGCTCGTCGTTGTGCGCGCGGAACTGTGGAATCTCGTAGGGTGTGTCGTGACGCACGCAACCTTGCAGGTAATGGAAACGCTCAGGCGGCAGCGGATGACGGCGGTCGAACTTCACTGCATCGGGGTACAGCAGCAGGTTCATGTACGGCGAAGCTTCAAAGAAGGTGCCCAGTGGATAGGGTTCCTCACCGTGGGCCTGGAGGAACTGATTGAAGTCTTCGTGAATCGGCCCGACCACTTCCTCGAAACGCTGGCGGAATTGCGCGTGGCCGGCCTTGTCGTCGATGCTCATGCCCGACAGGTGTGGCGGGATGTCCGGGTCTTCGATCTCGTTTTCCGAGCAGGAAATGATCCGCACCCACGGCTTGCCATATTGCTTGATCGCCGGGAACAGGATCACGTTGTCGACGCAGATCAGGTCGGGCTTGACCTTGTCCAGCACCGCCGGCAGGTCCTTTTGCGCCCACTTCGCGGTTTCGACGATGGCCGCCCAGCACTCCTTGACGTAGTTGTCGATCTGCTCCAGCGGCGTCTTGCGAAAATTCGGAATGTGCCCGTTGATGAAGTCGACCCAGTAGCGGGCCATTTCTTCGGCCGGCATCGGCGCCGACATGTTCACCATGTGCTCCTCAAAGCCATAACCGGCGTAGACACCACTCATGCCCGGGTCGGTGAGGAACACCGCCTTGTGGCCGAGGGCTTCGCACGCCTGGGCGATGCCGACTGAATTGAGCGCCGGGCCATAGGCGGCTTCCGGAAAGAATGCGATCACTTTCTGTTTCATCGAGTGCTGCTCCTGCCTGGTCTTTTTATTGTTCAGCGCGTCAGTACGCGGGCATGCCGGGCCTGCCAGCCCAGCCGGATGGTCGTGTCGATTGCAAAATGGGCGAATTCAAACTGGGACGACGGCACGCGCACGATCAGCGGTTTGTCGCTGAGCGCGGTCTCCACGTGCAGGTTGGTGTCGAGGCCGTGGTAGGCGACTTCGACGATAGTGCCGGTGACCTGGTTGTCGCAGTCACTGCCCTGCTCCGTCAGCACCTGCAAACGTTCAGGACGCACGACCACGGCTACCGGTTGGGCGGTGATCAGCGGCGCGTCGGTTTCAACGCGCAACTCCTGGCCGCTGACCCGCACGCTGTTCGGCCCCGAGCGCACGCCTTCGAGCAGGTTGCTGACACCGATGAAGTTGGCGACAAAGCGGCTATTGGGGTTCTCGTACAACTCGGTGGGGCTACCGCACTGGCAGACCTTGCCGCCGTCGAGCACCGCCATGCGGTCGGACATGACCAGAGCTTCTTCCTGGTCGTGGGTGACGATGATGAAGGTGATGCCGCTTTCGTGTTGCAGGCGCTTGAGTTCCAGTTGCATCTTTTCCCGCAGCTTTTTGTCGAGAGCGCCCAGGGGTTCGTCGAGCAACAACACCCGGGGACGCTTGACCAGCGCCCGCGCCAAGGCCACGCGCTGGCGTTGACCACCGGACAATTGATCAGGCTTGCGCTCGGCCAGTTCGCCCAGTTGCGCGGTGCTCAGGACGTCATCGACCCGACGGCGAATCTCCGCTTCAGGCAGGCGCTCCATTTCCAGACCGTAGGCGATGTTCTTGCGCACGGTCATGTTGGGGAACAGCGCGTAGGACTGGAACATCAGGTTCAACGGACGCTTGTTGGCCGGCAACGGCGAGATGTCGTTGCCGTCCAGGTAGATGCAACCGGCGCTGGGGGTTTCGAAACCGGCGAGCATGCGCAGCAGCGTGGTCTTGCCGCAACCGGAGGGCCCGAGCAGCGCAAAGAACTCGTTCTCGCGGATGCTCAGCGACACCTCGTTGACCGCCAGACCGTTGCCATACGACTTGCTGACCTTGTCCAGGATCAGTACCGCAGAAGAATTATTCATGGGTGCGAGGAGCCTTGTTGAGACGCTGCGAAGCCAGCAGCGCGGTGATGCTGACCAGCATCACCAGCGTCGCCAGAGCGTTGATTTCCGGGGTCACGCCGAAGCGGATCATGGCGTAGATCTGCATGGGCAAAGTGGTCGAAGCCTGGCCGGAGCCCGAGTTGAAAAAGGCGATGATGAATTCGTCCACCGACAGGGTGAACGAGAGCAGTCCACCGGCCAGCACACCGGGGAAGATCACCGGCAGCAGCACCCGGCGCAGCGTGGTGAACCAGCCGGCACCGAGGTCGATGGACGCTTCGAGAATCGAGTAGTCGAAGTGCTTGAGCCGCGTGCGCACCACGGCGCAGACAAAGGCAATGTTGAACACCGCGTGACTGATGATGATCGAGTGCAGGCCCAGGCCGACCTTGAGCAGGTTGAAGAAACTCAAAAGGGCAATCGCCAGGACGATGTCGGGGATGATCATCGGCGCCATCAGCAAGGTGTCGACCACCTGGCCCTTGTGGTTGTCCTTGCGGCGCAACTCGATGCCCAGCGCGAGCAAGGTGCCGAGCACGCAGGCAATGAAGGTCGCCGACAACGCCACGATCAGGGTGTTGAGCGCCGCCGACAAAATCGCCGTGTTGTTGGCCAGTGCCGCGTACCACTTCAGCGATACGCCACCCCAGGCGGTGGGCAGGCCGGACTTGTTGAACGAGAGCAGGATCAACACCAGGATCGGTATATAAAGGAAGGCATACACCAGCCCCAGGTGTGAACTCAGCACGGTGCCGCTGACCGAACGTGGCTGATTCATGAGCGCGCCCCTTCTGCACGACGGGCCACCAGGGCCTGGATAAACAGCAGGATCAGCATGATCGCGATCAGGAAGAAGCTCAGCGCCGCGCCAAACGGCCAGTCCCGCGCCGTGAGGAACTGCGAATAGATCAGGTTGCCGACCATCTGCACCTGCTTGCCGCCGAGCAGGTCGGCGGTGATGAAGTTGCCGATGCTGAGCACGAAGACAAACACCGCACCGGCGGCGATGCCGGGCACGCTGAGCGGCAGGATGATCCGACGGAAGGTCATCCAGCCCGAGGCGCCGAGGTCCCTGGAGGCGTCCCAGAGTTCGTTGTTGATGCGCGACAGCGAAGAGAAGATCGCCAGGATCACAAAGGGGATGTAGTTGTAGACCAGCCCCAGCACCACCGACGACTCGGTGTACAACAGGCTGATGGGCTCACCGCTGTAACCGAACATCTGCAGTACGCGGTTGATCAAACCTTCACGGTTGAGCAGGACGATCCAGGCGTAGGTGCGGATCAGGTAGTTGCTCCAGAACGGCAGCATCACCAGGAACAGGAACACCGCCTGACGCCGCCGTGGTGCCCGGGCAATCGCATAGGCTGCGGGGTAGCCGATCAATACGGCAAAGACCGTGGCGAGCCCGGCGATTTTTGCCGACTTGAGCAGGATGCCCAGGTACAGCGGATCAAACGCGCGCTGGTAGTTTTCCCAGGTGAACAGCCAGTCGATACCGCCGTAGGCACCGCGTTCGACGAAGCTGTAGACCAGCACCAGCAGGCAAGGCACCACCAGGAACATCAGCAGCCAGCCGAAGCCGGGCGCAAGAAGCCAGGCCGACAGACGCCTGTCAGCATGCAAAGCACTCATTAACCCTATCCTCCCGCCTCAGGACAGAGGCGGCTTGCGAGCGTGGCGAGGCATGCCGGGCATGCCTCGAATCGATGCGGCGTTAGTTCTGCGCCGCCATGATTTCGGTGACGGCGCGGGTGTAGGCCTTCTGCGTGGTGCCGCCCAGATCGCGCAGTTGCTCCATCTTCACCAACTCGCTCGGGGCGATGGTCAGGTTCGGGTACTGCTTGAGCAGGTCCGCGGAGAGCCCGGCCATGGCAGCCTGGTTGGGGATTTTGTAGAGGATGTTTTCAGCGACCCAGACGTGGTTTTCCTTGGCCAACATGAAGTTGACGAACTTGAAGGCTTCCTCCTGGTGCTTGCTGCTTTTGAGCACGACCATGGTGTCCACCCACAGGTCGGAGCCCTCTTTCGGTACCACGAACTTGATCGCCGCGTTGGCCTGGGTGCCGTAGTTGCACCAGCCGTCCCAGGCATGGGCCATCAGCGATTCGCCGGAGGCGAGCTTGGAGTAGAAGGTCGTGTCGTCGAAGGCGAGGATGCGTTTCTTGGTGGCGATCAGTTGATCGCGAACGGCGGCAATCTGCTTGGGATCACTGTCGTTGACCGACCAGCCCTTGGCGAGGAAGCCGGCACCGAGCATCCAGCGGTCGGTGGCGAGCATGGTCACCTTGCCCTTGAGGGTATCGCTCGGGTTGAGCAGTTCGTTCCAGCTCTGCGGCGCCGGCGTGACCAGATCGGAGCGGTAGCAGATGCCGGTGGTGCCCCAGGTGTAAGGGACCGAGAAATGGTTGCCCTTGTCGTATTCCAGGGAGGTGGCTTCGGGATAGAGGTTTTTCAGGTTGGGGACTTTGACCGGATCGATGTCGGCCAACAGGCCCTGCTTGTGCAGGACTTCGGCGAAGGGCGAAGAGACGAACACCACGTCGTAGCCTTCACCGCCGGACGCCATGAGCTTGCCCATGATTTCCTCGTTGGTCGCGTGCAACGCCTTGTCGACGTCGACGCCGCTGGCGGCCTTGAACTTCTCCAGCGCATCCGGGGCCATATAGCCGTCCCAGATGGAAATCACCATGTCTTTCGCACTTGCGGTTTGTGAAGCGATCGCCAGGGAAACGGCCAACCCGACGCACAGAAGATCATTCAGCTTGCTCATAAATACTCACCCGACGATTGTTTATTGTTGTGTTCGAAGGCAGTACGGCAAAACGAGAAACGATTACTGGTGTTTTTTTTTAGAAATTAGGACCAGTATCGAAAGATGTCAACGCTTTTCTTACTGCCTCACGCTTTGTCGGCGCTTGGCATAAAATGAGCCCCTGAGTCCCACTGCGGATCACCGACGAGAACACACGCTTGAGCACAACAGCCGAAAAAAAGCCGCGCACCAACCACCTCGAACTGGCCCGTCGCATCCTCGAACACACCCAGGAAAGCGGCCTGGTGGCCGGCGATCCGCTGGCCGAACAGGCATTGGCGCGGACCTTCCAGGTCTCGCGTACGCTGATTCGCGGCGCGCTGAAAGTGCTTTTGGAAGAAAACCTGCTCAGCCATGAAGCCGGCAAGGGTTACAGCCTGCTGGCATCGCCCGCCGGGCAGGTGTTCAACGCCGCCCTGCCCCAGGCCGAAGAAGAGGAACTGGCCAATTCGGTGTTGCGCGATCGCATGGCCGGACGCCTGGGCGAGAGCATCAGCATCAGCGAGCTGATGCGTCGCTACGACATCGGCCGCCCGGCCGCGCAAAAGGCCTTGCAGCAACTGACCGAAAGCCAGGCGATCGAGCGCGGGCCGGGCCAGTCCTGGCTGTTTCGCCCGTCGCTGAACAGCCTCGCCGCCCTTGAAGAAAGCCTGAAATTCCGTCTGATTCTCGAACCTGAAGCGCTGCTCAGCCCGAGCTTCAATGCCGACCCGCAACGCCTCGCCCTGTTGCGCAGCGCCATGCAGGACTTGCTCGCAACGCCGGTGGAAGATTTCGATATCCAGCAGTTCCGCGAACTCGACATCAGCTTCCACGAGCTGCTGGCGCAAAGCTGCGGCAACCGCTTCATCAGTGATGCCCTGCTGCAGCATCAAGGCCTGCGCCGCCTGCCGAACCTGCTGCCCTCGGTCAGCGTGCATCGCCTGCAGGAAGCCCTGCGCGAACACCTGCAAATCATTGCGCAGATCGAACGCGGACAGATGGAGATCGCCGCCGACTTGCTGCGCCTGCACCTGCGCTTGAGTGCCGCGCAACGCCCGCAAACCGCCAACCGCGGCATCCCGCAAAGTCATCCGTTTGGGCGACGCTAAGCGCCGCGTAAAAACATGATGATTTTTTTTTGAAAATAAGACAGCATCAAAAACACCTTCAGGAGCGGCGGGTCTTCCCCGCCATGGACAGTGCCTTGCCATGCAAAAACAAAAACTGATCGCCCTGTTTCCCGAAGCCAGTTTCGGTGCGGCGTTGAACTGCATTGGTATCGCTCAGTCGCTGCGTGCGCTGGGTGCCAAACCGGTATTCATCTGTCATGAACATTTTCAGGGGTTGTTCGCCGAATACGGTTTCGACGAGTACCCGATTCCGCAGGTGAGCCCGTTGTCGGCGGCGGAACACCAGCACTACTGGGAGCGCTTCATCGAGCGCAGCATTCCCTACTTCGACCAGACGCCGCTGGCGCAGATCGACAGTTACGTGGCACCCGCCTGGGAAGCCATCATCGACACCGCCATCGAGGCGGAAAAACCCTTGCAGCAGTTGCTCACTCGACTCAAGCCCGACGTCATCGTGCTCGACAACGTGGTGCTGTTCCCGGCCATCGTCAATGCCGGCTGCCCCTGGGTGCGCATGGTCTCCTGCGCCGAAACCGAACTGCCGGATGCCCGGGTCCCGCCCTATCTGTCCGGCGTGCTGGCCAGCGATAGCGAGGCCTGCGCGCGCTACACCGAGCAGTACCTCAAGGCCGTCAAACCGGCCCATGAACGCTTTTCACAGTTTCTCGCCAGTAACGGCACGCCGCCGTGCCCGCCGGGACAGTTCCTCACCGATTCGCCGTACCTCAACCTGCTGCTGTCACCGACGCCGGTGCGTTATGAGCGCGAACAAGCGCTGGACCCGCAACGCTACGTCTACCTCGACGGTTGCGTGCGTCGCGAGGCGCCGTACATCGTCCCGCACTTTCCACGCCACAATGACGCGCCGCTGATCTACCTCAGCTTCGGCAGTCTCGGCGCCGCCGACACCGGCATGATGAAACGCCTGATCGACACCCTGTCGACCTTGCCCTATCGCTTCCTGGTCAATGTCGGCGCCTACCGCGACATGTACACCACGGTTCCGGACAACGTGTACCTCGACAGCTGGTTTGCCCAGCCGGCAGTGCTCAAGGAATGCGACCTGTTCATCCACCACGGCGGCAACAACAGCTTCTGCGAAGCGCTGTATTTCGGCCTGCCGTCGGTGATCATCCCGTATTGCTGGGACGGCCACGACAACGCCGCCCGCGCCGAGGAAACCGGCGTCGGTCGTTACCTGCCGCGCTTTGCCGATCCCTTGGCCGCCCTGCCCGCAGCGCTGGAACAGTTGCTGGCGGATCAGGCCATGCAACAACGCCTGCAAGCGTTCAGCGAGCGCATGCAGGCGACCCGCGGCACTGACCTTGCCGCCCAAGCCATACTCGCGCTCTAGCCATAACAACAAAAACCGTCGGGCAACCGAACGCAATCGTCGCTGCCCGTCACACCGCCGGAGTTTCAGCATGAATGCCCCACCGCGCCTTGATTCGCTCGATAACGTCCTGCCCCATCCCTACTGGCAGGACACCGTCACACCGCCACCCGCGGCAGCGCCCCTCAGTGGCAAACTGCAGTTCGATCTGGTGGTGGTCGGCGGTGGGTTTACCGGACTGTGGACGGCCCTGCAGGCCCGCCAACGCCAGCCTGGTTTACGCATCGCCATCATCGAAGCGCGGCGCTGTGGTGGCGAGGCCAGTGGGCGCAATGGCGGCTTCTGCGCGCCGAGCATTTCCCATGGCGTGTCCAATGCACTCAAGCGCTGGCCGGATGAAGCGCAACAGCTGATCCGCCTGGGTCGGCAGAACCTCGACGAGCTGGCGGCCGACGTGCAGCACTACGGCATGCAGGTCGAGTTCGAACGCGCGGGCAAACTCAACGTCGCCACCCAACCGTGGCAGGTCGACGGCCTACGCGCTATGCAGCGCAACTACGCACGCTTCGGCATCGAGTGCGAGTGGCTGGAGGGCAGCGCGCTGGCGCAGAAACTCGATTCGCCGGCCTATGTGGCCGGCGTATTTGAACCCAATTACGCCCTGCTCAACCCGGCAAAAATGGCTGCCGAGCTGCGCCGTGTCTGCCTTGAGCAAGGTATTGCCCTGTTCGAAAACAGCCCGGTGCAAAAACTCGAGGCCCACCGCGACCACTTGCTCCTGCGTACGGCCGAGGGCGAGGTGATCGCCGGCAAGGTCGCCCTCGCCACCAACATTGCCCCACCGTTGCTCGGGCATCTGGCGTCGAGCGTGATCCCGGTCTACGACTATTCGCTAGTGACCGAACCACTGAGCGATGAACAACTGGCGGCCATCGGCTGGACCGGACGCTACGGCATCGCCGATGCCGGCAACCAGTTCCACTACCTGCGCAAGACCGCCGACAACCGCATGCTCTGGGCCGGCTTCGATGCGATCTACCACTTCGGTGGCCGCCGCGACGAAGCCCTGACTCAGCGCCCGGAAAGTTTCCGGCGCCTGGCCGAGCAGTTCCAGCAGGCTTTTCCGGCGCTGCGCGATGTGCGTTTCAGCCATGCCTGGGGCGGCATCATCGACACCTCGGCGCGCACCACGCTCTTCACCGGGACCGAACATCAGGGCCGCGTCGCCTATGCCCTGGGCTTCACCGGGCAAGGGGTGTCCGCCAGCCGGTTCGCCGCACTGAACATGCTCGATCTTCTGGACGGCGAGCGCACCGAACGCACCCGCTTGCAGATGACTTCCAAGGCACCGTTTCGCTTCCCGCCCGAGCCCTTGCGTTACGTCGGCGTGAAACTGGCGCAACGCTCCCTGGCACGGGAGGACCGCGACGGTCACCGCAACGCACTGCTCAAGACCTTCGATGCCTTCGGCATCGGTTTCGATTCCTGATCCGGAGAGCCCCATGTCCACAGCCCTGCCCCGTCACGTCATCGACTTCGCCAACCCTGAGCTGGCGCCCCGCGCAACCGATGTCAACGACCCTGCCCTGGTCGACACGCCCTATCGCAGCCACAGCTGGCGGCACTTTGTGGCGCCGGAGAAAAACGCCGTGGCCGGCATCTGGGAGGCCGGCCCACATCTGGAGCGCTGCGCGTGTGATTACGATGAGCTGTGCCACATTCTCGAAGGCACGGTGCGCCTGACCGATGCCGATGGCACCAGCCGCACCTTTGGCGCGGGGGATTCGTTCGTGGTGGCCAGCGGCTTCAAGGGCACCTGGGAAAACCTCACGACGGTGCGCAAGGTGTACTTCATTCTTGGCGGATGACGCGCCAGCCGGTACGTCGGGTTATCGACGTACCTGGTTGCGTCCGTTGCGCTTGGCTTGATACAGCGCATCGTCGGCCCGGGTCAGCAGGCTTTCCGGGGTGTCGGCTGCTTGCACCTGAGCCACGCCGAAGGACGCGGTGATGGTGTCGAGCACGGTGTCGGTGCCCCGTGCCTTGACCCGTAGCGACTGCACCTTCTGCCGCAGTTTCTCGGCAAAGGCGCAGGCGGCGCTCAGGTCCACGCAGTTCCTGAGCACCACGCAAAACTCTTCACCGCCATAGCGTGCGGCGAAGGCTTCTTCGGGCAGCGAGTCGCGCAGCACCTGGGCGACATGCTGCAACACGCGGTCGCCCAAGTGGTGGCCGTACTGGTCGTTGAACTGTTTGAAGTGGTCGATATCCAGCATCACCAGGGCGACGCCGTTCGCGGCGTCATTCATCGCCTGCTCGAGCTTGCGATTGAAGGTGGTGCGGTTGAGCAGCTCGGTCAGGCCGTCGAGGGTCGCCGCCAGTTGCGCACGCTCAAGCTTGTCGCGCAGGCTTTTGATTTCCCGCTGGGCGCTCTGCAGTTGCGCGAGAAAGTGCTCCTGCTGACCCTGCATCAGCTGGGTGCTCTTTTGCAGTTGCGTGAGGATGCTCGGCAAGCGCTCGCTGGCCGGCTCTTCGAGCATCTGCAGGTATTGACCGAGGCTGGCCTGGAATTTCTGATTGCCCTTCACGCTGCGCGAGACATCGCGCTCCATGTCGTCAACCAGGTTGATCGCGTCCTGCTGTCCGGCACGGGCGTCGGCCAGCTCATCGCGGATGATGTATTCGCGGAACAGTTTGGTCGCCGACTCCGGCGGGAAGTAATCGAAGTCGTTGACGACCCGGTCCAGGTGCCGGTTGAGCTCCGGTTCCTGGCCCTTGCTGTAGGTGTACCACAGCGCGTAATGCACCGGATTGGGCGGAATGTTGTGACGAACCATCAGCGGCACGGCTTGCTTGAGCAGTGCCGCCGCCTCGCGGGAGTCTTCTGGGTACAGCGCTAGAACAGTCGCACGCGTGTCGGATTGGCTCATGGTTTCACTGTGGTTGTTTATCATTGTCATTGGCAAACTCGCTGAGCATAACCATAGACCCGACAAACGGCCATCCCGTGTGACACAAACATTTCAACCCGACCAACGTAAATGGCGGATTTACCGGCCTCATCGCGAGCAAGCTCGCTCCCACAGGTTTCAACGTTGCCCACCGATTTTGCGTACGACCTGGACTACTGTAGGAGCGAGCCTGCTCGCGATAGCGATGGATCAGCCAGCGAAGATGCTGGATGTAAAGTCCTCATCGCGAGCATGCTCGCTCCTACAGTGAGGGCGGTGTCTGCATCAGCGTGCCGCCCAGGCATTGAAGCGCTGTTCCAGTTCTTCGCCGTGGTCGACCCAGAACTCGGCGTCCACCGCCTGCGCCCCGGCGAGGTTGGCTTCGGCGGTCGGCAGTTGTTCCTGCACGTCCTTGGGCAGCAGCGGCAGGGTCTGGCGGTGTACCGGACCGTAGGGAATGTTCTCCGAGAAGACTTTTTGCGTCTGCGGCTGGCTGGCGAAGGCGATGAAGTTTTCCGCCAGGGCCTTGTTCGGGGTGCCTTTGACCACCGCCCAGTATTCCGGGTCGTACAGGCTTTGTGGCCAGACGATGCTCAGTTTCATGCCTTCCTTCTGCGCCGAAGCGATCCGTCCGTTGTAGGCCGCGCTCATCACCACATCCCCGGCCACCAGCCACTGCGCCGGTTGCGCGCCGGCCTCCCACCACTGGATGTTCGACTTGATCTGGTCGAGCTTGGCAAAGGCCCGGGTCACGCCTTGTGGCGTGCTCAAGACCTTGTACACCTCATCAGCCTTGACTCCGTCGGCGAGCAAGGCGATTTCCAGGGTGTACTTGGCGCTTTTACGCAGGCCGCGCTTGCCCGGGAAGTCGGCGACATTCCAGAAATCCGCCCAGGACTGCGGCGCCTTGGCCTGCTTGCTCTGGTCGTAGGCCATGACCATTGACCAGACGTAAGTGGCCACGCCGCATTCGGTCAATGCGCCGGGCACGAAGTTCGCCGCGTCACCGAAGCGACCCGGGTCGAGCTTCTCGAACAGCCCTTCCTCGCAGCCACGCAGCAGCTCGGGGCTCTCCACTTCCACCACGTCCCAACTGGTGTGCCCGGCCGAGACCATCGCCTTGATCTTCGACAGTTCGCCGTTGTACTCGCCGGCGATGATGTTCCCTGCGCCGCTGGCATTGAAGGGCTGGAAGTACGCCTTTTCCTGGGCCTGCTTGGTAGCACCACCGAAGGAAATCACGGTGAGGTCCTGGGGCGCCGCCCACACGCTGGCACTCAAGAACGCCAGGGCAAACGGCACGCTGCAACGCAAGGATCTGGACATGGGTTGTTCCTCGGGCCTGAGGCCCATTGTTGTTATGGGTGTTCGTTGTCACTCAGGTAAGCGGCCAGGCGATCCATCAGGCGATCACAGGCCGCCATCTGTTCGACGCTGACGAATTCGTCGGGCTTGTGCCCCTGATCCATGCTGCCGGGTCCGCAAACCACAGAAGGAATGCCGACCTGATCGAACAACCCGCCTTCAGTGCCGAAAGCCACGGTGCTGAACTCGTCGTTGCCGCACAGGTGAGCGAGCAGTTGCGCCGCGGCGCTGTCGGCAGGTGTCGCCAGGCCCGGGTAGGCGGAAATTTTTTCAAAGCGGATCGCGGTGTTGCTATCTACCGCCTGCATCAATGGCAGCAAAGTCTGCTCGGCGTAATCCTGCAGCTCGTCGACCACCACTTGCGGGCTGAAGTCCGGCAAGGCGCGGATCTCGAAATCGAAACGGCAATCGGCCGGGACTATGTTCAGCGCTGTGCCGCCCTGGATCACCCCGACCTGCACCGTGGAAAATGCCGGATCGAAGCGCGTGTCGTGCAGATTCGGCCGGGCCAGGGTGGTGCCGATATCCCCCAGCCGATTGATCAGGCGCGCAGCCTGCTCAATGGCATTGACCCCGTAAGGCGCGTAGGCCGAATGACAGGCGGCGCCGCGCACATGGCAGCGCATCGCCAGTTTGCCCTTGTGTCCAAGCACCGGCTTGAGTTCGGTGGGCTCGCCGATCAGGCACATGGCCGGCGCAGGAATGCGTTGCGGCAACACCTCCAGCAAACCGCGCACGCCGAGGCAGCCGACTTCCTCGTCATAGGAAAATGCCAGGTGCACCGGACGGCGCAACGGGCTAGCCAAGAACATCGGCACCGCCGCCAGCACCGAGGCCAGATAGCCCTTCATGTCCGCCGTGCCCCGCCCGAACAGCTTGCCGTCGGCCTCGCTCAGGCGAAACGGCTCGACCGTCCAGGCCTGCCCGTCCACCGGCACCACGTCGGTGTGCCCGGACAGCACGATGCCGCCGGCCACACGCGGGCCGACCGTGGCCAACAGGTTGGCCTTGGTCCGCTCGGCGTTGTAGATCAACTCGCAGTCCACGCCCAAGTCGTGCAGGTAGTCGCGCACGTACTCGATCAGTTCGAGGTTCGAATCGCGGCTGACCGTGGCGAACCCGATCAAGCGCTCGAGCAAGGCACGACTGCGCAGCTCACTCATCGCCGGGCACTCCATAGGCCGGTGCCAGGGTTGGATTGAGAGCGCGAGTCAGGTAGTCCTGCAATTGCGGCTCATAGGCTTGCCACAGTTTGCCCAGCTCGCCGATCGGATTTTCCTCGGCCCAGTCCACCCGCAGGTCGACGATCGGCCAGGTCAGTTCGCCGACCACCGACAGCGCCGCCGAATGCACCGCACCGGCTTCACCGCCGGCGTCCTGCCCGGCCTGCAAGGCGCTCATCAAACGCGTGGCGAGGCAGCCTTCGCTGTGCTCGAACGCAGCGACCATGGCTTCGATCACGCCACTGTTGGCCAACAAATTGCCGGCCGCCACGCATTGCTCACCGGCCAGGGCGTTGTGGGTGCCCAGCGCATGGTTGCCGCTGAACACCGCCGTACGCCCCTGGGCATCGACCACCGCCACCTGGCGATACTGACTGTAGCCATTGCGGGTCAAGGCACGGTCCAGCGCCTGGGGTGGGGTCAGCCCTTCGGCCAACTCATCGAGGATGAGCGGGCCCAAGGCCGGCAACGTGATGTTCTGGCTCGACACCGCACCGACACCGGCACGCAGCCAAGGGCAGCGTGCACCGACGGCAATACTCGACGAACTGATGGCAATGCCCAACTGGCCGGTCTCGGCGCAGCGACCCACGATGGAGAACGTCATGCTGAATTCCTTATTCCGGGATAACCGCGATCACATCGATTTCCATCAGCCACTGCGGCTGGCCGAGGGCGCTGACCACCAGGCCGGTGGAAATCGGGAACACGCCTTTGAGCCACTTGCCGACTTCCTGATAGACCGGCTCGCGATAGCGCGGGTCGGTCAGGTAGGTGGTGGTCTTGACGATGTGGCTCAGGTCGCTGCCGGCCTCTTCCAGCAACTGCTTGACGTTGCGCATGGCCTGTTCGGCCTGGGCCCGCGGATCACCGAGGCCGACCAGCCGGCCCTCGAAATCCGTGCCGACCTGACCGCGTACGTACACGGTGTTGCCGGCGCGCACGGCCTGGCACAGGTCGTTGTCGAGCGTCTGGTTCGGGTAGGTGTCTTTGGTGTTGAACATGCGGATGCGGGTATGAGTAGGCATCAACGAACTCCCATGAGGCTGGCTTTCGGCAGAGTGGAACGGGCGGCCTCAGCCTGACGCTGGGTCGCATCCCGGTAAGTGTGATAAGTGCGCTGTTTGATGATGTGATCGGCGATGTGCTTGGCGTCGTGCCAAACACCCCAGATGAATGCGGAGCCACGGCGGGACTGCCACGGCAGGCCGACGAAATAGACGCCCGGCTCGGCGGACACACCGCGCTGGTGCTGGGGCTTGCCGTTGTCCTTGAAGGCATCGACTTTCAGCCAGCTGTAATCGGTGGTGTAGCCGGTGGCCCAGATGATGGTGGTGACACCGGCCTTGAGCAGGTCGAGTTCCAGGATCGGATTTGTCACACAGTCCGGATCGGCGAGCATGACGCGCGCTTCGGGTTCCAGCGGCAGGTCGAGGCCATTGCTTTCGATATAGGCATCGGCCTTGTCGAGCAGCGCCAGGTAGTTCTCGTCGCCACGGCGGATGTTGTCGGCCAGGTTGTTCTCGAAGCTCACCACGGCGCCATCGAACGACTGGGTCAGACCGACCAGGGTCATGCCCTGATGGGCCAGGCGACGGAAGTCCACGGTGTGGCCGCCACGGGCACCGCTCACAGCGATGGTCACGTGTTCCTTGCCCGGCTGCATGGCCTCGGCATCCCACTCGCCGAGCACGCCCAGCCACCAGCAAAAATCACGGTTGCGGTAGGCACGCGGTGGACGGTCATGGGCACCGACCGAGAGGTACACCTGTTTGCCGGAACGTTGCAGTTCATCGGCGATCTGCACCCCCGACGAACCGGCGCCCACCACCAGCACCGCGCCTTCGGCCAGTTGTTGCGGGTTGAAGTACTGCGCAGAGTGAATCTGGGTGATGCCGGCAATGTCCGGGGCAATCGGTGGAATGGATGGCCGCTGGAACGGACCGGTGGCAACCACCAGGTTGTTGGCGCAAATCACGCCTTCGGAGGTTTCCACAGTAAAGCCGCGACGACCGATGTTGCGCTCCACCTTCCTGACTTCGACGCCGGTACGGATCGGTGCATTGAACTGCCGGGCATAGGCTTCGAAGTACTGTGCCACCTGCTCCTTGCCGGCAAAGCCGTCCGGGTCCAGGCCTTCGAATTCAAGCCCAGGGAAGCGGTCATGCCATGCCGGACCGTTGGCCACCAGCGAATCCCAGCGACCGGTGCGCCAGGCTTCGGCGATACGGTTACGCTCCAGCACCAGATGCGGCACGCCCAGTTTGCTCAGGTGTTCACTCACGGCCACGCCGGCCTGGCCGGCGCCTACAACAAGCGTATCGATTTCGGTTTTATCAACGGTCATGGCTGTGCACTTCTGAAAGTTGGTTTGATTCAGGTCGGTCATGGCTGCCGCCTCGAGGCTGATCACTGTTGTTCTTGTGTTGCGGCTATCGGTGTCAGGGTGTTGGCCGCATTCTGTTCGGAGCCGGGGATTAGCGAAATTATGTTTTTTGTGGTCGCTGGCGAGGAAAAAGCGTCGAGGCGACCGGCTGGCCGCACAAGGTTGCGGCAGACCTGATCCGGGCCTATGGTCCTAGCGAGGCCTGTGATGGATGCCCGATGGCGTGCCACAGGTTGCAGTCCACCCAGTGCGAATTTGCGCAAGGAAGTGACGACATGCCTGAAAATTCCCGCCCTGCCGTACTCGAACTGATCGGCAACACTCCCCTGGTACGCGTCAGCCGATTCGATACCGGCCTCTGCACGCTGTTTCTCAAACTCGAATCACAGAACCCCGGCGGCTCGATCAAGGACCGCATCGGCCTGGCGATGATCGACGCCGCCGAGCGCGACGGCCGCCTCAAACCCGGCGGCACCATCGTCGAAGCCACCGCCGGCAACACCGGACTGGGCCTGGCCCTGGTCGGCCGCGCCAAGGGCTACCGGGTGGTGCTGGTGGTGCCGGACAAGATGTCCACGGAAAAAGTCCTGCACCTCAAGGCCATGGGCGCCGAGGTGCACATCAGCCGATCCGACGTCGGCAAGGGCCATCCCGAGTATTACCAGGACGTCGCGGCGCGTCTGGCCCAAGGCATTCCCGATGCGTTTTTCGCCGACCAGTTCAACAACCCGGCCAACCCCCTGGCCCACGAATGCAGCACGGCGCCGGAGATCTGGGCGCAAACCCAGCATGATGTCGACGCCATCGTGGTTGGCGTCGGTTCGGCCGGCACCCTGACCGGGTTGACCCGTTTCTTCCAGCGGGTGCAACCGGACCTGGAAATGGTCCTTGCCGACCCGGTCGGTTCGGTAATGGCTGAATACAGCCGCAGCGGCACCCTGCCCACCCCCGGTTCATGGGCCGTGGAAGGCATAGGCGAAGACTTCATCCCGTCGATTGCCGACCTGTCCAGTGTGCGTCACGCCTACTCGATCAGCGATGAAGAGAGCTTCGATCACGCCCGGCAACTGCTGCGTGCCGAAGGCATTCTCGGCGGCTCGTCCACCGGCACCCTGCTCGCGGCGGCGCTGCGCTACTGCCGTGAACAGACCACGCCGAAACGCGTGGTCAGCTTTGTCTGCGACACCGGTACGCGTTATCTGTCGAAGGTCTACAACGATCAGTGGATGAACGATCAGGGCCTGTTGCGGCCCAAACACTACGGCGATTTGCGCGACCTGATCGCGCGGCGTTTCGAGGATGGCCGGGTGATCAGCGTCGGCCCCGACGACACCCTGCTCACCGCCTTCCAGCGCATGCGCCTGGCCGACGTCTCGCAATTGCCGGTGCTGGTCAAGGGTCAACAGCTGGTCGGGGTGATCGACGAATCCGACATCCTGCTGGGTGTGCACGAAGACGCTGCACTCTTTCGCAAGACCGTGGCCAGCCACATGACCGACAAACTGCAAACCCTGCCACCAAGTGCGACTTTGGCGGAACTGGAAGCCGAGCTGGGCCGCGGCCTGGTGGCGATCATCCAGGACGCCTCGGGCTTCCATGGCCTGATAACCCGAACCGACATGCTCAACCATTTGCGGAGATCCCTGCCATGAGTCAACGCGATAAAACCGCCCCGCCCCAGGGTTTTGCCACCCGGGTGATCCATGCCGGGCAGGTGCCGGACCCGACCACCGGGGCGCTGATGCCGCCGATCTATGCCAACTCGACCTACCTGCAACAGAGCCCCGGCGTGCACAAGGGCTTCGATTACGGGCGCTCGCACAACCCGACGCGCTTTGCCCTGGAACGCTGCGTGGCGGATCTGGAAGGTGGCAGCCAGGCGTTCGCCTTCGCCTCGGGGCTGGCGACCATTTCCACGGTGTTGGAGTTGCTTGATGCCGGCTCGCACATCGTTTCCGGCAACGACCTGTATGGCGGCACCTTCCGCCTGTTCGACAAGGTTCGCCAGCGCAGTGCCGGGCATCGTTTCAGCTTCGTCGACCTGACCGACCTGTCGGCCTTCGAAGCGGCGTTGCAGGACGACACGCGCATGGTCATGGTCGAAACCCCGAGCAATCCGCTGTTGCGCCTGACGGACCTGGCCGCCATCGCCCGCACCTGCCGTGCCCGCGGAATCATTTGCGTGGCCGACAACACCTTCGCCAGCCCCTGGACGCAACGGCCGCTGGAACTGGGCTTCGACATCGTCCTGCACTCGACCACCAAGTACCTCAACGGCCACTCCGACGTGATCGGCGGCATAGCCGTGGTCGGGCAGAATCCGGCACTGGCCGAACGCCTGGGCTTTTTGCAAAACGCCGTCGGCGCCATTGCCGGCCCGTTCGACGCCTTCCTCACTTTGCGCGGGGTGAAAACCCTGGCGCTGCGCATGGAACGCCACAGCAGCAACGCCCTGGCGCTGGCGCAATGGCTGGAACAACAGCCGCAAGTGGCGCGGGTCTACTACCCCGGCCTGCCGTCGCACCCGCAACACGAACTGGCCAAGCGACAGATGCACGGCTTCGGCGGGATGATTTCCCTGGACCTCAACAGCGACCTGGCCGGGGCCAAGCGTTTCCTCGAAAACGTGCAGATCTTCGCCCTGGCCGAAAGCCTGGGCGGCGTGGAAAGCCTGATCGAACACCCGGCGATCATGACCCACGCCACCATCCCACCGGCGACCCGGGCGGAACTGGGCATTGGTGATGGCCTGGTGCGGTTGTCCGTCGGCGTCGAAGACGTGGAGGATCTGCGCGCGGATCTGGCGCAGGCGTTGGCGCGGATGTAAACCAGACGCCAGCGGGGAGGATCAGCCGGCCTCCCCGCCCTCACATCAAGAAATCTTGATACCGGCCTCACGACATACAGATTCCACTTGATGTATCCCCGCTTTAATCTCGCTTCAGCTCCTGCAAAAGAGCCTTCCAGCATTAAACATGAAAACAATAAAGCGACTTCCACACGAAGTTGCGTTACCGGCTCGCCGGTTATTTATTAAAACAATGGAATAATAAAACAATGGCCATTGACTTTAGTCTGACAGACACACAACTAAAAACCCGCGAGGCGATGCGCGAATTCTCCCGTCAATATTTGTCAAAAGTTGAAAAAACCATCGCGCCATTTAAAACACCGGAAGAGCGGGTCAAGGCGATCCAGCCGTTCTTTCAAAAGATGGTTCAGGCCGGCTTCCTCAAATCCATTATTCCGGAGCGCGATGGCGGTACTTATCAGGGCTTGCTGGATCTGGTGGTCTGCGGCGAGGAAGCCTCGGTCGGTGACGTCAACGTCAGTTGTGCGTTGTTTTCCTGCGGCTTGGGGCTGTCGCCGATCATCTCCCACGGCACCCCGGAGCAGCGGGCGAAATTCCTCAAGCCTTTCCTCGCCAATGACGGTGCGCCCCTGGCCGCGCTGGCCTTCAGCGAAGCCGGCGGCACGGCGAACTTCGATGACCCGGACCCGCAAGCGGGTACCCGCACCGTGGCCTACCGCGACGGCGACGAATGGGTGATCAGCGGCAACAAGTTCTTCATCACCAACGGCTGGGGCTGGGAAGGTGAAGGCGCTGACCTGTTCGTGGTCTCAGCGCGCACCGACCTGAGCGTCCCGTCTGCCGATTCGCTGGCGGTGTTTGCCGTGCCGCGCCCGAGCAAAGGCTTGTCGTTCGGCAAGTCGCTGGAAACCATGGGCCACCGCGCCACGCCTTCACCGCGCCTGACCTTCGATGAGGTGCGAGTGCCGCTGGATCACATGATCGGCAAACCCGGCGATGGCGTGGCGATCCTGGCGCAGACCTTCGCCTGGTCGGGCGTGGGTGTCGCGGCGGAAGCCGTCTGTGTGATGCGCCAGGCCTTCGAAGCGGCCCTGCACTTTGCCAGGACCGACTGTCGCAATGGCTCAAAACCGATCATTGCGCACCAGAACGTCGGCTACATGCTCGCCGACATCAAGATGCGCCTGGAAGCGGCCCGCTACCTGACCTGGAAAGCCGCCCACTACTTCGATCAAACCGGCGGGGCCGGCACCGAGCTGGCGGTGATGGCCAAGGTTTACTGCTCGGAACAGGCGGTGCAGGTGGTCTATGACGCCATGCGCATCGTCGGCATCGAGAGTTATGCCGATGAGCTGCCTTTCACCCGTCTGTTGCAGGACGCCATGGCGTTCCCGCTGTACGACGGCGGCAACATGGGCATTCGCAGGCGGGAGCTTCACAAGATGCTGCAGGGCGCCGACTATGATCCGCTCGCGGCCAGCGAAGGTCGCGTGGGGTTTGCTTAACAGCGTCTTTTTAAAGGAGTTCAGCCATGCCTTTCGTCAACGTCAGAGTCACGCCGGGAATCACCCGGGAGCAAAAAGCCGAGGTCATTCGCGAGATCACCGACACCTTGCAACGGGTGCTGGGCAAAGACCCGTCGCTGACCCATATCGTCATCGATGAGGTGAACCCTGATAACTGGGGCCACGGTGGTTCGACTGTCACGCAGTTGCTGGAGCAGGCACCCTGATTTCGAGAGGGTTGTTCAAAGACCATGCACTGCGCGCAGGTCTTCGATAAAGGCCCGCACCGCTTCACTTTGAGGCTGGCCGATGTGAGTGATCAGGCTGTGTTGCAACTCATAGTGAAGCGCTTCGGGTTGCAGGATGCACATCTTGCCGGCGTCCAGCCAGGGTTGCGCGTAGTGCACTGGCAGATAACCCAGGTGGGTGCCGGCGAGGATCGCGTGCAGCACCGCTTCCACATGGTGCGCGGTGGCCGAAGCCCGCTCAGGCGCCGGGGGCTGCAACAGGTCGGCGGGCAGGAAGCCGTACTTGATCCAGTCGCACGAGCGTAGCTGTTCCAGGCTCGGCTGGGCAGTGGCAAATAGTGGGTGGAGATGGCCGCAGAACACCGCGACCTCTTCGCTGTACAGCGGTTGGTAATCGAGGGTCGGCAGGGAACGGCCGAAGTAGGACACCGCCAGGTCGAGCTGGCCGTCGATGACCGCCAGCTCCAGTTCGGTCGGGGAGTTGACGAAGACATGCAGGTGCACATCGTGCTCGCGCTGGTAAAAACGATTGATCGCGGCGTCAATATGCGCCCGGGGCAAGGTCGCGATGTTGTCGGCCAGGCCCAGGTAGACGTCACCGACCAGGCGCCCGGCCAGGCTCTGGGCGTCACTGCGGAAAACATCGAGGGCACCAAACAGTTGCGTGGCGGACTCAAGGATCTTCTGGCCTTTCTCGGTCAGGCGAAAACCGCCCTTGCCGCGCTCGCAGACGCGATAGCCCAGGCGTTTTTCCAGGCTGGAAATCTGCATGCTGATGTTCGACTGGCTCATGTTCAACTCCGCTTGCGCGGAAGTAAAACCACCACACTTAACCACCACGGAGAAGATACGCAATAAACGCAAATCCATGTCCGTCACATTTCTAAGCATGGCAACTCCTGAGCAATCAGCAATAAACGGACAGGGATAATCCGGCAACATTCAACGACATGTTTATAACAGTGTCAACACGCCTTTTTATATAAGGCGGGCAACTTCGTGCTGCGCAAAAAGCTTCTAGAACAACAACTAAAAATGAGGTTCAACATGGCCACACCACAGAACAATGAAACGGGGCGTCCAAAAATAGAAGTTCGCTCCATTGACTATATCCCGCGAAATGAACGCCACGGCAAAGTCTGGCACCAGGGCCCGTTCTGGTTTTCCGGCAATTTTGTGATCATGACCATGATCATCGGGTTTATCGGCCCATCGATGGGCCTGAGTACCCTGTATTCGGTCCTGGCCATTGCCCTGGGTGTCGGTTTTGGCACCTTCTTCATGGCCTTCCATGCCAATCAGGGACCGACCATGGGCCTGCCGCAGATGATCCAGTCCCGTGCCCAGTTCGGCATGCGCGGAGCCATCCTGCCGTTTGCCGCGGTGATCTTCTGCTACATCGGTTTCAACGTGTTCAACGTCATCCTCGCCACCGATGCCGTGCAAACAGTGGTCCCCGGGGTGCGTGAGCCCTGGTATCTGCTCTGGGTTGGCGCGGCGGCGTTACTCGCGGTGATCGGCCATGACCTGCTGCACACCGTACAGCGCTGGCTGAGTTACCTGATCATCGCCGTCTACAGCCTGATGACCGTCGCCGCCCTACTGACGCTGCACGCGGATGCCGCGCTGACCGCGACGCACTTCAACCTCGATGCCTTTCTCGTGCAACTGGGCGCTGCCGCCGGTTACCAGATCAGTTATTCGGTGTACGTCTCCGACTACTCGCGTTACCTGCCCCACGACACGCCAATGCGCAAGATCGTCTGGTGGACCTACCTCGGCGCGGCGTGTTCGGCGCTGTGGCTGATGTCCCTCGGTGCGCTGATCGGCTCGGCCATCCCGGAACCGAATGCGATCGGCAGCCTGCGTCAGGTCGGCAATCAGTTCATCAACGGCTTCGGCACCTTCACCGTGCTGATTTCCCTGCCGACCCTGATCGGCATCATGGCCGTCAACTTCTACGGCGCCATGCTGACCGGCATCAGTGCCCTGGATGCATTCCGCAAAGTCGCGCCGACCCTGCGTAGTCGCATCGCGGGCATCGGCATCACCGCGCTGATCGTGTTTGCCATTGCCCTGGCCATTCCGCAGCAGTACCTGGCCACCTTCAACACCTTCATCTTGCTGATCCTGTACTTCCTGATCCCGTGGACGGCGGTGAACCTGGTGGACTTCTATTTCGTGCGCAAGGGCCACTATGCGATCAGCGAAATCTTCAACCCTGACGGCATCTATGGCCTGTGGTCGCGCCCGGGGTTGCTCGCCTGGTTTGCCGGGTTGCTGGCGATGGTGCCTTTCATGTCCCTGAGCTTCTATACCGGGCCGATCGCCCAAGCCCTCGGTGGCGCCGACATCGCCTTCATCATCGGCCTGCCGGTCTCCGGCTTCGGCTACTGGTTGCTGACCCGCCACCTGCAGGCCGCCAACGAGACGCAGGTGATCCTGGCCAGCGAAAAAATCCTCGAACAAGCCTGATTCGAGCCCGCCCCCGCTCTAACCCGTGTGTTCAGGCAAACACACGGGTTGCCCGACTTTGCTGGTCATGTGCGCCAGAGTCCCTATAATCGCGACGTTTTCGTCTACCCTCACGAAGCGTCGTGCAGCAATCAGCGTGTGCGGGGCGCATCGACATTTTTCCGCTATTGAACCGGAGAACTTCCATGCTCAAACGTACCCTGGCCCTGGCCGTCGGCCTGACCTTGTCCCTTTCCACCCTGCTGGCACAGGCTGCCGAGACCCTCAAGGTCAGCGCCATTCCCGATGAAGCCCCGACCGAACTGCTGCGCAAATTCAAGCCGCTGGGCGAGTACCTGGAAAAACAGCTGGGCATGAAAGTCGAATTCGTCCCGGTGTCCGACTATCCGGCGGTGGTTGAAGCGCTGGCCACCGACCGCATCGACATGGCCTGGCTGGGCGGCTTCACCTTTGTCCAGGCACGCTTGAAAACCGGCAATGCCATTCCCCTGGTGCAGCGTGAGCAGGACGCCCAGTTCACCAGCAAATTCATCACTGCCGACCCGGCCGTGCACTCACTCAAGGACCTCAAGGGCAAGTCGTTTGCCTTCGGTTCGGTGTCGTCGACCTCCGGCAGCCTGATGCCGCGCTACTTCATGCTGCAGGACGGGATCAAGCCGGAAGACTATTTCAGCCGCGTCGGTTACTCCGGCGCCCACGACGCCACCGTCGCCTGGGTGCAGGCCGGTAAGGTCGATGCCGGTGTGCTGAACGCCAGCGTCTGGGAAAAACTGGTCGCCGCCGGCAAGGTCGACACCGACAAGGTCAAGGTCTTCGCCACCACCCCGGCCTACTACGACTATAACTGGACCGTGCGCGGCACCCTCGACCCGGCGCTGGCGGCGAAGATCAAGGCGGCCTTCCTCGCCCTCGATCCGGCCAAGCCCGAAGACAAGGCGATTCTCGACCTGCAGGCGGCCAGCCGTTTCATCGAGACCAAGCCTGAAAACTACAAGGGCATCGAGGAAGCCGCACGCGCTGCCGACCTGCTCAAATGACCTTGCAGTTGAATCAGGTCAGCCTCACGCACGCCAATGGCGTGCGTGCGCTGCAGCAGTTGGACCTGCACATCGGTGCGGCTGAACAGGTCGCCATCATCGGACCGTCCGGTGCCGGCAAGTCGAGCCTGCTCAATGTGCTGGCCACCGCCCTGCGCCCGGACAGCGGTTCGATCGAGGCGCTCGGCGAACCGGCCTGGGCACTGTCCGCTCGCCAGCGCCAGCGCCTGCGCGCGCGCATTGGCCTGGTGCATCAGGCGCCGCCTTTGCCACCGCGTCAGCGCGTGATCACGGCGGTGCTCGCGGGCAAGCTCGGGCAATGGAGTTTTGCCAAAAGCCTGCTCAACCTGCTGCACCCACTGGATGTACCCGGTGCACGGGCGGCGCTGCTCAAGCTCGACCTCGGTGACAAGCTGTTCGCCCAGTGCCAGCAACTCTCCGGCGGCCAACTGCAACGGGTGGGCATTGCCCGGGTGCTGTATCAGTCGCCCGAGGTGCTGCTGGCCGATGAACCGGTCTCGGCGATGGACCCGGTGCTGGCCGGGCACACCCTGTCGGTGCTCTGCCGGCATGCCAGCGAACACCGGGTGACCCTGGTCGCCAGCCTGCACGCGGTGGACCTGGCCCTGGCGCACTTCTCGCGGATCATCGGCCTGCGTGAAGGGCAAATCCTCTTCGACCTGCCCGCCGCTGAAGTCGACCACGATCTGCTCGACAGGCTCTACGCCAACGAACAACTGCAATCCCCGCCTGCACCCGTGGTGCCTTTGCACGTGCAGATTCCGCGATGCTGAAGCACGACAGCCGCGACCCGGCCACTGTCCCGCGCCTGCTGCTCGCGCTGTTGGCGCTGGCCTTGCTCTGGCCGGGTATCCGCTTGAGCGAACTGGACCTTGGCGTGCTGCTCAAGGCCGACAGCCAGAGCGAGATGGGTCGCTTTGTCGCTACCTTCTGGCCACCGGCCCATGGCGAAGAATTCCTGCAACTGCTGTGGCAAGCCACCTTGCAGACCCTGGCGATTGCCACCGCCGGCATGGCCTTGGCCCTGTTGTTGGCGGTGCCCGCGAGCCTGCTGGCCAGTCGCGCGTTGTCGCTGTCGGCCGCCTCGCGCAGTGGTCGCCCAAGCGCCTTGGGCCGCTTGCTACGTTGGCCGGTACGCGGCCTGTTGATCTTCCTGCGCAGCGTGCCGGAAATCGTCTGGGCCTTGCTGTTCGTGCGCGCCGTCGGCCTCGGCCCGACCGCCGGAGTGCTGGCGATTGCCATCACCTACAGCGGCATGCTCGGCAAGGTCTACGCGGAAATCTTCGAGTCGGTCGACCAACGCCCCGCCCACGCCCTGATGCAGGCCGGTAGTGGACGCTTGGCTGCGTTCTGCTACGGCATCCTGCCCAATGTCGCCGCCGAACTGCTGTCATACACCGTGTACCGCTGGGAATGCGCGATACGCGCCTCGGTGGTCATGGGTTTTGTCGGCGCCGGCGGCCTGGGCCAGCAGATCGACCTGTCGTTGCGCATGTTCGCCGGCGGTGAGGTGGCGAGCATGTTGCTGACCTTCTTCGTGCTCGTGCTGCTTGCCGACCAGATCAGCCGTCTCCTGCGCTGGAGGTTTGCATGAACCGCCTGCTCAACCTCGTACTGATCCTGGGCATCGGCGCCGCCGTGATCGCCTCGTTCAGCTATCTGGGCATTGATCTTGACGCGCTGGGCAGCCACGACAACCTGAAGCAGATGGGTGCCTATGCGCTGCGCTTCTTGAGCCCGGATTTGAGCGCAACGCACCTGCAAGCCATCGGCCGAGGCGCGATGGAAACCCTGGCCATGTCGGCACTCGGCACCTTGCTCGCTGCGGTGTTCGGCCTGCTCCTGGCGTTGCCGGCGGCCGGGCGATTCGGTGGCTGGCTGCAGGCCGCCGCGCGCCTGCTGCTCAACGGCCTGCGAGCCATTCCGGAACTGGTGTGGGCGGCGCTGATGGTGTTCGCCGCCGGCCTCGGCCCGAACGCCGGCACCCTGGCCCTGGCCATGCACACCACCGGCGTCCTCGGTCGCCTGTTCGCCGAAGCCCTGGAAAACACCCCGGCAGAACCGGCCCAGGCCATTCGTTTACAGGGCGGCAACGTGGTCTGGGCGTTCTGCTACGGCACCCTGCCCAACCTGTTCCCGCAGTTGCTGGCGTACATCCTCTACCGTTGGGAAAACAACATCCGCATGGCCAGCGTCCTCGGCTTCGTCGGCGCCGGTGGCTTGGGGCAGATGCTCTACGTCAGCCTCAGCCTGTTCCAGGAGGCACGGGCCAGCACCATCATTCTGGCGATGTTGCTGTTGGTGTTTGCGGTTGATGGCCTGAGTAGCTGGAGTCGGCAGCGCTGGGTCAAGGCGTGAGGCGCGATTGCGTGGACCTGCACATTCGATTGCATTCGAGTTGATCAGGCAGGTCAATGCGCAATCGGTCGAGCATTAATCTGGATCGATCAAGCATCGATCAAGAGAGCTGCTTATCGATTAATGACTCCCGGATTTTGATGCGAATCTCACGATTGAAAAGTCATCGACAAGATGCCAGCGCCCCGAGCAAAGGCTCAGTCTAGTCCGTTCAAACCAAGCCCGCGCTCATTAAGCTGTAAACGCTTTGATTGAAGTTTGGCGCGAATTGGTGGACTGCGGAATTCAATAACTCTGCGCAATACGCCAGCCTCATTAGTGGCTCAGTCACTGGCTCAAGTGCAACTAGAGAGGCGAACATCAGCACACCAATTCAATAAACGTGCATTGACAGGTCCTCTCACTCTGTTGACGAAAGCGCCTGTTTCACCAGCACCACAAGTGCCACTATTTTAGTATTATGAAACAACTAGAAATACTTATTCTCGGTCTAAATAAGTTGCACGACTGCGTATCCTTACTAGGCTCTTGCTAGTCATGGCTGGCTTGGGCACAAGCTTATACGGCCTACTCTCGCAAGCTCGAGACGACTCCTAAAAACCATTAGCCGCGTAAATACCGGGATTTTTTTATTCAACATTGGGACAGCTCAACAACTTAAACCCGCACAGGTAAAAGGTGTTTTATTTGCGTAGCAGAAACACAAATAACGCGACACGCGGGAGAGGTCTCCACTCAGATTACAGAAGCATTACCGTCCGGTTAACCCCCGAAATCCCTCTTTGTGAAGAGAGATGACTAGACGTAACGCTGGCAGTTGCCTTGAAAGGTACGGCGCATCAAGTAAGAAGGAGCTTTACATGAATGCGATTGCTCGAACCTCGAATCTCAAAGCTAAAAGCACATCCACTGAAATCTGGAAACTCAGCACCTCGGTCCTGCTGGCGGCGGCCATCGCCATGACCAACCATGCCTGGGCCGCGGAATCGCCCAAGCCAGCGACAGAGGCCACCAAAGCGGCCAACGATGCCCTGCTTCAGGAACTGCCGTTCAACGACAAGACTTCGTTCGAATTGGCGCACAAGGGCTTTATCGCGCCACTGCCCTCGGACCCGATCAAGGGCCCAAGCGGCAATATGATCTGGGACCCGAACAAGTACGGTTTCATCAAGGAAGGCGAAGCGGCCCCGGCCAGTACCAACCCCAGCCTGTGGCGGCAGTCGCAGTTGATCAACATTTCCGGCCTGTTCGAAGTCACCGACGGTATCTACCAGGTACGTAATTACGACCTGTCGAACATGACCATCGTCGAAGGCAAGCATGGCATCACCATCTTCGATCCGCTCATCTCCAGTGAAACCGCCAAGGCGGCGCTTGATCTTTACTTCAAGCACCGTCCGAAAAAGCCGGTAGTCGCGGTGATCTACACCCACAGCCACGTCGACCACTACGGCGGCGTACGCGGCGTGGTAGATGAGAAGGACGTCAAGGCCGGCAAGGTGAAGATCTACGCGCCCAAAGGCTTCCTGGAACATGCGGTTGCCGAGAACGTCATGGCCGGGACCGCGATGAGCCGTCGCGCCAGCTACATGTACGGCAACCTGCTGCCACCCAACGAAACGGGGCAATTAGGTGCCGGGCTGGGCACCACCACCTCTGCCGGTACAGTGACCCTCATCCCGCCGACCGACATCATTGAGAAGACCGGCGAGAAGCATGTGATTGACGGTCTCACTTATGAGTTCCTCTATGCGCCGGGCAGTGAGGCGCCGGCCGAGATGCTGTATTACATCAAGGAGAAGAAGGCCCTGAACACGGCCGAGGACTCCACCCATACCATGCACAACACCTACTCGCTGCGTGGCGCGAAAATTCGCGAGCCGCTGCCGTGGTCCAAGTATCTCAATGAGGCGCTGAAGATGTGGGGCAACGACGTACAGGTCATGTACGCCATGCACCACTGGCCGGTCTGGGGCAACAAGGAAGTGAAGGATCAACTGTCGTCCCAGCGTGACATGTATCGCTACATCAACGACGAAACCCTGCGCCTGGCCAACAAGGGGTACACCATGACCGAAATCGCCGAGCAGGTGAAACTGCCCAAGTCGATTGCCGACCGTTTCTCCAACCGGGGTTACTACGGTTCCCTGAACCACAACGTCAAGGCCACCTATGTTCTGCATCTGGGTTGGTTCATCGGCAACCCGGCCACCTTGTGGGAGCTGCCACCGGATGAACAAGCCAAGCGTTATGTCGACATGATGGGCGGTGCTGAAGCGGTGCTGACCAAGGCCAAGGAGTACTACGACAAGGGTGATTACCGCTGGGTCGCCGAGGTCGTCAACCATGTGGTCTTCGCCGACCCGAGCAATCAGGCGGCGAAAAACCTGCAAGCCGACACGCTGGAGCAACTGGGTTACCAGGCCGAGAGCGGACCATGGCGCAACTTCTACCTGACCGGTGCCCAGGAGTTGCGCAATGGCGTACAGAAGCTGCCAACACCGGACACCGCCAGCCCGGACACCGTCAAGGCGATGGACCTGGACCTGTTCTTCGACTTCCTGGCCATGCGCCTCAAAGGGCCTGAAGTGGGAGACAAGCACATCACCCTCAACCTGGACTTCACCGACCTGAAACAGAAGTACACGCTGGAGATGGTCAACGGTGTACTCAACCACACCGAAGGTGCGCAAGCGAAGGACGCCGATGCAACCATCACCCTGACCCGTGACACCTTGAACAACATCATGCTCAAGCAGACCACGCTGAAGGATGCTGTCACTGCAGGCAATGTGAAGATCAACGGCAACGAGGGCAAGCTTGATGAGTTGATGAGCTACATGGATAACTTCGACCTGTGGTTCAACATCGTCACCCCCTGATGCTCCTACTGAGGCCTGACTGCATCAAGGCAAGCCACTGGCAAACGTCAGTGGCTTGCCTCTTGTTGTTCTATAGATACGAAAAGCCCCGGTATGCCTTGGTGGCACTGATCGCTCGCTGTCTGGAAATGCTATTTCACGAGCAATTCACGCACCCGAGTTCCGAGGGTTTCAACGGCAAAGGGTTTGGTCAGCACGTGCATGCCCGACTTGAGCTGCCCCTTTCCAATGGCTGCGCTTTCGGCATACCCGGTGATGAACAGGGTCTTCAGATCAGGGCGCAGTTCCATCCCGGCGTCGGCCATCTGTCGACCGTTCATGCCACCGGGCAGACCCACGTCGGTGACCAGCACGTCGATGTGTATATCCGAACGAAGCAGTTTGAGTCCCGCCGTGCTGTCGCCGGCCTCAATCACCGTGTAACCAAGTTCGCCCAGCACATCCGCCATCAGCATGCGTACGGTCGGCTCGTCGTCCACCAGCAGCACCGTCTCACCGTGCTGCTCGACCGCCACTGCCGCCTTGCCGGGCGTTGGTTCGTCCTGGGGGATGACGCCATTGTGCCGAGGCAAGTAGATCGACACCGTCGTGCCTTCGCCCACCTTTGAATCGATGCGCACTTGCCCGCCAGACTGCTGGGCAAAACCGTAGATCATCGAGAGACCGAGGCCCGTGCCCTGGCCAATGGGTTTTGTCGTGAAAAACGGCTCGAACACATGGGCCATCACCTCTGGCGACATACCCATGCCGGTATCCGTAACGGACAGGCAAAGGTATTGCCCTTCAGCCAAATCACAAACGCGAGCTTGCTCAAGATCCAGACATTGGTTGGTGGTCTGCAACGTGATGCGGCCACCGTCAGGCATGGCATCGCGGGCGTTGATGCAGAGGTTGAGCAAGGTATTTTCAAGCTGGCTGGCATCGACGAGCACTGGCCACTGGTCTGCGCTTCCCAGTGTTTCGACCTGGATGCCGGGCCCCACTGTTCGCTGGATCAGCTCGGTCATTCCATAAATCAGCGTATTGGCATTCGTGGGGCGCGGTTCGAGCGTCTGGCGACGGGAGAACGCCAGGAGGCGGTGGGTCAACGTGGCCGCGCGCTTGGCGGCGCCCTCCGCAGCAGCCATGTACTTGTGGATTTCGCTCCAGCGCCCCTGGGTGATGCGTCGGCTCATCAGTTCAAGGGAGCCTGAAATGCTCGCGAGCAAATTATTGAAATCGTGGGCCAGGCCACCCGTCAACTGCCCCACCGCTTCCATCTTCTGTGACTGGCGCAGCTTCTCTTCGGCCTGCATCAACCTGGTTGTTCGTTCTGCCACACGCTGCTCCAGTGTTTCGTTGAGCCGAAGCAGTTTGGCCTCGGTCTGGCGCTGCCGCTCTTCGATTTCACGCAGGGCGCTGCACGTGCGGGCAAGCTCCTGTTCGCGGGCACGCAACGCCTCCTCGGCCATGGTGCGCTCCAGCAAGTCGGCGGCCTGGCGCGCCAGGATATCCAGCAGTCGCAGGTCTCGTTCGGAGGGTTGATGTGGCTCGCGCCAGTGAGTGGAGATCATGCCGAGCAAATGGCCGTTGCGCGACATCAGCGGTGTGGTCTGCGCGGAACGGATACCCGCGCTGCGAAAGGCAAGCAGGTCTGGCGTCCCGGCAATGTCGTCCCATTGCTCAAAGTCGGCAATGATTGCCCGCCGCCCCAGCTTGAGCGCCAAAGTGCAACTGCTGTAGGCCGCAGGGTTCACCCATTGCCAGAATCCGACAGCTTCGGCTGACAACCCGCGTGAGCACAGGAGTTGAAGTTCACCACCGTGCCCCGAGGAATGCCCGTGAGGGCAAAGCAGTTGCATCGTGCCGAATTGCGAGCCGGTGATGGAGACTGCCGCATCAACGATCTTGCCGTAGAGCGCTTCGCGATCCTGCTCACCAATCAACTCGACGCTGATGCGGTGCAAGAGATCGATATCGGAGGGGTCATTATTCGATGCCCTGGAGGAATCAGGAGCAAGCTCCACCGGATAGGCGACATGCAGAGGGTTCATGGCTGCTCCTGTGGAGCTGGAATAAGCAGCAGGCAGACTATCAGTTAAACCCCCACAGGGCGACGGTCCGCGCTGACCTTGCTGGCGCCGTAGGGGTCAGTGTGCGCCCTCCCACTGCTCCTCGCTCATCGCCAGGCGAAACCCGAGATGTGACATCGGGTTGGCGGGATCGGAGCCTTGTCTGGCACTGGTACGAAAGCTGGTGCAGTAACTGTCGCTGCACAGGAACGACCCGCCGCGAATCACTCGCTGCGGCGCGTTGGCGGCCTCCCCCAGTGCCGGATCATAACTGTCGTCTGGGCCCTTCGGATTCACCGATACGCCACCCGTGGACTGACGCTCGGTAACCAGCTTGAAGGCATCGGTGCGGTACCAGTCTGCGACCCACTGCCAGACGTTACCCGACATATCGTACAAGCCATAGGCGTTGGCCGGATAAGTGGCCACCGGCTTGGTGCCGATCTTGAACAGGGTGCTGGCACTGGTCACCGGAAAGGGTTGCGCATCGTTCCAGGTGTTGGTCATCTGCTTGCCATCCGGGGAAAACTCGTTGCCCCAGGCATAGGTGGCCTGCTCCAGCCCGCCCCTGGCGGCGTATTCCCACTCGGCCTCGGTCAGCAGCCGCTTGTTGGCCCAGCGTGCGTAGGCCTGGACATCGGCATAGGACACCTGCACCACCGGATGGGCGTCCTTGCCCTCGATGTTGCTTTGCGGGCCGGTGGGATGGCGCCAGTTCGCACCGGGCACAAACACCCACCACTGGCTGAAATCATTCAGTGGCACCGGTCGCTCGCTGCCGACAAACACCATCGCCCCTGGTACCAGCAGGCTGTCGTCCGGTTTGGGCGTGCCGGGTGGCAACTGCACCTTCAGGTCTTCCCAATCGGGTTTGCGCTCGGCGGTGGTGACATAGTGGGTGGCGGCCACGAACCGGGCAAAGTCGGCATTGGTGACGTCGTAGCGATCGACCCAATAGCCCTCCAGTCGCACTTTGTGTACCGGCCCCTCATTGGGCTGGGCCTTCTTGTGGTCGCTGCCCATCAGAAACTCACCGGACGGAATCCAGACCATGTTCATCGGACCGGACTTGCCGTCCCCCACCGTCAACGGCGCAGGCCCACGCCAGTGCTGGTAACCCGCATACGACAGCCCGGCACCCACCACCAGCAATGGCAGCAGTACCATGCCCCAGCGTCGCTTCCTTACCTGCATACCCGTCTCCTGATTCATTTCAGATCAATCACGACCTTGGCGATGTCACCTTCGAACTTGAACGGCGGCTTGTAGGTATTGGATACCGGTTGCCCGCTGTCCTCGCCGATACCAAAGGTATCGATACCAAAACGCCCGGCGACTGTCTTGTCGACGCGACCTTCGGCGACTTGCTTGCCATCGACGAGGATTTTCGCCGTGCCGCCTTTGCCTGGACCCTGGCCGTCGTAGGCGAAGTCCAGCACCACTGTACTTTTGCCTTTGGGCACGGTCTGGTCGGCTGCCACCACGTAGCGATGCTCTTCGAACCAGTTGTAGTGGAACACCGGCTTGCCTTTGTCGAGGTACAGCGACATGCCGGCCGATACACCGCCGATCGCCATGATCACACCGCTGTCCTGGTCACTGTGGGTGTCGATTTCAGCGGTCAGTGTCCAGGAACGGTTTTTCATGTTCGGTGCAGCAGATTCGGCCAGCCGCGTGGCACCTGCGTAGTAGGTATATTGCTTGGCATCGGGCTGCGATCCCGGTACGCCAGGCTTGGGCACCCGCAAGCGTGCTGCACCGCGGTCATCCAGGGGATAGACGTTGTATTGAGTGGCCTGCTGATCGAATTTTGCCTTCATCTCCTGGAGTTTTTCCGGCATTTTCGCAGCCAGGTCATTGGACTCACTGAAGTCCTTGTCGAGGTTGTACAACTCCCACTTGTCTTCATCCCATTTGCCCGGTGCCAGGTCCTGGCGCCAAGGCAGGGTGTGCTGGGCATCGGCTTTCCAGCCGTTGTCATAGATGGAGCGGTTGGACAGCACTTCGAAATACTGCTCGGAGCGCGGTGACGGTGCCTTGGCATCGTTGAACACAGAAAGAAAGGAAGCCCCGGCCAGCGGCTTTTGCTGGACGCCGTTGACGCTGACCGGCATTGGCAGATGCGCCGCCTCGAGAATGGTTGGCACGACATCCACCAGGTGCAGGAACTGATCCCGGGGTTTGGGATCTGGCTTGATCTTCGCCGGCCACGACACCACCATCGGATTGCGTGTGCCGCCCAGGTGCGAGGCGACCTGCTTCACCCACTGGAACGGCGTATTGCCTGCCCAGGCCCAGCCGACTGGGTAATGCGCTTCGGTGGTCGGTCCGCCGATTTCGTCGTAGTACTTGAGCGTGTCCTCGATCGTGCTTTTCTCGCCATTGAGCGACTTGATCTCGTTGATCGTGCCATCCGGCCCGCCCTCGGCCGAAGCACCGTTGTCGCCGACCATGTACATGACGATGGTGTTTTCGGCACCGGGCAGGGTCTTGACGGCATCCAGCAGGCGGCCGATCTCGTGATCGGTGAACGCAAAGTAACCGGCAAAGTTTTCCATCAGGCGGGTGTAGAGTTTTTTCTGGTCGGCGGACAAGGTGTCCCAGGCCGGTACCCAATCGGGCCTCGGTGTGAGCTTGGTATCGGGGGGGATGATGCCCATCTCCAGCTGGCGCTTGTAAACCATCTCGCGGTACTTCTCCCAGCCCATGTCGAACTTGCCCTTGAACTGGTCTCGCCACTCCTTGGCGACCTGATGCGGTGCATGCATCGCACCCGGCGCGAAGTACATGAAGTAGGGTTTGTTGGGCGCCACGCTCTTGGTGTAGCGCAGTCGGGAAATGGCCCGGTCGGTCATGTCCGTCATCAAGTGGTAGCCCTGCTCAGGCTGGGTCGCCGGCTCCACGGCCGTGGTGTTTTCAAACAGCACCGGATAGTACTGGTTGGTTTCCCCGGCATTGAAACCGTAGAAGTATTCGAAGCCCATGCCCGTTGGCCAGCGATCGAAAGGACCGGCCGCCGAGGACTCCCAGTCCGGCGTGTTGTGGTTCTTGCCGAACCACGAGGTGCTGTAGCCGTTGTCCTTGAGGATCTCGCCGATGGTCGCGGTATCGCGCTGAATCATCGTGCTGTAGTTGGGCAGGCCGGTGGCCCACTCCATCAGGAAGCCGTTGCCGGCGTCGTGGTGATTACGACCAGTGAGCAGTGCTGCACGTGAAGGGCCGCAGATGCCGGTGGTGTGGAAGCGATTGAACTTCAAGCCCTCGGAGGCCAGCTTGTCCAGGTTGGGTGTCGGGATCAGCCCACCAAAGGTACTGCTCTGACCGAAGCCGACGTCATCGAGCAGGATGATCAGCACATTGGGTGCATCGGCCGGGGCGGTCGGTACCTGCTGCCAGGCTTCTTTGGATTGGGTGTAGTCCTTGCCGATCTTGCCCTCGAAAGGCGACAGCGGAATGGGCAGGACGCTGCGGTCAGGCCAACTGGCAGACGTATCAGCCGCCGTCGCGAAATGCGGCAGGGCGCCAAGCGAGATCAAAATCAGCAATGAACGAGACTTCATCTGACAATGCTCCAGAGTCGATGCGCACGAATCGTCCGCAGTCCGTTGGGCTAGACACCTTTTGATTGCCAAAAAAGCATAGTGCGAAATCTGCAATTGTGTAGTGAGGTAACCATCGGGCAGGCACCTGCCTGTGTGACGGCTATGGGGCGATGAGACATGGCCGGTGGAATCGGCCAGACGCCATTGGCGACGAGAAAGCATCCTGAATGAATGCTCGTCGACTACGCTGACTGTCATTCATCAGAACGTTCATGCCCTGCCAATGCCCGGCTGGAGAGGAGAGATGACGATGTTGAAGAAGGTGTTAGCACTGACGGCGCTGTTGATGGTCGTGCCATTCGCCAGCGCCCGCGATGACCTGATTGCCATTGATGTGCTCATCCAGCCAGACGCGAAAATGGTCGATGAGGCTGGAAAATGGAATGGCATGATGCGCGAACAGATTCCGGACGGTTTCGAACTGGATGCGGAACACGCCCCACACATCACCTTGCTCCAGCTGTACGTTGCGCAAGCTGACCTGCCGAAGGTCATGGCGGCAGTCGAGAAGGCGAAGTCCGGGTACGACCTCGGCAGCCTCGAAATGACTGCGACCGGGCTGTATCACATTGCCAATGGCAAGGTAGGTCTGGCCGGAATCGTCATCAAACCCACCGAACAGTTGCAGGTGTTGCAGCAGGCCATGATCGACGCCGCAGGCCAGTACGCGGTCAAGGGCGGTGATGCGTCGGCCTTCGTTCCCGACAAATCCGGCGCTGCCTTTCCCCCTGCCCTGTTCGAGTACGTCGACACCTTCATCCCTAAACAGACCGGTACCCAGTACAACCCGCACGTGACAATCGGCGTTGCGCCGCTCGACTGGCTCAAGGCACTGGAGGCCAAGCCCTTCGAAGCGTTCACCTTCGGTGCCAGGCGTATCGCGATCTATCAGCTGGGCAATTACGGCACGGCGTCAAAGCGCCTGGATAGCGGCCAATGAATGGTCGTACTTGCGATGAAAGAGGCCGCTTGGTTAGCGGCTCAGCCCATGCAGCCAGCGCCCTGCTGCCGAGCGATCAGCGCCTGGACCTCGGCGACTGAGTCCAGGACTCTCTGCGCCCAGCTCGCATCATCCGGACGCACCACAACAACGCGAAAACCGTGATCATGGCCTTCGCTCTTCACACCTTCGGAATCATCGACGTGCAAGTCGATGTCGAACGCCGGTGGAAGCTTCGAAGGCGCGTTGACCAGGCCTCGTTCCGTCAGGGCCTGGTTATGCCGGACACTGTTGACCACGCCGTCGACGTGGATTCCGTACAGCAGCAGCCAACGCCTGATGTAGGACGGTGTCCGCCCGGACGAGGTGTAGACCCAGATGCTGCAGCCCTGGCGGCGTAACTCGCGGGTCAGGGAACGGGTGCCGATCCGCAGCGGTTCGCCCAGCCAGCGATGAACAAACTCCGGCACCGGGCTTTGCTCGACGTCGCTATGGTGTGGCAGGCAGGCCAGGGTGTCATCGATATCAAACGAAATCCGAATGCGCTGACGCCTGAACAAGTAAGGCGCAAAGGCCGTCTTTACCGCCTGCCACAGCTGGCTGTTGATGACCCGGTACTTCTCAAGCATTGGATAGGTATTCATCAAGCACCCCCTTGATAGGCGGGGGCATGTTTTGCGCTCAGGAAAAACTTCTTCGGGTCCGGTGCCTGCTCTTCGAGGAAGGCGGCGTATTTTTTCTTGATCTTGGGCAATTCGAATAACGCCTTTACGCCATGCTTGGCGGAGTTGCGGATGACCGATGACGGATTGAAGTAACCCTTGGCGTTGTCCAGGGTCAGCACGAAGGGAGGCAGCCCCGCGCGCATCAGCAGGTAACTGACGATGAGCGAACCACTGCGATTGTTGCCCTCAATGAACAACTGCGGTTTGCTGAGAATCCGCACATAGACACCAGCCGCGCGCTTCCAGACTGACTCACTGCGATAGGCGGTGTACCAATTGAACAGATCCTTGATTCCACCTTCCACGTTGTTGAAAAAGTGCGCTTCAGTGGCCGCCAGGTGTGGCGCAAATTCCTCTCGGCGTGCAGGGTCGCGCCCGCACAGAACGGTGGCATTGATCTCCAGCATCAGGTTCAGTTGCTGCAAATCAAACAGGTCGACACCCCGTGCGACGTAGTCGTCGATCAGGGCGTAGCCCTCCAGCACATTCTTCAGCACTTCGTCGGTGAACGGGTCACGTGGCTCGGTGAAGTGCTCGCTGAGTTCAGCGAAGCGACTTTGCACCTCACGCAGTGCACGCTCAATCGCGGGCAAATCAAGACGACGCGTTACAGACATTGGCAACCTTGAACAAAGAAGTGTGAACCGAAGACAAATCTACGCAGGCCAGAACCGTACGGCCGTTGACGGCATACGGTCCTGGACAGATGACTTAGCTGAACTTGCCGCTGATGTAATCCTCGGTCATCTGTTCACGTGGGCTGTCGAAAATCTGCGCGGTTGGGCCCATCTCGACCAGATAGCCAGTGCGGGTTCCCTGGGAAATATCCACCGAGAAGAAGGCCGTCGTGTCGGCGACACGGATGGCCTGTTGCATGTTGTGGGTAACCAGGGCGATGGTGTAGTCCTTCTTCAACTCGACCATCAGTTCCTCGACACGGCGCGTGGCAATCGGGTCGAGCGCCGAGCACGGTTCATCCAGCAGCAGGACTTCCGGTTCAGTGGCGATGGCGCGAGCGATACACAGGCGCTGCTGTTGGCCACCGGAAAGGGACAGGCCGCTGACCTTGAGCTTGTCCTTGACTTCATCCCACAGCGCAGCGCCTTGCAGGGCGTGCTTTACACGGTCCCCCAGATCGCCCTTGTAGCGATTCAGGCGCAGGCCAAAAGCGACGTTGTCGAAGATGCTCATCGAGAACGGGTTTGGCTGTTGAAACACCATGCCGATATAGCGACGCACGACGACCGGGTCCACGCCCTTGCCATAGACGTCTTGCCCGAGGAAGTGCACGTGGCCTTCGAAGCGGAACCCTCTCACCAGGTCATTCATCCGGTTCAGGCTGCGCAGCACAGTGCTCTTGCCACAGCCGGAAGGACCGATGAATCCGGTGATCTTGTTTTTTTCAATCGGCACATGGCTGTCACGCACCGCCATGAAGTTGCCATAGAAAATCTTGTCCAGCTTGCAGTCCATGACCACTTCAGTCTTGGTGTCAACGGGCGCGACTTTTTGCGCAGATGCTGTGTTCACGATTCAGATGCTCCCGCTCTCAATACCTTGGCTTGCCGAAAATACGGCTGACGACATTCACGACCAGCACGATCATCACCAGCACCAGCGACGCCGCCCATGCGAGTTCAAGCTGGTTGTCGAAGGGCATGCCGGAAAAGTTGTAGATCAACACGGAAAGCGAGGCTGTCGGGTTCATCAGCGACAGGCTGCCATCGTGGTAGATCCAATAGTTGCTGAACAGCGCGGTAAACAGTAACGGTGCGGTTTCGCCCGCTGCGCGCGCCACGGCCAACATGACCCCGGTCAGGATCGCCGGCATGCCGGTCGGCAGGACGATTTTCCAGATCACTTGCGAGCGCGTGCAGCCCATGCCGTAGGCGGCATCCTTCATGATCTTGGGCACCATCTTCATCGACTCTTCAGCCGTCAGCACGACGATCGGCAGCATCAGCACCGCCAAGGCCACGCCACCTGCTGGTGCCGAGTAGGTGCCGGTGGTCACCACGACCAGGGCGTAGGCAAAAACACCCGCCAGAATCGAAGGCAACCCGGTCAGCATCTTGGCGGCAAAGCGCGCGCCGCTCGCCAGTTTGCTGTCAGGCCCAAGCTCCGCGAGAAAGACCGCAGCCATGATGCCAACCGGCACCGCGATGGCGGCCGCGATACCGACCATGACGAAGGTACCTGCCATGGCGTTGCCGAAACCACCGCCCGTCTCGAAGCCGGTCGGCGGCAATTCAGTGAACACCTCCAGGCTGAGGCGAGCACCACCGCGCGTGATCAACATGTAGAGCACGGAAAACAGCGGCACACTGGCCAGCACCGCAAGCAGCCAGACCAACGTGGTCAGCACCAGGCTGCGCAGGGCGCGACCTTCGAACCGGCGTTGCAGGCTTGGCAAGGCAGATACAGCGGGAGTGAGGTCAGTCATCATTTAGTCTCCCGCTGGGCGTAGAGCATGATCATGGAACCGATGACATTCACGATCAGGGTGATGAACATCAGCACCAGTGCGGCATACATCAAGACTTCGACTTCGTTGGGCCCGGCCTCGGGAAAGTTCAGCGCCAGCAAAGCGGCCAGCGTGTTGGCCGGGGCAAACAGAGAAAGGGATATGTTGTTCGCATTGCCTACCAGCATCGCCAGGGCCATGGTTTCACCCAGTGCCCGACCCAGCCCCAGCACCAGCGAGCCGAAGATGCCGGTGGCGGCAGATGGCACCATCACCTTGAGAATCGCTTCCCAGTGGGTAGTACCCATGCCATAGGCGGCTTGCTTGGTTTTCATGGGGACGCCCGTGAGCGCATCCTGGGAAACGGCGGCGATGGTGGGCAGAATCATGATGGCGAGTACCAGTGCTGCAGGCAGCAAGCCTGGTCCGCTCAACGATGTGCTGAAAAAAGGTATCCAGCCGAGCTCGGTATTCAACCACGCGGTCAGCGGCCGAATGGCCGGGATCACCACATAGATCCCCCACAGACCGTAGACGACGCTGGGAATGGCGGCGAGCAATTCGACGATGGTACGGAAGATGGCCGCGAGCTTGGCGGGCAGAAAATCCTGGGTCAGAAAAATCGCCATGCTGACGCCGAAAACACCTGCGATCAGCAAAGCGATGAATGCGCTGTAAAGCGTGCCCCAGATGGCGGGCAGAATACCGTACTTGCCCTGATTGACGTCCCAGACGGAACCCAGGAGCACGTCCAGGCCATGCTTTTCCATGCCTGGCACGGCCTTGCGGCCGACCTCGAATACGAGGGCAAATACCAACACCAGGATTAGCACCACCCCCACGCGCGCGATCGCACGGAAAGTGCGATCCACCAGGAAATCCTTCGCGGAAGGCGGTTGGCAGGCAGAGTCCGGATTAACCGGTACGACAAAAGGTTGGGTCATGGGTGAATTCCGGAACAGGTGAAAATCTCATTCGGCGTGCCTGGCAGCACACGCCGAATGAAGACTCGCGAGCGTTACTGGATGTTGGCAGAAGCTTTGCGAACCTGATCGACGACCGATTGCGGGAGCGGGATGTAACCCATCGAGTCGGCGATTTTCTGCCCTTCGGTCAGGCTGTACTCGACCATTTCACGCATGGCCTTGGCCTTGGCCGGATTCTCGTTGTGCTTGCGGAAGATCATCCAGGTGTAGGAAGTGATCGGGTAGGACTTGGCGCCGTCCGGATCAGGCAACCAGGCCACCAGGTTTTCCGGGAAGGTCACCGCCGCCAGAGCCTCGGCACCGCTTTCCGCGTTAGGCACAACGTACTGGCCGGCCTTGTTCTGCAACTGGGCAAAATCGACCTTGGCCAGCTTGGCGAAGCCGTATTCGATGTAGCCAATGGCACCAGGGGTCTGGCGTACGGTCGCGGTCACGCCGTCGTTTTTAGGCGACTTGATGAACTTGTCGCTGGCAGGCCAGTTGACGGTGTTGCCTTCGCCCAGCGCTGTCTTGAACTCGGTATTGATGGTCGACATGTGCTTGGTGAACACCGCGGTGGTACCGCTGGAGTCTGCACGCACGACCACCGTGATCGGCAATGCCGGCAGTTTCAGTTCCGGGTTGGCTGCGACGATCTGCGGATCGTTCCACTGGGTGATCTTGCCCAGGAAAATGTTGGAGTAAACATCGCGTGGCAGCTTGAGCCCTTTAGGGCTGCCTGGCAGGTTATAGGCCAGCACGATTTCCCCTGCGGTCATCGGCAGCAGCTGCACGCCTTCGGCAACCTTGGCAATGTCTTCGTCTTTCATTGCCGAGTCACTGGCTGCGAAATCAACGGTTTTGTTCAGGAAATCCTGTACGCCCGCACCACTGCCCTTGGACTGGTAGTCCACGGTGACGCCAGCGGTTTTTTTGCTGAAATCCTTGAACCAGGTGAGGTAGATCGGAGCAGGAAAACTGGCGCCAGAACCTGTCAGGCGGACGCTTTCTTCAGCAAAAGATACAGAGGTGGCGCAGAGAGAAAACGTTACGGCGAGCGCGGCGGACTTCACAAAACTTTTCATTGACGGCATTCCTTTTGATAACGGCCTACCGAACTTTGAACGAGTTTTATGAAAGATTTATGACACCGCAATGGCAAGAGGCTACGTCGCTGGCTCGTCTGGCCGCTTTTCCAGGGTTTCTTCGACGCGTACGACCCTTTTCGATTTTTTTTATACGAGCAGGTCCGGTCAGGTCAACAGCCAACGGGAGGGTGCTATTACGCGTGCAACGATCAAACCGGAATACTCACGCGAGAAACCCTTCCTGGGCCTGAGCATAGGAAGGGTTTTCGGTTCGCGCCAGATCAGTTCTTGGCCTGGCTCAGCTTGGTGTAGAGCTCGGTGGGTACTTTCTTGCCGTTGGAGGTGAACTGGTTGGTGCGGTACTTGTACACCTCGCCTTCCGACAGGAAGCCGTCGCCATTGGCGTCGATCTTCTTGAATTCCTCAGCGCCGTCCGGGGCTACCGCCAGCAATTCCTTCAGCGAAACCCGGCCGTCATGGTCAGCGTCGGTGGCGGCGAACGAGGCGTCACCGCACTTGCCTTCACCGCATTTGCCTTCAGCCTGGGTCTTTTGCGCGCTGGCCTGGTCGGCACCGCATTTGCCTTCGCCGCACTTGCCTTCGCTGGTTTTCTCCGCGGAGGCCAGTTGGTAACCCTGAGGCAGGGCGTCAGCGGAGAACGCCGAGGAGGCGAAGTTGATACCACCGACCAGTGCAACGGCGAGCAGGCCAATACGGGTTTTGTTCGACTGCAAACGAGACATGTTGATACTCCGGATCATGGTCGTGGCGTGACCGCTTTCGGCCGTGCCACAAGGGGTTGATAAACTGGTTTGCGAGTTGCGAGTTGCTTTGTGCATCTCGCTTTGGCAGGTCTATTTGGCCCCAGGGGTGTATCCCGGCTGTATCCGTGAAGCGGCGGTTTTGTAGGGTTGTATGCAGATGTGGGGAGTTGTTACATGGCGATACATAAAAGCCTGAGTTTTTTGCCTTGATGCCGAATCAATCCGCCATCGCCGTTCAATCAGACAGCGGTTAATCAGCCCTTTCCCCGGGGCGCACAAAACATTGCTCGATGACCGGCGCGCCCCACTGCTGCCCTTCCTGCTCCTGCACCAGGACAAAACCGAAGTCCTCATACAGCTTGCGGGCGGCATCCAGGCCCTTGAATGTCCACAGCCGTGTTTCGCGAAATCCGCGTTCGTCACAGAAATGGATTGCTTCGCTTATCAAGCGTCGTCCGGCACCCTTGCCACGCGCCGAGTCGTCCAGAATGAAACAGCGCAAATGCGCCTGACCGCCCTCACCTTCACCATCGATGGCGATGGAGCCGACTATCTGTTGTCCATCCAGGGCGACCCAGACCTGGTTGTCGGGATTGTGCAAGCGCCCCATCAAGTCGGCCATGTCTGCGGCGACCAGGCTTTCGAAGGGCTGGCCGAAGTTGGAGTGCCTGGCGTAGTACTCGGCATGCATTTGCGCGATACGGCCAATGATGCCGGGACGATATCCCCGCGCGATTTCCAGCGGCGTGACGCACGACGGTGTGCCGAGGCGATGGCTTTGCAGGGCGGCGGCGTAGTGATGGATGCCTTCACTGGCGGCTTGTTGTTGCGCCGCTGTCAGGCACGCCAAGGCGGCGGTGACCTGCTCCGTGGCAAATGCATCGATATTGCGCAGGGTTTTCCTGCCTTTGGGCGTGAGACGCAGCGTCTTGGAGCGTGCATCGTCTTCGTTGGGAATGTCCTCAATCTCCCCCGCCTCTGTCAGCTTGCGCAGCATGCGGCTGACGGTGGATTTTTCCAGGCCCAGAAGCTCCACCAGCTCTGCGGCGGTCAACGTTTTGCGATTACCCAGTTCTACCAGGGTGTGAACGAATGACGGCGGGTAATCGGTAGCCGCCAACGTTGCCTGCATGAACCCCAGCTCCCGGACCATGAGTCGGGATGAAGTGCGGATCTGGTTGATGAGGACGGAATGTGACGGAGTCATGAGGCGGGTCTTGATTGAAAGGAGAGCATTTAGTTGTATAGCACAACCATTATTCAATTCAATCGAAACCACTCCCCTTCAAACGCCATGACGTTTTTTGTGGGAGCGAGCTTGCTCGCGATGGCGGATTAGCAGTCAACGAAGAGGGTGGATTGGATGGCCTCATCGCGAGCAAGCTCGCTCCCACAGTGCTTGTACGGGACAGATTTATTCCTCCCGCAGCCGCGCCGAAGGCACCACGGTGTCAACCAACCCGGTGGTCACGTCGTAGACCAGACCGGTGACGGTGAAACCACCCGGCAGGTTGGGGTTGGCTTTCAGCGCGGCGACGTCGATGGCCACGGCTTTGTAGGGGTCGTCGATTTCCAGTGCGGCCAGTGCCTCGGTGGCGACGCCCATATGTTTGGCGAGCAGTTCCGGCGCGTGGTGATAGCAACCGCTGATGCCGCATTGGGTGTGGTGCAGCACGATCAGGTTCCAGCCTTCGCCGACTGCGGCACCGCCGACTTTCGACACCGTGCCGAGGATGACCATGGTTTCGAACAGCGCCGGGTTCACCCGGCCACCGACGTTGCGGATGATCGCCGCCTCGCCAGGTTCGAGCTTGAGCACATCCATCGGATCGACCCGCGGGTCGACGCAGCCGAGGATCAGGGTTTTCCGCGACGGAATAATCTTCAATTCGGCGGCGAAATCAGTGGCGGCGAACTCGGCGTTGCGCTGGATCAGGGTATTCAGAAAGTCCATGACCATCTCCTTCAAATTTTTGGGTACGCATTCAGGGGGAAAGCGATGGGTTCACTATCTCGCCATCCACTTACCCTAGGTAGACGGCAAATCAGGCTAAGATTTATCTTCAATCAGCATTAATCCGCTGACCCCGCTCAACCCAGGTAGCGCCCACATGCCCCTCAAAGACATTGTCAGCCTGCGTCTGTATACCCGCGTTGCGCGGCTCGGCAGCTTTTCCGCGGCGGCCCGGGAAAGCGGTCTGGCGCAGTCCCAGGTGTCGCGGATGATTGCCGAGCTTGAAGCCACCTTGGGCGCACGATTGTTGTCGCGCACCACCCGGGCAGTGACGCCGACCGAGGCCGGGCTGGAATTTCTGGCGCGCATGGAGCCGATTCTCGCCGCCGTCGACGACGCGGAAAACAGTGTGCGCGAAAGCGGCGAATTGCGCGGCCTGCTGCGCATCGGCATGCCTTCGACCATGGGCATTCGCGTGGTGATTCCACGGCTCTCGGCATTTACCGAACGCCACCCGCAGTTGCACCTGGAGTTGCTCTTGGAGGACCAGTGGCAGGACATGGTCAAGGAAGCGGTGGACATCGGCATTCGAGTCGGCCACCTGCCGGACCTTGCCGGGACTGCGCGGCAGATCGGCAGCATGCACCGGGTGATAGTGGCCTCCCCGGCCTATCTCGCCCGGCATGGCACGCCGACTATGCCGCAAGACCTGCAACAGCATCGAATCATCGGCGGCCCGGCGGGCGCCCAGGCTTCGTCATGGACATTCGAACGCGATGGCAAGGTGACGCCGGTTGCTGTTCATCCACAGTTTTCCACCAACGACACCGCCGGGGCGCTGGCGGCCGCCGCTGGCGGGCTGGGCATTACCTCGACCACTTCCTGGGCCTGTGAGCTGGAACTGGCCAGCGGCGCCTTGGTGGCGTTGCTGCCGGATTGGCAGATGGCCGACCTGCCGGTGCACGCGTACTTTCCACTGGGACGCACCACGCGCATGGCGGCGCGGGCGTTTGCCGAGTACCTGGCCGACGCCCTCGCCCGTGACGCTTAGTTGGGATCTAGCAAACCACCACTCCAGTTGCGCGACACCCGGCTGCCGGTGAACTTCGCCACGCCCATGCCCTGGGCGATCAAGCGATCGCGATAGCGGGTGACCAGGCGTCCTGACTGCTCGGCATGCAGGACGATTTCCGAGGACGGATCCCCCGGCGTCCGGAGAATCCGTGCAAAGCGCTGGCCTTCCTCGACGAAATCCCCCAGCTCTTTTTCAAAGATCAAAATGCCCGGTTGCGGCGCAATGATGGTTTCCATGTGGCCCATTTCCATCGCCTCCACCGGCCATTCCGCCGCTGCCACCGACTCGTCGACAACGCCCTGAGTGCACAGCCAGTGGTACAGGCCGTCGGCGTCGGACTGTGCGTAACGATCGTTGACATCGCCCTGCCCGCGCAGCTCGAGGGTCGCGGCCATGCGCCGGGCGGTGGCGCCTTCGCGCAGCCAGGGCGCGATGATGGTTTCCTCGAAGGAGCCGTCGCCGCCGTCGTCCCAGATGATCGCCACGTCCATCTTCATCGCGGCGGCCAACTCACGGCCACCAGGCCAGAAGGCGCGGTGCACGTAGAGGTACGGCAAGGCTTCGTCATCGGTGTGCAGGTCGAGCATCACATCGGCATTTGCTGCCAGCTCCACCAGCTTTTTCTGCCACTCCTGCACGTTGCTGGCAGCCCGTGTCATCGCTGCGGACTGGTCGAAGCCACGGTTGAAGTTATGCCCGGTGGCGTCGTGGAAACGGCCAAGTATCCGCCCCTGACGAAACTGGCCGATGCCCAGTGGATTGGCTTGCGGTACCACGGTCACCTGGCCCTTGAGACGCCCTGCTGCTTCGGCCGCTTGCAGGCGCGGCATCAACAGGTGCAGCACCAGCATCCCGGCGATTTCATCGGCGTGAACCCCGGCCTGCAAGTGCACGATCGGCCCGCTGCCATCGCCTTGGTAACGCCAGGCTGCGACCCGCACGGCCTCGCCGTTGTTGTTGCGAACATTGAACGAAACATCCTGCGTCATTGCCCTGTCCCCCGTGATGACCGTTGAAAAACCCTGTTTTTTGTCCTTGTCGTCGCTGGTGATTGAACAAGTGTTCAACTAAGCTCGATGTCGTGTAACTGCACCCAAGGACTGTCCCGTGACAACCATTCCCCCGAAGAACCGTCGCGCCGAAGCCGATGACCGCCGAGAAATGCTGGTGGCCGCCACCTTGCGTTGCCTGGGACGTGACGGCCACGCCGGGATTTCCGTGCGACGCATCGCCACCGAGGCCGGGGTGTCCGTGGGGCTGCTCAATCATCATTTCGGCAGCATCGATGCGTTGATTGCCGACACCTATCACAAGCTCGCCCTCGAACTGACCACCGCCCTCAAGCACGAGATCGAACAGGCCGGCACCCCCGCGCAGAAGATGGACGCGTTTCTCGTCGGCTCGTTTTCGCCCCGGGTCATGGACCCACAACTGCTCGGGGTGTGGGTGGTGTTCTGGAGCCTGATCCGCCACTCCGAACACGTCAGCCAGTCCCACGAAAAAACCTACCGCGCCTACATCGACCTGCTCAGTCAGTTGCTTGACGAGCTGGCGGTCAGCGAGGGCTTCGTGATTCACGACACCCGCCTTGCGGCCATCGGCCTATCGGCGATGCTCGACGGACTCTGGCTCGAGTGGTGCCTGAACCCCGAGACCTTCAGCGCCGCCAACGGTCTCCATATCTGCCGTTGTTGGATAAAGGGGCTGCGACACGGAGCATTCGGCACCGACGACGTCCTGTGAGGGATGCCGGCCGAAGATCATCGCCAGGGTGCCGCTGACCGCAATCAGCCCAGCGCCGATCACCAGCGAGGTGTCCATCAGCGTGCCCCAGACCAGGCTCGACAAGGCGAACGCCCAGATCAGGCCGGTGTATTCGAACGGCGCCAGCAAGGTCGCAGTGGCGCGGCGGAAACTGGCGAACAACAGGAACTGGCCGATGCCACCCACCAGCCCGGCGCCGAGCATGCCTAGCCAGGCCGGGGTTGGCGACGGTGTGTAGGTCCACGGCAATGCCACCACCATGCAAATGACGAAGACGACGTTGGTGATCAGCATCTGCTCCAACACGGAAGTCTGCTCATCCACCTGCCGCAGCTGGATGTAAGTGAACGCCCAGCACACCGCCGCCAGCAACGTCAGCACGATGGGCAGCGGCTCGGTCATGTTGTCGGGGCGGCAGGCGATGATGACGCCGATAAACCCGACGATCAGGCTGAACCATTGCCAGCCGCTCGCCCGCTCCTTGAGGATCACTGCCGCCAGCACCGTGACCATGATCGGCGCCGAGAAATACAGGGTGGTCATCTCCGCCAGACTCAGGTCGCGAGCCGCCGTGTAGTACAGCAGCCAGGCGACGATCGACAGCAGGCCGCGCACCACCAGCAGGCGCCGACTGGGTGAATGCCAGGCGCGCTGGATCAGCCGCGAACGCCCCGCCACGACCACAGCGACAACGACGACGGCGGCGCGCCAGAACAGGATGGTCACCACCGAATAATCGGCCACCAGCCACTTGATCACCGCGTCCTGCAACGCCAGGAACGCATAGCCCAAGGTGCACAGGCCTATGCCCTGCAGCGACCGGTCGACCCGTGGCAACCCCATTATGCGGACCTGCGCACCGGCGTCCCGCGCCGTTCAGCAAAGGCAAACAAGGCTTCGATCAGGAACGTCAGGCAAACGTAGACGCCAGCCACCAGCAGCAGCGGCTCGTACACCTGCAAGGTTTGCGCGCGGACTACGTTGGCCGCGCCCAGCAGATCGATCACGGCGATGGTCGAGGCCAGTGCCGTGGACTTGAGCAGCATCACGGTTTCCCCGGCAAGGGTCGGTAGCAGCAGGCGCAAGGCCCGCGGCAAGCGCACCCGCAACAACGACTGGCGCGGGGTCATGCCGAAGGCGGACGCGGCTTCGATTTCGCCCTTGGGCACCGCCAGCAGACCGCCGCGAATCACTTCGCCGACATAGGCCCCCACCGACACCACCAGGGCAAACACGATGTACCAGTAGCCGTCCCGCAGGTAGGGCCAGAGGAAGCTGCCGCGAATCAGCGGGAATTGCGCGAACAGACTGCCGAGGCCGTAGTAGAAGATGTAGATCTGGATGAGCAGCGGCGTACCGCGGGTCACGCTGGTGTAGAACAGGCTGACCTTGGCAATGAGCTTGTTTTTCGAGATGCGCGCCAGGGCCACCAGCACCGCCAGGACAAAACCGAACACCGTGGAGATCAAGAGGATTTCGACGGTGGTCAGCAACCCTCGTCCCAACAGTGCGGCGTATTCGACAATCCACGCTGGAATCATTTGGTTTTCTCTGCCGGTTCAGTCAACAAGAGGCATCCAGCGACGAATGCGTCGCTCCAGCCGTCCCGACATGTAGTTGGACGCCAGCGTCACCAGGTAATACAGCGCCGCGGCGGTGAGGTAGAACAACAGGTACTGACGTGTCGAACCCGCCCCTTGCTTGGCGGTGTACAACAGCTCGTTGGTGCCGACCACGCTGATCAGGGCGCTGTCCTTGATCAGGTTGATCCACAGGTTGGCCATCCCCGCCATCGCGTAGGGCGCCATGATTGGCAGCGTGACGCGACGGAACAGACCGAAGCCGTGCAGGCCGAAGGCCTTGGCCGCTTCGATCTGGCCGAAGGGAATGGCCTGGATCGCTGCACGGAAAATTTCCGATGCATAGGCACCCTGCACCAGCCCCAGCACCAGGATCGCCGCCAGCGGGCCGCTGACGTTGACCGCGTCGTAGCCCATCGAGGCCATCAGCGAATTGAGGAGCATGGAACCGACGTAGTACAGCAGCAGGATCATCAACAACTCGGGAACTGCGCGGAACAGAGTGGTGTAGCCGCGCGCCAGTGCCGCAATCGGCTTGGGCGCGCCTAACTTGACACAGGCCACCACCAGTCCGACCGCCAGCCCGACGACGAAGGCCCCGGCCGATATCTGCAGGGTCATCCACAGTCCCTTGAGCAGCGCCGGACCCCATCCCTGTTCGCTGAAACCGATCATTTCGAACATTGCTGGCATTTCAATCTCCAGTAAAAGCATCACCGCCCCCCTGTAGGAGCAAGCCCGCTCCCACAGGGGGTTTGCGTTCGGGTGTCAGAACGCCGGCTTCACATTGATACCGAAGTAGCTCTGGGACAGATCGTCGTAGTCCTTGCTCGCCAGCAGCTGTTCGATGGCGGTGTCGAGCTTGGCCTTGAGGGCGGTGTCCTCTTTACGCAGACCGGCGCCTACACCTTTGCCGAACAGCGGGTCGTAGGGCACGTTGCCGAGGAAGGCGAGGTCCTTGGCATCCGGGGTCTTGACGAAGGCGGCCATGGCGGTGCCGTCGGCCATTTGCAGGTCGATGCGGCCGGCAATCAGGTCGGCGTTCACCGAGTCCTGGGTATCGTAGTATTTGACGTTGGCAATTTTTTCGCCGTAGGCCTTCAGGTAGCTGGCGCTGACGGTCGAGTTCTGCACGCCGATGGTCTTGCCCTTGAGGTCATCCGGGTACTTGGTGATGGTGGTGCCTTTCGGACCGACGACCGCGACAGCGGAATCGTAGTAGGCCTTGCTGAAGGCGATCTGTTTTTCACGCTCTTCGGTCACTGACATCGATGAGAAAATCACGTCGATCTTCTTCGCCAGCAACGACGGAATGATGCCGTCCCACGCCACTTCCTTGATCTCGCATTCGGCTTTCATTTCGCTGCACAGCTTGTGGATCAGGTCGACTTCAAAGCCCTTCCACTCACCGTTGGCCTGCTTCTCGGTGTACGGCGGATAGGGTTCGGCGGCGACCGCGAAGCGGATCGGCTGGGCTTGCGCCGCGCTGATGCCCGCGAGCATGACGCACGCCACGCCGCCCAACCAGTTTGCCAAACGTCGATTTCCCATGATTGTTCCCCGTCTTTTATTGATGTTATCAGCGAGTCTGATGAGCGTTGACGAACTGCCGGCAACGCTCGCTGCGTGGGTTTACGAACACTTCGTCCGGCGAACCGGATTCCTCGATCAGCCCCTGATGCAGGAAGGCGACCTTGGACGAGACATCGCGTGCGAAAGCCATTTCATGAGTCACCAGGATCATGGTCCGGCCTTCTTCGGCGAGGGAGCGGATCACCCGCAGCACTTCCCCGACCAGTTCCGGGTCGAGTGCCGAGGTGGGTTCATCGAACAGCATGACCTTGGGCCGCATGGCCAGGGCCCGGGCGATGGCCACCCGTTGTTGCTGTCCCCCGGAGAGAAACGCCGGGTACTCGTTGCGCTTGGCCGCAAGCCCTACCCGTTCCAGCAAGGCTTCGGCCCTTTCGGTGGCCTCCGCACGGCTTTCACGCAGGACCTGGGTCGGCGCTTCGATGAGGTTTTCCAGCACCGTGCGATGGGGCCAGAGGTTGAAGTTCTGAAACACCATGCCGAGGCTCGAACGGATGCGCACCAGTTGCTTGGCGTCGGACACCAGCGGCGCACCGGGACGGTCGTGGTTGAGCTTGATGCTTTCGCCGTCGACCAGGATGCGCCCCTGATCCGGCACTTCGAGCATGTTGATGCAGCGCAGCAAGGTACTTTTGCCCGAGCCACTGGCGCCGATCAGGGAAATCACGTCACCTTCACGAGCGGTCAGCGACACGCCCTTGAGTACTTCGATATTGCCGAAGCGTTTGTGCAGTTTGTCGACCTCGATCATGGTCTTGACCGCCACCGGCTCGACCACCGCCGCGCTACACACACCGTTGATCAGCGGTCGCGGTGCCTCACCGTTCAGCACCAGGACAAAGTCACGAATGCGTTGGCAGGCCTGGGCCAGGCGCTCTTCGCTCAAGGTGAACGACAGGCGCACAAAACCCTGGGCCGGCTCGCCGAACGCCGCCGCATCCAGCACCGACACATGGGCCTCGCGCAACAGGCGCCAGGCGAACTCCAGCGAGCTCAGGCCGGTGCCGCGCACGTCCACCAGCACGAACATGCCGGCGTCGGGGGTCAGCACGCTGATACCGCGGCAATCCCTCAGGCCCGACACCACAACGTCACGACGCCGACGATAGATGTCGCGCATGCCGTGGGTCACTTCCTCGTGGGATTGCACGGCCTTGAGCGCGGCCTCCATGGCAAATCCAGGCAGGCCGTAGAGCATGCTCAGCACCAGGGTTTCAACGTGGTTGACCAAGGCTTCGTCGGCGACGATCCAGCCGATGCGCCAACCGGTCATGGCGTGGGATTTCGACAGGCTGCCGATCACCACGCAACGCTCGGCCATGCCCGGCAACGCGGCCAGACTCAGGTATTCGCGCTCGTAGGTGAGGCTTTCATAGACTTCATCGACCACCACCCACAGGTCATGGGCAATGGCCAGGTCGGCAATCGCTTGCAGCTCTTCGCGGTTGAGCACCACGCCCGTGGGGTTGTTCGGGTTGGAGAAAAAAATCGCCCGGGTGCGTGGGGTAATGGCCTTGGCGAGTACGGCGGCATCGAGACGGAAACCGGCGTCCGCTGAACAGGGCACGCGCACCAGGGTGGCGCCGGAGGCCTTGAGGGTGGCTTCGTAGGTGACGTACATCGGATCGAGGGCGATCACTTCGTCGCCGGCACTGAGCAGGCACATCGAGGTGGCGAACAAGGCGTTCTGCGCACCGGCTGCGACTATCACGTTCGAGGCTTGCAGCGGGCGGTCGATCAACTGGCTGTAGCGGCTGGCGATGGCGTCGCGCAGGGTCTGGCGGCCGGCGATTTCAGTGTAGTGGGTGTCACCTTCGCGCAAGGCGTGGATCGCGGCATCGGTGATGAAGTCCGGGGTGGGGAAATCCGGATCACCAACGCTGAGGATGATCACGTCCTCGCCTCGGCGTTGAGCCGCAGTGGCCTCGTAGTGAATGTCCCACGCAGCCACGCCCTGGCCACTTATCCGCTCAACAAAGGGTGAAAACCGCATGCCAGTGCCTCGTTCGAATTGAAGAAACGCAAGCCCGCAACCAGCCGGGGAAAGGTGTCCCCAACATAGTCGAGACTGAACAGTCGTTCAACAGAAAAAACACAAGGCTTCGCGATCAGCGCAAACAGGTCGTTTTCACGACAGTCGTGGCGTTTTTCAGTATGAAGCTAACGATCGACGTGAAACGTTTCTGCTGATCCGGTCAATGATCAGCGCAATGACGATCAGCCCTGCGGCGACGGCGAAAGTGAGGCGCATGCCTTGGGCAAGGGCCTGCGGTTGCGCCTGCAATACGTCGCCTGCAGCAGAGCCGAAAGCGAACACCGCGCCCATGGCGGAGGCACCGGTGATCAGCCCGAGATTGCGCGACAGCCCGAGCAAACCGGCGATCACGCCACGCTGCTGCGCCTCGATACCAGACATGACGGCGGTGTTGTTGGCCGCCTGGAACAGCGCGTAACCGGCAGTCATTGCCGACAGCGACGCGAGATAACCGATAACGCCCAACTGCATGGGCAGCAGGCAAAGGCTGCCGCTGCCGCTGCCGATCAGCATGACCATCAACCCAAGGTTGCTGGAGCGCTCCGCGCCAAATCGGTCAACCCAGCGACCCGCCGGTATTCCCACCAGCGCAGCCACCAGCGGGCCTGCGGACATCACCAGACCGACGCTCGCCATTGGCAACCCCAGGGCACCGCCGAGATAAAACGGCCCGACCACCATGCTGGCCATGACCACGGTCGTTACCAGCGCACTCATGGCGAAACCGCCACTGAGTCGCGGATGGCTGAACACCGACAGTTGAATCAAGGGCGAATCAACCGACCGCTCGACCACGACAAACAGGCCCAGGCCGAACACCGCCGCCAGCAGCAACGCCGCGTCCAGCGCGCCAAAATGACCTCGGCCAAGGGTCATGGCCAGTGCGTAGGCCAGCAAGGTCGATACCAGCAACAGCGTGCCCCGCACATCGAAACTCGCCCACCCTGCTCTCCGCTCCCCACGATCACCCGGTAAAAACCGGTACGACAGCAGCAGCGCCAGAACACCCAATGGCCCATTGACCAGAAACAGCCCCTGGCAACCGGTGTGGGCAATCAGCCACCCGCCGAGGGTCGGCCCCAGCGACGTGCCGATGGCCGACATCGTGCCCAACAGCCCCATGGCGCTGCCCATTCTGTCTTTGGCCACCGCCTCCCCCACCAGCGCCATGCTCAATGCCATCATGATCGCCGCGCCAGCACCTTGTAAGACGCGGGCAGCGATCAGCCAGTCGAGGCTCGGCGCCAGTCCACACAACACTGACGCGCCGCTGAACAAGGCGATCCCCATCAGCAACAGACGGCGGCGCCCCAAGAGATCACCGAACCTGCCGACACTGACGATCAACGCCGTGACCGCCAGCAGATACGCGAGCACCACCCACTGCACCGCCTGAAACGACGCCGAGAATGCATCGGCCAAGGTCGGCAAACCGACGTTGGCAATGCTGGTGCCAAGGGAGGACAGGAGCATCGACAGCGACAGGCTGAGCAGCGCTCCGGAAATAGACTGGGACTTCATGGTTCGGCACTCCGCAAACAGGTTGTCCGCAGCCTATGCGTCCCCCTGACATGGCGGAAGACGCAGCATTTGCACTATATTCATGCACTGAACGCCATATCATCAATCGCTCACCTTTGTGGGAGCGAGCTTGCTCGCGAAGGCGTCGCATCATTCAACGCCAATACCGACTGACACGACGCCCGAAGCAGGCCTGCCCCCCAGGAACCCTATTGATGCCCGACCTCAATCTGCTGATCACCCTGAACGTACTGCTCGAGGAAGGCAGCGTCGCCCGTGCCGCCCAGCGCTTGCGTCTGAGTCCGTCGGCCATGAGCCGGGCGCTGGCGCGCCTGCGTGAAACCACGGGCGATCCGTTGCTGGTGCGAGCCGGTCGCGGCCTGGTGCCGACGCCTCGGGCACTGGAGTCGCGGCCTGGTGCCGACGCCTCGGGCACTGGAGTTGCGCGAGCGCGTCGGAGCCTTGGTGCAAGAGGCCGAAGCCATGCTGCGGCCAAATGAACAGCTTGATCTGCGGCAACTGCAGCGCACCTTCACCCTACGCACCAGCGATGGCTTCGTGGAAAACTTTGCCCCGCAACTGATTGCATTGATCAACCAGCAGGCGCCAAAAGTGCGTTTGAATTTCGTGCAAAAGCTCAACCGCGACAGCAGCCTGCTGCGCGACGGTCGGGTCGATCTGGAAACCGGTGTGGTCGACGAGTCCACCAGCCCGGAAGTACGCGTGCGCATGCTGTTCCGTGATCGCTTGATCGGCGTCGTGCACAAGGGACATGCATTGGCCAAAGGCAGGATCACCGCACAACGTTACGCCGCCGCCCGCCACGTGCTGGTATCTCGCCGGGGCCGCGCCAAAGGCGTGATGGACGAAGCCCTCGAAGCGCTCGGACTCGAGCGCGACATCGTCACCACCGTCGCTGGTTTTTCCACGGCACTGGCCCTGGCGCGGGTGTCGGACCTGGTGGCCACGGTGCCTGAACGGCACACAGGCAACCTGAGTGAAGGCATGCAAATATTTGCCCTGCCGTTCCCGACAGCAGCGATCACGGTATCGATGATGTGGCACCCACGGATGGAGGCAGACCCTGCCCACCGCTGGTTACGGGATTGTGTCTGGCAGGTGTGCAGTCAGTAGTCGTCACGCAAGACCGCCTCCGCCGCGCCTTGCGTCAAAGGACGTCGGCGCCCCTCGCCTACTCCTTCAAAATCAGCAGTGGTTCGGCCTTCTTCACTACGTAGGTCGCCAGCTCTGACCCGCTGTCCTGGCCGATATTTTTCGCCACATGCTCAACCCCGGCGGGAATCAGCAGTGAATCTCCGGCCTTGAGCGTCACCGGTGCCCGTCCTTCCAGTTGATACTCGAATGTACCGCTGATGACATAGGCCACTTCCACGCCCGGATGGGCATGCCTGGGGGAAGCGACGCCGGGATCGAAATCGACACGCACCTGAATCACCTCACGGTCGGCAGTGCCGAGGTCGCCGCGCACAAGGTCTGTACGATGAAGCCCCTGCTGCCAGCTTTTCATGGCGGGAGCTGATTGAATTTCCTGGGCTTGCGAGTTCCCCGCGATGGCGAGGACTCCCAAGGCAGTCAGGACGGCGAGACGCAGTTTGCTACTGAACATGTGCTTTCCTCCGGTCGAACCACGATCACCACGCCGGATCTGGCGCGGTGCTGGTGGGTTCATTTGAAGGCTGTCGTGTATCGCCCACATGTCGCGGAAACCGGGTTTTGTATGCCAGCGTTGCGGCGGCCCCAGCGGACACCTGAAGATACAAACACAGCGGCACTCACCGCTGTGGTCGGGCCGCTCGTGCTTTCAACACGCCACTCAGTTTTTCGCCAGCCGGGTATCGCCGCTGTCCCAACCGCCGCCCAGGGCTTTGTAGATCGCGACGATGGCGCGGTACTGATCGGTTTCGCCGAGGGCCTGGGCATCCTCGGCATTGAGCCGCTCACGCTGTGCATCGAGCAGCACCAGATAATCGACAATGCCTTCCTTGTATTGAGTCGCCGCCAGGTCCGCCGCCGCGCGGCTCGACTCGCTCTGCTTGATCAACGACAGCAGGCGCTGCTGACGCTTGCCGTAGTCGCTGAAGGCATTTTCCGACTCTTCCAGGGCGAGCAAGACCTGCTGCTCGTAGGTCGCCAGGGCCCCTTCGGCCTGGGCGTTCGCACCACGAATTCGGGCACGCACGCTGCCCAGGTCAAACGCCGCCCAGGTGATGCTCGGACCCAGTCCCCAGGCTCGGGCGGCACTGGAACCGATCTGCGAACCACGGCCGGCGGTGAAGCCGAGGAAACCACTGAGGCTCACCCGCGGAAACAGATCTGCCGTCGCCACGCCCACGTCCGCTGTCGAGGCGGCCAGGCGACGCTCGGCGGCAATCACATCAGGACGCCGACGCAGCAATTGCGCCGGATCACCAATCGGCAACGCCTTGGCAATCGCCGGCAAGTCTTTCGGTCCGAGGTCGACGCTCAGCGTGTCCGGGCGCTCGCCGAGCAGCGTGGCGATGCGGTTTTTATGCCGCACCTGCTCCGCTTGTAGCTGCGGCACTGAGGCCTCGACCGCTGCCAGCCGCGCATCGGCACGCACTACGTCGAGTTCGTTGCCGACCCCGGCGTCGCGCAGACTCACAGTGACGGCCCGTGATTCGCTCTGGTTCTTCAGGTTGGCGACGGCGATTTTTTCGCGCAGCTGTGCACCGCGCAATTGACCGTAGGCATCCACCAACTCGGCAATCATGCTCACCCGTACCTGATACAGGTCGGCGGCGGTGGCGTCTTCCACGGCATCACTCGACTCCAGTTGCCGCTGGATGCGCCCGAACAGGTCTACTTCCCAGGCCATGTCCAGGCCCAGGTCGTAGCGTTCGGTATTGACCCGTTTCTCGCTCAGCCCCGGCACCTGGGATTTGCCCTGCTGACTGCTGGCACGGCTGGTAACCACTGGCAGATTGTCGTTGCTGATGTCATCGCGAATGGCACGGGCGGCTTTCCAGCGGGCGAAAGCCACACGCAGATCGCGGTTGCCATCCAGCGCCTTGGTGACCAGTTGATTAAGCGTAGGGTCGTCGAACTGCTGCCACCAGACACTTTCAAATCGCGACTGATCGTAATTGGCACCTTGGGCGTACAGCACATGGGCAGGCGCGGTGTCGGGCGTTTTGTAATCCGGGCCCACAGTGCAGGCGGCCAGTGCCGCTACGAGGAGGCTGGGTAAAAAAAGCTTGTAAGCAGTCATCAGTGTGCCTCCGGTTCAATCAGGTTAAGCGCGTGGAGTCTGGCCGCCTTGCGTGCGGTCTTGCGTTCGATGTAGCGGCGGATCAGGACGAAGAACACCGGGGTCAGCAGCAGGCCGAAGAAGGTCACCCCGAGCATCCCGGAGAACACCGCCACACCCATGGCGTGGCGCATTTCCGAGCCGGCACCGGTGGACGTGACCAGCGGGATCACGCCCATGATGAAGGCGATCGAGGTCATCAGGATCGGCCGCAGGCGCATGCGGCACGCCTCCAGCACGGCGTCCAGCGGCGACAGGCCCTGGTCCTGTTTATCCTTGGCGAACTCGACGATCAGGATCGCGTTCTTGCACGCCAGGCCTACCAAGACGATCAAGCCGATCTGGGTGAAGATGTTGTTGTCGCCCTTGGAGATGATCACCCCGGCAATCGCCGACAGCAGGGTCATCGGCACGATCAGGATCACCGCCAGCGGCAGGCTCCAGCTCTCATACAACGCAGCGAGCACGAGGAACGCCAGCAACACGCAGAGCGGGAACACCAGCAATGCGGTATCGCCGGAGAGAATCTGCTGATAGGTCAGGTCGGTCCATTCGTAGGTCATGCCGTTGGGCAGTTCTTCCGCGAGCAGTTTCTCGATGGCTTTCTGTGCCTGGCCCGAGCTGTAGCCTGGCGCCGCGCTGCCGTTGATTTCCGCGGTGACGAAGCCGTTGTAGTGGGACACCCGATCCGGTCCGGAGGTCGGGCTGACCTTGACGAAGGTCGCCAGCGGAATCATCTCGCCCTTGTTGTTGCGCACCTTCAACTGACCGATCTGCTCCGGCTCCTGACGGAACTGTTGTTCGGCCTGGACGTTGACCTGATAGGTGCGCCCGAAGCGGTTGAAGTCGTTGGCGTACAGCGAACCCAGGTACACCTGCAGGGTGTCGAAGATGTCGTTGATCGCCACGCCATGGGTCTTGGCTTTTTCGCGGTCGATGGCGGCATCGACCTGCGGCACGTTCACCGTGTAGCTGGTGAACAGGTTGGCCAGTTCCGGAACACTGCGGCTCTTGCCGATGATGTTCATGGTCTCTTTGTACAGTTCTTCATAACCGAGGTTGCCGCGGTCTTCGATCTGCAAACGGAAACCGCCGATGGTGCCGAGGCCTTGTACCGGTGGCGGTGGGAACACCGCCGTGTAGGCGTCCTGGATGCCGCCGAACTTGGCGTTCAGCGACGCGGAGATGGCCCCTGCCGACAGGCTCGGGTCCTTGCGCTCATCGAAAGAACTCAAACCGATGAAAGCGATACCGGCGTTCGGGCTGTTGGTGAAGCCGTTGATCGACAAACCCGGGAAAGCCACCGCACTGTCGAAACCCGGCTCGTTCATGGCGATGGTGCTCATGCGCCGGATCACCGATTCGGTGCGGTCGAGGCTGGCCGCATCGGGCAATTGCGCAAAGGTCACCAGGTACTTCTTGTCCTGGGTCGGCACGAAACCGGTCGGTGTGGTACTGAAGCCCAGGTAGGTCAGGCCGATCAGGCCGGCGTACACCAGCAGGGCCACACTGCTGCCACGAATGACCTTGGACACGGTGCCGACATAACCACGGCTGGCCTTCTCAAAGAAGCGGTTGAACGGTTTGAACAACCAGCCACCGAACAGGCGATCGAGAATCCGCGAGAAGCGGTCCTTCGGCGCGCCATGGGCCTTGAGCAGTACCGCCGCCAAAGCCGGCGACAAGGTCAGCGAGTTGAATGCCGAGATCACCGTGGAAATCGCGATGGTCAGGGCGAACTGCTTGTAGAACTGCCCGGTCAGCCCGGAGATGAAGGCTGCCGGCACAAACACCGCGCACAGCACCAGCGCCGTGGCGATGATGGGACCGGTCACCTCGCCCATGGCTTTTTTGGTGGCCTCGACGGGATTCAGGCCCGTCTCGATGTTTCGCTCGACGTTCTCCACCACAACGATGGCGTCGTCGACCACGATGCCGATGGCCAACACCAGACCGAACAACGACAACGCGTTCAGGGAAAAGCCGAACAGGTGCATCACGACAAAGGTGCCGATCAACGAGACCGGTACCGCCACCAGCGGGATGATCGAGGCGCGCCAGGTCTGCAGGAACAGGATCACCACCAGCACCACGAGAATCAGCGCTTCGAACAGCGTGTGCACCACGGCTTCAATCGAACTGCGCACGAAGATGGTCGGGTCATAGACGATCTCGTAGTCCATGCCTTCGGGGAAGTTCTTCTTGAGTTGGGCCATGGTCGCCCGCACCTGGTCGGACACCTCGATCGCGTTGGAGCCCGGACGCTGGAAGATCGGCATGGCCACCGCTTCCTGGTTATTGAGCAAGGCGCGCAAGGCGTACTGGTTGGAACCCAGTTCGATCCGCGCAATGTCCTTCAGGCGGGTGATCTCGCCGTCTTCACCGCTGCGCACGATCACGTTCTCGAACTCTTCCTCGGTCACTAGCCGCCCTTGCGAGTTGATCGACATCTGGAAGCTGGTGGCGTTGGGCGCCGGCGGCGAGCCCAATTGCCCGGCAGCGACCTGACGGTTCTGTTCACGCACCGCGTTGACCACGTCAGTCGCCGTCAGGTTGCGCGAGGCGGTCTTGTTCGGGTCGAGCCAGATCCGCAGCGAGTAGTCGCCAATCCCGAACATTTTCACGTCGCCGATGCCGTTCAGGCGCGACAGCTCATCCTTGACGTTGAGGATCGCGTAGTTGGACAGGTAGAGCATGTCGTAGCGTTTGTCCGGCGAGGTCAGGTGCACCACCATCGTCAGCTCGGGCGAGGCCTTGTCGACGGTGATGCCGATGCGCGTCACTTCCTCGGGCAGCTTAGGTTCGGTCCGCGTCACACGGTTCTGCACCTGCACCTGAGCGTTGTCCAGGTCGGTGCCGAGGGCAAAGGTCACGGTGAGCGTCAGGCGGCCATCAGCGGTGGATTGCGAGGACATGTACAGCATGTTCTCGACGCCGGTGATGGCTTGCTCCAGAGGCGCGGCCACGGTCTCGCCGATGACCTTGGGGTTGGCCCCCGGATAGTTGGCATGCACCACAACCGTAGGCGGTACGACCTCGGGGTATTCGCTGATCGGCAGCTGGAACAGCGAGATTGCACCGGCAATCAGGATCAGCAGCGACAACACCGCGGCAAAGATCGGCCGCGTGATAAAGAACTGGGAGAACTTCATGGCGGTGTTCCTTTATCCGCGAGGTGAGGCAACGGCATCGGTTTTCACCAGTGCCGGTGCCTTCACCGATTGCGTTGAGGGGACGGCGGGCTGATTGCTCGCCTCGAAGGCCTGACGCTGGCTGGCCAGGTTGGCAAGGGTTTGCGGATCGGCCATCGGTGCGTCCTGCGGGGCGACCACGGCGCCGGGACGCACCCGTTGCAAGCCGTTGATGACGATGCGGTCGTCCTTCTGCAGGCCGCTGCGCACGATGCGCAAGCCTTCCAGTTTTGGCCCCAGGTCGACAGTGCGGTACACCGCCTTGTTGTCCTGGTCGACCACCAGCACGAACTTCTTGCCGAGGTCGGTACCGACCGCTTCGTCTTTGATCAAAAGACCCGCATACGCGGCGCTGCCAACCAGTTTCAAGCGTGCATAAAGACCCGGGGTGTATTGGCCGTCAGCGTTGTCGAACACGGCCCGGCCGCGGATGGTGCCGGTCTTCGGATTGACCTGGTTGTCGACAAAGTTCATCTGCCCTTGGTGGCTGTTGCCCTCCTCGTTCGACAGGCCCATGTACACGGGTGTGGTCTGGCTACGCTGGCCCTGACGGGACAACTGGCCGTACTTGAGGAACAGACGTTCGTCGGCGTCGAAGTAGGCGTAGACCTTGTCGGTGGACACCACGCTGGTCAGCGCACTGGTGTCGGCAGTGACGATGTTGCCGGCGGTGATTTCGGCGCGGCTGACCCGGCCGCTGATCGGTGCGGTGACGCGGGTGAAGCTCAGGTTCAGTTTCGCCAGGTCCAGCTGTGCCTGAATCGCATCGACCGCGGCCTTGGCTTCCTGGGCAGAGGTGTTGCGGGTGTCGGCCAGCTCGGCGGAAATCGCATTGCTGCTCAACAGGCGCTGGCCACGCTGGGCTTCATTGGCGGTGCGCACCAGGGTCGCGCGGGTTTGTTGCAACTGCGCGTCGAGGCGATGCACTTCATGTTCGAACGGCCGCGGATCGATCTGGAACAGCAGGTCGCCCTTCTTCACCAGCTCGCCATCGGTGAAGGCCACCCGATCGATCTGCCCCGACACCCGTGGACGCACCACGACGGTTTCCGGCGCTTCCAGGCGGGCGGTGACTTCGTCCCATTCGGTGATCGGTTGCTCGAGCACTTTGGCGACGGTGACATGGGGCGCCGCCGGCGCCTGCGCGGCGTCCGGCGCATGACCGCACGCGGTGATGACGGCAAGGGACAACGCCGTGAGGGGGTAACGCAAGGGTTTGAGTGACTGTTCCATGGGGGGTGTCCGCCAGACGGTTTAGGGTTTGCGAATTCTCGGCCGCACAGTGGGCAGCGACGAATCGAACGGGGTGAACTTGGACATCATCATTAATTATGGTTGTCATATATAAAGGCAAAAAAAATGACCGTGGATCAACCTTTTGAATTCATGGGTGTTTTTCTCCTTGAAACGGCCTGACTGACCACGCTGCGAATCGAATCCAGCGCCGGCATCAGGACCTGCGCCGCCTGTATGGCCCGTGCGGTAGGCTTCATCTGCCGGCCGAGGCGTTCGAACAACGGGTCGTTGAACAGCCGGCGCAAGCGATTCAGCGCCGCACTGACCGCCGGCTGGCCCAACGACAGCTTCTGTGCCGCGCGGGTGACGTTGCGCTCCTGTATCAGCGTTTCAAAGATCACCAGCAGATTGAGGTCGATGTCGCGCAGATCAGTGGTTTTCATGGGTCAGCACCCGTTCATTGGTAGGTCTTGAGCCACGGGCTCGGAATCGGCCAGACTGCGCTCGAGGCTGGCAACGCCATTGCGCTGAATTTATATGATGAATATCATCAATACCAGCCTCTCAGTGAAAAATCGTCCAGGCAATGTCCACCTGGCCACAGGAGCCGCACATGAAAGTCAGCAAAGACAAGGCCGCCGCCAACAAGGAAGCCATCCTCGCAGCGGCTTCGCGCCTGTATCGAGAGAAAGGTATCGATGGCATCGGCATCGGCGAGCTGTCCCGCTCGGTTGGCCTGACCCATGGCGGTTTCTACGGGCAATTCCCCGGCGGCAAGGAGCAGTTGGCGACCGAGGCTGTCAGCCGTACCTTCGAAACCAACATCAACGACTGGCGTGCGGCCAAATCCATACCGCAGCTGTTGAAGGGCTATCTGACGATGAGCCACTTGCGCAACTGGACCGAAGGCTGCCCTATTCCCGCCTTGGGCGCCGATGTGGCGCGCACCGGCGGCACGGTCAGCCATTCATTCACCGCCGGGGTGCAGACCCTGATCGATACCCTGACGGCGCTGGCCGACGGCGAGACGCCGGAGGAAAAACACCAGCAGGCGCTGCGCATCCTCTCTTCCATTACCGGGGCGATTTTGATCGCCAGGGCGATAGACGATCCGCAGTTGGCGGAGCAGTTCCTGCAATCGGTGATCAACGCCTGGCCTGACGCGGCCAAAGACTAGGCCCAGGCTTTCAACCTCGATAATAGGTGGCGTGTTTGATCAGCCACTTTTTGCCGATGTCGATATCCGCGGCTTGTCGAGCGAGTATCCAGTCCGAGGTGCGCGGCGTGCCGAACTTGTCGGCGCCCATGGCCTGCCCGACCATCACCTCCCCCTGCGGCAGCATCAGGAAGCTGAACACACCACTTGAAGGCGCGGCCTTTTTCAGCGACTTCCAGGTGCCATGGAGGTAGTGGTCCTCGTATAACTCACAGGTGCCCTGCCAGCGATAGCCGCCGACATTATCGGAGTTGCGCAGGCGCAACTGACCATCGGCAATGTCGATCTCGACCTTTTCGGTCACCCACTGATTGGCATCGTCCGCATCCTGCCAGGTGGAATCCCAGACACCGAGCAGATCCTCCCGACGCGAGTAACGTCGCGTGCTGAGGTACTTCGGCAACCACACCGACAGCCAGGCGCCCAGCGCCGTGGAACAGACGGCGAGAATGAGGGGGAACCAGTAGGTTTCAAAGGCGCTCATGCTGAAAGCCCCGAGGATTGAGCTGCCTCAAAGCTTAGTTCACAGGGGTGACCGGTGATGGCGGATAAAAAAAGCCGCGACCTGATCCCGTTCAGGTCGCGGCTGGTTTCACGCCATTTGATTACTTCAGATCAAAGCGATCCAGATTCATCACTTTTGTCCACGCCGCCACAAAATCCTTGACGAATTTCTGCTGCGAATCAGCGCTCGCATAGACTTCGGCCAACGCACGCAACTGCGCGTTCGAGCCAAAGACCAGGTCGACCCGGGTCCCCGTCCACTTCACCGCGCCAGTCTTGCGATCACGCCCTTCGAACTCCTGTTGGGCATCGGACACCGGCTTCCACTCCACGCCCATGTCGAGCAGGTTGGTGAAGAAGTCGTTGGTCAGTGCTTCCGGCCGCTGAGTGAATACACCGTGTTTCGACTGCCCGACATTGCTGTTCAGCACGCGCAGGCCGCCCAGCAGTACGGTCATCTCCGGTGCCGTGAGGGTCAGCAGTTGCGCCTTGTCGATCAACAGGGATTCAGCCGGAACGCGGTACTGGTGTTTCAGGTAATTGCGGAAGCCGTCGGCAATCGGCTCAAGGAAACCGAAGGAGTCGACGTCAGTCTGCTCCTGGCTGGCGTCCATACGCCCCGGCGTGAACGGTACCGTCACGCTGTGGCCGGCGTTTTTCGCCGCGGTTTCGACACCCACACTGCCGGCGAGCACGATCAGGTCGGCCAGGGAAACCTTCTTGCCGCCACTCTGCGCGCCATTGAACTCGCCCTGGATTGCTTCGAGTTTCGCCAGCACCTTGGCCAGTTGCTCCGGCTGGTTGGCGGCCCAGGATTTTTGTGGTGCCAGACGCAGCCGTCCGCCATTGGCGCCACCGCGCTTGTCGGAGCCACGGAAGGTCGAAGCCGCAGCCCAGGCGGTCGACACCAGCTGCGACACCGACAGGCCCGAGGCGGCAATCTTGCTTTTGAGACCGGCGACGTCGCTGTCGTTGACCAGCGGATGGTTGGCTTCGGGAATTGGGTCTTGCCAGAGCAATTCTTCAGCCGGCATTTCCGGGCCGAGATAGCGCGACAGTGGTCCCATGTCACGGTGGATCAGCTTGTACCAGGCCCGAGCGAAGGCATCGGCCAGTTGATCGGGATTGGCCAGGAAGCGCCGGGCAATCGGCTCGTAGATCGGATCGAAACGCAGCGCCAGGTCCGAGGTCAGCATGGTCGGATCGCGGCGTTTCGACGGGTCGTGAGCATCCGGAATGGTACCCGCACCGGCGCCATTTTTCGGCTTCCACTGGTGCGCACCGGCCGGGCTCTTGGTCAGTTCCCAGTCGAAACCGAACAGGTTTTCCAGGTAGTTGTTGCTCCATTTGGTGGGCGTGGTGGTCCAGGTCACTTCCAGGCCGCTGGTGATGGTGTCGGCGCCCTTGCCGGTGCCGAAGCTGTTTTTCCAGCCCAGGCCTTGCAGTTCCAGACCGGCGGCCTCGGGTTCCGGCCCGACATTGTCCGCAGGGCCGGCGCCGTGGGTCTTGCCGAAGGCGTGGCCGCCGGCGATCAGGGCCACGGTTTCCTCGTCGTTCATGGCCATGCGGCCAAAGGTTTCGCGGATGTCCAGGGCGGACGCCACCGGATCAGGCTCGCCTTCCGGGCCTTCCGGGTTGACGTAGATCAGGCCCATCTGCACGGCGGCCAGCGGGTTTTCCAGATTGCGTCCATTGTCGGTACGGCTTTCTTCGTTACGCCCAGGTTCAGCCACCAGCGGCACGTCGCCGGGCTTCTGTACCGGTTTTTCCTCACTTTTGCCGTAACGCGAATCACCGCCCAGCCATTTGTTTTCCGAACCCCAGTACACGTCTTCGTCCGGCTCCCAGACATCCGGGCGGCCACCGGAGAAACCGAAGGTCTTGAAGCCCATGGACTCAAGGGCGACGTTACCGGTCAGCACGATCAGGTCAGCCCAGGAAATTTTGTTGCCGTACTTTTGCTTGATCGGCCACAGCAGCCGACGGGCCTTGTCGAGGCTGACGTTGTCCGGCCAGCTGTTGAGGGGGGCAAAGCGCTGTTGACCCGAGCCTGCACCGCCGCGGCCATCGCCGGTGCGGTAGGTGCCTGCACTGTGCCATGCCATGCGAATGAAGAGAGGACCATAGTGGCCGAAGTCCGCCGGCCACCAATCCTGGGAGTCGGTCATCAGTGCCGTCAGATCATTTTTCAGGGCCTGGAAGTCCAGGCTCTTGAACGCTTCTGCGTAGTTGAAGTCGCCCCCCAACGGGTCAGACTTGGGCGAATGCTGGCTCAAGATCTTCAAATTCAGTTGGTTCGGCCACCAGTCGCGGTTCGTCGTGCCACCGCCAGCGGCGTGATTGAACGGGCATTTCGATTCAGTTGACATGGCATCTCCTCTTGATTTTATTTTCAGCTAACCACCCTTGAGCGTGGATCCGGTCCGCCGATTAATGAAATAGCTTTTGGGCATGGGATCCATAGCCTGAAGGCTATGACGACCTCGTGGTCAGACGCTCCAGACCCTCCATTAAAGTACCGCTCGGTCAAACTGTCGCTTCAATGGGCGAGATAGCTGATAAACAGCGCAAATCCCCAAGCAAGCCAGCGATACTTCCATGAACCGGAGCACACGTGGTGGCAACCGCAGTCAATCGAACACATCGAGGGTGTTTGTCGAGGTGGCTTCAGCGCGTTTTCACCGGGTTTGTGCAACATCCTTGTAGGAAACGCGCCGTTTGTTTTTGCGAAAATTCCTATTCGTTCTTTTTGCTCGACCATTGGATTGCTTCCAATACGCGTTCCACCGTTTTATTCGTCGTCGCCCAATGTTCCCTCTGCGCTCTTTCCAAGAGGAGAGGAACGGCAACTCAAATCGATGACAATAAGGACGTTGAAGATGAATGCATCTCTGCCCCCCTCGTACACCAACGCAGCCTCCGCTGAATCTCTCCGCAGTCTTGATGCCCCCTGCTTCACTGACGAGCAGCTAGCGCGGTTTTCTGACCAGGCTCTGGCAGTTGTTCGCCAGCAACAGGCATTCATGGAAGCTCATCCCGCTCGAGCCATTTACCGGTTGGCAACCGAAGGCAGTCAAAACCGTGATGGCGGGATCGTCCAGCAAGCAACGTCAGCGCTGGAGTACACGCTTGAAAGTGGCAGGAAAGTGCGTGTGGCTCAGATCGGTGACGTGGTCGTGTACGCCGATGGCCGTACGGCGCAGATCGTGACGGGAGCGGGAACAGAAAACAGTGATATAGCGCTCGTCGGCAGTCGTCTGTGCAATGGCGACGAGATCATCAACACATTGCAAAGCGGGGTTTTATTGGTGGGGCGTGAAGGCGTGCCGATGGCCGAGGATTTTCTGCCGCCCGTCCAGCAGGAGGAACATCAATGAACGAAGGACATTTCATTGGCCTGCATGACAAAACCACTTGTGGCGGTACGGTCCTGGATGGCCATAGCGGAATCAACATGTACGGCATCCTCCATGCCCGTGAAGGTGATCGGGTGACCTGTGGTGAGGACGGCGAGACTTACCGGATTATTGGTGGCATCTCGTACATGATCAGTCATGGCAAAGCAATGGCAGGCACGCTGGACAGCCTGAGCGGTTGTCCCTGCCGGGCACGCCTGATCCCCTCGGTGTTCACGGCCACCTATCAAAGCGCCAACGCCGCGCCGCCCACGGCCCGGGTCGCCGTACAACCGCTTTCCAATGCTGCAACCAGCCAACCGGCCGCACCTCGACATTCCGCTTTCACCCCTTCGACGCCGCCCGTACCGCCCGTATTCACCCGCATGGAGCCTCAAGAACCCGGTTTTTATGTGGTGCCCAACAGCATGACCCGCCAGGCCCTCGAGGCGACGCTATTCACCACACCCGATGCCGCCGTGATGCGCAAGTTTCGAGCGCTCAATCCTGAGCAAAGTGATTTCAAGGCCGGCTCGCTGATCGTATTGAGCGATCCGCACAACACCTCCTGCACCTACCAGGAAGCCCAGTTAATGCAGGCGGCGCAACAGGTCAGGGCAGCTCTCGATCCCCTGACACCATCCGAAGCCGAATTCATGCACCGCCACGCCGCTGAAATCGCCAGTTTTACCGGTGAGACCTCGACCTGGCTTGGCGTGAGCGCGGTGATCATGGAAAAACACCTCGCCAGCCTGCGCGACACCCTGCAAGCCATGGAACGTCTGCATCAGGATACCTACCGCCAGCACGGTCACCTGCGCTCACCGCAGTTCTTCGCCGATCGCCAGCGCCTGCTCGCGCAACTGGATGCCCACCTGCTGAACTCCACTCGCCTGCGTGGCTACACGACATTGGGCGATCATCCCAAGTTGAAGACGGCGCTTGGTATTTCCACTCGTAGTTTGGTGCACCGCTGGGACAAGGCGGGTGCGCCGGGGCAGATACCGGGATATACGACTCACGTAGAAGCAACCAGTCGGGCGGCGAAGTATATGCAGGCGGGGGGGTATATTGGGATTGGGATTGGCGGAGTGTCATCGTTGTTAAATATTCAGGAAGTTTGTAATGGTGGGTCGGAAGACGCCTGCAAGAAAATCAAATTTACTGAAGGGGGTAAATTTGTTGGGTCTACCGTTGGTGGGATCGTGGGCGGCGTGGGAGCGCCTTTGATCAGTGGCTCCATTTGTCTCGCGCTTGGAGTTACCACTGGGATAGGTAGTGTTATTTGCAGTGCGGCAATAGTTGGTACGACTGCATGGGTGGGAGCAGAAATTGGGAGTCTGGGGGGCGAAGGAGTCGGAGAAGTATTCTACGAGAAAACCTTGCCATGATCTCGGGGGAGTTTTGGAGGTCCTGGCTAGCATTCTGGCTTTTGGCTGGCCCAATATTCCTGGGGATAGTGAACATCGCATATTGCTTTTACCTTAGCCGCCATCATCTAGATGCGATGATGGATGCCTTGAAAAACAGCCGCTACATGTATGTTCGGGGGCTGGCATGGAGGGGCCAAGGCTGGTTTGGAGGCTTTGTACTTATCACTAAAATTGCTGGGATGGTATTGCGACCGGCTGCGTACATTCGCATGGGTGACGTGGATCCTGTCGATATCGGAAATTTTCCACCCCACTTGAAGCGTTTTCTGATGATTAACGTAGTCATGACGATCACTACCCTAAGTTGGATGGCGATTACCTACGTACTACTGAAAGTTAGATAACTCAATGTGACGGAACAATCTGTCTGGTACTTGGAGTCTTTACAGGAATTGGCATGTTACCTGCGCCACTGCTGTCATAGGTGTGAGTGCCTGGGTGGGTACAACCAGAGGTGCTCAACTGGAGAGGTCATCGGCGAGACACTCTATGAGGCTGCTCAGCCTTGACCAGCAATTGGCCTGTCTGGGCGATTCTTTTGTTCAATGGCGGGCCACTGCTATTAGGAGTCGCGGGTATCGCGTACTCCCTTTATTTGGGCCGTCATCTGGATGCCATGATGGAAGCCCTGAAAAACAGTCGTTATATCTACATCTGGGGGCCAGGACTGCGGAATCAGGGATGGTTTGGGTGCCTAATGCTGGTAGCAAAAATCGCCGGGATGGTGATGATGCCAAAAGCATCAATCCGGATTGGTGAGCTGGACCCCGTGGATCTTAAAAACTTCCCTCCGCACCTGAAGCGTCTTCTGAAAATCAAAGCAGTGATGTTGGTTGGTAGCGGTGTTTGGCTGTTGGTTGCATCTCTGCTAGTGAAATTCAGACTCCAGGATGGATGAATACTCCAAGCTAAAGATGGCCCTCGGTATTTCCACTCGCAGTCTGGTGCATCGCTGGGACAAGGCGGGTGCGCCGGGGCAGATACCGGGTTATGCGACTCACGTAGAAGCAACCAGTCGGGCGGCGAAGTACATGAGTGGCGGTGGTTATATTGGCATTGGTATTGGCGGGGTTTCTTCGCTGCTGGCCATTCAGGAGGTTTGTGTTGGTGACTCTGGAACTGCGTGCGAGAAAATAAAGTTTACCGAAGGGGGGAAATTTGCCTTGTCGACCCTAGGAGGCTACGCGGGAGGAGAGTTAGCTTATTTGGCCAGTGGCCCCATTTGCTTATTTCTAGGATTTACTACAGGGATTGGGGGAGTTGTTTGTATTGCAGGTGTTGTAGGGACCGGCGCGTTGGGAGGCTCAGTTGCGGGAGGTGTGGCAGGAGAGTTTTTAGGAGAGAAACTGTACGAGATTAGACTGCAGTGATTGACTCTTGGCCTCCTTGGGCTGCCATCGCTTTTGTCGGTGGGCCATTTATTTTGATTCTCCTGAGCTTCGCCTACAGCTTTTATCTAAATCGCCATTTGGATGCGATTTTGGGGGCTTTGGAAAAAAGTCGGCATGTTGTTTTGGCAGTGGGTCTGCGAAATCAAGGATGGCTGGGACGGCAGATGCTGATTGCCAAGATTACAGGAGTGGTAATGTGGCCAGGACCAGGTATTCGTACAGGTCAGATGGATCCAGATGATATTCGAAACTTTCCGCCGAACTTGAAGCGTTTGCTAAAAGCCAAAGCCATACTGACATGCGTCATTGTTATCTGGGGAGCCTTTGCATTCACACTGGTGAAATTCAAGTAGCTCAGTATCGGACAATATGAACGGCAACGGCAGTTGCCGTTTTTGTGTATTTCTGTATGGGTTTAACTCGCACAAACCGCTACAAATGTGACGCAGTCGTGGCTCCCCGCCTCGGCTTTGTCATGAACGGCTGCGACAATGCAGCGAATTTTGCTGGAGGGATGCCGGCGTATTATTGGAAATGATTACCCGCAGAGGTGACGCCATGCTCCTGAAAGCCATGTTGATCTGGCCCCTGTTGTCGATTGTCATCGTCACGGTGCTGTGTCGCCTGATCCATAAAGCCAAGTTGGCGGACCAGGCGCTGGAAAGGTACGCCTTGCAACGAAATGCCGCGCAGGGCCATTTCGACGATCTGTTCCAAAGCGTTCCGGTGACAGTTGCAGTCGAAGACAAGGACCGCCGTGCCGCGTAACAGTCGCCGTACAGGTATGGATCCGCGATAAAAAAACCCGGCACTCAGGCCGGGTTTTTTATGGTCTCAACAACACTTCGGTCCGGCCTTGCTGCCGTAGCGCGCTTCCTGGCGCTCGCGGAAGAACGCCTCGTAATCCATCAGCGGTTTGTCCGGGTGCTTGCTCTGCATGTGCTCGACGTAGTTGTCGTAGTCGGGCATGCCGACCATCAGGCGCGCGGCCTGACCGAGGTACTTACCGAGACGACTCAGGTCATTGAACATGGCGCCCTCCTAACCTACGCGTTCGGCACAGCCTGGAACGGCGCTTCTTTATCCGTGCGCTCCTTCGTACCCCAGGCGGCGATGCCGACCTTGAGGGCGAAGAACAGGATGCTGAACACCACGAACAGGAAGAGCGCGGTCAACGTCGCGTTGGTGTAGGCGTTGAAGATCACGTGCTGCATCTGCGTGATGTCCTTGGCCGGGGCCAGCACCTGACCGTTGGCCAACGCATCGCTGTACTTCTTCGCCAGGGCCAGGAAACCGATGGCCGGGTTGGCGTCGAACAGCTTGATGAAACCGGCGGTGGTGGTGCAGATCAGCAGCCACACGGCCGGCAGCAGGGTCACCCACACGTAGCGCTGGCGCTTCATCTTGATCAGCACCACGGTGCCGAGCATCAGGGCGATACCGGCGAGCATCTGGTTGGAGATGCCGAACAGCGGCCACAAGGTGTTGATGCCACCCAGCGGGTCGATCACGCCCTGGTACAACAGGTAACCCCACATCGCCACACAACCGGCGGTGGCGATCAGGTTGGCGGTCCAGGATTCGGTGCGGCGCAGGGCCGGCACGAAGGAGCCGAGCAAGTCCTGGAGCATGAAGCGACCGGCACGGGTACCGGCGTCGACTGCGGTCAGGATGAACAGCGCTTCGAACAGGATCGCAAAGTGGTACCAGAACGCCATGGTGTTCTCACCCGGCAGGACGTGGTGGAGGATCTGCGCGATACCCACCGCCAGGGTCGGCGCACCACCGGCACGGGCGAGGATGGTGGTTTCACCGATGTCGTGGGCCACCGCTTGCAGGGCGTCCGGGGTAATCGCAAATCCCCAGCTGCTGACGGTTTGCGCGACGGCAACGGCGTCGGCGCCGACCACGGCGGCCGGGCTGTTCATGGCGAAGTACACGCCCGGGTCGATCACCGAGGCAGCGACCATGGCCATGATCGCCACGAACGACTCCATCAGCATGCCGCCGTAACCGATGTAACGGGCATGGCCCTCACTGGCGAGCAGCTTGGGCGTGGTGCCCGACGCGATCAGCGCGTGGAAACCGGACACCGCACCGCAGGCGATGGTGATGAACAGGAACGGAAACAGGCCGCCTTTCCACACCGGGCCGGTGCCGTCGATGAACTGGGTCAGGGCCGGCATTTTCAGCTCGGGCATGGTCACCAGAATGCCGATGGCCAGGGCGACGATGGTGCCGATCTTGAGGAAGGTGGAGAGGTAGTCACGGGGTGCCAGGATCAGCCACACCGGCAACACCGCGGCGACAAAACCGTAGCCGATCAGCATCCAGGTGATCTGCACACCGGTAAAGGTAAAGGCCTTGGCCCACACCGGATCCGCGGCAATCTGCCCGCCGAGCCAGATCGAACCGAGCAGCAGCACCACGCCGATCACCGAGATCTCGCCGATGCGACCCGGACGGATGTAGCGCATGTAGATGCCCATGAACATCGCGATCGGGATGGTCGCCATTACCGTGAACATGCCCCACGGGCTATCGGCCAGGGCCTTGACCACGATCAGCGCCAGCACCGCGAGGATGATGATCATGATCAGGAAGCAGCCGAACAGCGCGATGGTGCCGGGGATGCGGCCCATTTCCTCGCGGACCATGTCGCCCAGGGAACGACCGTTGCGGCGGGTGGACATGAACAGGACCATGAAGTCCTGCACGGCACCGGCCAGGACCACGCCAGCGATCAGCCACAGCGTGCCGGGCAGGTAGCCCATCTGCGCCGCCAAAACCGGACCGACCAGCGGCCCGGCGCCGGCAATGGCCGCGAAGTGGTGACCGAACAGCACGTGCTTGTTGGTCGGCACGTAGTCCAGACCATCGTTGTTGAGCACGGCGGGGGTGGCGCGATTGGGGTCCAGTTGCATCACCTTGTTGGCGATGAACAGGCTGTAATAACGGTAGGCAACGAGGTAGATGGCGACGGCTGCGACTACGATCCACAGGGCGTTGATCGCTTCGCCGCGGCGCAGGGCCACGACACTCAGCGCAATCGCTCCCAGGACAGCCACGGCAAACCAGGCGAGGTGTTTAGCCAGACGGGGCATAGCGTGTCTCCTGCCGACAGTCAGTGACTGCGGCGGTAATTTTTATAATTGTGTCCGCATTGCGGAGCTGGCCCAATATCTGCGCATGCCGTCGACAAATAAATCCGCGTTACTACGTACGTGAGGTCTACGTAGTTTTACGTAGATCGCGCAGTTCCCTTGTGGGAGCAAGTTCGCTCCCACAAGGATTTGCATTTCAGGTGGATGCCATCGACGCCATCCGTCATTCCGTCCAGCAGCGCTACAGGCCCGACGTATCTTTGGCATATGATCCGCAACCTTCGCGCAAGCAGGAATCAACATGCAGCTCAAACACAAGATCGTGGCCCTCGGGATTCTGCCGCTGGTGCTGGCGATTGCGGTCATCTGTGCGCTGGTGATTTCCCTCAACCGGCAGTTGGGCGACCAGCAAGCGCAACTGATCGAAGACAGCATCCTGGCGAGCAAGCGCGCGGAGTTGAAAAACTACGTGGAAATGGCGCAAAGCCTGATCGCCCCGCTGTACGACGACGGGCGTGGCGATGCCCATGCCCAGCAACAGGTGCTGGAAGAACTGCGCAAACTCAGCTTCGGCATCAATGGCTACTTCTTCGTCTACGACCGTGATGGCCGCAGCCTGATGCACGCACGCCAGTCCGAGCTGGTCGGCCAGTACCTGTGGGACATGAAAGACCCCCACGGCCTGCCGGTGATTCAGGCGTTGCTCAAAAGCGCGCAATCGGGCGAAGGCTTCCAGCGCTACGCCTGGAACAAGCCCTCCTCCGGCCAGGTGACCGACAAACTCGCCTACGTGGTGATGCTCGACCGCTGGGGCTGGATGCTCGGTACCGGCATTTATCTGGAAGACGTCGAACGCGCCACCCAGCAGGCCCGCGCCGAAGTCGCCCAGGGCATCCGCAAGACCATGCTGGCGATTGCCGTGGTCGCCCTGGTGGCGGTGCTGTTCGTTTTCGCCACGGGCATGACCCTCAACGTCAGCGAGCACCGTCTGGCGGACAAGAAACTGCAACGCCTGACCCAGCGTATCGTCAGCCTGCAGGAGGAAGAACGATCAAGGGTGTCCCGGGAGTTGCACGACGGCATCAGTCAGGTGCTGGTATCGATCAAGTTCCAGTTCGAACTGGCCAGCCACCTGCTGGAAAGCCCACAGGCGCAGGATAAAGGCCTGAGCACGCTGAGGGACGCCACTACGCGTCTGGGTGAGGCCATCGGCGAAGTGCGCAGCCTGTCCCATGACTTGCGCTCGTCCTTGCTCGATACCCTCGGCCTGTCGGCGGCCATCGTCCAGCTGGCCACCGAGTTCGAGCAACGCAGCGGCTTGAGCGTGACCTATAACGACAACGAGTTCGACTGCGACCTGGTCGATGGCGCGGCGGACTCGTTGTTTCGCATCGTCCAGGAAGGCCTGACCAACATCGAACGCCACGCCCGGGCGGAAAACGTTGCCATTACCCTGCGCGGCTGCGGACAATCGGTACGCCTGACCCTGGTCGACGACGGCATCGGCTTCAACGTCGCTGAAGTCGAACGTCGTCAGGCGGGGATCGGCCTGCGCAATATCCGCGAACGCGTCGAACATTTCGGCGGCCGTTTTGAACTGGTCTCGATGCCCGGCAGAAGTGAACTGGACGTCCTGCTGCCGATGAAACCGGCTACGAAGTATTAAAAGCGGCCCAACACAACAAGAGTGAAGACCTGCAATGAACCTGCCCCACCCGATCCGCATTGCGCTGGTTGACGATCACTCCCTGGTCCGCGACGGCATCAAGGCGTTGCTGGCCGTGATGTCGCCCCTGGAAATGGTCGGCGAAGCGGAAAACGGCGCCGATGCGATTGCAATGGTCGGCCGCTGCCAGCCGGACCTGCTGCTGGTCGACATCAGCCTGCCGGACATCAACGGCCTGGAGCTGACCCGCGTGCTGCGTGCTCAGTATCCTGCGCTCAAAGTGCTGGTGTTGAGCATGTACGACAATTACGAGTACGTCAGCGAGTCGGTGCGTTCCGGTGCCAGCGGCTATGTGCTGAAGAATGCGCCGTCCCGGGAAATCATTGCCGCCATCGAAGCCATTTCCAGCGGCGGCACCTTCTACAGTGCCGACATCGCCCAGCGGCTGATCGCCGACAGGCACACCGACAACGAGCTGACCCCAAGGGAAAGCCAGGTGCTGGCGAAAATGGCCCAAGGCCTGAACAACAAGGAAATGGCCCGGGAACTGGACATCAGTGTGCGCACCGTGGAAACCCATCGCTTGAGCATCCGCCGCAAGCTCAACATCGACAAGCCGGCGGCGTTGGTCAAATACGCCCTGGATCATGGGCTGATCTCCCGCTAAAACACCGTCTCTGCCCTACACACTTCCTGTGGGAGACAAACTCGCTCCCACAAGTCCTGCGCATGCCTGGGCATTTCTCATTATCCCTACCACCCGAGCAGAAACTCCGTTCAGGGACTTGCGTCATCGGTATTATGGTATACCATCAGACGCACAGACACCCAAAACTTCTACGGAGCAGCTCATGAGTTTCGAAATCCGCAAGATCGTCAGCTATGTCGAAGAAACCTTTATCGAAGGCGGCAAAGCCAGCGACAAGCCCGTGACCATGGTCGGTCTGGCCGTGGTCATGAAAAACCCCTGGTTGGGCAACGGTTTCGTTGAAGACCTCAAGCCACAGATTCGTGCCAACTGCTCCGACCTCGGCGCACTGATGGTAGAGCGCCTGGTGGGCATCATCGGCGGCGCCGAGAAAATCGAAGCCTATGGCAAGGCGGCGGTGGTCGGCGCTGACGGCGAGATCGAGCACGCTTCGGCGGTGATCCACACCCTGCGCTTCGGCAACCACTACCGCGAGGCGGTCAAGGCCAAGAGCTACCTGAGCTTCACCAACAAGCGCGGCGGCCCGGGCACTTCGATCCAGATCCCGATGATGCACAAGGACGACGAAGGCCTGCGTTCACACTACATCACCCTGGAAATGCAGATCGAAGACGCTCCGCGTGCCGACGAAATCGTCGTCGTCCTGGGTTGCGCCGACGGTGGCCGCCTGCACCCGCGCATCGGCAACCGCTACATCGACCTGGAAGAACTGGCGGCCGAAAAAGCCCAGTAACCGGCCAGAGAACCACAATAAAAAGGCATTGCAGGAGCGCTCCATGATTCGGCTCACCGCTGAACGCACCCCGGCTGGCACCAGTTACCTGGCGACCGGCCAAGGCCAGCCCGTGGTCTTGATCCACGGCGTGGGCCTGAACAAAGAAATGTGGGGCGGCCAGATCGTTGGCCTGGCCACGAACTACCGCGTCATCGCCTACGACATGCTGGGCCACGGCGCCAGCCCGCGACCGGACAGCGGCACACCATTGCTCGGTTATGCCGACCAGTTGCTCGAGTTGCTCGATCACCTGCAATTGCCCAAGTCAGCGGTGATCGGTTTCTCCATGGGCGGCCTGGTCGCACGGGCCTTTGCCCTGCACTACCCGGAGCGCCTGCAAAGCCTGGTGGTATTGAACAGCGTGTTCAACCGCAGTGAAGAACAGCGTGCCGGCGTCATTGCCCGCACCGCCCAGGCGGCCGAACACGGCCCCGATGCCAATGCCGAAGCGGCGCTGTCACGCTGGTTCAGCCGCGAATACCAGGCCGCCAACCCGGCGCAGATCGCCGCGATCCGCCAGACCCTGGCCGGCAACGATCCGCAGGGTTACCTGACCACCTACGAACTGTTCGCCACCCAAGACATGTACCGCGCCGACGACCTGGGCAGCATCCAGGCGCCGACGCTGATCGCCACCGGTGAACTCGACCCGGGTTCGACCCCGGAAATGGCCGAGCAACTGGCCCGACGCATCCCCGGTGCGCGGGTTGCCGTGTTGCCCGAGCAACGGCATATGATGCCGGTAGAGTCGCCGCGCCTGGTCAACCAGACGCTGCTGGAATTTCTCGAATTCGCACACTCCCGACAAAACCAGATCAAGGGGATCGTTGCATGACACAAGCCCGCTTCCAGATGTGCATCGGCGGAGAATGGGTCGACGCCCTCTCCGGAAAGACTTTCGAAAGCCTCAACCCGGCCACCGCGCAAGCCTGGGCAGAACTGCCGGACGCTGCTGAAGCCGACGTCGAGCGCGCCGTGCAGGCTGCGCAAACGGCTTTCGACAGCCCGGCCTGGCGTGGCCTGACCGCCACCGCGCGGGGCAAACTGCTGCGCCGCCTCGGTGACCTGATCGCCGAGAACAAGGAACAACTGGCGCAGCTGGAAAGCCGCGACAACGGCAAGCTGATCCGCGAAACCCGTGGTCAGGTCAGCTACCTGCCGGAGTTTTTCCACTACACCGCAGGCCTGGCCGACAAGCTCGAAGGCGGCACCCTGCCGCTGGACAAGCCCGACCTGTTTGCCTACACCGTGCACGAAGCCATGGGTGTGGTCGCCGCGATCATTCCGTGGAACAGCCCGCTGTACCTGACCGCGATCAAACTCGCCCCGGCCCTTGCTGCGGGCAATACCATCGTGATCAAGCCGTCCGAACACGCCTCGGCGACCATCCTCGAACTGGCGCGCCTGGCCCTCGAAGCCGGCATTCCACCGGGCGTGGTCAACGTGGTCACCGGTTACGGCCCGAGCACCGGTGCCGCCCTCACCCGCCATCCGCTGATCCGCAAGATCGCCTTCACCGGCGGCGCGGCCACAGCCCGGCATGTGGTGCGCAGCAGCGCCGACAACTTCGCCAAGCTGTCCCTGGAACTGGGCGGCAAGTCGCCGAACATCATCTTCGCCGACGCCGACCTCGACAGCGCGATCAACGGCGCCATTGCCGGGATCTACGCGGCGTCCGGGCAGAGTTGCGTGTCCGGCTCGCGGCTGTTGGTGCAGGACGAGATCTACGACGAGTTCGTCAACCGGCTGGTCGAGCGCGCCCAGCGCATCCGTATCGGCAACCCGCAGGACGACCACAGCGAAATGGGCCCGATGGCCACCGCGCAGCAACTGGCGGTGGTTGAAGGCCTGGTCGCCGACGCCATCGCCGAGGGCGCGCGCTTGCGCACCGGCGGCAAGCGTCCGACGGATCTCGGTGACGGCTGGTTCTACGAGCCGACGCTGTTCGAGTGCGACCGCAACTCGATGAAGATCATGCAGGAAGAAGTCTTCGGTCCGGTGGCCTCGGTCATCCGTTTCAAGGACGAAGCCGAAGCGCTGGCGATCGCCAACGACTCGCAGTTCGGCCTCGCCGCCGGTATCTGGACCCGCGACCTCGGCCGCGCCCATCGCCTGGCCCGGGACGTGCGTTCGGGGATCATCTGGGTCAACACCTACCGCGCGGTCTCGGCCATGGCGCCGATCGGCGGCTTCAAGAACAGCGGCTACGGACGCGAAAGCGGCATCGATTCGGTACTGGCCTACACCGAACTGAAAACGGTGTGGATCAACCTGTCCCAGGCACCGATGCCTGATCCCTTCGTGATGCGCTAGGAGTCTGCGAGATGATCGAACCCGGCATTTACAAAGACGTGATGAGTTCTTTCCCGTCCGGCGTCACGGTAGTGACTACGCTCGACCCGGACGGCGCCATCGTCGGCATCACCGCCAGCGCCTTCAGTGCGCTGTCGATTGACCCGGCGCTGGTGTTGTTCTGCCCCAACTACGGCTCCGACACCTACCCGGTGCTGCGCGACAGCAAGCAGTTCGCGATTCACCTGCTGTCCGCCGAGCAGACCGCCGAGGCCTATGCCTTCGCCGGTAAAGGCAAGGACAAGGCCAAAGGCATCGAGTGGCACCTGAGCGAACTGGGCAACCCGATCCTGGGCAAGGCCACGGCGATCATCGAGTGCGAACTGTGGCGCGAGTATGACGGTGGCGATCACGCGATCATCGTCGGCGCGGTGAAGAACCTGATCCTGCCGGCGCAGCCGGTGACGCCGATGATCTATCACAAGGGTAAGTTGGGGCCGTTGCCCACACTGGCTTGACAGCTTCACACGTCTCCAACTGTAGGAGCGAGCCTGCTCGCTCCTACAGTTGGAGACGTGGTGAAAGGAGGAATTGTGAATAACGAAAAGTACGAAAAAGGCCTGAAGATCCGCACCCAGGTGCTGGGCGAGGCCTACGTCAATCGCTCCATCGAAAACGCCGACGACTTCACCCGCCCCTTGCAGGAAATGGTCACCGAATACTGCTGGGGCCATGTCTGGGGTCGCGAGGGTTTGTCCCTCAAGGAACGCAGCATGATCAACCTGGCGATGATCTCGGCGCTCAACCGCCCCCACGAACTCAAGCTGCATGTGCGCGGCGCCTTGCGTAACGGCTTGAGTCGTGAGCAAATACGCGAAATTCTGCTTCAGGTCGGCATATATTGCGGGGTTCCCGCTGCCGTCGACAGCTTCCGGCTCGCCCGGGAAGCCTTCGCCGAAGCCGATGCCGAGGCCTCCAGTTAACCCCTCGGCTGTTTTGATGCCCGTCTGGCATGGACAGCCACCATAAAGAGCGGACCCCATGAAACGCCTGCCACTCGACGACAGCTTCAAGGTCAATCGCAACCCGGTCACCCTGCGCGAAATCGTGCTGGATAAACTGCGAAGCGCCATCATGAACTTTCAGCTCATGCCGGGCGACCGACTGGTCGAACGCGACCTGTGCGATCGCCTGGGCGTCAGCCGTACGTCGGTGCGCGAAGCCTTGCGTCACCTGGAATCCGAAGGCCTGGTGGAATTCGCCGATGCCAAGGGTCCACGTGTGGCGATCATCACCCTGGCCGATGCCGTCGACATCTACGAACTGCGTTGCGTGCTCGAAGGGCTGATCGTGCAGCTGTTCACCCTGCGCGCCAAGGCCAAGGACATCAAGGCCCTGGAAAAAGCCCTCGAAGAGAACCGCAAGGCGCTCAAGGACGGTGAGCTGCAACAGGTGATCGACTCGGTGCAGGGCTTCTACGACGTGCTGCTCGAAGGCTCGGGCAACCATGTCGCGGCGACCCAGCTGCGCCAGTTGCAGGCGCGTATCAGCTACCTGCGGGCAACCTCGGTGTCCCAGGAAAACCGTCGCGGCGCCAGCAACCAGGAAATGGAACGCATGGTTGAAGCGATCAAGAGCGGTGACGCCCTGGCCGCCCACCAGGCTTGCGTCGACCACGTACGTGCCGCCGCTGCCGTGGCCCTGGACTACCTCAAGCGCAAGCAGGAAGAAACCGGCGCCACGCCGCAGATCACCCAGCCCATCGCGCTGAAAGAACCGCGCATCGGTCGCTGACATGTTCAGCCCGAGCTTTTGCCCCCGATGCGGCAGCCCTGACCTCGGTCAGCAGGTGCCGCCGGGCGATACGCACGAGCGCCTGATGTGCCGCGGTTGCGGCTACATCCACTACATCAATCCGAAAATCATTGCCGGCTGCATCATCGAGCAGGACGGCAAGTACCTGTTGTGCCAGCGCGCCATCCCCCCGCGCCCCGGCACCTGGACCCTGCCCGCCGGTTTCATGGAGAGCGGCGAGACCACCGAACAGGCAGCCTTGCGCGAAGTCTGGGAAGAAAGCGGCGTGCGCGCGGAAATCGTCTCGCCCTATTCGATCTTCAGCGTGCCGCAGATCAGCGAGGTGTACATCATCTTCCGCGCCATCGCGCTGGAGATCACCGGGCAATACGGCCCGGAGACCCTCGATTACAAGTTCTTCGCGCCTGAGGACATTCCCTGGGACAGCATCTACTACCCGGCCATCCGGCAGATTCTCGAGCGTTACATCGAGGAGCGGCAGGCTGGGGTCTATGGGATCTACATGGGCAATGATGACAGCGGCAAGATTCACTTTATTCGCTGATCGGTTTTTTGCTGTTTGAGTTCCTTGGCAACCGGCTCTCCTGTGGGAGCGAGCTTGCTCCGGGCGGCGTTCCGACGATTGTTTTGTGCTGAGCTTTTTTTGTTGGGTGTACATATCCATTGCTGCGGTAACGGCCTCCGGCGGTTCCGCTCTTACAGCGGGTCACTTGGAGAAGCGGAACGCCGCCCGGCGCCAAGTAACCAAGCGCTCTTGCCCCTTTCGTTCGGTGCCTCGCCTAGGCTCGGCATGCCCTCGCTCCGGTCCTGCTCCGTGGGCCCGCCGCCATCGGCCATCCATGGCCGGGGGCGGCTACCGCGGCATCCCTGCCGCGGT
>NZ_RRZK01000028.1 GCF_004348895.1 Pseudomonas vancouverensis
AATATGAACAGGCCAACCGCAACAACCCGGTGTGGGGCTTCACCCATTGGGGCGCCGAAAGCCCCTTGACCTACTCGCAACAGATGTACCAGTTCGTGTACGAGATGCTGGCGATGGGCAATACCACACTGTTCCTGGATGTGTATCCGTTGCATGTGTTTTATGCGGAGCGAGGGTTGGAGGCGCTTAGGGAGTGTTTGGGGTCACGTAGCAACATTTACGGGCAAGGTGAACGCCCGGTGTTGTGGCCCGTCGGACAGGAAATTCTTGAGTTTGGGGTTGACCATGAGGAAATCCGTCTGGCATTCGACGCCATAGAGACTGGCAATATTGCCAAAAGTGTTGATCATCTTGCCAGACATGAACAGGTCAACATCCTGCAGCCAGCAATGTACAACGACAAAGGCCTGCAATGGTTATTGCGCGGCAACCATGTCTCCTACGTCACCAACATACCCTCCGGTGTCGCTCAAGCCATCGAGCTGACCCTTACCAGTCAGTGCCGCCCTATCGATGACGGACGCACCATTGGGTTTGGTAACAACCCTGTTGCCAACTTGGCAGACATCAACCAACGCATGGCTTTCGTGCTGAGGGCAGCGCAGCGGTTTGATGATCTTCTGCACAGTGATCAGCGCGAGCAACTGGAACGATCAATTTGGGAAATCGCCTTGGGAGAAGGCATACGATGAATCTGAAGCGGCTCGTGAGCTGGCGACGCAGTGCGTTGGCATTGGCAGCCGCAGCCCTCATTACGCTGGCCGCAATTAAGGAGCTATCGGATGAGCCGGAAATCTCTCTGGTGATTGGAGAGCGTTACGAGGACATGCGCCAGCGCTCTAGCGCGAGCATTGCCCCTGCCATTCCTGGACGCGCATGGTTCAGTGTCCCGAAATCGGATGCGCGCCTGCGTTTCAATGATAATAAGTACGGCTTTGTGACCCCTCTGGCCCGCTTTTTCACAGTGATGTTCGAGGATGAGCGAATCGATGGTGTCCGCATGTCCCCTCAAATCGAGCCACTACTGCTCGACGACACCCTCAAGGTCGTTCTGGATTTGCAAGACCAATGGCGCAGAGCGGGTTGGGTACCCATCCGGACCAAGGAATTCCCTTCGTTCGCCGACACTCCGCAATGGCGTGATCGATTGAGAGAAACAAAGAACGTTGAAAAAGCCTACTGGCGAGCCGGTGACAAGTACCAATTGATGTTGGTGGTCAGTCGCTTCAGGGACAGCAAGCGTCCCACCGAAGAACGCTACCTCATCACATTGGGACTCCACAAAGCACGGGGCGTGCAGTGAGTCTGACGCATCGCTTGGGTTGGCGATCTGGTGTCGCTGTACTTGCAACCATGGTTCTTCTGACGCTGGCGCCGATTGAGGTCCTGTCGGACGAACCGGAAATAGCCTTGGTAATTGGCGAACCTTGGGAGGATATGCGCCGCCGCTCCAGTGCCGAGATTGATCCAGCCATTGCAGGACATTATTGGGGGCAGATGCCCAAATCTGATGCCCGCCTGCGCTTCACAGATTCTCAATACGGATTTGTAACGCCCCTAGCTCGCTACTTTAGCGTGAGTTTCGATGATGAGCGTGTCAGCAATGTCCGCATGTCGCCACAAATCGAGCCACTACTGCTCGACGACACCCTCAAGGTCGTGCTGGATCTGCAAGACCAATGGCACAGAGCCGGCTGGGTGCCCGCCCGGGTCACGAGGTATCCATCGTTTGCCGACACCCCGCAATGGCGAGACCAACTGCGGGATGTCAACAAAGGCGGTACGGCCTACTGGCGAGCAGGTGACAAGTACCAATTGATGCTGGTGGTCAGCCGCTTCGAAGACAAAAAGCGCCCCACCGAGGAACGCTACCTCATCACATTGGCCATCCACAAATCACGGGGCGGGCAGTAAGTCCGAAGCATCGCTCGGCACGACGCACCGTACCGGCACAATCTCAAAACATGCCACCTCACCTCACACTCCATTATCACTGACTCAAATCCCTGCCCAGACTCGCTGCGTTGCGGCAGCGATCTTCTTTCGACTGGTCCGATACGGCTGAACCTGAAAAAGTGAAACACAACGCAAAAAAAGACCCCGATCAATCGGGGTCTTTTTTCAACCAGCGCTCTGGCTTAGTGCTGCAGAGCCGGTTTCTGCGTCCCGTTGATCGGGATGCGTTTGGCTTTCGCTTCCTCGGGAACCACACGCAGCAGATCAATGCTCAACAGACCGTTGCGCAGGTCGGCGGCCTTGATTTCGATGTGGTCCGCCAGGCGGAAGGACAGCTTGAATGCACGTTGGGCGATGCCTTGGTGCAGGAAGGTCACGCCTTCGTTGGCGTCACGTTTGCCGCCGCTGATGGTCAGCACACCTTTCTCGACTTGCAGGTCCAGGTCTTCTTCCTGGAAACCGGCTGCGGCTACGACGATGCGGTATTGATCGTCGCCGTGCTTTTCCACGTTGTAAGGTGGATAGGTGCTGCCTGGCTCATTGCGCAAAGCGGTTTCGAACAGGTCGTTGAAACGGTCGAAACCCACCGAGGAACGGAACAGCGGGGCCAGGGAAAATGCAGTGCTCATGGTTCAAATCTCCTGAAAACAATCAGCAAGGTTTTTTGTCTCCGCGACCCGAATTCGGCATCGCGTAACCCTTAGATAGGGACCGCTGATTGCATTTCAAGAGATTATTTTGCAGTTTGTTTAAAAAAATCAGGCCGCCTCGGCCACCGGCAAACCGAGCAGGCGCGAGACGTTGTCCGGTTCGGTTTCACGCCGCAGCACGGTGAACAACTCTACCGCCTCGGGATAATTACGGGTCAGCATCGCCAGCCATTGCTTCAGGCGACCCGGCGATTGCCGCGCGGTCATCTGCGCCTTGGCCTGTAGCCAGAAGTCCTGGATCAGCGGCATCAGCTCCGCCCAGGTCATCTCGACCACTTCCTCGCCGGCGCGGGCGGCGGCGATTTGCCGAGCCAGGTCCGGACGCGACACCAGCCCGCGACCGAGCATGATGTCTTCCACGCCGCTGATCTCGCGGCAACGGCGCCAGTCCTCGACACTCCAGATGTCGCCGTTGGCGAACACCGGCACCTTGACCACATCCTGTACTCGCGGAATCCACTCCCAGTGAGCCGGCGGTTTGTAGCCGTCCACTTTGGTCCGGGCATGCACGACGATATGTTCGGCGCCGCCTTCAGCCAGCGCCGTGGCGCAGACCAGCGAACCGTCCGGGCTGTCGAAGCCCAGGCGCATCTTCGCGGTGACCGGAATGTGTGCCGGCACGGCACGGCGGACGTGCTCGACGATCTGGTTGAGCAGCTCGGGCTCTTTGAGCAACACCGCGCCACCACGGGATTTGTTTACGGTCTTGGCGGGGCAGCCGAAGTTCAGGTCGATGACTTCGGAACCCAACTCACAGGCCAAGGCGGCGTTTTCCGCCAGGCACACCGGGTCGGAGCCGAGCAACTGCACGCGCAGGGGCACGCCGGAGGCGGTGCGAGCGCCGTTGAGCAGCTCGGGGCCGAACTTGTGGAAGTAGGCAGGCGTCAGCAACTGATCGTTGACCCGAATGAACTCGGTCACGCACCAGTCGATACCACCCACGCGGGTCAACACATCGCGCAGGATGTCGTCGACCAACCCCTCCATGGGTGCCAAAGCAATTTGCATGAAAAATACACTCAACGAAAAACGTGCGGCAGTTTACTGGATTACGCGAGAAACCGCAGATTCCGATGCGCAGGAGCCCTTCCAGGAGCGAACCTGCTCGCGATGGCGATGTGTCAGGTACTTATGCATTCACTGACACGCCGCCATCGCGAGCAAGCTCGCTCCCACATTAGATTTTTGCTGACTCCAAAGCTTGCAGCGCCGGGCCGTAACCCTCGATGAACTCCGCCGGCATACGCTTGGGCTTGCCCGAGGACAGCTCGATGCAGACAAAAGTGGTTTGCGCGCGCAGCAGCGTCGAATTGTCGCTGGGACGGATCAGTTGGAAATGCCGGGTCATTTTCAGGCGCTGGTCCCAGTCGACGATCCAGGTCGCCAGTTGCAGCTCATCGCCTTCATAGGCGGCGGCGAGGTAATCGATTTCGTGCCGCACCACCGCCATCGCCCGATCCAGGCGCCGGTACTCGCTCAGGTCCAGGCCGAGGCGCTGGGAATGACGCCAGGCACAGCGCTCGAGCCAGGTGACATACACCGCGTTGTTGGCGTGCCCCAGCCCGTCGATGTCCTCGGCGCCCACTTGCAGATCAATGACAAATGGCGTTTCTCGATCCCAGCCCATGCCCGACTCCCCGGTCAGATAAATTCGACCGGGGCAGTGTAACGGAAGCTCAGGCGGATTGGCGCGATTGCAGGCTGCGACCGGCCAGCAGTGATAACACGCCATCAATGACCCGAGGGTCGGCCAGCACCCGCTGGTGACCGCCTTCTTGCAGACGCAGCAAGCGGCTGTCGAACCAGGCTTCGTGGATCAGTTCCGACTCCTTCACCCGCACAAAGTCATCGTCTTCGGCGTGGACGATAAGGCCGGGCATGTCGAGTTGATAGTGCGCGACATCCAGCAGCGAGGCGCGCATGCCCACGTCTTTTTCCACCTGACGAATGAACGCCGAGCGCGCTTTCGGCGGTAATCGAACGTAACGGGCAAACCCGCGCAACACCCCGAGAATGCGTGCCGGGGCAGCAATGGTGACCAGGGTTTCGGTACGCAAGCCCATCTGCACCGCGAGCATGGCGCTGGCGCCGCCCATGGAGTGACCGATCACGGCCTGTAACGGCGGCAATTCAGCAGCGGCTTCCAGCATGGCGCGGGCAAACAGCACGACGTTTGCCTCGCTGCCCGGTGAATGGCCATGGGCCGGACCATCGAGCGCAACGACCGAATATCCGGCCTCGACCAGCGCAGTGATCAGACTGGCGAACTGCGTGGGCCGCCCTTCCCAACCGTGCATCAACAGCACCGCCGGGCCTTGCCCCCAACGCAGCGCCGAAAGACCGAAACGCAAGGTGATGCGCTCGGACCTGGCCAACAGCGGCAGCTCCCAGTCACGGGGCGGCAGGTCGCGCGGTGTCATGAAGGCCACGCGCATTTTGCTTGCAACGAGTTTGGGGGCAAACCAGCCCAAGGTGCCATTAACGCCACGAACCCACTTTAACGCGCTCATCGCATGCTCCTCAGGCCGCAGCCTTCAGGTCAACGCACCGCCGACTTGGCCGCGCGCAACAATCGATCGGACAATTCACCCGGCCCCAGCGCCCGCGCCAGTGCCAGTCCACCCACCATCAAGGCCATGTCGGCCAGGGCTTTTTCAGTTTCTTCGGGACTGGACGCCAACTGCGCGACCATCATTTCCACATGCTCATTGAGTGCTACACGAAAGGCTTCCGGCAGCCGTCCCAACTCACCGACCGACGCCGGGATCGGACAGGCCGAATCGGATGAGTCGCGATGCCGGCGTGACAGGTAAAAGGCGGCGACCAACCCCCGACGCTCTTCACCGGTCAACTCGGCATCCATGTCGGCAATCAAGTCACGACGGTGACCCAGCAATTGCTTGAAGGCCTCCAGCATCATCGCGTCCTTGCTTTCGAAGTGTGCGTAGAAACCGCCAACCGTCAGGCCGGCTGCGCCCATCACTTCACCCACGCTCGGCTCTGCCGGACCACGCTGAATCAGCGCTGCACTGGCGGCCTTGAGAATGCGTTCGCGGGTCTGAGCTTTTTTATCGTTCATCGTTGCCTCCGAATATTACGACTAGAATATTATTCTCATAATAATTTTACGCAAGTCGTGAATGTGACCGCTGGTCAGAAGAACAGTGTGGAAAGGAATGGGGGATTTGGCCAAACGCCAGACAAACAAAAGGGCCATTCAATAATTGAATGACCCTTATAAATCCCGCAAAGCGGGTAATCGTGGCGTCCCCTAGGGGACTCGAACCCCTGTTACCGCCGTGAAAGGGCGGTGTCCTAGGCCACTAGACGAAGGGGACACAAACCCTTCTATACAACTGATCAGTGCTGAGTGCTGATCCATTCAAGGCCGGTGTGGCCAGACCTTGAACTTGTAAAATTGGTGGAGCTAAGCGGGATCGAACCGCTGACCTCCTGCATGCCATGCAGGCGCTCTCCCAGCTGAGCTATAGCCCCGGATTTTTCGCCTCGCGGCGGAGCGACATCTTGCAACATCGCTTCTGTAAAACTGGCGTCCCCTAGGGGACTCGAACCCCTGTTACCGCCGTGAAAGGGCGGTGTCCTAGGCCACTAGACGAAGGGGACGCAAACCCTTCTATACAACTGATCAACGCTGAGTGTTGATCGCTTCGGAGCCGGTGTGGCCAGGCTTCGAAGTGTAAATTGGTGGAGCTAGACGGGATCGAACCGTCGACCTCTTGCATGCCATGCAAGCGCTCTCCCAGCTGAGCTATAGCCCCTCATCGTTGATGTCATCGCTGAGGACGGGGCGAATCTTAAGGGCGTATCGAAAGCCTGTCAAACTTATTTTTCAAAAAATTTAAAATTTTTTGTCGGCATAACAATCACTTACCGCCCTCCCCCCGAAAAATCGGGGGTCTGAGGACCACTGCGCGCCCAACGACAGGCGTACGCAATGGCCATCAGTCCCGCATCAAGCGTGTCAGGCAATCGCGCCCAACAGCTTTTCCCATTCCTTGTTTTCTTTCTTCGACACGCCACCGAGCAGGTCGATGGCCTGGCGCAGGCGGAAACGCGTCAGGTCCGGGCCGAGGATTTCCATCGCATCGAGCACCGACACCGAACTCGCCTGACCGGTGATCGCCGCGAACATCAGCGGCATGGCGTCACGCAGCTTCAGCTCCAGGGATTCGACCACGGCCTGAATGGTCGCGGTGATGCTGTCCTTCTCCCACTGACGCAGGCTTTCGAGCTTCCACAGGATCAACTGCATCAGTTGACGCACCTGATCGCCCGAGAGCTTCTTCGATTCGAACAGCTTGGCATCCGGATTCACGCCGCCGGCAAAGAAGAACCCGGCCAGGGGTGCCACCTGGCTGAAGGTCTCGACGCGGCCCTGGACGTGGGGCGCGATCTTCATCATGTATTCGGAGTTGAACGCCCACTTCTGCACGCGCGCGGCGAACTCTTCCACCGGCAAATCACGCAGCCACTGGCCGTTGAGCCACGAGAGCTTCTCGATGTCGAAAATCGGCCCGCCCAGGGAGACGCGCTTGAGGTCGAAGTTGTCGACCATTTCCTGCAGCGAGAACTTCTCGCGCTCGTCCGGCATCGACCAGCCCATGCGGCCGAGGTAGTTGAGCATGGCTTCCGGCATGAAACCCATGCGCTCGTAGAAGGTCACCGAGGTCGGGTTCTTGCGCTTGGACAGCTTGCTCTTGTCCGGGTTACGCAGCAGCGGCATGTAGCACAGCTCTGGTTGCTCCCAGCCGAAGTATTCGTACAGCAGGATCAGTTTCGGCGCCGACGGCAGCCACTCTTCGCCACGTAGGACGTGGGTGATGCCCATCAGATGGTCGTCGACCACGTTGGCGAGGAAGTAGGTCGGCAGGCCATCGGTCTTCATCAGGACCTGCATGTCCATGCGGTCCCAAGGGATTTCAACGTCGCCACGGAGCATGTCCGGCACCACGCAGACGCCTTCGCTCGGCACTTTCATGCGGATCACGTGGGGTTCACCGGCCGCCAGGCGACGGGCAACTTCTTCCTTCGACAACAGCAGCGCGCGGCCGTCGTAACGCGGGGTTTCGCCACGGGCCATTTGCTCGGCACGCATTTGGTCCAGCTCTTCGGCGGTGCAGAAGCATGGGAAGGCATGGCCCATGTCGACCAGTTGCTGGCAGTACTTCTGGTAGATCTCGCCGCGCTCGCTTTGACGGTACGGACCGTGCGGGCCGCCGACGTCCGGGCCCTCACTCCAGTCGATACCCAACCAGCGCAGGGCGTCGAAAATCTGCTGTTCGGACTCGCGGGTCGAACGCAACTGGTCGGTGTCTTCGATCCGCAGGATGAACTCACCGCCGTGCTGCTTGGCAAAGCAGTAGTTGAACAATGCGATGTAAGCGGTACCTACGTGGGGGTCCCCGGTAGGCGATGGCGCGATGCGAGTGCGGACGGTGGTCATGGCATGTCTCGGAAAGAATGAAAAGCGAAGTTCAGACAGAACATCAAACAAGAGCGGAATGGTAACAGGCGACACCCGCCCCGCTCCAGTGAGCAGGGCATTTAAGCCAAGGTTGCGGCTGGAACACCCGTATGAGGGGGTGAATGACTGAATATCAGCCAATGGCATTTACCGTTTATCGGCTGTATGCCAGATTTGCCTGCTGATATCTTCCCTTACAATTTCTTGACTACAGTTTGCCCATGCCTGCCCAACTCAAGCGTCGCCTGTTCACCTTCCTGTTGATTGTCCTGCTGATTGCCGGGGGCTTCTTTGCCCAATGGTTTTTCAAGGGGCGCTTTTATGAAAGCACCGACAACGCTTATGTCCAGGGCGAGATCACCCGCGTCTCCAGCCAACTGGGTGCGCGCATCGATGAGGTGTTGGTGCAGGACAACCAGCACGTAGAGAAAGGTCAGTTGCTGGTCAAACTGGAACGCGATGACTTCCAGCTCGCCGTCGACCGTGCCAACGCCGCACTCTCCACGCGCCAGGCTGAACGCCTGCAAGCCCAGAGCAAGCTGACCCAGCAAGCCAGCCTGATTGCTTCCAGCGAAGCGCAAGTCGCCTCCAGCCAGGCCAGCCTGGATCGCTCGCAGATCGACCTGACCCGCGCCGAGACCCTGCGTAAACCCGGTTACATCTCCGAAGAACGGGTCACCACGCTCGCCGCTGACAATCACATCGCCCGCTCGCAAATGACCAAGGCACAGGCGGACGCGCAAAGCCAGCGCCAGCAGGTCAACGCCCTGACCGCCGAGATCAAGCGCCTCGACGCGATGATTGCCACGGCGAAAACCGAGCTGGCCCAGGCCGAACTGAACCTGACCCGCAGTGAAATCCACGCGCCGATCAGCGGCCTGATCGGCCAGCGCTCGGCGCGTAACGGTCAGTTTGTCCAGGCCGGCGCTTACCTGCTGTCCATCGTTCCCGACGAAGACATCTGGATTCAGGCCAACTTCAAGGAAACCCAGATCGGCCACATGCAGCCCGGGCAAACCGCCGAACTGACCTTCGACGCCTACAGCGACACGCCGATCAAGGCTCGGGTCGACAGCCTGTTTGCCGCCTCGGGGGCGCAGTTCAGCCTGCTGCCACCGGACAATGCCACCGGCAACTTCACCAAGGTCGTGCAACGCATTCCGGTGAAACTGACCTTCGATGCGAACAACCCGCTGCGCGGCAAGATCCGCCCGGGCATGTCGGTGACCGCCAAGGTGAACATCAAGGATGCCCCTGTTGATGTCACCCCGCAGGTAAGCAGCAAAGACAGCCCTGAAGATGGCCGGTGATCAACTGATCCGCCCGGTCGGCGAACCGACCCGGCGGGACTGGATCGCGGTGATGAGCGTGATGCTCGGCGCCTTCATGGCCGTGCTCGATATCCAGATCACCAACTCGTCGCTCAAGGACATTCAAGGCGCGCTGTCGGCGACCCTTGAAGAAGGCTCGTGGATTTCCACCTCCTACCTGGTGGCGGAAATCATCATGATCCCGCTGACCGCATGGCTGGTGCAGCTGCTGTCGGCACGGCGCCTGGCGGTGTGGGTGTCCCTCGGTTTTCTGGTCGCCTCCCTGCTCTGCTCCATGGCCTGGAGCCTGGAAAGCATGATCGTGTTCCGCGCCTTGCAGGGCTTTACCGGCGGCGCGCTGATTCCGCTGGCGTTTACCCTGACCCTGATCAAGCTGCCCGAACACCATCGCGCCAAAGGCATGGCCATGTTCGCCATGACCGCGACCTTCGCCCCCTCCATCGGCCCGACCCTCGGCGGCTGGCTCACGGAAAACTGGGGCTGGGAGTACATCTTCTACATCAACATCCCGCCCGGCCTGATCATGATCGCCGGCCTGATGTACGGTCTGGAAAAGAAAGAGGCGCACTGGGAACTGCTGAAAAGCACCGACTACGCCGGCATTCTCACCCTCGGCGTCGGCCTTGGCTGTCTGCAGGTGTTCCTGGAAGAAGGCCATCGCAAGGATTGGCTGGAATCGGACCTGATCGTGACCCTGGGCAGCATTGCGCTGATCAGCCTGATCATCTTTGTCATCGTGCAGTTCTCCAAGCCCAATCCACTGATCAACCTGGGCATTCTGGGCAATCGCAACTTCGGCCTGTCGAGCATTTCCAGCGTCGGCATGGGGGTCGGGCTGTACGGTTCGATTTACCTGCTGCCGCTGTACCTGGCGCAGATCCAGAACTACAACGCCCTGCAGATTGGCGAGGTGATCATGTGGATGGGCGTGCCCCAGCTGTTTCTGATTCCGCTGGTGCCAAAGCTGATGAAGATCATTTCGCCGAAGTGGCTGTGTACCTTGGGGTTCGGGCTGTTCGGCATCGCCAGTTTTTCATCCGGCGTGCTCAACCCGGACTTTGCCGGGCCGCAGTTCAATCAGATCCAGATCATCCGCGCCCTCGGTCAACCCCTGATCATGGTGACCATCTCGCTGATCGCCACGGCGTACATCCTGCCTCAGGATGCGGGATCCGCGTCGAGTCTGTTCAACATCCTGCGCAACCTCGGCGGCGCCATCGGCATCGCCCTCCTTGCCACGCTGCTGGATGCGCGCACCAAGGTTTATTTTGATTACTTGCGTGAATCCATCGTGCCGAGCAATCCGCAGGTGGCCGAGCGCATGGCGTCGTTGACCGACCGCTTCGGCAGCGAAACGGCGGCACTGGGCAAGCTCAGCGAGATCGCCCATCAACAGGCGTCGATCATGGCCTACAACGATGCATTTCACTTTGTCGGGATTGCGCTGGGGATCAGCATGATCGCGGTGTTGCTGACCAAGAAGCTGCCGGCGGGATTGAAGGCCGGGGAAGCCCATTGATTCTGTTGCGCTTGTAAAGAAGCCATCGCGAGCAAGCTCGCTCCCACAGGGTTTATTGGTTGGTCGCACATTTTGTGTTCGACACCGATCACTGTGGGAGCGAGCTTGCTCGCGATGAGGCCATTACAGTCGCAACAAATCTCAGACCGTAATCAAGCGCTCACGCAACTTGGCAATCTCGTCGCGCATCTGCGCCGCCGCTTCAAACTCCAGGTCACGAGCGAGCTGATACATCTTCTCTTCCAGGCCCTTGATGCGCTTGGCGATCTCGCCCGGTGAGCGCAGTTCGGCTTCGTACTTGGCGTTTTCTTCGGCGGCCTTGGCCATGCCCTTACGCTTCTTGCTGCGTGAGCCCGGCACGGTGGCGCCTTCCATGATGTCGGCGACGTCCTTGAACACACCTTTTGGCGTGATGCCATTGGCCAGGTTGAAGGCGATCTGCTTGTCGCGACGGCGCTCGGTTTCACCGATGGCACGCTCCATGGAGCCGGTAATCCGGTCGGCATACAGGATCGCCCGACCATTGAGGTTACGCGCCGCACGGCCGATGGTTTGGATCAGCGAACGCTCGGAGCGCAGGAAGCCTTCCTTGTCGGCATCGAGGATCGCCACCAGCGATACCTCCGGCATGTCCAGGCCCTCACGCAGCAGGTTGATCCCGACCAGCACATCGAAGGTGCCCAGGCGTAGATCGCGGATGATCTCGACCCGCTCGACGGTGTCAATGTCCGAGTGCAGATAACGCACACGCACGCCGTGATCCGCCAGGTAATCAGTCAAATCCTCGGCCATGCGTTTGGTCAGGGTGGTGACCAGCACCCGCTCCTCGACCGCCACACGCTTGTGGATTTCCGAGAGCAGATCGTCGACCTGCGTCAGCGCCGGGCGGATTTCCACCTGTGGATCGACCAGACCGGTCGGCCGCACCACTTGCTCGACCACACGCCCGGCGTGTTCGGCTTCGTAGTTGCCGGGTGTCGCCGAAACGAAAATCGTCTGCGGGCTGATGCCTTCCCACTCGTCGAAACGCATCGGCCGGTTATCCAGCGCCGACGGCAGGCGGAAGCCGTATTCCACCAGGGTTTCCTTGCGCGAGCGGTCGCCTTTGTACATGGCGCCGACCTGCGGCACGCTGACGTGGGATTCGTCGATCACCAGCAAGGCATCGGCCGGCAGGTAATCGTAAAGAGTTGGCGGCGCCTCGCCGGCGGCGCGACCCGAGAGGTAGCGCGAGTAGTTTTCGATGCCGTTGCAGTAACCCAGCTCGAGGATCATCTCCAGGTCGAAACGGGTGCGCTGCTCCAGGCGCTGGGCTTCCACCAGCTTATTGTTGCTGCGCAGGTATTCCAGGCGCTCCTTCAACTCCTCCTTGATGCCTTCGACCGCGCCCATCAGGGTTTCCCGCGGCGTCACGTAGTGGCTTTTCGGGTAGAAGGTGAAGCGCGGCAGTTTGCGGATGACTTCGCCAGTCAGCGGATCGAAGGCCGAGAGACTCTCCACTTCATCGTCGAACAACTCGATGCGGATCGCCTCGAAGTCGGATTCCGCCGGGTGAATATCGATCACGTCACCGCGCACGCGGAAGGTTGCCCGGGCAAACTCCATGTCGTTGCGTGTGTATTGCAGGTCGGCGAGGCGTCGCAGCAACTCGCGCTGATCGAGGCGGTCGCCGCGATCCACGTGCAACACCATCTTCAGGTAGGTTTCCGGGCTGCCCAGACCGTAGATACACGACACCGTGGTCACGATGATCGCGTCCTTGCGCTCCAGCAACGCCTTGGTGGCCGACAAACGCATCTGCTCGATGTGGTCGTTGATCGACGCGTCTTTCTCGATAAAGGTATCGGAGGAAGGCACGTAGGCTTCGGGCTGGTAGTAGTCGTAGTAGGAAACGAAGTACTCCACCGCGTTGTTCGGAAAGAACGCCTTGAACTCGCCATACAACTGCGCGGCGAGGGTCTTGTTCGGCGCCAGCACCAAAGTGGGGCGCTGCACCTGGGCGATCACGTTGGCGATGCTGAACGTCTTGCCCGAGCCCGTCACCCCGAGCAGCGTCTGGTGCGACAAACCGGCGTCGATGCCCTCCACCATCAGGCGGATGGCTTCAGGCTGATCGCCGGCGGGCTCGAAACGGGTGACTAGCTGGAATTCGGACATGAAAGACCTCTGGATCACGCTTGCCGGTGAAACCGACACGAACGAGAAAGACCGCAAACGACGAGTGTCGCCCGGGGAAAAAACTGGATTGTGCTCAATGTGGAGGCGATTGCTACAGCTTTCAAGGCAAACGTCCTACATCGCGCATTCCACTTGCTTACGCCATTCGACTAACGGTCGAGAAAAAAACTCAAAAACTTGGCTGAAAAGCCCATTCGCCTGTCGCCATTGATCGCCGATGGCCTCTATACTAGCTCCCCGTTTGTGCACCGCTCTAGTGCATTCGGCTGGAGCGCGACACGTCCCTCCACTCTCCATTCAGAGCCGCCGCAATAATGAGCCTGTTCTCCGCTGTCGAAATGGCACCACGCGATCCTATCCTGGGCCTCAACGAAGCATTCAACGCCGATACCCGGACCGATAAAGTCAACCTGGGGGTCGGTGTTTACTGCAACGAGGAGGGGCGAATTCCACTCCTGCGCGCCGTTGTCGAAGCCGAAACCATTCGCGCCGCTCAACACGCTTCCCGTGGCTACCTGCCAATCGACGGTATCGCTGCCTACGACCAGGCTGTGCAAAAACTGCTGTTCGGCAATGACTCGCCGCTGATCGCTGCCGGCCGCGTCATCACCACCCAGGCCGTTGGCGGTACTGGCGCCCTGAAAATCGGTGCCGACTTCCTCAAGCAACTGCTGCCGAACGCCGTCGTGGCGATCAGCGACCCGAGCTGGGAAAACCACCGCGCCCTGTTCGAAACCGCCGGTTTCCCGGTGCAGAACTATCGCTACTACGACGCCGCGACCCACGACGTGAACCGCGCCGGCCTGCTGGAAGACCTCAGCGCCCTGCCGAACAAGTCGATCGTTGTGCTGCACGCCTGCTGCCACAACCCGACCGGCGTCGACCTGAGCCCGGCGGACTGGAAAAACGTCCTCGAAGTGGTTAAAGCCAAGGGCCACGTGCCGTTCCTCGACATGGCCTACCAGGGCTTCGGCGATGGCATCGACGAAGACGCCGCGGCCGTGCGCCTGTTCGCCGAGTCGGGCCTGACCTTCTTCGTCTCCAGCTCGTTCTCCAAATCGTTCTCGCTGTACGGCGAGCGTGTCGGTGCCCTGTCGATCGTCAGCGAATCGAAAGAAGAAAGCGCCCGCGTACTGTCGCAAGTCAAACGCGTGATCCGCACCAACTACTCCAACCCGCCGACCCACGGTGCAACCATCGTCGCCGCCGTGCTGAACAGCCCGGAACTGCGCGCCCAGTGGGAAGCCGAACTGGCCGAAATGCGCCTGCGCATTCGTGGCATGCGCACCCAGATGGTCGATCTGCTGGCACAGAAAGCGCCGCAGCAGGACTTCAGCTTCGTCGGTCGCCAGTGCGGCATGTTCTCCTACTCCGGCCTGACCGTTGAACAGGTTCACCGCCTGCGCAACGAATTCGGCATCTACGCCCTGGACACCGGCCGCATCTGCGTGGCCGCGCTGAACCAGAGCAACATCAAGGTGGTGACGGACGCTATCGTCCAGGTCATCTGATTTCGCCTTGAAGCGCAAAACGGGAAGCCTTTGGGCTTCCCGTTTTTTTTGCAGCAGATAATTCCCGGCAAACCAACCTGGCCCTCTAAACTGCGCACAGGTGTTATGTAATCCCGAGATGTCCACAGAGAACCCACATGAAAAACGATGACCTGCGCGCCGACCGCGACGAACTGGACTACTACCCTCCCCCTCGTACAGCGGGCAAACGCAGCGGCAGCCTGGTATTGCAGGTCGCGGCCGGGGTATTTCTCGGCGGCCTGGCCCTTTGGCTGGTGCAGCTGGCGGCCACCGCGCTCTACGCCAAACTGCTGATGGGCACCCTGACGTTCGGCGGATGAGCCATTATCGACAAAAGGTGCGCATCAACGCTTGACTTCTCTTTTTGAATCAGTAACATAGGCGCCATTCCGCGATAGCTCAGTTGGTAGAGCAAGTGACTGTTAATCACTGGGTCCCTGGTTCGAGTCCAGGTCGTGGAGCCAGACAAGGTTCAGAGAAGGTTTGCCAAATCTCTGCACCACAAAAAACCCGCCTTCTGGCGGGTTTTTTCGTTTTGGCACTGCCTGTTCACGCCTGAGACTTCATTGTCTGCCTGGGCAACTCACCAAACCGTTGCCGGTAGTAGTTGGCAAACCGCCCCACATGCCCGAACCCGAACTCCAGCGCCACTTCCGTCACGCTGCTGTGGGGCTTGGCCAGCAAATATTCCCGAGCCGCTTCCAGGCGCAATCCGCGCAGTCGGTCCATCGGGCTTTGACCGTATTCGCGTTGGCATAACGTGTTCAAGCTGCGAATGCTCACCCCGACAGCCACCGCCAGTTCCGCCAGGGAAATACCTTGAGCCAAGTGCTCACGCATGCACGCGTCGATTTTTTGCAGCTGCCGCGTGGCTTGCCGCGGCGCAGGCGGCGCCTGCTGCGCGACATCACAATGACTGAGCAGAAACATCGGCAAGCTCTGCTCCAGATGCTGCAGCCAGCGTGAAGGCGTTGTGCACGCCTCTCCCTCGGGCAAATGCTCCAGCAGTTCGCTGACCAGGCGAAACCAGCGCAGCGCCAGTGGCCGCTGCAGACGGCTAACAGGGGCCAACGTGAAATCCGGAGACAAGTCATCGCCCAGCGCCTGCTGGCTGGCATCGAGCAAGGCCCGCGGCAGCTTGAGGATCAGTTGCTCGCAACCCGCCTCCCACACCACCCGGGCCTGCTCACGCGGGGACAATATCGCCACCTCGCCGGGGCTGACGTCGTAGCCCATGCCGTCGGACTCCAGCGTGGCACTGCCGCGCAGCGGCATCTGGACCAGGACGAAATCCTCGAAAGGCTGCGGGCGAATTTCCACCTGGCCACCGTAGCGCAGCGCATACAGCTCACAACTGGCGACCTGGCCGCGATAGAACGCCGTATCGACGCCACCCTGTGGCCAGACCAGTTCATGCTCTACCAGGGCCTGGCCCATCAAACGTTGGGTTTCCTGCGCCGAGCGGCTGGTGAACACCGGCTCGCGGCACATCAGCGACAAGTTCAGGCCCACGCTGTTGGCGGTGGCCGCGTGGAAAGTGGCCATGTCAAAGCGACCGGTTGCGACGGGCTTCGCTGCGTTGCAGCGTGGCACTGGGCGTCTCGTTGAACAGCTTGCGGTATTCGCTGGCGAACCGGCCCAAATGGGAGAAGCCCCAGCACATGGCGATCACGGAGATGTTGCGTACCGAGGCGTCTTCGAGGATTTCCTGGCGCACGCCGCCGAGGCGGTATTTTTTCAGATAAGCCATGGGCGAGACACCCAAATGCTTGCGAAAGCCTTCGAACAGCTTGAAGCGCGACACCCCTGCCGCCGCCTCGATGTCCTCCAGATGGATGTCGTCGCGCGCATTGCTTTCGATGAAGTCTTTCGCCCGAACCAGGTAATACGGCAGCTTGACGCCCAGTTGCTGACGAAGTTCGGCGCTGTAGTTGTTGGGCTGGGAAAGGATCAGCCCCTTGATCAGCGCACTTTCGATATCGCGGGTGAAGAACACCTGGCTGAACAGATCATGACCGCGCTCCAGCTCATCGATGTAGTAACGGGCCAGCCGCCACCAGGAGGCCGAGGCACCGTTGACCGCGTCCATCACCGGCTCGAACTTCAGCGGCATTTCCAGCGGGCGTTGCAGCATGCCCTCGAGGGTCTGGCGCATGGCCATGCGGGTAATCACCACAGAGATCTTGTGGCAGTCACCGGCCATGCTCAGCGCCTGGGTTTCGTGGGGCGTCACGATCAGCCCCCGATCCTGATCGGAGTGCAAGCGGCGGCCATCCTTGAGCAGTTCCTGCTCGCCGCGAATCGGCAGGCTGAGGCTGTAGCAATTGAGGTGCTCGGCATCTTCGACGCCGATGGTCACATCGGTGCCGTACTCCATCCGGCCCAGGGTCGTGGACATGGATTTGAATACATTGGCCTTATGGTGGAACTGAATACGGTTCGGCTGCGCGGTCTGCAGCTCGTGCGGCCCGCAAATGCCGGCCATCCATGCACGGGCACCGGCGAGGTCGTAGCGATCTATGCGGATATCTCGAAATTGCACAACGTTTGGTTCGGTCATGTCAGTACACCCACGGCAAGGGACAACGACACGCTCTTCGGCGCGTATTTTCATTGGAACTGCAAGGGCTATGCCCAGCCTCTGCGAATAGGTGATATGCGCATTTTTCGGCTAGTAATCGGAAACTATCCGGATATCGAACGCGTTACGCGGCATTGGCGCGCACAACCATGGCGCAAGGCGTCAGTGACGCGACGGGTAAAGCGCTACCCAACGCGTCACTTCAGCGCGCAATTACGTGCAAATAGAGGGCAGGACGTTACCAAAATTTCCAGGTGTAAGTGGTGATCAGACGGTTCTCCACCCAGTCATTGCCGTGGCTGAACTTGGCAACGACGTTGCCGGCCTCCACGCCCACGCCCTTGAGCGGGCCGCTTTGCACCACATAGGACAGCATCAGTTGGCGCTCCTGCTCTGCGGCCTGGCTGAGGTTGTCACCACGGTCTATTGAAGTGCCCTTGAAGTAGCGGGTCATGAAGTTCAGGCCCGGCACGCCGAGGGCGGCGAAATCGTAGTCATACCGCAACTGCCAGGATTTTTCGTTGGGCTTGATGTACCCCAGCCGCGACCAGTTCACCAAAAACGGCTGCGGCACATAACCACCCAGGGTCGGGAAGTTGCTGTCGCCGAGCATGCGCTGGTAGCCCACGCCGAATCGATGCCCGCTCTTTTTCAAGGAGGTCATGCCGCCATAGGAACGGTTATCGATATTGCCGTAGAGCGCGTCACCGTCTTCGTTGTTGTTGAAGTAGCGCAGATCGGTCTTCAGCGCATAACCGTCGCCCAGATCGGCCAGATGGGTGATACCCAGGTAGTGCTGCTGGTAGATGTCTTCAAGTTGCGCGTAGAAGTAAGTCGCAGTGATTGACGGCGTGAAGACATAACTGGCGCCCGCCAGGTTCATGCCGTCACTGCCGTGGCGCACGCCGGAACCGGTCTGCAGGTAAAGCTTTTCGTAGTTGGAGGAGTTACGTGCACCGATCTCTGTCAGCCGCCCCCCAGTCAAAGTCAGGCCATCGACTTCCTTGGATTCGATCAGGCCACCGCGATAGGTGGTGATCAACTGACGGGAGTCGTCAATGATTGCCACCGGCAGCAACGGCCGCAGCTCACCGACTTTCAGCTCGGTCTTCGAATAGCGCATTTTCAAGGTCGCCCCGCCGCGACCATAGTCGTCGGCCTGCTCGTGTCGACTTTGGCTGTAAGGGATGATGGTGTCATCGCCGCGGCCGCCACCACCATCCAGTCGGAAGGCATATTGCGCTTCCGCATCCAGGCCGAACTGCAGCGGGCCTTCGGTATAACCCGAGACGAAACGCAGGTCGAAACCCTGAGTCCAACTGCCCACCCGCGAACGGGGCGGATTGTCCTGCTTGAAATCCCGATCGATGTAAAAGTTGCGAGTCCCCAATGTCAGTCGACTGTCGGAGAGTACATCTGCCTGGGCCAACAATGGCGCCAACAACCCAACTGTTTGCACACTTCTAACCAACCACGGTCTATGTAACATATTATTTCTTCCCCCTGCCGCGTTAAGAGCAACACATCAATAAAAGGCACTTCCGGTTTAAACCAGGGCCATGCGCATTGGCAGTTTCCAATGTCCTGCAGCGAGACACTCTGGCGGTGCTTCGATTGAAATTAAGCAGCAACAAGTTACTCAACGGCTATCCCGTTACTGGAAGACAACTAGCCGTTTGCTCAGCCATAAAATGCGCAACAACCCAGTGTTTCCTGGAGAAAACCCACAACAAGCGAAGATCAGGTCTTATTTTCCGGATGGGTTTCCACTAATAATCGGATAGACCCTGCGCGTGACCACGGCATTAAATGAAGGTGTGAATTAGCCCATTGGCCGAGGACTGGGAAATGACAACTGCACGAAGTGTCGAACAGTGGAAAAGTTATATTGAAAGTTGCCTGGACTTCCGCCCGCAGGACGGTGTTTATCGCATTGCCCGCGATATGTTTACCGACCCGGAACTGTTCGACCTGGAAATGGAACTGATTTTCGAGAAGAACTGGATCTACGCCTGCCACGAAAGCGAAATTGCCCATAACCACGACTTCATGACGATGCGTGCCGGCCGCCAGCCGCTGATCATCACGCGCGACGGTGAAGGTCGCCTCAACGCCCTGATCAACGCCTGCCAGCATCGCGGCACCACCCTCACCCGCGTCGGCAAAGGCAATCAATCGACCTTCACCTGCCCCTTCCACGCCTGGTGCTACAAAAGTGACGGCCGCCTGGTCAAGGTCAAGGCACCGGGGGAATACCCCGAAGACTTCGACAAGGCCACCCGCGGCCTGAAAAAAGCCCGCATCGAAAGCTACAAGGGGTTCGTCTTCGTCAGCCTCGACGTCGACGGCAGCGACACCCTGGAAGACTTCCTCGGTGACGCCAAGGTGTTCTTCGACATGATGGTTGCGCAGTCGCCGACCGGTCAGCTCGAAGTGCTGCCGGGCAAATCGGCCTACACCTACGACGGCAACTGGAAACTGCAGAACGAAAACGGCCTGGACGGTTATCACGTCAGCACCGTGCACTACAACTACGTGGCCACCGTGCAGCACCGCCAGCAGATCAACAACGAAAAAGGCCTGAGCGCCAGCGATACCCTGGACTACAGCAAGCTGGGTGCGGGCGACAACGAAACCGACGACGGCTGGTTCGCCTTCCACAACGGCCACAGCGTGCTGTTCAGCGACATGCCCAACCCTGCGGTGCGCCCCGGCTATGCCTCGATCATGCCGCGCCTGGTCAAGGAACACGGGCAAGGCAAGGCCGAGTGGATGATGCACCGCCTGCGCAACCTGAACGTCTACCCGAGCATGTTCTTCCTCGACCAGATCAGCTCGCAGCTGCGCATCATCCGCCCGCTGGCCTGGAACAAGACCGAAATCAACAGTTTCTGCCTGGGCGTGGTCGGCGAGTCCGATGCCGATCGGGAAAACCGCATTCGTCAGTTCGAAGACTTCTTCAACGTGTCAGGCATGGGCACCCCCGATGACCTGGTGGAATTCCGTGAAGCCCAGCGTGGCTTCCAGGCACGCCTGGAGCGCTGGAGCGACATCTCCCGCGGCCAGGGCAAGTGGGTCGAAGGCGCCACCCGCAACAGCGAAACCATTGGCATCGCCCCGGCACTGACCGGCACCGAGCTCACCCACGAAGGCCTGTACGTCAACCAGCACAGCAACTGGCAGCGCTTCTTGCTCGAAGGCCTGGCGCGCAAGGCGGCCGACCCACAACCGTTGAAACTGCGTGAGGTGTGATCATGAATTCGCAACTGCAATACCGCGTCGAGCAATTTCTCTACCGCAACGCCGAGGCCTGCGATGCCCAGGACTGGGACAGCTACCTGGCCATGTTCAGCGACGACAGCGAATTCCACCTGCCGCAATGGGACTCGGAGCACGTCTATACCAGCGACCCGAAAAAAGCCATGTCGCTGATCTACTACCCGAACCGCGGCGGTCTTGAAGACCGGGTGTTCCGCATTCGCACCGGCAAGGCGGCATCGACCATCCCGATGCCGCGCACCCTGCACCTGATCAGCAACGTACGCATCGCGCCACTGCCGGATGACGAGCTGGAGGTACGCGTCAACTGGAGCACCCTGTACTACCGCATGCAGACCGCGGAGCAATTCTTCGGTCGCGCCACCTACCGCCTGCGCCCCGACGGCGAGAGCTGGAAGATTGCCCGCAAACACGTGCTGCTGCTCAACGACACGATCAACTCCGTGCTCGATTTCTACCACCTCTGACCCCTGCGGATTAACGCCCATGACGTACAAGGTCGCCTTCAGTTTCGCCGATGGCAAAACACTCTTCTGCAACGTGCAGAACAATGAAATCCTGCTCGACGCGGCCCTGCGCAGCGGGATCAAGATTCCGTTGGACTGCCGCGAAGGGGTTTGCGCGACTTGCCAGGGCCGCTGTGAATCCGGGCAGTACACCCAGGACTACGTGGACGATGAAGCGCTGTCCGCCAGCGACCTGGCCGAGCGCAAGGTGCTGAGCTGCCAGACCCGGGTGCAATCGGACGCCGCCTTCTACTTCGACTTCGATTCCAGCCTCTGCACCAGCAGTGGTCCGGGCAGCCTGCAAGGCACGGTGAGCGAAGTGCGGCAGGTCTCGCCGAGCACCGCCATCGTGCAGGTGGACGTCGGTGCAGCGGGCGCGGCGCTGGACTACCTGCCGGGGCAGTACGCTCGCCTGCAGGTGCCGGGCACCGAGCATCGGCGTTCGTATTCCTTTGCCTGTGCGCCGGGCCGCAGCAACCTGCAGTTTCTCATTCGCCTGCTGCCCAGCGGCGTGATGAGCGACTACATACGCGAGCGCTGCCAGGTCGGTGACGTGATCCACATGGAGGCGCCACTGGGTGCGTTCTATCTGCGCCACATCGACCGGCCGCTGGTGATGGTGGCCGGCGGCACCGGGCTGTCGGCGTTCCTCGGCATGCTCGAGCAGATCGCCGGGCAACACGGCTGCGGACAGCCGGTACATCTGTACTACGGCGTGCGCGAAGCCGAGGACCTGTGCGAGATCTCGCGCATCGAAGCCTATGCCACGCGCATCCCGGGATTTCGCTTCACCCCCGTGGTCAGCAACCCCAACCCCGACTGGCCGGGCAAGACCGGCTACATCGCCGAACACCTGGAACTGGCCGAGCTGCGTGACCAGCCATTCGACCTGTACCTGTGCGGCCCGCCGCCAATGGTCGAGTCGATCAAAGACTGGCGCCAACAACACGGCCTGGATCAAAGCCGCCTCTATCTGGAGAAGTTCACCGAGAGCAACAGCTGAAGCAGCCCCCATAACAACAATCAATCGGCCCGCCCGAACACTGAATCACTGCCCTCATCGACATCTACCGTGCGTTGGCACGACCTACTTCATAGGCCGCCTCATGAAAAACCTGGTATTGCGTGCATGTCTGGCAACCTCCCTCTGTGCAGCGACGGCTGCCCAGGCCGTGGAGCCTGTCCGAATCGGCTTCATCACCACCCTCTCCACCCCCGCCGGCTACCTGGGCGAAGACTCGCGCGACGGCTTCCAGCTGGCGATCGATCAGGAAGACGGCAAGCTCGGCGGCGTGCCGGTGCAACTGATCGTGGAAGATGATGGCCTGCAACCGGCCAAGGCCAAGCAGATCGCCGACCGCATGAGCCTGGATGGCATCTCGCTGTATACCGGGGTGATTTTTTCCAACGTGCTCGCGGCGGTGATCAACACCGCCACCAAGGACGGGTTCTACGTCAGCAACAACACCGCGCCTTCGACCCTGGCCGGTGAAAAATGCATGGCCAACTACTTCGTCGGCTCCTACCAGAATGACACCCCGCACGAGATGGCCGGTGTCGCCGCCAACGAGCTGGGCTACAAGAAGATGGTGATCCTGGCCCCCAACTACCAGGGCGGCCGTGACGCGCTGGCCGGCTTCAAGCGCACCTTCAAGGGTGAAGTGACCGAGATCTATACCAAGCTCAACCAGCTGGACTTCTCGGTGGAACTGGCCCGCGTGCGCTCGCTGGCGCCGGATGCGATCTTCCAGTTTCACCCCGGTGGTGGCGGTATCAACTTCGCCAAGCAATACGGCGGCTCGGGCCTCTCGGCGCAGATCCCGATGGTGGTGCCGGTGTTCTCCATGGACGAACGCATGCTCGCCGCCGTTGGTGATGTGGCCAAGGGCACCAACATCGTCACCCTGTGGAACCCGCAGTCGGACAACCCGGCCAACCAGGCCTTCGTCAAAGCCTTCAGTGAAAAATACAAACGCGCTCCGACCGTGTATGCCGCCCAGACTTACGACACCGCACGGCTGATCGGCGCCGCGCTGAAAACCTCCCAGGGCAATCTGAAAGACCAGGCAGCGTTCCGCGCGGCCATGAAAAACGTCAAGTTCGACTCGATTCGTGGCGACTTCAGCTTCGCCCAGAACCAGCACCCGGTCATCGACTGGTACCTGCTGCAAGTGCAGGCCGGTGCCGACGGCAAGCTGGTCGAAGTGCCGATCAGGACCCTGGCGACCCGCCACGTCGACAGCTACGCCGCTCAATGCGCGATCTGACCGGCACCTGAGCCCCCCGTCCTCGCCCTGCAGCATAGCTGCGGGGCGTTTTCATGAGGAACGCAGTCATGTTATTGCTCGAACAGATTCTTAACGGCCTGCAATACAGCGCCTTGCTGTTTTTGCTGGCCTCGGGACTGACCCTGATTTTCGGCATCATGGGCGTGATCAACCTGGCCCACGGCGCCTTTTACATGGTCGGCGCTTTCTGTGCCGCCTACACAGCCATGGCTACCGGCTCGTTCTGGCTCGGCGGCCTGGCGGCGCTGATCGGTTCGGCCTGTTACGGCGCGCTGATCGAAACCTCGATCATGCGCCGCCTCTACAGTCGCGATCACCTCGACCAGGTGCTGGCGACGTTGGCCGTGGTGTTCTTCAGCAACGAACTGCTGACCCTGATCTTCGGCCGCAGCCCGCCGGCGATGCCTACGCCCGAGTGGTACTCAAGTTTTGTCCAGGTGCTACCGGGGCTGATGTACCCGGTCAGCCGGCTGCTGTTCATCGCCGCCGGGTTGCTGGTGGCGGTCGGCATGTGGCTGCTGATCAACCACACGCGCCTGGGCATGCTGATTCGTGCCGGTGCCGATGACCATGAAATGGTCGGCGCCCTGGGCGTCAACATCGCCCGGCTGTACACCCTGGTGTTCGTTTTCGGCTGCGCGCTGTGCGGCCTGGCCGGCTTCATGGCGGCACCGTTGTTGTCGGTGGAGATCGGCATGGGCGAGAAGATCCTGATCACCACCTTCGTGGTCATCGTCGTCGGCGGTGTCGGTTCGGTGCGCGGTGCACTGGTCGGCGCCCTGTTGATCGGCATGGTCGACAGCCTGGGCCGTGCCTACATCCCGCCACTGCTGGACCAACTGCTGCCCAGCGAAACCAGCGGCACCCTGAGCGCCGGGCTGATTTCCGCCAGCGCCTACATTGTCATGGCCCTGGTGCTGCTGGTGCGCCCCCGCGGCCTGCTGCCGGCCCGTGCCTGAGGAGAACGCCATGTCACCACGCCTTATCATCGACCTTGCATGCCTTGCGACCTTCGCCTGCATGCCCCTGCTCGCCCACTGGTTGCAGGAACCCTACCTGGTCAGTTTCTTCACTCGCCTGGCGATCTACGGCATGGCCGCCATCAGCCTCGACCTGCTGATCGGCTACGGCGCCATGATCAGCTTCGGCCATGCGGCGTTTTTCGGCCTCGGCGGCTACATCGTCGGCATCGTCGCCTTTCACACTTCCCAAGGCATGCCGCTGTGGGGCTGGGATGGCAGCAACAGCGCGCTGGTGGTCTGGCCACTGGCCCTGCTGGTTTGCGCCCTGCTCTCGCTGCTGGTGGGTTACCTGTCGCTGCGCACCAGCGGCGTGCAATTCATCATGATCACCCTGGCCTTCGGCCAGATGCTCTACTTCGTGCTCGGTTCGCTGTCGTTGTACGGCGGTGACGACGGCATTTTGCTGAACGAACGCAATACCTTGGGCGCCCTGGATCTGGGCGACGCCAACCATTTCTACTACTTGTGTGTGGCGTTGCTCGCTGGCTGGTTGTTGCTGTGTCGCCGGCTGGTCAATTCGCGTTTCGGTTTTGTCCTGCGCGGGCTCAAGCAGAGCGAGCGGCGTAGTGTCAGCCTCGGCCTCAAGCCCTTGCGCTATCGCCTGACGGCCTTTGTGATCGCCGGTACCGGTGGTGGCCTGGCGGGGATTCTGTGGGCCAATTACGCGCTGTTCGTCAGCCCCGACATGGGCGCCTGGCACAAGTCCGGCGAGCTGATGGCGATGGTCATCCTCGGCGGCGTCGGCACCCTGCTCGGCCCGCTGCTGGGCGCGGCCACCTACCTGGGTCTTGAACAGGTACTGAGCCAGTGGACCGAACACTGGATGCTGATTTTCGGCCCCCTGCTGTTGCTGGTGGTGCTGTTCGGCAAGCAAGGCGTTTACGGATTGCTGCTCAGCCTGTTGCAGCGCAAGCCGAAGGTGGTTGCCAGTAAACCGAAGGTTGCCGTGGAGGTTCGCCCATGAGCGCACAACTGTCGATTCGCGATCTGCACAAGGCCTTCGGTGCAGTCAAAGCCACCAACGGAGCCAGCCTGGAATTGGCCCAGGGTGAGTTGCACGCCATCATCGGGCCGAACGGCGCCGGCAAGTCCACGCTGATTTCGCAGATCGCCGGCGAGGTGTTCCCCGACCGCGGCCAGATCCACCTCAACGGTCAGGACATCACCCGCGTACCGGCCTGGCAGCGCCCGCGCCTGGGCCTGGCACGGGCTTTCCAGGTCAGCCAGCTGTACAGCGATTTCACCCTGTTGGAGAACGTTGCCCTGGCCATCGCCGCCCGCGAAGGCAAGACGTTCGGCATGTGGCGCCCACTGAGCAGTGACGCGCGCCTGCTGCAACCGGCGCAGGGTTACTTGCAACAGGTGGGCCTCGGCCCACGCGCACAAGACCCGGTGCACGCGCTGTCCCATGGCGAACGGCGGCAACTGGAGATCGCCCTGGCGCTGGCCCAGGAAGCATCGGTGCTGTTGCTCGATGAGCCGATGGCCGGGATGGGCGCTGACGAGTCCGTGCGCATGACCGAACTGCTGCACAGCCTCAAGGGCCGCTACGCGATCCTGCTGGTGGAACACGACATGGACGCGGTGTTCGCCCTCGCCGACCGTATCACCGTGCTGGTGTACGGCCAGACGGTATTGACCGGCAGCGTCGAACAAGTGCGCAACGACCCGCAGGTGCGGGCCGCCTACCTGGGAGAAGAACATGCTTGAAGTGCAAGGTTTGAAAGCGGGTTATGGCCTGAGCCAGGTGTTGTTCGACATGCACCTGAGCATCGCGCAGGGCCAGGTGGTGTCGTTGATCGGCCGCAATGGCATGGGCAAGACCACCACTGTCAAATCGATCATGGGACTGCTCAAGCCCAGCGCCGGCAGCATCCGCATCAACGGCACGGAAATGCGCGGTGCTGCGCCCTATCGTATCGCCAAGGCCGGCCTCGGCCTGGTGCCGGAAGGCCGCCGCGCCTTCGGCACCTTGAGCGTGCGGGAAAATCTGCTGGCCACCGCCACACGCGGCAAGTGGGACCTGGCGCGGGTCTATGCACTGTTCCCGCGCCTGCTCGAACGCCAGGACCAACTGTCACGCACCCTGTCCGGTGGCGAGCAGCAGATGCTGGTGGTCGGCCGTGCATTGCTGACCAACCCCAGCCTGCTGATTCTCGACGAAGCCACCGAAGGCCTGGCACCGATCATTCGCGAGCAGATCTGGAGTTGCTTGAGCACCCTCAAGGCCGAGGGCGAAACCATTCTGGTGATCGACAAGAACCTCAAGGAAATGGCGCGGGTGGTCGACCGTCATCACATCATCGAGAAGGGTCGCCAGGTCTGGGATGGCACGCCGCTGGAGCTGGCGGCGCAACCCGAACTGTCGCAACGCTACCTGGGCGTGTGAGCCGCCATGGACCTTGATCAGGCTTATAACAACGTCGCCGCAGTGGGCAATTTTGCGCAGATCATGCAGGGTTTTCGCCAGCGTAGCGCCGAGACCTATGCACGCCACGCCTGGCAGCGTGACATCGCGTATGGCAATGCCGTGCGTGAGCGTTTCGACTGGTTCGCCCAGGCCAATGCCGGGGCGCCGACACTGCTGTTCATCCATGGCGGGTACTGGCAAGCCTCGGACAAGGACGATTACGCCTTTATCGCCGAAGGCCTGATCGAAGCTGGCTTCAATGTCGGGTTGCTCGAGTACACGCTGGCCCCCGAGGCAAACATGAGCACCATTGTCAGCCAGATCGGCAAGGCACTGGACCACCTGATGGTACACCGCGACGCCTTGAACATCGGCCAGCAGGTGGTGCTGTGCGGGCATTCGGCAGGCGGCCATCTGACCGCGCTGTACCGCCGGCATCCGCTGGTGACCCTGGCCCTGCCGATCAGTGGGCTGATGGAGCTTGAGCCCATCAGTCGCTGCTGGCTGAACGACAAGTTGCAATTGAGCGACGAGGACATCCGCCGCTACAGCCCACAAAGGCAGATCGACGATGGCGCAGCGTTGCTGGTGACTGTGGGCACGGATGAGTTGCCGGAGTTGATCCGCCACTCGCGTGAATACGCCAATGCCTGTCGCGCGGCCGGGCAGTCGGTGAGCTTGATCGAGCTTGCCGACTGTCATCACTTTGCTGTGCTCGACGATCTGGCCAAATCCGATGGCGAGCACCTGCGCGCACTGTTGAAACACCTTTCCCTGTAGGAGCGAGCACGCTCGCGATGGACGTCAACGATGATGCGGGAAACCTGACGCCCCACGCTGTCCTTGCGCCCATCGCGAGCATGCTCGCTCCTACAGGGGGGCGGGGCTGAAATCACTCTCGCCAGATATGGCTACCGGTTTGCCTTTTACGGCTTTTTTGACCTGCGCAAGCTTCCTACAGTGACGACGAATTCAGACAGGAATTGCGTATGTCCAGCCTCTCGCTCAGGGTCGAACACATCGAGCTTCTGACCCCCAGGATCCGCCGCCTTTTGCTGGTCTCCAGCGACGCCCGGCCACTGCCGGACTTCACCGCCGGGGCACACCTGGAGTTGCATGTACCTGGCAGTCGTGCCCAGCGTCGAGCCTATTCACTGGTCAACCTGCCCGATGAATATCATTACGAAATCGCCGTTCAACTCGAAGAGGCGAGTACCGGTGGATCGCGCTGGGTGCACGCGCTCAGGGTCGGCGATGAACTGCTGGCCGAAGCGCCACGCAACCACTTTCCCCTGCATGAAGACACCGAACATGCCCTGCTGATCGCCGGCGGCATCGGTATCACGCCGATGCTGGGCATGGCCCGCTCACTGCAAGCGGCGGGCAAGCCCTTCACCCTGCATTACGCCGGGCGCGATGCCGCGCACATGGCCTATCTGCCAGAAGCCCGCACCTGCCTGGACAGCCATTGCTGGATCAGCGGCGGCGACCCGCAAAAGCGCTTCCCCGCGGCCACGATCCTCAAGGCGCCGAAGCCCGGCCTGCACCTCTACATCTGTGGACCGACGGCCATGCTCAACAGCGTGTTGGCCTGCGCCCGCGAGCTGGGCTGGGCCGAAGATCACCTGCACTACGAACTGTTCAGTGGCGCCCTGGAAATGGCCGGCGACCAAGGCTTCGAAGTGCACCTGCGCGAAAGCGGCGTGAACCTGCAAGTGGCCGCCGGGCAAAGCGTGCTGGACGCCATGCTCGAGGCCGGCCTGGACCCGATGTTCGACTGCCGCCGCGGTGACTGCGGTGTGTGCGTGACCCAGGTCATCGACGGCCAGGCCGACCATCGCGACATCTGCCTCTCTGAACGCGAACGCGCCAGCGGCAGTTTCTGCACCTGTGTCTCCCGTGCCCGCACCGCGCTGCTGGTGCTCGATCTGTGACAAACCGAGGACATCCCGTGATACCGACCAACGAACAAATCGCTGCCTTGATTCGTGAGGACAGCGTGCACAAGAGCGTCTACACCGACCCCACCCTGTTCAAGCTGGAGATGGAGCGGATCTATGGCTACGCCTGGATCTACGTCGGCCACGAAAGTCAGGTCAAGAACCCTGGCGATTACCACACCACGCGCATCGGCGATCAGGACGTGATCATGGTGCGCGGCGCCAACCAGCAGGTCAGCGTGCTGTACAACCGCTGCCCGCACAAGGGCGCCAAACTGGTCGCCGACGGTGACGGCAGTGTTGGCAAATTCTTCCGTTGCCCGTACCACGCCTGGACCTTCAAGCTCGACGGCCAGCATCTGTCGGCACCGCTCAAGAGCGGTTTCGAGGGCACCTGCTACGACCCCAAACACCCGGATTTTTCCATGGTCAGCGTCGCCCGCGTCGACAGCTATCGCGGCTTCGTGTTTGCCAGCCAGGCCGCGTTCGGACCGGACCTGAAAACCTTCCTGGGCGGCGTCATTACCTCCATCGACAACCTCTGCGACCGCTCGCCAGTAGGTGAAGTCGAGGTGGCTGGCGGCATCTTCCGCGTGCAGCAGCGCTCCAACTGGAAAGTGTTCTACGAGAACCTGCACGACACCATGCACGCCCGTGTCACCCACGAGTCGTCGGTGGACGCCGCCCGCGGCCAGGCCGAGGCCATTGGCGAAATGCCCTTCGAACTGCTGATCATGGACGGCAACGGCGAACCCTACGACTTCTGGGAAAAGCTCGAGCTGCGCGCCTACCACAACGGCCACGGTTACATGGAGGCGATTTTCGACCCGGGTGCCGCCGAGCGCGACGAGGTGGCCCGTGCCCATTTCGAATGCCTGAGCCAGGCCTACGGTGCCCAGCGCGCCAAGGAAATCCTCGGCATGAACCGCCACAACACCGTGATTTACGGCAGCGGTTCGCCGCACACCGTGTTCATGCAGTTCCGGGTGATCCGCCCCATCGCCGTGGACCAGACCATGGTCGAGATCCAGACCTTCCGCTGCAAGGGGGCACCGGATGCCGTGTTCGATCGCGCGCTGACCTACGCCAACGTCATCAACTCGCCCTCCTCCAACGTGATGCCGGACGATGTCGAAGTCTATGCGCGCTGCCAGGAAGGCAACATGACCCGTGGTGGCGAGTGGATCAGCATGCACCGCTACGCCGGCACCGACAAGGCGCTGGAGGACGGCGCAGTGTCCACCAACGGCACCAGCGAACTGCCGATGCGCAACCAGTTCGCCGCCTGGAAACAGTTCATGACCGCCACTCTGATCGCCAAGGAGAGCACCCATGCTGCTTGACCGCCGAATCGACGTCGACACCCGCAAACTGACGCCCGCCCAGGTGCCGGTCGAGACCTTGCGCCAGATCGAGCAGTTCCTTTACCAGGAGGCACGCCTGCTGGATGAGCGGCGCTTCTGGGAGTGGGACAAACTGTTCACCGACACTGGCATGTACTGGGTACCGCACAAGCACGAGCAAGCCAATCCGTTCGACCATATCTCGTTGTTCTGGGAAAACCGCATGCTGCGCGAGGTGCGCATTCGCCGGGTGGAAAACGCCCGCAACTGGTCGCAGCAACCACAGACCCAGACCTCGCACCTGATCGGCAATGTCCAGGTCGAAGGTCTCGATGCCCAGGGCCTGCTGGTGGTCAGCGCCAGCTTCCAGTACAGCGAGTGGCGCCTGGAGCAGCGCCAGCTCGCCGGTCGCTACACCTACAAACTGGCCGCCCAGGACCATGGTGGCTGGCAGATCCAGCTCAAGCGCGTGGACCTGATCAACTGCAACGACGTGTTCGCCAATCTTGAGGTGTTCGTGTGATGGGCGCGCCGCTGGTGATCGCCCTGCACTATCAGAATGACGTGTTGCACCCCGAGGGCAAGATCAGGGTCGGGCTGGGGGCCGACGACAGCGCACGCGCTGACCTGCTCGACGCGGCCGGTCGATTACTTGCCGGTGCACGGGCCAGGGGCTGGCCGATCGTCCATGTGCGCGTGGCGTTTCGGCCGGACTACGCCGACCTGATCCAGAACGCACCGATCCTGCGCGCAGTCGCCAGCCTGGGCGCGGCCCAGGAAGGCAGCTGGGGCGCGGAGTTCTTCAGCAGCCTGGCGCCGCAGGTCAGCCCCCGCGAGTTCATCGTCAGCCATAACCGGATCAACGCCTTTTATGGCTCGCCACTGGAAAGCCTGGTGCGCCAGTTCGATCCCACGCAGCTTTTGATCGCTGGGGTGGCGACCCACTCAGTGGTGGAAAGCACTGTGCGGCATGCTGTGGATTGCGGTTTTGAAGTGACGGTGGTGGCGGATGCCTGCGCCAGCGCAGACAGCGCCGCACACGCGGCTTCGCTGGCGAGCATGACATTGATCGCCCATATCAGTCAGGTCGAACAGGCACTGGAGGCATTGGCATGATGCTCGAAGGCAAAGTGGCAATCGTCACCGGCAGTACCCAGGGGCTGGGCCTGGACATCGCGCGGCAGCTGTTGGCCGAAGGCGCTCGGGTGATGCTGGTGGGGCGCAATGCCGACACCGGCCAGGCCTTGGCGCAAGCGATGGATTGCGGGTTTTGCGCCTGCGATGTGGAGCTCGACGAGGACATCGATGCCTGCATCGCGGCCACGCTGGCTCGCTTTGGCAGGCTCGACATTTTGGTCAACAACGCTTGCCTGTACGCCGACCAGGGGCTGGCCTCGGACCGTGCACAGTGGCTGAAAACCCTCAACGTCAACCTGGTCTCGGCAGCGATCTTCACCCAGAAGGCCGCCGTGCATCTGCCCGCCGGTGGTGTGGTGATCAATATCGGCAGCACCGGCGGCAAGTTCGGCGCCGCTGGCCGCGCGCTCTACCCGGCGTCCAAGGCCGGCATCCTGCAATTGACGAAAAACCTGGCGATGACCCTGGCCCCCGAAAGCATCCGCGTCCTCAGCGTCTCCCCGGCCTGGACCTGGTCACCCAGCGTCGCCGATTTCAGCGACAACGACCCAGCGTTGGCCGATCGGGTCGGCGCCCCCTTTCACCCGCTGGGGCGCGTCGGCCGTGGCCACGAGATCGGCAACGTGGTGGCTTTTTTGTGCAGCGCCGGTGCAAGCTGGATGACCGGTGTCGATGTGCCAGTAGACGGCGGCTTTTCAATTCTCGGGCCAGACCGGGGTGTGTCGCCACGCGTGTGGTTCCAGCAATACCGTGACAGTCAATAAAACCTGATAACCGAATGAGGGAGATGACATGGGCAAGATGATTGAGATCCAGGCAACGGACAGCAGCGCCACGTTCAGCGGTTACCTGGCCCTGCCGGCCAGCGGCAAGGGACCCGGGGTGGTGATCGGCCAGGAAATTTTCGGGGTCAACGCCAACATGCGTGCGGTGGCCGACTTCTATGCCGAGGAAGGCTACGTCGCGCTGGTGCCGGACCTGTTCTGGCGCCTGCAACCGGGCGTTGACCTGGGCTACACCGAAGCGGACTTTGCCGTGGCCATCGACCTGTTCCAGCGCCTGGACGTGGACAAGGCCATCACCGACATCGACGCCAGCTTCAAAGCCCTGCGCGCCTTGCCCGAAGTCGAAGGCCCGGGCCTGGGCTATGTCGGCTTCTGCATGGGCGGCAAGCTGGCCTGGCTGACCGCCACGCGCACCGACGTCGCCTGCGCTGTCGGCTACTACGGTATGGGCATCGAACACCTGCTGCACGAATCGGAAAACCTCAAGGGTCGGCTGGTCCTGCACTTTGCCGAAAACGATGGTTATTGCGACGCCGACGCCCGCGCGCGGATCAGCGAGCATCTGGCTGGTCATGACCAGGCGGAAATTTATGTCTACCAAGGCGTCGACCACGCCTTCGCCCGGGCCGGGAGCCCGCACTACGACAAACCGGCCTCACTGATGGCCCATGAGCGCAGCATCGCCGCCCTCAAGCGCGAGATCGGCCCCCACTTCAACCTGTCGGCCCTGTGGGAGGAGCATATCCGCCACGAGTTCGACACCCGCGACGTGCCCGCCACCATGGCAACCATGGTCGCCGAACCCTACGTCAACCACATCCCGACCATGACCGGTGGCGTCGGCGCCAAGCAACTCAGCCGCTTCTACCAACACCATTTCGTCCACGGCAACCCGCCAGACATGAAGCTCATCCCGATCTCACGCACCATTGGCGCCTTGCAGATCGTCGATGAATTCATCATGTGTTTCACCCACAGCACTGAAATCGACTGGATGCTGCCCAACGTCGCCCCGACCGGTAAATACGTCGAGATTCCGATGCTGGGGGTGATCAAGTTCCGTGGCGACAAGCTGTACCACGAGCACATCTACTGGGACCAGGCCAGTGTGCTGGTGCAAATCGGCTTGCTCAACCCTGAAGGGCTGCCGGTGGCGGGCGTGGAGACGGCGAGGAAGCTGCTGGATGAACAACTGCCGTCCAATACCTTGATGCAACGCTGGAAGCACAGCGAACAATAAGCGCCGCATAAAAGCAAAAGGCCGATCTGTCACGCGACAGGTCGGCCTTTTTTCATTGCCTCAAGCGTCAGACGTGTTCACTGCTTTTCGAATGCGTTGCCCGGTGTTCCGCGCTGCCATGCTCCGCTTCGATCACCGGCACTTCCTTGCCGTCGCAGTCATGCAGCTTGCCGTCGCTGAAGTAATCCCCTTCGCGCAGTGCGGCCAGGTCCTGGTAGCGCAGGACGCGCTCAGCGGCTGCGGCAAACACCGACTGCTGATCCGAGTTGCCGGCGGTGAAGTGGTTGAAGGTCAGGTTCAACACGATCGCCATGATCGCCGAAGAGCTGATGCCCGAGTGGAAAATGGTGGCGAACCAGCTCGGGAAGTGATCGTAGAAGTTCGGTGCAGCAATCGGGATCATGCCGAAGCCGATCGATGTGGCGACGATGATCAGGTTGACGTTGTTGCGGTAGTCGACCTTGGACAGCGTGCGGATGCCACTGGCGGCCACGGTGCCGAACAACACGATACCGGCACCGCCGAGCACCGAGGTCGGTACGGCGGCAATCACCCGGCCCATGAACGGCAGCAGGCCGAGGATCACCAGGAACAGACCGCCGGTGGCCACCACATAACGGCTCTTGATCCCGGTAACCGCCACTAGGCCGACGTTCTGGGCGAACGCGCTTTGGGTGAAGGAGCCGAAGATTGGCGCGATCATGCTCGACAGCATGTCGGCGCGCAGGCCGTTGCCCAGACGCTTGGAGTCAACCTTGGTGTCGATGATTTCACCGACCGCGAGGATGTCGGCCGAGGTTTCCACCAGCGTCACCATGACCACGATGCACATCGACAGGATCGCGGCGAAGTGGAAGGTGGGCATGCCGAAATGGAAAGGCGTGGGGAAACCGAACATTGGGCCCTGGCCGACGGACGAGAAGTCCGCCATGCCCAGGAACACCGCGATGATCGTACCGATGATCATCGCCAACAGGATCGACAGGCGGGAAATGGTCGCGCTGCCAATCTTGCTTAGAAACAGCACCAGCATCAGCGTCACCGCGGCCAGGCCGATATTGGCCACGCTGCCGAATTCCGGGGAATGGCTATTGCCACCCATAGCCCAGCGTGCCGCCACCGGCATCAGCGTCAAGCCGATGGTGGTGATCACGATGCCGGTCACCAGCGGCGGAAAGAACTTGGTGATGCGCGAGAACACCGGTGTTATCAACAAACCGATCAGGGAGGCGGCAATCACCGCCCCCAGGATCGCCTGGAAGCCTCCCTCACCTTCCGTGCTGACAATCGCCACCATGGTTGCCACGCCGGAAAACGAAACGCCCTGCACCAGCGGCAACTGACAACCAAAAAACGGTACACCCAGGGTTTGCAGCAGCGTTGCCAGCCCCCCCGCAAACAATGAAGCAGCGATCAACAAACCGATGTCCGCCGGTGAGAGCCCGGCCGCCTGGCCGATGATCAAAGGCACCGCGACGATACCGCCATACATGGTCAGAACATGTTGCAGGCCATAAGCCATATTCGCGCCGATCCCTAGGTTTTCGTCCTCGGGCCGTTGGTGTGAAACATGGGGCGTTTTCATGGTAGGGGGTTCCCTGGTTTTTGTTATGCGCACACTGTATGCAACAGATAGGACAAATGTCTATAGAGTTGTATACAACTCATCAGTCACTAAATGAATCAACGTTCACCTGTCCCTACCCAGCAATAGTCGTGCCCTCCTCTAACACATTGAAATATTTGTAGGTCTGAGCCGCCGTCGGTGGGACTTTGACGTACCGGGTATCCAGCAACGTTCGTCGCAAGCCGCCCCTTTTTCAGGCGAAACACAGCCGGCTTGAAACAAAAAGGGGCCGACGATTGAGATCAGCCCCTTGAGTCTTGTGTACGGTCAGCGGTTATTCAGGCGACGCGATCAGTCGATCCAGTGTGCACCTTAATTGCCCGCTCTGCGGCGCGCGGATGCCAAACTCCACCTCGAGCAGATCCAACAAGGCTTGAACATCCGTCAGCTGCCGCCGTTCGCTCTCTGCCCCCACCCGATGGATGGCAAAACTGCCGTTGTTGAGCGTGCGCCGCCAGCCGGGTCCGGTGCGCGCAACCATCAACTGTTTGGCGAACGACGACTCCGGATACGTCGAGACGTACCAGTTGCCCACGGCGAAATCGATGTCCTCCTGACGCTGCAGGTCGAAGATGTACATCGGCCGCCACTCGCCCGCGACATTGGCGCGCAAGGTGTAGCCATCGGCGTGCTGTTTGATGCGGTAGCTTTCGTGGGGCGTCCTTTGTTCAGCGCCGGAGTCGAGCAACAACGGTGCGGTCGGCACCATGCCGCCAAAGCCGACATCGGTGATGTAGCGCACGCCATCGAAGGTGACCAGGCTGAGGCGATGGGTTCGCGCCGTCCAGCTGCCTTCAGGCTGCCCCATCACCACCCGGCCACTGATCGCGCGGGCGTCAAAGCCCAGTTCTTCGAGCAAGGCCAGAAACAGCTTGTTGAGTTCGTAGCAGTAACCGCCGCGACCGTCGTGCAAAACCTTTTGTTCGATGGAGGGCAGATCGATCAGCACCGGCTCGCCGGACAGGGTGGTGAGGTTTTCAAAGGGGAATTCGCCGGTATGGCGCAGTTGCAACTGGCGCAAGGTCTCCAGCGTCGGCGCTGGCGGTGTCGCGAAACCCAGTCGCTGCAGATACAAAGCAGGGTTATTCAGGCGTGTCTCGCTCATCGTTCAGTCCTTTTGTACGGTCGCTGCGGATCGCTCCGCCGATGGCCGTTATGTATAAGGGATGAAGCGCTGTCGCCGACAATTGATTTAAGCAATGGCCGCGCCTGAAAGAAATCAACGGCGCTTGTGCGTGCCCTACTGCCCCCCCATGTCCGCCACTTGGCCGCTTCGGTGGTTGCGCCCACCACTTCCGCTACGGCGTAATAGACACCGCCCAATTGCCGAGAGTTTCAACGCCATGGATACGCCGCTGCAAGGTCGCCGAATCAGCCTGCGCCCACTGCAATACAGCGATGCCGATGCACTGGTGCAGGCCGCCAGCGATGGCGAACTGTGGAACCTGACCGTCACCGTAGTGCCCTCCAGTACCACCGTCGACGCCTATCTGAAAAAAGCCCTTGACGGTCGCGACGCCGGCACGGTCATGCCCTTCGTCATCGTGCTCAACGAAACCGGCGAAGTGATCGGCTCGACCCGCTTCTGGAAAATCGACCGGCACAATCGCAAACTGGAAATCGGCAGCAGCTGGATTTCCGCACGCTGGCAGAAGACCTTCGTCAACACTGAAGCCAAGTACCTGATGCTGCGGTATGCCTTCGAGACGCTGGACTGCGTGCGGGTGCAGTTCACCACCGACGAAAACAACCAGACGTCGCGCCAGGCGATCCTGCGCCTCGGTGCACAACAGGAAGGCACCGTGCGTCACGAACGGATCATGCCGGACGGGCGAAAACGCAACTCGGTGCGCTTCAGCATCATTGATGATGAGTGGCCGCAGGTGCGCCAGCGGCTTGAGCAACGCCTGGCTTAATGCCCTCTGTGGGAGCGGGCTCGCTCGCGATGGTCGTCGTCAACGATGACGCGGGCATCCAGATAGCCCAGGTTGTCTGGTCCTCCATCGCAAGCAAGCTCGCTCCTACAGCGGGCGGGGATTGGCTGCACCGCTGGTCATTCAAAGGGCACCAACCGCGCAGTCCTCAGACCAACATCAGGTAATGACCCCACTTTGGAGGCTCACGCTGATGAACATCAAAATGACTTCACTGGCCCTGATCGGACTGCTGTCCGCCACGTCGCTCACGGCCTTCGCCGCGTCCAGCGATGGCACCAGTGCAAATACTACCGACTCGCCAACCACGCGCAGTTCGAGCATGTCGCCGGACAAAAACAGGCCCAGCGAACCCTCCGCCGATAATGTCGGCAGGCAGGGCCCCAACTCGTCGAGCGGCAGCACGGGAGTGAACGGCCCGGGCTCCGGCGCCGGTGGCGGCACGGGTGCGCCGGGCGGTGGCACCGGAGGAGCTGGTGGCGGCACGGGCAGCTTTACCGGCAAAAGCAGCCAGTAAGCGGCAAGGTGTCAGCGATCCGAACGCATCAGCGTTTCAACACTGCTCTCCGTGGACAGGCTGGCCACCCGATTACGCCCCGAATGTTTGGCCTGATACAGCGCCGCGTCCGCGCGTTGAATGAATACGTCCATGCTGTCGCGCCCTGACGGCACGAACGAATAGCAGCCGAGGCTGACCGTCACGTAACCGTTGGGGGAGCCGCTGTGGCTGATGTTCTTGTCGATGACGCTGCGGCGAATCTGCTCGGCAATGGTCATCGCGCCATGGATATCGGTGTCGGGCAGCAGCACGGCGAACTCCTCACCGCCATAACGCACCGCCAGGTCAGCCTTGCGATGGCAACAGCTTTTCAGCGCCCGCGCCACCTCGGCCAGGCAGTGATCGCCCACCACATGGCCGTAGGTATCGTTGTAGCGCTTGAAATAATCGATATCGAGCATGATCAGGCTCAGCGGACTGACCTGCCGCGCACCACGGCCGAACTCGATGTCCAGCGCCCGCTCGAACAGGCGACGGTTGGCCAGGCCGGTCAGGCTGTCGTGGGTGGCGATCAGTTCCAGCGCCTCCTGGGCCCGGCGCAAATCCTTCTCGACCTGCTCGCCGACACGCACCTGATAAATGAACACCCAGCCGAACAGCCCGACGCCGACCAGCACCAGCGCGACGATGATGCTGGAGCGAAACGCCGTGTCATACCAACCGGCGAGGATAGTGTCGATGGAGGACGCCGCCGTCACCACCAGTGGATAGGCCTCCAGCTGCCGGTAGCCATACATGCGCGTCACACCATCAATGGACGAGGTGAACATCGCACTGCCCGAATTCGCCTGCGGCAGGAGATTCTTGAAGATCTCGCTCTGGGCCACGGAGGTACCGATCTGCGATTCGACAAAGGGACGCCGCGCCAGCAAGGTACCGTCGGTCAAGCCGAGGAACATCGAACCCTTGTCATCAAGGCTGAAGCTTTTGAAGAACTGGTCGAAGTACGACATCTTGATGCCGGCCAGCAATACCCCCTGAAAGTTGCCGTCCTTATCATTGATGCGTTTGGAAATCGGAATAATCCACTCACCGTTCTCCCGGCTGCGGATCGCCGGACCGATGTGCGCCACGGACGTCACGTTCTGCTGGTGAAACTTGAAGTACTCGCGGTCGGCGACGCCGGGACCGCGCGGCAGGCTTTCAAACGAGGTCACGACCCACTGGCCGTTGCGGTCGAACAGCAGGATGCCGTGCAACTGGTCCAGCGTCAGCACCCGGCGGGCAAAGGTTTTCTGCAAGCGCTCAAGCTGCTGCGGGCCGGCCCCGTCCATCTGGATCAAATCCACCAGGCTGGTCAGCACCAGGTCGGCCTTCATGAAGGTATCTTCGGCCTGCTGCGCCATGGCCCGGGTCAGGTTGGTCGATGCCACCTGCGCCAGGCTCAGGTCATGGCTGCGGGACTGGTCCAGTTGCAGGTAAAGCAAACCGCACAGGCACAGCCACACCGCGCCAATGAAACACACCGCGGCCTTGCGCAGCGGTAAGCGTTTCAATGTGATGCCAGGGGCATGGTGCACATCGTGATGGCGGTTGGGCAAAAAACTCATCCTGTCAGGGCAAGGCATGGGCACCGGCCCAAAGCCCTCAGTCTTTGTGCGCCTAGTTTACGGGGTAATCTGTGACAAAAGGGGGACCACTCGCCGAGTGGTCCCCTGTGCCCGCAGCGGTTACTGGGTAACGACAATCTTGCCGGTCATCTGCGGGTGCAAGGCGCAAAAGTACTCGTACTCGCCCGGCGTATTGAACACCCAGGAAAACCGGTCATTGGTGTCCAGCGCCCCCGAGCGAAAGGCCTTGTGGGTTTCGGCCACGGTGTGCGGCACCTCGTCATCGTTGACCCAGGTCACCCGGGTGCCCACGGCCACGGTCAAATCCTTGGGCCCGTACATGAACTCCTTGATGTCGATGTTCACGTCCGACGCCCAGACCGGTATCGACACGATCAGACCCAGCAGTCCCCATAGAGGCTTTCTCATCGCATCACCCTCCTACACCAGTGTCGAATCGATCAATGCCAATGGATGATCGCCTTGGGTCGCGTTCACCTGGGTCAACCCCAGGTAATTGCGCAATTGATCGGCGGCCACCGTCATCGGCCCCGGCGACGGCGCGGCACCCGGTGCCGGTTGCGGATAGGCCGTGCCGCGTGCGGTGTGGAAGGTGATGTTGCCTTCGACCTTCTGGATGACTTGATGGATGTGCCCGTTCAAGACCGTCACCGAGCCGTACTTGCGCAGCATGGCGATGGCCTGGTCGCCGTCCTCGGTGCCCCAGCCCCATGGCTGATAGATCGTCCACAGCGGAATGTGGGTAAACACCACCACCGGCGTGCTGGTGCTCACCGCCTTCAGGTCATCGGCCAGCCAGGCGAGCTGGTCGGCACCGAGATTGGCTTCACGGCCGGCCTGAAAGTTGAAGACGTTGACCAGCGCGATGAAATGCACGCCGTGGTCATCGAAGCTGTACCAGCCGTTGCCTTTGGTGCCCTTGCCATATCGCTGCAGATACAGCTGGCCGCCGCCCTCGTCGAGGGTGTCGTGCTCGCCCGGCACGTAATGCACCGTGGACGGCAGGCCCTTGAGCAATTGCGCGGCGGTGTCGAACTCCTCGACCTTGGACAGATGGGTGATGTCGCCGGTATGCAGGATCAGCGACGGCTGTCTGGGCAAGGCGATCACCTTGTCGATGGCCACCTGCAGGGTCTTCACCGGCTCGGGGTTGGCTTCCTTGTTGAAGCCGATGTGGGAATCGCTGAGTTGTACGAAGTGGAAGGTACTGGCCAGTGCCTTGGGATCGGACACCTGGCCCGACTCGTCCAGCGCAAAAGCCCGGGGAATGCCGCCGCTCAACGCCCAGAGCACCCCGGCCCCGGCCCATGCCGAGCACTTGAGCAAGGTACGGCGATCGGGATTGAGCAGGCTGTCGGTGCGTCGTTGCGGTTTTGTGTGAATGTCCATCGGTACACCCTCGCTGCGGTCTACAGTGATGTAGCTGACACGAGGTACAACCGGGCACGCCGAGACTTTATTCCGGGTGAAAAAATAAATGTTTTTCCGGGAATAAAACCGGGCGATTCGCGGTTACAGGAACGGGATGGTGCGGAAATCACTATGAAGCGATTTGAGGCGTTGTTTGCGCCCCATATGGATGCGGCCTACAACCTCGCGCGCTGGCTCACCGGCAACGACGCCGCCGCACGCGATGTCGTGCAGGAAAGTGCGCTGCGTGCCTTCAGGTTCCTGCATCGTTTCGCCGACGGCAACGCCAAGGCCTGGTTCCTGACCATCGTGCGCAACGAAAGCTACACCTGGCTCAAGGCTTCCGCCGGCCAGCATTGGCTGGCCATTGGTGATGAACTCGCGGAAAACGACCTGGCCCTGAGCCACGGCCAGACCCCGGAGCTGCTGGCCATCCATGCCGAAAACGCCGCACTGCTCCAGCAGGCCCTGAGCGCCCTGCCCCCGGCCTATCGCGAGGTGATTGTGCTCAAGGAACTGGAAGACCTGCCCTACAAGGACATCGCCCGGGTCGTCGACATCCCCATCGGCACCGTGATGTCGAGACTGGCCCGCGCCCGCTCGATGCTCAAGCTGGAACTACTGAAGTTGCACAGCCATGACTGACCTCGACTGCACGACATGCCAGGTGCTGATGCATGGCTACCTGGACCGGGAACTGGATTCGGCGGATACGGCGAAGGTGACGCAGCACCTGTCGGCCTGCGCTCAATGCACTCGGGCGCTCGCTGAGGCGCAGCTGTTGATGGGCAGCGTGAAGCGCCATGCAGCCTATTACCCGGCGCCGCCATCGCTGAGTGAACAGATCTTCAGTCAGGTCTCACCGACGACCAACACGCTGACGCGTCTGCGCAGCTGGCTCGCCCCGGCCTTCTCGGCCGCAGCACTGGCCCTGGCCGTGGTGCTTTACGTGGCGACGCCGGGCAGCGAGCAACCCTTGATGGACGAAGCCGTGTCCAGCCATGTGCGCTCACTGATGGGCGATCACCTGAACGATGTGGTGTCCTCCGACCGGCACACGGTCAAACCGTGGTTCACCGGCAAGCTGGACTTCTCGCCACCGGTGTTCGACTACGCCGCCCAGGGCTTTGCGTTACTCGGCGGGCGGCTGGACTACCTGCAACACCAGACCACCGCGGCGCTGACCTACGGCCGGGCCAAGCACATCATCAACGTGTTTATCCTGCCAACCAACCAGGCCGATACCGCGCACCAGAGTCAGTTGCTCCGTGGCTACAACATCGTTTCGTGGGAACGGGATCACATGCGCTTCATCGTGATTTCGGATCTGGAGAAAGGCGAGCTGGAAAGCTTCAGCCAGTTGCTGGACAAAGGCGCCTGATGTTCAGGCGCCTTTGTCCGCACTGTCAGAGTTTGTTCTGCCCGGAGGCCAGGGAAGGCAGCGTCGGCCCGAGCCCGGTCAACGCCGGCAGCGTCGAAGGCTGGTTCAACGCTTTCAACAGCGGGCTGTCGTAGTCGTACACGTCAGGTTTGAATACCACGCGCCCGTCGCTGCTCAGGTCCACCGTCCAGTAGGCCAGTAATACCGGCACTTTCACCGGCAAGCGGATGTTCTCTGTGCGACCGTTGGCCAGTTGTTTCTGGATGCCTTCACTGCTCCAGCGGATCGGGTCGTTGAACAGCAATTCCACCAGCTGCAGCGGGTGTTCGACGCGAATGCAGCCCGAACTGGTGGCGCGCACGGTCTTGGCGAACAGCTCGCGGTGCGGCGTGTCGTGCAGGTAGATCGCGTAATCGTTGGGGAAGCGGATCACCACCTGCCCCAGCGAACTGTCCGGCCCGGCGTCCTGGCGCAGGCTGATACCCCGTGGATTGCTCCAGTCGACACTCGACGGGCTGAGCACATTGCCTTCGCGATCCAGCACGCGAATCCGGTTGGCGGCCAGGTAGCCGGGATCGTTCTGGATCTTGGGAATCACATCCTGCTTGAGGATGGTCGGTGGCACGGTCCAGGTCGGGTTGAAGGTGATGTAGGTGATCTCGGCCTGGAACACCGGCGTGCTGCGCACCGGCTTGCCGACCTGCACCCGCGAACGCCAGATCGGCTGGCCGTCGCGGTACATCGCCACCTTATAGCCGGCAATGTCGACCATCACGAAGGTGCCCTGCAGCTTGTACAGCAACCAACGGGCGCGCTCCATGTTGACCCGCACCTGATCGATCCGCGTTTCGACCGGCACATTCAGCGCCGCCAGCGTCGTCGCGCCAGCCACACCGTCCGCGCCCAGGTACTGTTCGGATTGGTATCTCTTCACCGCGGCTATGACTTTGTCGTCGTAACCGGCCTTTTTCGACAGGTGCGCGTCCAGATAGCCGCCCGCCACCAGGCGTGCGCGCAACTGATTGACCGCGACGCCGTCCATGCCGGGCTTGAGCGACTGCCCTTCGGTGACTCTCGGCCAGCCACCGGCATCGCGGACCTTGCGCAATTGCGCCAGGCCATCGCGCAGGTTGCGGTAGATCGCTTCCTGCGGCGGCGCTTCGGCGAACGCACGCGCGACGTCATGGGCATCGACGTCGGCGAACAGCGCCCTCAGGTCATCGCGGGCACCGTCAGGGTCGAAATTCCAGTGGGCGTCCAGCCGCGCCGGATCCACCTTGCCACGGCGTAGCTGTTGCACGGCGGTGATGAAGGTGCGGGTGGCGGCCATGTCAAAAGTCGCCTTTTGTGCCACGGTGGCATCCGCCGATTGCACGAACGCATGGGCCCGGGCCAGCTCGGCTACGCGGAAGTCCGCCGGGTTGAGGCCGTCCAGCTGGGTGTCATTGAGGCTTTTGAGCAATTGCGTCACATCACGCTCGTCGGTCCAGGCGGCGCGGTAGTTGCGATGCATGTAGAAATCCATGACCACGCGATTGACGTCCACGCGCTGGTAACGCCGCGAGGTGAGCAGTGGCGGAAAGGCCGAGCGCAACGGCTCGAGCGATGCCTGGATGGTCTGGCCAAGCACATCGTCAGGGGCGGCAGCATCGACTCCGCTGTTCGCCACAGATACCGGCTCGATCGGCGAAATTTGCGCCGACGCTGCACCGCTGATCAGAAGTCCCATAAAAAACAGGTGGCTTATGACGAATAACCTTGTTAATTGCACCATGGATAATCCTTAATCTCCCGTTTCAAACGGCCAGCTTCCTGTTGGCTGCTAGACTCGAAATTATCATGATGAGACCCGACTATGGCGCTAAACCGCTCTGGCCTTTTATTTGCCATTTTACTGACGTGCCTTTCAGTACAGTCAGCCTACGCCGATTCGCTTGAAAAGGCGCTGGTCAAAGCAGCTCCCGACGCCAATTCGAAAGTCATTGCCCTCGCCGTTCGTGCTTCCCAATGCAGCCGTGCCCAGGGCGATGCCCCTGCCCAGCGACTGGCCGTCATCGATTACTCGCTGCCGTCGACCGAACAACGCCTGTGGGTCTTCGACCTTAAACGCCGCAAGTTGCTGTTTCACGAACTGGTTGCCCATGGCCGCAACAGCGGTGAAAACATGGCCACGCTGTTCTCCAACCAGAACGAAAGCTTCGCCACCAGCCTTGGACTGTTCCGCACCCAGGAAAGTTACCTGGGCCAGAACGGTTATTCGCTGCGCATGGAAGGCCTCGAACCCGGCTTCAACGACAACGCCTTCGACCGCGCCATCGTCATTCATGGCGCGCCATACGTCAGCCCGGTGCTGGCACGCATCAACGGCCGCATCGGCAGAAGCCTGGGTTGCCCGGCGGTGAGGCCGGCGATTGCCCGACGCCTGATCGATTCGATGAAAGATGGCCAGCTGTTGTTCTCCTACTACCCGGACCAGCGCTGGTTGAAGTCGTCGTCCTACATCAACTGTGGCAGCGGCACCGTCGCCTCCAGAGAAAAGTCCACTTCCCGCCAATAAGCAAACTGTCCGGCTGTCAAAACTGTAATCCCCGCCTCAGCCTGCTGAAAGCCACCGCCCTTTAGCCTCGTTGAACATTCAACAGGCTGACGGGCGGAACACTCGGCATGGATTCCCACACTTCACGACGCACCTTCGTCAAAGGCCTGGCCATTGGCGGGTTGCTGAGCGGCACCGGGTTATGGCGCGCACCGGTCTGGGCGGTCAGCAGTCCCGGAGAACAGCAGGTATTGGCCGGCACCGATTTCGACCTGTCCATCGGCGAAATCCCGGTCAATTTCACTGGCAACCCACGCACGGCCATGGCGATCAACGGCGGCATCCCTGGCCCGTTGCTGCGCTGGCGCGAAGGCGACACCGTGACGCTGCGGGTGCGCAACCGGCTCAAGGACAGCACCTCCATCCACTGGCACGGCATCCTCCTGCCGAGCAACATGGACGGCGTGCCGGGCCTGAGTTTCAAAGGCATCGAGCCCGGCGGCATGTATGTCTACCAGTTCCAGGTGCGGCAGAACGGCACTTACTGGTATCACAGCCACTCCGGTTTTCAGGAGCAGGCTGGCGTCTACGGGCCACTGGTGATCGACGCCCGGGAGCCCGAGCCCTTCCAGTACGACCGTGACTACGTGGTGATGCTCAGCGACTGGACCGATGAAGACCCGGTCAGCCTGATGAAAACCCTGAAAAAACAGTCCGACTACTACAACTTTCACAAGCGCACCGTCGGCGACTTCATCGGTGACGTCAGCGACAACGGCTGGGCCGCGACCGTTGCCGACCGCAAGATGTGGGCTGAAATGAACATGAACCCCACCGACCTCGCCGACGTCGGCGGCGCCACCTACACCTACCTCATGAACGGCCAGTCGCCGGAGACCAACTGGACCGGCATCTTCCGCCCGGGCGAAAAACTGCGCCTGCGCTTCATCAACGGCTCGGCCATGAGTTACTTCGACGTGCGCATCCCGGGCCTGAAAATGACCGTGGTCGCCGCCGACGGCCTGCACGTCAAACCGGTGAGCGTCGATGAATTTCGCATCGCCGTGGCCGAGACCTATGACGTGATCGTCGAACCGACCGCAGCGGCCTATACCCTGTTCGCCCAGGCCATGGACCGCAGTGGTTACGCCCGTGGCACCCTCGCCATCAAGCCGGGTTTGACAGCACCGCTTCCGCCTCTCGATCCGCGCCCGCTGGTGACCATGGCCGACATGGGCATGGGTGGTATGGACCACGACAACATGGCAGGCATGGATCACAGCAATATGGCCATGCCCATGATGCAGTCCCATCCAGCGTCGGAAACCGACAACCCGCTGGTGGACATGCAAACCATGAACCCCACGCCCAAACTCGATGACCCCGGCATGGGCCTGCGCAACAACGGACGCCGCGTCCTCACCTACGCCGATCTGCGCAGCACCTTCGAAGACCCGGACGGCCGCGAGCCTGGCCGCACAATCGAACTGCACCTGACCGGGCACATGGAAAAGTTCGCCTGGTCATTCAACGGCGTGAAATTCTCCGGCGCCCAGCCGCTGCGCCTCAAGTACGGCGAGCGCCTGCGCATCGTGCTGGTCAACGACTCCATGATGATGCACCCCATCCACCTGCATGGCCTGTGGAGCGACCTCGAAGACGAAAAGGGCCAATTCATGGTGCGCAAACACACCATCGACATGCCGCCCGGCTCGCGGCGCAGCTATCGGGTCACCGCCGATGCGCTCGGTCGCTGGGCCTACCACTGCCATCTCCTGTACCACATGGAAATGGGCATGTTCCGTGAAGTTCGCGTGGAAGAATGAGGTGCAGAGCATGATTCGATTGAGCCCTTTTATTGCAGCGTTGATGGCCTCGACCACGCTGGCCGCCACTGATGACATGCCAGCCATGGACCACGGCCAGATGAATCATGGCCAGATGCAAGGCATGGATCACAGTCAGATGAGCCACGGCCAGATGCCTGCCACCGCGCCGAGGGAAAGCCGCACGCCGATCCCGCTGCCGACCGCCGCCGATCGCGCCGCCGTCTACGTCGACCCCACTGGCCATCGCGTGCACGACACCGCACTCAACAGCTTTTTCCTCGCCGACAAACTCGAATGGCAGGACGCCGACGATGGCAGCACCCTGGCCTGGGACCTGTCCGGCTGGATCGGCGGCGACATTGATCGCCTGTGGCTGCGCTCCGAGGGTGAGCGCAGCAACGGCGTGACCGAAGACGCGGAAATCCAGGCGTTGTGGGGCCACGCCATTTCCCCTTGGTGGGACCTGGTCGGCGGCGTACGCCAAGACTTCAAACCCGGCGCTCCACAAACCTGGGCCGCGTTCGGCGTGCAGGGCATGGCGCTGTACAACTTCGAAGCCGAAGCCACGGCCTTCATTAGCGAAGCCGGCCAGAGTGCGCTGCGACTGCAAGGCGACTACGACATCCTGCTGAGCCAACGGCTGATCCTGCAACCCAGCGCAGAACTCAATGCTTACGCCAACAACGACCCGCAGCGCGGCATCGGCGCCGGGCTGTCGAACATCGAAGCGGGCCTGCGCCTGCGTTACGAAATCCGCCGGGAGTTCGCGCCATACGTTGGCGTGAGCTGGAACCGCGCGTTTGGCAACACCGCCGATTACATTGCCGAAGAAGGCGAAGATTCCAGCGAAGCCCGCCTGGTGCTTGGGGTGAGGATGTGGTTCTGAAGGAAGTGAAAAGAGTGGGTGAAAGCAATACTCATTTCTCAAATCAGTGAATGTTTCACTACACTGCCTTCCTTCACCACCACCTCTGCACATAAGCCTGATAACAATGAAGAACATCAACAGAGCAATGATGCTCGGCGGCTTGCTCACCCTCGCCTGCGGCGCCCAGGCAGACCCTTCGCACCTGGACAGTGTCATGCAAGCGGGTCAGCTGCGCGTTTGCACCACCGGTGACTACAAGCCCTACACGATCAAATCGGAAAACGGCGAATACGCCGGCATCGACGTCGCCATGGCCCGCTCCCTGGCCGAGAGCCTCGGCGTCAAGGTCGAATGGGTGCCCACCACCTGGAAAACCCTGATGCCCGACATGCTCGCCGGCCAGTGCGACATCGCCATGGGCGGCATCTCGGTGACCCTCGAACGCCAGAAAAAAGCCTTCTTCAGCACGATGCTGGACGTCGACGGCAAGATTCCCCTGGTGCGCTGCGAAGACCAGGCGCTGTACCAGACCGTCGAACAGATCAACCAGCCCGCGGTGCGCGTGGTTGAACCTGCCGGTGGCACCAACGAAGCGTTCGTCCATGCCTACCTGCCCCAGGCGCAATTGCAGCTGCGCGACAACATCAGCATCTTCCAGGAGCTGCTCGATAAAAAAGCCGACGTGATGATCACCGACGCTTCCGAAGCGCTGTACCAGCAGAAACTCAAACCGGGCCTGTGCGCCGTCAACCCGACGCACGCCCTGCAATACGGCGAAAAAGCCTACCTGCTGCCCCGCGACGACATCACCTGGAAGCTCTACGTCGATCAATGGCTGCACCTGGCCAAGGCCAACGGCAGCTACCAGAAAATCCTGCGCCAATGGCTGGCGGTGCCGGAAGCGAAGTAGCGAATTTCGCGCACAAAAAAGGGCGTCCCGAGGGACGCCCTTTTTTATACCGCTCGCGCATCAGTCGTCGTGCAGCAACCCGGAACCGTACTCGCCAAAGCTGTTGCCCAACGCGTTACCGTGGAAATTCATCTGCTTGCCACTGTTCGTCGGCCCCGGACCAAAACCGGCCGGCGCCACGGAATCAACGGAGTAATCGTTGCGGGCGCTCACGCCCGAACCCGAACAGGCGCTCAACAACACAGCAGCGGCCACCAGCGAAACTTTGACGAGGTTAGCGATCATTTTTGACTTCCTGTGGAGTTGAGGCGCGGGGAGATGATCTTTTGTGTGTTTATCCTAGGCGTCGCGGGGGCGAAACATCATGAAACTTATCGGCACGACAGCTTGGGTTCAGCTCTGGCGTTGAACCGTTGAACTCACTGAACACGCCACTTTCACCTCCCGAAACAATTGAAATCCCCCATGAATACGCGCCAACAAAAACTGGTTACGTATTTAGCTTGGCCATTGGCACCCAAACACTTTGAACATGCGCGGCATTTTTCAATAACTGCCAACAGGCCCTTTGCCATGTGTTCAAACCCGGAATCACCCACGCCTCCGTCTTTCAATGGCCGCCGCAGCTTTCTGCGTCTGGCAGGCATCGGAATCGGTGCAGCAGCCCTGTCGGGTATCGTGTCCGTCAAACCCGCTCACGCCGCACCGGTCGCCGCGCCACCAAAACCACAAAACGCGATCACCCCTGATCAGGCGCTAGAGCGGCTGATTGCCGGCAACACCCGCTACATCCAGGGCGTAACCCAGCGGCAAAACTTCCTTCCGGAACGTGCAGCCCTCGTCGAAGGGCAAAATCCATTCGCAGCAGTATTGAGCTGCGCCGACTCACGAATTGCGCCTGAATATGCCTTCGATACGGGACGAGGAGATCTATTTGCCGTGCGAGTCGCCGGCAACTTCATGACCACCGACGGCCTGGCCAGCCTCGAATACGCGGTCGCCGTCTTGGGCACGCCGCTGCTGGTGGTACTGGGGCATGAACGCTGCGGCGCGGTTGCCGCCGGAGTCAAGTCGGTCAAGGAAAACGCCGTGTTTCCGGGCCAGATCCAGAGCCTGGCGACAGCCCTTGAGCCGTCGGTACGTAAGGTTCTCGAGAAGCCGGGTGATTTGCTGGAAAACGCTATCACGCAAAACGTCATGGATACCGCTGCAAATCTTCTGAAGTCATCGGATCTGTTGAAAGAAGCGGTGGAGCAGAAGCGATTGAAGATCGTAGGCGGGGTTTATCGTCTTGATAGCGGTGAGGTCAGGTTCATCGTTTAACTCGCCATGGAAAGCGGAGCTCTGGTCGTTCAGATCCGCTTATCCCTTGCTCTACAGGCTCACCGAGCACCTTCCATAAGCTCGGGCAAACCTCATAGCCCCAACCCTGATAAACTCCCCCACCTCCCAGCCTCACCGATTCCAGATCCCCCATGTCCATCACCACCGCCACACCCGCCCCGCTCTCGCGTCGTTTTTCCGTTGCTCCGATGATGGATTGGACAGACCGCCACTGCCGGTTCTTCCTGCGCCTACTCTCGAAAAACGCCCTGCTCTACACCGAAATGGTCACCACCGGTGCCTTGCTCAACGGTGATCACGAGCGTTTCCTGCGTCATAACGAGGCTGAGCACCCGTTGGCGTTGCAGCTGGGTGGCAGTGTGCCGCTGGATCTGGCGGCCTGTGCGCGTATGGCGCAGGAGCATGGGTATGACGAGGTGAACCTGAATGTTGGCTGCCCGAGTGATCGGGTGCAGAACAATATGATTGGTGCGTGCCTGATGGGGCATCCGCAGTTGGTGGCTGATTGTGTGAAGGCGATGCGTGATGCGGTGTCCATTCCGGTGACGGTCAAGCATCGGATCGGCATCAATGGGCGCGACAGCTATGAAGAACTGTGTGATTTCGTTGGCACGGTGCGCGATGCCGGCTGCACCAGTTTTACCGTGCATGCGCGGATTGCGATTCTGGAAGGTCTGTCGCCGAAAGAGAACCGTGACATTCCGCCCCTGCGGTATGACGTGGCGGCGCAGTTGAAGGCAGATTTTCCGGAGCTGGAGATCATTCTCAACGGCGGGATCAAGTCGCTGGAGGCCTGCCACGAGCATCTGCAGACGTTCGACGGTGTGATGCTGGGCCGTGAGGCGTATCACAACCCCTATGTGATGGCTGAGGTGGATCAGCAGTTGTTCGGCAGCACGGCGCCGGTGATCAGCCGTGCCGAGGCGCTGGCGCAATTGCGGCCTTATATCGCCGCGCACATTGATGCCGGTGGTTCGATGCACCATATCACCCGCCATGTCCTGGGCCTGGGCACCGGGTTTCCGGGGGCGCGCAAGTTCCGCCAGCTGTTGTCGGTGGATATTCACAAGGCGAAGGACCCGCTGGCGTTGCTGGATCAGGCAGCGGCCTTGCTTGAAGGGCGCTGACGGTCAGTCGCATTGAACCTGCGGGGCATTTGGGCATCGTATTCTTCGATAGCTTTTTCACCACCAAGCCCCGCCTTTCAAACAGCCGTTTTCAGGTTGTTGCCCCAGGGGCCGTCGATACACGCACGCGCCCTTGAGTGGCTGTCAGCGCTCGGGTAATGTCTTCAGACCCATAGGACAGAGCACGCCCATGACTTCCAAGCTGGAACAACTCAAACAGATGACCACCGTGGTTGCCGACACCGGCGACTTCGAAGCTATCGCTCGCGTCAAACCCGTGGACGCCACCACCAACCCTTCCCTGTTGCTCAAGGCCGCCGCCATCCCTGCGTATGCCGAGCTGCTCAACGCCAGCGTGCGCGACTGCAAGGGCGACGTGGGCCTGGCCAGCGACCGTTTTGGCGTTGCCGTGGGTCAGGAAATCCTCAAAGTGATTCCGGGGCGTATTTCTACCGAAGTCGATGCGCGCCTGTCGTTCGACAGCGACGCCATGCTCAAGCGTGCCCATCGCCTGATCGAGCTGTACGACAAAGCCGGCATCGGCCGTGACCGCGTATTGATCAAGATCGCCTCCACCTGGGAAGGCATCCGCGCCGCCGAGATCCTCGAGAAGGAAGGCATCCAGACCAACCTGACCCTGCTGTTCTCGTTCGCCCAGGCCGCTGCCTGTGCCGACGCCGGGGTATTCCTGATTTCGCCGTTCGTGGGCCGTATCTACGACTGGTACAAGAAAGCCAACGGCAACGACTACACCGGCGCCGATGATCCGGGCGTGCAGTCGGTGACGCGCATCTACAACTACTACAAGGCCAATGACTACAAGACCGTGGTCATGGGTGCGAGCTTCCGTAACCTGGGGCAGATCGAGCAACTGGCCGGCTGCGATCGCCTGACCATCAGCCCGGACCTGATCGACAAACTGGCGGCCGATACCGGCAAGCTGGAACGCAAACTGTCCCCAGGCCACGCTGGTGAAGCGCGCCTGAGCCTCAATGAGTCGCAATTCCGCTGGTTGTCCAACGAAGATGCGATGGCGACCGAGAAGCTGGCGGAAGGCATTCGTCAGTTTGCGCGGGATCAGGAGAAGCTTGAGGCGCTGCTGCAAGCCAAGCTGTGATTTGAGTTAGCGCAATGCAAAAAGGGCGAACCTTGGTGGATTCGCCCTTTTTTGTGTGCACCTGATTACTTGTGGCGAGGCGTTCAGCGATCAATGCCGCTCGAGCGCATTTACCAGGTCGTGGAAGGCTTCGCGGTTGGAGTCGTTCAGGCCCATGAGGATCTTGTGCGCTTCGAGCACCTTGATCCGCACCACTTCCTCGGACTGATCCTGATCAGGCAGGTCGTCCAGGCACTCAGGGCACGGCACAGGCTGGTCAACGATGTTGAACACCTGCTCGAAGCCCATGGACTCCAGCAACCGCGTGATGTCTTCGTGGGTGGTGACGACGGTCGGCAACAGGCCGACCTTCTGCCGCGACAGGATCGACAGTTTGGCCAGCAGGCCAAGGGTGGTGCTGTCGATGCTGCGGGTTTCGGTCAGGTCGATCACGATCGCGTTGAAATTCAACGCGGTGAAGATCCGATCAATAGTCGCATCCAACGCCGAACACAGGGTCAGGCGAACTTCACCGACGAACTTCAGGACGAAGGTGCCGTCCTGCTCGGCGAACTGGATTCTACCGGTACTCATTAAAGATTCCTGCTCAACACCAACAGGGCGATATCATCCGGCATCTCCCCTAGCGTGGCCAATCCGAAAACCTGCCGCAGCCCATCCAGGGTGCCGCCCGCAGCCTTGACCCGTTGGGGCAACGCCGCTTCTTTCTCTTTGAGTGTGGGTTCTGGCAAAAGGTCCAGAATGCCATCAGACATCAGCGTCAGGCTGAAGGTCGGCGGCAGCTCCAGCACGTGATCTTCGTAGGTGGCTTCGTTGAAGAGGCCCACCGGCAGACCACGCCCTTCCAGATAACGAACACTGTCGGGTGTGTACAACACTGGCAACGGCAAATGACCACCGATGCTATAGGTCAACAAACCTGTCTCCTCGTCGATGACTCCACCGACCATTGTGACGTGTTTACCCAGCTTACAACTGATCAGCCCCCGGTTGATATGACCAAGGACTTCCGATGGCTTGAATTCCGGCAACGTGCCGCTGCGTTTGGACTCGAACAGCAGGCGCGTGGTCATGAATTTCAGCAGCACGGTCACGAAGGCTGAAGAGGCGCCGTGACCGGAAACATCCGCCAGGTAAAACGCGACCCGGCGCTCGTCGACCCGAAAATAGTCGACAAAATCACCCGACAGGTACAACGACGGGATGATCTGGTGAGCAAACTTGAACTCGTCGATGGCCCACGGACTGCCCGGCAACATGTTCATCTGCACCTGGCGACCGGCGTTCTGGTCTTCCTGGAGCAGGTTCAGGCTGGCGGCGAGCTCGCGGTTGGCCTTTTCCAGCTTCTCGCGGTAGCGCTGGTTTTCCAGCAGCAGACGCGCTCGATCCAGGGCCCGGCGCACGGAGTGCTCGAGCACGGCCAGGTCTTCGAGAGGCTTGATCAGGTAGTCCGCCGCGCCCAGGCGCAACGCCTCGACCGCATCGTTCATCACGCCGGCACCGGAAACTACGATGACCGGTGTCTGCGGTGACAGCTCGGTCACCTGGCGAATGAGTTCGAGTCCGCCCATCTGCGGCATGCGCAGATCGCAGATGACCAGATCGGGCTTGTCTTGCTCGAATACCTGAAGACCTTGCTGGCCGTTGCTGGCCTGCAGGACGCTGAAACCACTGTCTTCCAAATAGGCGGCGAGGCTCGCGCGCACTACTTCGTCATCATCGATTATCAGCAGCGTGGCACTGGTTTTTGGCATGTGGGCAAACGGCGCCAGAATTAGGTTGGCGTAGTGGTCAGGTTTTTACCTGGTTCTCACTACTGGATTCGCTTTCTAGCCTCTCTGTTGCACCGCTTTCGGGCATTCGCCCTACACACAGGTACACCAGAGGTGCCCTTCTAAGGCGCAGACGGTACTCCCATCCGCGGGGCGTTTCAAGCTCACGCCGATGGTCGCTTGACGTCTTTACTTGTGAAATGACCGGGAGTTATAAGAACAGGCAAATCCGTAACCCAATGGAAGGATCGAACCCATGAGTCAAACCGGTCGGGACTACAGTGAAAAGCGCGATTTCATCCGCATGCGCGTCGATGCCGATGTGTTGCTGATTCATGAGGGGGATGAGGTGCAAGGCGTCTGCATCGACCTTTCCAGCAGTGGCATGCAGCTTGAGGCACCCCGTCAGTTCAAGGTGGGTGACCGGCTCAATGTCCGTATCGATTCCGACCACGCGGCGCTCAAGGGCCTGGAGGCCGATACCGAGGTGGTCTGGGTGAAGGCGCAGGATCAGGGCAACCAGAAACTCGGCCTTACAATCCTGAAGATGAGATAACGCTTTTCAATACGAAAAAGGCGACCCGAGGGTCGCCTTTTCAGTTTATCGGTCGAGATTAAAAATCGTCCTCGACCTTGCCGTCCTTGACCTTGAATTCGCGGTTCTGCAAGTAGGCATTGCGGATGAAGGTGTATTTGTCGCCGGTGATCAGCTTCTCGCTCGACAGCAGGTTGGCACGGGTGTCAACGACATCCAGAGCGAAGAACGAGTTGCGCACGGCCACATCGTCTTCATAGCGGTACGGGCCGGTGAAGGAGTCGACATATTTCGACGGCGCATCACGCAGGGTGCTCGGGCCAAGGAACGGCAGCATCACGTAAGGACCGCTGCCGACACCCCAGTAGCCGAGGGTCTGGCCGAAGTCTTCGTCGTTGCGCTGCAGGCCCATGTGGGTGCCGACGTCAATCAGGCCCAACAGGCCGAAGGTGGTGTTGAAAATGATCCGTGCAGTGTCAACGCCCGCAGCGCGCGGCTTGGCCTGCAACAGGTCGTTGGCGAGGTTGCGCACGTCGCCGATGTTGCGGAAGAAGTTGTGCACGCCGTCCTGGGCGAACTGCGGCGTCACGTACTGGTAGCCCTGGGCCAGAGGTTTCAGGGCATAGGTATCAATGACATCGTTGAATTTGAAAATCGGGCGGTTGACGCTCTCCCAAGGATCTTCTTCCGTCGCCGCCTGTGCAACGAACGGAACCAGCAGGCTGGCGCATACACAAATCCTGGCTAGATGATTGCTCCAGCGCATAAAAAAACTCCTTGGTAGGTACTGGAACGGGCACGGAGGCCGTTCAACAAGCTGGCAAGTATAAGACGTAAACGCCGTTTAAGGCACATTGCACGAATCACACTCGTATGGAATCGCGCCAATTGTGAGGCATTCACATCCGTGTCACTCAACTGTCACCGTGATTCGCTAGCCTCGACGCTATTTCAGGGATGTAGATATGCCACGCGCCGAAGCTCTGCCCCAAACCGCCCCCAGCCTGACGGCAGTACTGTTCGGACTCAGTGGCTGCCTGGTGGATTTCGGCGCGCGCACTCACCGCCAAGGCGCGCATGCCGTAGAGCATGCCGACGTCACGCCCGGCGCGCTGGACAGCCTGCACAGCCTGCAGCGCCAGCAAATTCCCTGCGCCTGGCTCGATGAGCTCCCGCCTGCCGTCAGTCACTCCCTGGCCGTCGCCCTGCCGGACTGGATCAAGCCGTCGCAACATCTAGCAACAATCAATCAACCATGGCCGGCACCGAACGCCTGCTGGCAAGCGCTGATGACCTTGAACGTCGAACGCCTGGACGGCTGTGTGCTGGTCAGCGGCGAACCGCGGCTGCTGCAATCAGGCCTCAACGCCGGATTGTGGACCATTGGCCTGGCGTCCTGCGGCTCGCTGTGCGGGCTTTCCCCTGAAGAATGGCAAGCCTTGACCCAGCAGGAACGGGAAATCAAACGCGGAAAGGCTACGTTGCAACTGTTCAATCTGGGCGTGCATTCGGTCATCGACCATCTTGGTGACCTCGATACCTGCCTGGCAGACATCAGCCTGCGTCGCCTCAAGGGCGAAAAGCCCTGACCGGGATCAAGCAGGTTGCGCGCGAGTGGATTAATCTAAAGGTCAGCCATAGACCTTTGGACCGTCGCTGCGGTCTATGCCAGTGCCTATCGATAAAAGGAAGAACGCCATGCCTGCCCGCGAACTGCAAGAACAGCTCAATGCCCTGCGCGAGCAATTGGAACAGAATCCTCCGCTCTCCGAAGCAGAGCGCGAAGACCTGCATGCGCTTATGCAACAAATCGAACTCGAGCTTGAGTTAGAAACCAAAACCAAGGACGTCAACCTGGCCGATAACGTCAATCTGGCCGTCGAACGCTTCGAACTCGAACACCCAACCCTCGCCGGCACCTTGCGCCAAATCGGCCAAGCCCTGCACAGCATGGGCATCTGATAGCACCTGAAACGAAAAAGCCCTGCCAGCGATGGCAGGGCTTTTTCATTGGCACATCGGGCCATGCAACCCCTTGTGGGAGCGAGCTTGCTCCGGGCGGCGATCCGACGATGAGGTCGGCACATCCAACATTAATGTTGACTGACACTCCGCCATCGCGAGCATGCTCGCTCCTACAAGATCGGCTTATTGACGGACCAGGCGATGGTTCGGCAATTGCGCTTCTTCGGTGCTGCGATACGGGTTGATGTCCAGCCCGCCACGGCGCACGTAACGCGCATACACCGTCAGTTTCTCCGGCTTCAGCAAGCGCTGCAGGTCGAGGAAGATCCGCTCCACACACTGCTCATGGAAGTCCGAGTGCTGGCGGAAGCTGACGATGTACTCCAGCAGGCTTGCATGATCCAACGCCGCGCCACGGTATTCCACTGTCACGCTGCCCCAGTCCGGCTGGCTGGTCACCGGGCAGTTGGATTTGAGCAGGTGGCTGTGCACGCTCTCCTCAACGATGCGCGATGGATCGCAACGCAGCAGTTCCGGGCGCGGATGCTCGTAGTTGCTGACGCTGATATCCAGATCATCGATGCACACGCCCGGCAAGGCCACGACACCCTCGGCCTCGACGTCCTTGAGGCTGCGAACACGCACGCCCACCGGCTTGCCGGCGGCGGCCGACAGGTCCTTGACCAGCGTCGCCTCCAGGCTTGCGGTGTCGGCAAACGGCGTCTGGTTCAGGGAGTTGAGGTACAGCTTGAACGACTTCGATTCGATGATGTTCGGCGAATCTGCCGGGATACTGAACTCGCCGATCGCCACCACTGGCTTGCCCGACGGCAACAACCAGGACAGCTCGAAGCAGTTCCAGAAATCCACACCCTTGTAAGGCAGGGTTTCCGCCGTCAGGCCCAACTCGGCCCATTTGGCAGTGCGTGGAATCGGGAACAGCAACGATGGCGTGTAAGTAGCAATGTATTCGCTGGACTTGCCCAGCGGCGAATGTTCGGCTGCGGGATGCATGGCGGAAACCTGACTGAAGAATCAGCCGATTCTATCAGCCTTTGCTCGCGTCTTTGAGTGCTTACTGACTGACCGTCAGTTTGCCGACCATACCAGCCTGATAGTGCCCCGGGATGTTGCAGGCGAATTCGAGGTTGGTCGCCTTGCTGAAGGTCCAGGTCAACTCGGCGGTTTTGCCCGGTTCGACCAGCACGCTGTTCGGGTCGTCATGCTTCATGCCGTGATCCATCTTGCTGTGGTCCATGCCCGCCATGGCGCCATGATCCATGGATTTCATGCCGGTAGGCGTGAGCATGCCGCTCTGCTGCATCTGCAACATTTCCTGCTGGTGCCGGGCATGCATCGCCGCGTCACCCAGGTTGAACTCATGCAGCAACTGGCCCTTGTTCACCAGCACAAAACGCACGGTCTCCCCGGCCTTGACGTCGATGGCCTTTGGCGTGAAGGACATGTCGCCCATGACCACTTCCACACTGCGGGTCGCCTTGGCGGCCGGTGCGGGTTGGCCGAAATCGTAGGTGTGCCCGGCATCGGCCCACACCGGCGAGCTCAGCGTCAGCAAACAAGCGATCTGCACCAGGGATTTGCGTAAAAACATTGTCGTACTCCAACAAGATAAGGCTCAGCGTGGGAAAAACTCTAAACTGTCGCCACTGCCCGCAACCTGACAGCCAGATTACAACTTTGTCAGCTTGGCCTCTATCAAGGCCGCCCACGGTATAAAGCGTTCGTTCCATTTACCCAGAGTCGCCCATGAAACTGCTGATCGTCGAAGACCAAGCGAAAACCGGCCATTACCTGCGCCAGGGCCTGGCCGAGGCCGGGTTCAACACGGAACTGGTGGCGGATGGCAGCAGCGGCCAGCAACTGGCGCTCAGCGGCGATTACGCCCTACTGATCCTCGATGTGATGCTGCCCGGTCGCAGTGGCTGGCAGATCCTGCAAGCGGTGCGCAGTGCCGGTCTCGATACGCCGGTGTTATTTCTCACGGCGCGGGATGCCGTGGAAGACCGGGTTCACGGCCTTGAGCTGGGTGCCGACGACTATCTGGTCAAACCCTTTGCCTTCTCCGAGTTGCTCGCTCGGGTGCGCAGCCTGTTGCGCCGGGGCAGTGGTACGCCCCAGGAAACCAGCCTGCAACTGGCCGACCTGCGTCTGGACCTGATTCGCCGGCGCGTCGAGCGCAGCGGCCAGCGCATCGACCTGACCGCCAAGGAGTTCGCCCTGCTGGAAATGCTCCTGCGGCGCCAGGGTGAAGTGCTGCCCAAATCGTTGATCGCCTCGCAGGTCTGGGACATGAATTTCGACAGCGACACCAATGTCATAGAAGTGGCGATCCGCCGTCTGCGCCTGAAAATCGATGATGATTTCCCCAACAAACTGATCCACACCGTGCGCGGCATGGGTTACGTGCTTGAAGAGCGCCCCGCCTGATGCACCGGTTATCCCTGAGCAGTCGCCTGGCACTGCTGTTTGCCGCCTGCACCGCGGTGGTTTCGCTGTTTGCCGGGGTGTTGTTCAGCCGCGCCAGCGAGGCGCACTTCATTGAGCTTGATCAGCAATTGCTCGACGGCAAGTTGATGACCTTGCGCCGGGCACTGCCTGAGCTTCAGTCGAATGAGCGCGAAGTGAAACTGCCCGATGAACTCATTCGCCAGGCCGATCTGTCCTTGCGCATCAGCGGCAGCGATGGGCAGCGCTGGTTCGACAGCTCGGCGCAGCTGCCAGAGCAACTGCCACAACAACCCGGCCTGTCGACACTGAGCCACGACGGCACCGACTACCGCGTCTTGCGTGCGCCGTTGTACCCGGAAAAAGCCGACTCACCGCAGCTGACCCTGCTGCTGGATATCACCCACCACCAACACTTCCTGCAGCGTATGCAGCATCTGATCTGGCTGACCGTGGGCCTGTCGGCACTGGCCACCGCTCTGCTCGGCGCCTGGTCGGCACGCAGCGGGTTGCGCCCTTTACGGCGGATCAGTGCGCTGGCCAGCGGTGTCTCCGCACAATCGCTGAACTCACGACTGCCCGAAGAAAACATGCCGCCGGAACTGGCGGAGATGGCTCACAACTTCAATGCCATGCTCGGCCGCCTCGACGATTCTTTTCAACGGCTATCGGCCTTCTCCGCCGACATTGCCCATGAACTGCGCACGCCGCTGTCAAACCTGCTGACCCACACTCAGGTCACCCTGACCCGCCCTCGCCCCCTCGAGGACTACCGCGAAGCGTTGCACAGCAACCTCGAAGAACTGCAATGGATGGCGCAACTGGTCAACGACATGCTGTACCTGGCCAAATCCGATCACGGCTTGTTGATGCCCAAGCGCGAATCGCTGGAACTGGCGGCGGAAGCGGACCTGTTGCTGGAGTTTTTTGCGCCCCTGGCGGAAGACGCGCAGGTGACACTGAACCGCGAGGGCAATGCGCGCATTGAGGGCGACCGCAGCATGTTGCGGCGAGCGCTGTCCAACCTGCTGGACAATGCCCTGCGCTTTACACCGGCTGAAGGTGAGGTTCGGGTCAGGATGCAGGAACGAGCGGACGGCCTGAGCCTGAGCGTCGAGAACTCGGGACACGGCATCGATCCGCAGCTGTTGCCGCGCCTGTTCGATCGTTTCTACCGTGCCGACCCGGCGCGACGTGAGGGCAGCAGTGAGCACGCAGGGTTGGGGTTGGCGATTACCCAGTCGATCATCCGCGCCCACGGCGGACAGATTCGTTGCGAATCGGAATGCGGGTGGACGCGGTTTGTGATTGAGTTACCGAAGAGAGATTGAGGCCGGCTGTTCCGGCCTCTTCGTCGGATCTCCGGGCGGCGATCCGACGAAGGCGATGTAACGGCTTATGAATACCGCAGCGCGTGAGCCGGCTCGATCTTCGCCGCGCGCCAGGCCGGGTAGACGGTGGCCAGGAAACTCAGGACAAAGCCCGCCGAACAGATCAGCACCACATCTCCTGCCTGCAACTGCGATGGCAGGTTGCTGACGAAATACACATCGGAACTGAAGATGTGCTGCCCGGTGACCCGCTCGATCCAGCCGACCATTTCACTGACGTTGAGCGCAGCAATCACCCCCAAAACGCCGCCGATCAACGTGCCGACAATGCCGATCACCGTGCCCTGCACCATGAAGATCGCCATGATCTGCCGTGGTGTGGCGCCGATGGTGCGCAGGATCGCGATGTCCGCGCCCTTGTCGTTTACGACCATTATCAGGGTCGCGATGATGTTGAACGCCGCCACGGCGACGATCATCAGCAACAGCAGGCCGATCATGGTCTTTTCCATCTTCATCGCGCTGAACAGGCTGCCCTGGGTATGGGTCCAGTCGTCCGCCTTGTAGGCCGTGCCGAGGCTTGCGGCGATATCGCTCGAGACTTTCGGTGCGGCATACAGGTCCTTCACCGCCAGACGCACACTCTGCACCTGATTCGGCTGCCAGTGCTGCATCTGCGCAGCGTCGGCCATATTGATCAGTGCCATCGAACCGTCCAGCTCGGCACCGACCTTGAACACACCCACCACATTCAAACGTTGCATGCGCGGGGTGATGCCACCCGGAGCGGTGCTGACTTCCGGCACGATCAGGGTGATCTTGTCGCCTACGTTCAAACGGAAGCGCCGCGCCGTGATCTCGCCGATCACCACGCCGAACTCACCCGGCTTCAAGTCTTCCAGGCTGCCCTGGACGATGTGCTTGGCGACGATCGACACCTGACCTTCCAGCGCCGGATCAACGCCGCTGACCTGGATCGGCTGCATCGAGCCCTTGTAGGACAGCATGCCTTCCATCTCGGTGAACGGCACCGCCGCCGTCACTTCCGGGTTTTTCATCGCGGCCGCGGCCACCGGTTGCCAGTCGTCAATCGGGTTGACGCCGACGATGGTGGCGTGGGGCACCATGCCAAGGATGCGCGAGCTCATCTCGCGCTGAAAGCCGTTCATCACCGACAACACCACGATCATCGCCAGCACGCCGAGGGCGAGGCCGATCATCGAGGTCATCGAGATGAAGGAGACAAAGCGGTTGCGCCGCTTGGCTCGGGTGTAGCGTGCGCCGATAAAGATCGATAACGGTCTGAACATTCGCTGGGGCACCGTATAAGAATAAAAGACCCGCTGCCCTTGCAGGCAGCGGGTTTCAGCGTCAGATGGGGTTCAGCGTACCTTCCTGCAAATGCAGGACGCGGTCCATCTGACGGGCCAGGTTCATGTCGTGGGTCACCACCAGGAACGCCGTGCGCATCGAGGTGCTCAGTTCCAGCATCAAATCCTGAATGCCCTGGGCGGTGTGCGAGTCGAGGTTGCCGGTCGGCTCATCGAGCATCACCAGCCCGGGCTTGTTCACCAGGGCGCGGGCGATGGCCACACGCTGGCGTTCACCACCGGACAGTTCCGCCGGCTTGTGCTCAAGACGATGGCCCAGCCCTACCCGCTCCAGCAAGGCCGTGGCACGTTGGCGCGCTTCCGGGATGGCGGTCTTGCCGATCAGCAGCGGCATGCAGACGTTTTCCAGCGCGGTGAATTCCGGCAGCAGGTGGTGGAACTGGTAAACGAAGCCGAGGGAGCGGTTACGCAGCAGGCCACGCTTTTTCTCGCTGAGCGCCGACAGTTCTTCGCCGTCGAGCCAGACGCTGCCCTTGGTTGGCGTGTCGAGACCGCCCAGCAGGTTGAGCAAGGTACTTTTGCCCGAACCCGAGGTACCGACGATCGCCACACGCTCGCCCGGGTGCAACTCCAGTTGCAGGCCGGCCAACACTTCCACCGACTCCGGGCCTTCCTCGTAGGATTTACCCAGGTTGCGGCAGCTCAAGATTGCTTTATCACTCATGCCCGACTCACTCATAACGTAGCGCCTCCGCAGGCTGGGTGCGCGCAGCACGCCAGGCTGGATACAGGGTGGCGAGGAAACTCAGGACCAACGCAGCGGAGCAGACCATCACGACGTCCTGGCTCTGCACCTGCGACGGTAGGTAATCGATGAAGTACACGTCGGCGTTGAGGAATTTATGGCCGATCAAGCCTTCGAGGGCGGAAATCGCCGAACTGACGTTCAACGCGGCGAATATACCCACCACGGCACCGATGGCCGTGCCGACAACGCCAATCACCGTACCCTGCACCATGAACGTGCGCATGATGGTGCCCGGCGTGGCGCCGAGGGTCCTCAGGATGGCGATGTCGCCCTTCTTGTCGTTGACCACCATCACCAGCGTCGAAATGATGTTGAACGCCGCCACGGCGACGATCAGCAGCAACAGCAGGCCGATCATGGCTTTTTCCATGCGGATCGCCTGATACAGGTTGCCGTGGGTGCGGGTCCAGTCGCGGGCGTAGTAATGGTCTTCACCCAGGTCACGGGCAATGGTCCACGCGGTGCGCGGCGCCTGGAACAGGTCGTCGAACTTCAGGCGCAGGCCCTGGACCTGATCCGGCTTCCAGCGGTGCAGTCGCGCCAGGTCCTGAAGGTTGGTCACCCCCAGATAGCCGTCCAGCTCGCCAGCGCCGACATGGAAGATGCCGACCACGGTAAAACGCTTCATTCGCGGGAACATCCCGGCCGGGGTCACGGTGACTTCCGGCGCGACGAACGTCAGCTTGTCGCCAATGCTTGCGCCGAGCTTGGCCGCGGCCTTGTCGCCGATGACGATGCCGAACTCACCCGGCACCAGGTCGTCGAGCTTACCCTGCTGCATGAAGTGGTCGATGATCGACACCTGACGCTCCAGCGCCGGGTCAATGGCATTGAGCAGGACTTTGGAGACCTTGCCGTTGTTGGTCAGCAAACCCTGCATTTGCGTAAACGGCGCCACCGCCGTCACCTGCGGGTTCTGCTTGACCTTGGCGGCCAGGCTTTGCCAGTCGCTGATCGGCTCGCCGGACTCGATGGTCGCGTGGGGCACCATGCCCAGCACGCGGGTGCGCATCTCATGATCGAAGCCGTTCATCACCGACAGCACCACGATCATCACGACCACGCCAAGGGCGAGCCCGATCATCGAAGTCAGGGAAATGAAGGACACAAAATGATTGCGACGCTTTGCACGGGTATAACGCGTGCCGATAAATACGAAGAGAGGTCTGAACATGTCGGGGCTTGTTCGGAGGGAAAAGGAACGTCCTTGTGGCGGGGGTCGATAACCAGCTTTACACTCAGACCACCGCCGCTACCATGGGTTCGCCATGTCGACATTAGATGAAGAAGATCGCCGCGAATACTACCGTATCGAGGATTCGATCGCACTGGAAATTCGGCCCCTGTCCGCTACCGAAGCCTTAGGCCATGAAGTGTTGCAGGATGCGTCACCACTCTTCAACCTGCTCAGCGAGTTGCACCTTAGCGAATTCGAGTCGCAGCACCTGTTGCGCCAGATCAATGAACGCGACCGCAACATCGCGGCATTCTTGAAATCCCAGAACAAACGCATCGATTTGCTCAGCCAGGTGATTGCCATCACCGTGCTCGGGCAGATCGGCGAGCCGCAACCGGTGATCATTTCCGAAGGCGGTATCGACTTCCAGCACCCTACACCCATCGACGCCGGCTCGCGCCTGTCGATCAAACTGGTGCTGATGCCTCAAGCCCTGGGCCTGCTGGTGCGCGCCCGGGTGACCCATTGCGACCGCAAGGGTGACGGTTTCGACGTCGGCACCGAATTCGAGCACCTGACCGACGCCCAACGCCAGCTGCTGGCGCGCTACATTTTGCAGAGGCAGGCCCAGGAACGACGTCTGGCCCGCGAACAACTCGAATCCGGCAATTAATTTTTAAGGAAGAACCGTGACCCTCATCTACGGCCATCGCGGCGCCAAGGGCGAAGCACCGGAAAACACCCTGACCAGCTTTCAGGAATGCCTCAAGCACGGCGTGCGTCGTTGCGAACTGGACCTGCACCTGTCCAAGGACGGCGAGCTGATGGTCATTCACGATCCGACCCTCAAGCGCACCACCGACCGACGCGGCAAGGTTGTCGAGCACACCGCCGCGGAACTGGTGACCTACGACGCACGCAAGGGCGGCCCGGGCTGGATCAAGCCGTGCCCGATTCCGACGCTGGAAGAACTGTTCGAGAAGTGTGATTTCGATCACTGGCAGCTGGAAGTCAAAAGCGCTTCGCGCACCCGCGCCGCGACCACGGTGCTGGCGATTCGCGAGATGGTGCAGCGTCACGGCCTGATGGACAAGGTGACCATCACCTCGAGTTCCCGTGAAGTCTTGAAAGCGGCGCTGGAGCTGGTGCCGGACGTGTCCCGCGGACTGGTGGCCGAATATGCCTGGCTCGACCCATTGAAGGTCGCCGCCAGCTACGGCTGCGAGATTCTCGCGCTGAACTGGACCCTGTGCACGCCGGAACGCCTGCAAAGGGCGCAGCGTCAGGGGCTGCATGTGTCGGTATGGACCGTCAACGAGCCTGCGCTGATGCGCAGACTCGCCGACTTCGGCGTTGACAGCCTGATTACAGACTTTCCCGGTTTGGCCACTGCCACGCTCGAGAATTGCTGAAATCGGTCTCCCCGGCCGGCTCAGGCCACCGGCCGGAGCCCGTCAAAAAAGCCGGTTGAGGCCGTCGTACGCGGCTACCCGATAGGCTTCGGCCATGGTCGGGTAGTTGAACGTGGTGTTGACGAAGTACTTCAGCGTGTTCAGTTCGCCCGGCTGGTTCATGATCGCCTGACCGATGTGCACGATCTCCGACGCCTGATAACCGAAGCAGTGAACGCCCAGCACTTCCAGGGTTTCACGGTGGAACAGGATCTTCAGCATGCCTTGCGGCTCGCCGGCGATCTGCGCACGGGCCATGCTCTTGAAGAACGCCTTGCCCACTTCGTACGGCACCTTGGCCTGGGTCAGCTCCTGCTCGTTCTTGCCGATCGAGCTGATCTCCGGGATGGTGTAGATGCCGGTCGGCACGTCATTCACAAAACGCCAGCTGCCGTTATCGACAATGCTGCCGGCGGCCGAACGACCCTGGTCGTGGGCGGCACTGGCCAGGCTCGGCCAACCGATCACGTCGCCGGCGCCGTAGATGTTCGGCACGCAGGTGCGGTAGGCCTCGTCGACTTCGATCTGGCCACGGCTGTTGACCTTGACGCCGATGTTTTCCAGACCCAATTGGTCGGTGTTGCCGGTACGGCCATTGCACCAGAGCAAGGCGTCGGCCTTGATCTTCTTGCCCGACTTGAGGTGCAGGATCACACCGTTGTCCACGCCTTCGACGCGGTCATAGTCTTCGTTGTGGCGTACGGTGATGTTGTTGTTGCTGAAGTGGTAGCTCAACGCCTGGGAAATTTCCGAGTCGAGGAAGCTCAGCAACTGACCGCGGTTATCCACCAGCTCGACCAGTACGCCCAGACCGCTGAAGATCGAGGCGTATTCGCAGCCGATCACGCCAGCACCGTAAACGATGAGTTTGCGCGGGGTGTGGCCGAGGCTGAGGATGGTGTCGCTATCGTAGATACGCGGGTGGTGGAAATCGATGTCCGCCGGGCGGTACGGGCGCGAACCGGTGGCGATGATGATGTGCTTGGCCACCAGCTTCTCGACCACGCCGTTGGCGCAGACCACTTCGATGGTTTGCTCGTCGGCGAAGCTGCCGGTGCCGAAGAACACATCGACGCGGTTACGGGCGTAGTAACCGGTACGCGAAGCGACTTGCTTGGAGATGACTTTCTCGGCGCTTTTCAACACGTCCGGGAACGAGAACCAGCGCGGCTCACCAATGGCCCGGAACATCGGGTTGGTGTTGAACTGCATGATCTGCCGGACCGAGTGACGCAGTGCCTTGGACGGGATGGTGCCCAAGTGAGTGCAGTTGCCGCCGACCTGGCGACGGCTGTCGACCATCGCCACCTTGCGTCCTGCCTTGGCGGCGTTCATTGCCGCGCCTTCCCCTGCCGGGCCGGAACCCAACACCACCACGTCGTAGTTGTAGACAGCCATGCGTACTCCTCAGAACAGGCCGCGGCACCCTCGGCACCTGCGGCTAAATCACGCCAATCTGTGGCGCGAAGGAACAATTTGGGGCCAGTGCAGAACCCGGACACAGTCTATATAAGCGTCAACGCCGCGCACATTAACCCTTGGTCGCGTCGTAGGCTACTTTTGCCTGCACTACAACGCCAGTTTTCAATGCCCGAATTGCCATGATTATTCGGTTTTTTCGCCACTGAGGCGTTGAAAAGCGTGACTGGTGCGTGTGACGAAACCTGTATCGGCACGAATCACAAAAAATGCGCCGATATCGTGTTTTTCCGCGTAGTCCCATCCGCGCTCCGGGCCGAGGATCAACAACAGCGTCGACAGGCCATCGGCCATCAAGGTCGAAGGATGAATCACGGTGACAGACGCCAGGTTGTGCGAGACCGGTTCGCCGGTCCGCGCATCGAAGGTGTGGGAAAAGCGCTGACCACCCTGTTCGAAGTAATTGCGGTAATCGCCGGAGGTGGACACGCCATAGCCGTCGACCGCCAGGATGCGCTCGGCCACTTGCCGGTCATCCCGTGGTTCTTCCAGTGCAATGCGCCATGGTGAGCCGTCGGGCTTCTTGCCAGCGGCCTTGAGTTCGCCCGTGGCTTCGGCGAGGTAGTCGTGGATGCCCATGGCCTCGAGCCTTGCGGCAATGGTGTCGACCGCGTAGCCGGCGGCGATGCTGTTGAAATCCACTTCAACCGCGGCGTCCTTGCACAGCTGGTCACCGTCGATGTGCAAGTGTGCGTGCCCGACGCGCTGGCGTACTTCGGCGAGCGCTTTGGGATCCGGGACTTTCTCTTCCCTGCCCTGCGGGCCGAAACCCCAGAGATTCATCAAGGGTTCTACCGTCAGGTCGTAGGAGCCTTCGCTTTCGATTGACAGCTGTTCGCCCACACGGACCAGTTCGAGGACAGATGCGGGCATGCTCTGACAGCGATTGGCGGGCAAGGCGTTGAAAACCTCGATGTCCGAGTCGCTGCGGTAGGTGGACATTTCACGATCGACGTCGGCGAGGATTTTTTCGACCTCGGTGCGGACGTCGTCTGGCGCTGGTAGTCCGGCATGGCGCACATACTTGATCGAATAGGTGCTGCCCATAGTCGGGCCGCCGAAGGTTTCCAGAGGGTCGCCCTTGCCACAACCCGCCAAAAGCCCGAACAACACAACCACACACACCCGCCAGTTCATCAAATCCGACATCCTTCATAGCCCCCACCGACCCGCCATTATGCGGCAGAACCCGTGGGAGCGAGCTTGCTCGCGATAGGGCCAGCCTATTCAACATTGATATCGCCTGTCGGATGCCATCGCGAGCAAGCTCGCTCCCACAGGTTTCTCATTCGTTTGCCGAAGGAAAGCCAGGCCATGTAATGGCTATATCGTTTAAGCAGCCACCTAACCAATTGTTGCCTAACGATCTTCATACACATATTGTTACATCTGTACCCGTCGAGGAGCATGCCCTCATACGCGACGGCGAGGATGTGTTTCGTTCATGGATTTCCTACAAGACAGCTAATAGTGAGTGCGTTCAAATGTCCTCGAATACGGGCAAAGGCAAGGCGATCTTTCGCGTTGTCAGCGGTAACTTTCTCGAGATGTTCGACTTCATGGTCTATGGCTTCTACGCCACGGCCATTGCCAAGACCTTCTTCCCCACCGACAGCGCTTTCGCGTCGCTGATGTTGTCCCTGGCCACCTTTGGTGCCGGCTTCCTGATGCGCCCATTGGGTGCGATTTTCCTCGGCGCCTACATCGACCGTCACGGCCGTCGCCAAGGCCTGATCATCACCCTGGCGATGATGGCGGCCGGTACGGTGTTGATTGCCTGCGTGCCGGGTTACGCAACCCTGGGCGTCGCAGCGCCGCTGATTGTGCTGTTTGGCCGCTTGCTGCAAGGCTTTTCGGCCGGCGTGGAACTGGGCGGCGTGTCGGTGTACCTCGCGGAAATCTCGACACCGGGCCGCAAGGGCTTTTTTGTCAGTTGGCAATCGGCCAGCCAGCAGGCCGCGGTGGTGTTCGCCGGCCTGTTGGGCGTAGGCCTGAACCACTGGCTCAGCCCTGAACAAATGGGTGACTGGGGCTGGCGCGTACCCTTCCTGATCGGCTGCATGATCGTGCCGGTGATCTTCGTGATCCGTCGCTCGCTGGAAGAAACACCGGAATTCCAGGCGCGTAAACACCGCCCTACCCTGAAGGAAATCGTCCGCTCGATCGGCCAGAACTTCGGCATCGTCCTGGCCGGCATGGCATTGGTGGTGATGACCACGGTGTCGTTCTACCTGATCACCGCCTACACCCCGACCTTCGGCAAGGCCGAATTGCACCTGTCGGACTTCGATGCGTTGTTGGTGACGGTGTGCATCGGCCTGTCGAACTTCTTCTGGCTGCCGGTCATGGGCTCGGTGTCCGACAAGATCGGGCGCAAGCCGCTGCTGGTGGCCGCGACTTCCCTGGCCATTCTCACCGCGTACCCTGCCCTGTCGTGGCTGGTGGCCAACCCGAGTTTCAGCCATCTGCTGATCGTCGAGTTGTGGCTGTCGTTCCTCTATGGCTCCTATAACGGCGCCATGGTGGTGGCTCTGACCGAAATCATGCCGGTAGAAGTGCGTACCACCGGCTTCTCCCTGGCTTACAGCCTGGCCACTGCGACCTTCGGTGGCTTTACACCGGCGGCCTGTACTTACCTGATTCATGTGCTGGACAACAAGGCCGCACCGGGGATCTGGCTCAGTGGTGCGGCGGTGCTGGGGTTGATCGCGACGCTGGTGCTGTTCCGCGGTAACCGGCATGCATTGCGCACGGCAGAAGCTGCAGTAGTTCGCGGGGCCTGACACAGCGCTATCGCCAGACCGCACAAACAAAAACGCCCCGATCACTGATCGGGGCGTTTTCATTTACCGCTAAGGCTTAGCGCGGGAATGCTGGCGGGTTTACACCGGCCATGTCTTCCATCACGCGAACCACCTGGCAGCTGTAACCGAACTCGTTGTCGTACCAGACGTACAGTACTACGCGGTTGTCCTGGGTAATGGTCGCTTCAGCGTCCACCACACCGGCGTGGCGCGAGCCGACGAAGTCGGTGGAAACCACTTCCTGGGAGCTCACGTAGTCGATCTGCTTGTGCAGGTCCGAGTGCATGGCCATCTGGCGCAGGTACTCGTTGATCTCTTCGCGAGTGGTGGCCTTTTCCAGGTTCAGGTTCAGGATGGCCATCGACACGTTCGGCGTCGGAACACGGATCGCATTACCGGTCAGCTTGCCCTTGAGCACTGGCAGTGCCTTGGCGGCTGCGGTGGCGGCACCGGTCTCGGTGATCACCATGTTCAGCGGCGCGGCGCGGCCGCGACGGCTGCCCTTGTGGAAGTTGTCGATCAGGTTCTGGTCGTTGGTGAACGAGTGAACGGTTTCGACGTGGCCGTTGACGATGCCGAACTTGTCGTTGACTGCCTTGAGCACCGGCACGATGGCGTTGGTGGTGCAGGAAGCCGCCGAGATGATCTTGTCGTCCGGGCTGATGTCGCCGTGGTTGATGCCGTGCACGATGTTCTTCAGCGCGCCCTTGCCAGGTGCGGTGAGGATCACGCGGGCAGCGCCCGGGCAGGCCAGGTGCTGGCCGAGACCGTCGGCGTCACGCCATACACCGGTGTTGTCGACGATCAGAGCGTTTTCGATGCCGTACTGGGTGTAGTCGACTTCGGTCGGGCTCTTGGCGTAGATCACCTGGATCAGGTTGCCGTTGGCGGTGATGGTGTTGTTGGCTTCATCGATGGTGATGGTGCCGTCGAACGGACCGTGCACCGAATCGCGACGCAGCAGGCTGGCACGCTTGACCAGGTCATTCTCGGCGCCCTTGCGGACAACGATGGCACGCAGGCGCAGGCCGTCGCCACCACCGGTTTTCTCGATCAGGATGCGCGCCAGCAGACGGCCGATACGACCAAAGCCGTAAAGAACAACGTCGGTGCCTTTGCGGGCGGAAGCGTTCTGCTGGCCAACCACGTCAGCCAGTTCTTCGCGGACGAACTGCTCGGCAGTGCGGCCTTTGCCTTCAGCCTTGAACTTGGCTGCCAGCTTGCCCAGGTCTACCGAGGCGGCGCCGAGCTTGAGCTCGCTCATCGCCTTGAGCAGCGGGAATGTTTCGTGGACGGACAGTTCGGAGTCGTCGGATTGACGATGACGAGCAAAGCGGTGCGCTTTGAGAATCGCAATGACTGAACGATTGATCAGGCTGCGGCCATAGATCGAGCTCACCACGTTGTTATTGCGGTAGAGCTGACCGATAAGCGGAATCATCGCTTCCGCGAGTGCTTCACGGTCGATCCATTCACCAAGACACTGGTCGGGCTTCTGAGTCACGGGAACCTTCCACATGTAGGGGCAGAAAAAAGGGGCTACATTATGCCGCCGAGTGAAGGCCGTAGCAATGCGCGCCTGTCGTGCTTTACGTAACAAATCGTCGTTCAAAAAAATTACGCCCCGCGCCAGCCCAATAAAACCGGGGCTTGCAGCAGAGTCAATTTTTTGGAGGCGCAGGCACCTTGTGCGTAACCCTCCGTAACACTGGTTGGTTTTGCCACTACATATTCAGCAAATCACGGCAAAAAAACGGCGGATTTTGTCTTTACCACTACATTTCGCCAAACCCGCCCAATAGACGCAGTCAGCAACTGACAGGCGGCACCGTTGACCGCTACAATTACCGACTTTGTCGCAACGCTTGGAGCTCAACCTTCCGTGCCTGTTCTGCGTCTACCGCATCTCCCTGCCGCGGCAGGTAAACAGCACTGGGGCAACCTGCCCGGTGCCGCCCTGAGCCTGGCCATCGCCGAGGCTGCCAGCGCTGCCAAGCGCTTTACCCTGCTGCTGACCGCCGACAGCCAAAGTGCCGAACGGCTGGAACAGGAACTGGGGTTCTTCGCCCCGGATTTGCCCGTGCTGCATTTTCCCGACTGGGAAACCCTGCCGTACGACCTGTTCTCGCCGCACCAGGACATCATCTCCCAGCGCATCGCCAGCCTTTACCGGTTGCCGGAGCTGGAACACGGCGTGCTGGTCGTGCCGATCACCACCGCCCTGCACCGCCTGGCGCCGACCAAATTCCTGCTCGGCAGCAGCCTGGTGCTGGATGTCGGCCAGAAGCTCGACGTCGAGCAGATGCGCACGCGGCTTGAGGCCACCGGCTATCGCTATGTCGATACCGTGTACGAGCACGGCGAATTCACCGTACGCGGCTCGCTGATCGACTTGTTCCCGATGGGCAGCAAACTGCCCTATCGCATCGACCTGTTCGACGACGAAATCGAAACCCTGCGCACCTTCGACCCGGAGAACCAGCGCTCCATCGACAAGGTCGATTCGGTCAAGCTGCTGCCGGCCAAGGAGTTCCCGCTGGAGAAAGAAGCGGTCACCCGCTTCAAGGCACGTTTTCGCGAACGCTTCGATGTCGACTTCCGTCGCTGCCCGATCTTCCAGGACCTGAACAGCGGGATTACCCCCGCCGGCATCGAGTACTACCTGCCACTGTTCTTCGAAGAAACGTCCACATTGTTCGATTACCTGCCCCAGGACACCCAGGTGTTCTCCCTGCCAGGCATCGAGCAAGCAGCGGAGAACTTCTGGAACGACGTGCGCAATCGTTATGAAGAACGCCGCGTTGACCCTTCCCGTCCTTTATTACCGCCTGCGGAGCTGTTCCTGCCGGTGGAAGACTGCTTCGCCCGCCTGAAAAACTGGCCGCGGGTGGTGGCCAGCCAGCAGGATGTCGAGGCCGGTGTCGGTCGCGAGCGCTTTCCGGCGCAGCCATTGCCAGACCTGGCGATCGAAGCCAAGGCCACGCAACCGATGGCGGCGCTGGCCGGCTTCCTGGACCAGTTCCCCGGCCGCGTGTTGTTTACCGCAGAATCCGCCGGGCGCCGCGAAGTGCTGCTGGAGCTGCTGGAACGCTTGAAGCTGCGGCCGAAAACCGTCGACAGCTGGCCGGACTTTGTCGCCAGCAAGGAACGCCTGGCGATCACCATCGCACCGCTCGACGAAGGCTTGCTGCTGGACGATCCGGCGCTGGCGCTGGTTGCCGAAAGCCCGTTGTTCGGCCAGCGGGTGATGCAGCGTCGCCGTCGCGAAAAGCGCGCCGACGCCAACAACGACGCAGTGATCAAGAACCTCACCGAGCTGCGCGAAGGCGCGCCGGTGGTGCACATCGACCACGGTGTCGGCCGCTACCTCGGCCTGGCCACCCTGGAAATCGACAACCAGGCCGCCGAATTCCTCGCCCTTGAGTACGCCGAAGGCGCCAAGCTCTATGTGCCGGTGGCCAACCTGCACCTGATCGCCCGCTACACCGGTAGCGACGACGCCCTGGCCCCGCTGCACCGCCTCGGCTCCGAGACCTGGCAGAAAGCCAAGCGCAAGGCCGCCGAACAGGTGCGCGATGTCGCCGCCGAACTGCTCGACATCTATGCCCGTCGTGCGGCCCGCGAAGGTTATGCCTTCGCCGACCCGAAAGCCGACTACGCCACGTTCAGCGCCGGCTTCCCGTTCGAAGAAACCCCCGACCAGCAAACCACCATCGAGGCAGTGCGCGAAGACATGCTCGCGCCCAAGCCGATGGATCGCCTGGTCTGCGGCGACGTCGGCTTCGGCAAGACCGAAGTGGCAATGCGTGCGGCGTTCATCGCGGTGCACGGCGGCAAGCAGGTAGCGATCCTGGTGCCGACCACCCTCCTCGCCCAGCAGCACTACAACAGTTTCCGCGACCGTTTTGCCGACTGGCCGGTGACCGTGGAAGTGATGAGCCGCTTCAAGTCGGCCAAGGAAGTCAATGCTGCAGTGGCGGACCTCGCCGAAGGCAAGATCGATATCGTCATCGGCACCCACAAGCTGCTGCAGGACGACGTCAAAATCAAAAACCTCGGGCTGGTGATCATCGACGAAGAACACCGTTTCGGTGTCCGTCAGAAAGAACAGCTCAAGGCCCTGCGCAGTGAAGTCGACATCCTCACCCTGACCGCCACGCCGATTCCGCGCACGCTGAACATGGCGGTCTCGGGCATGCGCGACCTGTCGATCATCGCCACGCCGCCGGCCCGTCGCCTGTCGGTGCGTACCTTCGTCATGGAACAGAACAAGAGCACGGTGAAAGAAGCCCTGCTGCGTGAGCTGCTCCGTGGCGGCCAGGTCTACTACCTGCACAACGATGTGAAGACCATCGAGAAATGCGCCGCAGACCTCGCCGAACTGGTGCCTGAAGCACGGATCGGCATCGGTCACGGGCAGATGCGCGAGCGCGAACTCGAACAGGTGATGAGCGATTTCTACCACAAGCGCTTCAACGTGCTGATCGCCTCGACCATCATCGAGACCGGCATCGACGTACCGAGCGCCAACACCATCATCATCGAGCGTGCCGACAAGTTCGGCCTGGCGCAGTTGCACCAGCTGCGCGGCCGGGTCGGACGCAGCCACCACCAGGCCTACGCCTACCTGCTGACACCGCCACGCCAGCAAATTACCCCCGACGCGGAAAAGCGTCTGGAAGCCATCGCCAACACCCAGGACCTCGGCGCGGGCTTCGTGCTCGCCACCAACGACCTGGAGATCCGTGGCGCCGGCGAACTGCTCGGCGACGGTCAGAGCGGACAGATCCAGGCCGTGGGTTTCACCCTGTACATGGAAATGCTCGAACGCGCGGTGAAGTCGATTCGCAAGGGCGAACAACCCAACCTCGACCAGCCGCTCGGCGGCGGGCCGGAAGTCAATCTGCGGGTACCGGCGCTGATTCCCGAGGACTACCTGCCGGATGTCCACGCGCGCCTGATCCTGTACAAGCGCATCGCCTCGGCCACCGACGAAGACGGTCTCAAGGATTTGCAGGTCGAGATGATCGACCGCTTCGGCCTGCTGCCGGAGCCAACCAAGAACCTGATCCGCATCACGGCGCTGAAGCTGCAGGCCGAACAGCTCGGCATCAAGAAAGTCGACGGTGGCCCGCAGGGGGGGCGCGTCGAGTTCGCGGCGCAGACGCCGGTCGATCCGCTGACCCTGATCAAACTGATTCAGAGTCAGCCAAAACGTTACAAATTCGAAGGTGCCACGATATTCAAGTTCATGGTTCCGATGGAGCGCCCGGAAGAGCGCTTTAATACTGTAGAGGCGCTGTTCGAGCGTCTCGTTCCGAAAACTGCTTGAAGGACGCCGCATGCGCCTGTTTCGCTCACTGAGCTTGCTGACCACGCTTGTTACCGCACTGGTCGCCCCCACGGCATTTGCCGATGACCTCTATCAGGTCGAAATGATTCTGGTCCGCCAGAACGCCGTGCCGGCGATTGTCAGCCGCGCCGCACCGGAAGACTGGGCCGCGGGCGCACAGCACCTCAACCCTGACAGCCTGCGCACGCCCAGCCTGAACAGCGAAGTGGAAAAACTCAAAGCCAGCGCCGATTACACGGTGTTGCTGCACAAGGCCTGGCAGCAGACCCTCGGTGAATCGGCGAACAAGATCGCCGTCAGTGATGGCAAGGAACAGTACGGTCAGTTTCCGATCGAAGGCACCCTGGATCTGAAGCTCGGCCGCTTCACCGACGTCGACGCCGATTTCTGGGTCAATCAGTTCGACGCCAACGGCATGGTGACCGCCAGCGAGCGCCTGAAGCAGGAAAGCCACACCAAGAACGGCCAGCTGAATTTTCTCGATAACGGCCACCTCGGCCTGCTGATCAAGATCACCTCAATGACCGCCCCAGCCCCTCGGCCAGCCCCCGAAGAAATACCGGACTGATTCCCATGTCCGCGACCCTGAGCAAACCCCTGGCATCTTCATGGGTCAGCCGATTCAAGGAACAAAGCCTGGAGCGCGGCCGTCGTTATGCGCTGGAGAACCGCGTGCGCATAGTCGAGGTCGGCGATGCGACCATCACGGCCGCCTGTGAAGGTTCGGGCGGCAACGTCTACCGCCAGACCATTCGCCTGCGCGAGTCGGCCAAGGGCACCCTGCTGATGGTCGACGCGCTGTGTTCCTGCCCGGTCCACATCAATTGCAAACATTGCGCAGCGGTCCTGTTGCAAGTGCAGGAAACCCTCGACTACCCGGCCGCCGCCAAAGACGCGGAGCTGCTGGAAAAACTCCAGGCCGTCCTGGAAAACCGTGGCCCCAAGGCGCCACCGCAAGTGCTGGTGGACAACGTGCAACCGGTGCCGCGCCTGTGGCTGGCGAGCATCGAGTTCAGCGCCTTCGAACCGCGCAACGGGCGCATGCAGCGCTACATCCAGCACCGTGCAGCGCTGTCGTTCAGCTACCTGGACGAGTACGTCTCGGGGCAAAAAAACACCGACATCCTGATTCGCCAGGAAACCCAGACACTGCGGATCAAGCGTCATCCGGACGTCGAGCAATCCTACCGGGAACAGCTTCGCATCCTCGGCTTCAGGATCGCCACCCGGCAAAGCAAGGCACTGCCGGAAAGCGCCGGCGAACTGTACGAGATGGTCAATGACAGCGCGTGGCTGACCTTTACCCTCAACGAGCTGCCGAAATTGCGCACCCAGGGTTGGGAGCTGCAAATCGACGAAGACTTCGGGTTTGACCTGACGGCGGTAGACGATTGGTACGCCACGGTCGAGCAGGCACCGGAGCGTGACTGGTTTGATCTGGAACTGGGGATCATCGTCAACGGCGAACGCCTGAGCCTGCTGCCGATCCTGCTCAACCTCATGCGCTCGCACACCGAAATCCTCAACCCGGAACGCCTGGCACGGCGTCGGGATGACGAGTTGATTCTGGTGAACATTCCCCATCGCCCGAACTCCGAGCACGGCCCACTGCAAGTCGCCCTGCCCTTCGGCCGGCTGAAACCGGTGTTGGCCACCCTCGGCGAGTTCTATCTGCAAGAGCCAGGCGAGACCACCCTGCGCCTGAGCAAGGCCGACGCCACGCGCCTCAACTCACTTGAGGGCATACCACTGCTGTGGGAGGGCGGTGAGCAGATCCGCAGCTTTGCCCAACGCTTGCGTGACATCAAGGATTACACCGCCGCCGCTCCGCAAGGCCTGAATGCGACATTGCGTCCGTATCAGCTGGAAGGCCTGAGCTGGATGCAGTCGCTGCGGCAACTGGAAGTGGGCGGAATTCTCGCCGATGACATGGGCCTGGGCAAAACCCTGCAGACGCTGGCGCACGTGCTGACCGAGAAGAACGCTGGCCGCCTCGACCGGCCGTGCATGGTGGTGATGCCCACCAGCCTGATCCCGAATTGGCTGGACGAGGCTGCACACTTCACCCCGCAGCTCAAAGTGCTGGCGCTGTACGGTGCCGCGCGCAAGAAACACTTCGACAAACTGGCCGATTACGACCTGATCCTGACCACCTACGCACTGCTGCCCAAGGACCTCGAACGCCTGGCAGCCCAGCCGTTTCACGTACTGGTGCTGGACGAAGCGCAGTACATCAAGAACCCGGGCAGCAAAGCCGCCCAGGCTGCCCGCGAACTGAACGCCCGGCAGCGCCTGTGCCTGAGCGGTACGCCACTGGAAAACCACCTCGGCGAACTCTGGTCGCTGTTTCACTTCCTGTTGCCGGGTTGGCTGGGCGACGTCAAAAGCTTCAATCGCGATTACCGCGTGCCGATTGAAAAGCGCACCAGCGAGGTCAGACTTCAGCACCTCAACGGTCGGATCAAACCCTTCCTGCTGCGTCGCACCAAGGAGCAGGTGGCGACCGAGCTGCCACCGAAAACCGAGATCATCCACTGGGTCGAACTCAACGACGCCCAGCGTGACGTGTACGAAACCATGCGCCTGGCCATGGACAAGAAAGTCCGCGACGAGATCACCCGCAAAGGCGTGGCCCGCAGCCAGATCATCATCCTTGAGGCACTGCTCAAGTTGCGTCAGGTGTGTTGCGACTTGCGCCTGGTCAACGAGGCGACCCTGCCTGCACGCGGCAGTACCTCGGGCAAGCTCGACAGCCTGATGGAAATGCTTGAGGAGCTGTTCGAGGAAGGCCGGCGGATTCTGTTGTTCTCGCAGTTCACCTCGATGCTCTCGCTGATCGAGGATGAGCTGAACAAACGGGGGATTGCTTATGCCCTGCTGACCGGGCAGACCCGTGATCGACGCACACCGGTGAAAGACTTCCAGAGCGGCAAGCGTCAGATTTTTCTTATCAGCCTGAAGGCCGGCGGCGTTGGCCTGAACCTGACCGAAGCGGACACGGTGATTCACTACGACCCATGGTGGAATCCGGCGACGGAAAACCAGGCGACCGACCGCGCCTACCGTATCGGCCAGGAGAAACCGGTGTTCGTCTACAAGCTGATAGCGCGCGGCACAGTGGAAGAGAAGATCCAGCACCTGCAAAAGGAAAAGTCCGACCTCGCGGCCGGTGTGCTCGATGGGCGCAAGGCGGGTGACTGGAAGCTGCAGAGCGATGACATCGAGGCGCTGTTTGCGCCACTGCCGGAAACCCTGGAAAAGCGCTGAGATCTTTAGCGCCCATCAGGACGCAATCGCTAGCAGGCCAGCCCCCACACAGGTGTTGTGAACACCACAACTTCAGCCTGGGACCCAGTCTGCTGGCGATGCAGTCAAGTCGGTAGCAAGGTTGGCTCAGCCCTTGAGCACCCGCGCCAGCGTCGACTTCACCTTGCCCATGCCGTCATGCAATGCCTGCTCGATCTCGGCCATGGTGATCACTGCCGTCGACTTGCCCGCCGCCGGGTTCACCACCAGCGCCAGACAGGCGTAATCCAGCTCCAGCTCGCGCGCCAGCGCCGCTTCCGGCATGCCGGTCATGCCGACGATGTCGCAGCCGTCACGCTCCAGTCGGGCGATCTCGGCAACGGTTTCCAGGCGCGGGCCCTGGGTGCAGGCATACACGCCATGGCTGCTGTAGCCGACACCTTCCGCCGCCAGCGCTGCGATCAACTGTTGGCGCAGGGATTCGCTGTAGGGATAGCTGAAGTCGATATGGGTGACCTGCTCCAGATCATCGGCGAAATAGGTGTGCTCACGCCCGCTGGTGTAGTCGATCAATTGGTGCGGCACGCAGAAATGCCCGGTGCCCATGGCCGAGTGAATGCCGCCGACGGCGTTGACCGCGAGGATCGCTTCAGCCCCCGCCTGCTTCAACGCCCAGAGGTTCGCCCGGTAGTTCACTTGATGCGGTGGAAAACGGTGCGGGTGGCCGTGACGCGCCAGGAACAGCACTTCCTTGCCGGCATACTCGCCGATCTGCACCTCGGCCGAAGGTGCGCCGTAAGGCGTGTCCACTGCCAGCGACTGACGAATGCTCAAGCCTTCGAGCTGGGTCAGGCCGGTGCCACCGATAATCGCGTATACGGTCATTACGAAACGTCCTTAATCAATCAATTGAGCGTCTTTGAGCGCACCCACGGCGGTCAGCCAGCGCGGGTCCTGACGATAATCAGTGCGGGCGAACGCCTGGCCACGCATCCGCGCAATGCGTGCGGACGGCGTGACCTTCAGGCGCTGGGCCGCGCTCAGTGCGAGTTCTGCGGCCGCACGGTCGTTGCACACCAGGCCCATGTCACAACCTGCGGTCAACGCCGCTTCAATACGGCTGGCAGCGTCGCCCACCACATGCGCGCCGGCCATGGACAAGTCGTCACTGAAGATCACGCCGTCGAATTGCAGCTCGCCGCGCAAGATGTCCTGCAGCCAGCGACGGGAGAAACCGGCGGGCTGGCTATCGACCTGCGGATAAATCACGTGCGCCGGCATCACCGCCGCCAGTTGCTTGCTCAAGCGGGCGAAAGGTACGAGATCGTTGGTGCGAATCTCATCGAGGCTGCGCTCATCGTTCGGGATGGCGACGTGAGAGTCGGCTTCGGCCCAACCATGACCCGGGAAGTGTTTACCGGTGGCGGCCATGCCGGCGCTGTTCATACCGCGAATGAAGGCACCGGCCAATTGTGCCGCGCGCTCGGGATTGCCTTCGAATGAACGGGTACCGACCACGGCACTGCGCTGGTAATCCAGGTCCAGTACCGGGGCGAAACTCAGGTCCAGGCCCACGGCCAAGACTTCGGTGGCCATGATCCAGCCGCACTGCTCGGCCAGGTATTCGGCATTCGAGTTGTCGGCAATGGCGCGCATCGCCGGCAATCGAACGAAGCCCTGGCGCAGGCGCTGTACCCGGCCACCTTCCTGATCCACCGCCAGCAACAGATCCGGGCGAATGGCACGAATCGCCGCGCTCAACTCGCGCACCTGACGAGGGCTTTCGATGTTGCGGGCAAAGATGATCAGGCCACCCACTTCGGGCTGGCGCAACAATTGGCGATCTTCAGCCGTCAGCCAGGTACCGGCGACGTCCACCATCAACGAGCCTTGCAAGCCAGCAGTCATAAAAATTCCTTGATAACAGAAAACCCGGCCCACAGAGAAACGCCGCCAGGGGTAAAGCCCGGCAGATTGGCGTTATCAATAGGGAACGGGTTCAGAACGAGAGTCGGCATGGGCGGCTAGCTTAGCGGATGTCCGCTGCCGCGCCCACCCATCAGCGGCTATACCTTGGCGGCAACCGGTGTCGATTTGCTACGCGGGCGCAATTGCGCGGCGGCCATGGCGGTGTCGGTGACGCCGGTTTCAGCACGCATGCCGGCCGCGAGGAACGGCACCATCAGGCGCATGACCTGCTCAATGGAAGTGTTCACACCGAAATCGGTTTCGGCAATCGCGCGCAAGGCCTTGATGCCGGACATGCTGAACGCCGCGGCACCGAGCATGAAATGCACGCGCCAGAACAGTTCGATGGGGGGAATGCGCGGAGCCGCCTCATTGACCAGCATCATGTAGCGACGAAACACCTTGCCGTACATGTCTTCCAGATAACGCCGCAAGTGCCCTTGGCTCTGACTGAAGGCCAGACCCAGCAAGCGCATGAAAATCGACAGATCGTTGCCGCTGCGGGGCTGCACCACCAGCGCCTGCTCGACGAGGATTTCCAGCAGTTCTTCCAGAGTGGGTTTGATTTCGGGCTTGGCCTGGCGGCGCTCAAGCTCTTTATCGAGACTGATGCAGAACGGCCCGAGGAAACGTGAGAAAACCGCCTGGATCAACGCCTTTTTGGAACCGAAGTGATAGTTCACTGCGGCCAGGTTGACGCCGGCCTTGCTGGTAATCAAACGCAACGAGGTTTCGGCAAAACCCTTCTCCGCGAACAGCTGTTCGGCGGCATCAAGAATGCGTTCAACGGTTTCCGACTGGGCCATGGCTACTCCGCCTGACAAACACTTGTTTGAAACATACGTTTCAGCCTGTGCCTTGTCAAGCTTGGCAGTTCATTTTGGGAATGGTCGGTCAGACATTTAACCACACATGCAAAAAGCTTCAATCCATAAGCCTGAAGACCGTCTGGCGGCCTTTGAAAAATGGGCCATTGCCAAGCTCGCTCCACTGTATATAATCCCAGTCACTGTATAAAAAGACAGAGCGGATCAATATGCTAAAGCTGACGCCACGCCAAGCCGAGATTCTGGCCTTCATCAAACGCTGCCTCGAAGACAACGGTTACCCGCCGACCCGTGCGGAAATCGCTCAAGAGCTGGGTTTCAAGTCGCCCAATGCGGCCGAAGAACACCTCAAGGCCCTGGCCCGCAAAGGTGCAATCGAAATGACGCCGGGCGCATCCCGCGGCATTCGTATCCCGGGCCTGGAAGCCAAGGCCGACGACTCCACCCTGCCGATCATTGGCCGGGTCGCCGCCGGCGCGCCGATCCTCGCCCAGCAACATATCGAAGAGTCCTGCAACATCAACCCGGCCTTCTTCCATCCTCGCGCCGACTACCTGTTGCGTGTGCATGGCATGAGCATGAAGGACGTGGGCATTTTCGACGGCGACCTGCTGGCCGTTCACACCACCCGTGAAGCCCGTAACGGCCAGATCGTGGTAGCCCGCATCGGCGACGAGGTCACCGTCAAGCGCTTCAAGCGTGACGGCAGCAAAGTCTGGCTGATCGCCGAGAACCCCGAGTTCGCCCCTATCGAAGTGAACCTTCAGGATCAGGAACTGGTGATCGAAGGCTTGAGTGTCGGCGTCATTCGCCGCTAAAGGAGGCACCATGCATTTCCCGCAGCTACCACCACAGCAAGCCCAACTGTCGTTGTTCGAAGCGTTCATGGCCCAGCCATTGGCGCCGGCACTGAAAGACGTGGTCGAGTTACCCTGGAGCGCCGAACCCGAGGCCTTCAGCGAGCTGTCGCTACGTGGTGCAGCTGGAAATTGCCTGAACCTCCTGGCACCGATCCTGCGCGAACTGAGCCAGGATCAGGATGCACGCTGGCTGACCCTGATTGCTCCGCCCGCGAGCGTGACACAGGCCTGGCTACGGGACGCAGGCCTCAACCGCGAGCGCATCCTGCTGCTGCAACCGCGCGGCAGTCAAAGTGCCCAGCAACTGACCTGCGAGGCGCTGCGCCTGGGGCGAAGTCATACCGTGGTCAGTTGGCTCAACCCATTGAGCCCGCAATCCCGGCAACAGCTGATCAGCGCCGCCCGTACCGGGGACGCTCAGAGCCTGAATATTCGACTGGGTTGATACAAGAGCCTGATACGCATTTAGTCGCGCCAGGCTTCTCCGAGTGCAGAGAAGCCGATGTGCGACAGTATCAGGAAAAACGACAAACGGGGATCAATGAAGGACGCGCGGACCGTCATCCTTGTCGAATTCGCCTTCAACCAGGCGACCTGCCATCTGAACACCCACGCTCAGCATCGCCTTGGCGACCTCTACGTGCTGCCCTTGCAGGAACGCTTTGGCGTCCTCTGAGAAATCCAAAGTAACCAGAGAACCCTCGTCCTCGGCCCTGCGCAGCTCGATTCGGCCGTCTGGTAACTCGACAATTTCTAGAAAGGACGTTGGCATAAAGGACTGTTCTCCACGAAAGGCGGGGATTATATAGGCATCGCTCAGGCTTCGCTTGGGATCTTGACCAGATGACATCGTGAAGATGTTTCTGTCAGCACTCGTTCAACCCTTCGCGAAAGCGAATCGCCAGGCCTTTCAGATTCTGACGCCAGCTCTCCAGCTCCTCACGGCTGAGCTCTTCCGGCGCCTCTTCCTCATCGAGGTTAACCGCCAGGATCAAAGGCTGGGTCACATCACCCTTCGGCTTGTGCGGCGCCCGTGGTGGCTGAAACAACGCCGCATGGGCGGCCAGCAGTTTGGCCAGCCAGGTTTGCGGGTTGCCGGCCAATTCAACCATCTCGGCCATTTCCGGAATGGCGATGGCTTCCAGCACTTCTTGCGTCAGTATCAGCTCAGCCCGTGGCGCATTGGCTTGGGGCAAGCGGTAGAACCCGGCGATTTCGTGGCACAACCCCAGCAACGCACCGTACAGGTGAAACAGCGTCGACTCCCGACCGGCCTGGATCAACGCCAGGGAGTTCATCGCCCGCCCCTCTTCCGCACGGGCCAGGGCCTCGAGCGACAGGCCGGCGAAGTAAATTTTCTGATTGGTACGGGTATAGAGTTCGTGGGCCATGACGGCAGCCTCCACAACGAAATAATTGCTTCATGCAGGGCTGTAGGAGCGAGCATGCTCGCGATGGTCGTTAACGATAACGCGGGCTTTCAGAATGCCCCCATCGCTCTCTCGTTCATCGCGAGCGAGCTCGCTCCTACACGTATTGCGATATTACGCCTTCGCGGCCGGACGCTTGTCTTCAACGACCCACTTGCCGCCGTCGTAGAACGCCTTCCAGCCTGTCGGCTTACCGTCGACTTCGGACTGCACGTACTGCTCCTTGGTCTTGCGGCTGTAGCGAATCACAGCCGGCAGGCCATCCGGGTCCTTCTTCGGTGCCTCACAGAGGAAGTGGTACTTCGGATCGATCTCATCCTTGTGCGGAATGATCTCCAGCACCAGCGGCGCGCGAGTCTCACGGTTTTTCGGGAACTGGCTGGCGGCGAGGAACAGACCGGACGCACCGTCACGCAAGATGTAGGTGTCGTTGACCTTTTCGCATTTCAGCTCAGGCATCTTCACCGGGTCCATCTTCGGTGGCGCCGCATCACCGCTCTTCAGCAGTTTGCGGGTGTTCTTGCAGGTCGGGTTGGTGCAACCGAAGAACTTGCCGAAACGGCCGGTCTTGAGCTGCATCTCGCTGCCGCACTTGTCGCATTCCAGGCTCGGACCTTCGTAGCCCTTGATGCGATAGCTGCCTTCTTCGATTTCGTAGCCGTCGCAATCCGGGTTGTTACCACAGATGTGCAACTTGCGCTTCTCGTCGAGCAGGTAGGCGTCCATCGCCGTGCTGCAGATCGGGCAGCGATGCTTGCCGCGCAGGACCAGCGACTCGGATTCACCCTCGTCGTCGGCGGCGATTTCATCGCCCGGCACCAGGTTGACGGTGGCCTTGCAGCGTTCTTTCGGCGGCAGGCTGTAACCCGAGCAACCGAGGAACACGCCGGTCGACGCGGTTCGGATCTGCATCGGACGACCACAGGTGGTGCACGGAATGTCGGTCATCACCGGCTGGTTGGCACGCATGCCACTGTCCGGGCTCTCGGCCACTTCGAGCTTCTTCTTGAAGTCGCCGTAGAACTCGTCGAGCACGTTTTTCCAGTCGCGTTCGCCCTGGGCCACGTCATCGAGATGCTCTTCCATCCCGGCGGTAAAGCCGTAGTCCATCAGGTTCGAGAAGCTTTCAGACAGACGCTCGGTGACGATGTCGCCCATCTTTTCCGAGTAGAAACGACGGTTGTGCAGCGCGACGTAGCCACGATCCTGGATGGTCGAAATGATCGCCGCGTAGGTCGAAGGACGACCGATGCCGCGTTTTTCCATTTCCTTGACCAGGCTGGCTTCGGAGTAACGCGCCGGCGGCTTGGTGAAGTGCTGGGTCGGATCAAGCTTGATCAGCTTCATCACGTCGCCCTGGGCCATGTCCGGCAGGACATCATCGTCGCCCGGCTTGGCGATTTGCGGCATGACGCGGGTGTAACCGTCGAACTTGAGGATACGGCCCTTGGCACGCAACTCGAAGTCGCCAGCACCCACGGTGACGGTGGTCGACAGGTATTGCGCCGGCAGCATCTGGCAAGCGAGGAACTGGCGCCAGATCAGCTCGTAGAGGCGCTCAGCGTCGCGTTCCATGCCCGACAGCTTGCTTGGCTCGGTGTTGGCATCGGAGGGACGAATCGCTTCGTGAGCCTCTTGTGCGCCTTCCTTGCTGCTGTAGACGTTCGGGGTTTCCGGCAGGTACTTCTTGCCGAACTCACCTTCAATATAGGTACGCGCCATCGCCACGGCATCGGCCGAGAGGTTGGTGGAGTCGGTACGCATATAAGTGATGTAGCCAGCTTCGTACAGACGCTGGGCCATCATCATGGTTTTCTTCACACCGAAGCCCAGGCGGTTGCTCGCGGCCTGTTGCAGGGTGGAGGTGATGAACGGCGCCGACGGCTTGCTGCTGGTCGGCTTGTCTTCGCGTTTGACGATGCTGTAGCTGGAAGCCTTGAGCTTTTCCAGCGCGGCCATGGCCTGGGCTTCGTTGAGCGGCTTGAAGGCTTCGCCCTTCTCCCGCGCCACATCGAAACGCACGGTCGCGCCCTTGGCGGTACCGAGGTCAGCGTGTACTTCCCAGTATTCTTCCGGGATGAACGCGCGGATCTCACGCTCACGCTCAACCACCAGCTTCACGGCAACCGATTGCACGCGACCAGCGGACAGGCCACGGGCGATCTTGGCCCACAGCAGTGGCGAAACCATGTAACCCACCACGCGATCGAGGAAACGACGCGCCTGCTGGGCATTCACACGATCGATATCCAGTTCGCCCGGCTTGGAGAAGGCTTCCTGAATCGCCTTCTTGGTGATTTCGTTGAACACCACGCGCTTGTAGCGGCTGTCGTCACCACCGATGGCTTCGCGCAGGTGCCAGGCAATGGCTTCCCCCTCGCGGTCCAAGTCGGTTGCGAGATAGATGGTGTCAGCATCCTTGGCGAGCCGGCGCAGCTCTTCGATGACTTTTTCCTTGCCCGGGAGGATCTCGTACTTGGCTTTCCAGCCGTGGTCCGGATCGACACCCATGCGCGCAACAAGTTGCTTGCGCGCTTTTTCTTTCGGCGACAGTGCCGGCGCTTCACCCGCAGCAGCCTTGCCGCGCTTGGCGGCTGGTTCTTTGCTGGCGCTAGCCGAACCGCTGGTGGGCAGGTCTCGGATATGGCCGATACTCGACTTCACCACGTATTCGTTGCCCAAATACTTGTTGATGGTCTTGGCCTTAGCCGGGGATTCCACAATGACCAGCGATTTGCCCATGGATCAGAAAATTCCTGAATTCGAGAAGTGAAAGGCGGTTGGCGCCTGACGCGGCACCGCTATATATAGTGGCAACAAGGTGAGGTCAAGCGCAGGGTTTTGCGCGCACTCAGCTTATGGCTGGTTAAAAAGGCTTTCTTCGGCCTGCACCAAAGCAAAGCGTGGCACCTGTTCGCCGTCAACTTCGACGGACTCCAGGAACATGCTCAAGGGACGCACCCAAAAGCCGTAATCGCCATACAGGGCTTGGTAGAAGACCACTTCTTCTTCGGTTTCCGAATGCCGCGCAACACTGAAAACACGGTACTGCGGACCTTTGTAATGTTGGTAGAGCCCTGGTTGTATCGGCATGCTGTGGCCCTCACTCAAATCTTTTCAAAATAAAAACAAAAATAAATTCAGAAAAACAAAAACCGGGGCACTTGGCCCCGGCTTCCATCAACGAGACGCTTAAACGCGTTCGAAGACGGTGGAGATGCCTTGGCCGAGACCAATGCACATGGTGGCCACCCCGAAGGTGCCGCCATTTTGCTTCATCACGTTAAGCAACGTGCCGGAGATACGTGCGCCGGAGCAACCGAATGGGTGGCCCAGGGCGATCGCGCCGCCGTGCAGGTTAACCTTCTCGTTCATCTTGTCGAGTACTTTCAGATCTTTCAGCACTGGCAGGGCCTGTGCGGCGAAAGCTTCGTTGAGCTCGAAGAAGTCGATATCGGCGATGCCGAGACCCGCGCGCTTCAGTGCTTTTTGTGTGGCCGGTACTGGACCATAGCCCATGATTGCCGGATCCACACCTGCCACTGCCATCGAACGGATCACCGCCAGAGGCTGGATGCCCAGGTCCTGTGCACGCTGCGCCGACATCACGATCATGCACGAGGCACCGTCGGTGATCTGCGACGAAGTACCGGCTGTCACGGTGCCGCCCTTTGGATTGAAGGCAGGCTTGAGGGCCGCCAGGCTTTCCAGGGTGGTTTCCGGACGAATGGTTTCGTCGTAGTCGAAGGTTTTCAGGAAACCGTTCTCGTCATAGCCCTGCATCGGGATGATTTCGTCTTTGAACTTGCCTTCCACGGTCGCCTTGTGGGCGAGCTGGTGGGAGCGCACGCCGAAAGCGTCCTGTTGCTCGCGGGTAATGCCGTGCATCTTGCCGAGCATTTCCGCGGTCAGGCCCATCATGCCCGAAGCTTTTGCCGCGTACAGCGACATGTGCGGGTTCGGGTCGACACCGTGCATCATGCTCACGTGGCCCATGTGCTCGACGCCACCAACGACGAATACGTCACCGTTGCCGGTCATGATCGCTTGCGCAGCCGTGTGCAGGGCGCTCATCGACGAACCACACAGACGGCTGACGGTCTGGCCGGCCGAGGTGTGCGGGATCTGGGTCATCAGCGACGCCATGCGCGCGATGTTCCAGCCCTGCTCCAAGGTCTGGTTCACACAGCCCCAGATCACGTCTTCGACTTCGTTCGGGTCGACCTTGACGTTGCGTTCCAGCAATTTGCTGATCAGGTGCGCCGACATGTCTTCGGCGCGGGTGTTGCGGTGCATGCCGCCCTTGGAGCGGCCCATCGGAGTACGACCGAAGTCGACAATCACGACGTCTCTAGGATTCAAGCTCATAAGTTCACTCTCACTCTAGTTGGGGGCGCTTAACCGAAGAAGCTCTGGCCGTTCTTGGCCATTTCGCGCAGCTTCGCGGTCGGGTGGTACAGCGCGCCCAAATCAGCGTACTGGTCAGCCAGGGCAACGAATGCTGCAACACCGATCGAGTCGATGTAGCGCAGTGCGCCGCCACGGAATGGAGGGAAACCAATACCGTAGACCAGACCCATGTCGGCTTCGGCAGCGGTTTCGACAATGCCGTCTTCCAGGCAACGCACGGTTTCCAGGCACAGCGGGATCATCATCCAGTTGATGATGTCTTCGTCAGTGACTTCGCGCTGCTCGTAAACGATCGGCTTGAGCACTTCCAGCACCGAAGGATCGGCGACTTTCTTCTGCTTGCCTTTCTTGTCGGTCTCGTAGGCGTAGAAGCCCTTGCCGTTCTTCTGGCCCAGGCGCTTGGCTTCGTAGAGCACGTCGACGGCGCTGCGGCGATCGTCTTTCATGCGATCCGGGAAGCCTTCAGCCATCACGTCACGACCGTGGTGACCGGTGTCGATGCCGACCACGTCCATCAGGTAGGCCGGGCCCATCGGCCAGCCGAATTTTTCCATGATCTTGTCGATACGGACGAAGTCCACACCGGCGCTGACCAGCTTGGCGAAACCGCCGAAGTACGGGAACAGCACGCGGTTGACCAGGAAGCCCGGGCAGTCGTTGACGACGATCGGGTTCTTGCCCATTTTCTTGGCGTAGGCAACGGTGGTGGCAATCGCCAGCTCGCTGGACTTCTCGCCACGGATGACTTCCACCAGCGGCATCATGTGCACCGGGTTGAAGAAGTGCATGCCGACGAAGTTTTCCGGACGCTTGAGGGCCTTGGCCAGCAGGCTGATGGAAATGGTCGAGGTGTTCGAGGCGAGGATGGTGTCCTCTTTGACCTTGTCTTCAACTTCAGCCAGAACGGCTTGCTTGACCTTCGGGTTCTCGACAACGGCTTCAACCACCAGGTCTACGTGACCGAAGTCGCCGTAGGACAGGGTCGGACGAATGCCGTTGAGCACTTCAGCCATTTTCGCCGCGGTCATGCGACCTTTATCAACGCGACCAACCAGCAGTTTGGCGGCTTCGGCCAGACCCTGCTCGATACCGTGCTCGTTGATGTCCTTCATCAGGATCGGCGTGCCTTTGGACGCCGACTGATACGCGATACCGCCACCCATGATGCCGGCGCCGAGTACGGCGGCCTGCTTCACGTCCTTGGCGATTTCGTCGTAGGCCTTGGCCTTTTTCTTCAATTCCTGATCGTTCAGGAACAGACCAACCAGGCTCTGCGCAGCGGAGGTCTTGGCCAGTTTGACGAAACCGGCAGCTTCCACTTCCAGCGCCTTGTCGCGACCGAAGTTCGCGGCTTTCTGGATGGTCTTGATCGCTTCAACCGGCGCCGGGTAGTTCGGGCCAGCTTGACCGGCAACGAAACCTTTGGCGGTTTCGAAAGCCATCATCTGCTCGATGGCGTTCAGCTTCAGCTTTTCCAGCTTCGGTTGACGCTTGGCCTTGTAGTCGAACTCGCCGGAGATGGCGCGCTTGATCATTTCAAGGGCGGCTTGCTGCAGCTTCTCTGGTGCTACCACGGCATCGACGGCGCCGACTTTCAGCGCGTCTTCCGGACGGTTTTCCTTGCCGGCGGCAATCCACTCGATGGCATTGTCGGCGCCGATCAGGCGCGGCAGACGCACGGTACCGCCGAAGCCCGGGTAGATGCCCAGCTTGACTTCCGGCAGACCGATCTTGGCCTTGGTCGACATGACGCGGTAATCCGCGGCCAGGCACATTTCCAGACCGCCACCCAGTGCGATGCCATTGATGGCCGCAACAGTCGGGACGTTGAGGTCTTCGAAATCGCTGAAAATCTTGTTGGCTTCGAGGTTGCCAGCAACAAGCTCTGCATCCGGCAGCTTGAAGTTGTCGACAAATTCGGTGATGTCGGCGCCGACGATGAACACGTCCTTGCCACTGCTGACGATCACGCCCTTGATCGAAGCATCTGCCTTGATGGTGTCTACGGCCTGACGCAGTTCGTTCAGGGTTAGACGGTTGAACTTGTTGACGGACTCACCCTTGAGGTCGAACTTCAGTTCGACGATGCCACTTTCAAGAGCCTTAACCGTGATGGCTTTACCTTCGTAAATCATCAACTGATCTCCACGATATGGAAGCTGAACAGTACACGTCGGAAGCAGGCGACCGGCTTGGCAGGACGTCAATCGTCGATGCTACGCCAATCTGCCCGGCACACCCGCCAACGCGATAGTCGGGATTCTGTAGGAGCGGTCTGAAATACAAACGCTCAATTCATACGCCCGTTTGATTTGGGTACGTCACCTTCACGGAATTTCCGGCAATTGTCAATCGCCTGAAACAAGGGTTGAAATGCGACTTTGCGGTCATTTCCGTACTGCGAAGCCCATCAACATGCCGAGGCATGTGAAGCCATTCATAGGATCAATAGTTAGAAAAGTCGCCCTAATTCGCTGCAGCCCGCGTTTAACGAGCTACGCTGGCAGGACCTGAAGGGAAATTTTTAAACGCTTTCGGCGAATGCCCGGCGTAGTTTCAGCCAATACCGATTGACCGGCCTGCCTGGCCAACCCGCCCGATGATGTTGTCGGGCTTTTTTATGGCCGCAAGAAAGTGACAAATGTCCCTACCCTGTGGGAGCGAGCTTGCTCCGGGCGGCGTTCCGACGATGGTCGTCAACGATAACGCTTGAAGCCTGACACCCTGCGGCGCTCTCAGGCTCATCGCGAGCAAGCTCGCTCCTACAAAGAATCGAGACTCAGGCGAGGGCTTTGAGGGTAGCGTCGATATGCTGCAGAACTTCGGCCTCGCCCTTCTCACCCCAGTACGCGGCGATCATTTGCTTGTCAGCCTCGACCTTGTACAGGTTGGCCGGCAATTTTTCGAAATGATTGAGCAACAGCGGATCTTCGCAAGGCTCCTGCCACTGATTGACCCAGAGACCCGGTGACTTTTGCCAGTAAGCCCAGCACTGCGGCTGACTGCTCCGGCGCGGTCGATGGTACTGCGCACAGGGATTGGGCGGCTCCTGGCTGAGCCAATGCGGCCACTCCTGGGGCGCCAGTTGCATGGCCAGGCCGATGCGTCGGGCCTCCGTGCGCAGGGCGATACGACCGCTTTGCGCACGGGATGGCCGAAGCCAGGCCAGGGGGCTGAGCACCACCAGCAGGATTGACAGCACTATCCAGACCGTCATATGTGTACTCCCGAATTTGAATGAGCCCATTGTGTCACTTTGGAACCAATGCGCTTGAAACCAGCCATACTTACCAATATTGCAATCCTCAGGAGGAGCACCTCATGCCCTACAACCATATTCTGGTCGCTGTAGATCTGACCGAAGAGTGCGACCCTGTGATTCACCGCGCTCGCGAGCTGTCCGTGAGCAGTGGCGCAAAATTGTCGTTGGTGCACATTGTCGAACCGATGGCGATGGCCTTCGGCGGCGACGTGCCGATGGACCTGTCACAACTGCAACAACAACAGTTCGACCAGGCCAAGGAGCGCCTTGACCGACTGATCCTGAAATACCCGGAACTCTCCCGGGAATACAGCCACCTGACCTACGGCCAGCCACGCCAGGAAATCCACCACCTGGCCAAGGAACAGACCTGCGACCTGATCGTGGTCGGCAGCCATGGCCGCCATGGCCTGGCACTGCTGCTCGGCTCCACGGCCAACGACGTGCTGCACGGCGCGCCTTGCGACGTGCTGGCGGTGCGCCTGCAAACCAAGTCCTGACAACACTGTTCCTGTAGGAGCGAGCTTGCTCGCGATGGCGGATCAACATTCAACATCGTTGTCGATTGCCAATCCGTAATCGCGAGCAAGCTCGCTCCCACAAGGGCGGGACAGCCTATTCAAACCTACATTACATATGAAAAGCCCGGCGCTCATCGCTGAACGCCGGGCTTTTTCATAGCAGGGTCAATCAGGCATCCAGCTCGGCCCAACGCTCGACCATGACGTCGAGTTCAGCCTGCAGTTGCGCCAATTGCGCGATCACCGCTGCGGTTTCAGCGGCCGGGCGCAGGTAGAAACCGGCATCCGCCATCTGTGCCTCAACGCCAGCGATCTGCTGTTCCATGGCTTCGATCTGCCCCGGCAAGGCTTCCAGCTCACGCTGCAACTTGTAGCTGAGCTTCTTCTTCGCCGGTGCTTCGGCAACAGCCGCGACGGGCGCCGGCTCAGCCTTGACCACCGCAGAGTTCAAGTCGGCCTTGCCGGACTTGCTCTCGGTCACGCCCAGCAGGCGTGGCGAACCACCTTGACGCAGCCAGTCCTGGTAGCCACCGACGTACTCGCGAACCTTGCCTTCACCTTCGAAGACCAGGGTGCTGGTGACCACGTTGTCGAGGAATGCCCGGTCGTGGCTGACCATCAGCACGGTACCGTTGAAGGTCAGCAGGACCTCTTCGAGCAGTTCGAGGGTTTCAACGTCGAGGTCGTTGGTCGGTTCGTCGAGCACCAGCAAGTTCGCGGGTTTGCTGAACAGTTTGGCCAGCAACAGGCGCGCACGCTCACCACCGGACAACGCCTTGACCGGCGTGCGGGCACGCTGCGGGCTGAACAGGAAGTCGCCGAGGTAGCTCAGTACGTGGCGGCTCTGGCCGTCGATGTCGATGAAGTCGCGACCTTCAGCGACGTTATCGATCACGGTCTTTTCCAGGTCCAGCTGATGGCGCAACTGGTCGAAGTAGGCCACATCGATCTTCGTGCCCTCCTCCACCTTGCCGCTGGTAGGCTGCAGGCCGCTGAGCATCAGCTTGAGCAAAGTGGTCTTGCCGGTACCGTTGGCGCCGAGCAGACCGATACGGTCGCCGCGCTGCAACACCATCGAGAAGTCCTTGATCAGGAACGGACCGCCCGGGTGAGCGAAGCTCACGTTCTCGAGCACCATCACCTGCTTGCCGGACTTGTCAGCGGTTTCCAGCTGAATGTTGGCCTTGCCGGTGCGCTCACGACGCTCGCTGCGCTCGACACGCAGGGCCTTGAGTGCGCGCACGCGGCCTTCATTACGGGTACGCCGGGCCTTGATGCCCTGGCGAATCCACACTTCTTCCTGGGCCAGACGCTTGTCGAACAGCGCGTTGGCGGTTTCTTCGGCAGCCAGTGCCGCTTCCTTGTGCACGAGGAAACTGGCGTAGTCGCCGTTCCAGTCGATCAGGCCACCGCGATCCAGTTCGAGGATGCGCGTTGCCAGGTTCTGCAGGAAAGAACGGTCGTGCGTGATGAACAGCACGGCGCCCTGGAAATCGCGCAGTGCCTCTTCAAGCCAGGCAATGGCACCGATGTCCAGGTGGTTGGTCGGTTCGTCGAGCAGCAGCAGGTCCGGCTCGGAGACTAGGGCCTGAGCCAGCAGGACGCGGCGACGCCAGCCACCGGACAGTTCGGCGAGAGTCTTGTCGGCCGGCAGTTGCAGGCGGCTGAGGGTGCTGTCGACCAGGGTCTGCAAGCGCCAGCCATCGCGGGCTTCGAGGTCGTGCTGGACGTGCATCAGCTTGTCCAGATCGGCGTCGGTAACACAGTTCTGACTCAGGTGGTGGTACTCGGCGAGCAAGGCGCCGACGCCATCGAGGCCTTCGGCCACCACGTCGAACACGGTCCGCTCGTCGGCCACCGGCAATTCTTGCGGCAATTCGCCGATCTTCAGACCGGGTGCACGCCAAACGGAGCCGTCATCGGGCTTCTGATCGCCCTTGACGAGTTTCATCATGCTGGACTTGCCAGTGCCGTTGCGACCGATGATGCACACCCGCTCACCACGGGCGATCTGCCAGGACACCTTGTCCAACAACGGCATGGCGCCGAAAGCAAGGGACACATCGCTGAATTTGAGCAGGGTCATGAGCTTCTCCAAAAACCGGGCGCGCATTCTACCTGACTTGAGGCTGCAGAAGGCCGGCAATTTCATTCTCGCTGCACTCTGCAGGACAAATGTTGCGAACTGATGCAGTAAGACCCGCAAAGCTTTCGCCCGTTGCTGGCAAAAGGCTAAGCTACAGACAATTCAGTGGGGCTCTGGCCCGTACTTGTCATGATTTCTCTGCCCGGATGTCTCATGCGCAGTCGCCTTTTCAATCTTTTGTCATGCTTTTTATTGTCTGCCGCTGCCGTTCAATCCGTCCAGGCGGTCGACCTTTCCACCCAGCGCCAATATTACGATGAGGCCAAGCGCGCTCTGGCCAAGGGCGATACCGGCCCGTACTTCCGTTACAGCCAGGCGCTCGCCGACTATCCGCTGGAACCGTACCTGGCCTACGACGAACTGACCGCGCGCCTGAAAACAGCAAGCAACGAAGAAATCGAGAAGTTCCTCGCCGAACACGGCGACCTGCCCCAGGCCAACTGGATGAAGTTGCGCTGGTTGCGCTGGCTGGCCGATCGCGGTGACTGGGCGACCTTCGTCAAATACTACGACCCGAAGATGAACTTCACCGAACTGGACTGCCTGAACGCGCAGTACCAGATCAGCCATAACCAGAAGTCCGAAGGCTATGCCAACGCCGACAAACTCTGGCTGACCGGCAAATCACAACCCGATGCCTGCGACGCCCTGTTCGGCATGTGGGCCGCCGACGGTCAGTTGACCGAGCAGAAGCGCTGGGAACGCGCAAAACTCGCCGCCCAGGCGCGCAACTATCCGCTGGCCAACAGCCTCGCCAATGGCATGACCACCCTCGCCCCTCGCGGTCGCTTGCTGGTGGATGTCGCGCAGAAACCGGAACTGCTTAACCAGCCTTCGCGCTTCACCCCGGCCGATGAGGCCATGTCTGACATTGTCAGCCTCGGCCTGCGGCGCCTCGCGCGCCAGGACCCGGACAAGGCCATGGACCTGCTCGATGGTTATGCCAGCAGCATGCATTTCTCCCGGGATGAAAAGGTCGCCATTGCCCGTGAAATCGGCCTGACACTGGCCCGGCGCTACGACAGCCGGGCGCTCGACGTCATGACCCAGTACGACCCGGAATTGCGCGACAACACCGTATCCGAATGGCGCATGCGTCTGCTGCTGCGTCTGGCGCGCTGGGACGACGCCTATCAGTTGAGCCGACGCCTGCCGCAAGACCTCGCCACCACCAGCCGCTGGCGCTACTGGCAGGCCCGCAGCCTGGAACTGGCGCAACCGCAGAACCCGGAAGCGCAGACCCTCTACCGCAACCTGGCTCGCGAACGTGATTTCTATGGATTCATGGCCGCCGACCGTTCGCAGTCGCCCTACTCCCTGGTCAACAGGCCGCTGGTGCTCAGCCAGGCCACCATCAATAAAGTGCGCAATACCCCCGGTGTGCGTCGCGCCCTGGAGTTCCATGCGCGCGGACAGGTCGTCGACGGTCGCCGCGAGTGGTACTACGTCAGCCGTCACTTCAACCGTGACGAGATGGTCGCCCAGGCAAAACTGGCTTACGACTTGAAATGGTATTTCCCGGCGATCCGCACCATCAGCCAGGCGCAGTACTGGGACGACCTGGACATCCGCTTCCCGATGGCTCACCGCGAAACCCTGGTGCGTGAGGCACGAAACCGTGGCCTGCATTCAAGCTGGGTGTTTGCGATTACCCGTCAGGAAAGTGCCTTCATGGACGACGCCCGCTCCGGTGTCGGCGCTTCGGGCCTGATGCAATTGATGCCCGCCACTGCCAAGGAAACAGCGCGCAAGTTCAGCATTCCGTATGCATCGCCGCAGCAGCTGCTCGACCCGGACAAGAACATCCAGCTCGGCGCAGCCTACCTGAGCCAGGTGCACAGCCAGTTCAATGGCAACCGCGTACTGGCCTCCGCCGCCTACAACGCCGGCCCCGGCCGCGTGCGGCAGTGGCTGCGTGGCGCCAACCACCTGAGCTTCGATGTGTGGGTGGAAAGCATCCCGTTCGACGAAACCCGTCAGTACGTGCAGAACGTGCTGTCGTACTCGGTGATCTACGGCCAGAAACTCAACGCGCCGCAACCGATCGTGGATTGGCATGAGCGCTACTTCGATGATCAATAAGTGCAGGTGTAAGCGTTAAGCCACAGGCTGCACGCATTAGTGGCTGCCAATAAAAATGCCCGCATCGAAAGATGCGGGCATTTTTATTGAGGTCGGCTTAATCGATTGCCTGTCCGGCAAGCGCATGCTGCCCATCACTGAACTGCAACGCCGCCAACCGCGCATACAACGCATTGTTGGCGATCAGCTCCTGATGGGTACCCACCGCCACCAGCTTGCCCTGATCCATCACGGCGATCCGGTCGGCGTTTTTCACGGTCGCCAGACGATGGGCAATCACCAGCGTGGTGCGGTTTTCCATCAGGCTGGGCAGCGCCTGCTGAATCAGATGCTCGCTCTGGGCATCAAGGGCGCTGGTGGCTTCATCGAGCAGCAGGATCGGCGCATCGACCAGCAGCGCCCGGGCGATCGCCAGACGCTGACGCTGACCGCCCGACAGGCCCAGGCCACCATCACCCAGATGGGTCTGATACCCCTTGGGCATCGCCTCGATGAAGTCATGGGCGTAGGCAATTTTTGCGGCTTCCTGAACTTGCGCCAGCGTCGCCTGCGGGTTGCCGTAGCGGATGTTGTCTTCGACACTGCCGAAAAACAGCGCCGGGGTTTGCGACACCAAGGCAAAGCAGCGACGCAGGTCCTGCGGATCGAGTTGAGTCAGTGGCACGCCGTCGAGCAGAATGCACCCCTCTGCCGGATCGTAGAATCGCAGCAACAGGTCATACACGGTCGACTTGCCTGCGCCTGACGGCCCGACCAGTGCCAGGGTCTCCCCGGCCTCGATGTTCAACGTCAGACCGTCAACGGCAAAGCTTTCGGGACGCGACGGATAGGAAAAGCGCACATCCTGGAGTTGCAGATTGCCTTTGACCCGTTCAGGCAAGGTCACACCGCCTGACGGTGGTGGCAGGATGATGTTCTCTGAACGCAGCAATTCGGCAATCCGTTCAGCCGCACCGGCCGCACGCTGCAGTTCGCCAATGACTTCGCTCAAGGTGCCGAACGCACTGCCGACGATCAGGCTATAGAACACAAACGCCGCCAACTCCCCCGCGGAAATTCGCCCGGCAATGACATCCATGCCTCCGACCCACAGCATCACGCCGACAGCTCCCAGCACCAGCACGATCACCAGGGTAATCAGCCAGGCGCGCTGGAAAATACGCTTGCGCGCCGTGTCGAATGCCTCTTCTACAGTCAGGGCAAACCGCCGCACATCCTGGGTCTGATGGTTATAGGCCTGCACGGTTTTGATCTGGCCCAGTGTTTCGGAAACATAACTGCCAATGTCGGCAATCCGGTCCTGGCTCAGCCGTGACAGATTGCGCACCCGACGACCGAAAATCAGGATCGGCGCGATGACCAGCGGCAAAGCCACTACCACTATGCTGGTGAGCTTGGGATTGGTGACGAACAGCAGGACGATCCCGCCGATCACCATCAACAGATTGCGCAGGAACAGTGACAGCGACGAGCCGATCACCGACTGCAACAAGGTGGTGTCCGCCGTCAGTCGCGACTGAATTTCGGAACTGCGGTTGTCCTCGTAGAAGCCGGGATGCAGGTAAATCAGGTGATTGAACACCTGGCGGCGGATGTCGGCGACACAGCGCTCGCCAATCCACGACACCAGGTAAAAGCGCGCAAATGTCCCGATGGCCAGCCCCATGACCAGCAGCATGAACAAACCGATGGACTGATTGAGCAGGTGCGGTGACTGGGTCATGAAACCGCGGTCCACCAGCAGGCGAATGCCCTGCCCCATGGACAAGGTGATGCCCGCAGTGACGATCAGCGCGAGCAAGGCGCCGAAGGCTTGCCAGCGATAGGGTGCGATGAATTGACTGGCCAGGCGAATCGCACGGCGGTGACGGGCAGAGAGCATCGTTATCATCCAGGACAGAAGCGGTCAGTGAGATCAGCTACATGATCAATGGGGTGGAACCCTGTGAATCACAATGAGTCAGGTTAATTATGACCACCAAGACTAGTGCCTAGAGAGTATTGGTCTAACGTTCAGGTAGCCACGTGATGGCATTTCTGGTGGACTGGTACTGCCCATCCGGAAAGATCGCAGGGAGATGTCACAGCCTGGTCACCTGGTGGTTCTACAGTAAGCACACAACCTGATGAGGAGACAGGCCATGTCCTTGCAACACCGCAGCAATGACAAGATTCAAGTGATCCGCACGCAGCCAAACCAGTCTCTGGGTTGCTCGATTATCGATGAACAGGGCCGCGAAGTACCGATCACTGAAGAGATGATCCAGAAAGCGTGTAGCGAACTGGAAAAGCGATTGGTCAAGCCTGCCGAACAAAAGTGATATAGCCAACGTCTTCCTGACCCGGCCCTGGTGAGCCGGGTTTTTTCTGCCTGCTGATCCGGTCCGGACCGCGTCGCGGCCATCGCGAGCAAGCTCGCTCCCACACCGGACCTATGCTGAACCGAAGATCCCTGTGGGAGCGAGCTTGCTCGCGATGGTGTCGCTTCGGTACATCAGACAACCGTCGCCCCCAGCGCCGCGACAATCTTCTGCAGTACCGGCGAATCCCCGTCAATCCGCACCTGCAAACCATCAATCTCCCGACGCGCAGGGTAGTTCTTGCGCAGCACATCAAAGGCCGCGCGCTGCTCGCTGACGCTGCCGACCAGGCTGCGCCGAAAGTCCGCGTCATCGCGACGAGGGTCGTACACGCCCCGGCACAACATCGCCAGTGACCAGGCGGGATCGCTGGCTGCATTCAAGGTCACCAGGGACAACCAGGGCGCCGGCAACAGATCGCTCAACTGGACCTGGGCCGGTTGCCCGAGAAACTCGCAATAAGCCTGATAGATCTGCGCCGTGCCGCGCTGCTTGCCGTCGAGGCTGTAACCGGCGATGTGCGGCGTCGCCAGCACGCACAACTCCGCCAGCGCCACGTCGACTTCCGGCTCGCCTTCCCAGACATCCAGCACTGCTTGCAAGTCTTCGCGCTCGAGCAACACCTCACGCAGCGCGGCATTGTTGACCACCGGCCCACGACTGGCGTTGATCAGCCAGGCGCCAATGCGCAGTTGCTTGAGGCGCTTCTCGTCAAACAAGTGCCAGGTCGACTGCTCGCCGCGCTTGGTCAAGGGCGTGTGCAGGCTGATGACATCGCATTGCTCGACGATCTGCTCCAGGCTGACGTAGTCGCCACCCTCGGCGGCCTGGCGTGGCGGATCGCAGACCAGCACCTTCCATCCCAGGCCTTGCAGAACCTTGACCAGGCGACCACCGACCTGACCGGCACCGACGACCCCGTAAGTGCGCTGCGTCAGATCGACACCTTCGATTTCCGCCAGGGTCAGCAGGCTGCCGAGCACATAGTCGACGACGCCACGGGCGTTACAGCCCGGCGCACTGGACCAGGTGATCCCGGCCTGTTGAAAGTAATCCAGATCCAGGTGATCAGTGCCGATGGTGCAGGTGCCGACAAAGCGCACCTTGCTGCCTTCGAGCAAGCCGCGATTCACGTTGGTCACCGAGCGCACCAGCAGCACGTCGGCCTGTTCGACGGTCGCGCGGTCGATGGAACGCCCCGGCACCCGGCGGATTTCACCGAAACCTTCGAAGAAGGCGTCGAGCAGAGGGATGTTTTCATCGGCAACAATCAGCATGGCAGGCTCCTTTGGCGGATCGGCAGTGTAGGCGCAGATGTGCATCGGGAGCCAGCAGGCAATGCGCTAGCGCCTTGGGGCGAGACGATTACAAATCCGCAACACGGGTCTTTTCCTGACTGGCGCGTCAACGCGTAGAATGCGCGCCTGTGCAACATCACACTCTGGACGTTCCGCCCTTGAATTCTGCAACTGAAAACACTCTCGCCAGCGCCCCTGCGCGCACCACGCCGGTACGCGTGGAGCTAAAAGGCCTGCTCGGCCTGGCGCTGCCGATCATGGTCGCGCAACTGGCCACCACCGCCATGGGCTTCGTCGATGCGGTGATGGCTGGCCGCGTCAGCCCTCGGGACCTGGCGTCGGTGGCCTTGGGCAACTCGATCTGGATTCCGGTCTACCTGTTGATGACTGGCGTGTTGCTGGCCACCACGCCCAAGGTTGCGCAACGTTTTGGCGCCGGATTGTTCGAGCAGATCGGCCCATTGGTGCGTCAAGCCCTGTGGCTCGCCCTGTGTGTCGGCCTGATCGGCAGCGGCCTGCTGCTCGGCGCCGAGCCGATCCTGCACTGGATGAAAGTCGATCCGCTGTTGATCGAGCCGAGCATGGGCTACCTGCACGGCATCGCCTTCGGCTTCCCGGGCATGGCGTTCTATTACGTCCTGCGTTGCTACAGCGATGGCATGGGCCGCACGCGCCCGAGCATGGTGATCGGCCTGCTCGGCCTGCTGCTGAACATCCCGTTGAACTACGCGTTGATCTACGGCCATTTCGGCGCGCCAGCCCTGGGCGGAGTCGGCTGCGGCTGGGCCAGCGGCATCGTGATGTGGTTCATGGCGCTGAGCATGGCGGCCTGGACATTCTGGGCGCCCTTCTATGCGCGCACCCGTGTGCTGGTGCGCTTCGACCGTCCGAAGTGGGCCGAGATCAAGCGTATTGTCAGCATTGGCCTGCCGATCGGCATCGCGGTGTTCGCCGAGTCGAGCATCTTCGCCGTCATCGCCCTGTTGATCGGCAGCCTCGGCTCGACCGTGGTCGCCGGGCATCAGATCGCCCTGAACATCAGCTCGCTGCTGTTCATGATCCCCTACTCCCTGGGCATGGCCGTAACCGTACGGGTTGGCCAGGCATTGGGGGCCGGCAATCCTTATCAGGCACGTTTTGCGGCGAAGGTCGGGCTGGGCGCGGCGCTGCTGTTCGCGGCGTTCTCGGCGACCCTGATCCTGTGCCTGCGTGAACCCATCGCCTCGATCTACACGCCAGACAAAAACGTGATCCAGATTGCCTCGATGCTGATCGTCTACGCGGCGCTGTACCAGTTCTCCGATGCCATCCAGGTGATTTGTGCAGGCGCGTTGCGCGGTTACCAGGACACGCGGGTGACGATGATCCTGACCTTGTTCGCCTATTGGGGTATCGGCCTGCCGGTCGGTTATGTACTGGGCCTGACCGACTGGTTCGGCCCGGCCAGCGGTCCGAGCGGACTGTGGGAAGGCTTGATTGCCGGTTTGAGTTGCGCGGCGCTGATGCTGTCGATTCGCCTGACGCGCAGTGCGCGCAAACGGATTCGGCTGAGTCACACGGCGGGTTGATGAGACAAACAAAAAGACCTGCCATGTGCAGGTCTTTTTGTTTAACCGGACTTCTTGCGAATCCAGTAGAGGTAGGTGCCCGCCTCTTCGTGCTGCCCGACCAGTTCATGATCAAGGAATACACAGAACTTGGGGATGTCGCGACGGGTCGACGGGTCGGTGGCGATCACCTTGAGCAAGCCGCCGGGCACCAGGTCACGGATGTGCTGGTGCAACATCATCACCGGCTCCGGGCAGTTGAGGCCGGTGGCGTCGAGGGTGCCGTCTACCGGCGTATCTAGCATTTCACTCATGATGGACTCCTGAAACTGACCGGCATTGTCGCGCATTGCCGGGTTTGTGGCGAGGGAGCTTGCTCCCGCTCGGCGGCGAAGCCGTCGCAAAACCTGTGTATCGGGTGTGTCAGACACAAGCCATAGCTATACGCTGACGTTAGGGCCGCTTCGCAGCCCAGCGGGAGCAAGCTCCCTCGCCACAAAAAGCCATGGATGGGTATCAGCGGGACTTGGGCTTCTTCACGTCCAGGCGACGCAGATGGCAGGTCACTTCCTCGCGGTCGTGATACAGCTGCTTGCAACCGATCTCGACCCGAATACCCCGCGCCTTGAAGCCGTCGGCGATGCGTTCCAGCAGGCGTTTCACTTCGGCATAACGCTGCTTCATCGGCAACTTCAGATTGACCACCGCCTCGCGGCAATGCCCCTCGCCGATCCACTCCTCGAGCATTGCCGCGTTGCGTGCCGGTTTCTCGACGATGTCGCAGACCATCCAGTCCACCGGCTGCTTGGGCTTGAAGGTAAAGCCGTCAGCCATCAAGTGCTGGACCAGACCGGTGTCCATCAGGCTTTCGGCCATCGGGCCGTTGTCGATGGCGGTGACCAGCATGCCGCGGTTGACCAGTTGCCAGGTCCAACCGCCGGGCGCAGCGCCCAGATCGACACCGGTCATGTCGCTGTGCAAACGCTCGTCCCACTGATCACGCGGGATAAAGTGGTGCCAGGCCTCTTCGAGCTTGAGGGTCGAGCGGCTCGGCGCCTCGCGGGGAAACTTCAGGCGCGGGATGCCCATTGGCCACATTGCCGAGTTGTTCGACTCCGCCAGCCCGAGGAACACTTCGCGACCGCTTTTGAAGGTCAGCAGCAAGCGTGGCTTGCTGGCGTCGTCCACCAGCTTGCCGGCAGCCATCAGCGCCTTGCGCAGGTGCACTTCGAATTTCTTGCAGAAGTTCGACAGTTCCTTGCCATCGTTGGTGTCGACCATTTCCAGCCACAGGCTGCCACACAGCGGGAAGTCCGCCATGTTGGCGAGGATCACGCTGATGCGATCGGTCTCAGGCAGATCGATGAAAAAGCCCCGAGCCCACTGGCGCGGAAAAATCAGTTCGGCAAAACGCTGCCCACGCATCAGGCGCTCGGCGCCGTCTTCTTCGGTGCAGACAAATTCGGCGCAGGCAGTCGCGGCCTTGGCCTTGGCATAACCAGCCACGTTCAACTGCGCCGCCAGGTCGGAAATCTCGGAACAGACTTCGCCTTCGAAGCCCGGCCGGCAATGCATAAAAAGGGTGTTCATTCTTACTCCTGGGCAAGGGCGAGGAATTCAGCCATTGCGCGATGCGAAGGCTTGCGCTGAAGCAAAGCCTGTCACGAAAACCCGCGCATGATAGCCGACTTCGGAACCTTGGACTTGCCGATAGAGTCCAGTTATTAGCCAGCTACCTAAAACAGGGCTAGTTTAAATGCTCTGCCTGTCCCCTCAGTCCGTAGCCGTGCGGACTTGACCAGGCTGTTTGAAAACGTAGCGAGCGAAAGCAAGACAAGGCAAAAACAGGCGAGGAAGCGGAGTTTACGGGTTGTAAATGAGCATTCCGAGCCTGTTTTTAACGAAGGATTGCTGAGCGCAGTAGTTTTCAAACAGCCTGCAAGGAGTGATCGTAATGCCATCCGTCAATAGTCTGAATACCCTTAAAACTCTGCAAGTCGGCGACAAGACCTATCACTACTTCAGTCTGCCCGATGCCGCCAAGAGTCTTGGCGAGCTGGACAAGCTGCCGATGTCGCTGAAAGTCCTGCTGGAAAACCTGCTGCGCTGGGAAGATGAAAAAACCGTCACCGGCGCCGACCTCAAGGCGCTGGCCGCGTGGCTCAAGGAGCGTCGCTCCGACCGCGAAATCCAGTACCGCCCGGCGCGGGTGCTGATGCAGGATTTCACCGGCGTGCCGGCGGTGGTCGACCTGGCCGCCATGCGTGCGGCGATGGCCAAGGCCGGTGGCGATCCGCAGCGGATCAATCCGCTGTCTCCAGTGGACCTGGTGATCGACCACTCGGTGATGGTCGACAAGTTCGCCAGCAGCAGCGCCTTCGAACAGAACGTCGACATCGAAATGCAGCGCAACGGTGAGCGCTATGCGTTCCTGCGCTGGGGCCAGAGTGCTTTCGACAACTTCAGCGTGGTGCCACCGGGGACCGGCATCTGCCACCAGGTAAACCTGGAATACCTCGGTCGTACCGTTTGGACCAAGGATGAGGATGGCCGCACCTACGCCTTCCCCGACACACTGGTCGGCACCGATTCCCACACCACCATGATCAACGGCCTCGGCGTACTCGGCTGGGGCGTTGGCGGTATCGAGGCGGAAGCGGCCATGCTCGGGCAACCGGTGTCGATGCTGATTCCGGAAGTGATCGGCTTCAAACTCACCGGCAAGCTCAAGGAAGGTATCACCGCCACCGACCTGGTGTTGACGGTCACTCAAATGCTGCGCAAGAAAGGCGTGGTGGGCAAATTCGTCGAGTTCTATGGCGACGGCCTCGCCGACCTGCCACTGGCCGACCGCGCGACCATTGCCAACATGGCCCCGGAATACGGCGCAACCTGCGGCTTTTTCCCGGTGGACGAGGTGACCCTGGAATACCTGCGCCTGTCCGGCCGCCCCAGCGACACCGTAAAACTGGTCGAGGCCTACAGCAAGGCCCAAGGCCTGTGGCGCCTGCCCGGCCAGGAGCCGGTGTTCACCGACAGCCTCGCGCTGGACATGGGCAGCGTCGAAGCCAGCCTTGCCGGACCTAAACGCCCGCAAGACCGGGTGGCATTGCCCAGCGTCGCCCAGGCCTTCAGCGATTTCATCGATCTGCAATTCAAACCGACCAGCAAGGAAGAAGGTCGTCTGGAAAGTGAAGGCGGCGGCGGTGTCGCGGTCGGCAATGCCGACCTCGCCGGTGAAGCCAGCTACGAGCATGAAGGTCAGTCTCATCCTTTGAAACATGGTGCGGTGGTCATCGCCGCGATCACCTCCTGCACCAACACCTCCAACCCCAGCGTGATGATGGCCGCCGGGCTGGTGGCGAAAAAAGCCGTGGAAAAAGGCCTCAAGCGCAAGCCCTGGGTGAAGAGTTCACTGGCGCCCGGTTCGAAAGTGGTCACCGACTACTACAAGGCGGCCGGCCTGACGAAGTACCTCGATGAATTGGGCTTCGCCCTGGTCGGGTATGGCTGCACCACCTGCATCGGCAACTCGGGTCCGCTGCCGGAACCGATCGAAAAAGCCATCCAGGCCGCCGACCTCACTGTCGCCTCGGTGCTGTCGGGCAACCGCAACTTCGAAGGCCGGGTGCACCCGCTGGTGAAAACCAACTGGCTGGCCTCGCCGCCGCTGGTGGTCGCCTATGCGCTGGCCGGCACGGTACGCACCGACCTCAGCCGCGAACCGCTGGGCGAGGACCCACACGGCAAACCGGTCTACCTGCGGGACATCTGGCCCAGCAGCCAGGAAATCGCCGATGCGGTGAATCAGGTCAACACGTCTATGTTCCACAAGGAATACGCCGAAGTCTTTGCCGGTGACGAACAATGGCAAGCCATCGAGGTGCCGCAAGCGGCGACTTATGTCTGGCAGGATGACTCGACTTACATCCAGCACCCACCGTTCTTCGACGACATCGACGGGCCACCACCGGTGGTCAAGGACGTTGCCGGCGCGCGGGTCCTCGCACTGCTCGGCGACTCGGTGACCACCGACCACATCTCCCCGGCCGGCAACATCAAGGCCGACAGCCCGGCAGGCCAGTACCTGCGCGACAAAGGCGTGGAACCAAAAGACTTCAACTCCTACGGCTCGCGGCGCGGCAACCATGAAGTGATGATGCGTGGCACCTTCGCCAACATCCGCATTCGCAACGAAATGCTTGGCGGCGAAGAAGGCGGCAACACTTACTACATCCCGACCATGGAAAAAATGCCGATCTACGACGCGGCCATGCGCTACCAGGCATCGGGGACGCCGCTGGTGGTGATTGCCGGCCAGGAATACGGCACCGGCTCCAGCCGCGACTGGGCCGCCAAGGGCACCAACCTGCTCGGCGTCAAAGCGGTGATCGCCGAGAGTTTCGAGCGGATTCACCGCTCCAACCTCGTCGGCATGGGTGTTTTGCCGTTGCAGTTCAAGCTGGACCAGAACCGCAAGAGCCTCAACCTCAAGGGCACGGAAAGTATCGACATCCTCGGCCTGAGTGGCGTCGAGCTGACACCGCGAATGAACCTGACACTGGTCATTACCCGCGAGGACGGCAGCCGCGAGAAAATCGAAGTGCTGTGCCGGATCGATACACTCAATGAAGTCGAGTACTTCAAATCCGGAGGGATCCTGCATTACGTGTTGCGACAATTGATTGCGTCCTGACAGAAAAGGACACAGAGACACCGCCTTCGGGCGGTGTTTTTGTCTGGCTTGCCAATCCCCCGCAACGCGCTACCTTGTTCGCAATAAAGACATAAGTTTCAATATTGTGACCGGTAGTCGGTAAGCTATTGTCGGCAGGAGTCCTTCCTGCCCGCACCTTTCAAACTCAAGGATTTGCAATGTTCGCCCTGCCATGGACGTTTCTGGCGCTGCTCTCTCTCGGCTACGGTTTGGCACTGACGCACGGCCATCTCGGCTGGCTCGCCGCGCTGTCTATTTTGTTACTAGCTGTTGCCGGGGTCGCAGTCCGGCAAACCTGCATCCCTGTCGTGCGCTATCTCGGGCACGCCTTGTTCATCTTCCTTGCCTTGTCCCTGGCCTTGCATTGGTTACCCGGCTTCTACAACGGTCGCGGCATCGAAATGCAACGTTTCAGCGCCAACGCCCTGGCGTATTCCATGCACCTGAACCTGGACAAGCCGCTGATCGGCTTTTGGCTATTGCTGGTTTGCCCGTGGATCGTTGGCCGCCGCTCACTTCGCCAGTCCTTGTCCGCAACTGCTTTAGCGTTGCCCCTAAGCGCCGTGCTCGCGCTGGGTGGTGCGCTGATCCTGGGCGTGATCGCCTGGGCACCGAAATGGCCGGATCAAGCCTGGTTGTGGTTGCTGAACAATCTGCTGCTGGTGACCCTGGTCGAAGAAGCACTGTTTCGCGGTTACATCCAGGGTGGCCTGGCCCGACTGCTGAAAAACCTGCCCCACAGCGAGAACCTCGCCCTGTTGCTGGCATCACTGATTTTCGGCCTGGCGCATGTCGGCGCCGGCGGGCAGTGGGTGCTGCTGGCCACGCTCGCCGGCATCGGTTACGGCCTGGCCTACCGCTACGGCGGGCTGGCTGCGGCGGTGGCGACGCACTTCGGTTTGAACCTGCTGCACTTCGGGCTATTCACTTATCCCATGGCCGCCTGACCAGCGGGTCAAGGTAAACAGGCGTATGACAGAAAGTGACGACCGAGCCTTGACCCTCCCCCCCTACGCCACTAGAGTGCACGCTTTTAAAAATGGCCCCGGCGGCAATGATGCTCCGGAGAGTGCCGTACTGTTGCGCTGGAACGGAATCCACACCCCCCTCCCTTCCTGCTGCCTGTGCGGTCATCACAGATATCGCAACCAGCGCAGCCCCCTATGTTCAATAAAATCCTGGTCGTATGCATCGGCAACATCTGCCGCAGCCCCACCGTTGAAGCCTTGCTCAAAAGCAAAGTGGCCGCGCGTGGCATCGACGTGAGTTCCGCGGGCCTCGGCGCCCTGGTCGACAAACCCATGGACAGCACCGCGCTGGAAGTACTGCGCGAGCATGGCGGCGACCATCCGGACCACAAAGCCCGACAATTGACTCGAGAAATGCTGCAACAGGCCGATGTAGTCCTGACCATGGAACAGCGCCACATCGACGCTATCGCGCGCATGGCCCCGGAAGTGCGCGGCAAGACGTTCCTGCTGGGCAAATGGCAGAACAATCAGGAAATTCCCGACCCGTATCGCCAACAGAAGGTCGCCTTCGAACACGTCTACCAACTGATGACGCAAGGCGTCGACAGCTGGTCGCAAAAACTATAATCACCCCTTGTAAAAGTACCCCGCATGCAAAGCCCAAACAGCCTCCCCATCCAGGAACACCGCGACGACGATGACGACATCGATCTGCTCGCTCTTTTCGGCACCTTGATCGATAGCAAGTGGATCATCGTCGGCATCACCGCGTTCTTTTGCGCGGTGGGTGTTGCGTATGCCGTGTTGTCGACGCCGGTTTACCAGGCGAATGCGTTGGTGCAGGTGGAGCAGAAGAAGGGTGGGATGGCGGCGCTTGGCGGTATGGCCGAGATGAGCGAGATGTTCGGGGGCACTTCTCCGGCGGTGACCGAGATCGAGCTGCTGAAATCCCGGGCGGTGCTGGGCAAGGCTGTGGAGAATCTCAAGCTCGACATTATTATCGAGCCGAATTACTTCCCAGTGATTGGTCACTTTCTGAGCCGACGCTTTGAACCTGTCAGCGAGAACGAAGTGGCCTCGCCAATGCTCGGCATGAACAGCTTCACCTGGGGCGGGGAAAAACTGGATATTTTCCAGCTGGAAGTGCCGGATGCCTACCTGGGTAAAAAACTGACGCTACGTGCCGAAGGCAATAACGCTTTCACCCTGCTCAATGATGAAGATGAAGTGCTGCTGCATGGCCAGGCGGGTGAGAAACTCGAGCAGAATGGGTTCAAGCTGCAAGTATCCACGCTCAATGCCAATGCAGGCGCACTGTTCAATGTAACCAAGCAACGTCGCCTGAATACTATTTTGCAGTATCAGGATGACGTAACCGCAGCAGAACGCGGCAAAGAGTCCGGCATCATTGCCCTTTCGCTGGAAAACGAAGATCCCGATCTGGCAAACAAAGTGCTGGACGAGATCAACCGCTTGTATGTCCTGCAGAACGTACAGCGCAACTCTGCCGAAGCCGCACAGAGCCTTGAATTCCTGCGCACCCAGCTCCCGGATGTACGCAAGCAGCTGGAGAAAGCCGAGGGTCAGTTCAACCAGTATCAGAGCAGCGCTCGATCGGTGGACATCACCATCGAAACCAAAGCCGTGCTCGATCAGATCGTAGCCCTGGAAACTGCCATTTCGGAACTAAAGCTCAAACAAGCCGAAATGGAGCATCGCTTCACTCGTGAACACCCGTCCTACCAGGCGCTGATGACCCAGATGGGTCAACTGGATGCGCAAAAACGCGGTCTGGAGAAAAAGGTCAAGAACCTGCCGGAAACCCAGCAGGAACTGTTGCGTCTGACTCGCGACATGCAAGTCACCACCGACATCTACACGCAATTGCTGAACAAGACCCAGGAACTGGACATCGTCCGTGCCGGCACCGTCGGCAACGTACGCATCATCGATTCCTCGGACGCCAACATCGAGAAACCGGTCAAACCGAAAAAAGCGCTGATCGTACTGATCGCCACCCTGCTCGGCGGGCTGCTTGCCGTGGCTTTCGTACTGGTCCGCAAGGCGATGAATCGCGGCGTCGAAGACCCTGAAGTCATCGAACAGCTCGGTATTCCGGTATACGCCTCGATCCCTCTCAGCAAGGGCCAATCCCTGATTGAAGGCACGCTGAAAGGCAAGGGACGTGAAGTGAGCGGCTCCCTGCTCCTGGCCGTCAACAACCCCGCCGACCTCGCCGTGGAATCGTTGCGCAGCCTGCGTACCAGCCTGCACTTCGCCACCTTGGAAGCGAAAAACAACATCCTGATGATCTCCGGCCCAAGCCCGGCCGTAGGTAAATCCTTCGTTTCGAGCAACCTGGCCGCCATCATTGCCCAGACCGGGCAGAAGGTCCTGCTGGTCGACGCCGACATGCGCAAAGGCTACCTGAACAAGATGTTCCGCATGGACGTCAACAACGGTTTGTCCGATCTGCTGGCGGGCAAGATTGACCTGAACAAGGCCACCCGCACCACCGAAGTGGACAACCTGCACGTCATCACCCGCGGACAGATTCCACCGAACCCGTCGGAGCTGCTGATGCACAGCAACTTCACCCAGTTCCTGGAACAAACCAGCAGCCAGTACGACGTGGTGATCATCGACACCCCACCGATCCTGGCAGTAACCGACGCCGCACTGGTTGGCCGTCAAGCCGGCACCAGCCTGATCGTGACCCGCTTTGGCGTCAACGCCGCCAAGGAAATCGCCGTGACCAAACGCCGTTTCGAACAGAATGGCATCATGGTCAAAGGTGCGATCTTCAACGCCGTTGAGCGCAAGGCATCGGCCTACGGATACGGCAGCTACAGCTACTACCAGTACGAATACGCTTCAGACAAAAAGTGACACCGGACATCAGGGCAGCGCCGCTGCCCTGATCACCCATGAGAGCCCTCGACATGCCTCGTCCACACCCGCCCCCACGCTGGTACCTGATCCAGTGCAAACCCCGGCAGGATGCTCGCGCCGAAGAAAACCTGATGCGCCAGGGATTCACCTGCTACCGCCCCACCCAGCAAGTCGAACGCCTGCAACGCGGTCGCCGCAGCGTCACGATAGAATCACTGTTCCCCGGCTACCTGTTCATCCAACTCGACCAGCTCAACGACAACTGGCTGCCGATCCGCTCCACCCGCGGCGTCAACCAACTGGTGACTTTCGGCAAACAACCGATCGCCGTAGCCGATGACCTGATCGAACAATTGCAACAGCAGCTTTGCGAAAACCCTGTCGAGTCAACCGCCTTCGAACCTGGCGACCGGGTGCGCATCAACAGCGGCAGCTACAAGGAACTGGAGGCCATTTTCCTCGCCCGAGACGGCACCGAACGCATACTCATCCTGCTCCAGTTGCTGCACCGGGAACACACCCTCAGCGTCCCCATCGACGCGATAGAAAAAACCTGACTTCGCGCCCAGTTTTGCTCACCTAAAATAATAAAAACAAACACCCCTTTTTTGGCCCGCAAGCGGTAATACCACTTGCAAAGTTCAGCTGTGCCCGAATCACTTCCAATCCAACGGCAAACAGCTGTGACCGGCCGGTCGCAGAGCATCAAAAATTGGATCCATCCTACAAATCTACCTTCATCTTTTCCCACAAACTCAGTAGAATGCGCCCTCGGCTGAGGCTCACACCCTCATTCCGGCAGGATGCCTTGCCCAGCCCCCGCTGTGCAGCAGTCAAGGAACAGACGCCTAGCCCTCTGCTTGCCCTTACCGAGCTATTGCTCGGCCTGCCTGATTGACCCTCATCCCCCAAACTAGCAAATAGCCATCGCTCGCGCATACGGCTCATACGTCGCACCCACGGCGCACGTTCTCAGGAAATTGACTGTCAATCCTGGGGCGGTAGCGTGCCCAAAACCTTGATATTGGCCAAGGCGAGTGCTTCCCCACCACGGACATGGGGAACGCCACGACACAGACCGGTTTGTGCCTGAGGCTCAAACAGTAACTTAAGCGGCCCGGGGCAAACGCTTCGGGCAGCGGGCATGGCCAGGAAGGCCATGTCCAAATCGATGCAAGGGACATTATTGTGATTCGCAAGCGCAACAACACGCTACCAGCAGCTCGCGGCCTGACGTTCTGGGCCCAATGGCTGGCAGCGATCTCAGTGCTCATCCTTCTCCTCTGCGCACTGGCAACAATGAAAACCGGGGAAGTCGAGGCCCACTACCGAATACTGGCCGCGTTCATGCTGCTGGGTTCGGTGCCCTCCTACTCGATGATGAAGGTTTACCACAAGCAACACGGTTACCTGGTAGGACTCGGCCGCCTTTTGGCCGGCTGGCTCGCGCTGCTCTGCGGCCTGACCGTCGTCGCCTTCGTCACCAAGACCAGCGAGCTGTTTTCCCGGGAAGTCATCATCACCCTTGCCTTCGCCGGTTTCGCGCTTCAAGCCTGTCTCTACGTGCCGCTGCACAACCTTTCCCGTCGCTATCAGCAGAAGCTGCAAGCTGCTCGCACCTCCCTGATTATCGGCACCGGCGACTTCGCTCTCGAACTCGCCGACAAACTGGTGCGCAAACGCAACGAGCCGTTACTGGGCCTGGTCGCTGCAAACGACCACCCTGCCCCCAGCAATGGTCTCTACCCGGTCATCGGCAACCTCGCCCACTTGCGCGACCTGATCGCCACTCATAAGATCCGGCGGCTCTACATCGCCCTGCCGCTGACCGAAGCCGAACAGATCGAAGGCCTCTATATCGACCTGCTGGACTCCAGTGTCGATGTCATCTGGACCCCCGACCTGCAAAGCCTGATCCTGCTCAACCACTCGGTCTCCGATATCGAAGGCCTGCCGGCTATTCACTTGAATGAAAGCCCGCTGACCTCCTACCCAACCGCGGCTTTTTCCAAAGCCGTACTGGATCGAACTGTTGCGCTGCTGGCAATCATCCTGCTCTGCCCCGTGCTGCTGGCCACCGCTATTGCCGTGAAGTGCTCATCCCCAGGCCCGATCCTGTTCAAACAGAAACGCCATGGCTGGAACGGCAAGATCATCAAGGTCTGGAAGTTCCGCTCCATGCGCGTACACGACGACGCCGAAGTCAAACAAGCCAGTCGCGACGACCCTCGCATTACTCGGGTCGGCCAGTTCATTCGCCGCACATCTCTGGACGAACTGCCTCAGTTGTTCAACGCCTTGCAAGGTCGCATGTCCTTAGTGGGGCCCCGCCCTCATGCTCTCGCGCATAACGATTACTACACCGGCAAGATCGACGCCTATATGGCTCGACACCGGATCAAACCGGGGATCACTGGATTGGCTCAGATCAGTGGTTATCGTGGGGAGACGGAGACGATCGACAAGATGGAAAAGCGGGTAGAGCTGGATCTTGCGTACATCAATAACTGGTCGCTGTGGCTGGATATCAAGATTTTGATCAAGACGCCTTTTACGCTGTTATCCAAAGAGATTTACTGAGCCAACAATGCCTCAGTGGAAGCTCAATGCCTAGCAACGCGGTTGATATAAAAAAGAGACATCCAACAACATGGAAGCGAAACCAGCACCTCGAATGCCGGACATATCAACGTATTCAAAAAAAATAGATGCGTGCCGACCTCACAGGCAGCTTTCTGAGAGGTTAGATGCAAGCCAATAACTATAAGCGAATTTTAAAGAACGCCGTCTTTCTATACTTCAGAATGCTACTGACCATGGCGGTCACGCTATACACCTCACGTGTAGTACTCAATACGCTAGGTGTGGAGGATTTTGGAATTTACCATTTGGTAGGCGGTTTCGTTACGATGCTGGGATTTCTACATGGAGCAATGTCCTCAGCAACACAACGATTCCTATCATTTGAAGTTGGAAAACCAGGTGCATTAGACACTTCAAAAGTGTTCAGTATGAGCATGAATATTCATCTGCTCATAGCAGCAACAATCTTCATAGCGGGCGAAACAATAGGCCTTTGGTTTGTAAGCACCCAACTGACAATCTCTGCTGAGCGCATGGACGCTGCCCAATGGGTTTATCAGCTTTCATTGCTCGCATTTCTAGTAACAGTGATTAGCGTGCCATATAACGCAATCATCATTGCCCATGAGCGAATGAGCGCATTTGCATGGGTCAGCATTGTAGACGCGCTGCTCAAACTATTAATCGCCCTCACGCTGGCCTGGTTTGGTTCTGATTATTTAATTACTTATGCAGCGATGACCCTATTAGTAGTCAGCTTGACTACAACAGCATACAAACTATACTGCACCAAAGCATTTCCCGATTCTAGATTTCAATTATATTGGAACCCCTCGCTTTTCAAAACCATGCTCTCCTACTCCGGCTGGAATATGTGGGGCAATGCAGCTGCCGTATTGGGAAATCAAGGTGTAAACGTTATCCTCAATATATTTTTTGGCCCCGCCGTTAACGCCGCAAGAGCAATAACATTTCAAATCAGCAATGCCATGAATAGTCTTGTACAAAACCTTCAAATCGCCGCAAACCCACAAATCATAAAGTCCTATGCGGTCGGCGATTTTGATTACATGCATAAGCTTATTTACTACGGATCAAAATACAACTTCTTCCTGCTCTTATTCTTCGCACTACCTGTAATCATTGAAATAGATTTGTTTTTAAACACCTGGCTAACATCTGTGCCTGAGCATACTGGAATATTTGTTCAGCTAGCATTGACTGCAATTATGATCGATAGCATTTCCGCACCTCTCATAACCGCAGCTCAAGCGACAGGAAAAATAAAATTATATCAAACCGTGGTAGGCGGAATACTGCTTTTAAATCTGCCAGCATCATACATACTACTGGATGCAGGCAGTTCTCCACGCGTTGTATTTTTCGTGAGCATCGCACTTTCGATTGCCAGCCTCATTGCTAGGCTTATCATTCTAAAATCACTCATAAATTTATCCACGGAGCGTTTTATATCGTTTGTACTGGTACGCACTGCCAGTGTTGGCTTGAGCGCTTCGACAATAGCATTTCTAATTAAATACACGCTGCAAGAGAGCACAAACAATTTCTGCATAATATCCTTGTCCATCATATCAACGACACTCTGCATTTATTTCGTCGGATTAGCCAAAGAAGAACGACATCAACTATTCAAGCTCGCGCGACGCCTCAACACCCTACGCGTGCAAATAAAAAATCCATAAGTATTCAACGACCTCCCAGTAATACGCAAAGATTAATTTACGCATCAGGTGATCATGAGCGCTTTCTTAACAAGGGCAACGCGGTATGCAATATCAAGAACACGCCTAGGAGAGGCCGCCTCCAAAATAGGCGACTTCTGCCATCACTTTTATTATTCATTTAGCGAACGAACCCCCGAGAAAGATAAGCAGCGCTTGAAGTTTTATTTATTTAAGTATCATCACATCATAGAAAAAGGCTTAGCGCTTCCAAAGCCAAATCTTTGTTTTGGGCAACCGAAGATAATTAACCTGATCGAAAAATCAGAATCATACGTAAAAAAATATGGCCACGATAAAATAATAGACTCGATAAAAAAGACAATCATCGAATATTTAGCCTTTCACGAAAAGCAGGGCGCAACATTACCCGAAAAATTCGAACGAAAGCTACTTGACTTCAGCGCCCAGGCCAATAGCAACTGCATCGGAGGACTGAGACCTGTAGTTAAATCAGAGATGAACAATCTAACCCCACAAGAGTTTAACGACTTCGTTCGCTGCAGATATAGCGTGAGAAATTTTTCGAATGAGCCAGTGGACGAAAATCTAATATTCACCGCGATCGAAACAGCAACTTATGCTCCATCCGTATGTAATAGACAAAGCTGGCATGTCCATTATTACTCCGAAAAAAATACTATCCGCAATATTCTCTACCATCAAAATGGCAATGCCGGCTTTGCCGACACCATAGACAAGTTGCTAATAATCACCGGCGACACGCGAGCATTCACCGAAAACGAAAGCAATCAAATTTTTGTAGACGGCGGATTGTTTTCCATGAATCTAATTTTAGCGCTACACTCGGCCGGACTCGGAAGCTGCGCATTGAATACGAGCTACTCCTATTTGAAGGAACATAGCGTTAAAAAAATTGCCCGAATACCAAACAGCGAACGTTTAATTATGATGCTGGCTGTAGGACATACAAAACAAAATTTTGATGTTGCAGCCTCCCCAAGAAAACCCAAATACGATTTCTTTACAACTCATAACTATTAAAACTTAAATCTTAACTTTTGCTGGTCTTGCAATAACAAATACGGCTGATCGAGACCGTGATTACAATAGTCCAATACAAGCTTTCCCTATTCTCCAAACCAAGACCAGCCAAAACTTTTAACCAAGCAGAACATAGTTCGACCCCAACCAACAGAAATTTATTCTAATACTGACTCCCCCCATTAAAGCAGAACCTCTGCTATACAATTCATAAGACTTTTTAAATGAAAATAGCAATTCTAACCCAGCCCTTGGGTAAAAATTATGGCGGCATTATGCAAGCTTGGGCTTTGCAGCAAGTGCTAAAGGGGATGGGGTATGAGCCTACAACAATCGATCGACGCCCAACCGCACGCAGCATCGCCTTTAAGCTAACTCAGATTATCTATCGACATACGATGAAAGCCATCGGGAAGCGCAAAGGGATATTTGATTCAACCCGGCATATGCAACATGCAACTAGAAACATGCAAAACTTCATTGTTCAGCACATAGCAATGTCTGAAGAAATGGACAACACGATCAAAATAAAAAAGCACTTCGAACGCCATGAGTATTACGCTGTTATTGTCGGAAGTGACCAAACCTGGAGACCAAGCTACTCTCCAAATATATACAACTACTTTCTTGACTTCATCCCAAACAGCAACATAAAGCGCATTTCATATGCCAGTTCATTTGGCGTAGACCACTGGGAGTATAGTAAACTCGAAACAATAAAATGCCAGGAACTCGCGCAGAAGTTTGATGCAATATCTGTTAGAGAATACTCGGGCATAAACCTGTGCAACCTTCACTTAAACACTCGTGCAGAAGCTGTTCTAGATCCGACACTATTACTTTCTCCCGAAGATTACGCTCGCGCTTTTAAACTTTGCGACACATCCCCTAAAGAAGAAAAACTATTCACGTACATTCTCGATGCCACTCAGAAAAAAAAGACCGCTATAAAAATCCTAGAAAAGACCCTTGGTTTAGCCGCATATAGTAGCCAACCGAATTCATATTTTGGCAGCAGCGAAAGCGAGAACATCCAAGACTATACTTTCCCAATGGTCGAAAGCTGGATCCAATCGATATTCGATTCTGAATTCGTCTTGACCGACTCATTTCACGGCTGTGCGTTTTCAATTATATTCAACAAGCCATTCATCGTACTCGGAAACATTGATAGAGGCTTATCTCGATTCACCTCTCTATTGGACGCCCTAGATCTTGGAAGCAGAATTACTTCGGGTACTGATGCCGACCTAATTCGCTTGACCAATGAAAAAATCAATTGGGACTCCGTGAATAAAAAACTAGACCTCCTTAAACTTGAATCTCTCAGTTTTTTGAAGTCCAATCTATCTTTGAAAAAATAAACTATGTGCAACAACATGCTAAGTATAGTTGTAATAACCCGAAACGAAGAACACAACATCCAAAGAACCCTAACATCCTGTATCGCCCTGAACCCATTAGAAATAATAGTCGTAGATTCAGACTCCACAGACAACACGCGATCCATAGTTCAAAAAAACATCAACACTCATAGTTCCATCAAACTATACACATACAACACTGCGCCATTCACCGCCGCCCGAGGCCGAAATATTGGAATTGATAAAGTATCGGCGAATGCCAATATGGTTCTATTTCTCGACGGAGACATGGAAATCAATAAAGATTTTCTTATCACTGCAGTAGATGAATTCTCTAGACAGCCTACACTCGGAGTTCTGATGGGGCAGATGGACAATTTTTATTACGACCACAACCAAAACCTCGTTGGCGTGCAGAAAAATTACTATGACATAAGTAAGCACACAATGGGCGGCGCAATGCTTGTAAGTAGAGAGTCACTGACTGCAGTTGGTGGATTTAACTCTGAACTAGTCTGCAATGAAGAGTCCGAATTTGAATATCGCCTCAATCGCTCGGGTTACCATGGGCGAAGGATCGATTGTAAAATGATCAATCACCATACGGAGGCCCAAAGATCTACACGCCGCATCCGTTCGATGATCTTAAATAGACGTCTTACGGGATTAGGAATAAATTTGCATATTGCGATTAGAAATTTTGGCTACTTAAAAAAAATGTTCCTGGCGAATCAAGAAACATTTCTTGCTGCACTGCTACTCCTGCTCGCGCCATTCTTTATTCTTAGCAATAACTTTTATACCTTCTTGGCTCTGACGGTAGGATTTTTCATATACACAAAAATCAAATCAAAGAAAATAAGATATGCCTTGAACCACTTTGTTTATGCTTCAGGCATGATAATTGGCTTTCTTGCCTACATCCCTCGAATCAGCAAACTTAAAAAGCCTTAACTGAAAACATTCACAACCACCCCTTACCACATGGTTGCAAGCAACCAAGATCAGAAGTAAAAACATGAGCAGCATATACCTATTAATCCTGTACTTCGTTCTTAGTTGGTCAACATCAGCGACCCTGCACAAAAACCAGTCTATATTCAACAAATATCGCACCCAAAATGCAAACAAGCTCTTATTTTTGACACTCCCGCCGATATTATTAGGATTTTATTTTATTGCTTTACGCCCCTTCAGTTCGGGCGGTGATACCAGTGCTTACATCTCGGCATTTGCAAAAATAGACAGCCCGCTAACAGCCTTAATCGATGCGGACTACGGAACAGAATTACTATTTTGGCCGACTCAAGCAATTCTCAAACTCGTATTCGACACAAGGGGATGGCTGGTAATAAACTATTTCATAGTCGTAGCGATAACTTATCTATCTTACAAAAAAACAACAGAAGGGACAAAAATATCCCCTCTTATATTCTCACTAACACTTTTAACTTTTTTCGCTGTGTACTCTGGAAATGCAATGCGCCAGGTATACTCAATTCCAATAGGACTCATTGCCTTCCATTACTGCTACAAGAAAGACAATATAAAGTTCTTACTATTCTCTTGTCTCGCCGCTTCATTCCACTGGTCATCACTAGTAATTCTGGCCAGCCCTCTAATAATTGCACTACCTAATAAGCGCTTATACTATATCGCTGTGCCAGCACTTGCCCTCGCCTGCTCATCATTAATTGGCCCTATAATTGATTTTGTGACGGACTTAACAGGTTTCAGTTGGCTACTATCCAAATCAGATCTCTACTTTAAGGGAGGTCGGATCTCACACATTGAAGCCATCTGGAAAACAGTGAATTTTTGGCTATGTGTATTTGTTTATTTAGCACTAATCATTACCAATGCTATCACCGATAAAGACAATGAAAAAATATCCAAGTTTTTATTAATGTTTTTTTCACTGATGCTATTTGCGGTTGCCAACCCTGATGTTTCTGAGCGCTATATGGTCTGGTACCTTTTCGCGATCCCATTGGCCGTTACGGCCATATTTTCAAAGTTCAAAATAATGCCAATAATCAAAAACCAATTGTATTTGGCGTTATTTCTTGTAATGGCCGTACTTGTTTACACTCGTGAGAGCGCGATGATTACACTAGGAATTACTCAATGAAAACCTGCTGTGTATTAATCCCCTACTTCAACGCGGGCGACTCCCTGCTAACTTCTATTGCTTCTATTGATTACAACTACTGCACTCCTGAGGTCATAGTCGTTGACGATGGTAGCAAAACAATAAAAGCTGCAGACATCCTAAAAAAATACAATGGCCCCTTAAAGCTAATCCTCGTTGAACTGCAAGACAACAAAGGCATCGAGCACGCGTTAAACAAGGGGCTTGAACTGCATGGCCATGCATACAAATTCATTGCCCGACTGGATTGTGGTGACATTTGTAAAAACAATAGATTAGAGAAACAAATAAAATTTCTCGAGGAGAACCCTTCCTATTATCTCGTTGGCACCTGGGTTGACTTCATTAATATGGAAGGAAATCACTTATACACCGTTCAGCACCCGGCCGAGTACCGCTTAATAAAAAAACTCATGTACATTAATACTACATTTACACACCCTACAGTAGTTTTCAGAAGCGAAACGCTGAAATCTGTAGGATTCTATCCGACTGATGCACCAGCAGCAGAAGATTATGCATATTTTTTCAATATAATAAAAAAGCACCCAGCCTCAAACATACAAGAAAGCTTAATAGATTGCATTATTGACCCGAACGGCATTTCTACAAAAAAAAGAAAGACTCAAATCCGAAGCAGGATATCTGTAATTGTAAAAAACTTTAATTTTAATGGATATGCAATTTATGGATTAATTAGATCCGCCATGCTTTTACATACACCTAGGAAATTTACAGTTTTTCTTAATATGCTGCTACGTCCAAATCAATAGCACTTCACCTTTACAAATCCAGACGAAAATGAAAAAAATAGAAGTTTTGCATTGCGCTGAAACCATCAAAGGAGGTATTGCCACTTATTTTAGAGAATTACTTCCTCTTCAAGTTGAAGCTTTGGGTGAAGGCTCTGTTGGTGTTGTCATACCAAGCTCACAAGAATCTGAATTGTCGGTTCCGAAAGGTGTTCGCATCTTTACCTTTCCAACCAAAAATAGTCGTATATCAAACGCTTTTGCTCTCGCATTGGTCGTTTTAAAGCTATTAAAAACCAATCAAATCGGTGCCCTGCATATTCACTCTACGTTTGCAGGTGCATCGCTAAGACCGCTGATAAAAACACTCTCCAGAAAAGTAAAACTTGTATATTGCCCGCACGGCTGGGCTTGGGACAGACCCATGACCAACCGAAAACGAAAAATAACAATTTTAGTCGAACGATTGCTGTCAAAATTCTGCGATCGAATAATCTGCATCTCACAACATGAAAAAATGTTGGCTGTTCAGGCGGGAATAAGCAGCAATAAAATTTCTGTGGTTTTGAACGGTATTGGAGATATTGCGTCACCAAGCACCACAATATCTCGAGACTGGCCAATCGGCGCTCGTAAGTTACTGTTTGTTGGTAGGTTTGATCAACAAAAAGGTGCTGATATTTTTTGCGAGGCATTGCGTCAGCTGAATCAGGATGCGTGCGGAGTCTTGGTAGGTGACTATGTCCTTGGCGACGCTCAGAAATTATCAATCCCTGAGAACGTACGCCACGCCGGCTGGCTAAACGCGCACGAACTTTCAGACCTGTATGCCTCAGCGGACGCTTTAGTGATTCCATCCAGATGGGAAGGTTTCGGACTTGTCGCTACAGAAGCAATGCGAGCGGGACTACCTGTTATTGCTTCCGAAGTAGGCGGATTACCCGAAATTGTTGTTCACGGGAAGACAGGATTACTATTTAAACCTCACTGCGCGAATGAACTTATTGACGCTATTCGTAGCCTGGACGAAAAATCACTTCTACTGATGGGTAGGGCTGGCAGATTGCGCTTTGAAGAACTTTTTCTTGTGCAGCGAACTCATCAGGAAATCATGAACATTTACCAAGACATCAAAACAGCGTAGCCATCTCAGAGTGAAAAGGAGCGGAGTTGCCTTGAACGGCTCTGATTCGGTATTTTTTCCGTCATGCACCCTCCCACTTTTAACAACCACGTATACATGTACAAAAAATACCAAAGTCGGTCGCAACCCTGGCGTAAAGTTGACGGTGTTAATTCAGACACCAAAGCCCCGAATTCCGTAATGGTTGCGGGCCTATGCAAGTAGGAAAGCGAAGAAAAATTGTACTAAAGAAGCGTATTCATCTTGCATTGAAGCCCCTACTTACAATAATCTATCCTAATAACCCCCAAGGATTATCCTTTCAAGGAGCTTGAACATGAAACAACTGCTGGCCTTCGCCCTCGCAACCTCGCTCAGCCTGCCATTGATGGCTGCTGAAACTACCCCTGTAAAAGCATCAGACACTACTCCGGCTACTCCAGGCTCTACTTCCGGTCTGAGTCTGTCGACTCCAATCGCCGGCGGCGTAACTGTAGGTACCGGTCTGGCCATCGGTGCTGGCGTGATCGCTGCTGGTGTTGCCGCTTCCAACAGCGGTGGCGGCGGTGGTAACGACGGTACTCCAGGCACTACCGGCGGCGGCACTGGCGGTACTACTGGCACTACTGGTACCACCCGGTAACAGTTCCCCCCGCTTAAAGTTAGATACGCTAACCTCCCAGCCTCGCTGGGAGGTTTTGTTTTGCCTATTCCCTTCGAGCAATCTCCACAATGAATCGCGCGCTTCCCTTGGCCATGCTGGTTGGCCTGACCCTGCAAGGCTGCATTTTCTCCCCTGGTCAGCACATGGACACAGGCCAACTGGTACGTGAAGGTTCTCCGGAAAGCAGCCGCATCGAGCTGGTTCCGATTACACCCAAGCTGGTCGCCATCGAAGCGGCATCCGATCACTCCAACGTGGTCGCCCCGGAGCTGTTGCACTATCAGCCAGCTGAATATCGCCTGGGTGCCGGCGACCTGATTTACATCACTGTCTGGGATCACCCGGAGCTGACCGCTCCTTCCGGTCCACAGCAGCAAATTGAAGCCAACGGCCGCCTGATTCGCCCGGATGGCACGCTGTTCTACCCCTATGTAGGCTCCATCGATGCCGCGGGTAAAACCATCGACGAGTTGCGCTCGATTATCGCTTCGCGACTGTCCAAGGTTGTTGCCGAACCGCAGGTCGATGTCAGCATTTTGCGTTTTGTTAGCCAGAAGGTGACCCTTTCCGGCGCCTTTGGCAAAACTGGTCAGATAGCTATCACCAACACGCCGATGACGCTGCTTGAGGCAGTAGGTGAAGGTTCGGTACAGGTGGGCAGCGCCGATATTTCTGGCCTGGTGCTCAAGCGCGATGGTCGTGAATACCTGCTTGACCTAGACGCGCTCAATCGCAAGAACTCGAACCTGCATAATCTCTACCTGAAAAACGGCGACCAGTTGCACTTGCCGTACAACGACCAGAAAAAGGTCTACCTGCTGGGTGAGGTCAATTCCTCGCGCTCACTGGTTTTCAAGGGCAGCAACATGAACCTGACCGATGCTCTCGGCAGCGTCGGCGGCCTGCGTCAGGAGACTTCCAGCGGCAAGGAAGTTTATGTGATCCGCGGTGTCGAGAACCTGGCAGACGAGCCGGTCAAGGTGTTCCAGATCGATCTGAAGTCGCCTTCTGCCTACGCACTCGCCCAGCATTTCAAACTGCGTCCGCAGGATGTGGTGTACGTCGGTCCAGCCGATATCACTCGCTGGAACCGCTTTATCAGTCAGGTTTTCCCTTCGGCTAACTTGCTGAGCGTGGGTGCCAACATCAAAGACGACCTGGGCACCACCAACTAAGAAATGGAATTCTTGTGAAACTTCTGCGACTGGCCACCCTGTCGGTGGCCTCTTTGCTGGTGAGCGCCTGCAACCCGTTGATGACCGCCTCCATGGACACGCTCAAGGCCGCTTTCGAAGGGCCTGAGCCGCTGAAGCTGACCCGTCAGCAAGTGGATGCCACGCCCTACTACCAGATCACCATTACCGCCCCTACGGGTGAAGCGGTAATGGCGTTGGTGCGTCAGCAGGGTGATGTCGGATTCTGGATGGCTTCGACCCGGCAGATCCTGATGCTTGAAGACGGTCTGGCCATCCGCAGTGTCGGTTTCAACGACAACCTCGATGGCACTCGTTTCGAAGGCGCCTCGCCGTTCAAGACCGGGCTGAACCGCATTCCCGATGGCCTGCAAACCCGGCGTCAGGTCGACTTTGTCGACGGCTACCGCATGGGTGTCAGTGTCACCAGTCGTTTCAACAAGAAAGGTCTGGAGACCGTGCACATCCTCGACCGTGACGTCGAGCTGCTGCGCGTGGACGAAGACATCTCAATGGACGGTCTGGGCTTCAGTGCCCGCAACCGATATTGGGTCGATCCTGTTGATGGCTTCATCATGGCCAGCGAACAGTACCTCACCCCCGAATTGCCCCTACGCATTGTTCAAGTGCGCCCGAATAAGCCGGTAGTGCAATGATTTTTCGCTCTTCCTGGCTGCTTTGCTGCAGCCTGCTCATGTCGTTTGCCGTTAATGCTGACTCGCTGGTCACCGTGCAGGGCGATGCCGCCAAGCCGGGGAAGTATTCGTTCGTGGAAGGCACGCGCCTGCATGACGTGTTGCTGCCGGCCCAGGTCAATCCAAAGGCCTATCTGCTCGGTGCGGCGTGGCTGCACATGCCTCTGCATGATGCGCAGGAGCGCCTGAAAATCGGTGTGCTGTTTGATCTGGCGACGTTGCGCAGTAATGCGATACAGGGCGACGAGACCGGACTGGCAGCGCTTGCCGCGCGTTTGCGCGACAAGGTGCAGGCAATGCCCGTGACTGCCCGCAAGGTCGCTCAGTTGGATCCCGTGCAGGTTGAGCTGAACCGCAAGGACAATCCTCATCTGAGTGACGGCGATGTGCTGCTGTACCCCACTCGCCCGACCACGGTGCGGATCGAAGGTGCGGTGCTGGCTGAATGCGAACTTGCACATCAGCCTTTGCAACCGGCCATGGGCTACCTGAAAGATTGCCCACGCGACCCGAATGCTGACGCTGACTGGCTGTTCGTGATTCAACCTGATGGCCGGGTGTTCAAGCAGGGTGTCGCGCTTTGGAACGAAACCAAGGCTGCACCACCTGCCCCAGGTGCCCGAATTTATGTGCCGATCCATAACAGCGACCAGGGCGATCCTACGCCTGAGCTGAATACCGAACTGGCTGCCTTCATCGCCACCCAGCCACTGCTGGAGGTGAAGCCATGAAGTATCACTTGATTCCCTGCCTGTTGCTCGGTTGCAGCACTTGGGCTGTGGCGGAGCCACGATATACACAAAATGATTTCGGTGGTGTTGGCTTGTTGCAAACACCTAGCGCGCGGATGGCACCTGCAGGTGAGTTGTCGTTGAACGCCAACCGTACTGATCCCTATAGCCGATACAGCGTGTCGTTTCAGCCTTTCGATTGGTTGGAAGGATCGTTCCGCTATACCTCGATCAGCAACCGTGACTATGGTCCTGAATCATTGAGTGGTAGCCAGAGCTATAAGGACAAGGCCATCGATGCCAAGGTCCGCTTGCTCGAAGAATCCCACTGGATCCCACAGGTCGCTTTGGGGGCACGAGACCTTGGTGGTACGGGCCTGTTCTCAAGTGAATACTTCGTTGGTAACAAGCGTCTTGGAAATTTTGACCTGAGTCTGGGTCTGGCGTGGGGTTACATCGGCAACCGTGGCGATATGGACAACCCGTTGGGTTGGGTCGACGACAAATTTGATGAGCGTCCCACCAGCGATCAAGCGGGCGACTTCAACGGTAACCAGTATTTCCGTGGATCACCCTCCTTTTTCGGCGGCGTGAACTACCAGACGCCCTGGGAGCCGCTGTCGCTGAAGCTCGAATATGAGGGTAACGACTACCAGCACGAGCCTCAGAAAAACAATCAGGTCCAGGATTCCCCGATCAATCTCGGCTTCGTCTTCAAAGCCAACGACTGGATCGACTTGCACGCCGCCTGGGAACGCGGCAACACGGCGATGTTCGGTATCACCCTGCATACCAACTTCGCGACCCGCAAATCGCCGACCAAGAGCTTCGACCCGAAACCCGAGCCTGTGCCAGACGTCAAGCCAGCCACAGCGCCCACCGACGTTCAGTGGGCCGGCGTCGCCACGCGCCTGCAGAACAACGCCGGCTACACGGTGTCACGTATCACCCAGCGTGATTCCGAGCTGATCGTCTACGGCGAGCAGAACCGCTATTTCCACACGCCCAAAGCGGTCGGCCGCGCTTCGCGGATTTTGGACAACAGCGTCGACGACGAGATCAATTGGTTCACGATGGTCGACACCCGTTACAGCCTGCCGATCGAGGAAGTAAGCGTCCCGCGCGATACCTTCCGTGAGGTGGTCCAGGAAGATCGACCGCTGGAAGATCTGCGCCGAGTGACCGAACAGAACGTCGCTGTGCCGCATCAGGAAAAAACCCTGTTCGAGCAAAAACCTGATCCCTTCACTTATGGTTTGGGCTTGGGTTACAAGCAAAACGTCGGCGGTCCGGACGGCTTCCTGTTGTATCAATTCAGTGCAGATCTGAGTGCTGAGTATCGCTTCCAGCCTGACCTGTGGTGGAGCGGTACGCTGAGCCAGAACCTGGCGAACAACTTCGACAAGTTCAAGTACGACGCACCCAGCGGCCTGCCGCGTGTGCGCACCGATTTGCGTCAGTACATGACCACCTCGGAACTGACGATGCCAACCTTCCAGCTGAACAAGGTCAAGCAGTTGGACCAGGACCTCTACGGCATGCTGTACGGCGGTTACCTGGAGTCGATGTTCGCCGGTGTCGGTGGCGAAGGCCTGTATCGCCCAATGGGCGAGCGTTGGGCCGTGGGTGTGGACATGAACTGGGTCAAGCAGCGTGATTTCGATCAGGGCTTTGGTCTGCGCGATTACAGTACGATCACCGGCAACGCTACCCTCTACTACCGCAGTTCCTTCCAGGACATTCTTGGCGCGGTCAGCGTTGGTCGCTATCTGGCCAAGGACTATGGTGTCACCGTGGACTTGTCCCGTGAGTTCGGAAACGGCGTGCGTTTCGGCGGCTGGGTCACCATCACCAATGCAACCAAGGAAGAGTACGGTGAAGGTAGTTTCGGCAAAGGCATCTACTTCTCGATTCCGTTCGACGAATTGATGGCCAGTTCCACCACTCGCCGGGCCAACCTCGCCTGGACACCGTTGACGCGGGACGGTGGTGCTTCGCTTGGACGCAGCTACTCGCTGTACACCTTGACCGAGCGCCGAAACATCGACATGTTCCACAGCAACTTCTACAAGGTCACCGAATGAAGCAGCGCATCCTGCGAGTCCTGCCAAAAGTGGCATTCTTCGTGATCCTGTTGGTGCTCTGTGTTGCCGGCATGCGCGGCGAGCCGGTGCCGCAGGTGTTCGAGAATCAGGACAAGCTGCATCACTGGGCAGGTTTTGCCTGTCTGACGGTGAGCGCCTATCTGGCGTTCCCGGGGACTCGCCTGATCTGGTTGCTGCTTTGGCCGCTGGTGGGGTCGATGCTGATCGAATTGGAGCAAAGCTTCATGCCGCTGCGCAGTGCGTCCTGGGGAGATATGTTGGCGAATGCCACTGGCGTTCTGTGTGGGATGGTTGCGATTTTCGTTTTGCGTGGTTATCAGAATTCGAAACTCAGGACGTCAGCTCCGGTGGGCGCCGCAAAGCGCTAACCTGTTCCCTCGTCAAATGAAACCCGATCTGGCCGCGTCATCAAAAAACGCGGCCAGATACATTTCAGTGCGGCTTATCAACAGCTATACACACTACTCATCCGAGCAACCTTGCCAGCCCGACACTCATGGCTGTTGGCTCGGAAACCTTGAATCGCTCCAGCAGCCGCTGGTTGTTCGCTCTTGAGTGGCGAATGTCACCCGATCGCGCTGGAGCGTGATTCACCGGAGGGATTTCCCCCAGGACTTCAACCAACACTTCCAGCATTTGATTGAGTGAAGTGGCTTGATTCATACCCACGTTAATCGCGCCTGCTTCGACCTGTGGTGCTTCCAATGCCTGCACCAGCACCTTCACCAGATCTTCCACATAGAAAAAATCACGGGTCTGTTCGCCATCGCCAAAAATCGTAATCGGCAATCCCTTCTGTGCACGCTCGCTGAAAATGCTGATGACACCCGAGTACGGCGAAGAAGGATCCTGGCGCGGGCCGAAGATGTTGAAAAAGCGGAATACAACGGGTTCCAGTGCGTGTTGGCGTCGGTAGAAGTCGAAATAATATTCGCTCGCCAATTTGTCCGAAGCATAGGGTGTCAATGGGGCTTTTGGTGTGTCCTCGTCGATTGCGAGTCCTTCACCATTGTTACCATATACGGCTGCACTCGATGCAAAAACAACGCGTTTGACATTGGCCTGGCGCATCGCTTCACAAACGTTCAGGGTACCTACGAAGTTACTCTGGTGCGTGCGCACCGGATCATCCACCGAAGCTTGAACAGAAGCCACAGCAGCCAAATGTGCGACTGCCCGGCAGCCAAGCATCGCCTGTGCAACGACCGTTGCATCGGCTACGTCACCCTCGATCAATTCAACACGTGGATTGTTCAGCGGTAGATTACTGACTTTGCCGGTCGACAAGTCATCGAGAATTCGCACTGAGTAACCTTTCGCGAGCAAGGCATCAGTCAAATGAGAGCCGATAAAACCGGCACCTCCGGTGATTAGGATAGGTCCATCAAACATGATCAAAATCCATAGAAAATTGACGAGAGGAATGATCACCTCTCAAAGGGTTACGTTGATTCTCGGTTTTTACACTTGGAGATTTGCTCAAAGCATTTTGAGGTGGCAGGAAACTCAAGCGCCACCCGGTCAATTGTCCCATAAACGACACCACGCATTCGAGCCGCATTTGGTCTACGGAGACGACGCATTGAAGTTTGTACAAAAACCAAGACCACTAAGCTGTACACCGCGCATCCGCCAGTAAAAATAAAAACTCAACAATTCCCCTCCCCCGCCGACACCCTGTCAAAGTCTCACGGATTGAAAACGCCATGCGTAACAACCAGCCTATTACCCAACGCGAACGGACCTTTCCGGCCCAGCAACGGTTGATTTCCACCACCGATGCCAAGGGTGTGATCACCTACTGCAACGACGCCTTTGTCGAGATCAGCGGGTTTTCTCGTGAAGAACTGATCCGTGCGCCGCATAACCTGGTGCGTCACCCTGATGTGCCGAGTGCGGTGTTTGCGCATATGTGGGCCACGCTCAAACAAGGCTTGCCATGGATGGGCATCGTCAAGAACCGCTGCAAGAGCGGGGATCACTATTGGGTCAACGCCTATGTGACGCCGGTCTTCGAAGGCAATCAGGTGATTGGCTACGAGTCGGTACGGGTCAAGCCTACGGCCGAGCAGATCCGTCGTGCCGAGGTGCTGTATCAGCGCATCAATCAGGGCAAGTCGGCGGTGCCTTCCAGTGACAAGTGGCTGCCGGTGCTGCAGGACTGGCTGCCGTTCATTCTGGTCAGCCAGTTGAGCTTCATGATTGGCGCGACGCTGAATTCGCAGTGGGGTTTTGCCCTGGCGGCCGGGTTGTCGGTGCCGTTGGGCCTGCTGGGCTTGAGCTGGCAGCAGCGTGGCCTCAAGCGTTTGTTGCGCCTGGCCGAGCAGACCACCTCTGACCCGCTGATCGCGCAGATGTACACCGACAGCCGTGGTGCCCAGGCGCGTCTGGAGATGTCGATCCTGAGTCAGGAAGCCCGCCTGAAAACCTGCCTGACCCGTCTGCAGGACACCGCCGAACACCTGACCGATCAGGCCCGCCAGTCTGATGCCTTGGCGCACAACAGTTCGAGCGGGCTGGAGCGTCAGCGCGTCGAGACCGAGCAAGTCGCTACCGCCGTCAACCAGATGGCCGCGACCACGCAAGAAGTCGCCAGTCATGTGCAACGCACTGCTGATGCTACCCAGGAAGCCAATCGCCTGACCGGTCGTGGTCGCGACATTGCCGGGGAAACCCGCGAGGCCATCCAGCGCCTGTCGGTGGTGGTCGGTGAGACCGGTCAAACCGTGACCCAACTGGCCAAGGACAGTAATGAAATCGGTGGTGTGGTCGATGTGATCAAGGGCATCGCCGACCAGACCAACCTGCTGGCACTCAACGCGGCGATTGAGGCAGCTCGTGCCGGTGAGATGGGTCGCGGGTTTGCGGTGGTGGCGGATGAAGTGCGTCAACTGGCGCAACGTACCAGCGAGTCGACCGGGCAGATTCATGCGCTGATCGCCAAGCTCCAGCAAACTGCCGGCACTGCGGTGCAGACCATGGAAGCCGGGCATCGCCAGGCGGAAGAAGGTGTGGCGCGGGTGCTGGAGGCGGATCAGGCGCTGGTTGGAATCAGTGAAGCGGTGGCCAACATCACCGACATGACCACCCAGATCGCTGCGGCGACCGAAGAGCAAAGTGCGGTGGCTGAGGAGATCAGTCGCAACATCAGCAACATTTCCGAACTGGCGGACCAGACTTCGGAACAGGCGCAGAACTCTGCGTTGCTCAGTGAAGAGCTGACCAAGACCGCCAATACCCAGTATTCGTTGGTGGAGCGGTTTAACCGCTGAGAGATTATCGAGTGTTGCGTTCGAATGCGCTCGGCAAGCCAACATCTCTACAAGCTGTAGTGAACAGCCTGTAGAGATGTTAAACATATGGCACGAGCAACCGCTGAATTATAGAGTTGTCCCTTCACCCAACAAAGGTGAAGAGACGGTTCCATTCTCATATTTGGCGATCACCTGCACTTGATAGCGTGTCGCCTGATTCAAAAAACCGAATCTTTGGGTGGTAATGTCCTTACCAAGCTGGAAATAACGAGGGGCGGTGCTAGTTAAAACAACGGTATACCCAATCAGTTTGCTCGAATCACTTGGCGCAGTCCATCCAATTGTGAAAGCGGTGCGTTCTGCTTTAATGAAACGAAATCCTGTCGGTGGACTCCCAGGCTCCGGCTCCGGCTCCGGCTCCGGATTTTCCTTTTTCGTCCGAAATGTTACGGAGCTAAGCATGGAAGGTTTTTCATTGGCATCGATAAACCAAATCTCAAATAGATACTCCGTATCTTCCTTTAAGCCATCAGCCATATAAAAACCAACATCTTTAGGTAACAGGATCGGATGCTCCTCATTGCGAGAAAGAGCATGACTAGCAACCCTATTATACCCCGGCTCCCAATTTAACTTGGCGGATGCATGCGTAACATCTGAAACACGAAAATAACTAGGACCTGATACCGGAGGCGTATTATCGATAATAAAACTGTATAAAAGAGGCTCCGACAGCTCCCCACTGCTTATAAGCTTTGAGCACACTTCAACGTTGTAGTTAACATTCTCCTTAACCCAAACAGCCTGCGTACCATCCTCATGAGGACGGTAGTGCACAAACTCTTCGAAGTAAGGAATGCTGTCAATTTTGAATTGAAATGCGTAAGGTATATCAGTGTAGATATTTGGCGTCCACGCAAAGAGCCGTATATACTCTCCGTTTAGAACTGTATCTGAACTTCTCATATTTTCTGGCTTCCCGGGCCGGGGGGCTAAAACCACCCCAGCCGGTTGAGAATAAAGATTGTTGGCATCCACCGCTTGAACAATGAATTCATACTCGGTACTTACGTCCAGATTTGCCACTTCATACTTCAAACCCTGAACAAAGTCCAGAGGCTGATGATTCATAATCAATCTATAGCCAACGACCCCTGCGAAATCGTATGATACGTCCCACTCCAAAGTAACTGATTTCATTTTTACATTGGAAAGTCTAAAGTTTCCTGGCTTACTGGACGGATTTATATCCTCGAGATGCAGAGCCACTTCGGTGGAAAATGCGCTTATATTTCCCGAAGCATCCAAAGCCCGAACCTTATACACATAAGGAAGAGGCCGTACAGGGCCTATAATCAAGCTACTCCCCGAAATTGAACTAATTTTCTGTCCATTTTGATAAATTTCATACATTCTAACACCGTGAGCGTCAGTGGAAGGATTCCATTTTAACTCGACGAGATCTGTCGGTATGCCATCCTTTTTGACCTGCACAGCCGTAAACTGTGAAGGCGTCGTTGGTGGCTGCTTGTCTTGTCCCCGAGCCTTGTTCAGCGCAATACAATGATCAACGACACCTGTTCTCTCAATGAAATCCACATTAACAATGTTGCAATTCTTAAATCCCGGTTTAAATATTGCTGCCCACAATTTATGATTAGAACTCATCAGCACAGGGCCACGATTATTATAGGCGGTTGCCGAAAGCGACCAAATTTTCACGGAAGGAGGCTCCGCCATCAGCTTCTCGCAAAAAACCGTGATCTCATCGGGTGAGGTAAAGTCCTGCCCGGTCCACTTGCCATCGAGCTTACCCCAGTAGTCGCCACTTTCACGCCAGTGATCCCAGGCAATAATTACACTCTTGCCTGGGTATTGCTGACGAATCTGAGCAACTGTTAAATCTTGCGCAGCTCGGGGAATCAGCCGATCCTTGATCGGATTAAAATAAGGCAGACAGCGTTTAACACTTGTGCCAGAGTGATTCCCCAAGTCGTACTTATCGAAACTCAATATGACAATCTCACCCGGATTACTGGTAGTAAAATCCTTGACAGCCTGAATACAATGCTCCAAGCGGCGTCCCGCATCCGCAATCCCGTGCTTAAATATGAATACTTCCTTGAATACAGAGCTTCCGCTATTGTTTCCCGTAAATTTTCGATAGCTGGCATCAACCAGGCGCAGATCAAGTACCCGCGCCCCCCAGGCGAGTTGTGCAGCGAACGTATCGGTCTGACAAGCCCCCCATGATTCGTTCGGCCCCCAAGTTCCAGTGGCGTCCACTCCTGAATTATGCGCTGAAGGCAAAGCAAGCTGATTGACTTTTAAACCTCCAATATCATTGAAAATATCGCTCATCCAGCGACTGTAATTGGCATTTGGAATTATCACCTGATCCATTCCTGAATCTTGCGACTGCCCGCCAAAGAAGCCTTGCTCTTTATTATCCACGATTGACACCTCTGTTTTTTCATCCCGAAAAAACACTCTACGACTCAACCACCCTCCCAACAACTATCAGAACTGTTAGTGGCAGCCGCTCCGACCTGCAGCTACAATCATAGATTGAGCTCCCCCAGCACCCGCTTTTACCCCACATATAAACTTCCGACTTTGCCAGAACACCAGTTCCGAAAGACAATCAACAACACCACACTTGTTATTCATTCACAACTTCAAATATAGGTTACATTGAGCCCTGAAAGAAGACCTATAAATACATTAGAGGATAGCAATACACCCTAGATAACTTTCAGCCTTTTCAGCAGCAGTTTTCAAGTGCTGCTCATACGTCACTCCAGAAGCCTTCAACGGCTTCAAATCATGATCCCCCGCCACCAGCCAGAACACTTCGATACTCGGTGACAGCACATACGCTTCAACCGCCTCGCGATTACCCAACGCATCCCTCTCACCCTGCACGATCAACGTCCGCGTCTTCAGCCCAGCCAGATGCTCGACCCGCGGCTTCTCGGGTTTGCCCACGGCATAAAACGGATACCCCAGGCACACCAGCGCATCCGCGCCCAATTCATCCGCCAGCAAACTGGCCATGCGCCCGCCCATGGACTTGCCACCGATGGCCAGCGGCCCGGTGACATGGCGTCGCACCTGGGCATAGACCTCGCGCCAGCATTCCAGCAGCTTTGGCGCCGGGTTCGGTGGGCGCTTGCCACCATCGACCCGTCGCTGCGCCATGTAGGGAAATTCGAAGCGCAGGACGTTGATGCCAAGCGCGGCGAGGCGTGCTGCCATGTCGCTCATCCAGTCGCTGTCCATCGGCGCGCCGGCACCATGGGCGAGGATCAGCGTCGCCGTGGACTTGCCCGATGCGGCGTTCCAGAGCCATCCGTTGTCCCGCACGCACTGCGCCCATTGATCCCCGTCAATACCGCTGTTGAGCCGATTGCTCATGCTTGCCTCGCTTTTAGTCTGCCTATAACTCCAGTCGAGGGCGCGCTGCCTTGCCGCGCGCTCATTTCGGCTGAACCGTGGATGGGGAACCATGAACACTTCTATCAGTACCGCCTACAACTACAAGGTGGTCCGCCAATTCGCCATTATGACGGTGGTGTGGGGCATCGTCGGCATGGGGCTCGGGGTTTTTCTCGCTGCCCAGTTGGTCTGGCCCGAACTCAACTTCAATTTGCCCTGGACCAGCTTCGGTCGCTTGCGCCCTTTGCACACCAACGCGGTGATTTTCGCCTTCGGTGGCTGCGCGCTGTTCGCCAGCTCGTTCTACTCCGTACAACGCACCTGCCAGACACAACTGTTCGCGCCGAAGATCGCCGCGTTCTGTTTCTGGGGCTGGCAGCTTGTGATTCTGCTGGCGGCGATCAGCCTGCCGCTGGGCTACACCAGCTCCAAGGAATACGCCGAGCTGGAATGGCCGATCGACATCCTGATCACCATCGTCTGGGTCGCCTACGCCATCGTGTTCTTCGGCACGATCATGCAGCGCAAGACCAAGCACATCTACGTCGGTAACTGGTTCTTCGGGGCGTTCATCGTCACCGTGGCGATTCTGCACATCGTCAACAACCTGGAATTGCCCGTCAGCTTCACCAAGTCCTATTCGGTCTACTCCGGTGCCACCGACGCCATGGTGCAATGGTGGTACGGCCACAACGCCGTGGGCTTTTTCCTCACCGCCGGTTTCCTCGGCATGATGTATTACTTCGTGCCGAAACAGGCCGAGCGCCCGGTGTATTCCTATCGCTTGTCGATCGTGCACTTCTGGGCGCTGATCACCCTGTACATCTGGGCCGGTCCGCACCACCTGCACTACACCGCACTGCCGGACTGGGCCCAGTCGCTGGGCATGGTGATGTCGCTGGTGCTGCTGGCGCCAAGCTGGGGCGGCATGATCAACGGCATGATGACCCTCTCGGGGGCCTGGCATAAGTTGCGCAGCGACCCGATCCTGCGCTTCCTCGTGGTTTCCCTTGCGTTCTACGGCATGTCGACCTTCGAAGGGCCGATGATGGCGATCAAGACCGTGAACGCCCTCTCCCACTACACCGACTGGACTATCGGTCACGTACACGCCGGCGCGCTCGGCTGGGTGGCGATGATTTCCATCGGCGCGCTGTACCACATGATCCCGAAAGTCTTCGGCAAAGAGCAGATGCACAGCATCGGCCTGATCAACGCGCACTTCTGGCTCGCCACCATCGGTACCGTGCTCTACATCGCTTCGATGTGGGTCAACGGCATCGCCCAGGGCCTGATGTGGCGTGCAGTGAACGAAGACGGCACGCTGACCTACTCCTTCGTCGAAACCCTGGTGGCCAGCCACCCAGGCTTCGTCGTGCGCCTGGTCGGCGGTGCGATCTTCCTCAGCGGCATGTTCCTGATGGCCTACAACACCTGGCGCACCGTGCAGGCTTCCAAGCCTGCCGACATCGCCGCTGCCGCGCAGATGGCCTGAGGAGAACGCCATGAAACACGAAACTATCGAGAAAAACGTCGGCCTGTTGTTGCTGCTGATGATCCTGGCCGTGAGCATCGGCGGCCTGACCCAGATCGTGCCGCTGTTCTTCCAGGACGTGACCAATAAACCGGTGGAAGGCATGAAGCCCTACACCGCGCTGCAACTGGAAGGCCGCGACATTTACATCCGCGAAGGCTGCGTCGGCTGCCACTCGCAGATGATCCGGCCGTTTCGCGCCGAAACCGAACGTTACGGGCACTACTCGGTGGCCGGTGAAAGCGTCTGGGATCACCCGTTCCTGTGGGGCTCGAAACGTACCGGTCCGGACCTGGCCCGGGTCGGCGCGCGTTACTCCGATGACTGGCACCGCGCGCACTTGTACAACCCGCGCAACGTCGTACCGGAGTCGAAGATGCCGGCCTACCCGTGGCTGGTCGCCAACGCACTCGACAGCAGCCACACCGAAACCAAGCTCAAGGCCATGCGCACCCTCGGCGTGCCCTACACCGACGACGACATCAATGGCGCCGTGGCATCGCTCAAGGGCAAGAGCGAGATGGACGCACTGGTCGCCTACCTGCAAGTGCTCGGCACTGCCATCAAGAGCAAGAGGTGAGACATGGTCATTGAGATGAGCACTGGCATGATCCGCGGGCTGGGCACCGTCGTCGTCTTCGTTGCATTCGTTGGCCTGACCCTCTGGGTGTTCAACGGCAAGCGCAACCCCGAGTTCGCCGAAGCGCGCCTGCTGCCGTTCGCCGACGAGCCGCAACCTGCCACCCCTGAAGAAACCGCGACAAGGAGTACCCGGCCATGACCACCTTCTGGAGTACGTGGATCTGCGTACTGACCATTGGCAGCCTGATCGGCCTGACCTGGCTGCTGGTCGGCACTCGCAAGGGCGAGACCAAGGGCAGCGTCGACCAGACCATGGGCCACAGCTTCGACGGCATCGAGGAATACGACAATCCGCTGCCGCAATGGTGGTTCATGCTGTTCGCCGGCACCCTGGTATTTGCCGTCGGCTACCTGATCCTGTATCCGGGCCTGGGCAACTGGAAAGGCATCCTGCCCGGCTACGAGAACGGCTGGACCGGCGTGCACGAATGGGAAAAGGAGATGGCCAAGGCCGACGCCAAGTTCGGGCCGATCTTCGCCAAATTCGCTGCGATGCCGGTGGAAGAAGTGGCCAAGGACCCGCAAGCGTTGAAAATGGGTGGACGCCTGTTCGCCTCCAACTGCTCGGTGTGCCACGGCTCGGACGCCAAGGGCGCCTACGGTTTCCCTAACCTGGCTGACAAGGACTGGCGCTGGGGCGGTTCGGCGGAAACCATCAAGACCACCATCATGGGTGGGCGGATCGCGATGATGCCGGCCTGGGGCGAAGTGCTCGGCGAAGCCGGCGTGAAGAACGTGGCGGCTTATGTCCGCCATGATCTGGCCGGCCTGCCGCTGCCTGCGGACAGCAGCGCAGATTTGCAGGCAGGGCAGCAAGCCTTCAGCACCACCTGCGTCGCTTGCCACGGCGCCAACGGCCAGGGCACTGAAGCCATGGGCGCGCCGAACCTGACCCATCCGGCCGGTTTCATCTACGGCACCAGCCTGACGCAGCTTGAACAGACGATTCGTCACGGTCGCCAGGGCCACATGCCGGCGCAGAACGAATTGCTCGGCAACGACAAGGTGCAACTGCTGGCCGCCTACGTGTACAGCCTGTCCCACGGTGCGGGTGCCGATCCTTTGTTGGCAGAAGACAAGAAGCCGTAACGCTCGACCGCTCTACTGCCGCATTCACCCGGATGCGGCAGCTTCCCCCGCCTCTTTGCGACGCATTGTCGCACCCTCTTTGACTCTTCCTTTCGGTTCCCCGGAATCGGGTCTAAGCTTCCCCCGATGCGGACCGGCAAGCACCGGTTCCAGGTCGACCTTAACCGATGTGTTCGGCGATTGTGCCCGAGGACAGGTCGCAAAGGCCGGTAGATACCGGCTGTCGCGCCAATTGCCTTTGGTCACCCAATCATTGCGTTTGAACACACCCTGTTACACCCGACCTGAACCCCTCGCCTTTTTCGTCCGCGACGACATTTTGCCCGCGGGCAATTTTGTCCTTACGCGGCGCATGGAAAGGCCGCAGAATCAGCGTTGGAAAGCATTGACCCAGGTCATGGCGCGTTGCAATGACCCCCTGCTTTCTACATACTTGCGGCCGATTTTCAATCCTAATAAAACACCCAAACCGTGGAACCTTAGAATGAGCACAGCAATCAGTCCGACTGCTTATAACTATAAGGTAGTCCGCCAGTTCGCCATCATGACGGTGGTCTGGGGGATCCTTGGCATGGGGCTCGGTGTCTTCATCGCCTCGCAACTGGTCTGGCCGGAGTTGAACTTCGGTCTGCCGTGGACGAGCTTTGGACGCCTGCGCCCGCTGCACACCAACCTGGTGATTTTCGCCTTCGGTGGATGTGCACTGTTTGCCACTTCTTATTATGTCGTGCAGCGAACCTGCCAGACGCGACTGATTTCCGACGGCCTCGCGGCCTTTCACTTCTGGGGTTGGCAAGCGGTTATCGTCGGCGCCGGCATCACCCTGCCGCTGGGTTACACCACCAGCAAGGAATACGCCGAACTGGAATGGCCTCTGGCTATCCTGCTGGCCGTGGTCTGGGTTGTGTACGCGCTGGTGTTCTTCGGCACCATCATGAAGCGCAAGACCAAGCACATCTATGTCGGTAACTGGTTCTACGGTGCCTTCATCCTCGTGACCGCGATGCTGCACATTGTCAATCACATGTCGCTGCCGGTTAACCTGTTCAAGTCCTACTCGGCTTACTCCGGCGCGACTGACGCGATGATCCAGTGGTGGTACGGCCACAACGCCGTAGGTTTCTTCCTGACCACCGGCTTCCTGGGGATGATGTACTACTTCGTGCCGAAACAGGCCGAGCGTCCGATCTACTCCTATCGCCTGTCGATCGTGCACTTCTGGGCGCTGATCACCCTGTACATCTGGGCCGGCCCGCACCACCTGCACTACACCGCACTGCCGGACTGGGCTCAGTCGCTGGGCATGGCGATGTCGATCATCCTCCTGGCACCGAGCTGGGGCGGCATGATCAACGGCATGATGACCCTGTCGGGCGCCTGGCATAAGCTGCGCACCGACCCGATCCTGCGCTTCCTGGTGGTGTCCCTGGCGTTCTACGGCATGTCGACCTTCGAAGGCCCGATGATGGCCATCAAGACCGTCAACTCGCTGTCGCACTACACCGACTGGACCATCGGCCACGTACACGCTGGTGCTTTGGGCTGGGTAGCGATGATCTCGATCGGCGCGGTCTACCACATGATTCCGAAACTGTTCGGTCGTGCGCAGATGCACAGCACCGGCCTGATCAACACCCACTTCTGGCTCGCGACCATCGGTACCGTGCTCTACATCGCCTCGATGTGGGTCAACGGCATCACCCAGGGCCTGATGTGGCGTGCAATCAACGACGACGGCACCCTCACCTACTCGTTCGTCGAAGCGCTGCAAGCCAGCCATCCGGGCTACATCGTGCGTGCCCTGGGCGGTGCGTTCTTCGCCGCCGGCATGCTGTTCATGGCTTACAACGTCTTCCGTACCGTACGTGCCTCGGATCCGGCTGAAGCCGAAGCCGCCGCCAAGATTGCCGTAGTTGGAGCTCACTGATGAAGCATGAAGCAGTCGAGAAGAATATTGGCCTGCTGGCCTTCTTCATGGTCATCGCCGTCAGCATCGGCGGCCTGACCCAGATCGTTCCGCTGTTTTTCCAGGATGTCACCAACAAGCCGGTCGAGGGCATGAAGCCGCGCACCGCCCTTGAACTGGAAGGCCGGGACGTTTACATCGCCAACGGTTGTGTCGGCTGCCACTCGCAGATGATCCGTCCGTTCCGTGCCGAAACCGAACGCTACGGCCACTACTCGGTCGCCGGTGAAAGCGTCTGGGACCACCCGTTCCTGTGGGGCTCCAAACGTACCGGTCCGGACCTGGCCCGCGTCGGCGGTCGTTACTCCGATGACTGGCAGCGTGCGCACCTGTACAACCCGCGCAACGTGGTGCCGGAGTCGAAAATGCCGGCCTACCCGTTCCTCGTGGAAAACAAGCTCGACGGCAAAGACACCGCCAAGAAAATGGAAGTCTTGCGCACGCTCGGCGTCCCTTACACCGACGAAGACATCGCCGGTGCCAAGGATGCGGTGAAGGGCAAAACCGAAATGGACGCGCTGGTGGCCTATCTGCAAGGCCTGGGCACCATCATCAAAAGCAAACGGTGATCTAAATGGATATCGGGATGATTCGTGGCCTGGGCACCGTTGTCGTGATGGTGGCCTTCATTGGACTGGCACTGTGGGTGTTCAGTCCCAAGCGCAAGTCGGAGTTTGAAGACGCGACCTTGCTGCCTTTCGCGGATGATCCCGAAGCCATCAAGCACGTCGAGCAAGCTTCTAGGAGTAACAAAGAATGACTACATTCTGGAGTCTGTACGTCACAGTCCTCAGTCTCGGTACGATCTTTTCCCTGACCTGGCTGCTGCTGTCGACCCGCAAGGGCCAGCGCACCGAGCAAACGGACCAGACCGTCGGGCACTCTTTCGATGGCATCGAGGAGTACGACAACCCACTGCCGAAATGGTGGTTCATGCTGTTCGTGGGCACCATCATCTTCGCCCTGGGCTACCTGGCGCTGTACCCGGGCCTGGGTAACTGGAAAGGCCTGCTGCCGGGCTACAACTACCTCGACAACGAGAAGCAGACCCCGTTCGCCAACGGCCAGACCGGTTGGACCGGTGTGCACGAGTGGGAAAAGGAAATGGCCAAGTCGGACGCCAGGTTCGGTCCGATCTTCGCCAAGTTCGCCGCCATGCCGATCGAAGAAGTCGCCAAGGACCCGCAAGCCTTGAAAATGGGTGGCCGTCTGTTTGCCTCCAACTGCTCGGTTTGCCACGGTTCCGACGCCAAGGGCGCCTATGGCTTTCCTAACCTGACCGACGCCGACTGGCGCTGGGGCGGCGAGCCGGAAACCATCAAGACCACCATCATGGGCGGCCGTCATGCGGTGATGCCTGCGTGGGCTGAAGTGATCGGCGAGCAAGGCGTGGCCGACGTCGCGGCATTCGTGCTGACCAACCTCGATGGCCGCAAGCTGCCGGAAGGCGCCAAGGCTGATCCGGTTGCCGGGCAGAAACTGTTCGCCGCCAACTGCGTAGCCTGCCACGGTCCGGAAGGCAAAGGCACCCCGGCCATGGGCGCGCCTAACCTGACTCACCCGGCGGCATTCATCTACGGTTCGAGCTTCGCGCAACTGCAGCAGACCATCCGTTACGGCCGTCAGGGCCAGATGCCTGCGCAAGAGCAGCTGCAAGGCAACGACAAGGTTCACCTGTTGGCGGCTTACGTCTACAGCCTGTCCCACGGTGAAAAAGCACCGGAAGCCGAGGCTCAGTAAGGCCAACGCTTGACGCGAATAAAGGCCCCGCCCATTCACATGGGCGGGGCCTTTTGCTTTTCCGGGTCCAGGGTCGGGCGCTGTATCAGGCTCACGCCCACCGTTAATGTTTTGCAATTAAAATTCGATGGGCAGGCACTGACCGTATCGATAACGTCTACCTCGGCCAGGAGGCCAACAAGCAAGGATTTGCACACTATTGAACAATCACAGGAAAGGAAACCTGACGATGACCGAACAAACCCCAAAGCCGGAAACCACAAACCCAGGGCAGCTCAACCCGCAAGACACCCAGGACGAAGTCGTTACCCCGGCACAACCACCGATTCGCAAGACCCGATCCGTCTTCGCCGATAACGCCGCCGATCGCAATCGGCCGAGGGACCCGCTGGACAGCCTGGGGGGTGGCAATATTCCTTAAGTAGCTACTGATTGAAAGGCAGCGATCTCGCTGCCTTTCTTCTGCTCCACAACCAGCAACATCCATCGTCTATAGTCAATTGACCTGCATCATGCTTTGTTACATTCGCTACACCATTCAGGATTTTTCCCCAACGCGACCAAAGGTCGCACCCGCAGGCTAGAGCGACAGGCGTATCATTGCGCCACTGCGACACCCCTTTTTGACCGCGGTCGGCATGTACTGACCGAGGCATTTTTCCACTGCCGTGGGATGCAATGATGAGCAACCAGATTCCGGTACACGACGTCACGCCACCCACCAAGAATGCGAACAACGGCGTCGACCTCTACGCCTCCAGGGAAAAAATCTACACCCGCGCTTTTACCGGCCTGTTCCGCAATCTGCGGATGGCCGGCGGTGCGTTTTTGTTCCTGCTGTATTTCGGCACGGTGTGGTTGAACTGGGGCGGCCATCAAGCCGTCTGGTGGAACCTGCCGGAGCGTAAATTCTTTATCTTTGGCGCGACGTTCTGGCCCCAGGATTTCATCCTGCTCTCGGGCATGCTGATCATCGCGGCCTTTGGCCTGTTCTTCATCACCGTGTATGCCGGTCGGGTCTGGTGCGGCTACACCTGCCCGCAAAGCGTCTGGACGTGGATTTTCATGTGGTGCGAGAAGGTCACCGAAGGCGACCGCAACCAGCGCATAAAACTCGACAAGGCACCAATGAGCGCCAACAAGGTGCTGCGCAAGTTCGCCAAACATGGTTTGTGGCTGTTGATCGGCTTCGTCACCGGCATGACCTTCGTCGGCTACTTCTCGCCGATCCGCGAGCTGGTGATCGATTTCTTCACCGGCCAGGCCGATGGCTGGTCGTATTTCTGGGTCGGTTTCTTCACCCTGGCCACCTACGGCAACGCCGGCTGGCTGCGCGAGCAAGTGTGCATCTACATGTGCCCTTATGCGCGCTTCCAGAGCGTGATGTTCGACAAGGACACCCTGATCGTTTCCTATGACCCGCGCCGTGGCGAAAGCCGTGGCCCACGCAAGAAAGGCATCGACTACAAGGCTCAGGGCCTGGGCGACTGCATCGACTGCACCATGTGCGTCCAGGTCTGCCCGACCGGCATCGACATCCGCGACGGCCTGCAGATCGAGTGCATTGGCTGCGCCGCCTGCATCGACGCCTGCGATGCGATCATGGACAAGATGGAGTACCCACGCGGGCTGATCAGCTACACCACCGAACACAACCTGTCAGGGCAGAAAACCCATAAATTGCGCCCACGCCTGATCGGCTATGCCGTAGTGTTGCTGGCGATGATCAGCCTGTTGGTGACCGCATTCTTCATGCGTTCGCTGGTCGGTTTCGATGTCAGCAAGGACCGCGTGCTGTACCGTGAGAACGCCGAAGGCCGGATCGAAAACGTCTACAGCCTGAAGATCATGAACAAGGACCAGCGCGACCACACCTACCTGCTCGACGCCTCCGGCCTGCCGGATCTGAAACTGCAGGGTCGGCGCGAAATCAAGGTCGCGGCCGGCGACATCGTCAGCCTGCCCGCCGAGTTGTCCGTTGCACCGGAAAAACTGCCATCGAGCACCAACGAGGTGAAATTCATCCTCAAGGATGCCGATGACGACAGCGTTCACATAGAAGCCAAGAGCCGGTTCATCGGCCCACAAAATCGTTGAGAGAACTGAACATGCCCGCAGCAAACGCCGCAAGCCCCTGGTACAAGCACCTCTGGCCGTGGATCATCATCGGCATTCTGGCCTGTTCGGTGACCCTGACCTTGTCCATGGTGACCATTGCGGTAAAGAACCCGGACAACCTGGTCAACGACAACTACTACGAGGCCGGCAAAGGCATCAACCGCTCCCTGGACCGCGAACTGCTGGCCCAGACGTTGAAAATGCGCGCCAACGTGCACCTCGATGACGTCACCGGTGAAGTCGACCTGCGCCTGAGCGGCGACAGTCAACCGAAGACGCTGGAACTGAACCTGATCTCGCCAACCCAACCGGAGAAGGATCGCAAGATCGTTCTGACCCGCAGTGAAACCGAGCAGGGTCGCTACATCGGTCAACTCAGCGACAAGATCGAAGGTCGCCGCTTCGTCGAGTTGCTGGGTTCTCAGGATGACCACGTCTGGCGCATGTTCGAAGAAGAGCTGGTGAGCCATGACAAGGATCTGTTGCTGGGTGATGAACCGCTGCAAGGCGCCGAAGATCTGAAGAAGTAAAACCGCGCTTCGCGCATCGCGAGCAAGCTCGCTCCCACAGTTGATCAGCGTCGTGCTCAAATCCTGAGCACACCCATGATCCCTGTGGGAGCGAGCTTGCTCGCGATGAGGCCCTACAGACGATAGAGATTCAGCAGTATCAGTGAATACTCCATGACCATCACCCCACTCCCCTGCTACCACTGCGCTCTGCCCGTCCCGAGCGGCAGCCGCTTCACCGCGACCGTTCTGGGACAAACCCGCGAGTTCTGCTGTCCCGGCTGTCAGGCCGTGGCCGAAGCCATCGTCGCCGGTGGCCTGGAGAGTTACTACCAGCACCGCAGCGAAGCCTCGGCCAACCCCGAAGCGCTGCCGGTACAACTGGTGGACGAACTGGCCCTGTACGACCGCGCCGACGTCCAGCAGCCCTTTGTCCGCCATCAGGGCGAACTGGCCGAAACCACCCTGCTGATGGAAGGTATCAGCTGCGCCGCCTGTGGCTGGCTGATCGAGAAACACCTACGCACCTTGCCCGCCGTGGCCGAAGCGCGCCTGAACCTGTCCAACCATCGCCTGCATGTCAGCTGGGCCGATGCGCAGCTACCCCTCAGCCAGATTCTCGGCGAGCTGCGGCACATCGGTTACGCCGCGCATCCGTATCAAGCCGATCGCGCCAGCGAACAATTGGCCAGCGAAAACCGTCTGGCCTTGCGCCAACTCGGCGTCGCCGGATTGCTGTGGTTTCAGGCGATGATGGCGACCATGGCCACCTGGCCGGAATTCAACATCGACCTCAGCCCGGAACTGCACGCCATCCTGCGCTGGGTCGCGATGTTCCTCACCACGCCTATCGTGTTCTACAGCTGCGCGCCGTTCTTCAAGGGTGCCATGCGCGACTTGCGCACCCGTCACCTGACCATGGATGTATCGGTTTCGCTGGCCATCGGCAGCGCCTACGTGGCCGGGATCTGGACTTCGATCACCGGGAATGGCGAGCTGTATTTCGATGCGGTCGGCATGTTTGCGCTGTTCCTGCTGGCCGGGCGCTATCTGGAGAAACGGGCGCGGGAACGCACCGCGGCCGCCACCGCGCAGCTGGTCAATCTGCTGCCGGCCTCTTGCCTGCGCCTGTCGCCCGATGGCCAGAGCGAACGCATTCTGCTCAGTGAACTGCGTATCGGCGATCAGGTGCTGGTGCACCCGGGCGCGATCCTTCCGGCTGACGGCAAGATTCTCGACGGCCAGTCGAGCGTCGACGAATCGGTATTGACCGGTGAATACCTGCCGCAACCCCGCACCCTGGGCGATACGGTGACCGCCGGCACGTTGAACGTCGAAGGCGCACTGAAGGTGGAAGTGCAGGCCCTCGGCCAGGACACGCGCCTCTCCGCGATCGTCCGCCTGCTTGACCGCGCCCAGGCGGAAAAGCCACGGCTGGCGGAAATCGCCGACCGCGCCGCGCAATGGTTCCTGTTGCTGACACTGATCGCCGTGGCCGCCATCGGCCTGCTGTGGTGGCAACTCGATCCTTCACGCGCCTTCTGGATCGTGCTGGCCATGCTGGTGGCAACCTGCCCTTGTGCGCTGTCGCTGGCGACGCCCACTGCGCTCACGGCAGCCACCGGTACCCTGCACAAGCTGGGCTTGCTGTTGACCCGCGGCCATGTACTGGAAGGCCTCAATCAGATCGACACGGTGATTTTCGACAAGACTGGCACCCTCACCGAAGGTCGTCTGGCGCTGCGCTCCATTCGCCCTCTCGGCGCATTGAACAATGAGCAATGTCTGAGCCTGGCCGCTGCGCTGGAAAACCGCTCCGAACACCCTATCGCCCGCGCCTTTGGTCGCGCGCCGGTGGCGGCCGAAGAGGTTCACAGTTCACCGGGCCTGGGTCTGGAAGGGCTGATTGGCGGGCAACGCCTGCGCATAGGCCAAGCGGGCTTCGTCTGCGAGCTCAGCGGCGCGACAGTACCGGCCATGCCCGATGAAGCAGGCCAATGGTTGTTGCTCGGTGACAGCCAAGGGCCGTTGGCCTGGTTCGTCCTCGACGACCGTTTGCGCACCGACGCCCCCGCGTTACTGGCCGCTTGCAAGGCACGAGGCTGGCGCACGTTGCTGCTGTCCGGCGACAGCTCGCCGATGGTTGCCAGTGTGGCCGCGGAACTGGGCATCGATGAAGCTCGCGGTGGCCTGCGTCCGGATGACAAGCTGCAGGTGCTGCAACAACTGCACAGGGAAGGTCGCAAGGTGTTGATGCTCGGCGACGGGGTTAACGATGTGCCAGTATTGGCCGCCGCCGACATCAGCGTCGCCATGGGCTCGGCCACTGATCTGGCGAAAACCAGCGCCGACGCCGTGCTGCTGTCCAATCGTCTCGACGCGCTGGTGCAAGCCTTCAGCCTCGCCCGCCGCACCCGCCGGGTTATCATCGAGAACCTGTTGTGGGCCGGGTTGTACAATGGCCTCATGCTGCCGTTCGCCGCCCTCGGCTGGATCACCCCGGTGTGGGCTGCGGTCGGCATGTCGATCAGCTCATTGACCGTGGTGTTGAATGCGTTGCGCCTGACCCGCATGCCGGGCGCAACCACCGATACCCCGCCAGTCACCCGCCCGCTGCCGGCCTGAGCCGCACGAGCATGGAGTCCAGATGCCAGCGCTTTATGTGATGATTCCCGCCGCACTGCTGATCGTGGCCATCGCCGTGTACATCTTCTTCTGGGCGGTCGACAGCGGTCAGTACGACGACCTCGACGGCCCGGCCCACAGCATCCTGTTCGACGACCAGGACCCGAAACACACCGCGGCGGTCGACGAAGCCAGCCAGCCATCGCCCAAGCCGGACGACAAGGCGCCGCCCCATGCTTGAACTGGCGCCACTGCTGGTGTCCGCGGTGATTCTCGGCCTGCTCGGCGGCGGCCATTGCCTGGGCATGTGCGGCGGCCTGATGGGCGCACTGACCCTGGCGATCCCCAAGGAGCAACGCAGCCGACGCTTTCGCCTGCTGCTGGCGTACAACCTGGGGCGCATCCTCAGCTACGCCATGGCGGGCTTGCTGATCGGCCTGGCCGGTTGGGCGGTGGCCAATAGCCCGGCGGCGATGGTCATGCGCGTGCTCGCCGGTCTGCTGCTGATTGCCATGGGCTTGTACCTGGCCGGTTGGTGGAGCGGCCTGACCCGCATTGAAGGCCTCGGGCGCGGGCTGTGGCGGCACATCCAGCCAGTGGCGACCAAGCTGTTGCCGGTGTCGAGCGTTCCGCGCGCCTTGCTGCTGGGTGCCCTGTGGGGCTGGCTGCCGTGCGGGCTGGTCTACAGCACCTTGCTCTGGTCGGCCAGCCAGGGCAATGCGCTGGATAGCGCGTTGTTGATGCTGGCCTTCGGCCTCGGTACCTGGCCGGTGTTGCTGGCAACCGGCCTTGCCGCCGAACGCGTGACGGCGCTGTTGCGCAAGCGCAGCGTGCGCATGGCCGGTGGGCTGCTGGTGATTGTGTTTGGTATCTGGACCCTGCCGGGACCGCATCAGCATTGGCTTATGGGGCACTGAACCTGTGGCGAGGGAGCTTGCTCCCGCTGGGTCGCGGAGCGGCCCCAAAAAGATGGGCTTGCTGCGCAGTCCAACGGGCGCAAGCTCCCTCACCACAAAAGCCTTCAGCAAGCCGTCTAAGCCCTCAGAACCCTCCAAAACCTCCAAAATTCTCCAGCCGACAACCACCCTTGATGCAAATCAAGATGCACAAATGCCGCGCCCCCTAGACTGGCCAACACTGCAGCCTAACCGGGGGAATGCCCGCATGATGCTCGACGCCATTCGTTGGGACACCGATCTGATCCGCCGCTACGACTTGGCGGGACCACGCTACACCTCGTACCCGACGGCTGTGCAATTCACCAGTCAGGTCGGCTCCTTTGATTTGTTCCATGCCTTGCGCGAAAGCCGCAAGGCCCTGCGGCCGCTGTCCCTGTACGTGCATGTGCCGTTCTGCGCGAACATTTGCTATTACTGCGCCTGCAACAAAGTCATCACCAAGGATCGCGGGCGCGCGCAGCCTTACCTGCAGCGCCTGGAGCAGGAAATCCAGCTGATTGCCTGCCACCTGGACCCCACGCAAAAAGTCGAGCAACTGCACTTCGGCGGCGGCACCCCGACTTTCCTCAGCCATGACGAGCTGCGCCAGTTGATGGCGCACCTGCGCAAGCACTTCAATCTGCTGGATGACGACTCCGGCGATTACGGCATCGAAATCGACCCTCGGGAAGCCGACTGGTCAACCATGGGTCTACTGCGCGAGTTGGGGTTCAATCGGGTCAGCATCGGCTTGCAAGACCTTGACCCCGCCGTGCAGCGGGCGGTCAATCGCCTGCAAAGCCTGGAAGAAACCCGCGGGGTGATCGACGCCGCGCGCACCCTGCAATTTCGCTCGATCAACATCGACCTGATCTACGGCCTGCCCCGGCAGACACCGGATAATTTCGCCCGCACCGTGGAAGAGGTCATCAGCCTGCAACCGGACCGGCTCTCGGTGTTCAACTATGCCCACCTGCCGGAACGCTTCATGCCCCAGCGGCGCATCAACAGCAACGAACTGCCGACGCCGAGCCAGAAACTGGAGATGCTGCAACGCACCATCGAACAACTGACTGCCGCCGGTTACCGCTACATCGGCATGGACCACTTCGCCCTGCCGGATGACGAACTGGCGATTGCCCAGGAAGAGTCGACCCTGCAGCGTAACTTCCAGGGTTACACCACCCATGGCCATTGCGATTTGATCGGTCTGGGCGTCTCGGCGATCAGCCAGATCGGCGATCTGTACTGCCAGAACAGCAGTGACCTGAACCACTATCAGAACACCCTCGCTGCTCTGCAATTGGCCACCAACCGTGGCCTGGTGTGCAACAGCGACGACCGACTGCGTCGCGCCGTGATTCAACAGTTGATCTGCAACTTCAATCTGGAATTCGCCGACATCGAGCAGGCCTTCAACATCGACTTTCAAGGTTACTTCGGCGAACTCTGGCCACAACTGCAAGACATGGCCAGGGACGGCCTGATCGAACTCGACAACGAGCGGATCAGCGTGCTGCCCGCCGGCCGCCTGTTGGTGCGCTCGGTGTGTATGGTGTTCGATGCGTACCTGGAGCAACACAGTCGTCAGCGCTTCTCGCGGGTGATTTGACGGCCTGCGACAAAAGCGCCACATACTGGCTTCAATGTCCTTGGGTGGGTTACCCTTACAGCTTATGTGTGATTTCCCACAAGGATTGAAGAAATGTCTGAGCCAGTAAAACTTCGCGCTCACAATCAGGCCCATTGCAAGGATTGCAGCCTGGCGCCTTTATGCCTGCCACTTTCGTTGAATCTGGAAGACATGGATGCGCTGGACGAGATCGTCAAACGTGGGCGTCCGCTGAAAAAGGGCGAGTTCCTGTTTCGTCAGGGCGACACCTTTGACTCGGTCTTCGCGGTGCGCTCCGGCGCCCTCAAGACCTTCAGCCTGAGCGACAGCGGCGAAGAACAGCTCACCGGTTTCCATCTGCCGAGCGAACTGGTCGGCCTGTCCGGCATGGACACGGAAAAGCATCCAGTGTCGGCGCAGGCCCTGGAAACCACCTCGGTCTGCGAGATCCCCTTTGAACGCCTCGACGAACTGGCCCTGCAATTGCCACAACTGCGTCGCCAGCTGATGCGCGTGATGAGCCGCGAGATTCGTGACGATCAGCAAATGATGCTGCTGCTGTCGAAAAAAACCGCCGACGAGCGCATCGCCACGTTCCTGGTCAACCTTTCCGCTCGTTTCCGCGCCCGTGGCTTCTCGGCCAACCAGTTCCGCCTGAGCATGTCGCGCAACGAAATCGGCAACTACCTGGGCCTGGCCGTGGAAACCGTGTCCCGGGTATTTACGCGCTTCCAGCAAAATGAACTGATCGCCGCCGAAGGCAAGGAAATCAGGATTCTCGACCCGATCCAGCTCTGCGCACTGGCCGGTGGCTCACTGGAAAGCTGATACAAATGATTGCGGCTGAGCGAAACCGTTCGGCCGCCGTTATACTGCGTCGTTTGTAGCCCGCCAGGACACCACGACGATGGTCTTCGACTCCTTCGACATCAAATCCCTCATCCGCCCTGTCATCGACTTCCCGAAACCGGGGGTGATCTTTCGCGACATCACCCCGCTGTTTCAGTCGCCGACAGCCTTGCGCCTGGTCATGGATACCTTCGCCCACCGTTACGTCGAGGCCGACTTCACCCACATTGGCGCCATGGATGCGCGTGGTTTCCTGATCGGCTCGGTACTGGCCTATCAGTTGAACAAGCCGCTGGTGCTGTTCCGCAAGCAAGGCAAACTGCCCGCCGATGTGCTGGCCGAAGGCTATGCGACCGAGTACGGCGAAGCCTTCCTGGAAGTGCACGCCGACAGCCTGTGTGAAGGCGACTCGGTGGTGATGTTCGATGACCTGATCGCCACGGGCGGCACCCTGATTGCGGCGGCGAACCTGATTCGGCGCATGGGCGCGCGGGTGCATGAAGCAGCGGCGATCATCGACCTGCCGGAGCTGGGTGGCTCGCAGCGCCTGGAAGACATGGGCATTCCGACGTTCTGCCTGACGCAGTTTGCGTTGAGCGACAAGTAAGTAGCGCCTGTTCTGACGCCATCGCGGGCAAGCTCGCTGCCACAGTGGATTGCATTTCATCAGTCGGAATGCGATCAAATGTGGGAGCGAGCTTGCTCGCGATGACGTCAGTGTCGACACCACTCATCTCAAACCCTGCTCAAAGCCCCATCTGCTTGCTGATGATCTCGTTCATCACTTCCCGCGTCCCGCCGCCAATCGACAGAATCCGGTTATCGCGATACAGCCGTTCCACCAGGCTTTCGCGCATGTAACCCAGACCACCCAGTATCTGCACCGCATCGTTGACGATTCGGTCGGCGGTGTCCGTGGCAAAATTCTTCGCCATGGAAATTTCCTTGATCACGCTCTGCCCCGCCGCCATCTTCGCTGCCTGGCGGTAAGTGAACTCACGGGACACCTCCAGCGCCGTGGCCATTTCGGCCAGGCGATGCTTGATCACCTGGAACTTGCCGATGGGTTTGCCGAAGGCTTCGCGCTGACGTGCCCACTTAAGGCTTTCTTCCAAGGCCAACTGCGCGGTCATGTTGGCCATCAGCGCCAGGGCCAGGCGTTCGCCCTGGAAGTTGCCCATGATGCAGGCGAAACCCATGTTCTCGACGCCGATCAGATTGCCTGCAGGCACGCGGCAATCGTCGAAGAACAACTCGGCCGTGTCCGACGCCCACCAGCCCATTTTCTTCAGCTGTCGGCCCACGGTGAAACCCGCCGTGCCCTTCTCGATCAGCAACAGGCTGATGCCGGAGAAGCCCGGCTCGCCGGTACGCACGGCGACGGTGTAGAAATCCGCACGCACGCCACTGGTGATGAAGGTTTTGCTGCCATTGACCCGGTAGACATCGCCGTCTCGCACGGCGCGGGTTTGCAGGTTAGCGACGTCCGAGCCGCCGCCGGGTTCGGTGACGGCCAGGGCGCTGATCTTTTCGCCAGACAGTACGAGCGGGACCACGCGGTCGCGAACCTCGGGCCTGGCCCACTTCAATATCGGCGGCAGGCCGATGTCCAGCGAGCCAAGCCCCGCTACCAGCCCGCCCGAGCCGCAGCGCAGTAACTCTTCGCTGGCGGCTATCTTGGCGAACAGATCGCCTTCATGGCTGCCACCGAAGCTCTCCGGATAACCAATCCCGAGAATCCCGGCGGCACCGGCCTTGAGATAGAGCTCACGGGGAAAGCTCTCGGCTTCTTCCCACTGCTCGATGTCGGGAAGAATCTCGCGCTCGACGAATCGTCTGACGCTGTCACGGACCAATTGGTGGCTGGGGTCGAAGTATTCCTGCAAGGCAGACATCGGCGAGCTCCACTGAAGGGGTCAGTGAAGTTAACCGAGCGCTTGCTTGGTTTTCAACAGGATTGTGGTTATCGGATAAACCGTAGCGCCTGCATCGCGGGCACGCCCACTTCCACAGAGGGTTTGCGGTGATCACAAAACCAATGTGGGAGCGAGCTTGCTCGCGATAGCGCCAGGACAATCAGCACAAATTAGAGAGAAATCGGCTTGCGCCCCGCAAACGAATGCGCCAGCGTGCCGCCATCCACCAACTCCAGCTCGCCACCCAGCGGCACACCGTGGGCAATCCGCGAAGCGATCAGGCCTTTGCTGCTGAGCAACTGGGCGATGTAATGCGCCGTCGCCTCGCCTTCAACGGTCGGGTTGGTCGCGAGAATGACTTCAGTGAAGGTGCCCGCCTCTTCGATCCGTGCCATTAACTGCGGAATACCGATGGCTTCCGGGCCGAGACCGTCCAGTGGCGACAGGTGCCCCTTGAGCACAAAGTAACGCCCGCGGAAACCGGTCTGCTCCACCGCATAGACGTCCATCGGCCCTTCCACCACGCACAGCAGGGTATCGTCGCGGCGGGTGTCGGCGCATTGCGGGCAGAGGTCGTCTTCGGTCAGGGTGCGGCACAAACGGCAATGACCGACACCTTCCATGGCCTGACTCAAGGCCAGGGCCAGGCGCGAGCCGCCGCTGCGATCACGTTCGAGCAACTGCAACGCCATGCGCTGGGCAGTTTTCTGACCTACGCCGGGCAAAATTCGCAGGGCATCGATCAGTTGGCGAATCAAAGGGCTGAAGCTCATGGTGCAAAAGTCCGACATGACAACGAGACGCGGTTTATACCCGCGCCTCTGTTTAGCGTCAAATGCTCAATCGGCTGAAACGCGCACCACCAGTTTGCCGAAGTTGCGCCCCTCGAGCATGCCGATGAACGCTTGCGGCGCCTGCTCGAGGCCATCGACCACGTCTTCACGGAATTTCACCTTGCCATCACGCACCCAGGGCGCCATGGCACTGAGGAATTCGGGTTGGCGATCGCCATAGTCATCGAACACGATAAAGCCCTGAATCCGTACACGCTTGGTCAACAGCGTGCGTTGCAGCGTTGGCAGGCGATCCGGACCACTCGGCGCCTCATGGGCGTTGTAGGAGGCGATCAAACCGCACAACGGAATTCGCGCCTTGGGATTGAGCAACGGCACTACCGCATCGAAGACTTTACCGCCGACGTTCTCATAGTAGATGTCGATGCCCTTCGGGCAGGCCTTGGCCAGTTCCTCGGCGAAATTCGCGCTCTTGTGGTCGATGCAGGCATCGAAGCCCAGCTCTTCGACTACATAGCGGCACTTGTCAGCGCCACCGGCCACGCCAACCGCGCGCAGGCCTTTGATCTTCGCCACCTGGCCCACCACCGAACCGACCGCACCCGACGCCGCGGCCACCACCAGGGTTTCGCCGGCCTTGGGCTGGCCGATGTCCATCAGGCCCATGTAGGCGGTCATGCCGGGCATACCCAGCACCCCGAGCGCCATCGACGGACTTGGCATACCCGGTAGCGGGATAATGCTGCGACCATCGTTGATGCTGTGGCTTTGCCAGCCCGTGGCACCGACTACCAGGTCGCCTTCCTGGAACTTGGGATTGAGTGAACGCTCGACGCGGCTGACAGCACCGCCGGTCATCACTTCGCCGATTTCCACCGGTGCGGCGTAGGACGGTGCATCGCTCATGCGCCCACGCATGTAGGGGTCCAGCGACAGGTAAACCGTCTTGAGCAGCACCTGGCCATCGGTCAGATCCGGCAGCGCCACCCGCTCCAGGCGGAAGTTTTCCGGCGTCGGCGCGCCGACCGGGCGAGAGGCCAGGACAATGCGTTGATTGAGGGTCATGGGGTCGGACATGGCAGCGTCTCCTTTGATCGATAGATTCGAGGGTGTAAGGGAGCAGACCTTGGTGACAGGTTATATGTTCGAAGTTTTCTCAGGTCATCCGAGCTGTCTTCATCGCGAGCAAGCTCGCTCCCTCGGGTTTTGTAAGCAACACAATTGCTGTGGGAGCGAGCTTGCTCGCGAAAGCTATTTCACGAGCAATGCCTATCTGTCAGCCAGAAACAAAAATGCCAGACATGATGTCTGGCATTTTTTGTAGCCCATCCGAAACGCTTTGGCGAATCAGAATGGCAGTTTCATGCCCGGCGGCAATTGCATGCCGGCGGTCATGCTGCCCATTTTTTCCTGGCTGTTGGCTTCGATCTTGCGCACGGCGTCGTTGACGGCGGCGGCCACAACGGCTTCCAGCATCTCTTTGTCGTCTTCGCTCAGGCCTTCGACCAGGCTTGGGTCGATGGTCACGCTCTTGACGTCGTGACGACCGGTCATGACCACGGTGACCATATCGCCACCGGCCTTACCGATGACTTCGGCGTTGGCCAGCTCTTCCTGCATCTTGGCCATTTTTTCCTGCATCTGCTGTGCCTGCTTCATCAGGCCGGCCATGCCACCTTTCATCATGGGAATCACCTCAAAAGTACTTGGATCAAAACGGCGCCCGGCGCAGTAACGCCGAGCGCCTTCAGTTATTAGCCCTGAGTGACCAGAGCGTCGACAGGTTCAATAGTATCGTTACGGATCACCGCACCGAACTGCTGCATCATTTGCTGGATGAACGGATCACCGTGGATCGACTCTTCCGCCTCGCGCTGACGGTCGGCGCGCCGACGGGATGCGGCCTGGGCCGGGGTTTCCTGCTCGGGCTTGATCAGCTCGATGCTCAGGGTCAGCGTACGCTCATGGTACTGGTTCAGTGCGTCATTCAGACGACGTTGCTGAGTGGCGTTGAACAAGGCGCTGTGGGCCGGATCCAGGTGCATCAGCCAGTTGTCGCCGTCTATCGAAATCAGTGTGCAGTTGGCGGCGATGCTGCCGGTCATGCCCGAGATCGGCAGTTTCGGGAACAGCTCCAGCCATTGCAGGGCCAAGCCCGTCGCCGGTGCAGCCGCAGGCTCGGGTTCTGGCTCGGCAGCCGGTTCGGCGGCGTGCTCGCTGGCCAACTCATCGAGATAGCTATAGGCCGAGTCCATGTCCGGCTCGATATAGTCCTCGTCCAGCGGCGGCTCGTCGTCCAGGTCCATGCCTGGCGTGGCCGCATCGACGTCGGCCACGGTCGGCTCGGGAATCGGCGCAGCAGCCCACTCCGGTGCGTCCGGCACCACGCTGTCCGGTGTCGGTAACGGCATGGGTGGCAATTCGGGTTGTTCACTGGCGGTTTCCAGCACCGGCTCGACCGCAGGTTGCTGAACCGGCACCGTCTCGACCGGATCATTCCACGGCAGGTCGACGACCTCCTCGACCACCACCGCTTCTGCCACCGGCTCGGGCACGGCTTTCGGCGCAGGCGCCGCAGCTTCGACAGGAACAACAGGCGCAACCGGTGCCACTGCCGCAGCGACCACCGGCGCAACGACCGGCGCGGCAGCCACTGAATTTGCGGAATCAACTGTGGCCTGGCTGATCCCCACTGGCTTTAGCGGTTGCCTCGGGGCGTCCGCGGTATCCGCCGGGCGGAAGGCGAGCATCCGCAGCAGGACCATTTCAAAGCCACCGCGTGGATCCGGGGCCAGCGGCAGGTCACGTCGACCGATCAGGCCCATCTGGTAATAGAACTGCACGTCTTCGGCCGGCAAGGCCTGGGCCAGCGCCAGCACCCGGTCACGGTCGCCGTGACCGTTGTCGACGCCTTCAGGCAAGGCCTGGGCAATGGCGACACGGTGCAGCACATTGAGAATTTCCGAGAGCACGCCGTTCCAGTCCGGACCTTGTTCGGCCAGGTGGCGGACGGCTTCGAGCAGGGCCTTGGCATCGCCTTCGATCAGCGCATGCAACACATCGTAGACCTGGCCGTGATCGAGGGTGCCGAGCATCGCCCGTACATCCGCGGCCATGACCTTGCCTTCACCAAAGGCGATCGCCTGGTCGGTCAGGCTCATGGCGTCACGCATCGAGCCATCGGCGGCACGCCCCAGCAGCCACAGTGCATCGTCTTCGAACGGCACGTTCTCAACGCCCAGTACGTGGGTCAAATGCTCGACCACGCGCTCCGGCGTCATGTTCTTCAGGGAGAACTGCAGGCACCGCGAGAGAATCGTTGCAGGAAGTTTCTGCGGATCAGTGGTGGCCAGGATGAACTTGACGTAGGGTGGCGGCTCCTCGAGCGTCTTGAGCAGCGCATTGAACGAATGGCTGGAGAGCATGTGCACTTCGTCGATCAGGTAGACCTTGAAGCGCCCACGGCTCGGCGCGTACTGCACGTTGTCGAGCAACTCGCGGGTGTCTTCGACCTTGGTGCGGCTCGCGGCGTCGATCTCGATCAGGTCGACGAAGCGCCCCTCGTCGATTTCGCGGCACACCGAACACTCGCCGCAGGGCGAGGACGTGATACCTGTTTCACAGTTCAGGCATTTGGCGATGATCCGCGCGATGGTGGTCTTGCCGACCCCGCGGGTACCGGTAAACAGGTACGCGTGGTGCAGGCGCTGACTGTCCAAGGCATTGATCAGAGCCTTGAGCACATGGGTCTGGCCGACCATTTCGCGGAACGAGCGCGGACGCCATTTACGTGCAAGAACCTGATAACTCATCGAAAACCGTCGCAGCGAAGGAAGCAGAAGCGGCTAATGCTAGCGGAGCAAGGCACAAATTGCATCCGGTGCGCTCGTGTATTCTGGCTAAGCTGCACTTCGGGGGCGTTTTGGTACAAATATGGCGGAGCGTTTATGCGGCTGGCCTTGGGGGCAATGCTGTTGATCAGCCTGGATAGTGCGGCCGCGGAGGCGCCGTTGCGCTTTGTCGTTCCGGACAGCTGGACCATGCCCATGGTGCAGCTCGAACACGGCCGGCCGACCCAGGGCATCCTGTATGACGTGATGCTCAGCCTGGCGACCCAGGTCGGTGTGCCGGCCGAATTCCACGTGCTGCCCAGAGGGCGGGTACAGAACGCCATGGAACACGGCGAAGTCGATATTCGCTGTTACGCCGCGCAATCCTGGCTACCCCACCAGTCGGGCGACTATATCTGGAGCATTCCGCTGTTCACCCAGCCCGACCTGTTGATCACCCGCCAGGCGGCACCCACTACGGTTAACCCTGCAACCTTGCCACCACAGCCCATCGGCACGGTACTGGGCTACAGCTACCCGACGCTGCAACCGCTGTTCGACAGCAATCGCCTGCAACGCGACGACGCACGCAATCAGGAACAGGTACTGGAAAAACTCCTCGCCGGGCGCAATCGCTACGCCGTCAGCAACCAGTGGAGCCTGGACTGGTTCAATCAGCGCCTGCTGCCTGAACGGCAACTGCAGGGCGTTGCCGTGCTGCAGGAGCAGAGTGTCGGCTGTTACGTGCGCAATGATCCGCAGGTGCCGGTGCAGCGCGTGCTGCGCACCTTGTTACGGATGAAGATGAGCGGTGAAATCGACGACATCATCCACCTGTACATTGGCGATACCTCCGCCGCCAAAGCACTTTCGCAACAGTAATCCGTCACCTCATGCGGGCAGCGCTTGCCATTGCGGCGGCGCGACAAACCCTTGCACCCAACCCGGCACCTCAACCGGCGCCATCGGCCCGGCAATGAACCCGCCCAGAGCCACTTCACAGCCAAGTTCAAGCAACAGGACACCGTGCTCGACACTCTCCAGCCCTTCGGCAATCACCTGTCGACCAAACGCCCGCGCCAGGCCGATGACCGCTCGGGTCAACGCGAGGTCGTCATGGTCGTGAAGAATGTCGCGAACAAAGGATTTGTCGATCTTGATGGTCTGGGTGCGCAGGTGCTTGAGGTAACTCAGGGAGGAATATCCGGTACCGAAATCGCCCAGGGAAAAACGCACGCCCAGTGCCTGACAGGCCGTCAGGCATGCGCTGACGTGGGCAATGTTCTCGATGGCGACCGCCTCGACTATTTCCAGGTCCAGCCATTGCGGCGCGACCTGCGGGTGCCGCGCCAGCAAAGCCTTGAGCCGATCGACGAAGTCATCGCGCTGAAAATGCCGCGCCGCGATGTTGATGCTGACCGGCCAGACTCGCCCGCCCTGCTGCCATTGCGCCAACTGCGAGAGCACCTGATCCAGCACCCATTCGCCGATGTCGATGATCAGGTCGGTCTCTTCCACCAACGGCAGGAAATCCTTGCCGGCAACCAGCCCCCTCTGCGGATGCTGCCAACGCAACACGGCCTGGAAACCGCTGACGTCACCACGACGCATGTGCACCTTGGGCTGGTAATGCAGGCACAACTCGCCATCGATCAGCGCCTGACGCACACGCTCGACCGTTTGATGGGTGGCTTTCACCTCCCGGTCCCGCGACACATCAAACAGGTGAAATCGTTTGCGTCCACTCTGCTTGGCCACGTACATCGCCTGATCGGCATGGCGCAACAAGGTCTCGGCGTTTTCGTCATCATGGGGAAACAGCGTGACGCCAATACTGGCGTATACGCTGATCTGCTTGCCGTTGAGCAGGTACGGTGCCGACACCGCGCCCAGCACGCGATTCAAGGCTGCGCGCAACTCCGATGGATCGCGTACATAACGCAGTACCAGGACAAACTCGTCGCCCGCCAGTCGCGCCACGACATCTTCGCTGCGCACGATGTTACGCAAGCGCTTGGCGACCTCGACCAAGAGCAAATCACCGCTGGCATGGCCGTAACCGTCGTTGACCGCCTTGAAGCCATCAAGGTCAAGCATGCACACGGCCAGGGGGATGTTTTCCTGGCGGGAGACCGCCAGTGCCTGATCGAGCAAATCGGAAAGGAACGCGCGATTGGGCAGACTGGTCAATACATCGTGGCCGACACGCCATTGCAGGGAATGCAACAACTGGCGCTTCTCGCTGACGTCGAAGCGAATCGACAGATAGCGCTCCACCCGCCCGGTGGTGCTGTCGAGGATCGGCACCATGGTGCTTTCGACCCAGTACAGGCTGCCGTCCTTGGCGCGATTGCAGATCTCGCCTTTCCACACGCTGCCCAAGGCGATGGTGCGCCACATGGCGGCAAAAAAATCAGCGCTATGGACGCCGGAATTGAGAATACGGTGGTTCTGCCCGAGCAGTTCTTCGCGGCTGTAGCCGGACACGGCGCAGAACTGATCATTGACATGGGTGATGCGGCCGCTCAAATCGGTTTCGGAAAAAATGGCGGCGGCATCCACGGCCCTGCGGTACTTCTCATCCATGAGTCAGACTCGCTGTTACTGTCGTTGGCGGTGGGACCCGTACACGGCGGCAACACCGGTACTGGTCACATGTTGCAAGGCTTCGGGGCGACCCTGGACTCAAGAAAGAGCGCATCAATGGCGCTTGAGTTTTTATCCAACGTCGTAAAACCGGTCACGAAAAACCCGAACAGGGCGGCGATTCTACGAATTGCATCACCTTTTGCAACACAAGGTGATGAATCATGCCGTTGTGCATTGCCAGTATCTGTCGTTAAGTTCTTGATTCTAAATGGGAATTAATCGATGCAAATTTCAAGTTTGGGTCCGGCCATACGGCGCCACCGTAAGGTCGCAGGTCTTACTCAGGCTGAACTTGGCGAAAAAACCGGTTTCGACCCCAAAACCATCAGCCGCTTTGAAACCGGCACCTACACGCCGAGTGTCGAGGCTCTGTTCCTGTTTGCCGAAGTGTTCGGCGTCCATCCCAAGGCCTTTTTCGCCGAATTCGGCGATGAAGACGAACAGCGCGCCTACCTGTTCAACGTCATCCACAAAGCGTCGCCCAAAGATCTGGAAAAGCTGATTGCTGCGGTTGATCAGGCGCTGGCCAGGCCTTAGTGGCGGGCGTGACAAAGGCCGGACTGCCACGCGTGACAGTTCGACTTTGTTGAGCAGTGAAAAATCGGATACGACAAAAAACCGCCCCGGACAATTGCCTGGCAGCCAATACAAGAAATGATTTCAGATGAATAACGCGAGAGAGGATTCGCACTGCGTTAAGGTGGCAACCCCACCAGCCACACCCCGGCACACAATGTCACCGCTGCGGCTGCTCCCTTCCAGGCCTGACCGGGTTCACGGCTGATCGTTGCGGGGGGACCGATGGGGTCACCATAACGACGCTCACCTGACGGCGAGCCGCGCCATTGTACCTATCTGGAGCGAAGTTACAACCGTTCACACTGATTAAAAAAAATGAGTGGCTTCAAGGACATGCGCGGCCCTTGAAAGACAACCGCCGCTACTGTGCCTGAAGCACCTCATCCGCCCTGCCGCCCTCCTGCTGGATCACCAGGTGGATAAAGTGCAGCTTGGCGATCACCGCAGGTGGCAGGACAAAGGGGTAGAAATCCGGCTGGCCCATGCTGCGTGACAGTTCGTTGAGCATGCCGGCCAGTTCGATCCAGGCGTTGACGAACGACAGGAACGCCGCGCCGCCGGGGTGCTGCGGATCGTAAAGCGTCTCGGGTGGAAACGGCTGGTAGTCGAAATCCATTTCCCGGGCGCTCATGCCGAATCCCAGCGCGGTGTCCACGGCATCCATCATGTGCAGGTAGTGCGCCCAGGTTTCCGCCCAGTCCTCCCAAGGGTGCATGGTCGCGTAGGCGCTGACGTACCGCTGCTGCCAGTCGAGTGGCGCGCCCTGTTGATAATGCCGCGCCAGTGCGTCGGCGTAGCTGGCGCGTTCGTCACCGAACAGCCCGCGAAACCCATCCAGCCAATTACCATTGGCGATCAACCGATCCCAATAATAATGCCCGACCTCATGGCGAAAATGGCCCAGCAAGGTGCGATAGGGTTCATGCATCTGCACCCGCACCTGCTCTCGATGGGCGTCGTCGGCTTCCTTGATGTCCAGGGTGATCAAGCCATTGGCGTGGCCGGTGGTCGGCGGCTTGCCCTGCAGGTCGATACCGATGAAGTCGAAGGCCAGGCCCTCGGCCTCATTGGCGGCCTTGGGAACTACAGGCAATCCCAGGCTGATCAACTGCGCAACCAGCCGCCGCTTGGCGGTTTCCACCTTGCGCCAGCGTTCGTGATTTTCTGGGATCGACAGGTCGGGAATGGTGCGATTCAGGCGACAGGCAATGCACAGCGATTCCTGCTGATACGCCGGGATCAGCCAGTTGCAGGCCGCCGGGGAGTCGAGATTGGCACAACGGCGAAACGCGCCGGCACCTGGGTCGGCATCGAGAAACCAGGTACCGGGTTGCGCACCGGGTTGCAGCGACGACAAACGACTCAGCTGCGGTTGATAACCCAAGAGCGCCGAGCAGGCCAGGCACTGGCTGTTGCGAAAGAACAACGACTGCCCGCAGCGACAGGGCCAAACCTTGCTGTTACGTGAGCCTTCACCCACGAAGGGCGCGGCGATGCGTGAGCTGAGCTGTTCGAAGAAACGGTACATGGCGAAATCTCCCCCTGGGCTTGCCAAGACTAGATCATTCGCCAATGTCCTTCGTTCCGTGTTTCCACAGGTCAGCTGTCAGACCTGGATGCCGTGATCCTTCAGGAATCCGACAAACGCCTCTTCATCCAGCACCTTCAAGCCCAGCTCATTGGCCTTGGTCAGCTTCGACCCGGCGCCCGGGCCGGCCACCACGCAATGGGTCTTGGCCGACACCGAACCCGCCACCTTGGCCCCCAGGCTCTCAAGCTTGTCCTTGGCGACATCGCGGCTCATCAGTTCCAGCGAGCCGGTCAGCACCCAGGTCTGCCCTGCCAGCGGCAAACCTTCGACGACTTTCTTTTCGCTCTGCCAATGCATGCCGAAAGCCGCCAGTTGCTGCTCGGCAGCCTCAGCCAGCTGACGATTGCCCTCGACTGCAAAAAACTCGCGAACCGAGTTGGCCTGCTTTTCCGGCAAGGCCTGGCGCATGTCCAGCCAGTCGGCATTGATCACCGCTTGCAGTGAGCCGAACTTGTCCGCCAGTTTCTGCGCGCCGCCCGGACCAACCGATGGAATGTGCAGCTTGTCGAGGAAACCGCCCAGGGTGGTGCTGGCGGCGAATTCGGCGCCCAGTTCGCCCTGGTCCTGAATCTGCAAGCCATGGCCCAGCAACTCGGTGATGACCTGCTGGTTATGCGCATCTTCGAAGAAGCTGTGGATCTCGTGCGCGACTTCCAGACCGACGTCCGGCAGGTAGGTCAGCACTTGCGGCAGCGCCTGCTGCACGCGCTCCAGTGAGCCCAGCGAGCGTGCCAGCACCTTGGCTGTCTCTTCGCCGACATCGGGAATGCCCAGGGCATAGATGAACCGGGCCAGCCCCGGCTTCTTGCTGTCTTCGATGGCCGCGAGCAACTTGTTGCTCGAGACCTCGGCGAAACCTTCCAGATCGACGATGTCGTCGAACTTCAGCGCGTACAGATCGGCCGGCGAACTGACCAGGCCTTCATCCACCAGTTGCTCGACGCTCTTGTCGCCGAGGCCTTCGATGTCCATCGCCCGCCGCGAGACGAAGTGAATGATCGCCTGCTTGAGTTGTGCACCGCAGGCCAGGCGCCCGACGCAGCGGTACACCGCGCCCTCGCTGACGGTTTCCTTGCCCTTGCTGCGCTTGATCAGTTGCGTGCGCTCGACATGAGAACCGCACACCGGACAGCTTTCGGGAATCTGTACCGGACGCGCATCTTCCGGGCGACGCTCGGCGACCACTTGCACCACTTGCGGAATCACGTCACCGGCACGACGGATGATCACCGTGTCACCGATCATCAGGCCAAGGCGCGCGACTTCATCCATGTTGTGCAAGGTGGCGTTGGCCACGGTCACGCCAGCGACTTTTACCGGTTTCAATCGCGCCACGGGTGTTACGGCGCCGGTGCGACCGACCTGGAATTCCACGTCGAGCAATTCGGTGAGTTCTTCCATCGCCGGGAATTTATGTGCAATCGCCCAACGCGGTTCGCGGGCACGAAAGCCCAGCTCGCGCTGATCGGCGATGCTGTTGACCTTGAACACCACGCCGTCGATTTCGTAGGCCAGCGAGTTACGCCGTTCGCCGATGTCACGGTAGTAATCCAGGCATTCATCAATGCCCTTGGCCAGTTTCAGTTCATGACTGATCGGCATGCCCCACTTCTGCAACTGCTTGAGGTTGCCCATGTGCGTGTCGGAAATGTCATGGGAGACCTGACCAATGCCGTAGCAGCAGAACTCCAGCGGACGATTGGCGGTGATCTTCGAATCCAGCTGACGCAAGCTGCCGGCTGCCGCGTTGCGCGGGTTGGCGAAGGTCTTGCCGCCGACTTCCAGTTGCGAGGCATTGAGTCGTTCGAAACCAGCCTTGGACATGAACACTTCGCCGCGCACTTCCAGGGTTGCCGGCCAGCCTTCGCCATGCAACTTCAGCGGAATGTTGCGCACGGTGCGCACATTGACGCTGATGTCTTCACCGGTGGTGCCATCGCCGCGGGTGGCGCCGCGTACCAGTACGCCGTCCTGATACAGCAGGCTGACCGCCAGGCCATCGAGTTTCGGCTCGCAGCTGTATTCCACCGCCGCACCGCCATCAAACAGATCGCCAACCGGCAGGTCCAGGCCTTCGCTCACCCGGCGATCGAACTCGCGCATGTCGGTTTCTTCGAAGGCGTTGCCGAGGCTGAGCATCGGCACTTCGTGACGCACCTGAGTGAACGCGGTGAGCGCCACGCTGCCGACGCGCTGGGTTGGCGAGTCGCTGGTGATGAGCTCCGGATTGGCCGCTTCCAGTGCCTTGAGCTCGTGGAACAAGCGGTCGTACTCAGCGTCCGGAATGCTCGGCTCGTCGAGGACGTGATAGCGATAGTTGTGCTGATCCAGCTCAGCGCGCAGCTCTAAAATACGGTTCTTGGCGGCGGTCATGGGTGTTCTCTCATAAAGCAAAAGAGCAGCCGAGGCTGCTCAATCTATTTGCCGATCATCCCGCGCCCCGCGCGGGAATAACCTTTGAATCAACGCTTCTGGGTCAGTGCGCGGCGCTCGAACTCGACGATGCGCTGACGGTAATGCTCGATGGTCTGCGCGGTCAGGACGCTGCGTTGATCGTCCTTCAGTTCGCCGTTCAATTCCTGGGACAGCTTGCGTGCCGCCGCCACCATCACGTCGAAGGCCTGCTTCGGATGACGCGGACCTGGCAAGCCGAGGAAGAAGCTCACGGCCGGAGTGCTGAAGTGGTCGATGTCGTCCAGGTCGAACACCCCTGGCTTGACCGCGTTGGCCATGGAGAACAGCACTTCGCCATTGCCGGCCATGCTTTCGTGACGGTGGAAAATATCCATCTCGCCGAAACGCAGGCCGCTTTCGAGAATGTTCTGCAACAGCGCCGGGCCTTTGAAGCCGGCGGCGTCACGGCAGATCACGCTGATTACCAGCACTTCTTCGGCTTGCGGCTGATCCTTGTCGCTGATCGACGGCGCAGCCTTCGGTTCGACCGGGAAATCGTCGTCGCGGCTGCTGAAGCTCGGGCCGCCGTCCAGATCCAGGCTCAGGTTCATGTCGCCCTGGGAAGGCTCGCTGTGCGCACGCTTGCCACGTTTGGAACCCGATTCGCGAGGTTCACGGGCAGGCATGCTCACCGACGGCAAATCTTCTTCATCCAGTTGCGGTTCCTTGTGCGTATCCAGCACGCGTGGCGGGCCCAGCAGTTCGGCACTGCTGTCCTCGTCCGGCAGATTGGACAGGCTTCGGTCAAGACGGAACTTCAGTTTTCCCTTGCCGCCGCGCATACGGCGCCAGCCATCAAAAAGAATACCGGCAATGACAATAATGCCGATGACGATCAGCCACTCGCGCAGACCGATTTCCATGTAATCCCGTGCCTCTATAAAAAATGCTGAAAAATAAGGGGTTTACAATGTGCAAACCGCTTTAAAACGTGGCGCCAACTCTATGTTCTGACAGGCGTTTTGCCCACGTATACGAAAAATTGACATTAAACTAGCACGACCAAAGGCAACTTTACACCGTCTACGGCGTTGGCTTGCGCGAATATGTCGATTGGCCAGCAAGTCGAAGCCTTCAAAAAAGTCCTACAGACCCAATACCACCATCCGACAGACCGTTCCTCAGGCGTCCACCATCGCCATCGCCTCCTCGACATCCACCGCTACCAGTCTTGAACAACCCGGTTCATGCATCGTGACCCCCATCAATTGATCGGCCATTTCCATGGCGATCTTGTTGTGGGTGATGTAGATGAACTGCACGGTCTGAGACATCTCTTTAACCAGTTTTGCGTAGCGTCCAACGTTAGCGTCATCCAAAGGCGCGTCAACCTCATCGAGCATGCAGAACGGCGCAGGATTGAGCTTGAAGATCGCAAAAACCAGGGCCAATGCGGTCAGGGCTTTTTCGCCGCCGGAGAGCAAATGGATGGTGCTGTTCTTCTTGCCGGGCGGCTGCGCCATGATCGTTACCCCTGTATCGAGTAGATCTTCGCCCGTCAGTTCCAAATACGCGCGTCCACCACCGAAAACTTTTGGGAAAAGCGCCTGTAAACCGCCATTGATCTGATCAAAGGTATCCTTGAAACGGTTGCGCGTTTCCTTGTCGATCTTGCGAATCACGTTCTCGAGGGTCTCGAGTGCTTCGACCAGATCGGCGTCCTGCGCATCCAGATAACGTTTACGCTCGGATTGTTGCTGGTATTCGTCGATGGCCGCGAGGTTGATGGCACCCAGGCGTGCAATTCGCGCGGCAATGCGTTCGAGTTCTTCCTCGGCTTCCTTTTCGCTGGCTTCGGCGGTGAGCGTGGCGAGCACGCCATGAAGATCGTAGCCGTCTTCGAGCAACTGGTCCTGCAGGGCTTTGCGGCGCACGGTCAGGGCTTGCCATTCCATGCGCTGCTGTTCGAGCTGGCTGCGAATCAACTGCGACTGTTGCTCGGCCTGACTGCGGCGTTTTTCCGCGTCGCGCAATTCGCGGTCGGCGTCTTCCAGGGCGATCTGTGCGGTCTTGAGCTCTTCGTCGACGGTCATGCGCTTGTCGAGCAACTCTTCGAGTTTCAGGCGCAACTCCTCCAGCGGCGCCTCGCCCTCCTCCAGATTGAGACTCAACTGTTCGCGCTTTTCGGTCAGGCGCTCGGCCTGCATCTCCAGGCGTTCAAGCGCCTGCCGCGTCGAGTCGTGCTGCGCTTTCAGCGAGCCCAGACGCACCGCCAGTTGATGGGCGTGGTCCTTGTGCTGACGGGCTTCCTGACGCACCCGATCAAGGCGTTCACGCAGGCTGTCGCGCTGGGCCAGCAGCAGTTCGCGCTGCTCGGTGTCCTGCGCCATGCTGTCGAGGGCTTCCTGCAATTGCAGGCGCGCTTCGCCGATGTTTTCGTGCTCCAGGGCGCGCTGCTCGTCCAGCTCGACCAGTTCTTCGTCGAGACGGGTACGGCGCAAGGTCAGCTGTTCAGCCTTGGCTCTACCGGCGGACAACTGGGCCTTCAATTCGCCCTGCTGACGGGCTTCATCCTGCAGCAAACGACGCAAGTGCTCACGACCGTTTTCCTGCTGGCGCTGTTGCGCCCGAAGATTCTGCAGCTGGGTTTCCAGGGCTTCAACAGCGGCTTCGCGCTCTTCACGCTCGAGACCCAACTGCTGAATCTCCTGGCCACGGGCCAATACGCCACTTTCCGCTTCGCTGGCACGGCGCACCCGCAGGAAGTGGCGACCGACCCAATAACCGTCGCGGCTGATCAGACTCTGTCCGGCCGCCAGTTGACCGCGCAGGGCCAGGGCCTGCTCAAGGCTGTCGACAGGTTTGACTTGCCCCAGCCAAGGCGATAGATCGATCTGCGCTTCGACCTTGTCCAGCAAGCTTCCGGGCATCCGCACACCATCGCCCGCCGGGCTGAGCAGACGCAGATCGCCCTGATTGAAGCCGGACAGATCGAAACCGTTGAAATCATCCACCAGCACTGCTTGCAGATCGGCGCCCAGTACGGTTTCCACCGCCAGCTCCCAACCGGCTTCGACCTTCAGGCCTTCGGCCAGACGCGGGCGATCCGCCAGGTGCTGATCACGCAGCCATTCGGCGGTACCGGTGCCGGGATCAAGGGCGGCCTGTTGCAAGGCTTCCAGCGAGGCGAGACGACCATTGAGGCGCTGCAAATCGCCCTGGGCCTGCTGTTGCGCCGTCAGCGTTTGCTGCAATTGCTGGCGCAGTTGTTCAAGGCGCTCGACCTGCGCCTCTTCGCTGGTCTGCAGGTCTTCGAGGGTCGCTTCGGATTCGGCGAGCTGCTCGCTGAGTTCCATGATCGCCGCGTCCTCCGGGTCCGCCGAGAGCAAGGCGCGCTCTTCGCCCAGACGTCGCTGGCGCTCTGCCAGGCGCTCCAGGCTGGTTTCCAGTTGCTGGATGCGCGACTGCTGCACTTCGGCCTGGCGCCGTGGTTCGGCGGACGTCAGGTTGAACGCGTCCCACTGTTCCTGCCAGCCGTGCATGGTGGTTTCGGATTCTTCCAGCGCGGCGGCAGCTTCTTCTGCGGCAGCGCTGGTGACTTCCTGCTCCGGGGTGAGCATGTCCAGCTCTTCGCCCAGGGTCAGCAACAGCGTGCGGTCGTGGCCCAGGTGAGATTCGGTTTCCAGGCGCGCGCGCTCGGCTTCTTTCAGGTCATCCTGCAATTGGCGCAAACGCTGCTGGCCGTGCTGGATGCTCTGTTCGACCCGGGCGATGTCACCACCCACCGAATAGAAGCGCCCCTGCACCAGATTGAAGCGTTCCGACAGATCATGGTGCCCGTCGCGCAAGCGTTCGATACTCGCATCGGCGTTACGCTGTTCGGCCACCAGGGCTTCGAACGACACCTCCTGGGTGCCGATGATGCTTTCACGCTGGCCGACTTGATCGTTCAGTGCCTGCCAGCGCAGTGCCGACAGCTGGGCCTTGAGCTGACGCTCCTCGCCCTTGTATTCCTGATACTTCTTCGCGGCCTCGGCCTGACGGTGCAAGCGCTCAAGCTGACGGGTCAGTTCTTCGCGCAGGTCGGTCAGGCGCTCAAGATTCTCGTGAGTACGGCGGATGCGGTTCTCGGTCTCGCGCCGACGTTCCTTGTACTTGGAGATGCCCGCCGCTTCCTCGATGAAGTTGCGCAGGTCTTCGGGCTTGGACTCGATCAGCTTGGAGATCATCCCCTGCTCGATGATCGAATAGCTGCGCGGGCCCAGGCCGGTGCCGAGGAAGATGTCGGTGATGTCCCGACGGCGGCATTTGGTGCCGTTGAGGTAATAGGTGGTCTGGCTGTCGCGCGTCACTTTGCGGCGAATGGAAATTTCCGCGTAGGCCGCGTATTCGCCCAGCAAAGTGCCGTCGGAGTTGTCGAACACCAGTTCGATGCTGGCCTGACTCACTGGCTTGCGGCTGGTCGAACCGTTGAAGATGACGTCGGTCATCGACTCGCCACGGAGGTTCTTCGCCGAACTTTCGCCCATTACCCAGCGTACGGCGTCGATGATGTTCGACTTGCCGCAACCATTGGGCCCGACCACCGCCGCCATGTTACTGGGGAAGTTCACCGTGGTCGGATCGACGAAGGACTTGAAGCCCGCCAGCTTGATGCTCTTGAGCCGCACGCTTAAGCGACCGTCAAGGCGGAGATCACCAGATCGCAGCTGCGCTGGGCGTAGGCCGTCAGCACCACGCGGATCTGCGCGAAGTCACGGGCGATCACGGCAGCGAGCAGGCGCTCGAACAGTTCCAGGTATTCGCTCATCGACGCCTTGCGCTGTTCCAGCGCCAGGAAATAGGCACGGCTCATGGCCGGCTGCAGGTTCTCGACGGTTTCCTGCAGGTACGGGTTATTGGCAAACCCGTAGGTGGCGCGCATGACATTGAAACTGTCGTCGACGAAGGTGTGGATGTCCTGACGCTCGAAGCTGGCAGTCAGGCGCTGCTGGATCTGCACGAACGGCGCCAGGTCGGCCTGGACTTTCCAGCCACTGGCCACGGCGTTGGCCAGCAATATGTACATCTCGCTCATCAGCGTGCACAGGCTCTGCACCTTGTGCGCGGTGAGTTCGGTGACGTGGGCGCCCCGACGCGGCAGGATCGCGATCAGGTGGCGGCGCTCGAGGATCAGCAGCGCCTCGCGAACCGAGCCGCGACTGACGTTGAGGGCCAGGGTGACCTTCTGTTCCTGGATGCGCTCCCCGGGTTTCATTTCGCCGCGAATGATGCGTTCGGCGAGGTGGTGAGCAATTTGCTCGGCGAGGCTGTCCGGCGCCTTGAACGTCATGGTTGTCCTTCAAACTCTTCGATCTGTACAAGCGGCGCAGTGTAGCGCAATTGCTACAGGATCGCGGAGTGCCCGCCCGGTGGTTTTTGGCACGATTCAAGCAAAAAGCAGGCTATTGATCGAGGGTCAATAATGAAGTGAGGCGTGGTTGATCGACAAAATGCTATTTCCTGACCTTTAAGTCAGAAAATCATTGACCGAAAAGTCAGACCTGCTAAATTCGGTTGCATCGGTTAACAACAATAATGAGTCTGCGAGGCCTTCCGTGATCCAGTTTTTACTAAACCAGGAACTCCGTAGCGAGCACGCCCTGGACCCGAACCTGACCGTGCTTAATTATCTGCGCGACCATGTGGGCAAACCCGGTACCAAAGAAGGCTGCGCCAGCGGTGACTGCGGCGCGTGCACGGTGGTGGTCGGTGAGTTGCAAACGGATGACAACGGCCGCGAACACATTCGCTATCGCAGCCTCAACTCGTGCCTGACCTTCGTGTCGTCGTTGCACGGCAAGCAACTGATCAGCGTCGAAGACCTCAAACACCAGGGCAAGCTGCACAGCGTGCAGCAGGCGATGGTCGAGTGCCACGGCTCGCAATGCGGCTTCTGCACCCCCGGCTTCGTCATGTCGCTGTTTGCCCTGCAGAAGAACAGCGATGCACCGGACCACGCCAAGGCCCATGAAGCCCTGGCCGGCAACCTCTGCCGCTGCACCGGTTATCGGCCGATTCTGGAAGCCGCCGAGCAATCCTGCTGCGGCAAACAGCCTGACCAGTTCGATGCCCGCGAAGCCGAGACCATCGCCCGCCTGAAAGCCATTGCGCCGACCGACATCGGTGAACTCAACAGCGGCGACAAGCGCTGCCTGGTGCCGTTGACCGTGGCCGATCTGGCCGACCTGTACGACGCCTACCCGCAAGCCCGCCTGCTGGCCGGCGGTACCGACCTGGCGCTGGAAGTCACCCAGTTCCACCGTACCCTGCCGGTGATGATCTACGTCGGCAACGTCGCCGAGATGAAGCGCATCGAGCGCTTTGACGATCGCCTGGAAATCGGCGCCGCCACCGCCCTCTCCGACTGCTATGAGGCGCTAAACGCCGAGTACCCGGACTTCGGTGAACTGCTGCACCGTTTCGCCTCCCTGCAGATCCGCAACCAGGGCACCCTCGGCGGCAACATCGGCAACGCCTCGCCCATTGGTGATTCGCCACCCCTGCTGATCGCCCTTGGTGCGCAGATCGTGCTGTGCAAAGGCGAAACCCGCCGCACCCTGGCGCTGGAAGACTACTTCATCGATTACCGCGTGACGGCACGCCAGGAGAGCGAGTTCATCGAGAAGATCATCGTGCCGCGGGCCAGCGTCGAAAAGCTGTTCCGCGCCTACAAGGTGTCCAAACGCCTGGACGATGACATTTCCGCGGTGTGCGCCGCCTTCAACATTCGCCTGGAAAACGGTGTGGTGGCCGAAGCCCGCGTCGCCTTCGGCGGCATGGCCGCGATCCCGAAACGCGCTGCTGCCTGTGAAGCCGCACTGCTCGGTTCGCCCTTCAGTCACGCCACCGTCGAGCGCGCCTGCGCTGCCCTGGCCGAAGATTTCACGCCGCTCTCGGACTTCCGCGCCAGCAAGGAATATCGCCTGCTCAGTGCGCAGAACCTGCTGCGCAAATACTTCATCGAACTGCAAACACCGCACATCGAGACTCGGGTGACCGCTTATGTCTAATCATCACGCCGTAGAGAAGACCCAGGCCGAACTGGCTGAACTGTTCGCCAAGGACCTGACCACCGGTGTCGGTCGCAGCGTCAAGCACGACAGCGCGCCCAAGCACGTGTCCGGTGAAGCGCAGTACATCGACGATCGCCTGGAGTTTCCCAACCAGTTGCACGTCTATGCGCGGATGTCCGACCGTGCCCATGCACGCATCATCAGCATCGACACCTCGCCCTGCTACGCCTTTGAAGGTGTGCGCATCGCCATTACCCACGAAGACGTGCCGGGCCTGAAAGACATCGGCCCGTTGATGCCCGGCGACCCGCTGCTGGCCATCGACACCGTGCAGTTCGTCGGTCAGCCGGTGGTCGCTGTCGCGGCGAAAGACCTGGAAACCGCGCGCAAGGCCGCGATGGCCGCCGTGATCGAGTACGAAGACCTGGAACCGGTGCTGGACGTGGTCGAGGCCTATCGCAAAAAGCATTTCGTGCTGGACACCCACACTCATGAACGCGGTGATTCGACAGGGGCATTGGCGACCGCGAAAAACCGTATCCAGGGCACGCTGCACATCGGCGGCCAGGAGCACTTCTACCTGGAAACCCAGATCTCTTCGGTGATGCCCACCGAAGACGGCGGCATGATCGTCTACTGCTCCACCCAGAACCCCACCGAAGTGCAAAAACTGGTGGCGGAAGTGCTGGACGTGTCGATGAACAAGATCGTCGTCGACATGCGGCGCATGGGTGGCGGTTTCGGCGGCAAGGAAACCCAGGCCGCGAGCCCGGCCTGCCTGTGCGCGGTGATTGCGCACCTGACCGGGCAGCCGACCAAGATGCGCCTGCCGCGGGTCGAAGACATGCTGATGACCGGCAAGCGCCATCCGTTCTATGTCGAATACGACGTGGGCTTCGACGACAGCGGGCGCCTGCATGGCATCCAGCTGGAACTGGCGGGTAACTGCGGCTGCTCGCCGGACCTGTCGAACTCGATCGTTGACCGAGCCATGTTCCACTCCGACAACTCGTACTACCTGGGCGATGCGACCATCAACGGTTATCGCTGCAAGACCAACACCGCGTCGAACACCGCCTACCGTGGCTTCGGCGGCCCGCAAGGCATGGTCGCCATCGAAGAAGTGATGGACGCGATTGCCCGGCATCTGAACCTCGACCCGCTGGCGGTGCGCAAGATCAACTACTACGGCAAGACCGAGCGCAACGTCACCCACTACTACCAGACCGTCGAGCACAACATGCTCGAAGAGATGACCGCCGAACTGGAAGAAAGCAGTCAGTACGCCGAACGCCGCGAAGCGATCCGTCGCTACAACGCCAACAGCCCGATCCTGAAAAAAGGCCTGGCGCTGACCCCGGTGAAGTTCGGCATTTCCTTCACCGCCAGCTTCCTCAACCAGGCCGGTGCCCTGGTGCACGTCTACACCGACGGCAGCATCCACCTGAACCACGGCGGCACGGAAATGGGCCAGGGCCTGAACACCAAGGTGGCGCAAGTCGTTGCCGAGGTGTTCCAGGTGGAAATCAACCGGGTGCAGATCACCGCGACCAACACCGACAAGGTGCCGAACACCTCGCCGACTGCAGCTTCCAGCGGCGCCGACCTCAACGGCAAGGCCGCGCAAAACGCTGCGGAAATCATCAAGAAACGCCTGGTGGAATTCGCCGCGCGCCAGTACAAGGTCAGTGAGGAAGACGTCGAATTCCACAACGGTCATGTGCGTGTACGCGATCACATCCTGACCTTCGAAGCGTTGATCCAGCAGGCCTATTTCAACCAGGTGTCGCTGTCGAGCACCGGCTTCTACAAGACGCCAAAGATCTACTACGACCGCAGCCAGGCCCGTGGTCGGCCGTTCTACTACTTCGCCTTCGGCGCGGCCTGCTGCGAAGTGCTGGTCGACACCCTGACCGGCGAATACAAGATGCTGCGCACCGACATCCTCCACGACGTCGGCGCCTCGCTGAACCCGGCCATCGACATTGGCCAGGTCGAGGGTGGTTTCGTCCAGGGCATGGGCTGGCTGACCATGGAAGAGCTGGTGTGGAACAACAAGGGCAAGCTGATGACCAACGGCCCGGCCAGCTACAAGATCCCGGCCGTGGCGGACATGCCGCTGGACATGCGCGTGAAGCTGGTGGAAAACCGCAAGAACCCGGAAGACACGGTGTTCCACTCCAAGGCTGTCGGTGAGCCGCCGTTCATGCTCGGCATCGCCTCGTGGTGTGCGATCAAGGACGCAGTGGCCAGTCTGGGCGACTACAAACATCAACCGAAGATCGACGCACCGGCGACCCCGGAGCGGGTGTTGTGGGGTTGTGAGCAGATGCGCCAGTTGAAGGCAGCGAAGGCTGTCGAGACTGAGACCGAGTTGGCTTCGCTCTAAGACCGCGGTGCGGCCAATCGCTCGCAAGCTGGCTCCTACAGGATTTGAGTTGAAGCAAATTCTGTGGACACCACAAAACACTGTGGGAGCTAGCCTGCTAACGATGAGGCCGGTGCAGACAACAGAGATGTTGAGGTGAAACATGTACAACTGGATCGACGCCCTCGCCGACCTGCAAAACCGCGGTGAACCCTGCGTGCTGGTGACCATCATCGAAGAGCTCGGCTCAACGCCGCGAAACGCCGGTTCAAAAATGGTCGTCAGCGCTAGCCAGACCTTTGACACCATCGGTGGCGGGCACCTGGAATACAAGGCCATGCAGATCGCCCGCGAGATGCTCGCCAGCGGCAAGCAGGACACCCATCTGGAGCGCTTCAGCCTCGGCGCCAGTCTGGGCCAATGCTGCGGTGGCGCCACCGTGCTGCTGTTCGAGCCGATGGGCCAGGTGCAGGCGCAGATTGCGGTGTTCGGTGCCGGCCATGTCGGCCGCGCGCTGGTACCGCTGCTGGCCAGCCTGCCGTGCCGCGTGCGCTGGATCGACTCGCGGGAAGATGAGTTCCCGGAGCAGATCCCCCATGGTGTGCGCAAGATCGTCAGCGAAGAGCCGGTGGATGAAATCGACGACCTGCCGGCCGGCAGCTACTGCATCGTCATGACCCACAATCACCAGCTTGACCTGGAACTGACCGCAGCGATTCTCAAGCGCAACGACTTCGCCTACTTCGGCCTGATCGGCTCGAAGACCAAACGCGTGAAATTCGAACACCGCCTGCGCGAACGCGGCTTCGACACCAGCGTCGTGCAACGCATGCGCTGCCCGATGGGCATCGGCGAAGTCAAAGGCAAGTTGCCTGTCGAGATCGCCATCTCCATCGCCGGCGAAATCATCGCCACCTACAACGCCAACTTCGGCCAGCAAAGCTCCAGCGCCGAACCGATTGCCAAACTGCTGCCGGCGTCACGCCGCAGCCAAGCGGCCAGACAAGCCGCCTCGAACTGACAAGCCTGATATAGAGAACCCCAATGCCTCTGACTCGCAAAGCTTACCGCGCCGCCATCCTGCACAGCATCGCCGACCCGGCCGAAGTGGGTATCGAAGCCTCCTACGAGTACTTCGAAGACGGCCTGCTGGTGGTCGACAACGGCCAGATCAGCGCCCTTGGCCACGCCAGCGATCTGCTGCCGAAACTGCCGGCGGACATCGAAATCACCCACTATCAGGATGCGCTGATCACCCCGGGCTTCATCGACACCCACATCCACCTGCCGCAAACCGGCATGGTCGGTGCCTATGGCGAGCAACTGCTCGACTGGCTCAACACCTACACCTTCCCCTGCGAAAGCCAGTTTGCCGACAAGGCACACGCCGACGAAGTCGCGGACATCTTCATCAAAGAACTGCTGCGTAACGGCACCACCACCGCCCTGGTGTTCGGCAGCGTGCACCCGCAGTCGGTGAACTCGTTCTTCGAAGCGGCGCAGCAACTGGACCTGCGCATGATCGCCGGCAAGGTGATGATGGACCGCAATGCGCCGGACTACCTGACCGACACCGCCGAATCCAGCTACCTGGAAAGCAAGGCGCTGATCGAACGCTGGCATGGCAAGGGTCGCCTGCACTACGCCGTGACGCCACGCTTTGCGCCGACCAGCACCCCCGAGCAACTGACCCTCGCCGGGCAATTGCTGACCGAGTACCCGGATCTGTACATGCAGACCCACATCAGCGAAAACCTCAAGGAAATCGAGTGGGTCAAGGAATTGTTCCCGGAGCGCAAGGGCTACCTGGACGTCTATGACCACTACCAACTGCTCGGCGAGCGCTCGGTGTTCGCCCACGGCGTGCACCTGTGCGACGACGAGTGCGCGCGACTGGCAGAAACCGGCTCGGCGATCTCGTTCTGCCCGACCTCGAACTTCTTCCTCGGCAGTGGCCTGTTCAACCTGCCCATGGCCGAGAAGCACAAGCTCAATGTCGGCCTGGGCACTGACGTCGGTGGCGGCACCAGCTTCTCGCTGCTGCAAACCCTCAACGAAGCCTACAAGGTCATGCAGTTGCAGGGTGCGCGCCTGAGTCCGTTCAAGTCACTGTACCTGGCGACCTTGGGCGGTGCCCGGGCGCTGCGTCTGGAGGACAAGATCGGCAACCTGCAACCGGGCACCGACGCCGACTTCCTGGTGCTGGACTACAACGCCACGCCGCTGCTGGGTTATCGCCTGAAACAGGCCAACAACATTGCCGAGGCGTTGTTCGTGTTGATGACGCTGGGTGATGACCGGACTGTGTTGCAGACTTATGCAGCGGGCAACCTGGTGCATCAGCGCTGAGTTTTCCCAAGGCATAAAAAATCCCCCGCGCTTTTCAGCCCGGGGGATTTTTATTGCCTGCTATGCCGCCTTCGCGAGCAACTCGGTTTGTCAGATTTTCGCCGGCGCCCGCCCTGGCTTCTTGGTCTGCAACAGATGCGAGAACACCGCATGCAGGTCATCCGATGCACTTTCCTCATCGAGATTGAGCTTGCTGTCGATGTGATCCATGTGATGCATCATCAGGTTCACCGCCAACTCACCGTTCCCCGCCTCGATGGCGTCGATCAGTTGGGTGTGCTCATCGTAGGAGCAGTGGGAACGGTTGCCGCTTTCGTACTGGGCGATGATCAGCGAAGTCTGCGACACCAGGCTGCGCTGGAAGCTGATCAGCGGTGCATTCTTTGCCGCTTCCGCCAGTTTCAGGTGGAACTCGCCCGACAGGCGAATGCCGGCACCGCGATCGCCGCGGGAGAAGCTGTCGCGCTCGTCGTTGACCATCTGCCGCAGCTCGGCAATTTGCTCCGCAGTGGCGTGCTCGACCGCCAGTTCGGTGATCGCCCGCTCCACCAGACGGCGGGCGAAGAACACCTGGCGGGCTTCTTCCACACTCGGGCTGGCAACCACGGCGCCACGGTTCGGTCGCAACAACACCACACCTTCATGGGCCAGGCGCGACAGTGCGCGGCGAATGATGGTGCGACTGACCCCGAAAATCTCCCCCAGCGCTTCTTCGCTCAACTTGGTGCCAGGCGCCAGGCGTTGTTCGAGGATCGCCTCGAAGATATGCGCATAGACAATATCGTCCTGGGTTCCGCTACGGCCGGCCTTGCCTGCGCGCGGTTGTTTCTTGAGGGGTTGCAACTGTTCGTTCATGGGCACTCGAGTCGGAAAACTGCGGCGAATTGACGGTGACTTTAATACGGCACAGTGGGTCGCTGGCAAGTATCGCGTAAAAAACACGGCGATTGTACACAATGAATGGTGGCAACACGACTGTACGGCTGTTTGTGGCCCCGGCTGTATTGCAACGTTCGGTTACTTTTGAGTTTAGGCTTGTTCACAGAATCCGCAGCCGATTGCAATCCTCCTCCAGGCGGACATCTTCACCAGAACAAGGAACACCGCCGTCATGAACGACGCCACGCACACGCAGCTCCGTCCTCTGGCCGACACTTCACCCTCGGCCATCGTCGCCGGGTTCATCGCCATGATGACCGGCTACACCAGTTCCCTGGTGCTGATGTTCCAGGCCGGGCAAGCGGCGGGCCTGACCAGCGGGCAGATTTCCTCGTGGATCTGGGCGATCTCGATCGGCATGGCGGTGTGCTCCATTGGCCTGTCGCTGCGTTATCGCACGCCGATCACCATTGCCTGGTCGACGCCTGGCGCAGCCTTGCTGATCACCAGCCTGGGCGGTGTCAGCTACGGCGAAGCCATCGGCGCCTATATCACCTGTGCAGTGCTGGTGACGATTTGCGGCCTGACCGGCAGCTTCGAGCGCCTGGTGAAGAAAATCCCGGCATCACTGGCAGCGGCCCTGCTGGCGGGAATCCTGTTCAAGATCGGCAGCGAAATCTTCGTCGCCGCGCAACACCGCACCGCGCTGGTCCTCGGCATGTTTTTCACCTACCTGGTGGTCAAGCGCCTCTCGCCCCGCTACGCCGTGCTGTGCGCGTTGCTGATCGGTACCGCCCTGTCGGGCTTCATGGGCCTGCTGGACTTCAGCGGCTTCCACCTTGAAGTGGCGACACCGGTCTGGACCACACCGCACTTCTCCTTTGCCGCCACCATCAGCATCGGCATCCCGCTGTTCGTGGTGGCGATGACTTCGCAGAACATGCCCGGCATCGCCGTGTTGCGGGCCGACGGCTACAGCGTTCCGGCATCACCACTGATCACCACCACCGGCATCGCCTCGCTGTTGCTGGCGCCGTTCGGCTCCCACGGCATCAATCTGGCGGCCATCAGCGCAGCCATCTGCACCGGGCCACAAGCCCACGAGGACCGCAACAAACGTTACACGGCAGCGGTCTGGTGCGGGATTTTCTATGGCATCGCCGGTGTGTTCGGTGCGACCCTGGCGGCGTTGTTTGCGGCATTGCCCAAGGAGTTGGTGCTGTCGATTGCCGCACTGGCGCTGTTCGGCTCGATCATCAACGGTTTGAGTATCGCCATGAGCGAGGTGAAGGAGCGTGAAGCGGCGCTGATCACCTTCATGGTCACGGCCTCGGGGCTGACGCTGTTTTCCATCGGTTCGGCGTTCTGGGGGATTGTTGCGGGGGTGTTGACGCTGCTGATCCTGAATTGGCGCAAGGCCTGACACACGAAATCCGGGCATAAAAAAACGGCGACCCTTGGGTCGCCGTTTTCATTGACATCAAGCTACCGGATTGATCGGCTTTTCCGGGTACCAGACGTCCAGCAGCGGGCTGACTTCAACGCTGGTCAGCTCGGTGCGGCCTTTGAGCCAGGTTTCAACGGCAGCGCGCTGCTCGGCAGTCACCGAACCACGCTTCTGCAGGCAAACCAGACCGTAGTCGTCGCCGCCCACGTAGCCCAGACCGTTGGCTTCCATGGCTTCTTTGAGGAATGCATCGAGGAAAGCATCAATGGCTTCGTCAGCCAAATCTTCTTTGAAATCCAGGTTCAGTTCGAAACCCAGCTCTTGAAATTCATCGACGCACAGTTTTTTGCGCAGACGCTGGGAACGGTTAGTCGCCATTGGAACAATCCTCTTAAGTAATAACGGCCGGCACTTTAGCAGTTTAAGCCGCCGATTGCCCGACTCTCTGGGCGACGGCAGCTACCGCCGGTAAAAAAAATAGCCGATTAACCGGCCAAGGCACGGCACAAGCCGTAACACCTTGGGGCATAATGCCGACACTTTCATGACCACTGAGGGCTTTTTCATCCATGCCCTCGTTATTTTTCCCCTCGACTGCAGGGTCTTATTTCACATGATCAAATCGCTGCGTCCTTTGTTTCTCGCCGGTCTTCTTCTGCCGCTGGCCCTCCCCGTCAGCGCCGCCACCATCAACACCGCCCTCACCCCGAATGTCGAAAAGGCTCTCAAGGCCAGCAAGTTGCAGGACAACGCCCTGTCGCTGGTGATGATTCCGCTCACTGGCCCGGGCACGCCCACTGTGTTCAACGCGGACGTCTCGGTCAATCCGGCGTCGACCATGAAACTGGTCACCACCTATGCGGCCCTGGAGATGCTCGGCCCCAACCATCAGTGGAAAACCGAGTTCTACACCGATGGCACCCTCAGCGGCGGCATTCTTAACGGCAACCTCTACCTCAAGGGTGGCGGCGACCCGAAGCTGAACATGGAAAAACTCTGGCTGCTGATGCGTGATCTGCGCGCCAACGGCGTGACCCAGGTCACCGGTGACCTGGTGCTGGACAAGGGCTTCTTCATTCCGCCACAGTTGCCCGAGTTCAACGACGACGGCAATGACGAGAACAAGCCGTTCCTGGTCAAGCCCGACGCGTTGCTGGTCAACCTCAAGGCCCTGCGCTTCGTTGCGCGCAACGACTCGGGCAAGGTGCTGGTGTCGGTTGAGCCGCCGATCGCGACCATCCGTATCGACAATCAGGTCAAGGCCATCGCCGGCAAGCAGTGCACCGGTGGCGTGCGTTACAACCCTGTGCCCCAGGCCGATGGCAGCGTGACCGTCACGGTCGGTGGCCAACTGGCCGAAGGCTGCAGCTCGCAGACTTACCTGTCGCTGCTCGACCACTCGACCTACACCGCCGGCGCCGTGCGGGCGATCTGGAAGGAACTGGGCGGCAGCATCCAGGGCAAGGACGTCGTGGCATCGACACCGAAAGATGCCAAGGTCCTGGCCCGGGCGTTCTCCCCGGACCTGGCGGAAATCATCCGCGACATCAACAAGTACAGTAACAACACCATGGCTCAGCAACTGTTCCTGAGCCTCGGTCAGCGCTTCCGCACCGATGCCGACGGTGATGACGCCAAGGCTGCCCAGCGTGTCGTGCGCCAGTGGCTGGCGAAAAAAGGCATCACCGCCCCGCATCTGGTCATGGAAAACGGCTCCGGCCTGTCACGCTCGGAAAGGGTCAGCGCCCGGGAAATGGCGGCGATGCTCGAAGCGGCCTGGCACAGCCCGTACGCCGCCGAGTACATCAGTTCGATGCCGATTGCCGGCACCGACGGCACCATGCGCAAACGCTTGAAGACCACTGCGATGCGCGGCGAGGCTCACGTCAAGACCGGCACCCTGAACACCGTGCGCGCGATCGCCGGTTTCAGCCGCGACGTCAATGGCAACACCTGGGCCGTGGTCGCGATCCTCAACGACAAGGCCCCGTTCGGCGCCTCGTCGGTGCTCGACCAAGTGCTGCTGGACCTGTACCGCCAACCGAAGCTGGCGCAGACCGCGTCGGTACTCTAAGCACAACCCGTACCCTGTGGGAGCTCCTCCCACAGTGGGCTTTACGCCTAAGTCATCTCCCCTTCCACCCGATCCCGCCCGGCCTGCTTCGCCGCGTAGACCCCCGAGTCAGCGCGCAGCAATAGCGCATCCGCGCCTTCGCCGACGCGCCAACTGGCAATACCGAAACTGGCGGTGACCGTACCCACGCCATCGATGGGCGTACTGCGCAGGCCTTGCCAGAGCTGCTGGGCCAGCACATGGGCGTGCTCGCCACTGATGTCCGGGCACAGCACCATGAACTCCTCACCGCCCAGGCGACAGAACACATCAGTGCGCCGCAGGCGATGACCAATGCGCTCGCAGACAATGCGCAACACCCGATCCCCCACGGCGTGGCCGTGCAAATCGTTGATCCGTTTGAAATGGTCGATGTCGAGCATGATCACCGACAGATCACCTCCGCCACGCTCCACCCGCGCCATTTCACTGGTCAGGCGCTCCTGGAAGTAGCGACGGTTGTGGATGCCGGTCAGCGAATCCGTCACCGACAGCGCGCGCAGTTCTTCTTCCACCCGCTTCATGTCGGAAATGTCCGAGATGTAGCCGTGCCAGAGCACACCACCGCCGGGCAACTCCTCAGGCGTTGCCTCGCCACGCACCCAGCGCAGACCACGCAGGGGCAATTGCACCCGGTACTCCTCGCGCCAGGGGCTGAGATTGTCCGCCGAGGCCTTGATGGAGGCGCGAACCCGGGTGGTGTCCTGGGGATGAATGCGGGTGAAGATCGACTCGGCGTTCATCAGCAGTACATCCGGCTCCAGCTCGTAGATCTCGCGGATGCCGTCACTGGCGTAGATCACACTGAATCGCCCATCGAACTCCATCTTGAACTGGTAGATGCCACCGGGCACATGGGCGCTGAGTTTCTTCAACAACAGGTCGCGCGCCGCCAACGCTTCGTGGACCCGCTTGCGCTCGGTGATGTCGATACACACGGCCAGGTGCCCGACCCACAGGCCTTGCTCGTCCAGCACCGGGGTGGCGAGCATATTGACCATCAGGTGGCTGCCATCACTGCGCACCAGCGTCCATTCGCGCGCCTCGTGATCACTCTCAAGATCGCCCTCCACCAACATGGCCTGACAGGTCGGCACCGGTTTGCCATAGCGTGTGCTCAGCTCCGCCGCGCGCGCCACCAGCTCCCGGGGCAGGTGCAGGTTTTCCAGGGTCATGTGCCCCACCACTTCGGCGCTGGTGTAGCCGAGCATCTGCTCGGCGCCAGCGTTAAAGGTGCTGATGACCCCGCGCAGGTCCGTGGCAATGATCGCCACCTGGGTCGCCGCATTCAAAACGCCGCGCAACTGGCCGTGGGTGCCGCGCAATTCCTGTTCGCGTTCACGCAGTTCCTGGGTGCGCAGTTCAACCATTTTCAACGCCCGCTGGCGTTGACTGACCAACACATAAAGCAAGGCGCTGAGCAGTATGCTGAGCAGGCCTCCGAGCACGACCAGGCTGCTGACCGAGGAATGATTGGCCTGGACGAAGGCCTCGCTGGGCTGGATATCGACCTGGTAATCATGGTCGGCCAGGCGTAACAGGCGAGTGGCGGACAAGTCGCTGACCGCCGGCGGATTGGGCGACTCGAACAGCACTTCATGCTGATCGTTGGTGGACAGATCAAGAATGCGCACCGAAAGGGAGTCGCGATTGGCTTCCGGCAAGCCGTCCGCCAGCAACTGGCGCATGCTGATCACCGCCATGACATAGCCATAGGGCTTGGTCGCCTGCGCTTCCTGGCTATTGCGCTGCATCACCGGCGCGACCAGCAGCACGCCCCGGGCATAGGCCGGCTCGATACTGACCAGCGTCATCGGCTGCGAAACAGCCATGCCTCCATGCTGATTGGCTCGCTCAAGGGTCGCGCGACGCAAAGGCTGCGCCAGCAAGTCGTAGCCGAGGGGTGATCCGAGCTTGCTTTGCGTCTGGCTGTAGAGCACCACCACGTACTCGTCGCGCTCACCGGCGAGTTTCAACTGGCCCGCGGCATCGAGTTCACGCAGGGCAAAGCTGCTCAAGCCCTCATCACGCGCACGCTGCTCGAACGCCGCGCGCTGGTCACGGCTGACCCGTTCAGCGTAGGAGTACGCCTGGGTTCGATAGAGCAAGGGTTTGGTATAGCCGTCGAATTCCGCGCGGGACACCGAATCGGAGTTGGCGAAAAAACGTCGCAGGCCATCGAGGCGCTGCTCCTGATCCTGAAATCGTTCTTCGATGCGGCTGTAGCGTTCACTGGCCAACAACTGGAAGCGTTGGCGCAGTTGATGGTGAAACAGATTCAGCGTCGACCAGGCCAGCAAGCCGGTGAGAACCCCACCGACAAGCAATACCAACAGCGCGACCAGCCAGGCCGAGACATCTTCGCTGATAAAACCCAGGATCTTGGGGCGCACGGCGTGCAACGACATAAAACCCAACTCAAAACGCCAGGTGCGGGAAAGCCCTTTGGCCATGAGTTGAGTTATAGCTATTAGCCACTAATTTGACCAGTACCGGTCGGAGCCAAGAGCCTTTAAAAATCAAGGCTCTGAGGTTCCAACCGATTCAAGTGTCAACGAGCCGTGATTTTCCAGGCGCGGTGGATCTTGGCGTTGCGGGCAAAATCCGGATCAATGGTCTGCGCGGTGATTTCCTCGACCGCATAGCGCTCGCCCAGATTGGCCTCCAGCTCGAACTTGCGGAAGTTGTTGGAGAAATACAACACGCCGCCGGCCGCCAGGCGCGCCATGGCCAGGTCGATCAGTTGCACCTGGTCGCGCTGCACGTCGAACACCCCTTCCATGCGCTTGGAGTTGGAGAACGTTGGCGGGTCGATGAAGATCAGGTCGTACTCGTCGCGACTGGCTTCCAGCCAGGCCATGACATCACCCTGCTCCAGGCGGTTCTTGTCGGAGAAACCGTTCAGCGACAGGTTGCGACGCGCCCAGTCCAGGTAGGTTTTCGACAAGTCGACGCTGGTGGTGCTGCGCGCGCCGCCCTTGGCCGCATGCACACTGGCCGTCGCGGTGTAGCAGAACAGGTTGAGGAAGCGCTTGCCCGCCGCCTCTTTCTGAATGCGCATGCGCATCGGCCGGTGATCGAGGAACAGGCCGGTGTCGAGGTAATCGGTGAGGTTCACCAGCAGTTTCACGCCACCTTCGTTGACCTCGACGAATTTGCCCTGCGCAGCCTGGCGCTCGTATTGCTTGGTGCCGCTCTGACGTTCACGGCGCTTGACCACCACGCGGCTCTTGTCGATGTTCAGGGCCTGGGGAATCGCGGCCAGGGCATCGAACATGCGCGCCGAGGCTTTTGCCGGGTCGATGGATTTTGGCGCGGCATATTCCTGGACATGCACCCAATCCTGGTACAGGTCGATGGCCATGGAGTATTCCGGCATGTCGGCATCGTAGACGCGATAGCAATCAATGCCTTCACGCTTGACCCACTTGCCCAGCGCCTTGAGGTTCTTTTGCAGGCGATTGGCAAACATCTGCCCGCCTTCGCTCAGGCGTGGCAGTTCGACCACAGGCGCGGGCGCCGGGGCCGGTTTGATCGGGTTGCCGTTTTTGTTGTACTGGCGCTCTTGCGGCTCGCTTGGCGCCTGATCGTAGGCCGCCTGCTCACGTTCGGCCTGACGCTGCTCCGGAGTACGGCGCTCGCCGGTGACGAACTGGTCGGGCAGGACCTTGATCAGCAGCAGCTTGCACGGCAAGGCGCCGTTCCAGAACGAATACTGTTTGTGGCTGCGGATGCCCATGCGCTTGCCCAGGTCCGGTGCGCCGGTAAACACCGCCGCTTCCCAGTTCAGGCAGGCCTGACGCAGGCGTTCGCCGAGGTTCTGGTAGAGGTAGAGCAGGCTCGCCTCGTCGCCCAGACGCTCGCCATAGGGCGGGTTGCAGATCACCAGGCCTTTCTGGTTCTGATCCGGACGCGGCTCGAAGGTCGCGACTTCGCCCTGATAGATCTTGATCCATTCGCTCAGGCCGGCACGCTCGACGTTGTTGCGCCCCGGTTGAATCAGGCGCGGGTCGGCTTCGTAGCCACGAATCCACAGCGGTGGCTTGGCCAGACCGGCCGCGGCACGCTCGGACGCTTCTTCGTGGAGCTTTTTCCACAAGGCCGGCACGTGACCGAGCCAGGCGCTGAAACCCCATTGCTCACGGCGCAGGTTCGGCGCGATGTCGGCGGCGATCATCGCGGCTTCCACCAGGAAGGTACCGACGCCGCACATCGGGTCGGCCAGAGCGCCGCCTTCAGCGGCAATGCGTGGCCAGCCGGAACGGATCAGGATGGCTGCCGCGAGGTTTTCCTTCAGCGGCGCCGCACCTTGCTGCAGGCGGTAGCCGCGCTGGTGCAGGCTGTGACCGGACAGGTCGAGGGACAGGATCGCTTCGCCACGGTCCAGGCGCAGGTGAACGCGCAGGTCGGGATTGAGCTTGTCGATGGAAGGACGATCGCCCTGGGGGGTGCGCAACTTGTCGACGATGGCGTCCTTGACCTTCAGCGCACCGAAGTGGGTGTTGTCGATGCCCGAGCCATGGCCACTGAATTCGACGGCCAGGGTGCCGTCGCTGAGCATGTGGTCTTGCCACTCGATATCGAGCACGCCGTGGTACAGGTCTTCGGCATCCTTCATTGCGAAGCGCTTGAGCACCAGCAATACGCGGTTGGCCAGACGTGACCACAGGCAGAGGCGGTAGGCGGTTTCCATGGTGGCCATGCCACGCACGGCGGAGGTGTGTTCCCGCGCGTCCTCAAGGCCAAGCCCGACGGCTTCCTCGATGAGCAGGCCTTCAAGGCCTTTAGGGCAAGTGAGGAAGAGTTCGAAACGATCGGACATGGGAATTCCAGAACCTTTGGCTGAGTGACCGGGCAACGCATTGCCGGTCCGGTTTTCAATCAGGCGCTTTTCTCGAAGAGCGCCCGCGTGGCACGAAGGTGTGCCGTTCCACCCCTGCTGCCCGGGTTAAATGAGCTTAGATGCAAGGACAGATAAAAAAGTTGATGCAACAAAATGTCATAAGTCGACCCTTCGTCGAATTGTCCCGCAGCGGCAGGAAACATTCTCACTAAAGGATTAACCCGCGCATCCCGCGCGGGGGCCGATCATACCGGGCTTTGGTGAAAAAAAATTCATGAATTGCGCCGTTACTTATGGCCATAGCACGCTTTTGGTTACGCCCTTATGACAAAACGATCATTCCCTCGGTGTGACTCATTGGTTAGAACTGGAATCAGGTTGGCGCCGCAATGACGCCAACACCTTGGCTCGTCACGCCGGCAACGAGCCGCCAACGGCAGAGTTTTTCTGCCAGACCTCCGTTGAGGTCAACGCGATACATACAGTCAACAAGTGAGGGCAATACCCTATGAGAAGACTTAAGCGTGATCCGTTGGAAAGAGCATTTTTGCGCGGATATCAATATGGCGTAGGTGGTAAATCCCGTGAGCTTTGCCCATTTACTCTACCGTCGGTACGTCAAGCCTGGATCAACGGCTGGCGAGAAGGACGCGGCGACAACTGGGACGGTATGACCGGCACTGCGGGAATCCACAGACTCAACGAACTTCACGCCGTCGGCTAAGCACAGGGCACAACACTCCGACACGACAATCTGACTTTGTACTGAATTAACCACGCGCGTCCCATCCGGACGGCGGGCTTCGGCCCAGGGGCTCCTTTGAAGGGGCCCTTTTTTATGCCTGAGGATTCAAATACAACTTGTGGGAGCGAGCTTGCTCGCGATGGCAGCCTTTCAGTCGATATCCTCGTTGAATGTTAAACCGCTATCGCGAGCAAGCTCGCTCCCACAGGGTTCAGCGCAGCGCGGCGATGGCGTCTACGGACTCGCGAATCAGCGCCGGGCCTTTGTAGATGAAGCCCGAGTAAATCTGTACCAGGCTCGCACCGGCGGTGATTTTCTCCGCCGCGTGCTTGCCTTCGGTGATACCACCGGCCGCAATGATCGGCAGCTTGCCGCCCAGCTCCGAGGCCAGCACCTTCACGGTGTGGGTGCTCTTGTCACGCACCGGCGCACCGGACAGACCGCCCGCCTCGTCAGCATGCTCCATGCCTTCGACGCCAACACGGCTCAGGGTCGTGTTGGTGGCAATCACCGCATCCATCCCGGTCTCAATCAGCGCCTGCGCGACCTGAGCGGTTTCTTCATCGGTCATGTCCGGGGCAATCTTGATGGCCAGCGGTACATGCTTGCCATGGCGCAGCGCCAATTCAGCGCGGCGCTCAGCCAGGTCGGCGAGCAGTTGCTTGAGCGAATCACCGAATTGCAGGCTGCGCAGCCCCGGGGTGTTCGGCGAGCTGACGTTGACCGTCACATAGCTGGCGTGGGCATAAACCTTGTCCAGACAGATCAGGTAATCGTCCACGGCACGCTCGACCGGCGTATCGAAGTTCTTGCCGATATTGATGCCCAGCACGCCCTTGTACTTGGCTGCCGCTACGCGGGCCAGCAGATAGTCCACACCGAGGTTGTTGAAACCCATGCGGTTGATGATCCCCTCGGCTTCCGGCAAGCGGAACAGGCGCGGCTTGGGGTTGCCCGGTTGTGGACGCGGGGTGATGGTGCCGATTTCGACAAAACCGAAACCCAGCTGGGCAAAGCCGTCGATGGCCGCGCCGTTCTTGTCCAGGCCTGCGGCCAGGCCTACCGGGTTCGGGAAATCCAGGCCCATGACGTTCACCGGCTTTTTCGCCGGAGCCTTGCACAACAAGCCGTTGAGCCCCAGACGCCCTCCCGCGCCGATCAGGTCCAGGGACAGATCGTGAGAGGTTTCCGGAGAGAGTTTGAACAACAACTGACGGGCCAGGCTGTACATGGGCGGGTTGGACTCGATTGGCGGCGAATTGAGATGGCGATTATAGCCGGGCCAAGGCTCGGCAAGCGAGGCACCTTAGCAATTCAAGGTTGAATGGCATATGCCTTGCACTATTCCATGCATCGACACCCATGCCAACGATGGCGGGGGTGAAAAGACAATGGCGTCGTTTCCGGACTGCTCGTTTGTGGGCCGGAGACGACGTTTTTTTTGTAGGGTGAACACACGATGAACGAACCGTCAGCCGGTCCCCTGGCCTGGGTCAACGGCAGTGATGCCCCGGAAAAATCCGAAATCAACCTCGGTTTCATGGCCCTGAGTGACTGTGCATCGGTGGTGGTCGCCGCCACCCAGGGCTTCGCCCAACCCCATGGGTTGACCCTGAACCTGAAGCGTCAGTCATCCTGGGCCAACATCCGGGACAAACTGGTCAGCGGCGAACTCGATGCAGCCCACAGCCTGTACGGCCTGATCTATGCCGTTCACTTGGGCATCGGTGGCGTGGGTGCAACCGACATGGCCGTTCTGATGGGGCTGAACCAGAACGGCCAAAGCATCAATCTGTCCCGCGACTTGCAAGCGCTGGGCGTGACCAGTCCTGAAGCATTGGATCGGCACGTGCACCACACTCGCACAAAACTCACCTTCGCCCAGACGTTTCCAACCGGCACCCACGCCATGTGGCTGTATTACTGGCTCGCCAGCCAAGGCATTCACCCGTTGCGCGATGTCGACAGCGTCGTGGTGCCGCCAACGCAAATGATCGCGCACCTTCAAGCCGGACGTATCGACGGGTTCTGTGCAGGCGAACCCTGGTCTGCGAGCGCCGTGCAACAGGACCTCGGCTTTACCCTGACCACGACCCAGACCCTCTGGCCCGATCACCCGGAAAAGGTCCTGGGCTGTACCCGCGAATTCGTCGAGCAGTACCCGAATACTTCGCGGGCATTGGTCATGGCGGTCCTCGAAGCCAGCCGCTTCATCGAGCAAAGCCGCGAAAATCGCCGCAGTACCGCACAACTGCTCAGCGCCGCACAGTATCTTGATACGCCATTGGGCTGCGTCGAACCGCGCCTGCTGGGTGATTACACCGACGGCCTCGGCCATCGCTGGCAAGACCCCCACACGCTGCGTTTACATGGTGGCGGCGAGGTCAACCTGCCCTACCTGTCCGACGGCATGTGGTTCATGACTCAGTTTCGTCGCTGGGGCTTGTTACGCGAAGACCCTGACTATCTCGCAGTAGCCCGGCAGGTCCAGCAACTTGACCTCTACCGCCAGGCCGCCAGCGCCGTTGGCGTTGTATCGCCGGCCTTTGAAATGCGCAGCAGTCAGTTGATCGACGGCAAAATCTGGGACGGCTCGAACCCCGCCGGTTATGCCCGCAGCTTCACCTTGCACGCCATGAACGACCGCTCGCCGCGAACCACCCACTGCTGACAGGAGACCTCGAATATGCTGCGTATCCTGCTCATCAACGACACGGCAAAGAAAGTCGGACGCCTGAAATCAGCCCTGATCGAGGCCGGTTTCGAAGTGATCGATGAATCCGGCCTGACCATCGACTTGCCCGAACGCGTAGAAACGGTGCGGCCGGATGTGATTCTGATCGATACCGAGTCACCGGGGCGCGATGTCATGGAGCAAGTGGTCATGGTGACTCGCGACCAGCCTCGACCGATCGTGATGTTTACGGACGAACACGACCCCGTGGTGATGCGTCAGGCGATCAAGTCCGGGGTCAGTGCCTACATTGTCGAAGGCATTCACGCACAGCGCTTGCAGCCGATACTCGACGTGGCCATGGCGCGTTTTGAAAGCGATCAGGCCTTGCGCGCCCAGTTGCATGCCCGTGATCAGCAATTGGCCGAGCGCAAGCGCATCGAACTGGCCAAGGGTCTGTTGATGAAAATGAAGAACTGCAACGAGGAAGAGGCCTACACGCTGATGCGCCGCCAGGCGATGAGCCGCCAGCAGAAGCTGATTCAAGTGGCGGAACAGATCATTGCCATGAGCGAGCTGCTGGGCTGAAGTTCAGCGGTGGATGCTCCTTCATCTCCGCGAGCAACTGGGTTGCAAGTGTTGGCACAAATCTCGCTAAGCAATCACCACAGGTAACCAACGGCGGTTGCCCCACCTACGACAAAGACGTCGCTCACCTCATTTGCTCCTGGCAAATCGGGTGGCGGCGTTTTTTCGTTTTGGCCCCACAGCCCGGGGCCGGTGGTGCGGCCGTAACGGCGCCCACCTGCAAGCTCACGACTCCTTCCGAGACTCTTCACAGCTGAGGTGCGCGATGAATTCAAGCTTCTGGAAATCCGGCCATACACCGACATTGTTCGCCGCCTTCCTCTATTTCGACCTGAGCTTCATGGTCTGGTACCTGCTTGGCCCCCTGGCGGTGCAGATCGCCGCCGACCTGCAACTGACAACGCAACAACGCGGGCTGGTGGTGGCCACGCCCATTCTGGCCGGGGCAGTTCTGCGCTTCGTGATGGGGATGCTGGCTGATCGCCTGTCACCCAAGACTGCCGGCCTGATCGGTCAGGTCATCGTGATCTGCGCCCTGTTCGGCGCCTGGAAAATCGGTATCCACAGCTACGAGCAAGCGTTGTTGCTGGGGCTGTTCCTGGGCATGGCTGGCGCCTCTTTCGCCGTCGCCCTGCCCTTGGCGTCACAGTGGTATCCGCCGCAACACCAAGGCAAGGCGATGGGCATTGCCGGCGCAGGCAACTCGGGCACGGTGTTCGCCGCGTTGATCGCCCCGGTACTGGCAGCGGCATTTGGCTGGAGCAACGTGTTCGGTTTCGCCCTGATTCCACTGATCCTGACCTTGATCGTCTTTGCCTGGTTGGCCAAAAACGCCCCCGAGCGGCCAAAGGCCAAAGCCATGGCCGACTACTTCAAGGCTCTGGGCGACCGCGATAGCTGGTGGTTCATGTTTTTCTACAGCGTGACCTTCGGCGGCTTCATCGGCCTGGCCAGCGCCCTGCCCGGCTACTTTAACGACCAGTATGGCCTGAGCCCGGTCACTGCCGGTTACTACACCGCTGCATGCGTATTTGGCGGCAGCCTGATGCGCCCGCTGGGCGGTGCCTTGGCTGACCGGTTCGGGGGCATCCGCACCCTGCTGGCGATGTACACCGTTGCAGCGATCTGCATCACCGCGGTCGGCTTCAATCTGCCAAGTTCCTACGCGGCATTGGCGCTTTTCGTCTGCACCATGCTCGGCCTGGGTGCCGGTAATGGCGCAGTGTTCCAACTGGTGCCACAGCGCTTTCGCCGGGAAATCGGCGTGATGACCGGCCTGATCGGCATGGCCGGTGGCATTGGTGGGTTTGCCTTGGCGGCCGGCATGGGTGCAATCAAGCAAAGCACCGGCAGCTATCAACTGGCCCTGTGGTTGTTCGCCAGCCTGGGTGTGCTGGCGTGGTTCGGATTGCACGGGGTGAAACGGCGCTGGAGAACCACCTGGGGCTCGGCTGCCGTCACGGCTGCGCGGGTTTGAGGTTTCGATGAGCCTGCAACTGAGTTTCGCCGAAGCCAGCGCCATCGGTCCTCGTGAGGAAAACCAGGATGCGCTGCGCCTGGTCACGCCAGCCCCGGCACTGGCGGCGAGCAAAGGCTACCTGTTCGCCATTGCCGACGGCGTCAGCCAGTGCGCTGATGGTGGCCTGGCCGCCCGTTCAACGTTGCAGGCCCTGGCGCTGGATTACTACGCCACCCCGGAAACCTGGAGCGTCGCGCAAGCACTCGATCGCCTGCTGTTGGCGCAGAACCGCTGGTTGCAGGCCAATGGTGGCGGACAACCGCTGCTGACCACCCTCAGTGCAATGGTCCTGCGTGGCCGGCGTTTTACCTTGGCCCATGTCGGCGATTGTCGGGTGTATCGCTGGCACGCCGATCGGTTGCAGCGAATCAGCGAGGATCACGTCTGGGAGCAGCCGGGCATGCAGCACGTGCTGAAACGTGCGCTGGGGCTCGATCAACATCTGGTGCTGGATTTTCTCGACGGTGAGTTGCGCCCCGAAGAAAGCTTCGTCCTGCTCAGCGACGGCATCTGGGCCGTCCTGGGCGATACCGCCATCGCCGCGATCCTGCGCGATCAGCCAGACTTGCAAAGCGCCGCGCAAACACTGGTCAATGCCGCACACCTGGCGGGCAGCCAGGACAATGCCAGTGCTTTACTGGTGCGGGTCGATGCCCTCGGTGAAGCCAGCATCGGCGATGCGCTGATTCACTTGCAGCAATGGCCATTGCCGCCAGCCCTGAAACCGGGTCAGGCGTTCGAGGGTTGGCAGGTTGAGGGGATCGTTGCACAGAGTCAGCAATCTTTGCTTTACCGGGTTCGCGACAACCAACAACACGCCTGGCTGCTGAAAACGCTGCCGGGACACCTGCACGACGATCACCAGACCGGGCAAGCGCTGCTCTCGGAAGAGTGGTTTCTCAAACGCGTAGCCGGCCGGCACTTTCCTGAAGTCCATGCCGCCAGTCAGCGTCAGCATTTGTACTACGTGATGCGTGAATATTCGGGCGCCACCCTGGCGCAACGGCATGCACAGGGCGGACCGTTGCCGCTGGCCCAATGGCAAGACATCGCCGAGCGCTTGCTACGGGCAGTCGGCCTGTTGCATCGACGGCAGATTCTGCATCGCGATATCAAACCGGAAAACCTGTTGCTGGGGCTGGACGGTGAGTTGCGCTTGCTGGACTTCGGCCTCGCCTACTGCCCTGGTCTTTCCCAGGATCTGCCGTGGACCCTTCCGGGTACGCCCAGCTATATCGCACCGGAAGCCTTTCGCGGAGAACTGCCGACGTCACGACAGGATCTATACGCCGTCGGTGTGACCCTGTATTTCCTGCTCACCGGGCATTACCCCTATGGCGAAATCGAAGCGTTCCAGCGCCCGAGGTTTGGCCAGCCGGTCAATGCCAACCGCTACCGACCGGACCTGCCGGACTGGATCACCCCATAACCTGGAACGCGCCGTGGCAGTGGACCCCGATCAGCGCTTTGAAACGGCGGAAGAATGGTTGCTGCTGCTCGAACAGGGCGAACGCCGCAGTTTGAATATGCGCCCCAAGCCATTGCTGGAACGCGAACCACTGAAAGTCTGGCGGACAGTGGCGCTGCTATCGCTGCTGCTCAACCTGGCGCTGCTGGTGGTCGCGCTCCATTAGCGGGCAAAGCGCGTTGAATCGGTGCATTCCCTCACGGCGCAGCCTCCGCAGGCGGGAGCAAAGCCAATAAACACGGGTTCTGAGCGACTTGGCACAAGCGCTGCATTAACGCTTTCAACAGACATAAAGCGCAGGCTTCAACGACGAAGGCTGCACTTCCCGAGAGAACGGGACCAGGACAAAGGCGTCCTCGCTAGGCAACTAGCGGGACGCCTTTTTTTGTTTGCGCAACATTTGTCGAGCGTGGCCTGAACCCTGATGAGGCAAGCCTGAGCTCCCCGGAGAAGCTGATGAAAAAACTAAAACTGGTGATGATCGGCAACGGCATGGCCGGGGTCCGGACCCTGGAAGAATTGCTCAAACTGAGCACTGAGCTGTACGACATCACGGTCTTCGGCGCCGAACCGCACACCAACTACAACCGCATCCTGTTGTCGCCGGTGCTGGCGGGTGAACAGACCTTCGAAGAGATCGTGCTCAACGACCTGAGCTGGTACCTGGACAACAACGTCAAACTGCTGCTCAATCGCAAAGTGGTGGAGATTGACCGGGTCAAGCGCCGGGTCATCGCCGAAGACGGCAGCGAAGCCGAATACGACCGCCTGCTGATCGCCACCGGCTCGACACCTTTCATCCTGCCCATTCCCGGCAACACCCTTGAGGGTGTGATCGGCTACCGCGATATCGCCGACACCCAGGCCATGATCGACACTGCGAAAACCCACCGGCACGCCGTGGTGATCGGTGGCGGCCTGCTCGGCCTGGAGGCTGCCAACGGCCTGATGCTGCGGGGCATGCACGTGACCGTGGTGCACATCGGCGAGTGGTTGATGGAGCGGCAACTGGACAAAACCAGCGGCCAGCTACTGCAAACCGCCCTGGAGACGCGCGGCCTGCACTTTCGTCTGAGCGAACACACCCAGGCCCTGCACGACGCGGGCAACGGCCGGGTCGGTTCGGTGCAGTTCAAGAACGGCGACATCATCCCCGCGGACCTGGTGGTGATGGCCGCCGGCATTCGCCCCAATACTGAACTGGCGGAGAAATCCGGCATTCCGTGCAACCGCGGGATTCTGGTCAACGACACCCTGCAAACCTACGACCCGCGGATCTACGCCATCGGTGAATGCGCCAGCCATCGCGGCATTGCCTATGGCTTGGTAGCCCCCCTGTTCGAACAGGCCAAGGTCTGCGCCAATCACCTCGCGCAACTCGGTTTTGCCACCTACAAGGGCTCGGTGACCTCGACCAAACTGAAGGTTACCGGCATCGACCTGTTCTCCGCCGGCGACTTCATGGGCGGCGAAGGCACCGAGACCATCACCCTTTCCGATCCGATCGGCGGGGTCTACAAAAAACTGGTGATCAAGGACGATGTGCTGGTCGGCGCCTGCCTGTACGGCGACACGGCAGACGGCGGTTGGTACTTCCGCCAGATCCGTGAGAACCATGCCATCAGCGAGATCCGCGATCACTTGATGTTTGGCGAAAACGCCTTGGGCGACGTGGGACACCAAGGCCAGGACAAAGCCATGAGCATGGCCGACGGCGCCGAAGTCTGCGGCTGCAACGGCGTGTGCAAGGGCACCATCGTCAAGGCGATTCAGGAACACGGACTGTTCAGCGTCGACGACGTCAAGAAACACACCAAGGCCGCCAGCTCCTGTGGCTCCTGCGCAGGTCTGGTGGAGCAGATCCTGATCAACACCGTGGGCGGCGCGGCAGACGTCAAGCCGAAAAGCGAAAAGGCCATTTGCGGTTGTAGCGACCTCAATCACGGACAGATCCGCCAGGCCATCCGCGAGCAGCACCTGCTGACCATCGCCGGCACCATGAGCTACCTGAACTGGCGCACACCCAATGGCTGCGCCACCTGCCGGCCGGCACTCAATTACTACCTGATTTCCACTTGGCCGGGGGAAGCCCGGGACGATCCGCAATCGCGCCTGATCAACGAAAGAGCCCACGCCAACATCCAGAAAGACGGCACCTACTCTGTCGTCCCGCGGATGTGGGGCGGCGTGACCAATCCTTCGGAGTTGCGGCGTATTGCCGACGTTGCCGACAAGTACAAGGTGCCGATGGTCAAGGTCACCGGAGGCCAGCGCATTGATTTGCTGGGCATCCGCAAACAGGACCTGCCGGGGGTCTGGAAAGACCTGGACATGCCGTCCGGCCATGCCTACGGCAAATCCATCCGTACGGTGAAAACCTGCGTCGGCAGCGAGTTCTGCCGCTTTGGCACGCAGAACTCCACACAGTTGGGTATCGAGCTGGAACATGACCTCTTCAACATGTGGTCGCCGCACAAGGTGAAACTGGCTGTCTCCGGCTGCCCGCGCAACTGCTCGGAAGCCGGCATCAAGGACGTAGGCATCATCGGCGTAGACTCCGGCTGGGAGATGTACATCGGCGGCAACGGCGGGATCAAGACCGAAGTGGCGGAGTTCTTCGTCAAACTGAAAACCGCCGAAGAAGTCCGTGAATACAACGGCGCATTCCTGCAGCTCTATCGCGAAGAAGCCTTTTACCTCGAGCGCACCGTGCACTACCTGCAGCGGGTTGGCATGGACCATATCAAGAAAGCCGTGCTTGAAGACCCGGAGCGACGCAAGGCGCTCAACGATCGCCTGCAATTCTCGCTGTCGTTCGAACAGGACCCGTGGAAGGAACGCCTGGAACAGCCACAGCTGAAAAAAGAATTCGACGTCATCCCCGTGAAAAACCTGGAGGTGCTGGCATGAACTGGCTGGATATCTGCGCACTGGATGAAATCAATACCCTGGGCTCGCGGATCATCGCCGGCCCAAAGGGTGACATCGCGATTTTTCGTACCACTGACGACGAAGTGTTCGCCCTCGACGACCGCTGCCCGCACAAGGGAGGGCCGCTGTCCCAAGGACTGATCTACGGCAAACGGGTGGCCTGCCCGCTGCACAACTGGCAAATCGATCTGCAAAGCGGCGAAGCCCAGGCCCCGGATGTCGGCTGTGCCCATCACCACCCGGCGCGGGTCGAAAATGGCCGAGTGATGCTGGCCCTGCGGGACGCAGGCTGATGGACCGTCAGATCACCGCGTCCACCTGCTGTTACTGCGGGGTTGGCTGCGGGGTGCTGATCGAGCATAACGGCGAGCGCATCCTCGGCGTCAGCGGCGACCCGGCACACCCGGCCAATTTCGGCAAATTGTGCAGCAAGGGCTCGACCCTGCACTTGACTGGCGACGTGACGGCGCGGGCACTGTATCCCGAACTGCGCCTGGGCAAAGGCCTGGCCCGCCACCGCAGCGACTGGGATAGCGCCCTCGATCACGCTGCCAGTGTCTTTGCCGCGACCATCACCGAACATGGCCCGGACAGCGTGGCGTTCTACATTTCCGGGCAACTGTTGACCGAGGACTACTACGCCTTCAACAAGCTGGCTCGCGCCCTGGTGGGCACCAACAACATCGACAGCAATTCGCGCCTGTGCATGTCTTCGGCGGTGGTCGGCTACAAGCGCAGCCTGGGTGCCGACGCGCCTCCCTGCAGCTACGAAGACCTGGAGTTGAGCGATTGCGTGATGATCGTCGGCAGTAACATGGCCTACGCCCACCCGGTGCTGTTTCGTCGGCTGGAGGAAGCCCGATCCCGCCGGCCGCAGATGAAAGTCGTGGTCATCGACCCACGTCGTACAGACACCTGCGACCTGGCTGACCTGCACCTGGCGATCTTGCCTGGCACCGATGTCGCCTTGTTCCATGGGATTTTGCATCTGTTGCTGTGGGAAGACTGGATCGACCGCGATTTCATCAGGGACCACACCGAGGGTCTGGCTGAACTGAAAAGCCTGGTGCGCGACTACACGCCGCAAATGGTTTCGCAGCTTTGCGGAATCAGCGTCGAGCAATTGCAGCAATGTGCCGAATGGATCGGCACATCATCCAGCTTTCTGTCGCTGTGGTGCATGGGGCTGAATCAGTCCACCGCTGGCAGCGCGAAAAACAGTGCGCTGATCAATCTGCACCTGGCCACCGGGCAGATCGGTCGTCCCGGTGCAGGGCCTTTCTCCCTCACCGGTCAGCCCAATGCCATGGGCGGACGGGAAACCGGGAGCTTGTCCAACCTGCTGCCCGGTCATCGCGATGCCGCCAACGCTGAACATCGTGCCGAGGTGGCCGCTTACTGGGGCGTTGATCAACTGCCTGAAAAACCCGGGCTGACCGCGATCGAGCTGTTTGAGCAGATGGCCAACGGAAAAATCAAAGCCTTGTGGATCGCCTGCACCAACCCCGCGCAGTCGCTTCCCGATCAGGCCACCGTGCGCGCGGCACTGCAGGCCTGCCCATTCGTTGTCTTGCAGGAAGCCTTTCGCACCACGGAAACCGCAAGGTTTGCCGACCTGCTGTTGCCCGCCGCCAGCTGGGGGGAGAAGGAGGGTTGTGTGACCAACTCCGAACGGCGCATCTCCCATGTGCGCCAGGCCATCGCCGCGCCGGGTGACGCGAGACCGGATTGGGCGATCACCGTGGATTTCGCACAACGCCTGGAAAAATACCTGCGTCCGGGTCAAACCAGCCTGTTTGCCTTTGATAACCCTGTACAACTCTTTGATGAATACAAACAACTGACTCGCGAACGCGATCTGGACCTCTCCGGTATCAGCCATGCACTGATCGATCGTCTGGGCCCGCAGCAATGGCCTTTCCCTTCGGGTGCCGTCGAGGGCACGACACGTCTGTATGTCGACGGGGTATTTGCCACGGCTAACGGCCGTGCGCAGTTCATCGCCGACCCGTATCGCGCCGCCAAAGAGCAACGCGATGCACGTTTCCCGCTGACCCTGATCACCGGTCGTCTGCGCGATCAATGGCACGGCATGAGCCGCACAGGCACCGCCGCTCAGTTGTTCGGTCATGTCAGCGAGGCTGTGTTAAGCCTGCATCCCGAAGAGCTGCGTCGGCATCGACTGCAAACCGGTGACTTGATCAGCCTGAAGAGTCGTCGTGGCGCAGTGATTGTGCCGGTCGCCAGCGATGACAGCGTGCGTCCGGGCCAGGCCTTCTTGCCGATGCATTTTGGTGATCGTTTCCTCAAAGGGGGTGCGAACAGCCTCACCCTGCCCGCCTTCGACCCCCTGTCGAAACAACCGGAACTCAAACACAGCGGTGTGCGCCTGGAGCCGGTGCAATTGTCGTGGCAGCTTTTCGCGTTGATCGAGGGCAACGTCCAACAACACTTCGAGACACTACGACCCCTCTGCGAGGCGTTTTCCTACGTCAGCCTCAGTTTGATAGGTCGAGAACGCCCTGCGTTGCTCATACGCGCTGCCAGCGCCGCTGCGCCTGATCCACACCTGCTGCACGATATCGATCAATGCCTGGGGCTGAACGACGGACCGGTCCTGGCCTACGACGATCCCAGACGTGCCATCGGCAAGCGCGTGCGGATCGAGAACGGCCGAATCACCGCTATCCGCCTGGCGGGGGAAACCCTCGCTCGACACTGGCTGCAAAACCTCTGGCTCGAGGGTCGTGCCGATGAACAGCTCAGGCGCTGGCTGCTCGCCCCCTTGAGTGCGCCACCTGGTCAAATCGACGCCGAAGTGATCGGCAATAAAACCTTGTGTAACTGCAAAAACGTCAGTCAGAACGCGGTTTGCACCGGTATTCGCCGCGGCCTGGACTTGCAAGGTTTGAAACAGGAATTGGGTTGCGGCACGCAATGCGGCTCCTGCGTCCCGGAAATCAAGCGTTTGCTGGCCGCCCAAGCGCAGCCGCAAGCTGCCATCTCGTGAGGAAAACACTATGAGCGCAAAAGTCTGGCTGGTGGGTGCAGGTCCCGGCGATCCCGAGCTGCTGACCCTCAAAGCCGTACGGGCGTTGAGTGAAGCGGATGTGGTGCTGATCGACGATCTGGTCAACGACGCCGTGCTGGAGCATTGTCCCGGTGCGCGGATTATTGCGGTGGGTAAACGCGGTGGCTGTCGTTCGACGCCGCAGGCCTTTATCCATCGCCTGATGCTGCGTTATGCCCGTCAGGGAAAATGCGTGGTGAGGCTCAAGGGTGGCGACCCGTGCATCTTCGGACGTGGTGGCGAAGAAGCGCAGTGGTTAGGCGAACGGGGTATCGAGACTGAATTGGTCAACGGCATCACGGCCGGGCTGGCAGGCGCCACGCAATGCGCTATTCCATTGACCCTACGCGGTGTTGCACGCGGGGTGACGCTGGTAACCGCCCACACTCAAGACGAAAGCAGCCTGAACTGGCAAGCGCTCGCCCAAGGTGGCACCACACTGGTGGTCTACATGGGAGTGGCAAAGCTCTGCGAGATTCGTGAGCAACTGCTGGCGGGGGCAATGCCGGCAGAAACGCCGGTAGCAATGATTGAAAATGCATCACTGGCGCATCAACGGGAATGTCGCAGCACCCTGATGGCAATGGTGGAAGATGCCTGCGCCTTCGCGTTGAAAAGCCCGGCGATCCTGGTGATTGGCGCAGTCGCAGCCAATCCTTCCTGTGCTAGCGACCCTGCTCGTCAAGGGGCTCTATTCAGCGTCGCCCACGTTGGCAGTCAACACGCCTGACGCTTCTCTCTTCGCCCAATCGCAGGCAAAGAAAAGCCCGGCCTAAGCCGGGCTTTTCTCAGTACTGCAATCCAATTACTTGGACTGAGCTTCAACCTGCGCTTCTACGCGACGGTTAACAGCACGACCAGCTTCAGTCTTGTTGTCAGCAACTGGGCGGGATTCGCCGTAGCCAACGGACTGAACGCGGTTTGCACCAACGCCGTACTGGTTAACCAGAACTTGTTTAACGGCGTTTGCACGACGCTCGGACAGTTTCTGGTTGTACGCGTCTGGACCAACGTTGTCGGTGTGACCTTCAACAGTGGTGGTGGTCGACGGGTACTGCTTCATGAAGTCAGCCAGGTTCTTGATGTCAGCGTAGCTGTTAGGCTTGACGACCGACTTGTCGAAGTCGAACTTAACGTCCAGCTCAACACGAACCACTTCAGCAACTGCCGGGCAGCCATCAGCGTCAACAGTTACGTTGGCTGGGGTGTCTGGGCACTTGTCAACGTTGTCGCATACGCCGTCGTTGTCGCTGTCGGAGCAGACTTCAGCCGGAGCTGGAACTGGAGCTGCAGCAGGCTTGCCGCCGCCACCGAAGTTCACACCCAGACCTACGGACGGGATGTAGTCCCAACGGCCGTTGTCCAGCTTGTAGTCAGCTTCTACGCCAGCACGAGCGTAAACGTTTTCAAGGAAGTAGTACTTCAGGCCAGCGCCAGCAGTCAGGAAGGTCGACTGGTCACGACCAGTGTGGCCGTCAGCGGCTACGTTGGTCATGCTGCCGTGCTTAACACCACCTTGAACGTAAGGACGCAGAGCGTCGCCAGCGTTGTTGAAGTGGTACTGAGCGTTCAGACCGAACTGATCGCCTTCGATTTTCTGGTGGCCAGTACCGTCGTTCGAACGGGTGTGGTCATCGTTGTTGTAGGTCAGGTTCAACGACACGTCGTCGGTCAAGAAGTAACCGATGGAGGCGCCAGGAGTGTAGCCGTCTTCAACGTGATTAACGCTGTCGTTGTACTTCTTCCCGTAGTTGAGCTCGCCTTCAACTGCGCCTTGGCCTTGTGCCAACGCGCCGAACGAAGTAGCGGCAATAAGAGAACCAATGGCCAAGCCCAAGGTGTTTTTCAGTTTCATCCGTTAAATCCCCATCTGGTGATTGTGAAGCAGTCCCGCAAACCGGGGGACAACTCGGCGGCAAGTCTAACAGAACTTGCCTAAGCGTAAGAGATATTTGCGCTGAACTAAGTTTCAGCAATGCCTGCAAATTTCTCGCGCAATTTATCTAGAGCGCGTTTGTACCGCATTTTTGTTGCACTCAATCCCATGTGCATGATGTCTGCGATCTCCTGAAACTCCAGCTCTGCGACAAATCGTAGCACCAGAATTTCACGGTCAATCGGGTTCACATACACCAGCCAGCGATCGAGTCCACCCTTTTCCTCAGGTTTCGGCGCCTTTTCTTCGGACGCCTCCTCGAGGGGGTCAAGACTCAAAGCATCCATCAAGCGACGCTTTCGCCGTTCCTTCCGATACTGCGTAATACATTCGTTGTACGTGATGCTATATAGCCATGTCTTGAACTTGGATTTGCCTTCGAAGTTCTTCAGGCCATACAGCACCTTTAACATGACTTCCTGACAGACATCGTCGGCGTCGCGATCGTTCCCAAGATATCGTGCACACACGTTAAATAATGTTCGTTGGTACCGCCGCATCAGTTCTTCATAGGCGCGCGTTACGTGAAACAGCTCGGTATGCGAGCGCGCGACCAACTCCTCATCAGAGAGCTCGCGGGGGTCGTAGCGCATGGATAGCGATTGGGTTTTATTCAAAACAAGTCGTGCCGACAGTCAGGTCAATGTCCGCCGCAGCCAGCTTCAGCGGCATTTTGCGGCGGCATACATTAGCAGGGTTTGCCGGGTTAGCGGCTACTCACATGCTGCTCAAGGAGGATCCGATTGGAAAGAGAGACTAGCTCACCCTCATCGGTCAGCAATGTGGTTTTAACCGTGCCGATCTCCTCGATCTGGCCTTCGACCTCGCCAACACGTACTTGTTGCCCAACCTGATACAACTCACGCACATAGATTCCCGCAAGAATCTGACCGGCAATTTCCCGGCTTCCCAAGCCCATGGCCAGCGCAATCGCCAGACCAACGGTTATCAATACGATCACGATCACATGGTTGAGCAGGTCAGTCTTGACCTCCAACTGACTGATCGCCACCGAAATGCTGATGATGATCACCAGGCCCTGGGCAATCCGCCCAAGCCCTGAAGCATAGTCCAGTCCTACACCTTCTGCCGCCCCGCGCACCAGGCCGTTGGCCAGTTGTGCCAGCAATACACCGACGAGCAGCACCAGCGCTGCACCGAACACTTTCGGCAAATAGAGCGCCAACATATCCAGCGTAGCTGAAACTCGCTCAAGTCCAAGGGATTCTGCCGCCGAAACAAGAAAAATCAGCAGAACGAACCAATAGACGATCTTGCCGATCAAGGTCGAGATCGGCACTTGAATGCCGGCGCGAGACAGCAGCTTGGTCAAGCCGGTACCGCCCATCAGGCGATCCAGGCCCAGCTTGGCCAGCAATTTGGAGAGCAGCGTGTCCAGCAGCTTGGCCACGACAAAACCCAGCAGCAGCACTACCAGTGCGCCGAACAGGTTCGGAATGAAGTTCGCAACCTTGGTCCACAACGCAGTCATTGCAGTGACGAGGCTCTGGGTCCAGAGATCAAGTTCCATATTCAATCAGCCTTATCAGCGGTACGAGCTGCAGGTTTACGTAGACGGGAGACCGGCGCCACGTGGGCCGAGCCATTATTGAGGGCGATCATCAGCGCGGGCAGCCAACGGCCCAGGAGACTGAACAAATCACCGGCGCCGACCTGGCGGTTGGCGGTTTTCAGCACACGCCCAAGGCACGCATCGTCGTCCCGGGTGGACGGTGAGGCGTTGAGCATGTCGCGCAAAGACTGTTCAAACGGATCGTGCATACGCACCTCTCGTGATGTCTGTGAAAGACGCGGCCAGATTTGCTCGGGTCACATGGCGCTCCTTCAGACCCAACGCAAACGGCGGAACAACCACCATTGTCCCACGGCGACCGCGACCATCATCGAGCAGGCAATCATGAAACCGTAGGGGCTACCCGAAAACGGAATGCCACCGACGTTGATGCCCAGCAGACCGGTGAGAAAACTCATCGGCAAAAAGATTCCGGTAATGACCCCGAAGCGATACATCGTGCGATTCATGCGCACGCTCAAGCGCCGGTCTTCGGCCTCAAGGACCAGCCCCACCCGCTCCCGGGTCAGCTCCAGCTCTTCAAGATAACGCGTCAGGCTGTTGTTGAGCTCGTTCCAGTAATCGCCATCATCGTCGACAAACCAGGGCAGTTTGATCCGCGTCAGCTGACCAAAGATATCCCGCTGCGGAGCGAGAAAACGCTTCAACGCAGCAGCCCGGCGACGGATCTGCAAAATGGCGCCGTGTTCGGGTGCATACCGTTCGTCGGCATCCAGCTTTTCTTCTTCCTCATCGACCACTTCCGAGAGATCGCTGACCAGATCCTGCACCTTGTTGGTGAGGTACTGCGCCAGGTAGAGAATCAGTTCGGAGGCGGTTTTCGGCCCCTTGCCGTCCGCCAGTTGCACCAGTAATTCATCGGTCGCGCGCAATGGGCGCAACCGCAGCGAAATCACTCGTTGTGCAGAGCCAAAGATCCGCACCGAGACCATATCTTCAGGCTCGGCGCCCGGATTCAAATTGACCCCGCGCAAAAATAGCAGCAATTCGCTGTCGGAAAGCTGTAAGAGGCGCGGTCGGGTGTTTTCTTCGAGCAACAGATCGCAGCTGAACTCGCTCAATCCGCTGGATCTGCGCAACCAGGTCTGGGTTTGCGGATGACCACGATCCCAGTGCAGCCACAGGCTTTCATGCCCCTGCAGCTGCAAGTCATCGAGTTCAGTCCGGGCTATCGAACGCGCACCGCCTTTTCCGTCCAGCACCAGGGCGTGTACCAGCCCCCATTGCGCGTTTTCTTCCTCGAACATCCGCACTCCTCTGATTGACGACGCTTTATTCAGGCATCTTCAGCGGGCTTGGCGAGATGATCACGCCATTGTTGTCCGCATAAACGTAGTGACCTGGATGGAAGGTCACGCCTGCAAAAGTCACCGCGACATTGAGATCGCCGATGCCGCGCTTGTCGGTCTTCATCGGGTGGCTGGCCAGCGCCTGAACACCCAGGTCAGTTTGCGCAATGACATCGACGTCACGGATGCAACCGTAGATGACCAGGCCTTCCCAGCCATTCTTCGCGGCTTTCTCGGCGAGCATGTCGCCCAGCAACGCGCGACGCAGAGAGCCGCCGCCATCGACCACCAGGACCTTTCCATTACCCTTGAGCTCGACCTGTTCCTTGACCAGCGAATTGTCTTCGAAGCACTTGATGGTGACGATTTCGCCGCCGAAGGAATCACGGCCGCCGAAATTGCTGAACATCGGCTCCAGCACCTGCACGAGTTCCGGGTAGGCATCGCACAGATCAGGCGTGAGGTAATGGTTCATCGAGAAACTCCTGTAAAGAGAAGGGCAGCACGAACACCAGTGATGGTTCAGTCATTGAAAATGACCAGAACCGCTCAATCCGTCATATCTTAGCCGCAAGCCGATCAGAGCGAAATGCCCTTGTTAGAGCGTCCAGCTTAGATCGCTGTGGCCAGATCGGCTTTTTCTCCCAGCAACGGCGTTTGCTGATCCAACAGCCAGCGCGCTACCAGCGGCCAGACTTCAGTCTGCGCGGCTTTGCTGACGAGCATTTCCACATGACCGAAATTGTCGGCAAATCCTTGCTCACGCCCAAGGTTCACAAACTGCTTGTGCTCCGAACCCAGCTGATCAAACAACTTGCGACAGGCCCAGGCCGGATCCTGATGATCGCCTGCGGCAGTCACGGCGAGCACCGGTAGCTTGACCTCGGCCAAACCGGCCCACCAATCCTTCTTGCCATCGCCAAAGCGTCCGAACAGCCCGTACCAGCGCATGCTTTCCAGGGCCAGGCCGATTGGCTCGTCCTCGGGGCCACGCTTGAGCCGCGAACCGGACAACTGGGCAAAACGCTTGAGAATGAAGCGACTACCCCACTCCACCGGCGGGATTTTCAACGGCCAATAGGTGCGACTGACTTGGGTGCCGAAAAAAGCCGCCGACGCCACCACCGGCTCACCGATGTATTCACCGCCCAATGCGGCTGCCAGGGTGATGCCACCCAGGGAGTGGCCAATCCAGTGCGGAATCTGCCCGCTCTGTTCGCGCACAAAGGCGCCGATGGCGGGCAGATCATATTGCGCGTAATCGGCAACACGGTTCTTGCGGTAAGCCTGGTTGCGCCGGGACAAACCGTGACCGCGCATTTCCGGAATCCACACGTCGTACCCCAGGCGCGCCAGATAGGCGCCCAATCCCAGGCCTTTTGGTGAGAACCAGAAGCGCCGATTGGAAAAGCTGCCATGCAAGAGGATCACCGGCACACCGCGCGAGGCAGGCTCGTCGGCCATGCCCAGGCGTGTCACCGCCAGTTCGACGCTGATGTCAGGGCTGTTTGCAGGTTTCAAACGATAGACATCTTCGCTCAGATCTCCGCGCCGTTCGGCACTGATCAGAGCGACAGGAAATAGGTTGCTGCTGCTTTGCATAGTCTCTTGCACAAAAAAGGGCGGCATCCTGTTGGAGCCCGCCCTGCTTGAATCTCTAAAGGCTGAGATCAATGTGGGAGCGAGCAAGCTCGCTCCCACAGAAAACAGCCCGTTTTCACACAATCAAGCCGAAGCCTGACCCTCAGCCAGGAAGAACCAGGTTTCCAGCACAGTATCAGGGTTCAACGACACGCTTTCGATGCCCTGTTCCATCAGCCACTTGGCCAGGTCCGGGTGGTCCGAAGGCCCCTGACCGCAGATGCCGATGTACTTGCCGGCCTTGTTGCAGGCGGCGATGGCATTGGCCAGCAGCTTCTTGACCGCCGGATTCCGCTCATCGAACAGGTGCGCGATGATACCGGAGTCACGGTCCAGGCCCAAAGTCAGCTGGGTCAGGTCGTTGGAGCCGATGGAGAAACCGTCGAAGAACTCAAGGAACTCTTCCGCCAGGATGGCGTTGGATGGCAATTCGCACATCATGATCACGCGCAGGCCGTTGTCGCCACGAGCGAGACCATTTTCAGCCAGCAGGTCGACGACCTGACTCGCTTCGCCCAGGGTACGGACGAACGGCACCATGATTTCAACGTTGGTCAGGCCCATCTCGTTGCGCACGCGCTTGAGGGCGCGGCATTCGAGTTCGAAGCAGTCACGGAACGACTCGCTGATGTAACGCGAAGCGCCGCGGAAGCCCAGCATCGGGTTTTCTTCTTCCGGCTCGTAGAGCTTGCCGCCGATCAGGTTGGCGTATTCGTTGGACTTGAAGTCCGACAGACGCACGATGACCTTCTTCGGATAGAACGCCGCCGCCAGGGTGCTGATGCCTTCCACCAGTTTCTCGACGTAGAAACCGACCGGATCGTTGTAGCCGGCGATACGCTTGTCGACGCTTTCCTTGATGTCCAGCGGCAGGCCGTCGTAGTTCAGCAGCGCTTTAGGGTGCACGCCGATCATGCGGTTGATGATGAACTCCAGGCGGGCCAGGCCCACACCGGCGTTCGGCAGCTGAGCAAAGTCGAAGGCACGGTCCGGGTTGCCGACGTTCATCATGATCTTGAACGGCAGCTCCGGCATGGCGTCCACGGAGTTCTTCTTGATGTCGAAGCCCAGTTCGCCCTCGAAGATGTAACCGGTGTCGCCCTCAGCGCAGGAAACGGTGACGCCCTGACCGTCTTTCAACAGTTGAGTGGCGTTACCGCAACCGACTACCGCCGGAATGCCCAGCTCACGAGCGATGATCGCTGCGTGGCAGGTACGACCACCACGGTTGGTGACGATGGCGCTGGCGCGCTTCATGACCGGTTCCCAGTCCGGGTCGGTCATGTCGGACACCAGTACGTCACCTGGCTGGACCTTGTCCATCTCGGACACGTCCTTGATGATGCGCACCTTGCCCGCGCCGATGCGCTGGCCAATGGCTCGACCTTCCACCAGCACGGTGCCGGTTTCCTTCAACAGGTAACGTTCCATGACGTTGGCCTGGGTGCGGCTCTTCACGGTTTCCGGGCGGGCCTGCACGATGTACAGCTTGCCGTCGTCACCGTCCTTGGCCCACTCGATGTCCATCGGGCACTGGTAGTGCTTCTCGATGATCATCGCCTGCTTGGCCAGCTCGCTGACTTCAGCGTCGGTCAGACAGAAACGCGCGCGCTCAGCTTTATCCACGTCGACAGTCTTGACCGAACGACCGGCCTTGGCCTCGTCGCCGTAGATCATCTTGATGGCCTTGCTGCCCAGGTTGCGGCGCAGGATCGCCGGGCGACCGGCCGCCAGCGTGCCTTTGTGGACATAGAATTCATCCGGGTTCACCGCGCCTTGTACGACGGTTTCACCCAGGCCGTAGGCGCCGGTGATGAACACCACGTCACGGAAGCCCGATTCGGTATCGAGGGTGAACATCACGCCGGCGGTGCCGGTTTCGGAACGGACCATGCGCTGTACGCCGGCCGACAGGGCCACCAACTTGTGGTCGAAGCCCTGGTGCACGCGGTAGGAAATCGCGCGATCGTTGAACAGGGAGGCAAACACTTCCTTGGCGGCGCGAATGACGTTTTCAACGCCACGGATGTTCAGGAAGGTTTCCTGCTGACCGGCGAACGAGGCGTCCGGCAGGTCTTCGGCGGTGGCGGAAGAGCGCACGGCCACGGCCACGTCGGGGTTACCGGCGGACAGCGCAGCAAACGCGGTGCGGATTTCGCTGTTCAGCTTTTCAGGGAACTCGGCTTCCATGATCCATTGACGGATCTGTGCGCCGGTCTTGGCCAGGGCATTCACGTCGTCGACGTCCAGGGCATCCAGAGCATCGTGAATCTGCTGATTCAAGCCGCTCAGTTCCAGGAAGTCACGATAAGCCTGAGCGGTCGTGGCGAAGCCACCGGGCACCGAAACACCGGCACCTGCAAGGTTGCTGATCATCTCGCCCAGGGATGCGTTCTTGCCCCCCACATGCTCAACATCGTGTTTGCCGAGCTTATCGAGGGAAACTACGTACTCTACCAAGGTGATCTCTCCACTAACTGTATTGGAAAAGCTCAGGAACCGGCTGCTCGGGGGAGCATCTGCCGGCTGTATGGCCTGGACCTGGAAAATAAGTGAGAATGCCGGCCATTGGCGGCCTGCAAATCGCGCCTATCATATCCAAGAATCGTCACTAGCTTAAGGCCCAAGGTGCAAATGAAACGATCTGCTTTCTTCATCTCCGATGGCACCGGCATCACTGCCGAAACCCTGGGTCAGAGCCTGTTGGCACAATTCGAAAACATTACCTTCAGCAAATTCACGCGACCGTACATCGACAACGTGGAAAAAGCGCGGGCAATGGTACAACAAATCAACAAAGCCGCCGAAACAGACGGCTTCCGGCCGATCATCTTCGACACCATCGTCAACCAGGACATTCGTGAGATTCTGGCAACGTCCAATGGTTTCATGATCGACATTTTCTCGACCTTCCTGGCACCGCTGGAACAGGAGCTGACCGAGCATTCTTCCTATACCGTCGGCAAGTCCCATTCCATCGGCACCAACTCCAACTACATGGAGCGTATCGAGGCCGTAAACTTCGCCCTCGACAACGACGACGGCGCCCGCACTCACTACTACGACAAGGCCGACCTGATTCTCGTCGGCGTCTCGCGCTGCGGTAAAACCCCGACCTGCCTGTACATGGCCATGCAGTTCGGCATTCGCGCCGCCAACTACCCGCTGACCGAAGACGACATGGAGCGCCTGCAATTGCCGGCCGCCCTGCGCGCCCACCAGCACAAGCTGTTCGGCCTGACCATCGATCCGGACCGCCTCACCGCGATCCGCAACGAGCGCAAGCCCAACAGCCGCTATTCGAGCTACGCCCAGTGCGAATTCGAAGTGCGCGAGGTGGAAAACCTGTTCCGCCGCGAAAACATCCCGCACATCAACTCCACGCATTTTTCCGTGGAAGAAATCTCCGCGAAAATCCTTGTGGAGAAAGGTGTGGAGCGGCGCTTCAAGTAAACCTGTGGCGCTTGAACGGGCCTCATCGCGAGCAAGCTCGCTCCCACACTGGATTTGCGTCGAACACAAATACCGCGTTCACCGAAAATCCAGTGTGGGAGCGGTTTTGGGTGATCTTAAAAAGAATCGCCCGGCACTCGCACAAAACCTTCCATCAACACCCGCGCACTGCGGCTCATGATGGCTTTGTTTACCGTCCATTCACCGTTGACCAGGCTGGCTTCAGCGCCGACCCGCAGAGTGCCCGACGGGTGACCGAAGCGCACCGCGTTGCGCTCGACACCGCCCGCCGCCAGATTGACCAGGGTGCCATTGATCGCCGCCGCCGTGCCGATGGCCACAGCCGCCGTGCCCATCATGGCGTGGTGCAGCTTGCCCATCGACAGCGCACGCACCAGCAGGTCGACATCACCCGCTGCAATCGCCTTGCCGCTGGACGCGACGTAATCCGCGGGCTTGGCCACGAACGCCACTTTCGGCGTGTGTTGACGCTTGGCCGCTTCATCGACATTTGAAATCAGGCCCATGCGCAAGGCGCCATAAGCACGAATGGTCTCGAACATCTGCAAGGCTTTCGGGTCGCCGTTGATCGCGCCTTGCAGTTCGGTGCCCTTGTAGCCGATGTCTTCGGCGTTGACGAAAATCGTCGGGATGCCGGCATTGATCATGGTCACCTTGAAGCTGCCGACGCCCGGTACTTCCAGGTCGTCGATCAGGTTGCCGGTGGGGAACATCGAGCCACTGGCGCCCTCTTCTTCCGCCGCCGGATCGAGAAACTCGAGCTGCACTTCGGCGGCCGGGAAGGTCACACCGTCGAGCTCAAAATCGCCGGTCTCCTGCACTTCACCGTTGGTGATCGGCACATGGGCGATGATGGTCTTGCCGATGTTGGCCTGCCAGACGCGCACCACGGCAACGCCGTTGTGCGGAATGCGGCTGGCGTCCACCAGACCGTTGCTGACGGCGAACGAACCGACCGCGGCCGACAGGTTGCCGCAGTTGCCGCTCCAGTCCACGAACGGCTTGTCGATGGACACCTGGCCGAACAGGTAATCGACGTCGTGATCGGCCTTGATGCTTTTGGACAGGATCACGGTTTTGCTGGTGCTGGAGGTTGCCGCGCCCATGCCGTCGATTTGCTTGTCGTACGGGTCGGGGCTGCCGATCACACGCAACAGCAAGGCATCACGGGCCGGGCCTGGCACCTGGGCGGCTTCGGGCAAGTCCTTGAGGCTGAAGAACACGCCTTTGCTGGTGCCGCCGCGCATGTAGGTGGCGGGGATTTTGATCTGGGGTGCGAATTGAGCCATGGCGCTCTTTACTCCTAACCTGAAAACAGACACGGGACTCGAGGTCCCGTGTCCGTACAGCCTGATTTAAACGGCAACCGCCGACTCTTCGAGGAAGTCCTGGGCGAAGCGTTGCAACACGCCGCCGGCCTCGTAGATCGACACTTCTTCGGCGGTGTCGAGGCGGCAGGTCACCGGCACATCGACGCGCTCGCCGTTCTTGCGATGGATCACCAGCGTCAGCTCGGCGCGTGGGGTGCGATCACCGATCACGTCGTAGGTTTCGCTGCCGTCGATGGCCAGGGTGTGGCGATTGGTGCCCGGCTTGAACTCCAGCGGCAACACGCCCATGCCCACCAGGTTGGTGCGGTGGATGCGCTCGAATCCTTCGGCGGCAATCGCCTCCACACCGGCCAAACGCACGCCCTTGGCCGCCCAGTCGCGGGACGAACCCTGGCCGTAGTCGGCACCGGCAATAATGATCAGCGGCTGCTTGCGGTCCATGTAGGTTTCGATAGCTTCCCACATGCGCATCACTTTGCCTTCCGGCTCGACGCGGGCCAGCGAACCCTGCTTGACCTTGCCGTTTTCCTGAACCATTTCGTTGAACAGTTTCGGGTTGGCGAAAGTCGCGCGCTGCGCAGTCAGGTGGTCACCGCGGTGCGTCGCGTAAGAGTTGAAGTCCTCTTCCGGCAGGCCCATTTTCGCCAGGTATTCACCGGCGGCGCTGTCGAGCATGATGGCATTGGATGGCGACAGGTGGTCAGTGGTGATGTTGTCCGGCAGCACCGCCAGCGGGCGCATGCCCTTGAGCGGACGTGCACCGGCCAGTGCGCCTTCCCAGTACGGCGGACGGCGGATGTAGGTGCTCATCTCGCGCCATTCGTACAGTGGCGCCACTTTCGGACCATTGTCTTCGTGGATGGCGAACATCGGGATGTACACCTGACGGAACTGCTCAGGTTTCACCGAAGCTTTCACCACCGCGTCGATTTCCTCGTCGCTCGGCCAGATGTCCTTCAGGCGGATTTCCTTGCCGTCGACCACGCCCAGCACATCCTTTTCGATGTCGAAACGGATGGTGCCAGCAATCGCATAAGCAACGACAAGTGGAGGCGAAGCGAGGAACGCCTGCTTGGCGTACGGGTGAATCCGGCCGTCGAAGTTACGGTTGCCGGACAACACCGCTGTGGCGTACAGATCGCGGTCGATGATCTCTTGCTGGATCACCGGATCAAGCGCACCGGACATGCCGTTGCAGGTGGTGCAGGCAAAGGCCACGACGCCGAAACCGAGCTGCTCCAGCTCATCGGTCAGGCCGGCTTCGTCGAGGTACAGCGCGACGGTTTTCGAGCCCGGCGCCAGGGACGATTTCACCCATGGCTTGCGGGTCAGGCCGAGCTTGTTGGCGTTGCGCGCCAGCAGGCCAGCGGCGATCACGTTGCGCGGGTTGCTGGTGTTGGTGCAACTGGTGATGGCGGCGATAATCACTGCGCCGTCCGGCATCTGCCCAGGTACGTCTTCCCACTGTCCGGAAATGCCTTTGGCGGCCAGATCCGAGACCGCCACGCGAGCGTGCGGGTTGCTCGGGCCGGCCATGTTGCGCACCACCGACGACAGGTCGAATGTCAGGCCACGCTCGTATTGCGCGCCCTTGAGGCTGTCTGCCCACAGGCCGATCTGCTTGGCGTAGTTCTCGACCAACTGCACCTGCTCGTCTTCACGACCGGTGAGCTTGAGGTAGTCGATGGTCTGCTGGTCGATGTAGAACATCGCCGCGGTGGCGCCGTATTCCGGGGCCATGTTGGAGATGGTCGCGCGGTCGCCCAGGGTCAGGGCCGAAGCGCCTTCGCCGAAGAACTCCAGCCAGGCGCCAACCACTTTTTGCTTGCGCAGGAACTCGGTCAGCGCCAGCACCATGTCGGTGGCGGTGATGCCCGGTTGCAGTTTGCCGGTCAGTTCAACACCGACGCTTTCCGGCAGACGCATCCACGAGGCACGACCCAGCATCACGCTCTCGGCTTCCAGACCACCCACACCGATGGCGATCACGCCCAGCGCATCGACGTGCGGCGTGTGGCTGTCGGTGCCGACGCAGGTATCAGGAAACGCGACACCGTCACGCACCTGGATCACCGGAGACATTTTCTCCAGGTTGATCTGGTGCATGATGCCGTTGCCCGGCGGGATCACGTCGACGTTCTTGAACGCCTTCTTGGTCCAGTTGATGAAGTGGAAGCGGTCTTCGTTGCGACGGTCTTCGATGGCGCGGTTCTTTTCGAACGCCTCTGGATCGAAGCCTGGGCGCTCGACCGCCAGGGAGTGGTCGACGATCAGTTGGGTCGGCACCACCGGGTTCACTTGCGCCGGGTCACCGCCTTGCTGGGCGATGGCGTCACGCAGGCCGGCGAGGTCGACCAGTGCGGTCTGGCCGAGGATGTCGTGGCACACCACGCGGGCCGGGAACCAGGGAAAATCGAGGTCGCGCTTGCGCTCGATGAACTGCTTGAGGGATTCGGTCAGCGTGGCCGGGTCGCAGCGACGCACCAGGTTTTCCGCCAGCACGCGGGAGGTGTACGGCAGGGTGTCATAGGCGCCCGGCTGGATGGCCTCGACCGCCGCGCGGACGTCGTAGTAATCCAGTTGGCTGCCGGGCAATTGTTTACGGAATTCTGTGTTCATCGGTCAGGACTCGGTCACGGTAGTTTCAAAAGGCGGGGCCTGGCGCCGGAGCTGAAGATCACAGGATCCACCGTGGGAGCGAGCTTGCTCGCGATGACTGAGTCACATCCGACAATGATGTCGACTGACCCACCGCTATCGCGAGCAAGCTCGCTCCCACTGGAACCCTGCGTTGAGTTCAGATCCCGGCGCTGGCCACCCCCATTCAGCGTTGTTCGATTGGCACAAACTTGCGCTGTTCAACGCCGACGTACTCGGCGCTTGGACGGATGATGCGGTTGTTGGCGCGTTGCTCGTACACGTGCGCGGCCCAGCCGGTCAGGCGCGAGCAGACGAAGATCGGCGTGAACAGCTTGGTCGGAATACCCATGAAGTGGTATGCCGAGGCATGGTAGAAGTCGGCGTTCGGGAACAGTTTTTTCTGTTCCCACATGGTCTTGTCGATGGCTTCGGAAACCGGGAACAGCACCTTGTCGCCCACTTCGTCAGCGAGTTTTTTCGACCAGCCCTTGATCACCTCGTTGCGCGGATCGCTGTCCTTATAGATCGCGTGGCCGAAGCCCATGATCTTGTCCTTGCGCTCGAGCATGCCGAGGGTGCCTTTGATCGCATCTTCCGGCGAAGAGAAGCGCTCGATCATTTCCATCGCCGCTTCGTTGGCGCCGCCGTGCAACGGGCCACGCAGCGAACCGATCGCCGCGGTGATGCACGAGTACAGGTCGGACAGGGTCGAAGCGCAAACGCGTGCGGTGAAGGTCGATGCGTTGAACTCGTGCTCCGCGTAGAGGATCAGCGAAACGTTCATCACCTTGACGTGCAGCTCGCTCGGCTTCTTGCCGTGCAGCAGGTGCAGGAAGTGGCCGCCGATGGATGGCTCGTCGCTGACGCAGTCGATGCGCTTGCCTTCGTGACTGAAGCGATACCAGTAGGTCATGATCGCCGGGAACGCAGCGAGCAGGCGGTCGGTCTTGTCCTGTTGCTCGGCGAAGCTGTTTTCCGGCTCCAGGTTGCCGAGGAACGAGCAACCGGTGCGCATCACGTCCATCGGGTGAGCGTCGGCCGGAATGCGCTCAAGCACTTCCTTCAGCGCTTGCGGCAGGTCACGCAGCTTGCTCAGCTTGGTGATGTAGGCGGCCAGTTGCGCCTTGGTCGGCAACTCTCCGTACAGCAGCAGGTAAGCCACTTCTTCGAACTGCGCATCAGCGGCCAGTTCACGAACGTCGTAACCACGGTAAGTCAGACCGGCACCCGACTGGCCCACGGTGGACAGTGCGGTTTGCCCGGCCACCTGGCCACGGAGCCCGGCGCCACTGAGTACTTTTGCTTCGGCCATTTTTTGTCTCCAGCATTCTTGAATTTGTTAAGGAGTTGTTCGACTTACTTCTTCGCGGCAAACAACGCATCGAGCTTCTGCTCGAAGGTGTGGTAGTCGATGCGATCGTAGAGCTCCATGCGTGTCTGCATGGTGTCGATGACGTTCGCCTGCGTACCATCGCGACGCAGCGCGTTGTAGACGTTTTCCGCAGCTTTGTTCATGGCGCGGAAGGCCGACAGCGGGTACAGCACCAGGGATACATCGGCGCCAGCCAGTTGCTCGGTGGTGTACAGCGGCGTGGCGCCGAATTCGGTGATGTTGGCCAGGATCGGCGCTTTCACGCGGTTGGCGAACAGCTTGTACATGTCCAGTTCGGTGATGGCTTCCGGGAAAATCATGTCGGCGCCAGCCTCGATGCACGCCGCGGCGCGATCCAGGGCGGATTCCAGACCTTCCACGGCCAGGGCGTCGGTACGCGCCATGATCACGAAGCTGTCATCGGTACGCGCATCGACGGCCGCCTTGATGCGGTCGACCATTTCCTGCTGGGTCACGATCTCTTTATTAGGACGGTGGCCGCAACGCTTGGCACCGACCTGGTCTTCGATGTGAATCGCTGCGGCGCCGAACTTGATCATCGACTTGACGGTACGCGCGACGTTGAACGCCGAGGAACCGAAACCGGTGTCCACGTCCACCAACAGCGGCAGGTCGCAGACGTCGGTGATGCGGCGCACGTCGGTCAGCACGTCATCCAGACCGGTGATACCCAGGTCAGGCAGGCCCAGGGAGCCGGCAGCGACACCACCACCCGACAGGTAGATCGCCTTGAAACCGGCGCGTTTGGCCAGCAGGGCGTGGTTGGCGTTGATCGCGCCGACCACTTGCAATGGATGCTCGCTGGCGACCGCATCGCGGAAACGCTGGCCTGGTGTGCTCTTGTTCGAACTCATGACTCACCTCGTTTGGCTGTCGGGTTGGCGCCGTCCTGGTAATGACGGGCGATATTGCGTTTGGAAGCGCCGATGTGGCGGCGCATCAACAACTCGGCCAGTTCACCGTCACGGTCGGCGATGGCATCGAGAATACGGTGGTGCTCGGCAAACGCCTGGTGCGGGCGGTTGGGCGTGGTGGAAAACTGGATGCGGTACATGCGCACCAGTTGATACAGCTCGCCGCAGAGCATTTGGGTCAGCGTGCGGTTGCCGCTGCCCTGAATGATTCGGTAATGGAAGTCGAAATCGCCTTCCTGCTGGTAGTAGCCGCGGCCGGCCTGAAACGCTTCGTCGCGCTCGTGGGTTTCGAGCACCCGGCGCAACTCGTCGATTTCTTCAAGGCTCATGCGCTCGGCGGCGAGGCGGCAGGCCATGCCTTCGAGGGATTCGCGGATTTCATAGAGTTCCAGCAGCTCGGCATGGTTGAGCGACACCACTCGAGCACCGACGTGGGGTACGCGCACCAGCAGGCGCTGGCCTTCGAGGCGGTGGATCGCTTCGCGCAGCGGGCCGCGACTGATGCCGTAGGTGCGCGCCAGCTCAGGTTCAGAGATTTTGCTGCCCGGGGCGATCTCACCTTTGACGATGGCGGCCTGAATACGCCGGAAGACGTTCTCGGAGAGAGTCTCCGCATCGTCCTGCGTAGCAACCGGGGGATCGAGTTGATCCAACATATTGTCGACACCTTGTAAGCCAGTGCCGCGAAAATTAGCCAATACCGACGCCAGAGTCAAAGGATAATTAGATATTGTCGACAATCGTCTAATAACCCGTTGCACCATAACAATGCAACCTGAGGGTTTATAGCGTCTGGCCAGCGCTGGCGCCCACAATCCACCGTGCTAGAATGCCGCCCGCATTTGTTTGTCACATCTGCACTGCCTGTCATAAAACCCTGATAGGCATACGAGGGAGCTTGCGCAGCGATGCCAGGGCCTTGAATCGATACACGGACCGCTGCGCACCAGGATTTATGAGACTCAAGCCCTTCCCCACCTTCCTTTATTTCCTTTGCCTGCCCGGTTTTGCAGTCGCAGGGGAAAAGACCGTGTATGGCCTCAATGAATATGCGTCGCTGGGCGGCATTGACCTGGAAGTGGCGGCCAAACTCGACACCGGGGCGAAAACCGCCTCGCTGAGTGCCCGCGACATCAAACGCTTCAAACGCAATGGCGAATCCTGGGTGCGCTTCTATCTGGCCATCGATGCCGCCCACTCGCACCCGATCGAGCGGCCGCTGGCCCGGGTCAGCAAGATCAAGCGCCGCGCCGGCGACTACGATCCCGAAGAAGGCAAGAAATACACGGCCCGCCCGGTCATCGAACTGGACATCTGCATGGGTTCGGCCCTGCGCAGTATCGAAGTGAACCTAACCGACCGCAGCGCCTTCCAATACCCGCTCCTGATCGGCTCCGAAGCACTCAAGCGCTTCGACGCGCTGGTCGACCCCAGCCTTAAATATGCTGCCGGCAAACCTGCCTGCACCACCGACGCTCATACCGCAGAGTAATTTAAATGCGCTCCCTTACCCTTCATCTGAAACTGCTGATCGCCATCCTGGTGGTGCTGGGCATTTCAGTCACGGCCTACCAGATCTTCGTGCTGGGCATCCCGGTGACCGAAGACGCCACCGACGACTTGTGGAACATCGACGCGAAAGTCGAGTTCGTCGCCAGTGCCAAGGACCCGGTCAAGATCCAGATGTTCGTACCGCCGCTGAGCCGTGACTTCGTCAGCCTCAATGAGAGCTTCATCTCCAACAACTATGGCGTGGCGGTGAACCGCGTCGACGGCAACCGCAAGGTCACCTGGTCGGCACGCCGGGCCAAGGGCAACCAGACGCTGTACTACCGCCTGGTGCTGACCAAGCGTTACTCCGGCGAAAAATCCAAGATCAAGGGCCCGACCTTCCGCGACAGCATCGCCATCGAAGGCCCGGAAAAGATCGCCGCCGAAGCCTTGCTGGCGCCAATTCGCCAGCATTCGGCCGATGTCGAAACCTTCGTCGGCGAAGCGATCAAACGTGTCAACAATGTCAGCGACGACAATGTGAAGCTGCTGCTGGCGGGCGATCCGTCGACCCCGCACAAGGCGAAAATCGTCGAATTACTGCTGTCCATCGCCCACGTGCCGGTGGAAAAGGTCCACACCATTCGCCTGGTGGCCGACCAGCCGCAAACCCCGGAACTCTGGCTGCGTAGCTTCAACGGCACCGACTGGCTGTACTTCAACCCGGAAACCGGCGAACAAGGCCTGCCCACTGACCGCCTGCTGTGGTGGACCGGTGATGAAAACCTGATCACCGTCGACGGCGGCAAGAAAGCCAACGTGACCTTCAGCCTGAACAACAGCGAAATGAACGCCATTCGCCTGGCCAAGCTGACCGACGAGAACACCGACGCCAACTTCCTCGAATACTCGCTGTACGGCCTGCCACTGCAAACCCAGCAGACTTTCATGATCATGGTAATGATCCCGATCGGCGTGCTGGTGATCCTGATCCTGCGCAACCTGATCGGCATCCAGACCCTGGGCACCTTCACTCCGGTGCTGATCGCCCTGGCCTTCCGTGAAACCCAGCTGGGCTTCGGCATCGTGCTGTTCACCATCATCACGGCGCTGGGGCTGTCGCTGCGCTCCTATCTTGAACATTTGAAGCTGCAGATGCTGCCGAGGCTGTCGGTGGTGTTGACCTTCGTCGTGGTGCTGATTGCCGCCATCAGCCTGTTCAGCCACAAGCTCGGCCTGGAGCGCGGGCTGTCGGTGGCGCTGTTCCCGATGGTGATCCTGACCATGACCATCGAACGCCTGTCGATCACCTGGGAAGAACGCGGCGCCAGCCATGCGATGAAAGTCGCCATCGGCACACTGTTCGCCGCGTCCCTGGCGCACCTGATCATGACAGTGCCGGAACTGGTTTACTTCGTGTTCACCTTCCCGGCGATCCTGCTGATCCTGGTGGGCTTCATGCTGGCCATGGGTCGCTATCGCGGCTACCGCCTGACCGAGCTGGTGCGTTTCAAGGCCTTCCTGAAGAAGGCTGACGCCTGATGTTCGGCTTCTGGAAGACCTGGAAGGCCCTGGAAGCCCGGGGCATCATGGGCATCAACCGGCGCAACGCAGACTACGTGCTCAAGTACAACAAGCGCAGTCTGTACCCGATTGTCGATGACAAGATCATCACCAAGGAGCGCGCCATCGCCGCCGGCATTCACGTACCGGAACTCTATGGCGTGATTTCCACCGAGAAGGAAATCGACAAGCTCGACGAGATCATCGGCGGGCGTAACGACTTCGTGATCAAACCGGCCCAGGGTGCCGGCGGTGACGGCATCATCGTCGTCGCCGACCGTTTCGAGGGCCGCTACCGCACGGTGTCGGGCAAGATCATTGCCCACGAAGAGCTTGAGCATCACATCTCGAGCATCCTCACCGGCCTCTATTCGCTGGGCGGCCACCGGGATCGAGCGCTGATCGAGTACCGTGTGACCCCGGACCAGATCTTCAAGAGCATCAGTTACGAAGGCGTACCGGACATCCGCATCATCGTGCTGATGGGCTATCCGGTGATGGCCATGTTGCGCCTGCCGACCCGTCAGTCCAACGGCAAGGCCAACCTGCACCAGGGCGCAATCGGCGTCGGCGTGGACCTGGCCACCGGCCTGACCCTGCGCGGCACCTGGCTGAACAACATCATCAACAAACACCCGGACACCACCAACGCGGTGGACGGGGTGCAACTGCCCTACTGGGACGGTTTCATGAAACTCGCCGCCGGCTGTTATGAGCTGTGCGGGCTGGGTTACATCGGCGTCGACATGGTGCTGGACCAGGAAAAAGGTCCGCTGATTCTTGAGCTCAACGCCCGTCCCGGTTTGAACATTCAGATTGCCAACGACTGCGGTCTGACGCATCGCACCCATGCCGTGGAAGCGCGCCTGGAAGACCTCAAGGCCCGTGGCTTGAGCGAGACCGTCGAAGAACGCGTGGCATTTGTGCAGGAGATGTTCGGGCATATTCCGCCGGTCGAGGGTTGATCCGGAACCGCGTCGCGCCTATCGCGAGCAAGCTCGCTCCCACAGGGAATTGCGCGATCCTTGTGGGAGCGAGCTTGTTCCGGGCGGCGCTCCGACGATGACGGACTATCCGCCTCCACAGCATTCATGCGGCCATCCAGTTGCCAATCCCCGACATCCCCTCTAGGACCAAATCCCCCAGAGGACTACAATCGCCACCCCGCCTCGATGGCTGACTTACCCCGCCCATGCTGACCTGCTCCGTACACCCGCTACCCTATCTGGCCAACCCCGCCGACTACTTCGCGGCGATTCGTCATGCCCCCGGTGCCATCCTGCTCGACAGCGGCCGGCCGAGCGCCGACCGTGGCCGCTACGACCTGCTCAGCGCCTGGCCGCTGGAAGAATTGACGGTAGCGCCCAACGAACGTGGCGCCGATTTCCTCCAGCGCCTGCGCGTCAATCTTGCGCGCCTGGGCGAGGCCGCCTTGCCTGCACCTTATGAACTGCCCTTCGCCGGTGGCTTGATCGGCTACCTCAGCTACGATTTCGGACGTCACCTGGAACACCTGCCAAGCCAGGCCCGGGACGATCTGCAACTGCCTGACGCACGCCTTGGCCTGTACAACTGGGCGCTGATCAGCGATCACCAGCAAGCAACCAGCCAGTTAATGTTTCACCCGACACTGGCGAACGACGAGCGCGAGCGCCTGATCGACCTGTTCAGCCAACCGGCATCCACAAGCGTCGTGCCATTCACCCTGCAATCGCCGATGACCGCCGACTTGAGTGCCGACGAGTACCGCCAGTCGATCGAACGTATCCAGCATTACATCCAGGCCGGCGACTGTTATCAGGTCAACTTCGCCCAGCGCTTCCGTGCCCAATGCCAGGGCGATCCATGGTTGGCTTACTGCGCATTGCGCGCCGCGTGCCCGACGCCGTTCTCCGGGTTCCAGAGCCTGCCCGCTGGCAACGCAGTGCTCAGCCTGTCGCCGGAGCGCTTCGTCAAAGTCAGCCAGCGTCATGTGGAAACACGCCCGATCAAGGGCACCCGCCCACGGGGACTGACGCCTGCCGAAGACGCAGCAAACGCAGCCGAACTGCTGGCCAGCCCCAAGGACCGCGCGGAAAACCTGATGATCGTCGACCTGCTGCGCAACGACCTCGGCCGCACGTGTCGAACGGGGTCGGTACGGGTGCCGGAGTTGTTCAGCCTGGAAAGCTATCCGAACGTGCATCACCTGGTCAGCAGCGTCACCGGCGAACTGGCGGATGAGCGCGATGCCCTGGACCTGATCGCCGGCAGCTTCCCCGGCGGCTCGATCACGGGTGCACCGAAAATTCGTGCGATGCAGATCATCGACGAGCTGGAGCCAACCCGACGCGGGCTGTACTGCGGTTCGCTGGTGTACCTGGACGTGCGCGGTGAGATGGACAGCTCGATCGCTATCCGCAGCTTGCTGGTCAAGGATGGGCAAGTGTGTTGCTGGGGCGGCGGCGGGATTGTTGCGGATTCGCAGTGGCAGGCCGAGTATCAGGAATCGATCACCAAGGTGAAGGTGCTGCTCGAGACCCTGCAAAACCTCTGATTTTTGTGGCGAGGGAGCTTGCTCCCGTTCGGCTGCGCAGCAGTCGCAATTCAGAACACACGCTGGATCTGAAGATGCGCGGAGCCTGGATTTGGGGACGCTTGCGCCCCGACGGGAGCAAGCTCCCTCGCCACAAGGGATCGGGGTTACAGGCTCAAGGTCCGGTTCGATGCCTTGATGAACTCCTGCTTCAACGCCTCGAACGTGTGCACCGCCGGGAATTGCGGGAACTCGGCGATCACGTTGTCCGGGGCATGGAACAGAATGCCGGCATCGGCCTCGCCCAGCATGGTGGTGTCGTTGTACGAATCACCCGCCGCGATCACCCGGTAGTACAGGCTCTTGAAGGCCAGGACCGACTGACGCTTGGGATCTTTCTGACGCAGCTGATAGCTGGTCACTCGCCCGGTTTCGTCTGTGATCAGGCGATGACACAGCAAGGTCGGGAAACCCAGTTGACGCATCAGCGGCTGGGAAAACTCATAAAAAGTGTCCGACAGGATCACCACCTGGAAGCGCTCGCGCAGCCAGTTGACGAACTCGATGGCGCCATCCAGGGGCTTGAGGGTCGCGATCACTTCCTGGATGTCGGAGAGCTTCAGGCCGTGTTCGTCGAGAATCCGCAGACGTTGCTTCATCAGCACGTCGTAGTCGGGAATGTCCCGGGTGGTGGCCCTGAGGGATTCGATTCCGGTTTTTTCGGCGAAGGCGATCCAGATTTCCGGGACCAGTACACCTTCAAGATCCAGACAGGCAATTTCCACAAGACACTCCCATTTGTATTGATTATTGAGTCGAGCCAGCAAAAAGACTGCGGAACTCTAGCGATTCAAGGCTGCCGGCGCAACGCAGCGGGCACCCTCCCGACGCAGCTTTTTGTTACCATCGGCCCCATATAGAGCGCCCAGCGCCACCGACCTGTAGGAAGCCGCCCTGATGAGCCCAACGTTTGATGTCGTGGAACTCGCCACGACCTATGCCAATAAATCCGCCCAGGACATCCTGAAACTCGCATTTGCCGAGTTCGGCGATGACCTGTGGATATCCTTCAGCGGCGCCGAAGACGTGGTGCTGGTTGACATGGCCTGGAAGCTGAACAAGAACGTCAAGGTGTTCAGCCTCGACACTGGTCGCCTGCATCCGGAGACCTACCGCTTCATCGATCAGGTGCGCGAGCACTACAAAATCGAGATCGAACTGGTGTCGCCGGACTACACGAAACTTGAACCCTTCGTGAAGGAAAAAGGCCTGTTCAGTTTCTACAAGGACGGCCACGGCGAATGCTGCGGTATCCGCAAGATCGAACCGTTGCGCCGCAAGCTGTCGGGCGTGAAAGCCTGGGCCACCGGCCAGCGTCGGGATCAGAGCCCCGGCACCCGCAGCGCTGTCGCCGTGATGGAAATCGACAGCGCGTTTTCTACCGCGGAGCGCACCCTGTACAAATTCAACCCATTGGCACAGATGACCAGCGAGGAAATCTGGGGCTACATCCGCATGCTCGAACTGCCGTACAACAGCCTGCATGAGCGCGGCTTCATCAGCATCGGCTGCGAGCCCTGCACCCGCCCGGTGCTGCCGAACCAGCACGAGCGCGAAGGCCGCTGGTGGTGGGAAGAAGCCACGCAGAAGGAATGCGGGCTGCATGCGGGGAATATCATCAGCAAGGCTTAACGCTGCCCCCCTGTAGGAGCGAGCCTGCTCGCGATGGCTGAGTAACAGTCGGCGTTGATGTCGACTGACCCACCGCTATCGTCGGAACGCCGCCCGGAACAAGCTCGCTCCCACAAAAGCCAGCATTCCTTTCAAAATAAAAGTGTACACACGAGTGTCACCATCGGTGCCATTCTTGTGTGCACTTTTACTTTCAGCGCCCGCAAAAGTTACAAATCCCCTGCTTCCAATTCGCTATCACGCCCTCCTGAACGCCCTCTCCCGAAAATAAATACCTGCTCGATCGGTCAGCTTATATCGCCCGAATTTCAGCGGCTTGGCGCCTCTTGATAACAAAACGAAATGAGCACTGATTTCCATAGATTGCGGACTGGCACAGATCTGGCTTAAGTGCATACATGTTTTGTATACAATTATAGAAAACATACACACTTTAGATCCGCAAGCCTGAAGCGCCCTATCCCGTACAGGCTGCAGATGCCCCGTAATCAATGGTATTCGCCACTCGCGACGAAGATCTGCCGAGCCAGTGCTCAAGCACAGTCATCGCGAAGGGCGAGCATCAGGAGCCTGCCGGAATGCGTACAAGTCTCTCCAATAACAACATCGCACTGGATCTACCTGCCTCCCCTTCCACCCCTACAACCGATGTGCCAGGGCATCACGACCCCGTCGTGCTCAGCCCGCGCCTGCACAACGAGGACCTGGCACCGACCAAGACCGAAGGCCGACGCTGGGGTCGCTACAGCATCTTTGCCCTGTGGACCAACGACGTTCACAACATCGCCAACTATTCCTTCGCCATCGGCCTCTACGCACTGGGCCTCGGCGGCTGGCAGATCCTGCTGTCACTGGGGATAGGCGCCACTCTGGTGTACTTCTTCATGAACCTGTCCGGGTTCATGGGGCAAAAAACCGGGGTGCCCTTTCCGGTCATCAGCCGGATCAGTTTCGGCATTCATGGTGCGCAGATTCCTGCGCTGATCCGCGCGGTGATCGCCATCGCCTGGTTCGGCATCCAGACCTATCTGGCGTCGGTGGTCTTTCGGGTCCTGCTGACGGCCATCCATCCCGGTTTCGCCGACTACGACCACAACTCGATCCTTGGCCTCTCGACCTTGGGCTGGGTGTGTTTCGTGGCGATCTGGTTCGTGCAACTGGCGATCCTTGCCTATGGCATGGAGATGGTCCGGCGCTACGAAGCCTTCGCCGGCCCGGTGATCCTGCTGACCGTCGCCGCCCTCGCTGCCTGGATGTACACCCAGGCCAACGCGACCATCGCCTGGTCGATCCGCGAGCCGCTGAGCGGTGGCGAGATGTGGCGCAACATCTTTGCCGGCGGCGCCTTGTGGCTGGCGATCTACGGCACCCTGATCCTCAACTTCTGCGACTTCGCCCGTTCCTCGCCCTGCCGCAAAACCATCAAGGTCGGTAACTTCTGGGGCTTGCCGGTGAACATCCTGGTGTTCGCCACCATCACCGTCCTGCTGTGTGGCGCGCAATTCCAGATCAATGGCCACATCATTGAAAGCCCTACGGAGATCATCGCCTCGATCCCCAACACCTTCTTCCTGGTGCTGGGCTGCCTGGCGTTCCTGATTGTCACCGTGGCCGTGAACATCATGGCCAACTTCGTTGCCCCGGCCTTCGTGCTCAGCAACCTCGCGCCCAAGTATCTGACGTTCCGCCGCGCCGGCCTGATCAGTGCCACCATGGCCGTGCTGATTCTGCCCTGGAACCTCTACAACAGCCCGTTGGTGATCGTGTACTTCCTGTCCGGCCTCGGCGCCCTGCTCGGCCCGTTGTACGGCGTGATCATGGTCGACTACTGGCTGGTGCGCAAAGGCCAGGTCAACGTACCGCAGTTGTACAGCGAAGATCCGAACGGCGCGTATTACTACAGCCATGGGGTCAATCTGCGTGCGGTGGCGGCGTTCATTCCAGCCGCGTTGATCGCCATCGTCCTGGCGCTGGTACCGGGCTTCCATTCCGTTTCGCCCTTCTCCTGGCTGGTCGGTGCCGGTATCGCCGGGATGCTCTACCTGATCATCGCCAAACGGCAAGCCCACTACGCCGATGTCAGCGGCGAAGCCATCGCCGTCGACAACGTCAGCCATTAATCCTGTCGCGGCCCGACGTGCTCGGGCCGCAGAACCCTCCGCAATAAGGAATTCCCATGCGTATTCTCGTGGTCAACGTCAACACCACCGAATCCATCACCCAAGCCATCGCCCGTTCGGCGCAGGCTGTCGCATCGCCCGGTACGGAAATCGTCGGCCTGACGCCGCACTTCGGTGCAGATTCCATTGAAGGCAACTTCGAAAGCTATCTGGCGGCCATCGCCGTGATGGACCGGGTCATGTCCTACGATCAGCCGTTCGATGCGGTCATCCAGGCCGGTTATGGCGAACACGGTCGGGAAGGTTTGCAGGAACTGCTCAATGTCCCGGTGGTGGACATCACCGATGCCGCCGCCAGCACGGCGATGTTCCTTGGCCATGCTTATTCGGTGGTCACCACCCTCGACCGTACCGTGCCGCTAATCGAGGATCGCCTGAAGCTGTCCGGCCTGTGGGACCGTTGCGCATCCGTGCGAGCAAGCGGCCTGGCGGTGCTGGAACTGGAACATGAACCGCAGCGTGCGTTGGAAGCCATCGTCCAGCAGGCTGAGCTGGCGGTGACGCAGGACAAGGCCGAAGTGATTTGCCTCGGTTGCGGCGGCATGGCCGGGCTGGATGAGCAGATTCGCCGGCGCACCGGCGTGCCGGTGGTGGATGGAGTGACGGCGGCGGTGACCATTGCCGAGTCGCTGGTGCGACTGGGGCTGTCGACCTCGAAGGTGCGCACCTACGCGACGCCGCGGCCGAAGAACATTATCGGCTGGCCGGGGCGGTTTGCCCGTTAGACTGCGGCGGCTGAATCGCGAGCAAGCTCGCTCCCACAGGTCTTGTGTCGTTTGCAGGATTGAAGTGGGACCCCGTACCAGTCGGAGCGGGCTTGCCCTCGATGGCCACACCTCGGTTCTGAATCGAACTCAAACAGCACTGAACCGCTGCTTCAACCCGCGCTCGGCAAACTGCTCGATGATGAAGTCGACAAACGCCCGGGTCTTGCCGGGTAGCAACTTGTGCTCGGCGTAGTAGATCGAGGTGTAGCCGTCGTCGATGTACCAGTCCGGCAACACCCGCTGCAACCTGCCCAACTCCAGATAACCGGACGCGAACGGCATACTCACCAAGGCAACGCCCAGCCCCTGGGAAGCGGTGATGCAGGCGGCCTCGGAATCGCTCATGGTCATCCGCGCCTTGAGCGTCAGCGGGCTGTGCTGCTGATTGCGGTGAGTCAATTGCCAGGAACGCACGCGACCGGTTTGCGGCGAGCGGATCAGAATCCCGTCATGCAGCTTGAGGTCCTCAGGTTCGATAATCGGCGCCCTCGCCGCCAGGTAATCCGTCGACGCCACCAGCACCCGATGCGCCGGGCTCAGCTTGCGTGCCACCACGCCAGGGGGCAGTTCGAAGCCTCCGCCAATGGCCGCGTCGAAGCCCTGCCCGATCAGGTCGACCTGACGATTGTCGAAGTGCCAGTCCGGATTGATCGCCGGAAATCGCCGCAGAAACTCAGCGAGCATCGGCACGATATACAAGCAGCCGAACACCGTGCCCATGCTGACTTTCAAGGTACCCGCCGGCTGCCCGCCTGCACTGGCCAGGTTGGCCACGGCATTCTGGATCGTGTGCAGACTGCCGCTGACTTCACCGAGAAACAACTGCCCGGCCTCCGTCAGGGTCAAGCGCCGGGTGCTGCGCTGAAACAGCCGCACACCCAACCGGGCTTCCAGCTTGGCCACACTCTTGCCGACCGCTGCGGGTGTCAGGCTCAAGCGGCGCGCGGCCTCGGCGAAGCTGCCCACTTCGGCACTGCGCACGAAGCATTCGATACTGCTGAAGGTTTCCATAGGCGCCACTATAAACTTCTGGTTTACACAGACTATCGCAATCACGGTCTACACGGCACGTAATCGGCAATCGATACTAGGCTCCATCAACCGGGACATTCCGCCTCGGGACTTGGAGATCAACATGACTACTCAACACCTCAGCGGCAAAGTGGCATTGATTCAAGGTGGTTCCCGTGGCATTGGCGCTGCCATCGTCAAACGCCTGGCCGCTGAAGGCGCAACCGTTGCCTTCACTTACGTCAGCTCCACCGCCAAGGCAGAAGAACTGCAGGACAGCATCAAGGCCAAGGGCGGCAAGGCCCTGGCAATCAAGGCCGACAGCGCCGACGCGCAAGCCATCCGCAATGCCGTGTCGGCCACTGTAGACGCCTTCGGTCGTCTGGACATTCTGGTCAACAACGCCGGGGTCCTGGCCATCGCGCCACTGGCCGAGTTCAAACTGGAAGACTTTGACCAGACCCTGGCCATCAACGTGCGCAGCGTGTTCGTCGCCACTCAGGCCGCCGCGCAACACATGAAGGAAGGCGGACGGGTCATCAACATCGGCAGCACCAACGCCGATCGCATGCCCTTTGGTGGTGGCGGTCCTTATGCCATGAGCAAGTCGGCGCTGGTCGGCCTGACCAAAGGCCTGGCCCGCGACCTTGGTCCGCAAGGCATCACCGTCAACAACGTACAGCCAGGCCCGGTCGACACCGACATGAACCCGGCCGACAGCGACTTTGCCGGCAGCCTGATTCCGATGATGGCGGTCGGTCGTTACGGCAAGGTGGAAGAGATCGCCAGCTTCGTCGCCTACCTCGCCGGCCCGGAAGCCGGCTACATCACCGGTGCGAGCCTGACCATCGACGGTGGTTTCGGCGCCTGATTCAACACCAACATTGTGGGAGCGAGCTTGCTCGCGATTGGCGGCCTGTCAGTCAGCATTTTCATCGACTGATACACCCTCTTCGCGAGCCAGCTCGCTCCCACATTTGTCTGTCTTTCAGCCCCACTCCAGCGCCGGCAACCCGCACGCGCTCGGCACGAAGGCTTTCAGCGAACGAAGAATGCCATCGGCATGGGCATACTTTTCATCGGCCATTGCCGCGTCAGGTATCGCAATCGCCGTCATCCCCGCCGCTTTCGCCGCCGTGACGCCAAAAGGCGAATCCTCGAACACCAGGCAATCTTCCGGCGCCACGCCAAGGCGCCGCGCCGCGGTGAGGAAGATGTCCGGGGCCGGTTTTGCCGCTGTCACTTCAGGGTCATCGGCGGTGACGATGAAATCGAACAGCGCAAACCAATCGCGGTGCAAGGTGGTTTTCTGGCCGAACGAATGGCTCGACGAACTGGTGCCCACGGCGATTGGAACGTTGTTGGCCTTCAGATGCCTGACCAATTCCTGTGCACCCGGCATCGCCTGGGCGCCAGGAAACATTTCACGCAGCAGCGGTTCACGGATGACCAGAAACTCTTCGGCGCTGATCGGCAGGTCCAGCGCCTCGACCACGTAACGCGCCAGGTCAGTGGCGCCGCGGCCGATGATGTTCTGTTTAATACTCCAGTCAAAGGTGCGGCCGTAACGCGCGGCGATGATGGAAGTGACTTCGGTGTAGATGCCTTCGGTGTCCAGCAGCAGACCGTCCATATCGAAAATCACGGCCTTGATCGGGCCGAATGCTTTCAGGGGTGCACTCATCGCAACTGATCCGTATCAACAGGCTATCCGGGCCGTTCATGCAACGGCATGGACCCGGACGGGTTAAAGGTTTCAGCAGCATAACGAGCGCAGAGGGCCGCGGGCAATGTGATTTCCCGGGAAAAGGCCTGCAATTCAATCGAGGGAAAAAGGCCCGGGTTCAAGCATCGTGCTGTGCAGGGGCACGATCTGGCTGATCCTCACCGGCATCTTCCTCCAGAGGAAGCTGATCGCGACCGAGTGGATCCGTGGGCGAAGGCAGTGGATATTCCGGCGTGTCATCCGCTTCACTCAACGGCACCGTCGCATCATCCATCAACGACCCCGGGTCTTCATTGCCGGGATCGTTTGGGCCTTCTTCTTCCGTGCCTTCAGGTTCGGGCCTCATGATCCGCCTCGCTCAATCAATGATTTTTATGATGATGCTTGTTCGAGTGTTTATGACTGGAATGAGAATGGCCGTCGCTGCTGCCGAGATTGTTGCCGACCGCACCACCGGCCGCACCGCCGAGACCGGCGCCGATAGCTGAACCCGTGGAGCCACCCAGGCTGTTGCCCACTACCGAGCCACCCGCCGCGCCCAAACCACCACCTACCGCCGCTTCAGTGCGGCTGTGCTTGGGTGCAGCCACGGCGCTGCCAGCGGCGCCGCCGACACCTGCGCCGATGGCGGCACCCGTGCTGCCACCGACATGTCCACCCACGACGTTGCCGAGAACGCCACCCAGGCCACCGCCAACTGCCGCATCGCCATTACCGGCGGCCAGAGCCCCTTGGGAAAGCAGCAGTCCAAACACAATGGCGGGCAGGATCAAACGTCGAGCATTCAGGCTGTGATCTTTTTTGCCAGCGGTGTGCGGGTTCATGGCGAGCCTCACATTCTTCAAGGAGTATGGAAGATTTGAGGCCGATTGGCGGGGAAAGGTTCAGATATGAAAAAGCCCGGCATCAAGCCGGGCCTTTTCAACGTGCGGGTAGCCTTAGTGGCTCTTGTGACCTTTAGCCATGTTGCTGCCCACGCCGCCGCCCAATGCGCCGCCCAGGCCTGCGCCGATGGTGGCGCCGGATTTGCCACCCAGGCTGTTGCCGATCACCGAGCCGCCGGCCGCGCCGACACCGCCACCGATGGCGGCACTGGTGCGATGACCTTTTTTCGCGGCAACCGCGCTGCCCGCCGCGCCAGCAACGCCAGCACCGATGGCTGCGCCGGTGCTGCCGCCCATTTTCTGGCCGACCACATTACCCAGGGCGCCACCGAGACCGCCACCCACCGCGGCCGTACCATCACCAGCCATTGCACCTTGAGCAACCAGAAGCCCCAGAACCAGAGCGGGCAGTGTTAAACGCATGACGAAAACCTCAAACAATAAGGGTAAGGAAAAGGGGGCGAGATTGAATGCTTTCGGGCGGGCAATGTCCAGCGCACCGGCGCAACTTCGCAATCGGCGACGGTTTGACAGCTTTTTTGGAAAAGGTTTTATGACAGGCAAAAAAAAGCCCGCTGGGGAACGGGCAGGTGTTGCTTTCTAACGGATGAGTTGAGCCTACGTAAGGCGATGTGAAAAGTTTGTGAAGAAAATCCGCCTCTCAGCGACTTCCGCCCGCACTTCGTCGGACAAGAAAAACCCCGCTCGATGGCGGGGTTTGAACGCGATTTTTTTACTTCCTGACCGGCGCAGTAACCTTGGGTAAAAACTTGCCTTTCAACACTCGGCAGGCTCGGGTCTTGATCTTGTCGACCTCTGTCTGGTCTTCACCGAAGCTTGCGACGTAGCGGGTCTGGCCACAATGTACGGAATTGTTGATCGGAAATTCTGCCCCATCATCTTCGATATACGGTTCAGCCATCTCTTCACCCCCTCTGAAAACGGGATCGACCCCGGCAAGCCCTTTTGCCAGAACAATATCGACCGCCAAGGATTCCCAGACTAGCCGGTCACGACCAGACTTGCCGTTCAGTTTCTGCCATGCCCGACGAATGGCCCCGCGCAACCTTTGCGCTCATTGATACACCGCCAGGTCTTCGCAGGAGTCCACTTCCCCCCATTCTCCCGCGTAGGCAACGGCTTGAATCGGCACCCGTCCTGCTTCTATGACTTGCCCAAGGGTGTTGGTCATATGGACCTTGTCGCATTGCTCCGCCGTGAGCCCCGCGCGCAGGCGAACGACTTCCGCCCAGCCTTGCGGCGTGAAGCGCAACAGCCCCATATACTGGCCCTGAACGTCGTCCACCGACAGCGGCTTGTTGCCGATCTCGGCCAAGGTTCCGGCAGAGGTCAGGCGAAAGGTCTCGGCATCCAGCAACGGATCGCCAAAACGTTCTGTCCAGAGTGCCAGCCAGTTCGGATCGTAGGTAACAGCCAGCGCAGCCTGACTGGCCATCAACGACTGGACGGCGGAGGGGCTATAGAAGATGTCGGAATAACTGACGATGCACGGCCCTTCTTCGAGCCAGGCCTGCGCACACGCCAGCGACGCGACCATATTGGTTTGCGCCCAGCGTGGATTGTGGAACTCGACCAGGCCCTGATCTGCCAACAGCTCGCGCTTGTAACCGGTGACGATGGCAATTTCTTCGATACCGGCACCGCGCAACGCTTCGAGTTGCCATGCCAGCAAAGTCTTGCCGCGCAACGGCACCATGCACTTGGGACGTTCGTCAGTCAGGCTTTTCATGCGGCTGCCGCGACCGGCGGCCAGAATTATCGCTTTCACAACCCTATTACCTCCTGAAATGTCGTATGGACTCAGACCTGGAACAACTGCTTGAGTCGTTGCAGGTCGTGCGCGGCAAAAATCGCTTCACGTTCGGGGTGCCACATCCAGCCCTCCCAGGGCAGATCGAGGTGACGAGCCGCTTCGATTTCCCCATCTTCGCTGCGCGCCAGGACTTCAAAGCCCTGCGGGCAACCGGCCAGGGCCCAGTCATGAAAGCTGTTCACCTCGGCCACTATTTGCCCCGACAAACGGTGCCGGGTGCGCACATGACCGCTCACCGGCTTCAGCGCGCCACCCGACCAGTGCGCCAGCATCTGCATGCCCCGACAGATGCCGAGCACCGGTAGCTGGCGGGTCAGCGCATGTTCCAACAGCCGGCCTTCGGTCAAATCACGCGCCGCGCATTGGCCGATGTCATTACCGCCCGACAGCACGATGGCCTCTGGTGCGACGACATCGAGCCATCTCTGCAGGGCGCCCTGCTCGCGCTGGATGATGGCGTTGGGCACCGGCACCGGCAGACAGCCGGCCGCCAACAGAAAGGCAACCAGCCGCTGATCGAGCGCATCGCGGGCCTCCCCGCGCTCGGGGAATTCATCCACCCGCTGACTGACGGCCACCACTTTCATAGCAGTATCTCCACCCAGCGCCCTGGACAGTTCAGGTGCAAACGTTGCGCAGTCGACCAGCGCCGGTACAGCACCTCGCCCGCACCGATGACGGCCGGCAACCCCAATTCGCCAGCACGAATGGCCATGTGCGAGTTGGCACCGCCCCAGGCCGTGATCAGCCCGGCAATCGGGTAGGCGAACAACCAGTCGAAGCCGGGATCGGCATTGGGAATGCAGACAATCGCGCCGGCCAGCCGGTCGCGGTTATCGCTGCCGACTATGGGCGCGGTGACTTGCTTCTGGGTGATGAAATTGGGTGCCGTTTCCGGCCACTCGAAGGACCAGACATCCTCGGGCCGGGTGATCACCGGCGGCAGCGATATCTTCAGGGTCTTTGCGTAGCGCGCCTTGCCCTGCTCGATACTGCGCAAGATCAGGTCCTTCGGGTCTGCGGCGGCGACATGCAGCTCGCGGAACACGCTGATGTCGCAATAGGCCATGTCCTCGCGCGCTATGCCATGCCCGGCGCCCACTTCGGCGATCAAGGCCAGGGCATCGGACAGGTTGCGGGTGAAGTGGAATTTGGCCAGCTCGCGCAGCTCGATGCCGGCTTGCATGAAGTCCAGCAAACCCACCGGGTCCGGCTCCAGGCCGTGGGCTTCCAGTTGCTTCACGATTTCGCGCATCTGCGGCAACGTCAGCGAAAACGGCCGCAGCGGCTCCGGGGCGGCGGGTCGCTGTTCCCAGTCGAAATACAGCTCCGGCGCTTCATCGTAGCGCGGCGAAAGGATGTCGTAGGTGCCCGGTCGCAAATGCCCGTATCGCGCAAGGAACGTCGTCTTGTCCAGCTCCGCCCGGTCACGCGCCAGCTGGCCGCTGACCGTGGAAACCCCGGCCATGAAACCATCGTAGTCAGCCTGGGAGAACACGCCGACCGATACCAGGGACTTGAGCATCTGTACCGCGACGAAACCGGCCCGAGCCAGACCGGCGAACGGCAAGGTGCCGTAGCGCTTGGCGTCCTCCAGCAACCAGTAGATCCGCTCCACAGGGTCGGCATCGGACGCCAGCAAGGCTTCACGTCGCGCCTTGAGCGTGTCCAGCTTGCTCGCATCGGCGCGCCACAAGCCGTCCTTGGGATGAACGATGCGGTTGGTCAGCTTGCGCAAGCTGGTGCTGATGGCGTCCAGCTCATGCGCCTCGAAACCGGCATCGGCCAGACGCTCCAGGCGTTGCGACAGGTCCAGCGTGTAACAGGAGAACACGATCTCGAACTCGACCTTGTCGTGCAGCGTCGGCTCGGCCAGCAGACGGTCGATGTAGTGATCGACCAGTCGCCCGGCCAGACCTTCGTCCAGGTCTGCCGGGATGAACGAGTTGAACGACAGACGCACGTCGATATAGGGCAAGCCCATGAAGTGCGGCATCAGCGGGAAGCTGCGCAGGTTGCGATAGCCATAGTTGTGGCGTTGGTAGGCCCAGATGGAATCCGTCACCAGATCGCGGTACAGCGAGAGGGCCAGCGGCTTGGGGCGAATGCCGATGATCTCTGCCGGGTTCCAGTCCGGCATCACTCCGTAAACGGTGCGTTGCCCACGGAGGAACGGATGCGCGCCCATGCCGCGCACGACCTGGCGCTCGATGCTTTGCAGCACTGTAGCTTGCGCTGCATCCGACTCCGGGCGAACCGGCAGGATCAACGGCCGAGCCTGCAACAACCACAGGGTTTCGCCCTCCACTGCATCCGTCACGGCAAACTCGCAATCGATCGGGGTATCGCCAAACAACCCCAGCAGTTCTTCAAGCAGCACGATCATCGGCGCGATAGCCGGCGGTGGCGACACCTCGCTGTGCGCCGCCTGCTGCCACAAACGTCCGCCCATGCCGCTGGTGACCGACGCCGTGTCACGCCCTTCCGCCCAATTCACCACCCTGTAGGGCGCGCAGGTATTGGGGTCATGGGAAAAAGCCACGCCGGATCGAACCACGTTGCCGAGCATCGGCTGGATCAGCACTTCGTCCGCCGGATTGTGCATGCCATAGCTGGCAATGACGTCCTCGACAGCCGCGATCAATCCCGCTTCGTCGACATCGGCAATCGACAGAAACGCGCCGGCGCCTGAGCTTTGCTCGCCGTCCTCGCGCAGGCAACTAGAGCGAACGATCCAGGGACCAACACCGAGTTGTCCCTGGATATCGCGCAGACAGGCGTTGCCGCCCAGTTTCCAGTCCCCCACCGTGAATGACAGCAATGGGGCAATGCGAGCCGACCGCAGTCGCTCTTTAAGACTGACCAATGTGCCGGCCTTGGTCGAGAAATGCAGCGACATCGGCATTATCTCAACTGAGCAACCCAGATATTGGTCGAGTACGGGATCTGGATCGAGGCCGTACCGAGGCTTTGCAAGTAGTCTTCAATGGCGCTGATGACTTCGTGGAACCGGGCACCCGCCTGGCGCTCCAGGGTGGCGTGAGAACGCCAGGCCTCAAGGCATTCGGCGATGGTCTGTTCGTGCATGACCCGCGAATCGAGATGCACCACCGGCCCGAACAACCCGCTGGTATCGATGACCGCGGTCTGATCTTCACGACGGGTACCGTAGCCGTAACCCTGCACTCGCTCCATGATGATGGCTTCGATGCGGGCCTGGATCGGATCCTCCAGATTGCGATGGTTCCACATACAGGCAAACCAGCCGCGAGGCTTGAGAATGCGTGCAGTTTCTGTCAGCGCCTGATGGCGGTCGCAGACATTGAAGGAGCTGCCGAAGGTGACCATGTCGAAAACGCCGGCAGCCTGGCCGGTCGCTTCACCGGTGCCTTCATACCAGCTGACATTGGCCAGCTCGGCGGTGCGCTTGATGCCATTACCGCGCATCGCATCATTGGGCTCCACGGCCACGACATCCAGACCACGGGCAGCCAGCATCAGGGTCAGGTGCGCAACACCGGCACCGACATCGCAAAACCGGTCAGCCTTCTCGGCGCCGGCAATCGAAAGCATCGCGTCGATGGCAGCGTCGGCATAATCGGGACGCTTCAAGTAAGCGTCAGCCAGCGTGGTGTAATCCCATTCGGTTTTCATACTCAATTCCTTTTATAAAATTGTTCCAGCAGTTCTTCAGTCAATGCCTGGACAGAGCGTTCAGGGTCAAACGCCACCGCCCAGTCAGGGGCAATGGGTTCATCAATCGGTAAATCGAGCCCGGCCACATTGTTCAATTCCCCGGCATCGAAGCGTTGGTAGATGCCCTTGGGGTCACGACGACGCAGTTCCTGCACGGGGACTTTCAGGTAGACCTCGAAGTAGCGAGGCAAATGGGCACGGTTCCAGGCATGAACTTCATGGAACAGGGAAATGGTAGCGATCACCACGGTGTGCCCTTGCGCGGCAATGACCCTGCACAGATGCGCATACTGCATGGCCAGCGCCAGGCGTCCCTCGCGTCCATGGTTCTGTGTGTTGGCCGTGGTGGCGCCAAACACCTCGCGCAGTTCGTCGCCATCGAGCAACACGGTGGAATACCCGGCGCTTCGCAGCCGCTCGACAAACGCCCGGGACAATGTGGATTTACCGGCACCCGAGAGCCCGGTAATCCACACGACTTGCCCCATGCCAACGGCGTTGCTCACAGGCTTACTCATGTGCAGTAGCCGCAGCGTTGATCAAACCCGTGTTCACATCCCCGGCAGGACCGACCACACCGTAGCGATAACGGGATTGATGTTGCTGTTGTACCAACTCGAGGAAGACCTGATCCGGATGCTGCAATCCGGAGTATTCCTTTTCACAAAAGTCCTGGTACATCAGGAAGTGCGCTTGGGGCGGAAGCGACTCGATTTCGCCGATGATGGCTTTGAGGACTTCACCGTTATTGGCGATGGGCAGCAGGCCACCCATTTGATCTAGCCAGGCAGTGACAATGGGATGACCGTCATTGGCATTGGGGACGTAATAGACAGGCAGCCGGCACGTATTGAGCATGAAGGACACGCCACCACTCGAGGCATCGGTGATCACCGTGTCGCACTGACGGTAGAAGGCCTTGCTGCTTTGCCCAGTGGTATCGAGGGTGATCCAGTCGTACGGCGCCAGTTGTTCGCAGATTTCCTGAACATACGGACTTTCAAAATCCGTCATGTAAGGTCGCAGAATGAACCGCGCATGAGGAATCTGCGATTTCACCGAATTGATCACATCGGCGATGTTTTCAAACAGTGAGGCGCCACTTTCACAAATCCCCATTTGCGTCGGCAGAAGGCCTACGACGTATTCTCCGGGGGTACGCTGGAAATCGGGTGGAGCACTGAAGTTCTCAGGAACCTTGACCGGCAAGAGCGATACCAGACTGGTCTTTCTGAGGTCCGAGCGTGACGTCTCGAACATCGAGGTCAGGCGCCCTGATTGCTTGTCTTGCCTGTAGAGCTTGAGGCCGGTGCCAATCAGATCAAAGAGCGAGCGGGACGAAGACACAATGGCGTCCCAGTACGACATCAGCTCGGCACAATAATACTTGTCGCGAAGTGGCATGCCGACGTTGCCATGGGCAATGAAGATGCAAAAGTTCGAGTCATCCAGCAGCCGTGCAACATAGGCATCGTTGGCGATGACAATTTCCGACTTCAGCGTCTGGAAAAAACTCAGTTCCACCTCTTCAACCGGACACTTCAGGATGCTCTGCGCTTCCTGCTGGCTGACACCGGTCGTAGGCGTCTGCAGGACTATGCAGTGGTAATCGTCGCGCAACGCATTGAGCGCCGGCAGCAAATACTCAAGATAGGTTTTCCCGCCGTTATTGACGTCACTGATCAGATAAACATTTTGCATAGCAACAAGTGCACCTTCCAAGCAGTCCCAGGCAAGCCAGGTCGAGGCCAGGTAAACGCACTAAAAATGGAGAAATCAATGACACTGCCCTTGCGCTTCTCCCTTTAGCGCGTCCACGTCCATGTTGTGAGGCAGATCAGAATAAAGTCGAATTGGATTCCCGAGGTGGGATCAACTGCAGAGCTTTAAGCCGAGAGGCACACAAGGCGTTAATGTATCACGACTTGGCAGATTGCCACTCTTCCGGCGCCAGTTTTCTGTTGCGCCACCGACTGAACAAGCCGGGTGATAAAAAGCACAGCCCTGAAATGACAAAACCCCTGGCTTCTTTCGAAACCAGGGGTTTTGTCTACATCGAATTTGGCGGTGAAGGAGAGATTCGAACTCTCGATACAGTTTCCTGTATACACACTTTCCAGGCGTGCTCCTTAAGCCACTCGGACACTTCACCGTATCTCTTCAAACATGTTCTGTCTGTCGAGGCGCGCTAATGTAGTCGAAAGCTTTTCCGATGGCAAACATTTTTTTCAGAATTTTCATGCGCTTAACGTGATTCAGCATTTCTGCCCGTCCCGGGCCATGGCAAACCGGCCAATCTCCGGCTTAGTCGTAGGCTCTATATAGAAGAGAACGCACAGCCCATGGGGCAGACTGAGTATGACGGACGCGCAAAGGGTGACTGGCGGGTCAGTCACGGCGCTTTACCTGACCCGCCTCCGTGGGTAACGTCTGCCCAACTTTATTGAAAGGAATAGCGTCATGAGCGAGTTGATTTCCTACCATCTCGAAGACGGCATCGCGACCCTGACCTTGAGCAATGGCAAGGTCAATGCCATCTCCCCGGACGTGATTGCCGCGTTCAACGCTGCGCTGGATCAGGCCGTGGCCGATCGCGCGGTGGTGATGATCACCGGTCAGCCGGGCATTCTGTCCGGCGGCTACGACCTGAAGGTGATGACCAGCGGCCCGAAAGAAGCGGTGGCACTGGTCACCTCCGGCTCGACACTGGCCCGTCGCCTGTTGTCGCACCCCTTCCCGGTGATCGTCGCCTGCCCTGGCCATGCGGTGGCCAAGGGCGCCTTCCTGCTGCTGTCGGCCGACTACCGCATTGGTGTCGACGGCGCGTTCAGCATCGGCCTGAACGAAGTGCAGATCGGCATGACCATGCACCACGCCGGTATCGAGATCGCCCGTGATCGCTTGAGCAAGGTTGCCCTGCAGCGCTCGGTGGTGAACGGCGAGATGTTTACGCCCAAAGGTGCCGTCGAGGCGGGTTTCCTCGATGTCGTGGTCTCTGCCGAAGAACTGCAAGGCACCGCGTTGGCTGCAGCCCGTCAGTTGAAGAAGATCAACATGACCGCGCACAAGAACACCAAGCTGAAAGTGCGCAAGGCTCTGCTGGATGCACTGGACAACGCGATCATTCTCGATCAGCAACACCTGGGCTGACGCTCAAACCTGCAACATCGAAAGCCCGACCGTCGTGTCGGGCTTTTCGTACAGGATCAGGTAAAACACCAACAACCGCTCTAGATCGCCGCTGACCGACAAGTCGGAAACATACGCACAAACATCGGCTATCTCCCACCTCTATAGCGGCAATTGCCGAAAACAGTGCACATCCGTACACTGCGCCACCTTTTGTCCCGGTGGGCCCTGTAATGCTGTTTGCGTTTCGTATGTTATTGATGGGCTTGCACTTTATTGTGGCGGGCGTGTTGGGTGTGATGCTCGGCCTGTGCCGCCCTTTCAACCCGGACAATAGTCGGTTGTGCGCCCGCCTCTATGCATGGCCGGCGATGTGCATTTTGCGTCTGCGGGTCAAAGCCGATGTCGGACCACTGATGGACAAGCCCGACAGCTGCGTGATCATCGCCAATCACCAGTCCAACTATGACCTGTTCGTGTTCGGCAACGTAGTGCCCCGCCGCACCGTGTGCATTGGCAAAAAGAGCCTGAAATGGGTGCCGCTGTTCGGTCAGTTGTTCTGGTTGGCCGGCAACGTGCTGATCGATCGTGGCAATGCGCAGAGGGCGCGCCAGTCGATGCTGACCACCACCGACACTCTGCAAAACAAGGACACCTCGATCTGGGTCTTCCCTGAAGGCACGCGCAACCTCGGTGAAGAGCTGCTGCCATTCAAGAAAGGCGCCTTCCAGATGGCCATCGCCGCCGGTGTACCTATCGTGCCGGTGTGTGTCAGCAGCTACGTCAAGCACATGCGCCTGAACCGCTGGCGCAGCGGCAAGATCCTGATCCGCTCCCTGCCGGCGATTCCTACCGCCGGGCTCAGCCTGGATGACATGCCCATGCTGATTGCCCAATGCCAGGAGCAGATGCGCGCATGCATCGAGTCCATGGACCGGCAACTGCAAGCCGCCTGACAGAAAACCCGCCATGTGCGGGTTTTCTTTTGCCTGCGAAACGTTACCAGCGAACTCTGCAGATTTAACTGACTCTCAAGCAACGGCGAGGCTAAGCTGATCCTTGCCTGCGATTGCAAGCATTGCCATTTGAAAGCTGCCAATAAGAAGTGAACCATCATCATGGGTAGAGTTGTCGCTGCTGCGGTTTATAGCGCCGGTAAGAAAGTCACCAATATCACCCTCGACGAAGGCGCGGCCTGGGCCCAGAAGCCGGGGCACTTCGTCTGGATCGGCCTTGAAGAGCCCAACGCACAAGAGCTGGCCAACCTGCAACGCCAGTTCAACCTGCACGAACTGGCCATCGAAGACGCCCTGGAAAAACACAGCCGACCGAAGCTGGAAACCTTTGGCGACGCGCTGTTCATCGTCACCTATTCGCCGATTCGCAACGAGGGCAAGCTCGAATTCATCGAGACCCATATCTTTGCCGGCAACGGCTACATCATCACTGCGCGCAATGGCCATTCGGCGTCCTACGCCCATGTCCGCCAACGTTGTGAGGCGCGCCCGCTGTTGCTCGAGCACGGAGAAGACTTCGTCCTCTATGCCCTGCTCGACTTCGTCATCGAAAACTACCAGCCGATGGGCGAAGCCATCCATGCCGAGATCGATGAGCTGGAGCGCAATGTGCTGTGCGGGGTGCTGAACGATTTCGATATCCAGAAACTCCACGGCCTGCGCCGTGACGTTCTGCGCTTGCGCCGGTACGTGGCCCCGATGGTCGAGATTGGCGAAGAATTGCAAAAACTCAGCTTCCCGTTCATCGACAAAAACATGCGTCCGTACTTTCGCGACGTGCAGATCCACGTGACCCGGCAAATGGAAGACCTGACGACCCTGGCGGACATAGCCAGCCAGACCATTGAAGTCGGGGTATTGCTGGAGGCCTCACGGCAGAGTGTGGTGCAACGCAAGTTTGCCGCTTGGGCGGCGATTCTGGCATTCCCAACGGCGGTGGCGGGCATCTACGGGATGAACTTCCAGAACATGCCGGAGTTGAGCTGGCACTACGGCTATTTCGCCGTGCTGGGGTTCATTACCGTGGGGTGCGTGGGGTTGTGGGCGAGCTTCAAGAAGTCGGGATGGTTATAGGCGCGAGCTTGCTCCGGGCGGCGTTCCGACGAGAAACCTGAGAGCAGTGCGGGCTGTCAGGTTTCGCGCATTATCGTTCACGACCATCGCGAGCAAGCTCGCTCCTACAGGGATTATGCGGTTTCCGGCTTGTGCGCGACGAAGCGCATCATCCACTCGGCGACAGTTGCGCCGTGGTGTTCCTGCTCAAGGCTGGCGATGCCCTTGGAGTAGACCGGCTCACCCAAGGCCTGCTGGCGAATGTCCAGTAGCGCTCGCGAATAATCGTGAATGAACTCCGGGTGGCCCTGGAAGCACAGCACCTGATCGTTGATGTGGTACGCGGCGAACGGGCAGAAATCGCTGGAGGCGATCACGGTTGCGTTTTCCGGCAGCGAGGTAACCTGATCCTGGTGGCTGATCAACAGGGTCAGCTCCTCACGCACCGGGCTCATCCACGGCGCCTTGGCGGCCATCTTGTACTTGTGCGTGCCGACACCCCAACCCTGGGTGGCGCGCTCGCTCTTGCCGCCCAGCAACAACGCCAGCAACTGATGGCCGAAGCATACGCCCAGCAGCTTGTCGCCGCGCTCGTAGCGGGTCAGCAGGTAAGTCTTGAGTGTTTCAATCCACGGGTCAGTACCGAAGGAGTCCGCTTTGCTGCCGGTGACCAGATAGGCATCAAATTGTTGATCGTCACTTGGGTAATGCCCTTCCACCACGTTGAATACTGTGAAATCGGCGGCAATCGGTTGCTGCGAAAACAGGTGTTTGAACATCTGCCCGTAGCCCTGATATTGGTCAACCAATTCCGGACGCAGGTGGTCGGTTTCCAGAATGCAGATGCGTAACGACATAAAAAATACCTGACACGTGATGGGAATAATGAACACCCCAGAGCCTGCCTCGAAACACCGTGACAAGGCAAGCCCTGAAATGCGTCATAACGCCCTTAGAACAACTGCCCTTTTGCCGCTTTTTCCAGCAACAGTGCCGGCGGGGCGAAGCGCTCGCCGTATTGTCTTTCTAGGTACTGGGCGCGGGCGACAAAATCCGCCACACCGTACTGATTGATGAACTGTAACGCGCCACCGGTCCAGGCGGCGAACCCGATGCCGAAGATCGAGCCGACGTTGGCATCCGCCGTCGAGGTCAGCACGCCCTCTTCCACACAACGTACGGTTTCCAGAGCTTGCACAAACAACAGCCGATCACGCACATCGTTCGCTGAAATCTGCCCGTCGGCCTGCTCGAATCGGCTTTTCAACCCGGGCCACAGGTGTTTCTGGCCACCGGTCGGGTACTCGTAGAAACCACCGCCTGCGGCCTTGCCCGGGCGCTTGTATTCGTTGAGCAGCAGGTCGATCACGGCAAAAGCCGGATGCTCCTTAAGGGGCTTGCCTTCCGCTTGCAGGTCCTTGGCGGTTTGCAGGCGGATATGGCTCATGAGACTGAGCGACACTTCGTCGGAAATGGCCAGCGGACCGACCGGCATGCCGGCCTTGCGCGCTTCGGTCTCGATCAGCGCCGCGCTGACGCCTTCGCCGAGCATGGCAATGCCTTCATTGGTGAACGTGCCAAACACCCGCGAGGTGAAGAACCCACGGCTGTCGTTGACCACAATCGGGGTTTTCTTGATTTGCAGGACAAAATCGAAACCTCGGGCGAGTGTTTCGTCACTGGTGTTGGCGCCCTTGATGATTTCCACCAGGGGCATTTTCTCCACCGGGCTGAAGAAATGCAGGCCGATGAACCTGCTTTGATCGGGCACGGCGGTCGCCAGGCCGCTGATCGGCAGGGTCGACGTGTTGGAGGCAATCACCGCGTCGGCACCGACGACCTGCTGCGCCGCCAGCGACACCCGGGCCTTCAATTCTCGGTCCTCGAACACCGCTTCGATGATCAGGTCGCAGCCGGCCAGGTCTGCATCATTTTCGCTGGTCTGAATGCGGCCCAGCACCGCTTCGCGTTGCTGGGCGGTCATTTGCCCCCGGGCTACCTTCTTGTCCAGTAGCGCCGCCGAGTGCGCCTTGCCCTTCTCGGCAGCCGCGAGATTGATGTCCTTGAGCACCACATCGATACCGGCCGATGCGCTGACAAAGGCGATGCCCGCGCCCATCATCCCGGCGCCGAGCACGCCGACCTTACGGGTGACATAAGGCGCGAAACCCTGCGGACGGGAACCACCGGCATTGATTTCATTGAGCTGGAACCAAAAGGTGCCGATCAGGTTTTTCGAGATCTGGCCGGTGGTCAGCTCGGTGAAGTAGCGGGTCTCGATCAGGTGCGCGGTGTCGAAATCCACCTGCGCGCCCTCGACGGCGGCACAGAGGATTTTCTCCGGCGCTGGCAATGTGCCCTGGGTCTTGCTGCGCAGGATGGAAGGCGCGATCGCCAGCATCTGCGCGACTTTCGGGCTCGATGGAGTGCCACCCGGGATTTGATAACCCTTGACGTCCCAGCGCTGGACGGCCGTCGGATTGGCCGCAATCCACGCCCGTGCCTTGGCCAGCATCTCATCGTGATCGGCAGCCAGCTCATCGATCAAGCCGGCCTGCAAGGCTTGCTGTGGGCGCACCTTCTTGCCTTCAAGCAGGTATGGCAGGGCCTTTTCGATGCCGAGCATGCGCACCATGCGCACCACCCCGCCGCCACCCGGCAACAGGCCGAGGGTCACTTCCGGCAGACCGAGTTGCACCGCGGAATTGTCCAGCGCCACCCGGTGATGACAGGCCAGGCAAATCTCCCAGCCACCGCCCAATGCTGCACCGTTGATGGCGGCAACCACTGGCTTGCCAAGGGTTTCGAGGGTGCGAAGCTGGCCTTTGAGGCTCAGCACCATGTCGTAGAAGGCCTTGGCTTCGGGTTTACCGACCTTGATCAGTTCATTGAGGTCGCCGCCGGCGAAAAAGGTTTTCTTCGCCGAGGTGATGATCACACCGGCGATGGCGTCCTTGTCGGCGACCAGTCGGGCCACGCAGCTGGCCATGGCCTCGCGGTACCCCGCGTTCATGGTGTTGGCGCTCTGGCCCGGCAGGTCGATGGTCAGGACGACGATTCCGTCCTGGCCCTTTTCGTAACGAATGGCTTCAGTCATGACGATGTTTCCTTGAAATCGGGGCTCAGAGACGTTCGATGATGGTGGCAATGCCCATGCCGCCGCCGACACACAGGGTCGCGAGGCCGTAGCGCAGGTGTCGCGCCTCCAGCTCATCAAGCAGAGTGCCGAGAATGGCGCAGCCGGTGGCGCCCAGCGGATGGCCCATGGCAATCGAACCACCGTTGACATTGACCCTGGCCGGATCGACGGCCATGTCCTTGATGAACTTCAACACCACTGAGGCGAACGCTTCGTTGACCTCGAACAGGTCGATGTCTTCAACCCGCAACCCCGCCTTGGCCAGCGCCTTGCGCGTGGCCGGCGCGGGGCCGGTGAGCATGATGGTCGGATCGGTGCTGGTGACGGCCGTGGCGACAATGCGTGCCCGTGGCTGCAAACCCAGCGCCCGGCCCTTGGCCTCGGAACCTATCAGCATCAACGCCGCGCCGTCGACGATCCCCGAACTATTGCCGGGGGTATGCACATGGTTGATCCGCTCGACATGGCTGTAGACCCGCAGCGCAGTGGCGTCGAAACCCATTTGGCCGATCATTTCGAAACTAGGCTTGAGCTTGCCCAGCCCTTCCAGGGTTGATTCGGCGCGAATGAACTCATCATGATCGAGCAGGATGATGCCGTTCTGGTCCTGTACCGGCACCAGCGACTTGTTGAATGAGCCATCCGCCCGCGCCCGTGCGGCTTTTTGCTGCGAGTGCAGCGCAAAGGCATCGACGTCGGCGCGACTGAAACCTTCGAGCGTGGCAATCAAATCGGCACCGACACCTTGCGGGGTGAATTGGCTGTGCATATTGGTTTCAGGGTCCAGCGCCCAGGCGCCGCCATCGCTGCCCATCGGCACCCGCGACATCGACTCGACGCCGCCGACCACCACCAGGTCTTCGAAACCGGAACGCACTTTCATCGCGCCCAGGTTCACCGCCTCCAGCCCCGAGGCGCAGAAACGGTTGATCTGCACACCGGCCACACTGATGTCCCAATCAGCGACCATGGCCGCCGTCTTGGCAATGTCGGAGCCTTGGTCGCCGATCGGTGTTACACAACCGAGCACCACATCGTCCACCTGGCTGGTGTCCAGATCGGTTCGCTGTTGCAGTGCGCTGAGCAAACCGGCGACCAGATTGACCGGTTTGACGCTGTGCAAGGCGCCATCGGCCTTGCCTTTGCCACGGGGCGTGCGTAATGCGTCGAAAATCAAAGCTTGGGTCATGACGTCCTCGAACCGCAATGCAGGTGGGTAAAAAACAGAGTCTCCACTCTTGATCCGGGGGTCGCCGGATTCAATGACCGCAGCGCTCACAGGCGTTGACGGTCACGCTCAGACGGACGGTAGTCGGCTACCGGATTAACCGTTTCAGGACACCGAGCTGTCTAGCAAAAGGGGCGCGAAGAAGCTGGCAATAGGCCTCATGCCTTTTTAAGCACAAATTTGTTCAACACCATATGAAATGGATCTAAACCAAGCGCGGCGCGGGCTCTAAGGTGAAAGAGTATGAAGTTGCCGTCGGGTTTTGCCGAGGCATTCGTCGTAACAGGAAGTGAAACGCTCTGCCGTCATGGAGCTGCTGAGGCAGGCATCAGGAAATAACAATAAAGGCGGTCAAGCCATGTTCAAACAACCGAAAGTTCGTCAAGCCGGGCTCATCCTTTTCGCCACCACGCTGTTGTTGATTTTGCCGAACCTGACCAAGGTGATCGGCTGATTTAAGCGCCAGACTTTATTATCGCCACTGTCAAATTGTGACTGGCTCGCTACCCGAGCCAGCGTGGCTGTGCCAACCTTCCTGGCACCTGCACAACACGGATGGCGATCTTTTGAAACTGCTTATTCTGCTCGGGGCCATGCTGCTCGGCACGCCTCTCTACGCCGCACAACTCACGCTGGAGCTGGGCGCGAACAGTCGCACCTGGCAAACCGAGCAATTGCTTGCACACCCACAGGTGCAGACCATCACCATCCCTGACGATGTGTCCTACAAACGCGAGATGCACTACCGCGCGGTGCCGCTGGCGGCCTTGCTGTCAGGCATCAAGCCTGAGGATCATCTGCAAGCGGTGGCGCTGGATGGCTTTGCCGCTGAAATGTCGGCAGCGCCGCTGCTCAATACCCAGGGTGCGCGCGCCTGGCTGGCCATCGAAGACCCCGCCAAGCCTTGGCCCGGCCTGGCTGAAGGCAAACCGGGAGCCGGGCCGTTTTACCTGGTCTGGACCGACCCGCAGGCCGGCAACATCAGTCCGGAGCAATGGCCGTTCCAGGTGGCGAGCATCAAGCGCCTGGCGCCCGTGGCCGAGCGCTTCCCTGCCCTGTTGCCGGATCCGGCATTGAAAGCCGATGACCCGTTGAACAAAGGTTTTGCCTTGTTTCAACGCAATTGCCTGGCGTGTCATCGGCTCAACGGCGCCGGGGATGCGCAGTTCGGGCCAGACCTGAACATTCCCTTTAGCCCGACCGAGTACTTCGGCATGGACTTCCTCAAACGCTACATACGCGATCCGCAGAGTTTACGTCAGTGGCCGCAGGCTAAGATGCCGGGTTTTTCTACGGAGGTATTGCCGGATGAAGACCTGGACATGCTGTTGGGGTATCTAAAACACATGGCAGGGCGCAAGGTTAAGCCCTGACCCATTTCCCCATGGGAGCGAGCTTGCTCGCGATAGCAATCTGTCAGGCCCTTCAGCACTGAAGGCAAGACCGCTATCGCGAGCAGGCTCGCTCCTACAGGGTTACGGGTTATTGCTGCTGCACGGAAATCACCGGTGCCGGCGTCGGCGACACCAGCACCTTGGCGTGCATCTGTTCACAACCGCCGCCTCGACGCATGCCGCGAACCGGGCAGGCATCCAGGTAATCCAGGCCCACCGCCAGCTTCAGATGGCGCTCCGGGCGGGCCAGCTCATTGGTCACGTCAAAGCTGTACCAGGCGTCATCCAGCCAGGCTTCGGCCCAGGCGTGACTGGCCAGGTGCTCACTGTTTTCGCTGTACAGATACCCCGACACATAACGCGCCGGAATGCCCAGACTTCGGGTGCAAGCGAGGAATGCATGGGCATGGTCCTGACACACCCCGGCGCGCCCGGCGAAGGCCTGAGCGGCGCTGGTATCCACTTCCGTCGAGCCCGGCGTGTAGGTCATGTACTGGTTGAGACCGTGCATCAGATCGATCAGAGCCGTGCGATCCCGGCGCTTTTTGCAGGCTTTCTCGGCAAATGCGCGTAACCCGGCATCCGCTTCGGTCAACCGGGTGAATCGCAAAAACGGCAGCGCCGACTGGCTCTCGTGTTCGGCTTCGCGCTGCTCGTCGATATCGACCAGGCCACGGGCGCCGATGATGATCGCCTCGTGGGGCTCGTCCATGGTCAATACGTGCAGGATATTGCCGAACGGATCGAGCTGCGCACGCACCGGACGCGGCAGCTCGAGCTGCCAACTGAGCACGTGTTGACGCTCACTGTCGTGGGGCGTCAGGCGCAGGTACTGGATGCTGGCGCGCACCTTGTCTTCGTAGTGATAGGTGGTCTCATGACTGATGGAAAGTCTCATGCCGCCTCCAGGTAGGAACTGTGTATGGCGTTACCCAACTGGCGCACCAGCGGGATGAACTCGGTCAGCCAGGCGTGCAGGCCTTCTTCGAGAATTTCGTTGATGCCGGTGTAGCGCAGGCGTGCGTCCATTTCCGCCGCCAGGCGTTGCGCGGGACGGCCGTTGGCGCCAGGCAACTGGGCGAGGATCTGGTCGATTTCTTCGGTGCAAGCGCGCAAGGAGCGCGGCACGTCGGCGCGCAACAACAGCAGCTCGGCGACGTGTCGGGCGCCAGGAGCATCGCGATAGATTTCGGTGTAGGCCTCGAACGACGACAAGGCCCGCAACAAGGCGCTCCACTGGTAGTAGGCGTGCGCCGTGCCATCGCTGACCGCCTCGGCCTGATCGCCGGCCATTTCGTAGCGGGCATCGAGCAGGCGCAGGGTGTTGTCGGCCCGTTCGATAAAGGTCCCCAGACGAATGAAGCGAAACGCGTCGTTGCGCATGATGGTGCCGTAGGACGCACCACGGAACAGGTGCGAGCGCTCTTTGATCCACTCGCAAAAGCGGCTCATGCCGTAGCGGCTCAAGCCCTGGCTGGCAATCTCGCGAATTTCCAGCCAGGTGGCGTTGATGTTTTCCCACATGTCGGCGGTGATTCGCCCACGCACCGCATGGGCACTGGCCCGCGCAGCGCCCAGACAGCTGTAGATGCTGGCCGGGTTGGCCGCGTCCAGGGCGAAAAAATGCAGCAGCCGTTCGGCGTGCAGTTCGCCATGGCGCTCCAGGTAGTCGTCGAGGGTGCCGGTGATCAACAGCGGCATGGCCAGTTCATGCAGACCGTCACCGCGACCGTCCTGCGGCATCAGCGACAGCGAATAACTGATGTCGAGCATCCGCGCGAGGTTTTCCGCCCGCTCCAGGTAACGAGACATCCAGTACAAATCCGAGGCAGTTCTACTCAGCATGGCAAACTTCCTTTAATCCTCGACCACCCAGGTGTCCTTGGTACCGCCGCCCTGGGATGAATTGACCACCAGGGAACCTTCGCGCAGGGCAACACGGGTCAACCCACCCGGCACCACCCGGGTTTCGCGGCCCGACAACACAAACGGACGCAAGTCGATGTGGCGCGGCGCGATGCCGTTTTCAACAAAGGTCGGGCAGGTCGACAGCGACAAGGTCGGTTGCGCGATATAGGCGTGAGGCTTGGCAATGATGCGTGCACGAAAGGCTTCGATCTCCGCCGCCGTCGCCGCCGGTCCCACCAGCATGCCGTAACCGCCGGAGCCCTGGGTTTCCTTGACCACCAGTTCGGGAAGATTGGCCAGCACATGGGACAACTCAGCTGGTTTACGACACTGCCAGGTGGGTACGTTTTTCAGGATCGGCTCTTCATCCAGGTAAAAGCGGATCATGTCAGTCACGAACGGGTACACCGATTTGTCATCGGCGACCCCGGTGCCAATGGCATTGGCCAGCACCACATTGCCGGAGCGGTAGGACGACAACAGCCCCGGCACGCCGAGCATCGATTCGGGGTTGAAGGCCAGCGGATCGAGGAAGGCGTCGTCCAGGCGACGGTAAATCACATCGACCGCTTTCGGCCCGTCGGTGGTACGCATGTAGACCTTGTCGTCGCGCACGAACAGGTCGGCGCCCTCCACCAGCTCCACACCCATTTCCCGAGCCAGAAATGCATGCTCGAAAAACGCACTGTTGAAGCGTCCCGGCGTCAGCACCACCACGCTGGGGTTATCGATCGGACTGGAACTCTTCAGGGTGTCGAGCAACAGGTTCGGATAATGGTCGATGGGTGCAATACGTTGCGCCGCGAACAACTCGGGGAACAGACGCATCATCATCTTGCGGTCTTCGAGCATGTAGCTGACGCCGCTCGGTGTGCGCAGGTTGTCTTCCAGCACGTAGTAGGTGCCGTCGCCATCGCGCACCAGATCGACGCCGGAAATGTGTGAATAGATATCACGGTGCAGATCCAGCCCCTGCATCGCCAACTGGTACTGCTCGTTGGCCAGCACCTGCTCGGCGGGAATGATCCCGGCCTTGATGATGCGTTGCTCGTGGTACAGGTCGGCGAGGAACATGTTCAACGCCTTGACCCGCTGGATGCAGCCACGCTCGACCACCCGCCATTCGCTGGCGGGGATGCTGCGCGGGATGGTATCGAAAGGAATCAGGCGCTCGGTGCCCTGCTCGTCGCCATAGAGCGTGAAGGTGATTCCGGCGCGATGAAACAGCAGATCGGCCTCCCGTCGCCGTTGGGCCAACAGCTCGTCAGGCGTCTCGGCCAGCCAACGGGCAAACTCCCGATAATGCGGACGGACCTGGCCGTCGGCATCGTACATTTCATCAAAAAAGGTGCGGATCATGCCGTACTCCTTGTCACTCGGACATCCGGACCATCGCAAGGCCCGTGCCAGCGGCAGAATCGCTTTGATTTCAATCGGTTGGATATTCCATACGTGGGCGCCGCACCAATCCTGTGCGGCAAACGCCCCAACCTGATCGCCCCCGCTTCATTGCAAGGCGTTGTGAATGCCTATCACCAGCATAGTCAGAGATGATTTCACTGCCCGTCGGACGATGGGGATAATTGCGCCATACGCTGAAAAGCTCATCGAACTTCCCTTTTAGCCGCCTGCTCAGGCGGCTTTTTTTTGCTTTGAGAAATGCCCTGAAACGAAAACGGCCAACCCGAAGGTCAGCCGTTCATGTGCTGTGTTACTGATCATAGGATTATGCGAGTCGTCCTCGTACCTCCTGCTTCACGCCCCAGCCTTCGAGGATGCCGCCCAGTGGTTCGACCACCGCTTCGAAACCCTGTTCGAAGTCACCGATATCGTCGTAGGTGGCATACATCACCTTGCTCAACTCCAGCGCCCAGGCGCCGTCGTCGCGCACACTGACCTGCGCATTCAGGGACTCACCACGGCGGAAATGCCTTGCCGCCCTGCGTGCCCGCTCCTCGTCCGGGAAAATGGCGTAGAACTCGATGGGATGGAACCGTGAAAAGTCAAAACCGCGTTCTTTCATACGGCGCAGCACGCTGCTGCTGATGTCTTCTTGATAGGCTGTGCTCATGAAACGTCCTCCTCAAACGATGGATAGACTTTCCGTACTCCCTCACCCGCAACCGAACAGCGCGAGCGACGACAACCTAAGTGCCGGCGGGAAACAAGCATGGAGCTGACAAGATCAGACCTTAGCGATCCATTCGCTGATCTCGCTTGCAGAGTAGCCCCAAGATAGAGCCTCTGCCAAGGTCTGAATCTTAATGTGACAGGTTGGGTTCAGATTGGCGTGACGCCGAGGATTTGAATGCTGTACTGCGTCTTGAGCTCTTTGACGCTCGCATTACGAGTACGCCCTTCCAGATCGTTCAGATCCAGTTTGGCGGCAACGGGAAACAGACGGGATTTGATCAGCTCGGCAGCGCGATCCTTGTCCGGGCACTCATCGCACTCAAAGTCTTCTGCTTTGGTTACACCGTGATCATCAACGAAAGTGACTTTCCACTTTTGCATCAGTGCCTCCTCGTTAAAGCCCATGGGTGGGCTCACACCTATCTGGACCTTGTTAGCTGGCTAATTGTTCCGGTGGATCAAAACACCCTTGTTCCTTCACCCCAAACCCATGTGGGAGCGAGCTTGCTCGCTCCCACAGGTTTTGCGTCAGTCGTTGCTCGGCTTGCCCACTGCCTGCAATACGTACTGCGGCAAGGCGAACGCGCCGATGTGGATTTCTGGATTGTAGTAGCGAGTGACGATGCCGCTGCCGCTGAAGCGCTGTTGCAGGGTTTCGCGGGACAACTTGCGATAAGCGGTATTGGTCGCACCCCAGGCGAAGGTCATTGCGCCGCCGATGTAGGTCGGCACCGCAGCCTGGTAGAAGTGCCAGTCCGGGAACAGGCTGCGCAGGCGACCGGCGGTGGTTTTCACTTCTTCGATCTGCATGAAAGGCGTGCCGTTCTGGGTGACCAGGATGCCGCCTTCGTTCAGGCAACGGTGGCAGGCCTGGTAGAAGTTTTCCGAGAACAGCACCTCGCCCGGCCCGATCGGGTCGGTGGAGTCGGAAATGATCACATCGAATTTTTCCGTGGTGGTGGCGACGAAACGCATGCCGTCGTCGATCACCAGGTTAAGGCGTGGATCATCGAACGCACCCTTGGAGTGGTTCGGCAGGAATTCCTTGCACATGTCGACCACGGTGCCGTCGATTTCGACCATGGTGATGTGCTCGACACTGCGGTGCTTGGCCACTTCACGCAGCATGCCGCCGTCGCCACCGCCGATGATCAGCACGCGCTTGGCGGTGCCGTGGGCGAGGATCGGTACATGGGTCAGCATTTCGTGGTAGATGAACTCGTCGGCTTCGGTGGTCTGGATCACGCCGTCCAGTGCCATGACCCGGCCCATGCGCGGGTTTTCGAAGATCACCAGGTGCTGGTGTTCGGTGCGCACTTCGTGCAGCAGTTTTTCCATGCGAAAACGCTGGCCGTAGCCTTCGTAGAGGGTTTCCAGGTAATCGCTGGCAGGGATATTGCTCATGGGAAGTGCTCCGATGAATGCGGGTGGCAACGGACGGTTACCCGCCCATGACGGCCAATCGAGCGGCTCGATCGACCAGGAAAGGCGCGCATTCTACGTTGCGGAACATGACAGGTCGAATGTGCTGACGAGCTTGTTCGCGAAAGCGCCAGCACATTTGACACATTGGGGCTGACAGACCGCTATCGCGAGCAAGCTCGCTCCCACCGGTGGGATGCATTGCGCCCGAGAACGCCCTCAGACCCGCACATTGCCCCGCGGCCCGGCGATGGCCCAGATGATCAGCCCCAGCACCGGCAACAGCGCGATCAGCAGGACCCAGAGGATTTTCATCCCGGTCTCGGCGCTGCTTTTGACGACGTTGATGATCGCCCAGATGTCCAGGACAAAGATGATCAAGGCAACAAGGCTGTTGAAGGTGGAACCCATGGTGACGCTCCCGAAGAGTGGTGTGCCTCTTAGGATAGACGGTCGTCGCCAGGGTTCCGTTTTAATTGACAGGCTTGGCCGTCAGACGTGGATTGCCACTTTCAGGGCTTCAAGCGATGGCGCGGCAGCAATGCCGACGTCTGCACACAATTCCAGCACCCGTGGCACGTCGTTGCCATAGACCAGCACCACTTGCAGTTCGTCGTCCAGCAGCTGGCTGACGTTCATCAGTGTGTAGCCGCCGTTTTCCTTGTTCAGGCTGCTCATCTGCACCTGAATGCGGTTGAGCGCAGTCAGGGCCTCGGTTTTCGCCAGTTGCTTGGGCTTGAGATTGAAGTCCACACCCGGGCCGAAGGACGCGACGATCTGCGCGAACAGGTCCATGTAGGTGTCAGCCTGGAACAGCACGGTGTCCGGCAGACTGCCGACCACCACCCACTCCCCCAGCGGGATCGGGAAGCTGTCGTCGTAGTTGATATCCGGATTGGCTGTCAGAAAAGCCTCCGGGTCGGCGTAGGCTTGAGCTGCCTCATCCGCGACCTTGAGGATTTCGTCTTCGCCCATGCACCCGGAGCTGATTTTGCTGATGAGTTCGACGAGTGCGGCTTTCATGGGGCGAATCCTGTAGCGAGGGAAATTTGAGGGCGCGAATAATACCGCATTAAGCGGGACTTCGGACTTAGTGGCGAGGGAGCTCGCTCCCGTTGGGGTGCGAAGCGCCCCCAAACAAGGTCACAGATTCACAACTGCTTCGCAGCCGAACGGGAGCAAGCTCCCTCGCCACAGAGGAATGCGTCCGGGCGGGTTTAGCCCAGCAGTTTCTCCAATTGCGCGATGGTGTCGGCAGCCCCCATGGTTTTCGCCGCCTCCAGCGCCGTGATGCCATTGGCATCCTTGGCTTTCGGGTCGGCGCCCTTGCTGACCAGATAATCGACAATGGCCACGCGGTTGAACATCGCCGCCATCATCAGCGCGGTACGGCCGTCAAACGACGAGCCCTCGACCTGCGCCCCACCTTCGACCAACGCTGCAACCACAGCCAGATCGCCTTTGAACGCGGCACCGGCAATCGGACTCTGGCCGTTGTCGTTGCGAATCTCCGGGTCGGCCTTGTGTTCGAGCAACACCTTCACGGTGTCCACGTGACCGTGGTACGCGGCGAGCATCAGCAAGGTGTCGCCCTTGTGATTACGCAGGTTGGGCGGCAGGCCTTTGGTCAGCAGCGCGGCCATCATTGCCGCATCGCCCTCCCGAGCCTTGTTGAATACCTGTTCGGCAAACTCGGCGGCTTCTTCGGGGGTCATCTGGCGGCTTTTGTCTGACATTGGGCACTCCGTTTTCTGTCATTCGTAAAGCCGACAGTTTCCCGAGCCGTCCCGACACTGTCACTTGTTTTTTCTCGTGTCGGGCCATAGCCACATTCAATAACGGTATTTGCCCGCGTGAATATCGCTGAGCAGTTGCTCAGTGACCTGTACGTAGGTGTGAGTGCCCGGCAGCCAGGCGTAGATCGGGTCGTCGCCGGTCTTGCCAGGGTCAAAGGCTTCACTCTTGAGCCGGTTTTTCTGATATTTGAAGGTACCGGTCGTTTCCATTTTCACCTTCACCCGCAGGAACAGCGGCACGGCATACGCCGGCATTTGCTGGCGAGCGAACGCCAGCAACTCACTGAAGTCCAGGGTCGCCAGAGATTCGGCTGGGGTGATTGCAGCCATGCCGGCACGGCCATTGGTGTTGTGGATTTCCACCCCGTAGGCCACAGCTTCGGAAATCTGCGGGTGACGCAGCAGGATGTTCTCGACTTCGGTGGTTGAAACGTTTTCGCCCTTCCAGCGATAAGTGTCGCCGAGGCGATCGACAAACTGCGCATGGCCGAAGCCGATGTTGCGCAACAGATCACCGGTGTTGAAGTAGCAATCGCTCCGTTCAAACACGTCGTGCAGCACCACCTTGGCGGTTTTCTGTGGATCGGTGTAACCATCCAGCGGTGCCTTGTCGTCGATTCTGGCCAGCAACAAACCCTTCTCGCCCTTGGCGACCTTGAGCATCCAGCCCTTGTCGTCACGCAGCGGCTCGCCGCTGTCGTGGTCGTAAGCCACCAGTTCCCAGGACATCAGCGAGAAACCGATGGTGTTGTCGAAATTGAGGATGTTGGTGAAACCAATATTGCCGTCGCTGGCGGCGTACAACTCGCAGATGTGGTTGACCGCGAACCGGGTCTTGAACTCGTTCCAGGCGCCAGGCCGCAGGCCGTTGCCGATCATCTTCTTTACCTCGTGCCGGCTGTCGTCGGCGCTGGGCGGCTGGTCGACCAGATACCGGCACAGCTCTCCGACGTAACCGATGGTCGTCGCCCGGTACTTGCGTACATCGTTCCAGAACTGGCTGGCGCTGAACTTGCGGCGGATGGCGAAGCCGGAGGCGCCGATGATTGCCGAACCCCAGCACACGCACAGCCCGGTGGCGTGGTACAGCGGCAAGGTGCAATAGACGATGTCGCTGGGGCGCATGTCCAGAGCGACCATGCCGAAGCTGGCCGAGCTGCGCATCCACCGGCCGTGCTTGAACACGCCGGCCTTGGGCAACCCGGTCGTGCCGGAGGTGTAGATATAGAAGCACGGGTCGTCGAAATGGATCTGCTGGCTGCTCGGCGGATTGTCGGTGGACTCGTCGACGCTGGCGGACATCAGGTTGATGAAGCCCTCAGGCGCAATGCCCGGTTGCCGCGAAGTGTCCTGATCGGCCACAAACCAGGTGCGCGTTGCCTTGATCGAGACCTGCTCGCGCACGGCCAGAAAGGCCGGGACCAGTTCTTCACCGACAATGATTGCCGCGGGCGCCACCAGGTTAAGGCTGTGCACCAGGGTGTCACGGGTCTGGGACGTATTGAGCAGCGCGCTGATGGCGCCGACCTTGGCGACCGCAAGGATGGTCACCAGCAATTCCGGGCGGTTTTCGATGAACACGCCGACTACATCACCTTTGCCAATGCCTTGGCCACTCAGGTAATGGGCAATACGGTTGGCCCACTGATTGACTTCGATGTAGCTCAGCGACACCTCGCCTTGCAACAACGCCGGGCCATCGGGATTGCGCAGGGTGGCTTGTTCGAAACTCCAGCCCAAACCACAGGTTTGGCTTGGATCCGTGACATTGGCGAGCTTCATGCCTTTCACCACCCGCGGGATGGCCTTGGCGATGGACGGCAGCTTGCGGAGCATCATGCCCCAGGTGATCGTGTCGTTCGACGTGCGGCTCATGGTGCTCCCGTTCGATCTTCTTATTGTCGGGCTGCGATGACTGAAGCCGAAAATACGACAAGGGTTCTTGAGCTGTACACGCGGTTTTTGAAATGTTTTGTATCCCGCCTGCTACACAGTAGTGGCATGTCGCCAAAGGTGAGTGCAGGCACGCGCAATGGTTCCCTTGAAGTGCCGAGCGACCTCGCAAAATGCAGGATGCACGATGGCCATTCATGCAGAATGCACGAGCGGCGAAATTACCAAAAAATATAACTATCTGATTTTTATCATGTTTTTATAAAACGTCGTGCTGGCACAATCACTGCACTCTACTTCGCATGCTTGCCATTCATAAGCTTACGGAGCTGATCGACATGAGCCTGATCCAGGAAAAATTTTCGTCCCTGTTCTCCAACTTCGACGTGGTTACCCAGGCCCGTCCGGACGGCGGTATTTTGCTGACCCTGCGCGGCGGCGAAGGCAAGGTGTTCAAACGCTCGATTTCCTATCAGCAATTGCACAACGGCGACCAGCTGTCGTGGGTCATCAGTGCGATTCGCCGTGACCTTGCCGAACAGGCCAGCGAACTGCCACAGATCTCCATGCTGCAAAGCCAGCAACGGTTTGCCCTGCCGACCTATCATTCGCTGTAACCACCAACAAACTGTGGGAGCGAGCTTGCTCGCGATAGAGATCCGTCGTTCAACGTTGCGTTGACTGACACTTCGCTATCGCGAGCATGCTCGCTCCCACAGGTTTTGCAGTGCGATTTAAAAACTCGACGGATCTATCCGCGCAAAACTGTCCACGGTGACATGCCCTACCAGTTCCCCGCCTTCACGGGCCAGCCCGCAGGTGGCCATCCCTGCTGTACGCGCTGCGTCCAGCTCTTCGACGATGTCTGACAGGAACAGGATCTGCGCCGCTTCAAACTTGATCGCCTGAGTGATGTTGGCGTAGGACTGCGCCTCGCGCTTGGGGCCCGATGTAGTGTCGAAGTAACCGCTAAACAAGGGCGTGAGATCCCCGGCCTCCGAGCAGCCGAAAATCAGTTTCTGCGCCTGAACCGAGCCCGAGGAATACACAAACAGCTGATAACCGTCCTGATGCCAGCGCTTGAGGGCCTCAACGGCATCCGGGTAAACATGACCTTTCAGCTGTCCGGCCTGATAACCCTGCTCCCAGACCATGCCTTGCAAGGCTTTCAACGGCGTCGCCTTGCGATCTTCGGCAATCCAGCCGAGTAAAATCGCGATCGCGCGCTCAACATCGGCGTCTGGCTCGTTGCTGTCACGACGCACGGCGGCCAGTTGTGCGGCCACGTCGACGCGTTGGGCATTTTCGCGCACGAAGTCCGGCAGGTGTTTGGCCGCATAAGGGAACAGCACGTCGAACACAAAACTCACCGCGCTGGTGGTGCCTTCGATGTCGGTGAGAATCGCTTTGATCGGCATCGAATCAGTCCTCGAGACGCGGGAATTGGTCGGCAATGTCTTCACCGGTGAAATTCGCCACCCAGCCTTCCGGATTATTGAACAGGCGAATGGCGATGAAATGCGGATGTTCGCCCATGTCGAACCAGTGCTTGGTGCCGGCGGGCACCGAAATCAGATCGTTCTTCTCGCACAGCACCGCGTAGACGTAATCGTCGATGTGCAGGGTAAACAAGCCACGACCGGCAACGAAAAATCGTACTTCGTCTTCACCGTGACGGTGTTCATTGAGGAACTTGGCGCGCAATTCGGCTTTTTGCGGGTGATCGCTGTTGAGGCTGATCACGTCGACCGTGATGTAGCCACGCTCGGTCATCAGTTGGTCGATTTGTGCCTGGTAAGCGTTGATCACTTCTTCCTGGGTGGCGCCCGGTTGCAGCTTCGTTGCGGCTTGCCAGCGGTCGAAACGCACGCCCTGCTCGGCCAGGGTCGAGGCGATGTCTTCGAAATGGGTCAGCACCTTGTTGGGAATCTCGGGGCTGGAGACGTGATAGACGGACAGGCTGCTCATCAGGGCAACTCCTTAACGGTTCATGCTTGATGGTTCAGGAGCGAGCGGGTCTTCAGCTCGCACTCGAACAAGAATTCAAAGGCTTCGATCTGCCGCAGGGCATCGCTCATGCGCGCGCCCCAGGTGTAGAGACCATGACCGCGAATCAGGTAGCCGACGCAGTCAGGGTGCGCGTCCAACCAAGGCTGCACCTTGGCGGCCAGGCGCGCAATGTCCTGGTCGTTGTCGAAAATCGGCACCCGCACCCGCGACTCGTGGGTCGACACGCCGGTGAAGGCTTTCTGCAACTCGTAGTCTTCGAAGTCGATATGGTCCTGTGGCGTCAGGCGCGACAGCACCGTGGCGTTCACCGAATGGGTGTGCAGCACCGCGCCGATGTCCCCACGCCAGCTGTACAGCTGAGTGTGTAACAGCGTTTCGGCGGACGGTTTCTTGCCTGGCTCCAGGCTGTTGCCGGACAGGTCGGTGGCCAGCACGTCGTCCAGGCCCAGTTGGCCCTTGTGTTTGCCGGAGACAGTCAGCAACGCCTCCGTAGGCGACAGTCGGGTTGAATAGTTGCTGCTGGTGGCTGGCGACCAGCCACGGCCATACAGAAAACGTCCGGCGTCGACGATTTCCTGGGCGAGTTGTTCACGGGTAAGGCTCATGGCCTGTCCTCTTGCATACATGTGGCAATGATAACCGCCGCCGCGACGGCCGCGAGGCTGGCAATACTAAAGGTCAATGCGGCGCCGAGGGCGTTCCAGCTGTAACCGGCATACAGCGCACCCAACGCACCACCGGTACCGGCCAACGCGGCATATAGCGCCTGGCCCTGGCCCTGCTGGCGGGCGCCGAAACTACGTTGCACGAACTGGATGGCAGCAGCGTGAAAGCTGCCGAAGGTCGCCGCGTGCAGCACCTGGGCAAACAACAGCACCCAGAGAAACTCGGCGAACGAGCCAAGCAACAGCCATCGCAACGCCGCCAACAGGAAGCTGGCCATCAACACCCGGCGCAACGAAAAACGCGCGAGGATCCGGCTCATGGCCAGGAACATCAGGACCTCGGCGACCACGCCGACGGCCCAGAGCATGCCGATCACGCCGCGGCTGTAGCCCAATCGCTCAAGGTGCAACGTCAAAAAGGTGTAATACGGCCCGTGGCTCATCTGCATCAGCGCCACACAGCCGTAAAACGCCAGTACACCGGGGCTGCGCAATTGCTTGAGGAACCCCTCGCCCGCCACCCGATTGCCCGACGGCGGTTGCGCATTCGGCACCCACAGGCTGCTCAGCACGATACCGGCCATGATCAGCACCAGCGCCGCCGGATAGATATCGAGGCTTAGCCACTCGAACAGACGGCCGAGTGCAACCACCGTAATGATGAAACCGATGGAGCCCCACAGGCGAATCTGGCTGTAGCGCGAAGTCTGGCCCTGCAGGTGCGCCAGGGTGATGACCTCGAACTGCGGCAACACCGCGTGCCAGAAGAACGCGTGCAAGGCCATGACCATCGCCAGCCAGGCGTAGGTCTTGCTGACGAAAATCAGTGAAAAGGTCAGCAGGGTGCAGACGGCGCCAAAGCGCACGATGGCCAACCGCCGGCCGCTGTAATCACCCAGCCAGCCCCAGATGTTCGGCGCCACGCAGCGCATCAGCATCGGGATCGCCACCAGCTCGCCAATCCGCGCCGGGCTGAAACCCAGGTGATTGAAGTACAGCGCCAGGAACGGCGCTGTCGAACCGAGCAAGGCGAAATAGAACAGATAGAAACTGGAGAGCCGCCAGTACGGCAGCGCCGCCGCAGCCATCAGACTGCAGCGACTGGCAGGTCAACCATTAAAGCTGACCCAGCACCGGGGTGCTCACGCGCACATCGGCGTTCTGACCACGGTGGCGCAGCAGGTGATCCATCAACACAATCGCCATCATCGCTTCGGCGATAGGCGTGGCGCGGATGCCCACGCACGGGTCGTGACGGCCCTTGGTGATCACGTCCACCGGGTTGCCGTGGATGTCGATGGAACGGCCCGGGGTGGTGATGCTCGACGTCGGCTTGAGCGCCAGGTGCGCGACAATCGGCTGACCGGAAGAAATGCCACCGAGGATGCCGCCAGCGTTATTGCTGAGGAAACCTTGCGGGGTCATTTCATCGCGATGCTCGGTACCGCGCTGGGCGACGCAGGCGAAACCGGCGCCGATTTCCACACCCTTGACCGCATTGATGCTCATCAGCGCATGGGCCAATTCGGCGTCCAGGCGATCGAAAATCGGCTCGCCCAGGCCGGGCATCACGCCTTCGGCAACCACGGTGATTTTCGCGCCGACCGAATCCTGGTCACGGCGCAACTGGTCCATGTAGGCTTCCAGTTCCGGCACTTTGTCCGGGTCGGGGCTGAAGAACGCGTTCTGCTCCACCGAATCCCAGGTCTTGAACGGAATTTCAATCGGGCCGAGCTGGCTCATGTAGCCACGAATGACGATGCCCTGGCTGGCCAGGTATTTTTTCGCGATGGCCCCGGCCGCGACACGCATCGCGGTTTCGCGGGCCGAACTGCGACCGCCGCCACGGTAGTCACGCTCACCGTATTTGTGGTGATAGGTGTAGTCGGCGTGGGCCGGGCGGAACAGGTCCTTGATCGCCGAGTAGTCCTTGGACTTCTGGTCGGTGTTGCGAATCAACAGGCCGATGGCGCAGCCGGTGGTGCGGCCTTCGAACACGCCGGAGAGGATTTCGACCTCGTCGGCTTCCTGGCGCTGGGTGGTATGGCGGCTGGTGCCGGGCTTGCGGCGGTCCAGGTCACGCTGCAGATCCTCCAGGGAAATCTCCAGGCCCGGCGGGCAGCCATCGACAATGGCGACCAACGCCGGCCCATGGCTTTCGCCCGCGGTGGTGACAGTGAACAGCTTGCCGTAGGTATTGCCGGACATGCAGGACGCTCCGTGAAATCGAACCCAAATACATAATGCGCGCCAGTATACGCAGGCTACCGAAGTAGTTCATCCTCGAACCTTATGGGTGTTGGTGAGTCCAACCGGCATCCTGTTAATGATGGCGTGATGATGCTGCGAGTTCTAGCCTTGAGCCTTACCTTGATTTCCGGCTTCGCCCAGGCGACCGTTTTGCAACGCCCGATGACCCTGGACACCGGCACCGGCGAGCTTTTCGGCTCGTTGCTGTTGCCCAAGTCCGACGCCCCCGTGCCCGTTGTCCTGATCATTTCCGGGTCCGGCCCTACCGACCGTGACGGCAATAACCCCGATGGCGGACGCAACGACAGCCTCAAGCGCCTGGCCTGGGTGCTGGCCAAACACAACATCGCCAGCGTGCGCTATGACAAGCGCGGCGTGGCGGCCAGCCTGGCGGCGACCCCGGATGAACGCAACCTGACGCTGGAAGCCTATGTCGCCGACGCCGAGGCCTGGGGGCAAAAGCTCAAGGCCGATCCGCGCTTCGGCAAGCTGATTGTGCTCGGTCACAGTGAAGGCGCACTGATCGCCAGCCTCGCCGCACCTACCCTCGACGCGGCGGCGGTCATTTCGGTGTCCGGCAGCGCCCGACCGGTGGATCAGGTCATCCGCGAACAACTGAACAATCGCATGCCGTCGGCCTTGATCCCGCGCAGCGATCAATTGCTCGACAGCCTCAAGGCCGGGAAAACCGACGATGACGTGCCACCCGCGCTGCAAGCGATCTTCCGCCCGAGCGTGCAGCCCTACCTGATTTCTCTGTTCCGCCAGGACCCGGCCGCAGCGTTCGCCAGGCTGAAAATGCCGGCGCTTATCATTCAGGGCAGCAACGACATTCAGGTCGGCGTGAATGACGCCCGCCTGCTCAAGGCCGCCAAACCGGACGCCGAACTGGCGCTGATCGAGGGCATGAACCACGTCCTGCGCATCGTGCCGAACGACATCAAGCGCCAATTGGCCTCCTATAAAGACCCGCAATTGCCGCTGGCGGCGGAACTGGGCACGCGAATCCTCGGATTTATCGACGAAATTCGCGCCAGTTAAACGCGAACAACCCTCCAGTCCTGGGAAAACCGGCCGATAAGCCTTTGTCGCCAGCGTATCGGCTGGCGACAAGCAGAGCTTGGACAGGACTCGCCGCTATGACTGATACCCAGACCACACCCGACACCACCGCTGAAAAAGACGCACCGCCAGCGGTCGAGCTGCCTTGGGCGGACGTCAGCGTCGAGCACCACAAGATGCTCCGCCTGGCGCCCTTGCAGACGGACCGCAACACCGGTGGCCGGCCCCTGCGCTTTGTCGAATTCGGTTACGCCGAGCGTAATGACAAGCAGCGCAGCCTGATGCGCATGAGCATCACCCTGCCCGCCCAACGCGTGCGCAAGGAACAAAACCATCTGGATGTGTGGGTCGATCACGTTGAAAAACGCGTGCATTTCGGCCCGGACAGCGGCTTGCAGATTGAGCCGATGAACCGTGGTATTGGCCGCTTCATGGCCGCTCAGGGCATCAACTGGGCGAAAAAGCGCTGGCCGACCTACACGGTCGAAGGCAGCGACCTGAACAACAAGGACGCGCTTAACGAAGACACCCGCCTGCGCCGAGATCATTTTTTACGCGTGCACGGTTTTGACGTGGTGTATGCCGACGCCCAGCATTTGAAAGGCAGCGTCAAGGAAGTGAAGGTCGGCGATCTGTTGGGCGACTGGAACACCGAGAAATTGCAGGTCGTGGAAATTCTCGAGGCGGCGCAGATGCTTCAGCAGGCCGAACAGAACCTCGCCGAGCAGGAAGTCAAACTCAAGAAACACGAAGAGAAAGTCAGCAAGTACAAACGTGAAGACGCCGGTTTGCGTTTCACCATTACCTGCCTGGTGGCGTTTGCGGTGTTTCAGGCGGGATTGTTGATCTGGATTGCCACGCACCGATAAACGCGCAGGTGATCTTTGTGGCGAGGGAGCTTGCTCCCGCTGGACTGCGCAGCGGTCCCAAAGACTTTGCGGCTGCTGCGCAGCCGAGCGGGAGCAAGAAGCTCCCTCGCCACAAGAAGCTCCCTCCCCCAAGCGATTAGGGTCAGACGCGGGAAGCGAACAACGCCTGATGCTCACGGCACTGCTGGGCACTGAGCATGAACACACCGTGGCCGCCACGCTCGAAGTCCAGCCAGGCGAAATCGACTTCCGGGTACAACGCCTCGACGTGAACCTGGCTGTTACCCACCTCGACAATCAGCAAACCTTTCTCGGTCAGGTGATCCGCGGCTTCGGCCAACATGCGCCGTACCAGGTTCAGCCCGTCATCACCGCAAGCCAGGCCCAGTTCCGGTTCGTGCTGGTACTCGTCCGGCATGTCGGCAAAATCTTCGGCATCGACGTAAGGCGGGTTCGACACGATCAGGTCGAAACGCTGCCCGGGCAAACCGTCAAAACCATCGCCCTGCACCGTGTACACGCGCTCGTCGACGCCATGGCGTTCGATGTTCTGGTTGGCCACTTCCAGCGCTTCGAACGACAGGTCCGCCAGCACCACTTCGGCATTCTGGAACTCGTAGGCACAGGCGATACCGATGCAGCCGGAGCCGGTGCACAGGTCGAGGATTCGCGCGGGTTCGTTGGCCAGCCACGGCGTGAAACGGTTTTCGATCAGCTCGCCGATGGGCGAGCGCGGGATCAGCACACGCTCGTCGACGATGAACGACATGCCACAGAACCAGGCTTCACCCAGCAGGTAAGCGGTGGGCACGCGCTCATCGATACGACGCTTGAGCAACCGCTGCAGGTTGACCAACTCGTCGTCTTCCAACGCGCAGTCGAGGTAGCTGTCGGCAATTTCCCATGGTAAGTGCAGCGCCCCCAGCACCAGTTGCCGGGCTTCGTCCCAGGCGTTGTCGGTGCCATGGCCGAAAAACAGATCCTCCCCATGAAAGCGGCTGACGGCCCAACGGATATGGTCACGCAGGGTACGAAGGCGGGAAGTGATCACGACGGCAAACTCCAGAAAAATCGACGGGCGATTCTACCAGTCAATCGACGCCACGACGACGCAGGAAAACGACCGGGCCGTATGTAGGAGCGTTCCGTTTTTTTACCTGGCCATTGAACAAAACGCGATACTTGACAAGGCTACAGGCCAGCAACGACGGCCCCTGCGATCGTAGCGATTCACAGAACCGCTCAGCCAGAGGACAATGGCGCAAAAGCCCCACTCCAAGGAGCCCCAGAATGTCCGTTCCAAAAACGATGTTTCAACTCAGCGGCCGCGGTTATGCAGCAGCCAATCTGAGCCATGCGACGCTGGTCATCATCGATGCCCAGAAAGAATACCTCAGCGGCCCGCTGGCCCTGAGCGGCATGGACGACGCTGTCGCGAACATCAAACAAGTGCTCACTGCTGCCCGTGCCGCCGGCCGGCCGATCGTGCACGTACGTCACCTCGGCACCGTTGGTGGCCTGTTCGATCCGCAAGGTGAGCGTGGTGAGTTCATCCCGGGCCTTGAGCCTCTGGCCGACGAAACCATCATCGGCAAACTGTTGCCGAGCGCGTTCCACGGCACCGAACTGGCCAAGCGCCTGGAAGACCTCGGCGCCCTCGACCTGATCGTCTGCGGTTTCATGAGCCACTCCAGCGTCAGCACCACCGTGCGCGCCGCGAAAAACCTGGGTTTCCGCTGCACCCTGGTGGAAGACGCCTGCGCCACCCGCGACCTGCCTTACAAGGGCGGCGTACTCAGCGCCGAGCACGTGCAACAGACTGAAATGGCGATCATGGCGGACAACTTCGCCACCCTCGCGCTGACCCGCGAACTGATCTGATCGACGCTCAATGAGCGGTCTAGACCGCCGCTCATCCGCAAAAGCCTCTCATTCCCCGTAAATGTCATAGCCTCAGGAACATCCCGGTCAACTTCCGGTCGAAGGGCCGATACCCATTGAGGAAGGTCGGAATGAAGTTATCCGATGGTTTTGACGCTCGCCGCCTGCGGCCCAAAGGCCAAAGCAACTGGCGTTTTCGAATAGGCGCAGCATTCGCTGCGCTGCTGGCGATGTGTGGCGTGTTGCTCGCCATGGCCGGTGCCGCCAGCTTGCTGGGCCACGCACCCGCCCTTGGCGAACTGAACACCAATCGCGGCGGTGCGGCGGTGATTCTCGGCATCGGCCTGTTCGTGCTGTACCTCGGCATCTGGCTGTGGCGCCGCTGCCGTCGCCGTTCGCGTCAGTCCCGGGCACTGGCGATGTCCCCGCACCTGATGAAAAAACACGACTGAGTCCCTTGCCTCGCGCTTTGTTGCGCGCCCATTTGTGTCAAGTTGGGTAAACTGGCCGCCCTTCGCGGAGGCTGACATGCAAGACGACGATTTTTCCCTGTTCAAAAGCGCGATCCAAGGCGTCAAGCCGATCAAGCACGATCGCGCCGACACCGGCAAACCCAAGGCTGACCGCGCGCAGATCGCCAAGCTGCGCCAGGCCGCTACCGTGCGCACCGATGCCACCACCGTTGATGGTCTGTCCGATCAGTTCGTGATCGATGTCGGCCCGGAAGACGAGCTGATGTGGGCGCGCGACGGTGTTCAGGAAAGCCAGATGCGCAAGCTGAAGATCGGCCAGATCCCGTTCGAAGGCAGCCTCGACCTGCACGGCATGAACGTGGAAAAGGCCCGGGAAACCCTGTGGGCGTTCCTCGCTGAAGCCACCAAATTCGAAATCCGTTGCGTGCGCGTCACCCACGGCAAGGCTGTGCGCCTGGACGGCAAACGCCCGATGATCAAAAGCCACGTCAACACCTGGCTGCGCCAGCATCCGCAGGTCCTTGGCTTCACCTCCTGCCAGGCGAAACATGGCGGCGCCGGGGCGGTTTATGTGATGCTCAAACGCACCATGATGGAAGGCCGTGACGAGTAAAGCTGTTGCGTCACGCTTGCAGCGTCGTGTCCGCCACCGTACCCTTGCCCTTTGCGAAAAATCCCACAGGTAGTTTCATGTCCCTGGAACAGAATTACACCGCGATCCTTGGCCAATTGGGCGAGGACGTTTCCCGCGAGGGCCTGCTCGACACGCCAAAGCGTGCCGCCAAAGCCATGCAGTACCTCTGCCGTGGTTATGAACAGACGCTGGAAGAGGTCACCAACGGTGCCCTGTTCAGCTCTGACAACAGCGAAATGGTGCTGGTCAAGGACATCGAGTTGTACTCGTTGTGCGAACACCACCTGCTGCCGTTCATCGGCAAGGCCCACGTCGCCTACATCCCAAGCGGCAAAGTGCTGGGCCTGTCGAAAGTGGCGCGTATCGTCGACATGTACGCCCGTCGCCTGCAGATCCAGGAAAACCTCAGCCGCCAGATCGCCGACGCGGTCCAGCAGGTCACCGGCGCCCTGGGCGTTGCCGTGGTGATCGAGGCCAAGCACATGTGCATGATGATGCGCGGTGTGGAAAAGCAGAACTCGTCGATGATCACTTCGGTGATGCTCGGTGAGTTCCGTGAGAACGCCGCCACCCGCAGCGAATTCCTCAGCCTCATCAAGTAATTCGTTGCACGAAGAAAACCGGCATTCATCGCCGGTTTTTTTTCGTCCGCGAAAAATCAGGTAAGCTGCGCGCCCTTTCCCTTTTGCACCGTGAGGCTTTCAACGTGTTCGTAAAAGCGCTTCGTGTCGGCCTTGGCCAACTGATCATCTTCATCGACTTCATTACCCGCCCGGGCAAGAAAAAGCGCCCCGCCGCTGCCCAGGCCCAGGTCGAATCCGCCGCCAAGGGTCTGACCCTGTATCAATTCCACGCCTGCCCGTTCTGCGTGAAAACCCGTCGCACCCTGCGCCGCTTGAACGTACCGGTGGCGCTGAAGGATGCGAAAAACAACGAACAGGATCGCCAGACGTTGCTGGAGCAAGGTGGCAAGATCAAGGTGCCGTGCCTGCGCATTGAAGAGAATGGCCAGACCACCTGGATGTATGAATCCAAGGTGATCATTGATTACCTGGACAAGCGTTTCGCTGCGGTTTGATTTGCTTGTGGTGTGAAGGCTGGCGACGAGGCCAGCATCAACACTACAAATCCCGGACAAAAATAAACCGGCCCTTGCGCCGGTTTATTTGTTTTCAGGCCGCTTCTGCGGTCTGGGCTGCGCGCACCACCGTCGCCAATCGCTTGAGCCCTTCATCCAGGCGCGCCGGGTCGATATGGCTGAAATTCAGCCGCAGGTACCCAAGATTGTTGTCCGGCTCAGGAAAGAACGGCTCGCCCGGCATGAACGCCACGTCATTGGCCAAGGCCGCATCGAGCAGTTGGCGAGTGTCCTGAGGCTGCTTGAGCTTCAGCCAGAAAAACAAACCTCCCTGCGGAACGTTCCAATCCGCCAGATCGGCAAAATGCCTTTGCAACGCCGCCTGAAACGCATCTCGACGTCCCCGATAGAAATCGCGCAATGCACCGCGATGCTGCTGGTACTTTTCACTGCCGATCCATTGCAGCGCCTGCCACTGGCCCACACGATTGGTGTGCAGGTCCGCCGACTGCTTGAGCTTGAGCAAGTGCGGGAACAGGTCCGGACTGGCGATCAGGTAACCCACGCGCAACCCGGGCAGCAAGGTTTTCGACACGGTGCCGGTGTAGATCCAGCTGGCCTTGCGCAAACGGCTGACAATCGGCGTTGCACTGCCGCCGTCGAACGTCAGCTCGCGGTATGGCTCGTCTTCGATCAGGGTCACGCCAAATTCATCGAGCAATGCCGCGACCGCATCGCGTTTGGCTTCGCTGTAGCGCACCGCTGACGGGTTCTGGAACGTTGGAATCAGGTAAACGAACGCCGGGCGCTGTTGCTCCAGTTGCCCACGTAATTGCGCCAGGTTCGGACCGTCGGCCTCCAGCGGTACAGTCAGGCAATCGGCGCCGAACAACTGGAAGATCTGCAATGCGGCCAGATAGGTTGGCGCTTCAAGCAGGATCGGCGTGCCCTTGTCGATGTACAGCTTGGCCGCCAGATCGAGGGTCTGCTGTGAGCCGCTGACCACCAGCACCTGACTCGCCTCGCACGGCACACCCAATGCCCGCGCCTCGGCCGCCAGCGCCTCACGCAGTGCCGGCTCGCCTTCACTCATGCCGTACTGACCGATGGACACCGGCATCTCGGCCCAGTCGACCTTGGGCAACATGGCTTCGGCCGGCAAGCCGCCGGCAAACGACATCATCTGCGGACGCTGGGCGGCGGCAAGGATTTCACGGATCAGAGAACTTTTAAGGCGCGAGACACGTTCGGAAAAAGCCATGGGGATCACCGGTAGCGAGGCCAGAGGGAAATGAGTCAAACTTGTTGACCGAAATTACGACACCCCGAACGGATACGTCAACATGCTTGACCTTAAAAACCCGACTTCACAGCAACAGGCCATGGAGGCGTTTTTCTTCGGCTACCAGGCATTTACCGCCAAGGCTGACGAAATGCTCGAGCGCCGGGGCTTGAGCCGGGTGCATCAGCGCATCGTGTTTTTCATCGCCCGTTATCCGCACCTCAGTGTCAAGGAGCTGCTGGCCTTGCTCGGCGTCAGCAAGCAGGCGCTGAACATACCGTTGCGGCAATTGCTGGAAATGCATCTGGTCGAAAGCGTGGCGTCCGAGACGGACAAGCGTAAGCGCCTGCTCGAGTTGACAGCCGAAGGCGCGCGGTTTGAGCAGGCGTTGCGGCGTGAACAGGTGAAATTACTCGAGCGGGTGTTTGCCGAGGCTGGGGAGACGGCGGTGAATGGCTGGTTGGCGGTGAACCTGGCGCTAGGCGAAAACCAGCAAAAAATCTGAACGCTCAAAATCCCTTCGCGAGCAGGTTCGCGCCCACCGAGGCAACGCGGTCAAGCCTGCTTGCGAAGACGTCCGAACGGACGATATATCCCCTTCGCCAAAAAAATCGTCAACAAAACCAAAAACATTATTTGCTTTCTTTGTATACAAAAGCATAATCCACCTCGTGCGAGTTCCTGACCAAGCGGTCAACAAATTCGCAAGTGCCTCAAAGGACTGCTGCCACCCTCATGGGTCCGGTCCTGGAAATAACAATAAAACTCTTGAGGAGTACTCGCTGTGGAAAGCCGCAAATCCGAAGCATCGACGCTGGAACTGTCGCCACCCTTACGCAGTGGCTTGCTGGAACGTCTGTTTAAACTCAGCTTGCATGGCACCACGGTGAAGACCGAGCTTATTGCCGGTCTGACGACCTTCATCACCATGGCTTACATCATCTTCGTCAACCCCAACATCATGGCCGACGCCGGGATCGATCACGGTGCGGCCTTCGTCGCCACCTGCATCGCAGCGGCGCTCGGCTGCCTGCTGATGGGCCTGTACGCCAACTGGCCGGTCGGCCTGGCACCGGGCATGGGGCTGAATGCCTTCTTCACCTACACCGTGGTCGGCACCATGGGCTACAACTGGGAAACCGCGCTGGGTGCGGTGTTTGTCTCCGGTGTGTTGTTCATGATCCTGACCTTCTCGCGGATTCGCGAATGGTTGCTCAACAGCATCCCGGTCAGCCTGCGCTTCGCCATGGGCGCCGGTGTGGGTCTGTTCCTCGGGCTGATCGGCCTGAAAACCGCGGGCATCGTCGTTGATAGCCCGGCAACGCTGATCAAGCTCGGCTCCCTGCGCGAGCCTGGCCCACTGCTCGCCGCCATCTGCTTCCTGATGATTGCCATCCTCAGCTACCACAAGGTGTTCGGCGCGATCCTCATCAGCATCATCACCGTGACCCTCGCCGGTTGGGGCCTGGGCCTGGTCCACTACGAGGGCATCATGTCGGCACCGCCGAGCCTGGCGCCGACCTTCATGGCGATGAACGTCGCTGGCGTGTTCAACGTCAGCATGATCAGCGTGGTGCTGGCGTTCCTCTTCGTGCACATGTTCGACACCGCCGGCACGCTGATGGGCGTTGCCCAGCGCGCCAACCTGGTGGGTGCTGACGGCCGCATCGAAAACCTCTCCCGCGCGATGAAAGCCGACAGCGCTTCCAGCGTGTTCGGCGCGGTGGTCGGTGTGCCTCCAGTGACCAGCTACGTGGAAAGTGCCGCCGGCGTTGCCGCTGGTGGTCGTACCGGCCTGACTGCAGTGACTGTTGGCGTGCTGTTCGTTGCTGCCATGTTCTTCGCACCGCTGGCCGGTATGATCCCGGCTTATGCCACCGCTGGCGCACTGATCTATGTGGCCATGCTGATGATGGGCGGCATGGCTCACATCGAATGGGATGAAGCGACCGACAGCATCCCGGCGATCGTCACCGCGATCATGATGCCACTGACCTTCTCGGTCGCCGACGGTATCGCCCTGGGCTTCATCACCTATGTGGCGCTGAAGGCCGGTACCGGCAAGTACAAGGAAATTTCCGTGAGCCTGTGGGTGCTCTGCGCGATCTTCATCGCCAAGTTCATCTTCCTGTAAACACGCGGTAAACGCTTCGAAACAGCCTCACCCCGTCGGGTGAGGCTTTTGTGCAAATGGAGGAAAGTGATGAGTCTGGAAACCTGGCTGCTGTTCAGCGGCGCTGCGCTGATTGTGATCCTGATCCCGGGGCCACTGTCTTTGCTGATGATCAGCAACAGTCTGAATTACGGTTTGCGCCGCTCCTACCCGGCGTTTCTCGGCGGTGTGTCGGCGTCGATCTGCCTGCTCAGTGCTTCGGCGCTGGGCCTGGGCGCGTTGCTGCTGGCCTCGGAGCAATTGTTCAGCGCTTTGAAGATTCTCGGTGCGCTGTACCTGTTCTACCTCGCCTGGCAGAGCTGGCAACAATCGCGCCTGCCGTCCCAGGGTGCTGAAGTGCCTCAGGCGGCGCCTGTGCCACGTTTTCGTGCACTGTTCGGGCGCGCGTTCATGCTGGGGGCGAGTAACCCGAAGGACATCCTGTTCTTCGCCGCGTTCCTGCCGCAGTTCCTCAGCGCCGAGCAGGCGTTCCTGCCGCAGTTGCTGGTGATGATCGCCACCTGGACGGTGCTTGATCTGCTGTGCAAGCTGGCTTACGGCCTGGGCGCCCATGGCGCGGCGCGGTATCTGCGCAGTGGCAAGGGACAGAGCTGGTTCAACCGGATCAGTGCGGGATTGTTCAGCGGTGCGGGTGCTGCGTCGCTGCTGAGCCGCTAACAGCTGTAGAAACGAGCTTGTTCCGGGCGGTGATCCGACGATGATTTTCGGCGCGCCGCGTTGATCCAGAACGCACGCGTCATCGTTGACGTCCATCGCGAGCAAGCTCGCCCCCACAGGGGATTTGTGAACGCCGCAAATCTGGCGACGGCGCCAGACCAGGCAGCACATTTCCACAGACGAAAAAAAGCCCGCAGTGTGAGCGGGCGAAAGACCAAAGAAGCTATATGCGCAGTCGCTCCCAAGGTGAGGCAGCTGCTTGGGGGATCAGCTGCCGCGGTAGGTGGAATAGCTGTACGGCGAGATCAACAGTGGCACATGGTAGTGATCCTGCTCGGCGGAGATGCCGAAACGCAGCACCACCACATCCAGAAACGCCGGCTCCGGCAGCTTCACACCACGGGCGCGGTAGTAATCGCCGGCATGGAACTGAACCTGATAGACCCCGGTGCGGTAGTCATCGCCTTGCAGCAGCGGTGCATCGACACGGCCATCGCTGTTGGTGACGGCAGTGGTGACCAATTCCAGCTGCGAACCTTCAACGCGGTACAACTCGACCTTGATCGAGCTGCCCGGGCAACCGTGTGCTGCGTCCAAAACGTGTGTAGTCAAACGTCCCATTGATTCTGCGCGCCTGGCCGCCAAGGGCAGTCAGACTTCGCGCCTCCCGAAGTCAGTTGAAAAGGAGACCGTAGCGATTCGGAGCACGAAAAGCTGCGGCGAGCGACTGATTAAGACATTTTTAATAAATATTGTACACAATAAAAACGACATTTTTCGCTGCAGACACGCCCTCCCTGAATTTGTCGTTGATCTGGCGCCAACCCCTTGCAATCCATGAACCTTTCGTCGAATAGCTGACCAATCGGACAGTTTTCTTGCAGGCGCGCGTTAATCGCAGTAAAAGAAGACGGTCGGTGAAAAATGCGAAAATTCAGGCTTACAAAGTGAATATAAAGTTGTATACAATCAGCCCATCGCAGTGACGCCAGCCAGTCATTCAAAGTTCAGGCACGTCGCACCAACATCATCACCGAACACAAGAAGGAAGACTGCAGTGAGCGCTGACTACCCACGCGACCTGGTCGGTTACGGCAGTAACCCTCCGCACCCACACTGGCCGGGCAACGCCCGCATTGCCCTGTCGTTCGTACTCAATTACGAAGAAGGTGGCGAGCGCAACATTCTGCACGGCGACAAAGAATCCGAAGCCTTCCTCTCGGAAATGGTTTCCGCGCAGCCACTGCAAGGCGAGCGCAACATGAGCATGGAATCGCTCTACGAGTATGGCAGCCGTGCCGGCGTATGGCGGATTCTGAAATTGTTCAAGGAATTCGACATTCCGCTGACCATCTTCGCCGTGGCCATGGCCGCCCAGCGTCACCCGGACGTGATCCGCGCGATGGTCGATGCCGGCCACGAGATCTGCAGCCACGGCTACCGCTGGATCGACTACCAGTACATGGACGAAGCCCAGGAACGCGAGCACATGCTCGAAGCGATCCGCATCCTCACCGAAATCACCGGCGAACGCCCGCTGGGCTGGTACACCGGCCGCACCGGCCCGAACACCCGTCGCCTGGTAATGGAGGAAGGCGGTTTCCTCTACGACTGCGACACCTACGACGACGACCTGCCCTACTGGGAACCGAACAACCCGACCGGTAAACCGCACCTGGTGATCCCGTACACCCTGGACACCAACGACATGCGCTTCACCCAGGTCCAGGGTTTCAACAAGGGCGACGACTTCTTCGAATACCTCAAGGATGCGTTCGACGTGCTCTACGCCGAAGGCGCCGAAGCACCGAAGATGCTCTCGATCGGCCTGCACTGCCGTCTGATCGGCCGTCCGGCGCGTCTGGCTTCGCTCAAGCGCTTTATCGAATACGCTAAAAGTCATGAACAGGTGTGGTTCAGCCGCCGCGTCGACATCGCGCGCCACTGGCAGCAAACCCACCCGTACACAGGGGCTGCCAAATGAGCACCTTTCAAACCGTCAAACCGTCGACCCTGAGCCGCGACGCCTTCGTCAAAGCCTTCGCCGACATCTACGAACATTCGCCATGGGTGGCCGAAAAGGCCTTCGACCTGGGCCAGGACGCGTCGATCGACCAGATCGAAACCCTGCACCAGCGCATGAGCGACATCCTGTTGAGCGCCGATCACGCCAGTCAGCTGGCACTGATCAACGCTCACCCGGACCTGGCCGGCAAAGCCGCCGTCCAGGGCGAGTTGACCGAAGCCAGTACCAATGAACAGGCTGGCGCCGGTATTCACCAATGCACGGCCGAAGAGTTCCAGCGCTTCACCGAGCTGAACGACGCCTACAAGGCCAAGTTCAAGTTTCCCTTCATCATGGCGGTAAAAGGCAGCAACCGGCATCAGATCCTCGCAGCGTTCGAAACGCGCATCCACAACCCGGTCGATACCGAGTTCAAGTGCGCGCTGGCGGAGATCAACAAGATCGCCCTGTTCCGATTACTGACCCTATAGCAAGCCTGGCCGCAGCCGTTTCAAGAACGCCGAAACGGCCCAGGCCTTGCAAGCATCCCAAGCCACTTATTTAAAGGCAGACAAGAAGAATGAAAGCTTACGCCGTACCTTTCGAGAAGTTCGTCAACCTGGCCGATGCCCGCCTGGGCACCAAAATCATCTCGGTCACCGATGACTGGTTCGCAGACGCCAATCGTCTGTTCCAGCCGACCCCGGCCGTGTGGAAGGAGGGCGTGTTCGATGACAACGGCAAGTGGATGGACGGCTGGGAATCGCGCCGCAAGCGCTTCGAAGGCTTCGACAGCGCCGTGATCCGCCTGGGTGTACCGGGTTCGATCAAGGGCGTGGACATCGACACTTCATTCTTCACCGGTAACTTCCCGCCGTCGGCCTCCCTGGAAGCCTGCTACCTGGCTGAAGGCGAGCCGAACGAAAACACCCAGTGGGTTGAAGTACTGTCCGCCGTCGAGCTGCAAGGCAACAGCCACCACTACCACGAAATCAACAACGACCAGGCCTTCAGCCACCTGCGTTTCAACATCTACCCGGATGGCGGCGTGGCCCGTCTGCGCGTGTACGGCGTGCCGTTCCGTGACTGGTCCGCTGTGGGTGACAACGAGCAGGTCGACCTGGCTGCAGCCCTCAATGGTGGCCGTGCCCTCGCCTGCTCCGACGAACACTTCGGTCGCATGAGCAACATCCTCAACCCGGGCCGTGGCATCAACATGGGCGACGGCTGGGAAACCGCACGCCGTCGTACCCCTGGCAACGACTGGGTCATCGTCGCGCTGGGCCACCCGGGCGAGATCGAGAAAATCGTCGTCGACACCCTGCACTTCAAAGGCAACTACCCGGACAGCTGCTCGATCCAGGGCGCTTTCGTGAAGGGCGGTACCGACAGCCAGATCGAAACCCAGTCGCTGTTCTGGCGCGAACTGCTGCCGAGCCAGAAACTGGAAATGCACGCCGAACACACCTTCGCCGAGCAGATCAAGGCCCTGGGTCCGATCACCCACATCCGCCTGAACGTGTTCCCGGACGGTGGTGTGAGCCGCCTGCGCCTGTTTGGCAAGGTCGCTAAATAAGCGCTGAACCTGTGGCGAGGGAGCTTGCTCCCTCGCCACAACCAACAACACAGAATTTTGGATAAGAAGAACAGCATGCGCACATTAACGATTGAACCGCTGACCAAAGAAGCCTTCGCCCCTTTCGGTGACGTGATCGAAACCGACGGCAGCGATCACTTCATGATCAACAACGGTTCGACCATGCGCTTCCACAAACTGGCGACGGTTGAAACCGCCCAACCAGAGGACAACGCGATCATCAGCATCTTCCGCGCCGACGCGCAGGACATGCCGCTGACCGTCAGCATGCTGGAACGCCATCCGCTGGGCAGCCAGGCTTTCATTCCGCTGCTCGGCAACCCCTTTCTGATCGTGGTCGCGCCACTTGGCGATGAACCTGTATCAGGCTTGGTCCGCGCCTTCGTCACCAACGGCAGGCAGGGCATCAATTACCATCGCGGCGTCTGGCACCACCCGGTGCTGACGATCGAAAAGCGGGATGACTTCCTGGTGGTTGATCGCAGTGGCACAGGCAATAACTGCGATGAGCATTTTTTCAAAGAGGATGAGCGTTTGATCCTCGCCCCCCACCAATAAGAGAAGGTCTGATCACTCGACAACAGAGTGACAGGCGAGAGGTAAAGACTGTGGAAGCACATCTGTTGGAATGGCTGAACCTGAGCGTGCGCTGGGTTCACATGATTACTGGCGTGGCCTGGATCGGTGCGTCGTTCTACTTCGTCTGGCTGGAAAACAACCTCAATCGGGTCAACCCGAAAAGCGGTCTGGCCGGTGATTTGTGGGCAATCCATGGTGGCGGCATCTACCACCTGGAGAAATACAAACTGGCACCACCGACCATGCCGGACAACCTGCACTGGTTCAAATGGGAAGCCTACTTCACCTGGATGTCGGGTATCGCGCTGCTGTGCGTGGTGTTCTACTCCAACCCGACGCTCTACCTGCTGGCTCCGGGCAGCACCCTGAGCGGCCCTGAAGGCGTGGCCATCGGTATCGGCTCGCTGTTCCTGGGCTGGTTCATCTACTCCTTCCTGTGCGACTCGGCCCTGGGCAAACGCCCTGCCCTGCTCGGCGGCATCCTGTTCGTCCTGATCATCGGCGCGGCCTATGGCTTCAGCAAGGTGTTCAGCGGTCGTGGTGCGTACCTGCACGTCGGCGCGATCATCGGCACCATCATGGTCGGCAACGTGTTCCGCATCATCATGCCGGCGCAACGCGCACTGGTCGCGGCGATCGCCGAGAACCGCACGCCGGACCCGGCGCTGCCGGCCAAAGGCCTGCTGCGTTCGCGTCACAACAACTACTTCACCTTGCCGGTGCTGTTCATCATGATCAGCAACCACTTCCCGAGCACCTACGGCAGCCAGTACAACTGGTTGATCCTGGCCGGGATCGCGGTACTGGCGGTGTTGGTGCGTCACTACTTCAACACCCGTCATGACAGCCACAAGTTTGCCTGGACCCTGCCCGTGGCAGCGGTGGGCATGATCAGCCTGGCGTACGTCACCGGCCCGGCGCCGATGACCACCCCGGACGTGGCCAAGGCACCGGCGAAGATCGAGTACCAGCCTTTGCCTGAAACCGCATTGGGTGGTGGCGCCAAACCGGCCGAAGCCAAACCTGCAGAAGCACCGGCCCAGGCGTCCAACGCAGGTCCTGGTTTCGACAAGGTGCACAGCGTGATCCAGGAGCGTTGCGCGGTGTGCCACTCGGCCAAACCGACCAGCCCGCTGTTCAGCGCAGCCCCGGCCGGCGTGATGTTCGATACCCCCGAGCAGATTCGCCAGAACGCACCGCGCATTCAGGCGCAGGCCGTCACCAGCCAGATCATGCCACTGGGCAACATCACGCAGATGACCCAGCAGGAACGTGACCTGATCGGTGCCTGGATTGTTCAGGGAGCCCAGACCAACTGAGCAACACAAAAGCCCGTGTCTAGCGGGCTTTTGTGGCGAGGGAGCTTGCTCCCGCTGGAGTGCGTAGCGCTCCCGGTTCTTTTGAACAAAGAGCGGGGCCGCTTCGCGCCCCAACGGGACGGTGCGGCGATCCAACAAGCTCCCTCGCCACAGGTCAGCCTGATGTACAAAATCACAAGAATAAAAAAGATCCGAGGTGTTGCATGTCCGAGCTATCCGAAGCGCGCATCCCCGACGCACCCGCCATTCAGCGTTTGCCCCTCTTGCAACTGATCCTGGTCGGTCTGCAACATGTTTTGCTGATGTACGGTGGAGCCATCGCGGTGCCGCTGATCATCGGACAGGCCGCTGGCCTGAGTCGTGAAGAAATCGCCTTTCTGATCAACGCCGACCTGCTCGTGGCCGGCATCGCCACCATCGTCCAGTCACTCGGCATCGGCCCGGTGGGCATCCGGATGCCGGTGATGATGGGCGCCAGTTTCGCCGCTGTCGGCAGCATGGTCGCCATGGCCGGCATGCCTGGCATCGGCCTGCAAGGGATCTTCGGCGCCACCATCGCCGCCGGTTTCTTCGGCATGATCATTGCCCCGTTCATGTCCAAAGTCGTGCGCTTCTTCCCACCGCTGGTGACCGGCACGGTCATCACCTCGATCGGTCTGTCGCTGTTCCCCGTGGCCGTGAACTGGGCCGGCGGCGGTGCTGCTGCCGTGCAGTTCGGCTCACCGATCTACCTGAGCATCGCCGCATTGGTGCTGGGCACCATCTTGCTCGTGCATCGCTTCATGCGCGGTTTCTGGGTCAACATTTCCGTGCTCATCGGCATGTGCCTGGGCTACGTGCTCTGCGGCGTGATCGGCATGGTCGACCTCAGCGGCATGGACAGCGCGCCGTGGCTGCAATTCGTCACCCCGCTGCACTTCGGCATGCCGAAGTTCGAACTCGCGCCGATCCTGTCGATGTGCCTGGTGGTGGTGATCATTTTCGTCGAGTCCACCGGCATGTTCATCGCCCTGGGCAAAATCACCGGCCAGGACGTCTGCCCGCGAATGCTGCGCCGCGGCTTGCTGTGTGATGCCGCCGCGTCGTTCTTCGCCGGCTTCTTCAACACCTTCACCCACTCCTCTTTCGCCCAGAACATTGGCCTTGTGCAAATGACCGGCGTGCGCTGCCGCTCGGTGACCATCGTCGCCGGCGGGCTGCTGATCGTCTTGAGCATGCTGCCCAAGGCCGCGTTCCTCGTGGCATCGATTCCACCGGCCGTACTCGGCGGCGCCGCCATCGCGATGTTCGGCATGGTCGCAGCCACCGGCATCAAGATCCTGCAGGAAGCCGACATCGGTGACCGCCGCAACCAGCTGCTGGTGGCGGTGAGCATCGGCATGGGCCTGATCCCGGTGGTACGACCGGAGTTTTTCGCCCACCTGCCGGTATGGATGAGCCCGATCACCCACAGCGGCATTGCCATGGCCACTATCAGCGCGCTGGTCCTCAACCTGCTGTTCAACATCCTTGGCGGTGCCGAACGCGCGGCCATCAACGACTGTCAGGCGCACTCGCACTAACAGCGTTACCCCAGAACCTGCGGGAACGGGCTTGCCCGCGCCCACAGGATCGGGACGACTTGCGCCTCAAAAATAAAAACAAAAGGGAGCAACAGATGATTCGGACACCCAGCAACCTGTTGTTGAGCGGCGGCCTGCTGGCCGCCAGTCAAGCCATGGCCGGCGATTTACTGCTGTGGCAGACCAACAGCCTGAGCTACCTGTACGGCAAGAACTATTCAGTCAACCCGGCGATCCAGCAGACGCTCACCTTTGAACACGCCGATCGCTGGAAGTACGGCGACAACTTCCTGTTCATCGACAGCACCTGGTACAACGGCGAACAAGACCGCAACAAAGGCGCTCACGCCTATTACGGCGAATTCAGCCCGCGCCTGTCCTTCGGCAAAATCCTCGACCGTCGCTTCGAATTCGGCCCGATCAAGGACGTGCTGCTCGCCATGACCTACGAAAATGGCGAAGACGACACCAAGGCCTACCTGATCGGCCCCGGCTTCGACCTGGCAGTGCCGGGTTTCAACTACGTCACCCTGAACTTCTATCGTCGCGAAACCGAAGGCCCGCGCCCGGGGGATGGCGTCTGGCAGATCACCCCGGGCTGGTCCTACACCCTGCCGCTGGGCAACTCCAACCTGCTGATCGACGGTTACATCGACTGGGTCGTCGACAACGACCAGAACGCCCGGGGCACCTATCACGCCAACGTCCACGTCAACCCGCAGATCAAGTACGACCTGGGCAAAGCCATGGGCTGGCGCGAGAAGCAGGTGTATGTCGGCGCCGAATACAGCTACTGGAAAGACAAATACGGCATCGAAGACAGCCCGCGCTTCAATACCGATGAAAACACCGCCAGCCTGCTGGTGAAGGTGCATTTCTGATGATTGCCCGCAACCGTGCCCCACACCTGTCGTCGGTGCGCCGTTGCGGAGCACTTGAGACCTGGCCTGGGAGTCAGTATTCTCCGCGGCCGCCCGAATCCGGTTTAAAAAAAAGCCCGGATGTAAAACCTGACCAGCCGGCCAACTTATCCAGGCACTGGTCAGTCACAAGGCAATCCAAAACACCTCTCAATCGACGGCTCCAGAGCCGCCGAACGGGAGTTTTTTTGCTTTTCGAAAGCCTTGGCTCAGCTTTTGCTATCAGCACCAAAGCTGACCGAATGGATGATTTTTTACCGCTGCAAAAACAGGCGCCACACCAGAGCGCCGAGCCTAAAAAAATAACGTGGAACCACTTACAGTTTGGGAGCAACCGAATGAAACGTACGTGCACTAGCCTGATGCTGGCCGGATCAATGCTGGCCGGAGGCCAGGCCATGGCCGGCGATCTTCTGCAATGGCAGAACAACAGCCTGACCTACCTCTACGGCAAAGACTTCAAGGTCAATCCGCACATTCAGCAAACCGTGACCTTCGAGCACGCCGATGCCTGGAAGTACGGCGATAACTTCTTCTTCGTCGACAAGATCTTCTACAACGGTGACAAGGACTTCAACAACGGTCCGAACACCTACTACGGCGAGTTCCAGCCGCGTATTTCCCTGGGCAAGGTGCTCGATCAGAAGATCGAATTCGGTCCGATCAAGGACGTGCTGCTGGCGATGACGTACGAGTTCGGCGAGGGTGATACCGAGTCCTACCTGATCGGTCCTGGCTTCGACCTGGCGATCCCTGGTTTCGACTACTTCCAGTTGAACTTCTACAACCGTCACACCGAAGGCAGCCGTCCGGGCGACAACGTCTGGCAGGTCACCCCAGTGTGGTCCTACACCATCCCGGTCGGCGATTCGAGCGTCCTGATCGACGGTTACATGGACTGGGTCATGGACAACGACGTCAACAGCAAAGGCGAATACCACGCCAACTTGCACTTCAACCCACAGGTCAAATACGACCTGGGCAAGGCGTTGAATTTCGGTGCCAAACAGCTGTACGTCGGTGTCGAGTACGACTACTGGAAAAACAAGTACGGGATCGAAGATTCCGGCGCGTTCACCACCAACCAGAACGTGACCAGCTTCCTGGTGAAGTTCCACTTCTGATTCGGCGGCGTCCTCACGGGCGCCATCGCCAGCAGGCTCGCTCCCACACCGGTTTTGTGTGGGAGCCGCCTGCTGGCGATGGCCGCAACACAAATTTCAGGCCGGAACTGCCGCCTCGGCAATCCCCAGAAACCGGCAAAGCTCGCGCCCCTTGGCCAGCGCATCACGCCGGCCCAGCTCGATCAATTCACTGCAATAACCCGCCTCGAACAACAGATAGCTGAGCACCCCTGCCCCGCTGGTCTTGGTCGCACCCGGCCCACGCAGAAACAGACGCAACGCCGCTGGCAGTTCCTGACGATGCCGCGCGGCAATCTCATCGATCGGCTGACTCGGCGAAATCACCAATACCTCCACCGGTGCCACGCCCAGTTCGCGAATCGGCGTACCGTCGGGCATCAAGTGACTGAACTGGTTCAGGCGCTGCAACAGTTCGATGTCGCTTTCCAGGCTGTCGATGAAGGTACTGTTGAGCATGTGCCCGCCAATCTGCGCCAGGGTCGGCTGTTGACCGGTGTAGGCACGCTGCAGTGGTTGCTGCGGGTCGACACCCCTGGGGTTGCCGCTGACTCCGACCACAAGCACACGACTGGCGCCCAGGTGCAACGCCGGGCTGATGGGGGCCGATTGACGTACCGCGCCGTCACCAAAATACTCCTCGCCGATTTTCACCGGCGCGAAGAGCAGCGGGATGGCCGAACTGGCGAGCAGGTGATCAACGGACAACCGGGTGGGAACGCCGATGCGTCGGTGACGCAACCAGGCGTCGATCTTGCCGCCACCTTGATAGAAAGTGACCGCCTGTCCGGATTCATAACCGAACGCCGTCACCGCCACGGCATGCAATTGCCGTTGCGCGATGGCTTCCTCGATGCCGTGCATGGACAGTTTGTCGTGGAGCAGATCGCGCAGCGGCGAGCTATTGAGCAACGCTACAGGCAGGTGGCTGCCCAGGCCCAGCAGGCTGTGGCTGACAAAACGGCTGGCCTGGCGTATCACGCCCGGCCAGTCGCTGCGCAATACCAGATGGCTGCGAAAACCTTGCCAGAAGGTCGTCAGGCGTTCGATGGCACTGCGAAAGTCCATGGCGCCACTGGCCAGGCTGACAGCGTTGATGGCCCCGGCGGAGGTGCCGACGATCACCGGAAAAGGATTGCTCGCACCGGGTGGCAGCAACTCGGCAATCGCCGCCAGCACACCGACCTGATACGCCGCCCGAGCCCCGCCGCCGGAAAGAATCAAGCCTGTAACCGGTTCAGCTGGGCTCATCGCAACACTCCATGGTGCTTATAGGGTTCGATCGTTCAACCGCGTTTTTTGTACAGCTTGGGTTCACCCGGTGGCCGGCTCTTGAAGCGGCGATGGGCCCACAGGTACTGCTCGGGGCACTCACGCAGCGCACTTTCGATCCACTGATTGATGCGGATGCAGTCCTCTTCGTCGGTTTCCCCGGGAAAACCGTCGAGCGGTGCATGAATCACCAGTCGATAGCCGCTGCCGTCCGCCAGGCGCTCCTGGGTGAACGGCACCACCAGCGCCTTGCCCAGCCGTGCAAACTTGCTGGTGGCGGTCACGGTCGCCGCCTGGATGCCGAACAGCGGCACGAAAATGCTTTGCTTGGCGCCGTAGTCCTGGTCCGGTGCATACCAGATCGCCCGGCCGGCACGCAGCAACTTGAGCATCCCGCGCACGTCCTCGCGCTCCACCGCCAGCGAATCGAGATTATGCCGCTCGCGCCCCTGGCGCTGGATGTAGTCGAACAGCGGGTTCTTGTGCTCGCGGTACATGCCGTCAATGGTGTGCTGCTGGCCGAGCAACGCCGCGCCGATTTCCAGCGTGGTGAAGTGCAACGCCATCAGGATCACGCCTTTGCCTTCGCGCTGGGCCTTCTGCAAATGCTCCAGCCCTTCGACATGGGCCAGGCTGGCGAGGCGCTTGCGCGACCACCACCAACTCATCGCCATCTCGAAGAAGGCAATCCCGGTGGAGGCAAAGTTCTCCTTGAGCAGACGCTTGCGCTCGGCCGGCGTCTTTTCCGGGAAACACAGCTCCAGATTGCGTTTGGCAATGCGCCGCCGCTCGCCGGCCACCCGGTACATGCCGGCACCCAGGACACGTCCGATCCACAGCAACGCCGGGTACGGCAACTGGACGATCAGCCACAACAGCCCCAGGCCGCACCACAGCGGCCAGAAACGTGGCGATAAAAATGCTTTTTGAAAACGCGGGCGGTCCATTAAAGCTTCCGGAATGACAATGGCCGCGCATTCTACATCGTTCGACCCGGCTTGCGGCCTGCGGGCGTTCTCGTTATAAGTCTCGGCACTTTTAGTGACAAGTCGTTGTACGCCGACCATGAGCCAAACCGAACTGCTAGACCAAGATCCCGTGTTCCAGTTGAAGGGCAGCATGCTGGCCATTACGGTGCTGGAGCTGGCCCGTAACGACCTCGAAAGCCTCGATCGGCAACTGGCCGCCAAGGTCGCCCAGGCGCCCAACTTTTTCAGCAACGCGCCGCTGGTACTGGCTCTGGACAAACTCCCGGCCAACGAGGGCGCAGTTGACCTGCCAGGCCTGATGCGCGTCTGCCGTCAGCATGGCCTGCGCACCCTGGCGATCCGTGCCAGCCGAATCGAAGACATCGCTGCGGCCATTGCCGTCGATCTGCCGGTGCTGCCGCCATCGGGCGCTCGTGAGCGTCCACTGGACCTGAGCGAAGGCGAACCGAAGAAAAAACCGGAAAAGCCACCCGAGCCGACCATCAAACCGACGAAAATCATCACCTCGCCTGTGCGTGGCGGACAACAGATCTATGCCCAGGGCAGCGATCTGGTGGTGATCTCATCGGTCAGCCCGGGGGCGGAACTTCTCGCCGATGGCAACATCCATGTATACGGCCCCATGCGTGGTCGTGTGCTGGCCGGCGTCAAGGGCGATACCAAGGCACGGATTTTCTGCCAGCAGATGAGCGCTGAACTGATCTCCATCGCCGGTCATTACAAGGTTTCCGAAGATCTGCGCCGCGACCCGTTATGGGGTTCGGGCGTGCAGGTCAGCCTGTCAGGCGACGTGTTGAACATCATTCGGCTTTAACGGATACTGCCGCATTTTCCAAGCATCTCTAAAACGTAGCGAAAACGGCTCAAACGAAGTAGGAAACAGGCAAAAGCAGTGTTTACCGGGGGTAAACGCCGCCAGAAACCGAATTCCAGCCAAGGCTGTCCGACTGCAGTAGTTTTCAAGAGATGTTTTTCAGGGGCTAAAAGTCCTTTTTCCTTAGGGGTGAAACACCTTGGCCAAGATTCTCGTGGTTACATCCGGCAAGGGTGGTGTGGGTAAGACCACCACCAGCGCCGCTATCGGTACCGGCCTCGCTCTGCGTGGTCACAAGACAGTTATCGTCGACTTCGACGTGGGCTTGCGTAACCTCGACCTGATCATGGGTTGCGAGCGCCGCGTGGTGTATGACTTCGTCAACGTGGTCAACGGCGAAGCCAACCTGCAACAGGCCCTGATCAAAGACAAGCGCCTGGAAAACCTCTATGTACTGGCCGCCAGCCAGACCCGCGACAAAGACGCGTTGACCGTCGAAGGCGTGGAAAAAGTCCTGATGGAGCTCAAGGAACAGTTTGAGTTCGTGGTCTGCGATTCCCCGGCGGGCATCGAGAAAGGCGCCCACCTGGCCATGTACTTCGCTGACGAAGCGATCGTCGTGACCAACCCGGAAGTCTCCTCGGTACGTGACTCGGACCGAATGCTCGGCCTGCTGGCCAGCAAGTCCCGTCGCGCCGAACGTGGCGAAGACCCGATCAAGGAACATCTGCTGATCACCCGCTACCACCCGGAGCGTGTCAGCAAAGGTGAAATGCTCGGCGTAGAAGACGTCAAGGAAATCCTCTCGGTAGCGCTGCTCGGCGTGATCCCGGAATCCCAGGCGGTGCTCAAGGCATCCAACCAGGGCGTGCCGGTGATTCTCGACGACCAGAGCGATGCCGGCCAGGCCTACAGCGACACCGTAGATCGCCTGCTGGGCAAGACCGTGGACCATCGGTTCCTCGATGTACAGAAGAAGGGATTCTTCGAGCGCCTGTTTGGAGGCAACTAAGCAATGAACCTTTTTGACTTCTTTCGTGCCAACAAAAAGCAAAGCACCGCGTCGGTAGCGAAAGAGCGTCTACAGATCATCGTGGCGCACGAACGCGGCCAACGCAGCACCCCGGATTATCTGCCGGCCTTGCAGAAGGAACTGGTCGAGGTGATCCGCAAGTACGTCAATATCGGGTCCGATGACGTGCATGTCGCACTGGAAAGCCAGGGCAGCTGCTCGATTCTGGAACTCAATATCACCCTGCCAGATCGCTGAGTCGATCCGGCAGGAGCCACGGCGGCTCAGATCCTTCTGGCCTTGATGTGGGAGCGAGCTTGCTCGCGATGGTGTGTCAGTCACCTTGATGTCGACTGATGGACCATCGCGAGCAAGCTCGCTCCCACCAGGGGCGGCGAAGGACCTGAGCCGCCGTTGGCGTTTGTTACGAGGCTGTTTTAATGCCGTTGTCCAATATCCACATCCTCCACCAGGATGCCGCCGTACTGGTGGTGAACAAACCGACCCTGTTGCTCTCCGTCCCCGGCCGGGCCGACGACAACAAGGACTGCCTGATCACTCGCCTGCAGGAAAACGGCTACCCGGAAGCCCGCATTGTCCACCGCCTGGACTGGGAAACCTCCGGCATCATCCTGCTGGCCCGCGACCCGGACAGCCATCGCGAACTGTCTCGGCAGTTTCACGACCGCGAAACGGAAAAAGCCTACACCGCCCTGTGCTGGGGTCAGCCGGAACTGGACAGCGGCAGCATCGACCTGCCGTTGCGCTACGATCCGCCGACCAAGCCTCGGCACGTGGTCGACCATGAATTCGGCAAGCACGCCCTGACCTTCTGGAAAGTCCTGGAGCGTTGCGGCGACTGGTGCCGCGTCGAGTTGACCCCGATCACAGGCCGCTCACACCAGTTGCGCGTGCACATGCTGTCGATTGGGCATCCGTTACTCGGTGACGGGCTCTATGCCCATGAACAGGCGCTGGCGGCATGGCCGAGACTGTGCCTGCACGCGAGCATGCTCAGCTTCACCCATCCGCAGACAGGTGAACGCCTGCGCTTCGAGTGTCCGGCGCCGTTCTAATCAACAGGATTTGAACAGCTTTTGTGGCGAGGGAGCTTGCTCCCGTTCGGTTGCGCAGCAGCCGCAACACCTGCGCACGCGGTGCACCTGATACATCGCCTGGGAGCGCTTCGCACTCCAACGGGAGCAAGCTCCCTCGCCACAGTCATTCGCGTTCGACAGCAACTGACCGCCCACCGCCAATTCCCCGACCAATACGTTAAACTGGCGCCATTGCTGTCTGGAGCTATGTTATGCGCGAAGAGTTGAACCAAGGCCTGATCGACTTCCTCAAGGCCTCCCCTACCCCGTTTCATGCCACCGCCAGTCTCGTTCAACGCCTGGAAGCGGCGGGTTATCAGCGTCTCGACGAACGCGAGCCGTGGAACACCGAAACCAACGGTCGCTACTACGTCACCCGTAACGACTCTTCGATTGTCGCCATCAAGATGGGCCGTCATTCGCCACTGCATGGCGGCATTCGCCTGGTCGGCGCCCACACCGACAGCCCGTGCCTGCGGGTAAAGCCACAGCCTGAGCTGCAACGCCAGGGCTTCTGGCAACTGGGCGTCGAGGTGTATGGCGGCGCGCTGCTGGCGCCGTGGTTCGACCGCGACCTGTCCCTGGCCGGTCGCGTCACCTTCCGTCGTGACGGCAAGGTCGAAAGCCAGCTTATCGACTTCAAGGCACCGGTCGCGATCATTCCCAACCTGGCCATTCACCTCAACCGCGAAGCCAACATGGGTTGGGCCATCAACGCCCAAACCGAACTGCCGCCGATCCTCGCGCAGTTTGCCGGTGACGAGCGCGTGGACTTCCGCGCCGTGCTCACCGACCAGCTCGCCCGCGAACACGGCCTCAATGCCGACGTCGTGCTCGACTACGAGCTGAGCTTCTACGACACCCAGAGCGCGGCGGTCATCGGCTTGCACGGTGACTTCATCGCCGGTGCACGCCTGGACAACCTGCTGTCCTGCTACGCCGGCCTGCAAGCCTTGCTGACCGCCGACACCGACGAAACCTGCGTGCTGGTGTGCAACGACCACGAGGAAGTCGGTTCCTGCTCGGCCTGCGGCGCCGATGGCCCGATGCTCGAACAGACCCTGCGCCGCCTGCTGCCCGAAGGTGACGAGTTCGTCCGCACCATCCAGAAATCCCTGCTGGTCTCGGCGGACAATGCCCACGGCGTGCACCCCAACTACGCCGACAAGCATGACGCCAACCATGGCCCGAAACTCAACGCTGGCCCAGTGATCAAGGTCAACAGCAACCAGCGCTATGCCACCAACAGCGAAACCGCGGGTTTCTTCCGTCACCTGTGCATGGCCGAGGAGGTGCCGGTGCAAAGTTTCGTGGTGCGCAGCGACATGGGTTGCGGTTCGACCATCGGCCCGATCACCGCCAGTCACCTGGGCGTGCGCACCGTGGACATCGGCCTGCCGACCTTCGCCATGCACTCGATCCGCGAACTGTGTGGCAGTCATGACCTGGCACACCTGGTCAAGGTGCTCAGCGCGTTCTACGCCTGCCGCGAATTGCCGTAAACCTGCAGATCATCGCGAGCCAGCTCGCTCCTACAGGGCTCAACACCTGCCTGTGGGAGCGCGCCTGCTCAGACAATGCAAGTTTCATGGTTTTACTGCTTCATTCTTGATACACATCACTGCGCGGGCCGCTAAAGCCTCCTAGACTTAAAGTATCCTTACGACAAGGCCGTCCCATGATCTCGATGTCTACCTTCCAAGCCATGCTGATCCCGATTCTTGCCGGGATGATCCTGCTGGCGATCGGCTTCAATTTTCGCGACAAGAATGCCGGCGTGTTCACCATGTGGATCGGCATGTTGACGATTCTTGCGACCGTGGTGATCAAGATCCTCGCCAAACTCAACGAATAAATCCGCTCTGCCGACTCGCATTGACTTTGACGGGCTCGTACACTCGGTCGATCCGCTCCCTGCGAGGTTGACCGCCTAGTGTTCGCTCGACTTTTTGCCCTGCCGTGTTTTTTCCTTGTCTGCCTGATGATGCTGCTGCCGATGGCGCCTGCCCAGGCCGTAGGTTTGCCCGGGCTGCTCAATAACCAGGCCAAGGCCCAGCCCGAAGCACAGGAACCGCTGGGGCAATCCCTGGACGAAGTGATCAAGTCACTGGAGAACGACCAGCAACGCAGCAAACTGCTGGCGGACCTGAAAAAACTGCGTGATGTGACAAAAAAAGCCCAGCCGGCCCCCGAAGAAGGTGTCTTGAGCCTGATTGGCGGGACCCTGGCCAATATCGAACAAAAACTTTCCGGCGACGACAGCCCGCTCACCCGTTGGTCCAGCGAGCTCGATCAGGCCGGTGACGAGCTGGTCGCACTGGCGCTGCCGGCCAATGAATGGCTGCCGATGCTGTTTGCCTTCGCCATGATCCTGGCGGTCTGGAGCCTGCTGGCCGCCGCGCTGATCTGGCTCAGCCATCGGGTACGCATGCGTTTCGGCCTGACCGAGGAGTTGCCGCAACACCCAAGGGCGCTGGACATGCTGCGCTTTGCCTTGCGCAAACTCGGTCCCTGGCTGATTGCCTTGGTCATCACCGTCTACATGAGCTACGCCCTGCCCTCATCCCTGGGCAAAAGCCTGGCCATGGTACTGGCCTATGCGCTGGTGGTCGGCACCTGTTTCTCGGCGATCTGCGTGATCGCCTTCTCCCTGCTCGACGGTCCGCACCGACACCGTGCCCTGTACATCCTGCGGCACCAGGCCTTCCGGCCACTGTGGCTGATCGGCAGCTTCGCCGCCTTCGGCGAAGCCTTGAGCGACCCGCAACTGGTCAGCAGTCTCGGCAGCCACCTGGCCCACACCGCCGCGACCGTCGCCAATGTGCTGGCAGCCTTGTCCACCGGGCTGTTCATCCTGCGTTTCCGCCGGCCGATTGCCCACCTGATCCGCAACCAGCCACTGTCCCGGCGCCTGACCCGGCGCGCATTCAATGACACGCTGTCGATCCTCGGCACCTTTTGGTTCGTCCCCGCCCTGGTGCTGGTCGGCATCTCGCTGTTCGCCACATTCATCTCGGCCGGCGACACCAGCACGGCATTGCGCCAATCGCTGATCTGTACGGTGTTGCTGGTGCTGTGCATGGTCATCAACGGCCTGGTTCGCCGCCACGCCCTCAGGCCCCAGCGCGGCATCAAGCGCCACGCCCTGTATTCGGAGCGTCTGAAGAACTTTTGCTACACCATCGCGCATCTGCTGGTCTGGCTGGCCTTCATCGAACTCGGCCTGCGGGTCTGGGGCATGTCGCTGATACGGATTACCGAAGGTGATGGCCACGAGGTCACCATGAAGGTGTTCGGCCTGGCCGGCACCTTGCTGTTTGCCTGGCTGGTCTGGATTCTCAGCGACACCGCCGTGCACCTGGCCCTCACGCGCTCACGCAAAGGCCCGGCCAATGCGCGGGCACAGACGATGATGCCGCTGATCCGCAACGTGCTGTTCGTGGCGATCTTCATCATTGCCCTGATTGTCGCCCTGGCGAACATGGGCATGAACGTCACACCGTTGCTGGCCGGTGCCGGTGTCATCGGTCTGGCCATCGGTTTTGGTGCGCAGTCGCTGGTCGCCGACCTGATCACCGGGTTGTTCATCATCATCGAGGACTCACTGGCCATCGACGACTACGTGGACGTCGGCGGCCACCTGGGCACCGTCGAAGGCCTGACGATCCGCACCGTGCGCCTGCGCGACATCGACGGGATCGTGCACACCATCCCGTTCAGCGAAATCAAAAGCATCAAGAACTACTCCCGGGAGTTCGGCTATGCGATCTTCCGTGTGGCAATACCGGCCAACATGGAGATCGACAACGCGATCAAGATGATGCGCGAGGTCGGCCAGAAAATGCGCACCGACCCGTTGCAGCGACGCAACATCTGGTCGCCCCTGGAGTTTCAGGGCGTGGAAAGCTTCGAATCCGGCAACGCCATTCTGCGCGCCCGGTTCAAGACGGCGCCGATCAAGCAATGGGAGGTTTCCCGGGCGTTCAACCTGTCGCTCAAGCGATACATGGACGAGCTTGGGCTGGATCTGGCCACACCGAGAATGAGTGTTCAGGTCGTGACGGCGGGAGGCGACCCGGATAAGGTGTAGTACAACCAATACAGCTCGGGCAAGAGCCGAGCTGTATTGCCTGCAAATAATGTTCTTATCAGATACGTTTCTTGGCAAAGACGTCCAATGATTATTGGACGTTCAACACGATAGGCACCGGCTTGGCTGTAAAGGCTTTATCGGCAGGGTGTTTTTTCCAGGTACCGGTTCCCGTCGGGACCTTATAGTAAACATCACGATTTGAATCTACTCGCTCTAATTTCATTGCAGCAATCAGAAAGTTATAAAGTGTATCCTGATCGTCAAATGCGTCATCCCCATCAAATTGAATGACCGCCGCGGAAGACTTTGCATACGCATTGATCACCACCCCTCCTTTGGATGGACTTCTGCTTAGCAACTGCTGATCCAGTGTCCTCAGGGTAAAACTTTCAGCCCGGTCGCTGATGCAAAGGTATCCATCGCTGTCCAATGCAACGCGCTGTTTATTGTCCATGTCTCCGACGCTGATTAGAAACTTGTCTGTACTCGCATAAAAATAGAACAGGGTTGGCTCATGACCCGGCAGGCGTGCACCAATCCTTTCCGGGGAAATAACTGAAACCGGGCTCCCGAAGATACTCAGCGTTCCTTTGAATGTTTCCCTTGCACCATATTCATTATCAAACATGGAAATCTCCTTATATAAAATTCAAAAGCCGCAAAAGTGCGACCAGTGAACATCCTATAAAGAACAGGTGAGAGCACACAGCGCAAACTTTATACTTGCAGTTTCAAACTTTGCAGTTCAATCCATCATTTATTCGCAATATAAAAACATTCAAACCACATCCACCCCGACATGAATCGCATCATGCCGCCAGAACTCCAGGTCGCAGTCGATCAAGCGTTCATGCTGGTCATAGTTGACCCGGGCAATCTGCAGGCCCGGGCTGCCCACTGACACCTTCAGCGCCGCCGCCGCTTCCACCGACAACGCTGTCGGCACAATCTCGAAACGCACCCGCCCGTATTGCAGGTCGTAATGCCGCGCATAGAGCTCGGTGATCGACTGGTTCAAATCAAACTCAAGTATTCCCGGAAAGTACTTCGGGTTCAGGTAGTGCTCTACGTACAGCACCAGGCGCCCGTCAATCCGCCGCGAACGGCAGATCTGGATCACGCTCGACAGCGCCGGCAGTTGCAACCAGGCACACACTGCCGCCGACGCCGGTTGCAGGCGCGCCGAGATCACCTCGGTGGAGGGAACTCGCCCCTGGGCGCTGACCATTGCGTGAAAGTGACTGCGCTGCATCAGGTTATAGGCCAGACGCGGCGGCGAAACGAACCAGCCGCGACGCTCCTCGCGGTAAATCTGCCCTTGCGACTCCAGTTGCAACAAGGCTTCGCGCAAGGTGATGCGTGTGGTGCCAAATAGCTCGCTGAGTTTGCGCTCGGCGGGCAACTTGCTGCCGGGGGCGAGCAGACCGTGGTCGATCTGCTCTTGTAGCACCTGGCCAATGGCTGTCACCGCTTTTATTGCCTCTTCGCGCATCAAGGTTACCTTTCTGGACTAGACCAGCACTGTTTCAGGGCAGAACCACCCTGCAAACCGGCTCTTTCAATAGCCTGCAAGCGTAGGCAGTGCAGATGACCGAGAGATGACAAAGCTGCCGAGCGGTCGTCATCACTGCCTGCAAACCATCGGCCAAGTCCCTTGCCTGCCGGGGCTTTGGCCATGGTCTACGCTTAGCAGGCCTGCAGCGATACCCACCGATAAAAAGCCATGCCGGGCGACGAACGACATCAAAGTGTCATCCAGGCCCCTTAGATTGGCTCAGGTATTGCTGACCTAGACCAACACAAACCGCAATCGCAGCATTGAACACGACCCAAGGAGCTTCGGCATGAAAAAGCTTTTCCTGGCATCACTGTTAGGCTCGACCATCGCAATGTGCAGCGCCGCCATGGCCGCTGATGACCTGAAAACCCTTGAAGCCGCTGCGAAAGCAGAAGGCGCCGTCAACAGCGTCGGCATGCCCGATGACTGGGCCAACTGGGCCGGCACCTGGAAAGACCTGAGCGACAAGTACGGCCTCAAGCACATCGACACCGACATGAGCTCGGCGCAAGAAATCGCCAAATTTGCCGCGGAAAAAGACAACGCCACCGCCGACATCGGCGACGTCGGCGCAGCGTTCGGCCCGATCGCGGTCAAGCAGGGCGTGGTTCAGCCGTACAAGCCGTCCACCTGGGATCAGGTTCCGGCCTGGGCCAAGGACAAGGACGGTAACTGGGCACTGGCCTACACCGGCTCCATCGCGTTCATCGTCAACAAGAAGCTGCTGCACGGCTCCGAAGTACCGACCAAATGGTCCGACCTCAAGACCGGTAAATACAAGGTTTCCATCGGTGACGTAAGCACCGCTGCCCAGGCCGCCAACGGCGTACTGGCCGCCGCGCTGGCCAACGGTGGCGACGAGAAGAACGTCCAGCCTGCCCTGCTGCTGTTTGCAGACATCGCCAAGCAAGGTCGCCTGTCGATGGCCAACCCGACCATTGCCACCATGGAAAAAGGTGAAGTCGAAGTGGGCGTGGTCTGGGACTTCAACGGCTTGAGCTACAAGGCCAAGATGGCCAACCCGGATGACTACGTGGTGCTGATCCCGTCCGACGGTTCGGTGATTTCCGGTTACACCACCATCATCAACAAGTACGCGAAAAACCCCAACGCCGCCAAGCTGGCGCGTGAGTACATCTTCAGCGACGCCGGCCAGACCAACCTGGCCAAGGGTAACGCCCGTCCGATCCGCGCCGAGCACATCACCCTGCCCGCCGATGTGAAAGCCAAGCTGCTGCCGAACGAGCAGTACAAGAACGTGACGCCGATCAAGGACGCCGATGCCTGGGAAAAGACTTCCAAGGGTCTGCCGCAGAAGTGGCAGGAAGAAGTCATTATCAACATGCAGTAATGCTGTAGCCCGGCATCGATTGACGGGCACCTGAAAATCCCTGTGGGAGCAAGCCTGCTTGCTCCCACAGTGGATCGCGTTGATTTGGAGTTACACGGAGTTTTTGCCCCTATGAAGCACAACGTCATCCTTGTCGTGCTCGACGGCCTCAACTACGAGGTCGCCCGCCACGCCATGGGGCACCTGCAGGCTTACGTCGGCGCCGGCCGCGCCGCACTCTACAAGCTGGAGTGCGAATTGCCCGCGCTGTCCCGACCGCTCTACGAATGCATCCTGACCGGCGTCCCGCCGATCGACAGCGGCATCGTTCACAATCAAGTATCGCGCCTGTCCAACCAGCGCAGCATCTATCACTACGCGACAGCGGCCGGACTGACCACCGCCGCAGCGGCCTATCACTGGGTCAGCGAGTTGTACAACCGCTCACCCTTCGTTGCCGCCCGGGATCGCCACACTGACAACCCGGAACTGCCGATCCAGCACGGGCATTTCTACTGGAGCGATCACTACCCCGATTCGCACCTGTTTGCCGATGCCGAAAACCTGCGCCTGCGCCATGCACCGAACTTTCTGCTGATCCATCCGATGAACATCGACGACGCCGGGCACAAGCACGGCCTCGACACCCCGCAATACCGTAACAGCGCACGTTCGGCCGACATCATCCTCGCCGACTACCTGCAAAGCTGGCTCGACGCCGGTTACCAGGTGCTGGTGACCGCCGATCACGGCATGAACAACGACCGCTCGCACAACGGCTTGCTGCCAGAAGAACGCGAAGTGCCGCTGTTCGTCCTGGGTGACGCCTTCAGCTTCACGACAACCGCCGCGCCCAAACAAACCGAGATCTGCGGCACCGTCTGCGAACTGCTCGGTGTGCCCCACGACAAACCGGTCTGCCGGGAGCTGCTGAAGTGAAATCCATGACTCGCAGCAAATGGCTGGCCGCCCTGTGCCTGCTGCCCTTCGCGCTGTTCTTTATCGTCTTCGAAATCGCCCCGCTGACCTGGGTCATGATCAACAGCCTGCAATCGGAAGAGTTCGGCTGGGGCCTGGCCAATTTCAGCAAGATCTTCAATTCGAAGTTCTACCTGCAGGCGATCCAGTACAGCCTTGAAATCAGCTTCTGGTCCAGCGTCTTCGGCATCATCATCGCCGTGCTCGGAGCCTATTCCCTGCGCCGCGTGGACTCGAAACTGCGCAACTTCGTCAACGCCTTCGCCAACATGACCAGCAACTTCGCCGGCGTGCCCCTGGCGTTCGCCTTCATCATCCTGCTCGGTTTCAACGGCAGCTTCACCCTGATGCTCAAGCAGGCCGGGATCATCCAGGACTTCAACCTGTACTCCAAGACCGGGCTGATCATCCTCTACACCTACTTCCAGATTCCCCTCGGCGTGTTGCTGCTGTACCCGGCCTTCGACGCCCTGCGCGAAGACTGGCGCGAGTCTGCCGCCCTGCTCGGCGCCAGCGGCTGGCAGTTCTGGCGGCACATCGGCTTGCCTGTATTGACACCAGCCCTGCTCGGCACTTTCGTGATCCTCCTGGCCAACGCCCTTGGCGCCTACGCCACGGTGTACGCCCTGACCACCGGTAACTTCAACGTGTTGCCGATCCGCATTGCCGGGCTGGTGGCCGGTGACATTTCCCTGGACCCGAACCTGGCCAGTGCGCTGGCCGTGGTGCTGGTGGCGTTGATGACCCTGGTGACCATCGTGCATCAGTTGCTGTTGAAGAGGAGTTACCATGTCTCGCGCTGAAATCGGCCCGGTCGGCGTCTATCACCGCGTGGTGGTCTACCTGCTGTTCGCCATCCTGCTGCTGCCATTGCTCGGCACTTTGATCTACTCGATTGCCAGCAGCTGGTCGGCGACCATTCTGCCCAGCGGCTTTACCCTCAAGTGGTACATCCAGCTGTGGAGCGATCCGCGTTTTCTGCATGCCTTCGGTCAGTCGCTGCTGGTCTGCGTCGGTGCATTGATTCTGTCAGTGGTGCTGATCCTGCCGCTGCTGTTCGTGGTGCATTACCACTTCCCGAAACTCGACGCGCTGATGAACATTCTGATCCTGCTGCCCTTCGCGGTACCGCCAGTGGTGTCGTCGGTGGGCCTGTTGCAGCTCTACGGCTCGGGGCCGCTGGCGATGGTCGGTACGCCCTGGATCCTGATCGGTTGCTACTTCACCGTGGCCTTGCCGTTCATGTACCGGGCGATCACCAACAACCTGCAAGCGATCAACCTGCGCGACCTGATGGACGCCGCCCAGCTGCTCGGCGCCAGCACCTGGCAGGCCGCGTTCCTGGTGGTGCTGCCGAACCTGCGCAAGGGCCTGATGGTGGCGTTGCTGCTGTCGTTCTCCTTCCTGTTCGGCGAGTTCGTGTTCGCCAACATCCTCGTCGGCACCCGCTACGAAACCCTGCAGGTCTACCTCAACAACATGCGCAATAGCAGCGGCCACCTCACCAGTGCGCTGGTGATTTCCTACTTCTTCTTCGTACTGGTTCTGACCTGGGCGGCCAACATCTTGAACAGGGACAAAAGCGAATGAGCTATGTCAGCGTCCAACACCTTCAAAAGAATTACGCCGGTACCACGGTGTTCAGCGACATCAACTGCGAGATCCAGAAAGGCGAGTTCGTCACCCTGCTCGGCCCCTCCGGTTGCGGCAAATCCACGCTGTTGCGTTGCATCGCCGGCCTGACGCCCGTCGATGGTGGCAAGATCCTCCTCGACGGTGTCGATATCGTGCCCCTGAGCCCGCAGAAACGCGGGATCGGCATGGTGTTCCAGAGTTACGCGCTGTTCCCCAACATGACCGTGGAGCAGAATGTTGCCTTCGGCTTGCGCATGCAGAAGGTCAATGCCGATGACAGCCAAAAGCGTGTTGCCGAAGTGCTGAAGCTGGTGGAACTGCACGATTTTGCCGCGCGTTACCCCCATCAACTGTCCGGCGGCCAATGCCAGCGCGTCGCCCTCGCCCGCTCCCTGGTCACCCGGCCACGCTTGTTGTTGCTCGACGAACCGCTGTCGGCGCTGGATGCGCGGATCCGCAAGCACCTGCGTGAACAGATCCGGCAAATCCAGCGTGAACTGGGGCTGACGACGATTTTCGTCACCCACGATCAGGAAGAAGCCCTGACCATGTCGGACCGGATCTTCCTGATGAACCAGGGCAAGATCGTCCAGAGCGGCGATGCTGAAACCCTCTACACCGCACCGGTAGACGTGTTCGCCGCCGGCTTCATCGGCAACTACAACCTGCTGGATGCCGACGCGGCTTCGAAGCTGCTGCAACGGCCGATCAGCAAGCGCCTGGCCATTCGCCCCGAAGCCATCGAACTGAGCCTCAATGGCGAACTCGACGCCCAGGTGCGCAGCCACAGCCTGCTGGGCAACGTGATTCGCTACCGGATCGAAGCCCGCGGCGTGGAACTGGTGGTCGATGTGCTGAACCGTTCGGCGGCCGATCTGCATCCCGACGGTCAGCGCCTGGCGCTTTCCATCGATCCGACGGCCCTGTGTGAGGTAGCCTGATGACCTTGCTGACGATGAAGAGAGAACTGCACTGATGGCCCTGGCAATTTTTGATCTGGACGAAACCCTGATCCACGGCGACTGCGCCACCCTCTGGAGCGAGCAAATGGGCCGGCTGGGCTGGGTCGACCCCGAGTCCTTCATGCGCGAGAACAACGCGCTGATGGACGCCTACAGTCATGGCAAGCTGCGCATGGAGGACTACATGACCTTCAGCCTGGAGCCGATGATCGGCCGCACGCCGGACGAGGTCGAGCATTTGGTCGGCCCCTGGGTCGAGGACTACATCGAGCCGATCATTTTCAGTGACGCCACCAAAACCATCGCCGCACACCGCAAGGCCGGCGACCGGATCCTGGTGATTTCCGCCTCGGGCGTGCACCTGGTCGGCCCGATCGCCGAACGCCTGGGCATCGACGAGATTCTCGGCATCGAACTGGAAGTCGCCCACGGCGTTTACACCGGCCACACCGTCGGCACCCTGACCTACCGCGAAGGCAAGATCACCCGCTTGCTGGAGTGGCTGGACGAGCAGGAAGAAAACCTCGAAGGCGCGAGCTTCTATTCCGATTCGCGCAACGACCTGCCGTTGTTGCTCAAGGTCGATTTCCCCCACGTGGTCAACCCCGATCCGGTGCTGCGGGAACAGGCCGAGAAGGCCGGCTGGCCGATCCACGACTGGAAGTAACCCGCCCAGCGGGAGCAATCCTCGTTCGGGGTGCACGTTGAATGAATAAACAGCCCATCGTGGCTGTTTTTCATGTGCGTGCTTTTTGCCCAGGCGTTGCCGCGCTAACGTATAGGCATCGAACTGCAAAACCTGCTCACCTAAAGGAAGCGCCCGATGCACATCATCAACGCCCGGTTACGCAATCAGGAAGGCCTGCATGAGCTGCACCTGGAAAACGGCCTGATCCGCAGCATCTCCCGGCAAATCGAAGCGCCGACCCTGGGGCCGGAGGATCTGGATGCCGGCGGCAACCTGGTGGTGCCGCCCTTCGTCGAGCCGCACATCCACCTCGACGCCACCCTGACCGCCGGCGAGCCGCGCTGGAACATGAGCGGCACGCTGTTCGAAGGCATCGAATGCTGGGGCGAGCGCAAGGCGACCATCACCCTGGAAGACACCAAAACCCGGGCCAAAAAAACCATCCGCAATCTTGCCACCCACGGCATCCAGCATGTGCGCACCCACGTTGACGTCACCGATCCGCAGCTGACCGCGCTCAAGGCCATGCTCGAAGTGCGCGAGCAAAGCCGTCACCTGGTGGACATGCAGATCGTCGCGTTTCCCCAGGAAGGTATCGAGTCCTACCGCAACGGTCGCGAACTGATGGAGGAAGCGATCCGCATGGGCGCGGACGTGGTGGGCGGCATTCCGCATTTCGAATACACCCGCGATCAGGGTGTCAGTTCGGTGAAGTACCTGATGGACCTGGCCGAGCGCACGGGTTGTCTGGTGGACGTGCATTGCGACGAAACCGATGACCCGCACTCACGCTTTCTCGAAGTGCTGGCCGAAGAGGCGCGCAGCCGCGGCATGGGCTCGCGGGTCACCGCCAGCCACACCACGGCCATGGGCTCCTACGACAACGCCTACTGCGCCAAACTGTTTCGCTTGCTCGGGCATTCCGGGATCAGTTTTGTCTCCTGCCCGACCGAGAGCATCCACCTGCAGGGGCGCTTCGACAGTTTCCCGAAGCGCCGGGGCGTAACCCGGGTCAACGAGTTGCTGGAAGCGGGCATGAACGTGTGTTTTGGCCAGGACTCGATCGTCGACCCTTGGTATCCCCTGGGCAACGGCAACATTCTGCGGGTACTCGAGGCCGGTTTGCATATCTGCCACATGCTCGGCTATCGCAATCTGCAAAGTGCGCTGGATCTGGTGACGGACAACAGTGCCAAGGCCATGGCCCTGGGCGAGCGCTACGGGCTGGAACCCGGACGGCCGGCGAACTTGCTGATCCTGTCGGCGGACAGCGATTACGAGGTGATCCGCAGCCAGGGCTTGCCGTTGTATTCAGTGCGCAATGGCAAGGTGCTGATGAAGCGGCAGATGCCGGTGGTGGAGTTCAGTCACCCGGGCTGAGTCAAGTGTCTGCCCCGCTCCCCCCGTGGGAGCGGGCTTGCCCGCGAAGGCAGTCTGGAACTCAATCAATCATCCGCGCCGTACCAAACAGGCTGACCCGGCTCAACTCGCCCTTTTCTTCCTCCAGCAAAATCGGCGCCGTGCCACCCGGCATCGTCACCTTGACCTCACCGGCAGCCACCCAACCCACCCGCCACGCCGCACAGGCCACCGCACTGGCGCTGGTCCCCGAAGACGCCGTCGGTCCTTCGCCACGTTCGAACACCCGCGCGGCGATGTGCTGGTCCGCCAGGTGCATCGCCCATTGCAGATTGATCCCGGCCGGACACGGTCGCCCTGCCCCGGTCGGCATGGCGTAGGCGATGCGCATCAAGCCTTCACCCAACGTCGGCTCACGCATTTGCTCATTGCTCGGCAAGTCCTCGGCGCGCTGTACCAGGGTGACGCAATGCGGGTTGCCGACCCGGGCGAACTGACTGTGGGACCAGGCCGCATTGAGGGCCGACAGGGGCTGCACGTGACTGAGCTCACGGCCATTGAAGATCGCCGTTTCCACCCCTTGGGCACTGACCGCTGCCGGACCGAACCCTGGTCGCCCCAGATTGAGCCAGAAACCCTGTACCCCCTCCACTTGTGCACTTTTCACCCAGGTCTGTCCCGGTGACGGTGTGTCGGTCTTGTCGTGATGCACCCTGAGTTCGCAGGCCTGATTTTCCGGCAACAACTGTTGATCACTGAGCGCCTGGGAAAAAATCGTCAGGCCGTTGCCGCTGCGTTCGGCCAACGTACCGTCGGTATTGACGATCAATAAATCGAAGGGCGGCGCAGACTGAAACGGGCCGACCAGCAGGCCATCGCTGCGATGTTCCTTGCTACCGGCCGGTTGCGTGCCGGGTGCCCAGGCACAGCACGCCTCGATGGCCGCCAGCGACCAGGCCTGGCGAGTCTTTGCAGCAAGCTCGGCCTGATCCGGCACGTCGATGCCCTGTCGCCGCAACGCCTCGGGCGCGACCACTATGTAGATATTGCCCCGTGCATCGTACCGTTGCGCCATGGCGCCCTCCGCGTGTCATGTGATTCATTCAACATATCGCGAAACAGCTATCGGCTGTGCAACGATGTCGCCCTGTTTGATTGCCGGGCCGGGCGAGCACTGATCGAACCTCAGCGCTCGTTCCCTGTCCCTTGGGAACGTGACGTTTTTCTGCCAAGGATTGATATGACCAGCCTCAATGCCCAGGACACTTTTGTGATCGGGCGCTTGCAACACATGTCCACGCGCGTGGCTTTTTTCATCGCCGGTTTCGGCATCGCCGCCTGGGCGCCGTTGGTGCCCTATGCCAAGGCGCGGGCGGGCCTGGACGAAGGCACGCTGGGTTTGCTGTTGCTGAGCCTGGGCGTGGGTTCGATTCTGGCGATGCCGCTGGCCGGGCTGCTGGCGACACGTTTCGGTTGCCGGCGGGTGGCGACCGGCGGGACTTTGCTGATCTGTGCCGCGCTGCCGCTGCTGGCGACGGTGTCGTCGATCCCGGCGTTGATCGCATCGCTGTTCATGTTTGGCGCAGGCCTGGGCACGGTGGATTCGACGGTCAATCTGCAAGCGGTGATCGTCGAGCGTGCCAGTGGGAAAAACATGATGTCGGGGTTCCACGGCCTGTTCAGCCTCGGCGGGATCGTCGGCGCGGCAGGTGTCAGCGGACTGCTCGGGCTGGGCCTTTCACCTCTGAGCGCGATGCTGGTGGTGATCGTGCTGCTGCTGATGGCCCTGGCCAAAGCCGTGCCGCACATGCTGCCTTATGGCAGCGAAAGCTCGGGACCGGCATTCGCCGTGCCCCATGGCATTGTGCTGTTCATTGGCGGGATGTGCTTCATCGTGTTCCTCGCCGAAGGCGCGGCACTGGACTGGAGCGCGGTGTTCCTCGCCCAGGAGCGTGGCATCGACAAAGCGTACGCGGGATTGGGTTATGCCGCGTTCGCCCTGACCATGACCGCCGGGCGCCTGACCGGTGACAGGATCGTACGCCGCCTGGGAGCGACGCGGGTCATCGTGTTCGGTGGGCTGACCGCCGCAAGCGGCCTGTTTCTGGCCACCTTCGCACCGAGCTGGGAAGCCGCGCTGGTAGGTTATGCGCTGCTGGGCGCCGGTTGTTCGAACATCGTGCCTGTGCTGTACACCGCCGTGGGCAAGCAGACGGTCATGCCGGAAAGCATCGCCGTGCCGGCCATCACCACCCTGGGCTACGCAGGCATTCTCGCCGGGCCGGCCGTCATCGGCTTCATCGCCCACGGCAGCAGTTTGAGCTTTGCCTTTGCCTTGATGGCGCTGTTGCTGGTGGCAGTGGCGGTTGGCGGGAAAGTCTTGAAGGTCTGAAAAACATCGCGAGCAAGCTCGCTCCCACAGGCATCACACGACACCTTGTGGGAGCGAGCTTGCTCGCGATGGGTCCGGCCCGGTCTGTCAGAACCCAACGCTGGCCTGCACAAAGAACGTACGCGGTGCGCCCACGTACATCCCCGAGTTGTTGTCGCTGGAACGGGTGAAGTACTGCTTGTCGAAGACGTTCTTCACACCCGCCCCGACTTTCAGGTTCGAAACCTGCGGCCCGAAGTCATAGCCGCTGCGCACGTTCCAGGTGACGTAACCCGGAATGTCGCCGTACTGGCCGTCGGCGGTGCCCTCGGTAATGTAGTTGTTGGTGAAGCTGCCGTCCGCGTTCACCGCGACACCCGGCGAACGCTGCTGGGACTGGGCGAAGGCATCGACATTGTAGGTCCAGCGGTTGATGTCGTAACGCAAGCCGACGGTCGCCACCTGGCGTGAGTAGAACGGCAGGTCACGGCCCTTGAAGTCCGGAATCTCCCCTTCATACACGGCGCGGGTGTAGGTGAAACCGGCGTTGGCGGTCAGGCCTTCCAGACGCGGGTCCAGCGCGGCCATGTCGTAGTGCACCGAGGTTTCGATGCCGCGGTGGGTGGTCGCGCCGAGGTTGGTCCAGCCGGCATCATTGCTGATGTACTGCAACTCCTTGTCGAAGTCGATGTAGAACAGCGTCACTTCGCCGCCCCAGACATCATCGTTGTAGCGTGTGCCGATCTCGTAAGTCTTGGCCTTTTCCGGCTCCAGGCCGTTGGCGGTGTTGTCACCCGAACCGCCCTGACCGAGCTGGAAATACTGCAGCGCACCGAACGAGGTCTCGTAGTTGGCGAACAGCTTCCAGGCATCGGACATGTGATACATCACGCTCAGGGCCGGCAGCGGTTCGTTGCTGTCGATGCTGCGGCGCTTTTCCTGCACTGGTTTGCCGGCCGTGTCGAGCACCGGGCGGTCATGCCATTCGGTCTGGATATGTTCGAAACGCACACCCGGGGTGATGGTCCAGTTGCCGACGTCGATCTTGTTGTCGATATAGGCCGCGTGAGCCTCGGTGCCACCGGTGCGGTCCTGGTACACATGGCCGTCCGACGACTTGGTCACCACCGGCTCGTTGGCAGCGTTCAGCGCCAGGCGACTGGCTTGCTCGTGCATGCCTTCCTTCAGGTAGCGATAACCGACACTGACCTCCTGGGTGGTCGGGCCGACGTCGAACACGTGGGACACCCGCGGTTCGATACCGAAGGTGTAGTAGGTGCGCGGAAACGAGCCGAGGGTCTTCTGGTCCCGCGCGGCGATATTGCTGCCCCGGAAGCTGTCGGAATAGTAGGTCAGCACTTCAGCCTGGGTGCGGTCGTCGATCTGCCGCGCCCACTTGAACGACACGTCCTTGCGGCGGCCGCTGAAGTTGTCGTTGTTGCGGTCGGACTGGAACGGATCGGCATCGTACTGCGCCTGGGTCAGGCCACCGGGCATATCGGCGCTGGCGTCGTAGTAGTGAAAGTTCAGGCTGAAATCGTCGACATCAGTCGGCGCCCAGTGGGTCTTGAGGATCACGTCGTCGATGTCGTTGCCGTTGTTGCGCTCACGGTAACCGTTGCCGTTTACCCCGGAGTACAGCAGCGCCACACCCATGCCGTTGTCGGCGGTGCCGCCCATGAACGCGGTGTCGATGTGTTTCCAGCCACCGTGCTGGGAGGTTTCCAGGGTGGTGCCGATTTCGGCGGAGGCTTTTTCCGGGATGGCGCGGGTCACGAAGTTGATCACACCGCCGACGTTCTGCGGTCCGTAGCGCACGGAGCCGGCACCACGGACGACGTCGATGCTGTCGAGGTTGCCGGACGAGATCGGCGCCATCGACAACTGCGGCTGGCCGTAGGGGGCAAAGGCCGCCGGCACGCCGTCGATCAGCACAGTCGAGCGTGGCGACAGGCGCGAGGTCAGGCCACGCACCCCGACGTTCAGGGAAATATCGCTGCCACCCGTGCCGTTGGCGTCCTGCACTTGCACGCCCGGTACGCGTTTGAGCACGTCACCGACGTTCATCGCGCCTTGCTCAACCATGGCCTCGCGGCGAATCACCGTGCGTGCGCCCGGGTGGTTCTGCACCACGGCGGCGTCGGCATCGCCGAGCCAGTCACCCACCACCTTGATGTCGGTGACGCCCAGCTCCAAAGGGCCATTTACCGCCTGGGTCGGTGCCGGCATCAGCGTCACCGAACCTTCTTCGATCTGGTATTGCAGGCCACTGCCCTGCAGCAACTGACGCAGCGCGTCTTCCGGCGACAGGTTGCCATCCACCGCCGGGGCTTGCTTGCCGGCGACCAGCTCAGGGTTGAAGAACACCTGCAGCGAGGTTTGCTGGCCCAGTTGACTCAGGGCCTGACCCAGAGGTTGCGCCGGGATGTGAATCGCTTCGGCCGCATAGGCCTGGGGCAGCGCAACGCTGACCGCCAGCGCAAGGGCCAGCGGCAACCATGGAAGATTGTTGTTTTTAGCGGTGGATTTTTTCACGTCGAACGTAGTCCTGTGGATCGCAAGAGTGTGCGTTTGTTAATGCAAACCAGTTGCAGTTGAACAGGAAGACGATGAACTCGAAAAAAACCTGAATTTTATTTTGAAATTATTTCCTGGCTGCCATCCGCCAGGGTGCGTATAGCCACCGGCAGGATGTTCGGCAAGGCCTTGAGCAGCGCATCGGTGTTGTCGGTCTTGAACACGCTGGTCAGGCGCAGGTTGCCAACCGCCGCGTTACCGACCTTCAGCGGTTGCTGGCGATAGCGCGAGACCTGCTCGGCCACATCGCTCAGGCTGGCGTTGTTGAACACCAGTTTGCCGCTGCGCCAGGCGGTCATTTCTGCCGGGTTGACCGCATACGCGGGCGCGACCTTGCCCTGGGCATCAACATGGGTGCCAAGGCCGGCGGTGAGATTGATGAATTCGTTGTCGGCGGCCGAGCGCCCCTGCACCTTGACGGTGCCCTGCTCGACCACGACCCGGGTGTCATTGACGCCCTGGCGTACATCGAAGCGGGTGCCGGTGACCGTGACCTTGCCATTGCCGGTCTCGACTACAAAGGGGCGACTGCTGTCGTGTTCGACGCTGAACATCGCCTCGCCCTCGGTCAGTGCGACATGCCGTCGATCCTTCTCGAAACGCACCTGGATCCGGCTGCGACTGTCCAGGTCCATGACTGAGCCATCGGGCAAGGCCACCTGCCGCCGCTCGCCGAGGGCCGTCGAGAACTCGGCGGTGTACGGCACCGGATGATTCAGGCCGCTGAACAAGCCCAGCCCCAACGCCACGGCCAGCACACTGGCGGCCACCGCGTAGCGCAGGAGCGGCCGACGCTTGACGGGCACCGGTGGCGTTTCACACAAGGCCCGCAAACGCGGGGCCGGCACCAGGTCGGCAGCGGTCCACAAGCCCTGGAGCAATTCGAATTCGTGGCGGTGTGGCGGATGTTCGTCCAGCCAGGCCTTGAACTGATGGCGCACCTCGACATCGACCGCAGGCTCCTGCAAACGCACAAACCAGCGTGCCGCATCATCGCGAACCGCCGTTTGCCCGCACGCACAATCACGAGTATCCATCATGGAAGTTCCTGTTTGGCTGGGGAGGAGAAATGGCCGCCGCTCATGATTGCAGGCCGTCGAGGCGATCACGCAGGTGCCGAAGCGTGCGGATCATATACTTTTCCACCATGTTCTTGGACAGACCAAGGCGTTCGGCGATTTCCTGCTGGGTCAGGCCCTCGATTTTCTGCCAGACGAAGACCTTGCGGCAGTTGAGCGGCAACTCGCTCAGCGCCCGTTCGATGGAATCGGCCAACTGGATCGCGTGCATGAAATGCTCCGGGTCGCCGGCTGGTGACACACTGAGATCGATCGCCTCTGACTCCATGGCGCCCCGCCGATCCTCACGCCGATAACCATCGACCGCGATGTTGCGCGCTGTCTGATGCAAATACGCCCGAGGTTGTTCCACCACCGCCGAATCGGACTCAAGCACGCGCACGAAGGTATCGTGGGCAAGGTCCTCGGCCTGCTGACGGTTTCTCAGGCGACGGGTCCAGGTGCCAACCAACTCTTCGTAATGCTCGAAAAAGCCGTGTCTGCGGGGCAACTTGAGGGTCATTGCGGTGTGCTGTGGAGACGGGGTGTGAATAGTAATGCTTCTTATTAAAATGAAGCAATGCCTTGCCGTCCCACAGCCAGAGGGATGAACGCTACATTATTCGTAAAACTGACTGAACCAGCGGCGGAACTCCATTATCTTTCCGTCGCCATCGCACAACAGCGGTCTGTGATGGTAGATCTTGTTGTTCCAGATCGGCAGATCCGCCACGACACCGACGTACTGACCGCGCTCGCCGATCTGCTCCTGGATGAGATCGTCGACCAGTGCCTGCCTGATCGGGTCATCGCCATAGTCCGGATGCAGGAAGGAAAACTGCAGGTGTGTCAGTTCTGCTTCTACGGGCGTGATGGTAATCAGCATGACCAGCGAGACATGACGCGACAATCTGACGACCTGAATACCCGGCCCGGACTGTTCAAAATCGACCGAGAACTCGCATTCGATGGGCTGCCCCTGCGAATCCTCAATCGACATTGGCCCACTGAGCGCGGTCGTTCGAAGATGCCCGGTGTAGCAGGAGCCCACATCCAGAGGCGCCTCCTGCCCATGCACGTACTTCAAGTGCGCAGCATCCACACTGTTCTCGGCTATTTCCTGCGCGATGGTCCTGATCTCGAATGCCGGGTCGTGGCGTGTAAGCCAGCCCGGGGCCCGCGCTTCGGGAACATTAGGCACTTCCCACATCGGCGCGGTACCGTCTCGATGAAACCACGCCCAGATCATCCGGTTGGCTTCAATGACCGGCAGGCCCTTCAAGACAGGCTCATGGGTCAGTTTTGGCGACAGGGAGCGGGCATAAGGAATCTGTCGGCAAAATCCCTGATGGTCAAAACCCCAGTTATGAAAAGGACAGCGCAACAGTTCTCCATCGACCTTGCCTCCCACACCAAGATGGGCACCAAGGTGAGGACAGTGTGGCTCGAACATGCCGACCTTTTGATTGGCGTCTCGAAACAGCACCCACTCCTGACCAAAGAATCGAACCGTCTGGACCTCGCCCACTTGCAGTTCGTCTGACAGCATGAGGCGATACCAGCCGTAGGGGACTGGAAAGCTGTAACGTTGTTCGGGTGCAGACTCCCGAGCGATCAACAGACTTGTCATGACTGCACAGTCTCCTCGGTAAACACGTCAGCTCGAAAGTCCGGCAATACCGCGCCCGAGCGAAGTTTGCCAACCCAATCAGGATCGGCCAGCAGTGCCCGCCCCACGCCAATGAGATCGAACTCACCACGCTCGATCGCACGCGCAGCGACCTGCGCGTTATGGGTCGCCAGCACGTCGCCCACCAACGACTCCTTGAGCTCTCGATCAAGACCAACGCCACCAACGGCCATGACGGGAAGCCCGGTCAAGTGCCTGGCCCAGCCTGCCAGCGTTCGATCGCTCTCACCGAATGCCGGCAGATGAAACAGTCGAGTGCTGGCATCAAAAACATCGACTCCAGCGTCGGCCAGAGGCAGAAGCAGGGCTTCAAGCTCGGCGGGCGTTTCGACCAGGCGGGCATCGAAATCCTGCAACTTCCATTGTGAAAACCGAAAGACAACGGGAAGCCCGGCGCCTGCCCGCTTGACCTCCTTGATCACTTCGCAGGCAAACCGGGTCCGCGCGCGCAATGATCCACCCCAGGCATCCTTTCGGGCATTAGTGACCTTCCAGAAGAAGCTATCGATGAGATACCCATGCGCCCCATGGATGGCGAGACCATCAAATCCTGCCGCTCGAGCATTCGCTGCCGTGCGGCCGTAGGCGGCAATAACGTCGGCAATGGCTGATTCGGTCATGGCCGGTGTTTCGCTGCGCACTGCCGCCAGGTAATGCCCATTTGCACTGTTGTTGCCGGACAAAGGCCCCCAACACCCGGAGGGGCGGCATGAAATCGCCTCGGGATAAGGTCCCGTACCCGGCATCCGCAGTGGTCCCTGATGCCAGAGCTGAGCAAAAAAACGACCGCCTGCGCCGTGCACCTGATCAACGATGTCTTTCCAGCGGGCAAGCGGCCTGTCCCCATGCAGGACCGGCAGGTTGGTCTCGCCTAGTGTACCGGTACCCAGTGAAGCGGCATGATCGACACCGATGCCTTCACTGATGATCAGACCAACGCCGTTCTGTGCCCGACTACGATAGTAGTTCGCGACACCCTCCCCCGGCACCCCATCGACGGCACTGCAACGGGTCATGGGAGCCATGACGATACGATTGGCAAGCATCAGCGAGCCGAGCTTGAACGGTGTAAAAAGCGGCATCAGTCGTGCGTCATATACGAACGAACGTGATTCGAGCGCGGCAGTCATAGCGCCTCCTGAGACTGGCGCACCCGCACACCCCGAGCGCTGGCCAATGACGCGTTGTCTTTGCGGGGCGCCAAATCCTTCGCAAGCAAGTAAGGCCCGATCACCATGCAGTCCAATTGTGATCCCAGATACACCTGTAGCGCGTCTTCTGCACTGTGGACAATGGGCTTGCCCATCACATTGAGGCTGGTATTCATCAGCATCGGCACCCCTGTCAGTGCTTCAAATGCCTTGATCAACTGGTAGTAGGACCGATTGCGCTCGGCAGTCACACTTTGCACGCGACCTGTCTGGTCTGCATGACAAACAGCAGGTACCAAAGGCGCGACAGTGTCTTTGAAACGAAGCGTACGCTCCATGTAAGGGCTGTCCTGGTATTGCTCGAACCAGGCCTCGCCGGCCTCGTGCAGCACCGAGGGAGCAAAAGGACGAAAGGCTTCCCTGAACTTGACCACGCGGTTCACCTTGTCTTTCATCGCCACAGCCCGAGGATCGGCGAGAATGCTGCGATTGCCCAGCGCCCGCGGTCCAAACTCGGCACGGCCCTGAACCCAGCCCACAACCTGTCCGTCAGCAATCCTTGCAGCGACCTCGTCTGCCATTAACTGCTCGTCGTCAATTCGCCGATAAGGTACGAATGGCGAATTTTCCAGCACAGTTTCCAACGACTCGAACTTGATTGGCGATCCCAGGTAAGGGGATTGCCACGCAGGTCCCGCGCCCGCCAGGTGATAGTCGCGCGCAGCCAGAATCGCGGCACCCGCAGCATTTCCATCATCGGCTGGCGCCGAGGGAATATGAACTTGCCGAAAACCGGTCGCCTCGACAATTCGTCCGTTGAACGATGAGTTCAACCCGCAACCACCCGCCACGATCAGGTTTTGCTCGCCGGTACGATGGCCCAGCTCCGTCATCAAGGTCGTGGCCGTTTCGGCAAAGAAACGCTGAAAGGTGTACGCGTAATTCGCTGCCTTCTGGAAGTCTGCCTTGTGACTGACAGGCGCAGAAACGATGTCGAGGAAGACACCGACCGTGTGCTCCGTACAGTTCACTGACAAACCGTCAATGGAATAGAACATCTTGAGCTTCTGATACAACGCGGCATCAAGCTTGCCGTAAGGCGCGAGCCCCATGATTTTCCATTCCTCACCCGAAACGGGTTCGAAACCACACGCCAGGCAAACCATGATGCCGTAATACAATCCGAGACTGCTGTAGCACTCCACCAGCGTACCGGCGTAAGGCTCGACTTCTACCGGATGTAGTTCACCGTCGTGATAGTGCCAGTAAGCCGTTCCGCGCCCCTCACCCTGTCCATCCATGACAATAACTGCCGCAGAATCGAAGGGAGCCCCCCAGGTACCGAATGCCGCGTGGCAGAGATGATGGTCGTAATGCCGGGTTTCCATTACCTGCTTATCCAGCGCCTGCGCGGCCCTTTGTACGCCGTGACCGGCAAGGGCGATGCTCGGTCCCATGAAGGCGTCCCAATTGTGCTGATGAAATTGCGCCAGGCGTTCGAGCACATCACGGTGTTGAGGTTGCTGCCTGATGCTCTCGCGTAAGCGGACGTTTTCTCCATGCCAGATCTGAGTGGCTTGCTCGCTCCAGCTTTTGGCCACCACGAGCTGCTTCGCATCGGCATGGCGGGCCAGTACCTCGCGGCAGTACAGGTAGTCATCCGGAGCCTGGCCAACCGCAAACTTATTTTGCCGATACCGTTCAGTCGCTTCGGCAAACCTCAACTGCCCACCCTGCATGATGGCCACGGCACCGTCGTGCCCCGTGCACGAAAGCCCCACGAATGCGATGTCATTGTTCATTGAAGATCACTCCGGTCATTCAGTGGGCGTGACGCCCGAGATGTGTTTGGCCGCCTGATAGGCAAAGGTCATCGAAGGTCCCAGCGTCGAGCCCGGCCCCGGGTACGCCGGCAGGATCGCCGCCGCACAATTGCCTGTTGCGTACAGTCCCTGGATCGGCTGGCCCTGGGTGTTACGCACCTGTGCGTTGACATCGATATCGAGGCCGCCATTGGTGCCAAACTCGCCCAGGTAGATCCGCACGGCGTAGAAAGGCCCACGACGGATAGGCGCCAGACAGGGATTGGGCTTGACCGAAGGATCGGCATAGTAACGGTCGTACTCGCTGTCACCTCGCCCGAACTCTTCATCCTTGCCCGTTGTGGCAAAACGATTGAAGCGCTCCACGGTCGCCTTGATTCCCGCAGCGTCAATCCCGACCGCGAGTGCCAGGGCCTCAAGGCTGTCCGCCCGGGTCAAAAAGCTCTCATCGAAATACGCCTTGGGAATGCGCCGGTCCGGCATCAGCTTCGAGGAAAGAATGGGGCTGACGATGTACTTCTCCCGGAAGTCCGCGTCAAAAATGATCCACAGGTGACTGGTGTCTGTGCCTTCCTCGTGCAAGCGATGGCACTCACGAACGTACATCTGATAGTTCATCGACTCATTGGCGACTCGCTTGCCACCTTTGTTCACGACAATGCTGCCGGGGTAGGACTTCTCCATGATCGACGGATACGGATAAGGAATGCCGGGCACACGAAAGGTCGGGACCCACCAGGCACCGTGCATACGCGCCAGTTGTGCGCCGTGCCGATTGGCGATCTCGATAGGTGCGCCGAGGTTGCCCTTGTGAGTGGTTGTCCAACTCGTGTGCGTAGGGGCCGGCAAATGGGTTTCGCGCATTCGCTGGTTGTGTTCGAAACCGCCGGACGCCAACACCACCCCTCGCCGACACTCGATATTGCGCTGGCGTCCACCCGTCCTCACGATCACGCCAGTAACCTTGCCGCGCTCAAGCACGAGATCAATCATTTCGGTCTTCAGGTCGAGCCGCAGATTGCGCTCCTCCATCGACCACAATAGACGCGCCACCCCTGCACTTCCGCAGGTCGCGCGGCGCGCCCGGCGGGTGCGCAACCGTTGCGGCACATCGAGGAAATACTGCATCAGCAACTTTGCCGCCAACAAACGCCATCCCGGAGCCTGCACGTTAAAGACATGCGCTTCGGTTTGGGTCATGGGCACCCGCCCCAGAATCTTCAGGATGGGATGATGGTCGCGAAGGTACTGCCCTCGCCGCTTGAGTTTGGTGATGTTCATCGGCTCCGGCTCAATGGAGCGGTGCCCTGTACGCGAGCCCGGCAAGGTCGAGAAATAATCCGGATAGTGCGCAAGCGAGCGATAACGCATGCGGGTACGCGCATGCATGAAGCGCAGCATCGCTGGCGCGTTCTTCAGGTAGGTCTCGATCATCTCGCGCGGTACCGTGCCGTCGGGGTCGGTGGCCAGTACATAAGCCAGGGCATCGTCGTAACTGTCGCTGATGCCCTCGGCTTGTGCGTAAGGGTTACCGGGAATCCATACCCCACCTCCGCTAAGAGCACTGGTACCGCCGGCCTGGTCCGAAGACTCGACAACCAGTACATCCTTGACGCCCATTTCGTACAGGCAGAGTGCGGCGACCAACCCACCATTGCCGGAACCTACAACCACCGCATCACAGCTTTCTGTCCAGTTCATGGTTGTTCCTGATTCGGGGTGTTGTCGGTCGATACATCAAGGGCGAGTGAAGTCGAGGTCGTAGCCATCAACCATCTCCTGAAATTGCGGGGTAAAAAACGTGGACTTCCACCACCCTGTGTACTGATCGATCAGTCTGTCCTTGCCACGCAGGGACGGATGGGCCAAACGGATCTTGTCGGCGGTGTAAAACGGCGGGTCCTCCTGCCCGACATAAAGATGATTCGCCAGCATGTGTGCCTGCAGGCCGAGCGCATTGAGGATGGTCTGGACCGGGCGCGAGTTGAACGTCTTGATGGTGCGGGCGCCATGACACATGAACAGTTCATAGGTGTATGGATCGATCGGCGTGACGTAGAGCCAGGACAACAGGTCGATGCCAAACTGTGGCTCCCACCAGCGGCTCTTGGCCAAACCCGGGCCGATACCGGCAGCACTCACATGGGTCAGTACCTCCGGCAGCGTCTTGCCATTGTTCGAAGGCCTGGCGAATGTACGTCGCAACCGCCGCCAGCGGCCGGCTCTCGGGTATTGAGGGTCGACCTTGTTCAGATTGCGCAGCGGAATCTCGAAATTGAAAAAACAGGACTGACCATCGTCGGCCACACGAAATGCGTGATCGCTCGCCGGCTCCGGCGTGCCATGTACGGTCTGGAAATGCATGTAGTCGGAGTTGGCCATGAGTGGCACAAGCATGTCGCCCTGGAATATGCCAACCGACTGCACGTCATACAGAAACGCATCTTCATCAACTTCGGGAAAGGACAGGTCAGGCACTGGAAGTGTTGCGGTACTGCCATCACGCTGGCGCAGCGCAAGCACAAAACCGTGATACTCGATCGTTGGATAGATCTTCAGGTCCATTCGACCTGGCGCACCGCCCGGACAGCGTGAGGCTTGCCGCTGGGGGTCGAATTTCAGGTGGTGGTAGGGGCAAGTGATGACGCCGTTTTCCAGGCAGCCACCGTTTCGATAGCTGTCGAAATGCGCGCCAAGGTGCGGACAGTGAGCCTGCGTGACCGTAACCTGACGCGTTTCGGGGTGACGGAATATCACCACCTCTTCGCCAAAAAACTTCTTCGAGATCAGCCGGTCGGTTTTTACCTTGCTGGTGAACTCGATGACGAACCACCCCTCCGGATAAGGATCGACATCCGGATTATCCCGCAGTAGCTCGGACAATCGCTTGCGTCCTCTGCGTTTTACGCCTTGCGAAACGTCATTGAATTTAATAGCCACGCTATCCATTGCCACACCTTTGAGCTGATCGGTTGGAGTGCTGCTCGCCGAAACGTGCACGAGCATGGGTACTGCCGCCTGATTGGCTGGGTGTGTAATATAGAAATCAGGTATGGACGCCCGTAATGAGTGATTTCGCATGACCCTGTGCAAAAACGCCCGGAGCCCCTTCAGGTGGGACGATCTGCGGTTCTTTCTCGCTGTTGCGCAAGCTGGTTCTCTACTGGGGGCCAGTAAAATCCTGCAGGTTGACCGGACAACCGTTGCTCGTCGTATTGATGCGCTGGAGCGCTCGATAGGAAAACGGCTGTTCTCCACCGACGACAATGTGATCCGCACAACTGAAGCGGGCAGCGCTGTCCTCAAGGCATCGGAACGGGTCAACGAACAGATCACCGAGCTTGAGCAGCTCCTGTACGGAACTCCCGAGGGTGTCGAGGGGACCGTGAAAATTGCAGTCGCGCAGGGGCTGGGCGATGCCTTTATCCAGGACATACTGGCTCTGCATGAAACCCATCCACGGGTCAGCATCGACATCGTCAGCGTTGCCAACCCGATGGAGCTCGTCGCCGAACGAAAGGCCGACCTGGGCATCGGCGATGCTTATGAACGCCCTGAGCGGCTGGAAAGTGCACTGCTTGGCAACCTCGAAATTGCCATGTACGGCTCGACCGCACGCAATGGGCAACCTCCCGGCACCTGGATCGGATGGAGCGAATACGCGCCCAAGCCTTTTATTGACTGGGTCAATGGCCACGTCGGCGAGGGTGAATCGATCAGTACCAAAGTCAACAGCTGGGAAGCCCTGCAAAGCGCGGTGCTGGCCGGAGGAGCCGCAGCACCCCTCTGGTGCATGCTGGCCGATGCCAATCCTCGCCTGGAAAGACTCGCGGCCATCGAGGCGCATTACATTGCGCTCTGGCTGGTATCGCCTGAGGGCTTGAAGCGCCAACCCGCCCATGAGGCAACCTGGCGCTTTCTGCGCAACCGCATAGCCGAACACGTAGCAGCGGCTGACAGGGGCTAGTCAAGCAGCCCCAATGACCGCATCGTCCGGACACCCCACGACAGTGTCTGGACGGTCTTCAGGCACTTTGTTCACTTGCCAGCCGGCCTTTCGTCAGCAAAGCTGAAGTCCGGCACGAAACCCAAGGAAACTGGCAGGCATTCCAATGCAGCCATTGCCTGGCTGTAACAAAGTGCTGAAGTGATTGTCACCGGCTATTCCCCAGGAATTCATCATGTTCAGCTCCACCGCATCGCGTCACCGTAAACCGCTTGCCCGGCTCGCCCTGGCGATCTCCCTGAGTGCCCTCGGCCTGCCCTTCCTGGCGAGCCAGGCCCAGGCCCACGGCGGTCACGCCGAAATGGTGCCGTTGCAGGCCGGCCTTGAAGAGTTTGGCGCCAGCGTCAAATGGGACGACTACGCCAACGTCTTCACCATCGCCAAGGACGGGGTCTACCTCAAGGTCAAGCCCAACAGCAAAGTGGCGATGCTCAACGGTAAACGCATCGAGCTGACAGTGCCGGTGGTGTTCAAGGACCACACGGCGTTCATGTCCACCGACTTCATCAACCAGGTGTTCCAGTCCGGCCTGGACAAGACCTTTGTCGTCGAAACCCGCCCCAACCCGCTCAACCCGTTGAGCGCGGCGGAAATCACCACGGCGGTGGACATCGTCAAGAAATCGGACAACTACAAGCCCGGCTTCCGCTTCACCGAAGTTTCGGTCAAGGAGCCGCCGAAGGATCAGGTGTGGAACTTCGCCCTCACCGGGCAGAACGTCGCACAACCCCGTGAAGCCTCCATCGTGGTGCTGGACGGCAAGCACGTGATCGAAGCGCTGGTGGACCTGGACAGCAAGCAACTGAAATCCTGGAAGCCCATCGAAGGCGCCCACGGCATGGTGCTGCTGGATGACTTCGCCACTGTGCAATCGGCGGTCGAAACCAGCCCTGAATACGCCGAGGCCCTGGCCAAGCGCGGCATCAATGACGTGAAGAAAGTCGTGGCGACGCCGCTGACCGTCGGTTATTTCGACGGCAAGGACGGCCTGGCCCAGGACAAGCGCCTGCTGAAAATCGTCAGCTACCTCAACACCGACGACGGCAACTACTGGGCACACCCGATCGAAGGCCTGGTGGCGATTGTCGACCTGGAACAGAAGAAGCTGATCAAGATCGAAGACGACGGCGTCGTCCCGGTGCCGATGAAGCCGACGCCCTATGACGGCCGTGGCCGCAAAGGGGTGGAGGTCAAGCCGCTGGAGATCACCGAGCCCGAAGGCAAGAACTACACCATCAGCGGCAACAGCATTCACTGGCAGAACTGGGACTTCCACGTGCGCCTCGACTCGCGGGTCGGGCCGATCCTGTCCACCGTCACCTATGACGACAAGGGCAAGAAACGCAAGATCATGTACGAAGGCTCCCTGGGCGGCATGATCGTGCCTTACGGCGACCCGGATATCGGCTGGTACTTCAAGGCCTACCTCGATTCCGGCGACTACGGTATGGGCACCCTGACGTCACCGATTGCCCGTGGCAAAGACGCCCCGCAGAACGCCGTGCTGCTGGACGCCACCATCGCCGACTACACCGGCGCACCGACCGCGATCCCGCGCGCCATGGCAGTGTTCGAACGCTACGCAGGTCCTGAATACAAACACCAGGAAATGGGCCAGCCCAACCTCAGCACCGAGCGTCGTGAACTGGTGGTGCGCTGGATCAGCACCGTGGGCAACTACGACTACATCTTCGACTGGGTCTTCCAGCAGAACGGCACCATCGGCATCGACGCCGGCGCCACCGGCATCGAAGCGGTCAAGGGCGTGAAGTCCAGCACCATGCACGATGGCACCGCCAAGGAAGACACCCGCTACGGTACCTTGCTCGATCACAACATCGTCGGCACCACCCACCAGCACATCTACAACTTCCGCCTGGACATGGATGTGGATGGCGAGAACAACTCGCTGGTGGAAGTGAACCCGGTGGTTGCGCCGAACGACCGTGGCGGCCCGCGTACCAGCACCATGCAGACCGAAAACAAGGTGGTCGGCACCGAGCAGCAAGCGGCGCAGAAATTCGACCCGTCGACCGTTCGCCTGCTGACCAACTTCAGCAAGGAAAACAAGGTCGGCAACCCGGTGTCCTACCAGTTGATTCCTTATGCCGGCGGCACACACCCGGTGGCCAAGGGTGCCAACTTCGGCAACGACGAGTGGCTCTATCACCGCCTGAGTTTCATGGACAAGCAACTCTGGGTGACCCGCTACAACCCGGATGAGAAGTACCCGGAAGGCAAGTACCCGAACCGTTCGGACAAGGACTCCGGCCTGGGCCAGTTCACCGCTGACAACCAGTCCATCGAGAACAGCGACGACGTGGTCTGGCTGACCACCGGCACCACCCACATCGCTCGCGCGGAAGAGTGGCCGATCATGCCGACCGAGTGGGTGCATGTGCTGTTGAAGCCGTGGAACTTCTTCGATGAGACGCCGACGTTGAACCTCAATTCACCCAAATAAGGCACACAAAAAAACCTGTGGGAGCGAGCTTGCTCGCTCCCACAGGGTTATTTTGTGCCTATAGAAGCTCAAGCATGCTGCTTGCGATACTCCCCCGGCGCAATGCCGAAGCGTGACTTGAACGCGGTGGAGAAGTAGCTGGAATCAGAGAAGCCCCATGAATAGCCCAGCACCGACAGCTTCTGCTCCTTGCCCGAGCCGCGCAAGGACTCGGCGCACAAGTCGAGGCGGCGATTCTTGATGTAGCGGGCAACCACCAGGCCTTTCTTGGCAAACATCCGGTACAGCCCACGGGTGGACATGCCGACTTCCCGCGCCAGCCATTCCGGGCACAGGTCTTCGGAACGAATGTTCTGGTCGATGCAATTGATCGTCTTGCGGAAGATCCGCTCGTGGGCGTCTTCGCCATCGTCCGCCTGGCTGATCGCCGGGCGCAACAGACTGACCAGCGCCTCCAGGGTCGCCTCGCTTTCCTGGCGGGTCAGGTGTTGTTGCTGCGTGGCATCGAGGATCAAGCGGTGCGACAGCATCGCGATGGGCGACGACGCGGCGATCCGGTGACCGCAACGGACCTGATTGAAACGCAGGGTTTGCTCGACCAATTGATGGGGCAGGATCAGCGACAACTGGCGGGAGTTTTCGCTGTAGGTGAAATCGCTGGGCCGCGCGGCATCGATCAGCGTGATGTCGCCGGCTGAGAGCAACACCTTGTCGTCACCCTGGGCCATGCCCGCCGTGCCATCGAGCTGGAACACCGCGAAGTACTTGCCGCCCTCGCCCGCCGCCACGTCGCGGGGCGTGCGGAACAGCCGCGCCTGACAGGCATCGACGAAGCTCAGTTTGAGCGCTTCGCTCTGGTGTTCTCGAATGCGCCCGGCAAACTGACTGCCCAGGGGTTGCGCGTTGAAAGCACCGCAGATCTGGTTGATCTGGTCAATCCAGTGATCGAACCCATCATGGCGCTGTGCAATAGTAGAAATCATGGCTGGCCTCACGCAGGCTTGTTTTTATTGTCTACGTCAATCCACACGACATCGCGATGCTTCGAGTCTCCTGAACCGCACCACTCCTTGAACAATGACGTGCTACTTCAGTCCGCCGAAACGTCGATAGAAGCTTTCACCGACATCGGGCAACGGACCATCGGCCGTTTCCAGTGCAGCGTTCAGCCATTCTTCGGCCTTGGCGTAAATCAAACGGTAAATGTTGCGGCACAGCTGACGGGCGGCGCGGCCTTCCCAATCGCCGGGCAGCAGCTCGTCCGGCAATTGCGGGTCACGCAGCAGCAGCTTGCGGTACTCGTGAATCAACAGCACCCGGGCCAGGAAACAGTCGGCCGGCTGCAGGTTTTCCTGCTCGCGCAGGGCTTGCCACAGCGGTCGGAACAGCTGAATGAACTCACTGTAGTGGGCCGCCAGTTCTTCGATGTTCCAGCTCTCGCGCACTTGCAGGCGCAGGGCCTTGGACGCGAGCACGTCCTGGGCGGTGGTTTCGAAGACGATAGTGTCTTCCTGGACGCCGAGATCGATCAGGGTCGCGTTGACGTCCGAGCGATCACTGCGCGGACAGGCCAGCACTACCGGCGAGATCGCGCCGAAGCCCTGCCACTCAAGCTCTTCGCGGACTTGCTTGCGCTTGTCCTGGGTCAGTTGCGACAGCATCACCAGACACCAGGAACCGTCCCACGCCGGCATGGTGGTGCTGTACACCCGCTTGAACGCCTTGTCAAAACGCCGGCGACCGGTGCCGGTCAGGCTGTAGTAGCTGCGTCGACCGACTTTCTCGGCGGTCAGCCAGCCCTCTTTGGTCAGACGGAAAATCGAGGTGCGGATCAGGCGTTCGTTGATGCCGATGGGTTCGAGCAACTGAATCAGGCTGCCCAGCCACACGGTACCGCCATGGGGTTCGATGGCATCGCCGTACAAGGTGATGATCAGCGAGCTGGCGCGGATAGGCGTCTGCTCCTGGAAGCGGGTAATCAGGTGGTTCAAGGGTGTCAGGGACGACATGGGCGTACCGAGCAAAAAAAGAAAAGGAATATACCGAAAGCCGGCTGATTAAACCCGATCCCCTGTAGGAGCGAGCATGCTCGCGATGGAGGTCAACGATGACGCGGGCTGTCTCAATGCCCGTGTTGTCCTTGCGTCCATCGCGAGCATGCTCGCTCCTACAATGGGATCAGACTTCATGAGCCACTGCCCTTGGGCCGCAACCCACGATCACTCATACGCGGCCGATCCGCCTCCGGCTCGGCCAGCGGCTCGCACGCCTGCATCTGCGTCAGGCAACGCTTGGCCAGTTCCTGGTATTCACGGGTGCCCGCCTGTTTCCACGCCACTTCCTGATCACTCAAGGTGCGCTTGATGCTGGCCGGCGCGCCCATGACCAGCGACTGCTCCGGGCATTCGAAACCGGCCTTGACGAAAGCCGCCGCCGAGACGAAGGAGCGTGCGCCGATCCGGGCGTTGTCCATCACCACCGCATTCATGCCCACCAGCGCATCGGCGCCGATCCGGCAACCGTGCAACACCGCGCCATGGCCGATATGGCCGTTGCGCTCGACCACCGTGTCGCTGTCGGGGAAGCCGTGCATCACACAGGTGTCCTGCAGATTGGCGCCCTCTTCCAGCACGATCCGGCCGAAATCCCCGCGCAGGCTGGCCAACGGCCCTACGTAACAATGAGGACCGACGATCACGTCACCGATCAATACGGCGGAAGGATGCACGTAGGCGCTGGGATCAACCACCGGGGTCAGGCCGTCCAGGCTGTAGCAGGTCATGACAGGTACCTTCACAAAGCGATGCGGATAATGGCTCATTTTGTATCACATCGTTTTTGCCAGCACAAAGACTAAAATCCGTATCACTTGATCAGGCACAATCCGACGAACGTCTTTACCGCCCTGATTCAGGCATTAAACCCAGTAAAACCGGGCCATCGAGCAGAACAGGACATCCTCAGGCAGCATCCACAGGGTTTCTGTAGAAAACCAATAAGACACATTAAAACCATTTCATTGTTGATTTTTCGTATCGCGTTGTAGGTATACTCTGGAAAAACCGGCCCCCGCGCCGATCCAACAACGAGCCGGCACTCAGCCGAGCCTGCACCGTGAGGGCATCCGCCATGCCTCTAACCCTTGCCGTCGAGATGATCGAGCCCGGCGTTCGCCTGATTACCCTGCAGCGCCCGCAAGCCCTGAATGCCCTGACCACCGAACTGCTGGGTGAACTGGCCGCGGAACTGGAGAGTGCCCAGGCCGACGCCGACACCCGTGCCGTGGTCCTGACCGGCAGCCGCAAAGCCTTTGCCGCCGGCGCCGACATCAAGGAAATGGCCGAGCGCAATCTGGTCGGCATCCTCGACGACCCACGCCAGGCCTCATGGCAAGCCATCACCCGCTTCAGCAAACCGCTGATCGCCGCCGTCAACGGCTTCGCCCTCGGCGGTGGCTGCGAACTGGCGATGCACGCCGACATCATCATTGCCGGCGAAGACGCGCGCTTCGGCCAGCCGGAAATCAACCTCGGGATCATGCCCGGCGCCGGTGGCACCCAACGCCTGCTGCGCGCCGTGGGTAAATCCATGGCCATGCAGATGGTCCTGACCGGCGAGCCGATCGACGCCCGCCAGGCGCAACGCGCGGGCCTGGTCAGCGAAGTGACCCAACCGGAGTTCACCGTCGAACGCGCCCTGCACATCGCCCGCAGCATTGCCGCCAAGGCACCGCTGGCCGTGCGCCTGGCCAAGGAATCGCTGCTCAAGGCCATGGACACCGACCTGGCCAGCGGCCTGCGCTTCGAACGCCACGCTTTCACCGTGCTCGCCGGTACCCGCGACCGTGACGAAGGCATCGCGGCGTTCCAGGAAAAGCGCAAGCCGGCCTTTACCGGCCAGTAATCAACGAATTCGTACCTCTTAGAGAACGTCAAGACCATGAACTTCGAACACATCCTGTTTTCCATCGACCAAGGCGTTGCCCTGCTGAGCCTCAATCGTCCTGAGCAACTCAACAGTTTCAACACCCAGATGCATGGCGAAGTGAAGGAAGCCCTCAAGCAAGTCCGGCAGAACCCCGACGTGCGCGTGTTGCTGCTGACCGGCGAAGGCCGTGGCTTCTGCGCCGGGCAAGACCTCAGCGACCGCAATGTCGCACCAGGCGCCGCCGTACCGGATCTGGGCGAGTCCATCGAGAAGTTCTACAACCCGCTGATCCGCCAGTTGCGCGACCTGCCTATGCCGGTGATCTGCGCGGTGAATGGCGTGGCGGCCGGTGCCGGGGCGAACATTCCACTGGCCTGCGACCTGGTGCTGGCGGCGCGCTCGGCGAGCTTCATCCAGGCCTTCTGCAAGATCGGCCTGATCCCCGATTCCGGCGGCACCTGGACCTTGCCACGCCTGGTCGGCATGGCCCGCGCCAAGGCCCTGACCCTGCTGGGCAATCGCCTGAGCGCCGAGCAGGCCGAGCAATGGGGCCTGATCTACCAGTGCGTGGATGACGCCAACCTGCGTGACGAAGCGCTGAAACTGGCCCGTCACCTCGCCACTCAGCCGACCTACGGCCTGGCCCTGATCAAACGCAGCCTCAACGCCAGCATGAGCAACAGCTTCGACGAGCAACTGGAGCTGGAACGCGACCTGCAACGCCTGGCCGGGCGCAGCGAGGACTACCGTGAAGGCGTCGGCGCCTTCATGGAAAAACGCACCCCAAGCTTCAAGGGACGCTGAGTCATGACCGCACTGAACACTTCCGCCCGCGTCGCGGTGATTGGCGCCGGTGCCATGGGCGCCGGCATTGCCCAGGTCGCTGCGCAGGCCGGCCACCCGGTACTGCTGCTGGACAATCGCCCGGGGGCTGCCGCACAGGCCATTGAAGGTATTGGCCGGCAACTGGGTAAACGTGTCGACAGCGGCAAACTGTCCGTCGACGCGCGCAACGCCACCCTCGCCAACCTGCAAGCGGTGGAAGCCATCGAGGCCCTGGCCGATTGCGATCTGATCATCGAAGCCATCGTCGAGAACCTTGAAGTCAAGCGCACCCTGTTCCGCCAGCTTGAAGGCATCTGCGGCGAACACTGCATCCTGGCCAGCAACACCTCGTCGCTGTCGATCACCAGCATTGCCGCCCAGCTTGAACGCCCGCAACGCCTGCTCGGCCTGCACTTCTTCAACCCGGCGCCGGTCATGGCACTGGTGGAAATCGTCTCGGGACTGGCCAGCGACCCGGCACTCGCCGAATGCCTGTACGACACAGCCAAGGCCTGGGGCAAGAAACCGGTGCACACCCGCTCCACACCCGGTTTTATCGTCAACCGCGTGGCCCGGCCGTTCTATGCCGAAAGCCTGCGCATGCTCCAGGAAGGCGCCGCCGATTGCCCGACCCTCGACGCGCTGATGCGTGAGGCCGGCGGCTTCGCCATGGGCGCCTTCGAGCTGACCGACCTGATCGGCCACGACGTCAACTACGCCGTGACCTGCTCGGTGTTCGACGCCTATTACCAGGACACCCGCTTCCTGCCTTCGCTGATCCAGAAAGAACTGGTGGACGGTGGGCGCTTGGGCCGCAAAAGCGGACATGGCTTCTATAGCTATGCCGAAGGTGCCGTGCGTCCGCAACCTGCTGAAATCAACAGCGCAGCGAGCGTCAATGTCTGCATTGCCGAAGGCAATCTGGGCGCGGCCCAGGCTTTGCTGTCTCGTTTGAGCGAACAAGGCGTCGAAGTCATCCAGCGCGATGGCCAGGGTTTGCTCCGCGTCGGTGACGCCGTGCTGGCCTTGAGCGACGGGCGCATGGCCTGTCAACGCGCCAAGGAAGACGGCCTGCGCAACCTGATCCTGCTGGATCTGGCGTTCGACTACAGCAAAGCCCAACGCATCGCCATCAGCTACGCGGCAGGTATCGACCCGCAAGCCCTCGACCAAGGCGTCGCCCTGCTGCAACGCGCAGGTTTCAAGGTCAGCCTGCTCAGCGACAGCCCGGCCCTCGCCGTATTGCGCACCGTGGCGATGCTCGCCAACGAAGCCGCCGACGCGCTGCTGCAAGGCGTGGCCTCGGCCGCGGACATCGACCTGGCCATGCGCGCCGGCGTCAATTACCCGCAAGGGCCGCTGGCCTGGGCCGATGCCATTGGCCTCGCGCATGTACTGAAGGTGCTGGAAAACCTGCAAGCCGGTTACGGCGAAGAGCGCTACCGCCCGTCGCTGTTGCTGCGCCGTCGCGTCGCCGAAGGGAGAACATTCCATGACTAACCACGAAGCCATGCACCTGGCCAGCGCCTGCGCCCAGGCCCTGTTCGAGCGTGACACCGCAAGCAAGGGCATGGGCATGCGCCTGCTGTCGGCCGGACCGGGTTGCGCCCGGGTCGGCATGACCGTGCGCGCCGACATGCTCCAGGGCCACGGCACCTGCCACGGCGGCTACCTGTTCGCCCTGGCCGACTCGGCCTTTGCCTTCGCCTGCAACAGCTACAACGAAGCCACCGTCGCCATTGGTTGCAGCATCGATTACATCGCCCCGGCACGCCTGGGCGACACCCTGAATGCCGACTGCATCGAGCAGAGCCGCTCCGGCCGCACCGGCAACTACGACGTCCGCATTGAAAACCAGCAGGGCCAGTTGATCGCCCTGTTCCACGGCAAATCCTACAAAGTGCGCGGCCCGGTGCTGGCGCAGGAGACTCCTGATGAATGACGCCCTGATCATTGATGCCGTGCGCACCCCAATTGGCCGCTACGCCGGCGTGCTGAGCGGCGTGCGTGCCGACGACCTCGGCGCCGTGCCGCTGCGCGAACTGCTGCGCCGCCACCCGCAAGTCGACTGGAACGCCGTGGACGACGTGATCTACGGCTGCGCCAACCAGGCCGGCGAAGACAACCGCAACGTCGCACGCATGTCCGCCCTGCTCGCAGGCTTACCGGTCAGCGTGCCCGGCACCACCCTCAATCGCCTGTGCGGCTCCGGCCTGGATGCCATCGGCACCGCTGCCCGCGCCATTCGCAGCGGCGAAACCGGGCTGATGCTGGTCGGCGGCGTCGAGTCGATGTCCCGTGCACCGCTGGTCATGGGCAAGGCCGAGCAGGCCTTCTCTCGCGCCGCGGAAATCTTCGACACCACCATCGGCTGGCGCTTCGTCAATCCGCTGATGAAAAAGACCTACGGCATCGACTCCATGCCGGAAACCGCAGAGAACGTCGCCGAACAGTTCAACATTTCCCGGGCTGACCAGGACGCCTTCGCCCTGCGCAGCCAGCAACGTGCAGCCGCGGCGCAAGCCAACGGGCGCCTGGCCAAGGAAATCGTCGCCGTGGAAATCCCGCAGCGCAAAGGCCCGGCGAAAGTGGTCGAGCACGACGAACACCCGCGCGGCGACACCACCCTTGAGCAACTTGCCAAATTGGGCACGCCGTTCCGCGAAGGCGGCAGCGTCACCGCCGGCAATGCTTCCGGCGTCAACGACGGTGCCTGCGCCCTGTTGCTGGCCAGCCCCGAAGCCGCCAAACGCCACGGCCTGACCGCCCGCGGCCGCGTAGTGGCGATGGCCACCGCCGGCGTCGAGCCACGCATCATGGGCATCGGCCCGGTGCCGGCCACGCGCAAGGTGCTGGAGGTGGCCAACCTGAGCCTGGCCGACATGGACGTGATCGAACTCAACGAAGCCTTCGCCGCTCAAGGCCTGGCCGTATTGCGCGAACTGGGCCTGAGCGACACCGATCCACGGGTCAACCCAAACGGCGGCGCCATCGCCCTGGGCCATCCGCTGGGCATGAGCGGCGCGCGCCTGGTGACTACCGCCCTGCACGAGCTGGAAGAACGTAACGGCCGTTACGCCCTGTGCACCATGTGCATCGGCGTCGGCCAGGGGATCGCGCTGATCATCGAGCGTCTATCCCACTAAAGAATCGCGATTCCCAAGGAGCCGAAGGGTATCCTTGGGGCATGCACTCAAAGCCCTTGCCTGATAGGGCCGGAACACAAAAACAATTCGAGTGAACACATGAACATGCCAATTGCCCAAGCCATGCTGAACCCTGTGCTTGATCCGCTGGAAACCGCCAGCGTCGACGAACTGCGCCAGCATCAGCTGGAGCGCCTGCGCTGGAGCCTCAGCCACGCCTACAACAACGTGCCGCTGTACCGTCAGCGCTTCGATGAGCTGGGCGTACACCCGGACGACATCAAGTCCCTGGCCGACCTGGCGAAATTCCCCTTCACCACCAAGTCCGACCTGCGCGACAACTACCCGTACGGCATGTTCGCCGTGCCGATGAACGACGTGGTGCGCCTGCACGCCTCCAGCGGCACCACCGGTAAACCGACCGTCGTCGGCTACACCCAGAACGACATCGACACCTGGGCCAACGTGGTTGCCCGTTCGATCCGCGCAGCCGGTGGCCGTCGTGGCGACAAGGTGCACATTTCCTATGGCTACGGCCTGTTCACCGGCGGCCTCGGCGCGCATTACGGTGCCGAACGCCTGGGCTGCACCGTGATCCCGATGTCCGGTGGCCAGACCGAGAAACAGGTGCAACTGATCAAGGATTTCCAGCCGGACATCATCATGGTCACGCCGTCCTACATGCTCAACATCGCCGATGAAATCGAGCGCCAGGGCATCGACCCGCACAAACTGGCCCTGCGCCTGGGCATCTTCGGCGCCGAGCCGTGGACCGCCGAACTGCGCAGCGCCATCGAGGCCCGCATGGGCATCACCGCCCTCGACATCTACGGCCTGTCGGAAATCATGGGCCCGGGTGTCGCCATGGAATGCGCGGAAACCAAGGACGGCCCGACCATCTGGGAAGACCACTTCTACCCGGAAATCATCGACCCGGTCACCGGCGAAGTGCTGCCGGACGGGCAGATGGGCGAACTGGTGTTCACCTCGCTGAGCAAAGAAGCCCTGCCGATGATCCGCTACCGCACCCGCGACCTGACGCGCCTGCTGCCGGGCACCGCACGCCCGATGCGCCGCATCGACAAGATCACCGGCCGCAGCGATGACATGCTGATCATCCGCGGCGTCAACGTGTTCCCGACGCAGATCGAGGAGCAGGTGCTGAAAATCAAACAACTTGCCGAGTGCTACGAGATCCATCTGTATCGCAATGGCAACCTGGACAGCGTTGAAGTGCATATCGAGCTCAAGGCTGAGCACCAGCACCTGACCGACGAGCAGCAGAAGGCTGTTTGCGGGGAATTGAGCAAGCACATCAAGACGTATATCGGGATCAGCACGCGGATCGTCCTGCGGCCGTTCCATTCGATCAAGCGTTCCGAGGGCAAGGCCAGCCACGTAGTGGATAACCGCCCTAAAGCATGACTGCTGCACCCCTTTAGGCCCCGCGTTTGCGGGGTTTTTTTTGGGGGTTTTGGCATTGGAATTGGAATTGGAATTGGAATTGGAATTGGGGGTATATCCGTTTTTTCGGTAACGGCCACTTATGGTTCCGCTCTTACAGCGGGTTACTTGGAAGAGCGGAACGCCGCCCGGCGCCAAGTAACCAAGCGCTTTTGCCCCTTTCGTTCGGTGCCTCGCCTAGGCTCGGCATGCCCTCCTTCCGGTCCTGCTCCGTGGGCCCGCCGCGATCGGCCATCCATGGCCGGGGGCGGCTACCGCGGCATCCTTGCCGCGGTGCCCACTGCGCAGAACCTCCACTCGGCCTCTCGAGGGGGCGTGTACTTCAACGGCATCCGAGGCGGCCTACCGGCCGGCCTGGTTGTTGGTCCTATGCGTTTCCCTGTAGGAGCGAGCATGCTCCGGGCGGCGTTCCGACGATGGTCGTCATCGATGACGCGGGGTGTCTGGATGTCCCGGTTGTCCTGGCGTTTTTTCGCGAGCGTGCTCGCTCCTACAGTTGGAGTGGGGACATTCGCTAAATTTGGGTCGACCGGCAAGCCGTCATCGCCAGCAAGCTGGCTCCCACAGAAGAGCAAACAAAAAAACCACGCACACCGCCCGCTCTTCACCACTCAACAGGATGAGCGTTAGCTCGGCTGCAGCTTTTGATCTGTAGGCCCCGTCGGCAGGCTGAGTGGAGGGGTTTATCCGGGGGTGGGAGCGCAGCGACCGTGCGGCGAAGCCGCACACATCG
>NZ_RRZK01000029.1 GCF_004348895.1 Pseudomonas vancouverensis
AACGATGCATCGCCGATGGTAGTGTGGGGTTTCCCCATGTGAGAGTAGGTCATCGTCAAGATTAAATTCCGAAACCCCAATTGCGAAAGCAGTTGGGGTTTTGTTTTTGGCCGCGGAAAAGTCTCGACTGCCTCCTCCCGGGTTACCAGGTTCCCCTCATCGTCGACACCCCGTCCGAAGCAAGCGCGCTCCGACAATGAAGCCAATCGCCTTCGATGTTAAAGTCGCCCCTCGATTTTGCGCTTTCCAAGGACGCCTTATGCCAGCCGCAACGCTCCTCAATCCTGGTTTTATGGTGGTTCACGGCAATCGCCTTGACGAATTGCGCAGCCTGGTAGTCAGCTGGATGCGGCGTTATCCGTTGGCTCCTCTGGAAAATGAAATTGCCTTGGTGCAGAGCAACGGCATTGCCCAATGGCTGAAACTGGCACTGGCCGAAGACGCCGCAGATGACGACATGGGAGGCTGTGGCATTGCTGCCGCCATCGACGTGCAACTGCCAGGTAGCTTCATGTGGCAGCTCTATCGCATGGTGCTCGGTCGAGAAGAAATTCCAGCCAAGTCCCTGCTTGATAAAGCACCGCTGACCTGGCGTCTGATGCGCCTGCTGCCGCAGGTCATTGAACAGCCGCACTTTGAACCCCTGCGGCGCTTTCTGACCAACGACAGTGATCTGCGCAAACGCTATCAGTTGGCCGAGCGTTTGGCGGATCTGTTTGACCAGTACCAGGTTTACCGCGCCGACTGGCTTGAGGATTGGGCAGAAGGTCGTCATCAAATACGCAGCGGCAGAGGTGAAGCCAAACCGCTCGCTCCGGCCAGTTGCTGGCAAGCGGAACTGTGGCGGGCATTGTTGCTGGATGTTGGAGCAGAAGGCATGGCGCAAAGCCGTGCCGGTGTTCACCAGCGATTTATCGAACGCATCAACAGCCTCGATGTGGCTCCGAACGGATTGCCCTCACGAGTGATCGTTTTCGGCATTTCGTCCCTGCCGGCGCAGGTCCTGGAAGCGTTGGCCGGGCTCGCCAGATTCAGTCAGGTCCTGCTGTGTGTGCACAACCCCTGTCGTCACCATTGGGCTGACATCGTCGCCGATAAAGACCTGTTACGGCACCAATACAAACGCCAGGCCCGCAAGAGCGGTATGCCGGTGGTACTCGACCCGCAGACCCTCCATCAACATGCTCATCCGCTGTTGGCTGCGTGGGGCAAACAGGGCCGGGATTACATCAGTCTGCTCGACAGTTACGACGACCCCAACAGCTACCGCTCGGCATTTCGGGACGGGCGCATCGACCTGTTCAGTGACAGCCAGCCATTGAACATGCTCAACCAGTTGCAGGACGACATCCTCGAGTTGCGCCCGCTTCTGGAGACGCGTGAGCACTGGCCCGCGGTCGACCTGAACCAGGACCAGTCGATCCGTTTTCACGTCGCCCACAGTGCGCAACGCGAAGTGGAAATCCTTCACGACCAATTACTCGCCCGCTTCAGTGCCGACCCGCACCTGCGTCCTCGTGACGTGATTGTGATGGTCCCGGACATCGACAGTTATGCACCGCATATTCGCGCAGTGTTTGGGCAGTTGGATCGCAACGACCCGCGCTTCATTCCGTTCACCCTGGCAGACCAGGGGCAGCGAGGTCGCGACCCCTTGCTGATCGCTGTAGAACACCTGCTTAAACTACCCGACAGCCGGTTCCCGGTCAGCGAAATTCTCGATCTGCTCGACGTTCCGGCGCTGCGTGCCCGTTTTGGCGTCGAGGAACGTGATTTGCCGACGCTGCACCGCTGGATCGAAGGTGCCGGCATTCGTTGGGGCATGAATGCGCAACAGCGTGCCGGGCTTGGGCTGCCGGAGGCGCTGGAGCAGAACAGTTGGCGATTCGGTTTGCGCCGCATGCTGCTCGGCTATGCCGTGGGCAGTGCCGACGCTTGCGCAGGCATCGAGCCCTACGATGAAATCGGCGGCCTCGATGCCGCGCTGATCGGTCCCTTGGTGGCACTGCTCGACGCACTGGAAGTGGCGCATCAAGAACTGTCCAGACCTGCCTCCCCCAACCAATGGGGCTCGCGCTTGCAAGCGTTGGTGCAACTGTTCTTCGTGGCCAGCAATGAGCATGATGACTATCTGCTGACTCGGCTCGAAGAACTGCGCGAGACCTGGCTCGAGACCTGTGAGTCCGTGGGGCTGCACGACGAGTTACCGCTGACGGTGGTCCGCGAGGCATGGTTGGCTGGCCTCGACCAGGGACGTCTGTCGCAGCGTTTCCTCGCCGGTGCAGTCAATTTCTGCACCTTGATGCCCATGCGCGCTATCCCGTTCAAACTGGTTTGCTTGCTGGGGATGAACGATGGGGATTACCCGCGTGCGCAGCCGCCACTGGATTTCGACTTGATGGGCAGCGACTACCGTCCAGGTGACCGCTCACGGCGCGAAGACGACCGCTATCTGTTACTGGAAGCGTTGCTGTCCGCACGGGACCAGCTCTATATCAGCTGGGTTGGCCGCAGCATTCGCGATAACAGCGAGCGTCCGGCATCGGTGCTGATCGGTCAGTTGCGCGACCATCTCGACAGCGGCTGGCGGCTGGCTGACACCACACAAAATCTGCTGCATGCAATGACCCAGGAACATCCTTTGCAGCCGTTCAGTGCACGCTATTTCCACGAGGGCGATGAGCTGTTCAGTTACGCCAGCGAATGGCAGGCACTGCATCACGCGTTTAAACCCATGATGGATACCGAAGTGCTGGACGCGCATGTCCAGGATGAGCCTCTGGGCATCGCCCAACTGCAGGACTTCCTGCGCAACCCGGTGCGACACTTTTTCAGTCAGCGGCTGAAGATTTTCTTCGAAGCGGCACAGGTACCCTTGGTCGATGAAGAGCCCTTTGTCCTCGATGCGTTGCAGCGTTACAACCTCAGCGACAGCTTGCTCGAAGTCGCCTTGGGCAATCTCGATCACTCGGATCAGGCCCTCAGAGTGCAAGCGCAACGCCTGCAAAACAGTGGCCTGCTGCCCATGGCCGGATTCGGTGAAAGCCTGCAACGGGAATTGATCGAGCCATTGCCAGACCTGCTTCAGCGGTACGAACAACTGCTGACGTTATGGCCACAGCCCATCACCAGTGCGCTGCCGGTCGATCTCGAACTGCAAGGCTTGCGTATCGAGGGCTGGCTGACCGGCCTGCATCAGCGTGCGGACGGTGGTTTGCTGTCCGTCACCACGATCCCCAACAGCATCGGTGCGATCAAGGCGCGAAAGTGGCATCGCCTGATACGCCCATGGATCAACCATCTGGTGGCCTGCGCCAATGGTCAGCCATTGACCACCGCCTTGGTGGCCAGTGATGACAGTTTGCTGCTCGGCCCGCTGGAGGAGGCTTCAGCGCAACGAATCCTCAGTGACGTGCTGATGGCCTGGAAAACCGGCATGCGCCAACCCCTGCCGATTGCAGTCAAGACGGCTTTCGCCTGGCTTGGGCAAACCGACCCGGTCAAGGCCGAGGCCGCTGCGCGCAAGGCCTATGAAGGTGATGGTTTGACCACCGATGGCGAGCGAGCAGAAAGCCCCGCCCTCACACGCCAGTTCGCCGACTTCGATGCGTTGACGGCCGATGAAACCTTCATCGATTGGTGCAACGCGCTCTACCGTCCGTTGTTTGAAGCCGCGTGGCGATCGTTGACCAGCGGGGAGGCAAACTGATGAGCACGAAGACGCCTTTGGCCCTGGCATTCCCGTTGCGCGGCAGCCAGCTGATCGAAGCCAGTGCCGGGACCGGCAAAACCTTCACCATTTCCGCGTTGTACCTGCGCCTGGTGTTGGGCCACGGTGGCGACGCCAGCGGTTTCGGTCGTGAGCTGCTGCCGCCACAGATTCTGGTGGTGACCTTTACCGACGCTGCTACCAAAGAGCTGCGTGAACGCATCCGCACGCGACTGGCCGAGGCTGCGCGATTCTTCCGTGATGAGACGTCCGCACCTGATGGCCTGATTGCCGAACTGCGCGAACAGTACCTGCCTGAGCAATGGGCCGGTTGCGCCAACCGCTTGGACATCGCCGCGCAATGGATGGACGAGGCGGCCGTCTCGACCATCCACAGTTGGTGCCAGCGCATGTTGCGCGAGCACGCATTCGACAGCGGAAGCTTGTTTACCCAGACCCTGGAAACCGACCACAGCGATTTGCTCGGCGAAGTCCTGCGCGACTACTGGCGTCTGTTTTGTTACCCCATGCAAGGGGATGCACTGAATTGGGTGCGCGCCAATTGGGGTGGCCCCGCCGCATTGCTGCCGCGCATCCGCGCCTTGTTTGCCAGCGAGCGCGATACGCTGCACGGCAAGGAGCCTGTCGATCTGATTAGCGAGTGTTTGCAGGAGCGCAAGGCGGCGCTGATCGAGCTGAAAAGGCCTTGGTGCCAGTGGGCTGACGAGTTGCTTGCGATCTGTCACCAAGGCGTTGCGAGTAAAAGCGTCGATGGCAGAAAGATGCAGGCTCGCTACTTCGAGCCCTGGTTCGAAAAACTCAAGGCTTGGGCCGAAGATGAATCCCTCGAACATCTGGATATCGGTACCGGATTCACGCGCCTGACCCCCGACGGCATGGCCGAAGCCTGGAAAGGTGAAGCACCGCGCCATCCGGGGCTGGAGGCGATGGCCGGTCTCAAGGCTCGACTCGATGCGTTACCCACCCCCGATGCGGCTGTGTTGCAACATGCCGCCCGTTGGGTCGGGGCCCGGTTCGAGGAAGAGAAACGCCGTCGTGCAGAAATGGGCTTCGACGACATGCTGTTGCGCCTGGATGCGGCGCTGCAATCCGAAGGTGGCGAGCGCTTGGCGACGCTGATTCGCGAGCAGTTTCCGGTCGCGCTGATCGATGAATTCCAGGATACCGATCCGGTGCAGTACCGGATCTTCGAAAGCATCTATCGCATTGAGGAGAACAGCCCCGAGTGCGGCCTGTTCCTGATCGGTGACCCGAAACAGGCGATCTACGCCTTCCGTGGCGCCGACATCCATACTTACCTGCGTGCTCGGCAGGCCACCTCCGGACGCCTGCATACACTGGGCACCAACTTCCGTTCCAGCCATGGCATGGTCAACGCGGTGAACCATGTGTTCCAGCGTGCGGAAGCTCGCGCGCTTGGGCGAGGTGCGTTCCTGTTCCGCGAGAACAATGGCGAGAATCCGGTCCCGTTCACCCCGGTTGAATCCCAGGGGCGCAAGGAAGTCTTGCGCATCAATGACCAGCCTGTGCCTGCCCTCAATGTCTGGCACCTGGCCGCCGAACAGCCGCTGTCCGGTGCCGTGTATCGGCAACGACTGGCGGCCGCTTGCGCCAGTGAAATCACGGCATTGCTCAATGGCGGGCAGCAGGGCACAGCGGGCTTTGTCCAGGACGGCAAAGACTTCAAAGGTGTGCTGCCCTCGGATATCGCCATCCTGGTTCGCGATGGCAAAGAAGCCCAGGCCGTACGTTTCGAGCTGGCTGCCCGTGGCGTGCGCAGCGTCTACCTGTCCGACAAGGACTCGGTGTTCGCCGCCCAGGAAGCCCACGACGTGCTCAGTTGGCTCAAGGCCTGTGCCGAGCCGGACGTCGAACGGCCTCTGCGGGCTGCATTGGCCAGCATCACCTTGAACCTGTCGCTGGCAGAGCTGGAACGTCTGAATCAGGACGAGCTGGCCTGGGAGTCCCGGGTCATGCAGTTCCGAGGTTATCGCGAACTATGGCGCAAGCAGGGTGTGCTGCCCATGTTGCGACGCTTGCTGCACGATTTCCGTTTGCCCCAGGCACTGATCACCCGCAGTGACGGCGAACGCGTGTTGACGAATCTGCTGCACTTGTCCGAATTGCTGCAACAGGCCGCCGCCGAACTCGACGGTGAGCAAGCGCTGATCCGTCATCTGGCCGAGCACCTGGCATTGTCCGGTCAGGCCGGCGAAGAGCAGATCCTGCGCCTGGAGAGTGATGAGCAACTGGTCAAGGTGGTGACCATTCACAAGTCCAAAGGGCTGGAGTACCCCTTGGTGTTCCTGCCGTTCATTTGTTCGGCCAAGCCGGTGGATGGCAGTCGCCTGCCATTGCATTATCACGATGCGGCGGGCAACGCCCAGGTGACGTTGAAACCCACGGCGGAGCTGATAGCCCTGGCCGATGAGGAGCGGTTGGCCGAGGATCTTCGCCTGCTGTATGTCGCCTTGACCCGGGCGCAACACGCCTGCTGGTTGGGCGTCGCGGACCTCAAGCGTGGCAACAACAATAGCTCTGTGCTGCATCTGTCGGCATTGGGTTATCTGCTGGGCGGCGGTGCGCCATTGGGCGAGTCCGCGGGGTTGCTGCGTTGGCTGGAAGATCTTCAGCAAGACTGCCCGGCGCTGTCATCGTTGCCAATGCCCGAAACCAGTGAAGAACTTTACCGGCCGCCGCAAAACACCGCGGCATTGCTGGCAACCCTGGTTCCGAAACGCAGGGCCAGTGAAAACTGGTGGATCGCTTCCTACAGTGCCCTGCGCATAGGCGACAGCTTGAGCATCGGCAGTGACGTGGCGCCCGAAAGCCCGCAGGCGCAGAAGCTGTTTGATGATGAGCGACTCGATCCTCAAGCCCCCCGGGAGATGATTGCCGGCGGCGCAGACATCCATCGATTCCCGCGCGGCCCGAACCCCGGGACCTTCCTGCATGGGTTGCTGGAATGGGCCGGGAACGAAGGCTTTTCAGCCGAGCCACACGCCGTGGAAGATGCCATTGCCCGTCGCTGCAATCGCCGTGGCTGGGAAGGCTGGATCGCCACTTTGAGCGAATGGTTGCAACATCTGCTCAAGTCCCCGTTGCATCTGACCAACGATCAGGCGCCGGTGACGCTCAGTCAATTGTGCCAGTACCGCGTAGAGATGGAGTTCTGGTTCGCCAGTCATAAAGTCGACGTGCTCAAGCTCGACGCGCTGGTGTGCCAGTTCACCCACAACGGCGCCTCCCGCGTGGCTGCCGAACCGGTGCTGCTCAATGGCATGTTCAAGGGCTTCATCGACCTGACCTTCGAACACGAAGGCCGTTATTACGTCGCCGACTACAAATCCAACTGGCTTGGTGCCGACGACTGCGCCTATACCGAGCAAGCCATGGAGCAGTCGATTCTCGACAACCGCTATGACCTGCAATACGTGTTGTACCTGTTGGCCCTGCACCGCCAGCTCAAGGCGCGTCTGGCCGACTACGATTACGACCGGCATGTCGGCGGCGCGCTGTACCTGTTCTTGCGCGGTACACGTGCGACTAGCCAGGGCGTGTATTTTGCGCGGCCGCCAAAAGAATTGATCGAGCGTCTGGACAGGCTGTTCCAGGGCAAGCCGGAACCCAAGGCCGAACCCGCCTGGGAACAGGGAGTACTGTTATGAATCGCACCTTCGCCGATCTGCTGCCCCTGGCGTCGAGCGCAGACAACCTGGCTGACCTGGCACCGCTGAGTCGTGCTGATGACCTGCTGCTGTTGCTCACCCGTTGGGTCGAGCGCGGCTGGCTGCGAGCCCTGGACAAGGCGTTCGTCGCCTTCCTGCATGAGCTGGCACCGGACGACGATCCGTTGGTGCTGCTCGCGGCTGCGCTGACCAGTCATCAACTGGGGCACGGGCATGTTTGCCTCGATCTGTTTGAGACCCTGAAAGAGCCGGACTTTGCCTTGTCCTTGCCACCCGAAGGCGATCCGCAAATGGGCGCGATGCTGTTGCCATCACAGTTGTTGGCCACGCTGGACGGCGCGCACTGGTGCAAGGTGCTGACCTCCAGCAGCCTGGTGGCCCTGGCGGCTGACAGTCGCGAAGCGGTACAGGACCGGCCCCTGGTGTTGTCGGGTAAGCGCCTGTACTTACGCCGTTACTGGGCTTACGAGCGCCGGATCGACCTTTCGCTGCGTGAGCGTTTAACGACACACGAGTCCACGCCGAATGATTTGCCCGAACGCCTCACGGGGTTGTTCGGTCCTGCCAGGGCCGCTGAGGTCGTCGACTGGCAGAAACTGGCCTGCGCCCTCGCGACTCGCGGGGCTTTCAGCATCATTACCGGTGGCCCCGGAACGGGCAAGACCACCACTGTCGTGCGCCTGCTGGCATTGCTCCAGGCGCCAGCGGTCGAAGCCGGCAAACCCTTGCGAATTCGCCTCGCGGCGCCTACCGGCAAGGCGGCGGCACGCTTGACCGAGTCCATCAGCCAGCAAGTCCGGACCTTGAAAGTCGCAGAGGGCATACGCGAAAAGATCCCCTCCGACGTCACCACCGTTCACCGCCTGCTGGGCAGCCGCCCCGGCACTCGTCATTTCCGCCACCACGCGGGCAACCGTTTGCCGCTGGATGTGCTGGTGGTGGACGAAGCCTCGATGATCGACCTGGAAATGATGGCCAATCTGCTCGATGCGCTGCCGCCCCATGCGCGTTTGGTACTGCTGGGTGACAAGGATCAATTGGCGTCGGTGGAAGCCGGCGCTGTTCTGGGTGATTTGTGCCGGGACGCAGAGTCAGGCTGGTACAGCCCGCAGACGCGACAATGGCTGGAAGCGGTCAGCGGCGAAAGCCTGGCGTCCAGCGGCCTGCAAGAGGATGAACAGGGGGCTCATCCACTGGCGCAACAGGTGGTGATGCTGCGTCATTCGCGACGGTTCGGCGAGGGTAGCGGCATTGGTCAACTGGCTCGTTGGGTCAATCAGCAGCAGCCTGACGAAGCCCGCAAGTTGTTGTCTGCACGCAGCCACGACGACGTGTTCGCCCTGGCTCTCAAAGGTGAGCAGGACCGGGCCCTGGAGCGCCTGTTGCTCGACGGCCACGGCGAAGGCCCTCAGGGCTACAGGCACTACCTGGGTGTACTGCGCAATCAGCGGCCGCCGTTCGACACCGCCCCTGAAGACTCGCGCTGGGTCGAGTGGGCTCGGCAAGTGCTGCACGCGTTCGATGCATTTCAGTTGTTATGCGCCGTGCGCAAAGGGGCCTCGGGCGTGGAAGGCTTGAACCAGCGCGTCACCGGCGCATTACTGCGCGCGCGGCTGATCGACAGCGATCAGCAATGGTACGAAGGTCGCCCGGTGCTGATGACCCGCAACGATTACGGTCTGGGCTTGATGAACGGCGATATCGGTATTGCTCTCAAGCTTCCCGAGCCGGGCGAAACGGGCAAGCAGGTCCTGCGTGTGGCTTTCCCGCGAAATGATGGTCAGGGCGGTGTGCGCTTTGTCCTGCCAAGCCGTCTGAATGATGTCGAAACCGTGTACGCCATGACCGTGCATAAATCCCAGGGTTCGGAGTTCGCCCACACTGCATTGATCCTGCCTGATGCACTGAATCCGGTATTGACCAAGGAACTGATCTACACCGGCATTACCCGGGCCAAGGACTGGTTCACCTTGATTGAATCGCGCCCGGGTGTATTCGAGGAGGCGGTCAAGCGCAGGGTAAAACGCCTGAGCGGCCTGATGCTGGAGTTGAAGGAAGACGCCGAGTCGACTCTCTGAAATGCCAGTAGCCGAGTGTAGGAGGTTGCCTCGGGTGCCGTAGGACGCTTCCTCGCTGGCATAGCGTCGCTATGCTATCGTTGCGGCATCATTTCGCTATGGTCAACGAGTATCCCTGCATGAAGGTGGCTGTCTGGACGACACGGCGCGTCGTTGCCTGTAATAAAGCGCTGCTCGCCGTTCTGCTTCTCATGCTGCCCGGCAGCGTCTTTGCGCAACCACTACCGTCGGCAGGCATGGCAGACCAGCGCGCCAAGGCGGTCACCCAGGTGGTACTGGGCATTCTCAGTTACGCCCGTTGGCCGGTTGAGCCTGCACAGTTGCGTCTGTGCCTGGTGGGGCCTACCGAATACACCGATGATCTGGTCAAAGGCACGACGCAGGCCACCGGGCGCCCGGTGACGGTCAAGCGTCTGCTGGCCGATAACCCTTCGATCGTCGGCGATTGCGATGCTGTGTATATCGGCAAACTGACTGGCGAGGAGCGCGCCCGACTGTTCAGCGCGTTGATCGGCCACCCTGTCCTGAGCATCAGTGAGAGCGATGATCAATGCACCGTTGGCAGTCTGTTTTGCCTGCGGGTCGGCGATGAGCAGGTGTCCTTTGAGGTCAATCTGGATTCTGTCGCGCGCAGTGGTGTGCGCATCCATCCGAGTGTGCTGCAACTCTCGCGCCGCAAGCCGGCGGCACCATGAGCCTGCTCAAATCGGGCAATCGCCCGAGTCTGCGTTCGGTCATTGGCCGCGGTAATGTATTCGTGGCATTGGTCGGCGTGGGCATGGCCAGCGTTTCGCTGACATTGCTCGGTGTTCTGGCCCTGCGGGTGTATGCCGATCACAACCTGCACTTGATCGCGCGCTCGATCAACTACACCGTTGAAGCGGCGGTGGTGTTCAACGACAAGCCGGCTGCCACTGAAGCGCTGGCGCTGATCGCGGCCACCGAAGAAGTCGCCGATGCCCAGGTGTTCGATCAGCAGGGGCAATTGCTCGCTCGCTGGCAGCGTCCGGAAAATGGCTGGATGTCAGCACTGGAGCTGCACATCGCCAAAGCGTTTCTGGAAGAACCCATCAATATGCCGATCGTCCATGAAGGGCGAGACATTGGCAGTATCGTGCTCACAGGCCACGGCGGCAGCCTGGTGCGTTTTCTGCTCAGCGGCCTGGCCGGCATTCTGTTGTGTACAGCCCTCAGTGGCTGGGTCGCGCTCTTTCTCGCCCGGCGGCAGCTGCGCGGCATCACCCAGCCATTGCGCAACCTGGCCACGGTCGCCCATGCCGCGCGCAGCGAGCGAGCCTTTGACCGGCGTGTGCCGCCGGCCGATATCGCCGAACTGGATGATTTCGGCAATGACTTCAATGCCCTGCTCGATGAACTCGAAGCCTGGCAGTCGCACCTGCAAAGTGAAAACGAAACACTGGCCCATCAGGCCAGTCATGACAGCCTCACGGGCTTGCCGAATCGGGCCTTTTTCGAAGGTCGCCTGATGCGTGCGGTGCGTAACGCCAACAAACTTGGCGAACGAGTCGCGGTGCTGTTTCTCGACAGCGACCGGTTCAAGCAGATCAATGACAGCTACGGCCATGCTGCGGGAGATGCAGTGTTGGTGGCCGTCGCTGATCGAGTGCGCTCGCAATTACGCGAGGATGACCTGGTGGCGCGGCTCGGCGGGGATGAATTTGCCGTCCTGCTGACGCCGTTGCACAAAATCGAAGACGCTGAACATATTGCCGACGGCATTCTCGCCAGCATGGAAGTCCCGATTGCGTTACCGGGCAATACACAAGTGATGACCTCACTCAGCATCGGCGTCGCGGTTTACCCCGATCATGGGGGCACTCCCGGCGCCTTGCTCAATGCCGCCGACGGGGCGATGTACCAGGCCAAACGCTTGTCCCGTGGTGCGCAGTACACGGCAGGGTCGGAGCACTCTGCCGCCGATATCCCCGACAGGAGCTGATTTTCGTGTTCACCCAATCCCTGCGTTCTCTGCGTTTTTTCACCCTGTGCCTGCTGCTGGCCGTGTTGGGCCTCACCGGTTGCCAGACCGCCCCTGCGACCGGCCTGACCCCGGCGCAAATTGCCGTGCTCAAACAGCAAGGCTTTGAGCTGACCGATGAAGGCTGGGCCTTTGGCCTGTCCGGCAAAGTCTTGTTCGGCAGCGACGATGACAGCCTCAACAAACAGAGCACTGACATCGTCGAGCGCATCGGTAAAGCGCTGCAGGGCGTGGGCATCGAACGCGTGCGGGTCGATGGCCATACCGATGCCTCGGGCAAGGAGGCCTATAACGAACAGCTGTCCATGCGTCGAGCGAAGAGCGTGGCCAATGTGCTGTATGCCGTCGGCATGAAACCTGAGAATGTCCAGTTGCGCGGCCTGGGCAGCAGCGTGCCGGTGGCCAGCAACAGCACGTCCAGTGGCCGCACCGAGAATCGCCGGGTGGCGATCGTGGTCAGTGCCGACTAATCGGCGAACAGCATCTCCCGACTTTCCCCCATCAACAGTGGCTGGTTCCGCTCCGTCACCTCCCTGATGTAATCCCACAACAGGGTGATCCGCTTGAGCTTGCGCAGGTCCTCGCGGCAGTACATCCAGAATTGTCGGGTGATGTCGATTTCCCGCGGCAACACCGGCAGCAGGCGCGGGTCCTGGGCGGCGAGGAAGCACGGTAGGATCGCCAGTGAGCGTCCCTGCTGCGCTGCGACGAATTGGGCAATCACGCTGGTACTGCGCAGGTTGGCGCTGGCACCTGGCAGCACGTTGGCCAGGTAGAGCAGCTCCGAGCTGAACGCCAGGTCGTCGACGTAACTGATAAACGAATGCTTGGCCAAATCCGCCGGCCGGCGAATCGGCGGATGGTTGTCCAGATAGGCCTGGGTCGCGTACAGCTGCAAGCGGTAGTCGCAGAGTTTGCAGCAGACGTACGGGCCATGCTCGGGGCGTTCCAGGGCAATGACAATATCGGCTTCGCGCTTGGACAGGCTGATGAAGTGCGGCAACGGCAGGATATCCACCGAGATCGCCGGGTAGGTGTCGACGAAATGGCTCAGTTGCGGCGTGATGAAAAAGCTGCCGAAGCCTTCGGTACAGCCCATGCGCACATGGCCGGATAACGCCACGCCAGACCCTGAAACCTGCTCGCAGGCCATGTGCAGGGTGCTCTCGATCGATTCGGCATAGCCCATCAGCCGTTGACCCTCGGCGGTCAGGACGAATCCGCTGGTCCGGGATTTCTCGAACAGCAAGGTACCCAGCGCCGCTTCCAGCGAACTGATGCGTCGCGACACCGTGGTGTAGTCCACGGCCAGGCGTTTGGCGGCCGTGCTGGCCTTGCGGGTACGGGCCACTTCGAGGAAAAACTTGAGGTCGTCCCAGTTCAGCGAGCCCAGGGAGGTGATGTTTTTTTGCATGTTGGACCGGTTTTTATGTGCGTTCTTATTAGAAGTTTGCACATCTATACTCCAAAAACAGTCCGACAACCAATTCGCTGTACGCAGCTCATCTCAGGGCGACGCTATCGCCCTGGCTCCCAAGATAAAAACAAAGATCCGGAGACCCACATGAACGCATCGCTTACGCCTAACGACACCACGGTACAGAAGGTCAAGCTGTTGATCGACGGCCAGTGGGTCGAGTCGAAATCCACCGAATGGCACGACATCGTCAACCCGGCCACCCAGCAAGTGCTGGCCAAAGTACCCTTTGCCACCACTGAAGAAGTCGACGCCGCCATCAGTGCTGCCCATCGCGCTTTCCAGACCTGGAAGCTGACGCCGATTGGCGCGCGCATGCGCATCATGCTCAAGCTGCAGGCGTTGATTCGCGAACACTCCAAGCGTATCGCCGTAGTCCTGAGCGCCGAACAAGGCAAAACCATCGCTGACGCTGAAGGCGACATTTTCCGTGGCCTGGAAGTGGTCGAGCACGCCTGCTCCATCGGCACCCTGCAAATGGGCGAGTTCGCCGAAAACGTCGCCGGTGGCGTCGACACCTACACCCTGCGCCAGCCTATCGGCGTGTGCGCCGGCATTACCCCGTTCAATTTCCCGGCAATGATTCCGTTGTGGATGTTCCCGATGGCCATCGCCTGCGGCAACACCTTCGTGCTCAAGCCGTCCGAGCAAGACCCGATGTCGACCATGCTGCTGGTGGAACTGGCGATCGAAGCGGGCATTCCGGCCGGTGTGCTCAACGTCGTGCATGGCGGCAAGGATGTGGTGGACGGACTTTGCACCCACAAGGACATCAAGGCTGTTTCCTTCGTTGGTTCGACCGCCGTCGGCACCCATGTGTATGACCTGGCTGGCAAGCACGGCAAGCGCGTGCAATCGATGATGGGCGCGAAGAACCACGCGGTGGTCCTGCCGGACGCCAATCGTGAACAGGCGCTGAATGCACTGGTGGGTGCCGGTTTCGGTGCGGCCGGTCAGCGCTGCATGGCAACTTCTGTAGTGGTGCTGGTGGGCGCGGCCAAACAATGGCTGCCGGACCTGAAGGCGCTGGCGCAGAAACTCAAGGTCAATGCCGGCAGCGAGCCGGGCACTGACGTCGGTCCGGTGATTTCGAAAAAAGCCAAGGCGCGGATTCTCGACCTCATCGAAAGCGGCATCAAGGAAGGCGCCAAGCTTGAGCTCGACGGTCGCGAGATCAGTGTTCCGGGTTACGAGAAAGGCAACTTTGTCGGCCCGACCCTGTTCTCCGGTGTCACCACCGACATGCAGATCTACACCCAGGAAATCTTCGGCCCGGTGCTGGTGGTGCTGGAAGTCGACACCCTCGACCAGGCCATCGCCCTGGTCAACGCCAACCCGTTCGGCAACGGCACGGGACTGTTCACCCAGAGCGGTGCGGCGGCGCGCAAATTCCAGACGGAAATCGACGTTGGCCAGGTCGGTATCAACATCCCGATTCCGGTGCCGGTGCCGTTCTTCAGCTTCACCGGATCCCGTGGTTCCAAGCTCGGCGACCTCGGTCCGTACGGCAAGCAAGTGGTGCAGTTCTACACTCAGACCAAAACCGTCACCAGCCGCTGGTTCGATGACGACAGCGTCAACGACGGTGTGAACACCACCATCAACTTGCGTTGAGGAGCCAGACATGAAAATCGCATTTATCGGTCTGGGCAACATGGGCGCGCCAATGGCGCGCAACCTGATCAAGGCTGGTCACGCATTGCGCCTGGTCGATCTGAACAAAACCGTTCTCGCGGAATTGGAACAACTGGGCGGCAGCATCAGCGCTTCGGCGCGAGAGGCTGCCGATGGCGCCGAGCTGGTGATCACCATGCTCCCGGCTGCCGTGCATGTGCGCAGTGTCTGGCTGGGCGAGGACGGCGTGCTCGCCGGCATCGGCAAAGGTGTGCCGGCGGTGGATTGCAGCACCATCGATCCGCAGACGGCCCGCGATGTAGCCGCCGCCGCGGCCAAACAAGGCGTGGCCATGGCCGATGCGCCGGTCTCCGGCGGTACCGGTGGTGCGGCAGCCGGGACCCTGACCTTCATGGTCGGCGCTACCGCGGAACTGTTCGCCACCCTGCAACCGGTCCTCGCGCAAATGGGCCGCAACATCGTCCATTGCGGTGAGGTCGGCACCGGGCAGATCGCGAAAATCTGCAACAACCTGTTGCTGGGGATTTCCATGGTTGGCGTCAGCGAAGCCATGGCCTTGGGCGACGCCCTGGGCATCGACACCAAGGTGCTGGCGGGCATCATCAACAGCTCCACCGGGCGTTGCTGGAGTTCGGAAATGTACAACCCGTGGCCGGGCATCGTCGAAACGGCACCGGCTTCGCGCGGGTACACCGGCGGTTTCGGGGCCGAGTTGATGCTTAAGGATCTGGGGCTGGCCACCGAGGCGGCGCGTCAGGCACACCAACCGGTGGTGCTCGGTGCGGTGGCCCAGCAGTTGTATCAGGCGATGAGCCTGCGCGGCGAGGGTGGCAGCGACTTCTCGGCGATCATCAACGGTTATCGCAAGCCGCAGTAGAGACTGGATCAAACCATTGTGGCGAGGGAGCTTGCTCCCGCTGGTCTGCGAAGCGGACCCAAACGCGGCAAATACGTGGAAAAAGGTTAATCGTGTTTGCTGATTGACAGCCGCTGCGCAGTCGAACGGGAGCAAGCTCCCTCGCCACAGGAGTCATGTGGACATATCGACATTTACCGGGAAATCACGTCGGGTGATCTCCCGGTTTTTTTGTTTTTGCTGAACTGGTTTTTCCTTCACGTTTTCAATGACTTCCCTCGTTACCTCGCCCCCAGGCCAGATCAACTCGTCATATCTCTGTACCGCTTTCAATCTCCTTGATGGTCCTCCGTTGTTCCGCATCATCGCTGCAATGCGCTGTTTTGAGCACCTGTGCCCGTTAGAAAATTCACGTTTTCTGTCCATTGCAAAAATTTTTTTCCTGATGTCATACTACGTCGTACAACAACAAGGGGCGCTAAGCAGTCCTCGGCGAACCTCCACGGAAGGCGGGTATTTTTATGAGTTTCGAGAGTCGTCGCGTCAAAGAAATTTCTTCCTCCCCCAGCATGATCATCTCCATGCGAGCCAAGGAATTGGCCAGCCAGGGTCGCGACATTGTCGACATGAGCCTGGGCGAACCGGATTTCGATACCCCCGCGCATATCATCGAGGCGGCCGCGCAGGCCATGCGCGACGGCCACACCCGCTATACCGCGCCGCAAGGCACCCTGGCGCTGCGCCAGGCAATCGTCGGCAAATTCCAGCGCGAAAACGGCCTGACTTACAGCGTCGATGAAATCACCGTTGGCAATGGTGCCAAGCAAGTCATCTTCAACACCTTCATGGCCACACTCGAACCCGGCGACGAGGTGGTCATCCCGGCGCCGTACTGGGTTTCCTATTCCGACATAGTCACGCTCAACGGTGGCCTCCCGCAGGTCATCCCCTGCGGCATCGATGTCGGCTTCAAACTGACCGCCGAGGTGCTGCAGAACGCCCTGACCGAGAAGACCCGCTGGCTGATTCTCAACTCGCCGTCCAACCCTAGCGGTGCGATCTATTCCAAGGTCGAGCTGCAAGCCTTGGGCAAGGTACTGGAAGATTTTCCCAACGTGCTGGTGATGTCAGACGAGATCTACGAACACGTCTTGCTGGCCGACCAACCCTTCGTTTCCTTCGGCAATGCCTGCCCGCAGCTGCGCGAGCGCACGCTGTTGATCAACGGTGTCGCCAAGGCCTATGCCATGACCGGCTGGCGCATCGGTTATGCGGCCGGACCGAAAGCCCTGATCGCGGCGATCAGCAAGATCCAGTCGCAAAGCACCTCGGGCGCCAGCGCGATCTCCCAGGAAGCTTCGCGCGCAGCCCTTGAAGGCCCGCAGGATTTTGTCCGGCGCAGTGCCGGCGAATATGCCGAACGCGGACGTTTGCTGGTGGAGGGCCTCAGCGTGTGCGAGGGGTTGCGCGTCAGTGCGCCGGCCGGGGCCTTTTACGCCTTTCCCGAATGCAGCCGGTTGCTCGGCCGCGTCAGCCCGCAGGGGCGGGTGATCAGCGATGACGTCGAACTGTCCGCCTACCTGCTTGATCAGGCGGGTGTGGCGGTGGTGCCGGGGCTGGCGTTCGGTTTGCCGGGTTACTTCCGGCTGTCGTTTGCCACGTCCCGCGAACAAATAAAAAAAGCGGTCGTACGTATTCGTGAAGCGCTTGCAGCCCTGCGCTGAAGCCTTCGCCCTTCGCTGTGCCAAAGCTGCCATAACAATAGTCGGAGATCCCCATGTTCGATCAGAAGAAAAAGCTGCTTGCCCTCGTCGTCGCTGCTTGCCTGGGCGTCAGCGCCGCGCAGGCTGACGAGCTCACCGGAACACTGAAGAAGATCAAGGAACAGGGCACTGTCACGCTGGGCTATCGCGACGCATCGTTGCCGTTTTCCTATCTCAATGATGCCCAGCAGCCCATCGGCTACAGCATCGAGCTTTGCCAGAAAATCGTCGATCAGATCAAGGTCAAGGTCGGCGAGCCCAACCTCAAGACCGAGTACGTTTCGGTGGTCGCGGCCACCCGCACACCGTTGCTGATCAATGGCACCATCGACCTGGAATGCGGCGTCACCACCAACACCGTCGAGCGTCAGAAACAGATTGGCTTCCTGCTCACCAGCTACGTCGCCAGTGCCAAATACGCGGTGAAGAAAACCGCCGGCATCAGCAGCGTTGCTGACCTCAAGGGCAAAGCGGTTGTGGTGATTACCGGCGGCAGCGGCGAATGGATCACCAAGAACCTTGATCGGGAAAAATCCCTGGGCCTGAAAATCCTCAATGCCAAGGATGGCGGCGAAGCCTTCCTGATGCTGGAAACCGGTCGCGCGGTGGCCTACATCAACGACGACGTGCAATTGATGGCGACCATCGCCCAAAGCCGTTCGCCGGATGCCTACACCTTGCTGCCTGAACCGATGTCGGCCGAGCCCTATGCCATTGGTATCCGCAAGAACGATCCGCAGTTCAAGACCTTTGCCGACGACGTACTGCGCAACCTGTACAGCAGCGGTGCGATCGATAGCCAGTATCCGAAATGGTTCCAGCAGCCGATTCCGCCGAAGAACGCGGTCATCAACTTGCCAATGAGTGATGCCCTGAAAGAAGCCATCGCGCACCCGAACGATACTGGCGTCTGATTCCATCCCTCACCGTGGCGGGTGGCGCTCTTCGGGGCGCCGCCGACCGCGGCTTGCGCTCAAAGGTTGGTGATTCATGGATTACAACTGGAATTGGGGCATTTTCTGGGACTCCGCACCCGGGGAGAGTTCGTCCTATCTGTATTGGCTGATCACCGGTACCAGCTGGACCCTGGCGACCACCCTCGTCGCGTTCACCCTGGCGTTTCTGATCGGCGGTGTGATCGGCACCCTGCGCACCAGCACGCTGCGCCCGCTGGTGTGGCTGGGCAATTTGTACACCGAGGTGTTTCGCAACATCCCCTTGCTGGTGCAGATGTTCATCTGTTTCTTCGTGGTGCCGGAGTTGCTGCCGGTGTCGCTCGGCGATTACCTCAAGCAGGATTTGCCTTATCCCTCGTTTTTCAGCGCGGTGCTGGCCCTGACCCTGTTCACCTCGGCCAAGCTGTCGGAGCTGTTCAAGGCGGGCATCGAATCGGTTGCCGTGGGGCAGCGGGGCGCGGCATTGGCGTTGGGGTTGCGGCCTTCACAGATGTACCTGGAAGTATTGTTGCCGCAGGCGATCCGCGTGGTGTTTCCGCCCCTGACCTCCGAAGCGTTGAACACCCTGAAGAACTCCTCGGTGGCGCTGACCATCGGCTTGATGGAATTGACCGCGCAAGCGCGCAACGTCAGTGAGTACTCCTTCAACACCTTCGAGGCATTCACTGCCGCGACCTTGATCTACGTGGTCATCTCGCTGTTGTTGACCTTTGTCATGGGTCATATCGAGCGCTCCCTGGCCGTTCGCGGCGCGACGAGGTAAGTCATGTTTGATCTGGATCCGAGTGTCATTGTCAGGGCCATGCCGGCACTGTGGAATGGCCTGAAGTTCACATTGCTGCTGACGTTGGTAGCGATGTCGGTAGGGATCGTCGCCGGTACCTTGCTGGCGCTGATGCGTCTGTCGCACAACCGTGCAATGCGCGGCTTCGCCCTGGCTTACGTCACGGTGATGCGCAGCATTCCGCTGGTGCTGGTGATTTTCTGGTTCTACTTCCTGATGCCCTTGCTGCTGCAGATGGCGTTTGGCACGGAAAGGCCGGTGCAGATCGGCCCGGTCGTCACCGCATTCGTGACCTTCTGCATGTTCGAGGCGGCGTACTACAGCGAAATCATTCGCGGCGGAATCCAGAGCATCAGCGCCGGCCAGAAGCAGGCCGCCGCCGCGCTCGGCCTGCGCCCGGCACAAGCGATGCTGTACGTGATCCTGCCGCAGGCATTGAGGCGCATGGCACCGCTGTTGCTGACGCAGACGATCATCCTGTTCCAGGACACCTCATTGGTCTACGTGCTGTCGATTGCCGATTTCACCGGCGCTGCGAGCAAGTTCGCGCAACGTGACGGGCGTCTGGTCGAGCTGTATCTGTTCGTTGCCTTCGTCTACCTGGTGATCTGCTATCTGCTGTCCAACCTGACCAAACGCATGAAAAGAAATGTGGGGAGAACCGCATGATCCAGATGAACAACCTGAGCAAGTGGTATGGCAATTTCCAGGTCCTGAAAAACTGCACCACCGAACTGTCGCGCGGTGAAGTCATGGTGGTGTGCGGACCGTCCGGCTCGGGCAAAAGCACCCTGATCAAATGCGTCAACGGCCTGGAACCGGTGCAGGAAGGCGAGATTTTCATCGAGGACCAGCCTGTCACCGGCAAGGGTGTCGACTTGCCAAAACTGCGCGCGCGGGTAGGGATGGTGTTCCAGCATTTCGAGCTGTTTCCGCACCTGAGCATTCTCGACAATCTCAACCTGGCGCAGATCAAGGTGCTGGGCCGTGACGTCGATACCGCCAGCCAGAAAAGCCTGGGCCTGCTCGACCGCGTCGGGTTGAAAAGTCATGCGCATAAATTCCCGATCCAGCTGTCTGGCGGCCAACAGCAACGGGTCGCCATCGCCCGGGCCTTGGCCATGGACCCGATTGCCATGCTGTTCGATGAACCGACCTCGGCGCTGGACCCGGAGATGGTCAACGAAGTGCTGGACGTCATGGTGGAACTGGCGCGTGAGGGCATGACGATGATGTGTGTTACCCACGAAATGGGGTTCGCCCGCAAAGTGGCCGATCGCATCGTGTTCATGGACGGCGGCGAGATTATCGAGGACGTGAAGTCCGAGGAGTTCTTTGGTGCTCCGCGCTCGGAGCGGGCGCGCAGCTTTCTGTCGAAAATCCTGCAGCACTGAAAAAAACAGGCTTGCCGTCGCTGGCGACGGCAAGCCTGGGTTCTAGAGAGATGTCTTACGCAAAGACAAAATACTTGCGTACGGTTTCCACCACTTCCCAAGTGCCTTTCATGCCTGGCTCAATGACGAAGATGTCGCCCGCGCGCAGGTGAATCGGCGCCATGCCTTCCGGTGTGATGACGCAGTAGCCTTCCTGGAAATGGCAGTACTCCCACTTCACGTATTCCACGTACCACTTGCCGGGCGTGCAGATCCAGGTGCCCATGATCTTGCTGCCGTCTTCGCTGGTGTAGGCGTTGAGGTTGACGGTGTGCGGGTCGCCTTCGAGCTTCTCCCATTTGCAGGCGTCGAGCACGGGCAGCGGGTGGGTGTCGCGAAGTACGGTAATCGGTGCGGTCATGATGACTCCGGGCAGTGGGCTCAGGAACTGAAGTCGCACCCTATATGGCCCGCCCGGCGCTCAGTTGTCTGTGCTCGACATCGAGCTATCCAGAAACGCAGTGCCCAAGGATAAAGCCTGCCCTTCAGGAATGGCTCAAAGCCTGTAGCAAGGCTTTGGCGTAGGCGGGCAGTACGGCAAAGTCCCGGGCGCAGAGCAGCAGTTTTCGTTGCCCCCAGGGTTCGTGAAGAGCGAAGCTTTTGATGGCGGGTTCGTATGGCCTGCGCTCAAGGGCCGCCACCGGAACGATCGCCAGCCCCGCCCCCCGGGCGACCATGCGCATCACACCATCGAAGCCGTCGGCGCGGATGCGCACTTGCATGCGCAAACCTGCGTGCAGCGCCTGTTCTTCGAGGTACACCGCCAGCGCACTGTTGGCGTTCAGGCTGACGTAGTCGTGCGACAGGGTGTCGGCGAAGCTCAACACCTGGGCGCTGGCCAGCGGATGATCGCCGGGCATGATCAGCGCCAGTGGATCATCGCGAAACGCACGGGCCTGCAAGCCGGTGATGTCCACTGCGTCGGAGACGATGCCAAGGTCCGCCGCACCCTGGCGCAACGCATGGGTGATGCGGGTGCTGGGCAGTTCCTGCAGGTCGATGCTCAGGTTGGGGTGATCGTGCAGAAAGTCGGCGAGCAGTTCCGGCAGGTATTCGGTGATGGCCGTGGTGTTGCACAACAGACGGACCTGACCTTTGACCCCTTTGGCGTACTCGGCCAGCTCTTGCTGCATACGTTCGGTTTGTTGCAGCAAGACCCGCGCGTGTCGCGCCAGGGCATCGCCTGCGGGCGTCGGGCTGACCCCGCGACGATTGCGCGCCAGAAACTCGATGCCAGATGAGGCTTCCATCGCGCGGATTCGCGCACTAGCCGCCGCGAGTGACAAATGGCTGCGCGCGGCGCCGGCGGTGATGTTGCCGCTGTCGAGAATGTTCAGGTAGAGGCGCAGGTCGGTGAGGTCGAAGTGCATGGGTCAGCCTCTAAACGTGTGGTGTCCGTATGACCGCCACAAAAATCATTAGCCTCTGTTAAACCAAGAGGCAGCCTAAGTATATGGCAGATTTTCAACCCAGCGTTCCAGGCTCACCATAGTCCCATGAACACACTCTCCTCGTTTTACCAGAACCTCGGCCTGGCCCTTTCTGTGCTGGTCATTGCCACCTTCATGCTCGCCGGCATGGTCAAGGGCGTCATTGGCCTGGGCCTGCCAACCGTTGCCATGGGCCTGCTCGGTCTGGCTATGGCACCGGCACAGGCAGCTGCGCTGCTGATCATTCCCGCCACCTTGACCAACGTCTGGCAACTGGCGTTCGGCGGGCATTTGCGCGGGTTGATCAAACGGCTGTGGCCGATGCTGCTGGCGATCTTCCTGGGCACTGGCGCAGGCACGCTGTGGCTCGGCATGAGCAGCGGTCATTGGGTCGTACGCGGCCTGGGTGCGGCGTTGCTGCTGTATGCACTGAGCGGGCTGTTTCTGCCGACCTTGCGTGTGGCGGGGCGCAGCGAACGCTGGCTTGCTCCGCTGTGCGGCTTGCTGACCGGCATCATCACCTCGGCCACCGGGGTGTTCGTGATTCCGGCGGTGCCTTACCTGCAAGCGCTGGGCTTGAGCAAGGATGAACTGGTGCAGGCGCTGGGCCTGTCGTTCACCGTCTCGACCCTCGCCCTCGCTGCTGGCTTGTTGTGGCGTGGCGCCCTTGGCGGAGGAGAGCTGAGCGCGTCACTGCTGGCGCTGATCCCGGCCATGCTCGGCATGTGGCTGGGGCAATCACTGCGCCAGCGGATCAGCGCGTTGTTGTTCAAGCGTGTGTTCTTCGTTGGCCTCGGCGTGCTCGGCGGCCACTTGTTGATCAACGGCTAGCGGAGGACGGGCTGATCATTTCGATCGCACGAATCTCGAAATCCCGTTCCAGGTACTCATCACGTTGATCGAGAAACTGCTTCATGTGCGGCAGGTTCGAGTGCACGTCGAGGTGGGCCTGGGATTGCCAGATCTCGTAGAAGATAAACAGCGTCGGGTCCTGCTTGTCGCGCAGCATGTGGTATTCGATGCAGCCGGGTTCGGCGCGACTGGCTTGCACATGGCTGCTGAAAAACGCTTCGAAGGCGTCGGATTTTTCCGGACGGGTCTTGGCGTGGAGGATAAAGCCCTGGATTTCACTCATCGGTACTGCCTCTGATTCGAGTTTTTCCCAAGTCTATGGCAACAATCGCCTTGGTATTCGTGCGTATTGGTCAAATGAATTTTGCGCATTCGGTGCTTATTCCGCGCGGGGCAGGTCGTTAATCTGCCGCCATCCAATTCATGACCTTTCCCGAGACCCACCATGAAAAAAGTCCTGTTGCTCAATGGCGGCAAACAATTCGCCCACTCCGATGGCCGCTACAACGCCACCCTGCACGAGGCCGCGATGAGCGTGCTGGATCGCGGCGGCGTGGATATCAAGACCACCTTCATCGACGGCGGTTACGACATCGCCGAAGAAGTGGCCAAGTTCCTCTGGGCCGATGTGATCATTTACCAGATGCCGGGCTGGTGGATGGGCGCACCCTGGACCGTCAAGAAGTACATCGACGAAGTCTTCACCGAGGGGCATGGCAGCCTTTACGCCAACGACGGTCGTACCCGTTCCGATGCATCGCAGAAATACGGCAGCGGTGGTTTGCTGCAGGGCAAGCAGTACATGCTTTCGCTGACCTGGAACGCGCCGCAGCAAGCGTTCGACGACCCCACCGACTTCTTCGAAGCCCGCGGCGTGGATGCGGTGTACTTTCCGTTCCACAAGGCCAACGAGTTCCTCGGCATGACCGGGCTGCCGACCTTCCTCTGTGTGGACGTGATGAAGCGCCCGAACATCGAGGCCGACGTGGCGAGCTATGAGCAGCATTTGAAAAGGGTGTTCGGTCTCTCGGCTTGAGACCCCTTTTTGCCCCGCATCCAGCTACTATCAGGCGAGTTTTTCAATGAGGGGCCGCTGTGAAAGCCAGATCCGATGAGTTGCAGATTTTCGTCTGCGTGATTGAATGCGGGTCGATTTCTGCGGCGGCCGAGCAGGTCGGGCAAACGCCTTCGGCGGTCAGCCGCACGCTGTCGCGGCTGGAGGCGAAGCTCGACACCACGCTGATCAACCGCACCACGCGGCGCATGGACCTGACCGAAGAGGGCAAGTATTTCTTCGAGCATGCCAAGGGCATCCTCGATCAGATGGAGGCGCTCGAAGAGCGCTTGTCCTCACGCCATCAGACACCGTCCGGGCGTTTGCGCATCAACGCCGCGTCACCCTTCATGCTGCACGCCATCGTGCCTTACATCGACGAGTTCCGCCGGCTCTACCCGGACATCACGCTGGAACTCAACAGCAACGATCTGATCATTGACCTGCTGGAACAAAGCACCGACATCGCCATCCGCATCGGCACCCTGACCGACTCGACCCTGCACGCCCGTTCCCTGGGCTGCAGTCCGATACACATCGTCGCCAGCCCGGCGTACCTGGAGAAGCACGGCACACCGAAGGTCGTGGCCGACCTCAATGAACATTCGTTGCTGGGCTTCTCGCAGAACGACGGCCTCAATCAGTGGCCGTTGCGTTATGTGCATGGCGACCGCTGGCCGATCCAGGCGTCCATCAGTGCGTCGAGTGGCGAGACGATTCGGCACTTGGCGCTGGAAGGCCAGGGCATTGCCAGCCTGTCCCACTACATGACCATCGACGATATTCGCGCCGGGCGCTTGCAACCCGTGCTGGCCGAGTTCAACAGCGGTTATCGCCAGCCGATCAACGCGGTGTACTACCGTAACTCGCAACTGGCCCTGCGCATTCAATGCTTCCTCGATTTTATTCAGGGCAAGCTGGCGCAGTACGCCAGCGAGACCTTCAACGCGGATTCGTGATTCCTGCGCAAGAGTGAATTGGTGCGCAAGGGATTTTTCGCCCGTGATTGCTCCTTGATACTCGCTCCATCACTTATTCACGCAGGGAGTTTGACCATGAACGTATTCGTTACCGGCGCTGCCGGATTTATCGGCGGCTCCATCGCCACCGGTCTGGTTCAGGCCGGGCACACAGTCACGGGCCTGGTACGCAGTGCCGAGCAAGCCGATGAGTTGCGTGCACTGGGCATCACCCCGGTGGTCGGCACACTGGACGACCGCGAACTGCTGACCGCTCAGGCTCGCGCCGCCGATGCGGTGATCAATGCCGCGAGCAGCGATCATCTGGGGGCCGTGCAGGCCTTGCTCGACGCGTTGCGTGGCTCGAACAAAGTGTTCCTGCACACCAGCGGTTCGAGCATCGTCGGCGATGCATCGGGCGGCAAAGCCAGTGACGTGATTTATTACGAAGACAACCTGCCGGCGCCGACCGTCGACAAGGCCGCGCGGGTGGCCATCGACAACCTGATCCTGGCGGCGGCCAAGGACGGAGTGAATTCGGCGGTGATCTGCAACACCCTGATCTACGGCCACAGCCTGGGTGTGCAACGCGACAGCGTGCAGTTGCCGCGCTTGCTCAAGCAGGCACGCAAGAGCGGGGTGGTGCGCCATGTCGGCAGCGGTCGGAACATCTGGTCCAACGTGCACATCGAAGACGTGGTGTCGCTGTACCTGCTGGCGCTGAGCAACAACGTACCGGGCACGTTCTACTTCGTCGAAAGCGGTGAAGCCTCGTTCATCGACATGACCACGGCCATGGCCCAGGCGCTGAACCTGGGCGAGCCGCAAGACTGGCCGCTCAAGGACGCCGAAGCCGAATGGGGCTATGAAATGGCCAACTATGGCCTGGGTTCCAACAGCCGGGTACGCGGCACGCGTGCGCGGGAGTTGCTGGGATGGGCGCCCAAGCGCACCTCGGTGATCGAGTGGATTCGCAACGAGATGGTGTGAGTCTGCTCTAGACCGCATCGCTGCCATCGCGAGCAAGCTCGCTCCCACAGGTTTTTGGGTCAGTCACAAATTCTGTGCACGACTCATAACCTGTGGGAGCGGGCTTGCCCGCGAAGGCATTTCTGGAGGCCCAAAAGCTGGCCGGGCTGTACTCGATTCCGTAACATCCGCGCATCCCTTTTTGATCCCTCCCGTGTGCGCCCCTTCATGAAAGCAAAACGTCTACGCGCCGATGTCCTGGCCGGCCTTACCACCTCTTTTGCGCTGTTGCCCGAATGCATCGCCTTCGCGCTGGTGGCCCACCTCAATCCGCTGATGGGCCTGTACGGTGCGTTTTTCATCTGCACCCTGACCGCGCTTTTCGGTGGGCGTCCGGGAATGATTTCCGGGGCGGCCGGGTCGATGGCCGTGGTGATCGTGGCGCTGGTGGTGCAACAGGGTGTGCAGTACCTGCTGGCCACAGTGTTGCTGGGTGGCCTGATCATGATGGCCTTCGGTTTGCTGAGGCTCGGCAAGCTGGTGCGCATGGTGCCGCACCCGGTGATGCTCGGCTTCGTCAACGGCCTGGCGATCGTCATTGCCCTGGCGCAGCTGGAGCACTTCAAGAGCGGTGAAACCTGGCTAAGTGGCACGCCGCTGTACATGATGGTCGGTCTGGTCGTCGTGACCATGGCCATCGTCTACCTGCTGCCACGGCTGACGCGCACGGTGCCGCCGGCGCTGGTGGCGATTCTCGGCGTCGGCCTGGCGGTGTTCCTGCTGGGCCTGCCGACCCGCACCCTGGGGGATATGGCGCACATCGCCGGTGGCTTGCCGACGCTGGCCTTGCCGGACATACCATGGAACCTGGAAACCCTGCGCATCATCGCGCCCTACGCGATCCTGATGGCCATGGTCGGCCTGCTGGAAACCCTGCTGACCCTCAACCTCACCGACGAAATCACCGAGAGCCGCGGCTACCCGGATCGCGAGTGCGTGGCGCTGGGTGCGGCGAACATCGTCTCCGGCGCGTTCGGTGGCATGGGCGGCTGCGCCATGATCGGCCAGACCGTGATCAACCTCAGCTCCGGTGGTCGCGGGCGCTTGTCCGGCGTGGTGGCCGGGGTGTCGATCCTGTTGTTCATCTTGTTCCTGTCGCCGCTGATCGAGCGTATTCCGCTGGCGGCGCTGGTCGGGGTGATGTTCGTGGTGTCCCAGCAGACCTTTGCCTGGGCCTCGTTGCGGGTGCTGAACAAGGTGCCGAAAAACGACGTGCTGGTGATCATCGCCGTCACCGTGATCACGGTGTTCACCGACCTGGCGACCGCCGTGCTGTGCGGGATCATCATCGCGGCGCTGAACTTTGCCTGGCAGCACGCGCGGCAGTTGTACGCCGACAGCCAGCTGGAAAGCGACGGCAGCAAGTTGTACCGCGTCCACGGCACCTTGTTCTTCGCCTCGACCACACCTTTTCTCAACCAGTTCGACCCGGCCAACGACCCGGCCCAGGTGACCCTCGATTGTCGCCACCTGAGTTTCGTCGACTATTCGGCCATCGCCGCGCTGGACACCCTGCGCGAGCGTTATGCCAAGGCCGGCAAGCACCTGCGGGTGCTGCACCTGTCCGAACGCTGCAAGAAGCTGCTCAAACGCGCCAGGGTGCATCACGACTGAAGTCAGTGGAGGCAGGCAGGATGAAAATCCGCCTGCCCGATTTTCATTATTCGCGACACGACATATCCGTGAGCGACATTGTTTACCTCTGCACGAAAATTACTTTCACCTCGTTTGAAGTCATGGCCTCGAAATGTTTTAAGAGTTTCACAAAACTTTCGACGTGACCCTCTCGAGGAGTACCGCATGACCCCTTCCTTCGGCTATTGGCTGCTGGTGTATGCCGCCGTTGCCATCATCGCGCTGATCGTGCTGATCGCCCGCTACCGGCTCAATCCGTTCATTGTCATTACCCTGATTTCCCTAGGTCTGGCGCTGGTCGCCGGCATGCCGCCGTCGGGTGTGGTTGGGGCTTATGAGGCGGGTGTCGGCAAGACACTGGGGCACATCGCTTTGGTGGTGGCGCTGGGCACCATGCTCGGCAAGATGATGGCCGAGTCCGGTGGCGCCGAGCGAATGGCGCGCACGCTGATCGATCGCTTCGGCGAAAAGAATGCCCATTGGGCGATGGTGTGCATCGCCTTTCTGGTGGGCTTGCCGCTGTTCTTCGAGGTCGGTTTTGTCTTGCTGGTGCCAATTGCCTTTACCGTGGCCCGGCGGGTAGGCGTGTCGATCCTGATGGTCGGTTTGCCGATGGTGGCGGGGCTGTCGGTGGTCCACGCCCTGGTGCCACCGCATCCGGCGGCGATGCTCGCGGTGCAGGTGTATCAGGCGTCGGTGGGGCAGACCCTGCTGTACGCGATTCTGATCGGCATTCCGACCGCCATCATTGCCGGGCCTCTGTACGCCAAATTCATCGTGCCGCGCATTCAGTTGCCAAAGGAAAATCCGCTGGAACGTCAGTTCCTCGACCGCGAACCCCGCGACAGCCTGCCGGGATTCGGCATCACCATGGCGACCATCCTGCTGCCGGTGGTGCTGATGCTGATTGGCGGTTGGGCCAACCTGATCTCCACGCCGGGCAGCGGCTTCAATCAGTTCCTGCTGTTCATCGGCAACTCGGTCATCGCCTTGCTGCTGGCGACTTTGCTGAGCTTCTGGACCCTTGGCCTGGCCCAGGGCTTCAACCGGGAATCGATCCTCAAGTTCACCAACGAATGCCTGGCGCCCACCGCGAGCATCACCCTGCTGGTGGGCGCTGGCGGTGGCTTGAACCGGATTCTGGTGGACGCCGGCGTCACCGACCAGATCGTTGGCCTGGCCCACGAATTTCACCTGTCGCCGCTGTGGATGGGTTGGCTGTTCGCCGCGTTGATGCGCGTCGCCACAGGTTCGGCGACCGTCGCGATGACCACGGCCTCGGGCGTGGTTGCCCCGGTGGCCATCGGTCTGGGTTATCCCCATCCAGAGTTGCTGGTGCTGGCGACGGGCGCGGGGTCGGTTATCTTTTCCCACGTCAACGACGGTGGCTTCTGGTTGATCAAGGAATACTTCAACATGACCGTGGCCCAGACCTTCAAGACCTGGACCGTGCTCGAAACCCTGATCTCGGTCGTCGCCTTCGGCCTGACCCTGGGCCTTTCCTACCTGATTTAGCCGGAGCCTTTTGCATGGACATCCTCTACCAGATCCGCGCGCGTCAGGACACCTTCAGTGCCGGCGAACGGCGCATCGCCCGGCTGATGCTCGACGACGTCGGTTTCGCCGCCTCGGCCAGTCTCGATGAATTGGCCCTGCGCGCGGAAGTCAGCAGCGCCACGCTGTCGCGTTTTGCCCGCACGGTCGGCTGCAAGGACCTGCGCGACCTGCGCCTGCAACTGGCCCAGGCCAGCGGCGTCGGCAGCCGTTTTCTCGACCCGGCAGGTACACCCGAGCAGTCGGCGTTCTACGGGCAGATTGTCGGCGACATCGAATCGACCCTGCGCAAGCACCTGGCGGCGTTCGATGAATCACGCTTTGCCGATGCGGTGAAGCTGCTGGGCAAGGCGCGGATGATTCATGCCTTCGGCATGGGCGGTTGCTCGACCTTGTGCAGCGATGAATTGCAGGTGCGCCTGGTGCGTCTCGGTTATCCGATCGCGGTGTGCCACGACACGGTGATGATGCGCGTCACCGCGGCCAGCCTCAGTGACGAGCACGTGGTCATCGTCTGTTCGCTCACCGGCATCACCCCGGAACTGATCGAAACGGTGGAACTGGCGCGCAATTACGGCGCACGCATCCTGGCCATCACCCGCGGAGACTCGCCATTGGCGCAACTGGCTGACGTCGTGCTTCCGCTGCAGATCGCCGAAACCTCCTTCATCTACAAACCGACGGCGGCGCGCTACGGCATGCTGCTGGCCATCGACGTGCTTGCCACCGAGCTGGCGCTGGCCAATCCTGAAGACAACCAAGAACGTCTGCGGCGCATCAAACTCGCTCTGGACGACTATCGCGGCGGCGACGATCACTTGCCGCTGGGAGACTGACATGCAGTACGACACGCTGATTCGCAATGCCCTGGTCATCGACGGCAGCAACAGCCCGGGTTACCCCGCCGATGTTGCCATTCTCAACGGGCGTATCGAACGCATCGGCGACCTGCACGATGCCCGCGCCGTCGAAGAAATCGATGCCGGCGGGCACGTGCTGGCACCGGGTTTCATCGACGTGCACACCCACGATGACACCGTGGTGATTCGCCAGCCGCAGATGCTGCCCAAGCTCAGTCAGGGCGTGACCACGGTGATCGTCGGCAACTGCGGGATCAGTGCATCGCCGGTTAGTCTGCGCGGCGATCCGCCGGACCCGATGAACCTGCTCGGCAGTGCCGCAGCCTTTGTGTATCCGACCTTCAGCGCCTACCGCGCAGCGGTGGAAGCGGCGAACACCACGCTCAACGTCGCGGCGCTGGTGGGCCATACCGCGCTGCGCAGCAATCACCTCGATGACCTGTTCCGCACCGCGACGGCGGACGAGATCAGTGCCATGCGCGAGCAGCTGCGCGAGAGCCTGGAAGCTGGTGCCCTGGGTTTGTCCACAGGGCTTGCCTACGCCAGCGCCTTCTCGGCTTCAACCGATGAGGTGATGCAACTCACCGAAGAACTGACGGCATTTGGCGCGGTGTACACCACCCATTTGCGCAGTGAGTTCGAACCGGTATTGGAAGCCATGGACGAGGCGTTCCAGATCGGTCGCCACGCGCAAACCCCGGTGATCATCTCCCACCTCAAGTGTGCAGGTGCCGGTAACTGGGGGCGCAGTCCACAGCTGCTGGCGTCGCTTGAGCAAGCGGCGAAAACCCACCCGGTAGGCTGCGATTGCTATCCCTATGCCGCGAGCTCGTCGACCCTGGACCTCAAGCAGGTCACCGATGCCCATCGCATCACCATCACCTGGTCGACCCCGCACCCGCAGATGGGCGGCCGCGACCTGATGGACATCGCCGCCGAATGGAACTTGTCGCTGCTCGAAACCGCGCGGCAACTGCAACCGGCCGGCGCGGTGTACTACGGCATGGACGAAGCCGATGTGCGACGAATCCTCGCGCATCCGTTGTCGATGGTCGGCTCCGATGGCTTGCCGGAAGATCCGTTTCCTCACCCGCGCTTGTGGGGCGCATTTCCGCGAGTGCTGGGCCACTTCAGTCGCGACGTCGGCTTGTTTCCGCTGCACACTGCCGTGCACAAGATGACCGGGCTGTCGGCGATGCGTTTCGGATTGAAAGAAAGAGGCGAAATCCGTGAAGGGCATTGGGCCGATCTGGTGCTGTTCGACCCGCAGACGGTCCGCGATGTCGCCGATTTCAACGACCCGCAGCGCGCGGCGCAAGGCATCGAAGGGGTGTGGGTCAACGGTGTGTTGAGCTACCGCGACGGCCAGGCCAACGGACGCCGGGAAGGGCGGTTTCTGGCGCGGGAAGGGGATTTGCGTGACGGCTTTGCCTGAGGTTTCGAGCACTACGTCACAGTGATGGCACTTTGAGACTAAAGAATGGCGTATCCGCGCCGAATTGCTGACATCAGGCCCGGCTACACTCCGGGCATTCAATGTCTGGGAGCAACCCGATGAGCTTCGGCAAAACCACTCCGATCCTGCGAATCTTCGATGAAGCCAAGGCAGTGGAATTCTACGTCGACTTCCTCGGTTTCAAGGTCGACTGGCAGCACCGCTTCGAAGCCAATTTCCCGCTGTACCTGCAAGTCTCCCGGGGTGAGTGCGTGCTGCACCTGTCCGAACACCACGGCGACAGCACGCCGGGTTCGGCACTGCGCATCGAGACCGATGAACTGGAAGCCTTCCAGCAGCAATTGCTGGCCAAGGACTACCGGTTTGCGCATCCACAGATTCAGGCGATGCCCTGGGGCAGCCAGGACATGACCATCGCTGATCCGTTTGGTAATCGGTTGGTGTTTACCAATGCGATCAGTGTTTGAAATCGCATTAACAAAATTATCTTGTGCGAGAACCTTCCAATCGCCTTCGCGAGCAAGCCCGCTCCCACATTAGATCGATGTCGCTCATGCGTGCTCGATCAAGTGTGGGAGCGGGCTTGCTCGCGAAGGATTGTTAATTCGGCGTAGACCCTAAGTCAGACGCGGAAATGACTCACCATCATCTGCAACTGGTTGCCCAACCGCGCCAGTTCAACACTGGACTTGGCCGTTTCATCACTGGCCGCAGCGGTCTGCTCCGACACGTCGCGCACGTTGATGATGCTGCGGCTGATCTCTTCGGCCACGGCGCTTTGCTGCTCGGCGGCAGCGGCGATCTGCTGGTTCATCGACTGGATGTTCGACACCGTGCGGGTGATGCTTTCCAGTGAGCCACCGGCCTTGCGGGTCAGGGCCACGCTGCTGTCGGTAAGGGCGCGACTGTTGTTCATCACAGCCGCCACTTGTTGCGTGCCGTTTTGCAGACCGGCCACCAGGCCTTCGATTTCCTCGGTGGATTTCTGCGTGCGTTGTGCCAGACCACGCACCTCATCGGCGACCACGGCAAAACCGCGACCGGCTTCACCGGCCCGAGCGGCTTCAATGGCGGCGTTGAGTGCCAGCAGGTTGGTCTGTTCGGCCACGGCCTTGATCACGTCCATGACGCTGCCGATCTTGTCGCTTTCCTGTTGCAGCACGCTCATGGCTTCAGTGGAACGCACGACTTCGCTGGCTAGACGCTCGATCTGCGCGATGGCCTCGTTGACCACTTTGTCGCCTTCACGGGCTTCGCCATCGGCGGCGGCAGCGGCTTGCGAGGCTTGCTCGGCATTACGCGCGACTTCCTGCACGGTGGCGGTCATCTCGTGCATGGCGGTGGCGACCTGATCGGTCTCCACTTTCTGATTGTTGACCCCGGCGCTGGTCTGTTCGGTCACCGCCGACAGTTCTTCGGCTGCACTGGCGATCTGGGTCACGCCGTCGCGGATGCCGCTGATCAGGTCGCGCAGGGTCACGCCCATGCGCGCGATGCCTTGTTGCAACACGCCCAGTTCGTCACGGCGGGTGACCTGTACGTCATGAGACAGATCACCGCTGGCAATGCGATCGACAACAGCCAGGGTTTCACGCAGCGGGCGGGTGATCTGGCGGGTGATCAGCACGGCGGCAATGATGCCCACCAGCAATGCCAGCAACGTGCTGATCAATTGCAGGGTGCGGGCCTGGGCGCTTTCGGCGTCGCGGCGGTCGAGCTGGATCTGGTAGAGCTGATCGCTCAGGGAGACGATTGCCGCACCCTGATCGGTCATTTCCTTGCGCGCCTGAACGGCGTCGTTACTCGCGGTCTTGTACGCCAGGAGGGCACTGCGGTAATTGCTCAGTGCAGCTTCCAATGATTGCAGGGCGGTTTGCTGGGTGTCGGCGAAATGCGCATTGAGCGGTTTCAGGCTGGCGATGGCCGCGTCCAGTTGCGCGGCGGCCTTTTGCTCGGTCTCGGCATTGGTGCTGGCGGTGTAGCCGCGCACTTCATAGCGAGCCAGCAGGAAGGCTTCCCTGGCGGCGGTAATGGCCTGGAACTGTTCAAAGCGCTGATCGCTCAACGGCATCTGCTGCACGCGGATGCTGATGTCATTGATCAAGGCGTTGGCGGTGTCGGCGTTGGCGCTCATGCTGTCGCGCGCAGCATTGCCGGCGCGGTAGGCATTGCGCATTTTGCCCAGCGAGGTGCGGTAGGCGTCGATGACGGCGCCTTGCTCGCGCAGCAGCTTGAGGTTTTCCGGGCTCTTGAACTTGACCAGCAGGGCCTGCTGTTGGGCAGAGAAGGCGTCGAGGGTGGTCTGTACACTCTGCGCGGCGGTTTCGTCGCCGTTGGTCAGCATGTATTGCAGGCGAACCACTCGCAGCTTGGTCAGGCCGGCATTGAGCTGGGTAATGTCGCTCATCCAGTTGCTGCGGTTGATCAACCCGCCCAGGCTGGTCCAGCCGGTCAGGGCGAGGACGCAGGTCAGTGCCAGGACCAGGCCGAATCCCAGGCCCAGTTTCAGGTTCACGCTGATGTTGCCGAACCAGCTATTCATCAAATTCCTCCAGGAACGTGTTGCTTCTTGATCGTCGGTCGGCTGGAAGATTGTTGTTTTTGGGGGCCGCCAAGCTGTGTAAGCAGGGTGTATCGGCCGCAATCCCGCTAGCTGAAAGGTTTTTTCTGGACGGATTCTGTAACAAGATCTTTGTTGTGTTATTAAGCTTTTTTTCACATGCCTTTCACCCGTGACCAACGCCACCCTCTGTAGCGTCCCCGGATCAAATGAAGCGGCGTTTGCCGGCGAGGCGCATAACCATGAAAACAAGACTGAGTCTGTGAGGGATCACCTGATGAAATCACGCTTTTACGCGGTGAATTTCGGCGTGCCACTGGCGTGTGCGTTGCTGATATTTCTGGCGTTCGACATGACCACCATCGACGTCACTTTCAGCAACCTGCTGTTCGATCCGGTGACTCGCAGCTTCCCGCTGGACCACATTCACTTCTTCGAGCAGCTCACCCACAAGTGGGCGCGGATCATTCCCAACTGGACGGCTGAGGCGGCCGCCATCGGCGCGATCCTGTCGTTCGTCTGGCCCTTGGTTAACCCGCAGAAACGTCCCGGGCTTGGCGGTTTTCTTGAGCGCAACAAAGTCGCACCGGTGCTGCAATTTGCCGCCGCTCATCGTCGGGACTTCCTGTTCGTGGTGGTGGCCTTTGCCCTGTGCACCGGCATGATCCACTTCCTCAAGGCCCACACCAGCGTCTATTGCCCCATCGAGACCACGCTCTACGGCGGCAAAATGGCCCACGTCGACTGGTTCAGCAATTTCCAACTGTTCCACGAAGCCGGTGACGGCCGTTGCTGGCCGGGCGGCCATGCTTCGGGCGGCTTCACCATGATGGCGCTGTACTTCGTGGCTCGTCGTTACCGCTGGCGTTTCTCCAGTGCGGTGCTGTCCTTCGCGCTGGTGCTGGGCTTCATTTATGGCACGACGCGCGTCCTGCAGGGCTGGCACTACATGTCCCATACCTTCTGGGCCGGAGTTGTCGTATGGCTGACCTGCTTGCTCACGGCGCTGGCGTTTTACGGCCGGGCACGGTTGGAGCAGCCGGTGCTGAAGAAGCATGAGAGAGTGCGTGCGGTGAGTCAGGCAGAGCTTGTGAACTGAAGTCAGTGATGTAAGGAAAAACCCGCAACTCGAAAGGGCTGCGGGTTTTTTGTTGGCCGGGGAATAGCGATCGCGAGCAGGTTCGCTCCTACAACAGACTATTGCGTGCACACTCATCACCATTGTAGGAGCGAGCATGCTCGCGATGAAGACCTGTCAGCCACCGCAGATGTTGAGGGACAGCCGCGCAATCACTCCACAACAAAGTAGTAAGCCTGACGTCCCACCATCATCGTCTTGATGATCTTCAAGGGCGCAGCAGGTTCGGTGTCAGCACCGATGATCGCGACATGGCTCGGCGACTCGCTCAGGAACCCATGCAACTGCGCTTCGGTATCGATGCCCTTGAGCAAACTCCGGGTGTAGAACACGCTGGCGCCACCGAGTCGTTCGTTGGCCTGGAACAATGCAACTTGCTGTCCGTCGGCTTGCATCGATTCGATCTGCGCAGTCAGCGGCAGGAAAGACAGGGAGCGGTCGGCGTAGGGCATGAACCACTGCGCGGCGGCGAGATAGCTGCCGATGACGATCGCCAGTACGGCGGCGATCAAGCGATGACGCTGGGCAGCGATTCGGCCGATCCAGGTCGACGCGTTGCGGTGTGCCTTGAGGCGTTCGAACAATACGTTCGCGTATTCGGCGGCGATCACGGCCGCGGCCGGGGTGATGGACATCAGGTAGACCGTGCGCTTGCTCGAGGCCAGCGTGAGCATCATGAATTGCGCCACGATCCACAGGCTGAAGAACAGCAGGTAACGGTTGGCCAGCAGCCCTTTGCGGAAGTGCCACAATCCCAGGTACACCAGAATGTTCCAAGGCAAAAACGCCTCGGGCAGCTTGGCCAGGTAGTAATAGAACGGCTCGTAGTGACCCGCCTCGACGAATGAGCCACTGAAGCGCCCAACGCTGTTGGTCAGCAGTACTTCGGTCACCGCGCGCAGGCCACCGCGCTGATACAGCACCGCCAACCAGATCATCAGCGGCAGCAGCCCCAGCACCGTCAGCAGGCCCGGGCGCAGCCAGCCCGCCACATTCAGGCGTTTATCCATCAGGCTGGTCGTCAGCAGATAGGCAAAAATCACCACCCCCGGCATGGCCAGGCCGAGCACACCTTTGCTCAAGGTGGCGATGGCGATGCCGAAGGCGAACAACAGATGGTTGCCGATGCCCGCCTGCCGTTGCCCGGCGAAGAACGCCAACAGCGCGGTGCTGACACCCAGGGCGAGCAACGCATCCTCACCCACGCCGCGTACGTTGCTCCAGTAGCTGGCCATGGTCGCCAGCAGGATCGCAGCGGTCCAGGCGACGCTGGCGGAGCGGCCGATCCGGCGCAACATCCCGTACAGCATCATCACGCTGAACAGTCCGGCAAACGCCGAGGTCAGGCGTACCGCCCAGGGCGTCCCGCCAAACGCACGAATCGCCCCGGCACCCAGCCACAGGCTCAGGGGTGGTTTTTCCAGAAAGGGTTCACTGAACAGGCGCGGCGTCACCCAGTCGTTGTCCAGGTGCATTTCCATGGCGATCCCGGCGACGCGCGCTTCGGTTGAGCCTTGTAATTGATGATTGCCCAGGGCGAAGAAAAACAGTAGTGCGGCAATCAGGAACAGCGAGGGGGCGGAGCGCGACATGAGCTTTGGGTGACCCAGCAGGAACCAGAAGACCCCAGCATACGGAGCAGGAACTTAATGAATCGTGAATGCAATGTGAAAGTCACGAAAGTTGTCGCGACCACATGTGCTCCGGGTCTTCATACACGCGGCTGACCAGCGCCGTCAGGATGTGGTCCTCCCAGCGCCCGGCGATGTTCAGGTAGGCCTTGGCGTAGCCTTCGCGCTCGAAGCCCAGGCGTTCGAGCAAGCGGGCACTGCGTTCGTTGCCGGGGATGTAGTTGGCCATGATCCGGTGCAGATTCATGGTCTCGAACATGTAGCGGATGCCTGCCTCCACGGCTTCCTGCATCAAGCCCCGGCCTTCGTGGGCGTGGTCGATGTGGTAACCCAGATAACACGCCTGAAACGCGCCACGGACGATGCCACTGAAGTTGCAGGCGCCGATCATCTGTCCACTGCCAGGATCGAGCACCGCAAAGTGCACCGCATAACCTTCATCGAAGGCCATGGCCTGTTGCGCCAGGCGCGAGCGGATTTTTTCGACGCTGTAGTAATCGTCCGCACGCAGTGGTGACCACTGCGCCAGATGCTCGTGATTGCGCCGATAGAATTCACTTTCCAGCGCCGCTTGATGGGGGCCGAGGATGGCCAGCGTGACGCGTTTGCAAGGCAGGCTGAGGATCGTCATGAAGGGCTCCGGGCTGAGTGCCCCACCAATCTACAGGCAAAAAAAAGCCCGCGGGAGGGCGGGCAAACCGTAGTTTCTTGAATGAGCGAGGGAAATGTACAGGCTCGAACCCTTGCATGGGGTGAAGAAAAGTTCATGTCGCCACGAGGAGGCTCCTGCGCCTAAGGCAAATGATCCGCCGCAAAGTCCGCCTCGGAGCGCGCGCGCAAACGTCCCTTGCGGCAGGCCTGCTGGAAACGTTCGAAGTCGCGTTCGTTCTGATCGGTATAGCCCCGGGCATATTTGTAGAGCGCATCGGCCAAGGCGTCGCCCTTGCCGATGTAACCGCTGATCACCGCCGCGTGCCCGGAAGACTTGGCATGAGCGCGGGCCAAGGCCCGACCGCAGAGGCGCCCGTAGGCGGCGAATGTCTCACCGTCGAAGGTTTCCAGCTCTGCGGAGATTTTCATGTCGCGCAGTTGCCGCACGTAAAAGTGGCGACCGCTGGGGCCAGTGGTCCAGCCGAGGAACAGGTCGCTGGCAGACTGCATCAAACGTTGACCTTCGACCACGCGCTGGCCTTCATGGCGCACCCGCGACTTGGCCTTCACGTAAGGGGCGAGGACCGAGCGCCGGGCTTCCTTGAATTGCAGGAACAACGGGAATTCCTGATCGTCGGTCAACAGCGCCACCAGGCAACGGGTGCCGACGCTGCCGACACCCACCACTTTGAACGCCAGGTCGTGCACGCGAAAACGCGAGAGCAGATCGCGCCGGTCCGCCTGCAGCGTGCTGCGGTAATCACGCATGAAGGTGTCATACAGCGGTCGCCAGTCGGACAGGCGCAGCCAGTCATCTTCGGCATCGAGCAGCGTGGTGTTTTTGTGCAGGTGGAAGATTTCCGGCAAATCGTCGCGAATCACCAGCCGCCCTTGGGCATCACGCTCACTGATTTTCGGCAGCAGTTCGGCGTGGGTGCGGCGCTCGGCCTTGGCGATGGAGCGCTGCACATGTTCCAGCGTGGCCTTGTTGGCCTGTTGCAGCAGGTCGTCATAGCTGATCGATTCGTACCAGGTTTCCAGGGCGCTCTGTTCGGCGCATTCGAGCATGGTCTTCTGATAGTCACTGACCACCTCGTGACAGATGGTTTGCTCGACCGATTCGCCGTGGCGCAGGTCACGGGCCGCCACCAGGAAACTCGCCACCAGACGTTTCAGGTCCCACTCCCACGGCCCGGGATGCGCCTCGTCGAAGTCGTTGACGCTGAACAGCAGATTGCGTTCCGGCGTGGCAAAACCACCGAAATTCATCAGGTGACAGTCACCGCAGATCGGCGACACCAGCCCCATGTTCGGCGTGCCGGCCAGGTCATGGGCCTGCACCAGCGCATTGCCGCGATAGAAGGTGAACGGCGACACCAGCATGCGCCCGTAGCGCAACTCCACCAGCGACTTGACCCGCCCCTCACTCGAGGCCTTGATCAGCGGTATCGGATCGCGGTCGACATTGCCCAGGGACGCATGTGAACTGCGAGAACATTTCTTGCGCGCATCCTTGCCTTGCTTGAAGCGGTCTTCGAGTGTGGTCATAGGGGCTCTTTTGACTGTGGGGCGTATTCGGGATGAGTGTAGAAGGCATCCGAGATCTTGTGCGGTGGGGAATCTGAAGGGCCCGCGGGAAGTGCACGTGCCGAGAAACAGCTGTTAGGAAAATTCGCGAATATGTCATTTATACGTTACATTGATAAACTAATGTCATGGAAACGGAACATGGATTACGCTCTGCTGATCTCTCGACTTGGTAACCAGATACGCGAGGCGCGTATACGGCGCGGTCTGACTCAAGCTCATCTTGGCGAGCTCGCCGGCTTGACCCGGCAGAAAGTCATTGCTGTGGAAAAAGGGACTCAAAGTGTTGCGATGAGTGCTTACGCAAGAGTCCTGAGTGCTTTGGACAGCGAGCTTGTCGTCGTGCCCGCGACCATGCCAACGCTTGAGGAACTCGGGGATTTGTTCGAATGAAAATGGCATCGCTCAAAGTCACAACGCCAGAGGGTTTCAGCGGTCGGGTTCTGACAAGTGTCGATGACTTCATTTTCCGTTATCAGGAAGACGCATCAGCTAACGTGGCCATCAGCTTATCGATGCCCGTACGAGCCGATGAGTTTCGCCGACGGGATCTGCATCCCGTATTTCAGATGAATCTTCCAGAAGGGTACATGCTGGAGCAATTGCGTAATCGCCTGGCGAAAACCATCAAAATCGATCCCATGTTGTTGCTTGCGCTATCGGGTAGCAGCTCCCCGATTGGCAGGATCAAGGTGCACTCGGAGACTGTTGACGCCCTACTGGGAGAGCAGGCGTTTTCTGGAGAAAAACTCGAAGAGATCCTTGCCTGGGATGGCACGGAAGACATTTTCATCGATCTGCTTGATCGCTACATCTTGAGAGCCGGCATATCCGGAGTTCAGCCCAAGGTTCTGGTGCCGGAGCGATTAGGAGTCGAGTTGCCCCGAGCGACATCGAAGACCTCTGACTTGATCATCAAGAGTGGGCGCGACGAGTTTCCGGGTCTGGCCATCAATGAGTTCCTTTGCATGTCCATCGCCAAGGAGGCGGGCATGCCGGTCCCACCGTTCTACCTTTCTGATAACGCCAAGCTGTTTGTCATGCGCCGCTTCGATCGGGACGATCAGCTCAACCCAATCGGTTTCGAAGACATGGCGGCATTAATGGGACTCTCGGCGGATCAGAAGTACAGCAAAAGCTATGCAGCCATCGCCAAGGCGATTCGGCTTTTTTGCCACGTCAGTAATCAACGAAACTCGCTTGATCAATTGTTCGATAGCGTGGCGCTAAGTTGCATTGTCGGGAACGGAGATGCTCATTTGAAAAACTTCGGTTTGCTCTACTCGGAGCCTACCCAGCGAGATGCACGTCTCGCTCCCGCGTACGACATCGTCAATACCACGGCCTACATCCCTGATGATGTGTTGGCACTGGATCTGGCGGGTAACAAGTCGTTGTTTGCGTCCCGTCAGGGGCTGCTGGAGTTTGCTCGGACATGTGAGGTTGAGCGTCCGCAAGAGCGTATTCAGCGGTTGCTCGCTTCGGTTGAGGTGGTGCTTGAGCGGTACTTTCCATTGCATGAGCACGCACCCCATGTGGTCAAGGCCATAGAGCAAGCAGCAGAGCCTTTTGCTCGGACATTTGGCTGATTTCATTGCTCCTTATGAGGCGCATTTACGGGACGCAACCTCTACCAGGTCATCCACCGCCACACTGCTTGATGACCATTACCTGGAGCGGTCGCGCCTCTCGCATACTCATTAACCGGTTGCTCACACTAACGGCCATAACCAAGCGGGGCCTTCTAGCCCTTTGCTTTGTTGCAGTTATCCAGCAACACGTTATTGGCAGCTGATAAGGCTTTGCCTGCGCAAACACCATAAAATTTCACAACCGCGAACTGATTTTTCATCTGCTTATTCAGCAGAATCAGATCAGGCAAAAGTTCAGGCGAGCTGGCGTAGCGATCGTAACTGCGTTGTGCGGATGCCAATGCTTTTTCAGGCGACGATTTTTTCAGAACGTCCAATAGCAGCATATCGTCGGCGAAGAGCGCGTCACCGTTGGCGACCGTGCTTTCGAGAAGCGTGAACGCCTCAGCGGGTTTGTTGTTCAACGCCAAGGCATTGATCATTACATGGCGGGCAAATGAGGAGGAGGCGGCTTGGCTTTTCTCAACGGCCATGGCGTTCAAAAGCGCCTGTGGCAACTGTTGTTGTTGAAGCGCCGCGATCGAGGCATGGGCCATATCGAGTCCGCTGAATAAATTTTTGGCGTGGGCAGATTTCAATGCATCAGCATAAGGCTTGGTACTTAGGGGAGGCCGATCGGCATTTGCATAATGCTGTTTGAGGTAGCTGCGCAAAGTAGTAGAGCGATCTTCACCGCTCTCATGGTGCAGGGAAGTTTCCTTGATCAGTTTGCCTATTTTATTTTCCAGGATATCCAATTGCCCATCGACAGCCTGCGCAATGATATTGTTTTCACTTTTGGCAAATAAGTCTATGTAGTTGGTCTTTCGTTGCTCGATGATCGCTTGATTGCGGGCATCCCACTCTTGCATGCGTGACAGAAAATTGATTGATCCGACAAATGAGTAGTTAGCTCGAATCATCAAGTCGATGCCTAAACGGTCAGCCTCATTTTCCTGGTCACGGGTCAAGGCCGGTACAAGTCCGATCTGAGAAACTCCAAGTGCCGCATCATTGGCCAATACCATTCCGAGCAGGTCTTTGCTGGTCTTGGTGTTCACCTGACGGCTGATGAAAATATTGCCAGCCGAATAGGCGAGGCTTGAAGCTGTGTCGACCCAGTTTGTCTTGTAATGTTGCAACAGTACGTGGGAGTACTCATGCGCAATCACTGCTGCCAGTTCATCTTCGCTTTCCAGTGCATCGAGCATCTTGTAGGAGATATAGATACCTCCATCCTGGTAACTCATTGCAGTGAATTCGGTGTTCGGAGTGGCATAGACTCTGGCCGCAGCGGGCGCCCCGGGAAGGCTGGTTTGTAGCCGGGCCAGTACCGCGTTGAGATAGGAATCTATCTGTGGGTCCGTAGCGATGCCCAGCGCTTTTTTTTGTAGCTGTGTGCTGTCAGGGCTGCTTGTCGCGATGTTACTGCGATTGGCGGCAGGCCCTGTAAAGTGGGCGGCATATTGCGTTAGGTTGGGATCTGTTTTCGCTTGCCCCAGCGGCAAATTTGGAACTTTGATCTGGGCGCAGCCGCAAACTGCAGTGATTGCGAAGGCAAAAGTTGTGAGCCGGATCATTGACAAGGTTCTCCGGCGCCTCTTCCGGTTTTCGCGCTGCTGTCTGCGCTGGTCCTGATACACCCGGCGGCACCCGTACTTTTTGGAGGGCGCAGGGTCACGTCCATCATGTCGAGCCAAATTTCCTTGCCCGGCTGAGAAACCTTCACATAGCCTCTGGCGCTCTCGGCGAGTACGGGTGCCGGCAGTATTAGTGCGTTACTGGCGATCTTTTGCTCTCTCACGAAATAGTCGTCTTTCTGGACATAGGTGCTGATCGTGTCGTCCAGCAATGCCGTGACTTTCTGTCCGTCAGCATGAGCCATCGCAGTGATGAGCAAAGTGGTGGTAAACACGCTATAGGCGAGCCGCTTCATCCGATTCATTGCAATCTCCTCCTTGGGGGTGTTTGAGCGATGACTGTTCTTCGTTTTTCTCGATCAATCGATTCACCAGCTCGTAAACAAGCAGAATACCGAGCCAGTCGAGAGGTGGGTGATGCTCGATCTTGTAGAGGTAGGTACTTGCGCCGAGTACCGAACCTAGTGCGACCACGCGCATCAGAAAGCTCAGACGTGCAGGCTGGGTCCGAATCAGTGCGGCGCAGATCCAGGCAACGAGCGCAGCCATCAGAATAAACAGCCAGTCCAGACCAGAGCGCTGGAAGTAACTGGCGTTCCATTTCAATAGATTGTCCAGTGCCATTGCGTGCAGATAAACACCGGGGATTTGTCCATGGACAGGGCTTTGAACGATGTCATGAATGCCTTGGAGACTAAGTCCGACCATCACGACACGGCCTTGTAGTACGCCCTGAGCTTTTTCGGAGGTGAGATCTTCTTCACGCAAGGTGACGGTGTACGGACAGGGCTGTCGAACTCGCTTGACCGAACCTTCGTCGAGGCCGGATAACAGTGCGGCGAACAAGGTGTTCATTGCAGTCGAGACTCGTTCAAACAGGGAGTCATTGTTTGCCGAGCATTGAGTTTCGGAGATCAGTTGTCGCTCGGACACTACTTTTGAAACCTGCCGGCCCCATTGAACGACCATAGCATTGCAGAACCCGCCTAATTCCTTTCGCATCAACCCAGATGGACAGTTCGATTGCAGGCCTTTTTCGCACATGAATTGATAGAGCTGAAGTGCCGCGGTCGGTTTCACCGAGTCGTTACATGCGGCTCCCTCAGGCATCTTTGAGTCAAGATCAGCGAAAAAATGGCCAGGACCAATTAGCAGTGGGTAATCTTCCCCGTATCCACGCCACCCTGTCAGTGTTGTCTGAGTGCCAGGAACGTCGATGAAGACGCTTTTGCGATGGTTATCGAGGGTTGCGAGGTAGAGCGGAATACCTTTGTTCGCGAGCGTTTCAGTGAGGGATTGGCGCGCAGATTCCAGTGAGCCATCGTAACTTCTTCGATCTTCGACAAGTATGTCGAGAAAGATCGCCGCCGGTTTCTGTCGGGCAATGCGCCGGATCACTTCGTCGTAGTAGCTATAGCGCGGTGGCCATGATTCACCGCGGCTGGTGAGGGTTAGTTCGTCGATCAGTACCACGGCAACTTTGTCCTGAGCGTCCGCCTGGTAAAACGATGAAGTGACTTTCTGAAACAGTCCCTCCGAGTAAGCCTGCACTTGTCGTGACAAACCAAATGGATCGACTTTGTCCAGCAAAAACATGGTGAAGAACCAGGCGATAAAAATGACCAGCGCCCGATTGCCTGTTCTCCAATCCACCAGTCTCTGGAGGAACAGGCGAAACTCAAAATGGCGCAGATCAATCAGAAACGACTTTTGTTTTTGCCACCAATGGCAAAGGGCACTGTGTAAATCACCGAGGATCAGTCGAGGAGAATTGCGATAGCGAGCACGCGTCTCCGCGCGGGGCCAGAAATCCTCGATACCCTTGATCAGCTCTTTTTTGGATGAGGGGTCGCTTGGCGGCATAACTTCCATGTCCTGTCTTGTCATTCCCGTCCAACGGGTTAGTAGCTCATGGGCGGGCTGCAATAGCTGCATAGTTCACATCAAATGATGGCAAAAAGCTACTTTTGTGATCGGGACAGGCGTACCGACGAATACCTGAATACGAATTGTGCATTGCACAAAAAATTGTGCAGCTCGAACTGGGCACTGTTGCCCCCCAAACACCTCTTCAACACCAACTGTTCAATTAGCCATCAATCTCCTCACGAAATTCGCTAATTCATTGATATTTAAAGGCTAAACAATCAGGCACGGTTCCTGCTCTATCAGGTCAAGGCCCCGCGCCCGCAGTTGCCAGCAGCACTGCGTGGCATCGGTGGGGGCCACCGTTAGAGTGAGGAAGCCATGTCTGTTTCAGCCGCATACCCGATCAATCCACCTTCCGCTGTCGTGATCCGCGACGATGCCGAGGCCATCCGTGTTGCCCATGAAGTTGCCGCGCTGTTGCTGGCGGGAGCCTCGGAGCGTGACCGCACGCGTCAGGTGCCGGTCGAGGTGGTCGATGCATTTTCCAACAGTGGTTTGTGGGGCATCACCGTGCCGCGTGAGTACGGCGGGGCGCAGGTGTCCTACGCGACGCTGGCGCAGGTGATTGCGATTGTCTCGGCGGCCGATCCGTCGCTGGGGCAGATTCCGCAGAACCATTACTGCCTGCTGGAAGACATCCGCTTGCAGGGCAGTCATGACCAGAAACAGTTCTTCTTCGACCTGGCGCTGGCGGGGCATCGGTTTGCCAATGCGCTGTCGGAAACCGGCGGCAAGAACGTGCAGGACATTCGCACCCGATTGGTGGCCGATGGCGAGGGTTATCGCATTGATGGGCGCAAGGGTTACTGCACCGGTTCGCTCTATGCCCATTGGCTGGGGGTGTTGGCGCTGGACAGTGAGGACCGAGCGCAACTGGCTTTCGTACCCCGCGAAAGTGCCGGACTGACGGTGGTCGACGACTGGGACAGCATCGGCCAGCGCACCACGTCAAGCGGCACGGTGCTGGTCGAAGGCCTGTGGGTGCCGGCCTTCAACCTGTTCCCGACCTATCGCTCCTACGAGCGTCCGACCCTGGCTGGCCCCTTCGCGCAAATCACCACGGCGGCCATCGATGCCGGCATCGCCCGTGCCGCTTTGCGCGACACGATCGCGTTTGTGCGTGAGCAGGCGCGGCCGTGGATCGATGCCGGGGTGGAGAAGGCCAGTGAGGACCCGCTGACCATCATTCAGGTCGGCGGACTGGATATCCGTCTGGAAGCCGCCGATGCATTGCTTGAACGTGCCGGGCGCGTACTGGATCAGGCCCGCGCAGCACCCGATGAAGCCTCGGTTGCACAGGCATCGCTGGCGGTGGCCAGGGCCAAGGTGCTGACCACTGAAATCGCCATCGAAGCCAGCAACAAACTGTTCGAGCTGGGTGGCACCCGCTCCACATTGCGCAAGCACAACCTCGACCGCCATTGGCGCAACGCGCGGGTGCACACCCTGCACGACCCGGTGCGCTGGAAGTATCACGTAGTGGGCAACTGGTTGCTCAATGGCATCAACCCGCCGCGCCATGACTGGTCCTGAGGTCGCATCCATGCCTAAGCAGATACGCCTCAACGCCTTCAGCATGAACACCGTGGGCCACCTGGCGCCCGGTCAGTGGCGACACCCCCGTGATCAGTCCACGCGTTACACCGACATCCATTACTGGATCGAACTGGCCAAGACTCTTGAGCGCGGCAAGATCGACGGCCTGTTCATCGCCGATGTGCTGGGCGTGTATGACGTCTATCAGGGCAGCGCCGACGAGGCGTTGCGCAGTGCGGCGCAAGTGCCGGTCAACGATCCGCTGCAACTGGTGCCGGCAATGGCCGCCGTGACTCGCCACCTGGGATTCGGCGTGACCGCGTCGGTGTCGTTCGAACATCCGTTTCCGTTCGCCCGACGCATGTCGACCCTCGACCATCTCACCGGTGGGCGTGCGGGCTGGAACATTGTCACCTCATACCTGAGCAGCGGCGCACGCAACATGGGGCAGGCGCAGCCGTTGTCCCACGATCAGCGTTATGCGCTGGCCGAAGAGTATCTGCAGGTTTGCTACAAGCTCTGGGAAGCCAGTTGGCAAGAGGATGCGGTGCAGGCCGACCGTGCCAGCGGTGTCTACGCCGACCCGCGCAAGGTGCACGGCATCGAGCATCAGGGAGAGTTTTTCAACGTGCCCGGTTTCCATCTCAGCGAGCCGTCGCCACAGCGCACGCCGGTGATCTACCAGGCCGGTGCTTCGAGCCGTGGCCGGGTGTTCGCGGCGGCCAATGCCGAGTGCGTGTTTGTCGCGGCACCGAGCAAAACGGTGCTGAAAAAACAGGTCGCGGACTTGCGTGCTGCGGTGCAGGCCGCCGGGCGCAACGCTGAAGATGTGCTGGTGTTTGAGCAGCTCACGGTGATTGTCGCGGCGACCGATGCCGAGGCCCTGGAGCGTTTGCGCGAGTACCGCGAATACGCCAGCAAGAGCGGCGCGCTGGCCTTGATGTCTGGCTGGACCGGCATCGATTTCGGCGAGTACGCGCCAGAACAGGTGCTGCGCGAAGTGCCGAGCGAAGCCATTCAGTCGGCGGTGGAAGCCTTCACCCGCGCCGACCCGAGCCGAACCTGGACCACTGCGGAAATTGCCGACTATTGCGCCATCGGTGGTGACGGCCCGGTGCTGGTGGGTTCGGCGCAGACGGTCGCGGACCAATTGCAGGAGTGGGTCGAGCAGACCGACGTCGATGGCTTCAACCTCGCTAGCGTGGTCGCGCCCGAAACCTTCGAAGCGGTGGTCGATCTGCTGGTGCCGGAGTTGCAGGCACGCGGCTTGTTCAAGCGCGAATACGAGGACGGCACGCTAAGGCACAAACTCTTTGGCCAGGGCGATCGCTTGCACGCACCGCATCCGGTTGCGGCCTTGCGCGCGGGAGTTCGGCAATGAACGAGTGGCTCGCGCATATCCATTGGGGTGAAGTGGGTGAAGCCTGCCTGGACACCTTGAACATGCTCGGCGCAGCGCTCGGTTGCACGGTACTGCTCGGGCTGCCGCTCGGCGTGCTGCTGTACCTGACCGGCCAGCGCCAGTTGCTCGAATCGCCTCGGCTGTACCGGCTGTTGTCGGTGGTGGCCAACGTGCTGCGCTCGATGCCTTTCATCATCCTGCTGATCGTGCTGATACCGGTCACGACCCTGGTCACCGGCACCTCGCTGGGCGTACGCGGCGCCATTCCGCCGTTGGTGGTGGGCTGCACGCCGTTCTTTGCGCGGCTGGTGGAAAGCGCCCTGCGTGAAGTCGATCGCGGCCTGGTCGAGGCGGCGCAGTCGATGGGTGCGAGCACCGCGCAAATCATCGTGCACACCTTGCTGCCAGAGGCCCGCACCGGGCTGATCGCTGCCGTCACTGTGACCGCCATCGTGCTGGTGGATTACACCGCCATGGCCGGTGTGGTTGGTGGTGGTGGACTGGGTGATCTGGCGATTCGCTTCGGTTACCAGCGTTTCCAGACCGATGTGATGGTGGTCACCGTGTTGCTGCTGATCCTGCTTGTGCAGGCCTTGCAGATGAGCGGTGATCGCCTGGTCCGGCATTTTACGCGGCGTTAACGCCGCACAGACCCGAACGCAGTAGCCGGGGACCGCTGCTGCAGGCCCTACGTCCACCTCACGACGGCCACTTTATTTCCTTACTTTGGAGTCATGAGCATGAAAAAGACCCTGGCCGTTCTGGCTGCCGTTTTATCCCTGAGCGCCCACGCCAACGAAACCCTGGTGGTGGGTGCAACCCCGGTTCCGCACGCGGAGATTCTCGAGTTCGTCAAACCGGCGCTGGCCAAGGAAGGCGTTGATCTGGACATCAAGGTCTTCACTGACTTCATACAGCCCAACCTGCAGTTGTCCGAGAAAAACCTCGACGCCAACTACTACCAGTACCGGCCGTTCCTCGATGATTTCAACAAGACCCGCCACACCAATCTGGTGCCGGTGGTCGGGGTGCACATCGAACCGTTCGGGGCTTATTCGACCAAGATCAAAAAACTCTCCGAGCTGCCCGAAGGCGCCAGTGTCGCGATCCCCAACGATCCGGTGAACACCGGTCGTGCCCTGGTGCTGCTGCACGAGGCAGGCCTGATCAAGCTCAAAGACCCGAGCAATTCCCTGTCGACCCAGCACGACATCGTCGAAAACCCGCACAAGCTGAAGATCCGTGAACTGGAAGGTGCACTGCTGGCCCGTGCCGTCAGCCAGGTGGACCTGGCGTTCGTCTTCGCCAACTACGCACTGGAAGCCGGCATCGACACCAACAGCGCGTTGATCGTCGAGAAGGGCAAGGATTTGTACATCGAGTTCCTGGTCGCCCGCCCGGACAACATCAACGATCCGCGTATCCAGAAACTGGCCAAGGCGTTGAATTCGCCGGACGTCCGTCAGTTCATCCTGACGCGCTACAAGGGGCAGATCGCCCCGGGTTTCTGACGGGAGTGCAGCGTGCCGCCGGTGTCGTCAGGCGCCGGCGCATGCACCGTTGCGTCGGCCCCGAAAGTTCGGGGCAGGGTCATTTTTGTTTGCGCAGGACATTCGCTCATGGTCAGTTTCAACCCGCAGGCCTTGCAGGCCGCCGTGCATATCCGCCTGGTCGCCCTGGGCAAGCAATACACGGTGGGACAGCACAACGTGCATGCCTTGCACGACATCAACCTCGACATCCGTCGTGGCGAGGTATTCGGCATCATCGGACGCAGCGGTGCGGGTAAATCCTCGCTGCTACGTTCGCTCAATCGTCTGGAGCAACCCAGCAGCGGCCAGGTGTTGATCGAGGGTGAGGACATCATTGGCTTCGATCGCGGGCAACTGGCGGCTCTGCGCCGGCGCACCGGAATGATCTTCCAGCACTTCAACCTGATGGCCTCCAGAACCGTGGGCGACAACGTTGGCTTGCCTCTGTTGCTGGCTGGCATCGGACGCGCCGAGCGCGAACGAAGAGTACTTGAGCTGTTGCAACTGGTGGGGCTGGCGGACAAGCGTGATGCTTACCCGGCGCAGCTTTCCGGCGGTCAAAAACAGCGCGTCGGCATCGCCCGGGCGCTGGTGTTGCAACCGGATTTGCTGCTGTGCGACGAAGCTACATCGGCGCTCGACCCGGAAAGTACGCAGTCGATTCTTGCGCTGCTGCGCGATATCAATCGGCGTCTGGGGCTGACCATCGTGCTGATCACCCACGAGATGGAAGTGATCCGCGATCTGTGCGATTGCGTGGTGGTGCTGGAGCAGGGGCGGGTGGTCGAGCAGGGCGAGGTCTGGCAAGTGTTTGGCGAGCCGCAGCATCAGGTCACCCACGCGCTGTTGGGTCGGCTGCAATCGGTCGAACAGGGCACCACGGCACAGCCAGAGTCGGCCGGTTTGCTGCTGGACCTGTACTACACCGGCGCCAGCGGCCACGAGCCGGAACTGTCGGCAATTGCTGCGCAGCTAGGTCATCGAACACACCTGGTGCAAGGCAGCATCGAGCGCATTCAGGGACGCGCCTTGGGTCGCTTGCGGGTGCGCGTGGAGGCACCCCGCCAAGGGTTTGCGGCTTTGCTGCAACAGGCGCGGCAAGTGGCCGATCGTGTCGAGCGGGTTGACGCCTGAGCCCTCCAACGAGGGCGGCTAGATCGATAGCTGGATGACCCGATTGTTCTGTTCTTCCTGAGGGGCGCGGCGCTTGTTGACCACCAGTTCGCCGATGGCGATCAGACGCGCACGGGTCACGTTGCGCGAGAGGCCGAGCAGGCTGGCGGTGTGCACCTGGTTGTGATGGCTGAAGTGATAGGCCGCACGCAACAGGCTGTCCTCGACCTTCTCGTAGAGTGCGCCCTGGTGCTCTTCAAAGAGCCGCTTGAACGCACGCTGCAGCAGCGCCTCGGTGGATTCCTCCGCGTGATGGCTGCGGTCTTCCTGACGCTCGATGCGCATGTTCGACAGGCGCAAATCCTCCTGCCGCACCAGGCCATCCCGGCAGATCAGCAAGGTGTGGTGGATGACGTTTTCCAGCTCGCGGATGTTGCCCGGCCAGCCATAGTCGACCAGTTTGCGCTCGGCATCGGCGTTGAGTGCGATCTGCCCGTAACCCAGGCGTTCGCTGTAGGTGCGGATGAAGTGCCGGGTCAGCGGCAGGATGTCGCCGGGACGGTCGCGCAACGGGTGCAGGTGCAGGCTGACGACGTTGAGGCGGTAGTAGAGGTCCTCGCGGAAATGCCCGGCGTTGATGGCTTTCTCCAACTGCACGTTGGTCGCCGCCAACACCCGGACATTGATCGGAATGCTCTTGCGCGAGCCCAGCCGTACCACCTCACGCTCCTGCAACACACGCAGCAACTTGACTTGGATCGGCATCGGCAAATCACCGATCTCATCGAGGAACAAGGTGCCGCCATTGGCCTCTTCGAACCAGCCCGGTTTGGCGCTGATGGCGCCGGTGAAGGCGCCTTTTTCATGGCCGAACAGTTCGGCCTCGACCAGTGATTCGGAAAAAGCACCGCAGTTGACCGCCACAAACGGACCCTGGCCGCGCTTGCTGAGGTTGTGGATATGTCGCGCAACCAACTCCTTGCCGGTGCCGGTTTCGCCAATGATCAGCACACTGGCTTCGCTCGGCGCGACCTGCTGCAAATGAGCAAGCAGCGCCTGCGACTTGGGGTCTTCGAACACCTGGGCCGTGGCCCGGATCGACGTGGCCAGTGACGGGGATGGGGGCAGAGTCAGCAGTTGCATGGGCTCCCTCGCTCAGGAGTAGAAAGTGGGTGTCGGGCGGGTCTGGTTCAGTGCCCAGTCGCCCAACTCGTGAATCTTGTAGTCCACCGGATCGTGCAGCGTCTGGGTGCGCAAGTTGCGCCAGTAGCGGTCGAAGCGCAGCGACGCGTGGGTCGCCCGCGCACCGGTGACTTCAAACAATCGGCTGCACAGATCGAGGCCGGTGCGGCTCGCGGCGACCTTGGCCGTGGCGATGGACAGCGCCAGTTGCGCACGCTCTTCGCTGCCCAGGTTGTGCTCCTTGCGCCAGGCTTCGTCGAGTTGCGCCGCCGCCCGTTCAACCAGCGCGCGCACGCTCTCCAGACCGACCCAGAACTCGCCGTAGTGACGAATGATGTAAGGGTCTTCGCTGACATGCCGGGCCTTGGAGGTGAACCATGGCCGGCCTTCCTTGAGGGTGTATTGGCGTGCCTCTTCGAAGGCGCCTTCGGCGATGCCGAGGAAAATGTGCGCGAAGTGCAGTTGCGCAATCAGCGGACGCAGGCAGGCGAACGGCGTGCTCAAGGGACCAGGGTCGAGCAGCAGTTCAGACTCCTCCACGCGCACACGCTCGAAGGTGGCGCTGCCGCTGTCGGTCTGGCGCTGGCCCATGTTGTCCCAGTCACCGTGCAGGGTGATGCCGGTGCGCCCGCTGGGGATCGCGGCAATCAGCAACTTGCCGCCCGCGCTTTCATCTACCGCCGAAGCAATCAGCATTTCCGAATCGCTGGCGCCGGAGCAGAAGCTTTTCTTGCCGGAAAACTCGCGCCAACCGTCGTATTTTTTCACTACGGTGCGGGTGTCCAGCGGGTTGAGGGCGTTGCCCCAGAACCAGTTGTTGCGCGCAGTCTGTTCGAACCATGGCTGCCATTGTTCGGGGCGCGAAAACAGGCGCACGGTGGCCAGCATCAGGTGCTGGAAGCCGAAGACGTGGGCAATGGAACTGTCCACCTTGGCCAGTTCGCGGACCACATCGAGCGTCTCGCTCCAACTGGCACCGAGGCCACCGAAGCGGGTCGGGATGCTCAGGGCCAGCAAGCCACTTTGCCGCAAGGCGTCGCGCTCGGCCTTTGGCGTGCCGCCGCGTTCGTCGCGTTCGGCGGCGGTTTGCGCGAAGGTCTCGGCCAGTTTGCGCGCGATCTGCAAGGGGCTCGGTACAGCGGTTTGAAGGTTCGGACTCACGCGGGGCTCCTCGAGTGTTCGGTGGTGGCCGCTTGCTTTTGCGGCAGGACATCGTTGGCGATCATTTCGCCAAACGGCCCGGTGAGATTGGTCACGCCTCGCCCTGCCAGGCTGGCATAGGGTTCGGGCAGCAGCGGGAACACCAATTCGGCAAAGCGATAGGCTTCTTCGAGGTGCGGGTAGCCGGAGAAGATGAAGCTGTCGATGCCGAGGTCGGCGTACTCCATGATCCGAGCGGCCACCTGCTGCGGATCACCCACCAGCGCGGTGCCGGCGCCACCTCGCACCAGACCGACGCCGGCCCAGAGGTTGGGGGCGATTTCCAGATTGTCGCGACGGCCGTCGTGGAGTGCTGCCATGCGCCGCTGGCCTTCCGAATCGAAGCGAGCGAAAGACTTCTGCGCGGCGGCGATGGTCTCGTCGGAAATGTGTTCGATCAGGCGGTCGGCAGCCTGCCAGGCTTCGGCAGCGGTCTCGCGCACGATCACATGCAGGCGAATGCCGAATTTCACTGTGCGCCCGTGTCTGGCGGCACGAGCGCGCACGTCGGCAATTTTTTCCGCCACCGCTGCGGGTGGTTCACCCCAGGTCAGGTACACATCGAGCTGTTCTGCGGCGAGGTCATGGGCGGCATCGGACGAGCCACCGAAATACAGCGGCGGATAAGGTTTCTGCACCGGCGGATAAAGCGCTTTGGCGTTCTCCACCTGGAAGTGTTTGCCGTGGAAATCCACGGATTCGCCTTGCAGCACCCGACGCCAGATCTGCAGGAATTCATCGGTGACTTCATAGCGTTCGGCATGGCTCAAGTGAATGCCATCGCCACGGTTTTCATCCGGATCGCCCCCGGTGACCACGTTGATCAGCAAGCGACCTCCGGACAACCGATCAAGGGTGGCGGCCATGCGCGCCGACACAGTCGGCGAGATGATCCCCGGACGAATCGCTACCAGATAACGCAGACGCTCAGTCAGCGGCGCCAGGGCCGAGGCGATGACCCAGGAGTCTTCACAGGAGCGCCCGGTGGGAATCAGCACGCCGTAATAACCCAAGCCATCCGCCGCCTGGGCAATCTGCTTCAGATAGTTGAGCGTCACCGGGCGCGCGCCCTGGCTGGTGCCGAGGAAGTGACCGTCGCCATGGGTGGGCAGGAACCAGAAAACATTCATCGTCATGTTCCTCAGGCGCTCTGGCGCAAACGTTGGTGAGCACCGAAGAACGGCAGGGCGCGCTCCACCGCCAGGCGAATACGCGCCTGCAACAGCTCGCAGCTGACGCGGTAGTTATTGAAGTCGGCTTCGCTGGCGTACACGCCCAAGGGCAAAGTCAACGACTGGAAAAAACTGAACAGCGGACGCAGCTGATGATCGATCACCAACGCATGACGCGCACTGCCCCCCGTCGCAGCGAGCAGCACCGGCGTGTCGATCAACGCGTCCTGATCAATCAGGTCAAACAGATGCTTGAGCTGACCGGGGTACGAACCGCGATACACCGGCGACGCCACGATCAACAGATCCGCGCTCTCGATGGCCTGCAATTGCGCCTCGGTTTCAGCAGCCAATTCCTTGCGGCTCAACGCACCACCCACATCGCGAGCAAGATCGGCCAGTTCAATGACGCGGCCGCTGATATTCAGATGCCGACCGACCTCATCGAGGATGGCCTGAGTGAGCACCTGAGTGCGGGAAGGGCGGTAAGCGCCGCCGGAGACGGCGATAACGTTCAAAGGAGCAGTCATGGTTGAATTCCTGTGCTGTCGCTCTACAAACAGAGACGGTGACAGGGCTCAGCAAAAACCGATCCAACCTTTATCTAACTGAAAATAAAGGGATTTTTATGGGTGAAAGGTTTTTTGTGTTGCTGCTCAACCAATTGTGTTGATGCACTGTCTGTGGGGAAACACTTGTGAGGTGTTGCCTTTCGGACAGTTATAGAAGAGTGGTTATATTCTTAAAAGGAATTAATTATTATTTTGATATTCGATTTTGTTTGTAGTGTGGGCGTTTGGCGCAGGAAGGTGCAGACCCTTCAGGCATAAAAAAAGGCACCGGCGATGATCGCCTGGTGCCTTTTTCGTGTTGCTGATTTGGTGGGCCGGGGTAACTTGAATTCGATCATTAAATTATTGATTTATATAGCTAATGTAGATCTTTAATTTTTGATTGGAATACCAATTGGAATACGGCACTCCACTCGACCACCTGTTTGCACTCGATCTGACCCGCACGCTTAGTGGTGAGCGGCAGATATCTACTGGTCATCGGCCAGAGAAGGAGACGCTTGGCTGCGTTACGAAATCAGGGGCGATTCACTATTTAACTCACCGGCCAGTAGATCCGCACCAGCGGCACCAGTGCACGCCCCTCCAGATCGATGCTCTCGTAGTGGCTTACGATCAGGTCGGCCAAATCGTCCAGGTCGACCAAGGTGAGCTGAATGCTGGATCGTTCGGCTTCGTAGCGGGCCTCACGAGTGAAACCACCAGTACTAATAAACAAGCCTGAGTCACCTTCACGTAGCGCACCGATAAAGCTACGAATCGCGGGAGCCCCCATCGAACCATTGCGATGCTTTACCTCAGCCTTGATACGTGGCTGAGTGAGGCCTAATCCATCGGGTGAGGCGATAACGTCTACCCCTCGATCTGGCCCCTTGGGTGATACCTTGGCTTTGTAACCCATGGCGCGGAGTATGCTTGCCACCAATTCTTCCATCTCGTCAGGTAGCAGAGCGACGATTTTGTCTTTGATGAGCTCATGGCTTTGGGCCACAGTTTCATCTTTTAGCTGCTCCACTTCGGTTTCAACTTCATCTGTGTCATTGACCAGGGGGCTGGGAGCTTTACCCTCCAACACAGCTGTAAACACGTCGATGATTTCCTGACTTATGGAGAAAAGCGTCAGAGTTGAGCCGAGGGAGTTTTTCGCTTTCTGTGGTAGCTGATCACGGCTGACTTTACCCAACCACTCAACCTTACGAAGGTTGGCATAGTCGCCAACGGTATCAGGCTGATACTGATACTCGCCTTGGTCGATACCTAGGAGGTATTCCCGCGTTTCTGGATTATAGGTAACGATGTGATCCCCGGCGGTGATTTGATCACGAAATTTTAGGATCATAGCGACCGCATTGGCGGTGGCCGAAGGTTTATCGTTGCCGTAAATCTCTATGTACTCTTGGCGCAGGCTGGCGCTTGTAGAGTATTGGGTTAAATCTCCTAGTTGTGACCAACCAATAGCGGCGTAACCCTTCTCAAAATCTTCTATGTAAACGCCTCCACGTCCAGCTCGAATCATCCAGTTATTCGACATATGCCCCCCCCTTGGCTTTAATGACAATGTGCGGCCATTACTCACGCTGCCCCATCTAAACTCGTGGTCAACCAATCTATAACTAATCTCAAGCCTTGTGTTCATTGGACGGCCTAGGTTTCCCCGCGCTCATTGCGAACGCATCTGCAGTAGGCTCTCGTAACGTCTTAAGTGCGGCTCTAGCGGTCGATGAAAAAGCTGAAGTTTCATGTATGAGATAATGAATTTCATGAGCATAAGTGTCCGCTATGCCTTGTGAGGCCGGACATCCATCATTCGCCAGCTTTATATGATTAATATAATTTGCGTAGTTTTGCCTTACTGTTGACCATAGGAGGCGTCTTTCCGTGATTAAAGAATCTGTATTTAAGCCAAAATATTTAATTGTTGTGATGGCTCTCTCTTCGGCCCTTGGCGTTAGAATGCCCTCATTAAATATTGCCTCGCCCTTATCGTTAAAGCTTAAGCATTGATGATCAGACGGTGAAATTGGATCTAGGAACAAAGGTTTTTCTGCTATGTGCGGTACGTGGGATCCACCAGCCCTAGTGGCTTCTTCTATTAGTGGGAAAAAATTTCCTTTGATTCTATTAAGTTTTCCCTTTGAAATTCTATAGTTTGTAAGGTTAAATGCAAGCCAGTAATAGCCATCGTGTATTTTGTTTTTACTAAAGTCGTGAGTGGCTTTTTTGGGTCTCCAATGCTCTAGCTCGGCAGAGTCACCGGCAAACTTAGCTTCGCTGTACCAGCACTTATTGTAACTTATTCCGAGAAGCCATTTTGTAAGCCTTTTGGAGCGCCAAAATCCAGATTTTTCTTCAATATATTTGTATTTTTCAGTTAATGTAATTGCGTTATCTAATAGCACTTTTTCGTGAGCGCTTGCTTGGGTGATCCAGTTTTTAATGACTTGCGGTACTCGGTCAATTTCACTTAATCTTTTATAGTCAGCCGTCTGGAAAGGCGCGTCGATATGAATCATTTCATGCCCTCTTCAGTCATGATCTTATTAAGATTTGAAAGGGCCAGCTTTTGAATTGCTTCATATTCTTCGTGGGTGTAGTTTGGCTTTTTAAAAATCTCGGATTCGCTCATTGCTTTAGCAAACCTAGAAAAATAAGGGTTGGGATGCGACACCGACTGACCCATTTCATCTAGCTCAATATTTATCAGGTGAATCTGCCAAAGCAATTTTCTCTTTTTAGAGTCATTGTCGACCCCGTCAAGAGCCTTTGAAATTTCAAATCTTCTATCGATTAATTCCTGTATGGAATTATCTAAGCTTGTTCGAATTCCATACAAATCGGATTGAATTATTGCTTCAATTCCCATGTTGATTGGGTCTTGTGTAGGTGTTTCAGATTGCTTTCCAGAGTCATCGCTCTCAGTTAGTACTCGAATCTGTTCGGCATACAGTGACGTCAACATTATTGGGTCGTGCGTGGTCAATACGACCTGGCTAGTTTGCCAAGCGTTGAGGTTACTACCTTCAATCTCGTGATCTAGAATCTTCTCAATTTGATCAAAGTAGCTTAATTTCCACCGAGGGTTTAAGTGCGTGTCCGGCTCGTCTAGCAGGAATAAAGACTCGTCACCTCTAGTGAACTTCATTAAGCCTAATACAGTTAATAGTTGGCGCTCACCTTCAGAAAGAGCTGAGAAAGTTAATTTCTTGCCGTCGATCAGCGTTACAGTTACTTGAACATATTCAAGCAGGTCTGCGATATAGGTGCTTTCAATGTTCTTGAAGAGCGATGTGGCATCTGGGTATTCTGAGGCCAAACCTTTTAGCGCACTATCATCCGATAAAAACAGATAAAGGCGATCCTGGGTCTCTGAGCGACCTCGAAAATCAACCGTTTTTCGTTCTGTATTATCAATAGGGGCGACAGCATAGCGCCACAAATTATCAAGAAATTCTTTGACCACGCCACGGGAATACCAGAATCGTGGATCTCCTTCTTCGCGCATAACTTCTGAAGGTTTACCTTTATACCAGTACGGTTTTTTCAGACAGAAAAGCACCGAGTCCAGCGATGCTATATTAAGCTGCTCCAACAGCTCTTTGCAGGACGGATCATCATCAACCAAGAAGGCTAAAAGCACGAAGAAACTATGAACATCGCGACAATAAAAAAAACGTCGAATTAACTGGTTATCACCCTTGGTAAGGGCCTCATAAAAACGTGTTTGATGCTTTACGAATAGTTGCTCAACTCGCTCGTTGGTTCCGGAGTAGTAGGTGAAGATGTTAAGCGGAAGATACTCATTAGCATAACTCTTTAGAAACGCAAACGATTTTTTGCCGCCATCAATCATGACTAGATTATTGAGCTTATTTTCAACATCAAATATGATTTTTATATCATGGCCTCGACACTCATAGGCCAGGGTGTAGCTAAAATCTGTTGATTCGCCTAGATCAATCGCCCTATAAATACAGACAATTATCTCAATAAGATTCGACTTCCCGACGCCATTCCGGCCAATCACCGTAGTAATTGGCGATTTATTGTCGAACGTTATTGTAAAGTCAACAAATCCCTTGTGGTTGGGTATCGTTAGTTCCTTTAACTTCACTTTTTATGCCTCTTTAAATTCTGCGCTAGCCGGTTTTTTAATATACAGAGCGTCGATCTCTAACTTTAATTGGGCGTAAAACTCAGGAAGGCTTAGCCTTGTCTTGCCCCATACATCCTTCGCATCTGCCGAGCCGCCTAACTCAAGAATAATTGGCGCTATAATCGCATCATCCTCAAAATCTTCGTGATTTAGTGACAACGTTGTCGTGATTTTCATATCATTCGTATTGCTCTCGGGGGCTTCTGTGCCTTTTACGGGCTCACCAATCACACCATAGACTACGGCCTGCGCCAGGTTCAGCTGCGTGGTTTGAACTTCGCATAGACGAGCTTTTAGTTGGTCGCACATAGCCAGAAGCTGATTAACTTTGTCAACTATTCGGATCTGCTCTTCTAATGGAGGGAGTGCAATTGCAAGCATCTGAATTTGATGTCTTGATACATTCTTCATTGAACTGCTTGTTCCACCAGCTATGCGAGCATAATACGCCCTGGAACATTGTGAGTTATTTGCAAGGCTCAGATAACTCGGTGAGACATGTTCGCTAAAAGTAAATCTAATGATTTTGTCGCTCATCATTAGCTTCGTCTCAGTTCCAAATGGAACAACCACAGATCTCGCTACGAGCTCAGGTGTGTTTGCGCGAGATATTAGGAAGTCATTTTCCCGGACTTCAAGCTCTGGCCTTGGTTCTAAATTATCTGGTAGTCGTTTATTTTCTTGCGGTTTGAATTCACCCCAAGTAACTGCGCTAATTTTTAGAACACCCCAGGCATTTTTCTCTCTGGCGAAATCATGGCACTTTGGACTCCAGCCAGCTTCAGAATATTTTGTCAACGTATCAATTCTGCACCACTCCCATCCCTTAGGTAGCGAGTACGGTTTTTCCTCAACGGTAATTTCCGGCAGGGGGGTGGTGGTTCTGATTTTCCCCTCGTTGATAAGTTGTTTTTTATCAGCAACTATGCGTTTAAGTAATTCGCTGGCGGGCTCTTGAGCTGGATCCTGTGGGACTAGTTTCCCCATAACAGCCAGCTGTAAAATAGCCTTTTTAAGCTGTTCCACGGCAAAGTCGGTTGTTATCAGCGTGTCGAAATGTTCACTCAGGCGTCCCCAGTTTTCGCTGAGGTCAATGTCATCTTTGGCGTTGGTTAAGGATTCCAGCAGAGTTTCGACCAGAACTTGATGGGCTTCGATACCTGCTTCGGTGTGTTGCTCCAGCTGATCACAGAGGCCCATCAGCTCATCTACTTTCGCTACTATTCGTTCTTGTTCGGATAAAGGAGGGAAGCCAAATATTGCATTGTTTAATGTTCCTATTGTTACGTGTTTTAGCCCTACTGCGCCTTGAGCCATTTCAATGAAATGGTTCATGCAGCCATTCACCGCTAGTCTCATGAATACAAGATTGATTTCATCAGTATGAAATACGCACTTGTTAATGTGCTGGTTAAGTGCTGCTTTACCGCGAGTCCAGATAAATGCGCCAAAAGATGTGCCCGGCGTTCCTGACCAGCTAATTAGAAAAGAGCCATTGTCTATTCGATGATGGTCAGCTAGATCACCATCAAAGTAATTGAATTCGGCCTTTTCATTATTAAGGTTCTGAATCCTCACAATTGGTAGGCCCGTTGTGGCCCAGTCGGATGACTTAAAAGCCCTTCCGTTGTACATCTCTACAAGATCACCAAGCTTGACCCACTGCCACTTAGCCGGCAGGGGAAAAGAAACATCTTTATTTTTAATTTCAGATAGTATTTTGGCTTTTTTTATTTTTTTATCTTTGATTAACTGAGTTTTGGCATCAGCGATACGTTCTAGGAATTCACTTGCCGGTTCGTCATTTGGATCTTGCGGCACAAGCTTGCCGCGCACAGCCAGTTCCAGAATCAACTCTCGCAGTTTTTTGATGCCATAGAGCTCGCGTTTCTTGTTACTTCCACGACCCTGAGTTGCCTTGGCTCTGATGGCTGATGTCCAAAGACCAATATTGTCGGTTACCAGTTGTTCGGCCCCCATTACCGCTGACCTTCTGTGTTGCTAGACAGCGCTTCGACAAGGATGCCTTTGAGTTGATCGCGAAGCGCTTGAATACCCGCTTGCTGTTGGTAGTAATCGGCCAGCAGTGTGTCTGGATCGTGTCCGATCTTTTCTTCTTGATGGGGATTTTTCATATCGAGGTTGTAGTTGCGTGCAACAATTTCCTCAATGCTCACCTGCCACGCTTGCTCGTTGGCTTGGCGTTTGTTACGGGCGAGTTTTTCTTGCTGAGTATCGCCTTCTCCCCACCAGTTGGCGCAATCACTAAAATCTTCTAGCTTCATGGGCTTGGTTTTGTTAAAGGCTTTAGTACCTGCAGGCAATGGCACTTCGTAGTACCAAATATCTTTAGTCGGCTGACCCTTCTCAAAGAACAAGATGTTGGTCTTGATGCTTGTGTAGGGTGCGAAGACGGAGTTAGGTAGTCGAACGATGGTGTGCAGGTTACACTCGTCCATCAGCATTTTTTTGATTTTGGTTTTTACACCTTCACCAAATAGAGTGCCGTCTGGAAGAACAACAGCAGCACGCCCTTTATCTTTTAGAACCTCGACGATCAGCTGTAGGAAAAGATCTGCGGTTTCGCGGGTTTGCATTTCAGCGGGAAAATTTTTCTCGATGCCGTCTTCTTCTGTGCCACCGAACGGCGGGTTGGAGACTATGACATCAATATCAGATGCCCAACTAGAGAGCGGCTTGTTGAGGGTGTTGCCGTGTTTGATCTGTACCGGAACTTCAATACCGTGCAACAGCATGTTGGTGGTGCAAAGCAAGTGCGGTAGCTGCTTTTTCTCGACACCATGGATTTGCTTCTGCAGCGTTTGATGGTCTTCGGCAGTGGTGACGTAGTTTTGCTCGACGTGGTCAAACGCGCAGGCGAGGAAGCCGCCGGTGCCGCAAGCGGGGTCAAAAATAGTCTCGCCCAGCTTCGGATCGATCATCTGCACGATAAAGCGGGTAACGGCTCGCGGTGTGTAGAACTCACCAGAGTTACCGGCGCTCTGCAGATCTTTTAGAATTTGCTCGTATATATCGCCGAACAAATGCCGCTCTTTCGAGTCGGTAAAATCGATTTCATTGAGCTTGTTGATCATCTGACGCAACAGTGTGCCGTTCTTCATATAGTTGAAGGCATCACTAAAGGCTTCTTTGGCGACAAATCCTCGGGGATTTTTATCGATGGATACAGTGAGGCTCTTAAGTGTGGGGAACAGATCTTCGTTTATGAATTTCAGTAGTTCATCGCCAGTAATGCCTTGATTATTGGTCGCCCAATTACGCCAAAAGTATCGCCCAGGAATGGGTGAGTAATAATTTTCCTGCTCGAACTCAAGCTGCTGCTCTTGAGCGTCAAATATTTTGAGGAACAACAACCAAGACATCTGGCCTAGGCGCTGGGCGTCGCCATCGACGCCGGCGTCTTTACGCATGATGTCTTGGATGGACTTTATTACAGAGCTGACGGACATGATTTTCTCTTTAGCAATTAACGCTAGTAAATGGCGCGTGTTTGATGGCGACCGCGCTTATTACGACTAGTCTAAACAGTTTTACGCAGTTTTATCGTTTGTATAGAGCTGTTCTTCTAACTCGCTCAAAGCCTGTTTATATTGAGGCTTACCGCCGAATTCATTTTGGACAATTTGCATGGGGTTCCCCAAGGCTTTGAGTTTTGGCACTTTAAGCTCGGCAAGACCGGCTTGCTCTAGCTGGCTGATGCCAGCATCGGCGTACTGTTCAACCAATACGTTTAGCACGTTCTGGGCAACCTCCGAATACTTAGCGAAGTAGTTGCGCTTTTTGACATTTTCGGCGCGCTCTTTGCGGGTGAGCGGCGGCTGGTCGTAAGCTATGTGGCAAATGAGGTCGAAAGGATCCATATCCTTACCGACTTCTTCCTCCAATGCCTGCCAGATGACACCCTCGGCGGCCAACTCGTCAATCACCGCCTGTTTGCGCTCACTGTCTTTCCACTTGCGAACGAACTCATCCAGTGAAGCAAAGTGCCTTGTAACTGCTTTGCGGGTGTAATCCCTAAACGACTCGGTCACCAGCTTGCCGTCGGTGTCGTAATACTGGACGCGCTCCGCGATTTTATTAACGGCGACGCCTTTAACGCGGTATTTGACATAGGGCTCGCCTTCACCACCACCCGAACCGCAGCCACCTGTGGTGGTGTCTACATCGGTACTGCCTTCGCCTGACTCAGCGGTGTTATCTGGGCTGCCTTCATCGTCATCTTTGTTGAGCTCATCATCAAAGCTCGGGTCATCTTGGTCGATGATCTTGGTGGGATCAGTGATCATGACTTTCTCGGGGATGCCGTCGAAACGCTCATCCGCGAAGAGCTCGGTGGCCTTCTTGAAGTCGAGAATGGTAAACCAGAGCTTGTTGAACTTATCATTGATGCGGGTGCCACGACCGATGATCTGCTTGAACTTGGTCATTGATTGGATGGTTTGATCCAGTACCACCAGCTTGCAGGTTTGGGCATCGACGCCGGTGGTCATCAATTCTGAGGTGGTGGCGATAACTGGGTAGGCGCGTTTGGGGTTGATGAAATTATCCAGCTGAGCTTTGCCGATTTCATCGTCGCCGGTGATCTTCATCACGTACTTGTCGTTCTTGGAGACCTGATCCTTGTTGAGGTTGACCAGTGCACGGCGCATACGTTCGGCATGATCAATGTCGTTGCAGAAAACAATGGTCTTGGCCATGGGATCGGTGCGCTTGAGGTAGGCGGTAATGGTTTCCGCTACTAGCTGGGTGCGCTCGTCGATAACCATGACACGGTCGAAGTCTTTTTGGTTGTAGATGCGATCTTTGATCAACTCACCATTCTGATCGAGCTGACCCTTGGTTGGCCTCCAGCCCTGTAAATCGACATCCAGATCCACCCGCACCACTTTGTAGGGGGCGAGGAAACCATCCTCAATGCCTTCTTTGAGTGAGTAGGTGTAAACTGGCTCGTTGAAGTAATCGATGTTGGAGACTTCATCGGTCTCTTTGGGCGTGGCAGTGAGGCCGATTTGGGTGGCCGATCCGAAGTACTCCAGGATTTCGCGCCAGGCACTATCATCTGCGGCGCTGCCACGGTGGCATTCGTCGATAACGATCAGGTCGAAGAAGTCACGATCAACCTGTTTGTAAGCCTTCTGGTGTTCTTCTGGACCAGTAAGCGCCTGGTAGAGCGCCAGATGAATCTCGTAGGCAGGATCCACCTTACGACCAGTGATTTTGGTCATGACTGGCCCAAAGGGCTGAAAGTCATTGAGGCGGGTTTGATCAACAAGGATGTTACGGTCGGCCAGGAACAGGATGCGTTTCTTCTTCTTGGCTTTCCACAAACGCCAAATTATCTGGAAGGCAGTGTAGGTCTTGCCGGTACCGGTGGCCATCACCAGCAGAATGCGATCTTGTCCGGCCGATACGGCTTCAATGGTTTTGTTAATAGCCTGCAACTGGTAGTAACGCGGAGACTTGCCGCTGCCATCGTCGTAGTAGTCTTGGGTAATGAGCGGCAGCTGGTCTTCTGTGAAGCCCTTCCAGGCGCAGTACTTCTGCCACAGAGCCTTGGGGCTAGGGAAGTCGGCAAGAGTGATTTTACTCTCTAGCTCACCGCCTTGGGCGACAGCAGTTTTGTCGTGGAAAGCAAAACCGTCACCGTTACTGGCAAATACAAAGGGCACGTCCAACAGGCGGGCATAATCCAATCCCTGCTGCATGCCTTTGCCTATTTCGTGCTTATTGGCCTTAGCCTCTATCACGGCTAGCGGCATATTGGGTTTGTGGTAGAGCACTATGTCGGCCGATTTAACCGTTTTACGGGCACCCACCTGACCGCGAACGATGACTTTACCGTCGCGCAGCTTCACCTCTTGGCGGAGCTGAGTCATTGGGTTCCACCCTGATTGCTCGACAGCCGGAAGGATGAATTTGGTGATAATGTCCGTTTCTGACAGTCGCTTCTTATCCATTGTAATTTGCTATGCCGGCGGTATGGTTTGTGACGCAACTATACGGTAATTCGCCAAGAAATCAGCCGCTAACTGGCATCGCTTTTTGAGTCTCGGGGTCTGCCCAAAGCAGGAGTGGTAGGTCGGGGGGAGTGCAACGACCGCGGCCGACCGATTGCTATTTCGCCGTTTACGGCGGTATAGCAAACCCTACCTTGTCCCACTGTTCTAGAGCTCTGATGTTGAAAGCAGCGTCATTCGCTTGGGTAAACGCTGGTATAAGGGTTTGATGATGCCTGATTGGACTCGATAACCGCTTTGGGGGCCACTGCTCAGCCACGAGTCGAGCGTTGGATCAGCCTTGCTCGGTCATTCCCTAATCGTTTCCAGATCAATAGGGTGGTGAGGCGATAGTAATACCGGGTGGTGTCGGAATGGTCTTTCATGTGTTGAGTGAGAAACCAGCGCACATGCTTGAGCTGCCAGGTCCAGGGATTGTCACGTTGCCATCGCTGTTGAATGGCCGCTTGCATGATTCGGGCTTGGTGTAGGTGGCGCTGCTGCGTGACTTTCGAACCGGTCAGTACGCCGCTTAGGAACAGCGCCATGTCGAAGGGTTTGATCACGCCCGACCTCCAATGTAGGCCGAAACTACATCGATCCGGTTATGCCCGAGCTCAAGGCTGATATGTTGGCGCGCGTACTGATCAAGGTCGCGGTCAATGCGATAGCAGTAACCACCATTGACCGGTGCGGCGTGGCCGGTGAGCTGCTCGTAACGCTCGCAGGCGTAGGCTGCTCGCAGTTCATGAAAACACTTCAGCTCTAGTTTATGCAGCGTTTCTCGGGTGGGGAGCACGCTCTGTTGCAGGAACGCGGCGTAGCTTTCGTTTCGGGCCAGCAAGTTGCGGCTGCCGGTCGGTACTGCATGACGAGCAAACTGCAGCGCCGCCTTCACCGCTTCATTGGCTATGACCCATCGCGGTGCTGATGCCCCCGAGCGGCCACCTTTGGTGCCGTCCTGAATGTTGATACGGCCGAAGTGTTCGGCTTCGCGTTGCAGTCGCGGCAGGTTAGCCAGGATCGCTTCGCGCAGGCGCATACCGGTTGTTCGGGCCAACAGAACAATCGCGGCCACCCGCTCGTATTGCTGTTCGCCGAGCGCCTCGAGTACTCGCTGCACCTGTTGGTGGTCTTGGCCATCCGGCGCACGGGTGCGTACGCTCGAGCGCTGTTGTCCCAACGCCTGACTCGGACTGGCGATCCTCACGTCCTGATCACCGCGCATCGCCGCGAGGGTGCGGTTGACGCTGCTCAGGCGGTTCTGTGCAGTGGCAATGCAGAGTTCACCTTGCTGGATCTGCTGGCGCAGGTAAGCGGCGTAGTCTTGCAGCGTCTGTCGATCAATCTGGCGCGCATCGTTGTAACCGGGGCCGTTCTCTGACCGACACCAACGCACGAACGCTTGCCAGCGATCGCTATGCGCTCTGACCGTGGCGAAGTGGCCACCGGCAAACAGATCCTTCAGCGCTTGTGGGCCGGCGTAGCTCAGCTGGCGGCCATAGCCAAAGTTGCGACCATCACGCCGACCGACCAGTGCCATTGTCATCACCGTTTTCGTTCGTTTGCAGAAAGAGCAGCAGGGCTTTCCAGTGGGGGCTAAGCCTGTCCACCTGCTGCCAGTGTGTCGGGCGGATCAGGAGGGCGTTCTCTTGGTGTTCCAGCAGTGCCCCTTCCTCACGCAGTTGCTCGATCAGCAGGGCGATTTCGGCGGGGGCAAGAGCTGGTGTGGCGACAGCGGCGACAGTGGCGACAACCCGCGTTATTCCTGGACTGGCGTGTGGCGACAAGGTGACGACAGAAGCGGCGACATGCAGTGTTTCTGATTGCAATTGATGTTGCGCCTGGTAGCAGCGCACCGCGTCATTGAGGCGAAACATGGCGGACCTCGAAAGTTTTGGCATCGCGACTGTTCAGCCAGTTATGCGTGATCAGCTCGACGAGCAGTGTGGCGGTGTGATGGCTGCTCTTACGGGCAAAGCGAGGGCCGTTGCGATTGAGGTTGCGGATAGTGAATTGGGTCCAGCCTTTTTGCGTCAGCCAGCGCAGCAGTCGATCCGCTTCCTCACGTAAAGTGTTGATTGGCTCTTTTTCGGTCAGGCGTTGGATCTCCGCCAGGTAGTAATCCATCAGTGTTGAGGCGCGTTGAATATGGGCCTCACTCACTACATTCGCGTCTTCAATTACCGCAAGCACACCGGCGATGCGCAGCACATTGGCCGCCGCTTTTCCTGCGACGGATTGGACGCCCGCCAGTTCACCGAACTCGCCAGACTGGCATTCGATGGTGTCGTGAATATCAATCCAGGCAGTGCGAGCGCTGGGCGTCAGTTCCAGCCTGGCGGGGTTAAGTGAACCGTCTTTGTGTAGCGACAATGGCTTATCCAGCAGGGCGGTGATGCGCGTTTGGTAGCGCTGGACCTTGGCATCTCGCATCAGGTCGACTGCCTTGTACAAACGCCGACCGACCAGACGTTCGGGCCAGCTGATTAGGCAGCGGCCCAAGATGCCTTGGCCATTGATCGCCGGGTCTTTGAGTAGCTGGTTGGCCAAGTAAGGCTGTAGCATCAAATGCAGGCTGAGACGGCGATCATAGGCACGCAGGCTTTCCCCCGCCATGGAGCGCGCCCGGTCGATCGGGCTGCCATCCCACAGTGTCGACAAGGTGGTAATCGCCTTGAGCAGATTCTCTTTGCTCATGGTGCTGCCGCCCAAGAACTGGCCACCTTCATCATTGAACAAGCCCATGCTGGGTAATCCATGGCACAGACTTTTGACCAGAGCCTCAATGGTGGGTTCGGCAATGATCAGTCTCGGCGGGACCGGCTCGGACAGCTCACTGTCTTCCGCCTCCGCGTGATTCTTTGCGGTTTTGGGTTTGGCCAGGATGCTCGTAGCGGCGCGATAGGCTTTGAGTTTATCCGCATACAAGGTCCACTGCTGTCGTTCCCAGTCACGCGCCGCCTTCAGTGCGAGATGGTCCACCGCGCTTTTGCGATCACCTGAGGACGCCACCGTTAATAGGTAGAGGGACAGCGGATAGGTTCGACCGTCGAGTTGGACATTGGCATGACCCTGGCTCACCAGGGCAGCGCTGGCCAGGACCGATTGTGCAGCCATGGCGCAGGGCACGCCGATCACCTCGGCCAGTCGCTCGACCGTAGGGCCCAACAGTTTCCCGAGTGCTTCGACCGGGTAGGGCAATGGTGCCTGCTGGTATTCCAGCAAGGGTTGTGGTGGCTCGAACGCTTCGCATAGTTGCATCGGTATTCTCCTGGGATAATCGACTTCGCCCTCACTCATCCCGCCACGGTTGTTGAGTGTTATCAGGGATCAAGGCCCCTGCGGCCTGTGAGGGTTGTCCACTCACGCGGGACTGACGGCTCCTTACGACCGGGAGCTTGGGCATCTCATGATCTGGCCTCCTGAGCACCGATAACGGTGGGCGGGTGGAGGCTGCACTGGCTGACGAGTCCGGTGCCGCGAGATCCTGAGTCGGGTATGGGCTGCGAGGTGATGACCGGGGCATGCCTGACTGTCAGTCAGGGGCAGACCATTCTTTGGACTGCGGCACCATCATCGGCATCGCTGTTGCGAGTGAGCATTCGGTGTTTGTCACGCCGATTGTCACGAGGGGGAGAGCTGCAAAGGCCCGTGCGAGCAGGGCTGCAGCAGTGTGAGATGCGCCCGTCTCTTTTCTGGAGAAAGAGACGGGCGATGGGTTGACGCAAAACGTTGGCCGAGCAGGTTCGTTGCTGCAGGGCTTAAGGGTTAGCGGGTTGCCGCACTAGGCGGATCGTTAAGTAGGCGTCCATCACTCTTGCGAATGACTGTGCGAGCCTCCGGGCGCGAATCGCACTTCGGGATGAACCACCGTGATAGCGGCATGACCTTGAAGGCTCTGGTCATCTGGGTGCTGCCGAAGGCAGCGCTTTGAACCTTGGTTCTATCGGTTTCGCGGACATAGGTCAATTGGGGGAGGGCACATGGAAATGCGCCAGACTCATGCTCCGGCGTGGCTTGGAAGTCGGTGGAAATCAATAGCAAAGTGGCCGTTTGTCGTTTTTCTAATGTTAGCCCCTGAGCATGGGGATGCGAAGCCTCCCCGTGCTCAGGGGCTTAGCCGGAGAGGCAAAGAGCAAGGCGAGTTGGCGACTGTCGCCATTAGCTCAGACGGCTAGGATGTAGACGCCACGCGGCATGTCGCCAGTGTCGCCGTTGTCGCCGCCCTATCGGATCGGTACTACGTTCCGATCCCTGACCGCATTCATCGCGCTGGCTGAGAGATTGCCCGTCGACGCCTTTAAAATGTACTCGCTCCACCAAGCCATCATCGGCCGCCGGCGTTCGATGTAGTCGGCTCGGTTGTAGGCGCTGCGCACCTCATCCTTGTCGACGTGTGCCAGCGCCACTTCGATGAGCTCCGGGTCCCACCCATGTTCATTCAAGATGGTGCTGGCCATCGAGCGCATGCCGTGGCTGACCAAGCGATCCTGGAAGCCCATGCGTTTCAACGCCATATTCGCGGTCTGGCTATTGGCATGAGTACGTGGGTTTCGGTCTGCCGGGAAGACGTACTCCCGATGACCGCTATGGGACTTCAGTATTTCCAGCAACGCTATTGTTTGATCGCTCAACGGAATGCTGTGCGGACGGCGCTTCTTCATCCGCTCTGGAGGGATGGTCCAGACACGCCTTTCAAAGTCGATGTCTGCCCAGCGAGTGGTCGCCGCTTCAGCGGGGCGAGTCATGGTATGCAACTGCCATTCGATCAGGCAGCGGGTCGTGCGTTTGATACTGGCATTCGCGATTTCCAGCATGAGCTCGGGGAGCTCTTCGGGCGGAAGCGCGGCCATGTTTACTTTCTTGGGCTTTTTGAAAACCGCCCGTATGCCACTGAGCGGGTTGGCGAAGATCAGGCCGGAATTCACGCCGTAGGTCATGATCTCGTTAAGCCGTTGGCTAAGACGCTTTACCGTTTCCAGGCTGCCTTTTGCTTCGATCGGACGAAGCAATTCGATCACCATCGGCGCGGTGATTTTGGCGAGTGGCGTCGTCTTCAAGTCGGGGAACACATGTAGCGTGAGCGACCGCCAGATGTCCTCGGCGTAGGCCGGGGTGACTGAGTCTTTCTTGAGCTCGAACCAGGCGGCGGCCACGTTCTCGAAGGTGTGTTCCGTTTCTGCTCGCATGGCCTCATTCAGCGTATCGCGCTGGACCTTCGGATCGATGCCTTGGGCGAGCAGCTCGCGCGCTTCGACCGCCATCTTTCGGGCGTTCGCCAGCGAGAGCTCTGGGTAGGTACCCAAACCCATGTTGATACGGTTCTTGGTTACCGGTTCGCGGTAGTTGAAGTTCCACAGCAACGAGCCGTTGCTGCGTACACGGAGCTGCAAACCGTCGCCGTCGGTGAGGACGTAATCCTTGGACGCGGGTTTGACTCCCTTGAGCTGTCGATCGGAGAGGCGGAGGGTTTGAGCAGGCATGAGATTCTCCTCAGGCACTGATTTGGTATTCCAAAGATTAGCACTGGATGGCCTGGAATACCGTTTGGAATACCCGAATGGCTGGAACTCAAAAAATCTCAGAAGACCGCAAAAGCGCTGGAGGCCGCGGATTTACTGGGTCGCAGACACAAAAAAAGACGTCCGTGGACGTCTTTGATTGATCATTTGGTGGAGCCGGGGGGATTTGAACCCCCGTCCGCCAGTACTCCGCTGTCGGTACTACATGCGTAGCCGTGTCTATTAAGTTAACCCTCAGCGACCCGACGGGCAGGGTGCTTTGGGCGAGTTGTGTAAGTTTTAGCCGCTTCGTCCACAACGTACTGCACGGCGATTCTGTTCTATATGACAATCACTTTGGGTTTACAGACATCCCCTGGTGATTGCTGGACCCGAAGGTACCAGAAGCTCAGGGCTAAGGCTGCTTACGCAGCGAGAGCGAATTCCTGGCCGTAGTTTTCGTCATTGGCAACTATAAGAAGTTGCAACAGTGGATTTACGAGTTCTGTTACCAACTCGGCATGCACCTAAAGTTTCGCAACCGGCGTCGAATCCAAAACGGCCCCGAGTCTGATGCTCTTTGCAGCCTGTGAGCAGCAGACCTGCACAGTGTACGCCAACGCGGCCCGGAAGGCCAACCCGAAGGTTGGCCTCACGTGGCAATCAGCCTTTACCGCCTTTGTTTGCGTTCTGGATGTCCTGGATGGTCTGGGTGGTCTCGGTAATGCATTTCTCCGTGCCCTGCTTGGTGTTCTCGGCCTGATAGGCCTTGGCTGTTTGAACACTGGCCTCAACCCGGGCCTGCATGTCGGTGCCCTGGATTTGGGCCTTGGCATTGTTGAGGGTTTGCAGGTTGACCGCGCACAGATCTTCGGCGGCGAACGAGGCACTTGCCATCATCGAAGCAGTAACGAAAAGACCTAACAGTACAGAACGTTTCATGGGTATCTCCTTGAACTGATGGGCCAGGGTTCGCTGACCGTCAGCACGGCTGCCGTAGTGGGAAGGCCCCGTTTGCGAGGGGCCTTGATCGATGGACTACAGCCAGCCGTCAGGGTTCTATTTTTCTTCAGATCACCCTGGCGCGAGTCACCCGGTCCACCAGGTAGACCAGGCCGTGATAATCGATACCTCCATGCTGTGTCAGGCCGATTTCGCAGGTGCGGCTGGTGGATATCCCCTCATCACAGTGCTGCACCGCGTCCTTGAGTGAGCGCAGGGAATGCCTGTTCAGTTCAGGTGTGGTGAAGCCTTTGTCACCGGCAAAACCACAGCAATGAATGCCTTCGGGGATCACCACGTTCTTGCTGCACTTGCGCGCCAGGTCGATCAGCGCCTGGCTTTCGCCCAGATGCTGGGTACTGCAGGTCACGTGCACGGCAATCGGCGCGTCCTGGGGTGTGAACTCCAGGCGATCCATCAAGTGCGTGCGGATGAAACGCACCGGGTCGTACAGGTCCAGGCGTGTTTCGCCCAGGTCCTGAACCAGGCGCAGGGTGCAGGGGCTGGTGTCGCAATAGATCGGGTCGAGGCCGCCACGGCTGGCGTGCAACAGGGCGCCGATCAGTTCCTGGCGCTTGTGTTCGGCCTGCTCGGCGTAGCCTTTGGAAGCGAAGGGTTGACCGCAGCACAGGTTGTCGAGGTTGTCCGGATAGACCACTTGATAACCGGCCTTTTCCAGCAGGTTGCGGGTCTTGTCGTGCAGCGACATTTGCTCCTTGTCGCCCGCCGCTGGGCCCATGGCGCGTGACACGCAGGCGGCCAGGTAGACCACGCGCGGGCGGGCGTCCGTCACCGCCGGGCTGAAGCGAATGGCGCGTTCCGGCTGCGGCATGGCGTTGGTCCATAGCGGTACCTGGCCTTTGGACACTCGGGTCAGTGACGCCGAGAGCTTCGCCAGCCGCGGCGCGCCCAACAGCATGCGTGCACCGTTGGCCACGTGCAGCGTGAAGCGAGCCCCTTGCAGCGCCGTGGCGAAATGTCCTTCAAGCCAGGAAGCGGTTTTCCCATGCGTTGCCTTACGGCTGCGCAGTTTTTTCACCAGCTCGCCAGTATTGATGCCTACAGGGCAGCGTTGCGCGCACAGGCCGGTGGCGGCGCAGGTGTCGATGCCTTGATAGTCGTAGGCGGCTTCGAGTTCGGAGGTGTCGATGCCCGCACGTTTTTTCGCCTGGATGTCGCGCCAGATCACGATGCGCTGGCGCGGGCTCAAGGTCAGGCCTTTCGACGGGCAAACCGGTTCGCAGAAACCGCACTCGATGCACTTATCCACAATCTCGTCGGCGGCCGGCAGCGGTTTCAAGTGCTTGAGATGGATCTGCGGATCTTCGCTGAGCACCACGTCCGGATTGAGAATGCCATTGGGATCGAGCAGGCGTTTGAGCTGCCACATCAACTGGTAGGCGTCGCTGCCCCATTCCAGTTCGACGAAGGGCGCCATGTTGCGCCCGGTGCCGTGTTCGGCCTTCAGCGAGCCGCCGAACTCCACCGCGACGAGTTGCGCCACGTCGTCCATGAACGCCTGGTAACGGGCGACTTCTTCTGCGCTGTTGAAGCCTTGGGTGAAGACAAAGTGCAGGTTGCCTTCCAGGGCGTGGCCAAAAAGAATCGCTTCGTCGTAGTGATGTTTGTCGAACAGCTCGATCAGGCGATTCACGCCGATCGCCAGTTGTTCCACCGGGAAAGTGACGTCTTCGATGATCACCGTGGTGCCGGTTTTGCGTACGGCGCCAACGGCGGGGAAGGTGTCCTTGCGGATTGCCCAAAGCCGGGCGTTTTCCAGTGGGTCTTCGGTGAAATCGACCTGTTTTTCCACGGCAAACGAGTTCAGCGACGCCATGATCTGCGCCAGTTGTTCGTGAAGCAACGTGAACGAGGCGGCGCGGGATTCGATCAGCAACGCGCAGGCATTGTTCGACAGATGCTGTACGAAATCCGGCATGCCGGGTTTGTTCTGCACTGAGCGCAGGCTACGTCGATCCAGCAGTTCAACGGCCGAAACCGGTTGGTTTTTCAACACGGTGACCGCGTTGCAGCAGGTCTCGACATCCGGGAACACGATCAACGCCGAGGCTTTGTTCGGATGGTCGATCACCGTGTCGTAGGTGACCGCGCTGATGAAGCCGAGGGTGCCTTCGGAGCCGACCAGCAAGTGGCTCAAGATATCCACAGGCTCGTCGAAATCCACCAGGGCGTTGAGCGACAGGCCGGTGGTATTTTTCAGACGATACTTGTGGCGAATTTTTGCAGCCAGTTCGGCGTTTGCCCGGGTCTCGCGGCCCAAGGTTGCCAAGCGTTCGAGCAGTGGCGCGTGGCTCTGCCGGAACGCTGCGACGCTGGCGGCGTCTTCGGTGTCGAGACGGCTGCCATCGGCCAGTACCAGACGGATACCGGCCAGGGTGTGGTAGGTGTTTTGCGCGGTGCCGCAGCACATGCCGCTGGCATTGTTGGCGACGATGCCGCCGATCTTGCAGGCATTGATCGACGCCGGATCCGGGCCGATCTTGCGCCCGAACGGTGCCAGCCAAGCGTTGGCCTGGGCGCCGATCACCCCCGGTTGCAGGCGGATTTGCGTGCCTTGGTCGCGGATCTCCCGACCGTTCCAGTTATCCCCCAGCACGATCAGCACCGAGTCACTGATGGCCTGGCCGGACAGGCTGGTGCCGGCGGCGCGGAAGGTCACCGGCACGCGATCTCGTTGCGCCAGTTTCAGCAGTGTGACGACTTCGTCTTCTGACTCGACGCGGATCACCAGCTGCGGAATCAGCCGATAGAAACTGGCGTCGGTGCCAAAGGCCAGGGTCGACAGCGGGTCGTCAAAACGCCGTTCTTGAGGAATCAGTTGCTGCGCATCACGCAGGAAAGCCGCCGGTAGACTCATTGGTCCTCCAGGATCAACACCACCAGGTCTTTCGGACCATGGGCGCCGTACGCCAGGACCTGCTCGATGTCAGCAGTTTTCGAGGGACCGGACACCAGCAGCGCATTGGTCGGCATGCCTTGCGCCCATTCAAACTCTTGCTGCACTTGATAGAAGTTGTCGCGGATTTCGCTGGCCTTGAGCAACGCGAAATGCACCAGCGGGGCCAGGCTCATCAAGCGCGGTTCTTCACGGGTCGGCCAGAGAATCAGGCTGCCGGTGGCCGCAATGGCACCGAGGGTGCCAGTGAGGCTGGCCGGGGTGTCATTGAACAGTTCGGCTTTCCACTCTTCCACCGGGCGGTCGTAGGATTTGAGTGCCGGCAACCCGGGGTTTGTCGCCCAGTGCTGTGTGACACGTTGACCGTGAGCTGTGGTCGGCGCTATCAGCAAGCTTGGCAGTTGCCGCTCCTTGAGCAATTGCGCGAGCAGTGCTGGCCAGTCGTCAGCGGTGCTCAGATGGATTTCGGTGTGCACCGCTTCCATCAGCTTGCGCAGTTGCGGGATGCGTTGTTCCGCGCTGTAGGTGTAAGGCTGCGTCACCAGGTCGACATCGAAGTTGTCAGCTACAGGCGTGGTACCTGTCAGACTTTTGCGCAGTTTGGCGAGGATGTTTTGCTTGGCGCTCATCAACGGTCTCCCTGTTTGGCCAGATGCTCGCGAGCCATGTCATGCAATGAGCGGGCGGCGGGTTTCGGCGCGCTGTGGTTTTGCGTCCACGGGCCGACATTGTTCGGTGTGAGCGCGCGCAGGCGTGTGGCGAAGAAGCCGAACAGGCGATACAGGGTCGGCGAGCTGTTGAGCCTGGCCCAGGCGTTCCAGATGAAGCGCTCCTTGCGTGAGTATTTGCTGCCCTGACCACGCATCACCGGGTTAGGGCTGTCCGGCGCCTTGACGTTTTCCTCGCGCAGGCGGCGCAACAGTGACGGGATCGGAATTTTCACCGGACACACTTCACCGCAGGCACCACAGAGTGACGATGCGCTCGGGTGGTCCGGGACCTTGGCCAGGCCGACCATGTGCGGCGTGACGATTTTTCCGATAGGCCCGGGGTAAACCTCCCCATAGGCATGGCCGCCGATTCGTGTGTAGACCGGGCAGTGATTCATGCAGGCGCCGCAGCGAATGCAGTTCAGGGTCTGGCGCAACTCGCTGTCGGCGAAGGCCTGGCTGCGACCGTTGTCGAGCAGGACCAGGTGAACTTCCTGCGGGCCGTCGAGCTCATGTTCCTTGCGCGGGCCGGAAATCATGTTGACGTAGGTGGTGATGGGAATGCCCAGGGCCGAGCGGGTCAGCAGCGACAGCAGGGGCACCACATCGCGCAGGTTTTCCACGACTTTTTCAATACCGGTGACGGCGATGTGCACCGGTGGCACGGTGGTGGTCATGCGGCCGTTGCCTTCGTTCTCCACCAGCAGCAGGGTGCCGGTTTCGGCCACGGCGAAGTTGACGCCGGAAACGCCGATGTCCGCTTCGAAGAATTTCTGCCGCAAGACCTTGCGACCGATCTGAATAAGCTGGTCAACGTCCTTGGTGTATTCCACGCCAAGTTTGTCGTGGAACAAGGACGCGACCTGACCGGCATTCTTGTGGATCGCCGGCATGATTATGTGTGAAGGCTTCTCGTGGTCGAGCTGGACGATGTACTCGCCCATGTCCGATTCCAGGCATTCAATGCCCCGATCAGCGAGGAAATGGTTCATCTCCATTTCTTCGCTGACCATCGATTTGCCCTTGATCACTTGCCGCCCCTCGTGAGCGCGGATGATCGAAAGGACGATGCCATTGGCCTCGTCCACCGTTTCCGCCCAGTGCACTGTCACACCGTTGCGGGTCAGGTTCTGTTCAAGTTGCTCGAGCAGCTCGGGCAGCTTGGATAACGCACGGGCGCGGACGGCATTGCCCAGCGCACGCAAATGTTCTCGTTCGTGGGCGTCGCTGAAAGCCGCCGCCCGCTTGGTCATCAGTGAATCCATCGCCTTGCGAAAGTTGTTTCGCAATTGCGCATCACCCAATGCCTCGTGAGCACGGGTGCGGAAATCTTCTTCCACGGCAACCGTAGGAATAATCGCGGAAGTGCTCATTGGCCACCTCCGGTACGCTGCCAGAGGAAACTGGCCAGATGCTGACCGCGCAACGCCTCTTGCTGTTTTTCCAGCGAGCCGTTGATGTTCATCAGGCAGCCGCAGTCGGCACTCAGCACCTTGTGTGCGCCGGATTCCTTCAGCGCTCGGGTCTTGTCCGCCACCATCGCGCCTGAAATGTCCGGCATACGGACGCTGAATGTCCCACCAAAGCCACAGCACTCGCTTTCGTGGTCGTGGTTGACCCGTTCCACGTTGCTCAACTGCGCCAACAACTCGCGGCCATGCAAGTGGGTGTTCATTTCCCGGCGTGCCGAGCACGAGGTGTGCAGCGCCACCTTCACCGGCTCGCCATTGTCCTTGAGCTGCACCTTGCAGACAAACAACAGGAACTCGGCCAGTTCATAGGTTCGGGCGGCGAGCGCCTGGACCTGCTTCAACGTTTGCGGCTCATCCTTGAACAGGTCGGCGTAGTGTTCACGCAACATGCCTGCGCAAGAGCCCGAAGGCACCACCACCGGGAAGTCTCCGGCGAACAGCGCCAGTTGCGAGCGGGCGACGGTCCGCGCCTGCTCGGTGTAACCCGAGGTGTAGGCCGGTTGCCCGCAGCAGCTTTGACCTTGCGGGAATTCGACGCGAATGCCTTCGCGCTCCAGCAGGTGAATCGCGTCCATGCCCGCTTCCGGGTAGAACAGATCGACCACGCAGGTCCCGAACAGGTACACCCGTTGCGGTTTTTCGCTGGGGTATTGCCGAGGCTCGGGCAGTGGCGGGGCGACTCGGGTCGCATTCGGCACGGCGTTGTAAAAAAGCTCGCTCATCAGGCGTGTCTCCGGGTGGTCCCGGTTATTCGTCTGTAGAGGCCGCTGAATATAGACAGGCAAGCTTTCAGCAGCCTTACAGACCGGGGTGTGAATTGCAGACGCCGGAGGCGTGGCCCGGCGTCGGTTTTTTCTCTGTCGCCTGTGGTCCTTAGTGCACCAGCATGCCAGTGAACCAGTAGGCTTGGGCCAGGGTGATCAGACCAACGATCGTTGCAAAGAATAGGCTGTGCTTGAGGGTGAAGCGGAACAGATCCGATTCCTTGCCCACCAGGCCGGTCGCGGCGCAGGCCACGGCGATCGATTGTGGCGAGATCATCTTGCCGGTCACGCCACCGCTGGTGTTCGCCGCCACCAACAAGGTGTCGTTGACACCGATCTGGTGCGCGGTGGTCGCCTGCAGTGAACTGAACAGTGCGTTGGACGAAGTGTCGGAGCCGGTCAGGAACACACCCAGCCAGCCGAGGAACGGCGAGAAGAACGGAAATGCCGCACCCGTCGCCGCCAGCACCAGGGCCATGGTCGAAGACATGCCCGAGTAGTTGGTGACAAAGGCGAAGGCCAGCACCATGCCGATGGACAGGATCGGCCAGCGCAGCTCGTAGAAGGTCTCTTTTAAAGTGGTCAGACCAGTTCTAAAGTTGATCTTCAGGACCAGCATCGAAATCAGCGCGGAGAAGAAGATCGCCGTACCGGTCGCGGAAATCGGATCAAGCTTGAACACCGCCGGGATGGCTGTTGGCGTGGCCACGATGGGCGCAGTCTTGATCACCAGTTGGTCAAGGTGCGGAATGGCGAAGTTGAACACGAAGCTGTACATCGAACCGCCGGCGGCAAACATCGCCTTGAACGGCTTCAGGGTCCAGATCGTGACCAGCACGGTGAGGATCAGGAACGGCGACCAGGCTTTGAAAATTTCACCGAGGCTGTAAGGCGACGCGACCGTCGTGCGCTTCTGGCCGAAACCACCGGCACTGGCAGTGACCACGGAGGCGGATACCGCGCCGGCAATGTGCTGGCCGGCGGCGCGTTTCGGCTGCCAGACTTTGAGGAACAGGGTCAGTGCGATCAGGCTGGCCAGGGCCGAGGTGATGTCCGGCAGTTCCGGGCCAATGAAGTTCGAGGTGAAGTACTGAGTCACGGCGAAGCTTGCGCCAGCCACCAGTGCGGCCGGCCAGGTTTCGCGCACGCCGCGCATGCCGTCCATCATGAACACCAGCCAGAACGGCACGAACATCGACAGCAGCGGCAATTGACGACCCGTCATGGCGCCGATCTTGAAAGCGTCGATGCCGGTCACTTGCCCGGCGACAATGATCGGGATGCCCAGGGCGCCAAAGGCCACCGGCGCGGTGTTGGCGATCAGGCACAAGCCGGCCGCGTACAGCGGGTTGAAGCCCAGGCCCACCAGCAGCGCAGCAGTAATCGCGACCGGTGCACCGAAGCCGGCGGCGCCTTCAAGGAACGCACCGAAGCAGAAACCGATCAGCAGGACTTGCAGGCGCTGGTCGTCGGTAATCGACAGCACCGAGCTGCGAATCACCTCGAACTGACCGCTCTTGACCGTGAGTTTGTAGAGGAACACGGCCGCGACAATGATCCAGGCAATCGGCCACAAACCGTAGGCAAAGCCATAACCGGCGGCAGCGAACGCCATGTCGACGGGCATCTGGAAGGCGAAGATCGCCACGAGGATCGACAAGGCCAGGGTGATGCTGCCGGCCACATGCCCCTTGAGGCGGAACACGGCCAGTGCCAGGAAGAAAAACACGATGGGGATGACGGCCGCGAGTGCGGACAAGCCGAGGCTGCCGAGCGGAGTGTAGAGCTGTTGCCAGGTTTGCATATGGGGTGGCCCCTAATTGTTGTTGGTCAGGCACTGAGCGTTCTTGGATAATTGGTAAGACCAATTTACAATCGCTGTTCGCTAGGGTAAAAGCCTTGTAGGCGGTGTGTCAATTTGCCGCCCTAAAACTTTTGTCGAATGAGTCGTGCGCAGGCTGTCTGGCGGATAGGGGCGAATGCATCAAAGGCAGATGCTGGCGCGGCGCCAATAGGCCAGAATAGAGCCCCGGCGAGCCGTCGGATCGTGGAGTGATTGAGTTATGGGGTTTGATCAGATTCGTCAGCGCCGTTTGTCTGACGATATTGTCGAGCAGCTTGAGGGCATGATCCTTGAGGGCACGCTGAAGGCGGGTGAGCGCTTGCCCGCCGAGCGTGCGCTGGCCGAGCAATTTGGCGTGTCGCGCCCTTCGTTGCGCGAGGCCATTCAGAAGCTGGTCGCCAAAGGCTTGCTGGTCAGTCGTCAGGGCGGCGGCAATTATGTGGTGGAGTCGCTGGGGACGACCTTCAGTGATCCCCTGCTGCACTTGCTGGAAAGCAACCCGGAAGCGCAGCGCGATCTGTTGGAGTTTCGCCATACGCTTGAGGCGTCCTGCGCTTACTACGCAGCGCTGCGTGCTACGGACGTCGATCGTGAGCGCTTGTCGGCCGCTTTCAATGAGCTGCAGGACTGCTACTCACGTCACGACGAAGTGAGTCGGGCTGAAGAAGGCGCCGCGGATGCCAAATTCCATCTGGCGATTGCCGAGGCCAGCCATAACGCGGTGCTGTTGCACACCATTCGTGGGCTGTTCGATCTGCTCAAGCGTAACGTGGTGACCAACATCGGCGGCATGTACAAGCAGCGCACGGAAACTCGCGACATGCTGATCACGCAGCATCGGGAGTTGTATCAGGCGATTATCGAAGGTCGAGCGGAGCAGGCGCGGGAAGTCTCCAGTCGACACATTCTGTATGTGCAGGAAGTGCTGGAGGAGGTGCGTCAGGAAGTGCAGCGCGTGGCTCGGGCGGAGCGGCGCAAAGGGATGTAGTCAATTGCATTTGCAAGGTTTTGGCGATCGCCATCGCGAGCAAGCGCGCTCCCACATTTGTTTTGTGTCGTTCACAAATCCACTGCGGGAGCGAGCCTGCTCGCAATAGCAACCCCAGGCAAAAAAAGAATCAGTCTTCCTTGCCCTTGTTGCGCACCGCACGCTGCAGCTCGCGACCGGCGTCGCGCTCGCGTTCGGTATCACGTTTGTCGTATTCCTTCTTGCCCTTGCCCAGAGCGATCTCGCACTTGACCATGTGCTTGCTCCAGTACCAGGACAGGCACACGCAGGCGTAACCCTTTTGCTGTACCGCGGCGGAAAGTTTTTCCAGCTCGCGGCGATTGAGCAGCAGTTTGCGGGTGCGCACCGGGTCTGCGATGACGTGCGTACTGGCGGTCATCAACGGCGTGATATGGCTGCCGAGCAACCAGGCTTCGCCATCCTTGAGCAGTACGTAACTGTCCACCAACTGCAATTTGCTGGCGCGCAGGCTTTTTACTTCCCAGCCGGCCAGGACCAGACCAGCCTCGAACCGATGTTCGATGAAGTAATCGTGTCGCGCCTTTTTGTTTTGCGCGATGGTCCCTGTAGGGTGTTTCTTCTGTTTAGCCATAGGGGCGGCATTATAGGGAGTTACATCAGAGTCGGCTACGGGATTGCTACGTGCTTGAGCAGGTTGATTGAATCCCGGACAATGCGGCCTCTTTTTTGAACGCTTGGGCGTGATAACGATGTCGACAGACAAGGTTTCTGTCCACGGCAGTTGGGCTAGCCGCTGGGTCTTCATACTCGCCGCGACCGGTTCGGCCGTGGGGCTGGGTAGTATCTGGAAATTCCCGTACATGGTTGGCGTCTATGGCGGCGGCGCCTTCGTGCTGATGTTCCTGGCCTGTATCGCGCTGATCGGGGTGCCGGTCATGCTGGCTGAAACCCTGATCGGCCGGCGCGCGCGGCAAAGCCCGGCGAATGCCTTGAAGTTGCTCGCGGTCGAGGCCGGGCATTCGGCCAAGTGGTCCTGGGGCGCGTTTGCCGGAATGATCACGGCCTTGCTGATCCTGTCTTTCTATAGCGTGGTCGGTGGCTGGTCGCTGGACTACATCGTCGACATGGGGCGCGGTGACTTCCAGGGCGTGACGGCAGATCAGGTCGGTGCCTATTTCGGCAATGTCATCGCGGACCCGTGGCGCCTGACACTTTGGCACACGATTTTCATGCTGCTGTCGGCGGTGGTGATTGCCAAAGGCGTCGTTGCCGGGCTTGAGCGCAGTCTGCGCATCATGATGCCGCTGCTGTTTGTGATGGTCCTGGTGTTGTTGGGCTACAGCATGACCACCGGGCACTTCATGGAGGGCGTGCACTTCATGTTCGACTTCCACCCGGAAAAAGTCCTCGACGGCCTGCTGCCCGCGATGGGGCACGCGTTCTTCTCGCTGAGCGTAGGCGTGGGTTCGATCATGATCTACGGCGCCTACATGCCCAAGAGTGCGTCGTTGTCCGGGACGGTTGTTGGTGTGGCGTTGCTCGACACCTTTGTTTCTCTGGTCGCCGGTCTGGCCCTGTTTCCGATTGTGTTCGCCGCCGGCTTGAACCCGAGCGAGGGCCCGGGCCTGATGTTCGTCAGTCTGCCATTTGCCTTTGGTAACGTGGCGTTCGGGCAATTGATGGGCGTGGTGTTCTTTGTTCTGGTGGCCGTTGCTGCATGGAGTTCGGCGATTTCCCTGCTGGAACCGATGGTGGCTTACCTGGTTGAGCGCACTAAAGTAAGCCGTGCCTGGGTCACCTTCTGGTTGGCTTTCAGTTGCTGGTTTGTCGGGCTGGGCACGGTTTTCTCCTTCAATATATGGAAGCAAGCCAAATTCTTCGTGAACGAAGACGGCATGTTCCACCTCTACCAATGGGGTGCCAGCGGCGGTCTGGATTTCTTTGGTGTGATCGATTTCTTCACCTCGCGACTGATGTTGCCGCTGGGTGGTTTATGTTTCGTGGTCTTTGCCGGCTGGATCATGGGGCGTGATGCGGTGCGCGACGAGTTGTCGATCCGCAACCCTGTATTGTTCAGCCTGTCCTTGTTCTTGATGCGCTATGTGGCGCCCTTAGGCATTCTCGTAGTGTTTGCCGCCCAGCTGTGGAAATGACGCTGACATGACGACACATATTTCACGTTCGGCTTTGTTGCCGTATCCCGCGCAGGCCTTGTATGACCTGGTCAATGACGTGGCGCGCTACCCCGAGTTCCTGCCTTGGTGTTCATCCGCCGAAGTGCTGGAAAGCTCGCCCGAGCATATGCGCGCCAGTGTGGGTGTGGCCAAGGGTGGTCTTAGCCAGCATTTCGTCACGCGCAATACGCTGGTTCCCGGGCAATCGATCGAAATGAACCTTGAGGAAGGCCCTTTCAACCAGTTGCACGGTGTGTGGGTGTTCAAACCTTTGGGTGAAAAGGCCTGCAAGATCAGCCTGGATCTGTCCTTCGACTATGCCGGGCCGCTGGTTCGCGCCACCCTGGGGCCGTTGTTCAATCAGGCAGCCAATACCCTGGTGGATGCGTTCTGCCAACGCGCCAAGCAAATGCATGGTTGAGTCGGTGATCGAGATCGAAGTGGTGTATGCGGCCGTTGACCGACAAGTGCTTTTATCGGTGACGGTGCCCGTCGGGACCACGGTGAGGGCAGCGATAGCCAAATCGGGGATGGGCGCGGAGTTTCCTGAGTTGGACCTCGGCGAATGCCCTGTGGGTATCTTCGGCAAGGTTGTCGCTGATGCCGAGAACCAGGCTGTTCAGGCTGGCGATCGCATTGAGATCTACCGGCCGTTGCTGGCCGATCCGAAAGAGGTCCGCAGGTTGCGGGCGGCCAAGGCTGCTGAAGCCAAAGCCCGAAAACAGTGAATTGACCGATTCTCAGGCAATAAAAAACCCGGACGTTCCGGGTTTTTTATTGTGTCGCAAATTATTGCGGCGCGGTTTCCAGCGGTTGTGGCGTCGGAACGGGAACGGTTTGTACGCCGTCGACGTCCTTCTGAATCTGATCCAGCAACGAACCTGGCTTGACCGGTTTTTCCGGTTTCGGCTTCTCGGTGTTTTCTACCGGGGCAGCGACAGGGGTGCCGTTGTCCTTGCCGAGAATGGCTTCGTCACGGCTCACGCCTGGCCGGAAATCACCAGAGAGGCTGACAAGCTGATCATTTGGGTTGAAGATAACGCTAATGCGCTCCTGTTGGCGTTCACCGCCACCCGGTTGCAGGCTATACAGATAATCCCAGCGATCGGCATGGAACGTGTCAGTCAGCAGAGGGTTACCCATGATAAACCGTACTTGCTTGCGGGTCATTCCCGGGCGTAACTGGTCTATCATGTCCTGCGTGACGACATTGCCCTGCTGGATGTCGATTTTGTAAACCCCGGGGAATGAACAACCGGCGAGTGCGAGCAGTCCCACAAAGGTGAAACTGGTTAGCAAGAGCTTGGTGTTTTGCATCGGTGGGCGACTTCCACTATCTTGGCTGGGACAACGTAAACGCCGATCATACCCGCATTAAGAGAAGCTGCGAAGCAGCATCGCGAGAAAGCTGACCATGGTTGAAAATAGCGAACTACGCAAAGCCGGCCTCAAAGTGACCCTGCCACGGGTCAAAATTCTGCAAATGCTCGATTCCGCCGAGCAGCGCCACATGAGTGCCGAGGATGTCTACAAGGCCCTTATGGAGGCTGGTGAGGACGTCGGTCTGGCCACGGTTTACCGTGTTCTGACCCAGTTCGAGGCAGCTGGCCTTGTGGTGCGGCACAACTTCGACGGAGGCCATGCGGTCTTCGAGCTGGACGACGGCAAGCATCACGACCATATGGTCAACGTCGAGACCAGCGAAGTGATCGAATTCTTCGACGAAGAAATCGAGCGGCTCCAGAAAGCAATCGTCGACAAGTATGGCTTTGAGATGGTTGATCACAATCTGGTGCTGTACGTGCGCAAGAAAAAGTAAGCATGTCGCGCGAACGTTCTGTTCGCGAAACGAACGAAGGCGACCCAAGGGTCGCCTTCGTGCTTTCTGCAGGCGTCAAGCTTTCGCGGCGACCACCATCTTCCGGGCGTGGGCCAGGGATTCCTTGGTCAGGTCGATGCCGCCGAGCATGCGTGCGACTTCTTCCACGCGATGGTTCTTGCTCAGTTTGGAAACCGCCGTGCGGGTTGCATCCTCACCGCGCACCTTGTGCACAAACAGATGCTGATGACCTTGTGCGGCCACTTGCGGCAAGTGGGTCACCGTCAGGACTTGCCCGCGCTCGCCGAGGCGGCGCAGCAATTGGCCGACAATCTCCGCGGTGGGGCCACCGATACCGACGTCCACTTCGTCGAACACCAGGGTAGGAACGCGAGAGGTCTGTGCGGTGATGACCTGGATCGCCAGGCTGATGCGTGAGAGCTCGCCACCCGAGGCGACTTTGGCCAGGGCCTTCAGCGGTTGCCCCGGGTTGGCGCTGACCAGTAGTTCGACCTGTTCCAGGCCGTTGGGCAGCAGTTCATTGCTGCTGTTCGGGCGCAATTCGATGGTGAAGCGCCCGCCAGGCATGCCCAGTCGCTGGATTTCCTGCTCCACGGCGCTGGCCAGGCTGCCGGACGCCTGGTGGCGCAGATCGCTCAGTTCGCGAGCCTTTTCCTGATAATGACGGGCGTAGGAGGACAGCTCTTCGCTCAAGCGCTCGATCGACTCGTCATTGGCATTCAGGGTTTCGATTTCATCCAGCAGTTTCTGCTGCATCTGTGCGACTTCAGTCGGCTGGATGCGATGTTTGCGTGCCAGGGTATAAATGGCGTCCAGTCGCTCTTCGAGGTACTGAAGGCGCGACGGGTCGGCATCGAAGTTGTCGAGGAAACGGTTCAGTTCGCCAACCGCTTCTTCTACCTGGATCTGTGCACTGGTGAGCAAGCTGCTGGCCTCGCCTAAGGCGCCGATCGAGCTGTTGACGCTCGACAGGCGATTGAGACTGGCGGTCAGGGCGTTGAGGACATTGCCGGAATCGCTTTCGCTGCACTGCTCGACGACCTGGCGGCAGATGCCCAGCAGGGTTTCGGCGTTGGTCAGGTTCTTGTGTTCCTGTTCCAGATCTTCCAGCTCATTGTCGCCGAGTCCGAGGTTTTCCAGTTCTTCCAGTTGATAACTGAGCAACTGGTGGCGGGCGCGTTGCTCGTCGCCGGAGTTGGACAGGCGCTCAAGCTCCTGGCGGGTCTGGCGCCAGCGTTGGGCGGCCAGTTGCACCTGGCGGGCCAGATCCGTAGCGCCAGCATATTCGTCGAGCAAGCGGCGGTGGGTGTCGGTCTTGAGCAGGGACTGGTGTTCATGCTGGCTGTGAATGTCGATCAGCAACTCGCCCAGTGCCTTGAGATCGCCCAGCGGGCAGGGCGTGCCGTTGATATAGCCGCGCGACCGGCCTTCCGACGTGATCACCCGGCGCAGGATGCACGGCCCGTCATTTTCGAGGTCGCGCTCGGCCAGCCAGGCACTGGCTTCGGGGATATCGACAAGGTCGAACGTGGCCAGGATGTCGGCCTTGTCGGCACCGGGACGGACCACGCCATTGTCGGCGCGATCGCCCAGGGTCAGGCCCAGGGCGTCGAGCATGATCGACTTGCCCGCGCCGGTTTCACCGGTGATCACACTCATGCCGCGATCGAGTTCGAGGTCGAGATGTTCAACGATGGCGTAGTTGTGTACGGACAGGTGCACCAGCATAAAGGCCGCTCCCAGGCTTTAGGTCTGGTTATTTATACAGTGTTTTATTTGTTGCTGACAATGCCCCGCGTTAGCTCGATTTGTTTGAGGCGACGAGCGTCTTAGTCCGCCCGGAAATGACATTGCAGTTATTTTTGTGGGGTTAATGCCAGGTACCCCTTGAAGCCCGATTTTGCGGCCCCATATAGCTGGGCAGAAGCGCGAGTTGAGCTCGCGGACGAAATTGAAAGGAGAAATCTATGGCTGACGAACAGACAGTGGATACGCAAAACCCAGACGCCAACCAGGCGCCCGAGGCTTCGGGTGAAGACCTGGCGGCTCGTGTACAAGTGCTCGAAGAGCAACTGGCAGGCGCTCAGGATCAGGCTTTGCGCGTAGCTGCCGATCTGCAGAACGTCCGCCGTCGCGCCGAGCAGGATGTCGAGAAGGCTCACAAGTTCGCGCTGGAAAAATTCGCCGGCGACCTGCTGCCGATCGTCGACAGCCTGGAGCGTGGCCTGGAATTGTCCAGTCCGGACGACGAAAGCATCCGTCCGATGCGCGAAGGCATCGAGCTGACCCTGAAAATGTTCCACGACACCCTCAAGCGCTACCAGCTTGAAGCGATCGACCCGCATGGCGAACCGTTCAACGCCGTTCACCATCAGGCGATGGCCATGCAGGAAAGCGCCGACGTCGAGCCGAACAGCGTTCTGAAGGTGTTCCAGAAGGGCTATCAGCTCAATGGTCGCCTGCTGCGCCCGGCCATGGTCGTGGTCAGCAAGGCGCCTGCGCCGGTTTCGCCTTCTATTGATGAGCAGGCTTGAAATCCGCCGCAAGGCCCCCATTTATAAGTCAAGCGTTTAAGTGCTACCGCAGTTAGCCACCACTGCTGCGGCAACCAAATCCAAAGTTTCGGGAGAGTGAACATGGGCAAAATTATCGGTATCGACCTGGGGACTACCAACTCCTGCGTCTCCGTGCTGGAAAACGGCAAGGCAAAAGTTATTGAAAACGCTGAAGGCGCGCGTACCACGCCGTCGATCATCGCTTACGCCAACGATGGCGAAATTCTGGTTGGCCAGTCGGCCAAGCGTCAGGCAGTGACCAATCCGCACAACACCCTGTATGCGGTGAAGCGTTTGATCGGTCGTCGTTTTGACGAAGAAGTTGTACAGAAAGACATCCAGATGGTCCCTTACAAGATCGTCAAGGCTGACAACAGCGACGCCTGGGTTGAAGTGAACGGCCAGAAAATGGCGCCGCCACAAATCTCGGCTGAAATCCTCAAGAAGATGAAGAAGACCGCCGAAGACTACCTCGGCGAGACCGTGACCGAAGCGGTGATCACCGTTCCGGCCTACTTCAACGACAGCCAGCGCCAGGCGACCAAGGACGCCGGTCGCATCGCCGGTCTGGACGTTAAACGTATCATCAACGAACCAACCGCAGCCGCTCTGGCTTACGGTATGGACAAGGCTAAAGGCGATCACACCGTGATCGTTTACGACCTGGGTGGTGGTACTTTCGACGTTTCCGTGATCGAGATCGCCGAAGTTGATGGTGAGCACCAGTTCGAAGTACTGGCCACCAACGGTGACACGTTCCTGGGCGGTGAAGACTTTGACATTCGTCTGATCGACTATCTCGTCGACGAATTCAAGAAAGAAAGCGGCATGAACCTCAAGGGTGACCCGCTGGCGATGCAGCGTCTGAAAGAAGCTGCTGAAAAGGCCAAGATCGAACTGTCCTCGAGCCAGTCGACCGACGTTAACCTGCCGTACATCACTGCAGACGCGACCGGTCCTAAGCACCTGAACGTGAAGATCTCCCGCGCCAAGCTGGAAGCACTGGTGGAAGACCTGGTTCAGCGCACCATCGAGCCTTGCCGCATCGCCATGAAAGATGCCGGTATCGACGTTGGCGCGATCAACGACGTGATCCTGGTCGGCGGTCAGACCCGTATGCCACTGGTTCAGAAGCTGGTCACCGAGTTCTTCGGTAAAGAGGCTCGTAAAGACGTTAACCCGGACGAAGCGGTTGCCATGGGTGCTGCCATCCAGGGCGCGGTACTGGCCGGTGACGTGAAAGACGTTCTGCTGCTGGACGTCAGCCCGCTGACCCTGGGTATCGAAACCATGGGTGGCGTGATGACTGCGCTGATCGAGAAAAACACCACGATTCCTACCAAGAAATCGCAAGTGTTCTCGACTGCCGACGACAACCAGGGCGCCGTGACCATTCACGTCCTGCAAGGTGAGCGTAAACAGGCTGCGCAGAACAAGTCCCTGGGCAAGTTCGACCTGGCCGACATTCCACCAGCTCCACGTGGTGTGCCGCAGATCGAAGTGACCTTCGACATCGACGCCAACGGCATTCTGCACGTAGGTGCGAAGGACAAGGCAACCGGCAAGACCCAATCGATCGTGATCAAGGCCAACTCCGGTCTGTCCGACGAGGAAATCGAGCGCATGGTGCGTGATGCCGAGGCCAACGCCGAGGAAGACCGCAAGTTCGAAGAGCTGGCCGCTGCCCGTAACCAGGGTGATGCACTGGTTCACTCGACGCGCAAAATGGTTGCCGATGCTGGCGATAAAGTGACTGCTGAAGAGAAGACTGCAATCGAAGCTGCTGTAGTTGCCCTGGAAGCCGCCGTCAAAGGCGACGACAAGGCCGCTATCGAAGCCAAGGTTGAAGAGCTGTCGAAAGTCTCCGCTCCAGTGGCGCAGAAGATGTACGCCGAACAGGCTCAGCCTGCTGAAGGCGCGGCACCGCACGACGAGAAAGCTGAAAAGGCTGACGACGTTGTCGATGCCGAGTTTGAAGAAGTCAAAGACCACAAGTAAGTTGTTGGTCGGCCGGTTGACTGCCTTTGGGCGGTGACTGGTAGGATGTCGCCGCGCGGGAGCTTGCTCCCGCGTTGGCGTATCTGGAATACGCGAATTTTTACAGCATGCGACAACGCTCGCGTGCTGGTGGTATGGCCGGGAATGCTCCTGCTTTCTGCGCCGCAAATACCGCAAGAATCAAAGACCAGGATCGTTGAATTGACGTGAGTTGGGTCCGGGCCTGTATTGGGGCTCAACGAGTTCGGCAAGACTCAGGAGGGTTTTGTCGGACGTCCTCAAGAGTGCAGATGACTTATGGCAAAGCGTGACTATTACGAAGTGTTGGGTGTTGAGCGTGGCTCAAGCGAAGCGGACCTGAAAAAGGCCTACCGCCGCCTGGCGATGAAGCATCACCCGGACCGTAATCCCGATGACAAAGCATCGGAAGAAATGTTCAAGGAGGCCAACGAGGCCTACGAAGTACTGTCCGACTCCAGCAAGCGCGCAGCGTACGACCAGTACGGTCATGCCGGTGTCGACCCGAGCATGGGTGGTGGCGGTGCCGGTTTCGGTGGGCAGAACTTCTCCGACATCTTTGGTGATGTCTTCAGTGACTTCTTCGGTGGTGGTCGCGGCGGCTCCCGTGGTGGCGCTCAGCGTGGCAGTGATCTGCGCTACACCCTGGAGCTGGACCTGGAAGAGGCGGTGCGCGGTACCACTGTGAACATCCGTGTTCCGACACTGGTCAACTGCAGCCCTTGCGATGGCTCGGGCGCCAAGAAAGGCTCTTCGCCGGTTACCTGCCCGACTTGCGGCGGTATCGGCCAGGTGCGCATGCAGCAAGGTTTCTTCTCGGTGCAGCAAACCTGCCCGCGCTGCCATGGCCAGGGCAAGATCATTTCCGATCCATGCGACTCCTGCCATGGCGAAGGTCGTGTCGAAGAGTACAAGACCCTGTCGGTGAAAGTGCCGGCCGGTGTCGACACTGGTGACCGCATTCGTCTGTCCGGCGAAGGTGAAGCGGGTGCCCATGGTGGCCCGACCGGCGACCTGTATGTCGTGATCAACGTGCGCGAGCACGCGATCTTCCAGCGTGACGGCAAGCATCTGTTCTGCGAAGTGCCGATCAGCTTTGTCGATGCGGCGCTGGGTGGCGAGCTGGAAATCCCGACCCTGGATGGTCGCGTCAAGCTGAAGATCCCCGAGGGGACTCAGACCGGCAAGCAGTTCCGTGTTCGTGGCAAGGGCGTTGCGCCCGTGCGTGGCGGCGGTGCTGGCGATCTGATGTGCCGGGTGGCGGTCGAGACGCCGGTCAACCTGGGTCGCCGTCAGCGTGAGCTGCTGGAAGAATTCCGCAGTTCGCTGGCCGACGACAACAGTCACTCGCCGAAAACCACCGGTTGGTTCGAAGGTGTGAAGCGCTTCTTCGGCGACTTGTAAGGAGTGGGCATGCGACGTATTGCAGTGATGGGCGCCGCCGGGCGCATGGGCAAGATCCTGGTCGAGGCCGTGCAACAGCGCGCGCCGCTGACGGGCCTGACGGCCGCCATCGTGCGTCCTGGCAGTACGCTGATCGGTGTGGATGCCGGTGAGCTGGCTTCGTTGGGTCGTATCGGCGTGCCGCTGTCCGGTAACCTGGAGTCGGTCGAGCAGGAGTTTGACGTGCTGATCGACTTCACGCTGCCGGAAGTGATGCTGAAGAACCTGGCCTTCTGCCGCAAGGCAGGTAAAGCCATGGTGATCGGTACCACCGGGCTGGACGCAGCGCAGAAGCAGTTGCTGGCTGAGGCGGGCAAGGAGATTCCGATCGTCTTTGCCGCCAACTTCAGTGTCGGCGTCAATCTGTCGTTGAAATTGCTCGATATGGCTGCACGCGTACTGGGTGATGAGGCGGACATCGAGATCATCGAGGCGCACCATCGGCACAAGATCGACGCGCCGTCCGGAACAGCGCTGCGCATGGGTGAAGTGATTGCCAATGCGCTGGATCGTGATCTGCAAAAGGTTGCGGTGTACGGTCGTGAGGGGCATACCGGTGCCCGTGAGCGCGAGACGATCGGCTTCGCCACTGTTCGCGGTGGCGATGTGGTCGGCGATCACACGGTGCTGTTTGCCTGCGAGGGCGAGCGTCTGGAAATCACCCATAAGGCGTCCAGTCGCATGACCTTCGCCAAGGGTGCGGTGCGCGCAGCGTTGTGGCTGGACGGGCGCGAGCCTGGTCTTTACGACATGCAAGACGTGCTCGACCTGCGTTAAGATGCACCCGAAATCGGGCTCGCGCGCAGCGTTTGAGCCCGGTTTTGTTCCGCCAAGCGACGTCCTGTCGCATTCTCCAGCCTTTAAGGCTCATTGGCGGTAGACCAAAAAGGCCTTTTTCTGTAAGCTACAGCTTTAGTGTGTCCACTAAAAGCGCGCAGAATAATTCAGTGAAGAAGCGGGGTGACGTGTCCATACGTCACTCCGCTTTTTTACAACCTGCGATCGCCCTTTCAGGCTTTATTTACGGGAGGTCTTCTTGACTAAGCCAGCCATACTCGCCCTTGCTGATGGCAGCATTTTTCGCGGCGAAGCCATTGGAGCCGACGGTCAAACCGTTGGTGAGGTGGTGTTCAACACCGCAATGACCGGCTATCAGGAAATCCTTACCGATCCTTCCTACGCCCAACAGATCGTTACCCTGACTTACCCGCACATCGGCAACACCGGCACCACGCCGGAAGATGCCGAGTCCAACCGCGTCTGGTCGGCCGGCCTGGTCATCCGTGACCTGCCACTGGTGGCGAGCAACTGGCGTAACACCATGTCCCTGTCCGACTACCTGAAGGCCAACAATGTTGTGGCCATCGCCGGTATCGACACCCGCCGCCTGACGCGCATCCTGCGTGAAAAAGGCGCGCAGAACGGCTGTATCCTCGCCGGTGACAACATTACCGAAGAAGCGGCCATCGCTGCTGCCCAAGGCTTCCCGGGCCTGAAAGGCATGGACCTGGCGAAAGTCGTCAGCACCACCGAGCAGTACGAGTGGCGTTCGACAGTCTGGGACCTGAAAACCGACAGCCATGCGACCATCGAAGCGTCCGAGCTGCCATACCACGTCGTGGCCTACGACTACGGCGTCAAGGTCAACATCCTGCGCATGCTGGTCGAGCGCGGTTGCCGCGTGACCGTGGTGCCGGCGCAAACCCCGGCGGCCGATGTGCTGGCGCTGAATCCGGATGGTGTGTTCCTGTCCAACGGTCCTGGTGATCCGGAGCCTTGCGACTACGCGATCCAGGCCATCAAGGAAGTGCTGGAAACCGAAATTCCTGTGTTCGGCATCTGCCTCGGCCACCAACTGCTGGCCCTGGCTTCCGGCGCCAAGACCCTGAAAATGGGCCACGGCCACCACGGTGCCAACCACCCGGTGCAGGATCTGGACACGGGTGTGGTGATGATCACCAGCCAGAACCACGGCTTTGCGGTGGACGAGACCACCCTGCCGGCCAACGTGCGTGCGATCCACAAATCGCTGTTCGACGGCACCCTGCAAGGTATCGAACGTACCGACAAGAGCGCCTTCAGCTTCCAGGGTCACCCTGAAGCCAGCCCTGGCCCGAACGACGTAGCGCCACTGTTCGATCGCTTCATCAACGAAATGGCCAAGCGACGCTGATCGCTCGCCTTGATGTAGCAAGGCTTTGAGGGTGGTCCCGAGACCGGCGGCCCCCTCAAGGCTTCAAAGATTGAACAAGACGGCTTGCCGACTGACCTGCGGATTTGAGTGACAAACCCATGCCAAAACGTACAGACATTAAAAGCATCCTGATTCTCGGCGCTGGCCCGATCGTGATCGGCCAGGCCTGCGAATTCGACTACTCCGGCGCCCAGGCCTGTAAAGCCCTGCGCGAAGAGGGCTACCGCGTCATCCTGGTGAACTCCAACCCGGCCACCATCATGACCGACCCGGCCATGGCCGACGCCACCTACATCGAGCCGATCAAGTGGCAGACCGTTGCCAAGATCATCGAGAAAGAGCGTCCGGACGCGCTGCTGCCAACCATGGGTGGCCAGACCGCTCTGAACTGCGCCCTGGACCTGGAGCGCGAAGGCGTTCTGGAGAAGTTCGGTGTGGAAATGATCGGTGCCAACGCCGACACCATCGACAAGGCTGAAGACCGTTCGCGTTTCGACAAGGCGATGAAGTCCATCGGCCTGGCGTGCCCGCGTTCCGGTATCGCCCACAGCATGGAAGAGGCCAACGCGGTCCTCGAGAAGCTCGGCTTCCCGTGCATCATCCGTCCGTCCTTCACCATGGGCGGCACCGGTGGCGGTATCGCTTACAACCGTGAAGAGTTCGAAGAAATCTGCGCCCGTGGTCTGGACCTGTCGCCGACCAAAGAGCTGCTGATCGACGAATCGCTGATCGGCTGGAAAGAATATGAAATGGAAGTTGTCCGTGACAAAAAGGACAACTGCATCATCGTCTGCTCCATCGAAAACTTCGACCCGATGGGCGTGCACACCGGTGACTCGATCACCGTGGCACCGGCACAGACCCTGACCGACAAGGAATACCAGATCCTGCGTAACGCCTCCCTGGCGGTACTGCGCGAGATCGGCGTGGAAACCGGCGGTTCGAACGTGCAGTTCGGTATCTGCCCGAACACCGGCCGCATGGTCGTGATCGAGATGAACCCGCGTGTGTCGCGTTCTTCGGCACTGGCTTCGAAGGCTACCGGTTTCCCGATCGCCAAGGTCGCGGCCAAACTGGCTGTCGGCTACACCCTCGACGAGCTGTCGAACGACATCACCGGCGGCAAGACCCCGGCGTCCTTCGAGCCGTCCATCGACTACGTCGTCACCAAGCTGCCACGCTTCGCCTTCGAGAAGTTCTCCAAGGCTGACGCGCGCCTGACCACGCAAATGAAGTCGGTCGGTGAAGTCATGGCCATCGGCCGTACCTTCCAGGAATCCCTGCAGAAAGCCCTGCGCGGTCTGGAAGTTGGCGTTTGCGGCCTCGACGAGAAAGTGGACCTGAAAAATCCGGAAAGCATGAGCGTGCTCAAGCGCGAGCTGACCGTGCCGGGTGCCGAGCGTATCTGGTACGTGGCAGACGCCATGCGCGCTGGCATGAGTGTCGAAGACATCTTCGGCATGACCATGATCGATCCTTGGTTCCTGGTGCAGATGGAAGATCTGATCAAGGACGAAGCGAAGGTCAAGACCCTGGGTCTGACCAGCATCGACCGTGACATGATGTTCCGCCTCAAGCGCAAAGGCTTCTCCGATCAGCGTCTGGCCAAGCTGCTGGGCGTGACCGAGAAGGCCCTGCGTGCCCATCGTCACAAGCTGGAAATCTTCCCGGTCTACAAGCGCGTCGACACCTGCGCCGCCGAGTTCGCCACCGATACCGCCTACCTCTACTCGACTTACGAGGAAGAATGCGAAGCGGCACCATCGGGTCGCGACAAGATCATGATCCTGGGTGGCGGTCCTAACCGTATCGGTCAGGGCATCGAGTTCGACTACTGCTGCGTACACGCGGCACTGGCCCTGCGCGATGACGGCTACGAGACCATCATGGTCAACTGCAACCCGGAAACCGTGTCCACCGACTACGACACCTCCGATCGCCTGTACTTCGAGCCAGTGACCCTGGAAGACGTGCTGGAAATCGTCCGCGTCGAGAAGCCGAAAGGTGTGATCGTCCAGTACGGCGGCCAGACTCCGCTGAAACTGGCGCGTGCCCTGGAAGCCGCCGGCGTGCCGATCATCGGCACCAGCCCTGACGCCATCGACCGTGCCGAAGACCGTGAGCGTTTCCAGCAGATGGTTCAGCGCCTGAACCTGCGTCAGCCGCCAAACGCCACCGTGCGCAGCGAAGACGAAGCGATTCGCGCCGCTGCCAAGATCGGTTACCCGCTGGTGGTGCGTCCGTCCTACGTACTGGGCGGTCGGGCGATGGAAATCGTCTACGAAGAAGAAGAACTCAAGCGCTACCTGCGTGAAGCCGTGCAAGTGTCCAACGACAGCCCGGTGCTGCTGGACCACTTCCTCAACTGTGCCATCGAGATGGACGTTGACGCGGTCTGCGACGGCAAGGACGTGGTGATCGGCGCGATCATGCAGCACATCGAGCAGGCCGGTGTTCACTCCGGTGACTCCGCGTGCTCGCTGCCACCGTACTCGCTGCCGGCGCACATCCAGGACGAGATGCGCGAGCAGGTCAAGAAGATGGCCCTGGAACTCGGCGTTGTCGGCCTGATGAACGTTCAGTTGGCGCTGCAAGGCGAAGACATCTACGTCATCGAAGTCAACCCGCGCGCCTCGCGTACCGTGCCGTTCGTGTCCAAGTGCATCGGCGTCTCCCTGGCGATGATCGCAGCACGCGTGATGGCCGGCAAAACTCTGCAAGAGCTGGGTTTCACCAAGGAAATCATTCCTAACTTCTACAGCGTGAAAGAGGCGGTGTTCCCATTCGCCAAATTCCCTGGCGTTGACCCGATTCTCGGCCCAGAGATGAAGTCGACCGGTGAAGTGATGGGCGTTGGCGACACCTTCGGCGAAGCCTTCGCCAAGGCCCAGATGGGTGCCAGCGAAGTGCTGCCGACCGGCGGTACCGCGTTCATCAGTGTGCGCGATGACGACAAGCCGCTGGTTGCGGGCGTGGCTCGTGATCTGATCAACTTGGGCTTCGAAGTGGTTGCCACTGCCGGTACTGCCAAGCTGATCGAAGCTGCAGGCCTGAAAGTGCGCCGTGTGAACAAGGTGACCGAAGGTCGTCCGCACGTGGTCGACATGATCAAGAATGATGAAGTCACACTGATCATCAACACCACCGAAGGTCGTCAGTCGATTGCCGATTCGTACTCCATTCGTCGTAATGCCCTGCAGCACAAGATTTACTGCACCACTACCATTGCTGCTGGCGAAGCCATCTGCGAAGCGCTGAAGTTCGGTCCCGAGAAGACCGTGCGCCGCTTGCAGGATCTACACGCAGGATTGAAGGCATGAGCATAACGAAGTACCCAATGACCGTTCAGGGCGCTCGCGCCCTGGAAGAAGAACACACTCACCTGACCAAGGTCGTTCGTCCGAAGCTGAGCCAGGACATCGGTACGGCCCGTGAGTTGGGTGACTTGAAGGAAAACGCCGAATATCACGCTGCTCGCGAGCAGCAGGGTATGGTCGAGGCGCGGATCCGTGACATCGAAGGCCGCATGCAGAATGCGGTGATCATCGATGTCACGACCATTCCTCACACCGGCAAGGTGATTTTCGGCACCACCGTCGAAATCGCCAACGTCGAAACCGATGAAAGCGTGACTTACCAGATCGTTGGTGAAGACGAAGCTGACATCAAGCTCGGCAAGATCTCCGTCGGTTCGCCGATTGCCCGCGCCTTGATCGCCAAGGAAGAGGGTGATGTCGTTGCCGTTAAAACGCCTGGTGGCGTTATCGAGTACGAGATTGTCGAAGTTCGCCACATCTGAAGGTCGGCGCCCGCTTCGTGCGGGTGCCATGCTTTGGCAGCTGGCCCAGATGTTGTGGGTCGGTGGCCTTTGGCTGTTGCACATTGGTCTGCTGCCGGTGTTGGGTCGAATCGGCCTGGCGCCGCTGCTGATCGATGAAATTACAGGCGTGCTCAATGCGCTGGTGGTGGGATTCGCCACGGCGTGTGTGATTTTTCAGGCTTTGGTGCTGATTAGGGCCGAAGGCCTTGTCAGTCTATGGCGGGATATTCGCGGGCAACTGCTGGTGATGGCGCTGTGCGCGAGCGCGATGTTTTTCGCTGTGCGTTTCGGCTGGCCCGAGGCAGTGCGCTGGCAAGTGTTCAGCTATCTGGTGCTGGGTTTCTCCGGACTGGTCCTGGTGTTGCAACCGGTTCCTGGCTGGAGTGGCAGGGTGCGCGAAGCACACCCTTGACCCGTGTCATCACTTGAAGCGATGGACGTTCGACAGCTGCTTGTTGACGCTGAAGTTCTTGCGGTAGATCAGTGCCATCTTGCCGATGACCTGAACCAGATCCGCTTTGCCGACCTTGCAGAGTTCTGCAATGGACGCCAGGCGCGACTCGCGATCGAGAATGTTGAGTTTGATCTTGATCAGCTCGTGATCCGCCAGGGCGCGTTCGAGTTCGGCTAACACACCTTCAGTCAACCCGTTGTCTGCCACAATCAGAACTGGTTTCAGATGGTGGCCAATGGATTTGTACTGTTTCTTCTGCTCTTGAGTGAGCGGCATAATCTGACCCTTTCGTCTGGATTCTGTAAAATGGCGGCCATTTTACCCGAGGGCTCGTGGATCCGCCCAATTAATCACGACCCTAATCAACGAGGTGCCCAATGGCGCGTTCCAAGACAAGCCTTGGTTGGCTGAAAAGACATGTCAACGATCCCTATGTGAAGCAGGCGCAGAAGGATGGTTACCGCTCGCGTGCGAGTTACAAGCTTCTGGAAGTCCAGGAAAAGTACAAGCTGATCCGTCCGGGCATGAGCGTGGTCGACCTGGGCGCGGCGCCCGGCGGCTGGTCGCAGGTCGCCAGCCGGCTGATCGGCGGTCAGGGGCGTCTGATTGCCTCCGACATCCTGGAAATGGACAGCATTCCGGACGTGACCTTCATTCAGGGTGACTTCACCGAGGACGCAGTGCTCGCGCGGATCCTTGAAGCCGTGGGTAATTCGCAGGTAGACCTTGTGATTTCCGATATGGCCCCCAATATGAGTGGTACACCCGAAGTGGACATGCCAAAAGCCATGTTTCTTTGTGAGCTCGCGCTTGATCTGGCGGAGCGGATACTCAAGCCGGGTGGTAATTTCGTGATCAAGATCTTTCAGGGGGAAGGGTTTGATGTCTACCTGAAGGATGCTCGTCGGAAATTCGACAAGATCCAGATGATCAAGCCGGATTCCTCCCGTGGCAGTTCCCGCGAGCAATACATGCTGGCTTGGGGCTATCGCGGGCGCAGTGAGTAAAAAAACGGATTTTTCGACCGGGGCGATAGGATTTTCGTATTTCGCCTTGTGAGAATTAGCGAATATTGTGTAGGAAGTGTTTCACAAAGGGTTACAGACGGCGCCTGCCAGAGTCGTAGGTAATGTAGTAAGTTAGGCCGGTGAATATCATGCGAAGCGCGCGCCAGTAGCGGAGCTTGCTTCAGAGGGTAGTTAATTGAACGATATGGCAAAGAATTTGATCCTTTGGTTGATCATCGCGGCTGTCCTCGTGACGGTGATGAACAACTTCTCCAGCCCTAACGAGCCGCAGACCCTCAACTATTCCGACTTCATCCAGCAGGTCAAGGATGGCAAGGTCGAGCGCGTGGCGGTTGATGGCTACGTGATTACCGGCAAGCGCAACGATGGCGACAGCTTCAAGACCATTCGTCCGGCAATCCAGGACAATGGCCTGATCGGCGACCTGGTGGACAACCATGTGGTCGTCGAGGGCAAGCAGCCTGAGCAGCAAAGCATCTGGACCCAACTCCTGGTCGCGAGCTTCCCGATCCTGGTGATCATCGCAGTGTTCATGTTCTTCATGCGGCAGATGCAGGGCGGGGCAGGCGGCAAGGGCGGGCCGATGAGTTTCGGCAAGAGCAAGGCGCGCCTGCTGTCCGAAGATCAGGTGAAAACCACCCTGGCTGACGTTGCAGGTTGCGACGAGGCCAAGGAAGAAGTCGGCGAGCTGGTCGAGTTCCTGCGTGATCCGGGCAAGTTCCAGCGCCTGGGTGGCCGCATTCCTCGTGGTGTACTGATGGTCGGTCCACCGGGTACCGGTAAAACCCTGCTGGCCAAAGCCATCGCTGGCGAAGCCAAGGTTCCTTTCTTCACCATTTCCGGCTCCGACTTCGTTGAAATGTTTGTTGGTGTCGGTGCCAGCCGTGTTCGCGACATGTTCGAGCAGGCGAAGAAACACGCGCCGTGCATCATCTTTATCGACGAAATCGACGCCGTCGGTCGCCATCGTGGCGCCGGCATGGGTGGCGGGCACGACGAGCGTGAGCAGACCCTCAACCAGTTGCTGGTGGAGATGGACGGTTTCGAAATGAACGACGGCATCATCGTGATCGCCGCCACCAACCGTCCAGACGTACTCGACCCGGCGCTGCTGCGCCCAGGCCGTTTCGACCGTCAGGTTGTGGTTGGTCTGCCGGACATTCGCGGTCGCGAACAGATTCTCAAGGTGCACATGCGTAAAGTGCCAATGGGCGACGACGTTGCTCCGGCGGTTATCGCTCGTGGTACCCCTGGCTTCTCCGGTGCCGACCTGGCCAACCTGGTGAACGAGGCGTCGTTGTTTGCGGCCCGTGCCGGCAAGCGCATCGTCGAGATGAAAGAGTTCGAATTGGCCAAAGACAAGATCATGATGGGCGCCGAGCGCAAATCCATGGTCATGTCCGAGAAAGAGAAGCAGAACACGGCTTATCACGAAGCTGGCCACGCCATTGTCGGTCGCGTCGTGCCTGAGCACGACCCGGTGTACAAGGTATCGATCATTCCGCGCGGTCGTGCGTTGGGTGTCACCATGTTCCTGCCGGAAGAAGATCGCTACAGCCTGTCCAAGCGCGCGCTGATCAGCCAGATCTGCTCGCTGTACGGCGGCCGTATTGCGGAAGAGATGACCCTGGGCTTCGATGGTGTGACCACCGGTGCTTCCAACGACATCATGCGCGCCAGCCAGATTGCGCGGAACATGGTGACCAAGTGGGGCTTGTCGGAGAAGCTCGGTCCGCTGATGTACGCCGAAGAAGAGGGTGAAGTATTCCTCGGTCGCGGTGGTGGTGGTCAGAATGCAAGCTTCTCCGGTGAGACGGCCAAGCTGATCGACTCCGAAGTGCGCAGCATCATTGATCAGTGCTACGGCACGGCCAAGCAGATCCTCACCGATAACCGCGACAAGCTCGACGCTATGGCTGATGCCTTGATGAAGTACGAAACGATCGATGCTGAGCAGATCGACGACATCATGGCCGGTCGTCCACCACGCGAACCTCGCGACTGGTCGGGTGGCACCGGTACTTCCGGCACTCCGCCGGTGGTGCAGGATGAGCGTCCGGAAACCCCGATCGGCGGTCCTGCTGCTGACGTTTAAGGTTTGAAATGACTTTTGTTCAGTCCTCAACCCGGTTGCCTTGCGGCAACCGGGTTCTTGATTTGGCCCAGACGCATGTCATGGGCATTCTTAATGTCACCCCTGATTCCTTCTCCGATGGTGGCCAATTCAGCCAGCTTGATGCGGCCATGCGTCACGCCGAAGCCATGGTGGCGGCAGGTGCGACGCTGATCGATGTCGGTGGTGAATCCACGCGTCCTGGCGCCAGGGCGGTTTCGCCATTGGAAGAGCTGGAGCGGGTTGCGCCGATCGTCGAACGCATCAATCGCGAGCTGGATGTGATCATCTCGGTGGATACCTCGACGCCGGCAGTCATGCGCGAAACGGCGCGATTGGGCGCAGGCTTGATCAATGACGTGCGTTCGCTGCGTCGTGATGGCGCCCTGGATGCGGCGGCGGCCACCGGGTTGCCGGTGTGCCTGATGCACATGCTCGGTGAACCGGGTGATATGCAGGACAATCCGCAATACCAGGACGTTACGCGGGAAGTGGGCGATTTTCTCGCCGAGCGCGTGATCCAGTGTGCCCAGGCCGGTATTCCGGCTGATCGAATCATTCTCGATCCGGGTTTTGGCTTCGCCAAAACCTTGCAGCACAATCTAAGCTTGTTCAAACACATGGAAGCCTTGAGTGCGCTCGGGCGACCTCTATTGGTTGGGGTTTCGCGCAAGAGCATGATTGGCCAGGCATTGAATCGCCCGGTCGGAGAGCGCCTGTATGGCGGGCTCGCTCTTGCGGCGCTGGCTTCGCACAAGGGGGCGCGGATATTACGTGTCCACGATGTAGCCGAGACGGTCGATGTGGTGAGGATGATCGCCGCAGTGGAATCAGCCGAATAAGAATCAAGGAGCATTTATGACTAGAAAATATTTTGGTACCGACGGCATTCGCGGCCGGGTGGGTCAATACCCGATTACTCCTGATTTCATGCTCAAGCTCGGCTGGGCTGCGGGCATGGCGTTCCGCAAGATGGGCGCTTGCAAGGTCCTGGTGGGCAAGGACACCCGGATTTCCGGGTACATGTTTGAGTCGGCACTTGAGGCCGGGCTGACGTCGGCGGGCGCCGATGTCATGCTGCTCGGCCCGATGCCGACGCCGGCCATCGCCTATTTGACCCGCACCTTCCATGCCGAGGCCGGCATCGTGATCAGTGCCTCGCACAATCCACACGATGACAACGGCATCAAGTTCTTTTCCGGCAAGGGCACCAAGCTGCCTGACGAAGTGGAGCTGATGATCGAGGAGCTGCTTGATACGCCCATGACGGTGGTCGAGTCGAGCAAGATCGGCAAGGTTTCGCGAATCAACGACGCGTCGGGGCGTTACATCGAGTTCTGCAAGAGCAGCGTGCCGACCGGTACCAGCTTCGCCGGAATGAAGATCGTGATCGACTGTGCCCACGGTGCTACCTACAAGGTCGCGCCGAGTGTGTTTCGCGAGCTGGGTGCCGATGTCGTGGTGCTTTCTGCGCAACCGAATGGTCTGAACATCAACGAAAATTGCGGTTCGACCCACATGGGGCCATTGCAGGCCGCGGTAGTGGCCGAAAATGCCGATCTGGGCATTGCATTCGATGGTGACGGTGACCGTGTTCAGATGGTCGACCATACGGGTGCGGTGGTGGATGGCGATGAGTTGTTGTTCATCATTGCTCGCGACTTGCACGAACGAGACAAGCTGCAAGGGGGCGTTGTCGGGACCCTGATGAGTAATCTCGGCCTGGAGCTGGCGTTGGCCGACCTGGGAATTCCTTTCGTGCGTGCCAATGTCGGGGACCGCTATGTGATCGCCGAGTTGCTTGAACGCAACTGGGTTGTTGGCGGTGAAAACTCAGGGCATGTCGTGTGCTTCAGTCACACAACCACTGGCGATGCGATCATTGCTGCGCTTCAGGTGCTGATGGCGCTGAAAACCCGTGACGAAGGCCTGGCGCAGTCCCGGCAGGCGCTGCGCAAGTGCCCGCAAGTGTTGATCAACGTGCGTTTCGGCGGCGGTGCCAACCCGCTCGAGCATGCCTCGGTCAAGGAAGCCAGCGAGCGCGTTACCCAGGCGATGGCGGGGCGTGGACGGGTGCTGTTACGCAAGTCCGGTACCGAGCCGCTGGTGCGTGTGATGGTCGAAGGTGAGGATGAAACCCTCGTGCGTGGTTACGCCGAAGAGCTGGCAAAACTGGTTACTGAAGTTTCTGCCTGAATTCGGCTTGCCAGCCATGATTGTGTTGGGTAACATCTGCGCCCACTTTGACCGACGAGGTACAGCATGCGTCGCCCTATGGTAGCTGGTAACTGGAAGATGCACGGTACCCGCGCCAGCGTCGCTGAGCTGATCGATGGCCTACGTCATTTGGCCCTGCCAAGCGATGTTGATGTAGCGGTATTCCCGCCTAGCCTGTTCATCAATCAAGTGATTGATGGTCTGCAAGGCAAGTCGATTTCGGTCGGCGCGCAGAACGCTGCGATGGAATCCATGCAAGGCGCATTGACCGGTGAAATTGCTCCGAGTCAGTTGGTGGATGCAGGTTGTTCCCTGGTACTTGTCGGGCACTCCGAACGCCGCCAGATTATGGGTGAGCAGGACGCGGTGCTGATTCGCAAGTTCGCGGCGGCACAGGCAAGTGGTTTGACTCCGGTGTTGTGCGTAGGGGAAACCCTGGAAGAGCGCGAAGCCGGAAAAACCCTTGAGGTTGTCTCGCGTCAGGTGGGCAGCATCATCGATGAACTGGGTGTTGAAGTGTTTGCAAGGGCGGTAATCGCCTACGAGCCGGTCTGGGCCATTGGCACCGGGCTGACGGCTTCGCCGCAACAGGCGCAGGATGTGCACGCAGCCATTCGCGCGCAGTTGGCGGCAAAGAATTCTGAAGTCGCGCAAGGTGTGCGGCTTCTATACGGCGGCAGCGTGAAGGCGGCCAATGCGGTCGAACTGTTCGGCATGCCGGATATCGATGGGGGCCTCATTGGTGGGGCTTCCCTGAATGCAGATGAGTTCGGTGCGATCATTCGCGCCGCGGGAAACTGAAAAAATGCTGGAAACAGTCGTAGTCGTTTTTCATCTGCTGGGTGCATTGGGCGTAGTAGCTCTGGTTTTGCTGCAGCAGGGTAAGGGTGCGGACGCTGGCGCGTCTTTCGGAGCAGGTGCTTCAAATACTGTGTTCGGAAGCCAAGGTTCCTCTACCTTTCTTAGTAAGTTTACTGCTATACTTGCCGCAGGTTTCTTCATAACCAGCTTGGGGTTAGGTTACTTTGCTAAAGAGAAGGCTCACCAGCTGACTCAAGTAGGTCTCCCAAATCCAGCAGTGTTGGAAGTGCCAAAGCAACAACCGGCTTCTGATGATGTCCCGGTGCTTCAAGAGCAAAAGTCGGCTACTCCAGCGACTGACGTACCTCCAGCTCAAGAGCAGAAGTAAGAAGGGTTTCAAACGTAGTATTGCCGAGGTGGTGGAATTGGTAGACACGCAACCTTGAGGTGGTTGTGCCCATAGGGTGTAGGGGTTCGAGTCCCCTTCTCGGTACCAATTAGTCAGGAGAGCCCGCTGTTGCGGGCTTTCTTGCAGGTGGAAGGTTACATTGACCCTGTAGGGGATCGGTCGTATACTTCCGCCCCAGCTTTGTCGCGGGGTGGAGCAGTCTGGTAGCTCGTCGGGCTCATAACCCGAAGGTCGTCGGTTCAAATCCGGCCCCCGCAACCAGTTTAAGGAGCCCCTTTTAAGGGGCTTTTTGTTAGCTGGACACTTTCAACGCCGCTGTTCGACGGCGTTTCAAGGATGGGCGATTCGCCCATTTTTTTATTTTGCATAGCATGCACATACATGCACTAGGGGGTTCAGGTGTCGAGCAAGCTAGAAGAGTTGCAGGCCTTGCTGGCCCCGGTGGTCGTGGCCCTAGGCTATGAATGCTGGGGTATTGAGTTTTCGGCCCAGGGTCGTCACTCGATGTTGCGCGTTTATATCGATAAAGAGGGCGGTGTGCTGGTGGACGATTGCGCCATTGTCAGCCGTCAGATCAGCGGTGTCCTGGATGTTGAAGATCCGATCTCCGTTGAATATACCCTTGAAGTTTCCTCGCCTGGCATGGAACGCCCACTGTTCACTCTTGAGCAGTTTGCAAAATTTGCCGGTGAACAAGTGAAGATCAAGCTGCGCTCGCCTTTTGAAGGTCGACGCAACTTTCAGGGCCTTCTGCGCGGTGTAGAAGAGCAGGACGTCGTGGTGCAGGTGGAAGACCATGAGTTCCTGTTGCCGATCGATATGATCGACAAGGCCAACATTATTCCCAGTTTTGACTGAGACGCGGATCCCGCGGATCCAATGGCTTGCGAAAGGCGAGGCGTACGATGAGCAAAGAAGTACTGCTGGTTGTTGAGTCGGTATCCAACGAAAAGGGTGTACCGGCAAACGTTATTTTTGAAGCGCTGGAGCTGGCTCTGGCCACTGCTACCAAAAAGCGTTTCGAGGACGAAGTTGATCTGCGTGTGGAAATCAATCGCCACACCGGTGCTTACGAGACTTTCCGTCGCTGGACGGTCGTCGAAGAAGACGATCTGGACGATCCGGCTATCGAAACCTGGCCGAGCAAGGTTGCTGAAACGCATCCGGGCGCCAAGGTCGGTGACGTTGTCGAAGAGAAAATCGAGTCGATCGAATTCGGCCGTATCGCTGCGCAGACTGCCAAGCAGGTCATCGTGCAGAAGGTCCGCGAAGCCGAGCGCGCCCAGGTTGTTGACGCTTATCGCGAACGCCTGGGTGAAATCATCTCCGGCACCGTGAAAAAAGTGACCCGCGATAACGTGATCGTCGACCTGGGCAACAACGCCGAAGCGTTGCTCGCTCGCGAAGACATCATTTCTCGCGAAACCTTCCGTGTTGGCGTGCGTCTGCGTGCGCTGCTCAAGGAAATCCGCACCGAGAACCGCGGCCCGCAGTTGATCCTGTCGCGTACCGCGCCGGAAATGCTGATCGAGCTGTTCCGCATTGAAGTGCCGGAAATTGCCGAAGGCCTGATCGAAGTGATGGCTGCGTCCCGTGATCCGGGTTCGCGCGCCAAGATCGCCGTCCGTTCCAAGGACAAACGCATTGACCCGCAGGGCGCTTGCATCGGTATGCGCGGTTCGCGCGTCCAGGCAGTGTCCGGTGAGTTGGGCGGTGAGCGTGTGGACATCGTCCTGTGGGACGACAACCCGGCTCAATTCGTGATCAACGCCATGTCCCCGGCCGAGGTTGCGGCAATTATCGTTGACGAAGATGCCCATGCAATGGACATCGCCGTTGGCGCAGACAATCTGGCTCAGGCCATCGGTCGCGGTGGTCAGAACGTGCGTCTGGCCAGCCAGTTGACTGGCTGGACCCTGAACGTGATGACCGAATCGGACATCCAGGCTAAGCAGCAAGCAGAAACCGGTGACATCCTGCGCAACTTCATCGACGAGCTGGAAGTCGACGAAGAACTGGCTCAGGTGCTGGTTGATGAAGGCTTCACCAGCCTGGAAGAGATTGCCTACGTACCGTTGGAAGAAATGCTCAACATCGACGGCTTTGACGAAGACATCGTCAACGAGCTTCGCGCTCGTGCCAAGGATCGCTTGTTGACCAAAGCCATCGCTACTGAGGAAAAGCTGGCAGACGCCCATCCGGCCGAAGACCTGCTCTCGCTTGAGGGTATGGACAAGGATTTGGCGATGGAACTGGCGGTGCGCGGCGTAATTACCCGCGAAGACCTGGCCGAGCAGTCTATTGACGACCTGCTCGACATCGACGGCATTGACGATGATCGTGCCGGCAAGTTGATCATGGCCGCCCGAGCCCACTGGTTCGAGTAATTAGGCGCGGCCTGAGGAGAGAAGTGCATGACGCAAGTCACGGTGAAACAACTGGCCGATGAGGTCAAAACACCGGTAGAGCGCCTGTTGCAGCAGATGCGTGAGGCAGGTCTGCCGCACACCGCCGCCGAAGAACATGTGACTGACAGTGAGAAGCAATCGTTGCTGACTCACTTGAAAAGCAGCCACAAGGCGAAAGTGGAAGAACCACGCAAGATTACGCTGCAGCGTAAAACCACCAGCACCCTGCGTGTTGCTGGCAGCAAAAGCATCAGCGTTGAAGTACGCAAGAAGAAAGTCTTCGTACAACGCAGCCCGGAAGAAATCGAAGCCGAGCGCAAGCGTGAACTGGATGAACGTCGCGCAGTAGAAAATGCTGCTCGTCAGAAGGCTGAAGAAGAAGCCAAGCGTCGCGCCGAAGAAGAAGCGCGTCGCCAGCCTGCTGCTGCGCCGACCGCTCCAGCCGAACCTGTTGCAGCGCCTGCTGTGGTCGCCGAGCCAGTGCGTGAAAGCGCCCCGGTTGTCGCGGCTGCTCCGGCTCCTGCCGCAGACACTCGCAAGCGTGACGAACAGCGTCGCCCGGACAAGCCACGTGCCGACGACAACAATCGTCGCGGTGGCGGCGATGGCGAGCGCAAAAACGCTCCGCATCGTGCTTCGGTCAAGGAAAAGGCGCCAGCGCCTCGCGTTGCCCCACGTACTACCGACGAAGAAAGCGATGGCTTCCGTCGTGGTGGTCGCGGCAAGGCGAAGCTGAAGAAGCGCAACGCCCACGGTTTCCAGAGCCCAACCGGCCCTGTCGTGCGCGAAGTGAAGATCGGCGAGACCATCACTGTGGGTGATCTCGCCCAGCAGATGTCGGTCAAGGCTGCTGAGATCATCAAGTTCATGTTCAAGCTGGGCACTCCAGCCACCATCAACCAGGTTCTGGATCAGGAAACTGCCCAGTTGGTTGCTGAAGAGCTGGGCCACAAAGTGACCCTGGTCAGCGACACCGCCCTGGAAGATTCCCTGGCCGAGTCCCTGAAGTTTGAAGGCGAGGCTGTTGCCCGTGCGCCAGTCGTGACCGTAATGGGCCACGTTGACCACGGTAAGACTTCCCTGCTCGACTACATCCGTCGTGCCAAGGTGGCTGCTGGCGAAGCCGGTGGTATCACCCAGCACATCGGCGCCTACCACGTTGAAACCGACCGTGGCATGGTGACGTTCCTCGACACCCCTGGTCACGCCGCGTTTACCGCCATGCGTGCCCGTGGTGCCAAGGCAACCGACATCGTGATCCTCGTGGTTGCAGCAGACGACGGCGTGATGCCGCAAACCATCGAAGCTGTTCAGCACGCCCAGGCTGCTGGCGTTCCGCTGGTTGTCGCGGTGAACAAGATCGACAAGCCAGGTGCTGACCTCGATCGCATCCGTAGCGAACTGTCGGTACACGGCGTGACCTCGGAAGAGTGGGGTGGTGACACGCCATTCGTACCAGTCTCCGCGAAGATGGGTACCGGTGTTGACGAACTGCTCGAAGCCGTACTGCTGCAAGCCGAAGTCCTGGAACTGACCGCTACCCCATCGGCTCCTGGCCGTGGTGTTGTCGTCGAGTCCCGTCTGGACAAGGGCCGTGGCCCGGTGGCGACCGTTCTGGTTCAGGACGGTACTCTGCGTCAAGGCGACATGGTCCTGGTCGGTTCGAACTATGGCCGCGTTCGCGCCATGCTCGACGAGAACGGCAAGCCAATCAAGGAAGCCGGTCCGGCCATCCCTGTCGAGATCCTCGGCCTGGACGGTACGCCAGACGCTGGCGACGAGATGAGCGTGGTTGCCGACGAGAAGAAAGCCCGTGAAGTGGCTCTGTTCCGTCAAGGCAAGTTCCGCGAAGTCAAGTTGGCCCGTGCTCACGCCGGCAAGCTGGAAAACATCTTCGAAAGCATGGGTCAGGAAGAGAAGAAGACGCTCAACATCGTCCTCAAATCCGACGTCCGTGGTTCGTTGGAAGCGTTGAACGGTGCCTTGAATGGCCTGGGCAACGACGAAGTGCAAGTGCGTGTGGTCGGTGGCGGCGTCGGTGGTATCACCGAATCCGATGCCAACCTGGCGCTGGCTTCCAACGCTGTACTGTTCGGCTTCAACGTGCGTGCCGATGCCGGCGCGCGCAAGATCGTCGAGCAGGAAGGTCTGGATATGCGTTACTACAACGTGATCTACGACATCATCGAAGACGTCAAGAAAGCCCTGACCGGTATGCTTGGCAGCGACGTTCGCGAGAACATCCTCGGTGTGGCCGAAGTGCGTGACGTGTTCCGTTCGCCGAAGTTTGGCGCGATCGCCGGTTGCATGGTTATCGAAGGTGTCGTTCACCGTAACCGTCCAATCCGTGTACTGCGTGAAGACATCGTTATCTTCGAAGGCGAGCTGGAATCCCTGCGCCGCTTCAAGGATGACGCCTCCGAAGTACGTGCCGGCATGGAATGCGGTATCGGCGTGAAGAGCTACAACGACGTTAAAGTCGGTGACAAGATCGAAGTCTTCGAGAAGGTTCAGGTTGCTCGCAGCCTCTAACTCGCACACTTCAAGAGCCATGATGGCCAGCCGCATGCAAATGCACGGCGCATCAGTCGGACTCTAAACGCAACGCCCGGTCTGGCTTCTGTCAGGCCGGGCGTTTGCCGCTTTCAGACCACACGGGTTTCGCCGTGGGGCAGTAACAGGTAACAAGACATGGCAAAAGAATACAGCCGTACCCAACGTATCGGCGATCAGATGCAGCGCGAGCTGGCACAGCTGATCCGTCGTGAAGTCAAAGACCCGCGCGTCGGCCTGGTCACCATTACCGCTGTGCAAGTCAGTCGTGACGTCGGTCACGCGAAGATCTTCATCACCGTGATGGGCCAGGACAGCAGCGAGGAAATTGCACAAAGCATCAAGGTGCTCAACTCCGCCGCCGGTTTCCTGCGTATGCAGCTGGCTCGCGAGATGAAGTTGCGCAGCGTTCCCCAGTTGCATTTCCACTACGACGAAAGCGTCGTGCGTGGTGCGCACCTGTCGGCTCTCATCGAGCGCGCGGTAGCTGAGGACAATCAGCACGTGGTTGCTGCTGAACCCGAAGACACCAAGGAGTAATCGGTGGCTCAGGTCAAACGTATCCGTCGTAACGTCAGCGGCATCATCCTGCTCGACAAGCCGCTGGGGTTTACCTCCAACGCGGCCTTGCAGAAGGTGCGCTGGTTGCTCAACGCCGAGAAAGCCGGGCACACCGGCAGTCTCGACCCGCTGGCCTCCGGCGTCTTGCCGCTGTGCTTCGGCGAAGCCACCAAGTTCTCGCAATACCTGCTCGATTCCGACAAGGGGTACGAAACCCTGGCGCAATTGGGCAAGACCACGACCACGGCGGATGCCGAGGGCGAAGTTTTGCAGGAGCGTCCGGTGACCGTTGGTCGCGCCGACATTGAAGCAGTCCTGCCGAAATTTCGTGGGCAAATCAGTCAGATACCGCCGATGTACTCGGCACTCAAGCGTGATGGCCAGCCGCTGTACAAGCTGGCGCGTGCTGGCGAAGTAGTGGAGCGCGAACCGCGTTCTGTTACTATTACGCGCTTGGATTTGCTGGCCTTCGAAGGTGATACTGCGCGGCTGGCGGTGGATTGCAGCAAAGGCACCTATATCCGTACCCTGGTGGAGGATATTGGTGAGCAACTCGGTTGTGGTGCGTACGTTGCGGAACTGCGACGGACCCAGGCCGGGCCATTCACCCTGGCGCAGACAGTGACCCTCGAAGAGCTTGAAGCGGTACACGCCGAAGGCGGCAACGAAGCGGTCGATCGCTTCCTGATGCCATCGGACAGCGGGCTGCTGGACTGGCCACTGCTTCAGTTCTCGGAAGCGAGCGCGTTCTACTGGCTCAACGGCCAGCCGGTTCGTGCCCCGGATGCACCGAAGTTCGGCATGGTACGGGTACAGGATCACAATGGTCGCTTCATCGGTATCGGTGAAGTGAGCGAAGACGGGCGTATCGCGCCTCGTCGACTGATTCGGTCAGAATGACCGGACGAGGGTGGCTGTTAACAGGCACGGTCACTACTCATTTTTAGATACAGGGATTTGTCCCTGGCCTGTTGAAGCTGTTTTTCTGAAACAGTTTCCTGATAAAAGGATTGCCTCATGGCTCTCGACGTTCAAGAAAAAGCTCAAATCGTAGCTGACTACCAGCAAGCTGTTGGTGACACTGGTTCGCCAGAAGTGCAAGTTGCACTGCTGACCGCCAACATCAACAAACTGCAAGGTCACTTCAAGGCCAACGGTAAAGATCACCACTCCCGTCGTGGTCTGATCCGCATGGTTAACCAGCGTCGCAAGCTGCTGGACTACCTGAAAGGCAAGGACGTGAGCCGTTACAGCGCTCTGATCGCTCGCCTGGGTCTGCGTCGCTAATAAGCGATTGCGCTAGAGGTTGGTTGTCTGTCGTGCGTCAGTGGATTTTCCGCCGGCGCACGGCGGGCTCCCAGCCTCAAGTTTTATCTGGATACCTGCTTTGCCCAAGTAACACCCAGGACAACCCGTCGGGCCGATTCCCGGCGTTGCCCAAGAATTTCGCAAGAAACCAGTTCCCCCAAGAGCCACAAAGAAGGTAGGACACCGTGAACCCGGTAATCAAAAAATTCCAGTTCGGTCAGTCGACCGTTACCCTCGAGACTGGCCGTATCGCCCGTCAGGCCTCCGGCGCAGTATTGGTCACCGTTGACGACGACGTCACCGTTCTGGTGACCGTAGTGGGTGCCAAGCAAGCTGATCCAGGCAAGGGCTTCTTCCCTCTGTCTGTTCACTACCAGGAAAAGACTTACGCTGCCGGTAAGATCCCTGGCGGTTTCTTCAAGCGCGAAGGCCGTCCTTCCGAGAAAGAAACCCTGACTTCCCGACTGATCGATCGTCCGATCCGTCCGCTGTTCCCTGAAGGCTTCATGAACGAAGTGCAGGTTGTCTGCACCGTCGTTTCCACCAGCAAGAAGACCGATCCGGACATCGCTGCGATGATCGGTACCTCGGCTGCCCTGGCCATCTCCGGCATTCCTTTCGATGGCCCGATCGGCGCTGCCCGCGTTGCCTTCCACGAAAGCACCGGTTACCTGCTGAACCCGACTTACGAGCAGCAAGCTGCTTCGAGCCTGGACATGGTTGTTGCCGGTACTTCGGACGCTGTGTTGATGGTTGAATCGGAAGCCAAAGAGCTGACCGAAGACCAGATGCTGGGCGCGGTACTGTTTGCTCACGACGAGTTCCAGGTTGTGATCAACGCCGTTAAAGAACTGGCTGCCGAAGCTGCCAAGCCAACCTGGACCTGGGCTCCTGCTCCAGAAGCCACCGAGCTGCTGGGCGCTATCCGTGCCGAGTTCGGCGAAGCGATCTCCCAGGCTTACACCATCACCGTCAAGGCCGACCGTTACGCTCGCCTGGGCGAGCTGAAGGATCAGGTCGTTGCCAAGCTGTCCGGTGAAGAAGGCCAACCTTCGGCTTCCGACGTCAAAGCGGCTTTCGGCGAAATCGAATACCGCACCGTTCGCGAAAACATCGTTAACGGCAAGCCACGTATCGACGGTCGCGACACCAAGACCGTACGTCCGCTGAACATCGAAGTCGGCGTTCTGCCGAAGACTCACGGTTCGGCGCTGTTCACCCGTGGTGAAACCCAGGCACTGGTAGTCGCGACTCTGGGTACTGCCCGTGACGCACAGCTGCTGGACACCCTGGAAGGCGAGAAAAAAGACCCGTTCATGCTGCACTACAACTTCCCTCCGTTCTCGGTGGGCGAGTGTGGTCGCATGGGTGGTGCTGGTCGTCGCGAAATCGGTCACGGCCGTCTGGCCCGTCGTTCGGTTTCGGCCATGCTGCCAGCCGCTGACGTGTTCCCGTACACCATCCGCGTAGTATCGGAAATTACCGAGTCCAACGGTTCGAGCTCCATGGCTTCGGTTTGCGGCGCTTCCCTGGCCCTGATGGACGCTGGCGTTCCAATGAAGGCACCGGTTGCCGGTATCGCCATGGGCCTGGTTAAAGAAGGCGAGAAATTCGCTGTTCTGACCGACATCCTGGGTGACGAAGACCACCTGGGCGACATGGACTTCAAGGTAGCCGGTACCGCCAAAGGCGTGACCGCGCTGCAGATGGACATCAAGATCAAAGGCATCACCGAAGAAATCATGGAGATCGCTCTGGGCCAAGCCCTGGAAGCGCGCCTGAACATCCTCGGTCAGATGAACCAGATCATTGGCCAGTCGCGTACCGAACTGTCGGCCAACGCTCCGACCATGATCGCGATGAAGATCGACACCGACAAGATCCGTGATGTCATCGGTAAAGGCGGCGCGACCATCCGTGCGATCTGCGAAGAAACCAAGGCTTCGATCGACATCGAAGACGACGGTTCGATCAAGATCTTCGGCGAAACCAAGGAAGCGGCTGAAGCAGCACGTCAGCGCGTTCTGGGTATCACCGCAGAAGCCGAGATCGGCAAGATCTACGTTGGTAAGGTTGAGCGCATCGTCGACTTCGGCGCATTCGTCAACATCCTGCCAGGCAAGGACGGTCTGGTTCACATCTCCATGCTGAGCGACGCTCGCGTAGAGAAAGTGACCGACATCCTCAAAGAAGGCCAGGAAGTGGAAGTACTGGTACTGGACGTGGACAACCGCGGCCGTATCAAGCTGTCCATCAAGGACGTAGCAGCAGCCAAGGCTTCGGGCGTGTAGTAACCCCGGTCTTTACTGCTTCAACGTTGTAAAAAAATGCCCTGCAGTGAAAGCTGCGGGGCATTTTTTTGCCTGCGATACATTGAGATGCCTTGTGAAGTTGCCTGACCCTGAAGTCAGTGCTAGGTTTAGCCCACCGCCCGTGTAGCTCAGCCGGTAGAGCAGCGCACTCGTAACGCGAAGGTCGCAGGTTCGATTCCTGTCTCGGGCACCAGTGACACCCTGTTTTCAGATGATCCCGAATGGTTCTGAAGGCCAGATAAACCGGGTTGAACGCGGTTTTTCTGCGTCAGAGAGATCCTTGATGATCCAGATCCATCTTCCATTCCCCCGATCAACGAGAACGCCATGACTGAATTGACCCAGGAACAGCGCCACGAACAAGCGCTGGAGAAGTACAAACTCGACGCGCCCGAGCTGATGGACGAGATCAAGGATCTGAGTCCCGATGAACAGAATGATCAGATCCAGTGGGCGTTCGAAGACGAAGCCGAAGCCCAGGGATTGCAGCCGTGGGAACTGACGCTCAAGTACACCAGCACCCCTGAAGAGTTCGAGGCCAAGCGCCTGGAGCTGCACAAGGAGGCGGCTGAAGTACTGGGTGTCGATTGGGAAGAGTACTGCGAGATGAATAATCTGGTGGTCTGAAACAAAAACGCCAGCCTCGAAAGGGCTGGCGTTTTTGATTGAACGCTTGATTCAGAGACTCAAGCGCATCGACAGGTCCACCGCCTTCACATCCTTGGTCATCGCACCAATCGAGATGTAATCCACCCCGGTCTGCGCAATCGGCAGCAAGGTGCTTTCGTTGATCCCGCCGCTGGCCTCCAGCTTCGCCTTGCCGGCGTTCAGGCGCACGGCTTCGCGCATGTCATCCAGGCTCAGTTCGTCGAGCATGATGATGTCGGCGCCGGCCGCCAGTGCCTCTTTCAGTTCATCCAGGCTTTCCACTTCAATCTCCACCGGCTTGCCCGGGGCGATCTTGTGCGCGGCGATAATGGCCTGCGCAATACCGCCGCTGGCGGCAATGTGGTTTTCCTTGATCAGGAACGCGTCGTACAAGCCGATTCGATGGTTGTGGCAGCCGCCGCAGGTCACCGCGTATTTCTGCGCCAGGCGCAGCCCCGGCAAGGTTTTGCGGGTATCAAGCAGCTTTACCTGGGTTTCGGCCACAAAGTCCGCCAGAGACTGTGCGCGGGTCGCCACGCCGGACAACAATTGCAGGAAGTTGAGTGCACTGCGCTCGCCCGTCAGCAATGAGCGCGCCGGACCTTCGAGGTGAAACAGGATCTGGTTCGGTGTCACCCGTTCGCCATCGGCGACCTGCCAATGCACCGCGACACGTGGGTCCAGCTGCCGAAACACGGCATCAACCCAAGCGGTGCCGCAAATGACGGCGGCATCGCGGGTGATGATGGTGGCTTTGGCCAGGCGTTCGGCCGGGATCAGCTGTGCGGTGATGTCGCCGCTGCCAACGTCTTCAAGCAACGCACGGCGCACGTTGGCTTCAATTTCGGCGGTCAGGTCGGCGAGACGTAGATTCGGCATAACGGACTCCACAAACAAAGTGGCCCGATTATAGGGGTATGGTGCCGGGCAACCCAAGGCATCACACGCATTCCCACGGCACTGTTGCATGCATTTGGTCGATTCTTTCCGGTCATCGGGCGCGGCAAGTGATCGCGCGCCAAGGGTCTAACACGGCATACTGGTGCCAACACAGTCGACGTTGAAGGAACCGGTATGCAGTTGGACCCCGCGAGCGGTTGGTGTCAGGACGTGGAGTTGTGTCCCTCTCCCAACTTCAATGCGCGCCCCACGGACGAAGTATCCCTGCTGGTGATCCACAACATCAGCCTGCCTCCGGCGCAGTTTGCCACCCGCAAGGTGCAGGCGTTTTTCCAGAATCGCCTGGACGTCACTGAGCATCCCTATTTTGCCGGAATTGCCGACTTGCGCGTTTCGGCGCACTTTCTGATTGAGCGCGACGGCCGCGTCACGCAGTTTGTTTCCTGTCTGGAGCGGGCCTGGCACGCCGGGGTTTCGAATTTTGAGGGGCGGGAAACCTGTAACGATTTTTCCGTGGGCATCGAGCTTGAAGGCACCGATGATCTGCCCTTCACGGATGCGCAGTACCATGCGCTGACCGCCCTGACCCGACAGCTGCAAAGCGCTTTTCCAGCCATCACCCCCCAGCGGATCTGCGGGCACAGCGACATAGCGCCGGGGCGTAAAACCGATCCGGGGCCGGCGTTCGATTGGGCACGCTTTCGTGCCGACCTGGCACAAGAGGAAGGACAATGAGTTTTCTGGTGTTGCTGTTGGCCGTATGGATCGAGAAGTTCTCGGCCCTGCGCCATCGGGTTCAGCGTGACGCAGGCTGGATACGCGAGCTGAACAAACTTGAGGGCAGCGCGCGATTGTCGAGCCGCCCGTGGCTCGTGTTGGCAATCGTGGTCCTGCTGCCGATAGCGTTGTTGGGGCTGATATTGCTGGTACTCGAACCGGTGGCTTATGGCTTGCTTGCGCTGCCTGTGCATTTGCTGGTGGTGATCTACAGCCTGGGTCGTGGCGACTTGCTGGCGGGCCTCGGCCCGTTCCGCGATGCCTGGCGTCGGGAGGATTTGCAGGCGGCGGCCCATGTTGCCAAGCGCGACCTGGATATTTGCGCCGACAGTGGCGAACAGTTGCTGGAACGGGTCGAAGGGCATTTGCTGTGGGAGGCCTATCAAAGCTTCTTCGCGGTGATTTTCTGGTACTTCCTGCTGGGTCCGGTGGCGGCGTTGGCCTATCGCCTGCTGGCGCTGGCCGAAGAGCACGGGAAAAACCCGGCGGTGATCGAGCGCGCCGGGCAACTGCGCCATGCCTTCGATTGGGTGCCTGTGCGCCTGCTCGCTGCAAGCCTGGCCCTGGTGGGCAATTTTGTCGCGGTCAGTCGGGTGATGTTGCACGAGTTGCTGAACTGGAACATCAGCGCCGCGCAATTGATCGAAAAAGTAGGTCTGGTCGCGGGCGAGATCCCGGCACCGGTGGCGGGGCCTGAAGGGATCAACAACCTCGACCGAATCTGGGAGTTGTTATTGCGGGCGGCCGTGCTCTGGTACGCCGGTTTTGCCCTGTGGACGGTTTTACCCTGAAAGATCGTTGAAAATCGCAGCCTGCACCGGCGCCCGCCGGGTTCGCCTTCCTTCGCAGGCTGCGATTGTTCGCCGTTAACCTTAAGTTACAAAACCTTCTGCCGATTTCAGTTATACAGGGATAGCGCCGCATAGTGGCTATCTGCTGTCGGTCTGCGCCTGCCAATAAAAAAAATAAAAAATTGAAGGGAGTCCTCCAGTGAAGAGCTTGCTCTATCCCGCTGTCGCGCTGATGAACCGCCTGAGCTTCGGCATGAAGTTCAGCCTGATCAGCGTACTGTTCCTGGTACCCATGCTGGTAACCAACTTCTATCTGGTACGCGACTCCTACCGCGAGTTCCAGGCCACCCGGGTCGAACTGCAAAGCCTCGATCTGCTGAGCCAAAGCCTGACCTTGCGTCGCGACCTGGAAACCCTGAACAACCTGGTGCAGATCAACGTCACCCTCGGTCAGTCCGGCAAGGCCGGTGACGTCGAGTCGAAAATCAGCCATCTCGAACAAAGTATTCTTGCGCGCCTGCAAGGGCTCGAGGCGATGACCGTCGATCCCGCGCAAATCGCGGTGTTCGATGGCAAGCGCGATGAAATGATCGCCGCCTTCAAGGCCCAGCAAACGGAAAAATCCCTGCAAAGCAAAAGTGCACTGATCGGCAAGCTGGTGGGGAATGCCCAGCTGTTCAGCCAGCTCATCAGCGGCCAGGCAGGCCTCAGCCGTGACAATCAGGGCGATATTCGTCAATTGAGTGAACTGGTGACCCTGGTCACCCCGCGCGTCACCCAGCTTCTAGGTGAAGGACGGGCCATGGGTTCCTATTCGCTGGGACAGGGCTTTATCAATTCGGCATCGAGTAACCGTTTCGATGATCTGCTGGCGCAAATCGAGAAGCTCCAGGCCGAATATGGCATGAAGTTGCAGGATGCCCTGGGCTCCAGCAAAGCGGCGCACGATGCATTGTCTACCCAGGCTGAAAGCAGTCGAGCCTCTTTGAAGAAAACCAGCGAGTTGTTCGAAGAGAAGGTGGTCATGGCCGACACCCTCGATACGCCGTGGCAGAGCTTTTACGATCAGGTCAGCGACCTGATGGACCGGACCTATCAGCTCAATGACGCGACGCTGAAGTTTCTCGGACCGCAATTGCAGGAACGGCTGGAGCAGAACCGCACGCACATGATCCTCCAGGCCGTGGCGTTGTCGGTGGTGTTCGTGCTGATTTTCTATCTCTATGGCGGCTTCTATGCCTCGACCCGCACCACACTCAAACGCCTGGGCGGAGTCATGGACAAAGTCGCGGCCGGCGACATGACCGTGACCTTCAGTGCACACAGTCAGGATGAACTGGGTGAGTTGGGCGAGGTGTTCAACGGCACCGTGAAGAAGATCCATGATTTGATCGAGCGTGTTGGCCACACCGTCAGCGAAGTCGAGCGTCAGGCCGGGCAAGTCGAAAACGTTTCGGCGCAGAGCAACCAGGCGGTTGCCGGTCAGCGCACGCAGATCGAACAAGTGGCCACTGCGATGAACCAGATGTCGGCGACCTCCCAGGAAGTTGCGCGCAGCGCGGCGGCGGCGGTCAGCAGCGCCCACAGCGTCAATCAGGAAACCATCAGTGGTCGCGGACTGGTGGAATCCCAGCAGGGCAGCATTGCGGCCCTGGCCAGCGAGATCGATCAGTCGGTGCTGGTGATCAATCAACTGGCCAGCGACAGCCAGGCCATCAGCCGTGTGCTTGAAGTGATCAAGAGTATTGCCGAGCAAACCAACCTGCTGGCCCTCAACGCCGCGATTGAGGCGGCGCGGGCCGGTGAGCAGGGCCGCGGGTTTGCAGTGGTGGCGGATGAAGTGCGGACGCTGGCCAAGCGCACCCAGCAATCGACCGAAGAGATCGAACAGATGATTGCCAAGCTGCACAGCGGTGTCGGTGCGGCGGTCAAGGCCATGGGCACCAGCCATGAAATGGCCAACGGCACGGTGGGGCAGTCGGAAAAAGTCCAGCGGGCGCTGGAAAACATCCTCGGTGCGGTGGGCATGATCGTTGACCAGAACCAACAGATTGCCGCAGCGGTCGAGCAGCAAACCGCCGTAGCCCACGACATCGATCAAAACATCGTCGAGATCAATCGCGCCGGCGAGCGCACCGCCGAAGGCGCGCATCAGACTGAGGACGCCAGCCGTGCCTTGACGGTTCAGGTGGTGGAGTTGAAGCAATTGATCAGCGCATTCCGGGTTTAACCGGGCACCTTGGAATACGGGGGCTAGCAGGCTCGCTCCCGCATCTGGCGAGCCTCCAGTAGAGGATATTGCTGAATTTTCTGTAATACATTTTCCCTTTCGGAGTAGGCATCCGCCTGTTTTTCTTTACGCCCTGATTTTTGGTCTTCAATGGTGGAAGATCCGCATCACTGACAACATGGAGGGAGGTCCGGTCATGTCCGCTGCAACGACAGGCATCCAGGGACACTGCGCCCATTGCCAGCGCACGCTGTTACTCAAGCCTTGGCAACTGAACGCCATTGCCATCAACGAACCCTTTACCTGCACCTATTGCCAGAAAACCTTGCGGTTGAATGATCCGAAACAGATCAAGCGCTTCAAGTCCCTCGACTCATTGGCCCTGTTGAAGGCAAGTCTGTTGATCATGATTTGTACGGCGCTGTTGGTGGCGTTGGTGCTGGAGTGGATGGGTCTGATCAGCGTCCTAGAGCAACTGAACTTCTCGCTGGGGGCGATTTTCGTTTACTTCATCGCTCTTCGATTGGCCCGTCAACGTCAGCACATGACGCTAATTCTTGAGGCCGCCAAGGCTCATATCGAATGACAACTAGTGTTTTTTGACCTGCGGAGAATCCTCGATTCTGCGGGGTAACTTGTAGCGAGCCTTCTCGCTGTCATGATATTTCCCTAACGGTCATGCTGGCCACCCGATCCATCTGTGTCCAAAGAAATCTAACCGCCAAAAAAGCAATGGTACCTTCGTAAACCATTCGTCGGGACTGTTATTTTTTACAGGTTAAAAGTGCCATCAATCAAGATTTAATGGTTTTAGAGGTCACCATGAAGTAAAAAAAACTGGAGTCAGATATGAAAAGCAAAGATAAGATTCTATCGAATTCCGAGCTTTTAGAGGATGTTTCAACTATCAATTTGATTTCGGATGAGGAGCTTGAGAAGTTAACAAAAGGCGCGAAGGTGGAAGAGGGAATGTTGGTAGTAGGCTGGGAAGGAGCCATTTTTGGCTATGTAACTTATAAGTACTGGTGGGCTAATAATGGGGGGTTATTTTACTGTTATAGCACCAGTTATAAGATCCTGAATAAATTTGGTGGAATGGGGCATAAATCAAATTTGCATTTTAGTTTTGATTCACTTCAGTGGTGGGGGAACGACTCACCAGATAATCTCCGATCAGATGACAAATGGTACCCATATGCGGTCGGTGGGTGGATAGGGGCGAATAAACGGGCGCGTGTTTATGCTAGATTTACGTTTGATTTATCTTTGTTACCCGATCCATCCGTGAGCTCAGAAATATGGATGAAATATTCGGCGCCTTAGTTTTTTGTAAAGGGTGCGGTTTCAGATTTTGTTCTATTGCACTTACTTGCGAAAATCCGCCAATTACCAGTTAAACAGCTCACAGGCGTTGGCGGTGCTGGCGCCAGCCAATTGTTCGGGGCTGACCGCCATGATCCCGGCCAGTGCCTCGCAGATCGCCGGCAAGTGCGCCGGGCTGTTGCGTTGGCCGGCAAACATGGCGGGCGCCATGTCCGGTGAGTCGGTTTCCAGCACCACCGACTCCAGCGGCAATTGCGCCAGGACCCGGTGCATGCGCAAGGCCTGCGGCCAGGTCGCGGCGCCACCCAGGCCGAGTTTGAAGCCCAGCTTGATGTACTCCCGGGCTTCTTCCTGGCTGCCGGCGAAGGCGTGGATGATGCCTGCACGTTTCAGGCGAAAGCGTTTGAGGGTGGCGATCACCGCCGCGTGACTGCGACGAACATGGATCAACGCCGGCAGATTGAAGTCCGCCGCGAGCTGTAGCTGCGACTCGAACAACGTCTGCTGGCGCTCGCGATCCAGGCTTTCGATGAAGTAATCCAGGCCGATTTCGCCCACCGCGCACAGCTGGCGATGGCCGGCCAGCCGAGTCAGCCACTCGCCCAGTTCAATCAGGTGTTCCGGGCGATGATCATCCAGGTACACCGGATGCAGCCCGAACGCCGCGTGAAGGTCGGGATCACTCTGCACCAACTCCCAGACCCGTTGCCAATTGGCCTGATAAACCCCCAGCACCACCATCCGCCGCACGCCGCCGGCGCGACTGGCAGCCATCAACGCCTGCCGGTCGGCGTCGAAGTCCGGAAAATCCAGATGGGTGTGGGTATCGATCAGTTCCACGACTCAATCCTGATGGATACGCTGCTTGAACGTCCGCGCGATGGCTTGCACGCCCGGTTGGTAGTCGGATTGTTCGATGGCGGCCAGCGCCAGTGCCAGTGCCTTGTCGGCAATCAGTTGGTGTTGTTGTGCCATGGCGTTGACCGGCAAAGGCAGGAAGTCCAGCAACTGCGTGTCGCCGAAGGTGCCGAGGCGTAAAGGACGGTTTTTCAGGGGGAAATCATGCAAGGCATCGAACACCCCCTGCAACAGCACGTAGGACGTGGTCAGCAGTGCATCAGGCAAATGGCCCAGGCGCTGCAGCAACTCTTCCATCAACTGCTTGCCGCATTCACGGCTGAAGGCTTCGCCTTGCTCGATCAGCACTTCACCGGTGAACCCGGTCAGCGCCTCTTTGAAACCGGCGGTGCGTTCCTGGCTGATGCTCAACTCCGGCCGGGCGCCGATCAGGGCGATCTGTTTCGGCAGCGGTTCGAGCAAGCTGCGAGTCAGGTGCAGGCTGGCTTCGCGGTCATCGCTGATCACCGAGCAGAAATGCCCCGGGTCCATGACCCGGTCGATGGCGATGATCGGAATACCCTTGGCTTGCAACTGCAGGTAACTGTCGTCACCGCTTGGCAGGCAACTGGCAACGATCAGCGCATCGCAGCGCCGGGCGCGGAACAGTTGCAGCAGTTGCCGTTCGCTGTCCGGTGCATCGTCGGAACTGGCGATCAGCAACTGGTAGCCGCGGGCCCGTGCACCTTGCTCCAGCAACTTGGCAATTCGCGCATAACTGGGGTTTTCCAGATCCGGCAGAATGAAGCCCAATGTGCGGGTGTGCCGACTGCGCAGTCCGGCAGCTTGTGGGTTAGGCGTAAAGCCGTGCTGTTCAACAACCGCGCGCACGCGTTCGACGGTGGCGCTGCTGATGCGCTGCTGTTCGGCCTTGCCGTTGATGACGTAGCTGGCGGTGGTGACGGACACACCGGCCAACTGGGCAATATCACTGAGTTTCAACCCGCTGTTTCCTTGTTTTTTCGAGCTAGCCTCGACATTTTCGTCAATCCTACCCGATTAAGGCAGGCGACCATTGTCGTAACGCATCCGACCGGTTGGACTTCAAGGATGGAGCATTATCGAGTAACGTGCCATTCACTCTAGATTAAACGATTCAGCAAGCGTATTTTCTACGTGATAGGCGACGTTGGTGGTTCTGCCGTGAAACCGCCAAAAGAGATGACCAAACGCCTAAGCTGATTCATTCAAAACAATACCTGGCGCCGCCACGGCGCCAAAAAGGAGAAAGCATGCTCGAGCTCACTGTAGAGCAGATTTCCATGGGCCAGTCGGCTGTGGATAAATCCGCCGCGTTGCAGTTGCTGGCCCGGCATCTGGTCGACGATGGCCTGGTTGCCGAAGGTTATCTGGCCGGATTACAGGCACGGGAAGCCCAGGGCTCGACCTTTCTCGGCCAGGGGATTGCCATTCCCCACGGCACGCCGCAAACCCGCGACCAGGTATTCACCACGGGTGTGCGCCTGATGCAGTTTCCCGAAGGGGTGGACTGGGGCGACGGCCAGATCGTCTATCTGGCGATCGGCATTGCCGCCAAGTCCGACGAACACCTGCGCCTCTTGCAACTGCTGACCCGCGCCCTCGGCGAGACGGATCTGGGGCAGGCGCTGCGTCGCGCCGGCTCCGCTGAAGCGCTGCTGAAATTGTTGCAGGGTGCGCCGCAAGAGTTGGCGCTGGATGCGCAGATGATCGGCCTCGGTGTGCCGGCTGAAGATTTTGAAGAACTGGTCTGGCGCGGAGCTCGTCTGCTGCGCCAGGCTGACTGCGTGAGCAACGGTTTTTCCGCCGTGTTGCAACAGGTTGAAGCGCTACCGCTGGGCGACGGTCTATGGTGGCTGCACAGCGAGCAAACCGTGAGGCGTCCTGGCCTGGCGTTCGTCACGCCGGACAAGCCGCTGCGCTATCTCGGCCAACCGTTGAATGGTCTGTTTTGTCTGGCCAGCCTCGGTGAGGCCCATCAGGCGTTGCTCGAACGCTTGTGCGCATTGCTGATCGAGGGACGCGGTGGCGAATTGGGCCGCGCGACGACGCGTCGTCAGGTGTTGGAAGCCCTGGGTGGCGAATTGCCGGCGGACTGGCCGAGTGCACGTATTGCCCTGGCCAATGCCCATGGCTTGCATGCCCGTCCGGCGAAAATCCTCGCGCAACTGGCAAAGAGTTTCGAAGGTGAAATCCGCATTCGTATCGTCGATGGGCAGGACAGTGCCGTGTCGGCGAAAAGTCTGAGCAAACTGCTCAGCCTCGGCGCCCGTCGCGGCCAGGTGCTGGAGTTGATCGCGGAACCGAGCATTGCCGCCGATGCCTTGCCCGCGTTGCTGGCAGCGATCGAAGCCGGTCTGGGCGAAGAGGTCGAAGCGCTGCCGCCAGTCAATCAGCCGCGTGAGGCGGTTGCCGAGATTGAACCGGTGGTGCTGGCGCCGGCTTCCGGCAGCCTGGTCCAGGCGATTGCCGCGGCACCGGGAATCGCCATCGGCCCGGCACATATTCAAGTGCTGCAAGCCATCGACTATCCCCTGCGCGGCGAGTCTGCCGCCGTCGAGCGCGAACGTCTGCAGCAAGCGCTGGCGCAGGTGCGTCAGGACATTCAAGGCTTGATCGAGCGCAGCCAGGCGAAGGCCATTCGCGAGATTTTCATCACCCATCAGGAAATGCTCGACGACCCGGAGCTGACCGATGAGGTCGACACGCGCCTCAAGCAGGGCGAAAGCGCGGAGGCAGCGTGGATGGCGGTGATCGAAGCCGCGGCCAGGCAACAGGAGGCTCTACAGGATGCCTTGCTCGCCGAACGCGCGGCTGATTTGCGTGACATTGGTCGTCGTGTGTTGGCGCAACTCTGTGGCATTGAGACGCCGAGCGAACCGGCTCAGCCGTACATTCTGGTGATGGACGAAGTTGGCCCATCCGATGTGGCGCGACTCGACCCTGCTCGAGTCGCCGGGATTCTCACGGCGAGCGGTGGTGCCACAGCGCATAGCGCGATTGTCGCCCGGGCTTTGGGAATTCCGGCCTTGGTCGGTGCCGGCCCAGGCGTTTTGCTGCTGGCACCGGGCACCCCGTTGCTGCTTGATGGCCAGCGCGGTCGTCTGCACGTGGACGCTGACGCGACCACCTTGCAGCGTGCCGCTGAAGAACGCGACACCCGCGAACAGCGCCTGAAGGCCGCGGCCGAACAACGCCATCAACCGGCATTGACCCGCGACGGTCACGCCGTTGAAGTGTTTGCCAACCTCGGTGAAAGCGCCGGTGTGTCGGTGGCGGTGGAACAGGGGGCCGAAGGCATCGGCTTGCTGCGCACCGAACTGATTTTCATGGCCCACCCGCAAGCCCCTGATGAAGCAACCCAGGAAACCGAATACCGTCGCGTGCTCGATGGCCTGGCCGGGCGGCCGCTGGTGGTGCGCACCCTCGATGTCGGTGGCGACAAACCGCTGCCGTACTGGCCGATCGCCAAGGAAGAAAACCCGTTCCTCGGTGTGCGCGGCATTCGTCTGACCCTGCAGCGTCCGCAGATCATGCAAGCGCAACTGCGCGCCCTGCTGCGGGCCGCCGACAATCGGCCACTGCGCATCATGTTCCCGATGGTCGGCAGCGTTGACGAGTGGCGCCAGGCCCGCGACATGACCGAACGCCTGCGCGAGGAAATCCCGGTTGCCGACCTGCAACTGGGGATCATGATCGAAGTGCCGTCGGCGGCGTTGCTGGCGCCGGTGCTGGCCAAAGAAGTGGACTTTTTCAGCGTCGGCACCAACGACCTGACGCAATACACCCTGGCCATCGACCGTGGTCACCCTACGCTGTCGGCGCAGGCTGATGGCCTGCACCCAGCCGTGCTGCAACTGATCGACATCACCGTGCGTGCGGCCCACGCCCATGGCAAATGGGTTGGCGTGTGCGGTGAGCTGGCCGCCGATCCGCTGGCCGTGCCGGTGCTGGTCGGCCTCGGTGTGGATGAGCTCAGTGTCGGCGGACGCAGCATCGCCGAAGTCAAGGCGCGTGTTCGTGAACTCAGCTTCACCCAGACTCAAACCCTTGCCCGACAGGCCCTGGCCGTCGGCAGCGCCGATGAAGTGCGCGCATTAGTGGAGGCCCTGTAATGGCCCGGATTCTCACCCTGACCCTCAACCCGGCGCTGGACCTCACCGTGCAGTTGCCGCGCCTGGAGGCCGGTCAGGTCAACCGCAGCGACGCCATGCACACCCACGCGGCTGGCAAGGGCGTGAATGTGGCACAGGTGCTGGCCGATCTCGGGCATCAGTTGACCGTCAGTGGTTTTCTCGGTGAAGACAACCTGCAAGCGTTCGAAACCCTGTTCGCCCGACGCGGTTTTGTCGATGCCTTCATTCGTGTCCCTGGCGAGACCCGCAGCAACCTGAAACTTGCGGAAAGCGACGGGCGCATCACCGACATCAACGGTCCTGGACCGCAGGTCAGTGAGGCGGCGCAGCAAGCCTTGATGGATCGGCTCGAGCAGATTGCCCCAGGGCATGACGCGGTGGTCGTTGCCGGCAGCTTGCCGTTGGGTGTCAGTGCGCAGTGGTTGCAGGCGCTGATCGAGCGCTTGAAACACCTGGGGCTGAACGTAGCCCTGGACACCAGCGGTGAGGCACTGCGTGCCGCGCTCAAGGCCGGTCCCTGGTTGATCAAACCCAACACCGAAGAGTTGGCCGAGGTGCTGGGCTGTGACGTGCTGAGCGTGGCGGCTCAGGCAGAAGCCGCGGAGCGCTTGCACGCCCAGGGCATCGAGCATGTGGTGATTTCCCACGGCGCCGAGGGCGTGAACTGGTTCAGCGTTGGCGCAGCTTTGCATGCCACGCCGCCCAAGGTCAGCGTCGCCAGCACTGTAGGCGCGGGTGATTCATTGCTGGCGGGGATGCTGCACGGTCTGCTCAGCGCCCATACGCCAGAACACTCCCTGCGCACGGCGACGGCGATTGCCGCAATGGCGGTGACCCAGATCGGTTTCGGCATCGGCGATGCTGCGCAACTGGCACAGCTCAAACAGGGCGTACGCGTGCGTCCCCTGACAGAACAATAAGAGGGTTTGTCATGAAGTTAGCCATCGTTACGGCATGCCCGAGCGGCATGGTCACCAGCGTCTTGTGCGCGCGTTTGCTCGATGCCGCCGCCCAGCGTCAGGGCTGGAGCACCAGTGTCGAAATCAGCGATGCCGCGCACCCGGAAAAACAGCTTTCTGCCGCCACCCTCGAAGCGGCAGAGTGGGTATTGCTGGTCACCAGCGCTCCGGTGGATATGTCCCGGTTTGTCGGCAAGCGAGTGTTCCGCAGCACGCCGGCCCAGGCCCTGCAAGACGTTGAAGCGGTGTTGCGGCGTGGGGCGCAAGAGGCGCAGGTGCATGTCGCCCAGGAAGCCGTTACCGAGCCCGCTGCGGATGTACAAAACGCTCCGCGACTGGTCGCCGTTACCGCTTGCCCGACCGGTGTAGCGCACACCTTCATGGCCGCCGAAGCCTTGCAGCAGGCAGCCACGCGGCTGGGCTACGATCTGCAAGTGGAAACCCAGGGCTCGGTCGGCGCTCGCAATCCATTAAATGCCCAAGCGATTGCCGACGCCGATGTAGTGCTGCTCGCGGCCGATATCGAAGTCGCCACCGAGCGTTTTGCCGGCAAGAAGATTTATCGCTGCGGCACCGGCATCGCCCTCAAGCAAGCCGAAGCCACGCTGAAAAAAGCCCTGGCCGAAGGCCAACTGGAAAACGCTGCAACCGGCGCCATTACGCCGGCCCGACAGGAAAAGACCGGCGTCTACAAACACCTGCTGACCGGCGTGTCGTTCATGCTGCCGATGGTGGTGGCGGGCGGTCTGATGATTGCCCTGTCCTTTGTGTTCGGCATCACCGCGTTCAAGGAAGAGGGCACGCTGGCGGCCGCGCTGATGCAGATCGGCGGCGATACCGCGTTCAAGCTGATGGTGCCCTTGCTGGCCGGCTACATTGCGTATTCGATTGCCGACCGTCCGGGCCTTGCGCCGGGCATGATCGGCGGCTTGCTGGCCAGTACCCTGGGCGCCGGATTCATCGGCGGGATCATCGCCGGTTTTCTCGCCGGTTATGCGGCCAAGGCGATCAACCGTTATGCGCGATTGCCGCAAAGCCTGGAAGCGCTGAAACCGATCCTGATCATCCCGCTGCTGGCGAGTCTGTTCACCGGGTTGGTGATGATCTACGTGGTCGGTAAACCGGTGGCGGGGATGCTTGCCGGGCTGACGCATTTCCTCGACAGCATGGGCACCACCAACGCGATCCTGCTCGGCGTACTGCTGGGCGGCATGATGTGTGTCGACCTCGGCGGGCCGATCAACAAGGCCGCGTATGCCTTCTCGGTCGGGTTGCTGGCATCGCAGAGTTACGCACCGATGGCTGCGACCATGGCCGCTGGCATGGTGCCGCCGATTGGCCTGGGCATCGCCACCTTCATTGCCCGCCGCAAGTTCGCCCAGACCGAGCGGGAAGCGGGCAAGGCCGCGCTGGTGCTGGGCTTGTGCTTTATTTCTGAAGGGGCGATTCCCTTTGCGGCGAAAGACCCGTTGCGGGTGATCCCGGCGAGCATTGCCGGCGGTGCGCTGACCGGTGCCTTGTCGATGTATTTCGGTTGCAAGTTGATGGCGCCGCACGGTGGCTTGTTTGTGCTGGCGATTCCGAATGCGATCAACCATGCGTTGTTGTATCTGCTGGCGATTGTCGCGGGGAGTCTGCTGACCGCGGTGGCTTATGCGCTGGTCAAGCGGCCGGAAGCGGTGGAGCTGACCATCGCGCCCGCCAGCGCCTGACACCCGACCTTGTGGGAGCGAGCTTGCTCGCGATGGCGGCGCATCTGTCGACGTAAATGTTGAATTGAGTGCCATTATCGCGAGCAGAGGGTCGGTGTCATCCCCGGGTCACAGGGTCATGTTTTAGTTTTCCATTTCAGGGAGAACACCATGAGCGAATTCGACCTCGGTCGCCGTCGTGTCATCCAGGCAGTAGGCGCCGGATTGCTGCTGCCGGGCCTGGCGCCAGCGGTCATCGCCTCAGTCAAGGATCGTCCACAACTCACCGACGGTGTGCAGTCCGGCGATCTGCTGGGTGACCGCGCGATCATCTGGAGCCGTTGTGACCGCCCCGCGCGCATGGTGGTTGAATGGGATACCCGCAGTCTGTTCACCCAGCCCCGGCGATTTGTCTCGCCACTGGCCGACGCCCGCACTGATTTTACCGCCCGGGTCGAACTCAGCGGGCTGCCCGCCGACCAGGCGATTTTCTACCGTGTGCAATTCGAAGATGCTCAAAGTGGCGTTGCCAGCGAGCCCTGGTTCGGTCACTTGCGCAGCGTGCCGCAGGCGCGTCGCGACATTCGCTTTGTCTGGAGCGGTGACACGGTCGGCCAGGGTTTCGGCATCAACCCGGACATCGGCGGCATGCGCATCTACGAAGCCATGCGTCGGCGTTTGCCAGACTTTTTTATCCACAGTGGCGACACCATTTATGCCGACAACCCGGTGCCGCCACAACTGATCACCGAGGGTGGCCGGGTGTGGCGCAACGTCACCACCGAGGCCAAGAGCAAAGTCGCGCAGACCCTCGATGAGTATCGCGGTAATTACCGTTACAACCTGATGGACGAAAACATTCGCCGCTTCAATGCCGAGGTCCCGCAGATATGGCAGTGGGACGATCACGAGGTGGTGAACAACTGGTCGCCCGGCAAGCAACTGGATGGGCGTTATCAGGACAAGGATATCCACAGCCTGGTGGACCGTGCGCGTCAGGCCTGGCTGGAGAATGCGCCGATGCGACTGCAGAGTGCCGAGGAGGGCAGGCGCATCTATCGCAAGCTCGCCTACGGGCCAATGCTGGATGTGTTTGTGCTCGACATGCGCAGTTATCGTGGGGCCAACGATGACAACCTGGGTGAGATGAAGCCCTTTCTCGGGCGCGAACAACTGGATTGGCTCAAGCGTGAAATGCAGGCGTCGACGGCGCAATGGAAAGTGATCGCCGCCGACATGCCCATCGGCCTCGGCGTCCCTGACGGAGAAGTCAGCCCCGGCGTTGCGCGCTGGGAGGCGGTTGCCAACGGTGATCCCGGTCCGGCGCAGGGGCGCGAGCTGGAGATTGCTGAGTTGCTGGGTTTTCTGCGCGCGCAGCAGGTGCGCAACTTCCTGTTCCTCACCGCGGATGTGCACTACTGTGCCGCCCATCACTACCATCCCGATCGTGCGGCGTTTCAGGAATTCGAGCCATTCTGGGAGTTTGTTGCCGGGCCGCTGAATGCTGGCAGTTTCGGACCGAACCCACTGGACAAGACTTTTGGTCCGCAGGTGATTTTCGAAAAGGCGCCAGCGGTACAGAACACGTCGCCCTTTGCCGGGTTTCAGTTTTTTGGCGAAGTAAATATCGATGGGCAAAGCGGGGCGTTGAGCGTGGTGTTGCGCGATCTGGATGGGGTGAGTGTGTTTGAGCAGCGGTTGGAGCCGGTTTAGGTTTTTGCTTCAAAGATTACCCCTCACCCCAGCCCTCTCCCCAGAGGGGAGAGGGGGAAAGGGAGCCGATTTTCGTGCTGTTCAAGTCCCCGGTTCGGCTCGATGTCTCAGTCCAATACCTCTCAGATCGGCTACGCGATCAGTTCCCTCTCCCTTTGGGAGAGGGTGAGGGGAGCGGTTTCGGATTAGTTACACGATCAGTTCCCTCTCCCTTTGGGAGAGGGCTAGGGTGAGGGTGGCGATTTCGGATCAGCTTCGCAATCTCAGTGCCTTGGCAACTCTGATAATCTGCTCCAACACGTCTTCCATTTGCTCAATCACCTCAAGATTGCTAAACCGCAGCACCTCTATTCCTTTCTCCCGCAAGAAATTTGTCCTGCGTCGATCATGAATTTGCCCCGCGATTTCATAGTGCTGTCCCCCATCCAGCTCAATCGCCAGTTGCAGCTCCACGCAGTAAAAATCCAGCACATAAGGCGGGCAGGGAAACTGTCGACGGAATTTCAGCTCGGCGATTTGCCGGGCACGCAAGCGTTGCCAGAGCAGGTGCTCGCAGTCGGTCTGGTGGGTGCGCAGATGACGGGCGAAATCGCGTAGTTGGAGAGAGGGGCGGTCGGGCATGCTTCACGTCCGTGTGAAGGGGATGAATGATCAAGGTTAGTTGAGGATTCGGGGCTGGTTTGAAATTGATGCCCTCACCCCAGCCCTCTCCCAAAGGGAGAGGGGGCCGAGCGGGTTGTGCTGCGTCACACATCGACCTGAGAGATTGTGTCGACTATGGATTCGGAAAGCGCCTTCAGGCGTCCCTCGATTTGCGCCTTTCCTAGTGGGCTGCAGCGATCTCATGCCTTATCAATAAACATCCCGACGATAACGTCCCGACTCAATCAGGCGCTCCACTTCGTCCACACCCAGCACCTCATTCAGCACCTGGTCCACACCCGAGGCCATACCCTGCAGGCTGCCGCAGATGTAGATCACCGCACCGTCCGCGAGCCACTTTTTCAGCTCGGCTGCCGACTCGCGCAGGCGATCCTGAACGTAGATCTTCTGTGCCTGATCCCGCGAGAACGCCAGGTCCAGTCGTGCCAGATCGCCGTTGATCAACCACTCTTCCAGTTCCGTCCGGCAGAGGAAATCGTGTTCACGATTGCGCTCGCCAAACAGCAGCCAGTGCCGTTGCTGGTTATCGGCAATCCGCGCCTTGAGCAGACTGCGCAGCCCGGCCAATCCCGTACCGTTACCCAGCAAAATCATCGGCACCGGTTCTGCCGGCAGATGGAAACCGCTGTTACGGCGCACCCGCAGGCTGATCGCGCCGCCCACCGCTACGTGTTCGGTCAACCAGCCGGAGCCGACGCCGAGGTTGCCATCGGCATGCACTTCCTGACGCACGATCAGTTCCAGTACGCCATCGGCCGGAATCGAGGCGATGGAGTACTCGCGCATGGCCAGCGGCACCAGGGCATCGACCAGCGCTTGCGCATGCAGGCCGACCAGATGGGTACGGTTTTCCGGCAACTGACGGGTGGCCAGGGCCTGCTCAAGGGTTTCTTCGATACCGTTGAGCTGCACTTTGGTTTCGCCGTGAATGCCCAGGCCGTCAAGGAAATGCTCGATGGCCCACGGGCAATTGCGTGGCAGCACTTCCACCAGGTCGCCCGCCAGCCAGCTGCGTGCGGACGGTGGCTTGAGGCCCAGCAAATACACGGGCGAACCGCTGCTGTCGGGGTTGAGCAATTCACGACTCTGCAAGGTCCAGTTTTCGTAGCTCGGCGCCTGCCAGGTGTCCACCGGTGCCTGCCCGGTCAGCAGGCCCAATTGCTGTTGCCAGTGGCGCAGGGCGTAAGGATCGCCGCTGTCGACTTCCACCGGCGCAAACAGGGTCTTGCCGCCATGCTCACCCAACCAGCTGTGCAGGCGCTTGGCGAAGCCGCAGAAGTGCTGGTACTGACGGTCGCCGAGGCCAAGGATGGCGTAATTCAGGCTTTCCAGGCTCGCTGCGCGGCCGAGGATCTTGCGTTCGAAGCCCCGGGCACTGTCCGGCGCTTCGCCGTCGCCGAAGGTGCTGACCACAAACAGCGCCTTGTTCGATTGGCGCAAGTCCTGCTCACTGACATCCGCCAATGGCTGCACCTTCACCGGCAAACCGGCAGCCTGCAATTGACCGGCGGTCTGCCAGGCCAGTTGCTCGGCAAATCCACTCTGGCTGGCAAAACCGATCAGCCACGCCGGCGCATCGCTGCCCGGTTGCTCAAGGCCTTTGCGGGCATCCTTGATCTGACGTTTCTTGCGGCGCCGGTCCAGGTACAGCAACCAGCCGGTGACGAAGAACAACGGCATGGTCAATGCGCTGAGGGTCAGGATGATGCGCCCGACGATGCCGAAGTAACTGCCGACGTGCAGGGCATAGATGCTGGTCAGTAATTGCGCCTTGAAGCTCTTGTCACTGTAGCGGTCCACCCGTTTGACCACGCCGGTGGCCGGGTCGAGGGTGATCTGGTTCAGTGCGCGCTCGTGGGGCGAGTTTTTCAGCAGGTAATAGACGGTCGCCGGCTGCCCGGCCACGGGCGGCATGCGGATGTTGTAGGAACTGAGCAGTGGGCCGGCAGCGCTGTAGATGCTGCTCCACATCGCCGCGTAATCGGCCGTCGGTGCCGGGCCTTCTGGCGCGGGGCCGCGTCCGTTGCGCACACGCTCGTTCTGCGGGGCGTCGGAGAGCAAGCGGGTCAGGCCCTTGTTGTACCACTCGTAGGACCAGGACAGGCCGGTCAGCGCCGCCAAGAGGTAGAACACCAGGCACCAGGTACCGGCCACCGAGTGCAGGTCCCAGTTGAAGCTGCGGCCTTTCTTTTTCCAGTCCAGGGTCAGCCAGGCGCGCCAGCTTTTCCACTGGCGTGGCCAGCGCAGATAGAGGCCGGAGAGGCAGAAGAACACCAGGATCAGTGTGCACGCGCCAGTGATCTGCCGGCCGCTGTCACCCATGGCGAGGAAGCGGTGCAGTTGCAGCATGAAGCCGAAAAAATCCTGCCCGGTGGCGTCGCCCAGGAACTCGGCGGTGTAAGGGTCGAAGTAACGCATCTCGCCGCGTCGTTCACCCGGCGGCGGGGTGAACCACACCTTGCCCGCGCTGCCGCTGTCGGTTTCCACGGTGAGCATCGAGACTTTCTTGCCCGACGCGCCTTCGAATTTTTCCACAAGCTCGGCAGGCGGCAACACCCCGGCCACCTGTTTTTCGACTTGCAGCACGGAAGGGTTGAGCGCACTCAGGATTTCATCCTGAAACGACACGGTCGCCCCGGTGATGCCCATCAGGGCCAGGATCAATCCTGCGCTGATGCCGAAAAACCAGTGCAACTGGAACAGGGTTTTCTTCAACACGTCGCTCGCCTTGTTCGTTCGAAATTGTTCATCACGGCGCGCATTATGCCGTGGCGTTGTCGAGAAGCATTCTTTTTTACATACAAAAGCCCCGTTCACCTGGATGAACGGGGCCTGGCTTGTGAGCCTTCACCTTCTCCTGCAGGCGTTGGCGCCTGCAGGTTTTCCATTAGAAGTGGAAGTTGGTGCTCAACAATGCCGTACGACCGGCCGCCTGGTTGGCGAAGTGCGTCGAGAACGCCTTGTCGTAGTAGGTCTCGTCAGTCAGGTTCTGCACGTTCAATTGCAGGTCGACGTTTTTGCTCAGCTTGTAGGCCGCCATCGCGTCGTATCGAACATAGGAATCGACCATGGTGGTGTTGGCCACGCTGCCGAACACGTCATCGACGTAGAACGCACCGCCACCGATGGTCAGCTTCGGCGTCAACTGGTAAGTGGTCCACAGGCTGGCGCTGTTTTTCGGTGTGTTAGGCAGTTCGTTGCCGTTGTTGGCCTTGTTGGCCGGCAGATCGCCGCCATCCACTTGCTCGCTGTCCATGTAGGCGTAACCGGCGAACACTTGCCACTTGTCGGTGATCTTGCCGCTGGCCGACAGTTCCACACCTTGAACGCGGGTCTTGCCGACGTTTTCGTAGGTGGTGGTGTCAGTCTGCACGCGGGCGTTGTCTTTCTCGGTGCGGAACAGGTCAGCGGTCAGCGAGAGGCGGTTGTCCAGCAAATCCCACTTGGTGCCGATCTCGTAGTTCTTGGTGGTTTCCGGCTCCATGTCACTGTTGAGCAGATTGCCGCTACGGTCAGTGGTGTTGCCCAGCGGGTTGCCTTCCATGCCTTCACCCAGGGTGTTGCCCGGTGGTGTTGCGGAGGTGGCAAACGACGCGTAGATGCTGCCGTTTTCAGCAGGCTTGTAGACCACGCCCAATTGACCGGTGACGAACTCGCTGGTGTCCTTGCCTTTCGATGCGATGCCTTTGGTCACCACGGTGGCGCCGGTTGCATCGTAGGTGCGGTAGTCGGTTTCGAAGTGGTCGTAGCGCAGGCCCATGTTCACCAACCATTGCTCGGTCAGTTCCAGGGTGTCGAACGCATACAGGGCGTAGGTGTCGGCCTTGGTGTCGGTGCCGGCATAGTTGCGCGAGATCGCGCCATTCCACGGATCGTTCGGCGTCGGGTTGCTCAGCGAGGTGCAGTTGTAGCCGCTGGCCGCGCCGATCAGCGACGGATTGCACTTGTTGGCGCCCAGGGGCGAAGTGGTGTTGGTGTTGACGTTGTACGAGGATTTTTCGCTTTCTTCGTGGGTGTACTCGACACCGGTGGAGAAGCTGTTCTTGAACCCGGCGATGTAGACGGTGCCAAACAGATCGGTCTGGTTGGTGGTGGTCTCGGTGTTGCTGACACGGGTGTTCGCACGACGCCAGACGCTGCCGTTGTTGACGTTGCCCTGGCTGTCATCCGGCTGGGTCAGGATGTAATCCTGCATGCTGGTGCCGTGGCGCAGGGTGTTCTTGATGGTCAGCGAGTCGCTCAGGTCATGCTCGACGGCGATGGTCGCAGTATCGGTGCGGCCCTTGCGGAAATCGCGATCGGTCAGGCCGTAGAAGTTGCTGCTGTCGCCGCCGTCGTTCGGTTTGTCCGGGTTGGACTTGGTCCGCGCCGCCGAGCCACCGGTCGGGATGCTGTATGGAATGCCCGAGTCTGGCGTGTCGTTGCTCTCGAGGTGGTAGTAGTCGAGGTTGACGCGAGTGTCGGTGCCCAGGCCGAAGGCCAGGGACGGTGCCACGCCCCAGCGGTCGTAATCGACGCTGTCACGGCCAGCGACGTTGCTCTCGTGGCTCATCAGGTTCAGACGGCCGGCAGCGGTGTCGGTGAACTGGTAGTTGCCGTCGAAGGTGTAGCGCTGGGTCTGGTCCGAACCCCAGGTGAAACCACCGTCGAGGGAGTCGCCCAGGTGTGCTTTCTTGCTCACCAGGTTGATGCTGCCGCCGGCAGCACCACGGCCGCCAATGGCCGAGTTCGGGCCTTTGCTGACTTCAACCGATTCAACGGCGAAGATCTCGCGGCTCTGGGAGCCGGTATCGCGCACGCCGTCCAGGTAGGTGTCGCCCTGGGCGTCGAAGCCGCGAATGAACGGACGGTCGCCCTGCGGGTTACCGCCTTCACCGGCACCGAAGGTGATGCCCGGAACGGTGCGCAGTGCGTCCTGCAGATTCAGCGAGCCGGTGTCCTTCAGCACTTGTTGCGGCACGACGGTGACCGAGCGCGGTGTATCGATCAGTGGTGCGGTGTACTTGGGCGAGGAGGCTTTCTCGACGTTGTAGGTCGTCTCGTCCTGGGCTTCGCCAGTGATGGCGGTGGCGCCCAGCGAAATCACATTGTCCGGAGCTTTTTCGTCGGTTTTTTCCGCCGCGAATACCATGTGCCCTGCAGAGCCGGCAGTGATTGCCATGCCGATAGCCGATGCGAGCAAACGTGGTGAGCTGACCGGTACTTGTGCGTGTTGACGTGACATTTGAGATTCCCCTCCCCAAGGATTTGAGGCGGCGGAATATAGGTCAATCTCATTTGCGAAACATTACTATTCGCACTGAATTTACATTCTTTACAATTTAACCTTACGGTTTTTGCTGCTTCATTCGTCCCGGGTGTTTTACATCGTCAATAAGAATCAATACCATTGGCACCCCTTTGCCCTACGGTGTCGTTGTCATGCTGTTGCACATTCCTGGCTTGTTCGCGAAAGAAGAAGTGCAGCGCATTCGCCAGGCGCTGGAGCAGGCCGACTGGGCTGATGGCAAGATCACCGCCGGTTTCCAGTCAGCCAAGGCCAAGCACAACCTGCAACTGCCTGAAGGCCATCCGCTGGCCAAGGAAATCGGCGCGGCGATGCTGGAACGTTTGTGGAAAAATCCGCTGTTCATGTCCGCCGCGTTGCCGCACAAGGTCTTCCCTCCGTTGGTGAACTGTTACACCGCCGGTGGCAGTTTCGATTTCCACATCGACAACGCTGTGCGCCAGCCCAAGGGCAGCATCGAGCGGGTGCGTACCGATCTTTCCGCCACATTGTTCTTCAGTGAGCCCGAGGACTACGACGGCGGCGAACTGGAGATCCAGGACACTTACGGCAGCCAGCGGGTGAAATTGCCCGCGGGAGACATGGTGTTGTACCCGGGTACCAGCCTGCATAAGGTCAACGCCGTCACCCGCGGGGCGCGCTATGCCGCGTTTTTCTGGACTCAAAGCCTGGTGCGTGAGGACAGCCAGCGAGCGTTGCTGTTCGAGATGGACGGCGCGATCCAGCAATTGACCCAGGACGTGCCCGAGCATCCTTCACTGATTCGCCTGACCGGCACCTATCACAACCTGCTGCGCCGCTGGGTCGAGGTATGAGTTATCGATTGCGTCGCGAGGAAGTCCTCGACAGTACAGCGCTTAAAGCAATGCTCGACGAAAGCCCGGCACGCGCGGCCCAGGCGATCCTGGTCGCGGCGGGCCAGGGTGAAGTCGAGGCGCAGGCGCTGCTCGGGCAGATCCTGCTGGACGGTCATGGCATCGCCCAGGATCAGCCGCTGGCGCTGCGCTGGTTCGGCATTGCCGCCGGGCAGGGGCACTTGATGGCGCGCAACATGCTCGGGCGTTGTCATGAACACGGCTGGGGCGTTGCGGCTGATGCTGCGATGGCCGCCAGGCATTACCAGCTTGCCGCTGAGGCCGGGCTGGATTGGGCGATGTACAACCTTGCCAATCTGTTGGCCACGGGGCGCGGAGTTATTGAGGATCAGTCTTCAGCGCTGAGTCTCTACCGCCGTGCCGCCGAAATGGGTCATGCGAAATCGATGAACCTGCTTGGGCGGTATTTGGAGGAAGGGCGGGTTTGCACGCCAGACACCAAAGCTGCCCATGACTGGTATCGACGTTCTGCTGAGGGCGGGGATTTTCGTGGGCAGTTCAGCTATGCCGCGGTGCTGGCGGATGAAGGTGAAATCGATGAAGCGTTGGTCTGGCTGCGCAAAGCGCTGGATGGAGGGAATCTGAATTTTCTGCGGGTCGCAGGTCAGACCTTGGTGAACGCAACGGACCCGCTGATTCGCGCCTTGGCGCCCGAATTTAATCAAAAGTACCTTCAGATGAGTGAGGGGGTGGACTGACACTAAAACTGTGGCGAGGGAGCTTGCTCCCGCTGGGCTGCGAAGCAGCCCCAATTGGCGGTTGCTGCACAACCGAACGGGAGCAAGCTCCCTCGCCACGGGGCATTCATTGCTTGTTCTATTCTGAAAGCGAATCGCAGGCACAAAAAAGCCCATGATGCGTCATGGGCTTTTTGAATTCAGCGTGTAGCGCTTACACGTAGAACGATTTCAGCGGCGGGAAGCCATTGAATTCGACCGCGCTGTAACTGGTGGTGTACGCACCGGTCGACAACCAGTACAGACGATCACCGATCGCCAGGTTCAGCGGCAAACCGTACTTGTAGTTTTCGTACATGATGTCGGCGCTGTCGCAGGTCGGGCCGGCAATGACCACTTCTTCCATCTCGCCTTTCTTCTCGGTCCAGATCGGGAACTTGATGGCTTCGTCCATGGTTTCGATCAGGCCGGAGAACTTGCCCACGTCCGTGTATACCCAACGCTCGACGGCGGTGCGGGATTTACGTGCAACCAATACCACTTCGCTGACCAGGATACCGGCGTTGGCGATCAGCGAACGGCCCGGCTCCAGGATGATTTCCGGCAGGTCATCACCGAAGTCTTCTTTCAGGAAGCGGATGATTTCCTCGGCGTAGGTTTCCAGGCTGTTGGTGCGGGTGATGTAGTTGGCCGGGAAGCCGCCGCCCATGTTGATCAGCTTGAGGTGAATGCCGTCTTCTTCTTTCAGGCGTTCGAAGATCACTTTGACCTTGGCGATCGCTGCGTCCCAGACGCTGATGTCACGCTGCTGCGAGCCAACGTGGAACGAGATGCCGTAAGGCACCAGGCCCAGGTCACGAGCGAGGATCAGCAAGTCCATGGCCATGTCGGTCTGGCAACCGAACTTGCGCGACAGTGGCCAGTCAGCGGTGGTCGAACCTTCGGTGAGGATGCGCACATAGACTTTGGCACCTGGAGCTGCCTTGGCGATGTTGCGCAGGTCGGCCTCCGAGTCGGTGGCGAACAGACGCACGCCCTTCTCGTAGAAGTAGCGGATGTCCTTGGATTTCTTGATGGTGTTGCCGTAGCTGATGTGGTCGGGGCTGACGCCACGGCCCAGCACTTTGTCCAGTTCATAGATGGAGGCGATGTCGAAGCTCGAGCCTTTCTCTTTGAGCAGGTCGATGATCTCGACGGCCGGGTTGGCCTTGACCGCGTAGTAGACCTTGGCGAATTCAAAGCCGGCGCGCAGGTCATCGTAGGCCTGGGCAATCATCGCGGTGTCGATCACCACGAACGGGGTTTCCTGCTTGTCGGCGAACGCCTTCATTTTCTGAAAGGTTTCGCGCGCGAAATAGTCTTCGACCTGGATCGACATACGTTGGGAACTCCTAAAGGCAAACGTAAGAAATCAATGGGTGCAAATGAACGTCCTCCGTATCCCCACTTTGGTTCGCCTACTTCCCAAGGCATGTCGCCGAAAGCAAAAAGGCCACGGGGAATTTCCCTTGGCCTTGCTGTCTCGTCGTCAGTACTTGAGCCGGATGGATCGTTTCCAGCATGGACGTTCGGCGCGAACTTTAGGGCGTGAGGGGCCTGAGATCAACAAAAAATGTCGCGTTTTTGCACGCTTCTGACGTGCGTCGCGCAGATCACTCTTTGTAACCGACTCAGATGACAGTCGGATGTTCCCGGAAAATTTCGAAGTGTTAAACATACCTGCACGTTCGCTGCTTTTGCGCACAAAGTCTCGGGAAAGTACGATGGCTGCAACTTCGGCGACGTTGGGGGCGAGAAGGTCTTTCGAGGGGGATTTTGCTTGTTTGAGAGGGCGATTCCGGATCGCTGTTGCAGGTGCTGCTGTTGATATTATTTTCCGCCCTGCCAATCCTTGAAAAATTGCACGAAACCAGTGGGAGCGAGCTTGCTCGCGATGACATTTTTGCAGTCGACATCGTAGTTGACTGACATGGCCCTATCGCGAGCAAGCTCGCTCCCACAGGTTTTGCATTTTTATCGGGTGAATTGAGCTGTCAGGCGACTGCAGTCTCGGCCGGCGAGACGATACTGGTCTTCCCTCCACGGGATTTACCAGAGCTCAAATACTCGGCAATCGACTCCTGCGTCACCTCACCCAGGAACACCCGCTCGGCATCCATCACCGGCAACCACGCCCGATTGAACTCGTACATGCGCGACAGCAAGATGCGCAGATGTTCATCGTAGGCCGCGGTGGCGTTGAACTCGCGCAGGTACTGTCCGCACGTACCGCTCTGACGGTGCAGGTCGCGGCGTCGCACATAACCCAGTGCCTTGTTTTCGGCGTCGGTGACCACGACGTAACGACGGTCATGCTCATCCATCAATTCCAGCGCATCGGCCACAGGGGTTTCCGGGCTGACGGTCGGCGCGTTGTCCGCCGCGTCCTCAGCCTTCACCAGCAGCAGGCGTTTGAGCGTACTGTCCTGGCCGACGAAGTTGCTGACGAAGTCATCCGCCGGATGTGCCAACAGCGTGTCCGGGTGATCGATCTGCAGCAGCTTGCCGGCGCGGAAGATGGCGATCTTGTCGCCGAGCTTGATGGCTTCGTCGATGTCGTGGCTGACCATGATCACGGTCTTGTTCAGCGCCCGTTGCATCTCGAAGAACTCGTTCTGGATCATCTCGCGGTTGATCGGGTCGACCGCCCCGAACGGCTCGTCCATCAACAACAAGGGGGCGTCCGCCGCCAGTGCGCGAATCACGCCGATGCGCTGTTGCTGACCCCCGGACAGTTCCCGCGGATAGCGATGCAGGTACTGCTTGGGCTCGAGCTTGATCATGCTCATCAACTCGCGGGCGCGGTCGTGGCATTTCTGTTTGTCCCAGCCGAGCAGCTTCGGCACGACCACGATGTTTTCTTCGATGGTCATGTTCGGGAACAAGCCAATCTGCTGGATCACGTAGCCGATGTTGCGACGCAGGGTCACTTCGTCAAGGCCAGTGGTGTCTTCGCCGTTGATCAGGATCTTGCCCGAGGTCGGCTTGATCAGGCGGTTGATCATTTTCAGCGTGGTGCTTTTGCCGCAGCCCGATGGCCCGAGGAATACACAGATTTCGCCTTCATTGACGGTCAGGCTCACCGAGTCCACGGCTTTCACATCCTTGCCGTTGCTTTGGAAGGTCTTGCTGAGGTTTTGAAGTTCGATCATTTCAGGAGTCCTTTTGGAGTCAACGAGCGTTGCAGCATTTGCAGGATCAGGTCGGCGATGATCGCCAGCACGCTGACCAGCACGGCGCCGACGATCAGCATCGACATGTCGCTGCGGCTGATGGCAGCGAGGATGAGCACACCGAGGCCACCGGCACCGATGGTGGCGGCGATGGTCATGACGCCGATGTTCATGACCACGGCGGTGCGTACGCCGGCGAGGATCACCGGCACGGCGATGGGCAGCTCGACCATGCGCAGGCGCTGGCCGAAGGTCATGCCGATGCCGCGGGCGGCTTCACGAATGCCTGGCTCGACGTTGGTCAGGGCCAGGTAGGTGTTGCGCATGATCGGCAGCAGTGAATAGAGGAACACCGCGGTGATCGCCGGCATCGGCCCCAGGCCCTGGCCGAACTTCGAGTACACCGGCAGCAGCAAACCAAACAGGGCAATCGACGGGATGGTCAGCAGCACGGTGGCGCTGGCTTGCAACGGCCCGGCCAGGCTCGGGAACCGCGTCATCAGAATGCCCAGCGGCACGCCGACCAGAATCGCCAGGCTCACGGCGATGCCGACCAGGGTGATGTGTTGCCAGGTCAGGTGAATCACTTGCGCCCAGTCGAGGTGGGAAAAGGCGTTGAGAAAATCCATAACGTCCGCTCCTCAGTTCAGTGGGTGTTGGCGCAGGAAATCGGCGGCAACGGATGAAGGGCTCTGGTGATCGACATCGACCCGCGCATTGAGCTGGCGCATGGTTTCGTCATCGAACAGATCCGCCAGCGGCTTGAGCTGCTCGGCGAGTTTCGGGTGTGCATCGAGGTACGCCTGACGCACCACGGGCGCGGCGGTGTAGTCGGGGAAGTAATGTTTGTCGTCTTCCAGCAGCTTGAGTTTGAAGGCACTCAGACGACCGTCGGTGGTGTAGACCAGACCGGCAAACACTTGGCCATTGCGCAGGGCTGTGTAGACCAGGCCAGCGTCCATCTGCCGGATGTTCTTGCGGGTCAGGTCCATGTCGTAGAGCTTGACCATGCCGGCCAGACCGTCGGAGCGATTGGCGAACTCGGTGTCCAGTGCAACCAGTGGGTTGTCCTTGGCTTCGGCACGCAGTACACGATCCAGATCGCTGATGGTGCGGATCTGTGGGTACTCCGCAGCGGTTTTTTCCGGCAAGGCCAGCGCGTAGGTGTTGCTGAATTTCGATGGTGAAAGCCAGATCAGGCCTTTCTTCGCGTCCAGTTCCCTGACCCGCGCCAGGGACTGCTCGCTATCGAGTTTTTCCGTGACGTGGTTGTAGGACACCAGCGAGACACCGGTGTATTCCCAGACCATGTCCAGTTGGCCACTTTCCTGTGCACTGCGCGCCAGAGTGCTGCCCAGACCGCCAGTGACCTGCGCGTCGTAGCCTTTGCTGCGCAGGTATTGCGCGGTGATTTCCGCGAGCAGGGTCTGTTCGGTGAACACCCGGGCGCCGATGCGGATCAGCGGTTTTTCCGCGGCGTGGGCAAATCCTGCGCACAGCAGGACGCAGCCTAGTAAAAAGCTTGTGGTTTTCATGACGATTCCTTTGCCGGGGCTTAAGACGGGCGCAAGCCGCGTTCGAGCCAGAGTCGGCTGCTGAGTGTCACCAGGCCATCGAGCAGCAAGGCCAGCAGGGCGGTGCAGGCCGCGCCGAGCAACAGCTGCGGCTGATTGTTCAAGGCAATGCCGGGGAAGATCAGGCTGCCAAGGCTATTGGCACCGATCAGGAACGCCAGCGGCGCGGTCCCGACATTGATCGCCAGTGCCACACGCACGCCGCCGATGATGATCGGCACGGCGTTGGGCAATTCGACTTTCCACAGCACCTGGCGCGGGGTCATGCCGATGCCGACGGCGGCTTCCTTGAGCGAGCCCTGTACATTTTTCAGGCCTTCATAGGTGTTGCGCACGATGGGCAACAACGAGGCAAGGAACAGGGCGAAGATGGCCGGACCACTGCCGATGCCGAGGATGCCCAGGGCGATGGCCAGTACGGCCAGGGGCGGCACGGTGTTGCCGATGTTGAAGAACTGCATGAAGCGCTCGGCGCGGCCGATCATGCTCGGGCGGCTGAGGAAGATGCCGGCTGGGATGCCCACGACAAGGGCGGCCAGCATGGAGGCGAGGACGAGAACCAGATGAGCTTGCAGGTAAAACAATAAATCGTCGCGGTAGTGTTCGATCGTATTGATGCCGATCCATTGGATCAGCAGGGCCAGGAGAGCGATTACCAGCGCGCCTCCCATCAGCCCTTTGCCATAGCGGATAGCCACAGGCGGACTCCTTTTTTTCAGTCGGCGAACGCAGTCCCGTGTGGCAGGCCATCATTGGCTGCCGGGCAAGGCGTTCGCGAGAAGCAGCTTTCAATACCGAACGCCGTCCCCTGTAGGAGCAAGCAGGCTCGCGATGGACGCCAACGATTACGCGGGGCACCTGAGTGCACGCGGTGTCTGGACGTTTTTCGCGAGCATGCTCGCTCCTACAGAGGGGGTAAGCGCACGGCAATCAAGCCATGAGCACAGCCTCGTCAGGCTGAAATGCAGGTGTTTCTAGCCCCCGACGAGTGGTCGTAACGAGGGAGTGGACGTCTCCGTGCTTTAAAAGGTTCCCATCTGCGGCAGCATTTAGCCACCCCTAATGTGCTCAACGGTTCGGTTCTTGGTTCAACTTGGGCTATAATCTGCGCCCTTTTTTGAATCCCCTGCCAGGCGATTTCCCATGACCAAACAGGCCGCCGAAGTCGCGAAACGCCGCACTTTCGCCATTATTTCCCACCCCGATGCCGGTAAGACCACCATCACCGAGAAGCTCTTGCTGATGGGCAAGGCGATTGCGGTAGCCGGTACGGTGAAATCCCGTAAATCCGACCGCCACGCCACTTCCGACTGGATGGAAATGGAAAAGCAGCGGGGGATCTCGATCACCACGTCGGTCATGCAGTTCCCGTATCGCGAGCACATGATCAACCTGCTCGACACCCCGGGCCACGAAGACTTCTCCGAAGACACCTACCGCACCCTGACTGCGGTGGACTCGGCCTTGATGGTCCTCGACGGCGGTAAGGGTGTAGAGCCACGGACCATCGCCCTGATGGACGTCTGCCGCCTGCGTGATACGCCGATCGTCAGCTTCATCAACAAACTCGACCGTGACATCCGCGACCCGATCGAACTGCTCGATGAGATCGAAGCCGTCCTCAAGATCAAGGCGGCACCGATCACCTGGCCGATCGGTTGCTATCGCGATTTCAAAGGCGTGTACCACCTCGCCGGCGACTACATCATTGTCTACACCGCCGGTCACGGCCACGAGCGCACCGAAACCAAGATCATCGAGAAACTCGATTCCGATGAAGCGCGTGCGCACCTGGGCGACGAATACGAGCGTTTCCTCGAGCAGTTGGAACTGGTGCAGGGTGCCTGCCATGAGTTCGATCAGCAGGAATTCCTCGACGGTCAGCTGACGCCGGTGTTCTTCGGTACCGCGCTGGGCAACTTCGGTGTTGACCACGTGCTCGACGCCGTCGTCGATTGGGCACCGCGCCCCCTGGCTCGTGTGGCCAACGAACGCACCGTGGAGCCGGTGGAGGAGAAGTTCTCGGGCTTCATCTTCAAGATCCAGGCGAACATGGACCCCAAACACCGCGACCGCATCGCCTTCATGCGTATCTGCTCGGGCAAGTACGAAAAAGGCATGAAGATGCGCCACGTGCGCACCGGCAAGGACGTGCGTATCGGTGATGCGTTGACCTTCTTCTCCTCCGAGCGTGAGCAACTGGAAGAAGCCTTCGCCGGCGACATCATCGGCCTGCACAACCACGGCACCATCCAGATCGGTGACACCTTCAGTGAAGGCGAAACCCTGGGCTTCACCGGTATCCCGCACTTCGCCCCGGAACTGTTCCGCCGCGTGCGTCTGAAGGACCCGCTGAAATCCAAGCAACTGCGCCAGGGTCTGCAACAGCTGGCCGAAGAAGGCGCGACCCAGGTGTTCTTCCCCGAGCGCAGCAACGACATCATCCTCGGCGCCGTCGGTGTGCTGCAGTTCGATGTGGTCGCCAGCCGCTTGAAAGAGGAATACAAGGTCGAGTGCTCCTACGAGCCGATCACTGTCTACTCCGCGCGTTGGATCGAATGCAGCGACAAGAAGAAGCTCGAGGAATTCTCCAACAAGGCCGTGGAAAACCTGGCACTGGACGGCGGCGGTCACCTGACCTACCTGGCGCCTACGCGGGTCAACCTGGCGTTGATGGAAGAGCGCTGGCCGGATATCAAGTTCCGTGCGACGCGTGAGCATCACTAAGCGCTGAGCTGCAAAATCCAAAGCCCCGACGCGAAAGCCTCGGGGCTTTTTCATGCACCCATGTCAGGCCATGGAGGAAATTGTTCCTTGATGGAAGATCATTTGCCATTGCTCGTCCTGCTTGCGCCAGATTGAGCTTCGCAAGCTGTTGCTTGCGGCGCTGTGGCAGTGATAGGTCACCAGGACGGTGCATTCCGAAAGCCGTTTCGTTGTGAATCGGGAGATGGTGCGCGGTGTAAAAATATCCTGAGGCAGTTGCTCGACCACTTGGGCCTTGCTCCAGATCATGCCGCTAGCGCCAAACTCAATGAAGTCGTCCGCGAGGAGGTGTGAGACTTCCTCTGCATTGCATCGCGTGCTCTGCATGAGAAGGCTTTGTTCGAGGTGAAGCAGTGTTTGGGACAGATCCATGTCGGTAAACCTTACTGAGATGTTATGAACGTGCCAGTCAGCCAACGCCGATTTCTTCTTTGAAATGCTCCAGGAATTCTTTGAGGCGCTCATGGCGGATCTCTGCCAGGCGTTGCCCTGCGAGCGTCTGGAATCCGTCGGCCAAGTGCAGCAGTTTGGTCTGGAAATGGTCCAGGCAAAAACGCGTATCGTCGTACGCGCGATCCTTGGCTTCAGGATCCTGTGGGTCATACAGCGCATTGCCCATGCGCCCGGCAACGTAAAAGGTGCGTGCAACCCCGAGCAAACCCAGCGAATCGAGACGGTCAGCATCCTGGAGTATTTTCGCTTCCAGCGAGATCGCTGGGATATGGGCGGAAAAGCTATGGGCTTCGATGGCATGGACGACAGCAGCGATTTTGCTGTCGGACCAACCCATGTCCGCCAACAACTGTGATGCTTTTTGCGCCGCCAGCCTTGATGCCTGTGAGCGCAATGGAGAGTTCTTTTCTACCGCCACGCAATCGTGCAGCAGCGCTGCAGTCAACAAGACTTCGAGATCACCGCCCTCCTGTGCTTGAAGCAAGCGCACGTTGTTCCACACTCGTTGCAGATGTGACAGATCGTGTGCGCCATCTCCCGAGGGTTCCAGCGAGTAGGGCAGTAGTGTGTCGGCGAGGGATTGCAGTGGCGCGAATGCGTTATTGATCATCCTGTGTTCCTTGAAAGGCGCAGGCCTTTTTTGTGCAGTCGGTCAGTCCGGTCTTATCAGCCGCTGCATTCAAACCGCCGTGACCACGTGGGAGGTCGAGACAGATGTTTAGTTGATCTGGTTATACACCTTATTCAAAACCGTTCTGCCGCACGGTCGCATTTCCTTCCATTCATTAGCGTCCTATCTGGAGAACCGGGCTGATCGGAACTAGATTTCACTCAGCGCCAGTCAGGCACTTTTGCCTCACCTACGAAAGGATGGAATCGGTCATGAGCATTTTTCAACGCGTGGTGTTGTTGCTGAAAGTTTTGGTGATGCTGTCTATCGGCATATCTTCGGCCTGGGCAAGCCAGTCGCCTCATTTGCAGGGTTTCAATTCAATACCGGGGCATGATGCGGGGCTCGTGCTGGCGAAGTCAGATGCAGAGGGCGGAGATAAAGGACAAGGCGGTAGTGAGGGTGATGACGACTCCACCACCGATGAGCCAGATTCGGATGATTCTGACGACGGTGACAGCCAGTCGTAAATCCAGGGCAGAAGCAAATACCTCCAACGACGATTCACAACCCCATTGAAGGTAATGGTGATGTTGTTTTTGGGGATATCAATGGCTTGGGCTGAATGTGAATAGCCTGATGCCCGGGCTTTGTTATGAATTGGACTTTGGCGACAAAGGGGAGATCTTTGGCTGACTGAGACAGATAACCGGTTGTCCGAAAATTTGTTAAATAAGCCGTCTACTGTCAAATCTGACAGTAGACGGTTTTTTTATGGTGCTTATAAAGTCTGAATTAGAAGATTTTTCCCAAGGCACGACGGATCAAGGTGGCGACATGAACGGACAATATGAAGGTGAGCTCAGTTTTTCTATTGATGGCGTTGGTGATTTCACGACTAAAGATGTTAAGTTTTTGCGGGCGGGTGATGCATCTGGCTTTATTTTGCAGGGAGTGGATGCCGAGAGGAGTCTTGTTTTTCACATTCCGAATTCTAAGGGTGGGAAGTACAGCTTGGCTTCAGGGGGGGCGGCAAAGGCTTTCTACTTGGTAGCTGGGCGGCCTTATGGTGAAGTCGAAAGGGGTTTCATTGATGTAATGCCGAGCAATTCAGGCACAGTGGGGATTGCGTTCGATATTTCGGTAAAAGGATATTCTCGGGGGAGTATTGTTCGGTTAACTGGCAGTGGCACTTTTAAAGATGCTGGCCCTTCCGTAGATAAATGTGGAGAGTTATCGAGTGTTATGCGAAACGGAAGCTCTACGTCGTGGCCCAAACCTACTATTGGCCCGTTTCGTGGAGAGGTATCGCCTGGTTTTGAAGTTATGGGTTCTACTACAACTGGTCCTGGTACGCCACATCGGTGGGAAGCTATTTTTTATGTAGACGATCTAATGGCACATCACGTGGAGCAGGAGTTTAGCGGTAGACTTTTTTTACTCTCCACCCCGGTTGATATGGTCAAGCCAGGACAGTTCTTGTTTTATAGACTTCGCTACTTATTAGATGGGATTTGGAGTGGTTGGGCCGATTCCGATGATCTTCAAGTGCTAAATCCCTCTCCGGTTATTTTGGAGCCGATTAATGGAGCCACAGTCTTCCCTAATCAGCCGGTTCAGGGTCAGGGCATACCAGGCGCTGAAGTTAGTTTGTGGGGTGTCTATGGGGGTGGTTGGAATTTGCAGGGCACTGCTACAGTAAGTTCAAGTGGAAGCTGGGAAGTTACGAGCCATGAACCTTTCCCTGTCAGAAATAACTTCTGGATTTTTGCTACTCAGGTGGATAAAGGGATAGATTCCGTTTGGAGTAAACCTGTTGACTTAATTGTCGTCCCGGGGGAATGGAAACCTGTAAAGCCTATTGTTGAGCCGTTACGTGGCGAAGTTTCGCCTGGTTTTGAAGTCATGGGCTCTACTGCAATTGGCCCTGGTACGCCAAATCGCTGGGAAGTTGTTTTTTATGTAGACGGTCAAATGGCACTTCGCGTGGAACAGGCGTTTAACGGTAGAGTTTTTTCACTTTCAACGCCAGTTGGTATGGTCAAGCCAGGAGAGTCCTTGACTTATAGCGTTCGCTACCTATTAGAAGGGTTTTGGAGTGAGTGGGCAGATTCCGATAATATTCAAGTGTTAAATCCCTGTCCGGTTATTTTGGAGCCGATTAGTGGAGCCACAGTCTTCCCTGATCAGCCGGTTCATGGTCAGGGCATTCCAGGTGCTGAAATTAGTTTGTGGGGTGTCTATCAGCAGGAAAGGGTATTGCATGGCACTGCTACAGTAGGTCCAAGTGGAAGCTGGAAAGTTACGAGCTCTATACCTTTTCCTGTCTCAATTGACTTCTGTATTTATGCTACTCAGGTGGATAAAGGGATAGGTTCCGTTTGGAGTAAGCCTGTTAACTTAATTGTCGTCCCGGAGGTGATAAAGCCTGCAAAGCCTATTATTATGCTTCCTAAACAAGGGGAAAATGTGACAAGTATAGGGCCGGTCACTGGGCTCGCCGACAGGCCCGGTGCATATGTTAAATTGTACCAGGTTGGTGATGAATACACTGTTTATGGCGAGACTCCTGTAATGGATCATGGAGTGTGGGCCATGTTCACGACGAAAAATCTTCCGTCGGGACAGTTCTCTATGACAGCCAAACTCTTCGATCATGATATGGAGTCTGATTGGGCTGATCCTGTTGAGTGTTTTGTCATTGCTGTATCGTCTACGAATTAGGTAATTGGATTTTCCTTATCTGTTTGATAGTTGAGTCAGAAGTAAAAGAAAACCCCTTCTGCGTGATTGATGCGCAATCAAAGCAGAAGGGGTTGGGTTAACACTTTAATGCTGTAAACAACTCAAGTCATGTGGGAGCCAGCCTGCTGGCGATTGCGGTGGATCAGTCGATGCAAATATTGGCTGGATCAACGCTATCGCCAGCAGGCTGGCTCCTACAGTTTTGTATCTGCCTGCAAATCTCCTTATGCCGCGCCGTCGAGGAATTGCTCGGCGTAGTGGCAAGCCACCTGGCGGCTGTCGAGCAGGCGCAAGGCCGGCTCTTCAGTGCTGCAACGCTCGGTGGCGTACGGGCAACGCTTGTGGAACGCGCAACCCGGTGGCGGGTTCAACGGGTTGGGCAACTCGCCGACGATCTTGATTTTCGGCTTGTCCGGGTCCGGGTGGATGGCCGGGGTCGCCGACAGCAGTGCCTGGGTGTAGGGGTGCAGCGGACGCGAGTAGATGTCGTCTTTCGCGCCCATTTCCACCGGCCGACCGAGGTACATCACCATCACGTGGTCGGCAACGTGGCGAACCACGGCCAGGTTGTGGGAGATGAACACGTAGGCGGTGTTGAACTCTTGTTGCAAATCCATGAACAGGTTCAGCACCTGCGCCTGGATCGACACGTCCAGTGCCGAGGTCGGTTCATCCGCCACCAGCACTTTCGGTTGCAGCATCATGGCGCGAGCCAGGGCGATCCGCTGGCGCTGACCGCCGGAGAACATGTGCGGATAACGCTGGTAGTGCTCGGGACGCAAGCCCACCTGCTTCATCATCGCCTGGACTTTCTCGCGGCGTTCGGCAGCGGAAAGGTTGGTGTTGATCAGCAGCGGCTCACCGAGTTGATCACCGACTTTCTGCCGTGGGTTCAACGAGGCGTACGGGCTCTGGAACACCATCTGCACGTCTTTGCGCAGTTGCTTGCGTTGGGCCTTGTCGGCACCGGCGACTTCCTGGCCGGCGATTTTCAGGGAACCGGAGGACGGCTCCTCGATCAGGGTCAGGGCACGGGCCAGGGTGGATTTGCCACAGCCCGATTCGCCAACCACGGCGAGGGTCTTGCCAGCTTCCAGTTCGAACGACACGCCGTTGAGGGCGCGCACGGTCGCGTGGCCCTTGAACAGGCCGCGGGACACTTCGTAGTGACGGGTCAGGTCGCGGGCGGTAAGTACGACGGCCATTACGCCACCTCCTGGTTCAGCGGGTAGAAGCAGCGGGCGAGGCTGTTGGTTTTCGGGTCAAGCGCCGGGCGTTGCTGGCGGCAGTTGTCTTTGACATACGGGCAGCGTGGCGACAGCAGGCAGCCTTGCGGACGGTCGTAGCGACCGGGAACGATGCCCGGCAGGGTCGACAGGCGCGAGGCACCCAGGCTGTGTTCCGGAATCGCCTTGAGCAGCGCTTCGCTGTACGGATGCGCCGGGATGTCGAACAACTGAGGTACCTGGCCCACTTCAACGGCTTGACCGGCGTACATCACGCACACGCGCTGGGCGGTTTCGGCCACGACCGCAAGGTCGTGGGTGATCAGCACCAGGCCCATGTTCTGCTCTTTCTGCAAGGCCAGCAGCAGGTCCATGATCTGCGCCTGGATCGTTACGTCCAGTGCGGTAGTCGGTTCGTCGGCGATCAGCAGTTTCGGCTCACCGGCGATGGCCATGGCAATTGCCACACGCTGGCTCATGCCGCCGGACAGTTGATGCGGGTAGGCGTCCATACGGCTGGCCGCTCCCGGGATCTCGACTTTTTCCAGCAGTTCGATGGCGCGTTTGCGCGCGGCCTTGCCGGACATTTTCAGGTGCAGGCGCAACACTTCTTCGATCTGGAAGCCGACGGTGTAGCTCGGGTTCAACGCGGTCATCGGGTCCTGGAAGACCATCGACAGGTCTTTACCGACAATCTGCCGACGCTGGCGATTGTTCAGCTTGAGCATGTCCTTGCCGTCAAAGCTGAGCGAGTCGGCGGTGACGATGCCCGGATGTTCGATCAGGCCCATCAGCGCCATCATGGTCACGGACTTGCCGGAACCGGACTCGCCAACGATGGCCAGCACTTCGCCCTTGTCCACTTTCAGGTCGAGGCCGTCGACCACGGGCGTGGCGTTCTTGTCGCCGAAGCGAACGTTGAGATTCTTGATTTCTAGCAGTGACATGGGAATCTCCTCAGGCGGCGTTCTTGAGTTTCGGGTCCAGCGCGTCGCGCAGGCCGTCACCCATCAAGTTGATTGCCAGCACGCTGAGCAAAATGGTCAAACCCGGCAGGCTCACGACCCACCAGGCGCGTTCGATGTAATCGCGGGCCGAAGCCAGCATGGTGCCCCACTCAGGGGTTGGCGGTTGTACGCCAAGGCCGAGGAAGCCCAGGGCGGCGGCATCGAGAATCGCCGAAGAGAAGCTCAGGGTGGCCTGAACGATCAGAGGCGCCATGCAGTTGGGCAGCACGGTGATGAACATCAGGCGCGGCAGGCCGGCACCGGCCAGGCGTGCGGCGGTCACATAGTCGCGGTTCAGTTCGCCCATCACCGCGGCGCGGGTCAGACGCACGTAGGACGGCAGCGATACCACGGCGATAGCGATCACGGTGTTGATCAGGCCAGGGCCGAGGATGGCGACGATCGCCACGGCCAGCAGCAGCGATGGCAGGGCCAGCATGATGTCCATCAGGCGCATGATGGTCGGGCCGAGCACGCGCGGGAAGAACCCGGCGAACAGACCCAGGAGGATGCCGGGGATCAGCGACATCACCACCGACGACAGACCGATCAGCAGGGACAGGCGCGAACCGTTGATCAGGCGCGACAGCAGGTCACGGCCCAGTTCGTCGGTGCCGAGCAGGAACTGCAGTTGCCCGCCTTCCAGCCAGGCTGGCGGGGTCAGCAGGAAGTCGCGGTATTGCTCGCTCGGGTCATGGGGCGCAACCCACGGGGCGAAGATGGCGCAGAAAATCACCAGCAGCATGAACATCAGGCCGGCGACGGCGCCTTTGTTCTTGGCAAAGGCTTGCCAGAACTCTTTGTACGGGGACGGGTACAGCAGGCTTTGATCGACTGCTACCGATGGAATTGGAGTGGTCATGGTCATGATCTCAGCGCTGATGACGGATGCGTGGGTTGGCAAAGCCGTAGAGGATGTCCACTACGAAGTTGACCAGAATCACCAGGCAGGCGATTAACAGGATGCCGTTTTGTACGACGGGGTAGTCCCGGGCGCCGATGGCTTCGATCAGCCATTTGCCGATGCCGGGCCAGGAGAAGATGGTTTCGGTCAGGACCGCACCGGCCAACAGCGTGCCGACTTGCAGGCCGACCACGGTCAGCACCGGAATCAATGCGTTGCGCAGACCGTGCACGAACACGACGCGCGACGGCGACAGGCCCTTGGCCTTGGCGGTACGGATGTAGTCTTCACGCAACACTTCGAGCATCGACGAGCGGGTCATCCGCGCGATCACCGCCAGCGGAATGGTACCGAGCACGATGGCCGGCAGGATCAGGTGATGCAGGGCGTCGAAGAACGCACTGACGTCGTCGGCCAGCAGCGTGTCGATCAACATGAAGCCGGTGCGCGGCTCGATGTCGTAGAGCAGGTCGATCCGCCCGGACACCGGGGTCCAGCCCAGACTCACCGAGAAGAACATGATCAGGATCAGGCCCCACCAGAAGATCGGCATCGAGTATCCCGCCAGGGAGATACCCATCACCCCGTGGTCGAACAGGGACCCTCGCTTGAGTGCCGCGATCACCCCGGCCAGGAGGCCCAGGATGCCGGCGAACAGCAGGGCGGCCATGGACAGTTCCAGGGTCGCGGGAAACAGGGCGGTGAATTCGGTCCAGACACTTTCACGGGTTCGCAGGGATTCACCGAGGTCGCCGTGGGCCAGTTTGCCGATGTAATCCAGGTACTGGGCATACAGGGGTTTGTTCAGACCTAGGCGTTCCATTGCCTGAGCGTGCATTTCCGGGTCGACTCTGCGTTCGCCCATCATGACTTCCACGGGGTCGCCAGGGATCATGCGAATCAACGCGAATGTCAGCAAGGTGATGCCGAAAAACGTGGGGATCAGTAACCCCAGTCGGCGGGCAATAAAACTAAACATCGTGTGGTGTACCTCATCAGCCGGTTAGGCGTGCCCGGCATGCCTTTGTCAGGAATGCCGGGAGTTTTCTTATCTACTTCACCTGGGTGGTGGCGAAGTTGTTAGTGGTGAGGGGGCTAATGTGATAACCCTCTACGTTGTTACGCATTGCGGTGAACATTCTAGTGTGTGCCAGGCTGATCCATGGCTGATCCTGGTTAAAAATAACCTGGGCCTGCTCGTAGAGCGCTGCGCGTTCGGCCGGATCGGTCTTTTCCCGGGCCTCATCGAGCAGTGCCTGGAACTTGTCATTGCACCAGCGGGCATAATTTTCGCCGTTCTTTGCCGCTTCACAACTGAGCATAGGCGTCAGGAAGTTATCCGGGTCACCGTTGTCGCCCGCCCATCCGGCCGCCACCATATCGTGTTCGCCGTTTTTCGCGCGCTTGAGCATCTCGCCCCATTCCATCACGCGGATGTCGAGTTTGATCCCGACCTTGGCCAGATCCGCCTGCATCATCTGGGCGGCGAGCATCGGGTTGGGGTTGGTCGCACCGCCACCGTTGCGGGTGAACAGGGTGAGCACGGTACCTTCCGGTACGCCGGCTTCCTTGAGCAAGGCGCGGGCCTTGTCGAGATCGCGTGGCGGATTCTTCAGGCTGTGGTTGTAGCCCAGCAGGGTATCAGGGTACGGGTTGACGGCGACGGTGGCGTTGCCTTTGCCGAACAGCGCATTGACCGCCGCTTCCTTGTCGAAGGCGATGTCGATGGCTTTGCGCACGCGCACGTCGCTCATGTACTTGTGCGAGGTGTTCATGGCGATGTATGAAACCGTCATCGCGTTCATCTCGTCGACCCTCAGGTTCGAGTCTTTCTTGATGCTCGGGATGTCATCCGGTTTCGGGTACAGCGCGACCTGGCATTCGTTGGCCTTGAGCTTCTGCAGGCGCACGTTGTTGTCGGTGGCGATGGCCAGGATCAGCGCATCGGCGGGCGGCTTGCCACGGAAATAGTCCGGGTTGGCCTTGAAACGCACCTGGGCGTCCTTGTTGTAGCGCTGGAACACGAACGGGCCGGTGCCGATCGGCTTGCTGTTCAGTTCGTCGGTCTTGCCGGCCTTGAGCAGCTTGTCGGCATATTCGGCGGAGTAGATCGACGAGAACGCCATGGCGATGTCGGCCAGGAACGGCGCTTCGCGGCGGGTCAGGGTGAACTTGACCGTGTGTTCGTCGATTTTTTCGACGCTTTTGAGCAGCTCCTTGAAGCCCATGCTTTCAAAGTACGGGAAGCCGACGCTCGACTGTTTGTGCCACGGGTGATTCGGGTCCAGCTGACGCTGGAAGCTCCAGAGCACGTCGTCGGCATTCATGTCGCGGGTCGGCTTGAAGTATTCGGTGGTGTGGAACTTGACGCCTTTGCGCAGGTGGAACGTGTAGCTCAGGCCGTCTTCGCTGATGTCCCAGGATTCGGCCAGGGCCGGAATCACGTCGGTGGTGCCGGGCTTGAAATCGGCCAGGCGGTTGAAGATGGTTTCGGCCGCCGCATCGGCGGTGACTGCAGTCGTGTACAGCGCCGTATCGAAGCCTTCCGGGCTGTTTTCGGTGCAAACCACCAGGGGCTTGGCCGAGGCACCCACGGCAACACTGAGCAGCGTGGCGGCGATGGCCGCACGTAGGGGAAGCATTTTCATCTAAAACCCTCTGCAATCGGTTAATGGACAAAAGCCGAACGGCCGATTCATCGCGGAATCCGCCGTTCGACAGGGTGCATTTACAGAATGTTGAACGGAATCGTGGTCACGAGACGGAACTCGTTGATGCTGCCGTCAGCCTGGTTTTCGCTGGCACGGTGCGCAGTGTAGGTTGCGCGAACAGTAGTGGCCTTGAGCGGGCCGCTCTGAATGGCGTAGCTGGTGCCGATGCCGTATTCGTAGTGGGTTTCGCCGTCCATTGCCTGTACGCCGTCGTAGCCGCCACCCTTGTAGTGAGTGCCGTCGATACCCCAGCCGCGTGCCTGGTAGATGTTGAACTTCAGGCCTGGCACGCCGTATTCGGCCATGTTCAGGCCGTAGGCGATCTGGAAGGATTTCTCGTTCGGGCCGTTGAAGTCCGACAGCAGGGAGTTGGCCAGGTAGATGCCGTTGGTTTCGTGCAGGTAGTCGAAGTACTCGTTACCGTTCACTTCCTGGTACGAGAAGGTCAGGCTGTGGGCCTGGTGGGTCAGGCCGAGCGACAGCGAGTAGGTGTCGTTGTCGATTTCGCCCAGCTTGGCTTTGCCTTCGTCGACGGTCTTGTAGTAGTTCAGGCCGGTGGTCAGGCTCAGGATCGAGCTGTCACCCAACACGTGAGTGGCGCCGAAGTAGTACTGGTTCCACAGGTCTTCGGCCTGGGTGCCCCAGAGGCTGGTGGTCAGGCTGGCGAATGGCTGGTAGGTGATGCCGGCGGTGTTGACGTGATCGGCTTCGGCATTGATGTTGCCGTATTCGGAGCGGAACTTGCTCAGGCTTTCTTCGGTACGCGGCGATACGCGGTCGAAGGTGGCGAGGTCGAAGGACAGGTTGTTCAGCTCTTCGCTGTGGATCGCGATCCCTTCGAAGCTCGAAGGCAGGGCACGGTTACCGATGACGTCGACCTGCGGGCTACTGAAGTTCATGCGGCCGGCGGTCAGGGTGGTGTTGGAAACGCGCGCCTTGACGTTGGCCAGGCCCAGCTTGCTCCATTGGCCTTGAGCGTCGCCGCCTTCCTTGGTCAGGGTACGGTTGTTGCCCGCGCCTGGGCGAGTGCCCGGTGCGCCGCCGTTGTTGGAGGCCAGGTTCTCGCGATCACGCTCCAGCGCCACAGCGTTGTAGGCCGCGACTTCGGTGCTGAAGCCGACTGTGCCCTGGGTGAAGCCCGAGTTGTACTTGACGATGGTGCCCTGGACCCAGTTGATCCGGCGGTCGGTGTCGACCGATTGACCATCTTTTTTGTACTTGAACTTGCCACCGCGTTGCAGTTGCTCGTTGGCGTACCAGTTACGCGTGGTGCCGCTGATCGACTGGCCTTCGACGAAGCCGGTGGCTTCGCTCTGGGCGCTTTTATCGTTCACGGTAACCGGGGTGAAAGCCTGGCTCTGGGTTTCTGCGTAAGCCGTGGCGGTTACGCTGCTGATGGCCAAGGCCAATAACGCGGTGCTGCTCAGTTTCATGGGTAAAGCTCCTTACTTTCTTTTTTTTATGCCGGTCTTTTTGGTTGATCGGCTATTGGTTTAGAACTCATTCAAGGCATCGCAAACGTTTGCTGTAAGCCGAATTGACGAATTACGGCAATACGCTTGCGTGAGGGTGGAAAATCCACCCCCGGCGTTTCTGGCTAGTCGGTTATTTTTCTATGCTGACACCCGAGAACACGTTGCGACCGAACGGACTCACTTTGAAACCGTCGATTTTGGCGCTCAACGGCTGGTTGACCGTCGAGTGGGCGACAGGCGTGATCGGCACTTGCTGCTTGAGCAACTGCTGGGCCTGTTTGTAGAGCGCGGTGCGCTGGTCGCGGTCGGTGACGACCTTGGCCTGCTTGATCAGCTTGTCGTAAGCCGGATCGCACCACATGGAGTAGTTGTTGCCACCAATGGCATCGCAGCTGTAGAGCGTGCCGAGCCAGTTGTCCGGATCACCGTTGTCACCGGTCCAGCCGATCAGGCTGATGTCATGTTCGCCGTTCTTGGTGCGCTTGATGTACTCGCCCCATTCGTAGCTGACGATCTTGACCTTGAGGCCGATCTTCGCCCAGTCGGCCTGGAGCATCTCGGCCATCAACTTGGCGTTCGGGTTGTACGGACGTTGAACCGGCATCGCCCACAGGGTGATTTCGGTGCCTTCCTTGACGCCGGCAGCCTTGAGCAGCTCCCGGGCTTTTTCCGGATCGTAGGCGGCGTCCTTGATGCTGTCATCGTAGGACCACTGGGTCGGCGGCATGGCGTTGACCGCCAGTTGTCCAGCACCCTGGTAAACGGCGTTGAGAATGCCTTGCTTGTTCACCGCCATGTCCAGCGCCTGACGTACTTCGAGCTGGTCGAATGGTTTGTGGCGCACGTTGTAGGCGATGTAACCGAGGTTGAAACCAGGCTTCTCGATCAGCTTGAGGGCCGGGTCGTTCTTCAACGCAGTGACATCGGCAGGGCGTGGGTGCAGGGTGATCTGGCACTCGTTGGCCTTGAGCTTCTGCACACGCACCGAGGCGTCGGTGTTGATGGCAAAAATCAAGTTGTCGAGTTTGACCCGGCTCGGGTCCCAATAGTGCTTGTTGCCGGTGTAACGAATGTTCGAGTCTTTCTGGTAGCTCTTGAACACGAACGGCCCGGTGCCGATCGGCTTCTGGTTGATGTCGCTCGGCTTGCCTTCGGCCAGCAGCTTGTCGGCGTACTCGGCCGAGAGGATGGCGGCGAAGCTCATGGCGATGTTCTGGATGAACGCGGCATCTACGCTGTTGAGCGTGAAGACCACGGTCAGCGGCCCGGTCTTTTCGACCTTGGCGATGTTCTTGTTCAGGCTCATCCCGTTGAAATACGGGAACTCCGTCGGGTAAGCCTTACGGAAAGGTTGCTGCGGATCGAGCATGCGATTGAAGGTGAACAGCACGTCATCGGCGTTGAAATCACGACTCGGTGTGAAGTACTTGGTGGTATGGAACTTCACACCGGGGCGCAGGTGAAAGGTGTACGTGAGGCCGTCCTCGGAAATGTCCCAGCTGGTGGCCAGGCCCGGTACGACATTGGTCGCGCCTTTTTCGAACTCTGCCAGGCGGTTGTACAGCGGTTCGGCGGCGTCGTTGTCGGTCGCAGTGGTGTACTGCGCCGTGTCGAAGCCGGCGGGGCTGCCTTCAGAGCAGAACACCAGGCTGTTGTTGGCGGCCTGGCTGATGGAAGTCGCGGCCAACAGGCCGGTGCCCAGCAATGCGGATAAAACCAAGGTATGGCGCATGACGCTCCCTCTCTTCTTAAAATGTTTTTCAATGCGCCGTCGTCCCGTCCCGGGGACGTGAAGGCAACATTGATTCCAAACCATGTAACCAGCAATAAGCGATAAAGCACGCATAAGCTGGTCGGACCCCGACGGTATGAGCCGTGGGGCCGGCAGTAAATGCGAACAGTCCTAAAGACTCGTAGGAAATAGCGACGCGTCCTTACCCGGTGCTGTAATCAGCTTCGGATTCGGATGTAGGCTTTTTCCTGCTTTCTCGGTGGGAAAGGCAACGGCAACGTCAGAAACGTCGCCGTTGCATCACCTTACTTGCTGACGCTGACGCCGTAGAAGGAGTTCAAGCCGAACGGGCTGATCTTGAAGTCCTGTACTTCGGCACGCATGGGTTGGAACACCGTCGAGTGAGCGATAGGTGTGTATGGAACTGCATCTTTGAGGACGTGCTGCGCCTGCTTGTACAGTTCGGTGCGCTTGCCCTGGTCCGAAGTCCGTTTGGCTTGCTTGACGAGGTCGTCAAACTTCTTGTCGCACCACTTGGAGAAGTTGTTGCCATCGAGCGAGTCGCAACCGAACAGCACGTTCAGCCAGTTATCGGGGTCACCATTGTCACCGCTCCAGCCAATCAGCATGCCTTGCTGTTCGCCACCCTTGGCGCGCTTGATGTATTCGCCCCATTCGTAGCTCTGGATCTTGACGTTCAGGCCGATCTTCTTCCAGTCGGACTGCAGCATCTCAGCCATCAACTTGGCGTTCGGGTTGTAGGGGCGCTGTACAGGCATGGCCCACAGAACGATTTCGGTGCCTTCTTTGACGCCAGCTTCCTTGAGCAGCTCTTTGGCTTTCTCAGGGTCGTACTTGGCATCTTTGATGGTGGTGTCGTAGGACCACTGGGTCGGCGGCATGGCGTTGACGGCCAGTTGGCCAGCGCCCTGATAGACCGATTCGATGATCTGTGGCTTGTTGACTGCCATGTCCAGCGCTTGACGCACTTTCAGGTCGGCCAGCGGGTTAGGAACAGTCTGGCCCTTGAGTTGCGGCATCACGTTGTAGGCGATGTAACCCAGGTTGAAACCAGCCTGGTCAGGCACTTTCAGGGTCTTGTCTTCCTTCAGTGCTTTCAGGTCGGCCGGACGAGGGAACAGGGTGACCTGGCACTCGTTCTTCTTCAGCTTCTGGATACGTACCGACGGGTCGGTGGTGATGGCGAAGATCAGGTTGTCGATCTTCACGTCATCCGGCTTCCAGTAGTCCTTGTTCCCGGTGTAGCGGATGTTGGAGTCTTTCTGGTAGCTCTTGAACACGAACGGACCAGTGCCGATCGGCTTCTGGTTGATGTCGGCAGCCTTGCCTTCCTTGAGCAACTGGGCAGCGTACTCGGCGGACTGGATGGAGGCGAAGCTCATGGCCATGTTCTGGATGAACGCGGCGTCCACTTCTTTCAAAGTGAATTTGACGGTGTGGTCGTCGACTTTATCGATCTTGGTGATGTTGGTGTCCATCCCCATGTCGGTAAAGTACGGGAATTCGGTCGGGTACGCTTTGCGGAACGGATCATCCTTGTTAATCATGCGATTGAAGGTGAACAGCACGTCGTCGGCGTTGAACTCACGAGTCGGCTTGAAATACGGGGTGGTGTGGAACTTGACGCCTTCACGCAGGTGGAAGGTGTAGGTCAGGCCATCGTCGGAGATGTCCCACTTGGTCGCCAGGCCAGGAATAACGGCGGTGCCGCCGCGCTCGAACTGGGTGAGGCGGTTGAACATGGTTTCAGCAGAGGCGTCGAAGTCGGTTCCGGTGGTGTATTGACCTGGATCGAAACCGGCCGGGCTCCCTTCGGAGCAGAACACCAGGTTGGTCGCTGCTTGGGCGAACGGTGCGCTGGCTAACAAGCTTGCGCCAACTAGAAACGGAATGACCGCGTGTTTAAGCATGGTGGCCTCATGATTTGTTGTCATTTTTGGAATTAGAGGACGACCTCGTGAGTCGTGCCTGCGGATACTTATGCAGGGGCCATACCCATTGCAAGATCCAGAGTGACTACAAGCGTTAAACGGTGGCACGAACGTACCTTAATGTCGCATTTGTATAAAACTTGACGCATTTGACCGTTTGCGCTGGTTTTTTTCGGTGCAAGTGACGCACTTTTTTGGTGCGGCATGGACGCCGGTTGCTCCTGGTCAGTGCGGGGTGTTACTAATTCATACCTCTTCTTTCGGGAGTGGGTATGGCCTGAATAAGAGTGGTTATTGTTGCACTGGAAGTGATCAATCAACGCCCGCTGCAGGTGGGCGCTTTCTGGCTTTCCCCCAGTCATCTCCAGTTATAGCTCAAACTCGAAAACTGCCCAAAAAAAACGGCGAGCATCGAAATGCTCGCCGTTTTTGTTGACGACTTATCGAGTCAAGGCATCAGCACTTCAATGGAGCCATCGGCGGTCATGCCAACCTGGCTGGTGCCGGCTTCAACGTCCGGCGTTACCGGTGCTGCATCCATGGCTGCAGCTTTCATCATCATCGGTGCACGCAGGTACGGTTGTGGGTAACCGTTGCTGTTGAGGTTCAGGTTGACGATTTTATAGCTCTTGCCGCCGAGTGCATCGGTGGCCAGTTGCGCGCGGGCCTTGAAGGCATTCACGGCCTCCTTGAGCAGAGCGTCTTCACTGGCCTTGCGGGTCGGCGTGGCGATGGCGAAGTCCATGCCGCCCATCTTCATGTCAGTGAGCAGTTCGCCGGTCAGTTTCGACAGCGCGGCAAAATCGGTGCTTTCCAGGCGCAGTTCGGCGCGTTCACGCCAGCCGGTGATTTTCTGGCCCTTGGTGTCGTAGATCGGGTAGCTGTTACGACTGCCCTGGCGCAGGTTGATGTCCTTGACCTGTTTGGCCTGGGCCAGCGCCTTGTTCATGGTGGTGCTGACGTCGGCGGCGAGTTTGGCCGGGTCCGTATTCTGTTCTTCGGTATAGAGGGTCACGATCATCAGGTCGCGGGCCACTTCCTGGCTGACTTCGGCGCGCAGGGAGATCTGGTTGTAATGAAGCTCGTCGGCAGCCAGGGCCGGAAGGCTGGCGGCGGTGCCAGCGGTCAGGGCGAGAAGGGCGGCGCTGCGGCGCAATGCGTACATGAAGGCTCCTAATGTGGTGTGCAGGCTGATGGTCCGAGCCTGCATGAACCCATCAGACTCTAGCGTTGATGATCCGGTTCGCCCAGTTACAACTTCAATACAGATATCACTGTCAGCGCGCAGGGCTTTTTGTGGCGAGGGAGCTTGCTCCCGCTGGACTGCGAAGCAGGCCCAAAAACATCCAAACCGATTTTACGACTGCTACGCAGCCGAGCGGGAGCAAGCTCCCTCGCCACAACAGCACTGCCGACGATCATTGCCTCTGACTGTGGCGGTTTGCCGCACTTTTGCCTGTCGGCCCCCACGCTTGGTTATACTCCCTGCGATCCGCCTGGAGCGCTCATCAGGAGAGCTCATGCTCGCCCCCGTTCAACTGACTTCCGCCACTCGCCAGAACCTCTGGCGGCTGACCTTCATCCGCATTCTGGTACTGGCCGCCCAGGCCGGCTCCGTGGGCCTGGCCTACTGGCTCGAGTTGCTGCCGCTGCCCTGGTTCCAACTGGCGGCCACCCTGGGCTGTTCGATGTTGCTGTGCGTGTTCACCGCCATTCGCCTGCGCACCTCGTGGCCGGTGACTGAGCTTGAATACGCGGTGCAACTGGCCTGCGATCTGTTTATCCACAGTGCGTTGCTGTATTTCTCCGGTGGCTCGACCAACCCCTTCGTCTCCTACTACCTGGTGCCGCTGACCATCGCCGCCGTGACGTTGCCGTGGCGTTATTCGGTGATTCTGTCGGGCATCGCCCTGACGATGTACACCTTGTTGCTGGCGCAGTTCTACCCGCTGCAAACTTTTCCCATTGCCCGGGAAAACCTGCAGGTTTACGGGATGTGGCTGAGTTTCGCCCTCGCCGCCGCGGTGATTACCTTTTTCGCCGCGCGCATGGCGGAAGAACTGCGTCGTCAGGAGGAGTTGCGGGCGATTCGCCGTGAAGAAGGCCTGCGTGACCAACAGCTGCTGGCCGTCGCCACCCAGGCGGCCGGTGCCGCCCATGAGCTGGGCACGCCATTGGCGACCATGAGCGTCTTGCTCAAGGAGATGCGCCAGGATCACCATGACCCTATGTTGCAGGACGACCTGAGCGTGCTGCAGGACCAGGTCAAGCTGTGCAAGGAAACCTTGCAGCAACTGGTCCGAGCTGCCGAGGCCAACCGACGTCTGGCCGTGGACATGCAGGACGTCACCGACTGGCTCGACGAAGCGCTCAATCGCTGGCACCTGATGCGACCGGAGGCCAGCTATCGCTTCCAGCGTCTGGGGCAGGGCGCGGTGCCGCGCATGGCGCCGCCGCCGGACCTGACCCAGGCCCTGTTGAATCTGCTCAACAACGCCGCCGACGCTTGCCCTGAAGGGTTGCAAGTGACGCTGGACTGGAATGAGCAAGACCTGACCATCAGCATCCGCGACCACGGTGCGGGTGTACCGCTGGCGATTGCCGAACAGATCGGCAAACCGTTTTTTACCACCAAGGGCAAAGGCTTCGGCCTGGGCCTGTTTTTGAGCAAGGCCAGCGTGACACGCGCCGGCGGCTCAGTGAAACTCTATAGTCATGAGGAAGGCGGCACGCTCACCGAGCTGCGCCTGCCCCACGGCGCCCGAGGAGACCAACATGAGTGACGAGATCCAAGTCGAAGGCGAAGAACTGCCGCATCTGCTACTGGTCGATGACGACGCCACATTCACCCGCGTCATGGCCCGCGCCATGGCCCGCCGTGGTTTTCGCGTCAGCACCGCAGGTTCCGCCGAAGAAGGTCTGGTGATCGCTCAGGCCGACCTGCCGGACTACGCCGCTCTGGACCTGAAGATGGACGGCGATTCCGGCCTGGTTTTGCTGCCCAAGCTGCTGGAGTTGGACCCGGAAATGCGCGTGGTGATCCTCACCGGTTATTCGAGCATTGCCACTGCGGTCGAAGCGATCAAGCGCGGTGCCTGCAATTACCTGTGCAAACCGGCCGATGCCGACGATGTGCTGGCGGCGTTGCTGTCCGAGCACGCCGACCTCGACAGCCTGGTACCGGAAAACCCGATGTCCGTGGATCGCTTGCAGTGGGAACACATCCAGCGGGTGTTGACCGAGCACGAAGGCAACATTTCCGCCACTGCCCGCGCCCTGGGTATGCACCGCCGTACCCTGCAGCGCAAGCTGCAGAAACGCCCCGTTCGCCGCTGAACCTGCGCTGAACAAATGCGGGTCGTTCCTCGCGACAAACCGAACCGATCATCTATGATCGGTTCGTGCGTGTTCTTTTCCTTATCGAGCCTTATCCATGAATCAGAACGCTGAGTACTCCGCGGTCAACGACGCCGTGCGCGGGCAGTTTTTTCGCAAAGTGTGGGCGATGATCACGCCCTACTGGCGCAGTGAGGAGAAGGTCAAGGCCTGGACATTGCTGATTGCAGTGATTGCATTGTCGCTGATCAGCGTGGGCATCTCGGTGTGGTTCAACACCTGGTACAAGGACTTCTACAACGCCCTGCAAAAGAAGGACGAAGCGGCCTTCTGGCAACTGATCCTGTACTTCTGCGCCATTGCAGCAGTGGCGATTGTCGGTGCGGTGTACCGACTCTACCTGACCCAGATGCTGACGATTCGCTGGCGGGCGTGGCTGACCGAACGGCATTTTGCCCGCTGGCTCGGCGACAAGAACTACTACCAGCTGGAGCAGGGCGGCTACACCGATAACCCGGACCAGCGGATTTCCGAAGACCTCAACAACTTCACCTCCAACACCCTTGAGCTGGGCATCGGCCTGTTGCGCAACATCGTCAGCCTGGTGTCGTTCTCGATCATTCTGTGGGGCGTGTCGGGCAGCATTGAAGTCTTCGGCATCACCATTCCCGGCTACATGTTCTGGTGTGTGCTGGTGTACGCGGTGGTCGGCAGCTGGTTGACGCACTTGATCGGTCGCCGTTTGATCGGCCTGAACAACCAACAACAACGCTTCGAAGCCGACCTGCGTTTTTCCATGGTGCGGATTCGCGAGAATGCCGAAAGCATCGCGCTATACAACGGCGAGCCGAACGAAAACCGTCGCTTGAGCGGCCGCTTCTCGATGGTCTGGCATAATTTCTGGGACATCATGAAGGTGTCCAAGCGCCTGACATTTTTCACCGCCGGTTACAGCCAGGCGGCGATCATTTTTCCGTTCATTGTCGCTTCACCGCGTTACCTGGCCGGCAAGATCGAACTCGGCGAGCTGATGCAGATCAGTTCGGCCTTCGGCAATGTGCAGGAAAGCTTCAGCTGGTTTATCAGTGCGTACCAGAGCCTGGCATCCTGGCGCGCCACCTGCGATCGTCTGCTGAGTTTCCATCAGGCCATGCGTGACAACGAAGAGCGCGCACCGGCCATCGACGTGCAGAACTCGGGCTCGGTGCTGAAGGTGCATAACCTCGGCCTCGACCTGGCTGAAGGTCGTCATTTGCTGAGCAACGCCGACATGACCGTGGAAGAGGGCGAGCGGGTGATGCTCAGCGGCCGCTCCGGCAGCGGCAAGTCGACCTTGTTCCGGGCGATGGGGCACCTGTGGCCGTCCGGCCACGGCAGCATTCGTCTGCCGGCGTCGCGCTATCTGTTCCTGCCGCAAAAACCGTATTTGCCGATTGGCACATTGCGTGACGTGCTGAGTTATCCACAACCCGGTGATACCTATGCGCAAGAGCGCTATGTGCAAGTTCTGGAAAAATGCCGCTTGCCGCACCTGATCGCCCGTCTCGACGAGGCCAATCACTGGCAACGCATGCTGTCTCCTGGCGAGCAACAGCGCCTGGCCTTTGCCCGCGCGCTGCTGTACGCACCGCAATGGTTGTACATGGACGAAGCCACCTCCGCGATGGACGAGGAAGATGAGGCGACGCTGTATCAGGCGTTGATCGATGAATTGCCGGGGCTGAGCATCGTCAGCGTTGGCCACCGCAGCAGCCTCAAGCGTTTCCATCCGCGGCATATCCGCATCGAGAATGGGCACCTGGTGGATCAGGCTGTGACGGCCTGATTGATGGATCGAGCTGTGGTGAGGGGATAAATCCCTTCGTCACAGTACGCTCCGCAAGGGGTAGGGTGATCGTACAACTGCGTTGCGCTATGATGCGGTTTCAGCCGTTTTTTCGAGATTGATGTTCACCATGGATAACCCGAACGCCGTACCACGCCTCGCTCGCAAGCGCCGCAGCCTCGCTCAGGAGCTGGTCACGGTGCTGTCCGAGCAGATTCGCGACGGTCATCTCAAGCGCGGCGACAAACTGCCGACGGAGTCGGCCATCATGGATGCCCATGGGGTCAGTCGTACCGTCGTGCGCGAGGCGATTTCCCGTTTGCAGGCGGCGGGGCAGGTGGAAACCCGCCATGGCATCGGCACGTTCGTGCTTGATACGCCCAGCCCCAGCGGCTTCCGGATTGATCCGGCAACCGTGGTGACCTTGCGTGACGTATTGGCGATTCTCGAATTGCGCATCAGCCTGGAAGTCGAATCTGCTGGTCTCGCCGCGCAACGCCGCAGTCCGGAGCAACTGGCCAACATGCGCGCTGCATTGGATGCCTTGCAGGAAAGCGCTTCGCACGCCAGTGATGCGGTGGCCTCGGACTTTGCCTTCCACCTGGAAATCGCCTTGTCCACCGGCAACCGTTACTTCACCGACATCATGACGCACCTGGGTACCAGCATCATTCCACGCACACGGCTCAACTCCGCGCGGCTGGCCCATGACGACCAGCAGCACTACATGAGCCGGCTGAGCCGCGAGCATGAAGAAATCTACGACGCCATTGCCCGCCAGGATTCAGATGCGGCACGGGCGGCGATGCGCCTGCACCTGACCAACAGCCGCGAGCGCTTGCGTCATGCTCATGAAGAGGCTGAGGCGCAGCGCGGGTAAGGTGTGTCAGGCCGGTTCGGTACTGTAGTCGACGTGCTCGACCGTGTTGTCACTCAACACTTTGAATTTCTTGCGAGTGATTAACCAGTTCTGCCCCGGGATCATTTCAAACTCAACGAAATCTCCGACGTTCACATGGAGGTCGAATTCCATCGGCCACTCCAGGGCGGCATGCTTGGTTTTGGAGGGGAATATAAATCGGTGGAGAGTTCTCATTGGGCTATCGCCTACGCAGTGATTGATCTCCAGATTTAGCCTCGAAGGCAGATAGGGGGGTAACTGTTATAAATAACAGTTACGACGAATGGTGTAGGCAGCTGCCAATTCACAATCCACCTCAAGGCGGCACCTCCTCTTACGACGTTCTATAACCTGGGCGCGCGCAACTGGATCGGCGGAACTGCCCGCCACAATGATTATTTTTTACTTTTTTATTCGTCTATGCCCGCCAGTTTAAGGGCTCTGGTGGCCGCTGCGGGCTGGAGGCGCAGGTAAGAAATCCACGATGACGATGAAATGCAGTTGACGGTTGTCTTTTAAGTTGTACGATGACCTACAACTTCAGCGCACAGGCTGAACGGTTTTCTCACACGTCGTCGCAACCCAGGGTGTTCGAATAATGAATCCACAAGAACTGAAGTCCATCCTCTCTTCCGGTCTGCTGTCCTTCCCGGTGACCGATTTCAATGCTCAGGGCGATTTCCATCGCGCGGGCTATATCAAGCGCCTTGAATGGCTGGCCCCCTATGGTGCCTCGGCCCTGTTCGCCGCGGGCGGCACCGGTGAGTTCTTCTCCCTGGCGGCCAGCGAGTATTCGCAGGTCATCAAGACCGCCGTCGACACCTGCGCGACCAGCGTGCCGATCCTGGCCGGTGTGGGTGGTTCCACCCGTCAAGCTATCGAGTACGCACAAGAAGCCGAGCGTCTGGGTGCCAAAGGCCTGTTGCTGTTGCCGCACTACCTGACCGAAGCGAGCCAGGACGGCGTTGCCGCCCACGTTGAAGCAGTGTGCAAGTCGGTCAAGATCGGCGTGGTGGTGTACAACCGCAACGTCTGCCGCCTGAACGCGGTACAGCTGGAGCGTCTGGCTGAGCGCTGCCCGAACCTGATCGGTTACAAGGATGGTCTGGGTGACATCGAGTTGATGGTGTCGATCCGTCGCCGCCTCGGTGATCGCTTCAGCTACCTGGGTGGCTTGCCGACTGCCGAAGTCTACGCCGCTGCCTACAAGGCGCTGGGCGTACCGGTTTACTCCTCGGCGGTGTTCAACTTCATTCCGAAAACCGCGATGGACTTCTACCACGCCATCGCCCGCGAAGATCACGCCACCGTCGGCAAGATCATCGACGACTTCTTCCTGCCGTACCTGGACATCCGTAACCGCAAGGCTGGCTACGCCGTGAGCATCGTCAAGGCCGGCGCGAAAATCGCCGGTTACGACGCCGGTCCCGTGCGTGCGCCGCTGACTGATCTGACCGGCGAAGAGTTCGAAATGCTCGCCGCGCTGATCGACAAGCAAGGCGCGCAATAAACCCCGACAACACCAGGGCCGCTGCGCAATCAGCGGCCTTTTGCGCAGGAGACTTTCAAGTGGCAGATGCAAAGCGTTTTGATAACTACATCAACGGCGAATGGATTGCCGGTGGCGACTACTCCACCAACATCAACCCGTCCGAGTTGACCGATGCCATCGGCGACTACGCCAAGGCGGATCTGGCTCAGGTCCACGCCGCCATCGACGCCGCTCGTGCTGCGTTTCCAGCCTGGTCGGTGTCGGGCATTCAGGCACGTCACGATTCGCTGGATAAAGTCGGCACTGAAATCCTCGCCCGTCGCGAAGAACTTGGCACCCTGCTGGCTCGGGAAGAGGGCAAGACCCTGCCTGAAGCCATCGGTGAAGTGACCCGCGCCGGGAACATCTTCAAATTCTTCGCCGGTGAATGCCTGCGCCTGTCGGGTGATTACCTGCCGTCGGTGCGCCCAGGCGTCAACGTTGAAGTCACTCGCGAAGCCTTGGGCGTGGTCGGGCTGATCACGCCGTGGAACTTCCCGATTGCCATTCCGGCCTGGAAAATTGCTCCGGCGCTGGCCTACGGCAACTGCGTGGTGCTCAAGCCAGCCGATCTGGTGCCGGGCTGTGCCTGGGCACTGGCTGAAATCATCTCCCGCGCTGGCTTCCCGGCCGGTGTGTTCAACCTGGTGATGGGCAGTGGTCGTGTGGTCGGCGATGCACTGGTGCAGAGCCCTAAAGTCGATGGCATCAGCTTTACCGGTTCGGTGGGCGTTGGTCGGCAGATCGCGATCAGCTGCGTCTCGCGCCAAGCCAAGGTTCAGTTGGAAATGGGCGGCAAGAACCCGCAAATCATCCTCGACGACGCCGACCTCAAGCAAGCGGTCGAACTGTCGGTGCAGAGTGCGTTTTACTCCACCGGCCAGCGTTGCACGGCATCGAGCCGCTTCATCGTCACCGCCGGCATCCACGACCAGTTCGTCGAAGCCATGGCTGAGCGCATGCAGTCGATCAAGGTTGGGCACGCCCTGAAGGCCGGTACCGACATCGGTCCGGTGGTGTCCCAGGCACAGCTTGAGCAGGACCTGAAGTACATCGATATCGGTCAGTCCGAAGGTGCCCGTCTGGTCAGTGGCGGTGGCCTGGTGACTTGCGATACCGAGGGGTATTTCCTCGCGCCAACGCTGTTTGCCGACAGTGAAGCCGCGATGCGCATCAGCCGTGAAGAGATTTTCGGCCCGGTTGCCAACGTGGTGCGCGTGGCCGATTACGAAGCCGCGCTGGCCATGGCCAACGACACCGAGTTCGGCCTGTCGGCGGGTATTGCCACTACCTCGCTGAAATACGCCAACCACTTCAAGCGTCACTCCCAGGCCGGCATGGTGATGGTCAACCTGCCGACCGCCGGTGTGGATTACCACGTTCCGTTCGGTGGCCGTAAGGGTTCATCCTATGGCTCACGTGAGCAAGGTCGTTATGCGCAAGAGTTCTACACCGTGGTGAAGACGAGCTACATCGGTTCCTGACGCAACACCCCTGTAGGAGCGAGTTTGCTCCTACAGGGAACACAAAGATTCACCCCGCATAAAAATAATCAGTGGGAGTACATCTACATGCAATCGTCCAAGCCGACTCACGTCCGCTATCTGATCCTGCTCATGCTGTTTCTGGTGACCACGATCAACTATGCCGACCGCGCTACCATCGCAATCGCCGGCTCCAGTCTGCAGAAAGACCTGGGCATCGACGCCGTTACCCTCGGCTACATCTTCTCCGCATTCGGTTGGGCCTACGTGGCCGGGCAAATCCCCGGTGGATGGCTGCTCGACCGTTTTGGTTCGAAAAAAGTCTACGCGCTGAGCATCTTCACCTGGTCGCTGTTCACCGTGCTGCAGGGCTATGTTGGCGAGTTCGGCATGTCCACCGCCATCGTCGCGTTGTTCATGCTGCGTTTCCTGGTCGGGCTGGCTGAAGCGCCATCATTCCCTGGCAACGCACGCATTGTTGCGGCCTGGTTTCCGACGGCTGAACGCGGCACCGCGTCGGCGATCTTCAACTCTGCGCAATACTTCGCCACCGTACTGTTCGCGCCGCTGATGGGCTGGATCGTCTACACCTTCGGCTGGCAGCACGTGTTCATTGTCATGGGCGCGATCGGCATCGTGTTTTCGCTGGTCTGGCTGAAAGTTATCCACAGTCCCCGTCAACACCCGCTGGCCAACGAGGCCGAAGTGCAGTTCATTGCCGACAACGGCGGCATGGTCGACATGGACCAGAGCAAGGGCAAAAAAGTCGACGGCCCGAAGTGGGACTACATCCGCCAGTTGCTGACCAACCGCATGATGCTGGGCGTTTACCTGAGCCAGTACTGCATCAACGGCATCACTTATTTCTTCCTGACCTGGTTCCCGGTGTACCTGGTGCAGGAGCGTGGCATGACCATCCTCAAGGCCGGGTTCATTGCCTCGCTTCCGGCGATCTGCGGCTTTATCGGTGGTGTTCTCGGTGGAGTAATTTCCGATTACCTGCTGCGTAGGGGCCATTCCCTGACCTTCGCCCGCAAGGCGCCGATCATTGCCGGCCTGCTGGTATCGAGCAGCATCGTGGCCTGCAACTATGTCGACATCGAGTGGATGGTCGTGGGCTTCATGGCCCTGGCGTTTTTCGGCAAGGGCGTCGGTGCCCTGGGCTGGGCGGTGGTCTCCGACACGTCACCCAAGCAGATCGCCGGTCTGAGTGGCGGCCTGTTCAACATGTTCGGCAACATTGCCTCGATCACCACGCCTATCGTCATCGGTTACATCATCAGCTCTACCGGTTCGTTCAAGTGGGCGCTGGTGTTCGTTGGTTGCAACGCACTGGTTGCGGTGTTCAGCTACCTGGTGATCGTGGGTCCGATCAAGCGTGTGGTACTCAAGGAGCCGCCTGCCAACGGCGGTTCTGAAGTCACCGGTAAATTGTCTCAAGCGCATTCCTGAGGAGCGGCGTCATGCAGTTGATTGAACATTCCGACTCGCCGCGCTACATCCGCTTGCACGAGCGGGATAACGTAGTGATTGTGGTCAATGATCAGGGGGTCCCGGCCGGCACCGAATTCGCCGACGGCCTGGTCACGGTGGATTTTGTGCCGCAGAGCCACAAGGTCACCCTGGAAGACATTCCCGAGGGCGGCCAGGTGATTCGTTATGGCCAGACCATTGGCTACGCCTTGCAGCCGATTCCTCGCGGCAGTTGGGTCAAGGAAGATCAATTGCGCATGCCGACCGCGCCACCGCTGGACAGCCTGCCGCTGTCCACCGATGTGCCGGCCGCGCAGGCACCGCTGGAAGGTTTCACGTTCGAGGGTTATCGCAACGCTGACGGCACTGTCGGCACGCGCAACATTCTCGGGATTACCACCACCGTGCAATGCGTGACTGGCGTGCTCGATCACGCGGTCAAGCGCATCAAGGACGAGCTGCTGCCCAAATATCCGCACGTCGATGATGTCGTCGCACTGACCCACAGCTACGGCTGTGGCGTGGCCATTACTGCGACCGATGCGTACATCCCGATTCGAACCGTGCGCAACCTGGCGCGCAACCCGAATCTGGGTGGCGAAGCGCTGGTGATCAGCCTGGGTTGTGAGAAATTGCAGGCCGGGCAAGTCATGCATGAAGACGACAGTTCGGTCGACCTGAGCGAGCCTTGGCTGTATCGCTTGCAGGATTCCAGTCACGGTTTTACCGAGATGATCGAGCAGATCATGGCGCTGGCCGAAGTCCGTTTGCACAAGCTCAACCAGCGTCGCCGGGAAACAGTGCCGGCATCGGAGCTGATCCTCGGCATGCAGTGTGGTGGCAGTGATGCGTTCTCCGGTATCACCGCCAACCCGGCCTTGGGTTATGCCTCGGACCTGTTGTTGCGGGCCGGTGCGACGGTGATGTTTTCTGAAGTCACCGAAGTGCGCGACGCCATTTACCTGCTGACCTCCCGCGCGGAAAACCAGGCGGTCGCCGAGGAACTGGTGCGGGAGATGGACTGGTACGACCGTTACCTGGCCAAGGGCGAAGCGGATCGCAGCGCCAACACCACGCCGGGTAACAAGAAGGGGGGGTTGTCGAACATTGTCGAGAAATCGCTGGGCTCGATCGTCAAGTCGGGCAGCAGTGCGATCAATGGCGTGCTGGGGCCTGGCGAGCGCTTCAAGCGCAAAGGCCTGATTTTCTGCGCGACGCCGGCCAGTGACTTTGTCTGCGGGACCTTGCAACTGGCGGCAGGGATGAACCTGCATGTGTTCACTACCGGCCGCGGCACACCGTACGGATTGGCCATGGCGCCCGTGGTGAAGGTGTCGACCCGCACAGAGTTGGCGCAGCGTTGGCCGGACCTGATCGACATCGATGCCGGCCGGATTGCGACCGGGCGTGCATCGATCGAGGAACTTGGCTGGGAGTTGTTCCACTACTATCTGGACGTGGCGAGCGGCAAAAAGCAGACGTGGGCCGAGCAGCACAAGCTGCATAACGACATCACCCTGTTCAATCCGGCGCCTATTACCTGAATTTGTGGCGAGGGAGCTTGCTCCCGTTGGACTGCGCAGCAGTTCCATTTTTGGGGCCGCTTCGCGACCCAGCGGGACGGTGCGGCGGTCCGACAAGCTCCCTCGCCACAGGGTATTCATTTCTTGCCCGAGAAGACTAATCCCGACGCTGGCGTCGTCGGTGGCTTATCATTAGCTCACTAACGACGCTCACCCAAGGTTCTCCCGGCATGCTGGCAATCTTCCTCGAAACCCTGAACATCACCGCGCCGGTGTTTGCCATGCTGTTTCTGGGTGTGCTGCTCAAGCGCATCGACTGGATCAACGACAACTTCATCCACACCGCGTCGGCCCTGGTGTTCAACGTCAGCATGCCGGCGCTGCTGTTTCTGGGCATCCTGCATGCCGATCTGCATGCCGCGTTGAAGCCGGCGTTGCTGATCTACTTCTCCGTGGCAACCCTGGTGTGCTTCGCGATTGCCTGGGGCTGGGCGATCCTGAAATGCCCGCGGGAGGACCGCGGGATCTACACCCAGGGTGCCTTTCGCGGAAACAACGGGGTGATCGGCCTGGCACTGGCGGCGAGCATGTACGGCAGCTACGGGATTTCCCTCGGGGCAATCCTCGCGGCGCTGGTGATCCTGTTCTACAACACCCTGTCGACCATCGTGCTGGCGGTGTACAGCCCGGTGATCAAGTCCGATCCCTGGAGTATCTGCAAAAGCGTGTTCAGCAATCCGCTGATCATCAGCGTGATTGCGGCTGCACCCTTCGCCTATTTCCAGATCGGCTTGCCGGGCTGGCTCGAGACTTCCGGTCAGTATCTGGCACAAACCACCTTGCCGCTGGCGCTGATCTGCATTGGCGGCACGCTATCGCTGGCGGCGCTGCGCAAAAGCGGCAATCTCGCGCTGAGTTCGAGCCTGGTGAAGATGATCGGTCTGCCAGTGCTGGCAACGCTGGGCGCGTGGCTGTGGGGCTTTCGCGGGGCGGAGCTGGGGATTCTGTTTCTGTACTTCGGCAGCCCGACCGCCGCGGCCAGTTTCGTCATGGCCCGGGCGGCGGAAGGCAATCACGAGCTGGCGGCAGCCATCATCGTGATCACCACGTTGATGGCTGCCGTGACCACTAATATCGGCATTTTTTTGCTGCAGTGGGGCGGCTGGATCTAGCGGCTTGCCAGGTCCGGCAAGGTTTTGCACAGCGGCCCGGTCTCCGGTGGCGGGGAGGTCGGGTAGCGATCAGGCGTGATGGTGACCGGTGTGGTGGCGACGAAACCATCGGCAAAGGTCGCCTCGACAAATGTCGCTGTCCAGCCTTGCTCTGGCATCGCGATCTGGATCTGGGCGCTTAGCGGGGTCGAGGGGCTGATGTGTCTCGGTTCGTAGCGGACTCCGCAGGCATCGCGGAAATCGCGGGCCAACGGGTTTACCGCAGTCCATTGCGTCACTTGAATCGGTGCCTCGCTGAATTGCAGCGACACGCTATTGCCGGTTGTCTGGCGGGTCTGGATAGTCGGCAACGGTCGTTCCTGCTGCCAGCGATTGACCACTGAAATCAGTGAGTTTTCAACAAACTGCCGGATCCCGCCGTGGCTCGAATTTGGCGCGATACGCAAACTCTTCGGGCCTGGTAGTTGATCAAAGTAAAAGCCCGAGTTGTCGGGCGCGAAAAAATCATCGCTGCTGGCATTCACTACGTATTTTGGAATCGCCAGGCGATCGGCATAGGCGCTGTCCAGGTAGGTCAACGGATCCACGACTTTCATCAGTTTCTTGAAGTTCTCGCTGTGCCGCTGACGGAGAATCCCCTCTGCATAGTAGTCATAGAATGCCAGCGGCCAGTTTTTTCCAAAGGTCTGAAGGGTGTGCTCGAAGACCCTCTCGGTATTAAGACCGTCGATGACAAAGGGCACGACAGCGTTGACTCGCTCATCGGCAATTGCCGAGAGCCAGGCCGCCCAGGCCCGTTTCGATACGCCGCTGGCAATGAATCGTTCAACTTGCCAAGGGGCAAGTTCCTTCTGGGCCAGATCCATGGTCTTGACCAGCGCAGCCATCATCGGAACATGAGCGGATAGATAAGGGCGCGCTTCAGGGTTTTCCAGAAACAACTTCCAGCTATGGGCAACACTTGAGTCTTCTGTACGGGCAAGGCCATCATCGGCATAGATCAGGTATTGATTGGGAATATTACTGAGGGAAATAACAATGGTGCCGGTTTTACGTGCAACTTCCAGTGCCATGGCTTGGGTAAAGTCTGTAGGGTCGGAAGTCGTCTTGTTGCTGGCCGGTATGTTGGTGCCGTTATTGGCTACAAGTACCGCCTGCCCGCGGGCGGCGTTTTGTGGGATGTATATATCAACGTCATGCTTCCATTGTTCCGGACTGACCCGCCCCTCGGGAGACCAGTGCTGCGAGGACAGCTCGAAGCGGCGCTTTTCAACACCGGGGAATACCTCGACGCCTTTTGCGACGTAGAGTAAGGGTTTGGCGTGTTGTTCTTGTTTATAACAGTTTAATACTTCGCTGAAGTTGTTCGGGTTGCCGAGACATTGATTGGTTGAAGTATCGGCCTGCGTACTGAAGCTGGAAAAGGCAAGAATGCAGGTGCTCGAAAGAGCAAGACAAAGACTGGAGCGCATGGAATGTCTCTCAATGGTTGTATTTGTTTGATTTGTTATTGCGGAAACTTATGCGACCGGTAAAGATTGTCTTTGTCAGGGCGATATTGAAAGTGCTTTTCGCTATTGTTGTTTTTCTGGATATTTGTATTGGGAAGTTGCAAGCGTAACTGTCGGGGGAGTTGATTCTTCAGGCGTCCATTCAACGGGAAAACCAGGATTTCCCGTTGAATGATGGTTCTGGAGTTACTGCGCTGTCTGGTATTGCTCGATCACTTCCTGCGCCGCGCGAAACGCATCGATCGCCGCCGGCACGCCGGCATATACCGCACAATGCAGCAGCGCCTCGCGAATCTCTTCCACGGTGCAGCCATTGTTCAGTGCGCCGCGCACGTGGCCTTTCAGTTCCTGCGGGCACTTCAGCGCCGTGAGTGCAGCGAGGGTGATCAGGCTGCGGGTTTTCAATGGCAGGCCTTCGCGATTCCACACGCCGCCCCAGGCGTGTTCATTGACGAAGTCCTGTAGCGGTTGAGTAAACTCCGTGGCATTGCCCAGCGCGCGGTCGACGAAGACATCGCCCATCACTTGGCGGCGGACTTCAACGCCGGATTTTTTGTTCTCGGTCATGGGATTTCCTTCTTGTGGTGTTGGCGACGCCAGGCGCGCAGCGACGTGAATAGCAGGAACGCTACCAGCGCTGGCAGGACGAAAAACAGCATCAGGTTCTCGAGTTTGCTTGCCAGGGGCATGCCGGTGGTGAAAGACACCACATGCAGCCCATAAGCCAGGTACAGGCCGAGCAAGAGCAAGCCTTCGGCGCGGGTGACCCGATAACCGGAATAGAACACCGGTAGGCACAGGACTGCGACGCCGAGCATCACCGGCAGGTCGAAATCCAGGGCGTTGGGCGATACCGACAGCGGCGTGGGCGCTATCAGTGCGGTCAGGCCGAGCACACCCAGAAGGTTGAACAGATTGCTGCCGATCACGTTGGCCACGGCGATTTCCCGCTCGCCGCGAAGCGCTGCGATCAAGGACGTCGCCAGTTCTGGCAGGGAGGTGCCGATGGCGACGACGGTCAGGCCGATGATCCGCTCCGACAGGCCCAGGTCGGTAGCCACTGCCACCGCCGCGCCAAGCAGCAGGTGTCCGGCATAGATCAGCATCGCCAGCCCGCTGACGATCATCAGCAGGCTGGTAATCCAGGGGGCCTGAGCATGATGCTCGTGACTCGACACCGGACGCGTTGAATGTCGTGACTGGCGGAACAACAAGCCAAGGTAGAGCGCCAATGCGGCGAGCAGGATCATGCCGTCGCTGCGCGTCAGCTCTTCATTCCAGGCCAGTACGGTCACCAGCAGGGCTGCGCCGATCATCAAGGGAATGTCCAGGCGCACCAGTTGCCGGGAAACCCGTAGCGGGATGATCAGCGCGGACAATCCGAGGGTAACGAGGATGTTGAAAATGCTGCTGCCGATCACGCTTCCGACGGCAATGTCGGCGTTGTCGGTCAGGGTGGCTTGCAGGCTGACCGCCATCTGCGGTGCGCTGCTGCCCAGGGCAACAATGGTCAGGCCGATGATCAGTGGGCGTACACGCAGTCGTGCGGCAAGGCGTACCGCCGCGCGCACCATCAGCTCTGCACCGACGATCAGCAGGAGCAGGCCGCTGAACAGCTCGATCAGGTTGATCAGGGGAATATCGGCCAGTGCGAAAATGGTCAGGGCTCCCTCGGTTAGTCGTCGAGGGCCTGGACGCGCACCCGTGCGGTGCCACTTTGTAACATGCCCAGGCGTGCGGCGGCTGCATGGGACAGGTCGATCAGGCGGCCACGGGTGTGCGGCCCGCGGTCATTGATGCGGACCACGCAGGATTTGTCGTTGTTAAGGTTGGTGACCTTCACCCGGGTACCAAAGGGTAATTGGCGATGGGCAGCGGTCATGGAGTTCTTGTCGAAACGCTCGCCGCTGGCGGTGCGTTTGCCTTGGTGTTTTGCGCCGTAATACGAAGCTACACCGGTTTTGTCGTAGCCATGGGGGTCGACGGTTTCGTTGCTGGCGCAACCGGCCAGCAGGGAGAGCAGGGCGCAGGCGCCGAGTAGACGCATCATATTCAGTTTTCCCGAAACAATTGTGGGAGCGAGCTTGCTCGCGATAGCGTTCTGACAGTCAACTCATGGTTGAGTGCCGAAACACCATCGCGAGCAAGCTCGCTCCCACAGGGATCGGAGCCAGGCTTGAGAACTGGCTCCATTCCTATCAGCCCTCGAGCTTGCTTTTCAGCAGTTCGTTCACCTGTTGCGGGTTGGCCTTGCCCTTGGACGCTTTCATGGCCTGACCGACAAAGAAACCGAACATCTTGCCGCGCTTGGTTTCGTCTGCCGCGCGGTATTGTTCGACCTGCTCGGCGTTGGCCGCGAGCATTTCATCGAGCACCGCCGAAATGGCGCCGGTATCGGTCACTTGCTTGAGACCGCGCTTGTCGATGATCTCGTCCGCACTGCCTTCACCATTGGCCATGGCTTCGAACACGACCTTGGCGATCTTGCCGGAGATGGTGTTGTCCTTGATGCGCAGCAGCATGCCGCCCAGTTGCTCGGCGGTCACCGGCGATTCTTCGATGTCCAGGCCTTGCTTGTTGAGCAGGCTGCCCAACTCGACCATCACCCAGTTCGCCGCCAGTTTGGCGTCGCCACCGATGCTCGCGACTTTCTCGAAGTAATCGGCTTGCTCGCGGCTTGTGGCCAGGACGCTGGCGTCGTAGACCGACAGGCCGAATTGCTCCTGGAAGCGCTCGCGTTTTTGCGGCGGCAATTCCGGCAGAGTGGCGCGCACGTCGTTGAGGAACGAGTCCTCGATGACCACCGGCAGCAGGTCCGGATCGGGGAAGTAACGGTAGTCGTTGGCTTCCTCTTTGCTGCGCATCGGACGGGTTTCGTCCTTGTTCGGATCGTACAGACGGGTCTGCTGGATCACCTTGCCACCGTCTTCGATCAGCTCGATCTGACGCTGGATTTCGCTGTTGATCGCCTTCTCGATGAAGCGGAACGAGTTGACGTTCTTGATCTCGCAGCGGGTGCCGAACTCGGCCTGGCCTTTCGGGCGGATCGATACGTTGCAGTCGCAACGCAGCGAACCTTCGGCCATGTTGCCGTCGCAAATGCCCAGGTAGCGCACCAGGGCGTGGATGGCCTTGACGTAAGCCACGGCTTCCTTGGCGCTGCGCATGTCCGGCTCGGAAACGATTTCCAGCAGCGGCGTGCCGGCACGGTTCAGATCGATACCGGTGGCACCGTTGAACTCTTCGTGCAGGCTCTTGCCGGCGTCTTCTTCCAGGTGCGCACGGGTGATGCCGACGCGTTTGACCGTGCCGTCTTCCAGGGCGATGTCCAGGTGGCCCTTGCCGACAATTGGCAACTCCATCTGGCTGATCTGGTAGCCCTTCGGCAGGTCCGGGTAGAAGTAGTTTTTCCGCGCGAACACGTTGTGCTGGCCGATCTCGGCATCAATCGCCAGACCGAACATCACCGCCATGCGCACCGCTTCCTGGTTCAGCACCGGCAAGACGCCGGGCATGCCCAGGTCGATCAGGCTGGCCTGGGTGTTCGGCTCGGAGCCGAAGGTGGTGGAACTACCGGAAAAGATTTTCGACCGGGTGGTGAGCTGGGTGTGAATCTCCAGCCCGATCACGACTTCCCATTGCATGTGTGTCTCCTCAGAAGCCGGTTGGGGTGCGGGTGTGCCAGTCGGTGTTCAACTGATACTGGTGCGCAACATTGAGCAAGCGGCCTTCCTGGAAATACGGAGCGAGCAATTGCACGCCGACAGGCAGACCGTCAACAAAACCGGCCGGCATCGACAGGCCCGGCAGGCCGGCGAGGTTGGCGGTGATGGTGTAGACGTCTTCCAGGTAGGCAGCGACCGGGTCGCTGTTCTTGGCGCCAAGCTTCCAGGCCGGGTTCGGCGTGGTTGGGCCGAGGATGATGTCGACTTCGTTGAAGGCGGCCATGAAGTCGTTCTTGATCAAGCGACGAATCTTCTGCGCCTTGAGGTAGTAAGCATCGTAGTAACCGGCGGACAGTGCATAGGCACCGACCATGATCCGGCGCTGCACTTCCGGCCCGAAGCCTTCGCCACGGGAGCGCTTGTACAGGTCGATCAGGTTGACCGGGTTTTCGCAGCGGTAGCCGAAGCGCACGCCGTCGAAACGCGACAGGTTGGATGAGGCTTCTGCCGGGGCAATCACGTAGTACGCAGGAATCGCGTGCTGCATGTTCGGCAGGCTGATTTCCTTGATTACGGCGCCGAGCTTCTTCAGCTCTTCGACGCTGGCCATGACCAGGTCGGCGATGCGCGGGTCGAGACCGGCGCTGAAGTACTCTTTCGGCACGCCGATACGCAGGCCTTGCAGCGAGCCGGTGAGGCTGGCGCTGTAGTCCGGCACGGGCTCATCGATGCTGGTGGAGTCGTTCGGATCGAAGCCAGCCATACCTTGCAACAAAATCGCGCAGTCTTCGGCGGTGCGTGCCATTGGGCCGCCCTGATCGAGACTGGAGGCGTAGGCGATCATGCCCCAACGAGAAACACGACCGTACGTCGGTTTCAGGCCGGTAAGGTTGGTCAAAGCAGCGGGCTGACGAATGGAGCCGCCAGTGTCGGTGCCGGTGGCCGCTGGTAGCAGACGAGCGGCAACGGCTGCCGCCGAACCGCCGGACGAACCGCCCGGAACGTGTTCGAGATTCCACGGGTTTTTCACCGCGCCGTAGTAGCTCGACTCGTTGGCCGAACCCATGGCGAACTCGTCCATGTTGGTCTTGCCCAGGGTCACGGCCCCGGCAGCCGCCAGTTTGGCGACGACGGTGGCGTCGTAAGGGGCCTTGAAGTTGTCGAGCATCTTCGAGCCGCAGCTGGTGCGAATGCCCTGGGTGCAGAACAGGTCCTTGTGGGCGATCGGCGCGCCGAGCAGGGCGCCGCTCTCACCGCTGGCACGGCGCGCGTCGGCGGCTTTCGCCTGCTCGAGGGCCAGCTCTTCGGTGAGGCTGATGAAGCTGTTGAGCTGCGGATCGAGCTGGGAAATGCGCGCCAGCAGGACTTTGGTCAGCTCTTCGGAGGAAAACTTTTTATCGGCGAGACCGCGGGCGATCTCGGCCAGAGTCATTTGATGCATTGCAGGCTCTTTCCCTTTAGTCGATGACTTTCGGAACCAGATACAGGCCGTTTTCGACCGCTGGTGCGATGGACTGGTAGGCCTCGCGGTTATTGGTCTCGGTCACGACATCTGCGCGCAGGCGCTGGCTGGCTTCCAGAGGGTGGGCCAGGGGCTCGATGCCGTCGGTATTGACCGCCTGCATTTCGTCGACCAGGCCGAGAATGCTGTTGAGGGCCGAAGTAATGTGTGGAAGATCGGCATCATTGAGGCCAAGGCTGGCCAGATGAGCGATTTTTTCCACGTCGGAGCGTTCTAGCGCCATCGGGTTTCTCCAGTGGAAAACAGGACGGACGGCGTCCGTGTGTTAGATTGTCGGAACACTACCGCACTTCTACGGTCATAAGGCCGCGATTGTGGGGCTTGGTGCACAGAAAAGCGGCCAATTTAACATATTGGCGCCTTGCCCAAAATCCCTGTCGTTGTTAGAGTTTGCCGCACTTTTTTACCCACGCGTTGCCTAGGGTCCCTTTCCCATGTTCAAGAAACTGCGTGGCATGTTTTCCAGCGATCTTTCCATTGACCTGGGCACTGCCAACACCCTTATTTACGTGCGCGAGCGCGGTATCGTCCTGAATGAGCCCTCCGTTGTGGCCATTCGGACACACGGTAACCAGAAAAGTGTCGTTGCTGTCGGCACCGAAGCCAAGCGCATGCTCGGCCGTACACCGGGCAACATTGCTGCCATTCGTCCGATGAAGGACGGCGTAATCGCCGACTTCAGCGTGTGCGAAAAAATGCTGCAATACTTTATCAACAAGGTTCACGAAAACAGCTTCCTGCAGCCTAGCCCTCGTGTGTTGATCTGCGTTCCCTGCAAATCCACCCAGGTTGAGCGTCGCGCCATCCGTGAATCGGCCCTCGGTGCCGGTGCACGTGAAGTATTCCTGATCGAAGAACCAATGGCCGCTGCCATCGGTGCCGGCCTGCCGGTTGAAGAAGCGCGCGGTTCGATGGTCGTCGATATCGGTGGTGGTACTACTGAAATCGCGCTGATCTCCCTGAACGGTGTGGTCTACGCCGAATCCGTACGCGTCGGCGGCGACCGCTTCGACGAAGCGATCATCACTTATGTGCGTCGCAACTACGGCAGCCTGATCGGCGAATCCACCGCCGAGCGCATCAAGCAGGAAATCGGTACCGCTTACCCGGGCGGCGAAGTTCGCGAAGTCGACGTTCGTGGCCGTAACCTGGCGGAAGGCGTTCCACGCGCATTCACCCTGAACTCCAACGAAGTGCTGGAAGCTCTGCAAGAGTCCCTGGCAACCATCGTTCAGGCTGTGAAAAGCGCACTGGAGCAATCGCCGCCGGAACTGGCTTCCGATATCGCCGAGCGTGGCCTGGTACTGACCGGTGGTGGCGCATTGCTGCGTGACCTCGACAAGTTGCTGGCCCAGGAAACCGGTCTGCCGGTGATTGTTGCCGAAGACCCGTTGACCTGCGTTGCTCGCGGCGGTGGCCGTGCATTGGAAATGATGGATAAACACACCATGGACCTGCTTTCCAGCGAGTAAATCGCCGGATCGCCTCTATGCTGTTGAGCGCGCAGGCGGCACTTTGCAGTGCTGCCTGTTCGCGTTTATCTTCTGTCAGTCTGCATCCAGGCCGGTTTGCTGCCGTATGAATAAAGAGAACATTTGCCTGGGAGGAGCGGCTTATTAAACCGCTTTTCGCCAAAGGCCCCTCACTGGGCGTGCGCCTGTTGGTGCTGGTCGTGCTATCGGTCGCGCTGATGGTGGTCGATGCCCGCTTCAGTCTGCTCAAGCCTGCACGCAGCCAGATGTCGCTGGTGCTGATGGATGCCTACTGGATCACCGACCTGCCCGGACGGCTGTGGGAAGGTGTGGCCAGCCAGTTCGGCAGCCGGACCGAGCTCGTCGCCGAAAACGAAAAACTCAAGACCGAGAATTTGCTGCTGCAGGGGCGCATGCAGAAGCTTGCCGCCCTGACCGAGCAGAACGTTCGACTGCGCGAGTTGCTCAACTCCTCTGCACTGGTCAACGAAAAGGTCGAAGTGGCCGAGTTGATCGGCATGGACCCCAACCCCTTCACCCATCGCATCATCATCAACAAGGGTGAGCGCGACGGCGTGGTGCTTGGTCAGCCGGTGCTCGATGCCCGTGGCCTGATGGGGCAGGTGGTCGAGTTGATGCCGTACACCTCCCGGGTCCTGCTGTTGACCGATACGACCCACAGCATTCCGGTGCAGGTCAACCGTAACGGTCTGCGTGCCATTGCCAGCGGCACTGGCAACCCAGAGCGCCTTGAGCTGCGTCATGTCGCCGACACCGCCGATATCAAGGAAGGCGACCTGCTGGTCAGCTCCGGTCTTGGCCAGCGTTTCCCGGCGGGTTACCCGGTGGCAACGGTCAAGGAAGTGATTCATGACTCGGGGCAGCCGTTCGCCATCGTCCGTGCCATACCGACGGCCGCACTGAACCGCAGCCGCTATCTGCTGCTGGTGTTCAGCGACAATCGTACCGCTGAAGAACGTGCCAACGATGCAGCCCAGGCCCAGGAAAACCTCGATGCCCAGGGCGGTGGCCCGATCATCCCGGCAACCGTGCCGAAACTGGTCAATCCGACGGCTCCTGCTGCTCCTGCTGTTCCGGCGACCACGCCTGCTGCGGCTCCGGCGGCGACCCCGGCCAAGCCAGCCACGACGCCGGCCAAGCCTGCCGCGCATCCTGCGGCCGCCAAGCCACCGGCTGCTGCCAAGCCTGCCGCGAAACCGCCAGCCTCCGCGCCGGCCACTCCTGTGGGGAGAGAATAATGGGTGGCGTAAAAGCATCCCGAAACGGCTGGATAGTCTGGGTGACGTTTGCCGTTGGTCTGCTGCTGAGCGTTTCGCCCTTGCCGCAGTTCATGGAAATCCTCCGGCCGCTGTGGCTGGCCTTGTTGCTGGCGTTCTGGGCGTTGAATCTGCCGCAGACCGTCGGGATGGTCACGGCGTTCTGCCTGGGTCTGGCTGAAGACGTGCTCTATGGCACCTTATTGGGCCAGAACGCCTTGATCCTGACCCTTATCACCTATCTGGTGCTGGCGCTGCAACAACGCCTGCGGATGTTCCCGATGTGGCAGCAGAGCCTGGTGATCCTGGTGATTTTCGGCCTCGCCCAGCTCGTTCAGTTGTGGCTGAGCGCCCTGACCGGCAATCGCCAGCCAACCCTGGCGCTGGTGCTGCCCGCACTGGTCAGCGCCTTGCTTTGGCCGTGGGTGAGTTTCGGTTTGCGCGGATTGCGTCGACGCTACAAAATCAATTGATTTGGTCAGGCATTTGCCCGTACCTCGACAGGGAGATGTCTTGATGAAGCTGTTGTACCTCGCCTCCGGATCGCCCCGTCGACGTGAATTGCTCACGCAGATCGGCGTTCCCTTCGCCGCCGTCAGTGCGGACATCGATGAAACCCCTTTGCTTGAAGAATCCCCTGCGGCCTATGTCGAGCGCCTGGCGTGCGGCAAGGCCCGGGCCGGGCGTGAGCGGGTCGTGTCCGACGTGCCGTTCTGCGTACTGGGTGCCGACACGGCTGTCGTGCTGGACGGAAAAATTCTTGGCAAACCGGTTGATCAAGCCGAAGCCTGCGCCATGCTGATGATGTTGTCGGGGCGCGAGCATCAGGTCCTGACCGCGATTGCCGTGCTCGACGGCGAACATTGCGAGTCGCGGGTAGTCGTCAGTCGGGTGCGTTTTCGAAACATCAGTCGTGATGAAGCGGCGGCCTACTGGGCCAGCGGCGAGCCAAAGGACAAGGCAGGTGGTTATGGTATTCAAGGATTGGGTGCGGTGTTCGTCGCCGGGCTCGAAGGAAGTTACTCGGCGGTGGTCGGACTACCGCTGTGCGAAACCGCGGAACTGCTCGGCCATTTCGGCATACCCTGTTGGCAAACACAGCACGCGCATTGAGCGTCGCCCTGAACAGATGCGGCCATTATCGTGAACACGCCTGAACGAGACCCTGCCATGAGTGAAGAGATCCTGATCAACATCACGCCGATGGAATCGCGCGTGGCGGTGGTTGAAAACGGTGTTCTGCAAGAGGTCCATGTCGAACGTACGCAAAAACGCGGGATCGTCGGCAATATCTACAAAGGCAAGGTGGTACGAGTGCTGCCTGGCATGCAGGCGGCCTTCGTCGACATCGGCCTGGACCGCGCTGCGTTCATTCATGCGTCGGAGATTTCCCTGCGTGAAGGTCCTGCGGTCGAGAGCATCAGCGCTCTGGTGCACGAAGGCCAGAGCCTGGTGGTGCAGGTCACCAAGGACCCCATCGGCTCCAAGGGCGCACGCCTGACCACGCAGTTGTCGATCCCTTCGCGCTATCTGGTGTACATGCCGCGCACCGCTCATGTCGGCATTTCGCTGAAGATCGAGGACGAAGCCGAGCGCGAGCGCCTCAAGCAAGTGGTCACCGATTGCGTGGCCAAGGAAGGCATCAAGGAAGCCGGTGGATTTATCCTGCGCACGGCGGCCGAGGGCGCCGGCGCCGATGAAATCCTCATGGACATCCGCTACCTGCGTCGCCTCTGGGACCAGATCAATGCGCAGATCAAGACCATCAGCGCACCGAGTGTGATCTACGAAGACCTCGGCCTGGCGTTGCGTACCCTGCGTGACCTGGTGAGCCCGAAGATCGAGAAAATCCGCATCGACTCCCGGGAAACCTTCCAGAAAACCACGCAGTTCGTCGCCGAACTGATGCCGGAGATTGCCGATCGTCTGGAACATTACCCGGGCGAGCGGCCGATTTTCGACCTGTACGGCGTCGAAGACGAAATCCAGAAAGCCCTTGAACGCAAGGTCCCGCTCAAGTCCGGCGGTTATCTAGTGGTCGACCCGGCCGAAGCCATGACCACCATCGACGTCAACACCGGGGCGTTTGTCGGCCATCGCAATCTCGAAGAGACCATCTTCAAAACCAACCTCGAAGCCGCCACGGCCATCGCGCGCCAGTTACGCCTGCGTAATCTGGGCGGGATTATCATCATCGACTTCATCGACATGGAAGACGAGGAGCACCAGCGTCAGGTGTTGCGCACGCTGGAGAAACAGTTGGAGCGCGACCACGCCAAGACCAACATCATCGGCATTACCGAATTGGGCCTGGTGCAGATGACGCGCAAGCGCACCCGTGAAAGCCTTGAGCAAGTGCTGTGCGAACCCTGCAACTGCTGTCAGGGCCGCGGCAAGCTGAAGACTCCGGAAACGGTTTGCTACGAAATCTTCCGTGAAATCCTCCGCGAGGCTCGCGCCTATCAGGCGGAAGGCTATCGTGTATTGGCGAACCAGAAAGTTGTCGACCGTTTGCTCGATGAAGAGTCGGGCAACGTCGCCGAACTGGAAGGGTTCATCGGACGCACCATACGGTTCCAGGTGGAAACCATGTATTCCCAGGAACAATACGACGTGGTGTTGCTCTGAAGCGTTACGGTTTGACGGTTCGAGAACGGCTGGCCTCAGCTTTTTGCAGTATTTTTGCCACGGGAGCCAACTGACATGGACCGTCTGACACGCATTTTGGCCGCACTGACCCGCTGGGGTCTGGGCCTGTGCGCGTTGGTTTTGGTGCTCATGGCGCTTTACGTCAGCCTGGGCCGGGAGTTGGCACCCCTGGTGGCCGAGTACCGCGCCGAAGTGCAGGCCAAGGCCGCCGATGCCCTGGGCATGTCGGTGCAGATCGGCGAACTGGAAGGCAGCTGGAGCGGTTTCGCCCCCATCGTCTACGTGCATGACCTGACGCTAGGTGACGGCGCCAACGCCTTGCACCTGGACAAGGTGCGTGTGGTGCCGGACCTGTGGGCCAGCCTGCTGGCGCGCAAGCTGCGCATTGCCCACCTTGAACTCAGCGGCCTGAAGATCAGCCTCAAGGAAGGCGACGACGGTCAATGGGCGCTGGAAGGCTTGCCGGTGCAAGAGGACAAGCCACTCAATCCCGAACAGTTGCTCAATGACATGCAGATGGTCCAGCGGTTGTCAGTGCTCGACAGTCAGGTAACCCTGCAACCGTTCGCGCAGTCGCCGCTGACATTGAACTACGTCGGCCTCAGCCTGAAAACCGGTGCTACACGCCAGCGCCTTGATGCACGCCTGACGTTGCCCGATGGCCAGCCTGTGGCCATGAGCCTGCGCACGCGGGTGCGGGCCAGCGAGTGGAAGGATGGCCAGGCCGAGGTTTATCTGAGCCTCCCGCAAAGCGACTGGTCGAACTGGTTGCCTGAGCGTGTAACCCAGGAATGGAATTTCTCCGAGATCAAGGCCGGCGGTGAGCTCTGGCTGAATTGGGCCAAGGGCGGCGTACAAAGTGCGACCGTGCGGCTGAACGCCCCGCAACTCAAGGGCGCCTACGCAGAGCGCAAACCGGTGCAGATCAATAATCTGGCCCTCAACGGTTACTACCAGCGCAATGCCGAAGGGGCATTGATCACGCTGGACTCTCTGGCCATGAATCTTGGCGACACGCGTTGGGAGACTCGTGTGCAGCTCAAGCAGACGGCGGCCACCGAACAGGCCACTGAGCTTTGGCATCTGCAGGCCGACCGAATCAATCTCACCCCGCTGACACCTTTGCTCAAGGCGCTGGCGCCATTGCCTGAAGGGCTGGCCACTGTGGTTGAACGGCTCAAGGTCACCGGCGGCTTGCGCAATGTATTGGTCGACTTCCGCCCGAACGCCACCGATGACAGCAAGTTCGGCTTCGCCGCCAACCTCGATCAGGTCGGCTTCGATGCCTATCACGGCGCGCCAGCTGCGCGAAACGTCAGTGGCAGCATCAGCGGCGACCTGGGGCATGGCGAGTTGCGCATGGACAGCAAGGACTTCATGCTCCATCTCGACCCGATTTTCGCCAAGCCGTGGCAGTACATCCAGGCCAATGCCCGGCTGACCTGGAAGCTGGACAAGGAAGGTTTCACCCTGATCGCGCCGTACCTGAAAGTGCTCGGCGAGGAAGGCAAGATCGCTGGTGACTTCCTGATTCGCCTGCATTTTGATCACACCCAGGAAGATTACATGGACCTGCGGGTCGGCATGGTCGACGGCGACGGTCGCTACACCGCCAAATACCTGCCAGCGGTCCTCAGCCCGGCGCTCGACGAATGGCTGCGCACGGCGATTCTCAAAGGTGCAGTGGACCAGGGTTTCTTCCAGTACCAGGGCTCGTTGAACCACGATGCCAAGGATGTGGATCGCAGCATCAGTTTGTTCTTCAAGGTGCACGACGCCGAACTGGCATTCCAGCCGGGCTGGCCTCACGTCAGCAAAGTCAGTGGTGACGTGTTCGTCGAAGACAGCGGCGTGCGCGTTCTGGCCAGCAAGGGACAATTGCTCGATACCCAGGTCAGCGACGTCTACGTCAACATTCCCCATGTGCCGACGGGGCAGAAGGTTCATCTGTTCCTCGATGGCGATTTTGCCGGCGGCTTGGGAGATGGCCTGAAAATTCTTCAGGAAGCGCCGATCGGCACTGCCGAAACCTTTGCCAAGTGGCAAGGCGAGGGCGATCTGCAAGGCAAGGTCAAGCTGGATATTCCACTGGAGAAAGGCGAGCAGCCGAAGATCCTGGTCGACTTCAAAACCGCGAAGGCGCGCTTGAAACTGGCCGACCCCGAACTGGAGCTGAGCCAGCTCAAGGGTGATTTCCGCTTCGACAGCGACAAGGGGCTGAGTGGACAGAACATCAGCGCCCGTGCCTTCGACAAGCCTGTGACCGCGCAGATTTTCGCCGATGGCAGCGCCGGCAAGCTCAATACCCGCGTCACCGCTTCCGGCCAGGTCGAAGTCAAGAAACTTACCGATTGGCTTAAGGTGACCCAGCCGCTGCCGGTCAGCGGGGTGATTCCTTATCAGCTGCAACTGACGCTCAACGGCGCTGACAGTCAGTTGATGGTCAATTCCAACCTCAAGGGGGTTGCTGTCGATCTGCCTGCGCCCTTCGGCATGACCGCCGATACCGGGCGCGATACAACGTTCCGCATGACGTTGCAGGGGCCTGAACAACGTTATTGGGTCAACTACGGGAATCTGGCGAACTTCACTTTCGCGGCACCGCCGGGCAAGTTTGGCGACGGTCGTGGCGAGTTGCTGCTCGGTGGCGGCGAGGCTGTGTTGCCGGACGCCAAAGGCTTGCGCATACGGGGTTCGATGTCGGAGCTGGACGTTGGCCCGTGGAAGGGTCTGGTGGATAAGTACGCAGGCCAGGACCCGACCGGTAATGCCAAGCAGTTGCTCAGTGGTGTTGACGTCAAAGTGGGCAAGCTCAGTGGCGTGGGCACCACGCTCGATCAGGCTTCAATACAGCTGACACGCAAACCGTCTGCCTGGGCTATGCAACTCGACAGTCAGCAGATCAAAGGCAACGCCAACATTCCTGACGGGAAAACCCCGCCGATCGCCATCAATCTGCAGACCGTACGTTTGCCGGCGGCCGACCCGAAAGTGCAGGCCGATGAAAATGCACCAGACCCTTTGGCTTCGGTAGACCCGACGATTATCCCGGCGATGGATATCACCATCGATCAGCTGTATCAGGGCGCGGATCTGGTGGGGGCCTGGTCGTTGAAGATTCGTCCGACGGGCAAGGGCATTGCCTTCAGCTCGCTGGATCTGGGGCTCAAGGGCATCTTGCTGGTGGGCAGCGGCGGCTGGGAGGGCACTCCGGGTGCCAGTACCAGCTGGTACAAGGGGCGCATGAGCGGCAAGAACCTCGCCGATGTGCTCAAGGCCTGGGGGTTCGCGCCGAGTGTCACCAGCGAAAACTTCCGCATGGATGTCGACGGTCGCTGGCCCGGCTCGCCGGCCTGGGTCGCCACCAAACGCTTCTCCGGCTCCCTCGATGCCACGCTGAACAAAGGCCAGTTTGTCGAGGTCGAGGGCAGCGCTCAGGCTTTGCGCGTGTTCGGTTTGCTCAACTTCAACTCCATCGGACGCCGCCTGCGCCTGGATTTCTCCGACCTGTTCGGCAAGGGTTTGAGTTATGACCAGGTCAAGGGACTGTTGGTGGGGTCGAGCGGCGTGTACGTCACCCGTGAGCCGATCCGGCTGACAGGCCCGTCGAGTACCATCGAACTTGATGGCACCCTGAACATGGTGGCGGATCAGATCGATGCGAAGTTGTTGGTGACCTTGCCGGTCACCAACAACCTGCCAATTGCCGCACTGATCGTTGGGGCTCCGGCTGTCGGTGGGGCATTGTTCCTGATCGACAAGCTGATCGGTGATCGAGTCTCCCGTTTCGCCAGCGTGAAGTACACCGTCAAGGGACCATGGAAAGATCCGAAAATTACCTTCGACAAGCCTTTTTGAGTGCTTTTTCAAACGGCACTGCACAAGTCTATGGAGTAGCATGGCCGCATACGATCCCAGGAGTGCGCCATGTCTGTAGCGGTGATTCAAATGGTCAGTCAAAGCGATGTGCTGGCCAATCTGGCCCAGGCCCGTCGCCTTCTCGAGCAAGCCGCAGCCGGTGGCGCAAGGCTTGCGGTACTGCCGGAAAACTTCGCCGCCATGGGCCGGCGCGACATTGCCGACATCGGCCGCGCCGAAGCACTGGGTGAAGGGCCGATCCTGCCATGGTTGAAACAGACCGCACGCGACCTCAAGTTATGGATAGTGGCCGGTACCTTGCCATTACCGCCGGTGGATCAACCGACGGCAAAATCCCACGCCTGCTCGCTGCTGATCGATGATCAGGGCGAAACCGTGGCCCGTTACGACAAGTTGCATTTGTTTGATGTGGACGTGGCGGACAATCGTGGACGATACCGCGAATCCGATGACTATGCTTATGGCAGTGAGGTCGTGGTGGCGGATACGCCCGTGGGTCGGGTCGGTCTGACGGTTTGTTATGACTTGCGCTTTCCAGAGTTGTACAGCGAATTGCGCGCTGCAGGCGCGGAGTTGATCACCGCACCCTCGGCGTTTACCGCGGTGACCGGCGCGGCGCACTGGGATGTGCTGATACGCGCGCGCGCCATCGAGACCCAATGTTACGTGCTCGCGGCCGCCCAGGGTGGTACGCACCCGGGGCCGCGGGAAACCTTCGGTCATGCCGCCATCGTCGACCCTTGGGGGCGAGTGCTGGCGCAGCAGGATCGAGGCGAGGCCGTGCTGCTGGCCGAGCGCGACAGCAGCGAACAGGCGTCCATCAGGGCGCGGATGCCGGTGTCCAGTCACCGGCGCTTTTTCTCGCAGGGCGCCCGGCGACCTGCATCAGAACGACGAATTTAAGGCGTAAAGCATATGAGCGAGTTGTTGTCCTCAGTCAGTGAACACCTCCTGGCACCTGGCGGCGTAACCATCGAAAGCCTGCAAGGCGTGCTGGGCGATCTGGCCGGCCCTGGCATCGATGCGGCCGACCTGTATTTCCAGGGGCAGATTTCCGAGTCCTGGGCGCTGGAAGACGGCATCGTCAAGGAAGGCAGTTTCAACCTCGACCAGGGTGTCGGCGTGCGTGCACAGTCCGGTGAAAAAACCGGCTTTGCCTACAGCAACGCCATCACCCTGGAAGCCCTGGGCGCTGCCGCCCGTGCCGCCCGTTCGATTTCTCGTGCAGGGCAGAACGGCACGGTGCAGGCCTTCACCAGCCAGGACGTCGCCCAGTTGTATGCGCCGGACAACCCGCTGGAAGTGCTGACCCGTGCTGAAAAAGTCGATCTGCTCAAGCGTGTCGACGCCGCAACCCGCGCCCTCGATCCGCGTATCCAGCAGGTGACGGTGAGCATGGCCGGTGTCTGGGAACGCATTCTGGTGGCCTCCACTGACGGTGGCCTGGCCGCCGATGTGCGCCCACTGGTGCGTTTCAACGTTAGCGTGATCGTGGAGCAGAACGGTCGCCGCGAACGCGGTGGGCATGGCGGCGGTGGCCGTACCGATTACCGTTATTTCCTCAGCGAAGACCGCGCCATGGGCTATGCCCGTGAGGCGTTGCGTCAGGCGCTGGTCAATCTGGAAGCCATCCCGGCACCGGCCGGCACCTTGCCAGTGGTCCTGGGTTCTGGCTGGTCGGGTGTGCTGCTGCACGAAGCCGTCGGCCATGGCCTGGAAGGCGATTTCAACCGCAAGGGCAGTTCGGCCTACAGCGGGCGCATGGGTGAAATGGTTGCATCGAAATTGTGCACCATCGTCGATGACGGCACTCTGGCGGGTCGTCGTGGCTCGCTGAGTGTCGACGACGAGGGTACACCAACCGAGTGCACCACACTGATCGAGAATGGTGTGCTCAAAGGCTACATGCAGGACAAGCTCAATGCGCGCCTGATGGGCGTGGCCCGTACCGGTAATGGTCGTCGCGAATCCTACGCGCACCTGCCGATGCCACGGATGACCAACACCTACATGCTGGCCGGTGAAAGCGACCCCGAGGAAATCATCGCCTCGGTCAAGCGCGGCATCTACTGCGCCAACCTTGGCGGTGGCCAGGTTGACATCACCAGCGGCAAGTTCGTGTTCTCCACGAGCGAGGCGTACCTGATCGAGGACGGCAAGATCACCGCGCCGGTCAAAGGTGCAACGCTGATCGGCAACGGGCCGGAAGCCATGAGCAAGGTGTCGATGGTCGGTAACGATCTGTCGCTGGACAGCGGCGTGGGTACTTGTGGCAAGGATGGGCAGTCGGTGCCGGTGGGTGTCGGCCAGCCAACGCTGAAGATCGATGCGATCACCGTGGGTGGCACGGGCGCATAAAGAGGTGAAGCTGCGGGTGAGTCGCCTGGCGACTCACCCGGTCAGAGAATCAGCGCAGACCGCGTTGAGTCTCGTCCAGCTCACGGATGTACTTGAAGATTTTACGGCTGGACGCAGGAGGCTTGTTTTGCGCAACCTCGTGCTGGGCCTGACGGATCAGGGAGCGCAGTTGCTGGCGGTCCGCGTCCGGGTAGTCGACGACGAATTTTTCCAGAACGGCATCGTCGCCGGCAATCAGACGATCGCGCCAACGTTCCAGGTTATGGAAGCGTTCGTTGTACTGGCGAGTGGAGGCATCGAGTTGATCGAGCAAAACCAGAATCGCGTCAGTGTCCTGATCGCGCATCAGTTTGCCGATGAACTGCAGGTGCCGTTTACGCGCGATGTTCGCGGTGTGCTTGGGCGCATCAGCCAGAGCCCGGCGCAGAGCGTCGGTCAAGGGCAGTTTGTTGAGCAAGTCCGGCTTGAGCGTTGTAAGGCGCTCGCCGAGGTCAACCAGAGCATGCAGCTCGCGTTTGACCTGGGATTTGCTCTTTTCTCCCGTATCGAGGGAGTCGTCGTAAGAATCAACCATGGTGGCAGTCCGCAAAGAAACGCCGCCATGATAACCAGTCGGGGGCCAATTGTCCGGCCCGGTCGCTCGATGACCGTAACCGAAAGCAGAATTTGAGTGGAGAACAGCATGAGTGCAGTTGAAAGCGTCGGCCCACAAGCGTTGCCGGCACTGCAGGAACAAGTCGAGCAGATCATCGCTGAAGCCAAGCGCCAAGGCGCCAGTGCCTGTGAAGTGGCGGTGTCGCTGGAGCAGGGCTTGTCGACCTCGGTGCGCCAGCGTGAGGTCGAAACAGTCGAGTTCAACCGCGATCAGGGTTTCGGTATCACCTTGTATGTCGGCCAGCGCAAAGGTTCGGCAAGCACTTCGGCCAGCGGTCCGGATGCGATTCGCGAGACCGTCGCCGCTGCGCTGGCGATCGCCAAACACACCTCGGAAGATGAAGCTTCGGGCCTGGCGGACGCGGCGTTGATGGCGCGTGACCTGCAGGATTTCGACCTGTTCCACCAATGGGATATCACCCCGGAGCAGGCCATCGAGCAGGCGTTGGCCTGTGAAGCCGCAGCCTTTGCCGCCGACAGCCGGATCAAGAACGCCGACGGCACCACCCTCAGCACCCATCAGGGCTGCCGTGTATATGGCAACAGTCACGGCTTCATCGGCGGTTACGCGTCGACTCGGCACAGCCTGAGCTGCGTAATGATCGCCGAGGCCGATGGCCAGATGCAGCGTGATTACTGGTACGACGTGAACCGCCAGGGCACCTTGCTGGCTGATCCGGTGAGCATCGGCCAGAAGGCGGCGCAAAGGGCGGCGAGCCGCTTGGGCGCGCGTCCGGTGCCGACCTGCGAGGTGCCGGTGCTGTTCTCCGCAGAGTTGGCTGGCGGCTTGTTCGGCAGTTTCCTCTCGGCGATTTCCGGTGGCAGCCTGTATCGCAAGTCGTCGTTCCTTGAAGGCACCCTCGGTCAGAAACTGTTTCCGGAGTGGCTGACTATCGATGAGCGTCCGCACCTGATGCGTGCCATGGGCAGCGCCGCGTTCGACGGTGATGGCCTGGCAACCTACGCCAAACCGTTCGTCGAAAAGGGCGAGTTGGTCTCGTACATCCTCGGCACCTATTCCGGGCGCAAGCTCGGCATGCCGAGTACTGCCAACGCAGGCGGTGTGCACAACCTGTTCGTCACCCACGGTGATGAAGACCAGGCCGCGCTGTTGCGGCGCATGGGCCGTGGTTTGTTGGTGACCGAGCTGATGGGCCAGGGCCTGAACATGGTGACCGGCGACTATTCCCGCGGCGCGGCCGGTTACTGGGTCGAGAACGGTGAAATCCAGTTCGCCGTGCAGGAAGTGACCATCGCCGGCAACATGCGCGACATGTTCAAGCAGATCGTTGCCGTGGGTAACGATCTGGAATTGCGCAGCAACATTCGCACAGGCTCAGTGCTGATCGAGCGGATGACTGTCGCCGGCAGTTGATCCATCGCGTTACACAAAAAGGCGCGCCACCCATCGGGTGGCGCGCCTTTTTTATGCACCTTGCGCTGCGCGCACCCACAGGAAACTGCATGACTTGGATGGGCTTGTTTTGATTCTCGTTATCAACTAATAATAAATCTCATTATCGAATGAGTCCCCGATCATGAGTTCTGCCTTGCACGAGCAGCCTTACCTCGACAGTTGGCGCTGGATGAGTCGCCAGATCCGTTGCGCGATGTGCCCCGATGAACCGCGCCTGATCGACCATTATCTGGCCGAAGGCCGCTATCTCGCCTGTTGCACGGCAACCTCGCCCTGGACCGTCGCCGAAACCGCCTTCCGATTGTTGCTCGATACCGCCGCCGATGTCGCGCTGCCCTGGCACTGGCGCACCTACTGCCTCGACCAGGCCTGGCGCCCGCTGCGTGAACTCGAACGCCTCTCTTTGTGCAAATGCCGGCTCAAGCGCTGGCAGCGCTACACATGGCAACTGGCAACCTGCGAGTTGCAGCCTTCGATTCCTCTTTTAGAACTGGTGCAAGGATATTCAGATGAGCAAGACACGTATTGAGCGCGACAGCATGGGCGAGCTTCAGGTCCCGGTGGGCGCCCTCTACGGCGCACAGACCCAGCGTGCGGTGGATAACTTCCCGATCAGCGGCAAGCCGATGCCTGTGCAGTTCATCCGCGCGCTGATCCTGGCCAAGGCTGCCGCCGCACGGGCCAACATCGAGCTCAAGCAAATCAGCCAGGCGCAGGGCAAGGCTATTGTCGATGCTGCCCAAGGGCTGCTGGAGGGCGATTTCATGCAGCACTTCCCGGTGGACATCTTCCAGACCGGTTCGGGCACCAGCTCCAACATGAATGCCAATGAAGTGATTGCGACGCTGGCCAGCCGTCTGCTCGGCGAGCCGGTCAACCCGAATGATCACGTTAACTGCGGCCAAAGCAGCAATGACATCATCCCGACCACCATTCATGTCAGTGCTGCACTGGCGTTGCACGAGCAACTGCTGCCGGCGTTGACGCATCTGGTGCAGGTCATCGAGCACAAGGCCGAACAGGTTCATCACCACGTCAAGACCGGGCGTACGCACTTGATGGACGCCATGCCGGTACGCATGAGCCAGGTACTCAACGGTTGGGCGCAACAGCTCAAGGCCAACATCGGCCATCTGCAGGATCTGCTGCCGGCTCTGCAATCCCTGGCGCAGGGCGGTACGGCGGTCGGTACCGGGATCAATGCCCATCCGCAATTCGCCGCGCGTTTCAGCGAGCAACTGAGCAAGCTGACCCAGGTTCAGTTTCAGCCGGGCAAGGATCTGTTTGCGCTGATTGGCTCCCAGGACACTGCCGTGGCGGTGTCCGGCCAGTTGAAGGCCATCGCGGTGTCGTTGATGAAAATTGCAAACGATTTGCGCTGGATGAACTCAGGTCCCTTGGCGGGCCTTGGCGAGATCGAACTGGAAGCGTTGCAACCGGGTTCTTCGATCATGCCGGGCAAAGTCAATCCGGTGATTCCGGAAGCCACTGCCATGGTCGCCGCACAAGTCATCGGCAATGACAGTGTGATCACCATCGCCGGCCAATCGGGCAATTTCGAATTGAACGTGATGTTGCCGATCATCGCCCAGAACCTTCTGAGCAGCATCGAGCTGCTGGCCAATTCCAGCCGCTTGCTGGCGGACAAGGCCATCGTCAGCTTCAAGGTCAACGAAGAGCGGATCCAGCAGGCGCTGTCGCGCAACCCGATTCTGGTGACGGCGCTCAACCCGATCATCGGCTACCAGAAGGCCGCCGAGATCGCCAAGAAAGCCTATCAACAGGGTCGGCCGGTGATCGACGTGGCTCTCGAACACACCGACCTGTCGCGTCAGCAACTTGAAGAGCTGCTCAATCCAGAGAAGCTCACCGCCGGCGGCGTGTAATCACCGCCATCGCTTTGGAGTTCACCATGGAACACTGGAAACGCACGATCGAAAGAGCCAACCGTTTTTTCATGCTGGGTGAACTGGTCGATGCCCGCGAGGCTTACCTGCAGGCATTGGCGCTGGCCCAGGTGCTGTTCGAGCGCTGGGCGGATGCCGACGAAGCGGTGGCAGCCTGCGTGATTTCCCATCACAACCTGGCGGACCTGCATTTGCGCCTGAATCAGCCGGAGGAGAGCGCCGAATACCTGTGCGCCATCCATCAACGACTGTTACAGACGATTCAGGACCCGCGCCTGTCGTCGGCCCTGCGCGAAGCCGCGTTGCGCCAAAGCAGCAAAACCTACGTCGAACTGCTGAATTTCATCAGCGAACACGGCGAGTACCCGCGCTCCCATCGATTGTTGCACCTCGATGTCGCTTCGCCTGCGCCCCACCATCATGGAGTTCATTGAACATGGCTTTCACCTTGCCCGTCTTGCCTTATGCCTACGACGCCCTGGAACCGCACATCGATGCGCAGACCATGGAAATTCACTACACCAAGCACCACCAGACTTACATCAACAACCTGAACGCGGCTGTGGAAGGCACCGAGTTTGCCGAGTGGCCGGTGGAGAAACTGGTCGCTGCCGTCCAGCAGTTGCCTGAAAAACTGCGCGCGGCGGTGATCAATCAGGGCGGCGGTCACGCCAACCATTCGCTGTTCTGGGAGGTCATGGCGCCCAACGGCGGTGGAAAGCCGCAAGGTGCGCTGGCCAAGGCCATCGATGAGCAATTGGGTGGGCTCGACAGCTTCAAGGACGCGTTCACCAAGGCAGCGTTGACTCGCTTCGGCAGTGGTTGGGCGTGGTTGAGCGTGACGCCGCAAAAGACCCTGATCGTGGAAAGCAGTGGCAATCAGGACAGCCCGCTGATGAATGGCAATACGCCCATTCTCGGCCTGGACGTCTGGGAGCACGCGTATTACCTGCGTTATCAGAATCGTCGGCCGGAATACATCAGCGCGTTCTACAACGTGATCAATTGGCCGCAAGTCGCGGCGCGCTATCAGGTCGCAGTGGCTTGAGTCCTCAATAAAAACAATTCAAGGCTGACTATGGGCACTGAAACACTGGCGATCGGCAGTGGGCGAATGTTTCGTTACGCGTTTGGATCGCTGCTTTTACTGGCAGGCACGAGTCTATTGGTTGCCCATGGCTTGGCCTGGCTTGATCTTGAGCCGAAACTGTTGCGCGCCCTGCAAGGCGGGGCGATTTGTGCCCTGGGCACTGCATTGGGCGCTGTACCGGTGTTGGTGATTCGGCGGATGCCGCAGACTCTGAACGACACGCTGTTGGGCTTTGGTGGGGGAGTGATGCTTGCGGCAACGGCGTTTTCGCTGATCGTGCCGGGGATCGTCGCTGCCGAAAGCCTGGGGTTGTCGTCGTGGGCCGCCAGTGGGCTGATCAGTTGCGGGATCTTGCTCGGTGCGTTCGGGTTGTATCTGGTGGACCGCAAAGTGTCCGCAGCCAGCCCGGAGATGCTGGTCGGCACGCTGGAGCAACCGGTGATTGCCCCGCGTATCTGGCTGTTTGTGTTTGCCATCATTGCCCACAACATCCCGGAAGGCATGGCGGTCGGCGTGTCGGCGGGTGGCGCAATGCCGGATGCTGACAGCCTGGCCATGGGCATCGCCTTGCAGGATGTGCCGGAAGGGTTGGTGATCGCGTTGGTGCTGGCCGGGGCAGGGATGTCGCGGCTCAAGGCGTTCCTGATCGGTGCTGCATCAGGTTTGGTCGAGCCGGTGTTCGCGTTGGTGTGCGCGTGGCTGGTGAGTCTGGCCGAGCTGCTGCTGCCTTTGGGGTTGGCGTTGGCGGCAGGGGCGATGTTGCTGGTGGTCACTCACGAAGTGATTCCCGAATCGCGGCGCAACGGTCACGACAAGCTTGCCAGTCTTGGGTTGTTGGTCGGCTTCTGCCTGATGATGGTGATGGATACGGCGCTGAGTTGAGCGGTTACTCGCCTTCGTCGAAATAGTTGTTGATCAGCGCCACCAGTGCATCCATGGCTTCCTGATCCTGCTCGCCTTCGGTGCTCAGGTGGATTTTTGTGCCCTTGCCGGCGGCGAGCATCATCATGGCCATGATGCTTTTCCCGTCGACAGTGGATTCCGGCGTGCGCCCGACGCGGATCGTGCAGTCCTTGAATTGGCCGGCAACACCCACGAATTTTGCAGAAGCGCGGGCATGCAAACCCAGCTTGTTGATGATTTCGATTTCCAGAGCAGGCATCGCGGTGTGAATCCTTTAGCTGAGGTCGCGGTGGCGAACCTGGACGTTCTTCAGGGTTTGTTGCAGCGTCTGGCCCAACCGTTCGGTCAGGTACACGGAGCGGTGATGGCCACCGGTACAGCCAATGCCGATCGTCACATAGGCGCGATTGCTGGCGGCAAAACGAGGCAGCCACTTTAGCAGGTAAGTGGAGATGTCCTGGAACATCTCTTCGACATCCGGTTGCGCCGCCAGATAGTCGGCAACCGGTTGATCCAGCCCGGACAGCTCGCGCAGTTCCGGTTTCCAATAGGGGTTGGGCAGGCAGCGCACATCGAATACCAGATCGGCGTCGACCGGCATGCCGCGCTTGAACCCGAAGGATTCCACCAGGAATGCAGTTCCCGGCTCAGGCTGGTTGAGCAAACGCAGCTTGATGGTGTCGCGCAGTTGGTAAAGGTTCAGGCTGGTGGTGTTGATCTTTAGGTCAGCCAGGTCAGCAATGGGCCCAAGCAGTTCGCTTTCAACATTGATGGCTTCCGCCAGCGAGCGATTGGCATTGCTCAAGGGGTGGCGTCGACGGGTTTCCGAGAAGCGCTTGAGCAGGGTTTCTTCGTCGGCATCCAGGTACAGGACATCACACTGGATATGCCGGCTGCGCACTTCTTCAAGCAGATCGGGGAAGCGTGACAGGTGACTCGGCAGGTTGCGCGCGTCGATGGACACGGCAATCAGCGGCTGCAGCATCTCGGTATGAATCAATGCTTTCTCGGCCAGTTCCGGCAGCAACCCGGCGGGCAGGTTATCGATGCAGTAATAGCCATTGTCCTCGAGTACGGCGAGGGCGGTGCTTTTACCTGAGCCGGATCGGCCGCTGACGATGATCAAGCGCATGATTAGTGACCGTTTTGTGCGTCCAGGACAACCTGATACAGGGCTTCGTTACTGGCAGCGTTACGCAGATTTTCGCGTACGTCCTTGCGGTCGAGCATGCTGGCGATCTGACGCAGCAGCTCCAGGTGCGCATCGGTGGCCGCTTCCGGGACCAGCAGTACAAACAGCAGGTCAACCGGTGCGCCGTCGATGGCATCGAAATCGATGGGAGCGTCCAGGTGCATCAAGGCACTGATGGGCGACTCGCAGCCTTTCAATCGGCAATGGGGAATGGCGATGCCGTTACCAAAACCGGTGGAACCCAGTTTTTCACGGGCGATCAGCGCCTCGAAGACATCTTGCATCTCCAGCGCCGGCACTTCGCGGGCAATCAGGTTGGCAATTTGTTCAAGGGCTTTCTTCTTGCTGCCGCCCGGCACGTTCACCAGGGAACGGCCGGGGGTCAGGATACTTTCAAGTCGGATCATGGGTTGGGAGTGTTAACGACCGGTCGCGCCCTGGAGGAGGCTCTGGGTCTTTTCCTTATGCTTTTTAAGTTGGCGATCCAGCTTGTCGGTCAGCAGGTCAATGGCGGCATACATATCGTTATGCTCGGCATTGGCAACCACTTCTCCGCCGGGGATATGCAATGTGGCTTCGATTTTCTGCAACAGCTTTTCGACGGTCATCGTGACCTGAACGTTGGTGATCTTGTCGAAATGTCGCTCCAATCGATCGAGTTTTTCGCCGATGTAGGTGCGAAGAGGTTCGGTCACTTCCAGTTGGTGTCCACTGATGTTGACTTGCATACAGCTTCTCCTTCGTTGCCAGTGCATAAAGCGGCAGACCTGATGATCTGCCACTGGAACGCTGTGGCGTGGCCCTACATCAACCGCTTGCGTTCGCTCGAAGGCGCGATCCCGAGGGATTCGCGGTACTTGGCGACGGTGCGGCGAGCCACCTGAATGCCTTGTGCCTCCAGTAAACCAGCGATCTTGCTGTCACTCAACGGCTTTTTCTGATTTTCCGCGGCAACCAGTTTTTTGATGATCGCGCGGATCGCCGTGGACGAGCATTCACCGCCTTCGGAGGTGCTGACATGGCTGGAGAAAAAGTATTTCAGTTCATAGATACCGCGAGGGGTATGCATGAACTTCTGGGTGGTCACCCGGGAAATCGTCGACTCGTGCATGCCCACTGCCTCGGCGATGTCATGCAGGACCAACGGCTTCATCGCTTCGTCACCGTACTCGAGGAAACCGCGCTGGTGCTCGACGATCTGCGTCGCCACTTTCATCAGGGTTTCGTTGCGGCTTTGCAGGCTCTTGATGAACCAGCGCGCCTCTTGCAACTGGTTGCGCATGAAGGTGTTGTCGGCACTGGTGTCGGCGCGACGCACGAAGCCGGCGTACTGGGCGTTGACCCGCAGGCGTGGCACTGACTCCTGGTTGAGTTCAACCAGCCAGCGCTCGTTATCCTTGCGCACGATGACGTCGGGCACGACGTACTCGGCTTCGGTGGATTCGATTTGTGAGCCGGGGCGCGGGTTGAGGCTCTGCACCAGTTCGATCACCTGGCGCAGTTCATCTTCCTTGAGCTTCATGCGGCGCATCAGCTGGCTGTAGTCGCGGCTGCCGAGCAGATCGATGTAGTCGACGACCAGTCGTTTGGCTTCGGCCAGCCAAGGGGTCTTGGCGGGCAACTGACGCAGTTGCAGCAACAGGCATTCGCCCAGGTTGCGAGCGCCAATGCCGGCCGGTTCGAATTGCTGGATGCGGTGCAGGACGGCTTCGATTTCGTCCAGTTCGATGTCCAGTTCCGGATCGAAGGCTTCGAGGATTTCCTCGAGGGTCTCGTCCAGGTAGCCCTGATTGTTGATGCAATCGATCAGGGTCACCGCGATCAGGCGATCGGTGTCGGACATCGGCGCCAGGTTCAGTTGCCACAGCAGATGGCTTTGCAGGCTTTCGCCGGCGGAGGTACGGGTGGTGAAGTCCCACTCGTCGTCGTCACTGCTGGGCAGGCTGCTGGCGCTCGTCTGGTACACGTCTTCCCAGGCGGTATCGACCGGGAGTTCGTTGGGAATGCGTTCGTTCCATTCGCCATCTTCAAGGTTGTCGACCGTCGGGGCGCTTTCCTGGTACGAGGGTTCCTGGATGTCGGTGTTGGGCTTTTGTTCGGCGTTGTCTGCCAAGGGGTCGGAATTGTCGAAGTCGTCGCCTTCTTCCTGGCGTTCGAGCATCGGATTGGACTCCAGGGCCTCCTGGATTTCCTGTTGCAGGTCCAGGGTCGACAATTGGAGCAGGCGGATGGCCTGTTGCAGCTGCGGTGTCATCGTCAGCTGCTGGCCCATTCTCAAGACTAGCGATGGTTTCATGGCAGGGGCTTAACACCTTATTCGCCGGCGCACATGCGCCATCCACTACAGGGCGCCGGAGCGCCAAACATAAGCAAATTATATGCCTGAAACTGAAGTGTTTGCCTAGAGCGCTGTAACAATAAAAAACGATTAAATCTGCCCTGATGGGTGGCCAAACACCTTGTGGGTGCTCGCGTGCCTGGACTGCGGTTTTTATTGTAATCAGCGCCCCGGCAACCACCGCGGCGCTTCAGTCTTACAGGCGGAACTCATGGCCCAGGTACACTTCCTTGACCAGATTATTGGCCAGGATAGTCTCCGCATCGCCTTCGGCGATCAATTGACCGTCGTTGACGATGTAGGCGGTTTCACAGATGTCCAGGGTCTCACGAACGTTGTGGTCCGTGATCAGCACGCCAATGCCTTTGGCTTTGAGGTGGTGGATGATCTGCTTGATGTCGCCAACCGAAATCGGGTCCACGCCGGCGAAGGGTTCGTCGAGCAGGATGAACTTCGGATTGGTTGCCAGCGCGCGGGCGATTTCCACGCGGCGGCGTTCGCCACCGGACAGGCTCATGCCGAGGTTGTCGCGGATGTGGCTGATGTGGAACTCCTGCAGCAGGCTTTCCAGCTCCTTGCGACGGCCGGCCTTGTCGAGTTCCTTGCGGGTCTCGAGGATGGCCATGATGTTGTCGGCGACCGACAGTTTGCGAAAAATCGACGCTTCCTGTGGCAGGTAACCGATACCGGCCTTGGCCCGACCGTGCATCGGCTGGTGGCTGACATCGAGGTCGTCGATCAGCACGCGGCCCTGATCGGCCTGTACCAGGCCGACGATCATGTAGAAGCAGGTGGTCTTGCCGGCGCCGTTCGGGCCGAGCAGGCCGACGATCTGACCGCTGTCGATGGACAGGCTGACGTCACGCACGACCTGGCGGCTCTTGTAGCTCTTGGCCAGATGCTGAGCTTTCAGAGTTGCCATTACTGGGCCTTTTGCTCGTCGGTTTTCTTTTTCGGCTGGATCACCATGTCGATGCGCGGACGCGTCTCGGTGACCTTGCTGCCCGTTGCGCGACCGGCGCTGGCGAGTTTCTTGACGGTGTCGTAGACGATTTTCTCGCCCTGAGTGACGTTGTTGTCCTTGTCGATGACCTTGGCCTTGTCGATCAGGATGACGCGGTTTTGCTGGGCCATGTACTGTATGGTCACGCCCCAACCCTGTACCGGCTTGGTGTCGCCCTGGGTTTGCAATTGTTCGAAGTAGGCAAGGTTGCCCACCGAGGTCACCACATCGATGTCACCGTTCGGCGCACGGGTCATGGTTACCTTGTTGCCAGTGACCTTCATCGAGCCCTGGGTGATGATGACGTCGCCGGTGTAGACCGCAACGCCTTGTTTGTCGTCGAGTTGGGCGTCGTCGGCTTGAATGCGGATGGGCTGCTCTTGATCGTTCGGCAGAGCCCAGGCGCTCACGCTTCCCAGTGCTGCGCCCAGGCTGAGCAAAATCGGGAGGGTTTTAACGAGCCTCATACTGTCCTCTTACGTTCGATAGCAGGTGTATCCTGCTTTCTTTCAAATACGCCTTCATTCCCGTGCCTGTCGACACACCGCCGGCGCCGTCGATTCTAACGGGTTGCTCGGTCTGCGCATATTGCTGCTGCGGGAATACGGTCATGCGGGTGCTGGTGATCAGGGTCTTGCGGTTTTTCTCGTCGAAACGGGTGATGCGCACGTTATCGATCAGTTCGACCTGGGTGCCATCCGGGTTGACCTCGCCGCGCAGGCTCTGCACGTGCCACGGGTACTCGGTGCCACGAAAGGCATTGAGATCCGGGTTGGTCAGCAGGGTCACTTCGCTCGCCTTCAGGTGTTCGACCTTGTCGGAGGTCAAATCATATTGCAGCCCGCCATCGGGCAGGAACTGCCGACTGTGGGCATTGATGGCGTAATAGTCGATCGCGCTTTCGTCGACGGCCACGATCGGCTTGTCGAGGAAGCGTTCCGGGCTGATGTTCCAGTAGCCGACAGCAGCGAAAATCGCTGCGATACAGCCGAACAGCAGAATGTTGCGAAACTTTTTGCTCAGCATAATGGGCTCACAGGTACGCGGCGTTGGCCGCTTCAAGGCGGCCCTGGGCGCGCAGGATCAATTCGCAGAACTCGCGGGCGGCACCTTCGCCACCACGGGCAGTCGTGGTGCCATGGGCGTGTTCGCGGACAAAACTGGCAGCATTGGCCACGGCCATGCCCAAGCCTACACGGCGGATCACCGGCAGGTCGGGCAGGTCGTCGCCGAGATAGGCAACCTGTTCATAGCTTAGGTTGAGTTGGCCAAGAAGCTCGTCGAGAACCACCAGTTTGTCTTCACGGCCTTGATAAAGATGCGGGATGCCGAGGTTTTTCGCTCGTCTTTCGACTACCGGGGTCTTGCGGCCACTGATGATGGCCGTCTGCACGCCGGCGGCCATGAGCATCTTGATGCCTTGGCCGTCCAGGGTGTTGAAGGTCTTGAATTCGCTGCCATCTTCGAGGAAGTACAGGCGCCCGTCGGTGAGGACGCCATCGACGTCGAACACCGCCAGTTTGATCTGCTTGCCGCGTTGCAGAAGGTCCATGCTCATTACATTACCCCCGCACGAAGCAAGTCGTGCATGTTCAAGGCGCCGACCGGACGGTCTTCGCTGTCGACCACCACCAGTGCGCTGATCTTGTGGTCTTCCATGATCTTCAGGGCTTCGGCGGCGAGCATTTCGGCGCGGGCCGTCTTGCCGTGGGCGGTCATGACCTGATCGATGATGGCGCTGTGGAAATCGACGTTGCGATCCAGAGTGCGACGCAAGTCGCCGTCGGTGAAGATCCCGGCCAGCTTGCCGTCGGCTTCCAGGATCACGGTCATGCCCAGACCTTTGCGGGTCATTTCCATGAGCGCGTCCTTGAGCAGGGTGCCACGTTGAACCTGTGGCAACTCCTGACCTGCGTGCATGACGTGTTCCACTTTCAGCAGCAAGCGTCGACCCAGCGCGCCGCCGGGGTGGGAAAAGGCGAAATCTTCGGCGGTAAAGCCGCGGGCTTCCAGCAGGGCCACCGCCAGTGCGTCGCCCATGACCAGGGCGGCGGTGGTGGATGAGGTCGGGGCAAGGTTCAGCGGGCAGGCTTCTTGCTCGACGTGAACGTTCAGGTTCACTTCGGCAGCCTTGGCCAATGGCGAATCAGGGTTGCCGGTCACGCTGATCAACTGGATGCCCAGGCGTTTGATCAAGGGCAGCAGGGTGACGATTTCATTGGTAGAGCCCGAGTTGGACAGCGCCAGGATGATGTCGTCGCCGGTGATCATGCCCATGTCGCCGTGGCTGGCTTCCGCCGGGTGCACGAAAAAAGCCGTGGTGCCGGTGCTGGCCAGGGTGGCGGCAATCTTGTTGCCGATGTGCCCCGACTTGCCCATGCCGACCACGACCACGCGGCCTTTGCTGGCCAGAATCATCTCGCAAGCGCGTACGAAATCTGCGTCGATATGGGGCAGCAGGCCTTGTACGGCTTCTACCTCGAGGCGGATGGTGCGTTGTGCTGATTGAATCAGGTCGCTGGATTGGCTCATGTCAGAAATCGTATAGCCTGATGAAAAGGCGGCGATTATAGCGGTTATGAGCAAAACCCTCACGCAAGTTCGTTGTGCTTTGTCATCCCCTGTTACCAAGATCGCTCTAAATGGTGCTTTGTGCCTGTCGCGTTGTTGAACATGACGCGGCTTTGGCCTTGGGCGTGCAGCCTTTGCAGTGGTATAGTTCGCCGCCAGTTCGGCCTGCCCGGGAGGTATGTGCTTTTGTCAGAAAGCCAGGCGTCCGAGTGAGAGGCTGCATCGCAAGGAGTTTAGATGAGTGCCGATAACGCCTACGCGGTCGAGCTGAAGGGAGTGTCCTTCAAGCGCGGTGCGCGCAGCATTTTCAATAACGTCGATATTCGCATCCCGCGCGGCAAGGTCACCGGTATCATGGGACCTTCCGGGTGTGGCAAGACCACGCTTCTGCGTCTGATGGGCGCACAACTGCGGCCCTCTGGTGGCGAAGTCTGGGTCAACGGCCAGAATCTGCCGAAGCTGTCGCGCAGTGATCTGTTCGATGCGCGCAAGCACATGGGCGTGCTGTTTCAGAGCGGCGCCCTGTTTACCGACCTCGATGTCTTCGAGAACGTCGCCTTCCCGCTGCGTGTGCACACCCAGCTGCCTGAAGAAATGATCCGCGACATTGTCCTGCTCAAGCTGCAGGCCGTGGGCCTGCGCGGCGCCATCGATCTGATGCCGGATGAATTGTCCGGTGGCATGAAGCGTCGGGTCGCACTGGCCCGGGCGATTGCGCTCGATCCGCAGATTCTCATGTATGACGAGCCCTTTGTCGGTCAGGACCCGATCGCCATGGGCGTGCTGGTGCGCCTGATCCGGCTGCTCAACGACGCCCTCGGCATCACCAGTATCGTGGTTTCCCATGACCTGGCCGAGACCGCGAGCATCGCCGACTACATTTATGTGGTGGGTGACGGGCAGGTGCTGGGGCAGGGCACGCCGGACGAATTGATGAACTCGGATGAGCCGCGTATCCGTCAGTTCATGACCGGCGACCCCGACGGCCCGGTTCCGTACCACTTTCCAGCGACGGATTACCGCGCAGATCTTCTGGGGAAGCGCTGATGCGCAAAATTTCATTAATAGAACGCGTGCGTCGCTTCGGCCAGGCCGGCATCGATGTGCTGGCGGTATTTGGGCGTTCGGCGTTGTTCCTGTTCCATGCGCTGCTCGGGCGTGGTGGCATCGGCGGCGGTTTCGGGCTGCTGGTCAAGCAGTTGCATTCCGTGGGTGTGATGTCCCTGGTGATCATCGTCGTTTCCGGTGTGTTCATCGGCATGGTGCTGGCGCTGCAGGGCTTCAACATCCTGTCCAGCTACGGCTCGGAGCAGGCTGTCGGGCAGATGGTTGCGCTGACCCTGCTGCGCGAACTGGGGCCGGTGGTGACTGCCTTGTTGTTCGCCGGGCGTGCCGGTTCGGCCCTGACGGCGGAAATCGGCAACATGAAATCCACCGAGCAGTTGTCCAGTCTCGAAATGATCGGTGTCGACCCGCTCAAGTACATCATCGCGCCACGCCTGTGGGCAGGGTTCATTTCCCTGCCTGTGCTGGCGATGATTTTCAGCGTGGTGGGTATCTGGGGCGGATCCTGGGTGGCTGTCGACTGGCTGGGGGTCTATGACGGCTCCTACTGGTCGAACATGCAGAACAGCGTGACGTTTAGCGAAGATGTGCTCAACGGCATCATCAAAAGCATCGTGTTTGCCTTTGTCGTGACCTGGATTGCCGTATTCCAAGGCTATGACTGTGAGCCCACTTCCGAGGGTATCAGTCGCGCCACTACCAAGACCGTTGTGTACGCCTCGTTGGCGGTACTCGGCCTGGACTTTATTCTGACCGCCTTGATGTTTGGAGATTTCTGATGCAAAACCGCACCCTGGAAATCGGTGTCGGCCTTTTCTTGCTGGCTGGCATCCTGGCTTTGCTGTTGCTGGCGTTGCGGGTCAGTGGCCTGTCCCCGAGCCCGAGCACCGACACTTATAAACTGTACGCCAACTTCGACAATATCGCCGGTTTGACGGTCAGAGCCAAAGTGACCATGGCCGGTGTAACCATCGGCAAGGTCACGGCGATCGATCTGGACCGCGACAGCTTTACCGGCCGCGTGACCATGCAACTGGAAAAACGCGTCGATAATCTGCCGACTGACTCCACAGCATCTATCCTGACGGCTGGCCTGTTGGGCGAGAAGTACATTGGTATCAGCGTGGGTGGTGAGGAGACACTGCTCAAGGACGGCGGCGTGATTCACGATACTCAGTCGTCGCTGGTGCTCGAGGACCTGATCGGTAAATTCCTGCTCAATACCGTTAGCAAAGAAGCTAAATGAGGAACTGTTAAATGATCTCTACCTTGCGACGTGGCCTGTTGGTAATGCTCGCGGTGTTTCCGCTGGTGTCCAACGCTGTAGCGGCGCCTTCGGCGCACGATCTGGTGCAAGACACGACCAACCGCATGCTCGCGGACCTGGCGGCGAACAAAGAGAAGTACAAGCAGGACCCGCAGGGCTTTTACAACGCGCTGAACACCATTGTCGGGCCGGTCGTGGATGCCGAGGGCATTTCCAAGAGCATCATGACGGTCAAGTACTCGCGCAAGGCGACGCCTGCGCAAATGAAGACCTTTGAGGAAAACTTCAAGAAAGGTCTGTTCCAGTTCTACGGTAACGCGTTGCTGGAATACAACAACCAGGGCATCACCGTTGATCCGCCCAAGGACGAATCCGGCGACCGTACCAGTGTCGGCATGACCGTCAAGGGCAGCAGCGGCGCGATCTACCCGGTGTCCTACACACTGGAAAAGATCAATGGCGAGTGGAAGCTGCGTAACGTCATTATCAACGGCATCAACATTGGCAAGCTGTTCCGCGACCAGTTCGCCGACGCGATGCAGCGCAATGGCAATGACCTCGACAAGACCATCAACGGTTGGGCCGGGGAAGTCGCCAAGGCCAAGGAAGCCACCGACAAAAAACCAGAGCAGTCGGCCCAATGAGTGAGTCGGCCGTCCAGATGGACGACACTGGCGAGCTGAAGCTCAGCGGTGTGCTGGATTACCGCACCGGCCCGGGCCTGCGGGAGCAGGGTCGGGCGCTGATCAAGTCGAGCAAGGCTACGGCGCTGGTGGTGGATTGCTCCGCGGTGAGCAAATCCAGCAGTGTCGGATTGTCCTTGCTGCTGTGCTTCATTCGTGATGCCCAGGCCGTTGGCAAATCACTGAGCATCCGCGGGATGCCGGAAGACATGCGTGAAATTGCCGAGGTCAGCGAGCTGACCGAGCTGTTGGCGCATCCCTAACCCACATCTATAAGGAAGCCCCCCGTCAGAGTCCTGCTTCGCGGGGTTCGCAGGCGCGGGGCTTTTTTGTATGATGTCCGACCCGTGCGCACAGGGCGCCGATTGAGGTTGAGCATGCAGGCCAACGAAGTTAAGAGCTTTCTCGAAGGAAAGCTGCCCGGAACGAAAGTAGAAGTCGAGGGCGAAGGCTGCAATTTCCAGCTGAACGTGATTAGCGATGAACTGGCGGCGTTGAGCCCGGTGAAGCGTCAGCAGCAGGTCTATGCCCATTTGAACCCGTGGATCGTCGATGGCAGCATCCATGCGGTCACTATGAAATTTTTCAGCAGCGCGGCCTGGGCCGAGCGCACCTGAGCCCAAGGGCGTCGAGATTCTTATGGATAAATTGATTATTACCGGTGGCGTTCGTCTTGATGGCGAAATCCGCATTTCCGGGGCAAAGAACTCTGCCCTGCCGATCCTGGCCGCCACCTTGTTGTGCGATGGCCCGGTGACCGTGGCCAACCTGCCGCACCTGCACGACATCACCACCATGATCGAATTGTTCGGTCGCATGGGTATCGAGCCGGTGATCGACGAGAAACTCGCTGTCGAAATCGACCCACGTACCATCAAGACCCTGGTCGCGCCGTACGAGCTGGTGAAAACCATGCGTGCGTCGATCCTGGTGCTGGGCCCGATGGTTGCCCGTTTCGGTGAAGCCGAAGTCGCGCTGCCAGGTGGTTGCGCCATTGGTTCGCGCCCGGTCGACCTGCACATCCGTGGCCTCGAAGCCATGGGCGCGATCATCGACGTCGAAGGCGGCTACATCAAGGCCAAGGCGCCGGAAGGCGGCCTGCGCGGTGCGCAATTCTTCTTCGACACCGTCAGCGTGACCGGTACCGAGAACATCATGATGGCCGCTGCCCTGGCCAAAGGCCGCAGCGTGCTGCAAAACGCCGCGCGCGAGCCTGAAGTCGTCGACCTGGCGAACTTCCTCAACGCCATGGGCGCCAAGGTTTCCGGCGCCGGCACCGATACCATCACCATCGATGGCGTCGAGCGTCTGCACACCACCACTTACAAAGTGATGCCTGACCGTATCGAAACCGGCACCTACCTGGTTGCCGCCGCCGTGACCGGTGGCCGCGTGAAGGTCAAGGACACCGATCCAACCATCCTTGAAGCTGTTCTGGAAAAACTGCGTGAGTCGGGTGCGGAAATCACCTGCGGCGAAGACTGGATCGAGCTGAACATGCACGGCAAGCGTCCGAAAGCCGTCAACGTGCGGACTGCTCCGTACCCGGCGTTCCCGACCGACATGCAGGCGCAGTTCATCTCCCTCAACGCCATTGCCGAAGGCACGGGCGCCGTGATCGAGACGATCTTCGAAAACCGCTTCATGCACGTGTACGAACTGCATCGCATGGGCGCCAAGATCCAGGTCGAAGGCAATACCGCCATCGTTACCGGCACCGAGAAGCTCAAGGGCGCGCCTGTCATGGCTACCGACCTGCGTGCTTCGGCCAGTCTGGTGATCTCGGCGTTGATCGCCGATGGCGACACCCTGATCGATCGCATCTACCACATCGACCGTGGTTACGAGTGCATCGAAGAGAAACTGCAGATGCTGGGCGCCAAGATCCGTCGCGTTCCGGGCTAGTTGTTGCAGATGGGGCGCAAGGACGCGCCCGTTGGTTTTTCAAGTCGAGCCGGTTTCCGGCTCGATGCGTGTCCGGCGCCGATTGCGACCGGGCATAAGATTCCTGATTAAGGGCTGACGTTTCCCATGCTGACTATCGCACTGTCCAAGGGCCGCATCCTTGACGACACCTTGCCGCTTCTGGCTGAAGCGGGCATCGTGCCGACCGAGAATCCGGACAAGAGCCGCAAGCTGATCATCCCCACGACCCAGGACGATGTTCGTCTGTTGATCGTGCGCGCCACCGATGTGCCGACCTATGTCGAGCATGGCGCTGCCGACCTCGGCGTCGCGGGTAAAGACGTGCTGATGGAATACGGCGGCCAGGGCCTGTACGAGCCGCTGGACCTGCAAATTGCCCAGTGCAAGCTGATGACGGCCGGCAAGGTCGGCGCCGTCGAGCCCAAGGGCCGTCTGCGCATCGCCACCAAGTTCGTCAACGTTGCCAAGCGTTACTACGCTGAGCAGGGCCGTCAGGTCGACATCATCAAGCTGTATGGCTCGATGGAGCTGGCGCCACTGATCGGCCTGGCCGACAAGATCATCGACGTCGTCGACACCGGCAACACGCTGCGGGCCAATGGCCTGGAGCCACAGGACTTTATCGCGGCCATCAGCTCCCGGCTGATCGTCAACAAGGCTTCGATGAAAATGCAGCACGCCCGAATCCAGGCGTTGATCGACACCCTGCGCAAGGCAGTGGAGTCTCGACACCGCGGCTGATTCACCTGCGCGACGTTAAGTCGCGCCCGTCTATCCGCCTCATAGCCAGAATTCTCAGGTGCCCAAGCGGAAACGACTGCTAAGTTAGGGCGCCTGAGTTTTTGCCATTCCTATGAGGCTCTCGCTATGACCGCACTGACTGCAATTCGCCGACTCAACGCTGCTGACCCGGATTTCGCGCATCATCTGGATCATCTGCTGAGCTGGGAAAGTGTGTCTGACGACTCGGTCAATCAGCGGGTGCTCGACATCATCAAGGCCGTGCGTGAGCGTGGCGATGCCGCGCTGGTGGAGTTCACCCGGCAGTTCGATGGCCTGGACGTCGCGTCCATGGCTGACTTGATCCTGCCGCGTGAGCGTCTGGAGCTGGCGCTGACGCGCATTTCCCCGGATCAGCGCGAAGCGCTGGAAGTCGCCGCCGCCCGCGTGCGCAGCTACCACGAGAAACAGAAACAGGACTCCTGGAGCTACACCGAAGCCGATGGCACCGTGCTCGGCCAAAAGGTCACGCCGCTGGATCGCGCTGGCCTGTATGTGCCGGGCGGCAAGGCGTCGTATCCGTCTTCTGTATTGATGAACGCCATTCCAGCCAAGGTGGCCGGCGTGACCGAAGTGGTCATGGTGGTGCCGACCCCGCGGGGTGAAATCAACGAGCTGGTGCTGGCTGCGGCCTGCATTGCCGGGGTTGATCGTGTATTCACCATCGGTGGCGCGCAAGCCGTTGCCGCACTCGCCTACGGCACCGAAAGCGTGCCGCAGGTCGACAAGGTGGTGGGCCCGGGCAACATCTACGTCGCTACCGCCAAGCGTCACGTTTTTGGTCAGGTCGGCATCGACATGATCGCGGGTCCATCGGAAATTCTCGTGGTGTGCGACGGTCAGACCGATCCGGACTGGATTGCCATGGACCTGTTCTCCCAGGCCGAACACGACGAGGACGCCCAAGCCATCCTGGTCAGCCCGGACGCCGAGTTCCTCGACAAAGTGGCCGCCAGCATCGCCAAGCTGATGCCGACCATGGAGCGTGCGGCGATCATCGAAACCTCGATCAACGGCCGTGGTGCGCTGATCAAGGTTCGTGACATGGAACAAGCCATCGAAGTCGCCAACCGCATCGCGCCGGAGCACCTCGAATTGTCCGTGGCCGACCCGCAAGCCTGGCTGCCGCAGATTCGCCACGCTGGCGCGATCTTCATGGGCCGCCACACCTCCGAAGCCCTGGGCGATTACTGCGCGGGTCCGAACCACGTTCTGCCAACTTCCGGCACTGCGCGGTTCTCTTCGCCGCTGGGCGTGTATGACTTCCAGAAACGCTCGTCGATCATCTTCTGCTCCGAGCAGGGCGCATCGGTACTGGGCAAGACTGCGTCCGTGCTGGCTCGTGGCGAGTCCTTGACCGCGCACGCACGCAGTGCTGAGTACCGCATCGTTGACGAACAACAGGGGAAATGAAGATGAGTAAATTCTGGAGCGCTTTCGTCAAGGATCTGGTGCCCTACGTGCCGGGCGAGCAGCCGAAGCTGACGAAGCTGGTGAAGCTCAACACCAACGAAAACCCGTACGGTCCATCGCCCAAAGCCTTGGCGGCGATGCAGACCGAGCTGAACGACAACCTGCGCCTGTACCCGGATCCGAACAGCGACCTGCTCAAGCAGGCGGTGGCCAAGTATTACGGCGTGCAAGCCAATCAGGTGTTCCTCGGCAACGGTTCGGACGAAGTGCTGGCGCACATCTTCCACGGTCTGTTGCAGCACGATCAGCCGCTGCTGTTCCCGGACATCAGCTACAGCTTCTACCCGGTCTACTGCGGGTTGTACGGCATCACCTTCGACGCCGTGCCGCTGGATGAGCAGTTCCGGATCAACCCGGCGGACTATGCCAAGCCGAACGGCGGGATCATTTTCCCCAACCCGAACGCACCGACCGGTTGCCTGTTGGCGCTGGAAGCGGTCGAGCAGATCCTCAAGGCCAGCCCGGATTCGGTGGTGGTGGTCGACGAGGCCTACATCGACTTCGGCGGCGAAACCGCGATCAGCCTGGTGGACCGTTACCCGAACCTGCTGGTCACCCAGACCCTGTCCAAATCCCGTTCGCTGGCGGGCCTGCGCGTTGGCCTGGCGGTCGGTCATCCGGACCTGATCGAAGCGCTGGAACGGATCAAGAACAGCTTCAACTCCTATCCGCTGGATCGCATGGCGAATGTCGGCGCTGCCGCCGCATTCGAGGATCGCGAATACTTCGACAAGACCTGTGCGCTGGTCATCGAGAGTCGTGAATGGGTCGTTGCGCAGTTGCGGGCCAAGGGGTTTGAGGTGTTGCCGTCGGCGGCGAACTTCATTTTCGCCCGTCACCCGCAGCACGATGCAGCGGGCCTGGCGGCGAAACTGCGTGAGCAGGGCGTCATCGTCCGGCACTTCAAGCAGGAGCGGATTGCCCAGTTCCTGCGGATATCGATCGGCACGCCAGAGCAGAATCAGGCGTTGATCGACGGTCTCGGCGAGTTGTAAAACTCCGCTGACCCGGTGGGAGCGAGCAAGCTCGCTTCCACCGGGATCCGTTTAGTTCTCTTCTGTTTCCTTCATCGGCGCTGGCGGTGGGCGCAAGCCCACTTCCGCCGTGAGCTTGAGCTCCTTGCCGTTGCGCATCACCTGGATCGCGACCTTGTCGGTCGGCTTGATCCGCGCGACCTGATTCATCGAGCGTCGACCATCACCGGCGGGTTCGCCGTCGATGGAAAGAATCACGTCACCCAATTGCAGGCCGGCTTTCTGCGCCGGGCCATCACGGAAAATCCCCGCAACGACGATGCCCGGACGCCCGGACAGGCCGAACGACTCCGCCAGCTCTTGGGTCAGCGGCTGCACTTCAATCCCCAGCCAGCCACGAATCACCTGGCCGTGCTCGATGATCGACTTCATCACTTCCATCGCCAGCTTCACCGGGATCGCAAAACCGATACCTTGCGAGCCGCCGGATTTGGAGAAAATCGCCGTGTTGATGCCGGTCAGATTGCCGTTGGCGTCGACCAGTGCGCCGCCGGAATTGCCGGGGTTGATCGCGGCGTCGGTCTGGATGAAGTCTTCGTAATTGTTCAGGCCCAGCTGATTACGCCCGGTGGCACTGATGATGCCCATGGTCACGGTCTGGCCGACGCCAAACGGGTTGCCGATGGCCAGTGCGACGTCGCCGATGCGAATGTTGTCGGATCGACCCACGGTGATGGCCGGGAGATTTTTCAGGTCGATCTTCAGCACCGCGAGGTCGGTTTCCGGGTCGCTGCCGATGACCCGCGCCAGGGTTTCGCGGCCATCCTTGAGCGCGACCACGATCTGGTCGGCGCCGCTGGTCACGTGGTTGTTGGTCAGGATGTAGCCTTCCGGGCTCATGATCACACCAGAACCGAGGCTCGATTCCATGCGCTTTTGCTTGGGCGAGTTATCGCCGAAGAAGCGCCGGAACTGTGGATCCTCGAACAGTGGATGCGCCGGTTTGGCGATGACTTTGGTGGTGTACAGGTTTACCACCGACGGCGCGGCGACGATCACCGCATCGGCGTAGGACACCGGCCCCTGCTGCACACTGGTGGTCTGTGGAGCTTGCTGTAGATTGACGTCGAGGCTTGGAAGCCCGACCCACTGCGGGTAACGCTGGATAATCAACAGAGCGACAAGCACGCCGGCCAACAACGGCCAGCCGGAAAAACGCAGCGCCTTGAGCATTAAGCACGTCCTGAGAGAGTTGCAGGCGGTATGAGACCGCTCATAATGTTGCGCATTATACGAGGCCGCACGCGCCTCTGAACGGGATATTTAGGAGTCTTTTATGGCCGTCGCCCTGAGCACCCTGGTCGAAGAAGCCGACCGTTATCTTAGCAGTGGCAAAATTGCCGATTACTGCCCCAATGGCCTGCAAGTCGAAGGCCGGCCGCAAGTGATGCGCATCGTCAGCGGAGTCACGGCCAGCCAGGCCTTGCTCGACGCGGCGGTTGAAGCCAATGCCGATCTGGTGCTGGTGCATCACGGTTACTTCTGGAAAGGCGAGAACCCGTGCATCACCGGCATGAAACAGCGCCGCTTGAAAACGCTTCTCAAGCACGACATCAGCCTGCTCGCCTACCATCTGCCTTTGGACCTGCACCCGGACGTCGGCAACAACGTACAGCTGGCGCGCCAGCTGGATATCACCGTGGAAGGTCCGCTGGACCCAGACAACCTGAAGATTGTCGGTCTGGTCGGCTCGCTCAATGAACCGGCGACGCCACGGGATTTCGCCCGGCGCGTGCAGGAAGTCATGGGCCGCGAGCCGCTGCTGATCGAGGGTAGCGCGATCATCCGTCGGGTCGGCTGGTGCACCGGTGGAGGCCAGGGCTACATCGATCAGGCGATTGCCGCCGGGGTCGATCTGTTCATCAGTGGCGAGGCGTCCGAGCAGACGTTCCACAGTGCCCGGGAAAACGACATCAGCTTCATCGCCGCCGGCCATCACGCCACCGAGCGCTACGGTGTGCAGGCACTGGGCGAGTACCTGGCGAAACGCTTCGCCGTCGAGCACATCTTCATCGATTGCCCGAATCCGATCTAAGGCCGCGCGAATTCCTTGTGGGAGCGAGCTCGCTCCCACGAGGTTCTGCAGTGGCCAAACAGGCAGGCATATTCATATGCTCTTTCGTTCTAGTTGGCGCCCTGATTAGAAGCAGGCCGCTATGCTAGGATTCCTCGCTCGAACACGGCCCGCTGGCCGTTCATAAGAAAGATTTCGTGAGTAGCCATGGTCGACAAACTGACGCATCTGAAACAGCTGGAGGCGGAAAGCATCCACATCATCCGCGAGGTGGCCGCCGAGTTCGACAACCCGGTGATGCTGTACTCCATCGGTAAAGACTCCGCCGTGATGCTGCACTTGGCACGCAAGGCCTTCTTCCCCGGCAAGCTGCCGTTTCCGGTGATGCACGTCGACACTCGCTGGAAATTCCAGGAGATGTACGCCTTCCGCGACAAGATGGTTGCGGACCTGGGTCTGGACCTGATCACCCACATCAACCCCGATGGCGTGGCGCAGAACATCAACCCGTTCACCCACGGCAGCGCCAAGCACACCGACATCATGAAGACCGAGGGCCTCAAGCAGGCACTCGACAAGCATGGTTTCGACGCCGCGTTCGGCGGTGCCCGTCGCGATGAAGAGAAGTCCCGCGCCAAGGAGCGCGTGTACTCGTTCCGTGACAGCAAGCACCGCTGGGACCCGAAAAACCAGCGTCCCGAGCTGTGGAACGTCTACAACGGCAAGGTCAACAAGGGCGAATCCATTCGCGTGTTCCCGCTGTCGAACTGGACCGAGCTGGACATCTGGCAGTACATCTATCTGGAAGGCATCCCGATTGTCCCGCTGTACTTCGCCGCCGAGCGTGAAGTCATCGAGAAGAACGGCACCCTGATCATGATCGACGACGAGCGCATCCTCGAGCACCTGAGCGATGAAGACAAAGCCCGCATCGTCAAAAAGAAAGTGCGTTTCCGTACCCTTGGCTGCTACCCGTTGACGGGCGCGGTGGAGTCCGAGGCCGAAAGCCTCACGGACATCATTCAGGAAATGCTCCTGACGCGAACTTCCGAGCGCCAGGGCCGTGTCATCGACCACGATGGCGCAGGCTCGATGGAAGACAAGAAACGTCAAGGTTATTTCTAAGGGGCTGTCATGTCGCATCAATCTGATTTGATCAGCGAGGACATCCTCGCCTACCTGGGCCAGCACGAACGTAAAGAGCTGCTGCGCTTTCTGACCTGCGGTAACGTCGACGACGGCAAGAGCACCCTGATCGGGCGCTTGCTGCACGACTCCAAGATGATCTACGAAGATCACCTGGAAGCCATTACCCGCGACTCGAAAAAAGTCGGCACCACCGGCGAAGACATCGACCTGGCATTGCTGGTCGACGGCCTGCAGGCCGAGCGTGAGCAAGGCATCACCATCGATGTTGCGTATCGCTACTTCTCTACCGCCAAGCGCAAATTCATCATCGCCGACACCCCCGGCCATGAGCAGTACACCCGCAACATGGCCACCGGTGCTTCCACCTGTGACCTGGCGATCATCCTGGTCGACGCCCGTTACGGCGTGCAGACCCAGACCCGTCGCCACAGCTTCATCGCCTCGTTGCTGGGCATCAAGCACATCGTTGTGGCCATCAACAAGATGGACCTCAAGGGCTTCGACCAGGGCGTGTTCGAGTCGATCAAGGCCGACTACCTGCAGTTCGCCGAAGGCTTGAAGATGAAGCCGACCAGCATGCACTTCGTGCCGATGTCCGCCCTCAAAGGCGACAACGTGGTGAACAAGTCCGAGCGTTCGCCGTGGTACACCGGCCAGTCGCTGATGGAAATTCTCGAGACCGTGGAAGTGGCAGGCGACCGCAACTTCACCGACCTGCGTTTCCCGGTGCAGTACGTCAACCGTCCGAACCTGAACTTCCGTGGTTTCGCCGGTACCCTGGCCAGCGGCATTGTCAAGAAAGGCGACGAAGTCGTGGTCCTGCCATCGGGCAAGAGCAGCCGCGTGAAATCCATCGTCACCTTCGAAGGTGAGCTGGAACATGCAGGTCCTGGTCAGGCCGTCACGCTGACCATGGAAGACGAAATCGACATCTCCCGTGGTGACCTGTTGGTGCATGCCGACAACGTGCCGCCGGTGACCGACAGCTTCGAAGCGATGCTGGTGTGGATGGCTGAAGAGCCGATGCTGCCGGGCAAGAAATACGACATCAAACGCGCCACCAGTTACGTGCCGGGCTCGATCGCCAGCATCGTCAACAAGGTCGACGTCAACACCCTGGAAGAAGGCCCGGCCAGTGCGTTGCAGCTGAACGAAATCGGCAAGGTCAAGATTGCGCTCGACGCGCCGATTGCCCTCGACGGTTACGACAGCAATCGCACCACCGGCGCGTTCATCATCATCGACCGCTTGACCAACGGCACCGTTGGCGCGGGCATGATCGTCGCCCAGCCGCTGGCTCATGGCAGCGCTACGCACCACGGCAAACTGGCGCATGTGGCCACCGAAGAGCGTGCACTGCGTTTCGGCCAGCAACCGGCCACCGTGCTGTTCAGCGGCCTGTCCGGCGCCGGCAAGAGCACTCTGGCCTATGCCGTTGAACGCAAACTGTTCGACATGGGCCGTGCAGTGTTCGTCCTCGACGGCCAGAACCTGCGTCACGACCTGAACAAAGGTCTGCCACAGGATCGCGCCGGACGTACCGAGAACTGGCGTCGTGCCGCCCACGTTGCCCGTCAGTTCAACGAAGCCGGCCTGTTGACCCTGGCAGCGTTCGTTGCGCCGAGTGCCGAAGGGCGTGAGCAGGCCAAGGACCTGATCGGCAAGGAGCGCCTGCTGACGGTCTATGTCCAGGCTTCGCCAGCAGTTTGCGCCGAGCGTGATCCCCAAGGCTTGTACGCGGCAGCGGGGGATAACATCCCGGGCGAATCCTTCCCGTACGACGTACCGCTGGATGCCGATCTGGTGATCGACACCCAGTCCGTGTCGCTGGAAGAAGGCGTCAAGCAAGTGCTGGATCTGTTGCGCAAGCGCGGCGCGATCTAGTCAAGAAGCAGCGGCAAGCTTCTAGCTTCAAGCTGCAAGAAAAAGCCCGTCGATGAGTGATCATCGGCGGGTTTTTTTTGTGACCTTGAAATCGCCATCGCGAGCAAGCTCGCTCCCACAGTGGATCTTCGGTGACCACTGAACCTGTGGGAGCGAGCTTGCTCGCGATGAGGCAGGTTCAGTCACCTCAGAATTTTGCGGGATACTCCCGATGCATCTGCGCAAGCAACGCATCCTTGTCCTGCCACAACTGATTGATCCAGCCCTGGAACTGCAAGCGGTATTCGCCGTCTTGGTCGTAGTTTTTGCCAATGAATTGCGGCGGTATCTTCAGCTCTTCAAAGTGCACGACCACGTCTTTCACGTTACCGCACAAGAGATCCCAGAAGCCCGGGCGTCCGGCCGGGTAGTGGATGGTCACGTTGACGATCGATTCAAGTTGCTCACCCATCGCATCCAGCACAAAGGCAATGCCGCCGGCCTTGGGCTTGAGCAGGTACTTGAACGGTGATTGCTGCTGCTTGTGCTTGCCTTCGGTGAAGCGCGTGCCTTCGACGAAGTTGAAAATCCCCACCGGATTGTTGCGAAACTTCGCGCAGGTCTTGCGGGTGGTTTCCAGGTCCTTGCCTTTCTTTTCCGGGTGCTTTTCCAGATAGGCCTTGGAGTAGCGCTTCATGAACGGAAAGCCCAGCGCCCACCAGGCCAGGCCGATCACCGGGACCCAGATCAGCTCCTGCTTGAGGAAGAATTTCAACGGCTGGATACGCCGGTTGAGCACGTATTGCAGCACCAGGATGTCGACCCAGCTCTGGTGGTTGCTGGTAATCAGGTACGAGTGCTGATAGTCGAGCCCTTGCAGGCCGCTGATGTGCCAGCGGGTGCGGCGCACCAGGTTCATCCAGCCTTTGTTGTTGCTGATCCAGGCTTCGTGGGTATGGCTCATCAGCCATCCGGCAATACGTTGGGTCAGGGCGAACGGCAAGGCCTTGACCAGCGCCACGCAGAACAGGAACGAGCAGAGCAAGATCGTGTTCAGGGCCAACAGCAGCGAAGCGATCACGCCGCGCAGCGGTGCAGGTAGAAAATCCAGCATTTAAATATCCATAGGTCGGTTGGCAGCCTGAATCGCAGTCAAGGCAATGGTGTACACGATGTCGTCGACTTGCGCGCCCCGCGGCAAATCGTTCACGGGTTTGCGCAGGCCTTGCAGCATCGGTCCGAGACTGACGCAGTCGGCGCTGCGCTGTACGGCTTTGTGGGTGGTGTTGCCGGTGTTGAGGTCGGGGAACACGAACACCGTCGCACGTCCGGCGACCTGGCTGTTCGGCGCCAGTTGCCGGGCCACCTCTGCGTTCGCGGCGGCGTCGTATTGCAACGGCCCGTCGATCAGCAGCGAATGCTGTTGCTCGTGAGCGAGCAGGGTGGCTTCGCGGACCTTCTCGACTTCTTCGCCGCTGGCCGAATCGCCGCTGGAGTAACTGATCATCGCCACCCGTGGGGTGATGCCGAACGCAGCAGCCGAATCGGCGCTTTGCAAGGCAATTTCGGCCAGTTCGCTGGCGCTCGGGTGCGGATTCATCACGCAGTCGCCGTAGACCAGCACTTCTTCCGGGAACAGCATGAAGAACACCGACGACACCAGGCTGCAGCCCGGCGCCGTCTTGATCAGTTGCAGGGCCGGACGGATGGTGTTGGCGGTGGTGTTGATCACCCCGGACACCAGGCCATCGACTTCATCCAGTGCGAGCATCATGGTGCCGATGACCACGGTGTCTTCCAACTGTTGTTCAGCCATCGGCGCATTGAGGCTTTTGCTTTTGCGCAGCGCGACCATGGGTTCGACATAGCGCTCGCGGATCGAGTCCGGGTCGAGGATTTCCAGCCCCGGTGGCAGCTCGATGCCTTGGGCACGGGCCACGGCCTGGACATCTTCGGGCTTGGCCAGCAACACGCAACGGGCAATGCCACGCGCCTGACAGATCGCGGCGGCCTGCACGGTGAACGGCTCGCTGCCTTCTGGCAGGACAATGCGTTTGTTCGCCGCCTGGGCGCGCTGGATCAACTGGAAGCGGAACACTGCGGGCGACAGGCGCATTTCCCTCGGCGTGCCGCAACGTTGGTGCAGCCAGCGGGCATCGAGGTGGCTGGCGATGAAGTCGGTGATGATTTCCGCGCGCTCGCGGTCATCGATCGGGATTTCCTTGTTCAAGCCGTTGAGCAGGTTGGCGGTGTCGTAGGAGCCGGTGCTCACCGACAGAACCGGCAAGCCGGCCTGCAGGGCACCGCGACACAGGTCCATGATGCGCGGGTCGGGCAGGGTGTCGCTGGTCAGCAGCAGACCGGCCAGCGGCACGCCGTTCAGGGCAGCAAGGCTGACGGCAAGAATGATGTCGTCGCGATCCCCCGGCGTCACCACCAACACGCCGGGCTTGAGCAACTCCACGGTGTTGCGCATGGTGCGCGCGCAAATGATGATCTTGGTCATGCGCCGGGTTTCGTAGTCACCGGCATTGAGCACCTGGGCGCCCATCAGGTCGGCAACGTCGCGGGTGCGCGGCGCGTTCAGCTCCGGTTGAAAGGGTATGCAGCCGAGCAAACGGAAGTCACCACTGCGCAGCAACGGCGAGTGTTCCTTCAGGCGCGCGGCAAAGGCGTCCATGCTTTCCTCGGTCTTGACCTTGTTGAGGATCACACCGAGGACTTTCGGGTCTTTCGGACCGCCAAACAATTGCGCCTGCAACTCGACACGGCCGGAGAGTTCGGTGAGCACTTCGTTTTCCGGCGCCGACACCAGGATCACCTCGGCATCGAGGCTCTTGGCCAGATGCAGGTTCACGCGCGCGGCGTAACTGGCGCTGCGGGTTGGCACCATGCCTTCGACGATCAACACGTCCTTGCCCACGGCGGCCTGCTGATACAGGGTAATGATTTCTTCGAGCAACTCGTCCAGCTGACCGTCGCCGAGCATGCGCTCGACATGGGCCAGGCCCAGCGGTTGCGGCGGTTTCAGGCCGTGGGTGCGGGCGACCAGTTCGGTCGAACGTTCAGGTCCGGTGTCACCCGGGTGCGGTTGCGCAATCGGTTTGAAAAAGCCGACCTTGAGTCCGGCACGCTCAAGGGTGCGTACCAGCCCGAGGCTGATGGAGGTCAGGCCCACACCAAAATCGGTGGGTGCGATAAAAAAAGTTTGCATGCGAATTCTCTAAAGGAGCATGGCAAAGGTGGTGACCGGTAACGGGTCGCCAACCGAATCTCAGTCGCCAAGGTTATCGTTAACCGAGCCTTGTGCGCACCAACCGCAGGCAAAGGGCTGGCCTATTTTTTCCTGGCGCTGCGCGGGGTCCATGACCCAGGCCCTGGACTGCCATGGCGGCTGGTGGCGCAGGTGCTGTGTATGGCCACAGGAAAGCTCGACCACCCAGTGTCCGTCCTCGTCCTGATGGAAGCCGGTGATGGTCGAATCCCGTCTGTCCGGGTTGTGTTCGCTTTCGGACGATTGCTTCGCTAAACTTGGCCTTTCAATATTCTTATGCAAAAGGTCTCGCCCCATGCTGATCGCCGCCAATAAGGCTGTCTCCATCGACTATACCCTGACCAACGACGCTGGTGAGGTCATCGACAGCTCCGCCGGCGGCGCGCCGCTGGTCTACCTGCAAGGCGCAGGCAACATCATCCCGGGCCTGGAAAAAGCCCTGGAAGGCAAGGCAGTCGGCGACGAGCTGACCGTGGCCGTTGAGCCAGAAGACGCCTACGGCGAATACGCTGCCGAACTGGTCAGCACCCTGAGCCGCAGCATGTTCGAAGGCGTTGACGAGCTGGAAGTGGGCATGCAGTTCCACGCTTCCGCGCCGGACGGCCAGATGCAGATCGTGACCATCCGTGACCTGGACGGCGACGACGTCACCGTTGACGGCAACCACCCGCTGGCTGGTCAGCGCCTGAATTTCCAGGTCAAGATCGTTGCCATCCGTGATGCCAGCCAGGAAGAAATCGCTCATGGTCACGTCCATGGCGAAGGTGGCCATCACCACTGATTTCTGCGCTAAGCTCAGAATACTGGAGAGGCGCCCTGTGGGCGCCTTTTTAGTCTGCGGCTGCCCCTGAAGACGCTGCCAACTGGGTATTTCGAAAAGAACACGGGAATCTGGAGTACGTCATGAGTGCTTTTCACGACCTTAAATTGACAGCCCTGGATGGACAGGAGCTACCTCTGGCGCCTTTCAAAGGCCAAGTCGTGCTGGTGGTCAACGTCGCCTCCAAATGCGGCTTGACCCCGCAATACGCGGCGCTGGAAAACCTCTACCAGCAATTCAAAGGCAAGGGTTTCAGTGTGCTGGGCCTGCCGTGCAATCAGTTCGCCGGGCAGGAACCGGGAAGCGAGAAGGAAATTCAGGAGTTCTGCAGCCTGAACTATGGCGTGACCTTTCCGCTGTCCAGCAAGCTGGAAGTCAACGGCCATGACCGTCACCAGCTCTACCGTCTGCTGGCAGGCGAGGGCGCGGAGTTTCCCGGTGACATCACCTGGAATTTCGAAAAATTCCTGCTGGGCAAGGACGGCCGGGTACTGGCGCGGTTCTCCCCACGTACGGCACCGGATGATCCGACCATCGTCCATGCGATTGAAAAAGCCCTGAGCTGATCCCCCTCTCCCTGTAGGAGCGAGCTTGCTCGCGATGGTTGCAGGAACACCGCTGGGCATCAGACCGCCAGCGTTATCGTTGACCACCATCGCGAGCAAGCTCGCTCCTACATCACCAAAATCAATAATGCTGTTCAAGCAGCGGATCTCTCCATATTATCACCGTCATAAAGTTAACTCCCGTGGAGCGTCCCATGCCCGTTAAAGCCCTGTTCAAACCGTTCCACCTCGGCAGCCTTGAACTGCCGACCCGCGTCGTCATGGCGCCAATGACCCGCTCTTTTTCGCCAGGAGGCGTGCCTAACTCCAAGGTGATCGAGTACTACCGTCGCCGCGCCGCTGCCGGCGTAGGCTTGATCATCACCGAAGGCACCACGGTCGGTCACAAGGCGTCCAACGGCTATCCGAACGTGCCGCAATTCTTTGGCGAAGCGGCACTCGCCGGCTGGAAGAAAGTCGTCGACGCTGTGCATGCCGAGGGCGGCAAGATCGTTCCGCAGTTGTGGCATGTCGGCAGTGTGCGTCGCATCGGTACCGAGCCGGATGCCAGCGTGCCGGGTTATGGTCCTTCGGAAAAATTGAAGGACGGCCAGGTCGTGGTGCACGGCATGAGCAAACAGGATATTCAGGACGTCATCGCCGCGTTCGCCCAGGCCGCCAAGGATGCCCAGAGCATCGGCATGGACGGCGTGGAAATCCACGGCGCCCACGGTTATCTGATCGATCAGTTCTTCTGGGAAGGCAGCAACCAGCGCAGCGACGAGTACGGCGGCAGCCTGGCCAATCGTTCGCGCTTCGCCATCGAGCTGATCCAGGCCGTGCGTGCCGCGGTCGGTGAAGGTTTCCCGATCATCTTCCGCTTCTCCCAGTGGAAGCAGCAGGACTACACCGCGCGTCTGGTGCAAACCCCGGAGGCCCTGGGCGAATTCCTCAAGCCATTGTCCGAGGCCGGCGTGGACATTTTCCATTGCTCGACCCGACGCTTCTGGGAGCCGGAGTTCGACGGTTCCGACTTGAACCTGGCAGGCTGGACCCGCCAACTCACCGGCAAACCGACCATCACCGTCGGCAGCGTGGGCCTGGATGGCGAGTTCCTGCAGTTCATGGTCAACACTGACAAGATCGCGCAACCGGCCAGCCTGGAGAAGCTGCTTGAGCGTCTGAACAAGGAAGAGTTCGATCTGGTCGCTGTGGGCCGCGCGTTGCTGGTGGACCCGGACTGGGCGCAGAAAGTGCGTGACGGCCGCGAGCAGGACATTCTTCCGTTCAGCCGTGAGGCGTTGATGACGTTGGTTTAATCGGCGTTTGCACTGACGCTATCGTCGGAACGCCGCCCGGACCAAGCCCGTTCCCACAGGTTTTGAGTATTCTGTAAAAACTGTGGGAGCGAGCTTGCTCGCGATAGGACGACAAGGATTCAGGGAACAGAAGGCGCATTCAGCACCGCCATCTCCCCCGCGCACGCCCCGCGCAACTGCCCCTCGAACTGCTCGATGATCGTCGCCCAACCCTGGCGACTGGCATGTTGGCGCGCATTGAGACGTACATTGCGCAGGGTCTCGCGCTCCTCCAGCAACCATGCCGCGGCATCGCAGAACGCACCTTCATCCCCCGGCATCGCCAACACGCCGTTGTAGCCATGGCGAATATGTTGCGCCGCCGCCGCCTGATCGTAAGCCACCACGCCCAAACCGGACGCCAAGGCCTCAAGCACAACGTTGCCGAAGGTTTCAGTGAGACTGGGAAACAGGAACACATCCCCCGAGGCATAGTGGCACGCCAGGGCCTCGCCACGCTGGGTGCCGCAGAAAACGGCATCGGGCATTTCCCTTTCCAGTTCCTGGCGCTGTGGGCCGTCACCAACCACGATCAGCTTCAATCGGCGCTGTGGATAACTTGCCTTGAGCGCTTCGAAGGTGCGCTTGAGCAGGCCGAGGTTCTTTTCCGGCGCCAGGCGTCCTACGTGAATGACCGCGATGTCCTCTTCGGCCAGGCCCCATTGTTCACGCAGGGCGTGCAAGCGTTTGGCCGGGTGAAACAACTGACTGTCGACCCCTCGAGAGAGCAGGGCCAGGCGCTCGAAATGCCGCCTTTCCAATTCCAGCCGCTGGCTGACGCTGGGCACCAGGGTCATGGTCGAGCGATTGTGAAACCAGCGCAGATAGTGGGTCAGTAGCCGAGTCAGCAAACCCAGCCCGTATTGATTGGAATACTGCTGGAAATTGGTATGGAAGCCGCTGACCACGGAAATGCCCAGGCGCCGTGCGGCACGCAAGGCCGACAACCCCAGCGGGCCTTCGGTGGCAATGTACAACACGTCCGGGCGATGCCGTTGCCAGCGTCGTAACAGCTTGTGCATCGACGACTGACCCCACTGCAAGCCGGGATAACCGGGCAGTGGCCAGCCCCGGCACAACATCAGCTCGTCATCACTGCCCAGTTGCTGGTCGCAGCCCTGGCGCGGTCGCACCAGTTCGACCTGATGGCCGCGCGCGCGCAAACCGTCGCACAAGCGACCAAGGGTATTGGCCACGCCGTTGATTTCCGGTGGGAAGGTTTCGGTGATCAGGGTGATATGCAGAGCTGTCGTCATGGCACCAGTGTCGACGGGTGCCATGTCGCCAATGTGACGTCAGGATGATGGATTTGTGAATCAGCGTTGGGTCACCAGGTTTTCCGCGCCACGTTCGCGCACCCAGAACAGCGTCGCCCCGGCCACGGCGGCCGGCATCATCAGGATGTTCACCACCGGAATCAGCAGCGCCAGATAGACAATGCCGCCGAAGCTCATGCTCTGCCAGCGTTTCTCGCGCAGCCAGGCGAGCATTTCGTTCCAGCCCAGCTTGTGGTTGTCCGCCGGGTAGTCGATGTACTGGATCGCCATCATCCACACACCGAACAGCAGCCACAGCGGTGCGGCAATGATGTTCACCACCGGAATGAACGAGAGGATGAACAGACCGATCGCCCGTGGCAGGAAGTAGCCGAGTTTGCGCATTTCCCGGGCCAGGGTGCGGGGAATCATGGCAATCAGTTCGCCCCAGCTGAACGCCGGGAAGTCGTCGGTGCCGCGCACCACCACTTCAACTTTTTCAGCGAGAAACCCGTTGAAGGGCGCGGCGATGACGTTGGCGAGCATCGTGAAGGTGAAAAACACCATCAACGCCACCAGCACGACAAAAATCGGCCAGAGGATGTAACTGAGAAAACCGAGCCAGTCCGGCAGCGTCGGCATCAGCGTATCGACCCACAGGCTGAATTGATGGCCAGCCAGGTAGATCAATCCGACGAACAGCACGAGGTTGATCATCAGCGGCAGCAACACAAACAAACGCAGGCCAGGACTCAGCACCAGCTTGAGACCTTCGCGCAGGTATTGTGGGCCGGACAGGACAGGGGCGGGCATAACGGGCTCCGAGCAAAGGGAAAACGCGCCGACCTTACCGGCTTTGCCGAGTGGGCGAAAGCGCGGCAGCGGTATCGACATTCACTGTAACAAAGACGCCTTCAGAGACATTCAGATGGCATAGAGACCACCTATGAGCTGGATTGTTAAACGGTATTTCCTTAATCTTCGCCCCCTCGATACGCTTCACCCATCTTTTTACAGGACGGTGGAGTTCAAGCCTTCCCCAAGTGCTTTCAACCGTTCTTTTTTATTCCCGCCGGTGATCCGGCGTTCCGTGCCAGGTGTTCCGGGCCGGTCAACAGGAGCAGGTCATGTCTGAAGTCCGTCATTCGCGAGTGATTATTCTCGGTTCCGGCCCTGCCGGTTACAGCGCTGCGGTCTACGCCGCCCGTGCCAACCTCAAGCCACTGCTGATCACCGGCATGCAGGCTGGCGGTCAACTGACCACCACCACTGAAGTCGATAACTGGCCGGGCGACGTGCACGGCCTGACCGGCCCGGCACTGATGGAGCGGATGCGCGAGCACGCCGAGCGTTTCGAAACCGAGATCGTTTTCGATCACATCAATGCCGTGGACTTCGCCGCCAAGCCGTACACCCTGACCGGCGACAGCGCGACCTACACCTGCGACGCCCTGATCATCGCCACCGGCGCCAGCGCCCGTTACCTGGGCCTGCCGTCGGAAGAAGCGTTCATGGGCAAAGGCGTTTCGGCCTGCGCGACCTGCGACGGTTTCTTCTACCGCAACAAGCCGGTTGCCGTCGTCGGTGGCGGTAACACCGCTGTTGAAGAGGCGCTGTACCTGGCCAACATCGCCAGCACCGTGACCCTGATCCACCGTCGCGAAACCTTCCGCGCCGAGAAGATCCTGATCGACAAGCTCAACGCACGGGTTGCCGAAGGCAAGATCATCCTCAAGCTCAACGCCACCCTGGACGAAGTTCTGGGCGACAACATGGGCGTGACCGGTGCTCGCCTGAAGAACAACGACGGCAGCTTCGACGAAGTGAAAGTCGACGGCGTGTTCATTGCCATCGGCCACACCCCGAACACCTCGCTGTTCGAAGGCCAGTTGACCTTGAAAGACGGTTACCTGGTTGTTCACGGCGGCCGAGACGGCAATGCCACCGCGACCAATCTGGAAGGCATCTTCGCCGCCGGTGACGTGGCTGACCACGTATACCGCCAGGCCATCACCTCCGCCGGTGCCGGTTGCATGGCGGCCCTGGACGCCGAGCGTTACCTGGACAATCTGCAGAACGCTTGATTCTGTAGTGATAAAAAAACCGGCTTCGGCCGGTTTTTTTGTGCGTTCGCGAAATGTACCAGTCCCTGTAGGAGCGAGCCTGCTCGCGATGGTCTTCAACGATAACTCGGGAAGCCTGACACCCTGCGCCGTTCTCAGGTTTTTCGCGAGCAGGCTCGCTCCTACAGGTGGTGCTGTGGCTCAGGTCAGTTTTTGCAGGCAGGCTTCGAAAATATCGAGCCCTTCATCAAGCACCACCGCCTCGGTCGTCAACGGTGCCAGCAACCGGATGATGTGCCGCGATTTTCCGCTTGGCATCAGCAGCAAACCCGCCTCCCGCGCCAAGGCCAGCAGTTGCGTCAATTGCGCCGCAGCCGGTGTGCCATCGGCGTTGGCCAGCTCGATTCCGCGCATCGCACCCACGCCGGTCAGGCGCCCGAGGTACGGCGACACCTTGCGCTCTCGCCAGGATTGATAGCGGCTGACAATCGCTTCCTCCTGCCGCGGACCCCAGGCTTGAAGGTTAGCGTCGGTCATCTCATCCAGGGTCGCCAGGGCGGCGGCGCACGCAATCGGATTGCCCGAGTAAGTGCCGCCAAGTCCGCCCTTGGGCAAATTGTCGAGCAATGACTTTCGCCCGACCACCGCACCCAGGGGCACGCCGCCGGCGATGCTTTTCGCCAGCAGAATCAGGTCCGGTTCGATACCCAGACGGGAAAACGCGAAGCGCTGACCGGTACGACCGAAGCCGGACTGGATTTCGTCGGCGATCAGCAGGATGCCATGCTCGTCACAAAAGGCGCGTAAATGCTGGGCGAACGCCGCGTCCATGGCCAGAAAACCGCCTTCACCCTGCACCGGTTCGACAATGAAACAAGCGACTTCGTTAACGTCGATCTCGACACTGAACAGACGCTCCATCGCCTTCAGCGCTTCGGCGCAGGTCACGTCGTTGTCTTGGCTTGGGAAGGGCAGGTGGTAAACCGGGCCCGGCAACACGCCGACCTTCTGTTTGTAAGGGGCGACTTTGCCGTTGAGGTTGAGGGTGGCCAGCGTACGGCCGTGGAAGCCGCCATCGAAGGCGATCACGGCGGTACGTCCGGTGGCGCCACGGGCGATTTTCAGCGCGTTTTCCGCCGCTTCCGCGCCACTGTTGGTGAGCATGCCGCTGACCGGGTAACTCACCGGGATAAACGCGCAGAGACGATCCATGAGTTCGAGGTAGGGCGTGTGCGGCGCCGCATTGAAAGCGTAATGGGTCAAGCGGGTGGCTTGATCACGAATGGCTTCGACGATACGCGGATGGCAATGGCCGAGATTGAGCACGCCGATCCCGCCGACGAAGTCGATGTAGCGTTTGCCATCGGTGTCCCAGACCTCGGCGTTTTTGCCGTGGCTGAGCGTAACGGGGTGAACGATGTTGATCGACTGGCTGATGGTTTCGCTGTGCATGAAGGGCCGGCTCGGAAGAAGGAGGACTTCTTTTTATCTAAGCCGTGAGCAGTACTGAGCGGCAAACGAAATAAAGTCGTCGGGTCAATCTTAAAAGTCGGGATGTGCCCTGAGCTCGACCATTCATGGGCTGGGGAGAGAATTTTGTGGCGAGGGAGCTTGCTCCCGCTGGACGGTGTAGCCGTCCCTTTTTTTGGGGCCGCTTCGCTGCCAGCGGGAGCAAGCTCCCTCGCCACAGATTCTTTAAGTTATCGGCGGGTCAGGGGTTGCTGAGTGAATTTCACACCAGCCAGACCCTGGGTAATCAACGCACGGATGTTGGCGTGATCGCTACCCTCAGGGGTGGCAAGTACCGAACGATAATGCTCACCGAAGGCCAGCAGAGCCTCTTCGTCGCTCAGGCCTTCCAGCAGCGCCAGGCCCAGGGTCTTGCACGAGCCTTCGTTCTGCCCGGCAGCGTTTTCCACGCCACCGTTGTTGAAGGCCTGTGGCTGATAGTCGTAGCCGGCGGCGATGAAGGCCAGGGTGTCGGCGAATGCATGCTCGCCGCTCTTGAGGCTGGCGCGCAGGGTGTTCAAATCACTCATTGGGTTTTTCCTTTGGCGAACGCCGCCTGTTGTTCGGCGCTGGCTTCTTGCTGAAATTGGGCTTTCCATTCGGCGTACGGCATGCCGTAAACCACTTCACGTGCCTCATCGAGGCTGACGTCGATCTGGCGCTCGTCTGCCGCCGCCTTGTACCACTTGGACAGGCAGTTACGGCAGAAACCCGAGAGGTTCATCAGGTCGATGTTCTGCACATCCTTGCGGCTGTCCAGATGGGCCACCAGTCGGCGAAAGGCGGCGGCTTCGAGTTCCAGGCGTTGTTGATCGGTCATGGCGGTCTCTGCGAGACAGCTTCAAGCGGCACGCTTCAAGCTGCAAGATGGATTGCGGTAGGTCGAAGTTTACAGCTTGCCGCTTGAAGCTTGTAGCTACCGACTCGCTGCAAGCGTGATCGACACCGATTCGGCAAAGCGCAGGGCGTGGGGCTTGTCGACCTCGACCTCGGCGTACAACACCGACGCATTGGCCATCACCAGGTCGAGAATTTCCTGGGTCAGGCGCTCGAGCAGGGCGAAGCGGTTGCCTTCGACGTGGGCGATGATCGCCTTGGTGATGGTGCGGTAGTTCAGCGCGTGATCGATGTCGTTGTCACGCACCGCTTCCTGGGCCGCGTAGAGGATGGTGAGGTTGATCAGCACATCCTGCTTGTTGAGGATTTCATCCTCGTTGATGCCGATGAAGGTGCGCAGGCACAGGTCCTTGACCCGGATGCGTGCCATGCCTGGTTGAAGTTGTGGCATTACTACTTGCTCCGTCCAATCAATTGCAGGAACTCCTGGCGGGTGTTGCTCGACTCGCGAAAGGCGCCGAGCATCACCGAGGTGTTCATGGTTGAGTTCTGTTTCTCGACGCCGCGCATCATCATGCACATGTGCTGCGCTTCGATGACTACCGCGACCCCGGCCGCGCCGGTGACCTGTTGCACGGCCTCGGCGATCTGGCGGGTGAGGTTTTCCTGGATTTGCAGGCGGCGGGCGAACATGTCCACCAGCCGCGCAATCTTCGACAGGCCCAGCACCTTGCCTGTCGGAATATAAGCCACATGGGCCTTGCCGATGAAGGGCAGCAGATGATGTTCGCAGAGCGAATACAACTCGATGTTGTCGACGATCACCATTTCATCGTTGTCAGAGGCGAACAGCGCGCCATTGACGATCTCCTCGACGCTCTGCGCATATCCATGGCAAAGGTACTGCATGGCCTTGGCCGCACGTTTCGGGGTGTCGAGCAGGCCTTCGCGCTCGGGGTCTTCACCGACACCGATGAGAATTTCGCGGTAGCTCTCGGACAGGGCTTGCTGGGGCAGGGTCAAGGTCATGAAACATCCTCGCGGGACACTTATTTGATGTGCCTTCCGCCGTTGACGGTCAGGGTAGTGCCGGTGACATAAGGGTTGTCGAGCAGATAGCGCAGGCTTTGATAGATCACTTCGCTGCCAGGTTCTATGCCCAGGGCGGATTTGGCCAGGGCCTTGGCGCGGTACGCCGCGTCGTCGTCAGGGTTGAACAGTAGCAGGGCCGGGGCGATCCCGTTGACCTTGATGGCCGGTGCGTAGCGGGCGGCAAAGGACAGGGTCAGGCTGTCGAGCCCGGCTTTGCTGGCGCAATAGCCGATGTGCTTGCTGCTGCCCTTGCGCGTTACGTCATCGCTGATATGCACAATGTCGGCGGGGCTTGAGCGTTGCAGCAAATCGGCGCAGTGCAGGTTGATCAGGTACGGCGCCAGCATGTGCACGTTGAACATGCGGGTGAACGCCGCTGCGTCGGTGTCCGGGGTTTCGGCCAGCCACTCGGAGGCGTTGTGAACAATCGCCCGCAGGCTGCCGGTGTGGGTCTTGAGTTCGCTGATAAAGGCCATGATGGCCGATTCGCTGGCGAAGTCTGCCTGTATCGCGATCGCCCCACGATCACGCAGGACTTGCACGCTTGGACGCTCGCTGCGGTAGCTGAAAATCACGCGATGACCCTCCTCGAGCAATCGCTGCGCGCAGTGCAGGCCGACACGCTGGCCGGCGCCGGTGATGAGGATGGGTGCTGCGCAAGAGGTCATGGAAGGCTCGCATCGCGGTAAGAGCAAAACTATACCAGCGACGAAGGCGGTCCACCTACGGGTGGGTAACTTCCGTGGGAGCGAGCTTGCTCGCGATGGCGGGGGATCCGTCAACAATGATGCCGAATGTTCCGCCGTCTTCGCGAGCAGGCTCGCTCCTACAGTTAGGGATTTATTGGTTGTGGCTGGCGGGTTCGGCGGGCAGAGGTCTTGCAGGCGTGCTGTTGAGCCAGTTGGCCAGCAATCGCGTCGACAGCGGAATGAAGAAGTAAACCATCAACGGCGTCAGACACAGCGTGCTGATCAACACCCGAGGCAGCAGGCTCATCTCGCCCAGCAACGGCCCCAGTACAAAATTGAACAGCAGCGAAACCGGAAAGAACGCCAGCCAGATCGCCACGGCCTGTTTCCAGCGTGGCGGGCGCAGGCCGGCAGTGCCGAACCAGCCTTCGATGCCGCTGACGCGATGTTCGGTTTTGTGCGCGAACAGGTCGCTGCCACGCTCGAGCCAGGCGCTGCGCGAGGCGGAGTGCTCCCAGGCGTGCAGGGTCTGCTCGTCGGCGAAGCGGAAGATGATCTGGAATTCGTCATCGTCGGGCGGCGGAGCGAGCACGCCGGAGCCGAGATAACCGGGAAAGTCGGTGGCCAGTTGTTCGCCTTCGCGCAACCAGGCGATCAGGTCCTGATAACGCCCATGGGCGACGCGACGCGCGACCATCAGGGTGACGGGTGAGGCAGACATTTTGTATCTCCGTAATTCAATTGCGTCACTTCGGATAGAAGTTTCGCCAGGCGCAACGCCGGGGTGATGGCTTGCGTCTTGTGACAAGCAAGGATTATTCCTGATTTTGCCGCTAACGTCTGTGAAGTTTCTGCGTACGAGCCACAGGTTAATTTTTACGGAAATTTTACGGGGCGGGGAGTTAAAATAAGATTCGAACGGTACATGGATGTTCAAACACAATGCCCGTACTGACTGATATTGCTTCAGGTGAGCGGCAAACCCCTTCTCTGGATCAGGAACAACTCTTTCCCATTCGCGAGGTGGCGCGCCTGACCGGCGTCAACCCCGTCACTCTGCGCGCCTGGGAACGGCGCCATGGCTTGATCGTCCCTACGCGCACCGAAAGTGGGCATCGCCTGTATTCAATGACCGATATCGAGCGTGTACGCAGTATTCTCGACTGGATCGAGCGCGGCGTGCCGGTCAGCAAGGTCGGCAGGATACTGGCCAAGGCAACGCCCCTTCAGGCGTTGTCCCACATCATTTCCGATGACCTCGTACACGCCGACTATGCGCAATGGCAGCAGCAGGTGTATGCCGCCGTCAGTGCTTTTGACGATGTGCAACTGGACCGGATCTACGGCCAGGTGTTTTCCAGCTACTCCCAGCCCGTGGTGTTCCAGGACATTCTGATGCCTGTGTGGCGGCAACTGCTGCAACGTCAGGATCAGTTCGGCAGGACCAGTGAATGGCTGTTTCTGGATGGCTTTCTAAGGTCGCGGGTGTTGCAGCGGCTGATGCTCAATCGCGACACTCAACCACGGCGAGTGATTCTGTGTGCCCTGGCCGGTCAATGTCGTGAACTTGAGTTGCTGCTGGCGGCGCTGTTTCTCAGCGGCGAGCAAACAGGGGTTCGGCTGCTGCCCCTCGGACAGCCATTCGACGAACTGAGTCTGGTGTGCGACAGGATCAAGCCCAAGGCGTTGGTGTTGTTCTCCAATCACGTGCCGGCCGCCGAGTTGCCCCGGCGTCTGAATCGGTTGGCCCTGAGCCTTGACTGTTCATTGATGTTGGCTGGCGATGCGTCGGAGATGGCGCAGGAGAGCCTGGCCGGATCATCGATAGGGTGCCTGGGCAATGAGGGCGATGTCATGCGCCAGCGCCTGAAACAGTTCCTGGCAGGCAACCTGGATACGTGAAATCAGAGGTGCAGCGTCGGGTGTGTCAACCGATGCTGCTGCAGGATGTACTGGCGCAGGCGCTCGGTTTCGTCCGTATCGCTCTGGCTGAGCTGGTAAGCGTAGAAACCCTGTTCGGTCTCTTTCTCGAAGGTCCCGCGCAAGGCGATCCGCTCGTAGCCTGAAGGGCTGAACCACTGCACGAAATGGCGCGGCGGCTTGGTCTTGTTGCGAATTTCCAGCAGCACGCCTTTGCACGACACTTCATGAACGAACATTGCGCCGGGTTGGCCCTTGGAGTTTTCCAGTGCCACCGGCTCTTCGAGCACCAGCCGCCATGGGCGAACCATCGGCCCGTCTTCATAAATGCTCGGCACGCCGAGGCGCAAATGCAGGGCATGGAACTCGTCTTCCACCAAGTGCAGGGGGAAGGTGATCTGCTGGTTTTCGAAGCTGGCCTGGATGGTCACTTGCTCATGCGCCGCCAGGCGTGTGAGCAAATCACGGATTTGCGAACCGCCATTGACGAGCAGGCTCGACGTGGCATCGCGCACGTTGAGTTGCGGGTTGTGTTGCATGGTCTGGATGAAATCCAGCTCGTCCTGGGTCAGGAGTGCGTCGCGATGCATGGCCAGCTCGAAAGATATAGTTACAAAGTCATTGGTGATTGTAGTTAATGACAACTAATTCGCCGGAATGTTTGCGCCGTTCGTCGCTTTCAGGGCGGCCAGTTCAGCCTGCAACTGCGCTACTTGCGTTTCAAGCTGCGCCACACGCTGCTGCGCCTTGACCTGTACGGTCACGTCTTTCTGCACACCGACAAAATAGGTTTGTCCGTCGTCCGGGTTTTTTACCGTCGAAAGGGACAGTTCGTTCCAGAACGGCGTGCCATCCTTGCGGTAGTTCCTCAAGATTTCCCGGCACGAGCCTTCATTCCGGAGCGTCGTGCGAATGGCCGCCAGGGACTCCTGGTCACGGTCTCCAGCCTGCAGAAAGCGGCAGTCCTGATAGAGGATTTCTTCGCTGGTGTATCCGGTCAGGCGCTCGAAGGCCGGGTTGACGTAAATCAGAATGTTGTCCTGATCGCCTTCCTTTTCCGCCACTACGATTCCATCGTTGGAGGCGTTGATCACCATTTGTAGCAATTGGGCGTTGATCACCGAAGCATCCTTTGCTGATTGATTGTCGATTGCATTCTAAAAGAACAATCAGCACCTTGCTGTTAATATCCGGGTCTTTTACTCGGACTCAGGATCAGTTTGATGAAAGTCGCCATCATTTCCGGCTCGGTATACGGTACCGCCGAAGAGGTCGCCCGCCACGCCGCGAGCCTGTTGAACGCTGCCGGTTTCGAAACCTGGCACAACCCACGGGCAACCCTGGCTGATGTTCAGGCTTTTGCTCCCGATGCTTTGCTGGCCGTGACCTCGACCACGGGCATGGGTGAGCTGCCGGACAACCTGCAACCCCTGTACTCGACGATTCGTGACCAGTTGCCAGCCGCATGGCGCGGTTTGCCGGGAGCGGTGATCGGTTTGGGCGATGCCAGTTACGGCGATACCTTCTGTGGCGGCGGCGAGCAGATGCGCGAGTTGTTTGGCGAGCTAGGTGTGCGCGAAGTCCTGCCGATGTTGCGTCTGGATGCCAGCGAAAGCGTCACTCCGGAAACGGACGCCGAGCCGTGGCTGGCAGAGCTGATCAGCGTATTGCGCGGCTGACGTCACCCCTCGGTAGCCAGTCAGGGTTCTGACGCAGTGGTTGCAGCCCTGTGTCAGGCCCGGTCTGGCGCCGATACTTTGACAGGGATCCGGATTTAAACCTGCACTGACTCGCCGGGCCATCAAGCTGGCTGCCAATGCAACTACAGGTTCGGCACAGGGTGACTAGACTCGGTATTCATTGGAAACACTCCATAATAAAAATGACCGAGGTTCCTTGCCGTGAATGCCGCTTCTTTCGCATCGCAACACAGTGTCAAAGATCAAGTCAGTGCCGCCGAATGGCAAACCCGCGTCGACCTCGCGGCCTGTTATCGACTCGTTGCCCAGCATGGTTGGGACGATCTGATTTTTACCCACATTTCCGCCAAGGTGCCCGGCACCGAAGACTTCCTGATCAACCCGTTCGGGATGATGTTTCACGAAATCACCGCGTCCAGTCTGGTCAAGGTCGACCAGGCCGGCAACAAGCTGATGGACAGCCCCTACGAGATCAACCCCGCGGGCTACACCATCCACAGTGCTGTGCACGAGGTTCGCCATGATGTGACCTGCGTACTGCATACGCACACCGCGTCGGGTGTTGCCGTGTCGGCGCAAAAGCAGGGCATCTTGCCGATCAGTCAGCAGTCGTTGTTCGTCCTTTCCAGCCTGGCGTATCACGCCTATGAAGGGGTGGCGCTCAACCATGAAGAGAAAGCGCGACTGCAGGCCGACCTTGGGGAAAACAATTTCCTGATGCTGCACAACCATGGCTTGTTGACCTGTGGCGGCACCATCGCCGACACCTTCCTGATGATGTTCACCTTCCAGCGTGCCTGCGACATACAAGTCATGGCGCAGACCGGCGGTGCTGAACTGATCGCCATCGAACCGCAAATCCTCGCCGGCGCCAAAGCCATGATCGCCGGCGTTACCAAAAGTGCTCAAGGAATGGGTGGCGCGTTGGCCTGGCCGGCGCTGCTGCGCAAGCTCGATAAACTGGACGCGGGTTATAAACTCTGATGGCACTCGCCGAGATCCCTCTGTGTGTCTGGCGCAAACGCAGCCAGAGCTTCGTCTTCCGTGGCCAGACCCTCCGTTACTGGACGGCGGGGCAGGGTGAGCCGTTGCTGCTCATTCACGGTTTTCCGACCGCCAGTTGGGACTGGCACTACCTGTGGCAACCGCTGGCGCAGCGATACCGCGTGATTGCCTGTGACATGCTCGGTTTTGGCGACTCGGCGAAACCGGCGAACCACGAGTACAGCCTGCTGGAACAGGCGGATCTGCAACAGGCATTGCTCGCTCACTTGAACATTGAGCAGCCTGTGCACGTGATGGCGCACGATTACGGTGACAGCGTCGCCCAGGAATTGTTGGCCCGGCATTACGAGTCGCGTGCGCAAATCGCCAGTTGCGTGTTCCTCAACGGCGGGCTGTTCCCGGAAACCCACCGCCCGGTGTTGATGCAAAAACTCCTGCTCAGCCCGTTGGGCTGGATGATCGGCCGTGCATTCAGTCGCGACGGACTGGTCAAGAGCTTTCGGCAGATTTTCGGCCCGCAAACCCGCCCCAGTGAAAGCGAGATGGATGATTTCTGGAGCCTGGTCGAAAGCCACCGCGGGCCGCGGATCATGCACAAGCTGATTGCCTATATTCCCGAACGGCGGGAGCAGCGCGACCGCTGGGTGACGGCGATGCAGCGCAACGACGTGCCCTTGCGGGTGATTGACGGTGAGGTCGATCCGATCTCGGGTGCGCACATGGTCGAGCGTTATCGGGAGCTGATTCCTGATGCCGACACGGTGCTGTTGCCCGGCATCGGCCATTACCCACAGATCGAGGCACCGTGTCAGGTGCTCAAGCACTACCTGTCGTTCCGCGATCAATTGCTGTTTCCGCCGCGCAAAGTGGCATGCTCATGAGGGGTAAAGGAAAGCACGCAGCCTGAGACATCGCGCTGTTTGCGCTGCCCAGGCTGCTGTTTGCTGCGTCATTGCCGAGTTCATCATCCCCCAGCCTTATCGCGCACCATTCAGCCTCCCCGTTGTTCATTGTGACCCACCGCGCCGTGCCTGAAACTCGGACTCAATGTCCCTTGGCCTGCTGGAGTCGCCCCATGAATGATTCTGTTCGTTTCGAAGATAAAGTCGTGATCATCACCGGTGCGGGTGGCGGCCTGGGGCGGGCGCATGCATTGCTGTTCGCCAAGCAGGGCGCCAGGGTGCTGGTCAACGATCTGGGTGGCTCGGCCCAGGGCGAAGGGGCGAATGCCTCTGCCGCGGATCGCGTGGTGGCGGAAATTCGCGAAGCCGGCGGTATCGCCGAGGCCAACCATGATTCGGTCACCGATGGCGACAAGCTGGTCCAGCATGCACTCGACGTGTTTGGCCGTGTCGACGTGGTGGTCAATAACGCCGGCATCCTGCGTGACAAGACCTTCCACAAGATGGAAGACGCCGACTGGGACATCGTTTATCGCGTGCATGTCGAAGGCGCCTACAAGGTTACCCGCGCTGCTTGGCCGCACATGCGCGAGCAGAATTACGGCCGGGTGATTTTCACCGCATCGACCTCGGGCATCTACGGCAACTTCGGGCAGTCCAACTACGGCATGGCCAAGCTCGGTCTCTACGGCCTGACCCGCACGCTGGCCATCGAAGGCCGCAAGAACAACATCCTGGTCAACGCCATCGCCCCCACCGGCGGTACGCGCATGACCGAAGGCTTGATCCCGCCGCAGGTGTTCGAACAGCTCAAGCCGGAGCTGGTGAGCCCGTTGGTGGTGTACCTGGCCAGCGAAGACTGTCAGGACACATCCGGTCTGTTCGAAGTGGGCGGTGGCTGGATGGGCAAGGTGCGCTGGGAGCGTAGTCTCGGTGTCGGCTTTGATCCACGGGCCGGTTTCTCACCGCAGGACGTGGCGGCCAACTGGCAGCAGATTTGCGACTTCGAGGGGGCGGCGCATCCGAAGGACAATATCGAAGCGCTGAAGGAAATGATGGGGAATCTGCAGAAGTATTCGATCTGATCTTCGCTGCTTTACACCCCTTGTAGGAGCCAGCAAGCCGGCTCCTACAATTATCCAGTGCATCCCTACCCCGTAAATAGCGCCCATAAAAAAGGCCGCTGCAAACGCAGCGGCCAAGGTAAGACGTTGGATCAAGGAGCTACAAATCAACGTCAGTGAACAGGGGCGATAAACCGAATCTCGATCCATCTGAAATCTGTGGGTAATGGCGCATGCCGTTATCCGATGCTTTCGGCTGTCTGCCGTGAAAGCCCGCTCAGAATAAGCCCTTGGTGACAAAGGAAAAATACTGATTCCGGACATGCTCTGTTGCAGTCTGAGCAACAGTGCGCGCGCACGCGATGCCCCCAGGTGATGCCTTGGCGCCAGTCATCCTTTGGAGGTACAGCGCGAATACCTCCTTGGTGCGCTTATCGACCCCGTTGCCCGGCAGTAGGGTGAGGCCTTCTGTCACTCACCGGGGAAGACGCATGACAAAAACAACAATGCGCGCCATCTTCACACCGCACGCACTGGCGGCTGCGGTGGCCTTGGGCTGTTGTGCCCAGGCACAGGCCGTTTCATTCAACATCGGGGAAATCGAGGGGACATTCGATTCGTCCCTGTCGGTCGGCGCGAGCTGGGGTATGCGCGATGCCGACAAGTCGCTGGTGGGTATTCCCAACGGCGGGACCGGCCAGGCGTCGACCGGTGATGACGGGCGACTCAACTTCGGCAAAGGCGAAACCTTTTCGAAGATCTTCAAGGGCATTCATGACCTGGAATTGAAGTACGGCGACACCGGCATGTTCGTGCGTGGCAAGTACTGGTACGACTTCGAACTGAAGGATGAAAGCCGTCCGTTCAAGGACATCAGTGATCACAATCGCAAGGAGGGCGCCAAGTCCTCGGGCGGCGAAATCCTCGACGCCTTCGTTTATCACAACTACTCCATTGCCGATCTGCCGGGCACGGTTCGCGCCGGTAAACAGGTGGTCAGTTGGGGTGAAAGCACCTTCATCGGCAACTCCATCAACAGCATCAACCCGATCGACGTATCCGCATTCCGCCGGCCCGGAGCCGAGATCAAGGAAGGCCTGATTCCGGTCAACATGCTGTTCGCCTCGCAGGGACTGACCGACAAGTTGACCGTCGAAGGTTTCTACCAACTGGAATGGGACCAGACCGTTGTCGACAACTGCGGCACATTTTTCGGCAACGATGTGGTGGCCGACGGTTGCAACAACAATTACACGGTTGCCAGCCCGGCCATCGCGCCGTTGCAACCGGTTGCCGCAGCGTTTGGCCAGGGCTTCGAGGTCACCCGGGAAGGGGTGGTGGTTCCTCGCGGTCAGGACCGCGATGCGCGGGATTCGGGGCAGTGGGGTACCGCACTGCGCTGGTTGGGGGATGACACCGAGTACGGCCTGTATTTCATGAATTACCACAGCCGCACACCCAATGTCGGTACGACCACGGCCGGCCTCTCCACGCTGGCGAGCATTCCCGGGATTGTCGCGGCGGCCAACCGGCTTGCCCCTGGCAGCGGCTCGGGTCTTGCGCAAAGCGTGATGCTCGGTCGCGGCCAGTACTACCTGGAATATCCGGAGGACATTCGCCTCTATGGGGCGAGCTTCTCCACCACTTTGCCGACCGGCACGGCGTGGACCGGGGAGATCAGCTACCGACCCAACGCACCGGTGCAGATCAATACCAACGACCTGACCCTGGCAATGCTCAACCCGATTGCCGGAGGTGCGGCTTCGCCTATCGCGACTGCGCCGGGCGCCGACAACAAGGGCTATCGACGCAAGGAAGTGACACAGGTCCAGAGCACCCTCACGCACTTTATCGATCAGGTTGCCGGCGCTGATCGCCTGACCCTGGTGGGCGAAGCGGCAATGGTCCATGTCGGTGGCCTGGAGGCCCGCAGCAAGCTGCGTTATGGCCGCGATTCGGTGTACGGCCAGTACGGTTTCGGCGGCGATACCGATGGCTTCGTGACCTCGAATTCGTGGGGTTATCGCGCCCGGGCGATCCTCGATTACAACAACGTCATTGCCGGGATCAACTTCAGGCCCAACCTCTCCTGGTCCCACGATGTCGTCGGCTACGGTCCCAACGGCCTGTTCAACGAAGGCGCCAAGGCCATCAGCCTCGGTGTCGATGCGGACTATCGCAATACCTACACCGCAAGCCTCAGTTACACCGACTTCTTCGGCGGCGACTACAACACGCTCACAGACCGTGACTTCGTGGCGCTGAGCTTTGGCGTGAACTTCTGATCTGGCTGAAAAGGATGACTTCAATGCGCAAGATGATTTTGCAGTTCGGTACGGTGCTGGCCCTCAGTGTGTTGGCCGTGCAGGTGATGGCCGCGGTCTCGGTGGAAGAGGCCAATCAGCTGGGTACCTCCCTGACGCCGCTGGGCGCCGAGAAGAAGGGCAATGCCGATGGCTCGATTCCAGCCTGGACCGGTGGCATTGCAAAAAATGCCGGAGCGGTGGACAGCAAAGGTTTTCTGGCCGACCCCTTCGCCAATGAGAAACCGCTGTTCATCATCACCGCGGCCACCGTCGACAAGTACAAGGACAAGCTGTCCGACGGCCAGATCGCGATGTTCAAACGCTACCCGGAAACCTACCGGATTCCGGTCTATCCGACCCACCGCACCGTGGCCCTGCCAACGGAGATCTATGAGTCGGCCAAGCGCAGTGCGTTGAACGTCACACCGATCAACGACGGTAACGGCCTGGCCAATTTCACCGGCAATCGCTATTACGCCTTCCCGATTCCGAAGAACGGCGTGGAGGTGATCTGGAACCACATCACCCGTTATCACGGCGGCAATCTGCGCCGTACCATCACCCAGGCGACGCCGCAGTCCAATGGTGATTTCACGGTGATCCGTTTCAAGGACGAAGTCGCCGTGCCATCGCTGCTCAGTGATTTGAAACCGGGCAGCGACGATAACGTCCTCAACTACTTCAAGCAGGAAGTGACGGCGCCGGCGCGTCTGGCGGGCAACGTGTTGCTGGTTCACGAGACCCTCGATCAGGTCAAGGAACCGCGCAAGGCGTGGATCTACAACGCCGGCCAGCGCCGCGTGCGTCGTGCGCCACAGGTGGCCTATGACGGCGTGGGGACGTCTTCCGATGGCCTGCGTACCACCGACAACTTCGACATGTTTTCCGGTGCGCCGGACCGTTATGACTGGAAGCTGGTCGGTAAAAAGGAGATGTACATTCCGTACAACAGTTACAAGCTCGACTCGCCCAACCTCAAGTACACCGACGTGATCAAGGCCGGGCATATCAACCAGGACCTGACTCGTTATGAATTGCACCGGGTCTGGGAAGTGGTTGCCACGGTGAAACCCAACGAGCGGCACATTTATGCCAAGCGCCATATGTACATCGATGAAGACAGCTGGCAAGTGGCGCTGGCGGATCACTACGATGGTCGTGGCCAGCTCTGGCGAGTGGCCGAAGGGCACGCACAGTTCTACTACGATCATCAGGTGCCGGCCTACACCGTCGAAGCCCTGTATGACCTGATTGCCGGTCGCTACATCGCGCTGGGCATGAAGAACGAAGAGAAGCGCAGTTTCGAATTCAACATCGATGCAAAAGCCGGGGACTACACGCCGGCAGCCTTGCGGAGTACGGGAGTTCGGTAATCGTCCTACAGCCACTTACACATAAAGGTGACCTTATGGTCACCTTTTTTATGGGGGGCGATCAGTGTGTTGAATACTTCTTCAACAAGCGACCGGATGAGGTCTAGGGTGGCGCCAGAATTATAAAAAAGGCGCACCACCATGACTGCAATGACGCACTGTCGGGAACGCCCGGGGATCCTGCCGCGATTGTCGGCTCATCATCTGTCTCGTGAGCGATTGACGGGGCCGATAATGGTCTCGACCGCGAGGGTGAGATTGCTCTGCGCACCCGCCGGCAGTGGCAAGAGCGCGCTGCTCACCGAGTGTCTGCTGCGAGCGCCGCAAGACTGTCAGGTGTGTTGGCTGCCGCTGGCCGGGGCGGCGTTAACGGCAGACGAATTGTTGTCACGACTGGCAGCGGCGCTGGGCCTGCCGTCTGCCCAAGAGGCCGGTTTACTGGAGCACCTCGCACGAATACACACGCCCATCTGGCTGTTTCTCGACGACTACTGCCGCACCCCGAATCCTCAGCTTGATCGTTTGCTCGACCGCCTGTTGTCTGTGCCCAACCCGGCGCTGACCTGGTGGCTGGGCACCCGACGGCGTCCGGCCTGCAACTGGCCGCGCTTGCTGCTCGATGACGAACTGTACGAGTGTGAAGGCCGCACGTTAGGGTTCTGCGAGGCGGAAATCGGCGAACTATTGCGCCATGTCGAACCGGCGCTGGCTCGGCAAACAGCGAAAAAAATCCACGAGCGCAGTGATGGCTGGTGCGCCGGTGTGCGGATCGCGTTGCTCAATGGCTGCCCATGGTCGGCTGAACAGGGACGTTCCGCGACCTTGCTTGATTACGTGCAACACGAATTGTTCAGCAGCCTGTCGCCTGAGCTGATCGAAGTGTGGCGCGTACTGGTTTACTTGCCGCGATTCAACGCCAGCCTCTGCGAGCACCTGTTCGGTGCCGGGGAGGGTGCGCAGTGGTTGCACAGGTTGCAGGAAATGGGTTGTTTCATTGAACCCTGGGAGGCCTCGAGCGAATGGTTGCGGGTCTTCGAACCTTTGGCCCTGGCGTTGCGCGAAGAACCGGCCGAGTCGGAGCGCTCCTGGCATCGACGGGCGTGCCAATGGTTCAGTGCCCGGGAGGATTGGCAGGGCGCGTTCGAACAGGCATTACTGGCGCAAGAGCACGAAGTTGCGGTGAGCCTGTTGCAGCACTTCAGTCTGGAGCACCTGTTCAAACGCCAGAACGCCAGTTGGCTGCTGAAGCTGCATGAGCAGATGGGCGAGCAATTGACCTTGGGCACGCCACAACGGGTAGGCCTGGTCAGCGCAGCGTTGTTGTTCGCCGGACGCTTTGATCAGGCCGCCGAATGCATGGGGCAAATGGCACGTTTCGCACCGCAACCGACGGCCATCGCGCAACGCCAGTTATTGGCACGCTGGCAGGCACAACAAGGCTGGCTCCTGCATTTGCTGGGGCGCATGTCGGCGGCCCGGGAACATTTCATCGAGGCGCTGCAAGCGCTGGATGTCGATGCCTGGCCGGCGCGCCTGTTATGTCTGTCGGGCTTGACCCAGCAAGCATTGCTCAACGCAGACCTCGACGCCGCCCAGACCCTCAACCGCGATGCTTTGTGCCTGGCGCGCGCGCAGGGTTCGCTGCTCTTCGAGGCGTTGTTGGAGCTCGATCATGCGCAGCTTCTGGAGATGCGCGGGACACCCGGGCGCGCGGCACAGCTGTTGGCCGATGTGCATGAACGGCTCAAGCCACTGGCTGATCGGCCGACGCCCTTGCTGGGGCGGATTGCCTTGCGGCGCGGGCGCCTGGCGTTGTGTCAGGGGCAGGTGGCGCAAGCTGGCGAGCATTTTCAGACGGGGCTGGATGACTGTCTGATCAGTCGGGACAAACATGTGCTGTACGGGTTTCTCGGGCAGGCGCAGATCGCCGCCAACCTGGGTGACTACGCCCAGGCGTTTGACCGCCTGCGCGAAGCCGAACGCTTGATGCAGCAGCGGCAGATCCCGGACACCGTTTACCGTAGCGTGCTGCTGCAAGTCAGCAGCCATTTCTGGTTGCAGCAAGGGCGCCACGAACTGACCTGCGAAGCACTCACCCGCGTACTGCGCCATTATCGAGGACCCCGCGCACGGCAAGCCCCACCGGCTACCTTTCAATTGCTGGCGCGCGTCGAGTATCAACTGTTGCTGGCCGAAGCCCATTTGAATCAGGCGCCACGCGCGCTGGATCAACTGCAGATACTGCTGGAGCATGCGCAACAACACGCCATGCTGGCGCTGGAGACCGAGTTGCAGTTGGCGATCTGTGAGGTGGCCGATCTGAGCGGTGAAACTGCCGTGGCCCGAGACTCGCTGGAAGCCGGCCTGGTCTTGGTGGATCGCTGTCAGGGGCAGCAGGCCTTGTGTGACTTGAATTTGCGTCAGCCGGGTCTGCTTTGTCGTTTGAGAGGTGAGGGGCCAAGAGCGGCGGCGGGGGCAGATACCACCCTGTTGAGTCAACGCGAGCTTGAAGTGCTTGGGCTGATCGCTCAAGGCAACTCCAATCAACAAATTGCCCGGCAATTGTTCATCTCGTTGCACACGGTGAAAACCCATGCCCGGCGTATCCACAGCAAGCTCGGCGTCGAGCGCCGAACACAGGCGGTGGCCATGGCCAGGCAGTTGGGTTTCAGCGTGTAACAGGCTGCCGAGGCCAGCCTCGAGCGGGCCGGATCATTCAGTTCAAACGGTCGGCTCGAAACCCATTCGCCAGCTGACTGCGCGGCTGGCAGACAGCAGGCGCTGCGCCGCTGGGCCGTTTTCATCGGCGTGAAACAGCGACGTCGGCCCGACCACTGTCAGTACCGCGGCAATCCTGCCCATGGCATTGAACACCGGTGCCGACAACGCATCGACGCCGGGCATCAGTAAACCATGCACATGATGCAGGCCGCGTTGGCGGATCTGTTCGCACATCGTCGTGTAAGTCTGCTCGTCTGCCAGCGCATGGGGCGTGCTGACTTGCAGTTCCTGATCACGCAATTCCACGGTTTCCCGCGCGGGAAGATAAGCACCGAACACCAGACCGGTCGAAGAGCTGAGCAACGGCAGTACCGAGCCCAATTGTGTCACCACCGTCACCGCGCGCACGGCCGGTTCGATATGCACTACGGTCGCACCCTGATTGCCCCATACCGCGAGGAAACAAGTTTCGTTCAAGTCGTCGCGCAGCTCGGCCAATGGCAGTGCGGCGACTTTCAGCACGTCCATACTGTTGAGTGCCGCCAGGCCCACGCGCAAGGCTTCGCGGCCCAGCCCGTAGTGGTTGGTGGCGGCATTCTGTTCGGCAAAACCGCTGGCGATCAGCGCCTGCAAGTAACGGTGAACCTTGCTCGCTGGCATTTGCACATGCTCGGCCAGGCGCGACAGCGAGGTCGAGGGCGACAACTCGGCCAATGCCTTGAGAATGTCGGTGCCGACCTCGGCCGAGCGGACTTTCTGTTTGCCGTTGCTGTCGCTGGTCTTTTCCATGGTGGTGCCGTGATCCCGGGACGAATGGGCGTCTTTATAGCTTGACGGTCAATACCAATCAAATTACGTTATGCGTAATTGAATTACGACAATAACAACCCAGGCGTGCCAAGACCTCTGCAGCAGAGCGAACGGCCACTGCCGACTCCCTGTTCAGGAGGCTCCATGAACTCCGATGCAACGACGCCAGCGCTGACGTATCTGTCAGGCTTCGGCAACGAATTCAGCAGCGAAGCGCTACCCGGCGCACTGCCTGTCGGCCAGAACTCCCCGCAGAAAGCCCCGTACGGTCTGTACACCGAACTGTTTTCCGGCACCGCCTTCACCATGCCGCGCAGCGAGGCGCGACGGACCTGGATGTACCGCATCCAGCCATCGGCCAATCACCCGGCATTCGTCAAACTCGAGCGGCAACTGGCGGGCGGCCCGTTGGGTGAAGTCACCCCCAACCGCCTGCGCTGGAACCCACTGGACCTGCCTGCCGAGCCGACCGACTTCATCGATGGCCTGGTGAGCATGGCAGCCAATGCGAGCGCGGAAAAACCGTCCGGGATCAGCATCTACAACTACCGCGCCAACCGTTCCATGGAACGTGTGTTCTTCAATGCCGACGGGGAAATGCTGCTGGTGCCCGAGATGGGGCGCCTGCGTATAACCACCGAGCTCGGTGTGCTGGACGTGGAACCGCTGGAAATCGCAGTGTTGCCGCGAGGCTTGAAATTCCGTGTTGAATTGCTCGACCCGCAAGCCCGCGGGTACGTCGCCGAGAACCACAGCGCACCGCTGCGCCTGCCGGATCTGGGGCCGATCGGCAGCAATGGCCTGGCCAACCCGCGGGACTTCCTGACCCCGGTCGCGGCTTACGAAAACCTGCAGCAGCCCACCACCCTGGTACAGAAGTTCCTGGGCCAACTATGGGCCTGCGAGCTTAACCACTCGCCGCTGAACGTGGTGGCATGGCATGGCAACAACGTGCCGTACAAATATGACCTGCGTCGTTTCAACACGATTGGCACGGTGAGTTTCGATCACCCTGATCCGTCGATCTTTACCGTATTGACCTCGCCGACCAGTGTTCATGGCCTGGCCAATCTCGACTTCGTGATCTTCCCGCCACGCTGGATGGTCGCCGAGAAAACCTTCCGTCCACCGTGGTTCCACCGCAACCTGATGAACGAATACATGGGCCTGATTCAGGGCGCGTACGACGCCAAGGCCGAAGGTTTTGTGCCGGGCGGTGCGTCCTTGCACAGCTGCATGAGCGCCCACGGGCCGGATGGCGAAACCTGTACCAAGGCGATCAACGCCGAGCTGGCGCCGGCGAAAATCGACAACACCATGGCTTTCATGTTCGAGACCAGCCAGGTGCTGCGTCCGAGCCGTTTTGCCCTCGACTGCCCGCAATTGCAACCGACTTACGATGCCTGCTGGGCCACATTGCCCGCTACTTTCGACCCGACCCGGAGATAACCCATGACGCAGACTTCCATCACCCGCAGCTGGGTTGCATCCGCCAACGGGCATGCTGATTTCCCACTGCAGAACCTGCCGTTGGGTGTGTTCAGCATCGACGGTTCGCTACCCCATAGCGGCGTGGCCATCGGCGAGCACATCTTTGATCTGCACGCTGCGCTGGATGCCGGGTTGTTCGAGGGCGTCGCGAAGGCCGCCGTCGAAGCCACCCTTGGCGGGCAATTGAATGCCTTTTTCGAACTGGGCCGCGAAGCCCGTGTAGCGCTGCGGGAGCGTCTGCTGGAACTGTTCGCCGAGGGCAGCAGCCTGCGGGGCAAGATCGAAGCACAAGGCACGAAGCTGCTGCCGTTGGCGGCGGACTGCACGATGCATCTGCCGGCGAAAATCAACGACTACACCGACTTCTACGTGGGCATCGAGCACGCGCAGAACGTCGGCAAACTGTTCCGTCCCGATAACCCGTTGCTGCCTAACTACAAGTACGTACCCATCGGCTACCACGGCCGCGCCTCGACCATTCGCCCGTCCGGCACCGACGTGCGCCGTCCGAAAGGCCAGACCTTGCCGGCCGGCCAGAGTGAACCGGTTTTTGGCCCCTGCGCACGCCTGGACTACGAGCTGGAGCTGGGCATCTGGATTGGTCAGGGCAATGACATGGGCGACTCGATTGCCATTGGCGACGCTGCCGATCACATCGCCGGTTTCTGCCTGCTCAACGACTGGTCGGCCCGCGACATCCAGGCCTGGGAATACCAGCCGCTGGGGCCGTTCCTGTCGAAAAGCTTCATCACCAGTATCTCGCCGTGGGTCGTCACCGCCGAAGCGCTTGAGCCGTTCCGCCGTGCCCAGCCGGCGCGTCCGCAAGGCGATCCGCAGCCATTGCCTTATTTGCTGGACAAGCGTGATCAGGCAGCAGGCGGCTTCGACATCGAGCTGGAAGTGCTGCTGACCACCGAAGCCATGCGCGAACAGCATCTGCCGGCTCATCGTCTGACACTGAGCAACACCCAGCACATGTACTGGACCGTGGCGCAAATGGTCGCGCACCACAGCGTCAACGGCTGCCAGTTGCAGGCTGGCGATCTGTTCGGCTCAGGGACTTTGTCGGGACCGGAAAATGGTCAGTTCGGCAGCCTGCTGGAGATCACTGAAGGCGGCAAAAAACCGATCGAGCTGGCGTCGGGTGAAGTGCGCAAGTTCCTCGAGGACGGCGACGAAATCATCCTGCGTGGTCGTTGCCGCCGTGAGGGTTTTGCATCCATTGGTTTCGGTGAGTGCCGCGGCAAAGTGCTGGCGGCGCGCTGAGAGGAGCGGGCATGGAACTCTATACCTACTACCGTTCGACTTCGTCCTACCGGGTGCGTATTGCTCTAGCCTTGAAGGGCCTGGATTACCAGGCGCTGCCGATCAATTTGATTGCAGCCCCTGGTGGCGAGCATCGTCAGCCGGCGTACCTGGCCGTCAATCCGCAAGGCCGCGTGCCGGCCTTGCGCACGGATGAAGGTGAGTTGCTGATCCAGTCTCCGGCGATCATCGAGTACCTGGAAGAGCGTTATCCACAGGTGCCGCTGCTGTCCAGGGATCTCGTTGCTCGCGCTCACGAGCGCGGTGTGGCGGCGGTGATCGGCTGTGATGTGCATCCGCTGCACAATGTCAGTGTGCTCAACCGGCTGCGCCAGTTGGGTCACGATGAGGTGCAGGTGGTTGAGTGGATCGGGCACTGGATCAGCCAGGGGGTGGCGACGGTGGAACAGCTGATTGGTGATGAAGGGTACTGCTTCGGTCCCGAGCCGGGGCTGGCGGATGTCTACCTGATCCCTCAGTTGTATGCTGCCGAGCGCTTCGGTATTTCTCTTGAAGCGTATCCGCGTATTCGGCGGGTGGCGGCGTTGGCTGTAGCCCATCCGGCGTTTATCAAGGCGCATCCGGCGAATCAGCCGGATACGCCGTAACGCTTCGTCCAGAACCTGAGGGGGCTGGCTTGCAAGCGATAGTTATCTGGCGATCGACCTATGTTTTGTTAACGGTGTACATATCCATTCCTTCGGTAAAGGCGGCTTAGGGTTTCGCCCTTACGGCGAGTCCCTTTTGTCAAACGACACAAAAGGAACCAAAAAGTCTTGCCCCAGCGTTCGGCCCCTCGCAGGGGCTCGGGGTCCCTTCGCTCCGGCATTCATCCGGGGGCATCGCCTACGGTTTGCTTCGCTGCACCTCCTCTCGATGTGTTTGGCTGTGCCAAACGGTCGCTGCGCTCCCACCCCCAGATAAATCCCTCCACTCAGCCTGCCGAAGGGGCCGGTGGATCAAGATCAAGAGCGGCTGCCGAGCTAACGCTCATCCTGTCGATTGGTGAAAAACAGGCGGTGTACGCGGCTTTTGTTTTTTGCTTTTGCTTTTCTGAGGAGCCGGCTTGCTGGCGAGTTTAAGGACATCGATTGCTTCAGTGAACGATAGCGTTGGGCGGCAAATGCCCCAGTCGCTCGGTCAGGCGAATGCGCTGGATCGGATCGTCGCTGAGCAGCAGGGCATGCTCCAGATCGAAGCGCTCTGCGTTCGGGCAGTCCAGGCGTTGATACAAGCTGGCCCGGGCCAGGTAGTCGGCTGCGGTGGCGTTGCCCAGTTCGAGCACGCGCTCGGCGTCGATCAGTGCACCGATGAAGTCGTCGTGAGACAGGTGCAACTGGCGCAGGTTTCGCGACAGGCGTTGCAGCATCTGCACCGGTTGCGCTGTCACCAGGTGCTCGGCGCTCAGTTTCATGTTCGCGCCGTATTGGCGATGCAGCAACTCGCGGCAGTCGTTGGGGTAGAGGCGACGGCCGCCGCAGGGGTCGAGCAGGTGGTCGGCGCCCGGTACGCGCAACAGGAAGTGCCCCGGGAAATTGACGCCAACCAGAGGGATTTCCAGTCCCCGGGCCAGCTCCAATGCAATGAGCCCCAACGCCAGCGGTTGTCCACGACGGCGTTCCAGCACTTTATTGAGCAAGGCCACTTGCGGACGCAGTGGCGTGAAGTCGTCCTGGGCAAACCCCAGGTCATTCATGCGTCGTAGCAGCGGTTGCGCCAGTTCGTTGACTGGTAGCATCGGCAAACCGCCGCTGACGCGCAGTTGCAGTTCTCGGAAATCCGCAAGCACCGCTTCGGGTTTCACTTCGCTGTCGTGTTCCACCGCAATCCATAGCGCCGCCTCGAACAGCGCGGGCGGTGAACGTTGCAGGCAGTCGAAGAACGAGCGGCGCGGGGTCATCGGAATCTCCGGGCAATGCCTCGTTTTAGCCCACGTTTACGGCATTCGTCCAGTGCCGTGCAGGGGGTGCTTGAGGTTATTTCCGAAAGCCAGCATGACCGTCGCGCTTATTCCGGTGCGCTTCAGCAATTTTTGGGCGCAAGCCTATACTGGCGACTACAAGAAGTGATTCGGGAGCTTTACGATGTTCGCTCTCATGCAAAGCACTCGCCTTGAATCGCTGCATCTGAGCGTTGACCCGGTTACCGGGTTGAAGGCGGTCATTGCCATTCATAACAGCCGGTTGGGGCCTGCCCTGGGCGGTTGTCGTTACCTTGCCTATCCCAACGATGAATCAGCGGTCGAGGATGCCGTGCGCCTGGCCCAGGGCATGAGCTACAAGGCTGCGCTGGCCGGTCTGGCCCAGGGTGGTGGCGTTGCGGTCATCGTGCGCCCGGCCCATGTGGAAAATCGAGCCGCGCTGTTCGAAGCCTTCGGACGTTGCATTCAGCAACTTGAAGGTCGCTACATCACAGCGATCGACAGTGGCACCTCAGTGGCGGACATGGATTGCATCGCCCAGCAGACCCAGTTCGTCACCAGTACCACTTCGGCGGGCGATCCTGCGCCCCATGCCGCCATGGGGGTGTTCGCCGGGATTCGCAGCACCGCGATGGCCCGCTTGGGCAGCGACAATCTCGAAGGCCTGCGTGTGGCGATTCAGGGGCTGGGCAATGTCGGTTACGCACTGGCAGAGCAGTTGCACGCCGCGGGCGCGGAGTTGCTGGTCAGCGATATCGATCACGGCAAGGTGCAACTGGCCATGGAGCAACTGGGTGCGCACCCGATTGCCAACGATGCCTTGCTCAGTACACCGTGTGACATTCTCGCGCCCTGCGGACTGGGTGGCGTGCTCAACAGCCACAGCGTGACGCAATTGCGTTGCTCGGCGGTGGCTGGCTCGGCGAACAACCAGCTGACTCATCTGGACTGTGCCGATCAACTGGAACGGCGCGGCATCCTTTATGCGCCGGATTACGTGATCAATGCCGGCGGGTTGATCTACGTGTCGCTTAAACACCGCGGCGAGGAGTTACCGACGATCACCGCGCACCTGTCGAAAATTAGCTCGCGCCTGACCGAAGTGTTCGCCCATGCCCAGGCAGAAAAACGTTCGCCCGCCCGGGTTGCCAACGAGTTGGCCGAGAAAGTGTTGTACCGCTGACACCCTCGCGAGTTTTCCACAGGCATGAAAAAGGCCTTGGGTTTTCGACCCAGGGCCTGTTCAATTCTGCTGTCGCTTACTTCGCGGCTTTGCTGGCCTTGGCGGGCTTGGCCGGCTCGGCGATCTCGACGGCTTCCACCACTTCGGCAGGTTCAGCTGCTTCTACCGGAGCGCTGAGCAATTCGGACAGGGCATCCGGCTGGCTCTTGAACGCCTTGGCGAACACATCGCGATTCTTCGCCATGTAGATCCCGGCCTCTTCCACTTGTTGCTCGCTCAGGGACGGCACGGCTCTTTGCAACACTTCAGCCAGCAGTTCAGCCAGTTCGAGCATTTTGTCATGACGGTCAGCTTCGGCTTTATCCATGAACAAGCGCTCCAGATCTCGGCTGCTGCGGTATACCACTTCGACGGCCATTCACCACCTCACATGCCTTCACATTGGTTGTCGATTTCGACTACTGTATCTATATACAGCGAAAAGGATAATGGAATCCCCGGGGTTTGGGTAGTGGCTTTTTAATGTAGTCCGGTTTCCGCGTTTGTCAGGTGCAGCGCATTGTTCCCGTCGCGAACAGGCTCGCACCTGCAGGCCGACTCAAGTGCGACCAAACGCCACGGCGCGTATTTCAGGGCGGCTCGCCATCATGGGCTGGCCTTTTTTCTGCATGCAGAAAAACCGTCATGTCCAACCCGCATCATCCGCTCGAGCCGACTTAAGGAAGCATCATCGTGAAAATCAACTGGGCCGAAAGGCTGCGCCAGAACGTACATGAACTGGCCGAGTCGCTGGGCAACCTGTTCGTCGAAACCTTCCACTATCTGGCGCTGTTCGCCATCGGTGCGGTGACCGCCTGGGCGGCGGTGATGGAGTTTCTCGGCATGCTCGAGCAGGGGCATATCAAGATCGATGACATCCTTTTGCTGTTCATCTACCTGGAACTGGGGGCAATGGTCGGAATTTATTTCAAGACCAACCATATGCCGGTGCGCTTCCTGATCTATGTGGCAATCACCGCGTTGACGCGCTTGCTGATCTCCAACGTCTCGCATCACAACCCGCCGGACCTGGGCATCATCTACCTGTGTGGCGGGATTCTGCTGCTGGCGTTTTCGATTCTGGTGGTGCGTTACGCCTCGTCGCAATTTCCTTCGGTGAAGATTGAAAACCCGCAACGCAAGACGGGTGCGGGTTCCGGTGAGCATCCGGAAGTCGAGAAGGGCGAACTTTAAAGGCCCAACACCGGGCGATGGCGGCCTTTGGCGCGTGGCGGCGGCAAGCTGAGATTGTCGCTGCTGGTCATGGCTTCAAGGATGGCCATGGCGCTATGGCCCTGTTCGATGGCAATGCCGAACTGAATGCTTTGCACCAGCCGCTTGAGGCGCTGGGGATCGTTACGCTGTTCGGCACTGATCATGCGCTTGGCCACGATGTGGCCACTGTTGGAGAGGGTCAGCATGATGCTGCCATCCAGGCCCTGAATGCTCAGGTTGATTTGATAGTCCGGTGCAAAAGCATCGGTAATGAGCTGGAAAGGGTTGTCCATGATGCGTCACCGCTGATTGAACGTGCAGTTGTTGACCGGCCGTGATCAGGTTGGTTCGCCATACCGGACCATCGGCCATCTCGCCATCAATGTTCATCAGGGAAGTAGCAAGGCCCATGCCGGAAAGGTTTCGGGGCCTGTACGAGTGAGCTTGCTCGCGATGGTGGTCAACGTTGACGCGTATTTGCCTGAGCAAAGGCAGTGCTTTTGCGTGAATCGCGAGCAAGCTCGCTCCTACAGTTTCAAAGCTTTTTGCTGCCCGTTTCAGGGCAAAAAAGATTTGAGTGCAATCAAACCGATCAGCATTCCACCCAATTCACGGCCAATCCGCCCCGTGATGTTTCCTTGTATTTGTCGTGCATGTCGGCGCCGGTGTCGCGCATGGTGCGGATCACCCGGTCCAGGGAAATGAAGTGTTTGCCGTCGCCACGCAGGGCCATTTGTGTGGCGTTGATGGCTTTCACCGCGGCGATTGCATTGCGCTCGATGCACGGCACCTGTACCAGCCCGCCGACAGGGTCGCAGGTCAATCCGAGGTTGTGCTCCAGACCGATTTCAGCGGCGTTCTCCAGTTGCTCAGGGCTGGCGCCTAGCACTTCGGCCAGCCCGGCGGCCGCCATGGCACAAGCCGATCCGACTTCGCCCTGGCAGCCGACTTCGGCGCCGGAGATCGAGGCGTTTTTCTTGCACAAGATGCCGACGGCGGCCGCGCCGAGGAAGAACGCCACCACGTCATCATCCGAAGCGTCTGCGTTGAACTTCATGTAGTAATGCAAAACCGCCGGAATGATCCCGGCCGCGCCATTGGTCGGTGCGGTGACCATGCGCCCGCCGGCGGCGTTTTCCTCGTTGACGGCAAGGGCGAACAGGTTCACCCATTCCATGGCCGACAAGGTCGAAGTGATGACATTGGGCTTGCCGATTTCCAGCAGGCTGCGGTGCAATTTCGCTGCGCGACGGGGAACCTTCAGACCGCCGGGCAGGATGCCTTCGTGGCGCAGGCCCTGTTCGACGCACTCGCGCATCACCGACCAGATGTGCAGCAGGCCTTCGCGAATTTGCTCATCGCTGCGCCAGACCCGCTCGTTGGCCATCATCAATTCCGACACGCGCATGCCGTGTTGATCGCAGAGCTTGAGCAGTTCGGCGGCGCTGGAAAAATCGTACGGCAGCACGACATCTCCCGCCGGGGCGATGCCGGATTGCGCTTCGGCGGCCTCTATGATGAAACCACCGCCGACCGAGTAATAGGTTTGCTCGAACAGTTCGCCGGTTTCGCCGAAGGCTGTCAGCGACATGGCGTTGGGGTGGTAGGGCAGGCTCTCATCGAGCAGCAGGAGATCGCGTTGCCAGTTGAAATCGATGCACGTCTGCCTGGCCAGGCGCAATTCGCCGGTTTCAAGCAAGGTGGCGATACGTGAGTCGATGGTGGTGGGATCGATGCTGTCCGGCCATTCGCCCATCAGGCCCATGACGCAGGCGCGGTCGGTGGCATGGCCGACACCGGTGGCCGAGAGCGAACCGTAGAGGCGCACTTCCACCCGTCGCACGTCAGTCAGCAAATGCTGCTCGACCAAAGCCTGAGCGAAGGTGGCAGCGGCACGCATCGGACCGACGGTATGGGAGCTGGATGGACCGATACCGACTTTAAACAGATCAAAAACACTGATAGCCATGCTAAACCCTGTACAAGCAATGGAAGAGAAATCGCTGCCATTTCTGTAGGACAAGCGCAATGTGGGCGATACTGCCTGTCAGGGTCCTGCGTGACCAACGAAAGCTTCTAAGACATCCTTTAGCAGGACTAAACGATGAGTCGTCAATTACATGCTCAGACATATGTCTGGCTTAACGTGTTTGCCTGTGCAGCACGGCACCTGTCGTTCACCCGCTGCGCTGAAGAACTGCACATCACGCCGGGGGCTGTCAGCCAGCAGATCCGCCAACTCGAAGAGCGCCTGGGGTTTCGCCTGTTTCACCGCCGGGCACGGGGTGTCGAGCTGAGCGCCGAGGGCCAGCGACTGGCGGTTACGGTCAACGAGGCTTACGGCAGCATCGACGCGGAATTGCGTCGACTGGACGCCGGCATGGTCAGCGGGGTTTTGCGCGTGCGCTCGATTCCGTCCTTCCTCAGTAAATGGCTGACGCCACGCTTGCCGCGTCTGCAGCAGCGTTTTCCGGATATTCAGTTACGCCTGGTGGCGGAGGACAGCAGCGTGCCGTTGCACGAGGGCGACTTCGACCTGGCCATCGACCTGAATGACGGCAGTTATCCGGGATTGTTATCCACAGCCCTGCTCGATGAGCAGATTTTTCCGGTCTGTGCCCCAAGCCTGCTGCGTGGCCGCCCGCCGCTGCACGGCCCGGCGGACCTGATGCATTTCCCTCTGCTGCACGACATCACCGCCTGGCGCGGCAGTTATGAATATGCGGAATGGGAGTTCTATCTCGATGCCATCGGTTTTGACGGCGCCGATGTACGGCGAGGGCATACCTTCAATCGCAATCACCTGACGATCGAGGCGGCAATTGCCGGGATGGGGGTGGCGATTGCCCGGCGAACCCTGCTCAACGATGAGCTGGAGCGAGGCGCACTGATCGTACCCTTTGGTCTGGCGGTGCCCAACCACAAACGCTACATGCTGCTGTATGCGCCGGGTGCACTGAGCCATCCAGGCGTGCGCGCGGTGCATGACTGGCTGGTGGAAGAGGCGGGGGTTTTCCGCAGTCTGCACCCCTTGGGTGAGCCGCAGTTGTAAGGATTTCGGACAGGGCAGCAGGGCGACCCAACTCCCGACCTTAACAGCGCTTTTGCTGCTTGTCCGGCTTTTTTTGCGTATAGATATTTATCTTTTTTCAGGGGTTGAATTGTTCAGCGTACAGACCGATTGTGTAAGTAAGAGGTCACGGTGATGAAGCCGAAGGGCACAGCAACCGGCCTCTCGCGAGCTAGCTGAAATAAGGGATGAACTATGCAAATCCAAGTCAACAGTGATCACCATATTCAAGGCAGCAAACGACTGGAGGAGTGGGTACGTACTACCATTGAGAGCACGCTCGAACGTTACGAAGAGGATCTGACCCGCATCGAGGTCCACCTGCAGGACGAGAACGGCGACAAGCCGGGTCCGCACGATATGCGCTGCCAGCTGGAAGCGCGGCCAAAAGGCCATCAACCGATTTCTGTCACCCATAAAGCCGCCAGCCTGGAACTGGCGATCGATGGAGCCGCCGAGAAACTCGAGCATGCGCTTGAGCACCTGTTTGGCAAATTGCGCGGCAAGCCACGCGCCGCTGTCGTGCCATTCGAACGCAGGGCTCACGCCGACAAGCTGCTGGAAGAAGAGTTTCTCGAAAACGAACAGGCTGCCCAGAACGGCTGAAGCCTGATTTAACCTCCCAACGAAAACGGGCCTGCATTGCAGGCCCGTTTTGTTTTCAAGGTTGAATCGTCGTCGATCTGTTGCAAATTGTGCTCGACAGCTTTGCGTATGAGAATATTTATTATTAGTATTACGCGCTTGCTTGCTGGCCCTGATGCTGTTGTGGGCTCACTCGGTTCCCAGGTCGAACATGAAAGCCAAATACCCCTTCACTCTCCGTTTCCTGAAGACTGGGCGAGCTTGCCGCGTACCGGGGAGTTATCTCATTGCGACGCCGCCCAGCCCCTTCACGGTTTTTGTGCAGTACTGAATCGATGATCACGCTTCCCCCCGAACCTCAGGATATCGAGCGCGATCAGCAGCCAGGCGACCGTGCGCACTTCCTCCAGGTCTTCCTGTCCCAGCGTTCGCAGATGGAAGCGCTGGTCAACCGCCGTGTGGGTTGCCGGGCGACGGCAGCGGACCTGGTGCAGGACTTGTTCGTGCGCTTCTGGCGCCGACCGCTGGTGCAGGTCGAAGAGCTCAGCACTTACTTGCTGCGTTGCGCCGGCAATATCGCCATCGATCATTTACGCAGTGAAGGCACGCGTGTCCGGGCCAGTGAAGGCTTGATGGTGGAACCACCGGACAGCCATGGCAGCGGTCCGCAGGCAGCACTGGAGGCAGGTAACGATTTGCGTCACGTTGAAGCGGCATTGCGGGCATTGCCGGAGCGCACGCGGCAGATCTTCTTGCTCAATCGCATTCACGGCCGCAAGTACGCGGAGATCGCCAAGGCCATGGGCCTGTCCCAAAGTGCCGTGGAAAAACATATGATGCGCGCCCTCGAAGCCTGCAAGGCCAGCCTTCGCGAGCCCGAACCACGACCGCCAGGGAAAGCACCGTGAACCCCATCGAACGCGTCATCCCGACGCCCGAGCAAGAGCAGGCCGCCTTGGCCTGGCTGAGCCTGTTGCACGATCAGCCCGACAGCGGCGACCAGGCCACCTTCAGTCAGTGGTTGCAGGCCGATCCCGCCCACGCCGAGGCCTATGCCCGGGCACAAGTGCTGTGGGAGTTGAGCGAAGTGCCCGCGCGCGTGCTGGCCAAAGAAGACGCCTTTGCCCTGCAGGGTTACCTCAACACCATGGATCGCTCGCGGCGCCACCACGTCGGGCGCTGGGTCGGTGCCTTGGCCATGGCCGCGTGCCTGTTGCTGATGGTCAGTCTCGGCACCGGTTGGCAGCCGTGGCGCTGGATCGATGATCTGGGGGCTGATTATGTTTCGGCGCCTGGAGAAATCCGCACGGTGACGCTGGCGGATCAATCGCAGGTGACACTGGATGCCGACAGTGCAATTGCCGTGAATTTCAGTGGCGGTGAACGCCATGTGCAGTTGCGCCGTGGCGCCGGTTTTTTCAGCGTCACCCACACTGGCGAACCCTTTGTGGTCGACGCGGAAAAGGGCCAGGCGCGGGTATTGGGGACGCAGTTTGAAGTTCGTTTGCAGCCCAAGGGCGCTCAGGTCACGGTGCTGTCTGGACGCGTGGGCGTGACGGCAGGCAAGGGTGCCGAACAGCAGATTCTGACCGCCGGCCAGCAAGTTGCGTATGGCCAGGGCACGGCGGAAAAACTCCACGCGGTGGACAGCGAGGCGCAACTGGCGTGGCGTCAGGGCTGGCTCAATTACTACAAGGCAACGCTAGCCGATGTGGTGAACGACCTGAGCCGCTATTACCCGGGACGGATCGTGTTGCTCAACGATGAACTGGCGGCGCGGCGGGTCAGCGGCAGCTTTCCGAGCAGGAACCCGCAGGCGGTGCTGAGTTCGTTGCAGGGGGTGATGGGGTTTGAGCAGCATCAGGTGTTGGGGCATCTGATTATTCTGCGTTGAGACCCGTTCAGGCAGCACAAAACCCAAGATAAAAATATTTTCAAAAAAGAGGTGAGGTAAACCCGAACGCCATCCGTGTAGTGACTGAAACTGCGAGTCATTCGCATCCGTTGCGGTTCTACACAGGTCATGAGCAATGAAGTCCAGGGCAAAATCGGGTTCGGTCAAACAATGGTTGGGTGCTTCTGCGCTGAGTATGTCGGCGTTGGCGCTGCTGCCGCTGAGCGTGGCGCAAGCCGCTGAGACTGGAAGCAGCCAGTCGCACGGGCAATACAGTTTTGCCCTGGCGTCCAAACCGCTGCCCCAGGCCCTGAGTGACTTCAGCCGCGTGACCGGCATCAGCGTTGTCTACACCGATGAAGCGCCGTACGGCTTGAAGGCTCCGGCCGTCAACGGCCAAATGAGTGCCGAACAGGCTCTGCAGCGTTTGCTCGGCGGTTCGGGCCTGACCTTCCGCCGCACCGACGGTCATACCTTCGCCCTGGAGCCTCAGCCCACCGAAGGTGCATTGAACCTGGGCGCCACCAGCATCACCTCGGTGATGGATGACTCGATGAGCTATCAGCCGCCGCAGCTCACTTCGGTGGCGCGCTCCTCGGCACCGATCCAGGAGATCCCGCAGACCATCAACGTCGTGCCCGGCCAGGTGCTGCGTGACCAGGCACCGCGCAACCTCGACGACGCACTGGCCAATGTCAGCGGCATTACCCAGGCCAACACCCTGGGCAGCACCCAGGATTCGGTGATGGTGCGCGGCTTTGGTGACAACCGTAATGGCTCAATCATGCGTGATGGCATGCCGATCGTGCAGGGCCGTGGCCTCAATAGCTCGGTTGACCGGGTCGAAGTGCTCAAGGGCCCGGCCTCGTTGCTGTACGGTATCCAGGACCCGGGCGGTGTGGTCAACATGGTCAGCAAAAAGCCAGAGCTTGAGCAATACAACGCCCTGACCCTGCGCGGTTCGAGTTATGGCGAGGGCAAGAACGGCAGCGGCGGTGGCCTCGACAGCACCGGTGCACTGGGTGATTCCGGGCTGGCTTATCGTATGGTCCTGGACCACGAAGACGAAGACTACTGGCGCAACTTCGGCGTGCATCGCGAGAGCCTGATCGCGCCGTCGCTGGCCTGGTACGGGGAGAGCACCAAGCTGCTGTTCTCCTACGAGCACCGCGAATTCCTCACGCCATTTGACCGTGGCACCTTGATCGATCCACGGACCAACCATCCGCTGGACATCTCCCGTAAGGAACGCCTCGACGAGCCGTTCAACAACATGGAAGGGCGCTCGGACCTCTATCATTTCGAAGCCGATCACGAGCTCAACGACAACTGGAAAGCCCACTTCGGCTACAGCTGGAATCGCGAAACCTACGACGCCAGCCAGGTGCGTGTGACCGCCATCGACACCAGCAAAGGCACCCTGACGCGCAGCATGGATGGCACCCAGAATGCGATCAGCACCGATCGCTTCACCACCGCCAGCCTTGAAGGCAACGTCAATGTCCTGGGCATGCAACACGACCTGGTGTTCGGTATCGATGACGAGTACCGCAAGATCTACCGTGAAGACCTGATCCGCCAGAAAAGCCGGACCACTTTCAGTTACTTGAACCCCATGTATGGCCGCGAAGTGCCCGGCACGACGGTCAGCCCGGCGGACAGCGCGCAAACCGATGAGCTGCGCAGCGATTCGGTGTTCATGCAGGACTCCATTCACCTCAATGAGCAGTGGATTCTGGTGGCAGGCGCACGCTTCCAGGAGTACGACCAATACGCGGGCAAGGGCGTGCCCTTCCACGCCAACACCGATGCCAACGGGCAGAAATGGGTGCCGCGTGCCGGCCTGGTGTACAAATACACCGACGCTCTGTCGTTCTACGGCAGCTACACCGAATCGTTCAAACCCAACTCGACCATTGCGCCGCTGAGCGGCAGCACCGTGGTGCTCGACGGCAGCATCGCGCCGGAAGAGGCCAAGGCCTGGGAGATTGGCGCCAAGCTTGATCTGCCAGGGCGGGTGACCGGTAACGTCGCCCTGTTCGACATCAAGAAACGCAATGTGCTGATCGCCAACGCCGAAGGCCCGACCACCGTTTACAGTGCCGCCGGCGAGGTGCGTTCCCGTGGTCTGGAAGTCGACTTGAGCGGCCAGCTCTCGGATCGCTGGAGCATGATCGGCAGCTACGCCTACACCGATGCCGAGGTCACCAAGGACCCGGACTACCAGGGCAATCAACTGCAAAACGTGGCCAAGAACAGCGGCTCGCTGTCGGCAGTGTATGACTTCGGTAACGTTGTGGGCGGCGATCAATTGCGGGTCGGCGCTGGCGCACGCTATGTGGGTGAGCGTGAAGGTAACGCGGTCAACGATTTCGAACTGCCGAGCTACACCGTGGCCGATGCGTTTGCGACCTACGACACCAAGGTCGAGGGGCAGAAGGTCAAGTTTCAGCTCAACGTGAAGAACCTGTTCGACCGTACTTACTACACCTCGGCGGTGAGTCGGTTCTTTGTCTCGATGGGCGATTCGCGGCAGATTTCTCTCTCTAGCACCCTGGAGTTCTGATGAAAGCCTTGGGATTGTCGTTATTGCTGTTCAGCGCCCTGGCTGGCGCGGCGCCTGCGCCTGACGTACGGGTCTACCACCGTGAGCAACAGGTCACGCTGCCCGGTTCTGGAGACAGTTGGGGCTTCGTTGCCCTGGATCCGACGCGGCCGTACCTGTTTCTGGCCCGTCGGGAAAACGGCCTGAGCGTGTTTGATGTGAGCAAGCAGCAACTGGTCAAAACCGTCGATGACAGCCAGGGCGCCAATGGCGTTGTGTTTGTGCCACCGTTGAATCGCGCGTTTGTGCTCAACACCGATGGCAGCCTTGGGGTGCTGGAGCTGTCCACGCTCAGGCCGCTCAAGCGCATCCCGGTGGCACAGAGCAACCTCAATAGCGCAGTGTTCGAGCCGCGCACCGGCCAGGTGATCATCGTCAGCGGGCGGCGTGCGGATCGTTCGACATTATTCGTGTTCGATCCGAAGCAGGAACGCATCACCGCCGCCCATGAACTGGACGTGAAGAAAATCGACCCGTTGTTGCTCAAGGGCGATGGCAGTTTTTTCCTGCCGATGCGTGATGAAGGCAAGGTGGCGCGGTACTCCGCGACGAACTTCGAAGTCCTCGACACCTGGCAATTCGACGGTTGCCCGCGCCCGAGCGCCTTGGCCCAGGATGTCGAGCGCAATCGTCTGTTCATCGCCTGTCGTGGCGAGGCGCCGCGTCTGGTGGTGGCCGACAGGGAGACCGGTGCGGTCAAGGCCAGTCTGCCAATCAGCCGCGACGTCAATGCCGTGGCCTATGACGCGCAGAACCGTCGGCTACTGATCCCCAGTGGTGTCGACGCCAGCCTGATGGTCATCGAGCAAACGGATGCCGATCATTACCGGGCGCAGGCAAGCATCAGCACCTTGCCGATGGCCTACAACATGGCCTTCGATACGACGAGCAAAAAGGTCTATCTGCCGGCAATGGACTTCACGCAACCGGTTGCGGCCAAGGGTGAGCCCAAGCTTGATCCGCTGTTCCACGCCAACACCTTCAGCGTCACCACGCTGGCGCCTTAACGCAGGAACGCCTGGCGATATTCGCCGGGCGTGCCACCCAGGGCCTGACGAAAGCGGTTGGTGAAATGGCTGGCGCTGGAAAAACCGCAGGCCAGGGCAATTTCGCCCAGCGGCTGCGAGGTCGAGCGCAGCAGCTCGCGGGCACGGTTCAGGCGTCGTGCCAGCAGGTATTGATGGGGAGGCAGGCCGAAGCTCTCGCGAAACATCCGCGCGAAGTGGTACTCCGACAGCGCGCACAACGCTGCCAACTGACCAAGGCTGATGGCTTCGGCCAGTTGAGCGTCGATGAACTCCACCAATAGCCGGCGCTGATGCGCGGCCAGCCCGCCCTTGAGGCGCAAACCCTGACGCGCATTTACCTGGCTGAGCAAGGCGTGGCTGAGCAGCTCATGGGCCAGGCTACTGGTCAGCAGGCGTTCGCCGGGTTCGTCCCAGTTGAGGCTGATCAACTGACGGAAACGCTGCGCCTGCAACGGATCGTCGAGAAAGGTTTGCTCGCGCAACTGCATTTCCCTTGGCTCGCGGTCGAGCAGGGTGACGCAGCCCAGGGCGAACTGTTCGGGGCTGAAATACAGGTGGGCCAGGCGAATGTCGCCGTTGATCACCCAGCCTGACTGATGATCGGCCGGCAGAATGCACAATTTGTCCGGGCCGCCCTTGTTGTCCGGTTGGCCGCGGCGAAAGGTGCCGGTGCCGCCGGCGAGGTAGCAGGACAAGGTGTGATGGCTCGGCGCTTCGTAGTCCTGGGCGTCGTGATGGTTGCTCCACAAGGCTGCAGACAGGCCGTCACCGAGCTCGGCGCTGTGCTCCAGACGAGCATTGGGCGAGCGGTTAAGGGCTTGAAAGACTTGCAGGGTATCCAGTGCGGCCATGATCGTTGCTCAGTACATCGGCATCCAACGCCCTGCATCCTACTCCGTAGCGGTTCAGCTGCCAGCCCGTCATCTGACAAAAGCGCAAGTTTATGCAAGTGCACCCAGGCGCGACGCAGGACACTGGCAGCCTATCGAGGAGTCTTTGCCATGAACCTGTCTTTGTATTTGTTGACCGTGCTGATCTGGGGCACCACCTGGATTGCCTTGAAATGGCAACTGGGGGTGGTGGCCATTCCGGTGTCGATCGTCTATCGCTTCGGCCTCGCCGCGCTGGTGCTGTTTGTGATCCTGCTGCTCAGCCGCCGCCTGCAGGTGATGAATCGTCGCGGGCACCTGATCTGCCTGGCGCAGGGGTTGTGCCTGTTCTGCGTCAACTTCATGTGCTTCCTTAACGCCAGCCAGTGGATCCCCAGCGGCCTGGTCGCCGTGGTGTTTTCCACGGCCACCTTGTGGAATGCGCTGAATGCGCGGGTGTTCTTCGGTCAGAAGATCGCACGCAACGTGCTGATGGGCGGCGCCCTGGGCCTGTTCGGGCTGGGCTTGCTGTTCTGGCCGGAACTGGTCGGGCACACTGCCAGCCCGCAAACGCTGCTGGGCCTTGGCCTGGCGTTGCTCGGCACCCTGTGTTTCTCGGCGGGCAACATGCTCTCGAGCCTGCAACAGAAAGCCGGCCTGAAACCACTGACCACCAATGCCTGGGGCATGGCTTACGGCGCAGCGATGCTGTCGATCTGGTGTCTGGTCAAAGGCATTCCCTTCGACATGGAGTGGAGTACGCGCTACATCGGCTCGCTGCTGTACCTAGTGATCCCCGGTTCGGTAATCGGTTTCACCGCTTACCTGACCCTGGTCGGACGCATGGGGCCGGAGCGCGCAGCCTACTGCACCGTTCTGTTCCCGGTGGTGGCGCTGAATGTCTCGGCATTTGTCGAAGGTTATCAGTGGACAGCCCCAGCGTTGGCCGGCCTGGCCATGGTGATGCTGGGGAACGTGCTGGTTTTTCGTAAACCCAAATCGGCGGGGATTCCCCTGACGAGAAAACTGGCATGAAAAAGCGCATTCAATTGTCTTTTACGAACAGCAGATACAATAGGCCGAAGAACATGTATTCGATATTGCTTCTGGCCCAGTCGAATACATTGCGATGGATGGAGTAGTCCAGGTCGAACCATTCATTGAGAAGGATTACATACAAGGTCTGGTAAACGAAAAGCGCCGTGCTGAAGCCAATGATGGCAAACTTCTTGGCTTCATGAAACTCGTTGCGTGGCGCGTTGAGGTTACTCAACAACTGACAGGTTCCGATTATCAGGTTGAACGTGAAAATGATCTCGAGTGTGATGATCGCCCAATAGAATCGGTGATGGAACATTGTCGACGTGACCGCTCGAGAGCGCCTGGATTCATTGGCGCTGGTGTCGCTCATGTTTAATATTCGCCCGATTAAATCGGCATAGGAATTGTAGTCTGTAAAGTTGTTGACGAGTGTGATGGTTCCAAACAGTGCCGCCATCGAAACAATCAACACTTGGCTCCGTCTGATGACGTCAGCGGTGGTGTAGGTTTTCATGCATATATACCCCGAAAGTGCATTTATTGCTTGTTGTTGTCGGAGTCTATAGTTGTTTTTTATGAGGTGGCCGAAGACTGAATTGCAAGTTATGTCTTTGCTTTGGTGTTGGTGAGGTCACTCTCCAATAGTGGAAAGTTGACCGCGTAATATAAGCGGCACGCCGGTCAAGGCGTGCCGCTTTGTTTTAGCCTTTCCAGACTTGCGGATTGACCAGATCCTGCGGTCGTTGGCCCAGCAGGGCGCTACGCAGGTTGGTCAGCGCGCGATTGGCCATGGCGTCGCGGGTCTCGTGAGTCGCCGACCCAATGTGCGGCAGGGTCACGGCATTTTTCAACTGGAACAGCGGCGACTCGGCCAGCGGTTCTTTTTCGTACACGTCCAGGCCCGCACCACGGATCCGGTTGTTTTGCAGCGCTTCGATCAGCGCCGGTTCGTCGACCACCGGGCCGCGGGCAATGTTCACCAGAATCGCGCTCGGCTTCATCAGCGCCAGTTCGCGGTGGCTGATCAGGTGCCTGGTCTTCTCGCTGAGCGGCACCACCAGGCAGACGAAATCGGCCTCGGCGAGCAACTGATCGAGGCTACGGAATTGCGCACCCAGTTCTTGTTCCAGTGCGGTCTTGCGGCTGTTGCCGCTGTAGAGGATCGGCATATTGAAGCCCAGGCGGCCGCGACGGGCGATGGCGGCACCGATGTTGCCCATGCCGACGATGCCCAGGGTCTTGCCGTGCACGTCACAGCCGAACAAGGGGGCACCAACGCTGGCCTGCCATTGGCCGGCCTTGGTCCAGGCATCGAGTTCGGCCACCCGGCGGGCGCTGCTCATCAACAGGGCGAAGGCCAGGTCGGCGGTGCTTTCGGTGAGCACGTCCGGGGTATTGGTGAGCATGATTCCGCGCTCGTTGAAATACGCCACGTCATAGTTGTCGTAGCCCACCGAAACGCTGGACACCACTTCCAGCTTGGCGGCGTTCTCGAGCTGTGCGCGGCCCAGCTTGCGACCGACACCGATCAGGCCGTGGGCATGGGGCAGGGCTTCGTTGAACTGGGCATTGATGTCGCCGTTTTTCGGATTCGGCACGATGACGTCGAAGTCTTGTTGCAGGCGTTCGACCATTTCAGGCGTGACGCGGCTGAAAGCGAGGACAGTCTTTTTCATGGGAGGCGGGCTCGTCGGACGGTGAAGAATGCTGAGCACGCTAACATTCTTCGCAGGATTTGTGCGAGTCGTCTGGCGGTCGTTGCGAGCATGCAGATTGCCGCGTTGCATCCAGTTATACTGCGGCACTTATTGTCCTGTGACACTTTGCGCCTCAATCATCAGGCCGACATGTCGCCTATCTCCCGGAGCTTCCATGACTTCCCCGAAACAACCGCCGGTTGCCGACGCCCAAAGCGACTTGCAGGCAGAGCTGCCAGACAGCGTCGACTCCAGCGCCGACAGCGAAACCAAAGCCGAAATCCCGGCGTTCAAGTTCCCCTTCAAACCGGGTGAGCTGGCCGCGGCCAAAGGCTCCAACCAGCCTTGGTACAAGAACGGCGCCAAGAATGGTCACACCAAGACCCCGGGCATGGCGCCGCCGGGGACGCGTCGGTCGATGGGTAAGCGCTAAGGCTGCAGGTTTACAGCGACTGAGCAGGCTCGCTCCAACCCGGGCTGGAATGCAATGTTCCTGTAGGCGCGAGCTTGCTCGCGATGACACCAGGACTGGCGGCGAATCGTCCTGATCAAGCCGCCCGCAAAGAAATAAACGAATAATTCCCTGGAGTATCCATCACCACCTGTGCGCCCGCCGCCTGTACTTGCTTGGCCGTGTCCTCCCCGGACACATGGAACTGCCATTCACTACCCCAGTCCGGCAGTGTTTGCCCGGCGAGGTCGTCGATGATTGCCGCAAACTCCACCATGTCCGGCAGGTAAGCGGTAAACCCGTCGCCCTTGAGCGCAGTTGTGCGGATGCCCAGCAACGCGCAAATAGCATCTTTCATCAGAACGTCGTCGCGATCTGCCTGACGGGACTGATTGATCAACTGTTCCAGCTCACGATCCACCAGATGGCCGCCAACAATTAGCTCCGGACCTTTTTCCCATGACTCGGGCGGGCATTCCTTGATGGCCGGGTTCAGGGGAATGTGCGGGTTGATTTCCATCGGATAGATGCGGCACACCAGCGGGCGGCGCTGGTAAATGCGGCACAGGTTGTCTTCGTCAAGATTCCGGCAGGGCCCGACGTTGTAAGCGGCGAACGTAATGGCGACATGCGCCGCGCAGTCGCCGCTGCGCACCAAGGCCGAACGACGCTCGGCGTGTTCGCGTTGCAGGGCTGGCAGGCCCAGGCCATTGCCCAGAAATGCTTCGACCAGCACGATGACCTGACCGCCGTCCGCCGCCCACATCCGCGCTTCGCTCAGCGTCAGGGGCACATGGTGATCGTTGCAGCATTTGCCGCAGCCTACGCAGGAAAACGTCGTATTCATTGAGCGGTCAGTCGATTCCAATGGCATGAAGCGGCGACAGAAAGCCACCGCGAAGGCCTCTTGCAAAGCAAGTTATGCGCCACTCACTTGCCTTTGATGGCGGGCTTGATGGTGTCCCATTCGGTGACGTAGGCGGCTTTTTGCTGTTTGTTGTACAGGCACAGCTCGATGCCTTGGGCGCCTTTCATGTGTTTTTGCGGGTACTGGCCTTGCAGCAGAACTGCGGTATAGCCAACCCGGTCATCGAACTGCGCGGCATTGCCGAGCGGTTTGCTGTCCTTCAGGCCACTGGCCTTGGTGCAACTGGCGAGGACGGTCTTGTCGTAGGCGGCCCAGGCGTCCGGGTTGGAGGCATGGGCCTGGTTGGCGAGGGCGGCGAGGCAGAGGAGGGTGAGGGCTGCGGCTTTCATGGTTAGGGTGTCCTTGGTCCGGGGAAGTCCAAGGCAGGATTATGCCTGAAGGTTTTTGACTGACTGTGCAAGCCTCGTCCCAAACCGGCTCGCACCCACAGGTGATTGCATTCCAAATGTGTCAGGTCTGCTGGAAAGTCAGACTGGCACAGGCTCCCTGCGTACAGCCCGCATCCCCAGGCTTTCATACAACCGCCGCGCCCGGTGGTTGTCTTCCAGCACTTTCAAATCGACAAAACCTTCGCGCCGCTGCTGGAACACCTTGAACGCCCGCAACATCAGCGCACGCCCCAGACCGCGCCCCTGAAACCGCGGGTGCACCACCAGGTTCTTGATGTAGGCACTGGTCCAGCACTGGCACACGCCGACAACACCTTCGCCATCACGGACGATGAAGCACAGTTCCGGGTCGTACTCCGGGTCGCTTTCGAACTGGCGCTGCCAGATGTCCAGGGTGGCCACGCGGCCACCGCCTTCGAGATAGCCAATCTCCATCAACCGATGCACGGCCGCGCCGAGTTCTGGGCGGTACTCGCAAAACTGCAGGCCCGCAGGCCAGTGAATGGATGGCAGGACCTCGGTGAGGTCGCGCCGCATCAGCCAGCAGTAATCTTCGGCCAAGGCTCAATAACCCTGTTCGGCGACAGCCTTGGCTGCGGTGATCAGGCATTGGGTCAGCTCCGGCGAAGAGAACTTGGTCAGTACCGCGTTCGCTCCGGCCAGGCGTGCCTTCTCAGCGTTCATCGCGCTGTCCAGCGAGGTGTGCAGCAACACATAGAGGTGAGAGAAATCCGGCGTTTCACGCAAGGTGCGGGTGAACGCGTAACCGTCCATCTCCGACATTTCGATGTCCGAGACAATCAGGTTGATCTGCTGGGCAGTGCCTTGCAGGTCCAGCAGGCAATCAATGGCCTCCTTGGCGCTGCGCGCGGTATGGCATTGCAGGCCGAGATTGCGCAGGGTGTGCACCGATTGTTGCAGGGCGGTCTGGCTGTCATCGACCACCAGAATCCGCGCATTGCCGAGGATCTCGGCGTCTTCCATGCTCAATTCGGTCGGCGCGGTTTCGATCTGCGCCGGGGCGATGCCGTGGATGACTTTTTCGATGTCCAGTACCTGCACCAGGGTGCCGTCGACCGAGGTCACGCCGGTGATGTAGGCGCGCAAGCCGCCTGAGCCAAAGGGCGGAGGGCGAATGTCGGTGGTCAGGCAGTGGACGATCTTGCTCACCGCCTGTACATGCAGGCCCTGCTTGGAACGGCTGACGTCGGTGACGATCAGGCAACCGCCGTTGGGGTCTTCCAGTGGCCGCTCGCCGATGGCACGGCTGAGGTCGATCACCGACAGCGAGGCGCCGCGCAGTGTGGCGATGCCTTTAACGTGCGGGTGCGACTCCGGCAGCTTGGTCAGCGGCGGGCAGGGAATGATTTCACTGACCTTGAGCAGGTTGATCGCCATCAGCTTGCCACTGCGCAAGGTGAACAGCAGAAGCGATAGAGAGTCTGCGCGGGCTTTGGTGGAGGACATATGAACCTTCTGTGGAAAAAGGTGGTGGGCAATCGCGGGATTGCCACTAACTTCGATGCCGGGTTATCGACTTGTCGGTGGCAGGCTTTAGGGGCAAATCCCTATCGTTGATCAACAGTAGTGGCCCGGCTTGCGCCCAACAGATTCAATGCCGGTTCATTTCATCCCCAGCCGCTTGGCCAACCGCCCCAGATTCGCCCGATCCAAGCCTAGCTCACGGGCCGCACTTGCCCAATTGTGGTGATGCCGCTCCAGGCAGGCACTGATCAATTGGCGTTGATAATGCTCGGTGGCCTCGCGTAGGTCGCCAGTCATAGCGGCTGGGGTGGCCGTGGCGGGTTGCTCCACGACGGCGTCAGCAACGACATTGGGCAAATCCAGATCGGCGGCACTCAGGCTGAGAATCTTCGGCCGCTCCTTGCAGTTGCCCAGAGCTTTCAGGGCGCTGCGACCGATCAGATGCTCAAGTTCGCGCACGTTGCCGGGCCAGTCGTAAGCCAGCAAGGCGGTTTGTGCATCGCTGCTCAGGCGCAAACTGTTGAGCCCCATGCGCGAGCGGTTCTGCTCCAGGAAGTAACCGCTGAGCAGCAGGACATCACGACCACGGTCACGCAGCGCAGGCACCAATAAAGGATAAACACTGAGGCGATGATAGAAGTCGGCGCGGTAACGGCCACTGCGCACTTCCTCGGCGAGGTCGCGGTTGGTCGCGGCGATCAGGCGTACATCGACCTGATGTTCCTTGTCCGAGCCCAGTCGTTGCAACTGACCGCTCTGCAGTACTCGCAACAACTTGGCCTGCACCGTCAGTGACAACTCGCCCACTTCATCGAGAAACAGCGTGCCGCCATTTGCCAGTTCGAACTTGCCGCGCCGGTCGCTCATCGCCCCGGTAAAGGCGCCGCGCACGTGTCCGAACAATTCGCTTTCCACCAGGGTGTCGGGCAATGCGGCGCAGTTGAGGCTGATGATCGGCTTGTCGGCACGCGGCGAGGCAGCATGGATGGCCTGGGCGACCAGTTCCTTGCCGACCCCGGTTTCCCCGGTGATCAGCACGGTCAGATCGCTGCCGCCGACCAGATTGATTTCTTCCACCAGGCGTTTGTGCGCCTTGCTCTGGCCGATCATTTCGCGGCTTTGCTGGCCGCTGGCCTGACGATAGACCTCGGCACGCTGGTGTTCGTCTTCGGCGCGATTGGCCAGGCGCTCGATGCGTTCGGCGGCATTGACCGTCGCCGCGGCGAGGCTGGCGAAGGCTTGCAGGGCGTCCAGCTCGATCGGTTCGAAACGCTCGGGATCAAGTGCATCGAGGGTCAACAGGCCCCACGGGCGCTCATCGACAAACAACGGACAACCCATGCAGTCATGGACTTCCAGATGATCGTGCAGGCCATCGACCAACCCGTCATAAGGGTCAGGCAAATCGCTGTCGGCAGCGAAGCGGGTCGGGCCGGGGCTGCTGAGCAGGGCTTTGAAGCGCGGGTGCTCACTGATCTTGAAGCGCCGGCCGAGGGTGTCGGTGCTCAGGCCGTCGACAGCCAGCGGCACCAGCCATTCGCCATCAAGGCGCAGCAGGGCGGCAGCGTCGCAGGGGAGCAGGGCGCGCATGGCTTCCAGCAGGCGTCGATAACGCTCGCCTTCAGGGAGTTCACGGGACAGGTCGGAGACCAGTGGCAACAGTGCGGTAAGCAAGGATTTTGCAGTCATAGTGACTCCATGTAGTCGATAAGACTATAAATCAGCCTGTGTCTTTATGACTATCACGTTGTTAACTTATTGATTTATAAAGGTTAAAAAGTTGGCATGGAAGCTGATAAGCCTAGGGTAGTCCATTAGCACCCCTGGTCATCAAGGAGTCACCCTTATGCTGAGCGTTCAAGACCGTGCCATCGTCAAATCCACCGTGCCGCTGCTCGAAAGCGGTGGTGAAGCGCTGATCACCCACTTCTATCGCATGATGCTCTCCGAATACCCGGAAGTCCGCCCGTTGTTCAACCAAGCCCACCAGGCCAGCGGTGATCAGCCCCGCGCACTGGCCAACGGCGTGCTGATGTATGCGCGTCACATTGATCAGCTTGATCAATTGGGCGACCTAGTGGCCAAGATCATCAACAAGCATGTGGCTTTGCAGATCCTGCCGGAGCACTACCCGATTGTCGGCACCTGCCTGCTGCGCGCCATCGCCGAAGTGCTGGGCGAAGAAATCGCCACCCCTGAAGTGATCGCGGCCTGGGGCGCGGCCTATGGTCAACTGGCGGACATCCTGATCGGTGCCGAAACCAGCATCTACGACCAGAAGGAGCAGGCCCTTGGCGGCTGGCGTGGTGCGCGGGAGTTCATCATCGCCGCCAAGGTTGAAGAGAGTGCGGAAATCACCTCGTTCTACTTCGAGCCTGCCGACAAGGGCGCGATTCTGGCCGCCGAACCGGGCCAGTACATCGGCATGAAACTGATCCTCGACGGCGAGGAGATTCGTCGCAACTACTCGCTGTCGGCGTTAACCGATAACGGTCAGTACCGCATCAGCGTCAAGCGTGAAAGCGGTGGCCGTGCCTCCAATTACCTGCACGATCAGATGCATGTCGGCGCAAGTATTCAGCTGTTCCCGCCGTCTGGCGAGTTCACCCTGGCGGCCAGTGACAAGCCACTGGTATTGATCAGCGGTGGCGTCGGCATCACACCGACCCTGCCGATGCTGGAGGCTGCGCTGAAAACCGAGCGGCCAGTGCACTTCATCCATTGCGCGCGTAACGGCAGTGTTCATGCATTCCGTGACTGGATCGATGAGCTGGCCGAGCGTCACCCGCAGCTCAAGCATTTTTACTGCTACGCCGAAGATGACGGTGTGAGCCCGGCGGCGCACAAGGTCGGCTTGCTGAGCGAACAGCAACTGCAGCAATGGCTGCCGCAGGAGCGTGACCTGGACGCCTACTTCCTCGGGCCGAAAGGATTCATGGCTGCGATCAAGCGCCACCTCAAGGCACTGGGCGTGCCGGAGAAGCAAAGCCGTTACGAGTTCTTCGGGCCGGCGGCGGCGCTGGAGTAAATGGTTATGGCGGCTCGGGAGACCGAGTCGCCAGTTTCGCCACGGTCTTGAATCGAAAACCCCGCGAAAGTTAATCCCTCCTTAACCGCACTATCGTCTATTCCCCCGAATCCCCCCACACGCTCCAGACTCTCAAAGGTCATGGCCAGCGTGTAGACTGGCGGGCAATCGATATCTTGAAGGGAAACGCGATGAGCGAGGAAACCATGCGGTTGGGACGTGAGCGGCGCTATCTGGTGTTGCTGGGGATCATTTGCCTGGCGTTGATCGGCGGTGCGCTGTACATGCAAATTGTTCTGGGCGAAGCACCTTGCCCGCTGTGCATTCTGCAACGCTATGCCTTGTTGCTGATCGCCATCTTCGCCTTCATCGGGGCGGCCATGCGCACCCGACGCAGCATCACGGTGTTCGAGTCCCTGGTGGTGATCTGCGCACTGGCGGGCGCCGGCGTGGCCGGGCATCACGTCTATACGCAGTTCTACCCGGCGGTCAGTTGTGGCATTGATGTGCTGCAGCCGATTGTCGATGGCTTGCCCCTGGCGAAGATCTTCCCGCTGGGCTTCCAGGTCGACGGTTTCTGCTCCACGCCTTATCCGCCGATCCTCGGCCTTTCGCTGGCGCAGTGGGCACTGTTTTCCTTCGTGCTGATCGTGGTGCTGGTGCCGTTGCTGACCTCGCGTAACCGCAAGGCACTGAGCTGAGTCCAGCCGGTAACCGCTTTTGTCGGACAATAAAATGCCCCGGTCCTCATTGAGAGGGCCGGGGCATTTTTGTCGTGAATGACACAATTCACAGGCCAGGTAAAAAGTCCGTGATGTGCGTCCGCGAGAGGTGTGACAAGTGTGCGACATGTTGTCACAGCGCGGCTGTCGCAGAGGCTGCTGATGCAGCGAATTGGTAACATTTTTATCAACGCAATTGGCCTGCAGGGAACTTTGCGCAGTTTTGCCCGCTGAAGCCTGAACAGGCAGTTTTAACAGGTTCTGGCAAATTGCCAGAGCCCTTGTCATATCGGGGCTGAGGCAAGGTCAGGGGGGCGGGGAAGTGCCTCGAAGCTGTCTGAACTGCCGGTGGTAGACCTACTATTTTTGGTGTTTTTGTTGAGAATTAATTTCAGTAAGATGCGCCACTTTTACGAATTCCGGTAATGATTGTTGCTGCTTCGGATAAAAATTATTTCGGGATGAGACATGGTGTATGGGGCGCTACCTCACTACAATCGCCCGCATTGAATTCCCGGCACTGCTCAATCCTTAACCAGGTGTTTGAGCGGGATCAGGGTGTCGAGAGGTCCGGTGGCTTCATGCGACTCCCAGGTGTCGGTGCCTCCAACTACCCGCACCAAATGGAATTGGTCTGTAACAAGGCCTTTGACCACGAATTCGAATAAGAAACTAACGCTGTCCCAGGATTTGTCGGGCGTCTGACGCGCGACGGGCGGCCCTTATTCAATCCAAAGAAAATGCCAACCCTTGGCAGGGTGAAGTGTTGGCGATCAAAACCCAACTGCATTGCGCAAGCTGCTTTAGAGGTCGTGAGATGAGTAAAAACAGGTACCCCAGACTACTAGGCTTATTGCCCCTGATCGGCACGTTGTTGCTGTCAGGCTGCAACATGACCTTGCTCAATCCCACGGGCCAGGTCGGCCTGGAACAGCGAAACCTGATCATCACCGCAACGCTGCTGATGCTGTTGGTCGTGGTTCCGGTCATCATCATGACCTTCCTGTTCGCCTGGAAATACCGCGCGTCGAACACCAACGCGACCTACACCCCTAAATGGAACCACTCCACCAAGATCGAGATCGCGGTGTGGGCCGTTCCTGTACTGATCATCATTGCCCTGGGTTACGTGACCTACAAGTCGACCCACGCCCTTGACCCGTACAAGCCTCTGGAATCCGACGTCAAGCCTGTGACCATCGAAGTGGTCGCGCTGGACTGGAAGTGGCTGTTCATCTACCCGGAACAAGGCATCGCCACGGTCAACAAGATCGTGTTCCCGGCGCACACGCCAATCAATTTCCGTATCACCTCCGACGCTGTGATGAACTCGTTCTTCATCCCGGGCCTGGGTGGTCAGATCTACGCGATGGCGGGCATGCAGACCAAGCTGCACCTGATCGCCGACCGTAACGCTGAAATGGAAGGCATCTCCGCCAACTACAGCGGTGCTGGTTTCACCGGCATGAAATTCAAAGCGATCGCAACTTCCCAGGAAGATTTCGACGCCTGGGTAAGTGAAGTCAAAAAGTCACCTAAACAGCTTGAATCTGCTGAGTACGCAGCCCTTGCCAAGCAGAGCCAGAACAACCCAGTCGAGCTCTACTCCTCGGTTACGCCGAACCTGTTCCAGATCATCGTCGACAAGTACGAAGGCATGAAACCGGGTCCTAAGGTCAAGCACGAGAAAGAAGAGAAAGAAGTGGCCGCTACGCAAGGAATGGACATGAACTCGCATCCAGCTGCCGGGGCAGAGGAGTAAACGATGTTTGGTAAATTAAGTTGGGAAGCGATCCCGTTCCACGAGCCGATCGTGATGGTCACCATCTCGATGATCGCGCTCGGTGGTCTGGCGTTGTTCGCTGCAATCACCTACTTCAAGAAGTGGACCTACCTGTGGACCGAGTGGCTGACGTCGGTCGACCACAAGAAAATCGGCGTGATGTACATCATCGTCGCCATGGTCATGCTGCTGCGTGGCTTCGCTGACGCCATCATGATGCGTACCCAGCTGGCCATGGCCACCGAGGGTTCGCCTGGCTACCTGCCACCTGAACACTATGACCAGATCTTCACCGCTCACGGTGTGATCATGATCATCTTCATGGCGATGCCATTCTTCACCGGCCTGATGAACCTTGCAGTGCCGCTGCAGATCGGCGCGCGTGACGTTGCCTTCCCGTTCCTGAACTCCCTGAGCTTCTGGCTGCTGGTTTCCGGCGTCGTGCTGATCAACCTGTCCCTGGGCGTCGGCGAATTCGCCAAGACCGGCTGGGTTGCCTATCCGCCACTGTCGGGCCTGCAATACAGCCCTGGCGTGGGGATGGACTACTACATCTGGGCGCTACAGCTATCGGGTCTGGGTACGACGCTAACGGGGGTCAACTTCCTGGCCACCGTGCTGAAAATGCGTACCCCGGGCATGAAGCTGATGGACATGCCGATCTTCACCTGGACCTGCACCTGGGCCAACGTCCTGATCGTGGCTTCGTTCCCGATCCTGACCGCTACCCTGGCACTGCTGACGCTTGACCGTTACATGGATTTCCACATTTTCACCAACGAACTTGGTGGCAATCCGATGATGTACGTGAACCTGTTCTGGGCATGGGGTCACCCTGAGGTGTACATCCTGATCCTGCCAGCGTTCGGTATCTTCTCCGAAGTCATCTCGACCTTCACCGGCAAGAAACTGTTCGGCCACCACTCCATGATCTACGCATCGGGCGCAATCTCGATCCTGGGCTTCATGGTCTGGCTGCACCACTTCTTCACCATGGGTTCGGGTGCCAGCGTCAACGCCTTCTTCGGTCTGGCGACCATGCTGATTTCCATCCCGACGGGTGTGAAGCTGTTCAACTGGCTGTTCACCATCTACCAGGGCCGTCTGCGTTTCACCAGCCAGGTGCTGTGGACCCTGGGCTTCATGGTGACCTTCGCCATCGGCGGCATGACCGGCGTACTGCTGGCCATCCCGGGTGCCGACTTCGTTCTGCACAACAGCCTGTTCGTGATCGCGCACTTCCACAACGTGATCATCGGTGGTGCGGTATTCGGTTACATCGCCGGATTCGCCTTCTACTTCCCTAAAGCGTTCGGCTTCAAGCTGCACGAAGGTTGGGGCAAGGCAGCGTTCTGGTTCTGGATCTCGGGCTTCTTCGTCGCGTTCATGCCGCTCTATGCACTGGGCTTCATGGGCATGACCCGTCGTCTGAACGCCACCACCAACCCTGAGTGGGTACCGTACCTGTACGTTGCCATGTTCGGTGCGGTGATGATTGCCGTGGGTATCGCTTGCCAGCTGATCCAGCTGTACGTCAGCGTGCGTGACCGCAACAAGCCGGAAAACATGTGCGAACACGGCGACCCGTGGAATGCACACACCCTGGAATGGTCGACCTCGTCGCCACCACCGTTCTACAACTTCGCCGTACTGCCGAAAGCCGATTGCGTCGATCCGTTCACCGAAGCCAAGGAAAACGGTACCGCGTACCAGACTCCGGCCAAGTACCAGCCGATCCACATGCCGAACAACACCGCTACCGGTGTGGTCATGGGCGCTCTGCTGACCGTGTTCGGTTTCGCGATGATCTGGCACATCTGGTGGCTGGCAATCGCTAGCCTGGCTGGCACCGTGATCTACTTCGCGATCCACGCCGCCCGTGATGATCAAGGCTACTACGTGCCGGTCGACGTGATCGAGCGCATCGAAGCCGAGCAGCACAAGCGTCTGGTAGCGGCAGGGAAAGTCCCGGCCACCGCCACCCGTGTTGAAACCTCGTTGGAACAGGCTTAAACCATGTCGAACTTAGTGACCAATGTTGGACACGCTCATGGCCACGATGACCATGGGCACGATGAACATCACCACGACTCGGGCGAGATGACCGTATACGGTTTCTGGCTCTACCTGATGACCGACTGCATTCTGTTTGCGTCGATCTTCGCGGTGTACGCAGTACTGGTAAACAACGTAGCGGGTGGCCCGGCGGGCCACGACATCTTCGAACTGCCTTACGTGCTGGGCGAAACCGCTCTGCTGTTGTTCAGCTCGATCACCTACGGCTTCGCCATGCTGGCGTTCTTCCGTGGCAACAAGAAGCAGGTCCTGGGCTGGCTGGCCATGACCTTCCTGTTCGGCGCCGGCTTCATCGGCATGGAAATCAACGAGTTCCACCTGTTGATCTCCGAGGGCTACGGCCCTAGCCGTTCCGGCTTCCTGTCCGGGTTCTTCACCCTGGTCGGCACCCACGGTCTGCACGTGACCAGTGGTCTGATCTGGATGGCGATCATGATGTATCAGGTCAACAAGCACGGCCTGACCGCGACCAACAAGACCCGTCTGAGCTGCCTGAGCCTGTTCTGGCACTTCCTGGACGTTGTGTGGATCTGCGTATTCACCGTTGTTTACCTGATGGGGACTATGTAAATGGCTAACGCATCACATTCCCATGGCCACGACGACGCCGGCCACGGCAGCGTCAAGTCCTACGCCATCGGCTTCATCCTGTCGGTCATCCTCACCATCATTCCGTTCGGTCTGGTGATGTACCCGACACTGCCGAAGTCGATCACGCTGATGATCGTGCTGGCATTCGCCGTGATCCAGGTGCTGGTGCACCTGGTGTACTTCCTGCACCTGGACCGTTCGGCTGCGCAGCGTAACAACGTGATTGCGTTTGTCTTCGCCGCGATCGTGATTGTCCTGCTGGTTGGCCTGTCGCTGTGGATCATGTTCAGCATCCACACGTTCATGATGGCGAAGTGAGGTAAGTCCGCATGTCCTTCAAGCACTTTATCCAAATCACCAAACCGGGGATCATTTTCGGTAACGTGCTTTCTGTGGCAGGCGGATTTTTCCTGGCCTCCAAAGGGCATGTCGATCTGGCCATCTTCCTGGCCGCCATGATCGGCACGTCCCTGGTGGTTGCCTCCGGTTGCGTGTTCAACAACTGCATCGACCGCGACATCGACCTGAAGATGGAACGCACCAAGAACCGGGTGCTGGTCCAGGGCTTGATCTCCCTGAAACTGGCCCTGATCTATGCGACCGTCCTGGGTGTCGCCGGCGTTGCGCTGTTGTACAAGGTGGCCAATCCGTTGGCGGCGTTGTTCGCCGTCATCGGCTTCGTCATCTACGTCGGCTTCTACAGCCTGTACCTCAAGCGCAAGTCGGTTCACGGCACGCTGGTGGGCAGCCTGTCGGGCGCCATGCCGCCGGTGATCGGTTACGTCGCCGTCAGCAACAACTTCGACATGGCCGCGCTGACCCTGCTGGTGATGTTCAGCCTGTGGCAGATGCCGCATTCCTACGCCATCGCGATCTTCCGCTTCAACGATTACCTGGCCGCATCGATTCCGGTGCTGCCAGTCAAGCGCGGGATCGAAGTGGCCAAGAAGCACATCCTGCTCTACATCCTGGCCTTCCTCGTGGCGACCTTGATGCTGACCTTCAGCGGCTACGCCGGCATGAGCTACCTCGCCGTCGCCGCAGCCATGGGCATGTACTGGTTGTACATGGCCTGGACCGGCTACAAGGCAGTGGATGACACGGTCTGGGCACGCAAGCTGTTCGTGTTCTCGATCTTCACCATTACCGCGTTGAGCGTGGCGATGTCCCTGGACTTCAAAGTGCCGACCGAGTTGCTGCTGACATACGCGCCTTAAGCGTCGGATGCTGTAAACAAAAGCCCCGCCTTCGAGAGAAGAGCGGGGCTTTTTTGTTGGGTTGCCACCGGAAAGTACGGCCAGTTACTTGCCCTGCGCATCCAGCAACCGGAAAAACCGCTCCCGCACCTGCAAGCTGTCGCTGTGCGCCACATTGAAACGCATGAAGTGACTGGCATCAGCCGCCTTGCTGAGCAGGGTGCCCGGTGCCAGCACCAGGTTGTCTTCCAGGCCCTGGCGAGCCAGGTGTTCGGCGTGCAACCCCTCGGGCAATCGCACCCAGATGAACACGCCTTCCCCCGGCAGTGACGACAGCGAACACCCGGCCTCGGCCAGCCAGCCGGCCACGCGGCTGTTCGATTCATACAGGCGGTCCACCGTGCGCCGCGCATGCTTGGCATAGCTGCCGTCGTTGAGCATGGTGCAGGTGATCTGCTCCGCCAGCTCCGAGGTCACCCCGCCGCAGGCCATTTTCAGCGCGACCATGCGTGCCGCCAGTTGCGGCGAGAGCACGGAGTAGCTGACGCGGCTGTTGGCGGTCAGGGTCTTGGAGAAGCCGGAGACGTAACTCACATTGTCCAGCCCGCTCGCTGCCAGACGCGGAGTGCGGCGTTGCTGGATGTCGCAGTACAGGTCGTCTTCGACAATGTGGAAGCCATGGCGATGGCTCAGCTCCAGCAAGCGGTACACCTGCGCCGGGCTGAACGAGTGGCCTGTCGGGTTGTGCAGCGTGCTGTTGGTCATGTACAGCACGGGTTTGTGCGCGATCAGCAGTTGCTCGAAGGCGTCCAGGTCCATGCCGTCGCGATCCCGGGCGATGGTGATGACCTTGGCCCCGTGCAACGCGAGGTTGGCGTGCATGTTGAAGTAGCACGGGTCGTCCAACAGCACGGTGTCACCGGGTTTGACCAGCAGGCGCATCAGCAGGTCGATGGCCTGCATGGTGTTGGCGGTGGTGATGATCTGGTCCACCGGCGCCTCGATGCCGAAGGTTGCCAGCTTCACCCGCAGTGCCTGACGTAGTGGCATGTAACCGCCGGCAACACCGTACTCGCCCATGCGCAACGAGGTCGCACGCAGAGTGCCGCGTACGGCCTTGAGCAGTTCTTCGGCAGGCAACCAGGAGGTAGGCAGGAAGCCGCAGCCGGGGCGCAGGGCGCCGTTGTCCAGCAATAGGGCGCGGCGTACCACGCTGAGGGTGTCTTGAGGTTGCAAGTCCGGGCCGGTGCCGCTTTGCAGGGCCGCGCTCGAGCGGTGCACGTAATGCCCCGAGCCCTGGCGCGACACCACCAGGCCCTTGGCCCGCAAGCGGTCCAGCGCATCGACCACCGTGGACTTGCCCACGTTCATCATGTCGGAGAGTTCGCGAATCGGCGGCAGTTTGGCGCCGTGGGGCAGGCCGCCGGTGCTGATGGCCTGGGTCAGCTGATCGACGATCTGCTGCACCAGCGGCACGCCGGGCTCGAATTCAATGGCTTTGATGACTGCACGTTGAACCTGCATTTTACTGGTCTCTCCGGCAGTAAAGTTTGTTGGATTCTATACGAACTTGCTCTGATCAGGACAAGCCTCTGTCTCTACCATCGCCTTACAGACTTTTCCGATTGTCGACCCTTGCGGGCGGGCAATCGCCCGGTTTTTGAGGTGTGGCATGAGTGTCGAAACAACGGTAGCGGTGGCTAAACCGGTCATTAATCTTCGCTTATTCACGATCCGTATCATCACCGCAGTGTCGCTGTTCGCGGTATTGGGCAAGGCCAACGTCTGGCTCGACACCGCCACCAACAGCATCCTGGCCCTCGGTTATCGCGCTCTGTTGCTGCTGTTGCCGCTGACCTTGCTGGTGCTCGGCCGGCGTTCCCTCAGCGTCACGCTGCTATGCGCCGGGCTCGGCCTGATCCTGCTGGCGCTCACCAGCAACCAAGGGTTGGTGATGTTCGCGGCCGCGTTGTTTGCGTACGGCATCGCCATTGCCGGATATCTGATCAAAAGCGAAGCGGCGCAGACCAAGGAAGGCGCGGCCTATAACCGGGTCGCCATGAACATGGGCAGCCTGGTGGCCGGTTTGATCCTGCTGTCGCCACTGCTCACGCCAACCATGTTTTTCCTCGGCGCAGCAGCCTTCGTGCTGCTGTGCCTGCCGATTGCCCTGGGCGCGACGTTCAGCACCGAGCCAGTGGTGGCCCGTCCGGCATCTCAGACCGCCAACAGCTGGGGCAACAAGCTGCCCTGGGTCATCGCCGGCATCATCATGGGCATCAAGCTGTTCGGCGTGTTTTCGATCCTGCCGCAAGCGATCCTGCTCAAGACCGGCGAGTTGCCGACCTGGTACGGGCTGATGCTGATCCTCAACAGCGCCGTGGTGGTGTTCGCCCAGGTGCCGGTGATGAAGCTGATCGAGCGCACCGGCCGCTTCAAGGTCGTTGCCGTGATCGGCATCATCGTCGGCGGCTTTGCCGTGCTGTCCTCACCGGCCGCCTTCCACGTCGAAACCCTGGTCGGCGCGTTGATCTGGGTGGCCCTGCTGTCCATCGCCGAATGCGCCTTCAGCTATCTCGATTACTTCTCGGTCAAGCAGAACAACATGTTCGTCAAGGAAGTGTCCCTGGGTGTCGGGGCCGGGCTGACGGTGTTGGTCATGCGGGTGGTGCCGGCGCCGTACAACGCGCTGGTGCTGGCTGCCATCGGGGCCGGGGGGATTCTGGCCTGGTACTGGCTCAACCGTAAATCCAACGCGTCGCTGCATGACTGAGTCATCGCCGTCTGGTTTTTCACTTTGCAAGTCGGGGGCAACATGAATACGACTTCATGCGTAGTAGTGGTCGGGTACAACGGCAGTCGGGTTCACGACATTCAGAAACTGCGCGACCTGTGCAAGTCGCTCTACAACGCCAGACTGATCCTGGTTGTGGAGCAGATCCAGCCCCACGATGACCAGGTGGCGGATCATGTGTGCAGCACCTCGCTGGCCGAGAAAAATGTGGCGGCGTCCCTTGAACTGGTCGCTGGCTGCCTGAGTGCCGACCGCTGGAAACTGATCGGCGTGCTGCCGTTTTCCGACCGTGGCGTGTTGCTGGGGGCGGCGCTGGCCAGTCACTTCGGCCTGCCCGGCATTAGCCCGGATGAAGCGCGAGCCGGCCTCGACAAGCAGATTTTTCGCCGGCTTGAAGCCGCTGCCAGCACCTCGCCTGCAGAGTACCGGCCTGTGCTGTCGACCCGCGTCGAAAGCCTGCCGGAGCTGCGCCAGCGGGTGGTTGAACTGGGTGGGCGAGCGTTCATCAAGCCGGCTTGTGAAGGTGCCAGCCGCGGCTGCCGGGTGATTCATCATCCTTCGGAATGCGACGACGCCTGGCACGCACTCAAGCCGTACCGCGAAGGCGGCATCGTCCTTGAAGAGCTGGTCCAGAACGCCCGTGAGTACAGCTGGGACTATGTCGCCGGCAGTACCTGGGTCACGGAAAAAACCACCACCGAAGGCGCTTACCGTGCGGAGATCCAGCAAGTGGTGCCCGCGCCTTTGCCGTCCGAAGTTCAAGCGCGACTGATGGCGGCGGGGCGGCACATGTCCGAACTGGTGGCCGCTGATAACGGTGCCTGGCACAACGAAGTGTTCCTGCGCAGCGACAACCTCACCTCGGCCGTGGAAACCAACATGCGCCCCGGCGGCATGCACATCTGGGACCTGGCCAAGCGCGCCTTCGTCGATTTCGACCCCTGGGAGCGCTGGGTGCGCTGGGCGGTGGAAGGCAAGACCGAAGATTACCAACCCGTTGCCCGTGGCTACTGCGGCATTCGGCTGCTCAGGGCCCCGGCCGGCGGCATTTTACGCAGGACACCCGACATCCAGACCCTGGCCCGTGCACTGCGAATCGAATTGGTGGAAGGGGTCTACGCCAAGCGCATCGGCGACTCGGTCACGGCACTGGTAAAGGACAACTTCTCGTTCATCGGCCACATCGTGCTGTTCAACGAACACTACGGGCAGCTCAGCAACGACTTGCTGCGCCTGGCCGAGGCGATCGAGTCGGGCACTGAAGTCACCTGCCTGGCACCGGCCTCCCGTGCGGTGTGCTGAACCGATAGCAATCAAAGTTTTGCATTCTTGATTAAGAGGGTTTCATTGATGAATCACATGACCTGCGATGAACGCTTCATCGCCCTGGCCAAGGAATTTGGTTACGACATCTACGGCGAAAACACCGCAGGCGGCCATTACGCACCCTTGATCCGGCATCACGACGAGCTTTACGTCAGTGGCCTGGTGCCGCGCATGAACGGCAAGATTCATTACCCTGGCCGGGTCGGCCTGGACCTCAGCCTGGCCGATGCCCAGGCGGCGGCGAGCATCAGCGCCATGCGTGGCCTGGCATTGATCGTTGACGCCATCGGTTCGCTGGACAAGATCAAGTCGCTGATCCGGGTGACCGTGTACGTGAAGTCGACGGCGGATTTCGTCGACCTGAGCGAAGTGGCCAACGGCGCGTCGGACGTGTTCAGCCATGTACTGGGTGATGCGGGTAAACACACGCGGACCACGGTCGGTGTTTATCAGTTACCGAAGAATGCCGCGATTGAAGTGGACATGATTGCTGCCTTGCGCCCTTCACCACTCTAAAAGAACACGGCTTTACAGCGCTAAACCATTAACTTAAGGTTTAGCGCTAAAGTGTGAAAGTTAAAAAAGGACGTACGAATGGATAACTTTCAAGGTGCGTTTTTTTCTTATGCGGATTTTCGCAAGAACTTGCATCATAAACCGGTCAGCGCCAAAGTCTGGCGTCATTCCGAACTGGCTGGAATGCGGCAGACCCTCGAAGCCAGTGACGTCGACATTGTCGCCTTGGCTCATGACAAAAGCCTGCAAGGCTGCGAAGTCACTCCAGGTATGGCGATAGCCATGCAATGGCTGAACCCGGGCGTGACGCTCAACGGCCATGCCCATTCCTGGTGGCATCTGTTCATCATCCAGTGCGGCAATGGCCTGCTGACCCTGGGCGATGCCGACGAGGTGAACGTCAGCAGCGGTGATGTGCTGCTGGTGCCGGCCTGGACCCGCCACGGCTTCGTCAACACCAGCAAACACGAGCCTTTGGCGATGCTGAACATGAGCAACATGCCGCAAATGGCGCTGCTGTCCAACTTCGCCGACAGCCAGGGTTTGATCACCACCCAAGCGTAATCACTCCTTACCCTTTCCCCTGGGAACCGGCTTGCTGGCGATAGCGTCCTCGAGATCGCATCGCCAGCCAGCCGGTTTTTGCGTTTTTTTTCGCCCCCCCCTCACACCGCTGATTACTCGACAAAATCAACTTTCTGTATCGATTGAAACGAACAATTTCTGTATCTATTCATGTTTGAGGCAACTAACTACGATCACTTCAAATGCACGTTAATTCCTGCAGTCAGTGAACGGAGTGTTGTATGGAAGACAGCAAGCTGAAACTCTATGTTGGCGCAGATTATGTCAGCGCTTTTGCAATGTCGGCATTTGTCGCGCTCAAGGAGAAGCAACTTTCATTTGAGTTTGTCACGGTGGATTTGAAAGCGCGTGATAACTATAAAGTAACTTATCGCGATCTTTCATTGACCTGCAAAGTACCCACCTTACTTGACGAAAGCTTCGCGTTGTCAGAATCCTCAGCCATCGCCGAATACCTCGACGAACGCTTCCCGAACCATAAAAAACTCTACCCCCAGGACTTCAAGCAGCGTGCCCGCGCCCGGCAATTGCAGGCCTGGCTGCGCAGCGACTTGCTGGTGGTGCGCAAGGAGCGGCCGTTCGACCTGGTGTACTTCGGCAAAAAAGACACGGCGCTGACCGATGAAGCCAAGGCGGTGGTCGAGCGCCTGTTTTTCGTCGCCGAGCACTTGCTGGAGGAGGGCGCAGAGCACCTGTTCGGTGACTGGAGTATCGCCGACACCGACCTGGCCATCCTACTCAACCGTCTGGTCGCCAACGGTGATGCGGTGCCCCCTCGACTGGTCGCTTATGTGCGTCGCCAGTGGGATCGCGACAGCGTGCGGGCGTGGATGGACATAGAGCGCAAAGCGCCGGCCATCGCCTAACCACTCTCAGGGCCAACATCAGGAGCGCTGCCATGCAGGGACTGTCGGAGCACGAACGCTACAAACCCTATAACTCACGCACCATCCGCGAGACACCCTATTGGCGCCGATTGTCGCTGGCCCTGCAGGAGGCCATGGATATCGTGGCCCGGGTCATGCCGTTTCGCACCAACGAATACGTACTGGGGACGCTGATCGACTGGGACAACATTCCGGACGACCCGATTTTCCGCATGACTTTTCCCCACAGGGACATGCTGCTGCCGGAGGAATATGCATCGCTCAAGCACTTGATCGAGCAGGACGACACGGAGGCGATCAAGCGGCGGATCGAGGCGATCTGGTTGCGCATGAATCCTCACCCGGCCGGGCAACTGACCCACAACGGCGTCACCCTCAATGGCAAAGTCCTGTCGGGGATCCAGCACAAGTACCGCGAGACCGTGCTGTTTTTCCCCGGTGCCGGGCAGACCTGTCACGCCTACTGCACCTTCTGTTTCCGCTGGGCGCAGTTCATTGGCGAGGAAGAGCTGAAGTTCAATGCCCGGGAATCCCAGGAGCTGGTCAGTTACCTGCGGGTTCATACCGAAGTCACTGATGTGCTGATCACCGGCGGCGATCCGATGATCATGAACAGCCGTTCGCTGGCCAGCTACATCGAGCCGCTGCTGGAGCTGCCGCACCTGAAGAGCATCCGCATCGGCACCAAGTCGGTGGCCTACTGGCCGCAGCGCTTTGTCACTGACAAGGACACGCCCGAGTTGCTTGAGCTGTTTCGGCGCATCGTCGCGGCGGGGAAAAACCTGTCGATCATGGGTCACTACAACCACCCGGTGGAGATCCGCCAGGACATCGCCCGCCAGGCCGTCGAGCGCATTCGTTCGACCGGCGCGACCTTGCGCATGCAGGCACCGGTGATTCGCCACATCAACGAAAACCCCGCCGACTGGGCGGCGTTATGGACCGAGGGAGTGCGGCTCGGGGCGGTGCCTTACTACATGTTCGTCGAGCGCGACACGGGCCCCAGCCACTACTTCGCGATGCCGCTGGCGCGGGCGTTCGAGATTTTCCAGGCCGCCTACCGCACGGTCTCGGGCCTGGCGCGAACGGTCCGCGGGCCGTCCATGAGCACCTTCTACGGCAAGGTCCTGATCAACGGCATCGAGACGGTGGCCGGGGAAAAAGTCTTCGTACTGCAGTTCCTGCAGGCGCGCAATCCGCAGTGGGTGTTGCGCACCTTTTACGCGCGGTTCGACCCGCAGGTGACCTGGTTCGACGACTTGCGTCCGGCCTTCGGCGAGCGGGCATTTTTCTTTCAGGGCGAACCTGCAGCGCTGCCCGAATTGATCCCTGTCCTGCTGGAAACCGCGTAGGACGATTGACGATTTTTTTGGAGAGAAACGACATGAGCGGTATCCCGTTTGATCAACGCGAGGGCGTGATCTGGCTCGACGGCGAGTTCGTCGAGTGGTCCCAGGCACAACTGCATGTGCTGACCCACGGCCTGCACTACGCAAGCACCGTGTACGAAGGCGAGCGCGTCTACAACGGCAAAATCTTCAAATTACGCGAACACAGCGAGCGGCTGTATCGCTCGGCGCAACTGATGGATTTTGTCATCCCCTATGAACTCGAGGAACTGGAAGCGGCAAGCCTGGAACTCTTGCAACGCAACAAGGTGAAAGACGGTTACGTGCGGCCAGTGGCCTGGCGCGGCAGCGAGATGATTTCCACCTCGGCACGCTTCAATCGCGTGCACCTGGCGATTGCCTGCTGGCAGTGGCCGAGTTACTTCGATCCGGCGGCGCGCATGACCGGCATCCGTTTGAAAACCGCGAGCTGGCGCCGACCGCCACCGAACAGCAGCCCGTTCGAGGCCAAGGCATCCGGGCATTACCAGATCGCCACCTTGAGCAAACACGACGCTGAAAACAGCGGCTACCACGATGCGCTGATGCTCGACTGGCGCGGTCAGGTCGCGGAGGCCACCAGCGCCAACGTGTTTTTCATCAAAGGCCGAACGCTGCACACGCCCTTGCCGGATTGTTTTCTCAACGGCATCACCCGGCAGACCGTCACCGAGCTGGCCAAGGCGCTGGACTACCAGGTGGTGGAACGCACGATCTGGCCGACGGAGCTTGGCGACTTCGACGAGTGTTTCCTGACCGGCACCGCCGCCGAAATCACCCCGGTACAAAGCATCGATGAATGGCGTTATGTGCCGGGCGATGCCTGCCGCGACTTCATTGCTGCCTACACCTCAACCGTCAACGCCTGATAACCGCCAGGAACCTCACCATGTCAGATCAAGGGATTGTTGCGTCTACACCTTATGTTTCGCTGGGCCATCGTCATGAAGAACTGTCGAGCAAAGGCTGGACGGTGCTGACGCCGGGTGAGTTCGCCCACGATGTGGTCGGCACCCTGAATGAGTTCGGTCCGGTCATTCCGCAATTCAACGGGCAGATGGCTTTCGCGATCACGCGTAAACCGGGGTACGAAGATCTGCCGTATTCGCAAAGCATGAACGGCATCGGTCCGCACACTGAAGCGCCGGTCTATGGCCCGCCGCCGCGTTACCTGGCGCTGCATTGCCACAAGCAGGCCACCTGCGGCGGTGGTCACACCGGGTTGGTGGACGGTTACGAGTTCCTGAAATCGCTGGAGCGATCCGAGCCGGAACTGCGCGAATGGCTCGATGACACGCCGGTGGAGTTCGTCGCCACGGCCAAACCCGGCGAGCCGGGTCAGCGCCGGGTCAAGGAGTACATTCTCACGCCGACGGAGGAGGGGGATATTTTCCGCTTCAGCTACAACCAGTTTCACTTCGGCGACGTGAACCCGTCCAAGGAAGCCCTGCAGCAATCGCTGGTGAGCAATAACACTTCGCCCCTGGCCAGGTTTGCCGTGCTCGGAGAGGCGTACTTCGTCGAGCACAACATTCCGGTGCTGATTCCCGACGGTTGCCTGCTGATTTGGGACAACTGGCGGATGATTCACGCCCGTAGCCGATACACTGACCCGGCGCGCAACCTGACCCGCTACTGGCTGGCCTGATTTTTCCGTCGCCCTACATTCTTTTGGCGTACCCCGAGCGGGTACGCGTCTTACAGGTATCGCGTCATGCAGACAGCAATCGAGATCGCCACAGTCGATCACCAACTGATCATTCGCCTCAACCAGGCCTGGACCAAACGCGCCACCGTGTGTTCGCCGGAGCGGGCACAGGTCAACGAAGTTTTTGATCCGGCGCGCCCGGATTATCCGCAGAGCATGGTGCCGTTCTTCCATCACCCGGCGTTCCAGGCCCTGAGCGAAGCGCTCAAGAGCAACGTCATCACCTGGGGCTGGATCGGCTACAACCTGCGCACAGTCACCGCCGAAGAACACGTGGTCAACCCTGCATTGAGCGTCATTGCCAACCAGTACCTGGGCAAGGACGACTGGCACTTTCGCGAGGCCATGCAACAGACCCTGGTCGATGAGCACTACCACACGCTCATGCACCTGCGGGCCATCGAACGGACCAAAGTGGAGCGAGAACTGGATCAGGACCTGGACCTGCCGCCGTCGGTCACGTATCTGCGACTCAAGGCGTTGCACGAAGAGCTGCCGGAACAATGGCAGCGGGATCTGGCGGCCATCACCTTTGCCGTGGTCGCGGAAATCAGCGTCAATGCCTACCTCGACCTGCTGGCGGACGACCAGACCATCCAGCCGCAAAACCGTCGCGTGGCCGAGCTGCATAACCGCGACGAATACGCCCACAGCAAGGTCCTGGCCGAAGTGGCCAAGGTCATGTACGGCAACATGCAGCCGGCCCAGCAAGCGTTTTTCGCCCGCACCCTGTCGGTGGCACTGAGTGCTTTTGTCGCCCAGGACTACTCGATGTGGGAAGCGATCCTGACCCAGCTGGGTGTTGCCGAGGCCGCGCAGATCATTGCCGACACCAAAGAGAGCAACAAGAACGCGACCATCATGCGTGACTACAGTGGCCTGCATAAGCTGGCGCAGGAGCTGGGCATCAGCGAGCAGATCGACTTCGATTTTCGCCCGACCCTCAAAACCGCAGCGGCCTGAGCCAGGAGGCGAGCATGTCTGTTCCCCTGTACGAAGTCTTCGCTATCCGCGTCGGCGCCAACGCCCAGCGCACCGCCCGGGAGAATTTTCTCTACGACACCTGCTGCGGCGATCCGAACGCGCCGATGCCGCTGGATTATTACTTCTGGGTGATTCGCAGCGAGCAACAGGTGATCGTGGTCGACACCTGTTTTCAACCGGCCACGGCGGACCGACGCAATCGGCAGATGTATCGCTTGCCGGAGGAATCCCTGCGGCAACTGGACATCGATCCGGCGCAGGTTGAGCACCTGATCCTGACCCATCTGCATTGGGATCATGCCGGCAATATCGGGCTGTTCCCCAAGGCCACTGTGCATGTGCAGGAAGCCGAGCTGCGCTTTTGCACCGGGCCGAAAATGGGCCATCGCACGGTGAACAAAACCTATGAAGTCGATGACGTGATGTCGGCGCTGCCGCCGCTGTTCGAAGGGCGGATGCGTCTGCACAACGGCACCGTTGAAGTGCTGCCGGGTGTGACTTTGCATGCGGTCGGCGGGCATACGCCGGGCAGTCAGGTGGTGCGGGTGAATACCGCACGGGGCTGGATCGTGCTGGCTTCGGATGCCGCGCACTTGTGGGTCAACATCCGCGAACGCAGCCCGTTCCCGATCCTCGACGACCTGGCGCAAACCCTGGAAGCCTTCAGCGAGATCGACCGCCTGGCCGACAGCGAAGACCACGTCATCCCCGGCCACGACCCGCTGATCGCCGAGCGTTTCCCGCACTGGAATGACGACCCGCACATCATCTGCCTGCATCAGCCACCGATCTGAAAAAAACCGCAAATCTGTGGGAGCGAGCTTGCTCGCGATGGCGGTGAGGCAATTACCTCAATGCAAGATGTGCCGACGTCATCGCGAGCAAGCTCGCTCCCACAGGAGTGTGATCAGCCCTGGTTTTTCAGGATCCGCCCCAGCGTCTGCACCGCCTCATCGATCTTCGGTGAATACGGTGCGCCACAGCCAATGCGCACAAAGTGATTGAAGCGCTTGGCGTTGGAAAAGATATCCCCAGGGGAAATCTGGATCCCGACCTTCAGCGCCTCGTGGAAAAACGCCATGGACGAATGCCGGCGCGGCAGTTCCACCCACAACAAGGTGCCGCCCTGTGGATGGGTGACGCTGGTGCCGATGGGGAAATGGCGGGTGATCGCCTCGCTCATCTGCTGGCGTTGCTGGGTCAGGGTTTTGCGCAGGCGGCGCAGGTAACGCTCATAGGACGGCGTTTTCATGAACGCACTGACCGCCAGTTGCGACAGTGCTTCACAGCCCCGTGACTGGGTGTGCTTGAGCATCTCCACGCGCTCGTGCCAGCGACCGGCGCTGATCCAGCCCAGGCGCATGCCCGGCGCCAGGGTTTTGTTCAGCGACGCGCAATAGATCACGTTGTCGCTGCGGTCCCAGTGTTTGAGGGTGGACAGCGGCTGTTCGGTGTCCACCAGGTCGCCGTAGGTGTCGTCCTCGATCAGCACGGTGTCGTGTTCGGCGCAGAGTTTCACCAGCCGCGCCTTGTTGGCGTCCGGCATGATGCTGCCCAAAGGGTTTTGCAGGTTGGGAATGACGATCATCGCCTTGATCTTTTCGGGCCCCTGCAACAGCAGTTGCAGGGCGTTGAGGTTGATGCCCGTGTGGGCCGAGGCCGGTACCTCCAGCACCCGCAGGTTGAGGCTTTCGAGAATCTGCAGCAGGCCATAGAAGGTCGGCGATTCCACGGCCACGGTGTCGCCGGGCTGGGTGACCGCGCGCAAGGCCAGGTTGATCGCCTCGGTGGCGCCGTTGGTGATGACGATGCGCTCGGCGGTCAGGTTGGCTTTTGTCGTCAACGCCCGCCGGGCGAGCAGGCTGCGCAAGGCGCTGTTGCCGTTGGTCGAGCCGGCGACGCCATACAGGCAGCTGTCGTGGCGCAAGGATTTGACCATGTTGTCTTGCAGGGTCTTGAGCGGGTAGAGCTCCGGCGCGCAATAGGCACTGGCGAAATTGACCTTGATCAGCGCCCGTTGGCTGGCCTTGAGCACCGACGACACCTGTTCATGAATACCGACGTAGACGCCGGTATCCAGCGGTTGTACGAGGGCGATCGGCGAGGTTTTCTGCGGCTTGTCCGGCTGGCGAATGTAGTTGCCCGAGCGCGGCCGGGCTTCCAGCACGCCATAGTCCTCCAGCTCCCGGCAGACCTGCACGGCAGTCGACAGACTGACCGCGTGTTTTTCCATCATCAGCCGGATCGAGGGAAAGCGTTCACCGGTTTTCAGGGTGCCGCTGCGAATGGCGTCCAGGTAATGGTTCGCCAACTGACGGTATAGCGGGGTCGTGTTCATGATGACCTCAGCAGTCGCACCACTGAGGTCTTGGCTGGAAAGTGAGTTGAGGCTCCCCGCAGGCGGACCCGTGGTGCTGGTGGGTTTAGGGAAGGGTGTGCTGTGGATACTGGAAGATTTATCGCGGCTTTGCCCGAATCGCGGGCAATAAAAAGCCCCGCACGGGGGCGGGGCTCTGAGGGACGTGGCGCCTGAGGCGCGAGTTGAGCGTTACTGCGCGGCGATGCTGTAGCCGTCGAACGCGGTCTGCTGTTGCAGCGCGGTGATGATGTTCTTGCGGTTGACCGCTTGCTCGGCACCGTTGTTGTCGAGGAAGGTTTCGCTTTCCAGTTCCGCTTCTTCGCCTTCGCCGACGAAGGTGAAACCGAGGAATTCCAGGGCCTTGCGGTCAACGTTCAGACGCGAGCGCGGGGTGCGCAGCGGCAGTGTGACGCTGATGCCGTCCTTGCTGATGGTGAACACTTCGAGGTCTTTCTTGGCCTTGGCCGCCTTGCTCTTGCCACTGCTTGGGTTGCTGATGGCCTGGTGCGTCTGGTTCAGCACCTTGAGGGCCAGGCCGTAGACGATTTCCTGAAACGCCGGGTCGTCCTTGAAGCTGGACAGGATGCGGCTGATCGGGAATTTACTGCTCAAGTCTTCCAGCGCCGCGATGTCCGCGGCTTCGGCGTCCTTGAGCTGCTTGAGCTGGCCCATCAGCTCGTAGGCGGTGTCGTCATCGAAGCTGTCGTGAGCCTGGCGGATCGCGGCGCGCAGCTCGCGGATCTGATCGCTTTCACGGGTGGACTGGAAAGCGTCCAGCACCATCTCGCTGATGGTTTTCGCCTGGGGCACGTGTTGTGAAAGATTGATGGAGTTTTCGTATTCCGCTTTGGACGACAGGGTGACTACGGATTCAGCGGTGTTGGAATCGGACATTGAAATTTCACTACTTCTGTAACTTTGAAAGAGGCGAGAAAGCGCGGGGGCTTTTTCCGGCCGCCTAATCTATTGGACCGGGGCGGCATTGTCACGGTCCGACTGGCCGCCGGTCACGATTTCGCCTTTCTGTGTAGGAGCAGGCTCGCTCCTACAGGAAAACAAAAAGCCCCGCGTTCATGACAAACGCGGGGCTTTGTGTCGAGGCGCGATCAGGAGTGCTGCAACTTCTGCGCGCGCTTGTCCGCCAGGTGTTGCACCACCAGCCGGCCGATCAGCACCAGCAAGGTCAGGCTGATCAACAGCACCGAGATCGCCGCGACGCTTGGGTCGACGTTGTCACGCAGGCCGCTCCAGATGCGTTTGGGCAGGGTGTCGACGTTGACGCTGGTGATGAACAGCGTCACCGCAACTTCCTCCCACGACAGGGCGAAACCCAACAGCGCTGTGGACGCCAGGCCCAACTTCAGGTTCGGCAGGATCACCATGAAGGTGGTCTGCATCAAGCTGGCACCGAGGTTGCGCGAGGCCAGTTCGATGCGCCGGTCAATCTGGCTCAGGGCGACCAGCATGGTCACCACGCCGTAAGGCACGACCATGATCACGTGGGCGATCACTACACCGGTCAGGGTGTCATAGCCCACGCCCGGTGCAATGCGACCGAGTTTGGTCTCCATGAAGTACAGCACCAGCGCCGAAATCACCGGCGGAATCGCCATCGGCAGCAGCACCAGGCCGATCAGCGCGGTGGCCAGTTTCGAGCGCATGTACCAGATGCCGAGGCTGAAGCTCGCCGCCAGGAGCGTGGCGATGATGCTGGTGGCGAAGGCGATGGTCAGGCTCTGGCTGATGGCGTGGAACCAGTCCGGGTTGCTCACCAGCGCTTCGTAGTGACGCAGCGACCAGTTGCCCTCGGGCATCGACAGGAAGCGTTTGCTGGTGAACGACACCGGAATGACCGTCAGCAGCGGGAACAGCATGAAGGCCATGGCGACCACGGCCAGTAGCCGGGTACTCAGGCTTGTGCGATGGGTATTCATAGTGTCCTCAGCCTACCAGTCGGTTCACGCGGGTCATTTTCAACAGCACCCAGATCAGCGCGCTGACCAGTGCCAGCAAGACCACGCTCAGTGCCGCACCCAGGCCCCAGTTGCTGGTCTGGAACATTTGCAGGAACACGTACTCGGCGATCATCACCGTTTGCCCGCCACCCAACAGCACCGGAGTGATGAAGAAGCCCAGGCAGAACACGAAGACCATGATGAAGGCACCGAGGATGCCTGGCAGGGTCTGCGGCAGCAGCACTTGCCAGAAGGTGCGCAGGGCACCGGCACCCAGGCCGCGAGAGGCCATGAGCACGCGTTGGTCCAGTTGGCGCATGGTCGACAGCAGCGGGAACACCGCGTACGGGATCATCACGTGGAGCATGCCGATGACCACGCCTATTTCATTGCGGCTCAGTTGCAGCGGTTGGTCGATCAGGCCCATGCCCATCAGGCCGTTGTTCAACACGCCGTTGCTGCGCAGGGCGATCAACCAGCCGAAGGCGCGTACCAGCACCGAAATCCAGAACGGGATGAAGATGCAGATCTCCACCACGCGCTGCCAGAACGGCGGGCTGAACACCCAGCAGTAGGCCAGCAGATAACCGATGATCAAGGCCAGGCCGCTGACCGTCAGACACAGGCGCAGGGTGCGCCAGAGCATCTCGTGGATCGCCGGGTCCGTGGCGATGCGCTGGTACTGCTCGATGCCCGGGGTGGGCAGCGAAAAGCTCCAGCCGACCACGCCGAGAAACGGCAGCACGTAGAACACCAGCAGCAACACCGGCAGCGGGAACAACAGCAAGCCGCGCTCCAGGCCCGGCGAGCTGAACCGCGCTTTGGGCGCGGTCAGGGTTGTGGTCAGGGTCGTCGTCATGGTCGATGGCTCACTTGGACAGGCGCGTCAGATACTCTTCCAGGGCCTTGGAATAGTTATCGGCGTACCACTGTGCATTGAGGGCGATCTGTTTTTTCAGGTTGTCCGGCGAAGCGCAGTTGGCTTGCAGTTGCTCGGGCGACATGAGTTTTTCCGTGGCGCTGTTCGACGGGCCGTTGCCCAGTGCTTCGAACAGCTTGAGCTGGCCTTCAGGCTGCAAGGCGTGCTGGATGAACTGCATGGCCGGCTGCGTGCCGCCCGGGTTGCCGGTCAATACCGCCCAGCTGCTGGAGTTGATGAAGCCATTGTCGAAGCTCCAGCGCACACGGTTGTCGGTGTCTTCGCTGAGCAGCTTGGCGCGGGTGTGCCAGATCGCGCCGACCGACACTTCGCCGTCGACCATCAGTTGCTGGCTCTCGGCACCCGAACTCCAGAACGACAGCACGTGCGGCTTGATTTCGTCGATCTTCTTCATCGCCCGCGGCACGTCCAGCGGGTACAGCTGATCGGCAGGCACGCCGTCGGCCAGCAGCGCCGCTTCGAGCATGCCGTTCATCCATTTGTACAAGGTGCGCTTGCCGGGGAATTTCTTCACGTCCCAGAAATCCGCCCAGGTCTTGGGCCCGTTGTCGCCAAACTTGGCGCTGTCCCAGGCCATGACGTAGCTGAACTGGTAGCTGGCGATGCCGAAGTCGGAACTCAGGGCCGGCGCGACCTGATCACGCTTGATGGTGTTGTAGTCCAGCGGTTGCAGGATCTTCTCGCGACCCAGGACGATGGCGCTGTAGCTCTCGACGTCGACCACGTCCCAGCTCGGTTGACCGCTGGCCAGTTGCGAACGGATCGCGCCCTCGGTCGGGCCGGCGCCGTCGATGCGCACCTGGATCCCGGTGTTCTTGGTGAAGGTGTCGGTCCAGGCCGACTTGAACGCGTTCAGCGCGTCGCCACCCCAGTTGACCACCACCAGCGGCTTGTCCGCCGACCAGCTGATGCCGCTGCGCAGCGCCAGCGGCACGGCGGCCAGCAGGCCCATGGCCTGGATGAAGGTGCGACGGTTGATCTGACCGTCACGGGCCTTTTCGATAAGCACTTCGATGCAGTCTTGCTGGTGATCCTGGCGCATGGGCAAGTCCTCAAGCGGCGGGCACCTCGGTGGGCACCGGCCTTTTTGTTGTCATTGGAAGAGAGCTTTTTGACGCAATGTTCTGGGGGTTCAAGCCTGCAGCAGGAAGCTCTGCTGCACCGGCCAGCTCAGCCACACCGGAGCGCCGCTTTGCATCAGCGCGCCAGGGTGATTGCCCGGTACGGACAGGTTGATCGGCAGGGTGTCGCCACCGACTTTCAGGGCCAGGTGGGTGCTCGAGCCCTGGTACACCTTGTCGGTGAGCTGCGCCGGCATGACGTTGTAGCCGTCACGGGTCGGGCATTCGCTGTGCAGTTCCATGTGTTCGGGACGCACGGCGAGCACGATCGGCGCGTGGCTCAAGGCGTTCGGCGCCATGGCGTGCAATACGTTGCTGCCGCAGCGGCCGCTGGCGGTGGCACCGTTGCGGGTCAGGTTGTCCAGCGGGAACAGGTTCATCTTGCCGAGGAATTCAGCGACGAAGCGGCTCTCCGGGCGGTTGTAGATGTTTTCCGGGGTGTCGACCTGGGTCAGCTTGCCGTGGTTGAAAATCGCGATGCGCGAGGACAAGGCCAGGGCTTCGTTCTGGTCGTGGGTGACGAACACGAAGCTGGTGCCGACCTGACGGTGGATGCGTTGCAGCTCGGTTTGCAGCTGTTCGCGCAGGTTCTTGTCCAGCGCCGACAGCGGTTCGTCGAGCAGCAGCAGTTCCGGTTCGAACACCAGGGCGCGGGCGATGGCCACGCGCTGCTGCTGGCCACCGGACATTTCCGCCGGCTTCTTGTGCATGTGCGCGCCGAGGCCGACCACTTCGAGGATGTGCTTGACCCGGCGATTGCGCTCCTCGACCGGTACCTTGCGGATGCGCAGCGGGTAGGCGACGTTGTCGGCCACGGTCATGTGCGGGAACAGGGCGTAACCCTGGAACACCATGCCGTAGTTCCGCTTCTCGGCAGAGCGCTTGATGATGTCGACGCCCTGTTCCATCAGCTTGCCCGAGGTCGGGCTGAGGAAGCCGGCGAGGATCATCAGCAGGGTGGTCTTACCCGAGCCGGAAGGCCCCAGCAGGGTAAGGAATTCGCCTTTGCGAACGTCTAGATCGACATTATCCAGCGCCGCGAAACGGCCGTAATACTGGCTGATACCTTGAGCGCTGAGCTGAATCGCTGAACGGCTGGACACAATGAGGTTCCTCTTCTTATTTTGCCCATCAAACGTTCGAGGACGGAGGTCAATCCGAAATGGGCTTTCGGCCTATTATTGTTAAAAATATCGCTACATCAATGGAATTATTTTGCGCGCATTGGTTAGTTTTATTACTCAAAAACCAACGGTAACACTGCCCCCTGTGGGAGCGTTTCAGAGGGTGTCCTGCCAGGTCTGGTGCGATGACTGCAGCTGGGTCTTGACCCAGTTGCTGAACGCCTTGACCACCGGGCGCTCGGCTTTCTGCGGGTCGGCGGCCAGGTAATAGCCGCGGTGCAGGTCGATGCCGATGTCGAACGGCCGCACCAGCAAGCCCTTGGACAGCGCGTCGCCGCTGATCAGGTTGTCACCGATGGCGATGCCTTGACCGGCAATGCAGGCCGACTGCGCGCAATGCGCATCGGAAAACAGAATGCCGCTCATCGCGTTGACCCCCGAAGCCCCGGCGGCGGTCAGCCAGACCCGCCAGTCCGAGTAGTCAGTCATGTGCAGCAGGGGGTAGTTGCTCAGTTCCTGGGGGCTTTTCAATCCGCTCAGCGCGTTGATCAGACGCGGGCTGCACACCGGGAAGAAACGCAACGCGACGATTTCCTCAACAATCATTTCCGGCCAGTCGCCAATCCCGTAGGCGATGAACAGGTCGGCGTTCTGGTTGTGGGTGTCGTCCGGTGTACGCGGAGAAATCAGCTGCAACTGCACCTGCGGAAACTGGCGCAGAAAGGCACCGATGTGGTGACACAGGAAGTAGGTGGCGAAACCGGGAGCACAACTCACGCACAAGCGCCCGGACACTTCCTGATCGCCGACCAGGTGCCCGGCGTCGAGCAGGTTCAGGAGGATGCCGTGGACTTCCCGCGCATAACGTTCGCCCTGGTAGGTCAGGCCGATACCGCGACCAATGCGCTCGGTCAGGGCAAAGCCCACGCACTCTTCAAGCTTGCTGATCTGGTGGCTGATGGCGCTGCGGGTCAGGTTCAGTTCCCGGGCCGCGACGGACACGCTGCCCGAGCGAGCGACGGCGTCGAGGGCGCGAAGGGCTGTCATCGAAGGAAAACGCATAAATCATCCCGTTCTTGTTGTTAGTGCTGGATATGGTGACGTAAATCGAACAGTCAGGCCAAAAAAAATCGATTGTTGTATTGGTTGGTTCAACAATACTAGCTCAAATGTTCACTGACCCGTTGTATGCCAGAAGCGATCGCCTCGACGTTTCCCGGTGACTAAAACAACAACAATTTTTCAGGTTCCCGACACGCCCCGCGTCCCGTGGACCTTTCAATCTCCCTGAAATCAAAGGTGGCTTGCATGGCTGAGTCCGACAACTTCTCCTCTACACATTCCGCGCAGGGGACCTACGCCGATCTGATCCTCAGCAACGGTCGTATCTACACTCAGGACCCGGCGAACCCGTGGGCCGAGGCCGTGGCGATCCGTGATGGCAAGTTGATCGGTGTCGGCAGTGTCGCTGCGCTCGCGATGTACAAGGGCTCGACCACTCGTGTGCACGACCTGCAAGGCGCGTTCTGCATGCCCGGCCTGCATGACATGCACACCCACCCGGACCTCGCGCTGGCGCCACGCTACAGCGACGACCTGGATGTCGGTATCGAAGACCCGACGCCTGAACAACTGCGCGAAAGCATCCTCGCCTACGCCGACAAGCATCCGGGCGATGGCTGGATCTACGGTCAGTACTGGGTGCGCTACACCTTCCGCGAAGCCGGCCTGACTCCGGGGCGTGCGTGGCTCGACAGCGTCATGCCGGACCGTCCGGTGGCGCTGCTGGACCGCATGTGGGGCACCATGATGGTCAACTCCAAGGCCCTGGAATTGGCCGGCATCGATGGCAATACCTCCGATCCGCGCAACGGCTACTTCGAGCGTGACGAACTGACCGGCGAACCCACCGGCCTGATGATCGACGGCGCCTACGCGATGATCCACGCGGCGATGCCACCGACCCCGGTCAGCGTGCTGCGCCGTGCCTACCGCGATGGCGTGCACTTCCAGAGTTCCCGTGGGGTGACCGCGAGCAAATATGTGCATGTCTGCGAACAGCGCCTGCAAGCCCTGAAGGAGCTGGACGACAGCGGCGAACTGACCGTGCGCATCGAAGCGGCGATCAGTTGGCAGGACGACATCTTCCCGGTGCGCCGTCGCTGGGAACTGCTGGCGGGCGAGCGTCACTACTACCGCAGCGCACGCCTTAGCGCCAACGCGGTGAAGTTCCACTTCGACGGCACCGTCGAACCGAAATCCTCGTACCTGCTGACCCCGTGGCCGGAAGAGAAAACCTGGCGCGGCAAGCTCAACCTGACCCCGGAACACATCACCGACATGGTGGTGGACATGGACCGCAAGGGCATCCGCGTGATCGCCCACTGCACCGGCGACGGCGCGTCCGACGTGTTCCTCGATGCCGTGGCCGAAGCCCGTCGTCGCAACGGCTTCAGCGGCGTACGCCACCAGTGCGCGCACAGCACCCTGCTGCACCCGGGCAACCTGCCGCGCTTCAAGGAACTGAACGTCATCGCTGAGTTTTCCCCGGCGGCCTGGTACCCGACCCCCTTTGCCAGCGGCGCACGTTCGGGCTACGGCCAGGAACGCCTCAAGCGCATCTACGACTTCAAAGGCGTGTTGGCAGCGGGCGGCACGGCGGTGATGGGCACCGACTGGCCGGTGGCATCCATCGACCCATGGCTGGCCCTGGAGACCATGATCACCCGGCAGAACCCGTGGAACGACGACCCGGCATGCTTCGGCGACCCGATCAGCCTCGAACAGGCGCTGACCGTGATCACCAGCAACGGCGCCGTGGCCATGGGCCTGGAACACAGCACCGGCAGCCTGCAAGTGGGCAAGTCGGCGGACCTGATCGTCATCGACCGTGACCTGTTCGCCCAGCCGGCGCGCAATTACATCCACAAGACCCAGGTGCTGCAGACCTTCGTCGAAGGGCAACTGGTCTATGACCGTCACTCGAGCCTGCAAGCCATTGGCCTCAAGGCCGTGTGGCAAGGTGAACCACCGGTGCTGGAGGGCAAGGCAGAATGACGTCTCCACGTATTGCCGTGACCGTGGTGTCGGGGTTTCTCGGCGCCGGCAAAACCACCTTGCTCAACCGCATGGTGCGCCGTGCGGAGGGCAGCCGACTGGCCGTGATCGTCAATGATTTCGGCGAACTGAACATTGATGCAGCCATCGTTTCCGAAGTAACGGACGCGGTGTATAGCCTGCAAAACGGCTGCATCTGCTGCACTGTGCAGGAAGACCTGCTGGCGCAACTGGGCAGCCTGGCGCAACTGGAGCCACGGCTCGAACGCATCGTCATCGAGTGCAGCGGTGTCTCCGATCCGCAGCGCATCGTGCAGACCCTCGCCTACCCGCAACTGCGCAGCCAGATGCAACTGGACATGGTCATCACCGTGGTCGACGCCACCCGCCATTTGCAGCTCGAAGGTGAGTACGCACGCCTGGCGCGGGCACAGGTTGCGGCCGCCGATCTGCTGTTGCTGAACAAGACCGATCTGGTCGATGAAGAGCAATTGCAAGGCTTGCGCAATGCCCTGGGATTACGCACCCGCATCCACGAAAGTGTGCAGGCGCAATTGCCGGACGCGCTGTGGCTCGACACCGATCTGGAGTTGGAACCGCGTGCGGTGAAGCCGCTGACACGGGTGTCCGATGGCGACCATGGCGAGATGTTCAGCAGTTGGTTGTGGCAGAGCGATGCGCGTCTGGATGCCGACGGTTTGCGTGGCTGGTTGCAGGCCTTGCCCAGTGACGTGTTCCGGGTCAAGGGCCTGGTGGTGCTGGCCCAGGGCAACAAGGCGCACTGGTTGCAACACGTCGGCACCCGCAGTCAGTTCCTGCTGGCTACCGATGAAGCCCTGGCGAAAACCACGCGCCTGGTGTTCATCGCCCGTCGTGGTTTCGATGGTTGGGACGCCTTGGGCCAAGGGCTTGAGGCTTGTGTGGTGAAGGAGGTGGCGGCATGAACCCGATCGAACAGCGTTTGCGCGAAGAACTGGCGGCCTGCTATCGGTTGATTGCGCATTTCCGTATGACCGACCTGATCTTCACCCACATCTCGGTGCGGATCCCGGGGCCGGAACATCATTTTCTGATCAACCCCTATGGGCTGATGTTCGATGAAATCACCGCGTCCAATCTGGTCAAGATCGACCTCGACGGCCATGCCGTCGAGCCGTCACCGTACCCGGTGAACCCCGCCGGTTTCGTGATTCACAGCGCCATCCACGGCGCCCGTGAAAACGCGCAATGCGTGCTGCACACCCACACCAAATCCGGTTGCGCGGTGGCGGCGCTCAAGTGCGGATTGTTGCCGGTGAACCAGATCTCCCTGGAGTTTTATGGCCGGGTTGCCTACCACGACTACGAAGGCGTGGCGCTGGACTTGAGCGAGCAAGAGCGTCTGGTCGCGGACATCGGTGACAAGCCGGTGTTGATGTTGCGCAACCACGGCTTGCTGACGGTAGGGGAGACGGTGGGGCAGGCGTTCATGCGCATGTACTACCTGGAAAAGGCTTGCGACATTCAACTGGCAGCCATGGCTGCGGGAGAGTTGGTCTTGCCACCGGCCGACGTCTGCGCGCACACCGAGCGTCAGTTCAATGATCCGGGGCGGCCGCTGGAAGAGGGTGAGTTGAACGACCCGGATGCGATGCAACTGGCCTGGGCGGCGTTGTTGCGATTGCTGGACCGCGTTGCGCCCGGGTATCGCGACTGATCCAGAAAATCGGTTGTTTGGGCCTGCGCCATCGCGAGCAAGCTCGCTCCCACAGTGAAGTTCAGTGAACACCGTATCCGGATGCGATGCGGATTAAATGTGGGAGCGAGCTTGCTCGCGATAACGGAGTGTCAGGCACCTCAGACTTTCAGGCCGGCCGCGGTGTGTTGAGGTTCATCGAGCGCACCGCCAGCGCCGTCGCCGTGTCCTCATCGATCGGCAAGGAAAACCGGAAGGTCGCCCCACGCCCCGGCACCTCCACCAACTGAATCTCGCAGCCATGCAATTGCAGGATGCGATGCACAATCCTCAGCCCCAACCCGCCATCACGCCGTGCACCGCCGATATTGAACGGCCGCAAAAACAGCCCTTCGCGCAACTCCGGCGCAATCCCCGGTCCGCTGTCGCTGACGGTGACGTCGATAAACGCCCCACGCGGTCGCAAGTCCAGTTCCACCTCGCCACCCTGCGGCGTATGGCGCAGGGCATTGTCGAACAGGTTGGTCAGCACCCGCTCGATCAACCCCAGGTCGGCACAGGCCGGTGAAACATTCGGGGCGAAGGTCGCCTTGAGCTCGACCTTGCGCGCCTCGGCGGTCAGCTCGAATTTCTGGAAGATGTCCTGGGCCAGATCGGTCAGCGAGAAGCGCTCCAGAATCGGCTGCACAAAACCGTGCTCCAGGCGCACCAGTTCCAGCAACGATTGCGCCAGGCCACCGACCTTGCGGCTCTGGTCCAGGGCGATACCCAGGTAACGACGGCGGTCGGCAGGGGACAGCGAGGCGTCCTTGAGCGACAGGGTTTCCAGATAGCCGTGCAGCGACGCCAGTGGCGTGCGCAGATCGTGGGAGATGTTCGCCACCAGCTCGCGACGTTCCTGATCCTGGCGGGTCAACGTTCGCCATTGCTCGCCAAGCCGCGCCTGCATCTGCCGGAAGGCGGCGTCGAGCACGGCGATTTCATCGTGACTGGCGGCTTTTTCCACGGCGACCGGCAACGCCGGCGTGACCGGCACACCGTCGATGTCGAACTGGCTGACAGTCTCGGTCAAGCGTCGCAAAGGCCGGGTGATCAGGGCAAAGGCAGTAAGGCCGGCAATCAGGCAGAGCAGGGCGACCAGGGCGATGGACAACAATGCGGTGTTAAGCGCTGCACTGGTGGCGCCGCGCTCGGCCAGGCGATCGTGGTCTTCGCCCAGCAGCACCACGTACAGATAACCGGCGGGTTTGCCGTCGACCTTCAATGGGGCGGCACTGAACACCTTGCGCGCATCGACGCTGCGCGGATCGTCGCCAAGAATCGGCAAGGCATCGCCGCGCAGCAGACGCTGAACCGGTGCCAGGTCAATGCGCTCGCGATGAATGCGGCCTTCGGGGGCGGCACTGCCGACAATCTTGCCCTCGGTGTCGAGCAGGTACACCTCGACACTCGGGTTGACCAGCATCAACTGGCTGAACAGGTCGCGCACGGCGTTGGGCATCAGGCCCTTGGTGTCCATCAACACGGTGTCCCGGGCGATGTGTTGCGCCAGGTCGCGGGACAGGCCTTGCACCACTTCCTGCTCGTGCATCTGGTTGGAGCGCACCTGCAACCACGCCGACGTGCCGCAGCACACCAGCAGCAACACGGCGAACACCAGGGACAGTCGTTGCGTCAGGGTCAGCCTCATGGCTGCTGCTCCTCGCCGGTGGCGAATTTGTAGCCGCGGCCCCACACCGTGAGGATGCGCACCGGTTGCGCCGGGTCGGTTTCGATCTTGGCGCGCAGGCGATTGATGTGCGTATTGACCGTGTGCTCGTAGCCTTCGTGGCTGTAGCCCCACACAGCGTTGAGCAGGTCCATGCGCGAAAACACCTTGCCGGGCTGGCGGGCGAAAAAGTACAGCAGGTCGAACTCCCGCGGCGTCAGGTCCAGGCGCCGGCCGTCGAGGGCCACTTCCCGGGTGATCGGGTCGATGCTCAGGCCATCGATGATCAGGCTGCCGGCGTCCATCTTCAGATTGCGCGCCATGGCATCGACCCGGCGCAGCAACGCCTTGACCCGTGCCACCAGCTCCAGCATGGAAAACGGTTTGGCCAGGTAATCGTCGGCGCCGAGTTCGAGGCCGACGATGCGGTGCATTTCACTGGAGCGGGCACTGGTGATGATGATCGGCGTGTAGCGCGCCATGGCTCGGGCACGGCGGCAGATTTCCAGGCCGTCGACGCCGGGCAGCATCAGGTCGAGGACCAGTGCATCCCAGTTGCCCTGTTGCAGCAGGCGCATGCCTTCGTCGCCATCGGCACTGTGCACCACCTCGAACTGCTCATCACGCAGATGCAGGCAGATCAGGTCGGCGATGTGCAGGTCGTCTTCGACCACGAGTACGCGTTTGCTCTGTTCCATCCGGTGCAATCCTTCTGGGCCATGCTTTTGTCAGTGTGGGAGCGAGCTTGCTCGCGATGGCGGTTTCAGATCCAGTATTCATGGCGGCTGACACACTGCTATCGCGAGCAGGAAGTGTCAGGTGCCGTTCCGGTGATAGGCATTGTGCGGGTTTTTCCCGAGGCGAGTTATCACGAATTGTTTAACTTCCCGTGAGGATTTGGCGATCCCCCAAAGCCTAGGCTGAGTTCCATGAAACACCCCCCGGTCTTTTGGAGGCAGCCATGTTCGCAAAACGATTTTCACGCCGGCACTTTTTGTTCGCCAGCGGCGGTCTGGGCGTTGTCGCCCTGGCGTTCGGCCTGCTGCCGAAGTTTTCCACAGGCAGCGTATTGATCAGCCAGGCCGATGCAGCAGAGGCTTTCGAAGTGACCCACAGCGATCAGGAATGGCACGCCATCCTCAGCGACGAGCAGTACGACATTCTCCGCGAGGAGGGCACCGAACGCGCTTACAGCAGCCCGCTGAACGACGAGCACCGCGCCGGCACCTTTGCCTGCGCCGGTTGTGACCTGCCGCTGTTTTCCTCCGACACCAAGTTCGACAGCCGTACCGGCTGGCCAAGTTTCTGGGCGCCGCTGGACAAGGCGGTGGCGACCCGTCAGGACCGCACCTTCGGCATGGTCCGCGAAGAGGTGCACTGCCGCCGTTGTGGCGGTCACTTGGGCCATGTCTTCGACGACGGTCCGAAGCCGACCGGACTGCGCTATTGCATGAATGGCCTGGCGATGAAGTTCGCCGCGAAAACCGCCTGATTTTCTTCACTCACTTTTTCGCAGGTATTTGCCATGTGGCTTCTGGTCCTCGCCTATCTCGGTGGTGTGCTGACGATTGTCAGCCCGTGCATCTTGCCGGTCCTGCCGTTCGTCTTTGCCCGCACCGGGCAACCCTTCGTCAAAAGCGGTCTGCCGCTGTTGGTGGGCATGGCGCTGACCTTCGCCCTGGTGGCAACGCTGGCAGCGGTGGGCGGTGGCTGGGTGGTGCAGCTCAACCAGTACGGGCGCTGGCTGGCGCTGGTGTTCGTGGCCTTGTTCGGCTTGACCCTGTTGCTGCCACAACTGGCTGAACGCCTGACCCGGCCATTGGTGGCGGCGGGCAGTCGTTTGTCCGAGGCGGCAGGGGCTGATTCGCGGCCGCGCCCGGGGGCCTCTTTCCTGATCGGTGTGGCCACCGGCCTGTTGTGGGCACCCTGTGCCGGGCCGATCCTCGGCCTGTTGCTGACCGGCGCAGCGCTGCAAGGCGCGAGCATTGAAACCACCTTGCTGTTGCTGGCCTATGCCGCCGGTGCTGCCACTTCGCTTGCCCTGGCGCTGTTGCTGGGCGGCAAGGTCTTCACGGCGATGAAACGCTCCATCGGCGCCGGCGAGTGGGTTCGTCGCGGCCTGGGCGCGGCGATGCTGGCCGGTGTCGCGGCCATTGCCCTGGGGCTGGATACCGGCATTCTGGCGAAGTTTTCCACAGCGTCGACCGGCGGCATTGAACAGGCACTGGTGGAAAAACTGAGTGGCAAGTCGCCGCGCAACACGGAATCGCCAGCAGTGCAGATTCCGGCCAGCGAAGGCGCCATGACGGTGGCAGACAAAACCCCGGGCACCTTGCCGGTCGAAGGCCAGCTGCCGCCGCTGGATGGCGCTGTGCAATGGCTCAACTCGCCACCACTGGATGCCCAGGCTTTGAGGGGCAAGGTCGTGCTGGTGGATTTCTGGACTTACTCCTGCATCAACTGCCTGCGCTCGCTGCCCTACGTTAAAGCCTGGGCCGAGAAGTACCGCGATCAAGGGCTGGTGGTAATCGGCGTGCACGCTCCCGAGTTCGCCTTCGAGCGTAACGTCGACAACGTCAGCAAAGCCATGAAGGAACTGGGCATCAACTACCCGGTGGCCATCGATAACGAGTTCAAGATCTGGCGCGCGTTCGACAACCAGTACTGGCCGGCGCATTACTTCGCCGATGCTCAGGGGCGTATTCGTTTTCATCACTTCGGTGAGGGCGCCTACGACGAGTCGGAGCGGGTCATCCAGCAACTGCTGCGCGAAGCCGGCTCCAAGGTTTCGGACGGCCTGATCAATGCCAAGGCCGACGGTGTGCAGATGGCGCCGGACAGTAACGAGGTGCAGTCGCCGGAAACCTACGTTGGCTACCAGCGTGCCGAGCATTTCGTCCCCGACACCGCGCTGGTGCCGGACAAGGTCGCCGCTTACAACCCGCCGAAACAATTGGCTCTCAACGACTGGAGCTTCGGCGGCCAGTGGCACGTCGGCGCGGAGCGGGCCACCGCCAGTGCGCCGGCCTGCCGCATCGTCTACCGCTTTCACGCCCGTGACCTGCACCTGGTGCTGGGCCCGGGTGCCGATGGCAAACCAGTACGTTTCAAAGTGCTGATCGACGGCAAGGCGCCGGGCAATGACCACGGCATGGATGTGGCGCCCGACGGCAGCGGCACGGTCACTGACCAGCGCTTGTATCAACTGGTTCGCCAGAGCGGCGGTGTCGAGGACCGCACCTTCAGCATCGAGTTTCTCGATCCGGGCGCATCCGCCTACGCGTTCACTTTCGGCTGATTGCCGTTCAATGTCTCAGGAGTGTGCTTCATGAAAATCCTCTTCACCTGGCGTCGTACCCTGTTGGGTCTGGCCGCTGCCGGTCTGATCACGCAAGTGTCGGCGTTCTCCTTTGGCGGGGCTGAAGACGCGGTGAAACTGCCGCCGCCGGCCCTCGACGAAAGCACCCAGGCCCACAGCGAAACCGCGGTGTTCGCCGGTGGCTGTTTCTGGGGTGTGCAGGGCGTGTTCCAGCATGTCAAAGGCGTAAAAAATGCCGTGTCCGGTTACGCCGGGGGCGCGGCCAATACTGCGCAATACGAGCGGGTCAGCGACGGCAATACCGGGCATGCGGAATCGGTGGAAGTGACCTTCGACCCGAGCCAGGTCAGCTACGGCACCCTGTTGCAAATCTATTTCTCGGTGGCGCACAACCCGACCGAACTCAACCGCCAGGGACCGGACAGCGGCACCCAGTACCGTTCGGCAATTTTCATCAAGAGCCCCGAGCAGCAACGGGTCGCGCAGGCCTACATCACCCAGCTCGACGCAGCCCACGCCTTCGACAAACCGATCGTGACCAAACTGGAATCCTTCAACGGTTTCTACCCGGCCGAAGAAGAGCATCAGGACTTTCTCACCGAGCACCCGACCTATCCGTACATCGTGATCAACGATTTGCCAAAAGTGGCGCAATTGAAACAGCTTTACCCGCAGCGTTACTCGGAACAACCGGTGCTGGTGAAGGCGCAGATGTGAAGGCGGGCGGGGTGAGCGCCGGTGACGCTCACCCCGAAATGATGTTCTTGCCAGCGATTTTCGACTGATACAACGCCCGATCCGAGCGCGCCATCAAGCCGGTCTGCTGTTCCTCATCAAAACGCTCGACCACGCCAAAACTCATGGTCACCTGGAAGTCACCCACCGTCATCAGGTCCTCCAGGCCCTGACGGATTTCGGCGGCGCGCAGCCTGGCCTCGGTCAACGAAGTATTGGGCAGGATCAGGATGAACTCGTCGCCGCCCCAGCGTGCCAGCAGGTCAGCGTCGTGCACGAATCGTTTGATGTTCTCGACCACGTGGGTCAACGCCGCATCACCGATGGCATGGCCGTAGTGATCGTTGATGGTCTTGAAGTCGTCGATGTCCATGGCGATCAGCGACAACGGTTCGCGGAAGCGTTGCGCCCGATCACAGGCCTGGGGCAGGACCTGCTCGAGGCGATAGCGATTGGCGATGGAGGTGAGAGTGTCGGTCTCGGCCAGCCGGCGGTTTTCTTCGAGCTGCAATTGCAGTTGCCGGTTGACCCGTGACAGTTCGCGGGTGCGTTCTTCAATCAGCGCTTCGAGGGAGTGATTGCGCCGCTCAAGGGTTTCGAACAGGCGTCTCGAGTCTTCGATGCTGCGGTGTGCGCCGATCATCCGTGCCACTGAGCCGTCGGCATTGCGCGCCAGGATGTGGCCGCGATCCTCGATCCACAGGTAGTTGCCGTCGTGCATGCGGCAGCGGTATTCGGCCTGATAACCGTCTGCCCGTTGGCTGAGGTAGTCGTCGAACGCCGCCATGACCCGTGGATAGTCCTCGGGGTGAATGACGTTCTCCCAGGTCAGCACGTTGTTATCCAGGGAGTGCGGCGTGTAGCCGAGCATTTCGTACCAGCGTGCGGTGCGGTAGACGTAGCCGGTGTTGGCATTCCAGTCCCAGATGCCGTCGCTGATCAGCTCCATCAGCGCATGCAGCACGCCGTCGTTCATGTCCGCCACATCGAACTTCAGCGGTTCGATATTTGATGCTTCCCCCATCAAGGCTCTCCCTGTCGTCGATAAACCTGACTCATCAGTCGGCAGAGTAGTGCAAGGTGGATCCAATCGCCTAGTGCTTGCCCCACATCTGCATGGCAAAGTCGACGAAACGACGCAGTTTCGGCAAACGGTAGCGATCCTGCGCGTAAATCAGGTGCAGCGGGCGGCTCGGTGGCAGGTATTGCGGCATCAGCGCCACCAGTTTGCCGTCCCTCAAGTCCTGTTCGACCAGGGCGTCGGGCATCGTCACGATGCCCATGCCGGTGCGCGCGGCCTGATGCAGACCGGCCGAGCTGTTGATCAGCATCGGTCCGCTGACCGTCACGCTGACTTCACCGTTCGGGCCGATCAGACGCCATTCCTTGACCGCCGATTGCCAGTCGTCCCCGGCCGGATAAGCGAAGGACAGGCAGTCGTGGTGTTGCAGATCCTCGGGCTTTTCCGGGGTGCCTTTGCGTGCGAGATAGTCCGGCGATGCGCACATGGTCAGGGTGTAGTCGATCAGCGGCCGGGCGATCAGGCTGGAGGGCTCCAGTGCGCCGAGGCGAAACGCCACGTCGAGGTCGTTTTCCAGCAACAGCGGGCGGCGGTTGGTCAGTACCACGTCGAGCTTCACCCGCGGGTTCTGCAGGCTGAATTCGCTCAGGGCCGGGGCCAGGCGCTCGGTGCCGAACGTCAGCGGCGCGGTGATGCGCAGGGTGCCGCCGGGCTCGTCCAGCGCCTGCTCTGCCAGACGCTCGGAATCCTCCACCAGCCCCAACACTTCAAGGCAGCGCTGATAGTAGGCCGCGCCGAACTCGGTCAGGCGTTGCCGGCGGGTGGTGCGGTTGAGCAAGCGCACGCCCAGGCGCTGCTCCAGGGCCTTGAGGTGATTGCCGACCATGGTCGTGGACATGCCGGACTGCAACGCGGCGGCGGTCATGCTGCCGGCTTCTACCACCCGGACGTAAACGGTCATTGCCTGGAACAGATCCATTATCAAGCCTGACTTTAAAATGATTGAAGTTTTACCGAGTTTATCCAGTTCTGCTGGCTAACCATACTGGCACGACACCGACCTTGCTGGAGCCTGATGCCATGACCGCCGCCTGCCTGATGAGCACTTACCAACCCCTGGCCCTGAGTTTCAACAAGGGTCTGGGCACACGCCTGTGGGATCAGACCGGGCGCGAGTATCTGGACGCGGTGGCGGGCGTGGCGGTGACCAACGTTGGCCATTCCCACCCGAAAATCGTCGCCGCCATCACCGAACAGGCCGGGCTGCTGCTGCACACCTCCAACCTCTACAGCATCGACTGGCAACAGCAACTGGCGCAGAAACTGACGCGGCTGGCGGGCATGGACCGGGCGTTTTTCAACAACTCCGGTGCCGAAGCCAACGAGACTGCACTGAAGATTGCCCGGCTGTACGGCTGGCACAAAGGCATCGAACAGCCGCTGGTGGTGGTGATGGAAAATGCCTTCCACGGCCGTACCCTCGGCACCCTGTCGGCCAGCGACGGCCCGGCGGTGCGCCTGGGTTTCAACAAGTTGCCGGGGGATTTCCTCAAGGTGCCCTTTGGCGATCTCAAGGCACTGGAGGCGCTGCAACAGGCCCATGGATCGCGCATCGTCGCCATCCTGATGGAGCCGATTCAGGGCGAGAGCGGTGTGCAGCTGGCACCACCGGGTTACCTCAAGGCGGTGCGCGAACTGTGCAACCGGCGCTCATGGCTGTTGATGCTCGACGAGATCCAGACCGGCATCGGTCGCACCGGCCAGTGGTTCGCCTTCCAGCACGAAGGCATCGTGCCCGATGTCATGACCCTGGCCAAAGGCCTGGGCAACGGCGTGCCCATCGGCGCCTGCCTGGCCCGGGGCAAGGCGGCTGAACTGTTCACCCCCGGCAGCCACGGCAGCACCTTCGGCGGCAATCCGCTGGCGTGCAGGGTCGGTTGCACCGTGCTGGACATCATCGAAGAGCAAGGCCTGCTGGACAACGCGCGGCTGCAAGGCGAACGACTGCTCGGCAGATTGCGCACAGAGCTGGCGGACAACCCCAACGTATCGGCGCTTCGCGGGCAGGGGCTGATGATTGGCATCGAACTCAAGCAACCGATCCGCGACCTGAGCCTGATCGCCGCGCGGGATCACGGTCTGCTGATCAACGTAACGCGTGGGCAAGTCATCCGCTTACTGCCGCCGCTGACCATCGATGAGCGGGAGGTGGAGATGATTGTCAGAGGGGTGAGTGCGGTGCTGACACCAACTTGGGATGAGCCTCAGTAGTGGTACCTGCACATCACGACCCGTAGCTCGCCGTCTTCAACCGTGTAGACCAACCGATGCTCAGCAGTAATCCGTCGTGACCAGAAGCCGCTCAGGTTGTGTTTGAGCGGTTCTGGTTTGCCCAGGCCGTTGAAGGGGTCGCGTTGAATGGCTTTGATCAGCAAATTGATTCGTTTAAGCCCGGCCTTGTCGTTCTGCTGGAACCATAGATAGTCGTCCCAGCCTTCTGGCGTGAACTCGATATTCATTCTTCGATCAGTTGCCTGGACTTGGTTTTCCCGGCTCGCAAGTTGCCTATTGATTTGATCAGGCGTTCGGCGTTCGCCGGGGAGCGCAGCAGATAGGCGGTTTCTTCCAGAGCGTTGTATTCCGCCAGTGACATCATTACCACGGGCTCGCCTTTCTGGCGGGTTACCAGTAACGGCGCTCGGTCTTCATTGACGCGATCCATGGTTTCCGCCAAATGCGCTCGTGCAGTGGTGTAATTAATGGTTTGCATGGCGTAGTCCTCGTTGGATGCAAAGAACGTACAGAAATGAGTACAGGATGACAAGGTAATATCTCCGAGTGGTCATAGCGCAGGGGCGCATCAAGATTCGCTCCGAGTATCGTAGAAACCTCATCGAGACGTTTCCGTAATGGGTGTAGTCCAATTCCGTTTCCGCGTTCACCCGACTCTCCTCGCCTTGACCTTCGCCCGCCAGTGCCGAACCAGCGCGATCACCAGCGCCAACACCAGCACCCCCAGGGCGATGGGCAATCGATAGGGTTTCAGGTTGCCCAGCCAGCTCTCCAGCGCTTGCCCGGCCCAGTAGCCGGCGCTGGCGATCACCGTCGCCCAGACCAGGGCGCCCAAGGCGTTCAGCAGGCTGAAGCGTATCGGCGACAAGCCGCTGGCGCCGATCACCATGGGTCCGACCAGGCGCATGCCGTACAGGAAGCGTACGGCGAACACCGAAGTCGAGGGGTAGCGATGGATCAGTTTGGTCACCCGCTCGATGGCCGCCTGTTTGCGCTTGAGTCGCGGCAACAGGCGGGCGCCGGAGTAGCGCCCGGTCCAGAACAGTATCTGGTCGCCGAGCATCCCGCCCAGGCTCGCCCAGCCGATCACCGGCCAGAGTTGCAGCAGGTGTTGGTGTGCGGCCATGCCGGCGAGGAGCAGGATGGTCTCGCCCTCGATCAGGCAACCGAGGAACACCGCCCAGTAGCCGTAGGTGGCGAGCAGGTAGTTGAAATCCATGTGTTCGAACAACGGCGTTCCCTCCGAGCTCTTCGTTCGCAGTGTGGCAGACGAATACTCAGATGCCGGCTAGGCTTCGCAGTTTCATCTGCATTCGCTGGAGTCCTGTCAGCGGAACCCGCAGAATCGACGCTCACTCAAGGGCAAGGAGCTCCAACAGGTGCAAGTTCGAATTGTGTTACTCATGGCGATGGGCATCGCTTCAGGCGCAATGGCCGCCACCGAGGCGCCAGGCATTCCCGGGCAATACACCTTGCAAGCGCGGGAAATCAACTCGCGGCTGCTGTTGGAGCCGGACAACACCTTCAGTGCGATGATCGAATACGCCGGCGCCCAAGGTTCGGCCAAGGGGCACTGGCAACAGGTCGGCGATACCTTGAAGCTGACCAGTGATGTGGTTGAGCCACCCGCGGAAAACCTGCTGTTCGACCTCAGCCGCAGCCGCAGTCTGGCTGAGCTGACAGACCCCGTCGCGAGCAAACAGGCACAAGGCAACTATGTGCTGAACCTGCGTTATGCGCGCTCAAGCCCGGTGCCGACCATTGCCCCGGTGACCGTGGTGTTCGAATTCAATCAAGGGCCCGAAACCCGATTGCAATGGAACAACTCCGTGGCCCGGCGCCTGTACCTGCCTTTTTCCGAGCAGCGCAGCCTGACCCGGGTCGGCTTCCAGGCCGCCGGGGATCAGCCGGTGCAGTGGTTTGCCATTGATCCGCAGACCCGCACACTGACCCTGGACTGGAAGGTCGATCGCGCGAACGGGCAGATGAGCTACGACAAGCCGCAAGAATTCAATCTCGCCCAGTCACAGCAGTATTTGCGCAATGCCCCGCGAGAACTGACGCGAATCAAGGACAGCTACATCCTGTCGATGAACTACGGGGTTGCCGCCGAGCCCCCGCCGATCAAGCCTGTGGATATCTTCTGGTCGTTCAGCGACGGTACGCAAGCGACAGAGCGTTGGACCGACTCACAGCAGAAGCAGTTGCTCACACCCGTTGCGACCGGCAAGAGCCTGCAGAAACTGGGGGTGAAATCGGCGGCCGATGCCAACCCGCAATGGTTCGACGTCACGCCTGACAGTCGCAGCCTCGACCTGATGTGGGACGTGAAGGTCAACCAGGCGCAATTGCGCGACCTCTCCGACATCTTCAAGACCCTGCAACTGAACGTTAAAAACGAGTGCCTGGAAGTCGACCTGGGCAACGGCCTGGCCTGCTACCGCAAGTAGTCAGTCCTGGTGTTCGGGGGCCAGCATGCGCGTCTTCGGCGCGCCGTTGGCGTTGTGCTGATAGATCGCCTGCGGCTGGCCCTGATCATTGAAAAACACCTGACCGATGCCGGCCGAGTTCCACAGGCGCTCGCCCGCCTCGGCGTGTTCCGGCACATGCGGGACGATGCGCATGCGCCGCCGCTTGGTCAGCCAGTTCAGCGGTGAGCGCGGTGAGTACAGCCAGCGATTGAGACGGTCGAACCACTCCAGCAAGGCCCGGGGAAACTCGTTCTTGATGCCGCTGCTGGTGATCTGCCAGATACGCGGGCCGGCCTGGCGATGGCGGATCAGCACTTCATAGACAAACGAATAATGCACGTCGCCCGACAGCACCACGTAGTTACCCGGCGTGCGCGAGTGACGGAAAATGTTCAGGATCACCTGCGCCGCACCGCGATGGGCCATCCAGTTTTCGGCGTCCACCAACAGCGGATAACCGCACCAGCTGAACACCCGTTGCACCGTTTCGATCAGCTTGACGCCGAAGATCGGCGCCGGTGACACGATGATCGCGCTGGGGTGGTCGAGCAGTTCCTGTTGCAGTTCGCTGAGGGCCTCCCAGTCGAGCAGGCCCGAAGGCTGCTTGAGATTCATCTCGCTGCGCCAGCGTCGGGTGCGGGTGTCGATCACCACCAGGGCCGGGGTGGCCGGCAGCACGTAGTGCCACTGCTGGAATTTCAGCAGGTCATCGATCAGATCGTCCTGAACCCGCTTGTCGAGGTGGCCGTCATGCTCGCTGGTGCTCAAGGCAGCCGCCTTGGCCAGCACGGCATCGAAGGCATCCGGATTGTTGCCCCAGCCCTGGCACAGCAGGTAGGCGATCAGCGCATTGCCGATGATGCGCCGGGAGAACGGATGGCCGTAGGCGGTTTGTTCCCATTGCGCGGAGAGGTTCCAGTCGTCGGTGATGTCGTGATCGTCGAACATCATCAGCGTCGGCAAATGCGCCAGTGCCCGCGCCACCTGGCCGAGCCCCGAGTGGAAGGCATCGAGGCGGGTCTGCTCCAGTGCATAGCGCTGGCTCCGTTGCGCGTTGAGCGCTGGCGCCTGCGGGGTGATCAGCGTCCAGGCGGTGGGCGACCAGACCAGCAGATACATGGCCATGACTTCGGCGAAGGTCACCAGGTGATTGTCGGCGTTGCTGCTGGTGAAAATCGGCTTGCGCGCACCGCCGAAAAACCGCTCGCGCAAGGTTTCGTTGCTCTCCAGCGCCGGCAACAGATCGGCGCGGTGGTAGTAACTGGCCGGGTGTTCGTAGAGTTTCGCGCTGTCGCTGACCACCGCCCCTTCGAGGTGCTCTCCGAACAGGCCAAGACGTTCGATCAGGGCATGAATCGCGCGCAGCATCGGCCCCGCGACATCGTCGGCGTAGACCTGATCGCCGGTCATCATCAGCAAGGCCGGGCGGTCTTCGGCAGCATGTTGTGCGGCCAGCAACCGGTCGACACAGAGCAAGCCATCGGCGGCCGGGTGATGGGGTTTGCGGCAGGACCCGTGCAGCAACTGATCGATGCGTGAACGCAACACGAAGTTCGGGCGCCGCGCCTCGCCATACAGCAAGTGCGGCGCCCATTCGGCGATGCCGTTTGCCTGAGCGTCGATCAGCAGGTCGTACTCGATCAATTCGTCCCGGGGCAGGGCGCTGTCCAGCTGCACATCAATCAGGTGCACAAAGGCGTGAGCCCCCACGGCAATCACCGTGCATTGCCCGTTATCGAGGCGGATATCGCCGACACCCTGTACCTGCAAGGTCAGATCCAGCGCCCGCGACCCCACCAGCCACAGCACCAGGCGCGTCGGCTCCATGCGCCGCAGCAACGGGCCGACCAGGACCGGCGGCAGGGCTGAGTGAGTATTGGGCAGTGGCAACGTGACGGGCATCCGGATTCCAGACTCTGGGGCGTTGAGGCGGGGGATGATAGCGCAGCTGCCCGCAGGACAGGCTAGAGTGAGTTTTTGCGACATATGTTGCGGTCGAGGAGAGCGAAACATGAACAAAATCCTGCTGCCGACCTTGGCCATGCTCCTGCTGGTCCAGTCCCCGGCCCATGCCATCAGCGACAAGTACCGCAAGCAACTGGAGAAGTCCGGTTGCACCCAGATGAGCGAGATGCAGGGCTGCGATATCCACAAGACCAAGGCCGAGAACGCCAAGGCCGGCTTCGGCGAGGCCAAGACCACGGCCCCGGCTGACACACCGAAAACCAAGACCCCGGATACCCTGGAGGGCGCCCCGCAACCTGTCATGAAATGAAAAGCCATTGTCGTCTGATGAGAAGCACCTCAACAGGCCGCGTCCTACAGTCCAATCAGCGCAATTCGATGCAACACGCCCATATTGCAGATTGGAGAATAAGAAAAAATGGCCAAAGCCGTTCGCTTCTATGAAACCGGTGGTCCCGAGGTTCTACGTTACGAAGACGTTGAGGTCGGGGAGCCCGGACCGGGGCAAGTCCGTCTGCGTCATGTGGCGGTGGGGCTCAATTATGCCGACACCTACTTTCGCAATGGCACCTATCCGATCCCGATGCCCAACGGCATGGGTGTCGAGGCCTCGGGCGTAGTCCAGGCCGTCGGCGAAGGGGTGACCAACGTCGAAGTCGGCGACCGCGTGACCTACACCGGTTTCCTCAACACCCTCGGCGCCTACAGCACCGAACGCCTGATTCCCGCCGCGCCGCTGATCAAGCTGCCGGAAACCATCAGCTTCGAAACCGCTGCCGCCATGACCATGCGTGGCCTGACCTCTTCGTACCTGTTGCGCCGTATCTACGATTTCAAAGCCGGCGACAGCATCCTGTTGCACGCCGCTGCCGGTGGTGTCGGCCTGATCGTTTCGCAGTGGGCCAAGCTGCTCGGTTTGAACGTGATCGGCACCGTGTCGACCGAGCAAAAGGCCGAAATCGCCCGGGCTCACGGTTGCGACCATACGATCAATTACAGCCATGAAGACGTCGCTGCTCGCGTTCGCGAACTGACCGACGGTGTGGGCGTCAACGTGGTGTTCGACAGCGTTGGCAAGAACACTTTCATGGGCTCTTTGGATTCGTTGAAACCCCGTGGCCTGATGGTCTGCGTGGGCACTGCGTCCGGACCGATCCCGGCGTTCGATCCGGTGTTGCTGGCGATGAAAGGTTCGCTGTTCCTGACCCGTCCGGCCCTGGCCAACTACATCGCCGACCCGGCGGAAAAAGCCGCCCTGGCCGGCGAGCTGTTCGACCACGTCGGCAGCGGTCGAATCAAGATCGAGATCAACCAGCACTACGCCCTGCAGGACGCGGTGCAGGCCCATCGCGACCTTGAATCACGCAAGACCACTGGCTCGTCGATTTTCGTCATTTAAGGAGCGGCCAGCCATGAAAGTCGAACAATTGACCTGCAGCATTGGCGCCGAGCTGATCGGCGTCAACCTGGCCGACGCGGTGCATGACGACGACCTGTTTGCCGAAATCCGCGCGCAGTTGCTCAAGCATCGCGTGGTGTTCCTGCGCGATCAGGACATCACCCGCGCCGAGCACGTGGCTTTCGCCCGCCGCTTTGGCGAGCTGGAAGACCATCCGGTAGCCGGCAGCGATCCAGAGCATCCGGGCCTGGTACGGATCTACAAGAACCCCGAACAGCCGATGGACCGCTACGAGAACGCCTGGCACACCGACGCCACCTGGCGCGATGCGCCACCGATGGGTTGTGTGCTGCGTTGCGTGGAGTGCCCGCCGGTGGGCGGCGATACCATGTGGGCCAACATGGTCCTGGCGTACGAAAACCTGCCGGACGACGTCAAGCTGAAGATCGCCGACCTGCGCGCCCGCCACAGCATCGAAGCCAGCTTCGGTGCGGCCATGCCGCTGGAAAAGCGCCTGGCGCTCAAGGCGATGTACCCGGACGCCGAACACCCGGTGGTGCGCACCCACCCGGAAACCGGCGAGAAGGTGCTGTTCGTCAACGCTTTCGCCACGCATTTCAGCAACTACCACACCCCGGACCGGGTGCGTTTCGGCCAGGACGCCAACCCCGGTGCCGGCGAGTTGCTGCGTTACCTGATCAGCCAGGCGTACATCCCTGAGTACCAGGTACGTTGGCGCTGGAAGCCCAACAGCATCGCCATCTGGGACAACCGCAGTACCCAGCATTACGCTGTCATGGACTACCCGCCGTGCCATCGCAAGATGGAGCGCGCCGGGATCATCGGCGACAAGACCTACTGATCCACCCCTTCTGCATTAACTCTCGTAAGCACGCCTGCCCGGCTCGACCCCGGGTGGGCGGGACAATCATAAGAACTGGAGTAAACCATGCAATTCTTCGACGATTCCCTGCACCCCGAAAACATGGAAAAAGTGGTCATCACCGTGGCCCCGTACGGCCCGGAATGGATGCCCGAAGATTTCCCCGAAGACATCCCGCTGACCATGGACGAGCAAGTCCAGAAAGCCGTTGATTGCTACGAAGCCGGCGCCACCGTGCTGCATTTGCACGTGCGTGAGCTGGACGGCAAGGGCTCCAAGCGCCTGTCGAAATTCAACGAGCTGATCGCCGGTGTGCGCGAAGCCGTGCCGGACATGATCATCCAGGTCGGCGGGTCGATTTCCTTCGCGCCGGAAAGCGATGGCGAAGCGGCCAAGTGGTTGTCCGATGACACCCGCCACATGCTGGCCGAACTGACACCGAAACCGGATCAGGTCACCGTGGCGATCAACACCACGCAAATGAACATCATGGAGCTGCTGTATCCGGAGTACCTCAAAGGCACTTCCCTGGATAACCCGTTGATCCATGCCGCCTACAGCGAAATGACCGTACCGGCAGGGCCAGCCTGGGTCGCCGAGCACCTCAAGCGCCTGATGGACAACAACATCCAGCCGCACTTCCAGCTGACCGGCATGCACGCCCTGGAAACCCTCGAGCGCCTGGTCCGCCGTGGTGTGTACATGGGGCCGCTGAACCTGACCTGGATCGGCATCGGTGGCGGTTTCGACGGCCCGAACCCGTTCAACTTCTTCAACTTCATCCACCGCGCGCCGGATGGCTGCACCCTGACCTCCGAATCGCTGCTCAAGAACGTGATGCCGTTCAACACCATGTCCATGGCCATGGGCATGCACCCGCGTGTTGGCAACGAAGACACTATCATTGATCACAAGGGCGATCGTTTCGGCTCCGTGGCGCAGATCCAGCAGACCGTGCGCATCGCCCACGAGCTGGGTCGCGAAATTGCCACCGGCAAAGAGGCCCGGGAGATCTATCGCATTGGTGTGAAGTACAACAGCGTCGAAGAAACGCTGTTGGCCAACGGCATGGCCCCGAACCGCAAGGCCGGGCAGAAAGGTGTGCCGCAACGCGGCTGACCGAGAGCGCGCAGGCGCGGCCGTGACCGCGTCTGCGTGACTCAAAAACGCTTGATAACAACAATAAAACAAAGCTTCGAGGAGGCTGCATGGCCTTTCATCCAATGACTGCCGGCGATGATGATGTCAGCGGAGTCGGCGTTGCACGTCCTTATGCCTGGATTGTCTTTGCACTGACGTTCGGGCTGTTGATTTCCGATTACATGTCGCGTCAGGTGCTGAACGCGGTGTTCCCGCTGCTCAAGAGCGAGTGGGTATTGAGCGACGGCCAGCTCGGTCTGCTCAGCGGCATCGTCGCCCTGATGGTCGGCCTGTTGACGATTCCCCTGTCATTGATGGCAGACCGTTTTGGCCGGGTGAAAAGCCTGGCGTTGATGGCTTTTCTCTGGAGTGTGGCCACCCTCGGCTGCGCACTGGCGCAAGACTATCAACAGATGTTCGTCGCGCGTTTCATGGTCGGCGTCGGTGAAGCGGCCTATGGCAGCGTCGGCATTGCCGTGGTGATCTCGGTGTTCCCGAAACACATGCGCGCGACCCTGGCCAGCGCCTTCATGGCCGGTGGCATGTTCGGCTCGGTGCTGGGCATGGCCCTCGGCGGGGCGATTGCGGCGAAGCTGGGCTGGCGCTGGTCGTTCGCCGGCATGGCCTTGTTTGGCCTGGCACTGGCGGTGTTGTACCCGATTATCGTCAAGGAACGGCGCATTGCCCCGCAACGTGCCGCGCAAGTTGCCAGCAAGGCTGCCGCCTCGGTCACGCGCCCGTTGCGCACGCTGTTTTCCAGCCGTTCGGTGATCGCTACCTACGTTGGCAGCGGTTTGCAGTTGTTCGTTGGCGGCACGGTGATGGTGTGGATTCCCAGCTACCTCAATCGCTACTACGACATGCCCACCGACAAGGCCGGCGCCATGGCGGCGATTATCGTGCTGTGCAGCGGCGCCGGGATGATCCTGTGCGGCATGCTCAGTGACCGCCTGTGCCGCAACTCGCCGGAGCGCAAGGTCGCCCTGGCCATCGGTTTCTGTCTGGGTAGTTGCCTGCTGTTGTCGGCGGCCTTTGCCTTGCAGGCCGGTCCCGTGCAACTGCTGCTGATTTGCCTGGGCATGTTGATTGCCACCGGCACCACCGGCCCCGCCGGTGCGATGGTTGCCAACCTGACCCATTACTCGGTCCACGGTACGGCGTTCGCCACCCTGACCCTGGCCAACAACATGCTGGGGCTGGCGCCGGGGCCGTTCATCACCGGTCGGGTGTCTGACCTGATCGGTCTGCATGCCGCGTTTCAACTGGTGCCCCTGGTCGGCCTGGCCGCTGCCGCGGTGTTCTTTTACGCCAAGTGTCATTACCACAAAGATATTGCCCGGCTGAACGGCCAGAGCCTTGCCGACCCCGTTGGCAGTGCCGGGTTAGAGGTGAAGCTGTGAGTCGTCGTTTACGTATTGATGTGTTTTTCGATTTCATCTGCCCCTGGTGCCTGATCGGCAAACGCCAGCTGGAGCATGCCCAGGTGCAGTTCCGCAGTCGTCATCCGGATGTGCAGATCACCACGCGCTGGCATGGCGTGCAGTTGCTGCCGCAGTTGCCGGCAGAAGGTGAGCCCTTTGCCGATTTCTATCTCAAGCGCCTGGGTAACGCCGACGCCATGACCATGCGTCAGGCGCAAGTACAGCGTGCTGCCGAAGCAGTGGGGCTGGCCATCGACCTGAGCCGCATCGAGACCATGCCCAACACCGCCGACGCCCATCGCCTGTTCGAGCACGTCAGCATGACCGGCAATGCCAGCCAGCGGGAAATGTTGCTTGAACGGCTGTTCTCCGCGTACTTCCTGAGGCGTGAAAACCTCGGGTGCCGCGACACCTTGCTGGCCATTGCCAATTCCTGCGGCATCGACAGCCATGGCCTGGACGATGTTCTCAAGGGCGACGGCACGCCGTTCGAAGGTACGCCTGGCGGCGCCAGTGGTGTACCGAGCTTCCAGTTCGACCGTCGCCGCGTGGTGGTCGGTGCGCAACCTGCCCAGGCGTTGCTCGCGGCCATGAACGAGGCGCTCAAGGAAAGCGAACGCGAGCAGCAGTCGGCATGACCCGGCGTATCCGCATTCCTGCCGGCAAGCGCCCGCAGGCGGGTAGCCGCGCGCTGTTCGAATTCGAAGACAAGAGCCTGGCGCTGTTCAACGTCGACGGGCAGTTGTTTGTCATCGACGACAGTTGCCCGCATCAGGGTGCGTCCTTGTGTGGCGGGCGTCTGGACGGGCGGGTGATTCAGTGCTGCGCCCATGGTTTGCGCTTCGATTTGCACAGCGGCTACCTGCTCAATTCCAAAGCGGTAAAAGTCACGAGCTACCCGGTCGAGATCATCGACGACCAGGCGTTCATCGTCATCGAATCCGAGGAGTCCGCGCCATGAGCGCCATTGCCCTGACCCGTATCCACAGTCGCACGCGCGAACTGGCACCGGGCTTTATCGTCAGCCTGATCGTGGCGGCGGCTGCATCCTTTTTGTCCGAGCACTACGGTGCGCCGGTCATGCTGTTTGCCTTGCTGCTGGGCATGGCCCTGAATTTTCTCGCCGACGACGGCCCGTGCAAGGCCGGTGTCGAGTTCACCGCACGTACGGTGTTGCGCATCGGCGTGGCGTTGCTGGGCATGCGCATCACCCTGGAACAGATGGCGGCATTGGGCTGGAAGCCGATTGCACTGGTGGTGATTCTGGTGGTGGTGACCATCAGCGTATCGGTGGTGGCGGCCAAGGCCCTGGGCTTCCAGCGCTTGTTCGGTTTGCTCACCGGCGGCGCCACGGCAATCTGTGGCGCTTCGGCGGCGTTGGCGCTGGCGGCGGCCTTGCCCAATCACCCGCAGAAAGAACGTGCGACCTTGTTCACGGTGATCGGCGTTTCGGCGCTGTCGACCCTGGCGATGATCGTCTATCCAATGATCGCCAAGTACCTGGAACTGTCGCCGCAAGTGGCCGGGGTGTTTCTCGGCGCGACCATCCACGACGTCGCCCAGGTGGTCGGTGCCGGTTATGGCATGTCGACCGAAACCGGTGACACGGCCACCGTGGTCAAGCTGATGCGCGTGGCGATGCTACTACCGGTGATCGTCACCGCCGCGATGATCACCCGCCTGCAGGGCGCCGACCCGACCGGTAAACGCCCACCCTTGCTGCCGTGGTTCGCCGTCGGCTTCCTGATCCTGGCGTGCATCAACAGCACGGGTTGGGTCGCGCCGGTGGTGCAGGGTTCGATCAACGAACTGTCACGCTGGTGCCTGGTGATTTCCATCAGCGCCCTGGGCATGAAAACCCGCCTGCGCGAACTGGCGGCGGTGGGGATCAAGCCGATTCTGCTGATGGTCGGGGAGACTGTGTTTTTGGTGGTGCTGGTGCTCTTGCTGCTGCACTGGGGGCTCTGAACCCGTCACCGACAATGGTTTTATGGCAGGGCCGCACGCTATTGACTCCTCATGCCGTGCGGCTCAGGACCGGTGTCAGCCACACCGGTCCTTTACGGCGACTGAACCCAGCAGTCGCCATTTTTTTGCCCGGTGGATTCAGAGCTCTTTCGGACCGCCGAGAGGGGGGGGGCTCGTTTGCTTCTGCGCCCGCCAGCTCGCCGGCGGCATGCCGAACTGGGTGATGAACCAGCGGGTAAACGAACTCGCCATCGAATAGCCGAGCATGTCGGCGATACGGCTCAGGGAGTAGTTGGGGTTGTCCAGGTAGCGCAGCACCAGGTCGCGGCGCACGTCGTTGATCACGTCGTTGAAGGCGCAGCCATCGTCCTTGAGACGGCGTTGCAGGGTGCGCACGTTCATGCCCTGGCTCTGCGCGATCTGTTCGATGGTGGCGCGGCCCATGGGCAGCAGCAGGTAGATGGCCTTGCGCACTTCGAACAGCATCGAGGTGCCTTGATGGCCTTGCAGCGAGTCGAGGTAGCTTTGCGCGTAGCGAGCCATGGCCGGGTCGGCATTGGGGTTGGTCATGTCGAGGCTGATGTCCGGACAGACGATGCCGTTGAACTCGCTGCCGAACTCCAGGTTGCAACCGAACAGGCGACGATGCAGGTGCAGGTTGTCCGGCGCCTGGTGCATGAAGTTGACGCTGTACGGATGCCAGTGTGAGCCGAGCAACGCCGAGCACAGACGGAACATCACACCGATGGCCAGCTCGGTGGCCTGGCGGCTTGGCATCGCGGTTTCCGTCACTACTTCTTCGCGGATGATCACCATCTTGCCGGCCTCTTCAATGAAGATCGCCAGCGAGTCGTTCATCAAGTGCCGGTAGTTGACCACCACCTGCAGGGCATCGCGCAGGGTGCGCTGGTGGCTGAGCAGCAGGCTGACCACGCCGAAGTCCGAGAGCTGGCGCGACTCGGCCATGCTCAGGCCGAAGGTCTGGCAGCCACTGGCGACAGCCGAGTCTTCCAGCAGGCGCACGGCGGCATCGATGGGGATGCGGTGCTCGGGAGCCAGCAATTGAGCTCGGCTCAGGCCGACGGCGTTCAATACGTCGCGTGGGTTGAAACCCAGGTACTGGGTGACCTCCAGGTAGTTGGTCAAGACGGCGGCGCGAACAAGCTTGGGCATGCGTAGGGCTTCTCTGGGCCGATGGAGATGGGCGTGAGCGTGGCGACTATAGCCAGCACGCCGACCGTTGAACAGTTGTTACAGCGTAGTGGATTTGCGCGCCCTGGCCGCCTCGAAGAGCCACGCGGGATCAGGTGATCGACCTCCATCCGTTGATTACAGGGGAGTTGCACCTGTCCACGGGTTTTTTCGACCAGCGGTCGCCCCTGACCAGCGCCCGGCAATTTGTCATCAAAAGAAAAGTGCCTGACGTCCAATGTAAAGCGACCCGGGTGGGCGCTCTTTAATGTCGACACAACAAAAAGACTCTGGCGATAGAGCCAGTCGAGTCATCGAGAAAGTGAAGGTGCTGACGTGGATAAACTGCAAACTGCCGCCACCGTTCTGATCGTGCCGGGCCTGCGCGAGCACGTCGCCGAGCATTGGCAGACGCTGCTTGAACAACGGCTTTCGAAAGTGCGCAGTGTTGCGCCACTGGAGACCGACAAACTCGACTGCCAGGCACGGGTGCGCGCCATTCAGCATGAACTTGAGCAGATCGACGGGCCAGTGATTCTGGTGGCCCACAGCGCCGGTGTACTGATGGTCGCCCATTGGGCGGCGCAATTTCAGCGTCCGATCAAGGGCGCCTTGCTGGCGGCACCACCGGACCTCGATGCGGTCTGGCCGGCCAACTATCCGTCCTCCGAGACCCTGCGCAGTCAGGGCTGGAACCCGTTACCCAAAGGCCCGCTGCCGTTTCCGAGCATCGTCGCCGCAAGCACCAACGATCACCTGGCCAGCCTCGCGGCGGCCACCCACCTGGCCGAAGGCTGGGGCGCCGAATTGCTCAACCTGGGCGATGTCGGTCATCTCAATCCGGCCGCAGGATTTGGCCCTTGGGCACAAGCCGAGGCACTGATCCTGAAGCTGGACCGCTGATACAGGAACCGGGCTGGCATCACGCCAACCGGTAATTGCCCTCACACCTGAAAACGCACACCCGAAGAGGTTTGCGTGAGGGCGGCTGCGCTTAAAACAAATACAAAAAGGCGGAGACAACGCAATGCACAACAAGAATCATCGTTTCACGGCTTCGCGCTACAGCTTGCTCGCTTCGGCCGTCCTGGCTGCAATCGTGCCGACCGCCCATGCGGTAGAACTCGACCTGGGCAACCCCGACTGGTCGGCGCGTCTGGATAACACCGTCAAATACAACTACGGCGTCCGCACCGAAGGTGCCGACAAACGCATGCTCGGCACGCCGAACAACAACGACGGCGATTACAACTTCCGCAAGGCCGGCACCAACATCACCAACCGTATCGATCTGCTGACCGAGATGGACGTGGTCTACAAGAATGCCATGGGTTTTCGCGTCAGCGCCGCCAGTTGGTACGACAAGGCCTATGACAACACCGGCTCGAACTCCAACCCGTTCGTCAACGGCAACGGCGACGTCTCGGGCCTGGTCAAGAACGACACCCGTCCAGGGTTAGGTGGTGTCACCCGGGACAACGTCGGCAATGGCAGCCCGCACCTGAGCAACTACGCCCAGCGTTACTACAGCGGTCCATCCGGTGAAATCCTCGACGCCTTCGTGTTCTACAGCACCGAGATCGGCGAAGAGTCGATGCTCAACGTCAAGGCCGGCCAGCACAACGTGTTCTGGGGCGAAACCATCCTCAACCCGGTGCATTCGGTCAGCTACGGCCAGTCCGGTCTCGACCTGGCCAAGCTTGCCGCGTCGCCGGGTACCGAAGCCAAGGAGTTGTTCGTACCGCGCGAGCAGGTGTCGATGACCTTCACCATCAACCCGGAACTGACCGTGGGCGCCCAGTACTTCCTTGATTGGGATGCCGCGCGTCTGCCGGAAGCGGGCACCTACTACGGCGGCTCCGACCTGGTCGGCTTCGGTGCGCAATCGTTCCTGCTGGGCAACACCAACAGCCCGTCCGGCGCACCGGCACTGGGTTGCGGCCTGGCACCGTGCAACGCCCTGACCAACGTGGTCCGTGGCAAGGACCTGACGCCGCACAGCAGCGGTGACTGGGGCGTCATGGCCAAGTGGTCGCCAGCCTGGCTGGACGGCACCCTGGGTGTCTACTTCCGTAATACCTCGGACATCCTGCCCCAGGCTTACCTGACGGCCACCGGCATTTCCGCGGCCAACCCCAACGGCACCCGTGCCGGGACCCTCGGCTCGGTGGTCAACACCCTCAACTCGTTGAACACCGCCAGCTATCAACTGGCCTACGGCGACGACATCCAGATCTTCGGCCTGAGCCTGTCCAAGGAAGTCGGTGGCGTCAGTGTCGGCTCCGACCTGAACATGCGCCACAACATGCCACTGGCGAGTATCCCGGCAATTGTCAGCTCGACCGATCCGCTGGGACTGGGTCAAGGCCTGGGCCTGTTGCCTCCGCGTACTGCCGACAGTGGCGTGGTCTATGACACCCCGCGCCGTGGCGACAGCATGGCCGCCACCGGTGACACCCTGCACTGGACGCTCAACGGTCTGATGACCCTGCCGAGAACCCCGGTCTTCGACTCGGCGACGCTGCTGGGCGAGCTGTACTACAGCAACCTGCTCAAGCTCGATAACAAGAACTCGGCGCTCTACAAGGGCAACGATTCCTATCACGGCATCGACGCGCCGACCCGCGACAACTGGGGTATCGCCGTCAACTTCACACCGACTTGGTACCAGGTGTTCCCCGGTGTCGACCTCAACGCGCCGATGTCGGTCAACGTCGGCCTGGCCGGTGTCTCGCCGGTCTCCGGCGGCGGCGCCAAGGACACCGGCAACTACGCCTTGGGCGTGGGCGCCGTTGTGTACAACAAATACTTCGTCGACCTGAAGTACGTGGACTCCTTCGGCAAGACCGACAAGTGCAACAACAGTGGCGTCAGTACCGGCCCGAACGGCGGCGACGGTTCGACCCCGAACGCTTTCAGCGGCAACGAAAACTACGCCTGTTACGCCGGGGGCTACTCGGCCTTTTCCGGAGGCGGTGCCACGACCGAAGACCGTGGTGCGGTGTACCTGACCATGAAAACCACATTCTGATTCACCACTGATTTGCCACAAGCAAGCAGGAGAATAACAAGATGACACTCGCAAAAACCGTGTTGGCCGCATCCCTGGCCATGATCCTCGCCGCACAGGCGCAGGCCGCTGTTTCACCTCAGGACGTTGCCAAGCTCGGCAGCAGCCTGACCCTGGTAGGCGCCGAAAAGGCCGGGAACGCTGATGGTTCCATTCCGGCCTATGACGGTGGCCTGACCACGCCACCTGCCAGCTTCAAGGCCGGTGACAGCATGCGCCCGGACCCGTTTGCCAATGAAAAACCGTTGCTGGTGATCGATGGCAAAAACGTCGACCAGTACAAGAACTCGCTGACCGCCACCACCGTGGAACTGGCCAAGCGTTTCCCGACTTTCCACGTCGACGTCTACCCGACCCACCGCACCGTGTCGCTGCCCAAGGCCGTGCTGGATAACGGCGTGAAAAACGCCAGCGGCGCCAAGTCCCTGGAAGGCGGTCTGGCCATCGACAACGTCCTGCCGGGCGTGCCGTTCCCGATCCCGCAATCGGGCAACGAGGCGATGTGGAACTTCCTGCTGCGTTACCAGGGCGTGAGCATCAGCTCCAAGTACGACTCGTGGAACGTCGACTCGGCCGGCGTCGCCAGCCTGGCGACCACCGGGCAGGCGAACATCTCCTACCCGATCTACGAGAACCTGGCGCAGCCGATCAGCAGCTCGGACGTGTACTACCAGATGAAGCTGGCGTACACCGGCCCGGCCCGCCGTGCCGGCGAGGCGATCATGCTCAAGGACGCCGCCAACCCGTTGCAGCAACCGCGTCGCGCCTGGCAGTACCTGCCTGGTCAGCGTCGGGTGAAGCTGGCGCCGAGCCTGGCTTACGACACGCCAAACCCGGGTACTGCCGGTGCAGGCACCTATGACGACGTGTTCGTCTTCAACGGTGCACTGGATCGCTACGACTGGAAGCTGGTGGGCAAGCAGGAAATGATCGTGCCCTACAACACCTACAAGCTGACCTACGCCCAGGACCCTAAAGCACTGACCACCGCCAACCACCTCGCGCCAGACTTCGTGCGCTGGGAAAAACACCGCGTGTGGGTCGTCGAAGGCACCCTCAAGGCCGGTGCGCGCCACATCTACGCCAAGCGCCGCTTCTACCTCGACGAAGACAGCTGGACCGCTCTGGCCTCGGATCAATATGACGCCCGTGGCCAGCTCTATCGCGGTTCCTTCGCCTTCCTGAGCCAGAGCTACGACAAGCAGGTGCCGGACTCGACGCCGTTCATGATCTACGACCTGGTCGGCGGTTCGTACAACATCAACGGTGTGGTCGGCCCGTACGGCGGCATCAAGTACATCGATCCACTCTCCAAGGCCCAGTGGTCGTCGGAATCCCTGGCCGGTAGTGGCATTCGTTAAGCCCACTGCAACAAACGCCTGGCCGCTCCGGTGTGTTGTAGGAGCGAGCCTGCTCGCGATGGACTCAACAACACCGCGGGGAACCAGATGCCCCGCGTCATCGTTGACCACCATCGCGAGCAGGCTCGCTCCTACAGGGACCAAGTGGGCAGGCGTGAGGTTTGAACGTCAGGCACACGGATGTGTGTTTCGGCGCGGTTCTCCGAAGAGGGTGCGGTATGTGTGCGTATAGAAAAGATTGGCGGCTGGCGTTTGGCCTGCTGCTGGGCCTGTTGCAGGGTGTCAGCCATGCAGCCGGCTTTGTCGATGTGCTGGACCTGCCCGCCAGGGCCAGCAGCCTGGCCGTCAACAGTCCGTTGTCAGGCATGGCCCGCGCCGGTTCGCGGGTGATCAGTGTCGGCCAGCGTGGCCACATTCTGTTTTCCGATGATTCAGGATTGCACTGGCAGCAGGCCTCCGTGCCGGTCAGTGCCGACCTCACCGCCGTGAATTTCCCGACCGCGACCCAAGGCTGGGCGGTGGGCAATGACGGCGTGGTGCTGCACAGCAGCGATGCCGGTGCGAGCTGGCAAAAGCAACTCGACGGCCGCCAGATCGGCGCCTTTCTGCAAGCCCATTACGCGACACTGGCCAAGGCCGAGCCGGGTAACGAACAGTGGTCGGCGCTGGCCGCCGAAGGCCAGCGCATGGCCGAGCAGGGCGCGGATAAACCCTTGCTCGACGTCTGGTTTGCCAATGAAAAAACCGGCTACGTGGTCGGTGTATTCAACCTGATCCTGCGCACTGACGACGGCGGCCAGACCTGGACCCCGTATCAGGACCGCACCGACAACCCGCAAGGTTTCCACCTCAATGCCATCGCCTCTACCGGCGATGCGTTGTACATCGCCGGCGAGCAGGGCCTGTTGCTCAAGTGGGACGACGCGGCGCAACGCTTCGCCGCCGTAGTGACGCCGTATCAGGGCAGCTTCTTCGGCGTGCTCGGCAAGCCCGGAGAAGTACTGGTCTACGGCCTGCGCGGCAACGTGCTGCGCAGCATCGACGGCGGGCAGAACTGGAGCGCCCTCGACACCGGCCTGCACGTCAGCATCACCGCCGGCCTTATCGACCAGCAGGGCAACTATCGCCTGTTCACCCAGGGCGGGCAGATGCTGGTCAGCCAGGGCAGCGGCGCGCAGTTGCAACTGATTCGAAAAGCGGCGCCGACTCCGGTCGCCGGGGCCACCCAAACCGTCGATGGCGGGTTGGTCGTGGCGGGCAGCCGCGGTGTCCAGACGTTGTCTGGCGACCTGGCCCAAAAACCTTAAGAGCGAGAACCAGACATGGGCAATATCAAACAAGACGCCATGCCGGTGATTCGCGACCTGCGCGACTTCGACCGTCGCTCGGGCAATCGCCTGGAACGGCTGGTGTTCAACTACCGGCCGTTGTTCATGCTGCTGATGGCGCTGGCCACCGTGGTCTTCGGCTACATGGCCGCGACCCGCCTGGAACTGCGTCCCAGCTTCGAAAAAATGATTCCGCAGAGCCAGCCGTACATCCAGAACTTCCTCGAAAACCGCGCGTCGTTGCGTGGCCTGGGCAACTCGGTACGGGTGGTGGTGGAGAACACCCAGGGCGATATTTTCGACCCCGGTTATCTCGATGTGCTCAAGCAGGTCAACGACCAGTTGTTCCTCACCGAAGGTGTCGACCGTGCCTGGATGAAGTCGCTGTGGAGCCCGGCAGTGCGCTGGACCGAAGTCACCGAGGACGGCTTCCAGGGCGGCCCGGTGATGCCCGACAGCTATCAGGGCTCGCCCGCCGACATCGAGCAATTGCGCCAGAACATCTCCCGCGCCGGTGTGGTCGGCAGCCTGGTGGCCAGCGACTACAAATCGAGCATGCTGATCGTGCCGCTGCTGGACAAGGCCGCCGCCGGTGGCCAGCCGATCAACTACCACGCGTTCTCGCAGATGCTCGAAGAGCAATTGCGCGACAAGATCGAATTCGCCGGTGACAGCGCCGCACGCAAGGCCGGCAAGGAAGGCACCGGCCATTACAAGGTGCGCGTGATCGGCTTCGCCAAACTGATGGGCGACCTGATCGACGGCCTGATCCAGGTGATGATGTTCTTCGGCCTCGCCGTCGTCACGTCGCTGGTGATCATCTACGCCTACACCCGCTGCGTGCGCAGCACCTTGCTGGTGGTCGGCTGTTCGCTGGTGGCGGTGATCTGGCAGCTGGGCATCGTCGCCTGGCTCGGTTACGCCATCGACCCGTACTCGGTGCTGGTGCCGTTCCTGATCTTCGCCATTGGCGTGTCCCACGCGGCGCAGAAGATGAACGGCATCATGCAGGACATCGCCCGTGGCACCCACAAACTGATCGCCGCGCGCTACACCTTCCGCCGTCTGTTCATTGCCGGGGTCACCGCGTTGCTCGCCGACGCCGTGGGCTTCGCCGTGCTGATGCTGATCGATATTCCGGTGATCAAAGACCTGGCAATCACCGCCAGCATCGGTGTCGCCGTGCTGATCTTCACCTCGCTGTTGCTGATGCCGGTGGCGCTGTCGTACATCGGCGTCGGTGCCAAAGCAGCCGAGCGTGCCTTGAAAATCGATACCCGTGCGGAGAAACACAAAGGCTTCGGCAAGCTGTGGGACCTGCTCGACCGCTTCACCACTGGCAAGTGGGCCACCGGGGCGGTGCTCGTAGCACTGTTGATGGGCATCGGCGGTTTCATGGTCAGTCAGCACCTGAAAATCGGTGACCTGGAAAGCGGGGCGCCGGAGCTGCGCGCCGACTCGCGCTACAACCGCGACAACGCCTACATCACCCAGCATTACGCGCTGTCCAGCGACCTGTTCGCGGTGATGATCAAGACGGCGCCGGAAGGTTGCCTGAGCTACCAGACGCTGATCCTCGCCGACCGCCTGGCCTGGGAACTGCAACAGTATCCGGGCGTGCAGGCCACCGCGTCGCTGGTCAACGCGGTGCGGCAGATCACCGCCGGCACTTACGAGGGCAACCCCAAGCTCAACAGCATCCAGCGTAACCAGGACGTGCTGAACTACGCCGCCCAGCAAGCCTCGGTGAACTCGCCGGAGCTGTTCAACACCGACTGCTCGATGATGCCGGTGATCACCTTCCTCAAGGACCACAAGGCCGAGACCCTCGACGCTGTGGTCGCCATCGCCGACAAGTTCGCCAAGGAAAACAGCACCCCGGATCGCCAGTTCCTGCTCGCCGCCGGCAGCGCCGGCATCGAGGCGGCGACCAACATCGTCGTGCGCGAAGCCAACCACACCATGCTGCTGTACGTGTACGCAGCGGTGACCCTGTTCTGTCTGATCACCTTCCGCAGCTGGCGCGCCACGCTGGTGGCGCTGCTGCCGCTGGTGCTGACCTCGATCCTCTGTGAAGCGCTGATGGTCGCCATGGGCATCGGCGTGAAGGTCGCGACCCTGCCGGTCATCGCCCTCGGCGTCGGCATTGGCGTGGACTACGCCCTGTACCTGCTCAGCGTGCAATTGCACTTCCAGCGCCAGGGGCTGCCGCTGTCCCAGGCCTACCGCAATGCCGTGTCCTTCACTGGCCGGGTGGTCGGGCTGGTCGGCATCACCCTTGCCGCCGGCGTGGTCTGCTGGGTCTGGTCGCCGATCAAGTTCCAGGCGGACATGGGCATCCTGCTGACCTTCATGTTCCTGTGGAACATGCTCGGCGCGCTGATCCTGATCCCGGCCCTGTCGTACTTCCTGCTGCGTGAACGTGTGCCCGTCGTCGACGCGACGACCGCCGCCACCGCGCCCAACGAAACCACTGAACGTCCTGGCATGCCGCATGCCCTGACCACTTCCGAGTAAGCCAAGAATGTCTGATTACAAAGCTCCCCTGCGCGACATGCGCTTCGTACTCAACGAGGTTTTCCAGGCGCCCCGGCTGTGGGCCAGTCTGCCTGGCCTGGCCGAGGTCATCGACGAAGAAACCGCTGTGGCGATCCTCGAAGAGGCCGGCAAGATCAGCGGCGAAGTGATCGCACCGTTGAACCGCGCCAGCGATGAACAAGGCTGCAGCTGGAACAACGGCGCGGTCAGCGCACCAGACGGTTTCGCCGAGGCCTACAAAGCCTTCGCCGAAGGTGGTTGGGTTGGCGTCGGCGGCGATGCGCAGTTCGGTGGCATGGGCATGCCCAAGGCGATTTCGGCGCAGGTCGAAGAGATGGTCAACGCCGCCAGCCTGTCGTTCGGCCTGTACCCGATGCTCACCGCCGGTGCCTGTCTGTCGATCAATGCACACGCCAGCGAAGAGCTGAAGGCCAAGTACTTGCCGAACATGTACGCCGGCACCTGGACCGGTTCGATGTGCCTGACCGAGGCCCATGCCGGCACAGACCTGGGCCTGATCCGCACCAAGGCCGAACCCCAGGCCGATGGCAGCTACAAGGTCAGCGGCAGCAAGATCTTCATCACCGGCGGCGAGCACGACCTGACCGAAAACATCATTCACCTGGTGCTGGCGCGCCTGCCGGATGCACCGGCAGGACCGAAAGGTATCTCGTTGTTCCTGGTGCCCAAGGTGCTGGTCAACAATGATGGTTCGCTGGGCGAACGTAACGCGCTGTCCTGCGGCTCCATCGAACACAAGATGGGCATCAAGGCGTCCGCCACCTGCGTGATGAACTTCGACGGCGCCAGCGGTTGGCTGGTCGACGCGCCGAACAAAGGCCTGGCGGCCATGTTCACCATGATGAACTACGAGCGCCTGGGCGTGGGTATCCAGGGCCTGGCCCAGGGCGAACGTTCCTATCAGAACGCCGTCGCCTACGCCCGCGATCGCCTGCAAAGCCGTGCGCCGAGCGGTGCACAGTACAAAGACAAGGCCGCTGATCCGATCATCGTCCACCCGGATGTGCGGCGCATGCTGCTGACCATGAAAGCCCTGAACGAGGGCGGTCGTGCGTTCTCCAGCTACGTTGCCCTGCAACTGGATATCTCGAAATTCAGCGAAGACGCCACGACGAGCGCCCGTGCCCAGGAAATGGTCGCGTTGCTGACCCCGGTGGCCAAGGCTTTCCTCACCGACATGGGCCTGGAAACCACCGTGCTTGGCCAACAGGTGTTCGGCGGCCACGGCTACATCCGCGAGTGGGGTCAGGAGCAGCTGGTGCGTGACGTACGCATCACGCAGATCTACGAAGGCACCAACGGCATTCAGTCCCTGGACCTGGTCGGGCGCAAGATCGTCGGCAGCGGCGGGGCGCTCTATCGACTGTTCGCATCGGAAATCCGCCACTTCATCGCCAATGCCAGTGCCGAACTCGATGAGTTCAACCAGCCGCTGAGTGCCGCCGTCGATAATCTCGATGAACTGACCGCCTGGCTGCTCGATCGCGCCCAGGGCAATCCGAACGAAATCGGCGCCGCCTCGGTCGAGTACCTGCACGTGTTCGGCTACACCGCCTACGCCTACATGTGGGCACGCATGGCCAAGGCTGTGCTGAGTTCCCACGAGGAGGATGACTTCTACAGCAGCAAACTGGCCACCGCGCGCTTTTACTTCGCCCGGTTGCTGCCACGCATCCACTCGTTGAGCGCCTCGGCCAAGGCCGGCAGCGAGTGCCTTTTCGAGTTGCCAGCCGATCAGTTCTGATCGAAGGACAAGGAACGCCCATCATGCTGAAGACCAAAATCATCGCGCCCGCCGAGGGCGCCTATGCCTACCCGTTACTGATCAAGCAATTGCTGCTGTCCGGGGCGCGCTACGAGCCGGGGCGAGAGATCGTCTACGCCGACAAACTGCGCTACAGCTACCAGACGTTGAACCAGCGCATTCGCCGTCTGGCCAACGCGCTGACAGCCGCCGGGGTCAAGGCCGGCGACACCGTGGCGCTGCTCGACTGGGACAGCCACCGCTATCTGGAATGCTTCTTCGCCGTGCCGATGATCGGCGCCGTGCTGCACACGGTGAACATTCGCCTGTCGCCGGAGCAGGTGCTGTTCACCATGAACCACGCCGAGGATGACCTGGTGCTGGTGCACGATGATTTCCTGCCGCTGGTGGAGCAGATCCACGGGCGTCTGGACACCGTCAAAGGCTATCTGCAACTGACCGACGACAACGCGCTGCCGACCTCGTTGCCGGTGCTCGGTGAGTATGAAAGCCTGCTGGCCAGCGCCTCGGATCAGTACGACTTCCCCGACTTCGACGAAAACTCGGTGGCGACCCTGTTCTACACCACCGGCACCACCGGCGACCCGAAAGGCGTGTACTTCAGCCACCGTCAATTGGTGCTGCACACCCTGAACGCCGTCGGCACCCTGGCTGCCTATCAAGGCCAGCCGCTACTGCGTTCCGATGACGTGTACATGCCGATCACGCCGATGTTCCACGTGCATGCCTGGGGCGTGCCCTACGTCGCCACGCTGATGGGCATCAAGCAGGTTTACCCCGGCCGTTACGAACCCAACAGCCTGGTGCGCCTGTACCGTGAAGAGAAGGTGACCTTCTCCCACTGCGTGCCGACCATCCTGCAGATGATCCTCAACTGCGAACAAGGCAAGGCCACCCGTTTCGACGGCTGGAAAATGCTCCTCGGCGGCAGCGCGCTGACCCTGGGTATCGCCAGCGAAGCCAGCGCCAAAGGCATGGTGGTGCACGCCGGTTACGGCATGTCGGAAACCTGCCCGCTGCTGTGCCTGACCTACCTGCGCGATCCCGACCTTGAGTTATCCACAGCCGCGCAACTGCCGATCCGCATCAAGACCGGCACGCCGGTGCCGATGGTCGACCTGAAGATCGTTGACGCCAACGGTCAGGACGTTGCCCACGATGGTGAGTCCCTCGGTGAAATCGTCGTACGCGCCCCTTGGCTGACCCAGGGCTACCTGAAGGAGCCGGGCAAAGGCGCCGAGCTGTGGGACAACGGCTGGCTGCACACCGGTGACATGGCCTCCGTCGACACCCTGGGCTGCGTGGAAATCAAGGATCGCATCAAGGACGTGATCAAGACCGGCGGCGAGTGGATCAGCTCGCTGGAACTGGAAAGCCTGATCAGCGAACACCCGGCGGTGATGTCCGTCGCCGTGGTCGGCATCGTTGACGAACAGTGGGGCGAACGGCCGATGGCCATGGTGGTCGGCGAGCCGGGGCACTACCTTGACCGCAAGATGCTGGAAAGCCACCTGCAAGCCTTCGTCGATGGCGGGCGCATCAACAAGTGGGCGATACCCAAGCAGTTCAAGTTCGTCGCCGAGATCCCCAAGACCAGCGTCGGCAAGATCAACAAGAAGCTGATCCGCGAAAGCGCGGCGAACTGACTGCTACATGCGCTGGCGTGGCATGGTCGGCGGGTTGAGTTGCTGCGGCGGAATCAACCGGCTATTGCCTTGCGGGGGCGGCGGTTTGGCGGTTTCGTCCTTGTCATAGTCATGGCAGGACGAGCCGCTGACGGCGATGAAGGCGGCGAGCAGGGCGAGGGGAATCAGGGACTTGAGCATGGGCGTTCTCCACCATGACGGCTCCTTTGAGCTTAGCCCTGGCGGGTCGTCGGCAGCCTTCCGCTGGTCGCGGTTTTCGGCGCATGTGCCAAGCTGTTGGGAATGTCGAAACGCCGTGCACTTCCCAGCCCAAGGACACTCCCCAAATGAACCATCACCAACATGCCGTGCATGTGCGCCACGAATTCTACAAAGCCGTCTGGTTTTACCTGAAAGTGGTCTGGCCGATCTTTTCCCTGCTGCTGTTCTTCATCGTCAGCTTCGGCCTGATCATCGCCCACCTGGAAGGCTGGAGCCCGTTCGACGGTGTCTACTTCGCTTTCGTGACCGGCCTGACCATCGGTTACGGCGAACTGGTGCCCAAGTTGGCGGTGTCACGGGTACTGGCGATTCTGCTGGGATTCAACGGCGTGCTGATGACGGCGATCTTCGCCGCGATCAGTATTCGGGCGATTGAAGTGACGGTGAAGGCGTCGGGGAAGGACAACCAGTAGTTTTGCTCCCACAGGGCCAAGTGGCGAGCCTGGTATCGGTGCCAAACCCAAATCCCCTGTGGGAGCGAGCTTGCTCGCGATGGCGGCCTCATATCCAGCCCAGTGCTGGCTGATACACCACTATCGCGAGCAAGCCCGCTCTCACCGTTGTTCAACAGCGAATCTAAGCCTCCCACCCCGCGCCTTGCACCGCCGCCTGCACCAACGGATGCAAATCCGCCCCCTGATGCTCCGTCTGCCAGGCCAGCAATTCCTTGCGCATGCTCGGCGCCCAGAACATCTGCAGGTGATTGCGCACACTGAGCACCGCCTGTTCCTGGTCCGGCTGGCTGGCGAAGTACTGGGCGATCTGGTTGGCCATCTTGATCAGGTTGTCCGTGCTCATCGGCGTACTTCCGCTTTATCACCACGGGCACGGTCCTTGAGCAGGCGGTGCTGCTCGTCGGTGAAGGCCTGGAAGCGTTTCTGCCATTCCGAAGGGTGATACACGCGACTGACTTCCACCGCCGTGACCTTGTATTCCGGGCAGTTGGTGGCCCAGTCCGAGTTGTCGGTGGTGATCACGTTGGCCCCCGATTCCGGGAAGTGGAAGGTGGTGTACACCACGCCCGGTGCCACCCGTTCGGTGATACGCGCGCGCAACACGGTCTGACCCGCACGGCTGCCGATGCCGACCCAGTCACCCTCGTTGATGCCACGGCTTTCAGCATCGGTCGGGTGGATTTCCAGGCGGTCTTCATCGTGCCAGGCCACGTTGTCGGTACGCCGGGTCTGGGCGCCGACGTTGTACTGGCTGAGGATGCGCCCGGTGGTCAGCAACAGCGGATAACGGTTGTTGACCTTCTCCTCGGTGGGCACGTAACCGGTGAGCATGAAGCGCCCCTTGCCGCGCACGAACTGCTCGATGTGCATGGTCGGCGTACCGTCCGGCGCCGCGGCGTTGCATGGCCATTGCAAGCTGCCGTGGCGTTCCAGTTCGGCGTAGCTGACGTTGGTGAAGGTCGGCGTCAGGCGGGCAATTTCATCCATGATTTCTGACGGGTGCTGATAGTTCATCGGGTAACCCAGCGCCTTGGCCAGCGCCACCGTGCCTTCCCAGTCGGCCTTGCCACCCAGTGGCTCCATGACCTTGCGCACCCTGGAGATGCGTCGCTCGGCGTTGGTGAAGGTGCCGTCTTTTTCCAGGAACGAAGCCCCCGGCAGGAACACGTGGGCGAACTTGGCGGTTTCGTTGAGGAAGATGTCCTGCACCACCACACATTCCATAGCCGACAGCGCTGCGGTGACGTGCTGGGTATTCGGGTCGCTCTGGGCAATATCCTCGCCCTGGCAATACAGGCCCTTGAAACTGCCGGCCAGCGCCGACTCGAACATGTTGGGAATCCGCAGCCCCGGTTCGGGATGCAGGGTGACGTTCCACGCCTGCTCGAATTGCGTGCGCACCGTTTCGTTGGAGATGTGCCGGTAGCCGGGCAACTCGTGGGGGAAGGAACCCATGTCGCAGGAGCCCTGCACGTTGTTCTGCCCGCGCAACGGGTTCACACCGACGCCTTCGCGGCCAATGTTGCCGGTGGCCATGGCGAGGTTGGCGATGCCCATCACCGAGGTGCTGCCCTGGCTGTGTTCGGTCACGCCCAGGCCGTAATAGATCGCCGCGTTGCCACCGGTGGCGTACAAGCGCGCCGCAGCACGGATGTCCGCAGCTGCTACGCCGCAGATCGGACCCAGCACTTCCGGCGAGTTTTCCCCACGGCTGACGAATTCGCTCCAGTGGGCGAAATCACCGGCCTCGCAACGGGCATCGATAAACGCCTGGTCTTGCAGGCCTTCGGTGATGATGGTGTGGGCCAGTGCATTGAGCATGGCGACGTTGGTGCCGGGGCGCAGGGCCAGGTGCAGTTCGGCGCGGGCGTGCACCGTGTCCACCAGATCGATGCGCCGTGGGTCGATGACGATCAGCCGCGCACCTTCGCGCAAGCGGCGTTTGAGTTGCGAAGCGAACACCGGGTGGGCATCGCTGGGGTTGGCACCCATCACCAGGATCACGTCGGCCTGCATCACCGAGTCGAAACTCTGGGTGCCGGCGGATTCGCCCAGGGTTTGCTTCAAGCCATAACCGGTGGGCGAGTGGCAGACCCGCGCACAGGTGTCGACATTGTTGTTGCCGAAGGCCGCACGCACCAGTTTCTGCACCAGATAGGTTTCTTCGTTGGTGCAGCGGCTGGAGGTGATGCCGCCGATAGAGTCGCGGCCGTATTTCTGCTGCAAGCGGCGGAACTCGCTGGCGGCATAGGTCACCGCCTCATCCCAGCTGACTTCCTGCCATGGGTCGCTGATGTGCTTGCGGATCATCGGCTTGGTGATGCGATCCGGGTGGGTAGCGTAGCCCCAGGCGAAACGCCCCTTGACGCAGGAGTGACCGTGGTTGGCCTGGCCGTTCTTGTCCGGGACCATGCGCACCAGTTGATTGCCTTTCATCTCGGCGCGGAACGAACAGCCCACACCGCAATAGGCGCAGGTGGTGATCACGCTGCGCTCCGGCTGGCCCATCTCCACTACATTCTTTTCCATCAGGGTCGCGGTCGGGCAGGCCTGCACACAGGCGCCGCAAGACACGCATTCCGAATCGAGGAAGTTATCCCCACCCGCCGCCGCCACCCGCGATTCAAAGCCGCGCCCGGTGATGGTCAGGGCAAAGGTGCCCTGGGTTTCTTCACAGGCGCGCACGCAACGGTTGCAGACGATGCACTTGCTCGGGTCGTAGTCGAAGTAGGGGTTGGAAGTGTCCTTGACGTCGGCCAGATGGTTCTCGCCTTCATAGCCGTAACGCACCTCGCGCAGGCCGACCTGACCGGCCACGGTTTGCAGCTCGCAGTTGCCGTTGGCCGAACAGGTCAGGCAATCCAGCGGGTGATCGGAGATATACAACTCCATGACATTGCGGCGCAGGGTCGCGAGCTTCGGCGTCTGGGTGTGCACGGTCATGCCTTCAGTGACAGGCGTGGTGCAGGACGCCGGATAGCCGCGCATGCCATCGATCTCCACCAGGCACATGCGGCACGAGCCGAAGGCTTCCAGACTGTCGGTGGCGCAGAGTTTGGGAATGGTGGTGCCCATCAACGCCGCGGCGCGCATTACCGAAGTGCCTTCGGGCACGGTGATGCTGCGGCCGTCGATGTTCAGGGTGATCTGCACATCGCTTTGGCGGGCCGGCGTGCCGAGATCCATATCGGTTTTCGGATCGAATACAGTGATCATTGCTCGGCCTCCGAGGCGTGCAGACCGAAGTCGGCGGGGAAGTGCTTGAGGGCGCTGGCGACCGGGTAAGAAGTCATGCCGCCGAGGGCGCACAGCGAACCGTATTGCATCGTGTCGCACAGGTCCTTGAGGATGATCGCCTGCTCGTCGCGACCGCTTTGATCGGGAGATGCCAGCAACCGGTCGATGACCTCCACGCCCCGGGTCGAACCGATGCGACACGGCGTACATTTGCCACAGGATTCTTCGGCGCAGAACTGCATGGCAAAACGCGCCATGTGCGCCATGTCCAGGGTGTCATCCGCCACCACCACACCCCCGTGACCGAGCATCGCGCCCATGGCGGCGAAGGCTTCGTAATCCAGCGGGGTGTCGAATTGCGAAGGCGGCACCCAGGCGCCCAACGGTCCGCCCACCTGCGCGGCCTTCAGCGGCCGGCCACTGGCGGTGCCACCGCCGTAGTCTTCCACCAACTCGCGCAGGGTCAGGCCGAAGGCCCGTTCCACCAGCCCGCCGCGACGAATGTTGCCCGCCAACTGGAAGGGCATGGTGCCCAGGGAACGGCCCATGCCGTAGTCGCGATAGAACTGCGCGCCCTTGGCCAGAATCAGCGGCACCGAAGCCAGGGTCAGCACGTTGTGCACCAACGTCGGTTGGCCGAACAGGCCTTGCAGAGCCGGGATCGGTGGCTTGGCGCGGACGATCCCGCGCTTGCCTTCCAGCGAGTCGAGCAGTGCGGTTTCTTCACCGCAGATGTAGGCGCCGGCGCCGACACGCACTTCCATGTCGAAGGCCTGACCGCTGCCGCCGACGTTGGCGCCCAGATAGCCTGCTGCGCGAGCGATGTTCAGCGCATCGCGCAAAGTCGCCACGGCATCCGGGTATTCCGAACGCACATAGATGTAGCCGTAGGTGGCGCCGCAGCACAGGCCGGCAATCGCCATGCCTTCGATCAGCAGGAACGGGTCGCCTTCCATCAACATACGGTCGGCGAAAGTGCCGGAGTCGCCTTCGTCGGCGTTGCACACGATGTATTTCTGCGCAGCTTGGGTGCCGCGCACCGTGCGCCATTTGATTCCGGCGGGAAAGGCGGCACCGCCACGGCCGCGCAGGCCGGAATCGAACACTGCTGTCGCGGTTTGTTCGCCGCCAATGGCGATGGCACTTTTCAGGCCTTCGAAACCACCTTGGGCCTGGTAATCGTCCAGCGACAACGGCCGGGTGATGCCGGCGCGGGCGAACAGCAGGCGTTGTTGGGTTTTCAGGTAGGGCAATTCTTCCACCAGGCCCAGAGCCAGTGGATGTGCGCTTGGGTTTTGCAGGGCGTCGAGTACCGACGGCACGTCGTCGGCGGTCAGCGGGCCGAAGCCAAACCGGCCCTCGGGCGTATCCACTTCCAGCAGCGGTTCCAGCCAGTACAAACCACGAGAGCTGGTGCGCTGCAATTCCAGCGGCAGGTTGCGTGTCTTGGCCTGAGTGATCAGCGCCGTGGACACCTCATCGGCACCCACCGCACGGGCCAGAGAGTCTGTCGAGAGATAGAGAGTGGGCATCAAGCGTCCTCCCGACAAGCATCAAGCAAGGCATCCAGCCGCTCGGCACTCAGCCGCGCATGCACCCTGCCATCCAATTCCACAGCGGGCGAACAGGCACAAGCCCCGAGGCAATAAACCGGGCGCAAACTGATGCTGCCATCGGCGCTGCTGCCGTGGTCGTCCAGTTGCAGCCGCTCACGCAACTGCGCCGCCAACTGCTCGGCACCACGGCTCTGGCACGACTCGGCGCGACACAGTCGCAAGATGTGTCGGGCAGGCGGTGCAGTACGGAAATCATGGTAAAAGCTGATCACCCCACGCACCTCGGCCTGACTCAGGTTCAGCGCATGGGCAATCTCGGGGACGGCGGCATCGGGGACAAAGCCGATGCGTTCCTGAATATCATGAAGAATGGGCAACAGCGCACCCGCAGAGCCTTTGTGGCGCTCCAGCACGGTATTGACCACAGGCAGGTGCAACTCAACATCAGGCATTCAGCAATCCTCACGGTCACGGACACACCAGAAGGTCGTCGGTAGTCCGAAAGTGTCGGCTGCGGCGCTCACACCACGTCACGGTGTCGTGGCAATTTCAGGCCGGTGGCCAGGGTGCCCTTGGCGGGCATCTTGTTGTGCCTCTTGAAGGGCATAAAACGCAGATTGCCACGGAGGCTTTTATTAACCTGCACCAAAGCGACGTGTTCGGTTCTGTCCACGACCATCCATTAAGTCTAGACGAGCCACCGCCCAAGGCGCCTGATGCACCTGGCACGGGCTATTCACATTCAATAAAGGGAATGAGCAATGATCGATTTCAACAACAAAGGCTTCTTCAAACTTAAGCAAAACGAAGAATACGCAGAACGCGTCAGCGCACTGTTGCTGGAAGGGGAACAGGTGATCGACGCCTACAAATCCATGCGCGACGGCGTGGTCTTCACCAATAAACGCATCATCGCGGTGAACGTACAAGGCATCACCGGCAGCAAAAAAGACTTCACCTCATTACCGTACAAAAACATCGTCGCGTACTCGGTGGAGACGTCCGGCACCTTCGACCTGGATTCGGAGCTGGAGATCTACTTTTCGTCGCTGGGCAAGGTGAAGTTCGAGTTCACTGGCAGGACGTCGATGGTGGAAATTTCGAAACTGATTTCCCAGCACCTGCTCTGATCCAAACCCAAAGGCCCCGAAAAACCGGGGCCTACAAGGTCGTCAGTGGACCCCAATCACTATGGGAGTGAGCTTTCTCCGGGCGGTGTTCCGACGATGGCGTTGGCCCAACCAACATCGATTCCAAAGGCACACCAAAACCCTGTGGGATCTCACCTGCTTTCTATCCGAAACCGTGCAAAAAACGCCGTTGCCTCATCTGTTTCCGTGGTCCTTTTCACCAGTACCTGTAAGGCATTTCCTGATTTTTCCAACCCTCTTGAGTTTCCTTTCCGCCCACGTAGTTTGCGTCATGCCGCTCATCCCGAGTCGGCTGAGTGCTGGTTAACAGTGGTGCGCCTCCCATGAATGGGACGCCGGTAGAGAAGGAGATCAATCAATGGCAATAGGATATTTCATTCGCCAGGGTGACAAGACCACCTGCGGCGGCGAGGTGCTGGAGGCCGACACGCGCATCACGATGCTCGGTATGGCCCACGCGCGTGAAGGCGACCGGGTTTCCTGC
>NZ_RRZK01000030.1 GCF_004348895.1 Pseudomonas vancouverensis
AACGATGCATCGCCGATGGTAGTGTGGGGTTTCCCCATGTGAGAGTAGGTCATCGTCAAGATTAAATTCCGAAACCCCAATTGCGAAAGCAGTTGGGGTTTTGTTTTTGGCCGCGGAAAAGTCTCGATGCTCGGAATTCTATGCAATGGCTCATGGCGTGGCTATTATGCGGACCTCATTGTGAGGCGGGACTTGCATGCTGACGTTGTTAAAGCTTCTTGAAGATGGTCGATTTCATTCTGGGCAGGCCCTGGGTGCTGCCTTGGGCGTCAGTCGTAGCGCAGTATGGAAGCAGCTTCAGCAATTGGAGGCTGAACTGGGGCTGTCTATTCACAAGATCCGTGGTCGGGGCTATCAATTGTCTGCGCCATTGGCGCTCCTTGATCCCGGCGTAATACAGTCTCAATCGGCCTCATGCGCCTGGCCTGTCCAGGTTCACGATTCAATCGACTCCACGAATGCTGCGGCTCTTCGAGCGATAGAGCATGGTGGCGTGGCCCCTCTCCTGGTTCTTGCTGAGCGGCAAACGGCGGGGCGCGGACGGCGAGGGCGTAAGTGGGCAAGCCCTTTCGCTGAAAATGTCTACTACAGCCTGGTGCTGCGTATCGAAGGCGGTATGCGCCAACTGGAAGGGTTGAGTCTCGTGGTCGGGCTCGCTGTTCTACAGACGCTGCGTCAGCTCGGCATCTCCAATGCTGGATTGAAATGGCCCAACGACGTCCTGGTGGGGCAGAAAAAAATCGCCGGCATATTGCTTGAGTTGGTGGGCGATCCTGCGGACGTTTGCCACGTAGTGCTTGGCGTAGGCATAAATGTGAACATGCAATCGACCGAAGAGGTTGATCAGCAGTGGACATCCATGCGTCTTGAGTCGGGGCAGTTGTTCGATCGCAACAGGCTGGTCGCGGAACTGAGTTTGATGCTGCAGAAGTATCTTGCTCGTCATCAGGAGGGTGGTTTCATGGCGATCCAGCCTGAGTGGGAGCAGAGTCATCTGTGGCAGGGACGAAATGTGTCACTGATAGCAGGCACTCACCAAATAGAAGGTGAGGTGCTGGGTATCGATAGCCAGGGTGCGCTGCGCTTGAAGGTGGATGGTGTGGAGAAGGTCTTCAGTGGCGGTGAGTTGAGTTTGAGGTTGCGTGATGATTCTTGAGCTCGACTGCGGAAACAGTTTTATCAAATGGCGCGTGCTCGCAGCCAATGCCCGGCAGGTAATGGGTGAGGGGGTTGTCGACTCCGATCTTGCGTTGCTGGACGGTGTAAGGGCGATCGAAGGGCTTTCTCTGGTGTTCTGCCGGCTGGTGAGTGTCAGAACTGCCGAGGAAACCGCGTCCTTGACCGCCTTGCTATCGGCGACTTTCGGAGTCTCTGCGGTTTGTGCGGCGCCTGCGCTTGAAATGTCGGGTGTGCGCAACGGATATGAGTCATTCGAACGCCTTGGTCTTGATCGTTGGCTCGCAATGCTCGGGGGCTTTCATCTCGCGGCAGGTGCGTGCCTGGTCCTGGACTTTGGTACAGCGGTCACCGCGGACTTTATTGCGCCCGATGGCGAGCATCTCGGCGGGTTCATTTGCCCAGGCATGCCATTGATGCGCAACCAGTTGCGTACACATACGCGAAAGATCCGCTATGGCGACGTAGCTGCCGAACGTGCCCTGGAAAGTCTTGTGCCGGGGCGGACGACGGTTGAGGCGGTCGAGCGTGGTTGTCTGTTGATGCTGCGTGGTTTTGTGATGACTCAGCTTGAACTGGCCCGCAGCTATTGGGGTGAGAACTTCGTCGTGTTTCTCACGGGAGGGGACGCGGACCTGGTATCCGAGGTCGTACCCGAGGCCAGGGTTGTTCCCGACCTGGTGTTTGTCGGCTTGGCCATGGCCTGCCCTTTGTCTTGAGGTCCTTATGCGTTGGTTGTTCCTGTTGCTGCTTGTTCTCAACGGCTTCTACTACATCTGGCATCAACAGGAGGCTCCCCTGCGTGCGAAGGATGTCACGCCGCTGAGTTTGTATCGCGGAAGTCAGCAGGACATCCGCTTATTGAGTGAGGCTGGAGACGTCACTCGGGACAAGGCCAAGTCTGCGCCCGTCGACAGTGGTTGCCTTTACGTAGGTGGCTACGTTCGCCAGGAGTCCGCCCAGGCCGTTGAGCGGCGCTTGACGGGGATGGATGTCAAATTTCAAACCTTGCCCAAGGCAGCGTCCGAATCGGCTGGTTACTGGGTACGTATTGCCCCTGAAAGCCGGCGCTGGTTGGACGACGTGCAGCTGCAAAACCTTTCTAAAGAATTCAATGAGTTAAAACATAAAATAATGCCTTGCGAGGGGGTTGCGCCCTTCGAATAGTTTGCATAGAATGGCGCCCGCTCCACAGGGAACACCGGAAACGGCAAACGATGTGAAGCGAGGTCAACGCAGCTAAGCTCAGGTTTTTAATGAGAAAAATGCTTGACAGAAGGCTGGCATGATGTAGAATGCCGGCTCGCTTAGGAGGGGTTCCCGAGCGGCCAAAGGGATCAGACTGTAAATCTGACGTCTACGACTTCGAAGGTTCGAATCCTTCCCCCTCCACCATTTTAGCGAGAGCTGTAAGCCTCGCGGGTATAGTTTAGTGGTAGAACCTCAGCCTTCCAAGCTGATGATGCGGGTTCGATTCCCGCTACCCGCTCCAAGTTTACAGGTTTTGCACAGTGTTACGCTCTTGTAGCTCAGTTGGTAGAGCACACCCTTGGTAAGGGTGAGGTCAGCGGTTCAAATCCGCTCAAGAGCTCCATACAGAAGGCAGATATGAAAATATCTGCCTTTGTTTTAGGCGGCTAAGGCTGCGCCCCGTAGAGAGCCTCAAGGTTGTTGCTCTTGTAGGTCGGGGTGTTTTAGTCGGGTCGCCTAGCAAGTGGTTGTAAAGTCTTTTTCAGGTCTGCATAATGGTCGGCCTGATTTTGTTTTAGGTCAGTAGCTCAATTGGCAGAGCGACGGTCTCCAAAACCGTAGGTTGGGGGTTCGATTCCCTCCTGACCTGCCAGATTCACTCGGTGTGTCTGGCTTTCTTTTCACAGGATCTTCATAGATGACTCCTAAAGCTGAAGCTCAAGGCTCTCGTTTCGACCTCCTCAAGTGGCTTGTAGTAGTCGCTTTGGTGGTTGTTGGCGTTGTTGGCAATCAGTATTACTCTGCTTCGCCGATCCTGTACCGCGTACTCGCTTTGCTTGTTATTGCTGCCGTAGCTGCCTTTGTAGGCCTGCAGACAGTCAAGGGCAAGTCTTTCTTTGTACTGGTTAAGGAAGCGCGCACTGAAATTCGTAAAGTCGTATGGCCAACTCGCCAAGAAACCACGCAGACCACGTTGATCGTTGTGGCTGTTGTCCTGGTTATGGCGTTGCTGTTGTGGGGGCTTGATTCCCTGCTCGGCTGGCTTGTTTCCTTGATTGTCGGCTAAGGGTGTCCCGTGGCTAAGCGTTGGTATGTTGTGCATGCTTACTCCGGTTACGAGAAGCATGTAATGCGCTCGCTCATCGAGCGCGTAAAGCTGGCTGGCATGGAAGATGGCTTCGGCGAGATTCTGGTCCCCACTGAAGAAGTGGTTGAAATGCGCAATGGCCAGAAGCGCAAAAGCGAGCGTAAGTTCTTCCCTGGCTACGTGCTGGTGCAGATGGATATGAACGAGGGTACTTGGCACTTGGTCAAGGACACGCCTCGGGTGATGGGTTTCATTGGCGGTACTGCCGATAAGCCTGCACCGATCACCGATAAAGAAGCAGAAGCGATCCTGCGTCGCGTTGCTGATGGTAGCGACAAGCCGAAGCCGAAGACGTTGTTCGAGCCGGGTGAGTCGGTACGTGTTAACGACGGTCCGTTCGCTGACTTTACCGGTGTTGTTGAAGAAGTTAACTACGAAAAGAGCCGGATCCAGGTCGCAGTGCTCATTTTCGGTCGCTCTACTCCGGTGGAGCTCGAGTTCAGCCAGGTCGAAAAGGTCTAGTTGAGCAAAAATCCCAACCCCGCAGCCATAGGCTGTGGGGTTTTGTCGTCACTGGGATAAACGCGCAAGTAACCGGGGAGCCTTTCGAGGCGTTCGAACCCGTAATTGGAGTGCCTCATGGCCAAGAAGATTACCGCTTACATCAAGCTGCAAGTGAAGGCCGCTCAGGCTAACCCAAGCCCACCTGTTGGTCCTGCTCTGGGTCAGCACGGCGTGAACATCATGGAATTCTGCAAGGCTTTCAACGCCCGTACTCAGGGTCTTGAGCCAGGTCTGCCGACTCCAGTGATCATCACTGTCTACAGCGACCGTAGCTTCACTTTCGAAACCAAATCCACCCCTGCTTCGGTTCTGCTGAAGAAGGCGGCCGGTCTGACCAGCGGTTCCGCTCGTCCGAACACCGTTAAGGTTGGCACCGTGACCCGTGCTCAGCTGGAAGAAATCGCGAAAACCAAAAACGCGGATCTGACTGCAGCTGATATGGAAGCAGCCGTGCGTACTATCGCCGGTTCTGCTCGTAGCATGGGCCTTAACGTGGAGGGTGTGTAATGGCTAAGCTGACCAAGCGTCAAAAGGCTATCGCCGGCAAAATCGAAGCAGGCAAGGCCTACAACATTGTAGACGCCGCTGCTCTGCTGGCCGAGCTGTCGACAGTCAAGTTCAGCGAGTCGTTCGACGTTGCTGTAAACCTGGGTGTAGACCCGCGTAAATCCGACCAGGTCGTTCGTAGCGCTACTGTGCTGCCACACGGCACTGGCAAGACCGTTCGCGTTGCCGTGTTCACCCAGGGTCCAGCTGCTGAGGCCGCTCTGGCTGCCGGCGCTGACCGTGTAGGTATGGACGACCTGGCTGCCGAAATGAAAGGCGGCGACCTGAACTATGACGTAGTCATCGCATCCCCGGATGCCATGCGCGTTGTGGGTCAACTGGGTCAGATCCTCGGTCCACGTGGCCTGATGCCTAACCCTAAAGTCGGCACCGTAACTCCAGACGTAGCTACCGCGGTTAAAAACGCCAAGGCTGGTCAGGTTCGTTATCGCACCGACAAAAACGGCATCATCCACACTTCCGTTGGCAAGATCGGCTTCGACGCCGTCAAGCTGAAGGAAAACGTTGAAGCCCTGATCGCTGATCTGAAGCGTATCAAGCCAGCTTCCTCGAAAGGCATTTACGTCAAGCGCGTTACCCTGAGCACCACCATGGGCCCAGGTCTGGTTATCGACCAGAGCTCGCTGGACGCGTAAGACTAAGATTGGCGCGATTATTCGCGCCAGTTGAAAGATTGGGGTCCCTGCCTGGCGGGGGCTATCCAAGACCGTAGGCGACGCAAGTCTTAAACCACAAGCCTACGCAGATGGTGCTCCCGGTTCCTTACCGAATCAGACACCAAAACGACATCCGGCTCCGGCCAGATGAAACGGTAACAAGCAGGAGTTAAACCCGTGGCAATTAAACTCGAAGACAAGAAGGCCATCGTCGCTGAAGTCAACGAGGCTGCCAAAGTCGCTCTGTCCGCTGTCGTGGCTGATGCCCGTGGCGTAACAGTAGGCGCGATGACCGGACTCCGTAAAGAGGCTCGTGAAGCTGGCGTTTACGTACGTGTTGTACGTAACACCCTGCTCAAGCGCGCTGTTGCTGACACTGAATTCAGTGTTCTCAACGACGTGTTCACCGGCCCTACCCTGATTGCATTCTCGAAAGAACATCCAGGCGCTGCTGCCCGGATCTTCAAAGAGTTCGCAAAGGGTCAGGACAAGTTCGAGATCAAGGCAGCTGCGTTCGAGGGCAAGTTCCTCGCAGCTAACCAAATCGACGTACTGGCAACTCTGCCGACCCGTGACGAAGCAATTTCTCAGCTGATGAGCGTGATTCAAGGCGCTACCAGCAAATTGGCTCGTACTCTGGCGGCAATTCGCGACCAGAAAGAAGCTGCTGCAGCCTAAGGCTCGTCAACTTCTCGCGTTTTTTGTTTTTTTCGATGGTCGCGTAGGCCGTCCCCAATATCAGGAATTAGATTCATGTCTATCTCTCAGAACGATATCCTTGAAGCCGTTGGCAACATGTCCGTAATGGAAGTTGTTGAACTGATCAAAGCTTTCGAAGAAAAATTCGGCGTTACCGCTGCTGCTGCATCGGCTGGTCCAGCTGTTGCTGTTGCCGCTGCTGAAGAGCAAACCGAATTCAACGTCATGCTGACCGAAGCTGGCGAGAAGAAAGTTAACGTGATCAAGGCTGTACGTGAACTGACCGGTCTGGGCTTGAAAGAAGCCAAGGCTGTAGTTGACGGCGCACCTGCCATGGTTCTGGAAGCTGTTGCCAAAGACGCAGCTGACAAAGCCAAAGCAGCTCTGGAAGAAGCAGGCGCTAAAGTCGAGCTGAAGTAAGCATCGACTTTGCTCCTCCAGCCCGAGCGTTAAGCGACAGGCTGATGGCTGGTGGCTCTTGCCACCGGCCTTTTTCCGTTATTGGCAGCCGACTCGGTCGGCGCCGACAACGTGCTGTAACCACCCGATGCGGTGGCGCAAACCATGGGGTTTGCACGATTTTCTGGCTGCTCCCGTCGGGAGGGGCCAAACAAGCAGGTGACCAAGCTGGGGAACGCTGATGGCTTACTCATATACTGAGAAAAAACGTATCCGCAAGGACTTTAGCAAGTTGCCGGACGTCATGGATGTGCCGTACCTCCTGGCCATCCAGCTGGATTCGTATCGTGAATTCTTGCAAGCGGGAGCGACTAAAGATCAGTTCCGCGACGTGGGCCTGCATGCGGCCTTCAAATCCGTTTTCCCGATCATCAGCTACTCCGGCAATGCTGCGCTGGAGTACGTCGGATATCGTCTGGGCGAACCGGCATTTGATGTCAAAGAATGCGTATTGCGCGGTGTAACTTACGCCGTACCTTTGCGGGTAAAAGTGCGCCTGATCATTTTCGACAAAGAATCGTCGAACAAAGCGATCAAGGACATCAAAGAGCAAGAAGTCTACATGGGTGAAATCCCCCTGATGACTGAAAACGGTACCTTCGTAATCAACGGTACCGAGCGTGTAATCGTTTCCCAGCTGCACCGTTCCCCGGGCGTGTTCTTCGACCACGACCGTGGCAAGACGCACAGCTCCGGTAAACTGCTGTACTCCGCGCGCATCATTCCTTACCGCGGTTCGTGGCTGGACTTCGAGTTCGACCCGAAAGACTGCGTATTCGTGCGTATCGACCGTCGTCGCAAGCTGCCTGCATCGGTACTGCTGCGCGCGCTCGGCTACACCACCGAAGAAGTGCTGGACGCGTTCTACACCACCAACGTATTCCACGTGAAGGGCGAAAGCCTGAGCCTGGAGCTGGTGCCTCAGCGCCTGCGCGGTGAAATCGCTGTCCTGGACATCCAGGATGACAAAGGCAAGGTTATTGTCGAGCAGGGTCGTCGTATCACCGCTCGCCACATCAACCAGCTGGAAAAAGCCGGGATCAAAGAGCTGGATGTGCCTCTGGACTACGTCCTGGGTCGCACAACCGCCAAGGTCATCGTGCATCCGGCAACCGGCGAAATCCTGGCAGAGTGCAACACCGAGCTGAACACCGAGATCCTGGCGAAAATCGCCAAGGCCGGCGTTGTTCGCATCGAAACTCTGTACACCAACGATATCGACTGCGGTCCGTTCGTCTCCGACACGCTGAAGATCGACTCCACCAGCAACCAACTGGAAGCGCTGGTCGAGATCTATCGCATGATGCGTCCTGGCGAGCCGCCAACCAAAGACGCTGCCGAGACCCTGTTCAACAACCTGTTCTTCAGCCCTGAGCGCTATGACCTGTCTGCGGTCGGCCGGATGAAGTTCAACCGTCGTATCGGTCGTACCGAGATCGAAGGTTCGGGCGTGCTGTGCAAGGAAGACATCGTCGCGGTACTGAAGACCCTGGTCGACATCCGTAACGGTAAAGGCATTGTCGACGACATCGACCACCTGGGTAACCGTCGTGTTCGCTGCGTAGGCGAAATGGCCGAGAACCAGTTCCGCGTTGGCCTGGTACGTGTTGAGCGTGCGGTCAAAGAGCGTCTGTCGATGGCTGAAAGCGAAGGCCTGATGCCGCAAGACCTGATCAACGCTAAGCCAGTGGCTGCGGCGGTGAAAGAGTTCTTCGGTTCCAGCCAGCTGTCGCAGTTCATGGACCAGAACAACCCGTTGTCCGAGATCACCCACAAGCGTCGTGTTTCCGCACTCGGCCCTGGCGGTCTGACTCGTGAGCGCGCGGGCTTTGAAGTTCGTGACGTACACCCGACTCACTACGGTCGTGTATGCCCGATTGAAACGCCGGAAGGTCCGAACATCGGTCTGATCAACTCCCTGGCTGCCTATGCGCGCACCAACCAGTACGGCTTCCTCGAGAGCCCGTACCGCGTGGTGAAAGACGCTCTGGTCACCGACGAGATCGTGTTCCTGTCCGCCATCGAAGAAGCTGATCACGTGATCGCTCAGGCTTCGGCCACGATGAACGACAAGAAAGTCCTGATCGACGAGCTGGTAGCTGTTCGTCACCTGAACGAATTCACCGTCAAGGCGCCGGAAGACGTCACCTTGATGGACGTATCGCCGAAGCAGGTAGTTTCGGTTGCTGCGTCGCTGATTCCGTTCCTCGAGCACGACGACGCCAACCGTGCGTTGATGGGTTCGAACATGCAGCGTCAAGCTGTACCGACCCTGCGCGCTGACAAGCCGCTGGTAGGTACCGGCATGGAGCGTAACGTAGCCCGTGACTCCGGCGTTTGCGTCGTGGCTCGTCGTGGCGGCGTGATCGACTCCGTCGACGCCAGCCGTATCGTGGTTCGTGTTGCCGATGACGAAGTTGAAACCGGTGAAGCCGGTGTCGACATCTACAACCTGACCAAGTACACCCGCTCCAACCAGAACACCTGCATCAACCAGCGTCCGCTGGTGCGTAAGGGTGATCGGGTTCAGCGTAGCGACATCATGGCCGACGGCCCGTCCACCGACATGGGTGAGCTGGCGCTGGGTCAGAACATGCGCATCGCGTTCATGGCATGGAACGGCTTCAACTTCGAAGACTCCATCTGCCTGTCCGAGCGTGTTGTTCAGGAAGACCGTTTCACCACGATCCACATTCAGGAACTGACCTGTGTGGCCCGTGACACCAAGCTTGGCCCAGAGGAAATCACTGCGGACATCCCGAACGTGGGTGAAGCTGCACTGAACAAGCTGGACGAAGCCGGTATCGTTTACGTAGGTGCTGAAGTTGGCGCAGGCGACATCCTGGTCGGTAAGGTCACTCCGAAAGGCGAGACCCAACTGACTCCGGAAGAAAAACTGCTGCGTGCGATCTTCGGTGAAAAAGCCAGCGACGTTAAAGACACCTCCCTGCGTGTACCTACCGGTACCAAAGGTACTGTCATCGACGTACAGGTCTTCACCCGCGACGGCGTTGAGCGTGATGCTCGTGCACTGTCGATCGAGAAGTCCCAACTGGACGAGATCCGCAAGGATCTGAACGAAGAGTTCCGCATCGTCGAAGGCGCTACTTTCGAACGTCTGCGCTCCGCTCTGGTCGGCCACAAAGCCGAAGGCGGCGCCGGTCTGAAGAAAGGCCAGGACATCACCGACGAAGTACTCGACGGTCTTGAGCACGGCCAGTGGTTCAAACTGCGCATGGCTGAAGATGCTCTGAACGAGCAGCTCGAGAAGGCCCAGGCCTACATCGTTGATCGTCGCCGTCTGCTGGACGACAAGTTCGAAGACAAGAAGCGCAAACTGCAGCAGGGCGATGACCTGGCTCCGGGCGTGCTGAAAATCGTCAAGGTTTACCTGGCAATCCGTCGTCGCATCCAGCCGGGCGACAAGATGGCCGGTCGTCACGGTAACAAGGGTGTGGTCTCCGTGATCATGCCGGTTGAAGACATGCCGCACGATGCCAATGGCACCCCGGTCGACGTAGTCCTCAACCCGCTGGGCGTACCTTCGCGTATGAACGTCGGTCAGATCCTTGAAACCCACCTGGGCCTCGCGGCGAAAGGTCTGGGCGAGAAGATCAACCGCATGGTTGAAGAGCAGCGCAAGGTTGCCGAGCTGCGCAAATTCCTGCACGAGATCTACAACGAGATCGGCGGTCGTCAGGAAAGCCTCGATGACTTCTCGGACCAGGAAATCCTGGACCTGGCTCAAAACCTGCGTGGCGGCGTTCCAATGGCCACTCCAGTGTTCGACGGCGCCAAGGAAAGCGAAATCAAGGCCATGCTGAAACTGGCAGACCTGCCAGAAAGCGGCCAGATGCAGCTGACCGACGGCCGTACCGGCAACAAGTTCGAGCGCCCGGTAACCGTTGGCTACATGTACATGCTGAAGCTGAACCACTTGGTAGACGACAAGATGCACGCGCGTTCTACCGGTTCGTACAGCCTGGTTACCCAGCAGCCGCTGGGTGGTAAGGCGCAGTTCGGTGGTCAGCGTTTCGGGGAGATGGAGGTCTGGGCACTGGAAGCATACGGTGCCGCTTACACTCTGCAAGAAATGCTCACAGTGAAGTCGGACGATGTGAACGGCCGTACCAAGATGTACAAGAACATCGTGGATGGCGATCACCGTATGGAGCCGGGCATGCCCGAGTCCTTCAACGTGTTGATCAAGGAAATTCGTTCCCTCGGCATCGATATCGATCTGGAAACCGAATAACACGTGACGCGAATCGAGAGCGGGGCAGGACTGCCCGCTCTCTGCTCCGCCAGGAGGAAAGGCCTTGAAAGACCTACTGAATTTGCTGAAAAACCAGGGTCAAGTCGAAGAGTTCGACGCCATCCGTATCGGATTGGCATCGCCTGAGATGATCCGTTCGTGGTCGTTCGGTGAAGTTAAAAAGCCGGAAACCATCAACTACCGTACGTTCAAACCTGAGCGTGACGGCCTGTTCTGCGCCAAGATCTTTGGCCCGGTAAAGGATTACGAGTGCCTGTGCGGTAAGTACAAGCGCTTGAAGCATCGCGGTGTGATCTGCGAGAAGTGTGGCGTTGAAGTCGCACTGGCAAAAGTTCGTCGTGAGCGCATGGCGCACATCGAACTGGCTTCGCCGGTTGCCCACATCTGGTTCCTGAAATCGCTGCCGTCCCGTATCGGCTTGCTGATGGACATGACCCTGCGTGATATCGAGCGTGTTCTCTACTTCGAGAGCTATGTCGTTATCGATCCAGGCATGACCACCCTTGAAAAAGGTCAGCTGCTGAACGACGAGCAGTACTTCGAAGCGCTGGAAGAGTTCGGCGACGATTTCGATGCCCGCATGGGTGCCGAAGCTGTCCGCGAACTGCTGCACGCTATCGACCTGGAACACGAGATTGGCCGTCTGCGTGAAGAAATTCCGCAAACCAACTCCGAAACCAAAATCAAGAAGCTGTCCAAGCGTCTGAAGTTGATGGAAGCCTTCCAGGGTTCCGGCAACCTGCCAGAGTGGATGGTGCTGACCGTTCTGCCGGTTCTGCCGCCAGATCTGCGTCCACTGGTCCCGCTGGATGGCGGTCGCTTCGCGACTTCCGACCTCAACGATCTGTATCGTCGAGTGATCAACCGTAACAACCGTTTGAAGCGCCTGCTGGATCTGTCCGCTCCGGACATCATCGTGCGCAACGAAAAGCGTATGTTGCAGGAAGCCGTCGACGCACTGCTCGACAACGGTCGTCGTGGCCGCGCTATCACCGGTTCCAACAAGCGTCCTCTGAAATCCCTGGCTGACATGATCAAGGGTAAGCAAGGTCGTTTCCGTCAGAACTTGCTCGGTAAGCGTGTTGACTACTCCGGTCGTTCGGTAATTACCGTAGGTCCGACCCTGCGTCTGCACCAGTGCGGTCTGCCGAAGAAAATGGCTCTCGAGCTGTTCAAGCCGTTCATTTTCGGCAAGCTGGAAATGCGTGGTCTCGCTACCACCATCAAAGCTGCCAAGAAGATGGTCGAGCGCGAGCTGCCAGAGGTTTGGGACGTTCTCGCTGAAGTGATTCGCGAACACCCAGTGCTGCTCAACCGTGCACCGACCCTTCACCGTCTGGGTATCCAGGCGTTTGAACCGGTACTGATCGAAGGTAAGGCTATCCAGCTGCACCCTCTGGTCTGTGCTGCGTACAACGCCGACTTCGACGGCGACCAAATGGCCGTGCACGTACCGCTGACGCTGGAAGCCCAGCTCGAAGCGCGTGCGTTGATGATGTCGACCAACAACATTCTGTCGCCAGCCAACGGTGAGCCAATCATCGTTCCGTCGCAGGACGTTGTATTGGGTCTGTACTACATGACTCGTGAAGCGATCAACGCCAAGGGCGAAGGTCGTGTGTTCGCGGATCTGCAGGAAGTTGACCGTGTGTTCCGTGCCGGCGAAGCCGCACTGCACGCCAAGGTCAAGGTGCGGATCAACGAAACCGTCAACGACCGTGATGGCGGCAGCGTGACCAACACCCGTATCGTCGACACCACTGTCGGCCGTGCGCTGTTGTTCCAGGTTGTGCCAAAAGGCCTGTCGTTCGACGTCGTCAACCTGCCGATGAAGAAAAAGGCGATCTCCAAGCTGATCAACCAGTGCTACCGCGTGGTTGGTCTGAAAGAGACCGTGATCTTCGCTGACCAGTTGATGTACACCGGTTTTGCTTACTCGACCATTTCCGGCGTTTCCATCGGTGTTAACGACTTCGTTATCCCGGATGAAAAAGCCCGCATCATCGGTGCTGCCACCGACGAAGTGAAAGAGATCGAGAGCCAGTACGCCTCCGGCCTGGTAACCCAGGGCGAGAAGTACAACAAAGTGATCGACCTTTGGTCGAAGGCGAACGACGAAGTTTCCAAGGCGATGATGGCCAACCTCTCGAAAGAGAAAGTCATCGACCGTCATGGCGACGAAGTCGACCAAGAGTCCTTCAACTCGATGTACATGATGGCCGACTCGGGTGCGCGGGGTTCCGCAGCACAGATTCGTCAGCTGGCCGGTATGCGTGGCCTGATGGCCAAGCCGGACGGTTCCATCATTGAAACGCCGATTACTGCGAACTTCCGTGAAGGTTTGAGCGTACTCCAGTACTTCATCTCCACTCACGGTGCTCGTAAAGGTCTGGCGGATACCGCGTTGAAAACCGCTAACTCCGGTTACCTGACTCGTCGTCTGGTAGACGTGGCACAAGATCTGGTTGTAACCGAGATCGATTGCGGCACCGAGCACGGTCTGCTGATGACTCCGCACATTGAAGGCGGTGACGTTGTAGAGCCGTTGGGTGAACGCGTATTGGGTCGTGTTATCGCCCGTGACGTATTCAAGCCAGGTACCGAGGACGTCATCGTTCCTGCCGGCACCCTGGTAGACGAGAAGTGGGTCGAGTTCATCGAGCTGAACAGCATCGACGAAGTGATCGTGCGTTCGCCGATCAGCTGCGAAACCCGCTACGGCATTTGCGCCAAGTGCTACGGCCGTGATCTGGCCCGTGGTCACCAGGTGAACATCGGTGAAGCGGTCGGCGTTATCGCTGCCCAGTCCATCGGTGAGCCGGGTACCCAGCTGACGATGCGTACGTTCCACATCGGTGGTGCGGCAAGCCGGACCTCCGCAGCCGACAGCGTTCAGGTGAAGAATGGCGGTACCGTCCGTCTGCACAACCTGAAACACGTTGAGCGAGTGGATGGTCACCTGGTTGCCGTGTCCCGTTCCGGTGAGCTGGCCATCGCTGATGACTTCGGTCGTGAGCGCGAGCGTTACAAGCTGCCGTACGGTGCCGTGATTTCGGTTAAAGAAGGTGACAAGGTCGACGCTGGTGCCATCGTGGCCAAGTGGGATCCGCACACTCACCCGATCGTTACCGAAATGAAAGGTACCGTGACCTACGTGGGCATGGAAGAAGGCATCACGATCAAGCGTCAGACTGACGAATTGACCGGTATGACCAACATTGAAGTACTTGACGCGAAAGATCGTCCAGCTGCCGGCAAGGACATCCGTCCAGCCGTGAAGATGGTCGACGACAACGGCAAGGATCTGTTGCTGCCAGGCACTGACGTTATCGCTCAGTACTTCCTGCCAGCCAACGCCCTGGTCGGTGTAGCGGACGGTGCGAAGATTGCGATCGGTGATGTTATCGCTCGTATCCCGCAGGAAACTTCGAAGACCCGTGACATCACCGGTGGTCTGCCGCGTGTTGCCGACCTGTTCGAAGCCCGTCGTCCGAAAGAAGCGTCGATTCTGGCTGAAGTCAGCGGCACCATCGCGTTCGGTAAAGAGACCAAAGGCAAGCGCCGTCTGGTTATCACCCCGAACGACGGTAGCGATCCGTATGAAGAGCTGATTCCGAAGTGGCGTCACCTGAACGTGTTCGAAGGCGAACAGGTAAACCGCGGCGAAGTTATCTCCGACGGCCCGAGCGATCCACATGACATCCTGCGTCTGCTGGGTGTGAGTGCGCTGGCCAAGTACATTGTTAACGAGATCCAGGACGTTTACCGTCTGCAAGGCGTGAAGATCAACGACAAGCACATCGAGACCATCCTGCGTCAGATGCTGCGTAAAGTTGAAATCGCTGAATCCGGCGATTCCAGTTTCATCAAGGGCGACCAGATGGAATTGACTCACGTTCTCGTAGAGAACGAGCGTTTGAGCAACGAAGACAAGTTCGTCTCCAAGTTCACTCGCGTTCTGCTGGGTATCACCAAGGCGTCGTTGTCCACCGAATCGTTCATCTCGGCGGCTTCCTTCCAGGAAACCACTCGCGTACTGACCGAAGCGGCGGTAACCGGCAAGCGCGACTACCTGCGCGGCCTGAAAGAAAACGTGGTCGTGGGTCGTTTGATCCCGGCTGGTACCGGCCTGGCCTACCACAGCGAGCGCAAGCGTCGCCGTGATGCAGACAAGCCGTTGCGCGTAAGCGCCAGTGAAGTGGAAGCTGCACTGACCGAAGCGCTGAACTCGAGCGGTAACTGAGTTCTGCGGTGAATGAGCGTAAGGCCCTGGTCACTCCGTTCATCGAATCGAGACAATTTGTCGAGGTTGGATGAGCGGGGAGGTCGGGGCCTTGCCTTGACTGGGGACAAGATCCTCTTTAGACTCTTGTACCCCTAAATTTGGCGGGAACTCGTTCCTGCCATTTTGCTTTTCTTGCAAGACAATAGCGTCGCAAGACAACAGTGGAGCTAGTAGATGGCAACTATCAACCAGCTGGTACGTCAGCCGCGTAAGCGTATCGTCGAGAAATCCGACGTGCCTGCGCTGCAGAACTGCCCGCAACGCCGTGGCGTGTGCACCCGTGTGTACACCACCACGCCGAAAAAACCTAACTCGGCACTGCGTAAAGTATGCCGTGTGCGTCTGACCAACGGTTTCGAGGTTTCCTCGTACATCGGTGGTGAAGGCCACAACCTGCAAGAGCACAGCGTGGTACTGATCCGCGGCGGTCGTGTAAAAGACTTGCCAGGTGTTCGTTACCACACCGTTCGCGGTTCGTTGGATACTTCCGGTGTTAAAGGTCGTAACCAGGGTCGTTCGAAGTACGGTACCAAGCGTCCGAAGTAATGGCCGCTTGCTGCAAAAAACTGATTTCTATTTTTCTGAGTCGATAAGAGTAAGGTCGGAGGCGTGCCGTAAGAGGCGCCTATTCCGAGCGAACCTGAAGACCGTTTGAGGGCTTATCCATGCCAAGAAGACGCGTAGCAGCCAAGCGCGAAGTGCTTGACGATCCAAAATACGGAAGCCAAATTCTGGCCAAGTTCATGAACCACGTAATGGAAAGCGGCAAGAAAGCCGTTGCCGAGCGTATCGTTTATGGCGCGCTGGAAAAGGTTAAAGAACGCAAGAACAGCGACCCCCTGGAAATCTTCGAGAAAGCTCTCGACGCCATCGCTCCGCTGGTCGAAGTAAAGTCGCGCCGTGTTGGCGGTGCTACTTACCAGGTTCCGGTTGAAGTTCGTCCGTCCCGTCGTAACGCTCTGGCAATGCGCTGGTTGGTAGACTTCGCCCGTAAGCGCGGCGAGAAGTCTATGGCTCTGCGTTTGGCTGGCGAACTGTTGGACGCCGCCGAAGGTAAAGGTGCTGCAGTTAAGAAGCGTGAAGACGTACACCGTATGGCTGAAGCCAACAAGGCTTTCTCGCACTACCGCTTCTAATTTTAGCGTCACTAATTTTGCGAGGGCTTTATGGCTCGTACAACACCGATTAATCGCTACCGTAACATTGGTATCGTTGCACACGTGGATGCTGGTAAAACCACCACCACCGAGCGCGTCCTTTTTTACACTGGCAAAAGTCACAAAATGGGCGAGGTGCATGACGGCGCCGCGACCACAGACTGGATGGTTCAGGAGCAGGAGCGTGGTATTACCATTACTTCTGCTGCCATTACCGCCTTCTGGCAGGGTTCCGCCAAGCAGCACAAAGACCAGTATCGCTTCAACGTCATCGATACCCCAGGCCACGTAGACTTCACCATTGAAGTAGAGCGTTCCCTGCGTGTACTCGACGGCGCGGTCGTTGTGTTCTGTGGTACTTCCGGCGTTGAGCCGCAGTCCGAAACCGTATGGCGTCAAGCCAACAAGTACGGTGTTCCACGTATCGTTTACGTGAACAAGATGGACCGTGCCGGCGCTAACTTCCTGCGCGTGATCGGTCAGATCAAGCAGCGTCTGGGTCACACCCCGGTGCCAATCCAGTTGGCTATCGGTTCCGAAGACAACTTCCAGGGTCAGATCGATCTGATGACTATGGAAGCGGTTTACTGGAACGATGCTGACAAGGGCATGACTCCACGTCGCGAAGCTATCCCTGCTGAACTGCAGGAACTGGCTGAAGAGTGGCGCAGCAACATGGTTGAGGCTGCTGCCGAAGCCAGCGAAGAGCTGATGAACAAGTACCTCGAAGGCGAAGAGCTCTCCATCGAGGAAATCAAGGCCGCTCTGCGTCAGCGTACTATCGCTGGTGAGATCGTTCTGGCTGTTTGCGGTTCCTCGTTCAAGAACAAGGGCGTTCCCCTGGTTCTCGACGCCGTTATCGACTACCTGCCTGCTCCAACCGACATTCCTGCCATCAAGGGTACTGACCCGGATGACGAGGAAAAGCAGATGGAGCGTCATGCAGACGACAACGAGCCGTTCTCGGCTCTGGCGTTCAAGATCGCTACCGACCCATTCGTGGGTACCTTGACCTTCGTCCGCGTTTACTCGGGCGTGTTGGCCTCCGGCGACGGCGTGATCAACTCGGTTAAAGGCAAGAAAGAGCGCGTGGGTCGTATGGTGCAAATGCACGCAAACGCCCGTGAAGAGATCAAGGAAGTACGCGCTGGTGACATCGCGGCCCTGATCGGCATGAAGGACGTCACCACTGGTGAAACTTTGTGCAACGCTGACAAGCCAATCATCCTGGTTCGCATGGACTTCCCGGAGCCGGTTATTTCGGTTGCCGTTGAGCCTAAGACCAAGGATGACCAGGAAAAAATGGGTATCGCTCTGGGCAAACTTGCTCAGGAAGACCCGTCTTTCCGCGTCAAGACTGATGAAGAGACTGGTCAAACGATCATCTCTGGCATGGGCGAGCTGCACCTGGACATCCTGGTTGACCGGATGCGCCGTGAGTTCAACGTCGAAGCCAACATCGGTAAGCCTCAGGTTTCCTATCGTGAGCGCATCACGAAGAGCTGCGAAATCGAAGGCAAGTTCGTTCGCCAGTCCGGCGGTCGTGGCCAGTTCGGTCACTGCTGGATTCGTTTTGCACCTGCTGACGAAGGTCAGGAAGGTCTGCAATTCCTGAACGAAGTAGTGGGTGGTGTGGTTCCTAAGGAATACATCCCGGCTATCCAGAAGGGTATCGAAGAGCAGATGAAGAACGGTGTTGTTGCCGGCTATCCGCTGATCGGCCTGAAGGCTACCGTGTTTGATGGTTCCTACCACGACGTCGACTCGAACGAGATGGCGTTTAAGGTGGCTGCTTCCATGGCGACCAAGCAACTGGCCCAAAAGGGCGGTGGTGAGCTGCTTGAGCCGATCATGGCGGTAGAGGTTGTTACGCCTGAAGACTATATGGGTGACGTGATGGGCGACCTTAACCGTCGTCGCGGCATGATTCTGGGTATGGAAGACACGGTTTCCGGTAAGGTTATCCGTGCTGAAGTACCGTTGGGCGAAATGTTCGGTTATGCGACCGACGTTCGTTCGATGTCCCAGGGTCGCGCAAGCTACTCTATGGAATTCAAAAAATACAATACAGCTCCGTCGCACATCGTCGAAACTGTTACCAAAAAACAAGGCTGATTCAGCCCCTTTAGGCTAGGAGTTAATTGTCGTGGCTAAAGAAAAATTTGATCGTTCCCTTCCGCACGTCAACGTTGGCACCATCGGTCACGTTGACCACGGTAAAACCACTCTGACCGCAGCTCTGACTCGCGTTTGCTCCGAAGTTTTCGGTTCCGCAATCGTTGAATTCGACAAGATCGACAGCGCTCCAGAAGAGAAAGCTCGCGGTATTACCATCAACACCGCGCACGTTGAGTACAACTCGAACATTCGTCACTACGCTCACGTTGACTGCCCAGGTCACGCTGACTACGTGAAGAACATGATCACTGGTGCTGCCCAGATGGACGGCGCGATCCTGGTTTGCTCGGCTGCCGATGGTCCGATGCCACAAACCCGTGAGCACATCCTGCTGTCCCGTCAGGTAGGCGTTCCGTACATCGTGGTTTTCCTGAACAAGGCTGACCTGGTAGACGACGCTGAGCTGCTGGAACTGGTTGAGATGGAAGTTCGCGACCTGCTGTCCACCTATGACTTCCCAGGCGACGACACTCCGATCATCATCGGTTCGGCTCGTATGGCTCTGGAAGGCAAAGACGACAACGAAATGGGCACTACCGCTGTTAAGAAGCTGGTAGAAACTCTGGACAACTACATCCCAGAGCCAGAGCGTGCTATCGACAAGCCGTTCCTGATGCCAATCGAAGACGTATTCTCGATCTCCGGTCGCGGTACTGTTGTAACTGGTCGTATCGAGCGCGGTATCGTTCGCGTTCAGGACGCCCTGGAAATCGTTGGTCTGCGTGACACCACCACCACCACCTGCACCGGTGTTGAAATGTTCCGCAAGCTGCTCGACGAAGGTCGTGCTGGCGAGAACTGCGGCGTTCTGCTGCGTGGTACCAAGCGTGACGACGTTGAGCGTGGCCAGGTTCTGGTTAAGCCAGGTTCGGTTAAGCCGCACACCAAGTTCACCGCAGAAGTTTACGTTCTGAGCAAGGAAGAAGGCGGCCGTCACACTCCGTTCTTCAAAGGCTACCGTCCACAGTTCTACTTCCGTACTACTGACGTGACTGGTAACTGCGAACTGCCAGAAGGCGTTGAAATGGTAATGCCAGGTGACAACATTCAGATGACTGTTACCCTGATCAAAACCATCGCAATGGAAGACGGTCTGCGCTTCGCTATCCGTGAAGGCGGCCGTACCGTTGGTGCTGGCGTTGTAGCTAAAATCATCGAGTAATCTCTTTTTTGAGATAGCTTCGATGCTTTGAAAAAAGCCCCCGCTCAGCGGGGGCTTTTTTATTGGGTTGACACCTATCTGGGGCGTCTATAGAATTGCGCCTCCTTTTAACGGGCGTATTGCGCCCGGTGGGAATAGCAGCCGGAGTCTGAAATCCAATGCAAAATCAGCAAATCCGTATCAGGTTGAAGGCTTTCGACCATCGCCTGATCGACCAATCAACCCAGGAAATCGTGGAAACCGCGAAACGTACTGGTGCTCAAGTGCGTGGTCCAATTCCACTGCCTACCCGTAAAGAGCGGTTCACCGTTCTGGTCTCCCCGCACGTCAACAAAGACGCGCGTGACCAGTACGAGATCCGTACTCATAAGCGCGTTCTGGACATCGTCCAGCCAACGGATAAAACCGTTGATGCTCTTATGAAGCTTGATCTTGCGGCCGGTGTGGAAGTGCAGATCAGCCTCGGCTAAGACTCGGTCTTGGTCGTGTAACGCTCTGAAATGGGCGGCCATAGCGGGTGAAAGCCCCGTACACTCATGAGGTTTACAACATGACTATTGGTGTAGTCGGTCGAAAAGCGGGCATGACCCGTATTTTCACCGAAGAAGGTGTCTCCATTCCGGTCACGGTCATTGAGATCGAGCCGAATCGCGTCACCCAGTTCAAAACTGAAGAAACCGATGGCTATCGTGCAGTGCAAGTCACTGTCGGCGAGCGTCGCGCTTCGCGTGTAACAGCAGCTCAGGCTGGCCACTTCGCCAAGGCGAACGTTGCCGCTGGTCGTACCGTAATGGAATTCCGTCTTGAAGACGGCGAATACCAGGCCGGCGATCTGATCAACGCTGAAATCTTCGCCGCTGGTCAACTGGTTGATGTAACCGGTCAGTCCAAGGGTAAAGGCTTCCAGGGTACGATCAAGCGTTGGAATTTCCGCGGGCAAGATAACACCCACGGTAACTCCGTATCCCACCGCGTTCCAGGCTCTATCGGCCAGTGCCAGACTCCTGGTCGTGTATTCAAGGGCAAAAAAATGTCCGGTCATATGGGCGCTGAGCGCGTGACCGTGCAGTCCCTCGAAGTAGTGCGCGTGGACGCTGAACGCAATCTGTTGTTGGTCAAGGGCGCTGTTCCTGGCGCTACTGGCGGCAACGTGGTTGTACGTCCAGCAGCCAAGGCTCGCGGTTAAGGGGAAGCTGACATGCAATTAAATGTAAATGACGCTCAAGCGATCGAAGTTTCCGAACTGACATTTGGCGGCGAGTTCAACGAGACGCTGGTTCACCAAGCAGTCGTGGCCTACATGGCTGGCGGTCGTCAGGGTTCCAAGCAGCAAAAGACCCGTTCCGACGTTCGTGGTGGCGGCAAGCGCCCATGGCGTCAGAAAGGTACTGGCCGTGCTCGTGCCGGTACTATCCGTAGCCCAATCTGGCGTGGCGGCGGTACCACTTTCGCAGCTCGTCCACAGGATCACTCCCAGAAGCTGAACAAGAAGATGTACCGCGCAGCAATGCGTTCCATCCTTGCTGAGCTGGTGCGTACTGATCGTCTGGTCGTGGTTCAGGATTTCGCCGTTGAAACGCCGAAAACCAAAGACCTGCTGGGCAAACTGAACAACATGAGCCTGACCGACGTTCTGATCGTGTCGGACGCTGTTGATCAGAACCTGTACCTGGCTGCTCGTAACCTGCCACACGTTGATGTACGTGACGTGCAAGGTTCCGATCCAGTTAGTCTGATCGCATACGACAAGGTGTTGATCACCGTGTCGGCCGTGAAGAAATTCGAGGAGCTGCTGGGATGAACCAGGAACGCGTATTTAAAGTTCTGCTTGGCCCGCACGTTTCCGAGAAGGCTACGGTTCTGGCAGACAAGAAAGGCCAGTTCGTTTTCAAGGTTGCGACTGACGCAACCAAGCTGGAAATCAAGAAGGCCGTCGAAAGCCTGTTCAGCGTGAAAGTAGAGCGTGTTACTACCCTGAATGTTCTGGGTAAGAGCAAGCGCACTGCTCGCGGTCTGGGCAAGCGTAATGACTGGAAGAAGGCAGTTATCTCCCTTCAGCCAGGCCAAGATCTCGATTTCAGCAGCAGTGCTGAGTAAGGAAGGGGTGCATCATGGCAATCGTTAAATGCAAACCGACTTCCCCTGGCCGCCGTTTTGTGGTCAAGGTGGTCAACCAGGAGCTGCATAAAGGCGCTCCTCACGCACCGCTGCTCGAGAAGAAATCGAAGTCTGGTGGTCGTAACAACAATGGCCGTATTACCACTCGTCACATCGGTGGTGGTCATAAGCAGCATTACCGTATGGTCGATTTCCGTCGCAACGACAAAGATGGCATCGTCGCCACTGTCGAGCGTATCGAATACGATCCAAACCGTACTGCTCACATCGCACTGCTGTGCTATGCAGACGGCGAGCGCCGCTACATCATCGCCCCTAAAGGCGTGAGTGCTGGCGACCAGCTGATCGCAGGTTCGTTGGCTCCGATCAAACCGGGCAACGCTCTGCAACTGCGTAACATCCCAGTGGGTTCCACTGTACACGGCATCGAATTGAAGCCAGGTAAAGGCGCTCAGATCGCTCGTTCCGCTGGTGCTTCGGCTCAGTTGATCGCTCGTGAAGGCGTGTACGTTACCCTGCGTCTGCGTTCCGGTGAAATGCGTAAAGTCCTGGCTGAATGCCGTGCGACCCTGGGCGAAGTCTCGAACTCCGAGCACAGCCTGCGTTCGCTGGGTAAAGCTGGTGCCAAACGCTGGCGTGGCGTTCGCCCAACCGTTCGTGGTGTTGCCATGAACCCGGTTGACCACCCACATGGTGGTGGTGAAGGTCGTACCTCTGGTGGTCGTCATCCGGTATCGCCATGGGGCTTCCCGACTAAGGGCGCGAAGACTCGTGGTAATAAGCGTACCGACAAAATGATCGTCCGTCGTCGCAAGTAAATAGAGGGATACGACAGTGCCACGTTCTCTGAAAAAAGGTCCTTTTATCGATCTTCACCTACTGAAGAAGATCGAAGTGGCGGCGGAAAAGAACGATCGCAAACCGGTGAAAACCTGGTCGCGTCGTTCGATGATCCTGCCACAAATGGTCGGTCTGACCATCGCAGTACACAACGGTCGTCAGCACGTCCCAGTTCTCGTGAACGAAGACATGGTCGGCCACAAACTGGGCGAGTTCGCCGGTACCCGCACTTATCGCGGGCACGTGGCAGACAAGAAAGCCAAGCGTTAAGGGGTTAGGAAATGGAAGTAGCCGCTAAGTTGTCGGGCGCTCGAATCTCCGCCCAGAAAGCCCGCTTGGTCGCCGACCAGATCCGCGGGAAGAAGGTGGGCGAAGCGCTCAACCTGTTGGCTTTCAGCAGTAAGAAAGCCGCCGAGATCATGAAGAAAGTGCTGGAGTCGGCCGTAGCCAACGCCGAGCATAACGAAGGCGCAGACGTTGATGACCTGAAGGTCAGCACTGTTTTCGTCAACGAAGGGCGTTCGCTGAAGCGCATCATGCCACGTGCCAAAGGCCGTGCTGATCGCATCGTCAAGCGGTCTTGCCATATCACTGTCAAGGTTGCTGACAAGTAACGGAGTCGAAGAGATGGGTCAGAAAGTACATCCCATTGGCATTCGCCTGGGAATCGTCAAGGAGCACACCTCCGTCTGGTACGCAGACGGTCGGACTTATGCGGACTATTTGCTCGCAGATCTGAATGTGCGTGAGTACCTCCAAGACAAACTAAAAAGCGCGTCCGTAAGCCGTATCGATATTCATCGTCCGGCTCAAACTGCACGCATCACCATCCACACCGCTCGTCCAGGTATCGTTATCGGGAAGAAAGGTGAAGATGTTGAGAAACTGCGTCAGGACCTGACCAAGCAAATGGGTGTGCCTGTGCACATCAATATCGAAGAGATCCGCAAGCCGGAACTCGACGGTATGCTGGTTGCGCAGAGCGTAGCTCAGCAGCTGGAGCGTCGCGTAATGTTCCGTCGCGCTATGAAGCGCGCAGTACAGAACGCCATGCGCATTGGTGCCAAAGGCATCAAAATCCAAGTGAGCGGTCGTCTCGGCGGTGCTGAAATCGCACGTACTGAATGGTATCGCGAAGGTCGTGTGCCACTGCACACCCTGCGTGCCGACATCGACTATGCCAACTACGAAGCTCACACCACCTACGGTGTGATCGGTGTAAAGGTTTGGATCTTCAAAGGCGAAGTAATTGGTGGTCGCCAAGAAGAACTGAAACCACAAGCACCAGCGCCTCGTAAAAAAGCTGCTAAGTAAGGGGTACGCCAAATGTTGCAACCAAAGCGTACGAAGTTCCGCAAGCAGATGACCGGCCACAACCGTGGTCTGGCTCAGCGCGGTAGCAAAGTCAGCTTCGGCGAGTTCGCGCTGAAGTCTGTAGCTCGTGGTCGTCTCACCGCTCGTCAGATCGAGTCAGCGCGTCGTGCTCTGACCCGTCACGTAAAACGTGGCGGCAAGATCTGGATCCGTGTATTCCCGGACAAGCCGATCTCCAAGAAGCCTCTCGAAGTGCGGATGGGTAAAGGTAAGGGTAACGTGGAATACTGGGTTGCCCAGATTCAGCCAGGCAAAGTCCTGTATGAAATCGAGGGTGTTTCTGAAGAGCTGGCGCGTGAGGCTTTCGCCCTGGCTGCTGCAAAGCTGCCGCTCGCCACCTCCTTTGTTAAACGGACGGTGATGTGATGAAAGCGAATGAACTTCGTGAAAAATCCGCACAGCAGCTGAACGAGCAACTGCTCGGCTTGCTGCGCGACCAGTTCAATCTGCGCATGCAGAAAGCAACTGGCCAGTTGGGGCAGTCGCATCTGCTCTCGCAAGTTAAGCGTGACATCGCTCGCGTGAAGACTGTGCTCAACCAGCAGGCAGGTAAGTGATCATGGCTGAAGCCGAAAAAACTGTCCGTACGCTGACTGGCCGTGTTGTCAGCGACAAGATGGACAAAACCATCACCGTTCTGATCGAGCGTCGCGTTAAGCACCCGATCTACGGTAAATACGTTAAGCGTTCGACTAAGCTGCACGCGCACGACGAAACCAATCAGTGCCACATCGGCGACAAAGTCACTATTCGTGAAACTCGTCCGATGGCCAAGACCAAGTCTTGGGCGCTGGTTGATGTTCTCGAACGCGCTGTGGAAGTCTAAGGGCTAGGGGTCGGAGAAATTATATGATTCAGACTCAATCCATGCTCGATGTGGCCGATAACAGCGGCGCTCGCCGCGTTATGTGCATCAAGGTGCTGGGTGGCTCCCATCGTCGTTACGCTGGTATCGGTGACATCATCAAAGTTACCGTCAAGGAAGCAATTCCTCGCGGTAAAGTGAAAAAAGGCCAAGTGATGACTGCTGTTGTAGTCCGCACTCGTCACGGCGTACGTCGTGCTGATGGCTCCATTATCCGCTTTGATGGCAACGCTGCTGTTCTTCTGAACAACAAGCAAGAGCCGATCGGCACCCGTATCTTTGGGCCAGTGACCCGTGAACTTCGTACTGAGAAGTTCATGAAGATCGTCTCGCTCGCCCCAGAAGTGCTGTAAGGAGATCCGACATGCAAAAGATTCGTCGTGACGACGAGATCATCGTGATCGCCGGCAAAGACAAAGGTAAGCGCGGTAAGGTGCTGAAGGTTCTTGCTGACAACCGTCTGGTTGTTGGTGGTCTGAACCTGGTCAAGCGTCATACCAAGCCTAACCCGATGTCGGGCGTACAGGGCGGTATCGTCGAGAAAGAAGCGCCACTGCACGCTTCCAACGTCGCCATCTTCAACGGCGAAACCAACAAGGCTGACCGCGTTGGTTTCAAAGTAGAAGACGGTAAGAAAATTCGTGTCTTCAAGTCGACCCAAAAAGCGGTTGATGCTTGAACACTGCTAGGTAGAAGACCATGGCACGACTAAAAGAGATTTACCGGAAGGAAATCGCTCCGAAACTTAAGGAAGAACTTAAGCTTTCGAACGTGATGGAAGTTCCGCGCGTTACCAAAATCACCCTGAACATGGGTCTGGGCGAAGCGATCGGCGACAAAAAAGTCATCGAGCACGCTGTTGCTGACCTGGAAAAGATCACCGGCCAGAAAGTCGTTGTGACCTACGCTCGCAAATCCATCGCTGGCTTTAAAGTCCGTGAAGGTTGGCCGATCGGCGTCAAAGTGACTCTGCGCCGTGAGCGTATGTACGAGTTCCTGGATCGTCTGCTGTCGATCTCCCTGCCTCGGGTTCGCGACTTCCGCGGCCTGAATGCCAAGTCCTTCGATGGTCGTGGCAACTACAGCATGGGCGTGAAAGAGCAGATCATCTTCCCGGAAATCGACTACGACAAGATCGATGCTCTCCGCGGTCTGGACATCACCCTGACCACCACTGCCAAGAACGATGATGAAGGCCGCGCTCTGCTGCGTGCGTTCAAATTCCCGTTCCGCAACTGATTGGAGTAGGACCATGGCCAAGATGAGCATGAAAAACCGCGAGCTGAAGCGTCAGCTCACGGTTGCCAAGTACGCCAAGAAGCGTGCAGCACTGAAAGCAATCATCGTTGATCTGAACGCAAGTCCAGAAGCGCGTTGGGAAGCTACAGTAGCTCTGCAGAAGCAGCCACGTGACGCAAGCGCTTCGCGCATGCGTAACCGCTGCCGCCTGACCGGTCGTCCACACGGCGTTTACCGCAAGTTCGGCCTCGGCCGTAACAAACTGCGTGAAGCGGCAATGCGTGGTGACGTACCGGGTCTGGTTAAAGCCAGCTGGTAAGTACTGTCAAAGTCCTGGTGTTCAGGTTCGCAAGATCCTGACCACCGGTGGCCTTGAATCTGGATCAAGCCCCTTTTGGGGCTTGATTCATTTCTGGTGTGTGTCTAGAATACCCGGCTCGCCTGAGCCCGTGTTTTTCATGCCCGGAGATTCTCGGCGACACGTAATAGCCGCAAGGCTAATTTTTTTGTATTAGGAGCGTCTAGCCCATGAGTATGCAGGACCCGTTAGCGGACATGCTAACTCGTATCCGTAATGCCCAGATGGCTGAAAAGTCCGTCGTAAGCATGCCATCTTCCACGTTGAAGGTAGCTGTTGCCAAAGTCCTGAAGGACGAAGGTTACATTGCGGGTTATCAGATCAGCAGCGAAACCAAACCACTGCTGTCCATCGAGCTGAAGTACTTCGAAGGCCGTCCGGTTATCGAAGAAGTGAAGCGCGTTAGCCGTCCAGGCCTGCGTCAGTACAAGTCCGTCGATGATCTGCCAAAAGTACGTGGCGGTCTCGGTGTGTCTATCGTCTCCACCAACAAGGGTGTGATGACTGATCGTGCTGCGCGCGCTGCCGGTGTCGGCGGCGAAGTTCTTTGCACTGTGTTCTAAGGGGGGATAAGCATGTCTCGCGTCGCTAAGAACCCCGTTAAGCTGCCAGCCGGTGTCGAAGTAAAATTCGCAGGCCAACAGCTTTCGGTGAAGGGTGCCAAGGGCACTCTCGAACTGAACATCCATTCGTCCGTTGAGATCGTTGAAGAAGCTGGTGAGCTGCGTTTCGCTGCTCGCAATGGCGATCAGCAGACTCGCGCAATGGCTGGTACCACTCGTGCGTTGGTAAACAACATGGTCCAAGGCGTAAGCCAAGGCTTCGAGCGCAAGCTCCAGCTGGTCGGTGTTGGTTACAAAGCGCAAGCAAAAGGCACAGTGCTGAACCTGGCTCTTGGCTTCTCGCACCCAGTGGATTACGAACTGCCGGAAGGCATCACCGCTGAGACTCCTAGCCAGACCGATATCCTGATCAAGGGCATCGACAAGCAGCTGGTAGGTCAAGTGGCCGCCGAGATCCGCGACTTCCGTCCACCAGAGCCGTACAAAGGCAAAGGTGTGCGCTACGCGGACGAAGTCGTCCGTCGTAAAGAAGCCAAGAAGAAGTAGGGCATAGCAAATGACCGACAAAAAAGTTACTCGACTGCGTCGCGCTCGCAAAGCACGCCTGAAAATGCACGAACTCGAAGTCGTGCGTCTCTGCGTGTTCCGCTCTTCGCAGCACATCTACGCCCAGGTCATTTCGGCCGACGGCAACAAAGTCCTGGCAAGCGCCTCGACTTTGGATAAAGAACTGCGTGATGGCGCCACTGGCAACATCGACGCGGCCACTAAGGTTGGCCAGCTGGTCGCTACGCGTGCTAAGGCCGCTGGCGTCTCGCAGGTGGCTTTCGACCGCTCTGGCTTCAAGTACCACGGCCGCGTTAAAGCGCTGGCTGATGCTGCTCGTGAAGCTGGGCTGGAGTTCTAAGTTATGTCAAATAACGACCAAAAGCGCGACGAAGGCTACATCGAGAAGCTGGTTCAAGTTAACCGCGTAGCCAAAACCGTTAAAGGCGGCCGTATCTTCACTTTCACCGCGTTGACCGTGGTTGGTGATGGTAAGGGCCGTGTTGGCTTCGGCCGTGGCAAGTCGCGTGAAGTGCCTGCTGCGATCCAGAAGGCAATGGAAGCTGCTCGCCGCAACATGATCCAGGTTGATCTGAACGGCACCACTCTGCAGTACGCAATGAAGTCCGCTCACGGCGCTTCGAAGGTGTACATGCAGCCTGCTTCTGAAGGTACCGGTATCATCGCTGGCGGCGCTATGCGTGCCGTTCTCGAAGTTGCTGGCGTTCAGAACGTTCTGGCCAAGTGCTACGGCTCGACTAACCCGGTAAACGTGGTTCACGCCACTTTCAAAGGTTTGAAGGCTATGCAGTCTCCTGAATCCATTGCCGCCAAGCGTGGCAAAAGCGTCAAGGAGATCTTCTGATCATGGCTACCGTTAAAGTTACGCTGATCAAAAGCATGACCGGCCGCATCCCTAACCACAAACTGTGCGTTAAGGGTCTGGGTCTGCGTCGCATCGGTCACACTGTAGAAGTCCAGGATACTCCCGAGAATCGCGGGATGATCAACAAGGCTTACTACATGCTGCGTGTCGAGGGTTAATCGATGAAACTCAATGATCTGAGTCCAGCGCCGGGTTCCCGTCGCGAAAAGCATCGTCCGGGCCGTGGTATCGGTAGTGGTTTGGGTAAGACTGGTGGCCGTGGTCACAAAGGTCAGACTTCCCGCTCCGGTGGCACCATTGCTCCAGGCTTTGAAGGCGGTCAACAGCCGCTGCATCGTCGCCTGCCGAAGTTCGGTTTCGTTTCCCTGAAGGCCATGGACCGCGCAGAAGTGCGTCTGTCCGAGCTGGCTAAAGTGGAAGGCGACATCGTCACCGTGCAGTCTCTGAAAGATGCCAACGTGATCAACGTCAACGTTCAGCGTGTGAAAATCATGCTGTCCGGCGAAGTGACTCGCGCTGTTACCATCGGAAAGGGAATCGGCGCCACCAAAGGTGCGCGTGCGGCTATCGAAGCAGCTGGCGGCAAGTTCGAGGAATAAATGGCTAAGCAAGGTGCTCTCTCTGCGCTCGGCAAAGGCGGTATGTCTGAACTCTGGGCTCGTCTGCGTTTTCTGTTCCTGGCGATTATCGTCTACCGAATAGGCGCACACATCCCGGTTCCAGGTATCAACCCGGACCGACTCGCGGACCTGTTTCGACAGAATGAGGGGACCATTCTTAGCTTGTTCAACATGTTTTCCGGCGGCGCGCTGGAGCGGATGAGCATCTTTGCACTGGGGATCATGCCGTACATTTCGGCATCGATCATCATGCAACTGATGACCGCCGTCAGCCCGCAGCTGGAGCAGTTGAAGAAGGAAGGTGAAGCTGGCCGTCGCAAGATCAGCCAGTACACCCGCTACGGCACTGTCGTCCTCGCTCTCGTCCAGGCCATTGGCATGTCCATTGGTCTGGCGGGGCAGGGCGTTGCGTTCACTGGTGACTTTGGCTTCCATTTCGTCGCGGTATCCACGTTTGTGGCTGGTGCGATGTTCATGATGTGGCTGGGTGAGCAGATTACTGAGCGTGGTGTTGGCAACGGTATCTCGATGTTGATTTTTTCGGGTATCGTCGCCGGTCTTCCGAGAGCGATCGGGCAGTCTTTCGAGTCTGCACGTCAGGGTGATATCAACATCTTCGCCCTGGTTGCCATCGGTTTGCTGGCAGTAGCGATTATCGGTTTCGTGGTGTTCATTGAGCGTGGTCAGCGTCGTATTGCTGTTCACTACGCCAAGCGTCAGCAGGGCCGCAAGGTCTTCGCTGCGCAGACTAGCCACTTGCCGCTGAAGGTGAACATGGCCGGTGTTATTCCGGCTATTTTCGCGAGCAGCATTTTGCTGTTCCCGGCTTCGTTGGGTGCCTGGTTCGGCCAGTCTGAAGGTATGGGCTGGTTGCAGGACATCTCGCAGTCGATCGCTCCTGGTCAGCCGTTGAATATTCTGCTGTTTAGTGCAGGGATTATTTTCTTCTGCTTCTTCTATACGGCGTTGATGTTCAATCCGAAAGACGTAGCGGAAAACCTGAAGAAGTCCGGTGCCTTTATTCCGGGCATCCGTCCAGGTGAGCAGTCTGCGCGCTACATTGATGGCGTTCTGACCCGCTTGACCATGTTCGGTGCTCTTTACATGACGGCCGTGTGCCTGCTGCCCCAGTTCCTGGTGGTTGCAGCCAACGTTCCGTTCTACCTTGGCGGGACCTCGTTGCTGATCGTCGTCGTGGTTGTGATGGACTTCATGTCCCAAGTACAATCGCACCTCGTTTCGCACCAGTACGAATCCCTGATGAAGAAAGCCAACCTGAAGGGTTACGGCAGCGGCATGCTGCGCTAATCCATAAGGTTCGAGGAGTTGGTGATGAAAGTTCGTGCATCGGTGAAAAAGCTGTGCCGTAACTGCAAGATTATTCGCCGCGAAGGTGTTGTTCGAGTAATTTGCAGCGCGGAACCGCGTCACAAACAGCGCCAAGGCTGAGTGTGATTGTGCTTCAAGCCCGGTAGCTAGTGCGCTACCGGGTTGATTATTTGTTATTACAGCGATATTATCTCGCGCCCTATTTCTTGGCTTCCGGGGCGTAGGTAGCTGTCAATTGGAGTCCCACTGAATGGCCCGTATTGCAGGCGTTAACATTCCAGATAACAAGCATACTGTTATCTCGCTGACCTACATCTATGGTGTTGGTCGCACTACTGCACAGAAAATTTGTGCAGAGACTGGGGTAAACCCAGCAGCAAAGATCAAAGATCTGAGCGACGAGCAAATTGAACAGCTGCGTGGCGAAGTGGCGAAGTTCACCACTGAAGGTGACCTGCGTCGCGAAATCAACATGAAAATCAAGCGCTTGATGGACCTCGGTTGCTATCGCGGTCTGCGTCATCGTCGCGGTCTTCCAGTACGCGGTCAGCGTACCAAGACCAACGCGCGTACCCGTAAAGGTCCGCGTAAGCCGATCCGCAAGTAATCGCCCCAGCGAATCGACAGGAATTTAATCATGGCAAAACCTGCTGCTCGTCCTCGTAAAAAAGTTAAAAAGACAGTGGTTGATGGCATCGCCCACATCCATGCATCTTTTAACAACACCATCGTGACCATTACCGACCGTCAAGGTAACGCTCTTTCCTGGGCTACCTCCGGTGGTTCGGGTTTCCGCGGTTCCCGCAAGTCCACCCCGTTTGCTGCTCAAGTAGCTGCTGAACGTGCTGGTCAAGCTGCGCTGGAATACGGCCTGAAAAACCTCGACGTCAACGTCAAGGGCCCAGGTCCAGGTCGTGAATCCGCAGTCCGCGCTTTGAACGGCTGTGGCTACAAGATCGCCAGCATCACCGACGTGACGCCAATCCCGCACAACGGGTGCCGTCCGCCGAAGAAGCGCCGCGTGTAATCCAGGAGATTGTAAAGAATGGCTCGTTACATTGGTCCAAAATGCAAACTCGCTCGTCGCGAAGGCACCGATCTCTTCCTGAAGAGCGGCGTGCGCGCGATCGAATCGAAGTGCAACATTGAAGCAGCACCTGGCATCCACGGCCAGCGCCGCGGTCGTCAGTCCGACTACGGCACCCAGCTGCGTGAAAAGCAGAAAGTCCGTCGTATCTACGGCGTTCTCGAGCGTCAATTCAGCGGCTACTACAAAGAAGCTGCTGGCAAGAAAGGCGCAACCGGTGAAAACCTGCTGCAACTGCTCGAATGCCGTCTGGACAACGTGGTATACCGTATGGGCTTTGGTTCGACTCGTGCCGAATCCCGTCAGCTGGTATCGCACAAGTCGATCAGCGTAAACGGTCAGACCGTTAACGTTCCGTCCTACCAGGTTCGTGCTGGTGACGTGGTCGCTGTTCGCGAGAAAGCAAAAAATCAACTTCGCATTGTCCAAGCTCTCGATCTGTGTGCTCAACGTGGCCGCGTAGAGTGGGTAGAAGTAGACACTGAGAAGAAGTCGGGCGTTTTCAAGAACGTTCCTGCTCGCAGTGATCTGTCCGCCGACATCAACGAAAGCCTGATTGTCGAGCTCTACTCCAAGTAAGGGCTAGAAAATAGGTGCATCCATGCAGATTTCGGTAAATGAGTTCCTGACACCCCGCCACATTGATGTGCAGGTTGTCAGTCCAACCCGCGCCAAGATCACTCTCGAGCCTCTCGAGCGTGGTTTCGGCCACACCCTGGGCAACGCGCTGCGCCGCATCCTGTTGTCCTCAATGCCCGGCTGCGCAGTAGTCGAGGCCGAGATTGACGGTGTGCTCCACGAGTACAGCGCCATCGAAGGTGTACAGGAAGACGTAATTGAAATCCTGTTGAACCTTAAAGGTCTGGCTATCAAGCTGCACGGCCGTGACGAAGTTACGCTGACCTTGTCGAAGAAGGGTTCGGGGGTGGTTACCGCTGCCGATATTCAGCTGGATCATGATGTCGAGATCGTTAATCCCGATCACGTAATCGCTAACCTGGCGTCTAACGGCGCCCTGAACATGAAGCTCGTAGTAGCTCGTGGTCGTGGTTATGAACCGGCCGACTCGCGTCAGAGCGATGAAGACGAAAGCCGCAGCATTGGTCGCTTGCAGCTTGACTCTTCGTTCAGCCCGGTTCGCCGTATCGCATACGTGGTGGAAAACGCCCGTGTCGAACAGCGTACTAACCTGGACAAGCTGGTTATTGATCTGGAAACCAACGGTACCCTGGATCCTGAAGAGGCTATCCGTCGCGCTGCAACCATCCTGCAACAGCAGTTGGCTGCGTTCGTCGACCTCAAAGGTGACAGTGAGCCAGTGGTTGTCGAGCAGGAAGACGAGATCGATCCGATCCTGCTTCGCCCGGTTGACGATCTGGAACTGACTGTACGTTCGGCTAACTGCCTTAAGGCGGAAAACATCTACTACATCGGCGACCTGATTCAGCGTACCGAAGTAGAGCTGTTGAAGACTCCGAACCTGGGCAAGAAATCCTTGACTGAAATCAAGGACGTTCTGGCCTCCCGCGGTCTGTCCCTCGGCATGCGCCTCGACAACTGGCCGCCTGCAAGTCTTAAGAAGGACGACAAGGCGACTGCCTGATCGTCGTAATCACCGAACGTAGTGTTTGGTAAGGAATGAACCATGCGTCATCGTAAAAGTGGTCGTCACCTGAGCCGCACCAGCTCGCACCGCAAGGCCATGTTCCAAAACATGGCGGTGTCGCTGTTCGAGCACGAGCTGATCAAAACTACTCTGCCAAAAGCTAAAGAACTGCGCCGCGTTGCCGAGCCGCTGATCACTTTGGCCAAGACAGACAGCGTTGCTAACCGCCGTTTGGCTTTCGACCGTACTCGTTCGAAAGCTATCGTTGGTAAGCTCTTCAACGACCTGGGCAAGCGTTACGCTACCCGTGAGGGTGGCTACCTGCGCATCCTCAAGTGCGGTTTCCGCGCTGGCGACAACGCGCCTATGGCGTACGTCGAGTTGGTTGATCGTGCTACTGCCGGCGAAGCTGTTTCTGCCGAGTAAGACGTCAGTCTGAAACAAAGAACCGGGCCCAGTGCCCGGTTTTTTGTGTCCGCAACAAAAGCATCGTTCATACAAGCGGTGTCGTGCTTCCTCGGGTCATGATGTGATCGGAGTTTGTCATTAGTAATTTTCTATCGATGCATGCGAGTTAATGAATTTGTAGGCGTCATATTGATGATCAATACTCCTTCTCAGCCGATTAGCCGGCAGTTGAAGATCAATAGAGGAAGGACGATCACATGAGCCAGAACACGACGCTCACCACCGCCAGTGGTGCTCCTGTAGCCGATAACCAGAATTCCCGCTCTGCAGGTCCTCGCGGCCCATTGCTGCTCGACGACTTTCACCTGATCGAAAAGCTTGCACACTTCAACCGTGAAAACATTCCAGAGCGTCGCGTACATGCGAAAGGTTCGGGCGCCTACGGTACCTTCACGGTCACCCGCGACATCAGCCAGTACACCAGCGCCAAACTGTTTGAAGCTGTCGGCAAGCAAACCCCGACCTTCCTGCGCTTTTCCACGGTTGGCGGTGAGCGCGGCTCGGCTGACACCGAGCGCGACCCAAGGGGCTTTGCCCTGAAGTTCTACACCGAAGAAGGTAACTGGGACATTGTGGGTAACAACACCCCGGTGTTTTTCATCCGCGACCCACTTAAGTTTCCGGACTTTATCCACACCCAGAAACGCCTGCCGCAAAGCAATCTGAAAAGTGCGCAGATGATGTGGGACTTCTGGTCTCACTCGCCTGAGGCGCTGCACCAGGTCACCATCCTGTTTTCCGATCGGGGCATTCCTGACGGCTATCGCCACATGCACGGCTTCGGCAGTCACACTTACAGCCTGATCAGCGCTCAAGGTGAGCGGCACTGGGTGAAATGGCACTACAAGACCCAGCAAGGCATCAAGAACCTGGCTCCGGCCGAGGCCGCCCGTTTGGCCGGTACTGATCCGGACTACGCCCAGCGCGATCTGTTCGAGGCCATTGAGCGCGGCGATTTCCCGAAATGGCGCGTGTGCATCCAGATCATGACTGAAGCCCAGGCCGAAGCTCATTACGAGAACCCGTTCGACGTGACCAAGACTTGGTCGCAAAAGGAATTCCCGTTGATTGAAGTCGGTGAGCTGGAACTCAACCGTAACCCGCAGAACTACTTTGCCGAGGTTGAACAGGCTGCGTTTGGTCCAAGCAACATGGTGCCGGGTGTCGGTCTTTCACCCGACCGCATGCTGCAGGGCCGCGTGTTTGCCTATGCGGACGCCCATCGCTACCGCGTTGGCACCAATCACCAGCAACTGCCGGTGAATGCGCCTCGTAGCCCGGTCAACACCTATCAGCGTGATGGCTCGATGGCCTTTGGCAGTAATGGTGGTGCAGCGCCCAACTATGAACCGAACAGCTACATCGAGTCGCCAAAGCAGGCGCCTCGTTACGCTGAACCGGCGTTGGCACTGAGCGGCGCGGCTGGCCGTTACGATCATCGCGAAGACACCGATTACTACAGCCACGCCGGTGCCCTGTTCCGTTTGATGTCTGACGAGCAGAAGGCACTGTTGGTCAGCAACATTGCCGGAGCAATGGCGGGTGTATCGAGTGACGTGGTCGACCGTCAATTGCAGCATTTCCACAAGGCCGATCCGGCGTATGGAGAAGCAATCGCAAAGCTGCTCAACGTACAGCTTAACGAAGTCTAAATGAGAAGCAGAACCGCCCTTATCTGGGCGGTTTTTGCGTTATTTCGGCTGCTTTTCTCAGAATATCTTCGCTTTTATTGCGTATGGCGAGTGACGATCCGGGCAGGTTGGTTCAAACTACAACTTTCAAGCAGGGAGATGTAGGGCGATGCAAGGCCACCCAGACGTTATCGATTACCTCAACACGTTGCTGACCGGCGAGCTGGCCGCACGTGATCAATATTTCGTCCACTCGCGGATGTATGAGGACTGGGGTTTCACCAAGCTCTACGAACGAATCAACCACGAGATGGAAGAAGAAGCAGGGCACGCGGATGCGCTGATGCGTCGGATTCTGATGCTGGAAGGCACGCCACGCATGCGCCCTGACGATGTTGATGTCGGCACTACCGTGCCGGAGATGCTCGAAGCTGACCTGCGCCTGGAATACCAGGTGCGTGCCGCACTGTGCAAAGGCATCGAGCTGTGCGAGAAGCACGGCGACTACGTCAGCCGCGAAATTCTGCGTGTACAGCTGAACGACACTGAAGAAGACCACACCTACTGGCTGGAAAAGCAGTTGGGCCTGATCAAGCTGATCGGTCTCGAGAACTACCTGCAATCCCACGCCTGATCGCTGCGGGATAAAAACAAGCCCCTGTCACTGATGAAGTGACAGGGGCTTTTTCATTGCCGGCGGTTAAGCGCGATCGCGCTCAAGCAGCGGTTTGAGGTAGAAGCCGGTGTGGGACTGCTTCATTTCGGACACCTCTTCCGGGGTGCCGACAGCAATGATCTGCCCGCCTTTGGAGCCGCCCTCTGGACCCAGATCCACCAACCAGTCGGCAGTCTTGATCACGTCCAGGTTGTGCTCGATAACCACAACCGTGTTGCCGTGGTCGCGCAGTCGATGCAAGACGTCGAGCAGTTGCTGGATATCCGCAAAATGCAGGCCGGTGGTCGGCTCGTCGAGGATGTACAGGGTCTTGCCGGTATCGCGCTTGGACAGCTCGCGAGATAGCTTCACCCGTTGCGCTTCACCCCCGGACAGGGTGGTCGCCGACTGACCGAGCTTGATGTACGACAGGCCGACGTCCATCAGCGTCTGAAGCTTGCGTGCCAGCGCCGGCACCGCATCAAAGAACTCCCGCGCCTCCTCGATGGTCATCTCAAGGGTTTCGTGGATGCTCTTGCCCTTGTATTTGATCTCAAGGGTTTCGCGGTTGTAGCGCTTGCTCTTGCACACATCACACGGCACGTAGATGTCCGGCAGGAAGTGCATCTCCACCTTGATCAGGCCATCGCCCTGGCAGGCCTCGCAGCGCCCGCCCTTGACGTTGAAGGAGAAACGGCCCGGGCCATAACCCCGTGAGCGGGATTCCGGTACGCCGGCAAACAGCTCACGGATCGGCGTGAACAGCCCGGTGTAGGTCGCCGGGTTCGATCGCGGCGTGCGGCCGATCGGGCTCTGGTCGATGTCGACGACCTTGTCCAGGTGCTCCAGGCCCTTGATGCTGTCGTGGGCCGCTGCTTCCAGCGTCGTTGCGCCGTTGAGTGCAGTCGCGCTCAACGGGAAGAGGGTGTTGTTGATCAGCGTCGATTTGCCCGAACCGGAGACCCCGGTGACGCAGGTCAGCAGGCCGATTGGAATCTCCAGATCGACATTGCGCAAGTTGTTGCCACGAGCGCCCTTGAGCGACAGGGTCAGCTTCTTGTTGCGTGGCGTACGCTTGGCCGGCACTTCGATCTTGACGCGGCCCGACAGGTATTTGCCGGTCAGTGAGTCTGGATGAGCCATCACTTCTGCCGGCGTACCTTCGGCAACGATATGCCCGCCATGCACGCCGGCACCCGGGCCGATGTCCACGACATAGTCGGCCAGGCGGATCGCGTCCTCATCGTGTTCGACGACGATGACCGTGTTGCCGATGTCCCGCAGGTGCTTGAGAGTGCCCAGCAAGCGATCGTTATCGCGCTGGTGCAAGCCGATGGACGGTTCGTCGAGGATGTAGAGGACGCCGACAAGACCGGCACCGATCTGGCTGGCCAGACGAATACGCTGTGCCTCGCCGCCAGACAGGGTGTCGGCGCTGCGATCCAGCGACAGGTAGTCGAGACCGACGTTGACCAGGAACTGCAGGCGTTCGCGGATTTCCTTGAGAATCTTGTCGGCAATTTCGCCGCGACGGCCGGTGAGCTTGAGTTCGCCGAAATATTCCGACGCATCGCCGATCGGCAGGTTGGTCACTGCCGGCAGGGTTTTTTCGCCGACCCACACATGCCGCGCTTCCCGGCGCAGGCGGGTGCCGCGGCAGTCCGGGCAGGACTGGGTACTGAGGAACTTGGCCAACTCTTCACGCACCGACGCCGATTCGGTTTCGCGGTAGCGTCGCTCCAGGTTCGGCACGATGCCTTCGAAGGGGTGCGAGCGCTTGACGATGTCACCACGGTCATTCAGGTATTTGAAGTCGACGTTCTGCGAACCGCTGCCATGCAGAATGTGCTTCTGCTGGTCGGCCGACAGCTCATTGAACGGCACTTCCAGGCTGAATTTGTAGTGCGCAGCCAGTGAGCCGAGCATCTGGAAGTAATAGACGTTGCGCCGGTCCCAGCCGCGAATCGCCCCTTCCGCCAGGGTCAGCTCGCCATTGACCAGGCGCTTGATATCAAAGAACTGCTTCACCCCCAAACCGTCGCAGGTCGGGCAGGCGCCGGCCGGGTTGTTGAAGGAGAACAGCTTCGGCTCCAGCTCGCTGATGGCATGGCCGCAGATCGGGCAGGCGAACCGCGCGGAGAAGATCATCTCTTCGCCCGGCTCGTCGTCCATCGGCGCGACCAGGGCGATGCCGTCCGCCAGTTTCAGGGCGGTCTCGAAGGATTCGGCCAGACGTTGTTGCAGATCGGCGCGGACCTTGAAGCGGTCGACCACTACATCAATGGTGTGTTTCTTCTGCTTGTCGAGCTTGGGCGCTTCGTCCAGTTCGTACAGCTTGCCGTTGATTCGCGCACGCACGAAGCCCTGGGCGCGCAGCTCTTCGAAGACCGACAGGTGCTCGCCCTTGCGCTCGCGGATCACCGGCGCCAGCAACATCAGCTTGCTGCCTTCCGGTTGCGCGAGGACCAGGTCGACCATCTGGCTGACGGTTTGTGCTTCCAGCGGAATATCGTGATCCGGGCAGCGAGGAATACCGACACGGGCATACAGCAGGCGCAGGTAATCGTAGATTTCGGTGATGGTACCGACCGTCGAGCGCGGGTTGTGCGAGGTCGACTTCTGTTCGATGGAGATCGCCGGCGACAGGCCTTCGATGGTGTCGACGTCGGGCTTTTCCATCATCGACAGGAATTGCCGGGCGTAGGCCGACAGCGATTCGACATAGCGACGCTGGCCTTCGGCATACAGTGTGTCGAACGCCAGGGACGACTTGCCGGAGCCGGACAGGCCGGTGATAACGATCAGCTTGTCCCGTGGCAGGGTCAGGTCGATGTTTTTCAGGTTGTGGGTTCGGGCCCCACGAATCAGGATCTTGTCCAAAGTGGCCTCGCTCGGCGGGCGTCGAAAACGTAGGAGTATACGGCCAAATACTGGATGGATGCACACTATCAAACGCGTGAACGGCTGTCTTACATGAAGAGTGTGTCAGCAATGCGCGGCAAAGCGTCGCGATATATCCCGTCAATCGATGGGACTGGTAGAATCGCCGCCGGTTCACACGAGGTTATTCCATGCACGATCCCCATAGCGAGCGTATGAGTGGCAGCGAGACCCGCGCAGCAAGCGGTCTGGCCCTGGTGTTCGCCTTCCGTATGCTTGGCATGTTCATGGTGTTGCCGGTCCTGGCGACCTATGGCATGGATCTGGCCGGAGCGACGCCTGCCCTGATCGGCCTGGCGATTGGCGCCTATGGCCTGACCCAGGCCTTTTTCCAGATTCCCTTCGGCTTCATTTCCGACCGCATCGGTCGACGTCCGGTCATTTATATCGGCCTGATAGTCTTCGCCCTTGGCAGCGTGCTAGCGGCTCAGGCCGACTCGATCTGGGGCGTGATCGCCGGCCGTATCCTGCAAGGCGCCGGCGCGATTTCCGCGGCAGTCATGGCCTTGCTGTCCGACCTGACCCGCGAACAACACCGCACCAAGGCCATGGCCATGATCGGCATGACCATCGGTCTCTCGTTTGCCGTGGCCATGGTCGTCGGTCCGTTGCTGACCCGCGCCTTCGGGCTGTCCGGGCTGTTTCTTGCCACCGGTGGCATGGCGCTGCTCGGCATCCTGATCGTGATGTTCATGGTGCCTCGCTCCACGGGGCCGCTGCAGCACCGTGAGTCGGGTGTCGCCCGTCAGGCGCTGATCCCGACGTTGAAACATCCTGACCTGCTGCGCCTGGACCTCGGCATTTTTGTGTTGCACGCCATGTTGATGTCCAGCTTCGTCGCCTTGCCCCTGGCGCTGGTCGAGAAAGCCGGGTTGCCCAAGGAGCAGCATTGGTGGGTCTACCTGACCGCGTTGCTGGTTTCGTTCTTCGCCATGATCCCGTTCATCATCTACGGCGAGAAGAAACGCAAAATGAAACGAGTTTTGATCGGCGCCGTCGTGACGCTGATGCTCACTGAGCTATTCTTCTGGCAGTTCGGCGACAGCTTGCGGGCTCTGGTGATTGGCACCGTGGTGTTCTTTACCGCGTTCAATCTGCTGGAAGCTTCATTGCCATCGCTGATCAGCAAGGTTTCACCGGCGGGGGGCAAAGGCACGGCGATGGGGGTCTACTCCACCAGTCAGTTCCTGGGTTCGGCACTGGGCGGCATTCTCGGCGGCTGGCTGTTCCAGCATGGCGGTCTGTCGGTTGTGTTCCTCGGATGCGCCGGTCTGGCTGCCCTCTGGCTGGCCTTTGCTGTTACCATGCGTGAACCTCCCTACGTCACGAGCCTGCGCTTGCCGTTGTCGCCTGAGGCGATCCGCGAAGCGGGTCTGGTTGAGCGCCTGAAGGCGGTCGTAGGGGTAACAGATGCAGTGATTGTCGCGGACGAAGCGGCGATTTACATCAAACTGGATACCGAATTATTGGATCGCACCACCCTTGAGCGCCTGGTGAACAACCCGGCCGAGGCAGCGTGCGTAGCCTAGGAGAACGTTATGGCCCGTGGGGTTAACAAAGTCATATTGGTCGGCACTTGCGGCCAGGATCCCGAAGTTCGCTACTTGCCTAACGGTAACGCCGTGACCAACCTGAGTCTGGCGACCAGCGAACAATGGACCGACAAGCAAACCGGTCAGAAAGTCGAAAAGACTGAATGGCACCGTGTGTCGATGTTCGGCAAGGTTGCGGAAATCGCCGGCGAGTACCTGCGTAAAGGTTCGCAGGTCTACATCGAAGGCAAGCTGCAGACCCGCGAGTGGGAAAAAGACGGCATCAAGCGTTACACCACCGAAATCGTGGTCGACATGCAAGGCACCATGCAACTGCTGGGTGGCCGTCCACAGGGCGACCAGCAGGGCCAGGGCGGCGGTAACAACTACCAGCAATCCGCTCCGCGCCAGCAGGCTCCACGTCCTGCGCCGCAACAGCAGCCACAGCGTCCGGCCCCACAACAGGCGGCTCCGCAACCGGCTCCGGATTTCGACAGCTTTGATGACGATATCCCGTTCTGAGCATTCGCTTGATCGGCTGATATAAAAAGGCCCGTAGCGCCAAAACGCTACGGGCCTTTTTTTTTTCCGGATCGATCAGCTGTTACGCCAGAAACTCATCGGTCGACACTACGCTGGCATACGCAAACGCCAGGGATGCCATGAACGCCGCATGCACCTGTGCCGCTGGCACCGTCAAACCGTTGAATTCCAGATCACGTGTCGCGCAGGCGTCGTGGATCACCGTCACGGCGTAACCCAGGTCCGCCGCCGCGCGGGTGATGCCGTCGACGCACATGTGGCTCATGCTGCCCACGACGACCAACTCCTTGATGCCTTGCTCGTCGAGTACGGATTGCAGGTGGGTGTCGCGGAACGAATTGACGAAGTGCTTGAGTACCACGGGTTCGTCGGCGCGGTTGACGACTTTTGGGTGAAGCTTTGCGCCCTCCGAGCCGGGGGTGAAGAATGGAGCTTCGGCCGAGGTGAACTCGTGGCGGATGTGGATCACCGAATCACCGGCATCGCGGAAGGCATTGAGTACGCGCACGGCATTGTCTGCGGCGGACTCTGCACCGACCAATGGCCATTTGCCTTGAGGGAAGTAGTCGTTCTGGATATCGACTAGGATGAGCGCTTGCTTGGCCATGACTGTTTCCTTGGTGTGTGTGTGGATGTGGAATCAAGTATTGGCGCTGGCGGTCGATTCGAGGATTGGCCGCACCGACAATAACAGGGGGAAAACTGACAATGGACGCACAAAGGTCAATCGCCGAGCTGGCGGTGCTTATCTACCCAGGCGCGCAAATGGCAGCGGTGCATGGGTTGACCGACCTGTTCGATGTGGCCAACCGCATCGCCGCCGATCATCAGGCTGTGCAGTTGCCGTTGTTGCGGGTCAGTCATTGGCAAGTAGAGGGTGATCAGGCGCCGGCACGAATCCACGACAGCCACCCAGGTCCGGACCGCAACCTGGTGGCCGTGTTGATCCCGCCCTCGATTGCCGGTTTCACCGAGGACCAGGCACCCCAAGGCTTGATCGATTGGCTACGTGAACAGCATGCCCGTGGCGCGACCCTGGGCGGGGTCTGCGTCGGTTCGATCCTGCTCGCCGAAAGCGGATTGCTCGATGGCCGCAGCGCCACTACGCACTGGAGCTCGGCGAAAAAATTCGCCGAGCGTTATCCCGCGATCAAGCTCAAGGCCGATACGCCCATCGTCGATGACGGCGACCTGATCACCACGGCCGGGTTGATGGCCTGGTCGGAGCTGGGCTTGCGCCTGGTCGACCGCTTGCTGGGGCCGAGCATCGCCACCGCGACCGCGCGTTTCCTGGTAGTGGAACACAGTGACAGCGCCAGTGAGTGCGGCAGCAACTTTGCGCCGATTCTCAGCCATGGCGACGGGCCGATTCTCAAGGTACAACACTGGCTGCAAAGTACCGGTGCGACGGACGTGTCATTGACCGCAATGGCTGAGCGGGCGGGGCTGGAGGAACGCACGTTCCTGCGTCGATTCCGTGCCGCCACCGGGCTCAAGCCTACCGAGTACTGCCAGCACTTGCGGGTCGGCAAGGCGCGGGAAATGCTCGAGTTCAGCAATGGCACCATCGATCACATCGCCTGGACCGTGGGCTATCAGGACCCGGGAGCGTTTCGCTCGACCTTCAAGAAAATCACCGGGCTGGCGCCGAGTGATTATCGGGCGCGGTTTGGTGGAAGACCCGGGCGCTAGCTGCACCGCATAACCCTTGTTGGAGCGCGCATGGTCCGGGCGGCGCTCCGACGATGGCGGCCTCATATTCAACATCGAGGTGTCCGACACATCGCAATCGTCAGAGCGCCGCCCGGAGCTTGCTCGCTCCTACAGGATCGGGGCGAAGCGCCATCGTGCAAAATGCCCCAGCCCAAAGCCACGTCGTGCAGAATAAAACAGGCGCTGTGCCATCACGATGTTCGCAAGACCCTGATTTAAAACCCCTTGCGCCAAGCCAGGCTCTGGCCTGATCCCTGCACCCCAATCCCCACACTCATCAAGCGCCGATTGAAGGGGGACGCATGACCCCAACCGACCGCAAGAAACTGGTAGTCGCCCATTCGCTGCTCGCCGACGCGCCGCAGCACGAAGTCGAGACCAATCGGGCGTTGGCGCGCTGGCTGGCGCACATTCTGGGCCTCAAGTACGGCGGCATTTACGACGCGCAATTGCACCGCGGTCGCGATTTGTACCTGTTGCCGACGCAAACCCTGGTGGGCGCGGCGGCCGCCCGGGAACTGGGCGTCCGGGGCCCGGAGGATTTGTGGGGCGGTTATGTCGAGCATGATTTCATCTGCACCAAGGCCATCAGCCACGGTCTGCTCAACCATCATGCCCATGCGCCAGAAGGTTGGTCGCCGTTGTTTTCCCAACGGGTGCGCAGCGTGGTGCTGGATGGTCTGAGCGTGTTTTCCTTCGAGGATGCTCGCCCCGCAGCCGAGCACTTGCTGTACGCCGGGCCGATCCGCCTCAAGCCCATTCATGCCTGCGCCGGGCGTGGTCAGGAAGTGATCGATAGCCTCGACCAATTCGATGCCGTGCTGGCCAGACCCGATGCCAAGAAGCTGTTCAGCGAAGGCGTGGTACTCGAACAGGACTTGAGCCAGGTCATCACCCACAGCGTCGGCCAGAGCTTCGTCGCGGGCAAGGTACTGAGTTACTGCGGTGAGCAATACCTGACAGAAGATCCGCAGGGCGAGGCCGTGTATGGCGGGTCTGATTTGTTGGTAGTGCAGGGCGACTATGATGAGTTATTGAAGTTGGAACTGGCCGACGACGTGCGACTGGCCATTCACCAGGCTCAGGTATTTGACCGGGCGGCGGACGAAGCCTATCCCGGGTTTTATGCGTCGCGGCGCAACTACGACATCGCCCAGGGCCTCGACAGTACCGGTAAACCGCGCAGCGGCGTACTCGAACAATCCTGGCGCCTGGGCGGGGCCAGCAGTGCGGAAGTGGCAGCCCTGCAGAGTTTTATCAACGATCCGGCGATGCACGCCATTCAGGTGTCTTCGGTCGAGACTTACATCGATCAGGCGCTGCCGGCGGACGCCATCGAGGTGTACCGTGGGCCTGCACAGGACAGCGAATTTCTCCTCAAGTACGTGACGGTCAAATCCTATGACGGCTAGAAGCGAATCCATTGCGATCGACATCGATAACGAGCAGATGAGCGGGACTTTTCTCAGTCCCAAATCGAAAGTCCCCGGCGTGCTGTTCGTGCACGGCTGGGGCGGCAGCCAGGAGCGCGACCTGGAACGGGCCAAGGGCATTGCCGGGCTCGGTTGTGTGTGCCTGACGTTCGACCTGCGTGGGCACACCGGCGGCACGGGTATTCCACTGTCGCGGGTGACTCGCGAAGACAACCTGCGCGACTTGCTGGCGGCCTATGACCGCCTGCTGGCGCACCCGGCGCTGGATACCTCGGCGATTGCGGTGGTGGGCACCAGTTACGGTGGTTATCTGGCTTCCATCCTGACTTCGCTGCGGCCGGTGCGCTGGCTGGCATTGCGCGTGCCGGCGCTGTATCGCGATGAGCAATGGCATACGCCCAAACGCGATCTGGACAAGCTGGACCTGCGCGATTACCGCAGCACTCTGGTGCGCGCCGACAGCAATCGGGCCCTGCATGCCTGTTCGCAATTTACCGGGGATGTCTTGCTGGTGCAGTCGGAAACCGATGATTACGTGCCCCACGCAACGATCATGAGTTATCGCGCGGCCTGTCAGCAGACGCATTCACTGACCCACCGGATCATCGATGGCGCCGATCATGCCTTGAGCGATCCGGTTTCGCAGCAGGCCTACACATCGATTCTGGTGGACTGGATTACCGAGATGGTGGTCGGGGAGCGGTTGAGCATTATTCAGTCTTCTTGAGAGATAGGGTGTTCTTGCGGCCGTCATCGTCGGAGCGCCGCCCGGACCAAGCTCGCTCCCTCAGATTTCGCGTCAACCGCCAAGTTTTGGTACGACTCGATCCAGTGGGAGCGGGCTTGCCCGCGAAGGGGCCCGCATAGGCGCAAAATTCATCCAGGTTTCTTCTCGATCCGCAACGCCTTGGCCTTCGCCTCCACCAGCAGATACATCACCAGCGTAATCAGCAACGGCAAGATGAAATAAATTGCCCGATACGCCAGCAACCCCGCCACCAGGCTTCCTCGCGACGCTTCATGCTGCAGCAAGGCGACAAACACCGCTTCCAGCACACCGAGCCCCGCCGGAATGTGCGTGATGACCCCGGCAATGGCGCTGATCAGCAGCACGCCGAGCACCAGCGGATAATCCAGCTTGCTCGGCAGCAGGGTGAAAATCACCGCGGCCATCAACGACCAGTTCAACGCCCCAAGGGCCAGTTGCAGCGTGGCCATGCGCAGCGACGGCAGGTTGATTTCCACGCCGCGAATCGCCCACTCCCGGCGTTTGGAAAACCGACAGGCCGCCAGATACCCGGCACTCACCAGCAGCAACAGGATGCCGACGCCCTGCAGCGCCGCGCTGCTGAGTTTCCAGCCCGGCGGCATGCGCACCAGCCCACTGCTGAACACCGCGCCGGCAATCACCATGTAGCCGAACCAGTTGGTCGCCAGGCTCAGGCCGAGGATCTTGGCGATATTGCTTTTGCTCACCCCCAGTCGCGAATACAGGCGATAGCGCATGGCGATGCCGCCGACCCAGGCACTCAGGTTCAGATTGAAGGCGTAGCTGATGACGCCCACCGGCAGGATCTGTTTCCACGTCAGGTCCTGACGGATGTAACTGCGGCCGATCAAATCGAAGCAGGCGTACACCAGAAAACTGGTCAGGGTCAGCCCGGACGCGATGATCAAGGTGCGTACCTTGAAATCGGCCAGGGTATCGAACACTTCGTTCCATTCGATGCGCTGGGCGAGCAGGGTGAACATCACGATCAGCAACAGAAAAAACAGCAGGGTCAGCGGCCGTTTCCAGCGACTCCAGGGAGATTTCGCCGGCGTGTGAGTGTGTGTCGCCGACGGGCTTTCAGCGCGGCTCATGGTCAGCGCTCCCGGTCGGCCGAGGGTAGGGTTTCAAATGCGGCTTGTGCGCCGGCAACCACCCGGCCCAGGCCGGAAAATGCCGCAGGAAGTGAAACACCAGGAAGCCGACGGTCATGTGCCAGATCCGCCCGCGGGGTGCGTTGTCCGGTGACATCATCTTGCAATGGTGATCGCTGAGGTCTTGCAGTCGCTTGAACAGGTATCGATTGAAGCTGCGGTCGCGGATCAAGACGTTGGCTTCCAGGTTCATCGACAGGCTCAAGGGATCAAGATTGCTCGAGCCGACTGTGCTCCACTCGTCGTCCACCAGCGCGACTTTGCCGTGCAGCGGACGGTCGCAGTATTCGTAGATCTTCACCCCGGACTTGAGCAGGTAGTCGTAGGTCATGCGCGCGGCCAGTTTGGCCACCAGCATGTCCGGCTGGCCCTGCAGGATCAGCCGCACATCGACGCCGCGTCGGGCCGCGTTGCGGATTTCCCGCAGCAGGCGAAAACCGGGAAAGAAATAGGCGTTGGCGATCACCACCCGGCGTTGGGCCTTGCGCAGCGCCAGGCGATACACCTGTTCAATGTCGGTCGAATGCTCGCCGTTGTCGCGATACACCAACCGGACCTGGCCATCGTGTTCGCTGAAGGCCATTTCCGTGCGCCGCTGCCGACGCCGCTGCCACCAGTATTTGGCCCGCACCGGGCGACCGCATTGCATCAGGGCGAAGTGATGAATGTCGGCTACTGCCGGGCCCTGCACTTCAACGGCGTAATCCTGCTTGGCTTCAGGGCCGAAGTCGGCCAGATGATCGGCGGAAAAATTGATCCCGCCGACGAAGGCCACGGTGCCATCCACCACCACTATCTTGCGATGCAGCCGGCGGAACCAGTTGACGCGAATACCCAGACGTTTCGGTGCCGGGTCGAACATCTGCAGGTGCACGCCGGCCGCAGTCAGGGCGGTGAGAAAAGCGGTGCTCAGTTCGCCACAGCCAAAGCCGTCGAGGCTGACGGTGGTACGCACGCCCCGCTGCGCGGCGTCGATCAGGATCTGCTGCAACTCATGGCCGACCTTGTCTTCGAACAGGATGAACGTCTCCAGGAGGATTTCGCTCTGCGCCTGGCGCAATGCTTCAAAGACCCGGGGGAAGTACGCCTCGCCGTTTTCCAGCAGCTCGACACGGTTGTTGCCTTGCCAGCCGTACTCGACGTCGACCGTGGTCGGTTCGTGCATTGGTGGTGCCGGGATCGCCTCAATCGTGGTGTTGTCCATCAATTGCTCGCTCATAGCTCGATCTCCACGGACAGCGGGGCATGGTCGGACAGATGCGACCAAGGGCGTGTGGTCAGCACCTGTGGCTGGCGGGCCTTGAGGTTGCGCACGTAGATGCGGTCCAGGCGCAATGTCGGGAGGCGGGCGGGAAAGCTGCGCGCCGGTTTGCCGTGGTGCTCGGCAAACACTTCACGCAAACCGCAGGGGCGGAGCAGGGCATCGGCGCGTTGCCGCCAGTCATTGAAGTCACCGGCGACTATGACCGGTTCGTCATCGGGCAAGTCCTTCAGGCGCTCGGTCAGCAACCTGAGCTGGGCGCTGCGGTGATCCTCGCGCAGGCCCAGGTGTACGCAAATCGCGTGTACGTGGCGGCCATCGCCGGGCAGGCGCAACACACAATGCAACAGCCCGCGGTTCTCGTGACCGCTGATGGACACGTCGAGGTTGTCGTGGCGGATGATCTGGAATTTCGACAGCAAGGCATTGCCGTGATCGCCCTCTGGATACACGGCATTTCGGCCGTAGGCGAACTGCGGCCACAGGGTATCGGCGAGAAATTCGTACTGCGGCATCGTCGGCCAATTGTTGTAGCGCTTGGGGTGCTGTTCGTGGGTGCCGTGCACTTCCTGCAAAAACACCACGTCGGCCGATACGCTGCGCACGGCCTCGCGCAGCTCAGGCAGGATGAAACGGCGGTTGAAGGCGGTAAAACCCTTGTGGGTGTTGACCGTCAGCACGGTAAAACGCTGCACAGCGGTATTGATGGGCGTCTGTTCATCGGTGACGCCGACCGGTTCCGGGAGGCTCATGGCAGCAGCCCGTCGGAGTAGAAGCCACCCCGCCAGAGCGTGTAGCGCCAACCTGAAATACCGATATGAATCGTCACCATGTCGCCCCCGCTCCGACTGTCGTTATCTTGGGATGACTGGCGTACGGCAGCGAAAGTTTCGACGGCATTACCGACGGCAGCGACCGGGCGCGCCGTAGGAGCCCGCGGGCCATGCGTGCTACTGTCTTTGCGGATGCTCTGCAACGCACATTCACGGGCCTTGGGCGAACTTGCCCGGCATTTTTTGATCAGTTCCTTACAGTCACAGCCAAGGGAGCGGGTGCTTTGATCAGGCTCAAGACCGCGATATTACTGGGAGCGTTGCTGTTTTTTGGCAGCGAGGAGCTGCAAGCCGCGGGGATTCCGGGGCTGCCGTCCGCCAGCGCCGCAACACCACCCGCTCATCCGGAACCCCTGGTACAGGGTGGCTTGCTTGGGGCGATCAGTTCGAGCATCGATGAGGTGCAGGACAAACTCGACCTCAACCAGAACCTGCTCGACGCCTGGCGCCTGCGCGCGGACCGCGCGGCCGATGAAGTGGATCAACTGGTCAATCGACCGTCGGCTCGTTCGCCCTGGAGCGTTGCTGGCGACTTCCTCTTGCTGACCTGCGTCTGGGCGGCCGTGTTCGCCGGGCTGTGGTCGTTCGGCCGCTGGATGGCGCGACGGCTGTGCGGACACCGTTTACTGCTCAGCCGCGAGCGCGGTCAGGCCTTGCTCGGTTATGTCTTGCCCTACACATTGCCGGCGGTAATCAGCCTGCCACTGACCATTTACGCCAGTCAGTTCGTGCCGGTTTCCGCAGGGCGGGCGCTGGCGTTGTCCTTTGCCTATGCCACCAGCGCCGGGGTCTTTGCCGCGTCGCTGGTCATGTCATTGGTGGTGATGTTCAACGCCGGCCACAAGCGTCGGGCCGTGCAGATCATTCGCGAGCAAAGCCCGCGACCGTTGTTCGGCATCGGTTTTCTGGTCGCCTTGAGCGATGCCCTGACCAGCCCGCAGATCGCCCATCAACTGGGTAACAACCTCACCAGCAGCGTTGCCGTGTTCACCGGTACGGCCGCGTCGGTCGCCTTCGGCCTGCTGGTGATCAGGATGCGCCGCCCGGTGGCCCACGTGATCCGTATCCTGCCGCTGGCGCAACGGACCAAGCAGCCAGCCTTGCGTGAAACCCTGCGGATTTTTTCCGGGCTCTGGTACTGGCCGATCCTGTTGATGGTGCTGGTCTCGGTCATCAACCTGGTCGGCATCGGCGACGACAACCAGAAAGTCATGCGCAGTGCGCTGTTCACCACGGTGCTACTGATTGCCACGGTGTTCCTCAGTACCAGCCTGCACCATCTGTTCAAAACACGCAGTGAGGCGGATGTTCGCCGCAGCAGTGCCTACAAGGAACGCTTTCTCAACCTGTCCCACGCCTTGCTGCGCATCGGCATGGCCATCGTCTTCATCGATATCCTTGGGCGGATCTGGGGCGTGTCGTTGTTCGAGTTCGCGGTGAGCAACTCGGTGGGCCGAGCGATCAGTGATTCGCTGAGCCACATCGGCCTGATCTTCCTGGTGACCTGGATGGTCTGGGTGGTGCTCGACACCGCCATCCAGGAGGCGCTGAAGCCGCCGGTCAACAAGCGTTCGGCACGCCAGCCAAGCACCAGGGTGAAAACTATCCTGCCGCTGCTGCGCAACGCGATCAAAATCGTCCTGGTGGTGATTTGCGCAATCACCACCATGGCCAATCTGGGGATCAACGTCGCGCCGTTCCTGGCCGGTGCCGGGGTCATCGGTCTGGCCATCGGTTTCGGTTCCCAGCAACTGGTGCAGGACGTGATCACCGGGTTGTTCATCATCATCGAAGACACCCTGTCCATCGGCGACTGGGTGGTGCTCGACTCCGGTCACGCCGGCACTGTTGAAGGCCTGACCATCCGCACCTTGCGCCTGCGGGACGGCAAGGGCTTCGTGCACTCGGTGCCGTTCGGCCAGATCAAGGCGGTGACCAACCAATCGCGGCAGTTCGCCTACGCGTTCTTTTCGGTGCAGTTCACCTACGACACCGATGTCGACAAGGCCATCGAGCTAATTCGTGAGGCCGGGCATTCGATCAGCGGCGACCCGTTCCTCAAGTACAACCTGCAAGGCCCGCTCGACGTGTTCGGCGTCGACCGGATGGACCTCAATGGCGTGGTGCTGACGGCGCAGTTCCGCACGGTGTCGGGCGGCCAATATGCGGTGAGTCGGGCATTCAACCAGCGTTTGAAAAAGCTTGTGGATAACAGCCCGTGGGTGCATTTCGCGCAGACTTATCCACAGCAGGCGCTGGTGCCGCGGCACCCCGTGGAACCACCGGAAGTTGAACACGAACCAGAACATTCGGCGGTGTTGATGCCGGACCGGCCGCGCGCTCAGTAAGTACGGGAAATCTTTGGCGGCGTTCCGACGATGGGGCCCAACCAGACGCCCTCAATGCCGGATCAGTTTGTTGTGCACCTCAGCGCGACTGAGCTGATCCATTTCCCCCCAGAAAACCGGCTTGCCGGCAATCTGCGCCGCCACCGGCAAACCATCCCGGTACACCAGTCGATTGCTCGCCAGCGCCGGGACTTTCGCCCCTGGCAGCAGCGTTCCGGCGAGGTTCAGCGGATCGACCCCGCACACCGCCACCAGACTTCCATCAGCCGGCCGACGGCGCACTTGCCGCAGCAGTGGGATCGCCTCCGGCAAGGCAAATTGCTCGCCTGCCAGACCACTGACAAAACGCCCCCCGCGAATCTCGCCACGGGCCTCCAGGCGATGGAAGGTGCGCAGCAATTCCCGCCAGCTTGGCAGCCAGTCCGCCTCGCGCTCCAGCAAACGCCAGAACACCACGCCGTAGCGCCGCAACAAGGTCATGGCGATGTGTTCGAGCGTCTCGTTCGGTGTGGGCGCAGGGCGTTGCTTGTCGATGACCGGCGCGGCAGTACCGCGTTTCAACAAGGCCCAGCGCCCGGCATCGTCCATGCCCCCGATGAAGGCACCGCGACCACGTCGGGCGGAATGCTGCTGGCGCTTGCTGGCGGGGGTAATCAGTGCCCGCAACCCGGCGAAACTGTCGGCGTTCACCCAGCCGGCACCGACCAGTTCCTGCAAGGCGATTTCCAGTTCCGAACGCAGCAGATGGGCTTCGTGGATCAGCTCATCAAAAAACAGCGCGCCCTGCTGGCTGAGAGCGGCGTGGACCTTTTGCGTCTTGGGCGACAGCTCACTCACTGGCGTGGTTTCGGCCAGGCTGCTCCAGAGCCCGACCTGACTGCGCGGCAGTAGCACTATCGGCGTGCTGCGCAAGGCCGTGGTGCTGCTCTTGTTGCGGCTGCTCAGGCGCGTCCACACCAGTTTTCCGCTGCGGCACAATTCATCCAGCCAGGAGGCTGAATAATCCTTGATACGCGCCGGCAAGATGTCGCTGTCCCAGGCCGATGCCGCCGCCGGATAGCCTTCGAACTGCGCGATGACCGCGGGTAGCATCGCTGCACCCTGGCCTTGGTTGGCGGTCGACAGATGCTGCCAGTCAAACAGAAAACGCATGAAATCCTGCAACGCCACCGGCTCGATTTCCCGGCGCAGGCGTTTGACCGTGTAGCGGTGAATTCGCGCCAGCAAATGCCGTTCACACCATTCCTCCTGGTCCACGCCAGGTGTGAATCGACCGCGCAACACGTAACCTTCGCGCTCCAGTTGGGCGAGGGCCTGAGCCACTTGCGTCGCTGGCAATCCCAGCGGTTCGGCGATGGGATTCAAGGGCAACGGGCCAAAGGCACTCAGCCGCGCACGAATGACTTCAAGCACCGCTTCATCCTGTTCCCAGACTTCATCGAAGCCCGGCAAAGCTTCCAGTGGCGGTTGCAGATTCGCCTGTGGATAAATCGCCTTCAGGCAGGTCAGCCGCTCCAGCGCCAGCCACAGCGATTGCCCGGAATTGATCTGCAAGCGGCTGGCGCGGCCGCTGGCGGCCAAGGCGTTGAGCCAGTCGAGCCACTGCACATTGGCTCCGGCTTCGGCATCGCTGATGCAAGCCAGGCTCATCAGCGCTTCATGCATTTCGTCCAGGCCGGTGGGCGCAGGCCAGGCTTCCTCGCGCACGGCAACAATCGCCTCGGCATCGAGGGCGCCGAGATCATCGGTCGATTGCGGGTCGCTCCAGCGTCGGTTGAGCACCGCTTGCGTGCGTCGTTCTTCCAGCGGTGCGTCGTCGAGAAAGGTGTAAGGCCGGGCGCTGAGAATTTCTGCCGCCAGCGGCGAGGGCGCAGGCAAGTCGCGACTGATCAGGCGGACGTCACCGCGCTCCATGCGCCGCAGCAAGGCCAGCCAGCCCTCGCTGTCCATCGCTTCATGCAGGCAGTCGTCGAGGGTTTGTTCCACCAGCGGGTGGTCGGGGATTTCCCGCTCACCGGCGAGGTTTTCCACACAAGCGATCTGATCGGGGAACACGCTGGCGATCAGGTCTTCGCTTTTCATTCGCTGGATCTGCGGCGCTACTTTGCGCCCACCGCTGTAGCGCGGTAGCGCCAGGGCTACACCGGCATTCCAGCGCCAGCGCACGCCGAACAGCGGTGCCTCCAGGAGCGCCTGAATCAGAATGTGTTCGGCGCTGTTGCTGTGCAGGTAACGCCAGACGTCATCCAGTTCAAAGCTGTGGCTGGTGGACAGCGACAGCACGATGGCATCTTCGCTGGCGGCGGCCTGCAATTCGAAGTTGAAGGTGCGGCAGAAACGCTTGCGCAGGGCCAGGCCCCAGGCGCGGTTGATGCGGCTGCCGAAGGGCGTGTGGATGACCAGTTGGGTGCCGCCGGACTCGTCGAAAAAACGCTCCATCAGCAACGTGTCTTGCGACGGTAGCGCGCCCAGGGTCTGCCGTGCGCGGGCCAGGTAGTCCACCAGCTGTTCGGCGCTGGCGAGGTTCAGGCCGAGGGTACCGGTCAGCCAGTCGAGGGCGGGCTGCAAGTGGCCCGGGGTGATGCCGAGCAAGTCGTCGAGGTGCGCTTGCAGGCGTGCCACTGCCGCCGACAGTTCAGCGCTGCGGCCCGGTGCTTCGCCAAGCCAGAAGGGAATGCTCGGCGGCTGGCCTTGTGCATCCTCGACCCGGACCCTGCCGGTTTCAACGCGCAGGATCCGGTAGGAAGTATTGCCCAACTGGAAGACATCCCCGGCGATGCTTTCCACGGCGAAGTCTTCGTTGACGCTGCCGATGTTCAGCCCCTGGGGTTCGAGCAACACGGCATAGTCGGCGTTGTCCGGAATGGTCCCGCCACTGGTCACGGCCGTCAGCCTGGCGCCCCGGCGACCGCGCAGGGTGCGGCTTACGGCGTCGCGGTGCAGATAAGCGCTGCGAATACCCTGGCGGCCGTTGTTGCCCTCGGCGAGCATCTGCAGCACGGCCTGATAGTGCTGTTCGTCGAGTTCGGCATAGGGCGAAGCACGGCGCAGCATGTCCAGTAGCGCCTGCTCCTGCCATTCCTGGCAACTGACTTCGGCGATGATCTGCTGGGCCAGCACATCCAGCGGTGCCCGCGGGATCAGCAGGGTGTCGAGCTCACCCCGGCGCACGCAGTCGAGTAACGCGGCGCATTCGATCAGGTCGTCGCGGGTGGTGGCGAATAAACGCCCCTTGGGCGTGCCGCCAACCTGGTGCCCGGAGCGGCCGACCCGTTGCAGAAAACCGGCAATCGAACGCGGCGAGGCGATCTGGCAGACCAGATCGACGTCGCCGATGTCGATGCCCAGTTCCAGCGAGGCGGTCGCGATCAATACCTGCAACTCGCCACGCTTGAGCCGCTGTTCGGCATCCAGGCGAAACTCCTTGGCCAGACTGCCATGGTGCGCGGCCACGGCGTGCTTGCCGAGGCGTTCGCTCAGGTGCCGGCTCAAGCGTTCGGCCAAGCGTCGGGTGTTGACGAAAATCAGCGTGGTCCGGTGTTCGCGGGCGAGGGCGGCGAGGCGATCGTAGACCAGTTCCCAGACATCATTGGCCATCACCGCCGATAACGGCACCGGAGGTACCTCGATGTCCAGATCCCGGGGGCGGGCATGGCCGATGTCGATGATCTCGCACGGGCGCCCGTGCCCCACCAGAAATCGCGAGACCGCTTCGATAGGTTTTTGCGTGGCCGACAGCCCGATACGCAACAGCGGCTGCGGGCAAAGCGCCTGCAAGCGTTCCAGGCTCAGGGCCAGGTGGCTGCCGCGTTTGCTCGCGGCCATGGCGTGGATTTCGTCGACGATGACGGTTTGCGTGGTACCGAGCATTGTTCGCCCGGAGTCGGAGCCGAGCAGCACGTAGAGGGATTCGGGCGTCGTCACCAGAATGTGCGGCGCGGTCTTGCGCATCGCCGAGCGTTCTTTTTGCGGTGTATCACCGGTGCGCACGGCCGTGCTGATCTGCAATTCGGGCAGGCCCATGCTGCGCAATTGTTCGGTAATGCCAGCGAGGGGGGTCTGCAGGTTGATCTGAATGTCGTTGGAAAGCGCCTTGAGCGGCGACACGTAGACCACCAGGGTTTCGTCGGGCAAGCCGTCGGGGCTTTCCAGACCGCGGTGTACCAGGTCGTCGATCACCGCGAGAAATGCGGTAAGGGTCTTGCCGGAGCCAGTGGGCGCGGCGACCAGGGTCGAACGGCGCTGGCGAATCAACGGCCACGCCCGGGCCTGGGCGGCGGTGACCGCTGGGAAGGTGTGACTGAACCAGGCGCTGACGGCGGGGTGAAAACCGTTCAGGGCGCTGTCTGCGGGGAGGGGCAGGTTCATGGAGCCAGTTATGCGGGTGGGGGCTCGAAGATGCAAGTACCGCTCGGGGATCTCTATCGATGCTGATGGCCTCATCGCGAGCAGCACCCCAAATCCCGGACATCTACACTTTACGGATGACGGTTGCGCACTAAACCCGCAAAATGCAACGATTCCGGCCTCTATCCATGACATCGCCCGTGCGCGCTGTCGATAAGCCATCGTTCCAATCAGACTGGGCCTGCTGACTCTATGCGAATGCGCCTTATGTTACTGGGCGGCGGAAATGCCCTTGGGCAGGCGCTGATTCGCCTCGGTGCAGAGGAAGACATCGGTTTCCTCGCCCCCCGCCCGCCAGAAAACGGCTGGGATGCCGCGAGCCTGACGCAACTGCTCGACGACACCCGTCCGGATGCGTTGATCAACCTCGCCTATTACTTTGACTGGTTCCAGGCCGAGGTGGTCAGCGAACAGCGTCTGGCCGGCCAGGAACGCGCCATCGAGCGCCTGGCCGAGCTGTGCCAGCATCACAACATCGTGCTGGTGCAACCCTCGAGCTATCGCGTGTTCGACGGCTCGCGCGCCACGGCCTACAGCGAAAAAGACGAACCGGTACCCTTGGGCCTGCGCGGCCAGGCGTTGTGGCGAATCGAACAAAGCGTTCGTGCCACCTGCCCGCAACACGTGTTGCTGCGCTTCGGCTGGCTGCTCGATGACAGCCCTGATGGCGCATTGGGACGTTTCCTCGCCCGTGCAGAAAAACCTGAAGAGCTGCTGATGGCCGACGACCGTCGCGGCAATCCGACGCCGGTCGATGATGCGGCGCGGGTGATCATTTCCGTGCTCAAACAACTCGACTGCGCCGCGCCACTGTGGGGCACCTATCACTATGCCGGGCATGAGGCGACCACGCCCCTGGCGCTGGGGCAGGCGATCCTGACCGAAGCCCGCAGCCTGCATGAACTGGCCATCGAAGCGCCGACCGCCCAGGCCCATGCCGCGCGACCGGATGCCGCTGAAGAACCGCAGCACGCGGTACTGGCCTGCAAGAAAATCCTTCACACCTTCGGGATCAAACCGCGGGCTTGGCGTGCTGCGCTTCCCGCCCTACTGGACAGGTTCTATCGCCATGGCTGACGGCCCCGTACTCATCACCGGCGGCGCCGGTTTCATTGGTTCGCACCTGACCGACGCCTTGCTTGCCAAGGGCCACTCGGTGCGCGTTCTCGATGACCTGTCCACCGGCAAGCGCAGCAATCTGCCGCTGGACAATCCCCGGGTCGAGCTGATCGTCGGCGACGTTGCCGATGCGGCGCTGGTTACCAGGGCCATGGCCGGTTGCAGTGCGGTGGCGCACCTGGCAGCCATTGCTTCGGTGCCGGCCTCGGTGGACGACCCGGTGAAAACCCACCAGAGCAACTTCATCGGCACCCTGAATGTCTGCGAAGCCATGCGCCAGGCCGAGGTCAAGCGCGTGGTGTTCGCCTCCAGTGCGGCGGTCTACGGCAACAATGGCGAAGGTGAGTCGATCGATGAAGACACCGCCAAGGAACCCTTGACGCCCTACGCGTCGGACAAGCTGGCCAGCGAGTACTACTTCGATTTCTACCGTCGCCAGCATGGCCTGGAACCGGTGATCTTCCGCTTCTTCAACATCTTCGGCCCGCGCCAGGATCCGTCTTCGCCCTACTCCGGGGTGATCAGCATTTTCAGCGAGCGCGCGCAGAAGGGCCTGCCGATCACCCTGTTCGGTGACGGCGAGCAGACCCGGGACTTTTTCTACGTTGAAGACCTGGTCGACCTGCTGGTGCAGGCCATCGAAAAACCAGTGGTTGAAGTCGGCGCGGTCAACGTCGGCTGGAACCAGGCCACGACCCTCAAGCAGATGCTGCAAGCGCTCGAGGCCGTGGTCGGTGAGTTGCCGCCGGTGAGCTATGGTCCTGCACGCTCCGGTGACATTCGCCATTCGCGAGCGAACAACCAGCGTCTGCTGGAGCGCTTCAACACCGGCCAGCAGACGCCGTTGAGCGTTGGCCTGGCGCGCTTGCTCGGGCGCTGACCAAGGCTGAAACGCAGACATGAAAAAGGCGCCTTTTGACAGGCGCCTTTTTCACGGCCGGAATCCGCATTTACTACGCTGTAATCCCTGTGCCGAGGGAGCGTTCCTCCCCGGTCGACTGCAACGGTCGCCGTCAGCTCTGAGTCTGCTCGCCATCAAGCCTCATTCACCACCACGTGAACGTTCGTTTAGAACTTGTAGCCCAGACCGACCATGTACACGAACGGGTCGACGTCGACGTTGACACGGGCGCGGGTGCCCGGGGCCACGGCGTCGTTTTCAACGGTCGCGCGGGTGTCGATGTCGATGTAACGCACCTGGGCGTTGAGCATGACCTTGTCGGTCAGCATGTAGTCGGCACCGACCTGCCACGCCATGCCCCAGGAGTTCTTCGCATTGAAGTTGCTGAAACCGGCGGCGCTGGCTTCGCTGCCGACGTGTTCGTCATAGATCCAGGTGTAGTTGATGCCGGCGCCCACATACGGCTGGAAGTCCGATTTCGGGTCCAGCGGGTAGTACACCACGCTCAGGGTCGGCGGCAGGTGTTTGAGGGTGCCGAGTTTGCCGTTGGCGGCGGACAGGGCGGTGCCCTTGAGCTTCACGTCATGTTCGAACGGGGTGGCCGCCAGCAACTCGATACCGATGTTGTTGGTGATCATGTAGGCGAAGTTCAGACCCAGTTGCGTGTCGCTGCTCATGGTTGCCTTGCCGCCCAGATCGGCACCGGCCAACGGACCCTGATCGACCTTGACGCTGGAGCTGTCGGCCTTCGGGTTAACGGTGATGGCGCCGGCACGCAGGATGATGTCACCTGCTTCGTGGGCGTGGGCAAACGGGGCTGCGAGCGCGAGGACTGCCAGCGAGGCACCGAGCAAGGACTTGTTCATGGGGGCTCCAGAGGACGTTAGAAATTTTCGATGTCCAATGGTAAACAGTCGTTTGATTCGGTCTGTTGACGCAGCTCAATGAAATCGTGAAGGGCTTGGGTTTATCGGGGATTTTCGATGGCCCCATCGCCGTCCACAGACAAGCTCGCTGCCACAGTCGAAACGCATTTCCCTGTGGGAGCGAGCTTGCTCGCGAAGACTATTATGCAGGCGACGATGAACGTCCGGCTTCACTCCTGCAATTCATACATGTAGATCTTGTCCGCCTCCATCTGGTACCCGGCGTCGGCGATTTCGCTGCTGGACGCCTTGACCTGCAAGGGGCCCTCGACCCAGTACGGCTGATACAGCTCGTCGACCTTCACACCCACTTCACTCTTGACGTGGACGATCTGGTTCGACGGCGGTGGCGGTACGTGGATGCACGCGCCGAAATACGGCACCAGCAGGAACTCGGTGGTGCGGCCTTCTTCGTTCACTTCCAGTGGCACGATGTAGCCCGGCAGACGAATGTCCTGACCGTCGAGGGTCTGCACCACCGGTGCATCGGGCAGGTCTTGCTTGGCCGCCGGTGCCGATTCGGCGGATAGCGCGTTGCCCATCTGCGACAGGTCGTGCAGCGGGGTCATGTTCGGCACTTCTTTCGGCGCATCTGGCGGGATCATTTCCGACCAGGTCAGGTCGCGCGGCTGGGCCGCCCACAGCGGCAGCGCGACCAGCATCAACAGCGCAAGTACAGCGCGGGGCATTTTCAACGTCCTCATAAACGGATCGACAGGCCATCGGCCAGGGATTGGCGATAGGCGCGCCACGCTGGCACGCTGCCCATCAGCAAGGCTGCGATCAGGATGCCACCCAGCAGCGTCCATTCATACTGACTTGGCCAGGACAGCGGCAGATACAGGCCGTAGTTCGCCTGCACATAACCCTGGGCCACGGCGATGCACACATACAGCAGGGCCACGCCGGCGACCACGCCAGCCAGCGCCAGGGCGAAGGCTTCCAGCACCAGCAGGGTCGCGATGTGCCATGGCCGTGCACCCACCGAGCGCAGAATCGCCATCTCGCGGCGACGTTCGTTGAGGCTGGTGAGAATAGCCGTGAGCATGCCGATCAAGCCGGTCAGAACCACGAACAGCGACACGATGAACAGGGCTTTTTCCGCCGTGCTCATCAGGCTCCACAGCTCTTGCAAGGCCACGCCCGGGAGGATCGCTAGCATCGGCTCTCCGCGGAATTCGTTGATTTCCCGTTGCAGGGCGAAGGTCGAAATCTTGTTGTTGAGGCCGAGCATGAACGCGGTGATCGCTTGCGGCGTCAGGTCCATGTTGCGCGCCTGATCGGCGGTGACGCGTCCTTCGCCACGGGCCGGTACGCCGTTGTGCCAGTCGATGTGAATCGCCTCCATGCCGCCGAGGCTGATGTGCAACGTGCGGTCCACTGGCGTGCCGGTACGCTTGAGGACTCCGACCACTGTGAAGGGTTTGTCATCGTGCTTGACCAGGCTGATCGCTGCCACGCCGTGAGCCAGCACCAGCTTGTCGCCGAGCTTGTAGTGCAGGGCGTCGGCCACTTCGGCGCCGAGCACCACTTCAAACGGGTCGGTGGCAAAGGCACGGCCATCGGCCAGTTCCAGGTGCTGCTGGCGGCCATACTGGTAATGCTCGAAATAGGCTTCGGTGGTGCCCATCACCCGGTAGCCGCGATGGGAGTCGCCGAGGGACATGGGGATTGCCCATTTCACTTTCGGGTTGCTGGCGAAGTGTTCGAAGCTGTCCCAGCGGATGTTGTTGGTGGCGTTGCCGATGCGGAACACCGAGTACAGCAGCAGGTTCACCGAGCCCGAGCGCGCGCCGACGATCAGGTCGGTACCGCTGATGGTGCTGGCGAAACTGGCCTTGGCTTCAGTGCGTACGCGTTCGACGGCCAGCAGCAGGCAGACTGACAAGGCGATGGCGAAGGCCGTGAGGATCGCGGTGAAGCGGCGGTTGGCCAGGCTGGCCATGGCCAGACGAAACAGATACATGTCAAACCTCTGCGGGCGTGGCGGCGCGATTGAGTTCGGCCAGCGACAGGTTGTGATCGAACAGCGGCGCCAGGCTCTGGTCATGGCTGACGAACAGCAGGCTCGAACCGGCTTCGCGGCATTCGGCGAACAGCAGGCGAATGAAGTTTTCGCGGGCGTCGTAGTCGAGGGCCGAGGTCGGCTCGTCGGCGATTACCAATTCTGGTTGGCCGATCAAGGCACGGGCGGCGGCGACCCGTTGCTGTTGGCCGATGGACAACGAGTCGGCGCGGCGATTGAGGATGTTTTCATCCTTCAGCCCCAGGTGCGCCAGCAGCGTGGCGGCGGCCTTGTCTACGCTGCCGTGGCGCTGCTTCGCCCGTTCGGCGCGCAGTTTCGAGAAGTGGCAGGGCAGTTCGACGTTTTCGCGTACCGACAGGAACGGCAGCAGGTTGAACTGCTGGAAGATGTAGCCGGTGTGGTCGACCCGGAAGTGATCGCGGGCGCCGGCCGACAGCTCGGTCAGTTCCTGGCCAAGCAGGCGGATGCTGCCGCGATCAGGCTTTTGCACACCGCCGAGCAGGCCGAGCAGGGTGGTCTTGCCACTGCCGCTGGGGCCTTTGAGGAACAGGGTTTCGCCGCGTTCCAGGCGAAACGCCGGGATGTCCAGCAGTGGCGGGTGACCGGGCCAGCTGAAGCCCAGGTCGGAGAGTTCGATGAGTGCTTGGGTCATGTGCAACCGGTCTGGTAGGTGATGAGCACTGGTAGGAGCGAGCCTGCTCGCGATGGCGTGTCAGTCAGTAAGTGGCGACTGGCCTGGCATCGCGAGCAGGGGGCTTACAGTTTATTCAGAACTTCAGCGCGGCAGCCTTGGCCGTCACGTCGACACCCTGCTGGCCGCTCGGGCCAATCAGTTGTACCTGAATTTTCTGGGTCGCCGGGAATCGGTTGAAAATATTCGCCAGGTCCAGGGTTTTCAGCGCAGCCGGCGTCGCGCAGGTGAACTGGTAGCGGGCGTGGACTTCGCTGTGTTCGTGATGATGTTCGTCGCCGTCTGCATCCTTGGCGTCGTCATCGTGATCATCGTCGGCATCGGGCTTGTCACCGAACAGCGGGCTTTCCAGTTCCTGGTTCTCCACCACGCAACCGGCGGCCTTGGGCAGGTTGAACAATACCAATGGTTGTTCAAGCTGAGCACGGGCGGCAGCCACTTTGGCCTTGTCGGCGTCAGTGGTGGCGGCGTGTTCGAAACCGACCAGGTTCATCGCCGGGCTGTCCAGCTCCAGCTCCAGGGTCGGCCCGTCCAGCGCCGCGTTCAGCCGGCCGACGCCATGTTCGTGAGCACCGAGGCTGCCGTGCTCATGGTCGTGATCGTGTTCGTCGGCGGCGTGAGCGAGAGCCAGCGGCAACAAGGCAAACGGCAGAGCGAGGAGCAGACGGCGCATGGCGAGTCTCCGAAGTAAAATGAAAAATATGTTATGTAATCTTATAACGTAAGTGCGCAGAGTTTGACTGCCTGCTTGGCGATGCACAAGTCCCATGGGAGCATGGGCGCAAGAAATGTGCGGGAGCAGACCTATGTTGCGAATTCGCGGAAGCATCGGCGACTGGCCGGTGGATTTGACGCTGGAAATGGATGACAGCGACTGGGCACGCCTGGGCGCGCAGTTGACGGTGGAGAAAACCGAGACGCCTGCCGCCACGGCGAAACCGCTGAATCAGGATGATGCGCTGTGGCAGATCGCCAGGGATTTGTTGCGCAAGGCCGGGCAACTCAGCGGGCCTGACCTGCTCGATCAACTGGAAGGGCTGACCGGCAGCGCCGTGGCGGGCAAGCGCCTGTTGGTGCGCTTGCGCCACAGCTCGGATGTGAAGGTGCTGAGCGGCGGGGATACGCCGCTCTACAGCTGGATCGAATGATGCCCGGCAATAACCGCGATCAGTACAGCGCCGCAAACAACTTGCGACGGTAGGTGCTCACCAGCGGGTGATCATTGCCCAACAGCTCGAACACTTGCAGCAAGGTCTTGTGCGGCAGGCCTTCGCTGTAGCTGCGGTTGCGGATGAACAGTTTGAGCAAGGCATCCAGCGCCGCTTCGTATTGCTGACGAGCCAGTTGCTGGATGGCCAGTTGGTAGACCGCTTCATCGTCCTGCGGGTCTTTCGCCAGGCGTGCCTTCAGCTCGGCCGCATCCGGCAGGTCCCGAGCCAACCCCAGAAACTTGATCTGCGCCTTGGCACCGGCCAGCGCGGCCTTGTGTTCGTCGCTCTTGACCGCGTCCAGCACGGCCTGGGCTTCACCCAGCTCGCCACGTTCAGTCAGGCAGCGGGCGTAAAGGATCAGCGCCTTGGCATTGGTGTTGTCTTCGCCCAGCAACACTTTCAACAGCGCCTCGGCATCGGCGAAACGGCTGTCGTCGAACAGCGCCTGAGCCTGCTCGAACGGATCGGCGGCCGCCGGCGGTGGCATCTGCACGTGGGGTTCGAGCAGGGCGCGAACCGCGGATTCCGGCTGCGCACCGGCGAAACCGTCCACCGGCTGACCATCCTTGAACAGCACCACGGTCGGCAGGCTGCGAATGCCGAAACGGGCGACGATGTCCTGCTCGATGTCGCAGTTGACCTTGGCCAGCAGCAACTCGCCCTGATAGCTCTCGGCGATGCTTTGCAGCATCGGCATCAACACCTTGCAGGGCGCGCACCATTCGGCCCAGAAATCCACCAGCACCGGTTTGTGAAAGGAGTTCTCGATCACCGACTGGTCGAAATCGGCAGTCGTGGCGTCGAAGATGTACGGCGTTGGCTGACTCATTGGGGGGATCTCGTAAAAGCGTGAATGGGGCAACTATACGGCTTGGTGGGGTGTGGCCGGAAGGCGGCCACCGTTAGAACTGTGTTGTCTGGCAGGCCGCCATCGCGAGCAAGGGAACGCATTCCACTGTGGGAGCGAGCTTGCTCGCGATGCTTTTCAGCCGCGCCGCGCGTGATACAGGCTCACATGCCGAAACTCATGGGGCTCGGCCAGGTCTGGCAAGGTCATGGCTTCCAGCATCTCGATGCGTTGATACAACGGATGACGGAAATCCCTGACCCGCGAATCCGCCACCAGCGCCTCTCGACCCCGACTGAGAAACTCGTCAAGCAGCGGCAGGTTCGCCCGGTCGTACAGCACATCCGCCACCAGGATCAGATCGAAGCGATCGGCCTCGGCGAAAAAGTCCGTGGAGTAATTGAGCTGCACGTCATTGAGCGCCGCGTTCGCCCGGCAGGCGGCGATGGCCAAGGGGTCGAGGTCACAGGCCACCACTTCCAGCGCGCCGGCCTTCACCGCAGCAATACCTGCAACACCAGAGCCGGCGCCGAAATCCAGCACCCGTTTGCCTTCGACCCACTGCGGGTTGTCCGCCAGGTAGCGGGCCACGGCCAGGCCGCTGGCCCAGCAGAAACTCCAGTATGGCGGCTCATGCAGGATGCGCCGGGTTTCTTCCGGGCTGAAGGCGCGGTCCATGTTGTCGCCATCGATCAGCCACAACTTCAGGTCGGTGCCCGGTAATTCGCAGTCCACCAGTTGCGCATCGCCGAGCAGGTCGCTCAGGGCCTGTTGCAGGTCGAGCGGCGCACTCATGGGGCTTTGACGAATTGCAGCTGGCCCAGGGCCTGGGTGGTCGGTTGGGTGATCACCTGCGAAGGCAGGTGCAGGATCAACTGACCGGACTGGCTGGCGCGACCACGCAGTTCAACCCGCGCACCGGCCGGGAAGGCCTCCGGGTTGAAGCGCAGATGAAACGGCAATACCTGATTGGTACCGATAATGGTCGAACTGGCGAGCAATTGTTGCGGGCGATCCTTGTCGTCGATCACCAGCAGCGCCAGTTCGACTTCGGCGCCGGCCGGTACGCCTTGCAGGGTGCCGCTCAATTCGCGCTGATACGCCGGCAGCGGGCCGAGTTCCGTCGCTTGTCGGGCCTGCTTCTGCGCCTGCTGCGACGCGGGGCCTGGCGTAGGCGGCTGGGGTTTCGGGGCATCGCTGCCGCACGCTGCCAGCAGGCTGAAAACACTGAGTAAAACGAGCGCTCGTAACGACATTTGCGACTCCGGCAAAAGGGTATCCATGGATCAAGCGGTATAGCTCGACTGTATACCGCAAACCCTATGGCTTGTCTTGCCACCGGGATGCGCTACCATGGCCCTCCCTTTTTTTGTTGCCTGCCACCATGCACTGTCCCTTCTGCGGTGCCAACGACACCAAGGTCATCGACTCGCGTCTGGTCGCCGAGGGCGAACAGGTGCGCCGCCGGCGTGAATGCCTGGCCTGCGGCGAACGTTTCACGACGTTCGAGACGGCTGAACTGGTGTTGCCGCGCCTGATCAAAACCGACGGCAGTCGCCAGCCGTTCGACGAAGAAAAACTCCGCGCCGGCATGCAGCGCGCGCTGGAGAAGCGCCCGGTGAGTGTCGAGCGCCTCGAATCGTCGCTGGTGCACATCAAACACAAACTGCGTGCCACGGGCGAACGCGAGGTCAAATCCCTCGTGGTCGGCGAGCTGGTGATGGCCGAGCTGCAAAAGCTCGATGAAGTTGCCTACATTCGCTTCGCCTCGGTGTATCGCCGCTTCCAGGATCTCAACGAGTTCCGCGAAGAGATCGATCGCCTGGCCCGGGAACCGGTGAAAGAATGACCACGCCCGCCGAACTTGCCATCCTCGATGCCCACTTCATGGCCCGTGCCCTGGAGCTGGCGCGCAAAGGTCATTACACGACGCACCCCAACCCGCGTGTCGGCTGTGTAATCGTGCGTGACGGGCAGATCGTCGGCGAAGGCTGGCATGTCCGCGCCGGCGAACCCCACGCTGAAGTCCATGCCTTGCGCGCCGCCGGTGAGCTGGCGCGTGGCGCGACGGCCTACGTGACGCTCGAACCCTGCAGCCATCACGGGCGCACGCCGCCCTGTGCCGACGCGCTGGTCAACGCTGGCGTGGCGCGGGTGGTGGCAGCGATGCAGGACCCGAACCCGGAAGTCGCCGGTCGCGGTCTGCAACGCCTGGCCCAGGCCGGGATTGCCACTGAAAGCGGTGTGCTGGAAGGCGAGGCGCGTCAGCTCAATCAAGGTTTCCTCAAGCGCATGGAGCACGGCTTGCCGTTCGTTCGGGTCAAGCTGGCGATGAGCCTCGACGGTCGCACGGCGATGGAAAGCGGCGAAAGCCAGTGGATCACCGGCCCGGCTGCCCGTTCGGCCGTACAACGCCTGCGTGCCCAGGCCAGCGTCGTGCTGACCGGCGCTGACACGGTACTGGCAGACAATGCGCGGTTGACCGTGCGCGCCGATGAGCTGGGGCTGGATGCCGAACAAACCGCACTGGCCATGAGCCGCCCACCGTTGCGTGTATTGATTGACGGCCGTCTGCGGGTGCCGCTCGATGCGCCGTTCTTCAAGGCTGGCCCGGCCCTGGTCGCGACCTGCATGGCGGTGGAAGAGCAGTACGCCAATGGCCCCGAGTGCCTGATCGTGCCGGGCGATGACGGCCAGGTCGATCTGCGCCGCTTGCTGGTTGAACTCGCCGCCCGAGGCATCAATGAAGTGCTGGTCGAAGCAGGTCCACGTCTGGCGGGCGCGTTTGCGCAACTCGGCCTGGTGGACGAGTTCCAGATTTTCATGGCGGGCAAGTTCATGGGCGCTTCGGCGCGACCGCTGCTGGACTGGCCGATCGCGCAAATGAAGGATGCGCCCGAACTGAAGATCACCGAAATTCGCGCGGTTGGCGATGACTGGCGAGTCACTGCCATCCCATCGCCATCAGCGAGCGTATAATTCCCGGCCATCGCTATAGCGCTGGCCCTGTTCTCGAGGAGAACCCCATGTTCACCGGCATCATCGAATCCATCGGCAGTATTCGTGCATTGACCCCAAAAGGCGGAGATGTGCGGGTTCACGTAGAAACCGGCAAGCTCGACCTGAGCGACGTCAAACTGGGCGACAGCATCGCGGTCAACGGCGTGTGCCTGACCGCCGTGGAGCTGCCGGGTAACGGCTTTGCCGCGGACGTCAGTCGCGAAACCCTCGACTGCACCGCGATGAACGACCTGAAAAGCGGCAGCCCGGTCAACCTGGAAAAAGCCCTGACCCCGACCACTCGCCTGGGCGGGCACCTGGTCAGCGGTCACGTCGACGGCGTCGGCGAAGTGGTTGCCCGTACCGAAAACGCCCGTGCCGTGGAATTCCGCATTCGCGCACCGAAAGAGCTGGCCAAGTACATCGCCCATAAAGGCTCGATCACCGTCGACGGCACCAGCCTGACCGTGAACGCGGTCGATGGCGCCGAGTTCCTGCTGACCATCATTCCGCACACCCTGAGCGAAACCATCATGGCGTCGTATCAGCCGGGTCGTCGGGTGAACCTGGAAGTGGACTTGCTGGCCCGTTACCTGGAGCGCTTGCTTCTGGGCGACAAGGCGGCAGAGCCGGCTGCCGGCAGCACCATTACCGAAAGCTTTCTGGCCGCCAACGGCTACCTCAAATCCTGACTGAAGGGGGTGCCTTGTGGCGCTCAATAGCATCGAAGAACTGGTTGAAGACATCCGCCAAGGCAAGATGGTCATCCTCATGGATGACGAAGACCGCGAGAACGAAGGCGACCTGATCATGGCCGCCGAGTGCTGCCAGCCCGAGCACATCAACTTCATGGCCAAGCACGCCCGTGGCCTGATCTGCATGCCGATGACCCGTGAGCGCTGCGAACTGCTCAAGCTGCCGCTGATGGCACCGCGCAACGGTTCCGGTTTCGGCACCAAGTTCACCGTGTCCATCGAAGCCGCCACCGGTGTGACCACCGGCATCTCCGCCGCCGACCGTGCGCGCACGGTGCAGGCAGCTGCCGCCAAGGACGCCAAGGCTGAAGACATCGTCAGCCCGGGCCACATTTTCCCGCTGATGGCCCAGGCCGGTGGCACCCTGGCCCGCGCCGGTCACACCGAAGCCGCCTGCGACCTGGCGCGCATGGCCGGTTTCGAGCCGAGCGGTGTGATCTGCGAAGTGATGAACGATGACGGCACCATGTCCCGTCGCGCCGAGCTGGAAACCTTTGCCGCCGAACACGGCATCAAGATCGGCACCATCGCCGACCTGATTCACTACCGGATGATCCACGAACGTACCGTTCAGCGGATTGCCGAGCAGCCGCTGGACAGCGAACTGGGCCAATTCAACCTGGTAACCTATCGTGATTCCGTGGAAGGCGACGTGCACATGGCACTGACCCTGGGCAACATCTGCGCCGAAGAACCGACCCTGGTGCGCGTGCACAACATGGACCCGCTGCGCGACCTGCTGATGGTCAAGCAACCGGGCCGCTGGAGCCTGCGCGCCGCCATGGCCACGGTTGCCGAGGCCGGCAGCGGTGTGGTGCTGTTGCTCGGTCACCCGCTCGATGGCGACGTGTTGCTGGCGCACATCCGTGAAACCGCCGACCAGCTGGCGGTGAAAAAACCGACCACCTACAGCACCGTGGGTGCCGGTTCGCAGATCCTGCGTGACCTCGGCGTGCGCAAAATGCGCCTGATGTCGGCACCGATGAAATTTAATGCGATATCCGGTTTCGATCTGGAAGTTGTAGAATACGTGCCCTCCGAATAATGACCGGTTGTTTCCGGCCTTGTTGACTGAGATGCATTGTGGCGAGGGAGCTTGCTCCCGCTTGGGTGCGAAGCGCCCACAAAAGGGGCCGCTTCGCAGCCCGACGGGAGCAAGCTCCCTCGCCACAAAATCTGAGCGGCAATGCGGGATTTTCCGGTTTTGTATTCGTGGCTAATATCACTGAGGGGCGCGTACGAGACGCGTCCCGGCTCTTTAAGAGATCTGACGAATGACCCTGAAGACCATCGAAGGTACCTTCATCGCCCCTAAAGGCCGCTACGCTCTGGTAGTGGGCCGTTTCAACAGCTTCGTCGTTGAAAGCCTGGTCAGCGGTGCTGTTGATGCCCTGGTTCGCCACGGCGTGAGCGAAAGCGACATCACCATCATCCGCGCACCTGGCGCCTTCGAAATTCCGCTGGTTGCGCAAAAAGTCGCTCAAAAAGGCGAGTTCGCAGCAATCATCGCTCTGGGCGCGGTCATTCGTGGCGGCACTCCGCACTTCGAATACGTGGCGGGCGAATGCACCAAGGGCCTGGCCCAGGTGTCCATGGAGTTCGGCGTACCGGTTGCCTTCGGCGTCCTGACCGTTGATTCCATCGAGCAAGCCATCGAACGTTCCGGCACCAAGGCCGGCAACAAAGGTGCTGAAGCTGCCCTGTCCGCTCTGGAAATGGTCAGCCTGCTGGCGCAGTTGGAGGCCAAGTGATTAGCGACGATAGCGATCGTTTCAACCCGCGCGATCCAAAGCCTGCGGATGCCGGCAAGCCATCGAAAAGCGCCAAGCGCCGCGAAGCCCGTCAGCTCGCGACCCAGGCGCTGTACCAATGGCACATGGCCAAGCAGTCGCTGAACGAGATCGAAGCGCAGTTCCGGGTCGATAACGATTTCACCGATGTCGATGGCGCCTACTTCCGCGAAATTCTTCACGGGGTTCCGCAGTTCAAGACCGAAATCGACACCGCGCTCAAGCCTTGCCTGGACTTGACCATCGAAGAGCTGGACCCGGTTGAACTGGCGGTTCTGCGCCTGTCCACCTGGGAGCTGCTCAAGCGCGTCGACGTGCCGTACCGCGTTGTGATCAACGAAGGTATCGAACTGGCCAAGGTCTTCGGTTCCACCGACGGCCACAAGTTCGTCAACGGTGTGCTCGACAAGCTGGCCCCGCGTCTGCGTGAAGCTGAAGTGAAGGCGTTCAAGCGCTGATTGGCGCTTGAAATATCGCCTATGGGTGAGTTTGAGCTGATCCGCCATTTCTTCGCCGCCGCGCCTTGTGCGCAGGGCGGCGAAGGCGTTGCCCTGGGGATCGGCGATGACTGCGCCTTGCTGGCTGTTCCCTGCGGGGAGCAGTTGGCGATTTCCACCGATACGCTGGTGGCCGGCGTGCATTTCGCCGACCCCTGCGATCCCTTTCTGCTCGGTCAGCGTTCGCTGGCCGTGGCCGTCAGCGATCTGGCTGCCATGGGTGCCACACCCGTTGCCTTTACCCTTGCCCTGACCTTGCCGACGGTGACCGCCGATTGGCTGCAAGCCTATGCCCGCGGTTTGAACCAGATGGCGCAAAGTTGCGGCGTGGCACTGGTCGGCGGTGACACCACCCGTGGGCCACTGAGCCTGACCATGACCGTGTTCGGCCGCGTACCGAGCGGTCAGGCGCTGACCCGCAGCGGCGCGCAGCCGGGCGATCTGCTGTGTGTCGGCGGCGAGCTGGGCAATGCGGCGGGTGCCTTGCCGCTGGTCCTGGGCGAGCGCACGGCCGAAGCGATCATCGCCGATCCGCTGCTGGCGCATTACTGGTCACCGCAACCGCAGTTGGCACTGGGCCAGGCCTTGCGGGGCAGGGCGACTTCGGCGATGGACATCTCCGACGGCCTGCTCGCGGACTGCGGGCACATCGCGCTGGCTTCCAAGGTGGGTATCCGCATTGAGCAGGACCGCTTGCCCTTGTCCGAGGCCCTTCTCGCCTTTCTCGGCGAACCGGCTGCACAAGCCGCGGCCTTGAGCGGCGGTGACGATTACGTCCTGGCCTTCACACTGCCGCCCGTCGAGTTGCCACTGCTGTTGGCCGACGGTTGGCCGATTCATGTGATCGGGCAGGTCGTGGCGGGGCAGGGCGTGGCATTGCTCGACGTCGATGGCCAAGACATCACCCCGCAAACCCGGGGTTATCAACATTTTCGGGAGTCACCGTGACAGATCACCCCAAACAGGTCCCGGCAGAGCACGTACCGCCGTCGGTCTGGCGCAATCCTTGGCATTTCCTGGCGTTCGGTTTCGGCTCGGGCACTTTGCCAAAGGCCCCGGGCACCTGGGGATCGCTGGTTGCGCTACCCTTTATCCCGTTGTGGCAGATGCTCCCGGATTGGGGGTATTGGCTGATGCTGGGCATCACCATGCTGTTCGGCTTCTGGCTGTGCGGCAAGGTGGCCGACGATCTGCGCGTACACGATCACGAAGGCATCGTCTGGGACGAAATGGTCGGGATGTGGATCACCCTGTGGCTGGTGCCGGAAGGTTGGCAGTGGTTGCTGGCGGGTTTCCTGATGTTCCGCTTCTTCGATATTCTCAAGCCCTGGCCGATTCGCTGGATCGACCGGCATGTGCATGGCGGCGTCGGCATCATGCTCGATGATGTTCTTGCCGGTGTGTTTGCGTGGCTGGCGATGCAAGGGCTGGTGCATTATTTCGCTTGACCGGGTGCGTGGTCAGGGGTGAGTCAGGAGAGCGGTTAGTCGGGGGAATCAGGGATGGCTCTACGCGGGTTGATGCTGCTGGTATTGGCGACGTTTTGTGCTTTCGCCCAGGCGGGAGGCGGGACGACTACACCGCCCTCGGTGATTCACCTGGCCAGCGAAGAGTGGGAAGACTATACCGCTGCCGATGGTCACGGGCTGGCCTGGGATGTGCTGCGACAGGTGTTCGAACCAGCGGGTGTGAAGGTGGATATCCGTACCGAGCCTTACGTGCGTTCCCTCGGCCTGGCTGAACGTGGTGAGGTGGATGCTTGCGTCGGCTCCTATCGTGACGAGTCCGCGGGCGTGCTTTATCCCCGGTGGAATTTCGACACCGATCATATCTATGCACTGGGTTTGACCAGCAGTCCGATACCAACCCCGGAAACCCTGGGCAACTATCGCCTGGCCTGGGTGCGTGGCTACGACTATCAGCACTACCTGCCCAATGTGCGCCACTTCGACGAAGTGCTGCGGCGTACCGGCATCGTGTCGATGCTGATGCACAATCGCGCCGACTTCTACATCGATGCACAAACCGAGGTCGAATACGTGCGCAGCCGCGCCAAGGATCCCGCGCAGTTGCGCAGCAGCCATATCGCCGAATTGCCGTTGTACCTGTGCTTCGCCAAGACCCCGCAGGCCCGCACCTTGATGGCCCTGTTCGATCAGCGTATGGAGCAATTGGTGAACAGCGGCGAGCTGAAGCCGATCTTCGAGCGCTGGAAGCAGCCGTATCCGTTTGACTCCAATTAAAAGACTGGCATAGAACCTTGTGGGACGGCGTGGTCAGGGCTGATATCAAACTTTTTGATCGTTATCGCCGATAATTCAGCCTAAGCGTCCCACGGAAGCTGCTGTTACAATGCCGGCTCTGCGAAACTTCAGACTTTCAGATCAGGAGCACACCGGTGCCTGTCGCTTTTGTCGCCGCTTGCAAGCTGCCCACACCTTTTGCGCAATTCACCATGCATGGCTTTCTCGACGAAGCCACCGGCCGCGAGCACGTCGTGCTCAGCCTGGGTGAGTTCGACGACGGTGCCCCGGTACTCGGCCGGTTGCACTCCGAATGCCTGACGGGCGATGCCCTGTTCAGCCAGCGCTGCGACTGCGGTTCGCAGCTTGAGGCGGCCTTGCAGGCCATCGCCCGCGAAGGTCGCGGCGTGTTGCTGTACCTGCGCCAGGAAGGCCGTGGCATTGGCCTGTTGAACAAGATCCGTGCCTACGAGTTGCAGGACGGCGGCGCCGACACCGTTGAAGCCAACGAGCGCCTGGGTTTTGCCGCCGACCAGCGTGACTACGCCATGTGCCTGCCAATGCTGGAACACATGGGCGTGAAATCCCTGCGCCTGATGACCAACAACCCGCGCAAGGTCAAAGCCTTGACCGACATGGGCATCGTCGTCGCCGAGCGCGTGCCGCTGCACACCGGTCACAACCCGCACAACCGCCTGTACCTGGCGACCAAGGCGAGCAAACTCGACCACATGATGGGCAACGAGCACCAAGGCGAGGTAGACCGGGCGTGACGCGCGGTCAGGTCCGGCGGCGGCTGTCCGTCAACTGGTGGCAATACCTGGCGCTGGCCTTGCTGCCGTTGTTCGTGATCAATGGCGTGTTCGGCCAAAGCGAGGCTATCTTGCCGGTGCTGGCGATGCCGTTGTTCATTGCCGGCGTGGCCTCGATGTTTGTCAGCCTGAAATTTTTCGGCGGCTACAAACACGCATTGATCGCTACGCAAAAAGCCCTGGATACGCCTGACGAGCCTGCCGCCTGGATTCATCTGGCAGCCAAGCGGCGCACGGCATTTCTCGCGGCTGGCCTGCCGGCGTGGATTGGCGCACTGGCGGTGTTCGTCGGCCTTGAAGCCGTGCCGTTGATGTTGCTGGCGCTGTCGACCGCGGTGCTGTTCTACCTCTATCGTATCCCTCGTCAACTCGCCTGATGCGAGCTGTCTGGCTGGCGCTATTGCTGCTGGCCGCCGGCTCGGCAGCGGCCGTGGAGCGGGTGGTCAGCCTCGCGCCGTCCCTTTCCGAAATCGTCGTTGAACTGGGGTCGGCCGACCTCCTGGTGGGCGTGCTGGATGCCGGTGAGCGCCCCGCTGAACTGAAAAACCTGCCTTCCGTGGGCCGCTACGGCCAACTGGACATGGAACGTCTGCTCAGCCTCAAACCCGATTTGCTGTTGCTCTGGCCAGGCAGCGTCGCTCCGGCCCAGCGTGAGCAGCTCAAACGCCTGAACATACCGACTTACGTCGCTGAACCCCATAGCCTGAATCAACTGGCCACACAGATCGAAGACATTGCCGCTGCGCTCGGCCGCCCTGAGCGTGGCGTTGCGCTGGCCGGCGATTTGCGTCGGCGGCTGGAAGAGTTGCGACAGCGCTATCGGCGCGACGAGCCGTTGCGGGTGTTCTATCAGGTCTGGGACCGGCCGCTCTACACCGTCGGCGGCGAGCAGATCATCAGTGATGCGCTGGAAGTGTGTGGTGGGCGCAATGTCTTCGCCGAGCTGAAACTGCCCGCGCCGCAAGTCAGCGTGGAAGCTGTGCTACAGCGTAATCCCGAAGTGATTCTGGCCAGCGAACAGGCCCAGCTCGATGCCTGGAAGGCCTGGCCGCAAGTGGCGGCTGTCGAACAGCAGCAATTACGTCTGGTGACGGACAAGGGGCTGGAACGGCCGAGCGGGCAGATGATCGAAGCGACCGCCAAGCTGTGCCAGCTGATCGCCCCCGAGCGCTGAAGCCGGCAGTCGACCCGATCCCTTGTGGGAGCGAGCTTGCTCTCAGTGCCCGATCGGTTTTATGCGGAAACCGTCACCCCACCCTCCAGCGCATTCGCCCCAGCCACCTTGCACAACTCCACCCCCGCCGCGGCAAAGCGGATCGCGCTGCGCATGTACATCACCCCACTGACGCTGCTGCAGACCACCTGCGTCGCGCTGCTGATGGGGTCGATGAGGTGCACCACCGGCTGCTTCTCTTCAATCCAGGCGCCGGGTTGATGGAGGAACACCACGAGCCCGGCACAGGGGGCGCGCAGGGTGAGGGAGCCGTTGAACGGCGTGGCCGGCCGAGGCAGCTCTGGCATGTCCGGTGCTGTGCCGGCAATGACGCCACGGTGTTGCAGGAAGGCATAAAGCGCTGCGGCATCGCGGCTGGCCAGTGCGTGCTCGACCTGTGCCTCGCCGCGCAATTCGACAGTGGCGGCGACGCAGCCCGACGGGATCGGGAAGCGCCCGGCAAACCTTTCTTGCAGTCGCCACCAGGTCTGGCCGCAAGCTTCATCGAACGAGCCGGCGCCGCTGCCGTCGGCGAGCAAGCTGGCTTCGGCACCGATGTAGCGCGCCAGGGGTTCGATCTGCGGCCAGTAGGGCGTTTCACCATAGAGGTGCAGCACCGCCTGGGCATCACAGTGCAGGTCGAGGACAAAGTCGGCATCGATGGCCAGGAGCAATTGGGCCTGACGCAGGGAGTCGATTTCGCTGGCAGGTTGCATCTGCTGCAACGCCTCGACCATGGCATGGCGAATGATCTGTCGGTTCTGCTCGATATCGTCTGTCAGAACACGGGCCAAGTTGTCCGCGATCAACGCAGTCAGGTCAGGGTAACGCCGGTTGAAGTTCTCGCCGCTGTTGAAATCGAAACGCCCCATGGCGTCGTGCATCAACGTCTGTTCCAGGCCGATGGGGTTGGCAATCGGCACCAGCACGATTTCCCCGAGTATCTCCCCACGTGCTTCGGCGCGATCCAGCAGTTGTCGCAAATGATGCAGTGTCAGCATGCCCGGCAGTTCGTCAGCGTGCAGGCTGGCTTGCAGGTACACCTTGCCGGCACCGCCAGGCTCGCCGTAATGCAGGCTGGTCAATTCTCTCCGTGTGCACGGGGTGCGGCTCAACAGGGGATGGTGTTCGATGCGCATGATGTGTTCCCGCCGGGATAAGCGCTCGATCATTTATGAAAAACCACGGCTGCCACAATCGAAAATTTTCCCCGTCATTGGTGAGCCAGATGATCCATTCAGCCCATAAGCGTTCGGCGTATCTGTTCAATTAAATTGGACAATTACGCAAATTTATTTTGATTGATGTAATTGTTTTGTCACCAATACTAGAGCCCTCGTTCAGGTTGCCCTGCACCTGACATCCAATAAGAAAAACAAGAGGTGCTCGCATGACCAGTTGTGCCCAGGCGCTTGTTCGCTTGCTCGAAGGCTACGGTGTGGAGTCGGTGTTCGGAATTCCCGGCGTCCACACGGTCGAGCTGTACCGTGGACTGCACGGCAGTTCGCTGCGCCACATCAGCCCGCGCCATGAGCAGGGCGCCGGTTTCATGGCCGACGGTTATGCCCGCGCCAGTGGCAAACCGGGCGTGTGCTTCATCATCACCGGCCCCGGGATGACCAATATCCTCACCGCCATGGGCCAGGCCTACGCCGATTCGATTCCCATGCTGGTGATCTCCACCACCAGCCGCCGCGAGCACCAACGCCTCGGTCATGGCTATCTGCACGAAATGCTCGACCAGCGTGCCGTGGTTTCCGGGGTGTGCGCGTTCAGTCATACCTTGCAGCGCCCGCAGGAACTGCCGGAAGTGCTGGCTCGCGCCTTCGCCCTGTTCAACTGCGCCCGTCCACGGCCAGTGCATATCGAGATCCCGCTGGACGTGCTGGAAATGCCAGCTGATGAACTCGACCTGCGTCCACGGGCCTTGCCACAAGCACCGGCCCCGGCGGCGGCGAACATCGATGCCGCGGTAAAACTGCTGGCGTCGGCGCGCCGTCCGTTGATCCTCGTCGGCGGCGGAGCACGCCGTGCCGGTCAGGCCGTGCAAGCGCTGGCGGAACGTTTGCAGGCAGCGGTGGCCCTGACCACCAACGCCCGTGGCTTGCTGGCCCCTGAACATCCGCTGCTGCTCGATGGCGTGCAGTCGTCGAGCCATGGCCGCGAGCTGTTCGCCCAGGCCGATGTGGTGCTCGCGGTGGGCACTGAGCTGGGGGAAACCGACTACGACTTCTTCGGCCTCGGCCCGCTGGCGTTGAATGCGCCATTGATTCGCCTGGACATCGATCCGCTGCAGATTCTTGGTGCCGCGCGTGCCGATGTCGGCCTGCTGGGCGATGCCAAGCAAGGTTTACAAGCGCTGCTTGCCGCGCTGCCGCAAATGCCATCCAGCGACTGGGCACAGAGCAATGTCGCCCGGGTCAACGCTGCTGAACGCGCCGGCTGGACCGGCAAACAGAACGTCATGCAGCAAATGCTCGACACCCTGCGCGACAGCCTGCCGGCGCCGATTGTCGTCGGCGACTCGACCCAACCGGTCTACCAGGGAGCGCTGGGTTATCGCGCGCCGCAGGCCAACAGTTGGTTCAACGCCGGCACCGGTTTCGGCACCCTGGGTTACGGCCTGCCGGCGGCCATCGGCGCCAAGCTGGCGATGCCGGAGCGTCCGGTGCTCGCGGTGGTGGGCGACGGCGGCATGCAGTTCTCCAGTGCCGAACTGATCGCCGCACGGGAAGCCGAGGCGGGGGTGATCGTGGTGCTGTGGAACAACCACTGCTACGGCGAAATCCGCGACTACATGACGGCCCGCGATATCTCGCCACTGGGCGTCGACATTCTGCCACCGGACTTTGCCGCCCTGGCCAAGTCCTGCCATGTCCAGCACCTGCCGGTACGCAGCTTCGAACAATTGCACGAAGTGCTCGCCGGCCTGAAAGACACCCGTCAACCCGTACTGCTGGAGCTGGACGCCGCCGCCTTCCTGTCTGCCTGAGCCATTGCCGCTGAATACCTGGGAGTGAACCGCATGGAACTGCAAAAAAGATTTGCCCTGAACTGGATCGAACGGCACCGCCAGCAATTGTCGGATTGGCATCAGATTATCTGGCACTACGCGGAGCCGGCGTTTCGCGAATACAAATCCTGCGCCTGGTACGTGGAACTGCTGCGCAAGGAAGGTTTCACCGTAGAAGAGGGCAGCGGCGGCATGCCGACAGCCTTCTGCGCCACCTTCACCAATGGCGAAGGCCCGGTGCTGGCGACCTACGCCGAATACGACGCGGTGCCGGGCAACTGCCAGGCCGCGACGACGCGCAAGATGCCCCGCGATGGCCTGTCGCGTTTTGCCCCGGGTCATACCGATCCGCATTCGGCCCTCGGCATCAGTGCTCTCGGTGGCGTGCTGGCGGCCAAGGCGACCATGCTCGAGTTTGGCATCCAGGGCACCATCCGCTTCTTCGGCGAACCAGCGGAAAAACTCCGCGCCTCAAAACCGGTGCACGCCGCCAAGGGTTACTACGACAACCTCGACGCAGCGATCAGCTTCCACCCCACCTACATGCTGCCGCTGAACAACACCACGACCTGGGATACCCATTGCGGTATCGCCTACGCCTATATCTACACCTTTACCTGCGAAGATCCCGAGAACTGGATCGCCGCCGATCGCTACAGCCCGATTCCGCAGAACCATCTGGCGGCGCGGGCGCCGGGCGCCAACGATGCGTTGATGCACTTCTACAACCTCAACGAAAGCCTGCGCCGTTCCACGCTGCCGTTCACCGGGCTGTGGAGCTACAACGAAGCGATCCTCACCGCCGGCCAGGCCACGGCGGACAACCTGCCGCCGCACATCTCGCAGATCCAGTACCTGCTGCGTTGTGATTCGATCGAACAGGCCGAAACCATTTCCTCGGTCATGGACAACAACGCTGCCGCTGCGGCCATGGCCACCGGCTGCAAGTGGAAAAAAACCTGGGTCTGCAAATCCCGCGGTGGCTTGCCCAACCATGTGTTGGCCCAGGCCACCTACGACAACCTGGCCGCCGTCGGTGCTCCGCAGTGGGGTCGCGAGGCCTGTGACATCGCTCGTGAAATCCAGGTCAATCTGGGGCTGGAGCCGATGGCCGAACCTTTCCTGCCGGCCACCGAGCAACTGATCGAGCCGCAGGAATGCGAACGGCAGATGCGCCTGCAAATGCCGGCCTGGCAGAAGTACCTGACCTCCGACGACTACCCGGAATACACCTGGCATTGCCCGACGGTGCGTCTGCTGGTGGCACGTCCGATGCTCTCCGCGCCCGCCGGTCACGTGTACCCGGACTGGGTCTCGAACGCCCTGGGCGGTATTCCCCAGACCATCGACCCGATGATCTATGTGGCCTCGAAAACCATCGCCACGACCTTGCTCGACCTGTTCTGCCGCGACGAACTGCTGAGTGCCGCCAAGGCCGAGTTCAACCAGCGCACCGGTGGTGGCATTGGCGGTGAGCATTGGCAGGCACCGTTGTTGCCGGCCGATTTCCAGGCGCCGCACCGCTTCCGCTGGCCGGAGTACATCAGCACTGTGCGTGGCGAGGAGTGGTGGATTCCCGCCCGAGAAGACGAGTAGTTCCCATAACAACAAGAATTGGAGGGACCCAACGTGCAAGCACTCAATGTCAACGTTCCACAGCAGGACACCGACAACGCGGTCGTCGCCATCGACGACCTGCATAAAAGCTACGCCGATCACCACGTGCTCAAGGGCATTTCGATGCGCGCCAAAGAGGGCGAAGTGGTGTCGCTGATCGGCTCCAGCGGCTCGGGCAAAAGTACCTTGCTGCGTTGCATCAACCTGCTGGAAATTCCGTGCAGCGGCACGCTGCGCATCAACGGTGAAACCGTCGGCCTGAAAACCGGCCGTAATGGCGTTGCGCAGGTGGCCGACCCACGCCAGGTCGAGCGCCTGCGTACTCGACTGAGCATGGTCTTCCAGAGCTTCAACCTGTGGCCGCACCGCACGGTGCTGGAGAACGTCATCGAAGCGCCGGTGTACGTGCTTGGCGAAGACCGCAAGGAGGCCATCGCCCATGGCGAGCATCTGCTGGAAAAGGTCGGCCTGATCGACAAGCGCAACACCTATCCGTCGTTTCTGTCCGGTGGCCAGCAGCAACGCGTGGCCATTGCCCGCGCCTTGGCCATGCGTCCGCAAGTGATGCTGTTCGATGAGCCGACCTCGGCCCTCGACCCCGAGTTGGTGGGTGAAGTGCTGCGGGTGATCCAGGGCATCGCCGAAGAGGGACGGACGATGATTCTGGTGACCCACGAGATGGCCTTCGCCCGGGATGTGTCGAGCAAGGTGATTTATCTGCATCAGGGACGGGTCGAGGAAGAAGGCCCGCCGTCTCAGGTGTTGCTGGACCCGCGCAGCGAACGCTGCCGGCAGTTTGTGATGGCGCAGGACAACCGCGGATAACCCGCAGCGATTGTTTTTACCTCGATATCAATAACCAGAATGAGGCACTCAAACATGAAAAAAACCCTGTTGGTTACCCTGCAAGCCTGCCTGTTGGCCGGTATCGCGAGCACGGCGATGGCCGCTGACAAACTGGTGTTCGGCATCGCCCTGGAACCCTATCCGCCGTTCTCGTTCAAGAGCGGCAAGGGCGAGTGGAGCGGGTTCGAGCCGGAGATGATCACCGCCGTCTGCGAGCGCATGAAGGCCGACTGCTCCCTCAACGAAATGTCCTGGGACGGCTTGATCCCGGCGCTCAAGTCGCAGCAGGTCGACGTGGTGCTCAACTCGCTGTCGATCACCCCGGAACGCCAGCAGGTGATCGATTTCACCCAGCCGTACTTCTTCACCCGCGCCCTGTGGATCGGTGACCGCAACCTGGAACTCGACCCGACTCCGGCCGGCCTTAAGGGCAAGATCATCGGCGTGCAGGGCTCGACCACTCACGCTGCATTCGTCAAGAAGTACTACGGCGAAACCTCGACCATCCGCTACTACAACGATCAGGACGACATACTTTCCGACCTGCGCAGTGGCCGCGTCGACATCATGCTCGCCGACCAGTTGGTGGTCGAGCCGCTGCTGGACAACCCCGACAACTCGATGCTCGCCAGCAAGGGCGTGGCACCGCTCGATCCGCTGTTCGGCGATGGCGTCGGTGCCGGTGTGCGCAAAGGCAACGATGCCCTGCGCGAGCGCCTGAACGTGGCCCTGCAATCGCTGCGCGATGACGGCAGCTACGAAAAAATCCGCCAGCGCTACTTCAAGACCGACATCTCGGCCCTCTAGTGCTCCGGTCGTTCCAGCAAGTCCTGCAAAGGAGGGCTCATGACGTTATCTGACATTACCCGGCTGTTTCTGACCGATGGCTGGCTCCAGGCCCTGGCACAGGGCATGGTGAAAACCCTGGGCATTTCCGTGGGGGCCTTCATCCTGGGGTTGGCGATCGGCCTGATCGTGGCGATGGTCAAGCTCAAGGGCCCGCGCTGGATGGTGGCTTGCGCCAACTGCTACACCACCCTCTACCGCGCCGTGCCGGAACTGCTGCTGATTCTGCTGCTGTATTACGCCGGCGCCGACCTGATCAACCTGACGATGGCCGCGCTCGGTCAACCGAAGGTCGAGATCAACGGCTTCCTCGCGGCCATCGTGGTGCTGGGGATCGTGCAGGGGGCCTACTCCGGTGAAATCATCCGTGGCGCCATCGAAGCAATTCCCCACGGCCAGATCGAAGCGGCGCGTGCCTATGGCATCAACCGCTTCCTGCTGGTGCGCCGGGTGATCCTGCCGACCATGCTGCCGTTCGCCATCGCCGGTTTGTCCAACCTGTGGCTGGTGCTGGTCAAGGAAAGCGCGCTGATCAGCGTGGTCGGTTACAGCGAACTGTTGACGGCGGGGCGCCAGGCGGCGGCCTCGACCAAACACTACTTGCTGTTCTACCTCGCGGTGGGCGCGTTCTATTACCTGATCACGCTGGTGTCCAGCTCGGTGTTCCGGCAGGTCGAAGTTCGCTTCGAGCGCTGGATGCCACGGCACGCATAAGGGAGGCCGGTCATGGATTTTCATTGGTTGAGCAGTTTTTACGGCGAGTTGGTCAGGGGCATCGGCCTGACGATGCAACTGCTGCTGATCTCGGGTTTTTTCGGCTTCCTTCTGGCGGTGGGCGTGGCCCTGGGTCGGTTGTCGAAGTTTGCTGTGCTGGCCAACGGGCTGCGTTTCTACACCAGCGTGCTGCGCGGTACGCCGCTGCTGGTGCAGATCTACATCCTGTATTACGGCGTGGGCAGTGTATTCGCCAGTTTCCCATTGATTCGCGGCAGCATGCTCTGGCCGTACCTGCGTGAAGGCTTCTGGTATGTTGCCTTCGCCCTGACCCTGAGCGTGTCCGCATACGTCGGCGAAGTGCTGCGTGGCGGCCTGCGCGCGGTGCCCCGTGGCGAGCTGGAAGCGGCGCGGGCCTATGGCATGCGCCCATGGCTGGTGCTGCGCCGGGTGTGGATGCCACGGGCCTTGCAGATGTTGCGTCCGACCCTGGCAGGCGAGAGCGTGATGCTACTCAAGGCCACGGCACTGGCTTCGACCGTGGCCGTGACCGACCTGCTCGGCGCGGCGAACCTGGTCCGTGCACAAACGTTGCGGGTCTACGAACCGCTGCTGGTGGTGGCGGTGATCTACATCATTCTGGCGATCATCATCGAACAAGGCTTTGCCCGAATCGGCAAAACGCCCCAACGTCAGGCCTGACTCATCGGCCCGGGGCTTTTAAGGAGTTGCACATGAAATATTCGTCCATGGTCACGCGCATCAGCGGTGAAACCGTCACTGCCTGGGACATCCATTACGCGGCCTGTGACGCTCAGGCGCGCGGTGAAGACGCCATCGTGCTGAGCATCGGCGATCCGGACTTCGCCACCGACGCTGACATCTGTGCGGCCGCCGTACAGGCGATCAACGAAGGCGACACCCATTACACCCACGTGATCGGCCGCCCGGAATTGCGCGAGGCGATTGCCGCCAAACAATCGGCGCTGCTCGGCCTGCCGGTGTCCGCCGACAACGTGGCGCTGGTGGCCGGTGCGCAGAACGGTTTGTACGCCACCGCCATGTGCCTGTTCGAACAGGGCGACGAGGTGCTGGTGCCAGCGCCCATGTACCTGACGTACGAGGCGAGCATCCAGGCTTCTGGAGCGAAGCTGGTGCCAATTGCCCAGCCGGCGGAAGGCGATTTCCGCCTGACCCTGGCAGCCATCGAAGCAGTGATCACCAACAAGACCCGCGGCATCGCCCTGGCGACGCCGAACAACCCGACCGGCAACGTCTACACCCGCGAAGAACTGGAAGCTGTGGCGCTGGTCGCTCAACGCCACAACCTGTGGGTGATCAGTGACGAGGTCTACGGTCAGTTGACCTATGACCGCCCACACGAAAGCATCGCGACCCTGGAAGGCATGACCGAGCGCACCGTCATCCTCAACAGCCTGTCCAAATCCCACGCGATGACCGGCTGGCGGGTTGGCTGGGTGGTGGGGCCGCAGGAGTTGATCGGACACCTGGATAACCTGCTCCTGTGCATGCTCTACGGCTTGCCGGGTTTCATTCAGGCCGCCGCCCTCAAGGCGCTGGAGCTGGATGAGCAAGTGGTCGGCCAGGCGCGGGAGCTGTACCTGCGCCGGCGCAATCTGGTGGTTGAGGGGCTGCGCAACGTGCCGTTGCTCAAGTGCAAGGTGCCTGAGGCCGGCATGTTCATGCTGGTGGACGTGCGTGAAACGGGGCTGTCGAGCACCGATTTTGCCTGGCAGCTGTTTCGTGAGACGGGCGTCGCGGTCCTAGATGCCAGCGCGTTTGGCGCCAGCACCGCCGGGTTTGTGCGGATCTCGTTTACCGTTTCCGATGCTGCATTGAGCGACGCTTGTGGACGCATCGCAGGCTTTGTCGAAGGCCTGCAGGCGCGTCGCTGATTTAAGCGCGACCAGATCTGGATGCCGAAGCACTGACCGTTTCTGTCAGGGTTCCGGTGTCCAGGTCACCCCGAACATCCACGCCCGACCTTCCTCACGATAGCCGTATTGATTGCCGTCAAAGCTGTACAGGGTACGGCTGTAACCCTTGTCCAGCAGGTTGTCGACCTTCAGCTCCAGACGGGTTTCCCGATTCAGTTCCCAACTGCTGCGCAGCCCGAACAGGGCGTAGCCACCCAAGGGTTGCTGATTGTTCAGGTCGTCGTAGCTGCTGCTGACCGCCTGCCAACTGGCGCCGAGGCCCAGTCGATCAAATTGCCGATCCAGGTCCCAGCTCAAGGTGCGGCGTGCACGACGGGCCAGGGTGTGGCCGGTATCGCGATCCCGAGGATCGATGATCGCCAGGCCCAGATCGCTCTGCCAGCCGAACAGTTCCTGTTTCAACGCGGCTTCGAAGCCGTTGATCCGCGCCGAGGCGACGTTTTCCGGGCGTGAGTTGCTGCCGAAGATGATCGCGTCCTCAAGGTCGGTGCGGTACAGCGAGGCCTCCAGTCGGCTGCTTTCGCTCAACTGGCTGCGCCATTGCAGCTCGTAGCTTTTCGAGGTCTCGGGCTTGAGGTCCGGGTTGCTGAAGTCCGGGTAATACAGGTCGTTGAAGGTCGGCGCGCGGAAGCCTTCGCTGTAGCTCAATAGCAAGTCGTTGCTCGGGTTCAGCGGCAGGGTGAGGGTGCCGCTCCAGGTGTTCTGGCTGCCGAACTGCTGGTTGTCGTCGTGGCGCAGGCCCAGTTCCGTGGAGAAACTGTCGGCCTTGAAACGATGCTGGATGAAGGCCGCGCGGTTCCAGCGGCTGTCCTCGTCGAACGCGGTGCTGCTGTTGACCCGGTCTTCGTACCAGTCGCCGCCGAGGATCAGACTGTTGCGCTCGTCGAGCTTCAGGTCGTTCTGCCAGTTCAGTGAGTCACGGTAAGTGTTGAACACTGTGCGTTCGTCGCTGAGCTTGTCGAGGGTCTTCTCGCGGTTTTCGCTGTGGCCGATCTCGATACGGGTTTTCCACAGGTCATTGACCCGCGCATCGACATAACTGCTGACGCCGCTGACGTTGAAGTCGCTGTAGGGCTGCTGCGGCACGGATTCGAAAGTCGTCATGTCGAAGCGACCGAACGGGTTGTCGAACTCGCTTTTGCCGCGGTTATCCAGCACGTTGGTGCCGACTTCGATGTCGTCGGTCAGCGCGTGGCTCAAGCTCAGGCTGAAGGATTTGTTACGGTATTCATCGTGATCGCCATCGCTGGCGAACGACTCGTGGGTACGATTGATGCCAGCGGTTTCATCCAGGCTGGCGCCGAGGTTGAAACGGGTTTTCTCGTCACCGCCGGACAGGCCCAGGCTGCGCTCCCAGGTCTGGTTGCTGCCGAAACCCACATGCAGGCGTGGCTGCAAGCCTTGTTCGCCGCCACGGCGGGTGAAAATCTGGATGACCCCGCCAATCGCATCGCTGCCGTAAATCGCCGAACGGGAGCCGCGCAGCACTTCGACGCGCTCGACCTGATCGATGTTGATGTGCTGCAGGTTGCTGTCGCCGGAGGTCGAACTGCCAATGCGCTGGCCATCGACCAGCACCAGGCTCTGGGCCGATTGCGTGCCGCGAATGTAAATCCCCGGCAGGCTGCCGCGCCCGCCGGTCTGCGCCACCTGTACCCCCGGCACTCGACGCAGCAGGTCGGTCACGCTGTCGGGCTGCAGGCGGTCGATGTCTTCACGGGTGAACACGGTGTTGGCGGCACTGCTGTCGTTGCGGGCTTCGACCTGGCGGTTGGCGCTGATCACGACGTCGGGCAGTTTCAGCGCCTGGTCGCGTTCGAAGGTGTCGGCCAGCAGGTGGCCGGACGGCAGGAGGGTCAGCGTCAGGGCGAGGCGGGAGAGGTTCATCGGTAGTCCGTTGGTGCTTTGAGACGAATACGGTTTTGATAGACGCTGAAAACCACTGTGGGAGCGAGCTTGCACGCGATTGCGGTGTCTCAGTCAGCATCTGCGTCGACTGACAGGCCGCTATCGCGAGCAAGCTCGCTCCCACAGGGTGATGTGTTTAGAGGTTCAGCAGTTGCAGCCGCTCGCGGATCGAAGCCTCGATCCCGGCTTCATCCAGCCCGCACTCGGCGAGCATCTGCGCCGGCTTGGCGTGTTCGACATAGATGTCCGGCAAGCCCAGGTGCAGGATCGACTTGAGGATGTTTTCGCGGGCGAGGAATTCGCTGACCGCCGCACCGGCGCCGCCCATGATCGCGTTCTCTTCGACGGTCACCAGCAACTCGTGGCTACCGGCAATCTCGCGTACCAGCGCTTCATCCAGGGGTTTGACGAAACGCATGTCGACCACGGTGGCATCCAGGGTCTCGGCGACTTTTAGCGCCTCGGCCAGTTGCACGCCGAACACCAGCAGGGCGACCTTGCTGCCCTGACGACGCACCACGCCCTTGCCGATCTCGATCGGCTCGAGGTCTTTCTCGATGGTCGCGTTCGGGCCGTTGCCGCGCGGGTAACGCACCGCCGCCGGGCCTTCGTACAGGTGGCCGGTGGTGAGCATCTTGCGCAGCTCGTTTTCGTCGCTCGGCGTCATCACCAGCATGCCGGGGATGCAGCGCAGGAACGACAGGTCGAAACTGCCGGCGTGGGTCGGTCCGTCTTCGCCCACCAGACCTGCGCGGTCGATGGCGAACAGCACGTCGAGGTTCTGCACCGCGACGTCATGCACCAACTGGTCATAACCGCGTTGCAGGAAGGTCGAATAGATCGCCACCACCGGTTTTGCGCCTTCGCAGGCCATGCCGGCAGCGAGGGTCACGGCGTGCTGTTCGGCAATCGCCACGTCGAAGTAGCGCTGCGGGAAGCGTTCGCTGAAGGCCACCAGGTCGGAGCCTTCCTTCATTGCCGGGGTGATCCCGACCAGGCGCGGGTCGGCCGCTGCCATGTCGCACAACCACTCGCCGAACACACCGGAATACTTCGGTCCGCTGGCTTTTTTCGGGGCAGCGACCGGTGCGTTCAGCGGTTCGAGCTTGGTGATGGCGTGGTAACCGATCGGGTCGACTTCCGCCGGGGCGAAGCCTTTGCCTTTCTTGGTGACCACGTGCAGGAACTGCGGGCCCTTCAGATCACGCATGTTGCGCAGGGTGGCGATCAGGGTCGGCAGGTCGTGGCCGTCGATCGGGCCGATGTAGTTCCAGCCCAGCTCTTCGAACAGCGTGCCGGGGACCAGCATGCCCTTGGCGTATTCTTCGGTGCGACGGGCGATTTCCCAGGCACCCGGCAGGCGCGACAGGACTTTCTTGCTGCCCTCGCGCATGCTCGCGTAAGTGCGGCTGGAAAGGATCTTCGCCAGGTAGTTGGACAGCCCGCCGACGTTGCGCGAGATCGACATGTCGTTGTCGTTGAGGATCACCAGCATGTTGGCGTTGACTTCCGGGGCGTGGTTCAACGCCTCGAACGCCATGCCGGCGGTCAGCGCGCCGTCACCGATCACCGCGATGGCCTTGCGATCGCTGTTTTGCAGGCGGGCGGCAATGGCCATGCCCAGCGCTGCGCTGATCGAGGTGCTGGAGTGACCGACGCCGAAGGTGTCGTACTCGCTCTCGGAGCGACGCGGGAAAGCGGCAATGCCGTCCTTCTGGCGCAGGGTGCCCATGCGCTCGCGGCGACCGGTGAGGATCTTGTGTGGATAAGCCTGATGACCCACGTCCCACACCAGCCGGTCGTCCGGGGTGTCGAAGACGTAATGCAACGCGATGGTCAGCTCGATCACGCCCAGGCCGGCGCCGAAATGCCCACCGGTCTGACCGACCGTGTAGAGCAATTCCAGGCGCAACTCATCGGCCAGGGTTTCCAGCTCGGCTTCACCTAACCGGCGCAGGCCGTCCGGCGTGTTCGCGCGGTCGAGCAGGGGCGTGGTCGGGCGCTTGCGGGGAATCTCATGAAACGTCGTGGGCATCAGGCGAATCGTTATAGGTATAAAAGAGGCGGCAGTTTACCTGATGCATCGGTCCCTGCCCACGCGTTGGTCTTTTTTGACCGATTAGCTGTCAATTGCGCCGTTCGACGATATACCGGGCCAGCTCACGCAAAGGCTCGGCGCCCGCGTCAAAGGGTCGCAGGGCATGCAGGGCCTGATCGCGCAGTTCCAGGGCATAGGCCTTGGCCGCATCGAGGCCGAGCAGGGCCGGGTACGTCGGCTTGTCCCGGGCAATATCGGCACCTTGGCGTTTGCCCAGGGTTTCGGTATCGCTTTCGACGTCGAGAATGTCGTCCTGGACCTGGAACGCCAGACCGATGGCCTGTGCATACGTCTGCAGGGACTTCAGTTCGTCCTTTTCGGCGCGGCCGCTGGCCAGAGCACCGAGCTTGACGCTGGCTTCGATCAGCGCGCCGGTCTTGTGCCGGTGCATGTATTCGAGGGCTTTCTGGTCGAGTTTGAGGCCCACGGAGCCGAGGTCGATGGCCTGACCGCCAACCATGCCCGCAGGACCTGCCGCCAGGGCCAGGGCGCTGACCATTTGCAGGCGGATTTCCGCGCCCGCGGCATTCAGGCGGGGATCGAGCAGGGCGCTGAAGGCCAGGCTCTGCAAGCCGTCGCCGGCCAGAATGGCGCAGGCTTCGTCGAATTTCTTGTGGGTGGTCGGCTGGCCGCGACGCAGATCGTCGTCGTCCATGGCCGGCAAGTCGTCGTGCACCAGGGAATAAGCGTGGATCAGCTCAACCGCGCAGGCCGCGCCGTTGGCATCCTCAGCCTTGCCACCCAGGGCCTCGCAGGCGGCGTAGGCCAGCAGCGGGCGGACGCGCTTGCCGCCGTTCATCACGCTGTAGCGCATGGCTTCGTAAAGGCGCGCCAGCTCCGGGCTCGGGGCGCTGAACAGGGTTTCCAGGGCGGCGTTGACGCGGGCCTGGCTGGTTGCCGAGTACGCTGCAATCATTCTGGCTGATCCGCGTCGAAGGGTTCCTCGGCCAGCTCGCCATCACGTTCAAGCAACACCTGAACCTTTTGCTCGGCCTGGGCCAGCGCCGCCTGGCAATCACGGGTCAGACCGATGCCTTGCTCGAAAGCGGCCAGCGAGTCTTCCAGCGACAGTTCGCCATTCTCCAGACGCTCTACCAGCGTTTGCAGGTCGGCGAGGGATTGTTCGAAATCCAGTGCAGCTTTTTTGCGGGCCATGGCGGCGATTTCCGGTTGACGTTAAACCGGCGCGACACTAGCAGATAGGGGGGGCATGGGCAAATGAGCGACTTGATTGCGCCACTGAAGCTTCTTAGTAAACCTGATTTCTGTGGCGAGGGAGCTTGCTCCCGTTGGGTCGCGAAGCGGCCCTGAAAAACAGGGGCAGCAATTGTGCAGGTGTCGCTCACGTCACTGCTTGGGCCTGCTTCGCAGTCCAGCGGGAGCAAGCTCCCTCGCCACACCTTGGATGCCGAATCCAGAAAACAGGTTATTCGGCTCATTTTGTGAGCCGAATAGGCTCGCTATTCGGCTCATGGTGCATTCTCGAATCGTGATTGGCGCCGCATTGTAGGAAATGTCCGATTGTTACGGGCGAAATGACTGGCTAACCTTCGCGCCATATCCGACCCGGCAGTCACGGGTCTTTCAGACGAAACGCAACATTCGTACCTGTAATGCGCCGAGGATCGGGCACAAGGTTTCGTCAGGCATGGCAGGAGGCGTCACATGCGTTCATTTCTTTTGCTGCTGATCGGCTGGGCCTGTCTGCCGGCCCTGGCTGCGCCGAGCGCCGAGTTGTCGGAGCCGGTGGGTGGCTGGCGTTTTAACGGCCTGCTGGACCGCAGTGAAAATCCGCAGGTCGCTTATCCCACGCCGCCTATTGATCGTGGTATCCAACGCAACCGGACCATGATCGAAGGCCGCCTCAAGGCCATCGGCAACCAACGCGGGCCGCACACGCTGGCGGTCAACGGCAATCCCCTGAATCTGTATACCGACGAGCAAGGCCGGTTCGTGCGGCCTTACGCGTTTGGCGCCGGCTCCAACAGTGTCGAGATCCGCAGCGCCGAAGGGCAGTCGCTCAAGCGTGTGCAGTTCTATGAAGCCAACAACCTGCGTACCCCGGCGAAAGTCCGTGTGGTGCTGGGCTGGGACGATCCAAAGGCCGAACTCGACCTGCACATCATCACCCCGGACGGACAGCACGCGTTCTGGGCGCACACGGCGTTGACCAACGGCGGCGGCCTCGACCCGGATGGCGTCGACGGACCGGGCCCGGAAATGTTCACCATGACCGCGCCGCTGCATGGCACCTATCTGGTTTATGTGAACTATTGGGGCAACTTCGGCAGCGGCGGCTATAACTTCGATGAGTCCAGCAACCAGAACGAGGTGATTACCTCGCAGATCAGCCTGGTGCTCAACGAAAACACCGTCGACGAAAAGCGCGAGACCTTCATCGTGCCCCTGCGTGCCATCGGTGACCTGCTACTGGTCAAGACTTTCAAATATTAAACATCCCGCTCCACGGATGACATTCGGGTTTTGTGAACATGAGCGATAACACGGTTACTCCCGCCGCCCCCGCAGCGAAATCTTCCCTGCATTGGCCGACACTGTTGATCGGTTTATGCCTGGTCGCCGGCGTTGCCGGGGGAATGGCGTGGTTCATGCACAAACCCAAGGTTGCAGCCCCAGTGCTGGCCAGTGACAAGCTGGGGATGAGTCGCCCTGACGGCTTGCTGGAAAGCCATTCGTTGAGCCAACTGCCCAAGGACTTGCTGGCAGTACCTTTCCTCAAGGAAACCCTGACCGAAGACTTTGTCTTCTATTACCAGACCCATGCCGATCGTCTTGGCCTGATCGGCAGCTTGCGGCGGATCATCTACGAGCATGACCTGAAATTGCAGGACAGCCTGATCGAGCAGCTCTTCGATCAACCGGCCGATGTGGCGTTGTGGCGCGGTGCGGATGGCCGGCTCAAGGATTTCCTGCTGGTGATGGACCGTGGAGGCCTGGCCAAGGTGCTGGAGCCGCTGGCCAAAGTCGCGCTGGATGACACGCAGTTGAGCAAGGTCAGCGAGGTGAAGGTCGGCAGCGATGAAGTGAGCCTGTACCAACTCACCTACAACGCCAGCAAGGCGCTGATCTTCGCTTCCCACGCCGACAAACTGGTGGTGCTGTCCAATCCGGCGAAACTCTACGATCCGCAGAGCGGTGCAGCCGAGGAGGCGGGCAGCGTTTCGACCAGTGCCATTGCCGCGTTGCTCAATGGCGACAAACTCTTCCCCGAAGCCTTCGGCCTGCCACCGCGAGCGCCGGAGGTGAAGCAGCGGCTTTCGGTCAACGCCAGCGTATTGGCCATGGGGTATCAGCGTTTCATCCCCAACTTCGCCGGTCTGCGTTTCGACATGGACGACAAGGGCTGGCACAGCTTCCTGGCACTGGACGAGCAAGACAACCAGGCGGACTTCGATTTCAAGCCGATCTGGCAAGCCATGCCCATGGGCGCCAGTGCCTGCGTGGCCCTGCCGCTGGCCGCCGAGCAACAGAAACCGCTGTTGGTGAAACTTGGCGCCGAGGACAAAGTCGCCCAGGCGCTGACCGAACACATGGCCGGCGCCGCTGGCCTGTGCTGGTACGCCGATTCACGTTTGTACACGCCCTTGCTGGTGGCCAGCCTCAAGGATGATGACAGCGGCAAACTCGACGGTGATCTGGGCAAGTTGTTCGGCTCGATGGTCGGCGCCTACGAGAACAATGTCGAAGACGGCGCCTTCCCGGTGGTGGAAAAACAGGAGGGCCAAAGCCATCAATGGCAGCGTCAGGTCAGTAGCAGTTTCGGCCCTTATGCTGCCAAGGATGCCGAGGACCCGGACGCCATCACCGGCAAGGCCTTCATGAAAGTCAGCCTGGCACGGCACGCCTCGACGCTGCTGTTTTCCCTCGACGACAAGCTGGTGGACAAGGCCCTCGGCACCCTCGACAAACGCTTCCCGCCGATGGCTGACGTGGTGCCCAAGGACCTCTTGATGCCGGTCTATTTCGGCCCCGATGCCATGGCGCAACTGATTCAGCAGGAAACCCTCGACAGCCTGCCCCAGGACATGGAGCCGGTGTTCAACAACGCCGCGCAAACCTACCTGATCCCGAAACTGCGCAAGCTGGGCGGCTACGGGAAATACGCGCTGACCTTGCCCGAAGGCAGCGAACCGGACGGCCACTGGCAGTGGCTGCCGCTGCAATGGAAAGCCCTGTGACGACGCTGATCAGAAGCCTCGGCCTGTTCGCGCTGCTGTTGAGCGCAACGGCCCGAGCCGTGGAAACGCCGGCGCTCGACCCGCAGCAATCCCAGGTCTTCCGCGCCTGGTTCGTGCGCATCGCCCAGGAACAGCTGAGCCAGGGCCCGAGCCCGCGCTGGTATCAACAGGACTGCGCCGGGCTGGTGCGCTTTGCCGCCAATGAGGCGTTGAAAGTCCACGACGACAAGTGGCTGCGCAGCAATGGCATGTCCAATCGCTACTTGCCGCCGGAGCTCGAATTGAGCGAGGCCCAACGCGGTCTCGCGCAACAATGGCAACAGGGTGGCGGCAAGGTCGGGCCCTACGTCAACGCGATCAAACTGATTCAGTTCAACAGTCATCTGGTCAGCCGCGATGTGTCCCAGGCCCGTCCCGGCGACCTGATGTTCTTCGATCAGGGTGACGACCAGCACCTGATGATCTGGATGGGCCGTTACATCGCCTATCACACCGGCACCAGCACCCCCACCGACAACGGCATGCGTTCGGCAAGCCTGCAACAACTCATGACATGGAAGGACACCCGATGGATACCCGATGCAAGCAACCCCAATTTCATCGGCGTCTATCGACTGAATTTTCTCTCCCAATGACCGGTGCCCGCATGTTGCGCTTGTGTTTGAAACTGCCGTTGCTGTTCGCCCTGTGGTTGTCGGTATCGCCGGTCAACGCTGATGACAGCGTGCCGTCGAGCGGCTACGCACCCGTGGCGGGCGAAAGTTTTTTCCTGCTGGCCGACAGCAGTTTTGCCAGCGATGAACAGGCGATGGTGCGCCTCGAAGCACCGGGGCGCGACTACCGGCGGTTCCGCATGGAGCCTTACGGGGGCGCCGATATTCGCGTGTATCGCATCGACAAGCCGCTGGACTTCCTCAAGCGCCAGAAGAACCTGCACCGGGTGGTCAGCGATGGCCAGTTCAAGGGTGAAGGCTTGTCGAACACGCTGGCGTACCTGTGGGACAACTGGTACCGCAAATCCCGGCGGGTGATGCAGCGGGCGTTTTCCTACGAGTCGCGTAAACAAGTCACCGAAGCAGTGCCGGAGCTGAAGATGGGCAACGCGATGGCTGCGCCTACGCCCTACGACGCCCAGCCGCAATTCGCCCTGATCCCCGGTCTGCCGGTGGTCAGCCAGTTCCGTTATCCGCTGTGGCAAGCCAAACCGATCCAGCCGCCAGCCGGGGTCAATCTGGCAGGGTCTTCCAGCGAGTTCGTCAGTGTTGCCCCGGGCAACGTGTACATCCCGTTGGGCAACCTGAAACCCGGGCTGTACCTGGTGGAAGCGCTGATCGGCAAGTACCGCGCCACCACCATGGTGTTCGTCTCCAACACCGTGGCGGTGAGCAAGATTGCCGGTGACGAGTTGCTGGTGTGGGCGGCACGCAAACACGAAGGCAGCTCGGTGCCCAAGGTCAATGTGCTGTGGACCGATGGCCTTGGCGTGATGAACAGCGGCGTCACTGACGCCGATGGTTTGCTGCGCCTGAAGCACGCCAGCCCCGAGCGATCCTATGTCATTGGCGAAGACGAAGAGGGCGGCGTATTCGTCTCGGAAAACTTCTATTACGACAGTGAAATCTACGACACCAAACTCTACGCCTTCACCGATCGACCGCTGTATCGCCCGGGGGATTGGGTGTCGCTGAAAGTCGTCGGCCGTGAGTTCAAGAACGCCCGGGACTCGGTACTGCCGGGTGCCGCCGACATCAATGTCAGCGTGCTCGATGCCACCGGCACAGCGTTGCAATCCCTCGACTTGAAACTGGATTCCAAGGCCGGCACCCAGGCCCGTTTCCAGTTGCCGGACAACGCCGTGGCCGGGGGTTACGAACTGCGCTTGAGCTACAAGGATCAGCTCTACAGCAGCGCCTTCCGTGTCGCCGAGTACATCAAGCCGCACTTCGAGATATCCCTCAACCTGGCCAAGCAGGATTACCGCACCGGCGAGCCGGTCAAAGGCAATCTGGTGCTGCTGTACCCGGACGGCAAGCCGGTGGCGAATGCCAAACTCAGCCTGAGCCTGCGTGCGCAACAGCTGTCGATGGTCGACAACGAACTGCAATACCTGGGGCAGTTCCCGGTCGAACTGACCAGCACTGAATTGACCACCGATGCCAAGGGTAACGCCAGCCTCGATCTGCCGGCCGCCGACAAGCCGAGCCGCTACATGCTCACGGTATTTGCCAGCGATGGCGCGGCGTATCGGGTGAAGACCACCAAGGAAATTCTCATCGATCGTGGTGCCGCGAATTATCGCTTGAGTGCGCCGCAACGCTTCAGCGCGGTGGGCGACAAAGTCCTGTTCAGCTACGCCAATGAGAGTGAGCAAGCCGCGGCGCCGCCGAGCAGTTACGCCTGGGTGCGCCTGGAAGATCAGAGCAAGGACGAAGGCAATTTGTCCGCCACCGATAAAGGCTTCTCGCTGGCCTTTGACCGGCCGGGCACCTACAACCTGACGCTCAAGGACGATCACGGTCGCGTAGTCGGCGCCAGCGGACACTCGGTCACCGGAGAGGGTGTCAAAGCCGTGCCCGGTACCGTGGAAATCGTCCTCGACAAACCCGAGTACAAGGCCGGAGATGAAGCGCTGGCGCTGATCACATTTCCTGAGCCGGTCAGCGATGCATTGCTGTCGCTGGAGCGCGACAAAGTCGAGGCCACTGCGTTGCTGTCCAAGGGCGCCGACTGGCTGAAAATGGAAAAGCTCAGCGACACCCAGTACCGCGCACGCATTCCGGTAAAGGACGCTTTTGCACCGAACCTGACCTTCTCGGTGCTGTACACCAAGGGTGGTCAGTACAGCTTCCAGAACGCCGGCATCAAGGTGATCACGCCGCAGATCGACGTGACCATCGCCACGGATAAAGAGACCTATCAGCCGGGCGAAACCGTGTCGGTCGACCTGACCACCCAGTTCGCCGGCAAACCGTTGCCGGCGCACCTGACCGTCAGCGTGGTCGATGAAATGGTCTACGCCCTGCAACCGGAAGTGGCGCCGACCATCGACCAGTTCTTCTATCACCCACGGCGCAACAACGTGCGCACCAGCGCCAGCCTGTCCTTCATCAGCTATGACGTGGCATTGCCGGGCAGCCCCGCTGCACCGGGCAAGGCCAATCGCAGCGAGCGTGGGGTGAAAGTGCTGGAACGCCCGCGCCGCGAAGACGTCGACACCGCTGCCTGGCAGCCCGAACTGTTGACCGATGCCAATGGCAAGACCCGCTTCACCTTCAAGATGCCGGACTCGCTGACCCGCTGGCGCATCACTGCGCGGGCGATTGCCGATGACGGCCATGTCGGGCAGAAGAAGCAGTTCCTGCGCTCGGAGAAACCGCTGTACCTGAAGTGGAGCGGGCCGAGCCGATTCCGTTCCGGCGACAAACCGCAGCTCGGCGTGTTCGCTTTCAGTCAGGCCGAGCAACCGGTCAAGGCTGAACTGGTGACGCATTACGCGGGCAGCGGTCAGCGCATTCCGGTCACCCTCAACAGTGGCATCAACTACATTCCGTTGCCGGCGTTCGAACTGGCCAACGGCGAATGGACGGCTGAACTGGTGCAGGACGGCAAGACCGCCGATGCCCTGGCGGTACAGCTGACGGCGACGGGCGAAGGCTGGCAAGTGACCCGCAGCCAAAGTCTCGACGTGGTCGGAGGCGATACGCCGCTGACCTTGCCGGCGGACGCCAGTGATGTTCGCTTGCGCCTGGACGACAGCCCGCAAGCGCTGTTCCGTTCGGCCCTCGATGATCTGTTGAGTTATCCCTACGGTGGCGTCGAGCAAACCGCGAGTCGCCTGCTGCCGCTGAGCATCGCTTACCCGACCCTGGCGGCCAATCCTCAGGTCCGCGATCGCTTGCGCTTGATCCTGCAGAACAGCCGCTTGCGTCTTGTACAGATGGCCGGTCCATCGGCCAGCTTCACCTGGTGGGGCATGGACGGCGAACCGGATGCCTTCCTCACGGCCTACGCCTATTACGCTGATTGGCACGCCAGCCAGGTGTTGGACCTGAGCCTGCCACCGGAGCACTGGCAACGAGTGCTGGAGGTGTATGCGAAACAGGCGAAAAACACACCACTGCTGCAACGGGCGCTGATCCTGTCGTTTGCCAAACAGATGCAACTGCCGGTCAACACCTTGCTCAGCGGTTTGATGGAGGATCTGGCGAAAGCGGGTGAGGGCACGGCGGTGAATCTGCTGGAGGACGGTGAAGACAGCATCGTCATGAGCGACCCCGATTCGGCCTTGGGGCTGTCGGCTGCGCGGGTGCTGACGGCGTCACTGGCCAAACAAGCGAAAGTCACGGTGCCGGACGCTTTCAATCGACAGCTGGCGGATGCGCAGCAGCGCTTGGCGGTCAGTTCACAACCCTTTGCCGAAGCGCTGAATCTGTCCTTGCAACCCTTTGATCAGGCCCGTGCACAGGCCTTGCTGCAACGTCTGTTGCCGCAACAGTCGACCCTTGAGCGAGCGCTGGCGCTGAGCTGGCTGCAACGCAGCATCGAGCAGGCCGCCCCCGCCGTTGCCCTCAAACCGGGTGAAAACTGGAAGCAGGAACAAGGCGCGAGCGGTGAGTTGTACTGGACCTGGCAAGGCGCGCAAGTGCCGAATGTCTTGTCGCTGACCGGTGCTCAGGAACGCCCGCTGCGTGCCTTGCTGAGTTATCAGAGCCAGCAACCGGCCGTCGACCCAATGGCCGTGACCATCATCCGACGCCTGTCCCGACTGGTGCCGGGGGATGAGGCCTTCACCTTCAAACTGGAGGCGGTGGGCAGCGGGCCGTTGTCCAGCGACAACCTCTATCTGGATGAAGTGATCATCACCAGCAAGGCCGCCAAGCCATTGCGCTACGGCATGCTTGAAGTGCCGCTGCCTCCGGGTGCGGATGTCGAGCGCACGACCTGGGGCATCAAGCTGTTGGGCAAGCCGGGTACCGAGCCAAGTGCATTGGAGAAAGCGCGCTTTGAACCGGGGCAAATGGCTTACGCGATTCCAGTGGATGCCTTGAGCGGTGAGCTGCGTCTGCGCCATCTGGTGCGCTTCTCGCAAAAAGGCCAGTTCAACCTGCCGCCGGTGCGCTTCACGCAAATCTATGCACCGCAGCATCAGGCGCAGGAACAGCAACCAGCGCTCGGCCAGGTCACGGTTCACTGACGTGTTACGGCCCTGGCTTGGCTGGCTGTTGTGTCTGCTCCCTGCGCTGGCAACGGCGCAGGACGCACCGCTGCGCTTGGGTTTTAACGGTGAATTGCTGTCGTTGAACCGGACTCAGGTGATTGCCCGCGAGCCGTTACCGGCGTCGTTACAGACGCCCCTGGGCAGTGTGTGGAAGCTGTTTGTCTATGCCTGGCTGGTGGATACCGGCGAACATGAATCGGCTTATGAATGTCGCGGCCAGTCGAAGGAAGAGGTTTATTGCTGCACCGCTGGCAACAAGATCGAGCGCGATCAGGCGTTGGTGAAGTCCTGTGGGTTGTATTTCGAGCCTGAGCGTCTGGGCATCAACGCCCCTGAGTGGCGAACCTATTGGCAGGCGCGGCAGGCGCCGTCATGGTTGCAGGAGCTGCCTTCTCTGCAACCGGCCACGCGGGTGTCGGTAGTGGAGTTGTTGAAAGTGCTGAGCATATTGCCGGCGCAGGATCAGGCTCGGCGTGTGTTGCTTGATGTGGTGCTGAATGCCGCCGATGGCAATGTCGTCGGCGAACTCGGCAGTCGCTTGCGGGTGAAGACCTGGAGCTGGCTCGACGATCAGGATGCGGCCTCGCGTCAGGGTGGCTTCGCCGGCTGGACGGTGGATGGCACAGCGATCTGGGCCGGTGGGCGCGGCACCAGTCAACAGGTGCTGCGTGACTACGCACCGGCCTTGTCGGCGCTGTTGCCGGTAGTGTGGCCAGTCGATGCAGGGCGTTGTGTCGAGGTGGAATTGTTCTCGCGCTACCCGTTGCAATGCGTGCTTTCCGGCGACAGGGAGGTAGCGTCCGGCCCCTTGCGCGGCGACTACCGTGTCGAATTCGCCAACGGCAATGCGCTGGATATCCACAGTGATGGCGAGCTGTTTTTGCTCGATGGCAAACTCGTCGCCCGGCTGGATCGCGAGGAATACGTCGCCCGGGTCTTGCAGCGCGAAGCCAGCAGCGAACCGGTCGAAGCCGCCAAGGCCTTGTCTGTGGCTATCCGCACTTATCTGCTGCAAAACGCGACCCGCAACGGTGACTGTTTGAGCATCGACGACAGCAGCCAGCGGCAACGGGTCGCGCCGCGCCCGGCCACTGAAGCGTCTCGCCGCGTCGCGGCGTGGACCGCCGATCTGGTACTGGCCGGCAGCACGGTCACCTATCATTCCGAGCAACCCGGCCCGGACAAGTTGTCCTGGCAACAAGCCGTCGAACAAGCCAACGCCGGTCAGCGCTACGACGCGATCTTGCTGCATGCCTATCCGCGCGCGAGCCTCAGCCGTTGGGGCAATCCTGTCGCTTCCTGCGAAGCGCTGCCCGCGGCACAGGACTGGCTGCAAAAGCAGCGCAGCAGCTGGCGGCCACGGCTGGAAAGTGAAGTCGGCTACAGCGAAGTCAGCACCTTCGCAGTGTGTCGGCTGGCGTTCGGTCGTCCCTACGTCGACCGCGAACGCCAGCGCATCTACGTGCGCGGCGTCCAGTCGCTGCAAGACCGCCTCGACCTGACCCATGAATACCTGCACCTGGCGTTTGAAGCACATCCCAACGGCCAGGACGAACACTACATCGAAGGGCTCGCCCGCCACCTCTTGCTGGAATAGACCATGAAACTCAGTTATCCACAGGTCGTGTTGTTGCTCTGCTCGCTCTCGGCATTGCCATGGGTGATGGCGGTCGACAGTGTCTCCCTCGACACCCCCGTCGGTGGCTGGCGCACGGGCGCAGCGGAGGGTGAAGGCGAAAGCTTCCGCCAGACCGTGAATTACCCGGCCTCGTCAGTCAACACCCCGGCAGGTCAGGCCATCACCGCGCGTATCAGCGGCCAGATCAAGGCCACGCCAAAATCCACTGACCCTGGCCGGCTGATCGTCAACGGCGTCAGCATGCCGCTGAAAATCGACCCGGCCGGTCGTTTCGATCGCCCGTTTTCGTTCCCCAACGGCAGCAACAGCGTTGAAGTGCGCAGCCCCGACGGCCAGTTGCGCCATCGCACGCAATTTCTCAACAGCAGCGGCGGCGCGACCCCGGCCAAGCTGCGCGTGTTGTTGTCGTGGGACAGCGACAACACCGACCTCGACCTGCACCTGATCACCCCCGACGGCGCCCACATCTGGTACGGCGATCGCGTCGCCGCCAACGGCGCCGCACTCGACGTCGACGTCACCACCGGCTACGGCCCGGAAATCTTCGCCATGCCCGCGCCGATCAAGGGGCAGTATCTGGTGTATGTGAATTACTTTGGCGGTGGTTATCGCAGTGATGAAGACGGGCAGGAAGACGCGGTACAACCGCTGACCACGGCGCAGGTGACGGTGATTACCGAAGAGGGTACGCCGAGCGAGAAGATGGAGACCTTTGTGGTGCCGATGCGAGCGGTGGGGGAGTTGACGTTGGTGAAGGGGTTTAGTTATCCGTGAGAGGGAAGTACGGATTGCGCAGGGCCGACTTGCGATTACCTTGCTTCGTGTAACGAAATCAGCGATTTCTGACAGGCATTAAAAAGCCGGCTTGTGGCCGGCTTCTCGGGGACTGGCTTGGTTCATTTTTGGTAAACCGCGCCAGCCTTCAAAACGTACACCCGGATCTTGCGTCCGGCTGTGGGACCTGGGGAGAAAATCATCTGCCAGGTCGGTGCGATCTGAGCCGCGGGGCGGGTCGATGCGCAAATGTGGGGCGCAGCATACGCAGGTTTGCTGCAAATTCCCAGCAGGAACTGCGGCTTGCAGTCATTTGGCCACCCTACGTGGTGGCAAAGTGTTGCGGTTCGCGGGTTCAAAGAAAGGGCACCGGTGGCCGCCGTTTGTTCAGGGTCGACCACCAGAACACCCAGCCCAAGACCCGAATGTTCTGCTCTTCGATTTGCGCGGCGCGGAAAATTTCGTCCGGGTATTCGGCGCGGTTGTGGCTGCGCAAGCGCAGTGCGTTGCCGGGCAGGCGATGCAGGTATTTGATGCGCAGCATACCGTCGTGCTCTATGGCGTAGATTTCGCCATCGATGATCTGGGTCAGGCCACGGTCGATGGCCAGGGTTGAGCCGTCTTCGATTCTCTCGGCCATGCTGTTGCCGCTCATGAGCGCGCAGATGGCGTCGGCGTGATTGATTTCTAGGGCATCGAGGTGGCTGCGTGGCAGGCGGATGGTTTGCTCCGAATCGATGATCACATGGGTGCTGCTGGAGCCCGGGGCGGTGACCACTTCTTTGTAGAAGGCCAGTTCGACGTCGCTGGGCTCAATGACCGTGTAAACGCCACGGATGGTTTGGGCATCGAAGGTATTCCCGGTGTCATCAGGCAGGCGCAGGTGCTGGGAGTCTTTCGAGCCTTCGCCTGTCCTCAGCCAAGCGCTGCTGACCGACAGTTTTCGAGCGACTTCTTCCATGCAATGGGCAGGCACACCGCGGGTGTACCAGTTGTGTACATTTTGCGGTGCCGTGTCGAGGAATTCGGCAAAACCTGTGGTGGTTATGTTCGCCTCTTCGAGGAGCATTCTGAAGCGGGGGCCGCTAGTGTTCTTTTTCATGAACGCGAGTCTACTGGCGGCGACCAAGGCTTGAATCAACGGGGTGTTCAAATTTCGCGGGAAATTTACGACTTGATGTAAGACCTGTTTGAGAAGTTTTAAACAGGCAAAAACCGCTGGCGGATCTGATTTAAACAGTGTGTTTATGTGCTTTCCCGGCGCCCACAAAAAACCCCGGCTAACCGGGGTTTTTTCTTGAAGCTTGCAGCTTAAAGCTCGCAGCTGCTCTTAACCTTTATAGGCTGCAACCGACTTGGTGATCGCGGCACGGGCGGCGTCTGCGCCGTCCCAACCTTCGATTTTCACCCATTTGCCTTTTTCGAGATCTTTGTAGTTCGCGAAGAAGTGCTCGATCTGCTGGATCAGCAGGGCCGGCAGGTCGGTGTATTCCTTCACGTCGACATACAGTTGGGACAGCTTGTCGTGTGGTACTGCGATAACTTTGGCATCGCCGCCGCCGTCGTCGGTCATGTTCAGGATACCGACCGGACGAGCGCGGATCACCGAACCTGGCGCAACCGGGTAAGGGGTCACGACCAGCACGTCGAGGGGATCACCGTCGTCAGCCAGGGTGTTCGGGATGTAACCGTAGTTGGCCGGGTAGAACATTGGGGTGGCCATGAAACGGTCAACGAACAGGCAATCGCTGTCTTTGTCGATTTCGTACTTGATCGGCGCGTGGTTGGCCGGAATCTCGATCGCGACGTAGATGTCGTTCGGCAGGTCTTTGCCAGCCGGAATCTTGCTGTAGCTCATTGGGCGTTGCCCCCGTTAGTTGACCAGAAACACTTGGCCGGATTGACCAAAAAGTGGCGGCGATTATAGGCATATTCCTGTGCCGATGCCATGTACCAGAGGTCGTGAGAACTCAGTGGTGTGGCTGATAGACAGGGTTGTGCGCCTGAAGTTGCTGCAATCTGGCCAGCGGGTCCTGGCGGTAAAACAGCTTGAGCTGTTCGTAGACCTGTGGATAAGCCTGGTGCAGCAAATCCGGGGCGCTGAAGAAGTATTCGCTGGTGACGGCGAAGAACTCGGCCGGGTTTTCCGCAGCGTAGGGATCGATGGCGGTTTCGGCGTCAGGGTTGCGGTCCAGTTGCCGGTCGAGATCGTCGTAGGCTTGCTGCATGACACGGGCCCAGTCACTGACGCGCATGTCGGCGTGCAGTGGCGGCAGGCCGTTGGCGTCGCCGTTGAGCATGTCGAGTTTGTGTGCCAGTTCGTGAATCACCAGGTTGTAGCCTTCCCAACCACCACTGGCCATTACACCCGGCCAGGCGAGGATGATCGGGCCCTGTTGCCAGGCCTCACCACTGTGTTCACCGTCCCATTCGTGTTCCACGCCGCTGGCGTCGCGATGCCGCTGGGGGCTGAGGAAGTCGTCGGGGTAGAGGATGATTTCGTGGAAGCCCCGGTACCAGTTCAGGTCACCGAGGTTCAGCAACGGCAATTGTGCCTGGGCGGCCAGCAGCAGCCGTTGCTCCTGGTGCAACTCGACGCCGGGCAGGGCGGTCAGGTGCTTGTCTTCGAGAAACAGCACGCAGGCCTCGCGCAGCCATTGGTCTTGGGCAGCACTCAGGCCATCGAGAAAACTCAGGTGATGGCGCACCCGTTGCCACATGTCGTCGGTAATCGGGTGCCGGGCCAGGATGCGCCGGCGACGCCAGGCGCTCAGGGACCACATCGGCTCAGCGGGATTCGGCTTTGGAACTCGAACCGCCGAAGCGGCTGCGTACGACGCCGATGATCATCGGTACCAGCGACAGCAGAATGATGCCGACCACCATCAGCGACAGGTTCTTCTTGATGAACGGGACGTTGCCGAAGAAGTAACCGAGCGTCACCAGACCGCCGACCCACAGCACGGTGCCGAAGACGCTGAAAGCGAAGAAGCGCGGGTAAGGCATTTTCCCAACGCCGGCGACGAACGGTGCAAAGGTGCGAATGATCGGCAGGAAGCGCGCCAGGGTTACGGTTTTGCCACCGTGTTTGTCGTAGAAATCATGGGTTTTTTGCAGGTAGTCGCGGCGGAAAATCTTCGAATCCGGGTTACTGAACAACTTCTCGCCCGCGGTTCGCCCGATCACGTAGTTGGTGCTGTCGCCGAGGATCGCCGCCAGCATCAGCAAACCGCCCAGCAATACAGGGTCCATTGCGCCACCCGCTGCGACTGCACCGGCAATGAACAACAAGGAATCACCCGGCAGGAACGGCATGACCACCAGCCCGGTCTCGCAGAAAATCACCATGAACAGAATGGCGTAGATCCAGGTCCCGTAGTTGGTCACCAACATGTCGAGGTAAACGTCGAGATGCAGGATAAGGTCAATCGGGTTGAAATCCATGTAAAGCACCTGTGTCAATGGCCCGACTCGGCAGGCCTGTGCGGATGACTTCGCGTAAGACTACCAGTGACAGTAGTTTTTCTTACAAGCCGGGAAGGTCGGCATTATACGGGCCGATAGGTGAAAAACGCGTCGAGATTGTAGCGAGGCGTGTCATGGCAGACGGGTGGCATGGTGCTGTGCCTTAAGGCGCGGCCAAGCTCGCGCCTACAGGTTTCCAGCGGTATCAGAGTTCGTCGCTGATCGGTAACACGTAGTTCAGGAACTCGGTGTCTTCCTTGAACCCGATGGATTCATAGGTTTTCTGCGCGACTTTGTTATGACTGCTGGTGGAAACACGCATGCGCACGGCATTGGTTTCCTTGGCCATCTTTTTCGCCGTGCGGATCAGGTTGTCCGCAACCAGCTGGCGGCGGGCATCTTCTGCGACATAAATGTCGTTGAGAATCCACACACGCTTGAGCGAGAGCGAGGAAAAGCTCGGGTACAACTGACAGAAGCCCATCAGTTTGTCGTCATCGGAAAACGCCAGGTAAATCACCGACTCCTTGCGCCGCAGGCGTTTTTCGAGAAAAGCCCGGGACGAGTCCGGATACGGCAGGGAACCATAAAACTCGCGATATTTGACGAACAACGGGGTCAACAGGTCCAGGTGTTCGAGGGTCGCTTGAATAATCCGCATGATAGGTCTCGTCTTCAATTGGCTGTCTTACGTCTCTGACGGCGATGGGAAACCCGTGGCGGCCGCGCAACGATCCTGCCTGAAATTGGCACGAAAGTGCAACGCACAAGCGATTCAGGAACCGGGTGGCGCCAGCAGAAAATTGTCTTTCATATCGGTCTCCGCGCCTGCCTCCAGCGTCTGCACCTGTGCCTCGTCCTTCAGGTTGACCCCCGAGAGCTGACGCCGACAGGCTTCGCGCATCAAAAACTGCAGGCGATGTGCCGCCATCCCGTAGCTCAAGCCTTCCAGCCGCACATTGGAGATGCAGTTGCGCCAGGCATCGGTCAGGCCGACCTTGGGATTGTAGGTGAAATACAACCCCAGGCTGTCGGGAGAGCTCAGGCCAGGGCGTTCGCCGATCAGGATGACCGACATTTTCGCGCCCAGGCGTTCGCCGATCTCGTCCGCAATCGCTACGCGACCTTGTTCAACCAGCACCACAGGGGCCACGGACCAGCCTTCAGCGCTGATTTGTTCTTCAAGACGCGCCAGAAACGGCAGGGTATGCCGATGCACGGCCAGTGCCGACAGGCCATCGGCAACCACAATCACCAGATCCACCCCGCCTGGGTGGTTGGCGACATAGTCATTCAGGGCTTGCGCAGAGGCATCACTGAGTTTTCGCCCAAGATCGGGGCGTTGCAGGTAGGTATTGCGATCCGGTGCAGCACTGTGCAGCAACAGGCAGTCGTGACCGCGTTCGGCCAGTTGCTGACGGAGCGCGGCATGCTCAAACGGTAGATGCACCGCGTCCCTGGCCTGGGCGTGGGCATACTGAAAATCAAGCTGGGCGCGGGTCGGAATGCTGGTGCCGGTTCGACCGAGGGCGATCCGTGCCGGGGTCAGACGGCGTAGCTCCAGCCAGGGATTGTGGGGATCAAAGGGTAATTTATCCATATCAACACTTATCCCAATTGCGCCAATGCCTGGCGGAAGGCCGGTGGCAGGCTGTTGCCAAACAGGACCCGGCCGTCCGCCTGGGTGAAGATGCCCATTCTTGCCAACCATTGCTCGAACTCCGGCGCAGGCTTCAATCCCAGGGTCTGGCGGGCGTAGAGCGCATCGTGGAAGGACGTGGTCTGGTAGTTGAGCATGATGTCGTCGGAGCCGGGAATGCCCATGATGAAGTTGATTCCGGCGACGCCGAGCAGGGTCAGCAAGGTGTCCATGTCATCCTGATCGGCTTCGGCATGGTTGGTGTAGCAGATGTCGCAGCCCATGGGCACACCGAGCAGCTTGCCGCAGAAGTGGTCTTCGAGGCCGGCGCGGATGATCTGCTTGCCGTTATAGAGATACTCCGGGCCAATGAATCCTACGACGGTGTTCACCAGAAACGGCTTGAAATGGCGTGCCACGGCGTAGGCTCGGGTCTCGCAGGTCTGTTGGTCGATACCGTGATGGGCGTTTGCCGACAATGCGCTGCCTTGGCCGGTTTCGAAATACATCAGGTTTTGCCCGAGGGTGCCGCGATTGAGGCTCAAACCGGCTTCGTAACCTTCCTGCAACAGGTTCAGATTGATGCCGAAACTGGCGTTGGCTGCTTCGGTACCGGCAATCGACTGGAACACCAGATCCAGCGGCACGCCTCGATTCACCGCTTCTATGGAGGTGGTGACATGGGTGAGCACGCAGGCCTGGGTCGGGATGTCATAGCGCTGGATGATGGCATCGAGCATTTCCAGCAGGGCGCAGATCGAGGCGATGCTGTCGGTCGCCGGGTTGATGCCGATCATGGCATCGCCATTACCGTGCAACAGACCATCGAGAATACTCGCGGCGATGCCGGCCGGCTCGTCGGTCGGGTGGTTGGGTTGCAGGCGTGTGGACAGGCGGCCACGCAGACCGAGGGTGCCGCGAAATCGCGTGACGATGCGAATCTTCTGCGCCACCAGCACCAGGTCCTGCACGCGCATGATCTTCGACACGGCGGCCGCCATTTCCGGGGTCAGTCCAGGCGCCAGGGCACGCAGTGTCTGCTCGTTGGCTGCGTCGCTGAGCAGCCAGTCGCGAAAGCCGCCGACAGTCAAGTGGCTGACAATGGCGAATGCCTGTGGGTCGTGGGTGTCGATGATCAGTCGGGTAACTTCATCTGTTTCGTAAGGGATCAGCGCTTCCTGTAGGAAATGGCTCAGCGGGATGTCAGCCAATGCCATCTGCGCGGCAACGCGCTCGCCATCATTCTGGGCGGCAACACCGGCCAGGAAGTCCCCGGAACGCGCCGGGCTGGCTTTGGCCATGACGTCTCTGAGGCTGTCGAAACGATAGGTCTGGGCGCCGACGGAATGGGCAAATGCGGCCATGGGGCGGTGTTCTCCAGATATTTGGATGATGACCTTTAGATGCAAGGCCTGAGCCAAGGCGCTCAGTCGCGGAGACAGTCAGGACGCTATAGCGGGCAAGCCCGCTCCCACAGGGTTATGGGCCAGCCATAAAAATGGACTCATCCGATAACCCTGTGGGAGCGAGCTTGCTCGCGATGGCTGATTCAAGGGCGACACAGTAACAACTGCATCGCCCACGGCACTTAGAAGAAGCCCAGCGGGTTGATGTCGTAGCTCACCAGCAGGTTTTTGGTCTGCTGATAGTGATCGAGCATCATCTTGTGGGTTTCACGGCCGACGCCGGACTTCTTGTAACCGCCGAACGCGGCGTGAGCCGGGTACAGGTGGTAGCAGTTGGTCCACACACGACCGGCCTTGATGGCGCGGCCCATGCGGTAGGCGCGGTTGATGTCGCGGGTCCAGAGACCGGCGCCAAGGCCGAACTCGGTGTCGTTGGCGATGGCCAGGGCTTCGGCTTCGTCCTTGAAGGTGGTGATGCTCACCACCGGGCCAAAGATTTCTTCCTGGAACACGCGCATTTTGTTGGTGCCCTTGAGAAGCGTCGGCTGGATGTAATAGCCAGTCGCAAGATTGCCTTCGAGTTTTTCCACCTTGCCGCCGGTCAGCAGCTCGGCGCCTTCGCCCTTGGCGATTTCCAGGTACGAGAGGATCTTGTCGAATTGCTGCTCGGACGCCTGGGCGCCGACCATGGTGTCGGTGTCGAACGGGTCGCCACGCTTGATCTGCATGACTTTCTTCATCACCACCTGCATGAATTCGTCGTAGATCGACTCCTGCACCAGTGCGCGGGAAGGGCAGGTGCAGACTTCACCCTGGTTGAAGAACGCCAGCACCAGGCCTTCAGCGGCCTTTTCAATGAAGGTCGGTTCGGCCTTCATGATGTCTTCGAAGAAGATGTTCGGTGATTTGCCACCCAGCTCCACGGTGGACGGAATAATGTTTTCGGCCGCGCATTTCATGATGTGCGAACCGACCGGGGTCGAGCCGGTGAAGGCGATCTTGGCGATGCGTTTGCTGGTGGCCAGAGCTTCGCCGGCTTCTTTGCCGAAACCTTGCACGATGTTCAGCACGCCCGGTGGCAGCAGGTCGCCGATCAGTTCGACCAGCACGCTGATGCCCAGCGGGGTTTGTTCGGCCGGCTTGAGCACCACGCAGTTACCGGCGGCCAGGGCCGGGGCGAGTTTCCAGGCGGCCATCAGGATCGGGAAGTTCCAAGGAATGATCTGCCCGACCACGCCCAGTGGTTCATGGATGTGATAGGCCACGGTGTTGCCGTCGATTTCGGCAGCGCTGCCTTCCTGGGCACGCAGGCAGCCGGCGAAGTAGCGGAAGTGGTCGGCGGCCAGCGGAATGTCGGCGTTGAGGGTTTCACGTACGGCTTTGCCGTTGTCCCAGGACTCGGTGAGTGCCAGGGTTTCCAGGTTCTGTTCGATGCGGTCGGCGATTTTCAGCAGGATCAGCGAACGGGCCTGAACAGAGGTGGCACCCCACGCATCGGCAGCGGCGTGGGCAGCGTCCAGGGCCTTTTCGATGTCTTCGGCCGTGGAGCGGGGGAATTCGGCAATGGGTTGGCCATTCACTGGCGAGGTATTGGTGAAGTACTGACCTTTGACAGGCGCGACGAACTCGCCGCCGATGTAGTTACCGTATTTGCTCTTGAACGAAACGATAGCGCCTTCAGTACCGGGGTGAGCGTAACGCATGGTGTTTTCTCCTGGCTTTTGTGCTTATAGGGAGGCGCGCATGTGCGCTTGCTTTAAGCGTAGAGCAAGGGTCGGGCCAGCGCCTTGCACGTCAGGCAAATCAAGGCCTTGCGTAGGTTTTGTCAGACGGGTGGGCGGCGTCTGTGACGCTTCCGGTACAGGGGGTGTGACACTTTGTACCGTTTCTGGCACAGCTTGTGACCGACCGGTCTCGCCGGCATTGCAATGCAAGTCAGGCTGGAGGATGCTCGGCATTACCTCATGCACGGGTCGCCGAGCCCCGGGGAGCATAATAAGAAATGCACGACAACCATTTGAGTCGCCATGCCCAGCAAGTACTGACCGTCGCTCAGGGTAAAGCCCACCTGCAGGGACCGGGCAGTGATCCTTCCATCGCTCGCTCCTGGCTGCGTTGTCTGGAGGACTATCACCTCGATCCTGCGCTGAGCGTTGCGCCGACCGTGCTTGAGCATGGTCGCGTTCTTGAAAGCCGCGAACGGTTGCGCCAGGTGCTGCACATCGCCGGCAACGAAATGACCAGCCTGCATCAACAACTCTCCGGCGCAGGCCACGCGGTGCTGCTGACGGACGCCCGCGGGGTGATCCTCAACTGCGTCACGGCTCCGACCGAACGCAAGATTTTCGAGCATGCCGGGCTCTGGCTTGGTGCCGACTGGAGCGAGGCCTGTGAGGGCACCAACGGCATCGGCACCTGCCTGGTGGAGCGCCAGTCGCTGACCATTCATCAGGATGAACACTTTCGCGGCCGCCATACGGGACTGACCTGCTCGGCAAGCCCGGTGTTCGACCCGCAGGGCGAATTGCTGGCGGTGCTCGATGTGTCCTCGGCCCGTCGCGACGTCTCACGCCAGAGTCAGTTCCACACCATGGCGCTGGTCAATCTCTCGGCGAAGATGATCGAGAGCAGCTACTTCCTGCACAGTTTCGATAATCAATGGCTGCTGCGATTTCACTTGCAGGCCGAGTCCGTGGGCCTGTTCAGCGAAGGTTTGTTGGCGTTCGACGGGGAAGGGCGCATTTGTGCGGTCAATCAGAGTGCTCTGAACCTGTTGGGGCATGTTCGCGGTGGGCTGTCGGGCAAACCGGTGGAACAGTTTTTCGATTGCTCGCTGGATGAGTTACTGGGTCGAGCCAGTATCGATGCCAGCACGCGTTGGCCCCTGCGGACCCGCGACGGTCGCAAATTGTTTGCTGCGCTGCGGGGGCAGCCACGCCGTGCGCCGGTGCCGATGGTGGCCCGTGCACCCGTCGAACAACCTGCGCCGCTTTTGGGCATTTGCCTTGGCGACGCTGCCTTGCAGGAAAGTTTCCGCAAGTCCCTGCGGGTTTATGAGCGAGACGTACCGCTGCTGATCAATGGTGAAACCGGCTCGGGTAAGGAAGCCTTCGCCAAGGCGGTACATCAGGCCAGCCAGCGGGCGGACAAGGCCTTTGTTGCACTCAATTGCGCGGCGATCCCGGAAAGCCTGATCGAAAGTGAGTTGTTCGGTTATCGCGGTGGCAGCTTCACCGGTGCACGCAAAGAAGGAATGCGTGGCAAGTTGCAGCAGGCCGATGGCGGGACTTTATTCCTTGATGAAATCGGCGACATGCCGCTGGCCTTGCAGACGCGACTGCTGAGGGTGCTGGAGGATCGTCAGGTGGTGCCGATTGGTGGCGAGCCTGAGTCGGTGAACGTGCGGATCATCAGCGCTACCCACCGCAATCTGCTTGAACGGGTCCAGGACGGCAGCTTCCGCGAGGATCTGTATTACCGGCTCAATGGTCTTGAGGTCGCCTTGCCGGCCTTGCGTGAACGCAGTGACAAATCCCAGTTGCTGGATTTTTTGCTGGCTGAAGAGGCGGCCGGAGAATCCATACTGATCGACACGTCGGCGCGTGAAGCTTTGCTGGGGTTTACCTGGCCTGGCAACGTCAGACAGTTGCGCAATGTGCTGCGTACGCTGGCGGCGCTGTGTGACGAGGGGCGGGTGGGGCTGGAGGATCTGCCGGCGATGATTCGGCAGGCACGGCCGGCAGAGATGATGGTTGTCGCTGAGACGCCGGAGCATCCATTAGAGGACGCCGAGCGGTTGGCGTTGCTCAATGCCTTGGAGCATACGCGCTGGCACATGACGCACACGGCGCAACAGTTGGGCGTCAGCCGTAACACCCTCTATCGCAAGCTGCGCAAGCACGGGATCGCCCGGTAAACCGCGCCGCGGCCATCGCGAGCAAGCTCGCTGCCACAAGGGCTGTGCAGATCCTGTGGGAGCAGCCTGCTCGCGAATGGCATCCCTCCAATCTGAAACACAAGGTGCGATTTTCCCCTCCCTAGGCTAACCTGCGGCCATGTTTTACGAGGTCGACTATGCACATTCATATTCTGGGTATCTGTGGCACTTTCATGGGTTCGATGGCCGTTCTGGCCAAGGAGCTGGGTCATCACGTGACCGGCTCCGATGCCAACGTCTATCCGCCGATGAGCACTCAGCTCGAGGCCCAGGGCATTGAACTGACTCAAGGTTACGATCCGGAGCAACTCGACCCGGCACCGGACCTGGTGGTGATCGGCAATGCCATGTCCCGGGGTAACCCGGCCGTGGAGTATGTGCTGAACAAAGGCTTGCCTTACGTTTCCGGCCCGCAGTGGCTGGCCGACCACGTGCTGCAAGGTCGCTGGGTACTGGCCGTTGCCGGCACGCACGGCAAGACCACCACCAGCAGCATGCTCGCCTGGGTCCTGGAACACGCGGGCATGAGCCCGGGCTTCCTGATCGGCGGCGTACCGCAGAATTTCTCGGTATCGGCGCGCCTGGGCGGAACACCGTTCTTCGTCATCGAGGCCGACGAGTACGACAGTGCGTTCTTCGACAAACGCTCCAAGTTCGTTCACTACCGCCCACGCACCGCCATCCTCAACAACCTTGAATTCGATCACGCCGATATCTTCCCGGACCTGCCGGCGATCGAACGCCAATTCCACCATCTGGTGCGGACCATCCCCAGCGAAGGTCTGGTCATTCACCCGACCACCGAGCCTGCTCTGCAGCGCGTCATCGAGATGGGCTGCTGGACGCCGGTGCAGACCACTGGCGCCGGTGGCCAGTGGCAGGTGAAATTGCTCAGCGAGGACGGTTCGAAGTTCGAGGTCATGTTTGAAGGCGTTGCCCAGGGCGTGGTCGAGTGGGACATGACCGGTCAGCATAACGTGGCCAACGCCCTGGCGACCCTGGCCGCCGCCCGCCATGTCGGTGTGGTGCCGTCCATGGGCATCGCCGCCTTGAGCGCGTTCAAGAGCGTGAAGCGCCGGATGGAAAAAGTTGCCGAGGTTCGCGGCATTACCATCTATGACGATTTCGCCCACCACCCGACCGCCATCGCCACCACCCTCGACGGTCTGCGCAAGCGCATCGGCGATGCACCGTTGATCGCGATCATCGAGCCACGCTCCAACTCGATGAAGCTCGGCGCGCACCGCGACGGTTTGCCGGAAAGCGTGGTCGATGCCGATCAGGTGATCTGGTACGCACCGGCCAACCTCGGCTGGGATCTGGCGGGGACGGCGGCGCTTTGCACCGTGCCGTCGATTGTCAGCGATTCACTGGAAGGCATCATCGAGCGGGTGAAGAGCCAGGCGCAGCCCGGCACTCACGTGCTGATCATGAGCAACGGCGGCTTCGGCGGCCTGCACGGCAAACTGGCCGAGGCGCTCAAATGAACAAAGGCCCGGACCGTATCACCCTGGCCATGACCGGCGCTTCCGGCGCCCAGTACGGTTTGCGCCTGCTCGACTGCCTGGTGCGCGACGATCGCGAAGTGCACTTCCTGATTTCCAAGGCTGCGCAACTGGTGATGGCCACCGAAACCGATGTCACGCTGCCGGCCAAGCCGCAGATGATGCAGGCCTTCCTCACCGAATACACCGGCGCTGCTGCCGGGCAGATTCGTGTGTACGGCAAGGAAGACTGGATGTCGCCGGTTGCCTCGGGCTCGGGCGCGCCGGCGGCGATGGTGGTGGTGCCGTGCTCCACTGGCACCTTGTCCGCCATTGCCACGGGCGCGTGCAACAACCTGATCGAGCGTGCCGCGGATGTGACCTTGAAGGAGCGCCGCCAGTTGATCGTGGTGCCTCGGGAAGCGCCGTATTCGAGCATTCACCTGGAGCACATGCTCAAACTGTCAAACATGGGTGTGACCATCCTGCCGGCATCGCCGGGCTTTTATCACCAGCCACAAACTATCGACGACCTGATCGACTTCGTGGTGGCGCGGATTCTCAACCTGCTGAACATTCCTCAGGACATGCTGCCGCGCTGGGGCGAGCATCATTTGACCAGTGATGAATAAGCTGTTGGTGGTGGTGCTGGCCCTGCAACTGGCCGGTTGCGCCACTGCGCGCACACTGGATGCGGCCAAGCCGGGGGCGCCGATCGTGTATTCGGGCACGCGTCTGGATTTGTACGCCATGAATGGCGGTTGCTGCGCCAAGGACCGCTTCGGGGCCGAAGCGCCGAGCTATCCCGGCGTCGATCTGCCGGGGAGTGCACTGCTCGATACGTTGTTGCTGCCGCTTTCCTTGCTGACGGTGTTGGGTGTGAGCTTTCAGGCGACGGGTGGGTTGTAGGGGAGCGCTTTGCGCTCATCGCGAGCAAGCTCGCTGCCACATTTGAACGGTGTCGTTCACCAAGCCAGTTCGCGAAAGCGCCTTGTCAGGCCAAACAGATTATTTGCCGAGCTTGCGCAACTCATCCGACTCGACAATCCGAATGCCATCCTGCTCTTCGAGCGCCAGGCGCCACATTGCGCGAGCCAGTTGGCAGGCTTCGATACCCCGATACTTGCCCGGAATCAGGCGGGACAAGGGGCCGGCAAATTGTTCGGCCATGCGCGGTTCGACGCGCTCGCCCAACAGCAATGACGGACGGCAGATGGTCAGTTGCGGCCAATCCTGCGCCCGCAGTGCCTGCTCCATCTCACCTTTGACACGGTTGTAGAAAATCGAGGATTTCGGATCGGCGCCCAGGGCGCTGATCACGATCAGGTGGCGTGCGCCCATTTCCCGGGCACGTTTGGCGAAGGCTACGACCATGTCCAGATCCACCGCGCGAAATGCCTGCTCGGAGCCGGCCTGCTTGATGGTGGTGCCCAGGCAGCAGTAGGCGATGTCGACGCGACCGTTCAGTTGCGGCAGGAACACCGCAGGATCACCCACCGGGTTTTCCAGGTGCGGATGCTTGGCCAGAGGCCGGCGTGAGGGGGCCAGCACCCGGCTGATCGTCGGCTCGTTGAGCAGCCGATCGAGCAAATGTTCACCGGTCAGACCCGTGGCTCCGGCAAGCAGTACGTGCTGAGGCGTCAAGTACATAGTGTTTCCCCCTTGATACTGTTCAGCTTAGTTGCTGTTTGCATCCTTGCTCTCGATAGAGACACTTTGCAGCGCCTTTCGTGCCTGTTGCTTGCGTAACAATTGCCAGTGCGAGAGGACGGTTTTCGGTGCCCAGATCTGCGGTTCAGAGGCTTCGAAACCGTCTGCCAGCTCGCGTTCGGCCACGGTGGCCTTCGCCAGCTTGAACGCCTGTTCGAGGTCGTCGGTCTGGTTGAGCGCCTGGGCGAACAGCGCGTCGCCGAAGTAGGTGAAGTTGGCTTCTTCCGAACAGCCGAAGGACACGCGATCGGCCCGGGAGGCGGTCATGATCAGCGTCCGCTCATCCTTGAGGGCGGGGATGAAACCACCGGAATAGCAGGAGGAGATCACGATGATCTTGTCGCGATTTTTCAGCGGAGCCAGCACCGCGGCCATTTCGTCGGCCGGCAGGTCGGCCAGCTCCATGCGCGGCTGATCGAGCACCAGTTCGTGCTCGGCGGTGCCATGGCTGGTCAGGTAGATGAAGATCAGGTCTTCCGGCCCGCTGCGTTCGGCCAGGGTCTGGGCGGCGCGCCGCAGGTTTTCCCGGGTGGCCATCGGCCGATCGCCGAGGTGATCACGATGGTTGACCAGGCGGATCTGGCCGTAGGCGCCGAAGCGGCTGGCGAGCATGTTGGCGACGTAATCGGACTCGCGCAGGAACACGCTCTGCTTGCCATCGCCGCCCAGGGTCAGTGAGTAAAGCTCAATGGCCGGCGTCGAGGCCGGGACGTTGGCCAGTGCCTCATCGAGCAAGCGTCCTTGAGCGAGCAGGCCGAGCTCCAGGGTATCGGGTAACAATTTGCCATCGGCGTCGCGCACGCGTTGGCCATTGATCCAGGTGCCGCTGAGCAGGGTGCCATCAGTGAGTACCAGGATGCCGCGCCCCTGATAGCTGTCGTTGTCGAACTGACCGGTGTAAAAGCTGCCGTCCGGCAGGTTCAGGCGGCCCTGGCCGGAAAAGCGCCAGTCACTGAACTGGCCGATGTAATGGCTGCCGTCTGCGCCGATCAGCTCGCCCTTGCCGTTCAGTGAGCCTTCCTTGAACTGCCCGAGCCAGACATCGCCATCGGCGTTTTCGTAGCGACCCTTGCCGTGCAGTTGATTGTTCTTGAAGCTGCCGACATAGATGTCGCCGTCAGCGCTGTTGAATGTCCCGTTGCCTTCCAGTTGCCCGTCGACGAAGTGGCCGGTGAACTGGTTGCCGTTGCCATCGCCACGCTGGCCCTCGCCGTTGGGTTTGCCGTGGGCGAACTGGCCCTGATAGGTGCTGCCGTCTTCGAGTTCGAGGCGACCGAGGCCGGAATACTGATCGGCCTTGAACTCGCCGCGGTAACTCATGCCGTTCTCTTTGAGCGTGCCTTCACCATCGCGTCGGCCGGCCTTGAAACCACCGGTGTAGCTGCTGCCATTGGTGGTCAGGCTGCCCTGGCCCTCGAACAGTCCCTGATTGAATTGTCCGCGATAGACTTCGCCATTGCTGCCGTGCCATTCGCCCTGGCCTTGCCACTGTCCCTTGTCGAACTCGCCGGCGTACCAGCTGCCGTTCGGGTAATCGATGCGGCCCTGGCCTTGCAGCAAACCATTGACCAGGTCACCGCGATAGCGCCCACCGTCCGGTAAACGGGCGTCGGGGGGCAATGGCGATTCGCCGTTGCCGCAAGCGGTCAGCATCAGGGTCAAGGCAAGCAGAGCAAGTGGGCGCATAGCGGGTTCCGGGCAATTAAGCGAGCGAGTATGCCGCAGCTATGTGTCCTTATATAGGGTGAGAAACAGCAATAGAGTGCGAAACAGCGTGCGCTGTTTCGCCTCCGAGAGGTTTTACACGAAGCACAGGGACAAAGGCTCGGCGATGTACGCCGGTTTGTCCGAACCCTCGATTTCCAGGGTGGTGGTGGCCTTGAGCAGCCATTGGCCGGGTTTTTTCTCGGTAACTTCAGTCAGGTCGACCTTGAGCCGTACTCGCGAGTTGACCTTGACCGGTTGAATGAAACGCACGCTGTCGAGGCCGTAGTTGACCACCATCTTCAAGCCTTGCGGCACGACGAGGATGTCCTCCATCAGTTTCGGAATCAGCGACAGTGACAGGAAGCCGTGGGCGATGGTGCCACCAAAAGGTGTCTGCGCGGCTTTGACCGGGTCGACATGGATGAACTGAAAATCCCCGGTGGCTTCAGCGAACAGGTTGATGCGGTCCTGATCGATGGTGAGCCATTCGGAACGTCCAAGTTCCTTGCCGACATAATCATTGAGCTCTGCAACTGGAACAAAGGGCATTGAGACTCTCCTTGGGTTCATCGGTTTTATAGTTTTAGGTTGGGGGGATGCGACCTCCCGGCTTACCACTTTAGATCACCATGGCAAAACGGCGCGGTCAACTGACCATGCTTTTGGCGAATGCCGATCCATAGCCCAAGCATGCTTATAATGCCCGGGCCAATGCGGGTGACGGATTTTGCAAGGGGACAAGAATGTTGTTACGGGGCCTGACATGGCTGGTGCTGTTCCAATTGCTCGGCACGGCGCTCAATCATTTGTTTTTGCCGGTGCTGCCGGGCCCTATCGTTGGCCTACTGTTGTTGCTGATTTATCTGATTTGCCGTGGCCAGGTCGGTGAACCCCTGAGTCAGGCTGCCGGCAGCCTGTTGCGTTACCTGCCATTGTTGCTGGTGCCGCCGGCCGTGGGTGTGATGGTGTATGCCAAGGACATCGCCGCGGATTTCTGGGCCATCGTCGGTGCGCTGGTGTTGTCGCTGCTGCTGTCGATGGCGTTTGCCGGGGTGCTGATGCAGCGCATGGTCAAGCGTCACGTTCAGCCGGAGGACGGCCAATGATGTTCGACTGGCAGGGTGCCTGGACTTCAGTCATTCACCATCCCTTGTTCGGGATCGGCATTACGTTAGGCGCTTATCAACTGGTGCTGGCGGCCTTCGAGAAAACCCGCTGGATCTTTTTGCAGCCGGTGCTGGTCTCCATGCTGCTGGTGATCGGGGTGCTGGTGGGCTGTGGCCTGACTTACGCCGAGTACCGCAAGAGCACCGAGATCCTCAGTATCCTGCTCGGCCCGGCCACTGTCGCGCTGGCGGTGCCGCTGTACCTCAACCTGCGGCGGATTCGGCAGTTGTTCTGGCCGATATTTACTACGCTGGTGATAGGCGGTGTAGTGGCCACGGGCATGGGCGTATTGCTGGGCTGGTCGTTCGGTGCCGAACACATGATCCTGATGACCATGGCACCCAAGTCGGTAACCTCGCCGATCGCGATGCTGGTGGCTGAGCAGATCGGTGGCGTGGCGGCCCTGGCGGCGGTGTTTGTACTGATCACCGGGGTCATCGGCGCGATTTTCGGGCCAGCGCTGTTGACCCGGCTCGGCGTACACAGTCCCGAAGCCCGAGGCATGGCCCTGGGCATGACTGCGCACGCGGTGGGCACCTCGGTGGCCTTGCAGGAAAGTGAAGAGTGCGGTGCCTTCGCGGCGCTGGCGATGAGTCTGATGGGCGTGGCCACGGCAGTGTTTCTGCCGTTGGCGGTGTCGATGGTGGTGTGAAGGAAATGTCTATGAGCCTGCCGCTTTTTCCGCTGAATACGGTGCTGTTTCCTGGCTGCATCCTCGACTTGCAGATCTTCGAAGCGCGCTACCTGGACATGATCGGTCGCTGCATGAAACAGGGCGGTGGCTTCGGCGTGGTGTGCATTCTCGACGGCGAAGAAGTCGGTATCGCTCCGGCCGGTTATGCGCTGGTCGGCTGTGAAGCGCTGATCACCGATTTCAAGCAACAGGACAATGGCCTGCTGGGGATTCGGGTGCAGGGCGGACGGCGCTTTCACGTGCTACGCACCGAAGTCCAGCGCGATCAGTTGACCCTCGCCGAAGTCGAGTGGCTCGAGGACGAACCCGAGCAACCCTTGCAGGACGAGGACGCCGATCTGGTGGCCCTGCTCAAGGCGTTGGCGGAACATCCGATGGTCGAAGCCCTGAACATGGGCACCGAAGCCACCGGGCAACAGTCGCTGGCCAATCAACTGGCGTACCTGTTGCCGTTCGCCGAGCTGGACAAGATCGACCTGCTGCAACTCGACGACCCGCAGCAACGCCTGGATGCGATTCAGGCGCTGCTGGATGAGTTGCAGGGTGAGTTGTTTGCCTGAGGTTTCGGGAAAGCCTTCCGCTTAATAGGCGTAGCGCATCATCGTGTGCGGTAAATGACGCATCACGAAAAAGCTGAACAGCGCCACCAGCGCCGGCAATATCAGCCACCAGACCTTGGGTGGCAGAGCTTGCAGCGGCTCCTTGCGTTGTACCAGCCAGAGACTCGCCGCACAGATGCACGCCGCCAACATGGTGCCGGCGAGGATGTCGGTCGGCCAGTGCGCGCCGAGGTACACGCGAGATAGCGCGATAGCCAAGGCCGGTATGCTGCCGAGCAGCAGCCAGGTCAGACGCATCCTTGGCGGTTGCCCGCGACCGGCCAGTACCGCGAGGGTCAGGAACAAGGCGAGCGCGCCAGACGCATGGCCGCTGGGCATGCTGTAGCTGGTCAGCGGATCGCTCAGGACTTCCGGGCGTACCCGGGCAAAAAAGTGTTTGGTGGTGGTATTGGCCAGTGCCGTGAACAGTAACGTGCCGATGGCGAAGATCGCCTGGCGCCATTGCCGGGTAATCAGCAGCAACCCCACTAGCAGCGCACTGAACAGCAACATGTTGCGGAACTCGCCAATCAGCGTGAAAACCACTGCCACTTCGTCGAGCATCGGACTGCGGTGTTCCTGCACCAGGGTCATCACACCCTGGTCGAGGGCGCTCAGGTAGGGATAGCCGATAAACAGTCCCAGCAGAATCAACAAACTCATGCCGGTAATGAACAGGGTGGCCCTGCGGTGCTGGCGCATGCTGCTGGTGGCGCTGAGCCCCACCATCACCGCGATGCTGCCGGCGACGATACCGGCCTGAAGCCAGAAGCCTTCGGGTAATGGCAAGCGAATCGCCGCGCCGGTGGCCCAACCGGGCAGCAGATAGGCCACCGACCAGCCCGCCGCCGCCAGCAGGCTGACGGCGAAAAAACGCGGGAAGGGCATGTCACACATGCCCGCGACCATCGGCAGCATGGGGCGCAGTGGCCCGATAAAACGGCCGACCAGCAAGCTGGCAATGCCGTAGCGCGCAAAATAGGTTTCGGCCCCGGCGATCCATTCAGGGTGATGACGCAGGCCGGGCAGGCGCCGGATATTCTGGTGGAAGTGGCGGCCGAGAAAATACGAAACAACGTCACCCAACACGCCCGCCAGAAAGCCCAGCAGCAAGGTTTCGCTCAGCGACAGCGCGCCGCTGCCTGCCAGCACGGCGACGGCGAACAGCAATACTGTACCGGGAACAATCAGCCCGGCAATCGCCAGGCACTCGACAAACGCAATGATGAACACTGCCGCTGCCAGCCATTGCGGGTTGACCGCCAGCCAGCCGGTCACGCTATCGAGCCATGGGCCCATACATACCACTCCATTGAATGTTCAAACTGATTCCGGGAAAAAACGCATTTCAGGCGCTACTGATCATTGTAGGGGCGAGTCTGCGCGCGAAAGCGCTGTGTCAGGCGCATCTGTTTCGCCTGGGCTGGCCCTTCGCGAGCACGCTCGCTCCTGCAGGTTTGGCTGTGTTCAGGCGAGCAGCAGGTAGTCGCGACCTTCGACCTGCCCCCGGCGCAACGGGTTCCGGGTGCAGTACGCTGCGTAGGCCGCGTCGACGAAGCGGTACATCAGGTGCTCATCGCGCCCGTGGGGAATGCCTAGCCGGGTGGTCTGGATGATTTGTGCCGGCACCAGTCCCACGTCTTCCACCAGCATCATCTCGGGGTCGAAGCGCTTTGCGTCCCAGACCGGGACTTTCAGGCCCATGGCCTTGCAGAGCAGTGTCTGCCCGGCGCAGAGCTTTTGCGACGGGCGCGGACGACCCTCGGCATCGGGGTTGTTCAGGAGCATCTGCGCCAGGCTGGCCGGGCCGCTGACTTCATCGACCCACGGATAGGCGGACTTTATGAGCACGGCATTGCCGGGGCCCTGAGCGCTGAAGTTGAGGGAATCGCCACCTCGGGCGTAGTACATATAGATGTGGCCGCCATCCAGAAACAAAGCCTTACGCTTTTCTGTGTAGCCGAGGGAGGCGTGGCTGCCCTTTTCTGCGCAGTAATAGGCCTCGGTTTCGATGATCCGGGCGCTGAGCCACAGGTCGCCGACCCGGTGACGGATGACCTTGCCCAGGAGCTCCCGGGCAAGAATCTGCGCATCGCGATCGAAAAAATCGTCTGCAAGTGCAGTGGGCAGGCGCGTTGCCGGCGTGCCAACAGTCAGGTTGGACATGGTGAGCGGCGTTAATCGAGGCTGAATGAGGCCTGATGATAACAATTCGCAGCTTAATTCCAGCTGAACGTCGGCAAATCGTTGTCCATTTCGACCATCCGCCCGTCACCGCTGTTAGTCGGTGGGCGCGACAGCTATAATCTGCCGCTTTACTCTTTACCAAGACCTTGAGCAAAGACCACGGCAGACCATGACTGAGCCCGTTCTTGACTATATGACCCGCCTGGGTCGCGCCGCCCGTGAAGCTTCTCGCGTCATCGGCCGTGCCAGCACTGCGCAGAAAAACCGTGCCCTGCAGGCTGCCGCCAATGCGCTGGACGCTGCGCGCGCCGAGCTGACGGCCGCAAACGAGCAGGATCTGGCGGCGGGCCGTGCCAATGGTCTGGAGCCTGCGCTGCTCGAGCGTCTGGCGCTGACGCCTGCGCGTATCGACGGCATGATCGTCGGTCTGCGTCAGGTGGCGGCATTGCCGGACCCGGTCGGAGCGATCCGTGACATGAGTTTCCGCCCGTCGGGTATTCAGGTCGGCAAGATGCGCGTGCCTTTGGGCGTGATCGGGATCATCTACGAGTCGCGGCCAAATGTGACCATCGATGCCGCCAGCCTGTGCCTGAAGTCGGGCAACGCAACTATCCTGCGTGGCGGTTCCGAGGCGATTCATTCCAATCGCGCCATCGCCGCCTGCATTCAGCGCGGTCTGGCCGAGGCCGGCTTGCCGGCGGCCGTGGTGCAAGTGGTCGAAACCACGGATCGGGCGGCAGTCGGTGCACTGATCAGCATGCCCGAGTATGTCGACGTCATCGTGCCCCGTGGCGGCCGTGGCCTGATCGAGCGGGTCAGTCGTGATGCCCGCGTTCCGGTGATCAAGCATCTGGACGGCATCTGCCACGTTTATGTCAGCGAGCACGCCGATCTGGCCAAGGCCCAGCGTATCGCTTTCAATGCCAAGACCTATCGTTATGGCATCTGCGGTGCCATGGAGACGTTGCTGATCGAGCAAAGTGTTGCCAAGGATTTCCTGCCGGCGATGGCCGCCCAGTTCCGCGAGAAAGGCGTCGAGCTGCGTGGCTGCGAGCGCACCCGGGCGATCATCGATGCCGTGCCGGCCACCGAAGAAGACTGGAGCACCGAGTACCTGGCGCCGATTCTGTCGATCCGCGTGGTCGACGGGCTGGACCAGGCCATCGAGCACATCAACCATTACGGCTCTCACCACACTGATTCGATCGTCAGCGAACACCAGGGCGACACCCGGCGTTTCGTGGCTGAGGTCGACTCATCGTCGGTGATGATCAACACGCCGACCTGCTTTGCCGATGGCTTCGAATACGGATTGGGTGCCGAGATTGGCATTTCTACTGATAAGCTGCACGCCCGTGGCCCGGTAGGGCTCGAAGGGCTGACCTGCGAGAAGTACATCGTGGTCGGTGATGGCCAGTTGCGCGGACAGGAGCCGGCCTGACTTGGGCGACCACGACCCGTCAGCCCCGGTCACTGCCAGCGAGCCGGCGCCCCGGCGCATTGGCGTACTGGGTGGAACCTTCGACCCGGTGCACATCGGCCATTTGCGCGGTGCACTGGAAGTCGCCGAAACCCTGGCGCTCGATGAGCTGCGTCTGACACCCAGTGCCAGACCGCCTCACCGGGATACGCCACAGGTGTCGGCGCAAGACCGTCTGGCGATGGTCGAGTGCGCGGTGGCCGGTGTGGCACCGTTGGTGGTGGACGCCCGTGAATTGCAGCGGGACAAACCGTCCTACACCATCGATACCCTGGAACTGATGCGCGCCGAACTGGCCGCGTCCGACCAGGTTTTTCTGCTTTTGGGCTGGGACGCTTTTTGCGGCCTGCCCACTTGGCACCGCTGGGAAGAGTTGCTCCAGCATTGCCATATCCTGGTGTTGCAACGCCCGGATGCCGACAGCGAACCGCCGGATGCCTTGCGCAACCTGCTGGCAGCGCGCTCGGTGAGCGACCCGCTGGCCCTCAAGGGGCCGAGCGGACAGATTGCATTCGTCTGGCAGACACCGCTCGCGGTATCTGCCACCCAGATCCGTCAACTGCTGGCCAGCGGTAAGTCGGTACGTTTCCTGGTGCCCGACGCGGTCCTGGCCTACATCGATGCGCACGGTCTGTACCGTGCGTCGAACTGAATAGGAGTGCTTCAAGGCACGTGGCAACAACGTGTACCGAAGCCCCGAACATACGAGCAAAACGAGTTTTATATGACGAGCAACAACGAAAGCAAAGTAAAACGCAAAGGCACATTCAAGAGTGCGCCGCTGCCGGAAAAGGTCCTCGCCGCCGAGCCGCCTAAAGGTGACGAGCTGGTCAAGATCGCCGTAGCCGCCCTGGAAGACGTCAAGGCCCAGGACGTGCTGGTCATCGATGTTCGCGACAAGCAGAGCATCACTGACTACATGATCATCGCCACCGGTACTTCCAACCGCCAGATCGGCGCGATGCTGGACAAGGTCCGTGAAGCCGTCAAAGCCCTGGGCATCAAGCCGTTGGGTGAAGAAGGCAAGGGCGACAGCGACTGGGTACTGCTGGACATGGACGACGTCATCGTTCACATGATGACCTCCAACGCCCGTCAGTTCTACGACCTGGAGCGCCTGTGGAAAGGTGCCGAGCAGAGCCGTGCCGCTGACGGCAAACACCACAGCCCTGAAGTTGGTCACGAGCATTTCAACAAGCTCAACAAAGACCAGGAATAAGGAACGGCTGTGCGACTGCGACTGATCGCCGTCGGTTCACGCATGCCCAAGTGGGTGGAAGAAGGCTGGCATGAATATGCCAAGCGTCTTCCGTCCGAGCTGGCGCTGGAACTGGTGGAAATTCCGCTCAATACCCGCGGCAAGAATGCCGACGTGGCCCGTTTCATCCGCCAGGAAGGCGAAGCGATGCTGGCCAAGGTCGGGCCGAACGAGCGGATTGTCACACTCGAAGTGCACGGTAAGCCCTGGAGCACCGAGCAGCTGGCGGTCGAACTTGATCGCTGGCGCCTGGACTCGCGCACGGTCAACTTCATGGTCGGCGGCCCGGAAGGGCTGGCTCCGGAAGTCTGTGCCCGCGCTGATCAGCGCTGGTCGTTGTCGCCGCTGACATTGCCGCACCCACTGGTGCGGATTCTGATCGGCGAACAGCTGTACCGTGCCTGGACCGTGCTGTCCGGTCACCCTTACCACAAGTAGTTCGGCCCTCATGTCTCAACCGATCCGCATCAAGGACCACGAAAAAGACGCCCGTCTGGTGCGTGGCCGCGTCGTGTTCGGGGCAATTGCCGTCATGGTGCTGATTGGCGTGCTGATCGCGCGGCTGTATTTCCTTCAGGTGATCCAGTACGAGTACCACTCGACCCTGTCGGAAAACAACCGCGTCCATGTGCAGCCGATTCCGCCGCCCCGTGGGTTGATTTACGACCGTAACGGTGTGGTGATTGCCGACAACCGGCCCAGCTTCAGCCTGAGCATGACCCGCGAGCGTTCTGGCGATTGGCAGCAAATACTCGATGTGATCGTGCAGGTGCTCGAGCTGACGCCCGAGGATCGGGTGATTTTCGAGAAGCGCATGCGCCAGGGGCGGCGGCCGTTCGAGCCGGTGCCGATCATGTTCGAGTTGACCGAAGAACAGATCGCGCGGATCGCCGTGAACCAGTTCCGCCTGCCCGGGGTGGAAGTGGTCGCGCAGTTGGTGCGTCACTACCCGCAGGGCGCGCATTTTGCGCACTCGGTGGGTTACATGGGGCGGATCAACGAGAAAGAGCTCAAGACGCTGGATCCGGTGAGTTACAGCGGCACCCATCAAATTGGCAAAACCGGTATCGAGCGCTTCTACGAGCCGGAATTGCACGGTCAGGTCGGCTACGAAGAAGTCGAGACCAACGCTCGTGGCCGCGTCTTGCGCGTGCTCAAGCGTACCGATCCGGTTCCCGGCAAGGACATTGTCCTGAGCCTGGACATCAAATTGCAGGAAGCCGCCGAACTCGCACTCGGTGGTCGTCGTGGTGCCGTGGTTGCACTGGACCCCAATACCGGTGAGGTTTTGGCGATGGTCAGCCAACCGAGCTTCGACCCGAACCTGTTCGTCACCGGCATCAGCTTCAAGGCCTATTCCGAACTGCGCGATTCGATCGACCGGCCGTTGTTCAACCGGGTTCTGCGTGGCCTGTATCCGCCGGGTTCGACCATCAAGCCGGCCGTGGCCATTGCCGGTCTGGATTCCGGCGTGGTGACCGCGTCGACCCGGGTGTTCGACCCCGGCTACTACATGCTGCCCAACTACGATCACAAGTACCGTAACTGGAACCGCACCGGTGACGGTTACGTGGACCTCGATACGGCGATCATGCGTTCCAACGACACCTACTTCTATGACCTGGCACACAAGCTGGGCATTGATCGGTTGTCGTCTTACCTGAGCAAGTTCGGTATCGGTCAGAAAGTCTCCCTGGACATGTTCGAAGAGTCGCCGGGGCTGATGCCGTCCCGCGAGTGGAAGCGCGCGACCCGTCGTCAGGCGTGGTTCCCGGGCGAAACGCTGATTCTGGGGATCGGTCAGGGCTACATGCAGTCGACTCCGTTGCAACTGGCCCAGGCCACGGCCCTGGTGGCCAACAAGGGTGTCTGGAACCGTCCGCACCTGGCCAAGACCATCGAAGGCCAGAAGCCGGTGGACCACAACCCGATGCCGGACATCGTCCTGCGCGATCCGTCGGACTGGACCAAGGTCAACCACGGCATGCAGCAGGTGATGCACGGTGCCCGGGGTACGGCGCGCAAGGCTTCCATCGGCGCGCAATACCGGATTGCCGGCAAGAGCGGTACGGCCCAAGTGGTCGCAATCAAGCAAGGCGAGAAGTACGACCGTTCCAAGGTTCAGGAGCGCCATCGTGACCACGCCTTGTTCGTCGGCTTTGCACCGGCAGACAACCCGAAAATCGTAGTGGCGGTGATGGTCGAGAACGGCGAGTCCGGCTCCGGCGTCGCCGCGCCCGTCGTGCGTCAAGTCATGGATGCCTGGCTTCTGGACCCCGAAGGTCGCCTGAAGCCTGAATACGCAAGCCCCATCAGTGCAGAGGCTACCGCCCGTGATGAATAACTTTGATCGCATGCTCTCCAGCGAGGATGTGATGCGTCGTCGTGCGACGCTGCTGCAACGCCTGCACATCGACGGCCCGTTGCTGATCCTGTTGCTGACCCTCGCGGCCGGCAGCCTGTTCGTCCTCTATTCCGCCAGCGGCAAGAGCTGGGACTTGCTGGCCAAACAGGCCACTTCGTTCGGTATCGGCCTGGTGTCGATGATCGTCATTGCCCAGTTCGAGCCGCGGTTCATGGCCCGCTGGGTACCGCTGGGCTACGTGATAGGCGTGGTCCTGCTGGTGGTGGTGGACATCATGGGCCACAACGCCATGGGTGCGACCCGCTGGATCAACATTCCCGGGGTGATCCGCTTCCAGCCTTCGGAGTTCATGAAGATCCTGATGCCGGCGACCATTGCCTGGTACTTGTCCAAGCGCACGCTGCCGCCGCAGCTCAAGCATGTCGGCGTCAGCCTGATGCTGATTGGCGTGCCGTTCATCCTCATCGTGCGCCAGCCGGATCTTGGCACCTCGCTGCTGATTCTGGCCGGCGGCGCGTTCGTGCTGTTCATGGGTGGCTTGCGCTGGCGCTGGATTCTCAGCGTGCTGGCCGCTGCGATCCCGGTGGCGATTGCCATGTGGTTCTTCATCATGCACGACTACCAGAAGCAGCGAATCCTGACCTTCCTCGATCCGGAGAGCGATCCGCTCGGTACCGGCTGGAACATCATCCAGTCCAAGGCGGCCATCGGTTCCGGCGGTGTTTTCGGCAAGGGTTGGCTGCTCGGTACCCAGTCGCACCTGGACTTCCTGCCGGAAAGCCACACCGACTTCATCATTGCGGTGATGGGCGAAGAGTTCGGCCTGGTGGGCATTTGCGCGCTGTTGCTGATTTACCTGTTGTTGATTGGTCGTGGCCTGGTGATCACCGCCCAGGCCCAAACGTTGTTCGGCAAATTGCTCGCCGGCAGCCTGACCATGACGTTTTTTGTTTATGTTTTCGTCAACATCGGTATGGTCAGTGGCCTGTTGCCGGTGGTGGGGGTGCCGTTGCCATTCATTAGCTACGGAGGAACTTCGCTGGTGACGCTGCTGTCAGCGTTTGGGGTTTTGATGTCGATCCATACCCATCGTAAGTGGATCGCACAGGTTTGAATAAGGTGAAGAGTTCAATGCAAGTAATGCGTGGCTGGGCGACTCGATACGCGCCATGGGTCGGCCTGGTAAGCATCCTTGGCACAGTGCAGGAAGCATTGGCCGGCGATTACGAAGGTTCACCCCAGGTGGCCGAATTCGTCGGTGAAATGACCCGCGATTATGGCTTCGCCGGTGAACAGTTGATGGGGGTGTTCCGCGAAGCCGAACGCAAACAGGCGATTCTGGACGCCATCTCCAGGCCCGCCGAGCGGGTCAAGCAGTGGAACGAATATCGACCGATGTTCATCACCGACGCGCGCATCGCTCGCGGTGTCGACTTCTGGCGCCAACATGAGGCGGTGCTGGCCCGTGCCGAACAGGAATACGGTGTACCGGCCCAGGTGATTGTCTCGATCATCGGCGTGGAAACCTTTTTCGGACGTAATACCGGCAATTACCGGGTAATCGATGCTTTATCGACCTTGGGTTTCGACTATCCTCCCCGTGCCGAATTTTTCCGCAAGGAACTGCGTGAGTTCCTGCTGCTGGCCCGTGAAGAACAGATCGACCCGTTGACGCTCAAGGGCTCCTACGCTGGCGCGATGGGTTTGCCGCAGTTCATGCCGAGCAGTTTTCGCGCGTATGCGGTGGATTTTGACGGTGACGGTCATATCAACATCTGGACCAACCCGGACGATGCAATCGGCAGCGTCGCCAGTTATTTCAAGCGCCATGGCTGGGTCGCCGGCGAACCGGTGGTCAGTCGCGCCGACGTCCGCGGCGATCAGGTCGACAGCGGTTTGACCACCGGCATCGAACCGACGAAAACCGTTGGGGAGTTGCGAGCCTTGGGGTGGTCAAGTCATGATGCGCTGCGCGATGATATGCCGGTGACCGCTTTCCGCCTGGAAGGCGACAATGGCCCCGAGTACTGGATGGGCCTGAAGAATTTTTACGCGATCACGCGTTATAACCGCAGCGTGATGTACGCCATGGCCGTACATCAGTTGTCTGAACAGCTGGTCCAAGCACGGGGCGTCAAGTAATGCGGGCATTGCCTAAGAGTAAACCCCTGAAGCTGATGGCATTCGCCGCGCTGGCGGTGCTGGTCGCCAGTTGTTCGACCAGCCGTTCGCCATCGCAGAAAAGCTCATCGACCGCCGTGCGTTCGCAGCCGGGCCTGGACATCAACCGGGCCCACAAGGATGGCGCGCCGTGGTGGGACGTCGATGTCTCGCGTATCCCTGACGCCACGCCGACCCTGCACACGGGCCCCTACAAGGCCAACCCGTACACCGTGCTGGGCAAGACCTACTTCCCGCTGCAAGAGTCCAAGACTTATGTGGCTTCGGGTACCGCGTCCTGGTATGGCACCAAGTTTCACGGGCAGAACACTGCCAACGGCGAGGTCTATGACCTGTACGGCATGAGTGCCGCACACAAGACGCTACCACTGCCAAGTTACGTTCGGGTGACCAACCTGGACAACAACAAGAGCGTGATCCTGCGGGTCAACGATCGCGGGCCGTTCTACTCGGACCGGATCATCGACCTGTCCTACGCTGCCGCCAAGAAGCTCGGTTACGCCGAAATCGGCACCGCGCGGGTCAAGGTCGAGGGTATCGATCCGCAGGCTTATTGGGCGGCCAAAGGCCGTCCGGCGCCTTTGATGCTCAACGAGCCGCAAGTCGCGCAGAATAGCGCCCCGGTGATCACGGCTTCGGCCGGCACCGTTGAACAATGGACGCCACCGCCGCAGCAACACGCGGCTGCGGTCGTGCCTGTGCAGCTTGATGCAAAAAAAAACGCTTCTGTACCAGCCTCTGGCCAGTATCTGCAGGTGGGCGCGTTCGCCAACCCGGACGCTGCAGAGCTCCTGAGATCGAAGCTCAGCGGGATGGTGAGCGCTCCGGTGTTCATCAGCTCGATCGTGCGCAACCAGCAGACTCTGCATCGGGTTCGACTGGGGCCGATCGGATCGCCGGGTGAAATCCAGCAAGTGCAGAACAGTGTGCGCATGGCCAACCTCGGTTCGCCGAGCGTTGTCACCGAGTAAGGCACTGCGCAGTACGTAGAACTTGATTGATGGTTCGCTTGCAGTTGGGGGGCGAACCAGGTTGTTGACTCGTTGAAGAACAAAAACCCGGCAAAGGGTGACTGGAGTGAGCAACTGAACACGCGATAACCCGTTAGAAGGTTATTTGATTAGTTTTGTCCGCAAGGACAGTTTCCATTAGCGATTTCGAGAGACGGATGAACATCACCACCTTTGCCAAACGCCTGTTCCTGTTAGTCCCGCTGCTTCTCTCACCTGCCGCGTTCGCGGCCGAGATGATGCCTTCGCCACCGCAACTGGCCGCCAAGGCCTACGTGCTCATGGATGCCAGCAGCGGCAACGTGCTGGTCGAGAACAACGGTGACCAGCGTCTGCCGCCAGCGAGCCTGACCAAGCTGATGACCGCGTACATCGCGACCCTGGAAATCCGTCGTGGCCAGATCGGCGAGAACGACCCAGTGACCGTCAGCGAAAACGCCTGGCGTACCGGCGGTTCGCGGATGTTCATCAAGGTCGGTTCGCAGGTGACTGTCAGCGACCTGCTGCACGGCATCATCATCCAGTCGGGTAACGACGCTTCCGTTGCGCTGTCCGAGCACATCGCCGGCAGCGAAGACGCGTTCGCCGACCTGATGAACAAGACTGTCGCCGATCTGGGCATGACCAACTCGCACTTCATGAACCCGACCGGTCTGCCGAACCCTGAGCACTATTCGTCGGCTCATGACATGGCGGTCCTGGCTCGCGCGATCATCCACGAAGACCCGGCTCACTACGCGATCTACTCGCAGAAAGAGTTCTTCTGGAACGGTATCAAGCAACCTAACCGCAACCTGCTGCTGTGGCGTGACAAGACCGTTGACGGTCTGAAAACCGGTCACACCGACGAAGCCGGTTACTGCATGGTGTCTTCGGCCGTTCGTGACGGCATGCGCCTGATCGCCGTGGTGTTCGGCACCAACAGCGAAGTGGCTCGTGCTGCCGAAACCCAGAAGCTGCTGACTTACGGTTTCCGCTTCTTCGAAACCCAGACCTTCTACCAGAAGGGCACTGAACTGGCCCAGGCGCCTGTCTGGAAAGGTGCGACCAACCAGGTCAAAGCCGGCCTGGCTGAAGACCTGACCATGACCCTGCCGAAAGGTCAGCTGAAGAAGCTGGCTGCCAGCATGACCATGAACCCGCAACTGGTTGCGCCAATCGCCAAAGGCGACGTGATCGGCAAGGTCGAAGTGAAGCTGGACGACAAAGTGGTGCACAGCGCTGATCTGATCGCTCTGGACGCCGTCGAGGAAGGTGGTATCTTCCGCCGCATGTGGGATAGCATCCGTCTATTCTTCTACGGCTTGTTCAACTGATTGAGTGTTGACCTGCATGGCCCCGTTCCAGTCCGGATCGGGGCCGTGTGCGTTACCACGGCTTACGCATACGAGGCCGTTACGCCATGACCGATACCGAAGTAAAGGCGCCAAAGATCGAATTCCCCCAGACTGATTATCCGGTTAAGGTGATCTGCGATACGGGCGCAGGCAACAAAGACAAGATCATCGAAATCGTCAAGAAGTACGCGACGATCAACGATACACGTGTCGATGAACGTCAAAGCAGCAACGGCAAGTACACCACCATTCAGTTGCACATCGTCGCGACCGACCAGGACCAGCTGTACAACATCAACAGCTTTCTGCGCGCTACCGGTTTTGTGCACATGGTGCTGTGATGTCCGGCACGCTGGGCTTTCGTGAGCTCGGCCAGATGGCTTACGAGCCGGTCTGGCATGCCATGCAACGCTTCACCAACGAACGGGGCAGCACTGCGCCGGACGAGATCTGGCTGGTGGAACATCCTCCGGTGTTCACCCAGGGCCAGGCCGGCAAGGCCGAACACCTGCTGCTTCCCGGGGATATCCCGGTGGTGCAGGTCGACCGTGGTGGTCAGGTGACTTACCACGGCCCTGGTCAACTGGTGGCTTATCTGCTGCTGGATGTGCGCAAGCTGGGGTTTGGCGTGCGCGACCTGGTGACCCGGATGGAGCAATGCCTGATCGAGCTGCTCGCCAGTTATGGCGTCACGGCAGCGGCCAAGCCCGATGCACCGGGTGTCTACGTCGACGGGGCAAAAATTGCTTCGCTGGGCCTGCGGATCCGCCACGGTTGTTCCTTTCACGGCCTGGCCCTGAACGTGGACATGAACCTGGAGCCGTTTCGACGGATTAATCCCTGCGGCTACGCCGGGCTGGCAATGACCCAGCTGAGCGATCACGCAGGATCGATTGAATTTGCCGAGGTAAGTGCCCGGCTGCGCGCGCAGCTCGTCAAACACCTCGACTATGCTGAGCAGACGACCCTAACGGGCGGAATCGACTGATATGACTACTGATGCAGTGCAAACCATGATCCCGACGCTTGATGTCACCGAGCGTCCGGCCCCGCGTGCCAAGGTTGAAGCCGGCGTCAAGCTGCGCGGCGCCGAGAAGGTTGCACGCATCCCGGTGAAGATCATTCCGACCACCGAACTGCCCAAGAAGCCTGACTGGATTCGTGTGCGCATTCCGGTTTCCCCGGAAGTCGACCGCATCAAGGCCCTGCTGCGCAAGCACAAGCTGCACAGCGTCTGCGAAGAAGCCTCCTGCCCGAACCTGGGCGAATGCTTCTCCGGTGGCACCGCGACTTTCATGATCATGGGTGACATCTGCACCCGTCGTTGCCCGTTCTGCGACGTTGGCCACGGCCGTCCGAAGCCACTGGACGTCAACGAGCCGGAAAGCCTGGCCATCGCCATCGCCGACCTGAAACTCAAATACGTGGTGATCACCTCGGTGGACCGCGACGACCTGCGTGACGGTGGTGCCCAGCACTTTGCCGACTGCATCCGCGAAATCCGCAAGCTGTCGCCGAACGTGCAGCTCGAGACCCTGGTCCCGGACTACCGTGGCCGTATGGACATCGCCCTGGAAATCACCGCTGCCGAGCCGCCGGATGTGTTCAACCACAACCTGGAAACCGTACCGCGCCTGTACAAGGCCGCGCGTCCGGGTTCGGACTATCAGTGGTCGCTGACCCTGCTGCAGCGCTTCAAGCAGATGATGCCGCACATTCCGACCAAATCCGGCTTGATGCTGGGCCTGGGCGAAACCGACGAAGAAGTCATCGAAGTCATGAAGCGCATGCGCGAACACGACATCGACATGCTGACCCTCGGCCAATACCTGCAGCCGTCCCGCAGCCACTTGCCGGTCCAGCGTTTCGTGCACCCGGACACCTTCGCCTGGTTCGCCGAGGAAGGTTACAAGATGGGCTTCAAGAACGTCGCTTCCGGCCCGTTGGTGCGTTCTTCGTACCACGCGGACGAGCAGGCGAAGCTGGTCAAGGCCGAACTGCTCGGCGCCTGATCGGTTGTGAACACAAGCGCCCGCCAGGTTGCAAAACCTTGCGGGCGTTTTTATGCCTGGCCTACGGCAACGGCCGATCTTTCCTTCAACCTGCGAGGCAACTGACCCACTTCAGTTTGTCCTCATTCCTGACTACTGTGTGCTGAAGCATTTACACAGGGAGATTCACGGATGACCGTTCGACCGACCCACACCCTTTGTCCTCACACCCCGGTTCCGGCGCTGCCGTCGGAAGGTTTGATCGGGGTTATCGCGCCCGCGGGGCCTGCGCCCCTGGACACCGACAAAGCCGTGCAATGGATGCGCGCCCGGGGTTATGCATTGAAAGTGTTTCCCGGGGTGTATGAAAAGGATGGTTACCTGGCTGGCAGCGATGAGGTGCGCCTTGGCGACCTGCACGCGGCGTTCGCCGACAAGGAGGTCGACGCGATTATCTGCCTGCGCGGCGGTTACGGCACGCCAAGGCTGCTGGATCGCATCGATTTCCAGTTGCTGCGCGACAATGCCAAGCCGTTCATCGGCTACAGCGACATCACCGCCGTGCATCTGGCCATCAGCCGCTATGCAGGCTTCGTCACCTTTCATGGGCCATTGCTCAATGCCGACATTCTTGGCGACAGGCAGCCGCCAACCGAAGCGTCCTTTTTCAATATGCTGAGGGGGCAGGTGAGGGCGGGTACAGCACTGCCCCATCCGGTGGCCTATCCACTGACCACGATCGAGCCTGGCATTGCCCATGGGCGCTTGCTGGGGGGCAATCTGTCGATGATTGCCGCGACCATGGGTACGCCTTACGAGATCGAGGCCGAGGGCGGCATTCTGTTTATCGAAGACATCAACGAACCGCTGTATCGGATTGATCGCCTGCTGACGCATCTACGCCTGGCAGGCACGCTGAACAAGCTGCGCGGTGTCTTGGTGGGTGATGTGGCAGGGGTTGAGAAGACAGCGCTGGAGCGCTTGCTCAAGCAGACGTTCGCACCGTTGCGGATTCCGGTGCTGTCCGGCTGGCGCAGTGGTCACTGCGATCCGAACCTGACGCTGCCGCTGGGGGCACTGGTCAGGCTGGATGCGGGGAACAAGGAGTTGTTGCTGGAGCAGGATGTGGTGGTCAGGCGTTAGATCTTCATCGCTTGAGAGTCCGTCATCGCGAGCTGGCCCGCTTCCACACTGGATGTGTGTACGACACACAGTCAGCGTGGAAGCGGGCCAGCTCCGAGGGACGATCCGACGGCATTAGCCCTGCATCGGCTTAACGGCTACGCAATCCTTCCAGCAGCTTGTGCGTCGGATAGCCATCCGCCGGCCAGCCAAACGACTGCTGGGCACTGCGAATCGCCTTGCGGGTGTTGGCGCCGATGATGCCATCGGGGTTGCCGGCATCGTAGTTCTGCGCACTCAACAGGTTCTGCAGCTCAATACGCTCACTGCGACTCAGCGGCAGGTCATCTTTCGGCCAGGTACCACTGATCAGGCCGGCACCGTCGAAACGTTCCGACAGCAGGGCCACTGCCAGTGCATAGGACGAAGAGTTGTTGTACTTGAGGATCGCACGGAAGTTGTCGAGCACCAGGAAGGCCGGGCCACGATAACCGGCTGGCAGCAACAATGCCGCCGACAACTGGTCGGCCCCGGCCGGCACCTGGCGGTTGTTCGGCAAGGTGATCCCCAGCTGTCGCCATTCGGCGACAGTCTTGCGAATCGTGCCATCGGCCAACACGTAGTTGAAGTTGCCCGGTAGCTGGACCTCGAACCCCCATGGCTGGCCTTTCTGCCAGCCCGAGCTTTGCAGGTAGTGCGCGGTCGAGGCCAGGGCATCGGTGGCGCTGCCCCAGATGTCGCGGCGTCCGTCGCCGTCGAAATCCACCGCGTGAGTATTGTAGGTGGTCGGAATGAACTGGGTCTGGCCCATGGCTCCGGCCCAGGAGCCGAGCATTTTTTCCGGTTCGATATCGCCTTGCTGCAGGATCTGCAGGGCAGCAATCAACTGCGCATGGGCGAACGCCGGGCGACGTCCTTCATACGCCAGGGTGGCCAGTGAGTTGATCACCGACTTGTTGCCCTGGAACTGGCCGAAATTGCTTTCCATGCCCCACACCGCGACCAGCGCCTGGCGATCAACGCCATAACGCTGCTCGATGCTTTGCAGGATGCCGTCGTACTGACTGATCAGCGACTGACCCTTGCGTACCCGCAGTGGTGACAGCGCACCATCGAGGTATTCCCACACCGGGCGCGAGAATTCAGGTTGGCTGCGATCGGCACGGATCACGCTGGGATCGAAACTGACATTGGCGAACGCGCGATCGAACACGTCGGCACGGATACCAGCGGCCAGTGCGTCCTTGCGAAAACCGGCCTGCCATTCAGTGAACGTCTGAGTGGGCTGGATATCGAGGGACTCGCCGTCTGGAACGACAGGCGGGATGACGGCCGGTGCGGTGGCCAGAGGAGGCGTCTGAAGCGGCTGGGCGTCTGCGGCGGTAGGTTTCTCCGCGCAAGCGACAAGCAAAATGAGGCTGGAGGCAGCGATCAATTGGCGCAGGTGCCAACGACGGGGAAGACAAAAGGGCATGCACGGGTCCAGGAAATTCAAATCAGATGCAGACCTTAACATGTAGAAGGGGTGTTTCGCTTTACGCGACCAGAAAGTAAGAAGCCTCCCAGTTGTCAGACTGGAAGGCTTCGCGGCGGTAGCTGCCTTTGCCCTTGCCGGGACGCTCCTGGCGGCTGCGGAACAATGGCTGGGCGATGATGGATTTGGCCTTGTTGGGGCCGCGTTTGGACGGCTTTTTGCTCATGATGATCTCTCGCAGGTGGGGAGTTTTTGCGAGGCAGATCATCGGCCGAAGTTGTGCGCCTGTCCATAGGACGAATGGGCGAAAGTGTTGCCGGACGCCGGACTTATTCAGCGGGCAACGTCAATCGCTGGCCGGCCATCAACAATGACAGGCGACTCAGACTCATCCACGGTGAACCGGCAGCCTGGCCTTTGATCTGTGCGTCGATGCGTTGTGCTTCGAGCAACAGTTGCGCCCAGCGTTGCGCCGAGTAGCGCTGCAGGGCTTTGCTCATCAGCGGTTTGCGTTTGTCCCAGACGGGTGGCTTGGCCTGGCTGAAGGCTTTGTCCAGCGGCGTGCCCTGGCTGTATTGCAGGGAAATATTGGCCAGCAGTCGCAGCTCCCGGGCCAGTGCCCAGAGGATGACCGGTGGTTCGACACCTTCGCCACGCAGACCTTCGAGCATGCGCAGGGCATGGGCCGCTTCGCCGTTGAGGATCGCATCGGTCAAACCGAAAACGTCAAAGCGCGCACTGTCAGCCACCGCGGCCTGCACGGTTTCAACGGTAATCTGGCCACCTTCGGCCATCAGCTTGAGCTTTTCGATTTCCTGGGCGGCGGCGAGCAGGTTGCCTTCGACGCGAGCTGCAATCAGTTCAACCGCGTCCTGGCTGGCGGACAGTCCGGCCTGGGACAGGCGCTGACGGATCCAGCTCGGCAACTGGCTGGCATCCACCGGCCAGATCTGCACGAACTGGGTCTGGGCCCCTTCGACCAGCGCCTTGCCCCACTTGGTTTTCTGCGCGCTGCCATCGAGCTTCGGCAGGCTGATCAGCAATACCGTGTCTTCGGCGGGGCGAGAACAGTACTCAATCAATGCGGCGGCGCCCTTATCCCCAGGTTTACCGGAGGGCAGGCGCAGCTCAAGAAGGCGTTTTTCGGCGAACAGTGACATGCTGGCGCCGGCTTGCAACAAGGTCCCCCAGTCGAAACTGGCATCGGCGGCAAAGACCTGGCGCTCATCGAAACCCTGTTGGCGGGCGGCGGCGCGAACAGCGTCGGCGGCCTCCTGGCACAGCAGCGGGTCGTCACCACTGATGATGTAGACCGGCGCAAGCGTACCTTGCAGGTGTTTGGCGAGTTGGGCGGGGGCGAGTTTCATAAGAGAGGGCAAACGGGGCGCCTGGGCGCCCCATCAGTCTTACTGCTGCTGCAGTTCGACAGGCGACTGACGCGGAGTGTTCGCTTCAGCCTTCTGCGCCGCTTCCAGTGCCGCAGCGTCAGCCTTGGCTTTGGCTTCGGCGGTCTGCTGCAACTGATCCAGCTGGGCCGGAGTCAGTTGTTGCAGGCGCAGGACCATGCGCTGGATCAGCTCACGACGGGTTTCCACGCGAGCAGTGGCGGCTTCCTGGTCAGAACCCACCAGGTTGTTGCCGTCGTGAATGAAGATTTTCTGCACTTCAAGCTTGTCGCTCATCAGTGGCAGGTCGCCACGACCGCGGATGTCGTAGTTCAGTACGGTGGTCACCTGGTACTCGCCAGTACGACCGGCACCGGCGTAGCTGAGGATGCGTTGGTTCTCTTGCTCATCGGTCAGCACCAGTTTGTAAGGTGCACCGCTGTAGACCTTGACGCCGCTGCCTTCGAGCACCTGGCGCATTTGCGTCACGGTTTCGCCGTAAGCGTTACGGGCGCTCAGGTCGAGCTCCTTGATCGCCAGTTCGGTGGTACCGGTACCGCGCAGCTGGAAACCGCAGGCACTCAGCAGAACAGCGAGGCCCATCACCAGCAGATTGCGTTTGATCATCTTGTTGCTCCCCTTGAAACCATGTGGGCCGATCGAACGGCCCGAAAGGTTTTACATGGCGCCGGGCTCACCCGGCGCCCGATCCAATTAGCTGGCGACGATATTGACCAGTTTCCCGGGCACTACGATCACTTTGCGAATGGTCAGACCGTCAACAAAACGCAGGACGTTTTCGTTGGCGCGGGCGGCCGCTTCGACTTCTTCGCGGCTGGCGGTGGCTGGCATGTCGATGTGTCCACGCAGCTTGCCGTTGACCTGAATCACCAGTTGCAGGCTGTCCTGTACCAGTGCGCTTTCATCCACTGCAGGCCAGCCGGCGTCGATCACCGGATCAACGTGGCCCAATTGCTTCCACAGCTCGTGGCTGATGTGCGGAGTGATAGGCGCCAGCAGCAAGGTCACGGCTTCCAGACCTTCCTGAACCAGTGCGCGATCCTGTTCGCTGGCTTGCGCGGCTTTTTCCAGCACGTTCATCAGCGTCATCACCTGGGCGATGGCCGTGTTGAATTTGTGGTTCTGGCCGACGTCGTGGCTGGCTTGCTTGATCGCCAGGTGAATCGAGCGACGCACGGCTTTCTGTTCGTCGTTCAGGCCGGCAATGTCGAGTTGGCCCGGCAGGCCCTGGGTGACGTGAGCCTGGGCCAGGCGCCAGACGCGCTTGAGGAAACGGTGCGAACCTTCGACGCCGGAGTCGGACCATTCCGCGCTCATGTCGGGTGGCGAGGCGAACATCATGAACAGGCGGCAGGTGTCGGCGCCGAACTGATCGATCATCGACTGTGGGTCGACGCCGTTGTTCTTCGACTTGGCCATCTTCTCGGTGCCACCGATTTCCACCGGCAGGCCGTCGGATTTCAACTTGGCGCTGATGACCTTGGCTTTGCTGTCGCGCTCGAGCTCGACGTCCGCCGGGTTGAACCAGGTGTAGGCACCGTTGGCTTCGCGACGGTAGTAGGTCTCGGCGATCACCATGCCCTGGGTCAGCAGGTTCTTGAACGGTTCGTCGGAGCTCACCAGGCCTTCGTCACGCATCAGCTTGTGGAAGAAGCGCGCGTAGAGCAGGTGAAGGATGGCGTGCTCGATGCCGCCGATGTACTGATCCACCGGCAACCAGTGATCGGCCGCGGATTTTTCCACCAGACCGCCTTCGAAGTGCGGCGAGGCGTAGCGGGCGTAGTACCACGAGGACTCGACGAAGGTGTCCATGGTGTCGGTTTCGCGCTTGGCCGGCTGACCGCATTTCGGGCAGATGCACTCGTAGAACTCGGGCATGCGCGCCAGAGGCGAACCGGCGCCATCGGGCACCACGTCTTCCGGCAGAACCACTGGCAATTGATCTTCCGGAACCGGTACATCACCGCAGGTTTTGCAGTGGATGATCGGGATCGGGCAGCCCCAGTAGCGCTGGCGGCTGATGCCCCAGTCGCGCAGGCGGAACTGGGTGCGCGAAGCGCCAAGGTTTTTCTTGATCAGCGCGACTTCCATCGCATCGAAGGCGCCGGCGAAGTCCAGGCCATCGAACTCACCGGAGTTGATCAGCGTGCCGTGCTCGCCATAGGCGTCTTGCCATGGCGCCGGGTTGGTCTCGCCGGAGCTGGTGCGCACCACCGATTTGATCGGCAGGTTGTACTTGTGGGCGAACTCGAAATCGCGCTCGTCGTGAGCAGGGACCGCCATCACCGCGCCGTCGCCGTAGTGCATCAGCACGTAGTTGGCGACCCACACCGGCAGTTTTTCACCGGTCAGCGGGTGCTCGACGAACAGACCGGTTGGCAGGCCTTTTTTCTCCTGGGTGGCGACATCGGCTTCGGCGACGCTGCCGCCCTTGCATTCGGCGATGAACGCCTGCAGCTCAGGATTGTTCTTGGCAGCGAGGGCCGCCAGGTGGTGTTCGGCGGCCACGGCGACATAAGTCGCGCCCATCAGGGTGTCCGGACGGGTGGTGAAGACTTTCAGGGTGCCCGCTTCGCCGATGGAGTCGACGTTGTACGGGAACTGCACTTCCATGCCACGGGACTTGCCGATCCAGTTGCGCTGCATGGTCTTGACCTGTTCAGGCCAGCCCGGCAGGTTGTCGAGGCTCTCCAGCAGCTCATCCGCGTAGGCGGTGATCTTGAAGTAGTACATCGGGATTTCGCGCTTTTCGATCAGCGCGCCGGAACGCCAGCCGCGACCGTCGATCACTTGTTCGTTGGCCAGAACGGTCTGGTCAACCGGGTCCCAGTTCACGGTGCCGCTTTTCTTGTAGATCACACCTTTTTCGAACAGGCGAGTGAACAGCCATTGTTCCCAGCGGTAGTAATCAGGCTTGCAGGTGGTCACTTCACGCGACCAGTCCACCGCCAGGCCCAGGCTGCGCAGCTGGGACTTCATGTAGGCGATGTTTTCGTAGGTCCACTTGGCGGGCGCTACGTTGTTCTTCATCGCGGCGTTTTCCGCCGGCATGCCGAAGGCGTCCCAACCCATGGGTTGCAGAACGTTCTTGCCTTGCATGCGCTGGTAGCGGGAGATCACGTCGCCGATGGTGTAGTTGCGCACGTGCCCCATGTGTAGCTTGCCGCTTGGGTATGGGAACATCGACAGGCAGTAGTAAGTCTCCTTGCCTGGCTGTTCACTGACTTCAAAGGACTTTTGCTCGTCCCAGAACGACTGGGCGGCGGCTTCGATTTCACGGGGCTGATATTGTTCGTGCATGGCTACTTTTGAACTGAATAGGGGTGGCCTAATCCTCTTCAATGCAACGCTGGACGCTGATCACGCCGTGTTGGCGATTTCGATGCCCAGCCGAGCTGGAAGTGGAGTTACAGGAAGCGCCGTAGCATACATGACCGCACTCTATCGAGGGAAACCCTGATTGCGCCCGCGCGTCTTGTGAAAAACGCTGGAAGGGCCGTTGGTCGCGGCGTTCAGCCGGTTTGTCGATGGAAGCTAAGCTCTAACTGGGGAGTAGGTCTTATCTTCCAATGAGGTGAGGGATGGTTGAGTCACGGCAAAAAGCAACAAAACCGGAGCTGTACGAAAGGCTGATCGATCGTTTGGGCATGGCCTTGGAAGCGGCAAAAACCGCTGGCCGGTTACGCGACGAACGTCCTCTGGAACTGGAACTGCGTGGCCTGAGCCCCGCAGAGTTTGCGTTGGTCAAGGCGTATCTGGATCGCAGTGAACGCGAGACCCATGGATGCCTGTCAGAAGCGGTAAAACAACTGGAGGCACCCCGTTCGGCCAAGATCATCTGGCTCAAGGACAAGGTCCCCGGCAGAGACGCGGTAAAGGTCCGGTCTTTGCAGTTCAAGTAGGGCGCAGAGCCGTGCTCCATGGTTTTTTGAAGCATAGTCCTTTCGTATTTATTGTCGCATCGCGCCAACCCACATAGGCTTCGGGCATCTTCTGGAGATGCTCGATGCCTTTTCGTTACTTCTTAAAACAATTGCTGCTGCCTCCCGGCATTCTATTGCTGCTGCTTTTGTGTGCCTGGTGGTTGCGCCGTTCAAGGCCGAGACTGGCCGGTGTGTGTTTTGCCCTGGGGTTGGGTGGGCTCTGGCTGACCAGTCTGCCAATTGTGGTGCAGTGGAGTGCCAGGCTACTGGAGAGTGAACCGGCGTTGCCACGGCAGGAATGGGCCACCCTGAGCCAGCGCGCCGATGCCATCGTGGTACTGGGCTCGGGTCGAGAGCGAGGCGATTCGGCCTGGGGCACGGACCAGCCGACCGGGATCGGCCTGCAGCGCGAACGCTATGCGGCACGCCTGGCCAAAGCCTCAGGCCTGCCGGTACTGACCAGCGGTGGACTGCATTACGGTACGCCGCCCAGTGAAGCGCAGTTGATGGCTGACTCCCTGCGCGATGACTTTGGCGTGACCGTACGCTGGCAGGAAGGCGAGAGCCGTACCACCTGGGAGAATGCTCAATTCACCGCAAAGATGTTGTTGCCCCAAGGCATCAAACGGGTGGTCGTGGTCACTCAGGCCGCGCACATGCCGCGCTCGGTCTGGAGTTTTCGTCAGGCCGGATTTGAAGTGGTGCCCGCGCCGGTAGGGTTTCTCGGCGGCGACAACGCCAGGCCGCTGGGCGGCTGGATGCCGGAGTTCAAGTCGATCTGGGAGAGTGGGCAGTTGATGAATGAAGCAGTGGGTCAGATCGGCTATTCGCTTTTCTATCGCTGAACATCTATTCCTGTGGCGAGGGAGCTTGCTCCCGCTGGCCTGCGAAGCAGGCCCATAGCGTTTGCGACTGCTGCGCAGCCGAACGGCAGCAAGCGCCCTCGCCACAAGTGTCCGATATCGACTGTCAGACCGTCTTGGCCATGCGGCTGGCAATCAGTGCCCAACCGAACAACAGCACACAGAGTACGATCAGCGGCCACGAACGCCATTGCAGATACGGCGTCAGGTTGTGCATCGGCACCACCTCGCCATACAGAATGCCGCGCTCGAACTGCGGGATCTGTGCAGTGATCTGACCGAACGGGTTGATCAGGCCGGAAACACCGTTGTTGGTGGCACGGATCATCCAGCGGCCGGCTTCCAGTGCGCGCATCTGCGCCATCTGCAAGTGTTGCAGCGGCCCGATGGAAGTGCCGAACCAGGTGTCGTTGCTGATGGTCAGCAACAGGTCGCTGCGAGCGGAAAGGCCTGCGGCGAAATCCGGATACACCACTTCGTAGCAGATGAACGGCGCAATCTGGTAGCCCTTGGCTTGCAGCAATGGCTGGTCGGCCGGGCCGCGGGCGAAGTCCGACATCGGCAGATCGAAGAAGGCGATCAGCCCGCGCAGTACGTCCTGCAACGGCACGTATTCACCGAAGGGCACCAGTTTCTGCTTCAGGTAGGTGCCGTCGCCTTCACCGACTACCGTGATGCCGTTGAAGAAGCGCTTTTCGTGGCGGACTTCCTGGCGAATCGGTACGCCGGTAATCAACGCGGATTTACGCTCGGCAGCGAAGTTACCCATCATGTTCAGGTAGCCCTCGGCGGACTCCTTGAGCACGGGGACTGCCGTTTCCGGCCAGATCAGCAAGTCGACCGGTTTGGAGGTGAAACTCATGTCGCGGTACAACGCCAGCTGCGCATTGAGCTGTGCCGGGTCCCATTTCATGCTTTGTTCGACGTTGCCCTGGATCGCAGCGACGCTCAAGGGCGCGCCTGAAGGGCTGGTCCAGGCGTGATGCTTGAGCGCCATGCCGGCAACCCACGGGCCAACCAGCAGCACTGCACCGGCGGCGATGAAACCTTTGCGTCCGCCGCGAATCAGGCGCAAGCCGTTGTAGATCAGCGCTGCCGTCAGAGCCAGGGTGAAGGAAATCAGCCACATGCCGCCTACAGGCGCCAGTCCGGTCAACGGACCGTCGAGTTGGCTGTAGCCGGAATAGAGCCACGGGAAACCGGTGAGAAACCAGCCGCGAAACGCTTCCTGGCCAACCCACAGCGCTGCAAACGCTAGAGCATCGGCCAGCGGCGCTTCATTGCGCCGCAGCCAACGCGCCCAGACCCAGGCGGGCAGGGCAAAAAACCAGGCAATCGCCGCCGTGAACAGCAGCATCAGGAAGCCGGCCAGCAGCACCGACGCACCGCCGAAGTGGTGAATGCTGTAGTAGATCCAGCTGGTGCCGGCGCCGAACAGGCCGAAGCCGAAACACCAGCCGCGACCCAGGGCCTGACGGGGGCTCAGCTCGCGCAAGCCGGCATAGAACAGGCCGACGGCAAGCAACGCCAATGGCCAGATATCGAACGGCGCCAGGGCCAGGGTGGTGATTGCACCGGCCGCCACGGCCAGCAGGTTACCGGGCCAGCCGGGGCGGTTTATCCAGCGCATTTCAATCCTTAGCGAGCAATGGGCGTCAGGCGCAACAAGTGAATACGCCGGCTGTCGGCGTTGAGGATGCGGAAGCGGTACGGGCCGATTTCCGTGATTTCATTGCGTTTTGGCAGGTGGCCGAACGCACTCATCACCAGGCCGCCGACAGTATCGAATTCGTCGTCGGAAAACTCGCTGTCGAAGAACTCGTTGAAGTTTTCGATGGGTGTCAGGGCCTTGATCAGGAAGTCACCGCTGGGCAGCGGCTTGATGTAGCTGTCTTCCTCGACGTCATGCTCGTCTTCGATGTCGCCAACGATCTGCTCCAGCACGTCTTCGATGGTCACAAGGCCAGCCACGCCGCCGTACTCGTCGATGACGATGGCCATGTGGTTGTGGTTGGCGCGGAACTCCCGCAGCAACACGTTCAGGCGCTTGGACTCCGGAACGAAGGTGGCCGGGCGCAGCAGGTCCTTGATGTTGAAGCTGTCGCCGTTCTCCTTGAGGATCAACGGCAGCAAGTCCTTGGCCAGTAACACGCCCATCACGTCATCGTGGCTTTCGCCGATCACCGGGTAGCGGGAGTGGGCCGAGTCGAGCACGGCAGGCAGGAACTCGCGAGGTGTCTGGGTCGCCTTGATGCTGACCATCTGCGAGCGCGGGACCATGATGTCGCGTACTTGCAGGTCAGCCACCTGGATGGCGCCTTCGACGATGGCCAGCGCTTCGCTGTCCAACAGTTTGTTCTGGTGTGCGTCGCGCAGCAGCTCCAGCAGCTCCTGGCGGTTCTTCGGCTCGTGGGCAAAAGCCTGGGTGAGCTTACCCAGCCATGACTTCTGCCCGTTGCTCGATCGATCTTCGCTCATAGCGATTACTCTGAATCCTTTGTTGTTTTGGTAAGGGGGACATCTGCTTCGTCGTCCGCGTACGGATCGGGAAAGCCCAGTTCAGCAAGCAACGTTCGTTCCAGTGCTTCCATCTCTTCGGCTTCGTCGTCATCAATATGGTCGTAACCCAGTAGATGCAAGCAGCCGTGAATCACCAGGTGGGCCCAATGAGCGTTCAGTGCCTTGCCTTGTTCGGCGGCTTCGCGTTCGACCACGGCCACGCAGATCACCAGATCGCCCAGCAGCGGAATGTCGAGAAACTCGTCAGGCACGTCCGCCGGGAATGACAAGACGTTAGTTGCGTAATCCTTTTGCCGCCAGGTGTGGTTCAGCTCACGGCCTTCGGCTTCGTCGACCAGGCGAATGGTCATCTCGGAGTCGGCGGTACGCTGGCGCAGGGCCAGTTCGCACCATTGGCGGAACTCGGCTTCGCTGGGGGCGGACGCCTGGGTCGCGATTTGCAGGTCAAGCTCAAGCATCGCGGCGGCTATCCTTGGCGGCTGCATCATCGGCCGCTTTGGTTTCGAAGCGCTCGTAGGCTTCGACAATCCTCTGCACCAGTGGATGGCGCACGACGTCCTTGGGCTGGAAGTGGGTGAAGCTGATGCCCGGTACGTCCTTGAGCACTTCAATCACGTGATGCAAACCGGACTTGGTACCACGCGGCAGGTCGACCTGGGTGATGTCGCCGGTGATGACCGCCGTTGAGCCGAAGCCGATCCGGGTGAGGAACATTTTCATCTGTTCGACCGTGGTGTTCTGGCTTTCGTCGAGGATGATGAAGCTGTTATTCAGCGTCCGGCCACGCATGTAGGCCAGTGGTGCGACTTCGATGACCTGACGCTCGATCAGCTTGGCCACGTATTCGAAGCCGAGCATTTCGTAGAGTGCGTCATAGAGCGGGCGCAGGTACGGGTCGATCTTCTGCGACAGGTCGCCGGGCAGGAAGCCGAGCTTTTCACCCGCTTCGACTGCCGGACGAACCAGCAGGATGCGGCGGATCTGCTCGCGCTCCAGGGCATCGACGGCGCAGGCAACGGCCAGGTAAGTCTTGCCGGTACCGGCCGGACCGATGCCGAAGTTGATGTCGTTACCGAGGATTTCCTTGACGTAGCGCAGCTGATTCAAGCCGCGCGGGCGAATCATGCCTTTCTTGGTGCGCAGGGCGACGGAGGCTTCAGCAGGGGAGTGGTTGTCCAGCGCTTCGACGGCCGATTCCTGCAGGAACAGGTGAACCATGTCCGGCGACAGCTCGGTACCTTTGGTTTCCCGGTACAGGCGGCGCAGGAGGTTTTCCGCGGAGGTGGTGTGTTTGGGCTCGCCGATCAGTTCGAACTGGTTTCCGCGGTTGCGGATCTCGATGGTCAGGCGCTGTTCGATCAAGCGCAGGTGCTCGTCGAATTGCCCGCACAGATTGGCGAAGCGGCGAGCTTCAAAAGGCTCGAGGATGAAACGATGTGGTTCTATGGGTGCGTTCAAGGTCGTATTTAGCCGCCCTGGGGCAATTAAGGTGAAATCAAGGATAACGCCAGTGGCGTGGGTGCGAAAGCTCTTAAATAATCCCCAGTCAAACACTGTCTCCTGTGGCAGCGAGCTTGCTCGCGATGGCGGCGTGACAGTCAACACATGTATGGAATGTCAGATTGCTATCGCGAGTTGGCTCGCTCCCACAGGGTTATTCAGTGATTACTGGATCAATGAACCGCGCAGCGAGTGCGGTTGCGCCGCATCGATGTGCACGTCGGCGAACTGGCCGATCAGGGTTGGATTGTCGCAACGGAAGTTGACGATACGGTTATTCTCGGTCCGGCCTTGCAGTTCGCCCGGGTCTTTTTTCGAGTAATCGGTCACCAGGATGCGCTGGACCGAACCGACCATTTGTCGGCTGATTTCGAAACCCTGCTGATTCAAGCGATGCTGCAAGGCGTTCAAACGTTCTTTTTTCAGTTCTTCCGGCGTGTCGTCGGCCAGATCGGCGGCCGGCGTGCCCGGGCGTTGGCTGTAGACGAACGAGTAGGAGAAGTCGAAGCCGACATCGGCAATCAGCTTCATGGTTTGTTCGAAGTCTTTCTCGGTTTCGCCCGGGAAGCCGACGATGAAGTCCGAACTGATGCAGATGCCTGGCACGGCAGCACGCAGTTTACGCAGCTTGGATTTGTACTCCAGCGCCGTGTGATTGCGCTTCATCGCCGCGAGGATGCGGTCCGAACCCGATTGCACCGGCAAATGCAGGTGTTTGACCAGCTCCGGCACTTCGGCATGGGCCTGGATCAGACTGTCGGAAAACTCCAGTGGGTGCGAAGTGGTGTAGCGGATGCGGTCGATGCCGTCGACGGCGGCCACGACACGAATCAGCTCCGCCAGATCCGCCAGGCGCCCGTCATGGGTCGTGCCGCGATAGCCATTGACGTTCTGCCCCAGCAAGGTCACTTCCCGCACGCCGTTTTCGGCCAGGTGGATGATCTCGGCGATCACGTCATCGAACGGCCGGCTGACTTCTTCGCCGCGGGTGTAGGGCACCACACAGAAGGTGCAGTACTTGCTGCAGCCTTCCATCACTGACACGTAGGCGCTTGGGCCATCGATACGTGGCTCGGGCAAATGGTCGAACTTTTCGATCTCGGGGAACGAGACGTCGACCTGCGGCAACTTGCTGCTGCGGGCGGCGTCGATCATTTCCGGCAAACGGTGCAGGGTCTGCGGGCCGAAGACCACGTCCACGTACGGGGCGCGATCACGGATGGCTGCGCCTTCCTGGCTGGCCACGCAACCGCCAACGGCAATCACCATGTCCGGGTTGGCCAGTTTCAGTTCGCGCCAGCGACCGAGCTGGGAATACACGCGATCCTGTGCGCGCTCGCGGATCGAGCAGGTGTTGAGCAGGATCACGTCAGCGTCTTCGGCACGGGCGGTCACTTCCAGGGCCTGGTGTTCGCCCAGCAGATCGACCATGCGCGAGCTGTCGTACTCGTTCATCTGGCAACCGTGGGTTTCGATGTAAAGCTTCTTGGCCATGGAAAGATTCATCACCTGATTCAAAGAACCGCGCATTATAGGGAACATGTCCCGCGCTTCCTACCGCTGTGCGTCCGGTGGCTATGGTATAGTTCGCGCCCTCATTTTTACCCCGATGTGTCACTCGCCCACCATGACCAAACGTGAAGCTCCAATCTACAAGGTGATTTTCCTCAACCAGGGCCAGGTGTTCGAAATGTACGCCAAGCAGATCTATCAAAGTGATCTGTGGGGCTTTCTGGAAGTGGAAGAGTTCGTCTTTGGCGAGCGCACGCAAGTGGTCGTCGACCCGAGCGAAGAAAAGCTCAAGGCACAGTTCGAAGGCGTGGTGCGCAGCTTTGTGCCGATGCACTCGATCGTGCGCATCGATGAGGTCGAGCGTCTGGGCACCCCGAAAATCAGCGAAGCCCGCGGCGCGGTCGGCAATGTGATGCCGTTCCCGATGCCGATGCCTGAGAAGTAAGCCGCAAGAACGAGTGGCCCCCATCGTCGGAACGCCGCCCGGAGCAAGCTCGCTCCCACATGGGACTTGTGCGAGGCGCGGGTCACCCGTGGGAGCGAGCTTGCTCGCGATGGGGCCAGTCAGAGCAAAGCGGGAATCAGGGAAGCGGCGAGAACGGCGTGCGCCCATCGGCGCTCTGCAATTCCATCAAATATTTACGGAATATTTGCCCCAGCACCTGGGTGGCCACTTCCAGTTCTTCGCGCGGCATTTTTTCGGTGACTTCATCGGCGGTGTCCAGCGCATCTTCGGCGCCGTTGACCGCGGCCATTTTCAGCAGGATGTAAGCCTGGACGTTGTTGGCCGGTACGCCTTCGCCGTGGAAGAACATGGTACCGAGCTTGAATTGCGCCTGGGCATGGCCTTGCAGCGAGGCCTTTTCGAAATAGCTCAGGGCTTGATTGAGGTCGCGTGGCGCGCTTTTGCCTTCGTAGTAGAACTCACCCAACTCGTATTGTGCCTGCGGGTCCCCTTCGTCCGACGCTTTCTGGCAGGCGGCGAGCGACTGTGCCAGGTCTTGCGACTGGGTATTGAGGGTGCAGCGACCCATCGCTGGGATCAACAACGAGTTGCCGCCTGCTTGTGCGAGCGCGAGCAGGGGCTGAAGGAGCAACAGGCAGCCCAGTGAAAGGGCGCGGCCGGTGCGGTTCATGAGAATCGACTTACCTCTGAAGGGCGCGCGGACCCATCGAGGGATCCAATAAGCGCGCATTATGAAATAAGCAGGGCCAACCTTACAAAGTCTTTACTCGTTTTTCTGCTGCATGGGAAACATATCGCCCACTTTGCTGGGGATTATTGGCAGATGAGCAGGAAAAATCGCGGGAATGTAGGTAAAAGCTGACGTCGGCAATGGCCAACGTCAGCGGATGTCGCATTACTTCAAGGCAGCGAAGGCGCGCTCGGCAGCGTCCAGGGTCAGCTTCAGCTCTGTTTCGCCGTGGGCGATCGAGGTGAAACCGGCTTCGAAGGCGCTCGGTGCCAGGTACACGCCGCCTTCCAGCATCAAGTGGAAGAAGCGGCCGAACAGGGCGGCATCGCTGGCCATGACGTCATCAAAGGTAACAATGTCGTCGGCGCCGCTGAAGTACAGACCGAACATGCCGCCCGCCTGGGTGGTCACGAAGGGAATGCCCGCCGCATCGGCGCGCTGTTGCAAACCATCGAGCAGGCGCGTGGTGTAGTCGGTCAGCTCGGCGTGGAAACCCGGACGGCTGATCAGGCGCAGAGTGGTCAGGCCGGCCGCCATCGCCAACGGGTTACCCGACAGGGTGCCCGCTTGGTAAACCGGGCCCAGCGGTGCGATGCGCGACATGATTTCACGCTTGCCGCCGAAGCAGCCGACCGGCATGCCGCCACCGATGATCTTGCCGAAGGTGGTCAGGTCCGGCGTGACGCCGTAGTGCGCCTGGGCGCCGCCGAGGGCAACGCGGAAACCGGTCATTACTTCGTCGAAAATCAACACCACGCCGTGCTTGTCGCACAGCGTGCGCAAGCCTTCGAGGAAGCCCGGTGCCGGCGGTACGCAGTTCATGTTGCCGGCCACGGGCTCGACGATGATGCAGGCCACGTCCTGGCCGACTTCAGCGAGCATTTTTTCGACCGCATCAATGTCGTTGAATGGCAGGGTCAGGGTGTGTTTGGCGAATGCCGCCGGCACGCCGGCCGAGCTTGGTACGCCCTGGGTCAGGGCGCCGGAGCCGGCCTTGACCAGCAAGCTGTCGGAGTGACCGTGGTAGCAGCCTTCGAACTTGATGATGCTGTCACGACCGGTGAAACCACGGGCCAGGCGGATTGCGCTCATGGTCGCTTCGGTGCCGGAGCTGACCATGCGTACCATTTCCATCGACGGCACCAGGGAGCAGACCAGGTCGGCCATCTGGGTTTCAATCTCGGTCGGCGCGCCGTAGGACAGGCCGTGTTCCAGCTGCTTACGCACGGCGTCGAGCACGTCCGGGTGGCTGTGGCCGAGGATCATCGGGCCCCAGGAGCCGACGTAGTCCACATAACGCTTGTTGTCTTCGTCGGTGACGTAGGCACCTTCGGCGTGTTTGAAGAACAGCGGCGTGCCGCCGACGCTCTTGAACGCACGAACGGGCGAGTTCACGCCACCGGGAATGTGTTTCTGGGCATTGGCAAACAGCGTTTCGGAACGAGACATGATCGGGCTCTCAAATCGGATTTTTTTAAGACTTAAACAGAAAACAGTTCGTTGAAGGCGCGGGCGCGACGGGTGACTTCCGCGGTGCTCTGTGCGCCGAACAGGCCATGCACCACGGCCAGCAGGTCGACACCATGGGCAATCAAGGGTGCGGCGTTGTCCAGGGTAATGCCGCCGATCGCACAGATCGGCAGGTGCAAGGTGCGGCGGGCCTGGTCGAGCAGATCAAGGCTGCAGGTTGGCGCGCCGGGCTTGGTGTTCGAATTGAAGAAACGTCCGAAGGCGACATAGCTGGCGCCTTCTTTGGTGGCTTGTTCGGCCAGTTCGAGCTGCGCGTGGCAGGTCGAGCCGATAATGGCCTTGGGGCCGAGCAGGGCACGAGTCGGCGACAGGGGGCCGTCAGTCTGCCCCAGGTGCACGCCGACATTCAGGCGTGCAGCCAACTCGGCATCGTCGTTGATGATCAGTTGTGTCTTGTAGCGTGCACACAGCTCGCGCAGGGCCTCGGCCTCACGCAGGCGGCGGGCATCGTCGCCGCTCTTGTCACGGTATTGCAGCAGGGTGACGCCGCCCTCGAGCGCCGCCTCCACGTATTCAAGCAATTTACCGTCCAGCAAATGGCTGTCGGTAATGGCGTACAGGCCACGTAGTTTCATCAAGCAAGCCTCACCGCACGACGATTGAAAAATTACGAACAGAAATCCAGCGGCAGGCGGCGCGGGACGAACTGACCTTTACCCAGCTGCTCGGCATCGCGCAGGGTGCGCCACGTGTAGTTAAGCGCGGTCTGTACGGCGCTGGCGAGGTTTTCGCCCTGGGCCAGACGACCGGCCAGTGCGCTGGCCAGGGTGCAACCCGAACCGTGGTAACTGCCGGGCAGACGCTGGCAGGTGTAGGTTTCGCGCAGACCGTCACGGCTGTACAGGCGATTGTGGATTTCGGTTTCGTCGCCATGGCCGCCGGTGATCAGCAGGTGTTTGACGAATGGCAGGAGTTTTTCGGCGCACTGGTCCGCGGTGCCTTCGGGCAGTTCGGCAAGGATGCGGGCTTCGGGAAGGTTAGGGGTCGCAATGATCGATAGGGGCAGCAGGCGTTCGCGCATGGCGTAGCCGACTTCGTCCTTGCCCAGTCGGCCACCGCCGCCGGCGCGCAGCACCGGGTCGCAGACCACTGGCAGGTGCGGGTGCGCCGAAAGCAGTTCGACAACCGTGTCGACCATTTCCAGCGAACCGAGCATGCCCAGTTTGACGGCAGCGACTTCGGAGTCATTGAGCACGGCATTGGCCTGAGCCAGTACCCACTCACGATCGAGGACGCGGAAGTCCGTGACGTTGACAGTGTCTTGCACGGTCAGGGCGGTGACGGCCGGAGCCGCATGGCAACCCTGAGCGAGCAGGGCTTCGATATCTGCCTGCAGGCCGGCGCCACCACTTGGGTCGTGGCCGGAGAGACAGAGGACAACGGGGCGAGAGCTGTAGATATTCATGGTGCGCGAGCTTACCACCAAACATCGATTTCGGGTGTCGACCGATCAGTCAGGAAGGGCGTCAGGGGGTGATGAAAGGCAGGGCGCACGCGGGTATTTTCCAAGCGGCCGAGAGCCGACGGCTCTAGATCAATGCGCTCCGCTGAAACGCCCGTTCTAGAGCCTTTACTTGAAAGATTTCAATGGTGTTCAATGGCCATCAACGGCTATGCTAGAGTGGATCCAAACCAATAACAGGTGATACCGGTTTTACGTCTGCTCAAAAGGAATGGGGGGCTTCCTGACGGAACCGGACAGGCCACGCTGGGGCTTCAATGCGCTATTTGCTGATGTTGCTGTTGTGTTTGCCCCTCTTGGCAAGCGCTGTCGAGTTCGACGAGTCCACTCAAAGCCTGCCCTTGGGCCGAACCCTGCAAGTGTTCGAAGACACCGGTGGCCAGGCGACCATCGCGGATGTGCGCGCGCAGGCGGCAGCCGGCAACTTCAAGGCCCACAACAAGGACACCCTCAACGCTGGCTACTCCCGTTCGGTGTTCTGGCTGAAAATCGACCTGCACTACCGTCCGAAGGATCCAGCGGCACAACGCACCTGGCTGCTGGAACTGGCCTATCCACCGCTCGATCACCTTGACCTCTATCTGCCCGATGCCAATGGCAACTACCAGTTGATTCGGCAGACCGGCGACGCCTTGCCGTTCGCCAGCCGTGAGATCCGCCAGAACAACTACCTGTTCGACCTGCCCTTCAAACCCGATCAGGCGCAAACCCTGTACCTGCGCCTGGCCAGCGAGGGCTCGATCCAGGCGCCGGTGACCTTGTGGTCAAGCACCGCTTACCTCGAAGAGCAGCCCATACGCCTTTATGTGCTGGGGCTGATCTACGGCGTTTTGCTGGGGATGCTGGTCTACAATCTGTTCATCTACCTCAGCGTACGTGACACCAGTTACCTCTATTACATCTTCTATATCGCCTCGTTCGGTCTGTATCAGCTGTCGGTAAACGGTGCGGCCGTGCAATATTTCTGGCCGGACAACCCCTGGTGGGCCAACGCCGCGACGCCGTTTTTCATCGGCTGCGCCGGTTTGTTCGGCAGTCAGTTCGCCCGCAGCTTCCTGCAGATGTCCAGCCACAGCCGCTGGCTTGACCGCCTGTTGCTGGCGTTGGTGGCGTTCGGTGCGCTGGTGGTCGGGCTGTCATTGATGACCAGTTACGCCCTGGCCTTGCGCCTGGCTACCGCACTGGCGCTGACCTTCACCGTGGTGATCTTTGCCGCCGGCATTTTTGCCTGGCTGCGCGGCTTGCGCGTGGCGCGCTATTTCATCATTGCCTGGTCGGCGTTCCTGCTCGGTGGCATCGTCAACACGCTGATGGTGCTGGGGTACCTGCCGAACGTGTTCCTGACCATGTACTCCAGCCAGATCGGCTCAGCCATTGAAGTGGCGCTGCTGTCCCTGGCTTTGGCCGACCGCATCAACGCCATGCGCGAGCAGCAGGCGCAGACCCTGTTCGATGCCAGCCAGAAGCTGGAAGTGCTCAACCAGCAATTGGCGCGCAGTAACCGGCTCAAGGATGAATTCCTGGCCACGCTGACCCACGAGCTGCGTACGCCGATGAACGGTGTGATCGGTTCGCTGGAGTTGATGCAGACCGTCGAGATGGACCCGGAGCTGGAGCAGTATCAACAAACCGCCGCCGGCTCGGCACGGGACATGATGCGCATGGTCAACGGCATTCTGACCCTCACCGAATTGCAGGCCGGCAAACTCAAGGCCTCGGCCGATACGTTCAGCCTGCGGGCCATGGTCGATGCCTTGCGTGCACAGTTCGAGAGCAATGCGCTGGGCAAGTCGCTGGATTTCAAGGTCGACGTCGCCCCGGGTGTGCCGGACCGCCTGCACGGCGACAAGACCAAGATCGCGCAATGCCTGGAATGTCTGCTGGATAACGCGATCAAGTTCACCCGCATTGGCGGCCTGGCCTTGCGGGTGACCGGCAAGGCGATCGAACCGGATCGATTGGCGCTGACCTTTACCGTGATCGACACCGGCATCGGTTTCACTGATCTGGGCGAAGCCACCATGTACCAGCGCTTCTTCCAGCTCGACGGCTCCATGACCCGCGAATTCGGTGGCCTGGGCGTTGGGCTGGCGATCTGCCGACAACTGGTCGAACTGTTGGGCGGGCGCCTGACTCACCGTTCCGAGCCCGGGCGCGGCAGCCGCTTCCAGCTGGATGTGGAAGTGGAGCTGGCGGTGATGGATCGCCCGGCCATGCCGCTGATGACTCGAGACTTTCCTCGCCTGCGACTGCCTCAGGACTGCACGGTACTGGTGGTGGACGACAACAGCATCAGCCAGCTGGTGATGCGCGGCATGTTGCTCAAACTGGGTTTTCGCGTGCGCACGGCCGATGGCGGCGCTGATGCGCTGGATCTTTTGCAGCGCGAAAGCTTCGATGCGGTGCTGGTGGATTGCCAGTTGCCGAGCAAGGATGGCGTTTCGGTGTGCTGCCAGATTCGCGCCTTGCCCGGCTGTGCCGACTTGCCGTTGTTCGTGATTGCCCTTGGCACCGAGCGGGAGCGCTGCCCGACTGGGGCCTTGATCGATCACTTGAGCAAGCCGGTGAAATTCGAAGACTTGCAAGCCGCGCTATATCGCCGGGTGCTCTGCTCGGAACAGGGCGAAAGCGCCGCCAATTAGGCGTATATGACACTTTGAACGGTCCGGGGGCGGTGCTTAACTGATAGCCCTTGGCCGAGCAAAGGAGCCCCGTCATGAACCTGCATCAGTTCGCCGAAACCCACGAAGTCACCAATCAGCCACCGTCCCTGGACGGCGTGAACCTGTATCGCATTGACTTGCCCTTGCAGGAATGGTCGCGGCGGTTCGGCGCCGGTTGGGCCGAATCGCGCATCGACGCTTATGGTGCTCTGGCCGGCGGACCGTTGATGGAAGCGGGCTTCCTGGCCAATCAGAACAAACCGGTGTTCAGCAGCCATGACCGCTTTGGCCATCGCATTGATCTGGTGGAGTTTCATCCGGCCTACCACGAACTGATGCGCACGGCGGTCGAGCATGGCTTGACCTCGCTGCCCTGGGCCCATCCACAGGACGGCGCTCACGTAGCGCGGGCCTCCATGACGTACCTGCACAGCCAGGCTGAAGCAGGCAGTGGCTGCCCGCTGACCATGACGTTCGCCAGCGTGCCGGCGTTGCGTCTGCAACCGGACCTGGCCAAACAATGGCTGCCGAAGATCCTCGCCACCGAATACGACCCGCGCAATGTCGGCATGGTCCACAAGGCCGGGGTGACCATCGGCATGGCCATGACAGAGAAACAGGGCGGCACCGATGTGCGGGCCAATACCACCAAGGCCTATCCGGTCGGCGCCAGTGGCCCGGGACAGGCGTATGAACTGGTCGGCCACAAATGGTTCTGCTCGGCGCCGATGTGCGATGCCTTCCTGACACTGGCGCAGACCGACAAGGGCCTGACCTGCTTCCTGCTGCCGCGTCATCGCCCGGATGACACGCGTAACCAGTTCTACATCCAGCGCCTGAAGAACAAGCTCGGCAACATCTCCAACGCATCCAGCGAAGTGGAATTCCGTGGTGCGCTGGCGTGGATGGTCGGCGAAGAAGGGCGCGGCGTGCCGACCATCATCGAGATGGTTGCCATGACCCGCTTCGATTGCATGGTCGGCTCCAGTTCGCTGATGCGTCAGGCGTTGACCCAGGCCAGCCATCACTGTGCCCATCGTGCGGTCGGCGGCAAATTGCTCAGCGAGCAGCCGTTGATGCAGAACGTACTGGCCGACCTGGCCCTGGAAAGCGAGGCGGCCCTGGCCTTGAGCCTGCGCATGGGCAAGGCACTGGATCACCTGGATGACAGCCAGGAGGCGAAATTCGCCCGCTTGGTGACAGCTGTGGGCAAGTACTGGATCTGCAAACGGGCGCCGGCGATGATCAACGAAGCCGCGGAGTGCATGGGCGGTGCGGGTTATGTCGAGGAGAGCATCCTGCCGCGCCTTTATCGCGAAGCGCCGGTGAATTCGACCTGGGAAGGTTCCGGCAACGTGCAGTGCCTCGACGTGTTGCGAGCGCTGTCGAAGGAGCCGGGTGTGCTTGATACGCTGTTCAGCGAATTGGGTGATGGGCATGGCGACAAGCGCCTGGCCGCGCACATCAATCAGTTGCAGGCGGCGTTCAAGGACACCAGTGACATTCAGTACCGCGCCCGGCAATTGACCGAGGATATTGCCTTGGGCTTGCAGGCCAAGCTGTTGCTGGAAGCGGGCAATTCAGCGGTCAGTGACGGGTTTATCGCCAGTCGTCTGAATGGCGGCGGGCGGGTTTATGGCGCTTTGCCGCGTGGGCTGGAAGTCGAAACCATTGTCGCCCGCTCGACCCCGCAAGGGTTCTGAGCTGCGCATGAACTGTGGGAGCGAGCAAGCTCGCTCCCACATTGGATCCCTGATGGACTTGGCATTTGTGTACTCGCGGCTGTTCCCGTGACGCGACGTTGCAGGCAAGATGAAGGTCTGCAAGTCAGAACACAGGATGCTGATCGTGACCGAAGCTTTTATTGTCGTTCAAACCGCCGAGCAAGCCGTGGATCGGCTGGCACTCTTGCACAATCGTGCAACCACCGCACTGAGTCAGGCGCTCAAACGCTATCTCAAGGATCGCGTCGAACCTGATGCCGAAGAACGTGCCCTGTTTCGCTACCCTGAACTGCGTCTGACCTACCATTGCCAGGGCGAAGTGCCACAAACCACCCGTGCCTACGCCAAGGTCCAGTTGCCCGGTACCTACAGCGTCACCGTCACCCATCCGGCGGCCTTCCGTAAATACCTGCTGGAACAGCTGGTGCCGTTGATGCACGACTTCACCGTGACGGTAGAAGTCGGTGTCAGTGAGCAGAACATTCCTTATCCCTATGTGGTCGAGCAGGGTGATGAACTGGGTGGCTCCGGCGTGACCGCCGCTGTGCTGGCGCGAGTCTTCCCGAGTACCGACCTGTCGGCGGCGACCGATGGCATTGCCGACGGCCTGTACGATTGGGAAAACACCGACCCGCTGCCACTGGCGTTGTTCGATGCCGCACGGGTGGATTTTTCCCTGCGCCGCCTGGTGCACTACACCGGCAGCGACTGGCGCCATGTGCAGCCGTGGATCCTGCTGACCAACTACCACCGCTACGTCGACCAGTTCATCGTCCATGGCCTGGAGCAACTGCGCAAAGACCCGCGTTTCGTGCGCATGGTCCTGCCGGGCAACGTGATCATTGAAAAGAGCATGGACCACGGTGAAGCCTCGGCGATTGCCGCTGGCGTGGTCTGGCACCGTTACCAGATGCCGGCTTATCACCTGATTGCCAGCGATGGCCATGGGGTGACGCTGGTCAACATTGGTGTCGGTCCGTCCAACGCCAAGAACATCACCGATCACCTGGCGGTGCTGCGTCCACATTGCTGGCTGATGATCGGCCACTGCGGCGGCTTGCGTCAGTCGCAGACCATCGGCGACTACGTGCTGGCCCACGCCTACATGCGCCGTGACGGCATCCTCGACCGGGTGGTGCCGCCGAACATCCCGATTCCTGCCCTGGCCGAAGTGCAGCTCGCCTTGCAACAGGCGGCGGCGAACATCACCGGTGAGAAGGGCGACGAGCTGAAAAAACGCCTGCGCACCGGCACCGTGCTGACCTACGACGACCGTAACTGGGAGCTGCGTTGGGCCCAGGAGCGTCCGTTGATCAACCTGTCCCGTGCGGTCGCGGTGGACATGGAAAGCGGCACCATTGCCGCCCAGGGTTATCGCTTGCGGGTACCGTACGGCACCTTGCTCTGCGTCTCGGACAAACCGTTGCACAGCGAAATCAAGCTGCCGGGTTCGGCCAACGCTTTCTATGAGCGCGCGGTCAGCCAGCACTTGAAGATCGGCATCGAGGCGGTGGACCTGTTGCGCACCGAGCTTAACTCGCTGCACTCGCGCAAACTGCGCAGCTTCGACGAGCCGCCATTCCGCTGATTTGTCGATGGTCATTTGACGGTCGGGCTACTAGCATTAGCAGCCCTGACCGTTAGATGTTGTTCTGCCCATGTCCCGTCCCCCACGCCCACCTTCGCGCCGCCCCGGTGTGAAACCTCCGACTTCAGCTCCCCGCCGCGTCGCCAAGGCACCGCCGGCCGAGCCGAAATTGATCCTGTTCAACAAACCCTTCGACGTGCTGACGCAATTCAGCGACGGCGAGGGGCGGGCGACGCTTAAGGACTACATCGACATTCCGGGGATCTACCCGGCGGGAAGGCTGGATCGTGACAGCGAAGGCTTGCTGCTGCTGACTAACGACGGCCAGCTTCAGGCGCGGATCGCTGACCCGAAACACAAACTGGCGAAAACCTATTGGGTGCAGGTCGAGGGTGAACCGACTGCCGAGCAGTTGCAGCGTCTGCGCGATGGCGTCGAGCTGAATGACGGCATGACCTTGCCGGCCGAGGCGCGACAACTGGACGAGCCTGAACTGTGGCCGCGCAACCCGCCCGTGCGGTTTCGCAAAAGCGTGCCGACCCATTGGCTGGAGCTGGTGATTCGTGAAGGGCGCAACCGTCAGGTTCGGCGCATGACTGCGGCGGTCGGTTTGCCGACGCTGCGCCTGGTGCGGGTCAGGATCGGTGACTGGACGATCGAAGGGCTCGATCAGGGCCAGTGGAAGGAAGTGCCGGCGCGCTTATAACGAGCCGGATTCGATCAGGCCGATTACCACGCTCTTGATCACAAATGCCGCAACGCCCAGTCCCAGCACGAAGAACAGGATGAACGAGCCAAAGCGCCCGGCCTTGGACTTCTTCGCCAGATCCCAGACGATGAAACCCATGAAAATGATCAGGATGGAGACCAGGCCGGTCATCATCCACTCTTCGAAAACTGCAGGATCCATTGGACATCTCCAGCGTGGGCGCGGCTAAAAGGCGCTGGAGTATAAGGCATGCAGGGCGCGTGCAGTGCCGCCCTGCGGCGGTGTGTCGCAGCTACTCGTCGCCTGTTCCGGCCCCATCGCGAGCAAGCTCGCTCCCACAAGGGATCTTTAGTGCATGGTGGGTCCCTGCTCGCGAAGGCGATTTCAGCTACGCAGATGCGTCAGCGGCAGCTCGGTGCTGTTCAACACCTGATTCAGCACAAAACTCGAACGCACGCTGGTCACGCCTTCGATCCGGGTCAGATGCCCCAGCAGCAGTTTCTGGTAGTGATCCATGTCCGGCACCACGACCTTGAGCTGGTAGTCGGCGTCCATCCCGGTCACCAGGCTGCACTCGAGCACCTGCGGCAAGGTGCGGATGGCCTGTTCGAAGTTCTCGAAGCGCTCCGGCGTGTGTCGATCCATGCCGATCAACACATAGGCGGTCAGGCTCAGGCCGAGCATCTTGCGGTCGAGCAGGGCGACCTGGCGGGAAATGTAGCCGTCGTCTTCCAGTTGCTTGACCCGGCGCGAGCAGGGCGACGGCGACAGGCCGATGCGCTCGGCCAGTTCCTGGTTGGAGATGCGCGCATCGCGCTGCAATTCGGCCAAAATGCTCAGGTCGTAGCGGTCGAGTTTGCTCATCAATCAGTCCTTGTTTGTAACTATTGCGGCAGATTATCTATCCAGGGTTAAAAATTGCGCAAGTGATGTTTAATCCAGCAATCTTCGCAATCGGCTGTCGCCGCTTCAGGCCTATTCTTATCACCAGAATCACTGCTCGGACAAACAGTCCATTGCGGCCCGCCCAATCAGGCCCGCCGCGGTCGCCACCCCCACAGGGGATGTGCCGGCCCCCGAGCTACACACTGTCCACAAGACGGCGTGAGGTGAGCCGACGTCAAAAGCGTCGAGCCAGGACGAAGTTCTCCAAGGGGAGGCCGACGGGTCTCCCCTTTTTCTTGCCTGCGATTTGCCCACAGCCCTCAATAAATAAGTTTCGCGACTGATAACCTGTTGCAGAACCGGCCTGCGCTTTCCCAGTCTTACGTACAGGCCCCTATCGGTAATGAGGAAAAGCATGAAGTCGCGCGTCTGGCGTTTGGCCGGAGTTGGTTTGCTGTGTGTCAGTGTCACTGCGCAATCGCTCGCCGATGAGCCGCAGAATCGTGGCCCCGAGGGCGGACACGAAGGTGGGCACGAGGGGCATCAGGGCAACAATCAGGGGCATGGCAACAATTATCAGCAGCATCCACAGGGTGGTCCGCAGCAGAACCAGCCGCGCCCGCAGAATAACGAGGTCATTCGCGGCGACAACAGCCGGCAGTTCGAGCATAACGGCCAGAACCAGAACCAGAACCAGAATCATGGCAACGGCCAGTGGCAGAACCGCCCGCAGCCGGAACTCAACAGCCCGGTCCGTTCGCCGCCTCCGTCACCGCAATTGCCGGCCAATGACCTGCCGATCCAGGGCAGGCCCGACACCGTGCGTCAGACCCAGCCACCACAGCGCGGTTATTATCAGGACCAGACCCATCGCTACGATAACAATCAGCACTGGAATGGTTACGGCGGTGCGCCGAACTACAACAAACCCTGGCCGGGTCGCCCGGAAGGGCATGGCAATGGCTGGGGCCCAGGCCCGCAGTATCGGCCTGGACAGGTGATCGATCGCTTCCCGGACCGTAACTTCCGCGTGCCGTACCGTGGCATGGATTACTACTATTCCGGCGGCTACTGGTATCGGCCGATAGGCCCGCGTTATGAAGTGGTTGTTCCGCCACGAGGGATTCGCGTCAGCTACCTGCCTGACTATGCGCAGGAAGTCTGGATCGGCGGGGCGATGCTGTTTCTGGCGGCCGGGTCGTACTACGCCTACCAGGAAAGCACCCAGGATTACGTCGTGGTCGAGCCGCCGGTGGGCAGCCCGCAGCCGGCACCGCAACAACCGCCACAAGCGGCCAACAACAGCTATGACGTAGAAGCCTATCCAGCCAACGGCCAGTCGCAGGAGCAGATCAGTCAGGACGGCTACCAGTGCTACCAGTACGCCGTGCAGCAGAGTGGTTTTGACCCGCGAACCGCGACCTACCAACCTGACCCATCGGTGGTGCAAGCCTACCGCCAGGCTCAGGGCAGTTGCCTGAGCAGTCGCGGTTATCAGGTCAACTACTGAGCTCGAGCAGCCTTCACCACTTCCTGCGGGTCGGCGTGCACCAGCACCTCGGCTCGCGGGTAGGCGGCATGGATGGCCGCCGCGGCCTGATCGCTGATGCCATGGGCCACTGACAACGTCAGCTCTCCGGGCAATTCCAGGTGTAACTGCACGAACCACTGACTGCCGGAAATCCGCGTGCGCAAGTCATGGGCACCCAACACACCGGGTACGCCGCAGGCCAGTTCCAGCATGTGCTGGCTGACCTCCGGCGGCAGCTCTTCATCCATCAACACCGCAAAACTTTCCCGGGCGATGGTGATAGCGCTCCAGAGAATGTAGGCGGCGATCCCCAGGCCGAACCAAGGGTCGACCTGATTCCAGCCGAATCCGGCCAGGACCAGTGCCACCAGAATGCTGCCGTTGAGCAGCATGTCCGAGCGGTAATGCAGCGAGTCGGCGCGCACCGCGTTGGAGCCGGTAGCTTTCACAACCCGGTGTTGCAGGGTCAGCAGGGCCGCCGTCAGGGCAAGGGAAAACAGGATCACACCGATGCTGATCCACGGCGCGCCCACCGGTTCCGGATGCTTCAAGCGGTCCCAGGCCTGCAACGCAATCAACACCGCACTGCCGCCGATGAACAACGCCTGCGCCATGCCGGACAGCGATTCAGCCTTGCCATGCCCATAACGATGGTCGTCATCGGCAGGGCGCAGGGCGTAATGCACGGCCAGCAGGTTGAGCAATGACGTGACCCCGTCGAGTGCCGAGTCGGTCAGCCCGGCGAGCATGCTCACCGAGCCGCTCAGCCACCAGGCGATGGCTTTGGCAACGATCAGCGTACAGGCCACGGCCACCGAGGCACGGGTTGCAAGCCGCAGCAGGCGGGCGTGTTCGGAGCTGGATTTCATGTAGGCGGCTATTCCTTCGTTTGCGCTGAAACCGCGGGGTTACGCGGCCGGTTGCAGGCCGAACATCGCCAGTTGCTGGGCGCTGCCCTTGCTCTGGATCAGGCGCGGATCATCCAGCGGGAAGCTGCGGCCGAGCTCATGTTCCAGAATAGTCTGCAGCTTGCGGTTATCGATTTTGCCATCGACACCGACGGCGTCTTTCAGTTTTTCCGGGTCGACCTGAGCGGTCTTGCCAGGCTCGAAGTAGATCGCGCCAGTGGTGAAGTCCACGGCAAAGGCGATCAGGCCGGGAATGATGTAGAACAGCAGGCCGACGGCGTCGAGCACGGCGATGGCCGGGTCGATCTTGCCGTCGATCTGGCCGCGGCGATCAGGGTAGAAGATCGAACCGCAGGCAGTCACTTGAGTCAGCAGGGTGGCGACCAGAACACCGCCAATCAGGCGAAAGGGAACACGCATATTGAATCTCCTGAATAGAACGCCAAGAACGTTACCGGTTTGAGTCCAGAGTACGTCAAACAGTTCGCCGTTATACTCGGCCCTCTGTTTTGGAGCCAGCATGATTTCTCTGCCGATTGATGAAGTTTTACCCGCCCTGCGTGAAGCCCTCGCGACACGCCACGAAGCTGTGCTTGAAGCCCCGCCCGGCGCCGGTAAAACCACCCGTGTGCCTTTGGCCTTGCTCAACGAGCCGTGGCTGGCCGGGCAAACCATCCTCATGCTCGAGCCGCGGCGGCTGGCGGCGCGTGCAGCGGCAGAACGCCTGGCCAGTGAGCTGGGTGAAAAGGTCGGCGAGACCGTCGGCTATCGCATTCGCCTCGACAGCAAGGTCGGCCCTAACACGCGAATCGAGGTGGTCACCGAAGGCATCCTCACCCGACGCTTGCAGGATGACCCGGCACTGGAAGGCGTGGGCCTGCTGATTTTCGACGAATTCCACGAGCGCAGCCTCGACGCCGATCTGGCCCTGGCCTTGAGTCTGAACGGTCGTGAACTGTTCCGGGACGATCAGCCACTGAAAATTCTCTTGATGTCCGCCACCCTCGAAGGCGAGCGCCTGGCCGGGTTGCTTGACGACGCGCCGATCCTGCGCAGCGAAGGGCGCATGTACCCGGTGACGACGCGCTGGGGGCGGCCGTTTCAGGCTGGTGAGTTCATCGAGCCGCGCGTGGTGCAGACCCTTCTTGAAGCCGTGAACGATGAAACCGGCAGCGTGCTGGTGTTCCTCCCGGGGCAAGCGGAAATCCGCCGCGTGCATCAGCAACTGGCCGACGCACTGGGCGACAACCCGCAGATTCTGCTGTGCCCGTTGCACGGTGAACTGGACCTGGCCGCACAACGCGCCGCTATCGATCCAGCGCCGCCGGGCAAGCGCAAAGTGGTGCTGGCCACCAACATCGCCGAAACCAGTTTGACCATCGACGGTGTGCGGGTGGTGATCGATGCCGGGCTGGCGCGGGTGCCGCGTTTCGATCCGGGCAGCGGCATGACCCGCCTCGACACCCAGCGCATTTCCAAAGCCAGCGCTACGCAACGGGCGGGACGGGCAGGGCGCCTGGAGCCCGGCGTGTGTTATCGCCTGTGGTCGCAGGATCAACATGAGCAACTGGCAGCCTATGGCAGCGCGGAGATTCTCTCGGCGGATCTGGCAGGGCTGGCGTTGCAGCTCGGACGCTGGGGCGTGACGCCAGGGCAATTGGTCTGGCTCGACGTGCCGCCGGTTGCCGCGTATGCGCAGGCGCAGGATCTGCTCGAACGACTCGGGGCGTTGGAAGGCGAGGCGTTGACCCGTCACGGCCAGGCCATGGCTGAGTTGCCAGCGCATCCACGCATCGCTCATCTGTTGTTGCGTGGTCAGGCCCTTGGTCTGGCGGACATGGCCTGCGACGTCGCCGCATTGCTTGGCGAGCGCGACATCCTGCGCGGCGCCGGGGCGGACCTGCACAGCCGATTGGTCCTGCTGTCCGGTGAGGAACGCGCCACCCGTGGGGCACAGGGCGGGGTACAACGAGCGCGGCAGCTGGCGCGGCAGTATCGTGGATATCTGCGCGGCAAGGCGTCGGAGCCGGTCAGCGATCCGGATCATCCGCGCTGGCTCGGTGCATTGCTGGCGCTGGCCTATCCCGACCGCGTGGCCCAGCAGCGCCGCGCCGGCGGCGCCGAATATCGACTGGCCAATGGCCGAGCCGCCTTGTTTGCCGAAGCCGACAGCCTGATGAAGCAAACATGGCTGGTGATCGCTGATCTGGGCAGCCGTCAGGGCCAGCGCGAGGAGCGGATTTATCTGGCGGCGGATTTCGATCCGGCGCTGTTCGATTCGGTGCTGGCCGAGCAGGTGCGTAACGTCGATCAACTCGATTGGGACGAGCGTGAGGGTGTGTTGCGCGCCGAGCGTCAGCGCAAGGTCGGTGAACTGATCCTCAGCCGTGAGCCGCTGACGGGGCTCGACGAAAGCGCGCGCAATCAGGCGCTGGTCAATCTGGTGCGGCGCAAGGGTTTGGAGCTGTTGCCGTGGACGCCGGAGCTGCGTCAGTGGCAGGCGCGGGTGGCGTTGTTGCGTCAGCTGGATCTGGCGAACAAGGTCGACAGCGAATGGCCGGACGTCAGCGATACGGCATTGCTCAAGGGCCTGGAGCATTGGTTGATGCCCTATCTGGGCAAGGTTTCGCGGCTCAGTCACTTTGCCAATCTGGACCTGTCGAGCATCGTCCGTAACCTGCTGCCCTGGCCGTTGCCGCAGCGGCTCGACGAGCTGGCGCCGCAGCATCTGAGCGTGCCGTCGGGCTCCTCGATTCGTCTGGACTACAGCGAGCAACCGCCGATTCTGGCGGTGCGTTTGCAGGAGCTGTTCGGCCTGGCGGAAACCCCACGCATCGCCGGCGGACGGCAAGTGGTGAAACTGCATCTGCTGTCGCCGGCACGGCGGCCGGTGCAGGTCACCCAGGACCTGGCGAACTTCTGGCGCAGCACCTACGCCGAGGTGAAGAAGGATCTAAAGGGGCGTTATCCCAAGCACTACTGGCCGGATGACCCGCTGGTGGCCGAAGCCACGGCACGGGTCAAACCGCGCAAGTAACCGCAAAGGCATCACCCAACCTGTGGCGAGGGAGCTTGCTCCCGTTGGACTGCGAAGCAGGCCTGTTTTTTTAGGGCCGCTGCGCGCCCCAACGGGAGCAAGCTCCCTCGCCACAGAAGTTTCTGTGATCGTTCGGCCTTGGCGGTCAGTTGCCCGGGCTGGAGCCTCGCAGCCACCAGTCTTGATCCGGTGACACCTCCCTCTTCACTGTAGTTATTGTGATCGTTCGGCCTTGGCTGTCAGTTGTTCGCGGCAATAGTCGGCGAACAACTGCGCCGGTTTGGTCAGTTGCCCACGCTTGAGCCAGGCCGCGACCAGTCCTGAACCGGTGACCTCTTCGGCGATGTCCACGCACACCACTTTCTGCCCGTCGTAGGTGCACTCCGAGTGCGGCTTGGTCACTAGGATCGAAAAGCCGAAACCCTGGCCGACCATGCCGCGCACCATTTCGATGGAGGGTGAGCTGAAGGCGATGCGGGGTGTCAGGCCCAGCTCGTCGAACAGACTGACGAAGTAGGTCCGGCTCGGCTGTACGTCGAGCAGGATCATCGGCTCCAGGCACAAATCCCGCAGCGACACTTGCGCCTGCTGGGCAAAACGATGGTCTGCCGGCAGCAGTGCGTAAGGCCGTTGCGCCGGCATCAGCGGTTCGGTTTCGATGGTGCCGTCGAGGTCGTGTTCGTACAGGATCGCCAGATCGAATGCGCCCGAGGTCAGGCCCTGCACCAGCTCCTGCTGCTCGCCGTCACGGATGCGGATTTCCACCCCCGGATAGAGCGCGGAAAACCCGGCAATCAGTTGCGGCAGGTACAAGGGTGCGACAGTTTCGAAGCAGCCGATATCGATCTGTCCGGACACCACGTCGTTATCCGCCAGGGCGTTCTGCTCGAACTCCTTGGCCATGCGCAACAATTCCTGGGCCTTGCGATAGAAACGTGCACCGCTGGGGGTCAATGACACGCCCTGGGCATGATGGCGGATCAGCAGTTGCACGCCGAAACTGTCTTCCAGGCCCTTGATGGCGGTGGAGATCGACGGCTGGGCAATGTACAGCTTGCGCGAGGCCTCGGCCACGCTGCCGCACTCGACGGTGGTGATGAAGTATTTCAGTTGACGCAGATTGTAGGCAGCCACAGCAAACCTCGGGGGAGAACAGACAGGCCATCCAGGCAATTTGCGCACCACCTGTGTCCGCTTGGGTGGCGATTTTTATTCTGTTGGCACAATAACCACATGCCGCGCCAGTGGGGAGCATAGCTAAGTAGTTTTTTGTTGGCCTGCGAACACATTTTTACTGGTTTTCCACCGCTTGGGCCTGAGCGACTATCCAATACACAAGTATGTCCACCGGAGCATCTGAACGTGTTCGAGCTTGAGTATTGGCAACGCAAGGCCGCGACACTGCGGTTTCCCGATCAGGCCGTGATCGACGGCAAGCACCGTGCGGCGCAATCGGGGCAGACCTTCGCCGCGATCAACCCCGCCACCGGGCAATGCCTGGCCAACGTGGCCGCCTGCGGCGAAGACGACGTGAATGCGGCGGTGCGCAATGCACGGCAGGTGTTCGAGGCCGGCATCTGGTCGGCTCGCTCGCCGACCGAGCGCAAGCAGGTGCTGTTGCGCCTGGCCGAACTGATTCTGGAAAACCGCGAAGAACTGGCCCTGCTCGACTCGCTGAACATGGGCAAACCGGTCGCCGACGCCTACAACATCGACGTGCCCGGCGCGGCAGGCGTGTTCCGCTGGTACGCCGAAAGCCTCGACAAACTGTACGATCAGGTCGCGCCCAGTGCGCAGAACGTGCTGGCCACCATCACCCGTGAAGCCCTCGGTGTGGTTGCAGCGGTGGTGCCATGGAATTTCCCGCTGGACATGGCCGCGTGGAAACTCGCCCCGGCGCTGGCCTCGGGCAACTCGGTGATTCTCAAGCCGGCCGAACAGTCGCCGTTTTCCGCATTGCGCCTGGCTGAGCTGGCGCTGGAAGCGGGCATTCCGGCCGGTGTACTCAACGTGCTGCCGGGGCTCGGCGAACAAACCGGCAAGGCCCTCGGCCTGCACCCGGACGTCGATTGCCTGGTGTTCACCGGCTCGACCGAAGTCGGCAAATATTTCATGCAGTACTCGGCGCAGTCGAACCTGAAACAGGTATGGCTGGAGTGCGGCGGCAAGAGCGCCAACCTGGTGTTCGCCGATTGCCAGGACCTGGACCTGGCCGCTCAGAAAGCCGCGTTCGGCATCTTCTTCAATCAGGGCGAAGTGTGCTCGGCCAACTCGCGGTTGCTGGTGCAGCGCTCGATTCATGACGAGTTCGTCGAGCGCCTCAAGGCGCAGGCCGAACGTTGGTTGCCGGGCGATCCACTGGACCCGTCGAGCGCTGCCGGGGCCATTGTCGACAGTCGCCAGACCGCACGCATCATGAAGTTCATCCAGCAGGCCGAAGCCCAGGGCGCGACCCGGGTTTGCGGAGGCCGGCAGGCGATCTTCAACGGCTCGGACAATTTCATTCAGCCGACCATTTTCACCGGCGTCACGCCGGACATGTCGCTGTTTCGCGACGAAGTGTTCGGCCCGGTACTGGCTGTCACGGCGTTCGACGACGAAGCGCACGCCTTGCAAATGGCCAACGACAGCGTCTACGGTCTGGCGGCTTCGCTGTGGACCGACGACCTCAATCGCGCCCACCGCGTGGCGCGACAATTGCGAGCGGGCACGGTGTCGGTCAACAGCGTCGATGCGCTCGACGTGACCGTACCTTTTGGCGGCGGCAAGCAGTCCGGTTTCGGCCGTGACCTGTCCCTGCACTCATTCGATAAATACACCCAGTTGAAGACCACCTGGTTTCAATTGCGCTGATAACAAAACGGAGATCCGGCGATGACCACACCACGTGAAACCCGCGACTACCAGGCCGCCGACGCTGCGCACCACATCCATGCGTTCGTCGATCAGAAAGCCCTCAACGACGAGGGGCCACGGGTCATGGTCCGTGGCGAGCGCCTGCACCTGTGGGACAACGATGGCCGACGTTACCTCGACGGCATGTCCGGATTGTGGTGCACCAACCTCGGTTACGGGCGCAAGGACCTGGCGGCCGCGGCCAGTCAGCAACTGGAGCAGTTGCCTTACTACAACATGTTTTTCCACACCACTCACCCGCAGGTGATCGAGCTGTCCGAGCTGCTGTTCAGCCTGCTGCCGGGTCACTACAGCCACGCGATCTACACCAACTCCGGTTCCGAAGCCAACGAGGTGCTGATCCGCACGGTGCGCCGCTACTGGCAGGTGCTCGGCAAGCCCGAGAAGAAAATCATGATCGGCCGCTGGAACGGCTACCACGGCTCGACCCTGGCGGCGACTGCGCTGGGTGGCATGAAATTCATGCACGAAATGGGCGGCATGATCCCCGACATCGAGCACATCGACGAGCCGTACTTCTTCGCCCACGAAGGCAACCTTACACCGGCTGAATTCGGCCTGCGCGCGGCGCAGCAACTGGAAGCGAAGATTCTCGAACTGGGCGCGGACAAGGTCGCCGGCTTTATCGCCGAACCCTTCCAGGGCGCCGGCGGCATGATCTTCCCGCCGGAAAGCTACTGGCCGGAAATCCAGCGCATTTGCCGCAAGTACGACGTGCTGCTGTGCGCCGATGAAGTGATCGGTGGCTTCGGCCGTACCGGCGAATGGTTCGCCCACGAGTACTTCGGTTTCGAACCGGACACCCTGTCCATCGCCAAGGGCCTGACCTCGGGTTACATCCCCATGGGCGGTTTGATCCTGTCGAAGAAAATGGCTTCGGTGCTGGTCGAGCAGGGCGGCGTGTTTGCCCACGGCCTGACCTATTCCGGGCACCCGGTGGCGGCGGCGGTGGCGATCGCCAACCTCAAGGCGCTGCGTGACGAAGGTGTGGTGACGCGGGTCAAGGATGACATCGGTCCTTACCTGCAACAGTGCCTGCGTGAAGTGTTCGGCAAGCACCCGCTGGTGGGTGATATACAGGGCACCGGCATGGTCGCGGCACTGCAACTGGCCGAAGACAAGGCCAGCCGCAAGCGCTTTGCCAACGAGAACGACATCGCCTGGCGCTGCCGTACCATCGGTTTCGAGGAGGGCGTGATCATTCGTTCCACCCTGGGGCGGATGATCATGGCACCGGCCTTGATCGCCAGCCGTGAAGAGATTGACGAGCTGATCAGCAAGACCCTGAAAGCGGTGGATCGTACGGCGCAGGAATACGGCCGGCTCTGATCTTGTAGCGCTCTTGCGGGGCCTTATCGTCGGAACGCCGCCCGGAGCAAGCCCGCTCCCACAGGTTATGTGTAATGCCCAACTATTGCGGCCTGCACAAACCCTGTGGGAGCGAGCTTGCTCGCGATTGCCATGGCTCAAACAACACACTTTCCACAACTTGCACCCCTCTCGGGCATCCCCGCCCACCACGCCCTTTCCCGGTGCGCGCTAAGCAGTTTTTTCATCACTCGCATCGACATATTTCCTCATTTTCCTAATCCCTCCCTTGGGCCAACATCGATCCTGCCAGCCACCCCGATGCTGCCCGCCGCAGAGTCCGTCAGAGACCACAGCTCGCAGCGGCTCCGGGCCACTGGCCGTACTGCCCATGACAAAACTAAATCAACAGCTTTGGGAGTGCTCCATGACCAAGTCCTTGCTTTCACGTGTTGTCCATCCACTGGCGATCAGCGCCATCGCCGCCACGGTCGCCACCAGCGCCCAGGCTGGCACCCTGTCCATCGGCCATACCACCTGGGTCGGCTACGGCACCCTGTACCTGGCCCAGGACCTCGGCTACTTCAAGGAAAAGGGCCTGACCGTCGAATTGCCGGTGGTCGAAGAAGCGTCGATGTACATGGCCGCACAGGCCTCGGGTCAATTGTCGGGTTCGGCATCGACCATCGACGAAGTGCTCAAGTACCGTCCGCAATTCTGCTTCAAGGCGGTGGCCGCGCTGGATGACAGCCACGGTGGCGACGGCGTGCTGGTCGGCAAGAACGTCAAGAGCCTGCAAGAGCTCAAAGGCCAGGCGGTGGCGGTGAACGAAGGTTCGACCTCGCAGTTCTGGCTCTCGTACCTGCTGAAAAAGAACGGCATGAAGATGAGCGACATCACCGTGCAGAACATGACGGCCGACGACGCCGCCACTGCCTTCATCGCCGGTCGTGTGCCCGCCGCCGTGACCTGGGAGCCGCACCTGTCGATGGTCCGCGACAAGAACCAGGGCAAGGTGCTGATCGACAGCAGCAGCACCCCGGGCGTGATCGTCGACGTGGTGGCGCTCAACTGCTCGGTCATCGAGAAGCAGCCGGAAGACGTCAAGGCGCTGGTCGCCGGCTTGTACAAGGCGGTGCAGTACACCAAGGATCATCCGGCCGAGGCCTACAAGATCATGGCCAAGGGCGTCGGTGGTTATCTTTCCGATCCGAAGGAGCTGGAAGCGGCGGCCCAGGGCGTGCGTTTCTACGATCAGGCGATGAGCGAAAAACTGTTGGGCGCACCGGGCAAGCCGGGTGACAGCGAACCGTTGATCAAACTGGCCAACGAGACCGCCAGCGAGCTGCAAGGCAAACCCTACAACGTCAGCAATGACGACCTGGTCGATAACCGCTTCGTAACCCCGCTCTAGGAGGCTGCATGTTCAAGCGCAATTCATGGCTGAGCCGCTGCGTCACGCCCAAGACCGGCTTGCCGGTTCCGGTGATCTGGAGCGCGAGCGGCCTGGCCTGGGTGCTGCTGGTCGGCCTGTGGGCCGGCTTGTCTTACGGTGGCGTGGTGCCGGGCATGTTCTTGCCGACGCCAGGCGCGGTGGTCGAAGCCGCCGTGCGCCTGAGTCGTGACGGCACCCTGGGCCAGCATGTGTGGGCCAGCGTCGAAGTGGTCATGGTCGGTTTCATTGTCTCGTCGCTGGTGGCCGTGCCGCTGGGCCTGCTAATGGGCAGCTTCCGTATCGTCCAGGCGTTCCTCGAGCCGATGGTCAACTTCATCCGCTACCTGCCGGTGACCTCGTTCGTGCCGCTGTTCATCCTGTGGATCGGCATCGGTCTGGAACAGCGGGTTTCGGTGATCATCTTCGGCGTGTTCTTCCAGCAACTGGTGATGATCGCGGACGTGTCCAAGGGCATCTCAAAGGACCTGATCAACGCGTCCTACACCCTGGGATCGAACCGTCGCGATGCCGTGCTGCACGTGATCGCCCCGGCCTCCCTGCCGGGTGTGCTCGACACCCTGCGCGTGACCATGGGCTGGGCCTGGACCTATCTGGTCGTGGCTGAACTGGTTGCCGCGTCCAGTGGCCTGGGTTACCTGAGCCTCAAGGCCATGCGTGGTTTCCAGGTGGATGTGATCTTCCTCGCCATCGCGATCATCGGCCTGCTCGGCCTGGTCACCGATCAACTGTTCCGTTTCCTTCGTCTGAGGATCACCGCATGGGCTCAGTAAGCGCCGCCAGTCATCGTTTTGCCGCCCCGCAGGCGGCCCCGGTGAACGCGCCACGGTTGCAGGTCGACAAGGTCAGCCTGCGTTACAAGAAGCCTGACGGCGGTACCTTCACCGCGCTGGAGCAGGTGTCATTCGAAGTGCCGGATCAGCAGTTCGCCGTGCTGGTCGGGCCTTCGGGCTGCGGCAAGTCGAGCCTGCTGTACCTCACCGCGGGGCTGGCCGAGCCGACCTCGGGCGAGATCTATGTCGGCGGCCAGCAAGTGGAGGGCCCGGGGGCAGATCGTGGCATGGTGTTCCAGAGCTATACGCTGTTCCCGTGGCTGACCGTGCGCCAGAACGTCGAGTTCGGTCTCAAGCGTCGCGGCATGCCGGCGGCGCAACGCAAGGACATCGTCGACTACTACGTCAACGAAGTGGGCTTGAGCGGTTTTGCCGACAATTACGCCAAGCAGTTGTCCGGCGGCATGATGCAGCGCGTGGCCATTGCCCGGGCGCTGGCCAACGATCCGCAGATCCTGCTGATGGACGAGCCGTTCGGTGCCCTCGACAGCCAGACACGCCTGCAAATGCAACAGCTGTTGTTGCGGGTGTGGGGCAACAGCAAGAAGACCGTATTGTTCGTCACCCACGACATCGACGAGGCGATCCTGCTCGGCGACCGGGTGTACGTGATGGGCGCAAGGCCGGGGCGGATCAAGCAGATCCTCGACGTGCCGATCGAACGCCCGCGCAGCCTCGACATGGTCATGGAGCGTTCATTCATCGAGATGAAGCGCGAGATCTTCGGGCTGCTGCATGATGATCTGGAAGAGGTGCACTGAGGCAGGTTTTGCACAACCCCTGTGGGAGCGAGCTTGCTCGCGATGGCGGAGTGTCAGTCAATATTGATCTGTCTGACCTACCGCTATCGCGAGCAAGCTCGCTCCCACAAGTATTGTGTCTGGCTGGAATGAGAGGTCAGGGAGACGCCGGCAACAGAAACCGCGCAATCACCGGCAGGTGATCGGAAATACGCAACGTATCGTCCTGCCTGACCATCGCTTCGACTCGTTTGATTTTCGGGCTGTAGAACAGATAGTCCACGGTGCGGTCCGGGCCGTTGAGACCGGGGTCGTTCGGGTAATGGGTCAGCCAGCGATCACGGTCGACGCCACTGGCCTCGTTGTTGGTCGGGATCATCGGGTACTTGTCCCACAACACATGCAGCGCACTGTCAGCCGTGTAAGGCGTGCGTTGTTCGACCGGCAGGCGCCGGTATTGGCCCAGCGGCAGCAGATTGAAATCGCCACCGATCAGCCAGGGCGTGCCACGGCTTTCGAATTTATCGAGGGTCTTGCCGATGGCCGTCACCTGATCTTGCAAGGCGTTGTCCGGCTGCGTGGCGCGGTCCAGGTGGGTGTTGAGCACCGCCAGCTGCCCGCCGTCACTTAGCGGCAAATAACTCACCAGCAAGGCATCCCGGGGTTTGAACTGACGGCTGACGATATTGGCGGGAGCGAGGGGCAGTTGCAGCCGTTCGGCGTGCTCGATCTCGTAGCGACTGAGGGTCGCCAGTTGCCGTCCGACACTGCCGAAGATATGCAGATCCGGCACGAAATCAGCTTTCCAGTCGTAGGCGCTGGTGCTGCACGGGTAGAGGTCCGAGACACGCTCCTGCAACAGCTTGAGCTGGTGCTGGTAGTCGCTGGCCTTGGCGCCATCGTCGAGCTCCTGCAACAACACGATGTCCGGTTGTTCGTCGCGAATCACCCGTGCCACTTCGTCGAGGCTGAAGGCCATGTCCGCAGGGGTGGGGGATTCGTCGGTGCCTTCGGCCAGGTCATTCCAGAACACGTAGCGCTTGCCGGCCAGGTACTGGACGTTCCAGGTCATGACCTTCAGCGCCTGCCCGGGAACCAGCGTCGGCACCTTGCCGTTGCAACTGACGGGAAGCACTTCCCTGGCATCGGGACGCCAGGTCAGGCTGTAGATCATCAGGCTGATCAGGCCGGCTGTCAGTAGCAGGCCCAGCAGGGTGTAGCGCAGGAGTCGGGTCATGGCTCGGCTTATAAGCGTTACAAAAGTGTTGCCGAGCATACCCGAGAGCCGTGACCGCGCCAAAGTGCCTGGCGGTCAGCGCAGTCTGTCGTTTTCCTCAGGCACCGGGCTGATCAGCATGAACAAGCGGAACAGCACCACACTGGTAAACAGCTGCAGGAAGCTGTGGGCGCTGTCGATCAATAACGAGATCACCGGGTTCTCCGGTTCCGGGTACACCGCCAGCGTGGCGCCCTTGAGCAGCCACAGCGGGCCCATCACGCACAGGATGCACACGAGGATGCGCAGGAAGTGGCCTTTAGTCAGACTCAGGCTGGCCTTCATGGCCGCCAGCGGTGCCATGCCGCGCAGCACCAGCAGGTACTCGCTGAATGCCAGGGTCACCATCAGGTAGATGCCCGGCAGGAAGTACAGCGACAGGCCCAACAGAATCATCACCGTGTTGAGCGCGGTCAGCAGGGCGAAGCGCGGCCACAGGCTCGCGGCCATCGCCAGCATTTCGCGGTTGCGCGGCGACTCACCGCGGCTACGGGCGTCGAGAAACAGGATCAGCGCGGCGGTGTACAGCGGGTACACCAGCAGGCCGACGATCACACTGATGCCGGGGAAGCTGTCCGGCTCGGTGGAATGGTCGACCACTTGTTGCAGCAGCGCCTCGAGGATCACCAGCGGCAGGCACAGCTGCACGATCTGGCCTAGATTGCGCTTGAAGAAATACAGGGAGTCACGCAGTACATCTAACGGATTCATTGGTCGGTATCGCAGGTCATAAGCAGTGACACACTGTAACCGATGATGTGCCGGCCTGAGCAAACGTAAACGTTCGGTAAAGGCCATTGAAACATCTTGTTTCAGCCTCCATTAAGGTCGGGCACCTTATCCTCACGGGAGATGGGCAACGATTTTCCCCGGCAATCTACGAGGTCGCCATGAACAGCGAAGAACAAACCCTGATCGATGGACTGTTTTCCCGGCTGCAACAGGCCGAAACGAACGCAGCCCCGCGTGATGCCCTGGCCGAGGCGCGGATCAAGGAGCACCTGACGCGCCAACCTGCGGCCGGTTATTTCATGACCCAGGCGATTCTGGTGCAAGAGGCGGCGATCAAGAGCCTCGACGAACAGAACAAGCAACTGACCCAGCAGATCCAGCAACTCCAGGTCGAGCTGCAACAGGCACGGTCGCAAGCGGCTGCCCCGGCGCCGAGCAGCGGTGGGTTTCTGTCCAGCATCTTCGGCGGCAGCGCCCGTGAGCCTCAACCGGCACCGACCCAGAGTGCACCGCCCTCCAGCGGCGGCTGGCGCGAACCGGGCCGTTCGTCGTTCGGTGCACCACCGCCGCAGAATTATCCACAGCAGAACTTCGGCGCTGCACCGCCCAACTATCCACAGCAAGGTTATGCACAACCGGCCCCGGCAGCTGCCGGCAGCAGCTTCCTCGGCGGCGCACTGAAAACCGCGGCGGGCGTCGCGGGTGGCGTGATGCTGGCACAAGGCATCAGCAGTCTGTTCCATCACAATCAGCAGCCGGAAGAAATCGTCGAAGTGATCAAGGAGCAGCCGGCTCAGGTCAACGATCAGGGCAACAACAACTGGGGCGATGACCAGCGCATGGCCGGCAACGATTCCTACGGCAACGATCAGGGCGGCTTCAGCAACGCCGACTACAATGATGACGATTCATCGTTCTTTGGCGGCGACGACGACTCCTTCGTCTGACCCACCATTCGTCCGGAGCGCAGCTGCGCTCCGGGTCGATTATTCGCGGAACAATCCTTGAGGCTGGCATACTGGGCAACTTTTCAGGCCCGGTGCCTGATCCCGCGTGCGCGCCAAGAGGATTCCCGGTGAAAAAAATCGCCGTGTTCGCCGACGTCCAAAACCTCTATTACACCGTGCGTCAGGCCTATGGTTGCCACTTCAACTATGCCGCGCTGTGGGCTGACATCAGCAAACAGGGCGAGATTGTCGAAGCCTATGCCTACGCCATCGATCGCGGAGACAGCAAGCAGCAGCAGTTCCAGCAGATCCTGCGCAACCTCGGCTTCACCGTGAAGCTCAAGCCCTACATCCAGCGCAGCGACGGCTCGGCCAAGGGCGACTGGGACGTGGGCATCACCCTCGATATCATGGACGCCGCCGACCATGTCGATGAAGTCGTCCTGGCTTCCGGCGACGGTGATTTCGACATGCTGCTCGAACGCATCATCAGCAAGCACGGCGTGCAGGCGGTGGCTTACGGCGTACCGGGCCTGACCGCCAATTCGCTGATCCGCGCCGCCAGTCGTTATGTGCCGATCGAAGGCGCGTTGCTGCTCAAGAATTGATCTTTACGGAGTTGAAACAGGTTTGGAACGCATCGCAGTCATCGACTTTGAAACCACCGGGATCTCCCCGAGCAGCAGTTGCCGGGCCACGGAAATTGCCGTAGTGATCCTTGAGCAGGGGCGCATCGTCGAGCGTTACCAGAGCCTGATGAACGCCGGGGTTCGTGTGCCGGCCTTCATCGAACAATTGACTGGCATCAGCAATGCCATGCTGCGCACTGCGCCCTCGGCCGAGCAGGTGATGAACGAGGTCAACGAGTTTGTCGGCACCACACCCTTGCTGGCGCACAACGCCGCGTTCGACCAGAAGTTCTGGGACTTTGAACTGGGGCGCATCAAACGCACGCGCCTTCAGAATTTTGCCTGTTCGCTGCTGCTGGCCCGGCGCCTGATGCCGGCGGCGCCGAACCATAAACTCGGTACGCTGACCACCTTCGCCAACCTGCCGAACACCGGCAAGGCTCACCGGGCCATGGCCGACGCCGAGATGGCGGCCAACCTGACCTCGCACCTGGCCGAAGAGTTGCGCCAGAAGCACGGCTTGCGCGAGCTATCCCATGACTTGCTGTGCAAGCTGCAGAAAGTCCCGGCGGCGAAAGTCGGTGAACACCTCAAGCGCTATCGCGGCTTCTGAAATTCCGCAAATCCCCCCTGTAGGAGCGAGCTCGCTCGCGATGGACCCAGGAGCGACGCTGGGTATCAGGTCTCCCGCGTTATCGTTGGCGACCATCGTCGGAACGCCGCCCGGAACATGCTCGCTCCTACAGGTTGGGGGGGGCGCATCTCACCCGACAACTGAAAAGTGTACCGGCGCTATAAACGGATTTTGTAACTTATTTTCCGCCCCGGGCCTTTCTAGAATGCCCATTCAATTGTCTTGCCTGCGAGCCTCACCATGCCTGGCCTTCGTCGTTTTCCCTTACCGTTGATCGCTGCCTTTTTCGCGCTGTACGTGATCTGGGGCTCGACCTACCTGGTGATTCGCATCGGCGTCGAATACTGGCCGCCGTTGCTGCTCGCAGGCATCCGTTTCGTCATTGCCGGGTCGTTGATGTACGGCTTCTTGCGTTGGCGTGGGGCGCCGGCGCCGACCTGGGCGCAATGGAAGGCCGCCGGGATCATCGGCATCCTCTTGCTGGCCTGCGGCAATGGCGCGGTCAGCGTGGCAGAACACACCGGTGTGGCTTCGGGGGTTGCGGCCCTGGCCGTGGCGACTGTGCCGCTGTTTACCTTGCTTTGCGGCTATTTCTGGGGTGCGCGCAATACCCGTCTCGAATGGGCTGGTGTGGCGCTGGGCATGATCGGCATCGTTATGCTCAACCTCGGTTCCAACCTGCAGTCGAGCCCGTTGGGTGCGGCCCTGCTGATCTTTGCAGCAGCCACCTGGGCCTTCGGTTCGGTGTGGAGCAAGCATCTGCCGTTGCCCCAGGGCGCCATGGCCAGTGCCGTGGAAATGTTGGTGGGGGGGGTGGTGTTGTTGATCGGCAGCGCAGTCAGCGGCGAACACCTGGACAAGGTTCCGCCGATGGAAGGTTGGGTGGCCCTGGCCTACCTGACCGTGTTCGGTTCGATCATCGCCTTCAACGCCTACATGTACCTGCTCAAGCACGTGCGCCCGGCCGCTGCGACAAGCTATGCCTACGTCAACCCGGCGGTGGCGGTGTTGCTCGGTATCGTGTTTGTCGGCGAGAGCATTGGTATCGAAGAAGCGCTGGCGATGCTGGTGATCATCAGCGCCGTGGTGTTGATCGGCCTGCCGCAATGGCGGCGCAAGCCGCAACTGCCACTGGCGAGCGTCGTGCCGAAGGTCGCGCCGACAGAATCCCGTGTGAATTAGGGTAAACTGCGCGGCATTGCACGCTAGATTTGCACAACCCGCGCTGAATTTTCCTACGGTATTCCCATGACTTTCGCCACCCTTGGCCTGATCGAACCCTTGCTACGCTCCCTTGAGACGCTCGGCTACCAGACCCCGACGCCGGTTCAGGCCCAGGCCATTCCCGCCGTTCTGGCCGGCCGTGACCTGATGGCCGCGGCGCAGACCGGCACCGGCAAGACCGCCGGTTTTGCCTTGCCGCTGCTGCAACTGCTGGCCATGGAAGGGCCGAAAGTGGCTGCCAACTCGGTACGCGCGTTGATCCTGGTACCGACCCGCGAACTGGCCGAGCAGGTCCACGAAGCCGTGCGCCAGTACGCGGAAAACCTGCCATTGCGCACTTACGCGGTGTACGGCGGCGTCAGCATCAACCCGCAAATGATGAAGCTGCGCAGCGGTGTCGACCTGCTGGTAGCGACCCCGGGCCGCTTGCTCGACCTGTTCCGCCAGAATGCGCTGAAGTTCAACCAGCTGCAGACGCTGGTGCTGGACGAAGCTGATCGCATGCTCGACCTGGGTTTTTCCGAGGAGCTGGCGAACATTTATCGCGCACTGCCGAAGAAGCGTCAGACGCTGCTGTTCTCGGCGACCTTCTCCGATGACATCCGCCTGCTGGCCGGGCAGATGCTCAACGATCCGCTGAGCATTGAAGTCAGCCCGCGCAACGTCGCGGCCAACACCGTCAAGCAGTGGATCGTGACGGTCGACAAGAAGCGCAAGCCGGAACTGTTCGTGCACCTGATGCGCAAGGGCAAGTGGAAGCAGGTGCTGGTATTCGCCAAGACCCGCAACGGTGTGGATGCGCTGGTGGAAAAACTGCAGGGCCTGGGCATCAACGCCGACGGCATCCACGGCGACAAGCCGCAAGCGACGCGTCAGCGGGCGCTGGACCGTTTCAAGGCCAGTGAAGTACAGATCCTGGTCGCGACCGACGTGGCTGCCCGTGGCCTGGACATCGAAGACTTGCCGCTGGTGGTCAACTTCGACCTGCCGATCGTCGCCGAAGACTACATCCACCGTATCGGTCGTACCGGCCGCGCGGGCTCGACCGGTGAGGCGATCTCGCTGGTGTGTGCCGATGAAGTGAACCTGTTGTCGGCCATCGAGATGCTCACCCGTCAGACCCTCAAGCGCCAGAACGAACCGGACTTCGAACCCGAGCACCGCGTGCCGGACACCGATGCCAGTGGCCAGGTGATCAAGAAGCCGAAGAAACCGAAGAAGCCCAAGGCTTCCGGTGGCGGAGGCAAGCGTAACCTGGGCAAGTGGGTCGACAGCGGTGAAGTCGCTCCGGCTGAACCATCGATCAAGCCGGTGCGTAAAGTACCGGTGTTCAATACCGGGCCGCGCAAGCGCAAGCCTTGATGTGCTGAGGCGTTTGTTAAGCCTTCTTCGCGAGCAAGCTCGCTCCCACAATGATCACATTCGTTCTGTGGGAGCGAGCTTGCTCGCGAAGGGCGCGCCTCGGTCGTCAGTCTTTACTCCGCAACCACTCCAGCGCGCCAAAACCTGCCGCCCGCCCACTGGCGAAACACGCCGTCAGCAAATAGCCGCCCGTCGGTGCCTCCCAATCAAGCATTTCCCCCGCACAGAACACCCCCGGCATCGCCTTGAGCATGAGTTGCTCATCCATCGCTTCAAACTTCACACCACCGGCACTACTGATCGCCTCATCCAGCGGACGGGTCTTTACCAAGGTCAGGGGCAGTGCCTTGATGGCTCGGGCCAACAGTGCTGGATCAGCAAAGGTTGCCGCGTCAGTCAATTCACGCAACAGCGCCGCTTTCACCCCATCGATCCCGACCTGGCTGTGCAGATGTTTGGCCATGGAGCGTGAACCGCGTGGTTTGCTCAGTGCGGCCTGCAATTTATCCACAGGTCGGCCGGGCAACAGATCGATATGCACCGTGGCTGCGCCGTGTGCGTTGATCGCCTCACGGATCGGCGCCGACAGCGCGTAAATCAGACTGCCCTCAATCCCGGTCGCGGTGATCACGCATTCACCCAGTCGCGGCACATCATCATTGAGTCCGATAGCGATGTTTTTCAGCGGCGCCCCGGCGAATTTGCTGACCATCAATTCGCTCCAGGCCTGCACCTCGAAGCCGCAATTACTCGGTTGCAACGGCGCAAGTTCTACACCGCGCTGCTCCAGCGCCAGCATCCATGCGCCATCCGAGCCGAGGCGCGCCCAACTGCCGCCGCCGAGGGCGAGCAGGGTGGCGTCCGGTTGAAGGGTCTTTTCGCCTTCCGGGCTGTCGATGCGCAAGGCGCCGTGCTCATCCCAACCGAGCCAGCGATGGCGAGTGTGGATAACTACGCCACTGTCGCGCAGGCGCTTGAGCCAGGCGCGCAGTAGCGGGGCGGCTTTCATGTCGGTGGGGAACACCCGGCCGGAACTGCCGACAAAAGTGTCGATGCCCAGGCCATGAATCCATTCGCACAGCGCCTCGGCACCGAAGCTGCGCAGCAGCGGGGCGATCTGCGGCGCGCGCTCGGCATAGCGCGATAGAAACGCCGGGTAGGCTTCGGAATGGGTGATGTTCATGCCGCCGACCCCGGCCAGCAGGAATTTTCGCCCCACCGACGGCATGCCGTCATACAGGTCGACCTTGATCGCGGCCTGGCTCAACACTTCGGCTGCCATCAGTCCGGCGGGGCCGCCGCCGATGATGGCGACGCGGGAAGGGGAGGAGGTCGAAGGCTGGGTCATGGGATGCGCTGGGGTCTGGCGGGATAAGCCGCCCATTCTAGCAGCACCATTCCCCGTGGGAGCGAACTTGGTCCGGGCGGCGTTCCGACGATGATGGCGGCACATTCAGTGCTTGCAGATCTGATACACCGCCATCGCGAGCAGGCTCGCTCCTACAGGTGACTTTTTGCCACGACAGATGGCTGGTCAAAAAATGATCGCCGCTCTACAGGCTATACACAGTAAGACCTGTAGCCCCTTTCACTCAGGTTATCCACAGGCAGTTCCACAGGCATTGTGGGTAAAGCATCCACAGCTCAGTGACAGCCTGATGACGTCCAGACGCGCTGCGCGCTGTGATGGAGGATGCCGTGGCGGCGGGCGAGGGCCTTGCGGTCCTTGCTGTAGCCGCCGCCGATCACGCCGACCACCGGGATGTCGCGGCCCAGGCAGTGGCGCATGACGCTTTCGTCGCGTGCGGCGACGCCCTGGTCGGTGAGTTTCAGGTAACCGAGGGCGTCGTCCTTGTGCACATCGACGCCGGCGTCGTACAGCACCAGGTCTGGCTGGTAGAGCGGCAGCAGGTAATTGAGCGCATCGTCGACCACTTTCAGGTAATCGGTGTCGCCCATGCCGTTGGGCAGCGGAATGTCCCAGTCACTTTCGGCCTTGCGCGCGGGAAAGTTCTTTTCGCAGTGCAGGGAGACGGTCACCGCTTCAGGGGTGTTGTGCAGAATTCGTGCAGTGCCGTCGCCCTGGTGCACGTCGCAATCGAAGATCAACACACGATTGACCCGACCGCTTTCCAGCAGGAAATGGCTGATCACCGCCAGGTCATTGAAGATGCAGAACCCGGCCGGGTAATCGTAATGCGCGTGGTGAGTGCCGCCGGCCAGGTGGCAGGCCAGGCCGTGTTCGAGCGCCTGCTCGGCCGCCAGCAACGAACCGCCAACCGCTCGCACCGTGCGGCGGGCCAGGGCCTCGCTCCAGGGCAGGCCCAGGCGGCGCTGGTCTTCCCGGGACAGATCGCCACTCATATAACGTTCGATATACGAAGGGTCATGGGCGAGGGCGAGAATATCGTTTGGGCACAGCTGCGGGCGCAGCAGGTCGGCGTCGCGGGTCAGGCCGCTGTCCACCAGGTGATCGCGTAACAGGCGAAACTTGTCCATCGGGAAGCGGTGATCCGCCGGAAACTCGGGGCTGTAGTCTTCGTGATAAATCAGCGGCAGCGGCATGGTCATTTCGTGCAGGAATGAGAGACGAATCCTACCAGCGTTGTAGACTGGCCACATTGAAATGGAGGGGCGGAGCACGATGGAGCCAATACTGGAACTCGAAAGCGCGCGACTGCTGTTGCGGCAGTGGCGCGATGAAGATTTGCCGGAATTTGCGGCGATGTGTGCCGATCCCCAGGTGATGCGTTATTTTCCGGCCACCTTGAGTCGTCTGGAAAGTGCGTCATCAATCGGGCGAATCCGTGGACATTTCGCCGAGCATGGTTTCGGCTTGTGGGCGCTGCAACGCAAGGACACCGGCCAGTTCATCGGTTTTACCGGGCTCAATGTGGTCGGTTTCGACGCGCCGTTCACCCCGGCGACGGAAATCGGCTGGCGCCTGGCCCGCGAGCATTGGGGGCAGGGTTATGCCAGCGAGGCGGCCTGGACCGCTCTGCGCTGCGGCTTTGACCGTTTGTCCCTGGACGAAGTCGTTGCCTTCACCACGCTGGCCAATCTGCCTTCAGAGAAAGTCATGCAGGCCATCGGCATGCACCACGATCCGGCGGACGACTTTGATCACCCGCGCCTCGATGCCGATCACCCTTTGCGTCGGCACCTGCTGTACCGCATCAGCCGCGAGCAATGGCTGCAAACCTTGCATGGATAAGCGGGCACGGACGTTTACAATGGCGTCATGGTGGCCTTGGCCACCAACCGAATCGACCGTTGCAGCCCAGACTGTGCGGCAATGTTTTGCGTGAGGAGAGTCTGAATGAGCCAAGTGTTGGAAGATCTGGTCGATTTGCTGACCCTGGAGCCGATCGAAGAGAACCTGTTCCGTGGCCGCAGCCAGGACCTGGGTTTTCGTCAGCTGTTCGGCGGTCAGGTGCTCGGCCAGTCGTTGTCGGCGGCCAGTCAGACCGTAGAAGAAGCGCGTCACGTGCATTCCATGCACGGTTATTTCCTGCGTCCGGGTGATGCCGGTCTGCCAGTGGTCTATCAGGTTGACCGAGTGCGCGATGGTGGCAGTTTCAGCACGCGCCGGGTCACGGCGATCCAGAAGGGTCACCCGATCTTCACTTGCAGTGCGTCGTTCCAGTACGACGAAAAGGGTTTCGAGCACCAGACCGAAATGCCCCAGGTGGTCGGCCCGGAAAACCTGCCATCGGAGCTGGAAATCACCCAGCAGCGTGCGCACCTGATTCCCGAAAAAATGCGCGAAAAACTGCTGTGCCCCAAGCCGATCGAATTTCGCCCGGTAACCGAGAAAGATCCCTACAACCCGCTGCCCTCCGATCCGGTCAAGTACGTCTGGTTCCGTGCCGATGGCGCGCTGGCAGATTCGCCGGCACTGCACAAATACCTGCTGGCCTATGCCTCGGATTTCGGTCTGCTGGTCACCTCGATGCAGCCCCACGGCAAGTCGGTCTGGCACAAGGACATGCAGGTCGCCAGCCTCGACCACGCGTTGTGGTTCCACCAGGATCTGCGTGCCGATGATTGGTTGCTGTATGCCATGGACAGTCCTTGGGCCGGCAATTCCCGCGGGTTCTCCCGTGGCAGCGTATTCAACCGCGCCGGGCAACTGGTGGCCTCGGTCACCCAGGAAGGTTTGATCCGCCATCGCAAGGATTGGGCATGAGCCTGGCCGATGTGCGTCACTGGGTGTTCGACATGGACGGCACCCTGACCGTGGCCGTGCACGATTTCGCGGCGATCCGTGTGGCGCTGGCGATTCCCCCCGAAGACGACATCCTCACGCACCTCGCTGCGCTGCCGGCCGATGAGGCCGCAGCCAAGCATGCGTGGTTGCTCGAGCATGAACGGGACCTGGCGCTGGGTTCGCAACCGGCCGTGGGTGCGGTGGAGCTGGTGCGTGATCTGGCCGGGCGCGGCTATCGCCTGGGCATTCTGACGCGCAATGCCCGGGAGCTGGCGCATGTAACGCTGGAGGCCATCGGTCTTGCCGACTGTTTTGCGCTGGAAGATGTACTGGGTCGCGATGATGCACCGCCCAAACCGCATCCGGGCGGATTGCTGAAACTGGCCGAGGCCTGGAAGGTGCCGGCGAGCGAGATGGTGATGGTCGGTGATTACCGTTTTGATCTGGACTGCGGCCGGGCGGCCGGTGCGCGAACGGTGCTGGTGAATCTGCCGGATAATCCATGGCCGGAACTGACCGATTGGCACGCCGCTGATTGCGTAGCGCTGCGCCGAATGTTGTCGGCTTGATGCCCTGATCGCTTGCAAGCCAGCTCCCACAGGGATCACGGTAGGTCGCAACATCTGTGAGCGCCACTGAACCTGTGGGAGTGAGCTTGGTCCGGGCGGCGTTCCGACGAAGAGGCCCGACCAGGCAAACCCTAAGGCCCGAACAACGCCTTCTGCCCCTCCGGCGACGTCAGCATCCCATCGCCGTTATGGCCCACTCCGGGCACCTCGACCAATTGCTGACTCAACCCGGCCGGAGCCAGCCGCTTGAGGTAATCAAAGTAGTTGTGCCCTCGCGCCAGGCGATAGGGCCCTTGTGCCTCTGCCTCACAGCTCTTGTCCAGCGCCGGATGATTCGGATCGATGTCCTGCTGGCCCAACAAATAAACGATGTCACGCTTAAGGTAATTTTCCTGCAATTGCGCAGGCGTTTGTCCTTCAGCGTAGGCGGGTAAATCCGTCAGCCCATACTTCCAGCGATTGAAGTTCGGGCAGGTGGCGTGGCTGAACGCCACCGGGCGACGTTCATCAAAGTAGGCATAGGAAGACGGGTTGGCGATCACGTAGCGCACCGGCACGCCAGCAGCCTGAAGGGCCGGCTGATCATGGCCGAGCATCGCGTAACGCTGCACCACCTGCGCACCGCCGGAGTGCCCGGCAATGACGATCTGCTTCACATCGGGAAATTGCTGACGGTCGCCCAGGCGCGCGATGATTTCGTCCAGCGCCTGGTAGGCACTCAAATGAAAGGGTGCTGTGGATTCACCGCCGGCCATCCAGTCATTGCCCTGCCAGCGCAACACCGTATCGGCCACAGGATGGATCGCGACGTCGTCTTCATTGAGAAACTGCGGCGCGATCACCAGGGTCGTTTGGGATTGCCCGGCCAGTTCGGCCGCTTGTTCAGCGCTGCGCAGATAGGTCTGGGCATTGCGCAGCCGGCCATGAATGATGATCAGCACGCGCTCGATTTTTGCCGGGGCCGGGCTGATGCCCACGGCCATTTCGCCTTCTTTCAACAACAGGCGCCCGGGGCTGAGTTCCTTGACTCCGTGTTCCGCCGCCTGGGCACTTGCACTGACGATCAATACTGCCAACAACCACTTCTTCATCTACAGGTTTTTCGCCGCAAAGGTATCGCACTGGCTTACCTGGCCTTGGGCGAAACCGGTTTTGAACCAGCGCACCCGTTGCGCCGACGTACCGTGGGTAAAGGAGTCCGGCACCACACGGCCCTGACCCTGTTGCTGCAAACGATCATCGCCAATGGCGTTCGCCGCGTTCAATGCTTCTTCGATATCACCCGGTTCCAGCCAGTTCAAACGCTTCTGCGCGTTGTTGGCCCAGACACCGGCCAGGCAATCGGCTTGCAGCTCCTGACGAACCAGCAAGCCGCCATCGCCCTCCATTTGCCGCCCTTGTTGGCGCGCCGCCTGAATTTTCGCCGAGACGCCGAGCAAGGTCTGCACATGGTGTCCGACTTCATGAGCGATCACGTAGGCCTGGGCGAAGTCGCCCGCGGCGGAGAAACGTTGTGACATCTCCTGAAAGAACGCCATGTCCAGGTAGACCTTCTGGTCTGCCGGGCAATAGAACGGGCCAGTTGCCGAGGTGGCCATGCCACAGGCCGAATTGACGCGGTTGCTGAACAGCACCAGGGTCGGATCTTTGTATTGGCGTCCGGCCTGTTGGAAGATCTGGCCCCAGGTGTCTTCGGTGTCGCCGAGGATCGAGCGGACGAACTCCGCACCTTCATCGTTGGCTGGCGGTGCCTTACGCGTCTGGTTGGAAGCGGGGGCCGAGGTCTGGCCCATCTGCCCGCTCAGTTGCCCGAGGATTTGCATGGGGTCCTGACCAGTGATCCAGCCGATGCCGACAATCAGCAGGATCGCCGTCAGGCTCAGGCCCTTACCGCCGCCGAAACGCATGCCACCGCCACCGCCGCCGACATCATCGCCACGGGCATCGACCACGTTGTCGCTGCGTCGGCCTTTTTTCCATAGCATGTGGGAATCCTCTGCTGTTCCGGGTGAAGAACCTTGCGATGAGTGTTGCTGCCAAGTAGGAGCGGCGCCAGTCCGGTCGTCAGACTGCGTGCTGTGCGGCGGGTTCCGGATTCTGTAACAATGGGTTTCACTTTTCGCATCACGCAAGCTTCATTTGGAATCTGCCATGGCCGGCCATCAGCTTGAACGCGACTTCCCTCTCCCGGGCGTATTGTCTTGACGGCGCCAGTCAGCACGCCGCTTTCCGGGGTCAATCAGCCCTTCAAAGGGATCTTGCTGATCATCGTCGCGACGTTCCTGTTTTCCAGTCACGACGCTTTGTCGAAATACCTGTCCGGGTTCTACCCGATCGTGATGGTGGTCTGGGCGCGCTATGCAGTGCACACGCTGCTGATGGCGGGGATCTTCCTGCCGCAGTCGGGGCTGCGGGTGTTGCGCACCAGGCGGCCAGTGTTGCAGCTGTTCAGAGCCCTGTGCCTGCTGGGTACCAGTCTGTTTTTCACCACTGGGTTGCAATACATTCCGCTGGCCGAAGCCACGGCGGTCAACTTTCTTGCGCCGGTGCTGGTGACGGCGCTGTCGGTGCCCTTGCTCAAAGAGCGGGTCACGCGCGGCCAGTGGATCGCGGTGATCTGTGGTTTCAGCGGTGTGCTGATCATCGTCCATCCCGGCGGTGATCTGTTCACTCCGGCGGTCTTGCTGCCGCTGACGTCGGCGTTGTTCTTCTGCTTCTACCAGTTGCTCACCCGCAAGCTCAGCGAAGTCGACAGCCCGACCACCAGTAACTTCTTTGCCGGGCTGTGCAACACCCTGGTGATGAGCGCGCTGGTGCCGTTCTACTGGCAGCTGCCGAGTTTGACCCATGGCGTGATGATGCTGGCGCTGGGCACCTGCGGCATGACTGCGCACCTGTTTCTGACCCAGGCATTTCGTCATGCGGCACCGGCGCTGCTGGCGCCGTTTGGTTACTGCCAGATCGTGTTTGCCGGTTTGCTCGGCTGGCTGCTGTTTGCCCACACGCCGACCCTGAGCACAGTGGTTGGCATTGTCGTGATCTGTTGCAGCGGGCTGGCTGCGGCGTGGCAGCAGAGCCGTCGCTGAAATAAGCTCAACGTTGAAAGAAACGCAAACCTGGTGTTTATCGAAGTTGTAGGAAAATCGTAATCAGGTGGAGAAAAGCGCGGCCTCGCAGTTTCTTTCAAGGTGTTACGCGCTCCATAATTGCCTGACTGTTCAGGGATTGACCACGATGACAATAACTTCAGAACTTACCGCTGTGCCCGACGAGACCTTTGCCGAGCCGCGCAAGAGTCGCAAGAACAACCCGGAAAAAACCCGCGAAAACATCCTGCAGGAGGCGCTCATCGAGTTCGTCCAACAGGGGCTTTCCGGTGCTCGCGTCGATGCCATTGCCGAGCGTATCCATACCTCCAAGCGCATGATCTATTACTACTTCGGCAGCAAGGAGCAGCTTTACGTCGAGGTGCTGGAAAAACTCTACGGCGACATTCGCAACACCGAAGATCGCCTGCATTTGGCCGAACTGGCGCCGGTGGCTGCCATCCGGCGCCTGGTGGAGTTCACCTTCGATCACCATGATCGCAACGTCGACTTCGTGCGCATCGTCAGCATCGAGAACATCCATAACGCCGAGTACGTAAAACGTTCCGACGCGATCAGGGCGATGAACACCACCATCCTCGACACCCTCGAGATGATTCTGCGCCGTGGCGTTGAAGAGGGGGTGTTCCGTGAGGGTTTGCAAGCGCGGGATGTACACTTGCTGATCAGCTCGTTCTGCTTCTTCCGTGTGTCGAACCGGCACACCTTTGGCGAGATCTTCCAGATCGACCTGCCGGATGAAACTGTCAAGGAACGGCATCGTCAAATGATTTGCGAGTCGGTGCTGCGTTACTTGCAGGCCTGACAGCGCTGCGCACTCAGCGTGGCAGGTGCTCGACCAGAAAGTCGATGAAGGCCCGCAGGCGCAGCGGTACATGGCGGCTTTGCGGGTAAAGCAGGGTGTAGGGCCGCGAGCGCCCGCCGTAGGGCTTGAGTACCTCGACCAGCGAACCATCGGCCAGTTCTTTCTCGACGATGAAGCGATAGGTCTGGAACAGCCCGGCGCCGTGTCTGGCCAGGGTCACGCCACCCAGCACGTCGTCGGAACACACCAGGTTACCCTCGGCGAGAATCTCCCGCTGCTCGCCAGCGTCATTGAACAACCAGGCAATGCGCCGGCCGTTGCTGGGCAACTCGTACTGAATGCACTCGTGGTTTTCCAAATCGTCGAGGGTCTGCGGCACGCCGGCCTTTTCCAGATACACAGGGCTGGCAATCATTACCAGCGCCGCATCTTCCAGATGCCGGGCAATCAGGCCCGAGTCCGGAATGGCCCGCACGCGGATCGCCATGTCGTAACCTTCGTCGACGAAATCGATGTTGCGATTACTGATGTGCGACTCGACCTTCACCGCCGGGTAACGCGCGCGAAACGCCGGCAGCAATGGCAGGACGCGATGGTGCGCGTAGGTGGTCGGAATGCTGATGCGCAGGGTGCCGGAAGGGATCTGCTGCTGGCCCATGACCTCGCGCTGGGCCTCGACCAGTTGGGCCAGGGCCTGGCGGCATTCCTCGTAATAGCGTTGGCCGCTGGCGGTCAGTTTCACACTGCGGGTGGTGCGGGCGAACAGGCGCACCCCCAGACGCTCTTCCATGCGCGAAACCGAACGGCTCACCGCCGCTGGCGTCACGCCCGCCACGAGCGCGGCGGCGGTGAAGCTGCCGGCTTCGGCAGCGAGGCAGAACAGCTCGATGCTGCCCAGCTGTAGGTCGTCGAATTGTCGCTGCATGATCAAGGGCACCGGGAATCGAATGAAGACGCGGCGTCAGTATCGATCAGTTGCCACTGAACGCACACAAAAAAGCCGTCCCGAGGACGGCTCTTTTGCATCTGGTCGGCGTAATCAACGCCGGGTCAGCATCACCCCGGACTCCATGTGATGAGTCCACGGGAACTGGTCGAACATTGCGCATCGCGTGATGCGATGGGTGTCGTGCAGTTGGGCGATGTTGGCCGCCAGGGTCTCCGGGTTGCAGGAGATGTACAGGATGTTGTCGAAGCGTCGAGTCAGCTCGCAGGTGTCCGGGTCCATGCCGGCACGCGGCGGGTCGACGAACACACTGCCGAACTCGTAGCTCTTCAGGTCGATGCCGTGCAGACGACGGAACGGCCGCACTTCGTTGAGGGCTTCGGTCAGTTCCTCGGCGGACAGACGCACCAGGGTGACGTTATCCACGGCGTTTTCACTGAGGTTGCTCAGCGCTGCGTTGACCGAGGTCTTGCTGATTTCCGTGGCCAGCACTTTGCGCACGCGGGTGGCGAGCGGCAGGGTGAAGTTACCGTTGCCGCAGTACAGCTCGAGCAGATCGTCGGTGCGATTGCCCAGAGCGTCGTAGGCCCAGTTGAGCATCTTCTGGTTCACCGTGCCGTTGGGCTGGGTGAACGCGCCTTCCGGCTGGCGATAGCTGAAGGTGCGACCGCCGACGTCCAGCTTCTCGACCACGTAATCGTGGCCAATGACTTCGCGTTTGCCCTTGGAGCGACCGATGATGCTGACATTGAGGTCGGCCGCCAGTTTTGACGCCGCCGCGTGCCAGTGCTCGTCCAGCGGACGGTGATAGCACAGGGTGATCATCGCATCGCCCGCGAGGGTGGTCAGGAATTCCACCTGGAACAACTTGTGGCTCAGGGCCGCACTGGCTTGCCACGCGGCCTTGAGCTGCGGCATCAACTGGTTGATGCGCAGGCTGGCAATCGGAAACTCTTCGATCAGGATCGGCGTGCGTTTGTCTTCCTGGGAAAACATCGCGTAATGACGTTCGCCGGCCTCACGCCACAGGCGGAACTCGGCGCGCAGGCGGAAGTTCTGCAACGGCGAATCGAAAACGCTCGGCTCCGGCGCATCGAACGGGGCCAGCAGGTCACGCAGGCGCGCGACCTTGTCTGAGAGCTGAACGGCGTAGGCCTGGGAATCGAATGTCATGCGTTGAACCAACCCAGCTTGATCACGAACAGAATCGACAGGATCACCAGCGCCGGGTTCAGCTCACGGCCACGACCGGACAGCAGCTTGATCACGGTCCAGGAAATGAAGCCGAAGGCGATGCCGTTGGCGATGGAGTAGGTGAACGGCATCGCCAGGGCGGTGACCACGACCGGTGCGGCCACGGTGATGTCTTCCCAATCTACTTCGGCCAGGCCAGAAGTCATCAGCACGGCGACGAACAGCAGGGCCGGTGCGGTGGCGAAGGCTGGAACGCTGGCCGCCAGTGGCGAGAAGAACAGCGCCAGCAGGAACAGGATCGCGACCACGATGGCTGTCAGGCCAGTACGGCCACCGGCGCTCACGCCGGCTGCGGATTCGATGTAGCTGGTGGTGGTCGAGGTGCCCAGCAGCGAGCCGGCCATGGCTGCGGTACTGTCAGCGATCAGGGCGCGGCCCATTTTCGGCATGTGGCCGTCCTTGCCCATCAACCCGGCGCGCTTGGCGACACCGATCAGGGTGCCGGAGTTGTCGAACAGGTCGACGAACAGGAAGGCGAAGATCACGCTGACCAGACCGATGTCCAGTGCGCCCTTGATGTCCAGTTGCATGAAGGTCGGGGCCAGCGACGGTGGTGCCGACATCACGCCGCCGAACGGGGTGAAACCCAGCACGATGGAGACGATGGTCACCGCCAGGATGCCGATCAGCACCGCGCCGCGCACGGCGAGGGCTTCAAGGCCGACGATCAGGGCAAAACCGATGGTGGCCAGGATCGGCGCCGGCTGTTTCAGGTCACCGAGGCCGACCATGGTCGCCGGGTTGCTGACCACGATACCCGCGTTGTGCAGGGCGATCAGCGCCAGGAACAGGCCGATACCGGCGGCAATCGCCGAGCGCAGCGGCAACGGGATGCTGTTGATGATCCATTCACGGATGCGGAAGATCGACAGCAGGAAGAAGCACACCGCCGAAATGAACACCGCCCCCAGCGCCACTTGCCAGGTGTGGCCCATGTGCAGGACCACGGTGTAGGTGAAGAAGGCGTTCAGGCCCATGCCCGGTGCCAGAGCAATCGGGTAGTTGGCGATCAGGCCCATGATCGTCGAGCCGATGGCGGCTGCCAGACAGGTGGCGACGAACACCGCACCCTTGTCCATGCCGGTCTCGCCGAGGATGCTCGGGTTGACGAACAGAATGTAGGCCATGGCCAGGAAGGTCGTGATGCCCGCAAGAATCTCGGTCCGCACGTTGGTGTTGTGTGCCTTGAGTTGAAACAGCCTTTCCAGCATGTCTGCTCCCCGTGGCGCGCCGGGCGCCGTGAATGTATCGACCTCAACAGCAAAGCACAGACCACAATAAGGTGTCTGGAAATTACTCTGGGTCGGAAAAAGCCGCGCATCATACCAGCAGCGTGGGCTTATGGCTGCTTATGGCGGTGATCGTCGTCGATGTTTTGCAACAAAGCCAAGTAAGCCATACTGCGCGCTGGTTTTTTGGGGTGAATGGGGTTTGCATGAAAAAGTGTCTGGTTGCCGTGCTGGGAGCCCTGGCAGCAGTGTTTCTGGGGGCGCAAACCGCCGTGGCGGCATCGGCGCCACCCTTGACGCAACTGAAAGTGCTCAAGGTTGCGTCGCCGTCCTGTGGTGTTGAAAACATCGAAGACGGGCAGACCCAGACCCGTTGCGATCATAGCGGACCGAACATCACTATTTACGTGCTGGAAGTCGGTTACGGCCGTGAGCCCCACGTCGATCTGGACGGTTTCGAGATCAACGGCACCCGCACGCCAGTCTGCGCCTTCAAGAACGGCAACCTGACCAGCTGCAATCCCGGGGACAAGACTGTTGGCTATTTGTACGCCTTCGACATGGCCGGCAAGCAGGAAGGGACCTTCAGCTTCAGCAACACCTCGATGAATGCGCCGAACAACACCCTGTCGACGCAGCTTTACATCAAGTAACCAGCGGGCTCGAACAAGCGCCAGATAAGCTGACTACGCTTAAGGGATCACTCCGTGGATCCTGACCAATGACCTTTCGAGCCCTGATTGCCCTCGCCGAGGGTATCGACGACCTGCAAACCGTGACCCTGATTGACGTACTGCGCCGTGCCCAGGTGGAAGTGGTGGTGGCGAGCGTGGAGGGGCGGCGCATGCTCACCTGCGCCCGCGGTACGCGCTTGACTTGCGATGCGATGCTGGTGGACGTGCTGGCGCAACCTTTCGACCTGATTGCCCTGGCCGGTGGCGATGTCGGCGCGCAGCACCTGGCGGCGCATCAACCGCTGCAACAACTGATCAAGGATCAATCAGCGGCCGGACGCCTGTTCGCCGGTATCGCCGAGGCGCCTGCCGTGGCGCTGCAAGCCTTTGGTGTATTACGGCAACGGCGCATGACTTGCCTGCCTTCGGCCAGCCACCAGCTGTCGGGTTGTACGTTTGTCGACCAGCCGGTGGTGGTCGATGGCAACTGCATCACCGCCCAGGGGTCTGCCGCCGCGCTGACCTTTGCCCTTACGCTGGTGGAACAGCTTTGCGGCAAGGCCTCGCGGGCGGCGGTGGCGGCGCAACTGTCGGTTTGACGAGGTCAGACCTTCGCCTCTTCCTTCGGTACATGCATCCGGTCGCGATTGGCCAGGGTCGGGAAAAGCTTGATCCAGACACCCGTCACCACCAGCGTGCCAATCCCGCCCATGACCACCGCCGGCACCGTACCGAACCAGTGCGCGGTCAGGCCTGATTCGAATTCGCCCAACTGGTTGGAAGCGCCGATGAACAGGCCGTTCACGGCGCTGACCCGGCCGCGCATTTCGTCCGGGGTTTCCAGTTGTACGAACGAGGCGCGGATCACCATGCTGATCATGTCGGCCGCACCCAGCACGACCAGCACCGCGAGGGAAAACCAGAACGAAGTCGACAGACCGAAGGCGATAGTGGCCACGCCGAAGATACCGACGGCGGTGAACATCACCCGTCCGACGTTGCGTTCCACGGCAAACCGCGCCAGGAACAGCGACATCAGCAGTGCGCCTACCGCCGGTGCCGAACGCAGCAGGCCCAGGCCCCAGGGGCCGGTCAGCAGGATGTCCTTGGCAAATACCGGCAACAGCGCCGTGGCCCCGCCCAGCAAAACGGCGAACAGATCGAGGGAAATGGCCCCGAGGATTTCCGGGCGGCTGCGGATGAAGCGAATCCCCGCCAGCAGCGAATCCAGTGTGGCCTTGCCTTTGTTCAGTGGCGTCTGGCGGGCCGGCAGGTTGAGCATCAGCGAGCAGGCAATCACGTACAGCAGCACGGTCGGGCCGTACACCCAGACACTGCCGAAGGCGTAAAGCAGACCACCGAGGGCCGGCGCGACGATGGTTGCCGACTGCTGCGCCGATTGCGCGGCGGCGACTGCACGAGGAAACAGCGCGGTGGGCACGATGCTGGGCAACAGCGCCTGGGTGGTTGGCATCTCGAAGGAGCGTGCAGCGCCAAGCAGGAAGGCCAGGATGAAGATCATTTCCCGGGTGACATGCCCGGTGGCGCCACCGATGGCCAGCGACAGGGCGATCAGTGCCTGCAGCGACTGGCAGATCGCAGCGACCCAGCGTCGGTCATAGCGATCGGCAACGTGCCCGGTGTGCAGCATGAACAGCACGCGCGGAGCAAACTCGACCAGGCCAACCAGGCCCAGGTCAAGCACGCTGCCGGTCAACTGGTAGAGGTTCCAGCCGATGGCCACCGTGAGCATCTGAAAGCCGCTGGCGGTAAAGATCCGGGCGAACCAGAACGCGAGGAAAGGGCGGTGGTGACGTAACAGCAAGGGCTCTTGGCTGGGCATCTGCGGGTAAATCTGGGAGAGGGGAATGGCGAGATTATCATCAAGCTGTAACAGGAAGTTGCCATGACAGAAAATTTAGATAGCTAGACACTCATCTCGCCAACGCTCGTTTCTCCCCGGCAGGAGCAAGCCTGCTCGCGATGGCGATATACCAGTCATTGAACTCATAGCCTGAAACACCGCCTCGCGAGCAGGCTCGCTCCTGCAGGGATATGTTTCTGCCTGTAACTCCAGCCATGAGGCAACTTGTCACGCGGCAAAAGACCACGCGGTTCATCCCCGAAATTGGGACTACTCTTTCAACGTTGATTGATCCAGATCAAAACCCCGAAAGGCGTTGATCCGGCGGCCATCTGGCCAGACTCCCTGCGTTGCGATGCGTGCAAAAAAAACAACAAACAGGATTCGCCACACTCCATATCCGTGGGGGCCGTGGGTGCAGGCTTCCAGCCAGCAGCCGTATTACCTGACAGAGGAAGACTTATGTTCGGTTTAGAGGCACTTGATCTCGCCCGAATTCAGTTCGCGTTCACCATCTCGTTCCACATCCTGTTTCCGGCCATCACCATCGGCCTGGCGAGCTACCTGGCGGTACTCGAAGGCCTGTGGCTGAAAACCCACAACGATACCTACCGTGACCTCTACCACTTCTGGTCGAAGATCTTTGCCGTCAACTTCGGCATGGGTGTGGTTTCCGGATTGGTCATGGCCTACCAGTTTGGTACCAACTGGAGCCGATTCTCCGACTTCGCCGGTTCCGTGACCGGCCCACTGTTGACCTATGAAGTGCTGACAGCCTTCTTCCTTGAAGCCGGATTCCTCGGCGTCATGCTGTTCGGCTGGAACAAGGTCGGGCGTGGCCTGCACTTTTTCTCCACGGTGATGGTGGCCATCGGCACTTTGATCTCGACGTTCTGGATTCTCGCCTCCAACAGCTGGATGCAGACCCCGCAGGGTTTCGAAATCGTCAACGGTCAGGTGATTCCCACCGACTGGCTGGCGATCATCTTCAACCCTTCATTCCCTTATCGCCTGATGCACATGGCCACGGCGGCCTTTGTCGCCACGGCATTCTTCGTCGGCTCCTCGGCGGCCTGGCACCTGTTGCGCGGCAAGGACAACCCGGCGATTCGCAAAATGCTTTCGATGGCCATGTGGATGGCCCTGATCGTCGCCCCGATCCAGGCGGTAATCGGTGACTTCCACGGTCTCAATACCCTTGAGCATCAACCGGCGAAAATCGCCGCGATCGAAGGTCACTGGGAAAACAAGGGCAACGAGGCAACGCCATTGATCCTGTTCGGCTGGCCGGACATGAAAGAAGAGCGGACCAAGTACGCCGTGGAAATTCCCTACCTGGGCAGCCTGATCCTGACCCACTCGCTGGACAAACAGGTGCCGGCGCTCAAGGAGTTCCCGCCTGAGGACCGGCCGAACTCGACCATCGTGTTCTGGTCGTTCCGGATCATGGTCGGCCTGGGTTTCCTGATGATCTTCACCGGCTTGTGGAGCCTGTGGCTGCGCAAGCGCGACACGCTGTATACCTCGCGGCCGTTCCTGTACCTGACATTGTGGATGGGGCCGTCCGGGCTGATCGCGATTCTGGCGGGCTGGTTCACCACTGAAATCGGCCGTCAGCCGTGGGTGGTCTACGGGCTGATGCGCACGGCGGATGCGTCCTCCAACCACAGCTTCATGCAAATGAGCATTACCCTGATCCTGTTCGTTGTGGTGTATTTCGCCCTGTTCGGTGCAGGTCTCGGCTACATGATGCGCCTGGTGCGCAAAGGGCCGAAAACCAATGAAGGTGCCGAGAGCAATCACGGCGGCCCTGGCCAGAAACGTACGCCGGCCCGTCCGCTGTCCGCCGCCGACGACGATGGCGCCGAGAGCGAAAGCGACCACAGCCTGACCAAGGAGATTTGAATCATGGGTATTGATCTTCCGCTGATCTGGGCCGTGATCATCATCTTCGGCATCATGATGTACGTGGTCATGGACGGTTTTGACCTGGGTATCGGCATTCTCTTCCCGTTCATACCGGGCAAGACCGATCGTGACGTGATGATGAACACGGTCGCCCCGGTCTGGGACGGCAACGAAACCTGGCTGGTGCTGGGGGGCGCGGCGCTGTTCGGCGCCTTCCCGCTGGCTTACTCGGTGGTGCTCTCGGCGTTGTACCTGCCGTTGATCCTGATGCTGGTCGGCTTGATTTTCCGTGGCGTGGCGTTCGAGTTCCGCTTCAAAGCCAAGGATGACAAGCGTCACCTGTGGGACAAGGCTTTTATCGGTGGCTCCATCACCGCGACCTTCTTTCAGGGGGTGGCTCTGGGGGCGTTCATCGATGGCTTGCCGGTGGTCAACCGGCAGTTCGCCGGTGGTTCACTGGATTGGCTGACACCTTTCACGATGTTCTGTGGTGCGGCACTGGTGGTGGCCTATGCGTTGCTCGGTTGCACCTGGCTGATCATGAAGACCGAAGGCAAGTTGCAGGAACAGATGCACGACCTGGCACGGCCCTTGGCCTTTGTGCTGCTGGCGGTGATCGGCATCGTCAGCATCTGGACGCCGATTGCCCATGCAGAAATCGCGGCACGCTGGTTCACAATGCCCAACCTGTTCTGGTTCATGCCGGTGCCGATCCTGGTCCTGGTGACCATGTACGGCCTGATTCGCGCGGTGGCACGTAATGCGCACTACACGCCGTTCCTGTTGACCCTGGTGCTGATTTTCCTCGGTTACAGCGGGTTGGGCATCAGCCTGTGGCCGAACATCATCCCTCCGTCGATCTCGATCTGGGACGCCGCCGCGCCGCCGCAAAGTCAGGGCTTCATGCTGGTGGGGACGCTGTTCATCATTCCGTTCATCCTGGGCTACACCTTCTGGAGCTACTACGTGTTCCGCGGCAAGGTCACCCACGAAGACGGCTACCACTAGGCCCTATTTCCCAAACCTGTGGGAGCGAGCTTGCTCGCGATGGCGTCCTGATAGACGCCATCAACCTGCACTGGAGGATCGAAAATGAACGGCAAACATTCCCTGCACGACATTGAGGAAGCCGAAAAAAAGCCGCTGTGGCAGCGGCTCGGCTGGTTGGCCATGATCTGGGTGGGCAGCGTGGGCGCGCTGTTCATTGTTGCCAGCATCATGCGCATGTTCATGAACGCCGCGGGCCTGACCACGCATTGATCATCCCGTCCCGCGTCGTTGGACGCGGTTTCAAACCCTCCTGACGGAGGGTTTTTTTTGCCCGTTACTTGCGCGCTTTGAGAATGACGAACTTCGGATTGGCGGCCACTTGTTCAACGCCACGGAACAACCGCGCCAGTTTGCTGTGATAACCCAGGTGGCGGTTGCCGACGATGTACAGCGCGCCGCCCACGACCAGCGCTTCCCGGGCCTGCTGGAACATGCGCCAGGCAAGGAAGTCGCCGACCACCTGTTGTTGGTGAAAGGGCGGATTGCACAGCACCACGTCCAGCGATTGTGCTTCCTGCCCGGCCAGGCCATCGCCGGCTCGAACGATCACGTCCCGCTCGCCCATCGCCGCTCGCCAGTTTTCGCTGGCCGATTGCACGGCCATGAAGGATTCATCCACCAGTGTGTAATGGGCTTCGGGGTTCTGCAAGGCGCTGGCGATCGCCAGCACGCCGTTGCCGCAACCGAGGTCGGCGACCCGGGCGGTACCGAGATTTTTCGGCAGATGTGGCAAAAATGCGCGAGTGCCGATGTCCAGGCCCTCGCGGCAAAAGACGTTGGCGTGGTTGAGCAACTCGATGGCCGGATCGTCGAGTGTGTAGCGTGTCGGATAGGGCGATGTTGCCGGGGCTTTGTCTTGTGCCGTGGCGATCAGCAATCGCGCCTTTTTCACCGCCAACGAGGCTTGCACAGGACCGATGTAGCGCTCCAGCAAATCACCGGCGGCCCGTGGCAGATGCTTGATCATGGCGCCGGCAATGACCTGGGCACCCGGCGCCAGTTGGCCTTGCAGGCGGATCAGTTGCTCTTCAAGTAGCGCCAGGGTTTTCGGTACGCGCACCAGCACCCGGTCAAAGGGGCCGACCGGCGGTTCACTGGCCGGCACAAAAGGGACCGCATCAAACGCCAGGCTGTTGCGCACCAGGTTTTTCTCCAGTCCCTGAAAAGCGAGGAAAGAGTCGCCGCTGCTGGTCACCTGAACTTTGCCTTCCAGGCTGGCCGCCAGGCCGCCAAAACTGTCATTGAGCACCAACACCCGGGTATCCGCGGCCAGTGGCTGTTCGGCCAGGTGATTGAGCAGGTACTCATCGGCCGCATCGAAAGCTTGCAGGGGTTCATTCTGTTGCTCGGGCTGGCGGATCAGGTCGAGGCTGGCGAAGGGTGTTTCGAGCAAAGGCATGGGGCGGGGCTCTGGGAGGTCAACGGGTGTCCGCTGCCCGGGGGCGTTGTAGCGGGCTGGGCCATCTGAGTGAACTGCGTCGCGACTGTCTACACGTCATCACTCGGGAGGTGGCGCAAATGTTACGTTTTTTTCGAAGGGATTACCCGCAGGTTTTCCGGGGTTCGAGGGTTTTCAGATGGTTCCGGACCTTGCTGCAGCGATCACTGCGGCAATTTTGTTGGTGACGCCGAGTTTTTCGATGGCCCTGTGCACATGAAAGTTGATGGTGCGCTCGCTCAAACTGAGGATCCTGGCGATTTCGTAGGCGGTTTTTCCGTCAGCTGACAGCTTCAACACTTCGACTTCTCGCCCTGACAATGCCGGGTGTTGCGGCCTTACGGGTTTCTTGGGCTGGTCGTGAGTCGCCAGAGCGTGCAGGTGCCGACAGATGAACACCGTGAAACCCAGGTTCTCGTACAGCTCGTAGGCTGAAATCGGGCAATGGCTTCGGGCCAGACTCAGGATGCTGCACAAACCTCTATCTTCGTCGTTGATGGTTTGTGACCAGCCATGTGACAGACCTTGTTGTTGCATCATTGTCCAGAGCCATGGCGTATCGAAAAAAAGCTCTTCGCTCCAGAGCAGCGGCAGTGCTGAATGATTGCAATGAGCTACTATTGGATCAAGGTGGCCGGTATTGTTTAGTTCATATTGCTTGTTCCACTCATGAGGGAAGTTGTTCAGATTGACAGCGTGATGACCCATATCATTGAGATTGGACGTAACTGAGAATGCGCAGAATTTGTATCCAAGGTTTCTGATGAAGTTAAGTGATATTCGGTAGGCTGTATTGATTTCCTGAGTATTTGCCAGTTGTCTCAATTGTGATTCTTTCCAGATTTCCATATTTATCCCCTGCTGCTTCGTCCGGGTGCAAACTTGGATCCGAGATCCAGCACGTCCCGAGTGTAGGATAATTCCTAGGAATCGGGTGCGACTTTTTTGTTCTTGCTAATAGCGATATTCGAGTTTGGAGTTATTAACTAATGGGTTATTAATAGTATTTTGTATGACATTTAATAACTTGAGTTTTTAAAGTTTTATGTTGATTAACAATCGCTAAGCCTGCAAAGCCACTACAAACCGTCAGTGGTTACCGGGCAGGCTTTGCGGGACACTATGACGGTCTCGTGAATGGAGCACCCCATGTCCGTCAGTGAAGAAAAATTTACCCGTCAGACGCTACTCGACGTTGAACCCTTGACGCCGAACCTGTTTACCCTGCGCGCGACCCGGGATCCGGGCTTTCGCTTTCGGGCGGGGCAATTTGCCCGGCTGGGCGTGGCCAAGGCCGATGGCAGCACGGTGTGGCGGGCTTATTCCATGGTGTCATCGCCTTTTGACGAGTTCCTGGAGTTCTTCTCCATTGTCGTTCCGGGGGGCGAGTTCACCAGCGAACTCAGTCGGCTGGGCGTGGGGGATACCTTGCTGGTCGACCGTCAGGCCTATGGTTATCTGACGCTGGACCGTTTTGTAGACGGCCGTGATCTCTGGTTGTTATCCACAGGCACGGGCATCGCGCCGTTTCTTTCGATACTCCAGGACTTCGAGGTCTGGGAAAAATTCGAGCGAATCATCCTGGTGTACAGCGTGCGCGAGGCTCGGGAGTTGGCTTACCAGGCATTGATTGCCGGGCTTGCAAAGCGTGAATACCTGGCCGAGTACGCACACAAGCTGCAGTTCATTGCCACCGTCACCCGCGAGCAGCATCCCGGTGCGTTGAACGGAAGGATCACCACCTTGATTGAAAACGGTGAGCTGGAGCGCGCAGCGGGTGTGGCGCTGACCCCTGAGCATTCACGCGTCATGCTGTGCGGCAATCCGCAGATGATCGATGACACGCGCAAACTGCTTAAACAACGTGAGATGCACTTGAGTCTGAGCCGCCGTCCGGGTCAGGTGGCTGTGGAAAACTTCTGGTAAAAAAACGGCGCCTCAAGGCGCCGATTTTTATCTGATGGAAACACTCAAGGCCTGTTGTTCTGGGCCTTGAGCAGGTCGCGGATTTCCCCCAGCAGCTCTTCTTCCTTGGTCGGCACTGGCGGTAGCGTCGGCGCTACCGCCTCTTCGCGCTTCAGGCGGTTGATGGCCTTGACGCCCATGAAGATAGCGAAGGCGACGATTACGAAGTCGATCATGCTCTGGATGAACTTGCCGTAGGCCAGCACCACGGCGGGGGCGTTGCCCTCGGCGGCCTTGAGCGTGATGGCCAGGTCACTGAAATCGACGCCGCCGATCAGCAGGCCGATGGGAGGCATCACCACATCGCCCACAAACGAGGTGACGATTTTGCCGAATGCCGCGCCGATGATGATGCCGACCGCCATGTCGACCACGTTGCCTTTGACCGCGAAGGCCTTGAACTCGCTGAGCACGCCCATAGGTGATTTCCTTGTTACAGATGAGGTTGATGATGGCAGTGTAAATCAGCAAACCGCATCCCGCTTGAAACAACGGCCGTCAGCGCTTGCCCTGCAGTCGACCTGGCCGGTGTGGAAAAGTTTACGCAGGAATAGCCAGCGCAGGGCGACGGGGGCGGAATGATCTTCCGTGTGGTGAAGCGCATGCCACCGGTCTTGCATTGGACAAAATGCTCAAATGTTCGAATGGGTTTGGAGAACGGTATAAGGGAATGGTTATGTTTCTCTAACGTTGTGTTCAATTTTTATTGTCTTGGATGATGGCGTATTGCTGTCGTTGTATCGTTTTTGTTTGATGCGATTGGTGATGTTTAATTAAGTGGGGTTGGTGGCTTTAAACAAATTGTTAAAAAGTGTGAAGGTTTAACACTGGTTCAGTTTGTTGTTCACACCTTGTACAGGTTTTTTTGATATTTACCCATGGGTTCGTAAAGAACATTGAAGATGTTGAGTTAAAAACTTGTACAGGTGTTGCCGTTTTTTAATATGCCAATTGGCATATCAAGAATAGGATTTCAATTGGCTCCTCGCGAATACAGATAGTGTTTAAAGCCTGTCGCTGCACTGATTCACTCCAGCTGAGCTATCATCGCGTCTTTTGCCGGGAGTTCCGATGGCCAAGGCCAAGCGCATGTACGGCTGCACCGAGTGCGGCTCAACGTTTCCCAAGTGGGCGGGCCAGTGCGGTGAGTGCGGCGCCTGGAATACCCTCACCGAAACCATGGTGGAAAGCGGCGGGGCGGCGGCGCCTACCGGTCGTACCGGGTGGGCTGGCCAGCAGGCGCAGATCAAGACGTTGGCGGAAGTCAGCGTTGAAGAAATTCCACGTTTTTCCACGGCCTCCAGCGAGCTGGATCGTGTCCTGGGCGGTGGTCTGGTCGATGGCTCTGTCGTGCTGATCGGTGGCGATCCTGGCATCGGCAAGTCGACCATCCTCCTGCAAACCTTGTGCAACCTGGCCAAGAGCATGCCGGCGCTCTATGTCACTGGCGAGGAGTCCCAGCAACAAGTGGCCATGCGCGCCCGACGACTGGGACTGCCCCAGGATCAGCTGCGGGTCATGACCGAAACCTGCATAGAAACCATCATTGCCACGGCGCGCCTGGAAAAGCCCAAGGTGATGGTGATCGACTCGATCCAGACGATATTCACCGAGCAGTTGCAATCGGCGCCGGGCGGCGTGTCCCAGGTGCGTGAAAGCGCGGCATTGCTGGTGCGTTATGCCAAGCAAAGTGGCACGGCGATTTTCCTGGTCGGCCACGTGACCAAGGAAGGCGCCCTGGCAGGTCCTCGCGTGCTGGAACACATGGTCGACACCGTGCTGTATTTCGAAGGCGAGTCCGATGGCCGTCTGCGCCTGCTGCGAGCGGTGAAAAACCGTTTTGGTGCGGTCAATGAGCTGGGTGTGTTCGGTATGACCGACAAGGGCCTGAAAGAGGTCTCCAACCCGTCGGCGATTTTTCTGACACGTGCTCAGGAAGAAGTCCCGGGCAGTGTGGTCATGGCCACGTGGGAAGGCACTCGGCCGATGCTCGTGGAAGTTCAGGCGCTGGTGGATGACAGCCATTTGGCCAATCCGCGTCGGGTCACCCTGGGGCTGGACCAGAACCGTCTGGCCATGTTGCTGGCGGTGCTGCACCGGCATGGTGGCATTCCAACTCACGATCAGGACGTGTTTCTCAACGTGGTTGGTGGTGTGAAGGTGTTGGAAACGGCGTCCGACCTGGCACTGATGGCCGCGGTGATGTCCAGTTTGCGCAACCGGCCGCTGCCTCATGACTTGCTGGTATTCGGCGAAGTCGGCCTTTCCGGTGAGGTGCGCCCGGTTCCGAGCGGCCAGGAGCGCTTGAAGGAGGCGGCCAAGCATGGCTTCAAGCGTGCCATCGTGCCCAAGGGCAACGCACCGAAGGAAGCTCCGGCCGGGTTGCAGATCATTGCGGTGACCCGCCTGGAACAAGCGCTTGATGCGTTGTTCGAGTGATTTGCAGTTGATGTGTGCGGGAGCGGGTGACCTCTAGACCTCGATCAGGGCGCCCAGCTCACGTTCGAGCTCGGCTTCATCGGCGAGGTTGAGTTCGATCAGCCGCCGAAGGCGCTGGATAGACTCCAGGCTGATGTGCAAGCACTCAAAGCCGAGCTGGCCACGATCTTCGTGGGTCAGTCTCGCATCCATGCTGATGTCGACATCCTCGCTCAGGTGAATGTCGATGGAATAATCCTTTTTCGCATCGCCCAGCCAGGGTTCGGGCCGTTCGATCAACAGGCCCTTGAGCGAAAGATCGATCAACTTCACCGGCCAGACGAATTCCCCCTGGCTCAGCTCGGTACGGGCATCGAACGCAATACGTTTGAAACGGCGACGTTCGGCAGGCTGCTCGCTCATGGTGCGATCCTCTGAAAGACAGGCTGACTATAGACCCTGATTGTTGAAGGCTGCCAGCGCGGGCAGGTGTCTAGACCAATGTCGGGGTATGGTCTTTGCCGTCAGGAGCGCTAAACTCGGGGTGGCTGTCTTTCTTGTCCACTCTGGCTGGAATCCTAAAATGAAAAATAATAATAGCCCGCTACGCCATCTGCCTTGGCTGGTGCTGGCAATCGTAGGTGCGTGCGCCCTGGGCGTAGTGGCATTGCGCCGAGGCGAGGCGATCAACGCCTTGTGGATCGTGGTCGCTGCCGTGGCCATTTATCTGGTCGCCTATCGCTACTACAGTCTGTTCATTGCTAACAATGTCATGCAGCTTGATGCGCGACGGGCCACCCCCGCAGTCATCAACAACGATGGTCTGGACTACGTGCCGACCAACAAACACATTCTTTTCGGTCACCACTTCGCAGCCATTGCTGGCGCGGGGCCGTTGGTCGGCCCGGTTTTGGCGGCGCAGATGGGCTACCTGCCCGGCACGCTGTGGCTGATTGCCGGCGTGGTGCTGGCCGGTGCCGTGCAGGACTTCATGGTCCTGTTCATGTCCACCCGCCGCAACGGCCGTTCCCTGGGCGACATGGTCCGCGAAGAAATGGGCCGCATCCCCGGGACCATCGCGCTGTTCGGTTGCTTCCTGATCATGATCATCATCCTCGCGGTGCTGGCACTGATCGTGGTCAAGGCCCTGGCCGAGAGCCCTTGGGGCATTTTCACGGTGATGGCGACCATTCCGATCGCTATGTTCATGGGCATCTATATGCGCTACATCCGCCCGGGCCGCATTGGCGAGATCTCGGTAATCGGCGTGTTGCTGCTGCTCGGTTCGATCTGGCTCGGCGGGCAGATTGCCGCGGATCCGGTGTGGGCCAAGGCCTTCAGCTTCACGGGTGTGCAGATCACCTGGATGCTGATCGGTTACGGTTTTGTCGCGGCGGTGTTGCCGGTGTGGCTGATCCTCGCCCCGCGTGATTACCTCTCTACTTTCCTGAAAATCGGCACCATCATTGCTCTGGCTATCGGCATCCTGGTGACCATGCCGGATCTGAAAATGCCGGCCCTGACCCAGTTCATCGACGGCACGGGCCCGGTGTGGAAGGGCGGCCTGTTCCCGTTCCTGTTCATCACCATTGCCTGTGGTGCAGTGTCCGGGTTCCATGCGCTGATCTCTTCCGGCACCACGCCGAAGTTACTCGATAACGAAACCAACGCCCGCTACATCGGTTACGGCGGCATGCTCATGGAGTCCTTCGTGGCGATCATGGCCATGGTCGCTGCGTCGGTGATCGAGCCGGGCGTGTACTTCGCCATGAACAGCCCGGCTGCCGTGGTCGGTGGTGACATCGTGGCTGTAGCACAAACCGTCAGCAGCTGGGGCTTTGCCATCACCCCGGAAGCGCTGCAAGCGGTGGCCCATGACATCGGTGAAACCACCATCCTCGCCCGTGCCGGTGGTGCGCCGACCCTGGCAGTCGGTATCGCGCAGATTCTGCACAGCGTGTTGCCAGGCGAGAACACCATGGCGTTCTGGTATCACTTTGCGATCCTGTTCGAAGCGCTGTTCATCCTGACCGCAGTCGACGCCGGTACCCGTGCCGGTCGTTTCATGCTGCAGGATCTGCTCGGCTCGTTCGTGCCGGCCCTGCGCCGCACAGAATCCTGGACTGCCAACCTGATCGCCACCGCCGGTTGTGTGGCGATGTGGGGCTGGTTGCTGTACCAGGGTGTAATCGACCCACTGGGTGGTATCAATACCTTGTGGCCACTGTTCGGTATCTCCAACCAGATGCTGGCGGGTATCGCCCTGATGCTCGGCACCGTGGTCCTGATCAAGATGAAGCGCCAGCGCTACATCTGGGTGACCTTGCTGCCCGCGGCCTGGTTGTTGATCTGCACGACGACAGCCGGTTTCATCAAGCTGTTCGACGCCAACCCGGCGATCGGCTTCCTGTCGCTGGCGAAAAAATACAGCGATGCCCTGGCCAACGGCCAGATCATTGCCCCGGCCAAGGACATCACGCAGATGCAGCACGTGATCTTCAACGCCTACACCAACGCGACGTTGACGGCGCTCTTCCTGTTCGTGGTGTTCAGTATCCTGTTCTACGCGCTCAAGGTCGGTATTTCCGCCTGGGGCAGCAAAGAGCGTACGGATAAAGAATCGCCATTCCAGGCCCTGCCGGACGCGTGAATCGAGGACTTGCACCATGTTCAATGACTTGAGTCGCCTCGGTAAATACCTCGGTCAGGCCGCGCGCCTGATGGTCGGCATGCCCGACTACGACAACTACGTCGAGCATATGCAGAGCAAGCACCCGGACAAACCGGTGATGAGCTACGAGATGTTCTTCCGTGAACGTCAGGAAGCCCGCTACGGTGGCAAGGGTGGGCCGAAGTGCTGCTGAGGCAGCACTCCGGTTGATGCAATCCCCTGTGGGAGCGGGCTTGCCCGCGAAAGCGGTCTGTCATTCAGCACTTATGTCGACTGACACGCCACCTTCGCGAGCAAGCCCGCTCCCACTTTTGTTTTGTGTTGTTTATTTATGTTGTGCAAAGAAGGAGATCCAGCGTGTCCTCTCCAATTCCCGTCACGATCCTTAGCGGCTTTCTTGGCGCCGGCAAGACCACCTTGCTGCGCCATCTACTCAAGGCCGAGCACGGCCTGAAAATCGCCGTGATCGAGAACGAATTCAGCGATGCCGGCATCGATACCCAACTGTTGGGCGACGAGCCGGTGCAAGTGATGACGCTGTCCAACGGCTGCGTCTGCTGCACCATTCACACCGACCTGACCAAGGCGCTTTATCTGTTGCTTGAGCGGCTGGACCAAGGCGACATCGCCTTTGACCGGCTGGTGATCGAATGCACCGGTCTCGCCGATCCGGCGCCGGTGGCGCAGACGTTCTTCATCGACGAAGAACTGCGTGAACGTTACATCCTTGACGGCATCATCACCCTGGTCGACGCGGCCCATGCCGACGTGCACCTGACCCAGACCATCGCCCAGGCGCAGGTCGGTTTCGCCGACCGCTTGCTGGTGAGCAAGCGGGACCTGGTGGATGAAGCGACCTTCACCGCGTTGAGCGGGCGCCTGACCCGCATCAATCGCCGTGCGCCGATCCGCGTGGTTGATCACGGCAGGATCGATCTGGCTGAGTTGCTCGATGTCCGCGGGTTCAATCTCAATGCCGATCTCGGTGGTGGCGTCAGCCTGCGGCCGGTGAGCCAGGCACCGTCCATCGACCGTATTTCCAGCCTGGTGCTGCGCACTGACAAACCGCTGGATATCGACCGGCTCAGCGAGTTCATGAACGAACTGCTGGAAGAGCATGGCAAGCAATTGCTGCGCTACAAAGGTGTGTTGAATATTGCGGGTGAGCCACGACGCATGGTGTTTCAGGGGGTGCTGAAGCTTTACGGTTTCGATTGGGACACCGAATGGACCGCTGACGAGGCGCGGGAAAGCGTGATCGTGTTTATTGGCGATGATTTGCCGGAAGAGAGAGTTCGTGAGGGGTTTGCTCGGGTAGGGAGGGATCCATTGTAGGAGCCGTTCCAGGCGTTGAGGCCTTCCCACACGATCAGTGCTTCGGCCAAGCTTGGCTGGCTGATACCCAACTATTCGGCGAGCTTACACCGACCCGACTGCATGTCATCGAGGCTCCATTGTTCCCTGGCCTACATGGTCCTGAGTTTTTCTACCGTTGAGTTGACGACGACTGGTGATCTCATCACCTTTTCCGCTTCGTAAGTCGTGCTTGCCAGGTAGCAGGCACGACAGTCATTCAAGGTTTTTTGCTGTCGCTTGAGCAACCGTTTTTCGCGGCTGGAGGGTATCGCCCCTCTGGCGTGAGTCAAGGAGTGGCGATCTTTCGTTTTCTGGATGCTACGTCTGATATCAATCTCAAGGTTATGCTTCAAAGGGAAACTTCATAAGGTGACTTGCAACGCGTTCAGCTATTGGCATGAGGTACTTTTCTTTCAAGAATGCTCAGAGCAAAAGTTATTTTTGAGCGCTCTTTCGTACGGGCAAGGTAAACATAAGGTGAGCCTTTAGCGGTTTCACCACCTACATATTTATCATCTTCAGTTACCAGCGAAACTGGTGTGTGAGTAGAAATGATTTTGCTTAGGGTTATTGGTTTTCCATGATGATCAAGAAGAGTGAAAGTCGTCGGGTTGTCTTCATCTGAATTCACTGCGCCCAATATGTTCCGCCAGCATTCACTTATAAGCTTGTTGTAATACGCTCCCGAATTTTTTATGGACAATACATAGCCATTGCCGGTGTACCGAAAATGCAGTTTCAGTGGGTGAGCCGAGCCGCCTTGCTGGGCAGGGCGAATGCCGAGCAGGTGAGAGTGATCAAAGGTTTGCGATGCACCAGTAAAAAATCCTCCGCTGAACAAGTGAATGGTCGCCAACGCTGGTTTTTCATGGAGTAGCTCAAGTAAGTTGATGTTGTGGTCGCGCATTCTAAGTGTCGCGATAAAAGAATTCTCAATAAGGTTGTTCATTTTGAAACCTGCTGTTTTGTGTAATGGATTGGATCTATGCAGGGTTCAGATTAAGTCTTGACGAAGGTGTTTTGGTATTGCGTGTATTGCGGGAAGTTAAAAGGTGTCTGCGCGGCGTTTTTTTACTGGTAATAACGGCTGTCGAAGGGTTGGATTTCATCATTTGTTTTTATCGTAAGCAAAAATAAACCGGCCATCTCTGGCCGGTTTATTTTAACTGCGGTCTAACGGGGCGGATTAAGCGCCGTACACCGGCAGCTTCTTGCAGATGGCTTTGACTTTCTCACGAACAGCGTCGATCACTGCTTCGTTGTTCAGGTCAGCCAGGATGTCGCAGATCCAGCCTGCCAGTTCCTTGCACTCTGCTTCCTTGAAGCCGCGAGTGGTCACGGCCGGGGTGCCGAAGCGCAGACCGGAAGTGACGAACGCGGAGCGTGGGTCGTTTGGCACCGAGTTCTTGTTCACGGTGATGAACGCTTTGCCCAGGGCGGCGTCGGCGTCTTTACCGGAGATTTCCTGCTTGATCAAAGACAGCAGGAACAGGTGGTTTTCAGTACCGCCGGAGACCACGTCGAAACCGCGTTCGATGAACACGCCAGCCATGGCTTTGGCGTTCTTCACCACTTGCTGCTGGTAAGTCTTGAACTCAGGCTGCAGGGCTTCCTTGAAGCAGATCGCCTTGGCAGCGATCACGTGCTCCAGCGGACCGCCCTGGGCGCCCGGGAATACGGCGGAGTTCAGCTTCTTCTCGATGTCGGCGTTGGCGCGAGCCAGGATCAGGCCGCCACGTGGACCGCGCAGGGTCTTGTGCGTGGTGGTGGTCACGACGTCAGCGAAAGGCACCGGGTTCGGGTAGACGCCAGCGGCGACCAGACCGGCCACGTGAGCCATGTCGACGAACAGGTAGGCACCGACCTTGTCGGCGATGGCGCGGAAGCGTGGGAAATCCAGAACCTGCGAGTAGGCAGAGAAACCGGCCACGATCATTTTTGGCTTGTGCTCAACCGCCAGGCGCTCGACTTCGTCGTAGTCGATCAGGCCGTTGGCGTCGATGCCGTACTGGATAGCGTTGTACAGCTTGCCGGAGGAGGAAACGCTGGCACCGTGGGTCAGGTGACCGCCGTGGGCCAGGCTCATGCCCAGGATAGTGTCACCGGCCGACAGCAGGGCCAGGTAAACGGCAGCGTTGGCCTGGGAGCCTGCGTGCGGCTGAACGTTGGCGTAATCAGCGCCGAACAGTTCCTTGGCACGATCGATAGCCAGTTGCTCAACGACGTCGACGTACTCGCAACCACCGTAGTAGCGCTTGCCCGGGTAGCCTTCGGCGTATTTGTTGGTTAGAACCGAGCCTTGAGCTTCCATCACCGCAGGGCTGGTGTAGTTTTCCGAAGCGATCAGCTCAATGTGCTCTTCCTGGCGCTGAGCTTCTTGCTCCATGGCGGCAAAGAGATCGGCGTCGTACTTGGCAATAGTCAAATCACGGCTGAACATGGCGGTCCTCAAGGATCGGGGGCGGAAAAGGGGGGCATTCTAACCCAATGGGTTTTAGATGGCATATGAAACGGCATCATGTCGTAGACAAGTGGCGTTCATGCGCCGCTCGGGAGGGTGGCAAGCCGCAGAAATTTCCACCTTCGCCGCTCTCAAGCGGACACTGCTTTTCGCGGCAGCCGAAGGTGGCTTTCTGTTGGCTTGCCTGGCAGCAGGCATTTAATGGGCTTCAATGGATGTCGAACTTTCACTGTCTGGGAGCCCTTGAGTGAAACTCAGATCTCACCCGGGTTGTTCAAGTAAGGAGCATTTCGCTCCAGTATTGTCAGTTCGAACTCCGCACTGCAGTGCTTGCCCGAAGTTGTAGTGAAAGTTGCGTGCTTTGGAAATTTTTTATAGGTTGCAGAATGAGTGTGGGGGATGGGGCTCGGTGCGCAGATGGAATTTTGAACGTAAAGTGTTGAGCCGTTGTTAGTTGTAATGTTAATGGTCTGCGTATTTGTATTCATATCATCCAGTGTAACCGTGCGGCCGTTTTTTTGAATATTAAAGCTGATGGTTGCGCTGCCAGCCACCTCGCCGACATTGATGTCGCCGTTATTTTCCTCTCGGACCAATCTTCCGAAATAGTCTCCTTCGGAGCGTATGTAAAGCACGTAATGTCCATGCTCGAACCTGAAATAGATTTGCGCGGCGGGCAGCGGCAGCCCTGCGACCAGCGCATCGGGAAAACCTTCACTCTCGGTTTGGATGATATTGACGGGGTTGCCATTTAATTTCAGTGTGCCAATAAACGACTTTTGACGATCAGTACTCATGGGTTAACCTTCATGTTTGGCTTTTGATTGCGCAGGTCCACTGGTTGGGCTGCGGTTGTATCGATGAGCCTAACATTTGTTTGAAGGTGATTGAGTTGCGTAGTTGTATCGATGTATATATGTTTGAAGGCTGTTTTTTTATTGGAGGGCGGGTTATTCAGGTGTTTGAATAATGTTGGCTGGAGTTGCTGCTCGAGGCGCTGGGAGCAATTAGTTGGCAGAGTTAATCAAGCACGAACAGCGCATCATTGCTGAACTGTTTCTCGAACAGACCCGCCTGCATCGGCCGGCCGAACAGGTAACCCTGCACCTCATCACAGCCATGTTCCCTGAGGAAATCCAGCTGCTCATGGGTTTCCACGCCTTCGGCGATCACCGCCAGATTCAGGCTGTGGGCCATGGCGATGATCGCCCGGGCGATCTGTGCATCCTGTTCGCCCGATGGCAATCCATCGACGAAAGTCCGGTCGATTTTCAACACATCGATCGGGAACTGCTTGAGGTAGTTGAGCGATGAGTAACCGGTGCCGAAGTCGTCGACCGCAATGCTCAGGCCGAGGTTTTTCAGGCCGTCGAGAATCTGCATCGCTTCGCTGACTTCGCGCATCAGGATACTTTCGGTCAGTTCCAGCTCCAGGCACGCCGGTGGCAGGCCGGTTTCCTTGAGAATGGTGGCAATCCGTGTGCCGAGCTGGCCGTCGGAGAACTGCCGTGCCGAGATGTTCACCGACACCTTGGGCACCCGCGCGCCGGCCTGACGCCAGGACTTGAGCTGACGGCAGGCCTCGCTGATCACCCAGTCACCGACGTCCACTACCAGACCGAGTTCTTCGAGCACCGGAATGAAATCCCCCGGTGGCACCAGTCCACGCCGTGGATGGCGCCAGCGCAACAGCGCTTCGGCACCGGTCAGTCGCTTGCCGTCGCCGCTGAACTGCGGCTGGTAATACAGAACGAATTCATTCTGTTCCAGGGCGTGGCGCAGGTCGCTTTCCAGCTCCAGACGCTCCAGAGCACTGGCGTTCATGTCCGCCTGATAGAACTGGAAGTTGTTCTTGCCGCGCTCCTTGGCGTGGTACATCGCAGTGTCGGCGTTTTTCATCAACTGGCTGAGTTCATTGCCGTCCTGTGGGCTCAGGGCAATGCCGATACTGGCTGTGACGAAGAATTCGCGGCCCTCAAGCACGAAGGGTTTCACCAGGCTGGCGAGAATCTGTTCGGCCACATGAATGGCACGGTTCAAGGCGATTTCCCGGTTGGCCCGCGGTTGCAGGAGCAGGGTGAATTCATCGCCGCCCATGCGTGCGACGGTGTCGTCATCGTCGACGCAGCCGAGCAGGCGCGTGGCCATTTCCTTGAGCATGCGGTCGCCGGCGGCATGACCGAGGGAGTCGTTGATCGGTTTGAAACGGTCAAGGTCGAGGAACATCAGCACCACCCACGACTTCTGCCGTTCGGCCGATTGCAGTGCCGTGTGCAGGCGATCCTGGAACAGCGTGCGGTTGGGCAGGTGCGTCAGGGCATCGTAGTAGGCGAGGCGATGAATGCGCTGCTCGCTGGCCTTGCGCTCGCTGATGTCGCTGAAGAAACACACATAGCTGGCCAGGTCGCCCTCATCGTCCAGTACCGCGGTGATACCGACCCAGGCCGGGTAGTGTTCGCCATTGCGGCGCTTGAGCCAGACTTCACCTTCCCAGGTGCTGTGCTGGCCCAATTGCTTGAGCACATAGCGCAGGTGCGCTTCCTGCTGTTCGTCGACGGTCAGCATGTTTGGCAACTGGTCGAGCACCTGCTCGACGGCATAGCCGCTGACCCGGCTGAACGCTTCGTTGGCCTGTACGATATAACCGGCCGGGTCGGTGATCAGGATCGCCGAGGTCGAGTGTTCGAATACGGTGGCGGCCATGCGCAAGTCTTTTTCTGCGCGACGTTGTTGGCTGATATCACGTCCGACGCCCAGCACACCCTCAAACGCACCGTGCTCGTCCCAGACCAGCACCAGACGCAACTCAATGGGAATCTTGCGGCCGTCGGCGCGCAGGCAATCGAACAGGAACAGCTGGGTCTGCACCTGGCTGCGCAGTTGCGCCAATTGTTCCGGGCGATCCAGCGCCTTGCTGACCCGGTCCATCAAGCTATAGATGCCGGTCAACTGCTGCGGGTTGGCGATGGTCGATTGCCAGCCGTTCTGGAAAATCCATTCGGCGTCGTAGCCCAGCACGGCCTGTACCGAGGGGCTGACGTAGTTGAGGGACAAACGGCTGTCGGTGGAGAAAATCACGTCGCTGATGCTTTCGGCGAGCATGCGGTAGCGTTGTTCGCTGTCGCGCAGGGATTCGCTAGCCTCGATCTGGTCGGTGATGTCCTTGGCCACGCCGATGATGCGCGTGACCTGGCCGTCCTTGTCCCGAGCCAGGGCCTGTTCGCGAATCTCGAAACGGCGCCATTGCCCATCGCGATGGCGGAAGCGCAATTGGCACTGCAGCAGTTGGCGGTAACCGGCCTGGCGCTGAGCCTGACGCGAGCGGTGGTAATAGTCGGCATCTTCCGGGTGCAAGAGGATTTCCCAGAAATACTCGCCCATCTGGTGCAGTTCGGTGCGGTTGTAGGCGAGCGTCTGCCCCAGATGGTGGTTGCTGAAGATCATGCGCTGGCTGAGCACGTCCTGCACGTACAGGTGGTCCGGCACCGTACGCACGACGTCCGACCAGAAGCCCTCGCGTTCCAGCAGGGACAACTCGACCAGCTTGCGGCTGGTGATGTCGGTGATGCTCAGGATCACGGCTTTGTAGTCTTCGGGGTTTTCCGGCAGGCGCAGCACCAGCCACAGGTGTTGGTCGCGGCCGTGGGCGTCCTGGAGCTTGATTTCACGTTCGAGCTGGTTCTGCCGGTTGAGCACGGCTTCGAGAATCGGCTCGCCGATGGCCGTGCCATCCTGTGGACTGCCCTCGATCAGCAGTTGCCAGGCCTGCGCGGCGGTAGCGACGTTCAGCAGTTGCAGCGCAACCTGGTTGACCTCGGTGATGCGCAGTTCCTGCAGTATTTGCCGACGCTGTTCCGGCAGGGCCAGCCATGCTCGCAATGCGTCGCTGTCGTGCAGTTGCGCCTTGTCGAAGAAGCCTTTGAGGCCGGACATGTCGAGTACGCACAAGGCGACGCCGGTGCCTTCGAAAATATCCTGATAGCGCCGACGCCCTTCATTCAGTTGGCGTTGACGGCGGCGCATGTTCAGCAACGCAATGAACGGCAACAGTGAGAGCGCCAGGCCCAGCAGGCATTTGCCGATGAACGCCGGAAGCAGCTCTTCGAGCACGCGCTGGCGGTCGAACAAGCCGCGCAACTGCCAATCGCTGCTGCTCAGCGGGACGGTCAGGACGCTGTTGGCGATATCGTCTTCGGTGAGGGTGCCCGGATTGATCGAGGGGCGTGCCTCATCGCGGCTGACGATCTGGTGGTTGATCCGGTTCTCTACCAGCCATAAAGGACGGTCACCGGCATCGCCTTGTTTGGTCAGCGAGGAGAAAAACGTCGGCGTGAGCCGCAGGGCCCAGTAGCCATGGGTACTACCACTGGATTGGTGCAGCAGCAAATGCACCACCGAGCCGTCACTGGCGTTGCTGAAATAGTGCGCCTGTGAATGACTGCGGCGAACCAGTTCGCTGAGGTAATCGGCATCGTCGCTGTTGTTCGCGCTGTCGCTGATGACTTTGCCGGAGGGGCTGAGCAACGCCAGGCTGCGCAGTTCCGGCAAGGACTGTTGCAATTTGCGCAGCAGCGTCTGCAGTTCGTCGGCGTCCTGCGGCTCTTCGACAATCGGTAGCAGATTGAGGGCGATCTGCGCGTTGAGCGCCATGTTCAGGCTGACCTGTGACGCCAGGTCGGCAGTGAAGTCGATGGTGTATTGCCGCTGGTTTTTCTGGGTTTCGCTCAGTTGATCGAGCAGTTGCCAGAACAGCAGCGCCAACAGCAACAAAACGAGGCCCGCCAGGGTGCCCTTCAAGGTCCCGCGCAGGGGCGAGCCGGGCGCCGTGGTCGGTGCACTGGTGGTCAGCGGCGGAGGGACATTGGACAAGCTGTAATCCTGCGGTTTGGCTGGACTGGCGCGACGTGCACTATAAGCCGGACGCCCAAAGGGCGGCTAGCATGCCCGGACTTGTGGCTAAGTGCCAGCCCCTGTCCGTCGGCTGGACTGCCATCTGTCATTAAGGTAGCTTTGCCGGTTACGCGGGAGCGTTCCAGCTCCTAGAATCAGGTTTTTTCAGCGCGCACGATTAATAGCCTCATGCAAACGGCGCGCGCAACCTGGCCCAGGCATCGCCTGCGCTCCAATCATTCATCAGTCACTGACCCTAGGTTCTCCATGGCTCAATACGTATTCACCATGCATCGGCTGGGCAAAGTTGTTCCGCCGAAGCGGGAAATCCTGAAAAACATCTCTCTTTCCTTCTTCCCGGGCGCCAAGATCGGCGTATTGGGTCTGAACGGTTCGGGTAAATCCACGCTGCTGAAAATCATGGCCGGCGTCGACACCGAGTTCGAGGGCGAAGCCCGTCCGATGCCGGACCTGAACATCGGTTATCTGCCGCAAGAGCCACAACTTGATCCGACCAAGACCGTGCGTGAAGTGGTCGAGGAAGCGGTCAGCGTGATCAAGGACGCCCAGGCACGCCTGGACGAGGTCTACGCCGCCTACGCCGATCCTGATGCCGACTTCGACAAACTGGCTGCCGAGCAGGCCAAGCTTGAAGCGATCCTGCAGGCCAGCGATGGCCATAACCTGGAGCGTCAACTGGAAGTCGCCGCCGACGCGCTGCGTCTGCCAGCCTGGGACGCCAAGGTCGAGCACCTGTCCGGTGGTGAGAAACGTCGTGTGGCCCTGTGCCGTCTGCTGCTGTCCGCCCCGGACATGCTGCTGCTCGACGAACCGACCAACCACCTGGACGCCGATTCCGTTGCCTGGCTGGAGCACTTCCTGCACGACTTCCCGGGCACTGTGGTCGCGATCACGCACGACCGTTACTTCCTCGACAACGTTGCGGGCTGGATCCTCGAACTCGACCGTGGTGCGGGCATTCCTTATGAAGGTAACTACTCGGGCTGGCTGGAAGCCAAGTCCGATCGTCTGGCCCAGGAATCCAAGCAGCAGTCGGCTCATGAAAAAGCCATGAAGGAAGAACTGGAGTGGGTGCGCAAAGGCGCCAAGGCTCGTCAGTCGAAATCCAAGGCACGTCTGCAACGCTTCGAAGAAATGCAATCGCAGGAATTCCAGAAGCGTTCGGAAACCAACGAGATCTACATCCCGGCCGGTCCGCGCCTGGGCGACAAGGTCATCGAATTCAAGAACGTCACCAAGGGCTACGGCGATCGCGTGTTGATCGACAACCTGTCGTTCTCCATGCCGAAGGGCGCCATCGTCGGCGTGATCGGTGGTAACGGTGCCGGTAAATCGACCCTGTTCCGCATGCTGATGGGCAAGGAAACGCCGGATTCGGGCAGCATCGAAGTCGGTGAAACCGTGCAACTGGCTTGCGTCGATCAGAGCCGCGAAGACCTGGACGGCAGCAAGACCGTGTTCCAGCAGATCTCCGATGGCTCCGACCAGATCCGCATCGGCAACTACGAGATCCCGTCGCGTACCTACGTCGGTCGCTTCAACTTCAAGGGTGGCGACCAGCAGAAGTTCGTCAAGGACCTGTCCGGTGGTGAGCGCGGTCGCTTGCACCTGGCCCTGACCCTGAAAGAGGGCGGCAACGTCCTGCTGCTCGACGAACCGTCCAACGACCTCGACGTTGAAACCCTGCGTTCCCTGGAAGAAGCCCTGCTGGACTTCCCGGGCGCCGCCATTGTGATCTCTCACGATCGCTGGTTCCTTGACCGTGTGGCTACTCACATCCTGGCGTACGAAGACGACTCGCAAGCGGTGTTCTTTGAAGGTAACTACACCGAATACGAAGCCGATCGCAAGAAGCGTCTCGGCGAAGCGGCTGCCCAGCCGCACCGTGTACGGCACAAGAAGCTGGCCTGATTTCGGGTTGGTTGCATAAAGAGCGGAGCCTTCGGGCTCCGTTTTTTTTTGCCTGTTTTTTCAGAAGTACCGATCTGAATTCATCGCTGGCCAGTCAGCGATGACGGTGTAACTGTTGGTGCATTACTGGGTTTTTGCTTCCCCATTGAGGTGCAAAAAATGCTCGGAAACAGGATTAATTTATATCCTGTGCACCATTTAATTTCATAAGTGCGACATTCTGCGCTGTTCTTGTGCGCGAATCGTTTGTTACAGTCCGGCTCAATCTCCGATAACGACAATCAATTTGCCGAGACTTTTACATGATCGAATCCGTCGAATCCTTCCTCGCTCGCCTGAAAAAACGCGACCCGGATCAACCTGAATTCCACCAGGCCGTGGAGGAAGTGCTGCGCAGTCTGTGGCCGTTCCTTGAAGCCAATCCGCACTACCTGACGTCCGGCATCCTGGAGCGCATCTGCGAGCCGGAGCGGGCGGTGGTGTTTCGCGTGTCGTGGGTCGATGATCAAGGCAAGGTCCAGGTCAATCGCGGGTTCCGCATCCAGATGAACAGCGCGATCGGCCCGTACAAGGGCGGCTTGCGCTTCCATCCGTCAGTGAACATGGGCGTGCTGAAATTCCTCGCCTTCGAGCAGACCTTCAAGAACTCCCTGACCTCGTTGCCCATGGGCGGCGGCAAGGGTGGCTCGGACTTCGATCCGAAGGGCAAGAGCGACGCGGAAGTCATGCGTTTCTGCCAGGCCTTCATGAGCGAGCTGTACCGCCACATCGGCGCGGATGTTGACGTGCCGGCCGGGGATATTGGCGTCGGCGCCCGTGAAATCGGCTTCCTGTTTGGCCAGTACAAACGCCTGAGCAACCAGTTCACCAGCGTTCTGACAGGTAAAGGGCCGAGCTACGGTGGCAGCCTGATTCGTCCTGAAGCCACCGGGTTTGGCTGTGTGTATTTCGCCGAGGAAATGCTCAAGCGCCGCGGCCTGACGGTCGAAGGCAAGCGCGTGGCGATCTCCGGCTCCGGCAACGTTGCTCAATATGCGGCGCGCAAGGTCATGGACCTGGGCGGCAAGGTGATTTCGCTGTCCGACTCCGAAGGCACGCTGTATTGCGAAAGCGGGCTGACCGAGGAGCAATGGCTAGCGGTGCTGGAGCTGAAAAACGTGCAGCGCGGGCGTATCCGTGAACTGGCGGAGCGCTTTGGCCTGGAATTCCGTGCCGGTCAATTGCCATGGTCGCTGGTTTGCGATATCGCATTGCCGTGTGCCACGCAAAACGAACTGGATGCCGAGGCTGCGCGTACCTTGCTGCGCAATGGCTGCCTGTGTGTGGCCGAAGGCGCGAACATGCCGACCACCCTTGAGGCGGTTGACCTGTTCGTCGAAGCGGGCATTCTGTTTGCACCGGGCAAGGCTTCGAATGCCGGTGGTGTCGCGGTCAGCGGCCTGGAAATGTCGCAGAACGCCATGCGCCTGCTGTGGACCGGCGGTGAGGTGGACAGCAAGCTTCACGCGATCATGCAGTCGATTCACCATGCCTGCGTGCATTACGGTGAAGAGAACGGCCGGGTCAATTATGTCAAAGGCGCGAACATTGCCGGCTTCGTCAAAGTTGCCGACGCGATGCTGGCACAGGGCGTGGTTTAAGCGGGCTCGATACGGATCACTTCAATCCGTTGATCCCCGGCAGGACGTAGCCAGAGTACTTCGTCGTTGAGTCGTGCCCCGAGCAATGCCCGACCCAGCGGCGAAGCAAAGTTGATCAGGCCATGGGCGACATCGGCCTGATCCTCGCCGACCAGCTGCACGCGGTGTTCGGTGCCTTGTTCATCCGCGTAAGTCACCCAACTGCCGATCTGGACTTTCTCGCCTGAGGTGGCCGAGGGCACCACTTGCGCGCTGCCCAGGCGCTGCTTGAAATAACGCAGATCACGTTCGAGGTCGGCCAGGCGCTGCTTGTCGGCCTGGTCGCCCTTGGCCGATTGTTCGGCATGCAGGGTCTGCAGTTCGAGAACCTTGGCCTGCAACTGGCTCAGGCCTTGGGGTGTGACGTAGTTGGGCTGCGCGCTGACCTGCCGCTCGACGGGCTGGTCGGCTTGTGCAGCGGCGTTATCTTCATTGACGAAGGCTCGGCTCATGGTTTTCTCCCGGTATAGGGTTTGGGCCATGGTTGCAGGTTATTGGTTTCACCGAGTGTCTGAAAACGACGCCTGGGCGACCCTTCCATTCAGTAGTGATACCACTTCATCTCCAGCATCACCTCGTTTTCCGCGGTCGCCAAATGACTGAACTCACGCTGGGCGCTCAACCGCAGTCCGAGGTTGCGCGACAGTTCCCACTGCTGATTCAGGCTCAGGCTGCGGCGCACCTCGCCATTGGTGAAGTAATCACCCTTGGCCTCCAGACTGAAGTTACCCAACGGGTTTTTCCACAGCACGCCGCTGTTGAAGCCGGCAGCAGGGGCGATAAACCCGGCGAAGTCGTTGTTGTGCTCGACCCGCACGGTGCCCAGGGCAAAACCAAGCACGTCGTCCGCCAGTTGCCAGGTGCCACCGCCGCCGCCATTGACGTGGCTGACCAGGGTCTGATCATCATGTTTGCCCGGCACCCGCTCCAGACCACCGGTGACCTGCCACGACAGCGGTTGCAGCAACTCGTTGCGCGGTGTCAGCGAGCGGATGGTCGCCAGATCCAGTTGTTGCACTTGCCAGTCGTTGCCCTCGTACTGGCGCAGTTTCAATTGCAGGATCTCGATTTGTGCGCCCAACGGGAAGCTTTCGCCATTGTCGTTGAGGTCGTGATAGGCCATGCGCAGGCCGTATTCGCCGAAAGCCTTGTCGCCCCGCGTGCCGACACCCAGTTGCCAGGTACGGGACTCGTGGCCGTTCTCCGGCAGGCCGGGTTGCGGGATGTCCAGCTCCGGCGCCGGGTTGCGGTTGATCGCCCGCAGCAGTTCGAAACTGCGCTGGGCCCGTTGCGGGTCGCGTTCCTGGCCGTTGGCGCGGTAGCGTTCCAGGCGATAGGCGGCATCGATGATCAACGCCTGGCGATCGCGGGGTTGCGATTTGAAGGCAGGGTCTTGCAACTGCTGCTGGTCGGCGCTGACCTTCAGTACCCATTGCTGCTCTTCAGGATTCAGCGGTTCGGCACGACTGAGCAGCTCGCGTTCCCGCGACGGGCGATAGACGATGGACTCTACCAGCCCGGCGTCTTTCACGGCCTTGACGGTATCGGTGGGGATGGCCGTGAGCGGGAATTGTTCGGTCAGGCGCAGGCCGGGCCGCGCCACTTGCAGCAGCTCCAGCAAGCGATAGGAGCAGTTTTCGTCGAAGAAGAAGTAGTCGAACTTGATCTGCTTGAGCTCCCAGACGTGCTCGACCATGCGCGCGGTTTCCTCCTGCGTCAGGTTCAGGCGGTATTCCCACAGGTCACGGTTTTCCAGGCTGCGGTATTCCGAGAGCTTCTCCTGATAGGGGACCATGGCGAACAGGCCCGGGTAGCCGCCCATCAAGCCTTTCCAGGCATACAGGATGCTGTTGTCCGAGCCTTCGATGTAGGCGCCGAAGTTGATCGCGTAGCTGAGCAGGGAAGTCTTGTCGCTCTTTGCCTCTTTCTGATCGATGCGCAGCAGGGTATGGCCGAACATCGAGGACGGACTGTTCAGGTAAGCCGCGGGGAAGATCATCACCGTGCTGTCCGGTGACACGTCCTTGAACCATTGCTTGAACTCGGCGCAGTCGAGCGTCGGCAGGTCGCTCAGCTTGAGCTGCTCCTTCAGCCAGCGCGTACGCGACGGGTAAACGCACTGCGCATGCTGCTCGCCGGCGCTGGCAGGGGCATACAGCGCCTGCACGGTGGCGGCCAGTTCGTGGTCCGGGTGCTCGTTGCCATCGGCGGCCAGGAAAAACTTCCGGTCACTGACATAGCTGCGCCAGCCGCCGAGCTTGGCGGTTTCGTAATGACCCAGGGAAATCCAGAACGGATCGTTGGCCAGTTGCTGCAAGCGTTGAGGATCAATGTGCGGCGCGGCAGAGAGCGGGGCGCAGACACAGAGCGCCAGCCAGGCGAGGCGTTTGAGCATAGTGGCAACTTAATACGTGAGAAAAAGACCCAAAGAGGGGGAGGTCCAAAAAACAAAACCCGCTTCCCGGAAGAAGCGGGCGAGTCGAGCTTATGCCTGGGTGGCGTACTTGGCCAGACGAGGATCGTTCTTCAGAACGGCCAGGGTGTTGGTGTGCACGTCTTCGGCGGTGACATCCGCCTTGCTGAAGATCTGCTGGAAATGCTCGTGAGTGACGGCGGCGAAATGCGCGCGATCTTCCGGCGCCACGCCCAGTACCACGGCATAGGTGGTCAGCGCCTCGCCCTGGCCTTTGGCCATGTCTTCGGACAGCTCGTTCATCATGCCATTCATGGCAAACCAGGACTTGCCGCCATAGGTCAGCGACGCGTTGGTCGAGCAACCGTTGGTGCCGGAGGTCATGCCGAAGGTGGCGTTGCCGGAGGTGCCGTTGGTGGTGGATGCGAGGAAGTGAGCCGGAGTACCACGCTGACCTTCGAACAGCATGTTGCCCCAACCGCAATCCGGGCCGCCTGGCGCTTGGGCCATGGCGTTGATGGATACAGCGGTGAAGAGAGTACCGAGAAGAATCCGTTTCATAGCTTTGTTCTCTTGTGTGCGTACCAATGGACGAGGGGTGCCAATGGGCCGGGCACAGCCCGGCCGCGCAGTTTGGAGTTTAGGCACGATCACGGGGTTCCGCGTTTTTTTGCAAAATAATCGTCATGAAACAGCGCTTTGGCGCCTGTCTGCCCGGGGATGGCCGATTGTCTATGCTCAGGCCTGCGGCGCTCCTTGCCAGTCAGGCATGGGCAGCGCCAGAATGCTGCCATCTGCCCCGCCTGATTGTTAAGGAAGCCCGATGCCTGATCCTGTTGCTGCCAGCTTGCGTCTAGCGCCCGAAGCGCTGACCCGTCCGTTTTCCGCTGAACAGTTCAGCTTCTCTACCACCAATGATCTGGAGCCCTTTCGCGGTGTGCTTGGCCAGGAACGTGCGGTCGAAGCCTTGCAGTTCGGTGTGGCCATGCCACGCCCCGGTTATAACGTGTTCGTCATGGGCGAGCCCGGCACCGGCCGGTTTTCGTTCGTCAAACGCTACCTCAAGGCCGAAGGCAAGCGCCTGCAGACCCCGGCGGACTGGGTCTACGTCAACAACTTCGATGAGCCGCGCGAGCCACGTGCCCTGGAATTGACCTCCGGCACTGCCGGCCATTTCATCGGCGACATCAACGGCTTGATCGACAACCTGCTGGCGACTTTTCCGGCGGTGTTCGAGCATCCGTCCTACCAGCAGAAGAAAAGCGCCATCGACCGTGCCTTCAATCAGCGCTACGACAAGGCGCTGGATGTCATCGAGCGTCTGGCCCTGGAAAAGGAAGTGGCGCTCTACCGCGACGCGAGCAACATCGCCTTTACCCCGATGAGTGATGGCAAGGCGCTGGATGAGGCCGAGTTCGCCCAGTTGCCGGAAGCCGAGCGCGAGCGTTTTCACGAAGACATCTCCGCGCTGGAGGAACGTCTGAACGAAGAGCTCGCCAGCCTGCCGCAATGGAAGCGTGAGTCAAGCAACCAGCTGCGCAGCCTCAACGAAGAAACCATCACTCTGGCCTTGCAGCCGCTGTTGGCGCCGCTGTCGGAAAAGTACGCCGAGAACGCCGCCGTGTGCGGTTACCTGCAAGCCATGCAGGTGTATCTGCTCAAGACCGTGGTCGAGCAACTGGTGGACGACAGCAAGACAGACGCCGTCGCCCGCAAGTTGCTGGAGGAACAGTACGCACCGAGCCTGGTGGTCGGCCATTCGGCCAGCGGCGGCGCGCCGGTGGTGTTCGAGCCGCACCCGACCTACGAGAACCTGTTCGGGCGCATTGAATACAGCACCGACCAGGGCGCGCTGTACACCACCTACCGTCAACTTCGGCCAGGCGCTTTGCACCGGGCCAACGGCGGTTTCCTGATTCTTGAAGCCGATAAGATGCTCAGCGAGCCGTTCGTGTGGGACGCGCTCAAGCGAGCCCTGCAATCGCGCAAGCTGAAGATGGAATCACCGCTGGGCGAGATGGGCCGTTTTGCCACGGTCACCCTCACCCCGCAGCACATTCCGCTGCAGGTCAAAGTCATCATCATCGGCGCCCGCCAGCTCTATTACACGCTGCAGGACCTCGATCCGGACTTCCAGGAAATGTTCCGCGTCCTGGTGGATTTCGACGAAGACATCCCGATGGTCGACGAAAGCCTCGAGCAGTTCGCCCAGTTGCTGAAAACCCGCACCTCCGAAGAGGGCATGGCGCCGCTGACCGCGGATGCGGTGGCGCGCCTGGCAACCTACAGCGCCCGTCTCGCCGAGCACCAGGGACGCTTGTCAGCGCGGATCGGTGATCTGTTCCAGCTGGTCAGCGAGGCGGATTTCATCCGTCACCTGGCGGCGGATGAAATGACCGATGCCGGCCACATCGAGCGCGCGCTCAAGGCCAAGGCCACGCGCACCGGTCGGGTCTCAGCGCGGATTCTCGATGACATGCTTGCCGGGATCATCCTGATCGACACCGATGGCGCAGCGGTCGGCAAATGCAACGGCCTGACGGTGCTGGAAGTTGGCGATTCGGCCTTCGGTGTGCCGGCGCGGATTTCCGCGACCGTGTACCCGGGGGGCAGCGGTATCGTCGACATCGAACGAGAGGTCAACCTCGGCCAGCCGATTCACTCCAAAGGCGTGATGATCCTCACCGGTTATCTGGGCAGTCGCTACGCCCAGGAATTCCCCCTGGCCATTTCCGCGAGCATCGCCCTGGAGCAGTCCTACGGTTACGTCGACGGTGACAGTGCGTCGTTGGGTGAGGCGTGCACGCTCATCTCGGCCCTGTCGAAAACGCCGCTCAAGCAGTGTTTCGCGATCACCGGCTCGATCAACCAGTTCGGTGAAGTGCAGGCGGTGGGCGGGGTCAACGAGAAGATCGAAGGCTTCTTCCGGCTCTGTGAGGCTCGCGGGTTGACCGGCGAGCAGGGCGCGATCATTCCTCACGCCAACGTGGCGACGCTGATGCTCGACGAGAAAGTGCTGGCGGCGGTGCGTGCGGGGCAGTTCCATGTCTACGCGGTGCGTCAGGCTGACGAGGCCTTGAGCCTGCTGGTCGGCGAACCGGCCGGGGCACCGGACGAGAATGGCGAATTCCCTGAAGGCAGCGTGAACGCGCGAGTGGTGGAGCGCTTGCGGGTTATCGCGGAAATGATCAGCGAAGAGGACCTGAAAGAGGCCGAGAAGGAGTTGGCGCAAGAGGCGTTGGCGGAAACCAAGCCGGCCTGATTCTGCGTTGAAGGCATCCCCTGTGGGAGCCGGCTTGCTCGCGATGGCGTCCTTTCAGTCAACCAATTGGTTGCAGGTAAGTGCCTGATCGCGAGCAAGCTCGCTCCCGTATTTTTTCGCTGAAATGGCGGAAAGCGTCGTCGAAATGACGTCAATATTCACACAATGACCATTCGGCGCTTTCTGGTCTTGTCTGACCGCCGGTTCAGACTTTTCTTCTATTCTCAGCTCAAGGATATCGACAGCCATCACAGGATCGAAACAGCCCTCGTGTAAGGGCTGAACACCGGCTCTACCGAGGGTCGCCGCCATGTCGCGCAACCTTTGCCTCACCCGTCAATGTTTGGGTCTCGTGACCCGGATCGAGTGCGCTATCCGCCCGTTGGCGGGGGATAACGGCATGTGGACCTTGCTCTTCGCCGCCGGAATGGCCGGCGAACAGCCATCGGCCATCAAGGCGCAAGGCCCGTTTCACGGCCCGTTTGCGGCTGAAACCATTCTCGACACCATCGTTGAAAGCCTGACCCTGCACGGCTATGAACTGGCCGACGATCCGCAAATCTGGTGCCTGCACCTGCAAGCCCAGTTGCGGGAAATGAACGGTGGGCGCAGTCGTCACAGCGGTGGTTTCGAATTTCGCCCCGAGCATTGAGTCGCGCTATTGATCGAGGCGTGACGCGTCGGCCTTGTCGAGTTTGACCTCGAAACCATATTCCACGGTGGCGAGGTCTGTGCGCTGATAGGCTTCCAGGTGTGCCGGCTGACCATAGAAATAGTGCACGGCAAACAGCGCCGGGCCCTGTTCGGCCGCATCATGGCTGACCGATAGAATTTCTTTCAGGTAATTGCCATTGTCGTCTTTGGCGAAAAAGCGCCAGTCCTGGGCGGGAAACTCCTTCATCTCCACAATCAACGCATTGCCCTTGAGCTCAAGCCCTTTGGGCAGTTGCCGGGCGTCGAGGGTCTTCTTGTCGATGGTGGCCAGGAACAAGGGCATCGAGCCCACCGCGTAGGCCGGGGTTTCCGGAAACAGGTTCAGGTCGTAAGTGATGACGCCGTTCAAGGGGTCGATCTGGTAAGCCTCCGGCGGCAACTCGATCGGCTCGTCACGTTTGCCATGGTTGTCTTCGGTAAAGAAACTCACCGGACTCTCGCCGGGATTGAACGAGGTGCCCAGCAGCTCATCGTTGAAGCTGCGCAGGTGATTGAACTCGATGCGCGCGGCGCTGGGGTCGTCGACGGATTGACTGATGGTGACGTTTTTCTTCAGTTGATCCTCACTCAGGGTTGCGCCTTTGAGCCAGTTGGCGGCCTGGTCGTCATACACCACCACTGGCAGGTCCAATGGCTGGATGGCTTTTTCGGTGGTGTTGGGCTCGAAGCGGCGTACGGGCAGGTCGAGGTCCTTGCGGGTCACGGTGGCCGTTGAGAAGTCCAACAGGCTGACTTCGAGGGTGTCTATCGCGCCGTTGAAGTAGACCTTCGAGTAGCGGCGGGTCTGCTGTTTCTCGAAGGTGCGCTGTTCTTCGTCGATTTGTTTTTCGAATGGCTCCGTCCAGGTTTTTTGTTCCTGCATCTTCGCCAGCTGCTTTTGATAGAAGGCAATTTGCGCAGGCGTTTCATTGATCGAGCCTGCGCGCGTGATGAACTGTCCTGTGTGGTCTTTAGCCTGGACAATCAGCGGATTGAGCGGCGTTTCACTGACCTCTGCTGCCAGTGGCGCGCTGTTGTTGTATTCGATTTCAGCGTAGTTGTTGCCGAGCTTGAGCAGGGTGACGCTGAGGTTGTCATTGGTGCGGGTCTTGCCGACGTCCTGTTTGCTCAGGTCGAAACTGTAGAGACGGCGTGGCGCAATGACTTCGACTTTACCCTGCAGGCTCACCGGTTGTGGTTGACGCTTGCGGTCGATGTCGAGGCCCTCGATGAAGGGGTAGGCGACGGTCAGGTCATCGGGGTTGGTCAGGTTGGAACTCGACGGGCTCAATTGGATGCCAGGGTCGGTTTCCGACCATTCCGGCTGGAATGGAATCACCCGTTTGTTGCTCAAGGTCACCGATTGCCATTCCAGGCCGTGGGGAAACACAAACGCAGCCGGAACGCTGAAGGTGAAGGGGAAAACCGGTTGCAGGTCGGTCAGGTAATCGGAGCTGGAGTCCTTCTGCAGCACGAACAGGCCGTTGATGTAAGTGTCGACCAGGGCCTGGGGGGAGGGGTAATGCTTGAGCATGGCGAGGGCATCTTCGCCGTATTCGGTTTCCAGTGGTTTGCTATCGAGCTTGATCTGGGCGCGTTCAAGTAGCAGCAGTGAGCCGCCCAATTCGGAGACAGCATCCTTGAGCTTCGGGTCCTGGATCGCATCCAGTGACTTTTCGAACTGTGCCGTTTTTTCTTCGAGGCTGACCTCGCGTTTTTCATCGCTGGGTGAGCAGCCGCTTATCAGCAGCGCCAGGGCAATCCCGGCACTCATTAAAGGCAATCGCACATCCATTCCAATCTTCCTGTCCGATAAAACCGAGCGGTCATGCTTTGGACACTAGCAGAAAAACCTTGATACATAGACGCCGGTGGCGGGTTTCCCCAACGGTTTCTGGATGCTTCAGGGGATAGACAGGTGGCTGGTATACTCGGCGCCATTTTCAAGCCCACATGTGAGATTCAATGGAACGCTTTATCGAAAACGCAATGTACGCCTCGCGTTGGTTGCTGGCGCCGATCTACTTCGGTCTGTCCCTCGGCTTGCTGGCACTGGCGCTGAAATTCTTCCAGGAAGTCTTCCACGTTATCCCCAACGTGTTTTCGATGGCCGAGTCGGACCTGATTCTCGTGCTGCTGTCGCTGATCGACATGGCACTGGTCGGCGGATTGCTGGTGATGGTCATGATCTCCGGTTACGAGAACTTCGTATCGCAACTGGACATCGACGACAGCAAGGAAAAACTCAACTGGCTGGGCACCATGGATTCTTCGTCGTTGAAGATGAAAGTGGCTGCCTCTATCGTGGCAATCTCGTCCATTCACCTGCTGCGCATCTTCATGGACGCCAAGAATGTCGATCCGGAGCATCTGAAGTGGTACGTGATCATTCACATGACGTTCGTGGTGTCGGCCTTTGCCATGGGCTACCTGGATAAAGTCACCAAGCACTGATCAGTGCCGGTTGCCGTAACGCACCGCCCGTCTGTTGCAAAACAGACGGGCGGTGTCGTTTGTGGCTTGTGCTTTGACGCGCCGAGGCATATCCCTGTAGCGGAATAGTCTCGCCACCGTGTGAGGTGCGTCCATGAACCTGCAAGAACTGAATGCCTATGCCATCGCTGGCAAAGTCGATGAGCTGAACCTGATCTCCATGGAAGGGGGCATCTATCTACTGGAGGCACGGATGCACGGTGCGCCCTATCCGCTGAGCGACACCCACGGTCACATGATGAGCCTGCGCTCGGTCGAGCATGCTCGGGAAGTGCTGCGCTCGTTTCCCAAGCTGCACTTCAACCTGGTGCACACCGTGGTTCATGACGAGATGTGCGGGTTGGTGGCCGAAATCGAGCAACCCTTGAAGATGCCGATCACCTGACGCCCCTCATCAACGCGATGACAACTGTGCTAGTCTGCTGGCCCTTTTGGTTCCGGGCGCTCCGGGACGCGCTGTGCACGCACGGCCAGTTCCCGGGCCGTCCGCACAGCGGAGCAGTGTCATGTCCGAAGTAAATCTGTCCACCGACGAAACCCGCGTCAGCTACGGCATTGGCCGTCAGTTGGGCGACCAGCTGCGCGACAACCCGCCACCAGGCGTTAGCCTGGACGCGATCCTGGCCGGTCTGACCGACGCCTTCGCCGGCAAGCCTAGCCGCGTTGGCCAGGAAGAAATGTCCGCCAGCTTCAAGGTCATTCGCGAAATCATGCAAGCCGAAGCGGCCGCCAAGGCTGAAGCCGCTGCCGGTGCTGGCCTGGCTTTCCTGGCTGAAAACGCCAAGCGTGACGGCATCACCACTCTGGCTTCCGGCCTGCAGTTCGAAGTGCTGACCGCTGGCGAAGGCGCCAAGCCGACCCGTGAAGACACCGTGCGTACTCACTACCACGGCACCCTGATCGACGGCACCGTGTTCGACAGCTCCTACGATCGTGGCCAGCCAGCAGAATTCCCGGTGGGCGGCGTGATCGCCGGCTGGACCGAAGCCCTGCAACTGATGAATGCCGGCAGCAAATGGCGTCTGTACGTGCCGAGCGAACTGGCTTACGGCGCTCAAGGCGTTGGCAGCATCCCGCCGCACAGCGTACTGGTGTTCGACGTCGAGCTGCTTGACGTTCTGTAAGACTGTTTTCTACCTGTAGGAGCGAACCTCTTCGCGATGGACTTCAACGATAACGCGGGCATTCTGAATGAGCGCGGTGTCCTTGAGTTTTTCGCGAGCAGGTTCGCTCCTGCAGAGTTTTACGGTGTCGCTCATATTTCGATCTTGTGGTGCACATCGTGCGACGGGCGCAATGCTCGGGCGTAGCAGAACAGAAACAGATTTCTCACCACTTCCTTGAGCACCATCGGTTCGCTGGAACTCAAGCCATTGAGGTCCAGGTCTCCCTGGTCCTGCAGTTCGTGCAGCGCTTCCTCTTCCAGAACGGCACAGACTTCCCCGGTTTCCCGGTGCAGGATTCTCAGATAAGGGTGTGGGCGGTCCAGCCAGGCATCGATCAGATAAGTCATGGTTCTCATCTCCATTGAAGGGTTTGATGAGAATAATTCTTATTCATCAAATAGCAAAGGCCTATTGGCGGATTGGACTTTTTTCCGGGTAAAGATTGCGTAAGGTCAACGCAGCTGGCGCTTTGCTATTAGCCAGGGGAGGGGCCATCCCGCACGAAGCGCAGGATGGCTGACAGCAGATTCAGACTTTTCGGACGAACTCGGACTTGAGTTTCATCGGGCCGATGCCGTCGATCTTGCAGTCGATATCGTGATCGCCATCGCACAGGCGGATGTTTTTCACCTTGGTGCCGACCTTGACCACCAGGGAAGTGCCCTTGACCTTGAGGTCCTTGATCACGGTGATGGTGTCGCCGTCCTGCAGGACATTGCCGACCGAATCCTTCTTCACCGCGTCATCGGACGCCGTTTCCGATTCGCCGGCGGCGGACCACTCGTGGGCGCACTCCGGGCAGATCAGCTGCGCGCCGTCTTCATAGGTGTATTCGGAATTGCATTTTGGGCAGGGTGGCAACGTGCTCACTAAAGCTCCTTGAATTCAGGATCGCTAAAAAGCGCACATTGTATAGGGTTTTAGGCGTGGAGGGGGGAGTGCCGGAAACCCTGTGGCAGAGAGCAAGCTCGCTCCCACAGGGTTTTGCAGTCTTGTCAGTGCGTACGGGCGACCGCGAACTCGCTCAGCTCGACCAATGCGTCGCGGTATTCGCTGGCAGGCAGCGCTTCGAGGCACTTGATTGCGCGGGCCACGTAATCGCGAGCCAACTGCGCGGTGTACTCCAGCGAACCCGAGGCTTCCACGGCTTCGCGAATGCTTTCGAGGTCTTCGATCCCGCCTTTCTGAATGGCCTTGCGCACCAGGGCGGCCTGCTCCGGCGTGCCTTCGCGCATGGTGAAGATCAGCGGCAGCGTCGGTTTGCCTTCGGCCAGATCGTCGCCGACGTTCTTGCCCAGGGTCTCCGCATCGCCCTTGTAGTCCAGCAGGTCGTCGACCAGTTGGAAGGCCACACCCAGGTGATCACCGAATGTACGCAGGGCTTCGGCCTGTTCAGGCGTTGCCTCGCACAAGGCTGCCGCACTGTGGGTCGAGGCTTCGAAGAGCATCGCGGTCTTGCCGCGGATGACTTCCATGTAGGTTTCTTCGGTGGTGCTGGCGTCACGCACTTTCGACAATTGCAGCACTTCGCCTTCGGCGATGATGCGCGTGGCCTGCGAAAGGATCTTCATCACCGGCATGGAGCCCAGTTCGACCATCATTTCGAAAGACCGTGAGTACAGGAAGTCGCCCACCAGCACGCTGGGCGCGTTGCCCCACATGGCATTGGCGGTCGAGCGGCCACGACGCATGCCGGACATGTCGACCACGTCGTCATGCAGCAGGGTCGCGGTGTGCAGGAACTCGATGGTGGCTGCCAGCAGACGCAGTTCGTCGCCTTCGCGACCGAGTGCCTTGCCACACAGCAATACCAATAGAGGACGCAGGCGTTTGCCGCCGGCCGAGGTAATGTAGTCGCCGATTTTCGATACCAGCGGCACTCGGGAAGTCAGCTGCTTCTTGATGATGCCGTCGACGGCGCTAAAATCGTCCGCCACCGCGCGGTAGAAAGCTTGGGGTTGCATCAGAGACAGTTGCTCCAGAAGGGTTGCGCGGCATGCTAGGACCCACGCCAGCGGGTGTCAAGGCGCGATGGACGGCCCCTTGCAAGGCAAGCGTGGCTTGCGTACAATCGCGCACCCTGAACTTCCTGGGCAGCACCTGCCTTACGCAATTGCAAGCGGGCCTTCCAGCCCCATGCAGCCATGCCAGCCAATACCTCTTCTTATAAAGAGCTGGGTGAGCAGGATTATCGGAGAAATACCATGTCTTATGCAGTAATCGTTACTGGCGGCAAGCAGTACAAAGTCGCCCCAGGTGAATACCTGAAGATCGAAAAACTGGAAGTCGCTACCGGCGAATCCGTTACCTTTGATCGCGTTCTGTTGGTTGCCAACGGTGACGACGTGAATATCGGCGCTCCAGTTGTTGCTGGCGCTACCGTTGTGGCTGAAGTGATCTCCCAAGGTCGTCACGATAAAGTCCGCATCATCAAGTTCCGTCGCCGTAAGCACCACATGAAGCGTATGGGCCACCGCCAGTGGTACACCGAGATCAAAATCACCGGTATTCAGGCTTAATTTCAGCCTAATTCCTCACTAGGAGAATTGAACTCATGGCACACAAAAAAGCTGGTGGTAGTACCCGTAACGGTCGCGACTCAGAAGCCAAACGCCTTGGCGTGAAGATGTATGGCGGCCAGGCTATCAAAGCAGGCAACATCATCGTGCGTCAGCGCGGCACCCAATTCCACGCTGGCTACGGCGTTGGCATGGGTAAAGATCACACTCTCTTCGCTAAAGTCGAAGGCGTGATCAAGTTCGAAGTAAAAGGCGCCTTCGGTCGTCGTTACGTGAGCGTAGTCGCGGCTTAATAGCGCGATCGCTGGAAAAGCCCTGTCTCGCGACGGGGCTTTTTCGTTTGTGGGGTGAGTCTCTTGCAAAACTGTTTGTATGGGCTGTCGGCGCGCTGGACTGTGCGGTCGTTGATTGAGGTCGCTGCGCTCATTTTTGCAAGAGTCTTATGTCTTAGTGTTTTTCGGCTCGTCCGTATGGCGAGAGGCGTTGTGTAATGAAGTTTGTTGACGAAGTATCGATTCGAGTAAAAGCCGGTGACGGCGGCAACGGTTGCATGAGCTTCCGTCGCGAAAAATTCATCGAGAACGGCGGCCCTAACGGCGGTGATGGTGGTGATGGCGGTTCCATCTACATGATGGCCGACGAGAACCTCAACACTCTGGTCGACTACCGTTACACCCGGCACTTCGATGCCGAGCGTGGCTCCAATGGCGGCAGCACCGATTGCACCGGCAAGAAAGGCGAGGATCTGATCCTGCGTGTGCCTGTGGGCACCACGGTGATCGACTCGGCCACCCAGGAAGTGATTGGCGACCTGACCAAGGCCGGCCAGAAGCTGTTGGTTGCCCATGGCGGCTGGCATGGTCTGGGCAACACCCGTTTCAAATCCAGTACCAACCGTGCGCCACGTCAGACGACCCCCGGCAAGCCGGGTGAGCAGCGTGATCTGAAGCTGGAAATGAAAGTGCTGGCTGACGTCGGTCTGCTGGGCTTGCCGAACGCCGGTAAAAGTACGTTCATTCGTTCGGTGTCGGCCGCCAAGCCGAAAGTCGCCGACTACCCGTTCACCACGCTGGTGCCAAACCTCGGTGTGGTCAGTGTCGATCGCTGGAAAAGCTTCGTGGTTGCTGACATTCCGGGTCTGATCGAGGGTGCTTCCGATGGCGCGGGCCTGGGGATTCGCTTCCTCAAGCACTTGTCGCGTACCCGTCTGCTGTTGCATCTCGTGGACATGGCGCCGCTGGATGACACCAGTGCGCCGGACGCTGCTGAAGTCATCGTCAGCGAGCTGACCAAGTTCAGCCCGTCCCTGGCTGAGCGCGATCGCTGGTTGATCCTCAACAAGTGCGACCAGATCCTCGACGAAGAGCACGATGCTCGCGTCAAGGAAATCGTTGATCGCCTGGAGTGGACCGGTCCGGTTTATGTGATCTCGGCCATTGCCAAGCAGAACACCGAGCGTCTGTGTCACGACATCATGCGTTACCTGGAAGATCGTGCCGATCGCCTGGCTAACGACCCGGCCTACAAGGAAGAGCTGGCCGAGCTCGATCAGCGCATCGAAGACGAAGCGCGTGCCCAGTTGCAGGCGCTGGATGACCAGCGTGCCCTGCGTCGCAGCGGCGTGAAGTCGGTCCATGACATCGGCGACGATGATTGGGACGAAGAAGATGTGGATGATGAAGACGGTCCGGAAATCATTTACGTGCGTGACTGATTCGTTGCAGTAAACTTAAGCGCCGCTCAATCGAGCGGCGTTTTAGTATCTGGAAATCGTTGGTCAAGAATAATGTCACGGGCAGCGCCGGGTCGCGCTGTCCTCAAGCTAAGGTTGAAGATGATGCGGAGCAAGGTGACAGGTGCGCAGCGTTGGGTCGTGAAGATCGGCAGCGCTTTGCTGACGGCGGACGGCAAAGGCCTGGATCGCGCGGCAATGGGTGTCTGGGTGGAGCAGATGGTGGCTCTGCATGAGGCGGGTGTCGAGCTGGTGCTGGTGTCCTCCGGGGCGGTGGCGGCCGGCATGAGTCGCCTGGGCTGGACCTCTCGACCCAGTGCGATGCACGAGCTCCAGGCTGCCGCTGCAATCGGTCAGATGGGGCTGGTGCAGGCCTGGGAGTCGAGCTTTGCCGAGCATGGCCGGCATACAGCGCAGATTCTCCTGACCCATGACGACCTGTCCGATCGCAAGCGCTACCTGAACGCCCGCAGTACCCTGCGTGCGCTGGTCGAGCTGAAAGTGATTCCGGTGATCAATGAAAACGACACCGTGGTCACCGACGAAATCCGTTTTGGTGACAACGACACCCTGGCGGCGCTGGTGGCCAACCTGGTTGAGGCGGACCTGTTGGTGATCCTCACGGATCGCGACGGTATGTTCGATGCTGATCCGCGCAACAATCCGGATGCCCAGTTGATCTATGAGGCGCGCGCTGATGATCCGGCACTGGATGCGGTTGCCGGTGGTACCGGTGGCGCGCTGGGGCGTGGCGGCATGCAGACCAAGTTGCGTGCGGCGCGGTTGGCGGCGCGTTCCGGGGCGCACACGATCATTGTCGGTGGGCGCCTTGAGCGGGTTCTGGATCGCCTGAAGGCGGGCGAGCGCATCGGCACTTTGCTCTCGCCGGAGCGCGGTATGCTGGCGGCGCGCAAGCAGTGGCTGGCGGGGCATCTGCAAACCCGTGGCACGCTGGTTCTGGATGCAGGGGCTGTGAAAGCGTTGTCCGAGGATCACAAGAGCTTGCTGCCGGTTGGCGTCAAGCTGGTCCAGGGCAGCTTCCGTCGCGGCGAGATGGTGGTGTGCGTGGCGCCAGACGGTCGAGAAATCGCCCGTGGCCTGGCCAACTACAGTGCCTTGGAAGCGCAAAAAATCATCGGCCAATCGTCTGATGCGATTGTCGGTCTGTTGGGTTACATGGCGGAGCCGGAACTGGTTCACCGCGATAACCTGATTCTGGTCTGAGGGAATATCTGAATGCGCGTGGCAAAAGGCTTGATGGGGTTGCTGCTGGCGATGCCGCTGCTGGCTTCGGCCGAGGAAGTCGGTCAGGTGTCGACGGTGTTCAAGTTCGTCGGTCCCAATGACCGAATTGTCGTCGAGGCATTTGATGATCCGAAGGTTGAAGGCGTGACCTGCTACCTTTCACGTGCCAAGACTGGTGGTGTGAAGGGTGGTCTGGGTCTGGCGGAAGATCGTGCCGAGGCGTCCATCGCTTGCCGACAGGTTGGGCCGATCAGCTTCAAGGGTGAGCTCAAGGACGGCGATGAAGTGTTCAAGGAGCGCACCTCGCTGGTGTTCAAGACCATGCAGGTGGTGCGTTTTCTCGACAAGAAGCGCAATACGCTGGTTTACCTGGTATATAGCGATCGCCTGATCGAGGGTAGCCCGCAGAATGCGGTGACGGCGATACCGATTTTGCCGTGGCCGCACGCACAATAAGTCGAAATTTGTAGAGGTTCACTGTGGGAGCTTGCTCCCACATTGTTTTGTGCAGTGCTCTCGCCGAATCGCAGGCAATAAAAAACCGACCCTGAGGTCGGTTTTTTAATGACTACGTCGCTTAGGCAGCAGCTTTCAGTGCCTTGACGTGGCCATTCAGGCGGCTCTTATGACGAGCAGCCTTGTTCTTGTGGATGATGCCTTTATCGGCCATGCGGTCGATAACTGGCACAGCCAGAACGTATGCAGCTTGAGCTTTTTCAGCGTCTTTTGCGTCGATGGCTTTAACTACATTCTTGATGTAGGTACGAACCATGGAACGCAGGCTGGCGTTGTGGCTGCGACGCTTCTCAGCCTGTTTTGCACGTTTTTTGGCGGAAGGTGAGTTGGCCACCGTCGAGCTCCTCGAAAGACTTTTTAGGAAATAGCAAACAAAATAGGCCGCGAATCATGCCGATGAGTTGATGTGTTGTCAAGGGCGGTTGATGCGTTCCGCTGAGTGGTCGATCTAAAGAGGCGGGATGTTTCTTTCCGGCGCTTGACCTGTAAACTCGCGAGCTTTGGCTCTGTGCTGTTGCGGCGCGGAGTATCGCACAAGTGGGCGCATTGTTCGCCTGCTGTTTATCGACAGGCACTCACTCTTTCAATGAATCTGCTCAAATCGTTGGCCGCCGTCAGCTCTATCACGATGCTTTCCCGGATTCTGGGCTTTGTTCGTGACACCCTCATCGCGCGCACATTTGGCGCCGGGATGGCGACCGACGCCTTCTTTATCGCCTTCAAACTGCCCAATCTGTTGCGGCGGATCTTCGCCGAGGGGGCGTTTTCCCAGGCATTCGTGCCGATCCTGGCTGAATATAAAAGCCAGAAGGGCGAGGAGGCGACGCGAACCTTCATTGCCTATGTCTCGGGCTTGCTCACTCTGGTGCTGGCGCTGGTGACGGCGCTGGGCATGATCGCCGCGCCCTGGGTCATCTGGGTGACCGCGCCGGGCTTTACCGACACGCCGGAAAAATTCGAACTCACGTCCAACCTGCTGCGGGTGACCTTTCCGTACATCCTGCTGATTTCCCTGTCGTCCCTGGCCGGCGCGATTCTCAACACCTGGAACCGCTTTTCGGTGCCGGCCTTCGTGCCGACCCTGCTCAACGTCAGCATGATCATCTTTGCGCTGTTCCTGACGCCGTACTTCGATCCACCGGTCATGGCGCTGGGCTGGGCGGTACTGGCGGGCGGTCTGGCGCAGTTGCTCTATCAGCTGCCACACCTGAAAAAGATCGGCATGCTGGTGCTGCCGCGCCTGAACCTGCGTGACAGCGGGGTCTGGCGGGTAATGAAGCAAATGCTGCCGGCGATCCTCGGGGTCTCGGTGAGCCAGATTTCGCTGATCATCAACACCATCTTTGCCTCGTTCCTGGTCGCAGGCTCGGTGTCCTGGATGTATTACGCCGACCGGTTGATGGAGTTGCCGTCCGGGGTATTGGGTGTGGCCTTGGGCACGATTCTGCTGCCGACACTGGCCAAGACCTATGCCAACAAGGATCGCCACGAGTACTCGCGCATCCTCGACTGGGGCTTGCGCCTGTGTTTTGTGCTGGTGCTGCCATGTTCGCTGGCGTTGGGGATTCTTGCCGAACCACTGACCGTTTCACTGTTCCAGTACGGGCAGTTCGAGGCGCACGATTCGGCAATGACGCAGCGAGCGCTGATCGCCTATTCGGTCGGCTTGCTCGGGATTATTGTGATTAAAGTGCTGGCGCCAGGCTTTTATGCGCAACAGAACATCCGTACACCGGTAAAGATCGCAATTTTCACGCTGGTGGTCACGCAACTGTTCAACCTGTTGCTGATCGGTCCGCTGGCGCACGCCGGGCTGGCGCTGGCAATCAGTGCCGGCGCCTGTCTCAATGCGGGGTTGCTGTTCTATCAATTGCGCAAGCAGCAGATGTACCAGCCACAACCAGGGTGGGCGAAATTCGCCTGCAAGTTGCTGGTCGCTGTGGCTGTGATGTCGGCGGTGCTGCTGGGCTTGATGCATTTCATGCCGGCCTGGGGCGAAGGGCACATGCTCGAACGCTTCATGCGGCTGGGGGCTTTGGTGGTGGCGGGTGTGGTTGCCTATTTCGGCATGTTAGTGTTGCTGGGCTTCCGCTTGCGTGACTTCAATCGCAAGGCGCTGGGTTGAGGTTCAGGCCTCGATAAACACGGGCGGGCCGACGGTTTTGTCGGCCCGATCACTTTGGATGACGGTGTTGCCTGTCGTCGGCCGCCGGGTGTGGTTATAATCGACCACTTTATGAGCAAGAAGCGCGTTATGCAGCTGGTTCGAGGCCTCCACAATCTGCGCCCCCAGCATCGGGGCTGTGTCGCCACTATTGGCAACTTCGACGGTGTACACCGTGGCCACCAGGCTATCCTGGCGCGGCTGCGTGAGCGTGCGCTGGAGTTGGGCGTGCCCAGTTGTGTGGTGATTTTCGAGCCGCAGCCGCGAGAATTTTTCGCGCCGGATACCGCGCCGGCCCGTCTGGCCCGTTTGCGTGACAAGCTGCAATTGTTGGCTGCCGAAGGCGTTGACCGCGTGTTGTGCCTGGCATTCAACCAGCGCCTGAGCAAGCTCAGCGCCAGCGAATTCGTCGACACGATCCTGGTCGATGGCCTTGGCGTGCAGCATCTGGAGGTCGGTGATGACTTCCGCTTCGGCTGCGACCGCGTAGGCGACTTTGATTTCCTGCAGCAGGCCGGCGTTCTCCAGGGTTTTACCGTGGAGGCGGCGCAAACCGTCGAGCTGGATGGCATTCGTGTCAGCAGTACCCAGGTCCGCAATGCCCTGGCCGCTGCCGATTTTGCCCTGGCCGAGCGCCTGCTGGGCCGACCGTACCGGATCGCCGGTCGCGTATTGCATGGTCAGAAGCTCGCCCGGCAATTGGGTACGCCCACTGCCAACATTCAACTCAAGCGCCGTCGCGTGCCGTTCACCGGGGTTTACCTGGTTGACGTCGACATCGACGGCAAGACCTGGCCCGGCGTCGCCAACATCGGCGTACGGCCCACGGTTCAAGGTGATGGCAAAGCCCACCTGGAAGTGCATCTTTTAGATTTTGCCGGCGATCTGTATGACCGGCGTTTAACGGTGGTTTTCCACCACAAGCTGCGTGAAGAGCAGCGTTTCGCCTCTCTGGAGGCGCTGAAAACGGCGATCAACGCGGATGTCGCCGCCGCCCGTGCACTAGCCGCACCTAGCGCCCATCGCTAATGAAGAGCCTTAAATGACCGACTATAAAGCCACGCTAAACCTTCCGGACACCGCCTTCCCAATGAAGGCCGGCCTGCCACAGCGCGAACCGCAGATCCTGCAGCGCTGGGACAGTATTGGCCTGTACGGAAAGTTGCGCGAGATTGGCAAGGATCGTCCGAAGTTCGTCCTGCACGACGGCCCTCCGTACGCCAACGGTACGATCCATATCGGTCACGCACTGAACAAGATTCTCAAGGACATGATCATCCGCTCGAAGACCCTGTCGGGCTTCGACGCGCCTTATGTTCCGGGCTGGGACTGCCACGGCCTGCCGATCGAGCACAAGGTCGAAGTGACCCACGGCAAGAACCTGGGCGCGGACAAGACCCGCGAACTGTGCCGTGCCTACGCCACCGAGCAGATCGAAGGGCAGAAATCCGAATTCATTCGTCTGGGCGTGTTGGGTGATTTTGCCAATCCGTACAAGACCATGGACTTCAAGAACGAGGCCGGCGAAATCCGTGCCCTCGCTGAAATCGTCAAGGGCGGCTTCGTGTTCAAGGGCTTGAAGCCTGTGAACTGGTGCTTCGACTGCGGTTCGGCCCTGGCCGAGGCGGAAGTCGAGTACGAGAACAAGAAGTCCTCGACCATCGACGTGGCGTTCCCGATTGCCGATGAGGCCAAACTGGCCGCGGCCTTCGGTCTGCCGTCGCTGGCCAAGCCTGCCGCCATCGTGATCTGGACCACCACCCCGTGGACCATCCCGGCCAACCAGGCGCTGAACGTTCACCCGGAGTTCAACTACGCCCTGGTCGACGTCGGCGACAAGCTGCTGGTGCTGGCTGAAGAGTTGGTCGAAGCGTGCCTGACCCGTTACGGTGTGCAGGGTTCGGTGGTTGCGACCACCACCGGTAAAGCGCTGGAGCTGATCAACTTCCGTCACCCGTTCTACGACCGTCTGTCGCCGGTATACCTGGCCGACTACGTGGAACTGGGCGCCGGCACGGGTGTGGTTCACTCCGCTCCGGCCTACGGCGTGGACGACTTCGTGACCTGCAAGAAATACGGCATGGTCAACGATGACATTCTCAATCCAGTGCAGAGCAACGGCGTTTACGTGCCGTCGCTGGAATACTTCGGCGGCCAGTTCATCTGGAAGGCCAACCCGGCCATCGTCGACAAGCTGACTGAAGTCGGTGCGCTGATGCACACCACCGTCATCGAACACAGCTACATGCACTGCTGGCGGCACAAGACCCCGCTGATCTACCGCGCCACTGCGCAGTGGTTCATCGGCATGGACAAAGAGCCAACCAGCGGCGATACCCTGCGCCAGCGTTCGCTCAAGGCTATCGAAGACACCAAGTTCGTGCCGGCCTGGGGCCAGGCGCGCCTGCACTCGATGATCGCCAACCGTCCGGACTGGTGCATCTCCCGTCAGCGTAACTGGGGCGTGCCGATCCCGTTCTTCCTGAACAAGGAAAGCGGCGAACTGCACCCACGTACCGTCGAATTGATGGAAGAAGTGGCCAAGCGCGTTGAAGTCGAAGGCATCGAGGCCTGGTTCAAGATGGACGCCGCCGAGCTGCTCGGTGACGAAGCGCCGCAGTACGACAAGATCAGCGATACCCTCGACGTCTGGTTCGACTCGGGCACCACGCATTGGCATGTGCTGCGCGGTTCACACCCGATGGGCCACGAAAGCGGTCCACGCGCCGACCTGTACCTGGAAGGTTCCGACCAGCATCGTGGCTGGTTCCACTCCTCGTTGCTGACCGGTTGCGCCATCGACAACCACGCGCCGTACCGCGAGCTGCTGACCCACGGTTTCACCGTCGATGAGTCCGGCCGCAAGATGTCCAAGTCCCTGGGCAACGTGATCGCGCCGCAGAAAGTCAACGACACCCTGGGCGCCGACATCATGCGTCTGTGGGTGGCTTCGACCGACTACTCCGGTGAGATGGCCGTTTCCGAGCAGATCCTGCAACGCAGTGCGGACGCCTACCGGCGTATCCGTAACACCGCGCGCTTCCTGCTTTCCAACCTGACCGGTTTCAACCCGGCCACCGACCTGTTGCCGGCTGAAGAAATGCTCGCACTGGACCGTTGGGCCGTGGACCGTACATTGCTGCTGCAACGCGAACTGCAAGAGCACTACGGCGAATACCGTTTCTGGAACGTCTACTCGAAGATCCACAACTTCTGCGTGCAGGAGCTTGGTGGTTTCTACCTGGACATCATCAAGGACCGCCAGTACACCACCGGCGCCGACAGCAAGGCCCGTCGTTCTTGCCAGACCGCGCTGTTCCACATCTCTGAAGCGCTGGTGCGCTGGATCGCACCGATCCTGGCGTTCACCGCCGACGAGTTGTGGCAGTACCTGCCGGGCGAGCGCAACGAATCGGTGATGCTCAACACCTGGTACGAAGGCCTGACCGAGTTGCCGGAAGGCTTCGAGCTGGGTCGCGACTACTGGGATCGCATCATGGAAGTAAAAGTGGCGGTCAACAAAGAGATGGAAATCCAGCGTGCGGCGAAAGCCGTCGGTGGCAACCTGCAAGCTGAAGTGACGCTGTTCGCCGAAGATGCGCTGAGCGCCGACCTGGCCAAGCTGAGCAACGAATTGCGCTTCGTGCTGATCACTTCGACCGCCAGCGTGGCGCCGTTTGTTCAGGCCCCGGCGGATGCAGTCACCACCGAAGTCGGTGGTCTGAAGCTGAAGATCGTCAAGTCGTCCTTCGCCAAGTGCGCCCGTTGCTGGCACTGCCGTGAAGACGTTGGTGTGAACCCGGAACATCCGGAAATCTGCGGCCGTTGCGTGGACAACATCAGCGGCGCCGGCGAGGTTCGTCACTATGCCTAATGCCGTTGGCCGTTTCGGACGGCTGAGCTGGCTCTGGTTGAGTTTGCTGGTCCTGGTCATTGACCAGGCCAGCAAGTTTTACTTCGAGGGCAAGCTCGCGATGTACCAGCAGATCGTGATCATTCCCGATTACTTCAGCTGGACCCTGGCCTATAACACCGGCGCGGCGTTCAGCTTCCTGGCTGACAGTTCTGGCTGGCAGCGCTGGCTGTTCGCGCTGATTGCCATTGTGGTCAGTGCGGTGCTGGTGGTGTGGCTCAAGCGTCTTGGGCGCAATGAAACCTGGCTGGCCGTCGCCTTGGCGTTGGTCCTCGGTGGCGCCTTGGGTAACCTGTATGACCGCATTGCCCTGGGCCACGTAATCGATTTCATCCTGGTGCATTGGCAGAACCGCTGGTATTTCCCGGCGTTCAACTTTGCCGACAGTGCAATCACCGTCGGTGCCATCATGCTGGCACTGGATATGTTCAAAAGTAAAAAAACCGGAGAAGCCGTTCATGACTGAACAGGTATTGGCTGAGCAACGCATCGGCCAGAACACGGAAGTCACCTTGCATTTCGCATTGCGCCTGGAGAACGGCGACACAGTGGACAGCACCTTCGATAAGGCCCCGGCGACCTTCAAGGTTGGTGACGGCAACCTGTTGCCAGGTTTCGAGGCGGCTCTGTTTGGTTTCAAGGGCGGTGACAAGCGTACCCTGAGCATCGAACCGGAAAACGCTTTTGGTCAGCCGAACCCGCAAAACGTGCAGGTCATCCCGCGTTCGCAGTTTGCGGGCATGGAGCTGTCGCCGGGTTTGCTGGTGATCTTCAACGATGCGGCCAATACTGAATTGCCGGGCGTGGTGAAAGAGTTCGATGACGCGCAGGTGACTGTCGACTTCAATCACCCGCTGGCAGGCAAGACGCTGACCTTTGACGTGGAAATCATCTCCGTCAAAGCGCTGTAACTGCTTTTCTGTAGGAGCGAGCTTGCTCGCGATGATCGTTAACGAATACGCGTTCTACTAGATGAACGCGTTGTCCTTTAGTTTTTCGCGAGCAAGCTCGCTCCTACAGGGCAAGACACGAGGCACAGCATGCAAATCAAACTCGCCAACCCCCGTGGCTTCTGCGCCGGCGTGGACCGGGCGATCGAAATCGTCAACCGCGCCCTGGAAGTCTTCGGGCCGCCGATCTATGTGCGACACGAAGTGGTCCACAACAAGTTCGTGGTCGAAGACCTGCGGGCCCGTGGTGCGATCTTCGTTGAAGAACTGGACCAGGTACCGGACGACGTCATTGTCATCTTCAGTGCTCATGGTGTTTCCCAGGCGGTGCGTACGGAAGCCGCGGGTCGTGGGCTGAAAGTGTTCGATGCCACCTGTCCGCTGGTGACCAAGGTGCACATCGAGGTGGCCCGTTACAGCCGTGACGGCCGTGAATGCATCCTCATCGGCCATGCCGGTCACCCGGAAGTCGAAGGCACCATGGGCCAGTACGATGCCAGCAATGGCGGGGCGATCTACCTGGTCGAAGACGAAAAAGATGTGGCCGAACTGCAGGTCAACAACCCGGAAAAACTGGCGTTCGTGACCCAGACCACGCTGTCGATGGACGACACCAGCCGGGTGATCGACGCCTTGCGTACGCGCTTCCCGGCCATTGGTGGCCCGCGCAAGGACGACATCTGCTACGCCACTCAAAACCGTCAGGACGCCGTCAAGCAATTGGCCGACGAGTGCGATGTGGTGTTGGTGGTCGGCAGCCCGAACAGTTCCAACTCCAACCGTCTGCGCGAACTGGCAGAGCGCATGGCGACGCCGGCCTACCTGATCGACGGTGCTGAAGACCTGCAACAGAGCTGGTTCGAAGGCGTCGAGCGCATCGGTATCACCGCCGGCGCCTCTGCACCTGAAGTTCTGGTACGTGGCGTGATCCAGCAGTTGCAGGCCTGGGGCGCTACCGGCGCCGACGAGCTGGCCGGTCGTGAAGAGAACATCACCTTCTCGATGCCCAAGGAACTACGCGTCCGCTCGCTGATTTGACCCGCCCTCGCAGAGTGCCTGTGCAACCCGATCGTTGCGCAGGCTGACTCGACCGGAAGACGCCAGTACCACTTGGTACTGGCTTAGCGCTTCACGCGTTGCACAGACATGCAACGTTCCCGATTGAAAGCCACCCCCCACAGGTTCACCCAACGGGCTGAACCGAATGGACGTCCTCACGTATAGATTGCCGAAAACCGGCAGCCGAGTGCCGCTACGGCGTTCGATCAGCAGCGGGTTATCGCTGTCGTCATGACCCTGGCCGCTCACGTCCAGAATGATTCGCCAGCCTTGGCCCCAGTCACCATTTATCCCGTGCACCATCACGTTCTGGTTGCGGGCAATAGCCTCGCTTCTGGCGCTGTTGATCCCGCTGGCAAGCGATCTCGCAGCTTGTTCGCGGCGACTGGATGCAATCATCTCTCCGAACATCGGGCTGACCAGATGCAGAACAATCCCGGTAATCGTCAGTCCCATAAGCAGCTCGATCAAGCCGAAGCCTTGTTGTCGCATGTTTCTCCCTCCCTGGAGTGATGTTCGAGCGTGTAATGGCAGGTATAGCTGAGGGTAATCGAGGGGATCGATGGATCATCGTACAAAAGGTTTCACGCTGATCGAGATGCTGGCTGCGCTGGTGATTTCAGCGTTGCTGATCACCTTGGGCGTGCCTGCTTTTAGCCGTTTGGCGCAATCCACCCGAGCTGACACTGAGATTGGAGAGGTGCAGCGCGCCTTGAATTTTGCCCGTATCGAGGCGATCAATCGGGGTATCACCACCCAGCTTCGGCCGACGGCAGATCGCGATGATTGGCAGGGCGAGTTGGCGGTGTATGACGGTACTGGCACTTCAGCCAATGTATTGCGGGTTGTTCCGGCGGTGAGCAAGGGCGCGACTGTCACGCTAACTTCAGGGGTAAGCAGCATCGATTTCAGCGATCTGGGTGGCTTGTCGTCAGTGCCCGCAACGGTGTTGATCAGTTACACGTTAGGGGCACAAAGCAGGACGCTGAGTGTGTGTTTGAACGGACGGATTCTACGAGGTGGAAGTTGCGAATGAGGGCAGGGAGCAAGCGAGCAGTACAGGGTATGACACTGATCGAAGTGCTGGTGGCGTTGTTGATTCTGGGGGTTGGCCTGCTGGGGGCAGCGGCGGTTCAGCTCAATGCGCTGAAGTACACGGACAGCTCGCGCATGCTCAGCCAGGCCAGTTTCATTGCCTACGACATGATGGATCGCATTCGTGCCAATTCTGCTGCCGACTACACCGTTGTGCCACCGACGTCGGGCAATCTGGGCAACGCCCGCGATCAGGATCTCTACGACTTCACCACGAATATCGCCCAGTTTGGTGGACCTACTGCTACTGGCAGCGTCACCGTCAATCAACGTATTTATACCGTTACCATTACCTGGGACGACTCGCGGGCGGCCAGGAACGACCACGATCAGCGCAGTTTTGTCCTCTCCAGTCGCGTGGCGGTCGATCCTCTGGTGAGCCCATGACCGGCAGGCAAAACGGTTTTGGGCTCATTGAAGCAATGATCGCCCTGGCATTGAGCCTCATTGTTGTCCTGGGCGTAACGCGGATATTCATCACCGCCAAGAGCACCTACGTCAGTCAGAACGCAGCGGCCAACATGCAGGAGGACGCGCGATTCGTGTTGAGCAAGATGATTCAGGAGATCCGCATGGTGGGCATGTTCGGCTGCCTGGGGACAATCACTGACTCAAGTAAGGACAAAGACTTCAATGCCAGCCAGCTGACGCCGATCCGTTGGGATAACGTTAGTCATGAGTTGACCCTGGTAACGGCGGATGTCGGCAGTAAAGGCAGTACTCCAGCGTGGACAGTCATCTCCGATTGCAGAAGCAGCGCAACAGCCTATAGCGGCGCGCCGACACCCGCAGCGGGGCAAACAGCCTTTCCGATCAGGCGACTGGTTTACGGCTTCCGGAACAATCAACTGCTGATCGGGCCTGGAGGTGGCAGTCCGATGCGGGTGTTGGTCGATAATGTCAGCGCCTTCGATGTGAGCTTCGGTGTGGCCCGTACCGCGACCGATATCGCTGCTTCCAGCTACAGCGCCAACCCATCTGACCCGGCGCTGATTCGTAGCGTTCGCCTGAGTTTGACCCTGCATGACCCCAACGACAGGGTTGGCAGTCAGACTTTCAATGTCGTCGCCGCCTTGCGAAATCGACTGCCATGAAGAGAAGGCCGATGACTGTTCGCACTCAGGGAGGCATGGCGCTGCTGGTCAGCCTGGTGTTTTTGTTGTTGCTGACGTTGCTGGGCATTTCATCGATGCAGAACGCCACCTTGCAGGAAAAGATGACTGCCAGCCTGGTGCTGCGCAATCAATCGTTCCAGAGCGCAGAAACTGTCCTGCGAGCGGGTGAAAGTGCCGTGCAACGGGCCGGCTATGCAATGCCACAGTGCAGCGGTAATCGCCAGTGTTCGCCTCCGGCGGAGTCGTCGACAGTCAGTGCCGCAGGCTTCAATGCCGCTTCGGGTGTCACATGGATCGCATCCGGTAGCGGTTTTTACGGTGTACAGAACCTCGGTGTCAGCAAGGAGGCCGTGAATGTGCCGATCAATACCCAGGTCACGTTGTACCGGGTCACGGCAGTGGGTATCGCAGGGCATTCGCGCAGTGTGGTGGAAAGTATCTATGCGAAGTTTTAAGTGGCGTTTCGCAGGGTATGGCGCATGGGTGATCGTGCACTGGTGCGCACCGGCTTACGCGCTTGTGCCACCGAACTTCCCGCCGATGAGCCGGGATCACTGCCTGGTCGCCGGCAACTGGTATGGTTTTTACCGCGACAAAATGGGCTTGAGCCCCATCTGCATCAAGCTGCCTGACACGATCAGCGTTAAGATGCTCGACAGCAATGCTGATGGCGTGGTCGATGACATCGACGCCATTTCCAGCGAGGTGAAATTTGTCGGGGAGAACCCGAGCCAAGATAATACCGATAATGACGGCAACGGAATCGGCGAGGATTCTGCTGGCGACATCCCCCCAGCGCCGGAAAACTCCGGCGGCAGTCGTCGCATCATGTGGCGCCAGATACAGTAAGTGAGAGTTGATGCATGCGTAGTTCCAGCCGAGGTTTTACCCTGATCGAAATCATGATCGTGATCGCGATTATCGGGATCGTCCTGACCATTGCCGCGCCGATGTTCACTGAACACCTGAACAAGGGCCGCCGTACCGACGTGGCCGGGTTGCTGTCCGAACAGGCGCAGATCCTTGAGCGTTTCTATACGAAGAACAACACATACACCGAAGCCACCGGCCTCAGTGCCGGCAATGACTATTACACGATTGTTCCGACCCTGACCGAGCAGACCTTTCTGCTGACAGCCGAGCGCAAGCCGGGCACCAGCATGGCCGCAGACAAGTGCGGTGATCTGACCATTACCAACACTGGCGCGCTTGGCATGGTCAATGCGGCGTCCGGGGTCACCAGTAAAGAGTGCTGGGGTCGCTGAGTTCCTTTTTCGGGCGCCCCTTGCGCCCATTGTCTATTCAACGGTTGGATCAGAACATGACCAGGCAACAGCAAGTGGTGATTGTCGGCGGCGGCGTGATTGGCCTGCTGACGGCGTTCAATCTCGCGTCCGAAGTGCAAAGCGTTGTGCTGCTGGATCGTTCGAATGTCGGTCAGGAGTCTTCCTGGGCGGGTGGTGGCATCGTTTCGCCGCTTTACCCGTGGCGCTACAGCCCGGCGGTTACCGCGCTGGCCCACTGGTCACAGGACTTTTATCCACAGCTGGGCGAGCGCTTGTTTGCTGCCACAGGTGTTGACCCTGAAGTACACACCACCGGCCTGTATTGGCTGGATCTGGACGACGAGGCTGAGGCCTTGGCCTGGGCTGCGCGGGAAAACCGTCCATTGAGCGCTGTGGATATCTCCGCGGCGCATGACGCGGTGCCGGTGTTGGGCGGTGGCTTTTCTCGCGCCATCTACATGGCCGATGTCGCCAACGTGCGTAACCCGCGGCTGGTGAAATCGCTCAAGGCGGCCTTGCAGGCTCTGCCTAATGTCACCCTTCATGAGCAATGCGAGGTCAGTGGCTTTGTGCGTGATGGCAATAAAGTCGTAGGCGTGCAGACGTCCAGCGGCATTGTCCACGCTGATGAGGTGGTGCTGACTGCGGGCGCCTGGAGTGGTGACTTGCTCAAGAGCCTGGGCCTGACACTTCCGGTAGAGCCGGTGAAGGGGCAGATGATTCTGTACAAATGCGCGGCGGATTTCCTGCCGAGCATGGTCCTGGCCAAGGGTCGTTATGCGATTCCGCGGCGTGATGGGCACATTCTGATTGGCAGCACACTGGAGCATGAAGGCTTCGACAAGACGCCGACCGCAACCGCGCTGGAGAGTCTCAAGGCATCGGCAGTCGAGCTGATTCCGGCACTGGCCAATGCGCAGGTCGTCGGACACTGGGCAGGTTTGCGCCCCGGCTCACCCGAGGGCATTCCTTACATCGGTCGCGTACCTGAATTTGACGGGCTCTGGCTCAACTGTGGGCATTACCGCAACGGCCTGGTGTTGGCGCCAGCATCCTGTCAGTTGTTTGCCGATGTGATGCTGGGCCGGACCCCGATCATTGATCCGGCGCCGTATGCGCCGGCCGGGCGGATCTGAGCGCTTCAGTCCAGCCCCAGCTTCTTCAGGCGATAACGCATCGACCTGAAGGACAACCGCAATCGCTGGGCCGCCGCCGTGCGGTTCCAGCGGGTTTCCTCCAGCGCCTGGAGGAGCAACTGGCGTTCGATGCTCTCCAGGTAGGCTTCCAGGTTGTCGATTTGCGTCAGGTCCGGCAAGCCACTTTCGACGGCACTTTTGCGCTCGGTCAGGCGCAGGTCAGAGGCCTCAATTTGCTGGTTCTCGCTCAGGGTGTGAGCCCGTTCGAGCATGTTTTCCAGTTCCCGCACGTTACCGGGGAAGCGGTAGCCTTTCAGCGCATCGAGGGCCTGCGCGTTCAGGCTCGCGGGCGGTTGCCCGGCGTCTGCAGCCAGGCGCTTGAGGATGTGATTGGCGAGCGTTTCGATGTCGTCGCGACGCTCGCGCAAGGGCGGCACCTGTATTTCGATCACGTTCAAACGGTAGTACAAGTCCGCACGAAAGCGTCCGGCGGCCACTTCGGCACCCAGGTCCTTGTGGGTGGCACACAGGATGCGCACATCGATGACCAATTCCTGTTGCTCGCCAACGCTGCGCACGGCTCTTTCCTGGATGGCGCGCAGTAACTTGACCTGCATCGCCAACGGCAGGTCGGCCACTTCATCGAGAAAGAGTGTGCCGCGATGAGCCGCCTGAAACAGGCCTGGCTTGTCTTCGATGGCACCGCTGAAACTGCCTTTGCGATGGCCAAAAAACTCGCTCTCCATCAGTTCCGATGGAATCGCCGCACAATTGACAGGTATGAATGGCAGATGGGTGCGTGGGCCCTGTTCATGGATCAGACGTGCGACCAGCTCCTTGCCGCTGCCGGACTCACCACTGATGTACACCGGCGCCTGGCTCTGGGCCAGCTTGGCGATGTGTTTGCGCAGGGTGCGTATGGGCATGGATTCGCCGACCAGTCTTTGCGCCGTGGCTGTGCTGTCGCTGGAAGGGCGCAGGGCGCGGCTGACCAGTTCCCTCAGGCGAGTGAGGTCCACTGGCTGGGTCAGGTAGTCGAAGGCGCCGGCTTTCAGGGTGTTGACTGCCGTTTCGAGGCAGGCATAGGCGCTGATCATCGCCACCGGGACCTGAGGATAGCGGTGGCGGATGTGCTTTATCAGCTCCAGACCGGTTCCGTCGGGCAGGCGCATGTTGGTCAGGCACAGGTCGAAAGTCTCGCGTTTGAGCAGCGCATGGGCCTGATCGATGTTGCGGGCATTAAAAGTGTCGAGTTTCATCCGCCCCAGGGTGATCTCCAGGAGTTCGCGGATATCCGCGGCGTCGTCGACGATCAGGACTTTCTTGCGTGCACGCATCATCAAAGTGGGTTCCATCCATGAACGACGATCATGCTAAAGCGGCCGCCGTCCTGGCGGGACTTTGAGTTCAGGTGGGACAGTTGCAGGACGTTTCCAGATACCCGGGACATGCGCTGAGAGTGATCTTGAATAATCAGCGTCAGACGCCCATTCGCGTCTTCAGTTCCTCATGTGCGTGTATTGGCCCCGCGGCTTGATGGATGGCACCCAGCGGGGCGGGCTGGGGCCATTGCAACGGCAGGGATCAGCGATTGTCGGATTTGGGGCCTTGCTGAAGGTGGGCCTGGCTGCAATACCACTGCTGTTCGAGATTCAGCGCACGGTCACGTGGCAGATGTACGCCGCACTGGGCGCAACGCACCATGGGAGCAGCGTCACGTTCAGATGGGGATTGGGTGGAAGCAGGTTGACCCTTGAACTTGCGCCAGAACCATACAGCAGCGGCAATCAGGGCGATCCAGAACAATAGACGAAGCATGGTGAGCTGCTTTTTGACTGATGATTCGGCAGTTTAGCCTCGGACCTGACGGGCGCACAGTGGGTAAAAGCGCGGAAATAAAAAAGGGAGGCTTGAAAGCCTCCCTTTTGCATAACCGGGGGTGTCAGTCGAACACGCCGAAGGTCATGTAGCTGAACCAGGAGCGGTCACTGTTGTTGCCTTCCGCTTCGTGATTTTCTTCTTCGATCACGTCGCCATTGGCGTTTTTAGGCTTGAGCTCGTTCGGGATCGCGTCTTTCGCGTCCTGGAACTGCTTCTGCACGTCCTGGTTGGCGCGGGTTTCGCCCGGCGGCAGCGGTGGACGCGACTCGATCAGGCCCAGGGTGGCCTTGCTCAGCCACGAACGGTTGTCGGCCTCAGCCACCGATGGCACGAACTGACCGTCCACCAGGCTTGGGTGGTTCGGGTAGTTGAGCTTCAGGGTTTCCAGGCTGGTCGCGGCCAGTTCGTCCAGGTGCAGACGCTGGTAAGCCTCGGTCATCACCGCCAGGCCGTCACCGACCGATGGGGTTTCCTGGAAGTTTTCTACCACATAACGGCCACGGTTGGCGGCGGCGACGTAGGCCTGACGGGTCAGGTAGTAGTCGGCCACGTGGATTTCGTAGGCAGCCAGCAGGTTGCGCAGGTAGATCATGCGCTGCTTGGCGTCCGGCGAATAACGGCTGTTCGGGAAGCGGCTGGTCAGTTGGGCGAACTCGTTGTAGGAGTCGCGGGCGGCACCCGGGTCACGCTTGGTCATGTCCAGCGGCAGGAAGCGCGAGAGCAGGCCAACGTCCTGGTCGAAAGAGGTCAGGCCCTTGAGGTAGTAGGCGTAGTCCACGTTCGGGTGCTGTGGGTGCAAGCGGATGAAACGCTCCGCAGCAGACTTGGCAGCCTCAGGCTCGGTGTTCTTGTAGTTGGCGTAGATGAGTTCGAGTTGCGCCTGGTCGGCATAACGACCGAACGGATAACGCGACTCCAGGGCCTTCAGCTTGGCCGTGGCGCTGGTGTAGTTATTGTTGTCCAGGTCGGTTTGAGCCTGTTGGTACAACTCGACTTCACTCAGGTTTTCGTCTACGACTTCCTTCGATGAGCAAGCAGCGGTCAATGCGAGGATGGCGATCAGCAGCAGGTGTTTCACTTGCATGGCGGCTTGCGTCCCTATGACGGCCGCTGTCTTGGGCGTGGCCGTCCTGTTATGATGAGCGCCCCGTTGAATAGCCTCGGGGCAAAAGACGCCGTATTTAACCACAAGCGCGCAGCCGAAACCAAAGGCTGTGCCGACGCCTAGTCTGAGCATGTCCGATAAAATTGAACTTCGCGCAGAGGTGCCGTCCGAATTGGGCGGCCAACGCCTCGATCAAGTCGCCGCACAATTATTCGCTGAGCACTCGCGCTCGCGCCTTTCCGCCTGGATCAAAGACGGCCGCCTGACTGTGGATGGGGCGGTTATCCGCCCGCGAGACATCGTTCACGGTGGCGCCATTCTTGAGTTGACTGCCGAGCAGGAAGCTCAGGGCGAATGGGTCGCTCAAGACATTGCCCTGGACATCGTCTACGAAGACGACGACATCCTGGTGATCAACAAGCCTGCGGGCCTGGTGGTGCACCCGGCTGCCGGTCACGCTGATGGCACTCTGCTCAACGCCTTGCTGCATCACGTGCCGGACATCATCAATGTGCCGCGTGCAGGCATCGTGCATCGTCTGGACAAGGACACCACCGGTCTGATGGTGGTGGCCAAGACCATTCAGGCGCAGACGCAGCTGGTTACACAGTTGCAGAGCCGCAGCGTCAGCCGTATCTACGAGTGCATCGTGATTGGCGTGGTCACCGCCGGTGGCAAGATCAATGCCCCGATCGGTCGGCATGGCCAGCAGCGCCAGCGCATGGCTGTGATGGAAGGTGGCAAGCAGGCCGTCAGCCATTACCGCGTACTCGAACGCTTCCGTTCGCACACCCATGTGCGGGTCAAGCTGGAAACCGGTCGGACCCACCAGATTCGTGTGCACATGGCCCACATCAACTTCCCGTTGGTCGGCGATCCAGCCTATGGTGGCCGCTTCCGCATTCCGCCGGCAGCCAACCCGACCATGGTCGAGTCGCTGAAAAACTTCCCGCGTCAGGCGCTGCATGCGCGTTTCCTGGAACTGGATCATCCGACGACCGGTAAGCGCATGAGCTGGGAATCGCCGTTGCCGGAAGATTTCGTCTGGTTGCTGACCCTGCTCAAGCAAGACCGCGAGGCGTTCATCGGATGAGTGACTGGCTGATTCCTGACTGGCCCGCGCCGGCCGGGATCAAAGCCTGTGTCACCACCCGGGCGGGCGGCGTCAGTCTGGCGCCGTTCGACAGCCTCAACCTCGGCGATCACGTCGATGACAGCCCTGAAGCCGTCGCCGAAAACCGTCGTCGCCTGACCGATCATTTCGCCATTCAACCGGCCTGGTTGCAGCAGGTGCACGGCATTGCCGTGGCACATGCCGATCCGGGGCGTGTGGATACTGCCGATGCCAGCTGGACGTCAACGCCGGGCATCGCCTGCGCCGCGATGACCGCCGACTGTCTGCCGGCACTGTTTTGCGACCGCGCCGGTACCCGTGTCGCGGCGGCCCATGCCGGTTGGCGCGGGTTGGCCGCGGGTGTGCTGGAGGCCACACTGGACAGCCTGGCCGTGGCGCCTGCTGACGTATTGGTCTGGCTGGGCCCGGCCATTGGTCCGAAAGCCTTCGAAGTCGGCCCTGAGGTACGCGAAACCTTCGTGCAGCAATTGCCTGAAGCAGCGGATGCCTTTGTGCCGAGTCAGAACGCCGGCAAGTTCATGGCCGACATTTATAAGCTGGCGCGCCTGCGTCTTGCCGAACGTGGCGTCACTGCCGTGTACGGCGGTGGTTTCTGCACGGTCAGTGACCCGCGCTTCTTTTCCTATCGCCGTGCCTCACGCACCGGCCGATTTGCCTCCCTGGTCTGGATCGACCGCTAAGCTTCCCTGACCTGCATCAATGTCGTGACGCTTGAAACTCGCAGAATCGACCGCATCTAGTGTGGTATCTGGCAGGTTTCTTCATTCAGGATGTTTTCTAGGTCCGGCCTGCTCAAAAGGAAGGTGACCCATGCGTATAGACCGTTTAACCAGCAAATTGCAGTTAGCGCTGTCCGATGCCCAATCCCTGGCTGTAGGCCACGATCATCCGGCCATCGAACCGGCGCATTTGATGCAGGCCTTGCTTGAACAGCAAGGCGGCTCGATCAAGCCCCTGCTGATGCAGGTGGGCTTTGACGTCAACAGCTTGCGTAAAGAGCTGACGAAAGAACTCGATCAGCTACCGAAAATCCAGAACCCGACCGGCGACGTCAACATGTCGCAGGATCTGGCGCGTCTGCTCAACCAGGCCGATCGCCTGGCCCAGCAGAAGGGCGACCAGTTCATCTCCAGCGAACTGGTGCTGCTCGCCGCGATGGATGAGAACAGCAAGCTTGGCAAGTTGTTGCTCGGCCAGGGTGTAAGCAAGAAAGCCCTGGAAAACGCCATCAACAACCTGCGCGGCGGCGAGGCCGTCAACGATCCGAACCACGAGGAGTCGCGTCAGGCTTTGGACAAGTACACCGTCGACCTGACCAAGCGTGCCGAAGACGGCAAGCTCGATCCGGTGATCGGTCGTGACGACGAAATTCGCCGAACCATCCAGGTGCTGCAACGCCGTACCAAGAACAACCCGGTACTGATCGGTGAGCCCGGGGTGGGTAAAACCGCGATTGCCGAAGGCCTGGCCCAGCGCATCATCAACGGTGAAGTGCCGGACGGCCTCAAGGGCAAGCGCCTGTTGTCCCTGGACATGGGGGCGTTGATCGCCGGTGCCAAGTACCGCGGTGAGTTTGAAGAGCGCCTGAAATCGCTGCTCAACGAGCTGTCGAAGCAGGAAGGGCAGATCATTCTGTTCATCGACGAACTGCACACCATGGTCGGTGCCGGTAAAGGCGAAGGCTCGATGGATGCGGGCAACATGCTCAAGCCTGCACTGGCGCGCGGTGAGCTGCATTGCGTTGGCGCGACCACGCTCAACGAGTATCGCCAATATATAGAGAAGGACGCCGCCCTCGAGCGACGCTTCCAGAAAGTACTGGTCGATGAGCCGAGCGAAGAAGACACCATCGCCATCCTGCGTGGCCTCAAGGAGCGTTACGAGGTTCACCACAAGGTGGCGATCACCGACGGCGCGATCATTGCCGCGGCCAAGCTCAGCCATCGCTACATCACTGATCGGCAGTTGCCGGACAAGGCCATCGACCTGATCGACGAGGCCGCCAGCCGCATCCGCATGGAGATCGACTCCAAGCCGGAAGTGCTGGACCGTCTGGAGCGCCGCCTGATTCAGTTGAAGGTGGAATCCCAGGCACTGAAGAAAGAAAGCGACGATGCGGCGAAGAAGCGTCTGGAAAAACTTCAGGAAGAAATCGCTCGTCACGAGCGTGAGTACTCGGATCTCGAAGAAATCTGGAACTCGGAAAAAGCCGAGGTTCAGGGCTCTGCGCAGATCCAGCAGAAAATCGAGCAGGCCCGTCAGGAACTGGAAGCGGCCCGCCGCAAAGGCGACCTCAGTCGCATGGCTGAATTGCAGTACGGGGTTATCCCTGATCTGGAGCGCAGCCTGCAGATGGTCGACCAGCACGGCAAGAGCGAAAACCAGTTGCTGCGCAGCAAGGTGACTGAGGAAGAGATTGCCGAAGTGGTGTCGAAGTGGACCGGTATTCCGGTGTCGAAGATGCTTGAAGGCGAACGCGACAAGTTGATGAAGATGGAAAGCCTGCTGCATCAACGTGTGATCGGCCAGGACGAAGCGGTGGTGGCCGTTTCGAATGCGGTACGGCGTTCTCGCGCCGGGTTGTCCGACCCGAACCGGCCTAGCGGCTCGTTCATGTTCCTCGGCCCGACCGGTGTGGGTAAAACCGAGCTGTGCAAGGCGCTGGCCGAATTCCTCTTCGATACCGAAGAGGCCATGGTGCGAATCGACATGTCCGAGTTCATGGAGAAACATTCCGTGGCTCGTCTGATCGGCGCGCCACCAGGGTATGTCGGTTACGAAGAGGGCGGTTACCTGACCGAGGCGGTGCGTCGCAAGCCTTACTCGGTGATCCTGATGGACGAGGTCGAGAAGGCGCACCCGGATGTGTTCAACGTCCTGCTGCAAGTGCTTGAAGACGGACGCCTGACCGACAGTCATGGTCGCACGGTGGACTTCAAAAACACTGTGATTGTCATGACCTCCAACCTGGGCTCGGTACAGATCCAGGAATTGGTCGGTGATCGTGAGGCGCAGCGTGCGGCGGTGATGGATGCGATTTCCACGCACTTCCGGCCCGAGTTCATCAACCGGGTCGACGAAGTGGTGATCTTCGAGCCTCTGGCGCGGGATCAGATCGCAGGCATTACCGAGATCCAGTTGGGTCGTCTGCGCAGCCGTCTGACCGAGCGGGAGCTGAAGCTGGATCTCAGCCCCGAGGCGATGGACAAGCTGATTGCGGTGGGTTACGACCCGGTATACGGCGCACGGCCGCTCAAACGAGCGATCCAGCGCTGGATCGAGAACCCGCTGGCACAGTTGATCTTGTCGGGTCGGTTCATGCCGGGCGATACCGCTCACGGTGTGGTGGAGAACGACGAAATCGTCTTCGTCTGATCCGTAACCGCAGCAAAATTGAAAAGGCCTCGCATTGCGAGGCCTTTTTTTCGTTAGGCTGTTGAACTCAAAGGAAAAGGCTTGTAAAGTGCGCCCCGCAGTCAGTCACCCGCCAGGGTTTTTGCTCCCCAAGCAGGAATCCAAAATAAGTTGCAAATCATTAACTTGAAAGCAATTTAGGGGGTTGACAGAGGTGCTGAAGATTGTAGAATAGCGCGCCTCAGACACACGAACGCAGCGATGCGAACGGGTCGAAGAGAACGCAGTAAAGCTTCACCGTTGTAAATTGAAATGTGTAGTTCCGTGATAGCTCAGTCGGTAGAGCAAATGACTGTTAATCATTGGGTCCCAGGTTCGAGTCCTGGTCACGGAGCCAATTTCAAACCGGGGTATAGCGCAGTCCGGTAGCGCGCCTGCTTTGGGAGCAGGATGTCAGGAGTTCGAATCCCCTTACCCCGACCATATTTGGGTCGTTAGCTCAGTTGGTAGAGCAGTTGGCTTTTAACCAATTGGTCGTAGGTTCGAATCCCACACGACCCACCATTTTTGAAACCAGTTAACGCTGGGATCGAATCTTAAGATCAGAGGCCAAAAGCGCTGATCGAAGAAGGCGCCTTCAAGGGTGCCTTTTTTTTACCGGGGTATAGCGCAGTCCGGTAGCGCGCCTGCTTTGGGAGCAGGATGTCAGGAGTTCGAATCCCCTTACCCCGACCATATTAAAAATCCTCGTATCGAAAGATACGGGGATTTTTTTTGCCCAGAAAATCTTATGCACACCGCGAAACAACTGTAGGAGCGAGCATGCTCGCGATAGCGGTCAGCCAGATGACATAAATGTCGACTGTACCGACGCCATCGCGAGCAAGCTCGCTACTACAGAAGATGTGTATTAGTGCAGCTTGAGGCGCGGCTCGGTGCCTCGACCGATCTTGCTGCCCAGCATCAGCATCGCCGTGCGGAACGGCCCGTACAGCGCCATCTGGTGCATGCGGTACAGCGACACATAGAACATCCGCGCCAGCCAGCCTTCCAGCATCACGCTGCCGGTGAGGTTGCCCATCAAGTTACCCACAGCCGAAAAACGCGACAGTGAAATCAGCGAGCCGTAGTCGGTGTACTTGTAGGTCGGCAACGGCTTGCCTTCGATGCGCAGTTTCAGCGATTTGGCCAGCAACGACGCCTGCTGATGCGCCGCCTGGGCACGTGGCGGCACATTGCGGTCGCTGCCAGGTTGCGGGCAGGCCGCGCAGTCACCGAAGGCGAAGATGTTCTCGTCGCGGGTGGTTTGCAGGGTCGGCAGCACTTGCAGCTGGTTGATGCGGTTGGTTTCCAGGCCATCGATGTCCTTGAGGAAGCCCGGCGCGCGAATCCCCGCCGCCCAGACTTTCAGGCTGGCCTTGATTTCGTTGCCATCGGCGGTGATCAGGCTGTCGGCCGTCACTTCGCTGACGGCGGCATTGGTCATGACGTTGACCCCGAGTTTCTCCAGGGTTTTATGCACAGGCCCGCCGATGCGCTCCGGCAATGCCGGCAAGACGCGAGGTCCGGCCTCGATCAGGGTGATGTGCATGTTTTCCGGTTTGATCCGGTCCAGGCCATAGGCTGCCAGTTCATGGGCGGCGTTGTGCAGCTCGGCGGCCAGTTCGACCCCGGTGGCACCGGCACCGACGATGGCCACGCTGATCTGCTCAACCGCATCCGTTTGCCCGGCATGGGCGCGCAGGTAGTGATTGAGCAGTTGTTGATGGAAGCGCTCAGCCTGCTTGCGGGTGTCGAGGAACAGGCAGTGTTGCGCTGCGCCCTGGGTACCGAAGTCGTTGGTGGTGCTGCCGACGGAGATCACCAGCGTGTCGTAGGGCACTTCGCGGGCCGGCACCAGTTCCAGACCGGCTTCGTCATAGGTAGCGGCCAACTGAATTTTTTTCTGTGCGCGATCAAGACCGCTCATGCGCCCCAGCTGGAACTCGAAGTGGTTCCATTTGGCCTGGGCCACATAGTTGAGCTCGTCTTCGGAGGAGTTCAGGGAGCCGGCTGCCACTTCGTGCAACAAGGGCTTCCAGATGTGGGTCAGGTTCGCGTCGACCAGCATCACACTGGCCGTGCCACGCTTGCCCAGAGTCTTACCCAGACGGGTAGCCAACTCCAGACCGCCGGCGCCGCCGCCAACGATGACAATACGATGAGTCATGGGGATATCTCGCAAGGCTAAAAGAAATCGGTACGGTTACCCCCGCGAGCGCAAGGCAGCTCATAGCGTCAGGTAACTGATAAAACGGCTCAACAGGCCCAAACCAATGGTCGCTGCCAATACCAGCACAAGGAGCATCCACGGCCGGAAAGGTCGGCGCTCGACTTGGTGCTGGGACAGATGCAGGTACTCTTCGACATGCTTCTGGTCATCGGGGTTCAGGCGACTGGTCATATCGGGCCTCGTCAGGTGTAGACGTTGCTGAATGGGTGGAAGCTACAGTGTTTTTACCCTGGGTTGAACGCAGCATAGCCGCTGTCGGGGACGGGTTCGACGCTGACGATGTCGTCCAGGCGAATGATTCCACTTTGTAACACCCGGGCGGTGATTCCGCCATGTCCACGCACGGCCTGAAAGGTGCCGATGCCCAGGTTGTTCTCCAGCCGGGCGCAGGGCTGGCACCAGCCGGTGGTTTCGAAAATCGCCTGGCCAATACGAAAGCGGCGGCCTTTGAGGCTGAACAGATTGATGCCACTGATAACGAGATTGCGCCGCAGATTTTCAGGCCGAACCGGTTGATCCTCCGGTCGGCCGAGCAGCGAACTGATCACCGCCAGGTGTTCCCATTGAATCAGCGTCACCTGCCGCGCATTGCGCACTCCGGGACGGGCGTGATCGCCGGTCAGGCCGGCTTCCAGTCGCGCCTCGACGGCGTCGAGTTCCAGCATTGCCGAGCGCGACTGCGGGCGCACGCCGATCCAGCGAACACGACCTTGTTGTGGCACGTCGGCGATCAGTTGCTGCAACGGGCTCACAGGCTGATTCCGACATCGAAGAGGATGCTGCGCCCCAGGTTGCTGCGCAGGAAATCCGGCGCGTCCGGGTGGGCGAACAGCACACGGGCGAACGTCGGCCCGACCAGTGACAGCGAACGCCAGCCCTGGCGCAGGTACTCGGTAGGCGGCGGGAAATGGCTGTTGAGGTCGAGCACTTCGCGTTTGAGGCTGGCGAAGGCGATGATGTCCAGTTCCCCCAGGTCCATGCCGCGCTCTTTGTAGTTATGCGCTTTTTTGCGCAAGGTCGGCGCCAGTCTCAGCAAGAACTCATTGGCCGGTATGCGTCGCGGCTTGGCTTCGCGGCGCACCAGCTGGCTCAGGGAAAAGGCGCTGCGCCGACGTTGCAGTTCGTCACGCCATTCATCGTTGAGGCGCCGACCTTCGTCGAGGACAAAGAACACTTCGAAACTGGCATCGCGAAACAGCACGTCAGGTGGTTCACCGGCGGGGGTGAATTCGTCGGCGCGGTAGGGAATGTTCAGGCCTTGCAGCAGGCGCTGGCAGACCCAACGCTCACGCTCCCATTTGCGGGCATTGGACAAAAAGGCATTGGCCTGCTCGGCCGCGATGGTCAGCAGGCGTAAGTAATCTGAGTCATCCATAGGCCCAAGCTTAGCGTTCAAATGTGAACGCCAAGAAGACAATTGGTCGTAAAGGGCCAAATTCGCGCGGGTTCGCATCGTGGCACAGCGCCACAAATCCTCATCCATCCCTGCGCTTCAGCGTCTTGCACAAAACGGATAACAGTCTGCGCCCAGCGGATATTGCCTCGCGCCCTGCGGCTCTACCCTCGGCTGTACGGACGTTAGCCGCGTTACCGATGCTCTACAAAAACTACAAGAAGAGATGAAAGCCATGCGCAAGATCGACGTACATGAGGTTATCGACAACGCACGTTTCAACCGTTTTCACTGGATGGTGCTGTTCTGGTGCGCCCTGATCATCATCTTCGATGGTTACGACCTGGTGATTTACGGCGTGGTGCTGCCGATGCTGATGAAGGAGTGGGGACTCAGCCCTCTGCAGGCCGGGGCACTGGGCAGCTATGCGCTGTTTGGCATGATGTTCGGCGCGCTGTTCTTCGGGCCACTGTCCGACAAGATCGGCCGGAAAAAGGCGATCACTATCTGCGTGATGCTGTTCAGCGGTTTCACCGTGCTCAACGGCTTCGCCAGGAACCCAACCGAGTTTGGCATCTGCCGCTTCATTGCCGGTCTGGGCATCGGTGGGGTGATGCCCAACGTCGTCGCTCTGATGAACGAGTACGCGCCGAAGAAAATCCGTAGCACACTGGTGGCGATCATGTTCAGTGGCTATTCGGTGGGCGGCATGTTGTCCGCCGGGCTTGGCATTGTGCTGATCCCCAGTTTTGGCTGGCAGTCGGTGTTCTACGTGGCAGTGCTGCCGTTGCTGTTGTTGCCGCTGATCATGTACTTCCTGCCCGAATCGGTGGGGTTCATGTTGCGTCAGGGCCGCAATGAAGAAGCTCGCAAGGTGCTGGAACGGATTGATCCTGCCTACGCCGCACAGAGCAGCGATCAGTTGCACATGAGCGAAGTGAAGGGCACTGGCACCCCGGTGTTGCAACTGTTCCGTGAAGGACGTGCGCTGCGCACGCTGATGTTGTGGCTGGCGTTTTTCTGCTGCCTGTTGATGGTGTACGCCCTGAGTTCCTGGTTGCCGAAACTGATGGCCAATGCCGGTTATAGCCTGGGCTCCAGCCTGTCGTTCCTGCTGGTGCTGAATTTCGGAGCGATCTTCGGTGCCGTCGGTGGCGGCGTGCTGGGCGATAAGCTCAACCTGCCACGGGTATTGGCAGCCTTCTTCGCCACCGCGGCAATCTCGATCACCTTGCTCGGCTTCAACAGCCCGATGCCGGTGTTGTACCTGCTGATCGCCATCGCCGGCGCCACCACCATCGGCTCGCAGATTCTGTTGTACGCCTGCGCCGCGCAGTTCTACTCGATGGCCATTCGTTCTACGGGGCTTGGCTGGGCCTCGGGCATCGGGCGCAACGGGGCGATTGTCGGCCCATTGCTGGGGGGCGCGTTGCTGGGGATCAGTTTGCCGCTGCAACTCAACTTCATGGCGTTTGCCTTGCCCGGTGCAGTGGCCGCTATCGCCATGACCGTGTTCGCGATCAGCAGTCAGCGCAGTGGCAAAGGTGTTGAGCAAACCCTGGCGCCGACCAGCGCTTGAGTCATGCGGGAGGCGGCAGAGTGTCGCCTCCCGTTTTTTCCGAACAAGAGCGGCCGGGCCTGTGCCACGGATCGCCAGACGTGCCTTGCCGTGAGGTTTCATGAAAGCGTTTTTCCAGGACTTCTCCCTGTCAGCCGCCGTCGCCGGGTTTATCGCCACGGTGATTTCCTACGCCGGTCCCTTGGTGATCATCTTCCAGGCCGCCGAGACCGCTCACCTGTCCCATGAGGTGCTGTCGTCGTGGATCTGGGCCATTTCCATTGGCAGCGCAGTGCTGGGTATCGGCTTGAGCCTGCGTTACCGGGTGCCGGTGATCATCGCCTGGTCGGCGCCGGGCTCGGCGTTGCTGGTGGCCCTGTTGCCTGGAATTTCCATGCCGCAAGCGGTGGGCGCGTATCTGGTCAGCAGCCTGATCATCTTTCTGGTCGGCGTCTCGGGGGCGTTCGACCGAATCATCAGCAAGCTCCCGGCCGCGATTGCCGCGGCGATGCTGGCGGGCATCCTGTTCAGCTTCGGCACTGGCTTGTTCGTGTCGATGCAGCACAAACCGATGCTGGTGCTGGCGATGTTTGCCACCTACCTGATCTGCAAGCGGCTGATGCCACGTTACGCGGTGTTGCTGGTGTTGCTGGTGGGCTGCTCCATAGCAGCGCTGACCGGCGACCTGCATCGCGAGGCGCTGGTGATCGGTCTGGCAACGCCGGTGTGGATCAGCCCCGAATTCAGCCTGAGTGCGACGCTCAACATCGCCTTGCCGCTGGTAATGGTGGCGCTGACCGGTCAGTTCGTGCCGGGCATGGCGGTGTTGCGTGCCAGCGGTTACCCGACGCCCGCTAGCCCGATCATTGCCAGCAGCGCGTTGGGCACGGCGCTGCTGGCACCGTTCGGCTGCCATGGCCTGAACCTGGCGGCGATCACAGCGGCGATTTGCACCGGCCGCGAAGCTCACGAAGATCCGCAAAAACGCTATGTGGCGGGTGTCGTCGGTGGCCTGTTTTACCTAGTGCTGGGGATCTTCGGCGCCACGCTGGTCTCATTGTTCACGGCGTTTCCCAAGGAATTGATTGCCGCCCTGGCCGGGTTGGCGCTGTTCGCCGCGATTGCCGGGGCACTGGCCGGGGCAATGGCGGTGCCGAGCGATCGTGAAGCGGCGCTGGTGACCTTTCTCATCACGGCGTCGGGCATGTCGCTGTTCGGTTTGTCCGCCGCGTTCTGGGGGCTGATCTTCGGCATGGTCACCCATTGCCTGCTGAGTGTGCGACGCACTGCCCCGGCAACCCAGGCGAGCCCCGCCCAAGAGGTTCCGCGCTGATCGGGTCGTTCACTACCCGGCACCTTTGATTGGTTTCACCTTCCACCGCGCAGCGACACCGCTGCGTGGCGGATCCCCTCAACCTGTCGATCAATAACAATAAGAGAAAGACGATGAAACAGACGCTTCCAACAACCGCTTCAATGCTGTCCCTGGCTGTCGCCGCAGGCTTTTCCGGTAACGCAATGGCCGCAGAAAAAGGCTTTATCGAAGACACCAGTGCGACCCTGCAGGCGCGTAACTATTACTTCAGTCGCGACTTCTCCGACATCGTTGGCGCCAGCCAGCAATCGAAAGCCGAGGAGTGGGCGCAGGGTTTCATCCTCAACGTCAAATCCGGTTACACCCAGGGCACTGTCGGCTTCGGTGTCGACGTGATCGGTTTGCTCGGTCTCAAGCTCGACAGCAGCCCCGACCGGGTCAACACCGGCCTGTTGCCGGTGCAGGATGACGGCCGCGCGGCAGACGACTACAGCCGTCTGGCCGGCGCGTTGAAAGTGCGCCTGTCGAAAACCGAGCTGAAGGTCGGCGAGTTGCAACCCAACCTGCCGGTGCTGGCGTTCAGCGATATTCGTTTGCTGCCGCCGAGTTATCAGGGCGCGAGCGTCACGTCCAACGAGATCAATGGCCTGACCTTGCAGGGCGGTCATTTGCGCTCGACCAGCCTGCGCAACGAGGCCGGTGACGAAAAGATGCAAGCCATGCTCGGTCATGTGCCTCAGCGCCAGGCCAGCAGCGATGGCTTCAACTTTGCCGGGGCTGACTATGCCTTCAATGACAAGCGCAGCTCGGTGAGTGCCTGGTACGGGCAACTGGAAGATATCTACAACCAGCGTTTTCTCGGCCTGAAACACAATGAGCCAGTGGGTGACTGGGTGCTGGGGGCCAACCTCGGTTACTACGATTCCCGCGAGGATGGCAAAAAGCTGCTGGGCAACATCGACAACCAGGCGTTCTTCTCCCTGTTGTCGGCCAAGCGCGGTGGCCATACTTTCTACGTCGGTTACCAGGGCATGTACGGTGACAGCGCATTCCCCCGGGTATTCGCCAACATCACGCCGTTGGGCAACGAAGTGCCGACCTACGAGTTTGCCTACACCGATGAGCGTTCCTGGCAGGCGCGTTACGACTACGACTTCGCCGCGCTCGGTGTGCCCGGGCTGACCAGCACCGTGCGCTACATCACCGGCAACAACGTCGACACCGGCAAAGGCTTCGAAGGCAAGGACCGCGAGCGCGACCTGGACGTCGGTTATGTATTGCAAAGCGGCAGCCTCAAGGGCCTGGGCATTCGGGTGCGCAACGCGATGGCGCGGTCCAACTACCGCAGCGACATCGATGAAAACCGCCTGATCCTCAGCTACACCTGGACGCTGCTATGAGGACTGAACCCGTGCGCCCGGAATTGCGGGACTCAGCGTTGATTCTGCTCACGGCCGGTGTAGCAGTCGTGTTCCTGGCCTGGGGTGACAGCGTTCGGTTGCTGTTGGCCGGAGTTATCGATCTGTTGTTGCTGGCAGCGTGGCTGCTCGCGCGCCGCCAGCCACCGGTGGCGGAGGTCGTGGCGCCTGTGTCCGAATGTGTTGAAGTGGCGCCGGTAGCGGTGGACACCGATGCGCTACCGCCAACGCCCGCGCGCGAATGGCCGGGGGCTGTGGTGTCGACGACGCTGGAGCAATTGACCGCGTCGGTCTTGCAAACCGAGGAAGACATGCGTTTTGCCAATCAGCTGGCACGTACCGCGGGTGAGCGGGTGCAGGCGAGCGCATCGAGCATGCAGTCGTCGGCCAGCGTGCTCGACGATTTGAATCTGTACATGCAGCGTCTGGATCAAGTGTTCGACGAGCTCGGAAGCCAGTCGATGCGCATCGGTGCGATCGTCGGCAGCATTCAGGACATTTCCCGCCAGACCAATCTGCTGGCCTTGAACGCCGCCATCGAGGCAGCCCGGGCGGGCAGTCACGGTCGCGGTTTTGCGGTGGTGGCGGACGAGGTGCGCAACCTTTCGCGCCAGGCGGCGGAGTCCAGTGCGCAGATCAGACAAATCGCGACGGGGCTGGAGCAGTCCGCCGAGCATGCGCGTCAGGGCTTGCAGCAACTGTCCGGTTCAACCCGTCTAGGGCTGGAAAAGGCACAAGTGGCGTTGCACTCGATGGGTGAACTGCAGAGCGGTGCGGTTGCCCGGGTCGAGGTGGTCGAACGCATCATGGGCCGGCTGGCCGGTTTGCATGAACTGGCCTTGCAGGCAAAGCGGATGGTGGCCTGATCCCTGTTACAGATTGCTGGTGCAATCGCCCATGACGTCATAGGTCACGCGATGGGTCTGACCCTGATGGTCGATGTAGACCATGGTGGCCGGCACCACGCCGCAGGCGGTGGCGGTGTCCGACACGGACACTACCTTGGCGATGTCGAGTGCATGTGCGGGGTCGTATGGGGTTGCTGCCGTGTCGCTGCCGGCGGCCAGTGCCGAAGTTGCGACCACGGCCAGAAACAGGCTGAACAGGGTCTTCATGGTGGCTTGCTCCGTTTGGTTTCCGATGTGAGAAGTCTAATCCCTGGCACCTGTGGATAAAGGGGCGAACAGCTGATGCAGCCTTACATAAAACGTAATAGTGAGTGCCCGTGGAGGGCTTATGGATCTGCTTAACAACCTGCGGGTGTTCATTCGCGTGGTGGACTGTGCCAGCTTCACGGCCGCTGCCGAGGCGATGGACCTGTCGACTGCGCAGGTGTCGCGGCTGGTCGCCGATCTGGAGGAGCATGTTCAGGCGCGTTTGCTGCAGCGCACCACACGACGGTTGAGCCTGACCGAGGCAGGCGAGCGGTTTTTGCTGCGCGGCAGGCACATTGTCGAGCAAATGGACGAAGCCACCGACGAGGCACGCGGCGCCCATCTCAAACCGGCCGGACGCTTGCGGGTGCACAGCATGAGCGGTCTGGGTGTATTGATCACGCCGCTCATTGCCCGTTACAACGAGCTGTACCCCGACGTGGTGTTCGAGTTGACGTTGTCGCAACGCAATCCCGATCCATTGGAGCAGGTGCATGACGTGATGATTTCCATTGCGCCGGAACTGGCCGATTCGCAGTGGGTGGCCCAGGCTGTCGGTCACCTTTACAGCGTACCCTGCGCCTCGCCGGGTTACCTGCAAAGACGCGGGGTTCCCCAGCATCCGCAGGCCTTGGCCGATCATCAATGCCTGCGCATGGTCGATCCGTTGTATGACGATCAATGGCTGTTCCAGGGGGCGGGCGGTGAGCACGCCATCCGCCCGGCCAAAACCTTCCAGTGCAACGTGGCGGAGTCGATGGTCAAGGCATCGGAGGAGGGGATGGGCATCAGCCTGGTTCCGTTTTATGCCGCCACGCGCCCCTTGCGCGACGGCACCTTATTGCGTGTGCTCCCCGAATACCGTCTGCGCGAGCGCAATGTGTATGCACAGTATCCGTCGCGGCGTTTTCTGGACGCCAAGGTCCGCACCTGGGTGGATTTTCTCAAGGCCGAGTTGCCCGGATTGTTCGCCGCGCATGACGCAATCATCAACGATCCACGGCATTGGGCCTGAGGTCGAAGGGCACGCGAGGGGCGGTGTAGACTGAGGGCAGATTGTTTGCGGGTAAGGAGTCATCAGTGAAAGTCTGCCTCATCGGGGCATCGGGCCACGCACGGGAAGGCGTGCGGTCATGATCGGTGCCGAACTGCTGTCCCCCGAAACCCTCACGACAGGCTGGTTGATCTATGTGCCGGTACTGATCTGGGCGGTGTGTCGGGTGTCCTGGGTCGAGTTGTTTACCGACAGTCGCCGTCAGCATTTGCTGTTCGGGACGGTGTTCGCGTTGTTTCTGTTGTGGCTGGTGCGGCGCGACTTCGACACTGGGGTGTCGTACCACTTCATCGGCATGACGGCGGTCACCTTGCTGCTGGACTGGCCATTGGCAATCGTCGGTGGTCTGGTGGCGCAGATGGGGCTGGTATTGATGGGGCGTCAGGACCTGATGGCGGTCGGCGTCAACGGCTCGTTGCTGATTGTGTTGCCGGTGCTGGTCACCGAGTGCTGTGCGATCCTCGTCGAACGCGCGCAGCCGCGTAATCCCTTTGTGTATATCTTCGTATCCGGGTTCTTCGCCGCGGCGCTGTCGGCGCTGTTATGCCTGCTGCTGGGGTTGTGGCTGCTGTGGTTCGATGAGCGTTTCGAGATGCCGTACTGGCTGGAGGATTTTGTCGGTTACCTGTGGCTGATCATTTTCCCCGAGGCCTTTATCAACGGCATGCTGGTCAGTGCGCTGGTGGTGTTTTGCCCCGAGTGGCTGGAGACGTTCAACCGCACCCGTTATCTCTCGGCACCCTGGAAGGATGACGACCCCAAGTCTTGATCCACGTCATCGTCGCTTGGCGCGGACGATTTCATGATCGACAAAACTTTTCAGGAGTGTCGGCATGAGTGTCTACGAGTGGGCAAGGCAGGAGTTGCGCCAGAGTCTGGAGATGGCGCAGGAGGTGGGTTTTGATCCGGGCCTGAGCCTGCGCGCCTTGCTCAGCGCGGTGGTGCAACAGAGCAAGGTGGTGCGCAGTGCCGAGGATCTGGCCGATGAGCTGAGGTTTCTCGCAGAGAACCTCGACGACGAACAGGACTACGGTTTCATGCGGCCCTGAGGGCTCGATCAGTGGCGCGGATCGAAATCGCCGCTGAACAACTCATCCTCGGCATCCGGTGCGACCGGGATCTTGTGTTCTTCCGACGCCCAGGCGCCGAGGTCGATCAGTTTGCAGCGGTCCGAGCAGAATGGCCGGTTGACGTTGCTGGCGACCCATTCCACGGGGGCGCCACAGGTTGGGCATTCAACGGTTGTTGGTTGGCTCATGACTGGCCTCCACGCAAGGTAAGATAAAAGTGATGCAGGCGTTCAACCTCGCTGTGCAGCCAGGCGAGGTCGCGGTCATTGACCACCACGTCGTCGGCATGGCTGACGCGGTCCTGGCGGCTCGACTGGGCCTTGAGAATCGCCTGGACCTGCTGTTCGCTGGTCTGGTCGCGTTGCAGGGTACGTTCAATCTGCAACTGTTCGGGGGCATCGATGACCAGCACCCGTTGCGTCATCGCGTACTGCCCGGATTCGATCAGCAACGGCGAAACCAGGATCGCATAAGGCGATTCTGCCAGTGCCAGATGGTGAGCGATTTCCTCGCCGATCAGCGGATGCAGCAGGGCTTCGAGCCAGCGACGCTCTAGCGGTACTTCGAAGATCAGCTTGCGCAGTGCCGCGCGGTCCAGTTGCCCGTCCGTTTGCAGCACGCCGGGGCCGAAGTGTTCGGCGATCTTCGCCAGCGCCGGACGGCCCGGCTCCACCACCCAACGGGCAGCATGATCGGCGTCGACGACATGGATGCCCAGGTCGATGAAGTGTTGCGCCGCCGCGCTTTTGCCGCTGCCGATGCCGCCGGTCAGGCCGAGAATCCAGGGTTTTTCCACAGGGGTATTCATTTCAAACCGACAAACTGCCAATAGAAGTCGGTTATTTGACCACCCCAGAGCAAGGCAATCCAGCCGGCAATCGCCAGATAGGGGCCGAAAGGGATCGGCGTCGAGGTTTTCGCGTTGCGCAGGCGCAGGTAAATCGTCCCGAGAATCACCCCCAGCACCGATGACAACAGGACCGTCAGCGGCAGTATCTGCCAGCCGCCCCAGGCGCCGAGCATCGCCAGCAGCTTGAAGTCGCCATGGCCCATGCCTTCCTTGCCGGTCAGCAGCTTGAACAGCCAGAACACCGACCACAGCACCGTGTAACCGGCAATTGCGCCCCATAACGCTTCGGGCAACGTCACGAACAGGCCGAAGTTGTTGACGATCAGTCCCAGCCACAACAAGGGCAAGACCAGCACGTCGGGCAAGACCTGATGCTCGGCATCGATCAGACACATGGCCAGCAAGCCCCAACTGAGCAACAGGACCATGCCGGCCGGCCAGCCGAAACCGAAATGCCAGGCAACACCTGCGGACAGTAGTGCACAGGCCAGCTCGGTCAGTGGGTAACGCTTGCTGATGGGTGCCGAGCAGGCCGCGCAGCGACCTCGCAGAAACAGGTAGCTGAGGACGGGAATGTTTTCCACGGCGCGGATCGTATGGCCGCAGTGCGGGCAGTGCGAATGCGGCAAGAACAGGTTGTAGGTGGTCTGTGGTGTTTCAGCGGGCAACCCGAGAATCTCATGGGCCTGCACGCGCCACTCGCGTTCGAGCATTTTTGGCAGGCGCCAGACCAGCACGTTGAGAAAGCTGCCCACCAGCAGGCCGATCACGCCAGCGAGAACGACGAAGGCCAGCGGGTAGTGAATCAGGATGTCGTCTAGGGGCATGTCAGATCGCTGAGCCGAGTTGGAAGACAGGCAGGTACATCGCAACCACCAGGCCGCCGACGATAACACCCAGCACCACCATGATGAACGGTTCCATCAGGCTGGTGAGGTTATCGACCAGGTTGTCGACCTCGGCCTCATGGAAATCCGCGACCTTGTCGAGCATGTCATCCAGCGCGCCGGACTCTTCGCCAATCGCGGTCATCTGGATCGCCATGTTGGGGAACACCCCCGTCGCGCGCATGGAGAAGTTCAGTTGCATGCCGGCCGCGACATCCTGGCGAACACGTGAAACGGCTGCCTTGAAGACGCTGTTGCCGGTCGCACCGGCCACCGAATCGAGGGCTTCCACCAGGGGCACCCCGGCGGCGAAGGTGGTTGACAGGGTTCGGGCGAAACGGGCCACGGCGGATTTGTACATCAAAGTGCCCACCAACGGCAGTTTCAGCAGCCACCTGTCCATCTGTTCGCGAAAGCCCCGGGATGCCCGCAAGGCGTGACGCACACCGAATATCACCGCGATCAGTACACCGAGCAGCATCCACCATTGGGCCTGCATGAACCGCGACAGGGAGATGATCATCTGGGTAAACGCCGGCAACTCGGTGCCGAAGCCCTTGAACATCGATTCGAACTGCGGCACGACCTTGACCAGCAGAATCGCCGTGACGATAACGGCGACGAGCACCACGACCGCGGGGTAGGTCATGGCCTTCTTGATCCTGGCCTTGAGGCGCTCGCTCTTTTCCTTGTAGGTGGCAACGCGCTCGAGCAGGGTATCGAGTGCACCGGCCTGTTCGCCGGCATCCACCAGGTTGCAGTACAGCTCATCAAAGTGCTGCGGTTTTCTTCGTAGCGCGGCAGCCAGGCTGCTGCCAGCGGCGACATCCTGTTTCAGTTCTTCAACCAGCTTGCGCATGACCGGGTTGTCGAAGCCCTCGCCGATGATGTCGAACGACTGCAGCAGGGGCACGCCGGCCTTCATCATCGTCGCCAGCTGGCGGGTGAACAGGGCAATGTCCTGCGCCTTGATGTGTTTACCCCGAGTGAACAGTGACGGCGTTTTTTTTTGCACCTTGCCGGGCTTGATGCCTTGCTTGCGCAATTGAGCCTTGATCAACGCGGGATTGTTGCCGCTGAGCTCGCCAGCGATTCTTGCGCCTTGGCGGTCGGTGCCTTCCCACGCATACACGCTGATTTTCGCTGCTTTGAGCGCCATGTTCCGTCCTGGGTAATCCTGGTCGATGCCTGTTATAGCCTAGTCAAACGCTGCGACCTAACCACCGTCGTCCAGGTGACAAAAAACGTCAGATTGTGCGATTTCGTGGTGAGAAAACACGACACCGTAACGGTCTCGCTCCCAAGCCATGGGCACAGAGGCCTGGCACAGGCTGTGCTGAGTCGGTTGGAGATCATGAGATTTCGACTCATGCATGGAGCCCGTTTATGAATCAGAAAGGTTTTACCCTGATCGAGCTGTTGATCGTGGTGGCGATCATCGGAATTCTCGCGACGTTCGCCTTGCCGATGTACTCCAAGTATCAGGCGCGGGCCAGTGTCACTGCCGGGCTTGCGGAGATCTCGGCGATGAAGGTGTCGTTCGAGGATGTGATCAATCAGGGTGACACACCCACCACCGGTAATGTGGTACCCGGCGGCGAAGCGTCCACGACCAATTGCGCGATGACGGTAACAGCACCGGTTGCCTCGGGGCCTGGAGCGATCAAGTGCACGTTGCACAACGCGCCGGGGCCGGTCCAGGGCAAATCCATCACCCTGACACGGGACGAAAGCAAAGGTTGGTCCTGTGATAGCGATGTCGGCAAGGACTACGCACCCAAAGGCTGCGGCAGTTCTGCAAAGTCGGCCTGATACCCCGGTAAACGAAGCCCCGCGAATTCGGGGCTTTTTTTCATCCTTGGATAATTCATTCAAAACGTGAAGGAAAGCCCAAAAAATTCATGAGCTTAGGAACTTTCCGTAAACCCGCAACTTGCATGCAGCGAATACGCAAGTCATGCAAATTGCATGAATTCGAAAATTAGCTGTTTTAATAACCTATTGATTTATATGGATATTTATCTATTCGGAAAGTTGGCACAACGTTCGCAATATCCCTGTTAACCCTGCCAACAAGACACCGGCAGACTTTTCAGAAAAACAGGAGTTACACGTATGAAGAAGTTCGCTATCGCTGCCGCTACTGCAACCGCGCTGACCCTGACCATGGCTAACGCTGCGTTTGCCCAGACCACCCAGGCCACCCAGGCGCCAATGACCCTGGCCGCGGGTGAAATGACCAAGGCGTCAGAAGCTACTTCCGATACCTGGATCACCACCAAAGTCAAAAGTGACCTGATGACCGAAAAAGGCATTCCAGGCACCGACATCAAGGTAGAAACCAACAAGGGTGTTGTCTCGCTGTCGTCGACTGTAGCCGTTACCGAGGCACAGAAAACCACCGCCGTGGCCATCACCAAGAAAATCAAAGGCGTCAAAGCGGTCTCCGCTGACGGCCTGAAAGCCGAGTAAGGCAAGACTTCTCGCCTGGACGGGAGAGGAACGGTAGACGGGCCGAGTCATACGTCTGCCGCTATCCGAGAGTTCATGCGAACGGCCACAAGGATGTGGCCATTACAGGCCCCGCGCATCACTGCCGGGGCCTGTTCTATTTGGGGGGGCGATTACCTGTAGGAGCAAGCTTGCTTGCGATGGAGTCATGGATAACGCGGGGTGTCTGATGCCCCGCGTTTTCGTTGGCGTTTATCGCCAGCAAGCTGGCTCCTACAGAGGCGATATGCTCCCGCACCCTCACTCCGCATCCAGGTGCATCGGTGTCACCACCCGACCATCACTTTCAGCCTCACCCAGGTTGGCATCGATGAAGTACACCCGGTCGTCTTCCAGCTTGCCCTTGTCGACCAGGTAATCCTTGATGCTGCTGGCGCGTTCCTGGCCGAGCTGGCGCAACAGCACGTCGCTGGAGCTCCAGAACTTGATCACGTCCGCGCGCATTTTTGCCGTGCGTTCTTCCTTGCCCAGGTCTTTCCATTCCGCAGGTGGTTGTGCCTTCAGGCGAGTGCGATAAATGCCTTCCAGCAGAGGGCCTTTTTCGTTGTCCGGCACTTCCAGCAACGACGCTTGCGCCGGCACCTTGTCGCCACGGCGCTGGAGCATCTTGTAGTAGTTGTACTGGTATTCGCGTTCCAGGCGTTGCTCGGCAATCAATGGACCATCGCTGCTCTGTGCCGCGGTACCTTCGATTTCCAGGCGCAGGGCCGGGCGTGCCTTGAGCGCATTGGAGAGTTTGTCGAGGGAGCTTTCGGCATCCTTGCCCAGCTCGCTGGAACCCGGTGCGAACGAGACGCTGCCCAGATCTTCCGAGCCGCCACCATTGATCAGACCACCGATGAGTTTGAACGGCGCCGCCGCGGCTTTGACGATCAAGTTGCGCAAGGTCTGCCAGACAATCGGCATGACGCTGAACTGTGGATTGTTCAGGTCACCGGTCACCGGCAACTCGATGGAAATCTTGCCGTCGACATCCTTGAGCAAGGCGATCGCCAGTTTCAGCGGCAGGCTGACGGCGTCGGGGCTGTCGACTTTTTCACCCAGTTGCAGCTGTTCGACCACCACTTTGTTTTCGGCTTTGAGTTGGCCCTTGGTGATCTGGTAGTGCAAGTCGAGGTTGAGCCGGCCCTTGCGGATTCGGTAGCCGGCGAACTTGCCGGAGTAAGGCGTCAGCGTGGTCAGTTCCACGCGTTTGAAACTGGTGGCAATGTCGAGACTGGACATCGGGTCGAACGGATTGACCGCACCCTTGATGGTCACCGGGGCGTAACGGTCGACCTTGCCCTTGACGTCGACGCTGGCCGGTTTGGCCTGGCGGCTGTCGATGGTGCCGATCTGGCCGTTGAGTTGCTGGATGGCGGTGGCAAAGTTCGGGGTCAGGCTGAAGTCGGCGAAGTTGGCCGAGCCGTCATTGATGGCGATGCCGCCGATGTGAATGCCCAGCGGCTTGTCCTTGCTGGCGGCAGGCTTGGCGGCGGTCTTGGCGCCGGAGTCGGGCGGTTGCGGGATCAACAGGTCATCGATGTTGGTGGTACGGTCATCGTTGATCATGAAACGCGCGTAGGGCTGGTACAGGCTGACCTTGTCGATCGACAGGCTGTCACCGTGCTGATAGTTCAGGCCGTCGACCACGACCTGTTGCCATTTGAGGAAGTCGCGGGTTTTCAGGGTGTCCAGGGTATGCAATTGATCGACCTGGGCGCGGCCGGTGACGCTGAAGGCCAGGGGTTCGACGCTTTTCAGGTTGACCGCCAGATCGCTGCCGAGCATGCCACTGCGCAGTTCCAGGCGAATGAACGGGGTGATGTAGGACTGCGCGACACGCAGGTCGATGTCCTTGGTCTGCACCTTCAAGTTGGCGGTGATCGGGGCCAGATTGACTTCGCCCTCGGCCATCAGCTTGCCTTGCTTGCCCACGCCGGTATCGAGCTTGAGGTTAAAGGGTGAGCCATTGAGACTGTCGAACTTCTGCAGGTCGAGGTTCAGCGGACCGAGCTCCAGCGCCACAGGGGGCTGCGCCTTGCGATCAGCCAGGTGCACCTGATAGTTGCGCAGTTGCACGTCATTGAGCAGGACCTGCCAAGGCTTGCCGGGGGCTGCCGGTTCAGGTTTTGGTGAATCAGCGGCAGCCGGGGTACTGGCTGGTTCGGCTTCAGCCTTGGCTTTGGCGGTCGATTTTGCAGGCTGGCTGGCAAACAGTTTTTGCCAGTCGAGCTGGCCATCGGACTCCAGCGCCGCCCAGGTTTCCAGCTTGTTGCTGCGGATCTTGCCTACCACCACTTGCTGTTTGGCCAGGTCCACGGTGGTTTCGCTGACGTCCAGACGTTCGAGTTTCACCAGTGGGCGACCGTCCGGGGCCTTGATCGCGAACGGCGCGATGTTGACCGAGACATTGCTCAGCAGCAGCTCGGTTTCTTTCGACAGGTTGAGTTTGTAGTCGGTGCTGAGGCTGATATCGCCTTGCTCAAGGTCCAGTGGCACCGCGTCGCGCACATAGGGCCAGAAGGCTCGCATTTTGCCGTCAGTGATTTTCAGCTGACCTTCCGAGGCAATCGGGATCAGGCTGAACGTACCGGTCCAGTCGATCTGCCCACCGGCCGGGCCGATGGCGGTCAGCGTCATTTTCGCGCTGTCTTCGGGCAGGGTGCTGAGGTTGTGCAGCTCGAAATCGAGTTTGTCGTAGAGGAATTCGATCGGCTCGCTCGGCCGCGCATCCTGGAAGTGCACGACGCCATGGGCCAGCTGAATCCGATCCACCCGCAACGGGAATGGCTTGGCATTCGGATCCGCCGGTGTGGGGTCGCTGGCGGGCAGCTTGAACAGACCGAGGAGATTGAGTTTGCCGTCCTTGCTGAAGAGAATTTCGGTCTTGGACTTTTCCAGTTCGATGTCGGACAGGTGAAGTGCCTTGGTCCACAGACTGTCCAGCTGCAGATTGGCGTACAGGCGTTCGAAGCCAACCTGTTCCTTGCCGGGCTCGCCGATGTTCAGGCCCCACAGGGTCAGTTCAAGGCTGAAGGGGTTGAATTCGATCCGTTGCAGGCTGGCGGGCGTGTTGGCGTAATGGGCCAGTTGCTGGTTGGCCACGCGCAACGCGATTCCCGGCAAGATCAGAAACCCCAACAGGCTGTAGAGGGCCAGAGCAGTCAACAAGGCGCCGAGGGCGCGAATCAGTCCTTTGTACATGTGCGGCTTCATCTGTCTGAATCGAAGTGCCTTGGAGTATGGCACGCGATTCCGGTTCCGAAGCAATCACCCTGTTGAGGAAGATTCAGATTTATCTGACAGGCGTCAAAGCTGCAGGATCAGCGTCTTCAGCGGCGGTTGCTGATCCAGCGACGGGAAATCGGCAGCGGGTTTCATCACCGACCATTCGCGAACCGGGCGGCCGGCCTTTTCCGCGCAGCGCAGTACCTGCTCGCGCCAATCGTCCATGCTGACCTTTGCCAGGTTGTTGCAGCAGATCAGCACGCCGTTGTCGGCGGTGGTCAGCAACGCCGGTTTCAACAGGCTCTGGTAGTCGCGCAGCAGGTCGACGGTGCCGAAGGCACTCTTGGCCCAGGCCGGTGGATCGAGCAATACCAGGTCGTACTGGCGCTGCTCCAGACGTTGGTAGCTCGGCAGTTTCTGGCCGCGGCGCTGGCTGATGGGCAGGCCGGCCAACTGGCGAATGGCCGGGAAGTAATCGGACTGGATGAATTCCATGGTTGGCAGTTGCGGGTTTAGCAGACCGTTTTCCCGACCGACCGCCAGGTTGCCTTCGGCGAAGTCCAGGTTGCACACCTCGTGCGCGCCGCCGGCGGCAGCACTGAGGCCGACGCCGCAGGTGTAGGCGAACAGGTTCAGCACGCTTTTGTTCTGGCTGTGTGCCTTGACCCATCCCCGCGTGTTGCGCAGGTCGAGGAACAACAGCGGGTCTTGCCCGGCATGGCGCCCGCGCACGCGGTAGTTGAGCCCCCACTCGTGGCCGACCAGGTCTTGCAACGCCGCCTCGTCGGCACGGTAAACGGTGTCTTCGCGATCGATGCGCGAGTTGCCACGGGAGCGGTCGTTGTAGACCAGCAGGGTGGCAAAGCCCAAGTACTGATTGACGATTTCGTGCAATTGCAGCAAAGCGTCGCGTTCGAGCGATTGATGGAAGCTTTGCACCATCAGTTGCGGGCCGTAGCGGTCGATGGTCAGGCCACCGGCACCTTCCTGGCTGCCATGGAACAGGCGATAGCAATCAGTGCCTTGCCCATGCAGTTCGGCAAGCAGGTCCTGGCGTTGATCGAGGGCGGCGCGCAGCGCCTGATTCAAGGAAGACATGCTGGGCGCCTTGCTGACGGGAATTGGGCGCGGGAGTTTAGCAGCTTTGTATCCGTGGCGAGGGAGCTTGCTCCCGCTGGGCTGCGAAGCGGCCCCAAAATCTCAAGTTACTTATTAGTATGGCGAGCGCTTCGCGCTCGAACGGGAGCAAGCTCCCTCGCCACAGGTTTTTTGTCAGGTCAGAAGGCCCATGCGCCGTTTCGCCCGCTGGACTGATCCATTGCGCACCGCCCAACGCAGCATCGGTGCGCTGCGATTGATGCCGGCACGGATCAACTGGCGTTGTAGCGGGCTCTGGCTGACGCCGAGCATGTCACTGGCCCAGTCGGGCAACAGATCGATCCCGGCCTGCATCATCAAGCCGCCAAACGGCTTGGCCAACCGACTGGGTGCGGGGGCATTCAACAGCAGGCGAAGCACTTCTCGACTGCGCTCGTCGCACAGCAGTTGCGGACGAATGCGCGCAAGGTATTCGCTGACTTCCTGCCGGGAACGCGGCACATCGCGAGCGCCCAGACGTTCAGCCACCAAGGCAATCTCGGCGTAATAGCGATCCTGATCCCGTGGGGACAGGTGCGGGTTGCGATAGCGCAGATGGGCCGCGAGAAAGTTGCTGACTTCGGCGACATGCACCCAGGTCAGCAAATCGGGATCGCTGGCGGCGTAGGCGCGCCCATCCGGCGCGGTGCCGGTAACCTGCAGGTGAATGGTGCGGACTTTCTCGATCAGCCATTCGGCATCCTGCCGCGAGCCGAAGGTCGTGCCGGAGATGAACTGCCCGGTGCGGCGCAAGCGGCCGAGCATGTCCTCACGAAAATTCGAATGATCCCAGACCCCGGCCAGTGCCAGCGGATGCAGGGCTTGCAGCATCAGGGCGCTGATGCCGCCGATGAGCATGCTGCTGAAGTCGCCATGGACTTGCCAGCTCACCGAGTCCGGCCCGAACAGGCCCGGGTCGCCCTTGGGGTTTTCCAGGTCGAGCTTGCCGAGCGATAGCCCGGACAAGCTCATGATCTGGGTTTCGATGCGGTTGCGGATGAATTCCATGGGGACCTGTAGGCGTGAGTCGTTACTGGTTCAGGCGTTTATCGATCAGCCCTTGCACCACGCTCGGGTCGGCCAGGGTCGAGGTGTCACCCAGGCTGTCCAGCTCATTGCAGGCGATCTTGCGCAAGATACGCCGCATGATCTTGCCTGAGCGGGTTTTCGGCAAGGCTGGTGCCCACTGGATCAGGTCCGGTTTGGCGAAACTGCCGATTTCCTTGCTGACTAGGGTCAACAGTTCCTTCTTCAGTTCCTCCCCGGGATCGACGCCGTTCATGGGCGTGACGAAGGCGTAGATGCCCTGGCCCTTGATGTCGTGGGAGTAACCAACGACAGCGGCTTCGGCGATGCTTTCGTGCAACACCAGTGCGCTTTCCACTTCAGCGGTGCCGATACGGTGGCCGGAGACATTGATCACGTCGTCGATGCGTCCGGTGATCCAGTAGTCGCCATCCTCGTCGCGGCGTGCGCCGTCGCCGGTGAAGTAGTAGCCGGGGTAGGGTTTGAAGTAGGTGTCGACCATGCGCTGCGGGTCGCCGTAGACGCTGCGGATCTGCGCCGGCCAGCTGGATTTGATGGCGAGCACGCCGCTGCCGGCGCCCTTGATTTCCTTGCCCTGCTCGTCGAGTAACACCGGCTGTACGCCGAACATGGGTTGGGTGGCGCAGCCGGGTTTGATTCGTTGGGCGCTAACCAGGGGGCTGAGCATGATGCCGCCGGTTTCGGTCTGCCACCAGGTGTCGACGATCGGGCAGCGCTCTTCGCCGACTTCATGGAAATACCATTCCCAGGCTTCCGGGTTGATCGGCTCGCCGACGGTGCCGAGCAACCTGACGCTGGCGCGCGAGGTTTGCTTCAGTGGCTCGGGACCTTCGCGCATCAACGCGCGCAGGGCGGTCGGCGCGGTGTAGAAGATGTTCACTTTGTGCTTGTCGATCACCTGCCAGAAGCGCGAGGTGCTCGGGTAATTCGGTACGCCTTCGAAGATCAGCGTGGTGGCGCCATTGGCCAGTGGGCCGTAGACGATGTAGCTGTGGCCGGTGACCCAGCCGACGTCGGCGGTGCACCAGAAAACTTCGCCGTCGCGGTAGTCCAGCCAGTACTTGAAGGTCATCGCCGCTTGCAGCAGGTAGCCGCCAGTGGTGTGCATCACGCCTTTGGGTTTGCCGGTGCTGCCGGAGGTGTAGAGGATGAACAGCGGATCCTCGGCGCCCATCGGTTCGGGCGGGCAGTCGGCGCTGGCTTCGCTGAGGGCTTGCTGATAGCGGATATCGCGACCTTCAACCCGGTTCACTTGGCCATGGGTGCGCTCAACCACGATCACTGTGCTGACGTTGGGGCAGCTTTGCAGGGCCTTGTCGACGTTCTGTTTGAGTGGCACGACCTTGCCGCCGCGAATACCTTCGTCGGCGGTGATGACGGTGCGGCAGTCGGCGTCGAGAATGCGGTCACGCAGGGAGTCCGGTGAAAATCCGCCAAACACCACCGAATGCACCGCGCCGATGCGGGTACAGGCGAGCATGGCGTAGGCCGCCTCGGGAATCATCGGCATGTACAGGCACACGCGGTCGCCTTTTTTCACGCCACGGCTTTTCAGCACGTTGGCCAGGCGACAGACGTTTTCATGCAATTGTCGGTAGGTGATCGAGGTGGAGTCGGCTGGGTCGTCGCCTTCCCAGATGATCGCGATCTGATCGGCGCGTTGCGCCAGGTGGCGATCGATGCAGTTGTAGCTGACGTTCAGTTTGGCACCGGCAAACCAGCTGGCTTCACCGGTCTTCAGGTTGTAGCGCTGGACGGTGTCCCAAGGGGCAATCCAGTCGATGAAGCGGGTGGCCTGTTCGGCCCAGAAAGTGCTGGGGTGTTCGATGGATTCGCGGTACAGGCGGTGGTAGTCGTCTTGACTCAGTTGTGCAGCCCGGCGGACGGCATCGGCTTTGGGGAACGTGCTGATATCGAACATGACGGTTCCTTATGCTTGTTTTGCGACAAGGATAAAGATGCGCCGAGTGCCCCTGTGGTTCAAGTCGTGCACAAAACAACTGTGGGAGCGAGCAGGCTCGCTCCCACAGGGTAAAGCTGCCGGCGCGGGATTATCCGCGGTGACGACCACGGAAGTAATTGATCAAGCCTTGGGTCGAAGCATCTTCGGCCACGGTTTCTTCGCTACCTACCAGGCGGTTGTACACGCCCTTGCCCAATTCCTTGCCCAGCTCCACGCCCCACTGGTCGAAGGCGTTGATGCCCCAGATCACGCTCTGCACAAAGACCTTGTGTTCGTACATCGCCACCAGAGCACCAAGGCGACGCGGGCTGATGCGCTCGACCACCAGGGTGTTGCTCGGACGGTTGCCCGGGATCACCTTGTGCGGCGCGAGTTTCTGCACTTCGGCGTCACTCATGCCTTTGTCACGTAGTTCGGTTTCGGCCTCGGCCAGGGTCTTGCCGAGCATCAGCGCCTGGCTCTGCGACAAGCAGTTGGCGTACAGCCACTGATGGTGATCGGACACCGGGTTGAAGCTGACGATCGGCACGATGAAGTCGGCCGGGATCAGTTGGGTGCCCTGGTGCAGCAACTGGTGATACGCATGCTGACCGTTGCAGCCCACGCCGCCCCAGATGACCGGGCCGGTGTCGGTGGACACGGGTTTGCCGTCCTGACGCACGCTCTTGCCGTTGGATTCCATGTCCAGCTGTTGCAAGTGCTTGGTGATGTTGCGCAGGTAGTGGTCGTACGGCAGGATCGCGTGGCTTTGCGCGCCCCAGAAATTGCCGTACCACACACCGAGCAAGGCCAACAGCACCGGCATGTTCTGTTCGAACGGCGCGCTCTGGAAGTGCTGGTCCATGGTGTAGGCACCGGACAGCAGTTCCTTGAAGTTGGACATGCCGATGGCCAGGGCGATCGGCAAACCGATGGCCGACCACAGCGAGTAACGCCCGCCCACCCAGTCCCACATCGGGAAGATGTTTTCTTCGCGGATACCGAAGGCCACGGCCGCCGCGTTGTTGCTCGATACGGCAATGAAGTGACGATACAGCTCGGCTTCCGAACCACCCTGCGCCAGGTACCAGGCACGTGCGGCCTGGGCATTCTTCAGGGTTTCGAGGGTATTGAACGATTTCGACGAGACGATGAAGAGCGTGGTCTCGGCGCGAATCTTCTGGGTCAGTTCGTGGAACTCACTGCCGTCGATGTTCGCCAGGTAATGGCAGCGCACACCTTTCTGGGCGTAGGACAGCAGGGCTTCGGAGACCAGCTCCGGGCCGAGGAAGGAGCCACCGATACCGATGTTCACCACGTCGGTGATCGGCTTCTCGGTGTAACCACGCCACAGACCGTCATGGATGCGGCCGACGAGGTCGGTGATCTGGTTCAGCACCTTGTGCACTTCCGGCATCACGTTGACGCCATTGACCGACAGTTTGTCGCCAACCGGGCGACGCAGGGCGGTGTGCAGGGCAGGGCGGCCCTCGGACGAGTTGACGATTTCGCCGTCGAACAGGGACTTGATGGCGCCCTTGAGGTCGACTTCGTTGGCCAGGCCCACCAGCAGGTTGCGGGTTTCGGGGGTGATCAGGTTCTTCGAGTAGTCGAGAAACAGTCCGCAGCTGCTGAGGGTGAATTGGGTAAAGCGCTGCGGGTCGGCGTTGAAGGCCTCACGCATGCTGAAATCCTGCATGGCTTGGCGGTGGTCATTCAACGCTTGCCAGGCGGGCAGAGCGGTCACGTCGTGAGGTGTGCGGTAGTACGCCATCGCTGCGGGTTTCCTTTTTACTAGAACGGCATTTTTAACACTAAAAATACCGGAGCGCTGCGGGTCGGCGTCCGGTCATCTGCGTCGATGCGATTTCATGGCGCAGGGCGAATACAGTAACCTTCGCGCCGCGTTCTGTCTTGACTTTGTCTGACCCGTTCCCGGTACTTTTTTGTACATCAAGCAGGGAACGGTCCGACAAACGGAGGGGACTTTGCTTGGGCTCGATCAGGCAACCTGAACCGGAATGGCATTGCTGGTGTGGCTAAGTTCATTGCCCGGAGCCATGTAGAGCATGCGCGGCTTGAAGTTGAGCAGTTCAGCTTCGCTGTAGTGGGCGTAAGCGCAAATGATCACCCGGTCGCCGACCTTGGCCTTGTGCGCCGCCGCACCGTTGACCGAAATCATGCGCGAGCCTTCTTCGCCACGGATGGCGTAGGTGGTGAAGCGCTCGCCATTGTCGACGTTGTAGATCTGGATCTGCTCGTACTCACGGATACCGGACAAGTCCAGCCATTCGCCGTCGATGGCGCAGGAACCTTCGTAATCGAGTACAGCATGGGTGACTTCGGCGCGATGCAGCTTGGCCTTGAGCATGATGGCGTGCATGAATGTTTCCCGGGTCGGCGGGCAAAGGGCCCGAAGGGGTTGTTGGGGGAATGCAATCTCGAAGCGATGGAGATCCCCTTGTGGGAGCGAACTTGCTTGCGATAGCGGACTGTCAGCCAACACAAATGTTGAGCTTCAGGCCCTCATCGCGAGCAAGCTCGCTCCCACAGGTTTTTCGTATCAGGCCGGCGCATCCAGGTTCAGGTGCAGGTTGTCGATCAACCGTGTCGTCCCGAGGAATGCCGCTACCAGAATCACCAGGTCGCGATCCTGCGCCGTCGCCGGGCGCAGGGTCAGGGCATGGCGAATTTCCAGGTAGTCGGGGCGCAAGCCGGCCGTTTCGAGCTGCTTGAGCTGCGCGCCGATCAGCGTCGGGTAATCACGCTCACCTTGCTTGATCGACTCACCGATGGCGTTCAGCGTGCGATACACCACCGGTGCTACCGCGCGTTGCTCTTCGTTGAGGAAACCGTTGCGCGACGACAGTGCCAGGCCATCGGTCGCACGTACGGTCGGCTCGCCGATGATCTGGATCGGCATGTTCAGGTCATGCACCAGCGCGCGAATCACCGCCAGTTGCTGGAAATCCTTCTCGCCGAAAATCGCCAGGTCTGGTTGAACCATGTTGAACAGCTTGCTGACTACTGTTGCCACGCCCTCGAAGTGCCCCGGACGGCTGGCGCCGCACAGGCCTTCGGACAGTTGCGGCACGCTGACACGAGTCTGACCGGCCATGCCGTCGGGATACATCTCCTCGACACCTGGGGCAAACAGCAGGTGGCAACCGGCCTGGAGCAGTTTTTCCTGGTCGGCGGCGAGTGTGCGCGGGTACTTGTCGAGGTCTTCGTTGGCGCCGAATTGCAGCGGATTGACGAAAATGCTCGCGACCACGAAGTCCGCCCGTTGGGAGGCCTTGGTCACCAGCGCGACGTGGCCGCTGTGCAGGTTGCCCATGGTCGGTACAAAGGCGACGCGCTTGCCTTCACTACGGGCGCGGGCCACGGCGGCGCGCAGTTCGCGTACGGTTTTTACGGTGTTCATGCAGAGAATCCGTGCTCGATACCTGGGAATGTCGCCGCTTTGACTTCCGTCACATAGGCAGTCAAGGCAGCTTGAATGCTGGTTTGGCCATTCATGAAGTTCTTCACGAATTTTGGCACGCGGCCGGTAATCGACAGGCCGAGCATGTCGTGCAGGACCAGAACCTGACCGTCGGTGGCGTTGCCGGCACCAATGCCGATGACCGGAATGCTGACGGCCTGGGTGATTTCCTGCGCCAGTTCGCTCGGCACGCACTCGAGCAACAACATGGCGGCACCGGCCTGTTCCAGGGCGATGGCGTCTGCACGCATCTGCCGCGCCTGGTTTTCGTTGCGGCCCTGGACTTTATAGCCACCCAGGATGTTCACCGCCTGCGGGGTCAGGCCCATGTGGGCGCAGACCGGAATGCCGCGCTCGGCGAGCAGTCGGATCGACTCGGCCAGCCACAACGCACCTTCGACCTTGATCATGTGCGCACCGGCCTGCATCAGCGTGGCGCTGTTGACCATGGTCTGTTCGAGGGTGGCGTTGGCCATGAAGGGCAGGTCGGCGAGGATCAGCGCGTCGGTGTTACCGCGCTTGACTGCGGCGACGTGGTAAGCCATTTCCGCGGTGGTCACCGGCAGGGTGCTGTCGTGCCCCTGCAAAACCATGCCGAGGGAGTCGCCCACCAGCAGCACTTCGACACCCGCCTGGTTACAGGCATGGGCGAACGTCGCGTCATAGCAGGTCAGCATGGTGATCTTTTCACCTTTTTGCTTGAGACCTTGCAGGGTGGTCAGGGTAATGGCTGGCATGAAAAGTTCCTCATTCAGGCGCTGTGGAAACTACTGCGAGTAACGCGCGTGATTCTTCGATAAACACAGGCGCACGTTCTGTTGTCGTGCTTTTACGGCCTGGATTGCGCCCTTCAACGCCGTGTTGGCGGCAGCGGGACGCCTATAGTCGTGATGAGAACGAGGGAAGTCAATTGCATGTGTTACCGCATTGTTACGGTTGAGGTGTTACCGGCGTAACTGATGCGATTCAGCAGAATCTGTAGGACGTTTCGCAGGCCCGTGTGGGACTGCGATCAACGGGCGGGGAGACGTTCCAGTCCGACGAACGGACAAGCGCCGAGCAGTTCGGCCAGGGTTCGGCCATCGGCCAGGCACAAGTCCGCCGGTGCCAGTTCGGCCAGCGGGTACAACACGAAGGCGCGTTCCTGCATGTGGTAGTGCGGTACTTTCAGGCGCGGCTCGTCGATCAGGCGGTCGCCGAACAACAGGATGTCGAGGTCCAGTGTGCGCGGCCCCCAGCGCTCCAGGCGTTCGCGCCCTTGGTCATTTTCAATGGCCTGCAAGGCATCGAGCAACACCAGCGGAGCCAGGGTGCTGTCGAGGGCGGCCACCGCGTTGGTGTAACGCGGTTGACCGGGCAGCAGCGAGTCGCTTTGGTAAAATGCGGAAACCCCGATCAGTGACGACTGGGGCAATTGCGCCAGCGCTTCGATGGCGCTGCGCAGTTGCTCGGCGGGGTCAGCCAGGTTGCTGCCCATGCCGATGTAGATGCGTTCCATGGCTTATTCGTCCGAAGTGCTCGAGGCGCCAGCAGCGCGTTTGCGCTTGGAGCCACTGCTGCGGCGACGTTTGCGTGGGGCACCGGTGCCTTCTTCCTTGCCACTGAGGTCGCGAATCATCTCGCGGCGCTCACTGTCATTGGCGTCCTGATAGTCGGTCCACCATTCGCCCAGTCCATCGGTCTGCTCGCCAGCGCTTTCACGCAACAGCAAGAAGTCGTAACCGGCGCGGAAGCGCGGATTGTCCAGCAGCAGATCCGCGCGTTTGCCACTGCGGCGTGGCAAGCGTTCCTGCATGTCCCAGATTTCGCGGATCGGCATGGTGAAGCGTTTCGGAATGGCGATGCGCTGGCACTGTTCGGCAATCAATTCGTGCGCCGCTTCCTGCATCGCCGGAATCGGCGGCATGCCGCGTTCCTGCAAGCGCAGGACCCGCGCCGGCAACGCCGGCCACAGCAGGGCCGCAAACAGGAACGCTGGTGTTACCGGCTTGTTCTGCTTGATGCGCAGGTCTGTGTTGATCAGGGCTTCGCTGATCAGCGTGTGGGTGTAGGTCGGGTTGTATTCCAGGGCCTCGGCACTGGCCGGAAACAGCGGATCGAACAATTGCAGGTCGACCAGCATCTCGAAGGTGTCTGCCGCATGCCCGGAGAGGAACAGCTTGAGCACTTCTTCGAACAGGCGTGCTGACGGGATCTCGCGCAGCATCGGCGCCAGATCACGGATTGGCAAGGCGCTGTGTTTTTCGATGCCGAAATTCAGTTTGGCGGCGAAGCGCACGGCGCGCAGCATACGCACCGGGTCTTCCTGGTAGCGTTGCTTCGGATCGCCAATCAGGCGAATCAGGTGGTTGCGGATGTCGTGTACGCCATTGGCGTAGTCGAGAATTCGCTCGCTGACCGGGTCGTAGTACAGGGCGTTAATGGTGAAGTCGCGGCGTTGTGCGTCTTCTTCCAGGGTGCCATAGACGTTGTCGCGCAGGATGCGCCCGCTTTCGTTGCGCGAAGACTGGTTGCTGTCTTCGTCTTCTTCGTTTTGCGGGTGATTGGCGCGGAAGGTCGCGACTTCGATGATTTCGCGGCCAAAATGAATGTGCACCAGCTTGAAGCGGCGCCCGATGATCCGTGCGTTACGGAATTCGGCGCGTACTTGTTCAGGCGTGGCACTGGTGGCGACGTCGAAGTCTTTCGGCGTAATGCCCAGCAGCATGTCGCGCACGCAGCCGCCGACCAGATAGGCCTGGTAACCGGCGCTCTGCAGGCGTTCGACGATATTCACCGCATAACGGCTGAATTGCGTCTTTTGCAGCGAATGTTGCCCGCTGTTGAGCACTTCAGGCGTACTGCGAATGTGTTGCGTATGACGCTTTGGAGAACGGAATGACTGGAACAGCTTCTTCAGCATGGGATGCACTGTTTGAAGGAATATTCGGCCACAACAGAAGAATGACCGCATGATGGGCGGGGATTCTAGCATTTAGTCGGGGGATGGTGTAGGACACAGCCGATTTGAGCTGTAGGCCGCGTTCTTTCAGGCAGGAACGAGCAAAAGGTGCAGGGTTTTTACGAATCGCAGAAACCACAAGGGGAGCCGAAGCTCCCCCAGAAGTAGTTGCATGCTCTATTTTTATTTTTGGTTTCGGGCTTCTTGTTTTTGTTGAGTGCCCTCGTCATGAAGCTTTCCTTCATGACCCTCCCAATCGGGAGCCAAGAGCAAACGGATTGCTTTGGTCGCTGTGTTGCAGTGATCTTGCGATCCAACCAGTACAGGCTCTGTCTTAGGACAGTTTTTGTTGTTCTCGGCCTGGTCGTGGGGCTAGCCCCAAATACAACGCCTCTCCAAAAGAATCAGTTAGCTGCGCCTCTCGCCGTCTTGTTTTTATTGTGCGTGAGTCGATTCGTCTTATTTTTATTGTCTTGTGCATTGCTTGTTATTGTTCTTGTACCAAACATATAGCAGGGTGCGTGCCAACTTTTGTGATCCCCAGTAAAACAAGGGGTTAGGCCGGTTTGGGGCCCTTGTTGGGGCGAAAAAAAGCCGGGGTTTCGTTACCGTTAACCCCGGCTTCTGTTACGTGAAAAATCTGAGGTAACAGTTTTTTCACATTTTTACCTGTTACCCACACATGGGACAGCTTCGGTTCAGCTCTCGCTGGCCACCCCGGTCTTGCGGCGCGGGATGCCCAGGCGCTGGCGGCGTTCCCACAGACATTTGCGGCTGACCCCGAGTTTGCGCGCCAGCTCGGTTTCGGTCATGTGGTCCTGATGTTCAAGAACGAAGTGCTGGAAGTAGTCTTCCAGAGACAAGTCCTCGGTCGGTTCGTGATTGGTGTTGTTCGCGCTCGTGTTGCCCTGTTGAGGGGCCAGGCCAATGAACTCGTCGTCTTCCAGGTCACCCAGTTCGATGTCGATGCCTAGCAGCTCGGCGGAAATCTCCGGGCTTTCGCACAAAATGACCGCACGCTCGACAGCGTTTTCCAGTTCGCGGACGTTACCCGGCCAGGAATAGTGACGAATGGCCTGCTCGGCATCGGCAGCGAATTTCAGGTCGGTGCGGTTGATCCGGGCACTTTGTCGTGCGAGGAAGGCGTTGGCGATTTCGTTGACGTCGGCGCCACGCTCACGTAGTGCCGGCAGCTTCAGGGCGATCACGTGGAGGCGGTAGTACAAGTCTTCACGGAACTGGCCGATTTTCGCCAGGCTCTTGAGATCGCGGTGAGTCGCCGCAATCAGGCGCACATCAACCTTTTGTGACTGTACCGAGCCTACGCGGCGAATCTCACCTTCCTGCAACACTCGCAGCAGGCGTGCCTGGGCTTCCAGTGGCAACTCGCCGATTTCGTCGAGGAACAATGTGCCACCGTCCGCCGCTTCCACAAGGCCGGCACGTCCGGCGCTGGCACCGGTGAATGCGCCTTTTTCGTGGCCGAACAGTTCGGACTCGATCAGGCTTTCCGGAATGGCGGCGCAGTTCACCGAAATCATTGGCGCCTTGGCGCGCTTGGACAGGTTGTGCAACGCCCTCGCGACCAGCTCTTTACCGGTACCGGATTCACCCTGGATCAGTACATTGGAGTCGGTTGGTGCGACCTTGCGGATTTTGCCGTACAGATCCTGCATGGGCGGGCAGGAACCGATGATGCCAATTTCGCCATTGCTGTTGTCGGCAACGGCTTTGCCACCGCCATTGCCAGCTTTGGCCGCAACAGGTTCACCCGCGGCCTGTGCCGCTTGGCGATCACGCAGGATGCGCGCGGCCGCTTGCAGCATTTCATCATGGTCGAATGGTTTGGCGATGTAGTCCACCGCGCCCATCTTCATGGAATCGACGGCCGAGCGCAGGCTGGCATAGCTGGTCATGATCAGCACCGGCGTACCTTGGGCGAGCTTGATCAGCTCGGTGCCCGGTGCGCCAGGCAAGCGCAAGTCGCTGACGATCAGGTCGAACGATGGAATGGTGAAGCGTTCTTGTGCTTCCTGCACTGAGCCGGCTTCGCTGACCTGGTACTGATTTCGTTCCAGCAGACGACGCAAGGCAGAGCGGATAATGGTTTCGTCTTCGACGATCAAAATGTGCGGCATTGATTCGATACTCTCGACGGTCTCAGTTCACAGCGGACGTCGCTTCGACATGACGCGGTAAAGTCACCCGGATACGGGTGCCGCGTTGGCTCTGAACATCAGCCGGGCTGTCGATGGTGATTTGTCCATAATGCTCTTCAACGATGGAATAGACCAGTGCAAGGCCCAGACCGGTGCCTTCGCCAGGGTCCTTGGTGGTAAAGAAAGGTTCGAACAGGCGGTCCATGATGCTCGATGGAATGCCGCTGCCTTCGTCTTCCACGATCAGGTCGACCGTGTGTTCGCCGGCTTCGCTCTTGACGCGTACCGCACTGCCCGGAGGCGAGGCATCACGGGCGTTCGAGAGCAGGTTGATGAGGACCTGGGCAAGCCGCTGCGGGTCGCCTTCGACCCAGTGGTCGGGATCGCACAGGTTATAGAACTGCACTTCGAAATTGCGTCGGTTCAGGGCCAGCAGGCCGATTGCATCCTGGGCCACTTCGGCCAGACAAACGGGTTCGTCGCTGTGCTGATGACTGCCGGCATGGGCGAAACTCATCAGCGACTGGACGATGCGCGAGACCCGTTTGGTCTGTTCGAGAATCTGCCCGCTGATTTCCTTCAGCTCGCCGTCCTCTTCGCGCTCTTCGCGCAGGTTTTGCGCCAGGCACGCGATGCCGGTGATCGGGTTACCGATTTCGTGAGCCACGCCGGCCGCCAGTCGGCCGATGCTGGCCAGGCGTTCGGAATGCACCAGTTTGTCTTCGAGCATCTGGGTTTCGGTCAAGTCTTCTACCAGTAACACCAGGCCGCTGTTACCCGGTGCGAGCGGTTCGTCGATGGCTGCCTTGTGCAGGTTCAGCCAGCGGGTCTGTCCATCGAGGGCCAGGTGCTGTTTGTGCAGGTGCTCGTCCGGCAGGTTGATGAACCCCTGCAACAGTTCCTTCCATGGATCGGCGATGGTGCTCAGGCGTGAACCGACCACGCGTTGTGCGGCGATGCCCGTCAGCTCCTCCATGGCTTTGTTCCACATGAGGATTTCCTGATCCTTGGCCAGCGAACACACGCCCATCGGCAGTTCCTGCAAGGTCTGGCGGTGGTAACGACGCAAGGCATCCAGTTCGGCAGCGAGCCCAGTCAGGCGCGAGTGATAGTCCTCGAGGCGGCTTTCGATGAAGTGAATGTCCTCGGTGACGTAATTCTCGCCGCCGGCCTTGTACGGCAGGAATGTCTCGACCATGTCCTGGGCCACGCTCGGCCCCATCAGGCCCGACAGGTTGGCTTCGATGCGGTCGCGCAGACGCCGCAGGGCATAAGGACGGCGCTCATCGAAAGGCAGATAAAGGTCGCGCAGTGCCTGTTCGACTTCCTTCTGTGCTGCCTTGGCCCCGAGGGGCTTGGCCAATTGGGTGGCGAATTCCTGAGGTGAAGCGGCGTGCAGCTCCCGGCGTTGCGGGCGGCGCACATTGTCCACGGCGCAGGCTTCGGCAGCGCTGGCTTCTTCGCTGCTGGCGTTGGTGAACAGCGAGATCAGAGTGAACATCAGTACGTTGGCAGCCAGGGACGCAATGGCCGCCATGTGCCAACTGGTGTCGTCCAGCACGTAGATCATGTTCAGCAGCGGGATGTAGAAGCCTTGCAGGTTGCCGACCAGCGGCAGCAGCATGGTCACCACCCACACCAGCGTGCCGGCGAGCAAACCGGCGATGAAGCCGCGACGGTTGGCCGTCGGCCAATACAGGACCGAGAGTACACCGGGCAGGAACTGCAGGGTGGCAACGAAGGCAACGATACCGAGGTTGGCCAGGTCCTGCTCGGCGCCGAGCATCAGGTAGAAACCGTAGCCGGCCATGATGATCGCGACGATCAAGGCCCGACGAGTCCACTTCAGCCAGCGGTAGATGTTGCCTTCGGCCGGTGGCTGATAAAGCGGCAGCACCAGGTGGTTCAAGGCCATCCCGGACAGGGCCAGGGTGGTGACGATGATCAGGCCGCTGGCCGCCGATAGCCCGCCCACATAGGCCAGCAGCGCCAACGCCTTGCTGTTGGCGGCAATGCCGATGCCCAGCGTGAAGTATTCCGGGTTGGTGGTGGCGCCCAGTTTCAGGCCGGCCCAGAGAATCAGGGGTACCGCCAGGCTCATTAACAACAGGAACAGCGGCAGCCCCCAGCTCGCGCTGACCAACGAGCGCGGGTTGAGGTTTTCGGTGAAGGTCATGTGATACATGTGCGGCATCACGATGGCCGAAGCGAAGAACACCAACAGCAGCGTACGCCACGGACCTTCCTGCAAGGGGGTGTGCAGGGCGGCGAGGGCGGTCTGGTTTTGCAGCAGCCACAGCTCCAGCTGCTGCGGGCCGTCGAACACGCCGTACAACGCATACAGCCCGACGCCGCCCAGAGCGATCAGCTTGATCACCGACTCGAAGGCAATCGCGAACACCAGGCCTTCGTGTTTTTCCCGGGTGGCGATGTGACGGGAACCAAAGAAAATCGTGAACAGCGTAATCAGTGCGCAGAAGCTCAGGGCTACACGGTGCTGCACCGGCTCACGGGTGAGGATGCCAATGGAGTCGGCGACCGCCTGGATCTGCAAGGCCAGCAACGGCAATACGCCCACGAGCATGAAAATGGTGGTCAGCGCGCCGGCCCAGGTGCTGCGGAAGCGAAAGGCGAACAGGTCGGCCAGCGAAGATAACTGATAGGTGCGGGTGATTTTCAGAATCGGATAGAGCAACACCGGCGCCAGCAGAAATGCCCCGGAAACACCCAGGTAGCTGGACAGGAAGCCGTAGCCGTACTGATAGGCCAGGCCCACCGTGCCGTAAAACGCCCAGGCACTGGCATAGACCCCCAGCGACAGGGTGTAGGTGAGCGGGTGGCGAATGATCGCCCGGGGGATCATGCCCCGTTCACTGATCCAGGCGACGCCGAACAGCACTGCCAGGTAGGCGGCGCTGATCAGGATCATCTGGGTCAGGCTAAAGCTCATCGGCATCTTTTTGACTCTGCAGGATGAAGGTCACGACGATCAGAATCAGCCAGAGCAGATAGGGGCGATACCAGGCGCCAGTGGCGTCGATCCACCAATCCATGATGGCCGGGGAGAACAGATAAATGCCCACTACCAAAAGCAGGACCAAGCGATAGATGTACATCCCGGCCTCTCTTTTTTATGCGCGTGCCCGAAAACGTGCGGCGATGGTAACGGATGGGCGCGCCACTGCAAGTGCGATCACAGCAGCTGTGCCTCGGGCAGGTTCAGTGTGCGCGGGATCCGAGTGGCATCCCAGTGGGCGATGCCCCATTTCAACACTTCCCGAGGCGTGGCTGCCGTCAGCTCGATTCCAGGATTTTGCCCCAGTGCGCGCAAGGCTCGCAGCAACAATGGCGTGGCCTGATCTTCGGTCAGTGGAGGCGAGCGATAGGACTTGCCGAGCTTGTTGCCATCCGGCTGGGTAATCAGCGGGATGTGCAGGTAACGCGGTTGGGGCAGGCCGAGCAACTCCTGCAAGTACAGCTGACGCGGAGTGGAGTCGAGCAGGTCGGCGCCACGCACGACATCGGTAACACCTTGCCAGGCATCGTCGAGGACCACGGCCAGTTGGTAGGCGTAGAGCCCGTCGCGACGGCGGATTACGAAATCGCCGACGTCCCGCCCCAGGTGCTGGCGATATTCGCCTTGCACGCGGTCGATGAAGTGATAGGACAGCTCCGGTACACGCAAGCGAATGGCAGCACCTTCACTGCCATGACCCGCGTTGCGGCACAGCCCGGGATAAATGCCTTTATAGGGTTCGAGTTGCTTGCGCGAGCAGGTGCAGGCATAGGCCAGACCCTGATTGAACAGGCGGTTGAGCACTTCGGCGTAGGCTTCGTGCCGGTCACTTTGGCGGACCATTTCGCCGTCCCACTCAAAACCGTAGCTTTCCAGCGCCTTGAGAATTGCGCTTTGAGCGCCCGGCTCTTCGCGGGGCGGGTCGAGATCTTCCATGCGCATCAACCAGCGTCCACCGACTGAACGTGCATCGAGGTACGAAGCCAGCGCTGCGACCAGCGAGCCAAAATGCAGATGGCCGCTGGGCGTCGGGGCGAAGCGACCGATGTAGGGGGAGGAAGCGATGGCAGTCATGGGGGCGAAATTTCTTTTCCAGTGCGTCGCAGAACGCCTGTAGGAGCGATTTATACCGCGACGGTATCGCAAATCACAGAAACAAAAACGGAGCGTTCGCACGCTCCGTTTTTCGTTCAAGTCGATATTACTTGCCGACTTGCTTTTCCTTGATTTCCGCCAGGGTCTTGCAGTCGACACACATGTCGGCGGTAGGGCGGGCTTCCAGTCGCTTGACGCCAATCTCGACGCCACAGGACTCGCACCAGCCGTATTCTTCGTCTTCAATCAATTGCAGCGTTTTGTCGATCTTCTTGATCAACTTGCGTTCACGATCGCGGGCTCGCAGTTCTAGGGCGAACTCCTCTTCCTGGCTGGCACGGTCTGCCGGGTCCGGGAAGTTGGCCGCTTCGTCCTTCATGTGGTCCACGGTTTTGTCGACCCCTTCCATCAGCTCTTTTTTCCACTGATTCAGGACCTTGGTGAAGTGCGCGCGCATGGGCTTACCCATGTACTCCTCACCTGGAGCTTCTTTGTAGGGTTCGAAGCCGCTGATCGGCTGGACTGCCTGTTGCTTTGCTTGGGTGGACATGAAATAGACCGCCTCTACTCTTGTAATCCATCTGCGCAGGATTGCTCCATCACCGACACCTGCCGGCCCTGCGGCTGCAAGCGGGCGAACTTACCAGATCAACTCGGGCCGCGCTACTCCCGGATGTCGAGCTCGCGGCACATGGTGCTTGCCAAAGATGACAAAGCGTTGTCTGGTGGCTCGCAAACCCGGCTCAATTAATGATTTTAGTCAAACCTGCGACAGGTGCCCGGCTCGTTTGTGACCAGACTTGTAACGCTTCTGACCGCTTTAGGTTCTCGCTCGTTCCTGGGCTTGGGTAGAATCGCTGTTTTTCCGTTGAAGGAAGGCCCATGGCTCAGTCCTACAGTGCCCGCAGTCGTGCAATAGAACCTTTCCATGTCATGGCATTGCTGGCGCGGGCCAATGAGTTGCAGGCCGCCGGCCACGACGTCATCCATCTGGAAATCGGCGAGCCGGACTTCACCACCGCCGAACCGATCATCCAGGCAGGTCAGGCCGCGCTGGCCTCAGGCAAGACCCGCTACACCGCGGCGCGCGGCATTCCAGAACTGCGTGAAGCCATTTCCGGTTTCTATCAACAGCGCTACGGTCTGAGCATCGATCCTCGTCGTATTCTCATCACGCCCGGCGGTTCCGGCGCCTTGTTGCTGGCCAGTGCCTTGCTGGTGGACCCGGGCAAGCATTGGCTGCTGGCGGACCCCGGTTATCCGTGCAATCGGCACTTCCTGCGTCTTGTGGAAGGGGCGGCGCAACTGGTGCCGGTCGGCCCAGAGGTGCGCTATCAATTGACGCCAGACCTGGTCGAGCGTCATTGGGATCACGACAGTGTGGGCGCGTTGGTGGCGTCTCCGGCCAACCCGACCGGTACGATCCTGACCCGTGAGGAGCTGGCGGCGCTGTCCACTGCGATCAAGCAGCGCCATGGTCATCTGGTCGTCGACGAGATCTACCACGGTTTAACCTACGGCACCGACGCGGCCAGTGTGCTGGAAGTCGATGACAGTGCCTTTGTCCTCAATAGTTTTTCCAAATATTTCGGCATGACCGGTTGGCGCCTCGGCTGGCTGGTGGCGCCCGATGCTGCGGTCAATGAGCTGGAAAAACTCGCGCAGAACCTCTACATCAGCGCCCCGAGTATGGCTCAGCACGCTGCACTGGCTTGTTTTGAGCCGGCGACCATCAGCATCCTGGAGGAACGTCGCGCCGAATTCGGGCGTCGCCGGGATTTCCTCCTGCCAGCTTTGCGAGCATTAGGTTTCGGGATTGCGGTCGAGCCCGAAGGTGCCTTCTATTTGTATGCCGATATCAGCAAGTTCGGCGGAGATGCCTTCGCGTTTTGCCGTCACTTCCTGGAAACCGAGCACGTGGCATTCACCCCGGGTCTGGATTTCGGTCGGTATCAGGCAACGCATCATGTGCGGTTTGCCTATACGCAAAATCTTGAGCGGTTACAGGAAGCCGTCGAGCGTATTGCTCGCGGGTTGCAGAGCTGGCACGGCTGATGCGCTTTGATCCCCCACTCGAAGAAGGCCGTTTGATCCGCCGTTACAAGCGCTTTCTCACGGATATCGAAACCGTTAACGGCGAGTTGCTGACCATTCATTGCCCGAACACCGGTTCGATGCTCAATTGCCAGGTTGAAGGCGGGCAGGTCTGGTTCAGCCGCTCCAACGATCCGAAGCGCAAACTGCCGGGCACCTGGGAAGTCGGTGAAACGCCACAGGGCCGGTTGTTTTGTGTGAATACCGCCAGGGCCAACGGCTTGATTGAAGAGGCGTTGCGCGCGGGTGTCATCAGCGAACTGAACGGCTTCGCCGCTCTCAAGCGCGAAGTCGCGTACGGGCAAGAAAACAGCCGCATAGATTTTCGCCTCGACTACCCGAACGGGCCGGCTTATGTCGAGGTTAAAAGTGTCACCCTGGGCTTTGACGGAACCGCGGTGGCGGCATTCCCCGATGCGGTCACTCAGCGTGGTGCCAAGCATCTGCGTGAACTGGCGCACCTGGCTCGGAACGGCATTCGTGCGGTGCAGTTGTACTGTGTCTGTCTGTCAGATATCGAGGCGGTGCGCCCCGCGCTGGAAATTGATCCGGCCTACGCCCAGGCACTGCGTGAGGCGCAAGCCAGCGGTGTCGAGGTATTGGCTTACGGTGTGCGCATGAGTCACGAGGAGATGGTGGTCGATCGGCGTCTGCAAGTGTTGTTGGGCGATTAAAGGCTGACCCAGATGCCCTGCGCGTCTTCGCGACTGGGAATGCGGGTCAGCGCTTGCCCGGCGCAAGGACCGGCGACGCATTCGCCGTCCTCGATCAGAAACAGCGCGCCGTGGGTTGCACACTGGATCAGGCTGTTACTTGGGTCGAGAAATTGATCGGGGTGCCATTCCAGCGCAACCCCGCGGTGCGGACAGCGATTGCTATAGACGTACACCTGGCCGCCCCGGCGTACGGCAAAGAGTTTACGCCCTTCGATGTCGAATCCCCGACTGCTGTCATTGACCAGTTCAGCGCCTGCGCACAGCCATTTCATGCTTGATACCAGTCCTCGCAGACGATTGAAATCGATAACCTGACGTCAAGGATACTTGGCCTGTTGCCGCGATGCCCGGGAATCCTTTGAGGACGGCGGTTCAAGCGCTTGAGTGACAGGTGTAGTCGCAGTCGATTGTCCGCACTTTTCCACAGGCAAAAAAAGACCCGGCAAGAGCCGGGTCAAATAACCGTGATTAGCCTGATGAGGAGATAATCTGAGAGTCCGAACCAAGGGCTTTTCAGAATATCGACCAGTCTCGCGACTAGTTGTGATAATCATATCGATTCTCATTACCATGTCAATCGCTGTTTTTTGATTTCTGCGATATTTCATCGTTTTTCTTGTGAAGGCCCCGTAATCATTGGGTTTGAGGCTGATTTTCCAGCGGCTCAGTTCTTATGGCGCTGAGAAATGGCTTCCAGTTGTTTATTCAAGGCATCCTTGCGTTCGGCAGGTATGTCGTTCCAGTGCACATCCATCAAAGCGCCTTCAATGGCGTACAACAACACCTTGGACGCCCTGAAGCCACGGGTGCGCACGGCCCGATAAGCGTCCACCGCCCCCAGGCGACGCAAGTCCGATGCGCTGTGAATGCCCACGGCATGCAACCACTGCGCTGACGTCTTGCCGAGATTCTTCAGATGTTGCAGTTCATCATTCATCAAGCCTCCTTGCGATGGCCGAATGGAGAGCGTGGGCATGCTTCAGAGGAGTGTAGCCATCAGTAGGAAAAGCGTGATTCTTTGGTCGGTTTCGACGCAAAAGCTTCTAAGGAGGGAAGAAGGTCAGGGAGATACAGGCCTGGGAAATGGCGGGAGGTCGTCAGCTTTTTCAGGGAAAAGTAACCAGCGTCCAGCGCGGATGAGTGCGCCGGACGTGTCGGTTATCCGTTAAGAATTCAGCGGGTGCGATAACGCAACCGTGTCCCGAAGTTCATCGACATCAGAATTTCGTCTGCACTCAGCTCCGGCGGAAAGTAGGCACCGGAAATTTGTGCATGGGCCAGGCTTGCACCTTCCAGCGTCGCTTTACGGAAATCAATGCCGCGCAAATCGGCGGAGCGGAAATAGGCATCGCTGAAGTCCACGCCATCGGCATTCAGCTCGCGCAAGTCCAGTCCGCGAAAGTCGCCGCCCACCATATCGATGGGGCCATCCTTGGGGCGCTCGCTGTTGAAGCCTCTGATGTCGTCTTTGTGCAGCAAGGCATAAAGCGGGGTGTCGAGAAGTTTCGGCTGGCTCATGTCGCATCACCTGTTGGTTTTATGACGCCAGTATAGTGCCACTATTTGACAGCCGTGAAGCCGACGAGGGCTGCACGGCTGAAATAGTTTCTTACAGCCCCGGCAGGCGCTGGCGGATCTGTTCGACCACGGTGTCGAGGGTTCCGCTTTCGTTGGTCTGAACGCGTTTACTGCAGAGGATTTCTGCCGGTGTCAGCGCTTCACGGCTGGCCTGTTGGGCTTCGATCACCGCGAGTGTGGCGTCGGAAGGATCTTTCTTGTCCGCCTGACGCAAGGCCAGCCAGCTTTCGATTACGGCTTGCGGTGCGTTGCAGTCGAGGATCAGGAACGGTGCACCGGTGGCTTCGGCCACTTTTGCCGCGCTCTCGCGCTGATCGCGCTTGAGGTAAGTGGCATCGACCACCACCGGGAAGCCTGCGTGCAGGATGACACCGGCGATTTCATGCAGGCGGGCATAAGTGGCCGCACTGGCGTCGGCACTATAGATGCCGGCCTGCACATCGTTCTCGACGGTTTGCTCGCCAAACAGACGCTTGCGCTCGACATCGGAACGCAGGCGAATCGCCCCCAGTGCTTCCACCATACGAATGGCAACATGACTTTTGCCGACAGCGGAAACGCCATGGGTGATGGCCATGAAGCGCGAAGGAATGGTGCTGTAGCTTTCCGCCAGGTTGGCGTAGTTGCGGTACTGGCGCAGGGTGGTGGCGCGTTGTACCGCCGTGGCGTCGGCCGGCATGCTGAACAGCGCGACCTTGGCGCGGACCAAGGCGCGATAGGCTTTATAGAAGTTGAGCACTTCGAGGCCGCGGTAGTCGCCGGTCAGCTCCAGGTACTGGCTGATGAAACGACGCGCCAGGCACTTCAAGCCGCGGTCTTCCAGGTCCATGGCGAGGAAGCCGGTGTCGGCATACGCATCGGTGAAACGGAACGGCTCGTTGAATTCGATGCAGTCGAAGATCACCACGTTGCCGTCGATCAGGGTCGCGTTGCCCAAGTGGATGTCGCCGTGGCACTCGCGGATGAAACCTTCAGCCTTGCGCTGGGCGAGCAGTGGCTTGAGGCGTTCGAAGCTGCTTTCGGCCCAGGCTTGCAGTGCGTCCAGTTGCAGCAGGTCCGCCTTGTCGCTGAGGAAGGGCAGGATCTGTTCGAAGTTTTGCCGTACCGGCGCCATTACGCTTTGTGGTGTGCCGGCGTCGTGCTCGGCCGGCACTTTCGGCGCGTTCAGGTGGAAGCGGGCGATTTGCTCGGCCATCTGGTCGATGTGTGCGGTGGTCAGTTCGCCGTTGGCTTGCAGCGTGCTGAGCAGGCCGGTTTGCGGGAACTGGCGCATTTTCAGTACGTATTCGATGGCTGGACCTTCGCCGCCCAGTTGTGGCGCTTCTGCGCTGCCGGTGATCGGCAACACTTCGAGATACAAATCATCGGTCAGGCGTTGGTTCAGGCGCAGCTCTTCACCGCAGAAATGTTCGCGAGCCTGCAAGCCTGTGAAGTCGAGGAAGCCGAAGTTGACCGGTTTCTTCATTTTATAGGCAAAGGGGCCGGTGAGAATGACCCAGGAAATATGGGTCTCGATGACCTGGAATCCCTCTACCGGGTGTGGATAGAGAGCAGGGTTTTGCAGGGCAGCGATCAGGGACTGGCTCACAGGCGATCCTTCAGAGTCTGGGAAATTCAAGGCGGTCATTATGGCCGCAAGTCCACTTGACGCAAACCTCGGAGCGCTCCTGTTGAGTATGAATAAAGTGCGTATAATCCGCCGCCATGACTCGTACCCGAACTCCCCGCACCCCAAAAAAACCTCCCTCCAGGGGCCTGCGCCCGTGGCTGGGCTGGGCCATTAAACTCAGTCTGGTCGGCCTTGTTGCCTTGGCCGGATTCGCCGTTTACCTCGACGCGATCGTCCAGGAAAAGTTCTCCGGCAAGCGCTGGACCATTCCGGCCAAGGTTTATGCGCGCCCGCTCGAGCTGTTCGTCGGACAAAAGCTGAGCCGGGACGATTTCCTGACCGAGCTCGATGCCTTGGGCTATCGCCGCGAAAGTGTGGCCAATGGCCCTGGCGCCGCCTCGGTCAATGGCAACACGGTCGACCTCAATACCCGTGGTTTCCAGTTCTATGAAGGCATGGAGCAGGCTCAGCCGGTTCGCGTGCGTTTTTCTGGCGATTATGTGGCCGAACTGTCGGCGACCAACGGTTCCAAACTGTCGGTGGTGCGACTTGAGCCGTTGCTGATCGGCGGCCTGTACCCGAAGAATCTCGAAGACCGGATTCTGATCAAGATCGATCAGGTGCCGCCGTATCTGCTCGACACGCTGGTGGCTGTCGAAGATCGTGATTACTACCATCACTTTGGTGTGTCGCCGAAGTCGATTGCCCGTGCGATCTGGGTCAACGGCTCGTCCGGTCGCATGCGCCAGGGCGGCAGTACCTTGACGCAACAGTTGGTCAAGAACTTCTACCTGACCAACGAACGCAGCCTGAGCCGCAAGCTCACTGAAGCCATGATGGCGTTGCTGCTCGAACTGCATTACGACAAGCGCGAGATCCTCGAGGCGTACCTCAACGAGGTGTTCATCGGTCAGGACGGTCAGCGTGCGGTGCACGGTTTCGGCCTGGCCAGTCAGTTCTTCTTCAGCCAGCCATTGGCCGAGCTGAAACTGCATCAGGTGGCATTGCTGGTGGGCATGGTCAAGGGGCCGTCCTCCTATAACCCGCGCCGTTATCCGGAGCGGGCGCTGGAGCGGCGCAACCTGGTGCTCGACATTCTGCAAGAGCAGGGCGTTGCTACCGCCGAACAGGTGGCCGCCGCGAAGAAAATGCCGCTGGGCGTGACCAAGCGCGGCAGTCTGGCGGACAGTTCCTTCCCGGGCTTCCTCGATCTGGTCAAGCGTCAGTTGCGTGAAGATTATCGCGATGAAGACTTGACCGAAGAAGGCCTGCGAATCTTCACCAGTTTCGACCCGATCCTGCAGATGAAAGCCGAGGCTTCGGTCAATGACACCTTCAAGCGTCTGGCTGGGCGCAAGGGCTCCGAGGATGTTGAAGCGGCGATGGTCGTGACCAACCCGGAAACCGGTGAAGTGCAAGCGATGATCGGCAGTCGCCAGGCCAGTTTCGCCGGCTTCAACCGGGCGCTGGATGCGGTGCGTCCGGTGGGCTCGTTGATCAAACCGGCGGTGTATCTGACGGCGCTGGAGAAACCGAGCCAGTACACGCTGACCAGTTGGCTGTCGGACGAAGCCTTCTCGGTGAAGGGCGCGGACGGTCAGGTCTGGAAACCGCAAAACTATGATCGCCGTTCCCACGGTACCGTCTTCCTTTATCAAGGGCTGGCGCATTCCTACAACCTGTCGACCGCGCGTCTCGGCCTGGCCGTGGGCGTGCCGAATGTCTTGAAGACGTTGGCGCGCCTGGGTGTGTCTCGCGAATTCCCGGCGTTCCCTTCGATGTTGCTGGGGGCTGGCGGCATGACGCCGATCGAAGTGGCAACCATGTATCAGACCCTCGCCAACGGTGGCTTCAATACGCCGATGCGCGGGATTCGCAGCGTGCTGACGGCGGAAGGCGAACCGCTCAAGCGTTATCCGTTCCAGATTCAGCAACGCTTCGATCCGGCGTCGATTTACCTGATTCAGAACGCCATGCAGCGGGTGATGCGCGAAGGTACCGGCAGTTCGGTTTACAACGTGTTGCCAAAAACCCTGACGCTGGCGGGTAAAACCGGTACAAGTAACGACTCGCGAGACAGCTGGTTCGCCGGTTTCAGCCAGGACCTGCTGGCCGTGGTCTGGCTGGGGCGTGACGACAACGGCAAGACGCCGTTCACCGGCGCTACCGGTGCGTTGCAGGTCTGGACCAGTTTCATGCGCAAGGCCGACCCGTTGCCGCTGGACATGCCGCAGCCGGATAATATCGTTCAGGCCTGGGTCGATTCACGGACCGGTCAAGGCTCCGAAGCCAGTTGCCCCGGTGCTGTGCAGATGCCGTATATTCGCGGCAGCGAACCGCCACCCGGTACTGCTTGCGCAGGTGAAAGCCCGGCAAGCGGAGAGTCGGTGATGGATTGGGTCAAAGGCTGGATGAATTAAGCAAAGAGGGTTTCAAGTGAACAAGTGGTTGATTCCAGCGGTTGCCGCCGTGGCTTTGCTCAGCGGTTGCTCCACCGTACAACGAGGCTCGATTCCGGTAGTGGATTCCGGCACTGCCGTTTCCAATAGCGAGCGGATTTCGGCCAATGGCGGTTTCCGTCAGACCACGGTCAAGCGTCCTGTACAAGGCCAGGCCCAGACCCAGGCCATTCCCCAAGGCGACAGTGGCGTCGTGGTAATGGTGCCGGGCGGCGGGTCGACGTCTGCGCCGATCAGCACCACGCCTATTACGCCAGGGCCGATCACACCTGGCCCTATCGATACGTCGCCGATGCAGTCGGCGCCGATCAATCAGGGCACCTACAACATGCCTTCGCAGCCAAGCGGAATTCCATCGGCCAGTGCCTCCGGTGGCCTGTCGGCCGACGAGCAACTGGACGGGCCGGTGCTGGCGCTGCTGACCACTGCGCAGCAACAGCAGGCGAGCGGGGACCTCAACGGCGCTGCTTCCAGTCTGGAGCGGGCTCAGCGCGTCGCTCCGCGTGAGCCGCAAGTCCTCTATCGCCTTGCCCAGGTACGGATGGCTCAAGGCGATGCCGCTCAGGCCGAGCAGTTCGCACGTCGCGGGCTGACCTTGGCCAGCGGGCGTCCAGCGCTGCAAGCGAACCTGTGGGAGTTGATTGCCCAGGCCCGTGAGAAGCAGGGTGATTCCCAGGGCGCTGCGCTGGCCCGTCAGAAGGCCAGGGTAACCTCGTGATGGATGCGCGCTTTTCGAAAATCGCCGATCAACTGCTGTTGATCGAGCGTGAACTGCGGGTGCAGGGTTGGTGGGACGACGTTTCACCATCGGCCGAGGCGCTGTCCAGTGTTGAGCCGTTTTCGGTCGATACGCTGGATTTCGAGCAGTGGCTGCAATGGATTTTCCTGCCCCGCATGAAGATGATCCTCGAGCAGGACCTGCCGCTGCCCAATGCCTCGGGCATTCAGGAGATGGCCGAAATGGTCTTCGCCGGACGCAATGTCCAGGGCAAGGATCGGCAACTCCAAGTGTTGCTCAAAGAGTTTGACCTGCTGATTACCGCCTCGCGTTGAGCCGAAAATGCCGGCGCTCTGCCGGCAGTTTTCCCCCGTTGTCTTCTCTCTTTCGTTGAGTGCCACAGTGCAATCGCATGCGGCTGCCAATTTTCAGGCAAAAGTTGCGCAATTGAAGCTAACGCACCGCGGTTTTATGGGTTTTTTCTTGCGTTCTCATGTGCTTAGTAGAATAAAGCGCATTCTCGACTTGACTTGGAGGGGACGAAACAGAAGAATCCAAAGTCCGCTGTACAGGGACTGCCAGAAGCAGACCCTCTCGGCAGATCATGAGGCGCACATCCGCGCCGACCTGTTACACCCGCAACGCGTTACCTCGCGCTGGGTGGGAAAGGCCCGCAACACTTGGGACGATCCCAATACTTGCTCAGTCAGTGCTGACGTAGTCGGCGACCACCGTCGCTCATGCTCTGCTGAGAAGTAAACCTATTAAGACCCGTCCCATTTTTCGTGGGCGGTATTCTGGCGTTTTAGAGGTGAGCAACGTGGAGCTTTTATCTGGCGGTGAGATGCTCGTCCGCTTTTTGCGCGACGAAGGCGTCAAATATATCTACGGGTACCCGGGTGGTGCTCTTCTTCATGTTTACGATGCCCTGTTCAAAGAACCGGAAGTGACTCACATCCTGGTTCGTCACGAACAAGCGGCGACCCATATGGCTGACGGCTACGCCCGTGCCACCGGTAAAGCCGGTGTGGTACTGGTGACGTCCGGTCCTGGCGCCACAAACGCCATCACCGGTATCGCGACCGCCTATATGGACTCCATTCCGATGGTGATCATTTCCGGCCAGGTGCCTAGCACCATGGTCGGCACCGATGCGTTCCAGGAAACCGACATGATCGGTATCTCCCGGCCAATCGTGAAGCACAGCTTCATGATCAAGCACGCCTCGGAAATCCCGGAAGTCATGAAGAAGGCGTTCTACCTGGCGCAATCCGGTCGTCCTGGTCCGGTCGTTGTCGATATCCCGAAAGACATGACCAACCCGGCCGAGAAATTCGAATACGTCTTCCCGAAAAAAGCCAAGTTGCGCTCCTACAGCCCGGCTGTTCGTGGTCACTCCGGACAAATCCGCAAGGCGGCAGAAATGCTCCTGGCGGCCAAGCGTCCCGTGCTGTACTCGGGCGGCGGCGTGATCCTCGGCGGTGGTTCCGCACCACTGACCGAACTGGCCAAGATGCTCAACCTGCCAGTGACCAATACCCTGATGGGCCTCGGCGCCTACCCAGGCACCGACCGTCAGTTCATCGGCATGCTCGGCATGCATGGCAGCTACACCGCCAACCTGGCGATGCACCATGCTGACGTGATCCTGGCCGTTGGCGCGCGCTTCGATGACCGAGTCATCAACGGTGCGTCCAAGTTCTGCCCGAACGCCAAGATCATTCACATCGACATCGACCCGGCTTCGATCTCCAAGACCATCAAGGCCGACGTGCCTATCGTCGGCCCAGTTGAGAGCGTCCTGACCGAAATGGTCGCGATCCTCAAGGAAATCGGCGAGACCCCGAACAAGGAGTCCGTGGCCAGTTGGTGGAAGCAGGTTGACGAGTGGCGCGGTGATCGCGGCCTGTTCCCTTACGACAAGGGCGACGGCAGCATGATCAAACCGCAAACCGTGATCGAAACCCTGTGCGAAGTGACCAAAGGCGACGCCTTTGTGACCTCCGACGTGGGTCAGCACCAGATGTTTGCCGCGCAGTACTACAAGTTCAACAAGCCGAACCGCTGGATCAACTCCGGTGGCCTGGGCACCATGGGCTTCGGCTTGCCGGCGGCCATGGGCATCTCGTTGAGCTTCCCGGATGCCGACGTCGCCTGCGTAACGGGCGAGGGCAGCATCCAGATGAACATCCAGGAGTTGTCGACCTGCCTGCAATACGGTTTGCCGGTGAAGATCGTCATCCTGAACAACGGTGTACTGGGCATGGTTCGCCAGTGGCAGGACATGAGCTATGGCAGCCGCCATTCGCATTCCTACATGGAGTCGTTGCCTGATTTCGTCAAGCTGGCTGAAGCCTATGGTCACGTCGGCGTACGCATCACCGAATCGAAAGATTTGAAGTCGAAGATGGAAGAGGCGTTCGCCATGAAAGATCGCCTGGTGGTCATCGATATTTCGGTCGACACCAGCGAGCACGTCTATCCGATGCAGATCAAAGACGGCTCCATGCGCGATATGTGGCTGAGCAAGACGGAGCGTACTTAATCATGCGACACATTATTTCCTTGCTTCTGGAAAACGAACCTGGCGCTCTGTCTCGTGTGGTTGGCCTGTTCTCGCAGCGCAACTACAACATCGAAAGCCTGACCGTTGCGCCAACCGAAGACCCGACTCTGTCGCGTCTGACGCTGACCACGGTGGGTCACGATGAAATCATCGAGCAGATCACCAAGAACCTGAACAAGCTGATCGAAGTGGTAAAACTGGTCGACCTGTCGGAGAGTGCTCACATCGAGCGCGAACTGATGCTGGTCAAGGTCAAGGCCACCGGTGCCCAGCGCGCCGAGATCAAGCGCACTACCGATATTTACCGTGGACAGATCGTCGACGTCAGCGCCAGCGTGTATACCGTTCAACTGACCGGTACCAGCGACAAGCTCGACAGCTTCATTCAGTCCATCGGCACCGCATCGATTCTGGAAACTGTCCGTAGTGGCGTGACCGGCATTGCTCGCGGCGACAAAGTTCTCAGCATCTAAACCAAATTAGCGAATGGCCTGAACGGCCGGATATAGGGGAAATTCATGAAAGTTTTCTACGATAAAGACTGCGACCTGTCGATCATCCAGGGCAAGAAAGTTGCCATCATCGGTTACGGTTCCCAAGGCCACGCTCAAGCGTGCAACCTGAAAGACTCTGGCGTTGACGTGACTGTTGGCCTGCGTAAAGGCTCGGCTACCGTTGCCAAGGCTGAAGCCCACGGCCTGAAAGTGACCGACGTTGCTTCCGCTGTTGCGGCTGCCGACCTGGTCATGATCCTGACCCCGGACGAGTTCCAGTCTTCGCTGTACAAGAACGAAATCGAGCCGAACATCAAGAAAGGCGCCACCCTGGCCTTCTCCCACGGCTTCGCGATTCACTACAACCAGGTTGTTCCGCGTGCCGACCTCGACGTGATCATGATCGCGCCGAAGGCTCCAGGTCACACCGTGCGTTCCGAGTTCGTCAAAGGCGGCGGTATCCCTGACCTGATCGCGATCTACCAGGATGCTTCGGGCAACGCTAAAAACGTAGCACTGTCCTACGCAGCCGGCGTTGGCGGTGGTCGTACCGGCATCATCGAAACCACCTTCAAGGACGAGACTGAAACCGACCTGTTCGGCGAACAAGCCGTTCTGTGCGGCGGTACCGTTGAACTGGTCAAAGCCGGTTTCGAAACCCTGGTTGAAGCTGGCTACGCGCCGGAAATGGCCTACTTCGAATGCCTGCACGAACTGAAGTTGATCGTTGACCTCATGTACGAAGGCGGTATCGCCAACATGAACTACTCGATCTCCAACAACGCCGAATACGGCGAGTACGTGACCGGTCCGGAAGTGATCAACGCCGAATCCCGTCAGGCCATGCGCAACGCCCTGAAACGTATTCAGGACGGCGAATACGCCAAGATGTTCATCAGCGAAGGTGCTACCGGCTATCCTTCGATGACCGCCAAGCGTCGCAACAACGCCGCTCACGGTATCGAAATCATCGGCGAGCAACTGCGCTCCATGATGCCGTGGATCGGTGCCAACAAGATCGTCGACAAAGCTAAAAACTAAGTCACGTCCTTGTACGAAAAACGCGGCTTAGGCCGCGTTTTTTCGTTTGAGGGGCCGGTTCTGGTATAAAGCTGCATCGTTTGCGGCCGAACCGTCGTCCCAGACACCTGTCCAAACTTTCCACCCCGTTGCAAGGTAATGTCCATGAGCGAACGCCCCGAAGAGCCAAACCAGGCTCCTGACGCCGAAAGCCTGCTGCCCATCGATGAGCATGTCGAAGAAGGGCATGACGCTGAAGGTCGTAAAGTCCGGCATCGTGGTATCTATCTTCTGCCGAATCTGTTCACCACTGCGAACCTGTTCGCAGGGTTCTATTCGATCATCAACTCGATGAGTGCGCAGGCCGCCCTGAGCGCCGGCGACTCGGCCAATGCGAGCAAGTACTTTGCATTTGCCGCCATCGCGATCTTTGTCGCCATGGTGCTCGACGGTCTTGATGGTCGTGTTGCCCGCATGACCAATACACAGAGTGCCTTTGGTGCCGAGTACGACTCGCTATCGGACATGGTTGCCTTTGGTGTCGCACCGGCGTTGCTGGCCTTTGGCTGGGCGTTGGGCGATATGGGCAAGGTCGGCTGGATGGTCGCCTTCATCTATGTCGCCGGTGCGGCGTTGCGTCTTGCACGTTTCAATACCCAGGTCGGCACTGCAGACAAGCGTTACTTCATCGGCCTGGCCAGCCCGGCTGCTGCTGGTGTGGTGGCGGGTATTGTCTGGGCGTTCAGCGATTACGGTATCCAGGGTTCGAAAATGTCTTTCCTGGTGGCGCTGATGGTTGCCGCTGCCGGTATGCTGATGGTCAGCAACATCAAGTACAACAGCTTCAAGGAGCTGGACCTGAAAGGACGCGTGCCGTTCGTGGCGATTCTCGCGGTCGTATTGGTGTTTGCGGTGGTGTTCAGCGATCCGCCGCGCATCCTGCTGCTGGTGTTCCTCGGCTACGCGGCATCCGGTCCGGTTCAATACCTGTTACGCCTTCGTCGTAACAAGAGCGCGTAATTTCCCTCATACTCCGCAGTCTATGGTGCATCTGTCCTCCATTGCTGCGGAGTAACCATGCTGATCAAGATTGTCAAAACGTCCGACTGTCATGAGCCGGACGTCACGCCTGAATCCCTCTATCTCTCTCGTCGCAATCTGCTGGGTGCTACCGTTGCCGGTCTGGCCGTGGGCGCTCTGCCTGGATGGGCGTCCGCCGAAGATGCTGGACGCTACCCGGATGTCGAGTCCGGAAAGCCGCCTGCATGGTTTATAGAAAAGCTACCGGCCACCCAGTGGGGCGCAATGACCGTCAAGGATGAAGCGATCACGCCATTCAAGGACGCCACCCACTACAACAACTTCTATGAATTTGGGACTGACAAGGGCGACCCGGCAGCCAATGCCGGTGCGCTGAAAACCGAACCCTGGTCGGTGGTGGTGGACGGAGAGGTGGGTAAGCCGGGGCGTTATGCGCTGGAAGACTTCATGAAGCCTTATCAGCTGGAAGAGCGCATCTATCGACTGCGTTGCGTAGAGGCCTGGTCGATGGTGATTCCCTGGATCGGTTTTCCCATCTCGGCATTGCTCAAGCAGGTCGAGCCGACTTCCAAGGCAAAATTCATTCGCTTCGAAACGCTGCAGGACCCGCAAAGCATGCCAGGCCAGCGCTCGGGTTTCGCCTTGATCGACTGGCCTTATATAGAGGGGCTGCGTCTGGATGAGGCGATGAATCCGCTGGCGATTCTGGCGGTCGGCATGTATGGGCGCGAATTGCCAAATCAGAACGGTGCGCCACTGCGTTTGGTGGTGCCCTGGAAATACGGTTTCAAGAGCATCAAATCCATTGTGCGGATCAGTCTGGTCAGCGAGCAGCCGAAAACCACCTGGCAAAGCATTGCGGCAGATGAGTACGGTTTTTATGCGAACGTAAACCCAACGGTCGACCACCCGCGCTGGACTCAGGCCCGTGAGCGGCGACTGCCTAATAGCCTGTTCAAGCCGAATGTGCGCGATACGCAAATGTTCAATGGCTATTCGGAGGAGGTGGCTTCTCTATACACAGGGCTCGATCTGCGGAAGAACTATTGATGCGCTATCCGACTTGGCGTGCATCGGTTTTTCTTGCTGCGGCAATTTGGCCGTTGTGGTGGTTGTATCAGGCGTTCGCCGATTTGCTCGGGCCGGATCCTGGCAAGGTGTTGGTTGATCGGCTGGGTCTTGGGGCGTTGGTGCTGCTGTTGATCACGCTGAGCATGACGCCCCTTCAAAAAATCAGTGGGTGGGCGGGCTGGATAGTTGTACGGCGTCAGTTGGGACTCTGGTGCTTTGCTTATGTGTTCATGCACTTGTGCTGTTACCTGGCCTTTATCCTCGGTTTCGATTGGTCGCAGTTAGGTGTCGAGCTGCGGAAGCGGCCTTACATCATTGTCGGTGCTTTGGGATTTGTAGGGCTGTTGTTATTGGCTGTGACGTCCAATCGTTACAGTCAACGACGTTTGGGCGTGCGCTGGAGGAAACTGCATCGGCTGGCCTATGTGATTTTGGGGCTCGGATTGCTCCATATGTTGTGGATCGTGCGTGCCGATCTTAAGGAGTGGGTGATTTATGCCTCCATAGGAGGGCTGCTTCTGTTGCTGCGTATTCCTTTTGTAAGTCGTCGAATCCCGAGAATGCTGGGTAAAAAGCAGGTGCTGCAAGAAAAACGAAATTAAGTGTTGACGGCAGATTTCAGATGTCTATAATTCGCCCCACTTCCGGCGCAGTCGAAACGGAAAACTCCTTGGTAAACAAAGAGTTACGCAGTTTTCGGCAGTAGGTTGCTTCAGTTCATCGAAGCCTGGAAGGAGTTGAAAGAGTGGTGTTGTAAGGCTCTTTTAACGGTTCGGTCTTCTCGATCGAAAGCGGAGAAAAAGAGGTGTTGACAGCAGCGTGTAACGCTGTAGAATTCGCCTCCCGCTAACGAGAGATCGGAAGCGCAAGTGGTTGAAGTTGTTAAGGAAATCCTTGAAAACTTCTGAAAATAATCACTTGACAGCAAATGAGGCTGCTGTAGAAT
>NZ_RRZK01000031.1 GCF_004348895.1 Pseudomonas vancouverensis
GCAGGAAACCCGGTCGCCTTCACGCGCGTGGGCCATACCGAGCATCGTGATGCGCGTGTCGGCCTCCAGCACCTCGCCGCCGCAGGTGGTCTTGTCACCCTGGCGAATGAAATATCCTATTGCCATTACATGATCTCCTTTTCTACCGACGCCCCATTCATGGGAGGCGCGTCACTGTTAATCAGCGCCAAGCCGACTCGGGATGAGTGGCGTAACGCAAACTACGTGGGCAGAAAGGAAACTCAAGAGGGTTCGAAAAATCAGGAAATGCCTTACGAGCATCACTGAAAAGGACCACAGATACTGTCGGGTTAAAGCCTTTTTACAGACCTCGCATACAAAAAAACGGCCCGCACCATTGAAGATGCGAGCCGTTCTTTTATCCGGGACGGGTGGAGTTCACCCCGTCACCGATCACTTGTTCAAACGATAATCCGCCTCAGCCGCTGCAAAGCGCTGGAACATACCGGCAGTCGGCGTGCCCAGTTTGCTGACGAAGTAGATCGCCAGGCTGGCGAAGATGAAGCCCGGGATGATTTCGTACAGGCCCAGCAGTTCGAAGTGCTTCCAGACGATCACAGTGACCGCGCCGACCACGATGCCGGCCAGTGCGCCGTTACGGGTCATGTCTTTCCAGATCACCGAGATCAGCACCACCGGACCGAAAGCGGCACCGAAACCTGCCCAAGCGTAGCTCACCAGGCCCAGTACACGGTTTTCCGGGTTGGCGGCCAGCGCGATGGCAATCAGCGCAACCAGCAGCACCATGGCGCGACCGACCCAGACCAGTTCAACCTGGGAGGCGGTTTTACGCAGGAAGGTCTTGTAGAAGTCTTCAGTCAGGGCGCTCGAGCACACCAGTAACTGGCAGCTCAGGGTGCTCATGACGGCCGCGAGAATGGCCGACAGCAGCACGCCGGCAATCCATGGGTTGAAGAGGATCTTGGCCAGTTCAATGAACACGCGCTCGTGGTTCTCGGAAACCGCGCCGGCAACGTCCGGGTGCGCCGAGAAGTAGGCGATACCGAAGAAACCAACGGCTACGGTGCCGCCCAGGCACAGGATCATCCAGGTCATGGAGATGCGACGCGCCTTGGCGATCGACTTCACCGAATCCGCCGCCATGAAACGCGCGAGGATGTGCGGCTGGCCGAAGTAGCCCAGACCCCAGCCCATCAGCGAAATGATGCCGATGAAGGTGGTGCCCTTGAGCATGTCGAAGTTGCTCGGGTCATTGGCTTCGATGGCCAGGAAGGTTGTGTCCACGCCACCGGTGGCCAGCAGCACGATGATCGGCGTCAGGATCAACGCGAAGATCATCAGGGTGGCTTGCACGGTATCGGTCCAGCTCACGGCGAGGAAACCGCCGATGAAGGTGTAGGCAATCGTCGCCGCAGCACCGGCCCACAGCGCAGTCTCGTAGGACATGCCGAAGGTGCTTTCAAACAGACGGGCGCCAGCCACGATGCCGGACGCGCAATAGATGGTGAAGAACACCAGGATCACGACGGCGGAGATGATGCGCAGCAGGCCACTTTTGTCTTCGAAACGACTGGCGAAGTAGTCCGGCAGGGTCAAGGCGTCGCCGTTGTGCTCGGTCTGCACACGCAGACGGCCGGCGACGAACAGCCAGTTCAGGTAGGCACCGACGATCAGGCCGATGGCGATCCAGCTTTCGGACAGGCCAGACATGTAGATCGCGCCCGGCAGGCCCATCAACAACCAGCCACTCATGTCGGAGGCACCCGCCGACAGTGCGGTCACGACGCTGCCGAGGCTACGGCCACCGAGGATGTAATCGGAAAGGTTGTTGGTGGAGCGATAGGCCATCAGGCCGATCAGCACCATGGCTGCGATGTAGATCACGAACGTGATCAGGGTTGGATTGCTTACGCTCATTAAGTTACGCCCTGGCTTTGTTTTTATGTAGCGACGGTGGTTGAACCGCTCGCAAACGCACACGTTTGACAGACGATCCAGGAACCCGCGCATTTATGACTGATGTTTCCCCAGGAAAGCCATCAGCCGGATCACCCGCGTTTTCACGGGTTGCACCTTGGTGCGCGAATGCTATGCAACAAAGCAAATAAGGTGCAACCTTTTTTGAGAATTAGTTGCACCCACACACATATCCTTTCATCTACGGGCTTTTTTGCTCCCTTTTAGCGCAGTTAAACGGCGCTACTAGAAGCAAAAGCACCAAGCCGATGCAGTACCTTCGTACCAGAATTCATTTCCTGACGAGCAGCGAAATATTCCGACAAAAAAGGGTTGCACCCGGTTGCACCTCTCCGGTCTCGCGGCTAATCTTGCCGCCAGCTGATGCCACGCAGTCGTGGCAAACATGAGGATAAAAACATGGCTACCACCACCCTTGGGGTCAAACTTGACGACCCGACCCGCGAGCGCCTCAAGGCCGCCGCGACCTCGATTGATCGCACGCCGCACTGGCTGATCAAGCAGGCAATCTTCAATTACCTGGAAAAACTCGAGGGTGGTGCAACCCTGACCGAGCTGAACGGTTCGACCAAGGACGCCGACGATGCCGTCGACGCGCCGCTGGATCATGCCCACCAGTGCTTCCTCGAATTCGCCGAAAGCATCCTGCCGCAATCGGTACTGCGCGCCTCGATCACAGCCGCCTACCGTCGCCCTGAGCCGGAAGTGGTGCCGATGCTGATCGAGCAGGCTCGCCTGCCGGCACCGATGGCTGAGGCCACCAATAAACTCGCCGCGTCGATTGCCGAAAAGCTGCGCAATCAGAAGAGCGCTGGCGGCCGTGCCGGCATCGTTCAAGGCCTGCTGCAGGAATTCTCCCTGTCGTCCCAGGAAGGTGTGGCGCTGATGTGCCTGGCCGAAGCGCTGCTGCGTATCCCGGACAAAGGCACTCGCGATGCACTGATCCGCGACAAGATCAGCACCGGCAACTGGCAGCCGCACCTGGGCAACAGCCCGTCGCTGTTCGTCAACGCCGCCACCTGGGGCCTGTTGCTGACTGGCAAGCTTGTCTCGACGCACAATGAAGCCGGCCTGACGTCGTCCCTGAGCCGCATCATCGGCAAGAGCGGCGAGCCGATGATCCGCAAGGGCGTCGACATGGCCATGCGCCTGATGGGCGAGCAGTTCGTCACCGGTGAAACCATCGCCGAAGCCCTGGCCAATGCGAGCAAGTTCGAAGCCAAGGGCTTCCGCTACTCCTACGACATGCTCGGCGAAGCGGCACTGACCGAACACGACGCACAGAAATACCTGGCCTCGTACGAACAAGCCATTCACTCGATCGGCAAAGCGTCCCACGGCCGTGGGATTTATGAAGGCCCGGGCATTTCCATCAAGTTGTCCGCCCTGCACCCGCGTTACAGCCGTGCCCAGTACGAGCGCGTGATGGACGAGCTGTACCCGCGCCTGCTGTCGCTGACCCTGCTGGCCAAGCAATACGACATCGGCCTGAACATCGACGCCGAAGAAGCCGACCGCCTCGAGCTGTCGCTGGATCTGCTCGAGCGCCTGTGCTTCGAGCCGCAACTGACCGGCTGGAACGGCATCGGTTTCGTGATCCAGGCTTACCAGAAGCGTTGCCCGTACGTGATCGACTACGTCATCGACCTGGCACGCCGCAGCCGTCATCGCCTGATGATCCGCCTGGTGAAAGGTGCGTACTGGGACAGCGAAATCAAGCGCGCCCAGGTCGAAGGCCTGGAAGGCTACCCGGTCTACACCCGCAAGGTGTACACCGACGTTTCCTACATCGCCTGCGCCCGCAAACTGCTGTCGGTGCCGGAAGTCATCTACCCGCAGTTCGCCACGCACAACGCCCACACCTTGTCGGCCATTTACCACATCGCCGGTCAGAACTACTACCCGGGCCAGTACGAATTCCAGTGCCTGCACGGCATGGGTGAGCCGCTGTACGAACAGGTGGTAGGCAAGGTTGCCGATGGCAAGCTGAACCGTCCGTGCCGCGTGTACGCACCGGTCGGCACCCACGAAACACTGCTGGCGTACCTGGTGCGTCGCCTGCTGGAAAACGGTGCGAACACCTCGTTCGTCAACCGCATTGCCGATCAGTCGATTTCGATTCAGGAACTGGTCGCCGATCCGGTGGCTCAGATCGAGCAAATGGCGACCGTGGAAGGGGGTTTCGGCCTGCCGCACCCACGCATCCCGTTGCCGCGTGACCTGTACGGTTCCGAGCGCGCCAACTCCGCCGGCATCGACATGGCCAACGAACATCGTCTGGCCTCGCTGTCCTGCGCCCTGCTCGCCACCGCGCACAACCACTGGAAAGCCGCGCCTATGCTCGGTTGCGCCTCCAGCAATGAAGCGCCAGCACCGGTACTGAACCCGGCCGATCTGCGCGACGTGGTCGGCCATGTGCAGGAAGCCACGGTCGAAGACGTCGACAATGCCATCCAGTGCGCGCTCAACGCCGCACCGATCTGGCAGGCGACACCGCCGGCCGAACGTGCCGCGATCCTGGAACGCGCTGCCGACTTGATGGAAGCCGAGATCCAGCCACTGATGGGCCTGCTGGCTCGCGAAGCCGGCAAGACCTTCGCCAACGCCATCGCCGAAGTCCGCGAAGCGGTCGATTTCCTGCGTTATTACGCGGTGCAGGCACGCAACGATTTCACCAATGACGCCCACCGTCCGCTGGGTCCTGTGGTGTGCATCAGCCCGTGGAACTTCCCGTTGGCGATCTTCAGCGGTCAGGTGGCCGCAGCATTGGCCGCCGGCAACCCGGTACTCGCCAAGCCTGCGGAGCAAACGCCGCTGGTGGCTGCCCAGGCTGTACGTCTGTTGCTCGAAGCCGGCATCCCCGAAGGCGTGCTGCAACTGTTGCCGGGTCGCGGTGAAACCGTCGGCGCCGGCCTGGTCGGCGACGATCGCGTCAAAGGCGTGATGTTCACCGGTTCCACCGAAGTCGCGCGCCTGCTGCAACGCAACATTGCCGGTCGCCTGGACAGCCAGGGTCGTCCGATCCCGCTGATCGCCGAAACCGGCGGCCAGAACGCGATGATCGTCGACTCCTCGGCACTGACCGAACAAGTGGTCATCGACGTGGTTTCTTCGGCCTTCGACAGCGCTGGCCAGCGTTGCTCGGCCCTACGTGTGCTGTGCTTGCAGGAAGATTCCGCCGATCGTGTCATCGAAATGCTCAAAGGCGCGATGGCTGAAAGCCGCCTAGGCAACCCGGAGCGTCTGTCCGTGGACATTGGCCCGGTGATCGACGCCGAAGCCAAGGCCGGTATCGAGAAGCACATCCAGGCCATGCGCGACAAAGGTCGCAGCGTGTACCAGGTGGCCATCGCCGATGCCGAAGAAGTCAAACGCGGCACTTTCGTGATGCCGACCCTGATCGAACTGGAAAGCTTCGACGAACTGCAACGGGAAATCTTCGGCCCGGTGCTGCACGTGGTGCGCTACAAGCGCAAGGACATCGATCAACTGATCGCGCAGATCAATGCTTCCGGCTACGGCCTGACGCTGGGCGTGCACACCCGTATCGACGAGACCATCGCCAAGGTGATCGACAACGTCCATGCCGGTAACGTCTACGTGAACCGCAACATTGTCGGTGCCGTGGTCGGCGTGCAGCCATTCGGTGGCGAAGGCCTGTCGGGTACTGGCCCGAAAGCCGGTGGTCCGTTGTACCTGTACCGCCTGCTGTCGACGCGCCCGGCGGACGCCATTGAACAGTCCTTCGCTCGCGGTGATGCTGCCGCTGCGCCGGACGTTCGCTTGCGCGACGCCATGAGCAAACCGCTGACCGCGCTGAAGGCCTGGGCCGACAACAACAAATTCGCCGACCTGAGCACCCTGTGCGTGCAGTTCGCCGCGCAATCGCAAAGCGGCATTACCCGCGTCCTGGCCGGCCCGACCGGCGAGCGCAACAGCTATGCGATCCTGCCACGTGAACACGTGCTGTGCCTGGCCGAAGTCGAAGGCGATCTGCTGACGCAACTGGCCGCGGTATTGGCGGTGGGCGGTTCGGCGGTGTGGCCGGAATCCGATCTGAGCAAGGCCTTGTTCGCACGCCTGCCGAAGGACATTCAGGCACGCATCAAGCTGGTTTCCGACTGGACCAAGGATGAAGCGGTGTTCGATGCCGTTCTGCATCACGGCCATTCCGACCAGTTGCGTGCAGTCTGCCAGCAGGTGGCCAAGCGTGCCGGTGCCATCGTTGGCGTGCAGGGTCTGTCCCAGGGCGAAACCAACATCGCGCTGGAACGCCTGGTGATCGAACGTGCCTTGAGCGTCAACACTGCGGCGGCGGGTGGTAACGCCAGCCTGATGACCATCGGTTAAACCGATAAGCCGGGCAGCCGCAACGGTTGTCCGGCATGCAAGATCCCTTGTGGGAGCGAGCTTGCTCGCGATAGCGATTCATCAGTCACCCTCTTTCCTGACTGATCTACCGCAATCGCGAGCAAGCTCGCTCCCACATTTGTTATAGGGGGTGGTTGTTAAGCCGCCGCTCGGCTCCAATATCACCGTTATCAATCATCCTGTTCAGTCTTTATTCGCACGCCTAGACTCGGCCCATCCCAATAAAAGGTAGGCCGCCATGTCCGAGACGCTGCTCAGTTCCCGCAATCTGGCTTTCGAGCTGTATGAAGTCCTCGATGCCGAGGGCCTGACCCGGCGTGAGCGTTTCGCCGAGCACAACCGCGAAACCTTTGACGCGGCCATAGGCACCGCCCGCAGCATCGCCGAGAAGTTCTTCGCCCCGCATAACCGCAAGGGCGACGAGAACGAGCCGCGTTATGAAAACGGTCAGGCAATCCTGATTCCGGAAGTGAAACCGGCGGTGGACGCCTTCCTCGAAGCAGGCTTTCTCAATGCCGCGCGCAGCTTCGAGGCCGGCGGCATGCAACTGCCTACCCTGCTGTCCCAGGCCTGCTTTTCGCACTTCCAGTCGGCCAACGCGGCGTCGACCTCCTATCCGTTCCTGACCATGGGCGCGGCCAACCTGATCGAAAGCTTCGGCACCGACGAGCAGAAGCGCCACTTCCTGCAGCCAATGATCGACGGCCGCTTCTTTGGCACCATGGCCCTCACCGAGCCCCACGCTGGCTCGTCGCTCTCGGATATTCGTACCCGCGCCGAACCGGCGGCCGACGGCACCTATCGGCTCAAGGGCAACAAGATTTTCATCTCCGGCGGCGATCACCCGCTGTCGGAAAATATCGTGCACATGGTCCTGGCCAAGCTGCCGGACGCGCCGGCCGGGGTGAAGGGCATCTCGCTGTTCATCGTGCCCAAGTTTCTGGTCAACGACGACGGCAGCCTCGGCAAGCGCAACGATGTACTGCTGGCCGGCCTGTTCCACAAGATGGGCTGGCGCGGCACCACATCCACCGCGCTGAACTTCGGCGATAACGGTGAGTGCGTCGGCTATCTGGTGGGTAAACCGCATCAGGGCCTGAGCTACATGTTCCAGATGATGAACGAGGCGCGGATCGGTGTCGGCATGGGTGCGGTAATGCTCGGTTACGCCGGTTATCTGTACTCGCTGGAATACGCCCGCGAACGTCCCCAGGGTCGCGTGCCCGACAGCAAGGACCCGAGCACGGCGCCAGTGGCGATCATCAATCACGCCGACGTCAAACGCATGCTGCTGACCCAGAAAGCTTACGTCGAAGGCTCGTTCGACCTGGGCCTGTACGCGGCGCGGTTGTTCGATGACACCACAACGCTGGAAACGGAAACCGAGCGCAAACAGGCCCATGAGTTGCTGGACCTGCTGACGCCCATCGTCAAATCCTGGCCGTCGGAGTTCTGCCTGAAGGCCAACGAACTGGCGATCCAGATCCTCGGCGGCCACGGCTACACCCGTGAATACCCGGTGGAGCAGTACTACCGCGACAACCGCCTGAACCCGATCCACGAAGGCACCCACGGCATTCAGTCGCTGGATCTGTTGGGGCGCAAACTGGCGCAGAATGGCGGTGCCGGTCTCAAGCAACTGATTCGCCTGATCGCCGACACCGCCGAGCGCGCACAGGCTCACTCTTCACTCGACGCCTTGCGCGAGCCGCTGGAAAAACTGGTGGAGCGCCTGCAAACGGTGACCATCGGCCTGCTCACCGACCTGGCCCAAGGCAAGGTCAACAGCAGCCTGGCGAACTCGGCGCTGTATCTGAAAGTCTTCGGTCACACCGTCATCGGCTGGCGCTGGCTGGAACAGGCAATCCGTGCCGAGGAAGGACTGGCCAAGGGCAATGCGACGGATGTCAGCTTCTATAAGGGCAAACTACAGGCGGCGCGGTACTTCCTGACCTGGGAAATTCCGGGTTGCCACCATGAGCTGGCCATTCTTGAGGCGCGGGATGATGTGTGCCTGAACATGCAGGATGAGTGGTTCTGACGATCGGCAAGTGTTTGTGGCGAGGGAGCTTGTCGGATCGCCGAACCGTCCCGTTCGACTGCGAAGCAGGCGCAAATACCGACAACACGGTGCATCAGATGCATTTGGGTTGCCGGATTTGGGAGCGCTTCGCACTCCAGCGGGAGCAAGCTCCCTCGCCACAAAGTTGATTATCAGCTTAACCTGAACCCACCCATCTGCCGCGCCAGATCATCGGCCAACCGCTGCAACGTCCGGCAATCCTCCCGGCAAGCCCTGACCTCGCCCGCCGTCGCCCGCGCCAGATCGGAAATACCCTGCACGTTACGATTGATTTCCTCGGTCACTGCCGACTGCTCTTCCGTGGCCGTCGCCACCTGGTGGTTCATGTCACTGATGCGTTCGACCTGGCCGGTAATCGCCGTCAACGACGCTCCGGTGCGCTGGCTCGACTCGACACCCGTGCCCGTCGCTGCCTGCCCGGAATGCATCGAAGATACCGCGTTCTCGGCGCCTTGCTTGAGGCTGCCGATCATCTGCTGGATTTCATCGGTGGACGACTGGGTACGTCGCGCCAAGGTGCGCACTTCATCGGCCACTACCGCAAACCCGCGCCCCATATCACCGGCTCGTGCCGCCTCGATGGCTGCGTTCAAGGCCAACAGATTGGTCTGTTCGGAAATCCCGCGAATCACCGCCAGCACCTGATCGATGGAGGCCACCTGATGGGCCAGTTCACCGACCGCACTGGCGGCTACGCCGATTTCATCGGACATGCTTTCTATATGGCGGATCGAGCCACCGACCACTTCCCGCGCCTGCAGTGCTTCGTCCCGCGCAGTTTGCGACGCCAGCGCCGCGTTGCCGGCGTTCTGGGCGATGTCCTGCACGGTCAGGCCCATTTCATGCACAGCGGTGGCCACCATGTCGGTCATTTCCTGCTGACGGCCGGAACGTTCGGCGGTGTTGTCCACCACCTGCGCCACTTGCCCCACTGCCGTGCGCAGTTTTTCGCTGGTGGTCAACACTTCACCAATCATGTCGCGCTGGCTGTCGAGAAAGCGGTTGAAGCCACGCGCCAGATCACCCAGCTCATCGGCGCGACTGGAATCTAACCGGTGGGTCAAATCTCCACCACCGCTACCGATGGCTACCAGCGCGGCTGTTACCTGACGAATCGGCCGCACCAGGCCACGGGCCAGCAACACCACCAACAACAGGCAGACAATCGCCACGGCCAGGCCGATTCCGCTGCTCATCCACATGGCGCGACGGGCCTCGACGTAGATTTGCGACTGCGGCACTTCGGCCACCAGCGTCCAGCCCAGGTCACGAAGCGGCAGGCTCAAGGCCAGGTAGTCCTCACCGTCACGCTGGAAACCATGGCTGGTGGCAGCTTTTTGACTCATCACCGCCTGAGCTGCTGTCGCGCCAATCTGCTCGGTCAGCGTGCGTTTGCCGCTGAATTGCGTCTCGGGATGAACCTGGATCAAACCGTCAGAACGCACGAGATAGACCTTGCCGCGCTCGCCAAAGCTGTAGTTGTGAATCAGCTCCGACAGCTCTTTCATGCTCAAACCGAGCCCGGCAACCCCCACGACCTTGCCGGCCTGCTCGACCTTGAAGTCGATGAAAAGCGCCAATTCTCCGGTGGCCGTATCGTTGTCGATATTGAGAGTGCGCGAGGGGCTGCCGGCCAGAAAGGAGTAGTACCAGGCGTCGTTGGGATTGGACTGGCTGAGGGTGCGATCCAGGCCTTTTTCGGTGATGTAGTGATTGGAGGCGGCGCCAATCACCAAGGCGGTAAAGGCTTTGTGCTCGGTGCGAATGCCTTGCAGGTATTGGACGAATTCAGCGGTGCGCGAAGGGTCTTCGCCCCCTGCCAGCCAGTCGCGGACCATGCTGTTGCTGGCGATGTCCTTGGCGGCGGTGACCGGTTGAATGAGGATGCGCTCGATGTCGTTGCGCATCGCTTCGATGCTCGACGGCAAGGCTTGTTCGACCAGATAGCTCTGGGCGAGACGATTGACCACCAGGGTATAAATGCCGACCACGATCAGGATGCTGACCAGCAAGGCGCTGCCCATGCTCAGGATCAGTTGCCATTGAATACTGCGTCGCCAGAACTGCATGGAGCACCCCCAAAGAATAAGAGGCTGAAACACTGCAACAGCCGTGCCGATTGTATACAAATGTAACCGACAATTTATTCTTTGGTTGTGCGCAAAGCCGATCAGGCCTGATTGATCGTCTTGGAGATCACTTCAACCGTGGCGCTGACTTGCTCTTGGTAACGGTCGAGTTCGAGCTTGTGCTGCTTCTGCATTTCAATCTGCTGGGAACACAGATTCATCGCCGCCAGCACCAGCAGTCGGTCACCGATCAGGGTCGGGTACTTGCGTTTGGTATCGGCCAGGGCTGCCTTCAACATCATCGCAGCGTCGAGCAGGGTCTGTTCTTCCCCGGCCGGTGCCTTGATCGAATAGTCCTCTCCCATGATCGAGACGACTTTTACCCCTGCGGCGTTGTAACTCATGCGCTGACTGGGCCTGCGCTGACGCGCTCAACCAGGGCCTGAATACGGGCGGCCGTGGCGCCTTGCTTCTCTTCCTGTTCCATCAGGCTCAGTTGCAGGCTTTCGTTTTCATCCTTGGCCTGGGCCAGTTCTGCGCTCAGGGTCTGGTTGGTGCCGATCAAGGTCTGGTTCTGTTGTACCAGGTCGCTGACCAGTTGTTCCAATTGGCTTAGGGATGTTTCCAACATTTTGATTTTCCAGGCATTTTCAAAGGGCGCGTACGATAAAGAAAAGTCACCCCGGATGCCAGGGTTATACAGGCGCAACGCCTTGATTTTCCTGACGGGGGACCGTCCTCGCGAGTTTTAAAGACTGTGATTGGCCGATCTGGTTCCTGCACTTCGTCGCCACAAGGTGCAACCGACGAAATCAGACCCGACTCAAGACTTCTGCAAGACGACCGATAAGTCATTCATACACCTGCCTCAGCCCCGCACGGATGCGCCCTTTCCGGTAACCGCCATGTCCCTTCGTAATATGAATATCGCTCCACGGGCGTTCCTGAGTTTTGCCCTGATCGGCGGCCTGATGATGGTTCTGGGCGTGTTCGCCCTGAACCAGATGAGCAAGATCCGCGGCGCCGCCGAGAACATCACCAACAACAGCGTGCCGAGCATCAAGGCACTCGACGACTTCACTCAGCTGACCCTGCGTCTGCGCGTGCTGTCCTACCGCTTGCTGGTCAATCGCGAGCCTGATGTGCAGCAGAAAACCATCGACCTGCTGGAGTCACGCAACCAGCAGATTCGCACTGCCCAGGCGACCTACGAAAAACTGATCGCCAGCCCTCAGGAACGTGCAGCCTACGATCAGTACGTGCAGTTGCTCGGGCAATATCGCCAGATCGAAGACCGCATGAAGGCCCTGTCACGTAACAATCAGGTCGACGAACTGCGCAGCCTGCTCAACTCGGATCTGCTCAACAACTCCGAAGCGATCAACACCGTGTTGAGCCGCTTGCTGGAAATCAACACCCAGCAATCCCACGACACCAACCAGCAGGCAGCCGATCAGTACGATTCGGCGTTCACCCTGGTGATCATCCTGCTGCTGCTCGCCACCGCACTGACGCTTCTGTTGGCCTGGCTGCTGACCCGCAGTATCACTCAACCGATTGCCAACGCCCTGGGCGCCGCCGAGCAAATCGCCGAAGGCAACCTGACGCGCCCGATCAAAGTCGATGGCGAGGACGAAGCCGGCCGCTTGCTGCTGGCCATGGCGAAGATGCAGGACAAACTGCGCGACACGCTGCAGCGCATTTCCGGCTCCGCGACTCAGTTGGCGTCGGCGGCAGAGGAACTCAACAGTGTCACCGACGAAAGTGCCCGTGGCCTGACCCAGCAGAACAACGAAATCGAGCAGGCCGCCACAGCGGTCAACGAGATGACCAGCGCTGTTGAAGAAGTCGCGCGCAATGCGGTCAGCACCTCCGAAGCCTCGAAGAACGCCACCAGCTCTGCCGGCGATGGTCGCGACCTCGTGCAGGAAACCGTCAGCGCCATCGAACGCATGAGCGCCGACGTGCAAAGTACGGCGACCCTGATCGGCGACCTGGCCAACGAATCCCGTGATATCGGCAAGGTCCTCGACGTGATCCGTGGCTTGGCCGACCAGACCAACCTGCTGGCCTTGAACGCGGCCATCGAAGCGGCCCGTGCCGGTGAAGCCGGACGCGGTTTTGCCGTGGTCGCCGACGAAGTCCGTGCCCTGGCGCACCGCACCCAACAGTCGACCAGCGAAATCGAGCGCATGATCGGCAGCATACAGAGCGGCACCGAACACGCGGTGGATTCGATGCGCAACAGCACCGAACGTGCCGAGTCGACCCTGAACATCGCCCGTGGCGCCGGTCTATCGCTGGACACCATCAACAGCGCCATCGTCGAAATCAACGAGCGCAACCTGGTCATCGCCAGCGCGGCAGAAGAGCAGGCGCAAGTGGCGCGCGAGGTGGATCGCAACCTGGTGAACATTCGCGACCTGTCGGTGCAGTCGGCGACCGGGGCGAACCAGACCAGCGCGGCGAGTAGCGAGCTGTCGCGGTTGGCAGTGGATCTGAACACCATGGTCAGCCGGTTCAGCCTGTAACGATTGACCTCGTATCTGTGGCGAGGGAGCTTGCTCCCGTCCGAGTGCAAAGCGCTCGTCATGAAATTTGCGCTAGATTTTTTTTTTGGGGGGGGCTGCTTCGCAGCCCAACGGGAGCAAGCTCCCTCGCCACAGCAAGCTCCCTCGCCACAGCAAGCGCGTTCGCCACAGCGATTTTGTGTGATACCGGAACATCGTCAAAAGCTTTTTGACAGCATCACATTTCAACAGGTTAGAATCGATGGCACGCCGACTGCATGGTCAGTTCGCGCCCCGCCTTTTGAAATCCTGGAGTACTGCCTTTGAATGCAATCACCATCAACAGCCTGTTTCTGATCGGCGCGTTGCTGGTAGGTGCAAGCATTCTGGTGAGTTCCCTGTCCTCCCGCCTGGGCATCCCGATTCTGGTGATCATCCTGGCTGTCGGTATGGCGGCGGGCGTCGATGGCGGCGGCATCATTTTTGACAACTACCCCACGGCCTATCTGGTCGGCAACCTCGCCCTGGCGGTGATCTTGCTCGACGGCGGCTTGCGCACGCGGGTGTCGAGTTTCCGTGTGGCCTTGTGGCCGGCGCTGTCGCTGGCCACGGTCGGGGTGCTGATCACCACCGGCCTGACCGGCATGGCCGCGGCCTGGCTGTTCGACCTGAACTTGATCCAGGGCCTGCTGATCGGCGCCATCGTCGGCTCCACCGACGCCGCGGCGGTGTTTTCGCTGCTCGGTGGCAAGGGCCTGAACGAACGGGTGACCGCCAGCCTGGAAATCGAATCCGGCAGCAACGACCCGATGGCAGTGTTCCTCACGGTCACCCTGATCGACATGCTCGCCAGCGGCCAGACCGGCCTGCACTGGAGCCTGCTCACCCACCTGATCCGCGAGTTCGGCATCGGCGGTGTGATCGGCCTTGGTGGCGGCTGGCTGATGCTGCAACTGGTCAACCGTATCAACCTGGCCACCGGCCTGTACCCGATTCTGGTGATCGCCGGCGGCCTGGTGGTGTTTGCCCTGACCAACGCCCTGCACGGCAGCGGCTTCCTCGCCGTATATCTGTGCGGTCTGGTCATCGGTAACCGTCCGGTGCGCAGCCGCCACGGCATCCTGCACATGCTCGACGGCATGGCCTGGCTGGCGCAGATCGGCATGTTCCTCGTGCTGGGCCTGCTGGTCACGCCCCACGACCTGCTGCCGATTGCCCTGCCGGCACTGGCATTGGCGCTGTGGATGATCCTGTTTGCCCGCCCACTGTCGGTGATCGTCGGCCTGCTGCCGTTCAAGGCGTTCCACGGTCGCGAAAAGGCGTTTATCAGCTGGGTCGGCCTGCGCGGCGCGGTACCGATCATTCTGGCGGTGTTCCCGTTGATGGCCGGGCTGCCCAACGCCCAGCTGTACTTCAACCTCGCCTTCTTTATCGTGCTGGTGTCACTGCTGGTGCAGGGCACGAGCCTGCCATGGGTGGCCAAGCTACTGAAGGTGACGGTGCCACCAGAGCCTGCGCCGATCTCGCGCTCGGCCCTGGAAGTTCACGTCACCAGCGAGTGGGAACTGTTCGTTTATCGTCTCGGCGCGGAGAAATGGTGCATCGGTTCGCCCCTGCGTGAGCTGAAAATGCCCGAAGGTACCCGTATCGCGGCACTGTTTCGCGGCCAGCAACTGCTCCATCCGTCGGGTAGTACGGTGTTGGAAGTCGATGATTTGTTGTGCGTCATCGGCCACGAACACAACTTGCCGGCCCTCGGCAAACTCTTCAGCCAGGCACCGCAACGGGGCCTCGACCTGCGCTTCTTCGGTGACTTCGTACTCGAAGGAGACGCCCAGTTGGCCGCGGTTGCGGCACTCTACGGGTTGAAGGTCGAAGGTATCGATCCAGGCATGTCCCTGGGTCACTTCATCGCCCAGAAAGTCGGCGGCGCACCGATCGTTGGTGACCAGGTGGAGTGGAACAACACCATCTGGACTGTTGCCGTCATGGACGGGAACAAGATCGGCAAAGTGGGCGTCAGATTCCCCGAAGGAAGTCGCCCGGGTCCGGGACTCTTCCTCTAAACTGCTTCCACTCTCACTTGCTTGACCGGTCTTTATGCCTAACCTGCGCTGTTTTTTCGCCACTGCCCTTCTGGGGTTGAGTCTCTCTGTCGGCACCCTTGGTTTTTCGCAAACGGTGCAAGCGGCCGAACCGCCCTCCAGCGAAGCCGTGCAGGCCAGCCTGGACAAGATTGCCGAGCGCAAACTGCCGGAAGCCGATCAGAAAGCCCTGCAAACGGTCCTGCAAAACACGCTGAACCAGCTCAACAACAAGCGTGATTACGAGCAGAAGCTGAGCGATCTCAAGCAACTGCTCAGCACCGCGCCCAAGCAAACGGTGGAAAACCAGCGTGAACTGGCGCGCCTCAAAGCCAGCACCGTGCAACCGGTGGCGCAGCGGTTCAGCAAAGAACCGATCCAGCAGCTGGAACAGATCCTCACCGATCGCTCCACCGAGCAAAGCGACCTGCAAAAAGACCTGGCTGATGCCAACAGCCTGATCATCACCGCGCAGACCCGCCCGGAACGTGCCCAGGCCGAAATCGCCAGCAGCCAGACGCGCATCCAGCAGATCAACAACATCCTCAAGACCGGCAAGGACAGCGGCAAGACCATCAGCGCCGAACAGCGTGACCTGCTCAACGCCGAACAAGCCGCACTCAATGCACTGATCCCGCTGCGTCGCCAGGAACTGGCCGGCAATACCCAGCTGCAAGACCTGGGCAACAGCCGCCATGACCTGCTCTCGGAAAAATCCGACCGCCTGGACCAGGAAATCCAGGAACTGCAAAACCTGATCAACCAGAAGCGCCTGGCCCAGTCCCAGGAGACGGTGACCCAGCAGTCCATCGAAGCGCAGAAAGCCGGGGGCAGCAGTCTGCTGGCGACGGAAAGCGCGGCCAACCTGAAGCTCTCGGACTACCTGCTCAAAAGCACCGACCGCCTCAACGAAGTCACCCAACAGAACCTGCAGACCAAGCAGCAACTGGACAGCGTGACCCAGAGCGACTCGGCCCTCGACGAGCAGATCAACGTGCTCAAGGGCAGCCTGCTGCTGTCCAAGATTCTCTATAAACAGAAGCAGGCCCTGCCGCGCCTGCGGGTCGACCGCAACCTGGCCGACCAGATCGCCGACATTCGCCTGTATCAGTTCGAAGTGAATCAGCAACGGGAACTGCTCAGCAGTCCGGCGAGCTACGTCGACAACCTGCTGTCGACCCAGCCGCCAGAGCAAGTCACCCCGCAACTGCGCAAAAGCCTGCTGGAACTGGCCACCACGCGCGCCGATCTGCTGGAGCGGCTGAACCGCGAATTGAGCGCGGTGCTCAACGAATCCATCACCCTGCAGCTGAACCAGAAGCAATTGCTCGCCACCGCGCAAAGCCTGCGGGCGACCCTCGACGAGCAGATGTTCTGGATCCCCAGCAACAAGCCGCTGGACCTGGAGTGGATTCGGGGCGTGCCCGAGCGCCTGCAACGCCAGATCGACTCCCTGCCACTGGCCTCAAGCCTGAGCGAACTGACCGACGGCCTGACCCAGCGCCCGCTGCTGTTCCTGCCGCTGGCGCTGTTGATCGGAGCATTGCTGTGGCGACGCCGGGCCCTGTACGCACGACTGAACAAGGTCCACCAGGACATCGGCCACTTCAAGCGCGACAGCCAGTGGCATACGCCCCAGGCAATCCTGATCAATATCCTGCTGGCCATGCCGGTCTCGCTGGGCCTGGCCCTGTGCGGTCTGGCCCTGCAAATCGACGCCCGCGGGCAGAACGCCAATATGGGCGCGGCGCTGTTGCAAATGGCACAGGCCTGGCTGGTGTTCTACACCGCCTACCGGATTCTCGCGCCAGGCGGCGTGGCAGAGCTGCACTTCCGTTGGGAAAAGGCCCAGGTCGAGTTCCTGCGCCGCTGGGTGCGCCGCCTCGGCATCGTGGTGATGGCGCTGGTGACCGTCGTCGCCGTGGCCGAACTGCAACCGGCGGCGCTGGCCGATGACGTGATCGGCATGCCGGTGGTACTGATCTGCTACGCGCTGATGACCTTGCTGCTCAGCCGCTTGCTGGTCAGCAGCCCGACCCACGAAAACGCGCCGCTGTTCCGCAAGCTCGTGGGCATCCTGTTCACCATGCTGCCGGTCGCGCTGTTCGTGGCAGTGTGCTTCGGCTACTACTACACCGCCCTGAAGCTCAGCGACCGCTTGATCAACACCCTGTACCTGCTGATGTTCTGGCTGGTGATCGAAGCCACCTTCGTGCGCGGTCTCAGCGTCGCCGCCCGGCGCCTGGCCTACCAGCGTGCACTGGCCAAGCGTCAGGCGGCGAAAGAAGCCGGCGATGGCGAAGCGGTGATCGAAGAACCGACCCTGGACATCGAGAAGGTCAACGAACAGTCCCTGCGCCTGATCCGCCTCGCGCTGCTGGGCGGTTTCATGGCCGCCCTGTACTGGGTCTGGGCCGACCTGATCACGGTGTTCTCGTACCTGGACAACATCACCCTCTACGAATACACCAGCGGCACCGGTGCCAACATGAGCATGGTGCCGATCAGCATCGGCGACATGCTCGGTGCGCTGATCATCGTCGGCATCACCTTCGCCCTGGCGCGCAACCTGCCGGGCCTGCTCGAAGTGTTCGTGCTGTCGAAGCTCGACCTCGCCCAGGGCAGCGCCTACGCAACGACCACCCTGCTGTCCTACGTGATCGCCGGGGTCGGTTTCGTCTCGACGCTGTCGACCCTCGGCGTGAGCTGGGACAAGTTGCAATGGCTGGTGGCGGCGCTGTCGGTCGGCCTCGGTTTCGGCATGCAGGAGATCTTCGCCAACTTCATCTCCGGCATCATGATCCTGTTCGAGCGTCCGGTGCGGATCGGCGACACCATCACCATCGGCAACCTGTCGGGCACGGTGAGCAAGATCCGCATCCGTGCCACCACCATCACCGACTTCGATCGCAAGGACATCATTGTCCCGAACAAGACGTTCATCACCGGGCAACTGATCAACTGGTCGCTGACCGACACCATCACCCGGGTGACCCTCAAACTCGGCGTCGACTACGGTTCCGACCTCGACCTGGTCAAGGAACTGCTGCTCAAGGCTGCCCGGGAAAACCCGCGGGTGCTGAAAGACCCTGAGCCGCATGTGTACTTCCTCAACTTCGGCGAAAGCACCCTCGACCACGAACTGCGCATGCATGTGCGCGACCTTGGCGACCGCAACCCGGTCATTGACGAGGTCAACCGCTTCATCAACCGCGAATTCAAGAAGCAGCACATCAACATCTCGTTCCGGCAGATGGAGGTTTACCTGAAGAACCTGCACGGTCAGGAATACAAGATGGTGCCGATCGAGCCGGAAACGAAAACCATCGTACCGCTGGTCGATGGCCAGAAACTGCCGCCCGCGCCGCCTGCCGACAAGCTCGACTAACCGGTCTTTCCCCAGCAGAATGCTCGGACATTCTGCTGGAGCCGGCCCTTGAAAGCCCTCGACGAACTGACCTTCGACAACCGCTTCGACCGCCTGGGCGATGCGTTTTCCGCCCATGTGCTACCCGAGCCCATCGACAACCCGCGCCTGGTGGTCGCCAGCCCCGCCGCCATGGAGCTGCTCGACCTCGACCCGGCCGTGGCCGAGACGCAGGAGTTTGCCGAGCTGTTCAGCGGCCACAAGCTGTGGGCTGACGCGGTGCCCCGGGCGATGGTCTATTCCGGGCATCAGTTCGGCTCCTACAACCCGCAACTGGGCGACGGTCGCGGCCTCTTGCTGGGCGAGGTGTACAACGAAGCCGGCGAACACTGGGACCTGCACCTCAAGGGCGCCGGCCAGACGCCGTTTTCACGCATGGGTGATGGTCGCGCGGTGTTGCGCTCGTCGATCCGCGAGTTTCTCGCCTCCGAAGCCCTGCACGCGCTGAACATCCCGACCACCCGCGCACTCTGTGTAATCGGCTCGGACACCCCGGTGTGGCGGGAAAAACAGGAACGCGCCGCCATGGTGCTGCGCCTGGCGCCGAGCCACGTGCGCTTCGGCCACTTCGAATATTTCTACTACACCAAGCGCCCCGAGCAACAGAAAACCCTCGGTGAGCACGTGCTGGCGATGCACTTCCCCGAGTGCCTGGAACAGCCGGAGCCCTACCTGGCGATGTTCCGCGAAATCGTCGAGCGCAACGCCGAACTGATCGCCAAGTGGCAGGCCTACGGCTTCTGCCACGGCGTGATGAACACCGACAACATGTCGATCCTCGGCATCACGTTCGACTTCGGGCCGTTCGCCTTCCTCGATGACTTCGACGCCAACTTCATCTGCAACCATTCCGATGATCAGGGTCGCTATTCCTTCAGCAATCAGGTGCCCATCGGCCAATGGAACCTCAGCGCCCTGGCCCAGGCCCTGACCCCGTTCATCAGCGTCGAGGCCCTGCGTGAAACCCTCGGCCTGTACCTGCCGCTGTTCCAGGCTCATTACCTCGACCTGATGCGCCGCCGTCTCGGCCTGACCACTGCCGAAGACGACGACCAGAAGCTGATCGAGCAACTGCTGCAGCTGATGCAGAACAGCGGCGTCGACTACAGCCTGTTCTTCCGTCGCCTGGGTGATCACGCCCCTGAAGCGGCCATCGCCCGGCTGCGTGACGACTTTGTCGACCTCAAGGGTTTCGATGCCTGGGGCGAGCACTACATCGAGCGGGTGTCCCGCGAAGGCGAAGTGGATCAGGTACAGCGCCAGCAACGCATGCACGCGGTCAATCCGCTGTACATCCTGCGCAACTACCTGGCACAGAACGCCATCGATGCTGCGCAGCAGGGCGATTACACGGAAGTGCGTCGGCTTCACGCCGTGTTGAGCAAGCCTTTTGAAGAACAACCAGGCATGGAAAGCTACGCGCAGCGGCCGCCGGAGTGGGGCAAGCATCTGGAAATCAGCTGTTCGTCCTGAGCCAGCTGCAGGATTGAAAAAACCAGCGGATGCCACCAGATCAGGGGTATCCGCTCCTCACTGGACCCTGCGCCATGACCGATCCCCTGCTCATCCCCTGCCCTCACTGCAACGGCCTCAACCGCATCCCTGCCGATCGTCTCAACGACCAGCCGAAATGCGGGCGCTGCAAGGCCGAGGTGTTGCTGAACAAGCCTTTCGAATTGAAACAAGGCGACTACGCCAGCCAGATCAAGGGCGATCTGCCGCTACTGGTGGACGTGTGGGCGGACTGGTGCGGGCCGTGCAAGTCGTTTGCACCGGTGTTCGAACAGGCGGCTGGACAGCTGGCGGGCAAATGCCGGCTGGCCAAACTGGACAGCGAAGCCAACCAGCAGTTGTCGGCGCAGTTGGGTATTCGTTCGATTCCGAGCCTGATCCTGTTCCGCAATGGCCGCGAAGTTGCCCGCCAGAGCGGCGCGTTTCCGCTGCCGCAACTGATGGCGTGGTTGCGTAGCCAAGGCATCTGAAACCACCTGGAATCCCTGTGGGAGCGAGCTTGCTCGCGATGACGGCGTGTCAGTCGAAGATGATTTGACTGTCAGACCGCCATCGCGAGCAAGCTCGCTCCCACAAAGTTTGGATCAGGCGTTTTCCAGCAGGCTGTGCAGCTCGACAAACTGCTGGGTCAGCTTGTGCCGGGGATCGAGATGGATCAGCGGCATGTTCGCCTGGTGCGATTCACGCATGCGCACGGAGCTGGCCAGATAGACCGGCAGCACCGGTAGACCTTCGGCAATCAATTCATCAAGCATTTGCTGGGGCAGGCTGGCCCGCGCCTGGAACTGGTTGACCACGATGCCTTCGACTTGCAGGTCTTCGTTGTGGTCTTCCTTGAGCTCTTCGATTTCCGCCATCAGCCCGTAGAGCGCCTGACGGGAGAAACTGTCGCAGTCGAAGGGAATAAGCACGCGATCAGCGGCAATCAGCGCCGAAACCGCATAAAAATTCAATGCCGGTGGCGTGTCGAGGTAAATCCGGTCGTAATCTTCGCTAAGCTCTTCGAGCAACTTACGCAGCTTGTTGATCTTGTGCTTGGCTTCGAGCTTGGGCTGCAAGTCCGCCAGCTCGGCGGTGGCGGTGACGACGTGAAGGTTGTCGAAAGGCGTTTCGTAGATATCGACCTGGTTCTTCTTGGAGAAAGGCCCGGAGGACAGCGTTTGCTTGAAAAAGTCGGCGATGCCCATCGGAATGTCGCTCCCGGTGAGGCCTGTCAGGTATTGAGTGGAGTTGGCCTGGGCATCGAGATCCACCAACAAGGTGCGAAAACCCTCGCTGGCACTGACCGCCGCCAGATTGCAGGCAATGCTGGATTTGCCCACGCCACCTTTCTGATTGAACACCACGCGCCGCATGTCAAAACCTCCGTGTATCAAAGAATGACCGAGTGTAGTGGTGCAGGGCATGGCTTCGCTACCTCGACGACAAGGGACCGGACAGTCACGCTGTCTATCGCGATAAAAAAGCGGCAATATCCTGCTGCACTCATCGCAGCAGCACAGGCCATTGAGCAAAATGTAACCAGTGTTTGCTACACACTCACCGCAACGGGATAATGCCCGCCAGTCAGGGGTGAGTCGTGGTCTTCAGGTCACTCACCGCGTCAAGAAAGCCCGCAGGGGCGGGATGAATGTCTGTGATCAACTTCAACATCGCCCAGTGGCGCGCGTGGGCCCCGGGGCTCGAAAGTGTGGACGATTGGCAGGCCTGGAGCCGACAACCGGTCGTGCTGGCAGACAACGATGCCGCCCCGGACGTCTCCTTTCTGCCGGCTATGCAGCGGCGGCGGCTCAGCCGTCTGGCACGGATGGCGTTCAGCGTTGGCTGGCCTCTTGCCGATGGCCGGCAGGACTTGCCGCTGGTCTTTATTTCCCGGCATGGCGAAACCCCGCGCACCGTCGACATTCTCACCGACCTGGCCCACGACCAGCCGTTGTCGCCGACCCAGTTCAGCCTCTCGGTGCATAACGCCATCATTGGCCTGTGGTCGATCATGCGTGGTGAAACCAGTGAAATGACCGCGCTGGCCGCGGCGGGCGACGGCCTCGAACACGGCATGCTGGAAGCGGCAGCGTTACTCAATGAAGGCGAGCCCGCGGTGTTGCTGGTGATCACCGAAGAGCGACCGCCTCAAGCCTATTCAAGCTGGATCGACGACGTGCCCTTCGCCTACGCCCTCGGCCTGCTGATTACGCCCGGAAATGACTGGCAGCTGTCCCTGAACAGCCCCGGCAATATGTTGTCAAAACCCCGTTGGCCCCACGCACTGAGCCTCTTACCTGCGTTGCTTGGCCAGCAAACCACCTGCCAACATGCCTGGAATGATCGTGTATGGACCTGGCAACGCAACCTGTGACCGAGAAAAACCGCGACGCCTATTACTGGCGGCTGCTGGCCACCGCCGCGAGCTTCACCCTGTTCGGGTTGGGCGGCCTGTGCCTGCGCCTGGTGATTTTCCCGGTGCTCAGTTGCCTGCCCGGTGACGCGCAGGCCCACCGGACGCGTGCACGACACATGGTCAGCCGCTGTTTCTGGATATTCGTGCAATTCATGGCCCGCACCGGCGTGCTGACCTACGACATCCAGGGCGCGGAAAAACTCGGCCGTCCCGGACAAATGATCATCGCCAATCACCCCTCGCTGATTGACGTGGTGTTTCTGATCGGCCTGGTGCGCCATGCCAATTGCGTGGTCAAGCAAAGCCTGTGGGATAACCCGTTCACTCGCGGCCCACTGCGCAGCACCGAATACATCAGCAACGACGGCAGCATGGACATGCTCGATGCCGCTGCCGACGCCCTCAAAAGCGGCCAGACCCTGATCATTTTCCCAGAGGGCACCCGTACCCAGCCCGGGCAAACACCCGCCTTTCATCGGGGCGGCGCGGCAATTGCAGTGCGTGGTGCGAAAATCCTCACCCCGGTGATCATCAAGGTCAGCCCGACCACGCTGACCAAGGCCGAGCCCTGGTATCGCATTCCGAAACGACGCGTGCACTTCAGTTTCCGTGTCGGCGCCGATATAGACCCACAGGCCTTCGCCGCGCAGGGGCCTGCTCCCCAAGCGTCGCGCAAGCTCAACGATTACCTGCACTCTTATTTCATCAAGGAGCTCGCCGAAGATGAGCGATCTGCACCGTGATATCAAAATGCTTATCATCGACGCCCTCGGTCTCGAAGACATCAGTGTCGACGACATCGGCGATCAGCAGACGCTGTTCGGCGAAGGCCTCGGCCTGGACTCGGTAGACGCCCTGGAACTGGGCCTGGCGATCCAGAAAAAGTACGGCATCAAAATCGACGCCGACGCCAAGGACACGCGCAATCACTTCAGTAATGTGGCGAGCCTAGCGGCCTTCGTCACCGCAAAACAGGCAGCTTGAGACCGGACCATGCAAACTCGTGACGACATTTTCAACACCTTGCGCGATGCCTTGGTCGAGCTGTTCGAACTGGACCCCGAGCGCGTGAGCCTCGAATCCAACCTGTACCAGGATCTGGAAATCGACAGCATCGACGCCGTCGACCTGATCGATCACATCAAGCGTCAGACCGGCAAGAAAATCGCCGCCGAAGAGTTCAAATCGGTGCGTACCGTCAGTGACGTGGTCGAGGCGGTCTATCGTCTTGTACAACCGGCCGCATGAGCCGACTGATCGGCCTTGGCCTGCTGCTGGCGGGCCTGCTGTACCCCTTTGCGGTGTATTTCGGCATGGAGCATTTCGCCCCGTGGCAATTCGGCCTGCTGCTTGGCGCGCTGTGGCTGGCGCGGGCACTGACCGGCCAGCGGCGACCGGGCAGCCTGTGGATGGCCACCGTGGCCATTGTGTTTTGCCTGCTGCTGGCGTGGTTCGACAGCCCGGCGCTGCTGCGCTGGTACCCGGTGCTGATCAGCGCGTTCATGCTGGTGCTGTTCGGGTCGAGCCTGGTCATCGGCGCGCCGATCGTCGAGCGCCTGGCCCGTGTGCGCGAGCCGCAGCTGCCGGATGAAGGCATTCGCTATACCCGCCAGGTGACCATCGCCTGGAGCCTGTTTTTTCTTTGCAACGGTTTGTGCGCCGCCGCCCTGACCCTTTGGGCGCCGCTGAGTTGGTGGACGTTGTACACCGGCCTGATTTCCTACGGATTGATAGGCCTGATGTTTGCCCTTGAATGGCTCATACGACAAAGGGTACGAGGCCGTAGATGAATTGGATAAAACTTGAGCACCTGCTGCTCAAGGCTCAGCCGGAGCGCGCCGTCACGGTCGCTCCGGCACTGGATCACGCCCAGCTGTGCGAGCGGGCCTTGTGCCTGGCCGCGCATCTGCAAGCCCGGGGCGTACAACGGGTTGCCGTGCACCTTGAAGACGCCGCTGACCTGGCCATTACCCTGCTCGGCGCGTGGCGCGCGGGTGTCAGCGTGTTACTGCCCGCTGATTTGCAGCCGCAGACCCGCTTGCGCTGGGCGCAGGACGTCGACCTCTGGCTGACCGATCAGCCCGACGACGCCTGTGTTCTCAATGACAGCACGCCCCCGCTTGAAGCCGCCGCACTGGATCTCGACGCTTGCCGCCTGAGCCTGTGCACCTCGGGCTCCAGTGGCGAACCCAAGCGCATCGACAAAAACCTGCGGCAACTGGCCAATGAAGTCGAAGGCCTTGAGCAACTCTGGGGCGCAGATCTGGGCCGGGCATGCATCATCGGCAGCGTCGCCACCCAACACATCTATGGCCTGCTGTTTCGCGTGCTCTGGCCGCTGTGCGCCGGGCGCCCGTTTGTGCGCCGGCAACTGGCCTTCCCGGAAGACCTGCAGCGGGCCAGCCGCGAGCACCCGACCTTCGCCTGGGTCGCCAGCCCGGCCTTGCTCAAACGCATGAGCGACAACCTCGACTGGCCGGCCTTGAGCGCCGTGCGCCGAGTGTTTTCCTCCGGCGGTGCGCTGCCGGTCGAAGCCGCACGCCACCTGCATGAACGTCTCGGGCAATGGCCGACGGAGATTTTCGGCAGTTCGGAAACCGGTGGCATCGCCTGGCGTCAGGGCAATGAACCTTGGCAGCCGTTTGCCGACGTCAACCTGAGTCTGGGTGACGATGGCGCGCTGTTGATCTCATCGCCGTACCTGCCTGCCGGGCATGTCGAACAGACAGCCGACGCGGCGCGCCTTGATGCCGATGGCCGTTTCGAGCTGCTCGGGCGACTCGACCGGATCGTCAAACTGGAAGAGAAACGCATCTCCCTGCCGATGCTCGAACAGGCGTTGATGGCCCATGACTGGGTCTGTGAGGCGCGCCTGGGTGTGGTTCAGGAGAATCGCGCCTCATTGGGCGCCTTGCTGGTTTTGACCGACGCCGGCCTGCACGCGTTGCGCAATCAGGGACGGCGAAACCTCACCGAACAATTGCGTCGGTATCTGAGCGATCACTGCGAAACCCTCGCCCTGCCGCGCCGCTGGCGCCTGCTGCGGCAACTGCCACTGAATGCTCAGGGCAAACTGCCCCAGGCCGATGTCGAAGCCCTGCTGCTGGCGCCCCGGCCGAAAACACCGCAGGTGCTGGAGCAAATCGAAACCGACGGCGAATGGAGCCTGCAACTGGCCGTGCCGCCGGACCTCGCCTACTTCAGTGGCCACTTCCCCAAGGCACCGGTCCTGCCCGGCGTGGTGCAGGTGGATTGGGCACTGGCGCTGGGTCAGCAACTGATGGACCTGCCGCCGCGATTCGCCGGCATGGAAGTGCTGAAATTCCAGCAACTGGTACGCCCCGGCGATGAAATCCAGCTGCACCTGCGCTTCGATCCGCAGCGCAGCAAGCTGTATTTCGCCTATCGCAACGAGACCGCGACCTGCTCCAGCGGGCGGATTGTGCTGGAGGCTGGTCATGCTCAGGTTTGATGAGTGCTGCGCACTCAATCGCGAGCACCTCGGTTCATCTGGTGTAGCCAAAGATGCATAACCCCTGCGCCGTCATACCGGTCTACAACCACGAAGGCGCGATCACGACGGTGGTCGAGGCCCTGCTGACCAGAGGTTTGCCGTGTCTTCTGGTAGACGACGCCAGCGATCCGTCCTGTGCAAAGGTGCTCGATCAATTGGCCCTGCGTGACAAGGTTCACCTGATCCGCCTTGCCGTCAATCAGGGCAAAGGTGGTGCGGTCATGACTGGTTTGCGCGAGGCCGCGCGCCTCGGTTTCAGCCATGCATTGCAGGTCGACGCCGATGGCCAGCACGACCTGCAGGACGTCGAGCGTTTCGTGCAATGCTCCCGCGAGCATCCGCAAGCGGTGATCTGCGGTTATCCGCTATACGACGACAGCGTACCGAAGGGCCGTTTGTATGCGCGCTACCTGACCCACGTGATGGTCTGGATCAACACTCTCTCTTTGCAGATCCGCGACTCCATGTGCGGTTTTCGCGTGTATCCGTTACCACCGGTTCTAGCGTTGATCGACTCGGCGAAGATCGGCAAACGCATGGATTTCGACTCGGACATTCTGGTGCGCCTGGCCTGGCGCAATCTGCCGATGCAGTGGCTGCAAACCAAGGTTCATTACCCGCTCGATGGCGTTTCGCACTTCCGCCTGTTCCACGACAACGTACTGATCTCCAGCATGCACACCCGGCTGTTCTTCGGCATGTTGCTGCGCTTGCCGGTGATTCTCTGGCGACGGTGGCGAGCATGAGCGCCGACAAGCAGCACTGGGCCGATCGCGAAGAGCGCGGCAGTTTCTGGCTGATGAAATTCACCGCCTTCGCCGCCCGTGTGCTCGGTCGGCGCCTGCTGAGCCCGTTGCTGTACGGCATCGTCCTGTACTTTTTCCTGTTCGGCCGCAGTGCGCGCAAAAGCGCCTGGCAATACCAGCAACGCCTGGCCGACTGGAGCTCGCGCAATGATTTGCGGCCGACCCATTGGCGGGTGTTCGGCCAGTTCATGGCGTTCGCCGATTCCATGCTCGACAAACTCGATGTGTGGAACCGCAAACTGAGCATCGACCAGATCGAAATCGTCGACCCGGCGCTGTTGCGCAATCAGTTGCGCGGCGCGCGCGGGCAAATGCTGGTGGGCGCACACCTGGGCAACCTGGAAGTCTGTCGCGCACTGGCGGAAATCGGTGAAAAGGTCACGATGAACGTGCTGGTGCACACCAAGCACGCCGAGCAGTTCAATCGTTTACTCGGTGAAGCCGGCGCGACCCATCTGCGGCTGATTCAGGTCAGCGAACTCGACCCCGGGATCATGCTGCAACTGAGCGAACGCCTGGAGCGCGGCGAATGGCTGGCGATTGCCGGCGACCGCGTACCGCTGCATGGCGCACGCACAGTGACCGTGGATTTTCTCGGCCACCCGGCCCGCTTCCCCCAAGGCCCGTGGTTGCTCGCCGGCCTGCTGAAATGCCCGATCAACCTGCTGATGTGCCTGAAGAGGCCCGATGGTGCCTACCGGCTGACCATTGAGCCGATCGCCGAGACCATCACCTGGAAACGCGGCGACCGTGAGCAGGTCATTCATCAGTGGGCCTCCCGCTACGCCGAACGCCTGAGTCACTATTGCCTTGAGGCGCCCCAACAATGGTTCAACTTTTACCCATTCTGGAAAACCGATGACGACGCCAACGCTTGAGCCGGTAACCTTCGGCGAACGCCCCTTGCGCATTGAAGACGTGCTGGCACTGGCCAACCGCAGCGCGCCGACCCAGTTGCAGAGTGATCCTGCGTTTCGCGAACGCATCGCCAAGGGCGCACGGTTTCTCGACTCATTGCTGGACAAGGAAGGCGTGATCTACGGCGTTACCACCGGCTACGGCGATTCCTGCGTGGTGGCGGTGCCGCTGCATCACGTCGAGGCGCTGCCGCGTCATCTGTACACCTTCCACGGTTGCGGGCTGGGCAAACTGCTCGACGCCCAGGCCACCCGTGCGGTGCTGGCCGCGCGTTTGCAGTCGCTGTGCCACGGTGTTTCGGGTGTGCGTGTCGAATTGCTGGAACGCCTGCAAGCCTTTCTGCAACACGATATTCTGCCGTTGATCCCGGAAGAAGGTTCGGTGGGCGCCAGCGGCGACCTGACGCCGCTGTCCTACGTGGCCGCGACCTTGTCCGGCGAGCGCGAAGTGATGTTCCGTGGCGAGCGTCGCCAGGCCGCCGACGTGCACCGCGAACTCGGCTGGCAACCGCTGGTGCTGCGTCCGAAAGAAGCGCTGGCATTGATGAACGGCACTGCGGTGATGACCGGCCTGGCCTGCCTGGCCTACGCGCGCGCCGACTACCTGCTGCAACTGGCCACCCGCATCACCGCGCTGAACGTGGTCGCTCTGCAAGGCAACCCGGAACACTTCGACGAACGCCTGTTCGCCGCCAAGCCGCATCCGGGGCAGATGCAGGTCGCCGCCTGGTTGCGCAAGGACCTGGCCATCGACGCGCCGACCGCACCATTGCATCGCCTGCAAGACCGCTATTCCTTGCGCTGCGCGCCCCACGTGCTCGGCGTGCTGGCCGACAGCCTGAACTGGCTGCGTTCGTTCATTGAGACCGAACTCAACAGCGCCAACGACAACCCGATCATCGATGCCGAAGCCGAACGCGTGCTGCACGGCGGGCACTTCTACGGCGGCCATATCGCGTTCGCCATGGACAGCCTGAAAAACCTGGTGGCCAACGTCGCCGATCTGCTCGACCGCCAGCTCGCCTTGCTGGTGGATGAACGCTACAACCACGGCTTGCCGAGCAACCTGTCCGGTGCCAGTGCCGAGCGCGCGATGCTCAATCACGGCTTCAAGGCGGTGCAGATCGGCACCAGCGCCTGGACCGCCGAAGCCCTGAAAAACACCATGCCCGCCAGTGTGTTCTCGCGCTCCACCGAGTGCCACAACCAGGACAAGGTGAGCATGGGCACCATCGCCGCTCGCGACGCCATTCGCGTATTGGAGCTGACCGAACAGGTCGCCGCCGCCACGTTGCTCGCCGCCAATCAGGGCGTCTGGCTGCGCGGCCAGGCCGAGGATGCACGAGCGCTGCCGCCGGCCTTGGCAGCCATGCATGAAGAGCTGGGCAAGGACTTCCCGCCGGTCATCGAAGACCGCGCCCTGGAAGGCGAATTGCGCCTGTGCCTGCAACGCATCGCCGAACAACACTGGAGGCTGCATGCGCACTAAGGGAGTGCTTCACACCGATACGGAAATCCTCGTGCCGTTCTTCGATGTCGACAGCATGCACGTGGTCTGGCACGGCCATTACGTGAAGTACCTGGAAGTCGCCCGTTGCGCGCTGCTGGACCGGATCGGCCACAACTACACGGCGATGAACGAGTCCGGTTATGCCTGGCCGGTAATCGACCTGCAACTGCGCTACGTGCGCGGCGCGGTGTTCGGCCAGAAGCTGAATGTGCGCGCCAATCTGGTGGAATGGGAGAACCGGTTGAAGATCAACTACCTGATTACCGACCTCGCTACGGGCGAACGCCTGACCCGCGCCGTGTCGGTGCAAGTGGCGGTCGAGATTGCCAGCCGGGAAATGCAACTGGCTTCGCCCAAGGTGTTCACCGATGCGGTCGAGAGGGCGCTGACATGAGTCTGGGAATTAACACAACATCTGATGCCAGGCTGACTCTATGTGGCGAGCGAGCTTGCTCGCGCTTGAGTGCGCAGCACTCACATTCCCGTCCAGCTGTGCCGAAGTATTGGGGCCGCTTCGCTGCCCAACGCGAGCAAGCTCGCTCGCCACGTTTCTCAGTATTCAGATCCATCGCGGTGTTGGCACTGCTCGGCCTGACCTCCATCGCCCATGCTTTTGATCTTCAGCAGCTTAGCGATCAATTGGCCAAGCCTGACGTCATCCACGGCAACTTCATCCAGGAAAAACACCTGCGCGCCCTGCCCCTGCCACTGACCAGCAAGGGCACCTTCGTCCTGGCAAAAAACCACGGCTTGCTGTGGCTGCTGAAAACGCCGTTGCAACAGGATTACCGCATCACCGCCGCCGGCATCGCCCGGCGCGATCCCGGCGGCTGGCAGATGCTGCCGGGCAAAAGCGCCGGGGCCGAGCAGAACCGCTTGTTCCTCGCCGTGTTGCAGGGCGACAGCAGTGGGCTGCAACGGGATTTCGAACTGACTCTAAGTGGCGACGCACAAAGCTGGAAACTGGCCCTGGTACCACGCTCGATGTTGCTCAAGCAGGTGTTCAACCAGATCAATATCAGCGGTGGCGAACTGGTCAACAGCATCGAACTGCTGGAAACCCAGGGCGACAGCACCCTGCTGCGCATGCAGGACAGCACCAGCGCGCAACCGTTGAGCGACGCGGAGCAGCATGATTTTGCCGAGTGAACGGTTGCTGCCACGGCTGTTTCTGATCCTGCTGCTGGCGGTGTTGGTGCTCGCCGGCTGGCAATGGCGTGACGGTGCGCCGCTGTCGGCCAACCTGATGGAGCTGGTCCCGGGCACGGCGCCGGATGCCCTTGAGCTGCGCGCCGAACAGCGCATGCAGGAACCGTTGAACCGCGAAATGCTGGTGCTGGTCGGTCACAAGGATCGCGAGCAAGCCATCGCCATGGCGCAGAAACTGGGCGAGCAATGGCAAGCCAGCGGGCTGTTCGAAAAGGTCCAGTGGACGTTGCAAGCCGACCTGCCGGCCCTGCGCACGCAATTGCTGCAAGGTCGCCTGGCGATGCTCTCGGCCGATGATCGCGAGCAATTGATCGAGCATCCCGAGGCATTCATCCAGCAACGCGTACAGGCGCTGTTCGACCCCTTCACCGGCTTCAGCCTGGTGCCGAGCCAGGAAGACTGGCTGGGCCTGACCGGGCGCATCCAGAACAGCCAGCCACAGCACGGCGCGGTGCAGCTGGACATTGGCAGCGGTGCGCTGATCGCCGACGCCAACGGTAAAAGTTGGGTGCTGCTGCGCGCCCGCACCACCGGCAACGCCTTCGACATGAACCTGCCGCTGCAAGTGGCCGCCCTGTTCAAACACAGCCGTGAACAAGCCGCCCAGAGTGACGTGCAACTGTTGGCCGCCAGCGGCCTGCTGTACGCCGCCGCCGGGCAGCAACAGGCCACCCGGGAAATGACCTGGGTCGGAGGCGGCGCCACCCTGGGCATTTTGTTATTGCTGCTGCTGGCGTTCCGCCGCTGGCGCGTGCTGCTGGCGTTCGTTCCGGTGTTGGTCGGTATGCTGTTCGGCGCCGTGGCCTGCGTGGCGCTGTTCGGCCATATGCACGTGATCACGCTGGTGCTGGGTTCGAGCCTGATCGGCGTCGCGGTCGACTACCCGCTGCATTACCTGTCCAAGAGCTGGAGCCTGAACCCCTGGCGCAGCTGGCCGGCCCTGCGCCTGACCCTGCCGGGGCTGACCCTGAGCCTGATCACCAGCGGCATCGGCTACCTGGCCCTGGCCTGGACACCGTTCCCGGCACTGACGCAAATCGCCGTGTTCTCCGCCGCCGGCTTGCTCGGTGCCTATTTGTCGGCGGTCTGCCTGTTACCGGCCCTGCTGAAAAACACCGAGCTGCGACCGGCACAATGGCCGTTGCGGTTTTGCGAGTTTTTGCTGGGCTGTCGCGAGGCGCTGCTCAAACGTCTGAGCACACCGATCCTGCTGGCCTTGCTGATTGCCTTCTGTGCCGGCGGCGTCTGGCAACTGGGCAGCAAAAATGATGTCCGCCAATGGATCAGTGCGCCTGCGCAATTGACCGACGAAGCCAAGACCATCGCGCAGATCACCGGCTATCAACCTACCAGCCAGTTCTACCTGATACGCGCCGCCAATCAGCAGCAATTGCTCGAACGTACCAGCGCGCTGAGCGAACGTCTGGATCAACTGGTCGGCATGGACAAGCTGCAGGGTTACCTGTCGCTCAATCAACTGCTCAGCCCGCCCAGCGAGCAGCAAAAGATTCGTGAAGCCCTGAACAAGCTGCCGGAGTTCTGGCAGCCGTTGCTCGAAGTCGGCATGCCCGTCGAGGCACTGAAAACCGAGTTGAGCGAACTTCAGGCACTGCCCACCCAGGACATCGATACCGCGCTGAGCGGCCCGCTGGCAGAGCCCTACCGCAACTTGTGGCTCGGACCGAATGATGAAGGCGTGGCGGCGATGGTCAGCCTGCAAGGCTTGAACAACCCGACACTGCTGCAGGTTCAGGCCGATGGCCTGCCGGGCGTGACCCTGGTGGACCGGCTGGGTGAGCTGAACACAGTGTTCGCCGCCACCCAGATCAGCGCCGCCGAACTGAAACTCGCGTCCTGCGTGCTGATCGTGCTGGTATTGATCGTGCCCTTCGGCCTGGGCGGCGCCTTGCGTATCGTCACCCTGCCGTTGCTGGCGGCCTTGTGCAGCCTGGCCAGCCTCGGCTGGCTGGGGCAACCCCTGACCCTGTTCAGCCTGTTTGGCCTGTTGCTGGTCACAGCGATCAGCGTCGACTACGCGATCCTCATGCGTGAGCAGGTCGGCGGTGCGGCCGTCAGTTTGCTCGGCACCTTGCTCGCGGCGTTGACCACCTGGCTGTCGTTCGGCCTGCTAGCCGTGTCGAACACACCAGCGGTGAGCAACTTCGGCCTGTCGGTGAGCCTGGGCCTGATCTTCAGCTTCCTGCTCGCACCCTGGGCCGGTCGCCAGTTGCACGCGCCTGTGGTCGTGGAGCACCGCGCATGATGATCGCACTGTTCTGGCTGATGGCCCTGGTGTTGTTCGCCGTCGCTACCCGCGTCGGGCGTCACTTCGGCCTGATCCCGATTGTCAGCCAGTTGCTGCTGGCGACCCTCGGCCTGCCGCTGCTGATGTATTTCTGGGTCGAGCCGCACTGGCAACTCAGCGGTGCCACACTGGTATCGCCGGACTGGCTGAAAAACCTCTACAGCCTGAGCTTCGCCCTGCTGCTTGGCTACATCCTCAGCGACGTGATCGACCTGCAACTGGACCGCCAGAGCCTGAAAATCGCCTTGCCGAGTTTCCTCGTGCCCTTCGCCTGCGGCCTGGCCACGGCGATCTGGCTGCTGCCGCCACAACCCTGGATCAGCTCGCTGGCGGTCGGCCTGCTGTTCGCGATCACTGCGATCCCGGTGTTGTACCTGTACCTGCGGCATATCGATTACCCGTACGCCGCCACCCGTCGCCTGGTGCAAACCGCGATCCTCATCGATCTGAGCTGCTGGACCCTGTTCGGCATCGCCCAGGGCAGCCTGCACCTGAGCAGCCTGTTGCTGCCCCTGGCCGGCGCCTGCCTGCCGTTGTTGCTGCGCCTGCTGCAACTGCGTCAGGCCTGGCTGTACAGCGGCTGCTTCTTTGCGCTGCTGGTGGTGGCCGAACACTTCAAGCTCAATGCGCTGATTTTCGGCATCGGTTATCTGCTGATCATGGCCGCGCTCAAGGCGCCGTTGAAGTTGCCGATTCCCATTCTGTGGATGACTCGGCTACAGACCTACCTCGCCATCCCGCTGATCCTCACTTTCGGTATCGTGCAGATCAACGTGCACAGTGCGCTGGACAGCCTCGGCTGGGTACAACTGGCGGCCCTGCTGCTGTTGCCGATGGCCAGCAAACTGCTGGGTAACTGGCTCGGTCTTGGCTGGGCCGGGGCCTCGTTCCAGGGCGCCAGTCGCTGGCGCGAAAGCGTATTGCTGAACATTCGCGGCCTGAGCGAAATCGTCTTTCTCAACCTGCTGTTGCAACAACAACTCATCAGCCCGCCGCTGTACTTTGCCCTGATGTTGATGGGCCTGATCGCCACCCTGCTGCCGGCACTTACCGGCATGCACCGAATTCCCTTGAAAGCCACCGTCCCGACAAGGAGCCCCCATGCCAACCGTTGAAATGGAACGTCGTCAGGTCGTGGTCATCGGCGCCGGCCCTTCCGGTGCTATCGCCGCTGCGCTGCTCAAGCGCAAGGGCCACGATGTGCTGGTGATCGAACGCCAGCATTTTCCGCGCTTCTCCATTGGCGAAAGCCTGTTGGCCCACTGCCTGGATTTCGTCGAGGAAGCGGGCATGCTCGAGGCAGTCAACGCTGCCGGTTTCCAGGTGAAGACCGGTGCCGCGTTTGCCTGGGGCGAGCGTTATAGCGCCTTCGATTTCGGTGAAACCTTCAGCCACGGCAAGGCCACGACCTTTCAGGTGCAGCGTGCGGACTTCGACAAGCTGCTGGCCGATCAAGCGGCGTTGCAAGGCGTGGAGATCCGTTATGGCGAAACCCTCGTCAGCGTGGATGTCGAGCCCGTGAAACCGCTGTTGGGCGTGCGCCGCGAAGACGGCAGCGAATACCGCATCGAGGCCGACTTCATGCTCGATGCCAGCGGCTATGGTCGAGTACTGCCACGTTTGCTCGACCTTGAGGCGCCCTCGAATTTCCCGCTGCGCCAGGCGATTTTTACCCACGTTGAAGACCGCATCGACCACCCGGGTTTCGACCGCAGCAAAATCCTCGTCACCACCCACCCGACCCAGCGCGACGTGTGGTTCTGGACCATTCCGTTCAGCAATGGCCGTTGTTCGGTCGGCGTGGTCGCAGCGGCTGAACATTTCGAAGGCCGTAGCGAAGACCTCGACCAGTGCCTGCGCGGCTTTATCGCCGAGACGCCGAGCCTGACCGTTGTGCTGGACAAGGCGCAATGGGACACGCCCGCGCGCACCCTCGGCGGTTATTCGGCTAATGTGAAAACCCTGCACGGGCCGGGTTTTGCCTTGTTGGGCAATGCCGCCGAGTTCCTCGACCCGGTATTCTCTTCCGGCGTGACCATTGCCATGCGCTCGGCGAGCATGGCTGCCGGGGTGTTGCACCGGCAGTTGCAGGGCGAAAGCGTCGACTGGCAAACCGAGTTTGCCGAGCCGCTCAAGCGCGGCGTCGACACCTTCCGTTGCTACGTTGAAGGCTGGTACGCCGGGACCTTCCAGGATGTGATCTTCCATGAAGACAGTTCGGCGCAGATTCGCGGCATGATCAGTTCCATTCTGGCCGGTTACGCCTGGGACGAACGCAACCCGTTCGTCAGCGAAGCGCGACGGCGGTTAAAGGCAATTTCGCAATTTTGTGCAAGGGATGCGTCATGAATTACATGAGCGACAACTACGTCGAAGAAACCCGGTTCGGGTTGTGGTTCCTGCGCAGCCGCACCTGGCAGCACTACGTGTTACGGGTGGCGATCAATGACCTGCGCAGCCTGTTCAGCGAAGCGCTGCCGGAAAACCCCGTGCTGCTCGATGCCGGCTGCGGCCAGGGCAAATCCTTTTCGCTGCTGCGCGATGCCTTCGCGCCCGGTCGTCTGATCGGCATCGACGCCGACCCGCAGAGCCTGAACCAGAGTCGTGAAGAAGCAGTCCGACAAGGTATGAACGTCGAGTTGCTCGGCAGCGATTGCGCGCGTCTCGACCTGGCGGATGCCAGCGTCGACCTGGTGTTCTGTCACCAGACCTTCCATCACCTGGTGGAGCAGGAATCGGCACTGGCGGAGTTCTACCGGGTGCTCAAGCCCGGCGGTTATCTGCTGTTTGCCGAGTCCACCGAGGCCTACATCGACACCTGGGTGATTCGCTGGCTGTTCCGCCACCCCATGCAGGTGCAGAAAAGTGCCGCGCAGTACCTGGACATGATCCGCCGGCAAGGCTTTGCGTTCAGTGCGCAGAACGTTTCCTATCCGTACCTGTGGTGGAGCCGCGCGAAAGATTTCGGCCTGCTGGAACGCCTCGGCCTGAGCAAGCCGAAACCGTTCGGCGAACGCGAGGAAACCCTGGTCAATGTGGTGGCGCGTAAACCTGTGGAAGGTGTTCAGTGACGTCCGCTGTCAGGCTTTTTGCGTTGGCTTGCGCCCTGCTGCTCAGCGCCTGCGCCGGGCGTGCGCCGCTGCCTGAAAAAGCTCCGACACTGCCGTTGCCGTCGCAGCTGCACATCCAGCGCCTGCAAGCCGATCAGCGCCAGGACTGGGTCCTGGTGATCCAGCAGGAAGGCCCTGGCATTCGCTGGTCGATGATGGATTTGCTCGGTATTCCCCAGGCGCGGCAGATATTGCTCGACAAGCACTGGCAGGCCGACGGCCTGCTGCCACCGAACTCGGAAGCCCGCGAGTTGTTCGCCGCCCTGCTGTTTGCGCTGACGCCCAAGGAAGAACTGTCGGCCAATTACCCCACGGCCTGGCAGCATGGCTTGCAACGTTCCTTGCCGGATCGCTGGGACGTCCAGTACCAGCAATTGCAGAACTTCAAGCTGAAGTTGGCCAACGGCCTGAGCTATCAAATCACGCCCCTGAGCGGTGAAACACCATGACCGCCTACCTCAATGCCCTCGGCGTGATCTGCGCCCTGGGCCGTGGCAAAGAAGAAGTCGCGCGCAATCTGTTTGCCGGCGACTGCAGCGGCATGCGCGAACAGGCGGGCTGGGTGCCGCAACGGGCGTTGCCGGTGGGCGCGGTCCAGGGTGAGCTGACGGCCATTGCCGATGACATGCCGCACCATCGCAGTCGCAATAATCAGTTGCTGCTGGAAGCCGCGCTGCAAATCCGCCCGGATATCGACAAGGCGATCCAGAACTTCGGCCGAGAGCGCGTCGGTGTGGTGCTGGGCACCAGCACCTCGGGTATCGACGAAGCCAGTCAAGGGCTGGCGCATTACCTGCGCGAACAGCAATTCCCCGTCGAATACGACTATCAACAACAGGAACTGGGTGCCCCGGCGAATTTTCTCGCCGAGTGGCTGCAACTGAGCGGCCCTGCCTATGTGATATCCACCGCCTGCACCTCCAGCGCCCGGGCCTTGATGAGCGCCCAGCGCCTGCTGGACCTGGGCCTGTGCGACGCGGTGCTGTGCGGCGGTGTGGACACTTTGTGCAAGCTGACACTCAACGGATTTTCGGCGCTGGAAGCGGTCTCGGAGCAACGCTGCAATCCATTTTCGGCGAATCGCAACGGCATCAACATCGGCGAAGCCGCGGTGCTGTTCCTGATGACCCGACAGGCCGCCGACGACCACTCGATTGCCTTGCTCGGCAGTGGCGCCAGCTCGGACGCCCATCACATCTCCGCCCCGGAACCCAACGGCCGCGGCGCACTGCAAGCCATGGGCAAGGCCCTGAGTCGCGCCGGCCTGCAAGCGCAGGAAATTGCCTACCTGAACCTGCACGGCACCGCCACCCAGCACAACGACGCCATGGAAAGCGTGGCCGTGGCCGCTTTGTTCCCGGCGGGCGTACCTTGTTCGTCGAGCAAACCCATGACCGGTCACACCCTCGGTGCTGCGGGTGCGCTGGAAGCGGCGTTCTGCTGGTTGAGCCTGAGTGCGGAAAATCGCGAACACGCCTTACCGCCGCACATCTGGGACGGCCAGGCCGATCCCGAGCTGCCAGCGCTGCAGTGGGTGACCAAGACGACGCGCCTGTCGTCCATTGCACCACGCTACCTGATGAGCAACTCCTTCGCCTTCGGGGGCAACAACGTCAGCCTGATAATCGGAGACGCACCATGATTGACTGGCCGCTCGCCGAACTGCTGCCCCACGCTGGCGACATGATCCTCATCGATGAGATCCTCGCGTTCGATGACGAGCAGATCCACACACGACTCACCGTCAAGCCCGACGGCCTGTTCAATCGTCCCGATGGCAGCCTGCCGGCCTGGGTCGGCATCGAACTGATGGCCCAAAGCGTCGCCGCTTTCGCCGGTTGTCATGCACGCCAACGGGGTGATGCGGTGGAGCTGGGCTTTCTGCTCGGCAGCCGCAAGTTCGAATGCAACGTCGACAGTTTCCCCGCCGGCACCGAGCTGACCCTGCACGGCATTCGCTCCCTGGAAGACGACAACGGCATGGGCGTGTTCGAATGCCACATCAATGCCCCCGGCATTCACGCCACCGCCCGTCTGAACGTGTTCCGCCCGCCGCAGGCTGCCAAATACCTTGATGAAACGCCCACTGAAGAGAAGCCTCGCCATGACTGAATCCGTACTGGTCACCGGTTCCAGCCGTGGCATCGGCCGCGCCATTGCCCTGCGCCTGGCCCGGGCCGGGCATGACCTCGTGCTGCATTGCCGCAGCGGTCTGGCCGAGGCCGAAGCGGTCAAAGCCGATGTTGAAGCCTTGGGCCGCAGCGCACGCATCCTGCAATTCGACGTAGCCGACCGCGCGCGCTGCAAGGCAATCCTCGAGGCCGACGTCGAAGCCCACGGCGCCTATTACGGCGTGGTGCTCAACGCCGGCCTGACCCGTGACGGCGCGTTCCCGGCGCTGACTGAAGACGATTGGGATGTGGTGATGCGCACCAACCTCGACGGTTTCTACAACGTGCTGCACCCGGTGATGATGCCGATGATTCGCCGTCGCGCACCGGGGCGGATTGTCTGCATCACCTCCGTGTCGGGGTTGATCGGCAACCGTGGCCAGGTCAACTACAGCGCCTCCAAGGCCGGGTTGATCGGCGCGGCCAAGGCATTGGCGATCGAGCTGGGCAAGCGCAAAATCACCGTCAACTGCGTCGCCCCCGGCCTGATCGACACGGCCATGCTCGACGACAACGTGCCGGTGGAAGAACTGATGAAAATGATCCCCGCACAACGCATGGGCACCCCTGAAGAGGTGGCCGGCGCGGTGAATTTCCTGATGTCGGCGGAAGCCTCGTACATCACCCGGCAGGTTCTGGCCGTCAACGGAGGCCTGTGCTGATGAAGCGCGTCGTCGTCACCGGCATGGCCGGCATCACCTCACTGGGCAGCGACTGGGACACCATCGCCGGCAACTTCGCGGCCAACCGCAGCGGCATCCGTCGGATGGACGAGTGGGATCGGTTCACCGAACTCAACACGCGCCTGGCCGGGCCTATCGATGACTTCAAGGTGCCCAGCCACTGGACCCGCAAGCAACTGCGCAGCATGGGCCGGGTATCGCGGTTGGCGGTGGGCGCGGCGGAAATGGCCCTGACCGATGCCGGTCTGCTGGGCGACGAGTCGATCAAGGACGGGCGCATGGGCGTCGCCTGTGGTTCCTCCACCGGCAGCACCGACGAGATCAAGGCGTTCGGCAACATGCTGCTCAACTCGGTGGCCGAGGGCCTCAACGCCAACTCCTACGTGCGCATGATGCCGCACACCACGGCGGCCAATATCAGCATCTTCTTCGGCCTCACCGGGCGCCTGATCCCGACGTCCAGCGCTTGCACCAGCGGCAGCCAGGGCATCGGCTACGCTTACGAGGCAATCAAGTTCGGCCGCCTGCCGCTGATGCTCGCCGGTGGCGCCGAAGAGCTGTGCCCGACCGAAGCCATGGTCTTCGACGCGCTCTACGCCACCAGCCTGAAAAACGACACCCCGCAACGCAGCCCACGCCCGTACGACACTGCCCGCGACGGCCTGGTGATCGGCGAAGGCGGCGGCATGCTGGTGCTCGAAGAACTCGAACATGCGCTGGCCCGTGGCGCGCACATCTACGCCGAGATCGTCGGCTTCGGCAGCAACGCCGACGGCCAACACACCACACGCCCCGAGCAAGTCACCATGCGTCGCGCCATGGAGCTGGCCCTGGAAGACGCCGGCCTGCAACCGTCAGACATCGGTTACGTCAACGGTCACGGCACCGCCACCGAACAGGGCGACATCGCCGAAACCCTGGCCACCAGCAGCCTGTTCGGCGAACACATGCCGATCAGCTCGCAAAAAAGCTTCCTCGGCCACACCCTCGGCGCCTGCGGTGCGCTGGAATCCTGGTTCAGCATCGAAATGATGAACCGCGACCTCTACGTCCACACCTTCAACCTCGACAACGTCGACCCGCACTGCGGCAAGCTCGACTACCTGCGCGGCGAGTTCCGGCAGATGAGCAACCAGTACGTGATGAACAACAACTTTGCGTTTGGCGGGGTGAATACGTCGCTGATCTTCAAGCGCTGGGCGTAACCCTGTGGAGGCAACCGCCTTCACTCTGCCGCCATCAGCGTTGCCCCTGCTGGCGCCTTCGCTGGCAAGCCAGCCCCCACAATGTTCGCTGCTGATCACAACATCTGCGAACGACAATGAAACCTGTGGGGAGCGGGCCGCGCGAATATGCACCTCGCCAAACCACCAACTACACTCGCCAAGGTCCCCTCCGCTTGGGTCGCCCCCAAGCTCTTTCACGTCAAGGACCTGACCATGCAAGTGAAAGCCCTGATCGCCGCGCTTCTGTTCAGCCTGCTGCCCAGCGCCAGTCACGCCACCAACCTTATGTACATGCCGTTCGAGACCGTGCTGTCGAATGCCCTGCGTGCCGGGCGGCTGGATGGCAGTGTGAAGTTTTATCTGGCCGGGAACGGGCCGAGCGCCAACCTGCACATGCTGCGTGCCAATGTGGTCAGCGACTGGCCGACCAATGCGTCCAACAAGAGCGATTTCGATGCCTGTGAATGGGCCGTGCAATCGACCTTGATCGAGCTGCAGGACGAGGCCAAGCGGGTTGGCGCGAATGCGGTGACCAACATCGTCAGTTACTACGATCAGCATGCCCGCAAGGACCTCAACACCTATGAATGCCGGGCCGGGGTGTTTGTGGCGCGGGTGGCGTTGCGCGGGGATCTGGTGCGGCTGCCCTGAGTGCAATCCCCCCGCGACCCGCGCGGGGGGATGAGCGCTTACTGTGCTTGAATCAGTTTGCTTTCATTCACGCCATCACGGCCGGTCTGCTCATCGACGACTTGCAGGCTGTTACGCGCCTTGATGAAGCCCATCTTCACTTCCTGCCAGACAAAGTAGTTTTTGCCCGCTTCGGTGTTGAGCTTCAGTTCCGAATCGTTTTCGGCAGACGACACCAGCGTCTGCTGACCGGCCGGCACCGCCAGCATCAGGTAGGACTTGGCCACGGTCACGCCGACTGGTTTGCCGTTGAGCGCCACCGGCATTTTCACGCCTGCGCCCATGCTTTCGTTGCGGTAGACGTAGATGTGGGCCTGGTCCGGGGCGGTATGGAAGGTCTTGGCCTGGGCATCCAGGGTGTCATCGGCCATCTTCACCGAGGCGCAGCCGGCGGTCAGTGCGGTGAACGTCAGCAAGGCAGCGAGGGTTAATTGCTTGAACATCGTGGGTCTCCATGAGTTTGATTAGGCTTGTGGCTGTTATCGGCAGACCGAATAAAAGCAAAAGGCCATCATCTGAAATTCCATTTGTTTCTTGCTGCCAAGGTCTTGCTGTGTGCTGGCGATCGCCTTCGTCGTAACGCCCCGGGGCAAGCCCACTCCCGCAGGGTTCAATGGTGTTGCGACAATCGTGCTTACGCTGCTAACCCCTTTGGGAGCGAGCTTGCTCGCGATTGATGGCGCAACCATCAGGATTTCAACGGCTCAACCTTGCTTGTGAGCAAATCGACAAACGCCCTGGCCATCGCCGACTTCTGATCCTTGCGCTGCACCAGCCACACCGCCGACACCGCCGCCGGGTCGAGCAATGGCCGATACACCACGCCATCGATACGCATCCGTCGGTACGACGCCGGTAACACCGACACCCCCAGCCCTGCCGCCACGAGCCCGATGATCGTCATTGCCTCTCCGGCCTCTTGCGCAAAATGCGGACTGAACCCCGCGTCTCGTGCCAGGCTCAATAACTGGGCGTACAGCCCGCTACCGTAGCTGCGCGGAAAAAACACGAAAGGTTCAAGAGCCAGGGCGGACAGGTGGATGCCCTCTTCACTGCCCTCCACCAACGGATCCTTGGAGCTGAGTACCGCCACCAAGGGTTCGCGCATCAGCTCCACCACGCTGAGCGAGTCGGGCAACCCCAGAGGTCGCATGATGCCCACATCAATCGACTCATCCACCAGCGCATCAGCCACCTGGGTGCTGCTCATTTCCCGCAGGTTCAGGTGAACCGCCGGGAAGCGCTGGCGAAAGGAAAAAATCGCCTGGGGAATGGTCGAGTTGAACGGGGCCGATGACGTGAAGCCGATTTTCAGCTCGCCCAATTCGCCCAACTGCGCCCGCCGGGCGACATCGGCCGCTTTGTCGACCTGCGCCAGCGCCAATCGCGCCTCCTCGAGGAACAGCCGACCGGCCTCGCTGAGCTCGACCCGACGATTGGTACGCTCGAACAACCGTGCGCCGACCTCCTGTTCCAGTGCCTGAATCTGCTGGCTCAACGGTGGTTGGGAGATGCCAAGCACCTGTGCAGCGCGGCCGAAGTGCAGTTCTTCGGCGACGGCAATGAAGTAGCGCAGATGACGCAGTTCCATGAATCCCTCATTAGGTCGCGAAAGCTATCAAACAGGTCGAACAATATATTGGATTGCATCATTAGCCAGCTATATGCTTTTTTCCATTGCCTGACCGGCTGTGCCCCTCCGAGGTCCCCCGTGAAAACTGCTGTCGCTCCACTCGCCCATGAAATCCACCCCGCTGCGCAGGACGAAATCGTCGCCGAGCTCCAGGAGATCTACATCGAAAAAGGCACGCCGGCGTTCATGCGCACGGTGCTGGCATTGTTCTGCGGCGGCTTCGCGACCTTCGCCCTGCTTTACTGCGTGCAACCGATGATGCCGCTGCTGTCCCACGAGTATTCGATCAATGCGGCGCAGAGCAGCCTGATTCTCTCGATTGCCACCGGCATGCTTGCCATTGGCCTGCTGATCACTGGTCCCATCTCGGACCGAGTCGGGCGCAAACAAGTGATGGTGACCGCCTTGTTCGCTGCCGCCCTGTGCACCATGGCCAGCGCGATGATGCCGAGCTGGCATGGCGTGTTGCTGATGCGTGCCTTGATTGGCTTGTCGTTGAGTGGTCTGGCAGCGGTCGCCATGACCTACCTGAGCGAGGAGATCCACCCGCAACACATTGGTCTGGCGATGGGCTTGTACATCGGCGGTAACGCCATTGGCGGGATGAGCGGTCGCCTGATCACCGGCGTATTGATCGACTTCGTCAGCTGGCACACGGCGATGCTGGTGATCGGTGGCCTGGCGCTGATTGCCGCCGCCGTGTTCTGGAAGATCCTCCCGGAGTCGCGCAACTTCCGTCCACGCTCGCTGCACCCGCGCAGCCTGCTCGACGGTTTTACCATGCACTTTCGCGATGCCGGCCTGCCGCTGCTGTTCCTCGAGGCGTTTCTGTTGATGGGCGCATTCGTCACCCTGTTCAACTACATCGGCTACCGCCTGCTGGCTGAGCCGTACCACCTGGAACAGGCGTTCGTCGGATTGCTGTCGGTGGTCTATCTATCCGGTATCTACAGCTCGGCAAAAATCGGTTCGCTGGCCGACAAGCTGGGACGGCGCAAAGTGCTATGGGCGACCATCGCACTGATGTTCGCCGGCCTTGCCCTGACGATGTTCACGCCGTTGCCGCTGGTGATCATCGGTATGCTGATCTTCACCTTCGGTTTCTTTGGCGCCCACTCGGTGGCCAGCAGCTGGATCGGTCGTCGCGCCATCAAGGCCAAGGGACAGGCGTCTTCCCTGTACCTGTTCAGCTACTACGCTGGCGGCAGTATCGCCGGTACGGCGGGCGGGATGTTCTGGCATTTGGCCGGGTGGAGCGGGATCGGGCTGTTCATCGGCACCTTGCTGCTGATCGCCCTGCTGGTGGCGTTGAAACTGGCGAAGTTGCCGCTGTTGCCACAACAGCATCCGGCTACCTGAGCACAACCCGCGCTTCCAGACGGGCATCGCGTTTTTCCAGCGTCAGCGTGTGCAGCGCGACACCCTCACGCTCAACACCATCGAGCCATTGCAACAAGGCTTGCGGGGTACCGTTGAGGGTCAGGCGCAGCAGCTCGGCATCGGTTTCCATCTGATGGATTTCCAGGCCTGCCACCGAAGCGCTTTGGCTGATACGCAGTGAAAACGGTTGGCGAGTGTCAACCGAAGACCGGCCACGCGGCGTTGCCTGTAGCAATTGCGCGGCCAGTTGCGCTTGTTGTTGATACTGACGCTCGGCGGATTCGAGTCGTTGCCGGGTGGGTTGCCAGATCAGGCTGTACGCCACGACGGCCGACAGGAACGCCGCCAACATCTGCAACAACCGCTGCTCCCGCGCAGAAATCCGCTGCCATGCCTGCTTCATGCCTCGTCCTCCACACTCAGCGTGGCATGCACTTTTTCCGCTGCCTTGGTAGCGCTGTCGAGCCGCACTGGCATCCCTTGCTGGCGCCCGCGCGCGCGCAGCTGTTCAAGCTCGGTGAAGCTGTTGGCGGTGAGCTGGATTCTCCAGCCAGCGGTTTCACTAAACTCGATGCGTTGCACCTCGACCTCGCTGGCACCGACCACCCGCTCGATCAGACTCACCAACCCGGCGATGCGCGTCCCTTGCGCCTCGGCAGGCTGGTTTTGCAAGACCCTGAGCTGTGCCGCCATGTCGACGATTCGATCCTGATCTGGATAAAGCGCTTTGAAGCGCTGCTCGTTTTGTGCCGTGAGCCTTTGTGTTTCGCCGTCGAGAAAACCGATTCGAATGGCACCGGCACTCCAGGTCAGCACTGCCAGCATCAGCAGCGATAACCCTGATATTCGCCATGGCAGAGGTTTGGCGCGCGGTGCGAATGCCCCTTGCAGCAGGTTGATGGACTGGGTCGGACGATCGGTCAGCCATTGATCGATCGCAACGCGATCCTGCCGCTCGTCCAGCCATTGCATGTTCTCCGGCAGCAGGGGCATGAGCGCCTGCAGATTGTCTGCCGACACCGCCATGCGGGGAATCCTTTCTCCACCCAACAACCAGCGGCCGAACCACCAGACGCCCCGAGGCTGAACGTTGGCCAGCAGGTCGGCGTCGACGAACACGCCCTTCGCACGTACACCCACTTCGTCGAGCACTGCCAGCACGGCAGCCAGTCGCTCCCGACTGATGACCATCACCGGATAGCAGCCCTCGCCGTCGCAAGGCCCGATGCTCAAATGCAGCGTTTCCAGAGCTTCACTCAGTTGCTCCTCCACGGCGAATGCGATGGCCTGATCTTCGGGTTTACATTTGGTCGGCCACGGTTCGCTGCGCACCCAGCTGCACACTTCCATGGGTAACAACAGATCGATGGCTTGCCCATTCAAAGCCTGTGCTGCCAGGTCCAGCGACATGAGCTGGCGTTGCCCAGCCGCGGACCACAGACAACAAGGCCAGGTTTTCGATGGCAAGTTCAGGCCTTCCGGTGTCAGGTAAAGCCAGGTATTCATTGCGACCTCTGCTGATTGTTTACAGGCATGAAACGCCGTTGCAGCACGCTCAGTTGAAGTGCCTTGGGATCGTGCTCGACATCCGTCGCCAGCTGCAGGCTTCGCCCTCCCTGAGTCACCCGCACCTGTATTCGGTACCAGCGACTGGTGATGCCGAGGCCATGACTGCTCAAGCCCAGCCCGGAGATCAATGGGTCCTGAGTGAACGCCTGCACACTCGCCCAAGGCGACGCCAATGCCTGATGAGCAAGAGCCTCGGCTGTCGCGCCATCGATCTCGCCGAGCGCTCTGATGAGCAACGGCGATGCGGCATTGATGTTCAATGCGGCTTCGACGGGCAGCACGGCCACCCATGGCTCAAGCTGCTGCAACAACGCCCCGTCGATGCCGTCCAGCAAGCGCAACTGGCTTAGCTCATGCAACGCGCCGACCTGATCCAATGACACCGGCGGTACCTCCAGCAGCAGGAGCAAGCGCGCCCAACGTTTGAGCGTAACCTGATCAATCTGCCCCTTGCGCAACAGTGAGTTGACGTTGAATCGCCCGGCGAGGTCTTCGATGTCGACCAGGATTTGCGCATCCTCGGCATCGAATTCGGGCGTCAGCGCCTTCCAGTCCGGCATCCGCTCGACGGGTTGTTCCGGATCACGCAACGCGTCCTGCAACAACAGGACAGCCCAGCGTTCGCCACCCGCTGCGAGCTGATGCAAGCCCAATTGCTGCAACACCTGCCCGCTGCTTTGCAGCGACAGATGATGGCTGCGCAGCAGCCCCCCAACAATCAGCAACGCCAGGCTCAAGACCAGCAACACGCTGATCAGGGCGATGCCCCTTTGGCGATGTTTCACGGGATGACGCCCAATAGCGGAAGCACACGGCGAATGGCCTCGAAACGGCCGACAGAGAACTGCAATTCGATGGCTATCGGCGTCCTCGAATCTTGCCCGCTCGGCCATTGATCAACCCAGCCCGCCTGCGGTTCGAACAGTCGCCAGCTCAGTCCATGGACATCCTCGAGTAACCTTTGCCTGCGCATCTCCTGCGTCCCTTCCCCCTGACTTTCACGCCACAACACACCATTGTCGAGGCGATAAGACACCGATTGGCGCTCACTGCGTGGCAAGTCCAACGGGTTGCGCCAGTGACTGCGCTGAAACTGCACAAAATCCGCTGTGAGTTGCACGGGCGCAGTGGTGGCATGCAGCAGATCACGCTCGATCATCGTGACCACCCGCTGCAAGCGTCGGAGTTCTCGCTCATGCGCCGAGGTGCCTTGCTGCACGCGCACCACGCCATCGAAGAGGCCCCAACTGGCCAGACCCAACAGGGCAAAAATGGCCATGGCGATAACCAGCTCCAGCAAGGTAAAGCCGCTCTGCTTACTCATCGCGCGCGGCAATCCAGCCAACGGCGCGGTGCAAGACATGTTCCCGATCTGATTGACTGACCTGAATCTCTACCCTGAACAAACGTGGCTCGCTGCCAGTGCTGACGAGCTGCCGCAGCCACCAGTCGCGCTGGCCCATACGCACGACCTGCTGTTGCTGGCCCGTTACCAGGCCCGATTGCAAACGCAGCTCGCTCAATCGATTGTCCGCCACCCAGGCGGCGAGCAGCCTTTGTTCGACCGCCCCGCTTTGTCTGATCACGTATTTACTGGCCGACAACACCGCCGCTGCCAGCGTTGCAAAAACCGCCAGGGCAACCATGATCTCCAGCAAGGTGAAGCCCGCCATGGCCGGTAAGGGACGCTGACTAGCCATCGATCACCACCTCGCCGATACCATCACCGGACAGGCTCAGCCAGACACGGTTGCTGGACACGAACGTCAGCTTGAACGCATTGCTTTCGTCACTGCTGAGCATCAATAACTGCGGTGCCCCATCGTCGGCCCCCAGACTGATCCAGAAGCCATCCTGACTCAGCCGTGGCTTCACGCTGGCCGGCCAGCGTGAAAGGCCTGCCACCGGCTCCCAGCCGCGTGCGGTCTGACGCATGGCCCGGTAGCCCTCGCCACTCAGCCGCAGGCCGTACTCTTGACCTTCGAACACCGCACGCTGGCGCAGTTGATGGATGACCTGCACCATGACTTCGGCTTCCTGCCTCACCTGGCGGCCCGGACTGCCGCCCGTGGCAAGGCTGACCATGCCCAGCAGTACGCCGACCAGCACGATCACAATCATCAATTCCAGCAAGGTGAACCCCCGACAGCACTGCTTCATGGCTCAACCGCCCCAATTACCCAACTCAGCGGCATGTCCCTCACCGCCCGGCACCCCATCGGAGCCCAGCGAGTACAAGTCATAACCGCCATCGACCGACTTCACCCCCGGATTGAGGTACTGATAGGGCGTACCCCAAGGGTCGACCGGCAGGCTTTTGAGATAGGCCTGCGGGTTCCAGTTACGCGCGACGGGCACACCCACAGGACGCTTGACCAAGGCATCGAGTCCTTGCTGGGTCGAAGGGTATTGCGCGTTGTCGAGGCGATACATTTCCAGGGCGGTCGAAATGGCCTGGATGTCGATTTTGGCAGCGGTAACCTTGGCCTGATCCGGACGGCTCATGAACTGCGGCACGACGATGGCCCCGAGGACTCCGATGATCACGACGACCACCATGATTTCGATCAGAGTGAATCCTCGTTGCCTGTTGGACGTATTTTTACGATGGGCTTGCATGGGTCAATTCACCAATTGGTTGAGGCTCAGAATCGGAAGCAGGATGGCCATGACAATCAACAGGACCACACCCCCCATCAACACCAGCATGGCCGGCTCGAACAGGCTCACCACCAGAGCGATGCGTGTGGCCAGGCTGCTTTCCTGCTGTTCGGCGGCCCGTGCGAGCATGCGGTCGAGCTCACCTGCACGTTCGCCGCTGGCGATCATGTGCAGCATCATTGGCGGGATATCGCCGCTCAGCTCCAGGCCACGGGTGAGCGTCCCGCCTTCACGGACTGAACGGGCGACATCGATCATTCGCGTGCGAATGGTCTGGTTACCGATGACGGCTGCGGCGATCTCCAGCGCGTCGACCAATGGCACCGCGCTTTTGCCGAGGATGGCCAGCGTGCTGGCGAACCGCGCGGCGTCCATAGCGCGCAATACATCCCCCATGACCGGCACCTTCAGCACCCAACGGTGCCAGCGCAGGTTCCACTGCGGCTGGCGCAGACTCCAGCGCCACAACCCGATCAGCACCGCCAGCACACTCATCATCAATAGAAAGTGACTGCGCAGACCATTGCTCACACCGATCAATGCCTGGGTCAGCCAAGGGAGTGGCTGACCGCTGTCGACGAAAATTTTCACGACGTCGGGAACCACGTAACCGAGCAGAAAACCGACGATCGCCACGCTGGCCAGCATCAGAATCAGTGGATAGACCAGTGCCATCTGGATTTTCTGCCGCGACGCCTGACGGGCCTGGGTATAGGCCGCCAGCTGTTCCAGCACATGCCCCAAGTGCCCGGACCGCTCACCGGCAGCGACGGTGGCACAGAACAAATCGGGAAATGCCTTGGGAAACTGACCCAGCGCCGAGGCCAGGGTATGGCCTTCCATCACCCGGTTTCTAACGGCTGACAACACGCCCGCGACCTTGCGCTTTGCGCTCTGTTTGGCCACCGCCTCAAGCGCTTCCTCCAGAGGCAGCCCGGCCTGAACCAGCGTCGACAGTTGCAGCGTCAGCAAGGCCAGATCAGCCGCGCCCAAACGTGCACCAGGCTGATTACTTCCGGCGTTGCCGACGATCACCTCGCTCAATGCTCGCGGCCACAGTCCCCGCTCACGCAACAGTTGCCTTGCGTGCCGAGGGCCATCGGCTTCCAGTCTCCCCTTGCTGGGGCGACCTTGAGCGTCGTGAGCGCGATAATCGAAAGTTGGCATCCTGCTAGCGCTCCTGGGTCACGCGCAGCAACTCGTCGAGGCTGGTCAAGCCCTCCAGTACGCGCTTGCAACCGTCCTGAAACAGTCCACGCGAAGCCTTGCGAGCCTCTTCAAGCAGCAACTGTTCGCTGGCCCCCGCGTGAATGAGCGCCGAAATTGTCGGAGTCATGCTGATCAGTTCGTAAATGCCGATGCGCCCACGATAACCGTGCTGGCACTGCTCACATCCCGCGGCGCGAAACAGCCGCGGCTGCGACCCGGTATCGAGCCCCATCCGTTCACAGGCCGCAGCGTCGGCAACGTAGGAAACCTTGCAAAGAGGACATAGGGTGCGCAGCAGACGCTGGGCCAGAATGCCCACCAGCGAGGAGGCCAGCAGGTAGGCATCGACGCCCATGTCCACCAGTCGCGAGACAGCGCCGGCTGCGCTGTTGGTGTGCAGGGTCGAGAGTACGAGGTGCCCGGTCAGTGATGCCTGCACGGCGATCTCGGCGGTTTCGCGATCGCGGATTTCACCGACCATCACCACGTCCGGGTCCTGTCGCAGAATGGCCCGCAAACCTCGGGCGAACGTCATGTCGACCTTCGGATTCACTGGCATCTGACCGACTCCCGGCAAGTGATATTCGATCGGATCTTCGACGGTGAGGATGTTGCGGGTCTGATCGTTCAGACTGCTGAGCGCGGCGTACAGGCTGGTGGTTTTACCGGAGCCGGTCGGCCCGGTGACCAGCAGGATGCCATGGGGCTTGCCCAACAATTCTCGCAGCGCCAACAGAGTGTCATCGGGCATGCCCAATCGCTGCAGGTCCAGACGACCCGCCTGCTTGTCGAGCAATCGCAACACCACGCGCTCGCCGTGCGCCGAGGGCAGTGTCGAGACGCGCACATCGACTTCATGCCCGGCCAGACGCAGGGCTATACGCCCATCCTGGGGCACGCGTTTTTCAGCGATGTCCAGGCGCGCCATGACCTTGATACGCGACACCAGCAAGGTCGCCAGTTCACGTCGTGGCCGGAGCATTTCCCGCAATTGGCCATCGACTCGCATACGCACCGACAGGTACTGCTCGAAGGTTTCCAGGTGCACGTCGGAGGCCTGCTCGCGCACGGCTTCGCCCAGCAGGGCGTTGATCAGGCGGATGATCGGAGCGTCGCCCTGTTGCTCCAGCAGGTCAGCCGTTTGCGGCACCTGATCGACCAGGCTGAGCAAATCCAGCTCGTCATCCAGGCCTTGGGCAACTTGTTCGGCGGCACTGTGCCCCTCGCGATAGGTCGCGGCCAGGCGTGCCGCGTATTCATCCGCCGCAACGACCTGAAACGGTAGCTCCCTGGCACACAGCCGGCGCGCTTCGGCCAATGCGCCAAGCGCTGCATCATCGCGCAGCACCAGGCGAAAGGCATCCGCGTCGCGCTCCAGCAACACACCAAAGCGCCGGGCAAAACCGAAGGGTAATTGCTCACAGAGCCCGCTCATGGCTTCACCGCCCCTTGCTACGTAAATCGAACACGGGAGCGTTGCCGGACGGCTCGAACAACTCGCGCGCCTCGGCCGGTAATAACAACGAGTTGTTCTCCCCGGCCCCTGATCGGCTCAGGTCTCGCAGCGCGTCGTAACGTTGCTGGCTGACCTGCGACAGGTCTTCCTTGCTGCGCACGATAGTCGGTCGCAAGAACACCATCAGATTGCTCTTGGTCTGGGTGTCGCGGTTCCAGCGGAACAGCGCGCCCAGGTAAGGGATGTCGCGCAACAGCGGCACGCCGCTACTCTGGGTGCGTACGCTGTCGCGGATCAGTCCGCCGATCACGATGATTTCGCCATCGTCGGCCAGGATGGTGCTTTTCAGCGCGCGCTTGTTGGTGATCAGGTCCGAGGAATCAATACCCGACACCGCCGGTGCGATGTCAGAGACCTCCTGTTGAACCTCAAGGCGCATGGTCGAGCCTTCGTTGATGTATGGCTTGATCTTGAGGCTGATGCCAACGTCCTTGCGTTCCACGGTGGTGAAGGGGTTGTCGGCACCATTGCTGTTGGTCGCGTATGAACCGGTCTTGAAGGGTACGTTCTGCCCCACGATGATTTCGGCTTCCTGGTTGTCCAGCGTCAGCAGGCTTGGCGTGGAAAGCAGGTTACTGTGGGTATTGCTGGCCAGCGCCGAGATCAACGCACCGAAACGGTCACTGCCCAGATTCAGTATCGCCCCTTCCGGGGCAGACTTTTTTTCATCGAAGTTCAACCCGCTGACAATGGGAATACCGGTGCCTGGAAAATTGATGAAACCCCTGGCGTCCCCGGCGTTCAGGTTCCATTGCACCCCGACGGCCTCAGAAATATCACCGGAAATCTCGACGATGGCGGCATGTATCAGTACCTGGGCGCGAGGCTGATCGAGCTGGCGCACGATGTTTTCGATAGTGCGCACCTGAGCCGGTTCAGCAATCAGCACCAGGGCATTCTGGCTCTCGTCAGCCTTGATCATGAACGGCGTGCTACTGGCGGTGTCCCGAGCGTTAGCGACGGCGGGAGCCGGTTTTCTGCCCTGCCCCATGGACTCCAGGATCTCGGCCAACTGCCGCGCATCGCTGTGGCGCAGGCGAATCACCCGCGCGGTGTCCAGGTTTGCCGTGGCCGGCGTATCGAGCCCTCGAGCGAGGTCGATCAATCGTTGACGAACGGCGGCGGGGCCGATGAACACAAGGCGATTGGATCGGGTATCAGCCAACACCTGTACCGCCGACTCGGCATTGCGCTTGCCCAGTGAAGCCTCGATGACCAACGCCATATCCGCCGCCTGCGCATGGTGCAGCTGAAACACGGCATGTCGGTTGTTCTGACCCGCGTCCAGTTGCCGGATGACCCCGGCAATGCGGGTGACATTGGCTGCGGTATCGGTCACCACCAAGGCGTTGGCAGACACCGAGGGGCCTACATAGCCATTGGCTGAAACCAGCGGCCGCACCAGAGCTGCCAGGTCGGTGGCGCTACCGGTGTCCAGTTCGATGACCCGCGTCACGAACTGCGAGGCGGTGGTGTTTTTGGAAGCGCCTTGACCCGCACGGGTTTTCGCTTCGGCAACCGGAGTGATGAGAATCCGGTCGCCCTCATCGATCACGGTAAAATTGTGCGCATCGAGCACCGAGTAAAACAGTCGGCGCACACCCTCACGGTCCAGCGCCTGCCGGGACATCACCGTGACCCGTCCCGAGACTCTGGGGTCCAGCACCACGGTAGTGCCGAGCATGGAGGAGATTTCTGTGACGATGTCACGCAACTCGGCATTGTTCATCGCCAACTGCCATTTTTCTTCCTCGGCCTGGAGGGTGCCGGTGAGGAGCGTGGTCATCATGGCGACGACAAAAAGCACAGGCTGCAAGGCCTGTGCGCCCATAAAGGCTTTCATGAACTTGATCACTCTGAAGGCCCGGAAGAAGGGCGGAGGAAACGCGCAGGCACGGCGCCAGCCTGATCACCGGGATGAGCCCCGGCTCGGCGCAGATAGGGGGTGGCTGAGGGTAGAAGCGCCAGCACCTCCTCTCGCCCCTTGCTCCATAACACCACCCGATCGGGCTCGATGCGACGCAATACACTGCCACCCGGCAGCGTCTCGCCCATCTGATAAATACGTGAACCTTGTGCGTCGGCAATCAATGCCTTGGATACGCCATTGATCACGATAAAGCTCGCATGCAGAAGCAACGGCTCGGCACTGGGCAACAGCTCGACGTTGGCTGCAAGTCCCAGAACGCTTGCAATCGCATCGGCATTGACATTCTGACCAGACAACGGGGTCGACAGGGCCACTTCGACAGGTGCCTGCGGGACGATGAGGCCGGCGCGAAAATGCCATTCCTGCCAGACGAGAAACACCCCAAGGCCCAACGGCATCAGGAGCAAGAAGCCGTTGAGCCACGCCCCAACCGTGAGGGAAAGTTTTACTGTCACTCAAACTGCCCGCACGCGGACGCTGCGCAGCAAAGACAAATGCAGCCCGGTGGAAACCGAAATTTTCATTTTTCAACTCGTTCAGCTGGGAGGTATAAGCCCTCAGGCGACCGGAATGGATCGCCCGAAGGGTGACGCAAGAGACTTACAGCTTGTTCCAGGCCATATGCCAGTGAGCCCCTATGCCCGGCTCATAACCATTGGCACTCGGGCTGTATTGCTTGCAGTAGCCAGACTCAGGGAAAGGTTTGCACTCGAAGACTTCGCCGGTTTTCGGTTGCAGTACTTTGGTACCGGCGGTGTAGTTGCCGAGGCCTTCGGGGAACACGAAGTCATACTCGGTGCCCGCACCTTCGCCGGTCAGTTGAGTGGGCTGGTTATCCTGGCGAGTGGTGCGGCCATCCAGTGTGGTGCCGACCAACGTCAAGGTGTGTGTACCCGGATTGCTGCGAACATCCATGGCCAGCCAGGTTGAGCCACTGGCCACTTGTGCCGCCGTTGTGCCCACTGGTTTGTTGTTCTGATCGAACAGGGTGGCTTCGACGTTCATCGGGCGATTCGAAATCATGCTGAAATCGACTTTGACCTGACCTTTATCCAGCTTGTACTCGGCTTGCTGAGCAGCCACCGACATGCGCGCAGCCGTGTCTTCCTTCATGTCCAGTTGCACTTCGTAGCGAATGACGCCGCTTTCTTTTTGGGCATACAGACTGTTGCTGCCTTTGGCCGGTTCGATGTTGCCGTTTTCATCACGGACACCGGCACGAATGAGGGTGTGAGTCGCATTGATTTTTTCCGCCAGTTTGAACGCCCAGTTTTGCGGGGTGCCCTCTTCGGCCTTGTCGATACTGATTTCAACGCTGTAGTTCGGGCTCTCGCCATTGGCTGAGAATGCACGGGCCTTGACCTTGTCACCCACCAGCAACGTGGTAGCCGGGGCAAGGCTGCCCACCGGCGACCAGCCGCCCGGCAGGTCGGCTTCAGCGAGGATGTTCACATCCGCCACGTTGTAAAACGCAGCATCGGTATCACCCACAGTCCAGATCGCCAGGATGATGTGTTGACCGGATTTGTCGGCAGGAATGGTGCAGTTGTGTTTGTCGCTGTCGGACGGCTTCTGGTTGCCACCGTCAATGGTGCAGAACGGCGTGCTTTCGAAGGTGGCGCGCTTGATGGACTCGTTCGGGTTCCAGCCGTTGCGGGTGATGAAATACTCATGCTTGGTGGCCGGGTGAACGGCGGTGTAGCGCCATTGGAACGCAGTGTTGCGATCCTTGATTTCCGTCAGGTGCCAACGTACGGCGGACTGGGCGTCCATGGCTGAGAACAGCGAGTGACCACCGCTGGCAATCTTGCCATCAACTGGCCCCTGTAAGGGTGCACCACCGACACCTGCCGGAAAGCCCTTGAAGGTTTCACCGACACTTTGCGGCTCGTATTGCGCACCGCCGCAGTGGGTATTCAAGCCTTTCTGGCAAGCCAGTGCGCGTGATGGTGGCACTTCCAGATAGCCATGGGCAGAGGCGATTTGCGAAGTCAGCATTACCGACAACAGGACGATCGACGAAGTGCATGCGGTCAATGCACTTCGCTTGTCAAAAGTCATTTTCATGGTGTTTTCCAGGCTTTTTTATCGAAAACAAGGCGTCTTGTGGGGCAACGATGCTTTCTTCTTTTTGGATCCGGCATTACGCCGGACAAGGGCCTGGAACCTTACGGGGAGTGGCAAATTTTCTATGTAGGAGTAATCGGCGGACACTGAGGGAACTGTCTCACGATCCTTTTTTCCGACGACTGATTGAAAGTTTCCTATAGCAGGGGATGGGAATAACCCGTGCCTTTTCAGCAGCATAAAAAAACCTGTCCGGCACGAGGCGGGACAGGTTTCTGCTAAAACTTAAACGCCTTACACGTGATACTGAGCCGACAACTCATGCACCGCACGCAGGAACGCACCCGCGTGCTCCGGGTCGACTTCCGGCGTGATGCCATGACCCAGGTTGAACACGTGTCCACTGCCCTTGCCATAGCTGGCGAGGATACGGCCGACCTCGGCGCGAATCGCTTCGGGTTTTGCGTACAGCACGGTCGGGTCCATGTTGCCTTGCAGCGCAACCTTGTCACCGACCCGGGCACGGGCGTTGCCAATGTCGCAGGTCCAGTCCAGGCCCAGCGCGTCGGCGCCGGCCTCGGCGATGCTTTCCAGCCACAGACCGCCGTTCTTGGTGAACAGGATCACCGGCACCTTGCGACCTTCGTGCTCGCGGATCAGGCCGCTGACGATTTTCTTCATGTAGGCCAGGGAGAACTCCTGATACGCCGCCGCCGACAGGTTGCCGCCCCAGGTGTCGAAGATCTGCACCGCTTGCGCACCGGCCATGATCTGGCCGTTGAGGTAGCTGGTGACCGACTGCGCGAGTTTATCGAGCAGCAGGTGCATGGCTTGCGGGTTGTCGTAGAGCATGGCCTTGGTCTTGCGGAAGTCTTTCGACGAGCCGCCTTCGACCATGTAGGTGGCCAGGGTCCATGGGCTGCCGGAGAAACCAATCAGCGGCACGCGGCCGTTCAGTTCGCGGCGGATGGTGCTGACCGCGTCCATCACGTAGCCCAGGTCTTTCTGTGGATCGGGGATCGGCAGGGCTTCGATGTCGGCCAGGGTGCTGACGACTTTCTTGAAGCGCGGACCTTCGCCGGTTTCGAAGTACAGGCCCTGGCCCATGGCATCGGGGATGGTCAGGATGTCGGAAAAGAGGATCGCCGCGTCCAGTTGTGGATAACGGTCGAGGGGTTGCATCGTGACTTCGCAAGCGAACGCCGGGTTCATGCACAGGCTCATGAAATCGCCGGCCTTGGCACGGCTGGCGCGGTATTCAGGCAGGTAGCGACCGGCCTGACGCATCATCCACACAGGGGTGACGTCTACGGGTTGCTTGAGCAGGGCGCGCAGGAAACGGTCGTTCTTCAGGGCAGTCATGTCGGCATCCGGAAAAAAAGTGCGGGCATTTTCTCAGAGCCGGGCGCAAAAGGCACGGATACAGCTCAGCCTTTTGTCTATCGGGTCAATTTGTCGCGGCCGAAAACAGCCATTTGCAACACCACGAAACAACTGTGGGAGCGAGCTTGCTCGCGATGAGGGCCTCACATTCAACATCTCTGCTGACTGATGCACCGCTATCGCGAGCAAGCTCGCTCCCACAGGGATATTGCATTGGGTTCCGGGCGGGGTTAGACGCCCAGATAGTCGAGGATCCCTTCCGCCGCATTACGGCCTTCGAAGATCGCCGTCACCACCAGGTCAGAACCGCGCACCATGTCGCCACCGGCGAAGATTTTCGGGTTGCTGGTCTGGTGCTTGTACTGACCTTGTTCCGGTGCCACGACGCGGCCCTGGCTGTCGGTCTGGATCTCGAACTGCTCGAACCACGGCGCCGGGCTCGGACGGAAACCGAAAGCGATGACCACGGCGTCGGCCGGGATGATCTCTTCGGAGCCCGGGATCGGCTCGGGGCTGCGGCGGCCACGGGCGTCCGGTTCGCCGAGACGGGTCTCGACCACCTTCACGCCTTCTACCTTGTCTTCGCCGACAATGGCGATCGGCTGGCGGTTGTAGAGGAATTTCACGCCTTCTTCCTTGGCGTTCTTCACCTCTTTGCGCGAGCCCGGCATGTTCGCTTCGTCACGACGATAGGCACAGGTCACCGACTTGGCGCCCTGACGGATCGAGGTACGGTTGCAGTCCATCGCCGTGTCGCCACCACCGAGGACCACGACCTTCTTGCCCTTCATGTCGACGAAATCTTCCGGCGACTTTTCGAAGCCCAGGTTGCGGTTGACGTTGGCGATCAGGAAGTCCAGCGCGTCGTACACGCCGGGCAGGTCCTCACCGGCAAAACCGCCTTTCATGTAGGTGTAAGTGCCCATGCCCATGAACACCGCATCGTATTCGGCGAGCAGTTGCTCCATGGTCACGTCCTTGCCAACCTCGGTGTTGAGGCGGAATTCGATGCCCATGCCGGTGAAGACTTCGCGACGATTGCTCAGCACGGTCTTTTCCAGCTTGAACTCGGGGATGCCGAAGGTCAGCAGACCGCCGATTTCCGGGTTCTTGTCGAACACCACCGGGGTCACGCCACCACGCACCAGCACGTCGGCACAACCCAGGCCCGCCGGGCCCGCGCCGATGATCGCGACGCGCTTGCCCGTCGGCTTGACCTTGGACATGTCCGGGCGCCAGCCCATGGCGAACGCGGTGTCGGTGATGTACTTCTCCACCGAACCGATGGTCACCGCGCCGAAGCCGTCATTGAGGGTGCAGGCACCCTCGCACAGACGATCCTGCGGGCACACCCGGCCGCAGACTTCCGGCAGGGTGTTGGTCTGGTGCGACAGCTCGGCGGCCTGAAGGATGTTGCCTTCGGCCACCAGCTTCAGCCAGTTGGGAATGAAGTTGTGCACCGGGCACTTCCATTCGCAATACGGGTTACCGCAACCCAGGCAGCGGTGGGCCTGGTCGGCCGACTGCTGGGGTTTGAACGGTTCGTAGATTTCCACGAACTCTTTCTTGCGTTGACGCAACAGTTTCTTCTTCGGATCCTTGCGCCCGACCTCGATGAACTGGAAGTCATTATTCAGACGTTCAGCCATTTTAAAACCTCATCAAACTCTTCAGGCGCATATCACTGCGGGTTGGCACGGGTGCTGGAAAGCAACGACTTCAGGGAGGCAGCCTTGGGCTTGACCAACCAGAAACGGCGCACGTAATCGTCGAGGTTCTCGGCGAGTTCACGACCCCACTCGCTGTCGGTTTCCTCAACGTACTCGTTCAGCACGCGTTGCAGGTGGCTACGGTAGGCCTCCATCGCCTCGCCGCTGATCCGCTGGATTTCCACCAGTTCGTGGTTGACCCGGTCAACGAAGGTGTTGTCCTGGTCGAGCACGTAGGCGAAACCGCCGGTCATGCCAGAGCCGAAGTTGTAACCGGTCTTGCCCAATACGCAGACGAAACCACCGGTCATATACTCGCAGCAGTGATCACCAGTGCCTTCCACAACTGTGTGGGCACCGGAGTTACGCACGGCGAAACGCTCGCCCGCGGTGCCAGCGGCGAACAGCTTGCCGCCGGTGGCGCCGTACAGGCAGGTGTTGCCGATGATGGCACTGTCCTGGGTGCGGTAGACGCTGCCTTTCGGCGGCACGATCACCAGCTTGCCGCCGGTCATGCCTTTGCCGACATAGTCGTTGGCGTCGCCTTCCAGGTACATGTTCAGACCGCCGGCGTTCCACACGCCGAAGCTTTGGCCAGCCGTGCCCTTGAAGCGGAAGGTGATCGGCGCGTTGGCCATGCCCTGGTTGCCGTGTTTGCGCGCGATTTCGCCGGAAATCCGTGCACCGATCGAACGGTCGCAGTTACAGATATCCAGGGCGAACTCGGCACCGCTCAGGTCGTTGATCGCCGAGGTGGCCATGCTGACCATCTTCTCGGCCAGCAGGCCTTTGTCGAACGGCGGGTTGCGGTCCACACCACAGAACTGCGGCTTGTCCGCCGGCACATGGTCGCTGCCCAGCAATGGGGTCAGGTCCAGGTGATGCTGTTTCTCGGTTTGCCCATTGAGGACTTCCAGCAGATCGGTACGGCCGATCAGCTCTTCGAGGGAGCGCACACCCAGTTTCGCCAGCCACTCACGGGTTTCCTCGGCGACATAGGTGAAGAAGTTCACCACCATGTCGACGGTACCGATGTAGTGATCCTTGCGCAGCTTCTCGTTCTGGGTCGCAACGCCGGTGGCGCAGTTGTTCAGGTGGCAGATACGCAGGTATTTGCAGCCCAGGGCGATCATTGGCGCGGTGCCGAAGCCGAAGCTTTCAGCGCCGAGGATCGCCGCCTTGATCACGTCGAGGCCGGTTTTCAGGCCGCCGTCGGTCTGCACCCGGACTTTGCCGCGCAGGTCGTTGCCACGCAGGGTCTGGTGGGTTTCGGCCAGGCCGAGCTCCCACGGCGCGCCTGCGTATTTGATCGAAGTCAGCGGCGATGCACCGGTACCACCGTCGTAGCCGGAGATGGTGATCAGGTCCGCATAGGCCTTGGCCACACCGGCGGCGATGGTGCCGACGCCCGCTTCTGCCACCAGCTTCACCGAGACCAGCGCCTGCGGGTTGACTTGTTTCAGGTCGAAAATCAGCTGCGACAAGTCTTCAATCGAGTAGATGTCGTGGTGCGGCGGCGGTGAAATCAGGGTCACGCCCGGCACTGCGTAACGCAGCTTGGCGATCAGACCGTTCACTTTACCGCCTGGCAGTTGACCACCCTCGCCCGGCTTGGCGCCTTGGGCGACCTTGATCTGCAACACTTCGGCGTTGACCAGGTATTCCGGGGTCACACCGAAACGGCCAGTGGCAACCTGTTTGATTTTCGAGCTCTTGATGGTGCCGTAGCGCGCCGGGTCTTCGCCGCCTTCGCCGGAGTTGGAACGCGCACCGAGGCGGTTCATGGCTTCGGCCAGGGCTTCGTGAGCTTCCGGCGACAGGGCGCCCAGGGAAATACCCGCCGAATCGAAGCGCTTGAGCACCGATTCCAGCGGCTCCACTTCGCTGATATCCAGCGGCGTGTCGAGGGTTTTGACTTTCAGCAGGTCGCGGATCATCGACACCGGACGGTTGTCCACCAGCGAGGTGTATTCCTTGAACTTGCTGTAATCACCCTGCTGCACGGCGGCTTGCAGGGTGTTGACCACGTCCGGGTTGTAGGCGTGGTATTCGCCACCGTGGACGAATTTCAGCAGACCGCCTTGCTGGATCGGCTTGCGCGGACTCCAGGCTTCTACGGCCAGGGCTTTTTGCTCAGCTTCGATGTCGACAAAACGCGCGCCCTTGATCCGGCTCGGCACGCCCTTGAAGCTCAGGTTGCAAACTTCTTCGGACAGACCGATCGCTTCGAACAGCTGTGCGCCGCGATAGGACGTGATGGTCGAGATACCCATCTTCGACAGGATCTTGAGCAGGCCCTTGGTGATGCCTTTACGGTAGTTCTTGAACACCTCATAGAGGTCGCCCAGCACTTCACCGGTACGGATCAGGTCACCCAGCACTTCGTACGCAAGGAACGGATAAACGGCGGAGGCGCCGAAACCGACCAGTACGGCAAAGTGATGCGGGTCACGCGCGGTCGCTGTTTCCACGAGGATGTTGGAGTCGCAACGCAGGCCTTTTTCGGTCAGGCGATGGTGCACCGCGCCGGTAGCGAGCGAAGCATGGATCGGCAACTTGCCCGGGGCGATGTGACGGTCACTCAAGACCACCTGGGTACGACCGGAACGCACGGCTTCTTCAGCCTGATCGGCCACGTTGCGGATCGCCGCTTCGAGGCCAACACTTTCGTCGTAGTTGAGGTCGATGATCGCGCGCTCGAAGCCCGGGCGATCAAGGTTCATCAGCGAACGCCACTTGGCCGGGGAAATGATCGGCGAGCTGAGGATCACGCGCGAGGCGTGTTCCGGCGATTCCTGGAAGATGTTGCGCTCGGCACCGAGGCAGATTTCCAGCGACATGACGATGGCTTCACGCAGCGGGTCGATCGGCGGGTTGGTGACCTGCGCGAACTGCTGGCGGAAGTAGTCGTACGGCGTGCGCACGCGCTGGGACAGCACGGCCATCGGCGTATCGTCGCCCATCGAACCCACGGCTTCGTAGCCTTGTTCGCCGAGGGGACGCAGCACCTGGTCGCGCTCTTCGAACGTGACCTGGTACATCTTCATGTATTGCTTGAGCTGGTCGACATCGTAGAACGCCGAACCGTGGTCGTTGTCTTCCATGGTCGCCTGGATGCGCAGGGCGTTCTTGCGCAGCCATTGCTTGTACGGATGACGGGACTTGAGGCGGTTGTCGATGGCGTCGGTGTCAAGGATCTGACCGGTTTCGGTGTCCACGGCAAAGATCTGGCCCGGGCCCACGCGGCCCTTGGCGATGACGTCTTCAGGCTGATAGTTCCAGACGCCGATTTCCGAGGCCAGGGTGATGAAACCGTTCTTGGTGGTGACCCAGCGCGCCGGACGCAGACCGTTCCGGTCGAGCAGGCACACCGCGTAGCGACCGTCGGTCATTACGACGCCGGCCGGGCCGTCCCACGGCTCCATGTGCATCGAGTTGTACTCGTAGAATGCACGCAGATCCGGGTCCATGGTCTCGACGTTCTGCCACGCTGGCGGAATGATCATGCGCACGCCACGGAACAGGTCGATACCGCCGGTGACCATCAGCTCGAGCATATTGTCCATGCTCGAGGAGTCGGAACCGACGCGGTTGACCAGCGGGCCGAGCTCTTCCAGGTCCATCAGGTCGTTGCTGAACTTGGTGCGACGGGCCACGGCCCAGTTGCGGTTGCCGGTGATGGTGTTGATCTCGCCGTTGTGCGCCAGGAAGCGGAACGGTTGAGCCAATGGCCATTTCGGCAGGGTGTTGGTGGAGAAGCGCTGGTGGAACACGCAAATCGAGGTTTGCAGGCGCTCATCGCTCAGGTCCGGATAGAAGGCGGTCAAATCCGCCGGCATCATCAGGCCTTTATAAATGATGGTCTTGTGGGAAAAGCTGCACACGTAGTGGTCGGTATCGGCGGCGTTGGCCACCGACGAGCGACGACGGGAGGTGAACAGCTTGACGGCCATGTCCTGGTCGCTCAAGCCTTCACCGCCGATGAACACCTGCTCGATCTGCGGCAGGCGCTCAAGGGCCAGGCGGCCGAGGACGCTGGTGTCGATTGGCACTTTGCGCCAGCCGATCAACTGCAGGCCGGCGGCCAGAATCTCGCGGTTCATGTTCTCGCGAGCAGCTTCGGCTTTGACCGGGTCCTGGTTGAAGAAGACCATGCCCACGGCATATTGCTTGGGCATTTCGACGCCGAAGGTTTCCTGGGCGATCGCTCGCAGGAACACGTCCGGCTTTTGAATCAGCAGACCGCAACCGTCACCGGTCTTGCCGTCGGCATTAATCCCACCGCGGTGGGTCATGCAGGTCAGGGCCTCGATGGCCGTTTGCAATAGGGTATGACTGGGCTCGCCCTGCATATGGGCTATCAGGCCGAAACCGCAGTTATCCTTGAATTCATCTGGTTGGTACAGACCTGCTTTCATAGACACTTTCTCACCAGGCTGCCTCTGATCGAGGCAAATTTCTTTTCAATTCAACCACTTACCATCCGCGCCGAACGTACGCCGGCTTTGCGGGGGCAAAAGGGAGGTCATTGTACACACCGACACTTGGCCTCACAAATTTGACGACGAAATGTCGCAAATCTATGTCGCATTTGTGAAAGGTTTAAAGCGATATGCTGTGCTAGTCAAAACTTTTTTAATTTTGACCGCAGCGACTCAAAGACTACTGTGACGCAGACACCACAAGGCACGCGGCCCGTAGGGGCGGCGCGCACTTGTAGTATTTTTGAGGTGCCTGGAGAGGCGGCCTGGGTAAGGCCGCCGAATCTTCAGCGAGTTGTTGCCAGTTCCTGTTGGACGCTGGCGACAGTGCGAGGCCAAGGTTTACCAGCCTGAACCTTCGCTGGCAAGGCCTTGATGGCAGATACGGCCGCGTCACGCGTCGGGAAGCTACCGTAGGTGATGACGTAAAGCGGTTTGCCGTTCAGGACTTTCTTGAAGTAGCGGTACTCGCCGCCCTGTTCCTTGATGAAATTTTGCGCCGTGGCTTCAGAGCTGGTGCCGAGGATCTGCACCACGTAGTGGCTTGGCGTCTGACCGGCGTACCAGGTGCCACCGGCTGCTTTGGCCGCCGGAGCTGCCTTCTCGACAGGCTTGGCCGCTGCCGCCACTGCAGGCTTGGCGGGTGCCGGAGCAGGCTTGGCTGCCGGGGCTGGAGCTGGCGCCGGCTTGGCGCTGGCAACCTGGGTTGGCGCAGGTGTTGGCTTGGCGGCCGGAGTCGGCGCAGGACCGGCTGGAACGCCCACAGGTGGTGCAGTGGTGGTCACGGTCGGCGGAGTGGCGCTGGAGCCTTCGACCGGCACGCCATCGTCGCCTTCGGTGATGCCACCGGCCGCCTCGGCGAGCGGTTTGCGCATGACCGGTTGCGAATTACCCACCAACGGCAGCGGCATCGGCTGTGTGTTGCCGGCGAATTCGACAGCGGGAGCGCCGCCGTTCGACTGAGCGCCCTGGCCCAGTGGCAATTGCGCCTGTTCGTTTGCAGGCGCACCGGTGGTCGGTGCCTTGTTGCGACCCGGCATCAACCAGGCGGCAGCTACCGCGACCACGACGACGGCGGAAATCGCCAATACGTGTTTCTTCGGCATATTGAACCCCATACTTGGACGCTTGACCGCTGAGCGGCTGGCAATCATGGCTTCGATCATTGCATCGCGGGCGACCTGGTTGATGTTGCCAGGCCAACCTTCGGAGCTTTCGTGAATATCAGAGATCTGATCCGCGGTGAAAAGTTCGATACCCCGGCCAGCACCTTCCAGCCGCTGGTCCAGATATTCGCGGGTCTCTTCTTCGGTATAGGGCTGCAGCTCGATGACGTGGAAACGCTCCTCTTCGAGGTGCAACGCCTCCAGCTGAGCGATCAGCGAGGTCTCGCCGAACAGAAATACATGCGGACGACCTTCCGGGGCGCCGGCGGCCAGCATCATCAAGGCCTCGAGTCCCGACTCGTCGAGATGCTCGGCATCATCGACCAGCAAATAGACTTCCTGACCGGTGAGCGCCAATTGCACCACTTGAGCCAGGATAGCGTCGATATCGGCCTGGGCAACGTTCAGCGCCTGGGCAACCTGACGCAGCACACCGGCGGCATCGCCCGCACCACGGGCGGAAACCACCACGCTTTGCACCGATTGCTTGTTGGTGCTGGCCACCAGGGCCTGACGCAACAGGGTCTTGCCGCTGCCTATCGGACCAGTGACCACCAGCAGCAACTGGCTGTAACGTGCCAGGTGATGCAATTGCCCCAGTACGGGTTTGCGCTGGGCCGGGAAAAATTTGAAGCCAGGGACCCGTGGCGCAAAGGGGTCGTGACTCAACTGGTAATGGCCGAGGAAAGCCTCGTCGGCATGCAAACTAGTCATCGCGTTCTTATTAACCTTTAAGCTGAGCCAGGGCGCGGTAATCCGCTCCCAGCGTGGCCTGTAGAACCTCTTTCGGATAATCGTCGGTCACCACCGCTTCGCCCATCCGGCGCAGCAGCACCAGGCGCAAACGACCGTCGATCACTTTTTTATCTATTGCCATGTGTTCGAGAAAATCGGCTTCGGTCATCTCTTCCGGCGGAATGACCGGCAAGCCGGCGCGCTGGAACAGGCGGATCCCGCGATCACGCTCCTGTTCGCTGATCCAGCCCAGGCGCGAGGACATCTCAAGCGCCATTACCGTGCCAGCAGCCACCGCCTCACCGTGAAGCCACACACCATAGCCCATATGGGTTTCGATGGCGTGGCCAAAGGTATGGCCCAGGTTCAAAGTGGCGCGTACACCGGTTTCCTTTTCATCGGCACCGACCACTGCGGCCTTGGCGGCGCAGGAGCGCTCGATGGCATAGGTCAGCGCCTGCTGATCCAGATTGCGCAGGCGGTCGACGTTGGCTTCGAGCCAGGTCAGGAACGGCTCATCGCAAATCAGGCCGTATTTGATGACTTCAGCCAGGCCGGCAGACAGCTCGCGGGCCGGCAAAGTCTTGAGACTGGCCGTATCGATCAGCACCACGTTCGGCTGATAGAAGGCGCCGACCATGTTCTTGCCCAGCGGATGGTTGATCCCGGTCTTGCCACCCACGGAAGAGTCGACTTGCGACAACAGGGTGGTGGGCACCTGGATGAAATCGACGCCACGCTGATAGCAGGCCGCCGCAAAACCGGCCATGTCACCGATCACGCCACCGCCGAGAGCGATCACTGTGGTGCGGCGATCGTGCCGAGCGGTCAGCAGACCGTCGAAAATCAGTTGCAGGGTTTCCCAGGTCTTGAAGGCTTCGCCGTCGGGCAGCACCACGGAAATCACCGAGAACTGCGCCAGACTGCGGGTTAGACGCTCAAGATAGAGCGGCGCGACGGTCTCGTTGGAGATGATTGCCACTTGCCGTCCGCGAATGTGCGGGGCCAGCAGCTCAGGCTGATCCAACAAACCTTCGCCAATATGAATCGGGTAGCTGCGCTCGCCTAGATCAACCTTGAGTGTCTGCATGTGTCCCCACAGTGAAGATGAATCAGGCGTCCTGCCTTGAATTTACGAATGTTCTCGGCCTCAACGGGTGTGACGCCGCTCGATGGCTGGCCGCCACAACCTGAAACGATTGCGGCGGGACGCCGAGGATAGCGCATTTCGCCCAGCGCTTTAACGGGGCGGCAATTGCTGAAGGCGCTCGAGAATGTCGAGCACAACCATCCGCGGCGGCCGTTCATCGGTTTCAATGATCACATCGGCGATTTCCCGATAAAGGGGATCACGGATCGCCAGCAAGTCCCGCAAGGTTTTGGCCGGATCGGCAGTGCGCAACAAGGGACGATTGCGGTCGCGGGACGTACGGCTGACCTGCTGCTCGACAGAGGCATGCAGATAAACCACGCGCCCTCCGGCGTGCAAGGCCCGGCGGTTGGCTTCGCGCATGACAGCGCCACCACCGGTCGCCAACACTACGCCGTCGTAATCGCACAACTCGGCAATCATCGCCTGTTCGCGATCACGAAAGCCGGGTTCGCCTTCCTTATCGAAGATCCACGGGATGTTGGCGCCTGTGCGTAATTCAATTTCCTTATCGGAATCTTTGAATGGCAAGCGCAACTCTTTGGCCAGCAATCGGCCGATGGTGCTTTTTCCAGCCCCCATCGGTCCTACAAGAATCAAATTTCGCACAGAATCAACGACTCACAGCAATCGCCTGGTTATTCATGATACGCGGAGTGAGAAACACCAACAGCTCGGATTTTTTCTCCGACACCACGTCACGCCGGAAAAGGCGGCCAAGATACGGCACATCGCCAAGAAATGGCACCTTATCTACGACCTTGGCTTGAGTATTTGAGAAAACACCGCCGATTACGATGGTCTCGCCATCATTGACCAGGACCTTGGCATTGACCTCGTTCTTCTTGATCGGCGGTACGTCCTGGACTTTGTTCAGGTAGTCCGGTTCGTCCTTGGTGACCTTGACTTCCATGATGATCCGGTTATCCGGGGTGATCTGCGGGGTCACTTCGAGCGACAGCGACGCCTCCTTGAAAGACACCGACGTAGCCCCGCTGGAACTGGCTTCCTGGTAAGGGATTTCGGTGCCTTTGAGGATTTTCGCGGTCTCCTTGTCGGAGGTCACCACCTTGGGTTGCGAGACGATTTCGCCGTTGCCGGTCTTCTCCATGGCGGTCAATTCCAGATCAAGCAGGACGTTATCGGTGATGAAGGCGATGCCGATGCCCGACGTATTGTTGGCGACCCCCAAGTCGACGAACGGCGAACTGCTGCTGGTGCTGCCCAGCGCGCCGACCGATGGGCCATTGGCTGCACCGCCGACACCTGAGGCATTCCAGTTGCCACGGTTCTGTATCGAACCGCCCCAGCGCACACCGAGGCTTTTGTCATAGTCGACATTGGCCTCGACTATTCGCGCCTCGATCATCACCTGGCGTACCGGGATATCCAGTTGCGTCACTATCCGGCGCAGCTCGTCGAGGCGCTCTTGGGTCTGGTAGGCAATGATGTTGTTGGTTCGCTCATCGACAGTGATAGAGCCCCGTTCGTCGGCTTTCGCTTCGGAACCGGTTACCGACTGGAAAAGTTTGGCGATATCGGTGGCTTTGGCGTAGTTGACCTGCATCAGCTCCCGGCGCAATGGCGCCAGATCGGCGATCTGCCGTTGCGACTCCAGCTCCTGGCGCTCACGGGCAGCGATTTCATCGGCCGGCGCCACCAGCAGCACATTGCCGACCTGCCGCTTGTCCAGCCCCTTGGTTTTCAGCACCAGATCCAGCGCCTGGTCCCAGGGCACGTTTTGCAGGCGCAAGGTAATTCCGCCCTGCACCGTGTCGCTGGCCACCAGATTGAGGTTGGTGAAATCGGCAATCAGTTGCAGCACCGAACGCACATCGATGTCCTGGAAATTCAGCGAGAGCTTTTCGCCGTTGTAGGCATTGTGATCGGGGTGATGTTTTTGCAACTCACTGGCGCTCATCGGCCGGATGCTCACCGTCAGCCTGTTGTCGGTCTGATAGGTCGAGTAGTCAAACGGTCCACTTGGCTCGATCGTGAGCGTGGTGCGACCAGCCGCCTCACTGGCACGGATGTACTGCACCGGCGTGGCAAAATCCTTCACATCCAGACGTACACGCAGCGATTCGGGCAAACGCGTTTTGGCGAACGTCAGGCTGACCTTGCCGTCGCGCTCCTGAATCTCGGGTGCAATGGATGGATCGGACAGATCGATGATCACATTGCCTTCGCCCTGCGGACCACGCTGGAAGTCCACGCCGCGGATGGCTTTGCCACCTGCGGCGGCAGGCGGCGACTCGATTCGGCCACCCGTCGGAGGGCTGGCAACCTGCGCCGTGAGGCTTGCCGCTTGTGCCATCGGCGACAACATCGCTATCCATAGCGAAAGGCCGATGGCAGGGAAAATCCTGTTCATTTTTCGAGATCCACTATGAGTGTTTTTTCAAAGGAATGGTTCTGGGACGCTCCTGCCAGGCGCCCTCGCCGTCGGGTACGATTTCAATGACATCCACTTGTTCACGAGTGATGGCGACGACTCGCCCATCGTTGCGCCCCAGGTAGTCACCGACCTTCAATCGATGCACCCCGCCCGCACCTCGCAACAAGGCAAAGGAGCTGTGGGCATTGGCGAGGGTGCCGACCATTTCAAACTGCTCGATATTGAACCCTTCGAGGTACTGCCTGACTCGGTCGGGGTTCGGCTTGACAAGGTTCGAACCTGGCCTGCGCGCGGACGCATCGACGTCCTGGCGTGGTGAAAACGGGCTGCGCAGGTTTGCCGCCTCGTAAGCGAATGCGGGGTAAGACCGCAAGACGGGCGCGGGCTCGATGGTGACGGGCGCACTCAGGCGCGACTGTGCCATGTATGCATCCAGATCACGAAAGTCATTCCTGTCATCGCAACCTGCAAGCACGAGCATGAATAACGCGGCGGCAAAACAACGGCCCCGACTCATGGCTGCTGCCCCTGATCGATATAACGATAAGTCTTGGCGAGAATACTCAGGCGCAACACCTGGCCACCCTCCGCTCCGACCGGCACCAGATCGAAATCGTGCAGGGTGACAATCCTCGGCAATCCCGCCACACCACTGACGAACCTGGCCAGGTCGTGGTAGGCGCCAGTGACGGTGATCTGAATCGGCAGCTCTATGTAGAAGGCCTGCGTCACTTCCGGCAGCAGCTTGATTTCCTCGAACGCCAGACCACTGTTCAAACCTGTACGGGTGATGTCCTCCAACAAGCCCGGCACTTCGGCATCACCGGGCAATTGCCGCAGCAACGCGTCAAAGGCATTCGACATGTCTTTCAACTGCTCAATATAGAGGTCGGGGTTCGCGGCCATGCGGCTCTTGCCGGCAAACTGGTCCTTGAGCGTCGATTCCTCCTGACGCTTGAGGGCAAGCTGTTCCTCCAGTTCGACGATGGAAACGCTATAACCCGATGCCAACACCAGAATCATCACCAGGCACGCCACCAACACCTTGATGGTTGTCGGCCAGGAGCCGATGTTGCGGGTGTCGAGCGCCCTGATGTCGATCTTGCGCAATCCTGCAAACCACTCGGAAGGACTCATTGCCCCTCCTCCGGCGTTGCGGGTCGGGTTTGATGCGCGCTCAACTGGAATACGTTGGCCTGCCCCATCTGCCCGGTGGCTGTCGTTTTCACCTCGGTCAGGCTTGGCGCGTCGAACCAGGCGGATGCCTCCAGATTGCGCATCAAGTCCGAGACGCGGTTATTGGCCTGCGCGACGCCGGTGATCGACAGCACCTTGCCCGTCATTTTGACTTCAGTGAAATACACACCGTCCGGTAAGGCGCGAGCCAACTGGTCAAAAATCCGCGCACTCACCGAACGATTACCTTGCAGGTCCTGGATGATGCGCATGCGCTCGAGCAATTGCTGACGGCGCTCCTTGAGATCGTCGATTTGCTTGATCCGCTCATCGACGACGGCAATCTGCTTGCCGAGGTAGTCGTTGCGGGCGATCTGTCGATCAATGGCCAGGCCTATGACTTGATTGGCAATCAGCACCGCCGTTGCCGAGCCTATGACCACGACCAACAGAACCAGCAGAAATTGCTTACGCCGCGCCGCCCTTCGCTCCTCGCGCCAGGGCAAAAGGTTGATGCGCGGCATCAGTCAAAGCTCCTGAGCGCCAGCCCACAGGCGATCAACAAGCCTGGTGCATCTGCCGACAGTGCGGCGCCATCCACCTTGCTGCCAACGGACATGCCCGCGAATGGGTTGGCGACCCTGGTCGGTGTATTCAAGCGCTGTTCGATCATCTGATCGAGCCCTGGCATCGCCGCTGCATCACCGGCCAAGAGGATTTGCTCAACCTGCGCGAACTGGCCGCTGGCATGGAAAAACTGCAACGAACGCGAAATCTGCTCGACCAGCGCCTCGCAGAAAGACTGCAGGCCTTCGTCGGGATAATCAGCGGCAAACGTCCCCGGCCCCTTCGCCAATCCGGCCGGTTCGATGGGCATGTCGTAATGGCGCTGAGCGCCACCCGTCCACTGGCGGCCAGCGAACAGTTGCTCGCGGGAGTAGATGATTCGCCCTTCGCGCAGCACGTTCAGGGTGCTCATGCTGTCACCGATCTCCACCAGGGCAACGGTCGACAGCTCGTCGGTTGTCGCCAGCAATGCATAAGCGCGCTCCAGCGCACAGGCTTCGACATCGACCACCCTGGCTGTCACGCCAGCAAGCGACAGGGCCGCTTCACGCACTTCGATATTTTCCTTGCGACAGGCGGTCAGCAAGACGTCCACACGCCCAGGGTGGCGTGGGGATAACCCCTGGACTTCAAAATCGATGGCCACTTCGTCCAGGGCATAGGGAATGTATTGATCCGCCTCGACCTTGAGCTGACTTTCCATGTCGTCATCGTCAAGACCGGCATCCATCTCTATGGTTTTGCTGATCACTGCCGACCCCGCGATGGCCACCGCGGCGTTCTTGATAGCAGTTCCCGACCTGGCCAAGGCACGAGACAACGCCATGCCCACACCTTCGAGTTCGGCGATGTCCTTCTCAATCACAGTGCCCGCCGGCAACGGCTCCACGGCATAGGCTTCGACCCGGTAGCCGTCATTTTGACGACTCAACTCCACCAGCTTCAGCGAAGCGCAGCTGATATCGATCCCCAAAAGTGTCTTGGCGTTTTTGTTGAAGAGTCCTAGCACTACAAATTCCCTATGACTTTCCGTGAGTTACGGACTGTGCAATGTCCATTGCGTTCAATCCGCCCGTCTTGACAGCAGCGCCGATGACGCTCTCGGGCAGAAAAATGCTTATAATGCCCAGCGTTTTTTTCCGCTTTTTCTCAAGTGCGGGTCGTTCTCCATTAGCCTGAACCCTGTTGCCCCATTCATTTTTGCCCTGGATATCCAAAAGCCTTGATTCGTCTGCTGAAATTTTTCGGTTGGTCCATCGTCGCGGTTTTCTGCGGACTCCTTTTGGGTCTGAGCGGGGCGTACCTCTACCTTAGTCCCGGTTTACCTTCGGTGGAGGCACTGCGTAGCATCCAGTTGCAGATCCCTTTGCGGGTCTACAGCAGCGACAACAAGTTGATCGCAGAATTTGGCGAAATGCGCCGTACTCCGATCCGTTTCGCCGACATTCCCCCCAATTTCATCAATGCGTTACTAAGTGCTGAAGACGACAACTTCGCCAATCACTATGGTGTTGATCCCAGCAGCCTGATGCGCGCCGCGACCCAACTGGTCAAGAGCGGGCACATTCAGTCCGGCGGCAGTACGATCACCATGCAGGTGGCGAAGAACTTCTTCCTGACCAGCGAACGCAGCTTCTCGCGCAAGACCACCGAAATCCTCCTGGCCCTGCAGATCGAGCGGCAGCTGACCAAGGACGAAATCCTCGAGCTGTACGTCAACAAGATCTACCTGGGTAACCGCGCCTACGGCATCGAGGCCGCGGCTCAGGTCTATTACGGCAAATCCATCCGTGACGTCAGCCTGGCGCAGATGGCCATGATCGCCGGCCTGCCCAAGGCACCGTCACGCTTCAACCCGCTGGCCAACCCGGCCCGCAGCAAGGAGCGTCGCGACTGGATCCTGGGGCGCATGTACAAGCTGGGTAAAATCAGCGAAGCCGACTACACCGCCGCCATCAACGAACCGCTCAACGCCAGCTATCACGTGCCGACGCCGGAAGTGAACGCGCCGTACATCGCGGAAATGGCCCGTGCCGAAATGGTTGGCCGCTATGGCAGCGACGCCTACACCGAAGGCTTCCGCGTGACCACCACCGTGCCAAGCGACCTTCAGGAGCTGGCCAACACTGCTGTTCACGAAGGCCTGATGACCTACGACCAACGCCACGGTTATCGCGGTCCCGAGTCGCGCCTCCCAGGCAAGACCAAGGAAGCCTGGGCGACTGAGCTGACCAAGCAACGCACCATCAGCAGCCTTGAACCGGCCATCGTCACCCAGGTCGAGAAGAATGGCCTGCAAGTGTTGACCCGCACCGGTCAGGAACACGTCAGCTGGGAAACGATGAAATGGGCTCGCCCGTTCCTCAACACCAACAGCATGGGCGCCAGCCCCAAGCAGCCTTCGGATGTGGCCCAGGTCGGCGACCTGATCCGCGTACAGCGCCAGGCGGACGACTCGCTGAAGTTCAGCCAGATTCCTCAGGCACAGGGCGCACTGGTGTCCCTCGACCCGCAGAACGGCGCCATCCGCTCACTGGTCGGCGGTTTCGCCTTCGAGCAGAGCAACTACAACCGCGCCCTGCAGGCCAAGCGCCAGCCGGGTTCGAGCTTCAAGCCGTTCGTCTACGCTGCCGCACTGGATAACGGCTACACCGCTGCCAGCCTGGTCAACGACGCACCGATCGTGTTCGTCGACGAATACCTGGACAAGGTCTGGCGTCCGAAGAACGACACCAACACCTTCCTTGGACCGATTCGCCTGCGTGAAGCGCTGTACAAGTCGCGTAACCTGGTGTCGATCCGCCTGCTGCAAGCGATGGGCGTCGGCAAGACCATCGACTACATCACGCGCTTCGGCTTCAACAAGCAGGACCTGCCGCCGAACCTGTCCCTGGCCCTGGGTACCGCGACCCTGACGCCGATGGAAATCGCCACGGGCTGGAGCACTTTCGCCAATGGTGGCTACAAGATCACCCCGTACATCATCGACAAGATTGAAAGCCGTAACGGCGACACGCTGTTCGTCGCCAATCCGCCGAGCGTGCCTCAGGGCGCCGCTGCCAGCGATGGCATCGCCGCGCCGACCACGCCACAGGCCTTCACCGTCAACGCACTGCCGGGTGAAGCACCAGGCACCACGCCTGCGCCACAAGCGCCGGCCGTGGCTGAACGAATTGTCGATGGTCGCACCACCTACATCCTCAACAGCATGCTGGAGGACGTGATCAAACTGGGCACCGGCCGTCGCGCACTGGCGCTGGGTCGCCCGGACATCGCCGGCAAGACCGGTACCACCAACGAATCCAAGGACGCCTGGTTCTCCGGCTACAACGCCGATTACGTGACCACTGTCTGGACTGGTTTCGACCAGCCGGAAAGCCTCGGCCGCAAGGAGTTCGGCGGTACCGTGGCGCTGCCGATCTGGATGAACTACATGGGCGCCGCCCTCAAAGGCAAGCCGCCGCACACGCAACCTGAGCCGGAAGGCATTCTCAGCCTGCGGGTTGACCCGGTCAGCGGTCGTGCCGCCTCACCGGGCACGCCGGGGGCCTACTTCGAGCTGTTCAAGGCCGAAGACACACCGCCATCGGTCAATGAGCTGGGCAACGGCACGGCACCGGGCAGCCCGCTGCCGGCGGATGAGCAGGCGCCGATCGATCTGTTCTGATCACAGCGACCGCAAAAAGCCCCGCCTTCGGTTGAAGTGCGGGGCTTTTTTATGCCTGACCCTTTTGTGTTGACTGGGCCGACACAAAATCCTCAGGCATAAAAAAGCCCCAACTCTCACGAGCCAGGGCTTTCGATTGAAGCGCTACAACGACTTAGCCGTTGAACACGTCATCCACGCTTTTCAGCGGGTAGTTCTTCGGATACGGCAGGGTCGCCACACCAGTCTCGATGGCGGCCTTGGCCACGGCATCGGAGATCACGGTGATCAGACGGGCATCCATTGGCTTCGGAATGATGTACTCACGACCGAATTCCAGCTTGATGCCGCCGTAGGCGTCGCACACTTCCTGAGGCACTGGCAGCTTGGCCAGTTCACGCAGGGCATTGGCCGCAGCCACTTTCATTTCTTCGTTGATGCGCTTGGCGCGAACGTCCAGGGCACCGCGGAAGATGAACGGGAAGCCCAGTACGTTGTTGACCTGGTTCGGGTAGTCCGAACGGCCGGTGGCCATGATCACGTCGCTACGGGTGGCGTGTGCCAGTTCCGGGGAGATTTCCGGATCCGGGTTGGAGCACGCGAACACGATCGGGTTGGCCGCCATGGACAGCAGGCCTTCAGGGCTCAGCAGGTTCGGGCCGGACAGGCCTACGAACACGTCAGCGCCTTGCAGGGCGTCAGCCAGGGTGCGCTTGTCGGTTGCGTGAGCAAAGACCGCCTTGTACTGGTTCAGGTCGTCACGGCCGGAGTGGATCACGCCGGTACGGTCGACCATGTAGATGTTTTCGATGTTGGCGCCCATGCTCACCAGCAACTTCATGCAGGAGATGGCGGCAGCGCCGGCACCCAGGCAGACGATCTTGGCTTCAGGCAGGGTTTTGCCGGCGATTTCCAGGGCGTTGATCATGCCGGCAGCGGTCACGATGGCGGTGCCGTGCTGGTCATCGTGGAATACCGGAATATCGCACTGCTCGATCAGAGCGCGTTCGATTTCAAAGCACTCAGGTGCCTTGATGTCTTCCAGGTTGATGCCACCGAAGGTGATGGAAATGCGCTTGACGGTGTCGATGAAGGCTTGCGGGCTTTCGGAATCGACTTCGATGTCGAAAACGTCGATGCCGGCGAAACGCTTGAACAGTACGCCTTTACCTTCCATCACCGGCTTGGAAGCCAATGGGCCGAGGTTACCCAGGCCGAGAATCGCGGTGCCATCGGAAATGACTGCAACCAGGTTGCCTTTGCCGGTGTACTTGTAGGCCAGCTCAGGATCGCGGGCGATCTCACGTACTGGTTCGGCTACGCCCGGGCTATACGCCAGCGACAGATCGCGAGCGGTAGCAGTGGCCTTGGTGAGCTCGACACTCAGCTTCCCTGGACGAGGATTGGCGTGATATTCGAGAGCGGCAGTTTTCAGATCAGACATTTTGGCATTCCGCTTTTTACTGTTGGACAGACTGGTCAGCGAGGATACGCGCCTCGCAAAGTCCCCACAAGACTGACTGGTCACCCCTGTCAAGCGCCCTGCCCTACGACTTTGGGCCAAGAGCCACGGCGCACAAGGGTTAGACTGTTCACAATCGGCAGAAAAAATGTCTACAATTTTTTATCACTGCGCCACTTGCAGCATCGCCGGATCGGTCAATGGCAGCATCCAGCGCGGCTGACCTTCCTTCAGGCCACCACGTCGCGAGCGATCCAGCACCCAGCCGCGCGCCTCAATCTGCTTGCCTTGGAGTCGCTCAAGCGCTGCGGCATCGAAACTGCCCAGCAGATTGGGTGCAACGCGCAATACAACAGCGTCCTGCAACTCGATCCAAACGCCACCACGATTGCGTTGCACCTTGCTCACGCGACCGCTGAGCACGGCAAAACCGGAAGCGTTGATCTGCTCCGCTTTCAGCACAGGTGACTGCCGCCAGATGCCGAGGCCTGCCTGACGGGCGCTGCGTTCCGCCGCTTGCTGGCAAGCGACCAGATCGACATTCGGTGCCACAGCCACCTGAAATCCCAGGCCCTCGGCGAGCATTTGCGCTTCGAGGTTGGCTCCATCGGCGCCGTAGACATGGGCCAGGGTACGGCCGTAATGGTCTTTGCCTTCTTTACCCGGGAGCAAGCCGACCCGTCCGTCGCTGGCCGCCACCAGAGCTTCCAGGCGTCTGCGTGCGGCCACGGCGAACGGTTCGTCGGAGCGGCCTTTCTTGCCCAGCTCCGGCGTGTTCAAGCCGATCATGCGCACGCTGCGACCATCGCTCAGGCGCAGGGTGTCACCATCTACCACTCGCTGCACCGCGACGGGCGTCAGGCCGCTCGGTGCCGGGCAAAACGCCTGGGCCGCCGACAGCCAAATCGCGGACATAAAAAAGGCGCCCACAAGGGACGCCTTTTTCATCAGCATGGAAAAACCGAAACGGTTCCCCAAGTTGACTGGCCTTAGGCCTTTTTCGCGCCGAAAGCACCGAAACGGTCGGCGAAGCGCTGAACGCGGCCGCCAGTGTCCAGAGTCTTCTGCTTACCGGTGTAGAACGGGTGGCATTCGTTGCAAACGTCGATCGCCAGGGCTTTGCCGAAGGTCGAACGGGTTTCGAACTTGTTGCCGCAGCTGCAGGTAACAGCAACTGCTGGGTATTCTGGATGGATATCAGCTTTCATGGTGTATTCCTCAGGCTAGCGTGCCGCCACCCAACACTATTGTTGAATACCGCACGTAATTAGGCCGCGGATTCTACCAGACAATGCCGATCACGCAAGCTGTCGCTTCGACCGACCGTCTGCTAGGCTCCCGGTCCCAAGCACATCCCCCTGTGGGAGCGCGCTTACTCGCGATAGCGCCGTGTCAGGTGACATAAATTCTGCCTGACAGGGCCTCATCGCGAGCAAGCTCGCTCCCACAGGACATGCATTACCCTTCTTTGTTTATCGAGAATTCCCCGCGTGCCCGACGCCATTCTGCGCCTCGCCCTGCCTTCGCCGCTGCGCCGCCTGTTCGACTACCGAGCTCCGGCCGGGGTCGCGCGCGCCCAGTTGCAGCCCGGCATGCGCCTGCGTGTGCCGTTCGGCCGCCGCGAGATGATCGGGATTCTGGTGGAAGTCACCGACACCAGCGAAGTGCCTGTGGAAAAACTCAAGCCGGCGCTGGCGCTGCTGGATGCGACGCCACCGCTGCCGCCGGCCCTGTTCAAGCTGTGCCTGTGGACCTCCCAGTACTACCAGCACAGCCTGGGTGACACTTTGAGCTGGGCGCTGCCGGTGCTGCTGCGCCAGGGTGAACTGGCCGAGGCACGCCAGGAGCGCTTTTGGTCGGCCGCGCCAGGTGCCAGCCTTGATGATCCGCGCATCGCCCGCGCCCCACGCCAGCGTGAAGCCCTGGCGACGCTGGCCCAGCATCCGCACGGCGTAGCGCATCGGCTGCTGAGCAAGCTGATGTTGAGCAAGGACAGCCTGGACCTGTTGCTGGCCAAGGAGCTGGTTCAGGTCGAGATACGCGGGCATGCCCCCGGCGCCCGCCACGAGCACTGGCTGGCGCAACCGGAACTGCCGCTCAACAGCGAGCAGCGCACCGCTTATGAAGCAATTCGCGCAGGCTTCGACAGTTATCACGCGTTTTTGCTGGCCGGCGTCACCGGCAGCGGCAAGACCGAAGTCTATTTGCAGTTGATCCGCGAAACCCTCGAGGCTGGCAAGCAGGCACTGGTGCTGATCCCGGAAATCAACCTCGGCCCGCAGACTCTGGCGCGTTTCGAGCAGCGTTTCAATGCACGCATCGCGTTGATTCACTCGGCAGTCAACGACCGCGAGCGCCTCGACGCCTGGCTGGCGGCCCGCGACGGTGAGGCCGACATCATTATCGGCACCCGCTCGGCGCTGTTCACGCCGATGAAAAACCCCGGCCTGATCATCATCGACGAAGAGCACGATGGCTCTTATAAACAGCAGGAAGGCCTGCGCTACCACGCCCGCGACCTGGCGTTGGTGCGGGCAAGGCAGGAAAACATCCCGATTGTCCTGGGCTCTGCCACGCCGTCCCTGGAAAGCCTGCACAACGCCTACACCGGCCGTTATGGCTTGCTGCGACTGAATGAGCGTGCCGGCGGCGCCAAGCAGCCACGTTTCCTGCGCCTGGATGTGAAAAGCCGTCCGCTGGACAGCGGCATTTCCGGCCCCATGCAACAGGCCATCGGCCAGACCCTCGCCGCCGGCCAGCAGGTATTGGTGTTTCTCAATCGACGCGGCTTTGCCCCGACACTGTTGTGCCACGACTGCGGCTGGATGTCCGAGTGCCAGCGCTGTGACGCACGCATGACCGTGCATCAACGTTACGGCGAGTTGCGCTGCCACCATTGCGGCTACGTTGAACGGGTGCCGCGCCAGTGCCCAAAGTGCAACAAGGTCGATTTGCGCCCGGTCGGCGCCGGTACCGAACGGGCCGAGGAGCGCCTGGCCATTCTGTTCCCGGACTACCCGGTGCTGCGGGTCGACCGCGACAGCACTTCGCGCAAGGACGCGATGAACCAGCTGTTCGCGACCATCCAGAAAGGCCAGCCGTGCATCCTGATCGGCACGCAGATGCTTGCCAAAGGTCATCACTTTCCGCGGGTAACGCTGGTGTCGATTCTCGACGCCGATGGCGGCCTGTTCTCCGGCGACTTCCGCGCCAGTGAACGCATGGCGCAGCTGATCGTCCAGGTTGCGGGCCGGGCCGGGCGTGCCGAAGAGCCGGGCAAGGTGATCATCCAGACCCACCTGGCCGACCATCCACTGCTGATCCAGCTGACCGAGCAGGGTTACTTTGCCTTTGCCGAACAGGCCTTGAGCGAGCGCCGCGCAGCCGGGCTGCCGCCCTTCGCCCATCTCGCGCTGCTCCGGGCCGAGGCGCACAAGCCAGGGCAGGCCGAAGGTTTTCTCGACGAGGCCTGTACCGAGGCCGAGCGCTTGCTGGGCGAACTGAACCTGAGCGGCATCGAATTGCTCGGGCCGGTGCCGGCACCGATGGAGCGTCGCGCCGGGCGCTATCGCGCGCAGCTGTTGTTGCAGGCTACAGCGCGCGCGCCACTGCATCGGTTGCTGGCCAGCTGGTTGCTGGCGCTTGAGCAGATGCCGAGCGGGCGGGCGGTGCGCTGGTCGCTGGATGTTGATCCTGTGGACTTGTATTGATTTCGAAATTGCCTGATCCCCTGTAGGAGCGAGCTTGCTCGCGATGAACTTGAGGGCGACGCGTTTTTTCAGAAAACACGCGTTATCGTTAACGTCCATCGCGAGCAAGCTCGCTCCTACAAAGAAGACGGCCAATTTGTCACCACACATCCACAAGCAGCCTGCTAAGGTTGGCAAGCCCGCCTTCGCCACGGATAATGCCCAGTTTTTCCACCAGCGCATGAAGCGCCGCCGCGCCTGCGGTCGAAAGAGAAGACCATGAAAGACACCATTCGCCAGCTGATCCAACAAGCCATCACCCAACTCGTCAACGAAGGTGTGTTGCCTGAAGGCCTGTCGCCGGCGATCCAGGTGGAGAACTCCCGCGACAAGAAAAACGGCGATTTCGCCAGCAACATCGCCATGATGCTGGCCAAGCCCGCCGGCATGAAACCGCGTGATCTGGCGGAAAAAATCATCGCTGCGCTGCCCGCTGACGAAAACATCAGCAAGACCGAAATCGCCGGCCCGGGCTTCCTGAATTTCTTCCAGAACACCGATGCCCTGGCTTCGCGCCTGGACGCCGCCCTGGCTGACGCCAAGGTCGGCGTACGCAAGGCCGGCCCGCTGCAACGCACAGTGGTTGACTTGTCGGCGCCGAACCTGGCCAAAGAGATGCACGTCGGCCACCTGCGTTCGACCATCATCGGCGACGGCGTCGCCCGTGTTCTCGAATTCCTCGGCGACACCGTGATCCGCCAGAACCACGTCGGCGACTGGGGCACCCAGTTCGGCATGCTGATGGCTTACCTGCAGGAAAACCCGATCACCAGCGACGAACTGTCGGACCTGGAAAACTTCTACCGCGCCGCCAAGCAGCGTTTCGACGAGTCCGAAGAGTTTGCCGACCGCGCCCGTGGCCTGGTGGTCAAGCTGCAGGCCGGCGATGCCGATTGCCTGGCGTTGTGGACCAAGTTCAAGGACATCTCGCTGTCCCACTGCCAGAAGATCTACGAACTGCTCAACGTCAAACTGACCATGGCCGACGTGATGGGCGAAAGCGCCTACAACGACGACCTGATCAACGTGGTCAACGACCTCAAGGCCGCCGGCATGCTGGTCGAGAGCAATGGCGCCCAGTGCGTGTTCCTCGATGAGTTCAAGAACGCCGACGGTGACCCGCTGCCGGTGATCATCGTGAAAGCGGACGGCGGCTACCTCTACGCCACCACCGACCTGGCTGCCGTGCGCTACCGCAGCGGCACCCTCAAGGCTGACCGCGCACTGTACTTCGTCGACCAGCGCCAGGCCCTGCACTTCCAGCAAGTGTTCGCCGTGGCGCGCAAGGCCGGCTTTGTGACCCATCCGATGGAAATGGAACACATGGGCTTCGGCACCATGAACGGCGCTGACGGCCGTCCGTTCAAGACCCGTGATGGCGGCACCGTGAAGCTGATCGACCTGCTGACCGAAGCCCAGGAGCGCGCCTACACCCTGGTCAAGGACAAGAACCCGGAGCTGGCCGAAGCGGAGCTGCGCAACATCGCCAAGGTCGTGGGCATTGGCGCGGTGAAATACGCCGACCTGTCCAAGCACCGCACCAGCGACTACAGCTTCAACTTCGACCTGATGCTGAACTTCGAAGGCAACACCGCACCCTACCTGCTGTACGCCTACACCCGCGTGGCCGGCGTGTTCCGCAAGCTGGGCAAGGACTTCAGCGAAGTCGATGGCCAGATCGTGCTGGAAGCAGCCCACGAACACGAACTGGCGGCGAAACTCGCGCAGTTCGGCGAGATCCTCAACAACGTGTCCGACAAAGGCACGCCGCACATCCTTTGCACCTACCTGTACGACGTTGCCGGCCTGTTCTCCAGCTTCTACGAGAACTGCCCGATTCTCGCCGCCGACACCCCGGCACAGATGCAGAGCCGCCTGCGCCTCGCCGCGCTGACCGGTCGCACCCTCAAGCAAGGCCTGGAACTCTTGGGCCTGGAAACTCTGGAGCGCATGTAAGTTGGCTGCCAAGAAAAAACCTGCACCCAAGCGTGGCGCCAGCCGTTATCAAGCTCCTGCAAAGAAACCGATCCCGGGCTGGCTGTGGATGGCCATCGGCCTGACAGTCGGCGCCTTCATCGTGTTCCTGATGAAGTTGGAACCGGGCAAGGGCAGTGACACGGTCAAGCGGGAAAAGGTCGAACAGCAACAGCAGCAGAAAGCCGCGAAGATTGCCGAAGCCAACAAAACCCCGCCGAGCCCGACGCAACCGGTGAAGCCGAAGTACGACTTCTACACGCTGTTGCCGGAATCGGAAGTCATAGTGCCGCCGGATGCCGTGCCGGAAAAAACCTTGCCGACGCCACAAGTGCCGGCCATTCCGACGACGCCGGTCACCCCGGCTGAAGCGGCGAAGATCGATACCGCACGCGCCCAGGCAGCCCTGTCCGGGATCACGCCGCCGCCTGCGCCACCGGTCAAGGCAGCGCCTGTGACCAAGTTTTTCCTGCAGGCCGGTTCGTTCCGCAAGGAGACCGACGCGGACAAGGTGCGAGCGCAGATCATCCTGCTCGGTCAGGCGGTGGCAGTTGAGTCCGGCACCGTCAAGGACGAGACCTGGTACCGGGTCTTGGTCGGGCCGTTCAGCAACCGCGAACAGCTGACCACCGCGCAGAAACAACTGGCGGGCGCGGGCTTCAGCAATCTGTTGTTACAACAACGTCAGAGCCGCTGATTCAGGCTCACAACAACTGGCCCTTGTGGCGAGGGAGCTTGCTCCCGCTGGGTCGCGAAGCGGCCCTAAAACCAGCGAATTCGGTATATCAGACATACTGCATTCCCCGGATTTACGACTGCTTCGCCGCCGAACGGGAGCAAGCTCCCTCGCCACAGAGGTTTGCACCTACCCGCCAAGCCGCTCGTCCCCTCTCCTTTCCTACAGTTGAAAAACACTCCACCACCCCCATATGAAGGGTCATAAGGCATTTTCGCCCTGCTGCGTGGAGACTCTTCCCTTGACCACCATCGTTTCAGTTCGCCGCCACGGCAAAGTCGTCATGGGCGGCGACGGCCAGGTTTCCCTTGGCAACACCGTGATGAAAGGCAACGCGAAAAAGGTTCGCCGCCTGTACCACGGTCAGGTCATCGCAGGTTTTGCCGGCGCCACCGCCGACGCCTTTACCCTGTTCGAACGTTTCGAAGGCCAGCTTGAAAAACATCAGGGCCACCTGGTGCGCGCCGCTGTTGAACTCGCTAAAGAATGGCGTACCGACCGTTCCCTGAGCCGCCTCGAAGCCATGCTCGCGGTCGCCAACAAGGACGCCTCGCTGATCATCACCGGTAACGGCGACGTGGTTGAGCCCGAAGATGGCCTGATCGCCATGGGTTCCGGTGGCGCCTACGCCCAGGCAGCCGCCAGCGCGCTACTGAAGAAGACCGACCTGTCGGCCCGTGAAATCGTCGAGACCGCGCTCGGTATCGCCGGCGACATCTGTGTATTCACCAACCACACCCAGACCATTGAGGAGCAGGACTGCGCCGAGTAAGCCCGTGCAGCCCATCGCACCACGGCTCATTCTTGCTTGAGGTCCACTGAGTATTATGTCCATGACTCCCCGTGAAATCGTCCACGAACTCAACCGCCACATCATCGGCCAGGACGATGCCAAGCGCGCCGTCGCCATTGCCCTGCGTAACCGCTGGCGCCGCATGCAGCTGCCTGAAGAGCTGCGCGTTGAGGTCACCCCGAAGAACATCCTGATGATCGGTCCGACCGGTGTCGGTAAAACCGAAATCGCCCGTCGCCTGGCAAAACTCGCCAACGCGCCGTTCATCAAGGTCGAAGCGACCAAGTTCACCGAAGTCGGTTATGTCGGCCGCGACGTTGAATCGATCATCCGTGACCTGGCCGATGCCGCCATCAAGCTGCTGCGCGAACAGGAAATCGTCAAGGTTCGCCATCGCGCCGAAGACGCCGCCGAAGAGCGCATCCTTGACGCACTGCTGCCGCCGGCGCGCATGGGTTTTGCCAGCGACGATGCGCCGACTCAGGATTCCAACACCCGTCAGTTGTTCCGCAAGCGCCTGCGCGAAGGTCAGCTGGATGACAAGGAGATCGAAATCGAAGTCGCCGAAATGGCCGGCGTCGACATCTCCGCGCCACCGGGCATGGAAGAGATGACCAACCAGCTGCAAAGCCTGTTTGCCAACATGGGCAAGGGCAAGAAAAAGGCGCGCAAGCTCAAGGTCAAAGAAGCGCTGAAGATGGTGCGCGACGAAGAAGCCAGCCGCCTGGTCAACGATGAAGAGTTGAAGGCCAAGGCCCTGGAAGCCGTCGAGCAGCACGGCATCGTGTTCATCGACGAAATCGACAAAGTCGCCAAGCGCGGTAACGTCGGCGGTGCCGATGTGTCCCGTGAAGGCGTGCAGCGCGATTTGCTGCCGCTGATCGAAGGCTGCACCGTCAACACCAAGCTGGGCATGGTCAAGACCGACCACATCCTGTTCATCGCGTCCGGCGCCTTCCACCTGAGCAAGCCAAGCGACCTGGTGCCTGAGCTGCAAGGTCGTCTGCCGATTCGTGTCGAACTCAAGGCCCTGAGCCCGGAAGACTTCGAACGCATCCTCAGCGAACCGCACGCCTCGCTCACCGAGCAATACTGCGCCCTGCTGAAAACCGAAGGCTTGGGCATCGAGTTCCAGCCAAGCGGCATCAAGCGCATCGCCGAGATCGCCTGGCAGGTCAACGAGAAAACCGAGAACATCGGCGCCCGTCGCCTGCATACCCTGCTTGAGCGTCTGCTCGAAGAGGTGTCGTTCAGTGCCGGCGACCTGGCCAGCGCCCATGACGACAAGGTGATCCAGATCGACGCCGACTACGTCAACAGCCACCTCGGCGAATTGGCGCAGAACGAAGACCTGTCCCGTTATATCCTGTAAGCAACTCTTACAGATGTAGCGGAACTGTGGGAGCGAGCTTGCTCGCGATGAAGGCGGTACATTCAACCCTTGTGTTGATTGATACGCCGCTATCGCGAGCAAGCTCGCTCCCACAAGGTTTCGCACAAAACGGACATTCGGCCATGATCCCCACCGACATCAAACTGCACAAAGCCTCGAAAACCCTGTCGCTGAAATACGCGTCCGGCGAGGAATACACCCTGCCCGCCGAATTCCTGCGCGTGCACTCGCCCTCCGCCGAGGTCCAGGGCCACGGCAAACCCATCCTGCAATTTGGCAAGATCAACGTAGGCCTGAGCAAGATAGAACCGGCTGGTCAGTACGCACTGAAACTGACCTTCGACGACGGCCACGATAGCGGCCTGTTCACATGGGAATATCTCTACGAACTGGCGCGACGTTATGACGCACTCTGGGAAGACTATCTGGCCGAGCTCAAAGCCGCCGGAAAAACCCGCGACCCGAACGAGTCCGTCGTCAAGCTGATGCTCTAGTCCGAGCCTCTTGCTCTTTAGAGGGCATTTTCTAATTTCATCTGTTTGAATGCTCCGCTCCAGGGCCGCGCAATGGCCTGCTTGCGAAAAAAATTAAACTCGGGTAACCAATGGAACTGGCAAGTTCCCTGCAGTGTTCTCTGCGGTAAAAAAGCAGCGATACAGTATTAACGGTCACCCCGAGCAGTAGTACCTGGCATTGGCTGTGTGACTACACAGCAGGACCCGGGTACTCGTCTCAGGACAATGGAGCGTCGTAGATGAGTAACAAGAATAACGATGACTTGAAGTATCAAGCCTCGGAAAACACCTTGGGGCTGAATCCTGTCGTTGGGCTGCGTGGAAAGGATCTACTGGCTTCTGCTCGAATGGTGCTCAGGCAAGCCATCAAACAACCGATACACAGCGCCAGGCATGTCGCTCATTTCGGCCTTGAACTCAAGAACGTGCTGTTCGGCAAATCCGAGCTGCAACCGACCAGCGATGACCGTCGCTTCGCCGATCCGGCCTGGAGTCAGAACCCGCTCTACAAACGTTATCTGCAAACTTACCTGGCGTGGCGCAAGGAACTCCACGACTGGATCGATGACAGCAACCTGTCCTCCCAAGACATCAGCCGCGGACACTTCGTCATCAATCTGATGACCGAAGCCATGGCCCCGACCAACACCGCGGCCAACCCGGCAGCGGTCAAACGCTTCTTCGAGACCGGCGGCAAAAGCCTGCTCGACGGTCTCTCCCACCTGGCCAAGGATCTGGTGCACAACGGCGGCATGCCGAGCCAGGTCAACATGGGCGCCTTTGAAGTGGGCAAGACCCTGGGCGTGACCGAAGGCGCCGTGGTGTTTCGCAACGACGTGCTGGAGCTGATCCAGTATCGACCCATCACCGAGCAGGTGCACGAGCGTCCGCTGCTGGTGGTGCCGCCGCAAATCAACAAGTTCTATGTGTTCGACCTGAGCCCGGAAAAGAGCCTGGCGCGCTTCTGCCTGCGCAACAACGTGCAGACGTTTATCGTCAGCTGGCGCAACCCGACCAAGGCGCAACGCGAGTGGGGCCTGTCGACCTACATCGAAGCACTCAAGGAAGCGGTGGATGTGGTCACTGCGATCACCGGCAGCAAGGACGTCAACATGCTGGGCGCCTGCTCCGGCGGCATCACCTGCACCGCACTGCTGGGCCATTACGCCGCCCTGGGCGAAAACAAGGTCAACGCCCTGACCCTGCTGGTCAGCGTGCTCGACACCACCCTGGACAGCGACGTCGCCCTGTTCGTCGACGAGAAATCCCTCGAGGCCGCCAAGCGCCACTCCTACCAGGCCGGCGTACTCGAAGGTCGCGACATGGCCAAGGTCTTCGCCTGGATGCGCCCCAACGACCTGATCTGGAACTACTGGGTCAACAACTACCTGCTGGGCAACGAGCCGCCGGTGTTCGACATCCTGTTCTGGAACAACGACACCACTCGCTTGCCCGCCGCCTTCCACGGCGACCTGATCGAGATGTTCAAAAACAACCCGCTGACCCGCCCGGATGCACTGGAGGTGTGCGGCACGCCGATCAACCTTAAGAACGTCACCGCCGACATCTTCTCCCTGGCCGGCACCAACGACCACATCACCCCATGGCGCTCCTGCTACAAGTCGGCACAACTGTTCGGCGGCAAAGTGGAATTCGTGCTGTCCAGCAGCGGGCATATCCAGAGCATTCTGAACCCGCCGGGCAACCCGAAGGCGCGTTACATGACCAGCGCCGAAATGACCGCCAACGCCGATGACTGGCAGGAAGAATCGACCAAGCACACCGATTCCTGGTGGCTGCATTGGCAGGCATGGCAGGCGGAGCGTTCAGGCAAGCTGAAGAAGTCGCCGACGGCGCTTGGTAACAAAACCTTTGCGGCGGGTGAAGCAGCCCCCGGCACTTACGTACACGAGCGGTAACTGACACACCTCGCCCCACCTGTGGGAGCGAGCCTGCTCGCGAAGGCGGCAACTCAGTCGACGAGGTTCAATGGTCGATTGCTTTCGCGAGCAGGCACGCTCCCACAAGGGATTGGGGAACGAATTCGAAAGAGCGACCCACAGGGCCAGAGCATGCCGCAACCCTTCATATTCCGTACCGTCGATCTGGATGGCCAGACGCTCCGCACGGCGGTACGCCCCGGCAAGCCTCATTTGACGCCCCTGCTGATTTTCAACGGCATCGGCGCCAACCTGGAGCTGGTTTTTCCGTTCGTCGCGGCACTGGACCCGGACCTCGAGGTCATCGCCTTCGACGTGCCTGGGGTCGGTGGTTCATCCACGCCAAACCGGCCTTACCGTTTTCCGGGCCTGGCCAAGCTGACGGCACGGATGCTCGACTACCTCGACTACGGGCAGGTCAATGTAATCGGCGTGTCCTGGGGCGGTGCCCTGGCCCAGCAGTTCGCTTATGACTATCCGGAGCGCTGCAAGAAACTCGTCCTCGCCGCCACCGCTGCCGGTGCGGTGATGGTGCCGGGCAAGCCGAAGGTGCTGTGGATGATGGCCAGCCCACGCCGCTACATTCAGCCTTCCCACGTGATTCGCATAGCGCCGATGATCTACGGTGGTTCGTTCCGCCGCGACCCGACCCTGGCCGCCAGCCATGCCGCCAAGGTGCGTTCGGCGGGCAAGCTCGGCTACTACTGGCAACTGTTCGCCGGCCTTGGCTGGACCAGCATTCACTGGCTGCACAAAATCCACCAGCCGACCCTGGTGCTGGCCGGTGACGACGACCCGCTGATCCCGTTGATCAACATGCGCGTGTTGGCCTGGCGGATTCCCAACTCGCAGTTGCACATCATCGACGACGGGCACCTGTTCCTCATTACCCGGGCCGAAGCGGTGGCCCCGATCATCATGAAGTTCCTTCAGGAGGAGCGTCAGCGCGCCGTGATGCACCCGCATCCGTCGCCGCTGGGTGGCTGAATCTCACACGATGAGAACGGCAGGACGCCGTGCCGCGCAACAACCCGCTACAGCGACTATGGTGTTCTGGTTTGGTGTGTTTGTTTTTGGCCTGAAGACGAAGGAGTGTTGAGTCATGCGCGAGAAACCAGCGAGGGAATCCTTACCCACTCCCGCCGCGTTCATCAATGCACAGAGTGCGATTACCGGCCTGCGTGGTCGGGATCTGATTTCGACCCTGCGCAGCGTGGCCGCCCATGGTTTGCGCAACCCGGTACACACGGCGCGCCACGCGTTGAAACTGGGTGGGCAACTGGGTCGCGTGTTGCTGGGCGACACCCTGCACCCGACCAATCCCCAGGATGCTCGTTTCACCGACCCTGCCTGGAGCCTCAACCCGTTTTATCGGCGCAGCCTGCAGGCCTACCTGAGCTGGCAAAAACAGGTCAGGCACTGGATCGACGACAGCAGCATGAGCGCGGACGACCGCGCTCGCGCCCATTTCGCCTTCGCCCTGCTCAATGACGCCGTGTCGCCGTCCAACACCCTGCTCAATCCGCTGGCGATCAAGGAACTCTTCAACTCCGGCGGCACCAGCCTGGTTCGCGGGATCAGTCACCTGGTGGACGACCTCCTGCACAACGACGGCCTGCCCAGGCAAGTCACCAAGCAAGCGTTCGAAGTCGGCAAGACCGTCGCCACCACCCCGGGTGCGGTGGTGTTTCGCAACGAACTGCTGGAGTTGATCCAGTACAAGCCGATGAGTGAAAAGCAGTATTCCAAGCCATTACTGGTGGTGCCGCCGCAGATCAACAAGTACTACATTTTCGACCTCAGCCCGCACAACAGCTTCGTCCAGTACGCCCTGAAAAACGGCCTGCAAACCTTCATGATCAGCTGGCGCAACCCGGATGTGCGCCACCGCGAATGGGGCCTTTCGACCTACGTCGAGGCCGTGGAAGAAGCGATGAATGTGTGCCGGGCGATCACCGGCGCGCGCGAGGTCAACCTGATGGGGGCCTGCGCCGGCGGCTTGACCATCGCCGCGCTGCAAGGCCACTTGCAGGCCAAGCGCCAGTTGCGCCGGGTCTCCAGTGCGACCTATCTGGTGAGTTTGCTCGACAGTCAGCTGGACAGCCCGGCCACGCTCTTTGCCGACGAGCAGACCCTCGAAGCCGCCAAGCGTCGTTCGTACCAGCGCGGAGTGCTGGATGGTCGCGACATGGCCAAGGTCTTCGCCTGGATGCGCCCCAACGATTTGATCTGGAGTTACTTCGTCAACAACTACCTGTTGGGCAAGGAGCCACCGGCGTTCGACATCCTCTACTGGAACAACGACAACACCCGGTTGCCGGCTGCACTGCACGGCGATCTGCTGGACTTCTTCAAGCACAACCCGCTGACCCACCCCGGCGGCCTGGAAGTCTGCGGCACGCCGATCGACCTGCAGAAGGTCAACGTCGACAGCTTCAGCGTCGCTGGCATCAACGACCACATCACGCCGTGGGATGCGGTGTACCGCTCGACGCTGCTGCTGGGCGGCGAGCGACGCTTCCTGCTGTCCAACAGCGGCCATGTGCAGAGCATTCTCAACCCGCCGAACAACCCGAAAGCCAACTATGTCGAGAACGGCAAGCTGAGCAGCGATCCGCGCGCCTGGTACTACGACGCCAAGCACGTCGATGGCAGTTGGTGGAACCAGTGGCTGGACTGGATTCAGCAACGCTCCGGGGCGCAGAAGGAAACCCACATGGCGCTCGGCAACCAGAACTATCCCCCGATGGAGGCGGCACCTGGCACTTATGTCCGCGTGCGCTGACGCTCAACGACCCACGGCCAAACGGCCGTGGCCTGACTCGACCATTAAGAAGACTGGATGAAAACCCGCGACCGGATCCTCGAATGTGCCCTGCAGTTGTTCAACCAGAAGGGCGAACCGAACGTCTCCACCATGGAAGTGGCCAATGAAATGGGCATCAGCCCGGGCAACCTCTACTACCACTTCCACGGCAAGGAACCGCTGATTCTCGGGTTGTTCGAGCGTTTCCAGGCGGAGCTGACGCCCTTGCTCGACCCACCTGCAGATGTCGAACTGGCCCCCGAGGATTACTGGCTGTTCCTGCACCTGATCGTCGAACGCCTGGCGCAGTACCGGTTTCTCTTTCAGGACCTGTCGAACCTCGCCGGACGCCTGCCGAAACTGGCCAAGGGCATTCGCAGTCTGCTCAACGCCCTGAAACGCACCATGGCGTCGCTGCTGGCGCGGCTACAGGCTCAAGGGCTGCTGGTCAGCGAAACCCAGGCGCTGGGGCAACTGGTGGAGCAGATCACAATGACGCTGCTGTTCTCGCTGGACTATCAGCGGATTCTCGACCGGGAAGGTGAAGTGCGGCTGGTGGTTTACCAGATCATGATGCTGGTGGCGCCGCACTTGCTGGCACCGATCAAGGCGGCGACGGAACAGATGGCGATGGAGTACCTGAAAGACCACGAATAATCCCACTGGGGACTTTTGTCGCTCTCAAATCTGTGCACAAACAAAAACGCCCGACCTTCACAGGCCGGGCGTTTTCTTGAGTCCTGAAAATCAGGACTGACTGGTTGGCGCCGATGGAGTCGGTGCGGCAGTCGGGGTCACGGCAGGGGTCGGTGCGGTCGCGGAGTTCGAAGCACTGACCGGAGCTGCCGGTGCTGCTGGCTTGGCAGCGGCCACGGCTGGTTTTGGCGCAGCAGCTTTGGGAGCAGCCGGCTTCTTCACAGCTGGTTTTTTCGCAGCAGCAGGTTTGGCCGCTGGCTTGGCAGCCGCAGGTTTGGCCGCCGCGGTTTTCGCAGCAGGCTTGGCCGCTGCGGGTTTGGCAGCGGGTTTCGCTGCTGGCTTGGCGGCGGCTTTCGCTGCAACCGGTTTGGCGGCTGGCTTGGCGGCTGCCGGTTTTGCTGCTGCGGTTTTCGCAGCAGGCTTGGCCGCTGCTTTCACCAGGGGTTTGGCAGCCGTTTTAGCAGCGGGTTTGGCAGCGGCAGTCTTGGCGGCCGGCTTCGCGGCTGCGGGTTTCGCCGCCACTGGCGCAACCTTGGCACCGGTCAGCTTTTCGATCTGCTTGGTCAGGGTATCGACCTTGCTGTGCAGCGCTTTCACTTCATTGCGGCTCGGTACACCGAGGCGCGAAATAGCGCTGTTCAGGCGCTTGTCGAAAGCCCCTTCCAGTTCATCCCATTTGCCCAGCGCTTTGTCTTTCACGCCGCTGATGCGCGACTTGGCCGAGGAAGCAGAGTCCTTGGCGGTGTCTTTGGCGGTGTCGACTTTCTTGCCGATCGCCTTCTCGGCCTTCTCGCCATCTTTAACCAATGCATCGAAGATTTTGCTGCCGTCAGTGTCGATCTTCGAGTACACGCCTAAACCAGCCAGCCAGATTTTACGGGAGTAGTCTTCGACTTTCCCGATCCACGAGCTGCCTTCTTTTTCGGTGTTCTTTTTAACAGCCATCCCGTTCTCCTTAAGATTTACGCGCGACGCGTTCGAGCAATGCCGTCAGCTCATCGAGCTTAGCAGAGAGTGTCTCAACGTCATGTTTAGACGGAATGCCGATACGATTCAAGGCACTTGCAACACGTGTGTCGAACGCCTTCTCGACCTTGTCGAGTTGCAGTTCGACTTTGCCTTTGAAAGTACTGACTTCACTCTTGGCTTCATCGATCTCGGCATTGGCCGCTTCAAGTTTTTCGGTGACTACTTTTTTACCTTTCTTTTCAACAACCTGACCGGCTTTCACCAGTTCCTGAAAGTAATCGGCGCCCTCTTGTCCGACCTTGGCGTAGGCACCCAGGCCAGCCAGCCAGACTTTGCGGGCATAGGATTTGACGTCGCTCAGCGTGCTGGTCGTTGCGTCGATTTTTTTCTTCAGAATAACTTTGGCCATGGTCCACCTCACGCGCAGAAGGTTTGAGGAACTGCCCGGACAGGTGTCGGGCTCTGGCACAAAGTAGGCAGAAAAATTAGAAACGGCACCCTAACAACTGACATAAACAGCAGGGGCACCACTAATAAACAAATGTGGGATCGAGCTTGCTCGCGATTGCGGTAGAGCAATCAACATTGATGTCGACTGGCACTCCGTCATCGCGAGCAAGCTCGCTCCTACAGGGAATATGATTTCAATCGGGAATCAAACCAGCGCTTTATCCAGCGCCTTCTCGATTTCCGCTTTGATCATGCCGCTCATGGCCGACATCATCAGGCCCAGCTCGACGTCGACCCGGATCGAATCATCGGCGACATGCACTGCGCCCTTCACACCCGAACGCTTGAGATTCAGGGTGTCGCCTGACCACTGCGGCTCCAGGCCGTACTGGTCGGAGAGTTTCTGCGCCAGCTTGTCGGCCTTCTCGCGCGCCGCTTCCTTACCCAGGCTGTGGGCACGCTCAACACTAATATGGGCCATCGATTGACTCCCTTTTTTGAATACAGCTATGAATGCTTGCTCGTTGAATCTTGACCGTCGCTGCGGCAAAACGTCCCGAGGATGAACCATCTTACCTTCAGCCTTGCCAAGACAAAGCATCCCTTGGGGATTAGAATGTCGCGCATTCTCTTTTGGTGACAGCGATATGACTGATCAGCGCAAAGGCAGCGATGCCGAACCCACCACTCACTTCGGCTTCAAAAACGTTCCGGAAAGCCAGAAAGCGGAAAAAGTCGCTGAGGTTTTCCACTCGGTAGCCGCCAAGTACGACTTGATGAACGACCTTCTGTCGGGCGGCATGCACCGTCTGTGGAAGCGTTTCGCAATCGAACTGTCGGGCGTGCGCAGCGGCAATCGCGTGCTCGACATCGCCGGCGGTACCGGTGACCTGACCAAAAAGTTCTCGCATCTGGTCGGCCCGACTGGCCAGGTCGTACTGGCTGACATCAACGAATCCATGCTCAAGGTCGGTCGCGACCGCCTGCTGGACCTCGGTGTGTCGGGCAACGTCGAATTCGTCCAGGCCGATGCGGAAAAGCTGCCGTTCCCGGACAACCACTTCGACTGCGTGACCATCGCCTTCGGTCTGCGCAACGTGACGCACAAGGAAGACGCCCTGCGTTCGATGCTGCGCGTGCTCAAGCCGGGCGGCCGCCTGCTGGTGCTGGAGTTCTCCAAGCCGACCAACGCGCTGATGTCCAAGGCCTACGACGCCTACTCGTTCGCCTTCATGCCGTTGATGGGCAAGCTGATCACCAACGATTCGGAAAGCTATCGCTACCTGGCCGAATCCATCCGCATGCACCCAAACCAGGAAACACTGAAGTCGATGATGGTCGAAGCCGGTTTTGACCGCGTGACCTATCACAACATGACCGCAGGCATCGTCGCCCTGCACCGCGGCATCAAGCCCTGATGCTGCTCGCCGGGCTGCTCGCCAGCGTCGAACTCGGCCTGAACCGGGTGCTGCGTCTCGACAGCACGGCGCTGCCGCGGCTGGCGCATTTGACCGGCAAGGTGATCGAGGTCGACTGCCGCAACCTGGCGTTGCACCTGTTCATCCTGCCCAGCGACGAAGGCCTGATGCTCGCCTCACAGTGGGAAACCGGCGCCGACTGCACCTTGCGTGCACCAGCCTCGAGCCTGTTGAAACTGGCGCTGAGCAAGGACAAGACCGCGATCCTGCACGGCCCTGAGGTTGAGCTCGACGGCGACAGCGGCGTACTGCTGGAACTGGCCGCAATCCTTCAGGACCTGGAGCTGGACTGGGAGTACGAACTCTCGCGCTGGCTTGGACCTGTCGCCACACAACTGGTCGGCGGCCATCTGCGCAGCCGCGCCCGCTGGTACCAGCAGGGCTTTGCCAGTCTGGGGCAGAACCTCAGCGAATACCTGGCCGAAGAGTCGCGCACCCTCGTCGGTCAGCGCGAAGCCGAAGCACGATTCAGTGAACTGGACCGGATCAAACTTGATCTGGAACGTCTCGAGGCGCGTTTCGAGCGCCTTTCCCGATCCCTCGACCCAAGCGATAACGCATGAAGCTGCTTGCCGTCCGCCGTTTGTTGCGCATCCAGCGCGTCGTGATCCGCTACCGCCTCGATGACCTGCTGTTCGCCCTGCCGCTGCCCTGGTTTCTGCGCGCATTGCGCTATGCCTTGCCGTGGCGCTGGTTTCCACGCAAGACCCTCGACCTGAGCCGTGGCGCACGCCTGCGCCTGGCCTTGCAGGACCTGGGGCCGATTTTCATCAAGTTCGGACAGATCCTGTCCACCCGCCGCGACCTGCTGCCTGAAGACATCGCCGATGAGCTGATGCTGCTGCAAGACCGCGTTCCGCCGTTCGACTCGCAGCTGTCGATCAAGCTGATCGAAGAACAGCTGGGCAAGAAAATCAGCGACGTGTTCAGCCGCTTCGACGTCGAGCCATTGGCTTCGGCCTCGGTGGCACAGGTGCATGCCGCGCAGCTGAAAACCGGCGAAGAAGTGGTGGTCAAGGTGATCCGCCCAGGGCTCAAGCCGATCATCGCCCAGGACCTGGCGTGGCTGTTCATCCTCGCCCGCGCCGCGGAAAAGCTCTCGGCCGATGCGCGCCTGCTGCACCCGGTGGACGTGGTCAGCGACTACGAAAAAACCATCTACGACGAACTCGACCTGCTGCGCGAGGCGGCCAACGCCAGCCAGTTGAAGCGTAACTTCGAAGGTTCGCCGCTGCTGTACGTACCGCAAGTCTATTGGGACTGGTGCCGGCCGAAAGTGCTGGTGATGGAGCGTATCTACGGCATCCAGGTCACTGACCTGACGACCCTGGCCGACCAGCGCACCGACATGAAGATGCTCGCCGAGCGCGGCGTGGAGATCTTTTTCACCCAGGTGTTCCGCGACAGTTTCTTCCACGCCGACATGCACCCGGGCAACATCTTCGTCAGCACCGTCAATCCGTGGAGCCCGCAGTACATTGCGATCGACTGCGGCATCGTCGGCAGCCTGACCCCGGAAGACCAGGACTATCTGGCACGCAACCTGTTCGCCTTCTTCAAGCGCGACTACCGGCGCGTGGCGCAGTTGCACATCGATTCGGGCTGGGTACCGGCAGAAACCAAGCTCAACGAATTCGAAGCGGCGATCCGTACCGTGTGCGAACCGATCTTCGAAAAACCGTTAAAGGATATTTCCTTCGGTCAGGTGTTGATGCGCCTGTTCCAGACCGCCCGACGCTTCAACATGGAAGTGCAGCCGCAGTTGGTGCTGCTGCAAAAAACCCTGCTGAACATCGAAGGCCTGGGCCGTCAGTTGTACCCGGACCTTGATCTGTGGAACACCGCGCAACCGTTCCTCGAACGCTGGATGCGCGAGCGCGTCAGCCCGAAGGCCTTGCTCGGTAACGTGCAGAGCCAGTTCGAACAGCTCCCGCACCTGGCCAACATGGCCCGTGACCTGCTCGAACGCATGTCCCAGCCCCACGCCTATGACCCGCCGCCACCCTGGCATCGCCGCCGGGACGACTGGTTCCTGCGTCTGCTCGGCACGGCTCACCTGGCCGGTGGCGCCATCCTCGCCGCCGGCGGGCCGCTCAACCAATTGGCTTATTGGCCCGCTGGCATCATGATGGCCGTCGGCTTGTATCTGGTCGTTCGCCGATAGCCAGTCGCGTCACACGCTGGCACACTGTTTCAACGCGGGGCTCGACTCATGAAGTGTCGAGCCCGTTGTCGGAGTCGAAGATGAAAAACTGGCTGGACGAGATCAAGTGGGACGCCGATGGCCTGGTGCCGGCGATTGCCCAGGATCACAAGACCGGGCGCGTCCTGATGATGGCCTGGATGAACCGCGAAGCACTGGAACTGACTGCTGCCGAGAACCGTGCGATCTACTGGTCGCGCTCGCGCGGCAAGCTGTGGCGCAAGGGCGAAGAGTCCGGCCACGTGCAAACCCTGCATGAGATGCGCCTGGACTGTGACGCCGACGTGATCATCCTGATGGTCGAGCAGATTGGCGACATCGCCTGCCATACCGGCCGCCAGAGCTGCTTCTACCGCGTCTACGAGAACGGCGACTGGACCACCGTCGACCCGGTCCTGAAAGATCCGCACGCCATCTATTCCGCAGGACACAAACATGAGTGACACTCTCACCCGTCTGGCACAGGTTCTGGAAGAGCGCAAAGGCGCCGCTGCCGACAGCTCGTATGTCGCCAGCCTGTATCACAAGGGCCTGAACAAGATTCTGGAAAAAGTCGGCGAAGAGTCGGTCGAAACCATCATTGCCGCCAAGGACGCCGCCGTCAGTGGCGACTGCAGCGATGTGATCTACGAAACCGCCGATTTGTGGTTCCACAGCATGGTCATGCTCGCTCAATTGGGGCAGCATCCACAGGCTGTACTCGATGAACTGGACCGTCGCTTCGGTCTGTCCGGACACGCCGAGAAAGCCTCGCGTCCGTCCGCCTGAATAACTATTAGAGAGGAGCAGCACCATGGGCATTTTTGACTGGAAACACTGGATCGTCATCCTGGTTGTCGTGGTACTGGTATTCGGCACCAAGAAACTGAAAAACCTCGGCACCGATGTCGGCGAATCGATCAAGGGCTTCCGCAAGGCCATGAACGATGATGAAAAACCGGCTGACCCGAGCGTGACCCCGGCCCAACCGGTTCCGCCGGTACAGCCTCAGGCTTCGGTCAACCAGCCGCACACCATCGATGTGCAGGCACAGAAAGTCGAAGAGCCGATCCGCAAAGACGTGTGAGCACTGACTAATGTTTGGTATCAGCTTCTCTGAACTGCTGCTTGTCGGCCTCGTTGCCCTGCTGGTGCTCGGCCCCGAGCGCCTGCCGGGCGCTGCGCGCACCGCCGGCCTGTGGGTCGGCCGCCTGAAGCGCAGCTTCAACGCGATCAAACAGGAAGTTGAACGTGAAATCGGTGCCGACGAAATCCGTCGACAACTGCACAACGAACATATCCTGTCGCTTGAGCAGGAGGCGCGGAAGATTTTCACGCCGACCCAGCAGGAGCCGACGCCGGTGGAGCACGTGGGTGAGCAGGCGATTCAAGCGCCTGCCGCTGCTGCCACGCCAACGCCTGCACCTGTGGTCGCAGCCGTGGAGCCCGCGCCCGTCATGACAGCGCCTGCGGCTGAAGCCGTTGCGCCCGTCACAGCGCCTGCCGAACCTGCACCGGTTACGCCTGCTGCCGCGCCGACGACGCCGGCTTCTCACGACACCACTTTGCCGCCGCGAGCCCCATGAGCGATCTCCCAGAAAACGACCAGCACATGCCGCTGGTTTCGCACCTCACCGAGCTGCGTACCCGTCTGCTGCGCTGTGTAGCGGCGATCTTCATCATTTTTGCCGGGCTGTTTGCCTTCACCCAGCAGATCTACACCTTCGTGTCCACGCCGCTGCGCCAGTACCTGCCGGCCGGTGCGACGATGATTGCCACCGACGTGTCGTCGCCGTTCCTGACGCCACTGAAGTTGACCATGATGGTCTCGCTGTTCCTGGCCATCCCGGTGATCCTGCATCAGATCTGGGGCTTCATCGCGCCGGGCCTGTACAAGCATGAGAAGCGCATCGCCGTGCCGTTGCTGATGTCGAGCATCGTGCTGTTCTATGCCGGCATGGCCTTCGCCTACTACCTGGTGTTCCCGCTGATCTTCAAGTTCTTCGCCGCCGCCACCCCGGCCGGCGTGGAAATGATGACCGACATCACCAGCTACCTCGATTTCGTCATGACGCTGTTCTTCGCCTTTGGCGTGGCGTTCGAGATCCCGGTGGCCGTGGTGCTGCTGGTCTGGATCGGCGTGGTCGACGTCAAATACCTGAAGAAAATCCGCCCGTACGTGATCATCGGCTGCTTTGTGGTCGGCATGATCCTGACACCACCGGACATCTTCTCGCAGACCCTGCTGGCCGTGCCGATGTGGATGCTGTTCGAGATCGGCATCCTGTTCGGCAGCCTGATCAGCAAGCGCAGCGACCATACGGAAGACCAGCCGGCTGACGATCACAACGACCAGCCGCCAGCGACCCAGGCATGAACCTGCTGTTGCTTGAAGAGGCCGATTTCATATCTGCCGACCGGGCGATCCTGCGCGATCGCCGGTTGACCCACATGCAGGAAGTCCACCGCTGCGAAGTCGGTGACAGCATGCGGGTCGGGCGGATCGGTGGCCTGATGGGCTCGGCTGAAGTGCTACGCCTGGAGGCCGGTGAAGCCGAACTGCGCGTCACCCTCGACCAACCACCACCCGCCAAGCTGCCACTGACCCTGGTATTGGCCCTGCCACGGCCCAAGATGCTGCGCAGGGTGTTTCAGACCGTGGCCGCCATGGGTGTGCCCCGTGTCGTGCTGGTCAACAGCTACCGCGTCGAGAAGAGCTTCTGGCAAACCCCTTTTCTGGAGCCGGAAGCGATTCGTGAGCAGTTGATCCTCGGCCTGGAACAGGCTCGCGACAGCGTGCTGCCGGAGGTGGTCATCGAAAAACGCTTCAAACCGTTCGTTGAAGATCGTTTGCCAGCGATCACCGAAGGCACCCTCGGCCTTGTGGGCCATCCCGGTAACTACCCGCCCTGCCCTCGCGCCCTCAGCGAACCGGTGACCCTGGCCATCGGTCCGGAAGGCGGCTGGATTCCCTACGAGATCGATCTGCTCGGCAAGTCCGGCCTGCAACCGGTGCAGCTGGGCGAGCGTATCCTGCGTGTCGAGACGGCCGTGACCGCACTGCTGGCTCGGCTTTTCTAATACCTACAGCTCATCGGACGACCGCTACAGAACCGCGCCGACCGGCCGATACATCCCCAATAGAACCAATTCGTGGTCCGGGGAGTTGCAACATGTACCAATGGCTAGCCGACAAGCTGGGTAACGTCAGCGTCAAACGCAAACTGGGGATCGGCTTCGGTCTCGTACTGTTACTCACCCTGCTGATCACCTTCACCGGCTGGAGCGGTCTGAGCGGCGTGACCAGCCGTGGCGACAAACTGGGTTTCATTGCCAGCCTGAACGACCTGACCAAGGATCTGCGCATTGCCCGACTGGACTACGAAATGCGTCGCGGCGAGCAAGGCCCGGGCGCGGTCAACGACCTGCTGGGCAAGCTCGACAGCGGCCTGCAAACCGCCCGCGGCCTGATCGAGCAACCGGCTGACGCGGCCAAAGTCGATCAGCAACTGGCGGCCGTGGCTGAGTATCGCCGCGCCTTCAGCGACATGACCCAGGCCGGCGTCCAGCGTGAAGACGCCCGCAGCAAGCTCGGCGCCACCGCCGACAACGCCGTGGCCCGCGTCGCTGAAGTGGAAAAATCCATGCTGCAAGGTGACAGTGTCAGCGCCTTCAATAGCGTGATCGACCTGAGCAAGCTGATCCAGCAGGCGCGCTTCCAGGTCCGTGGTTACACCTACAGCGGCAAGAGTGACGCCGCTCAACCGGCCCTGGACGCCATCGACAACGCGCTGAAAAACCTCGAGAGCCTGCCGGGCAAACTGCCGGCCGAACACCTGGCCAACCTGCAACAGGCCACCGCTTCGCTCAAGGCCTATCGTGCCGCCGTCAGCCAGTTCAGCGACTCCCAGACCGCCACCAGCAATGCGCTGGCACGCATGTCCGCACAGGGCGACATTCTGCTGGACCTGAGCAACAAACTGACCGTCTCGCAAACGGTGATTCGTGACGCTGATGCCGCCCACGCGAAAAACATGCTGGCCCTCGCCACCGCGCTGGCCATCGCCTTCGGCCTGCTCGCCGCCTGGGCGATTACCCGGCAGATCATCATCCCGCTGAACCAGACTCTGCTCGTGGCGCAGCGCGTGGCCGGCGGCGACCTGACCCACGACCTGAGCTCCCCACGGCAAGACGAACTCGGTCAGCTGCAGCGCGCCATGCAACGCATGACCCAGGGCCTGCGCGAACTGATCGGTGGCATCAGCGACGGCGTCACCCAGATCGCCAGCGCCGCCGAAGAACTGTCTGCCGTCACCGAACAGACCAGCGCCGGGGTCAACAGCCAGAAAGTCGAAACAGATCAGGTCGCCACTGCGATGAACGAAATGGCCGCCACTGTGCAGGAAGTCGCGCGCAACGCCGAGGAAGCGTCGGAAGCTGCGGTCGCCGCCGACCAACAGGCCCGCGAAGGCGACAAGGTGGTCGGCGAAGCCATCGCCCAGATCGAGCGCCTGGCCCTGGAAGTCGGCCACTCCACCGAAGCCATGGGCGAACTCAAGCGCGAAAGCGACAAGATCGGCAGCGTGCTCGACGTGATCAAGTCCGTGGCCCAGCAAACCAACCTGCTGGCACTCAACGCCGCCATCGAAGCCGCCCGTGCCGGTGAAGCCGGGCGCGGTTTTGCCGTGGTCGCCGACGAAGTCCGCAGCCTCGCCCAACGCACACAGAAATCCACCGAGGAAATCGAAGAGCTGATCGTCAGCCTGCAAAACGGTACCCAGCAGGTGTCGACCATCATGGACAACAGCCGTGCCCTGACCGACAGCAGCGTCGAACTCACCCGTCGTGCCGGCGGCTCACTGGAAAGCATCACCCGCACGGTGTCGGCGATTCAGGCAATGAACCAGCAGATTGCCGCCGCTGCCGAGCAGCAAAGCGCCACCGCCGAGGAGATCAACCGCAGCGTGCTGAATGTACGTGATGTGTCGGATCAGACGTCGGCGGCGAGTGAAGAGACAGCGGCGTCCAGTGTTGAACTGGCGCGGCTGGGGACGCATTTGCAGATGCTGGTGGGGCGATTCAAGGTTTAACTGGCACAACTGATCACTTTGTGGCGAGGGAGCTTGCTCCCGCTCGGCGGCGCAGCCGGCGCAAAACCGGCTAACCGAATTCATCTGACAAAATTCGGCGCCTGGTGTTAGGGCCGCTGCGCGCCCCAGCGGGAGCAAGCTCCCTCGCCACAGAGGCCAGTAGCGTTACAGAACCTGGCGCAAAAACGCCTGAGCCCGCGGATCCTTCGGTGCATCGAAGAACTCGGTTGGCGAAGCATCTTCCAGCAATTTGCCGTGATCGAAGAACAGCACCCGGTCCGCCACTTCCCGGGCGAAGCCCATTTCGTGGGTGACGCAAACCATGGTCATGCCTTCCAGGGCCAGGTTTTTCATCACGTCCAGCACTTCGCCGACCATCTCCGGGTCGAGCGCCGAAGTCGGCTCATCGAACAACATGACCTTGGGCTCCATCGCCAGCGCCCGGGCAATCGCCACGCGCTGTTGCTGGCCGCCAGAAAGGCGTGAGGGAAACTCGTTGGCCTTCTGCGCAATCCCGACCTTTTCCAGCAAGGCCATGGCCTTGGCCTCGCGCTCTTTCTTGCCGCGCTTGCGCACGACCTTCTGCGCCAGGCACAGGTTGTCGAGCACAGTCATGTGCGGGAACAGGTTGAAATGCTGGAACACCATGCCGACTTCGCGGCGGTAGGCGTTCACATCGGTCTTCGGGTCGGCCAGTTGCAGGCCGTCGATGCTCACCGAGCCGGAGTCGAACGCCTCCAGGCCATTGAGGCAACGCAGGAAGGTCGACTTGCCGGAGCCGGACGGACCCAGCACCACCAGCACTTCTCCCTTGGCGACGTCAGTGCTGACGTTATCCACTGCACGGACCACTTGCCCGCGGGTGTCGAAGACTTTTACCAGATCGCGGACTTCAATCACTTTGCGCGAGCCTCCGCTCAAGCCGGCTGGCGATTTTCGACAGCGGCAGGTTGATCAACAGGTACAGGCCGGCGACGCAGAACAGGATTTCAAACGGCGAGAAGGAGGTCGTGATGACTTCACGACCGCTCTTGAGCAGTTCGGTAATCGCGATCACCGACACCAGCGAAGTGTCCTTGACCAGGCTGATGAACTGCCCGGCCAGCGGCGGCAGCACGCGCTTGAACGCCTGTGGCAGCACCACGTGACGCATCGATTGGCCTGCGCTCAAACCCAGCGAGCGCGCCGCCTCGTTCTGGCCACGGGCAATCGACTGGACGCCGGAGCGAATGATCTCGGCGACATAGGCACCGGTGAACAAAGACAGCGCGGCGATCCCGGCGAATTCCCGGGACAGGTTCATCACTGTACCGATGAAGAAGTAGAAAATGAAAATCTGCACCAGCAGCGGCGTACCGCGCACCAGTTCGACGTAGATCGTCGACAGATCGCGCAGGGTCGGGTTGTTCGACAGACGGCACAGGCCGGTGGCCAGACCGATCAGCAAGCCCAGCACGCCGGAGACGACCGACAGCCACAAGGTGGTCCACAACCCCCAGAGCAGCGGTCCGGCAGCCCAATGACGGGTGACACCAATCACATCGCCTTCGGCCACGTCATCGCCCTCGGCGACTTGCAGGCTGTTTTCGGCGACGCTCAGGCGCTGTTCGCTGCCGGCGTCGTTACGCAGGGTCACTTCGGCCTTGTCGCCCTTGCGTACCAGTTCGCTGACCGTGGAGATGTCGGCGGCACGCTGGGACTCTTCCGCCTGGTAGGCGAAGTACTGCGGCACGCGGTTCCAGCGCCATTCGTAGGACATCAGCGAGGTGGCGTAATACAGCGCGCCGGCCAGGCCGATCAGCACCAGCACGGTGAGCATGTGCCAGGGCCATTGGGCTTTTTTATGTTTCATTTGAAGGCAAATCCATAACGATCAGGGCGCCTGCTCCCTCTGTGGCGAGGGAGCTTGCTCCCGCTGGGTTGCGCAGCAGCCCTGAAATCAGCCACCGCGTAACGTCGGGTAGAACAAATCAATCGATTTGCGGCTGCTTCGCAACCGGACGGGAGCAAGCTCCCTCGCCACTAAGGCAGCCTTACTCCATGTCCTTGAGCCACTCGGTGCTCTTGAACCACTTGTCATGGATGCGATCGTAGGTGCCGTCTTCGTGGATCTGGTGCAGGAAGTTGTTGATGAAGTTGATGCTGTCGTAGTCACCCTTCTTCAGACCGAACGCCAGCGGCTCGTAGGTGAACGGCTTGTCGAGGAACACCAGCTTGCCGGCGCCGACCTTGTTCACCGCGACCACGTTGTACGGCGCGTCGTAGATGAAGGCGTCAGCCTTGCCGTTGACCACGTCGAGCACGGCTTCCTGCTCGTTGTCGTAGCCGTGGTACTTGGCCTTGGCGATCAGCTTCTTGGCGACCATTTCGCCGGTGGTGCCCAACTTGGAGGTGATGCGATAGTCGGCGGTGTTCAGGTCTTTATAGGACTTGATGGTGCCTTCCAGCTCCTTGCGGATCAGCAGGGTCTGGCCGACCACGATGAAGGGTTCGCTGAAGTTCAGGCGCAGGTTGCGTTCCTGGGTCAGGGTCATGCCGCTGCCGATCATGTCGAACTTGTCAGTCATCAGCGCCGGGATGATGCCGTCGTAACCGGTGGACACCAGTTCCAGCTTGACGCCCATGGCCTTGGACATGGCTTTGAGGAGGTCGACTTCGAAACCGATGATCTCGCCGCGCTTGTTGGTCATCTCGAACGGCATGTAGGTCGGGTCCATGCCGACTTTCAAGGTGCCGCGCTTGACTGCGTCATCGATGGCACCGGCCTGCGCCGCATTGACTGCAACCAGTGCCGTGACGCCGACCAGCAGCATCGAGAGATACTTCTTCATCTTCAAGTCCCCAAAACCATTGCGTTGTGAGGCGCGCAAAAATGGCGGCTCCCCTGGAGGAAACGCACCGTTACGGACAAAAATTATCCGGGCGCACCAATTCGGGGACGGATCCTAACGTACTCCCCCGTTTGCACAAGGGCTTGGGGACGATCAGGCAAAAAAAACCCCGCTTTCGCGGGGTTTTTCATCAGGCTACCTGAGCCTGCAAAGTTGCCGGTCGCAGCGGCAGCAGCGGTGCATGCGGGTCGGCTTTCACCGATGCACGCCAGGCGTCCAGCCACTCGGCATGGCCTTCGCTCCACACTTGTTCGTGCAGGCGCGCCAGCGCTACCGGGTCACTGAGCAATTGCACCTTCTCGTTGTTGGTCAGCCCGTTCGGGCCCACCTTCATCGCGTGGCGCACGCGCTCGACCCGCAGCCATTCAATCGGCTCGGACTGACGGTGACGGGAGGTCGCCAGCGAGCACGCCAGGGCGTTCTGCTGCGGATCGACCACCGAACGGACAAAGCCGTCGTTCAGCGCATGCCAGCGGTTTTCGTGGGTGTACTGGTCAGTTGCCAGCAACGCCTGTGGCGGATTGTATTCCTCAGGGATCAGGAACAGGCTCTCGTCACGGGACTTCAAGCCCAGGCCGACACGGCTGGAGATCACCGACACCGGGATCGACAGCATCAACGAGCCGACAATCGGTACCAGCCACCACAGGAAGCTCGGGTTCAGCCAGATCACCAGCAGCGCCCAGAGGAAGCCCAGCAGGGTCTGCGGACCGTGGCGCTTGACCGCCTCGCTCCATGGCGTGGAGTCGTCGTCACGTTGCGGCGAGTTCCAGGTCGCGGCCCAGCCGAGGAACGCGGCGAGGACGAAACGGGTGTGGAAAATCATCCGCACCGGCGCCAGCAGCATGGAGAACAGCATCTCCAGCAGCATCGACAGGGTCACCTTGAACTTGCCGCCGAACTCTTTCGCGCCCTTGGCCCAGATCAGGATGATGCTCAACAGCTTCGGCAGGAACAGCAGCACGATGGTGGTCGAGAACAGCGCGATGGCCTTGTCCGGGTGCCATTGCGGCCACAGCGGATAAAGCTGGCGCGGTTCGAGGAAGTACTGCGGCTCCATCAACGTGTTCACCGCCAGCAGCGCCGTCGACAACACCAGGAAGAAGAACCACAGCGGCGCCGACAGGTACGACATCACCCCCGTCAGGAACACTGCACGGTGCACTGGGTGCATGCCCTTGACCAGGAACAGACGGAAGTTCATCAGGTTACCGTGGCACCAGCGACGGTCACGCTTGAGCTCGTCCAGCAGGTTCGGCGGCAATTCCTCGTAGCTGCCCGGCAAGTCGTAGGCAATCCACACGCCCCAACCGGCACGGCGCATCAACGCGGCTTCAACGAAGTCGTGGGACAGGATCGCACCAGAGAACGCACCTTTACCCGGCAACGGCGCCAGGGCGCAGTGGTCGATAAACGGCTTCATGCGGATGATCGCGTTGTGACCCCAGTAGTGGGATTCACCCAGCTGCCAGAAGTGCAGGCCGGCGGTAAACAGCGGGCCGTACACGCGGGTGGCGAACTGCTGCATGCGTGCATACAGGGTGTCCATGCCCGAGGCACGCGGCGCGGTCTGGATGATCCCGGCGTCCGGCGTGGCTTCCATCAGGCGCACCAAGCTAGTCAGGCACTCACCGCTCATCACCGAGTCAGCGTCGAGAACGACCATGTACTTGTAGTCACCACCCCAACGACGGCAGAAGTCGTCGAGGTTGCCGCTCTTGCGTTTAACGCGACGGCGACGGCGACGGTAGAAGATCTTGCCGAAGCCACCGGCCTCGCGGCAGACGTCCAGCCAGGCCTGCTGCTCGGCCACGCAGATATCGGCGTCGTTACTGTCGCTGAGGACGAAGAAGTCGAAGCGATCCAGGTCACCGGTCGCCGCCACCGACTCGAAAGTCGCACGCAGACCGGCAAACACCCGGGGCACGTCTTCGTTGCAGATCGGCATCACCAGCGCGGTGCGGGCATCCTTCGGAATCGGCTCGTTACCGGCGCTGGCGCCGGAAATGCGGTACTTGTCGTGACCGGTGAGCAATTCGAGGAAGCCCATCAGCGCGGTCCAGAAACCGGCCGACACCCAGCAGAACAGGATGCCGAACAGGATCAGGATGCTGGTCTGCAAGGCATACGGCAGCACTTGCGTGGCGGTTTGCAGCAGCGGTTGATGCAGGACTTCGTTGAGGTCGACGAACGACCAGCCCTGGTACGGCATGATGCCTTTCATGTACCAGCCGGCAACGATGGTCTGGCCGAGCATCAGCAGCAGCAAAATGTAGCGACGGATCGAGCCGACCGTACGCCAGCGGGCCGCTGGCAGGACGCGTTCGTCCTTCGGTGGCTTCGGCGGGTTGGTACGACCGGTCATTCGACGCCAGCCGCGCACCAGGATATTGGTGCGCCACGGCTCCGGCACGACCTTGGTGCGACGGATCGGCGGGGTCGCTTTCAGGCAGACCCGACCGTTGGCGTCGAGCACCAGCATTTCCGCGTCCTGCAGCTCTTCGGCGGTGCTCAGGGTCAGGCGCTTGCCGACCGAAGCCTGGGCGGCCTCGGACGGGGCGTCGAACGTCGAGGACGACAGGCGTTCGTGCAATTCGCTGAAAGACTGGCAGCCCGCGAGTTCCGCGCGCTGCTCGTCGGTCATCGGTAGATGTGCCAGATACTCGGAAAGTGTCTCTGGCTGTACTTGAGCGTTACTCATCGGCAGGCAACTGATAGCTCCAGGTCTCGGTCAGGACTTCTTCAGTCGGTGCCGATTCCGGTGTGGCTGGGGCCGCGTCGGCAGCGGCTGGCTGCTTGGCGTCTTTATTGGCCTTGTCCTTGGCATCTGCTACCGGCTTGGCTTCGGCCGGCTTGGCCTCCCCTGGCTTGGCTTCCTTGTCTTCTTTTTCCTGTTGCTTGGCGGCAACCTTGTCGGCCTTGGCAACCGACGAGTTCGACGCCGGGATCGAGGTCTTGGCCAGGTCCGCAGGCACGATGTTCTGTACCAGAGCGGCGCGCATTTCAGTGGCCTTGCCCGCGTCCTTGATCTTCATCCGCAGGGTCAGGCGCCAGCCCTTGGTTTCAGGGTTGTAGCGCACGCTGTTCTCGACCAGTTCGGCATTGTCGCCGACGCTGACCTGACTGCGCACGTCGGCATCGGCCGGCAATGCCGCCAGCGACGGGCCTTCGAAGTCGATCAGGTAAGCCACGCTGCCATCCGGCTGACGAATCAGGTTGGACTGCTTGACGTCACCGGTCGAACGCAGGGTCTGCTTGACCCAGGCGCTGTCAGGCGCGTGAATCGCGGCTTCGTCCATGGTCCAGTGCATACGATAAGCGACATCGAGCGGCTGGCCAGGTTCCGGCAATTTCTCCGGGTTCCAGAAGGCAACGATGTTGTCGTTGGTTTCGTCGGCGGTCGGAATCTCTACCAGATCGACAGTGCCTTTGCCCCACTCGCCCTTCGGCTCGATCCAGGCGCTTGGGCGCTTGTCGTAGCGGTCGTCGAGGTCTTCATAGTGGCTGAAGTCACGGCCACGCTGCAGCAAGCCGAAACCGCGCGGGTTCTCGACGCTGAAGTTGCTCACGGACAGGTGTTTCGGGTTGTTCAGCGGACGCCAGATCCACTCGCCATTGCCGGCATGGATCGCCAGGCCGCTGGAGTCGTGCAGTTCGCGACGGTAGTTGAGTACTTTCGACGGCTGGTTGGCGCCGAACAGGTACATGCTGGTCAACGGCGCGATACCGAGTTTGCCGACCTTGTCACGCAGGAACATCTGCGCCTTGACGTCGACAATGGTGTCGCTGCCCGGACGCAGGATCAGACGGTAGGCACCGGTGGCACGCGGGGAATCCAGCAGGGCGAAGATCACCAGGTGCTTGTCGCCCGGCTTGGGCTGTTGAATCCAGAACTCGCGAAAGCGCGGGAATTCTTCGCCGGACGGCAAGGCGGTATCGATGGCCATGCCACGGGCGGACAAACCATAGACGTGACCCTTGCCGACAACGCGGAAGTAACTCGCGCCGAGCATGGTCATGATTTCGTCTTGCTTGTCAGCCTTGTTGATCGGGTAAAGAACACGGAAACCGGCATAACCCAGTTGCTCAGTGGCCTTCGGATCGAATTTCATGTCGCCGAAATCGAAACGACTCGGGTCATATTTGATTTCTTCGACGGTGTTCGCGGTGATTTCGTTGATTTTCACCGGTGTGTCGAAGTGCATGCCCTGATGGTAGAAGGACAGCTTGAACGGCGTCTTCTGATCCGCCCATTCGGCTTTTTCGGTCAGAAAACGAATTTTCTGATAGTCCGCGAATTTCATGTCGCGGAACTCGTTCGGCAAGTTACTGCGCGGCGCTTCGTACTTCTGCGCGGCCAGCTCTTTCGCCTTGACCGACACGTCATCCAGATTGAATGCCCAAAGCTGGCCGGCGCTGAACAGGCAAAGCAGTGCAGAGCCTGCTACCAGAGCGCTACGTAACCGTTTGGCAGACAATTTTGGAGCATTACAGGGACTAACAATCACGAGCAACCCTCGCCGAAAACAGATCAAAAAACCAACGGCCAGTTAAAGGGTTCGCAGGTAAACGGCATGAAAAAACCACCCTTGCAAACCACTCTTGCCAAGTTGGCGAGCATTGTTCCGACTCCGCAGGGGCAAAATGATTCCCCAATCGGATCCGGACAAGTCTCTACCTAAGTCAAAAATGGACCAACGAACGCTGATCCCCGTAGCGCGCGATTATCTAGTAGGCCGCGTTACAACGCATCAGGGGTAACAAAGTATTTATCGCGAAAATCCCCTGTTTACAGTCGAAATGAGCTCAAAAAGATGTTTCAAGCGCTTTCAGGTCTGTAACAGGAAGGTTACCGGGCCATCATTGACCAGGTGCACCTGCATATCCGCGCCGAATCTACCTGATGCCACAGTGCCATGCATCTGTTTCGCTTTGCTTAATAGATAGTCAAATAGTTCTTCGCCCAACGCCGGAGGGGCCGCGGTCGAAAAACTCGGACGCAGCCCGCTTTTGGTGTCGGCGGCCAGGGTGAACTGAGAGACCAGCAGCAACCCGCCGCCCACATCCGCCAAGGACAGATTCATCTTGCCCTCGGCGTCGCTGAACACTCGATAGTTAAGCAGCTTATGGAGAAGTTTGTCGGCGCTGACACGCGTGTCGTCGGGTTCTACCGCTACCAACACCAACAAGCCCTGATCCACAGCCCCGACAATCTCGCCCGCCACCTCGACTCGTGCGCCACGCACGCGCTGCAACAGCCCCTTCATGCTTCTTCAGGCGGCAGGTCGAGCAGGCGCCGGGCCATCAGGTTGGCGGCGCGGACCAGCGCATCGGTGATGCCCGGTTCGGAAGCCGCGTGACCGGCGTCGCGGATCACCTGCAGTTCGCTGTTCGGCCAGGCCTGATGCAGTTCCCAGGCGTTGTCCAGCGGACAGATCACGTCATAACGACCATGAATGATCACGCCGGGCAGGTGGGCAATCTTGCCCATGTCGCGAATCAACTGGTTCGGTTCGAAGAAGGCGTTGTTGCTGAAGTAATGGCATTCGATGCGGGCAATCGACAGCGCACGCTGCGGCTCGGAGAAGCGGTCAACCACCAGCGGGTTCGGACGCAGGGTTGCGGTACGCCCCTCCCACATCGACCAGGCCTTGGCCGCGTGCATCTGGGCGATCTGATCGTTGCCGACCAGACGCTTGTGGAAAGCGGTGAGCAAGTCGTCGCGCTCGTCCAGCGGGATCGGTGCGATGTAGTCCTGCCAGTAATCAGGGAACAGACGGCTGGCGCCGGCCTGATAGAACCACTCGATTTCCTGCGGACGGCAGAGAAAAATCCCGCGCAGGATCAGACCGTGTACACGCTCCGGGTGGGTTTGTGCGTAGGCCAGGGCCAGGGTCGACCCCCAGGAGCCGCCGAACAGTACCCACTTTTCAATGCCCAGGTGCTGGCGGATCTTCTCGAGGTCGGCGACCAGGTCCCAAGTGGTGTTGTTTTCCAGGCTGGCGTGCGGGGTCGAGCGACCGCAGCCACGCTGATCGAAGGTGACGATACGGTACAGGTTGGGATCGAAGAAGCAACGACTCTGGGCATCACATCCGGCACCGGGGCCGCCGTGAATGAACACCACCGGCAAACCTTCCGGTGAACCGCTTTCGTCGACATACAGGGTGTGGGTCGCGTCGACGGCCAGATCGTGCCGGGCGTAGGGTTTGATCTGTGGGTACAAAGTCTGCATTGCGCACTCCGTAAGGGGTCGAGGTCATCCCTGGGGGGACTTCTATTATTCTGCCGTGGGGCATCATAAACCCGATTTACGTCAATGAGCATGCACTTGCTGGATCGCTGATCCAGTCACAGGCTGCGCTTCTCTGTAGGAGCGAGCATGCTCGCGAAAAATGTTCAGACAGCGCGGGCATTCAGGCAGCCAGCGTTATCGTTGAAGACCATCGCGAGCAAGCTCGCTCCCACAGGGTCATGCGTTCGCTCTAGCGCTTGTGGTGCTCTTCACCCCAGGCCAGCAAGCCTTGCAGCAGTTCCTTCAAGACCACCCGCGTCGGCTCGGCCAGGTCGGCGCGATAGCGGAAGGGCTCGAACTCTTCCATATAAGTGCACTGGCCCAGTTCCAGTTGCACGGCGTGGATGTTCTCGGCCGGATTGCCGTAATGACGAGTGATGTGACCGCCCTTGAAGCGACCGTTGAGCACGTGGGTGTAGTTGGCGTGACCCGCACAGATGGCCTCCAGTCGGCTCGCCAGCTGCGGATCGCAACTGGCGCCGTTGAAGGTGCCGAGGTTGAAGTCCGGCAACTTGCCGTCGAACAGGTGCGGGATCAGCGAGCGAATCGAGTGCGCGTCGAACAGCAACGCATAACCGAACTCGGCCTTGAGTCGTGCCAGCTCGTTTCGCAGGGTGTCGTGATACGGCGTCCAGATCTGTTCCAGATAAGTCGCACGTTCCTCTTTCGAAGGCTCGCGGCCTTCCTCGAACAACGGCACGCCGTCGAAGAGCGTCGCCGGATACAGGCCGGTGGTGGCGCCGACATACAACGGCTTGTCGTCGGACGGACGGTTCAGGTCAATCACGAAGCGCGAGTATTCGGCGGCCAGGGTGCTGGCGCCCAGCTCGGCCGCGAAGTCGTACAGCTGCGGAATGTGCCAGTCGGTGTCCGGCAGGCTTTTCGCCTGGGGGATCAAGCCGTTTTCCACCGCCGGGGTCAGGCGCACGCCGGCATGGGGCATGCTGATCAGCAGCGGCACGCGGCCTTGTTTGAAGTTCAGAACCTTATCCACAACCGCTCTCCTACAAAGGTGTTTCGACGCCGTTGCGCACGACGCGTTTTTCCAGGTCGCCGCCCAGCCAGTACGACAGGTCGGCGGGACGATCGATTTGCCAGGCAACGAAATCAGCGACCTTGCCCGCCTCGATCGAACCGTGGGTGTCGGCCATGCCCAATGCGGTGGCAGCATGAATGGTCGCACCGGCCAGGGCTTCTTCCGGGGTCATGCGGAAACAGGTGCAGGCCATGTTCAACATCAGGCGCACCGACAGCGCCGGCGATGTACCGGGGTTGAGATCGCTGGCAATGGCGATTTTCACGCCGTGCTTGCGCAGGGCGTCCATCGGCGGCAATTGGGTTTCGCGCAGGAAGTAGAACGCACCCGGCAACAGCACCGCGACCGTGCCCGATTCGGCCATGGCGATGGCGTCTTCTTCGGTCATGAACTCCAGGTGATCGGCGGACAGTGCGTGGTAACGCGCCGCCAGGCTGGAACCGTGCAAGGATGACAGCTGTTCGGCGTGCAGCTTCACCGGCAAGCCGAGCTTCTGTGCGGTGATGAACACGCGCTCGACCTGCGCCGGCGAAAACGCCAGGTATTCGCAGAACGCATCCACGGCGTCGACCAGGCCTTCAGCGGCCAGTGCCGGAAGCATTTCAGCGCAGATGTGCTCGATGTAATCGTCAGCACGATCCTTGTATTCCGGCGGCAAGGCATGCGCAGCCAGGCAGGTGCTGCGCACACTGACCGGCAACTCGGCACCGAGACGGCGAGCGACCCGGAGCATTTTGCGTTCGTTGGCCAGGTCCAGGCCGTAGCCGGACTTGATTTCGATACTGGTGACGCCATCGCGCATCAGGCTTTTCAGGCGCTTGGCGGCGCTGGCGAACAGTTCATCTTCGCTGGCCGCACGGGTGGCGCGCACGGTACTGGCGATGCCGCCACCGGCCGCGGCGATTTCCGCGTAGCTGACGCCTTGCAGGCGCTGCTCGAACTCACCGCTGCGGTTGCCGCCAAACACCGTATGGGTGTGGCAGTCGATCAGGCCCGGTGTAACCCAGGCCCCGTTCAAATCATTGACCGCCGGGTACTCGCCGGACGGCAGTTCACTGCGCGGGCCGACCCACTCGATGTGCGCACCGGACGTCACGATGGCCGCATCCTCGATGATCGAGTAAGCGCCGTGCGCCATGGTTGCGACGTGGCAGTGTTGCCAGAGGGTTTTCATCCCGGGTTCCTCGTCTTGTTCAAAATCGATTCGCGAGCAAGCTCGCTCCCACATGGAAATGCGTTCCCCTGTGGGAGCGAGCTTGCTCGCGAAGAGGTCCTTACAGGCTCGGCAGCAATTTCGCCGACACCAGCTCGTTCAGGCAACGCGACGCCAGCAGCTCACTCGCGGCGTTGATGTCCGGCGCAAAGAAGCGGTCCTTTTCATAAAACGGCACTTCGTTACGCAGGATGGCACGGGCCTTTTCCAGCTTCGGCGAAGTCTTCAGACCGTTGCGCAAATCCAGCCCCTGCACCGCCGCCAGCCACTCCACGGCGAGAATGCCGCGGGTGTTCTCGGCCATTTCCCACAAGCGCTTGCCGGCGGCCGGGGCCATGGACACGTGGTCTTCCTGGTTGGCCGAGGTCGGCAGGCTGTCCACCGAATGCGGATGGGCCAGCGCCTTGTTTTCGCTGGCCAGTGCCGCAGCGGTGACCTGGGCGATCATGAAACCGGAGTTGACCCCGCCGTTGGCCACCAGGAACGGCGGCAGTTGCGACATGTGCTTGTCCATCATCAACGAGATGCGTCGCTCGCTCAGGGAGCCGATTTCGGCGATGGCCAGGGCCATGTTGTCGGCGGCCATGGCCACCGGCTCGGCGTGGAAGTTGCCGCCGGAAATCACGTCACCTTCGGCGGCGAACACCAGCGGGTTGTCGGACACGGCGTTGGCTTCAACCGCCAGCACGTCGGCGGCCTGGCGGAACTGGGTCAGGCAGGCGCCCATGACTTGCGGCTGGCAGCGCAGGGAGTACGGGTCCTGGACCTTTTCGCAGTTCTCGTGGGAGTCGGAGACTTCGCTGCGCTCACCGAGCAGGTCGCGATAAGCGGCGGCGGCATCGATCTGGCCTTGCTGGCCACGGGCGGCATGGATGCGTGCGTCGAACGGCGAACGCGAGCCGAGCACGGCTTCGACGGTCAGGCCACCGAGGGCCAGGGCGCCGGCGAACAGGTCCTCACCTTCAAACAGGCCACGCAGGGCGAACGCGGTCGACACTTGCGTACCGTTGAGCAGCGCCAGGCCTTCTTTCGCCGCCAGGGTCAGCGGGGTCAGACCGGCAACTTTCAGCGCCTCGGTCGCTTCCATCCACTCGCCCTTGTAGCGTGCCTTGCCTTCGCCGAGCAGCACCAGCGACATGTGCGCCAGCGGCGCGAGGTCGCCGGAAGCGCCGACCGAGCCTTTCAACGGAATGTGCGGGTAGACCTCGGCGTTGATCAGGGCGATCAACGCATCGATCACCACCCGGCGAATGCCGGAGAAACCACGGCTCAGGCTGTTGACCTTGAGCACCATGATCAGCCGTACCAGGTCGTCGCTGATCGGCTGGCCGACGCCGGCGGCGTGGGACAGCACCAGCGAGCGCTGCAGGTTTTCCAGGTCTTCGCTGGCGATGCGGGTCGAGGCCAGCAGGCCGAAGCCGGTGTTGATGCCGTAGGCGGTGCGGTTCTCGGCGAGGATCTGCTCGACGCAGGCGACGCTGGCGTCGATCTGCGCAGCGGCGCTGCCGTCGAGGGTCAGTGTCACCGGCTGCTGGTAGACGTCGCGCAGTTGGGCGAGGGTCAGTTGGCCGGGGATCAGGTTTAGCGCAGTCATTTTTGGCTCCTTTTGAGAGTTATAAGCAACTACCAGACGCTCCGGAAATATCCGTTGTCCGTCGCTTCCCGCCTTTTGGGCGGGCTGGCGCCTTGGCACGCTGGTGTCGGGAAAAATCAGTTCAGATTCGGCAGTGTCTTGTTCAACAAATCCCGCTCTTTCAACACGCTGGCGGCCGCCGCGATGTCCGGTGCCAACCAGCGGTCTTGATCATAGGCCGGGACACGTTCGCGCAGCAGTCGCCAGGCGGCATCGGTGCCGGCGCCGAAACGCTGCTCCTTGAGGAATTCAAATGCCTGGGCGGCCAGCAAGTATTCGATGGCGAGGATCTGCATGCAGTTTTCCAGCGCGCGATGCAGCTTGAGCGCAGCATTGGTGCCCAGGCTCAGGTGGTCTTCCTGCAGGCCCGAGGTGACGTAGTTGTCGAGGACCGCCGGTTGCGCCAACTGGCGGTTTTCGGCGCACAGCGAAGCGGCCACGTATTGCACGATCATCATCCCGGAGTTCACCCCCGGGTTGGCCACCAGGAATGCCGGCAGGCCGCTGACGTGCGGGTTGATCAAGCGATCCAGGCGACGTTCGGCGATGGAGCCGATTTCCGCCATGGCGATGGCCAGCAGATCGGCGGCCATGGCCACGGACTGGCCATGCGGGTTGGCCTGGGACACTACGCGGTAGTTGTCCGCCGTGCCCAGCACCAGCGGGTTGTCGTTGGCGCCGTTGAGTTCGTTTTCAATCTGACGGGTCGCGTGCAGCAGTTGATCGCGCGCGGCACCGTGCACCTGCGGGATCGACCGGATGCTCAAGGCGTCCTGGGTGCGAATGCCTTTGCTCTGGGCGATCACTTCGCTGCCGTCGAGCAAAGCGCGCAGGTTGATGCCGACCTGTTGCATGCCCGGATGCGGTTTCAGCGCGATGATTTCGGCGTCGAACGCATCGATCTGACCACGCTGGGCCTCGAAGCTCATGGCACCGATCACGTCGGCCCACTCCAGCAGACGCGTGGCATCGGCAATCGCCAGGCAGCTCAGGCCGGTCATGCACGGCGTGCCGTTGACCAGGCACAAACCGTCCTTGGCTCCCAGCTTGACCGGTTGCAGGCCTGCTTCGGCCAGTGCCTGCTGCGCAGAAACGATTTGTCCGCGATAGCTGACATTGCCGACGCCCAACAGCGCGATACCAATGTGCGCCATGTGCGTCAGGTAGCCCACGGAACCCTGGGACGGCACTTGCGGGGTGATGCCACGGTTGAGCAAGGCCAGCAGCGCTTCGACGACCTGGCGGTGCAGGCCGGATTTGCCATGGCTGTAGTTGACGATGGCGGCGCACATGATCGAGCGGGTCTGCTCGTCGCTCAGTGGCGCGCCGACGCCACAGGCGTGGCTGAGCAGGGTATTGCGCGACAGTTGGCTGAGTTGTTCGTCCTGCAGCGAAACGTTGCACAGGGCACCCAGGCCGGTGTTGATGCCGTAGGCCCGTTCGCCGCTGGAGACAATGCGCTGGACGATGGCCTGGGCGTTTTCGATGCGTGCCCAGATAGCCGCCGACAGCTCCAGCTGTGCGCCATCGCGGGCGACGGCGACTACGTCCTGCCAGGTGACTGGCGCTTGGGTGATAACGATTTTTTCAGCCTGGGACATCTGGAGCCTCATACAAAATTCGTGGATGCATCACACCTGTGGCGAGGGAGCAAGCTCCCTCGCCACAAAAGCGCTTAACCTTTAAACCACCGCCGCCCGACGCTGCACAAAGCGGTCGACATACTCATCCGCCGGCGAGTGCAGGATCTCTTTTGGCGTGCCGACCTGAATCAGGCGGCCGTCCTTGAGGATCGCGATGCGGTTGCCGATGCGCACGGCCTCGTCGAGGTCGTGGGTGATGAAGACGATGGTCTTGTGCAGGGTCTTTTGCAGCTCCAGCAACTGGTCCTGCATTTCCGCGCGGATCAGCGGATCGAGGGCGCTGAAGGCTTCGTCCATCAGGATGATGTCGGTGTCCGCGGCCAGGGCACGAGCCAGGCCCACACGCTGACGCATGCCGCCGGACAGCTGATGCGGGTATTTGTTTTCGTAGCCCTTGAGGCCCACGGTGTTGATCCAGTGTAGGGCGCGCTCGTTGCACATGGCCTTGCTCTCGCCACGGATCTTCAGGCCGTAGGCGACGTTGTCCAGCACGGTCTTGTGCGGCAACAGGCCGAAGCTCTGGAACACCATGCTGATCTTGCGCCGACGAAATTCGCGCAGGGCATCCATGTCGTATTGCAGGATGTCCACGCCGTCCACCAGGATCGCGCCGCTGGTCGGGTCGATCAGGCGGTTGAAGTGGCGCACCAGCGTCGACTTGCCGGAACCGGACAGGCCCATGATCACGAAGATCTCGCCACTGCCGATGCTCAACGACAAGTCGTTCACGCCGACCACACAGCCGGTTTCGTTCAGCACCTGTTCCTTGGTCTTGCCCTGGCCGACCATGGCCAGCGCATCCTTGGAACGGTTGCCGAAAATCTTGAAGACGTTTTTGACTTCAATCTTGCTTACGGTTGCGTTGTTCATTTGCTCACCTCATGCCGTGGGCGACCATACGCCTGCGTAATGCGGTCGATGACCACGGCCAGAATCACGATCGCCAGACCGGCTTCAAGGCCGCGTCCGACGTTGAGGGTCTGAATCCCCACCAGCACGTCTTCACCCAGGCCACGGGCGCCGATCATCGAGGCGATCACCACCATCGACAGGGCCATCATGGTGGTCTGGTTGATCCCCGCCATGATGCTCGGCAGGGCCAGCGGCAGTTGCACGCCGAACAGTTGCTGCCAGCGGTTGGCACCGAAGGCGTTGATCGCTTCCATCACCTCGCCATCGACCTGACGGATGCCGAGGTCAGTCAGACGGATCAGCGGCGGCGCGGCGTAGATCACGGTGGCGAAAATCGCCGGGACCTTGCCCAGGCCGAACAGCATCAGCACCGGGATCAGGTACACGAAGCTCGGCATGGTCTGCATGATGTCGAGCAGCGGCATCAGCACCGAACGCAGGCGATTGCTGCGCGCCGACAGGATGCCCAGGGGAACGCCGATCAACACCGAGATGACCGTCGCTACCATCATCAGCGCCAGGGTCTGCATCAGCTTGTCCCACAGGCCGACCGCACCCACCAGGAACAGCAAACCGACGATCACCGCCGTGGTCACGACCTTGCGGGTCGCGTGCCAGGCCACGCCAGCGACGATTGCCAGCATCAGCCACCAGGGCGCCGCACGCAGCAGGCCTTCAAGATTGACGATGGCCCACAACAGCGTGTCGGAGATGTGCCGGAACACATCGCCGTAGTTGGTGACCAGCGAATCGACCCAACCGTTGACCCAGTCGGCGATGGAAAAGGTAAAGCTTTCGGGAAACATAAGAGACTCTCAATCAAGGGGTTGCGATCAAGCGTCCGACTGCCGCTTCCGGCAGCCGGTGAAGCTCAACCTACAAGGCCGCGTCGATCTTTTTGGCTGCGTCTTCGCTCACCCATGCGTGCCAGACTTCAGGATGTTCCTTCAGGAAGATCTTGGCCAGTTTTGGCGACTCGATCCGCTCCTTGGTCATGCGACCCAGGTTCTGGTTCAGCAGGTCGATCGGCAGGTTGACCTTTTCCAGCACGGCCACCAGTTCCGGGGCCTCTTCATGGAAAGTCTTGGACAGGCCGACCTTGATGGTCACGGTCTTGTCCACGCCTGGCTTCTCTTCCAGTTTCACCACGTCGACCTGGCCCATCAGCGGGGTTGGCGACCAGTAGTAGAACAGGATCGGCTCGCCACGCTTGTAGCTCGACAGCACCGCGGCATCCAGCGCCGGGCCGGTGCCTGGGCGGAAGTTGGTATAGGTGCTTTCCAGGCCGTAGCTTTTCAGCATTTCGCTGTTGTCGAGTTCACAGGTCCAGCCGGCCGGGCAGTTGTAGAAACGGCCCTTGGACGGTTCTTCGGCATCCTTGAAGATCGCCGAGTACTTGGCCAGGTCAGCGATGTTCTTCAGGTCAGGCGCTTTCGGCTCCAGCTTGCGCTTGGCGTCGCCTTCGATCACGTAGCGTGGCACGTACCAGCCTTCAACCGCGCCCACCACCGGAGCGCCGACGCCGACGACCTTGCCGGCCTTCTCGGCCTTGTTCCAGACCTCGCTGCGGCCGACCCACTCTTCGGCAAACACCTGGATGTCGTTGCTGCTCAGGGCGTTTTCCATGGTGATGGAGTTGCCCGGCAGGCTGTCGGTCTTGCAGTCGTAGCCCTTCTCCAGCACGACTTGCAGCACGTCGGTCAGGAGCATGGCGCTTTCCCAGTTCAGGCCGGCGAATTTCACCGGTTTGCCCGACTCGCACCAACCCGCTGCCTGAGTGGCACCGGCGCTGGCCAGCAGGCCCATGGAAAGCAATGTGGTCAGCAGGGTCTTGTTCGATTTCATTGTTGTGACGCTCCTAATCATGAATTGGCTTACGGCAGTCAAGAGGCATCCAGCCCTGGCAACATCCAATCAGGCCTGCGCCGCAGCGCGACCGGCCCCGCTTGTTCTAGGTGGTACAACACTGTCCTGCTCGACCGGCAGAATCAGCTGATCAGGCACGGTGCCATGCCATTTTTTAGCACACAGGTAATACACGACTGCGGGCAGCACCAGACCGATGATCCAGGAAATATCCACGTCCCCCAGGGAAGCCACCAGCGAACCGGTGTAGAACTTGGTGGAAATGAACGGCAATTGCACCAGCACGCCGAAGACATAGACGCTGATACCCAGAAGGTTCCAGCGACCGTAACGACCGTTCGGATCGGCCAGTGCCGGCACGTCATAGCGCTCGCGGGTGATGCAGTAGTAGTCCACCAGGTTGATCGCGCTCCATGGCGTGAAGAACGCCAGCAGGAACAGGATGAACGACTTGAACGCACCGAGGAACGAGTGCTGGCCGAGCAACGCCATCAGGGTTGCGGCACCGACGATAACCAGCACGAAAACCAGACGCTGCAGGCGCGAGACTTTCAGGTCACCGCGGAAGCCGCTGATGATGGTCGCGATGCACATGAAGCTGCCGTAGGAGTTCAGCGTGGAGATGGTCACCTTGCCGAACGCGATGCTGAAATACAGCAGCGCCGCGGTAGCACCGGCACCACCCAGACCGACGATGTAGGCCACTTCGTGGCCGGCGAACTGACCGTTGGCCGAGGCCGCGGCAAACACGCCGAGAACCATCGCCACTTGTGCGCCAATGACCGAACCTGCGCCCGCGGCAAAGAAGGTTTTCACCGAGGACACGTTGCTTGGCAGGTAGCGAGAATAGTCAGCCACATACGGGCCGAAGGCGATCTGCCAGGAGGCCGCGAGGGACACCGCGAGCAGGAAGCTGCTCCAGCTGAAGTGACGGATTTGCAGGAGTGCGCCAACGTCGACCTGACTCATCAGACGGCTGAACAGGTAAACAAAGGCGATCACACCAATGACGCTGGCAATACGGCCGATCCAGTGGATCACCCGATAGCCGAGCACCGTGACCAGCACGATGACGCTGGCGAAAATCAGGATACCGACGGTGTCGTTGACCCCGAACAACTGGCCCAGCGCCTGACCGGACAACACGGTGCCGGTGGCGGTGAAGCCGAGGTACATCAGACATACCAGTACGATCGGGATGGCGGCGCCATAAACGCCGAACTGCACCCGACTGGAAATCATCTGCGGCAGGCCAAGCTTCGGCCCTTGCGCAGCGTGCAGCGCCATGACCCCGCCGCCCAGCAGTTGACCGATCAGCAGACCGATCAACGACCAGAACACATCACCGCCCAGCACCACGGCCAAGGCCCCGGTGACGATCGCGGTAATTTGCAGGTTGGCACCCATCCACAGGGTGAACTGACTGAAGAGACGACCGTGTCTTTCCGCTTCCGGGATGTAGTCGATCGAACGCTTTTCGATCAACGGTTTACTGCCTGCACGTTCGTCAGTGACAGCCATGGTTCAACCTCTGTGGATTGTTATTAGAGTTCACGTCATGAGGCGCTTTGTGTGGGAGCAAGCTTGCTCCCACAGGTAAAGCAGTCCCACAGGCTTTACATTACTTGCCGGTGATCATCGGCAGGTTCAGGCCTTGTTCCTTGGCGCAGTCGATGGCGATCTGGTAGCCGGCATCGGCGTGACGCATAACGCCGGTCGCCGGGTCGTTGTGCAGAACGCGGGCGATACGCTCGGCCGCTTCGTCAGTACCGTCGCAGACGATGACCATGCCCGAGTGCTGGGAGAAGCCCATGCCGACGCCGCCACCGTGGTGCAGGGACACCCAGGTCGCGCCGCTCGCGGTGTTGAGCAGAGCGTTGAGCAGTGGCCAGTCGGACACAGCATCGGAGCCGTCCTGCATCGATTCGGTTTCGCGGTTCGGGCTCGATACGGAACCGGAGTCCAGGTGGTCGCGACCGATCACGATCGGCGCCGACAGCTCGCCGCTGCGGACCATTTCGTTGAACGCCAGACCGAGCTTGGCACGCAGGCCCAGACCCACCCAGCAGATACGTGCCGGCAGACCCTGGAAGCTGATGCGCTCGCGGGCCATGTCCAGCCAGTTGTGCAGGTGCGCGTCGTCCGGGATCAGTTCTTTGACTTTCGCGTCGGTCTTGTAGATGTCTTCGGCGTTACCCGACAGCGCAGCCCAACGGAACGGACCGATACCGCGGCAGAACAGCGGACGGATGTAAGCCGGTACGAAGCCAGGGAAGTCGAATGCGTTTTCCACGCCTTCTTCCTGAGCCATCTGACGGATGTTGTTGCCGTAGTCGAAGGTCGGAATGCCTTGCTTCTGGAATTCCAGCATCGCCTTGACATGCACGGCCATCGACTGCTTGGCGGCCTTGATCACGGCAGCCGGCTCGGTCTTGGCGCGTGCGCGGTATTCTTCCCAGGTCCAGCCAGCCGGCAGGTAGCCGTTGAGCGGGTCGTGGGCACTGGTCTGGTCGGTGACCATGTCCGGACGCACACCGCGACGGACCAGTTCCGGGAGGATTTCTGCAGCGTTGCCCAGCAGCGCGATGGAGATCGCCTTGCCTTCCTTGGTGTATTTGGCGATGCGCGCCAGGGCGTCGTCGAGGTCTTTGGCCTGCTCGTCGACATAACGGCTTTTCAGGCGGAAATCGATGCTGACCTGCTGGCATTCGATGTTCAGCGAGCATGCGCCGGCCAGGGTGGCGGCCAGCGGCTGAGCGCCACCCATGCCGCCCAGGCCAGCGGTCAGGACCCACTTGCCTTTCAGGTCATCGTTGTAGTGCTGGCGACCGGCTTCGACGAAGGTTTCGTAGGTGCCCTGGACGATGCCCTGGCTGCCGATGTAGATCCAGCTGCCGGCGGTCATCTGGCCGTACATGGCCAGGCCTTTGGCGTCCAGTTCGTTGAAGTGTTCCCAGTTCGCCCAGTGTGGCACCAGGTTGGAGTTGGCGATCAGCACGCGGGGAGCGTTGGCGTGGGTCTTGAACACGCCGACCGGCTTGCCGGATTGCACCAGCAGGGTTTCGTCTTCATTGAGGTTGGTCAGGCTTTCGACGATCTTGTCGTAGCATTCCCAGTTGCGCGCCGCACGCCCGATGCCACCGTAAACCACCAGTTCTTTAGGGTTCTCGGCGACTTCCGGGTCGAGGTTGTTCATCAGCATGCGCAGCGGCGCTTCAGTCAGCCAGCTCTTGGCAGTCAGCTTGTTACCGCGGGCAGCGCGGATTTCAACGTCACGGCTCTTTGTAAACGAATCAGTAGTCACGAAAAGAACTCCTCAGCAATCAATCCAAAAACCAACCCAGGCAGTGGGCGAGCAAGCCGATGGGCATCAGTGCACACCGGCGAATCAGTGGACGACGGTTGAGTCTTCGTGACTCATACGCATACGTCTTTACTTGTACATACAAGCATATGCAATCAAGCGGCCAACTTGTTGGATGGGTGTTCAAGAAAAATTCGGAAACGGCTGGAGAGCGCCTGGAACGGGGGTTGTAGCGAGGATGAAATTTTTCAGTGGATGCTTTTGGAGGCTGTGATCGATGTTACTTGAGCGTGGCTTTGCGCCACGCTGGGGCGTTCGGTAACAAAATGGTGCGCTGAGAAACAGAAACAGTGAATACATTTGTGGCGAGGGAGCTTGCTCCCGCTGGAGGCCGCAGGACTCCCCATTTCGGCATGACCGATTTGGGGGCCGCTTCGCAGCCCAGCGGGAGCAAGCTCCCTCGCCACAATGTTTTTTTGGTTGCTGGAAGATCAGCGTGCAGTCAGTTCAATCACGCAGCAGGCACCGTTACTGGAGACTTCCAACAGGCCAGTGTTACCGACAAGTTGCAGGCAATCATGGCGGCCCAGTTGCTGGGCACTGTTACCGACCTCCACTTGCAACTCATCACTGACACTGAACACCAAGACGGTGCCCGCCTCACTGAAAAACCGCTGCTCACCGCTCAACCACTGCAAGCGCGCGCTGTAACGCTGCGGCGCATAAATGAGATTGAAGTCACGAATAGCCCCGCCGAGCAACGTGCAGACAACCTTGCTCTCGCCGCTGAAGGTAAACGGGTCCAGTGGTAACAGTGGACGGGTGTCCTGGCCATCCACCGACAAGGTCATGCCATCGCCCTGCAGCACGGTGATGATCCGCTCGTACCCGGCGAAGGTGGAAAACCCGCCCGACTCGCCGATGTCGGCAATCGACAGGCGCCAGCCAAAACCGTCCAGGCCGGTGCCGGCGTCGCGGGTGATTTCCTCGGTGCTGCCGCCACCGTTTTTCCATGGCATGCGTGGGTAATCTTTGGCGCGTAAAACCTTCAACTCACTCATTTATGGCTCTCTATTTATGAAACCGGCCTTCCAGGCGATGACGGGAACCGGGGTGAATCAGACGAGCGGCAGTCACCGGTTGACGACCGGACCAGGTGCGACGGCGAATCAGCAGGCACGGCTCGCCTTTTTCAATTTGCAGCAATTTGCATTCGGACGGCTCAGCCAGAATCGCCTCGACCACGTGCTCGCCTTCGGTCAGCGGTGCGACCTGGCTCAGGTAGGCGTAAGGCGTTTGCAGGGTGAAATCCTGCTTGAGGTATTCCGGTGCCACCAGTGCATTGACGAAACGGTCCTCGATTTGCACCGGGATATCGTTTTCGTAATGCACGATCAGCGAGTGGAACACCTTCTGCCCTTCGCGCATGTCCAGGGCCACGGCGCGCTCGGAGCCGGCGGCCTCTTCTTCCAGGGTGATCACCTGGCAGGTGTGGCGATGGCCGCGGGAGGCGATTTCGTCGGCGATGTTGTGCACTTCAAACAGGGCGGACTGGCTTTTCGGCTCGGCAACAAAGGTGCCGACCCCCTGCATGCGCACCAACAGGCCGTCGGCGGTCATCTCGCGCAGGGCGCGGTTGATGGTCATGCGGCTGAAGCCCAGTTGGCTGACCAGCTCGCTTTCCGACGGCACGCGGTAGTGCGGCGGCCAGTTACCGCTGTCGATTTGCTGGGTGATCATCTGTTTGACGCGGGCGTACAAGGGCGCCGGACTGTCGCCCATGTTCGCGGCCAACGGAGAGACTGGAGGCGGAGTCGGCACGGTTAATCCTTGGTCGTTTGGTCGAGGTTGCTAGCTTGCCGGAGTTTACCGGGCAGGCAAACGTCTGTATATGTATATACAAATAACACACGATGGGGTGCTGAACCATGTCCGCTTTCTTTGCCGAACGCGCGCTGCTGCCTAGTGGATGGGCCAACAATGTACGTCTTGAGGTCAGCGCCGAGGGCGTTTTGACCCATATCCAGGCCGATTCCACCGCAGAAGGTGCCGAACGGCTGAGCGGTCCGCTGCTGCCGGGCATGCCGAACCTGCACTCCCATGCGTTCCAGCGGGCCATGGCCGGCCTTGCGGAAGTCGCGGGCAATCCGAACGACAGTTTCTGGACCTGGCGTGACCTGATGTATCGCCTCGTCGGAAAAATCAGCCCGGAACAACTCGGCGTCATCGCCCGTCAGCTGTACATCGAAATGCTCAAGGCCGGTTACACCTCGGTCGCCGAGTTTCATTACGTGCACCACGACCACAACGGTCAGCCTTACGCCGATCCGGCCGAGCTGGCCTTGCGCATCAGCCAGGCCGCCAGCTCCGCCGGTATCGGCCTGACCCTGTTGCCGGTGCTCTACAGCCACTCCGGTTTCGGTGGTCAGACGCCGAACGAAGGCCAGCGCCGTTTCATCAACAGCACGGAAAACTACCTGAAGTTGCAGTCACGCCTGCAGCCGCTGCTGGCGCAGCAAAAGGCACAATCGCTGGGCCTGTGTTTCCACTCGTTGCGCGCAGTGACGCCGCAGCAGATCAGCGAAGTCCTGGCGGCCAGCGACAAGCAGTGCCCGGTGCACATCCACATCGCCGAACAGCAGAAAGAAGTCGACGACTGCCTGACCTGGAGTGGTCGTCGCCCCCTGCAATGGCTGTATGAAAACGTTGCGGTCGACGAGCGCTGGTGCCTGGTCCACGCGACCCACGCCAACCCGGAAGAAGTCACACAGATGGCCAGGAGCCGGGCGATTGCCGGCCTGTGCCTGACCACCGAAGCCAACCTCGGCGACGGGATCTTCCCTGCCGTGGATTTCCTCGCCCAGGGCGGACGCATGGGTATCGGTTCCGACAGCCATGTGTCGTTGAGCGTGGTGGAAGAACTGCGCTGGCTGGAATACGGCCAGCGCCTGCGCGATCAGCGGCGCAACCGCCTGTATGGCGCGGCCCAGCCGATGGTCGGCCGTACGCTGTTCGATGCGGCACTGGACGGTGGCGCCCAGGCACTCGGCCAACCGATTGGTGCGTTGGAAATCGGCAAGCGTGCCGACTGGCTGGTACTCGACGGCAACGATCCGTATCTGGCGACGGCCAGCGGTGACGGAATTTTGAATCGCTGGTTGTTTGCCGGTGGCGATCGTCAGGTGCGCGATGTACTGGTCAACGGCCAGTGGGTGGTGCGGAACGGGCGGCATGCTGATGAAGAAGAAAGCGCGCGCGCATTCACTCAGGTCCTGCGCGATCTGTTGAGCTGACGCAAAACAAAATGTGGGAGCGAGCTTGCTCGCGAAAGCGGTGTATCAGTCGACAATTCTTTCAACTGACACGCCCTCTTCGCGAGCAAGCTCGCTCCCACATTGGTCAAATGCTAGTGATCAGTTCGAGGTCTTGGCCATCTGCTGATCCGACGCCCGCCAGATCAACCGCGTGGTGTCGTAACCCTGCTGACGCGCCTTGCTCAGCAATTCCTCGCGCACCACACCGTTCACGGTCGGCGAGCGCGACAGCAACCACAGATATTTGCGGCTCGGATCGCCGACGATGGCGGTCTTGTAGTCGTCGCTGACGTACAGCACCCAGTACTCACCCTTGGCGACGCCGGGAATCAACCGCGAAAACCAGGTATCGAACTCGACCCATAGCTTGTCGGTTTTGCCAGGCTCTTGCGGATACGCCGTGCCCTTGACCTCTTCCCACTGCCATTGCGGCGTCAGGCAGCGATTGAGCACCGCGATGTTGCCGTCCGGCTTGAGCGTGTAATGGGCTTCGGATTGCGCACAGTCGCGCTGGAAGTACATCGGCAGGCGGGCCAACTCGTACCAGGTGCCCTGGTAGCGCTTGAGGTTGACGCTCTTGGCCGTTTTCGGTGCCAATGGGTCCTGGCCAGACGTGGCACAGCCGGCCAACACCAGGCCGGCAAAAAGGATGATCAATAACCGCTTCATTGTTTTTCTCCCGTGGGCGCGTAGCCCCGGTTTACTTCAGGCCTTGGCCGGAAAACATCAGCACTTTGTCACCGGCATACTGCACGCTGATAAAGCTGTTCTTGTCGCCCCAGGTGCAACTGGACATGCCGAGCGCGCCGGAACAATCGGCGGGTTTGCCCAGCAGCGTTTCGACATCGGCCTTGGCCATGCCGGCCGAAAGTTTCGAGTAGTTTTCCTGGTTGACCTTGCTGCAGGCAGCCAACAGAACACAGAACGAAAGCAGGGCGATGGATCGCAGCGACATGGTGTAACTCCGGGGCGAGGGGGGATTGGCATGGCTGCCAAGCTGAAGCTTAGAAGAGAAAACCCCCATCTGGTTCCCTGCCCGGCCGCCTATTTATTCGGCCGCTCGTCTGCCTTTTACGCACAAATCCAGTGACGTTCCCGGGCGCTGGAGTATTTCGTCGTTTTTCGGCAAATCCGCCTAATCTTTGGCGCTGCCCAGTCGACATACAGGCAACGCAAAGCCGCGTCCGTGGCTTTTGCCTCCCCTATTGTTGATATGACCCTCTGCGGTAGCGCACCCAATGACCAGAAACATGAAATTCAGCCACAAGATCTTGCTGGCCGCCGCCCTCGTCGTGGCCGTCGCATTCGCTTGTTTCATCCTGTTCAACGACTATCGCCAGCGCGAAACCTTGCGCAACAGCACCGAAGCCTCGATGCAGGAACTCGGCAGCCTGACCACCAGCAACATCCAGACCTGGCTGGAAAGCCGCATGCAGTTGCTGCAGTCGATGGCCCAGCAAGTCAGCGCGGACGGCAACGCGCCGACGAGCCTGAAACGCATCATCGACCTGCCCGCCTACACCGGTAATTTCCAGTTGAGTTACTTCGGCGGTGCTGATGGCGTGATGTTCTCGGTGCCGGCAGGGAACCGCGCGGCAGACTACGACCCACGCGCCCGTGGCTGGTACAAGGCCGCAAACAGTGCACAACAAACCATCGTGACCGAACCCTACATCGCCGCCTCCTCCGGCAAGCTGGTGATCACCGTCGCCACCCCGGTGCAACGCCAGGGCCAGATGCTCGGCGTCGCCGGCGCCGACATCGATCTGTCCAGCGTCAGTGCAATCATCAACTCGCTGAACTTCGGCGGCCACGGTCACGCGTTCATCGTCGGTGCCGACGGCAAGATCCTGATCCACCCGGACAGCAAGCTTGTGCTCAAGAGCCTGGCCGAGGCCTACCCGAACGACACGCCGAAAGTCACCCCGGGCATGAAAGAGGTCGAGATCGACGGCCACCGCCAGTTCATCTCCTTCACCCAGGTCAACGGTGTGCCGTCGGCGAACTGGTACGTCGCCCTGGTACTTGACCAGGACACCGCGTTCTCGATGCTCAGCGAATTCCGCACCTCGGCGATCATCGCCATGGTGATTGCGGTGGTGATCATCATCGCGCTGCTGGGCATGCTCATCCGCGTGTTGATGCAACCGCTGCTGACCATGGGCCGCGCCATGCATGACATCGCCGAAGGCGAAGGCGACCTGACCAAGCGTCTGGAGATTCACGGCCATGACGAGTTCGGTGCCCTGGGCCTGTCGTTCAACCGCTTTGTCGAGCGTATTCACACCTCGATCATCGAAGTGTCCTCCGCCACCGGCCAGGTCAACGAAGTGGCGCTGCGGGTAGTCGCCGCCTCGAACTCGTCGATGTTCAACTCCGACCAGCAAGCCTCGCGCACCAGCAGCGTGGCTGCGGCGATCAACCAGCTCGGCGCCGCCGCCCAGGAAATCGCCCAGAACGCCGCCCTCGCCTCGCAGCACTCCAGCGACGCGCGCAGCCTGGCCGAAGACGGTCAGCAGGTGGTGGATAAAACCATCGCAGCGATACAGCAACTCTCGGCGAAGATCAGCGACTCGTGCGGCAACATCGAAACCCTCAACAGCAACACGGTCAACATCGGGCAGATCCTGGAAGTGATCACCAGCATCTCCCAGCAGACCAACCTGCTGGCACTCAACGCCGCCATCGAAGCCGCACGCGCCGGTGAAGCCGGGCGTGGTTTTGCCGTGGTGGCCGATGAAGTGCGCAACCTGGCCCACCGCACCCAGGATTCCGCACAGCAAGTGCAGACCATGATCGAAGAGCTGCAAGTCGGCGCGCGGGCAGCCGTGGGCATCATGACCGACAGTCAGCGCCAGAGCGAAAGCAGCGTTGGTATTGCCAATCAGGCCGGTGAACGGCTGGGTAGCGTGACCCAACGCATTGGCGAAATTGACGGCATGAACCAGTCGGTGGCCACGGCCACGGAAGAACAGACGGCGGTGGTCGAATCGATCAACGTCGACATTACCGAGATCAACACCCTGAACCAGGAAGGGGTAGAGAACCTGCAGTCGACCTTGCGCGCGTGTGCCGATCTTGAGCAGCAGGCGGCGAGGTTGAAGCAGTTGGTGGGCAGTTTCAGGATTTAAGGCGAAGCCACTGGCCTCATCGCTGGCAAGCCAGCTCCCACAGGTTTATCTGTCGGTCACGAAACTGTGGCCACTGAAGATCCTTGAGGGAGCTGGTTCCCACAGATTTATCTGTCGCTCACAAAACTATGGCCGCTGAAGATCCTTGCGGGAGCTGGCTTGCCAGCGATGGCGGCAACAGTTGCAATGAAAATCTAGAACCTGGAACCCGGCTTCGACAGAAACGCCAACTCCGCAGCGGTACTCTCCCTTCCCAGCACCGCATTGCGATGCGGAAACCGTCCAAACTGCGCGATTACTTTCTGATGCTTTTCGGCATAGTCCAGATAATCGGCAAACAGCGCCTGATCTTTTTCGGGCTGCTGCGCCATCAAATCGGCGTAGCGCGAAATGCATTCGTTTTGCACGTCGAGATTTTCGCAGTGCTCGAACACCAGAAGGATGAATACCCGCTGGATCGGCTGTAATTGCCGATCGAAATCCGCAGCAATGCCCTGAGCCACGAGCTTCTGCGCCCTGAGGTCGCCTGCAAAGGATTTGGGAGATTCGCGAAAGATCATTCGCGGGAGTTGGTCGAGCAACAGCACCAGTGCCAGCCAACCTTCGGGACGTTGCGTCCACTCGGTCAATCCGCCGGCCAGTGCCTGCTCGACCCAGTCCCCGAAACGCTCGCGCGCTTCGAGGTCCTGGCTGGCGCGCTTGCCGAACCACAACTTGCCCTGTTGCGCCGCCACATCGCTGGCTGATTCGGCACTGCCGAACCACCAATCGAGCAACGGCTGCCAGGGCGCGTTCATGGTTTATTCCTTGTGGTAGGCCGTGACGCGTGCGACTTCTTCTTTCGAGCCGAGGAACACCGCTACGCGCTGGTGCAGGCCTTCAGGCTTGATGTCGAGGATGCGCTGGTGACCGTCGGTGGACGCGCCGCCCGCCTGTTCCACCAGGAACGACATCGGGTTGGCTTCGTACATCAGACGCAGCTTGCCCGGCTTGGAGGGCTCGCGGCTGTCGCGCGGGTACATGAACAGACCGCCACGGGTCAGGATGCGGTGCACGTCGGCAACCATCGCGGCCACCCAGCGCATGTTGTAGTTCTTTTTCAGCGGACCTTCGTCACCGGCCAGCAATTCGCTGACGTAACGTTGCACCGGGGCTTCCCAGTGACGCTGGTTGGAGGCGTTGATGGCGAATTCCTGGGTGGCTTCAGGAATGGTGATGTCTTCGTGGGTAAGCACGAAGCTGCCCATTTCGCGGTCCAGGGTGAAGCCCTTGACGCCATGGCCCAGGGTCAGCACCAGCATGGTCTGCGGGCCGTAGATGGCGTATCCGGCGGCAACCTGCTGGGTGCCTGGCTGCAGGAAGGCTTTTTCGTTCAGCGGTTCGTTCTGGCTCAGGTATTCGTTCGGGCAACGCAGTACCGAGAAAATGGTGCCGACCGGGGCGTTGATGTCGATGTTCGACGAACCGTCCAGTGGGTCGAATACCAACAGGTAGGCACCTTTTGGGTATTTGCCCGGGATCTGGTAGGCATTGTCCATTTCTTCGGACGCCATGCCGGCCAGGTGACCGCCCCATTCGTTGGCTTCGAGCAGGATCTCGTTGGACAGCACGTCGAGCTTCTTCTGCACTTCGCCCTGAACGTTTTCAGTGCCCATGCTACCCAGAACACCACCCAGGGCGCCTTTGGACACGGCGTGGCTGATTTCCTTACAGGCACGCGCCACCACTTCGATCAGGAAGCGCAGATCGGCAGGAGTGTTGTTGCTGCGGGTCTGCTCAATCAAATAGCGACTCAAGGTAACGCGGGACATGGACGGCTCCGGAGGAATGGGGGACTAAAAACCCGCGCAGTTTAACGCGAGTCGGGGCGCATTGCCTCCTATCAGACGAGATCGGCCAAAGAGAGTTCAGGCGCGGGGTTTAGCGTAGATGGAAATGGAGGCCATGTGAGTCTTGTATACGCAGTGGATCCAACACTTTCGCGGTCAGCAAGGCCGCCATCGCGAGCAAGCTCGCTCCCACAGGGGCAGCGCAAAACCTGTGGGAGCGAGCTTGCTCGCGATGGGGT
>NZ_RRZK01000003.1 GCF_004348895.1 Pseudomonas vancouverensis
CTCCCACAGGGGCAGCGCAAAACCTGTGGGAGCGAGCTTGCTCGCGATGGGGTGCGAAGCCCCACATTCAGGATTTGGCCGGTGGCTTGCGCAGCAGACTGATCGCCATCACTGCCAGGAACGCGACACTGAGCAACAACACCGCCCACAGGCCGATCTTCTTCCAGTCCGTCGGCGCCGTTACAGACGAAGTCACAGTCGAGGTCTTCGTGATGACCGTCCCACTTTCCACTGTCGCCGCGCCCAGGGTCGCGAGTTTCGCCGGGCTGTAGTCGGGAATCAGCGTCGTCAACGGCAGGTTCGCCGCCTTCACTGACCCATTGCCCAGGGCCAGGCTGTAAGGCCCTGGACCGCGTGCCAGGAACACCAATTGCGTGGCACGCACGGCGAACTTCAGGTTCGGTGCCTGCGGCCCAAGACCACCACCGCGCTCGTCCACAGTCAGCTTGAGCTGTTGCACGGTCTGACCCGGCAACTGCAGTTCATTGAGGACCACGTCCTGACCGTTCTGGGTCAGGCGATAGAGCAAGCCATTGCTCAGGGGTTGCCACGGCAGACTGCTGTCACGACGCCCGTACAAGGTGACCGGCGCCAGGCTGTTGGGTTGATTCAGCTCGACCTGCACCCGCTCGACATTCATCCCCATCGGCAACTGCCAGGTGTATTCGCCGGGCTTCGCGCTACTGCCAGACAACGCCGGCGACCAGACCAACGGCAGCGGCAGGCTGCGGCTGCTGGCGCTGTGCAGTTGCGCCGAGGTCAGGGTCGGTGCCGTGTGCGGGGTTTTCCACAACAGGCGCAAATAACGCGCCGACAGCCCCGGCAAACCGACCTCATGTTGTTCGACCCGCTCGTCGGTGAAAGTCAGCCGCGCCACCTGGCCTTCGCCCCAGGACTGCCAGTTCTGCAAATCGTCACTGGCTTCGATGCTGAAACGCTGGAAACCATCGCGCTCGCTGGTCCAGTCGAGCGTCAATTGCTGCAACGGCGCCTTGATGCCACTGGCATCCAGCAACCAGCCACGCAATTCTTCCTCGCCGGCCTCCAGCTGGCTGGAGGGCTGCACCTGAACCAGTGTGCCATTGGCGCTCGACTGCACGCGCACGCTCGGCGCGGTTTCCTTGGCGCCTTCGGCGTTGTACAGCGGGAACCACTTCACATCGGTCAGGGTGCGTTCTTCACGGGTCGGCGCCACCTCCCGAGCCAGCGCATAAGCCTGCACATCGCCAGCGGCGTTGAACACACGCAGATCGCTGAGATCCGTCTGTCGCGCATTCAGTTGCACCGCCAAAGGCAGCTCGAGGCGATACCACGGGCCCTCCCCGGTCACAGACAACGGCACGCGACTGGTGAAATCGGCCGGTTTTTCCAGAGCGCCCACCGACAGCGAAATCGCCATGGTCATCGCGCCCAGCCAATACAGGTTCAGCTTCTGACTCAAGATGACACTCCTTCGGTTTTCGGCGCCGGTTTTTCCGCATCTGCCGTTGCCTCGATGCGTTTGGGTGGCAGCGGCGCGAAATAGCCGACCACCAACAGCAAAACACCTACGCCGATAAACGAGACGATTCGCGCCAGGCCGCCACGGTTGCTCAGCTCAACAAAGAACAGTTTGGCCACGACTACACCGATCAAGGCAGCGCCCATCAGCCAGACTTCGCGACGCTGGCGCAAATGGCCGCCAATCATCAGGCTCAGGGCGATCAAGGTCCAGACGATGGATAGCCCGGCCTGCACGCGCATCGACTCCAGCAACAGGTCGAGTTCGAACGGCACGGCGCTCCAATGGTGCGCCGCGCGCATCACCAGTGCCGTGAAGAAGACGAACAGCGAGACACCGGTGATGCCTTGCAGCATTTTGCTGGCGTAGTCCTGGCGAACCGGCAACTGTGCAACTGCGCTGTGCGCCCAGACATACACGCCGAACAATGCGAACAGCAAACCCAACTCCAGCGGATTGATCAACGGCACATACGGCAGCGGCTCGGCATTGCCATCACTGAAGGCGTTCGCCAACCAGAACCAGCCGAGCATCAGCACTGCCAATGGCGCGGCAGCGTACAGCCGATACTCGCGCGCATAAGCCGACACCGGCCATGGCCAGGCCCGCGGCGCCGCCATCAACAGCAGGTACAGGCTCGGCAGAATCGCCCAGCCCAGCCAGCGCCAGGCGTTGTAATGTTCGGACATCAGCAGCAAGCCATAGCGCATTTCCAGCGCCAGCACGCCGATCAGCAGCCAGCAACCGAGCACATGCGCGGTACTCGCCACTCGCGCAGGCAGCAAGGACACCAAACGTCGCAGCGAGATGAAATGCACCGCGAAAACAGCCGCCCATGCCAGCCAGCCGAAGTTGGCTGCCGGGTGATAACGCGAGTGCCAGGCCGCCAGCAATACCAGCGCGGCGGCGGGAATCAGCACGGTGCAGAGCACGCCGAGTGCCGGCCATTTCAGCCGCAACGCCAGCACCGCCCACAACGCAACACTTACTGCCGCAGCCACCAGCAGCAAGGTGGCTTGCAGCGACAATGGCGCGAACTGCAGGACCTCGCTGATCCACGTCAGCGCCCACCAGCCGGCGCCCCACACCAGTAACGCCCGAGATAGCAGCGGTTGGCTCAAGCGACCTGCCACCATTGCCCGATGGTCGAGTTGCAGACGCCAGGCCCCCACGAACGCGGCCAATGCCAGCAGCAGTGATGCCCAAAAGCCGCTGTGGGCCAGAGGACTCAAAGCCTCGTTGCCCGACGGTTCGGCCAGCAGAAACAACGCGCCACCCAGCCATTGCAGCGCAAGCGCTGTGAACACCATCGTGCGTGATTGCAGGTGCAGCCCGACAAACAGCGTCAACACACCCGCCACCGCCCAACTGATGACGGTGCCGTACGCGAAGAAAAACAGCGGCGCCAGCAGATAGAGAAAAGCCAACCCCAACCCGGCCAACACCGGCAGACCTTTCAGTTCCCAAGGCTTCAAATGTTCCGGCGCGGCTTTGCGCAACTGGTTGAAGCTGAACAGCAGCGCGATACCGAGCAACAAGGCACCCAACGGCGCAGCGTGAACAAGGCTGCTTTCACCACTGCGCAGCTCGCCCAGATAGATCAGCGCCGAGCCCAGTTGCAGCAGCAAGGCAAACGCCCGCGCCAGCGGCCGTTGCTGACGCAAGCCGAGCCAGAAGATGCCCGCACCTTCGACGGCCCAGGCCGCGATCGTCCAGTTGGCATCCAGGCCCAGCGGAATCGCCAGGCTGGTGAATATCACGCCCAGTGCCAGACAGGTTTCCGCCAGCAGCAACGCCCGGCCACCAAACAGCAAACGCGCCAGCCCCATGTAGATAACGCCCAGGGCCAAGGCACTGAACGCGGCGGCGAATTCAAGATGCTGCACCAGCGCGAATTGCAGCCCGAACCCCACCAGCGGCGGGCCGAACAACAGCGTGCCGTCAACGTAGTCACCCTTGCGTGCCGACCAGTGCAGCAAACCCTCGCGATCGCCCGCCGCTGGCGCATCGCTCATCTCCAGCAACTTGCGCCGGGCGTACAGCAGACCGATGGCCAGGTACATGAGGAAAAACGCGACCAGAAACGGCTCGGTGCTCCACAGCAGATCCGGCGTGTAGGAGCGTGCGCCCCAGGCGAAGCCAATGCCGAAAGTGCCGACGAAGCCAATCACATTCAGCAATCGCCAGGCCTTGAACCAGGCAATGGCGAGAATGCCGGCATTGAGCAACAGGAAATAACTGAACAGCGCGACATGACTACCGCCACCGCTGGACGCCAGAATCGGCGCAGCGAAACCACCCAAAGCCGCCGCGGCGGCCAGCCCAAGTGCATCCTGGGTGATGGCAAGAATGGCCGAGAAAACAGTGATCGCCACCAGCAGGCCGAACGCGGCCGAGGCGTCGAGCAAGGGATGCAGGCGCATCGCGGCAAACACGGTCAGGTAGAGCACGGCGATCCCGGCACCTTGCAGGATCAGGGCGTAGTTGCTGTTGCGTCGGCGCAGCCACCAACCCAACCCGAGCAAGCCCAGTGCCGCCGCCGCAACCCCGGCGTAACGCATTTCGATGGGCACCACCATGCCTTCGGTGGCGTAGCGCAGCAGGAAGGCCAGGCCGAGGAACAACAGCACCACGCCGACCCGCAAGACAGTGTTGCCGCCCAACAGCCAGGCGCGGGCGCTGCTGATTGCGCGGTCGATGAAGTTCGGGCCGCGTGGAGTGAAGTCATCGGTTGCGGATGTGGATTTCCAGGCATCCACGGGGTGTGGAGGGCTGGTTTCAGCGACGACTGCAGAAACCGGCTCGACCTCGGGCGGCAATTCCCAGATCAACGGCTGGCTTTCAGGGACCTCATCAAGAATGATTTCAGGCGATGCCACAGGCTCGATGATTTCGGGCGGCTGGCTGCCCGACGTTTCCAGCACTGCCAGGCGCTGCTCGACGGCTTGCAGGGAAGCCTGCGCCTGCTCCAGCAGACGTTGCTGCGCGACTGCTTGCGAGCCAAGGTGCATGATGCGAAAGGCCTGACCGATACCCAACCCGAGTAACGCGCCCAACAGTGCATCGCTGAATGACTCGTCGAGTATCCAGCCCAGCACCAGGCCAATCAGCATGAAAATCCATTGCATGGTCGATATCCCTGAGCGGCCCCGTCATGAGGCCGGTGTGAGCAAAACAGCGTCTGATCAGTCTAGTGCGAACACTTCACCCGCTTCTGTAGGACGGAGCCTACTTTTGATGGGGGCATGACATTCAGCGTTGATGTTGAATGTCATGCCCCCATCGTCGGGACGCCGCCCGGACCAGGCTCGCTCCTACAGGGGATGGCGTGTACGCAAGAAGTCTGGCTGTGCCCTGCCGCTCAGTATATCGATCAGGTCCGACCGCCGCCGGACTTGAATCTAATCCAATGCCTTCCAGATATCCGTGGCGTACTCGCGGATGGTCCGGTCAGACGAGAACCAGCCCATCCGCGAGGTATTCAACACCGCCGAACGCCACCACTCGTCGCTGTTGTGCCAGTGCGCCTCGACGCGCATCTGTGCATTCCAGTAGGAATCAAAGTCGGCGCAGACCAGGAAGCGGTCGTAGTCGATCAGCGAGTCGATCAGCCCGGTGTAGCGCGACGGATCGTCCGGCGAGAACACCCCGCCCCTAATCGCTTGCAGCACGTCATTGAGGCGATGGGACGCAGCAATATCCGGCGCAGCACTGAACTCATGATTCTGCTTGCGCGCTTCAACCTGTTGCGCGCTGAGGCCGAAGATGAACATGTGCTCGGCACCGATGCGCTCGCACATTTCCACGTTAGCGCCGTCCAGGGTGCCGATGGTCAAGGCGCCGTTGAGGCCGAACTTCATGTTGCTGGTGCCCGAGGCTTCGAAACCGGCCGTGGAGATCTGCTCGGACAAGTCCGCCGCCGGGATGATGCTCTCGGCCAGACTGACGTTGTAGTTGGGCAGGAACACCACCTTGAGCAAGCCGCGTACGGTCGGGTCGTTGTTCACCACCCGGGCGATGTCGTTGGTCAGCTTGATGATCAACTTGGCCTGGTGATAACTGGCCGCGGCCTTGCCGGCGAAAATCTTCACCCTCGGCACCCAGTCGATCTCCGGCTCGGCACGAATCGCCTGATACAGGGCCACGGTGTGCATCAGGTTGAGCAACTGGCGTTTGTATTCGTGGATGCGCTTGACCTGCACGTCGAACATCGCTGCCGGGTTTACCGCCACACCCAGGCGCTCGTGAATCAGATAGGCCAGGGCTTTCTTGCTGTGCAGGCGCTGCTCGGCGAAGGCTTTGCGAAACGCGTTCTTTTCGGCGAAGGGTTGCAGGTCGAGCAGGCGCTCTTCCGGGTTGTCCAGCACGTCCGGGCCCAGGGCATCGACCAGCATCGAGGTCAGCTCGGCGTTGGCCTGATAAAGCCAGCGGCGGAAAGTGATGCCGTTGGTCTTGTTGTTGATACGCTCGGGATAGAGTTTGTGCAGTTCGGAGAACACGGTCTTGCGCATCAGTTGCGTGTGCAGCCCGGACACGCCATTGACGCTGTGGGAACCGAGAAACGCCAGGTTGCCCATGCGCACACGCCGGCCGTTGTCTTCTTCGATCAGCGACACCGCGCGCAGTACGTCAAAATCATGGATGCCTTTGGCCCGCAGGGAATCGATGTGCTGGGCGTTGATCAGGTAAATGATCTGCATGTGTCGCGGCAGCATGCGCTCCATCAGGCCCACCGGCCAGGTTTCCAGCGCTTCGGGCAACAGCGTGTGGTTGGTGTAGGACAGCGTATCGACGGTGATCTGCCACGCCGCATCCCAGGCCACGTCGTACACATCGACCAGCTGCCGCATCAGCTCGGCCACGGCAATCGAGGGGTGCGTGTCGTTGAGCTGAATGGCGGCGTGATCGCCGAGGGTCAGCACCGAGGTGTGCATGTTGCGGTGGCGACGCAGCAAATCCTGCAAGGAGGCGGCGACGAAGAAATATTCCTGACGCAGACGCAGCTCCTGGCCGGCTTCGGTGCTGTCTGCCGGGTAGAGCACCCGGGAGATGCTTTCAGCCCGGGCCACTTCGGCCACGGCGCCGAGGTGATCGCCGGCGTTGAAACGTTCCAGGTGCAAGTCTTCCATGGCCCGGGCACGCCACAGGCGCAGGGTGTTGACGCTCGCTCCGCGCCAGCCGACCACCGGTGTGTCGTAGGCAATCGCCCGCACGGTTTCCGCCGGCGACCAGACCTGGCGGGTCTTGCCGCTGTCGTCGGTGAGGGTCTGCACGCTGCCGCCGAAGCCGATGCTGTACACCACCTCCGGCCGCTCGAACTCCCAGGGGTTACCGAAATCCAGCCAGTGTTCGGTCTGTTCCTGTTGCCAACCGTCGACAATCGCCTGGCGGAACAAACCGTGCTCGTAGCGAATGCCGTAGCCGTGGCCGGCGATGCCGAGGGTCGACATGCTCTCCATGAAGCATGCCGCCAGACGTCCGAGGCCGCCGTTACCCAGCGCAGCATCGGGTTCCAGCAAACGGATGCGTTCCAGATCAACGCCCAGCTCGGTCAGCGCCTCGCGGGCCACGTCGAGCAGGCCGAGGTTGCTCAGGCTGTCATACAGCAGCCGGCCGATGAGGAATTCCAGGGAGAGGTAATAAACGCGCTTCTGGCCTTTGCGGTAGATCTGCCGCGTGTGGTCCATCCAGTGCTCGACCATGTGATCGCGCGCCGCCAGCGCAATGGCTTCAAACCAGTCGTGGTCGAAGGCGTGATCGGGATCCTTGCCCACCGCATAGGTGAGTTTGGTCAGGACGGCGTCGCGGAATGCGGCCACCTCTGCTTCGCGAACAAGTGGTTCTTGAGTCATCGATAGGACCTCGAGCGAGCTTTGAGTTGTCTGAGCCTAGACGGTCTGACAGGCGGTAGAGGCTCCGGTTCGGCAGTTTTTCCCGTGAGTGTGAGTTCGTTCGACATTACCTTGTCGTGAGCCTGAATCAATGCAGGGGGCGTGCCGAATTCTGCTTCTGTTTAGCCTCCTGCGAAAAAATCTGGCAAAAGGTTGTTCAAAAATCCACCAGTCCCGGTATGATCGCGCGCCCTGATGCACACGCTGGTAACAACCGATGATGAAGCCCAACCTGATCGCTGCCGCAGAGATCGACCGACTCGATACCTGGGCCAAGTACTCCGCCCCGATGTGCGGCTCGTGCATGTCCAGCTGCTGCACCCTGCCGGTCGAGGTCAAGATCAAGGATCTGATCCGTATCGGCGTGGTCGATGAATTCGAGCTGGGCGATCCGCCGAAGAACATCGCCAAGCGCCTGCAAAAGGAAGGGCTGGTCGAGCGCTTCAACCAGAAGTCCGGCATCTTCACCCTCCAGCGCATGAGCAACAACGACTGCCTGTACCTGGATCGTAAGAGCCGTCTGTGCACTATTTATGAAAAGCGCCCGGATACTTGCCGCAACCACCCGAAAATCGGCCCGCGGCCGGGGTATTGCGCGTACAAGCCGAAGGAAGTGGAGCGCGAGCGCAATTCGAGATCGATCGAACGCTTCTGATCTGAACTGCATTTATTGTGGCGAGGGAGCTTGCTCCCGTTCGGCTGCGCAGCAGTCGTAAATTTTGGGGTTGCGTTGCAACCCAGCGGGAGCAAGCTCCCTCACCACAAGGTTTTATACAAATCCCAGACAAACAAAAACGCCCCCGGCCTTTCGACCGGGGGCGTTTTCGTTCAGCCGGGGCTAATTAGGCCTTGGCTTTCTTCGCAGCGCGGGTACGCTCGCTTTCGTCCAGGATCTTCTTGCGAAGACGGATGGACTTAGGAGTGACTTCGCACAGCTCGTCTTCCTGGATGTATTCCAGAGCCTGTTCCAGGGTGAAGCGAACAGGTGGAACCAGAGCGATGGTTTCGTCTTTACCCGAAGCACGCATGTTGTCGAGCTTCTTGCCCTTGGTAGGGTTCACGCCCAGGTCGTTGTCGCGGCTGTTCTGGCCGACGATTTGACCGTTGTAGATCTCCTGACCGTGTTCTACGAACAGCTTGCCACGAGCCTGCAGGGTTTCCAGGGAGTAGGTCAGCGCCTTGCCGGTTTCAACCGAAACCAGAACGCCGTTCTGACGGCCGGACATGTGGCCCGACTTCACTGGAGCGTAACGATCGAAGATCGAGGTCAGGATGCCAGCACCGTTGGTCAGGGTCAGGAACTGGTTACGGAAACCGATCAGACCGCGAGCAGGGATGTTGTATTCCAGACGAACACGGCCCTTGCCATCCGGCACCATGTTGCTCAGGTCGCCTTTACGCAGACCCATCTCTTCCATGACCTTGCCCTGGGATTCTTCAGGGATGTCGATGGTGACGTTTTCGAACGGTTCCTGCTTCACGCCGTCGATTTCACGGATGATCACTTCAGGACGGCCCAGGGCCAGCTCGAAGCCTTCGCGACGCATGGTTTCGATCAGTACCGAGAGGTGCAGCTCGCCACGGCCGGAAACCTTGAACTTGTCAGCCGAGTCGCCTTCTTCAACGCGCAGTGCAACGTTGTACAGCAGCTCTTTGTCCAGACGGTCCTTGATGTTACGGGACGTCACGAACTTGCCTTCTTTACCGCAGAATGGCGAGTCGTTTACCTGGAAGGTCATGGAAACGGTTGGCTCGTCAACGGTCAACGGCTTCATCGCTTCAACGGCGGTCGGATCGCACAGGGTGTCGGAGATGAACAGCTCGTCGAAGCCGCTGATGCAGACGATGTCGCCAGCAGCTGCTTCTTCAACGTCGATGCGGTGCAGACCGTGGTGACCCATCAGCTTCAGGATACGGCCGTTGCGCTTCTTGCCGTCGGCGCTGATCGCCACAACCGGGGTGTTTGGCTTGACGCGACCGCGAGCGATACGGCCAACACCGATGACGCCCAGGAAGCTGTTGTAGTCCAGTGCCGAGATTTGCATCTGGAAAGCACCATCACGGTCAACTTTCGGCGCAGGTACGTGGTCGATGACCGCCTGGTACAGCGGGGTCATGTCTTCGGCCATGTCGGTGTGATCCAGACCGGCGATGCCGTTGATGGCCGACGCGTAGACAACCTGGAAGTCCAGTTGTTCTTCGGTAGCACCCAGGTTGTCGAACAGGTCGAAGATCTGGTCCAGAACCCAGTCAGGACGCGCGCCCGGACGGTCGATCTTGTTGATGACCACGATCGGACGCAGGCCGGCTTCGAAAGCCTTCTTGGTCACGAAGCGGGTTTGCGGCATAGGGCCGTCTTGAGCGTCAACCAGCAGCAGCACGGAGTCGACCATCGACATTACGCGCTCTACTTCGCCGCCGAAGTCGGCGTGGCCCGGGGTGTCCACGATGTTGATGTGGTAGCCGTTCCAGTTGATGGCGGTGTTTTTCGCCAGAATGGTAATACCGCGCTCTTTTTCCTGGTCGTTGGAGTCCATCACGCGCTCGTCGTTGAGCTCGTTGCGCTCCAGGGTGCCGGATTGACGCAGGAGTTTGTCTACCAGGGTGGTTTTACCATGGTCAACGTGGGCAATGATGGCGATGTTACGTAGATTTTCGATCACTTGTGTATCTCGATCAGAGGATTCGGTGTGCTGACAAGTCTTGGCAGCGATTAACAGTAGCGTCCGTGAAAGCCGTTACAGCTTGACGGTGGCATCGGGGGGCCGGTGACGCAGGCCACAGGCAAACAGCCCCGGGCACTTAGCTCGGTCGATAAACGCGCACATTGGCATGCCCCTCACTGAGCAAATGGTGGGCATGCAGGCGACTCATCACGCCTTTGTCGCAATACAGCAGGTACTGGCGAGTAGGGTCCAGTTCCTTGAAACGAGCGTTCACTGCATAAAACGGCATCGTTTGTACCTCGACGCCAGCCAACTCCAGCGGGTCGTCTTCAGCGGCATCCGGGTGGCGGATGTCGATGACGATCTGACCGGCCAGCGCTTCGCTGACTTCTTCAATCTGCAAGTCCTGGCCCAGTTCATCGATCACCCGATCGATCGGCACCAGCTTGGCGTTTTCGAGCGCACGCTCGAGCACCGCCATATCGAATTCTTTCTCTTCGTGCTCGACGCGGTAGCGCTTGGCGGCAGTCTTCGGATTGACCGAGATGACCCCGCAGTACTCCGGCATGTGCCGGGCGAAATCGGCGGTGCCGATCTCGATGGCCGTGTCGATGATGTCCTGCTTGTGGCTGGCGATCAGCGGACGCAGGACCAGCTTGTCGGTCACGCAATCGATCACCGACAGGTTCGGCAGCGTCTGGCTCGACACCTGGGAGATCGCCTCACCGGTGACCAACGCATCGATGTGCAGGCGATCGGCAATTTGGGACGAAGCGCGCAACATCATACGCTTCAATACTACGCCCATATGACTGTTATCGACTTTACCGAGAATTTCGCCCAGCACTTCCTCGAACGGCACACTGACAAATAACACGCGTTGCGAGCTGCCGTACTTCTTCCAGATGAAATGCGCGACTTCCATGACGCCCAGTTCGTGGGCTCGGCCGCCCAGGTTGAAGAAGCAGAAATGCGCCATCAGGCCGCGGCGCATGATCTGGTAGGCCGCCACAGTGGAGTCGAAGCCGCCGGACATCAGTACCAGCGTCTGCTCCAGCGCACCCAGCGGATAACCGCCAATGCCATTGTGCTGGCTGTGGATGACAAACAACCGTTGGTCGCGAACTTCGATCCGCACCTCGATTTCCGGCTTTTTCAGGTCGATTCCGGCGGCACCGCACTGACGGCGCAACTGACTGCCGACGTACTTTTCGATATCTATGGAGCTAAATGGGTGCTTGCCGGCACGTTTGCAACGCACCGAGAAAATCTTCCCGGCCAGCGAATCGCCATAGTGCTGCTTGCACTTCTCGACGATGTCGTCGAAATCGCCCAGCGGGTACTCGTCAATCTGCAGGAAGTGCGCGACGCCCGGCATGCAGCTCAGGCGCTCGCCCATCTCTTTCAGGGCCTTGGGGTCGCTGACGCGGGTTTCCAGCTCGAGATTGTCCCACACACCATTCACCACCACGGCCGGGTCCAGATCGCGGAGCACGGCACGGATGTTCTTGGCCAATTGGCGGATGAAACGCATCCGTACCGGGCGGCTCTTGATGGTGATCTCGGGGAAGACTTTTACGATTAATTTCATGGAAACAGCGCGCGCAGGGCCTGCCGAAAAAGGGGGGCGCGGATTATAGCGGAAATTGCTCAAGGTTTAACCAGTTAATGTGCAGAAGGTTTTGCGCGCACCAAAACAGGTCATTTCTTGAAACCGGCGCCACATTGTAGGGCGGGTTTTTCCACTTTAAGGTGCCTTTCTGCCTGACAAGCGTGAAATTGGGGCAAAAAACCCATGCTGGGGCACTGGCATGCAATTTGCTCCCTTGTGAGGCAGGTTGCCTTGGCAGAGTATTCGCGCCGGCATCACCCACATTCAAGGGCAATCCATTACTAAGCCCGAAGCCACCCGGAGGACACTATGTCGAAGTCGGTTCAACTCATCAAAGATCATGACGTCAAGTGGATTGATCTGCGCTTCACGGACACCAAAGGCACTCAGCACCACGTGACCATGCCGGCTCGCGATGCGCTGGATGAAGACTTCTTCGAAGTCGGCAAGATGTTCGACGGTTCCTCCATCGCTGGCTGGAAAGGCATCGAAGCTTCCGACATGATCCTGATGCCGGACGATTCCACCGCCGTGCTGGACCCGTTCACCGAAGAGCCGACCCTGATCCTGGTCTGCGACATCATCGAACCTTCGAGCATGCAAGGCTACGATCGTGACCCACGTGCGATCGCCAAGCGTGCCGAAGAGCACCTGAAAGCCACCGGTATCGGTGACACCGTATTCGCCGGTCCAGAGCCAGAGTTCTTCATCTTCGACCAGGTGAAGTTCAAGTCCGACATCTCCGGCTCGATGTTCAAGATCTACTCCGAGCAAGGTTCGTGGATGTCCGACCAGGACATCGAAGGCGGCAACAAGGGTCACCGTCCAGGCGTCAAAGGCGGCTACTTCCCGGTTCCACCGTTCGACCACGACCACGAAATCCGTACCTCCATGTGCAACGCACTGGAAGAAATGGGCCTGACCGTCGAAGTTCACCACCACGAAGTGGCAACTGCCGGCCAGAACGAAATCGGCGTCAAGTTCAACACCCTGGTGAAGAAAGCCGACGAAACCCAGACCCTGAAGTACGTCGTGCACAACGTTGCCGACGCTTACGGTCGTACCGCTACCTTCATGCCTAAGCCTCTGTACGGCGACAACGGCTCGGGTATGCACGTACACATGTCGATCTGGAAAGACGGCAAGAACACCTTCGCAGGTGAAGGCTATGCCGGCCTGTCCGACACCGCCCTGTACTTCATCGGCGGCATCATCAAGCACGGTAAGGCCCTGAACGGCTTCACCAACCCGGCGACCAACTCCTACAAGCGTCTGGTACCAGGCTTCGAAGCGCCGGTAATGCTGGCCTACTCGGCTCGCAACCGTTCCGCTTCGATCCGTATTCCTTACGTGTCGAGCCCGAAAGCCCGCCGTATTGAAGCACGCTTCCCGGATCCGGCTGCCAACCCGTACCTGTGCTTCGCTGCACTGCTGATGGCCGGCCTGGACGGCATCCAGAACAAGATCCACCCTGGCGACGCAGCTGACAAAAACCTGTACGACCTGCCGCCTGAAGAGGCGAAAGAGATCCCACAAGTTTGCGGCAGCCTGAAAGAAGCCCTGGAAGAGCTGGACAAAGGCCGTGCGTTCCTGACCAAAGGCGGCGTGTTCTCCGACGACTTCATCGACGCTTACATCGCGTTGAAATCCGAAGAAGAAATCAAGGTGCGTACCTTCGTACACCCACTGGAATACGAGCTGTACTACAGCTGCTGATCCGGTAGCGTTGCAGCACGCAGCGTGACAAGAAAGAGGCCTCCTTCGGGAGGCCTTTTTTGTGGGCGACTTCCGACAACGAAATTCGACGTTTCCTCTGGCGCACACGGCATCGTCTGGCAGCACCCCATGTGACGGGCCCGTAGGCTGTTCGCGACACGCAGTCCACGGATGAAATGATGAAAACACTCCTGCTCAGGGTGGTACCGGCTGCTCTCGTCAGCCTCTTCCTTTTTGGCTGTAACTCAAAATCCCCATCGACTGACATCACACGAGAAATCCTGCTGCGCACCAGCCAATCGTGGGACGGCACTCGCTACATCAGCTATCCGGATGCAGCGCCTGAACTGACCGTACTCAAGCTCGTGATTCCCGCCAATACGCAACTCCCCTGGCACAGCCACCCCATCCCCAACGTCGGTTACATCCTCTCAGGCGAACTGCTGGTCGAGGACCAGAACAGCGGCCAGACCAGGCGCATCAAACAAGGAGAAGCCGTGGCTGAAATGGTCAACATCACGCATCGCGGAGTCACTGGCGACAAACCGGTAGAACTGGTTGTGTTCTATGCTGGCAGCAAGGGTATTCCGTTGACGGAGTAATCTTTGCTTCACACTTGGAGTCGGAATGCGGCCAATTTTATTACTTGTATTGCTGTCCTTCGGTTCTCCCGTGATGGCCCAGATCTACAAATACACCGATGCCAACGGCAATACCGCCTACAGCAATCAGCCGCCTGATGGGGTAAAAGCCCAACCGCTCGATCTGCCGCCGCTTAACAGTGTCCAGACACAACCGCCCGGTCCGTCCGCGCCCACCCGCGAAGACCGCGAGAAACCTCACGAAACCTATGAGGTACTGCAACTCACCGGCCTGCCTGCCAACGAAGCCCTGCGCGCCAACAACGGCACCTTCACGGTCAACGCGCTGATCAAGCCACGCTTGCAGGACCATCATTTGTTGCGCCTGCTACTGGATGATCAGCCTTACGGCCAGCCGAGCAACGTACCGACCCTGCAACTGGTGAACCTTGATCGAGGCGAGCACCGTCTGGCGGTGCAGGTCATCGAGGGTGAAAACGTCGTGCAACAAAGCCCGGCGGTGAGCTTCACCCTCCTGCGGGCTCGCGCACCTTGAAAGCCTGGCTGTTGGTCGTCTGCCTCATCGCCCTGCCGGCCCACGCGGAGGTGTTTACCTACGTCGATGCCCAGGGCCACCGGTTTTTCACGGACCAACCCAAACCCGGCAATGCGTTGCGCGTGCCGCAGACAGCAATCAACTTGATGGCAGCCAATCCTGCCCCGGAACCAGCACCGGCTGTCCAAACCAGCCCGGAAGAACAACCCCTGTTCCACTACGACCTGGTGCGCATCCTGATCCCGGAGCCTGATGCGACGATCCGCAACAACGCCGGGGAATTGATCGTCAGCGTGACTAACGAGCCCGACTTGCAGCCCGGCCATCGCTATCGACTGCTACTCGATGGCGAACCCACTGCCGAACCCGGACTCAGCCCGGTGTTCCCGCTGACCGACATCGATCGCGGTAGCCATACCCTGTCCGTGGAAATTCTTGACGAGCAGGGCCGCATCGTCGAACGCACAGCCAGCCAACCCTTCCACATGCAGCGCACGTCGCTCGCTCAGCGGCGCAAGATCAAACCCTGCGCCCTTGCCGACTACGGCAAACGGCCGGAATGCCCACTCAGCGACAAACCCGTCGAAGAAAAAAACCCCTTTCAGCGAGTTTTCTAACCTCGTTCAGCTTTGCGCACTATATTGGTGCAATAGCTTGCACCGTACTCACATTACAACCCATTTTGGTTCGAAAATACCCGTAAAAGCTGGCAAAACGCCACGCAAGCGAGCGTCAAACGCCCGTTTCAGGCTTCGAACGCTTCTTTTCGGAGCCTTGGTTTGGTTTTTGCATTTTAACTGTGTCAGCGCTTTGCAAAGGCGCGCGCTCCGCCCTAAAAGAGGTCCCGATGACCATTAGCGACGCACTCCACCGTTTGCTACTCGACAACCTCACCACCGCCACCATCCTGCTCGACGGCCAATTGCGCCTCGAGTACATGAACCCGGCGGCGGAAATGCTGTTGGCCATCAGCGGCCAGCGCAGCCATGGGCAATTCATCAGCGAATTGTTTACCGAGTCCACCGAAGCGCTCAATTCCTTGCGCCAGGCCGTCGAGCAAGCGCACCCGTTCACCAAACGCGAGGCGATGCTCACGGCTCTCACTGGCCAGACGCTGACGGTCGACTACGCGGTAACGCCGATCCTGAGCAGTGGCGACACCATGCTGCTGCTGGAAGTACACCCGCGTGACCGCCTGCTGCGGATCACCAAGGAGGAAGCGCAGCTCTCCAAGCAGGAAACCAGCAAGATGCTGGTGCGCGGCCTCGCCCATGAGATCAAGAACCCCTTGGGTGGTATTCGCGGCGCGGCACAATTGCTGGCTCGCGAGCTGCCGGAAGAAAGCCTGCGCGATTACACCAACGTCATCATCGAAGAAGCCGACCGCCTGCGTAACCTGGTGGACCGCATGCTCGGCTCGAACAAGCTGCCGTCACTGGCCATGTGCAATGTCCACGAAGTGCTGGAGCGTGTCTGCCATCTGGTCGAGGCCGAAAGCCAGGGTTGCATCACCCTGGTGCGCGACTACGACCCGAGCATTCCCGACGTATTGATCGACCGCGAGCAAATGATTCAGGCCGTCCTGAACATCGTGCGCAATGCGATGCAGGCCATCAGCAGCCAGAACGAGTTGCGCCTGGGACGCATCACTCTGCGCACCCGCGCCATGCGCCAGTTCACCATCGGCCACGTGCGCCATCGCCTGGTGACCAAGATCGAGATCATCGACAACGGCCCGGGCATCCCTGCGGAACTTCAGGAAACCATTTTCTTTCCCATGGTCAGCGGCCGTCCGGACGGTACCGGGCTGGGCCTGGCCATCACCCAGAACATCATCAGCCAGCACCAGGGTCTGATCGAATGTGACAGCCACCCCGGCCACACCACTTTCTCGATCTTTCTGCCACTGGAACAAGGAGCCACATCGACATGAGCCGTAGTGAAACCGTGTGGATCGTCGATGACGACCGTTCTATCCGTTGGGTCCTGGAAAAAGCCCTGCAGCAGGAAGGCATGACCACGCAGAGCTTCGACAGCGCCGATGGCGTGATGAGCCGCCTGGCGCGCCAGCAGCCGGACGTGATCATCTCCGACATCCGCATGCCCGGCGCCAGCGGTCTGGACCTTCTGGCGCGGATTCGCGAGCAGCATCCACGCCTGCCGGTCATCATCATGACCGCTCACTCCGATCTGGACAGCGCTGTCGCGTCCTATCAGGGTGGCGCATTCGAATACCTGCCCAAGCCATTCGACGTCGACGAAGCGGTTTCACTGGTCAAGCGCGCCAACCAGCATGCCCAGGAGCAGCAAGGCCTGGAAGTTGCCCCGGCACTGACCCGCACCCCGGAAATCATCGGTGAAGCGCCGGCGATGCAAGAGGTGTTTCGCGCCATTGGTCGCCTGAGCCACTCGAACATTACTGTGCTGATCAACGGCGAGTCGGGCACCGGTAAAGAACTGGTGGCCCACGCCCTGCACCGCCACAGCCCTCGGGCCGCATCGCCGTTCATCGCGCTGAACATGGCGGCGATCCCGAAAGACTTGATGGAGTCTGAACTGTTCGGCCACGAAAAAGGCGCGTTCACCGGTGCAGCCAACCTGCGCCGTGGGCGCTTTGAACAGGCCGATGGCGGCACCCTGTTCCTTGATGAAATCGGCGACATGCCGGCGGACACCCAGACCCGCCTGCTGCGCGTGCTGGCCGATGGCGAGTTCTACCGCGTCGGCGGCCACGTACCGGTGAAGGTCGACGTGCGGATCATTGCCGCCACTCACCAGAACCTGGAAACCCTGGTGCACGCCGGGAAATTTCGCGAGGACCTGTTCCATCGCCTCAACGTAATCCGCATCCATATCCCGCGCCTGTCGGATCGTCGCGAAGACATCCCGACCCTGGCCAAGCACTTCCTCAGCCGTGCCGCGCAAGAGCTGGCCGTTGAGCCGAAGTTGCTGAAAAGTGAAACCGAGGAATACCTGAAAAACCTGCCATGGCCTGGCAACGTGCGGCAGCTGGAAAACACCTGCCGCTGGATCACGGTGATGGCTTCGGGTCGCGAAGTGCACATCGGCGACTTGCCGCCGGAGCTGCTGAGCCTGCCGCAGGACTCTGCCCCGGTGACGAACTGGGAGCAGGCGCTGCGTCAGTGGGCGGACCAGGCACTGGCCCGTGGTCAGTCGAGCCTGCTCGACAGTGCAGTGCCCGCCTTTGAGCGAATCATGATCGAGACCGCGCTTAAACACACCGCCGGGCGTCGTCGCGATGCCGCAGTTTTGCTGGGTTGGGGGCGTAATACCCTGACGCGCAAGATCAAGGAACTGGGGATGAAGGTGGATGGCGGGGAGGATGATGAGGGGGAAGAGGGTTAAATAGCATTCAGCACTTCGTCGTCAGTGACATCCAATCGCGAGCAAGCTCGCTCACTCAGTGGATTTTCGGTGTTTTCACTATCGTGCAGACACCCTCGAACCCCGTAGGAGCAAGCTTGCTCGCGATGCTTTCAGGGGTTCGAATGCACCGACTGAATGCACCGTGAACCGCAATCGCGCACAGCAACCGATCCGAAACCCTGCACGCGTTCACAATCGAACCCCTGGCGAAAAAACACGAAAGCCCCGTAATACGGGGCTTTCGACGTTTCGAGGCGCTATTTTGTTGCGCGATGTTAAAACCTGGCACGCCCCCTGCAATAACCCTTTCAAGTGAATCAGTTCACCTATCCGGTTTCGGGGACCTTGGTACAGGCAGGCCGGGGATTCCCCTCTTTACATCGGGCTCACCCCGCTCAACGCGACGAGCCCAACCCTTTTGGGGCCCTTGATACAGGCAGGTCAGGGGTTCCTTCTTTACACCGGGCGCACGCCACGATGCGCGAGCCCTACCGTTTTGGGGACCTTGGTACAGGCAGGCCGGGGATTCCCTCTTTTATTGCTCCCGGAGATGGATCTCCAGCCGCCAGCGGTCACCGACCTCACTGCCGGCCCAATCACCCTGAAGGGGTCGGGCCGCCACCAGCGTCAGCAACAACCCGCCATCACTCAAGCGCACCCGCCAGTTCACGTCCTTGTCGTTGATCTTGAGCTGGCCTTTGCGCGCCTTACCCTCGGCACCGAACAGCAGCGCGACGCTACCGTCAACGATCTCGCCATGGACCTTGGGTTCGTTGTTGAACCACACCACCAGGCCGTCGCCCGTCACCTCAACCTGCTGCAGCTCGGTGGGATCAGGCGTAGTCAGGCGACCGATCATCAGGCCCACCATCACCCCGACAATCGCCAGCGAGCCCATCACCCGCAGGAATAGTTTCGAACGAAAGTCGGCTGGCGGCGTAGAATGCCGCTCATCTTTACCTTCGGAGCCGTGCATGTTTCACGTCATCCTTTTCCAACCAGAAATTCCGCCGAATACCGGCAACGTTATCAGGCTGTGCGCCAACAGTGGCTGCCACCTGCATTTGATCGAACCGCTGGGCTTCGAGATGGACGACAAACGCCTGCGCCGGGCCGGCCTCGATTATCACGAGTATGCCACCCTGCAACGTCACGCCGACCTGGCCAGCTGCCTGGAAAGCCTGGGCAACCCGAGGGTATTCGCCTTCACCACCAAGGGTTCGCGGCCATTCCATGATGCCAGCTTCGTTGCAGGCGATGCGTTCCTGTTCGGCCCGGAAAGCCGGGGCCTGCCCGCTGAAGTGCTCGACTCGTTGCCCGCCGAACAACGCCTGCGCCTGCCGATGCGCGAAGGCTGTCGCAGCCTCAATCTGTCGAACACGGTCGCTGTGGCGGTGTACGAAGCCTGGCGGCAGAACGACTTTAAATAACACCCAAAAAAATGTGGGAGCGAGCTTGCTCGCGATGGCGGTGCATCAGTCAACATTGATGTTGAAGCTGATGACCTCATCGCGAGCAAGCTCGCTCCCACAATTGGCACGCGTTTACTGAACGGTCGGCGTCTCGCCTGCAGCCTGCATGCGCTGCAGCTCTTGTGCGTACAGTGCGTCGAAGTTCACCGGAGCCAGCATCAGCGCCGGGAACGAACCGCGTGTAACCAGGCTGTCCAGGGTTTCGCGAGCGTACGGGAACAGGATGTTCGGGCAGAACGCGCCCAGGGTGTGGCTCATCGAAGCATCGTCGAGGTTCTTGATCAGGAAGATCCCGGCCTGTTGCACTTCAGCGATGAACGCCACTTCTTCACCGTTTTTCACGGTAACCGACAGGGTCAGCACAACTTCGTGGAAGTCAGCTTCCAGCGCCTTCTGGCGAGTGTTCAGGTCCAGAGCGACGCTCGGCTCCCACTGCTGGCGGAAAATCGCCGGGCTTTTCGGGGCTTCGAAGGACAGGTCACGCACGTAAATGCGCTGCAAGGAGAATTGCGGTGCAGTTTCTTCTTCGTTCGCAGCGGTGTTCTGTTGGTCAGTCATCGCAGATCCTTCTTGATCCAGGGGTCTTTTTAGGTGTGCTTATCAGGTACTACGCTCACGCCTTGAGCAGCGCATCGAGCTTGCCGGCGCGCTCCAGGGCGAACAAATCATCACAACCGCCGACATGCGTGTTGCCGATCCAGATCTGCGGCACGGACGTACGCCCGGCCTTCTGGGCCATTGCCGCACGCACCTGCGGCTTGCCATCGACCTTGATCTCTTCGAAGGCCACGCCTTTGTTCTCGAGCAGGTACTTGGCTCGCGAGCAGTAAGGGCAGTAATCGCTGGAATAGACGACGACGTTGCTCATATCACTTCACCAGCGGCAGATTGTCGGCCTTCCAGGTGGAAATACCACCGGAGAGCTTGGCAGCGGTGAAGCCGGATTTCATCAGTTCGCGAGCGTGAGTGCCAGCGGTCTGACCCATGGCGTCGACCAGGATGATGGTCTTGGCCTTGTGTTTTTCCAGCTCGCCAACGCGGGCAGCCAGTTTGTCCTGAGGAATGTTCAGCGCGCCGACGATGTGACCGGCGGCGAAATCCTTGGTTGGACGAATGTCGACCACGATGCCTGCGTCCTTGTTGACCAGGCCGGTCAGTTCACCGGTGCTCAGGCTGCGACCGCCGCCCTGCATCGTATGGGCGATCAGCAGCGCCAGCAGTACGACGAAGATACCGACAAGAATGTAGTGGTTAGTGGCAAATTCAATCAGGTGAGCAACCATCGAAGGAGGTTCCAGGGCGTTAAAATGTCGGCCAGTATACACAGGCCCCAAGGTGGGCCAAACCCCGTCCGGCGGTGACGTGGCCGGAACTTCGCATTAAACTGCCACTCCCTTTTCCATTACCCCCTTTTACCTCAGCCACGAGTGGATTCCATGACTACCACGCCTAAACCTTTGGTCCTGATGATTCTCGACGGCTTCGGTCACAGCGATAATCCTGAATCCAACGCCGTCTTCGCCGCGAAGAAACCTGTACTGGATCGCCTGTGGGCTACCGTGCCGAACGGCTTGATCTCGGGCAGCGGCATGGACGTCGGCCTGCCGGACGGCCAGATGGGCAACTCCGAAGTCGGCCACATGAACCTCGGCGCCGGTCGCGTGGTGTATCAGGATTTCACCCGCGTGACCAAATCGATCCGCGACGGCGAGTTCTTCGAGAACCCGACCATCTGCGCCGCCGTGGACAAAGCCGTCGCTGCCGGCAAAGCCGTGCATTTCATGGGCCTGCTGTCCGATGGCGGCGTACACAGCCATCAGGATCACCTGGTCGCCATGGCCGAGCTGGCGTTCAAGCGTGGTGCGCAAAACATCTATCTGCACGCCTTTCTCGATGGTCGTGACACGCCGCCAAAAAGCGCACAATCGTCGATCGAACTGCTGGATGCAACTTTCCAGGCGTTGGGCAAAGGCCGGATCGCCAGCCTGATCGGCCGCTACTTCGCCATGGACCGTGACAACCGCTGGGATCGCGTGTCCCAGGCCTACAACCTGATCGTCGACGGCAAGGGCGAATTCAACGCGGCCACGGCCCAGGAAGGCCTGGAAGCCGCCTACGCGCGTGGTGAAAGCGACGAATTCGTCAAGGCCACCTCCATCGGCGAACCGGTCAAGGTCGAAGATGGCGACGCCGTGGTGTTCATGAACTTCCGTGCCGACCGCGCCCGCGAACTCAGCCGCGTGTTTGTCGAAGACGACTTCAAGGAATTCGAGCGCGCACGCCAGCCAAAAGTGCAGTACGTGGGCCTGACCCAATACGCCGCCAGCATTCCGGCCCCTGCCGCCTTTGCCCCGGGCAGCCTGGAAAACGTGCTGGGCGACTACCTGGCGAAAAACGGCAAGACCCAGTTGCGCATCGCCGAAACCGAAAAATATGCCCACGTGACCTTCTTCTTCTCCGGCGGTCGTGAAGAACCGTTCCCGGGTGAAGAACGCATCCTGATCCCGTCGCCAAAGGTCGCTACCTACGACCTGCAACCGGAGATGAGCGCCCCGGAAGTCACCGACCGTATCGTCGATGCCATCGAAAACCAGCGCTACGACGTGATCGTGGTCAACTACGCCAACGGTGACATGGTCGGCCACAGCGGTGTGTTCGAAGCCGCGGTCAAGGCCGTCGAGTGCCTGGACCAGTGCGTTGGCCGCATCGTCGACGCGCTGGAAAAAGTCGGCGGCGAAGCGCTGATCACCGCAGACCATGGCAACGTCGAGCAAATGTCCGACGAAGCCACCGGCCAGGCGCACACTGCGCACACCACCGAGCCGGTGCCGTTCATCTATGTCGGCAAGCGCGACCTCAAGGTCCGCGAAGGCGGCGTGTTGGCGGATGTCGCGCCGACCATGCTCAAGCTGTTGGGCCTGGAACAGCCGAAGGAAATGACCGGGACTTCGATTCTGGTGTAACCCGACCCTGCAAACATCGCAGTACCCTGTGGGAGCTGGCTTGCCAGCGATAGCAATCTGACAGCCATCAACTATGTTGAATGGTCAGACGCCATCGCGGGCAAGCCCGCTCCCACAATGGTTTGTGGGGTTTTCAATGAGGATTTCACTCTGTCTGACGCCCCGGTTATCACACAGTCAGAAATGGGCATTTTTTTTGCCGGCCATGGCGGGCATACTAGGCCGTCCCTTTCCCTGGTGTCGCCCGCCTCTATGCTTCGCGTCCTGATAGCCCTCGCTCTGACATGCCTGCTCCAACCGGCCTTTGCCGACGAGCGCGCGGATACCCAACAACAGTTGGAGGCCACGCGTCAGGACATTGCCGAGCTGAAGAAGCTGCTGGGCAAGCTGCAGGAAGAGAAATCCGGCGTGCAGAAAGAGCTCAAGGGCACTGAAACCGAGATGGGCAAGCTCGAAAAGCAGGTCGATGCCCTGCAAAAAGAGCTGAAGAAAAGCGAAGCCGAGTTGCAGCGACTCGATGCCGAGAAAAAAAAACTCCAGAGCGCGCGCACTGAACAGCAACGACTGATCGCCATCCAGGCCCGTGCGGCCTATCAGAACGGTCGGCAGGAATACCTCAAGCTGCTGCTCAACCAGCAGAACCCCGAGAAATTCGCCCGAACCCTCACCTATTACGACTATCTGAGCCAGGCCCGCCTGGAGCAGCTGAAAAACTTCAACGAAACCCTGCGCCAGTTGAGCAATGTCGAAAAAGATATCTCCATGCAGCAGGCGCAACTGTTGGTGCAGCAAAGCAGCCTCGACAGCCAGCGCAGCGAACTGGAAAAAGTCCGCCAGGAACGCCAACAAGTCCTCGCCAAGCTCAATGACGATGTAAAGGCACGCGATCAGAAATTGGCGGCGCGCGAGCAGGATCAGGCAGACCTGTCTAAAGTCCTTAAAACCATTGAAGAAACGCTGGCTCGCCAGGCCCGTGAGGCAGAAGAAGCGCGGCAAAAAGCGCTGATCGCCCAGCAGGAAGCCGAAAAAAAGCGTTTACGTGAGGCTCAAGCCCAGGCAGATGCCGGCGATGACGCCCCACGCAAACCAGTCAGATCGACACCTGGCGCACTGGTTTCCAGCTCCGGCGAGACATTTGGCGGACCTTTTGCCGCAACCCGGGGAAAACTTCCATGGCCTGTCGATGGTCGACTGCTGGCACGCTTCGGTGAAACCCGTGGTGATGACTCGCGCACCAAGTGGGACGGCGTGATGATCGCCGCGTCCGCCGGCAGCGCAGTGCATGCCGTGCATGGCGGCCGTGTGGTGTTCGCCGACTGGCTGCGCGGTGCAGGGCTGCTGGTGATTCTCGACCACGGCAACGGTTATTTGAGTCTTTACGGCCACAACCAGACGCTGCTCAAGTCAGCCGGTGACGTGGTCAAAGCGGGTGAGCTTATCTCCACTGTCGGTAACAGTGGCGGCCAGGACACCCCAGCGCTGTATTTTGCAATTCGTCAGCAGGGTCACCCGAGTGATCCGGCGCAATGGTGCCACGCGCAAGGATAGGCGTTGAGTCACCTACATTAGGAGTTCGTTAGACATGCTGCATTTGTCCCGCCTTAACTCGCTGGCCCTGACGATCGCACTGGTGATCGGCGCGCCTCTGGCGTTCGCTGCGCAACCGGTCCCGGCAGTTGCGCCTGCGGGCACAGCTGCGACCACCAAGGCGCCGCTGCCGCTGGACGAGTTGCGCACCTTTGCCGAGGTGATGGACCGGATCAAAGCCGCCTATGTCGAGCCGGTGGACGACAAGACCCTGCTGGAGAATGCCATCAAGGGCATGCTCAGCAACCTCGACCCACACTCGGCCTATCTCGGCCCTGAAGATTTCGCCGAGCTGCAGGAAAGCACCAGCGGTGAGTTCGGCGGCCTGGGCATCGAAGTCGGCGCCGAAGACGGCTTCATCAAGGTGGTATCGCCGATCGATGACACCCCGGCCTCCAAGGCCGGCATTCAGGCGGGCGACTTCATCGTCAAGATCAACGGCCAGCCAACCCGCGGCCAGAGCATGACCGAAGCCGTGGACAAGATGCGCGGCAAGATCGGCCAGAAAATCACCCTGACCCTGGTGCGTGACGGCGGTACGCCGTTCGACGTGACCCTGGCCCGCGCTGTGATCCAGGTCAAGAGCGTCAAGGCGCAGCTGCTGGAGTCGGGCTATGGCCTGATCCGCATCACCCAGTTCCAGGTCAAGACCGGCGAAGAGGTCTCCAAGGCCCTCGCCAAACTGCGCAAGGACAACGGTAAGAAGCTCAACGGCATCATCCTCGACCTGCGCAACAACCCGGGTGGCGTGCTGCAGGCCGCGGTGGAAGTGGTTGACCATTTCATCACCAAGGGCCTGATCGTCTACACCAAGGGCCGCATTGCCAACTCCGAACTGCGATTCTCCGCTACCGGCAAAGACGAAAGCGAAGCGGTGCCTATGGTTGTGCTGATCAACGGCGGCAGTGCTTCGGCTTCGGAAATTGTTGCCGGCGCCCTGCAGGACCAGAAACGGGCCGTGCTCATGGGTACCACCAGTTTCGGCAAGGGCTCGGTGCAAACCGTGCTGCCGCTGAACAATGATCGTGCGTTGAAGATCACCACCGCGCTGTACTACACGCCGAATGGCCGTTCGATCCAGGCCCAGGGCATCGTCCCGGACATTGAAGTGCGCAAGGCGAAGATCACCAGCGAGCAGGACAACGACTACTTCAAGGAAGCCGACCTGCAAGGCCACCTCGGCAACGGCAACGGCGGCGCCGACAAACCGACCGGTTCCGGCGGCAAGGCCAAGCCGATGCCGCAGGACGACGATTACCAACTGGCCCAGGCCCTGAGCCTGCTCAAAGGGCTGAGCATTACGTCCGGCCGTTGAGATGCGTTTGCGGTTACTGATCGTTCTGCTGTGCTGTCTGGCGGGTGCTGCTCAAGCAGAGCCCGCCAAAGCAACACCTCAAAAGGCTTACCTGACCCTGATCATCGACGACCTGGGGCAAAACCTGCCCCGGGATCGCCGCGTGCTGGCCCTGCCCGGCCCGGTCACCACGGCCATCATGCCGGACACCCCCCATGCCACCGAGTTTGCCCGGGAAGCCCATCGCGCCGGCAAGATCGTCATCCTGCACATGCCCATGGACCCGGCCACCGGGCCCTTCGCCTGGCACCCCGAGCTGCCCATCGAAGAGCTGGAAAAACGCCTCGACGCCGCATTCAAAATGGTCCCTTACACCAGCGGCATCAACAACCACATGGGCAGCCGCATGACCGCGCAACCGGGTGCCATGGCCTGGTTGATGGCGAACTTGCAGCAACGGCACAAGTTCTTTGTCGACAGCCGCACCAGCGCCCAGACCGTAGCTGCGGCAGAGGCGCAGAAGATCGGCCTTGCGCATGTTTCGCGGGACGTGTTTCTGGATGACGAACGCACCGAGGCAGCGATCTTCACTCAACTGCAAACGGCGATCAGCCTGGCGAAGAAACAGGGTTCCGCCGTGATGATCGGACACCCCTATCCACAGACACTGGCGGTGCTTGAGCGGGAACTGCCAAAGCTCAAGTCCCAGGGCATCGAGTGGATCGATATCAAGCAGATGATCAGCCTGCGCGGCAATCGCGCCATGGCCGCTCACGGGAAAGACGGCATCTACCGATAAATGCCCTGCCATACCCCATAAATAATTACCGCCCTGCAGCCTGCTCAACGCCAGATAGTTGGAACTCGACCGTTCGCGACTTCCCCAAGTCGAATTTCAACTATCAGGATTGAGCATGAGCACCGAAGAAAATCAAACGCCCAGCCCCTTGCCAATGGAGCCGATCAAAGTCGACAACCTGCTGATCGGCTTTACCTCTGAGTTTCAGCGCATCTGGGACAACAGACGCTCAAGATCGCAGCCCTGTAGCTTCTGGCGCCCGACCCCTACCGCGGATCTGCTCCCGGGATTTTTCCCGCTGGGCGACCTTGCTCACCCAGGACTCGACAGCATCGACGGAAAAAGAGTGGTCGCCGTTGTCAGCGATGACCATTCACAGAACACAGACGGAGCGAAGGCCAAAGCACTCCGCCCGCCAACCGACTTTGAACTCGTCTGGAGAAGTGCAGGCTCCAGAACCGACGCAGACTGTACGATCTGGCGGCCAATCCCACCCGATGGTTACGTTGCGCTTGGGCTGGTCTGCGCTGATCGTGACAAGCCTTCGCTCAATACGGTGCGTTGCGTACGGGCCGATCTGGTGATCGGCGCATTCGTCGGCAAATTGATCTGGAACGACAAGGACAGCGGTGCCAAACAGGACTTCAGTGCCTGGAGCGTCCAGCCGCCGGCGGCTGCGGCGGGAGAAGTCTACTTTGCTCCCGGCAGCTTTATCGGTGTCGAAGGGCATGCGCGGCCTGCGACAAACCTCCCTGCCTATTCATTGCGAATGCAGATACCGGTTCAGGTCAATCCCCCACCGAAAGCGCCGACACTATCCGGGCAAAAGCAGCCCTTGCCGGTCGAAGCAGTCAGGGTCACTCAAATTGCGAGACTGCCCTGGTTCACGATCACCGACCCTGATCTGCCCGCACTTGAACAAACACGCACTTCACCGTTCTATCGAATGGAGAGAACCGATAAGTACATACTCGTTGGCTATAGCCATAACACAGGGACCGAGGCGCAGACCGTCAAATGGAAAGTACCTCGACTGCAGAGCTCCGAAAAGCTGCAGGCATTCGCCCACGCCAGCTCTGTTGAATTCGCAGGCCAATGGCCAATGAAACCAGACAGCGGTCCGATCACCTTTTCGGCCCGACTGAGCCACGACTTTGCTCACACCGAAAGTACATCCAGCAACTGGTTCGACTCGGCGGAAACGGAATTCCTCGCTCTCGTTGCAAAAAACAAAGCCATGGCGGCTTATCTAATGCAAAGCGATTACAAACTGCTTCGCGAAAACGGCACTGAAGTAACGACCGGGGTCAGCTTCACCGAGGTAAGCAGCCTGTATTTGACTGAATTTACAACCGAAGAAGAACCTGACCCACTGTCAGACCCGCCAACAGTTAGAGATACCGCGCCATGATCTCGTCCACCCGACCATCCTTGCGCATCTGATCCAGTGCGGCCTGAAGCTTGGCCACCATCTCGTCCGGCACGTCCTTGTTCAGCGCCAGATAGAGTTCAGCACTGTTGAAGCGCAGCACCGTCTTCAGCCCGGTCACACCATCCTGTCGCGCCAGGTAACGGCCGGCAGGATCTCCGGTGGCCCACAGGTCGATCTGGCCATTAACCAGCTTTTTCGCGTTGTCCTGATCACGCAGCACAACAATCGGGTTCAGGCCCTGCTTGGCCAGGGTTTCGGCAATCGCGTCACCCTTGTAGGCGCCAATCTTGTACTTGCGCGCATCATCCAGGTTTTCGAGGGTGATCTTGCTGTCAGCCTTGGCCAGCATGATCCAGTCGTCCGGGCCGATGGGGCCGACCCATTTGAACAGTTTCTCGCGATCGGGCAGCCGCGCCATGACGAACACGCCGTAGCCGGGTTTTTCCAGGGTGAGTTTGTAGATTCGCTCCCAAGGGAAGCGCAGCGTCAGGCTATAGGTGATCTCGGCACGCTTGAACATCTCGCGGACGATGTCCGTGGCGATGCCATTGATATTCTCGTCCTGAGCGAAGTTCTTGCCGTTTTTCGCCATGTTATAGGGCGGGAAGTTTTCCGTCAGCAACACCATGTCGGTATCGGGGCTGTCGGCGGCGTGTGCTCCGTTGATCAATAACAGGGAGGCACTGGCGAGCACGAGAAGAAAACGTTTAAACATGACTGGCTACCGAAATCCATGGCGTACCCAAGAGTGCCTTGGGCACGCCATGATGTCCACTGGCCTGCATTGGTTTGTTCAGCGCATCACAATTCCGCGGTGTGCCATAAACGCCTTGGCTTCCTGCACCGAGTATTCGCCAAAGTGGAAAATACTCGCCGCCAGTACCGCACTGGCATGGCCTTCGAGGATGCCGTCGGCCAGGTGCTGCAGGTTGCCGACACCGCCGGAAGCAATCACCGGAATCCCCAATGCATCGCTGATAGCGCGGGTAACGCCCAGGTCGAAGCCGTTTTTCATGCCGTCCTGGTCCATGCTGGTCAGCAGGATTTCACCGGCACCCAGGCCTTCCATTTTTTTCGCCCACTCGACCGCGTCGAGGCCGGTCGGCTTGCGGCCGCCGTGGGTGAAGATTTCCCAGCGCGGGGTTTCGCCCGGGCCGGACACCTTCTTCGCATCGATGGCTACGACTATGCATTGCGAGCCGAAATGCTGCGCCGCCTCACCAACGAATTCCGGATTGAACACCGCCGCGGTGTTGATCGAGACCTTGTCCGCGCCAGCGTTGAGCAGATTGCGGATGTCCTGCACGGTGCGCACGCCACCGCCGACGGTCAGCGGGATGAACACCTGGCTGGCCATGCGCTCGACGGTGTGCAGCGTAGTGTCACGGCCATCGACGCTGGCGGTGATGTCGAGAAAGGTAATCTCGTCCGCGCCCTGCTCGTCGTAGCGACGGGCGATTTCCACCGGGTCACCGGCGTCACGGATGTTTTCGAACTTCACACCCTTGACCACCCGGCCGTTGTCCACGTCCAGGCAAGGGATGATGCGTTTGGCCAGCGCCATGGTCAGTCCTCAGCCTTTGTACGAATCGCAGAAAGCTTGCGCTTCGGCGACGTCGAGGGTGCCTTCGTAGATCGCCCGGCCAGTGATTGCACCGATGATGCCTGGCGCCTTGGCGTCGAGCAGGGTCTTGATGTCACCGAGGTTGTGGATACCGCCGGAAGCGATCACCGGGATCTTGGTCGCAGCAGCCAGGGCAGCGGTGAAGGGTACGTTGCAGCCCTGCATCATGCCGTCTTTGGCGATGTCGGTATACACGATCGAGGACACGCCATCGGCTTCAAACTGCTTGGCCAGATCGATGACCTGCACAGTGCTGATTTCAGCCCAGCCATCGGTGGCGACAAAACCGTCCTTGGCGTCCAGGCCAACGATGATTTTGCCCGGGAACGCACGACAGGCTTCGGCGACGAATGCCGGATCCTTCACCGCCTTGGTGCCGATGATCACGTAGCTCACGCCGGCCTTGACGTAGTGCTCGATGGTTTCCAGCGAACGGATGCCGCCACCGATCTGGATCGGCAGGTTCGGGTAGCGTTTGGCGATGGCGGTGACGACTTCGCCATTGACCGGCTGGCCTTCGAAGGCGCCGTTCAGATCGACCAGATGCAGACGACGGCAACCGCCCTCCACCCACTTGGCAGCCATGCTCACCGGGTCATCGGAGAACACTGTGGAATCTTCCATGCGGCCCTGACGCAGGCGAACACAGGCGCCGTCTTTAAGATCGATAGCGGGGATAATCAGCATCTGGCAAACCTTCAAATTTGAATGTTCAGCTTGGCTCGGAAATCAGTTTTTCTCGAGCGCCCACAGGTCGCTTTCGATGCTTTCGAACCTCTCTTTGAGGTGCGCCTGCACATCGAAAATCGCCCTGTTGTAATAGTGCGGAGCAATTTCACGGGTAAACAGCTCAAGAATCTCAGCCGCCTCGAACGAGCCGAGGTCGAGTTCGAAGCGGTCTTCCATGAAACGCTTGATCTTGCGATTGGCCTCGCTCTCCTGCTCGGGAGTGAGGGTCAGGATCGGCGGCTTCTTCTTGATTGCCATTTACCAGCGACCGTCCCACGCAGCGAAGTTCTGCAGCAACTGCAGGCCATGGGTATGGCTCTTTTCGGGGTGGAACTGCACGGCGAAACGCGAACCTTCGGCCAGCGCCGCGGCGAAATCGACACCGTAGTGACCGCCGCCGACCACCTGCCGCGCGTTGGCAGCGGCGATGTAGTAGCTGTGCACGAAGTAGAAACGCGCCATGTCCGGAATGTCATGCCACAGCGGGTGGCTGACTTTCTGCTTTACCTGGTTCCAGCCCATGTGCGGGACTTTCAGGTGCTCGCCGTCTTCAACCAGATCCTTGCCGAAGAACTTCACTTCGCCAGGAAACAGGCCGATGCAATCGACACCGTCGTTTTCTTCGCTATGGTCGAGCAAGGCTTGCATGCCCACGCAGATGCCCAGGAACGGACGGTCCTGGCTGACCTCACGAACCAGCGAATCAAACCCGAGGCGACGGATCTCCGCCATGCAATCGCGAATCGCGCCAACACCGGGGAATACCACCCGGTCGGCTTCGCGAATCACGTTGGCATCACTGGTGATCAGCACCTTGCCGGCACCCACGTGTTCGAGGGCCTTGGCCACCGAATGCAGGTTGCCCATGCCGTAATCGATAACCGCGACTGTCTGCATTACAGAACGCCCTTGGTCGATGGCATTTGCCCGGCCATGCGCTCATCGAGCTCCACGGCCATGCGCAGGGCGCGGCCGAAAGCCTTGAACACGGTTTCGATCTGGTGGTGGGTGTTGGTGCCACGCAGGTTGTCGATGTGCAGGCTGACCAGGGCATGGTTGACGAAGCCCTGGAAAAACTCCTGGAACAGATCCACGTCGAAGCCGCCCACGGTAGCGCGGGTGTACGGCACGTGCATTTGTAGGCCTGGGCGGCCGGAGAAGTCGATCACCACGCGCGACAGCGCTTCATCGAGCGGTACGTAGGCGTGGCCGTAGCGACGGATGCCTTTCTTGTCGCCGATGGCTTTGGCAAAAGCCTGGCCGAGGGTGATACCGACGTCTTCCACGGTGTGGTGGTCGTCGATATGCAGATCGCCCTTGCATTGGATATCCAGGTCGATCAACCCGTGACGGGCGATCTGGTCCAGCATGTGCTCAAGAAAAGGAACACCGATATCGAATCGGGCCTTTCCGGTGCCATCGAGGTTGATCGAGGCTTTGATCTGGGTTTCCAGAGTGTCGCGCTCGACAGACGCCTTACGTTCGGCCATCACCAGCTCCGCAAAATCATTGGGCGAAAAAGGCAGCCATTATAGGCGTGCGGGCGCCAAACAGAAACACGGAAGGTGGTATCGCTGACGGAATGAGGCCCATGAGCTCGGGGATAGACATGTCCATACAAGCCATGAATCGCAGCTTGCGGATAACTGAAGAGGACACAAAACCCTGTGGGAGCGAGCTAGCTCCCACAGGTTTAGCGTTGGCCTGAAGAACTTCAGGCCTGCACCTTAGTGAAACAGTACCGCAGTCTTCTGCAGGGTTACCCAAACACCCCACGCCAACGGAATCCCTACCACCAGCCAGGCGGCAATCGCCAGGGGCTTGGTGCCTGGCGCAGCTTTCCACTCCAGAACTGTCGCGCTGTCAGCACCCTTGTCGTGGCCCAGCGCCTGTTCGGCCGCCAGTTCGGCGTCGGTCATGAAGTACTTGTCCGCCACCGGACGCACCAGCAGGTTGCAGAGGAAACCCAGCACCAGCAGGCCAGCGAGGATGTACAGGGTGATGTCGTACGCAGCCGCGCGCTCGACGCCAATGCTCAGCTGATACTCGCGCAGGTAGTTCACCAGCACCGGACCCAACACGCCCGCCGCCGCCCACGCCGTCAGCAGACGACCATGGATCGCACCGACCATCTGCGTGCCGAACAGGTCCGCCAGATAAGCCGGAACGGTCGCAAAACCACCACCATACATCGACAGGATGATGCAGAACGCCGTCACGAACAGCGCCACGTTACCCAGATGACCCAGGTTCGGGATCAGCGCGTACAAAGCAAAACCCAGGGCGAAGAACACGAAATAGGTGTTTTTGCGACCCAGGTAGTCCGAGAACGAAGCCCAGAAAAAGCGACCACCGATGTTGAACAGGCTCAACAAACCGGTGAAGCCGGCAGCGATAGCCGCGATCGAGGCCAATTGCGAGGCATCCAGTTGACCGAAAGTCAGGTCATTGCCCAGCAGTTTGCCCGCGAACACTTCCTGCAACAGTGGCGAAGCCATGCCTAGGATGCCGATACCGGCCGACACGTTCAGGCACAGCACCAGCCACACCAGGCGAAATTGCGGGGTTTTCCACGCGACGTTCACATGCACGTGACGGTGGGTGATCATCGCGTTCGAAGCTTTTTTCGCCGGCGCCGTCCAGCCTTCAGGCTTCCAGCCGGTCGGCGGAACACGGTAGGACAGTGCGCCACCGATCATGAACACGAAATAGATCGCGGCCATCACCAGGAAGCTTTGCCACACGCCGACGCTGGTTGGCGAAGCGAAATGCCCCATCAACGCCGCCGCCAACGGTGCGCCGACCATGGCGCCGCCACCGAAGCCCATGATTGCCATGCCGGTCGCCATGCCGCGCTTGTCCGGGAACCACTTGATCAGGGTCGAGACCGGCGAGATGTAACCCAGGCCCAGGCCGATGCCGCCAATGACCCCGGAGCCGATCCACATCAGCCAGATCTGATGGGTATAGATCCCCAGCGCCGACACCAGCAGGCCACCACACCAGCACAACGCCGAAACGACACCGGCCTTGCGTGGGCCGGCGTGTTCGAGCCAGCCACCCCAGATGGCCGCCGAGCAACCCAGGAAGATGAAAAACAGGGTGTAGATCCAGCCGAGCATCGAGATCGGCCAGTCACACTGCGAAGAAAAGACCTGTGCGATAAAGCTCATGTCCGGCGCACAAGCCACCGGTGCGGTGATGCCCAGCGCCTTGGACAGCGGCAACCAGAACACCGAAAAGCCGTAGGCCATGCCGATGCACAGGTGAATGGCCAACGCGGCCGGTGGTACCAGCCAACGGTTGAAACCGGGCTTGGCGATGATCCGCTCCTTGGACAGGAACGCAGGCTGATCGGCGTTCAAGCCGTCCGCCGTGATGCTCGTGGTCATTGTGTATCCCCCAATTATTAGTATTGTCGTCGCCCACGCCTGCTCCTCGGCCTTATGCACGCATGACCGTTTTTGTAGAGTGAAGCGCCTTGTTGTGCGACAACAGGTCGCAGCGGGACGGACGAACGGGCAGAGGTTACCATCTGCGCGTGACAGAAAAAGCAATCTGATATCACCTTTCGTACGTCATCTGATCTCCTTGGCGTCATATCCCAACAGGAATTTCCATGCCGATCATTGTCGAGATGCTGAACCATGCCACTAGCCAGGATCGGCAGGATCTGCAGAAGATTTACCACGACGCCCCGGATTGGCTGTTTGCCCCGCTGTCGAACGATGCACAGCTGATCGAAGACTGCCTGCAGGACGGTTCACTGATCGCCGGGCGCTTCAATGACCGCCTGCTCGGTGCCGCCCGCCTGCAACGGCACCCGGACGTTTGGCACTTGTCTCATTTGTGTGTGAGAAAAATCACTCGCCGCCGTGGGGTCGCCGAGCGGCTGGTGTGCGAAGCACAAAAAATGGCTGCGCAATCGGGCGCAACCCTGCGCTTGCTGGCGCCCGCCGGCCACCTGGAAGCGCAGGCACTGGCCGCCAAGCTGAAACTGCCGCTGGATGTTCTGACAGTGTGATCACTGACCGATCGTCCGTTTTGGAGCGCTATACTCCTCGGCTAAATTTCGAATTCGACTAATTACAAGGACTCGCCCATGAAAGCGTTCGGCAAAATCCTGGGTCTGGTACTTCTCGGGCTGTTGCTGATCATTGTGGCGCTGGGCTTTGCCCTGACCCACCTCTTCGATCCCAACGACTACAAAGACGAGATCCGCCAGATAGCCCGCGACAAGGCCCACATCGAGCTGACGCTCAATGGCGATATCGGCTGGAGCCTGTTCCCGTGGCTGGGCCTGGAGCTGCACGACGCCAGCATCGCAACCATGATCAAGCCCAACGAGCCTTATGCCGACCTGCAGATGCTCGGCCTGTCGGTCCGCGTGCTGCCGCTGCTGCGCCGCGAAGTGCAGATGAGCGACGTGCGTGTCGAGGGCCTGAACCTGCGCCTGACACGCGACAAAAACGGCCACGGCAACTGGGAAGACATCGGCAAACTGCCTCCGTCGCCAGAAACAGCCGCCACTTCGCCTGCGACTGAACAACCCGCACCCGAAGCCAGTCCGACTCCCGAGAAACCGCCGCAACCCATCCGCCTGGACATCGACAGCCTGACCGTGAACAACGCCCGGGTCGAATACAACGACGAACAGACCGGCAAGAACTTCAGCGCCGAAAGTATCCAGCTGAGCACCGGTGCAGTGCATGACTCCACCAACATCCCGCTCAAGCTCACTGCATTCCTGTCCACCAACCAGCCTGTCGTGCGGGTGCGTACCGAACTGGTTGGCGAGCTGCGTATCGCCCGTGCACTGCAACGCTATCAGTTCGAAGACATGCGTTTGTCCGGCGAAGTGACCGGCGACCCGCTGCCAGGCAAGACCCTGACCTTCGCCGCTCAAGGCCAGTTGCTGCTGGACAAGGCGGCCAATGTGGCCGAGTGGACCGGCATCAAGGTGTCTGCCAACCAGTTGCGCGCCCTGGGTGAGCTGAAGGTCAATGACCTCGACAAGACGCCTCAGGTCAGCGGCGGTATTTCCATTGCCCAATTCGACCTGGCCAAGTTCGCCGACAGCATCGGCCAGCAACTCCCGGCCATGGCCGAAGGCAGCCTGAGCAAGGTCGAGCTGGTCAGTCGCCTGGCCGCTACACCGACCAGCCTTTCGCTGGACAACCTCAACTTGAAATTCGACGACAGCACCTTCAGCGGCCGCATCGCCATCGAGGACTTCGCCAAACAATCGCTGCGCGCGACCCTCAAGGCCGATACCTTCAACGTTGACCGCTACCTGAAACCGAAATCCGCCGAAGCCAACAGCACCACCCAAGTGCGTCAGGCCGAAGTCGCCAGCACCGAAGCCGATGCCCTGGCGGGCGCAGGCAGTACGCCGCTGCCGCCAGCACCGACCAAGGGTGCATGGAGCAATGACCGCCTGCTGCCGGTGGAGCGCTTGCGCAAACTGGATGTCAACGCCGACCTGACCTTCGGCCAGTTGACCCTGGAAAAACTGCCGATTCACAATGCGGCGCTCAACGCCAACGGCCAAGGCGGCCTGCTGACCCTGGCTAACCTGCGCGGTGACCTCTACGACGGCAGTTTCGAGGCCAGCGGAACCCTCGATGTGCGCCAGGAAACGCCAGCGTTGAACCTGCAAACCAAAATCAACCGAGTGCCGGTGGAAAAAATCCTCGAAAGCCAGGGCAAGAACCCGCCCGTCAAAGGCCTGGTCACACTCAACAGCAACCTGACCGGCAGCGGCAACAGCCAGAAAGCGCTGATCGACACCCTGAACGGCAACGCCAGCTTCGTCATCAACAACGGCGTGCTGCTCAATGCCAACCTGGAACAGCAGATCTGCAAAGGCATCGCCACGCTCAACCGCAAGACCCTCAGCGGCGAGCCACGGGGCAAGGACACACCGTTCCAGGAGCTCAAGGGCAACCTGACCTTGCGCAACGGCGTGGCCAGCAACCCGGACCTCAAGGTGCGCATCCCGGGCATGACCGTCAACGGCGACGGCGACCTCGACCTGCGCGTGCTGGGCATGGATTACCGCGTGGGCATCATCGTCGAAGGCGACACCAGCGCCATGCCGGACCCGGCCTGCCAGGTCGGCGACAAGTTCGTTGGCATCGAGTGGCCATTGCGCTGCCGTGGCCCGCTGGAGCTGGGCGCCAAGGCCTGCCGCGTGGACAACGAACGCATGGGCCAGGTCGCGGCCAAATTCGCCGGCGACAAGCTCAGCGATAAAATCGACGAAAAGTTAGGTGACAAAATCAATCCGCAACTCAAAGACGCACTCAAGGGGCTGTTCAAGCGATGAGAGCCGAGCAGTTTTCATCGGCGGTACTGGAATGGTTTGACCGCCACGGCCGTCACGATTTGCCCTGGCAGCAGGACATCAACCCGTATCGGGTGTGGGTTTCGGAAATCATGCTGCAACAGACCCAGGTCAGCACCGTGCTGAACTACTTCGACCGTTTCATGGCCTCGTTGCCGACGGTCGAAGCCCTGGCGGCGGCACCGGAAGACGAAGTGCTGCACCTGTGGACCGGGCTGGGTTACTACACCCGTGCGCGCAATTTGCAGAAGACTGCGAAAATCGTCGTCGAGCAGTACGGCGGTGAATTCCCGCGGGATGTGGAAAAACTGACGGAGCTGCCAGGCATCGGCTTGTCCACCGCCGGTGCGATCGCCAGCATCAGCATGGGCCTGCGTGCGCCGATCCTCGATGGCAACGTCAAACGCGTGCTGGCGCGCTTTACCGCGCAAGAGGGCTACCCCGGCGAGCCGAAGGTCGCCAAACAGCTGTGGGCCAACGCCGAGCTCTTTACGCCACATGATCGGGTCAACGCCTACACCCAGGCGATGATGGACCTGGGCGCCACGCTCTGCACCCGCAGCAAGCCGAGCTGTCTGCTGTGCCCGCTGGAAAAGGGCTGCGAAGCCCACCTGCTCGGCCTGGAAACCCGCTACCCGATCCCCAAGCCACGCAAAGCCATCCCGCAGAAGCGCACCCTGATGCCGATGCTCACCAACGGCGAAGGCGCGATCCTGCTTTACCGTCGCCCGTCCAGCGGCTTGTGGGGCGGCCTGTGGAGCCTGCCGGAACTCGATGACCTCGATGACCTGCCACACCTGGCGGCGCAACACTCGCTGGAACTGGGCAGCCAGCAGGTACTGCCGACGCTGGTGCACACTTTCAGCCATTTCCAGTTATCCATCGAACCCTGGCTGGTCCGGGTCGAGGAGAGCGGCCACCACGTGGCCGAGGCCGACTGGCTCTGGTATAACCTCGCCACCCCGCCGCGCCTGGGCCTCGCCGCCCCGGTCAAAACCTTGCTCGAACGCGCGGCCGCCGTATTGAACGCAGGAGAGTCGTCATGACCCGCACCATCATGTGCCGCAAGTACAAAGAACAATTGCCAGGCCTGGAACGCCCACCGTTCCCGGGCGCCAAGGGCCAGGACATTTTTGATCACGTCTCGCAAAAGGCCTGGGCCGACTGGCAAAAGCACCAGACCCTGCTGATCAACGAAAAACGCCTGAACATGATGAACGCCGAAGATCGCAAATATCTTCAGGGCGAGATGGACAAGTACTTCTCCGGCGAGGATTACGCCAAGGCCGAAGGCTACGTACCGCCATCGGAATAACCCCGATTTATCGGGGGTCGGAACGTAAGCGACGGTAATAATTAAAATTTTTTTGAAAACTTGCTTGACGACCCCCTGAAAAACCCGTTTAATGCGCCCCGTTGCCCAGATAGCTCAGTCGGTAGAGCAGGGGATTGAAAATCCCCGTGTCGGCGGTTCGATTCCGTCTCTGGGCACCAAATACCGAAAACCCTGAATCGCAAGATTCAGGGTTTTTTTATGCCTGTGATTTGATATTCACCGAAAACAACCTCAATCACTGGTCACAAAAAAACCCGCGAGCCCCTTCAAGGGCGTCGCGGGTTTGGCGTTTCAGACAATCAATAAGCCATCGACCAGCTCAAGGTATAGGTCCGTCCACGCCCCTGGTAGTCATACAGATACGCCGGGCCATAGGTCGGTGAGTAGAACAGCGTCGCACGCTGGCCCCAGACGGTGCTGTATTCCTTGTCCAGCAGGTTCTGGATGCCGCCGCTGAAGGTACCGAAATCGGTTTCGCGGCTGCCCAGCAGGTCGAAGGTGGTGTAGCCGGTGATCTTGTGGTCGGCGTCGTCTTCGAGATCGAACGCGTGGTTGCCCTGCAAACGGGCAGTGGTGCGGTCGCCCTTCCAGCCGACGAAGGCGGTGGACTTCGACAACGAAGCGTAGCGCGCGTCACGCTTGATCCAGTCGCCGTCGGCGCCCTCCTCTTCCGAGCGCACCAGGTGCAAGGTGCTACCCACCTCCCAATCACTGAGGAAGCGTCGGGTCAATGCGCCTTCAAAACCGTAGTCGCGGCTCTTCTGGTCGATCACGTCGATGGTCAGGGTGGCGCTGTCGGTGGTGATGACTTTGTCCGACCAGATGTAATACAGCGCCGCCTGAGCGTCCCAGTCGAGGTTGGAGAAGCGCCAGCCGGTTTCCACCTGACGGCTCTTGATGCCCGCCAGCGGGTTGTCTGCGACGCTCAGGCCCGGTTTGCCGTAAAACTTGGCCGGGTCCGGCAGATCGAAGCCTTCGCCGTAGTTGATCCACAGCTGATGGCCATTCTTGAAGTCGTAGATGGTGCCCAGGTTGTACAGGTTGACCGAGTAATCGTTGCTGCCGCCGGCGACGCCTTTGAAGTTACCGACATCGACATCCATCTGCTGACGGCGCGCGCCACCAGAGACGGTCAGGTTGTCGGTGGCGTACCAGTCGAGCTGGCCGTAGCCCGACAGGCCGTCGACGCGATAACTGGGATAACGCGGCGCCTTGCTGGCGGTGTCCAGGTCCAGGCCACCGCTGTTCGAAGAGGTCAGTTGATCGAAGGTGCTCTGCTCGGCATTGAAGCGTTCGCGATCAAGGTCCACACCGTAGGTGAACTTGAAGGCCTGCCACTCCTTGGCGAACAGCGCCTTGAGGCTGGTGACCTCGAAATTCTGCTGGGACGCGGCGAAGTACACACCTTTGGCGCCGACAGGCTTGGCGGTGTTGTAGTAAGGGAACGGGTAGAAATTGTCGTCTTCCTTACGGTAGGACGCTTGCAGATAGAAATCCTGCCCCAGCACATCGCTGTGGTGATAGTTGGCGTTGAGCAGCAGGCGGCGGGTCTGCGGATCGAGGTCGGTCGAGTAACCGTCACGCAGTTCGGCATCTTCCAGGTTCGACGGTTTCTGGTAGTTCAGGTTGGGGAAGTAGATGCCCTTGTCACCGGTGTTGCCGGAGTCGTAGTACTGCGCCAGCAGGTCCAGGCTCTGCTCGTCGTTGAACTGCATGGCCAGGCTGCCCATCACGTCGATGGTGCGGTTGTACTGCAGGTCGGTCTGGGTGTTGTCGATGAAGATCTGGTTGCCGTTGCCGTCGTAGAACGCCTTGTTCTGCTCGCCCGCAATCCCCAGGCGACCACTGATGCGCTCATTGCCACCGCTGACCGACTGGGCGATGCGCGTGGCCAGGTCATCGCTGTTATTGAAGCCAGTGCTGGCACCGAGCTGGGTTTCAAACTGGGCCGGCCCCGGCGAACCCTTCTTGGTGACGATGTTGATGATGCCGCCGGTCGCACCGCCACCGTAGATGGCGCTGGCCCCGGAGAGCACTTCGACACGCTCGACGTTGAACGGCGAAATGCTGTCGAACTGTCGCGACAAACCTCGGGAGCTGTTCTGGCTCACACCGTCGATCATCACCAGCACGTTGCGCCCGCGCATGTTCTGGCCGTAGTTGGTGCGCCCTTCCGGCGCCAGGTCCAGGCCCGGCACCAGCTTGCCAATGGCCTCCTTGAGGCTGACACCGGTTTCCAGTTGTTCGCGCAATTGTGTCTGATCAACCACCCAGACAGTGCCTGGAATCTCGCTGATGGCGGTGCTGGTGCGCGACGCCACGCTGACTTCAATCGGTTTGAGGGTCATGGCCTCCGCCGGCGCTTTTGCGCGGCGCAGGATCACCGTGCGCGCGTCGCTGAATTCCCAACTCATGCCGCTGCCGGCCAGCAGTGCCTGCAAGGCCTCGGCGATGGTGAACTGGCCACGCAAGGCATCGGCCTGCAGGCCATCGACGTCGCTGGTGGTGTAGAGCAGGCGCAAACCCGCCTGGTCGGCGAATGCGGTCAGGGATTGATCAAGCGACTGAGTCGGCAGGGAGAACGTCACCTGGCGTTCCTGGGTATTCACCGTTTGCGCCGCAGCGTTTTGTGCCTGCGCCAGCACCGGTCCGCACAGACCGGCGATGATCGCCTGGGCCAACAGAGTCCTGCGCACAAGGTGCTGACCGTGGTTGCTGCGCGCCTGTGCCGACTGCTTGAACATACCTTTCACGTTTACCTTCCCGCCCCAATGAATACGCCAATGAGAATGATTTTCTTCTCAGTCTCACTACGACGATTCGGCAGGAAGGAACTTGCAGCGGGTTGGTGAAAATATTTTCAGGTCAGTGCAAAACCGCCAGCCATGGCAGGTAGGTGACTTTCAGTGGATAGCGTTGCTCAAGGGTGCGCAACGAGCCCTGCGGGTCGTTGAGCTCGAACACGCCACTGACTGGCAAGGCCGCCAGTTCGCGGTCGGAAATCAGAATCCGTCCGTGCTGATAGCGCTCCAGCTCGCCAATCACCTCACCCAATGGGCGACCATTGAAGATCAACTTGCCACGCTGCCAGGCCGTCAGGCTGACGGCATCAACCTTCTGCTGGGCCAGTAACGGCTGACCGGATTGAAGCGCCAGGCGTTGGTCCGCCTGCACCAGCACCGGCTGATGAGCGCCCTTGAGTTGCACCTGGCCGGCACTCACCACCAGTGTCAGGGCATCGCCTTCACGGCGCACACTGAACACGCCGTTGCCCGCCTGTATCAGCTCATTACCACTGCGCACCACGAACGGTCGCGCTTCGACGGCCGGCTCGAACAACGCCTCGCCGGCGCGCAGGATGACGCTGCGCTCATCGGCGGAAAACGCCACCGACACGGCGCTGGCACTGTTGAGAATGATCTTGCTGCCATCGGCCAGCGTCACCGTCTGCAGCTGACCAACGCTGGTGTGATAGTCGGAATTGAGCATCGGCCATTGCTGCCATCCCACCAGACCGGCCACGGCCAACACCACTGATGCCGCCAACGCCGGCCACCAGACCTTTGCACGCCGGCTTGCTGGCTGTGGGGCCTGGAATTGCCTGGCGGTGGGCGTATGCCCCAGCATCGCCCACAGCGACTGGGCATCATCCGTGACCCGTTGATGCTCTTCGCTCAGGGCGCGCCATTGCTGGTACGCCTGCTGGTCCTCGGCGGTCGCCTTGCCCGAATTGAGCAGCACCACCCAATCCAGTGCGATGTCTTCAAGGCTTTGCGCAGAGTCGGTCATGGTTTCATCGTGGAGGGGAAGTGAACGTTCACGCATGGTTGTTTTTCAACCAGTCGCGGCAATGACGCAGGGCCTGGCCGATGTACTTGGCCACCATGCTCTCGGAAACGCCCAGTTCAACGGCGATTTGCGCCTGGGTCAAGCCTTCCAGACGATTGAGCAGCAAGGCCTGACGCGCATTGGGTGAAAGTTGCTGCAAGGCATCGTCGAGAATGCCCAGGCGCTCCTTGGCCAGAAACACCGCTTCCGGCGGCGGCGCCGGATCGACCGCTTCGTCATAGCCCGCGCCTTCTCCGGCATGGCCGCTCAGGCGCTGCTCGCGGCGCAAGGTATCAATGGCCAGGTTGCCCGCTACCCGAAAGATGAAACTGCGATCGTTGAGCACCGCCACCGACTCATCGACGTTCAACAACTTCAGATAGGTTTCCTGGGCCACGTCAGCGGCGCGCTGCCGATCGCTCATGCGCCGGGTGAGGAAACTCAGCAGGTCATCGTAATGTTCCTGAAAACTCAGCAACAGGCTGGGCGTTGGCGGCATCGAGAGGTGAGTCCGGAGCGGAATGAGCGAGCTAATGGAATTCTTTCACAGGCGTTAATGAGAAACAGTATCTTTCATTACACCCTGAACTTTCAACGCCAGGTTCTTTGAGGACAATATGCAAAAAACCCTGAATCTGCGGATTCAGGGCTGGCTTGAGGACCACTTTCTGCATTCGCCGACTAGCTGGCACTGTTCCAGTGGAATACCAGATTGCGCGCGGCGCCGTGACCGACATCCGCCACATCACGCCGCGTTTCGCCGTTGCGTGTGGCGACAACCGTGTATTTGCCCGCTGGCAGTTGCACGTACACCAGCGGCCCGGCGTCATTGAGGGTCAACACGGGTTGCCCCTGGGCTTTCTCGATGGTTACGGTGACATCGGGGATGTACTCGTTCTGGGCGCCCACAGAGAACGTCATGTGCAGGTTATATCCGGTGGTTTGCTGGATGGCCTTTGACTCGTCTTCGCCGATACCACCGGAGAGGTAAGTGATCCCGTTCTGTTCCTGGCGCTGAACCTGTACGCCGGCGTTGTCGACGGGATCGAGACTGGCGGCAGGCAACACCGCAGGAAACATCAGCACACCAAGGGTGGCGATGGGCAGCATGAGTGAATGAAGGTACTTCATGATGGCGACTCCCGGGCTCTACAGAACCCAATCGTTACATTCATTGGATTTGCGCCCGGGTAGCGGTGTTTCAGATTGATTTGGTCTTTGGTTGAGTACGAAATGTACTTGTTGGTACTTGATTCAATTTGGAACCCAGCGCGTTCCAAATTGACCAGGATTGCCTACACGCCTGTTCCCGATCGCCAATCGTTCAAATAAAGCCAACCGATTGTTCATCAACGGGAGGAGGACTATCGTTGGCAGCTACCTGACTCCGCCAAGGTCCGATGCCGATGAACTTGCAGGACACACTTGCGCAGCCTTCCACTCAGATCGAGTTGCCGCTGCCGATAAGCGCCCCGGGCGAGCCTTTCAAGGAATCGGCCGCAGATGGCTTTATCCTGGGCGGCTTCAGCTGGCGCCACGCCTCTCGGGACACGGCTCGTGCGGTCGTCATCATCAATGCCGCCACCTCCGTTCGCTGTCGTCACTACTCGCGTTTTGCCGACTACCTGTTCGCCAATGGCTTCGACGTCATCACCTATGACTATCGCGGCATTGGCGAATCGCGCCCGGCATCACTCAAAGGCCTACAGGCGTCCTGGACCGATTGGGGTGCGCTGGACTTCGAGGCGATGCTCAAGCGTGCGCAGCGTGAGTTTTCCGGGCAACCGATTGATGTCGTCGGCCACAGCTTTGGCGGCTGTGCGGCGGGGCTGGGAGCGTCCGGGCATCTGATTCGGCGCTTGGTGACGGTCGGCGCGCAATTCGCCTACTGGCGCGACTATGCACCCGCCCAGCGTTGGCGAATGTTGGCCAAGTGGCATGTGCTGATGCCATTGGTGACCATGATCTATGGCTACTTCCCGGGCAAACGCCTCGGCTGGCTGGAGGACACGCCGGCAGGCGTGGTTCGCGACTGGAGCCTGTCTACCGCACGCTACGAAAAGCGCGCCAGCGGCCGCGCTATCAACGGGCAACTGCCCTTCACGGCGGTGAACGCACAGACCCTGGCGATCAGCCTCAGCGATGACCCTTACGGCACGATTGCAGCCATCGAACGGCTGCTCGGCTACTTCAGCGGCAGCCAGAACACCCACTGGCGTATCGAGCCGCAGGACATCGGCGAAGAAGAAGTTGGGCATTTCGCCTTTTTTCGCAGCGCATACCAAGCCACACTATGGCCCATAGCACTCTCCTGGCTGCAAAACGGCGAACTGGCCCCCGACACCCCCGGGCGGCGAGTACCGCGCAGTTGAGCCCTGCCCTTTCAACGAATTACGGAATGACACCCATGGCTTCCGCCAACAAGCAGCAAAAACGCGCCTCCCGTGCCAAGGCCAAGGCCAAGCAGAACCGCACCCAGCGGGCTGCCGCGCCGGTCGAACTGGACCCGAACGACGATCGCATCGACTTCGAGTCGGTGGACCTGACCGAACTGTTCAAGAAAATGATCGACGCTGAAAAGATCAGCCAACAGGCCATGTGCACGGCGTTCCTCGAAGACCCGCTGCTGGAGCTGGTGTACGAACAGGAAGGCGAAGAAGGCGCGATGGATTTCATCCTCGCTGCACTGATCGAATATCGCCAATGGGCGACCGAGACCGACGAAGCCGGCGCCCTGGCATGGATCGAATCACCGGCCTTCCAGGCTGACTACGTGGCGGCGTCAGACGCCATTGCCGCGCAAACCCAACAGAAAAACTGAGTTCCCATGGCCTCCCTGAACAAGCAACAAAAGCGCGCCAAGCGTGCAAAAGCCAAAGCCAAGCAAATCCGCATGGTCGGCAGAAAACCCATGAACCTGGACGATGACCTTGGTCACCTGGCCGAGCCGATCCCGGAATACACCCTGGCGATGTTCAGCAAAATGCGCGACGCCGAAGCCATCAGCCGCAGCGAAATGCTCTCGATTCTGCTGACGGAGCTGGCCTTCATCATCGTCGACCACCCAGAACTGCTGGACATGGAAAACGCCGAAGACGAAGGCATGGCCGCCACCCACCTGGCCGCCGACATGCTCATCGACTACCGCATGTGGGCCGACGGCATGGACCGCGAAACCGCCCAGGCGTGGTTGAGCGAACCGCAGTTCATTACCGACTTCAGTGCTGCGCTGGACGCGTATCGCGAGTCGCTGGAAGCGCCGGAAGAAAAAACCGAATAAGCTTCAGGCATAACCAAAAACGGCCGCATGTCATCACTGACAGCGGCCGTTTTACGTTACGCGCTACGGATCAGTTAAGAACGACCGCACCACGATTTTCCAGCTTGCGACGGCGTGCCACCAGCAGGCCGGCAGCCACCACCACAATGCTCAGCAGGCCGGTCGCGATGATTTCGACCTGGTGCGCTTCCTGGAACAGCATGATGGTCAGGGCACCGATGATGAACACGATCACCGCGTAGGTCAGGCCCGGAAACAGCCACATGCTGAATTCAATTTTCTCGCCGCGGGCAATACGCTGCTTGCGCATGCGCAATTGCGAGAAGGCGATCACCAGGTACACCAGCAGCGCGATGGCGCCGGAACTGGCCAGCAGGAATTCGAACACCGCAGCCGGAGCCACGTAGTTGGCGAACACCGCGAGGAACGCAGCGCCAGTGGACAGCATCACCGCCCAGTAAGGGGTGCCGCTCTTGTTGGTGCGCTGGGAAATGGCCGGTGCATCGCCACGCTTGCCCAGGGAGAACAGCATGCGCGAGGAGGTGTACAGCGCCGAGTTCAGGCAACTGGTTACAGCGACCAGTACCACGATATCGACAATCATCTTGGCGTTCGGGATGCCCATGCGCTCAAGCACGGTCTGGTAGGAACCGACGCTGGCCAGAACCGGATCGTTCCAAGGCACCAGGGCCACAACGATGAAGATCGACACGAGGTAGAACAAGCCGATCCGCCAGATCACCGAGTTGGTGGCCTTGGAAATCTGCTTGCCCGGGTCTTTCGATTCGGCTGCAGCGATGGTCACGATCTCGGTGCCCATGAAGGAGAACATGGTGGTCAGGATCGCACCCAACACCGCGCCCATGCCGTTCGGCAGGAAGCCCTGGGTGTCGAACAGGTGGGAAACGCCGCTGACCTGGCTGGTCGGCAGGAAGCCGAAAATGGCCATGACGCCCAGTGCGATGAAACCAATGATCGCCAGGACCTTGATCAGGGCGAACCAGAATTCGAACTCACCGTAGTTCTTCACGCTGAACAGGTTGGTCACCGTCAGCAACAGGGTGATGATCAGCGTGAAAGCCCAGATGGCCACGTTCGGGAACCAGGCGTGCAGGATGGTTGCGGCAGCGTTGGCTTCCAACGGGATTACCAATACCCAGAACCACCAGTACAGCCAGCCGATGGTGAAACCGGCCCAATGACCGATGGCGCGGTCGGCGTAAGTCGAGAAAGAACCGGTATCCGGCGACGCGACGGCCATTTCGCCGAGCATGCGCATGACCAGTACCACCAGCATGCCGGCGGCGGCGTAAGCCAACAGTACGGCCGGGCCTGCGGCAGCGATGGCGTGACCCGAGCCTACGAACAGGCCGGCGCCGATAACACCGGCAATCGACAGCATGGTCACATGACGCGGTTTAAGCCCCTGTTCGAGGCCGTTAGAGCTTTGGGTACTGCTCATTGAAACTACCTTTGTAAGGAAAAGCGAATGCGTGCATCCCGTCTCTGCATCCTTCTCGTAAAAAGAAGCCAACGGGGCGTTCTGGATTCTGCACGCAATAATTGCGCCAAAATGTTTCAAAAGCCTCTAACCCGGCGATCTCATCCAGACCGGGCGGTCATCGTAACCCGTTGAATTTAATGGCACTTCGCCACAGCGTTACCCTGCGACCCACTTTCAACCGTCAATCCGCGCACCGGAAACACACCCGAATCGGCATTGACGCACGATAAAAGTGCGTATCTAAGTCCTTTGGCCGGATAGCGCTTCCAACACCCCGGCAAAGCTGGCAACATCGCGCCTTTTTTTACGCGACAGCCCCGGCAAATACCTGTTCAAACGGCTGTTCGGTTGTTGAAGGCGCGACAGTCTGCTGTGTCGATGCGACAACCTGCCACACGCCAGCCATTTACCGCCGGTAGCGCTGTTGGCTGCCATTGAAACGCTATGCTAGGTTGGCCGCCTCGCCAGGAAGGCGACCAACAGCAGGAGCGCAACATATATGAGGAACGCACATGGCTGAGGCCACGCCCGCGCTTGAAATTCGCAACTTGCACAAACGCTACGGTTCGCTTGAGGTGCTCAAAGGCATTTCGCTGACCGCCCGCGACGGCGATGTGATCTCGATCCTGGGTTCCTCCGGTTCCGGCAAGTCCACGTTCCTGCGCTGCATCAACCTGCTGGAGAACCCGCATCAGGGTCAGATCCTGGTGGCCGGCGAAGAACTCAAGCTCAAGGCCGCGAAGAATGGCGAACTGATTGCCGCCGACGGCAAACAGATCAATCGCCTGCGCAGCGAAATCGGTTTTGTGTTTCAAAACTTTAATCTGTGGCCGCACATGAGCGTGCTCGACAACATCATCGAGGCCCCGCGTCGCGTGCTCGGCCAGAGCAAGGCTGAAGCCATCGAAGTTGCCGAAGCCTTGCTGGCCAAGGTCGGCATCGCCGACAAGCGCCATGCCTACCCGGCACAACTGTCCGGCGGCCAGCAACAACGTGCGGCCATCGCCCGCACCCTGGCCATGCAGCCCAAAGTCATCCTGTTCGACGAGCCCACCTCGGCGCTTGACCCGGAAATGGTCCAGGAAGTACTTAATGTCATCCGTGCCCTGGCCGAAGAAGGCCGCACCATGCTGCTCGTGACCCACGAAATGGGCTTCGCCCGTCAGGTCTCCAGCGAAGTGGTGTTCCTCCACCAGGGCCTGGTAGAAGAGCAAGGATCGCCACAGCAGGTGTTTGAAAACCCGCTTTCGGCGCGCTGCAAACAATTCATGTCCAGCAACCGCTAACGGAGCTACCCGCATGCAGAACTACAAAAAGGTCTTCCTGGCTGCCGCCGTCACCCTGGCGTTCAGCGCCGGTGCCATGGCTGAAACCCTGAAGATGGGCATCGAAGCGGCTTACCCGCCGTTCAACAACAAAGATGCCAGCGGTAACGTTGTCGGCTTCGACAAGGAAATCGGCGACGCCCTGTGCGCCAAGATGAAAGTCGAATGCACCGTCGTGACCTCCGACTGGGACGGCATCATCCCGGCCCTGAACGCCAAGAAGTTCGACTTCCTGATCTCCTCGATGTCGATCACCGACGAGCGCAAGCAAGCGGTGGACTTCACCGACCCGTACTACTCCAACAAGCTGCAATTCATCGCCAAGAAAGACGTCGACTTCAAGACCGACAAGGCCGCGCTGAAAGGCAAGATCATCGGTGCACAGCGCGCCACCCTGGCCGGTACCTTCCTGGAAGATCACTTCGGTGACGACATCACCGTCAAGCTGTATGACACCCAGGAAAACGCCTACCTCGACCTGACTTCCGGCCGCCTGGACGGCATCCTCGCCGACAAGTACGTGAACTACGAGTGGCTGAAAAGCGACGCCGGCAAAGACTACGAGTTCAAGGGCGACCCGGTGGAAGAAAGCGACAAGATCGGTATCGCTGTACGTAAAGGCGACCCGATTCGCACCAAGCTGAACTCCGCCCTGAAAGAAATCGTCGCTGACGGCACCTATAAGAAGATCAACGACAAGTATTTCCCGTTCAGCATCTATTGATTCTGACTGCCTGACCGGCGCCGTCCTCTGACGGTGCCGGTTCTCGGCATTGCCTGCCGCGATTTGAAAAGAAATCCATGATTATCGACCTCTACGGATTCGGCCCGGCGCTCGCCGCGGGCGCGCTGATGACTGTGAAACTGGCACTTTCGGCCCTGTGCCTGGGCCTGGTGCTCGGTCTGCTCGGTGCCCTGGCCAAGACTTCCCCGTACAAGCCGCTGCAATGGCTTGGCGGTACTTACTCGACCCTGGTTCGCGGTATCCCCGAATTGCTCTGGGTGCTGCTGATCTACTTCGGCACGGTTAACGCCATGCGCGCGCTCGGCGAGTTCTTCGGCAATCCCGAACTGGAACTCAGCGCCTTCGCCGCCGGTGTCATTGCCCTGGGCCTCTGCTTCGGCGCCTACGCCACGGAAGTGTTTCGCGGCGCGATCCTCGCCATTCCCAAAGGTCATCGTGAGGCCGGCGTGGCCCTGGGCCTGTCGCAGTGGCGCATCTTTACCAAACTGATCATGCCGCAGATGTGGCGCATCGCCCTGCCGGGCCTGGGCAACCTGTTCATGATCCTGATGAAGGACACCGCGCTGGTGTCGGTGATCGGCCTGGAAGAAATCATGCGTCACGCGCAAATCGGCGTGACCGTGTCCAAGCAGCCGTTCACCTTCTATATGGTCGCTGCGTTCATGTACCTGGGTCTGACGATCCTGGCCATGACCGGCATGCACTTCCTGGAAAAACGTGCCGCTCGCGGCTTTGCGAGGAGCGCCCAATGAACTGGGAAGTCATCATCAAGTGGCTGCCGAAACTGGCGCAGGGCGCAACCCTGACCCTGGAGCTGGTGGCCATCGCCGTGATCGCCGGTCTGCTGCTGGCGATTCCGTTGGGCATCGCTCGCTCTTCGCGCTTGTGGTGGGTACGGGCATTTCCCTACGGCTACATCTTCTTTTTCCGAGGCACACCGTTGCTGGTTCAGCTGTTCCTGGTCTACTACGGCTTGGCCCAGTTCGATGCCATTCGTAACAGCGCGATGTGGCCGTACCTGCGCGATCCGTTCTGGTGCGCAACGGCGACCATGACCTTGCACACCGCGGCCTACATTGCCGAGATCCTGCGCGGCGCCATTCAGGCGATCCCACCGGGCGAGATCGAAGCGGCACGGGCGCTGGGCATGTCCAAACCCAAAGCGCTGTTCTATATCATCCTGCCCCGCGCCGCGCGCATCGGCCTGCCCGCCTATAGCAACGAAGTCATCCTGATGCTCAAGGCCAGTGCCCTGGCCAGTACCGTGACCCTGCTGGAACTGACCGGCATGGCCCGCACCATCATTGCCCGGACGTATTTGCCGGTGGAGATCTTCTTCGCCGCAGGCATGTTCTATCTGGTCATGGCTTACGTCCTGGTGCGCGGCTTCAAGTTGCTGGAGCGCTGGTTGCGCGTCGATGCCTGCCAAGGACGTTGATGCCGGCGTGTTGACGGGCGCGGCCCTGCTCGCCCGTTTCACCGCGCTGGATGCCTTTCTGATCGAGCATCAGGCGCTGTGGAAGCCGCGACCCTTCACACACCTGCAATTGCCTTGGGAAACTTCCTACCCGCAATTGGCGGCCTGGCTACGCCAGCGTTCGCTGGAAGATGCAGAGAACGCCCACAACCAGCCTGCGCTGCTGGATGCGCCCGCCCCCTTCACCTCCCTGGCAGCCGCCTCCATCGCGTTAAGCGCTGTGGATGAATTACCCGCGCACGCGCTGGAAGCGGCCGGACACCGGTTGAACGTCGATGTGCCGGGACGCAAATGGCAACAGATCGAAGCCTTTGCCAGCCGCTTGCAATTCACCAAGGAGCCAAAACACTGGCTGGACTGGTGCTCGGGTAAAGGGCATTTGGGGCGACGGCTGCTGCAGCCTGGACAGCAACTGACGTGCCTGGAGTACGACCCGGCGCTGGTCGCCAGCGGTCAGGCACTCAGCCAGCGGCATCAACTGCATGCCCTGCATGTCGAACAGGATGTCCTCGCGAACGGCACGGCCGATCTGTTGCATGCCGGGCACACGCCAGTGGCGTTGCATGCTTGCGGCGATCTGCACGTGCGCTTGATTCAGCTCGCCAGTGCGACGGGCTGCAAACAGCTCGCCATTGCTCCCTGCTGCTATAACCGGATCAGTCGGAGCGAGTACGCTCCGATTTCCTCGGCCGCTCAGGCTTCAAGCCTGCGATTGTCTCTCGATGATCTGTCGCTGCCGATGAGTGAAACCGTCACCGCCGGCGCTCGCGTGCGACGCCAACGCGATACCTCCATGGCCCGGCGCCTGGGGTTCGACCTGCTGCAACGGCAAATCCGCGGCGTAAATGAATACCTGCCAACGCCTTCCCTGCCCAGCGCCTGGCTGGAAAAATCCTTCGCCGACTACTGCCAGGACCTGGCATCGCTCAAGGACTTATCCACAATCGGCCCGCAGGACTGGCCGGCCCTCGAAGCCGGTGGTTGGCAACGCTTGGCAGAGGTCCGCAACCTTGAGCTGGTTCGGGGACTTTTCCGACGACCTCTGGAGCTGTGGCTGACCCTGGACAGGGCACTTTTCCTTGCCGAGCACGGATATCGAGTTCGCCTCGGCACCTTCTGCGAAACCCCACTCACACCGCGCAATTTCCTGCTGCTCGCTGAACGCGATTAATCCTACACAGCCTGTGGATAACTCTGTTGATGGAATTCCGTGGATCCAAGATCTGCGGCTGTTTCAGAGGTGAAACGCAAGTGTTCACTTTTCGTACACCTGAAGAAAAAACCGCAAAAACAGGCATTTGCGAGCAACTGAGAACGGATCCACAAAATCGGCTTTAACCCGGTGCACTAAACACTCGGTTGTGCATAAGCATTACGCCAAAAGAACATAAACGGCCTTGAAAAGCTCAACTATCGTTGCCAAGCGTCAGAATTCTCTGACGCTCAGGAAGCAAGGAGCTGAGTCACCATGAGCACATTGAACAGTGCACAGGAAGCTGTCGATACTGTCGCCAACCAAGCCATTTATGCTGCCCTGCAACAAACCTTTGCGGTAGGCGGCGCGATCATCAATAACGCCAGCGGCGAAGTGATCGCCGCGCTGCACAACAACGTGCTGATGCCGTTTCCCGGCGGCGGCACCACTTATTTCCTGCCCCATGACCCCACCGCCCACGGCGAGCGCCAACTGGTGGACTGGTACTTCGAGAATGCCCAACCGCTGAACCTGCCACCGCCCAATCAACTGACCGTCGTGACCACCCTTGATCCCTGCGCCATGTGCGCCGGTTCGCTGTTGACCGCAGGATTCAACGTCGCAGTCAGTGCGATCGATGACTACGCCGGCATCAACTACAACAGCCAGTTCACCTTTCCGTCACTGCCACCGCAGGTTCGCCAGCAAGCGCAGAACACCTGGGGTTACTACGCGATTGCAGCGCCAGTCAGCCGCGCCTGGCAAGGCTCGAACAGTCCGGTGTTCGCCGGCCAGACTATCGACTCGGCGGCGTACTTCCTGACCAGCTCGATCTTCTCCGCCAGCGTCAACACCGTGCGTGAGGCCAGCAACAACAGCGGATTGCCGCCGGACCAGCTGCAAAACCCGGCGAACCTGCCGGCCAACAGTAAAGTTCGCCAGGCACTCACGGCACTCAGCCCGTTCGCGCTGACAGTGCAATCGGCCAACCCGCGCGACCCTGGCGCGGAACTCGCCCCGCCACTGCTGAAAACCGCGCAGCAAAGTCCTGTGTTCAATTCGGTAGCGCTCATCGACCCGTTCGGCAACTTGCTGGTCTGCCTGGGTGGCGCCGAGAACCAGTCGCCAATTCGTACAGCGTTCATGGAAACCACCCGCAACTACGCGGTCATGCGCTGGACCCTGATGAACGACCCCGATCCGGCCGTTCGTGCCGAAGCCGGGCAATACCTGACGCATCCCAAGTACGGCACCTTCGTCTTCCTGTACGCCCCGGACCCCACCACCCCGCAGGCGGTGATGACCTTTGGCGCCTACGGCTCGACGATGGAAGGCGCGGTGCCGCAGAGCTACCCGTCGAACCTGCAGTACGTGCTGTTGCCGGGCAATACCACAGCCCAGGCACTGTCGGAACTGGCCCAGAACCTGCCGCCGTTCTACACCCAAAGCGTGCAAGTCGCCCCTGCCCAGGTGCTGAGTCAGGACCTGATCAACGCCGTCAAAAACGGCGTGTAGTGCCCTGGAGCAAACCTCAGGTCCGGCCCTGCACAACTCCCCGCAGGGCCGGCCCGACACCCGCGTAAAAATAGTCAGAATTCAGGGGTTTACAGAACCCGCCCAATCGCTATAATCGTCGCCCTGACATGCCGGTATAGCTCAGATGGTAGAGCAACTGACTTGTAATCAGTAGGTCCCGGGTTCGATTCCTGGTGCCGGCACCATACAAAACAAAGCCCCTGCAGAAATGCTGGGGCTTTGTTGTTTCTAGCATTCGATAAACGCCCAGCAAACCCGCACGTTACCTATCGTGCAAATGCTTCTTCAAAAACGACCGCGTACGCTCATGCATCGGGTTCTGCAGAATCTCCCCCGGCGCCCCTTCTTCAACGACAACCCCGCCGTCCATAAAGATAATCCGGTCCGCCACCTCGCCCGCAAAGCGCATTTCGTGGGTGACGATCAGCATGGTCATGTGCTCTGCGGCGAGTTGTTTCATGACCTGGTTGACCTCTTCGACCAGTTCCGGGTCCAGCGCCGAGGTGGCTTCATCGAACAGCATGACTTTTGGCTGCATGGCCAGTGCCCGGGCGATGGCGACGCGTTGTTTCTGCCCGCCTGACAGGCGAGACGGGTATTCGTCGAATTTTTTCTCCAGCCCGACTTTCGACAAATATTCCATGGCCAACTCACGGGAGGCCTTTTTTGTCAGGCCCTTCAGTTTGATCGGGCCAATGGCGATGTTTTCGTACACGGTCAGGTGCGGGAACAGGTTGAAGTGCTGGAAAACCATGCCCATCTGTTGGCGCACGGCATTGATATGCTGCTCGAACTTTCGACCTTTCAACGGCCGGTTGATGTGTTCGCCTTCCAGCCAGATCTCGCCATCGTCGAGCACTTCCAGGTGATTGATTGAGCGCAGCAGTGTGCTTTTGCCGGAGCCGCTGGGGCCGATGATGGCGACGATCTGACCGCGGGACACGGACAGGTCAATGCCCTTGAGTACTTCAAGTGCGCCGTATGCCTTGCGGGCACCCTTTACCTCAACCATGGATGCTGTGCTGGTCATCGTGACATCTCTACCTTTTTTTCGAGAAGGTGCAGGCCGGCTTCGAGAACGAGATTGGCTGCGTAATAAACAATCGCAACAGTCAGATAAAACTCAAACGGGCTGTAGGTCTCGCTCACGGCGAGCTGCGCGCTGTACACCAGTTCGGCAATGCCGATGATCGACACCAGGGAAGTGTCCTTCAGCAGGACAATAAGATTGTTGCCCAGCGGTGCTATGGTGCGGCGCAGTGCTTGCGGGACGATGATGTAGCGCTGGGTCTGGCCGCGGCTCAAGCCAATGGAGCGAGCCCCTTCGACCTGGCCGGCATCCACGGATACCACGCCGGCACGAATGACGTCGGCGTTGTAAACGGCGAAGTGCAGGCTAAGCCCGATGATGCCGGCCACCGGTGCCGGAATATCGATGCCCACTTGCACAAGACCGTAATAAAGAACGTACAGCTGCAGAAGCAGCGGCGTGCCCATGAGCAGCCACGTCAGAAAGCGCACGGGCAATGCCAATAGTTTCGGCGCATACAAAACAATGAGGGCGAAGGCTACCCCGGCCAGCAAACTCAACAGGCTGGAGCTGATAAACATCACAACCGTCCACCACAGGCCTGTTGCAAGCAGCTCGGAATAAGGGCCAACAATACTCAGATCCAGACTTTGCATGTAAACGCACTCACCTTGCCGCGAAGCGATTGTCGAGACGGTCAACAATGAACCTGACCAGGTAGACCATCACGATATAAAGCAGCGCGGACACCACGAACATTTCGAATGGCTTGTAGGTTGAGCTGATAAAGCGCTGGGCCGTATAGGAGAGCTCAACCACCGAGATCGTCGACACCAATGCCGAACCCTTGACCAGCGCGACGGCATTCACGCCCAGTGGCCTGATCATCAACTTTGCCGCTTGCGGCAACGTGATGAACCAGAAGGTCTGGCCGCGTCCAAAACCAATGGAACGCGCCGCTTCTTCCTGGCCAGGGTCAACGTTGCTGATGGCGCCGCGGATCGACTCTGCCATGTAGGCCGCGATGTTCAGACCCAGGCCGAGGACGCCCGCCGCGAAGGGCTCCAATTCCAGCCCGATCTGTGGCCCGCCGAAGTAGATGATGAATAGCTGAACCAGGCAGGGCGTGCCGCGAAACACGCTGATGTAGATTCTGGCGAGACAGCGCAACACCAGAGACGTGGACAGCCGCGCCGCTACCAGCACGATCGCCACCAGCAAACCAAGCAGCAACGCGAGGACAGAGATCTGCACCGTGATCCAGGCTGCCTCCAGGAAAAACGGGAATGTGCGCTGTATGAGTGTCAGGTCCATGGAAACGCTCGAAAAGTCTGATCGGCCGGCCCGACCCTGGGTCGGGCCCTGCTAAACATGAATCAGCGGATATCGGTGCCAATCCACTTCATCGAGATCTTTTCGTAGGTGCCATCGGCGAGCATGTCTTCCAGCGCCTTCTGCATCGACGCCTTGAGCTCAGGATTGTTTTTGCGCAGCGCAATGCCCATGCCTTCGACGCCACCATCGCTGTCCGGTGGCGTGATGACACGAATCTTCTGCCCGGTTTCCTTGACCGCGACCAGCACCGGAACGCTGTCCATCACGATCGCGTCGATACGCCCGGCGTCCAGGTCCACCAGCATTTCAGGCAGGCCTTTATAGGCCCGGACTTTGAGGTTGCCGCGAGCCCTGGCCCACTTATCGTGGGCATCCCCGAGCGTCACGCCAACGGTCACGTCCTTGAGATCATCGAGGCTTTTGATCGCGGAGTTTTCCTTCACCACGATCGTGCGGCCCGCATGGTAGTAAGGCCCGACGAAATCCACCGCTTTCTGCCGTTCCGGGGTGATGGTCATGGAGGCGACGATGGCGTCATATTTTTTCGCCAGAAGACCAGCAATGATCCCGTCGAAGGGCGTCGTGATGATCGTCACTTTCACCCCCATGCGCTCGGCCAGTGCCTCGCTGATGGACGCGTCGAAACCGACGATCTGGTTCTGCTCGTTGGCAAAACTGAAGGGCGAATACTGGCCGCTCATGGCGATGCGGATTTCCTTCGCATCCTGGATCGACTTCAAGTCGTCAGCCTGAGCAGCCGAAGTGGAAAGCAGCGCCGCGGCCGCGACAGTGGATGCAGCAATCAAACACTTGAGTTTTTTAGTCAGCATTGGATGGCACCTTCGAAGCGTTATTTTTATTGTTTCCGGTCGTTCACCCGGTCTTCAAAAAGAGCTTTGCATAGGCACTTTTGGAAAGCACCCGGCAAGTCGTCAGCCTGACGGGCACATTGCCGGAGTTCGCCGACACTATGTCGGGCAGCGCTTTACTGCAGTGCAGCCTTGAAGCTCTCGTCCAGCACCTCAAGCAAGAAATCCGCATTGGCCTGGCTGAAAATCATCGACGGGCGCATCTTCAGCACGTTGTCATGAGGGCCCTCGGTACCGATCAGAATCCCCCGCTCCCGGGCCCCATCGGCGACCTTTTTTGCCAGCGCCGTGGCGGGGACCTTGGTCTTGCGATCGGTCACCAGTTCTAAGCCGAGAAACAGCCCGAGCCCACGTACATCGCCGATGGCGTCGTAGCGCTGCTGCAATTTGCGGAAGCCTTCGAGCAAGTAGTTGCCCACGGTCAGCGCATTGAGTTTCAGGTTGTCGCGCTCGATCACATCGAGCACGGACAGCCCTACCGCACAGGCCACCGGACTGCCGGCGAAGGTGTTGAAGTACTCCATACCGTTGTTGAAGCTGTCCGCCATTTCACGGGTGGTCACCACCGCCGACATGGGATGGCCATTGCCGATGGGTTTGCCCATGGACACCGCGTCGGGCACCACGCCCTGGGTTTCAAACGCCCACCAGTGACTGCCGACACGACCGAAGCCGACCTGTACTTCGTCCGCCAGGCACACGCCGCCCTCGGCCCGCACCATGGCATAGACTTCTTTCAGGTAGTTTTCCGGGAAGAACAGTTGCCCCGCGACACTGGGAATGGATTCCGCCAGAAAGAACGCCGGCGAGCGGCCCTGCTTGCGCATGAGCTCAATCTGATCGGCCACGCTTTCGGCGAAACGCTTGCCCAGCTCTTCGAACCGCCAACCATCTGCGGCACGGTAGGCATCCGGTACGGCTGCCTCGAACACATGATCTGCACGTCCTTTGCCGGCCTTGCGTTTGTATTTGTAGGGGCTGAGGTCGATCAATTCCTGCGTCGTGCCGTGATAGGCCCAGTCCAGCACAATCGCGTCATTTCGCCCGGTGTGATTGCGCGCCATGCGCAGCATCAGGCTGTTGGCTTCACTGCCCGAGCAGCCGAAGGAAGCCACTGCCAGGCCTTCCGGCAGGGTGGCGGTGAGCCGCTGCGCATACTCGACAATGTTGTCGTGCAGGTAACGCGTGTTGGTATTCAGCCGCGCCGATTGCCGCGAAATCGCTTGCACCACATCGGGATGGGAATGGCCGAGATGGCAGACGTTGTTGAAGCAATCGAGATAGGCGCGACCAAAGTTATCGATCAGCCAGACCCCGTCACCGCGCACGAACTTGATCGGGTCCGAGTAGGAAATCGACAAGTTGGGCAGCAGCAACTCTTTGCGCTTGGCGACGATCTCGGCCTTGGTGCGGCCGTCCTGGCTGTAGGTTTCCGGAGGAATGCCCGCCAGTGTCGAAACGTCGGGGAAAAGGTCGGCCCAAACGTCGACATAAGCCCGTTCACCGACGCCGATGAACTCGCTCGCTTTCAGCCCGGTGTCCGTCGACATCTGAATATGCACATGGGGAATCCATCCGCCATTCTCGGTGTCCGCCCCCATGTAGCCGACCAGCGCGCCCGCCTCGAGACAATCACCAGGCTTCAGCCGCACCAGCACTTCGTGGGACATGTGCCCCCACAAGGTCAGGAACGGCGGGCAACCTTCTGGTGAGTGCTTGAGCATGATCAAGCCACCGTAGCCCAACGGTTCACGCTCGACCTCGACACTCTGCACCACCCCGGCAACCGGCGTATAAAGCGGCGTACCGGCGGGCATGATCAAGTCGACGCCGACGTGAATGATCCGGCGCTGGCCTTCAATGAATCGCGACTCGAACGCCGCGTCCGTGTAGATGGTGCGCTCCTCGCCCCAGGGACCGATGCCGAGCGGCACCTTGTGCGCGGCGGAAAAATCATTCCACCAGCGCGTCGCATCCGCTGGACGCTGTTCGGCTGAAGCAATCGTCATTTCGTGCGAAGCATCGCCAAACGGCACAATGGCCTTGTTCAGGGTCGCGGCGGATGGCCGCACGATATCGGCGAAGGTTTTGCTGTTTTCAGTCACCCAGCGGCGAATCGCACCCGCACCTTCGATCGCATCAAAGCCACAGGCCTTGCGCAGGATCGCCGTCGCCAGTCGCGGGTTCATGCGGTCCATCCGCTCCAGCAGACGCCAGGCCGGCGCCTCGCTGATGGCCAGGTAGGGATTGTCTTGCGTCTGGCCGCAACGCTGGGCCGACAAGGTGACGCTGATCACCAGGCGCATCGCGATGAGATTGAAGAGGACGTCGACCTCCTCCGGCTGCAAAGGATATTTCTCGTGGAAGCCGGCCGTGAGCGCAGCCGCCGCGCCGATGGGGTCTTCCATGTCGAGAATGGAATAGGCGCAGGTGATCGCCACTTCCGCAATCAGCACCGTGTGCACGGCATCGCCGAAATCGATGATGCCCGAGACGTTCTGATGATTGTGCGGGTCGACGAGGATGTTCCAGTCATTGCCGTCGTTGTGAATGACTTGCGCGCGCAGACGCGCAAGCTTTGGTTGAACCGTGTTTTCGAAACGCTCGATAAAGCGCTCGAGGATGGCCCGCTTGCCGGGATCCTTGACGAAGTGCAGACGCGAGCGCGAACGTGCGGCGTGACGCAAATCCCAGTCGAGATCACGTACCGCACCCGGATGAATGAAGCCCTGCAGCGCACGGTCTACTTCACCGAAGGACTGCCCGAGGCTGCGCATCAGTTCGGACGTACGCTCGACCTCGGCCAGCGGTGTGCCGTGCAGCCAGCTCACCATGCGCACCGCATGGGTTTCGCCGGTCGGTGCGACGGCAGATGCGAGGAAATCACCGGCCAGGCTTTTCTTCAGAAAGGGTACGGCAAGCTCGGGATTGTGGCTGGCCAGGTGGCTGAGAATCGCCGTTTGAAACTCGCTTTCAATGCGCGGCTCACTCGCGTTGACGACCTTCAGGATCCACCCCGCATCGGTTCCGGTGTTCAACCGGTAGTTGCGGTCTCGCTCGCCGTCCAGCGGCGTGGCGCTACCTTTGACATCGAAAAGCTGCTCACCGAGTTTTTCGGCATCGACCGTCGAGAATTGCGGTGCAGGGTGGGAAAGGTCAGTCATGGTAAGTGTTTTCCAAGCCATTTTTTTCAGTTAGCTTGGCACGCGAAGCCTGGGACGGCAGTAGGTATGCGGTCGCCTTTCGCCTGCATATTGTCGGAATCGACCGGCACAAAATCGGTGGCAAAATTGGGGAGTTCTGATGCGCGACCTGGACACGAAAGATCGCGAAATACTCGAAATATTATCCAAGGAAGCGCGCATAGCCCTGAAGGCGCTGGCCGCGAGAATCGGCCTTTCAAGAAGTGCGACCAGCGAACGCGTCATCAACCTTGAGCGCAATGGCGTGATCAGGGGTTACCGAGCGGATATCGGCGAAATCGACGCCAACGTGATCCGCGCCATCCTCCTGGTCTGCCTGAAACGTACACCGGCCATCAGCCTGCTGGATCTACTTGCGCAACACTCGCAGGTACGGCGCATCTCCTCGGTCAGTGGCCAGCTGGATCTGGTGATCGAGGTCGAATCACGCACCATCGATGACCTGAATCGAGTCAGGGATGCCGTCGCCAGTCATGAAACCGTTGAAGACATCACCACTGCTGTCGTGCTTCGGCGTGATCTGGATCGGCAGACGTCCTGATTCGCATTGCTCACCGATACCCTCAAGAAAAAGCCCCTGTAGCAATACAAGGGCTTTGTTTTACAGCTGTCAGCCAAATGAAGGCATGAGCGCCATTCGAGTCACGCTATCGCACCATCAGGCTTGTGACGCAAAGCCGCCTGCCTGTCGAAAAACCCGGCAACTCTTTTACCCACCGGGGTCGACGGGCGCTCAATTGTCCAGTGAACAATGTAGGTAAGAGAACTGACGGCCACGAACGAAGCAAAGAGGGAAACACTGGTATTGTGTGTACTTTTGTACACCATGTAAAAAATCGTGTATCCGCACCCTCCATGCAGAAGATAAAGCGGGTAGGAAATTTCAGCCAGTTTATCCATCAGTTTGAAATAGGGCACCCTGTCGCCCAGTAACATCAGTCTGATAAAGACCAGCACGGCAGACACATGATTGGCATAGATAATAGTGAACGTACTACTGGCGTAATTCTGCAGCGTCAAATTGTTCAACACCAGCAATACAAAAACCATGATCGCTGTTTTAAGAACAGACCAGTTTCCAGTGCTGAAGTTGTAAAGCGCCATACCTACGAACATGACACCAAGAAAACTTCCATTAATTGCGATTACATTGAGGTATCGCCTGTAGATTTCGTAGGGTCCCGTGGAATACGTCAGGGCCAAACTGGCCAGAAAGAACAGGGCAGGTAATGACAGAATGACCCATGCTTTTTTCTGACCAGAGAAAAAGCTGATGACAAAGCAGATAATATAAAAATGTACTTCTATTTCCAGCGTCCAGATGGCTGTATCAATGAATGGTTGCCCCAGCATATCCCGTACCAGTAAAGCATTTGCCAGTACCGCAACAACCGAAAAAGGCGCGACCGAACTCCCTTCCACATAGATGCCTGCAAGCATGACCAACGACGTTATGATCGTACAAACAAAGGCCGTTGGCAGAATCCTCGCGATGCGCCGAACGACATAATTCACCTTGCTGCCTTTTTCCAGGGAAACAGGAATGATAAAACCACTAATAAGGAAAAATAGTGCCAGGCCAAAATAAACTTCTCGAAAATCGAATGGCAATATTTTACCGACGGCTGTGGCGTAGGTAATTACCCCAGCTGAAGCCTCATACGCTGGAAGCTTCGTCTGATAAACAAACTCGTTCACTGAGCCGGGATTCAATATAAATGTAAGCCAGTGAACATAGACGATGAGCAGGCATGCAACAGCCCGCAAAAATTGCAAAAACCACATCTTGTCGTTTTGTTGCCGTTGCACATCACCGCTCATAGAAAATCCATTTTCATCGGGTAAGGATAAGATTGCACAATCAAAAACCGTGATGAATGTCGATCAGGTTTATGGATAGCGAATCAAAATGTGTCGAAAAAGACACAGTGCAACATAGCTTGTAATCGACACATTCTCAATCGATACCAATAGTGGGGTCTTTATCAGGATCGCTCACTGGCTCACCTTCACAAGAAGACCCCCGTAGCAATACGAGGGCTTTGGTGATTCCGAACATCTGAAAAAGATGTTTTCAATGACCCGCGCTCTGCCCTCCGTCCACATGCAGGATTTCGCCGGTAACAAACTTGGCACCATCGAGATACACCACGGCCTGGGCAATATCATCGACCTCGCCCATGTGCCCGACCGGGTGCAGGCTGCCCAACGCAGCATGGGTTTCTTCGCTGTGCATTGGCGTCTTGATGATGCCGGGGCTGACCGCGTTCACCCGAATGCCGCGTTTGGCGTATTCGATGGCCAGGGATTTAGTCGCCGCGTTGAGGCCACCCTTGGTCAGCGAGGCCAGCACCGAAGGCACACCGTCGATGGCGTGATCCACCAGGCTGGTGCTGATGTTCACGACATGGCCACTGCCCTGCTTTTCCATCTCGGCAATGGCCAGCTGAGTGATGTAGAAGAAGCCATTGAGGTTCACCGACAACACGTTCGCATAATCTTCGGCGGTGTAGGCAGTGAAGGGTTTGGCGATGAATATCCCCGCATTGTTCACCAGCGTATCGATGCGACCAAAGCGGGCGATGGCCTCACGGATCACGCGCTGGGCGGTCTCGGGCTCGCCAATGTCGCCGGCCACGGTGAGCATGTCCGGGTCGGTGGAGGGCTTGATCGAACGCGACGTAGCGACGATGCGGTAACCGAGTTCACGGAAGGCTTGGACCATACCGTCGCCAAGCCCTTGGGAGGCGCCGGTGATAACGATGACTTTTTTCGAAAAGCTCATGATGAAGACCTCTGCTCGAACAAGTGATTAAAAGTTGATCAATCGACTACCTGGCTATTCCTGGGATTCGGCCAATTGTTTGCGGTACCGGGTGGTGGTCATCCCGGCATAGCCCCAGTTATCGGTGTCGATTTCCTCGATCACGATGTGGGTCAATTCAGGGCGCTTGTTGAGCACGCGCTCCAGGGTTTCTGTGATTTCCGCGATGACCTGAGCCTTCTGCTCAGCGGTAACGCCATCACGGGTAATGCGGACATTTACGAAAGGCATGGGGACATCTCCAGTGGCCTTCCCGTCGGGATGATCGGGAGGCGTTGGAGAGGAATGTATTGGGTTGTGTCAGGGGGAAAAAGGTGGGGGCGGGAACATCATTCGTTACGTGGCGTAATGAATTAAAAGCCGAAAAATATCCAGCATTTTAGCCGGTGCCGTTTTTCTATCCGCATGAAACGCTGTGAAGTGTCGGAATTTTTCACTTTTTGCGACACATTTTCGGCAGATGTCGCCGCCGACGACACGTCTCCGACTCATGTTCTCGAAATCGACTTTCAGCGACATGAACCATTCAAAACACAAAAAAAGCCCCGAACCAGTCGGGGCTTCTTCTTTTCTCAGCCTTGCATCAGGCCTTGATCACGCAACCATCATCAGAAGATGTTGATCGGGTAATCGACAAACACGCGCAGTTCGTTACCGCTGACGTTGTACTCGCTCGACTTCTGCGAAACACGCAGGACCGAGCTGCGCAGTTTCACGCTGAGGTCTTTGGCCGGGCCGCTCTGGACGACGTATTTGAACTGGTTGAAGATTTCGCGCTCGGTGCCGCCTTCGCTGGTGGACGTGGTGATGTTGTCACCGCGTACGTACGCAACGTTGTAGGTCAGGCCAGGCACGCCGAAGGCGCTGAAGTCCAGGCCGTAGCCCAGTTGCCAGCTGCGTTCGTCTTCGGCGTTGAAGTCGGACCAGTAGGAGTTGGCCAGGTAGATGGTGTTGCCACCGTCACCGACACGACCCTGATCCTTCTGATAGCCGCCGTAGGCGTAGCCCAGGTTGCTGTCACCGGTGCTGCGCTGGTGCGCGAGGGTGAACGAGTGCGGGCCGGTGACGAAGGTCGCGGCCAGGCTCCAGATCTTGTTGTCATCACCGGTTGCACCGCTTTCACGGACGTAGGAATCGTCCAGCTTGGTGCGGTAGCCGTTGAAGTCCAGGGTCAGGGACTGATCCTTGTCGATCGGGAACACGTAGTTGGCGTTCACGTATTGCTTCTTCAGCACGTCTTCGACGTCGGAAGCGTACAGCGCCGCCTTGAATTGCTCGGTGAACTGATAGCTACCGCCCAATACGTTGATCGACTTCAAGCCACCGCTGTCACGGCCTTCAGCGCTTTTGCGCGACTCGGCGGTGAAACGACCGGCGTCCAGTTGCAGGCCCTTGATCTCCTTGGAGGTGATCATGGTGCCGGTGTAGCTTTCCGGCAGCAGACGCGAGTTGTCGTAGTTCAGCACCGGCAGGGCCGGCATCTGGTCGCCGTAGGTCAGCGTGGTGCTGGAGAGGCGGAACTTGATCGCCGCGCCGCCCTTGGACAGGTCGTCAGCCGGAGCGCCGCTGTCGCCTTTCTTGAAGAAGTCGATGCCTTGCGCGCCGCTGCGGTCTTCGCTGCGTTCCAGATTCAATGCGTACAGACCGAACGCATCTACACCGACACCGACGGTGCCCTGGGTGAAGCCGGACTTGAAGGTACCGATGGCTGCCTGGCCCCACTCGGATTTATCCGGGTTGCCGTCTTTGTAGTCACGGTTGATGTAGGCGTTGCGCAGCAGCACGTTGAGGCTGCTGTCTTCGACAAAACCCTTGGACTCGGCCTGGTCGTTAGCCATGGCCTGTGAAGCGCTCAAAATCCCCAGAGCGATCAGGCTGATTCGCTTGTTCAACATTTTATTTTTTTCCTTGGTATCGGTTGATACGCGCTGTGTCGTCCGCTGAAACGGCGCTTTGGCGCTCTTATTTCCGTGCGAAAACAAAAGACCCGCCCACGATTGCTCGCGGCGGGCCTTATTATTTTTTTGTGATCGTGGCGGTCAGCCACAGGCGCAGGGGCCGAATCGTAGCCGCGCCCCTTACGATGTGTCAATTTCATGAATCTTCTACAAATAGGTAAAAATCGTCTAAGAAATTGCTTTACGTGGCAGGATTATTCAATCGATGCAGCCGTCTACGCCACAAACCGCTGCGGGATTGGATGAAGCCTGATCAGGCAATGACTGACTCAGCCAATCGGCAAAGGCCTGCGGTTTACCGAGCCAGGGTCCGATATCGATCACTCTGTACTGGCCGTCCATTTCCAGGGCGAAGGTGGGGAAACCTTGTCCGCCTGCTTTTGATAGCAATGCCCGGCTGCTCTGGAAGTGATCCTGCGGATCAACGGTTTCGAAGGCTTTTTTGAAGGCGGGAGGCTCCAGACCAATGCCTTGAGCCATCTCGATCAATACCGCCGCATCAGCAATTCTTCGCCCTTCGACGTAGTGAGCAGTCTGCAACCTGCCAAGTAATTCAAGACCGCGCCCGGCAATCGCCTCGGCTGCCAGCACCGCTGCCGTGGGTGGCGTCGAGTCGAATAGCGCGCTGTGATCACGCAGCAATCCTTCGAAATACGCCTCGCCGAAGGGCTGACCTGTGTATTCGGCAATGCGCCGGTCATGGGGCATGACGTAGTTGCGCAGTTGCGGCGAAACCTTCTGCCGATTGCTTCCGCTCATCATGCCGCCGCCATGGGCAATAACCGGCAATACGGTTTGGGCAGCTTCTACCAGTGGCTTTGCGCCGTAGCACCAGCCGCACAACGGGTCGTAGATGTAGTGAAGGATCATGACAAAGCTCCGGCAAAAATCGATGGCGGCAGATTAATCGTCTGCCGGTTGCGGAAAAACGCCGGAATCGCTTTCAGTGTGTTTCATGGATCGGTCAAATCCCGTCGAAAAGTCTTTGTAACGATAGAGACACAATTAGAAACACACATTTCCAGGGAACAGAAAAGAACGGCGAACCAAAGCAAATAACAAGCATTATCATTTGCACCCTTGAATTTTCCACCCTCTCGGATGCGCTGTATAAATGCCTGCCCCCTTTCGTCTTACGCCCGTCACCCTTGGGTTTTCTGCCTTTCTGTCTGCCGGCTTCTCGGTCGCTGCACCAACCACACTGCCCGCCACGTCGGTCAGCGCCGAGGTCGATGCCGATGATCCTCGCGTCACCCAGACCAACACAGCAACTCGCACATCCACGCCGGTGCGATACGTGCCACAAGCGATCGACTCGGTAAAAACCTCGAGCGTGATGGACTACGGCACCAACGATCTGGGCACGGCACTGAGCGGCATGCCCAACATCAGCAGCGGCGCAGACACGCGCTTCGACAGCCTGCGCATTCGCGGTTTCGACGCCAGCAACGACTTCTACCTCGATGGCATTCGCGACGATAGCCAGTACGTACGCGACTTGCACAACATCGAGCGCATCGACGTGCTCAAAGGCCCGGCCGCTGTGCTGTACGGTCGCGGCAGCCAGGGCGGGATCGTCAACCGGGTCAGCAAGATGCCCGAGTCCGGCCGCCGCTCGACCATCGAGGTCCAGGGTGGCAGCGAGGACTTGCGCAGCCTGTACGCCGACCTCAGCACAGATCCGACCGAGAACATCAGCCTGCGCCTGAACATGGGCAACATGGACGAAAACAGTTTTCGCGATGGCGTGAGCGGCAACCGCCAATTGTTCGCGCCGTCGATGAGCTGGCAACTGACACCCGACCTCAACTGGCTGGTGCAGTACGAGTACAGCCGTTACAACCGCACGCCGGATCGCGGCATTCCCGGTGTCAACGGTCGCCCGGCCGACGTAGGCCGCGACACGACCTACGGCAGCGAGCACGACTACATCGATGACAAGGCCCAGTCCCTGCGTTCGAAACTCACCTATGAGTTGAGCGAAAACTGGCAACTGCGCCAGACCCTGGGGGTGTTCAAGCTCGACAGCGACTTCGACAACACCTACCTGACCGGTTACACACCAGCGACCAACAAGGTCACGCGCCAGCACTGGCAGCAGGACCTGAACACTCGCAACATTTACAACAACGTCGAGCTCGAAGGTGGTTTCGATACCTTCGGCCTGGAACATCGCCTGCTCACCGGTATCGAAATCGGCAGCCAGCGCCGCGATCCGATCCTGTACACCGCCGCGACCTCCGGGCCGGGCAGCTCGCCGGTGCCGGCACTGGATCTGTTCAATCCCAATCGCGATTTGCGTCACACCGGGCGCATGGTGGTGTCCAGCAACAACCACACCGAAGTCGAAAGCCGCGCCATCTATGTGCAGGATCAATTGCGCCTGAACGATCAATGGCAATTGCTCGCCGGCCTGCGCTACGACACCTTCGACGTCGAAACCACCAACAAGGTGCGCGACATTTCCGAAGACCAGGACAGCCATAGCACCAGCCCACGGGTCGGCGTGGTCTGGACGCCGTTGCAGAATCACTCGTTCTACGCCTCCTGGACCAAGACCTTCTCGCCGGTCGGCGGCGGTCTGATCGGCATCACCCCGGGCGCCGCCGGCAACAGCAACGACCTGAGCCCCGAGCTGACCAAGCAGAAGGAAATCGGCGTGAAGAGTGACTGGCTCGATGACCGCCTGAGCACCACCCTGGCGATCTATGAGCTGGAACTCTACAACCGTCGTACCAGTGACCCGAACGATCCGACCATTACTCTGCTGTCCGGCCTGCAACGCTCGCGCGGGATCGAGCTGACCGGCATCGGCAAGGTTGTTGGCAATTGGTACGTGCGTGGCGGCGTCGGTATACAGGACGCCACCATCGAGAAGGACAACAACGGCCTGGAAGGCAATCGCGTCAACAACGTAGCCAAGCACAACGGCAGCCTGTTCGTGACCTGGAAACCGGAAATGGGCTGGTATGCCGAAACAGGGCTGACCCTGGTCGGCGAACGTTATGCCGACAACCTCAACACCACCGTGCTGCCCGGTTACGGCCGTTGGGACGCCCTGGCCGGTTTCCGCCAGAAGGATTGGGACTTGCGCGCGGCGCTGAACAACATCAGCGACAAGACTTACTACAGCTCGGCGACCAGTGCCTTCCAGATCCAGCCGGGGGCACCGCGCAGTCTCGTAGTGACGGGGACATACAGTTTCTGACATCGCTCCAGCAGGGGAACAATTGTGCCCGCATGAAATTGCAGGCAAAAAAAGCGCTGCCATCCCGGCAGCGCTTTTTCCTGTTCAATCCGTTGTTGTTCTTCTTATCCTTCCATTACATCCCACAACGCTTCCAGCTCTGCTTCGCTGAACAAGCCAGCAGGGTAGCGCTCGATCATCGTCCGGCGCGGATCAGTTTCGCTGATCTGACGCGTTCCATTGGACTTGAACCAGTGCGCCAGCATCTGGAGCGATTCGCTGTTAACCGACAGGGGATGCATTGTCCGATCGCTCACCACATTCACTTCGGCGTTCATTTCAGCGCTCTCTCCCGGTTGGTGAGCGGCTACGTTATCCAAGGTTTATGACAGAACATCGAAGTCCTCCCCCTCCCCGCGTTACATCAGCAGAGATACAAGAGCTGTGCCAAGGTTTCTGAACTGTGGATAAGTGGATACAAAAAAGCCCGCGATCCCGAAGGATCGCGGGCTGTGTGCCACGCCATGAAGCCGTTCAACGGCTCGAGGGATTTTGCAATCAACTCAAGCTGTTACAACCTCACTCACTCTTTGTGCGGTGCAGGCTGCTGCTGGGTAAGGCAGTGAATGTTGCCGCCGCCCAGTAACAGTTCGCGGCCCGGCACCATGACCACTTCGTGTTGCGGGAACAGGCTCTGCAGAATCTCTTTGGCCGGGCCATCGAACGGATCGTCGAAGCTTGGCGCAATGATGCCGCCGTTGACGATCAGGAAGTTCACGTAGGAACCGGCCAGACGAACACTCGGGTTACGCTCCTGAGTGCCATCCACCGGATCGACACCGGCACACTCTTCCTCGGTCGCGAACAACGGGCCCGGGATTGGCATCTTGTGCACCGTGAATGGGCGACCCTTGGCGTCGGTGCTGTTTTGCAGCACGTTCATCGCCGCCTGGCAGCGCGGGTAGTTCGGATCCTGCGGATCATCGGTCCAGGCCAGCAACACTTCGCCCGGGCGCACGTAGCAGCAGAAGTTATCCACATGGCCGTCGGTTTCGTCGTTGAACAGACCGTCCGGCAGCCAGATGATCTTATCCACAGCCAGGTTTGCGCTCAGGACCGCTTCGATTTCGGCACGGTTCATGTGCGGGTTGCGATTGCGGTTGAGCAGGCATTCTTCGGTGGTGATCAGGGTGCCTTCGCCGTCGACGTGAATCGAACCGCCTTCCAGCACAAAACCTTCGGTGCGATAGCGTTGGCTGCGCTCGATCTCGAGAATCTTGCCGCCGACCTGCGAATCGCGGTTCCACGGCGAGTACAGGCCGCCGTCGAAACCACCCCAGGAGTTGAAGTCCCAGTTCACGCCACGGACTTCGCCACTGTTGTTGATCACGAAAGTCGGGCCGGTATCGCGAACCCAGGCGTCGTCGCTGGACATCTCGACCACACGAATATTCGGCACGTCCAGACGTGCCCGGGCGTTTTCGTACTGGCCGGCGGAAACCGCCACGGTCACCGGCTCGAAACGGGCGATGGCCTTGGCCACGGCCACGTGAGCGGCCTGTGCCGGCTTGCCGCCCAGGCGCCAGTTGTCCGGACGCTCTGGCCAGATCATCCAGGTCTGGGTTTGCGGGGCCCATTCGGCGGGCATGTAGAAGCCGTCGGCGCGCGGGGTGCTGTTCAACGTGGTCATGGCTATCTGGACTCCAGGGAACCGTCGAGGATTGAGATGTTCTGGTTATGCCGCCTTTATATCCGATAAATATCGGCTTTCAAAGCACCAATCATCTGAGTTAACGCGAGTGACACACTGAAAGCCGATAACAATCGAATTAACACCACAACGTCCTGCAGGAGCGAGCCTGCTCACGAAACAGTCCTTCTGACCTGATCGCGAGCAGGTTCGCCCCTACGGGGGGCAGTGTTTACAGGCCTTCCGCTAGCACCTTCGACAGCATGTCGACAAAGAAGTCCACACTCTGACGCGAGGTAACCATTGGCGGCTTGATCTTGAGGATGTTCAGGTAGTCACCGGTCGGCTGCATGAAAATCCCCAGCTCGCGCAAGCGATTGCACAGCGCCGTGGTTTCTTCGGTGGCCGGCTCCAGGGTTTCGCGGTTGCGGATCAATTCGACGCCCAGATAGAAACCGGAACCATGCACCGCGCCCACCAACGGATGAATATCGATCAGCGACTCAAGGCGAGCCTTGAAATGGCTGCCGACGATCTGCGCGTTTTCCCAGAGCTTTTCTTCCTCCATCACGTCGAGCACTGCCATGCCGACCTGGCAACTGACCGGACTGCCGCCGGCGGACGAGAAGAAGTAGCCTTCGGACTCCAGCGCTTCGGCGATGTCCCGACGGGTGATCACCGCACCCAACGGCTGGCCGTTGCCCATGCCCTTGGCCATGGTGATGATGTCCGGCACCACGTCCTGCTGTTCAAAGCCCCAGAAGAAATCGCCCATGCGCCCGTAGCCGACCTGCACTTCGTCGGCGATGCACACGCCACCGCGCTCGCGGACCATCGCGTAAACCTGTTTCAGGTAACCGGCCGGCAAAGAGATACCGCCGGCATTGCCATACACCGGCTCGCAAATGAAGCCGGCCAGTTGGCGATTCTGTTCGGCGATTTTCGCCAGGTTGTGCTCGACACTGCGCACGTAGTCCGGCGCACTGTCCGGACCACGGAATTCACCACGATAGGTGTTCGGCGCGGTCACCGGGTGCACCCAGTCCGGACGGCTGCTCAAGGCCTTGGGGTTGTCGGCGATCGAGGTCGAGACCGAATCGGCGCCCACTGTCCAGCCGTGGTAGGCCTCCAGCACGCTGAGCATGTCGCGACCACCGCTGTAGGCCCACGCCAGACGGATCGCCAAGTCATTGGCTTCGCTGCCGCTGTTGACCAGGAACACCCGGTCCATGCCGTCCGGCGACAGTTTCAGCAAGCGCTCGGAGAATTCCGCCACCGCCGCGTAGTTGAAGCGCGAGTTGGTGTTGAGCAGCGACCATTGCCGGCTGGCGACTGCCGCCATGCGCGGATGACCGTGGCCCAGTACCGCGACGTTGTTGAGCATGTCCAGGTAAGAACGGCCCTGCATGTCGATCAGGTGATTGCGCCAGCCACGCTCGATGCGTGGCGGATCGACGTAATAATGTTTTTGTGTGCGGGCGAAACTGGCGTCGCGTCGCGCCAGCAATGTCGAGCCATCGAGTTCCGCTTCAGCATCGCAGGCCAGCCCCAGCAAGGCTGCCGGTGAAGGACACAGCGCCTGCCAGGCGGCGGCGCGCGAGGGCGTGCAGAACAACGGCGCATCCAGCGAAGCGTCACGGCACAACTGCACGATCAACGGACCGCTGACCGCGCCGAATACCTGGCCTTTGACCAGCGCCGCGCCACTGTGCAGGGACGGCGTAACGCCCCAGAGTCGCACGCTCAGTTGCGGGCCATCGAGTTGCAGCGCCCCCGACGCTGAATGGTGAACCACACCGGCAAAGGGTGCTTCGACCGTAGTGCCGTGGGGAACGCGCAATTCGACATGCAGGGGGAAGGTGTCGGGTTCAATCGCGCTGTCCGGGCGAGTATGGGACAAGCGATATTGCCCATAACGACTGGCCGCCAGCCCATGGGCGGCGGCCGCTTCGTCCAGCAGGCGTTGATCAATGCCTGGCTGCTCCCAGTTGCCGGCTTCGAAGTGTGGGCTGAGCACGCCCAGATCGATCAATGCGAATTCGCGCCCGACCAGGTACGGCAACAGCGGCGCAAAGCCTTCGCTGCCAATCACTGACAGTTGCTCACCCACCGACGTCAGGATGGCCGCCTCCATCAGGGCCAGTGGCACCGAGGTGGCTACGCGGAAGATTTCCCACTCGTGCACCAGATTATCTCGGCTATAGGTGTTACCCGGGTCGACGCTGACTTGCTGCTCACCGCTGAGTACCAGCACCGCCGCCCGCGCGACGATCAGTGGCCACAACGCCAGCAGTTCTTCACGCTGCAATGGATTGACTGCGTGATACGCCTTGATGGCCGGCAAAATGCAGAAAGGATCGCCTTCGCCGTGGTGCAACAACGCGGCGCAGGTCACCGACAGATCGGTGATGCGCCAAGTGCGCACGAGGTCGCCGAAATCGATCACGCCTTGCAACTGCCAGTGGCGCAGTTTGTCGCGCTGCCACACCACGTTGTCGTCGGTGATGTCCATGTGGATAGCCTGGACCGGCAGCTTGCTTTCCAGTGGCAACAAATGACGTTCGGCCTGCCCGGAGGCTTCGACGATCAGTCGACGCTGATTTTCGTCCTTGATCACCGGCAACAGATGGGCGATTAGCGCGTGAGCATGGCGTGCGTCCCACTGCAGCGTACGCACCAGGCCCGGATGGTCGAAATCGGCGAGTGCCAGATCCATTTCGCCACACAGGTGCCCGAAACCGGCCACCACTTCAGGCGTGAAATACTCAAGGCTGGTCAGCGGCTGACCTTCGATGTAGTCCAGCAAACGTGCGTGCACGGTCTGACCACCCACGTCGAGGGTCAGCAGGTCTGTACCGCTTTTTGCCGGGATTACCCGGGGAACGTGGACATCCGGATGCTCACCCAGATGTTTGAGGCCGGCATGCTGGGCTTGCAGCTCCAGCACTGAGTAATCCCCGCGACAGATTTTCAGGACGAAACGCCCCTGTTCGCTGTCGACGCGGTAGTTCAGGTCCTGCTGGCTGCCAAGGGCCTGCAACCTGCCGCTCAACCCGTAATGTTCCTCCAACAGCTCTAGCGCTTGCTCCGCAGACACTTGCGGGCTGGGCAAACTGGCGCGATGAATCAACGTGGCGAGTGGCATACAACGACCCCTGAAATTTTATTAGGCGCCTATATCGCCATTGCTTTGGGCGATACGCAACCCCCCACAAGGCAGATTGCTTTCGCTCCATAGCGACCGGTGTTGAACCCCGCACTCGCCTCAACTGGCACTTTGCGCAAGAATGTCGCCCCTCAAACGATTAATGCTGGAGAAACACCATGAATGTAGTGACCACCGACCTGCCCGGCGTTCTGATCTTCGAACCCAAGGTCTATGGTGACGAACGTGGTTTCTTCTATGAGAGCTTCAATGAGCTGGCATTCAGGCAGGCCACTGGCCTGGACACGCAATTTGTTCAGGACAACCATTCCCGCTCGCAGAAAGGCGTGTTGCGTGGCCTGCATTATCAGTTGCAAAACACCCAGGGCAAACTGGTGCGTGTCACAGCCGGTGAAGTGCTGGATGTCGCCGTAGACATTCGTCGTAGCTCGCCACACTTCGGCAAGTGGGTGGCCGTGCGCCTGTCCGCTGAAAACCGTCGCCAACTCTGGGTACCGGAAGGCTTTGCCCACGGTTTCGTGGTGCTGAGCGACTTTGCCGAGTTCCTCTATAAAACCACTAACTACTACATGCCGTCTGCCGAGCGCAGCATTCGCTGGGACGATCCGGACCTGGCCATCGACTGGCAACTGGAAGAAGCGCCGCAACTGTCGGCAAAGGACCAGGCGGCTGCCTTTTTCAAGGACGCCGACCTCTTCGCCTGAAAACCCAGGTCAGGCCGGAAGCACCGGGGCGCGCAGACTACGTGCGCAAGCCTAGGCATAATGCGCCTGTCCCCACAGGCGCATGTTGCTCATGAAACCGACCCTCCCTCCCAGACCCCGTTGGCGCAGCCTGGCCATCCTGGCGATTTGCCTGGCACCCCTGCTGTGGCCATTGCAACATCTGGCCGAGCGTTACTATCGCAGTGAGCTGGCCAGTCAGAACCGGCAGACCCTTGATCTCTACGTCGCCAACTTGCTTGGCACCCTGCACCGCTATGAAGTGTTGCCGCAGATTCTCGGCGACCTGCCGGCCCTGCGTGCCATGTTCAATGCACCGGACGATGGCGTCACCCAAGGCAATGCCAATCGCCTGTTGAAAAACATCAGTACCCAGACCGGTGCCGAAGTCATGTACCTGATGGACGCCAAGGGCAAGACCCTGGCGGCTTCGAACTGGGACAAACACGACAGCTTCGTCGGCCGCAATTTTTCCTTCCGCCCCTATTTCAGTGAAGCCATGGCCGGGCGGCTCGGGCGCTTCTTCGGCTTGGGCACGACGTCGGCCAAGCGCGGATACTTCTTTGCCGCCGGCGTGCGTGATGGCGAGAAAATCATCGGCGTGCTGGTGGTCAAGGTCGACCTGGACCACACCGAAAGCCTGTGGGGCAAGACCCCGGAACAACTGCTGCTGACTGACCAGAACGACGTGGTCATCCTCACCTCGCGCCCCGAATGGCGGTTTCGCTCGACTCGACCCTTGAGTGATGCAGAACAGGAAGCCATCACCGCCATCCAACCTTATCCGACCCGCGACCCCAGACCGCTGAATCTCAACCCCAAAGCGTGGCTGACCCAGACCCAAGCCATTGCCGAAACCGGCTGGAACGTCAGCATTCTTGCGCCACGTACCCTGATCGACCGACCGGTTCGTACCGTCGTCGCCATCGGTGGTGCAACACTGCTGGTCGTGATGCTGTTGCTCGGCCTGATGATGCAACGCCGGCGCCATTACCTCGACCGCATCGCCTTCGAAGCCAAGGCGCGACGTGAACTCGAAGGCCGGGTCGCGGAGCGCACCAGTGATCTGGAAGGCCTCAACCGTCGGCTGAAACAGGAAGTACTGGAACGTGAACAGGCCCAGCAGGAACTGGTCCGCGCCCAGGATGATCTGGTGCAGGCCGGCAAACTGTCGGCGCTGGGCACCATGTCAGCGAGCATCAGCCATGAGCTCAATCAGCCGCTGGCTGCCATTCGCAGCTACGCGGAAAACGCCGAAGTGTTGTTGGACCATCAGCGCACCGACGATGCCCGCGGCAACCTGAAATTGATCAGCGAACTGACCGGGCGCATGGCGTCGATCATCGCCCACCTGCGCGCCTTCGCCCGACGCGATCGTCATGCCCCGGAAAGCGTTGCCCTGCAACCGGCACTGGATGATGCCCTGGCGCTGCTGGCCAAGCGCCGCCGCAGCATGGACGTCGAACTGATCCGCGATTTACCGGCCGCCACGCTGTGGGTCGAGGCCGGGGAAACCCGTCTGCGCCAGGTGCTGGGCAACCTGCTGGCCAACGCCCTGGATGCCCTGACGGAAAAAGGCCCGCCGCGCAAACTCTGGCTGAGTGCCCAATCCACGGCTGAAGGCGTCACCTTGTACATTCGCGACAATGGTCCCGGCTTTTGCATGGAGGCCTTGGGCCGCGCCAGCGAACCCTTCTACACCACCAAGACCCGTACCCAGGGCCTCGGTCTGGGGTTGGCCATCTGCGAAACCCTGATGCGTGCCTTCGGCGGTGAACTGCTGTTCGCCAACCACAAGGAAGGTGGCGCCCTGATTACCCTGAAGCTACGTGCAGGCGCGCCTGGCGTCAGCCTGCAACCGTCCGAGGACCGAAGTGCATGACCATCGACAATCGCATCCAGGTTGTGTTGATCGACGACGATCCCCATCTGCGTCAGGCGCTGGGCCAGACGCTGGACCTGGCGGGCCTGAAAATCCTGCCGCTGGCCGAAGCCAAGGGCCTCGCCGCTCAACTGGAGCGCGACTGGCCGGGGGTGGTGGTCAGCGACATTCGCATGCCGGGTATGGACGGTCTGGAACTGTTGAGCGAGCTGCACGCCCAGGATCCGGAACTGCCGGTGCTGCTGATTACCGGCCATGGCGATGTACCGCTGGCGGTGCAGGCGATGCGGGCGGGCGCTTATGACTTTCTCGAAAAACCTTTCGCCAGCGACGCCCTGCTCGACAGCGTGCGCCGTGCGTTGGCCCTGCGCAGACTGGTGCTGGACAACCGCAGCCTGCGCCTGGCCCTGAGCGACCGCAACGAACTCAGTGCACGCCTGGTTGGCCAGTCGCCTTCGATGCTGCGCCTGCGTGAGCAGATTGGTGCATTGGCAGCGACCCGGGCCGACGTGCTGATCCTCGGTGAAACCGGCGCCGGTAAGGAAGTGGTGGCCAGGGCGCTGCACGATTTGTCGGCGCGCAGAAACGGTCCCTTCGTCGCCATCAATGCCGGTGCACTGGCCGAGTCCGTGGTCGAAAGCGAGTTGTTCGGTCATGAACCCGGTGCCTTTACCGGCGCGCAAAAACGCCGCATCGGCAAGTTCGAGTTCGCCAACGGCGGCACGCTGTTCCTCGACGAGATCGAGAGCATGAGCCTGGATGTTCAGGTCAAACTGCTGCGCCTGCTGCAAGAACGGGTCGTCGAACGCCTGGGCGGCAATCAGTTGATTCCGCTGGACATTCGCATCATCGCCGCCACCAAGGAAGACTTGCGCCAGTCGGCGGATCAAGGCCGTTTTCGCGCCGACCTGTATTACCGCCTGAACGTTGCTCCGCTGCGCATTCCACCGCTGCGCGAACGGGGTGAAGACGCCCTGGTGCTGTTCCAGCATTTTGCCGATGAAGCCAGCGCACGCCACGGCCTGCCCCCCCATGAACTGCAACCGGGACAGCGTGCGCTGTTGTTGCGGCATACCTGGCCGGGCAACGTGCGCGAGCTGCAAAACGCCGCCGAACGCTTCGCCCTCGGCCTGGAACTGGCGTTGGACAATGACACGCCAGATGGCGGACGCACCTCGGTTGAAGTGATCAGTGGTGGCTTGAGCGAACAGGTGGAGAACTTCGAAAAGTCGCTGATCGCCGCCGAACTGGCGCGCTCGCACAGCTCCGTGCGCAGCGTTGCCGAAGCCCTCGGCATCCCGCGCAAGACCTTGCACGACAAGCTGCGCAAGCACGGTTTGAGTTTCGCCCACACCGATGACCTCGACTGAGCTAAGGTCCAACCATCCACTTCAAACAAGAGACCACTGAATGAGCCGCGACAGTCGTCAACTGGAATCCGTTCTTCATCACGACATCCCCCTGACACGGGACATGGGCCTCACGGTACTCGACTGGCACGACCAGCAACTGCGTCTGCACCTGCCGCTCGACGCCAACGTCAACCACAAGAGCACGATGTTCGGCGGCAGCCTGTATTGTGGCGCGGTGCTGGCCGGTTGGGGCTGGTTGCATCTGCGTTTGAAGGAAGAAGGGATCACCGACGGGCACATCGTGATTCAGGAAGGACAGATCAGCTATCCGCTGCCGGTTACCGGCGACGCGATTGCCATTTGCGAAGCGCCGGACCCGGTGGTGTGGAAGAAATTTCTGGCGACTTTCCAGCGCTATAGCCGGGCACGTTTGACATTGAACACGCGAGTGGTGAATGACGGTCGGGAGGAAGTGGCGGTAAGGTTTGTAGGGCAATACGTGCTGCACCGCTGAAACTCTGTAGGCGCCGGCTTGCCGGCGCCCGGAGCAAGCTCACTCCTACAGGTTGGCGAGTTCCAACAACCTTTTCCGCCAGGCCGCCTTCGCCGGCAGTGCCAGGAAGAAGCCATTGCGTAGCGTTTCCCGCGCCGGATAGCTGAACGACTCCCCGCTCAACGCCAACACCTCACCACCGGCACCCTCCAGCACACCTTGGGCGGCGGCCGTGTCCCACTGCGAAGTCGGCGCCAGGCGCGGATAACAATCGGCTGCCCCCTCGGCCACCAGGCAAAACTTCAACGAGCTGCCGATGTTCGCCAGTTGCAGTTCACCCAGACTGGCGCTCAAGCCCGCCAGTAAACGCTCCTGCTCGAGGCTGGAGTGACGACGGCTGGCGACCACGGTAAACGACTCGCCGGGCGCCAGGGCATCACGCACATGAATCTCGACCGGTGTCCCACCCTTGTCGCCACGCCACGCCCCCAGCCCTGCACCACCGACATAGAAGCGTCCATTGGTCGGCATCGACACCACGCCAAACACCACACGCCCGTTTTCGACCAGGGCAATGTTGACGGTGAACTCCTCGCTGCCGCTGATGAACTCCTTGGTGCCATCGAGCGGATCGACCAGCCACCAGCGCTGCCAACCGGCCCGCACGTTTTGCGGGATATCAGCGTCCTCTTCCGAAAGCACGGGAATACTCGGATCGAGTGCCGTGAGACCGGCGAGGATCAGGTGATGCGCGGCCAGGTCGGCCGCAGTCACCGGCGACTCGTCAGCCTTGGCGGTGACCGCCGTACCGGTGCGCCAGAACGGCAGAATGGCGTCGCCTGCCTGCAAGGCCAGTTCGATCACCGGGGCCATCAACGGATGTGGAAAATTCATGGTCGAAACACCCCACGCTGGGTCAGTAGATCGCGGGCCAGGTACAGCGCCGCCAAGGCACGGCCTTCGGTAAATTGCGGCGTTTGCGCCAGCGCCGACAGTTCACGCAGGTTGACCTTGTCGACCCGCATCGGCTCTGGCTCATCGCCTTCCAGACGCTCTTCGTAGAGTTCTGTGGCCAGCACCACTTGAATCTTCTGGCTCATATAGCCGGGGGACAACGACAACTCGGTCAAATGCTCCAACTGTCGGGCGCCATAACCGGCCTCTTCCTTGAGCTCGCGTTCAGCGGCTGCCAACACGTCTTCGCCCGGCTCGATCAAGCCTTTGGGTAACGACATTTCGTATTCGTCCGTGCCGCCGCAATACTCTTCGACCAACACTGCATGCTCGGCATCGAGCATGGCCACGATCATCACCGCGCCGTACCCCGCGCCTTTGCCGACCAGGCGCTCGTAGGTGCGCTCCACGCCATTGGAAAAACGCAACTTCAGCTCTTCCACGCAGAACAATCGACTGGTGGCGACAATTTCGCGGGCGAGTATGGTGGGTTTCTGGCGCATGCAAAGCTCCTTGGCGTGAACGCGCTACTATAACGCGGCTTTCCTGTTTATTTACGTCAGAAATCTTTCTACCGCCCGAGACGCCGCCATGCCTTCACTACCCTGGTCCGATATCGATACCGTTCTACTGGACATGGACGGCACGCTGCTGGACCTGCACTTCGACAACCATTTCTGGCTGGAACACCTGCCCCAGCGTTACGCCGAATTGCATGGGGTCAGCCGGGCCATGGCCGAGCAGGAGTTGCAGCCGCTGTTCGAGCGCAACGCCGGCCAGTTGCAGTGGTACTGCCTGGATTTCTGGAGCGCCGAACTGAAGTTGTCGGTGCGCGAGCTGAAACTGGAAACCGCGCACCTGATTGCCTTGCGCCCCGATGCCGATACCTTTCTGGACGCGATCAAGCGAGCCGGCAAGCGCGTGGTGCTGATCACCAATGCCCACCGGGATTCGCTGTCGCTGAAACTGGAAAGAATCCAGTTGGCGCCTTACTTCGAACGGTTGATCAGCTCCCATGACTACGGTTTCCCCAAGGAGAACCCGCAATTCTGGGACGCGCTGCAGGCCGATATCCATTTCGATCCGTCGCGCAGCCTGTTCATCGACGATACCCTGCCGATTCTGCGCAGTGCACGGGACTTTGGTGTGGCGCACCTGTTGGCGGTGCGTCAGCCCGATAGCCGCAAGGGCCCCAGGGACACGGCAGAATTTGCCGCGGTAGAGGATTATCGGGATTTGATTGCCGGGCTGTGAGACCGTGGCGCCGGCTTCGCGAGCAAATCCCATCGCCGCCCCATCGCTCCCACAGGAATCACATCTGCCCTTGTGGGAGCGAGCTTGCTCCGGGCGGCGTTCCGACGATGGCGGCCTTGAAGGTTACTCAGGAATCCGCAACGTCTGCCCCGGATAGATCTTGTCCGGATGGGAAAGCATCGGTTTGTTGGCTTCGAAAATCTTGTTGTATTGATTGGCGTTGCCATACACGGCCAATGAGATGGCGCTAAGGGTGTCGCCCTTTTTGACCACCACAAAACGCGCGGCGGCTACCACAGGTCCGGTCACAGTGATCTGGTCGTCAACGCTTTCGACACCTTCAATGTTGCCCACGGCCAGCAGAATTTTTTCCTTTTCCTCCTGACTGGCGACTTCACCAGTCACTGTTACTTTGTGGCCATCAACCGTCGCCTGCACATTCGGGTTACCCAGGCCGACCTTGCTGATGTGCTCTTTCAATTGCTCGCCGGCATTGGCATTGCCGGGGGTCAGCAAATTAATCAGCTTTTCGCCTGCCTCTTTCACAAAGCTCAAAAGACTCATGGTGCACGCTCCTTGGGTTTCGGGGGTCCAGAGGTCAAAGCCTAGACCACAGCCGCCACCTGCGATTCCCAGCCGACCAATGACCCCGCTTGGGATAGAATCGGCACCTTCCCGCACCCTGGAGCGAAGATGGACATCAAGCAGCTGAAATTCCTCATCGCCCTCGACGAAACCCGCCATTTCGGCCAGGCGGCCGCGCGCTGCCACATCACCCAGCCGACCCTGTCCATGCGTCTGCGCAGCCTCGAGGAAGAACTCGAGCTGCCGCTGGTAAACCGCGGCCAGCGCTTCGAAGGTTTCACTGCGCCGGGTGAACGCGTGCTGGCCTGGGCGCGAGCCGTGCTGGCCGCCTACGATGGCCTGTACGCCGAGGCGGCTGCCTGTCGCGGCAATCTGGTCGGTACGTTGCGCCTGGGCGTGGTGCCGCTGTCGAGCTTCGATCCGCTGCCACTGCTGCAACGCCTGCACGGCGAGCACCCGAACCTGCGCTTCGAGCTCTCGGCACTAAGCTCCGAGCAGATCCTCGAACAACTGGCGAGCAATCGCCTGGACCTCGGGGTTTCTTACCTGGAACGCCTGGACACCGAGCATTACGACGCCCTGGCCTTCAGCGAAACCCGCATGGGCCTGCTCTACGATCAGCGCTTCTTTTCTTTCGGCGAGGCGCCGCTGAGCTGGGAGTCGCTGATCGAACTGCCGCTGGGCATGCTCAGCAGTGGCATGCATTTTCGTCAGTCGATCGACCATAACTTCCACAGTCGCGGTCTCAATCCGCAGCCGCTATTGCAGACCGATGCCGTGCATCAATTGTTACAAGCCGTGCACGGCGGCCTGTGTTGCGCCGTCATGCCATTGGACGGCGGCCTCGAAGGCCTGACCGAGCATTTGCGCCTGCAACCGATCGAAAATGCGCAAACCCTTGGCCAACTGGGGTTGATCATGCGTCGCAGTGCACCACGCTCGGCCTTGGCCGAAGCCTGTTTTGCGATCTATCAACAATCGCCAATAGGTGCTTGATCGACGGCATCTATCGGCAGATCAGTAATAGCGATTAGACGCGACAAGTTGCCGCGCCTAGTCTTAAAGCAGATCAAACCGACGGTGATGCCATGAACACCAAGCGCCCAGTCTGCGCGGCGCCTGCCCTCGAAACGCCCGCCCCCGCCGCCAGCCAGACCTACAGTTACAGCAATCTCCAATTCTCGGAGTCGGCCGACACCGCGTTGGCTGAGGAAGTCGCGCTGGCGATTGCCTACAACGGCATCAGTCAGGCTGTGATGTTGGTAACCCCCACCGATCTCGAAGACTTTATCGTCGGCTTCAGCCTCGGCAGCGGCATCATTCAGGACGCGACGGACATCTACGACCTGCAACTGAGCGGTTCGGGCTCCGCGCAATACGCGCAAGTAACCATTGCCAACCGCGCCTTCTGGAATCTCAAGCAACAGCGTCGGCAACTGGCCGGCACCAGCGGCTGCGGCTTGTGTGGTGTGGAAGCGGTCGAACAGGCATTGCCCGACCTGCAGGTATTGCCCGGTGCACCCTTGCCGCCCGTGGAATGGCTCGATGGCCTGCGCCAGCGCATCGGTGCCTTCCAACCGCTGGGCCAGCATTGCGGTGCGGTGCACGCGGCTGTGTTCATGAACGCCCAGGGCGAATTGCTCATGGGTCGTGAAGACATCGGTCGGCACAACGCCCTCGACAAACTGATCGGCGGGCTGGTCCGGCGGAACATCCCGACGGCGGGTGGGCTGGCGATTGTCACCAGCCGTTGCAGCCTCGAATTGATCCAGAAAGTCCTGCGCGCCGGTATCCAGACCCTGGTCAGCCTGTCCTCGCCCACCGGCCTTGCCGTGCAGTGGGCCCGTCGCCACAACCTCAACCTCATCCATTTGCCACAGAAGAATGCACCGCGGGTGTACAGCCCAACGTCGGAGAACCAAGCGTGAGTCAACACCGTCAAGCCGACCAGACACCCGTTCCTCGCTACAAACCCTACAAAGGCCCAGCCGGTGGCTGGGGCGCCCTGATCAGCGTGGCCCAGGCCTGGTTGACCAGTGACAATGCCCTGAAAAACCTGCGCATCATGCTCAAGACCAACCAGAATGGCGGTTTCGACTGCCCGGGTTGCGCCTGGGGCGATTCCCCGGAAAAGGGCATGGTGATGTTCTGCGAGAACGGCGCCAAGGCAGTGAACTGGGAAGCCACCAAACGCCGTGTCGATGGCAAGTTCTTCGCCAAACACAGCGTCAGCGCCCTGCTCGAGCAAAGCGACTACTGGCTTGAATACCAGGGACGCCTGACCGAGCCGATGCGCTACGACGCCGAGACCGACCGCTACAAGCCGATCAGCTGGGACGACGCGTTCGCGCTGATCGCCAAACACTTGAATGGTTTGTCCAGCCCGGACCAGGCCGAGTTCTACACCTCCGGTCGCGCCAGCAACGAAGCGGCTTACCTCTATCAATTGTTCGTGCGCGCCTTCGGCACCAACAATTTCCCTGACTGCTCGAACATGTGCCACGAGGCCAGCGGCGTGGCGTTGTCGCAGAGCGTCGGTGTCGGTAAAGGCACCGTGACCTTCGATGACTTCGAACACGCCGATGCGATTTTCGTCTGGGGCCAGAACCCCGGCACCAACCACCCGCGCATGCTCGAACCACTGCGTGAAGCGGTGAAGCGTGGCGCTCAGGTGGTGTGCATCAACCCGCTGAAGGAGCGTGGGCTGGAGCGCTTCCAGCATCCGCAGCACCCGATCGAAATGCTCACCAACGGCGACAAGCCAACCAATACCGCATTCTTCCGTCCGGCCCTGGGCGGCGACATGGCGATCATGCGCGGCATGGCGAAGTTTCTCCTGCTGTGGGAACGCGACGCGCAACGCACCGGCGCTGCTGCGGTGTTCGACCACGACTTCCTCAATGAGCACAGCGTCAATGTGCTGGATTACCTGGCGGTCATCGACGACACGCCGTGGGAGCAGATCGTCGAGCAGTCCGGCCTGAGCCTGGAAGAGATCGAACAAGCGGCGCGGATGTACGCCAAGGGCAAGAACGTCATCATGTGCTGGGCCATGGGCATCACCCAGCATCGCCATTCGGTCGCGACCATCCAGGAAATCGCCAACCTGATGATGCTGCGCGGCAACATTGGTCGACCCGGTGCCGGCCTGTGCCCCGTACGCGGGCACAGTAACGTGCAGGGCGACCGGACCATGGGCATCAACGAGCGCCCGCCGGTGGCCTTCCTCGACTCGCTGGAGCGTCGTTTCCAGTTCAAGGTACCTCGCCACAACGGTCACAACGTAGTCGAGGCGATTCACGCCATGGCGGAAGGCCGGGCCAAGGTCTTTATCGGCCTGGGTGGTAACTTCGCCCAAGCGACGCCGGACAGCCCACGCACCTTCCAGGCCCTGCAAAACTGCGACCTGACCGTGCAGATCAGCACCAAGCTCAACCGCAGCCACCTGACCCACGGCAAGGACGCGCTGATCCTGCCGTGCCTGGGTCGCACCGACATCGATGTGCAGGCAGAAGGCCCGCAAGCGGTGACCGTCGAAGATTCGTTCAGCATGGTCCACGCCTCCAACGGCCAGTTGCAGGCGCTGTCGAACCAGATGCGTTCGGAGCCGGCGATCCTCGCCGGTATCGCTGCCGCGACCCTGGGCAACCACCCGGTGGACTGGAACTGGCTGGTGGCTGACTACAGCCGCATTCGCGACCTGATCGCCGATACGATTCCCGGCTTCAAGGACTTCAACGAGAAGGTCAAGAACCCCGGCGGCTTCTACCTCGGCAACAGTGCCGGTGCACGCAAGTGGAACACCGCATCGGGTCGGGCCAATTTCAAGCCGAACAGCCTGCCCAGGGACCTGATCCACGAACGTACCCGCGCCACCGGCGTACTGCCGGACCTGATCATGCAGTCGATGCGCTCCCACGATCAGTACAACACCACGATCTATGGCCTCAATGACCGTTATCGCGGGGTGAAGGGGCAGCGCGACGTATTGTTCGTTAACGAGGCCGACATCATTCGCCTGGGCTTCAAGCCGGGGCAGAAGGCGGACATCGTTTCGCTCTGGGATGATGGCGTTGAGCGCCGGGTCAAAGGCTTCACGCTACTGGCGTTCGATATTCCTGCCGGGCAAGCGGCGGCCTACTATCCGGAGGTGAACCCGTTGGTGCCGCTGGAAAGCATCGGCGATGGCAGCCATACGCCGACTTCGAAGTTTGTGGCGATTCGATTGGAGGCGGCGAGTGAGACTGGCTTGATCATGGCCAGATCTGCGTAGCTCGTAGTCTACTGGCCCCATCGCGAGCGATGGGGCCAGACGATTCAATCCATTGTCCGAGCTGCCACAACACTTTCCCATCGCCCACAAAAAAGGCCGTTTTCTCTCGAAAACAGCCTTTGCGAAGTAATAAAAGACCAACGAAAAAACGTTAAGTTCCGCCTAAAAAACAATAACTTGCACAATTGTGTACAAGTCGTGTTACTCGTCGGATTTCGATTGTCACACCTCTGACACAGCCTCAGGATCGCGCCGTCATCCCCTTGAGGTTCCTCCATGAAGTTCTCCTCGATTCTCTTGTTGTCCCTTGGCCTGGTCAGCGGTTTTGCGTCTGCTGGCGGCACTACCGAAGCCGGCGTAGGCGGCGCATTGGGCGGGGTTTTGGGCTCGGTCGTCGGTCAGTCGCTGGGCGGCAATACCGGTTCGACCATCGGCGCGGCCCTGGGCGGCGCGGGTGGTAGCGCCGTCGGCGCGAACAAACACAGCCGTGGCGAAGCAGCCATTGGCGGTGCATTGGGCGCAGCAGGTGGTAACGTGGTCGGCCGCAGCATGGGCGGCACCACCGGCAGCCTGATCGGCTCCGCAGCAGGCGGCGGTGCCGGTGGCGCGCTGGGTAACTACATGGGCAACAAGAGCAACGAAGAGGACGACGACCGTCGCTCCTATCGTGGCCATGATGATCGCCGCTACTACCGTGACGGCCACCGTCACCACGGTCATGCCTATGGCCATCGCAAGCACCACAAGTACTACCGCGACTAAGGCCTCCAGCGCCTCGTGATCGAGTACTGCAAAAATCGCAGCCCAAGGGCTGCGATTTTTTTTGCGTTACTGAATCACCAGACGTTCCAGCGCTGCACGCAAGCCTGCAGGAATCGACACAGGCTGATTCGATGCACGATCGACAAATACATGCACGAAGCGCCCCGCCGCGCAGGCTTCCTCCTCGCCTTGCTTGAACACAGCCAGCTCGTACTGCACTGAGCTGTTGCCCAGCTTGCCGACCCGCAATCCGATCTCGATGCGCTCCGGAAAGGCAATGGACGCAAAGTAATCGCAAGCCGAACTCACCACGAAACCCACCACCTCGCCCTCATGGATATCCAGCCCGCCGACTTCGATCAGGTAGGTGTTCACCGCGGAATCGAAGAAGCTGTAGTAGGTGACGTTATTGACGTGTCCATAGGCGTCATTGTCATGCCAGCGGGTGGTGATGGGCTGGAAGTGCGGGTATTCGGTGCGCTGTGGCATCGGTGTCAATTCCTGGAATGGGTGTGCCAAGTCTAAAGCGAAAAACGCGTTATCGTTTTTCGCGAGCCCGTCTCCGGGCACAGATCCGACGATGGTGCCCTTCAGGGCACCACGTCAATCAATGGTCAGCGAAACCCTTGCCCGCCGCCGCCAGCTCACCCATCACCCGCGCCGGTTTCCAGTGGTCACCCTGCCGCGTCTCAAGGTCCATCAAGCGCCGATGAATGTCCGCCAGACCTTGCTGGTCGGCCCAAGCCATCGGCCCACCCTTGTCCGCCGGGAACCCGTAGCCGTTGAGGTAAACCAGATCGACGTCATGGGACGACCCGGCAATGCCTTCCTGCAAAATTTTCGCCCCTTCGTTGACCAGCGCCAGCAGGCAACGTTCGAGGATTTCGTCCTGACCGATTTCACGGCGATGAAAGCCCAAACCTTCGCTGACTTCCAACACCAGCGCATCCACCAGCGGGTCGTGCTCTGCCTGGCGACTGCCCGGCTCATAATGGTAATAACCGTTGCCGCTTTTCTGGCCGAATCGCTGCATTTCGCACAGCCGGTTATCCACCTGAACTTCCGGCACATCCTGGCCGATACCGGACAGTTGTCGGGCCCGCCATTGCAGATCGATACCGACCACATCGAACATGCGGAACGGCCCCATGGCAAAGCCGAAGCCCTGGAGCGCCGCGTCCACCTGGTGAGGATAGGCGCCTTCGAGCAGCATCTTGCGCGCCTCCAGCACATAGGTATTGAGCATGCGATTGCCGATGAAGCCGTCGCAATTGCCTGACACCACACTGACTTTGCCCATGCGCTTGCCCAGCTCAAGGGCAGCCTCTAGCACCGCCGGCGCAGTTTGCGCACCGCGCACGACTTCCAGCAGCTTCATGATGTGTGCCGGGCTGAAGAAGTGCAGGCCCAGTACCTGCTGTGGGCGGCGCGTGGCCGCGGCGATAGCGTCGATATCCAGCGCCGAGGTGTTACTGGCCAGGATGGCTTCAGGCTTGAGCAGACCATCGAGTTCACGAAAGATTTTCTGTTTCAGTTCGAGGTTCTCGTACACCGCCTCGATGACCAGATCGACGTCGCGAATGGCCGCGTAATCCGCCGCTGCCGATACCCGTGCAATGCGGGCATCGGCTTCAGCCTGATCAATCCGGCCCTGGCGAACGTTGTGGGCATAGGTGTCAGCCACGGCGCCCAGCGCCTGCTCCAGCATCTGCGGGTTGTTGTCCACCCATTGCACCGCCACGCCGGCGTTGGCCAGGCACATGACAATGCCACGGCCCATGGTGCCCGCGCCGATCACGGCGGCGCGCTGAATATTCGACGGTGTCTGGCTCATGTTGTGTTCTCTTGTTGGCGATCCAAAGACAGCCATCACCATAGTCAGCCACCGCTCATTTTTGAAATTTATTCCTGTGATGAGCAACATTCAGGCGATGGATAAGCCTGCCAGATGCTGCGCGGCCCAATCGCGCACCTCGGCGTAGGGGTAATCCTCCAGTACGCCGAAACCCGCAATGGAGCGGGTCTTGAGTTTGGTGAACAACGGCACGCTGATTCCGCACAGGAATCGCGTCACCCTTTCCGTCGAAGGAATGCTGCCAGTGTGTTGCTGGTGCCTGTGGATAAAACCGCCACACAGCGTCTCGAAGTTTTTATCCACAAGTGCCGGCAACTCCGGCGGGGCCGGCAATCGCGCGACATGCCCGTGACACACCGAACAATGCCCGCACTGCTGCGGGGCGTTCTGATCGCCAAAGTATTCGGCCAGGCGAAAACCCATGCAGCGATCGGTCGCGAACAGCTCCAGCATCGCGTGAATTCGCGCAACCTCGGTCTGCTCATGTCGAATGAAACCGCCGTGCAGTTCCCGACTCAATGCGTCGCTGTCGAAGCCCGACTGCAGCACGGCGTAGACCTCGGTCATCTGCTTGCTTTCCAGCTCGACCCAGCCCTTCTCCTGGAAATAATCCAGCGCCTTGACCACCCGGCTGCGCTCGGCCTGATGCTGCTCATACAGGGCATCGAAATTCACCGTGGCCCAGGTTCGCGCACGGCTCGAGGTCTGGATGATCGCGGCGACGAAATCCCTGCGCTCCCCCTCAAACCTGGCCAACAGTGCTTCGGGCTCCTGCAGGTACTTGAAGCGGTATTCGGCGTAATAGGCGTAGCGCGGCGCGATGATTCCACGCAGTTCCAACTGCACCAGCAAGGTCTTTAGCGGCAATTGGCGGATGTTGCTGTGGTCCGCCAGCGGCCCTAAAAGAAACTCCCACTGACCGTCAGCTGCGGCCGCCTGCAACTCGTCAAGCACATAGCGGATGCCGTCCAGTTCCGGTGTGTCGCCGTAGACAAAGTTTTCCAGCACATTGAGGCTGTCGCGATTGGCCAGCACCAGACAATCGGACGGCTGTCCGTCACGCCCGGCGCGGCCGATTTCCTGACTGTAGTTTTCGATGGATTTGGGCAGGTCAAAGTGCACCACATTGCGGATGTCGCTCTTGTCGATGCCCATGCCGAAAGCGATGGTGGCGACGATGCAGTTGGATTGGCCGCCCATGAAACGCTTCTGGATGCCTTCGCGTTGATCGTGAGGCAAACCGGCGTGATAAGCCTCGGCCTGAATACCATTGCGATTAAGGTGTTCGCCGATGTGTTCGGCGGTCTTCTGCAAGGTGACGTAGACGATGCTCGGCTGGCCTGTGCGCTCACTCATCCACTCGACGAGTCGCCGGCGTTTGTCCGCTCCGGGAACCGGTTCCACCAGTAGATTCAGGTTCGGCCGATAGAAACCGGTGGTCACCACATCATCGGCGTCTATGGCGAATTTCGCTTGCATGTCCGCAATGACTTTTGGGGTCGCCGTCGCTGTCAGCAACAACGCCTGCGGGATGTTGAACTGACGCTGGTAATCGGGAAGCTTGAGGTAATCCGGACGAAAGTTATGGCCCCACTCGGAAATACAGTGAGCCTCGTCCACCACCAGCAGCGAGATCGGAACCTGCTGCAGGAAATGCCGGAAGCGCTCGTTCTTCAAACGCTCCACCGAGACCATCAGGATCTTCAGCTCACCGGACTTCGCGCGCGCCATGACGGCACTGGCTTCATCGCGGCTTTGTGCCGAGTCGATGCTACCCGCGGCAATGCCATGGCGTTGCAGGAACGCCAGCTGATCCTGCATCAACGCCAGCAAGGGCGAGACCACCAGGGTCAGGTTTGGCAGCAACACGGCCGGTAATTGATAACAAAGCGACTTGCCGGAGCCCGTGGGGAAAATCGCCGCGGCCGAGCGCCCCGCCAGCACCGCACTGACGGCGGCTTCCTGGCCTGGTCGAAACTGTGGATAACCGAAAACCTGTTCCAGGGTGTTGTGCATGAGCTGTCACTCCGTTGACTGCTGCGAGACTCAAAGACTAGTCAGGGAAGGCAGCGAGTCGAGAAAAGGTCGGCGATAAAAACGATACGGGATGATACAGCCTTGACTCGCGTCGTACGGGCCACAGGTTGAAACACACAGAGCGTTTTGCCATCTCACGCCCCGTGTACGTCACAGGTAAGGTTCGTGATCCTCTAACCGAATTCCGCGCATTGCCTTCATCGCACATGAAGACTGACAGGCGCGTCACCTTTACCAAGGACTGATCATGTTGCCCCCCTCCGCCTCTCGAATTCCTCTTGCCCTGACATTACCGCTGCTGCTCGGTGGCTGCATGACCGCTACCGGAACACTCTCAATCGCACCCGACACATTCGAAACAGCCGAGTATCGCGCTCAAAAGGGTTTGGCAGTCGTGCAGGCATCACACCTCTATGCCCGCGGTGGCACCGGAAAAGGTGTGACCGTGGCATTGATCGACTCAGGCTTGAACGCTGATCTGCCAGAGTTTGCCGGCAGAGTGGCACACCCCGGTTATGACCATGTTGAAAATCGTCCCGGTACTTTCGATCGAGTCGGTCATGGCACGCAAATGGCCGGTATTCTCGCCGCCAACAAGGATGACCAGGGTATGCATGGCGTCGCGTTCAATGCGCAGCTGATCCCCTTTCGTTTCGGCGACGACAACGAGCCCTTTTTCTTCGACAGCGAGATCGCCGGTTCCTGGCAAAGCGGGTATGACAACGGCGCACGCATCTTCAATAACTCCTGGGCCAATGCCATTCCGGCGACTGAACTGACTGAAGCACGCTACAACCAGGTCATGCCCGAATCGCTGGCGATCGCTCGAAAACTGGTTAAGCAGGGAGCGGTGTTTGTGTTTCCAACCGGCAATGAGCTCAAGCGCGAGCCACTGGCGGAACCGGGGCTGCCCCTTGCCGTGCCGGAACTGGAGAAGGGCTGGATTGCCGTCGTCGCATTGAAAAACGACGGCAGCGCGATCAATGGAAAATCCAACTATTGCGGTGTTGCCAGAGCCTGGTGCATCGCGGTTCCCGGCGGGGACTCTGGAGCCGAGCAGGGTTTACTGACCACCGGCAAGGACGGCCAGTATGTGCAAACGGCTGGCACCTCACCTGCTGCTGCTCTGGTCAGCGGCGCCTTGGCAGCGGTACAGAGCCTTTATCCGCAAATGAGCGCGCAACAGGTGCGTGATCACTTGCTTGAAACCGCAAACCGCACCGGCCTCTACGCCAACAGCGAAGCTTATGGGCGAGGATTGCTGGACCTTGATGCAGCATCGCGCCGCTTACCCGTCGTCAATTGAATCGTACCCATCAAAGCTCCCTACATGCATTTCTCACAAACACTGTAGGAATCATTCCCTGAACAAGCCTTCACTGATGAAACCAAGGGGAATGCGTAGGAGCATTCCCCCAAGGCAGTAAAAGCCCTACAAAACCTGTCCACTGCGGCTGTATTGCCCGATTGCACTACTGTCTTCATAGTTTTGACGAGGCTGAAAATACCGTAACGGCCTGCCGGAATGACCTCCAACTTATTCCAGGACCGACATCCATGCCCTCAACCAATACACTTGAAGAACGCTATCGCCCCCTCAACTCCAGCTACAGCGAAACCCCGGTATTGGTTATCGACACCGAGGCTGATCCTTACGAAATCCTCGATGCCGCCCGACAACGCATCCGTGCCGCCAACGATTTACTCGAAACCCTGTATTGCCTGTGCTTCAAACAGGCCGATGCCAGTGATATTCCCAAGATCATCAGTGCGCTGTACCTGCTGACCCAGGACGGCAATGACCTGCTCGACATTGCCCGGCAACGCCTGCCAAGAAATACCGATTCAAGAATCTCCACGTCCTCTCATTGCGAGCCTGCTTGTAATGAGCGCTAACGCACACTGCGGCCGCTATCGCTAACTCCCTCCCAGCAGCTAGGATGTATTCCTTGAGCGCAACGCCGGGAGATCCAGGAAATTGAAGACCTGCAACGTCCCCGACGCCAAACAATAAGGGCATTGCATGGATGTAATGATGGGCCTGTTGGCCGCCGTGATGTGGGGCGGCACGGATTTTCTGGTGGGTTTGAACGCCCGCGCTGTTGGGGTTAAACGCGCCGTGTATTTCGGTCAGGCGCTGGGCTTTACCATCATGAGCCTGTTGCTGATCGCGTTCCCCGTATTCATTTTGCGCTCGATGTCCGCCTCGCTCGAGACCTGGCTGATCGGCCTTGTCGCTGCAGTGCTGACCGTTTCAGGCGCCTTGGCCTTGTCCAAGGCTTTCGCGCTAGGCAAAGCCTCGATCGTCGCGCCACTGGTGACCTCCTATGGTGTGGTGACCACGCTGCTGTCCTGGGCCAGTGGCGAACATATCAATCTGATTCAGTTGGCGTGTATCGGGCTCTGTGTGCTGGGGGTAGTGCTGTCGAGCATTCACTCGGACCCGAAACTCCCGCATAACACACAGGCCGGCAGCTCAATTGCCTTCGCGCTGCTGGCGGCATTGTTGTATGGCACGAGCTTCTGGTTGCAGGGTCGTTTCGTCCTGCCGGCACTGGGCCCGGTGACGATGCTCTGGCTGGCCTATCTGGTCGGGCTGATGGTGCTGGTGGTGATTGTCCTCAGGATAGACGACGGCCTGAAAATCCCGCCGCTGAAAAACTGCCTGACCCTGACCGGTGCCAGCCTGATGAACCTCGGTGGATTTTCCGCCTTTGCCTGGGGCGCTGTGGCTGGATCGGTGTCGGTGGTCACGGTCATCAGCACACTGTCCGGCGGCATAGCGGCGATCATGGGCTACGTATTTTTCAAGGAGCGGCTGACAACAGTGCAGGTGCTCGGGGTCTTGTTGGTGCTGTTCGGTGCGTTTGTCTTGCACCTCAAAACCTGAACGGACGCGCACAAAAAAGCCGCCCCGAAGGGCGGCTTTTTCATTGCATCAAGCCAACGCTTACAGCTGTGGACCAGCAGCCTTGATCGCGTCGCTCACTTCGAACTTCTTGAAGTTCTCGATGAACAGGCCAGCCAGTGCCTTGGCGGCTTCGTCGTAGGCAGCTTTATCAGCCCAGGTGTTGCGTGGGTTCAGCAAGCCAGTCTCAACGCCCGGTACGGCCACTGGCACGTCGAGGTTGATGGTGTCCAGGTGCTCGGTTTCGGTACCGATCAGAGCGCCGCTCTGGATCGCTGCGATCACGGCACGGGTGGTCGGAATGTTGAAACGCTTGCCGACGCCGTAGCCGCCACCGGTCCAGCCGGTGTTGACCAGGTAAACCTTGGAGCCGAACCCACGGATACGCTTGATCAGCAGCTCAGCGTATTCGCCAGCCGGACGCGGGAAGAACGGCGCGCCGAAGCAGGTGGAGAAGGTCGACTTGATGCCGCTGCCCGAACCCATTTCGGTCGAACCAACCAGCGCGGTGTAGCCGGACAGGAAGTGGTAGGCCGCTTGCTCTTCGTTGAGGATCGACACTGGCGGCAGTACGCCGGTCAGGTCGCAGGTCAGGAAGATCACAGCGTTCGGCTCGCCACCGAGGTTCTTCTCGGAACGCTTGGCAACGTGCTCCAGCGGGTACGCGGCACGGCTGTTCTGGGTCAGGCTGACATCGGTGTAGTCGGCGTGCTTGGCATCATCGATGACGACGTTTTCCAGCACTGCGCCGTGCTTGATGGCCTTCCAGATAACCGGCTCGTTCTTCTCGGACAGGTCGATGCACTTGGCATAGCAACCGCCTTCGATGTTGAACACCACGCCCTCGCCCCAACCGTGTTCGTCGTCACCGATCAGGTAACGGCTTTCGTCGGCGGACAGGGTGGTCTTGCCGGTGCCGGACAGACCGAAGAACAGGGTCACGTCGCCTTCTTCACCGATGTTGGCAGCGCAGTGCATTGGCAGCACGTCAGCAGCCGGCAGCAGGAAGTTCTGCACCGAGAACATGGCCTTCTTCATCTCACCGGCGTAACGCATGCCGGCGATCAGCACTTTCTTCTGTGCGAAGTTGAGGATCACGCAGCCGTCGGAGTTGGTGCCGTCACGCTCTGGCACGCACTCGAAGTTGGCGACGTTGAGGATCTGCCACTCTTCACGGCCAGCCGGGTTGTACTGGGCCGGGTTGATGAACAGGCAACGACCGAACAGGTTCTGCCAGGCAGTCTGGGTGGTCATCTTCACTGCCAGGTAGTGCTCGGAAGCGGCACCTACATGCACGTGGGAAACGAAATGCTCTTGCGCGTTGTTGAACGCCTCGACGCGAGCCCACAGGGCATCGAACTTGTCGGCCGGGAACTTGCGGTTGATCGGGCCCCAGGCGATGGAAGCCTGGGTGCTTGGCTCTTCAACGATGAAACGATCAACTGGCGAACGGCCGGTACGGTGACCGGTGCGAACGACCAGTGCGCCAGTATCGGCAAGCTCGCCTTCACCGCGATTGAGGGCTTCTTTAACCAGATCATCAACACTCAGATCGGTGTACACGGCGTTATTGGCTTGCGTCATGAGGTTCCCCGTCGGCCAGTGGCCGAGTGCTCCAAACGTTTTTGTAGTAGAAAGTCGTGCACTACTACCGCGAAAAAAGTGGGCCGGATTATGCCAGAAAAGCCCAAAAAGAGTAGGCCCCTCCCGTCGTAACGGCGTTAATCCGGCGCTGGCCAGTGAATTTACCTGCGCTGAACCGTTTTAGTGACGGGTATCTGACGGCGTATCGACACCCGCTCCGGCGAATAATTGAGTGACATCGGCAGCGTCGAACAGGTAGCGCTGGTTGCAGAACTGGCAATCGATCTCGATGTTGCCACCGTGTTCGAGCACCAATTGCTGGGCGTCTTCGCTGCCGAGACTGACCAGGGCATTGGCCGAACGCTCGCGCGAGCAGCTGCAGCGGAAGCGCAGCTTCTGCACATCGAACAGACGCACCTGCTCGTCATGATAAAGACGATGCAACACGGTTTCGTTGTCCAGGCTCAGCAGCTCATCAGCGGTCAGCGTGCTCCCCAGCGTGGTGATGTGCTGCCAGCTGGCGGCACGCTCGTCTTCGTCTTTCAAGCGGTCGGCTGGCAGTTGCTGCAACAGCAGGCCACGGGCACGACGGCCGTCGGCATACAGCCAGAAGCGTGTACCGACCTGCTGGGACATGACGAAATAGTTGGTGAAGCATTCCGACAGGGTGGCGCCGTCGAGGTCGACGATACCTTGATAACGCTGGCCCTGTTTCGGGTCGATGGTCAACGCCAGGACGCCGTCCGGCATCAGGTCGGCCAAGGTGGCGTCTGGTGCGATGCGATCCGCGTCATAGCGGGCCAGGCCACGGATGTCGCGCTCGCTGGAGCATTCGATCATCAATAGCGGGATCGGGCCTTCGGAGCGGGCCTGCAGAATCAGCAGTCCATCGAACTTCAAGGTGCCGACCAGCAACGAAGCGGCCGCCATCAGCTCACCGAGCAATTGCGCAACCGGCTGCGGGTAGGCGTGCTTGGCCAGGACTTCGGCGTAGCTGAGCTCCAACGAGACCAGCTCGCCGCGGGTGTCGCTGTCATCGAAGATGAAGCGTTGGGTGAAGTCGTTATCCGCTTGATCGGTCATAGGTCTGGGTATCTGAAGTGGTAAAAAAGGTTACAGAAGCAAAAATATTTGCCGCGCCGCACCCTCAGGTGCGCAATGTTCTGCCATGAAAGGCATTTTATGAACAATCGGGGCCTGATCCAAGTCGAGGGATCAAACGCTGACAGGTAGCGACGTCTCTCGCTCTGCAATGCTGGCACTGTGGTTATGACCTACAGGTCCGAAGCTGTGTGCGATTTTCGACGAGCGGCAATAGTGCCCCTATGCTGCGCCACAGGCGAACAGCGGATATGGATGCGCGCACGCGCAATTGCAAGGGTGCCGCTGAAGTTACGGTGGAACTCGACGGGCGCTGCGCGCTCGATCACGGGCAAGTCACACTCCCACAGGAATGCCCCTCCCCCCTCCTACTCGTTGCTGTTGCCGCGGAACTTGAACAGGTCCCTTCGCTGCTTCTTGCTCGGCTTGCCATCGGTGCTCACACCCAGGGCGCCCGCCTTTCTCTGTGCCGCCGCCGTTTCGCGCTTGGCGATACTGGCTTCGGTCTCCGCATAAAGCGCCTGCGCCTCTGGTGCACCACGCCGAACGATCGACAGTGCCTGAACCACCACGGTGCGCTCATCGAAGCCTGTGCGGATTACGTATTCATCGCCAATACGAGGTTCCTTGCCCGGTTTGCAACGCTCGCCCCGGTGCTGCACCTTGCCGCCTTCAATCGCCGCTTTGGCCAGGGCCCGCGTTTTGTAAAAACGTGCAGCCCACAACCACTTGTCGAGGCGGACTTTGTCGTCCTCTTCGTTTTTTTGTGCCATGGAATTTCCTCATTCTGAAATATTGGTGAACTGTACTACCGTTTCTCTCGTACCAAGAATTTCACCGACTCGGATTACAATGCAGCGATGCCAGAGCCTCCCCGAGGCGCTGGAAATCCGGGCCGTAGATATCTGTCGCCTTTTAATCATTATTCTGCGTGAATACCGCGAAATCCGGCTGATTGCGGACCGAGCGTTTATACCGGTTGAGCACTTTTGAAGACATTTGACCATTTGACCGTTGTCGGTCTGCGCGAGTGGGTGGCGCTCCCGGATCTGGGAGTCGCGGGCCTTCGAGCAAAAATCGACACCGGTGCCAGTACCTCCAGCCTGCATGCCACTGACATCGAAACATTCGAACGCGACGGCGAGCAGTGGGTGCGTTTTACCGCGCATCTGGGCTCGGTCGTGCAACTGCGTCATCGGCGTTGCGAAGCCCCGCTGGTGACGATGAAAACCATTAAAAGCTCCAACGGTCACGCACAAGTGCGATACGTGATCAACACCACCCTGGCTCTTGGTGATCGAGTCTGGCGGGTCCAGTTCACGCTCGCCTGTCGCAAGTCCATGCGTTACCGCCTGTTGCTGGGTTCCAAAGCCCTGATCGATGGCCAATTGGTGGTCAATCCGGGCATTAAATATGTACAAGACAAGCCGGTGTTCCCGGTATCTACCTCCTCCACAGGTGTTGCATGAAGATCGCTGTGCTGTCGCGGAATCCGCGTCTGTATTCCACCCGCCGCCTGGTCGAAGCCGGGACTGAGCGTGGGCATGAAATGGTGGTGGTCGACACATTGCGCGCCTACATGAACATCGCCAGCCACAAGCCGCAGATCCACTACCGCGGCAAACCGCTGGAAGGGTTCGACGCGGTCATCCCACGGATCGGTGCATCCGTGACTTTCTACGGCTGCGCCGTGCTGCGTCAGTTCGAAATGATGGGGGTGTTTCCGCTCAATGAGTCGGTCGCTATTGCCCGCTCGCGGGACAAGCTGCGCTCCCTGCAATTGCTCTCACGTCGAGGCATCGGTTTGCCGGTCACCGGCTTTGCCCACTCCCCCGACGACATTCCCGACCTGATCGAAATGGTCAACGGCGCCCCTCTGGTGATCAAGGTGCTGGAAGGCACCCAGGGTATCGGCGTCGTGCTGTGCGAAACCGCGACGGCGGCGGAATCGGTGATCGAGGCCTTCATGGGCCTCAAGCAGAACATCATGGTCCAGGAATACATCAAGGAAGCCGGTGGCGCCGACATTCGCTGTTTCGTGGTCGGTGACAAGGTAATTGCGGCAATGAAGCGCCAGGCCAAGCCCGGCGAGTTTCGCTCCAACCTGCACCGCGGCGGCAGCGCCAGCCTGATCAAGATCACCCCGGAAGAGCGCATGACGGCACTGCGCGCGGCCAAGGTCATGGGCCTGGCAGTCGCAGGCGTAGACATCCTGCGCTCCAATCACGGGCCGCTGGTGATGGAGGTGAACTCCTCACCAGGTCTGGAAGGGATCGAGACCACCACCGGCAAGAACGTGGCGGGGATCATCATTGAACATCTGGAGAAGAATGGCGGGCCGAACATGACGCGGACCAAAGGGAAAGGCTAGAAGCCAGCCGCAAGCTGCAAGTTTCAAGCGGCTCGTGTAAGGCCGCTTTTTCTTGCAGCTTGAACCTTGGCGCTCGAAGCTGCCTCTATACCGCATCCCGCGGCAGCAGCAACCCAAGCGGCAAGCGCACCCGCGCTTCCAGCCCGCCACCTTCGCGATTACGCAGCTCGACATTGCCGCCATGCATCGAAGCAATCCGCTTCACGATCGCCAACCCCAAACCGGTGCCTTTGCCACCCCGTGCGCGGTCACCCCGGGTGAACGGGTTGAAAATCGCTTCCAGCTCCGCCGGATCGATCCCGGCGCCGCGGTCCATGACGCTCAGCACCACATAAGGCGCCGAGGTATCCCCCGAGACATACGCCGCCACCTCTACGCCACTGCCGGCATGATGCAGTGCGTTGCCGATCAGGTTGTTCAGCAAGCGCTTCATTGACACCCGTCGCAATGGAAACGGCTGGATCGGCTCCAGGCGCAAGTGCACCTTTTCTTCGGTCTGGTTGTAGGGCGCAGCGACCTCACGCACCAGATCGCTCAGATCGACTTCTTCCACCGACTCATCGCGACCATCGCGAATGAAGGCCAGGAACTGGTCGAGAATCGCGTCCATGTCCTCGATGTCACGCACCATGTCGTCGGTCAGGTCGTTGCGGTCGCCCATCAGCTCGAGGGACAGGCGCAATCGGGTCAGGGGTGTCCGCAGGTCGTGGGATACCCCGGCCAGCATCAACTCGCGCTCGCGTCCGGCCTGCTCGACGTCTTCGGCCATCTGGTTGAAGGCGCGGTACACCTCGGTCATTTCACTCGGCGTATCGCTGATCGGCAGGCGCACGCTGCGACCCTGGCCCAATTGGCGCGCGGCGTACACCAGACGTTTGAGCGGCTGGTTGAGCTGACTGACGAAGATCCAGGCGGACGCCGTGGACAGCAAACCGATGGCCAGGAACCAGCCCAGCACGTTCCAGATTTTCTGGCCGCGCAGTGGGTGAGGATAGAGTGGCACTTTCAACCAGCCATCGCCCAGGCTTGGCGCCCGAACCCACAAGGCTGGCGGCGAGTGCATGCGCAGTCGAACTTCGGTGTCTGCCCCCAGCTCCGCCTGCATCTGACGCTGATAAATCTCGCTGTACGGCCAGTGCTGCTCACCCTCCGGCACACCGGTGCCGACCACGCGGATCAGGGTCGCGGCTTCGGCGATCTTGCCGCGGTTCTCCTCATCGGCAGCCCAATAGGCACGCAAGGTCAGCGCCACACCGTGGCTGTACTGACGGTCCACGAGCACGTCTTCGTTCATCAACAGATAAACGAGGGTCAGCGCCTTGGAGAACAGTACAACGATGAGCACCAGCCAAAGGGTGCGGGAGAAAAAGCTCTGGGGGAACCAAACGGGGGTTTTCATGGATAACCGTTACATACTTGCAGGAGCGAGCGATGCTCGCATATTGCGGATCGCGAGTCTGCGGGCGTGATTAGTTGCTCATCGCCCGCCGGACCCGCTCCTACAAATCGCCCATCACTTGGTGGCGGTACCGTCCGGTACAAACACGTAACCCACGCCCCAGACTGTCTGGATGTAACGCGGTTTGGATGGATCGGGTTCGATCATCCGGCGCAGACGGGAAATCTGCACATCGATGGAACGCTCGAGGGCATCCCATTCACGGCCACGGGCCAGGTTCATCAGCTTGTCCCGGGTCAGCGGCTGACGGGCGTTCATCACCAGGGCCTTGAGCACGGCAAACTCACCGGTGGTGAGCATGTGCACTTCTTCGCCGCGCTTGAGTTCGCGGGTGGCCAGGGACAGCTCGTAGTCACCGAAGGTCACGCTTTCATCTTCGCTGCCCGGCGCGCCCGGCACCGGTGCCGACTGGCGACGCAGGACCGCCTTGACGCGGGCCATCAGTTCGTCCGGGTTGAACGGCTTGGCCAGGTAATCGTCGGCACCCAGCTCCAGGCCCTTGATGCGGCTCAACTCGTCGCCCTTGGCGGTGAGCATGATGATCGGAATCTGGTTGTTCGCGTTGCGCAGGCGGCGGCAGGCGGTCAGGCCGTCTTCGCCGGGCAGCATCAGGTCGAGTACGACCAGGTTGAACACTTCACGCGCCAGCAGGCGGTCCATTTGTTCAGTGTTCGGTACTGCGCGGGCGCGATAGCCCTTGCTGACGAAAAAGCGTTCCAGCAGGCTGCTGAGCCCTGGATCGTCGTCAACAATCAGAATTTTTTCGCCTTCAGCAGTTTGTGCAGTGCTGCTCATTGGATGCTCCTTTGATCTCGGCGCGCATTATGGCGTAGCTGCCGTTATACGCACCGTGTGCATTGTTAGCAGATTTTTCCTTTACTGCCAGAAAACCGACTGCGGCGTCAGCCACCTGCGATGGCCCCGAAGGCCGGAACGCTGGTTATAATGCGCGGCGTTTTGTGTCAGGCAACGTCAGACAGGTACTACAGACCGACGCCATTCAATTTTATAGCGTCCGCAGTAATTGTTCGATTTCAGGGGTCAACGCATGGCCTGTTGACCCGGGCAGCGGTGCACGCCAGGCCGCTCAACCAGTTTCGCAATGGCTCTATTTCAATGCCTGCGGGCTGCTTTCACAATTTGTCAGGTGGTTTTATGGACAGCATCAACAGCCGCATTGCCGAGGAACTCGGTGTACGCCCACAACAGGTCGAAGCGGCCGTCGCGCTACTCGATGAAGGCTCAACCGTGCCCTTCATCGCCCGTTACCGTAAAGAAGTGACCGGCAGCCTCGACGATACGCAATTGCGTCATCTGGAAGAGCGCCTGCGCTACCTGCGAGAACTCGACGAACGGCGCATCAGCATCCTGGCCAGCATCCAGGAACAAGGCAAGCTGACCCCGCAGCTCGAGCGTGACATCAAACTCGCCGACACCAAGACCCGCCTCGAAGACTTGTACCTGCCGTACAAGCAGAAGCGCCGCACCAAGGGCCAGATCGCCCTGGAAGCCGGCCTCGGCGACTTGGCCGACGGCCTGTTCAACGATCCGTCCCTGAATCCGGAAACTGAAGCGGCACGTTTCATCGACGCGGAAAAAGGCGTGGCCGATGTGAAGGCGGCCCTCGAAGGCGCCAAGTACATCCTGATGGAGCGCTTCGCCGAAGACGCCGGTCTGCTCGACAAACTGCGTAACTACCTCAAGCAGGAAGCCACCCTCAGTGCCCGCGTGATCGCCGGCAAGGAAGAGGAAGGCGCCAAGTTCCGCGACTACTTCGAACACGATGAGCCGCTCAAGAGCATGCCTTCGCACCGTGCATTGGCGATTTTCCGCGGTCGCAACGAAGGCATCCTCAGCTCCGCGCTGAAGGTCGGCGACGAATTGCCGGGCACCATGCACCCGTGCGAAGGCATGATCGGCCAGCAGTTCGGCATCCAGAACCAGAACCGCGCCGCCGACAAATGGCTGGGCGAAGTGGTGCGCTGGACCTGGAAGGTCAAGCTCTACACGCATTTGGAAACCGACTTGCTGGGTGAGCTGCGCGACGGCGCGGAAACCGAAGCGATCAACGTGTTCGCCCACAACCTGCACGACCTGCTGCTGTCGGCCCCGGCCGGCCCGCGTGCCACCCTCGGTCTCGACCCTGGCCTGCGCACCGGTTGCAAGGTCGCGGTGGTCGATGCCACCGGCAAGCTGCTCGATCACGCCACGGTTTACCCGCACGTGCCGCACAACAAGTGGGACCAGACCCTCGCCGTACTCGCCGCACTGTGCGCCAAGCACTCGGTGGACCTGATCGCCATCGGCAACGGCACCGCCAGCCGTGAGACCGACAAGCTGGCCGCGGACCTGATCAAGAAATACCCGGCCATGAAAATGACCAAGGTCATGGTGTCTGAAGCCGGTGCTTCGGTTTACTCGGCCTCGGAACTGGCGTCCAAGGAATTCCCGGACCTCGACGTGTCGATCCGTGGCGCCGTGTCGATTGCCCGCCGCCTGCAGGATCCACTGGCGGAGCTGGTGAAAATCGACCCGAAATCCATCGGCGTCGGCCAGTACCAGCACGACGTGTCGCAGCTGAAACTGGCCCGCGGCCTGGATGCGGTCGTCGAAGACTGCGTGAACGCCGTCGGCGTGGACGTGAACACCGCGTCCGTGGCGCTGCTGGCACGCATCTCCGGTCTCAACGCGACCCTGGCACAGAACATCGTCAGCCACCGTGACGAACACGGTGCGTTCAAGACTCGCGCCGCCCTGAAGAAAGTCGCCCGCCTGGGTGAAAAAACCTTCGAGCAGGCTGCAGGATTCCTGCGCGTCATGAACGGCGACAACCCGCTGGACTCCTCCGCAGTTCACCCGGAAGCCTATCCGCTGGTGCAGCGCATTGCCGCTGAAACCGACCGCGACATTCGCTCGCTGATCGGCGATGCCGCGTTCCTCAAACGCCTCGATCCGAAGAAATTCACCGACGAAACCTTCGGCCTGCCGACGGTCACCGACATCCTGCAAGAGCTGGAGAAACCGGGTCGCGACCCACGTCCAGAGTTCAAGACCGCCGAGTTCCAGGACGGCGTCGAAGACCTCAAGGACCTGCAACTGGGCATGATCCTCGAAGGCGTGGTGACCAACGTGACCAACTTCGGTGCATTCGTCGACATCGGCGTGCATCAGGACGGTTTGGTACACATCTCTGCGCTTTCGGAGAAGTTCATCAAGGACCCTCGCGAAGCGGTGAAGGCCGGTGACGTGGTGAAGGTGAAGGTCATGGAAGTCGACATCCCGCGCAAACGCGTTGGCCTGTCGATGCGCATGAGCGACACCCCGGGCGAGAAAATCGACGGCGCTCGTGGCGCGCGTCCTGGCTCGGCACCGCGCCAGTCGCAGAACAGCGCACCACGCAAGGAAACTGCCACGGCAGCGCCGAGCAACAATGCCATGGCATCGCTGTTCGCCAACGCCAAGCAGTTGAAGAAACGTTGATGGACATCCCTGCCGGGCTGACCGAAAGCGCGTTTTTCAGGCTGCTGGGCTGTCGCTTGCACAGTCTGGAAACCGGGGTGGCGCAAGTCGCCCTGGTGCTGGAGCCGCAGCTGCGCAACCGCGGTGGCAAGCTGCACGGCGGGGCCTTGTTCAGTCTGGTGGACATCGCCATGGGCCTGGCTTGCTCCAGCACCCACGGCTTTGACCAGCAGAGTGCGACCATCGAATGCAAGATCAACTACATCCGCGCCGTCTCTGACGGCGAGGTGATGTGCACGGCCCGGGTGATCCATCCGGGCCGGCGCACCATGGTGGTCGAAGCCGATGTGATGCAAGGCGACAAACTGGTCGCTAAAGCACAAGGCACCTTCGCTGTCCTGTAGCTAGATGTCATCGATTTGAGTTAATTTCAGCGCTATGCCGTTCCCTGTAGGAGCGAGCATGCTCGCGATGGGCGTCAACGATGACGCTGGTAGCCTGACACCCAGCGGTGTTCTCGGGTCCATCGCGAGCATGCTCGCTCCTACAACGGATCTGTGCAGTTTTTGATCAATCAGCGACAAAAACCAGGCGAAAACGCCAGTTTTAACTTCACCCTTGTAGACCGTCCTGCCCACCCCCATATTGGGGCGACTGACGCGTGAAGGAATCCAACTTGAGCGAACTTCTCAACCGCCGCCTGGCCCTGCTCGGCGAGCGCGCTAACCTCTCTCTGCTCGAGCAGTGCCTTCACGGCATCGAACGTGAATGCCTGCGCGTAACCGGCGAAGGTCGCCTGGCGCAAACGCCGCACCCGGAAGAACTGGGTTCCGCGCTGACCAACGAACAGATCACCACCGACTATTCCGAGTCGCTGCTGGAGTTCATCACGCCAGCCCTGCCCGACCCGGCGGACACCCTGGAGAGCCTGGACAGTATTCATCGCTTTGCCTACAGCAAGCTCGGCAACGAGTACCTGTGGAGCCCATCGATGCCGTGCCCGCTGCCGGCCGAGGAAGACATCCCGATCGCCTATTACGGCACCTCCAACATCGGGCAGCTCAAGTATGTGTACCGCAAGGGCCTGGCCCTGCGTTACGGCAAGACCATGCAATGCATTGCCGGCATTCACTACAACTTCTCCCTGCCGGAAAAGCTCTGGCCGTTGCTCAAGCAGGCCGAGGGTTTTGTCGGCACCGACCGCGATTTCCAGTCGTCGTCCTACATTGCATTGATCCGCAACTTCCGCCGCTACAGCTGGCTGCTGATGTACCTGTTCGGTGCCTCGCCAGCGCTGGACGCCGGCTTCCTGCGCGGTCGCTCGCACCAGTTGGAACAACTGGATCCGCACACCCTGTACCTGCCGTACGCCACCAGCCTGCGCATGAGCGACCTGGGTTACCAGAGCAACGCCCAGGCCGGTCTGACCCCGTGCTACAACGATCTGGTCAGCTACACCGACAGCCTGCGCAAAGCGGTGGCCACCCCGTACGCGCCGTACGTTGAAGTCGGCACGCACAAGGACGGTGAGTGGGTGCAGCTCAACACCAACATCCTGCAGATCGAAAACGAGTACTACTCCAACATCCGTCCAAAACGCGTGACCTACACCGGCGAGCGGCCGATCCAGGCGCTGATGGCCCGTGGCATTCAGTACGTCGAAGTGCGTTGCCTGGACATCAACCCGTTCCTGCCGATGGGCATCGACCTCACCGAGTCGCGATTCCTCGATGCGTTCCTGCTGTACTGCGCACTCAATGACAGCCCGCTGCTGACCAACACCAGCTGCAGTAACGCGACCTCGAACTTCCTCAGCGTGGTCAAGGAGGGTCGTCGTCCTGGCCTGCAATTGCAGCGCGACGGGCAACCGGTCGACCTGAAGGAATGGGCGGGCGAACTGCTGGAGAAAATCGCGCCACTGGCAGCGCTGCTCGACCAGAGCCACGGCAGCGACGTCCATAGCAAAGCGCTGGACGCGCAGATGGCCAAGGTCCTGGATTCGTCCCTGACCCCCTCGGCCCAAGTGCTGGCAGCCATGGCCGAACACAAGGAAAGTTTCGCCCAGTTCTCCCTGCGTCAGAGTCAGGCCCATGCCGAGTTCTTCCGCAGCGAACCGCTGCCGGCTGAAGAACAAGCGAAGTTTGAAGAACTGGCGCGCTCGTCGCTGGCCCAGCAGGCGGAACTGGAGCAGAACGAGGTGGGTGATTTCGACGTGTTTGTCGGGGCTTACCAGGCCAGCATTCTGGCGATCAGTAACTGATCCCAACCCTATGGCAACAGGCTTCTGTGGTGAGGGGATTGATCACCTCACCACAGAAGCCTTCTCACATCGGCAAGACTGTCCTCTCATAAGCTAATTCGAAAAAGTTATTTATTTTCGAATTCTTAGATCATTTAGTCTCCTCATCACGCCCACACTCGGTCGCCTGATCAGGAGCTTCCCCATGAAACTGACTTTCCCCCTTCGCTTGCTGGCGGCCGCGTCTTTGGCAACCGCCAGTTTTTTTGCCCAGGCAGCCGACGTCACCGTCGCCTACCAGACCACCGTTGACCCGGCGAAAGTCGCCCAGGCCGACGGCGCCTACGAAAAAGCCACCAAGGCCGATATCAGCTGGCGCAAGTTCGACAACGGTGCGGACATCATTGCCGCCATCGCCTCTGGTGACGTGCAGATCGGCTACCTCGGTTCCAGCCCGCTGACCGCTGCAATCACCCGCAAAGTGCCGGTGGAAACCTTCCTGATTGCCACCCAGATCGGCGCTGCCGAAGCACTGGTTGCGCGTGACGGCTCCGGTATCAAGACGCCGCAGGATCTGATCGGCAAGAAAATCGCCGTTCCGTTCGTATCCACCGGCCACTACAGCCTGCTTGCGGCACTCAAGCACTGGAACATCGATCCGTCGAAAGTCACCGTCCTCAACCTCGCGCCGCCGGCGATCATTGCCGCCTGGAAGCGCGGTGACATCGACGCCACTTACGTGTGGGACCCGGCCCTGGGCGTTGCCAAGGAAAACGGCAAGGTGCTGATCACTTCCGGTGAGCTGGCCAAGTTCGGTGCGCCGACCTTCGACGCCTGGATCGTGCGCAAGGACTTCGCGGAGAAGCATCCGGACATCGTCACCGCGTTCGCCAAGGTGACCCTCGATGCCTACGCCAACTACCGCAAAGACCCGCAAGCCTGGCTCGCCGACCAGAGCAACGTCGACAAGCTGGTGAAACTGTCCGGCGCCAAGGCCGCCGACATTCCGCTGCTGCTGCAAGGCAACGTCTATCCGCTGGCGGCTGACCAGGTCATCACTCTGGGTGCACCGACTACCAAAGCCATCACCGACACCGCGGCGTTCCTCAAGGAACAAGGCAAGGTCGAGGCGGTACTGCCGGACTACGCGCCGTACGTCAGCGCCAAGTTCATCACCAACTGATCGGGAGTTCATTGCGATGGCCTTGCTACAGCTGGAGCGCATCAGCGCACAGTACCCTGGCAGCCCGGAACCGGTGCTGGCGGATATTTCCCTGACCCTGGGGCCCCAGCAGTTGCTGGTCGCCCTCGGCCCGTCCGGCAGTGGCAAGACTTCGCTGTTGAACCTGATTGCCGGTTTCGTCGAACCCAGTGCCGGGCGCATCACCCTTGACGGTGTGCCGGTCAAAGGCCCGAGCGCCGAACGCGGCGTGGTGTTTCAGGACGACGCGCTGCTGCCGTGGCAAGACGTGCTGGCCAATGTCGGCTTCGGCCTGGAACTGGCCGGCATCGCCCGGGACAAGCGCGAAGCCCGCGCCCGGGAAATGCTCTCGCTGGTCGATCTTTCCGGTTTCGAGCAGCGCCGCATCTGGCAGCTTTCCGGCGGCCAGAAGCAGCGCGTCGGCCTGGCCCGCGCCCTTGCGGCCGACCCGCGCGTGTTGCTGATGGACGAGCCGTTCGGCGCCCTCGATGCCTTTACCCGCGAGCAGATGCAGGAACTGCTGCTGCAAGTCTGGCGGCGTACGGCGAAACCGGTGTTCCTGATTACCCACGACATCGAAGAAGCGGTATTCCTCGCCACCGACCTGATTCTGTTGGCGCCCAACCCGGGGCAGATCGTCGAGCGCCTGAACCTCGACTTCGGTCAACGCTACGCCGCCGGCGAGTCGGCCCGGGCGATCAAATCCGACCCACGTTTTATCGAAACCCGCGAACACGTGCTCGCCAGAGTGTTCTCCCAACGCAGTGCCGCCCAGCGGCAGGAGCGCGCATGAGCAGTTACGAGATTCCCGTCGCATTAAAAACAGGCGCTACCGTGACGCCGGTGCGTCGCAGCCTGAGCACACGCTGGATCAGCGTGCTGACACTGGTTGCGCTGATTGTGATCTGGTGGGCGGTGACGGCGACCGGCCTGATCGAGCCACTGTTCCTGCCACCACCCTCTGCCGTGTTGCAAAAAGGCTGGTTGCTGGCCACCAGCGGCTACATGGACTCGACCCTGTGGCAACACCTCGGCGCCAGCCTCAGCCGCATTGGCCTTGGCCTCGGGTTTGCCGTGCTGACCGCAGTGCCCGTGGGCATCGCCATCGGCGCCAACCGCATTGCCCGTGGCGTGCTCGACCCGCTGATCGAGTTCTACCGGCCGATTCCGCCGCTGGCCTATCTGCCGCTGATCGTGATCTGGTGCGGCATCGGCGAGGTGTCGAAAGTACTGCTGATCTACCTGGCGATCTTCGCCCCGATTGCCATTGCCACGGCCACCGGTGTGCGCACCGTCGACCCGGCCAAACTGCGTGCCGCGCAGTCCTTGGGCGCGACTCGCGCACAGTTGATTCGTCATGTGATTTTGCCGAGTGCCTTGCCGGACATCCTGACCGGTGTGCGCATCGGCCTCGGCGTGGGTTGGTCGACCCTGGTGGCTGCCGAACTGATCGCCGCCACCAGCGGCCTGGGCTTCATGGTGCAGTCCGCCGCGCAGTTCCTCGTCACTGATGTAGTGGTGTTGGGAATCCTGGTGATTGCCCTGATCGCCTTCGCCATGGAAATGGGCCTGCGCGCCCTGCAACGCAAGTTGGTGCCATGGCACGGCCAGGCCCACTGAGCTTCGTCGTAGAAATAACCTTGTGGGAACCTGGATATACCCCCGGATTGAAGAGAAAGACCATGAGCCACCTGACCATCGTTCCATTAAGCTCCGCCCTTGGCGCACAAATCAGCGGCGTCGACATCAGCCAACCGCTGAACCTGGAACAACGCGATGCCATCGAACAAGCCCTGCTCAAGCACCAGGTGCTGTTCTTCCGTGATCAACCGGTCACCCCGCAGCAACAGGCACGCTTCGCCGCCAATTTCGGCGATCTGCACATTCACCCGATCTACCCCAATGTGCCGGAACAACCGGAAGTACTGATCCTCGACACCGCCGTCACCGACGTGCGCGACAACGCGATCTGGCACACCGACGTGACCTTCCTGCCGACCCCGGCCATGGGCGCGGTGCTCAGCGCCAAGCTGCTGCCGGAGTTTGGTGGCGACACCTTATGGGCTAGCGGCATCGCGGCGTACGAAGCCTTGTCGGCACCACTGAAAGCCTTGCTCGAAGGGCTGACCGCGACCCACGATTTCACCCGTTCGTTTCCGCTGGAGCGTTATGGCAACACGCCTGAAGCACTGGCCCAGTGGGAAGAGGCGCGGCGCAAGAACCCACCGCTGTCACACCCGGTGATCCGCACCCACCCGGTCAGCGGAAGGCGTTCGTTGTTCGTCAATGAAGGCTTCACTTCGAAGATCAACGAACTGTCGGAAACCGAGAGCGAGGCGATCCTGAAGTTTCTGTTCGCCCACGCAACGCGCCCGGAGTTCACCATCCGCTGGCGCTGGCAGCAGGACGACATCGCGTTCTGGGATAACCGCGTGACACAACATTACGCCGTGGATGATTACCGACCGGCGCGGCGGGTGATGCAGCGGGCGACGGTGTTGGGGGATGTGCCGTTTTTTCGCTGATCAGTCGGTTTTGTACTGACGTTGATGGCCCTATCGCGAGCAAGCTCGCTCCCACAATGGTTCCGGGTTGACACTACCCCTGTGGGAGCGGCGGTGCGACTTGCCCGCGAAGAGGCCCGAACAGACGCCGCAACGTCCGGCGCCAAACTGTTACTCAGCCGTCGAAGGCTTTTCCCAAAGATTGATCCCGCCCTCCTGGGCAAATCGATCTATCTCCGCCAACTCCTCAGCACTGAAACTCAAGTTCTTCAACGCCCCGACGTTCTCGATAATCTGCTCCGGCCGGCTCGCGCCAATCAGTGCCGACGTCACCCGCGGATCGCGCAGCGTCCACGCCAACGCCAGTTGCGCAAGGCTCTGCCCACGACGCTTGGCAATTTCATTCAGCGCCCGCACATGGGCAATGTTCGCCTCGGACAAGTGCGAAGCCTGCAACGAACCACCGCCCGGACGGTTGACCCGCGCATCGGCCGGCACGCCGTTGAGGTATTTGTCGGTCAGCAGACCTTGCGCCAGCGGGGTAAACGCGATGACGCCAGTACCGAGTTCGTCAGTGGTGTCGAGCAGGTCCTTTTCCACCCAGCGGTTGAGCAGGTTGTACGCCGGCTGATGGATCAGCAACGGCACTTTCCACTCCTTGAGCAAGGCCGCCATTTCCCGGGTTTTCACCCCGGAATAGGACGAGATGCCGATGTACAGCGCCTTGCCCTGCTGCACTGCCGTGGCCAAGGCACTGGCGGTTTCTTCCAGCGGCGTGTCCGGGTCGAAACGGTGCGAATAAAAGATGTCGACGTAATCCACGCCCAGACGCTGAAGACTCTGGTCGAGGCTGGCGAGCACGTACTTGCGCGAACCGCCGCCCTGACCGTAGGGCCCCGGCCACATGTCCCAACCGGCCTTGCTGGAGATGATCAACTCATCGCGGTACTGCTTGAAGTCTTCACGCAGCAGACGGCCGAAATTGGTCTCGGCGCTGCCGTATGGCGGGCCGTAGTTATTGGCCAGGTCGAAGTGGTTGATACCCAGGTCGAACGCGGTGCGCAACAACGCACGCTGGGTGTCGATCGGCGTGCTGTCGCCGAAGTTGTGCCACAGGCCCAGGGACAACGCCGGCAATACCAGACCGCTGCGACCTACGCGGCGGTAAGGAATGGACTCATAGCGATTTTCGGCAGCGGTGTAAGTCATCGAATCCTCTCTTGTCGGTCTTGAATCTGGTATCGACTGTTTTGCCAGTCGCTCAGCATACGCCGGGACAGTCGCCAAAAAACCTGAGAGTCGACGAATTGCTGAAACGTTTCACAGATTTTTTATCAGGCAGGAAAAACCGACGCACTTGCACAACGGCAAGAGACAGGAACAAAGTCGCCGTAGCGGCGCAGATGCGAAACCCATCGCAAGGTTGGCAGACACCATGCACACGACCATCATCATCACCTTCGGCCTGGCCCTGCTCGCGCTGATGCTGTTCATCGGCGAGAAAATCGGCTTCAGCCGCCAGACCCTGACCTACGGATTTGTCGTGCTGTGGCTGGCGCTGACGGTGATCAACGGCGCCATCGGCGTAGTGAATGCCAGGCAATCGCTGAGTACAGAGTTGGGGATCGGCACGCTCGTGTTCAGCATTCCGGTAGCGGCGTTGGTGCTGTTCATGGTGCTCAGCGCCGAGAGCTGAAAAGCCCCGGCGCCCTGCCAGTGATCAGCGCACCAGATGCAGAAACTGCATGTGCCGTTCGTACTGATCGAGGATGTCGTTGATGATCTGCTCCTTGGTGTAGCCCACCAGATCATAGTCCTGGCTACCCTCACTCAAATGCACTTCGGCGCGGTAATAGCGGCGATTGTTGAGTTGCTTGGAGCCCATGCCGCCACGGGCGAACGACGGCGTGAAGTAACCACGCATCTGCACCTGATACACGAACGGATGCTGATCGCCATGGCCGATTTCCAGGCTGACGCTGTCATTGGCCGGGTCCGGATGGGTTTCCACATGCAGACCCTTTTCCCTGAACACCGCGGACACCTCTTCAATCGCCGGGCGTACCGTCGTATCGAGGAAGCGATAGACCTCATCCCGGGACGGAAAGTGCACCGCCTGACTCAGGCGCTGACGCCAGCCGCCACGCCGGGCGCCGGACACCGGTGCCAAGGAATGCATCTGCGCAATCTGCTTCTGCGATTCCAGATAAAACGCCTTGTGCAGCCCCCACATCATCAACAGCAGGATCAGCGAGAACGGCAGCGAGGTCAGCACCACCGCCGACTTCAACGCATCGATGCTGCCGGAAAACAGCAGCGCACTGGTGACCAGCGCGGTCATTGCGCCCCAGAACACCCGCAGCCACTTCGGCCCGTCTTCATCAGGATTGCCACCTTTGGCGGACAGCGTTGACAGCACCACCGTGCCGGAGTCGGCGGAGGTGACAAAAAACACGAAGCTGATGAACACCGTGATGGCGATCACGGTCTTGCTCCACGGGTAGGTTTCCAGCAGCAGGTAAAGGGTCATCGACGGGTTGTCGATGGCCGACATGCCCAGCGCCGACATGCCGTGGTTGAGCACCTGGTCGATGGCGCTGTTGCCGAAGATCGACATCCACGCCAGGGTGAAACCGAGCGGAATCAGCAACACGCCGAAGACGAATTCGCGGATGGTCCGGCCACGGGAAATCCGTGCGATGAACAGCCCCACGAAGGGCGACCAGGCAATCCACCAGGCCCAGTAGAACACTGTCCAGCCACCGAGCCAGTCGCTGGGTTTGTCGTAGGCGTACAGGTCGAAACTCTTCATCGGCAAGGCGCCGAGGTAGTCGCCGAGGTTCTGGATCAAGGTGTTGAGCAAGTGCTGCGTAGGACCTGCGAACAACACGAACAGCAGCAGCGCACAGGCCAACAGCATGTTGATGTCGGACATGACCCGCACACCTTTATCCACACCGGACACGGCAACGATGATCGCCGCGCCCATCATCAGACTGATCAGGCCGACCTGAATCCATTGCGTGTGGGCAATACCGAACAGGTAGTCCAGGCCGGAGTTCAGGTGCAACACACCAAAGCCCATATCGGCACCCAGGCCGAACACCGTGGCGATGATGCCGAAGCCGTCCACGGCGTAGCCGATGGGACCGTTGATGCGTTTGCCGATCAGCGGGTACAACGCCGAACGCAAGGCCAGTGGCAGGTTATGCCGGTAAGCGAAGTAGGCCAGCGCCATGCCGACAAAGGCAAACACGCCCCAACCGTGCAGGCCCCAGTGCAAGAACAGAATCTGCATCGCCTGTCGCGCCGCGTCGGCCGTGCCGGCTTCACCTTGCGGCGGTTGCAGCATGTGCGTCAGCGGTTCGGACACGCAGAAGAAAAACAGCGTGATGCTGATCCCCGCGGCGAACAGCATGCCGGCCCACGACAGATAACTGAATTCGGGTTCGTCGTGGTCGGCACCGAGTTTGATCTTGCCGTAGCCGGACAACGCGGTGACCACCACGAAGACCAGATACAGAGTCATCGCCAGCAGGTAATACCAGCCGACCGTGTTGGCCGCCCAGTTTTGTGCCGCCAGCAACCAGGCACCAGCCTGCTCGGGCATGGCGATGACCACAATGCCGAACAGCAGAATGAAACTTGCCGAGAACCAGAACACCGGCGGGTTCATGCGGACCAGGCCGCTGGGTGGGAGGGACGATGCACTCATGTACGGTGCACCTTGAACGGCAATAACGTGGCTGTAGAAATCGGACTCAGCAAAGGCAAGCCTCCTGTTGTGAGCGGGCGGCGAACCACCGGTTTAACTTGAATGAACGTTCAAGTTAAACATGGATAGGGGGCTAAGGACTAATTGCAGGGCTCGGCGGTAAATTTCCTACACGGAGTTGAGTCAGCCGAAGTCACGGACTGAGCGGTTAGAAAATACCCACTGTGGCGAGGGAGCTTGCTCCCGTTGGGCCGCAAGGCGGCCCCAAAATCTATCCTCCTATTGACTCCAGTCAAACCGCATTGGCTGGATTTGCGGCCGCTGCGCAGCCGAACGGGAGCAAGCTCCCTCGCCACAGGTATCAAATAGAGCGAAGTTACTTCTGCGCCCCGTCATCAAGCTGCAGATTCGCCTGGGTCAGGTTGCTGCCCGCCGGCACGCTGCGGGTCAGCCAGACGTTACCGCCAATGGTCGACCCCTGGCCAATGGTGATCCGCCCGAGAATCGTCGCACCGGCGTAAATCACCACGTCATCCTCGACAATCGGATGCCGCGCGTGGCCTTTCTGCAATTGGCCGTCCTCGTCCGCCGGGAAACGCTTGGCGCCCAGGGTCACGGCCTGATAAATCCGCACACGTTCGCCGATGATCGCCGTCTCGCCGATCACCACGCCGGTACCGTGGTCGATGAAGAAACTGCGGCCGATCTGCGCGCCGGGGTGAATGTCGATTCCCGTGGCCGAATGGGCGATTTCCGCGCTGATCCGTGCCAGCAGCGGTAATCCGGCGCGGTACAGATGATGCGCCAGGCGATGGTGAATCACCGCGAGGATTCCGGGATAGCACAGCAGCACTTCGTCGACACTGCGCGCTGCCGGATCGCCGTGATAGGCCGCCAGCACATCGGTGTCCAGCAGGCTGCGCAGCCCCGGCAGGGCGAGCGCGAAGTCCTGGATGATCTGGATGGTCCGAGCTTCAACTTCGCTTTCCGCCTCGGCGTTATGCCGTGCAACGTAGCGCAACTCCAGCCGCGCCTGCGCCAGCAGAGCATTCAAAGCCACATCCAGCGTATGACCGACGTAGAAGTCTTCACTTTCCTCGCGCAGGTCCACCGGCCCCAGACGCATCGGGAACAATGCCCCGCACAAGGCTTCGAGGATCTCCGCCATAGCCGCCCGGGACGGCAGCTCGCGACCGCCCTGCTCGCCGCTGGCCCGGCCGTTCTGGGCACGCCACTGCTCGCGGGCCGTGCGTAACTGGCTGACGATGGTCTGCAATTGCCAATGGCTGGAACGCTCACTCACGGTAAAAACTCCTCACGGGCGGCCGGACTGTCTGGCCGCGCTGACGGCGCCTACTTTACGGCAAGGCCCGAGGGCGAAATTAAGAACCAATTGTGCTGTCCTCAGTACCAATGGCTATAAGCGATTGGCGGTTGCTCCTCCAAAGTAGCGTGCCTATAGTCCTGAAATCTCCAACGGCCAGTACGGACTCATGATCAAACAACAGCTCGCCCGCTTTAACCGCCTCGACTTGCTCGGTCAGCCGACCGCCCTGGAAAAACTGGAACGCCTGTCCTCCTGGCTGGGCCGTGATATTTACGTCAAGCGCGACGACCTGACGCCCCTGGCCATGGGCGGCAACAAGCTGCGCAAACTCGAATACCTGGCCGCCGATGCCCTCGCCCAGGGTGCCGACACCCTGATCACCGCCGGTGCGCTGCAATCGAACCACGTGCGCCAGACCGCAGCCATCGCCGCCAAACTCGGCTTGGGCTGTGTGGCACTGCTGGAAAATCCGCTCAACACCGATGACAGCAACTACACCGGTAACGGCAATCGCCTGCTGCTCGACCTGTTCGACACCAAGGTCGAGTTGGTGGACAACCTCGACAACGCTGACGAACAACTCCACGCCCTCGCCGCGCGTCTGCGCAATAGCGGCAAAAAACCCTATCTGGTGCCGATTGGCGGCTCCAATGCGCTCGGCGCCCTGGGTTACGTGCGTGCCGGACTGGAACTGGCCGAACAGATCAAGGACACCGGACTGGATTTCGCCGCCGTGGTGCTGGCCTCGGGCAGTGCCGGAACGCACAGCGGTCTCGCGCTGGCCTTGAGCGAAGCGCTGCCGAAATTGCCCGTCATCGGCGTCACGGTTTCACGCAGTGATGAAGATCAGCGGCCCAAGGTTCAAGGCCTCGCCGAACGCACGGCCGAGCTGCTGGGGGTGAGCGTACCGGCGGCCTTCAAGGTGCAGCTGTGGGATGAATACTTCGCGCCCCGTTATGGCGAGCCAAATGCCGGCACCCTGGCTGCGGTCAAGCTGTTGGCGAGCCAGGAAGGTCTGTTGCTCGACCCGGTCTACACTGGCAAGGCCATGGCCGGGTTGCTCGACGGCGTCGGGCGTCAGCGTTTCGATGACGGTCCGATCATCTTCCTGCACACCGGTGGCGCGCCGGCGTTGTTTGCCTACAAGGATTTCCTGTAACGACGGCAATCTCATGTAGAAGCGACGCCCGGAGCAGGCTCGCTCCTACAGGAAAAGCATTATTCGATAAACGAATAATAAAAATAGAAAGTATTATTTTCTAATCTAAGAACGCCATCATATAGTCATGCTGCAGGCGAATTTGCAGCAAGACGCATAAGCTGCATTAAGGCAGGATATCGCAGTCGTCCAATTGTCGAATTCGCCAACCTTTCCAAAGCGTCTTCCATAAGAAAACACAGGGGCTTGTCATGAATTTTTCCGCACTACGTCGCAATCTGCTCGTGGGTTCGCTGGGCCTGGCATTGAGTGCCGGCCTGATCAGCCACGCCGTTGCCGGTGAGCAACTGCAACAGATCAAGGACAAAGGCGTTATCAACGTCGGCCTGGAAGGCACTTATCCACCGTTCAGCTTCGTCGATGAAAACGGCAAGCTGGCCGGTTTCGAAGTCGAACTCTCCGAAGCCCTGGCACAGAAGCTTGGCGTCAAAGCCAAGATTCAGCCAACCAAGTGGGACGGCATCCTTGCCGCTCTGGAATCCAAACGTCTGGACGTAGTCGTCAACCAGGTGACCATCTCCGACGAGCGCAAGAAGAAGTATGACTTCTCCGAGCCGTACACCGTTTCCGGGATTCAGGCGCTGGTGCTGAAGGACAAGGAAGCTGCGCTGAACATCAAGACCGCTGCAGACCTGGCCGGCAAGAAAGTCGGTGTGGGCCTGGGCACCAACTACGAACAATGGGTACGCGCCAATGTGCCGGGTGCCGACGTGCGCACCTATGACGATGACCCAACCAAGTTCGCCGACCTGAACAATGGCCGTACCGACGCGATCCTGATCGACCGTCTGGCCGCCCTCGAATACGCCAAGAAAGCACCAAAAACCGTCGCTGCCGGCCAGGCGTTCTCCCGCCAGGAATCGGGTATTGCCCTGCGCAAAGGCGAGCCTGAACTGCTGGCTGCCGTGAACAAGGCCCTGGATGAGCTGCGCGCCGACGGCACGCTGAAAAAGCTTTCGGAAAAATACTTCAGCGCTGACGTCACTCAATAATGGAAGCAGCTTTCCAACTCGCACTGGACTCCGCGCCCTTTCTGCTCAAGGGCGCGTATTACACGGTTGTCCTCAGCCTTGGTGGCATGTTCTTCGGCCTGCTGCTGGGCTTCGGCCTGGCGCTGATGCGCCTGTCGCGTTTCAAATCGGTCAGCTGGCTGGCGCGCATCTATGTGTCGTTCTTTCGCGGCACGCCTTTGCTCGTGCAGCTGTTCGTGATCTATTACGGCCTGCCGCAACTGGGCATGGAACTCGACCCGCTACCGGCGGCCCTGATCGGCTTCTCGCTGAACATGGCTGCCTATGCCTGTGAAATCCTGCGGGCCGCGATCGGTTCGATCGAACGCGGTCAGTGGGAAGCTGCTGCGAGCATCGGCATGACCCGCGCGCAGACCCTGCGCCGGGCCATCCTGCCGCAAGCGATGCGCACGGCCTTGCCGCCGCTGGGCAACAGCTTCATTTCATTGGTCAAGGACACCGCGCTGGCCGCGACCATCCAGGTACCGGAACTGTTCCGCCAGGCACAGCTGATTACCGCCCGGACTTTCGAAGTCTTTACCATGTATCTTGCCGCCGCGTTGATCTACTGGATTCTGGCCACGGTGCTGTCGCACCTGCAGAACAAGTTGGAAGAGCGGGTCAATCGGCACGACCAGGAGTCCTGATCCCATGATTGTCGTGGAAAAACTGACAAAGCAGTTCAAGGGTCAAGTCGTGCTCAACGGCATCGATCTTGAAGTGAAGGAAGGCGAGGTCGTGGCCATCATCGGCCCCAGCGGCTCGGGCAAGACCACCTTCCTGCGCTGCCTGAACTTCCTTGAACAACCCACCAGTGGCCGGATCAAGGTCGGCGATATCGAGATCGATACCGGTCGCCCGCTGAACCAGCAACAGAGCCTGGTGCGCAACCTGCGCCAGCATGTGGGCTTCGTGTTCCAGAACTTCAATCTGTTCCCCCATCGTACGGCCCTGGAAAACGTCATCGAAGGCCCGATCGTGGTCAAGAAGACACCTCGCGCCGAGGCCATAGCCCTGGGTAAAAAGCTGTTGGCCAAGGTTGGCCTCGCCGGCAAGGAAGACGCTTACCCACGTCGCCTCTCCGGTGGTCAGCAACAGCGCGTGGCGATTGCCCGGGCGCTGGCGATGGAGCCGGAAGTGATCCTGTTCGACGAACCGACTTCGGCACTCGACCCTGAGCTCGTAGGCGAGGTGCTGGCGACCATTCGTGGTCTGGCCGAAGAAAAACGCACCATGGTGATCGTCACCCACGAAATGGGCTTTGCCCGTGACGTGGCCAATCGCGTGGTGTTTTTCGACAAGGGCGTGATCGTTGAGCAAGGCGAATCCAAGGCACTGTTTGCCAACCCTAAAGAAGAGCGCACCCGTCAGTTTCTCAGCAAGTTTCTGAACAACGCTCATAACTGACAAAGCCGCGAAACACCCAAAACTTCCATGGACGGAAGTTGCTCACCCTCAACACACCCCTCATTAATACCAAACTAATCAAGCCTGATCGACACGCCTGCCTTGTATGCCTGCGCGGTACATACATATATGTAAAACAATAAATACGCGCATCTTCAGCTGAAACTCCCAGAGCAGATGAACGCCTGTAAACGCACAGAAAATTAACCGTATCCTGCCTCGTTATTGGGTATTTGCGACGCAACGAAAGGGTTTTCTAACCAAGTTGCGTAGGAATCATCTGAATAACTATAAACATCCACGACAACTTTCAATTCCAATTGACACCCACCCCGCCAAACTCTTATCTAGTCCCAACTCGCGACATTCATTCCGCTCACTTCATTATTTAACTCAAAGTAATGAGTAGTCTTGCTGGTCGATATTTGTTTTTTGACTTTCCAGAAACGGACTTCGTTGCAAGACCTCAAGGAGACTTCATGAAAAACCCGTCGAACACCTTCGGGCTGGCGGCACCCAGCCTGGCGCGGCCCCACAAGGCTGGCATCAACATCACCTGCGCGGCACATCTGTTAATCGAGGTAGCGCCCTACCCCGGTATGGACGAAGGTGACCTGGTCGAGTTGTTCTGGGACGACTGTTATGTGGCCCAACGGGTTTTGAGCACCGCTGATATCGATCAGCCCGTGCAGTTGCGGGTACCCGAGAGCTTCATCGCCAATGGCACCTCGCGCATTCATTACCGCGTCATGCAAATCGGCCGGAAAGCGGCGCTGTCGGCCTGCCAGACCGTGCAGATCAAACTCGACTGTCCCGGTGGCCAGCCTTCTGCACTGCATGCCGATGAAAACCAGAGACTGACGCCAGTGAGCTTCCCCGAAACGATCAACCGCAAAGGCGTCAATGCACAGCAGATCAAACGCGGGGTTCCGTTGACCATCGAGCCGTACCTGAACATGGCCCGTGACGATGAAATCACCCTGCGCTGGGGCGATGTGCGCATGGACCTGCCCAAGCTTGAAGCGCACGACGTCGGCCAGCCGATTCAGGTCTGGGTACCGCCAGCGATCATTGTCGAGGCGGGCGAGGACCCGCGATTGGAAGTGACCTATTGCATCCTCGACAGGGTGGGCAATAACTCGCGCTGGGCGCCAGCGCGGGTGCTGAAGATCGGTTGCTCCAATGTTTATCTGAAAGTACCGAGGAAACGGCAACTCAAAGCAGCCGAGTCCCACAACCGATGAGATGGCTTTTCTGCAGGAGCCGGTTTACTGCGGACGGCTCCTGCAAGTGAGGCGCCGACTGCCTTGATTCTCCCTTCTATTCATATTCCTAAAAGTTAGTTCATAAAATATTTATAAGCGTTTAGGGTATATAAACCGGACCACCGGACATTCTTGTTTTCCTGCGCCGCCACAAGCAGCGCTTTCATGAGATGTGAGGTAGGTATGGTCCGGAACACAATCACCCCAGTGCAGATCGCCAGGGCATTGCGTGCAGCCAAGGAGTGGCATTGATGTCCAGTCTGGCAGACGCAGTCGTCCAGAGTGATCTGGACATCGCCCCGTTGTTATTGCCCGCACAGGTCTTGCGCAACGATGCGCAAGCCATCCAGGCGGCCCATGAGCTGGCGCAGGTTGCCCGCCTCAACGCCGCCAAACGCGACCAGCAGCGCAAGCTGCCATGGGCGGAAATCGAACAGTTCACCCGCAGCGGCCTGGGCAGCATTTCCATCCCCCGTGAGTACGGCGGCCCGCAAGTTTCCTTCGTGACCCTCGCTGAAGTCTTCGCGATCATTTCCGCAGCCGACCCGGCACTGGGGCAGATCCCGCAAAACCAGTTCGGCATCCTCAATCTGCTATCAGGCAGTGCCACCGAGGCGCAGAAAAAGCAGCTGTTCAAAAGCGTGCTCGACGGTTGGCGCATCGGCAATGCCGGGCCCGAGCGCGGCACGAAAAACACCCTGGAACTGAAGGCGCGCATCACCGCCAACGGCGACGACTGGGTCATCAACGGCCAGAAGTTCTATTCCACCGGTGCCCTGTTCGCCCACTGGGTCGCGGTCAAGGCGCTCAATGACGATGGCAGGCAAGTCATGGCGTTCATTCGTCGTGGCACGCCGGGTATGCGCATCGTCGACGACTGGTCCGGCTTCGGTCAGCGCACCACCGCCAGCGGTACGATTTTGCTCAACAACGTGCGGGTCGAGCCCGAGCTGGTTGTGGATAACTGGAAGATCAACGACACGCCGAACATTCAGGGTGCCGTGTCCCAGCTGATTCAGGCGGCCATCGACGCCGGCATCGCCCGAGGCGCCATCGACGACGCCATCGACTTCGTGAAAACCCGCGCCCGACCGTGGATCGACGCCAACGTCGAACGCGCCGGTGATGACCTCTACGTGATCGCCGACATCGGCAAACTGAAAATCGAACTGCACGCCGCCGAGGCGCTGCTGCGCAAGGCCGGGCAAGTGCTCGACCAGGTGAGTGCCGCGCCGATCACTACCGAGTCCGCTGCCCGCGCCTCGATTGCCGTGGCCGAAGCCAAGGTGCTGACCACCGAGATCTCGTTGCTGGCCAGCGAAAAGCTGCTGGAACTGGCCGGCAGCCGCGCCACCCTCGCCGAATTCAACCTCGACCGCCACTGGCGCAACGCCCGGGTGCACACCCTGCACGACCCGGTGCGCTGGAAGTACTACGCGGTCGGTGCCTATCGCCTCAACGGCACTTTGCCCAATCGCCATTCCTGGATCTGACGACCAGACATCTGGAGAACAACATGCCACATTCTCAGCACGTCGCGGTCATCACCAGCGATGAGCAAGCCCTGATTGTTGCCAGTGATCTGGCCGAAGATTTCAAACGCGACAGCGCCCTGCGCGACCGTGAACGCCGTTTGCCGCACCCGGAGCTGGAAGTGTTTTCCCGCTCGGGCCTGTGGGGCATCAGCGTGCCGAAGGAGTACGGCGGTGCGGGCGTTTCCAACATCACGCTGGCCAAGGTCATCGCGCTGATTGCCCAGGCCGATGGCTCCCTCGGACAGATTCCGCAGAACCACTTCTACGCCCTCGAAGTGCTACGGGTGAACGGTAGCCACGAGCAGAAAACCCGCCTGTACGCCGAAGTCCTCGCCGGCCAGCGCTTCGGCAATGCCCTGGCCGAACTGGGCACCAAAACCGCCCACGACCGCACCACTCGCCTGACCCGCGATGGCAACGGCTATCGCATCAACGGCCGCAAGTTCTACGCCACCGGCGCGATCTATGCCCAGCGCATCCCGACCTCGGTGGTGGATGAACAGGGCGTACAGCAACTGGCGTTTGTCCCGCGCAACAGCCAGGGCCTGACGGTGATCGACGACTGGAGCGGCTTCGGCCAACGCACCACCGGCAGCGGTTCGGTGGTGTTCGAAGATGTGTATGTCGCCGCCGAAGACGTAATCCCGTTCCAGAGTGCCTTCGAACGGCCGACGCCGGTCGGGCCGTTGGCGCAGATTCTTCATGCCGCCATCGACACCGGCATCGCCCGCGCCGCGTTCGAGGATGCCCTGCATTTTGTACGAACCAAAACCCGGCCGTGGATCGATGCCACACACGAAACTGCCACGGAAGATCCGCTGACCCTCAAGAGCTTCGGCCACCTGAGCATTCGCCTGCACGCCACCGAAGCGCTGCTGGAACGCGCCGGTGTTTACCTCGATAAAGCCCAGGCCGAGACCAACGCACAGACTGTGGCCGCCGCCTCGATTGCCGTCGCCGAAGCGCGTGCCATCAGCACCGAAGTTTCCCTCGCCGCCGGCAGCACCCTGTTCGAACTGGCAGGCAGCCAAGCGACGTTGATCGAACACGGGCTGGATCGCCACTGGCGCAACGCCCGCGTGCACACCCTGCACGACCCGGTGCGCTGGAAGTATCACGCCGTCGGCAACTACTACCTTAACGATGCGAACCCACCACTGCGGGGGACCATCTGATGACCAAAAAGAAGATCTTGCTCAATGCGTTCAACATGAACTGCATCGGCCACATCAACCATGGCTTGTGGACACACCCACGGGACAACTCCACCCAATACAACACCCTTGAATACTGGACGGAACTGGCGCAGTTACTGGAGCGCGGGCTGTTCGACGGCCTGTTCATCGCCGACATCGTCGGCGTCTACGACGTCTACCAGAACTCGGTGGACGTGCCGCTCAAAGAGTCGATCCAGCTGCCGGTCAACGACCCGTTGCTACTGGTCTCGGCCATGGCCGCGGTGACGAAACACCTCGGCTTCGGCCTCACCGCCAACCTCACCTACGAACCGCCCTATCTGTTCGCCCGGCGCCTGTCGACGCTCGATCACCTGACGCGCGGTCGCGTCGGCTGGAACATCGTCACCGGCTACCTCGACAGCGCCGCCAAGGCCATGGGCCTGAGCGAGCAGGTCGAGCACGACCGGCGTTACGACCAGGCCGACGAGTACCTGCAGGTGCTGTACAAACTCTGGGAAGGCAGCTGGGAAAACGACGCCGTACTCAACGATCGACAGCAACGGATCTACGCGCAGCCGGACAAGGTGCACAAGGTCGAGCACAAGGGCGAGTTCTATCAGGTCGAGGGCTATCACCTCTGCGAGCCTTCGCCGCAACGCACGCCGGTGTTGTTCCAGGCTGGTGCTTCCGATCGCGGCCTGCTGTTTGCCGGGCGCCACGCCGAGTGCGTGTTCATCAGCGGCCAGACCAAGGCTTCGACCAAGGCGCAGGTGGACAAGGTTCGCGCCAGTGCCGTCGAGGCCGGACGCAATCCTGAAGACATCAAGGTGTTCATGGGCCTGAACGTGATCGTTGGCGCCAGCGAAGAACTGGCCTGGGCCAAGCACGCCGAATACCTGAGCTACGCCAGCGCCGAAGCCGGCGTCGCACATTTCTCGGCGTCCACCGGCATCGACTTCTCCCAGTACGAGATCGACGAACCGATCCAGTACGTCAAGAGCAACGCCATCCAGTCCGCCACCAAACACCTGCAAAACAACGACTGGACCCGACGCAAACTGCTCGAGCAGCACGCCCTCGGCGGCCGCTACATCACCGTGGTCGGCTCGCCAGAACAGGTGGCGGATGAACTGGAATCGTGGATCGCCGAAACCGGCCTCGACGGCTTCAACCTGACGCGCATTGTCACGCCGGAAAGCTATGTGGATTTCATTGAGCTGGTGATCCCTGAATTGCAGCGACGGGGCTCGTACAAGACGGCGTATGACAGCGGCACCTTGCGCGAAAAACTGTTCCATCAAGGACCGCAATTGCCACGACAACATACCGGCTCTGACTACCGACACTAAGCCCCTGTGGCGAGGGAGCTTGCTCCCGTCGAGGTGCACAGCACCTCCAAAACCAGACGATCCGATTTATCTGACAGACCTTATTGGATGGTTTCAGGGCCGCTTCGCAGCCCAGCGGGAGCAAGCTCCCTCGCCACACATGTGAATCAAATATCTAATCATTGACTGGAAAACTGATCATGAAAAAGCACTACATCTCTCACCCAGTCAAAGCACTGGCCCTGGCCCTCGGCCTGTTCAGCTCGGCAATCTTCGCCGCTGACGCCCCACTGAAAATCGGCACCACCGCCGCCTTCGCCATTCCACTGGAAGCGGCCGTGGAGGAAGCCTCGAAACAAGGCCTGAAAGTCGAGCTTGTCGAGTTCACCGACTGGATCGCGCCCAACGTCAGCCTCGCTGCCGGCGACATCGACGTGAACTATTTCCAGCACATCCCGTTCCTGGAAAACGCCAAGGCCGCCTCGGGTTTCGACCTGGTGCCGTTCGCGCCGGGGATCATCAACAACGTCGGCCTCTACTCGAAAAAATACAAAAGCTTCGATGAGCTGCCGCAAGGCGCGAGCGTGGCCATCGCCAACGACCCGATCAACAGCGGCCGAGGCCTGCAACTGCTGGCCAAGGCCGGATTGATCACGCTCAAACCGGGCGTTGGCTACAAAGCCACCGAAGAAGACATCATCGCCAACCCGAAGAAGATCAAGATCCTCCAGGTTGAAGCCGTGCAACTGGTGCGTGCCTACGACGATGCCGATCTGGTGCAGGGCTACCCGGCCTACATTCGCCTGGCCAAGACCTTCGATGCCGGCTCCGCATTGCTGTTTGACGGCCTCGATCACAAGGAATACGTGATCCAGTTCGTGATCCAACCGAAGAGCAAAACCGACCCGCGCCTGATCAAGTTCGTCGACATCTACCAGCACTCCCCGGCCGTTCGCGCAGCCCTGGACAAGGCCCACGGCAAGCTCTATCAAGCCGGCTGGGAAAGCTGAGCATGACCGCTGCGATCCAACGGCGACTGGAAATTCCAGAGCCACAGCGTGCTGAAAAAACCGAGCTTCATCCTGAGCTGAACCGCGCCCACGTGCGTTTCATCGGCCTGGGCAAAACCTACAACGGCCAGCAAGGCCCGGTGGATGCGCTGCAAGGCATCGACCTGGCGATCCAACGCGGCGAAGTGTTCGGCATCATCGGCCGCAGCGGTGCCGGCAAGTCATCGCTGATCCGCACCATCAATCGCCTGGAACAACCGAGCAGCGGTCGCGTGCTGATCGATCAGGTTGATATCGGCGAGTTTGACGAAGACCGCCTGGTGGCGCTGCGTCGGCGCATCGGCATGATCTTCCAGCACTTCAACCTGATGTCGGCCAAGACCGTGTGGCAGAACGTCGAGTTGCCGCTGAAAGTCGCCGGCGTGCCCAAGGACAAACGCGAACAGAAGGTCCGTGAACTGCTGGAACTGGTGGGCCTGCAAGGCAAGCACAAGGCATACCCGGCGCAACTGTCCGGCGGGCAGAAACAACGCGTCGGTATCGCTCGCGCGCTGGTGCACGACCCGCAGATTCTGCTCTGCGATGAAGCCACCTCGGCGCTGGACCCGGAGACCACCCAGTCGATCCTCGGCCTGCTGCGCGAGATCAACAAACGCCTGGGCCTGACCATCGTCCTGATCACCCACGAAATGGCGGTGATCCGCGACATCTGTGATCGCGTGGTGGTGCTGGAGCACGGGCGCATCGTCGAACAGGGGCCAGTGTGGGAAGTGTTCGGCAACCCGCAGCACGACGTCAGCAAGACCTTGCTCGCGCCCTTGCAGCACGCCCTGCCGGAGGAGCTGCAAAGGCGTTTGCAGGCGCAAGCGCAATCGCCGGACGCCGCTGTTGTGCTGCGCCTGCAATTCACCGGCAGCGCCAGCGACGAGCCGGACCTGGCCGCGCTGTTCGCCGCCCTCGGCGGTCGCGTGCGCTTGTTGCAGGGCGGTGTGGAGCGGATTCAGGGGCACGCGCTCGGGCAACTGCTGCTGTCGGTGAGTGCCTCAACCCTCAATGCCGAACAATTGCGCCAGCGCGCCGGCCAGTGGGCACAACAGGTGGAGGTTTTGGGTTATGTGGTTTGATCGCTTGCTGCAGGGTTTTATCGACACCTTTTTGATGGTCGGCGTGTCGTCGTTGATCGCGCTGCTGGTGGGGATTCCGATGGCGGTGATCCTGGTCACCAGTTCCAAGGGCGGCATCTACGAAGCGCCAACGCTGAATCGCGTGCTCGGCGGTTTCGTGAATCTGTTCCGCTCGATTCCGTTTCTGATCCTGATGGTGGCGCTGATTCCTTTCACCCGCCTGATCGTCGGCACCACCTACGGCGTGTGGGCCGCCGTGGTGCCGTTGACCATCGCGGCGACGCCGTTTTTTGCGCGTATCGCCGAAGTCAGTTTGCGTGAGGTCGACCACGGGCTGATCGAAGCGGCCCAGGCCATGGGTTGCCGGCGCGGGCACATCGTCTGGCATGTGCTGTTGCCTGAAGCACTGCCGGGGATCGTCGGCGGCTTCACCATCACCCTGGTGACCATGATCAACTCCTCCGCCATGGCCGGGGCGATTGGTGCCGGTGGCTTGGGTGACATTGCCTATCGCTACGGCTATCAGCGTTTTGACAGCCAGATCATGCTGACGGTGATTGTGCTGCTGGTGGCCTTGGTGGCGGTGATTCAGTTGGGTGGGGATCGCTTGGCGCGGGGCCTCAACAAGCGGTAGCCCTGTAGGAGCGAGCTTGTTCGCGATGGGCTGCGCAGCAGCCCCCGACTTGATGGCGTATATTCGCCAGACATCAATTGCCCTCGCAGCCGACCATGAAACAAACCCCAGACGATCTGCAACAGATCACCGCCACCACCCTGGCCCATTACAACTCGGTGGCCGAGAGCTTCCGTGAAGGCACCCGCGATCACGATGTCAGCCAAAACATCGACGCACTGTTGCGGCATATTCAGGGCCAGGCGCCGTTCGACATTCTCGATTTCGGCTGCGGGCCAGGCCGGGACTTGCAGACCTTCACCCGCATGGGCCACCGAGCGGTCGGCCTCGACGGTTCGGAAAAATTCGCGCAGATGGCGCGTGAGGACAGCGGCTGCGAGGTCTGGCATCAGGATTTCCTCAAGCTCGATCTGCCGGCGGAACGCTTTGACGGGATTTTCGCCAATGCGGTGTTGTTTCATGTGCCACGTCAGGAATTACCAAGGGTGTTGCAGCAACTGCACGGGGCGCTTAAACCCGGTGGAGTGTTGTTCAGCTCCAATCCTCGCGGGGACAATCAGGAAGGCTGGAACGGACCGCGTTACGGCTCGTATCACGACCTGGCGGCGTGGCAGCAATTGCTGACCGAGGCGGGGTTTGTCGAACTGGAGCATTACTACCGGCCGGCGGGGCTGCCGCGGGAGCAGCAGCCCTGGTTGGCGAGTGTCTGGCGCAAAGCCTGAAGATTTGCAGCGGCATTTCTGACGCCTTCGCGAGCAAGCTCGCTCCCACAGTTGACCGAGTTGTTCAGGCGTACTCGGTTCCCTGTGGGAGCGGGCTTGCTCGCTTTTACTGCACCTCTTTCTTCGGTTCGCGAATCTTGTACCAGGCCACATAGAGCGCCGGCAGGAACAGCAGCGTGAGCAAGGTCGCGACCACTATCCCGCCGATCATCGCGTAGGCCATCGGCCCCCAGAACACTTCCCGGGCAATCGGGATCATCCCCAGGCTCGCCGCGGCCGCCGTCAGCAGGATAGGCCGACGGCGATGCTCGGTGGCCTGCACCACCGCGTCCCATGGCGCGTAGCCGTTGCGCTCGTACTCGTCGATCTGGGTCACCAGGATCACCGAGTTGCGGATGATGATGCCGATCAGCGCGAGAATCCCGAGGATCGCCACGAAGCCCATCGGCGTGCCCGTCGGCACCAGCGCCAGCACCACGCCGATCAGCCCCAGTGGCGCGACGCTGGCCACCAGGAACAGCTTCTGCACGCTGTGCAACTGGATCATCAGGAAGGTCGCCATCAGGAACAGCATCAGCGGCACGACCTTGGCAATCGGCCCCTGGGCCTTGCCGCTTTCCTCCACCGTACCGCCGGTGGCGACCTTGTAGCCCACCGGCAGTTTGGCGGCGAAGGCATCAATCGATGGCTTGAGGACTTTCACCAGGTCAGTCGGCTGGATGTCGTCGCGAATCGCCGCCTTGATGGTGATGGTCGGCAGACGATCCCTACGCCACACCAGCGGCTGCTCCAGTTCGTAGCGCACCGTGGCGAACGCCAACAGCGGAATCGAGGTGCCGTTCGGCGAGACGATCTGCAGGTTTTGCAGGGTGTCTGGCGTGCCGCGTTCGGCATCCACCGCACGCCCCACGACGTTGATCAGGTAGATGTCGTCATCGACCTGGGTCACTTGTGCACCACTGACAATGCCGTTCAACAACTCGGAGACATCCTGGGACGACAGGCCGAGTTGCCGCGCCTTGTCCTGGGCAATATCGATGCGCAGGACTTTGCCCGGTTCGTTCCAGTCGTAGATGATCTCGCCGATGTGCGAGTTCTTGTCCAGTTCGGTGGCCAGGTCAATGGCATGCCGGCGGACCTGGTCGATGTCCTTGCCGCTGACCCGGTACTGGATCGGACGCCCCACCGGCGGGCCCATTTCCAGTGCCTGAACGTAACTGCCGATGCCGACGAAATCGTTGCGCAGGCGCTCACGCAGCTTGTGCATCATGGCTTCACGGCTGTGGCCTTTGCTGACGATCACCAACTGTGCGTAGAACGGGTTCTGCAGTTGCTGGTCCAGTGGCAGGTAGAAACGGATCGCACCCTGACCGATGTAGGTGCTCCAGCGCACGATGTCCGGGTCGTCCTTGAGCGTGGCTTCCAGCTTATCGACCGCACGGCGGGTTTCGGCGATCGAGGCGTTTTGCGGCAGGTTCAGGTCGACGAGGATTTCCGGGCGGTCCGACGACGGGAAGAACTGGTTCTGCACAAAACGCATGCAAAACAGCGCCAGGACAAAACACAGCACGGTGATGCCAATGGCCCACCAGCGATTGCGCATGCACCAGAGCAAACCACTGTTGAAAGCGCGACCGATACGACCGGGTTCTCCTTCATGGGGTTTCACATTGGTGCTGAGGATGTGCACACCGATCACCGGCGCAAACAACACCGCCACCACCCACGACACCAGCATGGCGCAGGCGATCACCGCAAACAGCGTGTAGGTGTACTCGCCGGCGGAACTGGCGTTCAGGCCAATCGGCACGAAACCGGCCACCGTCACCAGCGTACCGGTGAGCATCGGGAACGCCGTGGAGGTATAGGCAAAGGTCGCCGCCTGCTCCTTGGTCTCACCTAGCTCCAGCCGCGTGACCATCATTTCCACGGTGATCATCGCGTCGTCCACCAACAGGCCGAGGGCGATGATCAGTGCGCCGAGGGAAATCCGCTGCATGGTGATGCCGCTGTATTCCATGAACACAAACACCATCGCCAGCACCAGCGGAATCGAGCACGCCACCACCAGACCGGCGCGCACGCCGAGGCTGATGAAGCTGACCACCAGCACGATCACCACGGCTTCGAACAGGGCACTGGTGAAGCCGCCGACTGCCTCTTCGACTACCACGGCCTGATCGGACACGTTGTGTATGCCGACACCAACCGGCAGGTCGGCGGTCAGTTGCTCCATGCGCGCGTGCAGGGCCTTGCCGAACGCCTGGACGTTACCGCCCTTCTGCATGGCAATGGCCAGGCCGATGGCCGTCTTGCCGTTGAAGCGGAACTCAGGCGCTGACGGATCGACGTAGCCACGACTGATGTCAGCGATGTCGGCCAGACGATAGAAGCGATCGTTGAGCTTGAGGTTGACCTCGGCCAAGTCTTTTTCCGAGGCGAACTGCCCCGAAGTACGCACGGAGATCCGCTCGGGTCCGGCCTCGATCACCCCCGCCGGGGTCACGGCGTTCTGCGACTGCAGGCTCTGCAGGACCTGACGTTCATCGATGCCCAGGGCGGCGAGTTTGCGCGTGGAGAAGTTCAGGTAGATCACTTCATCCTGCTGGCCGACCATCTCGATCTTGCCCAGCCCCGGCACGCCGCGAATCTCGGCGCGGGCCTGTTCCACGTAGTCGCGCAACTGACGCATGGTCAGGCCGTCGGCGGTGAAGGCGTAGATCGAACCGAACACATCACCGAATTCGTCGTTGAACCCCGGGCCTTGCATGCCCTGGGGGAACTGGCCGCGAATGTCGTTGATCTTCTTGCGCACCTGGTACCAGATTTCCGGGATGTCCTTGGCACTGGTGGTGTCACGCAGGTACACGTACACCGTCGATTCGCCGGGGCGTGTGTAGCTTTTCACGTAGTCGAGGGAGTCGAGCTCTTCGAGTTTTTTCTCGATGCGGTCGGTGATCTGCTTGAGGGTTTCCTCCTGGGTCGCCCCCGGCCACTTGCTCTGGATCACCATGGTCTTGATGGTGAACGAAGGGTCTTCTTCGCGCCCCAGGTTGAAGTACGAGAACACACCCATCAGCAACGCGACGAACATCAGATACCAGATGAACGACTGATGCTTGAGGGCCCATTCGGAAAGATTGAAAGGCCCTTTCATTGACTGTCCTCGTCGAATTTCACTGTCTGCCCCGGTTTGAGGCTGTTGACGCCGGCACTGACCACGCGCTCACCATTCTTCACGCCATCGGCCAGGACCACGGTGCTGTCGGTCCGGCTGAGAACCTCGACGTCCCGTGGCGCAACGGTCTTGTTCTGCGGATCGATCACCCAGATGCGGGTTTTGCCGTCGACCTCCTGCAACGCGGTCAGCGGCAGTTCGATCTTTGGCTTGATCGCCGAACTCAAGGTGACGCTGATCGCCGTACCCAGGCGAAAACCTGGCGGGGATTCGGCCAGGGTCAGGCGGGCGCGGCGGGTGCGCGTGGCGCTTTGTGCCTGGGGTTCGATTTCGCGAATGGTCGCGGTGGTATTGGTTTTCGGATCAAGTTGCGCGGCAACCTGGAACACCACGTCCTTGGGCAACTGATCCACCAAGGTATTGGGCAGGTCGATCACCGCTTCCTTGATGTCCGGCTGCGCCAGGGTCACCACTTGCTGACCGGCCTGCACCACTTGCCCGGCCTCGGCGTTCCAGGCGGTCACCACGGCTTTATGGTCGTTGCGCAACTCGGTATAGGCGAGTTGGTCCCGGGCCTGATCGACGGCCGCCCGCGCCTGATCGAGCGAGGCTTGTGTGGTTTTCAGATCGGTCTGGGCCGCATCCAAGTGCGCCTGCGCGCCAACCCCGCGATCAAACAACGCCTGCTGACGCAGGGCGCTGGCCTTGGCATTGATCAGTTGCGCCTGGATCTTCGCCAGATCACCCTGCGCCGAACGCAACTGGTTCTGTTGATCGGTTGGATCGAGGGTCGCCAGCAGCGTGCCCGGCTCCACCTCGGTGCCGACATCGACGTTACGACTGGCGATGCGTCCGCCGACACGGAAGCCGGTATTGCTTTCATAACGGGCCTGAATGTTCCCGGCAAAACGGCCAAGGCCTTCCTCGCTCAGGGCCTCGACCTTGATCGACAGCACTGGCCGCACCGGCGCAGGCGGCGGCTCGTTCTTGGAACAGGCGCTGAGCACCAGCCCGATGGACAACGCCCAAATCGGCTTCATGGCTTGGCTCCCCAGGTCAGATCCTTGTAAGTGTTTTCGGCAATCTCGACTTCCATGCCCGGGTGTAACAGCTGCCCGCCAGCGACTATGACTTTTTCCCCGCCCTTCAACCCGCCATTGATGATGACCCTGCCGGTCAGGTAGCGGCCGACAGTGACGGTGTGCAGCTGCGCCTGGCCTTTGTCGTCGACGATCCAGACAGCAGGCTCACTGATGTTTTTGGTCAGGGCCGACCACGGCAACTCGATGACCGACTTGCCCGAGCCTTTGGCCGTGGCACTCACCACCGAACCGAGTTGCATGCCGTCGGGCACGCTGTTGAGAGCGACCTTGACCTGCACGGTGCCTGACTGCGCCGACACGGCGGGGGTGACTTCGCGCACGGTGCCGGTGGTCTTGATGTCGGGGTTGTCGAGCAGGCTGAGGGTGATGGTCTGGTCTCTGGGTTTCTCCGCCAGCAGTGACTCATAGACGTTGAACACCGCATCGCGGTCGCCATCCCGGGCCAGCGTGAATACTGGCATGGTGGCCTGCACCACCTGGCCGACTTCGGCCTGGCGCTCGGTAATGATCCCCGGCGCATCGGCAATCAGCGCGGTGTAGCTCAACTGGTCCTTGGCATTGGCCAGTTGCGCCTGGGCAGCGGCCAGCGCGCTCTGGCTGCTGCGCAAGGTGGCCTGGGCCGAATCGAATTCGCTCTGGCTGGTGTAGCCCTTGGGCAAGAGTTTTTGCTGACGGGCAAAAGAGGCGGTGTTCTGTTTGACCAGGGCTTGCTGAGCCGCCACCTGGGCTTCGGCCGTATCGACATTGGCCTGCAGATCCTTGGGATCGAGGCGCGCCAGCACTTGTTTGGCGGTCACGTGATCGCCGACGTCGACCGTGCGCTGGATGATCTTGCCACCCACGCGGAACGACAACTCGGTCTGTACCCGCGCCTGGATATCACCGGTGAGGGTGACCGAGGCCGCGAAATCCTCCTGTTTGACCACTTGCACGAACACCCGTGGCAGAAACTCGGGGACCGGTTTTTTCTCGTCACAAGCGCTCAACAACAGGGCGACACTCAAGGCCATTGCTACTTTCAATCCGGGAACCGCCATGCAAACTCCTTGGCCTTTTCATAGACAACACGACAGAGAGCTTAGATCAGAGTTGTCAGCTTGCTGGCCGACTTATGAAGAAAAAACTTACAAAGATCTCTGACGGAAAATGCCTGTTCTGATTGGCCTGGAGTACCCGACAATGTGCCCTCCGCCGATCCGGTGAAAGGACTCCTCATGCTCAAGACGCTCGCCGTCGCCAACTACCGCTCGATCAACAAACTGGTGATCCCGCTCGGGCGACTGAACCTGATCACCGGTCCCAATGGCAGCGGCAAATCCAACCTGTATCGGGCGTTGCGCCTGCTCGCGGAAACCGCACAGGGCGGTGTAGTCAACGCCCTGGCCCGCGAAGGCGGGTTGGATTCGACCTTTTGGGCCGGGCCGGAAACCATCACCCGGCGCATGCGCAACGGCGAGGTACCGATCGAAGCCACGGTTCGCAAAGGCGTCAAGCGCCTGCGCCTGGGGTTTGCCGGCGAGGATTTCGGTTATTCGATCAGCCTCGGCCTGCCGGATTCCAACGGCCATTTCATGCTGCCGGAGCACAGTTCACCTATCTCCTCACGTTTCAGCCTTGACCCGCAGATCAAGCGCGAATGCCTGTGGGCCGGGCCGTTCTATCGCCCGGCGAGCCTGCTGGTGGATCGCGAAGGTCCGATGATCCGCGCCCGCAACAATCGCAAGTGGGACGTACTGGCACAACACACGCCGAATTTCGACAGCCTGTTCGACCAGGTCGGCAGTTTGCGGGGCTCGCCGGAAGTGCTGGAGATGCGCGAGTTCATCCGCCGCTGGCGCTTCTACGATCACTTCCGCAGCGACGCCGACGCACCAGTGCGCCAACCGCAGTTGGGCACGCGCACGCCGGTACTGCACCACGACGGGCGCGACCTCGCGGCTGCCTTGCAGACCATCATCGAGATCGGCGAGCCCGACGCCCTGCGGGCCGCGATCAGCGATGCCTTTCCCGGTGCGCGGCTGGCCATCGAATCGCTGCCGGGCGGGCGGTTTGCCATCGAGGTCCATCAGGAGGGCTTGTTGCGGCCGCTCTCGGCGGCGGAGTTGTCCGACGGTACGCTGCGTTACCTGTTGCTAGTCGCGGCCTTGCTGACACCGCGCCCTCCGACGCTGATGGTACTGAACGAACCGGAAACCAGCCTGCACCCGGACCTGCTGCCGGCACTGGCGCGGCTGATCATTCGCGCGTCGCAACAGTGCCAGGTGTGGGTGGTGTCCCACGCCCGACGGTTGATTTCAGCGTTGCAGGAAGATCCGGAGTGCAGCTGCATCGTGCTGGAAAAGGAGCTGGGGCAGACCGGGATTGTCGGGCAGCGGGTGCTGGATGAGCCGGCTTGGTATTGGCCGGATTAATGCGCGGCAACGTGCTCGCTATAAAGAATGACGGCGAATTTTTTTGGCATCTCGGAAGATTTGGAGTTGCCTGTCGAGTTGTGTGTTCAGAAATTGGGCTGTGCGATTTGTCTGGGGTGGAAAATTGAAGAATCCGGCATCCGTCGCCCCCGCAGAAAGTGGAGGAGCCGAGGGTCTAGGTGTACCCGGAGTTTGTGGCGGGGCAGAGGGCTCGAAATATGACATCTGTATCGACAAGCTACGACGTGAGGAGGGTGGTGTCGGCGGGATTACCTGCCCCTTGTTCTTCACAAAATTGATCAAACCCGCTTCAGCACCGGAATTTTTTGCAGCGAAGTAAGTGCCTGCTCTCGAAAGCATCGCCAACCCTAGCAACCCTCCCGCGACAGCCGTCAATACTTCGGCCGCCTCACCTTCTTTGACGCTTGAAGTGACGAGGGCCGCCGTCCCGAAAACACCTGCGGCCAGTCCCAATTTAGCCGCCGCGACTGTACTGAATGCCGTGAAGGCTTGTCTGGGTGACAACTTTGTCAAAGCCCCCAATTTCAAGGCGTCCTTTGCCACGTTATAGGAGGGAATGACTCGGGACATTCCCAGTTTTGTCATGAACAGTCCCCCGACGCTTCTGAACAGGCCGAGCACCTCGGTGAATTGCCCCGTCGGATCAGTGAAATTGACCGGATCGCCCAGGCAATACGCATACGAATTCAGCCCACCCCGCCCAAACGGGCTCAGGCTGTCCGGACTGTTGAAGCGCATCAGCACCGGGTTGAACGCCCGGTGCCCATTACCGAGCAAGTAGTGACCGGTCATCCGGTCAGGCACTTCACCGGTAAACCCCAGCAGACTGTCCAGGCCACTGCTGGCCAGTCGATGCCCGTAAGGCGCGTAGCGTTGCTGCACCGGTCCGGCCTGTAATACCGAGCGCTGCTGATCCGTGGCTAGCAACTGGCTGCGGCTTTGGTTGTCTTCATGGGTGTGCAGTGCCAACAGCTGTTTATGGTGCTGGAACACACTCTGGCTGTTCTGACCGTTCAGTTGCGTCACCAGGTGTTCACCACGATAGAACCGGGTCTGTGTCACCTGCCCTACTGGTTCAACCTGGATAAGCACGTCCAATGCGTCATAGCGATAACGTTGCAGCAGCTGATTAATCGTTCTCATCGGCAACTCCCCGGATGATGAACTCAGCTTGCACCCGCTCGAACGAGTAAGCACCTATCAGAACTGCTAGTTGACGAGCAGAAAACAGTTATGCGGGTTTGCCGGGACGATGGAGGACAGCTATTTTCCCTTACGCCGTAGGAAGGATCTTTTTTTCCGGATAGCCCTCCAAGGACGGACCGCTTTTGGCCAGACTCCCCGGCCAATCTCACAAGGACGAGAACATGACACACGCAAAAACACCGCAGCGGCTGGATCCGCAGGACATTCTCAAGTTATTGGTGGCGTTGCGCCGTGCTTTGAAAGGCGATGCGCAGGGCTTTGAAGGCGAGCCAAAAAAAACGCCGACGCTATCGCTAGCCGTCGGCGTTTGAAACCTTAAAGGGGTTTTACTCGCGAATCAGAACGCTGGCAGTACCGCGCCGTTGTACTTCTTCTCGATGAACGCTTTTACTTCAGGGCTGGTCAGGGCTTTGGCCAGCTTCTGGATGGCGTCGCTGTCCTTGTTGTCCGGACGGGCCACCAAGAAGTTCACGTAAGGCGAATCGGCACCTTCGATCACCAGGGCGTCTTTAGCCGGGTTCAGGCCTGCTTCCAGCGCGTAGTTGGTGTTGATCATGTCCAGGTCGACCTGATCCAGCACACGCGGCAGCATGGCCGATTCGAGTTCCTTGAACTTGAAGTTGTGCGGGTTCTTGGCGATGTCTTTTGGCGTGGCCAGGGCATTTTTCGGGTCTTTCAGCTCGATCAGGCCGGCCTTCTGCAGCAGGATCAGGGCACGGCCGCTGTTGCTGCCTTCGTTCGGGATGGCGATGGTCGCGCCGTCCTTCAACTCAGCCAGGGTTTTGACTTTCTTCGAGTAGCCACCGAAAGGCTCCACGTGAACACCGATCACGGTTTCCAGGTGGGTGCCTTTGCCTTCGTTGAAGCTTTTCAGGTACGGCAGGGTCTGGAAGTAGTTGGCATCCAGACGCTTCTGATCAACCTGTACGTTCGGTTGTACGTAGTCGGTGAACACCTTGATTTCCAGGTCCACGCCTTCTTTGGCCAGGGTCGGCTTGATCAGCTCGAGAATCTCGGCGTGTGGAATCGGGGTCGCCGCCACAACCAGTTTCTCGCCAGCCTGGGCCAGGCCCGCAGTCAGGGCAGCCGCCAATGCGGTGAACAACAGAACCTTTTTCATGCAGTGTCCTTATCGAAAATCACAGTCGCTTGTGGCGACGGCTTGTATATGAGAGTGCCAGTGAAGTGATATCGCTGGCGTGAAGCGGACAATACCGGGATTTTTTATTCCCGAACAATAACGTTTATTCAGCTTCATATTCCATTTTGTTCATGTTGCGTCTCAAAGCGTCTGGCTCAGGCGTTCCAGCCATTGCTTGAGTGCGGTTTTCTCCGCCGCAGTGGCATTTTTGCTCGTTAAAACAATGTGTTGCTCGATTTCCGAGAATGAAATCGAAGAGGCTGGCAGGTTCAGATGCTCGGGTAAAATCTCCTCGCCCGTGCTCACCAGCAGGGCAAAGTGAATGATGTTTTCCAGTTCACGGGTGTTGCCTGGCCAGCTGTGGCGCTCCAGCACCTGTTGCGCCGCCTCGCTGATCAAGGGCACCGGCAAATCGAGGCGCTGGCTGTAGATGCCGAGGAAGTATTCGGCCAACGAAAGAATGTCGCCGGTGCGCTCGCGCAATGCCGGCAACTCCAGTTGACCTTCGCTGAGGTAGTGATACAGCCGCTCGTGAAACTTTCCGGCCGCCACCGCCTGGGCCAGATCAATGCTGGTCGCGGCCACCAGGCGCACATCCACCGGGCTCGGCTGGTGAGCGCCGACACGGGTGACTTCGTGGTTCTCCAGGGCCGCCAGCAACTTGATCTGGATGGGAAGCGGCAGGTCGCCAATCTCGTCGAGGTACAGGGTGCCGCCATTGGCCGAGCCGAACCAGCCGGCGCGGCTGCTCGCCGAACCGCTGTAGCTCCCCGCGGCATAACCGAACAGTTCAGCATCGGCGTAGGTCGGTCTGATCGCACCGCAATTGACCGAGACGAACAAGCCACCGCGATCGCTGGCGCGATGGATATGCCGCGCCAGCAGCTCCTTGCCGGTGCCGGTTTCGCCACGGATCAGCACCGACACCGAACGCGTGGCCAGTTGCTCAAGGTCTTCACGCAATTGCCGTGAACGTGGATCGACAAACACCAGCGCCTTGGCGCGGATGCTCAGGGGGCTTTTTTCTGCATCGGGAAAGGTCAGCAGTGGCTGACCGAAGGTTTCAAAGCTCATGGCAGACTCCCGCCCAAAACCGCCGGGAGACGGGGGCGTTTAAAAAAAGATTGGTTTCAAGCGCGGCGCAGGGCGTGATGTTCCATGCGATTTTGCAGGCGATAGAGATAGGCAAAACCCTGCTCCCAACGCTGGTGACCGGATTTCACGTTGATGTGCCCTGCCCCCGCCAGAATGCCCGCCTCGGCGCCCCACTGGCGCGCCAGCTCCAGAGCTCGCGGCGCACTCACGGCGCTGTCGTTGTCGGAGCTGACGACCTGGCTCGGGAACGGCAGCAGGTCCATCGGAATCGGCGCGAAGTTGCGCAGCGCGGGTGCGCAGGTCGGCCGCTCGACATCCGCTGGCGCCACCAGCAACGCGCCGCGTACTTGCCGCAAGAACTGCACGGGGGCGGTCCTGGCCCAATGGGCGACGGTGATGCAGCCCAGGCTGTGCGCAATCAGGATCACCGGCGTGCTGTCAGCGGCAATGGCTTCGGCCAGCGCGGCAACCCAGTCTTCACGACGCGGCGTCAGCCAGTCAGCCTGCTCGACGCGAGTGCTGTTCGGCAGGCTGTTCTGCCAATGGCTTTGCCAGTGATCTTCTGGCGATCCTTGCCAGCCCGGCACGATCAGGTAGCGAATTGATTCGTTGCGCATGGGGAACACTCCTGCTGCGTGTCTGTTCCTGATCGAGTATAGGGAGGAGATTTATATTCGTTAAGGAATAAGAAGCTATTTATTAAGATCTATATCGAATATTAAACATATCCCTTGTAGACGCGAGCCTGCTCGCGATAGCGGCAGATCAGTCACCATGGATGTCGAGTTTGAAGACGCCATCGTCGGAACGCCGCCCGGAGCAAGCTCGCTCCCACAGGGATCAGTGGTGTGCGCTGAGGCCGTGGCAAAAAAAAGGGGCCGCACCCTGCCAAGGAGACGGCCCCGGAAAATCGATATCTGTTTTATCGCGCGGTAATCACCGACAGCTTGGTGATCCCTGCCCGCTCGATGGACGCCATGGCCCGTGCCACTTCGCCATAATTCACCCCGTCATCGGCCTGCAGTTGCACACGCACTTCCGGGTCCTTGGCCTTCGCCGCCTGGAGGTTGAACTCCAGCAAGTCAGGCTGGATTTCGTCCTTGTTGATAAACAGCTTGCCGGCGCCATCGATGCTCACCACCAGCGGATCTTTCTGCTCGACCGGCGCCACGGCTTCGGTCTTGGGCAGGTTGATCGGTATCGCGTTGGTCAGCAGCGGTGCGGTGACGATGAACACCACCAGCAACACCAGCATCACATCCACCAACGGTGTCACGTTGATCTCGCTCAGCACTTCATCTGTGTCTTGCGTGGAGAAGGCCATATCAGGAGGCCTCCTTCACTTTCTGTGCATTGCCCTGGGCTACTGTCCTTTGCGCCGTCGGGTGGATCAGTACGCGGAACGAACTCTTCTGCGCCAGGCTGTAGAAGTCATGGGCAAAGTCATCCAGGTCCGCCGCCGTCAGTTTCAGACGACGCAAAAAGTAGTTGTAAACCAGCACCGCCGGTACCGCGACGGCGATCCCCACACCGGTGGCCACCAGTGCCGCACCAATCGGCCCGGCCACGGTTTCCAGACTGGCGGAACCGGCCGCGCTGATGCCTTTCAACGCCTCCATGATTCCCCACACCGTGCCGAACAAACCAATGAACGGTGAGGTACTGCCAATACTGGCGAGCACTGCCAAGCCGGTTTCCAGCGAACGGCGCTCGCGCACGATCTGCTGGCGCAAGGCACGCTCCAGTCGATCCTGATGATTGATCGCCTGGCTCAGGTCCGCAGCCTGCGGTGCCTCACCGACCTGGATCGCCGCGTAACCGGCCTGCGCCACCCGGGCGGCCGCACCGGGCCGGGTCTCGCTCAGTTCGGCCGCCGAGTCGAGACTCGAAGCGGCCCAGAACTGTTGATGAAATTTTTTATCCTGGGCCTTGAGACGACCGAACTGCACACCCTTGAGCAATGCCAGGCCCCAGGTCGCAACGGAAAAAACCACCAGCAGCCAGATCACCGCGCTTTCGATGGATTGAAGTGGAGATGCCAGTAACGTCATGGTGTATTCCTCGTGTAAACGTTTCGCGCGAATTTGGTGTCGGTTTAATGAATCTTGAAATCGATGGGCACGCTGACCCAGCCGTCCTGTGCGACGTCGCCCTGCTTGGCGGGCACGAAACTCCAGCGCTTGACGGCGTTCACGGCGGCCTCGTCGAGAGCATCGCGACCGCTGGTTTTCTGGACTTGAATCTCGCCCGGCTTACCGCTTGCCAACACATGCACCCGCAACAACACCGTGCCTTCCCAACCGCGACGCTGGGCCAGCGACGGGTATTCCGGCGCCGGGTTTTTCAGGTACGCGGCGGTGGCTGAGGCGGGTGTCACCGGTGCGGGCGCAGGCGGTGCCGGCGGCGCGGGAGCGGCTACGGGTGCGGCCGGTTGTGGCGGCGCCGGTGGTTGCTCAACAGCCTTGGGGGCCGGTTTCGGCACGGGTTTGGCGACCGGCTTGGGTTTAGGCACGGGCTTGGGTGGCGGCGGCTTCACCGCCAATTCGTCCTCTACCGGCGGTGGCGGCTCAACCACGGGTTGAACAGGTTGCGGCGGCGGTGGCTCGACCACCGGTGGCGCCGGGCGCGAAAACTCGATGGTCATCGGCGGAATCTCCGGCGGCACGATCGGTAACACCTGGGTCGGCTGCTGATTGACCCAGTAGATCACCGCGCCGTGCACCAGCAACGCCAGCACACCCAGCACAATCGCTTCGCGTCGACGCAGGGCACTTTTGGGCACGCGCTGCAAACGCAGTTGCCCCAACGGCACACGATGCGGTCGGCCGAGGTCGACCAATTCGCCACCGGGTGGCTGGCGCCACAGCACCTCATGTGCGCCGGTGGCGATCTGGACATTACCCATTGCTGTACTCCCTGCGGTCTCTTTGCGGATTGGCGAAATGTCGTGATCAACATCCCCACGCGACACTTCGCTGGGAGAATCATTGGCCGGACTGCTTATCCCCGAAAGTAATTTTTAAAGTTATTCATATAACTATTTTGAATAAACAAAATGCTTGAAGCGCTACAGCCCTTGTTCCACAACGTGTCTGGCCTGGAACCCGCAACCCCATGCCTACCAGGCATTGAAAATATTCCAGCTAGGCATGCTGTTAACGGAATGAGGTAACTGCACACCTCCGCTTACAACAGCAGGATTGCCAAGGCGCTGTCGCCGTTTTAGAACAACAGGCAATCTGTCCACACCGACCCACACACTCAGGATGAGTACCCATGACATTCACACCTCGGCCATTAATGTGCATGGCGCTATTAATGGCGCCCTTCTCAGTTTTTGCGGCCACAATCAAGGAAACGGGCGCGGCTGAACTTGAGATCAGCAACAAGACTCGCCACCCGATCAATGTCTTTCAAGGACAGTGGAAGGCGGTCGTTTTGCCAGATGAACGCCTTCTGACCCAGGATTTCAAAGACGCCTCTCTCACCGTATCCACCTCTACACCCGAAGCGGCTATCAGGTTCGTTTCACTGACCACCGGCAAGGGTTGCAAAGCCAAAATCTGCGTATTAATCACCGGTAACTGAGGCGGCGGTCCCCAGCGGTTTACCCCGGGACACCGCAGTATTTTTTGTTCCGCTCAGAAGTCGTATCGACCGGTCAGGCCCAAGGTCCGTGGCGTGCCGAGCAGGCCTTCATAACCGCCATTGGCGGCGGTCCACAGGGTTGTGTAGTAGGTCTTGTCGAAGGCGTTTTTCAGCCACAGCGAGACGTCCCACTGGCCCTGGTTGAAATCACCGCGCAGGCCGGTGGACAGGTTGACCACGGCATAGCTGGGGATCTGCCCGAAGTCCGAATCCTCCACCGTGCCGACCGCTTTGGAGCGGAACGCATAGCTGGCGGTGACGTACTCTTCGAAGCCGTTGCTCAGGTTCCATTTGTATTCGCCATTGGCGTTGCCGATCCATTTCGAGGCGCCGACCACCTGATGCCCGGTCAGGTCGCAAGAGGCCGGAGCACCCGGCGCCAGGCTGACTTCCGGCGGGCACGGCGCGTCCTTGTAGGAGAGGTAGCTGACGTCGTTGTACGAGCCGTTGAGGTTCAGGGTCAGGCCCCGCACCGGCAGCACGGTGCTTTCGAACTCGACACCACGGGAGCGCACGGAACCGGCGTTGGTCAGGTACTGCACGCGATTGACGTCGTCGTAGGCGTTGGTCTGGTAGCCGTTGACCTGGGTCCAGAACAGGTTGGCGTTGAGTTGCAGGCGGCGATCCCACAGCGTGCTCTTGAAACCGAGTTCGGCGTTGTTGGCCCGCTCAGTGCCGATCAACAACGAATCCGCGCCGGCAATCGGTGCAGTGCCGACCGCGAGGTTGACCCCTCCGGACTTCTCGCCATGGGACAGCGTGGCGTAAGTGAGCAGGTCATCGGTGAGGCGATAGCTGAGGTTCAGCAGGCCGGAAGGGCTGGAGCTGTACTGATTCAGATCGCCGGAATCGTAAACTCCGGCACGCGCGCGGCGAGCCGCTGCGGCAGCGCCCGTGACCGCCGCACCGCCGAGTGGCGCATCGCGAGTCACCCAGGCGCTTTTCTCTTCGTAGGTGCCGCGCACCCCAGCGGTGAAGTCCAGGCGCTCGGTCAGGTGCCAGGTGCCCTGGCCGAACAGGGCGAAGCTGTTGGTCTCGATATGGCCGTTGCCGACGCTGCTGACGTTGTTCAGTGCACCGCTGGGCGTGCCGCTCCAGATGTCCGCCAGCGGGCCGTAGTAAGCGAAGGATTTGTTGTCCAGATTCGAGCCGAAGTAGTACGCACCCAGCACATAATCGAAGAATCCACCGGTGGGCGAAGCCAGCCTGAATTCCTGGGAATACTGTTTGTCTTCCACCGAGACACCGGCGTTGTACACCGCCGCAACGTTCAGGCCTTCATCGTTGCGCGGGGTGAAATTCCACCAGCGATAAGAGCTGACGGAGGTCAGGGTGAAGTCGCTCGGCAAGGTCCAGTTGGCTTCGACCGAGGTGCCGCCCTGATGCACGTTGACGTGCTGATCGTTGTTCAGGTTGACCTTGCGATGGGAGCCGTCGACCAGCGTCGCACCCGCCGCATCGGCGCGAGCCTGGTAGAGGTTGGTGCCATTGATGGTCGGCCCGGTGTTGAACAACACGCGGGTGCCGGCACTGGAATCCTCTTCGTTGTAGTCGCCGATCCAGCGCAGGTTGAACGACTCGTTGGGCTTGTACAGCAACTGGCCACGGAAACCGTCGCGCGAGCCGCCGTTCAGATCATGGCCGTCGTATTCGTTCTTGATGTCGCCGTCGCTGCGGGTGCGGTAGGCGGAAAATCGACCGGCCAACTCATCGTTCAACGGCCCGGAAATGGTGCCCTTGGTCTGGAAATAACCGTCCTCGCCCACCGAGGTTTCGATGCTGCGTTCAGGGGTAAAGGTCGGCGCACGGGTGCTGATGTTGATCACCCCCGCCGTGGTGTTCTTGCCGAACAGGGTGCCTTGCGGGCCGCGCAGCACTTCGAGCTGTTCGATGTCCATCAGGTCGAACACCGCCATGCCGGGACGGCCGAGGTAAACGTTGTCGATGTACAGGCCGACACTGCCTTCCAGGCCATCGCTGGCCGGGTTGTTGCCCAGTCCACGGATCGACACACTGGACTGCCGCGCATGCATGTAGGCGACGTTGACGCTGGGTACCAGTTGCTGCAGATCCTGGATGCGATAGACCCGCTGGGTTTCCAGGGTCTGGCCGCTGACCACGCTCATGGGCGTGGGCACGTCTTGCGAACTTTCTTCGCGGCGGCGAGTGGTCACCGTCACCGTTTCAAGCTGTGTGCCGTCGGCCGTGGCGGTTTTTGTCGGGGGTGTTGCCGGGGTGCTGCTGTCGGCGGCATAGCCTTGGGTCCAACCGGCGCTGCCTGCCAGCAACAGGGCCAGGGGCAGGCGTTTGAGCCGTTGGGGTGACGAGGGTCGAGCGATGTGCAACGGACTCATAAGGCGAGGTTCCCGATCAGAAAACCCATGGGGACGGTTGCACCATGGGCTGAATATTCAGATTTTTATTGCCCGGTTGGCCGCCATCGCGAGCAAGCTCGCTCCCACACTGATTTTGTGAACACAAGAGATTTTCTGTGGGAGCGAGCTTGCTCGCGATAGCGTTGGCTCAGACGCCGCCGATCTCCGGCCCTTTCACGGTCTGGCTGACCTGCCCATGCACCCCCACCGGCACTTCACCTTTGAGGGTCACCCGCCGCACGATGCGGTCTTGAGTGCCGTAGTCATCCACTGCGTAATGCTGGGTCGAGCGGTTGTCCCAGATCGCCACGTCACCGGCCTTCCAACGCCAGCGCACGATGTTTTCCTGACGGATCACGTGGCTTTGCAACAGGCCGAACAGGTGCGCCGAATCGGTTTGGGAATAGCCCTTGATGCGCTTGACGAAATGCCCCAGCAGCAAGCTTTTTTCGCCGCTGATCGGGTGTACACGCACCACCGGGTGCTCGGTCTCGTAGACGGTCGAGGTGAAGATCTTGCGATAACGCTCCAGCTTCTCCGCCGAGACGTCCGGCTTGGCGCCGGCGTAGTCGTATTCGTTGCTGTGCACGGCCACCAGTTTGTCGGCCAGTTCACGCAACTCCGGCGCCAGCCCTTCGTAGGCCGTAGCGGTATTGGCCCACAGGGTGTCGCCACCGAACGCCGGGGCCACCACCGAGCGCAGGATCGAGGCTTTCGGGTAAGCCTCGACGAAGGTCACGTCGGTGTGCCAGGAACTGGCTCGCTGGCCCTCGGCACCGTTCAACTCAAGCAGGTAACGGGTGCCTTCGCGAACCGGCACCGTCGGGTGCGCCACCGGTTCACCCAGCAGATGGGCGAACGCTTCCTGACGTTGATCATCGAGCTGGGTCTGCTCGCGAAAGAAGATCACCTTGTATTGCAGCAGCGCCTGTTGAATGGCTTCAACAGTGGCGGCATCCAGCTCGCCGGACAGTTGCACACCACGGATTTCGGCACCGATGCGTCCGGCCACCGGGTGTATTTCAAGCGCGTGAACAGCGGGTTGTACGGCGAAAGCGGCATTGCTCATGGGTAGACCCTCATCAGACAGCTTGCGGTTGTCCGGCGGCGAATCATGGCTCTATCTATATTCAATTTAGATCTAATAGATAACTACATGCTTCGTTGACGGAATAAGAGGTTGCATTTAAAACCTCAGTCAACCCTCGTCGCAAATGCCTTCGAGCTATTTTTAGGATGCCGGAAAAGCATATGGATCTTCGCCAGTTGCGTTACTTCATCGCCCTCGACGAACACCGCAGTTTCGTCCGCGCCGCCGAGGCCATGGGCATCACCCAGCCGGCTTTCAGCCGCAGTATCCAGGGGCTGGAACACGAATTCGGCTGTGTGCTGGTGGACCGTGGCAACAAGGACCTGCGCCCCACGCCAGAAGGCCTGGTGGTGCTGCAACATGCCCGCAGCCTGGTGCAGGGCGCGGCGTTGCTCAGTTCTGAAGTGACGCAGATGACCAAGCTCGATGCCGGGGAATTGCGCTTCGGTTGCGGCCCGGCCCCGGCGGTGAAACTGGTGCCGGATGCGGTGGCGCAGTTCATCACTGCGCACCCGAAAGTGCGCACCTGTTTCGAGGTGGACAACTGGGAAAAACTCAGCCGCGCCCTGAGCCGTGAAGAGATCGAATTCTTCATCGCCGACATTCGCCATTTCGAAGCCGACCCGAACTTCCAGACCCAGGCACTGACGCCCAAGCGCGGGGTGTTTTTCTGCCGCCCGGGGCATCCGCTGCTGGTCAAGGAAAGCCTGTCGACCAACGACATGTTCGACTACCCGCTGGCGACCACGATGATCCCGCCGGGCATTCGCAAGCTGCTGGCCAACCTCAGCGGGCGCGTGGATTTTTCACCGACCATCGAGACCGAGCATTTTCCGGCGCTGGTCAAAGTGGTGCTGCAATCGAACGCCATTGGCGTGGGCACGGAAGAGGCGTTTATCGAAGACATTGCCCAGGGTTCGCTGGTGCAACTGCATTGGCGCAATTTGCCGCAGAACATCGAGAGCATGAACGCGCGCTGCGGCATTGTCAGTCGCGCGGGGTTTCGTCTTTCGCCGGCGGCGCGGGCCATGATCGAGACGCTGGTGGCGGTGGACAACCAGCAGATCGCTGTCGCGGTTTGATGGCCCTTTCGTCGGAACGCCGCCCGGAGACAAGCTCGCTCCCACATTTGATCTTCAGAGAACGCAAATCTTGTGTTCGACAGAGCTCCCCTATGGGAGCAGGCTTGTCTCCCGGCGGCGTTTCGACGAAGGCGTCCGCTTTGATGACAAAGATTCAGAGCTTGGCCGCCGCCAACTCCGGCACCACCCAGTCACTGACCTTGAACGGCTTGCGAATCAGCTTCTGCTGCGCAGCCAGGTCCACCGCATCCTGCAATTTGCCAAGGAACACCGGATCGAGCGTCGAGGGGAACACCTCGCTCAACTTCTGATCCTGCAGGTCCTGGCTGAGAATCACCGGCGGATAACTGGCCAGCCCCGAGACCAACTGCACGTAGGCGTCCTTGTTGCTCTCCTGGGTCAACCAGTCCACGGCCTGCTGCTGGGCCTTGAGCAGTTTGGCGACCACCTCGGGATGCTCATCGACAAACTTCCCGGTCCCCACCAGAACCGCCTGCACGCTGCCGGCCCCCGCAAGGTCCTTGGTGGTGAGCGGCAGCTCCGCCAGGCCTTTGGCCTGCAATGCCGTCAGCCCGGAACCACTCCAGGACGCGTCAATCTGCTTCGCCGCGAGCGCCGCCACCGCTGCATTGAAGTCAAGGTTGATGACCTTCACGTCCTTCTCGCTCAAGCCCTGGCTGGCCAGCGCTGCATCAAACGACAACTGGCTGGCAGTGCCACGGAAGATCGCCACGCGTTTGCCCTTGAGGTCTTGCAAGGTCTTGATGCCCGACCCCGGAACCACCCCCAGGTAATGTTTGACCCCTCGCGCCGACGCACTGAGCAGGCGCGTATCGAGGCCGTTGGACTTGCCGATGATCGCCGCCAGATCGCCGAGGTACGCCAGGTCTACCTGACCGTTGGCAAACGCCTCGTTGATCACCGGGCCTGCACCCTTGAAAAAATTCCACTGGATCTTGATGCCCTGCTCGGCAAAGGCCTTTTCGAAAATCTGTTGATCGCGCAGCACGTCCACCACGCCGCCACCGCTGTGTTGGGTACCGGCACTGAGGTCCGGCACGGCGATGCGGATTTCCTTGAGTTCGGCGGCATTGGCGGTGAAGGCGAGAAAACCCGTCAGGGCAAACAGGCTGATGACTCTTTTGAAGGGAAGGCTCATGGGTGCGGCTCCTTGGGAATCGGGCGTTCAGAAGCCGAACCTAGGCCTAAATCTGTCCAACACTTAAATACTATAAATTCACATTTTTAGATCTTTTTGATCTAAATCAAGGTACACGGACCTCTTCGGCGGGTATGCCTGAATCGCATCGAAAATATTCAGCGAAGGCATTGGATACGGGCTGGTCGACAGGCTTTAAATGAATTTTCTTATCGCTCAATAGAATTGATTTTCATTTTTATAGATCGATTTTGCATACACCTCGCTCAGCTCAACGGAGGTCTCCCATGGCCCGTGTTTCGCTTCTCAGCCTGCCGCTGGTTGCTCCGCCACTGGGTGGCAGGTCCTTTTGGCCTGGCCTCAGTCATCGCCTGTTGGCATGGATACTGCCGACTCTGCTGTTCGCACTCTGGTGGCTGGCCAGCCGCAATCACTGGATGAGCGAGCAGATCCTGCCGACGCCTTCGCTGGTCTGGAACAGCGCGCTGGAACTGTCCCAAGGCGAATTGTGGAGCCACTTGTGGATCAGCCTGCAACGCCTGTTCTGGGGGCTTCTTGCGGGGGTCAGTGTCGGGGCGGTATCGGGTGCGGCACTGGGTTTCAGCCGGAGACTCGAACGTCTGGTGTTCCCGACGTTCACCGGGCTGGCACAGGTCCCGACCCTGGCCTGGATTCCGCTGTTCATGGTGTTCTTCGGCATCGGTGAAGTGCTGAAACTGGTGGTGCTGATCAAGGCCATCGTGGTGCCGGTGACCCTGCATACCTTGGTCGGCGTGCGTGACGCCCAGCCCAAACTGCGTGAAGCCGCTGCCGTACTGCGCCTGCCCTCGCACCTGCTGATTCGCCGTCTGGTGTTGCCGGCAGCACTGCCCGCATTCATGGCCGGCGTACGCCTGGCCCTCGCTGCCGGCTGGACCTCATTGCTCGCCGTGGAACTGCTCGCCTCCAGCGAGGGCATCGGTTACTTGATGGTCTGGGCGCGGCAGCTGTTCATGCTCGACATCGTGTTCGTGTGCATCGTGGTGATCGGCGTGATGGGCGTGGCGATGGACCGCGGCATCGGCCTGCTGGACAAATACCTGGTGCACTGGCCGCACCCGGCCACCGCGGAAATCCGTCGTGGTCCGCGTTATCAAGGCTGGCAGCGCTTGCAGCCGTGGCTGTTGCCGCTGGCGTTGTTCGCGCTCTGGCAAGTCGCCACGGATCAGCAGTGGATCGACGCGAATATCCTGGTCAGTCCTGTGATCGTTTTGCAGACGACCTGGAACGGTTTGCTCGACGGCACCTTGATCGGTGGCATGGCCCTGAGCCTGGGCCGAACCCTTGGCGGATTGCTGCTCGGTGGCAGCCTCGGGTTCACCCTCGGCTTGCTGCTGGGGCTGTCGGGAACCTGTGAGCGCGTGCTCGGCCCGACCCTCGCCGCCCTTCGTCAGATCGCGATTTTTGCCTGGGTGCCGTTGCTCACGGCGTGGTTCGGTCTGGGTGAACTGGCCAAGTGGGTGTTCGTCGCCCTCGCCGCGTTTTTTCCGCTGTTCATCGCCACTCAGCGCAGCGTCGCCAACCTCTCGCCACAGCTCAATGAAGCCGCCCGGGTGTTGCGCCTCAACCTGCGCCAGCGCCTGCGTCGGCTGGTGCTGCCCGGCGCAGCGCCAGGGATTTTCGCCGGGCTGCGCCTGAGCCTGATCTACGCCTGGCTCGGCACCATCGGCGCCGAATATTTCATGCCGTCCAATGGCGGTATCGGCAGCCAGATGATCGGTGCCCAGCAACTGCTGCGCATGGACCTGATCATGGCCGGGATGCTGCTCGTGGGTCTCACCGGCGCCCTGCTCAACCTCATTGGCCAACGCCTGGAAATCCGCGCCACTCGCTGGAGACACGCATGAACGCACCCATTGTCAGCTTCACTCACGTAGGCAAGACCTTTGACGTCGACGGCTTCGAACTGGAGGCCATTCGCGAATTCAACCTGGACATCGCCGAAGGTGAATTCGTCGCCATCGTCGGCTCCAGCGGTTGCGGCAAGTCCACGCTGCTGCGCTTGCTGGTGGGCCTGGACATACAGTTTCGCGGACAGATCACCGTAGATGGCAAGGCCGTCAGCGGCATCGGCAGCGAGCGCGGCATCGTCTTTCAGGAACACCGTTTGTTCCCGTGGCTGAGCGTGGCCGACAACATCGGCCTGGGCCTGGTCAACGAACCGCTGAGCGCCGCGCAGAAGCACAAACGCATCAACGATTTCATCGAGCTGGTGGGCCTGGGCGACTTTGCCCGCGCCTACCCGCATCAACTCTCCGGGGGCATGGCCCAGCGCGTGGCCATCGCCCGCGGGCTGGTCGCGAGCCCACGAATTTTGCTGCTGGACGAACCCTTCGGCGCCCTCGATGCGCTGACCCGCCAGCAGATGCAGGACGAGCTGCTGGCGATCCGCGAGCGGGCAAAAATCACCACCGTCCTGGTGACCCACGATGTCGAGGAAGCGATTTTCCTTGCCGACCGCGTGGTGGTGATGGAGCCGCGCCCCGGCCGCATCAAGCAGGTGGTCGAGGTTGCCCTGCCCCATCCGCGCCAGCGCAGCAGTTTCGATTTCCACCAATTGCGCGAAGAACTCCTGCACGAACTCACCAGCGACGATCACTACCAACCTCCCGTGCCGGTTCAGGTTCGCGATCTGCCGCTGTCCTACATTGCCTACTGAAAAAGGAACTGCTTGATGCCGCAACGTCCCAACTTTCTGGTGATCCTGGCCGATGACCTCGGCTTCTCCGATCTCGGTGCCTTCGGTGGCGAAATCAGTACGCCGAACCTGGATGCCCTGGCCAACAATGGCCTGCGCCTGACCGACTTCCACACCGCGCCGACCTGCTCGCCGACCCGCTCGATGCTGCTGACCGGCACCGACCACCACATCGCCGGTATCGGCACCATGGCCGAGGCGCTGACCCCGGACCTGATCGGCAAACCCGGCTACGAAGGCCACCTGAACGACCGCGTGGTCGCCCTGCCCGAGCTTTTGCGCGAGGCCGGTTACCAGACCTTGATGAGCGGCAAATGGCACCTGGGCCTGACCGCTGAACTGGCGCCTCATGCGCGGGGTTTCGAGCGATCGTTTTCGCTGCTGCCGGGCGCCGCCAATCACTATGGTTTCGAGCCAACCTACGACGAGCAGACGCCGCGTCTGCTGAAATCCACCCCGGCGCTGTACATCGAGGACGACCAGTTCATCGATGAATTGCCCAAGGATTTCTACTCCTCCGATGCCTTCGGCGACAAGCTGCTGCAATACCTCAAGGAGCGTGACCAGACCCGGCCGTTCTTCGCCTACCTGCCGTTTTCCGCGCCGCACTGGCCGTTGCAGGCGCCGGCCGAGGTGGTCGAGAAATATCGCGGGCGCTATGACGTCGGCCCTGAAGTCCTGCGCCTGGAGCGTCTGGAAAAGCTCAAGCAACTGGGTCTGATCGAAGCTGACGTCGAACCCCATCCGCTGATCGAACTGACCGCACAATGGGACGCCTTGAGCGACGAGCAACGGCAGATTTCCGCGCGGGCCATGGAGGTGTATGCGGCGATGGTCGAGCGCATGGACTGGAACATCGGGCGCGTCGTCGACTATCTGCGCCAGCAAGGGCAACTGGACAATACCTTCATCCTGTTCATGTCCGATAACGGCGCCGAGGGCGCGTTGCTCGAAGCCTTCCCGAAATTCGGCCCGCAGTTGCTGACCTATCTGAACCAGCATTACGACAACAGCCTGGACAACATCGGCCGCGCCAATTCCTACGTCTGGTACGGGCCGAACTGGGCACAGGTGGCGACGGCGCCATCGCGCCTGTTCAAGGCCTTCACCACTGAAGGCGGGATTCGCGTACCGGCGCTGGTGCACTACCCGCAGTTGCCGCTCAAGGGGCAGATCAGCCATGGTTTCGGCACGGTAATGGACATCACCCCGACCATCCTCGACCTCGCAGGCGTGCGTCATCCGGGCAAGCAATGGCACGGTAAACCGGTGGCCGAGGTGCGCGGAAAGTCGTGGTTGGGCTTCCTCTCGGGTGAAACCGCCGAAGTGCACGATGAGCACACGGTGACCGGCTGGGAGTTGTTCGGGCGACGGGCGATTCGCCAGGGGCAATGGAAAGCCGTCTACATTCCGGGGCCAGTTGGGCCGGCGACCTGGCAGCTGTATGACCTGGGCAATGATCCGGGGGAAATTCATGACCTGGCACTGAGCCAGCCGCAGAAGCTCAATGACTTGATCGAGCATTGGCAGCGGTATGTGGATGAGACCGGGGTGATCTTGAGTGAGTCGCCGTTTCAGCCGGATTGACTCAGTCTGAACCACCGCTATCGCGAGCGAGCTCGCTCCCACAGGGATTTGTGCTGAACGCAAATTTTGCATTCATCCAAAAAACTCGTGGGAGCGAGCTTGCTCGCGATGAGGCCCTGACAGATAACCATCAAGCCCGAGCTGCACCCACCTTTTCAGCCACCACCTCATCCTTGCGCACAAACCGGTTCGCCCGCGCAAAGGTGCCGAAGTCATTGAAGCGCACACCCATCTCGCGCATCACCTTGTGCCCCACCGGCACCGTCAGCTGGCGAATGTAGAAGGGTTCCTTCACCACGAAGTGATGGATGCCATGACTGCTGCCGAAGTTGAAGCAGAACGCCTGCAACGGCCACAACCACGGCGCGTTGAGCACCTGGCACTGCTGCATCACGTTGCCCGGCTCGATGTCGCCGTAGTAGTGCATGTTCGAACTGATGAAGTGCAGGCAGAAGGTGCGCAACACGTTCGGGCCGATGATCACCACGGCGGCGATGTCGATCACCTGCATCACCGACAGGGTGGTCGCCGACCATTCGATCGGCGTACCGATCAGATGGGCAATGCCGTTCGCAGCGTGGAAGCCGAGAAACACGTACCACGCGCCCCAGTGCATCAGCGCCAGCGGTGCATAGACCTTCAGCGTGCGCTTGAGGATGTTGAGCTTCATGGCCCAGGTCTTGGCCCGCAGCATGCGGATCACCGAGGACATGATGTTGTCGCCGATCATCAGCAGCCGCGCGAAACCCCAGGGCTCGCCGTTGGTGATGGCGCGCTCTTCCATGTCGGTTTCCGAGCCCGAGACCTTGTGGTGATTGAGGTGCAAATGGCGACGAATCCACGGGTTGATCGTGCTCGGCCGCGCCAGCCAGACCAGGCCCATCATCAGGTTGTGCGGGACCTTCTGCTTGCGGAAATACATGCTGTGGATCAGGTCGTGTTCAAGCTCATGGGTCAGCGAAGCGAAAAAACCGTTGAGCAGCAGGCACGCCCACCAGGCCATGTGCCCCGTGATGTAGAGCGCTGCCGAACCGATCATGCCGACCAGGGCAAAGGCCAGAATGCTCGCGCCGATGGCGTCCTGATGCTTGAGAATCGGGTATTGCTCACGCAACCCCACCCCCCTGGCCAGCACCACTTCACGGATATGCGCAGATCGTTGAGCTGCATTCAGTCGTTGGGGGCTTGCAGAAGTACCGTTCATGCTTCCATCCTCTGGTTATTGATGGATGCATCCTGCCTTGCGAGCCCTCGCATCGCGGTAGCCGTGAACGCCAACCTGTTGACCGGAAGCGCCAATCAGCATGACCGAACCGACCTCCCTCGCCAGCTGGACCCGCGCCCTGCGCAAGCAACTCGACGCCCTGGGCCTCGACAGCACTGACCTGTGCCAGCAAGCAGGGCTCGACCCGCAATGGATGGACGACCCCAATGCGCGCTATCCGCTGTCGGGCACCACGCGCTTGTGGGAACTGGCGGTGCAGGCCAGCGGCGACCCGGCGCTCGGCTTGCGGGTATCGCGTTTTGTCAGCCCGACCACCTTCCACGCACTGGGTTATGCCCTGGTGGCCAGCGGCAGCCTGCGGGAAGTGTTCGAACGTATCGTGCGTTATCACCAGGTGGTCAGTGATGCTTTGGAACTGGAGCTGACGCGCGGCGAGGACCGCTACCGTTTTCACTTGAAAATTCCGCCAGGCAATCCGGCCCCGGCTTTCGAAGCCATCGACGCCTTCATGGCGATTTATGTGCGCACCTGCCGTAACCGCCTGGGCCGCGACTACGCCCCGCTGGCCACCTACCTGCGCCGCCCGGAACCAGCAGACGCGCATCAGTGGCACAAAGTCTTTCGCTCACCGGTGCATTTCGGCGCCGACGAGGACCGCCTGGAGTTCGCCTTCGTCGACTTCGACAGCCACCTCGACGACGCCAACCCGGAGCTGGCCGAACACAACGAGACCGTACTCAAGCGCACCCTGGCGCAACTCAAGCCGTTGACCTGGGAGCGCAAGGTTCGCGATGCCATCGAAGAACAACTGCCCGAAGGCGAGCCCAGTGCCGAACACATTGCCAAGGCGTTGCACCTGAGCCTGCGCAGCCTGCAACGGCACCTGGCGGACGAGGGTTGTCGGTTCGACACGCTGCTCAACGAAAGCCGCGAGAACCTGGCGCTGTTGCATCTGCGTGACCCGCAGGTATCGCTGAGCGAGATCAGTTATCTACTCGGCTTTGCCGACACCAGCAGTTTCAGCCGCGCGTTCAAACGCTGGACGGGGATGACGCCGGGGCAGTTTCGGGATGGGTTGAGGTGATCGAGTGCGGTTGACGACAGCTCTGAAGGTCACACATTCCCTGTAGGAGCGAGCATGCTCGCGATCACAGTCTGTCAGACACTGATATGGTGACTGAGAGTCCGCTATCGCGAGCAGGCTCGCTCCTACAATAGGCCTGCGTAGACTTTTAAATCGTGGCCACTGCCCGCAACCGCGCTGCATCGAGAATCTCGATCTCGCCGTAACTCAGGCCAATAATCCCTTGCCCCTGCAAGTCCTTGAGGATCTGGTTGGTGGTCTGGCGCGACAGCGACAGCATAGAGGCCAATTGTTCCTGGGGCAGTTGCAGGACGCTACGCGGCGGGGTGGTCTGGCCGTAGCCCTCGGCGATCATCAACAGACGGTGGGCCAGGCGTGCCGGGGCCGGCAGCAGGCTCAGCTGTTCAAGGTTGATGAAGGTCATGCGCAGTTTCTGGCTCATCAACAATGCCAGATGGCGCCAGTACCCGGGCTGTGTTTCAAGCAGCGCCAGCAAGGTGTTTTGCGCAATGTGCAGCAAGGTGCAAGGGCCTGCGGCGAACGCATCGTGGGTACGCGGCTGGCCGTCGAACAGGCAGATTTCGCCGAACCAGTGCGGCGGCTCGATCAAGCTCAACAAAGCCTCTTTGCCCTGCTCACTCACGGCACCCACACGTACCGCGCCTTCGAGCACCGCGTACAGTCCGCAGGGCGGGTCGCCGCGTTTGAACAGGGCCTGGCCCGACGTCAGGCGCCGCAACCGGGCAGCGGCCAGCAGGCTATCCTGAAAAGACACCGGCAAATGGCTGAACCACTGACCGCGCATCAGTTGAGGACGCCACAGCTGCATATCCATGAAAACTCCTAAAGATTGTCGCCTGGTTGACAGAGCACCGCGCCACCCGAGGGCATGATCCCGTCACCCTACAGGAGAACAACAATGAAAAGCCTCGTCGACCACCTCAGTCAATACGCTGCGTATCACCGCGACCCGCGCAACATCGCTACCCACTTCATCGGCATCCCGTTGATCGTGGTTGCTGTCGCGGTACTGCTGTCACGCCCGCAATGGTCGATAGGGAGTATCTGGGTATCGCCGGCCGTATTGGCGTCGCTGGCGTCGGCGTGGTTTTACCTGCGCCTGGAACTGCGTCTGGGCGTGTTGATGACTGCGTTGCTCGGGCTCTGTGTCTGGGCCGGTCACGTACTGGCACAGCAAAGCACCCTGGTCTGGCTGAGCAGCGGCCTGGGGATGTTCGTGATCGGCTGGGTGATCCAGTTTGTCGGCCACCATTACGAAGGGCGTAAACCGGCGTTCGTCGACGACGTCAGCGGCTTGATCGTCGGGCCGTTGTTCGTGGTCGCCGAACTGGCGTTCATGCTTGGCCTGCGCCATGACCTCAAAGAGCAGATCGAGCAACGTTCCGGCCCGGTCAGGTCGCTGGCACACGGGCGCTCGGGCAGCGTCTGACGAGTACTTCAACCCACGCGCCGGGACTCCAGGCACGCTTTCAGGCTGTCGCGCAGCAACCCGGCATCGAGGGGTTTTTGCAGTACCCGAAAATGGCTCGCCGCCGTCTCTTCAAGGCAGGCCGATGATGTGTCGCCGGTGATGATGATCGCCGGCACCACCGCATTGAGGTAGCCACGGGCACGATGGATCGCCTCCAGGCCGTTCATGCCGCTCAGGCGAAAATCGCTGAGAATCAGGTGCACGGCGGCCGGTCCGTTTTCGGCCGCCTTGCCATGCTCATCGCAGGCCTCTCGCACCGATGCACCGGCATACACCCTGTGGCCCCAGACTTCGAGCAACTGCCGCAAGGCGTCCAGCACTGTGCGCTCATCGTCGATGATCAGAATGCCGAGGCTGTCCGCTTGTGCTGCCGCGACTGTGTGCGGTTGCGCCAGGGCGGGCGCCGCCACCAAAGGCACCTTCACGGAGAACATCGAGCCGCGTCCTTCCACCGACGTGACGCGAATGTCATGCCCCAATAGCCGCGCAGTGTGACGCACGATCGCCAATCCCAGACCTAGCCCCTGGCTGCGATCACGTTCAGCGTTATGCAGTTGCACGAACTCCTCAAAAATTTGATCACGGTGCTCGCTGGCAATGCCCGGCCCCGTGTCGAATATCTGTATTTCAAGACTGTGCTTGCGACGTCGGCAGCCGAGCAAGACACTGCCCTGCTCGGTGTACCGAATTGCGTTGGACAGCAGGTTGTCGAGCATGCGCTTGAGCAACACCGGGTCGGTGTCGATCCAGAACTGGCCCGGACGCGCCCGCCAACGCAGGTTTCGCGCCCTGGCATTGGCGCTGAACTCGTCACTGAGATCGGCAAACAGACGCTCCACCGACACCGTTTCGCGAGTGACGGCGACCACACCGGCATCAAGGCGGGAGATATCAAGCAAACCGTTGAGCAAGCCACTGAGGTTGCCGATGACCGTTGCCAGGCGAGTCGCCAGATCGCGAGCCTTGTCTGCCGCCACGGCACCGCGTTCGGCCAATGAGGCAAGGCCGGCGACAAACAGCCCGAGGGCGTGGATCGGCTGGCGCAGATCGTGACTGGCCGCGGCGAGAAAGCGCGACTTGGCCTGGTCGGCTGCCTGCGCACGGTCGCGTTCCTGTTCCAGGCGCCGAACCAGATCGACGTTTTCCAGGCGCAGCCGGATGGTCTCGTGCAGTGTTCGCCAGGTGACCCGGCTGTAATACAGGTTCACCCCGGCCAGGCAGGCGAGGAAAAACAGGTAGGTGGTGTAAACCTCCCCGGAGGTCAGCAGACACTGTAAGGTGATCGGCGCCAGCATCGCGATCAGTGAGCCGGCATAGGCCGCCGGGAACGCTGACAGCGAAGGCACGGCACCACACACCAGGCCGGTCAGCACCACGCAGGTGAACGCCTGCAACTGCGGGTCGCCCGTGGCAAATCCGATCCATCCGAGCACGCCCCAGAGCAGGCTCGACAGCCAGGACAACACCGCCGCCAGCCAGCCCCAATGCTGCGGCCGCAGAGAGACATCTCGCTTGGCTTGGGCAAAGTAACGCCGCGAGTGCAGGACACGGCAGGTCGTCAAACCGTACATCGCCACAATCCACACGGCACTCCAGCTCCAGGGCACGGCGTGCCTGAACACGAAGGCCACCGGCCAGGGTATGACGAAGTTGGCAAATAGCACCGCGTAGGATTGTCGAAACAACAGATCGACGAAATACTTGCGCGCAATGATCTCGGGCATGACGACATCTCAAAAATAAGAGCGACTACAAATGGAAGTGAAGCGCCTGAACGTCCTGATTGCCGATGACCATAGCATCGTGCGCGACGGCCTGAGGTTTCTGCTCTCGATCCGGGACGACTTGCAGGTCGTCGCCGAAGCCGCCAACAGCGACGATATTCTCGCGGCTCTGGCAGCGCAGCGCATTGACCTCCTGCTGCTCGACCTGGGCATGCCCGGGGTCAATCGCCTGCAATTCATCCGCGACCTGCGCACCGACTTTCCTCGTTTGAAAATCCTCGTGCTGACAGCCAATGTCGAGCTGAGCACCATTCGCGGGGTGCTGGATGCCGGTGTGCAGGCCTACGTGACCAAGGCCGATGAAAGCCAGGAGCTGCTCGACGCGATCGATGCCATCCAGCAGAACAAACGCTACCTGGCGGTCGCCGTACGCTTTGCGGTGGATGGTCATGGCAGCAGCAACCCCGGCGATCACCTGATTGCCAACGCGGTACTGACCAAACGCGAGCAACAAATCCTCAGCCTGGTCGCCCAAGGCTCTTCGGCGCGCGACATTGCCGACACCCTCCACATCAGCCCGCTGACCGTGCGCAAGCATCGGGAAAACCTGATGCGCAAACTCGACCTGCACAACACCGCGGAACTGGCGGTGTATGCCGTCCGGCTCGGCCTGCCTGTGGGCTGAGGTGTGGTGCACAGCATCCTGCGCGCAGGTCGCGGATAAAATACGGCAGCTGTCGTATTTCTGCGCCACCGCCCCCGCCATAACCTTGCAGCACTGGTAACGCGCTGCCTGTAGTTCATCTGCCTCCCCTGTCCGGCGTCTTCCAGAACATGCCTTGCGGCACTCACTCAATGGAAGAGCACCACCATGTCCCTGCAACTCTGGATTCCCTTCGCCACCGCGACCATCGCCTTTGCCTGCATGCCGGGCCCGGCCATTCTCTACATGACCAGCCAGACCCTGGCCCATGGCCGACGCGCCGGGCTGAAAGCCGCGCTGGGCATACACCTGGGTTGTTATGCACATATCGCCGGGGCGACGTTTGGCCTGTCAGCGTTGTTGCATGCCGCGCCCATGGCGTTCGACGTGATACGGCTGGCCGGGGCGGGATATCTGATCTGGCTGGGCGGGTCGATGATTGTCAAAAGCGGGCGGGTTGTCGAAAAGGTCGAGGGACAGGAGCCCGGCGTGCTGCGTGACAGTGTGGTGGTTGAAGTGCTCAACCCGAAGACCGCGCTGTTCTTTTTGACCTTTCTGCCGCAGTTCGTCGACGTCACGAGTTCGGCACCGGCGTGGTTGCAGTTTCTACTGTTGGGCAGCTTTGTGAACCTGGTGTTTTCACTGGCGGATGTAGCGGCGGTGCTGGGCGCCTCGCTGCTGCTCGGGCCGTTGTCGACACCGGGTTGCCAGCGGTTTGTGCCGCGCTTCAGTGGTGCGATCCTGATTGGCTTGGGCTGTGTGCTGGTGTTGCAGAGTGGGTTGCTGGGAGCGCTGTAGTCGTCGACATCGCGGGCGAGCTCGCTCCTGCAGGAGCGAGCTCGCCCGAGAAGCTTTTGCTTAGAGGTTGGCGACCTTCTGCCAGACCTTCGGCTTGAAGAACAGCGTTTCGCCCTTGGCCAGGCCGGTCAGGCTGTCGTGATCCTTGACCACTTCGGCTTCGATCAGATCGCTCTGCCCTTCCACCTTCAGCGTCACCCGCGTGGTCGCACCCAGCGGACGAATGTCGCGCACTTCGGCGGCGTGGTGGTCTTCCAGCTCGTGGCGCGACAGCGACACCTCATGCGGACGGAACAGCACATGGTTGTCATCCCCCAGGTGCAAGCGGTTCGAATCACCGAGGAAGTGATAGACGAAGTCGCTGGCCGGGTTTTCGTAGACGTCACCCGGTGAACCGATCTGCTCGATCACGCCCTTGTTCATCACCACGATGCGGTCGGCGACTTCCATGGCCTCTTCCTGGTCGTGGGTCACGAAGACCGACGTCAGGTTGATGTCCTCGTGCAGACGCGCCAGCCAGCGGCGCAGCTCTTTACGGACCTTGGCGTCGAGTGCGCCGAAAGGCTCGTCGAGCAGCAGCACTTTTGGTTCCACCGCCAGGGCGCGGGCCAGGGCGATACGCTGGCGCTGACCACCGGACAGTTGCTCCGGGTAGCGGTCCGACAGCCAGTCGAGCTGCACCATGTTCAACAGTTCGTGCACCTTCGCGGCGATCTGGCTTTCGCTCGGGCGCTGGCCCTTGGGCTTCATGCGCAGGCCGAAGGCGACGTTGTCGAACACGGTCATGTGGCGGAACAGCGCATAGTGCTGGAACACGAAACCGACGTTGCGATCACGCACGTCGTGGCCGGACACGTCTTCACCGTGGAACACGATGTTGCCCTGATCCGGGGTTTCCAGGCCGGCGATGATCCGCAGCAGCGTGGTCTTGCCGCAGCCCGACGGGCCGAGCAGCGCGACGAGTTCGCCGCTCTGGATGTCCAGGCTGATGTTGTCCAGCGCCTTGAACGCGTTGAAATTCTTGCTGACGTTACGCACTTCGATCGACATGACTTATTCCTCCGCGGCGCTGGCGCGCAGGCGGTTAATACGGTTTTCGCTCCACTGCTTGAGCAGCAGGATGAAGAGCGCCAGGATCAGCAACAGGCTCGCCACGGCGAACGCGGCCACGTGGTTGTATTCGTTGTAGAGGATCTCGACGTGCAGCGGCAAGGTGTTGGTCACCCCGCGAATGTGCCCGGAAACCACCGAGACCGCACCGAACTCGCCCATGGCCCGCGCGGTACAGAGCACCACGCCATAAATCAGGCCCCATTTGATGTTGGGTACGGTGACGTGCCAGAACATCTGCCAGCCATTGGCCCCGAGCAGGCGCGCGGCCTCCTCTTCCTGGGTGCCTTGTTCCTGCATCAGCGGGATCAGCTCCCGCGCCACGAACGGCACGGTAACGAAAATCGTCGCCAGCACGATGCCCGGCAGGGCGAAGACGATCTGGATGTCGTGATCCTGCAGCCACGGTCCAAACAGGCCCTGGGCACCAAACATCAGCACGTAGACCAGACCGGCGATCACCGGCGACACCGAGAACGGCAAGTCGATCAGCGTCACCAGCATGCTCTTGCCGCGGAACGAATACTTGCTCACGCACCAGGCGGCACTGACGCCGAACACCAGGTTCAACGGCACCGAGATCAGTACGGCAATCACCGTGAGTTTCAGTGCCGACAAGGCGTCTGGTTCGAAAATCGCGGTGAAGAACGCGCCCAGCCCCAGTTTCAGGCCCTGGGACACCACGATGAACAGTGGCAACAGCAGGAACAGGGCAAAAATCAACCAGCCTAAGCCGATCAGGATGCGCCGCGAAGTCGCGCTGCCACGGCGGGCAGCGTTGGCCGAAGAAGCGGCAGCGATAGACGATTGGGACATGGTGCCGCCTCCTTATGGGGTTTCGATGCGCCGCTGCAACAGGTTGATCAGCAGCAACAGGACGAAGGAAACCACCAGCATCAGTACACCAATGGAGGTAGCGCCGGTGTAATCGTATTGGTCGAGCTTGACCATGATCAGCAGGGGCAGGATCTCGGTTTTCATCGGCATGTTGCCGGCGATGAAAATCACCGAACCGTACTCGCCGACCCCGCGGGCAAAGGCCAGGGCGAAACCGGTGAGCCACGCCGGCAACAGCGCCGGCAGCAGGATATGGCGGAAAACCTGCAAGGGTTTTGCTCCCAGGCACGCCGCCGCTTCTTCCACTTCACGGGGAATATCGGCCAATACCGGCTGTACGGTACGTACCACGAATGGAAGTGTCACAAAAGTGAGGGCAAGGGTGATGCCCAGAGGGGTGTAGGCGATCTTGAAACCCAGATCCGCTGCAAACTGACCCACCAGCCCGGTAGGGGTATACAACGCGGTGAGCGCGATACCGGCCACTGCCGTCGGCAAGGCGAACGGCAGGTCGATCATGGCGTCGATCACTTTTCGTCCAGGGAAGGTATAGCGCACTAATACCCAGGCCAGGAGCGTGCCGATGATGCCGTTGATGATCGCGGCGCAAAGCGCGGTGCCGAAGCTCAGCTTCAACGCTGCCAGCACGCGGGGTGCCGAGATGATTGCCCAGAACTGGTCCCAGGTCAGTTGGGCGGCATGCACGAACATTGCCGCCAGGGGTATGAGCACAATCAGGCTGAGGTACACCAAGGTGTAGCCCAGCGTCAGCCCGAAGCCGGGTATGACGGGGGAGATACGACGCGACATAAAAGTCCTTGGTCAAGAAACGCACTAAGCCCCGGAGGTGAATCCGGGGCTCGTTGATGGCTATTTAAGATTACTGTGCCTGATAGATCTGGTCGAACACACCACCGTCGTTGAAGAATTTCGGCTGCGCGCTTTTCCAGCCGCCGAAGTCCTTGTCGATACTCACCAGCTCCAGTTTCGGGAACTGCTGGGCGTACTTGGCGGCGACGTCCTTGTCCCGCGGGCGATAGAAGTTCTTCGCGGCAATTTCCTGGCCGGCCGGGCTGTACAGGTGTTTGAGGTAAGCTTCGGCGATCTGCTCGTTGCCCTTTTTCTCGGCGTTCTTGTCGACGACCGCCACCGGCGGCTCGGCGAGGATCGACAGCGAAGGCACGACGATGTCGAACTTGTCCGCACCACCATCTTCTTTCAGCGCCAGGAAAGCTTCGTTTTCCCAGGCCAGCAGCACGTCACCCTGACCGTTGTTGACGAAGGTGATGGTCGAACCGCGGGCGCCGGTGTCCAGCACGGGAACGTGCTTGAACAGGGTCTGTACGTATTCCTTGGCCTTGGCTTCGTCACCGCCGTTGGCTTTCAGGCCATAAGCCCAGGCCGCGAGGAAGTTCCAGCGCGCACCGCCGGAGGTTTTCGGGTTTGGCGTGATCACCGACACATCGTTCTTGATCAGGTCGCCCCAGTCCTTGATGCCCTTCGGGTTGCCCTTGCGCACCAGGAACACGATGGTCGAAGTGTAAGGAGTGCTCGCCTCCGGCAGGCGTTTCTGCCAGTCCGCCGGCAAGGTTTTACCCAGTTTGGCGATTTCGTCGATGTCGCCGGCCAGGGCCAGGGTCACCACGTCGGCACGCAGGCCGTCGATGACCGCGCGACCTTGTTTGCCCGAACCGCCGTGGGACTGCTGGATCTTCACGGTGTCGCCAGCGTGGTCCTTCTGCCAGAACTTGATGAACTCGGCGTTGTAGTCCTGATACAGCTCGCGCGTCGGGTCATACGACACGTTGAGCAGCTCGTAGTCCTTGGCAACCGCGGAACCGGCAAAAAGAGCGCTGGCCAGAGCGGCCAAAGCGAAGTGGCGAATCGACGACATGGTGAAAGCTCCTGGAAATCTGGGGGTATTGGCTTTTTCTTATGGGATTTCGGAAATCGCGTTGCCTGTTTCGCCTCAGCCCGGCTTGTTGCCAGGCTGCTGCAAACGGAATTTTTCCTTGCGCTCGATCTGCACCACCTGGGCGTTGTGCACGGTGATTTCCACGGCACCGAAGCGCAGGTCGCGCAGGGCACTCTGGATTTCACGCAGGATGGTGGCTTCGTCTTGACCGTCGACACTACGCAGGGATGCGCTCATGGTGCTGCTCCTTCAACTGAGAGGTTGCCTCGCAGTGTCGGCACTGCTTGCGGCGTGAGACCAATAGTAGTGAGGCGCAGATATTCTTAAAAAGACTATTTAAGAATGTTTATATAACCAGAAGACATTATTTGGCGGGACAAGGGTTTGCGGGGAATTGCGGTTTTTCGAGATCGCCAAAACCTTGTGGGAGCGAGCTTGCTCCCACAAGTTAATGTGCATTAGCGCGTTATTTGATTGCTGGCGCCCGAGACCAATCCAGCTGCTGCGCCGGCATCGGCCGTCCAAACCAGTAACCCTGGCCCAGGTCGCAGCCTTGCTCGAGCAGGAAAGCGGCTTGCTCGACCTGTTCGATCCCCTCGGCGTGCACCTGCATGCCCATGCTCTGGGCCAGGGCGATAATCACCCGCGAGATCGCCGCGTCGTTTTCATCCCAGGGTAAACCGGCGACGAAACCCTGATCGATCTTGAGTTTCTGCACCGGCAAACGCTTGAGCCGCAGCAACGACGAATAGCCGGTGCCGAAGTCATCGATGGCCAGGCGTACACCCAATTCGCGCAAGCGGTGCATCTGCTCCAGCGCCACTTCCGGATCGTCCATCACCGCGCTTTCGGTGACTTCCAGCTCCAGGCAGGCCGGGGCCAACCCGGTGTCGTGCAGCACCTGCGCCACCTGTTGGTACAACTCGCGACGGGCAAACAACCGCGACGACACGTTCACTGCGACAAAGGACAACACCACCCCGTCCTCTTGCCACTGGCACATCTGCCGACACGCCTGGCCCATGACCCACGCATCGATCTCGGCGATCAGCCCGGTGCGCTCGGCGACCGGAATGAATTCCGCCGGCGATATCAGCCCACGTTGCGGATGCTCCCAGCGCACCAGCGCTTCGACGCCGATCAGGCGGCTGGTCTTGAGGTCGTGAACCGGTTGGTAATGGACCCGCAACTCATTCAAATCCAGCGCTCGACGCAGCTCGAAAGAGATCTCGACCCGCTGCTGGGCATGGGCCGTCAGCTCCTCGGTGTACAGGGCATAGTCGTTGCGCCCGGTGCTCTTGGCCTTGAACAGCGCAGAGTCGGCATTGCGCAATAATTGCTCAACGCTCAAGGCATCGCTGGGGAACAGACTGATGCCGATGCTGGTGTTGATGAACAACTGATGGCCTTCGATGAGGAACGGCTCCTTGAGGCCGTCGATGATGCGCTGGGCCATCGCCGCCGCCTGCACCAGTTGCGGGCAGCTCTCGGCCAGCACGGCGAACTCGTCACCGCCCAGCCGCGCCAGGGTCACGCCGGGGCCGAACATGGCGGCCAGACGCTCCGCTACCGCCTTGAGCAGTTGATCGCCAATGGTGTGCCCGAGGCTGTCGTTGATCATCTTGAAGTGATCCAGATCGATCATCAGCAGCGCGCAACCGCGCTTGTGAAGCTGCGCCGAGGCCAATGCCTGTTCCGCGCGGTCGGTGAACAGCAAGCGATTGGGCAGGTCGGTCAATGGATCGTGATGGGCCAGGCGCATCAGCTCCCGCTCGGAGTTCTTGATCGCACTGATGTCGGAAAATACCGCTACGTAGTGGCTTGGGTGACCATCCTCGTCGCGCACCAGACGAATCGTCTGCCATTGAGGGTAGATTTCGCCGCTTTTGCGTCGGTTCCAGATTTCCCCGCTCCATTCCCCGCTGGTGCGCAAGGTCGCGAACATGGCCTGGTAGAACTCGGGATGATGACGCCCGGACTTGAACAGACTGGGCCGCTGACCCAGCACGTCTTCGGACTGGTAGCCGGTGATCTGCATGAACGCCCGATTCACATGGACGATCAGCCCCTGCATGTTGGTGACCAGCACGCCTTCGTGAGTGCAATCGAACACCGCTGCCGCCTGACGCAGGCGCTCGCGATCGGCCTCGCGCTGTCGCAGCCTGGCACCCAGACCCAGGCAGCGAAGCAGGCGCGCCCGGGCAATGAAGATCAGGCCGGCACTTAACAGCACCCACAGGTAACCGTTGATCAGTTGCCAGCGCATCCTCTCGGCGGAATCATCGAAGAAACTGTTCAATAAATAGCCACTGGACAGCAGCCAGACGACAGAAAACAGCAAATAAAGCAGCGCTGCACGCAATGCATCGCGATAGATGGCAGACATTCGGCGATCCATGTCCTTACACAAAAGATAGGAATTATAGTTTACCGACACATCCAGCCACTCTTATCTGAAAGGGCGACTGGTTTTCTGTGTGGGCTTAGTGATAATGCAACGGCTGTTTTTTTCTTTATCGAGGGCCCTACAGCCTATGTGGTACGAAGGTTTTCTAGGCTTGTCGGCCTGGTCACTGGTGGCAGTCACCCTGCTGATGACCCATGTCACGATTATCGCCGTCACGGTTTATCTGCATCGCTACTCGGCCCATCGCTCCCTTGAGTTGAATGGGGCGCTCAAACATTTCTTCCGTTTCTGGCTGTGGCTGACCACGGCGCAGAACACCCGCGAGTGGACCGCCATCCACCGTAAGCATCACGCCAAATGCGAAACCGAAGATGACCCGCACAGCCCGGTCGTCAAAGGCTTGTCCACCGTGCTGCGCAAAGGTGCCGAGCTGTACCGCGCCGAAGCGGAAAACCCCGAGACCCTGCGTATCTACGGCAAGAACTGCCCCGAAGACTGGATCGAGCGCAACCTGTACAGCCGCTATCCGCTGCTGGGCGTGGCGATCATGGGCGTCATCGACGTGCTGCTGTTCGGCACCATCGGCATCACCATCTGGGCCATCCAGATGATGTGGATCCCGGTCTGGGCTGCCGGCGTGGTCAATGGCCTGGGCCATGCCGTCGGCTACCGCAACTTCGAATGCCGTGACGCGGCGACCAACCTCGTGCCCTGGGGCATCCTGATTGGCGGTGAAGAACTGCACAACAACCATCACACCTACCCTAACTCGGCAAAACTGTCGGTGAAGAAGTGGGAATTCGACCTGGGCTGGGCCTGGATCAAAGTCTTCAGCTTCCTGCGTCTGGCCAAGGTCCAGCGGGTTGCGCCTATTGCCCACCGCGTTGAAGGCAAGGGCAGCCTGGACATGGACACCGCCATGGCGATCCTCAACAACCGTTTCCAGATCATGGCTCAGTACCGCAAGCTGGTGATCGGCCCGCTGGTCAAGCAAGAGCTGGAAAAGGTCGATCACTCTGTCCGTCACCAGTTCCACCGTGCCAAACGCCTGCTTTCGCGAGAAACCAGCCTGCTGGACGACAGGCACCACGTGCGCATCCAGAACATGCTCGAGCACAGTCAGGCGCTCAAGGTAATTTACGAGAAACGCCTGGCCTTGCAGCAGATCTGGGTCAAGACCAGTTCGAATGGTCACGACATGCTCGCCGCCATCAAGGACTGGGTCCACGAAGCCGAAGCCAGCGGGATTCAATCCCTGCGTGATTTCGCCGATCAGTTGAAGACCTACTCCCTGCGCCCTGCCGCTGTCTGATGCCGTTGATCGGTGCGCCTCCGTTCAGGGGCGCACCGCTCGGAACTTCGTTTCAATTCCCTTATCTCAAAGACACTTCGCCACCCCCGGCGGGCTTCGTTGTGGCCGCTGTCGAATACGCGGCATGCCTTTGAGATTTGTGCCGATGCTCAAAAAACACCCGCAAGACTCATCTCCTTCGACATGGCCTGAGGCCGCGCAAACCCTGATGGCACTGATGCACGCTCAAGGCGAAGTCGCACGCCTGAGCGAGCGCGAGCAGCTGTTCAGCACCTTGCTGGTCAGCGTCAACGCCATACTCTGGGCACTCGACTGGGAAACGCGCCAGGTGCTCTATGTCAGCCCCGCCTATGAGCGGATTTTCGGCCGATCTGCCGAGCAGCTGCTGGCCGACAGCAATCAGTGGCGCGACAGCATTCATCCCGACGACCTGGAGTATGCCGAACGCAGCCTGGCCGAAGTGCTGGAAACGGGTGCAGTGGAGGACCGCGAATATCGCATCACCGATGCCGATGGGCAGCTGCGCTGGCTCAGCGACAAGTGTTTCATCAACCGCCAGGCCGAACCGGGGCAACCGGTAATCATCGTCGGCATCGCCGAAGACATTACCGAGAAAAAGCTCATGGAAGCCGAGCTGCACCGCCTGGCCACCACCGATGTGCTGACGCAAAGCAGCAATCGTCGGCACTTTTTCGATTGCGCGCGCCGCGAGTTCGAGCTGGCACGTCAACAAGGTGAGCCGCTGTCGTTTCTGATGCTGGATATCGATGATTTCAAGACCGTTAACGATAGCTACGGTCATCCGGAGGGCGACAACGTGCTGCAAAAAATCGCCGACAGCGGCCGGGCGGCGTTGCGACGCAATGATCTGTTCGGGCGTATCGGCGGCGAAGAGTTTGCCGCAGTGTTTCCCGGCTGCACACCGGATATGGCCCTGCAGGTGGCCGAGCGCGTGCAACGGGAAATCCAGCGTTTGAGCTTCAGCCACGACGGCCACGCCTTCGGCATCACCGTCAGCCAGGGCCTGACCTGCCTGACCGCTGAAGACGACAGCGTGGAAAGCCTGTTCGCCCGCGCCGATGCGGCAATGTATCAGGCAAAACGCGAGGGCAAGAACCGGATTGTCACGGCCTGATCAATGCCGCAAGAACCGGGCTGGTGGCGCGCTTACGTCTTGCGCAGGCGCATCAATTCCGGCAATCCGATCTTGAGCAATCGTGCCGTGCGGCTTTTTGCCAGCGCCTCAAGGCCTTCATGTTCGTTCAGACGCGCCAACTGCGCCGCCATGTTCATCACCAGCGCTTCACGCGAGTAAACCCCGCCACCGAGCTGATAGGCCGCCGCAATCAGCTCGCGCAGCTCCAGCGGCAGGCGCCAGCGGGTACGCAAGGCCGAGCCGTAGGCGGCACCGTATTCGGACAACGCCTCGCCCACTTCTTCCAGATCATCCAGTGGCCCGCCGGCCTGCTGCCACTCCTGCAGGCAACGCAGCAACGCCAGATCGCCAAGACGGTGCAGCATGCCCGCGCAGTAGCAGCGCTCCTGATCGAGATCGAGCAGACGCGCCAGGGTGCGCGCGTATTCAGCCGTGTGCAGCGACAGGTTCCAGTAACGCTCGGCATAGTCAGCCAGGCACGGATCACTGAGTTTGGCACTGCGCTTGAGCGCCAGGCCGAGAATCAGGTTCATGCTTTGCCCGGTGCCCAGCCGATGCAGTGCCTGGGACAAGGTCTGCACCGCCGCGCCGTTATGATGGGCCGCACTGTTGGCGGCGGCGATCAGCACTGCGGTGACTTGCGGATCGGTGCGGATTTCCTCTTCCAGGGCGGTCAGATCGAGGCCATTGGGATTGAGGCTGCGCTGCACCGCCAATTGCACGTCGGTCATCAACGGCGCGCCTTCAGCCAGCTCGCGACGACGCTCCAGGTAGACCGACAAGGTCATCCCCGGCGCCAGCGACGGCACCTCGCACGACACCTCTTCACCGGCGCTCAGCAGCAAGCCCTGCAAGCGCTGGGTCAGGCTGTCCATGTTCAAGGGTTTGGTCAGGTAGGCAGTCGGCGCCAGCGGCAGGGCCTCGCGCACGCTGGCGCTGTCGTTGCGGCTGCTCATCAGGATAAACGGCAGCGGCGGCTGGCGTTTGCGCTGGCGGATGCTGCGCAGCACATTCAGGCCATCGACCCCCGGCAACTCCCAGTCGGCGATCACCAGGTCATAGGGTTTGGCGGCCAGTAACTCCAGCGCTTGCTGGCCATCGGCACACAAGTCCAGCCGCGCATCGCAGCGAACGTTCAACAACACTTCCTTGAGCAGATCCCGCGACCAGGGGTCAGCCTCGGCGATCAATACTCTTGGCACGGCGGGTAAAATGACGGATGTCATACAGCTCTCCCTGGCAATGCTGGAACCTTAGCCAATGATGGCTATTCGATACAGCGTTAAAGCGGGCGATGTGTTTCAAGGGGCGTAAAAAAACCCGCCGAAGCGGGTTTTTTGTGAATCAGGTCACACTGGGTGATCAGAGCTCGGAGAAGCACTCTTCGATGATCGCCAGACCTTTGTCCAGTTGCTCGTCCGGCGAAGTCAGCGGTACCAGGACGCGCAGAACGTTGCCGTAGGTGCCGCAGGACAGCAGGATCAGACCCTTGTCGCGAGCCTTGGCCACAACGGACGCTACCGCAGCAGCGTTCGGCTTGTGGCTGTCGCCGTTTTCGAACAGCTCGACTGCGATCATCGCGCCCAGGGCACGGACTTCGCCGATCACCGGGTACTTGGCCTGGATGGCCTTCAGGCCAGTCACCAGACGCTCGCCGACAGCCTTGCAGCGGTCCAGCAGGTTTTCTTCTTCGAACACTTCCATGACTGCCAGAGCAGCGGCGCAAGCGATCGGGCTACCGGCGTAGGTGCCGCCCAGGCCGCCTGGAGCGATGGCGTCCATGTATTCGGCCTTGCCGCACACACCGGCCAGCGGGAAGCCGCCAGCGATGGATTTGGCGAAGGTGGTCAGGTCGGCAGCAACGCCCATCTGTTCCATGGCGAAGAAGGTACCGGTACGGCCGGCGCCAGTCTGTACTTCGTCAGCGATCAGCAGGATGCCGTGCTGGTCGCACAGGGCACGCAGACGCTTCATGAACTCTTTCGGAGCGACGTAGAAACCACCTTCGCCCTGAACTGGCTCGAGGATGATGGCCGCGATGTCACGGGCTTCAGCGTCGTTCTTGAAGATACGCTCGATGGAAGCGATCGAGTCGTCGATGCTCACACCGTGCAGTTCGTTCGGGTACAGAGCACGGAAGATACCGCCTGGCATCAGGCCCATGCCAGCCGAGTAAGGAACGACTTTACCGGTCAGGCCCAGGGTCATCATGGTGCGACCGTGGTAAGCGCCGGTGAAGGCGATCACGCCGGCACGGCCAGTGGCGGCACGGGCGATCTTGATGGCGTTTTCAACGGCTTCAGAACCGGTGGTCACCAGCAGGGTTTTCTTGGCGAAATCACCTGGCACCTTGGCGTTGATTTTTTCGCACAGTTCTACGTACGGCTCGTAGGCCAGTACCTGGAAGCAGGTGTGGGTCAGCTTGTTCAGCTGCTCGGTCACGGCCGCGATGATTTTCGGGTGCACGTGGCCGGTGTTCAGCACAGCGATACCGCCGGCGAAGTCGATGAACTCACGACCTTCAACGTCGGTCACGGTCGCGTTCTTCGCGGACTCGGCGAAGATCGGGTGAATCTGGCCAACACCACGTGGAACAGCAGCGGTACGGCGGGCCATCAAATCAGCGTTAGTCTTGCTCATATATTCCTCATTCACCGCTCATCGGGCGGCGTGGTTCAAGGATAAAGCGGCGGGGAGCAGCGGCGGCAGCATGCGATGATCGACTGCCACGGCGTTCCCGGCCACCGAGAAAATTCCGGTTTGAAGCGGCGCAAAGGGACAGCGCTCTCGTGCCCTTTGCGCTTGAAGCAATGCCTTGCCGGGCGCTTAGATGCCCAGGCAGAGGTATTTGATTTCCAGGTAATCTTCGATGCCGTACTTGGAGCCTTCACGGCCCAGGCCCGAAGCCTTGATGCCGCCGAATGGCGCGACTTCGTTGGAGATCAGACCGGTGTTGACGCCGACCATGCCGTATTCCAGGGCTTCGGCCACACGGAACACACGACCCAGGTCACGAGCGTAGAAGTACGAGGCCAGACCGAACTCGGTGTCGTTGGACATCGCGATCACGTCGGCTTCGTCTTTGAAGCGGAACAGTGGCGCCAATGGACCGAAGGTTTCTTCCTTGGCCACGGCCGCGTTGTTCGGCACGTTGGTCAGGATGGTCGGCTCGAAGAAGTTGCCTTCCATCGGCTTGCCGCCAGCCAGTACGGTCGCACCTTTGCTCAGGGCGTCGGCGATGTGCTCTTGCACCTTGGCCACGGCTTTTTCGTCGATCAGCGGACCGGTGGTGGTGCCTTCTTCCAGACCGTTACCGATCTTCAGCTTGGCCACAGCGACTTTCAGCTTCTCGGCGAACGCGTCGTAGACGCCGTCCTGAATGTACAGGCGGTTGGCGCAGACGCAGGTCTGGCCGTTGTTGCGGTACTTGGAAATGATCGCGCCTTCGACGGCCTTATCCAGATCCGCGTCGTCGAACACGATGAACGGTGCGTTGCCGCCCAGTTCCAGGGAGACTTTCTTGATGTCCTTGGCGCATTCGGCCATCAGTTGACGACCGATTTCGGTCGAACCGGTGAAGGACAGCTTGCGTACGGTCGGGTTGCTGGTCAGCTCGGTACCGATGTCGCCGGCGCTGCCGGTGACAACGCTGAACACGCCAGCCGGGATGCCGGCACGTTGCGCCAGTTCAGCCAAGGCCAGAGCGGAGAATGGGGTTTGCGAAGCAGGCTTGAGTACCATGGTGCAACCGGCGGCCAGGGCCGGGCCGGCTTTACGGGTGATCATCGCGGCCGGGAAGTTCCACGGGGTGATCGCTGCGGTCACGCCGATTGGCTGCTTGATCACGATCAGGCGCTTGTCTGGCTGGTGGCCCGGGATCACGTCGCCGTAGATACGCTTGGCTTCTTCGGCGAACCACTCGATGAAGGAAGCGGCGTAAACGATTTCGCCCTTGGCTTCGGCCAATGGCTTGCCTTGTTCCAGGGTCATCAGACGAGCCAGGTCTTCCTGGTTCTCGATCATCAGTTCGAACCAGCGACGCAGTTTGCCCGCACGTTCTTTGGCGGTCAGTGCACGCCAGGCCGGCAGCGCTTTGTCAGCGGCTTCGATCGCACGGCGGGTTTCGGCAGCGCCCATTTTCGGCACGGTGCCCAGAATTTCGCCCGTTGCCGGGTTGTTGACCTTGATCGTCTGACCATTGTCCGCATCAACCCACGCGCCATTGACAAAGGCTTGCTGGCGGAACAACTGGGTGTCTTTAAGCTGCATGTCGGCTTTCCTTAACAGCCCGCAAAGGATGCGGAGCGAATTATGATTGTAGAAAGGCGCCTCGATAGGCTGCCGTCAGGGAAATCATTCACTGGGCTGAAGCACATAAATAGCGCACGGATTGGACTCGCGCGGTTCAGCACCCAGACAAGAGCGTTTGAAATCTCAAACGAATCCTAGGATCAAAGGGGGTAAAGGACAATAGCCTGTTCGAAAAAAAGAACGAAAACGGCCCTTTTGCTGCATTTTTCTGATCAGCGTAGCAAACGCCTGTGACAGCTTTGAAAAAGCCAGGCGATTCAGCGGCATGGACGCCCGCAACGCATATGAGTATCATGGCGCCCGCTTGCACCAGTAGCTCAGCTGGATAGAGTACTGCCCTCCGAAGGCAGGGGTCGTGGGTTCGAATCCCGCCTGGTGCGCCATACGCAAGAACGAGAAAGCCCCGGACCGCAAGGTCCGGGGCTTTTTTTGTTGCCGCGCAGATCATCAGATCCGGAAGCTGCCCACCAATTGCTTCAAGCGGCTGGCCTGCTGTTCCAGGTCCGAGCAGGCGCTCAAGGTGAACTGCAGGTTCTGCATGCCTTCCTGGTTCAACATGTTGATCTCGTTGATGTCCATGTTGATCGAGTCAACCACGGCCGTCTGTTCTTCGGTGGCGGTGGCCACCGACTGGTTCATGCCGTCGATTTCACCGATGCGCTGGGTCACGCTGCCCAGGCGCTCGCCCGCCTGGTTGGCAATCGACACGCTGTCCTGGCTGTGACGCTGGCTTTCGCCCATGGTGCTGACCGATTCACGGGCGCCGACTTGCAGCTCCTCGATCATGTTCTGCACTTGCTGCGCCGATTCCTGGGTGCGGTGGGCGAGGTTGCGCACTTCGTCAGCGACCACCGCAAAGCCTCGACCCGCTTCGCCGGCACGCGCCGCTTCGATGGCCGCGTTGAGCGCCAGCAGGTTGGTTTGCTGGGAGATGCTGGTGATCACTTCCAGAATCTGGCCGATGTTCACGGTCTTGCTGTTCAGCGTTTCGATGTGCGAACTGGAGGTGACGATCAGGTCCGACAGGCGGTTCATCGCCTCGATGCTGCGATTGACCACCTGCTGGCCGTCTTCGGCCAGGTGGCGGGCGGAGCTGGCCTGTTGCGAAGCCTGTGCGGCGTTGTGTGCGATTTCCTGAGCAGCAGCCCCCAGTTGATTGATCGCGGCGGCGACGCTGTTGGTGCGGTTGACCTGCTCATCCGAATTGGCCATCGAGGAGTTCGAGGCGTTCACTACGCGCAGGGCGACTTCATTGACCTGCTCGGTGGCCGAGGACACTTCGCGGATCGAGGTGTGAATACGCTCCACGAAACGGTTGAAGGCATTGCCCAAAATACCGAACTCGTCCTGGGTATGAATGACCAGGCGCTTGGTCAGGTCGCCTTCACCTTCGGCGATATCTTCCATGGCGCGGCTCATGGCCTGCAGCGGTTGCAGCAGCAGGCGAATCAACATGCCCAGCAGGGCAATGATGAAGACCACGGCGAACACGGTGGCCACGACAGCCGAAGAACGGAACTCACTGAGCCTGGAAAACGCCTTGTCTTTGTCGATGGACAGGCCGATGTACCAGTTCACCGACGGCAGGCCCTTGATCGGGGCGAACGTGACGATGCGGGTCTGGCCATTGGCCTGGACTTCCGTCAGCTCGCCGTTGATCCGTGGCGTACCCTCCGGAAAGAGGTCGCTGAGGTTCTTCATCTGCATGTTCTTGTCGGGATGGACCAGCACCTTGCCATCGGAACTGACCATGAAGGCGTAACCCGCGCCACCGAGATCGAGCTTGTTGATGATGTCGACCAGCGCACCGAAACTCACGTCACCGCCGATCACCCCGAGGGTCTGCCCCGACTTGCGGATGGCTGAGACCATCGAGACCACCAGCGTGTTGGTGGCCATTTCGACGTAGGGCTCGGTCATGGCGAGATTACTGCTGCCCTCGGCCAGCTTGTACCAGGGGCGAGTGCGCGCATCGTAGCCGTCGGGCATCTTCGCATCCGGCAGGATGGCGAACTCGCCTTTGGCGGTCGCGACGTAGGTGCTGGGGAAGCTCGACACCAGGGTTTTCTGTGCCATCAACGTGGTGATGCTGGGCATCTCCGGGTTCAACGCCGCGTTCTGCGCCAGGTTTTCAATCAGCAAGGTGCGGCCGTCGAACCAGTTCTTGATGTTGGCCGCAGTGACTTCGCCCATTTCACGGAGATTGCTTTCCAGGTCCTTGCGGATGGCGTTGCGCTGGAGGTAGTCGTTGTACAGCGTGAATAGCGCGAAGGCGACTACCACGATCAGCGACGCCACAAGCAGGATCTTGTGGCTGAATCGGAGGGTTTTATTCATAACGGGTCGTGTCCACGAAGGCGTTATTGTTGATTGGCACGCGCATGAGCAACTAAAAGGCCACCATGCTGCGTTACTGTATCGACCGTCCGAATGAAATACTGAACATTTTTGTTCGTTTTTCTATACGCAGATGTATTTCCGCTGATTTCGAACGCGCCTTAAAACGTCGGCGCTCAGAAATGCGGAGTCAGGGAAATGCAGATTCGAATCTCGCCTGTTGCAATGAAAAAGCCTCAGATCATCAGATCCGAGGCTTTTTGTTCGAGCAAAGATTGGGGTGCCGCAATTGCCATGAAGGCTTGATACGCTGGTTTTTCCTGGCTAAAACCGCCACACCGCACCGCCACCAAACACGTGAATCATCGAGTTGCGGTAGGTGCCGGAAACGGTGTCCCCCGAGCGCGCCTTGGTTTGTTGATCGTCCATGTCGCCCATGTAGATCAGCGTATAGCTCATGTGCAGGTCGAGGTCTTTTTCCAGTGCGTAGTTGACGCCGGTTGCGAAGCGCCATGCCGAGTCCATCGGGTTGTCGACAGTGCGATCCTTGTCGTCCACTGCCGAGGTGTCGTAAGCGACACCGACGTTCCAGCGCCATTTGTTGTCGATCTGGTTCTGCGCGCCGATGGAGACGTGGTAGGTGTCTTTGTAGGAGCGGTCGACGCTGGTCGACGTCCCTGCGTTATTGGTGTCGACTTCCACACCGATTTTTCCGAATTCGCTCCAGTCTTGCCAGTTCAAGCTGCCCAGCAGGGTCCAGTGGTCATCGAGTCGATAGGAGGCGCTGGCGAGGACGGTTTGCGGCACGGTCATGTCGACCTTCAACTGGTCGACATCCAGACGATTGAGCGCGACGTTGAGCAGCGGGTTGGTGATGTGCTTGAGCTCGGGGCTGTCTTTGAATTTCAAGTCGATCTTGCTGGTGTAGGCCAGGCCGAGCTGGGTGCGTTCGTTGAGTCGATAGAGGATGCCGAGGTTGTAGCCTGTGCCCCAGTCGCCATCCTTGTATCTCAGTTGCCCGTCGGGGGCATTTCCCAGGCCCAGCACGTTGTTGTTGACCGCCACTTCTGTGCGGTAGTACCCGTACATGAAGCGCGGGCCGCCGCCGATGGATAAGTCATCGGTGACCTTGAAGGCATAAGTGGGCTGAAACGACACACCGACAATCGCCGACTCCTGGGTGAAATAACGACCCGCCCAATCGTCGTCGTAGTCCAGGGACAGGCCAAAGTTGCCGTACATGCCGAAACCGATGCTGTTGCGATCGTCGACCTGGTGGCTGACGAAAAAACTGGTGCCGGGAAAATAAGGCAGCGGATTGCCGCCGTTGCCGCCGCTAAAAGTATTGTTGCTGTCCCGGGAAAAGGTGATGTCCCCCAGCATCAACTGGCCATCGACGTTGACTTGCGTGCCCTTGAGCTGACTGATCCCTGCGGGGTTATTCATCAGGACACTCGGGTCGGTAGCCAGCACCGCGGCCCCGGCGTTGGCCAACCCGGCACCTTCCTGGCCGGCCTCATACAGCAGGATGCCACCCGCCCAGGCCGAATGAGGCAAGGTCGTACAGCCCAGGACGCCGAGCAACGTCAGCCATTGGGGCACCTTTCTGGCGTGAGGAACGTTTTTTTCATGCACAGTCATGGAGTGGATTCCTGATTGATCAAGCATCGAACTGACAGGTTATGCAGGCAAATAAGCGAGGCATTGCAAACGCCCCCCAAGCGACAATGGGAGGGTTGAATAAAATAATGCGAGCCTGAACGGTTAAACCGGTCCAGACGCTGCACTGCTACAGGTTAGTTGAAGATTCGAACTCTTCACGGCTCGGTTTTCGTCGGGCTTGCCGCCGACTTTTCTTCCACCAGTTTGTAGGCCACGTAGTACTTATAGATGTTGCCGACATAATCCACAGTCTCCCGGCCAACCACTTGCGCCGCGGCCTGTTCGACATTGCCGAACCAGATGTTCTTGTCCAATCCGGACTTTTCCGCCAGTGCGCGGAACTTGCGCAAGTTGCCAGGGCCAGCGTTGTAGGCGGCGAAGGTCATCAGGGTCTTGTTCATCTGCGTCAATTGCGGATCGTTCAGGTACTTGTCCGCGAGCAGGCGCATGTACTTGCTGCCGGCTTCGATATTCTTGTCGGCGCTCTTGTCGATACCACCGATGTCCACGGTCGGGTCCTTGGCGGTTTTTGGCAGCATCTGCATCACGCCGACGGCGCCCCTGGGGCTGCGTGCTTTCTGATCGAGCTGCGACTCCTGAAAACCCTGGGCCATGAGCATCAGGTGATCGAAACCGTAGGTGCTGGCGTGGCGGGTGAAGACTTCCACCATTTCCTGAAACTTCTTCATCTCGGCTTCGGAAGTGGCGTTGAGCACCCGCGTGCTGCTGTTAGTGACGTACTTGTTCTTCAGGCTGTTGCCGAAGGCGGTGCCGACCTTGTGGGTTTTGACGAACTCTGCCAGTTGGCTTTTCAGTTGCGGGCTGTCTTTGCGAATTGCCCAGGCGAACTCGGAGTCATCATGCAGAACAATCTTTTCGTGAATCTTCATGTCCTTGTAGAGCGGCGCCCAGATGATCGCGAGATAACGGTCCACCACTGTTGCCTTGAGCAACCCGGCGTTGACCATTTGCAGCAGGTCTTCGGACTCCAGGTTTTCATCGGCGGCTTTCAGGTCGATGGGCGCCAGGCCTTTTTCCTTGAAGGAGGCGTTCAACGCCTGCAGATGCTCGTAGTAACTGCTGGAAGCTCGCACGGTGATTTCCTGGCCGGAGAGGTCTTCCAGTTTTTCTATGGGTTTGCTGCCGGGACTGGTCACCAGGATTTCCGGGATGTTCACCGCAAACGGATCGGAAAAATCGACATCCTTGAGGCGCTCTTCGGTCACGGTAAGCCCACCGGCGGCGATGTCACCGACACCCTGATTCAGTTTGGGCATCAGTTCATTACGGGCGGTGGGGATGAACATGATCCGCCATTGCATGGATTTTTTTTCGTAGGGCTGGGTCTTGTTCAGCCAGGCTTCGAGGCCCTTGCCGAGCTCGTAGGTCAGACCTCGCTGACGACCGCGATCCAGTTCGAAAAAGGTTTTGCTGTAGGGCACCAGAACGCGGATCAGCCGGCGCTCGCGCATGCCTTCGAAATCCCCGGTCCAGTTTTCCGGGATAGGCAGCACCAGGCTTTGCACTTCGGCTTCTTCAGCGGGTGTCAGTTCGACGGCGGGCAACTCGGGTTGCGGGGTGGCGAGGGCTGCGTTGAGCCAGCACAACATCAGCAGCAGGACTGATTTATGACAGTGACGCCATACAGGGTTCATGTTCACTCACCGACAAGGCAGAGAGATCGGGGTGCATTTGAGTATGGCTAATCGTTGGCCGTTTGCTGCTTCGAAGAGCGGGAAGTTGCAAAGGAGAAGGCATAAAAAAGCGTCCGCCCGAAGGCGGACGCTGGTAAGCGTTTTCTGCTGATCTTACTGTTTCATTTTCTCTGCGATTTTCTTGTCAACTTCCTCGCGGATCTGATCGATGCTGAAGCTCGCCGGGCGTTGGCTTGGCGGGTAATCAACAAAGGTCTGCAGGAAGGCGGCGGCTTTTTGCGTACCCTCGAAGATCAGGTAGTCGTTTTTGGTCAGCCAGTCGTAATACTGGTCAGACACGACGTCAGCCCGCTCGTAAGGGTCCATGCGCAAGTTGAACAGTTTCGGTACACGCAGGCAGGTGAACGGTTCACTCCACACCTTCAAGCCACCCGGCGCCCGTTGTTCGCAGTAGACGAGTTTCCAGTTGTCGTAGCGCATGCCGACCAGGTCGCCGTCATCGCTGAAGTAGTAGAACTCGGTACGTGCACTCTTGTCGCTCTTGCCGGTCAGGTAATCCAGCTGGTTATAACCGTCCAGATGGACCTTGAAGTTCTTGCCGCCGACGTCCGTGCCTTTGAGCAGACGATCCTTGATATCGGTGTCGCCCGCTGCCGCCAGCAAGGTTGGGAACCAGTCCAGCCCGGAGAACATTTGCGTGGAAACGCTGCCTGGTTTGACCTTGCCGGGCCAGCGGATCATCGCCGGTACACGGTAAGCGCCTTCCCAGTTGGAGTTTTTCTCGTTGCGGAACGGAGTGGTTGCCGCATCCGGCCAGGACCACTGGTTCGGACCGTTGTCGGTGGTGTAGATCACGATGGTGTTGTCGCCGATCTTGAGGTCATCGACGCTTTTCAGCAGCTTGCCCACGTCTCCGTCGTGCTCGATCATGCCGTCGGCATAGTCGTTGCCCGGCATGCCGCTTTGGCCTTTCATCGAGTCGCGAACATGGGTGAAGGCGTGCATGCGCGTGGTGTTCATCCACACGAAGAACGGTTTGTCAGCCTTGACTTGTTTTTCCATAAAACCGATGGCGGCCTGGGTGGTTTCGTCATCGATGGTTTCCATGCGCTTGCTGGTCAGTGCGCCGGTGTCTTCGATCTTGCCATCGGCGAAACTGTGGATCACCCCGCGAGGCGAGGCAGCCTTGAGGAAGGCTTCGTTATTTTTCGGCCAGTAAGGGCGTTCAGGTTCCTCTTCGGCGTTGAGGTGGTAAAGGTTGCCGAAGAACTCATCGAACCCGTGATTGGTGGGAAGGTATTCGTCCTTGTCGCCCAAATGGTTTTTACCGAATTGCCCCGTGGCATAACCACGGGCCTTGAGTGCCTGGGCGATCGTCACATCCCTGGCCTGCAAACCAACCGGAGCGCCCGGCATCCCCACTTTGGACAGCCCCGTGCGCAGCGGCGATTGCCCGGTGATGAAAGTCGAGCGTCCGGCCGTGCAACTGTTCTCCGCGTAGTAATCGGTGAACTTCATGCCCTCGTGGGCAATTCGATCAATGTTCGGCGTTTGGTAACCCACCACGCCATCACCGTAGGCACTGATGTTGGTCTGGCCGATGTCGTCGCCGAAGATCACCAGAATGTTGGGTTTATCCGCCGCGGTGGCGGCGCCTGATAACGTTATGAGTGAGGCCGCCACGAGGGCGAGTTTGGGTAACCACTTGCGTTTGCGAGTCATTCGACTGGCTCCTTTGCCGGTGGGTCGCTTGGCGCGACTTAACTTTTTTGCAGCGCTTCCTCCCGCGTTAACCATTGCCGGCCAAAGTGCAAAAATGTAGTCAGGCGTCTCGGCACAAATCGGCAACCTTATCGACGATAGTTCAATCAGGGTTTTTTGTAGGACGCATGACCGAAATTGAGCGTCAATTCACGATCAGTGGTGCCGGACGCGATAGATGGATCAGGCAGCAAATGGCCAGCCTTGAGCGCTCAAGGTGCGCAAGTGCCGTATGGGATCTGGGTGTTCAGGCTGAAGGGACTCAGCCCGGGCAGGGAGCAATCACCGGGTGTGGATGATTACTCTGTGGTCCAGTCGAACTCGTCGTACTCATCGTCATCAGCTTCGTCGTCCTCGAGGAATGGCTCCTCCAGGTCTTCGTCTTCAACGACATCTTCTTCCGGCTGGTTGAGCAGAAAGTCCTTACGGCTCTCGGTGATGGCTCGCCGTAGTTCTTCGCCCTTCTGCGGGCAGTTGAGCATTTGGGCGATGCGGTCGATCTTTTTTGCCACGGCATCCTCCAACGCATCGGCTATGACCTGATAGTGCGCGCTTTCGGCTCAGGATGCCAAATCTGCCGAAGGCCGCGCACTTCAGTCTTTCGTGAAAACAATCAACGATGGTAGCGGCGCACAACACTGCTGTTGCGCAGCACATGACCTTTGATTTTTTCCAGCAGCTGCGCACGGGTCAAGCCGGCCGGCAATGCATCGGGGGCCAGGTCCAGGGCGTAGATCTGGATGATGTAGTGGTGCGCGCTGTCGCCAACCGGTGGGCACGGGCCGACGTAACCGGTGGTTTTCTTGCTGTTGGTGCCGCCAACACCTTCCAGCCCGGGTTTTGAACCGGCGCCGGACGCAATCTGGTGGGTGCTGGCCTTGATACCGTAATGCACCCAGTGATCGACACCCTGGCCTTTCTGGCCATCAGGATCGTGCATGACGATGGCATAGCTTTGTGTGGCCGCCGGGCCGGCGTTCCAGTTCAGCGCCGGGGAAATGTTGTGCCCGCCACAACCAGCGCCGTCGCTCGCGGCGCCGGAGGTGAACAAACGGTCATCGGTGACACCGGGGATGTTCAGGGTGAAGCGTTCCTGGGCCTGCGCCGGGAACTGCACGCAAAGGGCCACTGCCAGGGCCGCGAGCCAAGGGTTCAATGAGGTCAATCGGGTCATTCCGGAGCACCTTGTGCGTGTTGGGCCGTCGTCGGCGTGCAAACTATAGCCGGACCTTTCACGCCGTGGCAGCAGGATTTCAGTGAACATTGCGATAAGCACGCTGCGAGCGCTTGTGTCACACAGCAAAACGCCCGGCGTCTGCGTTGCGCAGAGGCCGGCTGTTGCAGTCAGCCCCGCGTTTTACTGGACGGTGCCAGCCCCTGCGAATTTGCTCATCACGAACCCGGCGAACTCTTCGACGGTCATTTTCTGGCCGTTGAATTCCACCTGGTTGTTGGCGTAATGCAGTTTGGTGACGACATTGTTGCCGTCCAGTTTCGCCAGCTGCGAGCCGACGGCCATGCTGCTGAACATGTCAGCGGTGGCGGTGGCCTGATCTGCAATCTGCTTGGCGTCAGTCTGCCCATCGATTTGCGCCTGCGCGGTCAGCACGTCGACCAGCATGGGCTTGGACACTTGCAGGTTGAAATCCAGCAATGCGATCAGTTGCCGGACCAACTGATCGGTCGGCAGGTCGATGGCCTGCGGCTTGGTCAGGTCCAGCACCAGGTTGGCGCGACTTTCGCCATTGGTGGTGTTGAACGACAGGTTTTCCAGGGCGACTTGCGGCCCGCCTGCCAACAGTTTTTCCAGGCTGGATTTAAGCAGCGCTTCTTCGGCTTCGGTCAGCTTCAACTCCGGTGCCGGCAGACCAGCAGCGGTCGCTTCGGCTGCCGCCCTTTCGTACGGTTGCAGCTTGGTCTGGTAGACCTGCATCAGCGACAGGGTGGCCGGGATATCGAGGTTCTTCACGCTCATGGCCAAGGCGGCGGAGCCGACGGTCTTGCCGTTCAGCGCCACCTCAGCGACTTTGTAGTCGGCACGTCCGGAGGCGCTGGTGCCCTTCTCTTCCGTGAGGTTTTTCATTTCGAATTTCTTGAAGTCCAGCACCGACTGCTTGACGCCAAAGGTCGACTTGCCACTGGCCAGTTCGAGGACGTTTTCGCCGGTGTAGAAACCGTAGGTACTTTTTTTCAGGTTGCTGGCCAGGGTCAGGCCGCTCAACTCGATCTGCACCGGTGCCTGGTCTTCGGAAACGGTAGTCACCTTCAGGCTGTCCATGTAGCCATCGGCCTTGACCTTCTGTGCCTGGGCGCTCGCCGAGACGTCCATGCTCAAGCCGGAGAACTTCATGCTGGATTTTTCATCCAGTGCCATTTCCAGGGGTTGCAACTGGACGTTGCCGTTGACCGCGTTGTCGTAGCCGATATTGACCACGCCGGTCAGCGGCGATTGGTCCTTGGCGGCGGCGAACCACTTCTCGGTCAGCGGCGTGCGCTCCAGTTCGTAGTGACTGGTGGCCATGACCGGCAGCCACTTGAGCGACATCAGCCGCGAGAACGGCAACGGGCCATGTTCGATGTGATCGACGAAGAGCAATTCGATCGGCGTTTCCCCGAACATTTCACCTTCGCCCTTCAGGCGGTAATGCGCCGTGCTGCTGAATACATGACGCTCCAGCGAGATCAGCTCCAGCGACGCCGTGCCGTTGGAGCCGACCATGGCGGCTTGCAGTTCCTTGTTGGCGTCGGCGATCGAGTTGTTGAGCACACCTTCGATCCTGGTGCCGGTGAACCAGGCCCCGCCGACGCTGATCGCGCCGATGGCGACAACAATACCAAGGAGCACGCCTGCTGATTTATTCATGTATGACCCGTTCAATTTCCGTTGCTGGAGGTGTGGTCGTCTTCCCTGAACCCGTGGCGGGTTGCAGCTCGACCGCGCTGAAAGTGCGATGAGATTAGCATCAGGCACGACGAACGGCCCAACGATTAAAGGTTAAAGAGTGTCCTGTGGCAGAGGATGTTTCTGTGCTCGCGAAATCGCCATCGCTGACAAGCCAGCGATGGCATAAACCTGCCAGGAAAAATCAGGAATACTGGACTTCAATCTCATCCAGTTGATGATCAAAACTTTTCAGCCGCGCCGTCCAGGTGTACACCAGCACCTCGAAATCCCGGTTGATCACCGCCCCGCCCGTGACGTCTGCGCGCGGGTCGCAGAAGTCCAGTTGATAGCGCTCACGGGCCATGGCCGTGGCGACGTCGGCCAGTTCCCGGGCGTTGTTGAGCCAGTGGCGGCCGTCATCAGCCACTTGCCGATCCAGTGCCAGGCATTGCTTTTTCAGGGTTTCCAGGCTCTTTTCCAGTGGTGTGCCGGTCAGTTCGCCCATGACTTCCTGAAAGGTCCGCCCAGGCTGCCAGTAGCTGCCCCAGAAATACCGGTCGAACACGGTTTCGACGCGACGCAGCGCGACCTTGGTGTCCCAGATCAGCACCAGGGTCTTGCCTTGTTCGAGTTGTCTTTTCTTGATGCGCTGGGTCTGGACCGAGGCCCAGGCCACCACCGCGACGGACATCACGGCGATCAACGCGACGGCACTGTCGAGAAAGGCCAGGGCCTTGTCGATCTGGTGGGCCAGCATGATGCCGTAGAAGTAGGTTGCCGAGAGCAGCACCAACGCCACCACGGCACACCAGAAGCCGAGAGCATAAGGTTTTTTCATTATTGGTTTCCCCCTGACCTGCGCGAGCCTTGTGCGAAGAAAGGACGCTTTGCACGGGGCGCCCTTCCAACATTTCAAAGCATAGCAACGGCTTCAGGGTTTGCCGGAGTTCGACGCTTGCGTTCGTCCGCTTTCCCAACCACCGCCCAGGGCGAGGAACAGATCGATCTGACTCGCGGCCACCTGGGTGTTGGCCGCCGCCAATTGCGCGGTGACGTCGATATAGGTGCGCGTCGCTTGCAGGTCCGCGAGGAACGACGCACGGCCGGCCTGGAAGAAGCGGTGCGTCTGATCCGCCGCCAGTTTCGCCGATTGCTCGGCGTCGGCCAGGGCGTCACGACGCTGCAACTGCGCCGTGTACTGGGCCAGGCTGGTCTGGGTTTCGCGAATGGCGTTGAGCACCACGCCATCGAAGTGTGCCAGCGTCCCTTGTGTGACCGCTTCTGCTTCGCGGATGCGCGCGCGGGCACCGTTGGTCGGCACGGTCCAGCTCAACGACGGTCCGAAGCCCCAACGATTGGTGGACGGCTCGCCCAGGTCGTCGAGGATACCCACGGTGCCGATCGTCGCGCCGATGCTGATGTTCGGGTACAGCTCACCGGTGGCCACACCGATGCCAGCCGTCGCAGCCGCCAGTCGGCGTTCGGCCTGGCGCACATCGGGCCGGCGTTTGAGCAATGCCGCGCCATCACCCACCGGGATCAACTGGGCGATTTTTGGCAGTTCATGACAGGTCGCGGTGCCGGCCGGCAGTTGATCCACCGGTTTGGCCAGCAGCATCGACAAGCGATACAGCCCGGCCTGACGCGCCGCTTCATAACGCGGCATCTCGGCGCGCAGGGACTTGAATTGGGTTTGCGAACGGGTGACCTGGGTTTCGTCGCCACGCCCGGCATCACGCAGGCGCTGGATCAGCGTGGTGCTCTGGGATTGCAGGTCGAGGGAATGCTGGGCAATCTCCCGCTCTTCGTTCGCTGCACAAACCTGGGTGTAGGCACGGACCACATCGGCGACGACGGTGATGCGTGCTGTATCGGCGGCAGCCTGGGTCGCATCGGCGTTGGCCTTGGCCGCTTCGATGCCGCGTTGCAGGGTGCCGAACAAATCGAATTGATACGAAGCGCTGATGCCGATATCACCAATGTTGGCGACCGGGACTTTTTCCGGCAGCAGGAAGGCCTGACCGGACTCCTGCAAGCGCTGCGCGCCCATCTTCACACCGCCGCTCCAGCCACCGGCGGCTTCGGCCTCATCAACCTGCGCGCGTGAGCGCGACAAACTGGCCGCCGCCACGCGCAAATCGGTATTTGAGGCCATGGCCTGCTGGACCAGTTGATCAAGCCGCGGGTCCTTGTACAGACGCCACCAATCAGCCGGTACCGGGGCCGAAACCACGGGTTTGCCATTGACCGCCAACTCGCCCTGAAGGTCCGGACGCTTGACCGCGGCTTCCTCCGGCAGGTGGTAATCCGGGCCGACCATCTGGCAGGCCGACAGCATCAGGCCCAGCCCGGCAACCGCCAATCCCGAGGCCTTGCTCATTGCCCGGGCTCCTGCGGCTTGTCGTCGATGATCGAGACCGTAGCAGTACGCCCGGCGATCATGCGGAAGTCATCCGGCACATCATCGAAAGCAATCCGCACCGGAATTCGCTGGGCCAGACGCACCCAGCTGAAGGCCGGGTTGACGTTGGGCAGCAGGTTGTTGCCGCTGGTACGGTCGCGGTCTTCGATACCGGCGACGATGCTTTCTACGTGCCCACGCAGGCGCGCACGGTCGCCGATCACACGAATGTCGACGCTCTGGCCGACATGGATGCCGTCCAGTTTGGTTTCTTCGAAATAGCCATCGATGTGGAACGAGTTGCTGTCGACCACCGACAACACCGGCCGCCCGGCACTGACGAATTCCTGCACACGCGGTGCACGGTCGTTGACGTAGCCGTCCACCGGGCTGCGGATCACCGAGCGGTCGAGGTTGAGCTGGGCACTGTCCACCGCGACCTGGGCCTCCATCAAGGCCACTTGCGCACGGGCGACTTTCGACTGGCTTTCTTCCAGTTGCTCACCCGGCACCAGATTGCCCAGGCCCTTGTTCCGCTTGGCTTCACGCTGGGCCTGGGCGAGGGTTTCCTCACGGTCGGCGACTGCCGCTTTTGCTTGGCGCAGGGCCAGTTTGAAACGGTCCTGGTCAATGCTGAACAGCACCTGGCCACGCTTGACCAACTGGTTGTCGCGCACCTCCACTTGCTGGATCAGCCCGGAAACGTCCGGGGCGATTTGCACGACGTCGGCACGAATGTGCCCGTCGCGGGTCCAAGGCGCGAACATGTAATACATGACCATGCGCCACACCACGACAACGGCGAAGCTCACAATCAGCAGGGTCAGCACGACGCGACCCAGGGTCAGAAACGGTTTTTTCATGTCATGAGGTATCGACTGAGTGAGTCCACGGCGCCAAGCAGCAAGGCGTAGAGAGCCACGTTGAACAATGCCCGGTGCCAGACCAGGCGGTAAAAGTGCAGGCGCGTCAGCACCCCGTGCACCAACAGGTACACCACGTAAGTAATGCCCATCAGCACCAGCAGCGTGGGCAGGAACACCCCGCTGATATCCAGATCACCGATCATAGGGGCGCTCCATCGATGCCTTGCGGGAACGGTTCTTCGAGCTCGGGCGAACCGAGGAATTCAACACCCGGCAGCAAGGCCAGGCGCAAGCCACTCAAGGCGTGCAGCAAGTGGCGGCGGGTTTCGTCATCGCCTGCTCCGCTGAGGGATCGGCGGGTACGGTCGAGGGTCATCAGCAGCGGACTCGGTGCCGGCAAGCGCTCACCGGCCTTGAGGCACGCCTTGAAGTACTCGCCAACCTCGGCCACCACCTGACGCAGCAACACCTGCGGCAGGCCAGTGACCCGCGGCGTATAGGCGAGCAGGTCCAACAGGTTCAACGCCACCCGCACTTCACGCAAGGCGACGCCCGAGTCCTGGCCGGTCATGGCCAGGCGCGGCAGGTGCTGCATCAGGCGGTCGAGCATCTGGATGCCCAGCAATCGGTGTTCGGACAAGGTGGCCGGTTCGCTGAGGCCGACGATATCGCGCCAGCTGAAACGGGTCAGGCGCTTGGCCGCCAGCTCCGCACCGAACGGCCGGGCGATCAGGGTCCAGATGAACGCGAACAGCAAGCCCATGGGCCCGGCCAGGTTGGAGTTGGCAAAGCTGAGGAAGTCCGCGTCGTAGGCGCCCTGAATACTGATGAAGGACGAGGTGTTCACCAGCGTCAGCAGCATGCCCAGGTAGAACTGCGGTTTGACCGTCAAGGTGCCGATGCAAATGAACGGCACGGCAAACGCCAGCACCAGCATCGGAAAGTCATGCAGGTTGGGCAGGACCAGAAACAGATAGAGGCTGGCCAGCAGCACCGACATCGCGGTCCAGAAAAAGAACCGGTAGATCTGCGGCGCCGGGTCGTCCATCGAGGCGAAGAAACTGCAGGCCACCGCCGCCAGGATCACCGCGCTGCCGCCATCGGTCCAGCCCAGCAGAATCCACAATACCGAAGCGACGATGATGGCTGTGACGGTGGAAGCCGCCGAGTAAAACATCAGGCCACGGTCAAGAAACGGCGTCAGGCGTCCCAGTCGCCAATGGCGATACACCGCGCGCCAGTTGTCCTGGCTTTCACACTGGATGGCGTGCTGCAAGCTGCGGCAGTCCTGCCACAGATCAATCCACTCGCCGAGGCGGTAGATCGCGTTGGAAAACAGCAATTGCTTGCGGTCGTCCAGCGCTTCCGGGCTCGGTTGCAGGGCTTCGAGCTGCGCCTTGAGGGCTTGCCAGCGCTCGAGATAGGCGTCTTTATGGCTCAGCCATTCGGTGGCAGCCGTTAGCAACGGGGCGAACTTGTCGACCAATTCCGGCGTACGCCGCTCCAGGGCGTAGAGCGCGTCGTCGAGGGCATCGATCACCGGCAACAGGTGGATCATCCGCCCGCGCAGTTCCTTGGTATTGCGCACCGTTTGCGGCCGCGAACCTTCGTGGGGCAACTGGCCGATCATCAGTTCCAGGGAGTTGAAGGTGCCGACCATCGACGAGCGCAACGCACTGACCTCATCAGGCTGCACGTTACGTTCGAGAAAACGCTGGCTGTAGACGGATGCATCGCTGAACCACTTGCCCACCGCATCGTTGAACACCGGCGCCAGCCGTCGTGGCCAGAACATCGCGCCGACCACCGCCGCCACGGCGATGCCGAGGAAGATTTCTTCCGTCCGCGCCTCGGCCACGTCCCACACGCCCAGCGGGTTATTGACCACTGGCAGGGCGATCAGGGGCAAGGTGTAACCGGCGAGCATCAAGGCGTAGTTGTTGGCCGTGCGCAGGTGCAGCGACAGGAACAGCAGCGTTCCGGTCCACAGGGCAATCACCACCACCAGCACATAAGGACTTTGCACGAACATCGGCACGAACAGCACGGCCGCTGCGGCGCCGACAAAAGTGCCGATCGCCCGATACAGCGCCTTGGAACTGGTCGGGCCAAGGAAAGGGCTGGAAACGATATACACGGTCGCCATCGCCCAGTACGGACGCGGCATTTGCATGAGCAGGGCGATGTACAGCGCGATCATGGACGCTGCAAAAGTGCGCACCCCGTAGAACCAGTCGCGGGCCGGCGGCATGCCGGCAAAAAATCCGTTCAAGAGTTGACCACCGCTGGCGGCGTGGCCGCTTCGAAAGCTCTCAGTACCCGCAGCGTAGCTTCCAGATCACTCTGGTCAATGCCTTCGAGCACTTCATGGCGCAAGCGCACCAGCTCGATTTCGACCGTCTGCACCAGCTCGCGACCGGCGTCGGTCAGGCTCAGGCATTTGGCGCGGCGATCCTGCGCGTCTTCAGTGCGGCATACGTAGCCGGCGTGGCACAGCTGATCGAGCAGGCGCACCAGCGAAGGGCTTTCCATCCCCGCCGCCTGCGCCACCGTCACCTGCCGCACGCCCTCGCCGAGGCGGCCGATCATCAGCAGCGGAACGGCACAGGCTTCGGAGATTCCATAGTTCACCAGGGTGGTCTGGCAGATTTTGCGCCAATGCCTGGCGGCCACCACCATGGCGCTGCTGATGTTCATCTGGAGCAGGTCGAGATTCTTCGGCACGAAGGGCTTCACACACTGTTAGTTTGCTAACTATCAATATGGCATTGAAGGGGATTTATCGTCAAGTTTTGAAACACTTTGCCTTCCATCGGTCGTGAAGACATTCAGGATAAGATCAGGTGCATACTGACGATGTATATACTTTTTCAGTATCTCAACCAAGGAGGACGTCATGTCAAAACAAGCCGTGTTTACAATGAAACTTGAGCCTGAATTGCGCGAGCAATTCATGGCCGAAGCAGAGGCCGCACATCGTCCTGCCTCACAAATTGTCCGGGAAATGATGCGCCAGTTTGTTCAGACCCAGCAGCAATCACGCGAATACGAAGATTTTCTCCAGCGCAAAGTGGACGCTGCGCGCGCCTCAATGAGTTCAGGTAATGGGCTGACAAACGATGAAGTTGAAGCAGAATTCGCCGCCAGGCGCAGGCGGGCTGACATACAACAATGAAAATAATCTGGACGAAAGAAGCCGCACAGGACCGTGCAGATATCTGGGACTACCTGAATGCCGTTAACCCGAAGGCGGCCATAGACATGGACAGTCGCTTCAGTGATGCGGCGGCGCTGCTTGCCCAATATCCGGAAAGCGGTCCTGCCGGAATCATTTCAGGCACTCGCGAAATCATTCCGCACTCTAGCTACCGCATGGTCTATCAACTTGAATCTGAGGCTATCTGGATACTTGCCCTGGTCCATACCTCCCGACAGTGGCCATCAGGATGATCGCCCCCTACACCCCTCGCCCCTTCCTCAACAGCACATCCAACTGATCCACCACCTCTGCCCAATCCGCATCCTCTAGCACTTCATTGCGCAACAGATCCGCCTGACTCGGGCTCCAGAAAAACGCGTCCGCCAGGTGCAGTTCAGGCTTGAGCGGTGAGTGGGTGGCGATGAATTTGTCGATACTTTCGGCGTCGTCGGGCAGGCCGAGTTGTTTGAACAGGGCCGGGAGGTTGTGGTTTGGCTTTTCCATATGAACTCCACTGAAGATTTCTTCGGATCGCTACGCGATCAATCGCGAGCAAGCTCGCTCCCACAAAACCGATGGTGAGCCTGCTCGCGATGGCTATGTCATGACCACCATAAAACTCAATGACTCAACTCCCGCACCTCCGCATGGGGCAGCATTTTCAGGAACTGCGGCATGTCCATGTGCAGCAGATTGGTGTGGTTGCCGGCCTCCAGGTAAATATCTTTCTGCCGGGTCAACAGCGGATCGATGACCACCTCCAGCCCATAGGCTTCACCCAGTGCGGGCACCGCCCCACGCTCGCAATCGTCGAAAAGGTGCGGCAAGTTGCTTTCCCGGGACACCTGCCATTCACCACTGCTGCGCACCTTGCTCAAGTCCAGATGACGGCTGGCGGGCAGCACGGCCATCAGGTAATGCCCATGGTGATCGTCGAGGATCACCGATTTGGCCATCCGTTCGGCGGGAATGCCGGCAACCCGTGCCGTTTCCAGGCTGCTGGCGGAGTGGGGATGGCTGACGATGTCATATTCGCACTGAGCCTTTTCCAGGCTGCGTAGCACGGTTCTTGCCATACGCATGATGCACCTCGGTGTCCGCCCTGATCGCTGGCAGACGATGATTGACGCAATCTTTCAGTACTCAAAGTCTAGGCCGGGCGGCGTAGTCCGGCGGGAAATCCGCCCATCGGACGCAAGCAAACCCTGAGCAAAATTCATCCAGGCTGCGCGTCAACTAAACTGTATACACAGTCATTCCCCGACGCTCCCGGAGGGTCAAGTGAACACGCGTTGTTGTGCCCTCGCCTTGCTCCTGGCATTGAGCGGATCGGTGTTTGCCGCAGACACAGTCGTGCTGCTGGGCCCGAATCCCGTCGGCCTCTGGCTGATCACCTTTGGCATCGCCTTCCTGATCGCAGAGGCCGCATTGCCCAATTACGGTGTGATTGGCCTGGGCGGTATCGTCATGTTCGTGATCGGGGCGCTCATCCTGAGCAACACCGAAGTACCCATCCCGTTGATGGTCGGCCTGGGCCTGATCAGCGCGCTGTTGCTGATTTACCTGGTGATTCGCGCACTGAAAACCCGCCCACGACACACCGTCAGCGGTGACGCCGGGCTGGTCGGCAGCGTGACGCCAATCACCTCATTGCAAGCCGGCAACGCCCATGGCGGTTGGGTTCATTTGCAAGGAGAACAATGGCAGGTACTCAGCGCGACACCGCTTCAACCCGGACAACGGGTGCGGGTGCTGGCGCGCAAAGGTGTACTGCTACAAGTGGCCGCGGCTGATGCGGCGCCGAATGGAGAATAGTCATGGGTGTGCAACTGGGTCTGGTCGCGCTGCTGTTATTGCTGATCGCACTGGCGGGGTCGACGTTTCGCATCCTGCGCGAATACGAACGCGGGGTGGTGTTCCAGCTCGGACGTTTCTGGCAGGTCAAGGGCCCCGGCCTGATCCTGCTGATTCCGGTGGTTCAGCAAATGGTCCGGGTCGACCTGCGCACCGTGGTGCTGGATGTACCCTCGCAAGACGTGATCACCCGCGACAACGTGTCGGTCAAGGTCAATGCCGTGCTGTATTTCCGTGTACTCGACCCGCAAAAAGCGATCATCCAGGTCGAAGACTTCTTCGCCGCGACCAGCCAACTGGCACAAACCACCCTGCGTGCGGTACTCGGTAAACACGAACTCGACGAGTTGCTCGCCGAACGCGAGCGCATGAACATCGATATCCAGCAGGTGCTCGACGCCCAGACCGATGCCTGGGGCATCAAGGTCGCCAACGTCGAGATCAAGCACGTCGACCTCAATGAGTCGATGATCCGTGCCATCGCCAAACAGGCCGAAGCAGAGCGCGAGCGGCGGGCCAAGGTGATTCACGCCGAGGGCGAATTGCAGGCCTCGGAGAAACTCATGCAAGCCGCCGAAATGCTCGGTCGCCAACCCGGCGCCATGCAGTTGCGGTACATGCAGACGCTCAATTCAATCGCCGGGGACAAGAGCTCGACCATTGTCTTTCCATTGCCGATCGAGCTGCTCAAGGGCATGGCGGACTTGTCGTCGAAAACCTGAGCGCGAGCGTCACTGCTCGGGGCCCATGACGAATAGCCGCGCCCGATTGTTGCCGGCCACGGTTTCACTGACCTTTTGCCAGCCAGCCGGCAACGGTGCGAATTCGTCGGGCTGGTCGGCCGTGCTGATCAACCACACGCGCCCCGTACCTCTGGGCAGTTGACTGAGGTGGTCGAGGTAGATCCGCTGCGCATCGCCATTGACCAGCGTGCCGAAGCCATAATCGTTCGGCCGGCTGGAATTGCCATTGGCCAATGGCGGGGTGAACAACTGCGGCAACGCATCGGTGCGGTTGTAATAGACATAGGGCATGTACCAGAGCATGTCGCTGATGACGATCCGGTCCCCCGCCTGGTAACGCTGATTGACGAACTCGACCATCACACTGGTCTGGTCATTCACGTCGACCGTGGCATTGGTTTTCAACCCGACGCATTCGATGCCGATAAACAGCACCAGCAACCCGACAGCCAACAGGCGAAAACCCTGCAGCAAGCGGTCAATGGCCAGCGCCATGATCAGTGGTAGGCCCAAGGCATAAGCGTTCAGATAACGCTCGATGAACACCGGCGAAATGAACGACACCCCGTAAACCAGAAACAGCGGCAGCAGCGTGTAGAGCGCCAGCAAGGCGCTCCAGCGATAGCGACTGCGGTCAACGGCAACCGTCATCACGATCACCGCCAGCAGCAGGATGGGCACGGCGCCAAACAGCAGCCAGTGCAGGTTGTCACCATCGTCCTGAATCAGAAAATCCCAGACCATCGACGGCAAGGAACTGAGCGTGACCGGCAACTCCCAGCCGACATCGCCGTTGGCCTTGAGCTGGTCCATGTGCTGCAGCAGATCAAACAGCGCCGGTAGCCATGGGGCGAACAGCAGGACAATGGCAATATTCGTCAGCCACCAGGCCGGGCGGTTGATGAGCTTAAGGGGATGTGTTGGCTGCAGGCGCAGTACCAGCAAGTACGCCCAATGCACCAGCACGCACAGGGCCGTGAAATAGTGGGTGTAGAACCCGGCGGTCATCAGCAGCGCGTAGGTCACCAACGCCCGTGTGTTGTTCGGCTGCCGAACCCAATACACCAGCGCAATCGTTGCGCCCAGCAGCCACAGGCCCAGCCACGCGTACATCCGCACTTCCTGGCTGTAGCGCACCGCCGTCGGCAGCAGCGCCAGCATCACCCCGGCGAGCAAGGCCGCACGCGGATTGGCGATCAACCGGACCAGCCACATGCCCAACATGACCGCCGCGATGCCCGGCAGCGCACTCAGGCTGCGTATCGAGAAAATGCCCTCGCCAAACCATTCGATCCAGCCATGCAGCAGCATGAAATACAGTGGCGGATGCACGTCGTGAGCGGCGTGGCTCCAGATATCGGTCAGGTCGTAGCGGGCCATCAACAGGCTGGAGCCTTCGTCACCCCAGATGGCGGAGGCGGTCAGGCCGTAGAACCGTGTCAGGATCGCCAGCGTCAGGACCAGCAGCATGGCGCCCCACATCTGCCACGGTTTTTCCTCGCTCGACCTGAGGTCCACCCTGGATCGCTGAAGTCCAACCAATGGCTCTTTGCTATGCACCTCTATACCCACTTCCGCACCTGCGCTGCTCAAACAATCTGCTCACTCTAGGCTACTGCCTGATGCAACGTCGATGCCCGCTGCTGTGAGCCGATGAAGTGAGCAGTACAGGCTCAGCGTTTGGCCGTCAGCGGATACACCGACTGCCATCCACCGCCCAGTGCCTTGTACAACCCGACAGCGGCCAGGGAGACACCGGTGGAACTCTCCACCCACTGCTCCTGGGTGGCCAGCAATGCCGATTGCACCGTGAGCACGTTGACGAAATCCACTGCGCCTTCGCTGTATTGCTGCTGCGCGGCTTGCAGAGCGATCCGGTTCTGGTGCACCGCCTCGGCCAGGCTGTCGCGCCGTAACTGGCTGGCGTTGTAGGCCGTCAGCTGATCGTCGATTTCATGCCAGGCACGCAACACGGTTTGCTGATAGGCGATGGCCGCTTCCTGCTGCTGGGCTTCGCGCAGTTGCAATACGCCACGCAAACGGCCGCCGTCGAACAGCGGCAGGCTCAATTGCGGGCCGATCCCAAACGCACGTGAGCCCCACGAGCCGAAATTGCTGAGCTGCGTGGCTTGGGACGCGATATTGCCGGACAGCGTGATGCGCGGATAAAAATCGCCCTTGGCCACGCCGATGCTCGCGGTGGCGGCGTGCAAACGGGCTTCAGCCTGACGGATATCCGGGCGACGCTCGGCCAGTTCTGAGGGCAAGCCGATGGCGACCTGACTGGGTGTTTGCGGCACCGGCGCGTCTGTGGATAACTCGGCCGCCAGCGCTTGCGGCGGCAGGCCCATCAATAGGCTCAAGGCATTGATCAACTGTGCCTGACGTTGCTCCAGTGCTGGCAGGCGCGATTCGATGGCGGCCACCTGCGCAGCGGCTTCGGCGACGTCCAGGTCCGTCGCAACCCCCTCGCCCAGGCGCAATTGCGAGAGCTTCAGGCTGTGGCGCGCGACTTCGAGATTTTGCTCGGTCACGCCCCGGGTGTTCTGCACGCCACGCAACTGGATATAGTCCTGGGCGGTTTCGGCCAGCACGGACAGCAACACCCCGCGGCGGTCGTTTTCCACGACTTCGAGGGTAGCGTCCGCAGCTTCGGTTTCCCGGTGCACGCGCCCCCAGAAGTCCATCTCCCAGGAAGCAGAAAAACCTGCGTCCCAGAGGTTGAACGCCGAGCCACCATTGAGCCCCGAGGGATCGAGCAAGCCTTTGCCACTGTTGCGCTCACGGCCATAACTGCCAGTGAATGCCGTATTGGGGTAGCGGTCGGCCGTGGTCACCTGGCGCACCGCGCGGCTTTGCTGCAAGCGGCTACCGGCCAGTTGCAGGTCGAGGTTGTCCGTCAGGGCGCGTCGGCTCAGGGCCGATAGCTTGGCGTCGTTGAACACGTCCCACCAGCGCTCGTTCAGGGTTTCACTGACGACCTGGCTGGCGGTGGTTTGTGCGGGTTTCGCCCATTCGCTGATGGGTGTGGCCTCGGGTTTCTGGAAGTCCGGGCCGACTGTGCAGGCGCTTAAGCTCATAACGAGCAGTGCATTAAATGTGAGCTGCGGCCACCGGCCTCTTCGCGAGCAAGCTCGCTCCCACAGGTTTGATTTGCGGCGCCCCGCATATGGAACATCGCGCAGCCCCCTTGTGGGAGCGAGCTTGCTCGCGATGGCGTCAGACCAGACGACAGGGAATCTCATCGCTCGGTCACCTCACGCACCAACGCCGCCGAACGGCCGGTATCAACCCGCGCCTCCACCGACATCCCCACCCGCAAACGCTCGGCCAGCGACTGGCCCGGCTCCAGCACGATCTTCACCGGGATTCGCTGGACCACCTTGGTGAAGTTGCCGGTGGCGTTGTCCGGCTTGACCTGGGCGAAGGTCACACCGGTGGCCGGCGCAATGCTTTCGACCCGGCCGTTCAACGTTGCACCGCCCAGGCTGTCGACACTGACCTGCACGGCCTGCCCCGGCTGCACATCGGTCAGTTGGGTTTCCTGAAAATTGGCCACCACATAGGACTGCGCCAGCGGCACCACCGCCAGCAGCTTGCTGCCCGGCGAGACATAGGCACCGACCCGCACCGCGCGCTCACCGACCATGCCGTCCTGCGGCGCGACGATTCGCGTGTAGGACAACTCGAAACTGGCGATTTCCAGCGCTGCTTGCGCCCGCTTCAGCCCGCCTTCGGCGGCATTACCCTGGGCGGTGAGAATGTCCACTTGCTTGCGCTCCGCCGCCAGCACTGCCGTGGCATTGGCCAAGCGCGCCATCGCCTGATCGATACGCGTACGTGCCTGCTGCGCGTTCTGCACCGTACCGGCACCGACTCCGGCGAGGTGGTTATAGCGTTCCAGCTCATGCTCGGCAAAGGCCACTTCGGCTTTGGCCGAAACCACCGACGATTGTGCCTGGGCAATCACCGACGCCTGACGCTCAAGGGTCGCCTTGGCATTCTGCAGTTGCGCCTGGGCCACCAGGGTTTCGGCCGCGGCTTTCTCGGCAGCGGCACGCAGGTCGCGGTCATCGATCAACGCCAGCAACTGCCCGGCCCTGACCTGCTGGTTGTCTTCGACCAGCACCTGCTTGATGAACCCGGCGACGCGCGGCACCACCAGGGTGATGTCCGCCGCAACGTAGGCGTCGTTGGTCACCTGGCGGGTGCGTTTGCCGAACAGATTCGGCGCGGCCAGGTACACCAGCACGCCGATGGCCAATGCGACGGCCACTGCCACCGCGATTTTTTGCTTTGCTTGAGTCGTCATGAAAACCTTCGGGGGTCAGTGGAGCAATCAGGTCGGCGCCCGCGGCGGGAACATTCGCGTCGGCAGCCAGAAAATCAGCAGGATCAGCACAACGGCGATCGCCGCCATGCACAGGTAAAGATCTGAGGAGGTCAGCACCAGCGCCTGTTCATGCAGACGATGGGCAAGGCCTGTGCTGTCGCGCTCGGCCAGGGGCGAGTTGCCGAGGCTGTCGACCAGCATGGTCGAGTGAAAATGCAGGCGTCTGGTGGTCAACACGTCGATCACACCGGTGGCCATTACCGCCGCCAGGCCCCGCACGGTGTTGAACCAGGCCGAAGCGAAGGGCCCCTCCGTCGGGTGGATACTGCCTGTAGCGAGCATCAGCAAGGGCAGCACGGCCATGGGCTGACCGAAGATTTGCAGCCATTGCAGCACGTAGAAGTCGTCACGAATCCATGCCGATGTCAGCTGCGAACCGCCCACGCACGACAGCGCCAGCATGCTCAATCCGATCCCCAGCACCCAGCGGCAATCGACCCAGCGAAAGTTGCACAGGGCCGCCACCAACGGCAGTGCAATCAGCTGCGGTACCGCTGCCAGCAGCATGATGGGCGCGGTCTGCACCGGGCGATAACCCTGAACCTGCGCCAGATAACCGGAGGGCAGAATGATCACCGCCTGCAAAATCACCAGCACCCCGGCCAGGGTCAGCAAGGCGAACGACAGGTTGCGGATGCCGAGCATCTGCAGCTTGAAAAACGGGATTGGCTGCGACCATTCGTTGATCAGGAACGCCACCAGCAGCAGCGCCCCGCCGCCGAGCAGCGCGCAGATCAGGTTCGATTCGAACCAGTCCAGTCGGTTGCCCTGAAGGATGCCGATCACCAGCATGCAAATGGCCGGGAAGCCCAGCAACACGCCACGCCAGTTGAATGATTTGAGGCGCTCCAGTCGCAGCGGGTCCTGAGGCAAGCCGTACGCCACCGCGAGCATGGCGATCAGGCAGGGCACGACGATTTGCCAGAAAGTCCATTGCCAGCCGACGTATTCAGTCCACAACCCGGCCAGGGGCGTGCCCAGCCCCGGGCCGAAGGTGGCGGTCAGGGCATAACCGGCCAGGCCATAGAGCTTCACATTGGCCGGCAGGAAGCGCAGGGCGACGGTCATCAGCATCGGCGGCAAGGCCCCGCCCGCCAGGCCCTGCAAGGTGCGCAGGAGCAACAGGCTTTCGTAGTTCGGGGCGAACGGGCACAACATACCCAGCAGGGTGAACAGGCTGATGGCCCACAGCGTGAAACGCCGCAACGAGAAGGTCACCGAACACCAGGGTGCGAAGGCCATGGCGGCCACCGACGTTGCCGTGTAACTGGCCACCAGCCAGGTGCCTTCGTCGTAGCCGATGCCGAGCGCCCCGCGAATGTCGGCCAGGGCAACCTTGGTTACCGTTTCGTTCAGGCCCGAGACCAGCACCGCCACCAGCACGCCCACCAGACCGACGATGATCCGCAGGCCGAACACCGGTGGTGCGGTGGTCGGGATAGTCGCGGCGACGGGCGTCGGGACCGTGAGGGAAGTCATGTGCTGCGTGCTCCGCATGGGGTTTGCGGAGCATTCTAAAAAGGCAGATACCTGACGAAAATCAACTTATCGACAGCTTATAAGTGCGCCAGACACAACGATAGCGCCCCTGATCCCTGTGGGACCAAGCTCGCTCCCACAAGGAGGGAGAATTGAGCTCGCCTAGGTCGGTTGCGCCGCCAGCCAGGTCTCGTCGCAACAGGCCTTGAGCGTTTCGCGCAACCAGCGGTGCGCCGGGTCCTTGTCGAAACGCGGGTGCCAGGCCTGGGTCAGCATCAGGGTCGGCAAGGGTACGGGTAAGGTGAACGAACGCAACTTTAAGCCCAGCCGCCGCACGCTCAGCAACGCTTCCTTCGGCACCTGCAGGATCAGGTCTGAATCGGGCAAGGCGAACATGGCCGCGTGAAAACTCGGCGCAATCACCGCCACCCTTCGCTCCAGCCCAAGCGCATTGAGCGCGGTATCGATCGGCCCGCGGGCGATGCCTCGCCGGGACATGCTGATATGGGAAAAACCGGCGTAACGCTCGGCGGTGATCTCTTCGTCGAACAGCGGATGGTCCTCGCGAACCAGACCGACAAAGTGGGTGGAAAACAGATTCTGGACTTTCACTTCCGGCGTTTGCGGGCGGGTGTTGCTGATGTTCAGGTCGATCCGCCCTTCCCGCAGCGCCTCATCGTCACCATCGCCCTCGGGCACAAAGCGCAATTCGCAGTGCGGTGCCTGGCGGTCCATGGTGTCGAACAGCTTGCCGCCGTAAACGCCGATAAAGAAGTCATTGGCGCGAATGCTGAAGCGCCGGCGCAACGAACCCAGGTCCACGGTATCGGCCGAACGAAACAGCAAAGCCGCCTGTTCGACCACATCACGCACCTGATCGCGCAACGCCAGCGCCTTGGGCGTCGGCACCAGTCCGCGCCCTGCCCTCACCAGAATCGGATCACCAACGGCCTCGCGAATGCGCGTCAAGGTCCGGCTCATGGCCGCCGGGCTGAGGTTCATCCGACGTGCCGCACCGACCACGCTGCCTTCGTCCAGCAAGGCGTCGAGGGCGACCAGCAGGTTCATGTCCGGGAGTTGCATCGTGAGCACTCGTGATTGGTCTGGGTTGATCTGAACGCAATGCTAGCAAACATCCCTGAGCTGGGTGTCGCCCCCGTCGCAAACCGGCTCGCTCCTGCTGGGGATCTGCCAATTGACCCTAAGTACTATCAGTTCTGATAGTTCTAAACCTCGATCCGCCGGAGTAAAACAAAGCCGGACTGAAAGTTTTCCGTATGTGCAGAGATAACGATATGCCCCCTCGAAAATCCCCCGATCAAAACAGCCAAACCTGGCGACGCACAGTATTGGTGGCAACCGACAGAGGCCAGTCAGTCATCGGCGAAATCGTCGATGGCAAGCTGAACGCCATCGCTTATTCCGCCTATGGCGAGCAGTCGGCGCAGCAGGAAGTAGCGGGGAGCCTGGGCTTCAACGGCCAACTACGCGAATCGACCATCGGCTGGTATTTGCTGGGCAATGGCTACCGCGCCTATAACCCGCGGTTGATGCGCTTTCACAGCCCGGACAGTTGGAGCCCGTTTGGTGGGGGTGGGTTGAATGCGTATATGTATTGCGTGGGGGATCCGGTGAATCGGTTTGATCCGACCGGGCATCGACCGGGGGTAACACCCTGGATTGATCGGGACGTGAAAAGGTTCTTTAGGGGCGTCTTCGACTTTTTCTTTGGCGGTTCCCAACGTACAGGCTCGAGCCACAGCAAGGCTCTGGGAGCCACAACCCACTTTGTCGATCAGACTGGAGTCCCCATGACACCCCAAAAAGACGGGATGATCCGTGCATTTAAAACAATCGGGGCTACCGTCTCTGGCGCGCCAGGCCCCAGGGGGACCAGTTCGCCGGCAGTCGGATATGGCGTGACGCCGGCAAAAAACTTTCCGGGCTATGTTGGTGGCGCAGCACGTGATGGGTTGACCAACCACTCCCTCGATACACCACGCCAACCGGGAACATTCTATGCCGGTCATAGCTCCCCTGGCACCAAAAACGCAGGCAAACCTAAACCTAAACCTAAACCTAAACCTCAAAAAAAGGGCAGCTTTTATGACCCTCGGATCGTACATGAAGGCAAAATACCAGACGATTGGTCAGTCGAACATATGACACATTTGGGGGGGGCACCGCATAGCACCCCGTTCCAGGCACCGCCTCAACCCCAGGCTCCGCCGCCGCCAAGCCCAAGTCCAAGCCCGCCGTCCTCGAGAGATTCGACTCCCCCACGCTCTCGCCGATCCAGCGGAGATCCTCCCTTTTGGGGCAGGAGCAGCACATTGTCCTGGGAAGTAAACCCTTGGACCGTACGTCGTAAGTAATGAAAGTGAGCGGGTTGTAGGCGCTGCTGCACTCAACCATGTCGATGTGCAGCGCGCGATCTGAAAACTTTGGAGCACCCATTGGCTGGCCTATACGAAAGGGAATGGCTGTCCCGAGATGCTCGTCTTTGTGATCGCTATCGCCATCAGCCGACCCCATTCGCAGCTTACTTGCCCCACTCAATCATTTCACTATAAGGCGTCTGCAAATCCCGCTCCGGGATCTCCCAGATCACCAGCTTGGGCGGTGTCTGCTTGAACGCCGGGTTGTTGAAGTAGCCATTGGCGCCGCCGGAGAACTCGCCGCCGTCCTTGCCAAAGTTGCCGATCGGTGCGCCCAGCGCCTGTTGCAGGAAGCCGGCGAAGTTGGAGTTGCGCGAGAAGGATGTACCGATCAACGCGACGTTCGGCAGGTTGTCGTCGCCGAACAGGTCGTCGAGGTTGTCGCCGCCGCTTTGCACTTCGGCAGCCTTTTCGCTGATCTGGGTGGCGGCCACGGTTTCCGGGGTGGGTTGCCAGCTCACCGGCAGCCACTCAAGGCCGGCCAGACGCACGAGGTCGCCAGGGCGGCGCGCCGGGTCTTGCACCTTGACCTCGAAATCCTTGTGCGGGGTGGCCCTGATGCCCATGGCCTGCACCTGCCGGGCCACTGCTTTGGCGGCGGCGGCCGAGCCGCTTTCGCTCCAGTGAGTGTCGGTGCGCAGATAGGCCTCGGCGCCCAGCGGTTGCAGGGTCGGCGCCAGATCAATCGCGGCGACGCCAGCCTTGTTCAAACCCGCGACCCAGTTCACGGCACGCTCCTGCAATTGCACAGGGCGACGCAGATCGCACAGTTGCGCGCTGACAATACGGCTCTTGTCCGGCACCACCGCCACCAGCAGGGTGATGCCCTGCCTGGCCAAGCGCTGCTGAACATCGCGGACCACGCCGGCCTTGGTGTCGGCGTTGGCCTGAGCGTGACGGTTGATGCGCATTTCATCGGTCAGGAACAGCCAGCCCGGGCAACCGGAACGCACCCGTGGCCCGGTATCGCTCAGTGCCAGCCAGCTTGCGCCACGCTCCAGGTTCGCCGCCTGCTCGGGCACCACACCCTTGGACAATTGCTTGGCGATCTTGTGGGTCACCTCGCCGTGCAGCACGTCATCCGTCGTCAGTTTGACCGGCAGCAGCTCGACCTTGCCACTGAGCAGCAGCCAGGCGCAGGAGACAAAGCCGACGCTCAGGAAGGTGACAAACACCACGCCCGCGAGCTTGCTGATGCGGGCGTTGAATTCACTCGGTGGAGCCGGTACGTGAGAAGAAGACATGAGCGCCGCCGTCAGAACTGGAAGTACAGGAAAGGCACTGCTTCACGGCTCGCGATCAACGCGAACGAAAGCAGGAAGCCCGCCACCGGCCACAAGGCCGCCATCGGTGCATACCAGGCGTAGCCACCGAACCGCTGCTCGCAGCGCTCGTGCAACAACGGCGCAACGACGCACAGCACGCCGAGCAACGCCGCCAGGCCGTGCACCGGACGCAGGGTCACGGCCAGCGCATCACCCAGGGCAAAGCCATGCAGGCCGAACTGGCCGGCATACATGGTCAGCGCCGTGTGGAAGTCCGGCGAACGGAACAGGGTCCAGGCGAGGAACACGAACAGCAGCGTCAGGCTGTGGGACAACAGCGGCGGAATGCTCGGCAGGTTCGAGCGCGACCACAGTCGGTCGACGCACAGGGCAATACCGTGGGCCGCGCCCCACAGCAGATAGTTCCAGCTGTCGCCGCCGTGCCACAAGCCGGCGATGGCCATGGTCAGGAACAGGTTGCGATAGGTCTTCCAGACGCCATTACGGTTACCACCGAGGGCGATGTACAGGTAATCGCGCAGCCAGCTCGACAGCGACAGGTGCCAGCGCCGCCAGAAGTCCTGGATGCTGCTGGCCAGGTACGGCCGGTTGAAGTTTTCCGGAAAGTGGAAACCCAGCATCAGGCCCAGGCCGATGGCCATGGCGCTGTAGCCGGCGAAGTCGAAGAACAGTTGCAGCGAGTAAGCCAGGCAGCCGATCCACGCATCGACGAAGGACGGGTTGTCCAGGTGGAAGGCCACGTCCACCAGCGGCGACAGGGTGTCCGCCACCAGTACCTTCATGCACATGCCGATCATGAAGCGGCGCGCACCGAGGGAGAAATTCTGCCAGTTGAAATAACGCTGGGTCAGCTCACGGCGCACCCAGTCATACCGGATGATCGGCCCGGCGATCGAGTGGCCGAACATCGAAATGTAGGTCGCGTAATTGATGAAACTGCGCTCCACCGGCACCGTGTGCCGGTGCACGTCCACCAAGTAGGAAATCGCCTGCAACACGATGAACGACAGACCCGCCGGCAGCGCCACACGCTGCCATTCCAGCGGCATGGCGCCGTAGTAGCTGATCAGGTCACTCAAGGTTCCGGCGAGGATGTTGGCGTACTTGTACCAGCACAGCACCGCCGTGTTGAACACGATCAACGCGATCAACAACCTCACCCGCCCTTTCGAGCCCACCGGGGCACGGTCGACCATCAGGCCGCCAACCCACGCGACTATGGTCAACACCACGTGCAGGGTCAGGAACAGCGGGCTCAGCCAGCCATAGAACAGCCAGCTGCCGATCAGCAGGATGACGTTGCGCCAGGCTGGTTTGCCCAAGGCATACACCAGCAAAAACGCAGGCAGGAACAGCGTCAGGAACTCGAGTGAGGCGAAGACCATGGCGGCGGCAGAATCCGATCAGTGGGACAGAGTATCCGTGGCGTTCAGGAGTCGCGGACCGGTGGCCGACGGCACCAGCAGCACGCTGTAACGCTCGCCCGCTTTCAGGTCGCCCAGGTTCAGCGGCTCGCCGACATTGGCATTCGCACACACCAGTTGCACCGACAGGCTCACCGGGTTGATCGAGCGACGTTGCAGGTTGTCCACCGGTACGGCCTTGAACAGGTCCGCGGTACGTCCGGCCGGACGCAGGCTGGCGTCGGCGCAGGACGCGTCGACGTTGAAGAACGCCAGCGAGGCTTTCAAGCCGTTGAAGTCGTCCGGCTGCTCGCGCACGGCAACTTGCTTGATACCGGCGCCATCCGCCACTGCCACCACGGTGGCAAATTCACCCGGCTCGATCTTCAGGTCCATGGCCAGTTTCTGTGCGCCACTGACCAGGGTGCCCTTGACCGGGCTAGTCGATTGCACCGGGAAAAACAGCGACACCGGCTGCGCGGTTTCCAGGCGCATCGGTGGTTGGCCTGCCTGGGCAACGACGTCCAGTGGCGCGCTGCTGGCGTTGACGAAGCGGATGAACGCCGCGTCTTCGCTCGGGCCGGTGGGGTACAGGGCAAACTCGGCAGCCAGGACGTTGGTGCTGCAGATCAGCGCCACCACGGCAGAGACGATAGAACGCGTGCGCATCACTGCTTGGCTCCCTTGTTGCTGACCGCATCGGCCGGCAGCTTGGCCAGCGCACCGCCAATGGCGGTGGCCCAGGATTTGTAGCCGGCCACGGTGAAGTGCTGACCGTCAGTGGTCACCCACTCGCCCGGCTTGGAGAACGTCAGCGAGTCGATGTAGGTGCACGGCGCCACGTTGCTCGCCAGGAACGCCGACATCAGCTTGGTGCGCGTGTCGTTCTTCTTGTACATGCCGCCTTCCTTGCCCCACGCCGGGCCGACCCAGGCGCACTTGGCACCGTTGGCGGTGATTTCCTTGGCCAGGGCGGTGACGTTCTGCCAGGCCCAGGCTTTCGGGAACACCGGCTTGTCGTAGGAAGCCATGGTGTCACCGATGACCAGGACCACCAGGTCAGGCTTGTCGGCGGCAATCAGGTCCTTGATCGGCGTCGTGGTGGCTTCGCGGCCCTTGATGACGATCTTGCCATCACCCTTCTGCTCGGCACCGCAGTCGACTTTCTTGGTGATCAGCCAGTCGCCGGCGCTGGCGCCGCAGGCACCGATCGAATGCACTTTCGCGCCCTGCTGGGTCAGGTTGGCTTGCAGCGGTTCCATCAAGTGGTCCGCCAGGCTCATGTGGCTTTCGCCAAGCACCAGAAGGGTCATACCGGCAAGAACGGAAGCAGGCATCTAAGTCTCCAGAAATCAGTTTGAATAAGGGGAACGGTAAGGGCTGACCGGCAGCTCCATCGAGCCATTCATGTCTTCGAACATGTAGCGCAGGTACATGGCCCCGGTGAATTGCTTGTAATCCTGAGCGTTGTCCACGCCCAGGTTGGCGCCCAGGAAGAAGTTCGAACCGAACTTGTACTCACCCGCGCCGCTGAGGCTGTAGCCCACGCCAGTCTTGGTCTGGCCGCTGTAACGCTGGTTGCTGGCCGCCTGCAGGTCTTTGTCGTTGGGGAAGTAGTCCGCTGCATCCTGGTCGAAGTACTGCACGCCCACCGAGCCCTTGACCTGATAGGAGAAGCGGTCGGTGCGCTGCGACCAGGCCACCGGCACACCCAGGGCGAAGTAGCTTTGCGGGCTGAAGTAGCCGCCATGACCGTAGGTGAAGAAGTCCTGGTTGTTCTCGAAGCTCATGCCGGTCGCACTCAGGCCCAGCGTCAGCTTGCTGTCCTCGGCATTGTGCAGGTACCAGTAGACGCCACCGCCGAGTTCGGTACGGCTGTTGGATTCGACGTTGTGGCCCAGCAGCTTGTGCCACGAACCGTAGCCGTAGGTGCCGACCTGCTGATCGTCATAGCTGAGCTGGGCGCGGGCGCCATTGGCTGTCACGCCGCCCCACGACTGGCCGGTGCGGTCGTCGGTGGTGCCGGCGAACGAGGTCACGCTGTCGGTGACCGGGCGCCGGGACACGTTGACGCCGTAGCGCACGTTGGAGTTATCGGCCAGCGGCCGGTCGACACTGACGCCACCGGCGGCCGTGCTGTACTTGAAGCCGATGGGCGTGGTGCCCAGGTCAGCCTTGATGCCTTCGTCCGGACGGGCATAAGCCACACTCAGGCCGACGCCGGAGTCGCGCTGGGAACCGGCACCATCGGCAGAGCCTCCACCGCCGAAACGCGCGGCGGAATCGCTGCCGACACTGCCGGCATTCAACGACACCGGGGTTACGCGCACGGCGTAGCGGTTTTCGCCGGAGGGAATATTGATCTCCAGCGGCGTCTCGGTGTCGGTCATCTTGCTCAGGCCCGACTCGCTGTCGTTGCTGCGGATGGTCACGCCCTGGGTTACGTAGGCGCTGCGTTCCTGAAGGATGTTGTCCAGGGCACGCTGGGCCGAGCTGGCTTGATCGACAGCCACGTTGACAGTGCCCTGCGGCGCCTGCGGTGCAAACGGATTACCCGCCACACCGGCATAACGCCCGGCCGGCAGTGGCTGTCGCGCGGCACCTGCCGCGGCCACTCGCGGCAGCGGCTGACCTGGATAAGCATCCGGCGGCAGCACATCATTGCTGGCAACCAGAACCGGCGCCTGCGCTTCAAGCTGCGCCTGGGCCGGTGCGGGAATGCTGTCCACCGGCACGCGGCTGACCTGATTGCGTTGACCCGCCTTGCCCACGAACGGGTTGGGCGCGACGTTCAGGCTGTTGGCCTGAGCCGTCAGGCTGCGTTTCTGCTCGTCCTGCTCAATGGCGACGGCCTTGCGCAGCAACTCGGTGGCCTGGCTCGACTTGCCCATGGCGCGGTAGATCCGCGCCGCCTCGGTCAGCGATTGCGGGTCGTAGTTCTGCAGCTTCTGGAACTGGTCCAGCGCCCGTTCGGCATAACCGTTGTCATGGGCCTGAACCGCCGCATCCGCAGCATTGAGCAGCATCTGCGGATCGTTGGGCTGGCGCTGCAGCAAGGGTTTGTACAGTTCGAACGCCTTGGCATTGTCGCCGCTGCTGGCGTACATCCGCGCCAGCGCCGAGACCGCACCGGCGTCTCCCGGGCGTGCGGCCAATGCCGGTGCGAGGGTGTCATAGGCCCCAGCCAGGTCGCCGTTCTCGCGCAGAATATCGGCCTGACGAATGCGGTACTGATACAGCACATCATCGAAGCGCTTGCGCGTGGCCACGCTCATCGGCTGGTTCTGCAAGCCGCGCAGGATCGAGTTGACCTGTGCATCGTCGCCAGTCTTGAGCAGCAGGTTGGCGTATTGCAGCATCAGGTCGGCCGAAGGCGTACGCGACTGGGCAATCACATCACGCATCATCTGCTGCGCATGGGCCGAATCGCCAGCGTCCACGTAGGCCGCGGCCAGGGTGGCCATGCCGTCAGGGCTGCGGCTGGCAGCCGGTTGCAAGCGATCAAGCAGAGCCAGCGCGTCCTGGCGCTGACCGCGCTTGGCGATGGTGGCCGCCAGTTTGATTTGCACCGTGAGGGTGATCTGGTCGGCCAACTGGTTCATGTCCGCGGTGCGGCGCTCGGCCGGAATACGGCTCATCGTCGCCTGTGCAGCATTCCATTGCTCCATTTCCACCGAAAGCAAGGTGCTGGTGTACAGCGCATCGATGTTGCTCGGATGGGCCTTCAGGTAACTGTCGATCAGGTCACGGGCTTTCTGCGATTCGCCAGCCTTGAGGTACAGGCGTGCCAGGTCAAAACGGGTCCAGACGTTGTCCGGGTCGTCCTGCACGGCTTGCATCAGCGCCTGTTGCGCGGCGCGACTATCGCCGCGCTGCTCGGCCAGCTTGGCCGTCTGGGTCGAGCGCAAGGCACGCAGGCGAGCGCCACCGCCCATCTCGGCTTGCTGGGCCGGTGTCAGGGTGTCGAGCAGGCGCAGGGCCTCATCGGCCTGACCGGTTTGCGCCAGCACATTGACCAGGCCCTGAACGGCTTGCGGGTTGCCGCGCTGTACGCTCAACACCTGACGATAGTTGGCCTGGGCGGCGTCCAGTTGCCCGGATTGTGCCTGAATGTCGGCCAGGGTCAGGCGTGCATCGACACCGTTGGGATTCAGACGCATGGCCTGGGCAACGCTGTCTTGCGCCTTGGCCGGTTGCGTTTTGGCCTGATCACGCGCCTGTTGCAGCAGCGCCCAGTAGCGCACGTTGTTCAGTGCCGGTTTCCAGCGCGTGCCGCCGTTGGCAATGGCGCGGTTGAGCAACTGCTCGGCCTCACCCAAGCGGTTTTGCTGCTGACGCACCACCCCCAGGCCACCCAGGGCGTCGGCATCGTCGGGTTTGTTTTTCAGGCGCGCAGCGAAGGCCTGCTCGGCGCCGGCCTGATCGCCCTTCTCCAGCGCCGCCAGCCCACGAGCCACCATCGGGTCTTGCTGCCACACTGGCGCGGCCGCCGTGGTCGACTGTGACTTGCCCTTGCTCATCAGGTCACGGATTTCCTGATCGTCGGGGTGTTCCTTGAGAAAGTCTTCGAACAACGGCACTTCAGAGGCCGTCGGCGGCCCCATCCAGACCAGCGCCAGGCGCCAGCTCTGATCGGCATCACCGGCGATGTCGACGCGTTTGGTCAGTTTGGCCAGGGCACGAATGCCTTCGGCGCGACTGTCTTCGTGACGCACCAGATGCTTGGCCAGGAACAGCGCCACAATCGAGTCGTCCGGCATCTCCCGGGACAAGCGCTCCAGACCCTTGCGCGCTTCAGGCCAGTCGGCGTCGTTGAAGCCCAGGTTGGTGTAGTACTCGCGCCCGATCTTGCCTTCCGGCGTGCGCCCGGCGAACAGCTTGCGGAACACAACGGTGGCCTGGTCACGCTGGTCACCATCGGCCAGGCGTCGGGCTTCGTCGAGCAAGGCGATATTCTGCGGATCGGTCAGGGCGATGTCCTGCTCCAGTTGCGCGGCCTGCCACGGTCGCGGCGACAGGGCCTGCAAGCGCGCCAGGTATTCTTGCGCCTGTGCCGGTTTGCTTTGTTTGACGCCGATCAGGCCCATGCCATAAAGGGCATCGACCTGGTTGGGGTCCAGACGCAGGACCTTCTGCCACGACTCGGCCGCACGCGCAGCGTTGTCCCGGGCCTGCCAGTACTGGCCCTGCTCGACCAGCAGCGCCTTGGCATCGTTGGTTTCAGCGTGGACAGCAGTGCCGATCAGGGCGGCGAAGATGCCGATGGCTAGCGTGTGACGGCGCGGGTGCATGACGTCTCCCAGGTCAATTTGAGCGTTCCGTCATCACGAAACTGATAGCGTTTTTCGGCCCAGCCCAAGGCAAACAGGCTGAGCATCGCGTTGTAGTACAGCGGTTCGGCGCTTGCGCCGTCTGCTTTGGCCAGCGCGGCGTGCAAGGCCGTTTCGGCCCGACGCTGCTGCTGTTCGGCCAGCCAGGGTTGCCCCTTGGCCTGGAAGTACGGAATCAGCGCCGCAGAGTACCCGAATGGCCCCTGGCCATCGAGTGCGCCGCTGATGACCTGGACCTTTTCCGGTGGAATACCGCTGGAGGCAGTGCTGGTCGACATGCCGTCCAGGCGCGCAATCAGCGGTGCTGCCAGCGGGTCGGTTTTAGGTGTCATGCCGGCCCACAGGTAGACGCGGATGGCATCGTAGCTGCCGAGTTCACCCTTGACCGGATCGACCACGAACAGTCCGGCCTTCGGCGCGGTGGCGCGATAGCCGATCCAGTCCGCCACATAGCCTTTGGGGCTGGAGGCAGCGACCATTTTCACGGTGTTTTCGGCGATCTCTTTCCACGGCCCGGTGGGCGCCTCCTTGGCCAGGCGACGCAGCAAGGGCAACGGCAAATAGCTCGGGTTCAGACGCCACAGGTGATCGGGCTGAACAAAACCTTCCGGCCCGGGCAGAACCATTTTGCCCAGGCCCGGCAGGCTCACCACCAGTTTGCCTTCGATGTTCTTGAGCAGGTGCAAGGCGTCTTCGCGGTAGTCCGGGCGCTGCCACAACCGCGCCGCTTCGAGCAGCGCGTAAGCGATCCACAGGTCCGAATCGGAGGCCGAATTGGCGTCCTGCAATTGCCACTTGCCGTCCTTGCCCTGCCCCCACAGCCAGCCCGGCAAACGACTGCCGATATCGGCGCCGGCCATGTTCGACGCGGTCCACTTCCACAGAGCATCGAATCGCACGCGGTCGTTGCCGATCAGCGCGAACAGCATGCCGTAGGACTGCCCTTCGGAGGTGCTGTGATTCGGCTCGACACTGGACTCCAGCATGCGCCCGTCGTCCTGCACGAAACGCGCGGCGTAGCTTTGCCACAATGGCCAGTCCGCGCTTTTGCACGCGGCCTCGTCAGCCATGACCGGTGTCAGGCTCAGGCTTGCCAGCGAACCGGCGAGCCACAGCACGGCCCGACGCCAGCGACGCGCCGCAGAGGAGTTACCTTGATGGATGCCGAGGCGGTTCATGATGGTCTCAGTCGCTCAACCGTTTTTTCGCACGTGAACGCAGCGACAAGTACGCCAGACAACTGAGCAGCAGCACGCCCAGGCCGGTCAGCACCAGCGTCAGGCCGACGTGACGCGACAGCATCCACTCCAGGTAGCGGAACGGGCCGAGATCGCCGACGTAGTACTGCTCGTCCGCCACCAGCGGCTCGATGGTTTTACCGCGCACCACCACCAGACTGCCCTGGATTGACTGGGTGTAATCCTCGCCGCCGATCAAGGCATCGGTCGCTTCCCCCAGACCTTGAGGGTGACCGCTGGCGATCACCACCACGCTGCGCCCGCCCTTGAGCGGCGATTCGAAACCGGTCAGGTAAGTGCTGCGCGCACCGCCGGAGAACGCCATTGCCAGGCGCGCCTTGCGCTGGTTGGCCTCTGGGTCGGGGCTGAACCAGTCGCGCACCCGCATCGGCAGGTCGGACAGGTGGAAACTCTGCTGGTTGCCCATGTCGGTGGCCGGCAGGCGATCGGCCCATTGCGTCAGCAAGGGCTGATTGTTGCCGGAAGCGAATACCAGCAAATCCTTGTCGGCGGCTGCGGCAACCTGTGCCGCCTGGGTAACCAGCACGCCCGTGGCCGGGTAGCCGGTGGACTGACCGAAGCGACCGAGCACGGTCAGGTAGGCATCCAGTTCAGGCGCGCCAGCGTTGTCCGGCAGTACCACGGCGGTTTGCGACAGGTCGGCCAGACGGGTGAACGGGAAGCCGGCGTCCTTGAACACGCCGAGGTTCGGCATGGCCATGAAGTGGTCGTAACCGGTCAGGTCGAGGGTCGATTCCGGATCGACCGCGCCACGCATGTTGTCGATGATGATGTCGCCACACTCGCCCTGCTTGATGTAATCGAACATGAAGCGCAGTTGCAGGCGCGATTGCAGGGCCACCGAGTTCAGCGGCAGGCGCACCCGGGTCTCGCGGTTCAGCGTGTCGTTGAGTTTCAGGGCACTGAGCACGCCGCTGTCGAGCTTGTCCTGGGACAGCAGGTTCTGCGACTGAATCAGGCCGTCGTTGAAGCTGACGATGAACGACGAATTGCTCGATTTTTCCTGCGGCGTATAGCGGTACTTCAGGTTCAGCGCCGCCCCTTCATCACGCCAGGTGAACAGGTCAGGCGGGAAGTTCAGCGGCACGGTAATGTCGCCCGGGTTGTAGCCCGAGACGTTGAATTGCTTGGCCGGCAGCAATTCACCGAGCTTGACCGGGCGATCGCTCGGCAACCAGTTCGGCGCATCGTACGGTTTACGCGGCTGCACGGTGTCGAGGCGATCGATCACCACGCTGCTGCCGGACATGGCCTGGCTGCCCAGCACCAATGCCGTGGCGGCGGTTTTGAGTTCAGCCGCGTCACGCCCGGTGATCACCAGCAGTTTGCCATTGGCGTCGTTCGGGTTGGCCATCACGCTCAGGGTCGGGCCCTTGGCCGCCGGCAGGCTCAAGCCGCCAATCTGCAGGGCGTCAGGGCCGCTGAGCAGGACAACGGCGTTGCCATGGGCCGGGATCTGGTTGAAGCGCGTGGAGAAGGTCGCACCGCGATAGCTGGCCTGGGCGCCGAACCACGAAGACAGGGCACCGGCGGCTTCCAGGGTGGCGTTGTCGGGGGCGGCGGCAAACACGAACGGCAGGTTCAAGGTCCGCGCATCGCGGCGATCGAAGAACGGCAGCGGCATGATCGACAGGTCATTGGGCAAGGCCAGCGGCGACACGTCGATGCTCAGCTCGGTCGAATTGCTGATTTTTGCCCACAGGCTCGAATGCGTCGGGTCTTCGCAGCTCATGGTGTAGTGACCAACAAACTGCAGGCTCAAGCGGTTGAATTCGGTGATCAGTTGCGGCGGGATGGTGACTTCCTGGGTCTGCAACTGCCCGGCATTTTCCTTGGGCAACGGCAGGCTCGCCGCGACTTCATCGTTGACGATGACGTTGATCTGCGACAGATCCGCCAGCAGCGCCGGCGAATAGGTGTATTGCAGCTTCAGTTTGGCGCCGGTGACGATGGAGTCGGCACGCACATCGAAGTTGACGCTGTCGGTGGACTCCACTCCGCGCAGGCTCATCGGATAGTTCCGACCCAGCTGTTTGAGGGTCACGCTGTAGCTGTTGGCGCCGGGGGCGACATCTGCCGCCGTGGTCTCGGCCAGTGCCGCAGCGCTGCCACCCACGGCCAGCAAGGCGCACGTCAGGCGTGCCAGCGTGCGACGCGAATCGCGCAGGTTACCGAAAGCGAAAGACTTCGAGTTCATCACTTGTCCAGAACGTTATCCAGGGTGGACGGGGTGGCGCGGCGACTGCGAAACAGGTTTCGCACTTCCATGGCCGTGGCTTTGAAGAGTTCGTAGATACCGCGCATGCCGATGCCGCTGACATCGCGCAGAGCGGCCAATGGCGTGTCGACCTGCCCACCGCCCCAGGTCGCAGCCCAGGTGTCGGCGCGGGAGAACGTCAGACGTATCAGTTCACTTTGCTGACGCAGGGTCAGCTGATCGAATTGCGCGCCCAGCAACCCGTCGCGACTGAACACGACGACGGCCGGGAACACACTCAGGCGGTCGTTGCGGAACAACGAGATCTGCACACGCTCGCCCTTGGGAATGCTCACCCCTTCCGGCAAACGGAAACCCAGGCCTTTTTGCGAGAAGTCCTGGGTCACGCCGTCGAGCGAAGTGCCGTCGGCACGGGTCAGGCGCATCGGCAGTGCTGCGGCCACCCGCGGCTCGGACCGCACCTGACGAGTCTCGCTGGCCACCGCCACCGAGGCGCTGGTGATGATGAGGTTGTAAACGGTCCACGCCAGGTTGATCAGGATGGTGGTCGTCGCACCTTCGGCGCCTTCCATCAAACGCACGATGCCGTAGATCAGGCCAGCGGCATTCAGAGTCAGCAACACGATGTAGGGGCGGGCCAGTTTCCACTCGAAGTATTTCTTGTCGATCACGCCGCCCTTGTCGGTCACGTTGAAGCCACCGAACTTGGGGTTGACCAGCGCCATCAGCACCGGCCCCATGATGTACCAGGCCAGCACGGTCTCGTAGACCTCGTTCCAGAACGAGTGGCGGAAACGCCCCTGGATACTGGAGTTGGTCAGGCTCGCGTGGAGGATGTGCGGCAGCACGTAGGCGGTGATCATCAACGCCGAGGCGTGGAAGATCTGCGCGTCGAAAAACAGGAAGGCCAGTGGCGCGGTCAGGAACGCCAGCCGCGGCAGACCGTAGAAGAAGTGCAGCATCGCGTTCACGTAGCACAGGCGCTGACCGAAGCTCAGGCCCTTACCGAAGAACGGATTGTCGGTACGGAAAATCTGCGCCATGCCACGCGCCCAGCGAATCCGCTGGCTGATATGTCGCGACAGGCTTTCGGTAGCCAGACCGGCCGCCTGCGGGATCGCGAGGTACGCGGTGTTGTAGCCGGCGCGGTTGAGCTTGAGTGCGGTGTGGGCATCCTCAGTCACGGTCTCGACGGCCACGCCACCGATTTCCAGCAATGGCGCGCGGCGGATCACGGCGCAGGAACCGCAGAAGAAGGTCGCGTTCCACAGGTCATTACCGTCCTGCACCAGTCCGTAGAACAATTCGCCTTCGTTCGGAACGGAACGGAAGGTGTTGAGGTTCTTCTCGAACGGGTCGGGGGAAAAGAAGAAGTGCGGCGTTTGCAGCATCGCCAGCTTCGGGTCCTTGATGAACCAGCCGACACACACCTGCAGGAAAGAACGGGTGGGTACGTGGTCGGCGTCGAAGATCGTGACGAATTCGCCGCTGGTGACCTTCAGCGCTTCGTTGAGGTTGCCGGCCTTGGCGTGGCGGTTGTTGTCGCGAACGATGTAGCCCACGCCGATCTGCTCGCAGAACTCGCGGAAGTCTTCGCGGCGCCCGTCATCGAGGACATGCACGCGCAACTTGTCCTGCGGCCAGTCGATGGCCTGCGCGGCGAAGATGGTGACCTTCACGATATCGAGGGTTTCGTTGTACGACGGAATGAACACGTCGACCGTCGGCCATTCGCTCGGCGGGCCGCTCATGAGCACCGGTTTGCGCCGCAGTGGCCAGGCAGTTTGTACGTAGCCGAACACCAGTACGATCATCGCGTACAGCTCGGCCAGGACCAGGCCATAGCCGAACAACATGTCGACCCAGCCCTCGAAACCGAGGGTGGAGGTCAATCGCCAGTACAGGTAGCGCAGCGACGCGGTCAGCGACAATCCGATGAGGATCAGCACCGTCAGGCGCCCGGGAACCTTGCGCAGTACCAGGGCGGTGATAAAGCAGCCCAGGGCGAAAAGGCACTGAGAGTAGAGGTCGAAGGGCACCGTAATGATGAACAGTGCCAACAGGCCGCACAGCACCATCACGCCGAGGTTCAGCGCGCGACGCAACGTCTGCGGCAGGCCCTCCAGGCGCTCGGAAGCCGACTGTGCCCAGCGCTGCAACCGGGTAGGCGTGACCGGTTCTGGAGTCGATGGATTGATCACGACGCGTAGGACTCTGCAACAACCATGGATTTCATCTGAGCCTTGAGCGTATGACTCAGCGCCAACATGTCTCGGCAGGCCTGGGTGGCCAGCATGTCCAGCATCGGGTTGTGCCCATAAGCCAACGCTTCGCCAACCCCGTGGTCGAGCGCCACCGCACCGAGCAAATGCGAACCCAGGCGACGCTTGATCACTTCCTGCATGTCGCGGCAGAACTCACGGGAGCTGTCGAACTGGTTGATCACGTAGCTGCACAGCGGCGCCTGGCCCTGCGCCATGCGCTCGCCCAAGACGCGCTCCATCTGATCCAGCGTGACAAAACAGGCGGCGTCGGCCGTTGCGACGACCAGCACCTGATCGGCCACCATCAGCGCCTGGTCGAGGTAGAGGGTACGACCTGGCGGCGTGTCGATGATCACCACATCGTTTTCGCCCAGCTCCATGCTTGCCAGTTGGCGGGCGAGCCAGTAGCGATCGTTGTCCAGATAACGCTCGAGCGTACGGCGCTCGTCTTCGCTCAGTGCGCCGTACGGCAGCAGCAATGAGCCGGCGGAACCGTCGAGCAGCAGCGACTTCCAGTTTTCGCCCATGAGGCTGGCGTTGCCCATGCCGGCGACATCGGGCTCGGCGCCCAAGTGGTGCTGCAGGGCATTTTGCGGATCGAGGTCGATGGCGATGGTTTGCCCACCGTCCAGGCGCATGACCGTCGTCAGCGCCGACGCCAGGGTGCTTTTGCCCACGCCGCCTTTGGCCGAAACCAGCGCAATGACATGCGCACGTGTCTTGGTCGGGCGGTCGTGGTGCAACACCTGGCTCAGTGCAACCTCATTGCGCGCCTGCGCTTCGGCCTGACGTGCAAGGGCGACTTCAGCCAGCAACTGGCGAAGCGGTGCGGCAGGTTGCACGGGCTTGAACAGCTTGAGTTCGCTGCCCTTTTCGACAACGTCTGTGCATGCTACGAGCGGCAGTTCATTGACGGCATTCACCTGCGGTTCAGCTTCGATCACTGAAACAGGTGCGGAAACGGGCGCAGGCACAGGCTCGGAAGCCGTTGGCACCAGCGTCAACGGTTTTTCCTTGTAGTCAAACTGGCTACTGAACTCAAGATAACTGTCCGCACTTGCTCCGAACCTGTTGAATAGGTTCGATATATCGTCTGTACGATTCATAAGAGACTATCCGAGGCGCTGGCACATTGAGTAACAGATAGCTCGAGAGGATCCATCGAAGCGAGCTATCAAAATGATATCGTCAATATTTTGAATGCTGCAAGTGTAATATTTAGACGCGATTAAAAAAACCTTTTTTATCGCCATATTTTTGACATAACACACTTGTTTTAATTTGGCGCAGGTCGTTTTCATCACACTCCGGGGTCGCTGGAGCCCGCGCAGAATATGGCCTGCGCGAGCGGCGCGGGATTATCCGGCAAGGGTTGAAACGACGCACACGATTTACGCCAGATGGCAGCTCGGGGGACGGACGGCAACCGGCAAAATGTGCTGGCGATCAAAGCAATTAGTGGACCATTTGAACTACGCCTAGTTGGCGCAATTTCTCAATTAACACATATATGTTTCAAATCAATATCTTAGTTGCAAGTAAAGCGACGCACTTCAAAAGCTGAATGCAAACCATGGAAATATCGGTGCATGACCGACCCGCCATGCGCTTTACTGACGCGGCGTTGGCTATGCTGCTGACAGGAAAATGCGGGTTAACGTTCGAGGGAGACGCCATGTTCTACGTGCAACGCGATGCGCAAGGCCAACTGCTGCGCGTGGAAGCTCAGGCCTATGCCGAAGCGACAGAAACCCTGCCGGCCGACCACCCGGAGATCAAGGATTGGCTGGCCGAACGGAAACTGGCCTCCAACCTGAAACGCCTCAAGCAAAGCGACCCGGAAATGATCCGGGTACTCGATGACTTGATTCAAGTGCTGATTGATAAAGGCGTGATCCGCGTCACCGACTTGCCCGCTGCCGCGCAAGCCAAACTCATGGACCGCTCACAGGCGCGGGAAGCGCTGGGCGGCCTTAGCCAACTGGTTGGCGAAGACGAGGATGGCCTGATCTGACATCTTGCCTGTCAGGCCTGCCCGATTGCGATCACGCCCATGCCTTGGGCTCACCGAACAGCCGACCCTGGGCACCGTAAACGCCCATCTCGCGAATGACCGACAGCTCCCCTTCGGTTTCGACCCGCTCGGCAATCAACGGCAGGTCGATGCTGTGCGCCGCCCGCTGCACCGCCTCGATGAACAGGCGCTTGTCGCCCTCCTTGTCGATCGCGCGGATGTAGCTGCCGTCGATTTTCAGGTAGGCCAGCCCCAGCCGCGACAGATTGCCGATCATGCTGAAACGCCCGCCGAAATGCTGCAGGCTCAAGGAGAACCCGAGCTCACGCAGCCGCCGCGTCAGGGTTTCCAGCATGGCCTGTTCGGGCAACTGTTCCTCGCCTATTTCCAGGGTCAGCCGTGGCCCCAGATCAGAATGCGCGCGCAGCAATTCGAAGAGTGCATTGAGTGCCTGCGGATCCTCCAGCGTTGCTGAAGACAGGTTCAGCGCCAGCGACTCCTGATGGCCAGCCATCTGCTCCAGCACCAGTTCCAGCATCAGCCGGTCGAGTCTTGCGGCCCAGCCAAAGCGCTCGAGCCAAGGCAGGAAGCGCCCGGCGGGAATGCTCTGGCCCTTGTCATCGATCAATCGCGAAAGCACCTTGTAATGCAGCACCAGGCTAGTGTCCTGCGTGGCGACGACGGCCTGAAAATGCAACTTGAACTGCCGATTCACCAAAGCCTGCTCGAGCAAATCGTGCCAGGCGTGGTGATCATCGCCGACGTGGGTGATCGCCTCGCGATCCAGGCATACCCAGTTCACATCGGCCTGGCCTTCAGCCTGGGCCAGCGCCTGATCGGCCAGGGCGAGCACCGTTTGCGGCGTGTCACCATGAACAAAGGGCGCCAGACCGATGGCCGCAACCGTTGCCACGTCGGTGGCACCGGTCGCGTGCAAGCTGGCCATCGCGGAATCGAGGTGCTGCGCCAGTTGCAATGCCTCTTCACGCACCAGGCCCGGCGCCAGCACCGCGAATTCGCCCCCGCGGATGCGGGTGACCAGGTTCTGGGTTTCCGGGTATTTCGCGCATTCCCGTGACAGTTGCTGGCCGACCGCGATCAGTAACGCATCGGTGTTCTGCCCGCCGAGGCGTTGGTTCAAACCGGCCAGGTCCTTGATCCGCAGCAACAACAGATAACCTGAACTGGCTTGCTCCGGATTGCTCACCCGCGCGTTCAACTGCATCTCGAAATAACGTCGGTTAGCCAGCCCGGTCAGGTTGTCCTGATACGACTCGGCACGCAGCTTTTCGCTGCGCTCAGCCTGCTCCTGAAACAACGCCTTGAGCTTCTCAACCATCTGGTTCATTGCCAGTACCACGCGGCGCAGCTCAGGAGTGCGGGGCAAATCCGGCAGGCTGAGAAATTCGCGACGGGCAATGGCGTGTGACTGCTGGACCATGTAATCCAGAGGCTTGAGTTGCCGCCGTAGCAGCAAGGCTCCGAGCGCCGCACTGACCGCGCCACAGAGCAGCAACCAGCCCAGACTGCCCAATGCGCTTTGCCACAATTTGGCCAGCGCAAACATCGGGTGGCTGACCACTTCAACCCGCGCCGCCTGCTCCCAGCCGCGACTGACAATCGCATCGCCACCGGCCGGCTCCAGGCCGATCAGTTTGACGAACCAGTCCGGCACACTGGTGACCGCGGTAATTCCACTGCGTTCGACCAGCGTCTTGTCAGTCTTGAGATCCACCACGCGAATGCTTGCGTAATAACCACTGTCGAAAATCGAACTGACCAACAACTCGACCATTGCCGGGTCATCGATATTCGGTGTCAGGGACAACGCCAGCGCCGTCGCGGCGTCCTGTGCATGGGAGCGCAACTGATTGACGTACTGGGTACGCGAACTTTCCAGGCTGACCATGAAGCTTCCAGTGAAGGCGACGACCAGGAACAGACAGATAGCGATCAATAGCTGCTTGAACAATGACATCTGATGGCATGCTCCTAGTTAGTCGTCTCGACCGGAAATCCTTCGGCCTGCATTTTTTTCAGCACATCCTGCCAGCGGGACAGACGCTTGGTATCGCCTACTTTCTGATTGCCCTTGGCACCCGGCAGCCACAGCCCTTCTGCATTGAAAGCGTAGACGGGCAGAAGATCCGTTCGTTGATTGGCCGGTTTGATGGCATCGACCAGGCTGTCCAGTACCAGCGGCATGGCGTCCGGGCGCGCGTAGTAAGTCAGCACCATGTGCGCGCGGTTTTGGGTCAATGCCTTTACGTAGGTAATGCGCAGCTTTTCACTTGCAACGCCCAGATGACGCAGGCTGAAGTACTTGGCGATAGCGTAGTCCTCACAGTCTCCAGCGCCTTTCCACAAGGCTTCGATGGGTGTTGCCCAGTAGTCCTCCTGATGCCAGAGGTCGATGTCTTCGACATAGCGCAGTTCCTTGTTGAAGAAACGGTTGACCACATTAAGCTGCTCCAGCTCGCCGAGCTGTTTCTGGGTAGCCAACAGGTTTTGCCATTCGTTTATGCGCTGCTGGCCTTCACCTAAAGGCCCGTACAATGCCTGCGCCCGACGGCTGATCTGGGAAAAATCCCAATCGGCATGCAAACCGCCCAGCAGCACGCCGGCCAGCAGCAATGCGCTGCACAGCCAGCGCAACATTCGGGGAATCGCTAAACGTGCGGCCAAGGCCAGGCATCCGCAAGAGACCAGTGGGAATCACTTGATGGTGTAGGTTAGCCCGGAAAATGACAACGGCACGCTGAGATCACGGGTGGCGCGCTAAACTGTCAACAGGACATCCCATTCGCAGATTGACAAGCAGTCAGGCAGTTACTAGTGTCCGTTGGATCCAAAATTCTTCAGTCAATCAGGGTGCGTAGTAGTGACACAAAAGCCCAACCCGCTGAGCAGTATCATGGTCGATGGGCCAATTCCGGCGCACCTGGCACGCTCGGTGATCGAAGAAACGCTGCGCTCGGCAATACTGGATGGGCGCATCCCCTGTGGCGCCGCCCTGCGTCAGCAAGACCTGGCAGACCTGTTTGGCGTCAGCCGCATGCCTGTTCGCGAAGCCTTGCGTCAACTCGAAGCACAAGCACTGCTGAACGTGATCGCCCACAAAGGCGCCGTGGTCGCTCCGCTGGTTCAGGGTGATGCGGTAGAAACCTACGCGTTGCGCATTCTGCTCGAGTCGGAAGCCCTGCGCCTCTCGATTCCGTTGCTCCAGGACGCCGACATCGAAGAGGCCACGCGCTACATCAATGAACTGGAATCCGAGCGTGACTACAGCGAAATTGGTCGGCTCAATCGCCTTTTCCACATGACGCTGTATTCCCGAGCGCCCAATCGACGGTTGTTGAGGCTGGTCGAAGACGGCTTGAATGAAGAAGAGCGCTTCCTGCGTTTCAACCTTGAAGCCATGGGCTTGGGCGAACTGTCCCAGGACGATCACCGTGCATTGCTGCGAGCCGCGCAGGAGCGCGATGTCGAGCAATCGGTGACGCTGCTCACCCATCACCTCAACCGGGCGGTGGAGGTCATCACGCTCTACCTCAACAGTCCCGAAGCCCTGGCCAGACGCTCTTGAATTGAGCCAGTCGGTGGCTTGTTGCTGTCAAGTCGGCAAAAAGCCCGCCTCCAAATTCAGAGGCGGGCTTTTTTTGTGCCGCTCATTCGTGGGCTCTTGCCAGCCCTGAAATGACAAAACCCCAACCGCTTTCGCAATTGGGGTTTCGGAATTCAATCTTGACGATGACCTACTCTCACATGGGGAAACCCCACACTACCATCGGCGATGCATCGTTTCACTTCTGAGTTCGGGATGGGATCAGGTGGTTCCAACGCTCTATGGTCGTCAAGAAATTCTGTGACCAGCCCGTTACGCGGTAACGTGCCAGCAAAATCGGTGACTTCTACTAAAAACAAAACCCCAACTGCTTTCGCAATTGGGGTTTCGGAATTTAATCTTGACGATGACCTACTCTCACATGGGGAAACCCCACACTACCATCGGCGATGCATCGTTTCACTTCTGAGTTCGGGAT
>NZ_RRZK01000032.1 GCF_004348895.1 Pseudomonas vancouverensis
CCTGCTGCGGATAGGGGACGCAGCAGGTTGGCCGGGGGCTCAAGGTTTTGCGCTAATTACTGCGCGATGGTTTTCACCGACACCCCGCGCTCAACCGGCGTCGAGCGCCCGTAAATGTCCTCAAACCGCTCGATATCGTCCTCACCCAGGTAGCTGCCCGATTGCACCTCGATGATCTCCAGCGGAATCTTGCCCGGGTTGCGCAGGCGATGCACCGAAGCAATCGGAATGTAGGTCGACTGGTTTTCGGTCAGCAGGAACACGTTTTCATCGCAAGTCACCTCGGCCGTGCCGCTGACCACGATCCAGTGCTCGGCACGGTGGTGGTGCATCTGCAGCGACAGGCATGCGCCCGGCTTGACCGAGATGTGCTTGACCTGGAAGCGCCCACCCATGTCCACCGAGTCATAGGAGCCCCACGGACGGTAGACCTCGCAGTGGTTCTGGGTTTCGCTGCGGCCCTGTTCGTTGAGGGTGTTGACCAACTGTTTCACGCCTTGGACCTTGTCCTTGTGGGCGATCATCATGGCGTCCTTGGTTTCGACGACGACGATGTTTTCCAGGCCGATCACCGACACCAGTTTGCCGTTGCCGTGGATCATGCAGTTCTTGCTGTCCTGGATCACCACATCGCCTTTGGTGACGTTGCCGTTGGCGTCTTTCTCGTTCACTTCCCACAACGATGACCAGCAACCGACATCGCTCCAGCCGGCGGTCAGCGGCACCACGCAGGCGCGGCGGGTTTTTTCCATCACCGAGTAGTCGATGGAGTTGTCCGGGCAGCAGGCGAAGGTGGCTTCGTCGATGCTGACGGTATCGACGTCCTGCTCGCTGCGTTCCAGGGTCAGCACGCAAGTGTCGTAGATGTCCGGATCGTGCTTTTTCAGCTCTTCCAGGAAGCGGCTGGCGCGGAACAGGAACATGCCGCTGTTCCAGAAATAACCACCGGACTGGACGAATTCGGTGGCGCGTTTGACGTCCGGCTTTTCGACGAAATGCGAGACGCGGCTGACGCCTTCGGGCAGCAGCGAATCGTTGGTCGACTTGATGTAGCCGTAACCGGTTTCCGGTTTGGTGGCCGGTACGCCGAACAGCACCATTTCGCCGTTTTCGGCGGCGACCGTGGCCAGGGCAAGGGCGCGTTGCAGGGCTTTCTGGTCTTCCAGTACGTGGTCGGCCGGCAGCACCAGCATCAGTTCGTCACGCCCTTCGTTGACCAACATCATCGCGGTCAACGCCACGGCCGGTGCGGTGTTGCGACCGAACGGCTCCATCAGGATGCGCTGGGTTTCGAGTTTGCGCGCGGCCAGTTGCTCGTTGACGATGAACCGGTGGTCTTTGTTGCAGACCACGATCGGTGTGTCCATACCTTCGAACACCAGGCGTTCCAGGGTTTGCTGAAACAGCGTGTGCTCGCCGGTCAGGGCCAGGAACTGTTTTGGGAATTGCTTACGGGAAAGCGGCCAAAGACGTGAGCCACTACCACCTGACAAGATTACCGGAATCATGTTGTTACTCCTTGAAAATCGTTTGGTTAGAGCTACGAACGCTGTGTCGTTTCACTCTTGTTTTTGTTTCGAGTCCGGATTGACGCTTCGGTCCTGCAGGGGACATGGGTCAATCCGAAAAATTGATTAGCGCGTCGACACCGGGCGTTTCACCCAGACTGGCGACAGGCTGCTGCCGTTACCGGTGACGTACAGCACTGCCGCTTCACCGCGTTCCAGGGCGACCGGTTTCACGTCGCCGACTTTCGTGCTGCCGTCGTACAGCGCCAGGCTGACTTTGACCGGGTTGATTTCACGTTCGCCACGGCCCTTGGGGGCAACGTTCGGCACCACGTCGGTCTTGCCGTCGGCGGTCTTCAGGGTCAGCGGTTTGTCGCTGAGGTTCTGCACCCGCACCAGGGATTTCTGCTTGTTCTTGAACGGTGGTTCTTCGATCAGTTGCGGTGCGCCGCTGGCGTTGTTGACCAGGGTGTAATAGTGATCGCCGGCCAGTTTCACCGGCAGGGTCTGGCTGCCGACCTTGGCGCTGTAGTCGCCGCCGGGCATGAAGCTGAAATCACTGCTCGACAGCGGCGCAACATCGCTCAGGTTGGTGCTACCGACAGTCGCGCTGACTTCAGCATTGCTGGCGTTGTAGATGCGCACGAAGGTCGAGCCTTTCGGTGCGGTCGGGCCGTAAAGTGCTGCGTCGCCACCGGCGAAAGCCTGAGTCGACAGCACGCCCATGCCGGCAACCAGTGCAAAGGTCTTGGCGAGACGACGAGGAGTATTGAAAGTCATGGAAGTACCTCTCTCTTTCAGTTTTGCGCCCGGTCGGGCGTCTCGGATTTGGTGTTGATTGCTACGTTTTGTTGGCGCGCGCCGGCTTGTTTAAGCTCTGCGACCCACTGCGGGTCGGCGTCGCCGATTTCGTTGTTCACAGGCAGATAACGTTCAGGAAACTCCCAGATCAGCACCTGCGGCGGGCTGTTCTTGAAAGCATCGCTTTTCAGGTAGCTGAGCATCGGCAGGATCGGGCCGTGGCCGTCTTCGGCGTAATTGACCACGTCGCTGTGCAGCGCCTGCTTGAGTGCACCGACAAAGTTCCAGTTGGGGTTGGCGCTGTAGCTGGTGCCGATCAGGGCCACCGGCACTTCGGTGTTGGCGAACAGGGCGTCATCACCGGCAGGTTGATCCTCGACCGCGACGGTGTTGCGCTTCTGCAGCGGCTCTTGCGCCGGCATCAGGTTTTCGAACAGTGGATCGAGCGGCAGGAACAGGCGCAGGTCACCCTTGTGCGTGACTTTTTCCGCAGGTGTGGTGACGAAACGCTGTGGCTCGCCGCTCAGCGGGTACTTGTCGGCAATGGTTCTGGCCAGGCGGTTGGCGGCAATCTCGGCGCCTTCCGGGGTCCAGTGGGTGTCGGTGCGCAGGAACACTTGCTTGCCGTTTTGCTTGGCCTGTTGCAATGGGCCGAGCAAGTCCGGGGCGGGAATCCGGTCGGCGGCCAGTCGCTGATGGAAGTCCTTGTACAGGTCGGCATGGATGCTGGCCGGTTTGACCTCACCCAGGTGCTCCGGGTACAGGCGCACCTTGGCCGGTACCACCGCCATGACCAGTTGCACGCCCTTGGCTTTCAAGGTCTGGCGTACACCTTCGACCAGCGCGTAGTTGCCCTGCAGGTTCAACTCTTCGTTGACCACCGGGTGGAATTCTTCATCGCTGTACAACCACTGGTCACGACCGAGCACCACACCCGGACGGCCTTCGTTGAACAGTTTGAAGTCCAGCGCGGCCCAGAGGTTGGTGCCCAGGCGCTTGATCGGGAACTCGTCGTCGTAGTGGGTTTCCACGGCTTTGGTCCAGCGTCCGTTGAGCACGGTCGCGTCGGCGTTGGTGCTGAAGCCGAAGAAGCTGCGCACCGACCACAGGCCCAGCACGAGCAAGGTCAGTAGAAACAGCGCGATGTAGAAGATGCGTAATGAGCGGGTCATGGTCAGATCCCTCAGAACTGGAAGTAAAGGAACGGCGAGAAACTTTGCGCCGAGAGTTTGAGAATCGAGGCGATGAACAGCAGCAGCACCAGGGCGCGCATCACGTAGCGCGACCAGTCAGCGCTCCAGTAGGCCGGTTGCACCTGGGCGTCGACGCCCACGGTATAGCCCGGCTGGTGGATGCTGGCCGGGTTATCCCCAGGCACGGCTTTGATGGTTCCGGCGGTCGCGGCGGCCGGACCGTCGGCGTCGACCTTGACTTCAGGCTTGGTCTTGACCGGCGGCTGGTTGCTGTAGAAATCGCGCAGACCGAAGAACGCCAGGGTCACGTAGGCCACGATCAGGGTCGCCACTTGCAGACCGGTGAGGCTGGCCTGGTTGAGTTCCGACAGCGACCAGTCGCCGAAGCTGAACATCGCGCCATACATGCGCCCGGCGACGTGCAGGTTTTCTGCGCGGAAGATCACCCATCCCATCACAACAAGCAGGAAGGTCAGTGCCCAACGGATAGGGTTGAAGCGGCGTGGCGAAGTGTTCAGGCCGATGGCTTTTTCAATCGCCAGCCACATGCCGTGCCACGCACCCCAGACGATGTAGGTGATGTTCGCGCCGTGCCACAGACCACCGAGCAGCATGGTCAGGAACAGGTTGCGATAGGTGATCAGCGTGCCTTTGCGGTTGCCGCCCAGGGTGATGTACAGGTAGTCGCGCAACCAGGTCGACAGGCTGATGTGCCAGCGCCGCCAGAACTCGGTGATCGACTGGCTGATGTACGGCTGCTTGAAGTTCTCCATGAAGCGGAAGCCCATCATCAGGCCCAGGCCGATGGCCATGTCGCTGTAACCGGAGAAGTCGAAGTACAGCTGTGCGGTGTACGCCAGGGCACCCAGCCAGGCATCACCCGTGGTCGGGTTTTGCAGGGCGAAGCAATGGTCGGCGACCACGGCCAGGGTATCGGCGATGAAGACTTTCTTGATGAAACCCTGCATGAACCGCGTGCAGCCCTCGGAGAATTTATCGAGGGTGTGGGTGCGGTTGTTGAACTGGTCGGCGAGGTCGCGGAAACGCAGCACGGGACCGGCGATCAGGTGCGGGAAGATCGCCACGAACGCGGCGAAGTCGATCAAATTGCGCGTTGCCGGTGTGTCACCACGGTAGACGTCGATGATGTAGCTGATGGACTCGAAAATGTAGAACGAGATACCGATCGGCAGCAGCACGTGGGTCAGAATGAACGGCTCCAGACCCACCGACGTCATCATCGCGTTGATGCTGTCGACGCCGAAGTTGGCGTACTTGAAGTAGCCGAGGATGCACAGGTCGACGGCCACGCCGAGCAGCAGCCAGCGCTGCGCCGGCTTGGTCCTGACGCCGGCGGCGCCGACTTTCAGGCCGATCCAGTAGTTCCACAGGGTGACACCGGCGAACAGCGCGAGGAAGTCCACCCGCCACCAGGCGTAGAACACGTAGCTGGCAATCAGCAGCAGCAGATTGCGATAGCGTTGCCCGCTCAGGTAGTACAAGCCGAGAAAGATCGGCAAGAACAAAAACAGGAACACGTTGGATGAAAATACCATCCCGATCTCTCCTTGTTTGAACCAACATTCAAGGGCCGAAGCCCCCCCAAACCCCCCATGAAAATCCGGGTGGTTGTATTGCATGTTGCGCAGTTACCTGTGGCGAGGGAGCTTGCTCCCGCTGGGGTGCAAAGCGCCCCCTGAAACCTGGTGACACGGTGCAAAGTCAATCCGCGTTCATTGGGTTACGACTGCTTCGCAGCCGAGCGGGAGCAAGCTCCCTCGCCACAGGGAAAGCAGTCAGCCTCAAGAACCCTTGTTGCCCTTTTCATTGGCCGGGTCGTAGACCTTGGTCAGGTCACCGCCCAGGCGGAAGGTCTTGAACGGCTGCATCGAGTGCTTCTTCTCAAGCACATCCGGCGCGCAGGTGTAGAGCGAGCAGAACGGTTCCAGCCAGGCAAACTTCATGTCCTCTTTCAAATCGGTCATGTCCTGTTCCTTGCCGTTCTTCTTCTCGAACTCGTCCGGGTCTTTCACCCCGGCCAGCACCCGGTCACCCAGGCGTTTCAGCGCGCCGTTGTTTTCCTGGCGCAGATCCACACCGTTGACCTGGGCAAAACTGGCGATCATCGCCAGCGGTGGCAGGGCGTAGTTGTGATAGGCGAGGGCGCGTTGCTGGCGCTTGAGCTCGTTGGGCAGGAAGCCGTCAGCATCGACCTGATTGGCACCGACCTTGTATTCCTTCACGGCCCAGTCAAACAGGTCGCGGCGATTGGTGGCGATGGACGTGGCCATCACCGACCAGGCGGCCCAGTACGAGTGGTTGTTGGTTTTTTCGAGCGGCAGGTTGTCCCAGTCGCTGACCACCTGATCAGCCATCTTGCTGAACCAGGCTTCGATGACTTGCGCTTCCTGCTGGTGCGCAGCCAAAGGATGGGAGTCGGAGAACTTCAGGCGCAGGTAGGCGGACGCCATGCTGCCCAGCGCCCATTTGCGCATCGACTTGCCGGTGTGGTTGAAGTCCTTGGACATCAGGGCATCGGATTGTGCCCACGCGGTCAGCCAGCTCAGGGTGCAATCGAGCTGTTCCGGGCGACCGTCACGCATGAACTGCATCACCCGTTTGCTGGTGCCGCGTTCGATCTTGGTGATGTCGGCGGTGCTGTCGCGGAAGGCTTTTTCCGACTGGGTGTTGAGCGTGGCGCGTGCCTTGTCCGAGCCTTCGTATTTGCTGCGAAATTGCAGCGAGCCGGTGTAAGGCGTCGGCATGGCATCACAGCCTTCGCTCTTGTCGCTGCTCTTGAATTTATCCACAGGCGCGAAATAGCCCTGAGGGGGACGCAGTGGCGCCGCGGCCTGGGTGGCCCCGGCGAACATCGCCAGGCCCAGCAGGGTTGGAGCCAACAGTGTGGAAAGTTTCACAGTTCGCATGGCAGACCTCATTGCCCGACCGAAGCAGTACGCTGCTCGGCACTCGGGAATACGTTGCGTTTGCAGATTTTTGCTTCGACTTTCTGTGGCGCTGTACCGGCTTCAGGGCCCTGGACTTCAACGGCCAGCAGGTTCTGCGAGGCCCAGTCTTCGTCGGTGCGCAACTCGAAAGCGAAACGCCCGTCCGTGTCGGAGGTTTCCGGTTTTTCGATCTTGATGTCCTCGTGGCGCCCATTCATGTACCAGAGGGTGGCGTGCAGGGTTTTCACCGAGGTGTCGGCGAAGCGGATGTCGACCTGATGACTGCTGTTCTGCAGGTTCATGTTGTTGCTGTTGACCAGCAGTTCCTGTTTACCGCCCGGCTTCAAGGTAGTGCTGGCGCTCATCTGGGCGTCTTTGCCTTCGCAGCCGTTATCGAGCAGGGCCATCATCTGGCGATAGATGGTTTCCTGGTCGAGGCGATACAGCGGCGAGAATTCCCAGATGAGGATCTTGGGCGGGGTCTTCTGGAATTCGTCGCTGCCCAGGTACTGCAGCATCGAACCTTCCAGGCCGCCGCCGGGGAAGGCCACGTTGAGAATGTCGGCGCCGATGGCCTCTTCGAGGAAACCGGCGAAGTTGTAGTTCTTGCCACTGTGGGAGGTGCCCACCAGGGTGATCTGCGGGTTGCCGGAGTCACCGAACAGATCGCCGTCACCGGCTTCACCTTTCGGCTCGGTGGTGAACTGATCCATGTACTGGATCGCGTAGCTGGTGCCACAGAGTTGACCGGCCATGTTGTGCAACGTTCCGGTCTTGCCCATGCGCCCGGAGCGTTTGGTCTCGAATTCACGCTTGGGAATGTCGGCGAAGGCCGGCATCTGCTTGACCTTTTCGGCGACGATTTTCGCCGTGCGCTGAGCGCCGTACGGCGTCCAGTGCTGGTCGCCACGGAAGTAGAAATCGTGGGCCGGCAGGGTGTCGGGCAGCGACTCGTTGGTCAGCGGCGACAGGTCCGGCACCACGTAACCCATCTGGGCGAAACGGCCGAGCATGGTCTTGTAGTTCTTCAGCGCCTTGTCGAAGTCGTAGCTGGCTTTCTCCGCCGGGTTGAGCTTGTTGCGGTTCACCAGGCCACGGGTCGGTTGATAGACCACCACCAGTTCGACGCCCTTGCTCTTGAACGCATCGTGCAGTTGCTGCATGCGCTTGTAGCCGGCGGGCGTGGTGTCGAATTCGGTGCGCAAGTCTTCCTGGGTGCGGAACAACCAGTCGCCCTGGGCCTGCACCAGCGTGGTGAAGTTCTGCTGATAACGCGTGGTGTAGTTCTTCGCATCATGGGCAGCCGGGCACAGGTTGCAGCACGGTTCTGCGGTGAAGGTTGGCGCCTTCACCTCATCTGCCCGGGCGCCGCCAGCGGCCGCGAGGATGCCGAGGGTCAGGCCCGACAGGCTGAGTAACTTGATCAAATGTGGGGGCATAAAATTATCCTCAGTCCTGCATTTCGGTCTGGCGTTCGACAGGGTCGATCAGCACGGCTTTCTGCTGGCGCACCAGCAAATCGAGAATTTCATCCTGACGTTCGCCAAGGATCCCGGTGAAGCTGATACCGCTGGATTTGGTCGGAGCGAGCATGGAGACGCGGTACAACTCGACGCTCAAGGGCGAGTCGATCGACAGCGGGCCGCTGCCGTTGGCGGCTAGTTCGCCGCCAACCACGATCAGCGAGACCTCGGCGTCGAACGGGTCGAGCTTGATGTCGCGGTCGGTGTCGGTGAGGTCCTTGATGTGGCCGTAGACGCCAGTCAGGCCGTTGGCCATGGCGACGTTTTCGTACAGGCGGATGTTCACGCTGTTACGAATGCGGATGCCGTGGCGACGGTTGCTCAGCACCTTGTTGCCCCACAGCAGATTGTCGGCACTCTCGTAGAGGGTGATGCCGTCGGTGTGGTTCTGATAAACCTCGTTGTGGGCGATCAGGTTGTTGACGCTGTTACGGTCGATGACGATGCCGGACAACTTGTTGTCGTAGCTGCGGTTGTTGAAGATGAAGCTGTCGTTGACCTCACGGGAGATGATGATCCCGTGCTTCTTCTTCGTGCCGTGCACGGTGTTGTCGGCAATGATCAGACCGTGGGAACGGTCGTGGGGGTCGATGCCGTAGACGATGTTGTCTTTGTAGGTGTTGCTCTTGACCACGAAGTCGCGGGTTTCATAACAGTAGAAGCCGTACCACATGTCCGAGAACTCGGAGCCGATGATCCAGCCGGTCGGTTCCGGACGCTTGAGCACCTTGGCCATGTTCGGCGTGTATTGGGAAATACTCACGCCGTAGGACTTACTGTTGGCGTAGCCGAAACTGGCGATCTTGCTGTTGACGATGTAAGTCTCGGTACCGCCCCAGGACAGCAGGAACGGGCGGAAATCCTTGGGCGAAGTAAAGGTTGCCGGGCCGTTGGCCTTCTCGCGCCAACCGGTGATTTTGGTATCCCGTACGAACAGCTGGCCGTCGTTGACCAGGAACGATCCGGCCTCCTGGGACAGGCGCAACTCCTGGGTCTGCTTGTCGATTTCAAGAATGCCGTGACGACCCACGACAATCGGCAACCGCGCCAGGTAAACCCCGGGCGCGGTTTCGATCACGTACTTGGGCTGCTTCTTGGCCAGGTCCTTGAGGTTCATGTAGCCGTCGTCGACGAAGATCGCCTGGGGAATGCCGTGCTGACGCACCACCCATTCAGCCATCTTGTTGTCGCCGCCGATGAAGTCCTTCAGGGCGTCTTCCTGCATCATCCGGCGCAGGCTGACCTTGCCGGGTTTGCTGCGCACGATTTTCGCCGCGGCGGCCTCGGCGGTGTAGCCCGACAGGTCCGGCAGTGTCGGCGTGGCCAGCTCCAGTGGCGCAGTCGGTGCACTGCTGACGGTGTAGGTCTTGGCTTGTTGCAGTTCTTTGGCAATGGTCGCCGGACGCGCCGCCTTGGCAGGCGCTGCCGGCTCCACACTGGCGAAGGTGACGGAGCTGGCCAGCAGCATCGCGCCGGCCAGCAAGGTCAGTGAACCTCGCTTCGAATTATTCATGTCGGGCACTCCCTTCGCGGTTTGCATCAGAAGCGCCAGATCACGTCGATGAACGCGCGGTGCATGTACGAATCGACCTGACTGCCATAGGCATCGCCGGGCTTGAACACGCCACCACGGAAACGCACCAGGGCCGAAGGCTCGTCGATCGACTGGCTCAACGCCGCCGGCAACAGACCCTGCTTGAAGTACTTGGTGACGACCAGGTCCATCTCCTGACCGAGGTCTTTCTCACCGTCGTTCAACGGCAGCGAGGTGCTGGAAAGAATCGCGCCGGTCACGTCATCGGTGTTGTTCTCGACGGCGTTGATGCCGTTGCTGCCGACCGGCTTGTTGCCGTCGACGCGCCAGAACTTGTGGTAGATCAGGCTGGCGTCGTATTCGTCGTTGAGCATCCACGAGCCGAACAGGGTGGCGGTCTGCATGTTGTTCATTTCACCGCGGAAGGCCTCGCCGAATCGGTGCACGCGGGAGCGGGTACCGGTGTAGTTCGAGCGGTTGCTTTCCAGGCCGTTCTGTTGGTATTCGGCGCTGGCGCGAGCGTAAGCCGCACCGACTTGCCATTGCGGGTCGAGGCGCAGGCGCACGCCGACGTCGGTGGCCCAGCCGTTGAGGTCATCGCCGCGTTTGGCTTCGGTCGGGCGCGTGCCATCGGCGTTCAGCGGGTTGACCGTGTCGGTGTCGCCGCGCATGCCGGTGATGCTGCCCCAGTAATTGAGCTGGTTGGTGTTGCGCCAGTTGTAGGCGTCACTGTCGGCGGTCAGGCCGAGCCAGCTGATGTCACCGTTCTGTTTCTTGTCCAGCGAGTCGGTCGGTACGCCCGGCTGCGGGTAGTCGAGCTTGCCGTCGTCGTGGGTGTGATGACCACGAATGCCGACCCAGTTGCCCGGCGTCCATTGGTACGCGGCATCGGCGTAGGCGTGCAGGCGATCCTTGTCCTTGGGCGACAGCTCTTTCAGGTCGGTGCGGTACTCGCTGAAGCGTTCGGCAACACCGGCGTTGGCGCGCAACAGGGTGGTGTCGAAGGTCCAGTTCAGCGCTTCGATGTTGGTATCGCGCCATTGACCGTCGTCGTTGCGCAGGCGCTGGCGACCGAGCTTGAGGATCTCGCCGGGGTAGGGCGTGAAGCCGCTGTAGCCGACCCAGAATTCACGCATGGCCAGGTAGTTCTTTTTGGTCTCGCGATCGCTGTTGTTGGTGGTCTCGTTACCGTCGGATTGCTGCAGGGTGTCGGTCTCGATGATGTCGGTGGACGTCACCGCCTGACCCATGGCGTAGGCGCTCCACGCTCCGCTTTCGCCGTAGATCCACGGACGCAGGTCGAGACCGACGCCATTGACGTCGCCACCGGGCGCGGTGCCGAGGTCGCGGTCGTCTTCGGATTGGCCGGTGATCTTCACTTCGAGGCCGAAGTTTTTTGGTGCTTCAGTCATCGCTGCGAGGGTCGGGCAAGACCAGATCAAGGCGAATGTCAGACCGATACCGGCCTTCATGAATGGATTTAACTTCATAGCGTTTCCTCGCCGTCGTCTTCTTGCAGGGCGTGCAGTTCCGGCGTGTTCTGGCTCAAGGCACCACGCACCGACTGTTCTTGTTTCAACAGGCGTTGGGCCTCGGCCAGCCGGTCAGGCGGCAGTTGCGTTTGCAGTGTCTGTGCAAGCTCGGTGGCTTGTGGGGTGTTCTGGGCCAAGGCCAACTGACTGAAGACATAGGCATTGACCGGGTCAGGCTGGGTGCCCCTGCCCTGGGAAAACAGCTGGGCGATGGCGAAGTCAGCACTGTTCTGGCCGTTGCGCGCTGCGGTCAGCAAGTGGTCGAGGGCTTTCTGCGGATAGACCTTGCCCAGGTAGCCACGGCGATAGATCTGGCCGAGGTAGTAATCGGCCGCCACTTCGCGGCCGACGGCTTTCTGGAAGTGCGCTTCGGCGACCTTGGCGTCGGCGGGTACCAGCTTGCCTTCGTAGTAGAGCTTGCCCAGCAGCAGTTCCGCGCGTGGCTGGTCGGCGGCGCGGCCGTTATCCAGGTACTTCATCATCTGGTCGACGTCGCCCAGTTCGGGGAAGTCGTAGAGCAACTGCGCGAGGGTGACCCACGACGCCGGGTAGCCCGGCGCGATGGGTTCGAGCAGCGACTGCGCGGTTTTTTCGTCGGTTTTGCCCAGGGTCGAATCGGCGAGCACACGGGCGACGCTGTCGACCCGTTGCGCGGATACCGTGCCGCGGGCATGAGCGGCTTGCAGTTGTTTGATCAGCGCCGCCTGTTGTTCCGGCTTGGCTTGTTTCTGATAGACCGTGGCCAGTTCGACGTAGCAGATGTCATTGCTGTTGAGTGCGACCTTGCAGATTTTCTCGACGTCATCCAGGTGCTGGTCGTAGGTGCCTTGGGTGCGATACAGCAGGACTTGCGCGAGGCCGGCTTCCGGTTTGTTCTCGGCGCGCCATTGGCTGATCTGCTGCTGCGCGTTGATGTTGGGGAAGCTGTGCGGGTATTGCAGGTACAGCATCGCCAGCGGAATCAGGGTATTGCCTTCGCCATTGGCGGCGGCCTTTTTCAGCAGGGTTTCGGCTTCGTGCTGCTCGGCTTCGGTGGAGCCGGGCTTGGCCACCAGCAGTCGACCAAGGCGTGCCTGGGCGCGCGGCGAAACATCGGCTGCGGCGCGATAGGTTGCCTCGGCCTGTTTCATTTGCTCGGGGTCGCGGCTGTCGACCTGAATGTCGGCCAGGCCGACCTGGGCCTCGCTGTAGCCCAGGTCCGCCAGTTGCCGGTAGTTTGCCGCGGCGGTGGCAGTGTCGCCACGCTTGAGCGCTTCGTTGGCCAGGCGTTGGTCCGGCAGGCCGGCGCAACCGGCCAGCGACACGGCCAGCGCAACGGCACACAGTGAACCCATGTGGGAGCGAGCTTGCTCGCGAAGCAGGCGGCGCGGTGCATCAGACCAACCGGGTTGACCGCCTCGCGAGCAAGCTCGCTCCCACAGGGTCGGCGGAGTGATGAGGATAGGCGTACTCACAGGCATGTCCTCCGGTTACAGACCAGCAGCCATGGCTTTGTCGATCAGCCAGTTCAGGTTCGGGCCGCGATCGCTGTTGACTTCCACCGGGCGGCCGGCGAGGGCGCTGTCGAGGGCTTCGTCAGGCTGGATCAGCACGCGGATGTCGGAGGACAGGTCGGCGCTTTTCAGGCTGGTGCTGCTGACGATCTTGCCGGTGCGGGTCTGGTCTTCACCGGCGATCTGGAAGCGTACCGAGGTTCCCGGGCGCACATCACCGAACTGGCGATAGGAGAAACGGGCTTCGACATTGGCCTCGCTGCCGCGTGGCACCAGTTGGAAGATCACGTCGCCCTTGCTGGCGTACTGACCGTTGGCAACCATTTGCTGGGCCACGGTGCAGTCGCAAGGCGAGGTCAGGGTGCCGGTCATTTGCTTGCCGAACAGCTCTTCGACCTTGGCCGGTTGCAGCTGGTCTTCGTCCAGATGGCCCTTGAGCACGTCGAGCATGCTGGTGCTGAAGGTCGCCAGCGGCGCGCCTTTGGCGGCCACACCGTCGGTTTTCACCAGGCTCTGTACGGTGCCGTCGCGAGGCATGGTGATGTTCACACCCGGCACGCTGACCAGACCGGCCTGGGCATGGCTGACGAAGTACATGCCGTACACCGATTTGAAGACGAAGCCGAACGCAGCCAGGCCGACGACGAAAATCCCCAGACTGAAGGTCACGGCCTTGAGGCGCCCGAACGCGCTCATGCCGTGGCCGCCGTCCTTGACCTTGCGCGCCTTGGTGAAGTTGTCGCGCTGAAGGGTTGCCAGTACTTCACCCATGCTGACGATGTCGCCGGCCAGGTGCGAGGTGATCAGGTGGCGCAGGGTCGAGATGTCTTGCGGCTCGAGGTTCTGGAACTGGCAACCGGCACGGCCGGTCTGGCGGTCGTAGGAGCGCACCTGTAGTTCGACGTCCATGGCCAGGCCGAGATTGTCGATGACGAATTGCAGGCGGGCCTTGTAGGCATCACCGATTTTCAGCGGCAACTGGCCGGCGTTGAAGGCCAGGCCACCGGCGGACAGGTCGATCACTCGGGCTTCGACCGGGGTGCGGTCGGGGCCGAAGAAGCGCAGCTTGGCCGGGATTTTCACCCGGGCGTGTTGGCGCTGGGCTTCGGATTCGTGCACTACGTTGGCATTGACGGCGGTATTCATGGAGGCGGTTTCCTTGTTAATTCAATAAGGGGCAGTCAGACCATCAACAGCAGCGCGGCGACGAAAATGCTGCCGGCAGAGAAGGTCATGGTCCGAGACGACCAGGTGTTGAACCAACGTTGAAAGCTGGCGAGATCACGGGTCAGGGATGTGGGTTGGCGAGTCCAGGACTGTTGGTCGAGGCGGAAGAACACGTAGATCTTCACCAGCGCGCCGACGATCTGGTTGTAATAGAGAATCGCCGGGTAGGCCGGGCCGATCCGGTGTCCGGAGCAGGACAGCAGCAGGGTCAGGATCAGGCGGGTGATGCCGATCCACAGCAGGTACACCAGGATGAACGCGGTGCCGTACTTGAAGCTGGCGATCAGGGCCACGGTCAGGCCGAGCAGCGAGGTCCACATCGACACGCGTTGGTCGAACAGCACCACCGAGGTGAACACGCCCAGACGTTTGATCCCCAGGCCCAGGGCTCGGGAGTTCTGCCGCAGGTTGTTGCCGTACCAGCGGAACATCAGTTTGCGACTGGCTTTGATAAAGCTTTTTTCCGGCGGGTGTTCCACGGTGTGGATGGCCGCGTCGGGTACGTAGAAAGTGTCGTAGCCCAGGCGCATCAGGCTGAACCAGCTCGACTTGTCGTCGCCGGTGAGGAACTTGAAGCGGCCCAGACGCCAGTGCTGCAGCGAATCGCTTTCGACGTCGGCGATGAAGTCCGGGTTGGTGACCACGGTGGCGCGGAACACCGACATGCGCCCGGTCATGGTCAGCACGCGTTTGGACAGGGCCATCGAGCACATGTTGATGTGGCGCTGGGCGAAGCGCAGCTTGTGCCATTCGCTCATGATGTAGCCGCCGCGCACTTCGCAGAATTCGTTGGTGGTCAGGCCGCCGACGTTGCCGAACAGCTGGAACCACGGCACGGTCTTGAGCACCACGCCTTCAGCGAGCACGGTGTCGCCATCGATCACGGCCACCACGGCGCGGTCGTCGGGCAGGTGACGGGATATCGCGCGGAAACCATAGGCCAGGCCATCGCGTTTGCCGGTGCCGGGGATGCGCACGAAGTCCAGCTTCACCCGCGCTGGCGGGTTCATACGGTTCCACAGGCTTTTCACCAGCAGCTCATCGGACATTTCGACGATGGAGCAGACCACGGTGGTCGGCAGGCCGCAGTCAATGGCTTCGCGGATCACCGAGCTGTAGACCTGGGCAGTGGTCAATGCGTCGATACGAAAGCTGGTGACCATCAGGAACACGTGCGACGGCTCTGCCGCTTTACCCAGCTTGCGCACTTTGCGGCGCAGGTGCGGGTAGACGATGTAGAGAAAAATCATGCCGCGCACAAAGTGAGTGGCACCCATCGAGTAGCGCCAGATACCCACGGCGCCAATCAGAAAAATAAAGTCCTTCGAATCGGAGTCGAAGGTGGAGACAGGCAGCGCCATGGCGAGGCCCATCAGTAACGTCAGGTAAAACAGCCAACCGGCGGCCTGGAGTAGGCCGTGCTTTAGCCTGTGCATGATCTGATCCTTAAAGTCAGTTGCAAGCTCCAAGCTTCAAGCCCCCAGCGCGGAGCCTTGAACTTGTGGCTTGGAGCTTGAAGCTTGCGGCTGCCTTACCAGCAGATGCCTTCCGCGCGGCTGTCCGCGCAGGTGGCCTTGGACATGAAGCCCACCAAGTCGATCACTTGCTTGCCGTGGGGAACTTCCTGCACCAGGGCGCGGAATTTCTCGTCACGGTTACCGAGGATGATCAGGTCGCTGTTGTTGATCACCGCGTCGAAGTCGGCATTGAGCAGCGAAGAAACGTGAGGGATTTTCGACTCGATGTAGTCTTTGTTCGCGCCGTGAACGCGGGCGTACTCGACGTTGCTGTCGTAGATGCTCAGGTCGTAGCCCTTGCCGATGAGCATTTCCGCGAGGTCCACCAGCGGGCTTTCGCGCAGGTCATCGGTGCCGGACTTGAAGCTCAGGCCCAGCAGGGCGACTTTGCGTTTGTCGTGGCTCTGGACGATGTCGAAGGCGTTTTGCACTTGGGACTCGTTGCTCAGCATCAGCGAGTTGAGCAGCGGCGCCTCGACGTCGAGGGAACCGGCACGGTAGGTCAGGGCGCGTACGTCCTTGGGCAGGCACGAGCCGCCGAAAGCGAAACCCGGACGCATGTAGTACTGCGACAGGTTCAGGGCCTTGTCCTGGCAGACCACATCCATCACTTCACGACCGTCGACGCCGACAGCCTTGGCGATGTTGCCGATCTCGTTGGCGAAGGTGACCTTGGTGGCATGCCAGACGTTGCAGGTGTACTTGATCATCTCGGCAACGGCGATGTCCTTGCGGATGATCGGTGCATCGAGTTCTTCGTACAGCGATTGCAGAACGTCGCCCGAGGCTTTGTCGAATTCGCCGATGACGGTCATTGGCGGCTGGTCGTAGTCGGCGATGGCGGTGCTTTCGCGAAGGAACTCAGGGTTGACCGCGACGCCGAAATCGACGCCGGCTTTCTTGCCCGAGCAGTCTTCGAGGATCGGGATGACCACGTTGGCCACGGTGCCTGGCAACACGGTGCTGCGCACGACGATGGTGTGGCGGGTGGTCTTGTCGCGCAGGACAAAACCGATTTCGCGGCACACGGCTTCGATGTAGTTCAGTTCCAGGTCGCCATTCTTCTTGCTCGGCGTACCGACGCAAATCATCGACAGGTCGGTGTCGCGGATCGCCTCGGCGAAGTTGGTCGTGCCACGCAGACGAGCGGTACGAATACCTTGAGCCAGCAGCTCGCCCAGACCCGGTTCAACGATGGGTGATTTGCCGGCATTGATCATGTCGATCTTGTCTTTGGCGACATCGACGCCAACGACGTCATGGCCCCGTGCAGACAGGCAACCGGCACACACTGCGCCGACGTAACCCAAACCAAATATGCTGATGCGCATCGCAATTACCTCTGTATTGATCAAGCCATTAAATGGCCGGAGTTAATGGTGTTCAGCGGTCGTTATGCACTCGTAAGTGCGGTTTACAGGCACAAATCGCCCGTGTCATGGCATATGAATTACGAGTGTCTAAATAAATGCACTCAAGGTGTGCGTAACTAAGCCTTATTGTTATGGCTTGCTCTGTCATGCAGCCGCAGTTCTGTTCGAAAGAGTGCGGGTGCAACAGTCCTGCGCACTTGATGCCAGGCAAAAGGCCTGTGGCTCAAGCGGTTGGGTGCCAGAAAGGGCACGGTTACAGAGGCGCGGCCTTGGCCTTGTAGGGGATCGTCATGGGGCGAATCTCCTGTCCTTCATGCGTTGCCCAGCTCGGGGGTTAGTTGGGCGAAAGTTAATATGACAACTTCGCTATATGAGTCACTGCTTCGCGTAAGTTATCTCGTACATGTTCGTTGATAATCGTTACCGGTGGTATGAGCTATGGGTTTTGACATAGTTCCAGTCCATCCATCGCGAAATCTGAAATTTCTTGAAATATTGAAAAAGATGGCACTGCTTTCAAATTGATAGCACTTGCCGTTTCGCCCTTTATATAAAGGGGAATAATCGGGGAGGGTAGTTTTTTGCCACTACAGAGAAAAATTTTCAGTGCCACTACTGAAAAAAATGATCGAAGTCGAGTGAAACTAAAGTTAGAAATGTAACTGTTGTTTTATTGGCGCCAATTAACTGGCGAATTTGCGGGGAAGTCTGAAGGCAATACAGGGCCGGCGCACAGGGTGTGTACCGACCCTGTGCATCACTCTGGGGCGTGATCGCGCAGGAACACCAGATTGTCCGGTTTCGACTGTTCGGCGCTGTAGCGATAGCCCTGCACGTCGAACTGCTTGAGGGCGGCGGGATCGTTGATGCGTTCTTCAATGACGAAACGGCTCATCATGCCGCGCGCCTTTTTCGCGTAGAAGCTGATGATCTTGTACTGACCGTTCTTCAGGTCCTTGAACTCGGTATTGATGATGCGTGCGTTCAGGGCGGTGCGTTTGACCGCCGAGAAGTACTCGTTGGACGCCAGGTTAAGCAGCACATCGTCGCCCTGATCGACCAGCGCTTCGTTCAACCATTCACTGATGCGCGTACCCCAGAAGGCGTACAGGTCCTTGCCGCGGGCATTGGCCAGTTTGGTGCCCATTTCCAGGCGGTAGGGCTGCATCAGGTCCAGCGGGCGCAGCAGGCCGTACAGGCCTGACAGGATGCGCAGATGCTGCTGGGCGTAGTCGAAATCGGCTTCGTTGAGGGTGTTCGCATTCATGCCGGTGTACACGTCACCCTTGAAGGCCAGCAGGGCCTGTTTGGCATTATCCGCGGTGAATGCTGGCGTCCAGCTGCCAAAACGCGCGGCGTTGAGGCCGCCGATCTTGTCGGAGACGTGCATCAGTTCGCTGATCTGGGCCGGGGTCAGCTCGCGCAGTTGCTGGATCAGTTCCTGGGAGTGGTCGAGGTACTGCGGCTGGGTAAAACGCTGGGTCGCCGGCGGTGTTTCGTAGTCGAGGGTCTTGGCGGGTGAAATCACCATCAGCATGAAGTCGTCTCCTTTAATCGTGGCGGCGATTCTAGGGGGTTGTCGGTTTTGACTCCAGCTATCGCGGCCATAGGTGATCAATGGCGCTCCCACAGGGGGCAGGCTGGATCAGCTATAGTGCCGCGCGGGTTTTGTTATGGAGACATCCCATTGCGTATCGTTTTTTTCATTTCGATCTGGCTGCTGAGCTTCGGCGCCCTGGCGGCCCCAGGCGATATCGCGACGCTGGATCGCAGCACCTGGCCGGAAAAGCTCAGCAACCCGACCCTGTTCGACGTGGCTTCCCGGGCTGAAATCCTGATGTTTTCCAGCGTGCTGATCACCAGCGAGACGCTGGATGAGCCGGCATTGGCCCAGCGCCTGGGCCTGCGCACGATCAACATGGAATCGATCAACCGAGTCCGCGCGCAGCTGTGGCACCGCTTGCTGAGCAACTATGAATTCGCCCAGCAGAGCTGCGATCAGGACGCGTCTTTCTGCTTTCTGGTCGAGGACATCGCCACCCTTCGCGAACAGGCTGCCAAGTTCCAGGTCAGCGAGGACAGCTTCTACATCAAGTGGGCCGAACCGAGCCGGACCTTCCACACCCGTTACCTCGACGAGCAGCTGCGCAAGGCTGCGCTGTTCCCGCAAACCAGCAGTGAAGTCGATCATTTTGGCGACTACGAGCGTGACGGCGACGACATGCACGACCGCCTGTTTTTGCTGACCTTCGACAGCGCCGCCAACGCGCTGCCGGACAATTCGGCCTGGATCGCGCAGTACCTGCGCAAATCGAACATCGGCGGCACCTTCTTCGTGTTGGGTAAGGACATTCAGGCGCGTTTGGCCGAACAGTCGGTGAGCAGCCTGCAATCGACCTTCTCGCAACAATGCGTCGGCGTGCAGGGCTGGGAGTTCCGTTCCCACAGTCACTGGCAGGACTGGCAGGACTCGGTACGGCGCAGCGTGGAACTGGTGAAAAACAAACTGCCGGAGAACTTCGTGCCGCAGTTTCGTCCACCCGATGGCCAGCGTCGGGCCGATGCCGAAGCTTTCTTCAGGACCCAGGGCTTGCAGGTGGCGTTGTGGGACATCGATGCCCAGGACGGCGCAGGGCGGCTCAAGGGCGAGCAGAGTGCGCAGCGGGTGCTGACATTGATGTTGTTGTGGCGGCACGGGGTGATCAATTTCAACGCGAAGCAGGATGCGGTGAAAACCTCACTGCCCTGGCTGGTCACGCAAACGGCGCCCATCGGTATCGGTTGGGAAGACTGTCAGAACGGATTTCGCTGAAAAGCCCGGAAACATTGGGCTTGGGGTGATTTTTGCGGGGAATTCGGTGCAGGTTGATCTCCGACTGTAAACGGGTGATGGCAGTCCGCCAAGTGCTATTGGTCATTCTGAAAAATAAACTTCAAAAAAGCGTCAAAGTGCTTTTTTCTGTCACATGTTTTGGAGTATTACGAAGACAGACCGCCGAAACCTGCAACACAGGTGGCGTCTCCCAAGACCCGTTTGTTTGCAGTCACTTGATTCTCCGCAGGTGAGATTCGGCGGCCCTTCGAGGCGCAGCACCGCCAAGGTATTGCGTCGACTGGCTCCCACAAAGGTGACCGAGTATGGATGATCACGGACGTAGCGCTTCTTCCAACCAGCCAATCCTTTATGTACTCGATACCAACGTATTGATTCACGATCCAAACGCGCTGCTCAATTTCGAAGAACACCACGTCGCCATCCCGATGACCGTGCTTGAAGAGCTGGACAAGCTCAAGAGCGGGCATCACAGCGTTGCTGCTGAATGCCGCCAGGCCATCCGACTGATCGACAAGACCCTGGGCGATGCTTCGCCCGAAGACGTCGAGCAGGGGGTGCCGATCCAGCGTGGCAAGAGTGGTCCCAAGGGTTTGCTGTCAATTCTGATGAGCAAGCACGCCGAGCCGAACCTGATTCTGCCCGAGCACCTCAACGACAACAAAATCATCAACCAACTGATCGACCTGCACACCCGCGACCCGAAAAAGCCTGTGGTGCTGGTCACCAAAGACATCAACATGCGCCTCAAGGCCCGCGCCTGCGGGATCGAGGCCGAAGACTACAGCACCGACCAACTGGTCGATGACGTCTCGCTGCTGCCTAACGGCTACCACAACATGACCGGCTCCTTCTGGGACCGCGTGAGCAAGGTCGAAACCCGTCAGGACCACGGCCGCACCTGGCACCAGGTGCAGTTGATCGACAACCTGCCGGCGGTGCACATCAACGAGTTCATCATCGATGAGCAAGGTTTTGTCGGCTGGATCAAGGAGATCGAAGAAGACAAGCTGCTGATCCTCGACCTGCACCAGGAACCACTGCTGCACCAGGAAGCCTGGGGCCTGAAACCACGTGACATCTACCAGAGCCTGGCGCTGTACGCCTTGCTCGATCCGGACATACACCTGGTCAACCTGTCAGGTGCCGCCGGTTCCGGTAAAACCATCCTGGCGCTCGCCGCTGCCATCGAACAGACCATGGTCAGCAAGCGTTATCGCCGCATCATCGCCACGCGTAGCGTGCAGGGCCTGGACCAGGAAATCGGCTTCCTGCCTGGCACCGAAGCGGAAAAAATGGAGCCTTGGCTGGGCGCCATCACCGACAACCTCGAAGCCTTGCACATGGATGACGAAAGCACCCATGGCAGCGTCGACTACATCCTCAGCAAAGTGCCGTTGCAGTTCAAATCCCTCAACTACATCCGGGGTCGCAGCTTTCAACAAAGCCTGATCCTGATCGACGAATGCCAGAACCTCACGCCGCACCAGATGAAAACCATCATCACCCGTGCCGGCGCCGGTTCCAAAGTGGTGTGCCTGGGCAACCTGGCGCAGATCGACACCCCTTACCTGTCCGCGACCAGCTCCGGGCTGACCTACCTCACTGAGCGCTTCAAGGACTTCCCGAACGGGGTGCACATCACCCTGCAAGGAGTACCGCGTTCGATCCTGGCCGAATACGCCGAATCGCATTTGTAACGTTCTACCGGAACCGGGCGGCCTCACAGCCGCCCGGTTTTTTGTGGACGTATGAAAAACCTGTGGGAGCGAGCTCGCTCCCACATTGGTTTGTGGTGGGCCGATAATCGCGCGTGCGAAAAATTGACCCCCGGGTTTACAATCGACGCTCCTGATCAGGAGTAACCCCGTGCTGACTCATCTCGATTCCCAAGGTCGCGCCAATATGGTCGACGTCACCGAAAAAGCGGTGACCTTCCGTGAAGCGACTGCCCAAGCGCTGGTGCGCATGTTGCCTGAGACCCTGCAGATGATTGTCAGTGGCGGTCACCCGAAGGGCGACGTGTTTGCCGTGGCGCGCATTGCCGGCATCCAGGCGGCGAAAAAAACCAGTGACCTGATTCCTCTGTGCCATCCGCTGATGCTGACCGGTGTCAAGGTCGAGCTCAGCGCCGATGGTGAAGACACCGTGCGTATCGTCGCGCGCTGCAAGCTGTCCGGGCAGACCGGCGTCGAGATGGAAGCGCTGACCGCTGCCAGTGTGGCGGCACTGACCATCTACGACATGTGCAAGGCCGTCGACCGTGGCATGACCATTGAAAGCGTGCGTTTGCTGGAAAAGGTCGGCGGCAAGAGCGGGCATTTTCAGGCGGACCCGTCATGAAGCTCACCGTGAAGTTTTTTGCCCGTTATCGTGAAGCGCTGGGCGTGGATGCGGTGAAGGTCGAAGGCGATTTTGCGACCGTTGATGATGTGCGTGCGCTGCTGGCCAAGCGCGATGGCGCCGAGGTCTTGAGCGAGCAGAATCTGATGTGCGCACGCAACGAGGATCTGTGCCAGCTCGACGAGCCCGTCAGCGACGGTGACGAAGTGGCGTTTTTCCCCACCGTGACCGGAGGCTGAACCATGGCCATCCGTGTACAAGCCACGGCGTTCGACCCGGGGGCTGAAGTCAACGCCATGCACGATGCCAATGTCGGCGTCGGTGCCGTGGTGAGTTTTGTCGGTTACGTGCGCGATTTCAATGACGGGCTCGACGTGGCGGGCATGTTCCTCGAGCACTATCCGGGCATGACCGAAAAAGCCCTCGGCAAGATTGCCGTCGAAGCCGAACAGCGCTGGCCGCTGCTCAAGCTGGAAGTGCTGCACCGCATCGGCGCCCTGGAGCCGGGCGAGCCGATTGTCTTCGTTGGCGCCGCCAGCGCTCACCGCCAGGCGGCATTCGACGCCTGCGCCTTTGTCATGGACTACCTGAAAACCCGTGCGCCGTTCTGGAAGAAAGAGAACACCAGTGACGGGCCGCGTTGGGTTGAGGGGCGTGACAGCGATCACGCGGCGGCGGATCGCTGGAAGCAGTAGTTCCTGCGGCGTCCTTCAGTCAGTCATCGTCGGAACGCCGCCCGGAGCAAGCTTGCTCGCGATGAGGCCCTTTGATTCAACCCTTCACTCAGGGATTCACCACCCGACCACCGGCCGGCACGGGCTGCATTTGCCTCATTGACGATCAATACGTAAAAGTCCAATATGGAATTATAAGTACAAAAAAGGTGTTCCCCCCCGTTTCAGCTTTTTCTTCTGTCTTGCCAAACCAACAACAACCGCGAGAAACGAACATGAAGAAACTCCCCCTCATCACCGGCCTGGCCCTGAGCCTGTTGGCGTGCAGCTCGGTGTTCGCCACCGAGAAAACCTTGCGCATCGGCATCGAAGCCGCTTATCCCCCATTCGCCTCGAAAACCGACAAAGGCGAAATCGTCGGGTTCGACTACGACATCGGCAACGCCCTGTGCGCGGAAATGAAGGTCAAGTGTGTGTGGGTCGAAGGCGAGTTCGACGGTCTGATTCCTTCCCTGAAAGTGAAGAAAATCGACATGGCGCTGTCCTCCATGACCATCAACGAGGATCGCAAGAAGTCGGTGGATTTCACCCACAAGTACTACTTCACCTCCTCACGTCTGGTGATGAAGGACGGCGCGGTGGTGGATGATCAGTACGCCAGCCTCAAGGGCAAGACCGTGGGTGTCCAGCGTGCGACCACGACTGACCGTTACGCCACCGAGGTGTTCGAGCCCAAGGGCATCAACGTCAAGCGCTACAGCAACAACGAAGAGATCTACATGGACCTGGCGGCCGGTCGTCTCGATGCGATTTTTGCCGACACCATTCCGCTTAATGATTTCCTGTCGATGCCCCGGGGCAAGGGTTACGCTTTTGTCGGGCCTGAGCTGAAGGATCCCAAGTATGTCGGCGAGGGTGCCGGGATCGCGGTGCGCAAGGGCAATGCCGAGCTGGTCAGCGAGTTGAACACGGCCATCGACGGCATTCGCGCCAATGGCGAATACCAGAAGATTTCCGAGAAGTACTTCAAGTCTGATATCTACGGCGACTGATTCACCGCTTTCGCGAGCAAGCTCGCTCCCACATGGGATCTCCATCAAACACAGATTTTGTGTTCGGTGCAGAACCTTTGTGGGAGCGACGGTGCGACGATTCGACTTGCTCGCGAAGGGGCCAAGGCAGGCAATACAGCTTTCAGGGTTTCAGCCCTTCAGCTCCTTCAAATGCTTGTAAACCGTCGCCCGGCCCATGTTCAGCACATTGGCCACATAGTTCGACGCGCTCTTGCCCTTGAACGCGCCCTCGGCATGCAGCGCCAGCACCAGCTCGCGTTTGTGATCGCGGGTCAGCAGGTTCAGGCTCAACTGCCGTTCACGCAGCCAGGCATGCAGGAAGGTATTGATGCGCTCCTGCCAGTCATCGCGAAACAGCGAGTCCGGTTGCGGGATCAACTTGCTCGGCGAGAGGAACAGGTCCAGTGCCGCCTTGGCATTCTCGAACAGCGAAATATTCAGGTTGATGCACAGCACCGCCAGCGGACGATCCTGGCTGTCGCGCAGCACGGTGCTCAGGCTGCGAATCTTCTGACCATCCCAATTGAGCTTTTCGTACGGCCCGATGTTTCGTTCGCTGACCTCGTCACTGAGCATGTCGTCGAGTGCCGAGTCGTCGCCAATTTCGCGTTTTGACAGGTTGTTGGCGATGTAGTCGACCTTTTGCGTTCGCAGGTCGTGCAGCACCACCTCGGCGTGGGGAAAGAACAGCGTGGCGATGGCATCGGCAATCGCATGGAAGTTGTCCAGCGAGGCATCGTTCAGGGCTGAGTCTTTTTCGGGGGCGTTCATTCAGTGGAGCTCCAGGCGGCGTCAACGCCCCGTGAAAAGGGGCGTTGAAAGTGTGCCGTAATCGGCTGGGCACGTCACCCGAGGTCGATGATCAACCCAGGCGGGAAGGGGAGAGCATCTTGGCGTTCAGGCCGAAACGGGTGAGTGTTTCGGGCAGGGCTTCACCACGCACCAGGGCGGCGCTGGCCTGGCCCATGGCCGGCGAAGTCTGGATGCCATAACCGCCCTGTGCTGCGACCCAGAACAACCCGGGTACCTGTGGATCGAAACCGGAGAGCAGATCGCCATCGCTGACAAAGCTGCGCAGACCCGCCCAAGTGCGGGTTGGACGGCGGATGGTCAGGGTGGTGGCCTCTTCGATCTGATAGATGCCCATGGCGATGTCCAGCTCTTCCGGCTGCACGTCATGAGGCTCCACCGGGTCGGCATTGGCCGGCGAGCCGAGGAACATCCCGGCGTCCGGTTTCATGTAGAAGGACTCGTCGAGGCTGACCAGCATCGGCCAGTGATGAGTGTCGATACCTTCAGGTCCGGCGAAGATAAACGCTGCACGGCGCTTGGGTTGCAAGCCCAGCGCTTTCGCCCCGGCCATCTGGCCGATCTGGTCGGCCCACGCACCGGCGGCATTGATGACGATGGGCGCGCGGTAGTTCTGCGTTTGCGTCTGGACGTGCCAGATACCTTCGCCATCCCGTTGCAGGCTCACGACTTCGCAATCGGTATGCACTTCGCCCTGATTGCGGCGGATGCCGCGCAGGTAACCCTGGTGCAGCGCATCGGTGTCGATGTCGCTGGCGGTCGGGTCGTAGATTGCACCGTGGACTTTTTCCCGGCGCAGAATCGGCATGCGTGCGAAGGCCTCGTCGGCAGTGAGCATCTGCATCTGCGGCACGGTGGCTTTCGCGCTGAGGTATTGATTGTTCAGTTCCGTCGGGTCGCCGGTGAAGTCCACGGTCATTTCGCCGCGCGGGGTCAGCAGCGGATGTTCGCTGAAGCCGCTCGGTGGATTGTCGAAGAAATCACGACTGGCCTGGGTCAGCGCCCGCACCTGTGGGTTGCCATAGGCGGCAGAGAACAGCGCTGCCGAGCGCCCGGTGGAGTGGTAACCGGGATGGGATTCACGCTCCAGCACCACCACGCGTCCGTGCTGTGATAACCAGAAACCGGTGGAGGCGCCAGCGATCCCGCCGCCGATGATGATGAAATCTGCCTGGTTCATGAACATCTCCTGATCAAGCGTAAAGCCGAAATTGTGGTGAGTCCCTGTGGTGTCAGAGCTGCGGCCGGTAGATCGCATTGGCCAGCGCAATATCCTCCAGACCCAGGCCAATCGAGCGGAAAAATACCGATCGATCGTAGTCGGGGCGTTGCACCTTTGCACTGATCAGATCAGGCAAATCACCGCATATCAGCGTTTTGTCCCAGCCATGCTGCTCGCTCGCGATCAGCATTTCGCCCGCTGAGCCGGGTGTGGTTACGCGATAGTCGCAGAACACCTGCATGTCATTGAGGCTTTGCGGTGGCACCTCATGGGCGCGGGGGGCGTTGGTGCTGATCGAGGTGATCAGAGCCGGTTTGCTCAAGCGCGACGGGTCAATCACCGGGCCTGCGGACGAGGTGCAGAGCATGATCACATCGGCGCCTTCAATGGCGGCCTCGCAGCTGCCAGCAATGCTCAGGCGAGGGTCGAGATCTGTGATTCGAGCCAGCTCGTCGGCACTTTTATCCTTCAGGCTCGGCGAATACAGGCTGATGTTTTGCCACTCGCGCATGCCCTTCACATAGTGCAGATGCGCCTGGGCCACCTTGCCGCTGCCGATAATGGCCAGGCGCGTGGCCTTGAGCGGCGCGAGGGCGTCGACCGCCACGGCGGTGGTGGCCGCCGTGCGTGCCGTGGTCAGCTCACCCGCATCGCACAACAGCAGTGGCTGGCCGGTTTGCATCGACATCAGCAGGGTCCAGGCCGTCACCAGGGGGCCTTGTTCGCGGACGATGTAGGGCGAGGTTTTCACCCCGTACACACCGTCTTCAGCCAGCACGCCCAGGTAGTTGATGAAGTCGCCGCCTTGGGGGAATTCCACCAGTTGCTGCGCCGGTTGCACGGCTCGCCCTGCTGCAAGGTCGCGGAACAGCTTGCGCAGGATTTGCGGCACATCGACCTGTGCCAGCAGCTCGCGTGCCTGGGCCTGGGTGATCACTTGCGGCGTACTGGTCATGTTCGACTCCGGCATTGAAAGTAAACTAATTTGTCCATTATGGACTTTTAGTTTTGTCGGGCAATATCCGGGCGAAAAAAAAGCGCAGTCCGTTGCCGGCTGCGCCTGTCTTTTTTGCGTCGCTTACTGAGGACGCTTGCGCTCAACCGGCCGCAGCAGATGCGTCGGTGGCGTTTCACAACTGATCTTGCGTCCCAGCTTTTCCTCGATGGACGGTAGCTGGTAGGAATCGTCTTCGCCGGCAAAGCTGATGGACACCCCGTCAGCGCCTGCGCGACCGGTACGGCCAATGCGGTGCACGTAGTCGTCCGGCACTTCCGGCAGGGTGAAGTTGATCACGTGGCTGATGCCGTCGATGTGGATGCCACGACCGGCGACGTCTGTGGCGACCAGCACGCGAATCTTGCCTTCGCGGAAGCCTTCCAGGGTCTTGATGCGCTTGTGCTGCGGCACGTCGCCGGACAGTTGCGCGGCGTTGATGCCGTCGCGCACCAGGCGCTCTTCGATGCGGCGTACTTCATCCTTGCGGTTGGCGAAGACGATGACGCGCTCCCAGCCGTTGTCGTTGACCAGGTTGAACAGCAGTTTGTACTTGTCAGCCCCGGCCACGGCGTAGATGTGCTGTTCGACGTTTTCGTTGGCCACGTTGGTGACCTCGATTTCGACGATGGCAGGATCGGTGGTCCATTGCTTGGCCAGGTTCATCACGTCTTCGGTGAAGGTCGCGGAGAACAGCAGGGTCTGGCGCTCGGATTTCGGCGGCGTCTGACGAATGATCTGACGCACTTGCGGGATGAAACCCATGTCGAGCATGCGGTCGGCTTCGTCCAGCACCATCACTTCGACCATGTCCAGGTGCACGTCGCCGCGCTGGTTGAAGTCGAGCAGGCGGCCCGGCGTGGCGACGAGGATGTCGCAGTGCCGCGCCTCGAGGTGCTTGAGCTGCTTGTCGAAGTCCATGCCGCCGACAAAGGTCATGACGTTGAGACCGGTGTATTTGGTCAGGTCGGCTGCATCCTTGGCGATCTGCACCACCAACTCGCGGGTCGGCGCGATGATCAGCGCCCGCGGCTCGCCCATGTAGCGCTCTTTCGGCGGCGGGGTTTGCAGCAGCTGGGTGATGATCGAAATCAGGAAGGCCGCGGTTTTACCGGTACCTGTCTGCGCGCGGCCGATGGCGTCTTTGCCGGCGAGGGTGAAACCCAGCACCTGCGCCTGGATCGGCGTGCAGTACGGGAAGCCGAGGTCCTGGATGGCGTGCATCAGTTCCGGAGCGAGTTTGAAATCGTGAAAACGGGTTTTGCCTTCCTGGGGCTCGACGACGAAGTCTTCGAGTTTCCACGGGATCACCGGGGCCTTGGGCTTGGGTTCGCGGCGTGGCCTGGCGGGTTTTGGCGCTTCTCTGCGAGGCTGCTCGGCGGCAGGGGCGACCGCAGGCGGTGCGACCGGGGCGGCTTTTGCCTCGTGTTTGGGAGCCGCCGGGGTGGCGGTCCGACCTGGCTGATTACCGTCGGTGCGGTGGCCGGGCGTGTGAGACGGAGCGCTGGGGACTGGCGCGAGTTGCTCAGTCTCGCTTTTACCGAACATTTTCTTGAGTGCTTTGAGCACGGTCATCTCATCAATTGGTTAAGGAATGTACGCCGGCCAGTGTAATGCAAGAATCGGGCGCGGCGTAGTGGGATGGATCAAAGGGTGTTTTTAAACCGCAATGCTCAACGCAGGCGCTCGGTCAGCCAGGCGCCGATGTCGCGAATCTCTTCGGGTAACACTTCGTGACCCATTGGGTATTCCTGCCATGTCACGGTGACACCACGCTGCTTCAGATGCTCGTAGGCGCTGCGTCCCATCGAGTTTTGCACCACGTCGTCGTACTGGCCATGCAGGCTCAAGACCGGAATGCGTTGCTGGCTGGCGGACAGTTCCAGGGTGTCACTGAAGGTCGGCGCATAAGTGGACAGGGCAATGACGCCACCCAGTGGTCCCTGCCATTTCAGGAAAGCGGTGTGGAAGACCACGGCGCCACCCTGGGAGAAACCGGCGAGGAAAATCCGCGAAGCGTCTATTCCGACGGCGCGCTGGGTGTCGATCAGTTTGATGACCCGCTCGCACGATTCTTCCAGTTGCTCACGATTGATCGCCCGCGCCGGGCTCATGGCCAATATGTCGTACCAGCTCGGCATCTCGTAGCCACCGTTGATAGTGACAGCACAGGTGGGCGCCTGGGGCAGAACGAAGCGGGTGCTCAGCAGGGTTTCCTGCAGGGCTTCGGCGACCGGCAGAAAGTCATAGCGATCGGCACCCAGGCCGTGCAGCCAGATAACGCAGGCGTCTGCGGGCTTGACGGGTTCGAGAATCAGGGGCTCGGTCATGGCTGCTCCAAATATGTGCGCGCGCTCCCAATAAGTGCGTGATCGGAGTGCGCGTCTGGTTGATCTGTTAACAAGATGTCGCAAGCGTACAAGTTTTGCTCTTGACCTGCATCTGAACCGCTTCAGCAAACGGTGTGGTACGGGCTTTGCTATGGAGAAACCGTGCAACACATCTCGCGCCCGGCGGTAACACTATCAGTGTACTGCCGTCGTTGGGATAGCAATGAATCCGGTGATGGATGTTCGCCACGGGCCGCAACGGGGCTTCGCGAACGTGAAAGGGCTACAGCCCGTTCGGCCGCCTGGTGAGAGTGAGTTTTCCATGATGTGGATTTTCTCCTACTAGACTCATAGCTAACGTCTTACGTCGGTTGACCCCAAAACAAGCCAACACGGGTCGACTACGCCTCAAAAGGGTGCGACAGGACTCACGCTCCGACACAACAAGAGCAAAACTGGAGGTTTGAATGAAGATGTTGAAATCCACCCTGGCCATCGTGACTGCAGCCGCGGTACTCGGTGTCAGCGGGTTCGCCCAGGCGGGTGCAACCCTGGATGCAGTGCAGAAGAAAGGCTTCGTGCAGTGTGGCGTCAGCGATGGTTTGCCAGGCTTCTCGGTTCCGGATTCCACCGGCAAGATCGTCGGTATCGATGCCGACTACTGCCGTGCCGTAGCGGCTGCCGTGTTCGGCGACGCAACCAAGGTCAAGTTCAGCCAGTTGAACGCCAAGGAGCGCTTCACCGCGCTGCAATCCGGCGAAATCGACATCCTGTCGCGCAACACCACCATGACCAGCTCTCGCGATGCGGGCATGGGCCTGAAGTTTCCAGGCTTCATTACCTACTATGACGGCATCGGCTTCCTGGTGAACAACAAGCTCGGCGTCAAGAGCGCCAAGGAACTGGACGGTGCAACCATCTGCATCCAGGCCGGTACCACCACCGAGCTGAACGTTTCCGACTACTTCCGCGGCAACGGCCTGAAATACACCCCGATCACCTTCGACACCTCCGACGAAAGCGCCAAGTCGCTGGAATCCGGTCGTTGCGACGTGCTGACTTCCGACAAGTCCCAACTCTTCGCCCAGCGCAGCAAGCTGGCATCGCCGAAGGACTACGTGGTTCTGCCGGAAACCATTTCCAAGGAGCCTCTGGGCCCGGTCGTGCGTAACGGCGACGACGAGTGGCTGGCCATCGTTCGTTGGGTGGGCTACGCCATGCTCAACGCCGAAGAAGCCGGCATCACTTCGAAAAACGTCGAAGCCGAAGCCAAAGACACCAAGAACCCGGACGTTGCCCGTCTGCTCGGTTCCGACGGTGAGTACGGCAAAGACCTGAAAGTGAAGAAGGACTGGGTGGTACAGATCGTCAAACAAGTGGGCAACTACGGCGAAGTGTTCGAGAAAAACCTCGGCAAGAGCACTCCGCTGGAAATCGACCGCGGGCTCAACGCTCTGTGGAACGCTGGCGGCATTCAATACGCACCACCAGTGCGCTGATGGTTCTGTCACCCGGTGGGCCAACCACCGGGTGATGTTCTGTTCCATTATTTCCGGGGCACTTCATGCAAAATTCAATCGGCGCACCAAAGCAGAGGCTCAGCCTCAGCGATCCGAAAGTGCGCGCGTGGCTTTTCCAGATCATCACCATTGTCGCGGTGGTCTCGATGGGCTGGTACCTGTTTGACAACACACAGACCAACCTTCAGCACCGGGGCATCACCTCGGGCTTCAGCTTCCTGGAGCGCAGTGCCGGTTTCGGCATCGCTCAACACCTGATCGACTACACCGAATCGGACAGCTATGCCCGGGTGTTTGTCATCGGTCTGCTTAACACCTTGCTGGTGACCTTCATCGGCGTGATCCTGGCGACCATCCTCGGCTTCATCATCGGTGTGGCGCGGCTGTCGAAGAACTGGATCATCGCCAAGCTGGCGACGGTGTACGTGGAAGTCTTCCGCAACATTCCACCGCTGCTGCAGATCCTGTTCTGGTACTTCGCGGTGTTCCTGACCATGCCGGGGCCGCGCAACAGTCACAACTTCGGCGACACCTTCTTCGTCAGCGCCCGTGGCCTGAACATGCCGGCGGCGAAGATGGCGGACGGTTTCTGGCCATTCGTGGTCAGCGTGGTCGTGGCCATCGTTGCCATCGTGCTGATGAGCCGCTGGGCGACCAAACGCTTCGAAGCCACCGGTGTGCCCTTCCACAAGTTCTGGACTGGCCTGGCGCTGTTCATCGTCATCCCGGCGCTGTGCGCGCTGGTCTTCGGTGCGCCGCTGCACTGGGAACTGCCCAAGCTGCAAGGCTTCAACTTCGTCGGTGGCTGGGTGCTGATTCCTGAACTGCTCGCCCTGACCCTGGCCCTGACCGTGTACACCGCGGCGTTCATCGCCGAGATCGTGCGTTCGGGCATCAAGTCGGTCAGTCACGGCCAAACCGAAGCGGCGCATTCGCTCGGGCTGCGCAACGGCCCGACCCTGCGCAAGGTGATTATTCCGCAGGCTCTGCGGGTGATCATTCCACCGCTGACCAGCCAATACCTGAACCTGGCGAAGAACTCCTCGCTGGCCGCCGGTATCGGTTATCCGGAAATGGTTTCGCTGTTTGCCGGCACCGTGCTCAACCAGACCGGCCAGGCGATCGAGGTGATTGCCATCACCATGAGCGTGTACCTGGCGATCAGTATCAGCATCTCCCTGCTGATGAACTGGTACAACAAGCGCATTGCGCTGATCGAGCGGTAAGGAAAAGCGCATGAGCACTCATATTTTCAAACCTGACATGCCGCCACCTAGCAAAGTCTTCGGACCGATGGCATGGATGCGCGCGAACATGTTCTCCAGCTGGCTCAATACCCTGCTGACCCTGTTTGCGTTCTACCTCATCTACTTGGTGGTCCCGCCGATCCTGCATTGGGCCATCCTCGACGCCAACTGGGTCGGTACCACCCGCGCCGACTGCACCAAGGAAGGCGCCTGTTGGGTGTTCATCCAGCAGCGTTTCGGCCAGTTCATGTACGGCTACTATCCGCCGGAACTGCGCTGGCGCGTGGACCTGACCGTGTGGCTGGCGGTCATAGGCGTCGCACCGCTGTTCATCTCGCGCTTTCACCGTAAAGCGGTGTATGGCCTGAGCTTCCTGGTGCTGTACCCGATCATTGCCTACTTTCTGCTGCACGGTGGCATCTTCGGCCTGACCAACGTCGCGACCAGCCAATGGGGCGGCCTGATGCTCACCCTGGTGATCGCCACCGTCGGCATCGCCGGTGCCCTGCCGTTGGGGATTCTGCTGGCCCTCGGCCGTCGCTCGAACATGCCGGCGATTCGTGTGGTCTGCGTGACCTTCATCGAGTTCTGGCGCGGTGTGCCGTTGATCACGGTGCTGTTCATGTCCTCGGTGATGCTGCCGCTGTTCCTGCCTGAAGGCATGAACTTCGACAAGCTGCTGCGGGCGCTGATCGGCGTGATCCTGTTCCAGTCGGCCTATGTCGCCGAAGTGGTGCGTGGTGGCCTGCAAGCGATCCCCAAGGGCCAGTACGAAGCGGCCGCGGCGATGGGCCTGGGTTACTGGCGCAGCATGGGCCTGGTGATTCTGCCGCAAGCCCTGAAGCTGGTGATCCCCGGCATCGTCAACACCTTCATTGCGCTGTTCAAGGACACGAGCCTGGTGATCATCATCGGCCTGTTCGATCTGCTCAACAGCGTCAAGCAAGCTGCCGCCGACCCGAAATGGCTGGGCATGGCCACTGAAGGCTATGTGTTCGCAGCCCTGGTGTTCTGGATTTTCTGTTTTGGTATGTCGCGCTATTCCATGCATCTGGAACGCAAGCTCGACACTGGCCACAAGCGCTAAGTCGCTACCTTATTTAGGAAGTTTTGTGATGAGCGAAGCAATCAAGCAGCCGGTGAACCCTGAAGGCATCATTCAGATGCAGGGCGTGAATAAGTGGTACGGCCAGTTTCATGTACTCAAGGACATCAACCTGAACGTCAAGCAGGGCGAGCGCATCGTCCTGTGCGGGCCGTCAGGGTCAGGCAAATCCACGACCATCCGCTGCCTCAACCGCCTGGAAGAACACCAGCAGGGGCGCATCGTGGTCGATGGCGTGGAGCTGACCAACGACCTTAAGCAGATTGAAGCGATCCGTCGTGAAGTCGGCATGGTGTTCCAGCACTTCAACCTGTTCCCGCACCTGACCATTTTGCAGAACTGCACGCTGGCGCCAATGTGGGTGCGCAAGATGCCCAAGCGCCAGGCCGAGGAAATCGCCATGCATTACCTGGAGCGCGTACGCATTCCGGAGCAGGCGCATAAGTTTCCGGGGCAACTGTCCGGCGGTCAGCAACAGCGTGTGGCGATTGCCCGTGCGCTGTGCATGAAACCGAAAATCATGCTGTTCGACGAACCGACCTCGGCCCTCGACCCGGAGATGGTGAAAGAGGTTCTGGACACCATGATCGGCCTGGCCGAAGACGGCATGACCATGCTCTGCGTGACCCACGAAATGGGCTTCGCCCGCACCGTGGCCAACCGCGTGATCTTCATGGACAAGGGCGAGATCGTCGAACAGGCCGCGCCGAACGACTTCTTCGACAACCCGCAGAACGACCGCACCAAACTGTTCCTGAGCCAGATCCTGCATTGATCGAAACCAGGCGCTGAAATAAACCCGGACTGTGTTCCGGGTTTATTTTTGCCCACAGAAAACCCGCACCCTGTAGGAGCGAGCATGCTCGCGATGGACTTGAGAGCACCGCGGGGGACCTGCCAACCAGCGTTATCGTTGACGACCATCGCGAGCATGCTCGCTCCTACAGAGGCGGCATGTTGCTCTCCTGGGCAAAGCTGACTACCATGTCAGCAAATTCATCCTATGATTGGATGACAGGGCGAATTCCATGTCTGAACACTCTCCAATAGTGAAACGTTCCCTCGTCGATCAGGCGTTGGAACAACTGCGCCTGCGCATCAATCAAGGTGTGTGGGAGGTTGGCCAGCGTCTGCCCACCGAGCCTGAGTTGTCTGCCGAGCTGGGCATCAGCCGCAACACCGTGCGTGAAGCCATGCGCGTGCTGGCGTTTTCCGGCTTGATCGAGATCCGCCAAGGGGATGGCAGTTACCTGCGCGCCGTGGTCGATCCGCTGGACACTTTGAAGGCCCTGTCCAAGTGCTCCCTCGAACAGGCCCGGGAAACCCGGCACATTCTCGAAGTCGAGGCCATTGGCCTGGCTGCGCTGCGCCGAACCGAGGAAGACCTGGTGGCATTGCGCGAGGCACTGGGTGTCAGCGGCAGTCACTACCATGGCGACCTCGATGCCTACATCGCCTGCGATCTGGCGTTCCACCGCCGTCTGGTGGACGCCGCGCACAACCCGACCCTGAGCGAGTTGTATCGCTATTTCTCCAGCATTGTCGGCGCCCAGTTGCGCCAGACCCTGAACATCGTCCCGCGCCGCCAGGAAGTGTTCGACCTGCACATCGAGATGCTCGATGCCGTCGAACAACGCGACCCGGAGCGGGCCAAAGCCCTGTCGAGGCAGTTGATCAATGAACCTTGAAACCGAGAAACCCATGTCCAGCCAGGATTTATCCACAGCGCCGAAACGCACCGCCGAGCTGGAAGAGCTGCTGATCGACGCCGAGGCCGATGACGAGCAGGTCCAGCAAACGCAACCACTGTTGCGGCGCCCCTGGCTGCTGTTGTTGGGGTTGGTGTTAGTGGCGCTGAACCTGCGCCCGGCGCTGTCGAGCATGGCGCCGATGCTCAGCGAGGTGTCGAAATCCCTTGGCCTGTCGGCGTCCAAGGCCGGTCTGCTGACCACCTTGCCGGTGCTTTGCCTGGGGCTGTTTGCGCCACTGGCACCGGTCCTGGCGCGACGTTTCGGTGCCGAGCGCGTGGTGCTGGGGATTTTGCTGACACTGGCCGGCGGGATCATCCTGCGCAGTTCTTTCGGTGAAATCGGCCTGTTTGCCGGCAGCATCCTGGCGGGTGCGAGCATTGGCGTGATCGGTGTGCTCCTGCCGGGCATCGTCAAACGCGACTTTCCGAAACAGGCCGGAACCATGACCGGCGTGTACACCATGGCCTTGTGCCTGGGTGCGGCGATGGCCGCCGGGTCGACCGTGCCGCTGAGCGAACATTTCGACAAGAGCTGGGCGATGGGCCTGGGTTTCTGGGTCATCCCGGCCCTGGTGGCCGCCTTGTTCTGGTTACCGCAGGTCGGCTCGAAACACGGTGCGCACAATGTCGCCTACCGCGTTCGCGGATTGCTGCGTGACAAACTGGCCTGGCAGGTGACCCTGTACATGGGGCTGCAATCGTCGCTGGCCTACATCGTTTTCGGCTGGCTGCCGTCGATCCTGATCGGGCGCGGCCTGACGCCGACCCAGGCCGGGCTGGTGCTGTCGGGTTCGGTAATCGTGCAGTTGGTCAGTTCATTATCTGCCCCATGGTTGGCGACTCGTGGCAAGGATCAACGCCTGGCCATCGTGATCGTGATGGCGTTGACCCTCGCCGGATTGTTCGGTTGCCTCTATGCGCCTATCGAAGGCCTGTGGGGCTGGGCGATCGTGCTGGGCCTGGGGCAGGGGGCCACCTTCAGCCTGGCATTGACCCTGATCGTCCTGCGTTCGCGGGACTCTCATGTGGCGGCAAACCTGTCGAGCATGGCCCAGGGCTTTGGCTACACCCTGGCGTCGATGGGGCCGTTTGCGGTCGGCGTGGTGCATGACTGGACCGGTGGCTGGACCGCCGTGGGCTGGATCTTTGGCGTCATCGGTCTGGGCGCGATCATCGCCGGCCTGGGCGCCGGTCGCGCGCTGTACGTGCAGGTGGAAAGCGAAAAGGTCTGAGACGCGAACACTTGTCGGTATTCGGCCTGCGAATGCCGATAGTGTTCCGCGCGTTTGCAGATTATTGTGCAGGCATTCTTCCATTCGACGGAGTTTGCCCATGAGTGATGCCCACAGCGCGCTGATCACCCGCTTCTACCAGGCTTTTCAGCGCCTTGACGCCGAGGCCATGGCTGCCTGTTATACCGACGACGTGGTGTTCAGTGATCCGGCGTTCGGCGAGTTGCGTGGGCGCGACGCCGGCGACATGTGGCGCATGCTCACCACCCGGGCCAAGGATTTCTCCCTGACCTTCGACAACGTGCGCAGCGACGAGCGCAGCGGAGGCGCTCATTGGGTGGCGACCTATCTGTTCAGCCAGACCGGCAACGTTGTCATCAATGATATCCAGGCGCGTTTTGTCTTCCGTGACGGCAAGATCTGCGAGCATCACGACCGCTTTGATCTGTGGGCCTGGTCGCGCCAGGCCCTGGGTTTCAAAGGTCTCGTGTTGGGCTGGACGCCACTGGTGAGAAACGCCGTGCGTGCCCAGGCACTCAAGGGCTTGAAGGCGTTTCAGGCCGGTCGCTGATAAGATCGCCGCTTGTTTTCCTTACAAGCCTGATCGTTACGTGAACACTCCAGTCGAGCCCCCCGTCAGCAAGCCCTGGTACGTCTACCTCGTCCGTGCGGCCAATGGTTCGCTGTATTGCGGGATCAGCGACGATCCCGTGCGTCGCTTCGCCAAACACCAGAGCGGCAAGGGGGCGCGGTTCTTCCTTTCCAGCCCGGCCATGGCGCTTGTCTACACCGAGCTGTGTCGCGATAAGAGCGAAGCGTTGCGCCAGGAACGACTGATCAAGAAACTCAGGAAAAGCGCCAAGGAGTGCCTGGTGGCCAGTGCTGCCGCCGGCCTATCACTGTGACTGATCGGTTCCCATCAGGCAGATCGGTAGGCCGCGAAGTGATAGCACGCTAAGCTGCGGGTTCCTGAACTTTGCGGCGGAGCCGAGCATGTCCGAGTTGATTCTGCATCATTACCCGACGTCCCCTTTCGCCGAAAAGGCGCGCCTGTTGCTCGGCTTCAAGGGATTGTCCTGGCGCTCGGTGAAAATCTCGCCGGTGATGCCCAAGCCTGATCTCACCGCCCTCACCGGTGGTTATCGCAAAACTCCGGTGTTGCAGATCGGTGCCGACATCTATTGCGACACGGCGTTGATCGCCCGTCGTCTGGAGCAGGAAAAAGCCTTGCCGGCGTTCTTCCCCGAAGGGCAGGAAATGATCGCGGCCACCTTTGCCGCCTGGGCCGATTCTGTGGTGTTCCAGCATGCGGTCAGCCTGGTGTTCCAGCCAGAGTCGGTCGCTGTGCGCTTCGGTAATTTGCCGCCGGAAGCAATCAAGGCGTTTATCGCTGACCGTGCCGGTCTGTTCAGTGGTGGCAGTGCTACAAAGCTTTCCGTCGAACAAGCCAAACACCAGTGGCCGACCATCATGTCGCGCCTGGAGCTGCAATTGCAGCGCGAGCAGGGTGACTTCCTGTTCGGTGAACCATCGATTGCCGATTTCGCTTTGGCCCATTGCCTGTGGTTCCTCAAGGCCACGCCTGTCACGAGCCCGTTGGTGGATGCCTACCCGGCGGTGGCAGCTTGGCATGCCCGGGTGTTGGGCTTTGGGCATGGTGCCGCCAGCGAAATGAGTTCCGAAGAAGCGCTGGAAGTGGCGCGAACGTCGACGCCGGCAGCGTTGCCGGACGAGCAGTTCGTTGATCCTAACGGCTTCAAGGCCGGTCAGCAGGTGGTGATCGCGGCCACCGACTATGGCGTTGATCCGGTGGCGGGGGAGTTGCTGTTCGCAGGTTGCGAAGAGTTGATCGTACGTCGCGAGGACGAGCGCGGCGGCGTGGTGCATGTGCACTTCCCGCGCCTGGGTTTCCGCATCGAAGCCAGCTGATACCCAAACACCACTGTGACGAAAGACTTCGTGGCGAGGGAGCTTGCTCCCGTTGGACTGCGTAGCAGTCCCTCTTTTTTGGGGCCGCTTCGCTGCCCAACGGGAGCAAGCTCCCTCGCCACAAAGCTCCCTTGCTCTCTCGCCACAAGAAATGTGTAAAATTGAATAGTTATTTCAGGGCCGCCAGGATCGCATCCGGGTCATACCCGCGAATCAGCGTTCCGTTCACATCGATGATCGGTATCCCGCCGCCACCCAGGGCCTCATAGTCCTTGCGCGCAACCGCATCTTTCTCGATATCGAACTCCTTGTACGGAATGCCTTTCTGATCGAGGAAGCGCCGGGTCAGCTTGCAGTAGCCACACCATTCGGTGGCGTAGAGCACGACGTTGGCCTTGGCCTGGGTCTGCTCGGACACCACCTGCGAAGGGTTGAACACCCGCTCGATCTTGCCCCAGTTCTGGTAGGCCACGACCACCAGCAGGATCAGCAGGCATTTCTTCAGGACGCCGCCGAGCATCAGTTGCGTCGCTTCAGCTGGTCGGTGAGCGAGGTCGGCAGGCCCTTGATGATCAGGGTGCCGGCTTCTTCGTCGTATTCGATCTTCGAGCCCAGCAGGTGCGCTTCGAAGCTGATCGACAGGCCTTCGGCGCGACCGGTGAAGCGGCGGAACTGGTTGAGGGTGCGCTTGTCCGCCGGGATCTCCGGCGAGAGGCCGTAGTCCTTGTTGCGGATGTGATCATAGAAGGCTTTCGGGCGTTCTTCGTCGATCAGTTCCGACAGCTCTTCCAGGCCCATGGGTTCGCCCAGTTTGGCCTGGCTGCTGGCGTAGTCGACCAGGGTCTTGGTCTTCTCGCGGGCATCGTCTTCCGGCAAGTCCTCGCTTTCGACGAAGTCACTGAAGGCCTTGAGCAGGGTGCGGGTCTCGCCCGGGCCGTCGACGCCTTCCTGGCAGCCGATGAAGTCGCGGAAGTACTCCGAGACCTTCTTGCCGTTCTTGCCCTTGATGAAGGAGATGTACTGCTTGGACTGTTTGTTGTTCTGCCATTCGGAGACGTTGATCCGAGCCGCCAGGTGCAGCTGGCCAAGGTCCAGGTGACGGGATGGCGTGACGTCCAGCTCGTCGGTCACCGCCACGCCTTCACTGTGGTGCAGCAGGGCGATGGCCAGGTAGTCGGTCATGCCTTGTTGATAGTGCGCGAACAGCACGTGGCCGCCGACCGACAGGTTCGACTCTTCCATCAGCTTTTGCAGGTGCTCCACCGCCACGCGGCTGAATGCGGTGAAGTCCTTGCCGCCTTCGAAATACTCCTTCAGCCAGCCGCTGAACGGATGCGCGCCGGACTCGGCGTGGAAAAATCCCCAGGCCTTGCCTTGTTTGGCGTTGTAGCTTTCGTTGAGGTCGGCAAGCATGTTCTCGATGGCACTCGACTCGGCCAGTTCGGAGTCGCGGGCATGAAGAACTGCGGGTGTGCCGTCAGGTTTTTTGTCGATCAGGTGGACGATGCAATGACGGATCGGCATGGGCTTCTCGGCTGAATGAAGAGAGGAGGGCGTGCTCCCCCGAAAAAGCGCTCAGTGTACCGCAACCACTCGATTTGGCGCGGGTTGTAGGGCAATTCCGGGGCGACCGGCGGTGCATATGCGGTTTTTTCCCGTTTTAGTTCAATAAAGCTGACCAAATGGGTAGCTAGAGGCGGATATTTCCACGTCTGTGTGCTAGCTTTGCCCGGTCTTGCGCGAAGTCACTGCGTTAAGCGTGCAGTCAGCATTTGTCAGGTCGAACCAAACCCTGATTTCGGTATCTATAACCCCGATCCCGAGGTTATTTGGCCGAGGGTGCCGGATCCAAAAGATCGGGCTCGATGGCTGACATTGCACTCTGCAATCCATATGAATTTGATAGGGAAGGAACACTAAATGGCTCTTACTAAAGACCAACTGATCGCCGACATCGCTGAAGCTATCGACGCGCCGAAAACCACCGCGCGTAACGCTCTGGACCAACTGGGCCAAATCGTTGCTGATCAGCTGGAAAACGGCGGCGAAATCACTCTGCCAGGTATCGGCAAACTGAAAGTGACTGAGCGTCCTGCCCGTACCGGCCGCAACCCTTCGACTGGCGCTGCCATCGAAATCGCTGCCAAGAAAGTGATCAAGCTGGTTGTGGCCAAAGGCCTGACCGACGCTGTGAACAAGTAAGACTTGTTAAAAAGAGCCGTGCGCCGGAGCGATCCGGGCACGGCTTTTTTGTGCCTGCCGATTGGGTAAAAGCTGAAGCGGCAATCGACTGCCGCTTCAAGTGTCCAGGCACTCAGCCCTTGCGAACCCAGCGTTCACGGCGCCAGATCTGCTGTTCGGACTTGGTCTGATAGGTCCAGGCGACGAAGCGGCTCTGCTTCTGCCCCTGGGACATTTCCACCACCTGGCTTTCCAGCGCGCCGGCCTTTTTCAGCGCTGTCTCGATGGCGGGCAGGTTCGAGGCTTTCGAGACCAGGGTGCTGAACCACAACACTTTGTGCTGGAAGTTCGCACTTTCGGCGATCAGTTGCGTCACGAAACGCGCTTCGCCACCTTCACACCACAACTCGGCCGACTGACCGCCGAAGTTCAGTACTGGCAGTTTGCGTTTCGGGTCGGCCTTGCCCAAGGCTCGCCATTTGCGCTCGCTGCCTTTGGTCGCTTCGTCCATCGAGGCGTGGAACGGCGGGTTGCACATGGTCAGGTCAAAGCGTTCGCCAGGTTCCAGCAGGCCGATCAGGATGTGCTTGCGGTTCTCTTGCTGTCGCAGCTTGATGACCTTGTTCAGATCGTTGGACTGGACGATGGCTTTGGCGGCGGCCACGGCCGTTGGGTCGATTTCCGAGCCCAGGAAGTGCCAGCGATATTCGCTGTTACCGATCAGCGGATACACGCAGTTGGCGCCCATGCCGATATCCAGCACATTGACAATGGCGCCACGCGGAACCACGCCGTCGTTGTTGCTGGCCAGCAGGTCAGCGAGGAAGTGTATGTAGTCGGCACGGCCCGGTACCGGCGGGCAAAGGTAATCGGCCGGGATGTCCCAATGCTGGATGCCATAGAACGACTTGAGCAACGCCCGGTTGAATACGCGCACCGCGTCGGGGCTGGCGAAGTCGATGCTTTCCTTGCCGTAGGGGTTGATGATCACGAACTTCGCCAGCTCTGGCGTGGTTTTGATCAACGCCGGGAAGTCGTAACGACCCTGATGGCGATTGCGCGGGTGCAGGCTGGCTTCTTTACGCGGCTCCACGGGCTTGGCCGGGGTGGCGGAGTCAGGCTTCTTGCGCGCGGGGCGAGGTGTACGGGGGGCGTTCATGGGCGTGGTCGATTCGGGTATGGCTGAAAGTGGCGGGTATTGTCCCACATCTGTGGTGCAACACTGATCAAATGTGGGAGCGAGTCTGTTCACGAGGGCTGGGCCAGTTGCCATCTTCGTTGATGGGTACTCCGTCTTCGCGAGCAAGCTCGCTCCCACAGGGGATTTTCATTAGATGTAAGAAAATGGCAGGCAAAAAAAGGGAGGCCATCGGCCTCCCTTGTTCATCGCAACTTGCCGTTACAGGCTGGCAATCCGCGCATGCTGCTCGGCCAGCTTGCCCAGAGCCTGTTCGGCTTCGGCCAGCTTGGCGCGTTCTTTCTCGATGACTTCGGCCGGAGCCTTGTCGACGAAACCGGCGTTGGACAGCTTGCCGCCGACACGCTGCACTTCACCTTGCAGGCGCTGGATTTCCTTGTCCAGACGCGCCAGTTCAGCGCCTTTGTCGATCAGGCCGGCCATTGGCACCAGCACTTCCATCTCGCCGACCAGGGCGGTGGCGGACAGTGGCGCTTCTTCGCCGGCAGCCAGGACAGTGATCGATTCGAGGCGTGCCAGCTTCTTCAGCAGGGCTTCGTTCTCGGTCAGACGACGCTGATCCTCGGCACTGACGTTTTTCAGGAACAGCGGCAGCGGTTTGCCCGGGCCGATGTTCATTTCGCCACGGATGTTGCGGGTGCCGAGCATCAGGCCCTTGAGCCATTCGATGTCGTCTTCGGCCGCCGGATCGATGCGCTCTTCGTTGGCCACCGGCCAAGGTTGCAGCATGATCGTCTTGCCTTGAATGCCGGCCAGCGGCGCGATGCGCTGCCAGATTTCTTCGGTGATGAACGGCATGAACGGGTGCGCCAGGCGCAGGGCGACTTCCAGGACGCGCACCAGGGTGCGACGGGTGCCGCGCTGACGTTCAACCGGGGCGTTTTCGTCCCACAGCACAGGCTTGGACAGTTCCAAGTACCAGTCGCAATATTGGTTCCAGATGAACTCGTACAGGGCTTGTGCCGCCAGGTCGAAACGGAACTGGTCGAGCTGGCGGGTCACTTCGGCTTCGGTGCGCTGCAACTGCGAAATGATCCAGCGATCCGCCAGGGACAGCTCAAAGGCTTCGCCGTTCTGGCCGCAGTCTTCGCCCTTGTCCAGCACGTAGCGCGCCGCGTTCCAGATCTTGTTGCAGAAGTTGCGATAGCCTTCGACGCGGCCCATGTCGAACTTGATGTCGCGACCGGTGGAGGCCAGCGAGCAGAAAGTGAAGCGCAGGGCGTCGGTGCCGTAGCTGGCGATGCCTTCGGCGAACTCTTCGCGGGTGGCTTTCTCGATCTTCTTCGCCAGTTTCGGCTGCATCAGGCCCGAGGTGCGTTTCTGCACCAGGGTTTCCAGTTCGATACCGTCGATGATGTCCAGCGGGTCAAGGACGTTGCCCTTGGACTTGGACATCTTCTGGCCCTGGCCATCACGCACCAGGCCGTGCACGTAGACGGTCTTGAATGGAACCTGCGGGGTGCCGTCCTCGTTCTTGATCAGGTGCATGGTCAGCATGATCATCCGGGCAACCCAGAAGAAAATGATGTCGAAGCCCGTCACCAGCACGTCGGTGGAGTGGAATTTCTTCAGGAACTCGGTCTTTTCCGGCCAGCCCAGGGTGGAGAAGGTCCACAGGCCCGAACTGAACCAGGTGTCGAGTACGTCGTTGTCCTGTTGCAGCGTGACGTCGTCACCGAGGTTGTGCTTGGCGCGTACTTCGGCTTCATCGCGGCCGACATAGACCTTGCCCGACTCGTCGTACCAGGCTGGAATCCGGTGGCCCCACCACAGTTGACGGCTGATGCACCAATCCTGGATGTCGCGCATCCACGAGAAGTACATGTTTTCGTACTGCTTCGGCACGAACTGGATGCGGCCGTCTTCCACGGCGGCAATCGCCGGCTCGGCCAGCGGCTTGGTCGACACGTACCATTGGTCGGTCAGCCACGGCTCGATGACGGTGCCGGAGCGGTCGCCCTTCGGCACTTTCAGGGCGTGATCGTCGACGCTGACCAACAGCCCGGCAGCTTCAAACGCAGCCACGATCTGCTTGCGCGCTTCGAACCGGTCGAGACCAGCGTATTCAGCCGGGATCTTGCCGTCGATGCTGTCGTTCAGCGTGCCGTCGAGATTGAACACCTGGCAGGCCGACAGGACTGCGGCGTTCTTGTCGAAGATGTTCAGCAGCGGCAGGTTGTGACGCTTGCCGACTTCGTAGTCGTTGAAATCGTGGGCCGGGGTGATTTTCACGCAGCCGGTGCCGAATTCAGGGTCGCAGTAATCGTCGGCGATGATCGGGATGCGGCGGCCAACCAGCGGCAGCTCGACGAATTTGCCGATCAGGGCTTTGTAGCGTTCGTCGTTCGGGTTAACTGCGACGGCGGAGTCGCCGAGCATGGTTTCCGGGCGAGTGGTCGCGACGATCAGGAAATCGTTGCCTTCAGCGGTCTTGGCGCCGTCAGCCAGCGGGTATTTCAGGTTCCACAGGAAGCCTTTCTCGTCGTGGTTTTCCACTTCGAGGTCGGAAATCGCCGTGTGCAGCTTGGTGTCCCAGTTGACCAGGCGCTTGCCGCGATAGATCAGGCCGTCTTCGTGCAGGCGCACGAACGCTTCTTTCACTGCTTCCGACAGGCCGTCGTCCATGGTGAAGCGCTCGCGGCTCCAGTCTACGGACGAACCGAGACGACGGATCTGCCGGCTGATGTTGCCGCCGGATTCATCCTTCCACTCCCAGACTTTCTCGAGGAATTTCTCGCGACCGAGGTCGTGACGGTTCTGGCCCTTGGCTTCGAGCTGACGCTCTACCAGCATCTGCGTGGCGATACCGGCGTGGTCGGTGCCCGGCTGCCACAGGGTGTTGCGACCCTGCATGCGGCGGAAACGGATCAGGGCGTCCATGATCGCGTTGTTGAAACCGTGACCCATGTGCAGGCTGCCGGTGACGTTCGGCGGCGGGATCATGATGGTGTAGGACTCGCCCGCGCCTTGCGGGGCGAAGTAATTCTCTGACTCCCAAGTGTTGTACCAGGAAGTTTCAATGGCGTGCGGCTGGTAGGTCTTATCCATGCGCGGCGGGACCCTATTGGCATTTATTCAGGAAAAGCCGGGAAGTATAGCGGGGATGAGCGTTTGCGCGTAGAGCGAGGTGACAATGGGCGGGGGAAAATATGCCGTGTGAGTGGTCATTGAGGACCCCATCGCCGCCCGGAGCAAGCTCGCTCCGGGCGGCGATCCGACGATAACAGCCTGTCAATCCACCCGATTGAGATCGTTATGCCGCGTTTCTTTCAGACACAACACCGCGAGCAAACTCAGTACCGCAGCGCCGGACACATAGCCGCCGACATAACTCAAACCGCCCATCGCCACCAGTTTCTGAGCGAAGAAGGGTGCCGCCGAAGCACCAACGATACCGCCCAGGTTGTAGGCCGCCGACGCGCCGGTGTAGCGCACGTGGGTGGGAAACAGCTCCGGCAGCAGCGCGCCCATGGGCGCAAAGGTCACGCCCATCAGGAACAGTTCGATGCACAGGAACAACGCCACGCCCCAGGTCGAACCCTGGGTCAGCAACGGCTCCATGAGGAAGCCGGATAGGATCGCCAGCACGCCGCCGATGATCAGCACCGGTTTGCGTCCGTAACGGTCACTGGCCCACGCCGACAGCGGTGTGGCGGCAGCCATGAACAGCACGGCGAAGCACAGCAGGCCGAGGAAGGTCTCGCGGCTGTAGCCGAGGGTGGCGACGCCGTAACTCAGCGAAAACACCGTGGAAATGTAAAACAGCGCGTAGCACACCACCATCGCACCGGCGCCGAGCAATACCGGTGCCCAATACTGACCGAACAATTCGAACAGCGGGATTTTCACCCGTTCCTGACGCGCCATCGCGTTGGCGAAGACGGGCGTTTCATGCAGTTTCAGGCGCACATACAGGCCGACCATCACCAGCGCGGCACTGAGCAGGAATGGAATGCGCCAGCCCCAGGCGCGGAACTGTTCGTCATCGAGGACCATGGCCAGGGTCAGGAACAAGCCGTTCGCGGCCAGAAAACCAATGGACGGGCCAAGCTGCGGGAACATGCCGAACCAGGCGCGTTTGCCCTTGGGCGCGTTTTCCGTGGCGAGCAAGGCCGCGCCACCCCATTCACCGCCCAGCCCCAGGCCTTGGCCGAAGCGCAGCACACAAAGCAGGATCGGTGCCCAGGCGCCGATGCTGTCGTATCCCGGCAGCACGCCGATCAGCGTGGTGCACACGCCCATCAGCAGCAGCGAAGCGACCAGCGTCGATTTACGACCGATGCGGTCGCCAAAGTGCCCGAACAGTGCCGAGCCCAGCGGGCGTGCCAGAAATGCGATGCCGAAGGTGAGGAAGGCCGACAGCATCTGCGCGGTGCCGGACGTTTGTGGAAAGAACACCGGACCGATCACCAGCGCAGCGGCGGTGGCATACACGTAGAAATCGTAGAACTCGATGGCCGTGCCGATGAAGCTCGCCGTGGCGACGCGGCTCGCGGAATTGGTTGGCGCGGGTGTGGACTCGCTGTAAGTCGTGCTGGTCGTCATGCGGTTATCCCTGACAGTCATGTGCTCCGGTGGAGCGAATTATTATGGTCGAGTACCCAGGGATGTGGGTTTGCAGCGGGGTGCGGGTAGCACAGGGTCGAGCGGCTTGGGTAAGCGGCTCGATTATAGGAAGGTGGCTAACGAATCAACAAGGGGCTTGGATCCAGCGCAGGTCCCTGTGGCGAGGGAGCTTGCTCCCGCTGGGCTGCGAAGCAGTCCTAAGTGCAGAGCACCCGGTTTCAAACGTTTTGCAGCCGCTACGCGCCCTAGCGGGAGCAAGCTCCCTCGCCACATCAGATGACAGCAGGCACCGAACTGGTCTGCCAGATCAGTACCCGTGTAACCCGATTTTCCTCGGTCGCGAGAATTTCCAGGCGATAGCGGCCAATCTTCAGGCACACGGCGCTTTCCGGGATGGTCTCCAGGGCTTCGGTTACCAGCCCATTGAGGGTTTTCGGCCCATCGCTTGGCAGATGCCAGCCCAGGCTTTTGTTGAGTTCACGGATCGAGGCAGCGCCATCGACCACCAGGCGGCCGTCGGCTTGCGGGTGGATGTGCGGGTTGTCCAGGCTGTGCTGGCTTTCGAATTCGCCGACGATTTCTTCGAGAATGTCTTCCAGGGTCACGATACCCAGCACTTCGCCATACTCATCGACCACCATGCCCAGGCGTCGCTGCTGTTTATGGAAGTTGAGCAGTTGCAGTTGCAGCGGCGTGCTTTCCGGAACGAAGTAGGGCTCGTGACTGGCCGCGAGCAGCGCTTCCTTGGTCAGGCTGGCATCGGGCAGCAGGTGCAGGATGTGCCGGGTGTTGAGCACCGCCTCGACCTGATTGATGTCACTGTGGAACACCGGCAGGCGCGTGCGCTTGTTGTGGCGCAGTTGTTCGATGATCTCTTCGATCGGGTCGTCGAGGTTGATGCCGTCTACTTCGCTGCGCGGCACCAGAATGTCGTTGACCGTGATGTTGTCCAGGGCGTGGATGCCGGAGATGGCGTGCGGGCGGCTGACGGTGCTGTCGGGGCCCTCATGTCGCTCCACTGGCACATCCTCGTCACTTTGCTGCACCACTTTGGGTTTGCGGGCAAAGGGGCGCATCAGCAGTTGACTGATGCTGTTGAGCAGCCAGGCCGCGGGGTAAATGACTTTCAGCGGCAAGCGCAACAGATTGTTGCCTTGGGCCAGAATGGCATCTGGATAGCGGGTGGCGAGGGCGCGGGGCAGGTAGTCGGCGAACACCAGCAGTACTGCGCCTGCTGCCAGGCAGGCGATCCAGGGGCCGTTTTCTGCCCAGGTGAAAATCGCCAGCAGTGTACTGATGACGACGACCAGTGCGCGACAAAGGGTGTTGCACAGGATCAGGCTGTGGAGCGGGAAGCTGAGTCTGGCCGGCGGCTTGTCGCTGGAACGCGTTGCGGTGCGCTGGGCCAGCAGATGCTGATGTGCGGCCTCGATGGCGGTGAACAGCCCCGACCATAAAATCAGCAGGACCACTACTGCAAGCATCGGCCCTATGGGCAAATCGTCCATTAATGCCGCCCGTCAGATATGCAGGATGTATTCACGAACCAGCTTGCTGCCGAAGTACGCCAGCATCAGCAGGCAGAAACCGGCCAGGGTCCAGCGAATGGCTTTGTGCCCGCGCCAGCCGAGATGGTTGCGTCCCCATAGCAATACACTGAAGACGATCCACGCCAGGCACGCCAGCAGGGTCTTGTGCACCAGGTGCTGGGCAAACAGGTTTTCGACGAACAGCCAGCCGGAAATCAGCGACATCGACAACAACGTCCAGCCGGCCCAGAGGAAGCCGAACAGCAGGCTTTCCATGGTTTGCAGCGGCGGAAAGTTCTTGATCAGCCCGGAGGGGTGCTTGTGCTTGAGTTGATGGTCCTGGACCAGCAGCAATAGGGCCTGGAACACCGCGATGGTGAACATGCCATAGGCCAGGATCGACAGCAGGATGTGGGCGAGGATGCCCGGCTCCTCGTCAATGATCTGTACCGTGCCGGCCGGGGCGAATTGCGCCAGCAGCACGGTCAGGGCGCCGAGCGGGAACAGCAGGACCAGCAGGTTCTCCACGGGGATCCGCGAGCAGGCCAGCAGGGTCAGGGCAATGACAGCGACGGCAATCAGGCTGGCAGCGCTGAAGAAGTCCAGGCCCAGGCCGATCGGGGTCAGCAGGTGGGTCAGCAGGCTGGCGCTGTGGGCCAGCACGGCGAGCACGCCAAGCGTGACCAGCAGGCGTTTGTTGGCCTTGGCAGCGGAGGCCAGACGACTGCCCTGATAGAAAGTCGCAGCGGCGTACAGGCAGGCGGCGGCGAGGGTGGTAAGCAAACTGGGTGACAAGGGGAGCATAAATCCTGTTAGGCAAGCCCGAAAGGCGCTGAGTTTGGCATAGAATCGCCGCTGCACGAAAGACCGCACAAGCTGACAGCGAGGTGTCCGCCGCTCGCAGTCTTCGCTATAATCCGCGACCTGCCCACGCCGCAGGCTCGCCGAGCACATGTTTAGTCCGGTCCGGGCCGCCATTATCCCGGTCTACACAGGGCCTGAAAGGATCGCGCAATGTTTGAAAACTTAACCGACCGTCTCTCGCAGACGCTGCGCCATGTCACCGGCAAGGCCAAGCTGACTGAAGACAACATTAAAGACACCCTGCGTGAAGTGCGCATGGCGTTGCTTGAAGCCGACGTTGCCCTGCCGGTGGTCAAGGACTTCGTCAATTCGGTCAAGGAGCGCGCCGTCGGTACCGAGGTGTCGCGCAGCCTGACGCCGGGCCAGGCCTTCGTGAAGATCGTCCAGGCCGAGCTCGAAAGCCTGATGGGCGCGGCAAACGAGGACCTCAACCTCAGCGCCGTGCCACCAGCGGTCATCCTGATGGCCGGTTTGCAGGGTGCGGGTAAAACCACTACCGCCGGCAAGCTCGCGCGCTTCCTTAAAGAGCGCAAAAAGAAGTCGGTCATGGTGGTCTCCGCGGACGTCTACCGTCCGGCGGCGATCAAGCAGCTGGAAACCCTGGCCAATGACATTGGCGTGACCTTCTTCCCGTCGGACCTGAGCCAGAAGCCGGTCGACATCGCCCAGGCGGCTATAAAGGAAGCAAAACTCAAATTCATCGACGTCGTCATTGTCGATACCGCCGGTCGCCTGCACATCGACGAAGAGATGATGGGCGAGATCAAGGCGCTGCATGCCGCGATCAACCCGGTCGAAACCCTGTTCGTAGTCGATGCCATGACTGGTCAAGACGCCGCCAATACGGCCAAGGCCTTTGGCGATGCGCTGCCACTGACTGGTGTGATCCTGACCAAGGTCGACGGTGACGCCCGAGGCGGTGCCGCGCTGTCGGTACGTGCGATCACCGGCAAGCCGATCAAGTTCATCGGTATGGGCGAGAAGAGCGAAGCGCTCGATCCGTTCCACCCTGAGCGTATCGCTTCGCGAATCCTCGGCATGGGCGACGTGCTCAGCCTGATCGAGCAGGCCGAAGCCACGCTCGACAAGGACAAGGCCGACAAGCTGGCCAAGAAGCTGAAGAAGGGCAAGGGCTTCGACCTCGAAGACTTCCGTGATCAGCTGCAACAGATGAAAAACATGGGCGGCCTCGGTGGGCTCATGGACAAGCTGCCGAACATGGGTGGCATGAACCTGGCGCAGATGGGCAATGCCCAAGGTGCGGCAGAGAAGCAATTCAAGCAGATGGAAGCCATCATCAACTCGATGACCCCGGCCGAGCGTCGCGACCCCGAGATGATCAGCGGTTCGCGCAAGCGTCGGATCGCCATGGGTTCCGGTACCCAGGTGCAGGACATCGGTCGCTTGATCAAGCAGCACAAGCAGATGCAGAAGATGATGAAGAAGTTCTCTGCCAAAGGCGGCATGGCCAAGATGATGCGCGGCATGGGCGGAATGTTGCCCGGCGGCGGCATGCCAAAGATCTGAAAGAACTCGCCGGTCGTCGTACCGGCGCAGTCCCGCAAGGAAGCGGGATCTCCAGCAAACCCGCATCTGGCGGGAGCTGACCGGCCGTTTTAAACGACGGCTCTATGGCAAATCTGCATGGCGGCCGACAGGCGCCGGAAAAAGTCATTTGCAAAAGTCCGGATATTCCTTAGAATATGCGGCCTTTCGGGCACCCATGCCCGCTGTGCATTTAGATTTGCAGCACCGACTACAGGAACGATGTTCACATGCTAACAATCCGTCTTGCCCTTGGCGGCTCCAAAAAGCGCCCGTTTTACCACTTGACCGTAACCGACAGCCGCAACCCGCGCGACGGTTCGCACAAGGAACAGGTTGGCTACTTCAACCCTGTTGCTCGTGGTCAGGAAGTTCGTCTGTCCGTGAACCAAGAGCGCGTAGCCTACTGGCTGAGCGTTGGTGCACAACCTTCTGAGCGCGTTGCTCAGTTGTTGAAGGAATCTGCTAAGGCTGCGGCCTGAGCAATATGAACGCGACGCCAGCTGTTGCTGATGATTTGATCGTTATCGGCAAGATTTATTCTGTTCACGGCGTTCGCGGCGAAGTGAAGGTGTATTCCTTTACTGATCCGATTAAGAACCTGCTGGATTACAAAACCTGGACGCTCAAGCGTGACGGCAATGTAAAGCAGGTAGAGCTGGTCAGCGGGCGCGGGAATGACAAATTCCTGGTCGCAAAGCTCAAGGGTCTCGATGATCGCGAAGAAGCTCGTCTTCTGGCCGGTTATGAGATCTGCGTGCCGCGCAACCTGTTCCCTGAGCTGAACGACGGCGAGTACTACTGGTACCAGCTGGAAGGTCTCAAGGTCATCGATACCCTCGGACAATTGTTCGGGAAGATCGATCATCTGCTGGAGACCGGCTCGAACGATGTCATGGTGGTCAAGCCTTGCGCTGGCAGCCTGGATGATCGCGAACGCCTGTTGCCCTATACGGAGCAATGCGTGTTGGCTGTCGACCTGGCGGCAGGTGAGATGAAGGTGGATTGGGACGCGGATTTCTAAGCGTGGCTAACTTGCGCGTAGAAGTGATCAGTTTGTTTCCCGAGATGTTCTCCGCCATCAGCGAGTACGGCATCACCAGTCGGGCGGTGAAGCAGGGGCTCTTGCAGCTCACCTGTTGGAATCCGCGAGACTACACGACGGATCGGCATCACACTGTGGACGATCGCCCGTTTGGCGGTGGTCCGGGCATGGTGATGAAGATCAAGCCCCTGGAAGATGCTCTGGTTCAGGCCAAGGCAGCAGCCGGGGAGGCGGCGAAGGTGATTTACCTGTCGCCCCAAGGCCGTCAACTGACTCAGTCGGCGGTGCGCGAGTTGGCGAATCTGGATGCATTGATCCTGATTGCCGGTCGCTATGAAGGCATTGACGAGCGTTTTATTGATGCTCATGTCGATGAAGAGTGGTCGATTGGGGACTATGTCCTGTCTGGCGGCGAGCTGCCGGCGATGGTCCTGATCGATGCGGTTACACGACTGCTGCCTGGAGCTTTAGGGCATGCGGACTCCGCTGAGGAAGATTCCTTTACGGATGGTTTGCTGGATTGCCCGCACTACACCCGACCGGAGGTGTATGCGGATCAGCGTGTTCCCGACGTATTGCTAAGTGGCAATCACGCGCACATCCGGCGTTGGCGTTTACAGCAGTCCCTTGGTCGGACCTATGAACGACGCGCCGATCTTCTGGAAAGCCGCTCGCTTTCTGGAGAAGAGAAGAAGCTGCTCGAGGAATACATCCGCGAGCGGGACGATAGTTAACAACGTATCGATGGTAGATCAGACGATTTACCTTAGGAGCACAGCATGACTAACAAAATCATCCTTGCACTCGAAGCAGAGCAGATGACCAAAGAGATCCCTACCTTCGCCCCGGGCGACACCATTGTCGTTCAGGTGAAAGTGAAGGAAGGCGACCGTTCGCGTCTGCAAGCGTTCGAAGGCGTTGTAATCGCCAAGCGTAACCGCGGCGTCAACAGTGCATTCACCGTTCGTAAAATCTCCAACGGTGTTGGCGTAGAGCGTACTTTCCAGACCTACAGCCCGCAAATCGACAGCATGGCTGTCAAGCGTCGCGGCGACGTACGTAAGGCCAAGCTGTACTACCTGCGTGACCTGTCCGGTAAAGCAGCTCGCATCAAGGAAAAACTGGCTTAAGTCCAGCTCCCGATGCAGTAGAAGCAGTTTGCGTCAGTGGTGTGAAAAGCACGCTGGCCAAGCTGCCAACAAACGCCCCGACTTGTTCGGGGCGTTTGTTTTTGTGCTGGAGAAAGGTTTTTCCGTTCTTTGCTCTCGACCGGTGTGGTTGTGCTCCTGTGCTGCGCGCCGTAAATTGGGAGGTCGAGACGAAAAAAAGCCCCGTATCTTTCGATGCGGGGCTTTTTTGTATGGCGGCTGCCTTGGAGCTTAGCGCTTCAGCGAGGCCGGCAGGTGCGGCTGGATAGCCGTCAGTACTGCCTTGAAGCACTTGGTGTTGCCGGCAACGACGTGGCCTTTCTCGAGGAAGTCGTGACCGCCGGTGAAGTCGCTCACCAGGCCGCCTGCTTCCTGAATCAGCAGGGCGCCAGCAGCCATGTCCCACTCGGACAGACCCGACTCCCAGAAGGCGTCAAATCGGCCGGCGGCGACATAGGCCAGGTCCAGGCTTGCCGAGCCGGCGCGGCGGATGCCGGCAGTCTGGCCAACCAGGGCGCGGAACATGCCCAGGTAGTTGTCGAGGTTGTCCATCTGGTCGTCACGGAACGGGAAGCCGGTACCCAGCAGGGCGCCGTCGAGGCTGGTGCGACCGCTGACGCGCAGGCGACGACCGTTCAGTTGAGCGCCACGGCCACGGCTGGCGGTGAATTCTTCCTGGCGAACCGGGTCCAGAACCACGGCGTGCTCAAGACGGCCGCGATATTTGCAGGCGATGCTGACAGCGAAATGAGGGATGCCGCGCAGGAAGTTGGTGGTGCCGTCCAGTGGGTCGATGATCCACAGGTACTCTTCGCCTTCGATGCCGGTGCCGGCGTGCAGGCCGGTCTCTTCACCCATGATCGAGTGGTTCGGATAAGCCTTGCGCAGCGCATCAATGATTTTCTGTTCAGCGGCGCGATCCACCTCGGATACGTAATCCTTGGCGTCTTTTTCGTCGACCTTGATGGTATCCAGGCGCTCGATGGAGCGGAAAATCAATTCACTGGCGCTGCGGGCGGCGCGCAGCGCGATATTCAGCATGGGCTGCATGGATGTGTCACCTAAGGTTGTTAAAGAAAGCCGAGCATTCTATCAGAAAGTTTCTACAGGTGAAGGTCGGTGTTCACTTTCATAGCTTAACGGTAGTCAGCGCTGTAAGATTCTGCTCCTCATTTATGTGTTCGAGAGCGCCTCCCTTGCTGCAAAACATTCGTGTCGTCCTGGTCAATACCAGCCATCCGGGCAATATCGGCGGGACTGCGCGCGCCATGAAAAACATGGGTCTGTCGCGATTGGTGCTGGTCGAGCCGCGCCTGTTTCCGCATCACGAGGCTGATGCTCGCGCCTCCGGTGCCGGTGACATCCTTGAAAACGCGCAAGTCGTCGCCACCTTGGAAGATGCCTTGGTCGGCTGCAATCTGGTGCTTGGCACCAGTGCCCGCGACCGGCGCATTCCCTGGCCGCTGCTCGACCCCCGCGAATGCGGGACGAAAGTGGTCGAGGAGGCTGCCCAGGGCGCCGAGATCGCGCTGGTGTTCGGGCGTGAAGATTCCGGCCTGACCAATGACGAGCTGCAGCGATGTCACTATCACGTGCATATCCCATCCGACCCTGAGTTCAGTTCGCTGAACCTTGGAGCGGCGGTGCAGGTGTTGAGCTATGAAGTGCGCATGGCCTGGCTGGCGGCCCAAGGGCAGCCGAGCAAGGTCGAGAAGGAAGAGGTGGCGTCGGTCAAAAGCACTGAGCTGGCGACCATGGATGAGTTGGAACGATTCTATGAGCACCTGGAGCAGACCCTGGTGGCCATCGAGTTTCTCGATCCGGAAAAACCACGCCACTTGATGGCGCGCCTGCGCCGGTTGTACGGACGCAGCTCGGTCAGCCGGGCGGAAATGAATATATTGCGTGGCATCCTCACGGAAACCCAGAAAGCGGCCCGTGGTGAGCTTCTAAAGCGGAAGGATTAATGATGTTTGAGCGTTTGCGTGAAGATATCCAGAGCGTATTCCATCGAGACCCGGCGGCGCGTAACGCTTTTGAAGTCCTGACCTGCTACCCCGGCATGCACGCGATCTGGATTCACCGTTTGTCGGCAATGCTCTGGCGTGCTGACCTGAAGTGGCTGGCGCGGCTGGTGTCGAACTTTGGTCGCTGGTTGACCGGTATCGAGATTCACCCGGGGGCCAAGGTTGGTCGTCGTTTCTTCATCGACCATGGCATGGGTATCGTCATTGGCGAAACCGCCGAGATCGGTGACGACGTGACCATTTATCAGGGGGTGACCCTGGGTGGCACCAGCTGGAACAAGGGCAAGCGCCACCCGACGCTGGGTGATGGTGTGGTGGTTGGGGCGGGTGCCAAGGTGCTGGGTCCCTTTACCGTGGGAGCCGGCGCCAAAGTGGGCTCAAATGCCGTTGTGACCAAAGAAGTGCCGCCGGGCGCTACTGTGGTCGGCATTCCCGGGCGAATCATCGTCAAGCCCGACGAAGAGCTGGACGCCAAACGCAAGGCGATGGCGGAGAAGATCGGTTTCGATGCCTACGGTGTAACTGAAGACATGCCGGACCCGGTGGCTCGCGCCATCAATCAATTGCTCGATCATCTGCAGGCGGTCGACGGGCGTCTGGAGGGGATGTGCGGGGCGTTGAAGGATCTGGGCAGTAATTACTGTGCGAAAGATCTGCCGGAATTGCGCGAAGAGGATTTCGCCTGTGTGAAGGATAAGGATCAGAGCCAGGCCAGCTAGATCTGTGGGAGCGAGCTTGCTCGCGATGGATCTGGGGGCGCCGCAGGGTGTCAGGCGCCCCGCGTTATCGTTGCCGACCATCGCGAACATGCTCGTTCCTGCAGTACCGCTGGCTGTAACCGCCCAGTCTTTGCTATGATGCGCGCGCTCTTTTGCGGGTAAACCTGACTAAAGTACTAGGTCTTATAGTTGACTTAAATACTCGGGAATTGCATACTCGCCCCATTCTGAACTCCGTGGTAATTGTCCATGCGACTGACTACAAAAGGCCGATACGCCGTGACCGCCATGCTTGACCTGGCGTTGCACGCGCAGCACGGGCCCGTGTCCCTGGCCGATATCTCCGAGCGCCAAGGCATCTCCCTGTCCTACCTCGAACAGCTTTTCGCCAAGCTGCGCCGCAGCAATCTGGTGTCCAGTGTGCGTGGTCCGGGTGGCGGCTACCAACTGTCCCGCGACATGCAGGGCATTCAGGTCGCCCAGGTGATCGATGCGGTAAACGAATCGGTCGATGCTACCAAGTGCCAAGGGCAGGGCGATTGCCATTCCGGCGACACTTGCCTGACCCATCACTTGTGGTGCGATCTGAGCTTGCAGATTCACGAATTTCTAAGCGGTATCAGCTTGGCTGACCTTGTGACTCGCCGTGAGGTGCAAGAAGTAGCCCAGCGTCAGGACCAGCGCCGTTGCAACAGCAAGGTGCCACGCCTGGACAAGATTGAAGCGTCCGCCGTCGAATGACAGCCGAAGAGCTAGCGGCACGCCAGCCCTGATTTAGGAGATAGTCCATGAAATTGCCGATTTACCTTGATTACTCTGCGACCACCCCGGTTGATCCGCGTGTTGCGCAAAAAATGAGTGAATGCCTGCTGGTCGACGGAAACTTCGGTAACCCGGCGTCCCGTTCCCACGTGTTCGGCTGGAAAGCTGAAGAGTCCGTTGAAAATGCTCGCCGTCAGGTCGCCGACCTGGTCAACGCCGACCCGCGTGAAATCGTCTGGACCTCCGGTGCCACCGAGTCCGACAACCTGGCAATCAAGGGTGCGGCGCATTTCTACGCCACCAAAGGCAAGCACCTGATCACCACCAAGATCGAGCACAAGGCTGTCCTGGACACCATGCGCCAACTGGAGCGTGAAGGTTTCGAAGTCACCTACATCGAACCGCGCACCGATGGCCTGGTTACCCCGGAAATGATCGAAGCCGAACTGCGTGAGGACACCATCCTGGTGTCGGTCATGCACGTGAACAACGAAATCGGCACCATCAACGACATCGCAGCGATCGGCGAACTGACCCGATCCAAGGGCATCCTGTTCCACGTCGACGCTGCTCAGTCCACCGGCAAGGTCGACATCGACCTGTCGAAGCTGAAAGTCGACATGATGTCCTTCTCCGCTCACAAGACTTATGGCCCTAAAGGCATCGGCGCACTGTACGTGAGCCGCAAGCCGCGTGTGCGCATCGAAGCGACCATGCACGGTGGCGGCCACGAGCGCGGCATGCGTTCCGGTACCCTGGCGACCCACCAGATCGTCGGCATGGGTGAAGCCTTCCGCGTGGCCAAGGAAGACATGGCTGCAGAGAACGTGCGCATCAAGGCCTTGAGCGATCGCTTCTACAAGCAGGTCGAGCACCTGGAAGAGCTGTACGTCAACGGCAGCCTGACCGCCCGCGTTCCGCACAATCTGAATCTGAGCTTCAACTACGTTGAAGGCGAGTCGCTGATCATGGCGCTCAAGGACCTGGCGGTTTCGTCCGGTTCGGCCTGCACCTCGGCCTCTCTGGAGCCTTCGTACGTATTGCGCGCCCTGGGCCGTAACGACGAACTGGCACATAGCTCGATCCGTTTCACCTTCGGTCGTTTCACCACCGAAGAAGAAATCGATTACGCCGCGCAGAAAGTCTGCGAGGCCGTTACCAAGCTGCGCGCTCTGTCGCCGCTGTGGGACATGTACAAAGACGGCGTCGATATCTCGAAGATCGAGTGGGCGGCACACTAAATATAGAAGCCGCCAGATACAGCTCCTGTAGTGCGCGGCGACTGACGCAGCGAACTACAGGGTCTCAAGAGCGGCCCTGATGAGTGAGGATTGAGAATCATGGCTTACAGCGAAAAGGTCATCGACCACTACGAAAACCCGCGCAACGTCGGCAAGATGGACGCGGAAGATCCTGATGTCGGCACCGGCATGGTCGGCGCTCCGGCGTGCGGCGACGTGATGCGCCTGCAGATCAAGGTCAACGAAGCCGGCATCATCGAAGATGCCAAGTTCAAGACCTACGGCTGCGGTTCGGCCATCGCCTCCAGCTCCCTCGCCACCGAGTGGATGAAGGGCAAGACCCTGGACGAAGCGGAAACCATCAAGAACACCCAGCTGGCTGAAGAACTGGCCTTGCCGCCGGTGAAAATTCACTGCTCGGTACTCGCTGAAGACGCCATCAAGGCGGCCGTTCGCGACTACAAGCAGAAGAAAGGCTTGATCTGATTTTCGAGTTTTGGCGACGAGTAAGGAGTCACCGATGGCTATCAGCATGACAGAAGCGGCTGCCCGACACGTGCGACGCTCCCTCGACGGGCGCGGCAAAGGTGAAGGAATTCGTCTGGGTGTTCGCACCACGGGCTGTTCCGGCCTTGCCTATGTGCTGGAGTTTGTCGACGAAGTGGTTGCCGAAGACCAGGTGTTCGAAAGTCACGGCGAGAAAGTGATTATCGACCCCAAGAGTCTGGCTTACCTGGACGGCACCGAGCTCGATTTCGTCAAGGAAGGGTTGAACGAAGGCTTCAAGTTCAACAACCCCAACGTTCGCGGTGAGTGTGGCTGCGGCGAAAGCTTCAACATCTGAGGCTTGTCGTGGGTACTCCTTGTCATTTCGCTTTATTCGAGCTGCAACCGAGCTTCAATCTGGACCTCGATCAGCTGGCTACGCGCTACCGTGAGTTGGCGCGCAGTGTTCATCCAGACCGCTTTGCCGACGCTTCCGAGCGTGAGCAGCGGCTGGCGCTGGAGCAATCCGCAAGCCTCAACGAGGCCTACCAGACGCTCAAGAACCCGCCAAAACGTGCACGCTATCTGCTTGCATTGAAAGGAGGTGAGCTGCCGCTGGAGGTCACGGTGCATGATCCGGAATTTCTCCTGCAGCAGATGCAATGGCGCGAAGAACTCGAAGACCTGCAAGTCAGCGCCGACCTAGCGGGTGTTGCCGTGTTCAAGCGCCGCTTGAAGGTCGCTCAGGACCAACTGAACGACAGTTTTGCGGCCTGTTGGGATGATGCAGCGCAACGCGAGCAGGCCGAGCGTCTGATGCGGCGCATGCAGTTTCTCGACAAGCTGACCTACGAAGTGCGCCAATTAGAAGAGCGCCTCGACGATTAACCCAGTGCCGCTCCGGTCGCACGCCTGATATACAGATAAGTCCTGATAACGATGGCCCTACTGCAGATCGCCGAACCCGGCCAAAGTCCTCAACCGCACCAGCGTCGCCTGGCTGTGGGGATCGACTTGGGCACTACCAATTCGCTGGTCGCTGCTTTGCGCAGTGGTCTTTCCGAGCCTCTGCCTGACGCTGACGGGCAGGTTATCCTGCCGTCCGCCGTACGCTACCACGCCGACCGCGTCGAGGTTGGCGAGTCGGCCAAGCTGGCCGCTGCGTCTGATCCCTTGAACACCGTGCTCTCGGTCAAGCGCTTGATGGGTCGTGGTCTGTCCGACGTCAAGCAGCTTGGTGATCAACTGCCGTACCGATTTGTCGGCGGCGAGTCGCACATGCCGTTCATCGACACCATTCAAGGGCCGAAAAGCCCGGTCGAAGTCTCAGCCGACATCCTCAAGGTCCTGCGCCAGCGTGCAGAAGCGACCCTGGGCGGCGAGCTGGTAGGGGCGGTGATCACCGTTCCGGCCTATTTCGACGATGCCCAGCGCCAAGCCACCAAAGATGCGGCCAAACTCGCCGGCCTGAACGTGCTGCGTCTGCTCAACGAGCCGACTGCGGCGGCGGTGGCTTACGGTCTTGATCAGCATGCCGAAGGCCTGGTCGCCATTTATGATCTGGGCGGCGGCACCTTCGATATTTCCATCCTGCGCCTGACCGGCGGTGTGTTCGAAGTGTTGGCGACCGGCGGCGACACCGCGCTGGGTGGCGATGATTTCGATCATGCGATTGCTGGCTGGATTATCGCAGGCGCTGGTTTGTCCGCCGATCTCGATCCGGGCGCGCAACGCAACCTGTTGCAAACTGCCTGCGCGGCCAAGGAAGCCTTGACTGACGCGGCCTCGGTCGAAGTGGTTTATGGCGACTGGAAAGCCGAACTGACCCGTGAAGCCTTCGATGCGCTGATCGAGCCGATGGTTGCGCGCAGCCTGAAAGCCTGCCGTCGCGCGGTACGTGATTCCGGTATCGAGCTGGAAGATGTGCATGCCGTGGTCATGGTGGGTGGTTCGACGCGCGTGCCGCGTGTGCGCGAAGCCGTTGCCGAGGCCTTTGGTCGTCAGCCGCTGACCGAAATCGATCCGGATCAAGTGGTGGCCATCGGTGCTGCGATCCAGGCCGATACCCTGGCCGGTAACAAGCGCGACGGCGCCGAACTGCTGCTGCTCGATGTGATTCCATTGTCCCTGGGCCTGGAAACCATGGGCGGCCTGATGGAGAAGGTGATTCCGCGCAACACCACCATCCCCGTCGCCCGGGCGCAAGATTTCACCACCTACAAAGATGGCCAGTCGGCCATGGCCATCCACGTGTTGCAGGGCGAGCGCGAGCTGATCAGCGACTGCCGCTCCCTGGCACGTTTCGAATTGCGCGGCATTCCGGCGATGGTGGCGGGTGCGGCGAAAATTCGCGTGACCTTCCAGGTCGACGCCGATGGTTTGCTCAGCGTTTCCGCGCGCGAACTGGGTTCGGGCGTTGAAGCCAGTATCCAGGTCAAGCCGTCCTATGGTCTGACCGACGGCGAAATCGCCAAAATGCTCAAGGATTCGTTCCAGCACGCCAATGACGACAAGGTTGCCCGCGTGTTGCGCGAGCAGCAGGTCGATGCCCAGCGCCTGGTCGAGGCGGTGCAAGGTGCGCTTGCAGTCGATGGCGAGCGTTTGCTCGACGCTGAAGAGCGCATGGTCATCGACATGCAGGTGCAGGAACTGATTGAACTGATGAAGGGCACCGACGGCTACGCCATCGAGCAGCAGACCAAGCGTCTGTCGCAAGTGACCGACGCTTTTGCCGCCCGTCGCATGGATTCGACCGTGAAAGCCGCTCTGGCGGGCCGCAACCTGAACGAGATTGAGGAATAACGATGCCGCAGGTCATTTTTCTGCCACACGAGAAGTTCTGCCCCGAAGGCATGGTTGTGGAGGCTGAGACCGGTACGTCCATCCTCGAACTGGCGCATGAGCACCACATCGAGATGGAAAGCGCCTGCGGTGGTGTCTGCGCCTGCACCACTTGTCACTGCATCATTCGCGAGGGGTTCGACTCGCTGGAAGCGGCTGATGAGCTGGAAGAAGATTATCTGGACAAGGCTTGGGGGCTTGAACGCGAGTCCCGTCTGGGGTGTCAGGCCAAGGTCGGCACTGAAGACCTGACCGTCGAAATTCCGAAGTATTCGCTCAACCACGCAGCCGAAGCGCCGCACTGATTCAAGGAATTGTCATGAGTCTCATGTGGACTGATGTTCTGGAGATCGCAATCCAGTTGGCTGAAAGCAAACCCGAAGTGGACCCTATGTCGGTCAACTTCGTCGATCTGCGGAAATGGGTGATGGAATTGCCTGAATTCGCAGACAAGCCTGAGCATTGTGGCGAGAAGATCCTGGAGGCCATTCAGGCCCACTGGATCGAAGAACGCGACTGAGCCACGCCGCAGGTTAGGCAATACCCGAGAACCCGCGTATAATTCGCGGGTTTAATTTTTCGTAAATTACCGTTTCTGGAGTTACACCATGGCTGTTCAACGTACTTTCTCCATCATCAAGCCTGACGCTGTTGCAAAAGGCGCTGCCGGCGAAATCGTTACCCGCTTCGAAAAAGCTGGCCTGAAAGTAGTTGCTTCGAAAATGAAGCAGCTGTCCAAAGCCGAAGCCGAAGGCTTCTACGCTGAGCACAAAGAGCGCGGTTTCTTCGGTGACCTGGTTGCTTTCATGATCTCCGGTCCGGTTGTTGTTCAGGTTCTGGAAGGCGAAAACGCTATCGCTCGCAACCGTGAGCTGATGGGCGCTACCAACCCTAAAGAAGCTGCTGCCGGCACCATCCGCGCTGACTTCGCTGAATCGATCGACGCCAACGCCGTACACGGTTCGGACTCCGAAGCCGCTGCCGCTCGCGAAATCTCGTACTTCTTCGCAGCTACTGAAGTAACCACTCGCTAAGCATTGGCTTAAGAGTGAAGGTGAATCCATGACTACATCGACTGTAAAAACCAACCTGCTGGGGCTGACTCAGCTGGAAATGGAAAAATTCTTCGACTCAATCGGGGAGAAGCGTTTCCGTGCCGGTCAGGTAATGAAATGGATTCACCACTTTGGCGTCGATGATTTCGACGCCATGACGAACGTCAGCAAGGCCTTGCGCGAAAAGCTCAAGGCCGTTGCTGAGGTCCGTGGTCCGGAAGTGGTCAGCGAGGACATCTCCAGCGACGGCACCCGTAAATGGGTGGTGCGCGTGGCGTCCGGCAGCTGCGTCGAGACCGTGTACATTCCCCAGGGCAAGCGCGGCACCTTGTGCGTTTCGTCCCAGGCAGGCTGTGCCCTGGATTGCAGTTTCTGCTCCACCGGCAAGCAAGGCTTCAACAGCAACCTCACCGCCGCCGAAGTCATCGGCCAGGTGTGGATTGCCAACAAATCCTTTGGCAGCGTCCCGGCAACCGTCGACCGTGCCATCACCAACGTGGTGATGATGGGCATGGGTGAGCCGCTGCTGAACTTCGACAACGTCGTCGCGGCCATGCACTTGATGATGGACGACCTGGGCTACGGCATTTCCAAGCGCCGCGTAACCCTGTCGACCTCCGGCGTGGTGCCGATGATCGATGAGCTCTCCAAGCACATCGACGTCTCCCTGGCGTTGTCCCTGCACGCACCGAATGACGCATTGCGTAACCAATTGGTGCCGATCAACAAGAAGTATCCGCTTAAGATGCTGCTCGAGTCGTGCCAGCGCTACATGTCGAACCTCGGCGAGAAGCGCGTGCTGACCATCGAATACACCTTGCTCAAAGACATCAATGACAAGGTCGAGCATGCGGTAGAAATGATCGAGCTGCTGAAAAATATCCCGTGCAAGATCAACCTGATCCCGTTCAACCCGTTCCCGCATTCCGGTTACGAGCGTCCGAGCAATAACGCGATTCGTCGCTTCCAGGATCAGCTTCATCATGCCGGTTTCAACGTCACGGTGCGTACCACCCGTGGCGAAGACATCGATGCCGCGTGTGGCCAATTGGTAGGGCAGGTGCTGGATCGCACCCGTCGCAGCGAACGTTACATTGCCGTGCGTGAATTGAACGCCGACAACGATATCGCTGCGAACAATAACTAAGAGAGGATCTCTATGCCCCTGCGCTTTGCGCTGCTTTTGCTATTGGCCAGCCTTTGCGCTGGCTGTGTGCTTTCGGGTGACTACAACCCGATGAAGACCAGCAAGGGTCGTGATGAAGCGCGAGAGGCCTACGTACAGTTGGGTATCGGTTATCTGCAGGAAGGCATGACCGAGCGTGCGAAAGTCCCTCTGAAAAAGGCGCTGGAGCTGGATGGCTCGGATGCGGACGCCAACGCCGCGCTGGCCTTGGTCTTCCAGGCGGAGATGGAGCCTGCGCTGGCCGATGAGCATTTTCGCAAGGCGCTGTCCTCGCGCCCAAAAGATGCGCGAATCCTTAACAACTACGGCAGTTTTCTTTTCGAGCAAAAACGTTACAAGCAAGCCTACGAGCGCTTTGAACAAGCCGCTGCCGACACCCTGTATCCTGAGCGTTCGCGTGTGTTCGAGAACCTCGGCATGACGGCTTCGATGCTCGGTCAGCGCGAGTTGGCGCAGCAGCAACTGGAAAAAGCCCTGCGTTTGAACCGTCAACAGCCACGTGCGTTGCTGGAAATGGCTGAGTTGTCTTACGAAGACAGGCATTATGTGCCCGCGCGCGATTATTACGATCGTTTTAGCCTGCTTACCGAGCAAAATGCACGTAGTCTATTGCTCGGCGTTCGGCTGGCAAAAGTGTTCGACGATCGCGACAAGGCCGCCAGTGCAGGCCTGAAATTAAAACGACTTTATCCCGGTACGCCGGAATATCAGCAATACCTGTCGGAGCAATGATGAAAGCGGCGCATCCCGAAGTTGTAGCAGCGAATCGCGTTAACCCCGGTGAGACTTTGCGCCAGGCCCGCGAGAGCAATGGCTGGTCGCTGAGCGAAGTGGCCCTCAAGCTCAACCTCACTGTCAGCTCCCTGAGCAACCTGGAAGCCGGTGACTTCGACAAGCTGCCGGGTCACACCTTTGCCCGCGGTTATATTCGCGCCTACGCGAAGCTGCTCGGCATGGACCAGGCCATTCTCGTCCAGCAATTCGACCAATCCACCGGTACCGACTCCCAGGGCAGCAATGTGCACAGCCTGGGGCGCATCGAAGAGCCGGTGCGTGTCTCCCATACCATCCTGCGCATCGTCAGCCTGTTGCTGCTGATCGCGGTGATCGGCGGTGGCTTCGTCTGGTGGCAGGATCAAACCTCGATGCGCGCCAAGGACCTGATCGGCCTGACGCCTGAGCACGTTGAAGTCGAAGGTGCCGACGGCACCACCCAGATCCATCCGCTGGACGAGCCGGAGGACCAGGCTGTCGCGGAAGGCCAGGCCGAAGGTTCGACCACGACTCCGTCCGAAAGCACGGCTGAAGCACCGAGCGAAACACCAGCCGCTGCGCCAGCCGCGCCTGCACAGGCTGCACCGGTGCCTGCGGCACCGGCCCATAACACTGCGCCGGTTGTGGCTGCACCCGTGAGCCCGGCAATTCCCGCAACGCCGGCTGCGCCTGCCGCGCCAGCTCCGGTTGTGACTGCGCCGGCTGTCCCAAGTGCGCCAGCTCCGGTTGCAACGGCCCCGACGGCCGGTCAAGGTCAGGTTCAAATCCAGTTCACCGCCGATTGCTGGACACAAGTCACCGACGGTGGCGGCAAAGTACTGTTCAGTGGTCTCAAGCGTAAAGGCGACAGTGTTACCGTCAACGGCAAACCACCGTTCGCCGTGCGTCTGGGCTTCGCCCGTGGCGCGCAGGTCAGTTACAACGGCCAGGCCGTTGATGTCGCTCCTTTCACCAGTGGCGAGACTGCTCGCCTGAAGTTGGGTCAATAAGTCATGCACGGCGAATCTCCAATCAAACGTCGCGAATCCCGCAAGATCTGGGTCGGTAACGTACCTGTTGGCGGCGATGCACCCATTGCCGTGCAGAGCATGACCAACAGCGACACCAACGACGTCGCGGCGACTGTCGCGCAGATCAATCGTCTGGAAGCGGCCGGTGTCGATATCGTGCGGGTCTCCGTACCGGACATGGACGCAGCCGAAGCCTTCGGCAAGATCAAACAACTGGTCAAGGTGCCGTTGGTTGCCGACATCCACTTCGACTACAAGATCGCGTTGCGCGTAGCCGAGCTGGGTGTGGACTGCCTGCGGATCAACCCGGGCAACATCGGGCGTGAAGATCGCGTGCGTGCGGTAGTGGATGCCGCCCGTGACCGCGGAATCCCGATTCGCATCGGCGTGAACGCCGGTTCCCTGGAAAAAGACCTGCAAAAGAAATACGGCGAGCCGACGCCGGCCGCGCTGGTCGAATCCGCCTTGCGTCACGTCGAACATCTGGAGCGCCTGAATTTCCAGGACTTCAAGGTCAGCGTGAAGGCTTCCGACGTGTTCATGGCCGTTGAGGCCTACCGTCTGCTGGCCAAGGAAATCGTCCAGCCGTTGCACCTGGGGATCACTGAAGCGGGCGGATTGCGCTCAGGCACAGTGAAATCCGCCGTGGGCCTCGGTATGCTGCTCGCCGAAGGGATTGGCGATACTATTCGCATTTCGTTGGCGGCCGACCCGGTCGAGGAAGTCAAAGTCGGTTACGACATCCTCAAGTCCCTGCACCTGCGTTCCCGTGGCATCAACTTCATCGCCTGCCCGAGCTGCTCGCGGCAGAACTTCGATGTGGTCAAGACCATGAACGAGCTGGAAGGGCGCCTTGAAGATTTGCTGGTGCCGCTGGATGTCGCGGTGATCGGCTGCGTGGTCAATGGCCCGGGTGAAGCCAAGGAAGCCCATATCGGCTTGACCGGTGGCACCCCGAACCTGATCTACATCGACGGCAAGCCGGCACAGAAACTGACCAATGACAATCTTGTGGATGAGCTGGAACGCTTGATCCGCGAGAAAGCGGCCGAAAAGGTCGAAGCCGACGCTGCCGTAATCGCACGTGGCTAAGCCTGGCAAAAAAAGAGCCGAAGGAATTAAGGAATTCAAGTGAGCAAGTCTCTACAAGCCATTCGTGGCATGAACGACATCCTGCCCGAGCAGACCCCGCTGTGGCGTCATTTCGAAGGCACCGTTTCGCGCCTGCTGGATAACTACGGTTACAAGCAGATCCGCATGCCGATCGTCGAATTCACCGAGCTGTTCAAGCGCTCCATCGGTGAAGTGACCGACATCGTCGAAAAAGAGATGTACACCTTCGACGACCGCAACGGCGACTCCCTGACCCTGCGTCCCGAAGGCACCGCGGCCTGTGTACGGGCAGTGCTGGAACATGGCATCACCGGCGGTGGCCAGGTGCAGAAACTCTGGTACATCGGCCCGATGTTCCGTCACGAGCGTCCGCAGAAAGGTCGTTATCGCCAGTTCCACCAGATCGGCGTTGAAGTGTTCAACCTCGACGGTCCGGACATCGACGCCGAACTGATCGTGCTGACCTGGCGCCTGTGGGGCGAGCTGGGCATCCGCGATGCGGTCAAGCTCGAGCTCAACAGCTTGGGCACCAGCGAGTCCCGTGGGCGTTACCGTGAAGCGCTGGTCGAGTACCTCTCGGCGCACCTGGACAAGCTCGACGAAGACAGCCAGCGTCGCCTGAAAACCAATCCGCTGCGGGTGCTTGATACCAAGAACGCCGACACTCAGGCGGTATTGGTCAATGCGCCGAAAATGGCCGATTACCTCGATGACGAATCTCGCGTGCACTTCGAGGGTCTCAAGGCTCGCCTGGACGCCGCCGGCATTCCTTATGTGATCAACCCGAAGCTGGTTCGCGGGCTGGATTACTACAGCAAGACCGTTTTTGAATGGGTCACCGACAAACTCGGCGCCCAGGGCACCGTCTGCGCCGGTGGTCGTTACGACGGTCTGGTCGAGCAGATGGGCGGCAAACCTACCGCCGGTGTCGGTTTCGCCATGGGCATCGAGCGTCTGGTGTTGCTGCTGGAAACCCTGGAGCAGATCCCGGAAGAAATCTCCCGTCAGGTCGACGTTTACCTCTGCGCCTTCGGTGAGGCTGCCGAACTGGCCGGCCTGACCCTGGCGGAGCGCGTGCGTGACCAGTTGCCCAACCTGCGCCTGCAAGTCAACGCCGGTGCCGGCAGTTTCAAGAGCCAGTTCAAGAAAGCCGACAAGAGCGGTGCGTTGTATGCACTGATCCTCGGTGACGACGAAATGGCCCAGCAAGTGGTAGGTTTCAAACCCCTGCGTGGCCAGGGCGAACAACAAAGCATTGCCTGGGATGCGCTCGCTGCACACCTGGCCACCTGCGTCGTGCAGGGTTGAAGCTGTCTAAACAGCCGATTTAGCGATTAAGGAGTATTGGGGTGTCGAGTACCGAAGACGAACAGCTGGCGGATTTGAAGGATTGGTGGTCACGCAACGGCAAGCCCCTGGTCACTGGCGGCCTGTTGGCGCTGGTCATCGTGTTCGGCTGGCAGGCGTTCCACAAATATCAGAGCGGTCAGGCGCAAGGCGCGTCTGTGCTCTATCAGCAATTGCTGGAAACCACTCTGACGCCCGATGGCAAGCCTGACGCAGCCCGTGTTGCCGACCTGGCCTCCAAGCTCAGCAGTGAGTACGGCGGTACTGCCTATGCGCAGTACGGCAGCCTGTTCGTGGCGAAAGTCGCGGTCGACAGCGGCAAGCTGGACGACGCGGCCGCTCAACTGAAAGCCATCGTCGACAAACCGGCCAACCCGGCGCTGGGCGAAATCGCCCGTCAACGCCTGGCTCAGGTGCTGGGCGCGCAGAACAAGGCTGACGAAGCCTTGAAACTGCTGGACGGCGATGCCGACAAGGCATTCCTGGCCACTCGCGAAGAACTCAAGGGCGACCTGCTGGTGCAGTTGGGTCGTGCCGACGACGCGTACAAGGCGTATCAAAAAGCCAAGGCAGCCCTGTCGGATGAAGCGGCAGTCGGTGGCCTACAAATCAAGCTGGACGACCTGGCCAAAGGGGATGCGTGACGTGATCCGTTGGAAACATGCAGCATTGCTGGCTCTGGCCTTGTTGGCCGCGGGTTGCAGCAGCAACAGCAAAAAAGAGTTGCCTCCAGCCGAACTGGTCGACTTCAAGGAAGAAGTGGTTCTGCACAAAGAGTGGAGTCGTTCGATCGGTGACGGTCAGGGCGAAACCTACAACATGCTGGTGCCGGCAATCGATGGCGATACCATCTATGCCGCCGACGTCACTGGCGTGCTGGTGGCCATGGATCGTCACACCGGTGACGTGAAGTGGAAAAAGGATCTTGAGCTGCCTGTATCCGGCGCCGTTGGCGTGGGTTACGGTCTGGTCCTGATCGGTACGCTGAAAGGCGAGATCGTGGCGCTCGACGCCATCAACGGTGAAGAGAAGTGGCGCGCTCGCGTGACCAGTGAAGTCCTCGCGCCACCTGCCAACAACGGTGACGTTGTGGTGGTCCAGACCCAGGACGACCGTCTGATCGGTCTGGATGCGTCCACCGGCAACCGTCGCTGGATCTATGACAGCACGCCTGCGGTATTGACCCTGCGTGGCACCAGTGCGCCGATCGTGACCAACCGCCTCGCGGTGGCTGGCCTGTCGACCGGCAAAGTGGTTGCCGTGGATATCTCCAACGGCGTACCGGTGTGGGAACAGCGTGTTGCCATTCCCCAAGGTCGTTCGGAACTGGAGCGCGTGGTGGATATCGACGGCGGCTTGCTGCTGTCGGGTGAGACGATCTACGTCGCCAGCTATCAGGGTCGCGTTGCCGCGCTGGACCTGCAAAGCGGTCGCCAGCTCTGGCAGCGTGATGCTTCCAGCTACGCCGGCCTCGCCCAGGGTTTTGGCAACGTTTACGTGAGCCTGTCTTCGGGTACCGTTGAAGGCGTTGACGAGCGTTCCACCACAGCCTTGTGGAGCAACGATTCGTTGGCCCGCCGTCAACTGTCGGCGCCGGAAGTGTTCTCCAGCTATGTAGCAGTCGGTGACCTGGAAGGTTACCTGCACCTGTTGAGTCAGGTGGACGGTCGATTCGTCGCCCGTGAGCGTATCGACAGCGACGGCCTGCGTGCCCGTCCGCTGGTGGTGGGCGACACGATTTATGTGTATGGCAACAGCGGCAAACTGGAAGCCCTGACCATCAAGTAAGAACTATGCTTGGGGTTAACCCCCCAGGCAGCCCCGGATTCTGGGGTTTGCAGCGTGTCTAACGCTGCCCCGAGCACCAGCCGCTGCCTCGCAGCGGCTTTTGTATTTTCTGAAATAACGAAGTGGAGAGCCGCATGGTTCCCGTAATCGCCCTGGTGGGCCGACCGAACGTCGGCAAGTCCACCTTGTTCAACCGCCTGACCAGGACTCGGGACGCCATCGTCGGCGACCTGTCCGGTCTGACCCGTGATCGCCAGTACGGTGAGGCCAAGTGGCAAGGGCGTTCCTACATTCTGATCGACACCGGCGGTATCTCCGGTGACGAGCATGGTATGGACGAAAAAATGGCCGAGCAGTCGCTGCTGGCCATTGAAGAAGCCGATGTGGTGCTGTTCCTGGTGGATGCCAAGGCCGGTTTTACCGCTGCCGACCAGATGATCGCCGAGCATTTGCGCAAGCGTAACAAGCGTTCCCACGTGGTCGCCAACAAGGTCGACAACATCGACCCGGAAATGGCCCGTGCCGAATTCGCTCCATTGGGTATGGGCCATGCGATTCCGATCGCCGGTGCCCACGGCCGTGGTATCACCCAGTTGCTGGAAGCGGCACTGAGTGACTTCCCGAAAGACGAAGACGAGCCGGAAGAAGGCGAAGAAGAAGACGTAGCCGAAGGCGAGGAAGCCAAGCGCATTCCTGGCCCGAGCGAAAAAGACGGGATCAAGATCGCCATCATCGGTCGCCCGAACGTCGGCAAGTCGACCCTGGTCAACCGCATGCTCGGTGAAGACCGGGTGATCGTCTACGACCAGCCCGGCACCACCCGCGACAGTATCTACATCCCGTTCGAACGTAACGACGAGAAGTACACGCTGATCGACACCGCCGGTGTGCGCAAGCGCGGCAAGATCCACGAAGAAGTCGAAAAATTCTCCGTGGTCAAAACCCTGCAGGCGATCAAAGACGCCAACGTGGTGATCTTCGTGATGGACGCCCGCGAAGGCGTGGTGGACCACGACCTCAACTTGCTGGGCTTCGCCCTCGAAGCCGGTCGTGCGTTGGTCATCGCGATCAACAAGTGGGACGGCATGACGCCGAGCGAGCGTGACTTCGTCAAGGTCGAGTTGCAGCGTCGTCTGTTCTTCGTCGACTTCGCCGACATTCACTTCATCTCGGCCCTGCACGGTACTGGCGTGGGCAACCTGTATGCGTCGGTACAGAACTCCTTCAAGTCTGCGGTCACCCGTTGGCCGACCAGCCGCCTGACCCAGATCCTCGAAGATGCGGTCACCGAGCACCAGCCGCCGATGGTCAACAGCCGCCGGATCAAGCTGCGATATGCCCACTTGGGTGGCGCGAACCCGCCGATCATCGTGATTCACGGTAACCAGATCGAGAAGGTGCCGAAGTCTTACGTTCGCTACCTGGAAAACACTTATCGCCGCGTGCTGAAGCTGGTCGGTACGCCGATCCGCATCGAGTTCAAGGGCGGTGAGAACCCGTACGAAGGCAACAAGAACTCGCTGACCGACCGTCAGGTCAACAAGAAGCGTCGCTTGATGTCGCACCACAAGAAAGCCGACAAGAAGCGCCGCGACAAGCGCTGATCGAGGTTTTTTTCGTGGGATGAAGAGGGCGCCGATGGCGCCCTTTTTCATGTCTGTCGTTTGGGCTATCCTCGGACTCCCCCGCGCCGTCGTAGAGCCGGGTGTTGAGCAGGGAACCACCGATGATCACCAGCAAGCTGCCGAATGTCGGCATCACCATCTTCACCCAGATGTCTCAGCTCGCGGCACAGACCGGCGCGCTCAATCTGTCCCAGGGTTTTCCCGATTTCGATGCGCCGCGAGCCTTGTGCGATGCGGTCGGTCGGCACATATCCAACGGCCACAACCAGTATTCGCCGATGACCGGATTGCCGGTATTACGCCAGCAGGTCGCGGCGAAGATCGCCCGCAGCTATGGTGTGCAGGTTGATGTCGATACGGAAGTCACGGTCACCCCTGGTGCGACCGAAGCAATTTTCTGTGCCATTCAGGCCGTTATCCACAGTGGCGACGAAGTCATCGTGTTCGACCCGGCCTATGACAGCTACGAACCTTCGGTAGAGCTGGCCGGGGGGCGTTGCGTGCACGTGCAACTGGGCCTGAACGATTTCAGTATCGACTTCGACAAGCTTGCCCAGGCACTGAGCCCGCGCACGCGGATGATCATTCTCAACTCTCCGCACAACCCCAGTGGTGCGCTGATCAGCCGGGCCGAGCTCGACCAGCTGGCAGCCTTGATCCGTGATCGCGATATCTATGTGATCAGCGACGAAGTCTACGAACACCTGGTGTATGACGGTGTGCCCCATGTCAGCGTGCTGGCCCATGAAGAGCTGTATCAACGTGCCTTCGTGGTCAGTTCCTTCGGCAAGACCTACCACGTCACTGGCTGGAAAACCGGCTACGTGGTTGCACCGCCGGCCCTGACGGCGGAACTGCGCAAAGTGCACCAATACGTCAATTTCTGTGGTGTGACACCACTGCAGTACGCCTTGGCCGATTTCATGGCCGAGCATCCCGAGCACGTCGAGGAACTGCCGGGTTTCTACCAGGCCAAGCGCGATCTGTTCTGCGATCTGCTGGCACCCTCGCGTTTCAGCTTCACACGGGTGAGCGGCACTTACTTCCAGTTGGTCGATTACTCGCAGATCCGCCCTGACCTCAATGACGTCGAGATGGCCCTGTGGATGACCCGCGAGCACGGTGTGGCAAGCATCCCGATTTCGGTGTTCTACCAGACGCCGCCGGAAGGCCAGCGTCTGATACGGCTGTGTTTTGCCAAACGCGAGGAGACCCTGCGCGAAGCAGCGGAAAAACTATGCGTGATCTGAGTGCTCTACCCAAATTGAATCTGGCGTTGATCCAGACGTCGCTGGCCTGGCATGACCGTCAGGCCAACCTCGAGCATTTCGAGGGGCTGCTGGAACAGGCGCGCGGTGCGGACCTGATCATCCTGCCGGAAATGTTCACCACCGGTTTCTCCATGGAGTCGGAAACCCTCGCCGAGGCGGAAAACGGTCCCACCAGCAAGTGGCTGCGTATTCAGGCGGCGAAGCTGGATGCGGTCATCACCGGCAGCATCATCGTGCAAGCGGCGGACGGCAGCCATCGCAACCGTCTGCTGTGGGCACGTCCGGACGGCGAAGTGTGGCATTACGACAAGCGCCATCTGTTCCGCATGGCCGGTGAGCACAATCACTACACGCCGGGCGAACGCCAGGTGCAGTTCGAGCTCAAGGGCTGGCGGGTGCGGCCGCTGATCTGCTACGACCTGCGCTTCCCGGTGTGGAGTCGTGACGCCCAGGACACCGACCTGCTGCTCTACACGGCGAATTGGCCGGGTGCGCGGCGTCAACACTGGAACCGCTTGTTGCCGGCCCGTGCGATCGAAAACCTGTGTTATGTGGCGGCGGTGAACCGCATTGGTACGGACGGCAAAGGTTTTGCCTACACCGGTGACAGCCAGGTGTTGGACTTCCAGGGGGAGACACTGCTCAGCGCCGGTGAGGCGGACGGGGTGTTCAAGGCGACACTGGATGCAGCGGAACTGGCGGCGTATCGCGCGCGGTTTCCAGCGAATCTGGATGCCGATACTTTCGAGTTCACCTGATCTTCCCGCTGTCAGACCGAGCAAAACGTTCAGGCAAAACAAAGGCCCCAAGGTTCACACCAAGGGGCCTTTTGCATTTCAGCAGAGACTTACGCCGCTTTTGCCTCAGGCTGGCTCAGCGAGCGGTTCAGCGCGCTGAACAGGGCCTTGAAGCTGGCGGTGGTGATGTTTTCATCAATGCCCACGCCGTGCACGGCACGCTCACCGTTCACCCGCAGTTCAATGTAGGCCGCAGCCTTGGCATTGGTGCCTGCGCCGATGGCGTGTTCGTTGTAGTCCATGATCTCCACCGGTACCGGCAGACCGGCCACCAGGGCTTCCAGGGCGCCGTTGCCCTTGCCGCGCCAGTGCAGGTTGGTTTCGCCCTGACCTTTGCTGGCGACTTCGACTTCGACGGCGCTGTTGCCGTTTTCTTCCTGCAGGCGATGGCTGACCAGCGCGTACGGGGTGTTGGCCTGCAAGTACTCGCTGTGCAGCAACGCGTGGATTTGCTGGGCGGTCATTTCCAGGCCCAGGCGATCGGTTTCGCGCTGTACGACCTGGCTGAACTCGATCTGCATGCGACGTGGCAGGCTGATGCCGTATTCCTGCTCGAGCAGGTAAGCGATACCGCCTTTGCCCGACTGGCTGTTGACGCGAATCACCGCCTCGTAGCTGCGGCCGATGTCGGCCGGGTCGATCGGCAGGTAAGGCACTTCCCACAAGGCATCGGATTTCTGCTGGGCGAAACCTTTGCGGATGGCATCCTGGTGCGAACCGGAGAATGCGGTATGCACCAGGTCGCCGACGTACGGGTGACGTGGGTGCACTTGGATCTGGTTGCACTCTTCGACGACCTTGCGCACGCCGTCGATGTCGGAGAAGTCCAGCTCAGGGTCGAGGCCCTGGGTGTACATGTTCAGGGCCACGGTCACCAGGTCGACGTTACCGGTACGCTCACCGTTGCCGAACAGGCAGCCTTCGACTCGGTCGGCACCGGCCATCAGGCCCAACTCGGTGGCGGCGACGCCGGTGCCACGGTCGTTGTGGGTGTGCAGGCTGATGATCACGCTGTCACGACGGTTGATGTGACGACCGAACCATTCGATCTGGTCGGCATAGATGTTCGGGGTGGCGCATTCGACGGTGGCCGGCAAGTTGAGAATCATCTTGTGCTCCGGCGTCGGGTTCCAGACCTCGATCACCGCGTCGCAGACTTCCTTGGCGAATTCCAGTTCGGTGGCGCTGAAGGTTTCCGGCGAGTACTCGAAGGTCCACTGGGTTTCCGGCTGCTGGGCGGCGTATTTGACGAACAGCTTGGCCGCGCTGACTGCGATTTCCTTGATGCCGTCCTTGTCCTGGTTGAAGACAATGCGGCGGAAGGAAGGGGAGGTCGCGTTGTACAGGTGGACGATGGCTTTTTTCGCGCCGCGAAGGGACTCGAACGTACGCGCGATCAAATCTTCACGGCCTTGGGTCAACACCTGGATGGTGGTGTCGTCCGGAATGTGGCCGTCTTCGATCAGGGTGCGCACGAAGTCGAAGTCGGTTTGCGAGGCGGCCGGGAACGACGCTTCGATTTCCTTGACACCGACCTGCACCAGGGTTTTCCAGAAGCGCAGCTTTTTCGCCGAGTCCATCGGTTCGATCAGCGACTGGTTGCCATCACGCAGGTCGGAGCTGCACCAGATAGGCGCGGCGGTGATGGTTTTCGACGGCCAGGTACGGTCCGGGAGGTCGATGGTCGGGAACGCGCGGTATTTCGAAGACGGGTCTTTGAGCATGCTCATCGGGAAATCCTTATTGTGTTGGCCGAAAAGAGGCGGCCTGCCGGTGGATCAAATGTGCTTGGGGTAACGCTTGAGACGGGGCACCACGATTCAGCCCGGCAGTCGTGCACTGACGAGGCACAGGCTGCGGTGCTGGCGGAGCTGAATGAGGGTGTGAGAGGTTTTCATGCCTTCAACCCTAACCGCGGGGGGGAAGGATGGCAAGCGGTCGAAAAAAATTGAGAGGAATACTCGTGGGTGAGTATTTATCGAGATTTTATTGCTTCAAAGGGTTGCGAGGATTGTGTTTTTTGCGCGAGGTTCGAGCGGTGCGCAATTGTGGGTGATGAAGGTTATAGAGTCATTTGCGCTCACAGTGAGCTCATCGCTAGCCTGCTATCGATGAGCTCACTGCGATCAACCGGATGCCCTAAGGCTGAAACGCGCCAATGAAGATGGCCGGATCCACGCGCGCATCATTCAGGCTGACATTCCAGTGCATGTGCGGTCCGGTCGCACGGCCGGTCGCGCCGACCTTGCCCACCACAGCGCCACGAGCCAGCGGCTGGCCTACCTTCACATCGATTTTCGACATATGGCAGAACATGCTGATGAAGCCCTGGCCATGGTCGACAAACACAGTGTTGCCGTTGAAGAAGTAATTGCCGATCAATATCACCTTGCCTGCAGCTGGAGTCTTGATCGGTGTGCCGGCCGGCACGGCGAAGTCGAGACCGGAATGCGGGTTGCGTTCTTCGCCATTGAAGAAGCGACGCACGCCGAACTTGCTCGATAGCGGGCCGTTGACCGGTTTGTCCAGCAGCAGGTTGCTTGGCGTGTTCGGGCTGAAGGTACGGTAGGCGGCAATCTGTTCAGCCAGTTCCCGCTCGATACGCTTGAGGTTCTGTTGATCCGGATTGACCTGCTGGGTGTTCTTCAGCGTGATGCGCTGCTCCGGGTATTTCTTGTTGCCGACGGTAAAGCTCAGGTTGCGGCCAGCGCTGCTGATGGACTGGGTGCCCGGCTTGACCGTCAGGGGAACGCCGACAATCGCCAGCCAGTTGTCCTGCTCCTTGACCACCAGCACCGGTTTGCCTTGGTAGCTGGCTTTCGGTGCCTGGGTGGCGCTGCCCAGATTCACTACGGCTACGCCGCCCGGCACTGGTTTGTTCAGCGCGCGGGTGATGTAGCTGTCGGCGTGGGCGTTGAAGGTCAGGCACAGCAACAGCAGCGGAGCTAGAAAACGCGGCATTGATCAATCCAGTAGAGATAGGGTGACAGGCGTCAGGTGGTTGTCTTCGACCCGCACTTGCAGTTCGCCTTCGCCCAGCCTGGCCTTGAGGCGTTGCCCCGTGTGGGTCTGTTCGGCACTGCGGATCGCATTGCCGCGTTCATCCAGCAGGATGCTGTAGCCACGGCCGAGCGTTGCCAGCGGGCTGACCACGTGCAGGGTTTGCATTTGGCTGTGCAATTGCAGTCGACGGTTTTTCAGGCCTTCGCGGATGGCGCGGGGCAAGCGTTCGGCGAGACTGTCCAGACGTTGGCGAAGCAGTGCCAGTTGCCGTCCCGGATGTTGACCGGCCAGGCGCGTTTCCAGGCGGATCAGGCGTTCGCGGCGGGTATTGAGACTGCGCTCGAACGCCCGGCGCATGCGCATGTCCAGGTCATCGAGGCGTTGTGCTTGCTGGCGCAGGCGCTCGCCGGGATGACGCAGGCGCCGGGAAATGCCTTCCAGGCGCAGACGGTCGCGCATCAAGCGGTCACGCATGCGCATCACCAGGCGCCGATGCAGGCTTTCGACGCGACGCACCAGATCGCCTACGTCCGGCGCGAGCAGTTCGGCGGCGGCGGAGGGGGTCGGGGCGCGCACGTCGGCCACGAAGTCGCTGATCGACACATCGGTTTCGTGGCCGACGGCGCTGACAATCGGCGTCACGCAGGCATCGACGGCGCGGGCCACGGCTTCTTCGTTGAAGCACCAGAGGTCTTCGAGGGAGCCGCCGCCACGGGCCAGGATCAGCGCGTCGAAACCGCGGGCATCCGCCAGTTTCAGGGCGCGGACGATTTGCGCAGTCGCTTCACGGCCCTGCACGGCAGTGGGGATCAGGGTCAGTTGAATCTGCGGTGCACGGCGGCGGAATACGCTGATGATGTCGCGGATCACCGCCCCGGTGGGCGAGCTGATGATGCCGATACGCTGCGGATGCGCGGGCAACGGTACTTTGCGCTCGGCACTGAACAGGCCTTCGGCACTGAGTTTTTCCTTCAGTGCATCGAATGCCAGGCGCAACGCGCCATCGCCGGCCGGCTCCACGGTATCGAGGATTAGTTGATAGTCACCGCGACCTTCGAACAGCGAGACCTTGCCGCGAACCTTGACCGCCAGACCATCCTTCAGCGCCTGGCGAACCCGCGCGGCGTTCTGCCGGAACAATGCGCAACGAACCTGGGCGCCACTGTCCTTGAGGGTGAAATACACATGGCCGGACGCCGGGCGGGCGAGGTTGGAGATTTCGCCTTCGACCCAGATGTTGCTGAACACGTCTTCGAGCAACACCCGCGCGCGGCCGTTGAGCTGGCTGACGGTCAGGACTTCGCGGTCGAGGCCGAGTCTTGCAAAGGGATCTTTAATCATGGGGCGCAGTTTAAAGGTAATTCCATTGTGGGAGCGAGCCTGCTCGCGAATAGGGTTTAACATTCATTTCCCGCATTGACTGATGCTCGGCATTCGCGAGCAGGCTCGCTCCCGTGGGGGAGGGTGCATTCATGGAAGGAAAGCAATGAGCGTGTTTGAGTTGTTGAACCAATGGACCTTCGGCCCGCTGGACTGGCTAGTGATCGGTGCAGGCATTGCCCTGGCCTACATCGTGTTCGGCGTCGCCGGTTTCGGCACCGCCCTGGTGGCAGGGCCGATTCTGATCCTGTTCATGCCACTGTCGAAGATCGTGCCGTTGCTGGTGCTGCTGGATTTTGTCGCGGCGTTTGGCAACCTTTTGCCGTCGCGGCGCGATGTGGCGAGGCCCGAACTGCTGCGGTTGTTGCCGTGCATGGCCGTGGGGTGCACGCTCGGGGTGGTTTTCCTGTTGAACCTCAAGTCCGATCTGTTGCTGCTGTTGATGGGGTTGTTTATCAGCGTCTATGCGATTTACAGCCTGTGGGTCAAAGCGCGCCCGCAGCAGATGTCTGCTGTATGGGCGTTGCCGATGGGCACGGTGGGCGGAATGTTCGGCGCGCTTTTTGGCAGTGGCGGCTTTTTGTACGCGATTTATCTGAACAGCCGATTGCCCAAGGACTCAGCCCGAGCAACCCAAAGCGCCTTGATCAGTTGCAGCACGGTGGTTCGCTTGAGCCTGTTCGTGATCGCCGGGGTGTACGCCGAGTTGCCTTTGCTGGCATTGGCCGTGTGCTTGTTGCCGGCAATGGCACTGGGGCTCTGGTGCGGTCGACGACTGGCCATGAGGTTGTCCCGCGAGGCCTTCGTGCGGTTGGTGACGTGGCTGGTGCTGGCGAGTGGGATTGCCTTGATCGGGCGTTACTTGAGCACTTGATCGGCATTGAACGCTCTTCTGTAGGAGCAAGCTCGCTCCTACAGAAGAGCGTTCAATGCCGATTCAATCGTTGTACTGGCTTAACAACCGCTCAAGCCGCGCGCTGAGGCGGCGTTTGATTTCGGTTTCGATGTGCGGGGCGAAATCATCGATCACGTCCTGCATGATCAATTGCGCTGCGGCGCGCAGTTCGCTGTCCAGATGCAGCAGGTCATCCGGGTTTTTGCTGGCCGCGGGTGCCGGTGCTGCTGGCGGAGCAGGTTCGACGACCGGGGCGGGCGCTGGCGTCGGTTCGGCAGGGCGCTCGCTCACAGCGTCAAACAGCATGGGAATCTGTTCCTGATCGCCTTCCTCGACCGTATCGGTCAGCAGGGGCGGTTGCAGGTTGTCGTCGCCGAGCAACTGGCGGATCGACTCGAGGTCGTCAAGCAGGTGCGCAGACTGTTGCAGCGGTTTTGGAGTGTCCATTGGCAGGCTCAGAGTCGCTGTAAACGGTGATCTTGCAGAGGATAGCCCTGTTCGCGGTAGAAACGGAAACTCTCCCGCGCGGCCTGGCGAATCGTCGGGTCTTCGACAACCACTTCCGCGACACGGGCGAAACGCTGGGCGAAGGCGGGAACTTTCAGGTCGAGGTTGACCAGCAAGTCCTGGTGCTGACCGCAGTCATCGCCAACGCCGAGCACGATCAGGCCATCCGGTTCGCTTTCGGCAGGGCCGTGGGGCACGAAGCTTTCGCCCTTGAAGGCCCACAAACGTGCATCGAGATCGTCGCGCTGGGTCGTATCGCTGCAATGCAGGTAGATGCGGTGGCCCATACGCCAGGCTTTCTCGGTGAGCTTGCAGGCGAAGTCCAGCCGTGCCGAAGGATCGGCGCTGGGCAGGATATAGAAGTCGACTTTGGTCATTGCGGTTCCTGAGTCCGGACGGCGTTACCCGCAGGCAACACCGTCCGGATTCATCGGTTTCAGGCTTTGGCGCGATCCAGCAGGTATTGGGTCAGCAATGGCACCGGACGGCCAGTGGCGCCCTTGTCCTTGCCGCCGCTGGTCCAGGCGGTACCGGCGATGTCCAGGTGTGCCCAGTTCAGGTTCTTGGTGAAGCGCGACAGGAAGCAGGCGGCAGTGATGGTGCCGGCTTTCGGGCCACCAATGTTGGCGATGTCGGCAAACGGACTGTCCAGCTGCTCCTGGTACTCATCGAACAGCGGCAATTGCCAGGCACGGTCGTCGGCCGCCTTGCCGGCACTGAGCAGTTGGCCGATCAGTTCATCGTTGTTGCCCAGCAGGCCCGACGTATGGGCGCCCAGTGCAACCACGCAGGCACCGGTCAGGGTAGCGATGTCGATCACCGCTTGCGGTTTGAAGCGCTCGGAGTAGGTCAGGGCATCGCACAGCACCAGTCGGCCTTCGGCGTCGGTGTTGAGGATTTCCACGGTCTGGCCACTCATGGTGGTGACGATGTCGCCCGGACGGGTTGCATTGCCGCTCGGCATGTTCTCGGCACAGGCCAGGATGCACACCAGGTTGATCGGCAGTTTCAGCTCCAGCACGGCACGCAGGGTACCGAATACGCTGGCGGCGCCGCCCATGTCGAACTTCATCTCGTCCATGCCCAGGCCAGGCTTGAGGCTGATACCGCCAGTGTCGAAGGTAATGCCCTTGCCGACCAGCGCGTACGGCTTCTCGGATTTCTTGCCGCCGTTGTATTGCATGACGATCAGGCGTGGAGGCTGGGCACTGCCCTGGCCAACGGCGTTGAAGGAGCCCATGCCCAGGTCCTTGATCTTCTTCTCGTCGAGCACTTCGACTTTCAGATCCTTGAACTCTTTACCGAGGTTCTTCGCCTGTTCGCCAAGGAAGGTCGGGTGGCAGATGTTCGGTGGCAGGTTGCCCAGGGTGCGGGTGAACGCCATGCCATTGGCAATCGCGGTGCCGTGGTTCACGGCGCGCTGCACTTCTGCCTGCGCGGCTTTGATGGTCAGCAGGGTGATTTTCTTCAGGGCGCGGGGTTCGGCTTTCTGGCTCTTGTACTGATCGAAGGTGTACTCGCCATCGACCAGGGTTTCAGCCAGCAGGCGGGTCTTGCCATAGCTGTCACGGCCTTTGACGACCACTTCATCCAGGGCCAGTACGGCATCGCTGCCACCCAGGCCTTTCAGGGTATTGAGGATGCCGGCGATGATCTTGCGGAACGGACGGTCGCCCAGTTCGTCATCCTTGCCCACGCCGACCAGCAGTACGCGCTCGGCCTTGAGGTTCGGCAGGCTGTGCAGCAACAGGCTTTGGCCAACTTTTCCGGCCAGGTCACCGCGCTTGAGCACTGCGCTGATCGCGCCACCACTGAGCTCGTCCATCTGCTTGGCTGCAGCACTGAGCTTGCGGCCTTCACCGACGGCGACTACCAGCGTGGCGGTCTTCAACGTTTCCGGGTTAACGCTCTTTACAACCAGTTCCATGTCCGGGTCCCTGAATTGATGGCTAACGTGCAAGCGCCGGACATCGTGTGTGCGCCGCTTGCCTGAAAATAGAAACGCGCCAGGATCGTCTGGCGACAAAGGCCGCAGTTTGAACCTCGCTACCGGCGGCTGACAACCCTCGGTTGTACGATCTTCAGTGCTTTGACAGCCTGCTTGAGCATGCGCAGTGACAGGCGCACCCAATCACAGGATAATGCGCCATCTTTTTCGGCAGCTCTGCCTCACGGGCTGTCTGATACGTTTGCTTGTTTGGCCGCCTTAGCCTGACAACCCTGGAGTGTCTGGTTTGATCGTCTTCCGTTATCTGTCCCGCGAAGTCATGTTGACCTTGAGCGCCGTCAGCGCCGTGCTGTTGGTCATCATCATGAGTGGTCGCTTCATCAAATACCTCGCCCAGGCGGCTTCGGGCCTGCTGGACCCGGGTTCGCTGTTCCTGATCATGGGCTTCCGCCTGCCGGGTTTCCTGCAGTTGATCCTGCCTCTGGGGCTGTTTCTCGGGATCCTGCTGTCCTACGGCCGCCTGTACCTCGAAAGCGAGATGACGGTGCTGTCGGCCACCGGCATGAGTCAGCAGCGCCTGTTCTTCATCACGCTGTTTCCGGCCACGCTGGTTGCCGTGGTCGTGGCCTGGCTGAGCCTGAGCCTGGCGCCGCAGGGAGCCAACCAGTTCCAGTTGCTGCTGAACAAGCAGGACGCCCTGACCGAGTTCGACACCCTGGAGCCGGGGCGCTTCCAGGCCCTGCGCGACGGCACTCGCGTGACTTACACCGAGCGCATGACCGATGACCGGATTCATCTGGGCGGCGTGTTCATCTCGCAGAAAAACGTCAGTTCGGACAACAAGGATCGCGGCATTTCCGTTCTGGTGGCCGAAAAGGGCCGTCAGGAGATTCGCCCGGATGGCAACCGTTACCTGATTCTCGACAACGGCTACCGCTATGACGGCAACCCCGGGCAGGCTGACTATCGTGTGATCAAGTATGACGAGTACGGTGTCTTGCTGGCCAAACCGGATGTCAGCGACGAAGTGACCGATCGCGACGCCATGCCGACCCGCTCCTTGATCGGCAGCGACGACATTCGTCTGCGCGCCGAATTGCAGTGGCGCATTTCCCTGCCATTGCTGGTGTTTATCGTGACCTTGATGGCGGTCCCGCTGTCACGGGTCAACCCGCGTCAGGGGCGATTCCTCAAGTTGTTGCCGGCGATTCTTCTTTATATGGCTTACCTGACCGTTCTGATTGCCGCTCGCGGTGCCCTCGACAAAGGCAAGATCCCGGCGGCATTGGGGTTGTGGTGGGTCCACGGGATTTTCCTGGCCATTGGCCTGGGCATGCTTTATTGGGAGCCTTTGCGCTTGAAGATGGCGAGTCGCCGCAGTGCGCTGGAGGTGGCCCGTGGTTAAGCTCGATCGCTACATTGGTAGCAGTGTGTTCATGGCGATCCTGGCGGTGCTCGGGATCATTCTCGGCCTGGCCACGCTGTTTGCCTTCATCGATGAGATGAGTGAAGTCAGCGACACTTACACCCTGGTCGACGTGTTGAGTTACGTGCTGCTGACGGCACCGCGTCGTCTCTACGACATGCTGCCGATGGCCGCACTGATCGGTTGCCTGATCGGCCTGGGCAGTCTGGCCAGCAACAGCGAACTGACCATCATGCGTGCGGCTGGCGTATCGATCGGGCGGATCGTCTGGGCGGTGATGAAGCCGATGCTGGTGCTGATGCTCGCCGGTGTGCTGATCGGTGAGTACGTTGCGCCGCCAGCTGAAACGGCTGCGCAGGCCAATCGCTCGCTGGCCCAGGGCAGTGGCGATGCACAAAGCGCCAAGCACGGCCTGTGGCATCGCCAGGGTGACGAATTCATTCACGTCAACTCGGTGCAACCCAACGGTATTCTGTACGGGGTGACTCGTTACCGTTTTGACAATGAGCGTCACATGCTGTCGGCGAGCTTCGCCAAACGTGCAGACTTCGACAAGGATCACTGGACCCTGACAGACGTCACCACCACGCTGTTCCACGAAAAAAGCACCGAAATCGTCACGACGCCGGTCGAGCAGTGGGGCGTGGCGCTGAGCCCGCAATTGCTCAGCACCGTGGTCATGGTCCCGGAGTCGCTGTCGATCAGCGGTCTGTGGAGCTACATTCACTACCTGGCCAACCAAGGGCTGAGCAATGGTCGCTACTGGCTGGCATTTTGGGTCAAGGTGTTGCAGCCGTTGGTGACTGCTGCGCTGGTGCTGATGGCCATCTCGTTCATCTTCGGCCCGTTGCGTTCGGTGACGCTCGGCCAACGTGTGTTTACCGGCGTGCTGGTGGGTTTCACCTTCCGTATCGTCCAGGATTTGCTCGGTCCGTCGAGCCTGGTATTTGGCTTCTCGCCGCTGTTCGCGGTGCTGGTGCCGGCCAGTGTCTGTGCCCTGGCGGGCGTCTGGCTGCTGCGCAGGGCTGGTTGATGACGGGGCGTTTTGCCCCGCGCAAGTAACAGGAAAACGCCCCGGTCGCCAGACCGGGGCGTTTTTGTACATGCCGTCTGACCTGCAAACGTGACGCTGGCGCCGTGGATCAGGTACAATTCCCGGCTATTTTTCGGCGGGCTATGCCTGCAGCCTTTTTGAGTGTTGATCCGTGAGTGATTTGAGTCATATCCGCAATTTCTCCATCATCGCCCACATTGACCATGGCAAGTCGACGCTGGCCGATCGCTTCATCCAGATGTGCGGCGGCCTGGCCGAGCGTGAAATGGAAGCCCAGGTCCTGGACTCCATGGACCTTGAGCGTGAGCGCGGTATCACCATCAAGGCGCATAGCGTCACCTTGTATTACAAGGCTCGCGACGGTATCAACTATCAGTTGAACTTCATTGATACCCCCGGCCACGTTGACTTCACCTATGAGGTGAGCCGTTCGCTGGCCGCCTGTGAAGGCGCGCTGCTGGTGGTTGACGCCGGTCAGGGCGTTGAAGCCCAGTCGGTTGCCAACTGCTACACCGCGATCGAGCAGGGCCTGGAAGTGATGCCGGTGCTGAACAAGATCGACCTGCCACAGGCCGATCCGGACCGCGTCAAGGAAGAAATCGAGAAAATCATCGGTATCGATGCCACCGACGCGGTCACTTGCTCCGCCAAGACCGGTCTGGGCGTCGACGAAGTGCTGGAGCGCCTGGTTACCACCATTCCTGCGCCGACCGGCAATATCGAAGATCCGCTGCAAGCGTTGATCATCGACTCCTGGTTCGACAACTACCTGGGCGTTGTGTCCCTGGTTCGCGTGCGCCACGGCCGCGTGAAGAAGGGCGACAAGATCCTGGTGAAATCCACCGGCAAGGTCCACCTGGTGGACAGCGTCGGTGTATTCAACCCGAAACACACCCCGACTGCCGACCTCAAGGCCGGTGAAGTGGGCTTCATCATCGCCAGCATCAAGGACATTCACGGTGCGCCAGTGGGCGATACCCTGACCTTGAGCACCACGCCGGACGTCGACGTGCTGCCGGGGTTCAAGCGTATCCAGCCGCAGGTGTACGCCGGCCTGTTCCCGGTCAGCTCCGACGACTTCGAAGACTTCCGTGAAGCCCTGCAAAAGCTGACCCTGAACGATTCGTCGCTGCAATACACGCCGGAAAGCTCCGACGCACTGGGCTTCGGCTTCCGTTGCGGCTTCCTCGGCATGCTGCACATGGAAATCATCCAGGAGCGCCTGGAGCGCGAATACAACCTGGACCTGATCACCACGGCACCGACGGTAATCTTCGAGCTGTTGCTCAAGACCGGTGAAACGATTTACGTCGACAACCCGTCGAAGCTGCCGGACCTGTCTTCCATCGAAGACATGCGTGAGCCGATCGTGCGCGCCAATATTCTTGTGCCGCAAGAGCACCTGGGTAACGTCATTACCCTGTGTATCGAAAAGCGTGGCGTACAGGTCGACATGCTGTTCCTCGGCTCCCAGGTACAAGTGACCTACGATCTGCCGATGAACGAAGTGGTTCTGGACTTCTTCGACCGCTTGAAATCCACCAGTCGCGGCTATGCTTCGCTGGATTACCATTTCGATCGTTACCAATCGGCTAGTCTGGTGAAACTGGACGTGCTGATCAACGGCGACAAGGTCGACGCCCTGGCGCTGATCGTGCACCGTGACAATTCGCACTACAAAGGTCGCCAGTTGACCGAGAAGATGAAAGATCTGATTCCGCGGCAGATGTTCGACGTGGCAATCCAGGCCGCCATTGGCGGGCAGATTGTGGCGCGTACAACCGTCAAGGCGCTCAGAAAGAACGTATTGGCCAAATGCTATGGCGGTGACGTCAGCCGTAAGAAAAAACTGCTTGAAAAGCAAAAGGCCGGTAAAAAACGCATGAAGCAAGTCGGCAACGTGGAAATTCCACAGGAAGCCTTCCTTGCAGTGCTCAGGTTGGATAGTTAGGTCCTATGTCACTAAATTTCCCGCTGTTGCTGGTCATCGCCGTATTCGTATGCGGCCTGTTGGCGTTGCTCGATCTGATTTTCCTGGCGCCGCGTCGTCGCGCCGCCATTGCCTCCTATCAGGGCAGCGTCAGCCAGCCGGATATGGTTGTGGTCGAGAAACTGAACAAAGAGCCACTGCTGGTTGAATACGGCAAGTCGTTCTTCCCGGTGTTGTTCATCGTTCTGGTGCTGCGCTCGTTTCTGGTTGAGCCGTTCCAGATTCCTTCGGGCTCGATGAAACCAACCCTGGACGTCGGCGACTTCATTCTGGTGAACAAGTTTTCTTACGGGATCCGCCTGCCGGTGATCGACAAGAAAATCATCGAGGTTGGTGACCCGCAGCGCGGCGATGTGATGGTGTTCCGCTACCCGAGCGACCCGAACGTCAACTACATCAAGCGTGTGGTGGGCCTGCCGGGTGACAAGGTTCGTTACACCGCTGACAAGCGTCTGTTCGTCAACGGCGAATCGATTGCCGAGCAGATGATCGGTTCCGAGCCGGGCACCCTGGGCAGCGCCGAGCTGTACAAGGAAAAGCTGGGCGCCGCCGAGCACTTGATCCGCAAGGAGATGAGTCGCTACCGCGCCATGCCGGACCACACCTGGACCGTGCCGGCCGGGCACTACTTCATGATGGGCGACAACCGCGACAACTCCAACGACAGTCGCTTCTGGGATGATCCGAACATTCCCAAGGACCTGCTGGGCATGGTTCCCGACAAGAATATCGTCGGCAAGGCCTTCGCGGTCTGGATGAGCTGGCCGGAACCCAAACTCAGCCACCTGCCGAACTTCTCGCGGGTTGGCCTGATCAAGTAATCAGACACGGCGCTGTTGAACACAGCGCCGAATGCATTTCTGGAACCGCCACAATCGGGCCCAGATGCATGAAAACAATGATATTCAGGACGTAATTTTTGAACACAGCGTTAATTGTCCCAGGCCTGCGCCGACTCTCGGCGATGGCGGTGGAATCCAACCACGAACTCAGCGTGGGTAAACCGTGAGCGTCTCCTTAAGCCGTCTAGAGCGTCAGCTCGGCTACACCTTCAAGGACCAGGAACTGATGGTCCTGGCCCTGACTCATCGCAGCTTTGCCGGGCGCAACAACGAGCGCCTGGAATTCCTCGGTGACGCCATCCTCAACTTCGTTGCCGGTGAGGCGCTGTTCGAGCGTTTCCCCCTGGCTCGCGAAGGCCAGTTGTCGCGTTTGCGCGCACGCCTGGTGAAAGGTGAGACCCTGGCCGTACTGGCCCGTGGTTTCGATCTCGGTGACTACCTGCGCCTGGGTTCCGGTGAGCTGAAAAGTGGCGGTTTCCGTCGCGAGTCGATCCTGGCCGACGCCCTGGAAGCCCTGATCGGTGCGATCTACCTCGATGCCGGCATGGAAACGGCCCGTGAACGTGTCCTGGCCTGGCTGGCCGGCGAGTTCGAAGGGCTGACCCTGGTCGACACCAACAAAGATCCGAAAACCCGCCTGCAGGAATTCCTGCAATCCCGTGGTTGCGAACTGCCGCGTTACGAAGTGGTGGATATCCAGGGTGAGCCGCATTGCCGGACGTTCTTCGTCGAATGCGAAATCATCTTACTGAATGAAAAAAGCCGAGGTCAGGGTGTGAGCCGTCGTATTGCCGAACAGGTAGCGGCCGCCGCAGCACTGATTGCCCTGGGTGTGGAGAATGGCAATGACTGATACAAACGCAACGCGCTGTGGCTATGTTGCCATCGTCGGCCGTCCCAACGTGGGCAAGTCCACGCTGCTGAACCACATCCTCGGGCAGAAGCTGGCGATCACCTCGCGCAAGCCGCAGACCACCCGCCACAACATGCTCGGCATCAAGACCGAAGGTGATGTGCAGGCCATCTACGTCGACACCCCCGGCATGCACAAGGGTGGCGAAAAGGCCCTGAACCGCTACATGAACAAGACTGCTTCGGCGGCGTTGAAAGACGTCGACGTGGTGATCTTCGTGGTTGATCGCACCAAGTGGACCGACGAAGACCAGATGGTCCTCGAGCGCGTGCAGTACGTGACCGGCCCGCTGATCGTGGCACTGAACAAGACTGATCGCATCGAGGACAAGGCCGAGCTGATGCCGCACCTGAGCTGGTTGCAGGAGCAGTTGCCGAACGCCCAGATCATCCCGATTTCCGCGCAGCACGGTCACAACCTCGATGCGCTGGAGCGGGTGATTGCCGAGCACCTGCCGGAAAACGATCACTTCTTCCCGGAAGACCAGATCACCGACCGCAGCAGCCGCTTCCTTGCCGCTGAACTGGTGCGCGAGAAGATCATGCGCCAGATGGGTGCCGAGCTGCCGTACCAGATCACCGTCGAAATCGAAGAGTTCAAGCAGCAGGGCAAGACCCTGCACATCCATGCCTTGATCCTCGTCGAGCGTGATGGCCAGAAGAAAATCATCATTGGCGACAAGGGCGAGCGCATCAAGCGCATCGGCACCGAGGCGCGCAAGGACATGGAGCTGCTGTTCGACTCCAAGATCATGCTTAACCTGTGGGTGAAGGTTAAGGGTGGCTGGTCCGATGACGAGCGTGCGCTGCGTTCGCTGGGTTATGGCGACCTGTAAGCCAACATAGATCCACCTTGGGAGCGAGCTTTTGTGGCGAGGGAGCTTGCTCCCGCTCGGCTGCGAAGCAGTCGTAAACCCTGTCATCGCGTTTTACCTGAAACACTGAAGAGAATGGTTTTGGGTCCGCTTCGCGGCCCAGCGGGAGCAAGCTCCCTCGCCACAGTGGATCTCCAGAGATTCGAAAACTGATGTCATCCAGCCCACCCATCCCCCAACCCGCCTACGTCCTCCACTCGCGCGCCTACCGCGAGACCAGTGCGCTGGTCGACTTTCTCACGCCGCAAGGCCGGCTGCGGGCGGTGTTGCGCAGTGCGCGGGGCAAGGCCGGAACACTGGCGCGGCCCTTCGTGCCGCTGGAAGTGGAGTTTCGCGGCAAGGGCGAGTTGAAGAATGTCGGGCGCATGGAAAGTGCCGGTGTCTCTGCCTGGCTCAATGGCGAGGCGCTGTTCAGTGGGCTGTATCTCAATGAGTTGCTGATTCGCCTGCTCCCGGCTGAAGACCCTTTCCCTTCGGTATTCGATCATTACGCCGCGACCCTGGTCGCTCTGGCCGAAGGTCGAGCGCTGGAACCTTTGCTGCGCTCTTTCGAGTGGCGCCTGCTTGATGATCTCGGCTACGGATTCTCGCTGACCACAGACATTCACGATGAGGCCATTGCTCCCGACGGCCTGTACCGATTGCAAGTGGATGCAGGGCTGGAGCGGGTTTATCTGCTGCAACCCGGGTTGTTCAATGGCACAGAGCTGCTGGCCATGGCTGAAGCGGACTGGAGTGCGCCCGGTGCATTGTCGGCTGCCAAGCGCTTGATGCGCCAGGCGCTGGCCGTTCACCTGGGCGGTCGTCCATTGGTCAGTCGTGAGCTGTTTCGCAAGCCGTAGTCTCCCCGTATGCTGTGCACCGAACTTTCTCTTCTTCTGGAGCGCTTCCGTGACCACCAGCACCCGTATTCTTCTTGGCGTGAACATCGACCACGTTGCCACCCTGCGTCAGGCCCGGGGCACTCGTTACCCGGACCCGGTCAAGGCGGCACTGGACGCGGAAGAGGCGGGCGCCGACGGCATTACCGTGCACCTGCGTGAAGACCGTCGGCATATCCAGGAACGCGACGTGCTGGTGCTCAGCGAAGTGCTGCAAACCCGTATGAATTTCGAGATGGGCGTGACCGAAGAAATGATGGCCTTCGCCGAGCGCATTCGTCCTGCGCATATCTGCCTGGTGCCGGAAACCCGTCAGGAACTGACCACCGAGGGCGGTCTGGACGTGGCGGGGCAGGAAGCGCGGATCAAGGCCGCGGTTGAGCGCCTGTCGAAGACCGGTGCCGAAGTGTCGCTGTTCATCGATGCCGACGAACGCCAGATCGAAGCTTCACGCCGTGTCGGCGCGCCGGCCATCGAACTGCACACCGGTCGTTACGCCGATGCCGAGACCTCGACCGAGGTGGCTGAAGAACTCAAGCGCATTGCCGATGGCGTGGCTTTTGGTCTGGCTCAGGGCCTGATCGTCAACGCCGGCCATGGCCTGCACTATCACAACGTCGAGGCAGTAGCGGCGATCAAGGGCATCAACGAGCTGAACATCGGCCACGCGCTGGTGGCCCACGCCTTGTTCGTTGGCTTCAAGTCGGCCGTGTCAGAAATGAAGGCCCTGATCCTGGCGGCTGCCGCCAAGGCTTAAAAGCCAACACATAACTTGTAGGAGCGAGCTTGCTCGCGATGGGCTTGAGAGCGCCGCGTTCATTCAGAACACCTGCGTTATCGTTACCCACCATCGCGAGCAAGCTCGCTCCTACAGCGGCGCAGGCTCCTGCGCCGGTTTGGTCTTGTCGATCCCCGGCACCAGCAACTTGCCCTCGGCGACCTGGTCGCCCTCAAGCTGCGGCTGCGTGACCCACGTCAGGATGTCGTAGTAGCGACGGATGTTCGCCACGAAATGCACCGGCTCACCGCCACGGGCGTAGCCGTAGCGGGTCTTGCTGTACCACTTCTTCTCGGCCAGGCGCGGCAGGATCTTCTTCACGTCCAGCCACTTGTTCGGGTTCAACCCTTCCTTGGCCGCCAGTTTGCGCGCGTCATCCAGGTGCCCGCTGCCGACGTTGTAGGCCGCCAGGGCGAACCAGGTGCGGTCCGGCTCCTGGATCGAATCATCCAGCTGATCCTTCATGTAGGCCAGGTACTTGGCGCCACCCATGATGCTCTGTTTCGGATCGAGTCGGTTGGAAACACCCATGGCCTGCGCCGTGTTCTGGGTCAGCATCATCAGGCCGCGTACGCCGGTCTTGGAGGTGACCGCAGGCTGCCAGAGCGACTCCTGATAGCCGATGGCGGCCAGCAGGCGCCAGTCGACTTTTTCTTTCTTGGCGTAGGCCTTGAAGTGCTGCTCGTACTTGGGCAACCGTTGCTGCAGGTGCTGGGCGAAGGTGGTGGCGCCCATGTAGCCAAGCACATCGACGTGCCCGTAGTAGCGGTCCTTGAGGCGTTGCAGCGTGCCGTTCTTCTTGACCTTGTCGAGGTACTCGTTGACCTCGTTGAGCAGGCTGTTGTCGTCGCCGGCGGCGACCGCCCAACTCTGGTTGTTGGCATCACCGAGGTCGAAGGCGACCCGGATGTTTGTGAAATACACCTGGTTCATCGCCACTTCGTTGGAGTCGACCAGGGTCAGGTCGATCTGGCCTTCATCGACCATCCGCAGCAGGTCGACCACCTCGACGGCGTCGGACTCTTCGTACTCGATGCCGGGATTCTGCTGCTTGAGCTGGGCCAGTTGTTCAGCATGGGTGCTGCCTTTGAGCACCATGATCTTCTTGCCCACCAGATCCTTGGCATCGGTTGGCCGCGACTGGCCGTTGCGATAGATGATCTGCGGGGTGACTTCCAGATAAGAGTGGGAGAAGCGCACCTGCTTCTTGCGTTCTTCGCTGCTGACCAGACCAGCGGCCGCGAGGACCGGGCCATTGGGCTTGCCGATCTGGCTGAACAGGTCGTCGAGGTTGTCGGCGGTCTCGATCTCGAGCTTGACCCCCAAATCGTCGGCGAAACGCTTCACCAGCTCGTATTCGAAGCCGGTTTCACCGTTGCGATCCTGAAAGTAGGTGGCGGGGCTGTTGCGGGTAATGACCCGCAGCACACCATCCTCCTTTACACGCTCCAGGGTGTTGGGTTTATCAACACAACCACCGAGCATCAGGAAGAGTCCGGTTGCGATCAGCCATTTGGCAAATCGCGGACGCAAAGCCATTGGGGAAAACATCTGCGCAGTATACGCAAAGGACCACGGGCGCCATATCTCGACAGCAACGGGGTTGTCTGCTAGCGATCACAAAATCGGCCGAAACCCCGCAGGAATGGGCGTTTTCTGCATTTTGTTACAGTAAAAATAAGCTGTCGTCAGAGCCCTGATTATCCTGACTTTCGAGGCAGAAACACAGAATGGCACCCGAGTGCAACCGTGCGTAGCGTTTCGGGTGATGTTGAGGGCGGTTTACGCTAGAATGCACGGCCTCAAAGCACACCCCTTCCCGAGGCTGTCCCGAAGATGTTGATCCTGCGCGGCGCTCCTGCCCTTTCTGCCTTTCGCCACAGCAAGCTCCTTGAGCAACTGAGCCAGAAGGTTCCGGCTGTCAGTGGCCTGTATGCTGAATTCGCTCACTTCGCCGAAGTTACCGGCGTCCTGACCGGCGACGAACAGCAGGTGCTTGCGCGCCTTCTGAAGTACGGTCCAAGTGTTCCGGTACAAGAGCCGACCGGCCGTCTGTTCCTGGTGCTGCCACGTTTTGGCACCATCTCGCCGTGGTCGAGCAAGGCCAGCGACATCGCGCGCAATTGCGGCCTGAGCAAGATCCAGCGCCTGGAGCGCGGTATCGCGTTCTACGTCGCCGGCCAGTTCAGCGACGCTGACGCTCAGTTGATCGCTGACGGTCTGCACGACCGCATGACCCAGATCGTTCTGGGCAACCTGGAGCAGGCCGCCGGCCTGTTCAGCCACGCCGAGCCAAAGCCGCTGACTGCCATCGACGTGTTGGGCGGCGGCCGTGCCGCGCTGGAAAAAGCCAACACCGAGCTGGGCCTGGCCCTGGCCGAAGACGAGATCGATTACCTGGTCAACGCCTTCGTCGGCTTGAAGCGCAACCCCCATGACATCGAACTGATGATGTTCGCCCAGGCGAACTCCGAGCACTGCCGCCACAAGATTTTCAACGCCAGTTGGGACATCGACGGGCAGAGCCAGGAAAAAAGCCTGTTCGGCATGATCAAGAACACCTACCAGATGCACAGCGAAGGCGTGTTGTCCGCTTACAAGGACAACGCTTCGGTGATCGTCGGTTCCGTCGCCGGGCGCTTCTTCCCGGACCCTGAAACCCGCCAGTACGGCGCGGTGCAGGAACCGGTGCACATTCTGATGAAGGTCGAGACCCACAACCATCCGACCGCGATCGCTCCGTTCCCGGGCGCGTCCACCGGTTCCGGTGGCGAGATCCGTGACGAAGGTGCAACGGGCCGTGGCGCCAAGCCAAAGGCTGGCCTGACCGGTTTCACCGTATCCAACCTGCAGATCCCGGGCTTTGAACAGCCGTGGGAAGTGCCGTACGGCAAGCCTGAGCGCATCGTCACCGCGCTGGACATCATGATCGAAGGCCCATTGGGCGGCGCCGCGTTCAACAACGAATTCGGCCGTCCGGCACTGACCGGCTACTTCCGTACCTTCGAACAATCGATCACCACCCCGCACGGTGATGAAGTTCGCGGTTACCACAAGCCGATCATGCTGGCCGGCGGCATGGGCAACATCCGTGAAGAGCACGTCAAGAAAGGCGAGATCGTCGTCGGCTCCAAGCTGATCGTGCTCGGCGGCCCGGCGATGCTGATCGGCCTGGGTGGCGGCGCCGCTTCCTCCATGGCCACCGGCACCAGCTCGGCCGACCTGGACTTCGCTTCGGTACAGCGCGAAAACCCGGAAATGGAACGTCGCTGCCAGGAAGTCATCGACCGTTGCTGGCAACTGGGTGACAAGAACCCGATCAGCTTCATCCACGACGTGGGCGCGGGCGGTCTGTCCAACGCCTTCCCGGAACTGGTCAACGACGGCGACCGCGGTGGCCGTTTCGAACTGCGCAACATTCCCAACGACGAGCCGGGCATGGCCCCGCACGAAATCTGGTCCAACGAATCCCAGGAACGTTACGTCCTGGCGGTCGGCCCGGCGGATTTCGAGCGCTTCAAGGCCATCTGCGAACGTGAGCGTTGCCCGTTCGCCGTGGTCGGCGAAGCCACTGCCGAACCGCAACTGACCGTAACCGACAGCCACTTCGGCAACAGCCCGGTGGACATGCCACTCGAAGTGCTGCTGGGCAAGGCCCCGCGCATGCACCGCTCGGTGGTTCGTGAGAACGAGCTGGGCGACGATTTCGATCCGTCGACCCTGAACATCGCCGACTGCGTCGAGCGCGTTCTGCATCACCCGGCCGTGGCCAGCAAGAGTTTCCTGATCACCATCGGCGACCGCACCATCACCGGCCTGGTTGCCCGCGATCAGATGGTTGGTCCATGGCAGGTGCCGGTAGCGGACGTTGCCGTGACCGCCACCAGTTTCGACGTTTATACCGGTGAAGCCATGGCCATGGGCGAGCGTACTCCGCTGGCGCTGCTGGACGCCCCGGCGTCGGGTCGCATGGCCATCGGTGAAACCCTGACCAACATCGCTGCTTCGCGCATCGGCAAGATCTCCGACATCAAGCTGTCGGCGAACTGGATGTCCGCGGCCGGTCACCCGGGCGAAGACGCCCGCCTGTACGACACCGTGAAAGCGGTCGGCATGGAGCTGTGCCCGGAACTGGGCATCACCATTCCGGTGGGCAAGGACTCGATGTCCATGGCCACGCGCTGGAACGACAAGGGCGAAGACAAGGCGGTCACCTCGCCAATGTCGCTGATCGTCACCGGTTTCGCGCCGGTGACCGACGTCCGCCAGACCCTGACCCCGCAACTGCGCATGGACAAGGGCACCACCGACCTGATCCTGATCGACCTCGGTCGTGGCCAGAACCGCATGGGCGCCTCGATCCTCGCGCAGGTACACGGCAAGCTCGGCAAGCAGGCTCCGGACGTCGATGACGCCGAAGACCTGAAAGCCTTCTTCGCCGTGATCCAGGGCCTCAACGCCGACGGTCACCTGCTGGCTTACCACGACCGTTCCGACGGTGGTCTGCTGACCAGCGTGGTCGAGATGGCCTTCGCCGGTCACTGCGGCCTGAGCCTGAACCTCGACAGCCTGGCGGACTCCTCGGCCGACATCGCCGCGATCCTGTTCAACGAAGAGCTGGGCGCGGTGATCCAGGTTCGCCAGGACGCTACCCCGGACATCCTCGCGCAGTTCAGCGCTGCCGGCCTGGGTGACTGCGTGTCGGTGATCGGTCAGCCGATCAACAATGGCGAGATCAACATCACCTTCAACGGTGACACCGTGTTCGAAGGCCAGCGTCGTCTGCTGCAACGTCAGTGGGCCGAGACCAGCTACCAGATCCAGCGCCTGCGTGATAACGCCGACTGCGCGCAGCAAGAGTTCGACGTGCTGCTGGAAGAAGACAACCCTGGCCTGAGCGTCAAGCTGAGCTACGACATCAACCAGGACATCGCCGCGCCTTACATCAAGAAAGGCATTCGTCCGAAGGTTGCCGTGCTGCGCGAGCAGGGCGTCAACGGTCAGGTGGAAATGGCCGCCGCGTTCGACCGCGCCGGTTTCAGCGCGATCGACGTGCACATGAGCGACATTCTGGCCGGCCGCGTCGACCTGAACGAGTTCAAGGGCATGGTCGCTTGTGGCGGTTTCTCCTACGGTGACGTGCTGGGTGCCGGTGAAGGCTGGGCCAAGTCGGCACTGTTCAACAGCCGTGCCCGCGATGCCTTCCAGGGCTTCTTCGAGCGCAACGACAGCTTCACCCTCGGTGTGTGCAACGGTTGCCAGATGATGTCCAACCTGCACGAACTGATCCCGGGCAGCGAGCTCTGGCCGCACTTCGTGCGTAACCGTTCCGAGCAGTTCGAAGCGCGTGTGGCGATGGTGCAGATCCAGGAATCGAACTCGATCTTCCTGCAAGGCATGGCCGGTTCGCGTATGCCGATCGCCATTGCCCACGGTGAAGGTCATGCCGAGTTCGCCAGCGAAGAGGCACTGCTGGAAGCCGACCTGTCCGGTTGCGTGGCAATGCGTTTCGTCGACAACCACGGCAAGGTCACCGAAAGCTACCCGGCCAACCCGAACGGCTCGCCGCGCGGGATTACCGGTCTGACCAGCCGCGACGGTCGCGTGACCATCATGATGCCGCACCCGGAGCGTGTGTTCCGCGCCGTGCAGAACTCGTGGCGTTCCGATGACTGGAACGAAGACGCTCCGCTGATGCGCATGTTCCGTAACGCTCGCGTGTGGGTGAACTAAGGCCTGTGTACAAGCTCGGCTTTTTCGTTCCGGCCAGTCATGTGGAACAGGTCAAAAGTGCCGTATTCGCCGCCGGTGGTGGGCGGATCGGCGCTTACGATCATTGCGCATGGCAGGTGTTGGGCCTGGGTCAGTTTCGTCCTCTGGACGGCAGCCAGCCGTTCATTGGCGAAGCGGGGCAGGTCGAACAGGTCGAGGAGTGGAAGGTTGAGCTGGTTGTGGCCGATGAGTTGATTCGTTCGGTGGTGGCGGCTCTGAAGCAGAGCCACCCCTACGAGACACCGGCTTATGAGGTGTGGCGGCTGGAGGATTTCTGATTCTCGACCGCTGAAATGAAAAACCCGCTGAAAGTGATTTCAGCGGGTTTTTTGTTGCCCCGGATTTTGTGCTGACCGTCAGGGCCTCTTCGCGAGCAAGCTCGCTCCCACAATGGTCCGGTGTTCGCGGATCAAATGTGGGAGCTAGCCTGCTCCGGGCGGCGTTCCGACGATGAAGGACTATCAGGCACAGAGAAGCTAAACCCTGGCACTCACCTCACTGCGATTGACCAGCCTCTCCAGCGCTGCACACAAACTCTGCGCCTTGTCCCCAATCAACAGGTGCCAGACACCACCGTCCAACTGACTCACACCCTGACACCCCAGTGCTTTCAATTCACTCTCCGGCAGGGCATTGCTGCCAGCCAGTTGCAGGCGAATGCGGGTCATCGCGATGCAGTCGAGTTGCAGCACATTTTCACTGCCACCCAGGGCATTCAGCCATTGTTGTGCTTCGGATGTGGCGACATCGGCAGCGGGCGGTGAGTCGATCTCCGCTGCCGGTGACGAGGTAATGGCGCGGCCCAGTGCTGGCATGGCCAGGCGAATCTCATCGGCAATCGCATCGGCCATCGGCCCGACCACCACTTGCAGGCTTCCGCCTTTACCGGGGCGTACCACTGCCATCGCACCCAATGCTTTCAACTCCGCATCCGAGACCTTGTTGCGATCGACCATGTCCAGCCGCAGCCGCGTGGTGCAGGCGCCGACCGTGATCAGGTTGGCTGCGCCACCCAGTGCCTTGATATAAGCCCCGGCACGCTCGTTTTCTGCTACGGCGATTTGTCCGGTGACGGCGACGTCTTCACGGCCAGGCGTCTTGAGGTTGAAGCGACGAATGCAGAAGTCGAACACCGCGTAGTAGATCACTGCATACGCCAGGCCCACCGGTACCACCAGCCAGCCGTTGGTTGACTTGCCCCAACCGAGGATCATGTCGATGAAACCGCCGGAAAAGGTGAAGCCCAGGTGAATGTTCAGCGCATTGGTGATCGCCATCGACAGGCCAGTCAGCAAGGCGTGCAGCAGGTACAGCAGCGGCGCGAGGAACATGAAGGCAAACTCGATGGGTTCGGTCACGCCAGTCAGGAACGAGGTCAGCGCCATCGACAGGAAAATCCCTCCCATCACTTTGCGCCGTTCCGGCAAGGCGTTGCGGTACATCGCCAGGCAGGCGGCGGGAAGGCCGAAGATCATCATCGGGAACATGCCGGTCATGAACTGGCCGCCTTTCGGGTCGCCAGCGAAATAGCGTGACAAGTCCCCGGTTACCAGCGCCCCGGTAGTCGGGTCGGTGAAGTTGCCGAACACGAACCAGGCCATGTTGTTGAGGATGTGATGCAGGCCGGTGACGATCAGCAGGCGGTTGAACACGCCGAAGACGAAGGCGCCGAAACTTCCGCTCTCCATCATCAGGGTGCCGAAGCTGTTGATGGCGTGCTGGATCGGCGGCCAGATGTAGCCGAAGGCGACCCCGAGGCCGACGGCGGCGAAGCCGGTGATGATCGGCACGAAGCGCCGACCACCGAAAAACGCCAGGTACTCCGGCAGCTTGATGTCCTTGAAGCGGTTGTACAGCGCACCGGCCATCAAACCACTGACGATCCCGGCGAGCATGCCCATGTTGATGCTCGCGTCGAGCACCTTGAGCGTGGAGATCATCACCAGGTAGCCGATCACCCCGGCAAGGCCAGCAGTGCCGTTGTTGTCCTTGGCGAACCCGACGGCGATGCCGATGGCGAAGATCATCGCCAGGTTGGCGAAGATCACCTGACCGGCATCGTGGATGATCGCGATGTTCAGCAGGTCGGTATCGCCCAGGCGCAGGAGCAGCCCGGCAATCGGCAGGATCGCGATCGGCAGCATCAGCGCGCGACCGAGGCGTTGCAGGCCTTCGATGAAGTATTGGTACATGGCGCTTCTCCGTGGGTTCTTGTTGTTCTTGGGCAAAAGCTCAGCCCAACGGCCAATGCTGGTGACAGGCGTGTCGTACGGCGCTGGCGCTGCTCAACGTGAGCAGGTCCTGGCTGATGCGTCGGCATTCGCTGGCATCGAGGTGACGCACGCGATCCTTGATTTCTGCGACCTGCACCGGGCTGACCGACAGCTCGCGGACGCCGAGGCCGATCAATAGCGCAGTGGCCAGTGGGTCCGATGCCAGCGCACCGCACACGCCGACCCAGCAGTCATGCACAGCAGCACCGGCGCAGGTTTGGGCAATCAACCGCAACAAGGCTGGATGCAGGGCATCGACCCGCGCCGCGAGGCCGGCGTGATCGCGGTCCATGGCCAGGGTGTATTGCGACAGGTCGTTGGTGCCAATGGACAGGAAGTCCGCGTGCTCGGCCAGTTGTTCGGCCAACAGCGCAGCGGCCGGCACTTCGATCATCACGCCCAGTTGCGGACGCTGCTTGACCCTGAGTTCACTGCACAGGGCATCGAGACGCCGGCGGATATGCAGCAGTTCGTCGACCTCGGTCACCATCGGCAGGAGGATCCGGCAACGCGACAGCGGGCTCACCTGCAGCAGCGCGCGCAGTTGTTGATCGAGCAGTTCGGGGCGAACCTGAGCCAGGCGAATGCCGCGCAGACCGAGCACCGGGTTGGCCTCCACGGGCAGTGGCAGGTAATCGAGTTGTTTGTCGCCGCCGACATCGATGGTGCGGATGATCACCGACTTGTCGCCCATGGCGTCGAGCACGGCTTGATAGGCCAGGCGTTGTTCCTGTTCATCCGGTGCGGTGTGGCGATCGACGAAGAGGAATTCAGTGCGCAACAGGCCGACGCCGTCAGCGCCATTGGCCAGGGCCTCGGCGGCTTCGGTGGCGGATGCAACATTGGCGGCGACTTCGATGTGCAGGCCATCGCGGGTCAGTGCCGACGAGTGCGCCTGTGCTTGCTGTTCGGCGCGGCGTTGTTGCTGCTGTAGCTGGATCTGGTGGACCTCCGCCAGCCGCTCGGGGCCAGGCGTCAACTCGAGGCGACCGCCATCGGCGTCCAGCACGACTGATTGGCCTTGTGGCTGATCGAGCAGTGTCGATCCCAGCGCGACCATGCAGGGCAGGCCTTTGCCGCGGGCAAGGATGGCGACATGGGAGGTCGCGCCACCTTCGGCCATGCACAGTCCGCCGACGCCTTGCTGGCTTAGTTGAAGCAGGTCGGACGGTGTCAGTTCATGGGCGGCGACGATGGCACCGGCCGGCACCTCGTAATGCCAGGCGTCGCCGAGCAGCGCGCGCAATACCCGTTGCTTGAGGTCGATGAGGTCGTTGGCGCGCTCGGCGAGCAAGGTGCTGCCGGTTTGCCGGAGTACCTCGCATTGCGACTCAATCGCCTGGCTCCAGGCGTGCGTCGCGGCCATGCCCGAGGCCATGAACTGGCCTGCGGCCTCCAGCAGTGCAGGATCCTCAAGCAAGGCCAGGTGCGCGCTGAAGATCGCTTCTTCGTCGCTGTTGCGCTGTTTTTTTGCCTGGTTCAGTGTGTGGTCGATGTCACTGCGGACCTGATTCAGCGCAGTTTCCAGAGCTTGCAGTTGCTGCTGTGGATCATGATCACCGGGATCTTGTGGCAGGCTGATGGCGCTCAGGCGAAACAACGGCCCGCTGACCAGGCCCGGTGCTGCGCAAACGCCGTGCAATACGCCTGCTTCGGCGGCACGCACACGGGCAGCGGGCATGGCTGGCGCCGCTGCGTGGCTGTCTTCGGCCAGCGCTGTGGAAAGTGCTGCCAGCAATGCCTGTAATGCCGCCTCGGCATCCGGTCCCTGGCAGCTGACATGCACCTCGGCTTGCTCACCGATAGCCAGACCCATCAGCCCGATCAGGCTGTCGCAGGTCGCCGACTTGCCAGCGTAATGCAGCCAGGATTTGCTCTTGAAGCCTTGCGCGGTCTGGCGGATCAGCGCCGCAGGGCGAGCGTGCAAGCCGCCGCGATGGGCGATACGGACGTGTCCTGTCAGCTCCTCGCCGATGAAGTCCTCAGCGGACTCCCCGCCCGATGTCTGCCGCCGGATGATGTGCAGCAGCGGTTCGCCGACCTTCACTGACTTCAGGGTAATGGGCCGCACCTGAAAGTCCTGGCTGTTGGTGAGGATCAGCAGGCTGACCAGGCTTTTGCATTGTTGCGCGACCTGGTCCAGGTCGTAGCGCAGCAGTGGCTGGCTGTTGCTGACCCGGTCGCCTTCCTTGACCAGCACCGAGAAGCCTTGACCTTGCAACTCCACGGTATCCAGGCCCAGGTGCAGCAGCAGTTCGGCACCGTTGTCGGCTCGCAGTGTCAGCGCGTGACCTGTACGGGCAATGTGCACCACGACGCCGGCGCACGGTGCGTGCAGGGTGTCATTCAGCGGATCGATGGCGATACCGTCACCCATGGTGCCGCTGGCGAACACCGGGTCCGGGACTTTCGCGAGCGTGAGTACCGGGCCGCTGAGCGGGGCGCTGAGGGTCAGCTCTTTATTGTTGTTGTGCATGGCTCGGTCTCATAAAAAGTTCGGATCAACACATCACCCTGTGGGAGAGAGCTTGCTCCGGGCGGCGTTCCGACGATGGCGGCATTCCAGTCGCAGTTGAATATCGGATGTACCGACGTCATCGCGAGCAAGCTCGCTCCTACAGGGAGGGCGTTAATGGGTTCGGGTGACCTTGCTCAAATGCCGCGGCTGATCCGGGTCCATGCCGCGGGCGACGGCGAGGTTGGCGGCCATCACATAGAAGCTCTGGATCGCCAGGATCGGATCGAGGGCCGGGTGTTCGGCGCGGGTCAATGTCAGGTCGCGTTCGCGCACGTCGTCCGGTGCGGCCAGCAGCACGCGGGCGCCGCGCTGGCGCATGTCGGCGGCCAGGCTGAGCAAGCCGGCCTGTTCGGCACCACGCGGGGCGAATACCAGCAGTGGGTAGTTATCACCGATCAGCGCCATCGGACCGTGACGTACCTCGGCGCTGCTGAAGGCTTCGGCCTGGATCGCCGAGGTTTCCTTGAACTTGAGCGCCGCTTCCTGGGCGATGGCGAACCCGGCGCCACGGCCGATGACCATCAGGCGTTGGCAATCGCGCAGGGCTTTGACGGCCACGCTCCAGTCCTGCTGCGCGGCGTCGCGCAGACCTTCGGGCAGGGCGAGGCCGGCTTCGAGCAGGTCGCCGTCTTCTTTCCAGTGGCCGATCAGTCGTGCGCTGGCGCTGAGGGTGGCGATGAAACTCTTGGTCGCTGCCACGCTGCTTTCCGTGCCGGCGCACAGGGGCAGGCTGAATTCGCAGGCGGCTTCCAGAGGTGAATCTTCGGCATTGACCAGGGAAATGCTCAGGGCGCCACGTTTGCGCAGCAGACGCAGGCTGTTCACCAGGTCAGGGCTTTGCCCCGATTGCGAAAAGGCGAACGCCACCTGACCGCTGACCTTCAAGGGCGCCTGTTGCATGGTCACCACCGACATGGGCAACGAGGCCACCGGAATGCCCAGCAGTTGCATGGTCAGGTAAGCGAAGTAACTCGCTGCGTGATCGGAGCTGCCGCGGGCCACGGTCATGGCTACTTGCGGTGGCTGGCGACGCAAACGCCCGGCGATTTCGATCATCTGCGGATCGAGCTGCTGCAATTGGGCGTGCACGGCCTCGAACGAGGACAGCGCCTCTTCAAGCATTTTTGAAGTCAATGTCTTCTCCTTCGACCATGACGGCGGTCAGTGTGAGTGAACGGTCCAGCCGCACGCAGTCGGCCCAGGCGCCGGGCTGCAGGCGCCCGCGTTCGGTGATGCCGAGGTAGTCGGCGGGGAATTGCGACAGGCGTTGCGAGGCTTCGGCGATGGGCAGGCCGATCTTCACCAGATTGCGCAGGGCCTGGTCCATGGTCAGGGTGCTGCCGGCCAGGGTGCCGTCGGGCAGGCGTACGCCGCCCAGGCATTTGGTCACGGTGTGGCTGCCGAGCTTGTATTGGCCATCGGGCATGCCGGCGGCCGCGGTCGAGTCGGTGACGCAATACAGGCACGGGATCGAGCGCAGGGCCACGCGTATGGCACCAGGGTGCACGTGCAGCAGGTCGGGGATCAGTTCGGCATATCGGGCGTGGGCCAGAGCGGCGCCGACGATGCCCGGTTCGCGGTGATGCAGCGGGCTCATGGCGTTGTACAAATGGGTGAAACTGGTGGCTCCCGCTTCCAGCGCGGCCACGCCTTCCTCGTAGCTGCCCAGGGTGTGGCCAATCTGCATGCGCACGCCCCGGTTGCTCAAGTCACGGATCAAGGCCGCGTGACCGGCGATTTCCGGGGCGATGGTGATCACCCGAATCGGCGCCAGCGCCAGGTACTCCTCGACTTCGGCCATCAGAGCGGTGTGGGCGAAGTTGGGTTGTGCGCCGAGTTTGCCCGGGTTGATGTACGGACCTTCCAGGTGCACGCCCAGCACCCGCGCGCTGCCTTGCGGCCGTGTTTCGCAGAATTCGCCGACGGCCTTGAGCACGCTGGAAATCTCTTCGCTCGGCGCAGTCATGGTGGTGGCCAGCAGCGAAGTGGTGCCGAAACGCACGTGTGTTCTGGTGATGGTCTCGAACGCCGGAGCACCTTCCATGATGTCCTTGCCGCCACCGCCGTGGACGTGCAGGTCGATGAACCCCGGCAGCAGGTAGGGCAGATCGTTGTCCGCGGGATCGCAAGGCACGCCTTCAATCGACACGACTTTGCCGTGCTCGTGCACCACTCGGCCGCGAACCCAGCCGTTGGGGGTAAGGATATTGTCTTCGGACATGATCGTATCTCGCTGTGTGGCGACGCGCGCTAGCGGCGCAGCTCGGCAACAAAGTCGTAGTAATCGTTGCGGCAATAGGTGTCGGTGACTTCGATCGGCGTGTTGTCTTCCAGGTAGCCGACCCGGGTCATCAGCAACATGGCGGTGCCCGGAGCGATGCCGACCAGGGCGGCAAACTCGTCCGAGGCGTTGATCGCCTGAATGTGCTGCAAGGCGCGGACGATCGGCTTGCCGATGCCGTCGAGGTATTCGTAAAGCGAGTCGCCGACGGTTTGCGGCTTGGCAATGATCGAGGCGGGCAGGGTGCTCATTTCAATGGCCATGACCGTGTCGTCGGCTTTGCGCAGCCGCTTGAGACGCGCGACCTTGTCGTTGGGCGACAGGCCCAGGCGAATCAGTTCTTCGTGGGTCGGCAGGGTGATGTCCCGCTCCAGCCACTGCGAGCTGGGCACGAAACCCTTGAGGCGCAACATTTCACTGAAACCGGAAAGCCGCGACAGCGGTTGTTCCAGGCGTGGCGTGATGAAGGTGCCGGAACCTTGATTACGGCGGATCAGGCCTTGTTCGAACAACACTTCCAAGGCCTTGCGGGCGGTGACGCGCGAGATGCCGAGCACTTCGCTGAGATTGCGCTCCGACGGCATGGCCTGTTCGGCTTTCCACTGGCCGGCATGGATCGCCGCTTCCAGATTACGCGCCAGTTGCAGGTACAGCGGCGTGGGCTGGGTTTCGTCAGGACGCAGGGCGTGAAGGTCATTCATGTAGGTCTGTTCCGATGCGGTTGTAGGATTGTTGTCGCTCGGTTGTGGGGTGAAACCTAATACCACTTGAATACCATGTCAACGCGGGTGCTGGCGCGCTAACGCAGCAAAACCGGCCTGTTCAGGTGATCTGAAAAGTGCTTGGTTTGAAGTGGTATTAGTGGTGGGTATTCAAAGACAAAAAAAAGCAGCCAGTGCCAGTGCCTTTGAAGAGAAGTGGTATCACTTGTCCCGGCACTGATTCAGGCTGCGTTTTTTTGAATTTATTTTTTCTGGCGACCAATGGTCGTGGGGATTACGGCCGAATCTCGATCATCGTGCCGTCCGGCACCAGGTTCCAGACTTCGCGCATGTCCATGTTGCGCATGGCGATGCAGCCGTCGGTCCAGTCCAGGGTGTGGAACAGGTCTTCCGGGGTGTCTTCGGTGTCCGGGGTGCCATGGATCATGATCATGCCGCCGGGATCGACGCCTTCGCGGCGTGCGCGGGCTGAATCACTGATGTTCGGGTAGGAAATGTGCATCGCCAGGTTGAACTTGTCGCTGACCTTGCGCCAGTCCACCCAGTAGAAGCCTTCAGGCGTGCGTTTGTCACCTTCCATCAGCTTCTGGCCCTTGGGGCGCTTGCCCAGGGAGATGCGGTAGGTCTTGAGTGGTTTGCCGTCGTTGATCAATTGCAGTTGATGGGAAGACTTCAGGACCAGGATTTTCTCGATGACCTTGCCGTCCAGGGTTTCCACGGTCGACGCCTGGGAAACACTGATGAACGTCAAGCAAAAAACGGCAAGCAACCAGCGCATTGAAACAATTCCCCAAAAGGTGTCGCGACTATTTATTTATAGATGTTTTTAGATGGCAGGCTGAGCCAGCGGCGGGATCGATTCCGACCGCACGGGGTAGACTTCGGTCCGCCGGTCAGCGAAGAAGCATTCTAAGGTACGGCCCACCGTGCGGAAAGCCAGGTCGGACCAAGGGATGTCGGCTTCATCGAAAAGCTGCACTTCCAGGCTTTCGGGGCCAGCGGCAAAGTCCAGGTCCGCAAGCTCGGCACGGAAGAACACGTGCACCTGGCTGATGTGCGGCACGTCGATCAGGGTGTAGATGCTCAGGTTGCGTACCCGCGCACAGGCTTCTTCCGCTGTTTCGCGAATGGCCGCCTGTTCGATGGTTTCACCGTTCTCCATGAAGCCGGCGGGCAGGGTCCAGTAGCCCAGCCGTGGCTCGATGGCGCGCCGGCACAGCAGAACCTTGTTGCCCCAGGTCGCCACGCAGCCGGCGACGATATTGGGGTTCTGGTAATGGATGGTGTGACAGCTGTCACAGACAAAACGCAGGCGTGAATCGCCTTCGGGAATGCGTTGGGTCACCGGGTTACCGCACTGGCTGCAAAATTTCATGCTGGGGTCTCTGGAGGCTGCGCCTATCTTGGCGTGCGGCGGTGCCGGTCGGCAAGTTGTCGTTTCGCGACATGGGGCCGATTCGGGGGTTGGGCGGCCGCAATGATTGGTGCATGATGCAGGGTAAGCTACAGATCGAGAACACTCATGCTGGATGAGCTACTGCATCGGGTAAGTAACCATACACCGCACACGCTGGAGACCGACCGGCGATTCCCCGAGGCCGCGGTGCTGGTGCCGATCACCCGCAGTGACGAGCCGGAGCTGGTACTGACCCTTCGCGCCAGCGGGCTCTCGACCCATGGCGGCGAAGTCGCCTTCCCCGGCGGTCGCCGTGACCCCGAAGACCCAGACCTGATTTTCACCGCCCTGCGTGAGGCCGAAGAGGAAATCGGCTTGCCGCCGGGCCTGGTTGAGGTGATCGGCCCTTTAAGCCCGCTGATTTCCCTGCACGGCATCAAGGTGACGCCGTACGTCGGTGTGGTGCCGGATTTTGTCGAATACCAGGCCAACGATGCCGAGATTGCGGCCGTGTTCAGCGTGCCCCTGGAGTTTTTCCGCAAGGACCCGCGCGAACACACCCACCGCATCGATTATCAGGGCCGCAGTTGGTACGTGCCGAGCTATCGCTTCGGCGAGTACAAGATCTGGGGGCTGACGGCGATCATGATCGTCGAGTTGATCAACCTGCTCTATGACGCGAAAATCAGCCTGCACCAGCCACCCAAAAGCTTTATCAATATCTGAAGCCATCATTCGAATGGCCGTGCCAGAGCCCTGAGGACAACCACCATGAAATACCGCCTGGGCGACGCCCGTGTCGAAACCCACCCACAGAGCTGGGTTGCACCCAATGCCGTGCTGGTGGGCAAGGTCAAACTGGAAGAGGGCGCCAACGTCTGGTTCAACGCCGTACTTCGTGGCGATAACGAACTGATCCTGATCGGCAAGAACAGCAACGTCCAGGACGGCACCGTGATGCACACCGACATGGGCTACCCGCTGACCCTCGGCACCGGCGTGACCGTCGGCCACAACGCCATGCTGCACGGCTGCACCGTGGGCGACAACAGCCTGATCGGCATCAACGCCATCATCCTCAACGGCGCCAAAATTGGCAGGAACTGCATCATCGGCGCCAATTCGCTGATCGGTGAAGGCAAGGAGATTCCTGACGGTTCGCTGGTCATGGGCTCGCCGGGCAAGGTCGTTCGAGAACTGACCGAGGCGCAGATCAAAATGCTCCAGGCCAGCGCCGCCCACTATGTGCATAACGCCCAGCGTTATGCCCGTGATCTGGTCGAGCAGGAACAATGACCGTTCCCGAACGCCCGGTGGCATCGCCCTGCGTGAGCATTTGTGCGCTGGATGAGGATGATATCTGCACCGGGTGTCAGCGTACGGTGGAGGAAATTACCCGCTGGAGCCGCATGGACAACGACGAGCGCCGCAAGGTGCTGGGGTTGTGTCATGAGCGGGCCAAGGCCAGTGGGTTGATCTGGATGTTGCCTTCCAAATCTGACGCCTGAGCCGATCGATTCTTCTGTGGCGAGGGAGCTTGCTCCCGCTGGAGCGCGGAGCGGTCCCAAAATCAGAACATGCGGTGTGTCAGTTCTACGGCATTGAACAAACGGGGGCCGCTTCGCAGCCCAGCGGGAGCAAGCTCCCTCGCCACAGGTTATTTGTGATCTGAAGATGAAGTACCCTGTGCGGCACATTCACAGGTGTTTCCTAATCCATGCTCTTCCTGATCGCCTACATCAGCAGCGTCGTGCTGATCAACTTCGCTTTCTCCACCGCCCCGCACCTGGACATCATCTGGTCCGCCTGGGGTGGTCTGGTGTTCATCCTGCGCGACATGGTGCAAACCCGCTTTGGCCATGGCGCGCTGGTCGCCATGCTGGCCGCGCTGGTGTTGTCCTACCTCACTTCCGATCCGTCCATCGCCCTGGCCAGCGCCACAGCGTTCGCGGTGTCCGAGTGCATCGACTGGCTGGTGTTCAGCATCACCAAGCGCCCTTTGCATGACCGCCTGTGGATAAGTTCGGCCCTGAGTATTCCCCTCGATACCTTCATCTTCTTCGGCATGATCGGCGCCTTGACCCCCGGGGTGATCCTCACCGCACTGGGCTCGAAGTTCGCCGGGGTCACCGCCGTCTGGCTGATCATGGCCTGGCGCCTGCGCAAACAAGCCGTCGTCAGCTGAAGCCAAACCTCGCGGTTCATGTAAAATGCCGCGCTTTCTCCCATGGGAAGCGTGCTTCCCTCGATGATCCGCTTCTTTGAGGACCTCAAGATGACCCGTATCGGAACCCCATTGTCGCCGACCGCGACCCGCGTATTGATGTGTGGCTGTGGCGAGTTGGGCAAGGAAGTGGTGATCGAGCTGCAACGCCTGGGTGTTGAAGTGATTGCCGTGGACCGCTACGCCAACGCACCGGCCATGCAGGTCGCGCATCGCAGTCACGTGATCAACATGCTCGATGGCGCCGCCCTGCGTGCGGTGATCGAGGCGGAAAAGCCGCACTTCATCGTCCCGGAAATCGAAGCCATCGCCACCGCCACCCTGGTGGAGCTGGAAGCCGAAGGCTTCACCGTGATCCCGACTGCCCGCGCCACGCAGTTGACCATGAACCGCGAAGGCATCCGTCGCCTGGCTGCTGAAGAGCTGGACCTGCCGACTTCGCCTTACCACTTCGCCGACACTTTCGAGGACTACAGCAAGGCTGTCGAGGACCTCGGGTTCCCTTGTGTGGTCAAGCCAGTGATGAGCTCGTCGGGCAAAGGCCAGAGCCTGCTGCGCAGCGCCGATGACGTACAGCAAGCCTGGGACTACGCCCAGGAAGGTGGCCGTGCCGGTAAAGGTCGGGTGATCATCGAAGGCTTCATCGATTTCGACTACGAAATCACCCTGCTGACCGTGCGCCACGTCGGTGGCACCACCTTCCTTGCGCCGGTCGGCCACCGTCAGGAGAAGGGCGACTATCAGGAGTCCTGGCAGCCACAGGCCATGAGCCCGATTGCCCTGGCCGAATCCGAGCGCGTCGCCAAGGCCGTTACCGAAGCGCTGGGCGGTCGCGGTCTGTTCGGCGTCGAGCTGTTCATCAAGGGTGATCAGGTGTGGTTCAGCGAAGTGTCGCCGCGACCGCACGACACCGGCATGGTCACCATGATTTCCCAGGACCTGTCGCAGTTCGCCCTGCACGCCCGGGCGATCCTCGGCCTGCCGATTCCGGTCGTGCGGCAGTTCGGGCCTTCGGCTTCGGCAGTGATTCTGGTGGAAGGGCAGTCGACTCAGACCGCTTTCGCCAATCTGGGCGCGGCACTCAGCGAGCCGGATACCGCCCTGCGTTTGTTCGGCAAGCCTGAAGTCAACGGCCAACGCCGCATGGGCGTGGCCCTGGCACGTGACGAATCGATCGAAGCTGCCCGCGCCAAGGCGACCCGTGCGTCGCAGGCAGTTGTCGTCGAACTGTAAAAACCTCGCTGGCGGGCCTATACCTTCTATGGGTATCGCCCCAATGCTTTACCTGTAGGAGCGAGCTCGCTCCTACAGGTCATTTATCAAAGCTTCAGGCCTGTATTCCATGAATTCCCAAAGCATCATCGTCCCGAAAATCTCCACCCTGCCGGTGCACGAGCCGCGGGCCCGGGCGATCGTGCGCTGGCTGGTGCGCAAGAACATCATTCAGGAAGAACTGACCACCTGCGGCCGCACCGGCAATCGCATGGGCCATGCCATTGCCGAGGGCGCCCGCGCCGTGGTGTTGCACCCGGAGGCGTTGCCGTTCAGCGAGCCGGTCAATGGCCTGGAGATCGTCACCAAGCGTTGCATCTATACGCCGGCCAAGGGTTTCCTGGAAGAAGCTGGGTGCGCCGAGTGCCGCAAGGAAATCGGTGAGGCGCTGTTCGAAAGCCTGGAAGACTGGATGCCCGGGCGGACCGATAACTTCACCTGCCCTGAATGTGGGCATGAAGACGACATCAACGGCTTTCTGTTCCTGCAGGAGTGCGGCTTTTCCAACCTCGGGTTCATCTTCAACAACTGGGCCGAAGCCGGGTTCAAGCAGAGCTTTCTCGATGAGTTCGCCGACTGGCTGGATCAGCCTGTCAGTTGGGTAAAAGTCGAACTCTGATCGCCTTTGTAGGAGCGAGCTTGCTCGCGATGGTCGTCAACGAAAACGCGATTACCCTGGTGCCCCGCAGTGGATTTAATGCCATCGCGAGCAAGCTCGCTCCTGCGGGAAAGCTGCCATCGCATCCCGTATATCTGTAATGCCAATAATAGACAGAGTTTTACATTGAACCCGAGAGGGTGTCTGACTATAATGGCGCGCTTCCATTTTCCCGCTCGGGAGCCCCCGCGATGCTGCGTATCAGCCAAGAAGCTCTGACATTCGACGACATTCTCCTCGTGCCCGGTTATTCCGAGGTGCTTCCTAACGAAGTCAGTCTCAAGACCCGCCTTACCCGTGGCATCGAGCTGAATATTCCACTGGTTTCCGCCGCCATGGACACCGTCACTGAAGCCCGTCTGGCAATTGCCATGGCTCAGGAAGGTGGTATCGGCATCATCCACAAGAACATGACCATCGAGCAGCAAGCTGCCGAAGTGCGCAAGGTCAAGAAGTTCGAAGCCGGCGTCGTCAAAGACCCGATCACCATCGAGGCTGACGCCACGGTTCGTGATCTGTTCGAACTGACCCGCATGCACAACATTTCCGGCGTTCCGGTGCTGCACGATGGCGACCTGGTCGGCATCGTCACTTCCCGTGACGTGCGTTTCGAAAACCGTCTGGACGCCAGTGTGCGTGAAGTGATGACGCCTAAAGAGCGTCTGGTCACTGTCCGCGAAGGTGCCGACAAGAACGACGTTCGCGAGCTGCTGCACAAGCACCGCATCGAACGCGTGCTGATCGTCGACGACAAGTTCGCCCTCAAGGGCATGATGACCGTCAACGACATCGAAAAAGCCAAGGCTTACCCGCTGGCCAGCAAGGACGATCAAGGTCGTCTGCGTGTGGGCGCTGCCGTCGGTACCGGTAAAGACACCGGTGACCGTGTGACCGCTCTGGTCAACGCCGGTGTTGACGTGGTGGTGGTCGACACCGCTCACGGCCACTCCAAAGGCGTGATCGACCGCGTGCGCTGGGTCAAGGAAAACTTCCCTGAAGTGCAGGTCATCGGCGGCAACATCGCCACCGGCGCTGCCGCCAAGGCCCTGGCCGAAGCCGGCGCTGATGCGGTCAAGGTCGGTATCGGCCCTGGCTCGATCTGCACCACCCGTATCGTCGCCGGTGTCGGCGTCCCGCAAATCAGTGCCATCGCCAACGTCGCCGCTGCCCTTGAAGGTACTGGCGTACCGTTGATCGCCGACGGCGGCATCCGTTTCTCCGGTGACCTGTCCAAGGCCATCGTCGCCGGTGCTTCCTGCGTGATGATGGGCTCGATGTTCGCCGGTACCGAAGAGGCTCCGGGCGAGATCGAACTGTTCCAGGGCCGTTCCTACAAGGCTTATCGCGGCATGGGTTCGCTGGGCGCCATGTCCCAGGCCCAAGGTTCTTCCGACCGCTACTTCCAGGACTCCTCGGCAGGCGCCGAGAAGCTGGTTCCGGAAGGTATCGAAGGCCGTGTTCCTTACAAGGGCACCCTGAGCGCGATCATCCACCAGTTGATGGGCGGCCTGCGCTCCTCGATGGGCTACACCGGTAGCGCCAACATCGAAGAAATGCGCACCAAGCCCGAGTTCGTGCGGATCACCGGTGCCGGTATGGCCGAGTCCCACGTTCACGACGTGCAAATCACCAAAGAAGCGCCGAACTACCGCGTAGGTTGAGCCTTCAAGCAATAAGTTAAGCAACCGGGGCTGTTTGATTCAGCCCCGAGTTGTTTCTGAATCACGACTGTTTCTGAATGACTTAAACGAGACTGAATCATGGCCCTCGATATTCACGCTCACCGCATCCTGATCCTCGACTTCGGTTCCCAATACACCCAACTGATCGCCCGTCGCGTGCGTGAAATCGGCGTGTACTGCGAACTGCACCCGTTCGACATGGACGAAGATGCGATCCGCGAATTCGCTCCAAAAGGCGTCATCCTCGCCGGCGGCCCCGAGTCCGTGCACGAAGCCGGCAGCCCGCGCTGCCCGCAGGCCGTATTTGATCTGGGCGTCCCGGTCTTCGGCATCTGCTACGGCATGCAGACCATGGCCGAGCAACTGGGCGGCAAGGTTGAAGGTTCCGAGTTGCGTGAGTTCGGTTATGCCCGCGTTGACGTGGTCGGCAAGAGCCGCCTGCTCGACGGCATCGAAGATCACATCGACGCCGACGGCCTGTTCGGCCTCGACGTGTGGATGAGCCACGGTGACAAGGTCACCAAGATGCCGGAAGACTTCCACATCCTGGCCAGCACCCCGAGCTGCCCGATTGCCGGCATGTTCAGCGACGAGCGTCGCTACTACGGCGTGCAGTTCCACCCGGAAGTGACCCACACCAAGCAGGGCGGCCGCATCCTGTCGCGCTTCATTCTCGACATCTGCGAGTGTGAAGCCCTGTGGACCCCTTCGAAAATCGCTGAAGACGCCATCGCCCAGGTGCGCGCCCAGGTCGGCACCGACAACGTCCTGCTCGGCCTGTCCGGCGGCGTTGATTCGTCCGTGGTTGCTGCGCTGCTGCACAAGGCCATTGGCGACCAACTGACCTGCGTATTCGTCGACAACGGCCTGCTGCGCCTGCACGAAGGCGAGCAAGTAATGGCCATGTTCGCCGAGAACATGGGCGTCAAGGTGATCCGCGCCAACGCCGAGGACCAGTTCCTCAACAACCTGGCCGGCGAAGCTGACCCTGAGAAAAAGCGCAAGATCATCGGTCGTACCTTCATCGACGTGTTCGATGCCGAATCCTGCAAGCTGGACAACATCAAGTATCTGGCCCAGGGCACCATCTACCCGGACGTGATCGAGTCGGCTGGCGCGAAAAGCGGCAAGGCCCACGTGATCAAGTCGCACCACAACGTGGGCGGCTTGCCGGAAGAGATGAACCTGAAACTGGTCGAGCCACTGCGCGAACTGTTCAAGGACGAAGTCCGTCGTCTTGGCCTGGAATTGGGCCTGCCGTACGACATGGTCTACCGTCACCCGTTCCCGGGCCCGGGCCTGGGTGTGCGCATCCTTGGCGAAGTGAAGAAGGAATACGCCGACCTGCTGCGTCGCGCCGACCACATCTTCATCGAAGAACTGCGCAAGGCCGACTGGTACCACAAGGTCAGCCAGGCTTTCGTGGTGTTCCAGCCAGTGAAATCCGTGGGCGTGGTCGGCGATGGCCGTCGTTACGCCTGGGTTGTGGCCCTGCGTGCCGTGGAAACCATCGACTTCATGACTGCGCGTTGGGCACACCTGCCTTACGAACTGCTGGAAACCGTTTCCGGCCGCATCATCAATGAAATCGAAGGCATCTCCCGCGTCACCTACGACGTGTCGAGCAAGCCGCCGGCGACCATTGAGTGGGAATGATGTTGCACCGGTCCTTGTGACCTGAGCAGACATTGCACCGCAAAGGCCCCGTGAATCCATGTCACGGGGCCTTTTTTTTGAGTTTACAAAAGCGGCCGGGACCAGCCGGCGAGTTTCATGCCCATGCGATCGAGCGTCTTCAGCAGTGCTGGAATGCTGTTGAAACGTTGGCCACTGATTGTCGGCCAGTTCGTACGTTCAATGGAGAAGCGGCCACTGTCGTTTTCGATGGCCGTGCGAACGAGGGAGCCATCCTTGCTGCGATGGACCAGGTACGTCGCCCGCGGCTCCTGAACCAGGGTGTACATGCCCTGGCGAGGCAGAAGGTCCTTGATCTCACTGGTCCTCTGGGCGGCCCAGGGGGTTTCGATTTGCAGCCGTAGATCACCTTTGACGAGCTGTTGTGTTCGCTCGAGTTGGGAGGTTGCCAGCTGTTCACCCGGATCTGCCACGATGCCGGCGGATTGCCCCTCAGCGACATCCACGACCCGAACGCCGATGGCTTCCTCCATTTCGCTGACGCCCGGCACCCCTTGAAAAGTATTGGAATGGGTATTGCCCACCAGCGCGACCCATTTATGCACGCCACGGGAGGCCTGATCTGCGCGAATCACGCCGCGGGCATAGAAGTTCATCATTTTCTGACGCGCCAGAGGGTCAAGCAAACGGCCCCCTTCCGGCGTAAAGAGCTCCATGCCACCGAGTCTGTAGCTGGCCATGCAATCGATAGCCTGCACCCGCACGCCGTGTCGTTGCGCCGCCCTGACCAGCTCGAGGAAGTTGTAGCGTTCCAGCGGGTCGGTGATATGCCCCGCGTCGAGCCTGGCCAAGTCAAGTTCCAGCCCCTTCGACATCAGCCCGGTCTTGCCGAACAGGTCCAAATCGACCTGATGGAAATCGGTGAACAGATGCTCCATGTAGAGGGTTTTCACGTTGTTGCGCGCCAACCAGCCCATGTTTTCGATCAGGAACTGCTTGCTGCCAATGTCGGCATGGCTTTCACCAACCACCAGGCCGCGGGCATTGTTGAAGATCCGCTTGAGGATGTCGTACCCCTCTGTCTGAGGGTGCATTTGCGGGATCGGCGGGCGGGGTGGCAGGGCGGGCTTAGCGAAAAAAACTTGGGCGTCCTGGTACAGGCGTTTTCTGAGGGCCTTGAATTCTCGGTACGGATCAACTTCATCGAGGGTGTCGGTGATGTCCATCAATGACCGCTCTTCAAAGCCTTGCGCCGCACGGTTCAATCTTGCGCGAAACTGCGAGGGGACTTCATAGGCGGAATAGGGTTGCGGTGCTGTGGACGATGCGCCGGGTGCCGGCGACAACTCGTTGGCAATCGTCGCGGGTTTGCCGCCGCCCTTTAGCCCGCTGCGTGGCAAGGTCTCCCAGTTGCCTTCGGCATTCAGGCGTACCGGAATCGAGGGGGACCAGGCGTCGGGTTTCTGTGGATCAAAAATCGCCCAATAGTCGGGGCCATTGAGGTCCTTTTCATAGCGCACGTAATACGCCATGTCATTCATCATGATGGCGGTGGACGGATTGGATCTCAGCTTGTAGATGCCGTTGTACTTTCCGGGTTCGGTGACCAGCGTTTCGCCTTCCAGCAGTTCGTTGGCTTGCCAGGCGTCCGGAACCACTGGGTGGATCGTGGGTTCTGCGGGCACGGGAGCGATAACCTCGGGGATCGCCGGTGCGGCATCTTCCTCGGGATCCGAGGGTTCCCCTTTCGGGTTGGACGTGGCCTCAGCCAATTCCGCGTCTTCGGCAGCCAGCGCGGCATCGATGTCGGGTCCGGTTTCGGCCAGTACCTTCGGGCCATTGAGTGACAGCAGGTTGAACAGCGTATCGAGGCCGGCAATCACCGCACCGATGACGCCGGCCTTGCGTTCGGCTGAGGTCTTGCCACTGACGGCCTGATCAATGTTCAGCCCCAGGCTGGCAATGCTGGCGCCAAGTAACGGCAGTGCTACTGGCCAGCCGATGATGGCCATCGGCCCAAAGACTTTGAGGCCGGCGCTGAGGTAGCCGACCCAGAGCTTTTTACGCAAATCACCATTGGAGGTCAGCGACAGGCTGGCCTCTGCATTCATGCTGTTGCGGGTCATGTCCATTAACCAGGTGAAGGCATCGGCACTCACGGCCTGGTTTTTCTGGTTGATCAAGTGATGCTCGGCTTTACCCCAGGTGCTCACCAGTCGATTCATCAGGTCTGTGAGGTTGTCTGTTATTTCCTGGCGATCAGCCAGGGGAAAGTGGGTCAGGAAGGACTGGCGCGAGGTCTCGTCGTTCATCTGCCCCAGGACCCACCAGTGCAAGTCCGCTTCGGTCTCGAATACCCGCAGTGGCTGAGCTTCTCCGGGCAGATAGACAATCTGCCGGCCCTTGGGGTCGACGATGCGTAGCACATTGGTCGCCACGTGCCCGGCGATGTCGAACGCCCGGACTTCGCTGCCTGCCTCCTGGGTTTGTTGCAGTGTCTGCAGATTGACCGGCCAGCTCATCGGCGCCATCAGTGCATTGACGACAAACGCCAGGTCCTCTTCGGACAATTGTTGCTTGTCCCGTGCCTCCACGGCCTTGATCAGGAATTGGCACTTGGCGAGCGTGCGAAAATCGTCGGCATGTTCGCTCCAGAAAGCGTTCAAGTGGTCGGTATAAAGGGTGCTGAAATCAACCGCCCAAAACGCTCTCAGCACCTCGTTGCCATGCAGGCGTACTTCGTTGGTTTGATTGAATTCCTCCTCCTGCGGCCCGGCCGTGTAGAAGCCGCCCCACACGTCCAGCAGGTCGGCGTTGTCCTGATCGGTGGCACGGAAGCGATGGATCACCAGTTGGGTGAGGGTCTGGGATTCGTAGGGTTTGTGCAGGCTGTGTTCCCAGCCGGTAAATGACGTTGAGCTGCTTTTGGCCGCCTTGAATCGATGAAAGTAGACGTGGTCCGGGTCCAGATCACTCAAGCCTTGTCGAGTCAGAAGGTCGCTGGCGACCTGGTGTGCACTGTCCTGCAAGCCTGGGCAGGAAGCCACTACCGTCGCGGCGATGGTTTGCAGTGCGGCTTTGTCGGCGGCGTTGGGCAGCGTGTGGGTATGCGATGGGTTCATGGGGTCTTCGTCCTTGAATACGGGACGTTGAGCATGGCGCTTGGGTTGAGCGCAGTGGCGACTGATATGTACCGCCTGACACTGGCCCAAATATGCCAGGACTGCGTCCATCCGCCGCGCTGCCCTTACTGTTTCGCACTTGCAGGTGTATCGTATTCGCCTTTTGCGGGCCTGGGCCCGCCGCAGAAACGTGAGGTAGTTGAGTTCATGTCCTTTACCCGTCGCCAAATCCTCGGTGGCCTGGTCGGTCTTGTAGTCGTTGGCGTAGGGGCCGGGGGCGCGTCGCGGTACTGGCTGGGCAAGATGGCCGACGCCGAAGCCGGTCACGATTACGAGCTGATTGCTGCGCCGCTGGACGTCGAACTGGTGGCCGGGCACAAGACCGAGGCCTGGGCGTTCGGCCCGTCGGCGCCGGGCACCGAGTTGCGGGCACGCCAGGGTGATTGGCTGCGGGTGCGCTTCATCAATCACCTGCCGGTGGCGACCACCATCCACTGGCATGGCATCCGCCTGCCGCTGGAAATGGACGGCGTGCCTTACGTCTCGCAACTGCCGGTGTTGCCGGGGGAATACTTCGACTACAAGTTCCGCGTGCCGGATGCCGGCAGCTACTGGTATCACCCGCACGTCAGCAGCAGCGAAGAACTCGGTCGCGGGCTGGTCGGGCCGCTGATCATCGAGGAACGCGAGCCGACCGGCTTCAAGTATGAAAAGACCCTGAGCCTGAAAAACTGGCACATCGACGATGAAGGCAACTTCGTCGATTTCAGCATTCCCCGCGAGGCGGCTCGTGGCGGTACGGCAGGTCGCCTGTCGACCATCAATGGTGTGCCGTCGCCAGTGATCGAATTGCCGGCCGGGCAGATCACCCGGGTGCGCCTGCTTAACCTCGACAACACCCTGACCTATCGCATCAACATCCCCGGTGTCGAAGCGCAGATCTATGCTCTGGACGGCAACCCGGTGGAGCCACGGCCATTGGGCAAGGAATACTGGTTGGGCCCCGGCATGCGTATCTGCCTGGCGATCAAGGCACCGCCCGCCGGTGAAGAGTTGTCCTTGCGCAACGGTCCGGTACGCCTGGGCACGTTGCGCTCGGTGGCCAACAGCGATGCTCCGACCGACTGGCCGAAAGCCTTGCCGGCCAACCCGATCGCCGAGCCGGACCTGGCCAATGCGGAGAAACTCAACTTCAATTTCGAGTGGGTCGGTTCGGTGTCGGTCAACGTCGACAACGGCAAGCCGCCGAGCCTCTGGCAGATCAACGGCAAAGCCTGGGACATCACCGACAAGACCTGTGCCGACCGACCGATTGCCAAGCTTGAGCTGGGCAAGAGCTACATTCTCGAACTGAAAAACATGACGCAGTATCAGCACCCGATTCACCTGCACGGCATGAGTTTCAAGGTGATTGCCTCGAACCGGCACAAGGTGATCCCGTATTTCACCGACACGTACCTGCTGGGCAAGAACGAGCGCGCGCAAGTGGCGCTGGTGGCGGATAACCCGGGGGTGTGGATGTTCCATTGCCATGTGATCGACCACATGGAAACCGGCCTGATGGCCGCCATCGAGGTGGCGTGATGCGTCAGATTCGTCCCGCCGCGATCATCGACCGCAGCCGTGATCGCGATTTCATGCGCGAGGCGCTGGCCCTGGCCGCCCAGGGCGCAGCCCTCGGCGAAGTACCGGTGGGCGCGGTGCTGGTGCAGGACGGCGAGATCATCGGTCGCGGCTTCAACTGCCCGATCAGCGGCAGCGACCCGAGTGCCCATGCCGAGATGGTCGCGATCCGCGCCGCCGCGCAAGCCGTGAGCAACTATCGACTGCCCGGCAGCACGCTCTATGTGACGCTGGAACCCTGCAGCATGTGCGCCGGCCTGATCGTGCACTCGCGGATCGCGCGGGTGGTGTATGGCGCGCTGGAGCCCAAGGCGGGCATTGTGCAGAGCCAGGGGCAATTCTTCACCCAGGGCTTTTTGAACCATCGGGTGCTGTACGAAGGCGGGGTGCTGGCGCAGGAGTGTGGGGCGGTGTTGAGCGAGTTCTTCAAGGCGAGGCGCGCGAAACCTGCAGACTGAACGCAAAACCAATGTGGGAGCGAGCTTGCTCCCACAGTGTTATGGGGTGTTCGGAAGTTTTATTTCTTTGCAACGATGACCGCCCGCATCGGCGCCGGCAGCCCTTCGATGGTCTTGCTGTGGTCCTCGGGATCGAGGAAGTCACTGAGCGACTGATATTTCATCCACTCGGTCCCGCGCTGCTCCTCGACCGTGGTCAGGCTCACATCCACGCATTTCACGTCAGAAAACCCGGCACGCCGCAGCCACAGTTCCAGCGCCGGCACCGACGGCAGGAACCACACATTGCGCATTTGCGCATAGCGGTCTTCCGGCACCAGCACCTGATGCTTGTCGCCTTCGACCACCAAGGTTTCCAGCACCAGCTCGCCACCCTTGACCAGGCAGTCCTTCAGCGCCAACAGATGTTCGATCGGCGAGCGGCGGTGGTAGAACACGCCCATGGAAAACACCGTGTCGAAACCTTCGAGGTTCGCCGGCAGGTCTTCGAAGGGAAACGGCAGGTGCCAGGCATTCGGTTCGGACAGGTAGCGCTGCACGGCCTGGAACTGGCAGAAGAACAGCCAGTTCGGGTCGACACCGATCACGCTGTCCGCGCCGGCGCCGAGCATGCGCCACATGTAGTAACCGTTGCCGCAACCGACATCGAGAATGCGTTTGCCCCTGAGGTCCAGGTGCGGGGCGACCCGCGACCACTTCCAGTCCGAACGCCATTCGGTGTCGACGTGCACGCCGAACAGATCGAACGGCCCTTTGCGCCACGGTGACAGGCCCATCAACGCCGAGCGCATCTGTCCGCGGGTAGCATCGTCGCATTCTGTGTCCAGCTTCAGGCCGTTAAGCAGATCAACTTCGCTCGGCTGGATATTCGGCAAGGCATCCAGCGCGCTTTGCCAGCGCTCCAGGTCGCCATGACCTTTCTCCATCTTCTTGTCGAGTTGCGCTTGCAGGGTGCTGGCCCAATCAGCCAAAGGTGTGCCCGCCAGACGGCGAGCGAGGGGGGACAGATCAATCATGGCAGGGCAATCAACGAGGCAAAGTTAAGACACTGGAACCACGGCACGACTTTCGAGAACCCGGCGGCCAGCAGGCGCTCGCGGTGTTCTTCGAGGCTGTCGGGCTTCATGACGTTTTCGATGGCGCTGCGCTTCTGGGCGATTTCCAGTTCGCTGTAGCCGTTGGCGCGTTTGAACGCGATGTGCAGGTCGGTGAGCAAGGCGTGTTCTTTGGCATCGTTGAAGCGCAGCTTTTCAGAGAGGATCAACGCACCACCGGGCAATAGCGACTGGCGGATGCGACCGAGCAGTGCGGTACGCTGATCCGGGGCAATGAATTGCAGGGTGAAGTTCAACGCCACCACCGAGGCCGGCTGAAATTGCAGGGCGAGGATGTCGCCTTCGATGACCTCCACCGGCAGCAGCTCCTGGAACATCGAATCCTGACCATTGAGGTATTCGCGGCAGCGCTCAACCATCGCCGCTGAGTTATCCACAGCGATCACGCGGCAACCGTCGGTGCGCACGTGACGGCGTAAAGCCTGGGTCACGGCGCCGAGCGATGCGCCGAGGTCATACAGCACGCTGTTGGGCTGGGCGAACTGCGCAGCGAGCACACCGAGGTTTTCCACGATGGTCGGATAGCCCGGCACCGAGCGCTTGATCATGTCCGGGAACACCCGCACCACGTCTTCGTTGAAGGCGAAGTCAGGCACCTGGGCCAAAGGCTGGGCGAAAAGGCGATCGGGTTCTTTGCTCACGGCGGTTCCGGCGGTGTCGGTGGAAAGGCCGGCATTTTAGCCAAGTTGGCGCGCGGATGCGCGGGTTGTCTGATAAAGCGGTGGGCACGCTTGGGGTGCTGATTGGCAGTGAGATTGCTTTCGCGAGCAAGCTCGCTCCCACAAGGACTGCGCTGTACCCGTGGGAGTGAGCTTGCTCGCGATGCATTCAGCGCGGTTTTTGGGTAAACGCCGAAGCCGTGATACCCCATTGCCCCAACCAATAGCTGAGGATAATCACATAAGGCGCCGCCTCGAACGGCACCACGAACCGGCTGATCCCGATCACGCTGTCGGAAAATACAAAGGCCAGCGCACCTGCCGCCGCCAACAACGCGGAGCGTTTCGGCACATCGGTCCCCAAGCGGGCCAGTGCACGCCAGAGCATGGCGCTGATCGCCAGGCCATAGACAATCACCGGGATCAGCAACGGCCCCAGTCCGTGGGAAATCAGAATCCCCAGCAGCACCACGCCGACACTGAGGGCAATGACCAGCGGCAACACCGACAGACGCCGGCAATCACTCAAGTAAGCTTTCAGGTAAGCCAGATGCGCGACGAGAAACGCCCCAAGCCCGAACACGAACAAATCCCCCGGCCATGCCAGCAGCACGTCACCGAGCAGGGAGAAGATCAAGCCCAGGCTGATCCAGCGTCGGTAATCGCTTGGCGGCGCGTCGTGCAGCCAGCCCAGCAGCGCCAACACCGGCAGCGGCTTGACCAGCAGGCACAGCAGGGAGGCGTGCACGCTCAGGCCGTAGAGAAAGGTCACCGCGCCCATCAGCGCCAGGATCAGCCAACCCACGATCAGTTCACCGAGATCGCGCAGTCAAAGACCTCCACCGGCAGCACTTCCGGCGCCCAGGGCTGCTGCGAGGTCAGGCGCAAACGCCCGGTACCGGAGGCGAAAGCCTGGAAGCGCCAGGTCGAAACCCCGGCCGAGCCGACGATGCCGGCATCCTCAGGATTGCGATAAACCTCTGGCCCCAACGAGTGCAGCACGCCACCGGCCGAGTCCTGGATAGCCCAGCGGTAACCCGTTGTCGGGTTGCTGGGCAGGCTCAGGATCAGGTTTTGCCCTTGGGCGAGCTTCACCGGGCATTCGCTTTGTTTTTCCACGGTCACGTTCTGTTTCGGTTGCGTGGCGCAGGCGGCCAGCAAGGCGAGGGCGAGGGGGACACACAGGCGAATGGGGGACATAGGGTCGGTTGCTCCGGCGTTCACGACGAACGGCGAGCATAACTTAAGATGAGACAAAATGTGACCGGTGGCCCGGAGCACGCTCCGCGAGCCCCCGGTCCTGGCAGGTGGAAACCAATTGATGAGAACCAAATGACTAGACCGTTACGTCAAGTTCACCTTCTATCTCGCCGGGGTCGGCAAACACCAACTTGAAACTGATCCGATACTTTTTGTTGATGTTATCGAGGTTGGCATTGAAGGTGCCACGTGTTGCCCGGTGATCTCCGGTCCTGGAATGATAAATCACGCTGTTCAGCTTTCCTCCAGGCACGAACGGCTGCTCGCCGCTCGCTGTGGACTGATCGATGATCAGGGAAAAGCCTGTATTATCCGGAAAGCCGAAGTTATGGCTCTCGATAGCAATGTGAGGAGGATCAATGTGCACATTCACGCTGGTGCTGTTATAGATTTCGATATTGTTGTGTCTTGCTTTGAAATAACCGACAGCATTTACTTCGACGGGATGTTTGTCAGCGGGTTTCATTAGGACTTCCTTGGGATCGATTGACGCAACTAATACGGATGTCAAAGCAAATGAGTAACTGTTATTTTTTAAAGTCTCGCGGGTAATTCTTTTGAAAGGATGACCAGGTCTGCTCTTTGAAGACCGGTGTATGACCCTTAAGGTCAAACTTTCCGCTTACGATGACCGTATCGTCCGGGTTGTCATAAAGCCCAAACACCAAGTCTTTGAAATGACCAAAGTACATTTCATTTTGCAAGCTGAGGTTTGCGTGTAGCTCCCCATCTCTCACCGGGTATCGAAGCCCTCGTTGATCATTGAAGTAGGCGTAAAGGTGCTTGTTGGACATTTTTACCGTAATGGGTTGTTTCTCTGCATAGAAAGCGTCGGAAAGAAGGAATTTAATAGAAGTCACAATTTTAGTGATGGGGTCGACTTCGTCAAACTCGAGATAAATGAATCCATCGGAATGGCCGGCAAATACCTCTGTAGCGGTTATGGGTTTGCCATCAACTGTTCCGGTAAAGGTTCCTTTGGTTTGAGAGGTACTGAAAGAAGTATTCAAGTTGGCCATGATTAAAATCCGTTAAAAGTGGTGAGGTCGAGATGAACATTGTGTGCATTCGACTCCCCAACGGTATGGATAATCAGCTGCCTTGAATACTGTCAGATCTGTCAGTTTTTTAGAGTGTTTTGCTTGGGGAGAGATGGTTTTTATTGCCAAGGTCTGGATTGCGAAGCCTGGTTTTCTTGTTGCTGATATTATCTGATGTACTTGGTAATATAAAATTATCTAATCCGCTTGGGTTTGGTAAAAGAAGCACCCGCGTAGCGCGGGGACTTCTTTCAAATCAAATTTTTGCCAGCAGAACGATCGTCTGGTCAGAACAACACCTTCGCCACATCCGCAAAGCGCTTGGCAAAGTGCACGGTAATGCCTTCCTTCAGATACTCCGGCAACTCCTCGAAATTCCCCCGATTCGCTTCCGGCAGAATCAGTTCGAAGATCTTCTGCCGTCGCGCCGCAATCACTTTCTCGCGCACCCCACCAATCGGCAGCACATGCCCGGTCAACGTCAGTTCGCCGGTCATGGCCACACCTTTTTTCGGCGGCTGATTGCGCGCCAGCGACAGCAAGGCACTGGCCATGGTCACGCCGGCGCTCGGGCCGTCCTTCGGTGTGGCGCCTTCCGGTACGTGCAAGTGCACGAAGGCTTCGTCGAAGAACTTCGCATCGCCACCAAACATCTTCAGGTGGGAGCTCACGTAGCTGTAGGCGATTTCCGCGGACTCTTTCATCACGTCACCCAGTTGCCCGGTGAGCTTGAAGCCGCGATTGAGCGTGTGAATTCGTGTCGCTTCGATCGGCAGGGTCGCGCCGCCCATGCTGGTCCAGGCCAGACCCGTGATGACGCCGACGCCGGACAGTACCTGCTCGTTACGGAACACCGGTTTGCCAAGGGAGGCCTCCAGATCCTTAGGGCCGAGCTTGATCACCGCTTTCGGTTCCTCGAGCAGTTTCATCACCGCCTTACGCACCAGTTTGCCGAGGTTTTTTTCCAGCTGACGCACGCCGGCTTCCCGGGCATAACCGTCGACCAGCGCCTTGAGGGCGCTGTCGCTGATGCTCAGGCTGCCTTTGGACACGCCGGCTTTCTCAAGCTGCTTGGGCCACAGGTGGCGCTTGGCGATGGCGACTTTTTCTTCGGTGATGTAGCCCGACAGACGAATCACTTCCATCCGGTCCAGCAGCGGGCCGGGGATCGAGTCCAGGGTGTTGGCGGTGCAGACGAACAGCACCTTCGACAGGTCCATGCGCAGGTCGAGATAGTGGTCGAGGAATTCGACGTTCTGCTCGGGGTCAAGGGTTTCCAGCAGTGCCGAGGCCGGGTCGCCCTGGTAGCTCTGGCCCATCTTGTCGATCTCGTCGAGCATGATCACCGGGTTCATCACTTCGACGTCTTTCAGCGCCTGCACCAGTTTGCCCGGCTGTGCGCCGATGTAGGTGCGGCGATGGCCCTTGATCTCGGCTTCATCGCGCATACCGCCAAGGCTGAAGCGGTAGAACGGCCGGCCGAGGGACTCGGCGATGGATTTGCCGACGCTGGTCTTGCCCACGCCCGGCGGGCCGACCAGCAGGACAATGGAGCCGCTGATCTCGCCTTTGTAGGCGCCGACCGCGAGGAATTCGAGGATGCGGTCCTTGATGTCGTCAAGACCCGCATGGTGTTTGTCCAGCACCTTGCGTGCGTGCTTGAGATCGAGCTTGTCCTCGCCGTACACGCCCCAGGGCACCGAGGTCGCCCAATCGATGTAGTTACGGGTTACCGCGTATTCCGGTGAGCCGGTTTCGAGGATCGACAGCTTGTTCATTTCTTCTTCGAGGCGCTTCTGCACCTGCGCCGGCAGGACTTTACCCTCCAGTCGCTGTTCGAATTGCTCGAGATCAGCGCTGCGGTCGTCCTTGGTCAGCCCCAGCTCCTGCTGGATGACCTTGAGTTGTTCCTTGAGGAAGAACTCGCGTTGGTGCTCACCGATCTTGCGGTTTACCTCGGCGGAAATCTCTTTTTGCAGGCGCGCGACTTCTACTTCCTTGCGCAACATCGGCAGGACTTTTTCCATGCGCTTGAGCATGGGCACACAGTCGAGTACTTCCTGCAGTTCACTACCTGTCGCCGAAGTGAGGGCGGCGGCGAAGTCGGTCAGCGGCGACGGGTCGTTGGGGCTGAAGCGGTTGAGGTAGTTTTTCAGTTCTTCGCTGTACAGCGGGTTGAGTGGCAGCAGCTCCTTGATCGCATTGATCAGGGCCATGCCATAGGCCTTGACCTCGTCGGTCGGCTCGGTGGGTTGATGCGGATACTCGACTTCCACCAGGTACGGCGGACGATGATGCTTGAGCCAGGTCTTCAGGCGTACACGGGTCAGGCCCTGGGCGACGAATTGCAGTTTGCCGTTCTCGCGGCTGGCGTGGTGCACCTTGACCAGCGTGCCGTACAGCGGCAGGGCGGAGGTGTCGAAATGGCGCGGGTCTTCCTGGGGCGTGTCCATGTAGAACAGGGCCAGGGAGTGGTGCTCGGACTTGGCCACCAGGTCGAGGGTTTCGGCCCACGGCTCTTCATTGACGATCACCGGCAGCACCTGGGCCGGAAAGAAAGGGCGGTTGTGGATCGGAATGATGTAGACCTTGTCCGGCAGGTTCTGGCCGGGCAGGGCGAGGCCTTTGCCGGGGGCCTGGTGTTCGGCGTTTTCCGGATCGGCGTATTCGCTCGGGTCTTCGGGGAAGGCTTGCTGGTCGCTCATTTGGGCACCTGCGCAATGGGTATGGGTCTTAGATGGGGCAGGTTGGTGGTGGTTTCAATGATGGATCAATGTGAATGGATGTTTCCGGGGCGTGTTCAGTAGACAGACAGGTTAGCTGGATTTGTCGCAGGCACTGCCTCCTGTGGGAGGGGTGGTGCAATATTTGTGTATAAAAAAAGGCGACACCCGTGAGGGTATCGCCTTGGCTTTTACTGCCGCTGAAACTTACTCGGACAGTTTGTACGCAATCACATAGTCACCCATCTTGGTGCCCAGCGAACCGTGACCGCCGACGACCAGCAGTACGTATTGCTTGCCGTCCTTGCCGGTGTAGGTCATCGGGGTTGCCTGGCCGCCTGCGGGCAGGCGCGACTTCCACAGTTCCTTGCCGCTGTTGACGTCATAGGCGCGCAGGTACTGGTCCAGGGTGCCGCTGAGGAAGCCGACGCCGCCGGCCGTGACCATCGAACCGCCCATGCTCGGCACGCCGAGGTTCATGCCGATAGGGATGGGCGAGCTGTCGCGGCTGGTGCCGTTCTTGCGTTTCCACACAACTTTGCCGGTGGTCAGGTCGATACCGGCCACGTAACCCCAGGCCGGTGCCTGGCAGGGTACGCCGAACGGCGACATCAGCGGGTGCATGATCACTGCGTAAGGCGCACCGGTGTTCGGTTGCACGCCGGCGGTTTCGCTTTCACGCTTGCTGCCGGCCTCGACCTTGGCGCGTGGCACCATTTTCGAGACGAACGCCATGTAGTTCGGGCTGGTGAACAGCATCTGCCGCACCGGGTCGACCGACACGCCGCCCCAGTTGAACACGCCGACGTTACCCGGATAAATCAGGCTGCCCTGTTCCGATGGCGGGGTGTATTGGCCTTCGTAGCGCAGCTCCTTGAACTGGATGCGGCACAGCAGTTGATCAAACGGGCTCGCGCCCCACATGGCTTTTTCGGTCAGTTCCGGAGCCAGCAGGTTCAGATCCGAACGGGCCTGGGTCGGGGCAGTGTGATCGCCCTGGACCGCGCCTTGCGGTACCGGGATCTCGCGGATCGGGATGATCGGCGTGCCGTCACGACGGTCGAGCACGTACAGGCTGCCCTGCTTGGTCGGCTGGATCACGGCCGGCTTGATGCCGTCGGCGGTTTTCATGTCCAGCAAGGTTGGCTGGCTGCCGACGTCCATGTCCCACAGGTCATGGTGGGTGAACTGGTAGTTCCAGCGCACTTTGCCGGTGGCCAGGTCCAGTGCGACCAGGCCAGCGCTGAACTTCTCGGCGCCTGGGGTACGGTCGGCGCCCCACTGGTCAGGGGTCTGGTTGCCCAGTGGCAGGTAGACCATGCCGAGTTTTTCGTCGACGCTGGCCAGCGACCACATGTTGGCCGAGTTGCGGCTGTAGATCTGGCCAGGGGCCAGTGGTTCGGTGGCGTCCGGGTTGTTGCTGTCCCAGTTCCACACCAGATGACCGTCGCGCACGTCGTAAGCGCGGATCACACCGGACGGTTCGTTGGTCGACTCGTTGTCGGTGACGTGACCGCCCATGATCACCAGGTCACGGGTGATCGCGGCAGGCGACGTCGAGTAGTAGCCGCCCGGGGTGAACGGGCCGATGCCCTGGGTCAGATCGACCACACCCTTGTTGCCAAAGCCTTCGCAGATCTTGCCGGTGTCGGCGTTCAAAGCGATCAGGCGTGCATCGGCGGTAGGCAGGTACAAGCGGCGCGGGCAAGCCTGAGCAACGGTTTTGCCGGCGTCGGAAATAACGGCGGACGCTGCATTTTCAGTCTTGGCGTAGGCGGCTTCGTCGTAGTACGACACGCCACGGCAGGTCATGTGGGCGAAGCCCTTGAAGCCCACCGGACTCTTGATCTGCGGGTCGAAACGCCAGAGTTCCTTACCGGTGTCCGGGTCCAGCGCCAGCACTTTGCTGTGGGCCGTGCAGGCATAGATCATGCCGTTGGCCTTGAGCGGGGTGTTTTCGTTGGTCAGCTCCACCGGGTCATCGGCAGTCGGCAGATCGCCGGTCTGGATGCGCCAGGCTTCCTGCAACTTGCCGACGTTGGCCGGGGTGATTTGCTTGAGCGGCGAATAACGGTCACCGAACTCGGTACGGCCATAAGCCTGCCAGTCGCCGTCGGGCATCTGCGGTGCGGTGCTGGTTGTGTCAGCGCTGTCACGACCCAATTCGCCGAAGGTTTCGCCCGGATGAGTGAACTGGCTGGCCACGGCGGTTGCGCCCGCCAGGACCACGGCCACGCTCAGGGCCGCGGTGCCCATGGGCGCAGGACCATCAACGAGCAATGGACGGCGGAACCACGGCAGCAGCAATACCACGCCCAGGGCAAACCACAGCGACAGGCGCGGCACCAGTTGCCACCAGTCCAGACCCACTTCCCACAAGGCCCAGACGGTGCTGGCGAACAGCACCAGCGCATACAGGCCCAGTGCCGCACGACGGCGGGCGATCAGCAGCACGCCGCTCAGTCCGAAGCCGATCCCGGCCAGCAGGTAGTACAGCGAGCCGCCGAGCATGCTCAGCTTGATCCCCCCGGCCAGCATGGCCAGGCCCATTAGCAGAAGCAGAATGCCGAGCAGGGTCGGCCATAGACGGCTTCGACCCAAGGCACCATCAGTGCTCATAGTGTGATTCTCCGTGACGTTTCAAAGTGTGTCGCGCTGTAGTCACTGTAGATGACGATCCAGCGCGGGCATGGTTCAGTTCAAACTGGTTGGATTAATGCATTCCCACATTGGGCGTTTGAGGCGGGTCAGAATGAGGACTGGATCTTGAGTCCCCCGATCAACGCGTCATCCACCTCGTTCACCCCACCGGGATGGCGGATGTATTGCAGGTTCGGGCGCACGGTCAGCCAATTCGTGACGTGCACGCCGTAATAGAGTTCGGCGCTGTATTCGGTGTCCTGCGGCGGCAGATAGGACGGATCGTCATAGTCGTACACCGCGTGGGCCTGATTGCTCGCTTCGGCGTTCTTGCGATAGGCCGGGTTGACGTGGACGCGGGCCATGGCGAAACCGATGTCGTCCTTGGCGCGGGCATCAAACGGCCCCTTGTAGACGACGCCTGCCTGGACATAGTTGTCGATGGCATTGGTTTTCTTGTCGTGCATCGTGATGTTGGCGAACAGGTTCAGTCCCCTTGAATGGTCGCTGGCCAGGCTGGTGACCTGCTGTTGAGCGCCGAACCACACGCCATGCTTGCTCGATGCACTGCGATACGCCTCGCCACTCAGGGCGGCCGGCTGGCCATTGCTGTCCTTGTAGACGTCACTGGCCTTGGCGCTGCTGTAGTAGTAACCGGTGCGATATTCACCGGGCAGGCCGTTGAGCGTCGGCGCCCATACCAGCTCCACCGGCAACACTGCGCCTTGAGTGCCGCTGCCGCTGAGCTTGAAGCCATTGTCGCGATCAAGGTTTGACGGGTTCTGCTCATAGGCACCGATCTGTGCGTACAGCGACGGCGTCAGGTGATATTTGACCCGCAGCGCCCACTGGCTGACCGGCCAGTTGTACCAGATGCCGCCGACCCAGTTGCCGACCTGGGAGCCGCAGAATGCCAGGTTCTGGAAGTCGCAGGGGAAGCTGTTGAAGTCCTCGCCTTCACCGAAGCGACCGGCCTTGATATCGAGTTTCTGCTCGAAGAATTTCTGCTGGTACCACATCTGCGTCAGGCGTGTGGTCTGGCCGCGACCCCAAACCTCCTGGGCCGAGGTGAACCCGCCGACACGTGGATCGTTGATGCGGTCATTGCTGATGTTGTTGCCGCTGCGCTCGGTGATGGTCAGCTGGAACTCGGCGTCGCGCCAGCCGAGGATCTTCTGCAGATCCAGATGGGTGCCCAGGGCAAATTGATCGCTGTAGCGAGCGGTGTGGTCGTGGTCGTAGCCGCCGTGCAGATTGCTGCCCATCTCACCGGTGTAATCGATCTTGAAGTCGTAGCCTTTTTCCGCAAGCTCCGTGCGAGTGCCGTTCCAGTCGCCGAGCATCCACGGCGAGTCACTGTCGAAAGCCGGTGCCGCATGAGCGCAGCCAGCGAAGCTCAGTGCCGCGACAGTGCTCAGCAGATTTGTGGTTTTCCGGTATGCAGCGGGCTTTGAGACAGCGCTGTCTCTAGTGAATCCAAAATAAGGCATGGGGTAATTCTTGATCTTTTTCTGGGGATAAAACGGAAAGCAGCTGATGAGATGAAGCGTTTCAGCTAGGGCGGGCGCAAGGATAATGTTCTGTTACAAATAGAGAAAGTGCTTTTACCGACATGCAGCCTTTCGGATTTGGTAACAGTTGCTGCGCGCTCACCTACAGTTACCCATGACGCACTCAAGCCTTCCACCCGAACCGCCTGTCAGCTAAGGTGCGCGGCTTTCCATCCCCTCTCTGCTTGAAGGCCCGGCATGACCGAACACAACCCTGACCCGCTGCATGGCGTGACGCTGGAACAGATCCTCAATGCGCTGGTTGCACACTATGAGTGGTCGGGACTTGCCGAACGTATCGATATCCGCTGCTTCAAAACTGATCCGAGCATCAAGTCGAGCCTGACATTCCTGCGAAAAACGCCGTGGGCGCGAGAAAAGGTCGAGCGTTTGTACGTGAAGCTGATGCGTACCAAGCGTCCGCTCTGAACATGATCAAACCCTGTATGCAGCGCCGTTTTGTCGCCGTGGCGGCGGTGCTCGGCTGGGCGGGATTGAGCATACAGATGTACCTGATCCTTTATTCGCGCTGGACGCTGGAAGCCAGTCTGGTCGGTGGTTTGATGAGTTTCTTCAGCTACTTCACGGTGCTGAGCAACACCCTGGTCGCCACGGTGTTGACCTGCGCATGGACGTCCCGCGACTCGGCCGCCCGACGCTGGTTCTTGCAGCCATGGGTCAGCAGCGGGGTGGCGGTGAGCATCGCGGTGGTCGGGTTGGCCTACAGCATCCTGTTGCGCCATCTGTGGCATCCCGAAGGCTGGCAATGGATCGCCGACGAATTACTGCATGACGTCATGCCGCTGCTGTACTTCGGTTATTGGTGGTGCTGTGTTGCCAAGGGGGCGTTGCGCGTTCGGCACATCGGTTTGTGGCTGATTTATCCGCTGGCGTATTTCGCCTATGTGCTGTTGCGTGGGCATTTGCTGGCGGTGTACCCGTATCCCTTCGCCGATGTCAGCAAACTGGGTTATCCACAGGTGTTTATCAACGCCGGTGGGTTGCTGACGGGGTTTGTGCTGATTGCGCTGGTGCTGATAGGGCTGGATCGCTGGCTGGTAAAAGCTGGTAACCAACGCTCACTGTAGGAGCGAGCTCGCTCCCACAGATTTCAGGATTGAGGGCGACCTTGCGGCGTTCACTCCTCGTCGCTGTCGCCCAACTTCCAGTAACCCACCGTCTTGACGAATTGATCGTCCAGCCCGTGCTCATCGAGCAGCACCCGGCGAATCTGCCGCGACACCTTGCTCTCGGTCGCCACCCAGGCATACAGGCTGCCGGTCGGTACCTGCACCTGGCGCACGGTGCTGAGCAAATGGTCTTTGCCGCCCTCGCGCAACACCCAGATCACACTGACCTCGGCTGGGCTCTCCAGCACCTGCTGCTCTTTGCCGTTCTCGATCTCGATGATCACCAGGGCACGCCGATTGGCCGCAAGCCCCTCCAGGCGGCGGGCGATGGCGGGCAGGGCGGTTTCATCACCAATCAGCAAATAGCTGTCGAAGATGTCCGGCACGATCATTGAGCCGCGTGGCCCGCCGATGTGCAGGTACTGCCCGGGTCTGGCTTGTTCGGCCCAAGTCGAGGCAGGGCCATCGCCGTGCAGGACAAAGTCGATGTCCAGCTCCATGGCATCCAGGTCGTAGCGGCGTGGGGTGTAGTCGCGCATTTCCGGCAGCGGTCCGCTGTCCTTGCCGGCACCCAACACAAGGGTGTCCAGCGCAGCTGCCTGCTCGGCGTTCTGCGGGAACAGCAGCTTGACGTGGTCGTCAGTGCCCAGGCTGATAAAACCTGCCAGTTCGGGACCGCCCAGGGTGATGCGGCGCATGCGCGGGGTCAGGTCGACTACCCGCAGCACTTCCAGACGACGGCGTTTGATCTCGTGCATGACGCGGTGAATGGTGGGCTTCATCACTTCAGTCATTCGGCTTTCTCCTGAACAGGTTGAACGGCGGGACCGTCGACGATGGCCCGGGCAGTGTTGTTGAGCAGGTCACGTACCCGCAGGATCTCGTCCGGACTCCAGCGGCCATGGTGCATTTGCAGGGCATGACGCAGGTTATGCACTGCTTCGTGGATCTCTGCCGGGCGGTCATGACCACGCAACGAGCGCTTGCTGACGTCGATGCGCATGCGCACGCCATCCAGCGCAACCTTCTGCTCAATAAGCGATAGACGACCGGCATCGGTGGCGGTGTAGCGTTTTTTTCCGCCGTCGGCATCGCCCTGGATCAGATCGCTCTCTTCCAGAAACGTCAGGGTTGGATAAATCACACCGGGGCTGGGACTGTAGGCACCGTCGAACATGCCTTCGATCTGGCGGATCAGGTCGTAACCGTGACATGGCTGGTCGGCGATCAAATCCAGCAGCAGCAGCTTCAGGTCACCGGGGGCAAATACCCGTGGGCCACGGCCACCGCGTTCGCGGCCGGAACGTTTCTCGAAGCCGTCACGGTGGTCAGCGTGTTCGCGATGGGGGGAATGATGGTCTCTCATTTTTGCGTTCTCTCGTCGTGTTTAGATACAACGTAAGATATATCTTTAAGTCTTGCAACCCATTTGTTGAGAAATGTTTTCATTTAATGGCAGGCGGGAGGGTAGGCGAGGCAAATCCAGATCCACATGGCAACAGCTATTTTTAGTTGAACGAACCGGAGTGAGTAACTTGAAAGTTAAAGCTATGGCTCTAATTAAATGGAGTTTATATTCTAAAAGTACTTCTTCCCTAATGTTTGTTGATTGCATTTGCTGTATGGTTTTTTGCACAAAACTGTATGTAGGGGATGGCTTACAGTAATAAATAAGTATTTGAGTTATTTGATCTTTTTTCTTTCGAGGTCTGGGGTGGTTTAACTACGAGGTTCTAGGAAGTTGCCTGCTTACTTTCAGGAAGCAACAGCCGATCATGCCCTGGCGTTGAAAGTTCAAAGCAACACGGTCGACAGGTGACAGCGTTGTTTGAACTTTCAATGAACCGAATCCTTAAAAGAAAACAGGAACTGAACAATGCTCAAGAAACTCGCAATCGCCGTCCCTCTGGCTGTTCTGGCAATGAGCGCCTCCTCGGCATTCGCTGCGGGCGAGGCCAATCACTCCATCAACATCGTCGCCCACGTGCCGACCAACGGCTTCTACGTGGTACCGACCGACCCGGATCTGGTCAATAAAGACCAGCCCATGGACTACAACCCGGCCACTGCCAAGATGGGTGAGGTCAACGGCTTCTTTGACATGCGCAACAACAGCGGTTCGGTTCACGCCAGCGTGGTCACGGCTCCCAAACTGATCGCCGGCGCCAACAGCATCGATCTGAAAGTGGAAATCAACGGCAAGGAACTGACCACCACTCCGCAGATGGTCGTGGGTGAGGCGGAATCCGACGTCAACTTCCGTGCACCGCTGAAAATCAGCGCCAAAGGCACCACCTTTCAACCGGGCGATTACACCGGTGTGGTTGCCATGACCTTCGACGCGGTTCCACCTGCCGGCCCGTAAGCGGCAAGCCTGCATAAAGCGTCAACTGCAAAGCTGACGGAAACCGGCGGGGCGACACATTGTCCGCCTTGCCGGACTTCATCTGTTCGTAATCAGAGTACGTGTTCATGTTCCCGATGACCCCCATCGCGGCTGCGCTTGCGCTGTTGTTTTGTGCCAGTGCGGCGGCAGCTCCTGTTTCCGTCGGTACGACACCGCGAAGTCTATTGGCTCAGGCCAAAGGCCTGCCGGCGGATTTCGAGGAGCACTTTTTCGACGTGCCCCTGGCGGTTCGGGTTGAACTCGATCATCAGCCTCTGGGGGAGGCCATGGTGGTGCTCTCGCGGGATGATCGCGTCACCTTGCTCGAATTCACTGACACCAGTGAAAACCGTTATGGCGCCGCCGAGCGGGAAAAATGGGCCGCTTACCTCAAGCCTGGCGTACCTCTGGGCAATTGCACCGGTCAATGTCCCGATCAAGTGCTGGCCGTGCACTACAACCTGGAAAGCTCCCTGCTTTCGATCCTCACCGAAAACGCCGAACGCGATGTGCAGGCCAAGCGTTATCACGAGCAGCCCGAGGGTGGCAGCAGCGGCTTGATGGTCCGTAACCAGCTCAATCTCAATGGCGGTCAGGACCAGGATCTGGGCGGGCGTTTCGGCCTCGAAGCCAGCAGCAGCCTGGGTAACTGGAGTCAGGCCTTCAACATGCAACTGGCCCGTCTGGGCGGTCCGGATGACAAGCTTTACCACGCAATCCACGAGCTTTACACCCAACGCGAACTGCAAGGCAGTTTCCTGCGCCTGGGGTATTTCACCCCCTCTTCCGAAGGGCTGACGCGCCAACCGCGTACGTTCGGCAACAGCCCCGATACCGCCGTCGGCCTCATGTACGGCAGCTCCGACAGCCTGGCGATCAACAGCCCCACGCCGAGCGTCTACCCGATCTATGTCACGGCCAATCGCCAGGGCTCGGTGGAGATCTATCGCGATGGCTTGTTGATCAATACCCAATCCGTACCCGCCGGTTTGCAGACCCTCGATACCCGGCCTCTGCCGGGCGGCATCTACGAAGTGGAAGTGCGCCTGATCGAAGACGGCCAGATCACCTCCACCACCCAGGAGCTGGTGTACAAGCCCAATAACTGGCGCAACCACGACGAACGCTGGCGCTACAACCTGTTTGCCGGTGAAGAAAGCAAGCTGCTCAGCAACTGGGACCAGCAGTCCAGCGGCAGTCCGACCGCCGGCGCTTCGGTTAACTACCTGATGCACCCGCGGGTGATTCTCGGCCTGTCGGCGCGGCAGATTCGCGAAAAACTGCAATACGGCACGTCCATCGACTGGACCCTGGCCAATCACATCAGCCTGTACGCCAACGTCTACCAGACCCAGGACTACGGCACCGGCCTCGACCTGCAAAGCCTCTACAACTATGGTGCCGGCAGCCTGGTGCTCAGCCATAGCCGCAGCTGGCTCGACACCACCAACACCTACGACACCCTGCCGGACGGTACTCGGGTGCGGCAACGCAATGTGTTTATCGGCGAGGCCAGCAACTCGTCGCTGGCAATCAATCATCGGCTGAGCAGTAAAAGTTCGATCAATGCCCGGGTGTCCCACAGTGAGGGTAACGTCGAAGGCATGGGAGCGGACCTGGGCTGGAGTCAGCGCACCGTGCTGTTTGGCAGTGATGCCAACTGGCGCCTGTCGCTGTTCGATCGCCCCGGCAGTTTCAGCAGCGGCGATGCGCGCAATCGCGGTGTCGATCTGAGCATGAACATCGCGATAGGCGCGCCCGGCCAGCAGATCAGCGGCAGCATCGGCTCGCGTACCGACCGTGATGGCGGCCGCGACAACAATGCCTCGCTCGGCTGGCGCCGGGACTTCAAGGACCACGTGCTGCAAAACGTCTCGGTAACGGCGCTGACTGACACTTATGGCGTCGGTTTGTCGAGCCTGGCCAACTTCGGCACCGATGCCATCAACGGCGATGGCTTCGTTCAGCGTTCGTCCTACAACGGCAACTACACCGGTGGCCTGAACCTGGACAGCACCCTGGTCGTCGGCGGCGAGAAAATGCTGTTGACCAGCCAACACGAGATGCGCGGCGCCGGGCTGATTGTCGACGTCGAGTCGGACATCGATGGCATCGCCCTGCGCGCCGACGACTACAGCGGCGGCAGCGCGGCATTGAAACCGGGGCGCAACTTCATCCCGATCACGGCGTACCAGAACAGTTCGGTGAGCTTCGACTTCGAGGGCAACCATGTTCCTGCGGCGACCATCGAACCGGCGCGCTCGCGCTATCACCTGAACAAGGGGGGAGTGGAGTACCGCAAGGTGCGGGTAATGAAAACCCTCACCGTGCTTGGGCGCCTGATCGATCCGCAAGGACGACCGCTCAAAGGCCACCACGTGATCAATCACGCCAGCCGTGGCGTGACCGAAGTCGATGGCTTCTTCTCGATGGAAATGAATGCCGGCTCCCCGACCCTGGAAGTGCGCCAGGGCAACCAGTTGCTGTGCCAGTTCCGCCTCGATGCCAGTCGTCACCGTAGCGAAAACAATGTGTTGATGATCGGTGATCTGCGGTGCACGCCGGACACCTTGGCCGACGTCACCTCCACCGAACAGAAGGCGGGTTGAAAACATGAAAAAATCTATGGGCTGGCTGGGGGTGTTGGCGGCGTTGAGCGTGTCTTCGGCCGTGGCGGAAACTCAGGAAATCAGGGCGCTGTTCCAGCCGGATCCTTCGCAGCCGAACAAGAATGTGTTCGTCAATCAGACGCCTAACAGTGGTTATTGCGCCAGTTTTCCCACTCAATGTGCTTCATTCAACATGTTCAGCATCCAGGTGCCGATCCGCTTCAACGGTGCCCGCAGTTTTGTCCCTGGCGATGCGATTCCGATAAAAGTACCGGCCAACTGGCGACAACTGACAGTGACCAATCGGGAAACTCAGGAAACCGAAACCCTCGAAGTGCGTATCACCGGAATCGGGTCCCAATACGAACTGAGTGAAACAGCCCAAAAGTTGACCGGTGCAGCAAGCGCACTCGAAGGGCATCAAAAACTCTGGACCACCAACAGTTGGGTCTATGCGCCTGCGCCCTGTCTGTACAGCGGGGTCGGGGCCTATTCCGAGTCTAATTACCGCTTTTTCTGGAGGACGCCGGTAGAAGACGCATGTACCAAAGTAGCGGCATTCAACATTCCGTCCATACGCCTCAATACGCTGGATTTCGCTTATGAACTGCGCACACCCAATCCTTTGGGCATGTCCTCCGGGCTGTACACGGGATCGTTGCACTACTCCGTCGGCACGGGAATGGACTTTGACACGGGACCTATGTTTTACGCCGACGACCCGCACCTGAACCTGAACTTCGTGCTCGACGTGCAGCACACCCTCAAAGTCGATCTGCCACCGGGCGGTAACAAGGTCTCCCTGGAACCGGCAGGCGGCTGGCAGCAGTGGATAGATGGCGGGCGCAAACCCACCAGCATCTACCGCGACCAGCTTTTCTATATCTCGGCTTCTTCGCGCTTCAAGGTGATGATGCAGTGCCGGGATTCGTTGGGGGGGGACCGCTGCAGAATGTTCGGCGCCGGAGGCAATGTCACGGACGTGCGGACGCGGCTGACCTTGCCCGCCGGATTGACTCAAAACGGTGGCGGGCCCGTCCATCAAATGCTGTTGTTGCACAACTCCTGGGCCGGGCCATTCCAGCCAGGCCAGTATCTCGAGCGCAAGGAAGGCATGTTGCGTTTCGAGATCCCCAGCGACGCCATCAACAGCCTGCTCAGGCCCGGCGTCAGCGGCACCATGTCCACCCAGATCACCATCATCTGGGACTCGGAAGTATGAGCGCCCGGGGCTTGCCACCTACATTTTTCAAGGGATCGAAGAACATGAAGCGTGCGTGTTTTCTGGGAGCGCTCAGCCTGTTTTGCCTGTCGGCGCAGGCCGGGCCGCAAATCAATGTCGGCACGGTGTACGACTACCTGGATGGGGATAAAAGCACCTATCTCAAACGGGTGTTCAACAGCGGCGACAGCACCGCGTTCGTCAAGATCAACGTGCTGGAAATCGTCTATGGCGCCGACGGCACGCCCCAGGAAATCCCGGTCGAGACCTCCGCAGACGGTGCATCGCGCAATGGCGCGATGGCCAGCCCGGCACGGTTGATCGTGCCGGCCAAGGGCATGCAGGGCACGCGGCTGTTGTACATGGGTGAACGTGACCGCGAGCGTTATTTCCGCGTGCGATTCCTGCCGGTGGTGCCGGAAAAGGAAGATGAATTCGCAGTCACCGGCGACGAGCGCGAGGAGTACAAACAGAACCTGTCGGCGGGGGTCAACGTGATGACCGGGTTTGGCACGATCTTTTTTGTTCGGCCCAAAGACGCCCGCTTCGATTCTGTCGTCAACGAAACCGACAGCCGTTACGAGCTGCGCAATAGCGGCAATACGGTGATCGTCGTCGACGAGTTCAAGAGCTGCTCGTTGAAGGAGGAAACCGACTGCGGGGCAACGACCAAACACCATGTGATGGCCGGCAAGAGCTTTGCTTTCGACAAGGAAAAGGGGCGCGAGTATCGCTTCGTTCTGGTCGAGGGCAGCAGCAAGAAACACATCAACGTGGTGAGCCGATGAGGGCTGTTTTCGAGGGACATGACAGGTGACCAGCATGATCAAGCAAAGCGCTGTTGTCGCAGCAACGGCAATCACTGCGCTGATGAGTACCCTGGCGGGCGCTGCGCGCGAAGAACAGGTTTTCGAAGTGTCGCTGACCATCCCCACCCGGGCCTTTTATATCCTGCCGGCGGAGCCAGGCTGGATTCACCAGGCACAGAGACTCAATTGGGACTACCCGACTTCGAACCTCAGCAGCGTGCGCAAGTATTTCGATGTGCGGCATGACACCAGCGCGATCGAAGCGCGTCTGGACAGTGCGGCCTATTTGTCCAATGGCAAGCCGGGGGAGGAAATTGCCCTACGGGTGAGTTTCAACCACGTGGTGCTGAGCCCCGACATCCGCCCACGGCTAGTGGTGTCCGCAGCCGATGCGGCAGTGGGGACGCGGGTGCTACTGGACATCGAACCGCAGAAACCGGTGGGCGGTTACCGGCCGGGGGATTACAGCGGCAATGTACTGCTGCTGTTCAATGCCAGAGCGCCGGGGGAGTAGATCCCCATCCGCGATGCCACGCGAATCCCTGTGGGAGCGAGCTTGTCTCCGGACGGCGTTCCGACGATGGCGGTGTGTCTGGTTGAAGCGATTACGTCGATGAAAAGCCACCGTGTCGGCTGCTATCGCATCGCCGCGACCTGTGGCGCCTGGCACATCGTGTGCGTCCCCGGCTGCAGGAACGGCGTCAGAATCGGTGCCATGCCCTTGAGCACCTGCACCGGCAGCGCCGAGGTGAAGGTGAAGCTTTCGGCCGAGCGCCCCGGTACGAATGCCGTCAGTGTGCCGAAGTGGTGGTCGCCGATGTAGAACACGAAGGTGGCCGTGCGGTTGAGGGATTTGGAGCTCAGGATCCGTCCACCGGAACCGATCGCTTCGATGCGGTTATCCCCCGTGCCAGTCTTGCCGCCCATCGCCAGTGGGCTGCCATCCGGCAGTTTGAAACTGCCGGCCACCCGCTTCGCCGTACCGGCATCCACCACTTGCGACAGGGCTTCACGCATGGCCGTGGCCACTTCGGACGGCATCACCCGTTTGCCGACATCCGGGTCGTTGATCATCTTGGTTTCATACGGTGTGCCGGCGGCAAAATGCAGGCTGTCGATGCGCAAGGTCGGCATGCGCACACCGTCGTTGAGAATGGTGCCGATCAGCTCGGCCAACGCGGCAGGGCGGTCACCGGAGCTGCCGATGGCGGTGGCCAGCGAGGGCACCAGGTGGTCAAACGGATAGCCGACTTTCTGCCAGCGTTGGTGAATCTCGAGGAAGGCCTCTATCTCCAGCATGGTGCGGATGCGACTGTCGCGGGCGCCCTTGTGTTTGCTCTTGAACAGCCAGCTGTAGACCTCCTGGCGCTCGAACTGGCTGGCCTTGACGACGTCGCTCCACTTGGCGTCCGGGTGATTGAGCAGATAGCCCATCAGCCACAGGTCCAGCGGGTGAACCTTGGCGATGAAACCCTGGTCCGGCAAATCGTAGGCACCGGGACCGTAGGCTTCATACAGACGTATCAGGCGATCATCGGTGAGCTTGTCGTTGCCTTTCGCCAGCTCTTTGTCACTGGGCTTGATGCCTTTGAGGTGCGAGCGCAAGAAGTTGTTGAAGCTTTCCTGGCTGGCCTGGGGCAGCAGGTAGCGATGCACGGCGGCCAGACGGATCGGTGTCGGGCGCATGCTGTCGAGGAAAGTGTCGAGGCGGTCCTGGGTGTCCTTGTTGCGGTATTTTTTCCAGAACTTGAGCAGGAACGAGGTGCCTTCGCGGTCGGCGAAATCGGCCAGGTATTCCTGACGCCGCGGGTCACGATCGTCGCCGAGCAGTTCGGCACTGTTGTTCGGCCCGGAATAGGTGGTGTAGCGCACCAGATCACGCATCAGGCGAATGAACGGCAGGTTGATCGACTCACGAAGGGCATCGCGCAGGGTGGGGATGCGGCCGTTGTCTTCCTTGCGGAAGTTGTGGAACACGTGCAGGCCGCCACCGGTGAAAAACGCCTCGCCGGGGCTGGCGGAGTATTTGCGATCCAGGGCCGCACCAAGCATTTTCTGCAGGTCGTGGTCCTTGTTTTCGATCAGGTAATCGACCACCCAGCGGCTCAGGCGATCCTGCTCCGGTACCTGGACTTTCTTCAATTCCGGGACGGTCATCGCGCCGTACTTGTCATGCAGCTCGGCGATGATTTGCAGGTACGTGGTCAGCACGCGCATTTTTGCGGTGGAACCCAGTTCCAGTTTGCTGCCTTCGTTGATGTCGAACGGCTGGTCGGTGCTATCGGTCTGCACCCGCACTCGCGAGCCGTCGGCGGTGAGTTCGAACAGGGTGAAGCTGTAGCGCACTTGCGTGGTACTGGTGGGCGTCAGCAGGCGCTCGCCGATCAGCCCCAGTTTCGAGGCGACGGCCGGGTCGGCCAATTCCTTGAGGTAGGTGGTGGCCTGGGTTTGCAGGTCGCCCTGCAAGGTGCTGGTGGCCGACAGGTCGAGCCGGTCGAGATCGTACAACGGCCGATTGAGCATGCCAGCCAGACGACTGCGGGCGACACTGATGCCCTTGTTGGTTTCAATCGGCTGGATGGTCGGTGCCGTGGCCCAGTCGCGGTAGGTCACTTTGCTCGCCAACGCGGCAGCGGCAAAGGCCGGGTCGATTACGTTGTTCTGCGCGAGCAGGCGAATGTGGCTGTCGGTCAGGTCGGCCAGTTCATCGCGGCCCTTGGTCAGGTAGTGGGAAGGGCGGCGCTGGGCGATCATCAACGAAAGCATTTCACGTAGGGCCAGGCCCTTGTCGGCCATGGTCTTTGCATCCGTCGCCGGGCTGTTCAAGGCCTCGTTGGCCTGGTTGAAATCCGACCCGTACCACACACGCAAACCCTCGGCCATGCCATGCACCTCGCCATGACCGGGCACGGCCGACAGCGGCACGCTGTTGAGGTAGTCGCGAATGATGTTCTGCCGGGCTTCAAGGGTTTGCGGCCCGGCCTGATAGGCACGCACGGTGGCGGAAATCATCTGGCGAATCTTCTCGGCGCCGTTGACCGTCAGGCCATCGGGCGAGTGGCGGTATTTTTCCAGCTGCGTGGCCAGGGTACTGCCACCCGCCGACTGACCCGGCACGTGGAGCATCTTGGCCACCTGCGACCAGGCGGCCATGCCGAATCGCGGCCAGTCCACCGCCGGGTTGGCCAGGGGTTGCTTGGGGTCGAGCAGGAAGCGGTTCTCGATGAACAACAAGCTGTTGACCACCACGGGCGGAATCGAGGCAAAGCTTGAGTAAAGCTGTTGCGGGTAGTTGTACTGGTACAACGGGTTCGCCCGGCAGTCGGTGATCGACAGGCCAGCCTGGATTTTTTCCGCGTAGGGCACGAACAGGCCTTTGTCGCTGTACTTGATCAGTGCCGGGGAAAACCGGGTTTGCGCTTCGACGACGAAATCGCGCTTGAGCAGGCGCGGCAGAAACTCGTCTAGCGAGCTATAGCCCAGGCGTCGATCGAAAGGCCCATCGCCCGGATAACGAATGGCATCACTGGGTCCGGGTTTGAGTTCATAGCTCAAGGACGCGGCATATTTGCTGATTTCCCGGGCCTGGAACTTCGAGGTGCGCATCTCGCGCATGGCCGCGAGCCCGACGCCAATCACAATAATCAGCAACAACAGCCAGAACGCACCCCAACCGTGCCGGGAGCGACGGGGTTTTTCAGGAGGGACAGGCGCTTCATCCACACGTTCAGTCGGAACCACGGTTTTACTCGAATCGGTTTGCCACAAAGCGCCCATAGTCGATTGATCCATTCACGCAGATTGATCGGACTTGACTGAAGCTTAGACGGTGGTTGGCGGGGGTGAAAAAATTGTGAACATCCAATCATCGATTGCTGCGCCGATCCGTTTGGCTGCGAATTGATCGCAAAATCATGTAATCGGTTGAATCAGAACATTCAGGGTTGCAGGATTCAGGGCCGCTCCGCGACCCAACGGGAGCAAGCTCCCTCGCCACAGGAGATTCGGCCTTGGCCGTGAATGACGCTGCACCAGTAGCAGACTGAGGGGATTTCAGTGGAAGGACAGTTTGTTTGGGACTGAGGGGATTTCAGTGGCAGGACAGTTTGTTAGGGACTGAGGGGATTTCAGTGGCAGGGCAGTTTGTTAGGGACTGAGGGGATTTCAGTGGAAGGACAGTTTGTTAGGGACTGAGGGGATTTCAGTGGCAGGGCAGTTTGTTAGGGACTGAGGGGATTTCAGTGGAAGGACAGTTTGTTATGGACTAGGAGATTTTTGTGGCGAGGGAGCTTGCTCCCGTTCGGCTGCGAAGCAGTCGCAGATACATGCGACCGGTTCATTCAGATATTCACCGTTGCAGGATTCAGGGCCGCTTCGTGGCCCAACGGGAGCAAGCTCCCTCGCCACAGGGAGCTCATTTCATTGTTTAGTCATGCATTTCAGAGCCAACAGGCATCCCAAAGCGGGTAATCACCTACTTTCTCTACAAGGGCGGCCCTTAACGGATTGGCAACGATGTACCTGGCGAAAGGCAATAGTTCCTCGCCATCGCGGATAGCCCGGTCGTGATAACCCGATTGCCAAAACGCGCCTTTACGCTTGAGCTTTCGATTGATGGTTAACGTGCTGCGCGATTTGGTGGATTGCATGAGTTGGCCCAAGTTGCACTGTTCCAGTTGAACCAGCCAATGAAAGTGGTCAGGCATGATCACCCAGGCAATCGAATTGACCCAGCGCAGCTCGTGAGCTCGCTTCAACTCGGCAACCAGCAAACGCCCGAGCATCCAGTCATTGAAGATGGGGTGTCTGTGATGAACGACCGCCGTGAGGAGGTAGGCGCGACCGGTTTCCGAGTAGCGTCCATGGCGTAACAGGTGGGAGTTGGGATTTGGACGCATTCCTTGCTTCCTTTTCGAGTTATTCCTTTCTGACCCTAGCCAATGGCCTGCCTACACGTAAATGCAACTTCTGCGTGAAAAGTCCTGGATCCATTAAGGAATATGGATAGTTTTGTGACTGTTGCTGTTTTGTAGTGAAGGGGCTTGGTGCGGAAGTCAGTTTGGTGTGGATGGGGGGAGATTTCTGTGGCGAGGGAGCTTGCTCCCGCTCGGCTGCGAAGCAGTCGCAAAACCATGCTACCCGGTTATTCAGGTAAATCACGATGGCGGCACTTAGGGCCGCTACGCGACCCAACGGGAGTAAGCTCCCTCGCCACAAAATCTCCTCCTTTTCACAGCCAGCTCCCTCGCCACAGGTAGTTCGACCTTGGCCGTGAATGACGCTGCACCAATACCGTGCAATACTCGCCCCCGACGAAAATTCCTACAAAATCCAGACAATCCGTCTCCGTATTAACCGGTTCTACCGAGATGTAAGCCTGATTTTCGTGGTTTTTAGAGTGAAATTCTCTGGCGTCCGCTTTTTATACTGCACACCCCACTGATCCCACAGGTTTCGTCCTGCAAGACGGTTCTGCCCACGAAGCAGGTCCGGTTATCGGGAGCCACGGTTTACCAGCCGGCGCTTCACACTCGGTGGTCATATCCAATAACAAGACGAGGTTGTACCCCCATGTCCGCAGGCAATCACTTGCCCCATGGCGAATCCGCTCAGGGCGGCCCGCTCAAACGTGAACTTGGCGAACGACACATTCGCCTGATGGCCCTCGGTGCCTGCATCGGCGTCGGTTTGTTCCTCGGCTCGGCCAAAGCCATTGAAATGGCCGGTCCGGCCATCATGCTGTCCTACATCATCGGCGGCCTGGCGATTCTGGTGATCATGCGCGCCCTCGGCGAAATGGCCGTGCACAACCCGGTGGCCGGCTCGTTCAGCCGTTACGCCCAGGATTATCTTGGCCCGCTGGCGGGCTTCCTGACCGGCTGGAACTACTGGTTCCTGTGGCTGGTGACCTGCGTCGCGGAAATCACCGCCGTGGCCGTGTACATGGGCATCTGGTTCCCCGATGTACCGCGCTGGATCTGGGCCCTGGGGGCGCTGGTCAGCATGGGCACGATCAACCTGATCGCGGTCAAGGCCTTCGGTGAATTCGAATTCTGGTTCGCGCTGATCAAGATCGTCACCATCATTGCCATGGTGCTCGGTGGCATCGGCATCATCGCTTTTGGCTTCGGCAACGACGGTGTCGCTTTGGGCATTTCCAACCTGTGGACCCATGGCGGCTTCATGCCCAACGGTATGCAGGGCGTGTTGATGTCCCTGCAAATGGTCATGTTCGCCTACCTCGGCGTCGAGATGATCGGCCTGACTGCCGGTGAAGCGAAGAACCCGCAGAAGACCATTCCTGATGCCATCGGCTCGGTGTTCTGGCGAATCCTGCTGTTCTACGTCGGTGCCTTGTTCGTGATCCTGTCGATTTATCCGTGGAATGAAATCGGCACTCAGGGCAGCCCGTTCGTGATGACCTTCGAGCGTCTGGGCATCAAGACCGCGGCCGGCATCATCAACTTCGTGGTGATCACCGCGGCGCTGTCCTCGTGCAACGGTGGTATTTTCAGCACCGGGCGCATGCTCTACAGCCTGGCGCAAAATGGCCAGGCACCGGCCGGTTTCGCCAAGACGTCGAGCAACGGCGTGCCACGTCGCGCCTTGCTGTTGTCGATGGGCGCGCTGTTGTTGGGTGTATTGCTCAACTACCTGGTGCCCGAGAAAGTCTTCGTCTGGGTGACCTCGATTGCCACCTTCGGCGCGATCTGGACCTGGGTGATGATCCTGCTGGCCCAGCTGAAATTCCGCCAGGGCCTGAGTGTCAGCGAGCGCGCAGCGTTGAAGTACCGCATGTGGCTGTACCCGATCAGTTCCTACCTGGCCCTGGCGTTCCTGGTGCTGGTGGTCGGCCTGATGGCGTATTTCCCGGACACCCGCGTGGCGCTGTATGTCGGGCCGGTGTTTCTGTTGTTGCTGACCGTGCTGTTCTACGTGTTCAAGCTGCAACCGAAGAATGCCGTGCAAGGTGCGGTGCGTTCGGTTTCGTAAGGCATCACCGTTGAAATGAAAATGCCCCGGTCAATTGACCGGGGCATTTTTTTACGCACTTTGCTTTCTGCTTGATCTCAGGTGACCGCTACCGGCTTGGGCTGAGTCAAGCGTTTGTAGTACTCCAGCCATGCCGCCAGCGACGCCATCAACCCGGCGCCCACCAGGGCGGTAAAGATCTGCATGGCAACCGCATCATCGGTCATGGCATTGACCATGTCCGCCAGCGGCGCGAGCAATACCCCAAGGCAAAATATCTCCAGCGAGAAACGGCCCATGCGGCAGCTTTGCTGTGCCAGCCAGTTCTGCGTCCATTCACCGTCGGGTACCAGTTTTGCCGTGACATAAGCCAGGGCCAGGAAATGTGCCAGGCGCACGGGCGAGAGATTGGTCTTGCTGATCGGGTAGAGCAGGTTGCTCAGGACGCTCGGCAGGATGGCGTCGTGAATCTCGGGCCAGCGCCACAGGACCGTCAGCACGCCGGCAACGATCACGTACAACGCTGCGCAGACAAACAACGGCTGTCGCCACAAGGGGCGGGTGTCCGGCAGTCGCGGGCGCTGGCTGTGAATCGCCGCGGCGCCACCGAGTATGAACAGCAGTTGCCAGGCGACCGGATTGAAGTACCAGACGCCGTCCTTGATCGCCGCCAGGTTCCAGCCCGCCAGCGGCACCATCAGGTAGAGAGCGAACGATATCGCGACCACCACCCAGGCCTTTCGCAGCAGCATCGGCAGGGCCAGCGGCAAACCCACCAGCAACACGATGTATAGCGGCAGCGGGTCCATCAGGTTGGGTTTGAAGCGCAGCAGCAGCTCATCGATCAGCGCCTGTTGCGGGTTGCTGATGAAATGGTGCATGCCCATTTCTTCGACCAGGTCGCGGGTTTCCACATGGCTGTTGGCGAAAAACACGATGCCCATCAACATCGCCAGCAGAAAGATGTGCACTACATAAAGCACCCAGGCGCGACGGAGGATCTTCAGGCCGGCGATCAGCAGGCCTTCCCGCGCCAGGACCTTGCCGTAGGCCAGCACGGCGGCATAGCCGGCGAGGAACACGAAGACTTCGGCCGCATCGCTGAAGCCAAAGTTGCGCAGGGTGATTTGACCCAGCGGGTTATGGGGCACGTGATCCCAGAAGATGAAGATCAGGGCCAGACCCCGGAAAAAGTCGATCCGGTGATCGCGCGTTGATGTCATGGCAGCAAGCTCGTAAACGGTATTGAAAAAAACGCAGGACGGAAAAGGGAGTACTCGCCCTCGGCGGCGCGCAGGGTGGCCTGATTCATTGATAATTGCAAAATTGTGACATTTCCGGATGTCTCATCGCTTATTCGCAATCGGCCTGACCGCTGGTCCGAAAGGCCACCTGACCTGTGATTTCTGACAGTTGACGCGCTCAAATAGTTGAGGTGAATGCAGCAGCCACTGCAGGGGCTTCAGCATGAGAAAAGTGTGGAAAGGCTTTTCCAGCTACACGGTGATCGGCGTCGCCAACACACTCATTCACTGGCAGGTGTTTTTTCTGCTGAGCGTCGCCGCGGGCCTGCGCCAGGCGTTCAGTAACCTGCTCGCATTTTGCGTGGCAGCCTCGTTTTCCTTCTACATGAATGCGCTTTTTACATTCACCGGCAAGGCGTCGGTGGGCGGCTATCTGCTGTTTCTGCTGGGCATGGGGACTTTGAGTCTGGTCGTCGGCCATCTGGGTGATGTTTGGCGTCTTCACGGGCTGCTGACCGTGGTGCTGTTTTCGGCGCTGAGCCTGGTGATTGGCTTCCTGTATTCCCGCTATGTGGTGTTCCGTGAGCGTGGCGTATGAAGATCTCGCTCATCGTGCCGGTGTTCAACGAGGAACAGGCGATCGAACTGTTCTATCGCGCGGTTCGGCGTGAGTTGAGACTTGCCGATACCGATATCGAAATCCTCTTCATCAACGACGGCAGCACGGACGGTACGGCCATCCAGGCCACCCTACTGGCGCAGGCGGACGATCAGGTCACGCTGATCAATTTCTCCCGCAACTTCGGCAAGGAGCCGGCGTTGTTTGCCGGTCTGGAACACGCCACCGGTGATGCGGTGATTCCGATGGACGTCGACTTGCAGGACCCGATCAATGTGATCCCGCTGCTGGTCGAACGTTGGCGCCAGGGGGCGGACGTGGTGTTGGCCAAGCGTCGGAACCGGCGCAGCGACGGCTACCTGAAGCGTCATAGCGCGTCCTTGTTCTATCACTTGTTGAACCGGATTTCGTACACGCGGATCGAAGAAAACGTCGGCGATTTTCGTCTCATGGATCGCAAGGTAGTCGATGTGATCCGTGCGCTGCCCGAGCATCAATTATTCATGAAAGGCGTGCTGTCCTGGGCCGGGTTCAACACCGTGGTCGTGGAGTACGAACGGGCGCGGCGGGTGGCGGGCAGCAGCAAGTTCAACGGCTGGAAACTGTGGAACCTGGCACTGGAAGGCGTGACCTCGTTCAGCACCGTGCCGTTGCGCTTGTGGACTTACGTCGGTGGCTGCGTGTCGATTTTCGCCGTGTTGTACGCGGCGTACATGGTGCTGGACAAGATTTTCAACGGCAACAACGTGCCCGGTTATCCATCGCTGATGACGGCGATCCTGTTCCTCGGTGGCGTGCAACTGATCGGCATCGGCATCCTCGGCGAGTACATCGGGCGCATCTACATCGAGGCCAAGCACCGGCCACGTTACGTGATCAAGGACATCGTTGGCGGCAAAGCGCGGGGCAGGGCATGACATGGGCCGCTTCAGGGATTTTTTCAGCCGTGAAATGGGCCGGCGGCAAACCTGGCTGTTTTTTCTCTGTGCCACCCTGGCGTATATCCTGCCGCTGATTTTGGCGGACTACCCCTACATCGATGACAACTGGCGCGCGCTTTCGGCCGGCATGGCCTGGTCGGAACAGGGACGATTGTTCGCCGAACTGTTCTACAGGCTGCTGACCTTCAGTCAGGCGGCACCGGACATTTATCCGCTGCCGTTATTGATTGCCACCCTGGCCATGTCCGCAGCGTTGGCCAGCCTGACCTTCCATTATTTTCGCCAGCCAAGCCTGGCTTGCTGTCTGGTGGCGCTGCCGCTCTGGTACAACCCGTTCTTCCTGCAAAACCTGTCCTATCAATACGACGGCGCGCCGACGACTTTGAGCGTGGTGGCGGTCATCTATGCGATCACCTTCCGACATCCTTCGCGCAACCTGCAATGGCTGGTGCCGTCGTTGCTGATCGCCTTGGCCCTGGGCCTTTATCAGCTGAGCATCAATGTGTTCCTCGGCCTGTGCTGCCTGGAACTGCTCAGGGCTGCCAACGATAAATTGCCCTGGTCGCAATGGCTGATGCTGATTGGCTGGAAAGCGGCGCAGGTCGTGTTGGGTCTGTTTATTTACAGCGTGACCGCCTACCCATTCATGGGGCCGGAGCGGACCCTGTTATTGAATGGGGCAGCACAACCGTTGATGCAGATCCACACCAATATTGACCGCGTGCTGGAGAAGGTCGCCCTGCTGTTCCATGGCGGATTTGCCTGGGTGCTCGCCGGGTTGCTGTTGTGCGCAGTGGTGGGTGCGGTTCAATTGGGCAAAAACATCGTTGATCGCGAGGAGAGCGGGGCGCAGAGAATTTTGCTCGGTCTGGCCTGTGGGCTGGGCATTGCGCTGACAGTCTTGCTGGTGTCGGGCGCCGCGCTGATCTTTCGCGATTTCAACGAAGGCGCAAGAACCTTGATGGGTTTCGCCGTGCTGCTGGTGATGTCGTTTTATCTGAGCCATCTGGCGCTGGCGCGGCTGCATGAACGATTGCCGTTGCTGTTGCTGGTGCCGCTGTTGGCAATGCTGTCGCTTTCATTTGCCTACGGTCGGGTACTGACCGTGCAGAAAACCTTTGCCACCAGCGCGCTGTATAGCCTGGAACGGGATATCAACAGTCACCCCGCGGTGCGCGATGCCAAGCGCATTTACCTGTCGGTGACCTATTCCGATCACTGGCTGCCGGCGGCTGCCGGGTCGTTCAAGCAGATGCCGGTGCTGCACTACCTGCTGAACATCGATTTCTACATGCTGGCCGAGAATCTGCCCAAGGTAGGCATCACCAATGTGGTGGCGGAGCGGGAACGGCGCAACGCCACGCATGTTGGTTATCAGGGGTATCCGGCATTGGTCGAGAACCGGTTCTACCGGATCTACCTGATAGGCGACTACGGTTTCATCGTGATCAAGGAACCGCCCCCGATCAAATCGCTACGCTGGTGAAGCGATCTGATCGGGGCTGTCAGGATCAGGCGGCAGCGATGTCATTGGGCTCGAAGCTGTCCGCCCGCGCCATCTGCCACATCCGCGAGTAAAACTCGCCATTCACTTCGCCGGTCAACAATTCTCCCGGTTTGAGGAATACGTGCAGTTGCGAGAACAACTTGATCTCGGTCGCCGACATGCGCCGCACCAGGTGCTTGGCTGACAACTGCGATGGATGCTCCAGCCCGGCGGCGGCGAGCATTTCCGCCAGGGCCTTGAGGGTGCTGCGGTGGAAGTTGAATACCCGCTGGGCCTTGTCCGGGACGACCAGTGCGCGTTGGCGCAGGGCGTCCTGGGTGGCGACTCCGGTCGGGCATTTGTTGGTGTGGCAGCTCTGCGACTGAATGCAGCCGATGGCGAACATGAAGCCACGGGCCGAGTTGGCCCAGTCGGCGCCGATGGCCAGCACGCTGGCGATGTCGAAGGCGCTGACAATCTTGCCGCTGGCACCGAGTTTGATCTTGTCCCGCAGGTTCAGGCCGACCAGGGTGTTGTGCACGAACAACAGGCCTTCACGCATCGGCACACCAATGTGGTCGGTGAATTCCACCGGCGCGGCCCCGGTGCCACCTTCCTTGCCGTCGACCACGATGAAGTCCGGGAGGATGCCGGTTTCCAGCATGGCTTTGGCGATGCCCATGAACTCCCACGGATGGCCCAGGCAGAACTTGAAACCCACAGGTTTACCACCGGACAGTTCGCGCAATTGCTGGATGAAATGCATCATTTCGATTGGCGTGGAGAACGCGCTGTGCCGCGACGGCGAGACGCAATCCTCGCCCATCATGATGCCGCGGGTCTCGGCGATTTCCTTGGTGACCTTGTGCTTGGGCAGGATGCCGCCGTGGCCGGGTTTGGCACCCTGGCTCATCTTGATTTCGATCATTCGCACCTGCGGGGTTTGTGCCTGTGCGGCAAAACGCTCGGGGTCGAAACGCCCGTCGGAGGTGCGGCAGCCGAAATAGCCGCTGCCCAGCTCCCAGGTCAGGTCACCACCGTGTTCGCGGTGATAGGGGCTGATGCTGCCTTCACCGGTGTCATGGGCGAAGTTGCCGAGTTTGGCGCCCTGGTTCAGCGCGCGGATGGCATTGGCGCTGAGGGAGCCGAAGCTCATGGCCGAGATGTTGAACACCGACGCCGAATACGGCTGGGTGCACTGCGGGCCGCCGACCGTGACGCGAAAACTGTTCGGATCGCTGAGCGGTGCCGGGCGCATCGAGTGGCCGATGAATTCGAAACCGGTCTGATACACATCGATCAACGTGCCGAAGGGCTTGTCGGCGGATTCATTCTTGGCCCGGGAGTACACCAGCGAGCGCTGGGCGCGGGAGAAGGGCAGGGCGTCGCTGTCGGATTCGAGCAGGTACTGGCGGATTTCAGGACGAATACCTTCGACCAGATAGCGGATGTTGCCCAGGATCGGGTAGTTGCGGCGCACCGCATGGGGTGTTTGCATCAGGTCGAACAGGCCGATCAGGCTCAGGACGCCGGTGACGGCAGTGATCGGCCAGAGCCAGTCGTGATGCAGGAAGGGCAGGCTGGCGAGGGTGAAGATCACGCAGACGGCAAAGAAGGCGTAGCGGCTCAGGAGTGACAGGCTCATACGGTTTCCTTGGGTTCGGACTCGGTTGTCGGTACACAGGCATCACTGTGGGAGCGAGCTTGCTCGCGATGACGGCAGTTCAGCCGACATCGATGCTGAATGAGCAATGGCTTTCGCGAGCAAGCTCGCTCCCACAAAACAGCACCTCAGGCATTTTGTGCCTGCAAAAAGATCGAAAACAGCTCGGACTGGGATTTGATCCCCAGCTTGCTGTACATGTGTTTCTTATGGACTTTCACGGTTTCTACGGAGATTTCCAGCTTACGGGCGATTTCTTTACTGGAGCAACCGCTGAGCATCAATCGACCGACATCCAGTTCCCGAGCGGTCAGCTGTGCGCCTTTGAGTTGCTGCACCGACTCCTCGAGTTGTACCCGCCAGTCGGCCTGCGGGGGGGCTGGGGCCAGGGCCACGACTTCGTTGATTTCATAGGGTAGGCGCTGGCGCAGCAGGCCGAGTACCCAGGGCTGGATCAGCGACAGCAAGGCGATCTGCTGACCGCTGAAGCGCTGGGTGCTGCCCAGTGACAGGCACAGCGTGCGGTCGCCTTCGAGCTGGCAATTGAACTGGATTTCATCGGCCACCACATTCAGACGAAAGTAGCGCTGGTAATACTCGGTCAGCTCGAAGTGCTCCGGAGCCACTTCCGACAGACGATAAAGTCCGGTGCGCGATTGTTCGCGGCAGGCGATGTAGAACGGGTCGAGCAGGTACAAGCCGCGCAGATAGTCCTGAAACAACTGGTCAGGGCTGCCATCCTCGCCCGGGCATTCGGCGAACACCTGCGGGCGCTGATCGGCGCTGAAAAGCAGCGCCACCCAGCTGTCGAAGCTCACGTATTGATCCAGCAAACGCACCAGTTGGGTCCAGAAATTGGGCTTGTCCAGGGCGTCGATCAGTTGCCCCACCGAACGGTGCCAGGCGATGTCGTCCAACGAGAGTGTCATGCATCTACCCCTATCGTGTTACCCCAGCGGCGTGATTTCCCGCGCGGTTGCTTGCTGCGCATACTGGCGCACAGACACCGACCGGGCAATCTTTCCTCCGCCCGGCATGCATAACAAGGAATACCCATGAAGGTCGAACTCGTCCAACTGGCGGGCCGTGACAACGACACGGCTTACAACCTGCAACGCACCCTGGCGGCCATTGCTGCCTGCGCCGCCGATACGCAATTGATCATGTTCCCCGAAGGCCATTTGATGGGCTTCCCCTCGGCCGCCTCCGTGGCCGAGGTCGCCGAACCGCTGGACGGCCCGTCGGTCAGCGCAGTCGTCGCTGCAGCCCGTGAACGCAATGTCGCCGTCGCCATCGGCATGGCCGAGAACGACAACGGGCGCTTCTACAACACCACGCTGCTGATCACCCCGGAAGGTATCGCGTTGAAGTACCGCAAGACTCATCTCTGGGCCTCGGATCGCGGTGTGTTCGAGGCGGGCGACCGTTATGCCACCTGCCTGTGGAACGGTGTACGCGTGGGCCTGTTGATCTGCTACGACATCGAATTCCCGGAGTCCGCTCGCGCGCTGGCGCAACTGGGTGCCGAGCTGCTGATCGTCACCAACGGCAACATGGACCCCTACGGCCCGACCCACCGCACCGCGATCATGGCCCGCGCCCAGGAAAACCAGGCCTTTGCGCTGATGGTCAATCGCGTGGAAACCGGCGACGACAATTTGCTTTTTGCCGGTGGCAGCGCGCTGGTCGATCCGCTGGGCACGCTGTTGTTTGAGGCCGGGCGTGAGGAAGGGACCTTCGCGGTCGAGCTGGATCTGCACCAGTTGACGGCGGCGCGTCAGAATTATCGCTATCTCGATGATCAGCGGCTGAAGCTGCCGGGAGAGGTGGTTGAGCATGCCAGTGGATTGCGCGAGTTACTGATTCCTGCGCGCTGAACCGGATTTTTCATCAAGCGGGCTGGCGCCATCGCTGGCAAGCCAGCTCCCACAATGGATTGTGTTGCTCACAAACGTTGAATCCACAAGAGAACCCTGTGGGAGCGAGCTTGGTCCGGGCGGCGTTCCGACGATGAGGCCCTGACAGACAACACAACTGTTTGACCCAAAAACAACAACGCAACACCCGAAAATCCTGCGCCGAACTCGGCTCTGCCATAAATCCAATAAAATCCGGAGTAGTCGCTCATGGCTCGTTTGCAACGCACCCTGTCATTGGGGTCGGTGGTGCTGTTTGGCATTGCCTACATGACGCCGATCATTGTCCTCGGCACCTTTGGCATCCTTGCCCAATCCACCGCTGGCATGGTGCCAGCTGCGTACCTCGCGGCGCTGGTGGCGATGTTCTTCACCGCCATGAGTTATGGCCGAATGGCCTCGGCTTTCCCCGTGGCCGGCTCAGCCTACAGCTATGTACGCAAGGCCATCAGCCCCAAGCTCGGCTTTATCGCCGGTTGGGCGGTGCTGCTCGATTACCTGTTCCTGCCCATGGCGATCTGGCTGATCGGCGCGGCCTACCTCAACTCCGCGTTCCCGGCTGTGCCGCAGTGGCTGTGGGTGCTGGCGTTCATCGGCATTACCAGCGCGATCAACATCGTCGGCCTGAAACTGGCCAATGGCATCAATGCCCTGTTGATGCTGGTGCAGTTCCTCGTGCTGATTGCCTTCGTCGCCCTGTGTGTGCACTACGTCGGCGGCGATGCGAGCACGCCGTTGTGGTCGATCAAGCCGTTCTTCAACGGTGACATGCAGATGCCGTTGATCATGAGTGGCGCGGCCATCGCCTGTTACTCGTTCCTCGGCTTCGACGCAGTCAGTACCCTGACCGAAGAAACCCGCGACCCACGTCGCACCATCCCCCGCGCAATCATGTTGATCACCTTGATCGGCGGGCTGATTTTCGTTGGCGTGTCGTACTTCGTGCAGATCGCCCATCCGTCGTTCCAGTTCGACAACGTCGACTCGGCGGCCTATGAAATTGCGCGCAATGTCGGTGGCGACCTGTTCGTCTCGATCTTCCTGATCGGCCTGATCGTCGGTCAGTTCGCTTCGGGCCTGTCGGCGCAGGCCAGCGGCTCGCGACTGCTGTATGCCATGGGCCGTGACGGTGTGCTGCCGAAATCGTTTTTCGGCACCCTGCACGAGCGTTTTGGCACACCGATCAACAGCATCCTGCTGTGCGCGGTGGTCGCCTTGCTGGCATTGAAACTCGACGTCACCACCTCGACCTCGTTCATCAACTTCGGCGCGTTCCTGGCGTTCAGCCTGGTCAACCTGTCGGTGATCTTTCACTACTGGATCGGTGGCGAGAAGAAAGGCCCGCGCGAGTTCGTGCTGTTCCTGCTGTTCCCGTTCATCGGCCTGGCGGCGGACTTGTGGCTGATGGTCAGCCTCGATCACCTGGCGGTGTACCTGGGCCTGAGCTGGCTGGCGATTGGCGTGGTGTACCTGGCGGTGCTGACTGGCGGTTTCCGTCGCCAGCCGCCGGAGATGGATTTTCAGGAAGCGGTCTAAACCCGTAGTAGCCGGTTTGCTGGCGATAACAAGCTCAAATGCAACGAAGGTCTTGAGATTGCCATCGCAGCAAGCCGACGCCTATGGTGGCATTGCCGCTCTTGCCACCACGTGTGATCCTTGTGCCTTTCATATAAGGTCACTGCAGATTCATGACATCTTCCTCAACGCCACCTCGCCTCATCCGTATCGCCGCCGCCCTGCTGATCGGCCCAGACGGTCGCACCCTGCTGGTACGCAAGCGCGGTACCGAGGCGTTCATGCAGCCGGGCGGCAAGATCGAACCCCATGAATTGCCGGTTCACGCCCTGGCCCGCGAGCTGGAGGAAGAGCTTGGACTGGACATCGACCCGGCGCAGGCTGTTTACCTCGGTCCCTTCTCTGCGCCCGCCGCCAACGAGCCGGGTTTCGTCGTGCACGCCGAATTGTTCCAGTTGCACATCGACGTGGACGTCACCCCGGAGGCCGAGATCGAAGAGGTGATCTGGATCGACCCGAGCCGTGATACTGGCCTCAACCTGGCACCCTTGACACGCGATCTGATCCTGCCGTTTTATCGAGCATCGCTGACCGCGATCGCTTGATCATTCACGCAAAGGACTGACCATGATCCCCCTTCAAGACCTGCTGATATTCGCCGCCGCCGCGTTCCTGATGGTGCTGACGCCCGGGCCGAACATGATCTACCTGATCTCGCGCTCGATCTGCCAGGGGCGCAAGGCCGGGGTCGTTTCGCTACTCGGTGTGGTCGCGGGATTTCTCGTGCACCTGTTCGCCGCCGCAGCGGGTTTGACCGCGGTGTTCCTCGCCGTGCCGGTTGCCTATGAAGTGTTGAAGTGGGCCGGTGCGTTGTACTTGTTGTGGCTGGCCTGGCAAGCGGTCAGACCCGGTGCACGTTCGCCGTTCGAGGCACAGCAGTTGCCCGCGGATTCTTCGCGGAAACTGATCACCATGGGCTTTTTGACCAGTGCCCTGAACCCGAAGATTGCGGTGTTCTATCTGTCGGTGTTTCCGCAGTTCATCACGCCTGAACATGGCTCGGTGTTCAGCCAGAGCATCATTCTCGGGTTGACCCAGATCAGCGTCAGTTTCAGCGTCAACCTGATGATTGCCCTGTTTGCTGCCACCATCGCCTCATGGTTTGTGCGCAATCCGAGCTGGCTGGCAATGCAGCGTTATTTCATGGGCTTTGTGCTGTCGGCTCTGGCGGTGCGCCTGATGCTTGAACAACGCCGGATGGCCTGAACATGTGGATCGAGCGACTGGATGCCAGCCATGCCCTGGACTATCGGGCGCTGATGCTGGAAGCCTACGACCTGCATCCGCAGGCCTTTACCTCCAGCGTGCGCGAGCGTGCGGCGATGCCGTTGAGCTGGTGGGAAGCGCGGCTGACCAGCAAGCTGGATGTGGTGCTCGGGGCGTTCGAAGAGAGGCGGCTGGCGGGCATTGTCGGGCTGGCGTTCGAACCCCGGGAGAAAGCCCGGCACAAAGTCACGTTGTTTGGCATGTACGTATCGCCCGCCGTTCGTCAACGCGGGGTCGGTTATCAACTGGTCCAGGCGGCCCTGGCTGACGCTCGGGAACACCCGGGGCTGCGTTTGATCCAGCTCACGGTCACTGCTGGTAACGATGCGGCCATCAATCTGTATCGGCACTGTGGTTTCGTGCAGTACGGCCTGGAGCCGATGGCGGTGCGGGTCGGTGAGGACTACTTCGACAAGATCCACATGTGGCGCGAGCTCTGAGCCGTATACCCCACAGGGGCTTGTGTTGTCATTGGCGTCAGCGAACAGCGCTAACCCCGTCCAGCGTCGAAAACGAGGTGTCCTTGGCTGTCAGCAGGAAGTCGCGCATGTACGGCGCATCGAGCATGTCCGCGCGAATCGCCGCATAGAGCGTGGCAAACAAACCTTTTTCGCCCAGGCGCTTGGCCTTCACATAACCCCGCGAACTGTATTCATGCAGTGCCCAGTGCGGCATGCCGCATACACCGCGACCGCTGGCCACCAGTTGCATCATCATCACCGTCAGTTCCGACGTACGCACCTGGGCCGGTTCGATATCGGCCGGTTCGAGAAAGCGCGTGAAGATGTCCAGGCGATCGCGTTCCACCGGATAAGTGATCAGGGTTTCCGGGAGCAAGTCTTCGGGGACGATGTAGGGTTTGCTGGCCAGGCGGTGCTGATTGGCCACGGCGAGCATCGCTTCGTAGGTGAAAAGCGGCACATAGGTGATCCCGGCCAGCTCCAGCGGATCGGAGGTCACCACCAGGTCCAGATCGCCACGGGCCAGGGCCGGCAGCGGGGCGAAGGAAAAGCCCGAGGCCAGGTCCAGTTCAACCTCCGGCCAGGCATCGCGGAACTGGTCGATGGTCGGCATCAGCCATTGGAAGCAACTGTGACATTCGATGGCCATGTGCAAGCGCCCGGCGGTACCACCGGCCAGTCGACTGATGTCGCGCTCGGCGGCGCGCAGCAGTGGCAGGGTGGCATCGGCCAGTTGCAGCAATCGCAAACCGGCGCTGGTGAACCGCACCGGCTTGGTCTTGCGCACGAACAGCGGCATGCCCATGCGCTCCTCCAGTTCCTTGAACTGATGGGACAGGGCCGACTGGGTCAGGTGCAGGCGGTCGGCCGCATCCACCAGGCTGTCGGCTTCGCGCAAGGCGTGCAGGGTCTTGAGGTGACGGATTTCAAGCACCGTGGGGCTCCATGAGGAAAACTTGTGATCTGTAAAACGATGTTGAGTTTGTCTCATGTTGAAGGGGCTGTCGACCTCAATGCGAGCTCGCACAGCTGAGCCAGTGGTCGACGCATCGTATTTCGCGTCGACCACGGGTGCAGAAAAGCGATCCAACAGTAGCTGGAACTCAGAGCGTTTCGAAGTGAGCGAGCGCAATCGATCGCTTGCCTATGTCGGCATAAGGCAGGTTCGCGTCGTCAGCGTGTGTCAAAAAGCGGTGCTCGGGCAGTTTCAAGTGGGCTTTCTCGAATTGCCTTAACACCGGCGCCTGGCTGGAGTAGTGAAAGTGCGCGTACCACAACAGCACGGCAGGTTCCCGGGTCAGATCATGAATTTCATATTCCTGCAGGTAGTCGATACGACCGTCCTTGCGCTTGCCCAGGCTTTTGATCGCACTGGTCTTGCGGATTTCCACGGCGTTCTGGCCGATCAGGTCATCGAGCATGCCATCGGTGGGTTTTTTTGAACTCAGCGACTGATGGGTACGCAAGGTACGCCCGCTGGATCTCAACTCGACAGCCTTGTCACGCAATGGCGCGATAATCGGGTTCTGCGCATCGACCTCCTCGATATGCAGGGCGCGTCGAGTCAATTCGTCCGCTTCGCTGACCAGCATGTGTTCGAGGTCGACGGGCAGCATGTCTTGCGCGGCATAGGATTGCACCCGGGCCTGGTACGTCGGCAAGGCGTCCAGTCGTTTGCGGGCGTCGGCGATCAACGCGGTGAGATCCCGCTGTAGCGGGTTCGATGCCGGAGCTGGCGGGTTCAACAAGCGGAATTTGCCACTGGCGTTTTGCTCCCAGACTTCCAGATAACCATGCTTGCCGGTCAAGGTGTATTGCCGCGCTTGAGTGGTGGGTTCCCAGCGCTCAACGCCGATCAACAATTGGTCATCTTCGGTGGTAAAGACTTTTTTGTTGCTGCGCCCGGCAGGTGTCGCAGGGGTGGGCAGGTCAATGCCCTTGCGTGCGCGTTCGGCGATTTTTTCAATACCGGCCATCAGCGGTTCAACCGCATCCATATGGAAATGTTGCGGATAGCTGGTGGTCCAGACCTTCATGTCTCGACGAAACTGCGTGTACAGATCCAGGCAGTCCTGGAGAATCTGGTTGCGCTGGGCCTTGGTCGCACTGACATCCGGCAGTTCCAGCTGGGTGAACAGGGCGCGATCAACCTTGGCGCGCAGATTGTCCGCTTGGCCTTGCAAGTAAAACCAGGACATATCGGGTGGATTGTCAAAGCGCTTGACCACCTCCAGCAAGTGACCGGTTTTGAGGTAGAGCAAGTTGAAGTCACTGAGCCGCCCGTTCAACGCCGCGACTTCAGCGCTCAGTTTCACCTTGTCGGATCTCAGGGTGATGCGCTCGTACCACAGGTTAAGGCTGGCCATCACCTCTTCGACCTGATCGAGCTCGCGCAGCAGGTCCACCCGAACCTTGCGCATCGTTTCATGGATGCCCAGGCGTTGACCCAGCGCATCATCGGCCATGTCATCGAGTTGATCGGTCAGTGCATCGATGCGGTCGATCAAGGGGGCGGCGCGATGATTGGCGTAGTAGACGCGGTGCTGGTAGCGGTCCGTCATCAACAGGGCGTCACTGCTTTGCATCTCGATCAGCACGCGGCGTTTGTTGCCGTGGGTCAGAGGCAGCAGTTCGGCCAGTGTCTGGTAATGTTTGGCGGCCATTTCAATGTCGCTGGCACAGGCAGCGTCGGCGGCGCCCCGCAACGCCGGACGGTTTTCCACAGACGCGTCGACGTAGTTTTGAATCGGCACTTTATTTTGCTGGATTCGCCTGTCCAGCTGTGCGGCTATGTCATCGGCGCCCTCGGTCAATTGGTGATGACGACGGAAGGTTCGGTCAGCCCACCAACGCGGCAAGCGCTGACGAATGGCCTGTGGCCAGACCGGATCGAATGCATCCGCCAGGTGTCCCAGCGCGGCGCCGCCGCCGAGTCCGCCACCGTCGAATGTCGTCCCGTAGACACCGAACCAGGTGTCCCACTGGCCTGTTTCGTCGAGGCTGATCGGCTGCTTGTAGGTCTTGCGGCTGTTACCCGCCAGTCGCCACATGCGTGAGTCGTTATCCAGCACCACCTGGAAAATCCGCCCCTGGCGCTCGATGAAATCGCCGTCGGCATGGCGGTACACCTGTCGATAGAGGCCATAGTTTGCCGGCTGAAGAGCTGACAAGGAGATCGGTTTTTCATATTCGTAGCCAGTAAAGCGAGCGACAACCTGTGCGGTCTGGCGCAGCGATCGTTGCTGCAGCGCCGCTGCGTGTCTGGCTAGCGTGTGCAATTGGCGCGTCCGGGTGAGGGAACGGGACAGCCGCGAAAGCGCGGAGGTGGCCATTTCGCCGGGAATCAGATCCAGCACGGCGTCCAGCAGGCACTGCAAGACGGTTTTGAGCTCATCCAGGCCGTCGCCTGCATCGCCGCGCAAAAAGGCAGCTACGGCTCGATTGGCGGCAGCCCAGGCATCGTAGAGCGCAATGGCAGTGCCGATAAACGGCAGGAAGCCCAAGGCCATCTTCATGTAATTAAAGGCACGCGGGCCGTCCATGGCATAACGCTCAAGGGCCAGTGCACCGCTGGAACGGGACGTACTGCGATGGGATTCGATTTGCCTCCCCATGTCCACGTCAAGCAGGTGGGCAGCCAATGAGGTGGTTGCTGGCCAGGGAACACCAACGCCGATCATGCCATCGAAGTTTGTGGCGACGGCGTTGACGATACGGCGCTCATGGGCCTTTGCATCACCGTGGATGGCGCGCCCGGCCAGGTATTTGGCCCATGGGTCTTGCGCGCTCAGGTTGAACAGGGCTTTGCGTGCGGCTTGCAGATTGTCGTAGCGACGCAGGCATTGGCCATCGGGGCTTTCCGGCAGGTATAGCAGTGTGATGCCGCCGACCTGTTCTTCGATGAAGGTGACGCCGGCCAAGGTCGTCGGGCCCTCGCCGGGGGTGTCTTTGCCGCCCGCAGTAAGACTGGCGGGCAAGATAGCCACGCGCTTGCCGCCGGCACGCCATGCGGCAGAGGTGTTCGCGTCAATGGCGATGTCGAAGATTTGCTGTTCATCGTCCGTGAGCCGGTTTTGCAGGTGCGCGCACAACCCTTGTAACTTCAACATCAGGCGCCAGGGCTCGATCAGGCTCTCGCGGCGATGCTCCCTGACAAATACCGGCTCAGACGTTGCACCTTTGTACGTGTCGAAAATTACCCGTTCATAGGCTTGGGGCAGGTCCAGCTCCGGCAAGACTTTACGCAGGTACGTCAGATTGATGCCGTTCGACAGGGCGATGCGATCCTTATTGTCCGCGGCGGTGACGTCCAGGCGCATGAACACCAGACGTTGGGACAGTGAGTCGTTCTGCACCGACGTCACTGAGTCGATGTTGAGCTGGGCGAGGTCTTCGAGCGACATTTTGCTGCGCGCCACGCCGGGCACCATGACCGACGTTTCCAGGACCCCACCGGGACCCGAAGTAAAGCGCTTTTCCCAGGTGACGGAATCGGGGAGTTCCACTTGCACGTCAAAGGCGCCCATGACCGCGAAGTCTTTGCGCAAGCGTGCTTGCAAGTGCGAGCGGGTGAAGTCCTGGCGCGGCATCAGGTTCAGGCTCATCAGTGCATGACTGCGAAACATGGCCTCGATGTAGGCGTTGACCAGTGCCTTGAAATCGGAACGCTCAACGGCGGTTAGCGAGCCCAGCCATGACGGCAGGTTCGTTGCCAGTGTGGTGCTGCGATCTTGTTCCTGTAGATGGGCGTAAGCCAGGCTTCTGGCAGGGTGTACTGGCAGTTGCAGGCTGGCCAGGGTGACCTGATGGAGGATCTCCAGTTGTTCGGCTCGTTGCGCTGCGTTTGCCGGCAGTGGATGGCGCTCGCCAATGGCGACGACCTGTTCCTCGAAAGCCCTGATCAGTTGTTTCAGCGCGAACTCGAGCGGATCGACGCTGATTTCCGTCAGTGACAAGGCCAGTTCCTTGTCTTGCCGCTGAATCTTGAAGACCTGCCGTTCGAGCTCGCGACGGTTGGCAACGCGTTGCAAACCACCGCCGCTGCCGGGGCAGTAAAACAGCACGGCGTGGGGAGCATCGGCATCAATCAGGGCCTGCCGGTGCGTGACGATGAAGGCACCGTGCAGATCTTTGAGCGTTACTGTGGACGTATTGCCGGTTTGCTCGGTCATCGACAGCGACAGGCTGGCCACCCCTCTATCGACCGCGGTGTCGATGGGTGTTGCCAGCAGGGTGTTGAATTGAGCGCATTCGTCATCACTCAGCTGCTTGAGTGCCAACTGCAAGGCCAGTTCGGCTTGCAGCCCGTTCCTGTGGGCGCTGAGCAAAGTGCTGAACTCACGCTGGTGGGCGGCGGGATCCACGGGGACGGACAACTTCAACAAGGCCGAGGCGGCTTTGTCGGCAGCGTCTTCGGCGCTCTCCAGCGCTTTGAGCGAGTCCTTGAACGATTGCAGGCCATCGCCTTCGCCGACGGCCTGCACCAGGGCTTCGAGCGCTTCGCGCTCTTTTTGCAGTGAAACCTGACGCATCGACCAGGGGAGGCCGGCATCCAGACCACCGAAGATTGACCCGTCGTCTGCCGGGGATTGATCCGGGACGGTTTTCAAAGGGGGCGCTGTAGCCACTAAGAAGCTCTTGCCGCGCTGGGCATCCACCTGGTCAGCTTGTACCAGCGCCAGCGCGCCATGTTCCGCCAGGCCGGGTTTGCCGAGGGTGCCGTGACGCAAAGCCGTGATCTGTGCTTGCTGATGCATTGCAAACAGATCACTGGCGCCTGTGATCATTGGCCGGGTATGTGCTGTGTACTCAAAGCCCAGGTTATCGCTCGGCAAGCCTTTGGGCACCAGTGCCTGGCGTACCAGCCAGTCTTCCATGTCGCTACGCTTGGCGAATCGCTGGATCGCAATCGGCTGGCTCGGCAGGTAGAGCAACTGGCTGGCATCCGCAGCAACGCCGGTGGTGATGACCCAGGCACCGGGCAGTTTGATTTTGCTGCGATTGCTCAGCACCAGGCTCAGTTTTTCGGTGTTCTGCGTGGCGGCATTCGATGCCTGGCCGCGTGAATCTGCTTCGATGATCCGCTGCAGTGGTGTGAATTGTTCCGTGGTCAGCAACCGCTGGGCCAAAGCCAGTTGCGCGGCAGCTTCGAAATGCTGGCGGTAGAGCGCTACCACTCGGTCTTGCCGCGATAACGCGGTGCCAGGTGCGCGCGAACTCCAAAAGGCTTGCCAGCGATCATTGTGAAAGGTTTCCGGATTCAGCGCCTTGAGTTGCTGGACGATCTGCTGCTTTGTCTGGCTCGACAAAGCGTGATCCGCGGCCAGACCTGTCACTCGACAGCGCTGATCGAGCGCGGCCTCGATAGTCGGATGCTGCAACATGAATGCGCAGACATCGGTCAATGAGATGAAGCTTTGCGGTTGTTCATCCGTGGCGTTGAAGAGCAAACCGGCTGTTTGCCCATTCACATTGAGTGTTTGTTCGAGCAGTTGGTTGACGCTGTCGCGCACTCGCGGTGTGTCGGCCATCAACTCGAGCAACCCCTGGCTACTGGCTTGCCAGCGTGCCGTCGCTCTGAGGTGGAGGTTTTCATCCTGTTGTGCCGGTAACGGTTTGTGCAGCGGTGAGGCCAGCGGTGTCTGGAGGGGCAGATCGAGTAAAAAACGTTCGGTCATGGCATCAGGGCTCGTTGCGAGAGCGGAGGATTCCGCTGTTCGAGCGAGCCATTTAAGAAAAATCAGGCCCTGAACAGGCACTACATAGTTACCGCAACGACCGCTGAGCGAACTTCATCAAACTGTCACGGAACTGTGGCAGCGCGCTTGAACAAACTTCATCAGACTCGCGCTCTACTGGGGTTCTGCGTTTTGGTGTTTCTTCATGTATGCACGATTTTTTTCCGCGGCGCTGTTTTGCGCCGCGTTGTTGTTTGGCTTGCCGTCGCTGGCGGCTTCGCGTTGTGACGTCAATGTACCGACCGAACGAGTGGATCTGGCCCAGGTAAGCCTGGCGTACCAGAGCATCGGCCGTGCATCGGACCCGGCGATTTTGCTGGTGATGGGCCTGGGCGGGCAGTTGATTCACTGGCCGGACGAAGTGGTGGTAGCCCTGTGTCAGCAAGGCTTCCGGGTGATCCGCTATGACAACCGCGATGTTGGCCTGTCAACCTGGCGACAGGCCCCGGCCGAGGCCAACCTGACCTTCGAAGTGCTGCGCTACAAACTCGGCTTGCCGGTGGCGGCCCCCTATTCGCTGACCGACATGGCCGAAGACGGGCTGGGGCTGATGGATGCCCTGCACGTCGAACAATTCCATGTGTTGGGAGCGAGCATGGGGGGGATGATCGCCCAGCACATGGCGGCCATGGCGCCGCAGCGGGTCGAAAGCCTGACCTTGATCATGACCACCTCCGGCGCCGAAGGCTTGCCGGCACCGAGTGCGGCGCTGGTGCAACTGTTGTCCCGTCGTGGCGCGCCGAATCGGCAAGTGGCGCTGGAGCAGCAAGCCGACCTGCTGGCGGCGTTGGGCAGCCCGATGGTCACCGATGATCGGCAGGTGCTGCTGCATCAGGCCGCGCTGTCCTACGACCGCGCGTTCAACCCCGAGGGCGTGAAGCGCCAGATCATGGCGATACTCGCCGAGCCGAGCCGGGTGGAACTGCTCAATCAGCTGCGAGTGCCGGCGTTGGTGGTGCATGGTACGGCCGATCCGTTGCTGCCAGTGATGCATGGCGTGCACTTGGCGGCGCACCTGCGCGGCAGTCAGTTGGTGTTGATTCCAGGGCTCGCGCACCGTTTCCAGGAGGCGTTCAAGGCACCGTTGCTGGCGGCGGTTCTGCCGTATCTGCGCGCGCATCGTGAAGATACTTCGCATTGGGCGCAGATCGAGCCGGTGGCCGAGCATAACCTCCTGTAAACACCACCAGGCACTGTGGGAGCGAGCTTGCTCGCGATAGGGTGTGTCAGTCACCTCATCATGAACAGACAAAATGCCATCGCGAGCAGGCTCGCTCCTGCAGAGGATCGGTGTATCGTGCAGTTTTCCCGGCGCCTTTCCAGTCAGCGAGGTGGATGATGAGCACTGCATTGAACATCGAATTCGTCAGCGACGTGTCCTGTCCCTGGTGCGTCGTCGGCCTGTACGGCCTGACCAAGGCGCTGGATATCCTGCGTGACGAAGTCCGCGCCGAGATCCATTTTCAGCCGTTCGAACTCAATCCGAAGATGGGCCCGCAAGGGCAGAACATCACCGAGCACATCAGCGAAAAATACGGATCGACGCCTGAGCAATCGCAGAAGAATCGCGAGATGATCCGCGCCCGTGGCGCTGAGCTGGGTTTCGCCTTTCGCACCGATGGCAACAGCCGCATCTACAACACTTTCGACGCCCATCGTCTGTTGCACTGGGCGGCGCTGGAAGGTTTGCAACTGCCCTTGAAGGAAGCCCTGTTCAAGGCGTATTTCAGCGAAGGCGGTAACCCGTCCGATCATGATCAGTTGGTACAGATTGCCGAAAGCGTCGGCCTGGACCGCCAGCGTGCTGGCGAGATCCTCGCCTCGGACGAGTTCGCCCGCGAAGTGCGCGAGGAAGAACAACTGTGGCTTTCCCGCGGTGTGAGTTCAGTACCCACCGTGGTCTTCAACGGTCAGTACGCCGTCACGGGCGGGCAACCCGTGGAGAGTTTCGTGATGGCGATCCGGCAGATCATGGCCGAAGCGAAGGGCGGGACGGTCAGCTAAGACAAGTCCCCACGCTGGTTTCTCAGCGCACGATCTTGTCCACATGAATCCCCAGTTTCTTCAAGCGGTACCAGAAACTGCGCTCGGAGATGCCGATCAGTTGCGCGGCAGCGGCCTGCACGCCATTGCTTTGGGCGAGGGCGGCGAGGATGTAGCTCTTTTCGACTTCAGCCAATGCAGCGTCAAGGTCTGAGGGGACGCTGCTGCCTTCGCTGAAAATCACGCCACTCTCGCTGGGTGCAGAGGCGAACAGATACGCCGGCAGATCCTCGTCCTCGATTACGGCACCCGACGCGACGATGGTCGCCCGCTCCACACAGTTTTGCAGTTCGCGAATGTTGCCCGGCCAGGCGTATTGACTCATGGCTTGAAGTGCCGCGGCACTGAAACCGGTGATGCGTTTACCCGCAGTAGCGCCCAGCACGTGGGCAAAATGCCGGGCCAGTGGCGCGATGTCTTCGGCCCGCTCGCGCAGGGCCGGCAGCGGGATCGGAAACACGTTGAGGCGGTAGTAGAGGTCTTCGCGAAACTCCTTGTTGGCCACCGCATCCAGCAGGTTCTTGTTGGTGGCGGCGATGACGCGCACGTCGACCTTACGCTCCTTGGTATCGCCCACCGGTTCGATGATCCGCTCCTGCAAGGCGCGGAGGATTTTGGCCTGCAATGCCAGGGGCATTTCGCCGATTTCATCGAGGAACAGAGTGCCGCCGTCCGCCTGCGTGAAACGTCCGATGCGGTCGGTTACTGCGCCGGTGAATGCTCCCTTGCGATGACCGAACATCTCGCTTTCCAGCAGGCCTTCGGGGATCGCCGCGCAGTTGACCGCGACAAAGGGTTTGTCCGCTCGATTGCCGTGTTTGTGGATCGCCCGGGCGACCATTTCCTTGCCAGTGCCGCTTTCGCCCGTGAGCAGGATGGTGGCGCTGCTTTCGCGCACCGAATCGATCGCCTGCAGCACCCGACGAAAGCTCGGGCTGTCGCCGATCAGGCTGTCGATCTGCTGGTGCTCGTCAAGCTCGGCGCGCATGCGCTGGTTGTCTTTGAGGATGTCGCGAAATTGCAGGGCCTTGTGAACGGTGATGTCCAGTTCATCGATATCGAACGGCTTGGCAATGTAATCGAAGGCGCCATTGCGCATCGACTGCACGGCGTTTTTCACCGTGCTGTAGGCGGTCATGACGATCACCGGCAACTGTGGAAAGCGGCTTTTGATTTCCGCCAGCAACTGCGGACCGTCCATGCCGGGCATGCGCCAGTCGCTGATCACCAGGTCGATGTCTTCGGCTTCCAGCACCTTCAGCGCGTGCAGGCCATTGCCGGCGGTGAACACGCTGATGCCGTTCTGGCTCAGCGCCGAGGCCAACAGGTCGCACAGCTTCGGTTCGTCGTCGACCACCAGTACGTTATGCGTCATTGCTGTCCTCGTCGGAATGTTCGCCTGTGGCTGGAATGTACAGACTGAAGGTGGCGCCGGCACCCTTTTCGCTGACGCACTCGATACGTCCGCCATGACTTTCCATGATCGAGTAGACCTTGGCCAGACCCAGGCCGGTACCCGAGGCCTTGGTGGTGACGAACGGCGTGAAGATGCGTTCCAGCATGTCCGGTTCTATCCCTTGGCCGGTGTCGCGGATGCTGATCACCACGAAGGGGGCTTCCTGGTGGATTTCCACGGACAGGCTACCACCGTCAGGCATGGCGTCGATGGCATTGACCACCAGGTTCAGGCCGGCCTGCTTGAGTTGCTTGGCATCGGCATACAGGGTCGCGCCGGGAGCGTTGTCGAGCACTTCCACCTCTATGTTGTGGGTGGCCAGTTCCGGGGCGCAGAAACCGACCAGTTCATCCACCACCTGGCGTGCCGGTTGCGTTGAGCGCAGCGGCGCACTGGGTTTGGCGAAGTCGAGGAAGTCGGTGATCAGGTCGTTGATCCGGCTGACTTCACTGACCACGTATTCGAGGTGGCGCTTGTCGGATGCCGGCAGGTCAGTGCGTCGGTGCAGCAATTGCGTGGCGGTCTTGATGATGCCCAGCGGGTTGCGGATCTCATGGGCCAGGCCCATGGCTACTTCACCGAGCGCGTGCAAGCGGTCGCGGCGACGCAGCTGCGACTCCAGGTGCTGCAACTCGGCCAGGCGTTCGCTCATGTGGTTGAAGGTGCTGCTCAGTTCCGCCAGTTCGTCGCCGCCGGTGACCGGCAGACGTTGGCGATAGTCGCCGGCAATGACCGCCTGCACGCCATGGGACAAACCGCGCAGGGGCTTGGTCAGGCGCTGCGAGACCAGCCAGCCGACCGCCAGTGACGCCGCCGAACTGAGCAGGAATATCAGGATGAACAGGTTGCTCTGGTTCACCAGCCCCACCAGGCTGCTGTGGCGCAACAGGCCGCTGAAGATTACCCCTTGCAGCTCACCGTTTTCGTTGAGAATCGGTCGGTAGATGCCGCTGTAGCGACTGGTGAACTGCTCGATCGGCTGCTTGGTTTCGCGCAGGGTCTGGAGGGTTTTTTCCGGTACTTGCGAGGGGTGATCCTCGAAACGCTGGGTGGCGAAAACCTCGGAAAAGTTATCACCCTTGGCCAGGTACAAGCGCAGGTCCAGGGAGTGCACGTCGGCCACGCTGGTGAGGAAACTGTTGTCGAGGTAGGTGGCGACGATCATCTTGTAGTCGACGCCGTCCTGCGCAGTTTCAAAGGTGGATACCACGGTGCCGGTGGCCGCGCCACCGACTTGCAGGGTTTGCAGCACGGCCTTGGGCGCCGTGCTGATCTGGCGAATGATGTCGTCGGCAGCGGTGCTGTAGACGACCTTGTGATCGCTGTTGCGCACCAGGGCGACCACGTCTATGCCCATGGAGTCGGCGATGTCTGCGGCAAGCGAATCGCTGCGCACCGATTGCCGGTCGACGGGGGGACGGGTCAGGCGCAGGAACAACTGAGCCGCCCGGGCGTTTTCGTGGAGGATCTCGCTGATTTCGTCTTCGACGATCTTGGTCGACTCCTGCAGCCAGATCCGCACGTTGCTGTCGAAGATCTGCGACAGGGTGGTGGCCGCCAGTTCGGCGGCGATCATGGTCGGGATCACGCTGACCAGCCAGAAGGCCAGCACCAGTTTGCGTTGCAGACTCCAGCCGGAAAGGGCAAAAGGTCGAGCGTCGGAGCGTGGGTGTTTGGTCATCATGCTTCGCTTATCACAGCAGCCATGGCAGGGTCGGATCGGTCCGCGCGGATCAAGATTCTCATCAGCCGCAACTGACTGTCGAGCAGTTGGTCTGCTCACACGGATGGATCACAAGGCCGTGCTCAATACAGTAGTCGGGATATCAGAAAAAAACGCGCGGCTCATGAATTCTTCATGAGCAAGCGCGCTCCTGCAGGTCAGGTTCAGGCCAATTGTCGATACTCCTGACCCAGGGGTTGCGCGGCGGTTCCCTGTTGCATGAAACGGTGCTGGATAAAGTCTAGGCTCAGTTCAATCACGCGATGATATTGCAGGTCGACGGTGATCATGTGATAGCAGTCGTTGAGCAGGACCTTGACCACTGGTCCGCCGAGTTTGCGTTCGACATAGTCGGCGTTCCAGCGACTGGTGATGTCGTCTTCCAGGGAGTGCAGGACCAGTGCGGGTGTGGTGATCGACGGCATGCGCCTTTTCACCACGGCATTGAGCCGGTGCAGTTCGCGCACGGTGACGCCCTCCATGGTCAGCAAGCCGGCCTGGCTGCTTTCGCCGGCTTTCATCTGCCGTTCGACGATCGCGCGCAGGCGTTCATTCTTGATGCCATAGGGCGGCTTTTCGTCGAAGCTGCACAGGTGCACGCCGAACGGAATTTTCATCAGCAACGGGGTGAGGAACGCCAGTTTGTTGATGCTCCAGCCGTCGTAGCGCAGGGTCGTGGAATACAGCAGCAGGCCTTCGATCTGCCCCGGGTGTTCGGCGGCCAGGTACATCGACAGCACCGCGCCCATCGACAGGCCACCGACGAATACGCGAGCGTGCTTGCGTCGCACGCCGACGAAGGTGTTGCGTGCGCTTTCGTACCAGTCGCGCCAGCCGGTGGCTTGCAGGTCGGCATTGTTGCCACAGTGGCCGGCGAGGGTCGGCACGTAGACCGTGCACCCCGCCTTGGCCAGGCCCATGGCCACCCGACGCAACTCCGTCGGGGTGCCGGTCAGGCCGTGAATCAACAACACCGCGACGTCGCCAGTACCGAGCACGAACCCGGCCTGGCCTTCGCCCATATCGATGCCGTCGAACTCAACGGCGGCGTTCATCGTTTCATGGCCCGGTCGAGCAGGCGATCGAGCAGGGCGATGCCCAGGTCGATTTCCGGATAGCTGATCTCCAGCGATGGCGCCAGGGTGATCACGTTCTTGTAGTAACCACCGACATCGAGGATCAGGCCCAGGCGCTTGCCGTCGATTTCGATGTCGCCCTTCATGCCTTCCTCGACCATGAAGTCCAGGGTCGCCTTGTCCGGGGTGAAACCGTCCGGGGCGCAAATTTCGCAGCGCAGAGCCAGGCCCAGGCCATCGACGTCGCCAATGATCGGGTAGCGCTTCTGCAGGTCCTTGAGGCCCTCGAGGAAGTACTTGCCCTTGTTCATGACCATCGCGCCGTAGTCGATTTCATTGGTCATCTTGAACATCTCGAGACCGACGGCGGTGCCCAGCGGGTTGGAAGCGAACGTGGAGTGGGTGGAGCCCGGCGGGAAGACTTTCGGGTTGATCAGCTCCTCTTTGGCCCAGATGCCGCCCAGCGGGTTGAGGCCGTTGGTCAAGGCCTTGCCGAAGACGATCACGTCCGGCTTGACGTCGAAGTGCTCGATCGACCACAGCTTGCCGGTGCGGTAGAAGCCCATCTGGATTTCGTCGACCACCATCAAGATGCCGTGCTGGTCCAGCACATGCTTGAGCTCGCTGTAGAAGTTCATCGGCGGAATCACGTAGCCGCCGGTGCCCTGGATCGGTTCGACGTAGAACGCGGCGTACTCGCTCTGGCCGACTTTCGGGTCCCAGACGCCGTTGTATTCGGTCTCGAACAGGCGGGCGAATTGCTGCACGCAATGGCTGCCGTATTCTTCCTTGGTCATGCCTTTCGGGCCGCGGAAGTGGTACGGGAACGGAATGAAGTTTGCGCGCTCGCCGAAGTGGCCGTAGCGACGGCGGTAGCGGTAGCTGGAGGTGATCGACGAAGCGCCGAGGGTACGGCCGTGATAGCCGCCCTCGAAGGCGAACATCAGGCTCTTGCCGTTGCTGGCGTTACGCACGACCTTCAGCGAGTCCTCGATCGATTGCGAGCCACCGACGTTGAAGTGCACGCGACCGTCGAGACCGAATTTTTTCTTCGCGTCGACGGCGATCATTTCCGACAGCTCGATCTTGCCCTTGTGCAGGTACTGGCTGGCGATCTGCGGCAGGGTGTCGATCTGTTGTTTCAAGGCATTGTTCAGGCGCGGGTTGGCGTAACCGAAGTTGACCGCCGAGTACCACATCTGCAAATCGAGGTAGGCCTGGTCTTCGGTGTCCCACACATAGGAACCTTCGCAGCGGCTGAAAATACGCGGTGGTTCGATGTAGTGAACGGTGTCGCCGTAGGAACAGTATTTGGCTTCCTTTTCCAGCAGGATTTGGTCTTCGGCGGTAGCGATTCGAATATCAGACATGGTGGAAGAGTTCCTGTGTTTCGGTATTGAAAGTGGTGGCGTTGGCGGCCCTGGCGTGGGGCAGCAGGGCCAGCAGGGCAGGGAGTTCGGCAAAGCTGTCGAAGCGGGCATAAGGAATGCCGTTGCGTTCGCAGTGCTCGGCCAGGCGATCCTTGGCGAAGACGAAGTCGGCGGTGGCGGCCACGCACATGTCGGACTGGCCATCGCCGATCACCAGCACGCGTCGGGTGCCGGGGGTGGATTTGCACTTGCAGTTGCCGGCCGCGGCGCGGCAGGCATCGCTGGCGTAAGGGAAGTCGATGCGCCAGCTGTCGTGGTCAACCTGACGCAAGCGGTTGGCGAGGATCGGCAGCAGGCTGACGTAGTGACGCGCCAGGATGCGGGCGATGCCTTGCTCGATGCCGTCGCTGACCACTTCCAGCGAAGCGCCAAGGCCGATCACGTGGTCGACGAAGTCGGGGAAGTCCGGGTCGATTTCGACGCTGTCGAAGAAGCCGAGCAATTCGGCGGGTGTGGCCTTGACCAGCGACAGCTGGCGGCTGAGGCATTCACGGGAGCCTATGTGACCGGCCAGCCATTCATTTTCGATCGCTTCCCAACTCGGGTCGGCGAAGCGCTGGAGAACGCTGTCGATCACGTCAGTGCGGGTGATGGTCCCGTCGAAATCACACACGATATGCCAGTCAATCATCTGTTGTACCTGTTTGGCAGTGAGCGCTGTCTGCGCTTGCAAACGGGGTAGAGCAGGGACTGTGCCAAGTGCGTTCGGCCCAGCAGGGCTGGGGTTGTGGCGAGGGTGGGGCCTGATGAAGCTACAATTTTTGTAGCTTGCTACAAACAACATGAGTGCTTGCAAGGCGTCGGCAATCGGAGGATTGATGCGCGCATGTCTCCTTCAAGGAATCACCTCATGTCGAGGATCACCTTTGTGCTGCTGGCAGCGCTGACCTGCCTTTCAATCAACGCGCGCGCTGATGGCATCAGCGGTGAAGCCGGGCTTGGCCTGAGCTATCAACCCCATGATCCGAGCGGCAGTCGTTACGAAAGCCGGCCGGTGCCGTATCTCGACCTGGACTGGGGCGATGTCAGCCTGAGCACCGATGACGGGTTGACCTGGTCGGCATTGAAGAGCCAGGGCTGGAGTGTCGGGCCGTTCGTAAACTACCTGCCGGGGCGGACCGCCAACGGGCAGTTGCGAGGGCTGCGCGATGTGCCGGATATGGGGGAAGTGGGTGGCTTCGTGCAATATGCCCCGGCCGATTTCTGGCGGGTCTATGCCTCGGTTGGACAGGCAGTCGGTGGCGGCAGCGGACAGGGGGGTGTGCTCGGGCGGGTCGGCGGTGAAGTGGGTTATCCCGTGGGTGGCGGGGTGATCGGCAGCACCAACGTGACGGCGCATTTTGCCGATGCCCGGCAAACCCAGACCTTTTTTGGCGTCAGTGACGATGAATCACGTGCCTCGGGGATTCGCCCGTACAACGCCGGTGGTGGCTTGCAGAATGTGGCGCTGACCCAGAGCTTCGAATTTCCCCTGGCACCGCACTGGTCGCTGTTGACCAGCGCCAGCTGGATTCACCTGACCGGCTCAGCGGCGGACAGCAGCCTGGTCAAACAGATCGGGCGTGCGGACCAGGGCGAGGCGCAGGTGGCGATTGCCTATAAGTTCGACTAGAGGGCGGCGTTGCCTGGAGCAATCAGTGACTCAACCCGTATTTTTTCACTTTGTCGAACAGCGTGGTCTTGGCCATGCCCAGTTCCTGACTGGCCTGGGTCAGGTTGCCGCCACTGCGCTGCAAGGCATCGCCGAGCAGATTGCGCTCGAAAGCTTCCACCGCTTCGGCGAAGGCCAGGCCCTGTGTGCTGCCAGCGGCCCCCGGCTTCTTGAACGCCGGCAGACCCAAGGCAAAACGTTCGGCGACGTTGCGCAGTTCACGCACGTTGCCCGGCCAGTCGTGGCTCATCAGGCTCGACACGGTCTGGTTGTCCAGCTCCGGCGCGATGCGGTCGAAGCGCAGGGAAGACTGCTGCAGAAAGTGCTCGAACAATTGCAGGATGTCTTCGCGGCGCTCGCGCAGCGGCGGCAGTTCCAGGGTGACGACGTTAAGGCGGTAGTACAGGTCGCTGCGGAATTCGCCGGCCTTGCTCGATTCGACCAGGTCGGATTTGGTCGCCGCGATCACCCGGCAATCCACGGCCACACTCTGGTTTGAGCCGAGGCGCTCCAGGGTGCGCTCCTGCAACACCCGCAGCAGTTTGATCTGCAAGGGCAGGGGCATGCTTTCCACTTCGTCGAGGAACAACGTGCCGCCGTCGGCGTGTTCGATCTTGCCGATGCGTCGTTTACCGGCACCGGTGAAGGCGTTGGCCTCATGACCGAAGATTTCGCTTTCGAACAGGTTTTCCGGCAGGCCACCGCAGTTGAGTGCGACAAATTGTTTGCCGTGCCGCCGACTGAAGTCGTGCAGGCAACGCGCGACCAGTTCCTTGCCGGTGCCGGTTTCACCTTCGATCAGGACGTTGGCCGAGGTGTCGGCGACGTTGGCGATCAGTTCGCGCAGGTTCTGCATCGCCGGCGAACGGCCGATGATCCGCCCTTCGAGTGAGTCGCGCTCGGCCAGTTGTCGGCGCAACGATGACACCTCCCGCGCCAGGCTGCGTTGCTCGAGGGCGCGACGTGCAACGTCCACCAGACGTTCCGGGGAGAAGGGTTTCTCCATGAAATCGTAGGCGCCTTTTTGCATCGCCCCGACCGCCATGGAGATGTCGCCGTGACCGGTGATCAGCACCACCGGCAGGCTGCGATCCCGGGCCTTGAGGCGGCTCAGCAGCTCCAGGCCGTCGATACCCGGCAGGCGGATGTCGCTGATGACGATGCCGGCGAAGTTGTCACCGACCCGCTCCAGGGCTTCTTCCGCACTGCCCACACCGATGCAGGGAATGTCTTCCAGAGTCAGGGCCTGTTGGCAGCCGAGCAGCACATGGGGGTCGTCTTCGACGATCAAAACACTAAGGTCGTTGTTCATATCGGCTCGGCGGAAGGGGTGCTTACCAGCGGTAAACTGAGGACGAAGGTGGTGCCGCCACTGACGGGGTGTTCGACACCCAGGTGGCCGCCGGTGGCGGCAGCCAGGCTGGCGGAAAGGGTCAGGCCCAGGCCCAGGCCTTGCTCGCCGGGCTTGGTGGTGAAGAAGGGTTCGAACAGATGCTTGCGCGCCTCGGCGTCGATGCCGTGGCCATTGTCGCGTACGCGCAGTCGGTACTTGTCTTCAAAGACTTCGCCTTCAAGCCACAACTCGGGTTGCGCTTGCGCCTGCATGGCATCGATGGCGTTGCCGATCAGGTTGACCAGAATCTGCTCCAGGCGGGTCTGATCGATCTGCACCTGCACATCGCGGAAATCACGGTGCAATTGCAACGGCGTGCCTTCGATTCGGCTGCCCAGCAGTTGCAACGCAGCTTCAACGGCTTTGCCCAGGCTCGCCTGACCCTTGTCGTCACCGCGCCGCGCGAAGGAGCGCAGGCTGGCCGTGATCCTGCCCATGCGGTCGATCAGCTCGTTGATGGTCTTGAGGTTGGTGCTGGCGACATCGAGCTGGCCGCGTTCGAGGAAGCGCACGGTATTGCCGGACAAGGTGCGCAAGGCGGCCAGCGGCTGGTTGAGTTCGTGGGCGATGCTGGTGGACATCTGGCCGATGGCGGCGAGTTTGCCGGCCTGGACCAGTTCATCCTGGGCGCGGCGCAGGGTCTCTTCGGCCTGGCGCCGTTCGCGGATCTGCCCCTTGAGCCGTTCGTTGCTGGCGCGCAGGTCGCTGGTGCGTTCGGTAATCCGACGCTCCAACTGGTTGTTGGCTTCTTCCAGGGCCTCGCGGGCGGCGAGGCGGGTGGCAATCACCTTGCGCCGCTCGTTCCAGGCAATCAGCAGGAAGGCCACCAGGGCAAACGCCACCGCCACCAGAATCCCTTGATTGATGGCTTCGCGGCGCAAATCCTGCAGCGGCGTGAGCAGGGTGAAATTCCACGGTGTGTCACTTAACGGCCGGGTCTGCGCCAGGTACCTGATGTTTTCTTCATCGGAGTCCAGTTCGCTGTTGGCCGGAAAGGTCAGTTTTTCCACACCCTCGGACAGGGTTTCCCTCGCCAGCGGTTGCAATTCGTTCAGCGGAAACCAGTAGTACTGCAGACTGCGTGCGAGTTTTTCCTTGGTCTCATCACTCAGCGGGATCACCGACTTGAGCCGGCGCGACGGGTCGCTGGACAGGATGATGATGCCGTTCTCGTCACTGACGAACGCTTCCAGGCGAGCCCGTTGCCAGCGTTCCTCCATGGCTTCAAGGCGTACCTTGACCACCGCGACACCGATGATCTTGCCGTGTTCTTCCAGGCCATGGGCCAGGTAGTAACCGGGTTCGCCGTTGGTGCTGCCGATGCCGTAGAAACGCCCCGGTTGGCCACGCACGGCATTCTGGAAATAGGCACGGAACGACAGGTCTTCGCCCAGGTAACTGTCGAAATCGCGCCAGTTGCTGGTGGCCACGACGCGACCGGTGGTGTCCATCACGTAGATGGCCCGACTGCGGCTGCGCCGGTTCAGGCCTTCAAGGTATTCGTTGACCGCCTGCCGGTGTTCCGCAGTCGGGTCGGATAACAGTGTTGAAACACTGCGCTCAAGCTCAAGCAGGCTGGGCAGGTAGGTGTATTTGCTGATCTCGCTTTCGACGGCGCGGGCATGCAGTTCCAGCTGGCGCTGGCCGTTTTCGCCGAGGCTGCGAATGCCGTAGTGTTCACTGAGCCAGAAGCCGGCATAGCCCAGCCCGATCATCAGGGCGATGATCAGCGGCGGCAGGAAGAAATGACGAATCAGACGGGGTTTCACGGCAAGTGATGGCTGTGCAGCGCGATTGAGGGTGGGGTCGCATTTCATCACAGATGCCTTGGGTCAACCACAATACAAATCTGCTAGCCACTGATGCCCCCTGTGGGAGCGAGCTTGCTCGCGATGACTTCATCACAGTCGACTTTGATGTTGACTGTCAGTCCGCTATCGCGAGCAGGCTCGCTCCCACAGGAGGACGGTGCGGCTGTGGGCTATTACCCAGTGTGCTTAGTGCTGCAGGATTTTGTTGAGGAAGTGCTGCGTACGCTCGGCACGGTGGCTGATATCGCCGAAGAACTCCTCTTTCGGGCAGTCCTCGATGATCTTGCCCGCATCCATGAAGATCACCCGGTCGGCCACTTTACGGGCGAAGCCCATTTCGTGGGTCACGCACATCATGGTCATGCCTTCGTGGGCCAGTTGCACCATCACGTCGAGCACTTCGTTGACCATTTCCGGGTCGAGGGCCGAGGTCGGTTCGTCGAACAGCATGACGATCGGGTCCATGGCCAGGGCGCGGGCGATCGCCACACGCTGCTGCTGACCACCGGAAAGCTGACCCGGATGCTTGTGGGCGTGGGCAGAGAGGCCCACACGCTCGAGCAATTGCAGGCCTTTTTTGGTGGCTTCTTCCTTGCTGCGACCCAGCACCTTGATCTGCGCGATGGTCAGGTTCTCGGTGATGGTCAGGTGCGGAAACAGTTCGAAGTGCTGGAACACCATGCCCACCCGCGAACGCAGTTTTGGCAGGTTGGTCTTCGGGTCGGCGATGGAGGTGCCGTCGACCACGATGTCACCCTTCTGGAACGGCTCCAGGGCATTGACGCACTTGATCAGGGTCGACTTGCCGGAACCGGATGGCCCGCACACCACGATCACTTCGCCTTTCTTCACCTCGGTGCTGCAATCAGTCAGTACCTGGAAGTCCCCATACCACTTGTTGATGCTTTTGATAGAGATCATACGGCGAACCTTTTTTGCAGACGCTTGACCAGCTGCGAGGCGGCAAAGCTGATGATGAAGTACACGAGACCGGCGAACACCAGGAACTCATTGGAGCGGCCAATGATGTCGCCACTGGCACGCGAAGCGTTGAGGAAGTCGACCAGGCCGACCGCGTAGACCAGCGAGGTGTCCTGGAACAGGATGATGCTCTGTTGCAGCAACAGCGGGGTCATCTTGCGGAATGCCTGCGGCAGGATGATCAGGCGCATCATCTGGCCGTAGGTCATGCCCAGGGCCTGGGCGGCGCCCATCTGGCCCTTGGGAATCGACTGCACACCGGCACGAACGATTTCGCAGAAGTACGCCGCTTCGAACATCATGAAGGCGACGATGCATGAGGCGAATGCACCGATCGGGGTGTCTTCGCCGGTGATCCAGCGCAGCACGAACGGCACCGCCAGGTAGAACCAGGTGATCACCAGCAGCAGCGGGATCGAGCGGAAATAGTTGACGTAGGCGCCGGCCAGGTTCGACAGCAGTTTGTTGTGGGACAGACGGCACAGCGCGAGGATGGTGCCGAGGATGATCCCGCCAACCACGCCCATGGCCATCAGCTTGAGGGTCATGACCATGCCGTTCCACAGGCCCGGCAGGGACGGGATGATGCCCGAGAAATCGAATTCCATTATTTACCCCCTGCGGAGATCAGGCCCGGTACGGCGACTTTCTTCTCGACCAGGCGCATCAGCAACATCAGGCTCATGTTCAGGGTGAAGTAGATCAGCGTGGCCAGGGTGAAGGCCTCGAACAGGTTCGCGGAGAATTCGGCAGTCTGCTTGGTCTGCGCGAGCAGCTCCATCAGGCCGATCAGCGACGCCACGGAGGAGTTCTTGAAGACGTTGAGGAATTCCGAGGTCAGCGGCGGAATGATGATCCGGTAAGCCTGGGGCAGCAGGACGTTCCAATAGATCTGCGGCAGCTTGAAGCCCATGGCGCGCGCTGCGGACTCCTGGCCCTTGGGCAGGGCCTGAATGCCGGTGCGCACCTGTTCGCAGACACGCGCGGTGGTGAACAGGCCGAGGCAGACCACCACGCTGATGAACGCGGAGGTGGTCGGGTTCAGGTCTTGCTTGAACCATACCTGCAGGTTTTCCGGCAGCAGGTCGGGCACCAGGAAGTACCAGATGAACAGCTGCACCAGCAGTGGCACGTTACGGAAGAGTTCGACGTAGCAGGTCGCGATCCCCGACACGATGCGGTTCGGTACGGTGCGCATGACGCCCAGGATCGAGCCCAGTGTCAGGGCAATGATCCAGGCCACGACGGCGATGGCAATGGTCCAGCCCAATCCGGAAATGAACCAGTCGAGATAGGTCTCGCTGCCCACGCCGGTGGACTTGAAGAACACGCCCCAGTCCCAGTTGTAATTCATTAGGGTCTCCCCTCGATTCGATCGATGTACAAGTGCCCGCCTGGGGAAGATCCGTTCCCGTCTGGCGTTGAACGCCAGGCACACGCGATCGGCTCGAAAACCACCAAGTCGAGTGTTCCAGTTGAAACCAGCAGGTATTAACTGTCACCCGAGGGAGGATTGGCTCCCTCAGGCTATAAGGTTAGATCAGTGTCAGATCTTTACGTCTGGTGCAGGCTTGTCGCTCGGATTGGCGATCAGCTCTTTAACCTTTTCGCTCATCGGGAAGTTCAGGTTCAGACCTTTTGGCGGGATCGGGCTCTCGAACCACTTGCTGTAGATCTTGTTGATCTCGCCGGATTTGTAGAGCGCGACGATGGCGTCATCCACCGCTTTCTTGAAGGCCGGGTCGTCTTTACGAACCATGCACGCATAGGCTTCAAAGGACTGTGGAGTACCGGTGATGACCCAGTCGTCCGGCTTCTTGGCCTTGGCTTCTTCACCGGCCAGCAGGGCGTCATCCATCATGAACGCAACGGCACGGCCGCTTTCCAGCATCTGGAAGGACTCGCCGTGGTCTTTGGCGGAAATGACGTTCATGCCCATCTGCTTGTCGGCGTTCATGGCCTTGAGGATGCGCTCGGAGGTGGTGCCGGCGGTGGTCACGACGTTCTTGCCTTTGAGGTCGGCAAAGTCGTTGTAGGACGGCTTGCCTTCCTTGTCTTTCTTGACCAGCAGGCGGGTGCCGATTTCGAAGATGTTGACGGTGAAGTCGACTTGCTGGGCGCGTTCGGCGTTATTGGTGGTGGAACCGCACTCGATATCGACGGTGCCGTTCTGCACCAGTGGGATACGGGTTTGCGAGGTGACCAGGTTGTACTTGGCGTTCAGGTCGGGCTTGTTCAGGTCCTTTTTCAGGGCCTCGACGATGGCGACCTGAATGTCGTGGGAGTAGCCCACCGGTTTACCCGAAGCATCGGCGATGTAGGAAAACGGAATGGAGCTGTCACGGTGCCCGAGGGTGATGGTGCCCGAGTCGTTGATCTTCTTAAGGGTGCCGGTGAGCTCGGCAGCGAAAACTGGTGTGCTGATCAGAGCGGCAGCAATGGCTGCGCCCAGGATATGGGGAACGATGCGCATCAAATTTTCCTCGACATTGTTTTTTTTATGGAGCCAGTTGATCGGCCCTTTTGTGCTGCAAATGCCTGAACACTGTTGCGAGTGAGCGCAGGGCATCCGTCGAAGAAGTGTAGAGCATGACTCGTGCCAGACCAGTCGATAATGATCAAAGCATTGATTTATAAGGGGATTAAGTTTTTATGGCGCGTTTTTTTACCCTGGATCATCCGGTTATCCGAACCGACCTGCAGGTCGCGTTCGGAAAACCGAATGGTGCTGCGGTGCAACCCCCTGTCAGGGGTATTTGCGCTTGTCCGGTGCCGGCGGGAAGTACTGGTACAACCAGGTTTCACTCAGGGTACGGTCATGGGTGCGAATGAACAGGCGCAGCTCCACCGGCTCCACGCTGTCATTGGTCGGGTACCAGTCGAACAGGATGCGGTAGCCCTTGATGTCATCGAGCTTGAGGATGCTGAAGTCCTGGACCTTGCCGTTCGAGCAGGTGACCACCGGTTCGATGCCTGTGCCTTCAGGCAAGCGGTCGAGGCCGCCTCCGGTGAAGTCCACGGCAAAGCGTCGCGCCCAGACTGGCGGATAGTGTTCGCCCGGTGCCCAGCCTTCAGTGAAGCCGCCCATGCCTGAACGGGTCGCGTTGACCCGAGCCAATGGCGTGCCGACCGGTGGCAAGGCGCTCCAGTAGAGTTTGTAGCCGTAGTTCAGCGAGTCGCCGGCGGCTACCGGCTTCTTCGGCGTCCAGAAGGCGACGATGTTGTCCATGGTCTCGCCGGTGGTCGGGATCTCCAGCAAGTCCACCGAACCTTCGCCCCACGCAGTCGTGGGTTCGACCCACAGGCTCGGCCGGCGGCTGTACCAGTCCACAGTGTCCTGATAACTGGCGAATTCATGGTCGGTCTGCACCAGGCCGAAACCTTTTGGATCGTTGTCGGCGAAGGCATTGAATTGCAGGGTGGCCGGGTTGTTCAGCGGACGGCAGATCCACTCGCCGTTGCCACGCCACATCGCCAGGCGATCGGAGTCGTGGATCTGCGGGTGAATGGTGTCGCACATGCGGCGTTCGTGGGTGCCGCAACTGAACATGCTGGTCATCGGCGCGATGCCCAATTGATCGATGGCGGTACGCGCGTTGACGTGGGCATCGACTTCCATCACCACACGTTCGGCCTGGCAGTCGATGTCGAAGCGGTAGGCGCCGGTGGCGCTTGGCGAGTCGAGCAGGGCGTACACGACAAAACGCGTACTGTCCTTGCCCGGCGTTTCGAACCAGAACTTGGTGAAGTCGGGGAATTCTTCGCGCTTTTTCGCGTAGGTGTCGATGGCCAGGCCGCGGGCAGACAGACCGTACTGGCCGGTGGCGTCCACCGCGCGAAAGTAACTGGCGCCAAGGAAGGACACCACGTCGTGCTTGTCCAGTTCAGGTGCCTTGAACAGCTTGAACCCGGAGAAGCCCAGGTCGCCGCCCAACTGTTTGGTGTCGACCGTGGTGTTTTCATAGTTGAACAGCGACGGACGGAAATGTACCTCGCGCGCCATGCGGGTCTTGGGGTCGACGCTGTACATGCGTACCGGCTGCTTGAAACCCATGCCGACGTGGAAAAACTGCACATCCAGCTGACCGTTCAAGTCGTTCCACAGCGAATGGTTGCCGTCATAGCGAATCGCGTTGAAGTTCTGCGGTGTCATGCTCGCCAGGGTCGGCGGCAATACCTGTTTGGTGTCCTGGTAGCGGTTGCTGGCCAGTTGCTTGGCCTGAAGCTTCAGCGCTTCAAAGTCGAATGCTGTGGCCTCGCCATCGGCGGTGCCTGCGGCAGCCCAGGCGCGGGAGGCCAACAGGCCGGTGGCAGACAAACCGGTGTAGGCAGCGATAGCCATGGAGGCCTTGAGCAAATTCCTGCGGTGCATAAATACAACCTGTCGTTAACAATCCCGCGCCGTTCCTGGCGCGTGCTGGATCAGAAATATCGGTTCGGACATGCCTTCGGCCAAACGCAACGGACTTTAAACAGATGCCGAATAGCTTAAACGGTTCGCTTGGCGAGCAAAATTGATTGATGGCACCACGCTAGCTTGGCAATGAAACAAGACATGTCGATGAACATTTCCCACAGGCTTTTCTGAATTTGAGGGCATTTCTGCTTTTTTTGACTAATTACTCTAAAAACCACTTTTCAGCGCCGGGAATATTCCTATTCTGTGTGCATGACCGGTCTGCGCCCGAAAGGCTGGTGCGATTCAGCCGACACCAGATGGCGGCTGAAAAGTGAGGAGGGCGATGGGTTTTTTTGCAGTTTCTTTGACGTTTAGAGAAGGACATCGTCCATGTCGAAAGTACAGAGCATTACCGAGATGTTAGGGATCTTTCCGTGCCTGAGCAGTGGACGGCGAAGGCGCCGGCTCAATAACGAGGAGATGAAACTGGTGGAGCGCTACCGGGAGTTGTCGGAGAACGATCGGATAGCGATGCGCTATCTGGTGGATGCGATGAGGAGTGTTTCGAGATTTTGAAGAAGAGGGCGATTCAGTCGCGGCGTGGTGGCCGCGACTGAAAACCCATGTTCACTGCAATACCCTTATCCGGTCGTGGCGGACCCGGCAGGGTTATCAGAGGGGCTTAACCCACTTCCCCTACCGCCCGGTACGCCTCATCAATCGCCGCATGGGCATAAGCACTCCACGCTGCGTCAGAGTTGGCGATGCTCACGCGCCCTACGGGCTGACGTGCCAGGTTCATCAGTTTTTCGCTTTCGTCGGCGTCGTCGTACAGGCTGTTGGAGAAACCGGCGTAGCCGTGGGACCAGCGGTTGACGGTGATGGCGAGGATGTCGGTTTGATGGTTGAAACCGCCCGGGCCGAGCATGCGTTGCAGCTGGTCACGCAGTTGCGCTTCCAGTTGCTCGAAGGTCTGGCCGTACAAGCGGCCACGACCGGCGCGGGCCTGGTCGCGGGCGTTCATGCCGCTGTTCGGGCTGGTGGGCACGTAGACCATGTGCAGGCCGATGGGCTGCGTCGGGTCTTTCGGGTGCTCGTAGCCACCCATGCTCACCGGGTAGTCGAGTTTGATCCGGCTGTAAGGCTGGGTCGCGGCATAGATTTCGTGTACGCCGAGTTTCTGGAACGACTGCCAGTTGCGGATCACCACCTTGGTGTAGACCAGCGGGTACTTCACGTTCTGGCTCAGCGCATGGGACTGCTCGGCGGAGAGGTCGCGCAGCAGGTACGGGATGATCATGTTGTAGCAAGCCATGATGCAGTGCTTGCCGCGCACCTGGCTGAGCTGGCCGCCACGGCTGTAGCCGACGTTCACGCCGGTACCGACGTTGCGCACGCTGACGGCGGTGCTGTTCAGGCGAATGCGCACCGGGGTCTTGGCCTGGTCGAGCTTGGCGTAGTCGAAGGGCGCCAGGACGATATCGTCCATGGTGTGCCCCGGTGCCACGCCCGGGATCAGGCTGCGCACCAGCAGGCGCGCCAGCGAAGCGTTGCCGTCGGGGAAGTGGTAGATGTAGGGCTCTTCCATTTCCGCCTGGGCTTCTTCGCTGATCGGCTCCAGGTTCATTGCGCTGAAGCCGGGGAAACCCACCGAGTAGGCATCGGCTGCCGCGACCGCATCGATGCTCAGGGCCATGAAGTCATTGGTGCGACTCTGGAAGTACTTCACCGCTTGCGCCGACAGGCCGACGTCCTTGAGCAGGAAGTCCTGGTAGCTGGTGGCTTCCAGGTGTGCGGTCTTTTCTTCGAGGGACTTGCCCGCGAGATAGTCTTTCGGTGCCACATGCAGCGCAATCAACGCGTCGCGGTCGGCTTGGGGCAACGGGAAGTCATTGATGAAGTCCGGGATCGAGCGGGCGTGCAGCTGATCGGGGGCGATGTCGTCGGCCACCATCGGCGTCGGGTCGCCGGTGACCAGTTTGTCCTCGCCGAAGTTTTCCTTGTCGAAGAACACCGCGCGGGACAGGCCCAGGCCAGGATAGAACTGGCGATCGAAGGCAGTCTCGAAGCGTTTGATGTTCACCCCGAGCTTCTTCAGCAGGCCGTTCACTTCCTTGCTGTACAGATGGTTCGGCGACTGGAAGGCCTCACTGCCGCCATAGCCGAGGATCATGCGTCCACCGGCTGAGAATTCGTTACGCTTGGCGTGACCGCCGAAGTCGTCGTGGTTTTCCAGAATCAGGATGCGCGCTTGCGGATGTTTCTCGCGGTAGAACCAGGCAGCGGACAACCCGCTGAGGCCGCCGCCGACCACCACCAGGTCGTATTCTTCGCTGATCGGCAGCTTGTCGGTATCGAAGACCTTCTTCTCCCAGCCCAACTGGTGGGCGATTTCGAACGAGCCGACGTGGCTACCACGCAGGCCGGTCAATGCCGGTGGGTAGTAGCGCCCGTCAGGGGCGGCCTGGAGAAGTTGCAGAGGGGTCATGCCGGCAGCAATGGTGACAGCGACGCCGTTGAGAAAGTCGCGGCGGGTGATATCCATGTTCAATCCTTGTTGGTTTTTTTTCAGGTCGCCCCGGTGCCACAACGGCACCGGGGCGAATGCCGTTACCGGCTGACTTTCCAGGCATCGCCAGCAGGGGCGGTGCCGTGGTCATAGGGCTTGGCGATCCACATGTAGAGCAGGCCCAGGCCGATGACGATGGCGGTGCTCAGGACCATGGCATAGTTGATGTACCACGCAGCATCAGGCGTGCGTGGCCAGGCCATGTTGATGATTGCACCGATACCGTAGGCCAGCGCACCGATGTTCACCAGCCAGCCCCAGGCGCCGAGGGTGAATTTGCCACTGGGTTTCCAGCCTTTGATACGGGCGTACAGCGCCGCCAGGACGATCATCTGGAAGGCCAGGTAAATGCCGATCGCCGCGAAGCTGACGATGGTCGCCACCGCGTCTTGCAGGAAGAAGCCGAGGATGATGATCAACGCCGGCAGGACGCCGGAGACGAACAGTGCAGCCACCGGAACCTGAGTGGTAGGCGAAATCTTTTTCAGCAGTTTGCTGCCGATGACCATTTCGTCACGGGCGTAGGAGTACAGCAGACGGCTGGCCGCTGCCTGCAGGCTGATCACGCAGGAGATGAAGGAAATCATTACCACGCCCATGACCACTTTCGAGCCCACCGGGCCGAAGGCGTTGCTGAGGATGGTGGTGACCGGGTCCTTGTCGGTGCCGTTGATAACCGCTTGCATATCCGGTACGGCGAGGATCAGCGCGAGGCAGGCGAACATCGCCGCGATACCACCGATGTAGATGGTCATGCGCATGGCCACCGGAATCTTCTTGCTCGGGTTCGGCGTTTCTTCAGCCACGTCGCCGCAGGCTTCGAAGCCGTAGTACAGGAACATCCCCGCCAGCGAGGCGGTGAGGAAGGCCGGCAGGTAGGAGCCGTTGACGCTGATGTCGAAGGTGTTGAACAGCACGCTGAGCGGCTGGTGGCGTTCGAAGATCAGCAAGTAGACGCCGACGATCACTGCGCCGACCAGTTCGCAGAGGAAGCCGAACATGGCGATGCGCGCCAGCACTTTGGTACCGCTGAGGTTGACCAGGGTGGCGAACAGCGTCAGCACCAGGGCAATCACGATGTTGGTGTTGTTGCTCGGTTCAAAGCCGAGCATGGCGGCCAGGTAAGGACCGGCACCAACGGCAACCGCGGCGATGGTCACGCACAGGGCGATGGAGTAGATCCAGCCGACCATCCACGCCCAGCGCTTGCCCACCAGGCGACGGGCCCATGGGTAGACGCCGCCGGAAATCGGGAACTGTGAAACCACTTCGCCGAAGATCAGGCACACCAGCAGTTGACCGCAACCCACCAGCAGGTAGGCCCAGAACATCGGTGGCCCGCCTGCCGCGAGGCACAGGCCGAACAGGGTGTAGACCCCGACGACCGGGGAGAGGTAGGTGAAGCCCAGGGCGAAGTTTTCCCACAGGCTCATGCTGCGATTGAAGTTGGAGGTGTAACCCAGCTTGCGCAACTGTTCGGCGTCGCTGTCGGCAGCGATTGCAGAGAGATCGGGTGATGCACTCATGTGAATGTGCTCCGGAAAATCGGCAGATTTCGGATGTCCGACACCGTGGCGGGGCCTTGGCGGCGCTGCCCGGATCGGTGGTTATTGTTGTGTCTTCTTTGGTTTGGAGCCTGGTGGTGCTGGGTGCCGGTTTCTTCCTTGAGTCTTGCGGTGACGCCATCGTTGTAGGAGCGAGCATGCTCGCGAAAAACCCGAGGACAGCGCGGGGCATCAAATTTCCCGCGTCATCGTTGACGTCCATCGCGAGCGAGCTCGCTCCTACAGGCGATGCTTTTTTTAGTGCTTGAACATCACATGGCGAACCACGGTGTAGTCCTCCAGCCCGTACATCGACATGTCCTTGCCGTACCCGGACAGCTTCTGGCCGCCGTGGGGCATTTCGCTGACCAGCATGAAGTGCGTGTTGACCCAGGTGCAGCCGTACTGCAAGCGGGCCGACAGGCGATGGGCGCGGCCAACGTCGGCGGTCCATACGGAGGAGGCCAGGCCGTAGTCGGAATCGTTGGCCCAGCCCAGCACCTGTGCCTCATCGCTGAACTTCGTGACCGAGACCACCGGCCCGAACACTTCGCGACGGACGATCTCGTCGTCCTGCTGCGCATCCGCCAGCACCGTTGGTTCGAAGAAGAAACCGTTGCCGTCCACGGCCTTGCCGCCGGTGACCAGGCGAATGTGCGGCTGGGCGATGGCGCGCTCGACGAAGCCGGCGACGCGGTCACGGTGCTGCGCGGTGATCAGCGGGCCGAGTTCGGTCGACGGATCATCCTGCAAGCCGTACTTGATGCTGCTGACGGCTGCGCCAAGCTTCTCGACGAATTTCTCGTAGATGCCGGCCTGGGCGTAGATGCGGCAGGCGGCGGTGCAGTCCTGGCCGGCGTTGTAGAAACCGAAGGTGCGGATGCCTTCGACGGCGGCGTCGATGTCGGCGTCGTCGAAGATAATCACCGGGGCCTTGCCGCCCAGTTCCATGTGCATGCGTTTGACGCTGTCGGCGGTGCTGGAAATGATGTTCGAGCCGGTGGCGATCGAGCCGGTCAGCGACACCATGCGCACTTTCGGGTGGGTCACCAGCGGGCTGCCGACGCTCGGGCCACGGCCGAAGACCAGGTTGAGCACGCCGGCCGGGAAGATCTCTGCGGCCAGTTGGGCCAGGCGCAGGGCGGTCAGCGGCGTCTGTTCCGACGGCTTGAGCACCACGGTGTTGCCGGCGGCGAGGGCCGGGGCGATTTTCCAGGCGACCATCATCAGCGGGTAGTTCCACGGCGCGATGGAAGCGATCACGCCCACCGGGTCGCGGCGGATCATCGAAGTGTGACCCGGCAGGTACTCGCCACCGGCCGAACCGCTCATGCAACGGCTGGCGCCGGCGAAGAAACGGAACACGTCGGCAATCGCCGGGATCTCATCGTTCAGCGCGGCGCTGAGCGGCTTGCCGCAGTTGTCCGATTCGAGCTTGGCCAGTTCTTCGCCGTGGGCTTCGATGGCATCGGCGAGTTTGAGCAGCAACAGCGAACGCTCTTTCGGCGGGGTCAGCGACCAGCTGTCGAAGGCGGCGTCGGCAGCGCGCACGGCGGCATCGACCTGGGCCTCGCTGGCCTCGTTGATTTCCACCAGCACACGGCCCAGCGAAGGGTTGAACACCGCCTGGGCCGGACCTTCGCCGGTGACCAGTTGGCCGTTGATCAGGAGCTTGGTTTGCATGTCATGTGTCCTCTTCGGAACTGTTGTTATTTCCCTGAAGAAACCGTCCCTAATGTGGGAGCGAGCTTGCTCGCGAAAGCGCTGTGTCAGCCAACATCAATCTTGAATGTGATGGCCTCATCGTCGGATCTCCGCCCGGAGACAAGCTCTCTCCCACACTGGATTCGGTTCCTTCAGTGGGTAATTGGTTGTTCGTTACTTCCCACCACTGCCCGCAACGCTTTCGCCGCCACGGGTCAGGTAATAGGCGCCAAGGATCGGCAGCATGGTCACCATCATTACCAGCATCGCGACGACGTTGGTCACCGGCACGTCCCGTGGGCGGCTGAGCTGGTTGAGCAGCCACAGCGGCAGGGTGCGTTCATGGCCGGCGGTGAAGGTGGTGACGATGATTTCGTCGAACGACAGCGCGAAGGCCAACATGCCACCAGCCAGCAACGCCGAGCCGAGGTTCGGCAGGATGATGTAGCGGAAGGTCTGCCAGCCGTCGGCACCGAGGTCCATCGACGCCTCGATCAGACTGTGGGAGGTACGGCGCAGGCGGGCGATAACGTTGTTGTAGACGATCACCACGCAGAAGGTCGCGTGACCGACGATGATGGTGAACATCCCCGGCTCGATCCCCAGCGTCTTGAAGGTTGCCAGCAACGCGATCCCGGTGATGATCCCTGGCAGCGCGATCGGCAGGATCAGCATCAGCGAGATGCCCTGCTTGCCGAAGAAATCACGCCGATACAGCGCCGCCGATGCCAGCGTGCCGAGCACCATGGCGATCAGCGTGGCAATCGAGGCGATCTGCAACGACAGCTTGATCGCTTCGAGCACGTCCGGCCGCGAGAACGCCACGCTGAACCACTTCAGGGTGAAACCCTTGGGTGGAAAGCTGAACGCCGCGTCTTCGGTGTTGAAGGCGTACATGAAGATGATCAGGATCGGGAAGTGCAGGAACACCAACCCGCCCCAGGCAGCGATTTTCAGGCCAATTGAGGCTTTCTCAGAGTGCATCGAAGGCCCCCAGACGTTTGACGATGGACAGGTAGATGGCGATCAGCACGATCGGCACCAGGGTGAAAGCGGCGGCCATTGGCATGTTGCCGATCGCCCCTTGCTGGGCGTAGACCATGCTGCCGACGAAGTAGCCGGGCGGGCCGACCAGTTGCGGCACGATGAAGTCGCCCAGGGTCAGCGAGAAGGTGAAGATCGAACCTGCGGCAATGCCCGGGACCGACAGCGGCAGAATCACCTGCATGAAGGTCTGGCGCGGCTTGGCGCCGAGGTCGGCCGAAGCTTGCAGCAACGATGGCGGCAGGCGTTCCAGGGAGGCCTGGATCGGCAGGATCATGAACGGCAGCCAGATGTAGACGAACACCATGAAGCGACCCAGGTGCGAGGTCGACAGGGTGCTGCCGCCCACGCCCGGAATGCCCAGTACGAATTGCAGGGCTGGTTCCAGCCCCAGGTGCTGCACGAACCACTGCGCCACGCCGCCCTTGGCCAGCAGTAGGGTCCAGGCGTAGGCCTTGACGATGTAGCTGGCCCACATCGGCATCATCACCGCGATGTAGAAAAACGCCTTGGTCTTGCCGGTGGTGTAGCGCGCCATGTAGTAGGCAATCGGAAACGCAACGATGGCGCTGGCGATCGACACGACAATCGCCATGCTCAGGGTACGCAGGATGATGTCGAAGTTGGACGGCTGGAACAGCGCCGCGAAGTTCGCCAGGGTCAGGTCCGGGGTGACCGCCATGGTGAAGTCGTCGAAGGTGTAGAAGCCTTGCCACAACAGGGTCAGCAACGAGCCCAGGTAGATGGCGCCGAACCAGATCAGCGGCGGCACCAGCAGCATCGACAGGTACAGGTTGGGTCGGCGATACAGCAGGTTGGAAAACCGGCGCAGCGGCGAGCCTCCGGCCAGGGTTTGAGAGATAGCCAAGGTGTTCATCTCACACCCCGCTCGCAACGGTGTCGTGCAACGGGATCATGGCTTCACGCGCCCAGCGGGCGGTGATGCGCTGCCCGGTCTGATGTTGTGCGGTGGTGTCCAGCCACTGATTGTTGGACTTGCTGATGTTCAGGGTCTGGCCGTTTTCCAGCTTCAGTTCGTAGCGGGTGGCGCTGCCCTGGTACTGGATGTCGTGCAGCAATCCGCTGACTTCGATTTCGTGGCTGGCCAGCGGGCCTTCGGCAAAACGCACGTGTTCCGGGCGGATCGAGAATGGCTGCGCGACGCCGCTGAGTTGTTTGGCCAGGTCACCGCGGATCACGTTGGAGGTGCCGACGAACTCCGCGACGAAGGTGGTGGCCGGTTTCATGTACAGGTTGCGCGGGCTGTCGACCTGTTCGATGCGGCCTTTGTTGAATACCGCTACGCGGTCGGACATCGACAGCGCTTCGGTCTGGTCGTGGGTGACGAAAATGAAGGTGATGCCGAGCTGGCGTTGCAGCTTCTTCAGCTCGCTCTGCATTTGCTCGCGCAGCTTCAGGTCGAGGGCGCCGAGGGGTTCGTCGAGCAGCAGTACGCGAGGACGATTGACCAGGGCGCGGGCCAGGGCCACACGCTGGCGCTGGCCGCCGGACAGTTGCACCGGCTTGCGGTCGCCGTAGCCGCCGAGGGCAACCATGTCGAGGGCTTCTTCGGCGCGTTTGAGGCGTTCGGCCTTGCCGACGCCCTTGACCTTCAGGCCGTAGGCGACGTTGTCACGCACGTTCATGTGCGGGAACAGCGCGTAATCCTGGAACACGGTGTTCACGTCGCGCTGGTACGGCGGCAGGCCGGCGGCCTCCTCGCCATGGATTCGGATGGAGCCTGCGCTCGGTTGTTCAAAACCGGCGATCAGGCGCAAACAGGTGGTCTTGCCCGAGCCGGAAGGCCCCAGCATGGAGAAGAACTCGCCGTCCTGGATGTCGATGGAAACCCGGTCTACGGCCTTCACTTCGCCGAACTGACGGGAAACGTTGGTGAATTGGACTGCAAGCGTCATGGTGCGGTGCTCCAAATAGGCGAAGGCCGTCGCAGCGGCCCTGCCTGGACTTCTGAAAAAACTGAATCAAAGTACTTTTGTGGCGAGGGAGCTTGCTCCCGTTGGAGTGCGCAGCACTCCCAAAAAGGGTTGATGCGGTTTAGCTGACAGACCGCATTGACTGGTTTTGGGGCGGCTTCGCCACCCAGCGGGAGCAAGCTCCCTCGCCACACGGTGTGTCAGCGGCCGCCCATGATCGCGATGTAATCCTGGGTCCAGCGGCTGTACGGCACGAACTTGCCGCCTTCAGCCTGCGGGGTTTTCCAGAAGGCGATCTTGTCGAACTGGTCGAAACCGTTGGTCTTGCAGCCTTCGGCGCCGAGCAGTTCGCTCTCCTTGCACGCCGCCGGTACTGCCGGCAACGAGCCGAACCACGCCGCCACGTCACCCTGGACCTTCGGTTGCAGCGACCAGTCCATCCACTTGTAGGCGCAGTTCGGGTGCTTGGCCTCGGTGTGCATCATGGTGGTGTCGGCCCAGCCGGTGGCGCCTTCTTTCGGAATGGTCGAAGCGATCGGCTGCTTGTCGTTCATCAGGCCGTTGACCTGATACGGCCAGGCACCGGAGGCCACCACGCCTTCGTTTTTGAAGTCGCTCATCTGTACCGTGGTGTCATGCCAGTAGCGGTGGATCAGCGGCTGTTGGGCGCGCAGCAGATCGAGGACGGCCTTGTACTGGGCTTCGGTCAGTTCGTACGGGTTCTGGATGCCCAGTTCAGGCTTGGTGGTCTTCAGGTACAGCGCCGCGTCGGCGATGTAGATCGGGCCGTCGTAGGCCTGCACGCGACCCTTGTTCGGCTTGCCGTCAGGCAGGTTCTGCGCATCGAACACCACGTTCCAGCTGGTCGGCGCGGTCTTGAATACGTTGGTGTTGTACATCAGCACGTTCGGGCCCCACTGGTACGGGGTGCCGTAGGTCTGCTTGTTGACCACGTACCACGGCGCATCCTTGAGGCGCGGGTCGATGTTTTTCCAGTTCGGGATCAACGCGGTGTTGATCGGCTGCACACGCTTGCCAACGATCAGGCGCAGGGACGCATCGCCCGAGGCAGTGACCAGGTCGTAACCGCCCTTGGCCATCAGGCTGACCATTTCATCGGAAGTGGCGGCGGTCTTGACGTTAACCTTGCAGCCGGTTTCCTTTTCAAAACCGGTGACCCAGTCGTAGGCCTTGTCGCTCTCGCCACGCTCGATGTAGCCAGGCCAGGCCACAATGTCCAGTTGGCCTTCGCCCGCCCCGACAGCTTTGAGTGGCTCGGCGGCCTGAACAGCGGCGCTGGCCAGCAGCGCGGTGGTGATTGCACTGAGCAGTGCGGTCTTGTGCACGAACATGGGAATTCCCTCTTCTTTAGTTATGGTCGGGGCAGTGTTTTGAACCGGTGAAGCATGCCGTCAGCGGCTTGTTATTAGCGTAGTCAGAGTTGTTGCCCGTGGCGGGCCATGATGTGGCGCACCACGCTGTAGTCCTGCAGCGAATCACTGGACAGATCCTTGCCGTAGCCCGAGCGCTTCAGGCCGCCGTGGGGCATTTCGCTGACCAGCATGAAATGGCTGTTGATCCAGGTGCAGCCGTACTGCAAACGTGCGGCAACCTGCATGGCCTTGTCGAGGTTCTGCGTCCACACCGACGAAGCCAGGCCGTATTCCGAATCGTTGGTCCAGTCCACCGCCTGTTCGAGTTCTTCAAAACGGGTCACGGTCACCACCGGGCCGAACACTTCGCGCTGGACGATTTCATCGCTCTGCTTGCAGCCGGCCAGCAGGGTTGGCTGGTAATAGAAACCGGCGCCGGAATGCACCGCCGCACCGGTGACGCGCTCGATGTGTGGCTGACCGAGGGCCCGTTCGACAAAGCTGGCCACACGGTCACGCTGGCGGGTGCTGATCAGCGGGCCGATTTCATTGTCGGCGTCACGTTTGCCGGCAAAGCGAATGCTGCTGACGGCGGCGCCCAGTTCGGCCACCAGGCGGTCGTGAATGCCGGCCTGGGCGTAGATGCGGCAAGCCGCCGTGCAATCCTGGCCGGCGTTGTAATAGCCGTAGCTGCGCACACCCTCGACCACGGCCTGGATGTCGGCATCGTTGCAGACGATCACCGGGGCTTTGCCGCCGAGTTCGAGGTGGGTGCGTTTGAGGGTCTTGGACGCGGCCTGGAGGATTTTCTGGCCGGTGACGATATCGCCGGTCAGCGACACCATACGGATTTTCGGATGGCTGACCAGATGGCTGCCAACGCCTTCACCGCCGCCACAGACAATGTTGATCACGCCGCGCGGGAGGATTTCAGCCAGCGCAGGCGCCAGGGCGAGGATTGACAGCGGCGTGTGTTCCGACGGCTTGAACACCAGGGTGTTGCCGGCGGCGAGGGCCGGGGCGATTTTCCACGCGGCCATCATGATCGGGTAGTTCCACGGTGCGATGGACGCCACCACGCCGATAGGGTCGCGACGGACCATGCTGGTGTAGCCCGGCAGGTATTCGCCGCTCAGTTGTCCGGTCTGGCAACGCACGGCACCGGCGAAGAAGCGGAACACATCGACCGTGGCGCTCAGGTCATCCTGGCGGGCCAGGTGCAGGGGTTTGCCGCAATTCAAGGATTCGAGACGGGCGAGCAGATCAGCGTTTTTTTCGATGGCATTGGCGATGTCCAGCAGCAGGTTCGAGCGTTGCTGCGGGGTGGTCCGTGACCAGCCGGCAAAGGCGCGATGGGCGGCGAGGATGGCCGCTTCGACCTGCTCGGTGCTGGCTTCGGCGATCTGCGTCAGGACTTCGCCGGTGGCGGGGTTGAGAATGGGTTCGACGCAACCTTGCCCGGCGACTAATTCACCATCGATCAACAAAGCGGTGAACAACGGGGTTTGCGCGCCAGCCATTTTACGGGTTCTCTTTTCTTGTGTGGCCATGATGCTCCCTGTGACTGGGGCTCGGCCGTCTTATATAGATGCGACAAGACTAGTGCGCGGCCCCGAGGTCGACAAATACTAAATACTGAAGGTGGCGTTCGATTAAATAGATGGCTTTCGCCCGCCGTGGGGTTGTTCGCGTGCCACGGTCAGGAATGGGTCCACCAGCGCCGGGCGCGCGGTGCCGCGACGCCAGGCCAGGCCGACATCGAGGGTCTGGCTGAGGTCGGCAATGGTCCGCGCTTCAATAATGTCGCCCTCCAGGGACCAGGGGCGGTAGGTCATGTCAGGCTGGATCGATACGCCAAGGCCGGCGGCAACCAGACTTCGCACGGCTTCGGTCGACGCGGTGCGGAGGGTGATGTGTGGTTGCAGGGAGGCCGCCGACCACATGCGCTGGGCATTGCGGTCCATTTCATCGACGTTCAGTTGAATCAATGGTTCGCGGGCGACATCGGCGAGGTTGATGCTGTCGTGTTCCAGCAGTGGATGCTGGGCTGGCAGCCAGATCCGGTGGGGCGAGTGGGTCAGCACTTCGGTTTGCAGGGCGTGGCGGTCTTCGAGGTTGGACAGGATCAGCACGCCGACATCGATCTCGCCGCTGACCAGCAAATGCTCGATGTAGGGGCGCTCGTCCTCCATCACGCGGATTTCCACATTGGGGTAGGCGCGCTGGAAGCGGGTGAGCAGGTCGGCCAGGTAATAACCGGCCACCAGGCTGGTCACGCCGACGATCAACTGCCCGGCGACCTGGTCAGTGCTCTGTTGCAGGCTGCGCTTGGCGTTGTCCACGGTGGCCAGGATCAGGTGCGCCTGACGCAGGAACTGATGCCCCTGGTGGGTCAGGGTCATACCCTTGGCGTGGCGGTTGAACAGGCTGACGCCGATTTCCTCTTCCAGTTGCTGGATCGCCAGGGTCAGGGTCGACTGGGAAATAAAGGCGTTCTGTGCGGCGGCGGAGATCGAGCCGGTCTCGGCCACGGCGATGAAATGACGGATCTGACGCAAGGTCATCATGTTGAAAATACCCGGTGGGCTGTTTTTATCAATTTGTTGCAGTGTATATCTTTTTTTCCGATGGGTAGCTCAAGGCCGCGCATTTCAAGGTGAACCCACCTCTGCTGAGCAACATCCGGAAGCACTCTTGTAGGTCAGGCGCGGGCACTTTCGATCTAGGCTGGTGGCCGGTTAAACCTTTTGTGGAGACGCAACATGAACACCCGTGGATTGCTCGACCAACTACTCAAGTCCGGCCAGGACCTGTTGCAGAAAAAGGCGGGTGCGACGCCGCACAAAGGATCGAGCGGCAGTGCCGGTGGCCTTGGCAGTTTGCTTTCGGGGGCGGGTGGAGGTGCGTTGGCGGCGGGGGCCATGGGCTTGCTGATCGGCAACAAAAAGGCGCGCAAGGTCGGTGGCAAGGTTGCGGTCTACGGTGGGCTCGCGGCCTTGGGTGTGCTGGCCTACAAAGCCTACGGCAACTGGCAGGCCCAGCAAGCTGGCGCTGCGAAAGGCGAGCCGCAAACCCTCGACCGCTTGCCGCCGGTGCAAGTCGAGCAGCACAGCCAGGCGATTCTCAAAGCGTTGGTGGCCGCCGCCAAGGCTGACGGTCACATCGACGAGCGCGAACGCAACCTGATCGAAGGTGAGTTCCGCAAGCTCGACAACGACGAAGAGTTGCAGCACTGGCTGCACGCCGAACTCAACAAGCCACTGGACCCCGCTGACGTCGCCCGCGCTGCCCGCACCCCGGAAATGGCTGCCGAGATGTACATCGCCAGTGTGATGCTGGTGGATGAGGAAAGCTTTATGGAGAAGTCCTATCTGGATGAACTGGCGCGCCAGCTCAGGCTGGAGCCGGGGCTGAAGGCGGAGCTGGAGAAGCAGGTTCGCCAGGCTTCGCTGTAAATCCCAAGGCCGCAATCGCGAGCAAGCTCGCTCCTACAGGTATCAATGTGGGAGCGAGAATGTCTCCCGGCGGCGATCCGACGATGACATTTTCCACCTCGCCCCACCTCAACGGCCAATTCACGGTCTGTTTCTGCACAATCGCCACTGGCTACTGCTGCCTCAGCTGACGGAAAGTCCCAGTCCAGAGCCGGGCATTGCTGCAACCGTCTTATAAATGAAACACCGCCCTCGGCTATACTCCCCGCATTTCGAAACAAGCCCCGAGGACTGACTGTGAAGAACTGGACGTTGCGCCAACGCATTTTGGCGAGCTTTGCGGTAATTATCGCCATTATGCTGCTGATGGTGGTCGTCTCGTATTCACGGTTGCTGAAGATCGAAGCCAGTGAAACCAGCGTGCGCGACGACGCCGTGCCCGGCGTGTACTACAGCTCGATGGTGCGCAGCGCCTGGGTCGACAGTTACCTGCAGACCCAGGAATTGCTGGGTTTGAAAAAGGGCCAGGGCATCAGTGCCGAAGATGCGGCGGACTTCAAGGCGTTCGAAACTCGCCTGCATGAGCAGATGGCCAACTACGCCCGCACGGTCACCACCGATGAGGACAAGCGCGAATTTGCCTTGTTCGAGCAGGACGTGGCGCAATACAACTCGATTCAGGCGGCGGTGCTCGATTTGCACCAGCGCGATCAGGCGGACCAGGCCATTGACCTGTTCAACAGCAAATTGACGCCGGCGTGGACAGCCGGGCGGATGAAACTCAATGACATCATCGGCGAGAACAAGGTTGTCGCTGACAACGCCATGAACGCCATCGATGAGGCCGTGGCCGCGGCAAAAATCAGCATGGGCATATCCCTGCTGATCGCAGTGTTGGCGGCCGGTCTCTGCGGTCTGCTGCTGATGCGCGCGATCATGGCGCCGATGAACCGCATCGTGAAGATTCTGGAAATCATGCGCACCGGCGACCTCAGTGGTCGCCTGAACCTGGAGCGCAAGGACGAGTTTGGCGCAGTGGAAACCGGCTTCAACGACATGATGACCGAACTGACTTCGCTGGTGTCCCAGGCCCAGCGCTCGTCGGTGCAGGTCACCACTTCGGTCACTGAAATCGCCGCCACCTCCAAGCAGCAACAGGCGACCGCTACTGAAACAGCCGCCACCACTACCGAAATCGGCGCGACTTCCCGTGAAATCGCAGCGACTTCCCGGGATCTGGTGCGCACCATGACCGAAGTGTCCACTGCCGCCGATCAGGCTTCCGTTGCCGCCGGCTCCGGGCAACAGGGCCTGGCACGCATGGAGGAAACCATGCATTCGGTGATGGGCGCGGCGGATCTGGTTAACGCCAAGCTGGCGATCCTCAACGAGAAGGCTGGCAACATCAACCAGGTGGTGGTGACCATCGTCAAGGTCGCCGACCAGACCAACCTGCTGTCGCTCAACGCCGCCATCGAAGCCGAGAAGGCCGGCGAGTATGGTCGCGGTTTTGCCGTGGTCGCCACCGAAGTGCGGCGTCTGGCGGATCAGACCGCCGTTGCCACCTACGACATCGAGCAAATGGTCCGCGAGATTCAGTCGGCAGTGTCGGCCGGGGTCATGGGCATGGACAAGTTCTCCGAAGAAGTGCGCCGTGGCATGTACGAAGTGCAGCAGGTCGGTGAACAGCTGTCGCAGATCATCCACCAGGTCCAGGCGCTGGCGCCGCGGGTGTTGATGGTCAACGAAGGCATGCAGGCCCAGGCCACCGGCGCCGAGCAGATCAACCACGCGCTGGTGCAACTGGGGGATGCCAGCAGCCAGACCGTCGAGTCGCTGCGCCAGGCCAGTTTTGCCATCGATGAGCTGAGCCAGGTGGCCGTCGGGCTGCGCAGCGGCGTTTCGCGATTCAAAGTCTGATGAGCGAAATCACCGCCAAACGCGCCGTCGTCAAACAGGCGGCGCACGCCTTGTTTCTGGTGTTTCGCATCGGCAGCGAGCGTTTTGCCCTGCGTGCCACCGAGGTCGCGGAAGTGTTGCCGTGCCTGCCATTGAAGCCGATCCCGCGCGCACCCGACTGGGTCGCCGGGGTGTTCGCTTTTCGCGGCGCGGTGGTGCCGGTGATCGACCTCAGTGCACTGACCTTCGGTACGCCTGCACAGGCCCGCACCAGTACGCGACTGGTGCTGGTCGACTACCGCCCGGACGAGGGTGCAGAGACTCGCTTGCTTGGGCTGATTCTGGAACAGGCCACCGACACCCTGCGCTGCGATCCGAAGGACTTTCAGCCCTACGGCCTGGACAACCGCGAGGCACCCTACCTGGGGCCGGTGCGCAAGGATGAACAAGGACTGCTGCAATGGGTGCGCGTCAGCGATCTGCTGGATGAGCGGGTTCGCACCTTGCTGTATCCCTCACCGCCCCTGGACCTGATGCTGTTCGAGGCGCAGCCATGAACAGCGACCAGCGTTTTTTCGATTTCCTCAAGGAAACCATCGGCCTTGACGTCAGCTCGGTCGGCCCGGCAATCATCGAACGGGCCGTGCGCCAGCGCAGTGTCCTCTCGCAAGCGGTCAGTAGCGATGAGTACTGGCGGATTCTGCAGGGTTCCCGGGATGAGCAGCAGGCGCTGATTGAAGCGGTGATCGTTCCGGAAACCTGGTTCTTCCGTTACCCGGAATCCTTCGCCACCCTGGCGAAACTGGCCGGCAAGCGTCTGGCGCAGATCAATAACCTGCGCGCGCTGCGTATTCTCAGTTTGCCGTGTTCCACCGGTGAAGAGCCGTATTCGATTGCCATGGCCTTGCTCGATGCCGGGCTCAAGCCGCATCAGTTCAAGGTCGACGCCATGGACGTCAGCCCGCTGTCGGTGGAAAAGGCCCGGCGCGCGCGCTACGGCAGGAATTCATTTCGCGGGCAGGACGTTGCCTTTCGCGACCGGCATTTCAGCAACGAAGGCGAAGGCTATCGGCTCGACCCGCGAGTGACTGAACAGGTGCGTCTGCACGTCGGTAACCTGCTCGACCCGGCGTTGCTCGCCGGTGAGCAACCCTTCGATTTCGTGTTCTGCCGCAATCTGCTGATCTATTTCGACCAGCCGACCCAGAAGCAAGTGTTCGAAGTACTTAAACGCCTGACCCACGTCGATGGCGTGCTGTTTATCGGCCCGGCAGAAGGCAGTTTGCTGGGGCGCCTGGGCATGCGTTCGATCGGTATTGCCCAGTCTTTCGCCTTCAGTCACCAGGGAACTGAGCCAGAGCCGTTACCCATGTCCATGCCTGCACCTTTACCCGTGTTGCCACCGCTGCACAGTCCGCCAGCGATACCTGCACGCAGCCGCCCGTTTAGCAGCGCCGCGCCGACCACTGCGTCGCCCAAGGCTTCCGGCAGCGATGCGGCCGCGCTGCTGGCGAACATCTCGGCATTGGCCAACGAAGGCAAGAGCGCTGAAGCCCGGGCTGCCTGTGAGCAATATCTGCGTAACCACGAACCCGCGGCGCAGGTGTTCTACTGGCTGGGCCTGCTCAGCGATGTCGCCGGTAATGCCTTCGAAGCCCAAGGGTTCTATCGCAAGGCGTTGTACCTCGAACCGCAGCACCCCGACGCGTTGATGCACCTGGCAGCGCTGCTGCAGGCCCAGGGCGACGCGACGGGTGCCAGACGCTTGCAGGAGCGTGCCGCCCGCAGCGCACGCGCCGCCGACAGTGAGCCTAAACGATGATCGTCTCCGACACCTTCAGCGTCACCCGGGACGCCCAGGCCATCGACGACTGCTGGAACCGCATCGGTATCCACGGCGACAAGTCCTGTCCGCTGCTCAGTGAACATATTCATTGCCGCAATTGCGCGGTGTATTCCGCCGCCGCCACGCGCCTGCTCGATCGCTATGCGCTGCAGCAGGAGGATCGTGCGCAGGTTTCGGTCGCGCTGGAAAGCGAGGTCAAGACCCGTTCATTGCTGATGTTTCGCCTCGGCGAAGAATGGCTGGGACTGGCCACGCGCACGCTGGTGGAGGTGGCGCCGCTGCAAGCCATTCACTCGCTGCCACATCAACGTTCCCGGGCCTTGCTTGGCGTCGCCAATGTGCGCGGTGCGCTGGTGGCTTGCCTGTCGCTGGTGGAACTGCTCGACCTCGACGCCACCAGCAGCGTGGCGTCGGGGGCGCGGGTCATGCCGCGCATGTTGATCATCGCCGCCCACGGCGGTCCGGTGGTGGTGCCGGTGGATGAGGTCGACGGCATACACGCCATCGACGAGCGTATCCTCGATGCCGCTTCGCAATCAGGCGCCCAGGCCGGCGCCCGGTACACCCGGGGGGTATTGCAATACAAGGGTCGCAGCCTGCGCTGGCTGGATGAAGAACAGTTGCTGTCCGCCGTGACCCGGAGCCTTACATGACCCCCGACCAGATGCGTGATGCCTCGCTGCTGGAGCTGTTCAGCCTCGAAGCCGAAGCCCAGACCCAGGTGTTGAGCGCCGGGCTGTTGGCCCTTGAACGCAACCCGACCCAGGCCGATCAGCTCGAATCCTGCATGCGCGCCGCGCACTCGCTCAAGGGCGCGGCACGGATCGTCGGTGTCGATGCCGGGGTCAGTGTTTCCCACGTCATGGAAGACTGCCTGGTGAGCGCTCAGGAGGGGCGTTTGTTGCTCAGCCCCGAGCACATTGACGCGCTGCTGCAAGGCACGGATCTGTTGATGCGTATCGCCACGCCGAACGGTGCGCCGGGTTCGGCGGACATCGACGCCTATGTCGCCTTGATGGCGCGCTTGCTCGACCCGGCGGCTGCCGTGAGCGTCGCGACGGCGCCTGCCACACCCTTGATGGCCGAGCCGCCGACCCCGGCTCCGGAACCTGAGGTCGCGGTGCCGGTTGTCGAGCCCCCCGCGCCGCGTAAAACCAAACGCACCACCGAAAATGGCGAGCGCGTGCTGCGGGTCACCGCCGAGCGCCTGAACAGCCTGCTCGATCTGTCGAGCAAATCCCTGGTGGAAACCCAGCGGCTCAAACCGCACCTGGCGACCATGCAGCGGCTCAAACGCATGCAAAGCAACAGCCTGCGCGCCCTGGAAAGCCTCAATGTCCATCTCAAGGATCAGGCCCTGAGCCTGGAAGCCCAGGAAGCGCTGGAAGATGCCCGACGCTTGCTCGCGCAGTCGCAGCAATTGCTGATGGAAAAGAACGCCGAGCTCGATGAGTTCGCCTGGCAGGCCAGTCAGCGTGCGCAGGTGTTGTACGACACGGCGCTGGCGTGTCGTATGCGGCCGTTTGCCGATGTGTTGAGTGGGCAGGTGCGCATGGTCCGCGACCTGGGCCGCGACCTGGGCAAGCAGGTACGGCTGGAGATCGAAGGCGAGAAAACCCAGGTCGATCGCGACGTGCTGGAGAAGCTCGAAGCGCCCTTGACGCACCTGTTGCGCAACGCGGTCGATCACGGCATCGAAACCCCGGAGCAACGCCTGTTGGCGGGCAAACCGGCCGAAGGTGTGATTCGCTTGCGCGCCTCCCATCAGGCCGGTCTGCTGGTGCTGGAGCTGAGCGATGACGGCCATGGCGTCGATCTGGAAAAGGTCCGTCGCAGCATCATCGAACGGCAACTGTCGCCCGCAGACACCGCCGCACAACTGAGCGAAGAAGAACTGCTGACGTTCCTGTTCCTGCCGGGTTTCAGCCTGCGCGACACAGTCACCGAAGTGTCCGGGCGCGGCGTCGGCCTGGACGCCGTGCAGCACATGGTCCGCCAGTTGCGTGGTGCGGTGGTGCTGGAGCAAACGGCGGGCGAGGGCAGCCGTTTCCACCTCGAAGTGCCGCTGACCCTGTCGGTGGTGCGCAGTCTGGTGGTCGAAGTGGGCGACGAGGCCTATGCGTTCCCCTTGGCCCACATCGAGCGCATGTGTGATCTGGAGCCGGCGGACATCGTGCAGGTCGAAGGGCGCCAGCATTTCTGGCATGAAGGCCAGCATGTCGGGCTGGTGGCCGCCAGTCAGTTGCTGCAGCGTCCTGTCAGCCAGAACAGCGCACAGACCCTGAAAGTCGTGGTGATCCGCGAGCGCGATGCGATCTATGGCGTGGCGGTCGAGCGTTTTATCGGCGAGCGCACGTTGGTGGTCTTGCCGCTGGATGAGCGACTGGGCAAAGTGCAGGACATCTCTGCCGGCGCCTTGCTCGACGATGGCTCGGTGGTGCTGATTGTCGATGTCGAAGACATGCTGCGCTCGGTGGAAAAACTGCTCAATACCGGCCGCCTTGAGCGTATCGCTCGGCACAGTCATCAGTTGGTCGAGGCGGCGCGTAAACGCATTCTGGTGGTCGACGATTCCCTGACCGTGCGAGAGTTGCAGCGCAAACTGCTGCTCAATCGCGGTTACGACGTGGCGGTTGCGGTTGACGGCATGGACGGCTGGAACGCCTTGCGTTCGGAGGATTTTGATCTGCTGATCACGGACATTGATATGCCGCGCATGGACGGTATCGAGCTGGTCACGTTGCTGCGGCGCGACAATCGCCTGCAATCGCTGCCGGTGATGGTGGTGTCCTACAAGGATCGCGAGGAAGATCGCCGTCGTGGACTGGATGCCGGAGCCGACTATTATCTAGCCAAGGCCAGTTTTCATGATGACGCCCTGCTCGATGCAGTGGTCGAGCTCATTGGAGGAGCGCGGGCATGAGGATCGCAATCGTCAACGACATGCCGATGGCTGTGGAAGCCCTGCGCCGTGCCCTGGCATTCGAACCGGCACACGAGGTGATCTGGGTGGCCGGCAACGGCGCCGAAGCAGTGCGCTTGTGCGCGGAAAATACGCCGGACCTGATCCTGATGGACTTGATCATGCCGGTGATGGACGGCGTTGAAGCAACGCGGCGGATCATGGCCGAAACCCCTTGCGCCATTGTCGTGGTCACCGTTGACCGTCAGCAGAACGTGCACCGGGTGTTCGAGGCCATGGGCCACGGCGCGCTGGATGTGGTCGACACCCCCGCCGTGGGCGCCGGCAACCCCCAGGAAGCGGCCGCGCCGCTGTTACGCAAGATCATGAACATCGGCTGGCTGATTGGTGAGAAGGGCAGCCGTCCGCGTTCGGCACCGACACCGTCACGCAGTGCGGGGTCGCGCCAGAGCCTGATCGCCATTGGTTCTTCCGCCGGTGGTCCCGCCGCGCTGGAAGTCCTGCTCAAGGGGCTGCCGCGCGATTTCACGCCGGCCATCGTACTGGTGCAACACGTCGACCAGGTGTTCGCCGCCGGCATGGCCGAATGGCTCGCCAGTGCCAGCGGCCTCGACGTGCGTCTGGCCCAGGAAGGCGAGCCGCCACGAAGCGGCAGCGTGCTGCTGGCCGGCACCAATCACCATATCCGTTTGTTGAAAAACGGCACGCTGGCCTACACCGCTGAACCGGTCAACGAAATCTATCGCCCTTCCATCGATGTGTTTTTCGAGAGCGTGGCCAATCACTGGACCGGCGACGCCGTGGGCGTTTTGCTTACCGGCATGGGACGCGATGGGGCCCAGGGCCTTAAACTCATGCGCCAACAGGGCTACCTGACCATCGCTCAGGACCAGAACAGCAGTGCGGTGTACGGCATGCCGAAGGCGGCCGCGGCCATCGATGCCGCCGTAGAGATTCGCCCGCTGAACAAGATAGCGCCACGATTGCTGGAGATTTTCGCCAAATGAGCACTTTTATCCGCAATCCTGGTCCAGGCAGTACTCAGGTGACCGCACATGACTGATTTACAGCTCGACGACTTCAAGACCGACGAAAACGCCGCCATGGTGTTGCTGGTGGACGATCAGGCCATGATCGGCGAAGCCGTGCGCCGTGGGCTGTCGAACGAAGAGAACATCGACTTTCACTTCTGCGCCGACCCGCATCAGGCGATTGCCCACGCGGTGCGGATCAAGCCGACGGTGATTCTTCAGGACCTGGTCATGCCCGGGCTGGACGGCCTGAGCCTGGTGCGCGAATACCGCAACCACCCGGCGACCAAGGACATTCCGATCATCGTCCTGTCGACCAAGGAAGACCCGCTGATCAAGAGCGCGGCGTTCGCGGCCGGGGCCAACGATTATCTGGTCAAGTTGCCGGACAACATCGAGCTGGTGGCGCGGATCCGCTATCACTCGCGGTCCTACATGACCTTGCTGCAACGGGATGCGGCCTACCGCGCACTGCGCGTGAGTCAGCAGCAGCTGCTCGATACCAACCTGGTGCTGCAACGGCTGATGAACTCCGACGGCCTGACCGGCCTGTCGAACCGTCGTCACTTTGACGAGTACATGGAACTGGAATGGCGTCGTTCGCTGCGAGAGCAAAGCCAGTTGTCCCTGCTGATGATCGATGTGGATTACTTCAAGGCCTACAACGACAGCTTTGGCCACCTGGAAGGCGATGAAGCGCTGCGCAAGGTGGCCGCGGCGATCAAGGACGCCAGCGCGCGGCCTTCCGACCTGCCGGCGCGTTACGGCGGTGAAGAATTCGCACTGGTGCTGCCCAACACCTCGCCGGGCGGCGCTCGGTTGGTGGCGGAGAAGCTCCGTCAAACCGTGGCTGCGCTGAACATTCCACACAATTCGCCGAGCGAGGGATCGAGCCTGACCATCAGCATCGGCCTGTCGACCATTGTTCCGAAAGCCGGAAGCAACTGCCGGGATCTGATTTCGGCAGCGGACAAGGGGCTGTACTCGGCGAAGAACAATGGGCGCAATCAGGTGGGGGTGGAGTGACCCGCTTGCCTCTGGAGGAGCGAGCATGCTCGCGATGGTCGTCAACGATGACGATGGCTATCGGCATAAACGCGGTGCCTGAGCGCTTCTCGCGAGCAAGCTCGCTCTCACAGGGACTTGCCTTTTCAGCCCAGCGGACTGCCGTTTTCAGGCGTTTGCGGGTATACTCGCCGGCTTTCAAAAGTTCGCCAACGAGTGCTGCCCGTCATGGAAATCAACCCGATCCTGAACACCATCAAGGACCTGTCCGAGCGCTCCGAAACCATTCGGGGGTATCTTTGACTACGATCAAAAGCATGAGCGTCTGACTGAAGTCAATCGCGAGCTTGAAGATCCGAGTGTCTGGAACAAACCTGAATACGCCCAGGAGCTGGGTCGCGAGCGCGCCGCACTGGCGCAGATCGTCGATACCCTGGACGAACTGAACACCGGTCTGGCCGATTGCCGCGACCTGCTGGACATGGCCGTCGAAGAAAACGACGAAGGCGCAGTGGGCGATGTGGTCGCCGAACTGGCCCGTCTCGAGGAATCCCTGGCCAAGCTGGAATTCCGCCGCATGTTCAGCCACGAAATGGACCCGAACAACGCCTACCTGGACATCCAGGCCGGCTCCGGCGGTACCGAAGCCCAGGACTGGGCCAACATCCTGCTGCGCATGTACCTGCGCTGGGCCGACAAGCGCGGTTTCGACGCGACCATCATGGAACTGTCCGCCGGCGAAGTCGCCGGGATCAAGGGCGCGACCGTGCACATCAAGGGCGAATACGCCTTTGGCTGGTTGCGCACCGAGATCGGCGTGCACCGTCTGGTGCGCAAGAGCCCGTTCGACTCCGGCAACCGTCGCCATACCTCGTTCTCCGCAGTCTTTGTCTCGCCAGAGATCGATGACAAGGTGGAAATCGAAATCAACCCGGCAGACTTGCGAATTGACACCTATCGTTCTTCCGGTGCCGGTGGTCAGCACGTAAACACCACCGACTCGGCCGTACGTATCACCCACGTACCGACCAACACCGTGGTCAGCTGCCAGAACGAACGTTCCCAGCACGCCAACAAGGACACCGCCATGAAAATGCTGCGGGCCAAGTTGTACGAGCAGGAAATGCAGAAGCGCAACGCGGCGTCCCAGGCGCTGGAAGACACCAAGTCCGACATCGGCTGGGGTCATCAGATCCGTTCTTATGTACTCGATGCCTCGCGCATCAAGGATCTGCGCACTAACATCGAACGCAGCGACTGCGACAAGGTACTCGACGGCGATATCGACGAATACCTGGAAGCCAGCCTGAAGTCCGGGCTGTAAGAGACGCAAAACAGGATCGGCTGATTCAACTCGATCTCTGTAGGAGCCAGCCTGCTGGCGATCCCCGGACCGCAAGGGCCGGGGACAACGAACCTGTGATGGAATATTTAAAGACATGAGCGACCAAGAACTCGACCCGCAAGCCCTGCAACAGGAAGAAAACTCCCTGATCGCCCTGCGCAAGGAAAAGCTTGCTGCCGAGCGCGCCAAGGGCAATGCCTTCCCGAACGACTTCCGCCGCGACAACTACTGCGAAGTACTGCAGAAACAGTACGCGGACAAGACCAAGGAAGAGCTGGCAGAGGCTGCAATCCCGGTCAAGGTTGCCGGTCGCATCATGCTCAACCGTGGCTCGTTCATGGTGATCCAGGACATGACCGGACGCATCCAGGTCTACGTCAACCGCAAGACCCTCTCGGAAGAAACCCTGGCCGCGGTGAAAACCTGGGACATGGGCGACATCATTGCCGCCGAAGGCACCCTGGCGCGTTCCGGCAAGGGCGACCTGTACGTTGAAATGACCAACGTACGCCTGCTGACCAAGTCCCTGCGCCCGCTGCCGGACAAGCACCACGGCCTGACCGACACCGAGCAGCGCTATCGCCAGCGTTACGTTGACCTGATCGTCAACGAAGACGTACGCCAGACCTTCCGCGTGCGTTCGCAAGTCATTGCGCACATCCGCAGCTTCCTGATGAAGCGTGACTTCCTCGAAGTGGAAACGCCGATGCTGCAAACCATCCCGGGTGGCGCGGCGGCCAAGCCGTTCGAGACCCACCACAATGCGCTGGACATGGGCATGTTCCTGCGGATCGCGCCGGAGCTGTACCTCAAGCGTCTGGTGGTCGGCGGCTTCGAAAAAGTGTTCGAGATCAACCGCAACTTCCGTAACGAAGGCGTTTCGACTCGTCACAACCCTGAATTCACCATGTTGGAGTTCTACCAGGCGTACGCCGACTACGAAGACAACATGGACCTGACCGAAGAGCTGTTCCGCGAACTGGCTCAGCTGGTTCTGGGCAGCACCGACGTGCCGTACGGCGACAAGGTGTTCCACTTCGGCGAGCCGTTCGTGCGTCTGTCGGTGTTCGACTCGATCCTCAAGTACAACCCTGAGCTGACCGCCGACGACCTGAACGACATCGACAAGGCTCGCGCCATCGCCAAAAAAGCCGGTGCCAAGGTGCTGGGCTTCGAAGGTCTGGGCAAGTTGCAGGTGATGATTTTCGAAGAGATGGTCGAGCACAAGCTCGAGCAGCCGCACTTCATCACCCAATACCCGTTCGAAGTGTCGCCACTGGCTCGTCGCAACGACGACAACCCGAACGTCACCGACCGCTTCGAGCTGTTCATCGGCGGCCGTGAAATCGCCAATGCCTACTCCGAGTTGAACGACGCGGAAGACCAGGCCGAGCGTTTCATGGCGCAGGTGGCCGACAAGGACGCCGGCGACGACGAAGCCATGCACTACGACGCCGACTTCGTTCGCGCGCTGGAGTACGGCATGCCGCCAACGGCGGGTGAAGGCATCGGTATCGACCGTCTGGTGATGCTGCTGACCAACTCCCCGTCGATCCGCGACGTGATCCTGTTCCCGCACATGCGGCCACAAGCGTAAGTGCTTCAAACAAAAAGCCGCCTTTTCAGGCGGCTTTTTATTGCCTGTCTGGTACAAACGTATCAACTTGTAACTTTGATCTGAGAGGAAATACCTGTCGTGATTCGTGCAATGGCTCAAGAAGGTGCAGCGGATATCGCCACTGCGGTCGCTGAAAGCGTTCAGTACCAGGGCCGCAAGGCCAGCCGACAGGGCAGCGAACAGCGTCGACAGGACATTCTCGATGCCGCCATGCGCATAGTGGTGCGTGATGGCGTGCGGGCCGTCAGGCACCGCGCGGTGGCTGCCGAGGCGCAAGTGCCGCTGTCGGCCACCACTTACTACTTCAAGGACATCGATGACCTGCTCACCGATACCTTCGCCCAATACGTGGAACGCAGTGCGGCCTACATGGGCAAGTTGTGGGAAAACAATCAGGGCCTGCTGCACGAAATGGTCGACAGCGGTGATGGCAGCCCGCAAGCCCGTTCAAAACTGGCGGACGACATTGCCCGGCTGATGGCCGATTACGTGCAGCGGCAATTGCTCAACCGCCGCGAGCATCTGATGGCCGAGCAGGCGTTTCGCCAGGAAGCGCTGCTCAATCCGCGCTTGGCGAAGCTGGTGCGTTCCCATCAGCAGATCCTGTTGCAGGGCACCTGCCAGCTGTTCCAGGTGCTGGGTTCCCGTGAACCTCAGCAGGACGCCAAGGTGTTGACGGCTATAATCGGGCGGATGGAATATCAGGGGTTGCTCAATGTCGGCGAGCCGCTGGCCGAAGAGGAAATGCTCGGGATCCTGACGCGCTACATGCATCTGGTGCTGGCGTCAGTCTGACCCCGGCCCTTGTAGGAGCGAGCATGCTCGCGATGGTGGATCAGCAACATCGGTGTCGACTGACACGCCATCGCGAGCAGGCTCGCTCCTACAGGGGGAAGTGCAGTTGAGGCAGGCTGTGTTCATAGGGAGTGTTGAATGAAAACCTGGCGCGTCGCTGTGATCGCCTTGTCGTTCCTGCTGCTCAGTGGCTGTCTGGTGACCTTCAAGGAGCCGCTGCCCACCCGCGACCCGGCGCCGAAAGGATTGCTTGGCAAATGGACCAGCACCAATGGCTGGGGCGAGCCACTCAACCTCGAACTGACGCGTATCGGCGACAACCAATACCAGGCCGTCAGCTATTACCTGGCCCGGCCCAAAGTGCGCGAGGCCTATCCTTTTACCCTGTCCCATCACGGTAATCGCTGGTACGTATCGGCCAAAGTGCCCGCACAGTACGGTGGGCAATTCACCATTGCCGGCTTCGAACTGACCGACAAGCATGAGTTGGTGGTGTACAGCCTCGACCTCGAACAGATCAATCAGGCCATCCGGCAAAAAGCCTTGAACGGCCAGGGTTTCCAGACCAGTGATGGCGATGGCGTACAGGTCGACAGCACTGTCGAGCAAGTCGCCGCCTACCTCGACGATCCGGCCAATTCCGACGTATTCGTCGAAGCCGTGCGCTACCAGCGCCGGACCAAGACCCAATAACCCGCAGGTTTTTCAGGAGTTCCGCGTGGACGATTATCAACAGTCGATACGCATTTTGTCCGACCGCATCGTCGCGGCGCAGACGCCGATTCGCGTCCTCGATGCGGTCAAATGGGACGACAACATTCGCAAGGGCTTCCTCAAGGCCAAGGGCAAGGAATTGCCGGCGGTGGATCGTGACTATTACCTCAATCGGCCGTTGGCGTTCGACTCCAGCAAGGTCAAGCTGGAGTTCCAGAACATCGAGCGCGACATCACTCGCCAGCTCGGTCAGTTCAACCCGGTCGGGCAGATCATGCGGCGCATGTGCAAGGAGTACCGCATGGTGGTGCGCATGCTCGAAGCGCGCGGCACCGAGGATTTCGGCTTGATTTCCCAGGAGTTGTACGGCGCGGCCTCCGATGCGTTCCACGCCGGTGACCCGACCCTGTCGGACCTGGGCATGATGCTGTCCGAATACCTGAACAACATCGACGGCCGTGGCGATTTGAAAGACGAGCCGAAGACCCTGACCGCCAAGGACGCGGTCGACATGTTGCAACATCGCCTGAACAAGGTGTTTGGCGAAGCCGAGGAAACCATCCGCGTGTTCGAGTCCGACGGCATCGTTGCCGACGCGGCGGCGGGTGCGGACTACATCAAGATCCGCTCCGACGCGATGTTCAACCAGCGCGATGTACGCGCCCTGGAGGTCCACGAAGGCCTGGTGCATGTCGGCACCACGCTCAACGGCCTCAACCAGCCAATCTGCACCTTTCTCGCCAAGGGCCCGCCCTCGTCGACGGTAACCCAGGAAGGCCTGGCGATCCTCATGGAAATCATCACCTTCGCCTCCTACCCCAGTCGTTTGCGCAAGCTGACCAACCGCACCCGGGCCATCCACATGGTGGAGGAGGGCGCGGACTTTCTGCAGGTGTTCGAGTTCTTCCGCGAACAAGGCTTCGAGATGCCCGAGAGCTACAGCAACGCCAGCCGCGTATTCCGCGGCTCGGTGCCGACAGGTCTGCCATTTACCAAAGACTTGTCCTACCTCAAGGGCTTCATCATGATTTACAACTACATTCAGTTGGCCGTGCGCAAAGGCAAACTGGAGCAGATACCGCTGTTGTTCTGTGGCAAGACCACCCTGGAAGACATGCGGACCCTGCGGCAGTTGGTGGATGAAGGCCTGGTGGTGCCGCCCAAGTACCTGCCGGAACAGTTCCGCGACATGAATGCGTTGTCGGCGTGGATGTGCTTCTCCAACTTCCTCAATCACTTGAGCCTGGACCGGATCGAAGCCGATTACTCCAATATCCTTTAGACCCTGTGGGATCCACTGTGGGAGCGGGCTTGCCCGCGATGGCGGCTTAACATTCAACACTAATATTGACTGTGACATCGCTATCGCGGGCAAGCCCGCTCCCACAGGTTGCCGGTTGCCAATGGGCCGTATTCCAACCACGATTTTGCGAGGTTTCACCGGATGAGAATCCTCGGCACCCTTTGTCTACTGCTGGCCTTGAGCGGTTGCAGCTCGCTGCTGTTCTACCCCGAACCGGGCCAGATCTTCACCCCGGAGAAAGCCGGCCTCGAATACCGTACCGTCACCCTGGTCACCGCCGATGGCCTCAAGCTCAATGCCTGGTGGCTGCCCGCCAAACAAGGCGTGGAAGTCAAAGGCACGGTGCTGCACCTGCACGGCAACGGCGGCAACTTGCCGATGCACCTCGGTGGCAGTTTCTGGTTGCCGAAAAATGGTTACCAGGTGTTGCTGGTGGACTATCGCGGTTATGGCCTCTCCGAAGGCAAGCCAAGCCTGCCGGAGATCTATCAGGACATCGATGCGGCGTTCGCCTGGCTGGACAAGGCACCCGAGGTCAAGGGCAAGCCATTGGTCCTGCTCGGCCAGAGTCTTGGCGGCTCGATGGCCGTGCATTACCTGGTCCAGCACCCGGAACGCCAGGCGCAACTCAAGGCCCTGGTGCTCGATGGCGCCCCCGCCAGTTACCGCAGTGTCGGCCAATTTGCCCTGAGCACGTCATGGCTGACCTGGCCATTTCAGGTGCCGTTGTCCTGGCTGGTGCCGGATGGCGACAGCGCCATCAACTCGATGGCACAGCTGAAAAACGTGCCGAAACTCATCTACCACAGCATCGACGACCCGATCGTGCCCCTTTCCAACGGCATTCGACTGTATCAAGCTGCGCCGCCACCGCGCGTGCTGCAACTGACCCGTGGCGGTCATGTGCAGACCTTCGCCGACCCGGTCTGGCGCAAGGTCATGCTGCGCTATCTCGATGACCCGCAGCATTTCAACGGCCTGCGCCGTTTGGGTGAAATCCCCAATTACCCGGCACCACCGAATTCAGAAGACGAACCACCAGAGAGTCCGCAATGAGTGAAGAACGTAACGCCATCCCGCTGATCATCACCGGTATCTGCAGCATCCTCGGCACAGTCGGAGCCCTGTGGTACTACGGCTACCTGCACTTCGCCAAACCCGAGGATGCGTTGCTGCTCAACGAATTCACCATGCTCAAGACCGTTCCCGGCGAAGACTACAAAGTTTCCCTGGAGCCGGCGGCACAGGTGGCGCAATGCATTGATGGGGTGCTGGTGTTGTTCGATACCGAACAGAAAGGCCTGACCGGCGTGCTGGTGGACAGCAAGAAGAAAGCGGTGCGGTGCATGGGGCAGGAGACGCCACAGCAGCTGGAACAGTAATCAAAAAACAACCTGTGGGAGCCAGTAGGCTGGCTCCCACAGGGGCTGTGTAACGACGGTTTATTGCGTATTGGCACTCACCGCCGAACGCGGAATCACCGGCTGATTGTCATTGGAAATCGTCACTTCCACCCGACGGTTCTGCGCCCGTCCCGAGGTGCTGTTGTTGTCCGCCACCGGGTATTCCTTGCCGTAACCCTGGGCCACGATGCGGGCCGGATCGATACCCATTTTCACCAGCGCTGCTCGCACCGAACCGGCGCGACGCTCCGACAGTGACTGGTTGTGTGAAGTTGTCCCGGTGCTGTCGGTGTAGCCTTCGACTATCGCCTTGCGGTCGGGGTTTTCCTGAAGGTACTGCGCCAGCTTGTTGATGTTCATCATGCCGTTGGAAGTCAGTTCGGCCTTGTCAGTGGCGAACAGCACATCACCGAACGTCACCAGCGTGCCACGGTCGGTCTGCTTGGCATTGAGGCTGTCCTGCAGCTGTTTGATCTGCTGGTCCCGGGAATCCAGACGCGCTTGGGCTCGTTGCGCTGAAGCATTTTTCAGGTTGGCTTCGGCGGTGCGCAGGGCGATGGTCTGCTTGGCCACTTCCACGCGCTGATTGGTCAGGTAGGCCAGTTGGTCCACCTTGGCCGGGTCCTGTTTGTCCAGGTAGGCCTGGTCGGCCTTGTCCAGGTAATCGCTGGCGTCCTTGGTTTCCAGGGCTGCGACCTTGCTTGCCTGCGGGTTGGCTTGCAGGCCGGCGTAGTTGGTGCGGGCCTGTTCAAGGTTGGCGTTGGGCGGGGTGGAGCAGGCTGCCAGGGCAACGCTTGCAGCCAGCAGGGCAGGGATCATCAGGTGTTTGGTATTCATGATGGTGTCGTCCTTTTAATCGAGTAAGAAAGTACGTCGTGCCACGCCGTTACTGAACGGTGCGCTGGCTTTCCTGACGCAGTTCCTGAACCCCTTGGCGAGAGTCCTTCAACGCTTGTTCGGCTTTCATCGCCTGAGCCTTGCGTTCGGCTACGCGGGCGTCCCACTCAGCCTGTTCGGCGAGGGTTTTCGCCTGCTCGTACTTTTTGTCGTGCATGGCCAGTTCGGCTTGCTTGAGCTTGTCTTGGGCCGACTTCATTTCCACGGCAGCGAATTCGGTACCGCCAGCGCTCACGGCGTTGTTGACCGCCGATTCGGTCACGGCGAATTGCTCGGTGGGCGGGTTGCCGGCGCAACCGGCCAGCACCAGGCTGCCGCCGATGGCCAGGGCGGCCATTTTCAAACCGTGCAGAGAGGTGAACGAGGATGTGCCAGTACGGGTTTTCATGGTCTTCAACTCCATTGTGCTAACTCCTGAACAACTGAAAAATCCATCCCTGGGCGCGGAGCCATGACCATCATGTTCGGGGCAATTTGAAACGGCCGTCCCAGGGTGACTTACTGGGGTTGACCCGGGGCGTTTTTTAAAAGTTCAGAGAAATTAGCCTGCTATCGAAAACTCGGTGCTCAGATCGACAAGGCTCTAGGGCGCGGATTTACGCAATGACAGGCGCTGTAGCGGGCCTGGTGAAATGAAATGCACGAATGGAAATGCAGGCAAATGTGGGAGCGAGCGTGCTCGCGATAGCGGATTAGCATTCAACTTATTCGTTGACTGTATTACCACTATCGCGAGCAAGCTCGCTCCCACAAGGAAAGGAGAGGGCGTCAGTGTTTTTGCTCGTCGCTGGTCGCCGCCAGATCGTGCAAATGCCGACGCGACAAGGCGAGAAAACGCGGGGTCGGGCCGATGTCTTCGTACAGTGGATCACCTTCTTCGTCGGTGGCGACAACCGTCGAGCCTTTGACGTAGGGGAAGCTGCGTTCCAATTCCTCCAGCGCGGCGCCAATCAAGTCGCCGAGCAATTCTTCAGGCTGGCGCTTGGGGTACATGTCGATGATTGCTGCCAGCCGGGCGGCAGACTCCACGTCCAGATGAATCGAATAGCCGGTGTCGGTCAGGCGACCCTTGGCGTTTTCTTCCCAATGGTGGGCAAGCTCGCGGATTTTCATAGTGACCTCATTGCGCGCTGCTCGTGGCAGGCAGGGTGAGTGTCCGGCAGGCGCCGGTGGCGGCCGTTGTACGGCTCACTGTTGAGACTAGCTGCAACACCAAAGGTTTAAAGGCCCTTTGTCGTCTTGCTTGTAAGAAGCGGTCTGGAGCGGCACTCTCTAGGTTCTTAGCCGCCCGGATTTTTTGCTGGAGACCTGCTGATGACCGATATTGATGCACGCTTGCGCGAGGACGTTCACCTGTTGGGTGAGCTGTTGGGCAACACCATTCGTGAACAGTACGGCGAAGATTTTCTCGCCAAGATCGAGCAGATCCGCAAGGGCGCCAAGGCTGATCGTCGGGGCTCCATGGACGCCGAACTCAGCGCCAGCCTCAACCAGTTGACTGAAGACGAACTGCTGCCAGTGGCGCGGGCGTTCAACCAGTTTCTCAACCTGGCCAACATCGCCGAGCAGTACCAGCTGATTCATCGTCGCGAAGAGTCCCAGCCTGCACCGTTTGAATCGCGGGTGCTGCCGGAGCTGCTCGCGCGCCTGCGTGCAGAAGGCCATGGCGCCGAAGCACTGGCCCGGCAACTCGGGCGGTTGGAAATCGAACTGGTGCTCACCGCGCACCCGACCGAAGTTGCTCGACGTACGCTGATCCAGAAGTACGACGCGATTGCCGCGCAACTGGCGGCCCTCGATCACCGCGATCTGACCCGTGACGAACGCGATCAGATCAAGACCACCTTGCAGCGGCTGATCGCCGAAGCCTGGCACACCGAAGAAATCCGCCGCACCCGTCCCACTCCGGTGGACGAAGCCAAGTGGGGTTTCGCGGTGATTGAACATTCGTTGTGGCAGGCCATTCCAAACTATCTGCGCAAGGCCGACCAGGCCCTGCACGCTGCCACCGGCTTGCGTTTGCCGCTGGAGGCCGCACCGATTCGTTTCGCTTCGTGGATGGGCGGTGATCGCGACGGCAACCCCAATGTCACCGCCGCCGTCACCCGCGAAGTGCTGTTGCTGGCGCGCTGGATGGCGGCGGATCTGTACCTGCGGGACGTCGATCAACTGGCGGCCGATCTGTCGATGCAGCAGGCCAGCTATGAGTTGAAGGCCAAGGCCGGCGACAACGCCGAACCTTACCGTGCAGTGCTTAAGCAACTGCGCGAACGACTGCGCGCGACACGTAACTGGGCGCATGCCGCGTTATCGACACCTACGCCGGCCCCGGTCGATGTGCTGCAAAACAATCGCGAACTGCTCGATCCGCTGGAGCTGTGCTACCACTCGCTGCACGAGTGCGGCATGGGCGTGATTGCCGATGGGCCGCTACTGGATTGCCTGCGCCGCGCGGTCACGTTCGGCCTGTTCCTGGTGCGTCTCGATGTGCGCCAGGACTCGTCGCGGCATTGCTCGGCCATGACCGAAATCACCGATTACCTCGGCTTGGGTCGCTATGAGGACTGGAGCGAAGAAGAGCGCATCGCCTTCCTGATGCGTGAGTTGAATAACCGTCGCCCATTGCTCCCGGCCTACTTCAAACCGTCCGCCGACACTGCCGAAGTGCTGGCGACGTGCCGGGAAATCGCTGCGGCACCGGGGGCATCCCTCGGCTCCTATGTCATCTCCATGGCCGGTGCGGCGTCCGATGTGCTGGCCGTGCAGTTGCTGCTCAAGGAGTCCGGCGTGCTGCGGCCGATGCGCGTGGTGCCGCTGTTCGAAACCCTCGCCGACCTAGACAACGCCGGGCCAGTGATGGAGACACTGTTGCAGTTGCCGGGCTATCGCGCACGCCTGCAAGGCCCGCAGGAAGTGATGATTGGCTACTCCGACTCGGCCAAGGACGCTGGCACCACCGCGGCGGCCTGGGCGCAATACCGGGCGCAGGAGCGTCTGGTGGAGATCTGCCGCGAGCAGCAAGTGGAACTGCTGTTGTTCCATGGCCGTGGCGGCACCGTGGGCCGTGGCGGCGGCCCGGCCCACGCGGCGATCCTGTCGCAGCCGCCGGGTTCGGTGGCGGGGCGTTTCCGTACCACGGAACAGGGCGAAATGATTCGCTTCAAGTTCGGTCTGCCGGACATCGCCGAGCAAAACCTCAATCTGTATCTGGCGGCGGTGCTTGAGGCGACCTTGCTGCCACCGCCAATGCCGACACCTGAATGGCGACACTTGATGGACGAGCTGGCGGCGGACGGTGTGAGTGCCTACCGCGCGGTGGTGCGGGAAAATCCGCAGTTCGTCGAGTATTTCCGTCAGTCGACGCCTGAGCAGGAGCTCGGCCGCTTGCCCCTGGGCAGTCGTCCGGCGAAGCGTCGGGCCGGTGGCATTGAAAGCCTGCGCGCCATTCCGTGGATCTTCGGCTGGACCCAGACCCGCCTGATGCTGCCGGCTTGGCTCGGTTGGGAAGCCGCCTTGAGCAAGGCACTGGAGCGCGGGGAGGGCGAGTTGCTGGGGCAGATGCGCGAGCAGTGGCCGTTTTTCCGCACGCGCATCGACATGCTCGAGATGGTCCTGGCCAAGGCCGATGCCGACATCGCGCAATCCTATGACGAGCGTCTGGTCGGGCCGGATCTGTTGCCGTTGGGCGCGCACTTACGCGACCTATTGTCGCAGGCGTGCAGCATTGTCCTGGGTCTGACCGGGCAGTCGCAGCTGCTGGCACATAGCCCGGACACCCTGGAATTCATCCGCTTGCGCAACACCTACCTCGACCCGCTTCATCTATTGCAGGCCGAGCTGCTGGCCCGTTCGCGGCAACCGGATGTGGCGCAAGACAGCCCTGTAGAACAGGCGTTGCTGGTGTCTGTGGCGGGGATTGCCGCAGGTCTGCGCAATACCGGTTGAGGATTTCAGCGTGGGGCAGGGCGTCCGGCGCGCAGCTGGACACCCCTGTTCGACGACGGTAAAAGTGCTGCCAGGCGACAGTTAATGATGGGGTTGCGACTTGGCGAACCCGGTCGCAGGGGCACGGCAGGTCACGGTTTCTCCGACTTTTGGCGTCTTGTGTGGGCGCAGCCTGCTGTGTATCTTGATCAGCCTTTGGCCGTTTGGGCGGCCACGACCCTATTTTTGAGATTGGCCCCACGAGGCGAATCTGACGTTATCCATATAAAAAATTGAGGAGCACATCGATGCGCGTCATTCTGCTGGGAGCTCCCGGGGCCGGTAAAGGTACTCAGGCTAAGTTCATCACCGAAAAATTCGGCATTCCGCAAATCTCCACCGGCGACATGCTGCGTGCCGCGGTCAAGGCCGGCACCGAGCTGGGCATCAAGGCCAAGAGCATCATGGATGCCGGCGGCCTGGTGTCCGATGACCTGATCATCGCGCTGGTCAAGGACCGCATCGCGCAGTCCGACTGCGCCAACGGTTTCCTGTTCGACGGCTTCCCGCGCACCATTCCTCAGGCTGAGGCGCTGGTGACTGCTGGTGTCGAGCTGGATGCCGTGGTTGAAATCGCCGTTGAAGACGAAGAAATCGTCCAGCGTATCGCCGGTCGCCGCGTTCACGAGGCCAGCGGCCGCGTGTACCACATCGTCTACAACCCGCCGAAGATCGCCGGCAAGGACGACATCACCGGTGAAGAGCTGGTGCAGCGCAAGGACGACACTGAAGAAACCGTGCGTCATCGCCTGTCGGTCTACCACTCGCAGACCAAGCCACTGGTGGATTTCTATCAGAAGCTGTCGGCCGCCAACGGCAAGCCGAAGTACAGCCACATTGAAGGCGTCGGTTCGGTCGAAGCGATCACCGCCAAGGTGCTTGCAGCCCTGAGCTGAAAAGTCTGACCTGCTGCATCATCCACGGCCCGCTTGCGGGCCGTAGTTGTTTATACTGACGCACTTTTCCTGACCTCCCTCTTTTACGGATACATCGATGAGCACCTTGCTGGCCCTGGACACCGCGACTGAAGCTTGCTCCGTTGCCTTGCTGCATGACGGCAAGGTCACGAGCCATTACGAGGTGATCCCGCGCTTGCACGCGCAGAAGCTGCTGCCGATGATCCAGCAATTGTTGGCCGATGCCGGCACCACGCTGCAAGCGGTCGATGCCATTGCCTTCGGCCGTGGCCCGGGTGCATTCACCGGTGTGCGCATTGCCATTGGGGTGGTGCAAGGCTTGGCGTTTGCCCTGGATCGCCCGGTGCTGCCGGTGTCGAACCTGGCGGTACTGGCCCAGCGTGCCTATCGCGAGCATGGCGTGAGCCAGGTCGCCGCGGCCATCGATGCGCGGATGGATGAAGTGTATTGGGGTTGCTACCGTGAGACGGCAGGCGAAATGCGTCTGGTCGGTGCCGAAGCGGTCCTGCCGCCGGAAGCGGCAGCATTGCCGGCCGACGCCAGCGGCGACTGGTTCGGCGCGGGCACCGGTTGGGGTTATGGCGAGCGTATCGCGGTCAGCCTGACCGGGCAGGATGCGGGCATGCTGCCCCATGCCGAAGACTTGTTGACCCTGGCCCGATTCGCCTGGGAGCGCGGTGAAGGCATAGTCGCCGATGAGGCACAGCCGGTTTATCTGCGCGATAAAGTGGCCACCCCGAAGGCACGGTAACCTTCAGTAGTCTGTTAAAAATTCTGTGGCGAGGGAGCTTGCTCCCGTCAGGCTGCGAAGCGGCCCCATTCGTGTTGAGCAGTACTATCCGACTTCACGACGACTTCGTCGCCGAACGGGAGCAAGCTCCCTCGCCACAATGGCTTTGGGCACTGCCAATCGTCGTTTTCTAACCCCTGCTTTTAAACCTTTTCCCTTTTATGTGTTCTAGTTATCACTCGGCGGTTTGCGCAGTGGCTGATGCGCCACTAAACTGCCATCACTGATTCCGAGCATGCACTTATGCGTATCGACGGCGTATCCACTCAGTCCTACCCCATCAAGCGAAAGCCACGCAAAGGCCGTGTGGTGGAAGACGAGTCCGTCGATATCGAAGGCGAACTGGAATTCCCCACTGAAGAGCAACTGGCTGCCCGCGCCGCCAAAGCCTCTGCGCAAAAACTGAGCAACCTGCCCGCCCGCCAGCAAGACATGCTGTACCACCGCGCCATGAGCAAAAGTGTGGCGATGGCCTTGGCCAGCTACCTGAGCACCGCCGGTTTTGTCGATTGGGATACCGATGTGCTGGGTCTCGACCTGTACATCTGATGCTGCCGTATTACCTCGGTTGCCCCTCGTGGAGTGAAAACGCCTGGCGTGATTACCTCTACCCGCAGGACGCCAAACCCGCCGAATTTCTTCAGCTCTATTCCCAGGTGTTCAACGCCGTTGAAGGCAACACGACCTTCTACGCAAGCCCGGCTGCCAGCACCGTGCAGCGTTGGGCCGAAACCATGCCCGCGCACTTTCGCTTCACCGCCAAATTCCCCGGGGAGATCAGCCACGGTGGCGATTTGCGCGAGCAGTTGACCGCCGCCGAAACGTTCCTGAACCTGCTCAGCCCGCTCGGCGAACGGGTGTCGCCCTTGTGGCTGCAGCTGTCGAAAGCCTTCACCCCGCAACGCTTGCCGGAACTGGCCGGGTTCATCGATGCGCTGGAGCGACCGCTGGCGGTGGAAGTGCGCCACGATGATTTTTTTGCCAAGGGTGACAGCGAGCGCCTGCTCAATCGGCTGCTGCTCGATCGTGGCGTAGAGCGTATCTGCCTGGACCCTCGTGCGTTGTTCAGCTGCACCTCGACCGAGCCTTCGGTGCTTCACGCCCAAGCCAAAAAGCCTCGGGTTCCACCGCGCCCGGCGGCGTTTACCCAATGCCCGCAGGTGCGCTTCATCGGCCATCCCGAGCTTGAGGCCAACGACAGGTTTTTAGCAGAGTGGGTCGAGAAGATCGCGCAATGGATCGAAGAAGGCCGCACGCCTTACATCTTCCTGCACACCGCCGACAACCTGCTCGCGGCGAAACTGGCGCAACGTTTTCATGCCCGCCTGATGCTGCGTTTGCCTGGCCTCCCGGCGCTGCCTGAGCTATACAGAGAACCCGCCGCGGAACAACTTGGTTTGCTCTGAGGCGGTTTTCTTGCCCTTTGAGGAGCCTGCCAATGGATGCGCAAACCCTTCGAGCCCAGGCGTTCAAAGCCCTGCATGAACGCAACGGTGCTTTCGTGATTCCCAACCCGTGGGACGCCGGTTCCGCGAAGATGCTCGCCAGCCTCGGCTTCGAGGCGCTGGCAACCACCAGTGCCGGTTATGCCTTTTCCCGCGCCCGACCCGATGGTGGTCTGGCCCTGGACGATACCCTGGCCAACGTTCAGGCGATGGGCGCGGTGACCGACCTGCCGATTGCCGTCGACCTGGAAAACGGTTTTGCACACGACCCGGCCGATTGCGCGAAAAGTATTCTGCGCGCGGCAGAAGTGGGCGCCGTGGGCGGTTCGATTGAAGACGCCACGGGCAACGCCGAGGGGCCGATCTATTGTTTCGACCATGCCGTGGCCCGTATCGAAGCTTCGGTCGCTGCGGTGCGCAGCTTGCCTTTTCCCTTCGTGCTGACCGCTCGTGCCGAGAACTTTCTGCACGGCAACCCGGACCTGGACGACACCATCCGCCGCTTGCAGGCGTTCGCCGAAGCCGGTGCCGATGTGCTTTACGCGCCGGGCCTGCGCAGTGCCGAGGAGGTGCTGGCGGTGGTCCGCGCTGTCGCGCCGAAGCCGGTGAATGTGTTGATGTCGGGCGGGTTGAAGCTGACGGTGCAGGAACTTGGCGAGATGGGCGTCAAGCGTATCAGCGTGGGTTCGGCGCTGGCGCTGGCGGCCTATGGCGAGTTCTTTCGTGCCGCTGAAGAGATTCGCTCCTCGGGTACTTTCGGCTTCACCTCGCGGTCGATGCCGTACCAGAAGGCCAATCAGTTCTTCCAGGACTGAGGGTCAAGCGGCGATGCGCAGGTTCTGCAGAATGATCGGGCGTGCCCAGCCGTTATCGAAATCGAGCTGTTTCTGTTGTTCCAGCAGTTCTTCCGGCGAGAACGGCGGGAACGGCTTGTCGAGCAGATCCAGCTCGAACTCGGCAATCGGCAGGTGCAGCGGACGTGGTTGCGGCGCCTGACCAATTTGATACACCGGCTGACCGGCGTTCAATACGATAGGGCGAACCCAGCCGCTTTCGAAGTCCTGCTGCTTTTGTTGGGCGGCGATTTCTTCAGGCGGGAAGGGTGGACGCGGCTTGTCGGCCAGCTCGGTTTCGAATTCGGCAATCGGCAGGAACAGTGGTTCAGGCGGGCGTACTTCGTTGTCTTTCACGTCGCACAGACGCTGGGAGACGATGTGTGCCAGCAGCTCACTGCCGACGGTAGGCTCGACCGGGCTTTCCAGATCGACCGGTGGAAAATTCAGCGATTCAGGCAGCACATCACCCGACTGATCGGCCAGCGCACGGGCAAAGAAATCTTGCCAGATGTGGCTGACACCGCTCAGTGCCTGGGTGTTTCGCAGGTTGTAATTGCCGTAGGGCGATATAAAACCTGTGATTGTGGGTTGAATGTCTGACATTTCTCTCGGTCGACGCTCAGCTCTGGCAAAATGCTTGATAGTTTTGTTATCGGCAGTTTTTGCCGATCATTAATTTTTTGAGCGTGTTTTCTGATGATTGATCAACCGGCGGCCTGCCGCATCCATGTTGAAGCCCTGGACGTGGCGTTCGAAGCGCAAGCCGAGCAATGGGCCGAGCGCCTGGGCTTGCCGCTGCAAGTGGCGGACGGCGAATTTGCCTTGCAGGTAGGCGAGCAGGGCCTGCAATTGCAGCAACTGGGAGCGGATGCGCCAGGGCCGGTGCGAGTGGATTTCGTTGAGGGCGGCGCGGCCCATCGTCGCTTGTACGGCGGTGGCAGCGGCCAGATGATCGCCAAGGCCGTCGGTATCGCCCAAGGCGTGCGCCCGCGCGTGCTGGATGCCACGGCCGGGCTGGGTAAGGACGCGTTCGTGCTGGCCAGCCTGGGCTGCGAGATGAGCCTCATCGAGCGCCAGCCGTTGATTGGCGCCTTACTCGAGGATGGCCTGGCCCGTGGTGCGGAGGATTTCGACGTGGCCCCGATCGTCGCGCGCATGCGCTTGCTCAAGGGTAACTCCATCGACGTGATGCGCAACTGGGAGGGCGAACCGCCGCAGGTGATCTACCTCGACCCGATGTTCCCGCATCGCGAGAAAACCGCCCTGGTGAAGAAAGAGATGCGCCTGTTCCGGCCATTGGTCGGCGATGATCCGGATGCACCGGCGCTGCTGGAAGCGGCCCTGGCGTTGGCCAGCCACCGGGTGGTGGTCAAACGTCCACGCAAGGCGCCATGCATCGAAGGGCCGAAGCCGAGTCATGCGCTGGATGGCAAGTCGAGCCGCTATGACATCTATCCGAAGAAGGCGCTCAAGCCTTAAAACCGCAGCGCCTGTTTCGCGAGCAAGCTCGCTCCCACACTGGATCTATGGATCACCGCAAATCCCCTGTGTTAGCGAGCTTGTTCCGGGCGGCGTACCGACGATGGCGTCAGTCCAGACACCATAGTCCAGCAGGCCTACTCAGGCCGATAAGCCCGCATAAACAACCCCACCACCTCCCGCACATGGCTCTCTGCCTCTTCACCCACTGGCGGCTCCCCACAGCCATACAACAAGCGAAAATTCCCCGCACCCTTGAGCAGGCAGAAGAAGTGCTCGGCCGCGTTGTGCGGTTTATCGATGGTCAGCACGCCGCTTTCATTGATCTGCTTCAGCAGTCGCTCCATGCCCTGCAGCATGCGTTGGGGACCGGCCTCGAAGAAGATCTGCGCCAGCTTCGGGTCCTGGCTGCCGAGGGTCACCATCAGGCGGTGCAGGTTCACCGATTCATCGCTGTTGATCAGATGATGAAAACCGCGCGCGATGTTCAACAGCACGGTTTCCACCGCCACGCCGTCGGGCAGTTCGAAAAACAGCGGCGGCAGCTGCTCCTCGCACTTGGCTACCACCGCCGCGGAAAACAGCGTCTCCTTGTCGTTGAAGTGGCTGTAGACCGTCAGCTTTGACACGCCGGCTTCGGCGGCCACCGCATCCATGCTGGTGCTGGCATATCCCTTACTCAAGAACAGCGTCTTTGCGGCGTCGAGGATGGCCTGGCGTTTGACCAGATCCTTGGGACGACCTGGGCCGTTGGGTGCTGAAAGATTGTTGGGCATATTCGCTTTTATTACTGGACTGGTGAGTTTGCTATTAATAACATACTCGTCAGTATAATTATTCAAAGCACCATTAGCGAAAGGTCCTTCACCATGTTCCGCTATGTCTTGCCCCTCGCGATGCCAGTGACCCTGGCTTTTTTGTTGACGGCTTGTGGTCAGGAAGAGGCGCCGCAGGTCAGCGTGCGCCCGGCCATGGTGGTCCAGCCAGAGCCTTCGGCGCAGGCGATGGAAAGCTATCCGGGTGAAGTTCGCGCCCGTTACGAGCCGGACCTGGCGTTCCGTATCGGCGGCAAAGTCAGCCGACGACTGGTCGACGAGGGGCAACGGGTCAAGGCCGATCAACCGCTGGCTGAACTCGACCCGCAGGATGTGCGACTGCAACTGGAAGCCACCCGTGCCCAGGTTGCCGCCGCCGAAGCCAATCTGAGCCTGGTGCGTTCCGAGCGCGATCGCTACAAGACTCTGATGGACCGTCAATTGGTCAGCCGCTCGCAGTACGACAACGCGGAAAACCTCTACCGCTCCGGCGAGGCGCGCCTGAAGCAGATCAAAGCCGAATTCAACGTCTCCAATAACCAGGCCAGCTACGCCATATTGCGCGCGCCCCAGGACGGTGTGGTGGCCAAGCGTTCGGTGGAAGTCGGGCAAGTGGTGGCGCCGGGGCAAACGGTGTTCACCCTGGCCACCGATGGCGAGCGTGAGGTGCTGATCAGCCTGCCGGAGCAGAACTTCGGCCGCTTCAAGGTCGGCGAGCCGGTGTCGGTCGAACTCTGGACCCAACCCGGCCAGCGTTTTGAAGGGCGTATTCGTGAGCTGTCGCCGGCGGCTGATCCCAAGTCGCGCACCTTCGCCGCGCGTATCGCTTTCGCCTCCGGCAAGGTGCCGGTGGAACTGGGCCAGAGCGCCCGCGTATTTGTCCAGGCCAGCGATGCGGTGGCACTGTCCGTGCCGCTGTCGGCGTTGACCGCGGAAAACGGCACGACCTACGTCTGGGTCGTCAGCGCCAACAACACCTTGAAAAAGACCCCGGTGCGCGTCGGTCCTTTCGGCGAGAAAAGCGTGTCGGTGCTGGAAGGACTCAACGCCAGCGACTGGGTGGTGGCCGCCGGTGTCCATGTGCTGCTGGAAGGACAACAGGTGCGCCCGGTGGATCGCTCCAACCGCGTGGTCAATCTGGCGGACAAGGAGTAAGTCCCGATGCGCTTCAACGTTTCCGAATGGGCGCTGCGTAATCGCCAGATCGTACTGTTCCTGATGCTGTTGCTGGCGATTGTCGGTGCCATTTCCTACACCAAGCTCGGCCAGAGTGAAGACCCGCCGTTTACCTTCAAGGCCATGGTGATTCGCACCAACTGGCCGGGGGCGACGGCACAGGAGGTTTCGCGTCAGGTCACCGAGCGCATTGAAAAGAAGCTGATGGAAACCGGCGAGTACGAACGCATCGTCTCGTTCTCGCGTCCGGGTGAATCCCAGGTCACCTTCATCGCCCGCGACTCCATGCATTCCGATGAGATCCCGGAGCTCTGGTATCAGGTGCGCAAGAAGGTCGCCGACATCCGCCATACCTTACCGCCCGGCATTCAGGGGCCGTTTTTCAACGACGAATTTGGTACCACCTTCGGCAATATCTACGCCCTGACCGGGGAAGGTTTTGACTACGCGGTGCTCAAGGATTACGCCGACCGCATCCAGATCCAGCTGCAACGGGTCAAGGACGTGGGCAAGGTGGATCTGCTCGGTTTGCAGGACGAGAAAATCTGGATCGAACTGTCCAACGTCAAGCTCGCCACCCTCGGTTTGCCGCTGGCGGCAGTGCAACAGGCCCTCGAAGAGCAGAACGCGGTGTCCACGGCCGGCTTCTTCGAAACCAGCAGCGAGCGATTGCAGCTACGGGTCACGGGGAATTTTCAGACGGTCGACGAGATCAGGAACTTTCCGATTCGGGTAGGTGATCGGACCTTCCGCATTTCCGATGTGGCGGATGTTCGTCGAGGCTTCAACGATCCACCGGCGCCCCGTATGCGCTTCATGGGCGAAGACGCCATTGGCCTGGCAGTGGCCATGAAGGACGGTGGTGACATCCTGGTGCTGGGCAAGGCGCTGGAAGTCGAGTTCGCGCGTATCCAGAAAAACCTTCCGGCCGGCATGCAGCTGCGCAAGGTCTCCGATCAACCCGCGGCGGTGAAAACCGGGGTCGGCGAATTCGTGCAAGTGCTGGTGGAAGCCTTGGCCATCGTCTTGCTGGTGAGCTTCTTCTCCCTCGGCGTACGCACCGGCATGGTGGTGGCCCTGGCGATTCCGCTGGTGTTGGCGATGACCTTTGCCACCATGTATTACCTGGGCATCGGCCTGCACAAGATTTCCCTCGGCGCGCTGGTCCTGGCTCTTGGCTTGCTGGTGGACGACGCGATCATTGCCGTGGAAATGATGGCGATCAAGATGGAGCAGGGCTTTGACCGGATCAAGGCGGCGAGTTATGCCTGGACAAGTACCGCCTTCCCGATGCTCACCGGTACGCTGATCACCGCCGCCGGCTTCCTGCCGATTGCCACGGCGCAATCCGGAACTGGCGAGTACACCCGTTCGATCTTCGAGGTGGTGACCATTGCGCTGCTGGCTTCGTGGGTCGCGGCGGTGGTGTTCGTGCCTTACCTGGGGGAAAAACTCCTGCCGGACCTGGCGAAGATTCATGCGGCCAAACACGGCGCGGATCAACCCGACCCTTACGCGACACCTTTCTACCAGCGGGTTCGGCACCTGGTGGAGTGGTGTGTACGCTGGCGCAAGACCGTCATTACGGCGACGGTCGTGCTGTTCATTGCCTCCATCGTCCTGTTCCGCTTTGTGCCGCAACAGTTCTTCCCGGCCTCCGGGCGGCTGGAGTTGATGGTCGACCTGAAGCTGGCCGAAGGCGCTTCGCTGAGCAATACCGCCGATGAGGTCAAACGCCTCGAAGCGCTGCTCAAGGACAAGGCCGGGATCGACAATTACGTGGCGTACGTTGGTACGGGTTCGCCGCGTTTCTACCTGCCGCTGGATCAGCAACTGCCGGCGGCGAGTTTCGCTCAGTTCGTCGTGTTGGCGAAAACCATCGAGGAACGGGAAAGCCTGCGCACCTGGCTGATCTCGACCCTCAACGAGCAGTTCCCAACCTTGCGCTCGCGTGTCACGCGTCTTGAGAACGGACCGCCCGTGGGCTATCCGGTGCAGTTCCGGGTGACGGGTGAGCACATCGAGGAAGTCCGCGCCCTGGCGCGAAAGGTGGCGGCCAAGGTTCGTGAGAACCCGCACGTGGTCAACGTGCACCTCGATTGGGAGGAGCCGAGCAAGGTCGTGTACCTGAATGTCGATCAGGACCGCGCGCGGGCGTTGGGCGTGAGCACGGCGAACCTGTCGAAGTTCCTGCAGAGCTCGCTGACCGGTTCCAGCGTCAGTCAGTATCGCGAAGACAACGAGTTGATCGAGATCCTCCTGCGCGGGACCTTGCATGAGCGTACCGAGCTGTCGTTGCTGCCGAGCCTGGCGGTGCCGACTGACAACGGCCGCAGCGTCGCGCTGTCGCAAATCGCGACCCTGGAATACGGCTTTGAAGAAGGCATTATCTGGCACCGCAATCGCTTGCCCAACGTGACCGTGCGTGCCGATATCTATGGCAAGGAACAGCCGGCGACGCTGGTGCAACAGATCATGCCGACCCTCGATCCTATCCGCGCGGAGCTTCCGGATGGTTATCTGCTGGACGTCGGCGGCACGGTGGAAGATTCGACGCGTGGGCAGAATTCGGTGAAGGCCGGTGTGCCGTTGTTCATCGTGGTGGTGTTGACGCTGCTGATGCTGCAATTGCGCAGTTTCTCGCGCACGGCCATGGTGTTTCTGACGGCGCCGCTAGGGTTGATCGGGGTGACGCTGTTCCTGCTGGTGTTCCGTCAGCCGTTCGGGTTTGTGGCGATGTTGGGGACGATCGCCTTGTCCGGGATGATCATGCGTAACTCGGTGATTCTGGTCGATCAGATCGAGCAGGATATCGCGGCCGGGCTCAAGCCCTGGCAGGCGATTATCGAGGCGACCGTGCGGCGGTTCCGGCCGATTGTGTTGACGGCGCTGGCGGCGGTGCTGGCGATGATTCCGCTGTCGCGCAGTGTGTTCTTTGGGCCGATGGCGGTGGCGATCATGGGGGGGTTGATTGTTGCTACGGCGTTGACGTTGTTGTTTTTGCCGGCTTTGTATGCGGCCTGGTTTCGGGTTCGCAAGGAATCGGTTTGATGGGGGGAACGTGGCGGCCTTCGGGCCGACCAGGCTCTTGGTTGATTGGGTGAATATCCGTTTCTTCGGTAGCGGCGGCTGGCGGTTTCGCCCTTACGGCGAGTCCCTTTTGGCAAACGCCCCAAAAGGAACCAAAAGGTCTTGCCCCAGCGTCCGGCCCCTCGCTCGGGCTCGGCGTTCCTTCGCTCCGGGATCCATCCGGGGGCATCGCCTACGGTTTGCTTCGCTGCACCTCCTCTCGATGCGTTCGACTGCGTCGAACGGTCGCTGCGCTCCCACCCCCGGATGAATCCCTCCACTCAGCCTCCCGAAGGGGCGGGTGGATCAAGATCAAGAGCTGCAGGCGAGCTAACGCTCGGCCTGTTGAGTGGTGAGGAGCGGGCGGTGTGTGGGGGCTTTTGCTTTTTCTTTTGCTCTTCTGTGGGAGCGAGTTTGCTCCGGGCGGCGTTTTGACGATGGCGGTATTTCAGCCAACAACAAACTTCGCCAAACCAACCGTCCTGAGCCTTCCCGCAGGGTATTCACACTGCCTGCAGGAAATATTTTCTCCAGTCGTAAAAAAAGCCCGCTGAACCTGGACCGTTCAACGGGCTTTCGACTGTCGCCCTCAGCTAATCATCACAAGGTCCCAAACACTTTCTTCGCCAGGCTGGTCGCCGCAGCCGCCGGGTTCTGGCGGATGGTGGCTTCCTGTTTGCCGATCATTTCAAACAAGCCGTTCAACGCCTGTTCGGTGACGTAGTTTTCGACGTTGGCACTCTTCGCGTCGATCACGCCCATGGTCGCGGCTTGCCCGGCAAACGAGTTGTACTGCTTGGCCAGGCCAACCTGGTCGGTGGCTTGTTTGACGATCGGCAGGAATTTCGCACGGATCTGCTCGCGGCTGGTTTTGTTGAGGTATTGGGTCGCCGAGTCGTTGCCGCCGCTGAGGATGCCCTTGGCGTCTTCCACGGTCATTTTCTTCACGGCATCCACGAGGATCGGCTGGGCCTGGGTCACGGCGGTTTCAGCCGCTTTGTTCATGCTGACTTCCAGTTGATCGACCTGATCGCCCATGCCGAACTGTTTCATTTTGCTGGCGACCTTGCCCAGCTTGCCCGGCAGTTCGATCTTGACTTCAGGGTTGTTGCTGAACCCGCCCGGTGTTCCGAGCTGTTTGACGGCCAGTTGTGCGCCTTGGGTCAGGGCATCCTTGAGTCCGCCGGTGGCGTCTTTTTGCGACAGGTCGGCGAGGGACAACGCCATCGCGTTGGCGCAGATCAGCAGGCCTGCGCAAAGGCCGGCAAAATGAAGAGTAGGGCGCAGCATTGGGGTTCCTTGTTCGTAAGGGGACAAAAGCTGAGGACTTCAACACCGGTTTCATGGGTTGCCGATTGTTGCTATTCGCCTGGGCAGAGAACGTTCTTTCCCCAGGCGAATATTGGTCGTTGGCGCCTGAGGGCGACCCGCGCCAACGATCAATTCAGGAAAACCGACCGTTATGCGTTCGGAAACACACTGACGATTCTCACCAGTACGTCTTTAACCCACAAGGTCGCCTCGCTCAAGTCCAGCGGGAGATGATTGGTGCTGCTAAAGACTACTGTGTTTTCATAGTTGATGTTTGCGCTGATGGAGTAGATACGTCCGTACCGCAGTTTTGCAGGATCGAACGTCAGTTCATAGTCCATGAAGTGTTCATTCAGATCGGAATAGACTGCTGTAGCCAGGGTTTTCCAGGCACCTTGCTCGGTGATGTCCACCAGGCTGACATGCAGTTCCGAGCCCGGTAGCAGGGCAACTTTCTCGAGATAGTGGACGTTGCCGCTGATGATGTTTTCGCCGTTCATGTTGACTTCCTTTTCAATTGATCGTCGGTATTGACGAGTGCTTACCTTAGAGTCGGCATCGCGAATTCTATGTAGGGCAATTCCTGCGATTGAAGATGAAGCGGGTGCGGCCTCTGGCAGAAATATCCTTGTTTCTGCCGGAGGTGCGTGGGAACGGATGATGGGCCTCATTGACTGCCCATATTCTTCAAAGAGGCATTCAGCGGACGGCGTCGACGCGGATTTTCAATGGTTGCGGGTCTTTGCCATCGAGTTGTACAGCGTTGTGTTCGGTGGTGATGAACAGCAACTTGCCGTCGACTTCGATGCGCGCGCTGACGGCGTAGCGATGGCCCGGTTTGACCTGGGCAGGATCGTAATTCAGATGGAAGGGCAGCGGCACTTGTCCTTTGATCTGGCCTTTCTGTTCATCGAGAACGACCGCCGGTGCATCCATCAGCGACACGTCCTGCAAGGTGACGCTCAAGGTGGCGGTGGGTGGCAGCGCGATGCGTTGCAGGTAAAAGACTTCGCCGTCGAGACTGGCTTTTGGTGCAGGGTGCATGGACTGGCAAGCGCTGAGCAGAACAACAAGCCCAAGGAGTGAGAGTTTTTTCATGAAGCGGATCCTTGTCATCGGCGCCGAAGAAGACCGACGCCAATGACAATCTAGCGGATTTTGCCGGCAAGATCGCCCGGCAACATGTTGCAACATTGGTCCGTAGGGATCGTCAGCGCTACAGCAAGCGGACTCAGACGCGGTGTACCCGTATGTCCTGTCCCGTCACATGATCGACACCCAGTTGCACGGGGTGATGGTCAGTGTTGGTAAAGATCAGTTTGCAATTGTGGGTGATGCTCGCGCTGAGGGCGTAGGTATGCCCGTCCACGACATCAGCAGTGTTATAGGTCAGATGAAAAGCCAGCCCGGCTTGCTCGGCGTTGGGTGTGACCTGTACGGCGAGTTCTTTGACCGGGACATCCATCCGGCTGACGTCCTGCAGATAGACACGAAGGGTTGAGCCAGATGGCAGAGCGATTTTTTCGAGGTAATGGACGTTGCCAGCGATGGTCTTGACGGAGTCGTTGCCCATATTTGATTTCCTTATCAACAAGCGTCGGAATTGACGCATTCCGAGCATAAGCCCCAGCCCACGATTTCCCTGTAGGCGAATTCCTGTGGTTTCTGGTGAAACTGGAGTTGAATGGGTCAGAAGCTTCCTTGCTTCCTTGCTTCCTTCATTCTCTAGATCCATCGCGTCAGATAGGTGTCACCAATTCCGCCGCATCCTCACTGCGATGGAGTGCCACCTGACGGATCGACAGGCGAATCTCCGCCGGCAGCACGCGTTTGGCCGCGCCTTCGGCCAGTTCGCCGAGCAGTTCGTGGTAGCTCAGCTTGCCTGCTTCATCGCGCTTGAGCACCTCGAGATCGAGCATTGTCTGGATGAAGTGACGGAACAGGCTCTTGTCGAAGAACTCCGGAGCGTTCAGGCCATGCAGGATCGACAGGCGTTGAGCCATGACCGTGCACAGGTCTTCCAGCTCTTCGGCACTGATGCTGTTCTGACCGCTGTTGAGCAGCAGGGACACGGTCATGTAGAAGCGTTGCAGGGTCTGGGCGATGCTCTTGGACAGCAGGGTCAGCAGCACGAAATGCCGCGAACTCGGTGCCGGGCGCAGATACACGTCATTCTCGAAACGCAGCAGGCCTTGCTCGACGAACGCCCCCAGCCATTGGTCGATCACGCCGTCCAGTTCATCCAGCGACCAGCGGATGAACAGCTCGGCCTGCAGGTACGGGTACAGCGCGCGCGTGTAGCGCAGGACCTGTTCGCGGCTCATGCGCGAGGCGCTCTGGAAGAAGCTCGCCAGCAGCGCCGGCAGGGCGAAGATGTGCAAGACGTTGTTGCGGTAGTAGGTCATCAGGACGGCGTTCTGCTCGTCCAGATAGAGAATCTTGCCCAGGGCATCGCTCTGCTCGGACAGCAGGTTCATGTCCTTCACATGCTCGATCAACGCCCGACCATCGCCTTCGGGCAAGGTGGTGTGTGGCGAGTACGGAACCTTGCGCAGCAGCGCCAGGTACAGGTCGAGCACCCGCGCCATGGCGCGATCGTCCAGGGCCAGGCGGCTGGTGGACAGCAGGGCCAGTGCCACCAGGTTGACCGGGTTGATCGCCGCCGCTTCGTTCAGGTGTTGTGCAACTTTTTCACCCAGACGGTGGGTGGTTTCGCTGAGCCAGGCTGGCTTGAACTGTGGGCCCAGTTCCTGCTGACGCCAGTCCGGTTGCTCGCTGTCGAGGAATTCCGCCAACTTGATCGGTTCGCCGAAATTCACCGCCACCTGGCCGAAACGCTGCTTGAGCGCGCCAATGACCTTGAAGATGTCGAAGATCGATTCTTTCTTTTTCGCAGCGCCACGCAATTCACCCAGGTAGGTTCGGCCTTCCAGCACGCGCTCGTAGCCGATGTACACCGGTACGAAGACGATCGGTGTGCGCGACGAGCGCAGGAAGCTGCGCAGGGTGATCGCCAGCATCCCGGTCTTCGGTTGCAGCATGCGCCCGGTGCGTGAGCGGCCGCCTTCAACGAAGTACTCCACCGGGAAGCCTTTGGTGAACAGGGTGTGCAGGTATTCGTTGAACACCGAGGTGTACAGCGGGTTGCCCTTGAACGTACGACGCATGAAAAACGCCCCGCCGCGGCGCAGCAGGCTGCCGATCACCGGCATGTTGAGGTTGATCCCGGCGGCGATGTGCGGCGGTGTCAGGCCGTTGCGGAACAGCAGGTAGGACAGCAACAGATAGTCGATGTGGCTGCGGTGGCAGGGTACGTAGATCACTTCGTAACCGGGTGCGACCTTCTGCACGCCTTCGATGTTGTTGACCTTGATACCGTCGTAAATCTTGTTCCAGAACCAGCTCAGCACCACTTCCATGAAGCGGATCGCGGTGTAGGTGTAGTCCGAGGCGATCTCGTTGCCGTAGCGCAGGGCCTGGGCCTTGGCTTTCTCCGCGGAGATGTTTTCGCGCTCGGCTTCATCGAGGATCGCTTGCTTGACCAGCGGCTGGTTGACCAGGCCTTTGACCAGATTGCGCCGATGGGAAATGTCCGGGCCGATCACCGCAGCCTTCAGGTTGCGGAAATGCACCCGCAGGATGCGCTGGGCCATGCGCACGGTGCGCTCGTGGCCCTTGTTGTGGTCGATCAGTTCACGCAGGTGGATCGGCGCGGAGAACTGCACGCGGGTCTTGCGCCCCAGCACGATGACACTCAGCAGACGGCGCAGGCGTCCGGTCACTGCCCAGCTGTCGGCGAACAACAGTTTCCACGGGCTGTTTTCGCTGTCCGGCGATTGCCCCCAGAACACGCTGACCGGAATGATCTGCGCGTCTTCGGCGGCGTTCTGGGTCAGGGCGCTGACCAGGCGGGTCAGAGTGGGTGGTGCACCGCGTTTGTCCTGGCGCCCGAGCCAGTCGGGGTCCGGGGTCAGGTAGAAGAATGCGGCAGGTTCAAGCAGGTTGCCGACCGACACGGGAAGCACCGGGCGTGGCAGGCCGGCTTTGCTGCATTCGGTGTCGAGCACGGCGAGGTCGGTCAGTGAAGGGTTTTGCAGGACGTAGAACACCGGACGACTGCGATCGAGGTCAAGGGTGAACGACGACTGGTTGATCGTCTCCGAGCGAACCCAGAGGTACAACAGTCGGCGCAGGGTGCCAAACACAAGACGGCGGAACGGGGAGCGGGTCATACGGCATCTGCATGAGTGATTGGAAACCGAGCACTTGCTCGGGAGGCCTGACAGTGTGCCGGATTCGCCGAAAATCGGCAAAAAAGCGCGCAAGTAAACTCCTGTTGAGAGTTTTGGCGCCTGACATATACTCGGCGTGCCCGCACTGGCCAGACCATGGCATTGCAGTGCATGCGATGTTCCCGAGGCTTTCCTGCGAAGAGCCCGTTCAATAATAAAAAAGGAGTATGAACAGATGGCAACACGTGAAACCGGCAACGTGAAGTGGTTCAACGATGCCAAGGGGTACGGCTTCATTCAGCGCGAAGGCGGGGCGGATGTGTTCGTACACTACCGCGCGATTCGCGGCGAGGGGCACCGCTCGCTGACCGAAGGCCAGCAGGTCGAGTACGCAGTGGTGGAAGGGCAGAAGGGGTTGCAGGCCGAAGACGTCGTCGGTTTGTAATGACCCAAAAACACTGTGGGAGCTCGCTCCCACAGGTTCTGTTTACTGCCTTCAGGCAGTTTTCCAGGTGATTTCTTCTTCACCATCGGCACTGATGCGAATCCAGCGATCGGCCGTCTCCTCACCTTCTTCCTCGACCCAGCTCCCCGGCGCGCAACGCACTTCGACGTTGAGCGCGGCAAACGCGGCGCGGGCGCAGGCGATGTCGTCGTCCCATGGCGTCTGGTCGCTTTCCAGGTACAGGCTGTTCCATTTTCCCACGGCCTTGGGCAGCCAGGTCACGGGCACATTGCCGGCCTTGCACTTGTAGGTCTGGCCTTTCTGTACCCAGTCGCTGCACGGGCCCAGGGCCGCACCCAACCAGGCAGAAATGGCTTTGTGATCGACGTCGGCGTCTTTCAGGTAAATCTCGATATCGGGCTGGCGCATGGATGTCCTCACTGCGGGTCTGAAAAATCCATTCGCGGATTTAGCCGGTCTTGAGCCGTTGCCCAAGGCCAAAAGTTAGTCATTGTTGAAGCACGAAATAATCGTAGCGCATCGACACGGTGACCTCGAACGGCTCCGCCTGGTCGATCACTGCGGCACGCCGTTCGGCGCTGGCGCGCCAGCCGTGAGGTGTCATGGCCAGCAGGTTCGCCCGGTCCTGACCACAGGCAAGCGTCAGCTTGAACTCCAGGGTCTCACTGTGTGCCAGCGCCATGCCGTCGGGCACCAGTGCCAGGTGCTTGTCGTCGGTGTATTCACGCACTTCGTCGTACAGGCGTTCGCGCAATTCCATCAGGTGGCCGCTGGTCGGGCCGACCTTCATCAGGCCGCCGCCGACACTGAGCAAGCGCTTGGCCTCCTCCCAATCCAATGGGCTGAAAACACTCGCCAGAAACTGGCAACTGTCTGATGCCAATGGCACCCGCGCCATGCTGGCGATCAACCAGGTCAGTTGCGGGTTGCGTTTGCAGGCGCGTTTGACCGCTTCCCTGGAGATGTCCAGCGCGTAACCATCGGCAGCGGGCAAGGCTTCGGCAATTTGCGCGGTGTAGTAACCCTCGCCACAGCCGATGTCGACCCAGCGCGCCGGCGCGTAGCTGGCTGCCAGTTCCGCCAGGCGTTTGGCCACCGGCGCGTAATGCCCGGCGTTGAGAAAGTCGCGACGGGCCTCGACCATGGCCTGATTGTCGCCAGGATCACGGCTGTTCTTGTGCTGCACCGGCAACAGGTTCAGGTAACCCTGACGCGCACGGTCGAAGCGGTGCCCGGCCGGGCAAACCACGCCGTTGTCCACCGCGTTCAGCGGTTCACTGCAAATCGGACACGCGAGCATCAGGCGAGCAACTTGATCAGGGTCTGGTAGTAGATTTCGGTCAGTACATCGAGATCGGCCGCCAGTACGCGCTCGTTGACCTGGTGAATGGTCGCGTTGACCGGGCCAAGCTCAACCACTTGCGTACCCATGGTGGCGATGAAACGGCCGTCGGAAGTGCCGCCGCTGGTGGACGCTTTGGTCTCGCGACCGGTGATGTCCTTGATGCTCGACGACACCGCGTCGAGCAGCGCGCCCGGTTCGGTGAGGAACGGCAGGCCCGACAGCGCCCAGTCGATGTGCCAGTCAAGGCCGTGTTTGTCGAGGATGTCGGCCACGCGCTTTTGCAGGCCTTCGACGGTGGACTCGGTGGAGAAGCGGAAGTTGAACACCGCCACCAGGTCGCCCGGAATCACGTTGGTCGCGCCGGTGCCGGAATTGACGTTGGAGATCTGGAAGCTGGTTGGCGGGAAGAAATCGTTACCGTGGTCCCAGTGCTCGGCAGCCAGTTCGGCCAGGGCCGGGGCAGCGAGGTGGATCGGGTTCTTCGCCAGGTGTGGGTAAGCCACGTGGCCCTGAATGCCGCGTACGGTCAGTTTGGCGCCGAGGGAGCCGCGACGACCGTTCTTCACCACGTCACCGACCAGGGTTGTGCTCGACGGCTCGCCGACGATGCACCAGTCCAGGCGCTCCTTGCGTGCGGCGAGGCGCTCGACCACGGCCTTGGTGCCGTGGTGGGCCGGGCCTTCTTCGTCGCTGGTGATCAGGAAGGCGACCTTGCCCTTGTGATTCGGGTAGTCGGCGACGAAACGCTCGGAGGCGACGGTCATGGCCGCCAGGCTGCCTTTCATGTCCGCGGCGCCACGGCCGCAGAGCATGCCGTGTTCGTCGATCAGCGCATTGAAGGGTTCGATCTGCCAGGCCGTCACCGGGCCGGTCGGGACCACGTCGGTATGGCCGGCGAAGCACAGCACCGGGCCGTCGTCCTGGCCGTGGGTGGCCCAGAAGTTATCCACATCTTCGATGCGCATCGGTTCGAGCATGAAACCGGCATCGCCCAGGCGCTGCATCATCTGCTTCTGGCAATCGGCGTCGACCGGCGTCACCGACGGACGGCGGATCAGATCGATGGCGAGTTGAAGGGTCGGCGAAAGGTCGGCGTAGGCCGTCATGGGAAACTCCGGAAGCGTGAAATTGGGCACGAGCTACTGTGGGAGCGAGCTTGCTCGCGATGGCGTTGAGTCGGTCAACATAATCTTTGATTGTTACACCGCTATCGCGAGCAGGCTCGCTCCCACAGGAATTGGCTTCGATCGGTAAACCGCGACACGCCAAGCCCCGCAAAATGGCGGTTATCTTAAAGCAAAACGGCGACCATTGGCCGCCGTTTAGTGCATCCGCGAAGATTTACACCGCAGGCGCCGTTTGCGACTCGACGGCCGGTTTCGGCAGCGACGAGAGGAACGCCATGATCAGCGCTGCGACGTATGGCAGCGACTGCACCAGCAACATGGTGACCCAGAAGCGCATGTCGTTGCTCGGCAGGCCCTGCACCAGGAAGATCCCCAGCGCCGCGCCCCACAACAGCAACATGATGAACATCTCCTCACGGGCTTCCGAGATCGCCACCCAGAAGCCGTGGTTGTCGGCGTTTTTCGGGGTGCGGAAGAACGGAATACTGCTGGTGAAGAAACCGTACAGCACCGCTTTGGCGATGGTATGCGACAGCGCCAGCCCGGCCAGCGCCGCGCAGAAGGCGTCCTTGAGATTGACCCCGACCGCACGACGGTAGAGGAAAAGGATCTTGGCGACCTTGAACACGAACAGCGCCAAGGGCGGGATCGCGAAAATCAACAGCGGCGGATCGACCCGTTGCGGCACGATGATCATCGCTGCCGACCACAACAGGGCGCCAACGGTGAAGAAGATGTTCATGCCATCGGCCACCCATGGCAGCCAGCCGGCGAGGAAGTGATAACGCTGGCCACGGGTCAGTTGGGTGTCCTTGCCGCGCAGCAGGCTGGCGGTGTGACGCTTGATGATCTGAATCGCCCCGTAGGCCCAGCGGAAACGCTGTTTCTTGAAGTCGATGAAGGTATCGGGCATCAGGCCCTTGCCGTAGCTGTCGTGGTAGTACGCCGCCGACAGGCCTTTCTCGAACACGCGCAGGCCCAGCTCGGCGTCTTCACAGATGCACCAGTCGGCCCAGCCCAGTTCCTCGAGCACTGAGCGGCGGGTCATGGTCATGGTGCCGTGCTGGATGATCGCATCGCGGTCGTTGCGAGTGACCATGCCGATGTGGAAGAAGCCTTTGTATTCCGCATAGCAGAGCTTCTTGAAGGTGCTTTCGTTCTGGTCGCGATAATCCTGCGGCGACTGCACCACGGCGATCTTCGGATCGGCGAAGTGCGGCACCATGTGCTTGAGCCAGTTGGGGTGCACGCAGTAGTCGGAGTCGATCACCGCGATCACTTCGGCATCCTTGGCGGTGTGCGGAATCAGGTAGTTCAGCGCGCCGCCCTTGAAGCCGGCCAAAGGCGCGACGTGGAAGAACTTGAAGCGCGGGCCGAGGGTTGCGCAGTAGTCGCGCACCGGTTCCCAGACCGCCGGGTCCTTGGTGTTGTTGTCGATGATCAGGACTTCGAAGTCCGGGTAATCGAGGTTGGCCAGGGCATTGAGGGTCTGTTTGACCATCTCCGGCGGCTCGTTGTAGCAGGGCACGTGGATCGAGACTTTCGGTCTGTAGTCCGAATCCCCCACCACAGGTAGGAATTCACGTCGACGCTTGTGGGTCCACACCGCTTCGGCCAGTTCATGGGCCTCGGTCAGCAGCACGATGAACACCCCGAGTGCACCGAGGGCGAGCAGGAAGCCCACCGTCAGGCTGAACCAGGTGCTGTACTGCTGGCTGTAGTCGTAGCCGATCCACACCAGCACCGAACCGCAGAGGAAGGCGATGAAGGTCAGAAAGGTGCGGCCACGCTGGCGCAGGGCCGAGCCGTCGATCATCAGCAGGGTCAGGGACAGCAGGGCCAGGACCACCGAACCGATGGCCAGCACGCGCCATTGCGGAATGGCGACAACCGGGCCTTCAAAGTTGAATTTCTGCTGACGTGCGGCGTTGAACACGCCCCAGTAGGCGCCCACGGAGCCTTCGTCGCTGGCTTTCCATGGCTGGTCGAAGGCTTCGATCACGAAGTAGTTGAAGCCCTGGCGATTGAGCTTGTTGACCAGGGTACGCAAGTAAATCGCCTGGTCGGCGGGCGAGGCATCGGCGCCACCGCGCATGCGACCGTTGCTCGGCCAGCCCACTTCGGACAGCAGCAGCGGTTTTTTCGGGAACAGCTTTTTCAGGTCGCGGGCGCGGTCGAGAACGAACTGACCGGCCTTGTCCACCGGGATGAATTCCCAGTAAGGCAGCACGTGCGCGGCGATCAGGTCGACGTGCTTGGCCAGTTCCGGGTGTTCTTCCCAGACGTGCCACTGCTCGGACGTGGTCACCGGCACCTTTACGGCAGCGCGGACGCGGTCGAGCATCACGCTCAGGTCGGCGGCGGTGATTTCCTTGCGGAAGATCGCCTCGTTGCCGACCACCACACGCACCACACTGCGGGTGGTATTGGCCAGCTCGATGGCGCGCTGGATTTCCCGTTCGTTGCGTTCCTGATCGGGGCTGATCCAGATCCCCAGGGTGACGCGCAGGCCAAATTCTTCTGCCAGTTTCGGAATGTCCTGCAACGTACCGTCAACCGAGTAGATGCGGATGTTGTCCGTCAGCTTGCTCATGATTTCCAGGTCGCGACGCATCTGATCATCCGTCGGGTACTGGTCTTTCTGTGGATACTGGCCCTGCTGGAAGGGCGAGTAGGAGAAGCCGGAGATCTGCTCCGGCCAGTTCGGTGCGGAGACCGGGCGGTTGATCAGCGCCCAGAAGCCGGTAAACAAGGCAGCGATGGCGAGCACCACCACCAGGTTGAGTCCAAATTTACGCGATGACATGGCTATTTCGGGTTCCAAAGGCTGTGGAACTAAGGGGCGGTCGGCGGCTGGCCGCCACAGGGGCAGGGGGCGCGCATCCTACACTGGGCATTCTCTGGTCGTACAGCAGACAGAGAATTGCCGGACATTGGGCAGTTTACTTTCGCATAAGTTCTTACACTTGTAGCTTGATGCTTAAAACTTGCGACGGGGTCGTCCATAATGCGCGCCGGTTTTTGAGGTGATGGTCATGAGTACAGAAGATCCACGGTTTGCCGGCATCGCCCGTTTGTATGGCATTGAAGGTCTGGAGCGCTTGCGCGCGGCACATGTGGCGATCGTGGGCGTCGGTGGCGTGGGGTCGTGGGCGGCGGAAGCCATCGCCCGATGCGGCGTGGGCGAGATTTCCCTGTTTGACCTGGACGATGTCTGCGTCAGCAACGCCAACCGTCAGTTGCATGCGCTGGACAGCACGGTCGGCAAGCCCAAGGTCGAGGTGATGGCTGAGCGCTTGCGCGGGATCAATCCCGATTGCACGGTGCATGCGGTGCCGGACTTCGTGACGCGCGAGACCATGGCCGAGTACATCACGCCGAACATCGATTGCGTGATCGACTGCATCGACAGCGTGAACGCCAAGGCTGCGCTGATCGCTTGGTGCAAGCGCCGCAAGATCCAGATCATTACCACCGGCGGCGCGGGTGGTCAGATCGACCCGACGCTGATTCAGGTCTGCGACCTGAACCGTACCTTCAACGATCCACTGGCTTCGAAAGTGCGCTCAACCTTGCGTCGCGACTATGGCTTCTCTCGCACCGTGACCCGTCACTACAGCGTGCCGTGCGTGTTTTCCACCGAGCAACTGCGTTACCCGAAGCCGGATGGCAGCATCTGCCTGCAGAAGAGTTTTGTCGGGGATGGCGTGAAGCTCGACTGCGCCGGCGGTTTTGGCGCGGTGATGATGGTGACGGCGACCTTCGGCATGGTCGCGGCGACCAAGGCTGTGGACAAGATAGTCGCGGGTGTGCGGCGGCCGGCGGAAAAACTCAAGCCAGCTTTATAGGGTTGCCTAGACTTGCCTTATCGCAGGACGCCTTGCAACTTTGTCGTGCCGTCCAGATTGTCCCGGTGAGCTTGTCTCTTGTTTAATGGCACACAAATCCAGTTACCTCTGAATCCTTCGTTGATAACTGAAAACTCCCACTTTGCGCACAAGCATTTCCTGCATCGACTGACGTACTGCTTCATTTAACTTGGTGGCTCACATCAAACCATGCAGGAAATGATAAATGGCGATTCACCAGATTCTTTTGACAGCAAACGACTTCGATAAAAATGGCTACCCGGACGCGGTTGTCATTGAGTTTCGACATAATGTTGAAGACGAACCCAATTACAGCACGATAGCTGTTGATCACGACGAAGACGGACGCACGGTCTTAAGGCTGCGGGCCGATCTAAATGAAGACGGAAACTCCGACATCGATGAGCAGGCGGCCTTGATCTCCTTGGCCGATAACTTTTTGACGATTTACCGTCTTCAAAAGGATGGCCGGGCGTGACGCATTTGTGATGGGTATGTGTTACACCGAAAAACCCTGTTCCTGCTGTAATGGGGCAGGGCTCAACCCGCCAGTTCGCGCATTCGTTGCAACACCGCATTCAGTCCGTTGCTACGGGACGACGATAACTGCCGCGCCAAACCCAACTGATTGAACCAGCCCGCCAGATCCACCTGCAGCAATTCGGCCGCTGACAAGCCATTGACCCGCGCCAGCAGCAACGCCACCAGGCCGCGAATCAAGCGCGCATCACTGTTGGCGCTGAACTGCCAATGACCCTCGCGCAACTCACCCACCAGCCATACCTGGCTTTCGCAGCCGTGCACGCGGTTGGCCTCGCACATCTGCTCATCAGCCAAGGGCGGCAGGCGCTCGCCCCACTGCATCAACAGGCGTGCCCGTTGTTCCCAGCCCGGCAGATCCTGAAAGGCTTGCAGTACGTTCACGGCTTCAGCGGGCAGGTTCATCGCAGCAGCTCCAGTGCTTGATCCAATGCTTCAAAAAAACGCTCCAGATCTTCGGAGTCGTTGTACAGCGCCAATGACACACGAATCGCGCCGGCCAGTTCGAAGCGCTTGAGCAGCGGCATGGCGCAATGATGCCCGGCACGCACCGCGATCCCCTGTTCTGTCAGCAGATGCGCCAGATCCGAGTTATGCACACCATCGACGGTGAAGCTGACCAGCGCCAGTTGCGGCTTGCCCAACAGGCGAATGCCGTTGCGTGCCTGCAGGCCCTTGAGCAGATAGTCGTGCAACGCGGCTTCGTGGGCGGACACGGCCTCCTGATCGAGCCCGTTCAGGTAGTCGAGCGTTGCCCCCAGACCGATCACGCTGGCAATCGGTGGCGTTCCTGCCTCGAAACCGAGCGGCGCAGGGCGAAAGCGGGCGTCGTGGTAATTGGCGTCCAGCACCATCTCACCGCCGAATTGCCACGGACGCAGTTGTTGCAGCGCTTCGTTCCGGCCAAACAACACCCCCAGGCCGTCGGGACCATAGAGCTTGTGGCTGGAAAATACGTAGAAGTCGCAGCCCAGCGCTTGCACATCGTGACGACCATGGACCACGCCTTGCGCGCCGTCGATCACCGTCAGCGCATTGTGGGCTCTGGCCAGCGCCAGCAGATCCGGCAGCGGCTGCCATACGCCCAGTACGTTGGACAACTGGCTGACCGCCAGCAGGCGCGTGCGCGGACCGATCAAGTCGTTGGCAGCCACCAGATCGATGACGCCGTCGGCATCCAGGGGCAGGATCAGCAGTTTCAGGTCGTGACGCTGGGCCAGTTGTTGCCACGGCAACAAGTTGGCGTGATGCTCCAGGGCGCTGATGACAATCTCGTCGCCCGGGTTGAATAGATGCTCCAGGCCATAGGCCAGGAGGTTCAGCGCGGAGGTCGCGCCGTGGGTAAAGATGATCTGCCCGCAGTCACCCGTGTTGAGCCATTGCGCGGCTTTACGCCGGCTGTCCTCGAACGCCTGGGTGGCGTGGGCACCGGGCAAGTGCTGCGCACGATGCACATTGGCTGCGCCATTGGCGTAGTAATGCGTCAGGGCATCGAGCAGGGCTTGGGGTTTTTGCGTGGTGGCGGCGTTGTCCAGATAGGTCTGGTCTTGCCGTTGCAGGGCGGCGATGGCCGGAAAATCGGCGCGCCAGGGGGAGGCAATCATCATGTGTTCAGCCCTGTGAACTTGGGCGGATGCACACCGGACCATGTGGGAGCGAGCTTGCTCGCGATGGCGTCCGTAAGGCCGCCAGAAAGCATCGCGAGCAAACTCGCTCCTACAGGTGCCTGCGGCACTTAGTTGTGAGCGTGCAGCGCTTCGTTCAGTTCGATGGCCGACTTGTGGGTCTTGCATTCCACGGCGCCGGTCTGCGAATTGCGACGGAACAGCAGGTCGGATTGACCGGCCAGGTCACGGGCCTTCACCACCTTGACCAGTTGGTTGTTCTCGTCCAGCAGGGCCACTTTGGTACCGGCGGTCACGTACAGGCCCGACTCCACGGTGTTGCGGTCCCCCAATGGAATGCCGATGCCGGCGTTGGCGCCGATCAGGCAGCCTTCGCCGACCTTGATCACGATGTTGCCGCCACCCGACAGGGTGCCCATGGTCGAGCAACCGCCGCCCAGGTCCGAACCCTTGCCGACGAACACGCCGGCTGATACGCGGCCTTCGATCATGCCCGGGCCTTCGGTGCCAGCGTTGAAGTTGACGAAACCTTCGTGCATCACGGTGGTGCCTTCGCCGACATAAGCGCCCAGGCGGATACGCGAGGCATCAGCGATACGCACGCCGGCCGGTACCACGTAGTCGGTCATTTTCGGGAACTTGTCCACCGAGAACACTTCCAGCAGCTCGCCACGCAGACGGGCTTCGAGTTGATGCTCGGCCAGTTCGGCCAGATCGATCGCGCCCTGGCTGGTCCAGGCCACGTTTGGCAGCAGCGGGAAGATGCCGGCCAGGTTCAGGCCGTGCGGCTTGACCAGGCGATGGCTGAGCAGGTGCAGCTTGAGGTACGCCTCCGGGGTCGACGACAACTGGGCGTCCTCGGCCAGCAGGGTCGCGACCAGCGGCTTGTGGCTTTCGGCCAGACGGGTCAGCAGGGCAGCCTGGGCAGCGTCGACGCCTTTCAGGGCTTCAGCCAGTTGCGAAGCCTGGGCTGTGCTGAACGCGATGGCCTGGTTGCCTTCGCTGTAACCGAGGATCGGCGCGATGGCAGCGACGATTTCTGCCGATGGCTTGAGCAGAGGGGCGGCGTAGAACACTTCCAGCCACGCGCCTTGACGATTTTGGGTGCCGACGCCGAAGGCCAGGCTGAACAGGGTATTGGACATGTTGATACCTCTAACAAATTGGAACGGGCTGCTTACTTGAGAGCGGCCGCGTAGATATCTGGCTTGAAGCCAATCAGGGTTCGGTCACCGAGATCGAGCACCGGGCGCTTGATCATCGAGGGTTGTGCGAGCATCAGTTCAATGGCTTTCGACTGGTCGAGATCGGCTTTGCGTTCGTCATCGAGCTTGCGAAAGGTGGTGCCTGCACGGTTCAACACGGTTTGCCAGCCGTGCTCGTCGCACCACTGGGTCAGGTGTTCACGGTCGATGCCGGCGCTCTTGTAATCATGGAAGTCATAGCTGACTGCGTGTTCATCGAGCCAGGTGCGCGCCTTTTTCATGGTGTCGCAGGCCTTGATGCCGAAAAGGTGCAACGTTTTGCTTGAAACGGTCAAGGAATTGCCCCCTTTGCAGGTGCCGTGGGTAAAAGGTGAAGGATTATGCCATGGAAGCGCGAATTCTGTGGGCGCGAGCTTGCAAGCGATGGCGTTTTGAAATTCAACATGTGTATTGGCTGAATCAACGACATTGCGAGCCCGTTCGCCCCGCCAGGTATTGCGCTGATGGCGGGTGCGACATAGGTGCAACGGCCAGACACAGTCTAAGCAGCTAATATGGCACTTCAACGCTGTCGATTGTTCGAGACCTTGGCTTTATGCAAACCGCTTATACCGTCCTGATCCTGCTGATGCTGGTCAGCGTTTCACGGCTGATCGGACGGGTGATCCCGCTGCCGCTACCCCTGGTGCAGATTGCCGCGGGGGCCTTGCTGGCCTGGCCGACACTGGGCCTGCACGTCGCCCTTGACCCGGAACTGTTCCTCTTTCTGTTCCTGCCGCCGCTGCTGTTCTCCGACGGCTGGCGCATGCCCAAACGCGAATTCTGGCATTTACGCGGGCCGATCCTGACTTTGGCGGTGGGGTTGGTACTGTTTACCGTGGTCGGTGCCGGGTATTTCATCCACTGGCTGCTGCCCGGCGTGCCCCTGGCTGTTGCGTTCGCCCTGGCGGCCGTGCTGTCGCCGACGGACGCGGTGGCGGTGTCGGCCATTGCCCGTAATCGCCTGCCGACGCCCCTGATGCATATATTGCAGGGCGAGGCGTTGATGAACGATGCCTCGGGCCTGGTGACCTTCAAGTTCGCCCTGGTGGCGTCGATCACCGGTGTGTTCTCGCTGGCCAACGCCAGCCTGACATTCGTACTGGTGGCGGTCGGCGGGCTGGCGGTCGGGGTGGCGTTGAGCTGGCTGGTCGGGCGCCTGCGCGCGTGGATGATCGCCCGTGGCTGGGATGATCCGGCCACTCACGTAGTGTTCATGTTGCTGCTGCCGTTTGCCGCCTATGTTTTGGCCGAGCGAGTCGGGGTATCGGGCATCCTCTCGGCGGTGGCGGCGGGGATGATGCAGAGCTGGCTCGACCTGCTGCCGCGGCAGACCAATACGCGCTTGCTTAATCGCAGCGTCTGGTCACTGCTGGAGTTTGCCTTCAACGGCCTGATCTTCCTGCTGCTGGGATTGCAGTTGCCGGACATCATCAAGGCCGTGGCCAGTCACGAGACCTCGTTGTGGCCGACCCTGCTGTATCGCGCACTGGACGTGGTGGCGATTTTTCTGGTGCTGGTGGTGCTTCGGTTTGTCTGGGTGCAGAGCATCTGGCGCTTGTCGGTGCTGTTGCGACGCTTGCGCGGCAAGGGCGACATGACCCAGGTGCCGACGGCGCGCTCCTGCTGGTTGCTGACAGTGGGGGGCGTCCGCGGGGCGGTGACGCTGGCGGGCGTGATGTCGGTGCCGCTGTTGATGGGTGGTGAACTGTTCCCGGAGCGCGACCTGCTGATATTCATCGCAGCCGGGGTGATTTTGTTATCGCTGGTTGCCGCCAGCATTGCCTTGCCGTTGCTGTTGCGCGGGGTCGATATCAGCCCTGACGAGAGGCGACGTAGCGAAGTTCGCGAAGCCTGGCGCAAAACCGCCGAGGCGGCGATTCATGCGCTGGAAACCGAAGAGGCGAGCCCGCAGGACGCTGCTGAAGCCGCTCTGGCTGCAGAACTCAAGGCGCGGATCATGTCCGAGTACCGGCATCAACTGGAGGTGTTCAACGACTCGGCCGAAGCCCAGGCGCTGGCGTTTCAGATGGATTTGCTGGAGCGGCGTCTGCGCTTGAAGGCGCTGCGGGCACAACGTCTGGAACTGTACAGCCTCAGCCGTCATCACCAGATTGCCGATGATGTGCTGCGTGAGGTGCTGGGGGAGCTGGATTTGAGCGAGGCCAAGCTTGGCCCGGTGAAATGACATCCGGCCCCTGTAGGAGCGAGCTTGCTCCTACAGGGGAGGGCGGTGGTTACTGGCGGCGTTGGATGAAATCACGAATCCGCTCGGCAGCCTCGACGCACTCTGCCAATGGCGCAACCAGGGCCATGCGCACACGACCGGCACCCGGGTTGACACCGTCGACGTCCCGGGACAGGTAAGAACCCGGCACCACGGTCACATGCTCCTGCTCGAACAGGTCGCGGCAGAAGGCGGCGTCATCACCGGCCACATTGGGCCACAGGTAAAAGCTGCCATCCGGACGTTGCACATCCAGTACCGGGCTGAGGATCTCCAGCACAGCATCAAACTTCTCGCGGTACAGCGCACGGTTGGCGCGTACATGCACTTCATCATTCCAGGCAGCAACGCTGGCCAGCTGGGTCTGAACCGGCATCGCGCAGCCGTGGTAGGTGCGGTACAGCAGGAAGCCCTTGAGGATGTCCGCATCACCGGCGACGAAGCCCGAACGCAGGCCCGGCAGGTTGGAGCGCTTGGACAGGCTGTGGAATACCACGCAGCGCTTGAAGTCCTTGCGGCCCAGTTCCACGCAGGCGCTGAGCAGGCCCGGCGGTGGTGTCTGTTCGTCGAAGTACAGTTCGCTGTAGCACTCGTCGGCGGCGATCACGAAGTCGTGCTCGTCGGCCAGGGCAATCAGCTTCTTCAGGGTTTCCACCGGGATCAGCGCGCCGGTCGGGTTGCCCGGCGAGCAGAGGAACAGGATCTGGCAACGCTTCCAGATGTCTACGGAAACAGCGTCGAAATCCGGGTTGAAGCCATTTTCATCCAGGCACGGCAGGTAGTGCGGCTGGGCGCCGGCGAGGAACGCAGCGCCTTCGTAGATCTGGTAGAACGGATTCGGGCTGACCACCAGTGCATCGTCGCCACGGTTGACCACGGTCTGAGTGAAGGCGAACAGGGCTTCGCGTGTGCCGTTGACCGGCAGCACGTTACGCGCCGGGTCGATCCAGCCTTTAGGCACGTTGAAACGACGCTCGCACCAAGCGGCGATGGCTTCGCGCAGGACCGGGATGCCGAGAGTGGTCGGGTACACCGCCATCTGATCCAGGTTGCCGGCCAGCGCTTCGGCGACAAAGCTAGGCGAACGGTGTTTCGGCTCACCGATGGACAGCGCGATCGGGCGCTTGTCCGGGTTCGGCGTCACGCTGCCGAGCAGTGCGCGGAGCTTTTCGAAGGGGTAGGGCTGGAGCTGGTTCAGAGCGTTGTTCATGGGTGGATCTCGTTCGGTGGGCGCTTGCCCCTGTAGGAGCGAGCTTGCTCGCGATGGTCGTCAACGATAACGCGCGCTTGCAGGAGCAATGCGGCGCATTTGAGATCATCGCGAGCATGCTCGCTCCTACAAAGAGCGGGCCGTTGTTGATTCAGATACTGATGCGTGAAAGCTTGATATCGGGTTCGTGATTGACGCTCAGTTGCTCGACGATCGCATCCTGCAATCGGCTGCACAGCAGCGGGTCGGACAACGGTTGGTTGTGCGCGTCGGTGATGAAGAACACGTCCTCCACCCGCTCGCCGAGCGTGGCAATCTTGGCGTTCTGCAAGGACAGGTCGAACTCCAGGAAGATCGTGCCGATGCGTGCCAGCAGGCCCGGGCGGTCGGGAGCGGTCAGCTCCAGCACGGTGACCGGACGCTGGGCATCGTTGTGGATCGTCACCTGCGGCGCGAAGGCGAAATGCTTGAGCTGGCGCGGCACCCGGCGCTGGATGATGGTCGGGTAGTCGTCCGGATTGCGCAGGGCTTCGGTCAGGCCGTCGCGGATCTGTTTGACCCGGGCCGGGTTGTCGCCGATGGAGTCGCCGTCGGTGTCGAGCACGATATAGGTGTCGAGGGTGAACTGGCTGCTGGAGGTGATGACCCGGGCATCGTGAATGTTCAGGTTGAGCTGGTCCATCGCGGCCACGGTCACGGCGAAGAAGTCATGCTGGTCCGGCGCATAGATGAAGATCTGCGTGCCGCCTTCGAATTCACGCTGGGTGGTTTCCTTGATCAACACCAGCGGGCCACCATCGGCGGGTTGCTGGAGGATCGCATCACTGTGCCAGGCGACATCGCCGGCGGTGTGACGCAGGAAGTAGTCATCGCCCAACTGCGCCCACAACTGCTCGACATCGTCCGGGTCCGTACCGCCGCGCACCAGGATGTCCAGAGCGGCGCTCTGGGTCTGGCGGATCTGCTCTTCACGATCCACCGGGTTCTCCAGGCCACGGCGCAACGCACGCTTGGTCTCGGTGTAGAGCTGGCGCAGCAGGCTGGCGCGCCAGGAATTCCACAGGGTCGGGTTGGTGGCGTTGATGTCGGCGACGGTCAGTACGTAGAGGTAGTCGAGACGGGTTTCGTCACCGACGGTTTGCGCGAAGTCATGGATCACCTGCGGGTCGGACAAGTCCTTGCGCTGGGCGGTGGTCGACATCACCAGGTGGTTCTGCACCAGCCACACGATCAGGCGGCTGTCCCACACTGGCAGCTGATGGCGCTGGCAAAACGCCTCGGCGTCGACGGCGCCGACTTCCGAGTGATCGCCGTGCCGGCCTTTGCCGATGTCGTGGTACAGCCCGGCCATGTAGATCAGCTCGGGCTTGGGCAGCTTGGCCATGAGCTTGGCGGCCAGCGGGAATTTTTCCGACACCTGGGTGTACTGCAGCTTACGCAGGTGTTTGATCAGGTTCAGGGTGTGGGCGTCCACCGTATAGATGTGGAACAGGTCGTGCTGCATCTGCCCGACGATGAAGCCGAACTCTGGCAAGTAGCGCCCGAGAATGCCGTAGCGGTTCATCCGGCGCAGGTTGCGATGGATGCCGATCTTGCACTTGAACAGTTCGATGAACAGGCTGGTGTTGCGGATGTCGTTGCGGAACTCGTCGTCGATCAGGTGGCGGTTTTCCCGCAGCAGACGAATGGTGTCAGCGCGCACGCCCTTGATTTCCGGTTGCTGGGCCATCAGCACGAAGATTTCCAGCATGGCGAATGGCGTACGCCGGAACACGTTGTCATTGCGCGCTTCGATGTAGCCGTCGTGCAACTGGAAACGCGAATTGATCGGTTGCGGCGCAGCTTCGTCTTCCGGTGCCAGGATGACTTCTTCGAAGTGCTGGATGATCAGGTCGCTGAGCTGGGCGATGCTCATGACCACCCGGTAGTACTGCTGCATGAAGTTTTCGATGGCTTGCTTGACGTCGTCACCGACGAAACCGAGCAACCCGGCGATGGTGCGCTGGTGATCGAACAGCAGTCGATCTTCGGCGCGGCCGGCGAGCATGTGCAGGGCATAACGCACCTTCCAGAGAAATTCCTGGGAGGACGCCAGCAGCGCGTTTTCGCTCTCGACCAGAAAGCCTTCACCGGCCAGGGCGCGTAGGTTCAGCGTGCCGTATTGGCGACGGGCCACCCACAGAATCGTCTGGATATCCCGCAAGCCACCGGGCGAGCCTTTGACGTTGGGTTCCAGGTTGTATTCGGTGTCGTTGTATTTGTGGTGGCGGGCCTTCTGTTCGGCGCGCTTGGCCAGGAAAAAGTCCTTGCTCGGCCACATGTGCGCGGTGCTGGTGACATCCAGCATGCGCTGGCGCAGGTGTTCGGGGCCGGTGATGGTGCGGCTTTCCATCAGGTTGGTGACGACGGTCAGGTCGGCACGCGCCTCGACGGCGCACTCCTCGACAGAGCGAACGCTCTGGCCGACCTCCAGGCCGATGTCCCACAACAACGTCAGAAAACGCTCGATTGAATCGCGGAAAACTTCATGGTCGGCGCTGTCCAACAGGATCAGCAGGTCGATGTCCGAATAGGGGTGCAGTTCGCCTCGACCGTAGCCGCCAACTGCGACCAGCGCAATGTCGGCATCCTCGCTCCAGTTGAACTGATCCCAGGCCTTTTGCAGGATGTTGTCGACGAACCAGGCGCGATCCTCGATCAGCCGGCGAATGTCCCGGCCGTTGCGAAAACGCGTGTCGAGCACCTCGCGAGCCTGGCGGATCGCCTTCTTGAAGGCCGAGATGGGGCTGGCCTTCAGCGCCAGTTCAGCCTGGAACTGGCCGCGGTCGAAGAGTTCGGGATCCACCTGCGGCATCGATTGGCTTTCCTTTCTATAGGCCCTGTAGGCGAAGTGCGATGGCGGGATCAGGCCGAAACGCGAGGGATGGTGTCATCGCTGCGCAGGGTGAAGATCTCGTAGCCGGTCTCGGTCACCAGCAGGGTATGTTCCCACTGTGCCGACAGCTTGCGGTCCTTGGTGATGGCGGTCCAGCCGTCGCCCAGTACCTTGGTGTCGGCACGGCCCTGGTTGATCATCGGCTCGATGGTGAAGGTCATGCCGGCCTTGAGTTCCATGCCGGTGCCGGCGCGGCCGTAGTGCAGGATCTGCGGCTCTTCGTGGAAGACCTTGCCGATGCCGTGACCACAGAACTCGCGGACCACCGAGAAACCGTTCTTTTCCGCGTGCTTCTGGATGATTTCACCGATGTCGCCCAGGCGGCAGCCGGGTTTGACGATTTCAATCGCCTTGTACATGCATTCCTGGGTCACCTGGGACAGGCGCTCGGCCCAGACCGGCACGGTGCCGACGTGGAACATGCGGCTGGTATCGCCGTGGTAGCCGTCCTTGATGACGGTCACGTCGATGTTCAGGGTGTCGCCATCTTTCAACGGCTTGTCATTCGGAATGCCGTGGCAGACCACGTGGTTGATCGAGGTGCAGATCGACTTCGGGTAGCCCTTGTAGTTGAGCGGGGCAGGGATGGCCTTCTGCTCGTTGACGATGTAGTCATGGCAGATCTGGTTCAACTGATCGGTGGTGACGCCCGGCTTGACATACTCGGCAATCATTTCCAGCACATCGGCGGCCAGTTTGCCGGCGACACGCATTTTTGCGATGTCCTCGGGAGTTTTGAGGGTGACGGTCATACAGGCTCTCTCTGCGCCCGACGGCGCTTTCTAAACGGAAGGGGGCTTGCGCGTTTAACCTGTGCAGCCCCTGAAAAATGCGATTCTATCAGACGATCAGCGCAATTCAGCGCCCGAGTGCATCGCTTCTCTCTATAGAATGGTGCATTCTGGCCCGATTCCAAGGGGTGACTCAAAGCAAGCGGGCGGATTTCAGAATCCGGGTTCCGTTTTTTGCTGCCTTGTGATATAAAATGCGCCGCTTTCCGGGGATGTCCCGAAAAGCTTAAATCCACACACGTGTCGACACGATGACCTGGGTGCCGGAAGCCTGAAAGCTGCTGGTTGGTCATTGGGATACGTGGAGGCCAAACCCGACTTATTAAGGAACTATCATGTCCCAAGTCAACATGCGCGATATGCTGAAGGCCGGTGTGCACTTCGGTCACCAGACCCGTTACTGGAACCCGAAAATGGGTAAATACATTTTCGGCGCGCGCAACAAGATTCACATTATCAACCTTGAAAAAACCCTGCCAATGTTCAACGAAGCTCTGACTTTCGTAGAGCGTCTGGCCCAGGGCAAAAACAAGATTCTGTTCGTCGGCACCAAGCGTTCCGCTGGCAAGATCGTTGCTGAAGAAGCAGCACGTTGCGGTTCGCCGTACGTCGATCACCGCTGGTTGGGCGGCATGCTGACCAACTTCAAAACCATCCGTGCTTCCATCAAGCGTCTGCGTGACCTTGAAGTACAAGCCGAAGACGGTACTTTCGCCAAGCTGACCAAGAAAGAAGCGCTGATGCGCTCCCGTGACCTGGAAAAGCTGGATCGTTCCCTGGGTGGTATCAAGGACATGGGCGGTCTGCCAGACGCTCTGTTCGTTATCGACGTTGATCACGAGCGCATCGCGATCACCGAAGCCAACAAGCTGGGCATCCCGGTTATCGGCGTAGTCGATACCAACAGCAGCCCGGAAGGCGTTGACTACATCATCCCAGGCAACGATGACGCAATCCGCGCTATCCAGCTGTACATGGGTTCGATGGCTGACGCTGTTATCCGTGGTCGCAACAACGTTGCCGGTGGCACCGTAGAGTTCGCAGCTGAAGAAACTCAGGCTGCAGCTGAGTAATTGACGCCCTGGCGTTGACTCAGTAAGCAAAAAGGGGGCTTGGCCCCCTTTTTGCCACCTCGAAAACCATTTGTCGGCGCCCACTGCTCTTTTTGTAATGTACGGCAGCTAACAAGGGTGGTTCGGGAAGAATTGAACGCCCGTTCGATCGGGTGGAATGGTTGAAAACCTATCCAAGAGGATTTTGAAATGGCAGAGATTACTGCAGCGTTGGTCAAAGAACTGCGCGAGCGTACCGGCGAAGGCATGATGGACTGCAAAAAAGCCTTGACCAAGGCTGGCGGCGACATCGAGAAAGCCATTGATGACATGCGTGCTTCGGGCGCCATCAAGGCTGCCAAGAAAGCTGGCAACGTTGCCGCTGAAGGCGCTATCGCCATCAAGGCCGACGACAAGGCAGCCGTGCTGCTGGAAGTGAACTCGCAGACCGACTTCCTGGCCCTGCAAGACGACTTCAAGAACTTCGTTGCTGAAAGCGTTGAACAAGCCTTCGCCGAGAAGCTGACCGACGCTGCTCCACTGATCGCTTCTCGCGAATCCGCTCGTGAAGCCCTGGTGGCCAAAGTTGGCGAAAACGTCAACATCCGTCGCCTGGTGCGCGTAGAAGGCGACGTAGTCGGCACCTACCTGCACGGTAACAAGATCGGTGTTGCTGTTGTTCTGAAGGGCGGCGATGTTCAGCTGGCCAAAGAAATCGCCATGCACGTGGCTGCAAGCAACCCTGAGTTCCTGCTGCCATCGCAGGTTTCCGCCGAAGCCATCGAGCGCGAGAAGGCTGTATTCCTGCAGCTGAACGAAGACAAGATGAAAGGCAAGCCTGCTGAAATCGTCGAGAAGATGATTGCTGGCCGTATCACCAAGTTCCTGGCTGAAGCCAGCCTGGTAGAACAAGCTTTCGTCATGAACCCGGAAATCACCGTGGGTGCACTGGCCAAGAAAGCTGGCGCTGAAATCGTTTCCTTCACCTACTTCAAAGTAGGCGAAGGCATCGAGAAGCCGGTCGACAACTTCGCTGAAGAAGTTGCTGCCCAGCTGGCTGCCGCCAAGCAATAAGACAGTTTCTCAAACTGTCGCCCTGAAGAGGCTGCCCGCTCACGCGCGCAGCCTCTTTTCAGATGGGGAGCCAATTTTTAATTGGTTTCCGTTTGGAACTGGCTTACAAAGCCATGTTCCGATGGCGCTGAAGCAGCGCCACGCTAGAGTGAGCGCAGCTGCAAACAGCTCGCAAAGAATTTTTAAATACGCCGCAGGAGAGATTCGCAATGGCTCAGCAGGGCAGTGGTTATCAGGCTCGCTATAAACGCATTCTACTCAAGCTTAGCGGCGAGGCCCTGATGGGCTCGGAAGAGTTCGGGATCGACCCGAAGGTTCTCGATCGCATGGCGCTGGAAGTGGGCCAGCTGGTCGGCATCGGTGTTCAGGTCGGTCTGGTTATCGGCGGTGGCAACCTGTTCCGTGGCGAAGCCCTGAGCAAGGCTGGCATGGACCGCGTAACCGGCGACCACATGGGCATGCTGGCCACTGTGATGAACGCCCTGGCCATGCGCGACGCGCTTGAACGTGCCAATATCTCGGCCATCGTCATGTCGGCCATTTCCATGGTTGGCGTAACCGATCACTATGATCGCCGCAAAGCCATGCGTCACTTGAACTCCAAGGACGTGGTGATTTTCGCTGCCGGTACCGGTAACCCGTTCTTCACGACGGATTCGGCTGCTTGCCTGCGTGCAATCGAAATCGACGCCGATGTCGTGCTCAAGGCGACCAAGGTTGATGGTGTGTACACCGCAGATCCATTCAAAGACCCGCATGCCGAGAAGTTCGATCATCTGACCTACGATGAAGTGCTGGATCGCAAGCTGGGTGTAATGGACCTGACGGCGATTTGCCTGTGCCGCGACCACAAGATGCCGCTGCGCGTATTTAACATGAACAAGCCCGGCGCCCTGCTGAACATCGTGCACGGCGGCGCTGAAGGAACTCTGATCGAGGAAGGCCAACAATGATCAACGAAATCAAGAAAGACGCTAAAGAGCGCATGCAGAAGTCCGTGGAATCGCTGGCGCACAACTTCGGCCGCATTCGTACCGGTCAGGCGCACCCGAGCATCCTGGAAGGCGTGATGGTGCCGTACTACGGTGCCGACACCCCGATCAAGCAGGTTGCCAACATCACCGTTAAGGACGCCCGTACCCTGCAAGTCGTCGCCTTCGAGCGCAACATGCTCGGTGCAGTCGACAAGGCCATCGGCAGCGCCGGCCTGAACCTGAACCCGACCAACCTCGGTGAGCTGCTGTTGATCAGCATGCCGGCCCTGACCGAAGAAACCCGTCGCGGCTTCACCAAGCAGGCCCGCGATGTTGCCGAAGACGCCCGTGTGGCCGTGCGCAACATTCGTCGTGATGCCAACAGCTCGCTGAAGGATCTGGTCAAGGAAAAGGAAATCAGCGAAGACGAAGAGCGTCGCGCCACTGGCGAGATCGACGATCTGACCAAGAAATTCGTGGCTGAAATCGACGCGAAGCTGGCAGAGAAAGAAAAAGACCTGATGGCCGTATAAGAGTCGCGTTTTCATGGAAAAGAACAAGTTGGCTGCACCCTCTGCGGTGCCGCGCCATGTCGCGATTATCATGGATGGTAACAATCGCTGGGCCAAAAAACGCTTTATGCCGGGTGTCGCCGGGCATAAGGCGGGAGTGGACGCGGTTCGCGCGGTGATTGAGGTGTGCGCCGAGGCAAAGGTCGAGGTGCTGACGCTGTTCGCCTTTTCCAGTGAAAACTGGCAACGCCCGGTCGATGAAGTCAGCGCCTTGATGGACCTGTTCTTCAAGGCGCTGCGTCGTGAGGCCAAGCGCCTCAACGACAACAACATCAGTTTGCGCATCATCGGCGATCGCTCGCGTTTTCATCCAGAGCTTCAGGCGGCGATGCGTGAAGCCGAGGCGATGACCGTGGGTGCCAATCGCTTTATCCTGCAAATCGCTGCCAACTACGGCGGTCAATGGGATATCGCGCAAGCGGCGCAACGTCTGGCGCGCGAGGTTCAGGCCGGGCATCTGCGTCCGGAAGACATCACGCCTGATTTGCTGCAGACCTGCCTGGCTACGGGCGATCTGCCGTTGCCTGATCTGTGCATTCGCACCGGTGGTGAACACCGCATCAGCAACTTCCTGCTCTGGCAGCTCGCTTATGCCGAGCTGTACTTCTCCGACCTGTTCTGGCCGGACTTCAAACACGATGCCATGCGCAAAGCGCTGGCCGATTTCGCTTCCCGCCAGCGCCGTTTCGGTAAAACGAGCGAGCAGGTCGAGGCTGGAGCCCGGGTTTAATGCTTAAACAACGAATCATCACTGCACTGATCCTGCTGCCGATCGCCTTGTGCGGGTTTTTCCTGCTCGAAGGGTCGGGTTTTGCCCTGTTCATCGGCCTGGTTGTCACCTTGGGTGCCTGGGAGTGGGCGCGCCTGGCAGGTTTCACCGCACAGTCGATCCGGGTGGCCTTTGCCGCAATCGTTGCGTTGATGCTGTTCGTTATGTACATCGTGCCGGGGCTTGCGCCCTGGGTGCTCGGCGCTTCGGTGCTGTGGTGGGCTGTGGCGACGTACCTGGTGCTGACTTATCCACGTAGCGCTGAAATCTGGGCCAGCGCTGCCTGCAAGCTGGTCATCGGCCTGTTGATTCTGCTGCCTGCCTGGCAGGGCCTGATTCAGATCAAGCAGGAGCCTTTGGGCAACTGGTTGATCATGGCGGTGATGGTGCTGGTCTGGGGTGCCGATATTGGCGCGTACTTTTCTGGCAAAGCCTTTGGCAAGCGCAAGCTGGCACCTCAAGTCAGTCCCGGCAAGAGCTGGGAGGGCGTGTATGGCGGGTTGTTGCTGAGCCTGGTGATCACTGCGATCGTCGGCATTTCCCGTGGCTGGGGTTTTACCCAGATTCTCATGGCGTTGATCGGCGCCGCGTTGATCGTGTTTATCTCGGTGGTCGGTGACCTGACCGAAAGCATGTTCAAGCGCCAGTCCGGGATCAAGGACAGCAGCAACCTGCTGCCGGGACACGGCGGCGTGCTTGATCGGATCGACAGCCTGACCGCGGCGATTCCGGTGTTTGCCGTATTGCTATGGATGGCTGCTCCATGAGCCGTCCGCAACAGATTACCGTCCTCGGGGCGACCGGTTCGATCGGTCTGAGCACCCTCGACGTCATCGCGCGTCACCCTGAGCGTTACCAAGTGTTTGCCCTCAGTGGCTACAGCCGCTTGGCTGAGCTGCTTGCACTCTGCGTTCGTCATTCCCCGCAGTTTGTCGTGGTACCCGAAGTCGAGCCTGCTCGCCGTTTGCAGGATGATCTGCGTGCAGCCGGTCTTTCGACGCGGGTGCTGGTGGGCGAGGAGGGCCTGTGCCGGATTGCCTCCGATCCTGCGGTCGATGCAGTGATGGCGGCGATCGTCGGTGCGGCAGGGCTGCGTCCGACGCTGGCGGCAGTCGAGGCCGGCAAGAAAATCCTCCTGGCCAACAAGGAAGCGCTGGTGATGTCCGGCGCCCTGTTCATGCAGGCGGTGCGCAAGAGCGGCTCGGTATTGCTGCCGATCGACAGTGAACACAACGCGATTTTCCAGTGCATGCCCGGCAATTTTGCCCAGGGCCTTGAGGCGGTCGGTGTTCGGCGGATTTTGCTGACGGCTTCCGGCGGTCCGTTCCGACAGACGCCGATGGCGGAACTGGCGCATGTTTCCCCCGCGCAAGCCTGCGCTCATCCCAACTGGTCCATGGGTCGCAAGATCTCCGTGGATTCGGCCAGCATGATGAACAAAGGGCTCGAGTTGATCGAAGCCTGTTGGTTGTTCGATGCCAGGCCATCGCAGGTTGAGGTGGTGATTCACCCACAAAGCGTGATTCACTCCTTGGTCGATTACGTAGACGGGTCCGTTCTGGCCCAGTTGGGCAATCCGGATATGCGCACGCCCATCGCCAATGCGCTCGCTTGGCCGGAGCGAATCGACTCCGGCGTGGCGCCTCTGGATCTGTTTGCGGTGGCGCGTCTGGACTTTGAAGCGCCGGATGAAGACCGCTTCCCTTGCCTGCGCTTGGCGCGGCAAGCTGCGGAAGCTGGAAACAGTGCGCCGGCCATGCTCAATGCAGCGAACGAAGTAGCGGTAGCGGCATTTCTCGACGAGCGGGTTCGATACCCGGAAATCGCGAGTATCATCGAGGAAGTATTGAATCTTGAGCCTGTGGTGCCGGTCGATGATCTCGACGCGGTATTCACGGCAGACGCGAAAGCGCGATTGCTCGCCGAACAATGGCTGAGTCGCCACGGGCGATAAATGCTGTCGAAACACAGGCCTTTGTGACGACAGATAGGAATGCGGAGAAAGTAGATGAGCGCGCTCTATATGATTGTCGGCACCCTGGTCGCTTTGGGTGTGCTGGTTACCTTCCACGAGTTCGGCCACTTTTGGGTCGCGCGTCGCTGTGGGGTCAAGGTGCTGCGCTTCTCCGTGGGCTTCGGCATGCCGTTGTTGCGCTGGCACGACAAGCAGGGCACTGAATTCGTGGTGGCCGCCATCCCGCTGGGTGGCTACGTGAGGATGCTCGACGAGCGCGAAGGCGAAGTACCGCTCGATCAGCTCGATCAATCCTTCAATCGTAAATCGGTGCGTCAGCGCATTGCGATTGTGGCCGCGGGTCCGATTGCCAACTTTTTACTGGCCCTGGTGTTTTTCTGGGTGCTGGCGATGCTCGGCAGCGAGCAGGTGCGTCCGGTGATCGGCGCGGTCGAGTCCGGCAGTATCGCGGAGAAGGCCGGTCTGAGCCCGGGGCAGGAAATCGTCGCCATCGACGGCGAAGTCACTACCGGCTGGGCTGCCGTGAATTTGCAGCTGGTCCGTCGCCTGGGTGAAAGTGGTTCACTGAAAGTCATGGTGCGCGATCAGGGTTCGACGGTCGATACCCCTCGTGAGCTGGCGCTGGATAAATGGCTCAAGGGTGCAGACGAACCTGATCCGATTCGTTCGCTGGGTATCCGCCCGTGGCGTCCCGCATTGCCGCCGGTGTTGGCAGAACTCGATCCAAAGGGCCCGGCACAGGCTGCCGGGTTGAAGACTGGCGACCGTCTGCTGGCGCTGGATGGTCGCGCGCTGGATGATTGGCAGCAGGTCGTCGACACCGTTCGTATGCACCCTGATACCAAAATTCTGCTGCGGGTCGAGCGCGACGGTGCTCAAATCGACGTCCCTGTGACCCTGGCGTCCCGTGGTGAAAGCAAGGCGCCGAGTGGATATCTGGGGGCCGGCGTGAGGGCTGTCGACTGGCCGCCGGAAATGATCCGCGAAGTCAGTTACGGGCCGTTGGCGGCGATTGGCGAAGGCGCTCGACGCACCTGGACCATGAGCGTGCTGACCCTCGATTCGCTGAAGAAAATGTTGTTCGGTGAGCTCTCGGTAAAAAACTTGAGTGGACCGATAACCATTGCTAAAGTGGCGGGCGCTTCGGCCCAGTCGGGTGTTGCTGATTTCCTGAATTTCCTTGCTTATCTGAGTATTAGCCTGGGGGTTCTGAATTTGTTGCCCATTCCTGTGCTGGATGGGGGACACTTGTTGTTTTATCTGATCGAGTGGGCGCGTGGTCGTCCCTTGTCGGATCGGGTGCAAAGTTGGGGGATACAGATCGGTATCAGTTTGGTGGTCGGGGTGATGTTGCTTGCTCTGGTCAATGATCTGGGTCGACTGTAACGCTTCGTTGAATTGCGAATCTGCCGCATTTTGCGGCAGTTTGTTTATTGCCAGTTGGAATAAGAAAGGACTTCATGAAACGTCTGCTGCTAACTGCGGTTCTCACCGTATTGATGATCGCCGAAGTTCACGCCGAGTCCTTCACTATCTCTGATATTCGCGTCAATGGCCTCCAGCGGGTCTCCGCGGGTAGTGTCTTTGGTGCTTTGCCGTTGAACGTCGGTGAACAGGCGGATGATCGGCGCCTGGTGGAGTCCACTCGTGCGTTGTTCAAAACCGGTTTCTTTCAAGATATCCAACTGGGCCGCGATGGCAACGTCCTGGTCATCACGGTAGTCGAGCGCCCGTCGGTCGCGAGTATCGAGATCGAAGGCAACAAGGCGATCTCTACTGAAGACCTGATGAAAGGCCTCAAGCAGTCCGGTCTGGCCGAAGGCGAAATCTTCCAGCGCGCAACGCTGGAAGGTGTGCGTAACGAGTTGCAACGCCAGTACGTTGCCCAGGGTCGTTACTCGGCCACCGTTGACACCGAGGTCATTCCGCAGCCGCGCAACCGCGTGGGCCTGAAGGTCAACATCAACGAAGGCACGGTCGCGGCCATCCAGCACATCAACGTGGTGGGCAACACCGTATTCCCTGATGAAGACCTGATCGACCTGTTCGAACTCAAGACCACCAACTGGTTGTCGTTCTTCAAGAACGACGACAAGTATGCCCGCGAAAAACTGTCCGGTGACCTGGAGCGTCTGCGTTCCTACTACCTGGACCGTGGCTATATCAACATGGATATCGCTTCGACCCAGGTGTCCATCACTCCGGACAAGAAGCACGTCTACATCACTGTCAACGTCAACGAAGGCGAGAAGTACACCGTTCGTGACGTCAAGCTCAGCGGTGACCTGAAAGTCCCTGAAGACCAGGTCAAGTCGCTGTTGCTGGTGCAGAAAGGCCAAGTGTTCTCGCGCAAGCTGATGACCACTACTTCCGAGCTGATCACCCGTCGTCTGGGTAACGAGGGTTACACCTTCGCCAACGTCAACGGCGTGCCTCAGCCGCACGACGAAGATCACACCGTAGACATCCTGTTCGCCGTCGATCCAGGCAAGCGTGCCTACGTGAACCGTATCAACTTCCGTGGCAACACCAAGTCGGAAGACGAAGTATTGCGTCGTGAAATGCGTCAGATGGAAGGTGGCTGGGCTTCGACCTACCTGATCGACCAGTCCAAGACCCGTCTGGAACGCCTGGGCTTCTTCAAGGAAGTCAACGTTGAAACGCCGGCCGTACCGGGCGTCGACGACCAGGTTGACGTGAACTACAGCGTGGAAGAGCAGGCTTCCGGTTCGATTACCGCCAGCGTCGGTTTCGCCCAGAGTGCCGGTCTGATCCTCGGTGGTTCGATCACCCAGAACAACTTCCTCGGTACCGGTAACAAGGTCAGCATCGGCCTGACTCGCAGCCAGTACCAGAGCCGCTACAACTTCGGTTACGTAGACCCCTACTGGACGGCTGATGGCGTGAGCCTGGGTTACAACGCGTTCTATCGCACCACTGACTACAAAGACCTCGACGTCGACGTAGCCAGCTATGCGGTGGACAGCCTGGGTGCGGGCGTCAGCGTCGGCTACCCGATCAGCGAGACTTCGCGCCTGACCTTCGGTTTGACTGCGCAACAGGACAAGATCAAGACCGGCGTTTACACCGTCGACGAAATCTTCGACTTCGTTAACAAGGAAGGCGACCAGTACCTCAACTTCAAGGCTTCGGCCGGCTGGTCCGAGTCGACCCTGAACAAGGGCGTACTGGCAACCCGTGGCCACTCGCAAAGCCTGGTGCTGGAAACCACGACGCCTGGCAGTGACCTGTCGTTCTTCAAGCTCGACTACCGTGGCCAGTTGTTCCAGCCGCTGAGCGAGAACTACACCATGCGCCTGCATACCGAACTCGGTTATGGCGATGGTTATGGTTCGACCGATGGCTTGCCTTTCTATGAAAACTACTATGCTGGTGGTTTCAACTCGGTTCGTGGCTTCAAGGACAGCACCCTGGGTCCTCGCAGTACGCCGAGTCGTGGTCAGGCGATCACGGGTAACGCCGGTACACAATTTGACCCGGACCAGGATCCGCTGCCGTTCGGTGGTAACGTCCTGATCCAGGGTGGTGTCGAGGTTCTGTTCCCGCTGCCGTTCGTTAAAGATCAGCGCTCCCTGCGTACCTCGGTATTCTGGGATGTGGGTAACGTGTTCGATTCCAAGTGCAAAGACATCACCAACGCCGATGGCTCGAAGTCCAACACGCAGTGCAACGACATCAGCCTGAGCAACATGGCCAGCTCTGTCGGTGTAGGCGTGACCTGGGTTACCGCGTTGGGTCCTTTGAGTTTTGCGCTGGCCATGCCAGTCAAGAAACCGGACGAAGCTGAAACTCAAGTGTTCCAATTTTCCCTCGGCCAGACGTTCTAAGCGTCTGACCCAAGATAACGACAATGGATTTTGTAGGAGTGCATCGTGCGTAAGTTGACTCAATTGGTTCTCCTGGCTTCCGTACTGGTAGCAGGCCCGGCGTTTGCCGACATGAAGATCGCGGTTCTGAACTATCAGATGGCGTTGCTGGAGTCTGATGCAGCCAAGAAATACGCTGTAGATGCCGAGAAGAAGTTCGGTCCGCAACTGACCAAGCTGAAAACCCTCGAAAGCAGCGCAAAGGGCATTCAGGATCGTCTGATGGCTGGCGGCGACAAGATGCAACAGGGCGAGCGTGAGCGTCTCGAACTGGAATTCAAGCAAAAGGCCCGTGACTTCCAGTTCCAGTCCAAGGAGCTGAACGAAGCCAAAGCCGTTGCCGACCGTGAAATGCTGAAGCAGCTGAAGCCGAAACTGGACAGCGCTGTGGAAGAAGTCATCAAGAAAGGTGCTTTTGACCTGGTCTTCGAGCGTGGTGCAGTGATTGACGTCAAGCCTCAGTACGACATCACGCGCCAGGTTATCGAGCGCATGAATCAGCTGAAGTAATCCATGACAGTGACCATTAAGCTCGGCCAGTTGGCCGAGTTCCTCGGCGCCACGCTACGTGGCGACCCCGAGAAAGACATTACTGGGCTAGCCACCTTGCAGGAGGCTGGCCCAGCTCAGTTGAGCTTTCTGGCAAACCCCCAATACCGTAAATACCTGGCGAGCAGTCAGGCCGCAGCCTTGTTGCTGAAGCCTGCCGATGCCGAAGGATTTGCCGGGGATGCGCTGCTGGTGCCTGATCCGTACGCGGCCTATGCGCGGGTGTCCCACCTGTTCGATCCCAAGCCCGTGGCGGTTGCCGGTATTCATCCAACGGCGGTGATTGCGGCGGATGCGTTTGTCGATCCAGCAGCCAATGTCGGTGCCTTTGCAGTGATCGAAAGTGGCGCGCACATCGCTGCTGGCACCACCGTGGGCGCGCACTGCTTCATCGGCGCGCGCAGTGTGATCGGCGAAGGTGGCTGGCTCGCACCTCGGGTTACGCTGTACCACGATGTGCGCATCGGCAAGCGGGTAGTGATCCAGTCCGGTGCCGTGCTCGGGGGTGAAGGCTTCGGTTTTGCCAACGTGAAAGGCACCTGGCAGAAAATTGCCCAGGTCGGCGGTGTGTTGATCGGCGACGATGTGGAGATTGGCGTGAACACCGCCGTTGACCGCGGCGCGTTGGCCGATACCATCCTTGGCAACGGCGTGAAGCTGGATAACCAGATTCAGATCGCGCACAACGTCCAGGTCGGTGATCACACCGCCATGGCCGCGTGCGTGGGTATCTCCGGCAGCACCAAGATCGGCAAGCATTGCATGCTCGCCGGTGGTGTCGGCCTGGTGGGGCATATCGAAGTTTGCGATAACGTTTTCATCACCGGCATGACCATGGTGACCCACTCGATTACCGAGCCGGGTGCCTATTCGTCCGGTACGGCAATGCAGCCGGCAGCCGAGTGGCGCAAAAGCGCGGCCCGCCTTCGTCAGCTCGATGACATCGCGCGACGTCTGCGCCAACTGGAAAAGCAGGTTGGGGAAGTGACCCCTGACGGTAATGCTTCATCAGATGGCTGATACCATTTCCATATCAAGTGTGCACAGCCGCTAGCGTGCTTCCTTGATTTGCTAGCGGAGTGCGCGTCCGTCGCGCGCTCCCAATCTTTACATAGGCTTCCCCCCGAAATGATGGACATCAACGAGATTCGCGAATACCTGCCTCACCGTTACCCGTTCCTGCTGGTGGACCGGGTAGTGGAGCTGGATGTTGAAGGCAAGCGCATTCGCGCCTACAAGAATGTCAGCATCAACGAGCCGTTCTTCAATGGTCACTTTCCTGCGCATCCAATCATGCCGGGCGTACTGATCATCGAAGCCATGGCTCAGGCTGCCGGGATCCTTGGTTTCAAAATGCTCGACGTGAAGCCTGCCGATGGCACGCTTTACTACTTCGTCGGTTCCGACAAGCTGCGCTTCCGCCAGCCGGTATTGCCGGGCGACCAACTGATCCTTGAAGCCAAGTTCATCAGCTGCAAGCGCCAGATCTGGAAGTTCGAATGCCAGGCGTCGGTCGATGGCAAGCCTGTCTGCTCGGCTGAAATCATCTGCGCGGAACGCAAGCTATGAGTTTGATTGACCCTCGTGCAATCATCGATCCGACAGCTGTACTGGCTGACGGTGTCGAGGTCGGCCCGTGGTCGATCATCGGCGCAGGTGTGGAAATCGGCGAGGGAACAGTCATCGGGCCGCACGTTGTCCTCAAAGGCCCGACCCGCATCGGCAAGCACAATCGCATCTACCAGTTTTCTTCGGTAGGTGAAGACACACCTGACTTGAAGTACAAAGGCGAGGAGACCCGCCTGGTGATTGGTGATCACAACGTCATCCGTGAGGGCGTGACCATTCACCGTGGCACCGTTCAGGATCGTTCCGAAACGACCCTGGGTGATCACAACCTGATCATGGCCTATGCCCACATCGGTCACGACAGTGTCATCGGCAATCACTGCATCCTGGTGAACAACACCGCATTGGCCGGTCACGTTCATGTTGAAGACTGGGCGATCCTGTCGGGCTTCACTCTGGTTCACCAGTACTGCCACATCGGTGCCCACAGCTTTTCCGGCATGGGCACGGCTATCGGCAAGGATGTTCCGGCCTACGTCACGGTGTTCGGTAACCCGGCGGAAGCGCGCAGCATGAACTTCGAAGGCATGCGCCGTCGTGGTTTCAGCGAGGATGCCATCCACGCACTGCGTCGTGCCTACAAGGTGGTTTACCGCCAGGGTCTGACCGTGGAGCAGGCACTGGCCGAATTGGCCGAGCCCTCGGCGCAGTTCCCGGAAGTTGCGGTGTTCCGTGATTCCATCCAGTCCTCGACTCGCGGCATCACCCGCTAATCATGGCCAATCTGCGTATTGCGCTGGTAGCGGGTGAGGCTTCCGGTGACATTCTGGGTGCCGGTTTGATGCGCGCACTCAAGGCTCGTCACCCTGCGGTCGAGTTCATCGGTGTCGGCGGTCCGCTGATGCAGGCTGAAGGCCTGACGTCATACTTTCCCATGGAGCGCCTGTCGGTCATGGGTCTGGTGGAAGTGCTGGGTCGCTTGCGTGAACTGCTGGCTCGGCGCAAGAAACTGGTCGCCGACCTGATTGCCGCGAAACCCGATGTGTTCATCGGCATCGATGCCCCGGACTTCAACCTCAATATCGAACTCAAGCTGCGTCAGGCCGGGATCAAGACCGTGCACTACGTCAGCCCGTCGGTCTGGGCGTGGCGGCAGAAGCGGGTGCTGAAGATTCGCGAAGGTTGCGACCTGATGCTGACGCTGCTTCCTTTCGAAGCGAAGTTCTACGAAGAAAAGGGCGTGCCGGTGCGCTTTGTCGGTCATACCCTGGCCGATACCATTCCGCTGGAAGCCGATCGATCTGCCGCGCGCGCTGAGCTGGGCTTGCCGGACGGGCCGCTGGTCGCATTGATGCCTGGCAGTCGCGGCGGTGAAGTCAGTCGCCTGGGCGGGCTGTTTCTTGATACCGCCCAGCGTCTGCGGGCGATGCGCCCTGGCATTCGATTCGTCATACCTTGCGCTAATCCCGAGCGTCGAGCCCAGCTGGAACAATTGCTGGCAGGGCGCGATCTGCCGGTGACCTTGCTCGATGGCAAATCGCACCTGGCGCTGGCCGCCTGCGATGCGGTGTTGATCGCCTCAGGCACGGCAACCCTTGAGGCCCTGCTATACAAGCGGCCGATGGTGGTCGCCTATCGTCTTGCGCCGCTGACGTTCTGGATTCTCAAACGCATGGTGAAGAGTCCTTACGTATCCTTGCCGAACCTGCTGGCTCAACGATTGCTGGTGCCAGAACTGTTGCAGGACGACGCGACGGTTGAGGCGCTGGCACAAACCTTGTCGCCATTGATCGAAGGTGGCGAAGAACAGACCCGCGGCTTCGACGAAATCCACCGTACCTTGCGTCGGGATGCCTCCAATCAGGCGGCTGACGCGGTACTGAACCTGATCGGCCAAGCACAATGAGCAAAAAAGCAAACCCGCAGCTGGGCCTGGATTTTACCTTGGTCGCTGAAGTAGAAGAGCTGGTTGCCGGTGTCGATGAAGTAGGGCGTGGCCCACTCTGCGGCGCGGTGGTGACTGCTGCCGTGATCCTCGATCCGAACCGCCCGATCCTGGGTCTCAACGATTCGAAGAAACTCACGGAAGCACGTCGTGAAAAGCTCTACGACGAGATCTGCGAAAAGGCCTTGAGCTGGTGCATCGCCCGTGCAGAAGTCGAAGAAATCGACGAACTGAACATTCTCCACGCGACCATGCTGGCCATGCAGCGTGCCGTGGCCGGGCTGCATGTCCAGCCGAAGCTGGCGATGATCGACGGCAATCGCTGCCCGAAACTGCCGATGCGTTCCGAGGCGGTGGTCAAGGGCGATAGCAAAGTGCCGGCGATTGCGGCAGCCTCGATCCTGGCCAAAGTCAGCCGGGATCGTGAAATGTCTGCTTTCGAATTGATTTACCCGGGCTACGGCATCGGTGGCCACAAAGGCTACCCGACTCCCGTTCATCTGGAAGCGCTCGCCCGTCTGGGGCCGACACCGATTCACCGACGCTCGTTTGCTCCGGTACGCCTGGCTTACGAGGCGCGGGAAAGTCTTATCGAGAGTTAGTCGCAAGGCTGATTTTTTCTGCCAAGGCCCGGTACAATCCGGGCCTTGTTGTTTTCGAGCTCACAGGATCACTATGCCGGCTTCATTCGTTCACCTACGCCTGCACACTGAATATTCCCTGGTCGACGGTCTGGTGCGGATCAAGCCGCTGGTCAAGACCCTGGTCGGCATGAACATGCCCGCCGTCGCGGTCACTGATCAGAACAACATGTGTTCCCTGGTCAAGTTCTATAAAAACGCCATGGGTGCCGGGATCAAGCCGATCTGCGGCGCCGACCTGTGGCTGTCGAACAAGGATCCGGATAACCCGCTGAGCCGGATCAGCCTGCTGGTGATGAACGCCCAAGGCTATCGCAACCTTACCGAACTGATTTCCCGTGGTTTTATCGACGGTCAGCGCAACGGCTCGATCATTATCGAGCGCGAGTGGGTGGCCGAAGCCAACGAAGGCTTGATCATGCTGTCGGCGGCCAAAGAGGGCGAGATCGGCCAGGCCATGCTCAGTGGCAACCCGGCAGAGGCGGAGACCCTGGCCCGTGAGTGGATGGCGGTGTTTCCGGACCGTTTCTATCTGGAAATCCAGCGCACCAACCGCCCCAACGATGAAGAACAACTGCACGGCGCCGTGGCCCTGGCCGAGAAGCTCGGTGCGCCGCTGGTGGCGACCAACGATGTGCGCTTCATCAAGCAGGAAGACTTCGCTGCCCACGAAACCCGTGTTTGCATCGGTGAGGGCCGTGCCCTCGACGATCCGCGTCGTTCGAAAAACTACAGCGATCAGCAATACCTCAAAAGCGCCGAGGAAATGGCCGAGCTGTTCAGCGACATTCCCGAAGCGCTGGAAAACACCGTCGAGATTGCCAAGCGCTGCAACATCGAAGTAAAGCTGGGCACGCACTTCCTGCCCAACTTCCCGATCCCCGATGGCATGACCATCGACGAGTACTTCCGCAAGGTGTCCTTCGACGGTCTGGAGGAACGCCTGGCGGTCCTGTTGCCCAGGGACACCACCGAAGACTACGAGGCCAAGCGCCAGGTCTACGTCGACCGGCTGAATTTCGAGCTGGATATCATCATCCAGATGGGCTTCCCCGGTTACTTCCTGATCGTGATGGATTTCATCCAGTGGGCCAAGAACAACGGCGTGCCCGTAGGTCCAGGCCGTGGGTCGGGTGCCGGCTCGCTGGTGGCCTACGTACAGAAGATCACCGACCTCGATCCGCTGGAATACGACCTGCTGTTCGAACGTTTTCTCAACCCGGAACGGGTCTCGATGCCCGACTTCGACGTCGACTTCTGCATGGATGGCCGCGACCGGGTCATCGATTATGTGGCCGAGAAGTACGGCCGCAACGCCGTAAGCCAGATCATCACCTTCGGTTCCATGGCTGCCAAGGCGGTGGTGCGCGACGTGGCGCGGGCGCAGGGCAAGTCGTTTGGCCTGGCGGACCGCCTGTCGAAGATGATTCCGTTCGAAGTCGGCATGACCCTGGAGAAGGCCTACGAGCAGGAAGAAATCCTCCGTGACTTCATCAAGGTCGATGAAGAAGCGGCGGAAATCTGGGAGATGGCGCGCAAGCTCGAGGGCGTGGTGCGTAACGTCGGCAAGCACGCCGGTGGTGTGGTCATCGCACCGACCAAGTTGACTGACTTCTCGCCGATCTATTGCGACGAGGCCGGTGATGGCCTGGTGACCCAGTTCGACAAAGACGACGTTGAGGCGGCCGGTCTGGTGAAGTTCGACTTCCTCGGCCTGCGGACCCTGACGATCATCGACTGGGCGCTGAAAACCATCAACCGCGACCGCGCCAAGGTCAACGAGCCGCCGCTGGATATCGCTTTTATCCCGCTGGACGACAAACCGACCTACACGCTGCTGCAAAAAGCCGAAACCACAGCGGTGTTCCAGCTCGAATCCCGCGGCATGAAGGAGCTGATCAAGAAGCTCAAGCCCGACTGCCTGGAAGACCTGATTGCACTGGTGGCACTGTTCCGTCCCGGCCCGCTGCAATCGGGCATGGTGGACGACTTCATCAACCGTAAGCACGGTCGCGCCGAATTGGCGTACCCGCATTCGGACTACCAGTACGAAGGCCTCAAGCCGGTACTGGCACCGACCTACGGCATCATCCTGTATCAGGAACAGGTGATGCAGATTGCCCAGGTCATGGCTGGTTACACCCTCGGCGGTGCGGACATGCTGCGTCGCGCCATGGGTAAGAAAAAGCCCGAAGAAATGGCCAAGCAGCGCGGCGGCTTCATTGAGGGCTGCGCCACCAACAACATCGACGCGGACCTTGCCGGTAACATTTTCGACCTGGTGGAGAAGTTCGCCGGTTACGGCTTCAACAAATCCCACTCCGCCGCCTACGGCCTGGTGTCGTACCAGACCGCATGGCTGAAGGCGCATTACCCGGCGCCGTTCATGGCCGCGGTACTGTCCGCGGATATGCACAACACCGACAAGGTCGTGACCTTGATCGAAGAAGTGCGGACCATGAAGCTGCGCCTCGACGCGCCGGACGTGAACGCTTCCGAGTTCAAGTTCACGGTGAATGACGAAGGCCGGATTATCTACGGGCTGGGCGCCATCAAGGGCGTGGGCGAAGCGCCGGTCGAGGCGATTACCGAAGCGCGTCTGGCCGGTCCGTTCAAGGATCTGTTCGATTTCTGCGCGCGGGTCGACCTCAAGCGCATCAACAAGCGCACCCTCGACGGTCTGATTCGCAGTGGTGCGCTGGATCGTCTTGGCCCGTACTTCCATGACGAGCAGAAAGCCTACCAGGCCAACATCGACCGCAATCGCGCGGTATTGCTGGCGGCCATGGAGGAGGCGATCAAGGCGGCCGAGCAAACTGCGCGCACTCAGGACAGTGGTCATGCTGATCTGTTTGGCGGGCTCTTCGTCGACGAGGACGCGGATGTCTACGCTAACCATCGCAAGGCCAAGGAACTGACCCTCAAGGAACGCCTGAAGGGCGAGAAAGACACCCTGGGCCTGTACCTGACCGGTCACCCGATTGACGAGTACGAAGGCGAAATTCGGCGTTTCGCCCGTCAGCGCATCATTGACCTGAAGCCTGCGCGCGACACCCAGACTGTTGCCGGTATGATCATCGCGCTGCGGGTGATGAAGAACAAAAAGGGCGACAAGATGGGCTTCATCACCCTGGATGACCGCTCCGGGCGGATCGAGGCGTCGCTGTTTTCCGAGGCATTCCATGCTGCGCAGTCGCTGTTGCAGACCGACGCGATGGTGGTGGTCGAAGGCGAGGTCAGTAATGACGACTTCTCCGGCGGCCTGAAACTGCGGGTCAAGCGCGTGATGAGCATGGAAGATGCGCGGACCAACCTGGCCGAAAGCCTGCGCCTGAAGCTGCACGCCAAGGATCTCAAGGGGGATCAGCTACGCTGGCTCGGTGAGCTGTTGAAGCGCCATCGCGGTGCGTGCCCGATCACCATGGACTACACAAGCCCTGACGCCAAGGCGTTGTTGCAGTTCGGCGAAGGCTGGCGAATCGATCCAGCGGATGCGTTGATTCAAGCCCTGCGTGACCAGTTCGGGCGAGACAACGTCTTCCTCCAATACCGTTAACGGTCAGGGTGCCATCACGCGCCCTGAGCTTGACCAGAATTTTTAATCTCGACCTCAACGCGCCTGTCCCTTAAGGTAGGGCGCGAATAGACAACCGGCCGGCCCAAGATCACTTGGGACTCGACCCAAGACGGACGCCTATGAACCCGAATTTTCTAGATTTCGAACAGCCGATCGCCGACCTGCAAGCCAAGATCGAAGAGTTGCGCTTGGTCGGTAATGACAATTCGCTGAATATCGGCGATGAGATTTCCCGCCTGCAGGACAAGAGCAAGACGCTGACCGAAGACATTTTCGGCAAGCTGACCAGCTGGCAGATCGCTCGTCTGGCACGTCACCCGAAACGTCCTTACACCCTGGACTACATCGAACACATCTTCACCGAGTTCGACGAACTGCACGGTGACCGCCACTTCTCTGACGACGCCGCCATTGTTGGTGGTATCGCCCGTCTGGAAGACAAACCGGTGATGGTCATCGGCCATCAGAAAGGCCGTGAAGTGCGCGAGAAAGTTCGCCGCAACTTCGGCATGCCGCGTCCGGAAGGCTACCGCAAGGCCTGCCGCCTGATGGAGATGGCCGAGCGCTTCAAGATGCCGATCCTGACCTTCATCGACACCCCGGGCGCCTATCCGGGTATCGACGCCGAAGAGCGCAACCAGAGCGAAGCCATCGCCTGGAACCTGCGTGTGATGTCGCGCCTGAAAACGCCAATCATCGCCACCGTGATCGGTGAGGGTGGTTCCGGTGGTGCGTTAGCGATTGGTGTGTGCGATCAGTTGAACATGCTGCAGTATTCCACCTACGCGGTGATTTCGCCGGAAGGCTGCGCGTCGATTCTGTGGAAAACCGCCGAGAAAGCACCTGACGCAGCAGAAGCCATGGGCATCACTGCTGAGCGTCTGAAAGGTCTGGGCATCGTCGACAAGGTGATCGGCGAACCTCTGGGCGGCGCACACCGCGATCCAGCTGCTGCGGCAGCCTCGATCCGTGCCGAACTGAGCTCGCAACTGGCCATGCTCAACAAGTTCGATAACGAAGCACTGTTGAAGCGTCGTTATGATCGACTGATGAGCTACGGTCTCTGATCTGAGCAAGACGCTGTACCCATGTGGGAGCGAGCTTGCTCGCGAAGGCGGTATTACAGTCGACGAATGAGTTGAATGTTAATCCGCTGTCGCGAGCAAGCTCGCTCCCACATTTGATTTGTGCAAAGGGAAAGAAATGGATCGGCCCGTGATTGATCTGCCTTCCAGGCTTTTGCTGAATCTGCAGCCGTGGCGCAATGCTCCGGCCTGGGGTATCGCTTTCTCTGGCGGTCTCGACTCTACTGTCCTGCTGCATCTCCTTGCACATCTCGCAAAAACCGAATCCCTGCCAGCGCTGAGTGCCATCCACGTTCACCATGGCCTCCAGTCCGCCGCCGATGCGTGGCCGCAGCATTGTCAGGCGGTTTGCGATGCGCTGGGCGTTCCCTTGCAGGTCGTTCGAGTCACGGTGCAGCCCGGTGCCAGTCTTGAGCGGGCGGCGCGGGAGGCACGATATGCGGCGTTCGCCTCGCTAACCCAGGCCGATGGCGTGCTGCTGACCGGGCAGCACCGCGATGACCAGGCGGAAACACTCTTGTTTCGCCTGGTGCGCGGTGCCGGCGTTCGCGGGCTTTCGGCGATGCCGGCACAGCGGCCTTTGGGGCAGGGCATGCTGGTGCGACCATTGCTGGACGTCACCCGTGCCGAGCTTGAAGCCTACGCCCGGGCGCATCAGTTGAACTGGATCGAGGACCCCTCAAATCAGGATCGGCAATTCTCCCGTAACTACCTGCGCCATCAGGTGCTGCCCCGGTTGACCGAGCGCTGGCCGCAGGCACAGGCGAGCATGGCTCGCAGCGCGGCACATTTGCGTGAGGCGCAGGGGCTGCTCGATGAGCTGGCGCAGATTGATCTGGCGTCAGCTGACAAGCCCGGCGAGTTCCACTGGCTTGGCCTGCCCTCATTGGCAATGGCGCCACTGACAAGCTTGTCCTGCGCTCGTCAGCGCAATGCACTGAGTCACTGGCTCGAACCCCTGACCCGTCTGCCGGACACTGACCATTGGTCGGGCTGGGAGAGCCTGCGCCATGCCGTCGGTGATGCAAGCCCGGTGTGGCGACTGGCCGATGGCGAACTGCGCCGGGCAGGCGGTCGAATCTGGTGGTTGTCTGGCCAATGGCTGCGGCCTTTTTCTGCGGCCGGCACTTGGCCGGACCCGGCTTCTGCGCTGAAACTGCCGGGCAATGGCGTGCTGACGCTGAGCGGGCAAATCCCCTATGGCCCGTTACAGATCCGCTATCGTGAAGGGGGAGAGGTCATGATGTTGCCGGGCCGTGGTCATCGCGACTTGAAACGATTGCTCAATGAAAGCGGTGTACCGTCCTTCGTGCGCGGCAGATTGCCGCTGCTGTTCAGAGACGGGCAATTGCTGGCAGTGGCGAACCTGGCAGGGCTCGATGGCTGTGCCAGTGAAGGCTGGCGTTTGCATTGGCAACCACCGATCGCGGATCAAGGTTTGAGATGAAAGGGGCTTTCCGGTAGACTACGCTCCCTTCTTGATACAACTTCTGTGGATTCGCCTGAATTGCAGGAGTTGCCGATTACCAAGCAGTCTTTGCTGGGCGATTCCAAAAAATGTGTAGCGAGCAACGTACCGGTGTTTCACCTGCCGGTCTGTCCCAACGCGGCGGTTTTTTTGAAAGGTGCACTGTGATTAATGCAGGTGATCGGGGGCTTCGGCCTTCCTTCGCTTTCCCCGGCGGCTCGGACCGCTTTAACGCAGACTTCTAGGGTTTTTCATGACGCGCTACATATTCGTCACGGGCGGTGTTGTTTCTTCATTGGGGAAAGGCATTGCATCGGCATCATTGGCGGCCATCCTGGAGGCGCGGGGACTTAAGGTCACCATGCTGAAGCTGGACCCGTACATCAACGTCGACCCGGGCACCATGAGCCCGTTCCAGCACGGTGAAGTGTTCGTCACCCACGACGGCGCCGAGACCGACCTGGACCTGGGCCACTACGAGCGGTTCATCCGCACGACCATGACCCAGAACAACAACTTCACCACCGGCCGTGTCTACGAGCACGTGCTGCGCAAAGAGCGCCGTGGTGACTACCTGGGTGCAACCATCCAGGTGATTCCGCACATCACCGACGAAATCAAGCGCCGCATCATCAAAGGTGCCGGTGACGCTGACGTGGCGATGGTCGAAATCGGTGGCACCGTGGGTGACATCGAGTCGCAACCGTTCCTCGAGGCCATCCGTCAACTGCGTTTCGAAGTCGGCGCCAAGCGCGCGATGCTGATGCACCTGACTCTGGTGCCGTACATCGCCACGGCCGGCGAAACCAAGACCAAGCCAACCCAGCACTCGGTCAAGGAACTGCGTTCCATCGGCCTGCAGCCAGACGTACTGGTGTGCCGCTCCGATCACCCGATCGACATTTCGTCGCGTCGCAAGATCGCCCAGTTCACCAACGTTGAAGAGCGTGCGGTGATTGGCCTGGAAGACGCCGACACCATCTACAAGATCCCGGGCATCCTGCACTCCCAGGGTCTGGACGATTTCGTCGTCGAGCGTTTTGGCCTGCAATGCGGCGGTGCTGATTTGTCCGAGTGGGAAGCCGTGGTGGACGCCAAGCTCAACCCTGAGCACGAAGTCACCATCGCCATGGTCGGCAAGTACATGGAGCTGCTGGACGCCTACAAATCGCTGATCGAAGCGATGAGTCACGCCGGCATCAGCAACCGTACCAAGGTCAACCTGCGCTACATCGATTCCGAAGACATCGAGAACCAGGGCACCGCGCTGCTCGAAGGCGTTGACGCCATCCTGGTACCCGGCGGCTTCGGTCTGCGTGGTGTGGAAGGCAAGATCACTGCCGTTCAGTACGCTCGCGAAAACAAGGTGCCGTACCTGGGTATCTGCCTGGGCATGCAAGTGGCAGTCATCGAGTTCGCCCGTAACGTGATGGGCTGGAAAGACGCCAACTCCACCGAGTTCGATCGCGCCAGCGGTCACCCGGTCGTGGGCCTGATCACCGAGTGGGAAGACGCCACCGGTGCTGTCGAAACCCGTACCGAAGCGTCCGACCTGGGCGGTACCATGCGCCTCGGCGCGCAGGACTGCCTGCTGGAGCCGGGTTCGCTGGTTCACGGTTGCTACGGCAAGGACGTGATTGTCGAGCGACACCGTCACCGCTACGAAGTGAACAACAACCTGCTGCCGCAAATCATGGAGGCCGGTCTGAAAATCTCCGGTCGTTCCGGCGACGGCGCACTGGTTGAAGTGGTTGAAGCTCCGGATCACCCATGGTTCGTCGCTTGCCAGTTCCACCCAGAGTTCACCTCGACGCCACGCGACGGCCACCCGCTGTTCAGCGGTTTCGTCAAGGCAGCGTTGGCTCAACACCAGAAGAAGGCGTAACCCCGATGGCACAGAAGATCATCCGCGTCGGCGACATCGAGATTGCCAACGACAAACCCATGGTGCTGTTCGGCGGCATGAACGTGCTGGAAAGCCGCGACATGGCCATGCAGGTTTGCGAAGAGTATGTGAAGGTCACCGAAAAACTCGGTATCCCTTACGTGTTCAAGGCCAGTTTCGACAAGGCCAACCGGTCTTCTGTGACCTCCTATCGTGGTCCTGGCCTGGAAGAGGGCATGCGCATCTTCCAGGACATCAAGCAAGCCTTCGGCGTGCCGATCATCACCGACGTCCACGAGCCTGACCAGGCCGCGGTCGTCGCTGAGGTCTGCGACATCATCCAGTTGCCGGCCTTCCTGTCGCGCCAGACCGATCTCGTGGTCGCGATGGCCAGGACCGGTGCCGTGATCAACATCAAGAAAGCCCAGTTCCTCGCGCCTCAGGAAATGAAACACATCCTGAACAAGTGCGTGGAAGCGGGTAACGATCAATTGATCCTCTGCGAGCGTGGTTCGAGTTTCGGCTACAACAACCTGGTGGTGGACATGCTCGGCTTCGGCATCATGAAGCAGTTCGAATACCCGGTATTCTTCGACGTGACCCACGCGCTGCAAATGCCTGGCGGTCGCGCTGATTCGGCCGGTGGTCGCCGCGCTCAGGTTCTCGATCTGGCGAAAGCCGGGATGAGCCAGTCGCTGGCCGGCCTGTTCCTGGAAGCCCACCCGGACCCGGACAACGCCAAATGCGACGGCCCTTGCGCCTTGCGTCTGGACAAACTGGAGCCATTCCTGGCCCAGCTCAAAGCCCTGGACGAACTGGTGAAGAGTTTTCCGACGGTAGAAACCGCGTAATCCTCAATTCTCCGGTAAAGTACCGCACGATTTAACGCTCAGGCCCTCGGGCCTGAGCCTTGTCGTCTGCAAGACTGCCTGCTGCACCTCGCTTGCCGACGACTCAAGATTTCCTACAGCTGCGTCGTTTTCGTCAACTTTGGAGTGTTTACAACAATGGCTAAAATCGTCGACATCAAAGGTCGTGAAGTTCTCGACTCCCGTGGCAATCCCACCGTGGAAGCGGACGTGCTTCTCGACAACGGCATCATCGGCAGCGCCTGCGCGCCGTCCGGTGCTTCCACTGGCTCGCGTGAAGCGCTCGAGCTGCGTGATGGCGACAAGAGCCGTTACCTGGGCAAGGGTGTTCTGAAGGCCGTAGCCAACATCAACGGTCCGATCAAGGACCTGCTGAAAGGCATGGACCCAAGCGATCAGAAAGCGCTCGACCTGGCGATGATCAAGCTCGACGGTACCGAAAACAAAGGTTCCCTGGGCGCTAACGCCATCCTCGCCGTTTCCCTGGCCGCGGCCAAGGCAGCAGCTCAAGACCAGGACCTGCCTCTGTACGCGCACATTGCCAACCTGAACGGCACCCCGGGTGTCTACTCTATGCCGGTGCCGATGATGAACATCATCAACGGTGGTGAGCACGCCGATAACAACGTCGACATCCAGGAATTCATGGTGCAGCCGGTTGGCGCCAAGTCTTTCTCGGAAGGCCTGCGCATGGGCACCGAGATTTTCCATCACCTCAAAGCCGTGCTGAAGGCCCGTGGCCTGAGCACTGCCGTCGGTGACGAAGGTGGTTTCGCACCGAACCTGGCGTCCAACGAAGACGCGCTGAAAGTGATTTCCGAAGCCGTGGCCAACGCTGGTTACAAGCTGGGCACCGACGTGACCCTGGCTCTGGACTGCGCGGCCAGCGAATTCTACGAAGACGGCAAGTACAACCTGTCCGGCGAAGGCCAGGTGTTCACCGCTGAAGGCTTTGCTGACTACCTCAAAGGCCTGACCGAGCGTTACCCGATCATCTCCATCGAAGATGGCCTGGACGAGTCCGACTGGGCTGGCTGGAAGATCCTCACCGACAAGATTGGCGAGAAGACCCAACTGGTAGGCGACGACCTGTTCGTGACCAACACCAAGATCCTGAAAGAAGGCATCGACAAGAAGATCGCCAACTCGATCCTGATCAAGTTCAACCAGATCGGCACCCTGACCGAAACCCTGGAAGCCATCCAGATGGCCAAGGCCGCCGGTTACACCGCCGTGATCTCGCACCGCTCCGGCGAAACCGAAGATTCGACCATTGCCGACCTGGCCGTGGGCACCTCGGCTGGCCAGATCAAGACCGGCTCCCTGTGCCGTTCCGACCGCGTTTCCAAGTACAACCAACTGCTGCGTATCGAAGAGCAGTTGAACGGCAAGGCCAAGTACAACGGTCGTGGCGAGTTCCGCGGCTGATTGCTAAATGGTAAAAAGTCAGCGGATTGTGTCGGAAAAATCGCTACAGCGACGTTTTTGCCACTAATCTGATGCCTTACAAGCACAAGCCTGGTTCAGCCAGGCTTCGTGCTATAAAAGCTTCACGTTTTGGCATGGCTGTCTTTTTTCACTGGATACCCGATATTCGATGCGCAGTCCCAATTGGTTGTTCCTCATCTTGCTCCTGCTGCTGGCTGGCTTGCAGTACCGCCTGTGGGTGGGTAATGGCAGCCTCGCGCAAGTGGCCGAGTTGACTCAGCAAATTGCCGATCAGCATGCCGAGAACGAGGCACTGCTGGAGCGCAACCGGGTGATGGACGCCGAAGTCAGCGAACTGAAAAAAGGCATGGAAACCGTTGAAGAACGGGCTCGCCATGAGTTGGGCATGGTCAAGGACGGTGAAACCCTTTACCAGTTGGCCCAATGAATTCGAACTTGCCGGCCTTCTGGGCCGTAATTCCTGCCGCGGGCGTCGGTGCCCGTATGGCCGCGGACCGTCCCAAGCAGTACTTGCAACTGGGCGGGCGCACTATTCTCGAACACAGCCTTGGCTGTTTCCTCGATCACCCGTGCCTCAAGGGGCTGGTGGTCAGTCTTGCCGTTGATGATCCTTATTGGCCGAACCTGGCCTGTGCCGATGATTCGCGTATAGCGCGGGTCGAGGGTGGCAGCGAGCGTTCCGGTTCGGTGCTCAATGCGCTGCTGCATTTGCATGCGCAAGGTGCCGATGATGAGGATTGGGTGTTGGTTCACGATGCCGCACGGCCGAATCTGAGTCGTGACGATCTGGACAAGTTGCTCGCGGAGCTGGCGGATGATCCCGTCGGCGGGCTGCTGGCAATCCCAGCGCGGGACACACTCAAGCGAGTTGATAAACACGGCCGAGTTGTTGAAACCGTTGATCGCAGCGTGATCTGGCAGGCCTACACACCGCAGATGTTCCGCCTCGGTGCCTTGCATCGGGCATTGGCGGACAGTCTGGTCGCCGATGCACTGGTGACCGATGAGGCGTCAGCCATGGAGTGGGCCGGTCTGGCGCCGCGCTTGATTGAGGGGCGATCGGATAACCTCAAGGTGACCCGTCCGGAAGATCTGGAGTGGTTGCGGCAGCGTTGGTCTAATCGTCGCTGATTGACATGAATCCGGGTTGCCCCGATCGCGAGCAAGCTCGCTCCCACAGGGTTCAATGGCGTTCACAAGATTTGTAATCTGCACCGGATACTGTGGGAGCGAGCTTGCTCGCGATGGCGATAGTCCAGTCAGCCTACTTTTAGCGGCATTGCCACGCTCAATCTAACTCCGATATTCCGGCCGCTCGGCCAACCCTTCCTTCAAGTAATCCACCAATTTGCGCACCTTGGGCGACAGGTGCCGCTGCTGTGGATACAACGCCCAAACCGCCGTATTGGGTGGTTGATGCGCTTCAAGCAGTGAAATCAGTGCACCGCTGCGCAGATGTTCCAGCACGTAATAATCCGGCAACTGGCACAACCCGACGCCCTGTAGCGCCGCGTCCAGCACCGCTTGCCCACTGTTGCAGCGCCAGTTTCCTTGGACCCGCTGGGAAAATTCCCGCCCGTTCTGTTGCAGTTGCCACAGATCGGAGCTGCCGATCAGGCAGTTGTGGCGGTTCAGTTCCGACAGGCTGTGTGGCCGACCATAACGCTCCAGGTAGGAAGGTGACGCGCACAGGTACATGCGTCGTGGGGCCAGGCGGGTGGCCACCAGCCGCGAATCCTGCAGGCGACCCAGGCGGATCGCCAGGTCAAGGCCCTCATGCACCAGGTCGAGTTGGCGATTGGTCAGTTCAATGTCGATCCGCAGTTGTGGATACAGGCCCATGAACCGCGTCACCAAGGGCACGATGAATCGCTCACCGTAGGCCACCGCGCAGGTCATGCGCAGCATGCCTTTAGGTTCACTGGCCAGATCACCCACCGCGCGCAAGGCTTCTTCACGACCGTCCTGCAGGCGCTGGCAGTGCTGCAGGAAGGTCTGGCCCGCCTCGGTCAGCGCTACACGCCGCGTGCTGCGATAGAGCAGACGGGTTTGCAGGCGCTCTTCAAGTCGGGCGATCTGTCGACTGATGTGTGAAGAAGAAACCCCCAGGCGTTCCGCCGCTGCGGTGAACTGGTTGCATTCGGCGACCGCGACAAACTCGTCAATTCCTTCCCAGCGGTTTTCGGACATTGAAGATTATCCCTGTGTGGCAATAATGTTTTGCTTTTGCCTGGATTATTCCCTTTCTGGCGCTGTAATACACTGACCGTCACGTTTTTATTCACTGGAGAGTCATCATGATCAAGTCGCGCGCCGCCGTTGCTTTCGAGGCCAAAAAGCCGCTGGAAATCGTTGAAGTCGATGTCGCCATGCCCAAGGCGGGTGAAGTGTTGCTGCGCGTGGTGGCCTCGGGTGTCTGCCATACCGATGCCTATACCCTGTCGGGTGCTGATCCGGAGGGGATTTTCCCGTCGATCCTCGGCCACGAAGGCGGAGCGATTGTTGAAGCCATTGGTGCGGGCGTGACCTCCGTGGCCGTCGGTGATCACGTGATTCCGCTGTACACCCCGGAATGCCGCCAGTGCAAATTCTGCCTGTCCGGCAAAACCAACCTCTGCCAGGCCATCCGGGCGACCCAGGGCAAAGGCCTGATGCCCGACGGCACCACTCGCTTTTCCTACAACGGCAAAGAAATTTTCCACTATATGGGGACTTCGACCTTTTCCGAGTACACCGTATTGCCGGAAATTTCCGTGGCGAAGATCGCCAAGGAAGCCCCTCTGGAAAAAGTCTGCCTGCTCGGCTGTGGCGTCACCACCGGCATCGGTGCGGTGCTCAATACCGCCAAGGTGAAACCTGGTGACACCGTGGCCATCTTCGGCCTCGGCGGCATCGGTTTGTCGGCCGTTATCGGCGCGGTCAAAGCCAAGGCTGCGCGGATCATCGCCATCGACATCAATCCGGCCAAGTTCGAGATCGCCAAGCAACTGGGCGCAACCGATTGTGTAAACCCGAAAGACTTCGACCGTCCGATCCAGGAAGTCATCGTCGATATGACTGACGGTGGCGTCGACTTTTCCTTCGAGTGCATCGGCAATGTGCAACTGATGCGCGCCGCGCTGGAGTGCTGCCACAAGGGCTGGGGCGAGTCGGTGATCATCGGCGTGGCCGGTGCCGGTCAGGAAATCGCGACCCGTCCGTTCCAACTCGTTACCGGTCGCGTCTGGCGCGGTTCGGCCTTCGGTGGCGTGCGTGGTCGTACCGAGCTGCCAAGCTACGTGGAAATGGCCGAAACCGGCGAAATCCCTCTGGATACCTTCATCACCCACACCATGGGGCTGGAGGATATCAACAAGGCGTTTGACCTGATGCATGAAGGCAAGAGCATCCGTTCGGTCATTCATTTCTAAGAGCAGCGGCAAGCTGCAATCCACAAGCTGCAAGAGCGTTCGCGTCGCGCTTCTCTTGCAGCTTGAGGCTTGTCACTTGAAGCTGGGAGGCCTCCAATGACTTTGGAAAATATTTCCTGCCAGAAAAGCTTCGGCGGCTGGCACAAACGTTATCGCCATCGCTCGGAAGTGCTCGGCTGCGACATGGTATTCGCCGTGTACCTGCCGCCACAGGCGGAGCAGGGCGGCAAGCTGCCGGTGCTGTACTGGCTGTCCGGTCTGACCTGCACCGATGAGAACTTCATGCAGAAGGCCGGCGCCATGCGCATGGCCGCCGAGTTGGGGCTGATCATTGTTGCGCCGGACACCAGTCCGCGCGGTCCCGATGTGCCCGGCGATCCGGACGGGGCGTGGGACTTCGGCCTTGGCGCCGGCTTTTACCTCAACGCCACGCAGGAACCCTGGTCCCGCCACTATCGGATGCATGACTATGTCGTGCAGGAATTGCCGGCATTGGTCGAAGCCCATTTCCCGGCTTCGGATAAACGCGGCATCAGTGGCCACTCCATGGGCGGTCATGGCGCGCTGGTCTGCGCATTGCGCAATCCGGGGCGTTACCTGTCGGTGTCGGCCTTTTCGCCGATCAACAACCCGATGGATTGCCCGTGGGGCCAGAAGGCCTTCTCCCGTTACCTCGGCGAGGACCGTTCGAAATGGCGGGAGTGGGATGCCTGTGCCCTGATCGCCGAGGCGGACGAAAAGCTGCCACTGCTGGTCGATCAGGGTGACCGGGATGATTTCCTCGCCACTCAGCTCAAGCCTGAAGCGCTGCAGCAGGCCGCCAAGCTCGCCGCTCACCCGCTGACCTTGCGCCTGCAACCGGGCTATGACCACAGCTATTTCTTCATCGCCAGTTTTATCGATGAGCACTTGCGGCATCACGCACATGCTCTGGGTAGCTAATGCAGGTAGAATCACGCCCTGACAAAATTCGGGGCGTTTTTTTATGCGTATTGGCCACGGCTATGATGTGCACCGTTTCGCTGAAGGCGATTTCATCACTCTGGGCGGCGTGCGTATTGCGCACGGCTTCGGTCTGCTCGCGCACTCCGACGGCGACGTCCTGCTGCACGCCTTGAGCGATGCCTTGCTCGGCGCCGCCGCGCTGGGCGATATCGGCAAGCATTTTCCGGACACCGACCCGCAATTCAAAGGCGCTGACAGTCGTGTGCTGCTGCGTCATGTCGTCTCGCTGATCCACGCCAAAGGCTGGAAAGTCGGCAACGTCGATAACACCATCGTTGCCCAGGCGCCGAAAATGGCCCCGCATATCGAATCGATGCGCGCGCTGATTGCCGCGGATCTTCAAGTTGAGTTGGATCAAGTGAACGTGAAAGCCACCACCACCGAAAAGCTTGGCTTTGTCGGACGCGAAGAAGGTATTGCCGTGCATTCCGTTGCCTTGTTGTTGCGCGCATGAACGAACTGCAACTGCTCGGCCCGCGCGCCTACGGTGAAGCCCTCGGCACAGCGGTGCTGAAAGCCACGGCTGAAGATTTTCAGGTCGACGAAGTCCTCGACATTCCCCTGACCGGCGACGGCGAACACCTGTGGATCTGGGTGGAGAAACGCGGCCTGAACACCGAAGAAGCGGCGCGGCGGATTGCCAAGGCGGCCGGTGTGTCACTGCGTACCGTCAGTTACGCGGGGCTCAAGGATCGTCAGGCGCTGACACGCCAATGGTTCAGCGTGCAGTTGCCGGGCAAGGCCGATCCTGATTTGTCGGCGGCGGAAAACGACACGTTGAAAATCCTCAAGACCGCCCGCCACAAGCGCAAGCTGCAACGGGGTGCCCATTCGGCCAACGGTTTCACTTTGCGTTTAACGCAGTTTGCCGGCGATAAACCCGCGATCGAAGCGCGTCTGCAGTTGATCGCCCAACAAGGCATTCCCAATTACTTTGGTGCCCAGCGCTTTGGTTTCGACGGCGGCAACGTCGTCGATGCGCGCACCTGGGCTGCGCGCAAGGCACTCCCGGAACAGCGCAACGTGCGTTCCCGGTTGCTGTCTACAGCGCGCAGTTTTCTCTTCAACCAAGTGTTGGCGGCGCGTGTCACCGACGGCAGCTGGCAACGCGCACAAGTTGGGGATTTGCTGGCGTTCACCGACAGTCGCAGCTTTTTCCCGGCGGGCGAAGCCGAATGCAGCGATCCGCGCCTGGCGATCCTCGACCTGCACCCGACCGGCCCGCAGTGGGGCGAAGGTGACTCGCCGGCCTCGGGGGTTGTCCATGAACTGGAGCAGGCCATCGCTGCACGCGAGGCGGATCTGCGTGACTGGTTGATCAATGCCGGTATGAGCCACGAACGCCGCATCCTGCGGCTGCCCATTGGCGGGTTGACGTGGCATTATCCCGATCCTGACATTCTGCAATTGGAATTCGTCCTGCCGGCCGGATGCTTCGCCACTGTATTGGTGCGCGAGCTTGTCGATCTGGTGCCGGTGGGGCAGACGGACAGCCCATGCGTATTCTGATTTCAAACGACGATGGGGTAACCGCACCCGGTCTCGCCGCGCTTCATGCTGCGCTGGCGGATTACACCGAATGCGTGGTTATCGCCCCGGACCAGGACAAAAGCGGCGCCAGCAGCTCGCTGACGCTCGACCGTCCGTTGCACCCGCACACCCTGGCCAATGGCTTTATCAGCGTCAATGGCACACCGACCGACTGCGTGCACCTGGGCCTTAACGGCCTGCTGGAACGGGACGTCGACATGGTGGTGTCCGGCATCAACCTGGGCGCCAACCTGGGGGACGACGTGTTGTATTCCGGTACCGTGGCGGCGGCCCTCGAAGGGCGTTTCCTGGCCTGTCCTTCGTTCGCCTTTTCCTTGGTCTCACGTCAGGTCGAGCATCTTCCTACAGCGGCCTACTTCGCGCGCAAACTGGTCGAGGCCCATGGCGAGCTGGATCTTCCGCCCCGTACGGTGCTGAACGTGAACATTCCAAACTTGCCCCTGGAGCGTATCCGCGGGATTCAGTTGACCCGACTTGGCCATCGTGCCCGCGCGGCGGCGCCGGTCAAGGTGGTCGATCCGCGCGGACGCTCCGGCTACTGGATCGCGGCGGCGGGGGATGCCGAAGACGGTGGCCCGGGTACCGATTTCCACGCGGTGATGCAGGGTTATGTTTCGATCACGCCGCTGCAACTGGACCGCACCTTCAACGATGCCTTCAGAAGTCTTGATGGCTGGCTGGAGGGCTTGCGCTGATGCGGCGTGAACAAGACGACATGCTGCGTCGCGGCATCGGCATGACCTCCCAGCGGACTCGTGAACGTCTCATCCAGCGCTTGTACGAAGAAGGCATTTCCAACACGCGGGTGCTGGAAGCCATTCGCAGCACGCCGCGCCACCTGTTCGTGGATGAGGCATTGGCCCATCGTGCCTACGAAGACACGGCGCTGCCGATCGGCAACAACCAGACCATTTCCCAGCCGTACATGGTCGCTCGCATGAGCGAACTGCTGCTGGAGGCCGGCCCGCTGGACAAGGTGATGGAGATCGGCACCGGTTCCGGTTACCAGACCGCGATCCTGTCGCAACTGGTCGAGCGGGTGTTCTCGGTCGAGCGCATCAAGGTCCTGCAGGATCGGGCCAAGGAGCGCCTGGTCGAACTGAACCTGCGCAACGTGGTATTTCGCTGGGGCGACGGCTGGGAGGGCTGGCCGGCACTGGCGCCGTACAACGGCATCATCGTGACCGCGGTGGCGACTGACGTACCTCAGGCCTTGCTGGATCAATTGGCACCTGGGGGGCGATTGGTGATTCCGGTGGGCTCCGGCGAAGTTCAGCAATTGATGCTGATCATTCGCGAGGAACAGGGTTTTTCCAGGCGTGTTCTGGGGGCAGTACGCTTCGTGCCTTTGCTCAATGGGCCACTGGCCTGAGCATTTGTTTCAACGTGCTGAATTCTCGTCGATTGCCTCTGTCTTACAGCGGCGTCGAAGTTTTAAACGGGATGTTTTATCAGGAGGCAAACGTGTGCGCTCAGCCATTTTGCTTCGTTCAGGGTAAAGCCGGCATCGCCCGTTATACTTGCGACATTTCACGCCGTGATTCGGCATTTCACATTTTCAGCCACCACAAAGGGAGCGGCGGGTGAGTCTCACAGTCATTGCGCAGCGTATGAGTACAACGAGCTTTCAGCGCCTGGTGACTGGCCTTGTCTTGAGCACCTTGCTGGTCGGTTGCTCCAGTAATAAATCCAGCGATGTACGTGTGGTCGATCGCAACAATGCCGCACCTCAGCGCCAAGCGGTGACAACCGGGCAATACGTCGTTCGGCCCAAGGACACGCTGTTTTCCATCGCCTTTCGCTACGGCTGGGACTACAAGGCCCTGGCGGCGCGCAACAACATTTCCGAGCCTTACACCATCCGTCCGGGTCAGACGATTCGCTTTGACGGGCGGGGTGATTCAACGTCGAGTTCAGTGGTCAGTTCGTCCAGTTCCTCGCCTTCGTCTTCCAGTAAAACCACGGTGATCCGTCGTCCGGTCAACGGCACAAATTCCGGTACAACTGCGGTTGCACCGTCCGTCGCCAACAAGCCTGCGCCGGCGCCTTTACCGCCTCCGGGCCCGGCCCCGACGGGCTGGGGATGGCCATCTAATGGCATTCTCATTGGAAAATTCTCTTCAAACGGTAGTTTGAATAAAGGAATTGATATCGCCGGAGATTTGGGACAGCCTGTTTTAGCTGCGTCTGATGGGACGGTGGTTTACGCCGGGAGTGGCTTAAGGGGCTACGGCGAATTAGTCATCATCAAACACAGCGAAACCTACGTCAGTGCCTACGGTCACAACCGCAGGCTGTTGGTTCGGGAGGGGCAGCAGGTCAAGGTCGGACAGACAATTGCCGAAATGGGGTCAACGGGTACAGACCGGGTGAAACTGCATTTTGAGATTCGCCGACAAGGTAAACCTGTGGATCCGCTGCAATTCCTGCCGCGTCGTTGATCGCTTACCAGCCTGTTCCGTCACGTAGAGGGGACAGGCTCCAGCGTTGCCAAGGATAAAGGCGCCGCTTGAGCTTGAGGTCGAACTCACCAAAGGACTATAACAATGGCTCTCAGTAAAGAAGTGCCGGAGTTTGACATCGACGATGAGGTTCTCCTGATGGAGACCGGCATCGATTCGGATTCGATGTCGAATGATGAAGGGGCGGCTCCACCTTCCGTTCGTGCCAAATCCAAACACTCCGCTTCGTTGAAGCAACACAAATACATTGATTACACGCGGGCGCTAGATGCCACGCAGCTGTATCTCAATGAAATCGGCTTTTCTCCCCTCCTGTCACCCGAAGAAGAAGTTCATTTTGCGCGCCTGTCGCAAAGTGGAGATCCGGCCGGGCGCAAACGCATGATTGAAAGTAACCTGCGGCTGGTCGTCAAGATCGCCCGGCGCTACGTCAATCGTGGCTTGTCGCTGCTCGACCTGATCGAAGAGGGCAACCTCGGGCTGATCCGGGCCGTGGAGAAGTTCGATCCGGAGCGCGGCTTTCGCTTTTCGACCTACGCGACCTGGTGGATCCGTCAGACCATCGAACGCGCCATCATGAATCAGACCCGGACCATCCGGTTGCCGATCCATGTGGTCAAGGAGCTGAACGTGTACCTGCGGGCCGCACGGGAGCTGACGCAAAAACTCGACCATGAACCCTCACCCGAAGAGATCGCCAACCTGCTGGAAAAACCGGTGGGAGAGGTCAAGCGCATGCTGGGCCTGAACGAGCGGGTTTCTTCGGTCGACGTCTCGCTGGGTCCGGACTCTGACAAGACCCTGCTCGACACCCTCACTGATGATCGTCCAACCGATCCCTGCGAGCTGCTTCAGGACGATGACCTGTCGCAAAGCATCGATCAATGGCTCTCGGAACTGACCGACAAGCAACGTGAGGTGGTGATACGCCGCTTCGGCCTGCGCGGTCATGAGAGCAGCACACTGGAAGATGTAGGCCTGGAAATTGGCCTGACCCGGGAACGCGTCAGGCAGATCCAGGTGGAAGGCTTGAAGCGGTTGCGTGAAATCCTTGAGAAGAATGGCCTGTCGAGCGAGTCGCTGTTTCAATAAGTGATTCTCGCAAAAGCCAAAGAAAAACCCCGACTGGTTCGGGGTTTTTTTATGGCCTGAGAAATCGCTGGCAGTGTTCTCGTTTTTCAGTCTCGCGTTGTAAGCCTTGGCTTACTCTTGCGTAAGTGTTCGGAATTTTTACACCCCGGCAGTCGGCTATGTAAATCACCTGGTTGTTCTATCTTGATGATTCATAAGATTATTTTTTGTTCTTTTCAGTCTTTAACCCCATCGCCATCGCACGAGTGAGCGATTGAACCTGCCGTAGAACCCTCTAGTATCCAGGGTGTGTCGACGGACAGACACAGCCTTCAAGGATGAAGGAAAGGGATATCGCGGGATGCGATTCATCAGGACGATGAAAAGGAACACAGGGAATAGGGAAAAAATGTGGGCGGGTCACACCGCCCCTTTTTTTTGCCTGCAGAAAAGCAAAAAGGCCCTTTTGGGGCCTTTTTCGGGAGCGCGGGGGTGATCAGCGTTCCAGGTGTTCCAGCTTGCTGCTGCCCACAGCAGCGCCTTTCTCGCGATCGAACTCTTCTGCGTTAGGCAATGGATCCTTGCGTTCAGTGATGTTCGGCCAGATTTCCGCCAGCTCTACGTTCAACTGAATGAAGTTTTCCATGCCAGCCGGGATTTCATCTTCGGAGAAGATGGCCACAGCCGGGCATTCAGGTTCGCACAGTGCGCAGTCGATGCACTCATCCGGGTGAATCACCAGGAAATTCGGGCCTTCGTAAAAGCAGTCCACCGGACAGACTTCTACGCAGTCGGTGTACTTGCACTTGATGCAGTTGTCGGTGACGACGAAGGTCATTTCTAATTTTCTCCTCAGGCGCGGCTTGCTGCGCCCCTTCACGTGGGGGTCGCATGGTTCGGGAGCGATAGTCTGCCGGTCAGGCTAAAAGCCGGCAGCATCCCAAACCGCGCGAGATTCTAACAGCTTGCAAGCCGCCGCGTTAGATCCGTGTCTTTAGTGTATAGAGCATTTCGAGTGCACGACGAGGTGTCATGTCGTCCAGATCCAGTTTGGCCAGCTCATCCAGTACTGGATGGGGCAGGCTGGCGAACATGTCGCTTTGTTGCGGCGCCGCCGGTTTGCCTTTGGCAGGCTTCGGTGCCTCATGGGGCAGCGCGGTGTCTTCCAGACGGCTCAAATGCTCCCGGGCACGCACGATGACTTCGCTCGGCACCCCGGCCAGCTGCGCAACCGCCAGGCCGTAACTCTGGCTGGCCGGACCCGGCAGCACGTGGTGCAGGAACACGATGCGTTCGTTGTGCTCGGTGGCATTGAGGTGCACGTTGGCCACCAGCGGTTGGGCCTCCGGCAACACGGTCAGTTCGAAATAGTGGGTGGCGAACAGGGTGTAGGCACGCAAATGCGCCAGTCGTTCGGCCGCCGCCCAGGCCAGGGACAGGCCGTCGAAGGTACTGGTGCCGCGACCGACTTCGTCCATCAGCACCAGGCTGCGCTCGGTGGCGTTGTGCAGGATGTTCGCGGTTTCGCTCATTTCCACCATGAAGGTCGAGCGGCCGCCGGCCAGGTCATCGCTGGAACCGATCCGGGTGAAGATCCGGTCGACCAGCGACAGTTCGCAACTGGCGGCCGGCACAAAGCTGCCGATGTGCGCCAGCAGGACAATCAACGCGGTCTGGCGCATGTAGGTGGATTTACCGCCCATGTTCGGACCGGTAATCACCAGCATGCGGGTGTTGTCGTCCAGATTCAGGTCGTTGGCCACGAACGGCGTGGTCAGTACCTGTTCGACCACCGGGTGACGCCCCTGGCTGATGCGCATGCATGGCTCGCTGACGAAGCTCGGGCAATTCAGGTCGAGGTTCAATGCACGTTCGGCCAGGTTGCTCAGTACGTCGAGTTCGGCCAGGGCTCCGGCAGTGTCCTGCAACGGTGGCAACTGGGCGATCAGGTCTTCGAGCAGCGCTTCGTAGAGCATCTTCTCCCGAGCCAGGGCGCGGCTCTTCGCCGACAGCGCCTTGTCTTCGAAGGCCTTGAGCTCCGGCGTGATGAAGCGCTCGGCGCCCTTGAGGGTTTGCCGGCGGATATAGTCCGCAGGCGCCGATTCTGCCTGCTTGCTCGGTAGCTCGATGAAATAGCCGTGGATGCGGTTGTAACCGACCTTCAAGTGCGACAGACCGGTACGGGCCTTTTCCCGTGCCTCGAGGTCGATGAGGAATTGCCCGGCGTTCTCGCTCAGCGATTGCAGCTCGTCGAGTTCGCTGTCATAACCGGTCTTCAATACGCCGCCATCACGGATCACCGCTGGCGGGTTGTCGATGATGGCTTTTTCCAGCAGTGCCGCCAGTTCTGGGTAGGTGCTGGTGGTGGTGGCCAGTTGCTGAAGGTGCGGCGCTTCGAGCTCGGTCATGGCCGCTTGCAGCTCAGGCAGTGCGCCAAGGGCGTCGCGCAAACGGGCAAGGTCGCGGGGGCGGGCGTTACGCAGGCCGATACGCGCCAGGATCCGCTCGATGTCGCCAATCTCCTTGAGCTGCGGCTGCAGCTTTTCGAAGCGGTAGCGATCGAGCAGGCAAGTAATCGAGGTCTGGCGTGCCAGCAATACGGTGAGATCGCGCAATGGACGGTTCAGCCAGCGGGTCAGCAGGCGGCTGCCCATGGCGGTCTGGCAACGGTCGACCACCGATTGCAGGGTGTTGTCGCGCCCGCCGGCCAGGTTGGTATCCAGTTCCAGGTTGCGACGACTGGCGCCGTCGAGCACCACGGTGTCGTCCAGGCGCTCGTGACGCAGGCTGCGCAAGTGGGGCAGGGCGGTGCGCTGGGTTTCCTTGGCGTAGGCCAGCAGGCAACCGGCGGCACCGATGGCCAGCGTCAGGTTCTCGCAGCCGAAACCCTTGAGGTCCTGGGTCGAGAACTGCTGGCACAGGCTTTTCAGCGCCGAATCGCGTTCGAAATCCCATGGTGCGCGGCGACGCACACCGCGACGCTTTTCTGCCGGCAGGTCCTTGGGCCAATCGTCAGGAATCAACAGTTCAACCGGATTGACCCGCTCCAGCTCTGCCAGCAGGTTTTCCCAGCCCTTGATTTCCAGCACGCTGAAATTACCGCTGGTGATGTCCAGCACCGCCAGGCCGAACAGGCGCTCGTCACCCAGCACGGCCGCGATCAGGTTGTCGCGACGCTCATCCAGCAAGGCCTCATCACTCACCGTCCCCGGCGTGATGATCCGAACCACCTGACGTTCCACCGGGCCTTTACTGGTGGCCGGATCGCCAACCTGCTCACAGATCACCACCGACTCGCCAAGCTTCACCAGTTTTGCCAGGTAACCTTCGGCAGCGTGGTAAGGAATGCCACACATCGGAATTGCCTGGCCGGCCGACTGCCCGCGAGCGGTCAGGGTAATGTCCAGCAGCTTGGCGGCCTTCTTCGCGTCCTCATAGAAGATCTCGTAGAAGTCACCCATGCGGTAGAACATCAACTGATCAGGGTGCTGGTTTTTCAGACGCCAGTACTGCTGCATCATCGGCGTGTGGGAGGACAGGTCGGAGAGGGCTTTATTCATCGGGGATCGGAGAACTCGTCAAAAAGTGTGAGGCAAAAGAGGGGACATGGCCCGGGGTTGCCGCAATGGGCGCAAGATTAACACGGGCGGTCTGTGCCACGCAGGCAGGAACGCCATGTGGTCCCGTTCTTCTGGTTTATGCGCTGTTTATGCGAATCAGCATTTGTTTTCCGCGAAAAGAACCAGCACTATGCACGTTATGCAAAAACGCAACGTATCTACCGTCTTAAGAGCACTGCTCGATCAGCACGGGATCTCCCCCACGGAGCTTCACCGTCGTACCGGCGTGCCGCAATCCACACTCTCGCGCATTCTCGCGGGGAAGATCGTCGATCCTTCGGATAAACACATCTCGAAGATCGCCGACTACTTTTCCGTGAGCACCGACCAGTTGCGTGGCCGCGCGGATATCGCGCCTGCCGCCGGTGCCGGGCGTGCGCCTGTGCATTCGGAACTCAAGGACATAAGTCTGTGGGACGACGACACCCCCGTCGATGACGACGAGGTGTCAGTGCCCTTTCTTCGCGAGGTTGAATTGGCCGCAGGATCAGGAAGATTCGTCATCGAAGAGAGCGAGCGCGCCAGCCTGCGCTTCGGCAAGCGCAGCCTGCGCCATAACGGCGTGCAGTTCGACCAGGCCAAATGCGTGACGGTGCGCGGCAACAGCATGTTGCCGGTGCTACGCGACGGCGCCACGGTCGGCGTCAATGCTGGCAAATGCGCGATTGGCGACATCATCGACGGCGACCTTTATGCGATCAATCACAACGGTCAATTGCGGGTGAAGCAACTCTATCGCCTGCCGACCGGTATTCGCCTGCGCAGCTTCAATCGTGATGAGCATCCCGATGAGGATTACAGTTTCCAGGGTATGCAGGAAGAGCAGATTGTCATCCTCGGTCACGTCTTCTGGTGGGGCATGTACGCGCGCTAATCCTCCCCCGTTCCGATAAAACCCGCCTTTGAGCGGGTTTTTTTCGGTCGCCAAACCCTGTCTCGATACAAGATGAGCAAAGTATTTAATGCATTTTTGCATTGATAAAATATGCATAGATGCATAATCTGCCTTTATCCGCTCGACGGGACAACTCGAAGACAGAGCTATTGAGCTCCTCCCCCCACTGAATTGCGTTGAACCGGATACCCGCTATTCATCCAGTACCGCAGGAGGCGTGACATGACAGATGGGCAACAAGCGTTGCTGGACATCCCGGCCTGGTTCGTTATCGTCCTCGCCTTGCTGGGCGGGGTGTCCGGTGAAATGTGGCGTGCGGACAAGGACGGCGCTCGCGGATGGTCGCTGCTGCGGCGCCTGCTTCTGCGCTCTGGCGCCAGTGTGGTCTGCGGGTTCTCGGCAATCATGCTGTTGTATGCCGCCGGCCTGTCGATCTGGGTCGCCGGGGCTCTGGGCTGCCTCACGGCAATGGCCGGAGCGGATGTGGCCATCGGGCTCTATGAGCGCTGGGCTGCGAAACGGATAGGGATTTGTGAGGTGCCATCGCGGGATTCTCATCCTGACCCATAATGAGCCCGTCCGGTGATGGGCCTGTCAGGCCCATGTCAGAGCACTTGCGCACTCACATCCTGATCGAGGCTGTCACTTGCAAGTGGCACCTGCTCGTGTACGGTTAACCCATTCCGCCCGATCAGGAGATGACCGTGAACGATATCACCCAGCTTGCCGCTGAACTTGGTAGACGCCTGCAGCTTCTCAATGCCCATGTCACCACTGCCGAGTCCTGTACCGGTGGCGGTATCGCCGAGGCCATCACCCGTATTCCCGGGAGTTCGGCCTGGTTCGAGGCGGGTTATGTCACCTATTCCAACCGCCAGAAAAACCTGCAACTGAATGTTCCGGTCGAATTGTTCACCTCGGTGGGTGCGGTCAGTCGCGAGGTGGTCGAGGCGATGGTCAGGGGCGCCCAGGAGAAAAACCGTGCGTATTTCTCCGTGGCAGTCAGCGGTATTGCCGGGCCCGATGGCGGTACGCCGGGTAAACCGGTGGGTACCGTTTGGCTGGCCTGGGGCGTCGGCGATCAGGTGTTCAGCGAGCGCCAGCACTTCCCCGGTAACCGCGATGAGGTCCGCCGACAAACGGTGAAGGCCGCGCTAGAGGGGCTGCTGCGCTATGCCGCGGCAGAAATCTCAAATCAGGGGTAGGCGATCCGGAATCGCTGTGGAATAATACTGTCTACTTATACAGGTGTTGGCCGTCAGGCCTTATTGATTACGTGAGGACTTTAATGGACGACAACAAGAAGAAAGCCTTGGCTGCGGCCCTGGGTCAGATCGAACGTCAATTCGGCAAGGGTGCCGTAATGCGTATGGGCGATCAGGACCGTCAGGCGATCCCGGCCATCTCGACGGGCTCTCTGGGTCTGGACATCGCGCTGGGCATCGGCGGTCTGCCAAAAGGCCGTATCGTTGAAATCTACGGTCCTGAATCCTCCGGTAAAACCACACTGACGCTGTCCGTGATCGCTCAGGCCCAGAAGGCTGGCGCGACCTGTGCTTTCGTCGACGCCGAACACGCCCTCGACCCTGAGTACGCCGGCAAGCTGGGCGTCAATGTCGACGACCTGCTGGTGTCCCAGCCGGACACCGGCGAGCAGGCCCTGGAAATCACCGACATGCTGGTGCGTTCCAACGCGGTCGACGTGATCATCGTCGACTCCGTGGCCGCCCTGGTGCCAAAGGCTGAAATCGAAGGCGAAATGGGTGACATGCACGTGGGCCTGCAAGCCCGTCTGATGTCCCAGGCGCTGCGTAAAATCACCGGTAACATCAAGAACGCCAACTGCCTGGTGATCTTCATCAACCAGATCCGTATGAAGATCGGCGTGATGTTCGGCAGCCCGGAAACCACCACCGGTGGTAACGCGCTGAAGTTCTATGCGTCGGTTCGTCTGGACATCCGTCGTACTGGCGCGGTGAAAGAAGGTGATGAAGTCGTCGGCAGCGAAACCCGCGTCAAGGTTGTGAAGAACAAGGTGGCTTCGCCGTTCCGTCAGGCCGAGTTCCAGATCCTTTACGGCAAGGGCATCTACCTCAACGGTGAGATGATCGACCTGGGTGTTCTGCACGGTTTCGTTGAGAAGTCCGGTGCCTGGTACGCCTATGAAGGCACCAAGATCGGTCAGGGCAAGGCCAACTCGGCCAAGTTCCTGGCAGACAACCCGGAAGTTGCGGCGAAGCTCGAGAAGCAACTGCGTGACAAACTGCTGTCGCCAGCGTCGGTAGCCGACGCCAAAGCCTCTGCGGTCAAAGAGACCGAAGACGACCTGGCTGACGCTGATATCTGATTGCTCCAATGACCGCCGTACTCGATACACTCGTCGCGGTGCGGCGAACCGCAATGGACCTGCTCGCGCGACGCGAGCACGGTCGAGTCGAGCTGACGCGTAAACTGCGTCAGCGCGGCGCCCCCCCTGAAATGATCGAAACAGCGCTCGACCGCTTGACGGAAGAGGGCCTGTTATCCGAAACCCGCTACCTCGAAAGTTTCGTCTCCTACCGCGCCCGTTCCGGCTATGGCCCTTTGCGTATTCGTGAAGAGTTGAGCCAACGTGGTTTGCAGCGGGGCGATATCGAACTTGCCTTGCGTGAAAGCGGGATCGACTGGCAGGAGCAGTTGGCGGATACCTGGCAGCGCAAATTCTCCGGGCAATTGCCCACCGATATTCGTGAACGCGCCAAGCAAGGCCGGTTCCTGGCGTATCGAGGGTATTCCATGGAGATGATCAATCGCTTGTTCAGCGGTCGAGGGATGGACGATTAAAAAAAACGGCCCGCTATTTCGATAGCGGGCCGTTTTTTTATGCCTCAGGTCACCTTTGACGGTTCCCGTATACGCTGATGTACCTGAGGGCTGGATTGCGCCCAGTTTTCCGGCAGATTGATGTAGTCCACCAGCTCTCGCAGTCGGCCATGGTTGCGTGCGGTGAAGTTGAACACCAGCCGCACCAGATGACTGTACTGGGCTTCCTCATGGTCTTCGTCACTGTAGGCGTGCTGATGAAAGTGACCACTCAGGCACAGGTCGGCGAATGCCGTTTGCATGTGTTCGATCGCCTGGTCGCTGAGGGCGTGATGCATGCGAATCAGGAACTGATGCTTGAGCCAGCGGCTGGAGTGGAAGTTGCCGTAGAACTGGTTGATGTGCGCCACGGCCTCATCGACGCTGTGCAGCAGTGTCACCAGTTTCATGTCGGTAGGCAGGATGTAGCGGTTTTCCTCCAGTTGTTGCTGAATGAAATCCAGTGCTCCTTGCCAGAACTTGCCGCCCGGAACGTCCAGTAGAACTACCGGCACCAGCGGACTTTTGCCGGTCTGGATCAGCGTCAGCACTTCCAGCGCTTCATCCAGCGTTCCGAAGCCACCCGGGCACAGCACCAGGGCATCGGCTTCCTTGACGAAGAACAGCTTGCGAGTGAAGAAGAAATGGAACGGCAGCAGGTTGGTCGTGCCGTCGACGGTCGGGTTGGCGTGTTGTTCGAAGGGCAGGGTGATGTTGAAACCCAGGCTGTGGGCCAGGCCCGCGCCTTCGTGAGCCGCGGCCATGATGCCGCCACCGGCACCGGTGATGACCATCATGTCTGAACGTGCCAGCGCGGCGCCGAGTTCCCGGGCCATGGCGTAGAGCGGATGTTCTGTCGGCGTGCGTGCCGAGCCGAATACCGTGACCTTGCGCCGTCCCTTGAACTGTTCGAGTACACGGAAGGCCTGCTCCAGTTCGCGCAGGGCCTGCAGGGTGATCTTGGCATTCCAGCGGTTGTGGTCTTCCTGGGCCATGCGCAGCACGGTCAGGATCATATCGCGGTAGATCGGGATGTTCGGGCTGTTGGCTGAGACCAGGTTGAGTTGTTCTTCGACCTTGCTGATGAGGTCGTGACCGCTCTCGGCAAAATGGCGGCTGAGGAGGTCATTCGGTTGGTAAGGCATTCAACTTCTCCTTCTGCACAGAGCCCTCGGCCCGACCGCGTGCATCGAGGCCACGACACCTCCTGTGTCGCTGTCTGCCCAAGCCCATGCCTGGGCGATCCACACGACCCGGACAACACACCGGGTCATCCATTCAGGCTCTGTATTTCCCTTGGATGAAAGAATCGTTTCGCACTGCTCGACGTGCTGTGGGCGGCTCCTTCGTGGCCGCAAAAAGTTGACCGGGTTTCTTGAAATCTAGACCCTTGCGCTGATTTGCGCTGCCTTGATCATTGCGCCACAAAGTCTTTCCTGGCAACCGCTTATTGACGATTTGCAAGGTACTTTCACCGCTCGTCCGAACGCACGCCGAGGGTCCGACACTCTGATTTACTAAGTTACAGGTGCCAAACGACAACTGTGCGTCAACGTCAGGACTGTCGGCACAAGCGGTTCAAGGGATTTATCGCTCTACACGAGTGAAGGGGCAAGGAGGCGGGACACCATGACCAGAGTGGTTCTGGAGATCGATACGCAGCTGTATCGATTACTCCAATCATCAGCCGAGACCCATCATCTGAGCCTCGAGGAGGAGTGCTGCCGACGTTTGCGCAGCGGCGAACAGCGTTCGCATTACTTGCAGGCATTATTGGCAGAGTTGCGCGCCGAGGATGAACAACGGCGCGCCAACGCTCGATGATTACTTCTTCTTCGCCGGAGCTGCGGCTTTCGGGCAATCGGATTCCTGGAAGCTGGCGGAGCCGACAGGGCGATTGGTCTTCACCTCGGTAAAGTCGTAACGCATGATCGCGCCCTTGGCCATCAGCTTGCGGAAACCCGGGTTCCGGCAAACCGAAGCGCCCAACTGGAAATACACGGCCTTGGGGTCTGCACGCATCTTGTCGGCGTGGCTGCTTTGCACGCTCAGATGGTTGATCAGCACATTGCCTTCGGCGGTGTAGCCCTGGTCGAGAATGTCTTCGTTGATCGCCCGTGGAGTACCGACGCTGCTTTGTTCAGCGACGTTGCGCAGCTCTCGGCTCAGATTCTGCTCTTTGAGGGACGCGGCCTGAGCGCAGAAAGACGACGCCAGTAAAAGAGCCGCGGTAGGAACGATAAGGCGCAGCATGAAGTTCTCCTGGTTCAGTGATGGGGCTTTGACCCGTCACGTGACTATGCGTTCAGTGGCGGCGAATTATAGGGGAGCGGGTCTGGACGGTACAGGCTTGCGCCGGCCTCTCTGGTAAACTGCGGGTACTTTTTGCCCTGCCGAGTGTTTTTCGTGTCGATTTCCCTTTCCTGGCGGCGTTGCCCGCGATGAGCCAAGCCCCTGCGAGTTTTGCGATGAATGCCGTCGCGCGTTTGCGCGACCAGCGCGAAGAGGAGGGCATCAAGCCGATTCAGGCCCGTGGCTGGCGCGCAGCACGTTGCCGTGATTGTCGGGTGATCGAAAGCCATTGCCTGTGCGCCTGGCGCCCACAGGTCGAGACGCGTTCCGGCGTCTGCCTGATCATGACCAACAAGGAAGTGTTCAAGCCGAGCAATACCGGCTGGCTGATTGCCGATGTGGTGCCGGATAACCATGCGTTCATCTGGTCGCGCACCGAAGTCGATCCACGGTTGCTGGCGTTGTTGTCCGACCCGCAATGGCAGCCTTACCTGGTGTTTCCGGGGGAATATGTCGAACCCGAGCGCGTGACCAACAGTGTTGATCTCGAAAGTTCGAAACGGCCGCTGTTCATTCTGTTGGATGCGACCTGGACCGAAGCCCGCAAGATTTTTCGCAAGAGCCCGTACTTCGACGGCTTGCCGATTCTCAGCCTGCTGCCCGAGAAACTCTCGCGTTATCGCTTGCGGCGTTCAACCCGCAGCGAGCACCTGTGCACGGCGGAAGTCGCCGCGCTGTGCCTGGATCTGGCCGGTGATACCCAGGCCGCATCGGCGCTGGATGCGTATTTCGATGTGTTCAGCCAGCACTACCTCGATGCCAAGCATCAACTGGACATGAACGTTTCGACCCCGGCCCACACCGAGTTGATGCCTTATATTCAGTCGCCACTGCCAGCGCTGGAGTGATTGTCGCCCATACTGCAATAAAGTCTCTCGACCACGCGGCTTGACCACCCCGGCAACGCTGGGCATGCTTGGCGCCGATCAGGTGCGGCCAGAGTTTGAAACGCTGTTTTTTTGCGTTGAACGTGCCTTGTTCATGCAGCTTCCTGGCTGTGCCTTGAGCTGTCCTGGCAAGTCCCGAATGCATTGGGCGTCCCCTGAAGAACAGGATCATTTGAAGAATGGCCACATACGACATCCTGATTGCCGATGACCACCCGCTGTTTCGCAGTGCCCTGCACCAGGCGCTGACTATGGGCCTTGGCCCGGATGTACGGCTGGTGGAGGTGGCGAGCATTGCCGAGCTGGAAAGCCGCCTCACCGAAAAATCCGATTGGGATCTGGTCCTGCTCGACCTGAACATGCCAGGGGCCTACGGTTTTTCCGGCCTGGTGCTGTTGCGCGGCCAGTACCCGCAGATTCCAGTGGTCATGGTCTCGGCCCAGGAGGAGGCGACCATCATGGTCAAGTCCCGCGAGTTCGGTGCCAGTGGTTTCATTCCCAAGTCCAGCGACCTGGCCGTTATCCAGCAAGCCGTGCGTGCCGTACTCGACGGTGACGTCTTCTGGCCGCCCCAGGCGTTCGAAGCAGTCAGCGTTTCCGACGAGGCCAAGGCCGCGAGCGAGGGGCTGGCAAGTTTGACGCCGCAGCAGTTCCGGGTGTTGACCATGGTCTGCGAAGGTTTGCTGAACAAGCAGATCGCCTATGAGTTGAATGTCTCCGAAGCGACGATCAAGGCGCACGTGACCGCGATTTTCCGTAAACTGAATGTACGGACCCGGACCCAAGCTGCCTTGCTCTTGCAACAACTTGAGTCAATTTCCAGCCATTAAAGGCTGGTAACTTCACGCTTTTTTGACTTTGGTTGAACTAGCTTTCCCACTTCTTTTTATCAGTTGCCCACTCTATGTCACCTTTCAAAGGCCAGACCGGCCTCAAACGCATTCTCAACGCCTCGGGTTATTCACTTGACGGCCTGCGCGCAGCTTTCACCGGTGAAGCCGCCTTTCGCCAACTGGTATTGCTCAACGTCATCCTGATTCCGCTGTCGTTTTTCCTGAACGTCAGCCGTGCCGAACATGCGTTGCTGATCGCGGTGTGCCTGCTGGCATTGATCGTCGAGTTGCTCAACTCTGCAGTGGAAGCGGCGATTGACCGGATTTCCCTTGAGCTGCACCCGCTGTCCAAAAATGCCAAGGACATGGGCAGTGCCGCCCAGTTCGTGGCCCTGAGCATGATTGCCATCGTTTGGGCGGTGATCCTGCTTTAAGCGATGCTCGGCAGCACGATCTCGTCGCTGCGCTGAACCCCGGCGGTGAAGGCGCGGCACAGATCGAGGAACTCGCGCATGGCCGAGGTCTGATATTTCTGTTTATGCCAGATGAAGTAGAACTGTCGCGCCAGATCCAGATCCGGCGTCTCGACAGGCACCAGGCTGCCGCGACGAAACGCGTCGCGCAATGCCAGCCTGGAAATACAGCCAATCCCCAAGCCTGATTCCACGGCCCGCTTGATGGCTTCGGTGTGCTCAAGTTCCAGGCGGATATTGAGTGAGGTGCGGTGATGACGCATCGCCTGATCGAAGGTCAAGCGCGTGCCCGAGCCCTGTTCACGCAAGATCCAGGCTTCGTGGCTCAACTCATCCATGGTCGCCGTACCGCGTGAGGCCAGCGGATGCTGGGGAGCGCAGAAGACCACCAGTTCGTCCTCGACCCAGCTCTGCACTTCGATATCCGGGTGACTGCAATCGCCTTCGATCAGACCCAGATCAATTTCGTAATGCGCCACCTGTTGCACAATATTGGCGGTGTTCTGCACATGCAGCTTCACCTGGCTTTCCGGGTGGCGTTGCATGAAGCTGCCGATCAGCAGGGTCGCCAGGTAGTTGCCGATGGTCAGGGTCGCGCCGACCGCCAGTGAGCCGAAACCGGATTTGCCGTTGAGCAGGTCCTCGATTTCCTTGGCCTGGTCGAGCAGGGCTACGGCCTGCGGTAACAGCTGTTTGCCCAGGGCATTGAGGCTCAGGCGTTTGCCGGCACGGTCGAACAGCTGGCAGCTGCACTGACGCTCCAGTTCGGTGATGGACGTGCTCGCCGCCGATTGCGACAGGTTGAGCAGGCCCGCAGCACGGGATACGCTTTCCTGCTGGGCGACGGCGACGAAGACTTGAAGTTGACGGAGAGTAAATCGCATATCGATATAACCGATAACCCTTATCTTAATAATCCATTTAACAGATATTGTCTCTGCCTTTAGAATGCGATGCAATTGCGCAGAGCCCGCAATCTTTTGTAATACGGCACGCGCAGACAATATTCCCAGGAGTCCCACGTACATGAGCAACATGAACCACGAGCGTGTCCTCAGTGTTCACCACTGGAACGACACTCTGTTCAGCTTCAAGTGCACCCGCGATCCGGGCCTGCGCTTCGAGAACGGTCAGTTCGTGATGATCGGCCTGCAACAGCCCAACGGCCGCCCGCTTATGCGCGCTTACTCGATTGCCAGCCCGAACTGGGAAGAGCATCTCGAGTTCTTCAGCATCAAGGTTCCTGATGGTCCGCTGACTTCGCAGTTGCAGCACCTGAAGGAAGGCGACGAGATCATCATCAGCAAGAAGCCTACCGGCACGCTGGTACTCGACGACCTCAAGCCTGGCAAACATTTGTACCTGCTCAGCACCGGTACCGGTCTGGCACCGTTCATGAGCGTCATCCAGGATCCGGAAACCTACGAGCGTTTCGAAAAAGTGATCCTGTGCCACGGCGTGCGTTACGTCAACGAAGTCGCTTACCGCGAATTCATCACCGAGCACCTGCCGCAGAATGAATTCTTCGGCGAAGCGCTGCGTGACAAGTTGATCTACTACCCGACCGTGACCCGCGAGCCGTTCGAGAACGAAGGCCGCCTGACCGACCTGATGCGCAGCGGCAAGCTGTTCAGCGACATCGGCCTGCCGCCGATCAACCCGCAGGACGACCGCGCCATGCTGTGCGGCAGCCCGAGCATGCTTGACGAGACCAGCGAAGTGCTGAACAGCTTCGGTCTGAAAGTCTCGCCGCGGATGCGCGAGCCGGGTGATTACCTGATCGAGCGTGCGTTCGTCGAGAAATAAGCGGCACTGAAACCTGTGGGAGCGAGCTTGCTCGCGATGACGATCTGTCAGACAACATGGATGTTGAATGTCTAACCGCTATCGCGAGCAAGCTCGCTCCCACAAAAGCAAAAACCCGCATTGCCCGAGAAGGCAATGCGGGTTTTTTCGTTTCTGGCGCCTAGACCTTCGCGGGAATGACTTCCAGGATCCGGATCGAATCCGCTGTCGGATAGTGCCAACGCACATCCAGATCCCAGAACTGCGCCCCATATTCCCTTTCCGGTGCGGGCGTCTGGTACGCCGGGCGAGGATCCTGCGCCAGACACTGCTCAATCAACTCAATCAGCGGCTCAGCAAGGCGCTGAGCGTGCCCGTGAGCCTGTTGCAGGGCGCTGTCGGTCCACCGAACGGGGATCAGCTGTGGTGCGGCGCTGGCGATGCTGTTGGAGGCACTGTCGATGATATCGGCATAAGGCACGTAGGGCTTGATGTCGAGAATCGGAGTGCCATCCAGCAGATCAATGCCCGAGATCCACAAGCGGTTGGCCTCGACCTTGTCCAGCTTGACCACCGACTGGCCGATGCCATTGGGCCGATGCGTCGCGCGGGTGGCGAACACGCCCATGGATTTGTTGCCGCCCAGGCGTGGCGGGCGGACCTTCAGACGCGGCTTGTCTTCCAGTGCCTGGTGGAACAGGAACAACAGCCAGACGTGACTGACCTGCTCCAGCCCCTGCACCGCATCGCCCTGATCGAAGGGCGCCACCAGTTCCAGCACGCCACGGGCAGCCGGTGCCAGTTGCGGCTGGCGCGGGATGGCGAATTTTTCCTTGAAACAGGAACGCACAAAGCCGATGGGGGAAACGCTGTAGGTCATGGTCTGGGGTCGCGGCGGGACAGAGGCGGGCATGATAACCCGAGTTACCGCCGGACCTTCATTCCAACATCTTGCCCAGCAACCAGCTCCCCGCCGGCCCCGGTGGCCGCAAGCGTGACCACAGAGCATCGACCGAGACGGTTTTCGGCCAGCCGCGTACGTTCAGCTCCTGCAGCGTTCCCGGCCCGAAGCGTTCCACCAGCCAGCGCGGTAAAGGCGCCCAGCCGAAGCCGCCTTGGGCCATTTCCAGCAGCATCAGGTAACTCGGCGCAGACCACACGCGACCTTTAGCGCGGCTTTCGTATGGATTGACGATGGTCGCCAGGCGTAGCTCGCGATGCTGCTGTAGCTGGTCCTGATCGACAGAATTCAGATTCGCCAACGGATGCCCGTGGGATACGAACAAGGCGATTTCCGTGCGTTCGTCCACCGTCGAACTGACCAGGTCCGGCGGGTAGCTGTCCTGCATTTCCGCGAATGCCACGTGGGCGCGGCCGCTCTGTACCAAGGCCACCAGGTCATCGCATTCGGCGATCAGGCATTCGAGTTCGAGGTCCGGATAACGCTGCTCGAAAGCGCTGAGCGTCGCTTCGAAGCGGTCGGACTGATACGTATCGGAAAGTGCCACGGTCAGCTTGGCTTCCACGCCTTGGGCGAGCTGGCTGGCGGTGATTTGCAGGCGACTGGTGGCCGCCAGGATGTCCTCGGCCCGTTGCAGCATGACGTGGCCGGCGGGTGTCAGGGTCGGCTTGCGACTGCTGCGGTCGAACAGCGTCAGGTTCAGGTCGATTTCCAGGCTGGCAACCGCCGCGCTGATGGTCGACTGACTGCGCCCGAGCTTGCGTGCTGCCGCCGAAAACGAGCCTTGGGTAGCGGCTTCGACAAACGCCAGCAACACTTCGTGGGAGGCCATGAACTATCGCCTTGATCGATGGTTATTAGTTATGAAGTATCGACGCGATGATGGATCATGGCAACCACAGTCACTCAAGGAGTCTGGCCATGAGCGCCAACAAATCCATTACCGAACGTATTTTCCAGGCCATGGGCTTTGAACTGCTGGCCATTCTGATCTGTACCCCGTTGCTGGCCTGGATCATGGATAAGCCGATGCTGGAAATGGATGCCGTTACTGTGGTCATCGCCTTGCTCGCGCTGGCCTGGAACGTGCTGTTCAACGGCCTGTTCGACCGGCTGCTCAAGCGCTACGCGATTGCGCACAACGCCTGGACGCGTGTGGTACATGCGCTGCTGTTCGAGGGCGGCCTTGTGGCCATGGGCGTGCCGTTGATTGCCTGGTGGTTGAGCGTCAGCCTGTGGCAAGCGTTCCTGCTGGACATCGGCGTGCTGCTGTTCTTCCTGCCGTACACCTACGTGTACCACTGGGTCTATGACACGGTGCGCGAGCGGCTGCTGGTGCAACGTTCTTGCGTGGAATAAACACAAGGGTCGCAACCTGCAACAGGCGGCGACCCTTTGTCGTTGATGCTTACAAAAACATCCCGCCCGACGCCTCGATGCGCTGGCCATTGATCCATTGGCTGCCCGGCGCTACCAGTAGCGCAATCGCAGCACCAATGTCATCCGGCAACCCGGCACGGCCCAGCGCCGTATTGTTCGCCACCAGTTGGTTAAGCTGCGGATTGTCCCGCACCGCGCCACCGCTGAAGTCGGTTTCGATGGCCCCCGGCGCGAGGATGTTCGCGCTGATGTTGCGCGCCCCCAGTTCCTTGGCCTGATAGCGGGTCAACACTTCCATCGCGCCTTTCATCGCCGCGTAGGCGCTATGCCCCGGCAGGCTGAAACGGGCCAGACCACTGGAAATGTTGATGATGCGCCCACCATCGTTGATCAGCGGCAACAGGGTCTGTGTGAGGAAAAACGGCCCTTTGAAATGGATGTTCACCAGCAGGTCGAACTGTTCCATGGTGGTGTCGACGAAGTTCTCGTGCAGGCCGATCCCGGCGTTGTTGATCAGGAAATCGAAGCGCTCGCGACCGAACCGGTCACGCAACACGTCGGCGACCGCCTTGCCGAAAGCGCTGAAGTGCTCACTCTGGCCGACATCCAGTTGCAGCATGGCGGCGCGCCCGCCGAGTTGTTCAATCTCCGCGACCAGGGCTTGTGCCTCATCGGCGCGGCTGTTGTAAGTACCGATGATGTCGATGCCTTGCGCGACCAGGTGCAGGGCGGCGTTTTTACCCAGGCCTCGGCTGGCGCCGGTGATCAGTGCGATTTTACGAATCATGGGAATTCCTCTTGGGCAGTGAACGGTTGATGTGAGGAAGTTTATTTATCCGTACAGGGGTGATAAACAGAGTGAAATCGGAATCACTGGTCGGTTTATCCGAATAATAAACGAGCAAAACCATGAACAAACTGGACCTGTTGCGCACCTTCGTCCGCGTCAGCGAAATGTCGAGTTTCACCTTGGCCGGCGAAAGCCTGGGCCTGCCGCGCTCGACGGTGTCCGAGCATGTCCAGGCCCTGGAAGGGTTGCTGGGCACCCGTTTGCTGCAACGCACTACCCGCAGGGTTCAGGCAACGCAGGACGGCCTGGTGCTGTACGAGCGCAGCAAGGATCTGTTGTCGCACATGGACGAGATCGAAGGCCTGTTCCGTCAGGATGAAGCCTCGCTTACCGGGCGTATCCGCATCGACTTGCCGAACATTCTCGGGCGTCGCGTGGTCATGCCGCGTCTGCCGGAGTTCATGGCCAGGCACCCGCTGCTGGAGCTGGAAATCAGCAGCACGGACCGTCGCGTCGACCTGCTTGCCGAAGGTTTCGATTGTGTGGTGCGGGTTGGCGCGCAACCGGATCAATCGGTGGTGGCCCGGCATTTGTGCGACTTCGCCATGGTCAATTGCGCCAGCCCCGCGTACTTGCAGCGTTATGGCGTGCCGCAGTGCCTGGAGGATCTGGCGCAGCATCGACTGGTGCACTACGTCGGCGTATTGGGTGGGCGTTCCGAAGGGTTTGTGTATGAGCGCGACGGGCAGGTGCAGCGGCTGCCGATGAATGGCAGCGTCACGGTCAACAGCACGGATGCGTATGAGTCGGCGTGTCTGGGGGGCTTTGGCTTGATACAGGCGCCGAGGATGGGCATGCATCAGTACCTGAACAGGGGAGAACTGGTGGAGGTGTTACCGCAGTTCAGCGCGCCGTCCATGGAGGTCTCGTTGCTGTATGCGCGGCAACGGCATCTGCCCTTGCGGGTCAGGGTGTTCATGGACTGGTTGGGGGAGGTCGTCAGGTCTGCTACGCAGATCTGATGTGGGAGCGGGCAGGCTCGCTCCCACAGGGGCAGCTGTCAGTCGCCGGATTTATACGTGGAAGTAGCCCACGCACGAATCGAACGGCAGGCGCTTGAGCTCGATCTTGTTCAGGTCCAGCACTTCACGCAGGGCTTTGGTTTCGCCCGGGAAGTTACGGTAGGCCACTTCATCCAGCACCACGATGGCGCCTTTTGGCATGTATGGCAGGAAAGTCTGCAGGGCGACTTTGGTCGACTCGTACAGGTCGGTGTCGAGGATCAGCATGGCCACGACCAGGTCCGGACGGGTCTTGACCCACTCCGGTACGGTCTTGACGATGTCGCCCTTGACCAGTTCGCAGCGCGGGATGCGGTTGACCGGGCGGAGCAGGTCGTTGGCGTCGATCATGTCCTGGATCAGCGACTGGTCGGTGTCGGCGAACATGGTTTCGTTGACGTCGGCCGGGTCTTCCTTCTTGTCGATGCTCTGGAAACCTTCGAAAGTGTCGAAGCCGACGATCGAACGGTTGATCGCGTACGGTTCCAGGATCATCGACAGGTGCATGTAGAGCATCAGCGAGTTGCCCTTGTACACGCCACACTCAATGATCGCGCCGGGTACTTCGGCGACTTTCTTGAACAGTTCCATGCGCGACAGCGCAGCGGTCACACCGATGCGGTTGGCGAAGACGAACGGCGCGTCGGCCACGTACTCGGCATCGACCCGTTTCAGGACGTTGGCACGGGTTTCGTTGTACTGGGCTTCGGCGGGTGTAATGCGACGCTTGGTCATTGCTGGATTCCCTGGAAATTCGAAAAGTCGTGGACATGGAAATAGTCTTTGAAACCGGCGCCGACGTCCGGGCAGGCGCTGTCGACGTTGACCGCACCGCGCTGGTGGCGCAGGTCGTCGAGGTGCATCAGGCGAAAGTCCACACTGAAGCGGGTTTGTTGCGTGTAATTGGGCACGGTGCCGTGCAGGTGCGAACCGGAGAACACCAGCATGTCGGCGGTGTTGCCGGCGATGCGCAGCTCGCAGGCCTGGTTGATCTCCTCAGTCGGCACCGGGTGCTGGCGCGCTTCTTCCTTGACGTTGTCCTTGGCCCGTTGGCGTTGTACACCAATCCAGTCGGACAGGCTCCACTGCGCCGAGGTGTTTTTCACCGGCACGTCGAAATAGGCCGGGTTGATCATCATGGTCTGGTCGGGCTGGATGGTGTAGACCGGCATCCAGGTGTTGATCTGGCAGTCGACCCCGCCGTACCAGGTATCGCGATGCGGCTTGTACGCATAGCTGACGCCGGCGTGCAGGTAGTCGTAGTTGGGCACCACGCGGATGCGCGGTACGTCAAAAATGAATTCTTCGGGCGCTGCACCGATTTCGTCGGTGAAGCTGCGGATCAGTTCCTTGGCCCGCAGGCTGTTGGTGAACTGGCCCTTGAGGCGCGTGACCAATACCACGAACTCTTCCACCGGCATCATCGTGTGCAGCGCCTGATGGTTGGTCTCACCGTCAAAGGCTGCGGTGATGCTTTCCTGGGCAAACGTGCAGAGGTCCTTCGCTGCCTTCAATTCGGTGTTCAAAAAGATGTCGCCGGCGTAAATGGCGCTTTTGAAGTCAGCGTGCTTGCGCAGCTGATTGATGAATAAGTTCACGGTACTGACCCCTGAATACTTTGGCTCTCTCTAGAGTCGGCAAAGCAGAAGCAAACTGAAGCACAATTGTGCAACGAACGAAGCAATGCCCGGCCCGCGCGACGAAATGCACGCGTCGCCAGGCCGGAATGCAAACACCCCGTCGCGATGACTCGCGCCGGGGTGTCGGTAAAAGGTAAGCGATCAGAACAGCTTGGTGAACAGCCAGTACAGACTGCCCGACAACAGAATTGCCGCCGGCAGGGTCAGCACCCAGGCCATCAACAGGTTACGGATGGTCTTCATCTGCAAGCCGCCGCCGTTGGCGACCATGGTCCCGGCCACGCCCGAGGAAAGCACGTGAGTGGTCGACACCGGCAGGCCGAACATGTCGGCAGCGCCGATGGTCAGCATGGCCACGGTTTCCGCCGAAGCGCCCTGGGCGTAGGTCAGGTGGGTCTTGCCGATCTTCTCGCCGACCGTCACCACGATGCGCTTCCAGCCGACCATGGTGCCGAGGCCCAGGGCGATGGCCACGGCGATTTTTACCCACAGCGGGATGAAGCGGGTCGAGGCATCGATCTGCTGCTTGAACAGTTGCAGCTTGTCGTTGGTGTCGGCGTCGAAATTGCCGACCTTGTTCTTGTCCATCAAGCGAATGGTTTCGCTGGTCAGGTACATGTCGTTCCGCACGTTGCCCACGGCTTCGACCGGGACTTTCGACAGCGAGCCATAACCCTTGACCTCGGCGCCGATGCTGCCGGTCAGTGCGGCGAGCGCCGGGACCAGCTGCGGCGTGGCTTCCTTGGTGCGCACGTAATCGGACAGGATCGGCCGCGGATCCGCCGGGGCCGGCAGCGGCGCAGCTTTCACCAGCGCTTGCTGGGTCACTTCAGCCACCGCCGCGAACTGCAAGGCCTGGTCCGCGGGCATGGTGCGGTTCAGGGCATAGGCCATCGGCAGCGTGCCGACAAGAATCAGCATGATCAGGCCCATGCCTTTCTGGCCATCGTTGGAGCCGTGAGCGAAGGATACTCCGGTGCAAGTCACGATCAACAGGCCGCGAATCCACCATGGCGGTGGGGTTTCGCCCTTGGGTTCCTTGTACAGCGCGCGATTCTTGACGAAAGCGCGCAGGGCCAGCAGCAACAGCGCGGCACAGCCGAAGCCGACCAGCGGCGACAGCAGCAGCGCGTAACCGATCTTGGTCGCTTGCGCCCAATCCACGCCGCTGGTGCCATCGCGTCCGTGCATCAGGGCGTTGGCCACGCCGACGCCGATGATCGAACCGATCAGGGTGTGCGACGACGAGGCCGGCAAGCCCAGCCACCAGGTGCCGAGGTTCCACAGGATCGCGGCGATCAGCAGGGCGAAGATCATCGCGAAACCGGCGGACGAGCCGACTTGCAGGATCAACTCCACCGGCAGCAGGGCGATGATGCCGAAGGCGACCGCGCCGCTGGACAGCAACACCCCGAGGAAGTTGAAAAAGCCGGACCAGACCACCGCCACATTCGGCGGCAGCGAGTTGGTGTAGATCACCGTAGCCACGGCGTTGGCGGTGTCGTGAAAGCCGTTGACGAACTCGAAGCCCAGGGCGATCAACAGTGCCACGCCCAACAGCAGAAACGGCGTCCAGGTGGTGACTGCGGTGCCGAGTTCGTTGACGTCATGCATCAGGCTGTAAGCGGTGAACAGCAAGCCGATCGCCAGCACGATGACAAACACGACAATGGTGATCAGGCCGGGTTTCTTGTCGAGTTGCGGTCTGGCGCTACCGGTGGGGGTCGGGGCTGCGGTGAATGAGGGCGTAGCCATACCTGACATTCCTGAAGAGGGAAGGAGTATCAGTGATAATCGTTGCCAATTGTTACAAGGAGACTGCTCTGGGTCAGTGTTTGGTTTTTTTGCAGGGCCGCTGATCTGAAGTCGAGCGCGAAAACCAATGTGGTAGCGAGCCTGCTCCGGGCGGCGTTCCGACGAAAGCGGACTGGCATTCAACATCTTTATTGAATGTTTTGCCCTCTTCGCGAGCAGGCTCGCTCCCACAGAGTTGCAGGGATGTTCAGTAATCGCGCTGCTTGCGAAACGCCCAGCGCCCGGCAATCACGGTAAAGGTGGCCACCAGCGCTACCAGAATCCAGAAGCCTTCCGGATCACCCGACAAGGGGATGCCGCCAACGTTCATGCCGAAGAAACCGGCGATGATGTTGATCGGCAGCGCCAGCACCGTGACCATGGTCAGGGTGAACAGCGTGCGGTTGGTCTGTTCGTTGATGTTGGCCGCAATCTCTTCCTGCAACAGCTTGATCCGCTCGCCCAGGGCCATCAGGTCGTTGATGATCAGCGCAAACTCTTCGGTGGATTTGCGCAACTCCTTCACGTCTTCCTTCTGCAGCCACTGCGGCGGGCGATTGAGCAATCGCAACAAGGAGCCCGGCTCCAGCGCGAGCAGGCGTTGCAGGCGCACCAGCACGCGGCGGTTGGCACCCAGTTCGGCGCGGTTGGTGGACAGGCGGGAGGAGAGCAATTCGTCTTCGATCTGGTCCACGCTCTGGCTGGTCTTGCGCACGATCTGGGTCAGCACTTCGCCCTGGTCGCGCAACAGGTGCACCAGCAATTCCAGCGGCGAGCGAAAGTACTCACCGGCCTTTACCGATGAACGCAACTTGTCCACCGAGTGCAGCGGTTGCAGACGTGCGCTGATGATCAGTTTGCTGCGCGCGCACACCCACAAGGTCGAGACGTCGGAGGAGACCATGTTGCTGAGGTTGAACACCACGTCGTTGACCACCGCCAGCAACGCCGAGTCGATGTGCTCGATGCGCGTCGAGCGTGAGCCTTCATGCAGCGCTTCGAAAAATTCGTCGGGCAACTCCAGGTGGCTCTTCATCCAGCGCTCGCACGCCGCATGGGCGAGATTGAGGTGCAGCCAGAGAAACTGTTCGTCGCTGTCCGGCTGTCGCAGGTACTGCAGGGCCTCGGACGAATTGATTTCCCGACCGGCCTCGCCCGGGCGAAAACTGAAACCGTAAAGCAGGCCGAACAGATCCGGGTCGCGATGGCTTTGATCGATGCTGTGGTTCATGAGGGCTCGCAGGGAGAGAGGTCGTGCGCGGGTTTGACAGGTTCACCTGAGCGGCATCATCGCAAGGAAAAATGACGGTTATGTGACAGCAAAAAGACCGCAAAGCATTGCTCTACCGGTGGTCGGATTTTTCTCAAGAACCGCTCTGGCACGCCGATTACGCATGAGTTAAGTTGCGCGCCCTCGGCCCGTCAGCCGAGACCGCAGACAGGGAAGTCCGGACATCTTTCACGCCATTGCAGGCGTGCCTCATTCCTGTCATGAGTACCTTTCGATGCATTTGCAAAAGTCCCTGAGAGCGCAAATTCTCGCCCTGCTGAGCGGCAGCCTGCTGGCGACGCTGTTGATCGCGCTGGCCTGCTTTCACTTCCTGTCCAGCGGCGTGCAAAGCTACGCCAATCTGATCCAGGGTCCGTTGCATACTTCGCAACTGATCGACGAAGCCAACCTGCAATTCAAGATTCAGGTACAGGAATGGAAAAACGTGCTGCTGCGTGGCAAGCAGCCGGCGGACCTGAGCAAGTACTGGTCACAATTCGAGGACCGTCAGCGCGACGTGCAGAACATCCTCGGCGAACTGGCGGTACAGAAGGGCATCGAACCGCAGCTCAAGACTCGCATCGAACGCCTGCGTGAGGAGCATCGACTGCTCGGCGCGGCCTACCAGAAGGGACGTGATGCTTATGTGGCCGCGGGCGGCGATCCAACCGCAGGTGACAACGCAGTCAAGGGCGTGGACCGTGCTGCCAGTGAGCAAATGAGCGACCTGGTCAATGAGCTGCGCAAGCAGGGTAACGAGCAGTCGAAGTCGATCAGCGCGAGTGCCGAACAAACGGTGATGGTGGGCATCATCGTGCTGTTGGCGTCGGGCTTGTTGATCGGCCTGTTGAGCCTGTGGCTGGTCAACCGCAACCTGGTCGAACCGATCCGCAAACTGATCGACTACGTGGCGCAACTCAGCCAGGGCAAGTTTGCCGAACGCGTGGCCAGCAGCCGTCAGGACGAACTGGGCAAACTGGCTATGGCCGCCAACACCCTGCGCGACTTCCTCGCGGAAACCTTCAGCCACTTGCAGCGCAGCGCCTCCGACCTGGACAGCGCCAGCGGCGAGCTCAACTCGATTGCAACGGTCATGGCCGGCGGCACCAGCGAACAGTTCAACCGTACCGATCAGGTGGCCACGGCCATGAACGAAATGTCCGCCACCGCCCAGGAAGTTGCTCGCCATGCCGCCGACGCTGCACGTGCTGCCGACGATGCCGACCAGTCCGCCCAGCAGGGTGAAAAGGTCATGCAGGGCACCATTCACACCATCACCCGCATGCGCGGTGAAATCGCCAACACCGCCACTGTGATCCGCCAACTGGAAACTGACAGCGGTCGCATCGGCAAGGTGCTGGAAGTGATTCGCGGCATCGCCGAACAAACCAACCTGCTGGCGCTCAACGCAGCCATCGAAGCGGCCCGTGCCGGCGAGGCCGGTCGTGGTTTTGCGGTGGTGGCCGACGAAGTACGCAGCCTGGCCCAGCGCACGGCGGCATCGATCATCGAGATCAACCAGATCATTCAAACGGTGCAGACCGGCGCGATCGAAGCTGCGCAAGCCATCGAAAGCGGCCAGTCGCGCAGCGAGGAAAGCGTGCAGCAAGTGACCGAGGCCGGCGCCATGCTCGAACGCATCACCCTGGCCGTGGAAGCCATCCGCGACATGAATCGCCAGATCGCCACCGCCGCCGAAGAGCAGACCTCGGTGGCCGAAGACATCTCGCGCAACCTCACGGAAATCACCAGCATCGCCAGCACTAACCTGGACAACGTGCAGCGCACGGAAGCGGCGAGCAACAACCTGCACGGTTTGTCCGGGCAGTTGAATCAGGTGACGGCGCGTCTGAGCGCGTGAGGCAAAGGGCTGTGTACCGGGTTGCTTACCGTGTCGGTACACAGTCGATCTCAAAACAGACCCGCGGGTGTCGATGATGGGGGAATCTGAACCCCACATGGAGTATCCCGCATGGTCAACATTTCTTCCGTCACCATCACCCAGTCGCCCGCCACCACAACCAAGACCACCGCCAGCAGTGACACCACCGACAACTCATCCGTGACGGCGACCTCGTCGGCCGCCACCGACAGCAGCAAAGTGGCCGCCGGTGGTGCGCCGGCGTCGGGCGACAGCAGCTCCAGCTCCAGCAGTGAATCCGATTCGGTGAAAGAGCTGCGCAAGCAGATCGCCGAGTTGCAAAAACAATTGCAGGAAGAAATGCAGCAGCTGCAGGCAGCCCAAGCCAAGCAGGAAGACGCCGACGCCAAGGCCGCCGATGTGTCGGCCGCTCAATCGCAGATTTCGGCGACGACCGGGTCTTTGCAGACGGCGACTGCATCGTTGTTACAGGCGTTGCAGGATGAGGGCGGGAGTACGTCGGGGGCGTTGGTTAGCACGTCGGCTTAGAAGTGCTCAGCAAACAATAAAAGCCGCACAACCTCTCAAGTCGTGCGGCCTTGTACTAACTGCTTACTTGTCTTGTTTATTCTTCAAGACCTTGCCGTTGGATGCGTCAATATCGACATCCCATTCAATGTTCTTCGCATCGCGCAATTCAACTTCATATTCATAACCATTGAAGTGGTTATCCAGTTCAGTCTTGGTAATCGTTGCGCCGGGATGAAGGTCCAGAGCGATCTTGTTCAGCTCCTCCAGCGGCTTGATTTTACCGTCCTTGACCAGTTGAGGGATCTCGTCGACACGAACGTCAGCCTGTGCCAAACCAGCGGTGAGGGTCAGGGCAGCGGCGGTAAACAATGCAGTCAGGGTCTTCATGGAATTCTTTCCTTGGTTAAGTTGTTCAAGTGAGTTCAGGTTAGTCGTATCAACTTAATTCAGACTTAATTCGTAAAAGCATCACGGTCGAGGATCAAAAGCCATTGTTCTGCAACACCTGCCCCACGCTCGCTGCCGCCGGGCGCTTGTAGAACTTCAACAGCTCGCCGGCTCGATTGGTGAAGATGCCATCGACCCCGGCTGCCATGACCTTCTGATAATCCAGCGCATCGTCGACAGTGTAGACATGCACCAGCAGACCCTGGTCGTGGGTGTATTGGTTCATCCACGGCTGCACCAGGTCTGAATAACTCTGATCGCCGCCCTGGGTCAGCGCCGCTGAAGGGCCGGTGCCGATGGCGCCTTGAGACTTGGCGTAGTCGACCCAGCGCTGGAATTCGGCTTTGTCCCTGGGTTCCTGTTTCGCGTACCAGGCCGCTTTGTCTTTCTCACCGGATTCGGCAAAGGTCACTGTGGATTTGGGTTCGATACTGCCTGCACCCACCCACAGCAGCAGGACTTTCGGTACTTGCGGCATTTCCTTGTGCAGCAACTCCAGGCTGCTCTTTTCGAAGGTTTGCAAGATCACCTTGCCGTTGCCCTGACCGACCGCCAGCTCGTTCTTCGTCGGTTTGGCATCGGCTGGAATCAGCCAGCCGCGTGCCTGCAGTTTCTGCTTGAGGTCATGTTCGATACCGGGAAACTGCTTCGGCTCCTTGGTTTCGATGTACAGCCCCGGTTTGTGCAGCAGGTTGCCTTCGGCAATGTCGATGACTTCATCCAGCGTCAGCACCTTCAGGCCGGCGAACGCCGGGCGTGCGCGATCCGGGTGGGCGCTGTTGAACCAGCTGCCGGCGTCCAGGGTTTTCAGCTCGGCCATGGTGAAGGCATTGGCCGGGCTGTCCTTGCGCTCGGGAAACTTGCCGGCGACGTCGGTGGTGCGTTGCAGGTTGTTGTCGTGCAGGACAAACAGCACGCCATCCTTGCTGCGCTGCAGGTCCATTTCCAGATAATCGGCGCCCAGGTCGCGGGCCGTGGTGTAGGCGGCAGCGGTGGATTCCGGCGCATCGAAGGAGGCGCCCCGGTGGGCAATGACCGCCGGGTGCGGGATGCCCAGTCGCGCCGCCAGCGCTGTGGGGGAGGGTTCACTGGCAGCTTGAGCGTGACCGAGGCCGAGCAGCAGGCTCAGCACCAGCGCGTTGCGGGTAAGGGTTGCAGCCATGGTCGAGGTCCTTTCGCAATGAGTGAGCGGTCTCTTTTAACAACTGAACATGGCAGTCGCTATCACCAGACCGACACAAACCTGTCCGATGCCGGGTTTTTTCCGAGTCTTTTAGTTACTCTTGGTGTCGGCCATTTCCCCGACAGAGGGAAAAACACCGGCATGCCTTGCGTGTAAACCATCGATCACCGGTCCATCGTGACCTTCCGTGAGGTTTACCATGCGCATCACTTCCCAGCTCATCTGCCAGGCTGCCGACCAGCTCAAAGGCTTCGTCGGCCTCAACCGCAAGACCGGCCAGTACATCGTGCGTTTCAGTGAAGACGCGTTCGGCATGGACGTGGCGGATGACGGCATCATCCCCAGCAGCGAATTCGTCTGGGCCGCCGGGCCTGAGCAGGCCATGACCCTCAGGCGCGAACTGATCCAGTTGCTGCTCGATCACAACATCGATGAGCGGATCAACATCACCGAGCCGTTGCGGGTGTACATGAAGCGACAGGACGTGCCGCAGATTACGGCGCTGCGCAGTTTGGTGCGGGGCTGAAGCTCTGCGGTGATTTCATCGACCCCTTCGTCGGAACGCCGCCCGGAGCAAGCTCGCTCCCACAGGGGATGTGTGTTGATCACAGAATTTGTGCCCAACCCGATATAAACTGTGGGAGCGAGCTTGGTCCGGGCGGCGTTCCGACGATAGCGGACTCTGGAACAACGCATTACTTACAAACTGAAGCCATAATCGCGCTCAACCCGACACACCCGCGTATGACACCGCGCATACCAGGTCGAGCGCCCACGTTCACGAATGGCCGTGTGTTCCGGGTGATGCTTCCACGCCACAATCGCCGCCTCGCTGGTCCAGTAGGAAACGGTAATCCCCAGGCCATCCTCACCCCGTGCCGACTCCACCCCGAGGAAGCCTGGCTGTTCGCGCACCAGTTCGAGCATCCGCGCAGCGGCCTCGGCGTAACCCTGATCGCCCTCCGTGCGCAATGACGTGAAGATCACCGCGAAGTAGGGTGGGGAAGGTGTGTCGGCGATCATGAGCGATGCTCCGCGCAGGCGCTGACGAAGGCCCTTACCAAAGGCGGCAACACGCCTTTGAGTGCGGCACGTTCGGGTTGAAACAGTGTGGCAACAAAGAACGGATGCCCGCTCAACTCCATTGCACGCAAGTCACCTGCCGAATCCCGGCCAACCGAATGAAGGTCAGCCGATAGCAACGCCTGTTCGAATTGCGGATTTACCCCATAACGACAGCGATATCCCTCATGAATCTCGGACACTTCGTACGCGTCGGCGATCAAGGAGCCTTCACGCAGGTGAATGACATCAACCGCTTCCACCAGGGCACAGGTCAGCGGTGTCAGCACTGCCCGGGCCGACTCGGGGGAGGTCTCGCCATGCTCGGCGTCGGCCCAGCCCAGCACATGGCGGGCGTACTCCAGCACGGCGTGTTGAAAGCCGCCGCAGGTGCCGAGGAAGGGCCGCCGTTGTTCGCGAGCGAAACGGATCGCACGGAGTGCACCGTCCATGCTCCGATACGGGCTCGCCGGTACACACCAGAAGCCATCGTACTCATCGAGCGCCGTGTCGGCAGTGATGCTGTCGGTGGCGATCCACTGGAATTGGACATTCATGCCTGTGTGTTCGGTGGCCATATCGAGGGCCACGGGGATGGCTTGGTGGGCGGTGACTTGCGGGTCGTAGTCGCCGATCAGGGCAATGCGAATCGGGCTGTTATCCATGAAGATCCTCTGCTCTTGTTGATTCCTGACGGCCACTATAGATTGGCGTTCACGCAATCAATATTGGCGTTTATCCAAGTGATCAATGCAGCAACGCACTATCGACTGGACTACCCGGACCTGGCCCTGATCCTCGCCCTGGTGCGCGGCGGCTCTCTGGCCCGGGCCTCGCAGCTGCTAAAGGTCGACGTGTCGACGGTGTTTCGTGCAGTGCGCCGGCTGGAAGCTGCACTGGGTCAGCAGTTGTTCGAAAAAAGCCGCGCCGGCTACCTGGCCACCACGCTGGCGCAGACTTTGGCGGAACAGGCCGAGCGCGCGGAACAGGCTCTGGAAGCGGCGCGTATCGGCGTGGAGCAGGGCGGCGAAGTCATCAGCGGTACCGTGCGCCTGACCTGTACCGATTCGGTCCTGCAGGGCCTGCTGTTGCCGGCGCTGGCGCAGTTCATGCCGAACTACCCGGCGCTGACCCTCGAACTCAGCACCTCCAACGATTTCGCCAACCTCAGCCGCCGGGACGCCGACATCGCCCTGCGCCTGACCCGCACACCACCTGAGCATCTGGTCGGTCGACGGCTGGCGGATATTTCCTACCGGGTCTGTGCCAGTGCGCGTTATCTGCAATCGACCGGTACGCGCGATCTTGGCGCTATGACCTGGATTGCCCCGGATGACTTCCTGCCCGATCACCCGACGGTCGTCTGGCGTCGCCAAACCTTGCCGGGCGTGACGCCGGGTTATCGCTGCAACAGCATGTTGTCGGTGACCGAGCTGGTTCGCGCAGGCCTGGGTGTGGCGGCATTGCCGGACTTTCTGATCGGTGACGGGCTGCAACCCTTGAGCGAGCCGTTGCTCGGCTGCGACACCGCACTGTGGTTGCTGACCCGCCCCGACTGCCGGGCGTTGCGCTCGGTGGTCAGCCTGTTTGACGAGTTGGGGCGGGCGCTGAAACTGCCCTGAGACGGGTCAGGCCCTGGGCTCGTCCTTGCGCATGAAGTGCTCATGCATTTCGCTGGTGAGGTTTTCGATGCGCTCGGTGAGGGCCTTGGTCAGTTCGGTCAGGTGCGTGTTTTGCTCCAGCAGCGCCAGCAGTTGCGCGGTGTTTTGTGCCGCTTGCGCCTGTCGCTCGGTGTTGGCGATGGCAAGGGCTTCGCGGTGTTGCGCATCGGCATCGGACTGGGCCTTGTCGCGCGCGGCCTGACGGGTCTGGGCCAGCAGAATCAAGGGCGCCGCATAGGCCGACTGCAGGCTGAACGCCAGGTTGAGCAGGATGAAGGGGTACACGTCGAAGTGGGTGATGCCCAGCAGGTTGATGGCGACCCAAACTGCCACAACGACGGTTTGTGCGCCGAGGAAGGTAGGTGTGCCAAAGAACCGGGCAAAGGCTTCGGCACGCAGGGCGAACTTGTCGGTGCCGAAAGTGGGACCCAGGTGAGCGTGGTGGCGATGAAAGCGCAGGTGGTCAACGGGTTCGGCGGTGCGAGTGTCTTCGGGCTTGGTGGTCATGGTGCTCTCTGCATGGCGCTGGGACAGAGGTTCACTATAGTCCCGGCGTCATCCATGCAGCGCTTTCGTCTGGTTATTCAAATACCGCTGTCGAGGTGTCGAATGCGGTGACACTGACTTTGTTGCGCCCGGTATTTTTCGCGCTGTAGAGCGCTCTGTCCGCCTCTTCGAACCAGGCCGTCGCGTCGCTGAGCGACGATTGGTAAGCGGCCAGGCCAATGCTGAGGCTGACACGCAAATCGGGTACTTCGCTATTGCGGTAGTCCTGCAACACGTTGCGCAAGCGCTCCATGACTTCTCTGGCTTGCTGCAGTGACGTGTTCGGCAGAATCACGCAGAACTCATCACCGCCATAACGTCCCGCCAGATCGCTTTCGCGCAAGTTGCACTTGAGTTCGATGCTCAACTGGCGCAACACCGAATCACCGAGGACGTGGCCGTAGGTATCGTTGATGGCCTTGAAGTGGTCGATGTCGATCAGGGCGATGGCGGCCGGTTCATGGCGCTGCCGGCATTCCTGAAACTTCAGTTGCAGCAAATCCTTCCATGCACCGTGGTTGAGCAGGCCGGTCAGACTGTCGGTGCGACTCAAGGCACTCAGCGTGCGCTTGTGCTCCGACAACTTGATCGCCAGTTGATAGCAGACCATGCCGAGTGCCAGCGGATACAGCGTCAGCATCGGCAGGCAAGCCCAGACCTGCAGTTGCGTGGTTGAGAGTGAGACACCTACGCCGAACAGCGACCAGGCGATCAGCATGCCGGTCAATTGACTCAAGGTGCCCAAGGTGAACAGCCGATAGCCACCGGCGGCGACGTTGTTCATCGCCATCATCGACAGGATGGTCACCGTGGTCAGTGGATTGAATTGAAAGGTCGCGACCCAGAAACCACCACACAGCGAGTCATACAGCAGATTGCGGCGCTCGGCCTTGTAGGGAAAAGCCGAACGAGTCGACAGTTGATAGGCCAGATGCGGCCAGACAAAACCGTTCAGCGCCAGCAGCACCCAGATCCACACGGGCAAGTCGAGCGGGTAAAGCGCGGCGGCGACACTGAGGCTGCCGATGCCCAGACCGATGGTCCGGGGGAGGTAAATGCGTCTGGCAAATGACAAACCCTTGCCGTGTTGTTTATCCATGATGTCCCGCGCCAGATTTATTCTGAAACACATTCCCTAAGTGTCGCAGAGTTACCGTTCATCGGTAAATTTGACGCACATTGTCATTTATTCCAGCACTAATAATCAGTGTCCTTCGAAGCCATTTAATCAGAGCAGGGCGCGCTGGCGCCGGGGTTAGAGCTGATAGCACGCCAGGAACATGTCCAGGGCGGATTCCGCCACCGTGATTTGCTCTTCAGCGGACAAACCCGGCTGGCCCATGGAAATCTGCGGCCAGAAGGCAAAGGATTTGAGCAGGCCGTGGATCTGTTGCGCAGCAAACTCAGGGGCGACCGCTTTCAAGCGGTCATCGGCCTGGGCTGCGCGAATCCACACGGTCAGCCCTTCTTCGCGCTCACCCATGCGGGCCACCATGTCCTGTGCACGCTCCGGGGAGTGAATGGTCGCGGCGATGGCCACGCGCGCCAGATCGAGCAGATTGTCATCGCCCAGCATCTGCAGCTTGGCCATCAGCAGCGCGCGCAACTGCTCGCGTAGAGGCACGTCCGCTCGGTAGGACGTTTCGGTTTCTGCCGTCACCCGAACCCATAACTGATTGAGGATCTCGGCAAACAACTCTTCCTTGCTGGGGAAGTGGTTGTACACCGTGCGCTTCGACACGCCGGCCGTGGCGGCAATCTTGTCCATGCTGGTGATCTCGAACCCGTTGTCACGGAATTCGGCAATCGCCGCCTGGATGATGGCTTCGCGTTTTCGGTCGGTGAGGCGCTTTGGAGCTGTCATAAGTACGTTTTCGGCAGGAAAAGGGAAAATTACACTCGGTAGTTTACTTGTCATCAACTTTGATGCAACCTAGAAACTACACTGTGCAGTGTAATGTTTTGTTAATCCTGCCCAGTCCTAAATAGAAAGTCCGGCTGATGCGTGCGTGCCTTGGCCATTTATCGTCCCAAGCGGAAAATCGTCGTCGTGCGGTTTTTCTGGAGTCATTCAGTCATGGCCAATGCAAACTCCCCGGCGCAAGACGCCCAGGCACCTGAAGCGTCGCGACAGGCTCAAGGGCAGTACCAGAACTTCACGCCCGTTCAGCGTTTGAGCTTCGGTAAAACCATGAACATCCTGTGGAACGCGATTTTCAATAAACCGCGTAATACCCGTCCGAGTGCTCCGGTCCCGGTGCAGCCGCTGACGCAAGCGGCCCTGATCGCTGCGCCCAATCACAGCGTCTATCGCCTCGGCCACTCCACAGTGCTGCTCAAATTGCGCGACAAGTTTTGGATCACCGACCCGGTCTTCGCCGAGCGTGCCTCGCCGGTGCAATGGGCGGGACCGAAGCGTTTCCACCAGCCCCCCATCAGTCTGGAACAGTTGCCGCCGATCGAAGCGGTCATCCTGTCCCACGATCACTACGACCACCTCGATCATCAGGCCGTACTGAAACTGGCGGACAAGACCCGCTACTTCCTGACACCGCTGGGCGTGGGTGACACCTTGATCAAGTGGGGCATCGATGCCGCCAAGGTCCGCCAGTTCGATTGGTGGCAAGGCACCGAAGTCGAAGGCATCCAGTTCATCGCCACGCCGTCCCAACACTTCTCAGGCCGCGGCCTGCTCGATGGCAACCGGACGTTGTGGGCCTCATGGGTGATGATCGATGGCGACACGCGCATCTTCTTCAGCGGTGACAGCGGCTACTTCGACGGCTTCAAACGCATCGGCGAACGCTTCGGCCCATTCGACCTGACCCTGATGGAAACCGGCGCCTACAACGTCGACTGGCCGCAGGTGCACATGCAGCCGGAACAAACCCTGCAAGCCCACATCGACCTCAAGGGCCGCTGGCTGCTGCCGATCCACAACGGCACTTTCGACCTGTCGACGCACGCCTGGTTTGAGCCCTTCGACCGCATCCTGGCCCTGGCCTGGGATCGCAGCGTATCGATCACCACGCCGCAGATGGGCGAGGCGTTCAACCTGATGTACCCGCGGCGGGGCGAGGCGTGGTGGCTGGAGGTGGAGCAACAACCAGCCTATGAAAACCAGAAAAGCGCCGGTTGAGTCGGCTACAAACCAGAGTGAACATTCATACGTGTGACAGTGAGAGGGGATGACGGACAATTTACAGCGCTTCGGTAGGCTGAAAACCGGGTGAAATCAGTCACCTGTTTCAGTTATCAAGGATGCTTACATGGACGTAAAGTTGAACGGCTGCATGAAGCGGCTGACCGGGGCAACCATGCTTTTGATGGTTATGAGCATGGCGACGGCCGCCAGCGAAACCCCGCTGGAGTATTTGAATGTCGATGAAATCAATCAGCAGATGGGCCGTGGTCAACTGACTTCTGTCGCGCTGGTGCAGCACCTGTTACAGCGGATCGAAAGACTGGACAAAAACGGACCGGCGATCAACGCCATCATCGAGCTGAACCCCGATGCACTGCTCATAGCCCAGGCAATGGACAAGGAACGAAAGGCAGGCCACATCCGCGGACCCTTGCATGGTGTCCCGGTGTTGCTCAAGGACAATATCGACACCTCCGATCAGATGCAGACCACTGCCGGCTCTGTGGCCATGATCGGTGAGCCCGCCGCGCAGGATGCCTTTATCGTGCAACGGCTCAGGTCGGCCGGGGCTGTGATTCTCGGCAAAACCAATCTCAGTGAATGGGCCGCCTTCCGCGACCCCGCCATCCCCAGCGGCTGGAGCGGGCGCGGCGGACAAACGAAAAATCCGCATCTGCTGAACGCCGATGTTTGCGGTTCCAGTTCTGGTTCCGCAGCCGCCGTTGCTGCTGGCTTCGCACCGTTGAGTATTGGAACGGAAACCTCCGGCTCGATCATCTGCCCTGCTTCGATGAATGGTGTAGTGGGTGTCAAACCCACGGTGGGTTTGTTAAGCCGAAGCGGCCTCATTCCGGTCACTCAAAAGCTGGATACACCGGGACCCATGACACGCACGGTACGCGATGCGGCGTTGCTGTTGAATGCCTTGGCGGGGGACGATCCTGCCGATCCGATACGAAAGCCCCGGGCGCTGACAGGTGTGGATTATACGGCCCTGTTACGCACCGACGCCTTGGTCGGCAAGCGTATCGGCTACCCTGCCAAATTCGATCACAGTGAGTTACCGCTGCAGGATGACCCCCAGTTTTCTCAAGCCTTGGAACGTATGCAGTCTGCCGGTGCAACCCTGATTCCTGTGGAACTGATCGACCCGGTTTCGCAACGGGTAGAAGAGGCATTTCATATGGGGATCAAGCGAGACTTGCCTGGTTACCTGGCCACTCGAACGAGCATTCCCGCGCGAACGCTGGAAGACCTGCTGTTGCTGAATGCCGCCTATGGTGATGGCCACAACCAGGATACGTTATTGGCTGCGGGTTCCATTGACGTTGACGAAGAAATCTACAATGAACTCTGGCAGAGCATTCAACGTGAAAACGCTGCTGCCATCGACCGCCGGCTGGCTACGTACCAACTGGATGCGATTGTCTCGGACGTCTCATCGCCCGCCATGAATGTCGTACCGCTGGCAGGTTATCCCGGCATTATGCTGCCTTCGGGAATGGATGATGAAGGCATTCCCACCTCGATTTTCTTCTTCGGTCCCCGCTGGAGTGACGCGAGACTTCTGGCATTGGCTTACGGTTATGAACAGGCTTCTCAGGAGCGGCGGACGCCAGCGTTCAAGCCCTGACATGGGCATTGGCAGGAATTTACATCAGCTGAAAACCACTTCAATTCGGCCTTCCTTGCGTGAGCAGGGGGGCCGATTTGACGCCGGTTTTCGCATCTCGTCCAAACTGTGGAAGGTCACCGTCTCACTCGAGTATCGCAAAGTCCGGCTGCCCCACCGGATTCGATTTAGCCCCTCTGACATTCATCCCACGCCCCGGCGCAAAACCCGGGAAAAACATCAATCCCTCCGCTTCAAGCCGATAAGCCAGCGCCAACCGCGAGGCATCCTGCACTTCCTGCTGTGCTTCAAAGCGTTCTACGGCCTCCAGCGAAACCCCGGCTTCGCGGGACAATTGCTCCACACTCCAGCCCAGCATCGCTCGGGCCTGGGCGCAGTGGGCGGAGGTGAACTGGAAGAGGGCGATACGTTCCAGGGTGAGTTTCATCGCGTGAGAGGCCATGGTGTTCTCCGGGCTCGAGAGTGCTGATTCAAAATATACTGTGTTTTTGTACAGTTGTTTTGAGCCCGAATCAAATGCAATTTTTGATTGGTACGTTCAAGTGGACGAACGGCGCATGATGCTACTGGCCGTCCAACCCCGGCGCTTGGCGCACGATAAAGTGATCCAGATTCTCGATATTGGCGCTGAACACCCCGAACGTCTGCTCCGGGTTTTTCTTGCTCGGCACCTGCTTGAGCTCCGGCGTCACGCCATAGAAGAAGCAGTACAGTTCTTGCTCAGTGTCGATGGCGTGCTTGATTTCCTCGAGAAACGCCTTGCGTTTGCGGTAGGTGTCGATCAGCTTCTTGCTCAGGTAAACATTGACCGAGTAGGGCCGTTTCTCGAACCAGACCTTCTTCTCGAAGTCGATGCGAAAGCTCTGGGTGTAGTCCTTGATCTGCTTGATCTTGCCCCAGTAGATCAGGCCTCTGTTGTCTTGCAGGTACTCGATCTTCTTGAAGAACGAGGCGTAAGGCGCGGTGTGTTCGCCAATCTTCAAGGGCATGCGCTTGAGCAGGTCCTTGTCGTCGAAGTTCGAGACAAAACACTCCACCGGGTGGGCGAAGACGGTCGTCTTGTCGGGAGCGGATTCCCTTGTCGATGGCTCGTTGGCGCTGACGGCAGAGGAGGTTGATGAGCCATCGCGGGGCGCATCGGTCGTCACGATGGGGTCGGCAGGTTTACGCAAGTACTGGCGTCGGCTCAGTAACAATTCCGACGGGAAATGCTCCTCGCGGCTGTCATCCGATTCCGTGGCTGATGCCTTCGCGCTGACGTAGGGGCAGCCTTCGACATGCCGCGTTCCCGGCAGGTTCTTGAAGTGCGGCGTGCGCACGTAGTTCACGTTCTTGGCGTTGAAGGTGCCCAGTTCATTCGTTATGTCGAAGGCCAAACGACAGGCATCGTTGGGGCACTGGAAATGCTCCCTGGCCGAATCGAAGGCCTGGGTCTCATCGAAATTCAAATCCCGCACGTCGTAGATCGACAGCTTTTCATCAAGGCTGAGGCAGTAGGCGAGGTCGAATTTCATGGCGGGTTCGGATGGTTGAGGGCGAAGCGTATTAATAGCCGGTGAGGCGCGGTAATGCACTCAAATGCTTCAACAAGCGCAAATCCGCTGGCTATTGAGCGGTTCGCGCTTCTCGAAAACTTCCCTCAGGAATAATGCTCGTCCGCGACTTCGACCCGGTTTCTGCCGGAGCGCTTGGCATGGTACAGCGCCGTATCCGCCGAACTATAGGCGGTATCGAAACTGGTACCCACGGGATTGGCACTCACGCCGAAACTTGCGGTGATCTGCCGATTCACCGGGTTGCCGAACACGTGCCCGGCAATCGCTTCGCGCATGGCGTGGGCGAGCGCCAGGCCTTCGCTGAGGTCGCCGGCGGGGAGCAGCACGGTGAATTCTTCACCACCCACGCGGCCGATTTTTCCGCTGTCGCCGACTATCCGCCGCAGACAACCGACAATGCCCTGAATAACCGCATCGCCGGCCGGATGACCGAACTCGTCGTTCACTTGCTTGAAGTGATCGATGTCCAGAACGATCATCACCGCGCCTGTCTTCTGCAGGGTCTGCACCGTCAGGTCAATCACCGCGCTGCGGTTCAGCACGCCGGTCAGACCGTCGTGGGTGGCGCGGTATTCGAGCTGACGGGCGAGAATCTGCAATTGCGTATTGAGGGTATTCATCTCGCGCTCGGCGCGGTCGCTGCGACCGATCAGGCGACGGGTTTCACGCATCAAACGCTCAAAATGCGAGGTCATGTCCGCCAGCGAACGTCGATAGGTGTCGGCATTCGCCCCGCTCAACGCAAGAATCGAGCGCGCATGCTCCAGCGCATCGTTCTCGCTTTTGAACAAGTCGGGCGCCGAGTCATCCAGATTCCCGTTGGACATGACTGGATCGTTCATTTTTATGCTGACCTCAGGTGGTAATCGGGTGATCGTTGAAGATGATCGAGGTGAAATCGGCCTTCAGTTCCTCGCCAAACTCAAAGATCGTCTCGTCCTCTTCATCGTGATACCAGTTCACTTCAATGTGATTGCCGGCCTGGGCCGAGCGATCCAGCGCATCGAAAATGCTGAAGAGCATCTTGGTGCTGGAGCTGTTGAAGTAGGCGAGGGCGATGTTGGTGGTGATCCGCACCTCTTTGCAGCTCTCCAGAAAGCCGCGAAGTTGCTGGACGATGGGCGCGTAGAACGCCGCGGCGTTTTCTGGATAGGACTCGCCCTTGATGGACAGCAGGTGTTGATCGAAACGAAAGTCGACTTCCGGCGATGTGGCGGTGGCGTCAATGTAGAAATTATCCATTGCTTCTCTCGACTCAAATGATGGCTTTTAGGCAAAACAGGGTGGTGTCCGGATCATCCGCCCTGGGATGAAAATCAAACTCCAGCGGCGCACAGGCATCCCGCGCCATGGTCAGGAAACCCAGGCCAGCGCCCTTGCTGTCCACCGGGGTCTCTGCACGCAGGGTGACTTTGTAGGCTTGCTTGATCTCTTCCAGCGACATGCTGCGCAACGGCTCGAGCTTCTCGCGCAGGCGCTCGACTTCGCTGGTAGCCACCGGGTTGGCGCAGAGCATCAGGTGGTGCTCACCTTCACGGCTGATGCACACCGCGCCCTGGCGCAGTACCGACTCGTCGGACACGGCGGTGTGCAGCGAGTCGGAAGAGTAATGGAGGATGTTTTGCGACAGCTCGACAAAGGACGAGAACAACTTGCGCCGCGTCGGGCCGCTGACGCCGGAGATTTCCAGTTGCAGCTTCACCACTTCGGCCATCGCCGAAATGATGTGATGGGAGAAGTAACCCATGTGATAGAAAATCACGTTGCGTTGCTGGGCCAGATCGAAAAAAGTGCAGTCGTGTTGCACGGACGCAGGGTTGAACATCATCAGTTCCTAATGCGGGCACAAAAGAGGGTCAGGTCGTCGCGACGGGTCTGCTCGCCTTGCCAGTCGGCAAAGGTGCGTTGCAGCGCTTCGCAGATGAGGGTCGAAGACTGGTCGCGGTGTTCGAGGATCGTGTCGAACGCCTTGCGCTTGCCGAACGCGATGCGCTTGGGTCCACCGATCTGGTCGGTGAGGCCGTCGGTGGCGATGAAGATCAGGCTGGCCGGCGGCAAATGCACGGTGCTCACCGACCAGGCATAGTCCAGGCCACTGTCGACATAACCGACGCCGATACGCTGCCCGGCCAGGGTTTCCAGCTGATCGGCATCGGGTTTCAACACATTCAGCGACATCCGCGCACCGGCAAAACTCAAGGTGTGGGATTGCGCATCGAACCAGAAAAACGCCGCATCCAGCCCGTCATCCGACTCGGGAATGCCATCACCGCCATTGACCTGCCCAAGCATGCCCTTGACGCCGCGATTGACCGCCGACAGCAGCTTGCCCGGATCCCGCGGCCCCATCTGCGTCAGCGCCTGGGTCAAGGAAGATGAAGCGATCAAGGTCATGAACGCCCCCGGCACGCCATGCCCGGTGCAATCGGCAATCGCACCAAACCAGCCATCTGGGTATGCGCAGAAATGATAAAAGTCACCGCCGACCACATCCCGCGGTTCCCACAGCAAGGTCGCGTCATCCAGGGTCGAGGCCAGGGCATCCCGCGACGCGCGCAGCATCGCCCGCTGAATGACACTGGCGTACTCGATGCTCTGCATCATCTGCCGGTTCTTCTCGGCCTGCATGGCCGCCACCACCGCCATCAACTGCAAGCCATTGCCCAGCCCGGCGAACTGACCGTTGCGCGTGACGATAAAACCGTCGGCCAGGGCCTTCTCACCGTATTCCACGGTCTTGAAGGTCAACGCCTCGATGCTCATCTCGGCATCGACAATCAACGGCTCCTTGTCCATGAAGGCGATGCAACTCTTCTTGTCGTACAGCTCCCGGTGAAAGGGCTTGCTCATCTGCGACAGGAAAATATTGCGATTGATCAACCCCACCGGCCGTCCGTCCTCCACGACCGCCAGACACACCACATCACGCTGCGCGGTGAAGACCTCCATCACCAGGGTGTTGGTGCTCTCCAGGCTGATCGCCGGCACCTCATTACACAAATCGCCCGCACACTTGTGATCTCTGGGCAGCTTGGGATGCATGAAAGTGAAGTGTTCTGCGTTCATGGGAATCATCGCACTGGGTAAATGCGGGATGATGGCAGGGTGATGTTAATTTGATGTTACAGTTTTGATGGTTCGTGTTTGGGTGATGGTTTTTTAGGAGCCATTAGCTCCATACTTTTGCCCATCAGAAAATCTGCGACTCCGACTCATGGAGTCAGCCCGGTGGGAGGTGGCATGTGACGGAGCGGATAGAGGTATCGATGAGCGAAACCCAATCCAGGTTTTTTGAGCTGGCTGATCGGGCATGGCAGGGAGACAGAGTTGTGATCTTCAAGGATGGTAAGCCCTACCTGGACTTGCTGCCTTGTGCTAAGACCTATCGGGTGCGAACGCCCGGTCGCTTGAAAGGAAAAATTCGGCTTTCGGCGGACTTTGATAGCGCCTCTCAGTCCGAATTCGATGAATTTGATCTTCAGTGCTGAGCCTGTTGCTTCTTTAGTGGGAAGGTTTCGGTTTGGTGTGCAAACCTCTACTAATCCAAAACTGCCGCAGATCTCCTGTGGGAGCTAGCCTGCTAGCGATTCATAAGAGCAAACCAAATCAGGCACCAATACTTGTGGCGATTGAGCTTGCTCCCGCTAAACCACGGAGCGGCTCCAAATCCTCCACTCCCGAAAATTTCAGACCAGATTGGCATCTGCCATAAAAAATGGCTGCCTCAAAACCAGACAGCCAGATTTTTGTTTCAGAACAATCAGAATCCCCGCATTACTCGCGATGCCTTCCGCCACCACGACTCACGCCGATTGAATGGATCATCCGCCAACACACAGGGCATATCCCGCAACCGAATCCAGGGTTCATTCTGCCAATGCAGCAAGCCAAGTGACATCTGAGGCCAATCCAGCACACTCAACGTCGGCCGCTCCACCATCCTTGATGGGCGAGCATCGCGTAGTGCCGGCACTACCTGATGCGTTAGCCACTCTCGCAGCAATCGATTCTCGGGGCAGTAGTGATACACCAGCAACGCGTATGCACCTGATTCACTCACCATCAGGAGCTCTTTCGCAGCGCCATAGACGTCGACGATCATCAGCTGTCTTTGGTCCGCATCAAGCTTGCGCGTCGTACGCTCATCCAGATGCTTGCCCATCAGACGCCCAAGATCATGCGCGCAGAACCACGCCTGATTCTCCAGGAGTAGGGCATGCAGGTGAATGTTGTGGCGGGTGAAAAGGGTCGGGATATGTGAGTCAGGCATGGCGTACCTCCTGAAGCGGAAGCACGAGATTCAAACGTTGGGTACGACAAATCACCTTCATCATGAAGGTCGAATAGTCAGGCATTTCCATTACCTCTGGCTGCTTTCTTAGGGCATTCGTTAAGGGTGTCGGGAGCTAAGAAACCCACCAGAGACGGGCCGGACATATTCCCCTTTCGGGTCTTGTATTCGCCCACTCCCGACATAACGGGACTTTTTCGCAGGCGTAGAGAAACCGCAGACGAAAAAAAGCCGCATGACTGTCGGGTGCGGAGGGCCGCTCTGGTTTGTAGAGTTTCTTAGGCTCGCTGGAAGGTTAAGATCAACTATATGCTTGGGTCAAGCTGAGCTTTCGTTAGCGATCTTGGGCATTTTTCCCCAATGACATCGAGGCGACTCAACAGATTGGATAAAATCTCCCCTTCCGCTTTTAACTCGCATTCCCATACGATTAATACGGTCCATCCCATCGCCTTCAATTCTGCCTGCTGCCTTACATCCCGCTCGACGTTCTTTCGGAATTTCTCACCCCAGAATTCGGTATGAGTTGAAGGAAAAGTAGAATAGCGGCAGCCAGGGTGACGGTGCCAAAAGCAACCATGTACAAATATACAGGTCATCAATTTGGGCAGTACAATATCGGGATTTCCAGGGAGGTCCTTCCGATGAAGGCGGAACCGGTAGCCATGAGCGTGCAAAAAACGTCGAACCCTGAGTTCAGGCTGAGTATTTTTCCCGCGAATACTAGACATCATCCGCGATCGTGTCACTTGATCTACAACATCCATCCTGATCACTCCATTGCAGAATCACCATATGAATATTAAACAACCTTTGCAGGTCGTGGACCTTTTTGCTGGGCCTGGCGGGCTAGGTGAGGGTTTTTCTTCTCTTAACGAAGGAAACAGCTTTCAAGTAGTTGTGTCTGCAGAAATGGATACTCATGCAAGAGCGACGTTAAGACTTAGGGCTTTCTTCAGGGCTCTGAAAAAGGATAATCCCGATGCTTTAGATGATTATTACAATTATTGTGAGTCAGCTGAGATTGCTCAGCCTTGGACTAAAAGGAGCCAAGAACAATGGCTTCATGCTGATGGAGAAGCTCGACAAATTCGCTTAGGAAGCCCCGAAGGTAATAGTGAATTAGATTCAATTCTGGAAAAAAAACTTGATGTTAATCGACCGTGGGTGCTAATTGGAGGACCTCCATGTCAAGCCTATTCAATTGTCGGTCGTGCGCGAAATAAAGGAAATTCTGAATACAAAGCCGAAGAAGATCATAGGCATTTTTTGTACCGTGAATACTTGAGAATAATTCAAAGCAAGCGGCCCGCAGTTTTTGTAATGGAAAATGTAAAAGGCATTTTGTCATCTCAAGTTGGAGGTAAACAAATATTCCCCCAAATACTCAGGGATTTGGCGGATCCTGATTCTGCCTTGGGTATTACTGATTCAATTAAGCCGAAGTATAAGATTTTCTCATTGGCTAGCGAGGATGTGTACGAGAGCGGTACTGATCCGCAGTCGCTGAATTTACATAATTTTGTTATTAAGTCAGAGGATTATGGAATCCCTCAAAATCGACACCGAGTAATACTGGTAGGTGTATCGGAAGAGTTGGCCGGTAAGTTTGAAGATTTCAAGCTGGTTAGTAGAAATAGTCCCTCCGTAGGCCAAATGATTCAAGGCTTGCCAAAGCTGAGGAGCACTTTGTCGAGAGGGAACGACTCCGCAGATATATGGTGCAGTGAGATAATTTCACATCTCGATGATTTGCATCGGTCACTAGCTACTAAGGGGGAGGATCTATTACTAAAGCATAAAATTAAGATAGTAAGGGACTCTTTTTCTGGTGCTAGGTATTCAAAGGGTGCATTGCGATTAAAGAAAGCGCTAGGCAGTGGAAAACAATTTGAAAACCAAGATTTGGATAGTTGGTTTAATGATAAGCGCTTGGGTGTCTGGTTGAACCACGAGGCTCGTAGTCACATGACGTCTGACCTCAAGCGTTATATTTATGCATCCGTCTTTGCTGATGCACATAAAGCGTCCCCTAAAGGACATAAAGAGTTTGATTTGCCCGGCCTCGCACCGGATCATAAAAATTGGGAAACAGGAAAATTTAGTGATCGATTTAGGGTGCAAGTAAAAAATCAGACTTCCTCGACCATTACGAGTCATATATCGAAAGATGGTCATTATTTTATTCATTATGATCCAAATCAATGTAGAAGTTTGACTGTGCGTGAGGCCGCGCGACTTCAAACTTTTCCAGATAACTATTTTTTCCTGGGAAATAGAACTCAGCAGTTTCATCAAGTAGGGAATGCCGTACCTCCACTTCTTGCACATCAAATAGCTAAAATTGTTGAGCAAATGATAAATGGACTGTCAGCGTAATGGTGCAGTACTTCAAAAGTAAGTCTTTTGTAAGAAACCAGCGCTCTGGCACTCAGGATAGAAAAGCTCAAAAAAGTTTCGAATGATTTCTTGCACTTTTTTTGGGGCTGTGTAAAAAATGATGGCCTAATCATGGCGTAGATGAGTGGCGTCATTGAAATTACAAATGAGACAAGGAGTGTTGATGTGTTTTGTATATTTGAGATTTTGTCCTTCTCTTCTAGAGGCGAAGAGAGATGAAGGAAATAGAGCATCCTCCTCACGCTGCCTCCTTGCTGGAGTCCATGAGGTCGATTGGATACACCTTGGAGTCTGCGTTAGCTGATATTTTGGACAACAGTTTATCTGCAAACGCCAAAAGTGTTGATATTGAATTTCGACCATCTGATGAGCCCTATATCGCGATAATTGACGACGGTCATGGGATGTCATCAGTCACTCTAGAACGAGCCATGCGTCATGGAAGTACCAACCCTCTGGAACTTCGCGCTGTTGATGATATGGGGCGCTACGGATTAGGGTTAAAGACTTCCTCTCTATCACAATGCCGAAGGATGACAGTAATCTCCAAACAGGAGTCCGTTGTCACGGGATTATGTTGGGACTTAGATGTCATCATTGATCGTCAATCATGGGTAATGCTCAAACTAGACAAAGAGGATTTGGCTAGTATTCCACATATTGATGCATTAGATAAAAAGAAAAGTGGTACTTTAGTTCTATGGCAAAAATTAGATAAGTTGATCGCCGGAGAGGCTTCGGTCGAGGCTGCTCTTGTAGGGAAAATGGCGCATGTTTATGATCATTTATCCTTAGTATTTCATAGATTTTTATCTAAGGAGGATAAAAATCCAAAAGTAAGTATTTCTATAAACGGAAAAAAGCTACCCCCTGTTGATCCTTTCTTGACTGATCACCAAGCAACCCAAAGTCTTGAGCAAGACTCCTTCTCTATAGATGGAGAAAAAGTTGTCGTTAAGCCGTTTATTATTCCTCATCTGAGTAAGCTTTCGGTAGAGCAAATACAACTTGCCGGAGGTACAGAGGGGATACGTAATCACCAAGGCTTCTATGTTTATAGAAATAGACGGTTGATAATATGGGGCACTTGGTTTCGTCTTGCGAGCAAAGATGAGTTAAGTAAATTGGCTCGTGTCAGAGTTGATATTCCTAACTCTTTAGATCACTTGTGGACGCTTGATATAAAAAAATCGGCCGCTCATCCGCCAGAGATTGTTCGTAAAAATTTAAAAAGAACTATCGATAGAATAAGGATGGTAAGTGGTCGAACCATCAAGTTTCGTGGTCGAATTGCTGAAAAAATCGATTTTACTCCGACATGGAATGAGGTGGTAGATAGAGACGGTGTCAGGTTCGACATAAATAGAGAACACCCAATAATTAAAGACTTCCAATGTGGATTGCCAAGTAAGGGGGCTGAAAGTTCTTTCGAAATTATATTAAGGATAATCGAAGGCTCCTTTCCGGCAGATGCTCTCTATTCCAGAATGGCGTCCGATATGAAACCAGGTTTCAATGGAGAGTACTTAGAAAAGCAGCTGCGCGAAATGGCAATGACGCTATTTGAAGGAATCGCGAATGAATCCCCCATTCGAAACCATCTACTATCAACGTTGCACGTGATAGAACCATTTAATCTTTATCCTGCGCTCACAAGAAAAATTGTAGAGGAGCTAGAACGTCTTGAACAGTAAACCAGTAGACTTCCTTTCTGCCAATGCCCAGCGCCTTGAAGTCGCTGTGTCTACGTCTCTTGCTGTAGATCGCGTGCCCACAGAGCTCGAGATATTTGGGTTGGCGAGCGCACTGCGTAAAATCGAGATGTACGCAGTTTCTGACCAAGAATTTGACATAGTAATAAAGAAGCTCCATGTCGCTCTGGCCGTGGATATGGGAGTGGGCAGTTACGTAGTCAATGAGCATGATCCTTGGCTTCAAGCAAGGAAGGCTCAAATAAATCCATTTTATTGGGGCAGGTACAAGACGGATTTAATCAAGCAGGGGTGGGGGGCAAAGGTAGTAAACTCACTTGATAAAGTAACTGATGAAATACTGGATTTGATGGGTAACCCAGTTGGAAAGTCAGGTTGGCCTCGTCGTGGGCTGGTTATGGGGGATGTGCAGTCTGGTAAGACTTCAAACTATACTGGATTAATATGTAAAGCAGCAGATGCGGGTTATAAGTTAGTGATTCTCCTAACGGGCACTTTGGAAAGTTTGCGTCGACAGACACAGGAGCGGTTGGATTCCGGGTTTGTGGGATTAGATAGCTCTGGAGTTGTGTATAGCAATAGTCGAAATAGAAAGCGCAAAGAGATAGGCGTTGGTTTAATAAATGCGACTAGAAGCGCGGGTGTTTTTACGTCAACTGTTGCTGACTTTAGGGCTACTACAGTCAATCAACTTGGCTTCAGGCTGCGGGATTATAATGAGCCAGTATTGCTTGTGGTTAAGAAGAACAAAAAAATCATAGAGAATTTAACCGAATGGTTAAAAGATTTCAATGCTGAATCTTCAGGAAAAATTGATCTCCCCTTACTCCTTGTTGATGATGAAGCAGATAATGCATCTATTAATACTAGTCCAAAAAAAGCAACAGCGATAAATAGCGGTATTCGAACGCTGCTGAATATATTTCCCAAATCAAGCTATGTCGGGTTTACAGCTACTCCATTTGCGAATGTTTTTATTAATCCTGAAACGACAAATGAAATGGAGGGGGATGATCTTTTTCCGCGTGATTTTATCTATGCGTTAGATGCTCCAACCAATTATTTAGGTGCTTCGGCGATATTTGGAGATGAATCCAGGGTTGACTGCCTGCAAGAAATATCTGATGCGGAGGCGGCATTCCCAAAGGGACAAAAATCGGACAGCCCGGTAGATTGTGTTCCAGACTCATTGATGGAGGCTGTTAAGTGCTTTCTAGTGGCCAATGCGATTATGGATTTGCGCACGGGGATGCCGAAACATAGGTCGATGTTGATCAATGTTAGTCATTTTACGCTTATTCAGGATCAAGTTAAGGATATAGTTGACTTTGCACTTCGTGGTGTACAGGACGATATTAGAAGTTATTCGTCACTCAAGGTTTCTGAGGCGATTAAAAATAATACAATCAATGAGTTGCGAGATATATTTGTAAAGCACTACAGCAATCATGGTTGTACTTGGGAGCAAGTACAGAGAACATTAGCTACTGCTGTGCTTCCTATAGAGGTTAGATCGGTCAACCAGAAGAGTGGCGGAGCTAGCCTAAACTATGCTTTATACAAAGAAAACGGTCTCCGTGTAATTGCTGTTGGCGGAAACAGCCTCGCTAGGGGGCTCACGCTTGAGGGGTTGTGTGTAAGTTACTTTTATAGAACCACTCAAATGTATGACGCTTTGTTACAAATGGGCCGCTGGTTTGGCTATCGGGTCGGTTATGAAGATCTGCTCAAAATATGGATGCCGGAGGAGACTATTAACTGGTATTCGTTAATATCAGAAGCTACTGATGAGCTGAGAGGCGAAGTTCGACGCATGCAGCTCTCTCGCCTAAAGCCAATAGATTTCGGACTTCGTGTCCGCTCTCACCCTGATTCATTAATAATTACAGCCAGGAACAAAATGCGCGATTCGGAATCGATCGTGCACACGTTGTCAATTAGTAAAGAAAGCTTGGAGTCAGCGCGATTGCTAAGTGACTCAAACGCAATTTCTTCTAATCATAAGGCGACACAAGCATTAGTTAAAAAGATTGAGGCTTCGAATTTTCAGGTCGATAGTAAATATGATTTTCCCGTTTGGATAGGTGTCAGCAAGGCGGTTGTGGTTGAATTTTTAAATAATTTTATTAGTCATCCTCTTAATTTAAAACTACAGTCGAAAGATCTCGCTGATTTTATTGGAGGCTCAAATGATTCAAAACTTGACTCTTGGTATGTTGCGATTCCAAGAGGCAGTGTTAGTGCTTACGAATTATCTCCAGGTCGTATGGTTTCCCGCAGAAGCCGTAAAATTGAAGTAGATCTTGATAAACAATCGTTGTTGGTTAACGAGAAAAAGATGAGGGTTGGGTCAGCAGCAGATGAAAAAATTGGTTTGAAAGAAAGCGATATTGTTGAGGCAGAGCAAATTTTTCGTGAAAACCCTAAGAACAAAGATAAAAAAAATGTCCCTGGCAAGGCATATAACGAAGTTCGTAAGTTTCCATTGCTTTTGATTCACCTAGTTTGGCCGGAATTTGGTGATCAAAAGTATACTCCTTTGTCAGCGGATAGCTCTTTGGTTGCAATCGGTTTAAGTTTTCCAGAGCTTATTGCTGGTAGCCAGAAAATGACTTATCAGATAAATATGGTTGAGTTGAGAAGTCTCTTGGCTAAAGAAGTTAGCAGCTTTGAGGGTGATGAGGACGAGGATGAAAATGTCGACGACTAAATGTTTGTCAATCTGGCAATCATTAAGACCCGAGCCTCCGCAATCTGTATTCAAGCGGTATGACACGACGCACCCTTTGGATTTCTACCTGGGGCTCGATGGAGACGGCCGACATTTATTGTTGTTTGTCACCTCACAAGAACCGCCACATCAATTAGATATGCGAGCGATCAGGATAAGGAAGAACTCTAGGGATGATGGCCGATGGGCTTTACTATTGACTCTGGATGACTCTGGGCTTTTGGAGATGTTCTCTTTATTGAGCGAAGACTTGATCGAGCACTCAAGAGAAATAAGAGGGAGTACGAGCCCTTTAACTTTCGTACTTCGTCGTTTGAGTGGTTGGCGACATTTGCTCGAGCGTGCTTCTGATGATTTGTTGCCTTTAAATAGCATTAGGGGCTTGTGCGGTGAGTTGATTTTTCTGGAAAAACTTATTGACCATTTGGGCTGTGAGGAGGCTGTAAGGGCTTGGGTGGGGCCCTCTGGGGCCGATCAGGATTTTCAATTAGGTTCCAGTGCTTGGGAAGTGAAGACAATAAGGCCAGATGCAGAAACGGTAATTATTGCATCAGAAGCTCAATTGAATGATTCTATTTACGACATTGATCTGATGATTGTCGAACTTGCGGATGTTAGCACTAGCTCTGAAAACCGTCTTACTTTGAATTTACAGGTGTCGAAGCTACGGAACAAGCTTTCCAGTTGTTATGAAGCATTGGTCCAGTTTGACAATCAAATTCTAGTTGCAGGCTATGTGGCGCGGGAGGAGTATGAGCATTACTCTTTTAGATTGCGGGGTTTATACAGATATACGGTGGTCGAGAGTTTTCCCTGCATTATGAGGACGGCTTTACCTGATGGTGTTAAAAATGTTTGCTACGAAATTGAGTTGAAGGCGTTGGAGAATTATTTGGTAGAGCGGACTTCTTATTAATTGGAGGTGTACTTTGACGCTGCAGGAGTTTCATCGGGAGTTTTTAGAGTCCGTACGATCTCGCGCGGAGTCCGCTAGAGATTTTCTTAGTGCGAGTTTTATCGAAGAGTGTGGCAATAGATTAATTGATGCTGAGCAGTTTTCAAGCTTTGAAAGCTGTAGGTTTGAAGGTGTAAGTAATAAAAAAAAGCTGCGTATTGATGGTTATTATCTCGATGATGCAGACAATTCTTTGTCTTTGTTAATCGGTAATTTTTTGAATGAAGATGAAATTATAAATTTTAATACTGATGAAGTGAAAAAAGCCTTTATTAGCGTTAAAAATTATGTGCAGGAATCGCTAGACGGCTTTGTAACTGATGGCGAATTTGACGAAAGCCAACCAGGTTACGGACTAGCATGTGACCTGATGGATTGGCAGGCCAAGATATCAAAATTTCGATTTTATTATGTTTCTGATGGGCAATTGAAATCCCGTATGAAGGATTGGCCGGAGGATGAGATAAATGGCATTCCATCGGAGTTTCACATTTGGGACATATCGAGATTTCACATCGCTTATATTTCTGCTACAGGGCGAGATGAGCTTATAGTTGAGTTTGAGAGCTCCAATCAAAGAGGATTAAGCTGTCTCGCTGCTGCGGAATCTGACGGTGATTATAAGGCTTATCTGTGTATGATTAGTGGTGACATGCTCGCTGATATCTACGAGGGGTATGGAAGTAGGTTGCTGGAAGGGAACGTCCGTACATTTTTGAGTGCAAAGGGCAAGGTTAACTCAAAGATTCAGAATACAATAAGAATCCAGCCAGAAATGTTCTTTGCGTTTAATAATGGTATTGCTGCAACTGCAGAAAACGTCGTATTGGAGGAGGGTAATAGCGGACTTCGAATTGTTAGTGCAACTAATTTACAGATAGTAAATGGTGGCCAGACTACGGCTTCTCTGGCATTGGCTAAAAGGGGCAGTGCGGGAAAAAAAGATGGCGCTGATCTTTCTAAAATCATGGTTCAGATGAAGCTTTCGGTGTTACCACCAAAAAAGGCTGGAGAGCTAACGCCAGAAATAGCAAGATATGCAAATAGCCAGAACAAAGTGAGTGATGCAGATTTTTTCTCCAACCACCCCTATCACGTACGGTTGGAGGAGTTTTCCCGTCGTATTTTTGCCCCCTCAACTGGTGGCGCACAGCACGGTACTCACTGGTTTTATGAAAGAGCTCGCGGTCAGTACTTAAATGAACAAGCTAAACTATCAGGCGCGCTCAAAACTCAGTTCTCTCTACAAAACCCACGCAAGCAGTTATTTTCTAAAACGGATGTAGCCAAGCTTGAAAATACTTGGCGGGAATTACCCCATAAAGTGAGTTTGGGTGCTCAAAAAAACTTTATGATATTTGCTGATGTTATAGCTAAAGCCTGGTCTTCTGATGGTAAGGTTTTCAATGAGGATTATTATAAGAATATAGTTGCTCTAGCAATTATGTTCAGGCATACAGAGACTGTTGTGTCGCAACAAGAGTGGTACCAAGGTGGTTATCGGGCAAATATTGTGACTTATACGTTGGCGAAACTTCATAATATGGTTTCTGAGCAGGCGCTAGGGAAGCAGCTAAGTCTTCGCGGGGTATGGGATAAGCAATCCGTGACTGGGCCTTTGTCACAGCAAATTGAACTTATAACTAAGTATGTATTTGAAATTCTGACTGATCCTGATCGCCCGAAGGAAAACGTAACCGAGTGGGCAAAGATGCAGGCTTGCTGGGATCAGGTTAAGGAGCTATCGATTAAATTTGTACCTGGGTTCTTTGAGTCTTTGCAAGACTTGCGAGCCAGCATTGAAGATGTTGGCGCATCAAAAGTGGCTCAGAAAACAGATGATGGAATCGCAATGCAAGTTTCTGTGATTGAAACTCCTTCATTTGAATGGTCAAGAATGCTCACTTGGGGGGTTAGAGGGGGACGACTAACTCCTAAGCAAGAATCACTTTTAAAAATTGCCGCCCAAATTCCAAACAAAATTCCGACAGAAAAACAATGTGCTGAAATTGTTAGGATAAGGGCGTCACTTATAGATCAAGGATATATTTCGTTGTGAGCTTTAAAGTTTATATCGGGAATTATCGCTAAGATTTGTAGCTGGCGATTAGAACTTGGTATTGTTAATGTGTGTTTAATGAGCTCAATAAAAACCCCGATCAAATCGGGGTTTTTATTTGAATTATTCAACGTAAAATTTCAAGCCGAAATCTTGATGATCAATCCCAGCTCAACGCCCCACCAGTCTGATACTCAATCACCCGCGTCTCAAAGAAATTCTTCTCTTTCTTCAAATCCATGATCTCGCTCATCCACGGGAACGGGTTAGTCGTCCCTGGGTACTCTTCCTTCAGACCAATCTGGCTCAGACGACGGTTAGCGATGAACTTGAGGTAGTCCTCCATCATCGCTGCGTTCATGCCCAGTACGCCGCGTGGCATGGTGTCGCGGGCGTATTCGATTTCCAGCTGGGTGCCTTGCAGGATCATTTGCGAGGCTTCTTCTTTCATTTCGGCGTCCCACAGGTGCGGGTTTTCGATTTTGATCTGGTTGATCACGTCGATGCCGAAGTTCAGGTGCATGGATTCGTCGCGCAGGATGTACTGGAACTGCTCGGCGACGCCGGTCATTTTGTTGCGGCGGCCCATGGAGAGGATCTGGGTGAAGCCGCAGTAGAAGAAGATGCCTTCCAGAACGCAGTAGTAGGCGATCAGGTTGCGCAGCAATTCTTTGTCGGTTTCGACGGTGCCGGTTTCGAACTTTGGATCGGAGATCGAGCGGGTGTATTTCAGGCCCCAGGTGGCTTTTTTCGCGACCGATGGGATCTCGTGGTACATGTTGAAGATTTCGCCTTCATCCATGGCCAGCGATTCGATGCAGTACTGGTAGGCGTGGGTGTGGATCGCCTCTTCGAAGGCCTGGCGCAGGATGTACTGGCGGCATTCCGGGTTGGTGATCAGGCGGTACACGGCCAGGACCAGGTTGTTGGCAACCAGGGAGTCGGCGGTGGAGAAGAAGCCGAGGTTGCGCATCACGATGCGGCGCTCGTCGTCGGTCAGGCCTTCCGGGTTTTTCCAGAGGGCGATGTCGGCGGTCATGTTGACTTCTTGCGGCATCCAGTGGTTTGCGCAGCCGTCCAGGTACTTTTGCCAGGCCCAGTCGTACTTGAACGGTACGAGCTGGTTGAGGTCGGCGCGGCAGTTGATCATGCGCTTTTCGTCAACGGCGACACGGGCGGAGGCGCCTTCGAGTTCGGCGAGGCCTTCGGCGACGTCGAGCGAGTCCAGTGCGGCTTTGGCGCGGGCTACGGCGGCGGAGTCAGCGGCGGTCACGGCGCGAGCTTCAAGGGCGGCGGCACCGCCGGCGCTGTCGAGACGGTCCATGTTGGCTTCGGTGGCGTGGCCGGCGTTGGCGCTCTTGACCGCTACTTCCGTGTCTTCTTTGTCGAATTCGTCCCAGCTCAGCATGACGTGTCGTCTCCTGCGTGAGGGCCAGTGTGCCCGTGTGAAAATTGAAGGGTTGGTTTTTCACACAGCCGTACTGGCCGCGTTGGATCTAAAGGAAATCGTTTTTTGCAGCAGCTATACGCAGGCATCAAACAGAATTTTGTACGGGGTTCCGAGAGCCTCTGATGGGCGCATCAGGCGTTGAGCGCCTGTGCGGGGCTTCAGACTGGCTATTGGCCCCTGTAAGGGGATATTGCAGGCCCGTTTAAGGCGGCATTATAGGGAAAAATTACGGGCTGTGGTGCGGCGAAATGGCCTACGGAACGGTCGGCGCGAAGGGTTTTTCGGTCGGAGCGAGGGTTTACAGGGCTTTGGGCGGTATTGGCGGGCGCAGATTTTTTTTCTTAATTTTTTGCCCTCGATTATTTTTGTTCAAGAAATGAACAAAAAGGGCGTTTTTCACTACATCTTGTGTTTGTGTGGGGTTTTCTCAGGCTCCAGACACAACTAAGCCCGACCGAAGTCGGGCTGTGAAGTCACGAGGGTAGATCAGCTCAGGCGAGCTGCACCGACGTGATCGGCGCCATCAGCTGCGAAGCGTGCAGCACCGACGTGATCAGCACCATCGGCGGCGAGCTTGCCAGCACCGACGTGATCAGCACCATCGGCGGCGAGTTTGCCAGCACCGACGTGATCAGCACCATCGGCGGCGAGTTTGCCAGCACCTACGTGGTCAGCACCATCGGAAGCGAGTTTGCCGGCACCTACGTGATCGGCGCCATCAGCTGCGAAACGTGCCGCACCTACGTGATCAGCACCATCAGCAGCGAGTTTGCCAGCACCTACATGATCAGCACCATCAGCGGCGAAAGCAGCAGAGCCGGTGAATGCAGCCGAACCGGTGCGATCGTAGCCATCAGCAGCGAAAGTGTTGGCGGCCAGTACAGAGAGGGTCAGGGCGAGAATCAGACGGGTTTTCATGGCGGTGTCTCCAGGGAAGTGGGCGTTGTGTGCCTTGTTAAAGTTCATACTACGCCGATTATTTCGATTAAAAAGCGCAAATAAGTGCTTTAAACAATCGTATAAATAGATAATTAAGGTTCGGCGCTTCATCTGCCTGAGAGGCGGGTGGGTCGAACCTTATTGAGGGAGGGGGGTGAAGCAGGAGATCAGCCGTTGGAGCAACCGTTGCCCATCGCGCTGTAACGCAGGATATGACGCTGACCGTGGGAGTCTTCGTATTCCATTTTCATCGGCACCACTTCACATACATTTGGCGCTTCGCTCATGGAGATGACTTTGGCGATGTCCAGATGGGTGGAGTAAGTGTATTCCTCGATGACAGGTTGTTGCTGCGCGACATCAGTCGGGACCTCTTCGGCCATGGCGCTGAGGCACATGCTGCTGAGGGCCAGAACTAATAAAGCTTTCATTTGAAATTTACCTTTTGGAGGTCGAGAGGGGGCACGCAATCCTTTTGGGATTGCGTGTGGATCTTCAGTACCAGGGTGTTTGATTAACTGCCTTCGTGGGGGCTGCAACTTGGTTAATCAGGGTGCCTTGTCGGCGAGGTGAATTTTAGGCAGGCGGGGTGGGTTCATATAGCCGTGGTTTTGATAAACACCTTTGACAGATTTCGTAACAATCCCCGGGAATACTGCTTTTCTACTCCGTTCGTAGTAAGACCAGGAGCCTGTGATATGAGACGGTACGCCCGTTCCATCTGGGTTTGCGGGCTATTCAAGGCGTTTTGTAGGGGCTTGTTACTACCATCGTCGAATGGTTCTATAGGCCCGGCCCGGCTACAACGGGGCCATACAAAAACAACTATTCCACCGAGGTAAGAAAGATGAGTGCGGCTTCCCTGTATCCCGTTCGTCCCGAGGTTCTGGCTAACACGCTGACCGATGAGGCGACCTACAAGGCCATGTACCAGCAGTCGGTCGTCAACCCGGACGGCTTCTGGCGCGAGCAAGCCAAGCGCCTCGACTGGATCAAACCTTTCACCACGGTGAAGCAGACTTCCTTCGACGATCACCATGTCGACATCAAGTGGTTCGCCGACGGCACCCTGAACGTTTCCTACAACTGCCTCGACCGCCATCTGGCCGAGCGTGGCGACCAGGTCGCCATCATCTGGGAAGGCGATGATCCTTCCGAAAGCCGCAACATCACCTACCGCGAACTGCACGAACAAGTCTGCAAGTTCGCCAACGCCCTGCGTGGCCAGGACGTGCACCGCGGCGATGTGGTGACTATCTATATGCCGATGATCCCTGAAGCCGTGGTCGCCATGCTGGCTTGCACCCGGATCGGCGCGATTCACTCGGTGGTGTTCGGCGGTTTCTCGCCGGAAGCCCTGGCCGGTCGCATCATCGACTGCCGTTCGAAAGTGGTGATCACTGCCGACGAAGGCATTCGTGCCGGCAAGAAGATCCCGCTCAAGGCCAACGTCGACGACGCCCTGACCAACCCGGAAACCAGCAGCATCCAGAAGGTCATCGTGTGCAAGCGCACCGGTGGCGACATCAAGTGGAACCAGCATCGCGACATCTGGTTCGAGGACCTGATGAAAGTGGCGGGCACCGTGTGTGCGCCAAAAGAGATGGGCGCTGAAGAAGCGCTGTTCATCCTCTACACCTCGGGTTCCACCGGCAAGCCGAAGGGTGTGCAGCACACCACCGGCGGCTATCTGTTGTACGCAGCGATGACCCACGAGCGCGTGTTCGACTACCGCCCGGGTGAAGTCTACTGGTGCACCGCCGACGTCGGCTGGGTCACCGGCCACAGCTACATCGTCTACGGCCCGCTGGCCAACGGCGCGACCACGCTACTGTTCGAAGGCGTGCCGAACTATCCGGACATCACTCGGGTGGCGAAGATCGTCGACAAGCACAAGGTCAACATCCTCTACACCGCGCCGACCGCGATCCGCGCCATGATGGCCTCGGGCACTGCGGCCGTTGAAGGGGCTGACGGCAGCAGCCTGCGCCTGCTGGGTTCGGTGGGCGAGCCGATCAACCCGGAAGCCTGGGACTGGTACTACAAGAATGTTGGCAAATCCCGTTGCCCGATCGTCGATACCTGGTGGCAGACCGAGACCGGCGGCAACATGATGAGCCCGTTGCCGGGTGCGCATGCGCTCAAGCCAGGTTCGGCGGCGCGTCCGTTCTTCGGCGTGGTGCCGGCGCTGGTGGACAACCTGGGCAACATCATCGAAGGCGAGGCCGAGGGCAACCTGGTGATTCTCGATTCGTGGCCAGGCCAGGCGCGTACTCTGTACGGCGATCATGACCGCTTCGTCGACACCTACTTCAAGACTTTCCGCGGCATGTATTTCACCGGTGACGGTGCCCGTCGTGATGCCGACGGTTACTACTGGATCACCGGTCGCGTGGACGACGTGCTCAACGTGTCCGGCCACCGCATGGGCACTGCCGAGATCGAAAGCGCGATGGTTGCCCACCCGAAAGTCGCCGAGGCGGCGGTGGTCGGTGTGCCGCACGACATCAAGGGGCAGGGCATCTATGTCTATGTCACCCTGAAAAATGGCGAGGAACCCAACGAGCAACTGCGCCTGGAATTGAAAAACTGGGTGCGCAAGGAGATCGGTCCGATTGCTTCGCCGGACGTGATCCAGTGGGCGCCGGGGCTGCCGAAGACCCGTTCAGGCAAGATCATGCGGCGGATTCTGCGCAAGATTGCTACCGCTGAATATGAGGGCTTGGGTGATATCTCCACCCTGGCGGATCCAAGTGTGGTGCAGCATTTGATTGATACGCACAAGACGATGAGCGTGGCGTAAGCCTCAGGTCTGAGTCATTGAAACCCCGCCCGGCGCCGCGCCGGGCGGGGTTTTTTATGCCTTGGGTTTTGTGATGATTGAGCCGGGCTGCCAGCGATGACGATCTTTCAGACACCACACAATCAACAGCCAATATTTATCGGCTTCCTCTGTAGGACTTTTTCCGTTGTTACCCGCGAATCTTCCGGTTACCCATTGTGTAACCGTATCGATCAAATTCGGGGCATTGGGAAACGCCAAGCCCCATTCCAGGGCCTCAAACCCGCCGCAAAAAAATAAGACGCCACGCTGCGCTTGCCGGATTAGAAGGGTTTGCCAATAATAGGCCCGCAATTTGCTTTATAGATCGGTTCAACATCTTTTGCTCTTGCATGATTTTGCAGGGCTGTCAACGCGTCAAACGGCTTTCTCGGTGCATCTGTAACTAGTTGTCGCATTGAAGAAATATCGGCCTCGGGCCTGTCGTTAGAATGCCGATCACTCGCTCGTCGTAGGCCGTGTTGAAATCCACACAGGTTTCAACAGGAACATTCCCAGGACGCAGCACTGCTTTGCGGTTCCACTCATTCGCATATTGGGCTGTCGCTCACTCTGCCGTTTTTGCCCTTTACCGATGGAGTTCCAAGATGAAGAAACTCGTGCTGCTTGGCGCCCTGGCATTGTCCGTGTTGTCCCTGCCGACCTTCGCCGATGAAAAGCCTCTGAAGATTGGTATCGAGGCGGCTTACCCTCCGTTTGCTTCGAAAGCTCCGGACGGCAGCATTGTTGGTTTTGACTACGACATCGGCAACGCCCTGTGCGAAGAGATGAAGGTCAAGTGCGTGTGGGTCGAGCAAGAGTTCGACGGCCTGATCCCGGCACTGAAAGTGCGCAAGATCGACGCGATCCTGTCGTCCATGTCGATCACCGAAGATCGCAAGAAGTCCGTGGACTTCACCAACAAGTACTACAACACCCCGGCTCGCCTGGTGATGAAGGAAGGTACCGTGGTCAGCGACAACCTGACCGAGCTCAAGGGCAAGAACATTGGCGTGCAGCGTGGTTCGATCCACGAGCGTTTCGCCCGCGAAGTCCTGGCCCCGCTGGGTGCCGAGATCAAGCCATACGGTTCGCAGAACGAAATCTACCTGGACGTCGCCGCCGGCCGCCTCGACGGCACCGTGGCAGACGCTACGCTTCTGGATGACGGTTTCCTGAAAACCGACGCTGGCAAAGGTTTCGCGTTCGTCGGCCCTGCGTTCACCGACGTCAAGTACTTCGGTGACGGCGTAGGCATCGCGGTTCGCAAAGGTGATGCGTTGAAAGACCAGATCAACACCGCGATCACTGCCATTCGTGCGAACGGCAAATACAAGCAAATCCAGGACAAGTACTTCGCCTTCGATATCTACGGCAAGTAACACGTCCCGGCGACAAGTCCGAAATGGCGCAAGCAACAGGATCTCTGCGGTTTGCGCCATTTTTTCATCCCAACTTTCGAGGACCTGAATCATGTTGAAAGGCTACGGGGCTGTCATCCTCGATGGCGCTTGGCTGACGCTTCAGCTCGCCTTGTCGTCCATGGCCCTGGCCATTTTTCTGGGTCTGATCGGCGTGGCACTGCGTCTTTCCCCGGTGCGCTGGCTGGCCTGGCTGGGCGATCTGTATTCCACGGTGATACGCGGTATTCCCGACCTGGTGTTGATCCTGCTGATTTTCTACGGCGGTCAGGACCTGCTCAACCGCGTCGCGCCGATGCTCGGCTTCAACGATTACATCGACCTGAACCCGTTGGCCGCCGGTATCGGCACCCTCGGTTTCATCTTCGGTGCCTATCTGTCGGAAACCTTCCGTGGCGCCTTCATGGCGATCCCCAAGGGGCAGGCTGAAGCAGGCATGGCCTACGGCATGAGCAGTTTTCAGGTGTTCTTCCGGGTGCTGGTGCCACAGATGATTCGCCTGGCGATTCCGGGCTTCACCAACAACTGGCTGGTACTGACCAAGGCCACCGCGCTGATTTCGGTGGTGGGCCTGCAAGACATGATGTTCAAGGCCAAGCAGGCGGCGGATGCCACCCGCGAGCCTTTCACCTTCTTCCTCGCAGTGGCGGCGATGTACCTGGTGATCACCAGTGTCTCGTTGCTGGCATTGCGTCACCTTGAGAAGCGCTACTCGGTAGGCGTAAGGGCGGCTGATCTATGATCTTCGACTACAACGTCATTTGGGAAGCCATGCCGCTGTACCTCGGCGGCCTGGTGACTACCCTCAAACTGCTCGCGCTGTCGCTGTTTTTCGGCCTGCTGTGTGCGTTGCCGCTGGGCCTGATGCGCGTTTCCAAGAATGCCGTGGTCAACGGTGCAGCGTGGCTGTACACCTACGTGATTCGCGGCACGCCGATGCTGGTGCAACTGTTCCTGATCTACTACGGTCTGGCGCAGTTCGAAGCGGTACGCGAAAGCTTCCTCTGGCCTTGGCTGTCCAGCGCAACGTTCTGTGCCTGCCTGGCGTTCGCGATCAACACCAGCGCCTACACTGCCGAAATCATCGCCGGCAGCCTGCGCGCCACGCCGAACGGCGAAATTGAAGCAGCGAAGGCCATGGGCATGTCGCGCTTCAAGATGTACAAGCGCATCCTGCTGCCATCGGCCCTGCGTCGTGCGTTGCCGCAGTACAGCAACGAAGTGATCATGATGTTGCAGACCACCAGTCTGGCCTCCATCGTCACCCTGATCGACATCACCGGTGCCGCGCGCACGGTCAACGCCCAGTTCTACCTGCCGTTCGAAGCCTACATCACCGCCGGCGTGTTCTACCTGTGCCTGACCTTCATTCTGGTCAAGCTGTTCAAGCTGGCCGAACGCCGCTGGCTGGGCTACCTGGCCCCACGGAAGCACTGATATGGAACGTATCGATCATGCGTTGCCGTGGAGTCACCTGGGCAGTGAACGCCACATTTCGGTGTTCCGCTTCGGCCATGGCGAGCGCAAGGCCTACATCCAGGCCAGCCTTCACGCCGACGAACTGCCGGGCATGCGCACAGCGTTCGAGCTGAAAAAGCGCCTGGCCGAACTCGAAGCCCAAGGCTTGCTCAACGGTGTGATTGAACTGGTGCCGGTGGCGAACCCGTTGGGCCTGGGGCAATTGCTGCAGGGCAATCACCAAGGGCGTTTCGAGGCCGGCAGCGGCAAGAATTTCAACCGCGACTTCGTTGAGTTGAGTGCGCCAGTGGCCGCTGCCTTGGTGGACAGCCTGGGCGATGATCCCCACGCCAACATCGGTCTGATCCGTCAGGCAATGGCCGATCACTTGGCCGCATTGCCCGAGGCGAGCAGCCAGTTGCAGGGCATGCAGCGCATTTTGCTCAGCCATGCCTGCACTGCCGACGTGGTCCTTGATCTGCATTGCGATGCCGAGGCAGCGCTGCACATGTATGCCTTGCCGCAGCATTGGCCGCAGTGGCGTTCACTGGCTGCGCACTTGAATGTGCGGGTGGGATTGCTGGCGGAAGATTCCGGCGGCAGTTCCTTCGACGAAGCTTGCTCGCTGCCGTGGTTGCGTCTGTCGCGTTTGTTCCCGAATGCGCAGATTCCTCTGGCGTGCCTGGCGACTACCATTGAACTGGGTGGTCAGGCTGATACCGGCCGCGCCGAATCCCGCGCCCATGCCGAAGGCATTCTGGCTTTCCTCGCCGAGCAGGGCCTGATCAGTGGCGAGTGGCCGCAAGCTGCGCAAGAGGCTTGCGAAGGCATGCCGTTCGAAGGCACCGAATTGCTCCTGGCGCCGCACCCCGGTGTGGTGAGTTTCCTGCGTCAACCCGGTGAATGGGTGGAGGCGGGCGACGAAATTTTTGAAGTGATCGATCCGTTGGCGGATCGGGTCAGCACGGTGTGTGCTGGTACGTCCGGGGTGCTGTTTGCCATTGAACGGCTGCGTTACGCCCAACCCGGTTTCTGGCTGGCCAAGGTGGCGGGGCGCGAAGCGCTGCGTCACGGGCGCTTGCTCAACGACTGACTGACTGTTTTTGTGAGAACCGACCGCATGTACAAACTTGAAGTCCAAGACCTGCATAAACGCTATGGCAGTCACGAAGTGCTCAAGGGCGTGTCCCTGAAAGCGGCCGCCGGCGATGTGATCAGCATCATCGGCTCCAGTGGCTCCGGCAAAAGTACCTTCCTGCGTTGCATCAACCTGCTGGAGCAGCCGCACGCGGGCAAGATCCTGCTCAACAATGAAGAGTTGAAGCTGGTGGCGAACAAGGATGGCGCGATGAAAGCGGCTGATCCGAAGCAGCTGCAGCGCATGCGTTCGCGCCTGTCGATGGTGTTCCAGCATTTCAACCTGTGGTCGCACATGACTGCTCTGGAAAACATCATGGAAGCGCCGGTCCACGTGCTGGGCGTGTCCAAGGCCGAGGCCCGCGACAAGGCTGAGCACTACCTGAACAAGGTCGGCGTGGCACATCGCAAGGACGCCTACCCGGGCCACATGTCCGGTGGCGAGCAGCAGCGCGTGGCGATTGCCCGTGCCCTGGCGATGGAACCGGAAGTGATGCTGTTCGACGAACCGACCTCGGCCCTCGACCCTGAGCTGGTCGGCGACGTACTGAAGGTCATGCAGGCCCTGGCCCAGGAAGGCCGGACCATGGTGGTGGTCACCCACGAAATGGGCTTCGCCCGTGAAGTGTCGAACCAGTTGGTATTCCTGTACAAAGGCATCGTCGAAGAAAGCGGTAATCCGCGTGAAGTGCTGGTCAACCCACAGTCCGAGCGTTTGCAGCAATTCCTCTCCGGTAGCCTGAAGTAATCAGGACTGCCGTTACGCACCGGGATAGTGCATGCTTCGCCATTTGGAAGCTTGCACCGATCCCGTGTAGGAGCCAGCAAGCTGGCGCCTACAGATTTAAGATCTGCGTGTATTTCCGGGCTAGCATTGGCCCATGCCTTCATCATTGTTTTTCGCTTCGGATTGCCCACCATGACTGCCCATCGAATTGGTTTCCTGATTTGGCCCAGCACTAAAGCACTGACGCTTGCGCTGGCTGAGGAGGCCTTGCGTGTTGCTCAGCGTGTGCATCCCGAAGTGGTGTACGAATTGACCTTTCTCCAGGCCGAAGTGCCGGCCGAGTCAACGGCCGAAGGCGCCTGGCAGCTGCCGGGTGAGGCCTGGACCGGCAAGCTGGAGAACTTTCAGAAACTGTTCCTGCTCGCTGACGAGCCGCCAACGGCATTGGCGCCAGCATTGAGCAGTGCGCTCAAGCAACTGGTGCGTGCCGGTTGTGTGATCGGCGGCTTGTCGGCAGGTGTCTATCCTTTGGCGCAGCTGGGTCTGCTCGACGGTTATCGCGCCGCCGTGCACTGGCGCTGGCAGGATGATTTCGCCGAGCGTTTCCCCAAAGTCATCGCCACCAGTCACCTGTTCGACTGGGATCGCGACCGACTGACCGCCTGCGGCGGTATGTCGGTGCTTGACTTGCTGCTGGCGGTGCTGGCCCGTGATCACGGTGCGGAACTGGCGGGAGCAGTGTCGGAAGAATTAGTGGTCGAGCGCATTCGCGAAGGCGGCGAGCGCCAGCGTATTCCGTTGCAGAACCGCCTCGGCTCCAGCCATCCAAAGCTCACCCAGGCGGTGTTGCTGATGGAGGCCAACATCGAAGAGCCGCTGACCACCGACGAAATCGCCCAGCATGTGTGCGTGTCCCGACGACAGCTGGAGCGCATCTTCAAGCAATACCTCAATCGCGTGCCGAGCCAGTACTACCTGGAACTGCGCCTGAACAAGGCGCGGCAAATGTTGATGCAAACCAGCAAGTCGATCATTCAGATCGGCCTGTCCTGCGGTTTCTCTTCGGGGCCGCATTTTTCCAGCGCTTACCGTAATTTCTTCGGCGCCACGCCGCGGGAAGATCGCAACCAGCGGCGCAGCAGCAGCCCGTTCGAGTTGTCGTCGGTACCGCCCGAGCGCGGATAGTCAGCGGCTGGTGGGTTCACTGATGCCATGAGCGCGTTGTTCCCATGGCATCGGTCCTGATGGGCCTCAATCGTCAGAAAGCTCATCCTCCAGCGCCGGCATATCGTCCAGTCCTTCAAGGCCCAGGTCGTTACCCGTTCTTCGATAGAATCGGGTGATGCGCTCCAGGCTTGCTTGTGTAAACGGGTTGCCTCGGAAGGTCAGCGTGCGATCGGGATCGACGTCCATGAGTGCTGCCGGCATCTCGGTGATGGCGTTGCCACTCAGGTCCAGCTCTTCAAGGTTGTCGTTGCCCAGCACGCCTGCCGGGATTTTGCTGATGCCGGTGTTGCTCAGGTCGGCATGGGTAAGTGCGGGCATCCTGCTGCAATCTGGCGTCAGGCCCAAGGGATTGCCCCGCAAGTTCAGATACTCCAGGTGTGTCATGTCTGTCAGGCGATTCAGGGTGTGTTCGGTCAGGACGATCTGGCAATCCAGCAGGCCGAGCGACCTCAATGGCATCTTGAACACGTTTTCAGGGAGGGTACCCAACTCATAGTCCTGGATATGCAGATCGCGGGCAGCAGGGAAGTGCTCAAGGAACTGGCTTACATTGGCTGCACTGTTCTGCGAACTCCTGAGTTCCAACATGGAAACATGGTTGAATCTCACGTTCGTTACAGGAAGGTCGCCAATGATCGAACCGGACCAGGAAAATTCGTCCTCATCATCGACAGTGCGGACTTCAGCCTGCTTGCGCCAGCAATCCAGCAGGTGCTCCTTGAGCGACAGTCTTCTGGTTTGCTGTTCAAGGCGTTCTTCGGCGGTCAGAGGCGTGCCTGCTTTCGACTGTTCGGGTATGTCGATAGACCAAGCGTCCAAGTCGCTCGTCAGGTTGGTCAATTCAGGCTCTCGACGCGTCAGTTCCGTGCGGCTCTCTGCCAATGTCCCGGGCAGGCTATAGAAAAATTCGCTGGCCTGTTCATTGTCCAGATTTGGATACAAGGCTCGCGTCTGATTCAAGTCAGCCTGTTCGACAAACACTCCAAAGTATTGTTTGGCCCGCTGGTAGTAGGCTTTTATTCGTTCTCGGGTAGCGGTGGAGAGCGGGTTGTTGCCGAATGAGTAGCCCTTGGTGCTTTCTTCGGGAATGTCGAAAAGTGCTTCCGGCAACTCGGTTATCTGATTGTCATTGAGGAACACTTCCTTTAACCGTGGTTGATTCAACAGACCTGCGGGTACTTCGGAAAGGCCGGTGTTGGCGAGGTCTACGTACCTCAATTGGGGCAAGGCAGCCAGGTCAAGCGGGAGCCCCAGGGGGTTAACAGACAGGTCCAGGGTCGAAAGCTGGGGAAAGGACGAGAGCAATGCCCGGCTTTGAGGGCTGAGGACGATACCGCAGTCACTCAATACCAGCCTTTCAAGTGGCGGCACGCTGAGCACTGAGGGGATCTGATGCAGAGCGAAGTTGCGCATTTGCAGGTCGTTCAAATTGGGAAACAAGAGCAGGAACTGCTCGGTGGTGCCGACGGCTTTGTTGCCTCTCAACTCCAGACTGGTCGCGTGGCTGAAGTCGGCGGTCAGTGTCGGCAAATCCCCAGCGACGGCCACCTTTGATTCGAATCGGTCGGCTCTTTGCGTCGGATCCTGGCTCGAGCGCCGACGCCAGAAACGCTCCAGGTTCTGGGCAAACTCTTCCCGGGCAACGTGTTCGGCATACATCTGTACATTGTCCAGGGGCTGGCCGGTGATGGGGTGCGTATCAGGTACGTCGCGCGCCCAGGCTCTCAAGTCGGCGCTTAATTGAGTGATTTCTGTTTCCCAGCGACCGAGTTGAACCCTGCCTTCAGCCAAGGTGCCGGGCAGGCTGTAGATCAGCGTGCTGGCTTGTTCGGGGTTGAGGTCAGGGTACAGCGCCGTTGTTCGATCCAGATCGGCCTGTTCGGCCAGGACTCGGAAGTTTTGCCGAGTGCGGTCGTAGTGCGTCTTGATGCGTTCGCGAGCGGCTGTGTTCAACGGGTTGTTGGCAAAGTCGAATTTCTTGCTGGCTTCACTGTCGAGGGCGAAGAACGCCTCTGGCAACTCATTGATCCGGTTGTCGCGCATTCGCGCCTGTGCCAGTCGCGGATGATTCGCCAGGCTGTCCGGGACGTTGGCGATACTGGTATTGGAGGCGTCGAGATACACCAGTTCAGGCATCGCTTGTGTGTCCGGCAGTATTGCCAGTGGGTTGTTTTGCAGGTCCAGCACATTAAGGTGATTCAAAGATGAAAGCAGTGCATTGCCCTCAGGATTAAGCGCAATGCCACAATTGGGCAGCAGTAGCCGCCGCAGCTGCGACATTTCGCCAATCGCGGGGGGCACGCTGCCCAGCTGGACGTTGTGCATGTCCAGATGCCTGAGTTCCGGGAAGCGCGCCAGGAAAGGTGCTACTGCCCTCGTGGATTGACTGCCTTTGATCGACAACAGGGTCACGTGATTGAAATCCGCATTCAGCGTCGGCAGGTTGCCGATGATCGGCTCCGTGACGGCCAGTGTGGAGCCGGCAGTTGCAGGGCGGATTTCAGTGCGGCTTTCTGGCTTTGTTCGACCTTGGGCCGCAAGACGGCGTCTACCACCGGGTTGGATAGGCCGAGGTTGTCTTCGAGGTAGGTTTTGTACTGGGTGCCGATGTCCAGTTCCCGGCACAATTTGATGAAGGCCGGGATGCTCAGCTTCTCTCTGATGTTCGGCAGGGTGTCGAACTGCCCGGTGGAGGAGGGTTGGGTGATGAAACTCGAATCGGCTTCATAGGCGTCGTCCTGGGCTTCGTTCATGTCGAAGTTGTGCAGCGCCGCTTCCAGCAGGGAGACTGTCCAGGAACGGTCGCCGGTGTTGATCCAGCCGACAACCGTCACGGGGATGTACAGGCGCAGGAAGGTTGCGCGCACGTCCAGGTCCAGGTCGAAGCGATCTATCAATGCCTGTTTGAGCAAGGGTTCGGCAAAGGCATCGGCATCGCGCAGGTGGGCCAGTCGGAGGTCGACGTCGTTCTGCAGGTTCAGGTGCGCCTCGTTGAGCAGCTTGAGCATTTGATGCTGGGCAGTCGATGCGGCCTTGAGCGGTTCAGTCAGGCGAGGGGCTGTGTTTTTCAAGGCCTGGCGCCTGGTTGGCGCGGCCTTGCCCAGCCATTGCGGGATCGCATCGACCAGCGGCTGATAGTGACTGTTGGGGTGTTGCGGTTCTGTCGGGTTGTGAGGGGTGGCTTGCATCGTGCCCATCCTTGAGATTTGGAAGAGGCGGAAGCAAAACAGGATGCCTTGCGATGGATGCGGTACATAGTTATGCGTTGCCCTGTCGGCAAATCAAATCCGCGCCACCCTGCCGCTAACCTTGCCAGCCAGTTAAACTGCGCCTTTGCGACCCTATATGTCGCAACGCTGTAAACCCGGGAAAATCCGGGGTTTGCGCTATAAGAAGTTGTCGCTTGGCGACAAGGCCGGGCTGAAAACTGTCCTTACAATCCCCCCATCGCTCGCCAGTTCCAGGCGAGTGTTTTCTCTTCAGGAGACTCCGATGTCCGTTGAGCACGCTGCGGTACAACGCGCCGATTTCGATCAGGTTATGGTTCCAAACTACGCGCCAGCCGCCTTCATTCCTGTGCGTGGCGCCGGTTCCCGCGTCTGGGACCAGTCCGGTCGCGAGCTGATCGACTTCGCCGGCGGGATTGCCGTTAACGTACTGGGTCACGCACATCCTGCACTGGTCGGTGCCTTGACCGAGCAGGCGAACAAGCTGTGGCACGTGTCCAACGTGTTCACCAACGAGCCGGCCCTGCGCCTGGCCCACAAGCTGATCGACGCCACGTTTGCCGAGCGTGCTTTCTTCTGTAACTCCGGCGCCGAAGCCAACGAGGCCGCGTTCAAGCTGGCCCGTCGTGTCGCGTTCGATCGTTATGGCAGCGATAAGTACGAAATCATCGCCGCGCTCAACAGCTTCCACGGCCGCACCCTGTTCACCGTGAACGTCGGTGGCCAATCGAAGTATTCCGATGGCTTTGGTCCGAAGATCACTGGCATCACCCACGTCCCTTACAACGACCTGGCTGCGCTGAAAGCCGCTGTGTCGGACAAGACTTGTGCGGTCGTTCTCGAGCCGATCCAGGGTGAGGGCGGCGTGCTGCCGGCTGAACTGGCCTACCTGCAAGGCGCCCGTGAACTGTGCAACGAGCACAACGCGCTGCTGGTGTTCGACGAAGTGCAAACCGGCATGGGCCGCACCGGCAAGCTGTTTGCCTACCAGCATTACGGCGTGACCCCGGACATCCTGACCAGCGCCAAGAGCCTGGGCGGCGGTTTCCCGATCGCAGCCATGCTGACCACCGAAGAGCTGGCCAAACACCTGGTCGTCGGCACCCACGGCACCACCTACGGCGGCAACCCGCTGGCCTGTGCAGTTGCCGAAGCGGTGATCGACGTGATCAACACGCCTGAGGTGCTGGCCGGTGTCAACGCCAAGCACGACAAGTTCAAGGCGCGCCTTGAGCAGATCGGCGAGCAGTACGGTTTGTTCACTCAAGTGCGTGGCCTGGGCCTGTTGATCGGTTGCGTGCTGAGCGATGCCTGGAAAGGCAAGGCCAAGGACATCTTCAACGCCGCTGAAAAAGAAGGCCTGATGATTCTGCAAGCCGGCCCGGACGTGATCCGTTTTGCCCCGAGCCTGGTGGTGGAAGACGCTGATATCGATGCCGGTCTGGACCGCTTCGAACGCGCTGCCGCAAAACTGGCGCAAGCCTGATAGACCCTTCGGCGCCTGCACGTCAGGCGTCGATCCCAATTTATGCCGCGCCTGATGCAATGTGGGAGCGAGCTTGCTCGCGATGAGGGCCAGACAGCCAACATCTTTGTTGTCTGATCGGACGCAATCGCGAGCAAGCTCGCTCCCACAGGTACCTCAGTGTTTGGGCCGGCTGTTTTTTCTCTGTGATTTTTGAAATAAGGAGTGACACCATGCTGGTGATGCGCCCCGCGCAAATGGCTGATCTGGGCGAGGTACAGCGTCTGGCTGCGGACAGCCCGATTGGTGTCACTTCGTTGCCGGATGACGTTGAACGCCTGAGCGACAAGATCGCCGCGAGCGAAGCCTCGTTCGCCGCCGAAGTGAGCTTCAACGGTGAAGAGAGTTACTTCTTCGTCCTGGAAGACACCGCCACCGGCAAGCTGGCCGGTTGCTCGGCAATCGTCGCTTCGGCCGGTTACTCCGAACCGTTCTACAGCTTTCGCAACGAAACTTTCGTACACGCCTCCCGCGAGCTGAAGATTCACAACAAGATCCACGTGCTTTCCCAGTGCCACGACCTGACCGGCAACAGCTTGCTGACCAGCTTCTACGTGCAGCGCGATCTGGTGGGGTCGCCCTGGTCGGAGTTGAATTCCCGTGGCCGCCTGTTGTTCGTCGCCAGTCACCCGGAGCGCTTTGCCGATTCGGTGGTGACCGAGATCGTCGGCTACAGCGATGAAAACGGTGATTCGCCATTCTGGGATGCCATTGGTCGCAACTTCTTCGACCTGAACTACGCCGAAGCCGAGCGCTTGTGCGGCCTGAAGAGCCGGACCTTCCTCGCCGAACTGATGCCGCATTACCCGATCTACGTGCCCTTGCTGCCGGATTCGGCGCAGGAAGCGATGGGGCAGGTGCATCCGCGGGCGCAGATTACCTTCGACATCCTGATGCGCGAAGGTTTCGAGACCGATCATTACATCGACATTTTCGACGGCGGCCCGACCCTGCATGCGCGCGTCTCGGGCATTCGTTCGATTGCCCAGAGTCGCGTCGTGCCGGTGAAGATCGGCGAGCCGGTCAAAGGTGTCGGCCGTCAGTACCTGGTGGCCAACGCGCAGTTGCAGGATTACCGCGCGGTCATGCTCGAACTGGATTACGCACCGGGCAAACCTGTGACCCTGGACCTGGAAGCGGCCGAAGCCCTGGGCGTCGGCGAGGGCGCCAGCGTGCGTCTGGTGGCGGTTTAAACCCGCTGCAATGCCTGCAAAAGTTTGCCTGAAAGCAGCGAGTTTCACGGGTGACGCAAGCCGCCCGTTTGAGGAGATAGCATGATCGTTCGTCCCGTACGCAGCAGCGACTTACCCGCTCTGATCGACCTGGCCCGTAGCACCGGCACCGGCCTGACCACCTTGCCGGCCAACGAAGAGCGTCTGGCCCATCGGGTCGGCTGGGCCGAGAAAACCTTCCGAGGCGAAGCCGCGCGGGGCGATGCGGACTACCTGTTCGTGCTCGAAGACGACAACGGTCGCGTGGTCGGTATCAGTGCGATTGCCGGTGCGGTCGGCCTGCGCGAGCCCTGGTACAACTTCCGCGTGGGCCTGACGGTCAGCGCCTCCCAGGAGTTGAAGATCTACCGCGAAATCCCGACGCTGTTCCTGGCCAACGACCTGACCGGCAACTCCGAGCTGTGTTCGTTGTTCCTGCACGCCGATTACCGCACCGGCCTCAATGGCCGCATGTTGTCGAAGGCGCGGATGCTGTTCATCGCCGAGTTCTCGCAACTGTTCGGCAACAAGATCATCGCCGAGATGCGCGGAGTGTCCGACGAAGCCGGGCGCTCGCCATTCTGGGAAAGCCTGGGCCGGCACTTCTTCAAGATGGAATTCAGCCAGGCCGATTACCTGACGGGCGTGGGCAACAAGGCGTTCATTGCCGAACTGATGCCGAAATTCCCGCTGTACACCTGCTTCCTGTCACCGGATGCGCGCAACGTCATCGGCCAGGTGCACCCGGACACCGAGCCGGCGCTGGCCATGCTCAAGAGCGAAGGTTTCAGCTATCAAGGCTACGTCGACATCTTCGACGCCGGCCCGGCCATCGAGTGCGAAACCGGCAAGATCCGCGCGGTGCGCGACAGCCAGGCGCTGGTGCTGGCCGTGGGTACGCCGGGTGACGACGCCACACCGTTCATCATTCACAACCGCAAGCGCGAAGACTGCCGGATCACGGCTGCTCCTGCACGTCTGGCCGCCGGTACGCTGGTGGTCGATCCGCAGACTGCCAAACGTCTTCAACTCAACGCTGGCGATCAAGTGCGCGCCGTGGCGTTGTCCGCAGCACGGGAGTCGAAATAATGAAGTCGCTTTACATCGCAGGGCAATGGCTGGCCGGTCAGGGCGAAGTCTTTGAATCGCTGAACCCGGTGACCCAGCAAGTGCTGTGGACCGGCGCTGGCGCCACTTCCGAGCAGGTCGAATCTGCCGTACAGGCAGCGCGTCAGGCCTTTCCGGGTTGGGCGCGTCGTACCCTGGAAGAACGTATTGCCGTGCTGGAAGCTTTTGCTGCCGCGCTGAAAAAACACGCCGATGAGCTTGCGCACACTATCGGTGAGGAAACCGGTAAACCGCTGTGGGAAGCCGCGACCGAAGTGACCAGCATGGTCAACAAGATCGCGATTTCGGTGCAGAGCTACCGCGAACGCACCGGCGAGAAGAGCGGCCCTCTGGGCGACGCCACCGCCGTACTGCGCCACAAGCCACATGGTGTGGTCGCAGTATTCGGCCCTTACAACTTCCCCGGGCACCTGCCGAACGGCCACATCGTGCCGGCGCTGCTGGCTGGTAACAGCGTGCTGTTCAAACCGAGCGAACTGACCCCGAAAGTCGCCGAGCTGACGGTCAAGTGCTGGATCGAAGCCGGTTTGCCGGAAGGCGTGTTGAACCTGCTGCAAGGCGCTCGCGAAACCGGTATCGCCCTGGCGGCGAACCCGGGCATCGACGGCCTGTTTTTCACCGGCTCCAGCCGTACCGGCAATCATCTGCACCAGCAGTTCGCCGGTCGCCCGGACAAGATCCTCGCGCTGGAAATGGGTGGCAACAACCCGCTGGTGGTCGATCAGGTCGCCGACCTCGATGCCGCCGTCTACACCATCATTCAGTCGGCGTTCATTTCCGCCGGCCAGCGTTGCACCTGCGCCCGTCGCTTGCTGGTGCCAGAAGGCGCCTGGGGTGATTCGCTGCTGGCACGCCTGGTTGCCGTCAGCTCGACGATTGCTGTCGGCGCCTTCGATCAGCAACCGGCGCCGTTCATGGGCTCGGTGGTTTCCCTGGCGGCTGCCAAGGCGCTGATGGATGCGCAGGAACATCTGTTGGCCAACGGCGCTGTTGCACTGCTGGACATGACACAGCCAGAGGCGCAATCGGCCTTGCTGACCCCGGGTATTCTCGATGTGACCGCCGTGGCGGATCGCCCTGACGAAGAACTGTTCGGCCCGCTGTTGCAAGTGATCCGCTACGCTGATTTTGCTGCGGCGATTGCTGAAGCCAACGACACCGCTTACGGCCTGGCGGCTGGGTTGCTGTCGGACTCCGAAGCGCGTTACCAGCAGTTCTGGCTGGAAAGCCGCGCCGGTATCGTCAACTGGAACAAGCAATTGACCGGTGCCGCGAGCAGCGCGCCATTCGGCGGTGTCGGTGCCTCGGGCAACCATCGCGCCAGTGCTTACTACGCGGCGGATTACTGCGCGTACCCGGTGGCCTCGCTGGAAACCCCAAGCCTGACCTTGCCGGCCGCCCTGACGCCGGGCGTGAAGATGGCGTGATGCCCAATCACGAGCAAGCTCGCTCCCACAAGGGCGATGAAATCCCTGTGGGAGCGAGCTTGTTCGCGATGGCCGCGCCTCGGTCTTGAAGAACAGTTACTGAAGCCTATAACAACAGATTCTCGTGGAGCCTCGCCGATGAAATCCTATGAAGTCAATTTTGACGGTCTAGTGGGGCCGACCCATAACTACGGCGGCCTGTCCTACGGCAACGTCGCGTCCCAGAGCAACAGCCAGCAGTCTTCCAATCCGAAGGAAGCGGCGTTGCAGGGCCTGGCGAAAATGAAAGCGCTGATGGAAATGGGTTTCCAGCAAGGCGTACTGGCCCCGCAAGAGCGCCCGGATGTGGCTGCACTGCGTCGCCTGGGTTTTGCCGGCACTGACGCCCAGGTGATCGAGCGCGCCGCCAAAGAAGCGATGCCTTTGCTGGTAGCCAGTTGCTCGGCGTCGAGCATGTGGGTGGCCAACGCCGCCACGGTCAGCCCGAGCGCCGACACCGCTGACGGTCGTGTGCACTTCACCGCCGCCAACCTCAATTGCAAGTACCACCGCAGCATCGAACACCCGACCACCAGCCGCGTGCTGGGGGCGATGTTCGCCGACCAGAAGCATTTCGCCCACCATGCCGCCTTGCCGGCCGTGGCGCAGTTCGGTGACGAAGGCGCGGCCAACCACACGCGTTTCTGCCGTGAATACGGCGAAGCCGGCGTCGAGTTCTTCGTGTTCGGCCGCAGTGCATTCGACACCCGCTACCCGGCGCCGCAAAAGTATCCAGCGCGGCAGACCCTCGAAGCTTCCCAGGCTGTGGCGCGTCTGCACGGCTTGAGCGACGACGGCGTGGTCTATGCCCAGCAGAACCCGTCGGTGATCGATCAGGGCGTATTCCACAACGACGTGATCGCGGTCGGTAACGGTGAAGTGCTGTTCTATCACGAGGACGCGTTCCTCGAGACCGAGAAGATGCTCGCCGAGTTGCAGAGCAAACTCGCCAAGGTCGGTGGGAAATTCCAGTCGATCTGTGTTCCGCGTTCCGCGGTAACCGTTGAAGACGCGGTTCGTTCCTACCTGTTCAATAGCCAACTGCTGTCACGTCCTGACGGTTCGATGCTGTTGATCGTGCCGGAAGAGTGCCGTGGCAATGAGCGCGTGTGGCAGTATCTGCAGGGTTTGACCGGCTCTGGCGGGCTGATCCGCGAAGTGAAAGTCTTCGATCTCAAGCAAAGTATGCAGAACGGCGGTGGCCCGGCTTGCCTGCGACTGCGCGTCGCCCTCAACGAAACCGAACTGGCGGCCGTCAACCCAGGGGTTATCATGACGGCACCGTTGTACGGCACACTGACCGAATGGGTCGAGAAGCACTACCGCGACCGCATGACCGAAAGCGACCTGGCGGACCCGCAGTTGCTGCTTGAGTGCCGGACGGCACTGGATGAACTGACGCAAATCCTTAAACTGGGCGCGGTTTATCCATTCCAGATCAATTGATCGACGGCGCGTTGTCTTGCAAGGCAGCGCGCCGCTTCATCTCAAACGAGAGCGTAAAGACATGAGCGATTCCCTGCAGCTGATCCTTGAAGACACCGACGGCACGCAACTGGAGACTTCCTGCACCCGCGTCGCGGTCCTGTGGCAAGGCAAGGAGCTGTGGATTCAGCAGGACGGCCGCGGCCAGTTGCTGATCGGTGTGGACGTGGAGGAGGGCGACGCCGAGTACGCCAACCTGCTGCTTCGTCCATTGGCGACTAATCTGGTAAGTCTGCAACTGGAAATGGAACCTGCCGACCTCAGTGACGAAGAACACGTTCACGGTCCGGACTGCAACCACGATCACTAAGGAATACGCTCTATGCTCGCCCTCGGCAAACTGCTTGAACTGACCCTCGCCGGCCGTGAACCGGCGGAGAAGACTCAACTGACTGTCGAAGGCGTGCGCATGCGCTGGTTGAGCGAAGGGGCGCTGGAAGTCCGGCCTCCTGAAGCGCGCGACAACGGCCTGGACCTGCTGTTGTCGGCGGGCATCCACGGCAACGAAACAGCGCCGATCGAGTTGCTCGATCGCCTGTTGCACGACATCGCCCGCGGCGACCTCAAGCCGCGTGCACGTATTCTGTTCCTGTTCGGCAACCCCGAAGCGATCCGCAAGGGCGAGCGCTTTGTCGAGCAGGACGTCAATCGGCTGTTCAACGGCCGGCACGAACAAAGCAGCGGTTCCGAAGCGCTACGTGCCTGCGAGCTGGAACGTCTGGCGGCGAGTTTCTTCAGCCTGCCGAATCGTCAGCGCCTGCACTACGACCTGCACACGGCGATTCGCGGTTCGAAGATCGAGCAGTTCGCCCTGTACCCGTGGAAGGAAGATCGCCAGCATTCGCGTCAGGAGCTGGCTCGCCTGCGTGCCGCCGGTATGGAAGCGGTGTTGCTGCAGAACAAGCCATCCATCGTGTTCAGTTCCTACACCTACGACAAGCTCGGCGCCGAGGCTTTTACCCTCGAACTGGGCAAGGCACGGCCGTTCGGGCAGAACGCCGGGGTCAACGTTTCGTTGCTGGAGACCCGTCTCAAGCAGATCATCGAAGGCACCGAACCGGAACTGACCGATGCAGCGCTCGACGGTTTGCAGCTCTACAGCGTGGCGCGGGAAATCATCAAGCACAGCGACAGCTTCCGCCTGAACCTGCCGGCGGACATCGAGAACTTCTCGGAACTGGAAGTGGGTTACCTGCTGGCGGAAGACATCGCCAACACCCGCTGGATCATCGAGGAGGAGGGCGCCCGGATCATCTTCCCGAACCCCAAGGTGAAGAATGGCTTGCGCGCCGGCATTCTGGTGGTGCCGACCACGGACGAAAACCTGGCCTGAGCCCAATACGAACCCCATGTGGGAGCGAGCTCGCTCCCACAGGTTTTTGTGGTGGTTACACGGCTACCGCGCGCGGCTCGGTACGACGCAAAGCGCGAATCTTGTGCAGCGTATCGGCACAAGTCTTCGCCGCTTCCTGGCCTTTGTGCACGAAATGCTCGAAGAAGAACGTGTGATGCAGTTCTTCACCGGCGTGGAAGTGATGCGGGGTCAGGGACACCGAGAACACCGGTACTTCGGTTTCCAGCTGAACTTGCATCAGGCCGCTGACCACGGATTGGGCGACGAACTCGTGGCGGTAGATGCCGCCATCGACCACCAGGGCGGCTGCGACAATACCGGCGTAGCGACCGGTCTTGGCCAGCAGCTTGGCGTGCAGAGGCATTTCAAAGGCGCCGCCGACTTCGAAGAAATCGATGTCGGATTCCTGATAACCCTGGGCAATCATTTCGGCGACGAAGCCTTTACGGCTCTGGTCGACAATATCCTTGTGCCAGCAGGCCTGGATGAACGCAACGCGTTCGCCGTGGTGGTTTTTGCTTTTGCTGTCGATTGCGGTGGGTTGCATGTTCTGACTCCTGTTTGTGTGAAAAACAGGGCGTTATGAATCGAATGGGATTTAAGGGTAGGCACGTCGGCTTGTATGCCAGCGCACGGCCCTTTGGCGTTAATCCCGTTCTCTCTTCATCCGGACTATGACCGTCGGCCCCGGGATCACACCGGGTCTGCTGACCTTGCCGACGACTACGACCATGAGCCGTATCTGCCACCAAGCGCTCGCGGGCTATGCGCATTGCGCGCAATTACCGCCGGTGGGGAGTTGCACCCCGCCCTGAGAACGTTTTTGCCGCCCGAAAGTGTGGCGGCGCAGCGTTTTTATCACATATTTCCTGCGTGCGCATGGCTCCTTTTGGATGATTGTCATCGGTTTTTCCGTTGATTTAATCGGCCTTTTGCCGAGCAAGGGTTGATTATTTGTCGGTATGCCCGCAGTAATTCCAGTCTGAAAGGGATTTCCCCTGCTTAACGAGGCCAGATTCATGAGCGTTATCGATCTTCGCAGCGACACCGTCACTCAACCCTCCGCCGGCATGCTCGAGGCGATGGCCAAGGCGGCCACTGGCGACGATGTGTATGGCGAAGATCCGACGGTCGATCACCTCGAAGCCGAACTGGCCAAACGCCTCGGCTTTGCCGTGGCGTTGTTCGTGCCGACCGGCACCATGAGCAACCTGTTGGGCTTGATGGCCCATTGCGAGCGCGGCGACGAATACATCGTTGGCCAGCAGGCGCACACCTATAAATACGAAGGTGGTGGTGCTGCGGTGCTGGGTTCGATCCAGCCGCAGCCGCTGGAAGTGCAGGCTGATGGTTCGCTGGACCTGTCCCAGGTCGCTGCGGCAATCAAGCCGGATGACTTCCATTTCGCCCGTACCCGTTTGCTGGCGCTGGAAAACACCATGCAGGGCAAAGTCCTGCCGCTGGAGTATCTGCAACGCGCACGCGACTTTACCCGCGAGCACGGCTTGCAACTGCACCTGGATGGCGCGCGCCTGTACAACGCAGCAGTGAAGCTGGGTGTTGATGCCCGGGAAATCACTCAGTATTTCGATTCTGTCTCGGTGTGCCTGTCCAAAGGCCTGGGTGCGCCGGTCGGCTCGGTCCTGTGCGGTTCAACTGAATTGATCGGCAAGGCACGGCGCCTGCGCAAAATGGTCGGCGGCGGCATGCGTCAGGCCGGGATTCTGGCGGCGGCAGGCCTGTATGCACTGGATCACAACGTGCAGCGTCTGGCCGACGACCACGCCAACGCGCAATACCTGGCCGAAGGCCTGCGTGGCGCAGGTTTCACGGTCGAGCCGGTGCAAACCAACATGGTTTATGTGGACATGGGCGATAAGGCCGAGGCCTTGAAGGCATTCGCCGCCGAGCGCGGGATCAAGCTCAGCGCTGCCGCCCGTCTGCGCATGGTCACGCACATGGACGTCAGCCGTGGGCAAATCGAGCAAGTCGTCGCGACATTCGTCGACTTTTCACGCAAGTGATAGCGTTAGCGCTCCAATTGACTGTTTCTATCGTATAAACACGCTGTACCCCGCGCGCAGGGCCGATATAATGCGGCCCTTTGCCGTCGCTTCGTCTGTTGACGTTTCGAACAGGCCTTTGGCCGCAGCCTCCGTGGAAGAACCTAATGAAAAGCGCAGAAATCCGTGAAGCCTTCCTTCGCTTCTTCGAAGAGCAAGGCCACACCCGTGTAGCCTCCAGCTCTTTGATTCCGGGCAACGACCCAACCCTGCTGTTCACCAACGCGGGGATGAACCAGTTCAAGGACTGCTTCCTGGGCCAGGAAAAGCGCGCGTACACCCGCGCGGTCAGCAGCCAGAAATGCGTGCGCGCCGGCGGCAAGCACAACGACCTGGAAAACGTCGGTTATACCGCCCGTCACCACACCTTCTTCGAAATGCTGGGTAACTTCAGCTTCGGCGATTACTTCAAGCGTGACGCGATCACCTACGCCTGGAACTTCCTGACCTCCGACAAGTGGCTGAACCTGCCGAAGGAAAAGCTCTGGGTCACCGTCTATGCCAGCGATGACGAGGCGTACGACATCTGGACCAAGGAAATCGGGGTTCCGGCCGAGCGCATGGTCCGTATCGGCGACAACAAAGGTGCGCCGTACGCCTCCGACAACTTCTGGACCATGGGCGATACCGGCCCGTGTGGTCCTTGCACCGAGATTTTCTACGATCACGGCGCCGACATCTGGGGTGGCCCACCGGGCTCGCCGGAAGAAGACGGCGACCGTTACATCGAAATCTGGAACAACGTGTTCATGCAGTTCAACCGCACCGCCGATGGCGTGTTGCACCCGCTGCCAGCACCGTCGGTCGACACCGGCATGGGCCTGGAGCGGATCAGTGCCGTGCTGCAGCACGTTCACTCGAACTATGAAATCGACCTGTTCCAGAGCCTGCTGAGCGCATCGGCCAAGGCCATCGGCTGCAGCAACGACGCTCAGGCCTCCCTGAAAGTCGTGGCTGACCACATCCGTTCCTGCGGCTTCCTGATCGCCGACGGCGTGCTGCCGTCCAACGAAGGTCGCGGCTACGTGCTGCGCCGCATCATTCGTCGCGCTTGCCGTCACGGCAACAAGCTGGGCGCCAAGGGCAGCTTCTTCTACCAGATCGTTGCCGCTCTCGTGGCCGAGATGGGCGAAGCTTTCCCGGAACTGAAATCCCAGCAGGCGCACATCGAGCGCGTGCTGAAAGCCGAAGAAGAGCAATTCGCCAAGACCCTGGAGCAGGGCCTGAAGATCCTCGAGCAGGATCTGGCCGAGCTCAAGGGCGACGTAGTGCCTGGCGACGTGGTGTTCAAGCTCTACGACACCTACGGTTTCCCGATGGACCTGACCGGCGACATCGCTCGCGAGCGCAGCCTGACCATCGACGAAGCAGGCTTCGAGCGCGAAATGGAAGCCCAGCGCGTCCGTGCCCGTTCGGCCAGTTCCTTCGGCATGGACTACAACAGCCTGGTCAAGGTTGACGTGGCCACCGAGTTCACCGGCTACCACGCCACCAGTGGTTCGGCGAAAGTCGTTGCCCTCTATAAAGACGGGCAATCGGTCGACGTGCTGAGCGAAGGCGAAGAGGGCGTGGTGGTGCTGAACCAGACGCCGTTCTATGCCGAGTCCGGCGGTCAGGTCGGTGACTGCGGTTACCTGCAGGCCGGCAACAGCCGTTTCGACGTGCGCGACACCACCAAGACCGGCGGCGCGTTCCTGCACCACGGCGTGCTGGCCTCGGGTAGCCTGATCGTTGGCGCACCGGTGGAAACCCACGTCGAGGCTGACGTGCGCCACGCCACGTCGCTGAACCACTCGGCAACGCACTTGCTGCACGCGGCTCTGCGCCAGGTGCTGGGCGATCACGTTCAGCAGAAAGGCTCGCTGGTCGACAGTCAGCGCCTGCGCTTCGACTTCAGCCACTTCGAGGCCATCAAGCCTGAGCAGCTGAAAGCGTTGGAAGACATCGTCAACGCCGAGATTCGCAAGAACTCCGCCGTTGAAACCGAAGAAACCGACATCGAAACCGCCAAGAAGAAGGGCGCCATGGCGCTGTTCGGCGAGAAGTACGGCGACAACGTGCGCGTACTGAGCATGGGCGGCGATTTTTCCGTCGAGCTGTGCGGCGGTATCCACGCCAACCGTACCGGCGACATCGGCCTGCTGAAAATCATCAGCGAAGGCGGTGTGGCTTCGGGCGTGCGTCGTATTGAAGCGGTAACCGGCGCTGCGGCTCTGGCCTACCTGAACGCTGCGGAAGAACAACTCAAGGAAGCGGCCAGCCTGGTCAAGGGCAGCCGCGACAACCTGATCGACAAGCTGTCGGCTGTGCTGGAGCGCAACCGTCTGCTGGAGAAGCAACTCGAGCAGTTGCAAGCCAAGGCTGCCAGTGCCGCGGGCGACGATCTGTCGTCCCAGGCCGTGGACGTCAAGGACGTGAAAGTGCTGGCCGTGCGTCTGGACGGTCAGGACGGCAAGGCGCTGCTGGCGCTGGTCGATCAGCTGAAAAACAAACTCGGCCGCGCAGTGATCCTGCTCGGCAGTGTCCATGAGGATAAGGTCGTTCTGGTTGCAGGCGTAACCAAGGACCTGACTGGCCAACTCAAAGCCGGTGATTTGATGAAGCAAGCCGCTGCGGCAGTGGGCGGGAAGGGCGGTGGTCGTCCGGACATGGCGCAAGGCGGCGGTACCGACGCCAGCGCACTGGACGCGGCACTGGCGCTGACCGTTCCGTTTGTAGAGCAGGGTTTATAAGGCAGTGCTGGCGGCCCGCAGTCTAGTGGCGGGCCGCCACGCTGTTTGAGTGATTATTTGGGCGCCCTTCATGGGCAGAGGCGGCTTTGAAATGGCTTTGATCGTACAGAAATTTGGAGGCACCTCGGTCGGCACTGTCGAGAGAATCGAGCAGGTCGCCGACAAGGTTAAGAAATTCCGCGATGCCGGCGATGACCTGGTGGTTGTGCTGTCTGCAATGAGCGGCGAAACCAACCGTCTGATCGATCTGGCCAAGCAAATCAGTGGCGATGGCCAACCGGTTCCGCGCGAGCTGGATGTGATCGTGTCCACTGGTGAGCAGGTGACGATTGCATTGCTGGCCATGGCGCTGATCAAGCGCGGCGTGCCGGCGGTGTCGTACACCGGCAACCAGGTGCGGATTCTGACGGATAGCGCGCACAATAAAGCACGTATCCTGCAGATTGATGACCAGAAGATTCGCGGCGACCTGAAGGCGGGTCGCGTGGTGGTTGTCGCCGGTTTCCAGGGCGTCGACGAGCACGGCAACATCACCACCCTCGGTCGTGGCGGCTCCGACACCACTGGCGTCGCGCTGGCGGCGGCCCTGAAGGCTGACGAGTGCCAGATCTACACCGACGTCGACGGCGTCTACACCACCGACCCGCGTGTGGTGTCCGTGGCCCAGCGCCTGGACAAGATCACCTTCGAAGAGATGCTGGAAATGGCCAGCCTCGGTTCCAAGGTGTTGCAGATCCGTGCGGTCGAATTCGCCGGCAAGTACAACGTTCCGCTGCGCGTATTGCACAGCTTCAAGGAGGGTCCGGGTACCCTCATTACTATTGATGAAGAGGAAACCATGGAACAGCCGATCATTTCCGGCATCGCTTTCAACCGCGATGAAGCCAAGCTGACCATCCGTGGCGTGCCAGACACCCCGGGCGTTGCATTCAAGATTCTGGGCCCGATCAGTGCCGCGAACATCGAAGTCGACATGATCGTGCAGAACGTCGCGCACGATAACACCACCGACTTCACCTTCACCGTACACCGCAACGACTACCAGTCCGCGCAGACCGTACTGGAAAACACCGCTCGCGAGATCGGTGCCCGTGAAGTGGTGGGCGATGCCAAGATCGCCAAGGTATCGATCGTCGGCGTCGGCATGCGCTCACACGCAGGTGTCGCCAGCCGCATGTTCGAGTCCCTGGCCAAGGAAAGCATCAACATCCAGATGATCTCGACTTCGGAAATCAAGGTCTCCGTAGTGATCGAAGAGAAGTACCTGGAGCTGGCTGTGCGCGCACTGCACACGGCTTTCGAACTGGACGCACCGGCCCGTCAGGGCGAGTGATGCGTTTGCCAAAGGGCGCGGTCTGACCGCGCCCTTTGTTTTTTTGCAAGGCGCGAACCCTAGGCTGTTCTTTTGCTCGCGCTGGTCAATACTCAGGCATGTAGGCCAAGACCGATTCTGGTTGTAGGTCGAGTGCCTTTTTTTTGCAGACTGTTGTCCCTGAAATGTAAGGCGTGAGGAGAAAGGTATGTTGATTCTGACTCGTCGGTGCGCAGAAAGCCTGATTATTGGTGATGGCGAAATCACCGTGACCGTGCTCGGCGTCAAAGGAAATCAAGTGCGCATCGGTGTGAATGCCCCCAAAGAGGTGGCGGTTCATCGCGAGGAAATCTACCTGCGTATCAAGAAAGAGAAGGACGAAGAACCAAGCCATTAATTTTTATCGTTTTTTATGTTTGCAAACGGGGAAGAAGCTGGTTAATATACGCCCCGTGTTGCGGAGAGCTGGCCGAGTGGCCGAAGGCGCTCCCCTGCTAAGGGAGTACACCTCAAAAGGGTGTCGGGGGTTCGAATCCCCCGTTCTCCGCCATTATTTTCGTAGTACGTTGTAATCTGGCTTCTTCGGTAAGTTGTTGAAATTACTAGAAAAAGTGCTTTACAAAAAGATTTAACGGCCTATAATGCGCGGCAACAAATGCACTCGTAGCTCAGCTGGATAGAGTACTCGGCTACGAACCGAGCGGTCACAGGTTCGAATCCTGTCGAGTGCACCATTTAAGAGTTATTTATAGTAATGTAAGTAACTTGGCTTCAGCCAGTTGTGGTCTGGTCTAAAAACACAAATTGCACTCGTAGCTCAGCTGGATAGAGTACTCGGCTACGAACCGAGCGGTCACAGGTTCGAATCCTGTCGAGTGCACCATACAACAGAAAGCCCGCATTTAATGCGGGCTTTCTGCCGTCTGGGATTTGGCTTTTCCTTTCGTGCATCCCCTCTCAACGAATGTTGGCGACGACCCTCGCATTCGACGAGCGCTTCTCGGCGCGCTTGTGTGCTGCTCACCATCACGCATTTGCCCGGCCTTCATGCCTCTACGCCCACGGGCAGCGACTACAATTTTCAGCAGGGTGTGTTTTCTTTTCGAATTGCGTCGTCGCAGATTCAAGGATCAGAACAACGCTCAGGTTTGTTGTGCAAGCGCTTGTTTCAGCCTAGATTTTTTAACATTTTTAAGCGTCAGGCGGTGTATCATTGCGCCCGTCAGCCCCGCCGGGGCTTGTGGAATACCTCCATGGACTTACCCAGTAGTTACTTAATACCCCGTTTTTCCAATCATGAATTGACTGATTGATCCTTCCGGCGTGCCCCGCTGCTGGGAGTGGAGTTCGCCTATGTCTGAAGTTGAAGTAAAGAAAACGCAGGAAAGCTTGCAGGATCGCCTGGCTCAGGTGGTTGAGTTGTTGCAGCGCCAGCGTGTTGTAGAAGATCTGACCCACCGCCAGGAAGGCGCCAATTCCGACCGGGTCGAGAACCTGGTCCACCGGCAGAACCTCGTCGAGTTGCAACGCAAGCTCGATGACCTGCACTCCGCCGACGTTGCCTACATCCTTGAAGCCTTGCCGCTGGACGATCGTCTGACGCTCTGGCAACTGGTCAAGGCTGATCGCGACGGCGACATTCTCCTCGAAGTATCCGACTCCGTTCGTGAATCGCTGATCGCCGACATGGACGATCACGAGCTCCTGGCTGCGGCCAAGGACATGGACGCCGACGAACTTGCTGACCTGGCCTCCGAGCTGCCGCGAGACGTCGTCCATGAACTGATGGAGTCCCTCGACCAGCAGCAACGCGAACGCGTACGCTCGGCACTGTCCTATGACGAGGAGCAGGTCGGTGCGCTGATGGACTTCGAGATGGTGACGATCCGCGAGGATGTCAGCCTCGAAGTGGTCTTGCGTTACCTGCGTCGTCTCAAGGAGCTGCCCGGTCATACCGACAAGCTGTTCGTGGTCGATTACGACGGCGTCCTCAAGGGCGTGTTGCCGATCAAGCGTTTGTTGGTCAACGATCCGGACAAACAGGTTGCCGAAGTCATGGCCAGCGATCCGGTGAGTTTTCATCCGGATGAGGACGCCTACGATGCGGCCCAGGCGTTCGAGCGTTATGACTTGATCTCGGCCCCGGTGGTCGACAAGAACGGCAAGCTGATCGGCCGACTGACCATCGATGAAATGGTCGACCTGATTCGTGAAGAGAGCGAAAGCGAAGTCCTCAACATGGCGGGTCTGCGTGAAGAGGAAGACATTTTTGCCTCCGTGTGGAAATCCCTGCGCAACCGTTGGGCCTGGCTGGCAATCAACCTGATCACTGCCTTCGTGGCATCACGGGTGATTGGTTTGTTTGAAGGTTCGATCGAGAAGCTGGTGGCGCTCGCGGCATTGATGCCGATCGTGGCCGGTATCGGTGGCAACTCGGGTAACCAGACCATCACCATGATTGTCCGCGCCATGGCTCTCGATCAGGTGAGCACCGGCAATACGTCGCGCCTGATGCGCAAGGAGCTGGCAGTCGCCTTGATCAACGGCCTGGTCTGGGGTGGTGTGATCGGTGTGGTCGCCTACATGCTGTATGGCAGTTGGTCGCTTGGTGTAGTGATGACGGCAGCGATGACGCTGAACTTGCTGCTGGCGGCGCTGATGGGTGTCTTGATTCCGATGACCCTGGCGAAGATGGGGCGCGACCCAGCGATGGGTGCCAGCGTGATGATCACTGCCATGACCGACAGCGGTGGCTTCTTCATCTTCCTGGGGCTGGCGACCATCTTCCTGCTCTGACCTGCTGTTCACTAAAAAACCCGCCAGATGGCGGGTTTTTTTGTGCCCGGATTTCAGGCAAAAAAAAGCCAGCGATCAGGCTGGCTTGAGCGTTCGGATTTGGATCAGGAAGCGTCGGCGGCCATTTCGGCGTCGTGAGCGATCAACGAAACGAGGGCGTTCTGTTGACGGTGGGAGAGCTGTCGGAAGCGCTGCAACAACTCGCGCTCGTGCAGTGACAGCTCAGGGCTGTCCAGGCGCATGCTCAACTCTTCTCCCAGTGCACCTTCCTGAATCAGGCTCTGCTCGAGGCGCGCAATGATTTCGGAGTTCATGCTGCGGTGATGATTGCGAGCCACCTCGGCAATGCGTTCACGCATTCCGTCTGGCAGACGTACGACGAACTTGTCAGCCGTACGGCTGGAATAAATTGCCTGTTTCAATGGGCGCATATATTTAACCGGTTTAGTTCAGGGGAGCGGTTTTCGGGATTGGCCGCAGGATGTCTGGTAGGACAAGCACTATGGCCAAATGTTCAACCTGAATTGAGTGAGGCGAGCATCATGCCTCAATGCAGCCAGATCATTGGCGTCAATTCTGTGACAAATATTGAACTGAATAAAGGCGTTCTGCCAGCACCAATTATCAGAAATGCGGACTGGTTTGAAAAGTTCGACCAGTGCGTATCGCTGAGGGTGTTCCCAGTCCGACAAGTGGTATTTCTACGACGATCCGTGCCGATTCCATCGCTGTTCCCTATGGATACAGAATAGTGGCAAATGGCCGATTTACTAGAGAAAGTCGTATAGAACTGGTGAATTCAGGATGGATGGCGACCCCAGCGGCGCAGTGGGATCAACGCAATACCGGATCAAACTTGAATTTGCGTCCGACAATCAATGCAAGCACGAAGCACGCCGCGAAAATGCCACAGGCAATCAGGGGGAGGGTGGTGACCAGTTCCTGGGCCATCAACAGGTGAGTGATGCCGCTCACTAACGCAAGAAGGAAAAAAACAGCGGCTGATTTGGACATGCTGCGCTCCAGAGGGAATTCAAAATACCAGGCGTTCAGAAGAAGCGGCCGGCAACGGCAGGTTTTCCTGGCTCACTTCCTGACTCATAAAACTGTGTTGATCGCTCAAAACAGCCAACTGCGGTGCCTTCTGCAATTGGAGGTAGTGTGGCATGCGTTGCGCCACCGGCATGGGGCCGCGCTCGGGGGCAAAATGAAAGCCCAGCAAAACTGCCAGAGCGAGTGCATTCGAGAGCATCAGAGCGCGATTCATGACACTGGCCTCAACGGTTGTTTATGGACAACTGAAGCAGCTCGCATGCCAGAGTTTATCGGCAATTAAATCGTTTAAAAACAATGAATTAAGATAATTTCCAGAAAGGCTGATGATGCAATTTGCAATGATGGCATTTTTGCGGCAGTGCAATTTGCACGGTAACCCTGGGCAAACTCGTGTGGGGCGGCTGCCTACACTTAAAAAGCCCTACGGACGACATGACAAAAGCAGGCCCGGCCGTTAACATGCACGCCGTCCATCGCGCCGCGAAAAGCGGGCGACTTGTGTCTCAGTAGCTCAATTGGATAGAGCATCCCCCTCCTAAGGGGAAGGTTGGCAGTTCGAACCTGCCCTGGGACACCATCATTCTTCAGCGCTTAACTAAAAGCCCCGCCCGGAAATGACTCCCGGCGGGGCTTTTTTGTGCTCGCCGTCGCGTATTTCGAATACATCGTCACATTTCAACCCCGGGCCCGTTGGGAGTTCTCAAGGGAATGCCATGGCTGGCCGATAACAGGGACAGCCTTGAGCTTCTTTGTTTCATTGCAATGACGCTATTTGATAGCTCATTGCCACCAGCTATCATCGGCACGCCTCGATCGGGGCCGCGAAGCTGTGTCTGTCTGTGTATCTGTCGTTGGGTTTTTCTTCTTAAATTGCCTGGAAATCTTCGATGCTGTCGTATCACCAAAAGCGTTTTCTGATCGTCGATGATTTCTCGGACTTTCGCAGTTCGGTCAGGTCGATGTTGCGCGAGCTGGGCGTCAAGGAAGTGGACACCGCCGATACCGGCGAACAGGCACTGAAAATGTGTTCGCAGAAGGCCTACGACTTCATCCTCCAGGATTTTCACCTGGGTGATGGCAAGAAGAACGGCCAGCAGGTGCTCGAAGACCTGATGGAAGAGAAGCTGATCAGCCACGAAGCGGTGTTCGTGATGGTCACGGCCGAAACCAGCCAGGCCATGGTGCTCAGTGCACTGGAGCATGAGCCGGACGCGTATCTGACCAAGCCGTTCAATCGTTCCAGCCTGGCGCAGCGCCTGGAGCGTCTGGAGCAGCGCAAGACCCTGCTCAAACCGATCTTGCAGGCACTCGACCGCGGCAAGCCGATGGAAGTGCTCAATGCCTGCATTGCCCTGTGCAAGCAGGACATCCGTTATTCGCCGTTGTGCCTGCGTTATCGCGCCGATGCGTTGCGCGATCTGAACCAGAACGAAGCGCTGGAACGTCTGTACGACAGCATCATTGCCGATCGGCCATTGCCGTGGGCATTTGCCGGCTTGGGCAAGTTGCTGTTCAAGCGCGGTCAGGTGTCCCAGGCCAAAGGCATCTACGAAAAAGCCCTGAAAGTATTTCCAATGATGCCGGCGTTGTACGACGGCATGGCTGACGTGCTGGTCTCCGAAGGTGACACCAAGGGCGCCCAGCGGGTGCTGGAAGAGGCCATCCGCCTGTCGCCGCTGGCGGTGCGCCGGCAAGCGGCGCTGGGCAAGCTGGCGATGGCCAACGAAGATTTTGACACCGCTTCCAAAGCCTATCGGCAGGCGGTGGCGCAGGGAGCGCAGTCGCGGTTCAAGGATGCCGAAAGTAACCTTGGCCTGGCTCACGCGCTGATCAGCAAGGGCAGCGAACGCGGCCTGGACACGCGCACGCGTCTGGAGATCAACACCACGCTCAGCGCTGTTGCCAAGGAAAACCCCTCCGATCCTGGTCTGCAGATTCGTGCGCGTCTGATGAAGGCCACCAGCCTGCTGCTCAATGATGCCGAGACCGCCGACAAGCTCACCGAACAAGCCTTGTTGCGTCTCGATGGCATGGAGCAGTTCATGAGCGCCGAAGCTGCGCTGTTGGTGGCCAAACAGCTAAAGATGCTCGGCCAGACCGAGGCCGGCACCGCCATGCTGAAGAACTGCGTGGAAATCTACGGCGACGATCCGGTGGTGATGAAGGACATTGCCAAGCAGACCGACGACCCGGCGATTCTCAATTCCGGCAACGCCGCTGCCGAACTCAACCGCCAGGGTGTGCGCGTGTACAAGACCGGCAATCTGGTGGAAGCGCGGGGGGTATTCCGCAAGGCGCTGGCGATGCAACCGAAAAACATCAGCATTGCGCTGAACATGGCGCAGTCGCTGCTGCACGGCACCGACACCAGCGTACCCTCCGCTGAGCTGGAAGAGTGCCGGACCTGCCTGAAAATGGTGGGTTTGATGCCCGACACGGACGCGCGGTATCCGCGTTATCAGAAGCTGAAAAGCAAGGCGTTTGGCGAATGAACGACGACCAACAGGCACTGGATTTCTCCACGGTGATTGCCTCCACCGTGCACGACATGAAGAACTCGCTGGCGATGCTGATGCAAGCCCACAGCCAATGGCTGACACGATTGCCGGACGACGCTCGGGAGACGCCGGAGCAGGGCGTGATCGACTTCGAGTTCGCTCACCTCAACGGCATGCTGGTGCAGTTGCTGGGATTGTACAAACTCGGTGTCAACCAGATGCCGCTACAACCGGCCTACCATGAACTGGACGACTTCATCGAAGCACAACTGGCGTGCCATCAAGAGGTGTTCGCCAGTCGCGGCATCATGGCCACCTATGAAGTGGATCCCTTGATCCCTCTGGGTTTCTTCGACCGTGAGCTGATCGCCTCGGTGCTGGCCAACTGCATCAACAACGCCATCCGTTTTGCCCGGCATGCGGTGTTGATCAGTGTCAGCGATGAAGCCGGGCAATTGGTGATCACGGTTAACGACGATGGCGAAGGGTACCCGGCGTCGATGATCGAGCGTCAGGCCGATTATGTGCAAGGTATCAATCAAAGCAGTGGCAGCACCGGCCTCGGTTTGTACTTTGCCGGGCGGATTGCCGCCCTGCACCAACGCAACGGTGTCGGTGGGCACACGCAAATCAGCAACGGTGGCTCGTTGGGCGGTGGTGTCTTCAGCCTTTATCTGCCCTGAAACGACGCATATTTATCTGCGCTGCTTGAAATTCCGAACACGCGGAGCCTATTTTGTACGGTCGCCGTTCGCGGCTCGCACAATAACAAGGATAGCGTCATGACGACCGTTGGCCTGAGTTCACTCGCACAGCGATTGACGGGCATTGATGAAGTTGAATGTGTCACGCCGGATTTGAACGGCGTTCCTCGGGGCAAAGTGATGACCGCCGAGGGATTCCTCGATGGTCGTCGGTTGCAGCTGGCGCGGGGGGTGTTGCTGCAATGCATCATGGGCGGCTACCCGCCGGCACGTTTCTACGGCAGCGACGACGGCGACCTGGCGCTGATCCCGGACCCTGCGCAAATCCACCGGTTGCCCTGGAGTAATCCAGCACGCGCCTTCGCCATTTGCGACGCCGATGAACTGGGCACGACCACCAGTTCCAACCTTTCGACTCGGGGCCAGTTGAAAGCTGTGATTGCCCGTTTTGCCGAGCGTGGTTTGGCGCCGGTAGTGGCGACCGAGCTGGAGTTTTTTGTTTTCGCGCCCAACACCGATCCGACTCAGGCGTTCCAGCCGCCGGTAGGGCAGGACGGGCGCCGCGAAGATGGCCAATCGGCGTTTAGCGTCAGTTCCAATAACGGTCTGCGACCTTTTTTCAATGAGGTCTATACATGCATGGCAGCCCTGGGCTTGCCGCGCGATACCTTCATGCACGAAATGGGCGTCAGCCAGTTCGAGATAAACCTGCTGCACGGCGATCCGCTGTTGCTGGCCGATCAGACCTTCCTGTTCAAGCACCTGCTCAAGGAAGTCGCGCTCAAACATGGTTTGAGCGTGGTGTGCATGGCCAAGCCGCTGGCGCATACGCCGGGCAGTTCGATGCATATACATCAGAGCGTCGTTGAAATCGACTCGGGGCGTAACGTGTTCAGCGATGCGGCGGGGCAGGAGACGGCCACCTTCCGGCACTTTATTGCCGGTCAGCAAGCGTGCATGGCGGACTTCACTGCGCTGTTCGCGCCGAACGTGAACTCCTACCAGCGCCTGTGTCACCCGTACGCCTCGCCAAACAATGCCTGCTGGTCCCATGACAACCGCGCGGCCGGTCTGCGTATTCCGGCCAGTTTGCCGGCAGCGCGTCGTGTTGAAAACCGCCTGCCGGGTGCCGATGCCAACCCGTACCTGGCGATTGCCGCGAGCCTGGCGGCGGGTTTGCATGGTATTGAGAATGCGCTGGAACCGAGCGCACCGATCCAGGGTGAGTTCGAAGTGCCGGACAATCTTTCGTTGCCCTGTACCTTGCATGCCGCTCTCGAGCGTCTGAAACGTAGTCAGTTGGCCAAGGAACTGTTTGGTGCCGAATTCATCGAAGGCTACATTGCTTCGAAGACACTCGAACTGACCAGCTTCTATGATGAAATTACTCCCTGGGAACGGCGTGTTTTGGCAGCCCAGGCCTGACGTCCCGTCGACATCCGGCTATCGTTCAGCGGTAGCCTGATCTTTCACTGCAAGGAGCCGCTCGGAACGCCGATGCGCCAAATCTGGAAATCCTTTCGAGCGCTGTATTTCGCCTCGCTGATGATGTTGATCGGCTCGGGCCTGTTGAGCACTTACCTGGGCTTGCGCCTGGCGGCCGATCATGTCGACAGCCTGTGGGTCGGTGCCTTGATGGCCGCCAACTATTTCGGCCTGGTGCTGGGCGGCAAAATCGGCCACCGGCTGATTGCGCGGGTCGGGCATATTCGCGCCTATTCGGCCTGTGCCGGGATCGTCGGTGCAGCGGTGCTGGGACATGGCTTGATCAATTGGTTGCCCGCTTGGCTTGTCCTGCGGACGATCGTCGGCCTGGGCATGATGTGCCAGTACATGGTCATCGAAAGCTGGCTGAACGAGCAGGCCGATGCCAAGCAACGCGGCATGGTCTTTAGCGGCTACATGATCGCCTCCTACCTGGGCCTGGTGATGGGCCAGCTGATTCTGGTCATGCATCCGAGCCTGGGCCTGGAGCTGCTGATGCTGGTGGCGCTGTGTTTTGCCCTGTGCCTGGTGCCGGTGGCCCTGACCCGGCGCATTCACCCGGCGCCCTTGCGCCCGGCGCCGATGGAACCGCGGTTCTTCATCAAGCGCGTGCCGCAGTCGTTAAGTACGGTGCTGGGGGCGGGGCTGATCGTCGGTTCGTTCTACGGTCTGGCGCCCTTGTATGCCTCTCAGCAAGGCTTGTCGACCGAAGAGGTCGGTCTGTTCATGGGTTGCTGCATTTTTGCCGGCTTGCTGGTGCAGTGGCCGCTGGGCTGGTTATCCGATCGTTATGACCGGGCTCTGTTGATTCGCAGTTTTGCCTTCTGCCTGGCACTGGCGGCATTGCCGCTGGCGATTCTGCCGCAGGTACCGCTGGAAGTGCTGTTCATCGCCGGCTTCCTCTGTTCGCTGGTGCAGTTCTGCCTGTATCCGTTGGCAGTGGCATTTTCCAATGACCATGTCGAGGCGGATCGCCGGGTTTCCCTGACGGCGATGTTGCTGGTGACCTATGGCGTCGGGGCGAGTATCGGGCCACTGGTGGCCGGGGTGCTGATGAAGCTGTTCGGCAGCCAGATGCTCTACGCGTTTTTCAGTTTTTTTGCCTTGGTGCTGGTGTGGCGAATTCGCCCGAAAGCGGTCACCAACCTGCATCAGGTCGAGGATGCGCCGCTGCACCACGTCGCGATGCCAGACAGCATGTCCAGTTCGCCATTGGTGGCGGCACTCGATCCGCGGGTCGATGAACACGTGGTGCAGGAGCAGATGTGCAGTCCGCCGATGCCGGATGTCCCTGAAGGCCCGGAAACTGATGTCGAAAGTGAGTCGTCGGCCGAGAGTGATCAGCCGCCAGAGGATCCCGACGCCGAGCGCGAAAAAAGCTTTACCGAAGCCAGGCCTTAAATCTGGCGCATAAAAAAACGGGCAGTCACCGCAAGGGACTGCCCGTTTTTTATGTGCCGTATCAGAAGTCGTCTTTGTCGAACCGACGCGCTTCACGCTGTAGCTGGTAGACAAAACGCTCGACCTGACGCTGCACCAGTCCGCTCATGTTGTGGAAACGAACGCCGGCGAAAGTGGTGGAGATCTTTTCTTCGAAGTGCAGGTAGCGCAGTTCGACCGGAGCCGTCATCTTGCCGAATGGCAGGTCGGCGCTGAAGCGGTCATACACCTGGCCGAGTTGCAGGCTGCCGGTGATGTCGCCGTCAAAGCGCAATTTGCAGCCGGTCGCGGAAATGTCCAGCAACTTACCGCTGATCGGTGCCTTGAGCTTTTCGCCGTCCAGATTGACATTGACCAGCTGCGCCAGCTTCAACGCTGCGCGGAAGGCATTGCGACGCTGGTGGTAAACCACTTCGTCGGGCAGGGTGCCACGGTAGCAGCGGCTGCCGTTGGACTCGTCGATGGTCAGCGGGCCGTTGCTTTCCCAGGCGATGCGCACGCCTTCGTGAAAGCCTTCGACCTTGAACGGTTCGCCCGCCAACAGATAGCGCTCGCCATCGCGGGGAATCATTTCGTCCAGGGCGATCATGTTCTTTTCACGATCAAGGTCTACCAGATAGCTCTGGAAACGCTGGCTGCGTTCATGGAACGTGATGATCAACGGGTCATGGCTGTCTTGCAGCTGGCGCAGGTTGCCGGAGATCTCCAGAGGTGTGCTGAGCACCTTTGGTGGCTGCGGAGCATCTTCCGCTTGTAAGGCATTGGACACGGTTAATCAATCTCCAGACAAAAGTTGACTACGAGTAGCCAGCATTTTGCCAGCATGTTTCGCATCTTGATAGGGCAGGCTCATCGACAGCGCCTAAGCCTGACTGAGCGGGCGCGGCTTAGCAAGCTTGGAGAAGGTTCCGCTGGCGTCGTAAAGCGCAGGCGTTTCACCACCGGTGAGGATTTTCAGCTGGGTCGCCGTGGCGGCTTGCTGCGTCAGGATCGACTGGCCGTTGTTGGCGTTGATGGCCTGGCATTGGGCCAGGAGGTCGGTCAGGGTGTCGCTGTCAGCCAGCAACTGCGGGCCAATGCTCGATTGACCGGCCAATTGCTCAAGGCCTGCGCGGTTGGCCGGCAGGTTGAGGCTGACGAGAATTTCACTGCGCTTGCGGCCATGCTGTTCGAGCAGGACGATCAATGCCTGTTTCTGCGCCAGAATGTCCTCCAGCAGTGGCATGTCGCGACCATGCAGGGCGAGGGATTCGGTCTTCAACAATTCCAGCAGTTGCTGCGCTGGAGCAAAGTCGTCGGTGATCAGTTGCAGCAAATTAGTGTCGTGCATGACGGGCCTTGGTTTTTAAGCGTCCAAAAGCCTCGCGCCGGCCGTGGCCTAGCGCTGGGCTTCGAAGTTGAGCAGTTTGCTGGCTACGCGGTTGCTGTCGACTTTATAGCTGCCATCGGCAATCGCTGCTTTCAACTGGGCCACGCGGGCGCTGTCGACGGCAGGTTGATCGCGCAGCTTGTCAGTGACCTTCTGCAACTGCTGAGCCTCATTGCTGAGATGTACCGATTCCCCGCTTTTGACGGTACCGGCCTGTTCGGCCGCGGTTTCCAGCGGCGCGGATTTGCCGGCGTCGGCGCTGTCCTTGCTGGCACTGGTACGTGTACTGCCCGTAAGGGACGAGGAGCTGTTCAAACGGCTGAAATCGATGACCATGATAAAACCTCTGGGAATTTGGACGCTTGCCCTGTTTTCGGCCATTCCCTGAAAAACTTTAGGCCCATTTATCAATGAGCTTGCGCGCGCCGACGCTTGCCCCGCATGGGCACAGTCTAGGGAACAGCCAGGCTCTGCGCCAGTGTTCTACATGGACACTTCCACTTGGCCCGGTGCGGTGACCTGGGCCTTGATGACGCGTTGTGAATTGAGGTTCTTGACCCGTATTTGTTCGCTCAGGCTGCCATTGGACAGGGCTTCGCCCGGCATCCTGACACTGAGCGTACCACTGCGCGCGGTAATCACCACCTGATCACCCTTGCGGATGACTTCCGCCTGTTCGATATGCACCAGGGAAATCACCTGGTCGGTGACCATTGGTCGGGTAAGTCGCTGGCCAATCGCCTGGTCAAGTGAGGTCAGGTAGCCCTGGGTGAGCAGGCTGATGTCGCGTTCACGCAAGGTGACATCCCCCGGATCGACAATGGCCGCCCGACGCAGTGGCCGGACGGTGGTCACGACGTCGCGAAACAGGCGGACTTGAGCGGGTACGAAGACGGTCCAGGGCGACGAACCCTCGCAGCGAACCTTCACGCTGACCCGTCCGATCGGCTTCGGACTTTCCAGTGTGGCTGTCAATTCCTTGTCGCACATGGGCATGTGCATGCGTGGATCGAGCTGGTTGACCTGGATTTCATAACGACCTTCCGTTTGACTGGTGGCCAGATAGTCCTCTACGGTGAATTCAAGAAAGCCCTGAGTGACGCCGATAAGCATGTCAGGCAAGGTAACCGCGTCAGCAAGGGCAGGGCTGCCAGTGTTGAACAGGCAAACAGCCGCCATCACGCCGAGGAGTTTGCGGCAGGGTGCGGTCAGGCGTCGGAAAAATGTCGGTTCTGTGTTCATAACAGATAAAAAAGCAAGCGCCGTGCCGTTTAGCGTTAAAGGCGCGTCGCAACAACACTTGGCGTTGGTGTAGGAGTCTGGGCATGGCTGGTGTAATGGATTCGGTGAACCAGCGCACGCAACTGGTGGGGCAAAATCGCCTTGAGCTGTTGTTGTTCCGTCTCGACGGCCAGCAGCTGTATGGGATCAACGTGTTCAAGGTGCGGGAGGTGCTGCAATGCCCCCAACTGACGCTGATGCCCAAATCCAGTCCTGTGGTGTGCGGTGTGGCGAATATTCGGGGGGCGACCATTCCGATCCTTGATCTGGCAATGGCGACCGGTTCCGGGGCGTTGAAAGATCAAAGCAACCCGTTCGTAATCATTACGGAGTACAACACCAAGACCCAGGGCTTCCTGGTCCGCTCGGTGGAGCGCATCGTCAACATGAACTGGGAAGAGATCCACCCGCCACCCAAGGGCACCGGGCGCGATCACTACCTGACGGCGGTGACGCGGGTCGATAACCAGTTGGTCGAAATCATCGACGTCGAAAAAGTGCTGGCTGAGGTGGCGCCGACATCGGATGCGATCTCCGTGGGTGTGGTGGACGTGGAAACCCAGCACAAGGCGTTGTCGCTGCGCGTACTGACCGTCGACGACTCATCGGTGGCGCGCAAGCAGGTCACGCGTTGCCTGCAAACGGTCGGCGTCGAAGTGGTGGCGTTGAACGATGGCCGGCAAGCGCTGGATTACCTGCGCAAACTGGTCGATGAGGGCAAGAAGCCGGAAGAAGAGTTCCTGATGATGATTTCCGACATCGAGATGCCGGAAATGGACGGATACACTCTGACGGCCGAGATCCGCAATGACCCGCGCATGCAAAAACTGCATATCATCCTGCACACTTCGTTGTCGGGGGTTTTCAATCAGGCGATGGTCAAGAAAGTCGGTGCCGATGACTTCCTGGCCAAATTCCGTCCTGATGACCTGGCATCCCGGGTAGTCGACCGGATCAAAGCAGCAGACATCAGCTAGGGGCGCGTTGCCCCTGGCGGTTCACACGATTTAAGAGGCAGCATCATTGTCTACGGGTAATTTGGATTTCGAACAGTTCCGGGTCTTCCTGGAAAAAGCCTGTGGCATTTTGCTCGGTGAAAACAAGCAGTACCTGGTCTCCAGCCGTCTCAACAAGCTGATGGAACAGCAAGGGATCAAGTCGTTGGGCGAGTTGGTCCAGCGCATGCAGACCCAGCCACGCAGCGGGCTGCGCGAACAGGTGGTCGATGCCATGACGACCAACGAAACCCTGTGGTTTCGTGACACCTACCCGTTTGAAGTGCTGAAGAACAAGGTGCTGCCTGAGGCGATCAAGGCCAGTCCTGGCCAGCGTTTGCGCATCTGGTCGGCGGCCTGTTCGTCGGGTCAGGAACCGTATTCGCTGTCGATGTCCATCGACGAATTCGAGCGGGTCAATATGGGCCAATTGAAGATGGGCGCGCAGATTGTCGCCACCGACCTGTCGAGCACCATGCTGACCAACTGCAAGTCCGGCGAGTACGACAGCCTGGCCATCGGTCGTGGCCTGTCGCCCGAGCGCCTGCAGCGTTACTTCGATCCGAAGGGGCCGGGACGCTGGGCGATCAAGGCGCCGATCAAGAATCGCGTGGAGTTTCGCTCGTTCAACCTGCTGGACAGCTATGCCAGCCTCGGCAAGTTCGACATCGTGTTCTGCCGCAACGTTTTGATCTACTTTTCCGCCGAGGTGAAGAAAGACATCCTGTTGCGCATCCACAGCACCCTGAAGCCGGGAGGTTATTTGTTCCTCGGTGCTTCCGAAGCGCTGAACGGATTGCCGGACCATTACCAGATGGTTCAATGCAGCCCGGGGATCATTTACCAGGCGAAGTGATGTTGCCGCTGTCATCGAAAACGGGAGTCCTCAGGGGTTCCCGTTTTTTTTTGTGCCTGGGTATTTTCTTGCCGGCACTGCTCCCTCCAACCGTTACGGTGATGATCTCAAGCGTGGTGGCAAGCGGCAGAAAAGCGGCAGGCGGCGGAAAACCGTTGCCGCTTTTCTGGCATTGCCGCCTTGCCATGGCCGGCAAAGCCCCGGTTTACGGGCTTATTTGAATTGGCATGGGGCTTGCTATGGTCCTGCTACGAAAAATCAGGTCACCCGAAGGTTTCCCGACATGAGCATCAGCTTCGATAAAGCGCTCGGTATTCACGAAAAAGCCCTGGGCTTCCGCGCCCAGCGTGCCGAAGTCCTGGCCAACAACATCGCCAACGCCGATACCCCGAACTACAAGGCTCGGGATCTGGACTTTTCCAAAGTGCTCGAAGCGCAGAGCCAGAAAAACAACAACGGCACCATCGCCCTGAACATGACCAACAGCCGGCACATCGAGGCTGAAGGCATGAGCAGTGGTGACGAGTCGCTGCTGTATCGCACGCCGATGCAACCGTCGATCGACCAGAACACCGTGGACGCTCAGCTGGAACAGTCGAACTACGCGGAAAACGCGGTCGGCTTCCAGGCCAGCTTCACCCTGCTCAACAGCAAATTCAAAGGGCTGGTATCGGCCCTGCGTGGAGAGTAAGTCATGTCCCTGTCCAGTGTTTTCAACATTGCCGGTAGCGGCATGAGTGCCCAGACCACTCGCCTGAACACCGTGGCTTCGAACATCGCCAACGCCGAGACCGTTTCGTCGAGCATCGACCAGACCTACCGCGCGCGCCACCCGGTGTTCGCCACCATGTTCCAGGGCGGGCAGAGCGGCGGCAGCGATTCGCTGTTCCAGAACCAGGATGCAGCCGGTCAAGGCGTGCAGGTACTGGGCGTGGTCGAAGACCAGAGCAACCTGGAAGCGCGCTACGAGCCAAACCATCCAGCGGCCGATGCCAAGGGTTATGTCTACTACCCGAACGTCAACGTGGTGGAAGAAATGGCCGACATGATTTCCGCGAGCCGTTCGTTCCAGACCAACGCCGAAATGATGAATACCGCCAAAACCATGATGCAGAAAGTCCTGACCCTCGGTCAGTGATAAGGGGCGACTCAGATGAGTGTTACCGATTCCACAGGCGGTTTGAGCCTCAACGACATCCTGGCCAACTCCTCGGTCAAGACCACCACGACCACTGACGGTCTGGCTTCGGCTGCCGGCAAGTCCACCGGCAACCAGGCCCTGGGCAAGGATGCGTTCCTGCAGTTGCTGGTCACCCAGCTGAAAAACCAGAACCCGCTGGAGCCTCAGGACAACGGCGCCTTCGTCGCACAGCTGGCACAGTTCAGTAGCCTGGAAGGCATTACCACGCTTAACGACACCGTTAGCGGCCTGGCCAGCAACTACAACTCGTCCCAGGCCTTGCAAGCGTCGTCGTTGGTGGGCCGCTCGGTCATCGCGCCGGGCAGCAAGGCTGTGGTCGATACCAGCAAGAGTCTCAGCGGTAGTGTGGTGGTTCCTTCTTCGGTGGCCGGTGTCACCTTGAAAATCACCGATGCGGACGGCAAGGCCGTGCGCACCATCGACCTGGGTTCGCAGTCGGCGGGCAACGCCAGCTTCATCTGGGACGGCAAGAACGATGCGGGTGAAGTGGCGCCTGCGGGCACTTACACCTTCGGCGCGACCAGCACCATCGACAGTCAGTCGGTGGCACTGATCACCAACCTGCCGGCCACCGTCAACAGCGTGACCATCAGCCAGACCGGCGGTGAGTTGATGCTCAATCTCGCCGGGCTGGGCAGTGTTGCCCTGTCCAAAGTACAAACCATTGGTATGTAGAGCCGACTAACACGGCATAAAGGAGTGGATGATGTCTTTCAATATCGGCCTTAGCGGTCTCTATGCAGCCAACAAACAACTGGACGTAACTGGCAACAACATCGCCAACGTCGGCACCACTGGTTTCAAATCGTCTCGTGCAGAATTCGAAGACGTGTACTCGGCGACTCGCCTGGGCACTGGCAGCAAGACCGTCGGTAACGGCGTGCGTCTGGCCAACGTTTCCCAACAGTTCACCCAGGGTGACATCAGCAACACCGGCAACGTGCTGGACATGGGCATCAACGGTTCGGGCTTCTTCGTCCTGAACAACAACGGCTCGCTGTCTTACACCCGTGCCGGTACGTTCAAGGTCGACAAGGATGGCTACGTCACCAACACCGACGGCACCTCGCGCCTGCAAGGCTACGGCGTGGATGCCAGCGGCAAGATCGTCAACGGTGTATTGACCGACCTGCGCATCGACACCTCGAACCTGGCACCGAAGTCGACCACCAATGTCTCGTCGACCATCAACCTGAACTCGACCGCTGATGTGATTGACCAGACCGTGGCGGCCAACAAGTTCGATCCGACCAAATCGGCGACCTTCACCAAGCAGTTCAGTACCCCGATCTACGATACTCAGGGCAACCAGCACACCATGGACCAGTACATGGTCAAGACCGGTCCCAACACCTGGGATACCTACACCTTGATCGATGGTCGCAACCCTGACGGTACTCCAGTCAGTGGTACGGGTGCAGTGGATCCGGTCCCGTCGACCATGACGTTCGATTCTTCCGGCAAGCTGCTGCAGGTGAGCACACCTGTGCCGCCGACCGTACCGCCTACCGTGCCGACGCCTGCACCGGTCATCAGCAGTGACCTGAAGATCACCAACTGGACACCTGGCTCGGTCAGCAATGGTGTGTGGACGCCTAACGGTGCCTCCGCCGATCCGTCCGGTGTGACCATTGCCATGGCCAACACCACTCAGTTCAACGCTGATACTGCGCGTTCGATTCCTTCGCAGAACGGCTACGCCACTGGCCAGATCACCAACCTGACCATTGATGGTACCGGTGTCCTGCTGGCCAACTTCAGCAACAACCAGACCAAGCCGATCGGTCAGATCTCGCTGGCCAGCTTCACCAACGAACAAGGCTTGCAGCCAGTCGGTGGCACCAGCTGGAAAGAAACCTACGCGTCGGGCATCCCGGGCTACGATGCGCCGCAAACCGGCACCCTGGGTTCGATCGCTTCCAACTCCCTGGAAGAGTCCAACGTCAATCTGACCAACGAACTGGTCGACCTGATCAAGGCGCAGAGCAACTATCAGGCGAACGCCAAGACCATTTCTACCCAGAGCACCATCATGCAGACCATCATTCAGATGACTTGATGCTGGACCGCGCTGCATAAAAAGCCCCTCGAGAGAGGGGCTTTTTTTTGGGCCGGCGGCGACCTGTAGGGGCGAGCCTGCTCGCGAAGAACCTGAAATCACTGCGGGGTATCAGGCATCCAGCGTTATCGTTGAAGACCATCGCCAGCGAGCTAGCGCCTACAGACAGGCAAAAGAAAACCCCCGGCAGGCTGAGGGCCTGTCGGGGGTTCTTGTGTTACCGGTTCAGCTTATTGGCAAGCTTCGCAATCCGGCTCGTCGATGGCGCAAGCCTTCGGCACTGGAGCAGGACCGGCTGGAGCTGCCAGGACCGAATCGTCACCGTGGTTGCCGCCGCTGGAAACAGCGTTCAGCTTGCCGGTGTTGATGGTCGACTTCTCGGTGCTGGTCGCGGCCAGGGCACGGAGGTAGTAGGTGGTTTTCAGACCACGGTACCAGGCCATGCGGTAGGTCACGTCGAGTTTCTTGCCCGATGCGCCGGCGATGTACAGGTTCAGCGATTGAGCCTGGTCGATCCACTTCTGACGACGGCTGGCGGCGTCGACGATCCACTTGGTGTCCACTTCGAACGCAGTCGCGTAGAGCTCTTTGAGTTCTTGCGGGATGCGCTCGATCTGCTGCACGGAACCGTCGTAGTACTTCAGGTCGTTGATCATGACCGAGTCCCACAGGCCGCGAGCTTTCAGGTCGCGAACCAGGTACGGGTTGATCACGGTGAATTCGCCCGACAGGTTCGATTTCACATACAGGTTCTGGTAGGTCGGTTCGATCGACTGCGATACGCCGGTGATGTTGGCGATGGTTGCGGTCGGTGCGATGGCCATGATGTTGGAGTTACGAATGCCTTTCTGCACACGGGCGCGAACCGGTGCCCAGTCCAGGGTTTCGTTCAGGTCAACGTCGATGTACTTCTGGCCACGGGCTTCGATCAGGATCTGTTGCGAATCCAGCGGCAGGATGCCTTTGGACCATAGCGAACCCTGGAAGGTGTCGTAGGCGCCACGCTCATCGGCCAGGTCGCAGGATGCCTGGATCGCGTAGTAGCTGACCGCTTCCATCGACTTGTCGGCGAACTCGACGGCAGCGTCGGAGCCGTAAGGGATGTGCTGCAGGTACAGCGCGTCCTGGAAGCCCATGATGCCCAGACCAACCGGACGGTGCTTGAAGTTGGAGTTCTTCGCTTGCGGCACCGAGTAGTAGTTGATGTCGATCACGTTGTCGAGCATGCGCACGGCAGTGTTCACGGTGCGTTGCAGCTTGGCGGTATCCAGCTTGCCGTCGACGATGTGGTTCGGCAGGTTGATCGAGCCCAGGTTGCAAACGGCGATCTCGTCCTTGTTGGTGTTCAAGGTGATCTCGGTGCACAGGTTCGAGCTGTGGACCACGCCAACGTGCTGCTGCGGGCTGCGCAGGTTGCACGGGTCCTTGAAGGTCAGCCATGGGTGGCCGGTTTCAAACAGCATGGACAGCATCTTGCGCCACAGGTCTTTGGCCTGGATGGTCTTGAACAACTTGACCTTGCCCGGGTACTCGGTCAGGGCTTCGTAGTACTCGTAACGCTCTTCGAAGGCCTTGCCGGTCAGGTCGTGCAGGTCCGGTACTTCGGATGGCGAGAACAGGGTCCACTTGCCGTCATCGAAGACACGCTTCATGAACAGGTCAGGGATCCAGTTGGCGGTGTTCATGTCGTGGGTACGACGACGGTCATCACCGGTGTTCTTACGGAGTTCGATGAACTCCTCGATGTCCATGTGCCAGGTTTCCAGGTAGGCACACACAGCGCCTTTGCGCTTGCCACCCTGGTTGACGGCTACGGCGGTGTCGTTCACCACTTTCAGGAACGGCACAACGCCTTGCGACTTGCCGTTGGTGCCCTTGATGTACGAACCCAATGCACGAACCGGGGTCCAGTCGTTGCCCAGGCCGCCAGCGAATTTCGACAGCATGGCGTTGTCGTGGATCGCGTGGTAGATGCCCGACAGGTCATCCGGTACGGTGGTCAGGTAGCAGCTCGACAGCTGTGGACGCAGGGTGCCGGCGTTGAACAGGGTCGGGGTCGAAGCCATGTAGTCGAACGAGGACAGCAGGTTGTAGAACTCGATCGCGCGGTCTTCTTTCTGCTTCTCTTCGATCGCCAGGCCCATGGCCACGCGCATGAAGAAGATCTGCGGCAGTTCGAAGCGTACGCCGTCCTTGTGGATGAAGTAGCGGTCGTACAGGGTTTGCAGGCCCAGGTAGGTGAATTGCTGGTCGCGCTCGTGGTTGATCGCCTTGCCCAGTTTTTCCAGGTCAAAGGTGGCCAGCACAGGGTTCAGTAGTTCGAACTCGATACCTTTGGCGATGTAGGCCGGCAGGGCCTTGGCGTACAGGTCGGCCATCTCGTGGTGAGTGGCGCTTTCGGCCACACCGAGGAAGCCCAGGCCTTCGGCACGCAGGGTGTCCATCAGCAGGCGTGCGGTCACGAACGAGTAGTTCGGCTCGCGTTCAACCAGGGTACGGGCGGTCATCACCAGGGCGGTGTTGACGTCGCTCAGGGCCACGCCGTCGTACAGGTTCTTCAGGGTTTCGCGCTGGATCAGGTCGCCGTCGACTTCTTCCAGGCCTTCGCACGCTTCGCTGACGATGGTGTTCAGGCGGCCCATGTCCAGCGGCGCCAGGCTGCCGTCGGCACGGGTGATGCGGATCGAAGGGTGGGCGTTGACCGCTTCTTCGGCTGGCGCACGCACGGCACGTTCCTTGGAGCGCGCGTCACGGTAGATCACGTAGTCGCGGGCGACTTTCTGCTCGCCGGCACGCATCAGGGCCAGTTCAACCTGGTCCTGGATTTCTTCGATGTGGATGGTGCCGCCCGATGGCATGCGGCGCTTGAAGGTCGCGGTGACCTGCTCGGTCAGGCGGGCCACGGTGTCATGGATTCGCGACGAGGCAGCAGCGGTGCCGCCTTCAACTGCGAGGAACGCTTTGGTGATGGCGACGGTGATCTTGTCATCGGTGTAAGGAACGACAGTGCCGTTACGCTTGATCACTCGCAGTTGGCCCGGCGCGGTGGCGGACAGATCCGAATTCGAATCAGCGGCCTGCGGCAAGGTGCCCTGCGGGTTCTCGCGAGTTGTGTCGGTTTGCATGGGGGGGTGTCTCCACATTCTCTATGTTTGTTTGGGCACCATCACGGTGCCCACCGTTCCGTCCTGAAGCACTACAACCGGCGAGCGCCGGGCATAACAACTTCGGGACAGTAGGAAGGGGGCTATTGAGCGCCGCTTCCATGCCGAAGTCTTTGGTCTCACGCCTGGGGCCTGAGACCGGGGTCCTTTGCAGGTGACAGTTGGGACTGCAACACCCGTACCGTTTTCACCACTTGGGGCCGAAATACAGTAGCCATCCGCACGCGCGGTTTGGGCTTTCAAAAATGCGTTTGGTTCAACCGGACAGCGGCAATAAAAGCGCTTGAAATTGCTGTCTGGTTTGTGTTTGGTTTTTTGCGCAAAACCCTATATCTAGGGGTTTTTTAGCGCCGGGGTACAAGATAATGCGTTTTGGGGGGCGAATGCAACGTACTGCCTGTGGATAAACCTGTGCGTAAATTGTGTGTGAAAGGGCGAACTGGCGTGTAGGCCGCGACGCTGCTGGACCGGGCTTTTTTTCCTCGTTTTTTACAGGGCAAAAACGCCCGGTCGGATTTTTAAGGGCGCGAACCCTATCACAAAAAAAGCCGTTGTCCGACCTCATTTGGCAGCTTGTGTTATCGACGGGCGGCGTTTATACATTCGGCCCAGCGTGTATACATATTTATCCCCCCGAATCATTACAAAAAGACGGGCGGATCCTTCCTTATTAGTGTTTTGGCAAGCAGAGGTCATCCGTGGAGCAAGAAGCGTGGCAGGTATTGATTGTGGAGGACGACCAGCGACTGGCCGAACTGACCCGCGACTACCTGGAAGCCAATGGCCTGCGTGTATCGATCGAAGGCAATGGTGCGCTGGCCGCGGCACGCATCATCAAAGAGCAACCGGACCTGGTGATTCTCGACCTGATGCTGCCCGGTGAAGACGGCCTGAGCATCTGCCGCAAGGTCCGCTCCCGCTATGACGGTCCGATCCTGATGCTGACGGCCCGTACCGACGACACCGACCAGATCCTTGGGCTGGACCTGGGCGCCGATGACTATGTGTGCAAGCCCGTGCGTCCGCGCCTGCTGCTGGCGCGCATCCAGGCCTTGTTGCGCCGTAGCGAAGCGCCGGAAGTCGCGCCGGAAAAACAGCGGCGTCTGCAATTCGGCCCTCTGGTGGTGGACAATGCCCTGCGCGAAGCCTGGTTGCAGGGCAGCGGTATCGAGTTGACCAGCGCCGAATTCGACCTGCTCTGGCTGCTGGTGGCCAATGCCGGACGCATTCTGTCCCGGGAAGAAATCTTCACCGCGTTGCGCGGCATCGGTTATGACGGTCAGGACCGCTCCATCGATGTACGCATCTCGCGCATCCGGCCGAAAATCGGCGATGACCCGGATCATCCGCGCCTGATCAAGACCGTGCGCAGCAAGGGTTATCTGTTCGTCCCCGAGGCCTGCGTAGATCCGGCCCTGTGAACTCGATCTTCCTGCGTATCTATGGCGGCATGTGTGCCGCGCTGATCCTGGTGGCAGTGCTCGGTGTGCTGGCCCTGCACATGCTCAATCAGGTGCGCAGCGAGCAGTACCGCGAGCGCCTGGCCCACGGCACGTTCTCGCTGATGGCCGACAACCTGCAGCCGATGAACCAGACCGAACGCCACCGCGCGTTGCTGGTGTGGGAGCGCTTGCTCGGTATTCCCCTGGCCCTGAAAACCTTCAATCAAACCGACCTTGATCTCACCCAGCGCACCCGCGTCCTGCGTGGCCAGGCACTGGTGGAGCAAACCGGGCCGCATGCGGCGATGGTCTATCGGCTGGTCAGTGATCAGGAACAGCTGGTTCTCACTGGCGAGGTGCAGCAAATCAGCGAGCAACTGGCCCGTGCGACCATCTATCTGCTGACGGACGAGCTGGTTCGTGTCCCGGTCGCCGATCAACCCAAGCGCCTCGCACAGCTGAAGCAGGACAAGGGTTTTGGCTTCGACTTGCGTCTGGTCACGGTGGACGAGGCGGACATGGACGAGGATCAGAGTCGTCGCGTGTCCGAGGGCGATACCGTGATGGCGCTGGGCAAGGAGGGCGATTCGATCCGGGTGTTCGCCGGCATGGTCGGCACGCCATGGGTCCTGGAAATCGGTCCGTTGTACCAGATGAATCCCTATCCGCCGGAGTGGTTGGTGCTGATCGCGGCGCTGGGCCTGACGTTGATCGGCCTGATCGTTTATCTGTTGGTGCGTCAGCTCGAGCGCCGCTTGCGTGGCCTGGAGGCGGCGGCCACGCGCATCGCCAAGGGCAGCCTGGAAACCCGCGTGCCGGCGCGTGGCGCGGATTCCGTGGGGCGGCTGGCTTCGGCGTTCAACGGCATGGCCGAGCACTTGCAGCAGTTGCTGGCGATCCAGCGTGAACTGGTGCGCGCGGTGTCCCACGAATTACGCACGCCAGTGGCACGCCTGCGTTTTGGCCTGGAAATGATCGGCTCGGCCACCACGCCACAAGCCTTGGAAAAATACTGTCAGGGCATGGATCACGATATCGAAGACCTGGATCGGCTGGTTGACGAGATGTTGACCTACGCCCGCCTCGAGCAGGGTTCGCCGGCGTTGAATTTCCAGCGCATTGATCTGGATGCCCTGGTCAATCAAGTGATCGAGGAGTTGGCGCCATTGCGCGCCGACGTCACCGTGCAGCGCGGTCTGTGCCTGTCGGCGGCCGATAACGACGATGCCTGGGTCGAGGCTGAACCGCGTTATCTGCACCGGGCGATCCAGAACCTGGTAAGCAATGCCATGCGCCATGCGCACTCACGGGTGACCATCAGCTATCAGGTGGGGCAGCAACGATGCCGGGTGGATATCGAGGATGACGGCCCGGGTGTACCGGAGCCGGCGTGGGAGAAGATCTTTACGCCGTTCCTGCGGCTCGATGACAGTCGTACCCGTGCGTCGGGAGGTCATGGGCTGGGGCTGTCGATTGTGCGGCGGATCATCCATTGGCATGACGGACGCGCGTTGATCGGCAAGAGCAAGAGCCTGGGCGGGGCATGCTTCAGCTTGAGCTGGCCGCGCAATCAGGAAAAGCGCTGATTTTTATGCCGTGTGATCGGGCCTCATCGCCAGTTGGCAAGCGCCCACTGGGATTTGTGGTGCAGCAAGGGGCCCGTGTGTGAGCGAGCTTGCTCGCGATGAGGACGGTGAGGTCGCTACAAAGCTTCAGGCCTTGATGCTGACCAGGCTCAACAACTGCCCATCCTTGATGCCGAACTGCGCATCCATTTCGGTGCCGTTGCTCCACTGCGCAGACAGATCGGTCAGCAAGCGCAGCCGCACATGGCCGCTCTCGTGCCACTCCAGCACTTCGGCATGCTCAAAATAGAAGCGCTTTTGCACGATCGGATAGAGCGCCTTGAACAGGCTTTCCTTGACCGAGAACGTCAGCGTTACCAGCAACGCCCGTTGATCCCGGGAGCCCGCCATCATGCGTTGCAGTTCCGGCGGATTGAGGATCTCCCCGGCCAGCCGTTCCGCGCGCTCGGGGTTGAGCAGGTTTTCCAGGTCCATGCCCAGCCCGCGCCAGTGGCTGTTGTGCGCGACAATCGCCGCCGCACGGCCGGTGCTGTGGGTGATCGAACCGACGATATGATCCGGCCAGACCGGTGCCCGGTCTTCCCCTATCGCTGGAACGTAGTTCAGACCTTGCAAACGCTGCAACGCGGCCCTGGCGCAGACTCGCCCGGCGAGAAATTCCGCCTGGCGTTTGGCGACCGAGCGCTGGATGCTCGGGGGGGCGTCGATGGCGCTGCGCTGGAAGTCGTCCGTGGCCAGTTGTGAACTGTCGAAATGGGTGCTCAGCAGCACCGTGTCGGGCAGCGCGAACGGCAGCGGCCAATGGTCGTCGAGAGGCGTGCAGCAGATGGGCAGGGCAGGGGCAAGGTTCATGACCGGCATTCTGCCGGGTTGCTCTGACGCTGGGTAGTGCAGGGCCGCGGATTCATCGCGAGCAGGTTGCCCCTGCTCGCGAAGGCACTTGAAGAGGCTGTCTGCTTAACCAAAGATCTTCTTGAAGAACGCCTGCATATCCGCCCAGGATTTTTCATCGGCGACCTTGTTGTAGCCAATGTCCGGCCCACCATGATCGCCATGGCTCAAACGGTCGGCGTCCGGGTTGGTGAAACCGTGCTTGGCGCCGTCAAGGCTGACGAAGGTGTAGTCGGCCCCGGCCTTGTCCATCTCGCTCTTGAACGCCGCGACGTTGTCCGGCGTGATCATGCTGTCCATTGCGCCGTGCTCAACCAGTACCTTGGCCTTGACGCTGCCCGGTGTTGCCGGTGTGGTGGTCGCCAGTGCGCCGTGGAAGCTCACCACGCCTGCCAGCGGTACGCCCTGGCGCGCCGCATTGAGAACGACACCACCGCCAAAGCAGTAGCCGATGGCGGCAATCTTGTGCGGATCGGTTTGCGGTTGTTTCTTCAGCAAGTCCAGCCCGGCCTGGAACCGTGCGCTACCCACTGCGCTGTCCTTGTTCACCGCTTGCATGAAAGCCATCGCGTCTTTGGGATGCTCGGTGTTTTTGCCGTCACCGTACATGTCGATGGCCAACGCACTGTAGCCCAGGCCGGCGAGATCCCGGGCGCGACGCTTGGCGTAGTCGTTCAGGCCCCAGAACTCATGCACGACCACGACTCCGGGACGCGGCCCTTTGAGCGCGTCGTCGTAGGCGTAGTAGCCAATCATTTTCGTGCCATCGGCACTCTGGTAGGGGATTTCCCGGGTCTGGATGGCGGCCTGGCTGAGCCCGCAGAAGGCCAGCAGGAGGACGGCGAGGAACATGCGCATGATCGAAACTCCTGTTGATAAATGTCGAAACGGTCGCCGGGGGGGCCGTTCAGCCCAGGTTCAGAGTGCGTTCAGGGGGAGTTCAGGGCGCGGTGCGTAACCTTGCCTCGTACCCCAAAATCAAACGGCAAATAAGGACATTCCCGATGACTGGATTCAAAAAACTGCTTCTGGCAATCACTGTTCTGGGCGCAAGCACCGCAGCCTTCGCGTCCGACGACAACTTCGCCAGTCTTACTCTTGGACAGACCAGCGACAAGATCAAAAAATCCCACGCCCTGAATGACAACCTCAATCGCCCGAACGCCGATGGCGTGATCGGCAAGGACACTACCTGGGGTGTTCGTCTGGGCCAGCAAAATGACAAGGGCCGCTACTACGCGACTTACGACAATGTGTCGGGCTCGCACAACGGCATTAAACTGCGTCAGGAAAACCTCCTGGGCAGCTACGATCTGTTTTACCCGGTGGGCGGCAGCACCCGGTTGTTCGGTGGTGCCACCGCCGGTTTGGCGAAAATGACTCAGGAGTCGCCAGGTTTCAGCCGTGACAGCAATATCGGCTATGCCATCGGTGGACAGGCGGGCGTGCTGCAACAGGTTACGCAGAAAACGTCGGTTGAACTGGGTTACCGTTACCTGCGCAGCAACGCCAGCACCGAGATGAGTGAGCGAGGTGGCAGCAAGCAAGGCTCGCTGAGCCTGACCAGCAGCGCCCAGACTTACCTGGCCGCCAACTACGCTTTCTGACAAGCGTTTCGTGAGTGGCCTGCGCCGGATCAGCCCGAGTGACTGATCCGGCGTTGCCGTGTTAGCCATCGAGGTACATGAAGGTGTACCACTGCAGTTGTTGATCTACCCGGGAGAGCGTTATGAAACTGCTGGTCGTCGAAGATGAAGCGCTGTTGCGCCATCACCTGTACACCCGCCTGACGGAGAGCGGCCATGTGGTCGAGGCCGTGGCCAATGCCGAGGAGGCGCTGTATCAGACTGGGCAGTTCAACTTTGACCTGGCAGTGATTGATCTGGGCTTGCCGGGCATGGGCGGGCTTGACCTGATTCGCCAGCTGCGTTCGAGCGGCAAGACATTTCCGATCCTGATCCTCACGGCTCGGGGCAACTGGCAGGACAAGGTCGAAGGCCTGGCCGCCGGTGCCGACGACTACGTGGTCAAGCCGTTCCAGTTCGAGGAGCTGGAGGCGCGATTGAACGCGTTGTTGCGTCGCTCCAGTGGCTTCACCCAATCGACCATAGTCGCCGGTCCCTTGCTCCTGGACCTCAACCGCAAGCAGGCGTCGCTGGATGAACAACCGTTGGCGCTGACGGCCTACGAGTACCGCATCCTTGAATACCTGATGCGCCATCATCAGCAAGTGGTGCCCAAGGATCGTTTGATGGAACAGTTGTATCCGGATGACGACGAGCGCGATCCGAATGTGATCGAAGTGCTGGTCGGTCGTCTGCGGCGCAAACTCGAAGGGCCGGCCGGGTTCAAACCGATCGATACGGTGCGTGGCCTGGGTTACCTGTTCAACGAGCGTTGCACTTGATTCGCTCGCTTCGTGTGCGCTTGATGCTCGCCGCCACGCTGTTGGCGGTGTTGTTCATGCTGGCGTTGTTGCCCGCCATGCAGGGGGCATTCAGCCTGGCCTTGCAGGATTCCATCGAGCAGCGCCTGGCATCCGATGTCACCACTCTGATCTCCGCCGCCCGGGTGGAAAACAACCGCTTGCAGATGCCGGAGCAGTTGCCCGACGAACGCTTCAATCTCACGGACAGCCGTTTGCTTGGCTATATCTACGATCGCGAAGGCCATCTGGTCTGGCGATCGAAGGGCACCCGGGAAGAACATATCAACTACAAGCCGCGTTATGACGGTCGTGGTAACGAGTTCGCGCGGATTAGCGAAGCCAATGGTCAGGATTTTTTTGTCTACGACGTCGAAGTCAAACTGCTGGGCGGAAAAAATGCAGCGTTCAGCATCGTCGCACTGCAACCGGTTCGCGAGTACGAAACCACGCTCGAAGGCCTGCGGGAAAACCTCTACCTGGGCTTCGGTGCCGCATTGCTGGTGCTGCTGTCGCTGCTGTGGATCGGCCTGACCTGGGGCTTGCAGGCGCTGCGCCGCTTGAGTCAGGAGCTGGACCAGATCGAGGGCGGCACCCGTGAGAGCCTGAGTGAAGAACATCCGCGTGAACTGCTGCGCCTGACCGGTTCGCTGAACCGCTTGCTGCACAGCGAGCGCGAGCAGCGCAGTCGTTATCGCGATTCTCTCGATGATCTGGCCCACAGTCTGAAAACGCCACTGGCCGTGTTGCAGGGCGTCAGTGAGGACATGGCGCAGCGCCCGGAAGACCGCGAGCAGGCCTGGGTACTGCAATCCCAGATCGAGCGCATGAGCCAGCAAATAAGTTACCAGCTGCAACGCGCGAGTCTGCGTAAAAGTGGCCTGGTGCGTCACCAGGTGCGCCTGCGCCCGGTGCTCAAGAGTCTGTGTGACACGCTGGACAAGGTGTACCGCGACAAGTCGGTGCGCGTAGCCTTCGATCTGCCGGACCCCTGTTATGTACCGATCGAGCAGGGTGCCTTGCTGGAAATGATGGGCAACCTGTTGGAGAACGCCTATCGCCTGTGCCTTGGGGAAATCCGCATCAGCGTGCGAGAGACCATCAGCGGCGTCGAATTGTGCGTCGAGGATGACGGCCCGGGTGTTCCCCAGGATCAGCGTGCACGGATTCTCGAGCGCGGTGAACGCCTGGATCGTCAGCATCCGGGGCAGGGCATTGGCCTGGCGGTGGTCAAGGACATCATTGAAAGCTACAGCGCCAAGCTGACCTTGGGTGATTCGCCGATGGGTGGGGCGGCGTTCCGGATTCATTTTCCGGCGGTATAACAGGTTGTGCTCTCGCCGACCCATTCGCGGGATTGCTAACGAGAGCACACCTGATAAATCTGCTTGCGAACCTCAGTTTTCCTGGGCGCGATACGCGCCCGGGGTCAGCCCCGTCCATTTCTTGAACGCCCGATGAAACGCCGAAGGCTCGGAAAACCCCAATTGCTCGGCGATCTGTTGCAACGACAGGTCGGCACGTCCGAGGTGATAAATCGCAATGTCCCGACGCAATTGATCCTTCAGTTCCTGAAAACTGGAACCCTCCTCTCGCAGGTGTCGGCGCAAGGTCTGCGGGCTGATGTGCAGATGCGCCGCCACGGCTTCCAGGTCCGGCCAGCGTGTGCTGTCGCGGCTGAGCAGGCGTCGCAGCCGGCTGCTCAGGCTGTCGCCGTCGTCCGGACGTGACAGCAGGTTGGCGGGCGAGTGTTCGAGAAAGTGCTTGAGCGTGCGCTCGTCCTGCAGCAAGGGCATGTGCAGGTAGCGACTGTGAAACAGCAGACTGCTCTGCCCGGCGGCAAACGTCAGCGGACAGGAAAACAACAAGTCGTACTCGGCACCATGCTCCGGACGCGGGTAGCTGAATGTTGCCTGCTCCAGGCGAATACGCTGGCCAATCAGCCAACTGCCGAAACGGTGCCAGATCACCAGCAGGCATTCCGACAGAAAGTGATCCGGGTCCCAAAGTTGCGCATCATCGAGGCTCAAACGGACCCATTCGTCCTCATGCGTCAGGGTCAGGCGCGGAGCCCCGGGGAATAGGCTATAAAACAATAAGCCGCGATTAAGTGCCCGTTCGAGATTGCGGCAGTGGATCACGGCATGACACATCATCGCGAAGCTGCCCGGTTTGCTCGGGGCTTGCCCGAAACCCAGGTACTCGTCGTCCAGTGCCAGCCAAATCCCTTGAATCAGTTGGGTGAACAGCTCCGGAGCAATGCGCGCCCGTGGCTCTTCGATCAACTCGGGGCTGATCCCCAGTTGTTGCAACAGGCTCTCGGTGTCGTAGCCACGGCGATGTGCGCCCTTGAGGACGGCGCGGGCGAAATGACTGGCGATGGTTCTTTCACGCATAGCGGGCAGGTCCGTCCATTGAACGACGGATGGTAGCTGCGCTGCGCAACGATGAACAAGGCGGATATCCGCCAAATCTGAGGGCGGGTTTTGTCGGGAGGGCGGAAATCCGCCACTGTAATGAATGCAAATTGTGACAGGGGAAAAGTTGTAAGCCTTGATGACAAAGGCTTGCAGGGAATTTGTACAAGGTGGCACGGGGCTTGCGATGTAACGGGCAGAAGTCTGCCGTCGAGCAGCTCGAAAAAACAAATCCCTCCAGTGCAGGAGGGTTCGCAATTGCGGTGTGCGGACAACAGATGGATGTTGTCTCCGGGCACTCTTGAGGAACTTTGCAATGACGACTCGTCAGCCACTGTACAAATCCCTGTATTTCCAGGTGATCGTTGCAATTGTCATCGGTATCGCCCTCGGTCACTACTACCCTCAGCTCGGTGTGGCGGTCAAACCACTGGGTGACGGTTTCATCAAACTGATCAAGATGATCATCGCCCCTATCATCTTCTGTACGGTCGTGAGCGGTATCGCCGGCATGCAGAGCATGAAGTCGGTCGGCAAGACCGGTGGCTACGCACTGCTCTATTTCGAAATCGTTTCGACCATCGCCCTGCTGGTCGGTCTGGTCGTGGTCAACATCGTGCAGCCAGGCAATGGCATGCACATCGACGTGTCGACCCTGGACGCCTCCAAAGTGGCCCAGTATGTGGCTGCCGGTGCCGACCAGAGCGTCGTCGGCTTCCTGCTGAACGTGATCCCGACCACCATCGTCGGCGCCTTCGCCACCGGTGACATCCTGCAAGTGCTGATGTTCTCGGTGATCTTCGGTTTCGCCCTGCATCGCCTGGGTGACTACGGCCGCCCGCTGCTGGAGTTCATCGATCGCTTCGCCCACGTGATGTTCAACATCATCAACATGATCATGAAGCTTGCCCCTATCGGTGCCTTCGGTGCGATGGCGTTCACCATCGGTGCCTACGGCGTTGGCTCGCTGGTGCAGCTGGGTCAGTTGATGGCCTGCTTCTACATCACCTGCGTGCTGTTCATCCTGGTCGTTCTTGGTGGCATCGCCCGCATGCACGGCTTCAGTGTGCTGAAAATGATCCGCTACATCCGTGAAGAGCTGCTGATCGTACTGGGTACCTCCTCTTCGGAATCCGTACTGCCACGCATGCTGATCAAGATGGAGCGCCTGGGCGCGAAGAAATCGGTAGTGGGCCTGGTGATCCCGACCGGTTACTCGTTCAACCTCGACGGCACCGCGATCTACCTGACCATGGCGGCGGTGTTCATTGCCCAGGCCACTGATACGCACATGGACATCACGCACCAGATCACCCTGCTGGTGGTGTTGCTGCTGTCCTCCAAAGGCGCGGCCGGTGTTACCGGTTCGGGCTTCATCGTACTGGCTGCTACCTTGTCCGCCGTTGGCCACCTGCCAGTGGCCGGCCTGGCGCTGATCCTCGGTATCGACCGCTTCATGTCCGAGGCTCGTGCCCTGACCAACCTGGTGGGCAACGCCGTGGCAACCATCGTGGTCGCCAAGTGGACCAAGGAGCTGGATACCGACGTGCTGCAGGCCGAACTGGCTTCCGGTGGTCGCGGCATCGCCGAAGAGCGTCCACAGGACGATCTGGGCGTGGCTGAAGGCGCGACTCCAAGCAACGTCAAGTAACTCAGGCTGTACTGAAAAACCCGCTTCGGCGGGTTTTTTCATGCCCGGCGTTTGAGCGTAACGGTCACTGCACGTGACGTATAAGGTGATTGCCGTGTGGCCATCGGCTGCCTAGGCTGAGGGCATCGTCTAGGGAGAACGCTCATGCTCGGTCCACTGGCATCACTGAAGATTCTGGATTTCTCGACATTGTTGCCGGGGCCGTTCGCCTCGCTGTTGCTGGCGGACATGGGCGCGCAAGTGCTGCGCATCGAGTCACCGAGCCGCATGGATCTGCTGCGGGTCTTGCCACCCCATGACCATGGCGTGTCGGCCAGCCATGCTTACCTCAACCGCAATAAACGCAGCCTGGCCCTGGACCTGAAGCAACCCGAGGCGCTGGAGGTAATCAAGCGGCTGCTGCAGGATCACGACATCGTGCTGGAGCAATTCCGTCCCGGCGTCATGGAGCGATTGGGCCTGGGCTATGAAGCCTTGAAGGCGATCAATCCGCGACTGATCTATGTGTCGATCACCGGCTATGGGCAGACCGGACCCTACAAGGATCGCGCCGGGCATGACATCAACTACCTGGCATTGGCGGGTTTATCGAGCTATACCGGACGCGCCGACAGCGGGCCGCTGCCGTTGGGCATGCAGGTCGCGGACGTTGCCGGCGGCTCGCTGCACGGCGTGATCGGCTTGCTCGCGGCGGTCATTGCCCGCCAGCAGACGGGGCAGGGCCAGCACCTGGATGTGAGCATGACCGACTGTGCATTCAGCCTGAACGCCATGGCTGGCGCGGGCTACCTCGCCTGTGGAGTCGAACCGGGGCCGGAAAACCAGGTACTCAATGGTGGCAGCTTTTATGACTACTACCGCTCCCGTGACGGCCGCTGGTTGTCGGTCGGCAGCCTGGAGCCGGCGTTCATGAAGCAATTGTGCACGGCGCTGGGCCTGGAAGAACTGGCCGGGCTTGGATTGTCGCCGTTGCCGGCACAGCAGAAGCAGCTCAAGGAGGCGCTGAAGGTCGAGTTTGAACGACACGACTTTGCCGAGTTGTGCGCGCTATTTGCCGAGCTGGATGCCTGTGTCGAGCCGGTATTGAAACTCGGCGAAGCGCTGCGTCATCCGCAGTTGAAGGCACGCGAGCTGGTAACACAGGTACCGCGTGGTGATGGATCGATGCAGGTGCAGATGGCCTGTCCGTTGAAGTTTTCCGAGGGCTTGCCTGAGCCGAAGCATATTGGCGCGGCGCTGGGGCAGCATACGGATCAGGTACTGGGGGAGTTGGGTTTCAGTCTTGAGCGGGTGGAGGCGTTGCGGCGTAACAAGGTGATTCTCTAGCGTCCGTTCCAGCCACTACAAAAATCACTATTCGACCCGCATTTCCCCACTAAACACCAAGGTATGCCGACAACGCCGGCACAGATACCGCCGACCCTGCCGCACCAGGCTGTGGCGCTGCGCCGAAAAAGGGAAATCGCTGTCGGCGCACGGGCACTTATAGATGTACCGGGTCACGCTGCGGCGCTTGACGTCATAGGTGTGGCAGCGGTTGGGCGGCAGTTCGTACACGCCGCGCATGATCAGTTGCCACTCCTCGCCGTGGGGCTGGATACGGTCGCCAAACAATTGATGGGCGATCAGATGCGCGACCTCATGGGCCACGGTTTGCTTGAGGAAGTCTTCGGTGTTTTCCCGATAGAGCTGCGGATTGAAGCGCAGCAGGTTCTCGTGCAAGTGCGCGACACCGGCTTTTTGCCCGCGCAGCTTGAGGCTCACCACGGGGCGTTTGAAAGGTCGTTTGAAAAAGGATTCGGCGAGTTGGAAACAGTCTTCGACGCGGGTATTGAGTTGCTCGGGCATGCTTGATGGATCTCCAGAGCAGTCGAGTATGCCGCAACCTCCGGGCCTTGCGAATCGTTGATGCGCTGAGCGGTCATCCAGCATTTTCTACCCATGCAGTAAAAGGCCGCCTTGCGGCGGCCTGTGTCGGCAGTGTTGATTCGAATGTCGAATATCAGTTGGTATAGACCGGCCCCACGCCGAGTCCCCAGACGATCACGGTGAATGCCATGATGGCGACCAGCACCACCAGGCCGACGGCAAGCACGGAACTTGAAAACAGGAAGCCCTCGTCATTGGGAATGTTCATGAAGGTCGGCAGGCCGACGTACAGCAGGTAGACCGTGTAGCAGATGGCCGCAGTGCCGACGATCATCCCCAGCCACAAGTGTGGATAGAGAGCGGCGAGGCCACCAATGAACAGCGGTGTTGCGGTGTAGGTTGCAAACGCGACGCAGCGGGCAAGGCTGGGGTTGGCGTCATAGGTGCGCGCCATCCAGTGGATGAAAGCCCCCATTACAGCCACGCCGCCGAGCATCGCCAGGTAGGACATGATCGTCATCCAGACCGCGCTTTCCACGGTCAGCATCACCGGCGCCCGACTGCCGATGACCCAGCCGACCTTGGTCGTGCCGATAAACGCGGACACGGCAGGGATCGCCGCCAGGATCAGGGTGTGGGTCAGGTACATGTGGCTGATGCTTTCCTCCTGGTCGCCACGGATTTCTTTCCATTCTTGGTCAGGGTGGGTGAAGAGCCCCACTACGTGATGGATCATGCCAGTCACTCCTCTTGTTTTTACCGTCGCCCCCCAGTGGAGCGCTTACGGGCCAATGCGGCCCAGCAAGTCATAGGTCTGGAAAATGCGACCATATGTCGCAGTATAGGAAGGAGTTTCCTTAGCGTAAGTAGGGGCTTTAGAGCAAATCGCGCTGTAAACAGCGTTGGTAATCGCCGCAGGGTCTGTAGCCGGTGAATCGATTGACGGGACCTGAGGCACTTCGCCCTTGCGCTGTTTTTTGCGTAAAATGCCCGCCTTTCGTCACACCTCACGGATTTCGCGTCATGGGCACTCTTACGGTCAACCAGAACAAACTGCAAAAGCGCCTTCGCCGACAGGCCGGTGAGGCGGTTGCCGACTTCAACATGATTGAAGACGGCGACAAGGTCATGGTCTGCCTGTCCGGCGGCAAGGACAGCTACACCATGCTCGATGTGCTGATGCACTTGCAGAAGGTCGCACCGATCAAGTTCGAGATCGTCGCCGTGAACATGGACCAGAAGCAGCCGGGCTTCCCCGAGCACGTGCTGCCGGCGTACCTCAAAGAGCTGGGCGTCGAGTACCACATCGTCGAGAAAGACACCTACTCGGTGGTCAAGGAGCTGATTCCGGAAGGCAAGACCACCTGCTCGCTGTGCTCGCGCCTGCGTCGCGGCACGCTGTACACCTTCGCCGATGAAATCGGTGCGACCAAGATGGCTTTGGGGCATCACCGCGACGACATCGTCGAGACCTTCTTCCTGAACATGTTCTTCAACGGTTCGCTCAAGGCCATGCCACCGAAGCTGCGTGCCGACGACGGCCGCAACGTGGTGATCCGCCCGCTGGCGTACTGCAACGAGAAAGACATTCAGGCCTACTCGGACTTCAAGCAGTTCCCGATCATTCCGTGCAACCTCTGCGGTTCCCAGGAAAACCTGCAACGCCAGGTGGTCAAGGAAATGCTGCAGGACTGGGAGCGCAAGACCCCGGGCCGCACCGAGAGCATCTTCCGCAGCCTGCAGAACGTGATCCCGTCGCAGCTGGCGGATCGTAACCTGTTCGATTTCACCAGCCTGAAGATCGACGAGTCGGCGGCTTCGCGCTTCGTCAACGTCGTAAACCTTTAAACACCATTACTGTAGGAGCGAGCTTGCTCGCGATGGCGTTGGTACATTCAACACCTATGTTGACTGAACAACCGCTATCGCGAGCAAGCTCGCTCCTACAGGTCATTTTTATTTTTCAGGAGAGGGCATGCGCGACTACAAGTGGCTGAACGAATACTGCCTGAACCGCTTCGGTTCAGCGGCAGAGCTGGAAGCCCATCTGCCCGTGCCCAAGACCCCGGCACAATTGCGCAAGATCAGCGACGATCGCTACCTCTCGATGATGGCCTTGCGGGTATTTCGTGCCGGGCTCAAACACAGCCTGGTGGACGCCAAGTGGCCGGCCTTCGAAGAGGTGTTCTTCGGCTTCGACCCGGAAAAAGTCGTGCTGATGAGTGCCGAGCACCTTGAGCGGCTGATGCAGGATGCGCGGATCATTCGCCACTTGGGCAAGCTCAAGAGTGTGCCGCGCAACGCGCAGTTCGTGCTGGACGTGGCCCATGAGCAGGGCAGCTTCGGTGCGTTGATCGCCGATTGGCCGGTGACCGATATCGTCGGTCTGTGGACTTTCCTGAAAAAGCGCGGCCATCAGTTGGGCGGCCTGTCGGCGCCACGCTTTCTGCGCATGATCGGCAAGGACACCTTTGTGCCGAGCTACGACGTGGTAGCGGCATTGAATGCCCAGGACATCATCGACAAGGTGCCCACCAGCCTGCGCGACCTGGCACTGGTGCAGGAGGTGTTCAATCAGTGGCACGAGGACAGTGGCGGACGGCCGATGAGCCAGATCTCGATGATGCTGGCGTACACCGTCAACCACTGAGGCAGTAGCGCCATCGCAGGCTTGCCAGCGATGGCGGCCTGTCAGGCGACGGAGGGCTCGCCTTCACCCGCCAGTTTGCGGTTCAGCTGATAGCGCCAGCGCACAAACAGCAGGGCCGAGCAGAATACCGCCAGGCTTGCGCCCATTTCCAGCAAGCCGAAGACTTGTCGATTCGGGTCATACGCGGCCAGTGCGCCCTTGATGAAATACAGGTTCACCACAAAGCACATCCACGAATGCCCGCGAGGGCTGCCGACGATCATGCCGGGCGCCAGGATCAACAAAGGCACAAGTTCGATCAGCAGAATGACCCAGGGTCGCGCGCCATGTAGATCGGCGATCGCCAGGTAATACACGCACAACAGGCCCACCAGGCCGAAAAAGCACAACAGGCTGATCACCCGCATCGCCTTGACACGCGGTTCGAGCCAGTCGATGGCGGGTAGTATCTTCGGCTTCCTGGCCACCCTCAGCCCTCCAGTTTCTGTGCAGTCTTGGCCAGGCGCATGCCCAGCGCGCGGCACAGAGCCACTTCGTGTGCATCCAGGCCGTTCTTGCCATCGGCGCCAGCGTGATGACTGGCACCGTAAGGCGTCCCACCGCCCTGGGTTTCCAGCAGGGCCGACTCGCTGTAGGGCAGGCCGGTGATCAACATGCCGTGGTGCAGCAACGGCAACATCATCGACAGCAAGGTGGTTTCCTGGCCGCCGTGCAGGCTCGCGGTAGAGGTGAACACACCGGCCGGTTTGCCCACCAGTGCACCAGTCAGCCATAGATTGCTGGTGCCATCGAGGAAGTATTTGAGTGGCGCGGCCATGTTGCCGAAGCGGGTCGGGCTGCCCAAGGCCAGACCGGCGCAGTTCTTCAGGTCGTCGAGGCTGGCATACAGCGCGCCCTCGTCCGGAATATCCGGCGACACTGCTTCGCATTCGGTGGAAATCGCCGGCACGGTACGCAAGCGCGCCTCAAGGCCGGCCTGTTCAACGCCACGGGCAATCTGCCGGGCCATTTCGTTGGTCGAACCGCTGCGGCTGTAGTAGAGAACCAGAATGTACGGCGCACTCATGGCAGCAGTTCCAGGATCTGCTCCGGCGGACGACCGATGATGGCTTTTTTGCCGACTTCGAGAATCGGTCGCTCCATCAGTTTCGGGTGAGCGGCGATGGCGGCGATCAGTTGCGCTTCGCTCAGATCCTTGTCCGCCAGGTTGAGGGTTTTATATTCGTCTTCGCCGGTGCGCAGCAGTTGGCGGGCGCTGATCCCCAGCTTGCCCAACAGTGCCGTGATGTGCGCGGCGTCCAGCGGGGTTTCCAGGTAACGGACCACGGTTGGCGTCAGGCCACGGGCTTCCAGCAGTTCGAGTGCACCGCGGGATTTCGAGCAGCGCGGGTTGTGATAAAGCGTCATATCGGTCATGAGCGGGTCGCATCCAGCGTAAGGTGGCGGCTATTCTAACTGTGCAGCGCGCAATCCAGAACCGTCAGAGGCGATGGGTCGCAGGCGTATTCAATTTTTGACAAGGAACAGGACATGACAAGGCGACTGGCAGCGGCATTGGCAATCATCGGGGCGTTGATGCTGGGGGGCTGCGGCAATGACTATGGGATCGACCAGAACGGCCAGAAGGTTGCCGCTGACCGTCTGGACGGCAAATGGCTGGTGGTCAATTACTGGGCTGAGTGGTGCGGGCCGTGCCGTACCGAGATTCCTCAGCTGAACGCATTGGCTGAGCAGCTCAAGGACAAGAAGATCGGGGTGTTTGGGGTCAACTTTGACAACGTACAAGGCGAAGATCTGAAAAGCGCCAGCGAGAAACTGGGCATCAAGTTCACCGTGCTGGCGCAAGACCCTTCCGAGCTGTTCGAGTTACCGCGCAGCGAGGCGTTGCCGGTGACCTACATCATCGATAACAAGGGCAAGGTGCGGGAACAGCTGATGGGCGAGCAGACGGCGGCGGGAGTGATTGCCAAGCTGGAGGCGTTGCAGGCGAAAAACTGATCTGTGGAGAGGACTATTGTGGTGAGGGGAAAAATCCTCTCACCACAGGCTCAACCTTCATTTGAAAGGGTGATCAACCCTCTTCAAGCCACAGGCGCAACGGTTTGCCCTCGGCCGGCCAGAAACGCATCTGGTCGATCGGGGAAACGTCCCAGCGTTGCACGCCTTCCAGTGCCTGGAGGAAGCGTTTTTCCTGCTCCATCAGCGCCGGCGGGCACACTTTGCGGGTGCTGCCGATCTTGCCGAAGGTCAGTTTGTCACCTTCCAGGGTGTACGGCGCGAACCAGTGGTTGCAGCCGCCGTTGCCATACGCCCGGCCATCATCACCCAGGGTGATGGTCAGGTGGCTGTAATCCATCAATGGTCGTTCGCCGATCCACTCCAGGATATAGCTGCGGTTTTGCTGCAGTTGCACCGGCTCGGCGGCGCAGCCCAGCAGGCTGGCGCCGACCATGGCGCTCAGGGCGAGGCGTTTCATCACGCAGGCTCCTGGCATTTCGGGCACAGGTGCTTCTCGCCGACGGTGGTCCAGCCCAACTCGGCAATCCGCGCAGTGGCCGCCGGTTTTTCAGCCTTGTTGCCCAGTTTGGCGTCGACCGCGAATTCGAAGCTCAGCTCCTTGGCGCAGCTGTCACAGTTCACTTGCCAGGTGTGGATCGCCAGTTCGCCGAACACCGGGCCACTGGCAACCGCCACCCATTGACCGGGCGGGTTGATCAGGTGGCGCACCGTTTCGACGGTCAGGCGCATGGACAGGTCCTTGGCACCTTTGAGGGTCACGACCAGCACATCGTTGTTGCGAATCGAGCCGCCGTTGCCGGTGACTTGATAACGCCCCGGCACCAGGGCGCGGCATTCGGTGAGGGTGTGTTGCGGGTTCATCAGGCTGTAGCGGAAATCGTGTTCGACCATGGGTCCTCCAAATATGCGCGATATGCTAGCACGGGCTCGCAGGCGGTATCGCGCAGGTGGATGACCTTCGATCCGTTTCAATCGGTCAGGACAAGATTTTCCGGAGTGCCCGTGGCCCAGGCGGCAATGTTTTGCAAAGTCGTCTCGGCAATGGCGGCCAGGGCTTCGTGGGTCAGGAACGCCTGATGCGCGGTGATGATCACGTTGGGGAAGGTCAGCAGGCGTGCCAGCACATCGCCCTGCAAAGGCAGGTCGGAACGGTCTTCGAAGAACAGTTGCGCCTCCTCTTCATAGACATCCAGGCCCAGGTAACCCAGACGACCGTCCTTCAAGGCATCGATCAGCGACGGTGTGTCCACAAGTCCGCCGCGTCCGGTGTTGATCAGCATGGCGCCCGGTTGCATGTGCGTCAGCGATTGCTGGTTGATCAAGTGCCGGCTTTGCTCGTTGAGCGGGCAGTGCAGGCTGATGATCTGTGCCTGTGCCAGCAACTCCGGGAGGCTCAGGTAGCGAGCTCCGAGGGCCTCGACTTGCGGGTTCGGGTAGGGATCGTAGGCCAGCAAGGTGCAACCAAAACCCTGCATGATCCGGGCGAAGGTCGCGCCAATCTGCCCGGTGCCGACCACGCCGACGGTTTTACCCACCAGGTCGAAACCCGTCAGCCCCTGCAGACGGAAATCCCCTTCGCGGGTGCGGTTGTAGGCCCGGTGCAAGCGTCGGTTGAGCGCCAGCACCAGTGCCACGGCGTGCTCGGCCACCGCGTGGGGTGAGTAGGCTGGTACGCGCACGATGTCCAGCCCCAGGCGCTTCGCCGTCGGCAGGTCGACATGGTTGAAGCCGGCCGAGCGCAGGGCAATCAGGCGAGTACCGCCGGCCGCGAGGCATTCGAGCACCGCAGGGCCGAGGTCATCATTGATAAAGGCACAAACCACTTCGTGGCCCTGGGCCAGTGCCGCGGTGTCCGGGCTCAGTCGCGCTGACTGGAAGTGCAGCTCGATGCCGGCCGGTTGCCCAGCCGCGAGAAAGCTCTCGCGGTCGTAGTTCTGGCTGCTGAAAAGAATCGTACGCATGATGTCCCCTTTGTCCCCATCCTGTAGGCGCCGGCTTGCTGACGATGAGGGTAGTAAAACCTGCATCGCCCTTCAGACCGTCATCGCTGGCAAACCGGCTGCCACCGAGTGTGCACTGATGTTCATGGCGCGCCATTGCGTTGCATCAGGCATTCATGCGCGCCTGGGCGGCCAGACGATTGATGGCCCGGTCGAGTTCTTCCAGTGCGCCGCGGGCCTTTGGGTCCTGTTGCTTGAGCAGGGTTTCGCTGCGCTGGCAGGCGGCACGTAGCTGCGGGACACCACAATAACGGGTCGCGCCATGCAGGCGATGGACCCGTTCGATCAGGGCGTTATGGTCGTTGCTTTGCTGTGCGAGGTGGATGGCTTCGCGATCGTCTTCCAGGGAGGCGAGCAGCATTGCCAGCATGTCGGCGGCCAGATCGGCTTTGCCGGCGGCCAGACGCAGACCTTCCTCGTGATCGAGCACCAACAGTTCATGGCCACCGGCATGACTGTCGTTCAGTCGATCCGGGCTCTGGTTGCGCAGCGCCAGGCCACTCCATTTCAGGACCACCTGCGCCAGTTGTCGCTCGCTGATCGGTTTGGTCAGGTAGTCATCCATGCCGCTTTGCAGCAAGGCGCGTTTTTCGTTGGCCATGGCATGGGCGGTGAGGGCGACGATGGGCAGTGGGGTGCAATGGCGCTCGCTTTCCCATTGGCGAATCGCCTCAGTGCTCTGGCGCCCGTCCATGCCGGGCATCTGCACGTCCATCAGCACCAGGTCGAAGGTCTCGTTCTGCACGGCCTTGATCGCGGCATAACCGCTATCCACCGCGAGCACCTTGGCGCCCATGTCCTCGAGCAGGGTTTGCACCAGCAGCAAGTTGGCCGGGTTGTCATCGACGCACAGCACTTTCGGCGCGCGACTCGACACCGGCTCACCGGGTTCGTTGCGCAGCGGGCGCGGGTTGACCAGGTCGGACAATGAGCGACGCAGCTTGCGGGTGCAGGCCGGTTTGGCCTGCAACTGACTGTGCGGGTTGGGCACGGACAGATGGAACAGCGTCTGCTCCGTGGTCGGACACAGCACCAGCACCTTGCAGCCCAGGTGTTCAAGGTCCCAGATGTGCTGGTTGAGGCGTTCCGGCGGCATGTCGTTGCTGGTGATGCCCAACACCGCGAGGTCGATGCCCTGTTCAGTCTGGTGCGCGGCAGTGACGCCATTGGTCAGGCTTTCCAGGGTATTGAACGGCGTGACGCTGAGGCCGCAATCTTCCAGTTGATGCTGCAGCGCCTGGCGCGCCAGTTCGTGATTTTCCAGCACGGCCACGCGACGGCCGAGCAGCGGTGCAGAGGGCAAGTCTTCGGCATCGTCGCGGGTTTTCGGCAGGCTGAGGCTGATCCAGAACTCCGAACCTTCCCCCGGCGTGCTGTCGACGCCAATCTCGCCGCCCATCTGCTCGATCAGACGCTTGGAGATCACCAGGCCCAGACCGGTGCCCCCCGGTTGCCGCGACAACGAGTTGTCGGCCTGGCTGAAGGCCTGGAACAACGCGCGTACATCCTGGCTCGACAGGCCGATGCCGGTGTCTTGAATGCTGATGCGCAATTGCACGGTATCGTCGTGTTCGTCTTCAAGCATGGCGCGGGCGACGATGGTGCCTTCGCGGGTGAACTTGATCGCGTTGCTGACCAGGTTGGTAAGGATCTGCTTGAGCCGCAGCGGATCGCCGACCAGAGACAGCGGCGTGTCGCGGTACACCAGGCTGACCAGTTCGAGCTGCTTGGCATGGGCGGCAGGGGCGAGGATGGTCAGGGTGTCCTGCAGCAGGTCGCGCAGGTTGAACGGAATATGGTCGAGCACCAGTTTGCCGGCCTCGATCTTCGAGAAGTCGAGAATTTCGTTGATGATCCCGAGCAGGCTGTCGGCGGACTTTTCGATGGTGCCCAGGTAGTCGAGCTGGCGCGGGGTCAGCTCGCTTTTCTGCAGCAGGTGGGTGAAGCCGAGAATGCCGTTGAGCGGGGTACGGATTTCATGGCTCATGTTGGCGAGGAACTCGGATTTGATCCGGCTCGCTTCCAAGGCCTCCTTGCGCGCCAGGTCCAGCTCGATGTTCTGGATCTCGATGGTTTCCAGGTTCTGGCGCACGTCTTCGGTGGCCTGGTCGATGCTGTGTTGCAATTCTTCCTGGGCGTTTTGCAGGGTGCCGGCCATGCGGTTGATGCCCGAGGCCAGTTCGTCCAGCTCCTGGCTGCCCAGTGGCGGCAAACGCGTTTCCAGATGGCCGTCCTTGAGTTGGGCGACGGCCTGTTTGATCTGGCTCAGCGGCCGGTTGATGGTGCGGCCCATGCGCAATGCCAGCAGCGCGGCGCCCATCAAGCCCGCGCCGATCAACAGCAAGCTGGCGAACAGGCTGCGGTAACCGCGTAACAACATGCTGTTGTGGGACAGTTCGAGCTCGACCCAGCCCAGCAGGCGCTCGGCTTCTTCGGGGATCACATCACCGGCTAGGTTGCGATGTTTGCCGAACACCGGCAGCAGATAACGTGTTGCGTCATTGCCGCTGCGGCGCAACAGCTGCGAGCTGTCACCCTGGGGCGCCTGATTGAGCATGGTCGGGCCGGCATGGGCCATGGGCGTGCGGTCAGGGGCCAGAAAAGTGACCGCGCGCACGTCGGTCAGCTCCAGCGCCTGGGTGGCGATACGCTCCAGCAACTCGTTGTCTCGATGGCCCATCGCCGGGGCCACCAGTGGCGCCAGTTGCTCGGCAATCATCTCGCCGCGCTGCATGAGCTGGGTTTGCAGGTCCGATTGCTGCATCCAGGTGAAATAGCCACCCAGGACCAGGGCCATCAGGCTGGTCGGCAACAGGGTCAGCAACAGCACGCGGCCTTTAATTCCCAGTTTCTTGAGCACGCATCTCTCCGGCGTCCGGCAGTTGATCGAGCTGTACATGCGTCTGGCATGCACGCTTTGCGCAGTGTAGCGATTTGCTTGCGGGCAATCTTCGTAAAAATGGCTGCTGTCGTGGATCGTTGTGTGCAGCCTAATGATCCATCGAATAAACCTTGAGTTGCCCTCGGCGAGGCAATCTTGAATAATTGATCAACTGAGAATTATTTGCAGATAGTCATGACTCCCATTGCATCCGCGCATCCCAGAATCCTCGCCATTGAAGACGACCTCGTGTTGGGCGCCTATGTTCATGAGCACCTCGACCGTAGCGGGTTCCAGGTGACCTGGTGCCAGAATGGCCAGGAGGGCCTGGACATTGCCCGTCGCCAGCCATTCGATGTGGTACTGATGGATATCCTGTTGCCGGGCATGGATGGGTTGGCGGTATTGACCGAGTTACGCCAGAGCCAATCCACCCCGGTGGTGCTGATGTCGGCGCTGGGCGCCGAGGCCGATCGCATCAGTGGCTTTCGCCTGGGCGCCGACGATTACCTGCCCAAGCCCTTCAGCATGGCGGAGTTGCGCGTGCGCATCGAAGCGATCCTGCGGCGGGTGGCACTCGACCGCCGACCGCTACCGACCGTGCCTGCGCCCTCCGCGGACAGCCTGCGGTTCGACGATGAACGCTTCGATGTGTTTTTTGGTGAGCAGGCCGCGGGGTTGACCCGCAGCGAATATCGGCTGCTGGAAACCCTGAATCGCAACAGCGACGAAGTGTCGAGCAAAGCCTTTCTTTATCAGCACGTACTGCAACGCGGCTACGCGGCGCACGATCGCAGCCTGGACATGCACATCAGTCAGATTCGCCGCAAGCTCAAGGCCATCGGCTATACCGAGCGTGAAGTGCGCACGGTCTGGGGCAAAGGCTACATCCTGAGTGCGACGGATGAGGTGTAATCTGCCCGGCCGGCATTCGCTGTTCTGGAAGCTGGCCTGCCTGTTGGTGGCGTTCTGCCTGCTGATGATCTGGCTCAGTTGGTCCTGGGGCCGCTACATGGAGGAACGCAACCAATTCCTCTCGGATGAAGCGCGAGGCACCCTGACCCGTTATGCCGCTGCTGCCGAGCGAGCGTGGGAGCAAGGTCATCGTGCGGGTGTGGACGACTGGCTGCAGGAGCTGCAACAGGTCGAAAAGAGCTGGGTCGGAGTCATTGGTGGCGACCTGCAATCCTTGAGCAGTCAGGTTCTGACCGACGCGGAAATCGAACACCTGACCTTCCTGCGTGGGCTGGACTGGCCGATCCACAAGAAAGGCCGCCCGTGGATGCGCATCCCCTTTCCCGAAGACCCTTCCGCCGGCAGCCTGGTCATCGAATTGCCGAAACGTTTCGTGCCCGGTCAATACCGGGTGTTCTGGCGGGTGATCACCAATGGCGTGATTCCTGGCCTGTTCACCTTGCTGCTGTGCGTTGGCCTTTATCGCCTGTTGGTGGTACCGCTCAATCATTTGCGCGAACAGGCGAACGCCTGGCGTGCCGATCAGTTGCATGTGCGCTTGTCGACGCGAACCACTGATCGCCCGGATGAGCTGGGCGAGCTGGGCAGGGCGTTCGATCACATGTCCGAACGCCTGCAGAGCACCGTGGCCATGCAGCAACAATTGTTGCGCGACCTGTCCCACGAACTGCGTACACCGCTGAGCCGCCTGCGCGTGGCCAGCGAGAGCGAGCAGGGCCTGGAGCCATTGCGCGAGCGTATCGGCCGCGAGGTCGATGGCATGCAGCGTCTGGTCGAAGACACCCTGCAACTGGCCTGGCTGGACACCGAGCGTACGCGCTTGCCTGACGAAGCCATTCAGGTTCAGGCTCTGTGGGAAATGCTCGCGGAGAACGCCTGTTATGAAAGCGACTGGCCGACATCGCAGTTACAGTGCTCGGTGGATGCCTCCTGCTGGGTGCGCGGACACCTTAATACCCTTGCCCAGGCGCTGGAGAACATCCTGCGCAATGCCATCCGCCATTCGCCCGAAGGAGGCGTAGTCCAACTCGGTGGGCGGCGCGAGGGTCGGTACTGGCTTCTGTGGCTGGAAGATCAGGGTGGCGGTGTGGCCGAGGCGGAGCTGGAGCGGATCTTCCTGCCGTTCACCAGGCTTGATGGCTCCCGGCCAGGAGACGGTGGCTTCGGCCTCGGCCTGAGCATTGCGCGCAACGCGGTGCAGCGTCAGGGCGGACAGCTGTGGGCGCAGAACACCGGGAGCGGGTTGCGTCTGAATATGCGCTTGTTGGCGGATGACAGCGGGGTCGATGAAAACGCCATCGCGAGCAAGCTCGCTCCCACATTGACCGCTTTCCAATCACAGAACGCATGAACACCCAGGATCCTTGTGGGAGCGAGCTTGCTCGCGATGAAGCCCGCAGCGTCAATGCATCTCTCAGCCTTATTCCCATAAACCATAAGCACCACACTTTGCGTGATATGGCCTGCGCGGGTTTGCCGGTATGATAGGCGCCCCCGCAGTCTGGATTGCGAATACGCCATGACCTTGCAGTACCCAACCATCGCCGATTGCGTCGGCAACACTCCGCTGGTCCGTTTGCAGCGCCTGCCCGGCGCCACCAGCAATACCCTTTTGCTCAAGCTCGAAGGGAACAACCCGGCGGGTTCGGTCAAGGACCGTCCGGCGCTGTCGATGATTACCCGCGCCGAGTTGCGCGGGCAGATCCACGCAGGCGACACCTTGATCGAAGCGACCTCGGGCAATACCGGGATCGCCCTGGCCATGGCGGCCGCGATCAAGGGTTACAAGATGATCCTGATCATGCCTGACAATTCCAGCGCTGAACGCAAGGCGGCCATGACCGCTTATGGTGCCGAGCTGATTCTGGTCAGCCAGGAAGAAGGCATGGAAGGCGCTCGCGACCTCGCCCAGCGTATGGAAGCCGAAGGCCGTGGCAAGGTGCTGGACCAGTTCGCCAACGGTGACAACCCCGAGGCGCACTACACCACCACCGGCCCGGAAATCTGGCGCCAGACCCAGGGCAGCATCACCCATTTCGTCAGTTCGATGGGCACTACCGGCACCATCATGGGTGTTTCGCGCTACCTGAAAGAACAGAGCGACAGCGTGCAGATCATCGGCCTGCAACCGATGGAAGGCTCGGCCATCCCGGGCATTCGTCGTTGGCCCCAGGAATACCTGCCGAAGATCTATCAAGCGGATCGCGTCGATCGCATCGTCGACATGGCGCAGAGCGAAGCCGAAGACGTGACCCGTCGTCTGGCCCGCGAAGAAGGCATCTTCTGCGGCGTGTCTTCCGGCGGCGCCGTGGCGGCGATGTTGCGCCTGTCCAAGGAAGTTGAAAACGCAGTGATCGTCGCGATCATCTGCGACCGTGGCGACCGTTACCTGTCGACCGGCATTTTCGACGCGCCCAACTGATGGCCAAGCATGAGAGAGGCCTGCGCTTCCAGCCCACCGGCGGCAGCAAGGCCCCGCAAGTCCCGACCGGCAAGAAGCAGCGCCTGAACATCGAGCGCCTGGCCAACGACGGTCGCGGTATCGCGTTTTTCGAAGGCCGCACCTGGTTCGTCATCGGCGCATTGGCCGGTGAGGAGATCGAGGCGCGGGTGCTCGGTGCCCATGGCAAAGTGGTCGAAGCGCGCACCGAGCGCGTGTTCAAGGCCAGTGAACTGCGCCGTCCGGCACCCTGCGCCCATGCCGGTCGCTGCGGCGGTTGCAGCGTGCAGCATCTGCCTCATAACGAACAGCTCGCCCTGAAACAGCGCATGCTCGCCGAGCAACTGTCCAAAGTCGCGGGCGTTGAACCCGAGGAGTGGGCCGCGCCCTTGAGTGGTCCTGAATTCGCTTACCGGCGCCGCGCCCGCGTGGCGGTGCGCTGGGATATGAAAGCGAAGAAACTCGAAGTGGGTTTCCGCGCCGCCGGCAGCCAGGACATCGTCGCCATCAACGAATGCCAGGTGCTGGTACAGCCCTTGCAGCCGATCATGACCCGCTTGCCAGAGATGCTCCGTCGCCTGAGCAAACCTCAGGCACTGGGGCATGTGGAATTGTTCAGCGGGTCATCGCTGGCGGTGCTGCTGCGGCACATGGCGCCGCTGTCCGAGGCTGACCTGACCATCCTCAAGGATTTCTGCGCGTTCCATGAAGCCCAGTTGTGGCTGCATGGTGACGGCGAGCCCTACCCGGTCGAGGCCGATCAGACGTTGGGTTATCGCCTGGAACAATGGGGTCTGGACCTGGCCTATCGTCCCGGCGATTTCATCCAGGTCAACGCCGGGGTCAACGAAGCCATGGTTGCCCAGGCGCTGGCGTGGTTGCAGCCGACGGCGGACGAGCGCGTTCTTGACCTGTTCTGCGGCCTGGGTAACTTTGCCTTGCCGCTGGCACAGGCAGCGCGCGAAGTCGTGGCGGTCGAAGGGGTGCAGGTGATGGTCGATCGGGCCGCTGCCAACGCCGCTAGCAACAATTTGCATAACACCAGGTTTTTTCAGGCCGATTTATCCCAGCCTTTGACGGGCGCCGAATGGGCCGCCGAAGGCTTTTGTGCGGTACTCTTGGACCCACCGCGTGACGGTGCTTTCGAGGTGGTGCGCAAGCTCAAGGCACTGGGCGCCGAACGGTTGGTATATGTGTCGTGCAACCCGGCAACGCTGGCGCGCGATACGGTTGAATTGATCAAGCAGGGCTACCGGTTAAAACGTGCCGGGATTCTCGATATGTTTCCTCAAACGGCACATGTCGAGGCCATGGCGTTATTTGAAGCGAGCTAGGATGCTCGTCTGGTCCGACTGGCCCGTCCGTGCAGCCGCGCATCAGCCCCGCGCAAGCTCACGGGCAACGAAGGTCAGCGATTTGACGCATTGAATCTGCGTCGTAGGGAAGGTAAGCAAGATGGTACAGGTGAGAGCACACCAGCCGATCAACACCGACGGCAGTATCAATCTCGAGGCTTGGCTCGATCATGCGGTCAGTGTCGATCTGGCACTGGATCGCGAAGCCTTGAAAGAGGCTTGCGAGTTCGCTCGCGAGTCGGAACAACAGGCCAATGCGGCCAAGAATCTGTGGTCGGAAGGAAACTCCAGTTTTCGCTACGGCCTGGAGATCGCCGAGATTCTCGCCGACCTCAAACTCGATCAGGACTCACTGGTCGCCGCCATCCTCTATCGCGGCGTGCGTGAAGGCCAGATCCCGTTACCCGCGGTCAGCCAGCGCTTTGGCTCGGTCGTCGCCAAACTCATCGACGGCGTGCAGCGCATGGCCGCGATCAGCGACAGCCTCAGCCCGCGCAAGTCGATGGTGCTGGGCACCCAGGGCCAGGTGGAAAACCTGCGCAAGATGCTGGTGGCCATGGTCGACGACGTTCGCGTCGCCCTGATCAAGCTGGCCGAGCGCACCTGCGCGATCCGCGCGGTGAAAACCGCCGACGATGAAAAACGCAACCGCGTCGCCCGGGAAGTCTTCGACATCTACGCGCCGCTGGCCCATCGCCTGGGGATCGGTCATATCAAGTGGGAGCTGGAGGACCTGTCCTTCCGTTACCTGGAGCCGGACCAGTACAAGCAGATCGCCAAGCTGTTGCATGAGCGACGGCTGGATCGCGAGCGCTTCATCAGTGACGTGATGAGCCAGCTGAAAAACGAACTGCAAGCCACGGGCGTTGATGCCGACATCAGCGGTCGGGCCAAACACATCTATTCGATCTGGCGCAAAATGCAGCGCAAGGGTCTGGCGTTCAGCCAGATCTATGACGTGCGCGCCGTTCGCGTGCTGGTGCCGGAAATGCGCGATTGCTACACCGCGCTCGGTATCGTCCACACCCTGTGGCGGCACATCCCCAAAGAGTTCGACGACTACATCGCCAACCCGAAAGAGAACGGCTACCGCTCGTTGCACACGGCGGTGATCGGGCCTGAGGGCAAGGTGCTGGAAGTGCAGATCCGTACCCACTCGATGCACGAAGAAGCCGAGCTGGGGGTTTGCGCGCACTGGCGCTACAAGGGCACCGACGTCAAGTCTGGCTCCAACCACTACGAAGAGAAAATTTCCTGGCTGCGTCAGGTGCTGGAGTGGCACGAAGAGCTGGGCGACATCGGTGGCCTGGCCGAACAGCTGCGGGTCGATATCGAGCCTGACCGGGTCTACATCTTCACCCCGGACGGGCACGCCATCGACTTGCCCAAGGGGGCGACGCCGCTGGACTTCGCCTATCGCGTGCACACCGAAATCGGTCACAACTGCCGCGGCGCCAAGATCAACGGGCGCATCGTACCGCTGAACTACAGCCTGCAGACCGGTGAGCAGGTCGAGATCATTACCAGCAAGCACGGCACCCCGAGCCGCGACTGGCTGAACCCGAACCTGGGCTACGTCACCACGTCCCGGGCGCGGGCGAAGATTGTCCACTGGTTCAAGTTGCAGGCGCGTGACCAGAACGTCGCGGCCGGCAAGACTCTGCTTGAGCGCGAGCTCATTCGCCTCGGTCTGCCGGCGGTGGATTTCGACAAGCTGGCCGACAAGGCCAACATGAAAACCGCCGAGGACATGTTCGCCGCCCTCGGTGCTGGCGATCTGCGCCTGGCGCAACTGGTCAACCTGGCGCAGCAACTGGTCGAGCCGGAGCGTGGCAACGAACAACTTGAACTGATTCCGCGCAAAGCCACCGGTTACAAACCGGGCAAGCGTGGCGACATCCAGATCCAGGGCGTCGGCAACCTGATGACCCAGATGGCCGGCTGCTGCCAGCCGCTGCCGGGGGATGCGATTGTCGGTTACATCACCCAGGGCCGTGGCGTGAGTATTCACCGCCAGGACTGTGCCTCGGTGCTGCAATTGTCCGGTCGTGAGCCGGAGCGGATCATCCAGGTCAGCTGGGGACCGGTGCCGGTGCTCACCTACCCGGTGGACATCGTCATTCGCGCCTACGACCGTTCCGGCCTGCTGCGTGACGTTTCGCAGGTGCTGCTCAACGAGCGGATCAACGTGCTGGCGGTGAACACCCGCTCGAACAAGGAGGACAACACTGCGCTGATGTCCCTGACTATCGAGATTCCGGGGCTGGATGCACTGGGGCGGTTGCTGGGACGGATTTCCCAGTTGCCGAACATCATCGAAACCCGGCGAAACCGTACGCCTTGATGGTAATTAATGTGGGAGCGAGCTTGCTCGCGATGACGATCTAACATTCAACATCTACGTTGCCTGTCAGCCCGCAATCGCGAGCAAGCTCGCTCCCACAGGTTCTTGCAGAGTTCGATAAATGTATTCACTTGAAGACCTGCTGCACCTCATGAGCCGCCTGCGCGACCCGCAATACGGTTGCCCGTGGGACCTCAAGCAAACCTACGCCACCATCGTCCCGCACACCCTTGAAGAAGCCTACGAAGTGGCCGACGCCATCGAACGCGGCGACTTCGACCACTTGCAGGGTGAGTTGGGCGATCTGCTGTTCCAGGTGGTGTATTACAGCCAGCTGGCCCGGGAGGAGGGGCGCTTCGAGTTCGACGGCGTGGTCGACAGCATCACCCGCAAATTGATTCGCCGGCATCCCCACGTGTTTCCTACCGGTGACCTGTACGCGCCGCTGGATGTCCCGCGCCTGAGCGAAGAGCAGGTCAAGCAGCGTTGGGAAGAAATCAAGGCCGAGGAGCGTGCCGAAAAGTCCGCCGAGCCGCAGCAACTGTCACTGCTCGATGATGTACCGGCAGCCTTGCCCGCACTGTCTCGCTCGGCAAAATTGCAGAAGCGGGCAGGGCAGGTCGGTTTCGACTGGCCGGACGCCTTGCCGGTATTCGACAAGGTCCGTGAGGAGCTTGATGAAGTGCTCGAAGCCATGTCCGAAAATGACTCGGAAGCCGTGGCTGACGAAATCGGCGATCTGCTGTTTACCGTGGTCAATCTGGCGCGCCACCTCAAGGTCGACCCGGAAACCGCGTTGCGTGGCGCCAATGGCAAGTTCGAAAGACGCTTCCGTTTTATCGAACAGGCATTGCGCGACACCCGTCGTCCCATGGAAGATTGCACCCTCGAAGAGTTGGACGCCCTGTGGGGTGAAGCCAAACGTCAGGAAAAGAATGTGCCCAGCTGCGGTTGAGCAGTTGCCTAAGTGAGTAATAAGCACCATGAGCATTTCCCTTCGCGACCAGTTGCTCAAAGCAGGGCTGGTCAACCAGAAGCAGGCCAAGCAGGTCAGCAAAGACAAACAGAAGCAGCAACGCCTGGCCCACAAAGGCCAGATCGAGCTGGATGACTCGCAGCAGCGTGCGGCCCAGGAAGCCATGGCCGAGAAGGTCAAGCGTGACCAGGAGCTCAACCGCCAGCAGCAGGAGAAGGCCGAGGCCAAGGCTCGTGCTGCGCAGGTCAAGCAACTGATCGAAGTCTCGCGCCTGCCGAAATTGACGACCGAGGACTACTACAACTTCGTCGACGACAAGAAGGTCAAACGCATCTCCGTCAACACGCTGATGCGCAACAAGCTCAGCAGCGGTTCGCTGGCCATCGTGCACCATGCCGGCGGCTACGAAGTGATCCCCCGTGAAGCGGCGCTGAAGATCCAGGAGCGCGACCCGCAGCGCATCGTGCAGCTCAACGAGAAGGTCGAAGAGGTCACTGCCGAGGACGATCCGTACGCGGCCTACGTGATCCCGGATGATCTGATGTGGTAAGCGATGGACTGAGTTGCCTCCGGGCCGCGAAACGGTCCTGAAACACCCAGAACGACAAACCCCGCTCATGGCGGGGTTTGTCGTTTTCAATGCTGTGGTTGATTCAGGCTGTCTGCGTTTCACGTTGCCGTTCAAGCAGTTCCAGTTCGGCCTTGTAGTTGTGAGCGTCGGTTTCGTTGTGGAACATCCCGACCAGCAGGTCTTGTTGGTGCACGTCCCAGATCCGGATGCCGGCGGCTACGCCTTCGTGGGATTTATGTGAATCGTCGCGTTCAGTTACTTTTACAGTCATCTGCTAGCTCCAAATCTCTGTTGTCTGCAGCAAGGCGTGTGCAGGACTCTGTTATAGAATTTGTTAGCTTGCTAAGTAAACTCCTCGATTTGGCAACAGTCTTTTGCAAAATTGAATAAAGTCCTGCAGCCCGCCTGGCACGCGACATTCGGTCGCAGGGCGGTAAGTTTCATGACAAACGTTTCATCTTCCCGGTCAACCGAGAACCCTGTGAGCGCTGGCGGTGATTGTCGGGCGCAAAAAAAACGCCCCGAACCAGTCGGGGCGTTTTCATGTGTGGCTCAGCAGCGGGGAATTACTTGCCTTCCCAGCGCTTCAGTACCAGCGTGGCGTTGGTGCCGCCGAAACCGAAGCTGTTGCTCATCACGGTGTTGATGGTGGCGTTTTCGCGGGTCTTGGTCAGCACCGGCAGATCGGCCACTTCAGGGTCCAGCTCGTCGATGTTGGCGGAACCGGCGATGAAGTTGCCTTCCATCATCAGCATGCAGTAGATCGCTTCGTGAACGCCGGCGGCGCCCAGGGAGTGACCCGACAGGCTCTTGGTGGAGCTGATGGCCGGGGCCTTGTCGCCGAACACTTCACGCACACCTTTCATTTCCGCGACGTCGCCGACCGGGGTCGAAGTGCCGTGGGTGTTCAGGTAGTCGATCGGGGTGTCGACGGTCGACAGCGCCTGCTGCATGCAGCGGATCGCGCCTTCGCCACTCGGGGCAACCATGTCGTAGCCGTCGGACGTTGCGCCGTAGCCAACGATTTCGGCGTAGATCTTCGCGCCGCGGGCCAGAGCGTGTTCCAGCTCTTCAACCACGACCATGCCGCCACCGCCAGCGATGACGAAACCGTCACGGTCGGCGTCGTAGGCGCGGGAAGCTTGTTCCGGGGTGTCGTTACGCTTGCTGGACAGAGCGCCCATGGCGTCGAACAGGAACGATTGGCTCCAGTGCTCTTCTTCACCGCCACCGGCGAAGACGATGTCCTGCTTGCCCATCTGGATCTGTTCCATGGCCGTACCGATGCAGTGAGCACTGGTGGCGCAGGCAGACGCGATGGAGTAGTTCAGGCCCTTGATCTTGAACGGTGTCGCCAGGCAAGCCGAAACGGTGCTGCTCATGGTCCGCGTAACACGGTATGGGCCGACGCGCTTGACGCCTTTCTCGCGCAGGATGTCCAGCGCTTCCATCTGGTTCAGCGTGGACGCGCCACCGGAGCCGGCGATCAGGCCGGTACGCGGGTTCGACACTTGCTCTTCGGTCAGGCCGGAGTCAGCGATGGCGTCTTTCATGGCCAGGTAGGCATAAGCTGCCGCGTGGCCGACGAAGCGATAGATCTTGCGATCGATCAGTTCTTCAAGGTTGAGGTCAATGGAGCCGGAAACCTGGCTACGCAGACCCATTTCAGCATATTCCGGGTTGAACCGGATGCCAGGGCGGCTTGCACGCAGGTTAGCGGAGACGGTCTCTTTGTCATTGCCCAGGCACGAAACAATGCCCAGACCAGTGATAACGACGCGGCGCATGCGAATAACCCTTAGAAGTTGTCAGTGGAGGTGAACACGCCGACCCGGAGGCCTTCGGCGGTGTAGATTTCGCGACCGTCGACAGTCACCGAACCGTCGGCAATGGCCAGGTTCAGCTTGCCCTTGAGGACGCGTTTGATATGGATGTTGTAGGTGACTTTCTTGGCGGTCGGCAGGACCTGGCCGAAGAACTTCACTTCGCCCGAACCCAGCGCACGGCCACGGCCCGGCAGGCCTTGCCAGCCGAGGAAGAAGCCGACCAGTTGCCACATGGCGTCGAGGCCCAGGCAGCCTGGCATCACCGGGTCGCCTTCGAAATGGCAGGCGAAGAACCACAGGTCCGGATTGATATCCAGCTCGGCGACCAATTCACCTTTGCCGTACTTGCCGCCTTCTTCGCTGATCAGGGTGATGCGATCAACCATCAGCATGTTCGGGGCGGGCAGTTGCGCGTTACCTGGGCCGAACAGCTCACCGCGACTGCAGCGCAGCAGATCTTCCCGAGTAAAGGCGTTTTGTTTGGTCATGCGAGCTCCTCAATAGTCCCATGCGGCAGGTGGGGCAAATCTTCCCGGCCGATCGAAGCGTTCATGCCTCGAACCGGCAGCCTACTCATAGACTATTGCGTTGTGGTGAAAGTCACAGCACCAAGGACATGAATGTACACTTGTGCACTGAAATTATTATTCAAGCCCCTTTTCGGGCCTGTCGAGGTGCCTAAGACTGCCGCACTTTCGTCTTTGACGCCAGTCGCAGATGCTCGAAAGGCCTGCACTACTGCACCCATCGTTGCAGGATTTGCTGCAGATCATGACGTTTGAAAGGCTTGGCCAGGTAATCGTTCATGCCCGCCGACAGACAGGCCTCGCGGTCGCCCTGCAAGGCATTGGCGGTCAGCGCGATGATCGGCAAGTCCGAGCAACCAGGCAGTTGGCGGATCTGCCGGGTGGCTTCATAGCCATCGAGAACGGGGAGGCGGCAATCCATCAGGATCGCTTCGAAAATCAGGCTCTCGGCACTGCGTACCGCTTGCGCGCCGTCGGCGGCAACGCTGACCTTGAAGCCGAGGCTGCGCAGCATGGCCTCGATCACGGTCTGATTGACCGGGTTGTCCTCGACCAGCAAGACATTGCGACCTTCTCCGCCACTCTGGCTGGATGGCGCACGTGCAGGCGCCACCGGTACCACCTGTTGTTCGACCGCCAAGGGGATTTCCAGGGTGAAGACCGAGCCGCGTCCTTCTTCACTTTGCGCGCGCAGCGTCCCGCCCATGCGTTCGGCCAGGGTGCGGGCAATCGGCAAGCCCAGCCCGGTGCCGCCGTAACGTCGTGAAATGGAGCTGTCGGCCTGCTGGAACGCGTTGAACATCAGTTCCAGGCTCGGCGCCGGAATGCCGATGCCGCTGTCGCGAACGCTGCAGGTGAACCACAACAGTTCGTGATCCAGCGATTGCCATTGCGCCTCGATGGTCACGCGGCCCTGTTCGGTGAATTTCAATGCGTTGCCCAGCAGGTTGACCAGAATCTGCCGGATGCGCGTCGGGTCACCCTTGACCTGCAGCGCCCGCATGTCTTCGGGGATCTTCACTTGCAGTTCGAGCTTGCGTTGCGCGGCACTGTGCTGGAACGACTGCGCGCAACTGCCGATCAGGTCGGCGAGATTGAACGGAATGTGTTCCAGCTCCAGTTCCGAGCGTTCGATACGCGAGAAATCCAGGATGTCGTTGATGACCTTGAGCAGGTGCTCGGTCGACTCCGAGGCCAACGCGGCGTACTCGACTTGCTCGTCGGTCATCTCGGTGGTTTCCAGCAGTTGCAGCATGCCCAGCACGCCATTCATCGGCGTGCGCAACTCGTGGCTCATCATGGCGAGGAAGTCGGACTTGGCGTTGTTGGCCTTTTCCGCCTCTTCGCGTGTCTGGATCAACTGCGCCATGGCCTGGTGCTGTTCGCGGCTGGCTTGCTCGAGACCGCTGGCGAGGTTGTTGATGTGCTGCGACAGTGCGCCCAGTTCGGTGTCGTCGACGATGGGCAGCGGCGTTTTGTAGTCACCTTCCTGAATCGCCTTGACCGCATTGCCGATGTCGCGGATCGGCTGCGACAGGCTGCCGGCCAGGCGTCTGGCCAGCAGGAAGGTAAACAGCAGGGCAAACAGCGCCAGAATGGCCGCCTTGAGGACGATTTCCTGTTGCCGCCGACTGAAGGCGTCATTCGACAACCCGACAATCACCCGCCCCAGGTAATCCTCGGTCGGCGCGGATGCCGTTTTGTTGTTCTGGAAAAAGTCATTGTGCAGCGCTATCCGCTGCATCCGCACCGGCGCCTGGAAGACTTCGACCTGTTGTGGATGGTCATGATTCTCGGTCGGCTGTTCGACATACACCAGAACCCGGTTGGCGCTGTCCTGGATCTCCAGGAAACGCACGTTGGGCGTGGCCAGGGTCGCCTTGAGCAGGGTTTCGAGCACTTCGCTATTGCCTGAAATCACGCCGTATTCGGTGGCCGGTGCCAGTTGGTTGGCGATCAACTGGCCGGTGTGGGTGATTTCCTGGCGCAGATCCTGAATGCGCACGAAGGTGAAGAAGCTGATCAACAACAGGGTCAGCAGCAGCGCGGGGCCGAGGCTGATGAGCTGTGTGCGCGTGTTGATGTCCCATCGGCGGCGCAAATTCATGGGCGGCGTTCTCCTTCGGCCAACAGTGTCGCGACCGTTGCTTCGTTGACTCGCTCAATGCCCAGCGAGCGAGCGACCTGCGGATTGCTCGAGACTTTGAAGCGATGCGGGTAGTACGCGCGTGGCCAGGCAGCGGGTGGCCGGTCGAGCAGGTCGTCGAGCACGGCCAGCCAATCGTTTTGATCACTGTAAGTCGTGGCCAGGCTGCCGGCCTTGACGAAGCCGATGTTCGGGCCGATCAGCGCCACTTGCCGCGTGTAGCTGCTCAGCAACAGGTTTTTCGCGGTTTGCGAGTTGTACAGGTCGGGGTCGTCGAGGCCCAGCAGCACATCACAGTTTTTCAGCAGCGTCTGTAGCGGTCGACTGTCGCGGGTGTTGTCCCAGCGTTGAGCGATGACTTCCAGGCCTAGAGGGCGTGCGGCCTGGCGCAACTCGTCGAGGAGGAATTCGCTGTGGTTGTCATAGAGCACGCCGACACGTTTGGCCTGCGGCAGCAGGATTCGGGTCAGGCGCAACTGCCGGTCCGGTGGGGGATCGCTCCATAGCAGGCTCAGGTGCGAGGGCTGACTTTTGTTCAAGTGCTGCCGGGCTTGCAGGCGACTGATGCGCAGGACCAGGGTTGCCGGGCCTTGGCTGTCTTGCAGGCGCCAGTCGAGGCTGGGCAGGTCGAGCAGAATCAAGCGGGTGTCTTCGGGCAGTTTGGCTGGCCGTGGCAGGCTGGACAGCGGCTGGAAACTTACACTGTCGTTCGGCCTCAATGCCTTGAGCGCCTGGGTGAAGGCCTGCACGCCGGGGCTGTCATCGCTGGCAGTCAGCAGGATATGGGCCGCGAACCCCATCGAACAATACAGCGCGCTGGCGGACACCAGGCACAGGACGGCCAGCAGCCGGGCAAAGGCTGGCGTGCGCCAAGGCAGGCGGTGGCACATGTTAAAGCTCGAACTCCGCGCTGAAGTACATCAGTTGGCGGCTGTCGTAATGGTTGTCGGCAAAGGTGCTCGGTTGATTGTCCAGGCGTTGTTGGAGCACACCGGCCAGTTCGACACTGGCCTTGCCCAGGCGGATGCGTTTGGCCAGACGGGCATCGACCCTTTCAAAGCGGTAGCCGTTGAGCGCGTCGTCCCCATAGTAGAAGAGGGCACTGTTCAAGTCCTGGCCCCAGTCTCGCAACCATCCCGCGGAGCCGCTGTTGCGGGCAGTCTGCCTGGCGTCCAGTGGATTACTCGCCTCGGCGTCGACGTAGGCGTAGGTGAGGCGCAGTCGATCGAGGCTGCTAACCCGCCAGTCGAGTTGAGTTTCGGCCCCGGAGAACCGTGCCGAATTCGAATTGCTGGCGATGTACTGATTGTTGCGCAGCGGCTCACTGATCATGTCGCTGATGTCGTCATGGAACAGCTTGACGTCGAGCGCCAGTCCCTGGCCGGCAAAGTAACCGTTGTAGCCGAGTTCCCGGGAGCGCATGTGCTCCTGATCAAGATCACCCGGTCCGCGGGTCCTGACGAAGTATCGGGCGCGGCTCTGACCGAAAGCTCCAGGCTTGAGATTGCTCACCTGGTAGCTCCAGTTGACGTTGTTTTCGAACATGTCCGGCGAACGGATCGCCTCGGAGTACACCGCACGCAATCCGTGGCGCGGATTGATCAGGTAATTGACCGCCACCCGCGGCGTCAGTGAGCTGCCAATCAGTTGCGTGTCTTCGAAACTGGCGCCGCCCTGCAGCAACCAGTGTTCGCTGGCGCGCCATTCCAATTGTCCGAACGCCCGCCACGTGGTGTCGTCGAGGGTGCCATTGAAGTAGGTCTGGGAGTCTGCCCGGTCGTAACGGTAGTTCATGCCGCTGACCAGGCGCAGGCTGTCGGACAGGCTCAGGGTGTCCTGCAGTTCGAGGTCGTAGCGTGATTCGCGGGCGCTCTGGTCGATGTCGCCGCAGACAGTCCGGCTGGCGCCGCTGCGCCATTGCGTCAGCGCCTGATTGGCCAGTGCCTGTTCGGCGGCAGTCCCCGGTGGGGCACCGGTGCCGGTGAAACGGGTGATGTTGCGGGCCAGTCGCTCGGTGTAGTTGGGGTTCAGTTGCCAGAGTTCGGTCAGTTGAGGGCTGAACGACAGCTCGGCATCGCAGGCGCGCCAGGTTTGCTGGCGATCCCAGTGCTGCGCCGAGCCCTGGACATAGAAGCTGTGGTCGGGATCGATGTCCAGGGTCCAGCGCAAAGAGCCGGCGTAATCCTTGGCGGTGACGTCGGAGTTGTTGCCTGCGCCGGTGATCCCGGAGAACACCGGTTGGTAGGTGTAGGGGCGCTGATTGGTGCCGTCCTTGGCGTCCAGTTGCCAGTCGAGGCTTTGCCGCTCATCGAGGCTGTGGCTGACGGCGAGGTTGAAGCGGTTCAGGCGGCGGCTGTCACGGTAGTCTGCACCGTTGCGATCGATATCAAAGCCATCGTCCTGCTGACCGGACAGGGACAGGCGCAGTTCACCGTTGTCCCAGCCTACGCCCTGACTGGCATAGAAATCATTGATGCCACGCTCGCCGTGGGTGACCTTCAAGCGGGTGCCCTGGCTGTCGGCCGGGCGCCGGGTGATGATATTGATGACCGCCATCAACGCATTCGCGCCGTAACTGACGGTGTTTGGGCCACGAAACACTTCAATGCGCTCGATGTCTTCGATGGCCACCGGAATATCACTCCAGTCCACCGTGGCCAGGCCCGCGCGATACACCGAGCGGCCGTCGATCAGCACTTGCATGCGCCGCGCTCCGGTCGCGTTGGTGCCGTGATAGTTGACCGCCGCCTGATTGCCGTTGATGTGGCCGACCATCATGCCGGGCACCAGTCGTAGCAGCTCGCTGATGTCCCGTGCGCCTGTGGCGTTGATCAAGGTGTTGTCGAGCACGGTCATGCTGCCCGGTACGGCGGCGGGTGATTGTTTCAGGCGCGTGGCCGTCAGCACCTGGGGCAAGGGCTCAGTGTCGAGGAACAGGTCGTCGGCCAACAGCGGCGAACTGATCATCAGCGCCAATACCAGTGGCGAGCGTGGAGAAGCAGAGCCCGGAGACACAACGCGTCCTTGTCAACGTTCGATGTCGCGCATGTTAACCGAGGCGGATGACTTTTCCAGTCACGATGCCAGCATTTTCCCGGTCTTTATGCGGCTACTTGCGACAGGTGTCGCTAATTGATGCCGGGGCTGGTCGTCAATGGACTGCCCCGTATAATGCCAACATCGCCACTGGTATGGATTAACGGATTGCATATGACTGAACAGCGCCCAATTGCGGTCCTGGGAGGCGGAAGTTTTGGTACCGCCGTGGCTAACTTATTGGCAGAAAACGGGCATCAGGTGTTGCAGTGGATGCGCGACCCGGAGCAGGCCGAGGCTATTCGGGTTAATCGCGAAAACCCGCGCTACCTCAAGGGCATCAAGATCCTGCCCGCCGTGACCGCCGTGACCGATCTGCAAGCGACGCTGGATGCCTGCGACCTGTGCTTCGTTGCGCTGCCGTCCAGCGCCCTGCGTTCGGTGCTGATGCCCCATGCCGAACGGCTGAGCGGCAAGATGCTGGTGAGCCTGACCAAAGGCATCGAGGCGCAGACCTTCAAGCTGATGAGCGAAATCCTCGAGGAAATCGCTCCGCAAGCACGAATCGGCGTTATATCCGGGCCGAACCTGGCCCGTGAAATCGCGGAACACGCCTTGACTGCCACGGTGGTGGCCAGCGAAGACGAAGCGCTGTGCCAGCACGTCCAGGCAGCGCTGCACGGCCGGACTTTCCGTGTCTACGCCAGTGCCGACCGTTTCGGTGTGGAGCTGGGTGGCGCGCTGAAAAACGTCTACGCGATCATCGCCGGCATGGCGGTGGCGCTGGGCATGGGCGAAAACACCAAAAGCATGCTGATCACCCGGGCGTTGGCGGAAATGACCCGCTTTGCGGTGAACCAGGGCGCCAACCCGATGACATTCCTCGGCCTGGCCGGTGTCGGTGACCTGATCGTGACCTGCTCCTCGCCCAAAAGCCGCAACTATCAGGTGGGGTTCGCCCTCGGCCAGGGCTTGAGCCTGGAGGACGCGGTCACGCGCCTGGGCGAAGTCGCTGAAGGGGTCAATACCCTGAAGGTGCTCAAGGCCAAGGCGCAGGAAGTGGGTGTGTACATGCCGCTGGTCGCCGGGCTGCACGCGATCCTGTTCGAAGGGCGCACCTTGGAGCAGGTCATCGGTCTGTTAATGCGTGGTGAGCCGAAAACCGACGTCGACTTTATTTCTACCAGTGGTTTCAACTGACCACACTTGCAAGGGCAGGGAGTTGCACATGAACGAACCGAAAGTGGAAGCCAAATACGAATCCATCCTGCTGCGCGTGTTGTGGATGCTGATCTTTGTCGTGGTCTGGCAGGTGGCGCAGTTCATCCTCGGCGCTGTCGTGCTGGTGCAGTTGATCTATCGTTTGATCTATGGCGCGCCGAGCGCCAGCCTGATGAACTTTGGCGACAGCCTGAGTCAGTTCCTGGCTCAGATCGGCCGGTTCGGCACCTTTCACAGCGACCAGAAACCCTGGCCGTTCGCTGACTGGCCGACGCCCCGCACACCGGAAGGTGAAGCGCCGCATGCCGTGGCGCCGGCACCCCATCCGGCTCGAGATGAGGAACCCAAGCTATGAAACTCTGGGTATTGCGACATGGCGAGGCCGAGCCCTATGGCTCGCGCCCGGACTCCGAGCGGGCCTTGACTGACCACGGTCGCAAGGAAGTGCTCAGTAGCGCCGCGCGCCTGATGGGCCAGCCATTGACGGCGATCTACGCAAGTCCCTACCTGCGGGCGCAGCAAACCGCACAAGTGGTGCGTGAAGCGCTGGGTTTCGAGCCGGAGATCCGTACCGTTGATTGGCTGAAGCCGGATACCGATCCGGACAAGGTCGCCGAGCAACTGGTGTCGGTGAGCGATGTGCTGCTGGTCAGCCATAACCCGCTGGTGGGCAATCTGCTGAGCTATCTGCAACACGGTGCCGGCTACCCGCCGGAAAAGGTCAGCACCGCGGGCCTGGCCGAGATCAAGGGTGATGAACTGATGGTCGGCTCGATGACCCTCGACAGCATCAAGCATCCCTGACGTTCTGCATCGATCCTTGTGGGAGCGAGCTTGCTCGCGATAGCGATTTTCCAGGCGACATCCAATTTGAATGTCAGCCCACATCGCGAGCTGACTCACATCCCACCGATGTAGAAAAATTCTGTAAGAAAAATTCAACCAAGCACTTGCTTGGTTGGCTACGCTTGCTCCAGACCAAAAACACAGGAGCGAGTCGCATGTCTGCTGCTTTTCGTTTGCCGCTGGACGTTTTCTACGAGCGTGAGGCCCGTCATCCCCGCCAGCGCTTCATGGTCCAGCCGGTCGGAGGTGGCCAGGTCGAAACCCTGACCTGGGCAGACGTCGGTCATCAAGCCCGTTGTGCCGCCCATTGGTTGCGCGCGCGGGAACTGCCGTCAGGCAGCCACATCGCCCTGATCTCGAAAAACTGCGCGCACTGGATCATTGCCGACCTGGCGATTTGGATGGCCGGGCATGTTTCGGTGCCGCTATACCCCAATCTCACCGCCGAGTCGGTTGCCCAGGTGCTCGAACATTCCGAGGCGGCCCTGGCGTTCATTGGCAAACTCGACGATTGGCCAGGCATGTCCCGTGGCGTCAGTCGCGATTTACCGACCATCAGCCTGCCGCTGCATCCACCGGGTGACTTTGCTTTCAGCTGGGCCGATCTGCAACGCAGCTCGCCCATCCAGGATGATCCGAAACCCGCCGCCGATCAGTTGGCCACCATCATCTATACCTCCGGCACCACCGGCATGCCCAAAGGCGTGATGCACAGCTTCGGCAATCTGGGTTTCGCCACCACCCGCGGTACGTCGTTGTTCGGCCTCAACGAGTCGGATCGCTTGTTGTCCTACTTGCCCCTGTGTCACGTTGCTGAGCGGATGTTCGTCGAACTGGCGTCGATCTATACCGGCCAGACGGTGTTTTTTGCAGAGAGCCTCGATACCTTCCTGACCGATCTGCAGCGCGCCCGTCCGACCGCGATGTTTGGCGTGCCGCGCATCTGGACCAAGTTCCAGATGGGCGTGTACAGCAAGATTCCGGCAAAACGCCTGGATTTCCTCCTCGGGCTGCCGATCATCGGCAAGCGGGTCGGACACAAGGTGTTGGTCGGCCTCGGCCTGGATGCCTTGCGCATTGCGCTGTCGGGCGCCGCGCCTGTGCCGCAGACCTTGCTGCTGTGGTACCGCAAGCTCGGGCTGGATGTGCTGGAGGTCTACGGCATGACCGAAAGCTGCGGTTATTCGCACATCTGTATGCCAGGCCAGAACAAGCAGGGCTGGATTGGCAAGCCGTGTCCGGAAGTCGAAGTGCGCATCGCCGAGACAGGGGAAGTCCTGGTACGCAGCGGCGCGACCATGCTCGGCTATTTCAAGGAACCGGAAAAAACCGCCGAGACCATTACCGAGGACGGTTTCCTGCGCACCGGCGACAAGGGCGAAGAAGATGCCGAAGGTAACCTGCGCCTGACCGGGCGCCTGAAGGAGATCTTCAAGACCAGCAAAGGCAAATACGTCGCGCCGGCACCGATTGAAAACCGTCTGGCGGTGCATTCGCGGATTGAGCAGGTCTGTGTCGTTGGTGATGGATTGAGTGCGCCGCTTGGCCTGTGCGTGTTGTCCGTGGCCGGCCAACAGGATGCGCAAGGCACGGCACGGGCCGGTCTGCATTCGAGCCTGGAAAAACTCCTGGAGGAGGTCAACGGCGCCCTCGACAAGCATGAGCGCCTGCGACGCCTGGTGGTGGTCAAGGACAACTGGGCGGTGGAAAACGGCTTCCTCACGCCAACCCTGAAGATCAAGCGCAACGTGATCGAAGCGGCCTACGGCACGCGCTTTGAAGAATGGAGCGAGCGCAGCGAAGCCGTGCTGTGGCAGGATTGAAGAACGAACAACTCCAACAAGGAAACCTGCGATGAGCCTGTGGCGCACGACCCCGAACATCGAGCAGTTGAACGCGATCCAGAAAAATACCATCGGCGAAGTACTGGATATCCGCTTCGAGTCCTTCGACGAAGAATCGCTGACCGCGAGTATGGTCATCGATCATCGCACCCATCAGCCCTATGGCTTGCTGCATGGCGGCGCGTCTGTAGTGCTGGCCGAGTCGGTCGGTTCCATGGCCAGTTACCTGTGCATCGACGCCAGCAAGTTCTATTGCGTGGGCCTGGAGATCAACGCCAACCACCTGCGCGGCTTACGCAGCGGTCGAGTGACAGCCGTGGCCAAGCCGATCCACATTGGCCGCACCACCCATGTGTGGGACATTCGCCTGACCAGCGATGAAGGCAAAGCCAGTTGTGTGTCGCGCCTGACCATGGCCGTGGTGCCTCTGGGTGAAAATCCTCCGGCCCGTTGATGACCCATCATGGTTTTGACCGGACTGTCATCATTCCTGTCAGTTACGGTCATTGCTGAGAAACATTGTCTTACAGGACAATCAACACCTGTTTCTCGCTCATGGACTTGCAGGTTATGTCGCAACAGATCTTCTTCGCCCACGCCAACGGGTTTCCTTCGGGCACCTATGGCAAGTTGTTTACGGCGCTGGCACCTGAATATCAGGTGACGCATCTGGAGCAGCACGCCCATGACCCGCGCTTCCCGGCGGACGACAACTGGTACAACCTGGTCGATGAACTGATCCATCACCTGCAGCAACAAGCGGAACCGGTGTGGGGTGTCGGGCATTCCTTCGGTGGCGTGCTGCACTTGCACGCCGCCTTGCGTTGCCCTGAGTTGTATCGCGGCGTGGTGATGCTTGACTCGCCGGTGCTGACCCGGGCCGATCAATGGGTGATCCGCGCGGCCAAGCGTTTCGGTTTCATCGACCGCCTGACCCCGGCAGGCCGTACCCTCGGGCGTCGCGAAGAGTTTGCCGACCTCGACAGTGCCCGCCGCTATTTCGCTGGCAAGACGCTGTTCCGCGGCTTTGACCCGGAATGTTTCGACGCTTACCTGCAACATGGCTTGCAGCAGGTCGGCGACAAGTTGCGTCTGCGCTTCGATCCGGCCACGGAAATCAGCATCTACCGTGGCGTGCCCCACACCAGCCCGGCCAGCACACGGCAGTTGAAAGTGCCGTTGGCGGTGGTGCGCGGGCAAAAGAGTCGGGTGGTCATGCGTCACCACGCCAGTTCGGTCGATCGCCTGCCATTCGGCGAAGCGCTGAGCATGCCCGGCGGTCATATGTTCCCTCTCGAGCGGCCGCTGGATACCGCCACCTTGCTCAAGGCCGTGTTCAGTCGCTGGAGCGGTCAACAGCAACAGGATTGTGCATGAATCATGTCGTCGAAGAAGTTCGCCTGAGCCTGCCGCACATCGAACTGGCGGCCCATCTGTTCGGGCCTGAAGACGGTCTGCCGGTGATTGCCTTGCACGGTTGGCTGGACAACGCCAACAGCTTCGCGCGGCTGGCGCCGAAGCTCAAAGGCTTGCGCATCATTGCCCTGGACATGGCCGGGCACGGTCATTCCGGCCACCGCCCGGCGGGTGCCGGCTATGCCATGTGGGACTACGCCCACGACGTGCTGCAAGTGGCCGAGCAGCTCGGGCTGAAGCGATTTGCCCTGCTGGGCCACTCGATGGGCGCGATTGCGTCGATGATCATTGCCGGCTCCATGCCTGAGCGCGTGACCCACCTGGCCTTGATCGATGGCGTCATACCGCCGACCGACAAAGGCGAAAACGCCGCCGAGCGCATGGGCATGGCCCTGCAGGCGCAACTGGACCTGCGTGAGAAGCGCAAACCGGTTTACGAGACCCTCGAGCGCGCCGTCGAGGCGCGCATGAAAGGCCTGGTGGCGGTCAGTCGCGAAGCTGCGCAACTGCTGGCCCAGCGCGGTCTGATGCCGGTGCCGGGCGGCTACACCTGGCGCACCGACAATCGCCTCACGCTGCCATCGCCCCTGCGCCTGACCACCGAGCAAGCCATGGCGTTCGCCCTGCGACTCAAGTGTCCGGCAAAGCTGGTGGTCGCTGCCGAAGGCATGCTCGCCAAACACCCGGAGCTGCTGGAGCGTCTACCCTTCAGCCATGAACAGCTGCCAGGCGGTCATCATTTGCACCTGAATGACGAGTCCGGTGCGGATCTTGTCGCAGACTGTTTCAATCGGTTCTTCGCCATTCCTTGACTTGCGCCGGTCAACTGTCGAGGCTGGGCGGGTTGAAATGGGAGACAACCATGATGGATCTGAACACTGCCGCGACCCCGAATGGCCACAAGGTCTCTATCGAGCTCGAAGAACCCGGCCTGCCTGCCTTGGGTTTGCAACAAAAGGAATCGAAGCCGGTTGGCTTCACCAAGATCATTCAGGCTCTGTGTATCCGATGAGCCTGCCCAAACATTCAATCCGTCTGCTGGCACTGTGCAGTTTCAGTCCCTTGGTGTTCGCTGCCGATCTTCCCGGCAGTCAGGACCTGCCCATCGTGCCGCGCATGACCGACGCCCAGATCGTCGACTATCGCCCTTCGGTCGAGCTGGAACGAATCTATCCAATGGGCTCCATCCGCAAGATCAGCGGGCAGCTGCGCTTCGACGGTCAGGTCAGCGCACGCGGTAACGTGACGTCGGTGACCTATGAGTTGCCACCGGAACATTCCTCCACCGAAGCCTTTACCGCTGCCCGCGAGGCTCTGCAAAAGCAGGGCGCCGGCCTGCTGTTCTGGTGTCAGGCCCGCGATTGCGGCGAGAGCAGCCTCTGGGCCAATGAGGTCTTCGGCAACGCCAAGCTGTATGGCGCCGACGATCAACAAGCCTACCTGCTGTTGCGCCTGGCCCCTCCGCAAGACAACACGCTGGTGGCGCTGTACAGCATCACCCGCGGCAACCGCAAAGCCTACCTGCATGTCGAACAGTTCAACGCCGCAGCCCCCCTGGGTGATCTGCAGCCGACCTCCGCCACCTTGCTGCGTGAACTGAAAAGCACCGGCGAACTCAACTTCCCCGCATTGACCAGCGCACCGGATGAAACCTGGTTGCGCCTGATTTCCCGTGGGCTGAACCTGGACGCGACCCTGCGGGTCAGTGTTTCCGGGACCCATGCCGAGGCCTGGCGCCAGGCCTTGATCGATCAGGGCGTACGTGCCGCGCGGATGGAAACCGGCAGCGTGGAAGGCTCTGGCCTGCACATCGAGCTATTGCGGTAGGCTGTACCGGGTGAACGTGCCTGACACGTTCGCCTACTCTTTTGCTGAAGAACCTTTTCGAGATTGCAGATGATCAACAACGATCGCCTATTGGTGCAGATTCTGCTCGTGGTGCTGTTCGGCGCGAGCCTTTGGGTGATGGCGCCGTTCTGGTCGGCATTGTTCTGGGGAGCGGTACTGGCTTTCGCCAGTTGGCCGCTGATGCGCCTGCTGACACGCTGGCTCAACGGTCGTGAATCCCTGGCGGCAGCCTTGCTGACCATGGGCTGGATGGTGCTGGTTGCCGCGCCATTGGTGTGGCTGGGGTTGAACCTGGCCGATCATGTACGCGACGCCACGGCCTTCATCAAGGATGTGCAGGTCGACGGCTTGCCGGAAGCGCCGGCCTGGCTGGGCACCATTCCCCTGGTCGGCGAACGCCTGGTCGGGATCTGGAACAGCATCGACCAACAAGGCGCGGCCTTGATGCTGGCGGCCAAACCCTATTTCGGGCAGGTCGGCAACTGGCTGCTGGCGCGCAGCGCGCAGATCGGCGGTGGCATTCTCGAGCTGACGCTGAGTATCGTCTTCGTGTTCTTTTTCTATCGTGACGGGCCACGCCTGGCGGCCTTCGTCCATGCCTTGCTCGAACGCCTGATCGGTCACCGCGCCGGTTATTACATCGAGCTGGTGGCGGGTACGGTACAGCGGGTGGTGAACGGCGTGATCGGTACCGCAGCGGCTCAGGCAATCCTGGCGCTGATCGGCTTCCTGATCGCCGGAATCCCCGGGGCGCTGGTGCTCGGTATCGTGACCTTCCTGCTCAGCCTGATTCCCATGGGCCCACCCTTGGTATGGATTCCCGCCACGGCCTGGCTGGCGTGGAAAGGCGATTATGGCATGGCGATTTTCCTCGGCGTCTGGGGCACGTTCATCATCAGCGGCGTCGATAACGTGCTCAAACCTTACCTCATCAGTCGCGGCGGCAACCTGCCGTTGGTGATCGTGTTGCTCGGGGTGTTCGGTGGCTTGATCGCTTTCGGCTTCATCGGCCTGTTCATCGGTCCGACCTTGCTGGCGGTGGCTTACAGCTTGCTGACCGACTGGAGCAAGACTCAGGCGCGGGTCGAAGAACGACGGCCGTGAATGAGAGGGCGGGGAAGCGCAAGTCTCCCCGCTGTTGGCGTCCTTGATGTCTTTTCAGGAACGGGGGAAGCAGATAACCGCCGTCAGTCCGCCTCCAGGGGTTTCTTCCAGGGTCAGTTGCCCGCCCATGCGTTGCGCGGCTTCTCGGGCGATGGTCATGCCCAGGCCGACGCCGCCGGAGTTGCGGTTGCGTGAGCCTTCAAGGCGAAAGAAGGGTTCGAACACCGCTTCGCGCTGATCCGCGGCGATACCTGGCCCGCGATCGATCACCCGGATGATCAGGCGTTCACGATGGTCCTCGAGGGTAATCAGCGCCTGTCCGGCATAACGCAGGGCATTGTCCATCAGGTTGTTGAGGCAGGAACGCAAGGCCATTGGCTGTACCGGCAGCGGCGCGCAGTGACCGCTGGCCTCTACGTTGGCGCCCTGATCCTGGGCGTTCTCGATCAGGGACTCGACCAGGGCCTGCACATCCATCAACTGCAGGGCTTCACTGGTGCGTTGTTCGTGCAGGTAGGTAAGGGTGGCATCGAGCATACTGATCATGTCATCCAGATCCTGGCGCATCTGGCCCTGCAGTTTCTCGTCGTCGATTTTTTCCAGGCGCAGTTTGAGCCGCGACAGTGGTGTGCGCAGGTCATGGGACACCGCACCGAGCATGCGCGAACGCTGCTTCACCTGCTCGACAATGCGCTGCTGCATCTTGTTGAAGGTGTGCGCCGCTTGCCGCGCTTCCCGAGGTCCGGTTTCTTCCAGGGGAGGACTGTCGAGGTTTTCGCTCAGGCGCTCGGCGGCGTCACTCAGGCGCTGAATCGGCCGACTGAGCAGTTTTGCGCCGTACCAGGCGGCAATGATCAATGAGATCAATTGAAAGGTCAGCGGCACCAGCGGGCCGCCAAACCATGGCCGTGGCCGCTTTTCGAAGCGCGGCTCCATCGGCGGGCGGACGCCGTTCATGTCTTCGGAAAAGGCCGGCGGTGGTGGCGGAGGAGGTGGGCCGTAATGGTGAAACCAGGCAAAGGCCAGCAGATGCGCCAGGACAATCGCCAGTAACAACACGCCAAACAGGCGGCCGAACAGCGTATCGAAGCGCCCGCGCATCAGCCGATGTCTCGGGCATCAAACAGGTAACCTTCACCGCGCACGGTCTTGATCAACTGGGGAGCCTTGGGATCGTCGCCGAGCTTCTGGCGCAAACGCGACACCAGCAGGTCGATGCTGCGATCAAAGGCCTCGATCGAACGGCCTCGAGCGGCGTCCAGCAGTTGTTCACGGCTGAGCACTCGGCGCGGGCGTTCGATGAATACCCAGAGCAGGCGGAACTCGGCGTTGGACAGCGGCACCACCAGGCCATCGTCGGCGATCAATTGGCGCAACACGCTGTTCAGGCGCCAGTTGTCGAAACGAATGTTCGCCCGTTGTTCGGTGCGGTCATCGCGGACCCGGCGCAGGATTGTCTGAATCCGGGCGACCAGCTCTCGTGGTTCGAACGGCTTGGCCATGTAGTCATCAGCACCCAGCTCCAGACCGATGATGCGGTCGGTGGGTTCGCAACGGGCGGTGAGCATCAGGATCGGAATGTCCGACTCGGCGCGCAGCCAACGGCATAACGACAGACCGTCTTCGCCGGGCAGCATCAGGTCGAGCACCACCACGTCGAAATGTTCCGCTTGCATGGCCTGGCGCATGGCGGCGCCATCGGTGACACCGCTGGCGTGAATGTTGAACCGGGCCAGGTAATCGATCATCAACTCGCGAATCGGCACGTCATCGTCAACGATCAGCGCGCGGATGCTCCAGCGCTTGTCGTCGCCAGGCACTTTTTGATCGTCGTTCACGGGAGTTTGATTGTTCTGCATACGTGCATTCATCTGCCAGGTAGGCTGCCAACCACAAAGATGGGCTGCGAGGTTGTGGTTCCAGCATAGGCGTCCGGCCCTGAGGCGGGAAGTGCTGTGTAAGGACGTGTTGCGGCTTTCGAGGGTAGCGGTCGAGGGTGTTGTGGGCGTGTCGGGTATGTATCGAACTCGACACAATAGCCCAGAAGGCTAGTATTGCCTGAGCCAACTCGACGATTTACCGATCATCGGGTCCCGCAGCGGCGCTGGTTCCGCTACAATGCGCGCCGATTTCGACTTGCCTGAGAGCCCACTCATGTCCGCCTGCCAGACTCCTATCATCGTCGCCCTGGATTTCCCTACCCGTGACGCCGCACTGAAGCTGGCCGATCAACTGGACCCGAAACTGTGCCGGGTCAAAGTCGGGAAAGAACTGTTCACCAGCTGCGCTTCGGAAATCGTCGGCACCCTGCGCGACAAGGGTTTCGAAGTGTTCCTGGATCTCAAGTTCCACGACATCCCCAACACCACCGCCATGGCCGTCAAGGCCGCTGCGGAAATGGGCGTGTGGATGGTCAACGTGCATTGCTCCGGTGGCCTGCGCATGATGGCCGCGTGCCGTGAAGTGCTTGATCAGCGCTCCGGGCCGAAGCCGCTGCTGATTGGTGTGACCGTGCTGACCAGCATGGAGCGCGAAGACCTCGCCGGTATCGGTCTGGACATCGAGCCACAGGAGCAGGTATTGCGTCTGGCGGCTCTGGCAGAAAAAGCCGGGATGGATGGTTTGGTGTGCTCCGCGCTGGAAGCCCAGGCCCTGAAGTCTGCGCACCCGTCGCTGCAACTGGTGACCCCGGGGATTCGCCCGGCCGGTAGCGCCCAGGACGATCAGCGCCGCATCCTGACGCCGCGCCAGGCGCTGGATGCCGGTTCCGATTACCTGGTGATCGGCCGACCGATCAGCCAGGCGGCTGAGCCGGCAAAAGCGTTGGCGGCGGTGGTTGCAGAACTGGCCTAAACACCACGGAACCTGTGGGAGCGAGCAAGCTCGCTCCCACAGAGAATGGTTGTTTTACTCAAGTATCGGGTTAAACCTTCAACACCAATTTCCCGAAGTTCTCCCCGCTGAACAATTTCATCAGCGTCTCCGGGAAGGTTTCCAGTCCTTCGACGATGTCTTCCTTGCTCTTGAGTTGGCCTTTCATCATCCAGCCGGCCATTTCCTGCCCGGCCGCGGCGAACTGCGCGGCGTAGTCCATCACCACAAAACCTTCCATGCGTGCGCGGTTGACCAGCAGCGCCAGGTAATTGGCCGGGCCCTTGACCGCTTCCTTGTTGTTGTACTGGCTGATGGCCCCGCAGATGACCACGCGTGCCTTCATGTTCAGACGGCTCAACACGGCGTCGAGAATGTCGCCGCCGACGTTATCGAAATACACGTCGACGCCTTTCGGGCACTCGCGTTTGAGACCGGCGATGACGTCTTCGTTCTTGTAGTCGATGGCACCATCGAAACCCAGCTCGTCGATCAGAAACTTGCATTTGTCGGCACCGCCGGCGATACCGACGACCCGGCAGCCCTTGAGCTTGGCAATTTGCCCGGCGATGCTGCCCACGGCCCCCGCCGCACCCGACAACACCACGGTTTCACCGGCCTTCGGCGCGCCCACGTCGAGCAGGGCGAAGTACGCGGTCATACCGGTCATGCCCAACGCGGACAAGTAAACCGGCAGGGGGGCCAGTTTCGGGTCGACCTTGTAGAAACCCCGAGGCTCGCCGAGGAAGTAGTCCTGTACGCCCAAGGCACCATTGACGTAATCGCCGACGGCAAAGCCCGGATGGTTCGAGGCGATGACTTTGCCTACACCCAATGCACGCATGACTTCGCCCAGACCTACCGGAGGAATGTAGGACTTGCCCTCGTTCATCCAGCCACGCATGGCCGGGTCCAGGGACAGGTATTCGTTCTTGACCAGAATCTGATTCGCCGCCGGCTCGCCGACCGGTACTTCCTGATAAGTGAAGGTCTCACGGGTCGCCGGGCCTACCGGACGTTTGGCGAGCAGGAATTGGCGGTTGGTCTGGTTGGTCATGGCTGGCACTCAGAATGGATGGAGCTTTGTTGATAGCCCCTCGGCGTCGATGGCGCAAGCCCGGCTGATGTGGCGAATGCACACTGATCCAGTGTAATGATGATCATCCGGGTGGTTTCATCACTGACACTCATGGGCACTCAACCGGCCTTCTGATAGTGCTGCCGTGCTCAAGGTGGCTGTGGCTAGACTGGACGTACGCAATCCCCCGCATACATCTCTTCGAGGACATAACAATGAGCATGACGTTTTCCGGCCAAGTGGCAGTGGTGACAGGCGCAGCGGCCGGTATCGGTCGCGCGACCGCCCAGGCGTTCGCTGCCGAAGGTCTGAAAGTGGTGGTGGCCGACATGGACGCGGCGGGCGGTGAGGGTACGGTGGCGCTGATTCGTACGGCCGGTGGCGAAGCGACCTTCGTACGTTGCAACGTGACCGAGGAAAGCGACGTAAAAAACCTGATGGACGAAGTGATCAATACCTACGGTCGCCTCGACTATGCCTTCAACAACGCCGGCATTGAAATCGAGAAGGGCAGGCTGGCCGAGGGCACGGCCGATGAGTTCGACGCGATCATGGGCGTCAACGTCAAGGGCGTCTGGCTGTGCATGAAGTATCAGTTGCCATTGCTGCTGGCCCAAGGCGGTGGTGCGATCGTCAACACCGCATCGGTGGCCGGCCTCGGCGCGGCGCCGAAAATGAGCATCTACGCGGCCTCCAAGCACGCGGTGATCGGGCTGACCAAATCCGCCGCCATTGAATATGCGAAGAAGAAAATCCGCGTCAACGCGGTGTGCCCGGCCGTGATCGACACCGATATGTTCCGTCGTGCTTACGAGGCCGACCCGAAAAAAGGCGAGTTCGCCAACGCCATGCACCCGGTTGGTCGCATCGGCAAGGTCGAGGAAATTGCCAGCGCCGTGCTGTACCTGTGCAGCGATGGCGCAGCATTCACCACCGGGCACTCGCTGGCCGTGGATGGGGGCGTTACCGCGTTCTGATGTGCTTTGTTGTTCAGAAAGCCCGCACTTGTGCGGGCTTTTTTTGCGCCAGAGCATTTCAGCTCCGAATCGACCTTGAACGTTCTGAAAACGACGCCTGCGTAGCTTTTTGCCATTATTCCGGCGCCAACGTCTTGTGTTGCCAAAGGCCCGTTGCGAATCTGCGTTGACAGACTTTGGCAGGGGACTAAGTGCAATGATTTCGGCCATGCAAGGACGTTTTGCCAACCTCGGTATGGCGAAAAAACTGGGTATCGGGTTTGTCCTGGTGCTGTTGTTGACGGCGTTGGTGGCGGCCATCGGCGTCTGGTCTCTGCAAACCATCAGCCAGCGCTTTGATGGGCTCAAGCAGATGTCATCGTTGAACAGCGGTTTGCTCAAAGTGCGTTTGCTGGAGCAGGAGTACGCGCTGCACGGCAATCCGAAAACGGTTGATGCATTGCATGAAGGCGTTGACGGCCTTATCAAACTGGCCAACGAGCTCAAGGCAGCGTCCGCAGCCAACGTACCGGTGATGACCGACGTCGAGCAGTCCCTGGGTGCTTATCGCAAAGCCTTTGATGAGTTCGTCTCCCTCAGTCAGGCCAAGGATCTGGCGCTGGAAATGGCCAGTTGGTCAGTGTCCAGCGTGGCCAACAATCTCGATGTGCTGCAGGCCGGGTTGGCCGATGATGGCGCTTACACGTTGAAGACTTCCGAAGGCAAGGACGGCGCTCAGTTCATCGAGCAAGCCAGTCAGGTCAACCAGGTGTCGCGGTTGATGCTGCAAGCGATGAACGAAGCGCGTGTGCGCCTGGATCAGAGCCGCAAGGGTGACGACAGTGCGAGCCAGGGCAGGATCGAGCAGGCCAGCCAGGCGCTGACCCAGGCCGAACAGCTGAAAACCACGGTGAAGGACGAGGGCTACCAGACCGTACTCAACGAGGTGACGGGTCACATTGCCAGTTTCAGCGACAAACTGACCGAGTACACCGGTCTGCTGGCACAGGAAAAAACCGTCTATCAGCAATTGCATCAGCGTGCTGCGCAAGTGGTTGAACGGGTGGATCAGGCTTATGCCGCCGAAGACCAGTCGATGCAGGCCGAACTGGATAAGAATTCGCTGCTGATCATCGCGTCTTCCGCGCTGGCATTGGTGGTCGGACTGATCGCCGCGTGGCTGATTACCCGGTTGATCGTGGCACCCCTGCGTAGCGTGATCCATGTGGCGCAACGGATCGCTTCGGGGGATTTGAGTGCGACTGTCGAGGTCACTCGCCGCGACGAAATCGGTCAACTGATGCAGGCCATGCAGCAAATGGGCGCGGGACTGAGCCAAATTGTCAGCGGCTTGCAGTCGGGCATCGAACAACTGGCGAGTTCCGCACAATCGCTTTCAGCGGTGACCGAGCAAACCAATCTCGAAGTCAGCAGCCAGAAGGAAGAAACCGAGCAGGTCGCCACGGCGATGAACCAGATGACGGCCACTGTGCATGATGTCGCTCGAAACGCCGAAGAGGCCGCCCAGGCCGCGCAAACCGCCGACGGCAAGGTCGAAAATGGTCAGCAGGTGGTGCGCCAGAGCATGGCGCGGATCGAGCAATTGGCTGATTCGGCGACGAGCGCCAGCTCGAGCATCGAAAGCCTGAGTGCGGAAATCCAGAACATTGGCACCGTGTTGAGTGTGATCAAAAGTGTTGCCGAACAGACCAACCTGCTGGCGTTGAACGCAGCGATTGAAGCGGCACGGGCAGGCGAGCAGGGCAGGGGCTTTGCCGTTGTGGCCGATGAAGTCCGGGCGCTGGCCAAACGCACCCAGCAATCGACCGAAGAAATCGAGCGTCTGGTCAGTGCATTACGCTCGGCGGCCCAATCGTCGGTGCAGCAGATACAGAACAGTGGCGAATTGGTGAAACTGGCGGTCAGCGATGCATTGCAAACCGAGAGTGCCCTGGGGAGTATTGCGACGGCGGTGTCGTTGATCCAGCAGATGAATCAGCAGATTGCCGCAGCGGCCGAAGAGCAAAGCTCGGTGGCGGAGGAGATCAATCGTAGCGTCACCAGTATTCGCGCCAGTGCCGATCAGTCCTCGTTGGCCATGCAGGGCAATGCGGCTTCAAGTATTCAGCTGGCGCAGCTGGGCGTTGAGTTGAAGGGGATGGTCGGGCACTTCAGGCTCTGAAGAGCGATACCTTCAACGCAAAAAAAAGCCACCTCGCGGTGGCTTTTGTGTTTTTGCCGATCAGTCGTAGATGACTTTCTTCTTCCAGTCCGCATCGGCCTCGACATCCTTGAGGCCTTCGGTCAACTGGTTGACTTCGCCTTCTACCGGGGCAATCCGATCCATGACCTGATCGTTGGCGCGGGCCAGAAGTTTTTCCAGGTACTCCAGTTGCTCGGCGTAGATCTGCGGTTCCTGTTGCTTGCGCAAATACTGCACGCCGCGTTCGAAGGCCAGGCGCGCTTGCCCCGGCTGGTTCTGTTGCAGGGAATGCTGACCGAGGTTATTGAAGAACTCGATGTGCAGCAGCACCAGGATATGGCGGACCTCGCGCACCCAGCGCTTGGCTTCGTTGGCTTGCAGAAAGCCGTCGTGTGCGGCACGGGTGATCTGGCCGTGCAGGGCTTCGAGCAGGAAACGAACGTCCTTGGCCTTGGCTTCGGTCTGGATCGGTGCCGGCGGATTATTGACCGGGATCGATTCACCCTGAGCAATCAGGGCTTCCAGCTCGGTAATCCGGGCCTTGAGGTTGGCACTGGATTTTTCCAGGTTGAGCAAGCGCTGGCAGACGTTCAGTTCCAGGCGTGCCAACAGCAGCTTGAGTGCCGGCGTCATCAATTGGCCGGGAAAGGTCTCGGTGATCTCGCCACAGCGACGCAGGCGATCGTTGAGCTCAACCTTGGTGCGGGCCTTTTCCAGCTTATTGTTTTCCACCACATGGTTCATGTAGCCAATGGCGATCAACAAAGCGATCCCGGCTACGACGAGCAGGGTGATCATGAGTGGTGTCACCGGTAAGACCTCTTTATAGGGTTCGCGTGCGAGTTTAGTGGCTGGGCATATGAGCGCCTAGACTGGCACGACGGGATGAATCGGACATGCTTGTGGCTGTATCGGCCGTAGGCCTTCTTCTATAAATGATGGCACTCCACTCAGGGAATGCCATCACTGGGTGGACTATAGCGCCTTGGCGGGTGTCAGAATATAGGCGCCAATCAACGGACGGTCGAATAACTGCCATGGCGGTCAAAAGCAGGTCCAAGTCATTGATTTAAAAAAATTTAATACAGGGGGTTGACGACCTCTCAATCCATCCATAGAATGCGCGCCACTTGCAGCGTAAAGCACACAGCGAAACGCGGCAGGGAGTGAATGTTGTAGTGTGTCCCCTTCGTCTAGTGGCCTAGGACACCGCCCTTTCACGGCGGTAACAGGGGTTCGAGTCCCCTAGGGGACGCCAATGCGGGAATAGCTCAGTTGGTAGAGCACGACCTTGCCAAGGTCGGGGTCGCGAGTTCGAGTCTCGTTTCCCGCTCCAATTTTAAACAGCGTTGCTTTCGGGCAGGGCTGAGTGAAACCAGAACCAAGTCTTCGGATGCGGATCTGGGCACCGAAACACACACCATGTGTTCCGGGCAGCGTGTCCCCTTCGTCTAGTGGCCTAGGACACCGCCCTTTCACGGCGGTAACAGGGGTTCGAGTCCCCTAGGGGACGCCATTTGCGGGAATAGCTCAGTTGGTAGAGCACGACCTTGCCAAGGTCGGGGTCGCGAGTTCGAGTCTCGTTTCCCGCTCCAATTTCACAAAAACGCCGCTCATTGAGCGGCGTTTTTGTTTGCGTGCGATTTGTCGCAGGCGCCCATAAAAAAGGCCCGCCAGTCAGACTGGGCGGGCCTTTTGCTTGTTCGGGGCAGCGCGGCGATGACAGCGGCGGCATCGCCCTGGGTTCAGTTCACATGGTAGTGAACGGACAGTGTGCCCTTTTTCTGCGAAACGCTACTGATGACGACGGCGCCTATATCCTTCAGGCTGCGTACGTGGGTGCCGCCGCATCCATAAGCGGGCAGATCACCGAAACCGATTTCCCGCGCACCTTCGCGTAACGAAGTCAGGCGTGGCAGGTCGTTGGTGATCCACTGCTCGATGCCGTTCTGAATCATCTGGTCATCAATGTCCTCAGCCGAAGTCAGCGGCTTGAACTGTACTCGACCTTCACCTGGCCAGTGATGTGCCTTGACTGGCATCCAGCCTTTGGCCTGGACGAAATGGCCGATCAGGTGTCCGGCCGAATGCATGCGGGTGTTGAACTGGCGACGAGGCTCGTCGATGCGGATCTGGGTCATGCCGAGCCTGACCGGGTGATCGACGAAGTGAACAATCCGCTCGGGCTCCTGCACCACGCGCAGTACCTGGCTTTCGCCAATCCAGCCAGTATCGAAAGGCTGCCCGCCGCCCTGAGGGTGAAACAGGGTCGCGCGCAGCACCACGGCAAATTCATTTTCCTGGGGCGTGCATTCCAGCGCCTCAACATTGGCCTTCAGATCATCACTATGGAAAAACAGGCGAAGCGTCATTACCCAAACTCGTATTCAACTTTCTATTTTTCATTATAGAAAGCTCGCAAATGCGTGATAATCCGGTCAAACATCAAAGGACTGTTGCGCTGTGAGCATAAATCTTCCACTGCCGCTGCTCGGTGAAATGGCGATTTTCGTCAAGGTTGTCGAGACCGGCAGCTTCTCCGAAGCGGCACGCCAACTGGGTACGTCGCCCTCTGCGGTCAGTCGCAGTATTTCCCGGCTGGAGAAGGCGCTCGCCACGCGTCTGCTGCAACGCACCACGCGCAAGTTGCGCCTGAGCGACGGCGGCGAAGAAGTATTCAAGCGCTGCCAGGAAATGGTCAACGCCGCCCGCTCAGTAATGGAAATCAGCGGGCAGTTTACCGACGAGCCCGAGGGGCTGGTGCGTCTGAGCGTGCCGAAAGCGGTGGGTCGGATCGTGATTCATCCGCACATGCCGGAGTTTCTGCGGCGCTATCCGAAAGTGGATGTGGAATTGCTGCTGGAAGACCGTCAAGTCGACCTGATTGATGATCACGTCGACCTGGCCATCCGCATCACCGATCGGCCGCCCGCAGGATTGGTCGGGCGCCAGTTGCTGAGCATCGACCATATGCTTTGCGCGACACCGCAATATCTGGCGGAACATGGCACACCGACTCATCCCCATGACCTGCTCAACCACAGTTGCATTTACCTGGGCGAAACCCCGAGCGATGCGCGCTGGAAATTCAGGAAGGGCAGCAAAACCGTGACCGTCGGCGTGCGTGGGCGATATGCCGCCAACCACACGGGCGTACGTTTTGGCGCGGTGTTGCAGCATATCGGCATTGGCAGCCTGCCGTACTTCACGGCGCGCCGTGCCCTGGAGAAGGGCTTGATGGTGCAGGTGCTGCCGGACTGGACCTTTCTCGCCTCCTACCACGGTGGCGCCTGGTTGCTGCATTCGCCGACACGCTACTTGCCGCCGAAGCTGCGGGTGCTGATTGACTACCTGGTGGAGTGCCTTGCGAAGGAGCCGACCCTGAACAAGCCGAGTCAGTCCGATGGCCCGATCACGGCCGTTTCGGAGTACGAATTACCCGAAAGTGACGGCTTGTTCTGACGATAAAAAAGGCCCCCATGGTCAACCATGGGGGCCTTTTGCATTGCGAAGCGTGGATCAGTGTTTGCTGTCCTGGTTCGACAGGGCCATCAGCTGTTTTTCCTGGTTCCAGTCGAACGGTTCGTCGTTCTGTTCGGCCTCGAAGCGACGCTCTTCCAATGCCTGGTACATGTCGATTTCGTCATCGGGCATGTAGTGCAGGCAGTCACCGGCGAAGTACCAGAGCAGGTCGCGCGGGACCAGATGGGCGATTTGCGGGTAGCGGGTAATGACCTGGCACAGAATGTCCTGACCCAGGTATTGGCTTTCGATCGGGTCGACCGGCAGCAGCGCAAGCAGTTCGTCGAAACGCTCCAGGAACAAGGCGTGACTTTCGTCGGGAACCTGCTCGGCCTCACCTACGGCGACCAGGATGCTGCGCAGGTGGTCGAGTAACACAAGATGATCGGCAACGATGTTGGACACGAGATAAGTCCTCAAGAGCAAAACGGGCGCGGGAGTATAAAGCCCCCGCGCCGTTTTTTCACGGCTGATCAGGTCAAACCGGATCAGCGAACCTTTCCGCTGGCCAGGGCCAGCTCCTCTTTGTCGAAGTCATTGACATCGATCACCTTGCGCCGGGCCGCTTCGGCTTCACGCAGGGTTTGCGCCTCGGCGGCTTGCAGCACGCCGGCCTCCAATGCTGCATCGATCACATGTTCGCCCGCAACGGGTTTGACCTGACCGCTTTTGAGCGCCACATGCAGTTTTTTCTGCAAGGGTTGCGCCGCACTCAACATATCGCAGGTGTGTTGCAGGACTCCGACCTGATCGTCGGCCGATTGCGGGCGATAGCAACCCTGCAGCAGTTCTTCCAGCGCCGGATCACCCTTGGCACGACCAATCAGTGCGGCGACTTCAGCGCCGAGCCTGTCCGACGGACCTTTGTGACGACGGCCGAGCGGGAAGACGATGACGCGCAACAGGCAACCGACAATTCTGTTGGGGAAGTTGTGCAGCAATTCATCCATGGCCCGCTCAGCCTGACCCAGGCTTTCTTCCAGAGCCCAGGTCACCAGCGTTGTCATGTGTTCCGCTGAATCCAGATCGTGGTAGCGCTTGAGCGCGGCGGACGCCAGATACAGATTGCTGAGGATATCGCCGAGGCGCGCGGACAGGCGTTCGCGTCGTTTCAGTTCGCCACCGAGCAGCATCATGCTGAGGTCGGCGAGCATCGCAAACGCTGCGGCCTGACGGTTCAGTGCACGGAAATAGCCTTGGCTCAGCTTGTTGCCCGGTGCCGGTTCCAGATGGCCGAAACCGAGGTTCAGGACCAGGGTGCTGGCGGCGTTGCTCACGGCAAAACCGATGTGCTTGAGCAACAGGCCATCGAACTCGTTGAGCGCCTGATCCTTGTCTTCGCGGCCGGCGAGAGCCATTTCCTTGAGTACGAAGGGATGGCAACGAATCGCACCCTGGCCGAAGATCATCAGGTTGCGCGAAAGAATGTTGGCGCCTTCCACGGTGATGAAGATCGGCGCGCCTTTCCATTTGCGCGCGAGGTAGTTGTTCGGGCCCTCGATGATCGCCTTGCCGCCGTGGACATCCATAGCGTCGCTGATGCAATCGCGCGCGCGCTCCGTAAGGTGGTACTTGAGAATCGCCGAGAGCACCGACGGTTTTTCCCCAAGGTCCACCGCATTGGCGGTCAACATGCGTGCTGCGTCCATCATCCAGGCGTTGCCACCGATACGCGCCATGGCCTCCTGAATACCTTCGAACGCCGCGATCGGTACGTTGAACTGTTCGCGAATCTGCGCGTATTGCCCCGTCACCAGGCTGGAGAACTTGGCCATGCCGGTACCCACCGCCGGCAAGGAAATCGAACGCCCGACTGACAGGCAGTTCATCAGCATCATCCAGCCTTTGCCGAGCATTTCCTGGCCACCTATGAGGAATTCCAGCGGCACGAAGACATCCTTGCCCGAGTTGGGGCCGTTCATGAATGCCGCGCCCAAGGGCAGATGCCGACGGCCGATCTCGACGCCGGCGGTATCGGTGGGGATCAGCGCCAGGCTGATGCCCAGATCTTCCTTGTCACCCAGCAGATGGTCCGGATCGTAGGCCTTGAATGCCAGTCCGAGCAGGGTGGCCACCGGACCCAGGGTGATGTAGCGCTTTTCCCAGTTCAGGCGCAGGCCAAGGACTTCCTGGCCTTCCCATTCACCTTTGCAGATCACCCCGGAATCCGGCATGCCGCCGGCGTCGGAACCGGCCAGCGGGCCGGTCAGGGCAAAGCAGGGAATCTCGTCGCCGCGGGCCAGGCGTGGCAAATAGTGGTTGCGTTGTTCGTCGGTGCCGTAGTGCAGCAGCAGTTCGGCGGGACCGAGGGAGTTGGGGACCATGACGGTGGACGCGAGGTCGCCGCTGTGGCTGGCCAGTTTCATCGCCACTTGCGAGTGGGCGTAGGCGGAGAAGCCCTTGCCGCCGAATTCCTTGGGAATGATCAGGGCAAAAAAGCCGTTGTCCTTGATATAGGTCCAGACTTCAGGTGTCAGGTCCATGGCCTGACCGAGTTCCCACTCATCGACCATGCCGCAGAGTACTTCCGTCGGCCCATCAATGAAGGCTTGTTCCTCTTCGCTCAATTGCACCTTGGGATAGGACAGCAATTTGTTCCAGTCCGGGCGGCCGCTGAACAGCTCGCCGTCCCACCACACCGTGCCGGCTTCGATGGCGTCGCGTTCGGTTTGCGACATCGGCGGCAGGGTTTTCTGGAACCAGTTGAACAGTGGCGCACTGAAGAATTTGCGGCGCAGGTCAGGTAACAGCAAGGGCAGGGCGACCGCAAAGATCAGCACCCAGAAAATCAGCAACAGCCACCCTGGGGCGCGGCTGAATGCCCCCATGGCCACGACATAGACAGCGACGATGCCCAAGGCAGGCAGCGGGGCGACTCGACGGTGCGCCAGATAAGCGATCCCGACAACCAGAACCAGTATCCACAACAGCAGCATATTTAATCCTCCGTGAAACCAGGGCGAACCAACCCACAGAGCTTAGACGGCATCCGAAAAGTCGGGCGGTCGCGGACTGCGACAGAAATCGTGGGAAACCCAGGATGTTTTTGCAGGCCCGATTGGCCATAAGCGTGGGAAATCGTTCGTTGAGGGAGCGGCAAAGCGCCCATGTTTGGCCGAAACGTCGTTATCTCTGTGCTGAACCTCTCGCTAGACTCGGGACTTACCCAGGAGATTGTCCTCATGCACGAGTATCTGAGCCCCGGCCGCTTCATCGATAGTGACCACCCGTCCGTGGTGGAGTTCGCCGAAAAACACCGTGGCGCCAGTCGTGACCCGCGCGAGCAGGCCATCAGCCTCTATTACGCCGTGCGTGAAGCCGTGCGCTACAACCCCTACACCTTCAGCCTCGACCCGCAAACCTTGCGCGGCAGTCATGCACTGGCCACCGGGGAAAGTTATTGCGTGCCCAAGGCGACTTTGCTGGCAGGGTGCGCGCGGCATTGCGGCATTCCGGCGCGAATTGGCCTGGCGGATGTGCGCAATCACCTGTCGACCCCGCGGTTGCTGGAGATCCTGCGCAGTGACGTATTTGCCATGCATGGCTACACCGAGCTTTATTTGCAGGATCGTTGGGTCAAGGCGACCCCGGCGTTCAATCAGCAACTGTGCGAACTGTTCAACGTGGCGCCGCTGGAGTTCGACGGGGTCAACGACAGCGTTTTTCACCCCTACAATCGCGACGGCGCGAAATTGATGGAGTACGTCGCCGATCACGGGCAGTTCACCGATGTCCCTGAGGCATTCTTTTTCGAACACCTGCAAAAGTGCTACCCGCATCTGTTTGGTGAGCAACTCCAACCGCTGCTGGGCGACATGCAGAGCGATTTGAGTCGCGCCTGATCCGGCGTATGCTGCCTGCCCACTTAGCGAAAAAGAGGCGGTCATGCTGAAGATCTGGGGTCGGAAAAACTCGTCGAATGTCAGAAAGCCGTTGTGGGCCGCCGAAGAGTTGGGGCTGGCCTATGAAGCCATCGATGCCGGTGGCGCCTTTGGCGTCGTCGATACACCGAAGTACCGCGCCATGAACCCGAATGGTCGCGTGCCGGTGATTGAAGACGACGGCTTCGTGTTGTGGGAATCCAACGCCATCGTGCGTTATCTGATGGCCAAACACGCCAACGACACGGCCTGGTATCCAGCCGATCTCCAGGATCGCGCCACTGCAGACAAGTGGATGGACTGGACCACCTCGAGCTTTGCCGGGCCATTCCGCACGGTGTTCTGGGGTGTATTGCGCACGCCGGCCGAGCAACAGGACTGGCCTGCCATCAAGGCGGCGATCAAGGAATGCGAAACGCTGCTGGCCATGGCTGACCAGGCATTGGCCACTAAACCGTACCTGTCCGGCGACCAGATCGGCATGGGCGACATTCCGTTGGGCAGTTTTATTTATGCCTGGTTCGAGATGCCGATCGAACGGCAATCGCAACCTCATCTGCAGGCCTGGTACGCGCGCTTGAAGCAGCGCCCGGCCTATCAGAAAGCAGTCATGACCGCGTTGACTTAATACTCACTATCGACACACTTGACTGTACTTGTGCGGCGGCGACAAGCACCATTGCGTCCATGCGAGGTGGTTGCAATGGTCGCCGCAAGCCCTTACTTAGCCCTTTCCTTCCTTCTTGGTGCGTAAATCCGATATGAGTTCCGCTCTGTCCATCCGGCAGCTAACCAAAACCTACGGCAACGGTTTCCAGGCCCTGAGTGGTATCGATCTGGATGTCGCCGAAGGTGACTTTTTCGCCTTGCTTGGCCCCAACGGTGCCGGCAAATCCACAACGATCGGCATTCTCTCGACCCTGGTGAACAAGACCAGTGGCACGGTGAATATCTTCGGTCACGATCTGGATAAAAATCCTGCCCAGCTCAAGCGCTCCATTGGCGTGGTGCCGCAGGAGTTCAACTTCAACCAGTTCGAGAAGACCTTCGATATCGTTGTGACTCAGGCCGGTTATTACGGCATTCCGCCGAAAATCGCCAAGGAGCGCGCCGAGCAGTACCTGACGCAGCTCGGCCTGTGGGACAAGAAAGACGTGCCGTCGCGTTCGCTGTCCGGGGGCATGAAGCGTCGCCTGATGATCGCCCGCGCCCTGGTCCATCAACCGCGCCTGTTGATCCTCGACGAGCCAACGGCCGGGGTGGACATCGAGCTGCGCCGTTCGATGTGGAGCTTTCTCACCGAGCTGAACCAAAAGGGCATCACCATCATCCTCACGACGCACTATCTGGAAGAGGCCGAGCAGTTGTGCCGCAACATCGGCATCATCGATCACGGCACCATCGTCGAGAACACCAGCATGCGTCAGTTGCTCAGCCAACTGCACGTTGAAACGTTCCTGCTGGACCTGAAGGGTGATTTGGCCGTGGCGCCGCAATTGCTCGGTTATCCGTCGCGCCTGCTCGATGGTCATACGCTGGAAGTGCAGGTGGACAAGTCCATGGGCATCACCGCGCTGTTCACCCAGCTGGCGCAGCAAAACATTGAAGTGCTGAGCCTGCGTAACAAAACCAATCGCCTCGAGGAGTTGTTCGTGTCCCTGGTGGAGAAAAATCTGTCGAAGGTGGCGGTATGAGTTCCGAGCTGCGCCCCAATCTCGTCGCCCTGAACACCATCGTTTACCGTGAGGTCCGGCGCTTCACCCGGATCTGGCCGCAGACCCTGCTGCCGCCGGCAATCACCATGGTCCTGTACTTCGTGATCTTCGGTAACCTGATCGGCCGGCAGATCGGCGACATGGGTGGCTTCACCTACATGGAGTACATCGTGCCGGGACTGATCATGATGTCGGTGATCACCAACTCCTACGGCAACGTGGTGTCGAGCTTCTTCGGCAGCAAGTTCCAGCGCTCCATCGAGGAACTGATGGTGTCGCCGCTGTCGCCGCACACCATTCTGATCGGCTACACCCTGGGCGGCGTGCTGCGTGGCCTGATGGTGGGGATCATCGTGACCTTGCTGTCGCTGTTCTTCACCCATTTGCAGGTGCATCACCTGGGTGTGACCCTGCTGGTGGTGGTGCTGACGGCAACGATCTTCTCGCTGCTGGGCTTCATCAACGCCGTGTTTGCGCGCAACTTCGACGACATCTCGATCATCCCGACCTTCGTACTGACGCCGTTGACCTACCTGGGTGGGGTGTTCTACTCGATCACCTTGCTGCCACCGTTCTGGCAGACCGTGTCCCTGGCCAACCCGGTGCTGCACATGGTCAACGCCTTCCGTTATGGCATTCTCGGTGTGTCGGACATCCGCATCAGCATTGCGATTACCTTCATGCTGGTGGCCACCGTGGTGTTGTACTTCGGTTGTGCGCGGCTGCTGGTGAGCGGGCGCGGGATGCGAACCTGAGATAGGCAAAGCATAAAAAAACGGCCTCCCACAGTGGAGGCCGTTTTGCATTCTTACATCCGGCTTTGCTTGCGGCGCTTCCATTGCCGGGCGACCCACCAGCGCCAGTACATCATCACCAGGCAATACGCCAACGCCCCGAGTACGACCCCGGTGACCACCGATCCCAACAGGAACGGCTGCCACAACGTGGATATTTCACCACTGATCCATTCCCAGGTCAGTTCGTCCGGCAATTGCCGGGCGGGAACGTTCATCAGCCAGGCGCCGGCCTGATAAGTGCAGAAGAACACCGCCGGCATGGTAATGGGATTGGTCAACCAGACCAGGCTGACAGCGATCGGCATGTTGCCGCGCACGATGATGGCGAGTGCGGCAGCCAGCAGCATCTGAAAGGGAATGGGCAGGAACGCCGCGAACAAACCCACGGCCATGGCGCGAGCAACGGAGTGGCGATTGAGGTGCCAGAGGTTCGGGTCATGCAGCAGGGTGCCGAGGAAGCGTAAGGACTTGTGTTCCCTGATGCTCGCCGGGTCTGGCATGTAACGTTTGAATAAGCGCCGGGGCATAAGGCTTCTCGGTCGGTTAAGGCGGCAAGTATGTCTGGATTCTATGAGCTGCCCATTCAGACTTTGTGACAATTATTAACGACGGCCCTGCGACGAGCGGACTAAGCCTTGAGGGGGACTCTCAAGGACGGGACTATGCGCACAGGGATGATGGCGCTGGCGTTGGGTCTGTTGACCCTGCGTTTTCTGCCGGTGCTACCACCGGTCTGGTTGTGGTTGTTGCTGCCGGTACTGGGTTTGATGTGCCTGCCGTTTCGTAGCTACCCGGTGGCGTTTTACCTGTTTGGCTTGAGCTGGGCAGGCGCCAACGCCCAGTGGGCGCTGGATGATCGGCTGGCGCCGGAGCTGGATGGTGAAACGCGCTGGATCGAGGGGCGAGTGACCGGTTTGCCGCATCAGGGCGAAGGCGTGGTGCGTTTTCAATTGAGCGACGGTCAGTCCCGGCGCGCCCGGTTGCCCGAACATATGCGACTGGCCTGGTACAACGGGCCTCCGGTCAAGAGCGGCGAACGCTGGCGGCTGGCGGTCAAGTTGAAGCGTCCGGTCGGGCTGCTCAACCCTCACGCCTTCGATTACCAGGCCTGGCTGCTGGCGCAACGCATTGGCGCAACGGGGACAGTGACGGCGGGGGAGCGGCTCGCACCGGCTCGCGGCGCCTGGCGCGATGCTATTCGTCAGCGTTTGCAGGCGGTGGATGCCCAAAGCAGGAGCGGTGCACTGACTGCGCTGGTGCTGGGTGATGGTTCGGGCCTGAGTCGTGATGACTGGCAGGTGCTGCAGAACACCGGCACCGTACACCTGCTGGTGATTTCCGGGCAGCACGTCGGTTTGCTCGCGGGGGTTGTGTATCTGCTGATTGCCGGGCTGGCGCGCTACGGGTGTTGGCCCAGTCGCTTGCCGTGGCTGCCTTGGGCCTGCGGTCTGGCATTCAGTGCCGCACTCGGCTACGGGATGCTGGCCGGGTTCGAGGTGCCGGTACGACGGGCCTGCCTGATGATCGGCCTGGTGCTGTTATGGCGTCTGCGCTTTCGTCATCTCGGCGCATGGTGGCCGCTGTTGCTGGCGCTCAATGGGGTCTTGCTGCTCGATCCGCTGGCGAGCTTGCGACCGGGCTTCTGGCTGTCTTTTGCCGCGGTGGCCGTGTTGCTTTTCACCTTTGGCGCACGCCTGGGCGCCTGGCGCTGGTGGCAGACCTGGACGCGCGCGCAATGGCTGATTGCAATCGGCCTGTGTCCGATATTGCTGGTCCTCGGCTTGCCCATCAGTCTCAGCGGCCCGCTGGCCAATCTGCTGGCGGTGCCATGGATCAGTCTGGTGGTCTTGCCGCCGGCCTTGCTGGGGACTTTCCTGCTGCCGCTGCCCTATGTGGGGGAAGGCTTGTTGTGGTTGGCCGGCGGTTTGATTGACGGGCTGTTCCGCGCGCTGGCGATGCTGGCTGGCAAGGTGCCTGCCTGGGTGCCGGCGGCGATTCCACTCTGGCTGTGGGGCATCGGTGCATTGGGTGCGTTTGTGCTGTTGTTGCCCAAGGGGATGCCAATTCGGCCACTGGGGTGGCCGATGTTGTTGTTGCTGGCATTCCCACCTCAGTCGAAGTTGCCCGAAGGTATTGCCGAAATTTGGCAACTGGACGTCGGACAAGGGCTGGCCATAGTGGTCCGTACTCGCCATCACACCTTGTTGTATGACGCGGGCCCACGCCTGCGAGAACTGGATCTCGGTGAACGGGTGGTCGTACCGACGTTACGCAAGTTGAACATCGATGGACTGGACCTGATGCTGATCAGTCATGCCCATGCGGATCATGCCGGTGGGGCTGGCGCTGTGGCCAGGGCATTTGCGGTCAAACAGGTGATCAGCGGGCATCCTCTGGAGATGCCGCCGCAGCTTGATGCCCAGGCCTGTGAAAGCGGTCGGCAATGGACTTGGGATGGTGTGCAGTTTCGCTTGTGGCAGTGGTCTTTCGCCGGCGACCTCAACCAGCGCTCCTGCGTGTTGCAGATCGAGGCTCAAGGTGAACGCATTCTGTTGACCGGCGACATCGACGCCAAGGCCGAGCGCGCGCTGCTCGACAGTTCCCTGGCGGTGCCGACCGATTGGCTGGCGGCGCCGCATCACGGCAGTCGCAGTTCATCGTCCATGGCCTTGCTCAACGGCTTGCAGCCAAAAGGCGTGCTGATTTCCCGTGGCCTGGGCAACTCGTTCGGCCATCCGCATCCAACGGTGCTGGCCCGCTATCGAAAACAGGGGATGGCAATTTACGATAGCGCTGAACAGGGTGCCATTCGTCTGCATCTGGGACGCTTCGAGCCGCCTTGGACGATGCGTCAGGAACGGCGTTTCTGGCGCGATCCGCCGCCGCCAAATCCATAACCCATGGTTATTAAAGCCCGACCGGATGCGACATCACGGTCTTCGGTGCGCCCACCCCCTATGTTAGAGTGGCGCACTTTTTCGAGGGGACTGTCACTGTGTGGGAATTGGTCAAATCCGGCGGCTGGATGATGCTGCCGATCATTCTGAGTTCCATCGCCGCCATGGCGATTGTCGCCGAACGCCTGTGGACCTTGCGCGCCAGCCGCGTGACCCCGGAGCACTTGCTTGGACAGGTCTGGGTATGGATCAAGGACAAGCAACTCAACAAGGACAAGCTCAAGGAATTGCGCGCCAACTCGCCGTTGGGTGAAATCCTCGCCGCGGGCCTGGCCAATTCCAAACATGGTCGCGAGATCATGAAGGAATGCATCGAAGAGGCCGCTGCACGGGTCATCCACGAGTTGGAACGCTACGTCAACGCACTCGGCACCATCGCTGCCATGGCACCGTTGCTCGGCCTGCTCGGTACCGTATTGGGCATGATCGACATTTTCAGTGCGTTTACCGGCTCGGGCATGACCACCAATGCCTCGGTATTGGCCGGGGGTATTTCCAAGGCACTGATCACCACCGCTGCCGGCTTGATGGTCGGTATTCCTTCGGTGTTCTTCCACCGCTTCCTGCAACGTCGTATCGATGAGCTGGTGGTGGGCATGGAGCAGGAAGCGATCAAATTGGTTGAAGTGGTACAAGGTGACCGTGACGTTGACCTGGCCGGGAGCAAAGCGTGAAATTCCGCCGCAAACCGCGGGAAACAGTCGACATCAACCTCGCGTCGCTGATCGACGTGGTGTTCATCCTGCTGCTGTTTTTCGTCGTGACCACCACCTTCACCCGTGAGACTCAGTTGCGTGTCGATCTGCCGGAAGCGGTCAGCGGCTCGCCTGCCGAAGATCAAACCAAGGCACTGGACATCGCCATCAGCGCTGATGGCGTGTTTTCGGTGAACAACCAGATCCTGCCGAAAAGCGATCTGGCGTCACTGATGGATGCCCTGCAAAAGGCATCCAACGGTGACACCAACCGGCCGCTGTCCATCAGCGCCGACGGCAAGACGCAGCACCAGTCCGTGGTAACCGCCATGGACGCAGCGGGCAAGCTGGGCTTCAGTCACTTGCGCATGACCACCATCGAAGCGGCGCCGCCCGCACCCTGATGGCCATGTCTGATCGATTGCTCGCCGCGTGGTATGCCGGTCATCCGGCCCTGAAGCTGTTGCAGCCGCTGGAATGGTTGTACCGGCGCGTGGTCATGAACAAGCGCAAGCGCTTTCTGGCGGGCGAGGGTGATATCTACCAGCCGCCCGTGCCGCTGATCGTGGTCGGCAACATCACCGTCGGTGGCACCGGCAAGACACCACTGATCCTTTGGATGATCGAGCATTGCCGGCGTGCCGGCCTGCGAGTTGGCGTAGTCAGCCGCGGTTACGGTGCCAAACCGCCACAACTGCCCTGGCGCGTGGAAGTGGGGCAGAGCGCCGCTATCGCCGGTGATGAACCCCTGCTGATCGTCCAGCGCACTGGCGTCCCCTTGATGATCGATCCCAATCGCAGCAATGCCGTCAAAGCCCTGCTGGCCAGTGAACCGCTGGACCTGATTCTGTCCGACGACGGCATGCAGCATTACCGTCTGGCCCGGGATCTGGAGCTGGTGCTGATCGACGCCGCCCGTGGTCTGGGCAACCGGCGCTGCCTGCCGGCCGGGCCATTGCGTGAACCGGTCGAGCGTCTGCAAAGCGTCGATGCGGTGCTGTACAACGGCGCCGAGGATGATCGCGACGGTGGCTTTGCCTTCCGGTTGCAACCCACGGAACTGGTCAATCTGCGCAGCGGCGAACGCCGCCCGCTCGACCACTTCCCGCATGGACAGGCCATGCATGCGGTTGCCGGCATCGGCAATCCGCAGCGTTTCTTCAAGACCCTCGAAACGCTACACTGGCAGCCGGTTCCGCATGCATTTGCCGACCATGCCGAATACAGCGTGGAGGCCTTGAGTTTCACGCCGTCATTGCCGTTGGTGATGACCGAAAAAGATGCGGTGAAGTGCCGTGCCTTCGCCGCCGCCGACTGGTGGTACCTGGCGGTCGATGCTGCGCCGTCGCCGGCCTTCGTGGCCTGGTTCGATACGCAATTGATGCGCCTGTTACCCGCTCGACTGTTGCCATAAATCCGTTTTTATCCAGGGAATACTCATGGACACCAAATTGCTCGACATCCTCGCTTGCCCGGTCTGCAAAGGCCCGCTCAAGCTCAGCGCCGACAAGACCGAGCTGATCAGCAAGGGTGCCGGCCTGGCCTACCCGATTCGCGATGGCATCCCGGTCATGCTCGAGTCCGAAGCGCGCACCCTGACCACCGACGAGCGTCTGGATAAATGACCGCAGCCTTTACCGTTGTCATTCCCTCGCGTTACGCCTCGACGCGCCTGCCGGGCAAACCGCTGCTGCTGATTGCCGGCAAGCCGATGATCCAGCATGTCTGGGAACAGGCGAGTAAAAGCAGCGCCGAGCGGGTGGTGGTTGCCACCGATGACGCGCGCATCGTCGAAGCCTGCAAAGGCTTTGGCGCTGAAGTGGTCATGACTCGTGAAGATCACAATTCCGGCACCGATCGCCTGGCCGAGGTCGCGACCAAGCTGGGCCTGGCTCCCGACGCCATCGTGGTCAACGTCCAGGGTGACGAGCCGTTGATCCCGCCGAGCGTGATCGATCAGGTGGCCGCCAACCTGGCTGCCCATACTGAAGCGCGCATGGCCACCTTGGCCGAGCCGATCGAAGACGTGGACACCCTGTTCAACCCGAACGTGGTCAAGGTCGTCAGCGACCTCAATGGCCTGGCGCTGACCTTCAGTCGTGCCACCTTGCCGTGGGCACGGGATGCATTCGCCAAGAGCCGCGACCAGTTGCCCGAAGGCGTGCCGTACCGTCGCCACATCGGCATCTACGCCTACCGAGCCGGTTTCCTTCAGGACTTCGTCAGTTGGGGGCCGTGCTGGCTGGAAAACACCGAGAGCCTGGAGCAGTTGCGTGCCCTGTGGCACGGCGTGCGCATCCACGTAGCCGATGCGCTGATCGCGCCGCCAACCGGCGTCGATACCGCAGAAGACCTTGAGCGCGTTCGTCGCCTGCTGGAGGCGTGATGCGGGTTCTGTTCGTGTGCCTGGGCAACATCTGCCGTTCGCCAACGGCCGAAGGTGTGCTGCGGCACAAATTGCGAGAAGCGGGGCTGGCCGATCAGGTCGAAGTCGCCTCCGCCGGTACCGGTGACTGGCACGTCGGCAAAGCGCCAGACAAACGCAGCCAGGCGGCGGCCAGGTCGCGCGGTTACGATTTGTCGGCCCAGCGTGCGCAGCAAGTCAGCCGCGCCGATTTCGCCACCTACGACCTGATCCTGGCGATGGACAACAGCAACCTGCGCAATCTCAAGGCCCTGCAACCGGCCAAGGGCAAGGCCGAGCTGGACCTGTTCCTGCGCCGTTACCAGTCGCCGGTCGATGAAGTGCCGGACCCGTACTACGACGGTGAACAAGGTTTCGAGCAGGTGCTGGACCTGATCGAACAGGCCAGCGACAGGCTGCTGATCGAATTGAAAGGACGCTTATGAGTTTGCAGGTGCAGTCACAGGTTTCGCTCAAGCCATTCAACAGCTTTGGCGTGGATGTCCAGGCCCGACTGTTTGCCGAGGCCCACAGCGACTCCGACGTGCGCGAAGCGCTGGCCTATGGCGCAGCGCAGCAGGTGCCGGTGCTGGTCATCGGCGGCGGCAGCAACCTGTTGCTGACGGCAGATATCGATTCGCTGGTGCTGCGCATGGCCACTCGCGGCATTCGTGTGCTCAGCGATGATGGCAGCAAAGTGGTGGTCGAGGCCGAGGCGGGGGAGCCGTGGCATCCGTTCGTGCAGCACACCCTGGCTCAGGGCTTGTCGGGTCTGGAAAATCTCAGCCTGATTCCCGGTACTGTCGGTGCGGCACCGATGCAGAACATCGGCGCGTACGGGGTCGAGATCAAGGATGTGTTCGCCGGCCTGACTGCGCTTGATCGGTACAGCGGTGAGACACGCGACTTCAACCTGCAAGAGTGCAACTTCGCTTACCGGGACAGCCTGTTCAAGCAGGAGCCGGGACGCTGGGTGATCCTGCGGGTGCGTTTTGTCCTCGATCGAATCGAGCATTTGCATCTGGAGTATGGCCCGGTGCGCCAGCGTCTGACCGAGCAGGGCATCGATCATCCGACGGCGACCGATGTGAGCCAGGCGATTTGCAGCATCCGCAGCGAAAAGCTGCCCGACCCCGCGGTCCTCGGCAATGCCGGCAGCTTCTTCAAGAACCCGCTGGTGTCGGCTGCGCTGGCCGCACGGCTCAAGGGCGAGTACCCGGATCTGGTGGCCTATGCACAAGCGGATGGCCAGGTGAAGCTGGCGGCGGGTTGGTTGATCGAGCGCGCTGGCTGGAAAGGTTTCCGCGAGGCCGATGCCGGTGTGCACAAGCTGCAGGCGCTGGTGCTGGTCAATTACGGTAGCGCCACGGGCCTGCAATTATTTGATCTTGCACAACGCATCCAGAAAGACATTTCAGCGCGATTCAATGTCGATCTGGAAATGGAGCCCAATCGGTATTGAGCTAAGCTTTCAGGACTGATCAAAAAGCCCTGCACAAGATCAATTGTGCAGGGCTTTTTTGTTAATACCCGGTTAACTTAGCCAGCTAACGATGCATACACTTACATCATCAAAGGCCCGGTGCAGACCTCTGCGTCTGTACAAGAGAGCCCACTAGCCTGAGTCGATCTGCACGTGACCCACCGTGATCCGCTGCCAGATTGCTCGACCCGATAACGATCCACTGTGCGGGCGTGCCCATGATTACCCTGAAACTCAATGGTCAAGACCATCAACTCGACGTCAGCGAGGACATGCCGCTGCTCTGGGCAATTCGCGACGTGGCCGGTTACAACGGCACCAAATTCGGCTGCGGCATGGGCCTGTGCGGGGCGTGCACCATTCATATCGAAGGCGCTCCGGCGCGCAGTTGCATTACGCCCATAGGTTCGGTCATCGGCCAGAACGTCAGCACCATCGATAACCTGCAGGCAGACCCCGTCGGCAAGGTCGTGCAACAGGCCTGGCTCGACACGGCGGTGGCCCAGTGCGGCTTCTGTCAGGGCGGGCAGATCATGTCGGCGACCGCGCTGCTCAAGATCCATCCCGAACCGAGTGACGAGCAGATCGAAGAAGCCATGGTTGGCAATATCTGCCGTTGCGGCACTTACAACCGCATCAAGAACGCCATCCATCAAGCCTCCACTCACCTGAAGGAGGCCAAGGCATGAGCTCGTTACCGAATGATTTCGCCCTGAGCAACCTCAGTCGTAGAGGTTTCCTGAAGGGTGTTGGCGCCACGGGTGCCTTGGTGCTGGCGGCGAGTTGGGGCTGGCAAGATGCATTTGCCGAAGAAAAGGAGAAAAAATTCGGCGCCGATGGCATGCCCAATGGCTGGGTCGATGATCCCAAGGTGTACGTCAGCATTGCTGCCGATGGCACGGTGACGGTGATCTGCAACCGCTCGGAAATGGGCCAGGGCGTGCGTACCAGTCTGACCATGGTGGTGGCTGATGAACTGGAAGCCGACTGGGCGATGGTCAAAGTGCGCCAGGCGCCGGGCGACGAAGTGCGCTTTGGCAATCAGGACACCGACGGATCGCGCAGCATGCGCCAATGGTACGAACCGATGCGCCGCTGTGGAGCGGCAGCGCGGGCCATGCTGGAACAGGCCGCGGCTGACCAGTGGAAAGTCTCGGTAGGCGAGTGCCATGCGCAACTGCATAAAGTCGTGCACAAACCCTCGGGCAGGGAACTGGGCTACGGAGCGCTTGCCGCGGCTGCCAGCGCGCTGGCGGTACCGGCACGGGACAGCCTCAGGCTTAAGCAACCGTCGGAATTCCGTTACATCGGCAAGGAAGGTACCCGGGCCATCGACGGTGACGACATCGTCAACGGCCGCGCCGTGTACGGTGCTGATGTGCATCTGGATGGCATGCTGTACGCCACCATCGCGCGGCCGACCGTGTACGGTGGCACGGTGAAAAGCTTTGATGCCAGTGCGGCCATGAAAGTCCCGGGGGTGGTCAAGGTCGTGCAGATCGAAAGCCGTCCGTTGCCTTCGGAGTTTCAGCCTTTGGGCGGGATTGCCGTGGTGGCGAGCAATACCTGGGCGGCGATCAAGGGGCGCGAGGCCCTGAAAATCGAATGGGATGACGGTCCCAACGCCAGTTACGATTCGATTGCCTATCGCAAGGAACTGGAAGCCGCCTCGCTCAAACCCGGCAAGGTCGTGCGCAACACCGGCAACATTGACGAAGCCATGGGCAGCGCCGACAGCACACTGGAGGCGTCCTATTACTTGCCGCACTTGTCCCAGTCGCCGATGGAGCCGATGGTCGCCATCGCCCGTTTCAAGGATGGTGTCTGTGAAGCCTGGGGACCGAGTCAGGCGCCTCAGGTCACCCGTGAACGGATCGCTGAACGTCTCGGCCTGCCGTTCGACAACGTGACCTTCAACGTTACCCTGCTGGGCGGCGGTTTCGGCCGCAAGTCCAAGCCCGACTTCATTATCGAGTCGGCCATTCTCGCCAAGGAATTCCCCGGCAAAGCGGTGCGGGTGCAATGGACCCGTGAAGACGACATCCACTGTTCCTACTTCCATACCGTGTCGGCGGAATACCTCAAGGCCGGCCTGAACAAGGATGGCTTGCCGTCCGGCTGGTTGCACCGCACGGTGGCGCCGAGCATCACCGCACTGTTCGCGCCGGGCATGAACCACGAAGCCGCCTTCGAGCTGGGCATGGGCTTCACCAACATGGCCTATGCGATACCCAACATTCGCCTGGAAAACCCCGAAGCCACGGTGCACACGCGGGTCGGTTGGTATCGTTCGGTGTCGAACATCCCCCATGGTTTCGCGATCCAGAGCTTTGTCGATGAGCTGGCCCACAAGGCTGGAGTCGACCCGCTCAAGTATCAGATCAAACTGCTCGGCCCGGACCGCCAGATCGATCCGCGCACCTTGAGTGAAGAGTGGAACTACGGCGAATCCCCCGAGCGCTATCCCATCGATACGGCACGCTTGCGTACGGTGCTGGAGACCGCCGCCAAAGCCGCCGGATGGGGGCGCGAGCTGCCCAAGGGCCGCGGCCTAGGCCTGGCGGTGCACTACAGCTTCGTGACTTACGTGGCGGCGGTGATCGAAGTGGAGGTCAAGGACGACGGTACGCTGATCGTGCACAAGGCGGATATAGCCGTCGACTGCGGGCCGCAGATCAACCCCGAGCGGATTCGCGCACAGTTCGAAGGTGCCTGCGTCATGGGCCTGGGCAACGCGGTATGGGGTGAAATCAGCTTCAAGGACGGCAAGGTCCAGCAGGACAACTTCCACATGTACGAGGTGGCGCGCATGTCGCTGGCACCGAAAGAGGTCGCCGTGCACCTGGTAACGCCACCGGGCAATGTGCCCTTGGGCGGTGTCGGTGAACCGGGTGTGCCGCCGATTGCGCCGGCGTTGTGCAATGCCATTTTTGCGGCAACTGGCCAGCGCATCCGCAGTCTGCCGGTGCGTTATCAGTTGTCCGGCTGGCAGAAGGCGAGCGCCTGATGGACAGCGCGGACCTCAACGTCCTGCGCAGCGTCCTGCAATGGCGTCTCGCGGGGCAGCGGGTGATGCTGTACAGCGTGGTCGAAACCTGGGGCACCGCGCCTCGCGCGCCCGGGGCCATGCTGGCCTTGCGCGAAGACGGCGTGGTGATTGGTTCCGTCTCGGGCGGCTGCGTGGAGGATGACTTGATTGCGCGCCTGCACGATGGCCGCATTCCGCCTGATGGGCCGCCCGTGCAGTTGATCACTTATGGCGTGACCCGCGATGAGGCCGCGCGTTTCGGCCTGCCTTGTGGCGGAACCCTGCGGTTGACCGAGGAGCGCGTAGACGATGCGGCGTGGGTCGCTGATCTGCTGTCGCGCTGCGAAGCGCATGAAATTATCGCCCGTGAGTTAAACCTCGCAACCGGCGAGGTGATTCTGCGCAGCGCCACAAAGGCCGATGTGCTGACATTCGATGGGCAGACGTTGCGGGCCATTTACGGTCCGCGCTGGCGATTGCTGTTGATCGGAGCCGGGCAGCTGTCGCGCTATGTGGCGGAAATGGCCCGCCTGCTGGATTTTGAAGTGCTGATCTGCGATCCGCGAACTGAGTTCGTCTACGGCTGGGAAGAGCAGCACGGACGTTTTGTGTCGGGGATGCCCGATGAAGCCGTGTTGAGCATTCAGACCGATGAGCGTACGGCCATCGTCGCCCTGACCCATGACCCGCGCCTGGACGACATGGCATTGCTCACGGCACTGGACTCCAGAGCGTTTTACGTCGGCGCGCTGGGTTCGCGGGTCAACAGCCGCAAGCGTCGGGAGAATCTGGCCCTGCTGGGTTTGTCACAGCAGGCGATTGATCGTTTGCATGGGCCTATCGGATTGCATATCGGTAGTCATAATCCCGCAGAAATTGCCTTGTCGTTGATGGCCGAGATCGTCGCTATCAAGAATGGTGTCGAGTTGAAGCAGAAGAAACCCTCGAAGGAGCAGGCATGAAGGAGTCCATCGGCGTCGTTGTATTGGCGGCGGGGCGGGGCAGTCGTTTTCGTGAGGTTGCGGGCGACGACAAGGACAAGTTACTGGCTGACTGTACTGGCCGCGATGGGACCGTTCGATCGGTCATCGAACATACACTGGCCAATCTGCCGGCCGCCCTGGACCAGCGCGTGCTGGTGACGACCGCTGACCGTCTGCAGGTCATTCGTCTGGCCCAAGCGTATGGTTGCGAGATTGTGCTGATTGAATCGACCGGAATGGGCGACAGCATCTGCGCCGGTGTCACGGCCTGTGCGCAGCTTGATGGCTGGCTGATGGTGCTGGGTGATATGCCGTTTATTTCGCCGTCCAGTATTGAACAGGTGGTGGCAGGCATTACTGAGGATTGCATCAGCGTACCTGTGCAGAACGGTGATTTTGGTCATCCGGTCGGGTTTGGCCGCAACTTTGCAACAGGGTTGAAGGCTTTATCGGGAGATCGTGGGGCGAAGCCGTTGTTTTCGCAGGGGCGGGTGGTTGAAGTCGCCGTGGAGGATCCAGGCGTGTTGTGGGATGTGGATGTGCCGCAGGCATTGAGTTTCAGTATCGTCTGACTGCTCTGAGCAGGTCTGATCTCTTGTGGGATCGGCGTGGATTCACAGGTATAAAAAAAGCCCCGCCTGGATCACCAGGCGGGGCTTTTTAGTGGCCGATGGAATCAGACGAGAGGTTTAGGCTCGTGTTCTTTTTCCAGGGCTTGCTCGTGTTGCTGTACCGCTTCCTGAACGGAGCGTGGTGCTTCTTCGATAACCGATTCAACAACCACTTCAGCTGCAGGAGCAGGTTCGGCAGCTACAACCGTTTCAACCGAAGCCGCAGCGGCAGCCAGTTCGGCTTCCTTCTGCAGGCGCTCTTCTTCACGCTTGCGACGACGCACTTCACGTGGGTCGTTAGGGGCGCGACCGCTTGGCGTCAGGGCGCTGACAGGCGCCGCTTCAACCACCGGTGCAGCAGGCGCAGGTGCCGGTGCAGCAACCGGTGCTTCAACCACTGGCGCTTCAACGACAGGCGTCGGAGCAGGTTCAGCCGCTGCAACCACTGGCTCGGAGACCATGGCTTCAGCCACTGGCGCTTCAACGACCGGCGCTGGAGTTTCAGCAACGGCTGGCTCGGCAACCCAGTTGAACGCGGTTTGCTCTTCGCGAACCTCACGAACGGTTTCAGTCACGGACTCAACCACGGCTTCTGCCGCAGCAGGTGCTTCAACCACTGGCGCTGGCTCGACCACCGCTTCAGCCACAGTTTGTGCCTGAGGTGCCGGGGCGATTTCGACTTCCGGTGCAGCAACTACTTCCACTGGAGTGGTCGATTCGACCACTGGCGCTTCAACCGGAGCAGCTTCCAGTGCCGCAGTGGCACGTTCGGCTTGCTCATTGGCCTGGGCTTCAGCCGGTGCGCTGATTACAGTGCTGGCAACGGCAGCAGTCACAGCCAGGCCAGCAGCCAGTTCGGCGGTGGTCGGTGCTTCAGCGTTTTCGCCAGACTCGGACTCTTCCGAACCTTCGATCACGTTGCCGTTGGCGTCACGCTGACGCTCACGACGGTTGCTGCGACGACGCTGACCACGGGAACGGCGGCGTGGGCGGTCGCCTTCGGCGCCTTCCTGACCTTCTTCCTGCAGTTGCTCTTCGTTGCTGGTCAGTTCTTCTTCAGCCGCTGCAGCAGCGGCTTGTTCGGCACGTGGCTGACGCTCTTCACGCGGTGGGCGCGGCGCGCGCTCTTCGCGTGGCTGGCGAGCTGGACGCTCTTCAGTGGTTGCGGCAGCAGCGGCAGCGGCGGCTACCGGAGCGGCATCCAGAGGCTCACGCAGTTCACGCACGCGTTCTTCACGCTCGCCACGAGGCTTGCGGTCTTCACGCGGGGCGCGCGGGGCACGTTCTTCACGCGGTGCGCGTGGTGCACGTTCTTCGCGGGCGACTGCTGGGGTTTCTTCGCGGGTCTCGCGAGGCTCGCGGACTTCACGTGGCTGACGCTCTTCACGCGGCTCGCGTGGTGCGCGTTCCTCACGCGGTGCACGCTCTTCACGTGGCTTGCGCTCTTCATCGCGGCGACCGTTACGGTTGCGGCTCTGCTGACGACCGTTGCGGCGCTCTTCGTTGCGCGCTGGACGCTCGGTGGTGGCAGGCTTTTCAACCACAACCGGTGCAACAGGCTCTTCCTTGCTGGCGAACAGGCTGACCAGCGACTTCACCAGGCCCTTGAACAGGCTTGGCTCTGGCGCGGCGGCCGGTGCGGCAACCGGAGCGGCGACTTCGGTCGGAACCGGAGCGTTGGCGCGAGCAGGTGCAGTCTTGACCGCAGCTTCCTGGCGAACCAGGGTGCGGGTCGCAGCGGCTGGCTGGACTTCTTCCACTTCGGCAGCGGCAGCGGCGATTTCGTAGCTGGACTGGTTGGTGGCCGCTTCCGGGCTGTCGTCACGCAGACGCTGCACTTCGAAGTGTGGGGTTTCGAGGTGATCGTTCGGCAGGATGACGATGCGGGCGCGGGTGCGCAGTTCGATCTTGGTGATCGAGTTGCGTTTTTCGTTGAGCAGGAACGCAGCGACCGGGATCGGCACTTGTGCACGAACTTCGGCGGTGCGGTCTTTCAGGGCTTCTTCTTCGATCAGGCGCAGGATCGCCAGGGACAGCGATTCAACGTCACGGATGATGCCGGTGCCGTTGCAACGCGGGCAGACGATGCCGCTGCTTTCGCCCAGGGACGGGCGCAGGCGCTGACGGGACATTTCCAGCAGGCCGAAGCGCGAGATGCGACCGACTTGCACACGGGCGCGGTCGGCTTCCAGGCATTCGCGGACTTTTTCTTCCACGGCGCGCTGGTTCTTGGCAGGGGTCATGTCGATGAAGTCGATGACGATCAGGCCGCCGATGTCGCGCAGGCGCAACTGACGGGCGATCTCTTCGGCCGCTTCAAGGTTGGTCTGCAGCGCGGTTTCTTCGATGTCGCTGCCTTTGGTCGCACGCGCCGAGTTGATGTCGATGGACACCAGGGCTTCGGTCGGGTCGATCACGATGGAGCCGCCGGAAGGCAGTTCGACGACGCGCTGGAAAGCGGTTTCGATCTGGCTTTCGATCTGGAAACGGTTGAACAGCGGAACGCTGTCTTCGTACAGCTTGATCTTGCTGGCGTACTGCGGCATCACCTGGCGGATGAAGGTCAGGGCTTCGTCCTGGGCTTCAACGCTGTCGATCAGCACTTCGCCGATGTCCTGGCGCAGGTAATCGCGGATAGCGCGGATGATCACGTTGCTTTCCTGGTAGATCAGGAATGGCGCGGCGCGATCCAGCGAGGCTTCCTTGATGGCGGTCCACAGTTGCAGCAGGTAGTCGAGGTCCCACTGCATTTCTTCGCTGCTGCGGCCCAGGCCGGCAGTGCGCACGATCAGGCCCATGTCGGCTGGGGCTACCAGGCCGTTCAGGGCTTCACGCAGTTCGTTGCGCTCTTCGCCTTCGATACGACGCGAGATGCCACCCGCACGCGGGTTGTTCGGCATCAGCACCAGGTAACGACCGGCCAGGCTGATGAAGGTGGTCAGGGCGGCGCCCTTGTTGCCACGTTCTTCTTTTTCGACCTGAACGATGACTTCCTGGCCTTCGCTCAGGACGTCCTTGATGTTGACGCGGCCTTCGGGGGCTTTCTTGAAGTATTCGCGGGAGATTTCTTTGAGGGGCAGGAAGCCGTGGCGCTCGGAGCCGAAATCGACAAAGGCAGCCTCAAGGCTTGGTTCGATGCGAGTAATCCGGCCTTTATAGATGTTGGCCTTCTTCTGCTCGCGTGCACCGGATTCGATGTCCAGGTCGTAGAGGCGTTGGCCATCTACCAGTGCAACACGCAACTCTTCGGGTTGAGTTGCGTTAATCAGCATTCTTTTCATGTAGTACCGTCGGTTTCCGGGCTGCCGGAAACGGCGTTCGGCACACACGACTTCTCACGGTCGGTGTCAGGTGCGTCGGGAGTGGTTGGCCATTCCCGTGTCCAGCGAAGTCGGGCCAATGTGGGCCGTTATCGCGACGTACGCGTCCTGCTTGCTGTGGCTACTTAAGCACTCAGTCAGGAGGAGGAATCAACCAGCGGCTGTGGACGAGATGAAGCGTCTTGATAAAGCCTATTGCTACACAGTCCAGCGGTTGTGCATCTCCACCCTACACGTATCCCTGATAATTCGGGTGCTGCCGCGCGCAGAATCCGCAGCGGGTTGGCATTTACCGTGAGCTCCGAAAGGGGAAGTCACGCATCATGGCTAATTTAGGCGTTGTTTCCGAAGCTTTCGCTCGGGGTCATTTGCAGCTGACTGCACTTTGTGAACTGGCCGTGAATATAGGCTCGAAAAACGAGTCAAAACTCTGTTTTGCGGCTTGATTCAGGCCTCATGTCACCTGCGCTTGTTACAGCTGAAAACTCCACCGTTACGTAGCGAAAGCCCCGTAGGACGGCCTCGCGTCCTGGTGAATTGCGTTGGTCAGGGCCGGTTTTTGACCGTTACTCCGCTGTCCAGGCCGCTTTTGGCGGCGTTCGCGACTATAGCAGCAATGATTAAGTGCTTCAATTCCATAAAAAATTGTTATCATCCGCGCCATGACGACGACTACCCCCCCGACTCCAGGCGTACAACTGCTTGAGGTCTCGCCGGAATATGCCGGCCAACGCATAGACAATTTCCTCCTCGCCCGGCTCAAAGGCGTGCCCAAGACCTTGATTTACCGCATTTTGCGTAAAGGCGAAGTGCGCGTGAACAAAGGCCGGATCAAGCCCGAATACAAGCTGCAGGCCGGCGATATCGTGCGCGTGCCGCCGGTTCGCGTGCCTGAGCGTGACGAGCCGGTGCCGCTGGCACAAGGCCTCCTTCAGCGCCTCGAAGCGTCGATCGTGTATGAAGACAAGGCGCTGATCGTGATCAACAAGCCTTGCGGTATCGCCGTTCATGGCGGTAGCGGCTTGAATTACGGCGTGATCGAAGCCTTTCGTCAGTTGCGTCCCGATTGCAAGGAGCTGGAACTGGTTCACCGCCTCGACCGTGACACCTCCGGCCTGCTGATGATCGCCAAGAAGCGCAGCATGCTGCGCCACCTTCACTCGGCCTTGCGCGGCGATGGCGTCGACAAGCGCTACATGGCGCTGGTTCGCGGCAATTGGGCGTCCTCGATCAAGCAGGTGCGAGCGGCGCTCGGCAAGAGCAATCTGCGCTCCGGTGAGCGCATGGTCGAGGTCGATGAGGAGGAGGGCAAGGAGTCGGTGACCGTGTTCAAGGTCCTGCGCCGTTTCGGCGACTTTGCCACCCTGGTCGAAGCCAAGCCGATCACCGGCCGGACCCACCAGATTCGTGTCCACACCTTGCACGCCGGTCACTGCATTGCCGGTGATACCAAGTACGGCGATGACGATTTCAGCAAGGAAATTCGTGATCTGGGCGGCAAGCGCCTGTTCCTGCACGCCTACATGCTGACTGTGCCGCTGCCCGACGGCGGCGAACTGAAGTTGCAGGCTCCGGTCGACGAAATGTGGGCCAAGACCGTGGAGCGATTGAGTGCGCCCATCTGATTACAAACTGCTGATTTTCGATTGGGACGGCACCCTGGCCGATTCCATTGGTCGGATTGTCGAGGCGATGCACGTGGCCTCCGAGCGCTCCGGCTTTGCATTGCGCGATGATTTTGCCGTCAAAGGCATCATTGGCCTGGGGCTGCCAGAGGCGATCCGTACCTTGTACCCCGAGATCACCGATCCAGAGCTGCTGGCGTTTCGTGATTTCTATGCCGAGCACTACATCGCTGCCGAAGCGGTGCCTTCGCCGCTGTTCGAAGGAGTGCTCGAGTCAATGGAGGCGTTTCGTGCCGAGGGTTATCACCTGGCCGTAGCGACCGGCAAGGCGCGTCGGGGGCTTGATCGCGTATTGAAGGCCCATGGCTGGGAAAATTACTTCGATATCACCCGGGCGGCCGATGAAACGGCGAGCAAGCCTCATCCGCTGATGCTTGAGCAGATACTGGCGCACTGCGAAGTGCGTCCTGAGCAGGCGTTGATGGTGGGTGATTCGTCGTTTGATTTGCAGATGGCGCGCAATGCCGGCATGGGCTCGGTAGCGGTCAGTTATGGCGCGCAATCCATCGATGCGTTGAAGCTGTTCGGGCCGCAATTGTCCATCGATCATTTTTCAGAATTGCATGCCTGGCTGCGTCAGCGGGTTTAACCGGTTGTTTTTAGGGTGGATGGCATGACCGACGAATGGAAGGCGCCCGCGAAGGCGAGCGCAGAGAGCGGTGACGACAAGAGTTGGAAGCTGCTGGAGAAGACCCTGCTGGCCAGTGTCCAGGAGCAGCGTCGGTCCCGTCGTTGGGGGATCTTCTTCAAGCTGCTGACGTTCGTGTACCTGTTTGGCGCGCTGCTGCTGTTTTCGCCGCTGATGGACATGGAAAAAGCGGCTACTCGCAGCGCCCATTACACGGCGTTGATCGATGTGACCGGCATGATCGCCGACAAGGAGCCTGCCAGCGCGGACAACATCGTCGGCAGCCTGCGTGCGGCCTTCGAGGACGATAAGGTCAAGGGCATCATCCTGCGCATCAATAGCCCTGGCGGCAGTCCGGTGCAGTCGGGTTACGTGTATGACGAAATACGCCGCCTGCGCGGCTTGCATCCGGACACCAAGGTCTATGCGGTGATTTCCGACCTGGGTGCTTCTGGTGCGTACTACATTGCCAGTGCGGCAGACCAGATCTATGCCGACAAGGCCAGCCTGGTCGGTTCCATTGGGGTGACGGCGGCCGGATACGGTTTTGTCGGCACCATGGAGAAGTTGGGCGTCGAGCGCCGGACCTACACCTCCGGCGAGCACAAGGCATTCCTTGATCCGTTCCAGCCACAGAAGCCGGATGAAACCGCGTTCTGGCAGGGTGTGCTTGATACCACCCATCAGCAGTTCATCAACAGCGTCAAGCAGGGTCGTGGTGATCGCCTGAAGGACAAGGAGCATCCGGAGTTGTTCTCCGGTCTGGTCTGGTCTGGTGAGCAGGCGCTGCCGCTGGGTCTGATCGACGGGTTGGGCAATGCCAGCTCGGTGGCTCGCGATGTGGTGGGCGAGAAGGAAATTGTCGACTTTACCGTGCAGGAATCACCTTTCGATCGTTTCTCGAAAAAACTCGGTGCCAGCGTGGCCGAACATTTGGCAATGTGGATGGGCTTTAATGGCCCTTCTTTGCGCTGATCGTCTGGGGTAACAAAAAACCGGCCTGATTGGCCGGTTTTTTGTTGGGTGTTCAGGGGATCTGGATGCCTTCGATTAGCAACATGTCGATCAACCGAATCAGCGGCAGCCCGATCAGGCTGGTCGCATCCGGCCCTTCCGTGCTGCGGAACAGGCAAACCCCCAGGCCTTCGGCCTTGAAGCTGCCGGCGCAATCGTAGGGCTGTTCGGCGCGCAGGTAGCGTTCAATGCTGTTAGCGTCCAGGGTGCGCATGTGTACGGTAAAGGGTACGCAGTCGACCTGGCACTCCCCGGTCTGGCTGTTGAGCAGGGCCAGGCCGGTCAAGAAGGTTACGCTGTTGCCGCTGGCGGTCAGCAGTTGTTCCCGGGCCTTTTCGAAGGTGTGCGGTTTGCCGATAATCTTCTCGCCGAGCACGGCCACCTGGTCGGAGCCGACTATCAGATGAGCGGTATGGGTACCGGCCAATGCACGTGCCTTCTGTTCGGCGAGGCGCTTGACCAGGTCGACGGCGGATTCGCCAGGGCGATGGCTTTCGTCGATATCCGGCGAACTGCAGGTGAAAGGCAGCTGCAAGCGGTTCAGCAATTCCCGGCGATAGACCGAGCTGGAAGCAAGTATTAAAGGCAGCATGGGCAACTCCAGAAGGCAGGCGCGAATTCTAGCGGGGCTTCCAAGTGACGGACAGGGCTGAATTTCCTTTGACATGGGCGGGTGCATCCCTATAATGCTGCGCCTATGTTGAATGACCCGATTCCACCTCACGTTGACCCGCGCAAATTGGCTGACCGTGGCACCACCCTTCAAGGTGAAATGCTGCTGGCCGATTTGGAGAGACTCTGCGACCCGCTTTCCGACAATGTCGGTACGGTGCAGGCTAAATTCGTTTTTGAACGAGATGAACGTAAATCTGTGGTCATCCACAGCTTTATCGACACTGAAGTCAAAATGGTTTGCCAGCGTTGTCTTGAGCTGGTCACCCTGCCGATCCATAGCGAATGCAGTTACGCTGTGGTGAAGGAGGGTGCGAATACCCAGTCGTTGCCGAAAGGTTATGACGTGCTGGAACTGGGCGAAGATCCTTTGGATCTGCAGTCACTGATCGAGGAGGAGCTTCTGCTCGCCTTGCCCATTGTGCCTGCTCATCATCCGGAAGAATGCCAGCAGCCGGCGGGAGCAGATGAGCCCGAACCGAGCGAGGACGAGGTAACGCGGTCCAACCCGTTCAGTGTATTGGCGCAGTTAAAGCGTGACCCAAACGTTTAGGAGTTAATCAATTATGGCTGTTCAGCAGAACAAAAAATCCCGCTCTGCCCGTGACATGCGCCGTTCGCACGACGCTCTCGAGGCTAGCACCCTGTCTGTAGAAAAAACCACTGGTGAAGTTCACCTGCGTCACCACGTATCGCCAGAAGGCGTATACCGTGGCCGTAAAGTGATCGACAAGGGCGCTGACGAGTAATCACTTGTCCGCTCAAGTCATCGCGATTGACGCAATGGGCGGGGACTTCGGTCCCCGCAGCATTGTCCAGGCTTGTTTCGCTTGCCTGTCTGCTACGCCCTCGCTGCACCTGACCCTCGTCGGTCAACCCTCCCTACTTGAAGAACTGATCGCTGGCCAATCGGCTGTGGATCGCGCGCGCCTGTCGATTGCTCCGGCGAGCGAAGTCATCACCATGGATGAAAAACCGGCCCAGGCCCTGCGCGGCAAGCCCGATTCTTCGATGCGTGTCGCGCTTGAGCTGCTGCGCGATGGCAAGGTTCAGGCTTGCGTCAGTGCCGGCAATACTGGCGCGTTGATGGCGTTGTCCCGCTTCGTGCTGAAAACCCTGCCAGGGATCGACCGGCCGGCCATGGTGGCGGCCATCCCGACCCAGAAGGGTTACTGCCAGTTGCTGGACCTGGGCGCAAACGTCGATTGCAGCGCCGAGCACTTGCTGCAATTTGCGGTGATGGGCTCGGTTGCAGCGCAAACCCTGGGCATTGCTCGTCCGCGGGTGGCGCTGCTGAATATCGGCACCGAAGACATCAAGGGCAATCAGCAGGTCAAGCTGGCGGCGACCTTGTTGCAAAATGCGCGTGGCATCAACTACATCGGCTTCGTCGAAGGCGACGGTTTGTACCGTGGTGAAGCCGATGTGGTGGTCTGTGACGGTTTTGTCGGCAACATCCTGCTCAAGTCCAGCGAAGGGCTGGCGACCATGATCGCCGGGCGCATCGAAGCCTTGTTCAAGCAAAATGTTGCCTCGCGCATGGTCGGCGCATTGGCCCTGCCTTTGATGAAGCGCCTGCAGGCCGATCTGGCGCCTGCCCGACACAACGGTGCGAGCTTTCTGGGACTGCAGGGCATTGTCGTGAAAAGTCACGGTTCGGCCGGTGTCCAGGGCTTTCAGAGCGCCATTCAGCGCGCCTTGATCGAGATTCAGGAGAATCTGCCCGAGCGCCTTCACGGTCGTCTGGAGGATTTGTTGCTTTAGGCGTTTTCGTCGGACAATGCTTAAATGTGACCGCTCAGTTCATTGGGCCATCCAACTGTCAGTTTCTTGTGTCCCCCAAGCGGGACGCCAATTCTCCGACGACAAGATCATTAGGGGCTTGTTACATGTCTGCTTCCCTCGCATTCGTCTTTCCAGGACAAGGTTCGCAGTCCCTCGGCATGTTGGCCGAGTTGGGCGCGGAACATCCGATTGTCCTCGAAACATTCAAAGAAGCTTCCGATGCGCTCGGTTACGACCTGTGGGCATTGACCCAGCAGGGGCCGGAAGAGCAGCTCAATCAAACCGATAAAACCCAACCGGCCATCCTGACCGCTTCGATCGCCCTGTGGCGTCTGTGGCTGGCAGAGGGCGGCGCCCGCCCGGCATTTGTCGCCGGTCATAGCCTGGGTGAGTACAGTGCACTGGTTGCTGCTGGCAGCCTGAGCCTGGCTGACGCGGTCAAGCTGGTGGAAACCCGTGGCAAACTGATGCAGGAAGCCGTTCCGGCCGGGCAGGGCGGTATGGCTGCGATCCTCGGTCTGGACGATGCCGACGTCGTCGCAGCCTGTGCTGAAGCAGCGCAGGGCGAAGTGGTTAGCGCGGTGAACTTCAACTCGCCAGGCCAGGTGGTGATCGCCGGTGCCAAGGCCGCCGTCGAGCGTGCCATTGAAGGTTGCAAGGCCCGTGGCGCCAAGCGCGCCATGCCATTGCCGGTCAGCGTGCCATCGCACTGCGAACTGATGCGCCCGGCTGCCGAGCGTTTTGCCGAATCGATCGCCGCCATTGACTGGCAGGCTCCGCAGATTCCTGTGGTGCAGAACGTCAGCGCTGATGTGCCGGCGGATCTGCAAACCCTCAAGCGTGATCTGCTTGAGCAGCTTTACAAACCCGTGCGCTGGGTTGAATCGGTCCAGGCGCTGGCTGCCAAGGGCGCTACCCAACTGGTTGAGTGCGGCCCGGGTAAAGTGCTGGCCGGCCTGAACAAGCGTTGCGCTGAAGGCGTATCGACATCCAACCTCAACACCCCAGACGCTTTCGCTGCCGCCCGTGCAGCGTTGGCCTGAATCAGGAGAAACTTGCATGAGTCTGCAAGGTAAAGTTGCACTGGTCACCGGTGCAAGCCGCGGTATTGGCCAGGCTATCGCATTGGAACTGGGTCGTCAGGGCGCCATCGTCGTCGGTACGGCGACCTCTGCCTCGGGTGCCGAGCGTATTGCTGCGACCCTGAAGGAACACGGCGTACAAGGCACCGGTCTTGAACTCAATGTCACCAGTGACGAGTCCGTTGCAGCAGTGCTGGCGAGCATTCAGGAACAGTTCGGTGCACCGGCGATCCTGGTCAACAATGCCGGTATCACCCGCGATAACCTGATGATGCGTATGAAAGACGACGAGTGGCATGACGTCGTCGATACCAACCTGAACAGTCTGTTCCGCCTGTCCAAGGGCGTTTTGCGTGGTATGACCAAGGCGCGTTGGGGTCGAATTATCAGTATTGGTTCGGTTGTGGGTGCCATGGGCAACGCAGGCCAAGTAAACTACGCTGCCGCCAAGGCCGGTCTGGAAGGTTTCAGCCGTGCACTGGCGCGTGAAGTCGGTTCGCGTTCGATTACGGTAAACTCGGTGGCCCCTGGGTTCATCGATACCGATATGACCCGTGAACTGCCTGAGGCACAGCGTGAAGCCTTGCAGACGCAGATTCCGCTGGGTCGTCTGGGGCAAGCTCAAGAGATCGCGTCCGTGGTCGCTTTTCTTGCATCCGACGGTGCGGCATACGTGACCGGGGCTACAATCCCGGTGAACGGCGGGATGTACATGTAATTCAAATGTGACGGATTGCTTCAAAAAAATGTCATACGAGCTGTCTAAAATCCGTTATAAAGCTGCAATCTATTTATAGGCAGAGGGTCACCGGGTTCGAGGAGTGAAGCTTTCAGTTGAAAAGCTGAAAAGCCTTTCTATACACTTACCCACTGGCCAGCTGCCTGAATTTGTCCATTAGGAGTGAAAACAAGGTATGAGCACCATCGAAGAGCGCGTCAAGAAAATCGTTGCTGAGCAACTGGGCGTTAAAGAAGAAGAAGTGGTCAACACTGCTTCCTTCGTTGAAGACCTGGGTGCCGACTCCCTTGACACCGTTGAGCTGGTGATGGCTCTGGAAGAGGAATTCGAGACCGAAATCCCTGACGAAGAAGCTGAGAAGATCACTACCGTACAAGCTGCAATCGACTACGTTACTAGCCACCAGGCGTAATAGTTTGTAATCGTTGCTCGCTGTCATGGAAAAACCGCACTGCCATCATGGCGTGCGGTTTTTTCTTTAGGCCTGATGCAAAAGTCGTCATTTGAAAAAAGGAGAGTGCTGTGTCGCGTAGACGCGTCGTAGTCACCGGTATGGGTATGTTGTCGCCACTGGGCACCGATGTGCCGAGCAGTTGGCAGGGCATTCTGGCTGGCCGCAGTGGCATTGGTCTGATCGAACACACCGACCTTTCTGCCTATTCCACCCGTTTTGGCGGCTCGGTAAAGGGCTTCAATGTCGAGGAATACCTGTCGGTCAAGGAAGCTCGCAAGCTCGACCTGTTCATTCAGTACGGTCTGGCCGCAGGTTTTCAGGCAGTCCGCAACGCCGGTCTGGAAGTCACTGACGCCAACCGTGAGCGTATCGGCGTGGCCATGGGTTCAGGTATTGGCGGTCTGACCAATATCGAAGAAACCAGCCGCACCCTGCATGAGACGGGCCCACGACGGATTTCTCCGTTCTTCGTGCCAGGCTCGATCATCAATATGATTTCCGGCTTCCTGTCCATCCACCTGGGTGTGCAGGGGCCTAACTACGCCATTGCTACAGCGTGCACTACGGGTACGCACTGCATTGGCATGGCTGCCCGCAATATCATGTACGACGAAGCCGACGTGATGATTGCCGGTGGCGCCGAGATGGCCGCCTGCGGCCTGGGCATGGGCGGCTTCGGTGCCTCCCGCGCCCTGTCGACCCGAAACGACGAGCCAACCCGCGCCAGCCGTCCATGGGACAAGGGTCGCGATGGCTTTGTGTTGTCCGATGGTGCAGGTGCGTTGGTGCTTGAAGAGCTCGAGCATGCCAAGGCGCGCGGTGCGACCATTTATGCCGAGCTGATCGGCTTCGGCACCAGTGGTGACGCGTTCCACATGACCTCGCCACCCGCCGATGGCGCCGGTGCAGCGCGTTGCATCACCAATGCCTTGCGCGATGCGAAGATCAACAGCGATCAGGTGCAGTACATCAACGCCCACGGCACTTCGACCCCGGCTGGCGACCTCGCCGAAGCCTGCGCGATCAAGTCGGTGTTCGGTGACCACGCCTACAAGCTGGCCGTCAGCTCGACCAAGTCGATGACCGGTCATTTGCTGGGGGCAGCCGGTGCAGTCGAGGCGATCTTCAGCGTGCTGGCAATCAACAGTCAGGTAGCCCCTCCGACCATCAACCTCGATGAGCCGGACGAAGGCTGCGACCTCGATTTTGTGCCGCACACCGCGCGTAACATGGACATCGATGTGGTGGTCTCCAACTCCTTCGGTTTTGGCGGTACCAACGGCTCGCTGGTGTTCCGCCGGTTCGCAGGCTGATGGACAGCTGGGTCGACGGTCAGCCGGCTGATGTTCTGTCGCTGAAAGATCGCGGCCTGGCGTATGGCGATGGTCTGTTCGAGACCATCGCTGTGCGCGATGGCGTTCCAGCCCTGCTGGCTCGCCATCTGGTGCGTTTGACCAAGGGTTGCCAGCGACTCTCGATCAACCTTGACCATGGCGCCATGGTCACGGAATTGACGGACTATGCCGCGCAGCTGGATAACGGTGTGCTCAAGCTGGTCGTGACGCGGGGCGACAGCCAGCGCGGCTATGCTTTTGATCCGGCCGCCCAGGCCCGGCGCATTCTTTCCGGCAATCCTCCTGCGGCTTATCCTGCGACTCATGCCGAGCAGGGCATTCGTTTGTTCCCCTGCACGACACGACTGTCCACTCAGCCATTACTGGCCGGACTCAAGCACCTGAACCGTCTCGAGCAGGTCCTGGCCCGAGCGGAATGGCAAGACACGGAACATGCCGAAGGCCTGATGCTCGATCAGGAAGGGCGGGTGGTCGAAGGTGTCTTCAGCAATCTGTTCCTGGTGCGCGACGGTGTGCTGACAACGGCGCAACTCGACCGCTGCGGCGTAGCCGGGGTCATGCGCGAAGAGATTTTGTTTCAAGCCGAGTCACTGGGAATCCCCACACAAATAACCGACATTTCTTTGGGCCAGTTGCAACAGGCTGATGAGGTTTTTGTCTGCAACAGCGTGTATGGCATTTGGCCCGTGCGCGCCTATGCTGCGTTTAGCTGGCCGGTTGGACCGCTCACCCGTAAACTCCAATCCATTGCCCGTGCACTACTGGATGCTTGATACGTGAGACGTAAACTCTTGCTGCTGCTGGAAACCGGACTGGTTCTGGCGGGGCTGCTGTTGGGTGCTTCCGCCTGGAAGATTCATTCGGCGCTGGTACAGCCGCTGAATGTCACCCAGGAACAATTGCTGGATGTGCCAAAAGGCACCACGCCGACCCGCACCTTCTACCGACTTGAAGCCAAGGGCGTCATCAAGGATGCGTTCTGGTTGCGTGTGTATTGGCGCTTCAATCTTGCCAGGCAACCGTTGCACAGCGGTGAATACCGCATGCAGCCGGGCATGACCGTTGAAGGGCTGATCGATCTGTGGAAACGCGGAGAAATGGTCCAGTACAGCCTGACCCTGGTCGAAGGCTGGAACTTCCGTCAGGTTCGCGCAGCGCTGGCCAAGGACGAAAAGCTTGAGCAGACGCTGGCCGGCCTGAGCGATACCCAGGTCATGGACAAGCTTGGCCATGCCGGGATATTCCCCGAAGGTCGGTTCTTCCCTGATACCTATCGTTTCGTGCGCGGCATGTCCGACGTCGAGCTGTTGAAAATTGCCTACGACCGCCTCGACGAAGTGCTCGCCAAGGAATGGGAAGAGCGCTCGGCAGACGCACCTTACACCGACCCCTATCAAGCGCTGATCATGGCGTCGCTGGTGGAAAAGGAAACCGGTGTGCCCCAGGAGCGCGGGCAGATTGCCGGCGTGTTTGTGCGACGCATGTCGATGGGCATGTTGCTGCAGACCGATCCGACGGTGATCTACGGCCTTGGCGAGCGCTACAGCGGCAAGCTGACCCGCGCTCATCTCAAGGAAGCCAACCCTTACAACACCTACATGAATGCGGGCCTGCCGCCGACCCCGATTGCCATGGTCGGTCGCGAGGCGATTCATGCCGCCCTCAATCCGGTAGCGGGCAACAGCCTGTATTTTGTCGCCCGTGGCGACGGCAGCCATGTGTTCTCTGATGACCTGGATGCGCACAACAATGCGGTGCGCGAATTCCAGCTCAAGCGGCGCGCGGATTACCGTTCCAGCCCGGCACCGATGACGGCACCCGAGGCACCTGCTGCAAGCGATGTGCAGGAAGCCAAGGCACCAGAGGCGCAAACGCCGATTCCGGCGGCCTCACCGAACACCGCCCCGGAAGCCGTGCCCCAGGTGCCTGCGCAAGAGCCGGCCCCCGCGCCTGAAGCCCCGGCGCCTGAGGCGAAAGCCCCGCAAAACCCGCAATGACTTTGACTAAGGACTGCCTGTGACTGGCTTGTTTATTACGCTGGAAGGCCCGGAAGGCGCCGGCAAAAGCACCAACCGTGAATACCTGGCCGAGCGTTTGCGCGCTGCCGGTATCGAGGTGGTGCTAACCCGCGAACCGGGCGGCACGCCACTGGCCGAACGCATTCGAGAAGTGCTGTTGGCGCCGAACGATGAAGTCATGAATTCCGACACTGAGTTGTTGCTGGTGTTTGCCGCGCGTGCCCAGCACCTGGCCGAAGTGATACGTCCGGCGCTGGCTCGCGGTGCGGTGGTGCTATGTGATCGTTTTACCGCAATGCTAGTTTCTCTTTGGTTGGTAGGTAAACTTTTTTCGTTTCACCTTTCCAAACTTCTGAAAAACCGCTTTGAAGCTTGAGCACCCGTGAATATTGGGTCTCCAGCCGATGACTTGAGTTCTGCTGTCTTATTTATAGCTTCCACTAGATCCGAAACGTAAACAAGCCCCTTTTTCAAATATTTTTCAGCATTTTGTAAACCCAATTGCTCTCGCAATTCCGATCATCCCCCCTTCCTTAAAATGGTGCCACGCCAAAACCCCCGTAATTGCTGGGTTTCAGGGTTTACGTTTTCCAATTTTTTACCGCCATGTTGAATCCAGTTTCTGTCTCCAAAGCTAATTTTTTGCAGCGAACAAGGGCATTGGATATTGATGTGATGATTGAGCTCGCACGTTTAGCATCCTGCTGGGGAGCGCCACGCACTCACGTGGCCAACCCGGATGTTTTGTGCTTTCTCGATCCAGCGCAGACGACCAAAACGATCAAAGTAATGCGAGCGCCCCCTCAAGAGTGATAGCGCTTTGCGATCATGTTTATAGTGCTGTTATGTTGGCGCTGATTGAAAACTGACCCACCCTGCCGATTGAAAATTGACCCAGGGCGGATTGCTGATTTTGTCCCAGCAATTGTGGATAAGCTTAGCAGTAGTGTTCTGGTTGAAGACGCATCGGGCCCCACCGCATGCAGGCATGCGGCAGGGTGTTTATGGTGCAGATCAAAACGGTTCATCGTCCTCGATACCATCTTCCTCCTTGCGCTTTCGCTCACGCGACTTGATCTTTGTCTGGGCGGCCAAGGTGCTGTGTTGCAGGCGGTAGGACTCGTTGCCCGTTTCGACGATGTGGCAGTGGTGTGTCAGCCGATCTAGCAACGCAGTGGTCATCTTGGCGTCGCCAAACACACTCGACCATTCCGAGAAGCTGAGGTTGGTGGTGATGACCGCGCTGGTGTGTTCGTACAGTTTTGAAAGCAGGTGAAATAACAGCGCGCCACCACTCTGGCTGAAGGGCAAATACCCAAGCTCATCGAGTATCACCAGGTCTGTTCGAAGCAGTCCTTGGGCAATTCGGCCTGCCTTGCCATCGTACTTTTCACGCTCCAGCAGATTGACGAGATCCACCGTGGAGAAGAACCGTACTCGTTTGTTATGAGTAGTGATTCCGGACACGGCCAAGGCACTGGCCAGGTGTGTTTTTCCGGTTCCAGGCCCACCGATGAAAACTACATTTTGCGCAGTCTCCGTAAATTCAAGGCTGGATAACTCCTTGACCAGACGGGCATCAGCGCTGGAAGCGCTGAAGTCAAAGCCAGCTAAATCACGGTGCATGGGGAGCTTTGCCATGTTCATCTGATGATTCACAGAGCGCACGGCGCGATCTGCCTGCTCCTGTTGGAGCAGATGTTCAAGCAGCCATTTCGAGGATGCCGTCGAAGCTTCTCTCTGGGCCGCCAGCTCTTCCCAAGCCTGCGCCATGCCATGCAGACGCAGTTCTTTAAGTTCTGCCATCAAGTCACGCATTGCGGCTCTCCTCATCTGTTGTACGGAGTTGGTCATATCGGGCCGTGTTGGCAACGGGAGCCACCTTGAGTTGCAGGCTGGTTTCTACGGAAGGAGGCGGTGCAGTAGCGGTGAGCCGGGCGAGAACATTTAAGATGTGATCGGCGCTCAGACTTCCCGACTCAAGCACCAGCTCTACCGCTACCAGCACCGGGTCGAGACCGGCGATGGGCACCGCAGCCAGCACTTGCGTCATGATTCGATCACCGTTGCTGTGACGTCTGAGGCCCCGTTTGAGAAGCCGCAACGGATTGGGTAGATCGGCAAACGGTGCGCCATTGCGCAGTGCACCCGGCTTGCGCTCGATGAGTGGGATGTAATGCTGCCAGTCAAAACTGACCTGATCTCGATCAAAGAGGCGCTCGTGGCTGGCGATCATCGTGTCATCGGCGATGACCACGATCCGAGAAGGATACAGACGGCTGCTGACCCACTGGCCGACTCGCTCACAAGGCACCGAATAGCGATTTCGCGCCACACTGATCAGGCAGGTGCTGGAGACCCGTACCGTGCGCTCGACATAGCCATCAAAGGCCGTCGGCATCGGCATCATTTCGATCCGTTCCAGCTCCAAAGCCTCCGCCACCGTTAGTCCGTTGTACTGTGGATGCAGCAGCTCGCTCCAAAGCGCACGACAGCGTTGGCCGAGCCAGGCATTCAGCTCCTCGAAGGTGTGGAACATGCAGTTTTGAGCGTCAAGCCAAATGCGCCGTCGACTGTCTTGAACGTTCTTCTCGACAATGCCCTTTTCCCAGCCAGAGGCGACGTTGCAGAAATCCGGATCGAACAGGTAGTGCGCGCACATCACGGCAAACCGTGCATTGACCGTGCGGCCCTTGCCTTTGTTGACCTTGTCGACAGCCGTTTTCATGTTGTCGTAGATGCCGCGACGCGGCACGCCACCCAACGCTCCGAACGAGCGTGTATGGGCATCGAACAGCATCTCGTGACCTTGGCTAGGGTAGGCAACCAACCAGAATGCGCGACTGGCGCACAGCTTCATGTGGGAAACCTGGATGCGTCGGAACAGGCCGCCGATCAGCAATCCTTCTTCGCTCCAGTCAAATTGAAAGGCTTCACCGAGCGCAAACGTCAGCGGCACAAAAGCGCGTAAAGACTTGCCTTGCTCACCTCGCCACGAGCGTACAAACGCCGTGAGCTGGCTATAGCCGCCGTCATAACCCTCGGCCTTGATCTGCTCGAAAAGTGCTTTGGCGCTTCTGCGGTTGTGCTTTGCCCGGAACGAATCGGCTTTCAGCGCCTGTTCCAGCGTGTCGTGGAATGGGCTGAGTTTGTTGAAGGTCGCGCACCGCTGGTACGCCGGCTGAGTGGCTTCGGGCGCTCTGACCCATTTTCGGATGGTGTTTCTCGACAGCCCGGTACGCTTGGCTATCTGGTGCAGCGAGAGCTTGTCGCGGAAGTACATCCGCCGGATTTTTCCCAACATTTCCATGCTGATCACCCTGTGTTCTCCTGCTCGGAAAGTGAGCAGAAGCAGTTGAACACCTGGGTCAGTTTTCAGTCGGCAGGACAGCCTTTACTGGGTCAGTTTTCGGTCAGCGGCAACAGACATACAGGTAATAGAGGGGCGTTGACCGGTCGCATCAAAGTCGAAGTAGCCGGGACAAAAAACCGGCTCTGTCTACATAGCAATCAAGGCGCCACGTCGCAAGATGAGCTCATATCGAGGCTGCTGGTGTCCAGGATTTGAGGTTGGTAATTGGTGAGGAATCGGCGCAGCGTGCAGTTGTAGGTGTCGAATCCTGGCCAGAAATTATGCCAATAATCATAATCAAGGGTCACGGCTTCTTCGCGCTCTAGATCATCGAGAACCTCCCAGGCAGTTTCAAAACGTTTTCTCCAGTTTGGAGCCGCTAGAAGTCGAGCCGCAGATTCAGAATCCATTTTTGCGTATTTGATAAGCGCATTTATTGCATAATCGTCATCCAATACATTCACTGCCCCAACTTTGTTGTGAACGGTATCTACAATGTCTAGAATCCAGCCAATAGTTTGGAATCGGCACTTTCTCGCAGAGCGGAATTCCTCACTAAAGCCCGTTATTTCAACCCAAGCGAATTCTTGAATTTCACGATGTTCAATGTGAATGACATACGACATAAGTTGCTCCTTTTGTTGTTATGGTTAATTCTAACATCCAGCTACTTTGCCCACAAACACTTTTGGGTTGACAGTTTGGTAAGTTTGGTTATACCGAATTTATAATCGGGTGCACATGAAGCGGCGAACCCTAGTTGATCGGCTTCTTCCTCAGGGGTTCGTGTGATATGGAATTTACGGCCGGATCTATTCGTCCTCTTCATGCCCCCGAATCCAGTCGTGGTCAGGAATAATCAGCTCTCCGACCAAGCCACCTTCTCGCTGTGCCAATCCATTTTCGTGTTGAGTAATTGCGAGGGCGAGCATCTGAATGGCTGATCTGGCCACACGCAGGGCGCGTAACACGTCCTGGGTAAACTGCTCGCGATGATGGTGCTCGACTTCAGGTGCTTGTCTGCTGGAAGCTGGATCACCAAGATCATGAAGTACCACGAAGCGGTGCGTGCCGGAGTTACGCAGCTCCTTTTGTGGTCGAAGGATGCCCTCTTCGCCGGCATAGTCTTCGGCGAGCTCCACAAGGCCGTAGAGGGCTTTGGCGCCTTTGCGAATGACCGTCTCGACTTTAGTGGAGAGCGGGCGTACGCCCGTCAATTTATCTTTGGCTCCCCGCCATAACGAACCGAAGGAAACGCTGGTGGAAGACTGACCTAGTTCAAAGTAGTGATTCGCCGTTACCGCGACCTTGTCGAGCAGGTCAAGCGCTGTCCGGTGAGCAACTATGAGTGCAGAGGTATCCGGGCCGTAGGTGGCAAAGTCGAGCGTGTCTGAGAATCGACCTGTCTTCGGCCAAACGCTTTCGTCGACAGCTCGCCATGCCAGATCACGGGCAAGAATAAAGTCGCTCTTGAGCATGTTGAACATGGCGAACAGAGGTGGAGGCGTTGCCACTGCGCCGGGCTCGCGTTCCAATACCGCGGGGAGCATAAGCCAATCCAGCTTGCCCAATGTTGGGTCGACGAGTTCGACAGCTGGAGCGAGCGTTAGTCGTTCAGTTTCCACCCATGTGATGAACGGATCAGTGTGGGGTGATCGCGGTGGTGGATCTCCGAGCTTTTTAGCGAACGCTGCGATTTCCTTTGCTGCCTGCGCACCTGCATATTCGACAATTCGATCCTCGTTTCTATGCGCGATTTTAGCTAGCATGATGGCTTCAATGCGCGTCAGATCTGAGCATCCTCCTTGGTCAAAAAGCCACAGCAAATCACGGGCCGCGCGATATGCGGCAACCCCGTTTTCGGGGTCGACTTCAAGTGCAGTAAGCCTTGCATCATGGGCTTCGCCCAGCCGTAAACTATTGCTGAACTGGTTCGCGAGATTCGTCCAGGTCTGTGTTCTCAGTGATGGCTCAGCATCAACGTCTTGGCCAACCTTCCAGAAACACCGGCGCGCCTGCGCACGGTACTCTCGATTACGCTCCTGATGATCCAGCCAACTGGAGTTCCCCTGCGGATGCCCAGCCGCCGCGACGAGCGCGTTTGCCAAGTTGTAGGTTACGCGGGTGGTTGGATGCAAACTGTGAAGCTCTTGAAACAAAGTGAGGCCTTCTTCAATTGCATCCTGCTGTTGGGTCATCGCACCTCCATCTACCAGAATGCTCGCCCGTAGATTCAACCAATGGGGTCGCTCAGGTGTATCAAGGTCGATCTCACGAGCTTGTGTCACGGCCAGAGCTGGGTTGGTATTCAATAAGTGCTCGAGATGCGTGAACAGCTCGTTGTAACGGCTAAGTATTGATGGCATTGGACGGCTCTCGTGTCGTGGGTGCGATTCTCTGCAACTCATAGGCCGAGTACCAAGAGCCTACTAATCATTCCATATTCTGATGGAGTGATTACAGCTAGGGCGCAGGTAGAGGATAGGTGAGAAATGGTAAGAGGCGTCGAGCGCAGACAATGCTAGATCAGATTCAGGATTCTTCGTCCGGATCGGTCATTTTCCAAAGGTCGTGAACCGTGGACTTTGGAAGCCCCAACTTCTCCGTCGTCGCTTTTTGTGTGAGGCCTTCTCGCTTGCACAGTCGGACGGCGGCCAGCTTGCGTAGTTGCTCACTTGCGCGTGATTTGGGTACGCCAGATTGCATGCTGTCGACCAATTCCTTCAGCCCTCCCATCCTCTCAAAATCAGCAAGCTCCTTCTGAACCCGCTGAAGAACCTCGGAGGGGGAGACTTCGTCGCGGACTGCGAGAGACAGAGTCAGCAGAGTGACTGGGTCAAATTGAAGCGCCTTAGACAGCTTTTCCAGCTTGTTCAGGGTGGGAGAGGACTTCGCATTTTCAATTTGCCAAAAGTGTTTGCGATCACTGACATCTCCCAGGTCTTGCTGAGATAAACCTCTGACCGCTCGGACAGCCTTTAGTACGGCTGCGAACCCATTGCTCAATGACATCAGCGTCCCTCGAAAAACGAGGATGTAGCCATGTTGCGCAGTCCGGAACGACGGTATATAGTCCCCTTGCCGGATTTTCGGGTAGATCTACATGGCTGTAGAACCGTGCCAAAGCATCGGCGTCTGCCTCGCTGGAACGCCTGCCCACGAGCCTTTACTAGCCTTATCAATTTAGCTGTAAATCGAGACCAGGCCATTGATGAAGCTTCACGTGCTGTCAGATCTGCACAACGAATTTTCGCCCTATCAGCCCACGGCCAATGCCTTTGACCTAGTGATTTTGGGCGGAGACATTGATGTCAAAGGGAGGGGCGTGACATGGGCAAATGAAGCCTTTCAGTGCCCTGTCATCTACATCTGCGGTAATCACGAATACTATGGTGGCCACATTGATCACACGCTGCGCAAGATGAAGGAAGCCGCCTTACCGCACGTCCACGTCCTGGAAAACGAAACCTTTATTTGGAATCAAACAAGGTTCCTCTGCGCCACCGCCTGGACTGATTTCTCCGCCACTGGAAATGTCGTGGCAGCTGCCCAAAACGCATTGGAACGGATGAATGATTTCAGTGTAATCCGTATTGATGACAGCTTCCGCAAGCTGCGCCCTTGTGACCTTTTCAACCGAAATCACGCAACGCACGACTGGCTTGCCCATGAACTGGATAAACCTTTCGACGGCAAAACCGTTGTCGTGACGCATCACGCACCTGTGCGCGAAGTGGTCGGGGATAAGTATGAGGGGCATCTGATCGCTGCTTACACCAACAGCTGGCATGCGCTTCTGGAAAAAGCGGATCTCTGGATTTTCGGTCATACGCATCGCGCCATCGACGTCAAGTTAGGCCGGTGTCGTGTGGTCTCTAACCCTCGCGGCTACCCACGCGAAGACACTAGTTTTGATCCTAGTCTGGTGGTTAGCCTTTCATGAGTGCAATGAGACGTCATGCGTCCACCAAGCACGCCATGAAACCTGTGAAACGGTTCTGGCGCATATCGACCATGTCTACATTCCAATGCTGTAAGCGCGCCGGTCGGTGTCCGGTTTTACATGATATGCGGACTTTGAATGATGCGTAGAAAAGACCAAACACGACCATGGGTGACTCAGATGCACTTCTCAGTCGCAGCGTTATGAGCGAGGTAGAGCGTGGCCCATCGATTCCGTCAGCAGTCGCCATGGCAATGGAGATGGATTTCGGTATGCCCATCACAGCGTATTTATTTGCAGCCGTAGACAGCCCTCCAATCCTGATGGGGACAGTCTATGGCGATACAACCGGGCGTTTTCGCGAAGGTGCCAGCATCCGCACGTCCAGGATTACAGGCGTCAACTTCGTCAATGGCTATTCAATATTTCACACCGTTGCAGGAAGTCAGTATTTGGTAGTCAGTTGGGCGCCGGGCGGCAACAACCTTTATATGAATCGGATTTATCACTGAGCGATCTGCAATTGCGGATACGCGTCGCAAAAAAGCTTCGGGTTATCCAGGTGGTAAAGGGGATCGGGAAAAGATTCTTGACCTGGTATGCGGGGCAAGAGTTGAAGCGAGATTATGAATACAAGAGTTATGGATGCAGACCTGCTGAGCGATTTACTGTTCGGCTCAGCACGCCCTCTAGGAGGCTCAAAACTTGGCGACGATGAGTTGATCCAACTGGCCGCCGATGCCTTCAGAGAAAAGCCTTTTTGCATCGTCAGACACTGGATGATTTTGGATGTGATGCTCCCAGAATTTCAGGAGCGAGAAATCAAAGCGCAGGGGCTTGAGGCAACACTTTTGTATGCCCTCGCAGCGGTGTTCGACAGCCAGAACAAGTACCAGCCTGGCGATAGGATCGTAAGCGGATATCAACGTGATTTTGACGGCTGCTTTTTTGAAAGTAACGACACGATCTTCATCTTGGCCGGCCGAGGAGCGCGCAAGCATGCGAGCTTTCCCGCTGTCCAGGCACTATCTGCGTATTAGTAAGCGAGCACAAAATCCAATGATTGAAGATCTGCTGCCCGTCCTGCGTGATCGTTACCCAACGTTTTTCTGCAGTGCGCCTCTTCGCGAAATCGGATGCCTGCCAGGTTGGCTGGATTTAATCGATGAGCTTTGTCGCACGCTGAAAACTTACATGGATGCTCACCCTGAGCTGCCGCCGATTCAGGTGCGTCAGGTCAAGGAAAAATTCGGGGGGTTACGCTTCTACTATTCCGGAGGTGATATGGCTTGCCGTGAAGCAGTCGCGAGGGCAGAAGAAAGGTCATTATCGACCTGCGAGGTCTGTGGGCACGTCGGGACTTTGGGAGGGGAGCACTGGCTCAGCGTACGGTGCCTTGATCACGTCAACTGGTCACCCTCAAGCGGCTGCGCATGAGCTCACGGAAAGCTCGTCGTTGAATCCATGAAAACAGACATTTGGGGCACTGTGAATTTGCCTTCGCCAGGCATTGAATTTCACGATGTCGTTAGGCACCGTATGCCTTTTCCCTCATTTCGATTTCTAGCCGAGATGTTGTGTATCGATGAAGATCTGCTTGGTAAGCGCATGGGGATGTCTTCCGCACTCTTATCGAACGCAACGACTGTAGGATTTTTTCCTCTGAGCGAGAGCCGACGCCTGTATGGATTGATCGTTGCTCTACAGGCGTCCTGCGAACTGTTCGAAGGCGATGTCCAGGCAGCCGGGGTTTTCCTACGCTCGCCGCTGCGTTGTTTTAACTCAAATGCACCTTTAGAAATGCTCATTACCGAGGAGGGCGCGAGCGCCGTGATCGATCTGATCGGACAGCTCGAACACGGTGTCCTCACCTGAATGGTTTCTATTTTATGGGGCAACGAACACGGCATTTGGAGGAGGTTGAACCCTTGAAAGAAGATTGTGCGGTAATCCAGATCCTCGATTTCTTGGCGGATGACATTCTTCACCGACCCGAACAATTGCAGCCTTTGAACTGTGAGTTGATCGCCCGCATTACCTCTCTCGTAGGCGATCTAGACGTTGATCTGAATGTACCGCTTGTGGTCGATGATGAATGATGTGGGCAAGATCTCTGATCTTCGTCAAATTCGGGGTTCACAAGTTCATGCTACGCAAAACCTCGTAATAAGGGAAAGTGATGTATAGGGAGCGTGATTTAGCCATTTGGTGTTCAGTGCATGAGGCATGTGGTGTCACTGAGTTTGTGCGGTTGGTTGAAGATGCGCTCACCAGCTACAAGCGTGTACCTATATACGATTGGCCGACTCGAGTTACCGTATCCGAACTCGGGTTACCGTGCGTTCAGGTATTGCAAAACGTAGTGAGCAGTCGAGGTTTATATGCCAGCATCTCAGAGGATTACATCGAGATCGGATCCCGTCTGACAAATCATCTGTCTCATCAAATGCAATGGCATCTCGTGGTCAATGACCTGGCCACTGAGCACATGAAGGAGGATCAATTGGGCAGAGATTTAGGGCTGTAACTGGCTCACATAGCTGACGTGCCGCCTCACCTTCCCGCCGTCCCTATTCCAGAGATTTGTCGTTACTCAGATGCTTGATCAGTGCTTCTCGAAGAACGTCCAAGGCCGTCAGCAATCGCCGCTTCTCCCTTGGGTCATCACCCTCAGGGACAAAGCCTTCGCAGTGCCGCAACAAAGTCTCACAGTCGTTGGTGTTCAAATCAAATTCAATCATTCATGCGTGCCTCTCTGTGCGCAGCAAGGTGCTGCATCTCTCGAACCCAACCCCGAAGAAAACGACGCCGGACACTCGCATAACTCCCCTCTGGCAGCCTCGTAGAAAGTGGGCTCGCCGCTTCGAATCGCTCACGCCAAGGTTGGGGGATGTGTTGGCTAAGTATGATGACGAAAGGATAGCCATCGCACCCGACAAATTGTGTTTCCGGGACTAGTTCGCCCAGGGCATCGACGGACATGGAGCATGCATCACCAATCGGGCTCTTGAGATCCAGTTGAGCAATCTCATCAAGCAAGGTCAGCAGTGGTTTCGCTTCTTTAGCGCCAGGGCGCAAGCCCTCAAGCGTCCACAGCGGTTCCCGCCGTTTGCGTTCGCGCTGCCATAACGTATTTAGATCGGTATTCATCAGTGTTTCCTAGCCATATGGGAAATTGCATGGGCTTGACCACCCATTTGCATTGCCGCTGACCAGCCTATTGCATCCGATCTGACCTATCGTTTGCATTCGACTTGACCAGCGCAAGCCGTATTGACTACCGGCAGGGAGCGGACCCATAGCTGCCAGGTGTTGGAGCTGTCGCTGAATTGACCCAGCTGCCGAGATGTCCTCGGCCCAGTCTGATTGCTTGCAAGCCATTGCCTGTGCTGGATTTGCTCATCCGTAGTGTGGGCCGGATCATGGCATTGCCACCGTTTGTGCGTCGACACGCCAAGACGTACCGCAACATCAGCCACATACCGCTGCTTTTCGGTCACTGGTTTCACCGATTGAATTTTGAATCCTTCGGGGCGCGCGGATTGCTCATCGCCTCCTAATTGGCCTCATCTAAGGTAACGAGGTATCTAAGAAGCCCGAGGGATTCAAGTTGCGGGTACGCCAGTTACAGTGTCAAATCGAGTAAGGCCGCCCCTAGCGTTTTACCATGAGCATCCAGGGCTAGGGAGCGGGTCACGCCACCACGGAGAACGCCGGGCAGGACGAAGTTAAGTGCATAAACGTTGGGCAATTCGTATCTACGTATGGGGAGATTTTGCTGACCCAGCAGTTCGGAAAAATGCTCGGTGACCCTTGCAATCGTCAGCCGCTGGCACAGGAGCTGATAGTCCTCGGCACGAAAGGCAACCACTGAGATGTTGGAGGTATCACCCTTGTCACCCGTTCGAGAATGAGCCAATTCACGCAGCTTGATGCGATTCATACAATGTTCTCCACATGCACCTGTTGGCTGACGTTTTCGCGTTGCAAAAATAACGAAGCGACCGCCACCACCTGACGTATCGACTTGGCTGCTCCTCCACCGCCATATGGCCCATTGGTATACAGGCTTTCTACTTCATTCCCGATACGAACCGCGTCGCTGCGATCAGCGCAACGGCCTGCTACCCGGAGGCGCACCTCCCAAGGCTCGCTGTCAGCACGAAAGCTTAAATCGTTGCCATGTAAGGCATCAACACCGATCAATTCGGCGCGAATCTCCTCACACGCCACGCCAATCAAATTCAAGCGTTTGAGCACAATTTCGCGAGCCAATTGTCCACGGGCCAGTGCGCCCGGTCCGCCATATGACATTTGTCCTTCGCCAATCCAGCCATCAAGAAACCCTACGGAAACCTTCAGCGACTTGGGACGAACGCGGCCAGTGGCGCCCTGAGCACACACCTCATTGATTCCCTGAGTCGCAAATGACACCCCTGAAAAGTCAGCACTGACATCCGGTGTCAGGTAGGCGGCCGGATCATGGATTTCATAGATCATTTGTTCAGTGCACGTAGCAGTATCGATACGTCCTCCCGAGCCCGCCACCTTGCTGATCACTGCATTGCCCGTGGCGTCAACTTCTGCCAATGGGAACCCCAGGCGCTCCAGATCTGGTACATCCTTGACGCCGGGATCCGCGAAATAGCCGCCGCTGATTTGTCCCGCACACTCAAGCAAATGCCCTACTAACGTACCGCGCCCCAGCCGCACCCAGTCATCCGCTGCCCAGCCGAACTCAAACATCTGCGGCGCCAAAAAAAGTGAAGGGTCCGCCACCCGCCCGGTGATGATGATGTCAGCATCGGCCTGCAAGGCTTCAACGATCCCTTCAGCGCCGAGGTATGCATTGGCCGAAATCAGTTGCTCGCCCAACGACGCTAGCGTTTTTCCGTTATCCAACTTGTGCGAGGGGTCGCGCAGCAGTATTTGCAGCACATCGTCGCCGGTTAACGCAGCCACTTTGAGCCCAGACAATCCCAGTTGTGCGGCGATCCGGCGTACCTCCTGCGCCGCGGCCAACGGGTTCGCCGCCCCCATATTAGTGATCACCCGCAAGCGACGGCGGCCCCCATCGATACCTCGACCAACAAACGGCAGAACCCGGCGCATACGTTCGCTCAGTAGCGGATCGAATCCTGCCTCTGGATCTACAAGCCGCGCCTGTTGTGCCAAAGCAATAGTGCGTTCTGCCAGGCACTCGAACACCAGGTAATCCAGTTCGCCATCTTCTGCCAGTTCTATGGCCGGTTCGATACGGTCGCCGGAATAACCGGCACCACTGCCGATACGTATAGTTCTCATTAGAATAACTCCAAAGTGCAACGCGGGCAGGGTGCATACGCACCAGGCGCGCCTGTGAAATGGATAAGGAAACGCTGAGGGGCCGTTGGTTCTACAAGCCCGTGGTTAAAAGAGGGCGATGGCGTAGTTGAATATCAGGCGGTTCTGATCAACATTACCGGCTACGTCACTTCGCAACATCGCATTGCGCAGGTTTATACTAAGCCCCTTTATCGGTCCTGATTGAATGACATAACTCAGGGCAATGTCTCTCTCCCACTCGGAGAGTGATCCATTTGCCGAGCGAATATTATTACCATTGAGGTAGGTGACGCCCGCGCTCAGCCCGGGTACGCCTAACGCGGCAAAGTCATAGTTGTACTGACCGTAAACGGTACTCTCGCCGGATCGGCTGAAGTTCGTAAGCTGGCGTTCGGTGATCAAATAGGTTCCGGCGCCGGATGAACCTCGATAGACATCACCTTGGTTAATAAACGGGAAATTACTGTCACCATTAACTTTCTGGTACGCCGCTGTAATGGCGCTGCCCCCAATGCCGTAAGTAAGGCTTGCACTCCAGGTCCGGTTATCCACTTCTCCGCGATTGATCGGAACCCCGGCGGAGGTACCGTAATATCCGCTGGCAAGATAGCCATCGGCTCGGCCCGACGCACTGCTGTTTTTACCATCGGAAATGCTGTACCAATAGCGAAGTTCGGTTTTCAGGGTGCCGACGGGGAGACTCATGTCGTGGATAACGCCAAGAAAGTGTTGAGCGTAAAAGTCTTGAAGTTGGCCATAGTAATATTGCCCCAGCAGGTTTTTCGACAGTTGGTAGTCCGCACCGCCATAGTAAAACTTGTTGGTGTCTGCGCCAAAGCGTGCCCCGGACATGGAAAGCGGATCATCGTCGGTAGAGGCGCGCCCTTTGGCGCTTTTCAACTGCCCCGCGATAAGGATCAGCCCATCCAATTCCTTGGAGGTGATCTGGCCGCCGGTATAGGTTTGCGGAAGCAATCGACCATCATTGCTGACAACCACAGGCAACTTCGGCAGCAACGTACCCACCTTAGCTTCTGTTTTAGAGATCTTGACCTTTCCTGTCAGACCCACATTGCCAAAGTCACTGACGGCTTTATTATCACTGTCGACCGGAAACAGGTTGCCAGCTCCTGCATTCGGGCTTGGGTTACGGCTACTGTTATTGGTGCCAGACTTGCCACCGCCGTCCAATCTAATCCCGAGGAGGCCAAGGGCATCAACTCCGAACCCCACAGTGCCGGGTGTATAGCCCGATTGAAAGTCGAGCCTGAAACCTTGCCCCCACTCGTTTTGTTTGGGATAGGAATTGGGGCTTCGATAGTCACTGTTGTAATACATATTGCGCAAACTTATAGTTGCCTTGCTGTCTTCAATAAACCCTGCCGCGCGAGCGGAGGCTGAAGCCGTACAAAGTAAAACGGGGAGCGCTATGATCGCTGATTTTATATTTGACATGTCCGTGCTCGCTTTAGATAGCTGCAGTCGATCAGGTGAATAACGAAGACGACGTTGATCTTCGGTCCGTGATGAAGCAGCCATCCTATCAAAGATTATTTTTGTTATTTGTGAGTGGCCAGTGACGAAACTTATTAACCAATTCTTGTGTTTTATAGGCCCTGCGATGTGAGCTTGCCGGTTGTTTCTTGCAGGGCACTATAAGTAGTGATGCCTTGAACGCTCGCTGTGAGTAATGGGTTACTTCAAGGCAAACTCGCTTGTTTTATGCGTTGAAAGCTCCCTCAGGATTTTCGTCCAGGCCCGCAAACCTTTTTCCACAGATTCCAGTCGGAAAAATTCGTTAGGGGCATGAACGGGCTCATCAGGAAGATTGAATCCGAACATCAACGTACCGATGTCCAACATCTCTTGAAAAATTGATGTAATCGGCACTGTTGCACCCAGACGAACATGAATAGGCCGCAAGCCCATTTCTGCCTGGAGTACTCGTTCGGCCGAGAGTACCAGAGGACTCAGGGGGGAAAGAGTCGAGGCAGGCGAGCCCGTACCAACGTACGAGAAACTGATTTGCACGCCTTTCGGGCAATGGGCAATCAGGTGTTTTCGCACAGACTCAATGGCCCGTATCGGGTCCTGCCCGGATACCGTACGGATCGTGATTTTTGCATGGGCCTGGGCAGGAACGATGGTTTTCACCCCATTGCCGGTGTATCCCCCCCACATCCCGTTCACTTCAATGGATGGCCGCAGCGTAAGTTGCTCGCGGGTGGTGTAAGCCGGATCACCATGAGCGACGGCACCGACGTGATCAAGGAAGGCTCGTTGGTCGAACGGGAAGGCTGCCGTATCTTCAATTTGTCGTTGGGTCGGCGCAGTGGCGTCAATATCAAAATCCTTGACCGTTACTGTGCCGTCCGAGGAGTGCAGCGATGTCACGATCGCCGCCATATCATGGAGCGCATTGCGCACAGCGCCGCCATAACGACCGGAGTGCATGTCGCCCTTGGCAGCCCGGATAGAGAATTCCAAGGCATTGTTGCCTCGGGCGCCGGTATTGATGGTGGGGATTTCCCGGCTCGCCCGTCCCCCGTCTGCGGAGAGAACCCCATCGGCCTGCAGCAGTTCTCTGTACTTGTCCACGATGGCACGCAGTGATGGGCTGCCGGTTTCTTCTTCACCCTCAATGAAGAATTTCACATTGATTGGGCAATCTCCTTCAACGGCCAGGAAGGCCGCCACGGTCTCGATGGCGATGGCCGTGGAGCCTTTTACATCAGAAGAACCCCGCGCAAAGAGGCAGCCATCGCGAATCGTCGGCTCGAACGGTGGCGAGAGCCACTCTTCCAGAGGGTCTGCTGGCTGTACGTCGTAGTGGCCATAGATGATGATGGTCGGCTTGCCGGGGGCGCGAAGTGATTCACCATAAACCGCAGGCTGGCCCCCGCCATCCAGCAATTGAACGTTATCCAGACCGATTTCGGTGAATCGCTGCACAAGGAAGTTTCTGGCCTCGTGCATGCTGTCATCGAAACCTGGATCAGCACTGACACTTGGAATTCTCAGAAAGTCTTTCATCCAGTCGAGGATGGGCGTTTGTTTATCTAATAGATGAGTTATTACCTGATCGTTCATATAGTTTCTCTTCTCTCTCTGAGTGATCGAAATGGTTTTTGGGCAAAGCGGTGCCCGGCGCGTGAACTAACGTTCGCGCGCGGGTGATACCGATCGTTTACTGTGAAATAACGGGGGCTGTGTTTTGTGGCAGCGTGCGTTCATCAGTACGCGGATCGTAAGTGAAGCCCTTGCGAACGGCCCATGTATTGTTCAGTTGAAGAATGGTCATTATCGGCAGGTCTGAACTGGTCATTTCGACTGCCTGCACCAGCATTTTTTCGCGCTCTTTATCATCCAGTGTAGTGAGCGCCCGGTCAGTCAATGCGTCCAGGGGCGGGTTGGAGTAACCGCCCGAGTTGTAACTGCCCACTCCGTTTTTTGAATCAGGCGTCATCACTATATTAGTGAGGAAGTACCCGGCCTCCAGAGTTGGGCTGCCCCATCCCAACAAGAAGGATGGATAGGATTCGCGTCCAACGATAAAGGTGTTCCAAGGCCTGGCATCCACAGCGGTTCGAACACCGATCTTGGACCACATCTGGGCAACCGCCTGGGCGACGGCCGAATCATTTGGATAGCGGTCATTCGGGGTCACCAGGGTGATTTTGAAACCGTCGGGATAGCCCGCTTCGGCCAGCAGCTTTTTAGCCGCCGTCGGGTCATAAGATGGAATCGCCACGCTGTCGGCATACGAGTAAATACCAGGGTTCAACCATTGCCCGGTGGCCTTCGCCGTGTTTTGCATCAGGCGGTCAGCGATTCCCTGGCGATTGACTGCTTCAGAAAGCGCCCGACGAACCCGTACGTCAGATAACGGGTTGGTCGCTAGAGGCTTTCCATTGTTGTCCGTAATGAGCGGCTGCGGGGCGCTGCGTACGTTGAAGACGATGAAGATGGTGCGCATGCCCGGGGTGGACACCAGACTGACTTTTGGGTCCTTTTGCAGAGTCGCGATGTCCGTCGCTGGCACCGAGTCAATCACATCCACGCCGCCCGACAAGAGCGCGCCTACCCGTGATGCACCATTAGAGATGAACCTGATTGAAACGTTTTTCCAGGGCTGCTTCGGCCCCCACCAATCGTCATTTCGCACCATGTCGATGCGATCACCCGGGATGTAGCGAACAAACTTGTAGGGCCCGGTACCAATCGCTTTAACCCCGCTGTTGTATTGCTCCGTCGTTGCACCTTCACCGGCGTGTTTGGAGACGATCGCAATAAAGGCGAGCTGCCTGGGCAAGTTGGGTGACGGGGCTGACGTATGCAACCGAACAGTCAGCGGGGCGATCTGTTCGACCTTCACGATAGAAGCCAACTGCCCACCAAAACCACCCGGGCTGTTCGGGACATTGCGCGCCCGCTCAAGGCTGAAGGCAACATCCTCGCCAGTGAAGGGCTTGCCGTCATGCCACTTCACATCGGGGCGCAACTTGAATTCCCAAACGGTGTCGCTTACCGGGTTCCAGGCCAAAGCAAGCCCAGGCACCAATTCACCCTGAGGACTGCGCTCGGTCAGCCGGTCGAACAACGAATGAGCAATCACGTGGTTGGGCGTTGAGTTAGTGAAATGCGGGTCGACCGAGTTGACTGCCCCCCCCAGCCCAATGTTCAGCGTGTCCGGTACGGCCGCAAACGCTGTAACAGAAAGCGATGCCGTCATGGCACACGCGGCAAACATCCGGGCAATACATTTGATCAACGGTTTCTCGGGTTTACGCACAGTATTTCCCCTTCAATGTACGAGTGGGCCGAATGACTTACTGTCCTGGCCTCTTGTTGTGGCGTCAGCACGTTTACGTATTCAAATGGCAGGCGCTGAGATGCTCGGGAGAGACCTCTTTCAAGCCAGGCTTTTCCTCTCTGCATCGCGGCATTGCATGCGGGCACCTCGGGTGAAAGTGACAACCTGATGGCGGATTGATCGGGCTGGGAATTTCACCCTTGATGGCGGTGAAGGTTCTTTTGTTCGCATTAAGTGTTGGCACTTCGGCCAGCAGTGCTTGCGTATAGGGGTGGTTAGGGCGAGAGAACAGTTCGGCCTTGGAGCCCTGTTCCACGATTCGTCCCAGATACATAATCGCAACACGGTCCGAAATATGTTCGACCACACTCAGGTCGTGGCTGATGAACAGGTAAGTCAATCCGAGCTCATCCCGCAGATCCATGAACAGGTTCAAAACCTGTGCCTGAATCGAAACATCCAGGGCCGCGACGGACTCGTCGCACACAATGAAGCGAGGATTGACGGCCAGTGCGCGGGCGATGCCGATACGCTGGCGTTGACCTCCGGAAAACTGGTGCGGATAGCGGCGCATGTAAGAGGGGTCCAGACCGGCACGTTTCATCTGCGCGGCAACGTAATCTTCGTAGTGTTCTGCCCCGGGTATTTTGTGAACCCGTGCCGCCTCGCCAATGATATCCATCACCCGCATGCGCGGATTGAGGCTCGCAAACGGATCCTGGAAGATCATCTGAACACTCAGATGCTCAAGCGTACTGGCAGCGCCGCGGGAAGCCAGGGACTCATCAATTCCTCCCACGCGCACAATGCCTTCCGAGGGTTTGATGATGCCCGCTGCGATACGCCCCAAGGTTGATTTCCCGCAACCCGATTCGCCTACAAGCCCAATCACTTCGCCTGTCTTGATCTCAAGGCTGACGTTGTCGACCGCATGTACGACCGGTGTGGGCTTGGCCAGCCCCCAGCGCTGGGCCATGCTGGTCAGCACATCTTTTTTGGGCTGGAAACGACGACTGACGTTCTCCAGAGCAAGCTGCGCACCGGTGCCGGTGAAAGACGGTGAGGTGAACATGGTCATTCGGGTGCTCCGACTGGATTGAAGCAGCGTAGCGAGCGTGACACTGCCGGATGCGAGAGTTGTGGTTCATTTATGCAAAGGCCTGATGCCTTGAAACAGCGTGTGCGGAACGCGCAGCCCTGTGGCAACTCAGACAAGCGTGGGGTCATGCCCGGGATTTGCATCAACCGCGTGAGCCCCGCATTGCGGCTGGGCAAACTCCCCAACAGGCCAGCGCTATAGGGGTGCAGAGGCTGCTCGATGACGGCTTTGACCTGACCTTGCTCAACGATTTTGCCCGCGTACATTACGGCGACTTCGTCCGCCAGGCCGGCCACCACAGTCAGGTCATGGGTAATCCATATAAGTGCAGTACCCGACTCCCGGACGAGCTGTTGCACTTCGGCCAGGATCTGCGCCTGAATGGTCACATCCAATGCGGTCGTCGGTTCATCGGCGATGATCAAATCAGGCTTGTGCAACAGGGCAATGGCGATGGCAATGCGCTGACGCATGCCGCCACTGAGCTGATGCGGGTAGGCCAACATGCGCTCTTCGGGGCTAGGAATACCGACCTTCTCCAGTGCTTCAATTGCCTGGCGGCGAGCGTCTTTCTGTGACGCCCGGGAGTGCGCGTAAATGGTTTCCATGAGCTGGGTATCAATTCGCAAAACAGGATTGAGGGTCATCATTGGATCTTGAAAAATCATCGCGATGCGATTGCCCCGAAGAGCGCTGAACTGCCGTTCGGGAAGCCCGACCAGATCCTGTCCTTTGAACAGGATCTTGCCGCTGGCGACCCGACCCGGTGGGTCAATCAACCCCATGATCGAATAACCGGTTACCGACTTGCCCGAGCCAGACTCACCTACCAGCCCCAACACCTGACCACGCTCAAGCTTCATGGAAACGTCATCGACGGCACGCAACACGCCGTCTCGCGTGGAGAACTCGGTGCACAGATGCTGCACCTCCAGGATGTGATCTGACTTCATTTGTTCAACCTCGGGTTAAGCACTTCGCGCAGCTGATCACCCACCAGGTTGATGGCCACAATGATGATGAGTAGGGCGACGCCAGGGAAAACGCTTATCCAGTAAAGCCCCGCCTGCATGTATTGGTAGCCATTCGCGATGAGCAGTCCGAGTGACGGTTCAGTGACAGGAACCCCGAGCCCCAGGAAACTAAGGGTCGCTTCGAGTGCGATGGCGCGCGCCACTTGCATGGTTCCGATCACAATGATGGGGGGCAAACAGTTGGGCAGAAGGTGACGAAGCATGATCCGGGTACGCGACAGTGCAAGGCAGTGGGCGGCTTCGATATATTCCTTGCGCCGTTCAATCATTGCCGCGCTTCTCACGGTCCGGGCGTAATACGCCCACTCGACGATGACTAGTGCAAGGATGACGTTCGTGATGCTCTTGCCGAGAATTGCCAGAATCATCAGGGCGACAAGAATGGTTGGAAACGACAACTGCAAGTCGACCACTCGCATTATCAGGGTTTCGATACGTCCGCCGAAATAAGCGGCGGTCAACCCAAGAAGCGTACCCAGCAGGCAGGCCAACGCTGCCGAGCTTATTCCTACCCCCAGACTGATGCGCATCCCGTACAGAATCGCCGAAAACATGTCGCGGCCCTGATCATCGGTACCCAGCAGGTAGGTGAAGCCGCCAATGCCCGTGGCACCCGGTGGCAGCCGGCCGTCCATAATATCCAGGCTTTGCAGGTCATAAGAGTCCTGGGGGGCAAAAATAGGGGCACCCAAGGCTGCGATGAGCAGCATGACCAACACAACAAGCCCAATCACAGCCGCAGGCGACGTGCAAAAGTCAGATAAAAGGCGCCTGGACGGAGAAACAGTCTTAATCGCAGCGACTGCAACATTCATACATTCGCCTCCAATCGGACGCGAGGATCCAGCAGGTGATACAAAACATCCACGACCAGATTAATGGTGACAAAGATCATTACGATTACCATCAAATAAGCCACGATAACGGGGCGATCCAGTTGGTTGATACTGTCAATAATTAACTTACCCATGCCGGGGTAGGCGAAGATGCTTTCTGTGACGACTGCGAACGCAATCGTGGAGCCGAATTCCAGCCCTACTACTGTAACTACGGGGATCATGATGTTTTTCAATATATGCACGCTTATGATTCGATGACTGCTCAATCCTTTGGCGCGGGCAAATTTTATATAATCCATCTGTGAAACTTCGCGCACTCCGGCCCGTGTAAGCCGCAGCACCATGGCAATTTTGAAAAGTGCCAGATTCAGCGCCGGCAGGATCAAGTGTTGAACCCCGTCAACCGTCAGGAATGACCAGTGAACTCCGAGCATTTCCCTTGTTTCGCCACGACCTGAGCTTGGCAGCCAACCCAGATTGACGCTGAATACCATAATCAGCATAAGGCCGACCCAGAACGTCGGTAATGAGAAGCCCAGTACACTACCGGTCATAATCAGGCGTGAGTACCAAGCGTTCGGACGCAGTCCGGCGATTAAGCCACACGGTAGGCCTATGATGATTGAAAGAAGCAAAGCAATAAAAGCCAATTCCAAGGTCGCAGGCATTCGCTCTTTTATAAGTTCTATTGCTGGTGTGTTGTAAACAAAACTGATGCCGAGATTTCCGTGCCAGGCCTGGAATAGGAATGTCCAGTACTGTTGCCATAACGACTTGTCCAAGCCCAGCTGTTGCATTAGTTGCGCACGTTCCGCCGGTCCCGCCTCCGGGGAAATCAAAACATCCACCGGACTGCCAATCAGGTGGAGGCCTACGAACACAATAATTGTCATTATCCATACGACTACAGCAGCTTGCACTATTCTTCTTATTAACCAAACGAACATAATTCTTCCGCCATTCCCATGCAGCACAGTTTTCGATTACATCACAAGAACTCTACGTTCCTTCTCGCAAAGGTTCGTTTTTTGTTCAGGCCATGCAGAATTATTGACCTATCGTCCACATCGTTTCTCTAATAGGATGAAAGCAGTAGCAAATCGACGGTAATAGGAGCTCAAAAAAATGTCCAACGTCTTGTTTTTCTCATTTCTATGACTTTTAATCATGACAATTATTTTTGCACCAATACGGTTCGTAGCTGATTAGTCGTGAGGCGAGAGGTAACAAATTTCAGGTGGGAGGAGGTGGTTGGCTATGGAAATCGTTTCCGAATGACCCTCCTCTGACACTCGGTGGAAGTGGAGGTAACTGCCTATACCAAAGCGAATTTTGTTGTGGTCAGGAAAATTCGCAAACGAAAAAATAATGCGCTACAGATTTTCTGTGCTCGGACCTGTGTGTTCCGAATGGAGCGTAGTTTTCTGGCCGATGCAAATCCATCGATGGTCTGAACTAATGAAATAGTCTGGTGGGGTTCGACTTTCAATCAGGCGGCACGAAAATTGCGGTCTCAATGCTAAATCGGTCTGTGAGTTTTTTATGAATTTTCAGCAACTGAATCACCTTTTGTCTATCGTTGAAACAGGTTCTTTTAGTAAGTCAGCAGAAAAGTTGCATTTAACACAGTCGGCGTTGAGTAGAAGTATTCACATACTTGAACAGGAGCTTGAAGTTCGCCTGTTTGATCGTATTGGAAAACGTAATGAGCTCACCTCATTTGGAAAGGAAGTCGCGGCACGTGCAAAGCGGATTGTTTTGGAGGCTTCCGAATTGAAGCGCAGTGCCGAACTCCTGTCACAAGGCGAATCCGGTACGTTGACAGTCGCCCTAGGAGCGGCACCCTCAGCCTTGATTACATCAAGGCTGATTACATACATGTTAAATAACTTCCCACGAGTGCAGATGGAAGTGCTTCAGGGCGACAGTGACGCTCTGTTGGCGAAACTAAGGGCTCGCGAAGTCGATGCGATTATAGTCAGTTATCGTTCAATCAAGCCCCACGATGATATAGAGATCGATATTTGGAATAACTTTCCCTCTGGATTCGTTTGTCGAGCAGGGCATCCACTACAAAATTCCAACAAGCTAATTTTCGACGACATTATAAAATTTCCACTTGTATCGACCGCGCTTAGTGACGAAACCGCCAGGGGGCTTCTGGACAGCACAGGGCACGCCCGTCATCCGAACGAATTGCTCCAGGTTGAATGTCAGGACATCTCTCGTCTGCTTGAAGTCGTAAGTTCTACAGATGCGATATTTTTGGGGGTTCTTGCCTCTGCACAAGAAGGAATACGGAAGGGGGATTTCGTCGAGTTAAAGGTTAATCTTCCAATTGAAATTGGCGTGCAGTTTGTATTCGTGACCCTTGCAAACCGCACAAAATCGCCGATTTTGCATATCGCTCAAGATTTTTGTCGAGAGCTTTCTGATTCATTTTCCATATGATTCAGTGGACAGGCCGGAGAGCGTTCGCCGCCAAGCGCTCCTGTATGCCTAGGGCGAAGGTGCAGGCCTAATGAAAATGGTCCAGTGGTAACGGCGAAGGTGATTTGATTTCCCGCAACACCACACTGGATCGAATTTCACTGACACCGGGCAGTTTGAAAATCACGTTGTAGAGAAACGCGTCATAACGGGTGATGTCCGGCGTCACCACCTTGAGTAGGTAGTCGCCGCGACCGGTGGTGCTGTGACACTCGATGATCGCTGGACAATCACGAACCGCCTTTTCGAACTCCTCCACCACGTTCTCGAAATGCCGGGCCAGATTGACCTCGGCCAGTACACAGTTGCCCAGATTGACCCGGGTTCGATCGAGTACCGCCGTGTAGTGATGGATGACGCCTTCGCGCTCCAGATCCTTCAAGCGCTTCCAGGTCGGGGAAGTCGACAATCCGATTTTTTTGCCAAGCTCTTGCACGGTCAAGCGGCCATCCAATTGCAGTTCGGCAAGAATCTTGAGGCTATAGGCGTCAAGAAGATTACTTTTTTCCATTTTTTATAATTTCCGGAAAATAATCGCGAGTTTTTGCAGATGCTGGGGATACATAAGATGCTTTGCCCAGTCAAAGCAAGTATTTTTACTGGGTAGTAGGAATTAAGCACGATTTTCTGTGCGGGTGTCGTTATAGGAAAAATATCACTTCAAAATCGTGATTTCTGAACAATTGAGAAAACACTTTTTGCGTGATGAATTTTAAGCTCGTCAGCATCTGGGCAAGGCTTTGTGCCTGCTCTTCCGCTCGCGAGGATAAAAAATAAAATGTCCGCTCCACGCCGTAAAAATCCCGAGGTAAAAAGTCAGAGCGCGGCTATTTGCGCGTTCAACTGGCCACGTATCGCCTATCTTATGCACGTTTCCAGGGCATTGGATGAGTTGGAAGAAAAAACCCTGGTACCGGAAAAGAAGGTGCTCTATCAATTTTCCGCCAGGGGTCATGACCTCGCGCAGATTTTGCTTGGGTCGAGGCTGACAAATCGCAACGATGCGGCGTGCGGATACTATCGTTCGCGCCCGTTGCTGCTGGCGATGGGGGTGGACATGGCGGATGCCTTGGGATCCTCCATGGCCCGTGCCGGTGGCTACTCGGATGGCCGGGATATCGGGGTGGTTTTCAACTATCCCAACCCAGGCGGTCCGACTGCGCTGCCCATGTGTGGCGGCGTGGGCGCTCAATACACGCCCACCGCTGGCTGGGCGCAGGCGATTGAATATCGCAGCAAGGTGTTGAAGGATGAAAACTACGACGCCGCGATCAGCGTTGTACTGGGTGGAGACGGTTCTGTTGCAACCAATGGTTTTTGGGCGGCGCTGACCCTGGCGACCACGCAGAAACTGCCGATGCTGTTCTATATCGAAGACAACGGATACGGCATTTCCGTCCCGTCGACTTTTCAAACCCCAGGCGGCGATATCGCGGCCAACCTCAGTGGGTTCCAGAACCTGCATATCCTCTCTGGTGATGGCTCTAACCCGCAGCAAAGTGCCGATCTGGTTCACCAGGCTGTCGAGTATGTCCGCGCCCATCAGGGGCCTTGCCTGTTGCGCTTGAAAGTCCCGCGCCTGCAAGGGCACAGCTTCCAGGATACCCAGACCTATAAAAGCGCAGACTTCATCAAGATGGAGTGGGCGCGCGATCCATTGCACAAACTGCGCGAATTTCTAGTGCCCGATCTCATGACCGTCAGCGAATGGGACCAATTGGGTGACACCGCTCGCACAGAGGTCAATGCGTCACGTATCGAGGCCGAAGCGCGGCCTGTCAGTGACCCGGCTCGGGTTACCCGACACGTGTTCCACGAAGACCAACTGCAAGAGCGCGGCGGCCAATGGTCTGAGGGCTACCAGGCTCCGCAAGCGACTTTGACTCCACTGCTGGAGGGACAGCGTCTCAATATGGTGGCTGCGATCCGCCGCACACTAGACCGCGAGCTGGAGGTTAATCCTCGGGTTGTACTGTTTGGTGAGGACATCGGTCCAAAAGGCGGGGTGCACGCGGTGACGTTGGGGCTGCAGGAAAAATACGGTGATTCGAGAGTCTTCGATACCAGCCTTTCTGAAGAAGGCATCATCGGGCGCGCCGTCGGGATGGCGGTGGCTGGGCTGGTACCGGTACCGGAAATTCAATTTCGCAAGTATGCGGACCCGGCAGTCGAACAATTGAACGACTGCGGCACCATGCGCTGGCGCACCAACAACCGCTTTGCTGCGCCGATGGTGGTGCGTATCGCGGGTGGTTTCTTCAAGTGCGGTGACCCGTGGCACAGCCAGACCAACGAAGTACAGTTTGTGCACTCCCCAGGTTGGCAGGTGGCGGTGCCTTCCAACGCTGAAGATGCCGTCGGCCTGCTGCGCAGCGCCATGCGTGGGAATGACCCGGTGATTTTCTTCGAACACCGGGCCATGCTGGACTCTGCTTCCGCTCGTCGTCCGTACCCGGGGGATGATTTCATCGTGCCCTTTGGCCAGGCGCGTACGGTTGTTGAAGGTAACGATTTGACGATTGTTACCTGGGGCGCGATGGTCGAGCGTTGCGAGCAGGCGGCACAAGGGCGATCTGTTGATGTGCTCGACTTGCGCACCTTGATGCCGTGGGATCGCGCTGCGGTCCTGGCCTCCGTGCGTCGAACTCACCGTTGCCTGATCGTGCATGAAGACTTGGGTACCGCAGGCTTTGGCGCAGAAATCGCGGCGGTGGTTGCCGACGAGGCGTTCATGGAATTGGATGCCCCCGTGGCCCGGTTGACCATGCCAGACATTCCGAGCCCACATCATCCGACCCTGCTCAATCACGTGCTGCCGTCGGTAGAGGCTATCCGCAACAAGATCGATTACCTGGTGGGGTTCTGAGATGAATGACATGACCCTGAAATCCGGCAGCTTGAATATCATTGCGCCCCTTGAGCAGGAAGGCACCAAAGCGGTGGTGCGCACCTGGTTGAAGAAGGCCGGTGATACGGTACATAAGCATGAGCCCGTCGTGGAGTTGGAAACCGACAAGGTGGTGGTGGAGATTGCCGCGCCTGGTGACGGTACTCTGGAGATCATCCTGGGTAACGATGCGGATGCAGCGCCCGGCGCAGTGCTGGGGGTGATCAACCTGGGCGGAGCTGAAGAGGTGGTCGCCCCAGTACCGGCGCCGACCGCCGAAGCGACTGGGGATTTACCGGTGGTGTTTGACCCTGAGCTGCGCCTGTCACCGGCTGTGCGCAGGCTTTTGAGGGAGCACAATTTGGATCCGGCAGCCGTTGAAGCGAGCGGCAGAGGCGGACGCCTCACTCGTGAGGACGTCATCACGTTCGTGCAGGACAAACCGGCAAAAACCGTCAGCCCAACCGCAGCGCAATCCGTGATCCCGGCGTCCCAGGTCACGGCTGCTTCCGCGCCCCTTGCCGCCACCTCAGGAGAGCGCGGTCCTCAGGTCAGCGCCCACGTTCCCCATAGCAGCATGCGCCGCAAGATCGCTGAACATATGCAGCATTCAGTGAGCACCGCCCCTCATGTCACGTCGGTATTTGAGGCCGACTTCAGCGCGATCATCGCCCATCGCAAAAAATATAAAAAACTATTCGCCGACCAAGGGGTGAACCTGACGTTTACCTCCTATTTCGTGGCCGCCTCGGTTCAGGCGATGCTGGCCGTGCCGAACGTGAACAGTCGCTGGAACGACGATTACCTGGAAGTGTTCAAGGACATCAATGTTGGCGTTGGTACCGCGTTGGGGGAGGCCGGGCTGATTGTCCCGGTGATCCACCGGGCCCAGGAGTTATCCATTCTCGGTATCGCGTCACGGTTACAGGGCCTGACCGAAGCGGCTCGTAACGGCAAGCTCAGGTCGGGTGATGTGCAGGGCGGTACGTTCACGATTTCCAACCACGGCACTTCAGGCTCCTTGTTCGCTACCCCGATCATTATCAACCAGCCGCAGTCGGCAATCCTGGGGATCGGCGCCCTGGAAAAGCGTGTGGTGGTTCGAGAAATAGACGGGGCAGACAGCTTCCAGGTTCGGCCAAAGGCCTATGTGTCACTGACGATAGATCACCGCGTGCTCGACGGCAGCGTAACGAATGCCTGGCTGAGTCGCTTTGTGGAAGTGATTGAACAATGGCCTTTGGAAGGCTGACTGGTCCTGAGCCAAAAACGCGACCCCAGTCGCGTTTTTTTTGAAAGAAAAACATCTGACCTTAAAACAAACGGACGGGAGTCTGATTTTGCCAATTTTCCAGAACATACAAGTCTTGCCCAATGATCCGATCCTGGGGCTTGCAGATACCTATGCCCGCGATATACGAAGCAAAAAAATTGACCTGGGTATTGGTGTGTACAAAGACAGCTCCGGTAAAACGCCGGTACTTGCATCTGTGCTGGCGGCAGAAAAATGGTTGCTGGAGAACCAGATCACCAAGGCCTATGTCGGTTCAGAGGGATTGCCGCAGTTTAATCAAGCCATCCTCTCCCTGGTTTTTGGTGAGGATGCGCGCTTGAGTGATCGCTATGCCGCCGTCCAGACACCTGGCGGCACTGGCGCATTGAGGCTGATGGCCGAGTTTCTCAGGCGAACCGCCGTGCAGAACATCCTGATCCAGGTTCCCACCTGGACGATTCACGAAGAGATCTTCAAGCGCGCCGGCCTGCATGTTCAGACGTGTCAGCACCTGACGGATGACGGCGATTTTAATGCTGGTGCTCTGCTGACGGCACTTGAGGCGCTGTCCCCAGGCGATGCCGTGCTGCTCCATGCGTGTTGCCATAACCCGACCGGTATTGACCCCGATAAAGATCAATGGCGTTCGATCCTTGAGGTGGTGAGCCGCAAGGGTCTGCTTCCACTGTTCGATATGGCTTATCAGGGCTTCGGTGCTGGGCTGGAGGAGGACACATGGGCGCTGCGGCTGTTTTGCGATGAGCTGCCCGAAGTGATCGCGAGCATTTCGTGCTCGAAAAACGTTGGGATCTACCGCGAGCGCACCGGTGCCTTGCTAATCAGTTGCGCTGAGCATCTTGTGCTTGAAGCGGTGAAGTCACAGATCATTGATACGGCTCGCTGCCTCTGGTCCATGCCTCCCGCCCATGGTGGGGCGGTAGTCGCTCACATACTCACTATCCCGGCACTGACAGAGCTGTGGCGGCAAGAAGTGCTGGAAATGGGGGAGAGGATCAAGATGCTCAGGAATGGCCTGTGTGCGGAACTTCGAAAAATTGATGCCTATCAGGCATTCAGCAGTATTGAATCGCAGAAGGGGATGTTCTCTTTCCTAAATCGCACGCCCGGGTATGTGCAGCATTTACGTGAAAGCAGTGCGATCTACATGGTAGGGAACGGAAGAATCAATATCTCGGGCTTACCGTTTGATCGTTTGGACGAAGTCGCCGTTGCTTTGAAGTCAGGTCTTTCCGGCGGGCGGGTTTGAAACGGGCGATTGCCTGAAGCTTTACTGAGTAATTCTCATCCAGGCCATGGTGCTCGCTTGGATGACTGGCACGATGGCGCGACGAATGGCGGTGCATTTCTCCACTTTTGTGAGGAATGCATCGTCTGATCTATTGTTCGGGTTCGTCGGGCCGATCCTAATGTTTTTGTTCGTCGTTCCTTTTTATGCGTTTTGGGCACTGATGTACTCGAACAACAAATTACTCATACAGATTGAGGGGAATACTGCAAAAATGACTAATGCCGCGATCTACGCGGATCACCATCAAAGCAACATCTATCCTGCTGATAGTCATCTGAGAGCAGACTCAAGATTCAGATAGCAATCAAGAACTCTTGCTTGGTATGAGCGCAGCCATCGCTTACCTTGGCTCAACTTACTGACCCCTTGGGTCGTTCTCTGCCGGTAATGGTCACGAAGCGTGATGGTCAAATCCGATGCAAATTACTGGTCAGGTCGAATGCAAATGGGTGGGCAAGTCAGTGCAATTACCCACCATAGCCAGAAGTATGCCAGCCAAAGAATTGGATGGCTTACGCTAGTCAGCTTCAAAGCAAGGAGCTGTTATAGAATTTTACATAGTCGAGTGCAGGCGCGGGATTGGTGCGGGCTATATTTATGCTCTTGGCTCCTACGAACTTATTAAATCTGACGTAGAGAAATCACTGCATTAGGAGCATATCGACATCGCTAACTTTCAGTTGTAAGCCGCTGCCTTGCGATATGGTTTATAACCATGGTCACGCTATTGGCAGGCGCGTGACTTTTATCCTTTATCAGTAGCACCTGTTGCGCTGAATGGGGTTAAAGCCCGCCTATGCCAACCCAGTGGGCTCTCTAGCTTTTGCTTAAAAATTTAAGCTTTCGTCATTCCACGTCCATGTCCCCATCTTCGCCTGCAAATAGCGCGTTTTGATGACCCAATAGAAAATTGACATGGGATTTGATGCCAACCATTTGTCCACAATTGTAGTAATCATGGCACAGCGATTCGAAACCGATCAGCGTTTCAACGGGTGTCGCGATAGAGATATATCCAATTAAAACGGCTTTACCTGGATCCGATGGATGAGTGTTCATATGATAAATTGCGAAGAAACCTTCATGCTCCTCGTCATTGCATTGCTGAATTTCCCAGTGGGAATCTTTGCCCAGCTCCTCATTGTATTGCTTGATATATTCTTCTGACTTGTAATTCATGATCATCTCCTTTTTTGTTATGAGGTAATTGTAAAATTGGAGCAAGCAGGGTTGCAACTATCTTGCTTGTGGTTTTTTTCAATATGTGATGGCCAGCGGTGGAGAGTGGAAAATTGTGACTTGCTCTTTAGCAACGTTAAGAAGTACGCCGTGAAGATATTGATGTGGCCACAGAATCGAAGCCATCGCGCTGGCAAAATAAGGGCGCGTCGGCAAGACTATGCTGATCGCCGGTATTTGCCGAGTGGAAACTCTGTGAGCTCACGCTTCGTCAACCAAAATATTTTTGTAGATAGCCCCTTGAAATTTTTTTTGCGCGACGGATCTCTATATTTGAGGACAACAAAAAAAGCAGCGATCTCGGCGCCCCACCTGCTGACGATCCTGCCGAGAAAACGGCGTTGGTTTTTGCTTTTGCAGTGCTTATGCTTCTGGTCTTTTCTTGCGATTTATCCTGCTGACGCTGATGTGTGACTGCCCTATGGGCATAGCAAAATCGCCACTTCGCGGCGTAAGCCGCTGCTTTCCAGTTTGATCTCAAACAACGAGTCATTTTTTTAAAAAATACCCGTGTCGGACAACTTTCGTGCCCGTGAGGTCCGCTTATGAACTGGATAGAACAGGTGGAAGATGAGCTTGAGTTTCAGGTTTGGCGCTCAACGCAGCAGGCATGTAGCGCTGCGGCATTTGTGCGCCTGATTGAAGCGGCGCTCGACAGCTACAATCGTGTACCTAGGTACGATTGGCCCACTCGTCTGCACGTAAAGCAGTATTGCGCGATAAATCAGGTCAGCTTTCAAGCCTGATTTTCGCTGTGTGGGACGGGGTGCTGGTGAGTAGAGGATGTTCACGATTTGATGGCGATACAGATTGCATTGTAATAGCTTTCGCCTAGCTGATTTTAGGGCATTGATGGCATCAGTTGACGGCATATGGAGCAGTAGCCAATGGATTATCACATCTTCAACATCGGCTCCCCTTACATCAATGAGTGGTGGAGTGAGCTTCGGCAAAGGGGAGTCATCACTGCCGGGTTTTCCGGCGACCCCGGAGATCGAGGTGAAATCATCCTGCGCGACATGGCCGAAGGAGACTGGCTCATCGCTTACTGCAACCAGCGTGGTTATGTCGGTGCAGGGATCGTTTCAGACATCGAGAGTTACGTCTTATACGACGAGGATGTGCCTGGGTCTCTGTCGGATCATCGTCATGAGCGGGGCGTTACATGGCTCTATACCGTAGAGAACATCGCAAACGCTGTAACGCTCGATGAAGTTAGCCAATCGGCCCCCAGACAAACAAAGGAACGCGAGCGGGACGTTGGCGTTGCTGACAAAATTATTGAGCTACTAAAGCGCCGTAGCACCGCAGCCAAGCCAGCAAAATACTGGCGCGTATTGTCCGCGGTTCAGGCTATTGGCCGACCGTGCTCTATCCGGGAAATTCAGACTTGGTTGTCGCAGCACCATCCGGATGAATTCAACGGCGATGCCCGTGAGAATGCGACGTTGTTGACCGTCAATGACGTCAACCGGCGCCACTATGACCGATACCGTAAAAGCTTCAGAACCGATGGCGGCCATGCGATGGATGCGCTCTTTCGAGAAGGCTCCAGGCGCAACGTAACCTATCAGCTGTTTCAACCCATTGTGCACGGGATCTGGGATATCGAGCGCGAGGTGGGTGGGCGTTTCAGGGTGGTGCAGATCGAATCAACTGACTTCGAGCAGGCGCTTGCTGAGGCGCACAAGCAAGTGACAGACGAAGCGCTCAATCCCATAGAATCTGAGGAGGATGAGCGACGTCGCCAGCAAGGGGCGATAGTGATCCGTGAGGGGCAGGGCGTTTTTAAAGCGGCGCTTCTTTCTGCCTATGACCGACGCTGCGCAATGACCGGTTGCGCCGTCCTCGAGATACTTGAGGCGGCCCATATCAAACCTTACCTGGGCGCCCACACTAATCGCACCGACAACGGCCTGCTATTGCGTGCAGACATCCATACGCTGTTCGACAAGGGCCTCATATGGATCGATGAGCAACTGCATATTCAGACGTCGGAGCGATTGCATGGTAGCGAGTACGCCTTCCTTAAAGGAAAGCCACTACGTGTACCCACTGATGCATCAGAGGGGCCTCACCCAGATCATTTGGCTGCTCACCGCAAAGTATCTGGACGATAGCAGAGGGGCCGTAGAGTCGTAACTGAATCGTGCCTCTTGCCAGTCATGGTTCAAAGCCTCAATGCGTCGGTGTTCAGAGAGAATGCAAATGACCGGTGAGGTCAAATACAAACGGGGTGGGCAAGTCAGTGCAATTACCCTGATTGGGCTCTTGCCCCCCTTCCTTCATTGCGACGAATCTAGTCGGCGCCGCGAACCAGGAGAAATTATGAAAGACGGTGAGCCGCTAAATGTTCCATGTCTCGAATCCAGACCCTCAGGAATCGACGCCAATCATGAGCATAGCTTCCTTCCGAAAAACGTTCGGCGAGTGCATTGGCTGCTTCGAATCTCGTTCGCCAAACTTGAGGAATGTGCTGGTCTAGAACGATCACGAAATGGTGGCCGTCGCTGCTTTCGTACGGCGTTTCTGGCACAGAAGCTCTCAACTCCTCAATCGTCATAAATTGAGCATCCCCATGAGGATGTTCGAGATCTTGTCGATCAATTTCATCGAGAATGTTCAGGTGAGGTTTTGCGCGGTCATCACCGGGTCGCAATCCCTCCAAATTCCATAAAGCCGCCCGCCTTGCACGCTCACGTTGCCACAGGCTTTCCAAATTGACCGCCATCAAGGTTTCCTTAATACATTCACATTTTACGCTAGCGCGTATCGGCAGGAGCGGATTCTATTCCAGCCACCACCTTCCTGGACGAGCTGGGCGTTTCAACAGGAAGCGTAATTGTACGCTGTTGGACGTTTAGATCTGAATGCCCGCGTCGCACACTCTTCAAACAAAAAAGGTGGAGGTGCTCTAGCTCAGCCTATGTCAAAAAGGCGACTCCACCGATGACCCTTTTTCGATCTCACAACCGGTCGCTTTGAAGGTAAGCGTCTGGCGAACACACCTATGAATGTGTTGAACCGAAGATAAGGGCATCAGCATTTCAATTGCTCATAGGCTCGGGCCATGACTTCCCAGGTTCTCGCGTCGGCAGGAATCAGATGCTCAATACGCAGCGACTCCATCGTAATGTCGAGAGGCATGCCAAATGTTGTAAAAGTTGACATGAATTTCAGTTCCCCGTGCCTTGAGTCGAGCCGCGTCAGTACCAACGGAGGCAGTTCGTTTGTCAACGTGGAAGCCTCTTGAGGCATGGGGAGGCTTTTCAGAAGCGTAGCGAGCCCCGGGTTGCTCAGGGCCTCTCTAGCTGCCCTTTGCCAAGCAATCAATCTGATTTCCTCGACGTTGTTCAGATGATCGCCCAACCCTCCAGGCTCCAGCAGCGTTACCAACAGATTTAGGCCTTCTGCCGCATCGGCACTCAGGCCGACCAGATCGAACAGCACTCCAGTGCTGGCGTTGGCTGCCAATATCTCCCACTGACTCCCCAAGACAATCGCTGGTGCGGGGTTGTTGGCATGAAGGAGGTGAGTTATAGCGTCACGAACAGCCTCCATGCTTGGCGAGGTAAGAGGTGTTGCTTCGTAGCGCGGTGCATAACCACTGGCGAGAAAGACACTGTTGCAGTGCTCTAGAGGCGCATCGAGTGCCATGAGTAGGTTATGCAGAGTGCCTGGGCTTGGCTTGGCGCGCCCTGTCTCGATGCAGCTGAGGTGGCGCTGAGAAATACCTGACATCAAGGCGAGGTCGAGTTGGCTCAATTTTGCCTGACGTCGCAGTTGACGCAACTGCTCACTTGCAGTGATGGAGGGTGTCGTTCGAGGAAAAGGTCGGGGGCTCATTGTTCGACTCTGACGGCGCGAATTGGCTGAGTCCATGACCTGTAAGGTCATTGATCTCGTCGTGACAATATCGCTACCTTGTCAGCGTTGATCATCGCTTCTTGCTCAAGGAGGACAAATGAAAAGACCCTACCTCTCACTTGCCACATTAGTGATTTTTTCCTTGTATACGGCGGGTACCATGTTCGTTGCCGATCAATCGCTCATCGACTTCGGCCTGGAGTTAATATCCAGCCCGGACACTGCCCAAGTAGTTATTGACCTTTACCTGCTCGGCGTCCTCGCTTGCATCTGGATGTATCGGGACGCTCGTTCCAAAGGCCGATCTGCGGTCTCTCTTGTGCCTTACTTTCTGATAACGGCAGTCTTCGTATCGATTGGCCCATTGCTTTACCTCGTTATCAACGGATTCGCCAAGAAGAAGCTGCCTACGGATAGCACCGGTTACAGCATCAATATTTCGCGCAATCTCGACTAAAAGGAATGAAGAGGAAGTCCGTTGGCGTTTGGCAATTCCTTTGTTTCTAGATGTCCGGCCAACACGCCTTGCGTGATTGAATGGGCGCCCATCGATGCGGCAGCAACTCCGTAATCTCACTCGCCCGCTGCGTCGGCAGGCGAGTCAGAACATCCTTCAAGTAAGCATACGGATCATGCCCGTTCATGCGCGCAGACTGGATCAAACTCATGATTGCTGCCGCCCGTTTGCCGCTGCGCAGTGACCCGGCGAACAACCAGTTGGAGCGCCCAAGTGCCCACGGTCTTATCTGATTTTCGACCGCGTTATTGTCTATGGGCACAGCACCGTCATCGAGATAGCGCGTCAGTGCCATCCAGCGCTTGAGGCTGTAATCCAGAGCTTTGGCGATAGCCGACCCTTCGGGTACAAGGTCGCGCTGGGCCATCATCCAGGTATGGAGTGCGTCGATAAGGGGCCCCGCTTTTTCCTGACGTACTCGCCAGCGTTCTTCGTCGGTCATCTCCCGCGCCAGCCGTTCAATTTCGTACAACCCACCAATTGAGTGCAGCGCCTGCTCGGCCAGTTGGCTTTTGTTCGTCGCGTGCAGATCAAAAAACTTGCGGCGGGCGTGGGCCATGCAGCCGATTTCAGTGATGCCTTGCTGGAAGCTTGCTTTGTAACCACCAAAATCATCGCAAACCAGCTTGCCATTCCACGCGCCAAGGAAGTTGCGTGCATGCTCTCCCGCACGGCTTGGACTGAAGTCATAAACGACCGCCTTGAGCGCCGAATATGGCGTAGTGCAGTAGGCCCAGACATAAGCACGATGCGTTTTCCTCTCACCCGGGGCGAGCATCTGCACCGGCGTTTCGTCAGCGTGGATCACGCCTTGAGCAAGCACTGTTTCGCGTAGCGCATCGACCAAGGGCTGGAGCTGCACACCGGTTTGACCGACCCATTGCGCCAGTGTCGATCGGGCGATGGCGAAGCCGGCGCGGCCAAAGATTTTCTCTTGCCGATACAGCGGTAAATGGTCGGCAAATTTGGCCACCATCACGTGAGCCAGCAGCCCTGCCGTCGGGATGCCCTTATCGATGACCTGGGCGGGAACCGGTGCCTGAGTCAGTGTTTCACACTCGCGGCAGACCCATTTCCCGCGCACATGCTGCTCCACCGTAAACACGCCCGGCGTGTAATCCAGCTTCTCGCTGACGTCCTCGCCAACCCGCTGGAGCTGGCAGCCGCAGGCGCATTGGATGTTGTCGGGTTCGTGATAAATCACGGTACGCGGAAACTGCGCAGGCAAGGAAGCACGCTTGGGCTGCTTGCGTGGTTCAGCTTGCGCAGCCGGCGGATTCAACGCCTTCAGCTCGGCTTCAATGGCCGCGATGTCGGTGTCGAGCAAGTCGTCGAGCAAGCTGCCTTGGTCGGGACTCAATTGCTCACTGCGCTTGGCAAACTTGTTACGTTTGAACCAGGCGATTTCGTGGGTGAGTTGCTCGATGATGGTTTGGTCGCGGTCGTTCTTCTTGCCCATCCTGTCGACTTGCTGTCCGAGCGAATCAACCTGGGACAGCAACTGCGCAGCGAAAGCGCGCAGTTGGTCGGGGGTCATCTGATCGAGATTGGGCGAGGAAGTCATGCCCTGGATTTTACCAAAGCGGATCGCCTGCGGCAGCAGGCCGAGGCGCTAATTACAGCTTCTAGAGCAATGTGATTGCACCGCCAGCCCCAACGCGTTGCCAAGGCAGACCGAGCACCAAAGCCTGAAGTTGCTCGGCATCCAGCTCCATCTCGCAGCCTAGTCGAATGCCTGGCCAGTGAAACTTTCCTTGGTTCAATCGACGAGCAGCCAGCCAGACGCCAATCCCGTCATGCACCAGCACTTTCATACGAGTGGCGCGGCGGTTGGCAAACAGATAAGCACAGTGCGGCTTCGCCGCACCGAACACCGCGATCACTCTGGCTAACGCGGTCTCGGTGCCGGCACGCATGTCCATGGGCTCGGTGGCAAGCCAGATGGCGTCGATGCGAATCATTGCGTGAGTCCACGGACAAAGCGGGCACAGCCTTCAGGATCGGACGTTGGCCATTTCACTGATATCGATTGCTCGCCATATGGCAACTCAATAATCGCCGACCCTTCTGCCTGCCGTTTGGGTGTAGCTCTCAACGGAACGAAAGCCGGCAACGCCGCTGGTGACTGATCTCGGTAAAGCGGTAGCCACTTGCGGATCACGTTGGCGTTGATGCCGTGGCTGATGGCGACGCTGGATAGGGTTGCGCCCGGTTGCAGGCATTCCTGAACAACCTGGGCCTTGAAGGGTTTCGGGTAAGAGCTTCGATGGCGCATGGAAATCCTGACGTTAAGGGCGATCGCGTCCGCTTAAAAATACGCGGACACCATCGCCCTTAATGCTGGAGTTCGGAAGGTGTGTTGGCTGGACGCTTACCTTTGAAGAACGTCATGGGGTAGTGGATTCCGTCAATGAGCGATGGTGCAGGGGAGCACTGCGCTTGGCGAGCGTGCCAAACAATCCTGATAGGGGGATGCGTCAGGAGATGATGAGTCGAACTTCAGAATACGAGTTGATAAGCTATGGACGGTCTACTGCAAGTGATTCGAGTGACGCAGCAATTTAGACGTTTGAGGAGCCGATAAAGCCAGATTATTCCAAATTATGGTTCAGTCATAATTATTGATGAGCCGTAATTTTCGGTTGCTACCTCAGTTGTCGCCAGCCGCCCCTATTACGATGACCGATTTGCAATATACTATTAGTTAACTACTGAAGAGAGACCTGTCATGTCCAAACTCGTCGAATTCCGCCAGCTCGAAAAACACCTTGCAGAACAGATTCAAGCTCTCGAAGCGCTGAAAGGCGACGCTGGACTCAAGAAAGAAATCGAATTCGAAACTAAGCTGCGCGCATTGCTTGCGGAGTACGGGTACAGCCTGCCAAACGTGATCAACCTGCTTGATCCAAATGCAGGTCGTCGTGCTCCAGTCACCGAGTCAAAAGCAGGATCCCGTAAGCCTCGCCAAGTGAAGATCTACAAAAATCCACACACCGGCGAAGTCGTCGAAACCAAAGGCGGCAATCACAAGACTCTGAAGGAATGGAAAGCAGAACACGGCTCTGCGACCGTTGAGTCCTGGTTGACCAAGTGATTTTGGTTTGAGTACAAAAGGGGCCCAACGAACTCATGCCGGTCGGTTAAGCTGACCGGCATTTTTATTTTTTGGGGTATCCGGAGATCTAAGCCGGGTTTCACGGAAAGAAAGGCACCCCTTACTCCAAAAAGGCAAGACATGGGCTAGGGCCGCAGCACGCATCTAGACCATCGCCAGGCGATACTAACTTGCCTTTTTCTTGATTGCTCCCTGATGTGAGTCAGGCTGAATCGAGGTGTCAATGCTTCAGGGTGGACTTTGATCTCACTTGCTCGGTTGCCGGGGTCATCAATACACGGTTGAACAGCCCGGCATCACAGATTTCCGCCATTTCGGTCAGCTTGTCTTCCGGCAGTGCGACCACGATTGGCCCCGACCTGTCATTGACCGCTCGGTGGAACGCCTGGCTTATCAGTTCGTGAGTTCTGCGGGTGTCGTGTATTTGCACAATGAATTGCCCCGAGTTTTCTAGACACCTTGCAAGCTTATTGCGTGACGCTTTTCAAACTCTACCGGTGACAGATGATTGTTGAAACCACGGCGGCGTTTTGCGTTGTAAAACATCTCGATGTAATCGAACACATCGCTACGCATCTTGCTGCGTGGTGCAGATTTTCCGCTTGATCCGTTCCCGTTTCAGAAGCTGGAAAAAACTTTCGGCCACGGCGTTGTCATGACAGTTGCCTCGGCGACTCATGCTGGCAACCAAATTGTTCGCCTTCCAAAAGCTGCGCCAATCGGAGCTGTTTTACTGGCCTGCCTTGGTCGGAATGAACCATCACCTCTTGCTTCGGTTTTACGCCTCCAAACCGCCATCAATAAAGCATCAATGGCCAAATCACTGGTCATTTGCGACTTCATTGACCAGCCAACGACCTGAAGAGAAAACAGATTCAGCACCAGGTGAAGACGGTGTCCAGTTGGGACCACGATCTCCACCTATGTCCAGGCTCACTTGAGGTATGGTTTTTTTTGCTTTGTTGCACCTTCAATGGGAGCTTGCTTACAGCCCCTATGAGCGTCCGAAGGTGCCTCCCTCACTCACCAGGTCCAGCGCAACGTCGACGATCATGTCTTCCTGACCGCCAACCATGCGCCGCTTGCCCAATTCGACGAGGATGTCGAGGGTCTTGAGGCCGTATTTAGCGGCGGCGATTTCGGCGTGGCGCAGGAAGCTTGAGTAGACGCCGGCATAACCCAGCGCGAGCGTTTCGCGGTCGACTCGAACCGGACGGTCCTGCAGCGGCCGAACGATGTCGTCAGCCGCATCCATCAGCGTATAAAGGTCGGTGCCGTGATTCCAACCCAGGCGCTCGGTCGCGGCGATGAAGACTTCCAGCGGCGCGTTTCCGGCCCCCGCGCCCATGCCGGCGAGGCTGGCGTCGATGCGATCGCAACCTTCTTCGACAGCGGTAATGGAATTGGCCACACCCAAGCTCAAGTTG
>NZ_RRZK01000034.1 GCF_004348895.1 Pseudomonas vancouverensis
GTCCGCTTCTAGCACACCCAGGTCCGTGCCCCTCGGCAGTGCCACAGCCGAAGAACCCGGCTTCTACATCGTTCCGAAAAGCACCACCCGCGAACAACTCGAAGCCGACCTGTTCACCCTGCGCGACCCGGCGGTGATGGGTAAATTCAAACTGCTCAACCCCTACCGGCACGAGGTCAGGGCCGGCTCGATGATCGTGCTCGGCGACCCCAGCAACTACCAGTGCACCCTTGAAGAAGCCCTGCTTATGGGCGTGGCGGCCAGGACCAATCAGATCCTCGAAACCCTCAGCCCGGAAGAAGCGGATTTCATGGTGCAGCACCGGGAGGTCATCCAGAGCCTCCTGACCTATGGCTCGCAAGCCGTCGGTGTCGGCGCGAGTGTTTTCAAGAACAACCTGGACAACGTCAGCGACACCCTGAAAAAAATTGAAGCGCTGCATCAGCATTCCTTTTTGCGCGATGGCCACCTGAGTTCACCGACGTTTCTGGCCGAACGGCAAAAACTGTTCGCCACACTCGATATCCACATGACCAGCCTGACACGCAAAGGCATCGGCTTCCCCCACCATCCCGATTTGAATCGGGCGCTGTTTCTTTCGCCACCGAGCCTGGTGCACCGCTGGACCGAAGCGGGCGGCGTGGGGCAGATGCCGGGGTATGCGACTCATCTGGAGGGGGTGGCCCGGGCTTCCAAATACGTTCAGTACGGTGGTTGGGTTGGGACGGCTGTTGGGGGCGGGGCATCTGCCATGAAGGTGCAGGAAGTGTGCAGGGCAGGAAGTAGCGAAGCGTGTGAGCGGGTTAAGTTTACTGAAGCGGGTAGTTTTGTTGGAGGGATTGGTGGCGGCGTGTTCGCCGGTGCGATAAGCGCGCACATTGTCGGGGGAGTCTGCGTAGGACTTAGCGTGCCTACTGGGGGGCTGTCCTTGCTGGCTTGTGCTGTTTTAGTAACTGGGGCGGTATCCATTTCGGCAGGCTATGCTGGAGGGAAAGTTGGTGAAATTACAGCCGAAAAAATATATGAGTCTATTAATTGACATTGAGTGCAGCTGATACGTTATTTCTCGTCATAGGGGTTGTCGATATCTCAGGAATGTTTGCGGGAATCGGCTACATGCTTTTTCTCGCAAATACGAAGATGGATCTTCTGCAGAAAGCTTTTAAAAATAGCTGGGGTGTGACGGGGGCCGGATATGGTGGAGTGTGGGCAAAGTTAATGGTAGTTGGCCGTATATCAGGATACGTGACATTCTCGACTTTTTACATTGATCGTGGAGTTGTCAGTGCTGATGATTTGAAAAATTTGCCTATTTCACTAAGGCGAAAGCTAATGGCTTTGCAATGGGGTGGGATCGTTCTGTTAACTGTTATGTTTGGGCTCGCGTTGGCGGCGGAGTTGAATGTTGTATGATTTTACGCGAGGGAGGTTGTTCTTGCTTGGGGCAATAATGGGCGTGATGACTATGCCAAATTTGTATCTTCGCGATGGTGGGGCCGATGCTAAAGATTTAAAGGATTTTCCTGGTTGGCTTCGAAAAAAAGCTAATAATTTTGCACTGGGGCGGGGTTGTATGTCTTGTCTTATTGCTTGCGCTTTATGCAGCCGACACGCTGGGCTATATCGAGTAATAGTCGTGGTTAAGTTGTGAGCGGTTCTTTGGCTGACAGCAGAAAAGTTTGTAGGTGAGCGGGGGCAGGACGCACAGCTATTGCTGAAATTAAATTAAACCTGTCCCCTTATCCCCGGGTAGAGCGACTGGCTGGATAGGATTGTGCATAAATGAATTCCAAAGTAAAGAAATGCAAGAAGTGCGGAGGGCTGGATTGGGACGGTTTGTCGCTAATAGAGGGCGGGCGCTGTCTCTCCTGCAGGATAAAAACGGACGATATAGGGAGTTTCAATATGTTGAAGGAAGCACCGCTACGATTAAAATTGCTGCTCGGCGGAACTTCTTTGCTTTTTTTAGCGCTTTCAATTTATGCGATTTCTCATCAATATCTCGTGTTGCCAGGTGGTCCTCGTGGTCGAGATTGGCGGGTGGAGTTTTTGGGGCTTAGAGCTATTGTGCCGGCCTTGTCGTTAATATTTTTTTCTGTAAGTTTTCTGTCTTTGATTGTTTCCAATCACATCCGAAATCCCAACGAGAAAGTATTTAGAATAATAATAAAAAACTTCTTTTACGCTGGTTGGGTCTTCTATTTTATTTCTATATTTTTCTTTGGGAAAGAATATCGCAGCTAATGGTTCACCACTTGCAAATACGTCGCAAGCCTCACAGGGCGAAGCGGGGGCCGTTCACCGCTCAGCCACCAACCCCTGACTTGCCGCCCTGTAAAAGGTAAACTCCCCGCCCTGCGCAGGAGCAATCATGAATTATCGTCACGCCTTCCACGCCGGCAATCATGCCGATGTGTTCAAACACCTGACCTTGACCCGCCTCATCGCCCTGATGTCGCGCAAGGAGCAGCCGTTTGCCTATCTCGACACACACGCCGGCATTGGTCTGTACGACCTGCAAGGCGATCAGGCGAGCCGTACCGGTGAGTACCTGGAAGGCATTGCGCGTTTGTGGGATCAGCCGGATCTGCCGATCCTGACCGCCGATTACATGCAGGTGCTGCACGAGATGAACCCGGATGGCCAGTTGCGCTATTACCCGGGTTCGCCGGAGCTGGCGCGGCGGCTGACTCGCCCGCAGGATCGCGTGCTGATCAATGAGAAGCACCCCGAGGACGGCCAGTTGCTCAAGGAAAACATGGCCGGTGATCGTCGGGTCAAGGTGCACCTGGGCGAGGGCTGGCATGTAGCGCGGGCGATGTTGCCGGTGCAGGAGAAGCGCGCGGTGATGTTGATCGACCCGCCGTTTGAAAAGCTCGACGAGATGCAGCGTTGCGCCGCGTCGCTCAAGGAAGCGATTGGCCGGATGCGCCAGACCGTAGCGGCTATCTGGTACCCGGTGAAGGATCAGCGCGCACTGCGTCGCTTCTATCAGGACCTGGCCGGCACCGGTGCGCCGAAGCTGTTGCGGGTGGAATTGCTGGTGCATCCGCTGGACACGCCGAACAGCCTGAACGGCTCCGGGCTGGCGATTGCCAATCCGCCGTGGGGGCTGGAGGAAGAGTTGCGTGAACTGCTGCCGTGGTTGGCCGAGAAGCTCGGACAGACCCAGGGTGGGTGGAAGATGGACTGGTTGATTGCTGAAAGTTGATCGGTTGAATAAATGGCGTCTGATCAGACGCCATCTCTTGTAGGGGCGAGCTTGCTCGCGAAGGTCGTGAGCGAAAACCCGTAAACCGGATACCCGGCGCCGCTCTTTTGTTTTTCGCGAGCGTGCTCGCTCCTACAGGGTTAGCAAAATCAGATTGGGCAGGTCACGCCTGTGCCGCCGATTCCGCAGTAGCCTTCCGGGTTCTTCGCCAGGTACTGCTGGTGATAAGCCTCGGCGTAGTAGTAGGTCGGGGCTTCATCGATTTCGGTGCTGATCTCACCCAGGCCGGCCTTGGACAGTTCCGCCTGGAACGCAGCCTTGCTCTTCAGTGCGGCGTCCAGTTGCTCTGGCTTGGTCGCGTAGATGACCGAGCGGTACTGGGTGCCGATATCGTTGCCCTGGCGCATGCCCTGGGTCGGGTTATGCAGTTCCCAGAACATCTTCAGCAGCTCTTCGTAGCTGACTTTCTCTGGCTCGTACACCACCAATACCACTTCAGCGTGGCCGGTCAGGCCCGAGCAGACTTCTTCATAGGTCGGGTTTGGTGTGTAGCCGCCGGCGTAGCCCACGGAGGTGCTGTATACGCCTTCACGCTGCCAGAAGCGACGTTCTGCGCCCCAGAAGCAACCCAGGCCGAAGATGGCGAATTCGACGTTGCCAGGGAACGGGCCCAGCAGCGGGTTTTTGTTGACGAAGTGTTCGTCCGGAACCTTGATCGGGGTTTCGCGGCCAGGCAGAGCTTGATCTTTAGTCGGTAGCACGTTTTTGTTCACCAGAATTTCCGAGCGCAGAACCATGATCAGTCCTCTCAGTCAGGTTGGATGTGTTTAATCAGACCGTCAGTGTGCCCAATGATGCCAAGTTAATCACTACCCAAAACTTTGGTGTAGTCAGGCAATCGGACCACGCGGGTAGCGTTTGAGCTTTTCGATCAGCTCGGCGCCGGGGATCGGACGGTCGAACAGGTAGCCCTGGCCGACGTCACAGCGATGGCGGCGCAGGAACGCCAACTGTTCGGCGGTTTCGATGCCTTCGGCCACGACCTTGAGTTTCAGGTTGTGGGCCATGGCGATCACCGCGGAGGTGATTTCCATGTCGTCCTGGTTGTCCGGGATTTCGTGGATGAAGCTGCGATCGATCTTGATGATGTCGATGGGGAATTTTTTCAGGTAGCTGAGCGACGAGTAACCGGTACCAAAGTCGTCCATGGCCAGGGTCAGGCCCAGGCGCTTGAGTTGGTCGAGCTGCAAGTGAGTGTCTTCGGTGGCTTCCAGCAGCAGGCCCTCGGTGAGCTCAAGTTCCAGCAGGTGCGCCGGCAGTGCTTCTTCCTTGAGGATGGTGGCAATCGATGACACCAGGTCGGGGTCGGAGAACTGCTTGGGTGACAGGTTGATCGCCACTTGCAGGTTGCCCAGCCCGGCGGCGCTCAGTTCTTTACTCATGCGGCAGGCCTGGCGGGCGATCCATTTGCCGATGGGAATGATCAGTCCGGTTTCTTCGGCCACGCTGATGAATTGGTCCGGGCGGATCATGCCTTTTTCCGGATGGTCCCAACGCAGCAGCGCCTCCATCCCCAGCAAACGACCACTGCGCAGGCACAGCTTGGGCTGGTAGAACACGTCGAGTTCGTTCTGGGTCAGGGCGCGGCGCAGGTTGTTTTCGACGAACAGTTTGTAGCTGGCCTCGGCATTCAGCGCTTCGGTAAATACCTGCACCTGATGTTTGCCGTTGGCCTTGGCCTTGTGCAATGCCAGGCCTGCGTTGCGCATCAGGGTTTGCGGGTCGCGGCCGTGCAGTGGCGCGCAGGCCAGGCCCACGGAACCGGTGACGCTGATCAACTGGTTGTCGACGAACATCGGTTTGTCGAGGGTCGCCAGCAGCTGGTTGGCCACTTGCTGGCCCACGGTGAGATCGCTGTTGTCCAGCAATACCGCAAACTCGTTACTGGCGAAGCGCGCCAGGCTGCCGCTCGGGATCAGGCTGTTGCGCAGGCGCCGGGCCAGGCTGATCAGTAGTTTGTCACCGGTCTGGTGGCCGAGGCTGTCGTTGATCCGCTTGAAGTTGTCGATGTCCACCAGCAGCAGGCTGATCGGGGCATCGCTGTCCCGGGCAAAACGCTCGTCGAGGTTACGGATGAACGCCGGGCGATTGCCGAGGTTGGTCAGGTTGTCGGTGTAGGCCAGGCGCTCGATGCGTTGCTGGGCGAGCTTGGTCTGGGTGATGTCTTCGTAAATGCCGATGTAGTGGGTCAGCTCGCGGTTGTCGCCATAGACCTTGGAAATCGACAGTTGGCCCCAGTAGGGTTCGAGGTTTTTCCGGCGGCTCTTGAATTCGCCCTGCCAGCTGTTGCTCTTGGCCAGCGCCGAGGGCGCGTCGAACAGCAGCTCGCTGAGGTTTTCCAGGGCCGGCAACTCCGCCAGGCGCTGGCCATGCACTTCTTCGGTGCTGTACTGGGTAATCGCGGTGAAGCTCGGGTTGACGTACTCCACCACGCCATCGCAATTGACCAGCAGAAAGGCGTTGGCACTTTGCTCGACGGCGCGCTGGAACAGGTGCAGGGCGCTGGTGGCGGCGCGGCGATTGTGGTTGCTGATGACTTGGGCGAACTGGTCGGCCAGTTCACCGGCGAAGGCGATTTCGTCCGACTGCCAGGCGCGGGTGGCGCCGGTCTGCTCCAGGCACAGGACGCCGACCACCTGGCCGTCGACGCGGATGCTGGCGTCGAGCATCGCGTTGACATCACGCGGACGCAGACTTTCGGCCATTTCCCGGGTGCGTGGATCGCGGATCGCATTGTGCGCGTCGATGGCTCGGCCGGTGTGCAAGGCGTCGAGATAGTCGGGAAACTCACTGGCGTCGATCGGCTGCGGCAGCAGGTATTCCTGGGTCGTACGGTAATAGGCGGAAATCGGCACCAGCGTTGACCCTTCGAGGTGCCACAGGCTGGCGCTGTCGATTTCGTAGATATCGCAGGCGCTGCGGGTGATCAGCTCGGCGGCTTCCTGCAGGGAGTTATTGCTGCTGTAGCGCTGGCGGGTCAGCAACAGGATCAGGTCCTGCTGGGCGCGCACGCGATCCAGGTGCAACAGTTGTTCCTGCTGGGCACGTTGATTGAGTTCGAGGGCGATTTGCAGGCGCGAGTTCTGGGTTTCCAGATCCAGCGCTGGTTGCAGCGTGTCACCCTCGAACAAACCGTCGATGACCAGCAGATAGCCACGTAGCAAGTGTCGATTGTGCTGTTTGTAGGCTTCGCCGAGTTCCAGCAGGTTCAGGGCGCCGGAAGCGGTGTGCAGGGTATAGCGGATCAGGTAGTGCGTGCTTTCGCTCAATTGCTGCTGCACGGCGTCATGCAGCTGATAGCGCGCTTCCGGCTCCATCAGGCTGGCGTACGGCGAGCCCACCAGGGCACAGAGCTCCACGGCCGGCAGGCCGAACTGGCGTTCGCAATTGGGATCAAGAAACAGCAGCGCCCAGCTTGGTTCATTCAGCCGTTCGAAACGCAGCATGCCGAGCCGTGAGGGCACCGGCAGCTGCGTCACTACCTCGGCCACCATACGGCTGGCGGCATCGGGTTGGCTTTTCATGGAAGGAACTCGCTTCGAATATGCTGATCGCGCCGGGCTCTCGCCCTCATAACTGTTGCCTGCGGCAAGGTTGCATCATTGCAACACCGACTGACAAGAGAGATGAAGGCCAAGTGCTATAAGAATATGTCGGCCGGCATGAAGATTTCTGCAGTTATCCGGAAAAAGTAGCGTTTTAATCGAAATAATTCGAAGTTCTGCCGGCTTTGCCAGGCCAGTCCGCGGTGAGTCCGGTCAGCGCAGCTTGATGCTTGTCGATTGCAACGGCTTGCCCTCGCGGTCGAGGTAGTTCACGTAGACATGCTCGGTATCGACGATCAGGTGCGCGAAGTTGTCCTGGCTGATCACCGGGCTGGTCAGCTCGTGCCGGTATTCGCCTGCGGCCGTCGAGGCCAGTGGCTGGTCAAGGATGAAGGTGGCCGTCGTCGCGTAGGGCAGCAGCCAGCTGTTGCATAGCGGAGACGACACGATGGTGTGGACTTCGAATTCCGGGTCTTCGCTATGGGTGAGCCGGCTGGTGAGCGAGCCGTGGACATCGCCGCTGATAAAGAAGACGTTCTTGAGGCGATGAGTTCGGATGGTTTCCAGCAGTCGTAGTCGTTGCTCGGGAAAGGCTTTCCAGGCGTCATCGCCCATGCGCTTGCGGTCAGGGTAGAACATGACACTGGTGACCACGAACTTGACCCGTGCCGGGCTGTGGATAAGCCAGTCAAAGAGCGCTTGTTCCTGACGCTGATCGAGAATGTATCGGTCCGGAACTGAAAGGTTGCGTTCGGTTCGACTGTCAGTGACAAACCATTCGATATCGCCGTCGGTGAATGTGTACCAGTATTTTTCGAGTGGCTTGATGGCTTGTCCATTGGTGAGCATTGCGTGGGCCGGGCTGTGACTGGCTTGATACAACTCATAGGCCTGCATGGCGTTTATATATAACGCAGTATCTAATTCACTCTTGTTGGCAGGCCAGTTGTCTTCTATTTCGTGATCGTCAAGGATCATGTAAGTGGGTACGCCAGACATTACTTGCGCGATATGAGGCTGCGAGAAAGCCGCGCGGTATTTGGCGAGGATCGCCTTGAGATCTTTATCGGGCGTAATGGCATTCAGGTCGTCCAGATAGACTTGATCCCCGGTCATCATCAAGGCACTGACCGGCGGTGTGGCCTGCTGTACCAGGCGTGAAATCGAGGCGAAGATCCTGTCACCCCAATGGGGGAGGACGGCCACTCCGGCGCTCATGCGCAGGTAACGACAGGAGCCGATGATGTACGCCCTTGGCACGGCCGCCCGGCTGGAGCGGGTGAGCAATTGATAGACCTGCTGCGGCCATTGCAGCGGCAGTTCTTGCAAGCTCTGCGTGGTATGGCTCGGGCTTATGGCGTTGAACCATCCGCACTGATACTCGTATCGGGTTTCGGCAGCAAGGTCGTCCAGGGCAAAGACTGCGCACATATCCTGCTTTGCCGTGAGTTCTATAAAAATAACGGGTGACCAGTCTTCTTCGCCTTTTTGTCGATAACGAAGACCGGCGAATACCGGCGCATTGCCTTTCATTTCTCCACGAATGAATATTCGAGCGTGGTCAGTCGTTGTATGGCCAATGATGGGGCCAACGGTTGGTTTAAACATATTGAGTCCGTTCGATTGTTATAGGCTGTGAAAGTCAGGCGAAGTTAAATGGATTTAAATAAGCCTGGTTATTGGGCCTTAAAACATACCCGAGCGAAACGAACTGAAGTTGTGGGTAATATCAGCCACAACTGTAGGAAGGTGGTTTTCTTTCAGACAAAAAAAGCCCCGCCAAATGGGCGGGGTTGAGGTACGAGCGTGGCTCGGAAACGTGGAACGCGAGTGGCCCTCCGGTAAAGGAGGGCCATCCGGTATTACAGGAGCATGGTGCGGATGTCGCCCAGCAGGTCGCTCAGACGCTTGGTGAAGCGTGCAGCAGCGGCGCCGTTGATCACGCGGTGATCGTAGGACAACGACAGTGGCAGCATCAGTTTCGGCTGGAAGGCCTTGCCGTCCCAGACTGGCTGGATGGTTGCCTTGGAAACACCGAGGATCGCCACTTCCGGCGCGTTGACGATCGGCGTGAAGCCGGTGCCGCCAATGTGACCGAGGCTGGAAATGGTGAAGCACGCGCCTTGCATCTCGTCCGACGAGAGCTTCTTGGTCCGGGCTTTTTCGGCCAGGGAAGCGGCTTCGGCGGCCAGTTGCAGCAGGCTCTTCTGGTCGACGTTCTTGATGACCGGTACCAGCAGGCCATCCGGGGTGTCGACGGCGAAGCCGATGTTCACGTATTTCTTGCGGATGATCGCTTTGCCGCTTGGCGCCAGCGAGCTGTTGAAGTCCGGCAGTTCCTTGAGCAGGTGGGCGCAGGACTTGAGCAGCAACGGCAGCACGGTCAGCTTGACGCCAGCCTTCTCGGCAACCGCTTTCTGCGCAACGCGGAACGCTTCCAGTTCGGTGATATCCGCCGAATCGAATTGCGTCACGTGTGGCACGTTCAGCCAGCTGCGGTGCAGGTTGGCGGCGCCGACCTGCATCAGGCGGGTCATCGGCACTTCTTCGATTTCACCGAAGCGGCTGAAGTCCACGACCGGAATCGGCGGGATGCCCGCGCCACCGGTAGCGCCGCCAGCAGCGGCCGGTGCTTCCTTGGCCTTCTGCATCATGGCTTTGACGTAGACCTGCACGTCTTCTTTCAGGATGCGACCGTGCGGACCGCTGGCACCCACGGCGCTCAGCTCGACGCCGAACTCGCGAGCCAGTTGACGCACGGCAGGGCCGGCGTGAACTTTGGCGCCCGGCTTGGCTGGTGCGGCAACCGGAGCGGCAGCAGCAGGTGCGGCGGCAGCCGGAGCAGC
>NZ_RRZK01000004.1 GCF_004348895.1 Pseudomonas vancouverensis
CCACAACCTTGACGAAGTTGCTCGGGGCGATCAGCCAGTCGAAGCTGGCCCGGAAAGGTGCGCCGCCGTTTTTACCCGAAGCACGGCCCATCAGGAAATCGGACTGGGCGACCGTGGCGAAGTACTCAGTCCAGAATTCGAGGTTCTGGTGAACATCGCTCTGGATCCAGCGTGCACGGATTTGCTTTTTACGAGCTTCGGAGACGAGAACTACGGTCGGCAGAGCTGGTGCGAGCAGTCGGTTGAACAAATCAACAATGTCCTGAACCGGGCAAGACGGCGAGCGCGGAACGCGATTGCCACCTTGTGAGGGTTCAATTGACGGTTCCCTTACGGTTCTGGGGGCATCTGGTGCCGGGGTGTCCGGCATATCCTGCCGGGGTGATGGGGCATCTGGTGCCGGGGGGCATTTGCTGCCGGGGGCATATCGTGCCGGGGTGATTGAATACCATGTCGAACGGCCAAAACGCTGGTTGCTCACCAGCACGCCCGCCTCCTCCAACCAACGCAGTGCGTTGCGAACCGCACGCTCAGACAGGCAAGTGCGCACTCCAATTGTCGCAATGGAAGGCCAGCAAACGCCCTCGTCGTTGGCGTTATCGGCCAATGAGATCAGGACTGCTTTCTGAGCCGGGCTCATGCCGAGCAGTGGCCAGCACGCGCTCATGATGACAGTGCTCATACGGAAACATCCTGGACAGTAACCAGCGATGCCTTCAGGTGATCAAGGCATTCTCGGCTGAATTGTGATTTAGACCCGCGTGAATATTGGCTACGCACCATCAAAGCGGCGTGCATTGCGGCGCATTGGTGGGCTATGAGGTGTTGCGACACTTTTTGAGAGTTTGCAGATCGCGTCGCGGCACAACCGGTGTTGCCTGGAACGGTGTTCGTGCTCATAATGGCCCCGCATTGTTGTACATGTTGTTGAAAAAGCCGGGGCGCAACCCGGCTTTTTTTCGCCCAAAATTCAGGCCTTTGCTTTCCCGCAGACACGACTTATCCCGCCGTCTGGACTGTTGCCCTTAGCGTTCAATTTCCCCTCGTGTCCTGGTGTGTTGCCGTCCATTTCCCTTCCCCTAATGGTCTTCCTGATTCGAGCGTCTTAACTGCCGCCTACGCCTTCGTTGCTCATCGGCCCCCGCCAACTTGTTACCTTGTGCCGCAATCCTCTTACTGGATGAATCAACAGCTAATCCGGTGCTCTGCACTTCTTGTTTCAAGTCAGGAATACTTCATCAACGCCAGCGCTCATTACGCAGCGGTGTGCTGCGATGGAAACGGCCGTATTTCCTCAGCCGTGAAGGTGCCATCGTCATGCTCGATAACCTGGATGTCTCGTTCATTGCGAAGCGCTTTCGAGATCGCTGGCGAACTGACCCTAAGCGCCTTTGCAACAGCGGTTTGGCCAATCCTCCCTACCAATTCGGGCAATGGGGTCTTCTTCATTTCGTGGCCTAAGAACCATGATGTGTGACTGCGATATTAACCGGCGGTTAGCATTCAATCAACACCGCCGGTTGACGCAAATAAGTTAACCAACGGTTAAATTCCACGAATGACGAAAAAGAAAGAGCTGTCCCCAGAGCTAAAGGCTGAGTGCGATGCCGCTAAAGCTCTGTTCATGTCGAAGAAAAACTCGCTCGGGATAACCCAGGCAAGTCTCGCGGCGGCTGCTGATATCTCATCTGCCGCGGTCGCGATGTATTTGAATGGCACCAACCCATTAAACGCGAAATTTGCTTCTGTGCTTTCTCGGCAGTTGGGCGTTCCGGTCGAAAAATTCAGTAAGCGATTGGCCAAGGAAATTAATGGCCTGACGAGCGCACCTGAAATGGCTGTCGGTTTTGGGGGCTCGGCAGCGGAGATCGTCCGGAACATGCTTGCCCATCAAGGGAAAGGCCTGACTGAGGATGCCCGCAGACGGCTTTTGGCAGTGGCGGAAGCTGATGATGACGGTGCACTCGAGATCGACTATTACCGCCCCGGCGCTGTAGGCGACGAAGTGTGGATTGCCCACTACGACGTCCGCGCTGCGATGGGCGGCGGTCAAATCCCGCACGACTATCCCGAAATGTTCCAAGACGTACGTGTCAGTCCGCAGCATTTACGCGAGATGGGTGTTGAGTTCAAAGAACACTTTCATCTGAAAATGGTGACAGGCTGGGGCCAATCAATGGCGCCCACGATCAAGCACCGCGACCCACTATTAGTCGACGTCAGTGTCCGTGAGTTCGCGGGGGACGGCATCTATATGTTCTCTTGGGAAGGCCATCTCTACATCAAGCGGCTTCAGTGGCTGGGTGATGAGCAGATCAACATGCTTTCTGATAATCCTCGGCATCCCCCTCTGACAATAAGAGCTGAAGATACGTATATCCAGGCGAGGGTGCTTCTGGTGTGGAATGCCCACCTTTTATAGCAAAGTCGGCGATAGGCTGAGCTCAAGATAACCTCCAATACTCGTGGGCCAGCGCGCCTAGGGCCTCAAGGAAGAAATCATGAAATGGGATTCGATGACCGGTGTTGCCGGCCACATGGATGTCAAATACGACGGAGGAGATGCTGACAGACATCTGCTTGACTCTGCTCAGTACGCTCGATCAGTTGATGGCTCTGGACGCCTATACCGGCTCGTTAGTCATTACTGCCTGCACGGTGAAGTCCTTTCTGGAAAAAAACAATCTGACCTACGGTGCTTCTCGGCCCCCCCAAGGGAGGGGTCATTCGAGTCAACACTGGTTATACTTACAGCACTTTCTCATCAATACCCTGCTTTCAATGACGTCTACAAAAAGGCGTTCGATTGGCTGGTGGCAAAGGTAATGGGACACATCAAAGAAGCGCTGTCGGGGACATCAAACGTGAAAGAATTGGTCGACGTCATCAAGGAGCAGGCGAAGTCGTCTTCTGAGTTGAATACCCTTTTGGCCAATGGACTGATAAAGGCTAATGACAACCTGGCCAGCCTTCACGAAAAAATGATGATTTCGATTCCAGGTCTGATCGAGGCTGCGAAATCACCTATGAGAGCAGCGCTCACTCCGGTTGGGAAAAGCTGCAACCAAATCACCCAATTTTCTGATTCTGAACACCCGGTGGTGATATCGGAGCCAGAAGCCCTTGCAATCCGTTCAGACGGTGACGTCGTAGTTGGAGAGCCTGGCGATTATGTGGTTACTAGAATTTACTCACTGAGCGTCGACAGCGGTGTGTGCAGAGTTGAGATCGAAGGATACGCCGGCACTTTTCATGGAAAAATTAACGACGTAGCTCTTACGCAGCCCAACAACTCCTATACACAAGCACTCAATCGCCACGAACCTTTAAAAGTGAGAGCACGACCGGTGTTTAAAGATGGTGAACTGCACAGACTCTTTATCACTGAGGCATGAGCAAAGCCCGCCTTCGGCGGGCTTTTTTGTGGGCGCTCAAAAAGGTGCCGCTTCCTCAATTTCATTGGCAACCTCGACGGGCCGATTTTCATCAGCACTCGCTTCCCATCTCAGCGTCACCGATTCATCGTCGTTGAATGTCATGTCGATGCCGTCCGTTTCGGACAGTAAGCCCATCACCTCTTCCCACTCCCGATCGCCATCAGTGTCCAGGCGGTGAATGGTTACCCAGCGCTGAATTTGTGCGACGGGATGATTGATCATTGAAGAAACACGCAATCCAAGCCGCTCCACTCCGCTGACAACCGTTTTTGTGGACTGGTCTTTTTTGTTTGGTTTGCTCACCGTACGCCCCTAATAGCTGTATGAATATCCAGTTCTAAAAGAAAGAATACCCCAGACATACATAAAATAAATTAACCGCCGGTATTGACGATATGAAAACCGGCGGTTAACTTAAATCCATCACCGAATAAAACCGGTCAGATGGAAGGCAGCGATGAACCAGCCTCAATGGTTCAGAGGGTTGGCAACTGACCCAGGTGTGCAGCGTAAAGCACCGCAAACAGTTATCCGGCGGACCGAGTCGCGGTCGGACGAACAACTTGATTGAGCCCGTACCGCGCCAGCAGCGCCGAAGGGACACGGAGTTTTTCACTGATGCACCTGATTACCCGGGTGCATTGGGAAAACAACCGGGAGTCAACGCGATGGAAACAGAAATCGTAAATGGCACATGGAAGGGTCACCTCGGTCGTGGCCTGGCGCCGCGAGAGCTTCAGTTCCTTTTGTGGGTAGCCCTCGGGCTGACCGCCAAGGAAATCGCACGGGAAGTCGGCATCTCACCGGCCACCGTCGCGAAGCGCCTCACCAACGCAATGTTCAAGCTCGGCGTCACCCGCCGCGCCGCATTGGTGGCCGAGGCGATGCGCCGGCAAATCATTTCCCCGATGTGCTTCGTGCTGGCAGCACTCATCGCCATGCACGCAATGCTCGATGGCGACTCCATGCGGCGTGATCGCCGAGTTCCTGAGCGCCGAATCGCCCAGGTGCGGACGGCGAAACGCGCCGAGGCCTACGACCACCACGCATAGGCGGCGCAAGCACATCGGAAACAAATTGCACCTAACCGGAAAAGTTTTTCCTGTCGAATGAACTGAGGAAAGGACATGAACCCGACAATCCAACAGAGTCGAGCCATCCTTGATGGACTGCGTCAACGCGCCACCCTGGCCACCGCCGAGTTCTACCAAAAGGCTGGGATCACCGCCGCCGTAGTTTCGCCGCGCTTCAGCGTAGTGCCACACGGCAACAATCTGTTTGGCGTAGTTGATCGCCAGACCGGTACCGAGCGTGCCGAAATCGCCGGACACCTCAATGCCTGCCGGTCGGCCCAGGACTTTGAATGCGCGGCTCGCCTCACCAAAACCACGAAGATCAAAGTCGCATACGTGGCGCGCTTGATGACTCGTTGGGCACTGATGTGCGCCGTTATGCTCGGCGGATTCGCCTTCATGGGGGTAACCCGATGAACATTGGCCCACTGCCAGACCCGCGCGCCGCGGTACTGACCGAAATCGAGCGCAAAATCGCCGAGTACTTCGGCGCCGGCGGGAAGGCCGAACCGGCAGCGGCCTTCAAGCATGAGCCCCGCCCTACCCGCTCGAACAAGATCGACCAGAACACTGTGCTGAAGCGTCGGCGACCTTCTCCCTCCCACGCCGATCGCATCGCATCGCACTGCGGCGCCTCACGGAGGCGCTATGAGCAAGCGCAAGCCGAACAATGGCTTCGCCCGTGCCGAACGAAGCTGCCGGGAGTTACTCAGGACTAATTACGTTGCCGTCGTGAACATGGACTCCAGCGGCTCGAACGTTAGAATGCGCGTAGTACAGGAAGACCCCGACGACGAAATCATCTGCCCATAGCTTTAACGATGAGTAAAACGATTAAAAATAACGTCACCCCGACACCTAGAACCCACATCACAGCCTTTTCAAGGAACTCCTTGTCAGCAGCGTCCTGAGCAGACTTCTTGCGCTCGTATGCCAATTTCCCCGCCATGACTCTACGCGGGTTTTTGAATTCGTCAGGCTTGCTAGATCGTCCCATCGCTGCTCCTAAATCCGGCTCCATGCCGGTCATCCGTACTACCCCAAACCAAATTGCCACCGCCATTTATGGAGGTCGGCGCCTAAATGGCGGACATGAAAAAGGGCTGAACAAGTCAGCCCTTTAAATTGTGGCGCGGGGCCCGGTTTCCCGGTGGCTATCTATCAAGCAAAACGATTAGTCCGCCAATACTTTTCTGCTATTGCATGGTCCCGCAGCACAGCCCCAGCACAGATCAACATTGGTAGTACTGCCATAAAACCCCCCCAGTAAGCATTGTCATTGATGAAAACAAACAAAGTTACGAGGCCAGACAGAACAGATAACACATCGATGGACTTCACGTTTAAAACCGCTTGCATCGACTCAGTTGGGTCAAAAATCGACCACATGCCGCGATGCTATCACTGCTTCCGCAGTGATAGCAATACGCCAGATCTTACTTTTGAAAATCGCCACTATTGAACAAGGACGGTGCCTGACACGCCCTCCCTATTGCGCTCAGACATCTCAATCCAACGGTTCAACACGCCATTTGTAGTAGGAGTACAAATGAACCCGGCAATCGTCGGACTTTTTTTCCTTTTCCTTCACGAACAAACGGAATTTGGAACCTATTGGATTTGCTTGCCTAAAGCTTTTTGCGCACTCGACCACCATAGAAGGCGGATACTTTTGACCAGGTAAGGGTCTGGCTCTGTTCTCGCCCCTTCTCTGATCGAAAAAAATTTCTACGTCCAGCGATTCGTAGTCATCCACAGCTAGATCCCTCTTAAGCCGGCTTGGCACGAATCAAAATAAATAGCCCACTTCAACAAATCACGCCAGTCGGTGAGGCCTACTGGTGCACGGAGGATCAATGAATGAGCTGGCTCTTTTCGCAGGCTCTGGTGGCGGAATACTCGGAGGCCACCTCCTCGGGTGGCGCACCGTCTGCGCCGTTGAGCGTGATGCCTACTCAGCACAAGTTCTGGCGCAACGACAAAACGATCGAGCCCTCCCAACTTTCCCGATTTGGTCTGACGTGTGCAGTTTTGACGGAGGACCATGGCGCGGCCTTGTTGACGTGGTTTCTGGCGGATTCCCGTGTCAGGACATTTCAGCTGCCGGGACTGGCGCTGGGATCGACGGAGCGCGGTCTGGGCTCTGGCGTGAAATGGCGCGAATCATCGGCGAGGTACGACCTGAACTCGTCTACCTGGAAAACTCACCTCTACTTGTGGGAAGAGGACTTGCACTGGTCCTCAGTGACCTTGCCGAAATGGGGTATGATGCGCAGTGGTGCATTATTTCAGCATCCGACTGCGGAGCGCCCCATCAGCGGGACCGGATCTGGCTTGTTGCCCACGCCATTGGCGGGAGACTGTCGGCGCGGGGATTGCCCATCGGAACGCAGCGGCGGATCACAGAGCGTCCACAAACAGGAAGCAGGTGGTCACCACATTCGGTTGAGGGATGCCGTTCACACATGGCCGACGCCCTGTGCGAGCGCGAGCAAGGGCTCCTCTCCGAACGCACTGACGCGCAAGTCCGGAAAGAGTCGAGCCAACGACCGAATCGACCACGCGGTGATGGCTTCCGACGGTGGCCAGCTGAACCCGGAATGGGTCGAGTGGCTCATGGGGTGGCCAATCGGGTGGACCGAATTAAAGCCCTTGGAAATGGACAAGTTCCACGAGTGGCAGTGGCAGCATTCAAACTGCTAGCCAACTAGCACTCTAAAGCATAAATCTTCAGCGTGGAACTAGGGCTCTTTCAATAACTACGCTTTCAAATGCATTTGATAGCACTACATCGTCAACCAGAACGGGCTCGACATCGTCAACAGACGCATCAGAGGGATTCAGCTCATCAAATAGAATTGAGAGCCCAACCTCCAAAGTCTTCTTGTATTTTCTCTGAACCTTAAATCTTTCGACTACATCAAGTGTATTGAGCGCACTGTCTGGAGACACATAATCAGTCAAAGTTGTTTCGGTCGTCCATACTTCAAAATCAAAATCGACGCCTACACCTGCTGTACCTTCATCAACAAAGTATACAGCTTCATTCTTTGGAGCAATATTCTTCACAGAAAATTCGAATTTTTCAATAGTTGTGTTCGGCGATGAAGTGGACACAACAAACTCAACATTATTTAAAAACTCACGGACATCTGAATCAAAATTCCTAAGGACGGCTTTGAGAGCTTGATGTGCGGCTCTGCTAGATGCCTCTGCAATGGTGCGCGAGACCATTTCGAGATAGTCACCCAATCCCGCGACATAGATCAACTGTGGGTTAGCTTGGCAAAACTCTTTCATATCGTTGTCTAAACTCACAACATAGATAGGCTTTCCTAGGCTGTTGCTTCTTTCCAGCAAAGACTCCAAAACAAAAGCATCACTAAATTCTTTAGGCTTCTCATTACTGAATGGTGGCAACTTAGAAAAATAATTTTCAAATACTCGCTCAGCTACGGAACCGCTTACCGAAAACACCTCAACACGAGTAGCAGATTTGAAATCATTAAACTTAGAAAGCAATTCATCACGCACGCCATCCACGTCAATTTTTTTGAAAAAAACCGTTTTTTCATATGAACTAGAATTCCGAAGAATCATCGCTTTAGATTGAAAACTTTGTAGAGCGCTTACTGACTCTCGAATCTTATTCTCAATATGTTTTTCTACTTCTTTGACAGTCACCGACGCAATCAACAGAGTGATATCTTCATCCAGGAAGTTGTGAAGCGCCTGCATCTCCACGCTTTCAAAATTGAAGTTAGCTTTCTGATAAACACTAGTATCTATGAATACAAATTCAGATTTCAAAACCTCTTCACCCACAGCAGCACCTTCGCATATCTAAATAAATTTTCGAGCAATGTCACTCGCGCCCCCTCCCCGAATCATGCGTGAGCTAGCTCAGATTATACAGTTTGAGAGTCGGCTTCGATCTGGGAAAAGCCCACCCCGCCAGACACATTGAAGGAGATGTCGGAGTACAGCAACTGTCGAGACGAACAATCAAACCTTAGCCAAGCTGCTCCACCTTCTTCATATCCCTATCCCACACAAGAGCCTGCCGGTGTACGGCTGGCGAGGAATTCCTATGTCCGCAGTTCAGCGTTTTAACGAAGCAGCCAACGACGCGCTGGTCAATCTCAGTGAGCATTGCCTACCCGGCGCCAAACTGGCCTTGGTGCTATACACACCGGGGGAGCCAGAGCGAGACATCGTCATTGAAGACCAGGGCATGGACCGTAACGAGTTTGTCAGCGCGTTGCGCTGGCGCGGCCTGAGCATCGACGGCGACAACACCTACAAGCGCGACCTGCTAGAAGCAACCGTAGGCGCCATGGCAATGGGCGTGCAAAACAACAACCCTTCGCCAGCCGGGCACTGGGCACAGCGCTTTTGGGATATCGGGCGGGCCGAGCGAGCGCTGACGGAAGAGTTGGTCGCGGCGCTCAAACTCACCCGCGAGAACCTACGAGCCTGCCAAGCAACCATCCACCTGTGTGGTGGTTTCGATCCTGCCTATGTGACCGAGGCCCAGGCCGCGATGAAGATCGCCGAAGCCGCTCTCGCAAAAGCCAACCAATAATCACCTTCTGCCGTCACGCGCGGCATGGAACATCATCATGGAAATTCAAAGTGAAACTCTTGCTGAAGAAGAGCTGGCCGCTATCACGGGCTATCAAATCCCTTCTCGTCAGCTTGGATGGCTCAATCAAAATGGCTGGAAGTACGTGCTGACAGGAGCGCGGCGTCCCGTCGTAGGTCGGGTATATGCCCGAATGAAGTTGGCCGGGGTAAAGCCCTCGGCAGAAAATGTTGCGGCCGAGGCTTGGTCGTTGGACTTGTCACGAGTGGGGTAAGGAATGCGCCCAAGAAAGGCAGCAAATAGGGACCTACCGCCTCGGATGATCCGTCGGGTCAGGACACTGAAAAGCGGTGTGCAGTGGGTGGGGTATTACTATGACGGGAGGGATGAAACGGGAAAGAGAAAGGAAATCTCTCTTGGGAGTGACTTGGACATTGCCAAAGCTGAATGGGCGAAACTCGACTGCAAGCCAGTGCCCGCAAAGAACACCCTGTTGAGTAAAGTGTTTGACCGCTACGAAGCAGAGATCATCCCTGGTAAGAAGCCCAGAACCCAGAAAGACAACCTGCTCTCACTAAAGCAGCTCAGGAAGGCGTTCAGTGATGCACCGATCAACGCGGTGACGCCTCAGGCAATCGCGCAGTACCGCGATAAGCGAACCGGGAAGGTCCGGGCAAACCGAGAAATTTCTCTTCTTTCGCACATCTACAACATCGCCAGGGAATGGGGCATCACCGATAGAGAGAACCCCGCCTCTGGTGTTCGCAAGAACAAAGAAACACCTCGCGACTTCTACGCCGATGCGACCATCTGGAACGCTGTTTACGGGGCGGCTTCGCTCGAGCTGAAGGACGCCATGGACCTGGCTTATTTCACTGCTCAGCGACCGGCCGACGTTCTGTCCATGCGTGCCACAGATGTAGTCGACAGCTTTCTGCAAGTCGCCCAAGGCAAGACCTCAAAGAAACTGCGCATTCGACTCGACGCAGGGGAAGCCATAAATGGCCTTGGTGAGTTGATTGAGCGTCTGCTGGAGCAGCGGAAAGCGCGCGCCGTCCGGAATCCCTATCTGATTGTCACCGAGGACGGCCGGCGAGTGACCGCGGCGATGCTTCGTCTACGTTTCGACGATGCGCGCAATGTGGCAATCGCCAAAGCCCTGGAGAATGAAGACCCGCAACTTGCGGCCAGCATCCGACAGTTCCAGTTCAGGGACATTCGGCCAAAGGCGGCGAGTGAAATTGACGACCTGGGACATGCGAGTCGCCTTCTCGGTCACACCGACAAGCGCATCACTGAAACGGTTTATCGACGGGTTGGCGAGATCGTAAAACCCACGAGATGACGCCAGATTCGTTTCCGCAAGCAGAACGCCGCCCCTTGATTCTAGCGGCCTACAGAGCATTGAAAAATGCTCACTTGCGGAAGCGATTGATAACTAAGCATATGAAATACAAAGCTTATTCTTCGGACTTGAAAACCGTCGACTGTAACAGGTCCATGAGTTCGAATCCCATCGCCTCCGCCATCTTTATACGACAAAGCCCTGATTTTTCAGGGCTTTGTCGTTTCTGGGGTTTGGCGAAATGCGCCAGCGCCGGAATGTGTTCCATTTACCAAACCGCTTTTTCCTGGCACCTGGCGTCCTGCCAACCGTTAAAAAACCTTCATGAACCCCCTGCCCTGCCGCCCTCATAAACGCCTTGCTCGACTGACGAAACGCGAGCCAGGGTGACCCTGCTGATCGCCCATCAGGTGAACTGTGTGCCTGCGAACTGATGTACGCCCTCGACCTGCCCTCCTCCCGACTGCCGGCCGCGCCTGGCAGATGTAAGGTCTGCACCCTTCGTTTTGTGCCAATAAATCGATAACTCCAGCATTCTGCCGGGTGCCTCCCGGCATTTTGCCCACCGATAATGGACTTACAACAACAAAGGGGCTAACCCCGGGGTATGTAAGCCATGTACAAGGACCATATCGTCAAGGCGCGCATGACTGACAGCGTGATGTTCATGGGGACCGTCGCTGCCGTCATCTTCATCATCACGCTGGTCTGCGGTGTGGGTGAAGGTCGCCTGTCCAATCTGATGGGGCCGATCGTCCTCGACTTGCATGCGCCGCTGGCGCGGGACATCGCGGTGGGCGGCACACTCACCGTCACCGTGGTTTTGAATCTGTTCATCCTTGGCCGTTTTCCGTTGAAGGCGCAGATCATTACGGTCTGGTGCGAACTGCTGGTGCTGTTCCTGCTGTTCTTCGACACCTTCAACCTTTCCTACAGTTTCATCGCCACCAAAGTCGGCTTCATGATTACTCAAGGGGTGTTCACGACCGTCTATGTGTCGGCGATTTCGATTGCCATCGCCTTTGTCCTGGCGTTGCTCGGCGCGACAGCCCGCCTGTCCTCCAACGGTTTCGCCATCGCCATTGCGAGTTTCTATACCTCGTTTTTCCGCGGTGTCCCGCTGCTCATTCAGATCTACCTGATCTACCTGGGCATTCCGCAGTTGGGTTATGTGGTCGGCGCCGTCCCGGCAGGGATCCTGGCGCTCTCGCTGTGCTATGGCGCCTATATGACGGAAATCTTCCGGGCAGGCATCAGCAGCATTTCCCGCGGGCAATGGGAAGCCTCTCGGGCGATTGGCCTGAGCCCCTTTCAAACCATGACCCGGGTCATCCTCCCGCAGTCCATGCGCCTGATCATTCCGCCAACCGGCAATCAGTTCATCTCGATGCTCAAGGACAGTTCCCTGGTGTCGGTGATCGGGGTCTGGGAGCTGATGTTCCTGGCGCGAACCCAGGGCCGCGCCGAATTCCGCCACCTGGAAATGCTGATTACCGCAGCTGTGCTCTATTGGCTGCTGTCAATCGTGCTGGAAACCGTGCAGTCCCGTCTGGAAAAGCATTTCAACCGCGCCCACCGCTGAATCAGGAGCCTCAGGATGACCCAGTTGCAAGCTTCAACAGCCCCTGCCCCGAGCTCCGCCATTTCGATTCGCGACCTGCATAAATGGTACGGCGACTTTCATGTTCTCGATGGCATCGACCTGCACATTGCCAACGGCGAGATAGTGGTGGTCTGCGGTCCTTCAGGGTCCGGCAAGTCGACCTTGATTCGCTGCATGAACCTGCTGGAAGACTTCCAGAAAGGCAGCGTGTTCATCGAAGGCAAGGAACTGACCCGCAATGCAGCCTGCGTGGCCGGCATCCGTCGTCAGGTCGGCATGGTGTTCCAGCAGTTCAACCTGTTCCCGCACATGACGGTGCTGGAAAACCTGATGCTCGGGCCACGCCTGGTGAGCAAGCTCGGAGAGGCCGAGGCACGGGCATTGGCCTGCGAGTACCTGGAGCGCGTGCGCATCGGCAACCAGGCGGACAAATACCCTGGCCAGCTTTCCGGTGGACAGCAGCAACGCGTGGCCATCGCCCGCGCCCTGTGCATGCGACCGCGCATCATGCTGTTCGACGAGCCCACCTCCGCGCTTGACCCCGAGATGGTCAAGGAGGTGCTGGATGTCATGGGTGAACTGGCCCACGACGGCATCACGATGGTCTGCGTGACCCACGAGATGGGATTCGCCCGGCGCGTCGCCGACCGGATCATCTTCATGGACCAGGGCCGCATCATCGAGCAAGCCAGGCCCGACGAGTTTTTTGATAACCCGCAGCACCCGCGCGCTCGGGAGTTTCTTTCACAGATTCTCAGCCACTGAGAAGTACGACGCAGCGTCCGAAGTCATCGACAAAAACAACAAGAACCCGCACTCAGTACACCTGGAGGTTTACCCATGATCTCGATTACTCGCCTGTTCACCGCAGCCGCTGTCGCCACGGCCGTCACCCTCGGCACAAGCGCCGCCTGGGCCGGTGCGACCCTTGACCGCATCCATGACACCAAGGTGATCAAGGTGGCCACGGCCGCCAACTGGCCGCCGCAATCGTTCCTCGGCCCGGACAACCAGCTGCAAGGTTTCGATATCGATGTTGCCAATGAAATCGGCCGACGCCTGGGGAGCAAGACCGATTTCGTCACCCCCGAATACGGGATCATCACCGCCGGGCGCTGGTCGAACCGCTGGGACCTGTCGGTGGGTTCGATGACGCCCACCACCGAGCGTGCCCGGGTGCTCGACTTCCCGGCGATTTATTACTACACGCCTTATGTGTTCGCCGTGCACAAGGATGCCGCCGTGACCAAGGCGGCGGACCTCAACGACAAGATCATCGGCGTCGAAGCCGGCACCACGTCGGAGGACTATATCAATCGTCGTCTCAAGATCGACGCGGCCAACGTGCCGGCGTTCACCTACGACGTCACCCCTGGCGAGGTGAAGACCTATGGCGACAGCATGGGCCCGCTGGATGATCTGCGCATGGGCAACGGTGTCAGGCTGAACGCCACCTTGTCCGCACTGCCCACCGTCGTCGCCGCGATCAAGAACGGCTACCCGATCGCTCGGGTCGAAGGCAAACCCGCCTATTACGAGCCGTTGGCCATTGCCGTGGACAAAGGCGATGAGGCGTTCAACAGCGCGCTGACCAAGATCGTTGCCGACATGAAAGCCGACGGCACACTCAAGCAACTCTCCGAGAAGTGGTACGGCGCCGATCTCACTGCCGTTCAGTAAAACCACGCGCAGTCATACGCCGAGCAATCAACCCGAGCATCGCAGGCGCCCGTTTTCCAACGTGGCGCGCTGCCGGCCTGCGCCGAAAAAAGGACAACGGACTTCATGCACACCTACAACAACAATTACTACACAGCGACGATGAACGCCACGGCTGAGCGGGCGGCGCTCACCCGTCATGTCCAGGCTGATGTGTGCATCATCGGCGCGGGTCTGGCCGGGCTGAGCACGGCCTGGGAACTACTGGCGCGAGGCCGTTCGGTGGTATTGCTCGAGGCCGGTCGCGTGGCCTGGGGAGCTTCCGGGCGCAACGGCGGCTTCGTCCTCCAGGGCTGGTCGGAAGGCTTGTCTGCCATCGAGCGGCGCTGTGGCCCTGCGACCGCCGCCGCGCTGTTCAAACTGTCCCTGGAAGGTGTCGACAGCGTACGCGACATGATCGCCCGCCATCGATTCACAGGTTGCGCAGCCACTCCCGGAAAGTTGAGTGTGGTTCGCTACGAGGATGGCGATAACCTCAAACGCGTGCGCGACAGGATGGCCAGGGATTTCGACTTTCACCTCGACTACCTGGATCGCCAGGCAGTGCAGGACAAGCTCAAGACCGAGCGGTACTTCCAGGCGCTGCGTGACAGCCATGGCTTCCACTTTCATCCCTTGAATTACTGCCTGGGCCTGGCCGGATTGATCGAGCGCAACGGCGGCATGATCCATGAACAGTCCGCCATGGTCAGCGTCGACAGCCGGGATGGCCGGCACCGGGTCAGCACCGATCGGGGCAGTGTCGACTGTGCCACTGTGGTGTATTGCTGCGGCGGTTACGGCGGACCCGAGTTCGGCAAACTGCACCGCGCGTTCCTGCCGATCGCCACCTACGCGGTGCTGACCGAGCCTCTGGGCGAGCGCCTGGCCGACGTCATGCGCACCACCGATGCCGTCGGCGATAATCGCCGCGCTTCGGACTATTATCGAATCGTCGAAGGTGACCGCCTGCTGTGGGGCGGACGCATCACCACGCGCAACCTGCAGGACGAAAAGCGCCTGGGACAGTTGCTGACCGCAGACATTCTCGACGTCTACCCGCAATTGCGCGGGATCAGGATCGACAAAGCCTGGTCCGGGCTGATGGGTTATGCCCGGCACAAAATGCCGCACATCGGTCCACTCGGTAAGGGGCTGTGGGCGTGTACATCATTTGGTGGGCATGGTATGAACACCGCGCCAATCGGCGGCCGCGTCATCGCTGAAGCCATCTGTGGCGAGACCGATCGTTACCGCCTGTTCGACGCCTACGGCCTGCAATGGAACGGCGGCCCCCTCGGCCCGGCGGCGGCGCAAACGGTCTACGCGGGCCTGAAGCTGATGGACATGTTCCAGGAAACCCGCTCGCAACGCAGGGCGACGCAAAACAACTGAAATCCCAGCGAGGTCAAGCACGTGTTGATGGATGCGCAAAATCCCGGTCCGCTGTTCAACCTGACGGAAAAGGACCGGCAACTGCTTGGCCTGTTGCAGACCAACGCTCGCGAACCCACTGCCTCACTGGCGCGTAAACTGGAAGTCTCACGGTCTTCGGTGCAAGAACGGATCGCCCGCCTGGAAAGAGCCGGTGTCATCACCGGCTACAGCGTGCGCATCGACCAGAACCGGATTCAGCAGACCATCAACTGCTTCACCATGACCTCCTGCACCAACAAGAGCTACACCGACGTCATGACCTCGTTGCGCAAAATGGACGCAGTGCAGGCGGTGTACGCGGTCTCGGGTGAATCGGACTTCATCATTCACCTCGCCACGCCAACCCTGAGCGAACTGAACGCCGAGCTCACCCGGATCAACATGATCAAGGGCGTGGCCCACACGGCGTCGCATATCGTCATGGAGACGAAGTTCAGTCGCAAGTTGACCGTGTGAAGCGTTGAACGACAACGACTGAAATGCTGGCGTGACAGAGCAGCACCGATGATAAAAAACGCCCGATCGCTGCTGTGATCGGGCGTTTTTTTTTGCAGGGAGCGAAAATACCTAGCCGAGTATCTCGCTGGCCACCTGATCGATCGCGCCCTTGGTGATGTCGACGATCAGATCGGCTTCCGCCTCGGTCAGGATCAACGGCGGTGCAAAGCCGAGAATGTCACCATGGGGCATCGCACGGGCAATCATGCCGCGTTCCAGGCATGCCGCCGAGACTTTCGGGCCGACCTTCAAGGCTGCATCGAAGGGCGTGCGCTGCTCGCGATCGGCCATGAACTCGACCGCTGCCAGCATGCCGTCACCGCGCACCTCACCCACCAGTGGATGGCCTTCGAGGGTTTCACGCAGCCGCCGATTGAGATAGGCGCCGACCTTGTCGGCATTGGCGGTGAGGTTTTCCCGCTCGAGGATGTCAAGGTTGGCCAGCGCCGCCGCTGCGCACAGCGGATGCCCGGAATAGGTCCAGCCATGGCCCATGGCGCCCTGCGACTCGGAGGCCTTTTCAATGACATCCCAGACCTTATCGCCAACGATTACCGCCGACAATGGCGCGTAGGCACTGGTCAGGCCCTTGGCGGTGGTGATCAGGTCCGGGCGCATTCCATAGCGCTGGCTGCCCATCTTCGAACCCAGGCGGCCGAAGGCGCAGACCACCTCGTCGGCGATCAACAACACGTCGTACTTGTTCAGCACGGCCTGGATCGCGGCCCAGTAACCGGCCGGTGGAACGATGATGCCGCCTGTGCCCATCAAGGGTTCACCGATGAAGGCGGCAACGGTGTCCGGGCCTTCGGCGAGAATCATTTTTTCCAGTTCGTCGGCGCAGTGGCGCACAAACGCCACTTCATCCATGCCGCTCGGTGCCTTGCGATACCAGTGCGGGCAGACCGTGTGCTTGATGCCTTCGACCGGCAGATCGAAATGCTGATGGAAGGTTGCCAGGCCCGTCAGGCTGCCGGTCATGATGCCCGAACCGTGGTAGCCGCGATCACGGGAGATGATTTTCTTCTTCTGCGGGCGGCCCAGCACGTTGTTGTAGTAGCGCACCAGCTTGATCTGGGTTTCGTTGGCGTCGGAACCGGAGAGGCCGTAATAGACCTTCTTCATGCCTTCGGGGGCCCAGTCGATAATGCGGCTCGACAGCTCGATGATCGCTTCGCTCGAGTGGCCCACATAGGTGTGGTAATAGGCCAGCTCCTTGGCTTGCTTGTAGATCGCATCGGCCACTTCCGTCCGGCCATAGCCAATGTTCACGCAATAGAGGCCGGCGAAGGCGTCGATCAGCTCGCGGCCTTCATGATCACGGATGCGGATACCCGCAGCACCTTTGATGATGCGTCCCTTGAGTGCGCCGCTGGCGTGGTCGTGGGCGTGTGTCGAAGGGTGCATGAAGTGCGCACGGTCTTGTTCGAACAGCGAGTCGAGTTCCTGGTTCATGCGATGTCTCCTGAGAGCTGGCCTTGGAACTGGCCTTGATGGTGCAGGCAAAAGTATTTGGTTTCGACGAAGGCTTCGAAGCCTTCGGCGCCGCCTTCACGCCCCAGACCCGAGGCTTTCATGCCGCCGAACGGGATCGGGTGGCCGGTGAACTTGACGCCGTTGACAGCGACCATGGCGTGGTCGAGTCGGCGGATCAGCGGGTAGATAACGTCCAGTCGATTGGAACAAATGTAGGCGGCCAGACCGTATTCGGTGTCGTTGGCCAACTCGACCGCCTGATCGAGACTGTCGAACGGCATCACTGCGGCAATCGGCGCGAAGTTTTCTTCGCGGTAAATGCGCATCTGCGGCGTGACATCCGCCAGCACCGTCGGCTGATAGAACAAGCCACCCAGGGCATGGGTCTCACCGCCCACCAGCCGTCTGGCGCCCTGTTGCAGCGCGTCGGCGACACGTTCGGCAGTGACATCGACCGCGGCCTGGTGCATCAACGGGCCGACATCGACCTGTTGTTCGCTGTCGCCGATCATGGCCGGGCCCACCCGCAACGCACGCACCGCCGTGGCAAATTGCTGGAGAAATGCCGGATACACAGAACGCTCGACCAGAATGCGATTGGCGGCGCAGCAGTCCTGGCCTGAGGTCTGGAACTTGGCAGCAACGGCGACTTTCACCGCGTGCTCAAGGTCGGCATCGGCACAGACGATGAACGGCGCGTTGCCTCCCAACTCCAGGGCCACCTTTTTCACATCCTCGGCGGCGGCCTTGAGCACCAACTTGCCGACCCGGGTCGAGCCGGTGAAACTCACCGAACGCACGCGAGGGTCCTGCACCAGGGTTTGCATGCTCATCTGCGGTTCGCCCAACACCACATTGAACACACCGGCCGGGAATCCGGCTTCCTCGGCGAGTTGCGCCAGGGCGAACGCCGAGTACGGTGTTTCATGGGCAGGCTTGATGATCACCGTGCAACCGGCAGCCAGGGCCGCAGCGGCTTTGCGGGTAATCATCGCTGAAGGGAAATTCCACGGGGTCAACAATGCGCAGACGCCGACCGGTTCCTTGACCGTGCCCAGGTGCGCACCGGGAATGTGGCTGGGAATGTTTTGCCCGTACAACCGTCGGGCCTCTTCGGCGAACCATGGAATGAAGCTGGCGGCATAGGCGATTTCGCCACGGGACTCGGCCAGGGATTTGCCCTGCTCCAGGCTGAGGATCCGCGCCAGGTCTTCCTGATGCTCAAGTATCAATGCCGCCCAGCGCCGCAAAATGCCCCCGCGCACCTCCAGGCTTTGTTCGCGCCAATCGGCAAACGCGCGGTGCGCGGCATCGACGGCGGCGACTATTTGTGCCGGGTCGAGTAACGGCACATGACCAATCAGCTTCTGATCAGCCGGATTATGCACGGCAATGCTGTGGCCGCTGTCACTGTGCACCCAATGGCCATCGATGTAGCAAAGGGCCTTGAACAACAGTGGATGTTTGTAAGTCATGGCGTCTACTCCAGTCCGTGTGCGTGGAACCATGCTAGGGCAGCCGAGCCTTGGAAAATTGGCGTTTGAATGGGGTGTTGCAGGAGGTTTTTTCTGATTGAGTGGGGGAAAACAGCGGCTTTTGCGGTGCACTCAAGGCGCCTCAGGCAGTTCGGACGGCAAGGCGCCCACCGTCTTGATGATTTTGGTGACGATGTAGGTGAAGTAGCGCTCGATGCCCAGGTCCTCGAGCAACAGCTGGTCGATAAAACGCTGGTAATGGTCGATGTCCGCGGCCTGGATCATTGCCATGTAGTCGACACCGCCGCCGGTGGCATAACAGAACGCCACTTGCGGGGCGTCGCTCATGCGCTGCTCGAAGCGCCGCATGTCCTGCGCGGTGTGCCGGGCCAGAGTGATTTCCACCAGCACCTGCTGGCTCTTGAACACCGCTGCCCAGTCGATTTGCGCCCGGTAGCCCTTGATCAGACCGAGGGCTTCGAGCTTGCGTACCCGTTCCCAGGCCGGGGTCACCGAGAGATTGATCGCCTCGGCCAGGCTCGACTTGGTGATACGCCCGTCCTCGGCGAGGATGCGCAGGATCTTCAGGTCATAGCGATCGAGTTTGTGCATGGGCCGAGAACTCCTGAATGATTGGGGCTCCCTTGCGGGAGCGAAACGGCTCGCTCCTGCCGAGGGACGTTGGGTTACTCCAGTACCTCGGCGATGACCGCCAGGGTATCGCCACACTGCACCAGCCCCGGAAAGTGCCGTGCCGCCAGCAACCCCCGACGTGCCGCGCGGTACTCCACCGGGGCGACGCCACTGCGAGTGGCGTCATAAACGCGAGCGATCACTTCGCCCTGGTCCACGTGATCGCCCAGGTCGCGGCACATTTCCAGCAAGCCATCGTGTTCGCTGGCAATGAAGCAATCGCTGTCGGGCATGTCGAGCATGACCGACGGCGCTGTCTGCACCTCGCCCTCAAGAATCCCCGCATGCACCAACAGATTGCGCACGCCGCGCTCGGCAATCGCCACGCTGCGTGCCGACGACGAACCGCCGCCGCCCAGCTCCGTGGTGACAAAGACTTTGCCCTGGGACTCGGCGGCGGTGTCGTACATCGCCCCCGCATCAAGCTCGAGCATGCGCATGCTGTACGGCGCATTGAATGCACGCATGCCAGCCTCGCAACGTGCCTGTTGCACCTTGTCCGGCAACACATGACAAGCGGCAAATGGCAGGAAATCCAGGGTGCGTCCGCCGGAGTGAATGTCCAGCACGATGTCGGCCAGGGGCAGCAGCGTGCGGGTGAAATAATCGGCGATCTTTTCCGTCACCGTGCCGTCGGGCTTGCCGGGAAAGCTGCGATTGAGGTTGCCCTTATCGATCGGCGATGTACGTTGCCCGGCGCGAAACGCCGGGGTGTTCATGAACGGCACGATAATCACCCGCCCGCGAACGTCGGCAGCCGAAAGGCTTTGCGCCAGTTTGCTCAGCGCCACCGGACCCTCGTATTCGTCACCGTGGTTACCGCCGCTGAGCAACGCGGTCGGGCCCTCACCGCGCTGGATCACGGTGATCGGGATCATCACCGCGCCCCAGGCGGAGTCGTCCCGGGAATACGGCAACTTGAGAAAACCGTGCTGCACGCCTTCGCGGGTGAAGTCCAGGGTGGCACTGATCGGGTTGTCAGGCAGTTCACTCATGGTTCAATCCTTCACGAACAATTGGCGAGGCACATTGCACAGGGTTTCGACACCGGTGTCGGTGATCAGGATGCTCTCGGTGATTTCCAGCCCCCAGTCATCCATCCACAAGCCCGGCATGAAGTGAAAGGTCATGCCCGGTTGCAACACACTCGTGTCGCCGGGACGCAGGCTCATGGTGCGCTCGCCCCAATCCGGCGGGTAGCTGATACCGATCGGGTAGCCGCAACGGCTGTCCTTGTGAATACCGAACTTCTCCAGCACCTTGAAGAACGCCACGGCGATGTCGCCGGTGGTGTTGCCCGGTTTGGCCGCTTCAAGCCCTGCGGCGATGCCTTCGACCACGGCTTTCTCGCCCTCGAGGAAATGCTGTGGCGGCTTGCCCAGGTAGATCGTGCGCGACAACGGGCAGTGATAGCGCTTGTAGCAACCGGCGATTTCGAAAAAGGTGCCGGCGCCCTTTTCGAACGGCGAATCGTCCCAGGTCAGGTGTGGCGCACTGGCGTCGGCACCGGTCGGCAATAGCGGCACGATGGCGGGATAATCGCCACCGTGACCATCGGCGCCAAGGATGCCGCTGCTGTAGATCTCGGCCACCAGCTCGTTTTTGCGCATGCCCGGTTCGATCCGTTCGAGAATCCGCCCGTGCATGTTTTCGACAATCCGCGCAGCGATGCGCATGTAGGCGATTTCCTGTGGCGACTTGACCGCCCGTTGCCAGTTCACCAGCCCGACCGCGTCGATCAGCGTGGCCTTCGGCAGGTTTTTCTGCAGCGACAGGAACGCGGCGGCGCTGAAGTAGTAATTGTCCATTTCCACGCCAATGGTCAGGCCATCCCAACCCCGGGCGCTGATGACTTCCCGCGACAGGTAGTCCATCGGATGACGTTCGCGGGACTGCACGTAGAAGTCCGGGTAGCCGACGATGTTCTCGGCCTGCATGAACACCGTGCGCCTGGCACCGTTGGCGTCCTGGCCTCGACCGAACCACACCGGTTCGCCATCGCGGGCCAGCAGCACGCATTGATGAACATAGAACGACCAACCGTCATAGCCGGTCAGCCAGGCCATGTTCGACGGATCGGTGACCAGCAACAGCTCAATGCCCTGCACCTGCATGGCCGCTCGCACCTTGGCCAGACGCTGGGCGTATTCCTCCCGGGTAAACGGTAGATTGACGACTATCTGAGACATGCACAGGCCCTCTCTTGGATGAAGCCGGATAGATGACACACGGATGAAAAAACGCTTTAACTGCCGAACTGAAAACCCTTGCCGGCCGCGCGCGCGCGGGCAAACGCCAGGTTGGCCATGGCCGTGTCCTGGGCCCCGGTACCCGTGAGGTCGCACAAGGTGATCTGCTTGGCGTGAGTACGACCGGGCTGTTGCCCGGCCAGTACCTGTCCCAATTCGGCGAAGCCCGATTCGTCGCTGACCACGCCCGCCGTGAGGGCGTGATGCAGTTCGCCGAGGAGGCGCGTCTGGCTCAATCGATCTGCCACATAAAGGTCGACCTGCGCCAACGCACGGGGGCAGATTTCGTTTTTGTGTTCGGCGTCCGAGCCCATGGCGGTGATGTGCAGGCCCGGATGCAAATGACCCACATCGATCAGCGGTTCACGGCTCGGCGTGCAGGTGATCGCGATGTCGACTCCGGCCATGGCCTCGTCGATGCTTGCGCACGGTTTGACTGCCAGGCGGGTGTCGCGGGCCAGGTCTTCGCTGAAGGTTCGGGCCTTGGCGAAATCCCGTGCCCAGACCTGCACGCTGTCGATCGGCCGCACCAGACGCAACGCCTGCAGTTGCAAGGCGGCCTGCTCGCCAGCGCCGATCAATGCCACGCTGCGGCTGTCTTCCCGCGACAGCGCCCGCGCCGCCACGGCACCGGCCGCTGCTGTACGCACCGCGGTCAGGTAACCGTTATCCAACAGCAAGGCATCCAGCAGACCGGTGCGTGCGGACAGCAACATCATCATGCCGTTGAGGCTGGGCAAGCCGAGTTGCGGATTGTCGAAAAAGCCCGGACTGACCTTGATCGCAAAACGTTCCAGTCCTGGCAAATAGGCGGTTTTCACGTCCACCTCGCCGTTATGCTCGGGAATGTCCAGGCGCAGGATCGGCGGCATCGCCACCGCAGCGGTCGCGAGCAGCACGAAGGCCTGTTCGATGGCTTCGATGCTGGGCAAATCCAGGGCCACACAGGCGCGCAGATCCGCTTCGTTCAACAAGGTGATGTCACTCATCAACGCGGCACTCCACTGAGTCATTAGGGTTGCAATTCAGGCATCGGCGCCGGTCAGTACCCGCAGGTGCTGATCGCTATCGACGTTGCGTCCGCTGACCACCACCACGACCGGTCCGCGCGGCTCGACCAAGCCATCGAGCAACGCGGCAATCCCCACCGCCGCCGCGCCTTCCAGCACCAGGCGCTCTTCGTGATAGGCGTGGCGCAAGGCGTTGGCAATGGAGGCTTCGCTGAGCAGGTGCAGGTGATCGCAGGTGTCGCGGGTCATGGCAAAGGTGTAACGGTTGTCCAGGCCGATACCGCCGCCGAGGGAGTCGGCCAGGGTCGGCAACTCTTCGACGTCCACCGGGCGTCCCGCCGCGAGGCTGGCATGCATGGCTGCGCCACGCTGCATGCTGATGCCGTGGGTGACGATCTGCGTGCTGGCACCCTTCAGCGCCAGCGCCACGCCGGCGAACAGGCCGCCGCCGGACAACGGAATCAGCACTTGAGCAACGTCTGGCCGTTGTTCAAGGATTTCCAGCCCGAGCGTGCCCTGCCCGGCGATGATTGCCGGGTGATCGAACGGCGGCAGCAGCGTCGCGCCCTGTTCATGGGCAATCCGTTCGGCTTCACGCTGGGCGTCATCCTGGGACCGGCCGACGATACGCACATCGGCACCGAGATCACGAATGGCCTGGACCTTGTTAGCTGGCACCAGGTGCGACAGGCAAATCGTTGCCTGCACGCCTTGTTGCGACGCGGCGTAAGCAAGCGCCCGGCCATGATTGCCGGTGGACGCGGCGACCACCCCACGCCTCTTTTGCTCGGCACTGAGCTGTGCCACGGCATGACTCGCGCCGCGCAACTTGAAGCTGCCGGTGAGTTGTTCGGATTCGAGCTTGAGGTACACCGGCACGCCCAGGCGTCTCGACAGGCTGGGCGAATGTTCCATCGGTGTGCGCCGCACCAGTGCTGCAATGCGCTGGCGGGCGAGGTAGATATCGTTGAGCTGGAGCGTTGACATGACCGCATCCCGATGAGGTATTGGGCGCAGTCTAAGAGGGCTGGATTGTCGCGCTGAATGTACTAGGGCAATTTAGTCGAGAAATTTTTCTGCGTCATTTCAGCGCTTAAAAGTCATGGATCTGCGGGTACTGACCGAAGATTTCACGCATGCCCATCAGCGCATTGCGCATCTCTTCGTCACTGCATTCGGCGCCGACACACACCCGCACTGCCCGTGGCCGGGGCGTGCCGCGCACGGTGAACGGGTCGGGCGACGTGACCGCAATATGCTTGTGGCGCAGCGCCCGCACCAGGCTGTCGAGCTCCCAGTGCGGCGGGATGCCGATCCAGGCGTTCAAGGCATGGGCATGCTGGCCGAGCAGGTATTCGCCGAGGTATTCGCTGACCATCGCCTGGCGCCCACTCAACAACTTGCGTTGCAACCCCACCAGTGTGTCGGCGCGGCCATCGCGAATCCAGCGGCTGGCGATTTCCGAAACCATGGGCGTCGCCATCCAGCTGTTGACCCGCAAGATGCTTTCGGTGCGCAACGCCAGGCGCTTGGGCATGACCAGATAACCAATGCGCAAACCGGTGAGCACCGACTTGGTCATGCTGGTGCAATAGAACGACAGTTCCGGCAGGTAATGGCTGATCGGCGGCGCGCGGCGCTCGTCCAGCAGCGGCCCGTAGACGTCATCTTCGATGATGTGCACACCAAAACGCCGGGCGATCTCGGCGATTTCACGGCGGCGGGTGTCGGGCATCAGGCTGGTGGTCGGGTTGTTCAAGTTCGGTGTACAGACCAGCGCGGTGATGCGCTCATTGCTGCACATGTCCTCGAAATGCTCAGGATCAATGCCGAAGCGGTCCATCTCCAGGCCCTTGAGGGTAAAGCCCAGCACTTGCGAATTGCCGATCACGCCATGGTCAGTGACGCCCTCGCAGAGCACCACGTCGTCGGGACCGGCCAGCGAAGCCAGGGCGAGGAAAATCCCGTGGGCCGCGCCATTGGTGATCAGGATGTCGTCGCGCTCGACGCGCAGACCCTGCCGTCCGATCCAGTGTATGGCCGCTTCACGGTGCGACTCGAAACCGGCGATGGGCCGGAACGCGTGAATCCACGGCTGATCGTCTTCGGTGCTCAGTTCTCGACAGGTCTCGCGCCAGAACTGGTCGTGCTCGCGGGTGTGCATGATCCGCGTGATGGAAAAATCCACCAGTGCGCGTTCAGGGCTGTCGAGAATATAAGTGGCGACCCGGTCGCTCATGCGCCGCGATACGAAGCTGCCACGCCCCACTTCGCAACGCACCAGGCCCTGGCGCTCCAGTTCCTTGTAGGCGTTGGTCACGGTTTGCACACTGATGCCCACGGCGTCCGCGACCTGCCGCTGTGGCGGCAGGCGCTGATCGTTGACCAGCACGCCCTGCTCGATATCGAAGGCAATCGCCTGTACCAGGATCTTGTATTTCGACTCGCCGCTGCGGGCGATTTCCAGTGCTGCCTTCCACTTGTCCATCGGCGTCGAACCCACGTATTGGCCAGTGCCGACAGCATCCCGCGAGAAACCGTGCAAAGCAATTGTCCTAGTGCAATGCAATATGGCGCAGGGCTTTTGTATGCTCGGTCCAAGGTCGATACACAGGCTGCCTGACCCGCCGCCAACAACAACCAATCGATCTGTACCGGAACTGTGTCCCGACGCTGGGGCTCAACTGAAGAACGGCTCCCGTACGCTTTGCTCTTGTCACACTGCCTCCTACCACAGAGCCGTCACCGACGGGTCCACAAGAAACAGGAGATTTTATCGATGAGCAATTCCCTTCCCCGCAGCTCCCATGTTTTGCGTCAACTGTTCGTGGCGTGTGCGTTGTTCGGCCTGGCCGCCAGCGCACAGGCCGCCACGACGCTGGAATCGATCACGAAAAACAGCAGCATTCGCATCGGCTACGCCAACGAAACTCCGTTCGCCTTTACCGAGACCGATGGCCGGGTGACCGGTGAATCGCCGGAAATCGCCAAGGTGATCTTCGCGAAAATGGGCATCAAGCAGGTCGACGGTGTCTTGACCGAATGGGGTTCGCTGATCCCGGGCTTGCGTGCCGGGCGTTTCGACGTGATTGCTGCCGGCATGTACATCACCCCGGAACGCTGCAAACAGGTGATTTTCACCGACCCGCAGTATCAGTTGCCCGACGCCCTCCTCACCGCCAAAGGCAACCCGAAGAATCTGCACAGTTATGAAGACATCGCCAAGAACCCCGAGGTGAAACTGGCGATCATGGCAGGTACGGTCAACCTGAAATATGCACGGGACTCCGGGGTCAAGGATGCACAGATCCTCCAGGTGCCCGACACCACCGCCCAGTTGCAAGCCGTGCGCGCCGGTCGCGCCGATGCGGCTGTGGGCACTCAGTTGACCATGAAAGGCCTGGCCGCCAAGGGCGGTGAAAAGGTCGAGGCGGTCACCGAGTTCAAGGATGACCCATCGCACACCGGTTATGGCGCCCTCGCCTTCCGCCCGGAAGACAAGGACCTGCGGGATGCGGTCAATGCCGAACTGAAAAAATGGCTGGGCTCCGAAGAGCACCTCAAGACGGTCGCGCCGTTCGGCTTCGACAAATCCAACGTGACCAGCAAGACAGCTGCCGAGCTCTGCGCTCAATAGTCGGGACTGGCGTGGCGCTGCGGCGCGATGCCGGTTTTCCTGCTGACTCCGGATGTTGAACCACGCAGGTGTGAACAATGGGTGAATTACTTCCGCTATTGATACAAGGCGCCTGGGTCACACTCCAGGTCACCTTCTTCGGCTCGATCCTGGCCATTGTCGCGGCGATTCTGGCGGCGCTGGGGCGCATGTCGCCGTGGCGCCCGCTGAGCTGGTTCTCGGTGGCCTACATTGAAGTGTTCCGCGGTACGTCCTTGCTGGTGCAACTGTTCTGGCTGTTTTTCGTGTTGCCGCTGCCACCGTTCAATCTGGAGCTGAGCCCCTACAGCGTGGCCATCGTCGGCCTCGGCCTGCACATTGGTGCCTATGGCGCCGAGGTGATGCGCGGTGCGATCAGCTCCGTGGCGAAGGGGCAGTATGAAGCGGCGACCGCATTGAACTTCAGCGGCTACAAACGCTTTCGCCGGATCATTCTGCCCCAGGCCTTGCTCGCGGCGATCCCGCCAGGCACCAACCTGTTGATCGAGTTGTTGAAAAACACTTCGCTGGTGTCGCTGATCACCCTGTCCGACCTGAGCTTCCGCGCCCGGCAACTGGATCAGGCGACCTTCCAGACCCTGGAAATCTTCAGCCTGGCGCTGGTGATGTATTTCATCCTGGCCCAGGCGATCAACCTTGGCATGCGCGGCATTGAGCGTCGCCTGGCCCGTGGCCGGATGCGTGGAGGTCTGTCATGACCCTGTTCGACTGGACGTATGCCTGGCAGATCCTCCCCGATTTGCTGCGCGCTTCGCTCAACACCGTGGGCATTACCCTGATCGGTTTCCTGATCGCCATCGTACTGGGGCTGTTCCTCGCCATCGGTCGACGCAGCCGCCTGTACTGGCTGTCATGGCCGATCGCCGGAATCATCGAATTCATCCGCAGCACACCGCTGCTGATCCAGGTGTATTTCCTTTACTACGTGCTGCCCAACTACGGGGTGAGCCTGAGCGCCATGCAAGTGGGGATCATCGGCATCGGCGTGCATTACGCCTGCTACATCGCCGAGGTCTATCGCGGCGGGCTCGATGCCGTGCCTCGCGCGCAATGGGAGGCAGTGACCGCGCTGAACATTGCGCCTTACAGCGCCTACCGCAACATCATCCTGCCCCAGGCCCTGCGGCCGATCCTGCCGCCGCTGGGCAACTACCTGGTGGCCATGCTCAAGGACACGCCGGTGCTGTCGGCCATTACCGTGGTTGAAATCATGCAGCAGGCCAAGAACATCGGCTCCGAGAACTTCCGCTATCTGGAGCCGATCACCATGGTCGGCCTGTTTTTCCTCGCCTTGAGCATCGCCCTGGCTTATCTGGTACGGCGCCTCGAACTGCGCCTGGAGCTGCGCTAATGACTTCTTCACTTTCGACCTCCAACGACCTTTCCCGCCGTGGCCACCTGACGCCACTGCACCCGCAAGAGGCCACGACCATGCACCAATCAAAAACGGTCAAGCCGATTGTCAGCTTCCAGGACGTGACCAAAAGCTACGGCAATTTCACCGTGCTCGACCATTTGAACCTGGACGTCACGCCCGGCGAGAAAGTCGCGATCATCGGCCCCAGCGGTTCGGGCAAGTCGACACTGTTGCGGGTACTGATGACCCTTGAGGGTATCGATGACGGCGTGATCCGCATCGAGGACGACCTGCTGACCCACATGCCCAATCGCAACGGAGTGCTGGTACCGGCCAACGATCGGCACATCCGCCGTGTGCGCGGCAAGATCGGCATGGTGTTCCAGAGCTTCAACCTGTTCCCGCACATGACCGCCCTGCAGAATGTCATCGAGGCGCCGGTGCAGGTGCTGGGGATGAAACCCGCCGAAGCCCGGGAGCGTGCCGCGGACTTGCTGGAACTGGTGGGCCTGGGCAGCAAGCTGGGGCACTACCCTTCGCAACTGTCCGGTGGCCAGCAACAACGGGTGGCCATCGCCCGCGCCCTGGCCATGCGGCCGAAAGTCATGCTGTTCGACGAGGTGACTTCAGCGCTCGACCCGGAACTCTGCGGCGAAGTACTCAATGTGATCCGCAAGCTCGGCGCCGAGCATAACCTGACCATGCTGATGGTGACGCACCAGATGGGCTTCGCCAGGGAGTTCGCCGATCGCGTGTGCTTCTTCTACAAGGGGCAGATCCATGAACAGGGCACGCCGGCGCAGATCTTCGAGCACCCGCAGCAGGAACGTACCTGCGCGTTTCTCAGCGCGGTAAAGGAGGCCAACTAGGCATGCATTCGGGTCGATGAAGCGTGGGAGCGCAGTTCATCGACCCGTAGGCGGGTTTGCACCCACACCGGCAACGACGCGGGAGGCGCTGGGCCTTGGTTGCTTATCGTGAGAGAGGTGTCGCCCAGTCAGTCGTCCTGATCGATTTGATCAAGAAAATCTACCTCGTCGTCTTCCGGGTCTTCTTCATCGAGAATGCCTTGAGCGTCTTCTTCGCCCCACGGCTCGTGATCATGAAATTCGTGATCGAGCAGGTGGTCGTGCTCAGGCTCGGGGATATCGCGTTCTTCGCTCATGACTTACCGAAACAAAAATGAAAGAACGGATTGTACAGGCAGATTCCTTCTTGCGACCAACGATCAGGAATCAGGAACCCACCCAACTCTGGCCAGGCGATCCGTGCCTGGTAAAGAGCCAGAGTTGGGTAAGTCGGGCGATTCTAGCAGTTTGGATCCAATCCTGCATTTAGACTTTTCATCTTATTCGGGACCCGCGTTGGACTCCCGGCACCCCTCTCCTGTGGAGACGAAAAAGCCCTACCTACAGGTTCCTCACCTCTGTGTAATCTTGTCTGTGATCATTTTCCCCCGCCGTTCCTCCAACAACGTCCTGGGCAACACAAATCCCTCAAAACTGCGCTGGGTAATCGGGTTGTTGGCCTTCTCCGCGCCAATCCGATAACGCATCAGCCCGTCGGCAATGGCGAAGGTCAGGTCGACACTGGTGTCGGTGCGCCCATTGAGGTTCCCTCGGCTGAGCAGCCGGAACAGCGACCACGGCCCGCGATAACTCAGGCTGGCGGTGTTGCCGCTGCTGTGCACCAGGGTCAATTGGCTGCCATTGCTATTGCCCAGGCTGTTCGGCCACACCAGCCCGGTGCGTTGCGGCGCACCGTGCTGGTAAGGGATCAATTGGCCGTCGACGCTGAGCATGCTACTCAGGCGGGTGGCGCTCAGGGCCAGGGGTTCGATGGTGAGTTGCACCGCCAGGTGACCGCGATGGTTGAAGAAGGTGTCGCGGATACGCTCGGCTTTCTTCAGCTGCTCCAGCACGTCGCTGCGCACCAGGTAGCCGCCGAGGCTGTCGGAGTACAGGGCGTCGAGATTGTCCTTGAGGAACACGTCCAGGTACTGATCGTGAAACTGCTGCAGGCGCCCTTGCGGGCCGAAGAAGGCTTCGAAGTCTTCCAGCGAGGCATCCTCGCCGCCGGCCTTGAACGGGTAGCGGCCTGCCAGGCGTTCGCGATAGAAACTGTAGATTTCGCTGTCCCAACGTTTTTCCAGCTCACGCAAGGCGGCGATCACCAATACCTGCGAGGTCTGGTCGGCGAGCTTTTTCACCTGTTGGTTCAACGGTTCGGGTAGTCCCACGGCGACACGCTGCAGATTGGCGATGGGGTCGGCACCACCCAGGGAGAAGCGGTTGAGGACGGTTTTCAGCGCCGCCTTGCCGGGATCAGGGTTGTCGTGTACGGCCTTGGCGTAGTCGTAGACGGCGCTGACCGAGCGCAGGGTTTCCTCGTAGTAGGACGGTCGTTCGCCTTGCGGGGCGATCAGCTCCGACAGACTGGAGAATGCGCGACGAATCCCTGCGGCCTGCTGCTGACCCTCAGACACCTTGTCCAACGCGACGGGCGCCTGCCCTTCAACCAAGGGCAGCGACGGGTAGATCACGCTGTTGTCGCGCAGGGTTTCCAACAGACGCCGCAGCGGCGCGGCCGGACCGGTGACTTGTTCCAGTACCGTCACGCCGTGGCTGAGATCGTCGAAGTCGGTGACCGCAAACTGGTTCAATGCGCGCCGCCAACTGTCCACATAGTCGGCGCTGTACAGGGCGCGGATACGTTGGGTCAGCACGTGGCGGTCTTCGTCGGAGTAGTCCAGGCGCTGGCGTTCGCCGAGCACCCACTGGTCGATCATGGCCAGTTCGATGATGCCCTCGGTGCCGGGTTCGAAATAGTCCTTGAAGCCTTTGGCGGTGAGCAACGGCGCCAACAGCAGCCCGCTGCCCTCTTGCTCGGTATTCAGCGGACGGTAGACGATATCGAAGGCCGGCCCCACCTCGTTGCGCAGATCCAACGGACGATGCAGACGTTCCAGGGCATCCTGTTTCAGGCTCATGTAGACCCGTTCTGCCATGGGCAACTGGCGCAATTGTTGTTGCACCTGACTGATACGCTCACGGTAGTGCGGCAAATCGGCATCCGCATACTTCAGTGCGTAACCCAGGTGTCCCATCAGGTCGGCCTGCAACTGGCCCTGACCCGGATAGGCGCGTTGCCATTGCCTGGCAACCCATTCCTCGACGATGGCCGGGCGGCGGTTTTGCCGCTCTTCGAGCATGCGGTAAACGCGCAGGGCCGCCAGTTGCTGATTGCTGCCGGCGGGAGCGCTGTTGATGGCGTCCAGCACACCGCTGGCAATCGCCGGCAGGAAGCGTTTGGACAACAGATTCAGATAGGCCTCGTCCACCGTAGGGCCGATCACCCGGCCCTGATACAGGCCCATGTCCGCCAGCAACGGCCACGCCTCGCGGTAGTCGCCATACACCAGCACCGCATCACGTATCTGGTCCAGCGGCACCAGCAGGTTGCGGCCGGTGGTGTCGACCTTGGCGTCGATGTCACGGCCACTGAACTCCTGACTCTTGGCCAGGACGCTGGCCGCCTTGTCGCCGTTGATATTGAAGTAGAACTGCCAGGTTCCGATGACCACCAGACAGCCCAGGGCGGCGACGCTGAACCCGGCGACCAGCAGCCGCCGCTTTTGCCGAGCCACCTTGATGTTATCGCCCGCCAGACCCGCTTCGGGGTAGATCACCCGTTGGAACAGTTGCTGGGCAAAGTAGATCGCCGTGCCACCGGCAGGCTTGACCTCGGGGGGCGGCGGCGGCAGTTCAAAGGCCTGCCCGGCTTCCTTGACGAACGTATTGCTCAGGGTGCCTTGCTGCAGGACCGAGGAAAAATACAGGCCGCGCACCAGCGCCGGGGTGGTGAAGCGATCGCTGCCGAGCATTTCGCTCAGGAAGCCGAACAATGCCGGGCGCAGCCCCGCCATCTGATGCACCAATGCCTGCAAGCGATCGCGCTCAGCCATGCTGCGCGACGCTCGAACGCTGTCGAAAACCTGCTCGCTCAGGCAGACGACAAACGCCTGGTATTGGTGGGTCAGCTCCGCCAGCCAGGCATCGAAATCGTCCACCGCGTCCAGACTGAAGGTGAAACCCAGAAGGTCTTCACGGCCACTGCGCGATAACCGCGCGAAGAACTCTTCGAAGCCTTCCAGCAGATCGAACTTGCTCAGCGTCACGTACACCGGCAGGCGCGTGCCCAACTGCCGCGTCAGCTCAAACAAGCGGGTGCGCAGCAGGTTGGCCTTGGCCTTGCGCTGTTCAGGACGTTGCGCCAACAGAGCCTGTACATCCACCACCAGGACAATCCCGTTGAGCGCCCGACGGCTACGGTTACGCGCCAGCCAGTCGAGCAGGTGCCGCCATAGACGCGGGTGGGCGCCAGGGGGCAGAAGCGGCTTGGCCTTGCCTTGCTGCTCGACGTTTTCGGCGGGTGAGTCCGGCTGGCTGAGGAACTCCCCGGGCGGGTCGATCAATACGGCCTCGTCACCGATCCACCAGTCCACCGGATAGGCCAATGGCTCTTCCTGGTGCCCCCGGACACCGGCCTTGGTCACATGGGACAAGGCAAAGCTCTGGTTGGAGCGAGTGATCAGGCTGGTCTTGCCAGCGGTCTCTTCACCCAGCACCAGATACCACGGCAATTGATAGAGCGAACGGCGGCGCTCCATGTTGTTCAGCAGGTTACCCAGGCTTCGGTCCAGCGCCCGCTCCTGCGCCTCGACATACGGCAGGCAGGGATCGGCCAGCACCGCGACTTCATGCTGGCGCTCAAGCTGCAGGCGCTGGTAACGATTCCGAACCCGCCATGCCCAGATCAGCAGCGGCACCACCAGCACCACGACACTGGCCGAGACGCGCATGGCCAGCTCCCCCAGCGGCTGACGCTCACGCCAGATCCACTGCGGACCCAGCCACCAGATGGCGATCAATAAAAACACCACGCCGAGCAGCACCAATACTGGCACCGCCTGGTTGAACTGACGCAGCACCGGCAGGCCCCAGCGTTTGAGGTAATCCCAGACCGTTTTCATGAATCGCTCCTAGCGTATTGGTAGACTTTTTTTCCCACAGACCGGGTGAGCATCACCCCCTTCACGTGCGCTAAAACCCTTCCCGACATCGTGGCCTGGGCTCCCCGACTCTGTCGAAGTAGTCGTTGATAATGCGTTGGCTTTCGGCAATGTATTCACAAACTGGCCCGCGGCCCGGCTTGGCCGCGACCGCGCCGTAGCGGATGCGCACGGACTTGAGGATCGCGTCCCAGACGGCCATGGCTTCGTAGTCGGTCAGCGAAGGGTTGACCGGTTCTTCACTCGCGGGCTGTTGCCAGAGGGGGAGTTCGTAGCCTTTGTTGGCGAATGCGGGAAGGGTCC
>NZ_RRZK01000035.1 GCF_004348895.1 Pseudomonas vancouverensis
TTGCGCGCGATGATTTTTACTAAATTGGTGTGCAGAAACTACATCCATACCTAGAGCTCCGAGTCGTATCACCTCAACTATAGCTTCGTGTCGTAACCAGCCACTGGCGAACGTCCGCTTCTGGCCGTTTCCTGCCTGTCGCAAAGGGACGCAGTCGACCCATAGCGGCAGGTCAGTTCGTCTACGAAACCAGGGGCGATTCATTCCACGGCGCAACCTCAACCCGCTCCGGGATTGTGCATGTGCGATCGCGGACTTTCGCCGTGGGCATGCGCAGGTGCCTATCTACTGGGTGAAAACCACTTGGTGTAGATCAGTTCGTAGGTCCCGTCCTCGTACAAGGCGAGCAGTGCCTCGTTGATGGATTTGCGTAACGGGCTGCCGGTAGGCACGGCGATTCCGTATTTTTCCGGCCTGAAAAGCGGCCCGACGACGATCAGGGCGCCGTTGCCGCGCTTTGCGGACCAGTACTGAAGGGTGGGCGCATCATAAACGATGGCCTGCACGTCCCCATGGGTCAGCATCCGGATGCCATCGGCGGCGGTGTAGACGTTGACGAACGGCAGACTGTGCTGGGTAAGGTAATCCGCGGCGACAGACCCCGGTACCGTTGCGATCATTTTGCCTGTCAGGTCATCGGGGCCTCGAATGTTCGACTGCAGGCGCGCGATGGTCTGTGATGAGGTGACGGTCGCCGTCAGCTGGGCAATGAGCACCACGCCAATCAGCCACATCGCGGGCACGAGTATGCGCTTCCAGAGATTGGCGGCGTTGCGTTCACCGTGCTCGCCGGTTGCGATGATCAACATGGTCACCCACAAACCTTCGCCAATGGCGCGCAGGTAGGGCTTCTGAAAATTGGCATCTTGCTTGCGCTCGATCAGCCAGACCAGGTTGGCCAGGAGAAAGACGATGACCAGCGCAATACCCACGAGCTGACTGATGGCCAACCATGGGACTGACCAGAACGTTTCCATGAACGTGTCCTGGTTCTGCGCGCGCACCATGATCCGCAAGCCGGAGTCGAAATAGGGTAATGAGAAGTCCACGACCCTTTCCCTTTCGGGTGTCATGGTGATCGCGGCGATCGCCGCGTCCGCGTCGCCACGCTGCATGGCTGGCAATAAGTCGGCCCCTGCCGGTACTTTGACCCAGGAGAATTCAACGTGCATGCGCCGTGCGACTTCATTCCATAGATCGATACTGAAGCCCTCTGGAATAGTCGTTTGTGGCAGTACGAAGGGGGCGATATCGGCTATCGCGATGCGCAGAGGGGGGAGGGCGGCGCTCGTATGGCTTTTGCTCTCCTGAGTTTGGGATGCCTCCGCGGCGGGGACGATCACTAACATTAAAAGTGTCAGGCAACTGAGAGAGATCAGCCACCGAGCCGGTTTTTTCATCGCATCTCCCTAGGGCGGGGTGGGTCGATTGCAGCGTGAATGGATGTGCCAGTTACCGTTAAACGAGTCTAGCTGCACTGCGCTGAATCGCCCTTGGTATCGGAGACACCCCTAGCTTCCTATCGGGGTAACAGTGCCTTGGACATACGAGTCCGCTTTTGGCTGAATGCTGTCCACCACAACTGTGCCAACCCCACTCAAAATCACTCCCTCCCTCTACAGCGAACCTCGCAGCCAACCTGCACATTTATGTGAATCCGGTATCAGTGCTATGCGATTGGCACGGTTTATCGATCAATCCTTGAGCGGTACTTTGTTTCTCGGCGATATCTGACCCAGAGCAAGCGTCGCTGCAGCGCTTGCTCAATGAAGATTTTCCACGACGACCACATTTCCGAACAGCCGGTCCCCATACGCGTCCAGGACAGCCAACCCGGCGCGATATCGGCCACCGCTGTCAAAATCGTTGCAACACCAGGAGTATTCTCATGATGGGAAGCACGTTGAAGGCCACCTTGATGGCCGCCATGATCGGCTTGTCCGGTGTCGATGCCGAGGCCGCGGACTACCGGCAGAATCCCTTCACCCTGACCTACGACGGTGCGCTGACCCGCAACGAACCGGGCAAGGTCAACATCCATCCAGTCAGCTACAAGCTCAATGGCCTGGACATCGCGGCCAACGTCTACACCCCGGCGAACTATGACGCGGCGAAAAAATACCCGGTGGTGGTCGTCGCGCATCCCAATGGCGGTGTGAAGGAACAGGTCGCGGGCCTGTACGCGCAGCGGCTGGCGGATCAGGGCTACATCACCATCACCGCGGATGCGGCGTATCAAGGCGCCAGTGGCGGTGAGCCGCGCAACGTCGACAAGCCGGCCCACCGCATCGAAGACATCCATGGCATGGCGGACTTCATCGCCAGCTATCCCGGTGCCGATAGCCAGCGCCTGGGCTTGCTGGGTATCTGCGGCGGTGGTGGTTATGCGTTGGCGGCGGCGCGCAGCGACAAACGCTTCCAGTCGATCGCGACCTTGAGCATGTTCAACTCAGGCCTGGTGCGCCGCAATGGTTATCAGGACTCGCAGCTGTCGACCATTCAACAGCGCTTGCAGCAGGCATCGGCAGCCCGCGCCCAGGAAGCGGCGGGCGGGGCGGTGGTTTATGTGGGTGATGCCAAGTTGACGGATGAGCAGATTGCCCAGTTGCCGTTCGACTTGTATCGCCAGGGTTTCGAGTACTACGGCAAGACCCACGCCCATCCCAACTCCACCTTTCGCTACACCCAGAGCAGCCTGATGGACCTGATGAGTTTCGATGCCACGGATCAGCTCGAGTTGATCGACAAGCCGTTGCTGATGATTGCCGGCAGCAAGGCCGACAGTTTGTACATGTCTCAACAGGCCTTCGCCAAGGCCACCGGCACCCAGGACAAAAAGCTCTTCACCATAGACGGCGCCACCCATATCGACACCTATTGGGTGCCGGCCTATGTCGACGTGGCGATGCAGCAACTGACCGGGTTCTATGCCAGAACACTCTGATCTGAAGGGAGTCGACTTGATGAAAAACACCTTGATAGGCATCGCCGTGTGCGCCGCGGCACCTTTTGCCGACGCTGCCGGTGCCGGCGGCGACGAAGCGTCCCGGGCCGTACAGCAGATCAGTCGGGCCGGCAGTCAGGCCTCGACCACCGGCCCCGCAGATTATTTCACCGGTCGCGTGCGGGTCGATCCCTTGTTTGCCCCCAGCGAAGAGATCAATGCGTCCGGTGCTTATGTCAGTTTCGAGCCGGGTGCGCGTTCGGCCTGGCACACCCATCCGGCAGGCCAGCGTCTGGTGGTGACGTCTGGCGTGGGGCGGGTCCAGGAATGGGGCAAGCCAATGCAGGAGATTCATCCGGGTGACGTGATCGTCTGTCCGCCGGGCGTCAAGCATTGGCATGGCGCGGCGCCGGGAAGTTCGATGACCCATCTGGCGGTGACGGGATCGGTGGATGGCAAGAGTGTGCACTGGCTGGAAAAAGTCAGCGACGAGCAGTACAACGCGCAGCAGTCGCCGGCTGCAAAAGCCGAACCGGCGAGCCAAGCGTTATCCGAGACGCTGTCTGCCAGGCAACAGGCGATTCCGTTGATTGCCGCCGCCATGGCCACCAGCAACATGTCCGTCCTCAATGCTGCGTTGAATCGTGGACTGGATGCAGGATTAAGCATCAGCGAAGCGAAGGAAATCCTCGTGCAGCTTTACGCCTACAGCGGCTTTCCACGCAGCCTCAACGCCCTCGGCGAGTTGATGAACGTCGTGCAAGCGCGCAAGCAACGTGGTGTGCAGGATGATCATGGGCGCGAGCCTGTGCGGCCGATTCCTGTCGGTGACGCACTGTTGGCGGCGGGCAAAGCCAATCAGACACGCATTGCCGGCGCGCCTGTCGCGGGGCCGTTGTTCGACTTTGCGCCAGTCATCAACCAGTACTTGCAGACGCACCTGTTCGGCGACATTTTCGAGCGCGATAACCTCGACTGGCAAAGCCGGGAGCTGGCCACCGTTGCGGCGTTGGCGGTCACTCCCGGGGTCGAGGCGCAGTTGCGCTCGCACATGGCTGCCAGTCTGCGGGTCGGCCTGACGGTGGCGCAGTTACGAGCGCTGATTCAACTGTTGGCTGACCAGGGCGAGGACGCTGCGGTCAAGCGGGCCAACGAGGCGCTGCAGAGCGCTCAGCCCTCGTAGCGCAACGCCTCGCGCAGCAAGGTGAAGGCCGGTGAGCTCTGGCGTCGGCTCGGGTAGTACAGGTGGTAGCCGGAGAAGGGTTCGCACCAGTCCTTGAGTACGTGAACCAGCCGACCCTGGGCGACATGTTCGAGGACCAGGTCTTCCGGCATATAGGCCAGGCCCAGGCCCTGGAGGACGGCTTCCAGGCGCATCGCGATGTTGTTGAACACCGCCTGGCCTTCGACCCGCACGTTCAGCTCCTGGCCGTTCTTTTCGAATTCCCACAGAAGCAGGCCGCCGTGAGTCGGCATGCGCAGGTTGATACAGTTGTGCTGCATCAGGTCATTGGGGATGAGCGGTTTGGGGTGTCGGCTGAAGTACGCCGGCGAGCCCACCACGGCCATGCGCATGTCCGGGCCGATGCGCATGGCGATCATGTCCTTGGCCACCTGTTCGCCCAGTCGAACACCCGCGTCAAAACCTTCGGCGACGATGTCGGTCAGGCCGTAGTCGACGATGATTTCGATACTCAGATCGGGGTGCTCGGGCAACAGTTTCGCCAGCACCGGATGCAGCACGGTGATCGCCGAATGCTCGCCTGCCGTGATGCGCAATTTGCCCGCCGGTTTGTCGCGAAACTCGCTGAGCAACTTCAACTCGGTGTCGATTTCTTCGAATCGAGGGGCGATGACTCGCAGCAAATGCTCGCCGGCTTCGGTGGGGGAGACGCTGCGGGTGGTGCGAGCGAGCAACCTCACACCCAGGCGCTCCTCCAGCTGGCGCATCGCCCGGCTCAACGCCGGCTGGGACATGCCGAGCCGGGCAGCGGCACGGGTGAAACTGCGCTCCTGAGCCACGGCCGAGAAGATCGCGAGTTGGTCGTAGCTGTCGACAGTCATTTATACGCCCTTGATATAAACAGGTGCCGATTATGCCATCGATGGCTAGGTCCAGAGACGGTCTTTGATCAACTGGCCGCGCTTTTGGACAATGCAGGCGGTCGCTGGATCCTGCCGCTGCCGGCTCAGTTCGCCAGCGTAACTTCAGCCCGCGCCCGATCAATGCCTCTCGCCCGGTTCCGGATTGCCAGGCAGCCTTGGCCACTCACCGGCCAATTCTCAAAAAAATACCTGAAGCCAGACGCAACAAGGCGTTGAGGGGCTATGGCGCAGTTGCGTCAGAGCCTCCTGCACTGCGTGGCGTCGACCGAGGGAAGACGCACTTCAAAAAAACTATTGATGATGTCATCAAAAATGATGAATATATCAATAACTCGTGGGGAGGCGCCGATCTCAGCCATGAGCATCACAACAACAACAGCAAAAACAGGATGAATTCATGAACGCGATTTCCCCCGCCGACGCCGTGCCAGACGCCGACAAAAGCATTGCCTTGCAGGACTACGCCCGCTCGCTGATCCCTACGCTCAAGGCCCGCGCCAAAGACACCGCTGCCCTTGGCCGTCTGCCGGCAGAAACCATCGCTGACCTGGAAGCCGGTGGCCTGCTGAGCATGACCACCCCACGCCAGTTCGGCGGGCCGGCGGTTTCCGTGCGTACCTTCCTGAATGTGGTGGCCGAGCTCGGCCGCGCCGACGCCGGGGTCGCCTGGGTAACGGCGTTGACCAACGTCACCACCTGGTGCGCGGCCACGTTCTTCGGCGCGCAAGCGGCCGAGGAAGTCTTTGGCGGCAGCAAGCCTGCCCGGGTCACCGGCGTGCTGTCGCCGCGCAAGGCTGTGGTGAAAAAAGTCGAAGGTGGCTACCTGATTGAAGAGGGTCTGTGGGGGTTCAACTCAGGCATCTATCACGCCACTTGGGACATGCTCGGCATCCCTCTCGTAGACGCCAACGGCAAGCTGGTGGACCAGGGCGTGGCACTGATTCCCGTCGAGCAGATCGAAATCCTCAATGACTGGAATGTGATCGGGATCAGCGGCAGCGGCAGCTCGAGCATCTCGGTGAAAAACGTATTCGTGCCGGACTCACGCATCGGCTCGGTCACCAAGGCCATCGTCGGCGATTACCCGTCCAGCCACTTGGCCGACCAACCACTGTTCCAAACCGCCTGCATGCCGATGCTCTCGATTATTCTGGCGTTCCCGGCCCTTGGCCTGGGCGTCGCTGCGCTGGAAACATTCCTCGAAACCCTGCCGCGTCGCAGCATTCAGTACTCCTGGTACGACAAACAATCCGAAGCGCCGATTACGCATCTGCAAGTCGGCGAAGCGTCGGCCAAAATCGATGCCGCGCGAACCCTTCTCGAGCACCATGCCGATGCCATGGACGCCAGCGCCGCCTCTGGCGTGTACATGGACTTCAACGCGCGTGCCAAGGTTCGCCGCGACGTGGGCTACGCGGAAAAACTCATCTGGGAAGCGGTTGACATGCTCGCTTCGGCCTCGGGTGGATCGCTGGCCTCGACCCATAACCCGATGACCAAAATCTGGCAGGACGCGCGCATCGCCTCACTGCACGGCATCGTCACGCCGAACACCAACTTCGAAACCTATGGCCGGATTCTCTGCGGCATGTCGCCTGGTACGCCGTTTATCTGAACGACGCTGACCGTGAATCGATGAGGAGCTCTGGCTATGCAAATGCGTGATGTAGATGCGCGGGCGTTTCGCCGCGTGATGGGCAAGTTCGCCACGGGTGTCACTGTGCTCAGCTTTGTTCATGAAGGGCAACCAGCGGGAATGACTGCCAATGCCTTTATGTCTTTGTCGGTCGACCCGCCCATGGTCCTGATCGCCGTGCGCACCCAGGCGCGGTTCGCCAGCAGCATCAAGGTCGGCGACGCCTTCGGTATCAGCTTTTTGCGTGAAGAACATGAAGAGGCCAGCAGTCATTTCGGTGGCCGCCCCAACCCCGGGCAGGTCCCTGCATTCAGCGAACTTGCCACGGTGCCGGTACTGGACGGTGCACTGGTGCAACTGGCGGTGCGTGCCAACGCCGTGCATATCGGCGGCGACCATCTGATCTACACCGCTGATGTCGAGGCCCTGGAAGAGTCGGACGGGCGCCCGTTGCTGTTCTTCTCCGGTGCCTACAAGCAGCTGCACGCCCTTGATCCGGCCAACTGCTGGTTTGATCGCGGCTGACTGACAACGCCCAGTGATCCAGGGCGGCAGGCGCCGCAAGGGTGTTCTGCACCCGCCAGTCAACAACGCCATGCCGCTGACAATAACAAAAGGAGCAGAGCATGATTGCCATACGTGACATCGCTTATGTGCGTTACCAAGTGCCGGATCTGAATGCCCAGGCCGCTTTCCTGAGCGACTTCGGCCTGCTGCACCACGCCCAAACGGCCACCTCGCTGCACATGGCCACCTACGCCGGTGGTTACCCGGCGTACATCGCCGAACAAGGTCCGAACAAGGCCCTGGGTGTTGGCTACCGTGTCGCCAGCCTGGAAGATTTGCAGCGGGTGGCTGCGCACTTCGACGTGCCGGTGCTGGCTAATGAAGAACTGGGCGCCGGCTGGTCAGTGACCCTGCGCGATCCCGATGGCAGCCGGGTCGATCTGCTGTTTGGCGGTGATGTCATCCGCCCGCTGCCGGTACGTGCGGCCTTGCAACTCAACACCGCCGACAAGCGCCAGCGCGTGGGCACCACCAACCGTGTGCAAGTGCGTGCGTCCCACGTTGTGCGTCTCGGTCATGTGGTGCTGAAAACCGTCGACTACCGCGCCATGTTCGCCTTCTATCACGACCTGCTCGGCCTGCGGGTGTCTGATAGCTACTTCGCCGAGTCCCCGGAAAACACCGTAGCGGCGTTCATGCACTGCGGCCTTGGCGAGCACTACACCGACCACCACACCGTGGCCTTGCTCAACCTCGGGGCACTGGAACCCGGCTTCGACCACTGTGCCTTCGAAGTCGTGGATTGGGACGACCTTGCCACTGGCAGCCAACACCTGGCTCAGCTGCAACACCGGCACTCCTGGGGCATTGGTCGACATGTGCAGGGCAGCCAGGTTTTCGATTACTGGCTCGACCCCAATGGCAACAAGATCGAGCACTGGACCGATGGCGACCTGGTGAACGACGCCACGCCCGTTACCCATGAACCGCTAAGCCCCGACGCGCTATCCCAATGGGCGCCGCCGTTGAATCCGGAATTTCTCGCCTGAACCCACTTCTGAAGAAGGACTGCTGCAATGAAACTTGCTCGATATCGCCATAACGGCACCACCTCCATCGGCCGCGTTGAAGGCGACCGTCTGATTGACCTCGCCGCGTTGTTGCCCGAGGGCGCCGCGGATGTGGCGGCCGTGTTGGCCCTGCCAGAGATACTGGCGACTGCCGCCAAACTCCAGGCTTCGCCACAAAACAGTGTGGCCCTGGACCAGGTTCGCCTGCTGGCGCCGATCGTGCGCCCCGGCAAATTCATGTGCATGGGCATGAACTACAAAGACCACGAAGAAGAAGCACGGCGTCTTGGCGTCGCCATTCCGACTTCGCAAGTCTGGTTCAGCAAGCAGATCACCTGCATCAACGGTCCGTTCGATGATGTGCATTTTCCTCAGGCGGTCGAGCGCCTGGACTACGAGGCCGAAATGGGTGTGGTGATCGGCAAGGGCGGGCGCCGCATCAGCGAGGCCGACGCGTTGAACCACATTGCCGGCTATTTCGTCGCCAACGACGTCAGCGCCCGTGACTGGCAAGCGAAAAGCCCGACCTGGACCCTGGGCAAATCCTTCGACACCCATGGCCCGATTGGCCCATGGATTGTCACCGCCGACGAAATCGCCAATCCGCAAGAGCTGACCATCAGTCTCAGTGTCAACGGCCAGCGCCGGCAGAACTCTTCCACAGAATTGATGACCTACAGCGTCGCCAGGCAGATCGCCTACCTCAGCGAAGTCATGACACTGGAACCAGGCGACATTCTGATCACCGGCACCCCGGCCGGCGTCGGCATCGCCATGGACCCGCCGACCTACCTGCAAGTCGGTGATGTCGTGCGAGTCGAGATCGAAGGCATTGGCCATATCGAAAACACCATCGTCGCCGAACCCCGTTAAGCCATGGCCAGCCGGCGCCTGGCGCCGGCTGGCTGCCAAACAACAAAAAAGGACATTCGCCATGGCAGCGCCGAACAAGAAAATCATCATTACCTGCGCGATTACCGGCTCCATTCACACGCCGTCAATGTCGCCGCATTTGCCCATCACCCCCGAGCAGATCGCCCGTTCCGCCATCGAAGCGGCCCAGGCCGGTGCGGCGGTGGTGCATCTGCATGCGCGACACCCTGAAACGGGTTTCCCCAGCCAGGACCCGGCCTTGTTCGAGCAGTTTCTGCCAACGATCAAGCGCGAATCCGATGTGGTCATCAACCTCACGACCGGCGGCTCGCCGACCATGACAGTGGAAGAACGCATCGAGCCGGCCATGCGCTTCAAGCCGGAAGTGGCCTCGCTGAACATGGGCTCGATGAACTTCGGCATGTACGAACTGTTGCAGCGCTACAAGGAGTTCGAGCACGACTGGGAACAGTCCTACCTGGCCAGCAGCGACGAGCGCATCTTCCGCAATACCTTCAAGGATATTGCCCACATCCTGGGCGCTTGCAGCGAGCAGGGCACGCGTTTTGAGATCGAATGCTACGACATCGGCCACCTCTACACCGCTGCGCATTTTCGTGAGCGCCTGCTGCTCAAAGATCCGCTGTTCATCCAGTCGGTGTTCGGCATTCGCGGGGGCATCGGTACGCACCCGGAAGACATAGCCCACATGAAGCGCACCGCTGACCGTCTGTTTGGTGAAACCTACAACTGGTCGGTGCTCGGTGTGGGGGCGCAACAGCCGCGAATTGCCACGCAGTCGCTGTTGTTGGGCGGCCATGTACGCGTAGGTCTGGAAGACAACCTCTGGCTGGGCAAGGGCCGTCTGGCGCAGAGCAATGCCGAGCAGGTGCGCGCTATCAAAGGCGTGATCGAGTCCTTGGGTTTCGAGGTCGCGACCGCTGATGAAGCCCGGCACATCATGCAGCTCAAAGGGCGCGACAACGTCGCCTTCTAAGCGCCGCGTCACCTCACCACAAACCCTTTAAAGGAAGCCGTCAACAGCTGCCGCAATCAGCGGCAGAGAGTTCGTGCGCGCCGCGTTTGGCGCGTACCCCTGCTGTTACTCATCGATGCCAATAAAAATAACAGTCATACGGGAGTTTCAATGAACACCAATCTTGCGATGCGCTATTCACTGGCAGGCCTGGGCCTGATGCTATGCGGTAGCCAACACTGCCAGGCGATGAACTTCAATATTCCCACCTCGGCCAGTATCGAGTCAGCGCAAATGGGCGGCGCCTCCATGGCGTTTGCCCAATCGAGCATGATCGCCAGCGACAATCCGGCCGGCATGGCCAACCTGGGCAACCGCCTGGACGGGGGCCTGCAAATGTTCTTCGGCAGCTTTCGCTCCAGCTTCGGCAACGAAGAAAATCGTGACGACTTCAAGGTGCAGGTTCCGATTCCAAGCGGTGGTTTCAGCCATGTCCTGGATGAGCGCACGACGCTGGGCATGTCCGTGTACTCCATCGGTTCCGGCTCGGACTACAGCCATGCGGCTGTGCGGGGGCAGGGCTTTCCGGATGTGAAAACCAGGATGACCTACCTTATTTTTGCCCCGACCCTGGCGTACAAGGTCACTGCGGATTTTGCCGTCGGTGTGTCGACGCTGATCGGTGTTCAACAATTGCAAGCCCGTGGGCTGGTAGCGCCACAGCCGGACGGGAGCCTGGGGTTGTCGCCCACCCATGGTATCCAGACACAGACCGGCTATGGCTGGCGGGTAGGGGCCCTGTGGACCATCAACCCATTGCTTAGCGTGGGTGCTTCGTACTCACCGAAGATGCGTTTTGCCGATGCTGACGGCTACGAAAACGACCTGCTGGCGGTTGCCGGCGGCCATCTGGATCTGCCGGCGCAATACGGCGCAGGTATCGCGCTGCACCTGACGCCAACCCTGACCCTGGCCGCCGATTACCTGCGTCTGGAGTGGAGCGATGTCGGTTTTCTCAATGATCCCAAAGGCGCCGGTTTGAACAGTCAGAACGTGTACCGCGTGGGCTTTTCGTGGGACGCGGCCAACAGCATCACCTTGCGCGCCGGTTTCAAACGCGCCAGCGAGGCGGTGGACTCCGACCACACCGCCGCCAACTACTATTCGCCGGGCATTCTCAATGATTCCGTCTCCGCCGGATTCACCTACCACCTGCCTGAGCAGACGGACGTTTCCCTGGGTTACGAATACCACCTGCCAGACACCCTTCGGGGTACCGGGCCGAGCACTGGCAGTAATATCGGTGCGCATTATTCGCAGGTACTGCTGGGCGTTGGCATGAAGTTTTAAGCCAGTTGCGGCGTCACCCCACCGGGGTGACGCCGCAGCCCTGTTGCGGGTTGAGGCGAGTCGGGTATCCTTGTCCGCCAAACGCTCCAGCGCCCCGGAATCGGTGATGAACGACAAGGCCAAGCCTGCACCCAAACGCGCCAAAGCAGCGACGCCTGCTGCTTCCAGACCTGCTCCCGCGAAAAAGCCCGAGCCCTCCGAGCCGGCTGCCGAACCACGGCAACCGCGCATCAACGAAAAAGCCCGGCAACGCACGCGCAACAAACTGCTGCGCGCCGCCCGTTCGGTGATGGGCCGCAAAGGCATTGAAGCCACCGCGATCAATGACATCACCGAAGAGGCCGAGTTGTCGTTTGGCTCCTTCTACAACTACTTCACCAGCAAGGAAGAAGTGGCCCGTGCGGTTTTTATCGAAGACGCGCTGGCCATGATCGAGGAGCTGGACGCCGGTACTGCCCCTGAGGCCAGCATCGCCGAGCGGGTCGGGGTGAATATTCGCCGTACCATCCACCGTGGACTCACCGATCCGGTGTGGGGCTGGTTCCTGGTGCACTCCATGTACAGCATCAATGACATGATCTCCACCATGGGCAATCCCCTGGCCCGCGACATCCAGATCGGCAACAACGAAGGTGCGTTCGACGTGGTCGATGTCGACTCCACCGTTGACTGCATCGTCGGCGGGATGTTGTTTCTGCTGCGCAAGATTCTCGAGGGCGGCCGCCCCGTGAGCGCCGTGGAGAGCATGGTGCAGTACATCTTGCGCGGTATGGGCGTGGCACATGTGGAGGTCGACCGGATCATTCATATTGACCTGGGCAATTGAGGGCATGGGACTGACCGGTCGAAGCCACAGTCCGGTGCGATCCTTCGCCCCAGGCAAATGTCGGTTATGCAGGGTCGAAGGCCTCTGACTCGATCGTACGACCTGCCACCTACATCCGTTTAACCACCGGCGGGTTCCATTTGCCGGTCAGCGCGTCGGCCTTCGGACCATAGAGACGCATGGTCAGGTTGAACGGCCCGGCGGGCGCCGGCAGCCAATTGGCTTCCATCTCCTTGCCCGGGCTCTCGTGTTGGAAGTACAGGTCGAGCGACCCGTCGGCGTTGCTCTTGAAGGGCATCCAGCTGCTGACGGCAAAGCGATTGAGCGCGTTGCCTACCTGAAAGCCATCGCTGTCGTACAGGGTGATCGACCAGAACGCGTTGACCGGTGGGGTAGCGTCTTTGTCGAAGTGCAGTTTGTACTGGTTGGCACCGTTGAGCGGTTTACCCGTGTCGTCGGCGAGGTTCAATGGATAGATCGCGTCCTCCGGGAGGTTGGCGCCCAGGCCTTGTTGCGCAATGATGGCGCGCTTGAGGTAGTAGTTGCCGTAGACCCCCATGGTATCGGTGTTCATCGACCAGCCATTGGCGATTCTGGCAAGCGTCGCCACCTTCCATTTCATCAGCTCCTGCGCTTCTGCCGGCACCGTCTCGAGTGCTTGCTTGAGCGCGGGGTCGAGATTATCGAGGTCAAAACTCTTGCCGGGTTCCAGGCCGATTTTTTTCATCTGCGCGATGATCGGCTGGTCAGTACTGTGCGGGGGATTGACCTTGAGCAGCTCGGCGGCATAGGCGAAGTACTGGCTGGCAGACATGGTATCGACCTGCTCCTTGGGCGGGGTTTTCATGTCCACGTTCGGGTCGATCTGCGCCGTCACCGGCTCTGCGGCCTTGCCCCAGTGCGACAGTGGGGTCACTTTATAGCCGGCCTGGATCTTTTGTACCGCCGGGTAATCGGCCTCGCCGTCGGTCTTGGTGCGGCCGATGATCCAGACGTAAGGCGTCGGTGCGGGCAGGTGGGTGAACCCCTCTGGAACATTGCCGCTCCAGCCCGGTGGCGTCAGCAGGAAGTTGCCCGCCTGGGTGCCGGTGGTCCGCCAGCCGGGGGAGGCAAAGACATCCGACCACATGTCGAGCATCGGCAACAGGTAAAAGCGTCCATCGGTGTCCGGTGCGGAGATCACCAGGGGTTCCCGGGTAAGGTCCAGCCACGCGGTGGAGTAGAGCGTGTCAAAGTTGGGACGCACCACGCCCTTGAAGTCGGCGGGTGGATACTTGGGCAGGTTCACGAACAGGTTCATCGGGCCCTTGCCGATCTCCTTGCCCGGCTCGATGTTGGTGAACTGCTTGCGGGTGAGGTCCATCGTCAACAGTGGGTAGAAATAGGTGTAGGCGTCGATGCCGATGGCGTGCGCCTGGGCAGGGCTGATCGACGCCTCGGCAGCTACCCCCGACATTGGGAGTAGCGCGACTAATGCAGACGAACATGTGACGGCTTTCAGTGTCTTGATGTTCAACATTTGGCTGGCTCCCACGGTCTCGGGCTGGAATCGGGTCATAGAGGTTTAGCACAAGAAATCACTCGCTACTTGCCCGCAAGTGTTGCCCTGCGGCGACGTAGCTGCCTGCGAATGCGAGCAGGCAAGTCGCTGCGCACGACAACCCAGGCAACCCATCGCGACAGGCCCCTGCCTGTTGCCGACAATCATCGCGTTCCATGCATAAAACCTGCGCCTGATCCTTTGCGAATCACTAGAATGGCGAGACTCGAAAAACAAGATTCAGTGGATGCAACCCGCCTTGAAAATTCAGCCTCTTCCGCCGCTCAACAGTTTGATTGCCTTTGAGGCGGCAGCCCGTCATTTGAGTTTTACCTTTGCTGCCAAAGAGCTGAATGTCACGCAGGGGGCGATCAGTCGCCAGGTTCGATTGCTGGAGGATTATCTCGGCAAGACCCTGTTCGAAAGGACCACGCGGACCATCAACCTCACGCCGACCGGTGCCCATTATCACGAGACGGTCCGTGACTGCCTGCAGAGCCTGGCGCGGACTACGGGGGAGATTCGCCAGTGGCGGGGCGATCAGCAGGTGACCGTGGCCACGAGTACGGCCATGGCGTCGTTGTGGCTCTTGCCCAAGGTGGCGGAGTTTCAGCGCCAGCATGAAGAGATCGATCTGCGGATCATTGCCATCGATCACGTGAAGGACTACGCCAAGCTCGATTGCGACCTGGCGATGTATTACTGCAGTGCCGCACCGAAAGGCCTGGAGGTGACACCGCTGTTCTCCGAGGAGATCTTCATGGTGTGCAGTCCGTCCTACCTGGAAAAGCATCCGCAGTTGGCCTCGATCGAAGGGCTGTCGTCCTGCACCTGGTTGTGGCTTGAAGACTCCCAACGCGACTGGATCGGCTGGCCGGACTGGTTCAAGCGCCTGCAACTTGCCCCGGTTGCGCCGAAACACCGGCTCAACATCAACAGCTACAGCATGCTGATCCAGTCGGCCATCAGCGGGCAGGGCGTGGCCCTGGCCTGGAACAATCTGGTCGACGAGCCCTTGAGTACCGGTGCGCTGGTTCGCCCCAACGATCGGGTGCTGCAGACAGACGCGAAGTTCTGTCTGCTCGAACCGCTGAGTAGCCGAGGGCCGCGACACAGTGTGAAGCTGTTTCGCGACTGGTTGATGGGCCTGCCTTCCGTCCAGGGTTAAGCGCCCGATCCGTAATGAAAAACGCCGTCAGTGCTTGGCTGACGGCGTTTTTTCATCGGTAGCGAATGGCCGGTTTCAACTGGCCTTTCTCGCCGTCAGCAAGGATCCTTCGGCACCTCCCAACACGCTACCGCCCTGTGCTGAAAAGGTTTCGCGGACGCTGTCCTGAACCGGCAGGCGAGCGGGTGGCCAGTGCGGCAGGTCGCTGAAGGTTTCGTCCCGCAGGCTGCGAATCAGCGTGTAGCTCATGACCATCATCAACACGGCAATGGGCAGGCCTGCGGCGATACTTGCCATCTGGATGGCCTTGAGCCCGCCCGCCAGCAGCAGTCCCGCGGCGACGCCGCCTTCCAGTACACACCAGAGCAACCTGATCCAGTTGGGCGGGTTGGTGCTGCCCATCGCATTCAATGTACACAGCACCTGGGTGCCGGCGTCGGCGGTGGTCACGAAGTGCACGGCGAGCAGCAGGCAGACGAAGATCGACAGTGCGCCACCGATCACCGGGCCGTCGAGTTTGCCAAGCAGGGTGAACATCGCCGCCGTGGCTTCCTTCTTGGTCGCCAGAAGAATGGTGCCGCCTTCGAAGGGCACCTGTTGCTGCACCTGCTCGGTGCCGGCGACGGTTTTCTGGAATTGCTGGCGTTCGGTTTGCTCACTCTTTAGCGCAGCACCACCGAACACCGACATCCACAGAATGGTCACCAGGGTCGGGACCACCAGGGCACCGACAATCAGCTCGCGAATGGTCCGGCCTTTGGAAATCCGTGCGATGAACAGACCCACGAACGGCCCCCAGGTCATCCACCAGGGCCAATAGAAGGCCGTCCACCAGTTTTGCCATTGCGTGTCTTTCTGCGTGTCCATCCACAGGCTCAAGCCGACCAGGTTCTGCACATAGTCGCCGGTGGATTCGAACATGAGGTTGAGGATGTAACGGGTGGGGCCGACCACCAGCACAATCAGCATCAACAGGATCGACATGTACATGTTCAGTGTCGAGATCCGTTTCATGCCCTTGGACAGGCCGGCCAGCAGTGAGATCGAAGCGATGATGGTCACCCCGAGGATGATCGCCAGTTGCAGGCTGATGCTGACCGGCACGCCGAACACCTGGTGCAGGCCGGTGTTGATCTGCGCGACCCCAAGGCCAAGGGACTGGGACACACCGAATGCGGTGATGGCCACGCCCATGATGTCGACGACATGGCCGATCCAGCCGTAGATCCGATCGCCAATCAGCGGGTAGAGCAGGGAGCGAAGCGCCAGCGGCAGGCCTTTGCGGTAGGAAAAGTAGGCCAGGCTCAGGCCGATCAGGGTGAAGATTGCCCAGGGGTGCAGACCCCAATGGAACAGCGTGATGCGCATGGCCATGCTCGCGGCTTCATCCGTCAGGCCTTTGGCAAACGGGTTGTCGGCGTAGTGCAACATGGGTTCGGCGACGGACCAGAAAATCAGGCCGATGCCCATGCCTGCGCTGAACAGCATGGCAATCCAGGAGCCAAAGCTGAACTCCGGCTGGTCGTCGTGAGCCCCCAGTTTCAGGGTGCCGAAGCGGCTGACGCAGATGTACAGCAACAGGCACAGCACGGCGCTCAGCAGGGCCAGGTAGTACCACTTGAAGTTGGTCAGGATGAAGGTCGACGCTGCTTCAAACGCTTTGGCCGCCTGCTCGTTCTGGAACGCGCAAAACAGCACAAACAGGACCACGGTAGTGATCGAAGCCACGGTTACAGTGGGGTTGAGACCTTTGAGAAGGCCCGATTCTGCACGCATTTTTTTCCCCTTTTATTATTGTTCAAGGGTTGTGGGTTTTGCCGGGTGAGGGAAAGGGCGGTCGTTGGCAAATGCCAAGGGCCGGTCTCTGACGCCTCAGGGTGATCTCGAGGCAGGCTCGGGATGTGGCAACAAAATGGTGGAGACACGGACCGCCGACAACTCATTTATCCTCATCAAGATATGACTTTTGCTCATTAATGTTCCGACTTGCCAAAGCCGGACCATCCCCACTGATCACTGAACCGTATCAGCACTCTATGCCTTCGATATTGATGATTAATAGTCATTAATGACTGCAGGAAAAATCGTTTGTCGAGGCTTGCTCTTGTTGCCGAAACTCGCCGCCATGCAGCAGGCCAGACCTGCGGTGCATTTCCTTTCGTGCCAGCAAGAGAAAACAATAATGACTTCCACGACCGCGACCCGCCTCATCCCCACGCAATCCCTTGAGACTGTCCTGGCGCCGATTCATGAGGCCCATGGCCTGACCAACGAATTTTATACCGAGCAGCGTTATTTCGACCTGGAGCGCGATCACGTGCTCGGTCGTAACTGGGCGTGCGTCGGTTTTGCCAGCGACCTGCCGAGCAACAGCTACGTCAAGCCAGTGGACTTCATGGGCCTGCCACTGCTGTTGATGCGTAACCGCGAGGGCCTGGTCCAGGTCTTCCACAACGTTTGCAGCCATCGCGGAGTAAAGCTGGTGCAGCAGGCGGGTGAAGTGCAGGGCGTGATCCGTTGCCCCTACCACTCCTGGACCTACGACCTCAACGGCGGCCTCAAAGGCACGCCGCACGTGGGCGGCATCAACCAGCACAAGGACGAGCGTTTCGCCTGCGAGAAACACGGCCTGAAGGCTTTGCGCAGCGCCATCTGGATGGACATGGTGTTCATCAATCTGTCTGCCGACGCGCCGGACCTGCATGAACAACTCGCGCCGCTCACCGAGCGCTGGAGCCAATTCCTCGGCACCGACGGCATGGACTTGATGCGCCGCGAGCCCAACAGTGGCGCGGTCAGCATCGAGGTCAACTGCAACTGGAAACTGGCCGTGGAAAACTACTGCGAGGCTTACCACCTGCCGTGGGTGCACCCGAGTCTGAACAGCTACTCGCGCCTGGAAGACCACTACAACATCATCTTCGATCAGTTCGCCGGCCAGGGCAGCCATGCCTATAACCTGTCCGACGTCGCCGGTACACACCTGCCGATTTTCCCGTCCTGGCCGCAGGATCGTCTGCGCACCGCCGAATACGTGGCGTTCTTCCCCAACGTCCTGCTGGGCATCCAGGCCGACCATGCGTTCGCCATGATGCTGGAGCCGATTGCCCCCGGAAAAACCGTCGAACACCTGCGTCTGTTCTACGTCGGCGACTCGGCCCTCGATGAGCGTTTCGAAGCGGCACGCGATGCCGTCCTGCAATCGTGGCGCGTGGTGTTTGCCGAAGACATCGCTTCCGTCGAAGGCATGCAGAAGGGCCGCCATTCGCCTGGCTACGGCGGCGGTGCGTTCTCGCCGGAAATGGATCTGCCGACGCATTTCTTCCACCAGTGGGCGGCGCGTCAGCTGCTCGACAGCGCCCAGGGCGTGTGAGGAGATGAGCATGCATTCGATCCAGTCGCACTGGCTGAACTTCATTGACGGCACCTGGACCGACAGTGAACAGCACATCACCGTCAACAACCCCGGCACCGCTGAACCGGTCGCGACCATCGCCCAAGCGGGCGTGGCCGACGCCGAACGCGCATTAACAGCGGCGCGGCGCTGTGCCGACCGCGGCGAGCTGACCCGCGCCCGTCCAGCGCAACGGGTGACCTGGCTGTTGGAGATTGCCGCGCAGATCCGCGCAGTCACCGAACAAGGCGCGTGGGTGTTGTGCCAGGAAAACGGCAAGAGCCTGCGTGACGCTCGCGACGAATTCGTCGAGGCGGCGCGTTACTTCGAGTACTACGCCGGCATGGCCGACAAGATCGAAGGCACCTCGATTCCGTTGGGCAACGGCTACATGGACTTCACCGTCTACGACCCCATGGGCGTGTCGCTGCAAATCGTGCCGTGGAATTTTCCGGTGTCGATCTGCGCGCGCTCGCTGGCGCCGGCACTGGCGGCCGGTAACGCAGCGGTGATCAAGTCGCCGGAGATTTCGCCGCTGGGCCTGTGCGTACTGTTGCAGGCCATCGAGCGCGCGGGTTTGCCCCGTGGTGCGGTCAACCTGCTGTGTGGTCGCGGCCGCGAAGTCGGGGCCTACATGGCCGGGCATCGCGACGTCGATCAGATTGTCTTCACCGGTTCCGTCGCAACCGGCCAGAGCATCCTGCGCGCTGCCGCCGAGCATGCGATTCCCAGCGTCATGGAACTGGGCGGCAAGTCGGCCGCGCTGGTGTTCCCGGATGCCGATCGCGAACAACTGCTGGCCAGTGTCCGCAACGGCATTTTCTTCAATGCCGGACAGGTCTGTTCGGCCATGTCCCGGCTGCTGGTGCACCGTTCGCTGTACGACGAGGTGGTGGCTGACGTGGTGGCGATGGCCGAGAGCCTGAGCATCGGCCTTGGGCAGGACAACCCGGACCTGACCCCGGTGATTTCCGCCAGTCAGTTGCAGGGCATCCAGGCGATTTGCCGGCGTGCCGAAGAGGAGGGCGCCGTGCTCGCCACGGGCGGCGAAGCGATCAGCGGTTTGCGCGGGCATTTCATGGCGCCGACTGTGTTCCGCGACGTCACTGCGCACATGGACATAGCCCAGACCGAAGTCTTCGGTCCGGTGCTGGCAGTGATCCCCTTCGACACCGAGGAGGAGGCCATTCGCATCGCCAATGGCACCGAATTCGGCCTGGTCGCCGGTGTGTTCACCCAGGACCTCAATCGCGCCCTGCGCTGTGCGCGGCGCCTGTGTGCGGGCCAGGTGTTCATCAACGAATGGTACGCCGGCGGCATCGAAACGCCTTTTGGCGGCGTGGGTCTGTCCGGCTTCGGGCGCGAGAAAGGCCAGGAAGCGCTGTACAGCTATGTGCGGACCAAGAACCTGGCCCTGCGTATTTCCGGCGAGTGAGGGCTTCAGCATGAAAAAGTGGCTCTGCATCATCTGTGGCCTGATTTATGACGAAGCCCTCGGCTGGCCCGACGACGGCATCGCCGCCGGGACCCGCTGGGAAGACGTGCCGGCAGACTGGTTGTGCCCTGAGTGCAAGGTCGGCAAGGCGGATTTCGAGATGATCGAAATCAGTGAGCCGGTCAAGGTTGCAGCCGTGGCGCCGGTTGCGATGAAAGCGGCGCCAGTGAAGGTTGCAGCGGCGCAACCGGTGGTCATCATCGGCAGCGGCCACGCCGGTTACGGCCTGGCTCAAGCGCTGCGCAAAGCCAATCCGCAACTCGATGTGCGGGTGCTGACCCAGGACTGTGGTCACCTCTATTCCAAGCCAGCGTTGTCCATCGCACTGGGCCAGGGTCGCAGTGCCGCAGCCCTGGCATCGGAAAGCCCGATGGCGCTGGAGCAACGACTGGGCATCCGCATTTACAGCCACTGCCGGGTCGAGCGCATCGATACAGCGGCGCGGCGCCTGCACACCAGCCTGGGCGAGATGCCTTATGGACAACTGGTATTGGCCAGTGGCGCTTCACCGCTGCGCCTGCCCATCGACGGATGTGCCGACGCATTGCTCAGCGTCAACAACCTGCAGGATTACCGCACGTTCCGAGAGCGCCTCGACGGTGTGCGCAGTGTCGCGGTGTTGGGCGACGGCTTGATCGGTTGTGAGTTTGCCAACGACCTGGCCGGCAGCGGCTATCAGGTACGGGTCATCGGCCTGGGCAAATGGCCGATGGAGCGCCTGTTGCCGGAACCCGCGGGTGTGCACCTGCAGCAAGCGTTATCCACGCTTGGCGTGCAATGGCATTTGCGCACGACCTTGCAGCGCATCGAACAGGGCAGCCACGGTTATCGACTGCAACTGGCCGATGGTCAGTGCTTCGACGCGGACCTGGTGGTGTCGGCAGTCGGCCTGCGACCCAACCTGGAATTGGCCCAGGCAGCCGGCCTGGCCTGTGGACGCGGCATCCAGGTCGACGGGCATCTGCAGACGTCGCAGCCAGGCATTTATGCCCTGGGTGATTGCATCGAGGTCGAAGGGCAATTGCTGCCGTACCTGGCGCCGATCAACGAGGGCATTCGCGCGTTGGCGAAAACCTTGAACGGGCAACCGACGCTGGTGGCGTACCCCTTGGCACCCGTGACGGTAAAGACGCCGGTTGCACCCTTGTGCCTGCTCGCACCGCCTGCTGGTTGCGCGGGGCAATGGCACTGCGACGCGACCGCCGACGGCCTGAGCGCCGCCTTCCGCGACCACGATGACGTCTTGCGCGGCTTCGTCCTGCTCGGACGGCAAGCCCAACTACAACGTAATGCCTGGCTGCAGAACTGCCAGGACACCCCACAGCCTGTGGCTTGAGAATTGACCCATGAACAGTATCGTTAACCTGCCTCACGATGACCGCAGTTGTGGCTGGTATGCCGCCTTGCCGGAACCGCGTCCGGCCAAGCGCCTGGTCGGTGAGCAAAAGGCTGACTATGTGGTGATCGGCGCCGGCTTTGCCGGTCTCGCCGCTGCGCGTCGCCTGGCCGAGCACAAGCCCGAGTCGCGCATTCTGTTGGTCGATGCCCAGCGTGTCGGCTATGGCGCTTCAGGCCGGAACTCGGGTTTTGTCATCGACTTGCCGCACAAGTTCGCCCTGGAACATCCCGATCCTCAGCACAAGCAACGCCTGCTCGGGCTGAACCGCGCGGCCATCGACCAGCTGCAAACCCTGATCGGTCGCCACGGCATTGAATGTCAGTGGTCCCATGCCGGCAAATACCAAGGTGCGGTGGGCGAGCGCGGGCTGGCTTACCTGCGGCATTTCGAGAAGCTGATGAGCGATCTCGGTGAGCCCTATCGGGTGGTCGAGCGCCAGGAACTGGCTGGCGTGCTCGGGAGCAACTATTACAGCCGCGCCATCTTTACCCCGGGTTGCTACCTCATGCAGCCGGCGGCACTGGTGCGCGGCCTGGGCGCATCACTTCCAGAGAACGTTGAAGTGCTCGAAGAGTCGCCGATCCAGCGCCTGGAAAAAGATGCCGCGGGGAACTGGATCCTCGACGGCAAAGAGGGTTTGATCCGCACGCCGACGGTGCTGCTGGGGACCAGTATCTTTACCCAGGAGTTTGGCTACTTGCGCAATCGACTGCTGCCGGTGATGACCTTTGCCAGTTGGACGCGACCGCTCACCGACGCCGAGATGGCCAGCGTTGGCGCCCAGGCCGACTGGGGGCTGACCCCGGCCGATCATGCCGGTACGACGGTGCGCATGACCCAGGATCGCCGATTGATCATCCGCAATACCTACAAGCATGTGCCGCGCTACGGGCGCAGCATCAATGACTCGACGCGCCTGAAAATCCGCGAGGATCATAACGCGGCGTTTCTCGCCCGTTACCCGCAGCTCGCCCATGTGCCGTTCACGCACACCTGGGGCGGTGTTTATGCAATCTCGCGCAACTTCACCAACTTCTTCGGCAAGCTCGACGACGGTGTTTTCGCCACTGCTTGTGACAATGGGGTAGGGGCCGCATGGGGCACCATCTCCGGGACCCTGCTGGCGGACAAAGCGCTGGGGGCTGACTCTCAACGTCTGCAGGATATTCAGGCGGTGACGGGCATGCCTTCGCGCAATCCGCCGGAGCCGTTCCTTGGTCTTGGCGTGCGTTCCCGTATCCGCTGGGCGGCCTGGAACAGCAGGAGCGAGCTATGAACGCTGCGTCTGCCGAGCGCAAACCGGTGCTGCTGGTCGATCACCGGCACCTCGACTTCGTGCATCGCGGCGGCCCTCCCGGGGGCGCCAGCGTGGCCCGCGCCTTGAGCAATGAGGTGTCGCCGCATCTGGGCATCGGCTTTGCGCGCTGGGCGGGCGCCGAGGTCGCCTGGACCCTGCTGTACGACGAAGTCATTTTTGTCATTGAGGGCTGTTTCGAGCTGCGAGCCAACGGCGAGCTTTATCAGGTGACCCCGGGGCATTTGCTCTGGATTCCCGAAGGCACGGAGCTCGTCTACGGCGGACACGCACTGTTCGGCTATGTCGTGCATCCCGGTGACTGGAAGCAGCGTCACGGCCTCATCTGATCCGGGAAACTCAACATGTTTGCGCTCACCAAGGTGTTTGCAACGATTTATGCGGCGGCGCTGTTGATGCAGCTGGGGTCCAGCCTGCTGATGACCTATCTGGCCTTGCGCCTGGACGCCGCCGGGATCGCCGAGTTCTGGGGCGGTGCGCTGATGGCCGCCAATGCGTTGGGGATGGTGCTGGGGGGACGCGTCGGTTACTGGCTGATCGGCCGGGTCTCGCACGTACGGGCATTCGTGGTCAGTGCGGGGGTGATCGTCACCGCGGTGCTCAGCCACCAGTTGAGTGAGTGGCTGACGCTGTGGCTGGTGCTGAGGTTCGTCGTCGGAGTGGCGATGATGTGCCAACTGATGGTCATCGAAAGCTGGCTCAACGATTGTGCGCCGGGGGAGCGGCGTGGTGGTGCCATGTCGCTGTACATGGTCGCCAGCTACGTCGGCATGATGCTGGGGCAACTGCTGCTGGGTTTTGGCAACGGCCTCGATGCGCTGGTGTTGTCCGGGGTGGCCATCGCTTTTGCCATCGGCTTGATGCCGATGGCCTTGCACCGAGGCGTGCAACCCAGTCCCGTCAGCCAGGTTCGCGTCAGCTTCATGCAATATGTTCGGCGATTGCCGCAATCGTTGGGCACCATTCTCGCCTCGGGGGTACTTAACGGTTGTTTCTATGGCCTGACCCCGATTTTCGCTGCGCAATCGGGCTTCAACCCTGCACAAGTTGGCCAGTTCATGGCACTGACCATCGCCGCCGGGCTCCTGGCGCAATTACCTCTGGGCAGGCTGTCGGACCGCTTTTCCCGCGTCAGCCTGATTCGCCTGACGGCCATTGCGCTCTGCGTCGCCTACCTGCCGCTGGCCTTCCTGCAGGCCCCGGCACCGGGCTGGGTGATGCTGACGGGCGCCGTCATCGGCTTCCTGCAGTTCTGCCTGTACCCGCTGGGCGTTGTGCACGCCAATGACAATCTCGAGCCAGAGTTGCGTGTGTCCGTAGCCGGGGTGCTGTTGGTGACCTTCGGTATCGGCGCAACCATCGGCCCGTTGCTGGCCGGTGCCTTGATGGAGCACTGGGGACGGCAGGCGCTGTACCTGTTCGGCATAGGCGTCGCGGCGCTGGTGGTTTGCCTGGTCAGTGACAGCAAACGCGTACCTGCTGCCGTTGTTCAGGTTCCGTGACTCGGGGGGCTGAAGCGTTGCGATATCACTGTGCGGATTGTGGCTGGACCGGTCATCAGCCCGGTACCTCGGTAACCTGTCACGGACAACAACACGTTTGGCACCCATACACCAAAGCCTGTCAGCGTGCCCGGCGATAATCCAGCGAAAAAGCCCATTGTCGAGGGTGTTTTTCAAGGAGGAGGCCGGGCATGGTTCAGCTCATTTTTCGCCTGGCTGTCCTGTACACCCTGCCATTTGTGCTGTTATTCCTGACCCAGGCGATGCCCGGTATCAACCCGGTTTGGGATTTCGCCAATGCGGCCGGTTTTTTTTCCGGTCTGCTCCTGGCGGCACTGTTTTTCTACAGTGGCCGACCGCTTTCCCAGCCTTTTTACGACGGCAAGTTCTTCATGAACCTGCACCGGGACTTGAGCTACGCAGCCGCGCTGCTTTTGGCCCTGCACATCGGCGTTCTGCTGGTGAGCGAACCCCTGGTCATCGACTACCTCAAGCCTTCAGCCACATGGCCCATGCTCAGTGGCACCCTGGCAACGCTGCTGCTGATCGTTCTGGTGCCCACCAGTCTGGCGGGTGTGCGCAAGAAAATATGGCGTAATCACCGGCGATTCAAAACCTGGCATTACCGGTTGTGCGTGCTGATGCTGTTGTTGATGGCGGTGCACATCATCGGCGTCGGCTTCTACACTGCAGGGCTTTGGAAAGCGCTGTTTTGGGCGGTGCTGATGGCCGCCGCGATCATCAAACCACTGCTTGCGCGCCCATCACCACCCCGTGAAAACGGACCAAGACGGCGAAACACGGCCATTCTTGCCAGTCGCCTGAGTATGGGTATGGCGCTCTTCGCGCTGGCCCTGGCGGTCGGCTACTCGCTACTGGCCAACAGCGACTTGCCGTTATGAAGTGCACACGCTGGCCAGGGTGGCTGATCCTGACAGCTGCGCTTGGATATGCGGTCGTTACCGGCCATGCCGCGCTGGTGCGAGAGCGCCCATTGCTGCCGCTCGATTTCAACCATCAGGTACATGGCAAGGTCAGCTGCCTGACCTGCCACCATGACTACGCCGATCACTCGCCGTCACCCCCTTCGGGTGAGCGTACCTGCCTGCTGTGCCACAAAAAGTCGCCGGCGCTGGCACTGCGCATCGAGCAAGACTTCCATGCCCTGTGCCGCGATTGCCACTTGCAACAGGTCAGGGCGTTTCACCCGGCCGGACCTGTGCGTGAGTGTCAACGCTGTCATGCACCCCCCGTGTTCAGCGTGGCGGAACCGGACCGTCTGGTTCAGTGAGCCACAACGCCGATTTGCTGCAGGAACGTCAGGTTGTCTTCCAGGTGCCAGTTTTCGGCAATCCTGCCATCGGCAATACGGTAGATGTCAGTGGCGATGAAGTTCACTGCCTGGCCTTGTCCTTTCACACCATTGAACGTGCCGGTGAAGTGTCCTGTGAAGTGCAGGTGTGAGATCACCCGGTCAGCGCTGACGATCATCTGCTCGACGTCGCACTTCAGGTCGGGCACGGCCGCATGGAACGCCGTGGACGCCGCCAGCGGTCCGGCTATGCCCTGGGCCCGGCCTGGGGGCAGGGTGCGGTCGGTGAAATCCGTCGCCAGTGCCTCGCGGGCCAGGGCTGGATCGCCGGACGACCAGAAGGTTGCGTAACGCCGCGCCGCGAGGGTCTGCGCCTGGACCTGTTCAGGTTTGCCGGCCGGATCGCTGATCAGCACTTTCGGGCTGATCAGCGTGGACGCGGCGAACGCTGGCTGGACTAGCACGGTGGCGGTGGCGACTGCGGCCACCAGGCCGGAGATCAAACGGCGCATTCGGTTTCTCCGCGGGTAGTGTGCGGATAGTCGCTGTAACCCTGTGCCGAGCCGCCAAACAGCGTGGCGGGATCCAGTGCGGTCAATGGCAAGTCTTGCGCCAGGCGCAGGGGCAAATCGGGGTTGCCCACGAAGGGCCTGCCGAAGGCCACGAGGTCTGCATAGCCCTTGCCGATGACCCATTCAGCACGCTCGCGATCGTAGTTGCCGGCGACGATGATCGGGCGGGTGAAGCGCTGGCGAATCGCCTGGCGGAATGACTCGGTGAACACCGGCGCATCGTCCCAGTCCGCTTCGACCAGATGCAGATAGCCGATCCCCTTGGCCTGCAGGTACTCGGTCGCTTCGAGAATGGTCGGCAGGATGTCCGGGCAATCCATGCCACGGGCGGTCAGAAACGGTGCCAGGCGGATGGCAGTGCGTTCGACGCCGACTTCATCGCTGACCGCGTCGACCACTTCCTTGAGAAAACGCAGGCGGTTGCCGCGTGAGCCACCGTATTCATCGGTGCGCTTGTTCGACGTGGTGCGCAAGAACTGGTCCAGCAGATAACCGTTGGCGCCATGGATCTCCACGCCATCGAAACCGGCACGTATCGCCCGGCGAGCAGCCTGCCGAAAGTCGTCGACGATCTGCGCGATCTCGGCCCGGGTCAGTGCCCGCGGTGTCGGACAATCGAACATCGCGCCCTGACCGGTGGCGGGGTCGACTTTCCAGATCTGCCCAACGAAAGGTTCTGCCGACGGCGCTACCGGCAATTGACCTTGATGAAAGTCCGGGTGCGACAGGCGCCCGACATGCCAAAGCTGCAGGAAAATTCGCCCGCCTTCGGCATGCACCGCCTCGGTCACACCCTGCCAGCCTTGCACCTGCGCTTCGGTGTGGATGCCGGGGGTAAAGGAGTAACCCTTGCCTTGCGGGGAAATCTGCGCGGCTTCGGTGACGATCAATGCCGCCGAGGCACGTTGGGCGTAGTACTGCGCATTGAGGCTGTTGGGAATGTCGCCAGGCTGGCTGCTGCGTGCGCGAGTCATGGGCGCCATCACGACCCGGTGGGGGGCGTTCAGGCCTGCAAAGGTTATCGGGGTAAACAAGCTGGTCATGGTGTCGGTTCCTGAGCGGATGAGAGTAGATGGGCTCAGTCTGCGACCGCGCTTCTGATTTGATAATTGGGCTAGTCTTTGATGGATTTTCAAAAAAAATGGAAGAATGATGGACAACCTTGAAGCCATCCGCCTGTTTGTCGAAGCGGCCCAACTGGGCGGGCTGTCAGCGGCAGGGCGCAAGTTGGGACTGTCGCCTGCGGCTGCCAGCGCCCGTTTGCTCAAGCTTGAGACGTCGCTTGCCACGCGGCTGTTCGAACGCACCACGCGCCAGTTGAGGTTGACTGACGAGGGGCGGATTTACCTGGAGCATTGCCGACTGGCCTTGCAGGCACTGGATGATGCACGAGCAGCATTGTCGGCAGAAAAAAGCGAAATTCGCGGCAAGATCCGCGTGTCCGCCACTTCGGATTTCGGCCGCCATGTGTTGAATGGCTGGCTCGATGAGTTCACTGCGCGCTATCCGCAGGTGGTGCTCGCTCTGCAACTGTCCGACTCGCTGTCGCACTTGATCGCCGATGATGTTGACCTGGTGATTCGCTTCGGTGTGCCGCCCGACAGTTCGCTGATCGCAAGGCCGCTGGCAGCCAATCGCCGGGTGCTGTGCGCCGCGCCAGGCTATCTGCAACGCAAGGGCGCGCCGCAACACCCGCAGCAGCTGACCGACTTCGATCACATCGTCGCCGGTCAGTCGGGATGGTCCAGTGAGTGGCGCTTGCACCGTGGCGACGAAACGCTGCTGTTCAAGGTGCCCCTGGAGGCTGCCCGTGAGACCAACGACGGCGCGCTGGCCCGGCAATGGGCGATTGACGGTCACGGCATCGTGCTCAAGTCGATCTGGGATGTGAGTGCGGACCTGGCGGCGGGGCACTTGAGCCTGGTGCTGCCGCAATGGCATTCGGTCGAAGCGCCGGTGCACGCGCTTTACCCCGGCAGTCGCTATCTGGCGCCACGGGTGCGGGCATTGCTGGATTTCCTCGGCGAACGGTTCGAACAAGCTTCCCGTGAGATGGCCCTGTAAAACGCACAGGCCGACGGCCCTGTGGCTTGCCTGGGGCCGTACGTCAACACAAATTCCAAGGCCAATCAGTAGGGGTATAACTATCAGAGCAAAGGCGCGCCAGACCTGATCGGCGCCAGCAGCGCGGAGCGATGGGATGAATGGCAGCGCATGGCGATGGGCTCGCAAGGGACTGCTTGGTGGCATCAAGCTGGCCTTGCTGGTCACGCCACTGTGCGCCAGCGCCATGTTCAAGTGCCAAACCGTGAACGGAGTCGTCAGCTACAGCAGTCAGGCCATTGCCAAGGCCCATTGCACTCGCGTCAATGGCACCGAGGGCAGCAAGGTCGGCGCCAAGGCCACGAACCAGCCTCGGGTGGTAGGCAACGACGATGCCGGCGCGATGCGGATTCGGGTCTGGACCTTCATGTACAAGGGCGTGCGTCAGTATGTGAGCCGGCGCCCCGTCGGGATCAACACGCGGGTCGATGTTCTTGAGGTGTACTACATCAAGGATTGCTACCTGTGCATGATGCCGAAGGATTTCAAAGTCGCCTCATTGCGCCTGGACACCCAGTCCTATCGACGCGAGATCGAATCCGCCGCCGATCATTATGGCGTCGACAGGGCGCTGGTGCGCGCGGTGATGCATGCCGAATCGGCGTTTCGCCCCAACGCCATTTCCGAAGCCGGCGCCCAGGGCCTGATGCAGTTGATGCCGGCCACTGCCGAGCGTTTCGCCGTGAGCGACCCGTTCAACGCCCAACAGAACATTCGCGGTGGCGTGCGCTACCTGGCCTGGCTGCTCAAGCGCTTCAACGGCAACCAGATGCTGGCGTTGGCCGGTTACAACGCCGGCGAAGCGTCGGTGGACGAGTACAACGGTGTGCCGCCCTATGCCGAGACGAGATCCTACGTCACCCGGGTACAGTCGTTGACCGAGCGGTATCGTAATCATCGCTAGTTCCCTGAGACGCGTGACCCTCGACAGGTCATGTTCGGGTTGAATCCACAGCCAAAAAGAGAACGTTCCTCACCACTCCTGAAATCCTTTACTACACTGCTTCAAGCTCATTCCAGAGCTTTGCGGTACGTCTACCACCCGACAGTATCGCGGCTTGTGCCAACCCTTCGAGTTCGCAACCTTTGAGGTTTACGGGATGTCTTGTTTGCCCTTCAGGAGTTTCCAATGAAAGGAGTGAATTTATTGATGACTCGAATGACCACTCGCCTGCTGCCGTGCCTGCTGGCGACGGCGATTGCCACTTGTGTCATGGCCAGTGCCCAGGCGGCAACCGAGCCGTTGGGTGGTCAACCGCCCCAGGGTTCGGCTCCTTCGGTCAAGGATTTCGACTACCAGATCAAGTACCAGCGTGCGTTTGAAGCCATCCTGTGGAACATGCCCGCCATCGCCATCTACTCATTCCGCCGTGCTGCCGAGAAGGACCTGGGCTACAAGGACAACGACATCATTGCCTATTCGGCAACGGCCACTCCTCAGCTCGAAGCCATTACCGCCAACAGCACCACACCCTACATCGCCGCCTATACCGATCTGCGTAAAGGGCCTGTGGTCCTGGAGATCCCCAAGGCAAGTGCCGAGGGTAGCCTGTACGGCCAGGTGGTGGATGCCTGGCAGCTCACGATCGCCGACGTCGGTCCGGCCGGGCTCGACAAAGGCCAAGGTGGCAAGTACCTGTTCACTGCACCGGACTACAAGGGTGAAGTACCCAAGGGTTATATCCACGTGGTGTCCCCGAACTATCGGATAGCCCTCGCATTCCGTTCCGTTCCGCCACCGGGCAAGAGTGCCAAGGATGCCTACGCCTACGCCAAACGCTTGCGCATGTACTACCTGTCCGAGGCCAAGTCACCCCCTCAGCAGAAGTTCATCGACCCCGCCCATGAACGCTATCCGACGCTGCCGTTCTACGACGAACGTCATTTCGAGGACATGCACGCGATCATGAGCGTTGAGCCGGTGCGTGAACACGACAAAGTCATGATGGGCATGTTGTCGTCCCTGGGCATCGTCAAAGGCAAACCCTTCGCGCCAGACGAGACCGCGAAACGGGCCATGCACCAGGCGGCAATCGATGCCTGGTTCTACCTCCAGCAATGGTTCGACACCGAGATGTCCAAGCGCGTGTATTGGCCAGACCGGCACTACGTCTCGCTGTTGCAGCCAGATGCCAACCGCAAGTTCAATTTCATCTACGACGACCGGATCGACCTGACCGAGCGCGCGGCGGAATACTTCTGGTGCACCTACATGCCCAAGGTACTCAGCGACTCGCCGGCCACTTCCTACCAGATGGCGATGGCTGACAAGGACGGGAAACCGCTGGAAGCCGGCCAGCTTTACAAACTCGATGTGCCCAAGGACATGCCGGTCAAGCAGTTCTGGGCACTGACGGTCTATGACCGTGCCACCTTCTCGTTCATCTACAGCGACAGCAACCGCACCACGCTGTCGTCGTTCGATGTCGAGAAGATGAAGAAGAATGCCGATGGCGGCGTGACGATCTATGTCGGGCCGACGGCTCCGTCGGGCGAGGAAGCCAACTGGATTCCCACCTCGGGCAAGCGCCCATTGCCGGCCATGCGTTTCTATGGCCCCACCGAAGCGTTCAACAACAAGACCTTCAAACTCCCCGACTTTGAACGGGTTAACCCCTGAGTACTGTCAGCCACTTTCGATAACCAAACGACAGGACTGGCCCGCCAGTCCAAAGGAGTCTCGATGAAACCGATGTTGCTTGGCGCAGCCCTGCTGGCCCTGGCCGTGCCGGCCTTTGCGCAAATCCCGGACAAGCTGGCCGAAGACGCTTATATCTACGGCTATTCCATTGATGAGGCCTACAAATTCTTCTATGAGACGGCAGTCAAGACCCACACGCCGCTCAACCGTTTCCAGAACATCCGCCACCTGGCCGATGACACCTACACCGATCACCCGACCATCAACAATGACACCTTGCACCTGCAAGGCTGGCTCGATGTGGCCGCAGAACCGGTGATCATCAGCGTGCCGGACATGGATAAGGGGCGCTACTGGATTCTGCACACCATGGACATGGGCCACTACACGACCTCCATGATCGGTTCGCGCACCCGCGGAACCAAGGGCGGCCACTTCATGTTTGCCTCGCAGGATTGGAAAGGCGAAGTGCCGGCCAGCGTCACCGAAGTGATCCGCCTCGACTCCAACCTGGTGAAGTTGATGGGCCGGATCATGGCCACCGACCCAGAGGATCAGAAGAAAGCGCTTGGCTACATGGATGACTGGAACGTCCGCACGCTCTCCGCCTACCTGGGCGAGCCCGGCCCCAAGGCCAAGGAACGAACCTACCTGGACCCGGCGAAGACCAATTGGCTGCAACGCGTCAACTTCGTCCTGTGCGACGGGACCATGGGCAAGGCCGACAAGAAATGGCTGGATCAATACAAGGCGATCGGGCTGGAACCCTGCAAGGAAAACTTCAGCAAAGAACAACTGGCAGCCGCGAAGAAAGGAGAAGCGCTGGGCAAGAAGCACATCGAGGAACTGGCGCCGAACCTGCTGACGTCCGCCAAGTCTTTGGGCACCCGCGAACAATTGGGTGACGGTGCTCGCGACCTGTTCGCCGTAGGGACCTACGTCGGGCAATGGGGCCTGCCACCGGACGAAAGTGTCTATCTCAAGGAAGGCACTGCCAGCGATGGAAAAAACATCAACGGTGCCAATGGCAAGACATACCGCATCACCTTCAAGGCGCCGGATGTCAGCCAGTTCTGGTCTTTCACGGTGTACGCCGCGGATAACCGTTTCATGGCCCACAACGCGATCAACCGCCACAGCCGTGGTGACCGCACGCTGAAGCCCGATGCCGATGGCAACTACACCATCGAGTTGAGCGCCAAGGGTGACGAGAGCAATCCTAACTACCTGCCAATTCCGGAAAAAGACGCGTACATCGTGATGCGCCTTTATGGCCCGAGCAAGGCGGTGCAAGAAGGTAGCTACAAGTTCCCGCCTATCGAAGTGACCTCACACTGACGGTTCAGGTTTTTGCCCTCCCATCCGGGAGGGCAATTGAACCCGTCCCATTGCTCTATGGAATCGAGTGCCTGACAGGCAGCGGTTGCAGTCCGTCATGACGCTGCAACCAATGGCGGATACTCGAGCCTAGGTCCGCCGCTGCGCCTCATAATCCGGCAGCTCGATCGCGTCCGCCTTTGGCGACAGCATTTTTGCGAAGCATTTCTTCAGTCCCGGCGCGTTCGCCATCCTCAAGACCGCGTGGCCAATAGTGATGCCAAGCCGTGAATGCGGCGAAGCCAGCCTCGGCGCGAAGCCGGGTACGCTTTGCGCCTGCGTCACGTAAGGGCGCATGCGTCTTTCGTAAGCGGCGAACGCATTGCCATGGTCGGCGTGGCGACCCAGTTCGCCCGCCAGCACATAAGCGCCGCACAACCCCAGGCTGGTACCCATGCCGCTGATGGGCGAGGCACAATAGGCGGCGTCACCCACCAGAGCGACGCGTCCCTTGGACCAGCGGGGCATCTTCACCTGACCGACCGCGTCCAGATAGAGGTCGGTGGCATCCTCCAGCGCGGCAAGTACGCGGGGCGTCTCCCAACCGGCGTCGGCAAAGAGTGTCCTGAGCAACGATATCTGCTCATCCCTGGCGAGTTTTTCGTATCCGCTCGGCGCTTGTTGAAAGGATAAAAAGGCGCGGGTGGTGCCCAGGTTATCCGGGCGCAAACAGACACAACGACCGCCAGGGATGTTGTGCCAGCGCATGACCTGAGCATCGCTTGGCTGCCGGGGCAGGGTGAAATAGGCGGTGTAGAGATTCAGCGGGCGGCGCCGGACTTCGTCGCCAAATACCTGGTTGCGCGTCGTCGAACCTATGCCTTCGGCGACAATCAGCAGATCGTAAACCTGCTCGCTGCCCTGTGCGAAGCGCACGTGCACTTGCTCGCCATCGTCCTCGATGGTGTCAACGCTGTCGCCAAATCGATAGGTGACCCGATCCTCGCTGTGCTCGATCAACAGCCGGGCGAGTTCGCCGCGCAGGATCTCAAGTTCGGCAATAGGCCCGTTACCGTCAAAGGCGTTCACATCGATGAAAGCCCGGGTCCGGTTGTCCTGATCGACAAAGGCGACGCCCTGTTCAGCGGTGGTGTTCGCCCGGATCCGCTCCTCCAGGCCCATGCGCTGAACGACGAGGCGACCGGCACCACGCACATCGATGGTCTGCCCGCCATCGCGAAACTCCGGCGCCTTCTCGACCACGGTGACATCCATGCCCTGTCGGGACAGCCAATAAGCCAGGGCAGGGCCGACGATGCTTGCCCCGGTCACCAGCACTTTTGCGGCTTTCATCGCGAGTCCTGTGGGTTGGAAACGGGCCCGGTGTTGCCTGGCAAAGTGCTGCGGTAGACCTCGATCACCTGCCCGAGAAACGCCTCGACCACGGCCCGGTCCTGACCGCCCAGTGCGCCAAGTACAGCGCCCAGACCCTCGAGCATCGGCGAAATATGCCGATAAGTCCGCGCCACTGAGTCAGGCACAGGACACACCAGCACCCGGCGCTTGTCATCGAGTTGGCGCTCTCGCACTACATGCCCTGCACGCTCCAGTCGGTCGATGACCTGGGTAATGCCGGCGGTGGTCACGCCAAGACGCGAAGCAAGCTCGGTGGGTGGCAGTGGTCCGTCAGTGATCAGGTGCTCCAGCGCCGCCACGTCAGTCTGATTGATGCCCAGAACCGTGCCCAGATGGCCGGCTGCTTTGCGGGTCAGAATCGCGATCTGTTGCAATTGCTGGGCGACGGTGTCACTGGCGATTTGCAGGTTGCGCGGATCTTCGGTTGCAGGCGCTGGGGGAGGGGGCAACTTCATTGGAGGGGGTGTCCGGGATCCATGGGGTGATGGGGCAAGTTAGCACATAGCTAACTTGCTTAGCTAGTTTTCTGGGGCGAGATAAAATGGCGGAGTTCGGCCAGGATCAGGCGTTGAGACGTTTCGCCAAGCGCCACCGTCCCGCGCCCTAGTCCAGTCGGACGATGTTGCTGCCGGAAGGGAAGGAGAACAATCCTGCCAGTTCCCAGGCAGGCGCCACGCCACCGATAATTAGAACAACAAAGGATCCGCCATGCAGGACCACAACGTTCAGGCCAATGCGCCGTCCCCCTTCAGCCCGCTGACCATCGGCCCGCTGACACTGCGCAACCGCTTCATCAAGTCCGCCACCAACGAGGGCATGTCCCCCGGCGGCGTCCCGAGCAAACAACTGGCCAAATTCCATGGCGACATCGCTGCCGGTGGCGTGGGCATGACCACATTGGCCTACTGCGCCGTCAGCCCGGACGGCTGCACTCTGCCGAACCAGATCGTCCTCGACCGCGAAAGCCTTGCGCACCTGCGCGTGCTCACCGACACCGTGCACCGCCATGGCGCCGCAGCCTCGGCACAGATCACTCACGGCGGCTGTTTCACCTTCCTGCAGCCGCAACAGAGTGCCCGTCCGCTATCGGCCAGCGGTGGCTTCAACAAGGTCGGCATTCTCAGTGGCATGTTCCGCAAGCAGGCGATGACCGAAGCCGACATGCACCGGGTCGCCGACGAGTTCGTGCGCGGCGCGCGACTGGCTCGCGAAGCCGGCTTCGATGCGGTTGAACTGCACATGGGCCATGGCTATCTGCTCAGCCAGTTCATCTCGCCGTTGTACAACAAGCGCCGCGACCCCTATGGCGGCAGCCTGGACAATCGCCTGCGCTTCCCCAGCCTTGTATTGCGCAGGGTGCTCGATGCGGTGGGCAAGGAGCTGGCGGTGGTGTGCAAGTTCAGCATCACCGAGGGCGTGCGGTCCGGCCATACCGCCGAGGACGGTGCCGCCATCGCCCGCATCCTCGAACGGGAGGGCGCACACCTGCTGGTGTTGAGCGCGGGGATGAACGTCGAGTCGGCGACCACCATGTTCGGCTCCTCCTTTCCCAAGGAAAACCGTGTCACCGTGCGCAACCCGATCGTCGCCGCCGGCCTGTTCATCCAGGGCTTGATCGAACCCAAGGTGGCGTTTCACGAGCTGTACCTGCTCGAGCATGCGCGCAAGGTCCGGGCGGCAGTGAAGATGCCGCTGGCTTACCTGGGCGGCGCCAAAAGCCTGGCCGGAATCGACAACCTGATGGGCGAGGGCTTCGATGCAGTGGCCCTTGGGCGCGTGCTGATCGCCGAGCACGACTATGTCAACAAACTGCAATCGGGCGTCAGTCGCGATTCGATCTGCACCGCGTGCAATCGCTGCGTGGCAATGATGTACACCCCGGGCGGCACCTCATGTGTATTGGGGCAACCCGGTGACCCACAGCTCAATAGCCAGGGCGCCGCGACCTGATGTTGTACGCGTCGCTTCGGCGGCCAACACTCAAGCAACATCTCTCGAGTGATAACCAGCAGGCCCGCGGCCCGCGCAATTTCTGACGGCAGCGAGGAGGCTCGTTGGTTGTCCCACGAGCCTCCAGCTGAAGCGACCGGCCGATGGCTCAGCGATCGAGCCTGGTAATTTTTGAACCCTGCAGTCCCAGCCCGGCCATCAGGCCCTTTTGATCAAAGATGAACGCATAGACATCGGACTGAGCCGTTGCCGTCGTCAGCGACTTGGCCGCGCCTGAATCTACGACAACAATGCTTGGGCCCACGCCGACCTCAAAGCCATTGACACTTTTCAGATCGTTCATCGCTGAATAGGTCATGAAGAACATCACGTAACCAAACTTCTGCGCACCCGCCTGAAGACCGTATGAGGCTGCAGTGGTCGAGAAGTATCCCGTGACCTTGCCGTTCTCGATCAATTCGCCCTGGCCATGCTGTGCCCCGACGATGAGACCCGCTTTCAGCACGTCCGGGAAAACAAGGATGCCCTTGGCCTTCTGCGCCAGGACACGCGCCTGCGGCGTACTGGTATATAAACTTTTTAACGCCGCTTTAGCCTCCTGATCCATCTGAGCGTTCTCGGCCTTCACATCAGCGGCGGAAGTCGATTGATTCGTTTGGCACCCCGCTGCGATCGCGAAGATAGAAACCAATGCCATTATTTGCAGGTGTTTGATCATGAGGAATACTCTTTTTCTACCCCCGCCACTGATGAGCCTGCATGACGACAGCCATTGCTGATTGACGTCTGACAGGTCCGACCTTTGATGCATCGTGCTCACAAACAACTGGACTTTAGCCCGGCCAGGCGTTTGGTCAAATACGATGCGATGAACGCTGCGGATCGGCGCGGCAATACCCAAGTAGATCGCAGTGGTTTTGAACAGCTTGCGTCCTCTCTGGGCCGTCTTTTCAACGGAACACAATCCACCTATCGCAGTAGTGATGCGCAAATACATGACTGGTAATCTTCGCGCCACGTTCGCCAGACATTAAGGGATGGAGGCGAAAATAGAAGCCCCGAAGCCGCGAACCTTCGGGGCTTTGCTTTTTCTGCAACCCTTCTGCTCACACAGAATTCAGTCTTGTTGCGTCGACCGGTTGAGTACACAGCCAAGAGCTGACGCACAATCCGTTATTTGCGAATACGGGCGGATTTCACTTGGCGGGCATGTTCTCGCTTCCAGTTCAAGGTGCCAGTAGCCGACATCGTGCCACTGACCAAGCTTATAGCCGACCTTCGGATAGGTGCCGATGTGTTGATAACCAAGTCGTTCGTGCAGCCCGACGCTATCCGGATTCGGTTGGGAAATACCCGCATAGGCTGAGCGATAACCCTGCCGAGCGAGGAGGGGCAGCAGCACGTCATAGAGTCGACGCCCCACGCCAGTGCGACGTTCGCCTCAGATTGAACGCTGATTGACCCGCGCCATGAGCTGTTCGGCGCTCTCTTTGCGTTCCGAGTAGCGATTCACCAGAAAATCCTGGCGGTCACGCAGCAGCACGGTGAACTTCACCAGCTCTTCCATCACGTCGACCACCCGGTCATAGAACGCCGAAGGTTTCATCCGGCCGGCTTCGTCGAACTCCATGTAAGCCTTCGGTACCGAGGACTGATTAGGGATGGTGAACATGCGCATCCAGCGACCCAGCACACGCAGTTGATTGACCACGTTGAATGATTGGGAACCGCCGCAGACCTGCATGACCGCCAGGGTCTTGCCCTGGGTTGGGCGAACTGCGCCCAGCTCCAGAGGAATCCAGTCGATCTGCGCCTTGAACACGGCGGACATCGCACCGTGGCGTTCCGGCGAACACCAGACCTGGCCTTCCGACCACAGCACCAGATCGCGCAGTTCTTGCACCTTGGGATGATCTACCGGTGCATCGTCCGGCAGTGGTAAGCCGGACGGATTGAAGATGCGAGTCTCTGCGCCAAAGTGCTCCAGCAGGCGCGCGGCTTCTTCGACCAGCAGACGGCTGAACGAGCGTTCGCGGGTCGATCCGTACAGCAACAGGATGCGCGGTTTGTGCTCGCCCGGCCGGGGCGCGATCTGCACATCGTCGAACAAGGAAAGGTCAAGGTTGGGCAGTTGCTCTGACATACATACTCCGGCTCAAAGAGCGCCGATTCGATCCAGCTCGCGCTTGAGTTCATCACGGCTGAGGCTGTTGAAGGGCAGGGCGAGGAAGGCTTTGCAGCGTTGCTCGATGTGCGCCAGCGTGGCGCGGAAAGCGGCGTCGACGGTTGCTTCGTCGCCGACCACGTCGGAAGGGTCTTCCAGGCCCCAATGGGCTTTCAGCGCCGGGCCGAAATACACCGGGCAGCTTTCGCCGGCGGCCTTGTCGCACACGGTGATGACGATATCCGGCAGGTTGTCCTCGAAGGCGTCATTGCCTTTGCTACTCAAGCCGTCAACGGAGATTCCGGCTTGCTGCAGCGTGGTCAGGCTGCGGGGCAGCACTTGCCCTTTGGGAAAGCTGCCGGAGCTCACCGCTTCGAATCCCTGCGGTGCCAGGTGATTGAACAGGGCTTCGGAAAGGATGCTGCGGCAGCTGTTGGCCGTGCACATGAACAGGACTCGCATGGATTGCTCCTTCCGCCTTGGCGGACATCAAAGGCTCAGGCGCAAGGCAAGCGCCGAGAGGGTGATCAACAGAACCGGCAGGGTCAGCAGGATGCCGACCTTGAAGTAGTAACCCCAGGTGATGCGCATGCCCTTGCGCTCCAGCACATGCAGCCAGAGCAGCGTGGCAAGGCTGCCGATGGGGGTGATTTTCGGGCCCAGATCGCAACCAATGACGTTGGCGTAGATCATCGCCTCGCGAACCAGTCCCTCAGCGCCGCTGGCTTGAATGGACAGCGCGCCGATCAGTACGCTGGGCATGTTGTTCATCACCGACGACAGCAACGCGGACAACAGCCCTGTGCCAATGGCGGCGCTCCAAAGACCCTGTTCGGCCAGCCGGTCGAGCACGTGGGTGAGTGCATCCGTCAGTCCGGCGTTTTTCAGGCCGTACACCACCAGGTACATGCCCAGGGAAAACACCACCACCTGCCACGGGGCTTCGCGCAATACGCGGCGAGTGGAAATCCTGTGGCCTTTGGCGGCGACGGCAAAGAGGATTGCCGCACAAACTGCCGCGACCGCACTGATGGGAATGCCAAGGGGCTCCAGGGCGAAAAGGCCTACCAGCAAGACCAGCAATGTCCACCAGCCAACGATGAACGTCGCTCGGTCGCGAATGGCTGATTCAGGTTCCGGCAGTGTCTCGACGGCATAGCGCTGCGGCAGATCGCGGCGGAAATACACAAAGAGCACCAGCAAGGTGGCGGCGACGCTGGCCAGGTTCACCGGCACCATCACCGAGGCATACTCGGCGAAGCCCAGCTTGAAGTAATCGGCAGAGACGATGTTCACCAGGTTGGACACCACCAGCGGCAGACTGGCGGTGTCGGCGATGAAACCAGCGGCCATGACAAAAGCCAGGGTTGCGGCAGGGGAAAAGCGCAACGCCACCAGCATGGACATGACGATGGGCGTGAGGATCAGCGCCGCGCCGTCATTGGCAAACAACGCAGAGACAGCCGCACCCAGCAGCACGCAGAACGCGAACAGGCGGTAGCCGCTGCCATTGGCCCAGCGCGCCACATGCAGGGCAGCCCATTCGAAGAAACCCGCCTCATCCAGCAACAGACTGATGACGATGACGGCGATGAACGTGGCGGTGGCGTTCCAGACGATGGCCCACACCGTGGGAATGTCCTGCAGCGACACCGCGCCGACCAACAGGGCAATGACCGCGCCTATCGTAGCGCTCCAGCCAACACCGAGGTCCTTGGGTTGCCAGATGACCAGAATGAGGGTGAACACGAAAACAGCTATGGCGACCAGCATTGAAAGCTCACTCGTCCAGGGGATCAGCAACAGGCAGCATCGCGGACAGGACGTCCATCCATGTTCTGCAGGCGGGAAGCGTTGTTCTGCAGCCACTGTGTGTTGGCCTGCAGCGTTACCTGGAGCATCTCGTGCACCCAGGCGGGGAGATCCGGATTGAGGCGGTAGTAAACCCATTGACCCTGGCGACGATCCAGCAGCAAGCCGCTGCTGCGCAGTTGGGCAAGGTGGCGACTGATCTTCGGCTGGCTGTCGTCGAGGGCGCACATCAGTTCGCAGACGCACAGCTCGCCCTGATTGGCGATCAGCAAAGTGGCGCGGGCTCGGGTTTCGTCAGCGAGGCTTTTGAAGACTTCCGGAGGGGTGATCATGCCGGGGACCTTTTACATATGGATAATCAAATATACGGATATCCATATGTTTAAGGCAAATCATTTATTGGTGCAGGACCGCTTCTGGCCGGTTTCAACCCGTCGCGAAGGATCGAAATCCACATCCAACAGCTGACGCTCCAGAGTCATGCCCAATGGCAGCGCGCCGTTACCGTCAGTTAAATGTATCCAATACAATTTTTTGAATGTATTGGTTTGTCGATAATACGATTGGCCTCACGACTTCTCCGGCGCGAGGTTCACCATGCACATTGCCATTCTTACCTTCGAAGGTTTCAACGAACTCGATTCGCTCATTGCGTTCAGCATTCTCAACCGGGTTCAACGACCTGATTGGCGAGTGTCTATCGCCAGCCCGGCAGAGCATGTGCTCTCGATGAATGGCTTGAGAGTCGAGGCGCAGGTTTCCCTGGAGGACGCTTGCGGCGCGGATGCAGTGCTGGTGGGTAGCGGGCGACTGACGCGCGATGTCGTCGCGGACGACGCACTCATGTCTCGACTGAAGCTCGATCCGAATCGCCAGCTTCTGGGCGCCCAATGCTCGGGCACGCTGATACTTGCAAAGCTCGGCCTGCTTGACGACGTTCCGGCCTGCACCGATCTGATCTCCAAGCCATGGGTCGAAGAGGCCGGTGTGGCGGTACTCAATCAGCCATTCGTGGCCAAGGGTAATGTCGCGACGGCTGGCGGTTGCCTGGCTTCGCAGTATCTGGCCGCCTGGTTCATTTCACGCCTGGCAGGTGAAGAGGCTGCTCGCAGCGCGCTTCATTACGTGGCCCCGGTGGGAGAAAAGGACCTGTACATAGAGCGTGCGATGAGCAACATTTCGCGGTTTCTTTAACCTGGTTGCTGCCGTTCGCTGTAGGCAGTATTCGGCCGTTAAGAGACAGTGGACATTACCCACGCCAAGGCGCTAGCGTCAGCCCCTTCAGTACAAATGAAAGCGTAAAAGCCTTCTATGAAGCTCTGGGCTACTCGACTGAGCCGCGCATCAGTATGGGGAAGAAGATCGAGGCGAACATTGTGCGGCCAGAAAAGAAGCCTGGGTGAGTGCCCGCGAAGGGTCGAATATCTTCCTTCACACACACTCACATTCGCTGCCCCTCCCACTCCGAACCAATAGTTCGCAGCCACTCGACGCAGTCACAGCCGTTGATGTTTGCGCTGCTGTTTGACTTTGTACATCTCGCGGTCTGCCAGCTTGGTGGCTTCGTCCACGGCGATATTGTCCGGCATCACCGCGACGACGCCGACGCTCGCGCCGGTGTAGTGAATGTCACCCAGGCCGTGCTCCAGTTCATAGCGGCCTATCGTCGCTTTCGACAGGCGGTCCTGCAGCAGTTCGGCGGCATGGCGTCGGTCGGTTTCCGGGTCGGCGTGCTGAGAGGGTGTACCCAGGGCAATCACGATGAACTCATCGCCACCGGTACGCCCGATGATGTCGCTGGTTCGCAGGCAATGCTGCAATTGTGTGGCCACGCCACGCAGCAGCTGGTCGCCTGCCAGGTGGCCGCGGGTATCGTTGATGTACTTGAAGCCGTCCAGATCGATGACGCCCAGCAGGACGTACTTGTGTTCGCGCTGGGCGAGGGCGAACAGGCGCGCCGCATCGTTGAGGATTGCGCGTCGGTTGGACAGGCCGGTGAGGGGATCGGTCAGGGCCAGTTTGGCCAACTCGGCGTTGGCCGCCTGCAGCCGCTCGACCAGCAGCCCGCGCTCAAGGGCATAACCGAGCAAGCCTGCGAGCAGTTTCAACAAGGGTTCCACGGCAGCGGAGCGGGGCACCTGACTCGAGCTGGCGGCACAGACCGTGCCCAGCACCTGGCCATCCTGGGACCTGATCGGCGCGCTTACGTAAGTCCTGATGCCCAGGACTGCGGCGGCTTCGGAGTCACCCCAGCATTCGGCGACGTTGTCCGAGTACGGGCGATTCTCGTCCAGCGCGCGCTTGCACAACGTATCGGCCCAAGGCACCACCAGCCCTTCGGGGATCAGCATGTCACCGATGTTGCGGGCGAACTCGACTCGCTGGACCCCCTCGTCGGTATCGATGGTCGTCAGGTACGTCGACTCCATGCCGGTGACCTGGCTGAGCAGAACCAGCAAGGGGCGGGTCAGTTCCTCCAGGGTCTGGGCCGTTGGAAGGGTATCGCAGAGAAGGGATAGGATCTGATCCATGTAGGCCTGCCGATCGCTGAGGTGTCATTCGATTATCGACCAATTGGCGGATTTCTGAAGATGGCGGGCGTGATTCTGCCTCTGGGTAGCCAACTGTCTCGCGCAGTTGCAGGGGTTTTGCCAAGCGTTGATCGATAGCGCAGAGTGTCGATATACACTTCAATGCATAAGTAACACCTATGGAGAGAACGCCTGATGCTGCTACGACACCTGCGGTATTTGCTGGCGGTCGCCGACCATGGCGGTTTCACCCGGGCCGCTGAGGCGTTGTACGTGTCGCAACCGACCCTGTCTCAGCAGATCCGCCAACTGGAGGAATCACTGGGGGTGGTCCTGTTTGACCGCACCTCGCGGACGGTCAAGCCGACCGATGCCGGGCTGGCCTACATCGAATGCGCCCGTCGTGTGCTGGTGGAACTGGAGGCCGGCAAGCGGGCGCTGCATGACGTGAAGGATCTGTCCCGCGGCAGCCTGCGCCTGGCCATGACGCCGACCTTCATGGCGTACCTCGTCGGTCCGTTGGTACGCGACTATACGGCGCTCTACCCGAACATCCATCTGCAGATTTTCGAGCTTTCGATGGAAGACATCGAAGCCGGGCTGGCCGATGACTCGCTGGATATTGCGATTGCGTTTGATGGTGTGAGGCACGCCGACATCGAATCGATTCCGGTGTTTACCGAGACGCTGGGCGTCATGGTCGGGCGCAACCACCCGTTATGGCAAAGCCGGGCCATGCTTTCTCAGGAACAGCTGACTCGGCTGGAGTTCGCCCTGCTGACCCCGAACTTCATCACCCGCAGCCGAATCGATGAGTACTTTGCCGAGAGGCAGGTGGCACCCAACGTGGTGATCGAGGTCAATTCGGTGAACACGCTGCTGGAAGTGGTTCGTCATACGGCGGTCGCAACCATCCTGCCCGAACCAATTGCCACGGTTGATCGCGCCTTGTGCAGGATTCCCCTGGCAAGAGGGGCGCCACAGCGCGGGGCTGCGTTGCTGCGGCGCAAGAACAACTACCACAGCGCAGCGTCAGTGGCTTTTTTGAACCTGGTCACCCGCACTCAAGGCCAGACAGCAACTAACCTGTAGTACGTCTTCCCGATGAACTCCTCAGGATGCGACATGAAGCGCTTTTGGCCTTTGCCGCTCGATCTGCGTGCCCTCATTCTGCTGTTTGTCCTGTTGTCAGTGCTGGCCACGCTCTGCAACAACTTCATTGTTGCCTACCGGATCCAGCGTGATGCGCTGATTCATACGACACTGGAATCCAACAGCGCCTACGCCGCGAAAGTCGCCTCGAGCATCGAAGCCTTCATTGAATCGGCACAGGGGCGAATGAAATTCAGTGCGCAGGTACTGGCCGCCCATTGGAGCGAGCCAGAAGTGCTGCGCGCCGAGGCCAGTCGCTTGCAACAGCAGGACACGGACTTCAATGCGGTGGCGATCACCGATGGGGATGGCAGGGTGTTGCAGACGGCACCCGAGGCGTTGAAGGCCGAAGAATCCATGCTGGACTCCGAGAACATGCGCCAGGCCCTCAAAGAACACCGGGCGTTGGTCAGTGCTGCCTACACCTCGGTCTCGGGCCATTTGGTCATCTTCATTTCCCAACCCATCGTCAGCTCCTCGGGGCAGTTTTTGGGTGTGATCGGCGGTTCCATCTACCTTTTGCAACAGAGTGCCCTGCATTCGGTCATCAGCAGGCACTTCCACCATGAAGGTACCTTCGTCTTCGTGACTGACGGCAACCGCCGCCTGCTGTATCACCCGACCCCACAACGAATCGGCGCAATCCTGGGTTCAGACAAACCGGTTGATGCGGCCCTGCGCGGGGAAAACGGCGCGATGGTGGTAACGGGCGAGGAGGGCGAGCCACTGCTGGCCGGCTACGCACCGGTCGTGGATGCACATTGGGCCGTGGTCGCCGTGCAACCCGAAGAACGTGCGCTGGCGCCACTGACTCCGCTGATGAGCCACATCATCATGGGCATGATTCCGGCAGGCATTGTCGGCTTGGGGCTGATCCTGGCGTGCACGGTCCTGATTGCACGGCCATTACGCCAGCTATCCAATGCCGCAACCCAACTGACGGCGCCGGAAACCGAGAGCCGTTTGCAGCGCGTGCAAGGCTGGTACCTTGAAGCGGCCGCGATCCGCCGGGCGCTGCTCGGCGGGGTGAAACTGGTCCAGCAAAAACTCGGCCGTCTCAATCAGGAAGCGCGCAGCGATGCACTCACCGGCCTGGCAAATCGACGGGCGATGGACGACATGCTGGACATGTTGACCCAGGCTGAATTGCCTTACGCGGTGCTGTCCCTGGACATCGACCACTTCAAACGCGTCAACGACACCTTCGGCCACGATGCAGGAGATGTCGCACTGAAACACATCGCCGACATCCTCCAGTCGAATTCAAGATCCAGCGACCTGGCTTGCCGCTCCGGGGGAGAGGAGTTCGTGTTGATCATGCCGGACACCTCGATCGCCATCGCGCAAACCATCGCCGAGCGCATCAGGGAAAACGTGGCGGGCAGCGATATACCGGGCGTCGGCAAGCTGACGCTTTCCGTCGGCGTGGCCTTTCGAGAGGAGGCCCCGACCTGCGATGGGTTGTTGAAGCTGGCCGATGAAAGGCTTTATCTGGCCAAGCAGGGTGGGCGCAACAGGGTTGTGGCCAGCTAGCGGCAGATCAGTCTGCAAGGCGACGGGGTAGCCGCCTTGCATCGGAGTTGCTGACGAGGCTAGCGGACACCCGCCTGGCGCAGCGCGGCCGGCGTGTAGTTGTTCGCCGAAGCGACGGCACCGAATTCGATGCTGCGTTTTTCCTCGTTCTTCAAGCCCAGTACCGAGTAACGGCCGGACTGCAGGTCGTACAGGGCTTCGGCGGTATAGCCGGGCGCCTGCTTGTGGTAGTACTGCTGGGCATGCCCTTCACCCACGCGCCACAGCTGGCCACGCCCGTCGTAGTGATCGACTTCCGCCAGTTGCCAGGTGTCCTCATCGAAGTACATGTGTCGAGTGGCATAGATGTGACGCTCGTTCGGCTTGACCTTGGCGACGACTTCCCAGACCCGGTGCAACTCGTAGCGGGTCAGGTCCTGATTGATGTGACCGGCCTTGAGAATGTCCGCGTACTTGAGGTTGGGTGAGTCGAGCTTGTAGCTGTTGTAAGGGATGTACAGTTCCTTTTTTCCGACCAGCTCCCAGGTGTAGCGATCCGGTGCGCCGTTGAACATGTCGTAATTGTCGGTCGTGGCCAGGCCGTCGGCGGCTGTCGCCGGACCGTCATAGGAAACCTGCGGCGCACGACGCACACGGCGCTGTCCGGCGTTGTACAACCAGGCATCGCGCGGCTCTTTCACCTGGTCGATGGTTTCGTGAATCAACAACACGTTGCCGGCCAGGCGCGCCGGGCCGGTTATCCGCTGGATGAAGTAGAACAGGATGTTGTCAGCCTTGCTCTTGTCGAGGTCCGGCAGCTCGCTCGGGTAGGAAATCTCGTCCTCCAGCTCGATCATGCTGAAGGCCCCATCGGCCTGTGGCTGGACGCGGGTTGCCAGGCGCTGGAGGTTGCCGCCGCGATAACGCGTCATGTGGTTCCACAGCACCTCGACGCCATTTTTTGGCAAAGGGAACGCGTAGTAGCGGGTATCGGAAAAGCCGCTCAGGCCATTACCGCCGTCAACTTCTTCCGTCTTGAGCGCACTGGCCTTGATCACCGAGTAGATGCCTGTCGGGACCGCTGCGGTGCGATGAGTGGGATAGACCGGGATCCTGTAGCTGTCCGGGTAACGTTTGAACATCGCCAGCTGGCCTGCGGTCAGCTTGTCCTGGTATTTGTCAGCGGTGGCGGCGGTGATGATGAGCAAGGGTTTCTCGTTGGCAAACGGATCACTCAAAAAGCCTTTGCTGTCCACCGTTCCGGCGTTGGTCGGCAAGCCTCCGGTCCAGGCCGGAATGCTGCCATCAGCGTTCGCAGCCTTGACCGCGCCCATGGGCGTCAAAGTCGTGCCCAACTGTGCCGCCTCCTCGGGCGTGACCTTGGCCATGACGGCGGTGGTCAGCAGGGAAAGGCTCAGGACGCCGGTTCGTACCAATGTTTTTGTTGTTTTCATGGAGTCGCTCTCAAGTTTTTCGATTGGCTTGGGATACAGCGCAACGGCTTTGCGATGGGGTGGCGGGAGGGGCTATTCGCTCGGTGCCTGCTCGTAGCACGCCAGGCTGCGATCGATCGCCACCCACGGCTGCGCGGAGGCGCACCACAGATGCACGGCAGGTTTGAACGCCGATGGATCGCTGAGGCTGCCGGCCTTGAGCACAAACAACCCGGGCAGGGTGGTCACCGCGCTGTACAGCGCAGAGCCGCAAGTGCTGCAGAAAAACCGCTGTACTGGCAGACCGCTGCCGCCATTGCTGGCATAGCTGCACAGGCCAGGGCCCGAGACTTCGAAGCCTTCCGTGGGCACCAGTACGTTGACCGAAAAGGCACTGCCCGACTGTTTCTGGCAATCGCTGCAGTGGCAGACAGCGGTCATCAGCGGTTCAGCGAAGGTGGAGTACTGGACATTGCCGCACAGGCAACTGCCATTGATGTTGTTCATGGGCGTTCTCTTCAGTGTGGGTTCAAATGTTGTGGGTTGCGGGGCGCCATTCACCGGCGTGACGGACCGTGGTTTTGAAGCTGTGGCGCGCACAGAACAGCAGCGGGCAGGCCAGGGCGCAGGCAATCAAGGTGACGATCAGGATGGAGTAGCGAATGGCCGCGGGGTCGACCAGCACGTAGTCGGTGATCACGCCGATTGCCAATGGGCCGATGCCGACACCGAGCAGGTTGAGTATTCCGGTGTACAGCGCGATGAATTGCCCACGCATCGGCGCCGGGGCGATATCGACGATCAACGCCGGACCGATGCCGAACAGGCAAACCCAAAGGCCTGCGCTGAGTGCCAGGAATGGCATCGCCATGGTCGCGGTGGGGGCGAGCAGCAGCGGTGTGGCGCAGAGCGGCAGGAGCAGGCTGGCGCAGATCGCCACGCGCAGGTTGCCGTTGGCCACGCCGCGGCGGCGCCAGTACTCGCCCAGCCAACTGGCACCGAGCACGCCCAGCGGCGAGCTGACGCACATGATCAGCCCCATCACGGTGCCGGCCTTGGCGTACGTCCAGCCAAACTCGCGGACCAGGTAGCTGGGCACCCAGGCACCGCCGCCATATACCGCGGCGTTGTAGCAGCCCATACCGACCACAATGGCAAGGAAAGTGCGCCGGTTTGCGCGCAGGAAGGCCAGCACTTCCTTCAGCGGCACGTTGGCTGCTATGGCGGTGGCAGTCGTTCGTGGGACGCGATCCCGTCGCGGCTCCGGCACGCCGAGCATCAAAAACAGGACGATCAGGCCCGGCAGACCGATCGACATCAGCGTGGTTTGCCAGGGTGCCAGGGTGCCCAGCCAGGGCAAGGTCAGTGGATAGGTGCTGAAGTAGCCGAGCACCAGGCCGGTGGCGAGCAATCCGCCACCGACACCGACCGGGCCACCGGCACCGAATACACCAAGGGCACGGCCACGTTTCTCCACCACGAACAGGTCACTGATCAGCGACACGGCTCCCGGCAGCAACACCGCCTCGCCAACGGCCACGCCCACGCGCGCCAGCAGCAGGTGCCAGAACTCGCTGGCCAGGCCGCTGGCCGCGGTGGCCAGACACCACAGGCCAATGCCGACAATGATGATCAGGCGTCGGTTGCCCCGATCGATCAACCGCGCAATCGGCAGGCCGGCGAGGGAGTAGAAGGCGGCGAAGGTGAAGCCATGGAGCATGCCCATCCACGCATCGTTGACGTGCAGCGATTGCTGGATCGGCCCGACCAGCAGGCTGAGCACCTGTCGGTCCATGATCGAGAAGACATAAGCGAGCAGCAGTACGCCCAGGGCGTAATGGGCACGGCCCCGATTGGGCAGTGACAACGTCGCGTAGGGCGTGGCCGGCGCCGGGATGGTCGTGGGGCTGGTCATCGACGAATTACCTCATGGGCTTGTTCTTGTAGTTGAGGTTGAGCGGCGCACGGGTCGCCGCGCGTGACTGGCTCAGCTCGCCGCGGCAATGGCGTCGGGTGGCTGCAAACGTCGATAACCGCCGCCATGGAACACCAACGGGGCTTTGTCGAAACGGTCGAACGCCAGCACTTCACCGACCAGAATGATGTGGTCGCCACCTTCGTATTGATAAGTCGTCTTGCACTGAAAACGTGCCGAGCAGCCGTCCAGCAGCGGGATCTCGTTGGGGCCACGTTGCAGTTCAAGCGCAGCGAATTTTTCCCCGCCGCTTTTGGCGAAGCGGTTCGACAGCGGTTCCTGGTCAGTGGCCAGGATATGCACGGCAAAGTGTGAGCCCTGGGTAAAGGCCTGCGCCGACGAGGAGTCCTTGTTGATGCTCCACAGCACCATCGGCGGGTCGATTGATACCGAGTTGAAGCTGTTGGCGGTCATTCCATAATCCAGACCGTCCTGGCCGTGAGTGGTGACGATGGTCACGCCGGTGGTAAAGGCGCCGAGCGCCTGACGGAACTGCTTGGGATCGAAGTCAGAAGTGTTCATTTACGGGAACTCCGTTGCCGCCGACTGTGCCGGCGGCTGATTGTTATGGGTTTGGAGTGGTTCAGCGCTTGAGCAGTGGCATGACCAGGCGGCCGAAGCGCTCGGCTTCCTCGTGGTGCGGATAGCCGGACAGGCAGAAGCCACTGCAACCGGCGTCGACGAACGCCAGCAACTGGTCAGCCACCTGCTGTGGGTTGCCGACCACGGCGATACCGGCGCCGGGACGCACTTCGGTGATGCCGGTCCACAGGTGGGGCGTCATCTTGCGGCCGGCGGTTTTCGAGAGCTCTTTCATGCGCTGGTTGGCAACGGACTCGGCCATCATGGTCTTGACCTGTTCGGTCCAGGCCGGATCGGCGCCGTTGACCAGGGTATCGGCTGCGGCCCAGGCCTCTTCTTCGGTTTCCCGGCAGATGATCTGCAAGCGCATGGCGAATTCGATGTCATCGCCTCGACCATATTTGGCAGCCCGCTCGCGCATGTCCTTGATCTGTTCGGCAATGCGCTCCGGGTAGTCGCCCCAGAACAGGTGCACGGCGGAATGCTTGGCGGAAATTTCCGCGGCATGCTCAGAACCGCCGCCGAGATAGAACGGCGGATGCGGCTGCTGGAAGGGCGCCGGAATGACTTTCGGGCTGTGTGCCTGATGGTATTTGCCTTGGTACTCCACGCCTTCCTCGGTCCACAGGCGCTTCATCAGTTCGACCTCTTCTTCCAGCTGCTCGTAGCGGCTGTCCTTGGCGACGATCTGACCTTCGGCGTAGGCGTCCTTTTCGCTGAGGCCGGCGATCAGGTTGATGTAGATGCGTCCCTTGGACAGTTGGTCGAAGGTGGCAAACATCTTGGCCTGCGCCACCGGGTGGATGAAGCCGGGCTTTACCGCCACCAGGGCCTTGAGCTTCTCGGTGCGGGCGATGACGAAGGACGCCGTCACCCAGGCATCCCAGCAGAAGGGGGTAACAGGAACCAGAACGTAGTCGAATCCGGCCTGTTCGGCGGCAACCGCGACCCGTTCGAAATGTTCGAGGGATTGCGGGATGGCTTTACTCGGGTCACTGAAGGCTGTGGTGTCGCCAATCGTTGGAATGAACCAACCCATCTGCAGCGATTTTTTATTGTTCATGCGCTTGGGCTCTTGTTATCGGGGGAACGATGGAGCCACTACAACAAACAAGATAAAGTGATGGAAATGAATAGTTGGAATTCAAGGTATGCACAGTGTAAATACACGTACCCTGGACCTTAACCTGCTGGTGGTGTTCGCCACGCTGTGGGACACGCAGAACGTGACCCGCGCCGGCGAACGTCTGGCGCTCAGCCAGCCGGCGGTCAGCCATGCACTGCGACGCTTGCGCGAACGTTTGGACGATGAGCTGTTTGTCATTGGCCGCCACAGCCTGGTACCGACGGCCCGGGCGATGGAATTGATTGGCCCGGTGCGCGAAGCCCTCGGTCGGCTCGACGACGTGCTGCAAGGTTCCACGGCATTTTCACCGGCCACCGCGCAGCGCAAATTCCGCATCGCCTCCGGCGACTTCGTCGAGTTCCTGATCCTGCCGCGGCTGATCCAGCACATCGCCAGTGAGGCGCCCGGCGTGATGATCGAGGTGGTGCCCTTGCCGGCGAACAATGCTTTGCCGTCATTACTGGAAAACGGTGAAATCGATCTGGTCATCAGCACGCCCGTGGCGTTCGGGGCGGGATTGCGTGAAGAGACCGTCACCAAGGTGTCGCTGCTCACCTTGATCTGGCAGCGCGAGGGCTTGTCGCCGGGCCGCTTTCCACTGGATCTGTACCTGGAGCGGCCGCAAGTGATGATCGAAATGCACCAGCGCGAAGGCAACATCATCGACGCCAGCCTGCGTGCCCAGGGGCTCGCACGTCGCGTGGGTGTGTTGGTGCAGAACTTCATGGCGATGCCGGTGATCGCCTCGCAAACGGGCTACATCTGCAACCTGCCCGGGCCGATCGCACAGGCCTTTGCCCAGACGTTCGGCCTGAGCTGTCACCAGCCGCCAATCGATTTCCCCGAACCCGAGCTATTCGCCTATTGGCACGCCCGATTCGATGCGGACCCGGGTTTGAAGTGGTTGCGTGAGCGGATAAAGGAGTGTGCCAATACCTCTGACGAGTGAAGTGCTCACCCCCGGGTTTTCTTCAGTCCTTTCAAGCGCAAAGTCGCCCTCTGCACAGCGGCCATTTTTTCCGGCCGCTTCATGCGCTTCCACTTTCTGATGTCTTCCTTGCTGCGACCGCAACTGACGCACAGGTCGCCACTCAATTGGCAAACCGCGATGCACGGGTTTTCAATGTCCTTGGCCATCCTCAATAACCCTTGGCCTGACGTTTCTGCCAATTGCCGGCGTGGCTTCGCTGGCATTCTTCCTCTGAGTCAAACCGAACCGTGCGCTCGGATGGCATCAGGTCGATACCGGCTTCGCGCAAGGCGATGGCCGTCAGTTCAAAAATACGTGCCTTTGCGTTGCTCTGGGCGAGCTGCTTGTCGGCCAGGGTTTCGAATACCCAGATGACGTTCAGTGTCTGCGCCAACGCGCTCAGGTCCGCCGTGTGGGTGAGCCAGGTAAAACCTTTGATCTCGGTCTTTGCGGTTTCGCAGGCTTCGGTGAGCGTAGCGATCAAATGGCGTTCGATCCGCGCCAGTTCACGTTTGCCAGGGGTCATTGCGGCTTCCTTAGGAAATAATGGTGGATGCAGCGAATCAGGCCGGTCGAAACTCGACCGTCAGATGGCTGATTTCATGAACCGGCTTGAGACGTTCGCGAATGCTGTCGGCACTCGCACAAGGCTCACCGAGGACGCTGACAATGGCTGCATGGGCTTGCGGTCCAACCCGCCAGACGTGCAAGTCGGTGATGGTGGCATCCCCCGGTTTCTCCACCCGTTCGCGGATCTCCTCGGCAATGTGCGCATCGGTCTGATCCAGCAATACGCCAGCCGTCACCCCCATCAGTGTCCAGGCCCAACGCGCAATGACGAGCGCACCGACGAGGCCCATGGCCGGGTCCAGCCACACCCAGCCCAGATAACGGCCGGCGAGCAACGCAGCGATGGCCAGCACCGAGGTCAACGCGTCGGCGAGTACGTGGACGTAGGCGGATTTCAGGTTGTTGTCGTTGCCGTGATGATCATGGTGATCGTGATCGTGACTGTGCCCGTGGCCCAGCAACAGGGCGCTGACGATATTGACGATTAATCCGACAATCGCGATCAGCGTAGCGGTACCGAACTGTACGTCCGTGGGCTGCACCAGGCGCATGATCGATTCGACGGCGATGCCCAGCGAGACCATGCCGAGAATCAATGCCGAGGCGAACCCACCCAAGTCCCCAACCTTACCGGTACCGAAGCTGTAGCGTTGGCTGCGAGCATGGCGTTTGGCGTAGCCATAAGCGGCCGCCGCGATGCCCAGTGCGCCGGCGTGGGTCGCCATGTGGAAACCATCGGCGAGTAACGCCATCGAGCCGGTGATGTAGCCGGCGCTGATCTCGCCAACCATCATCACCACGGTCAGTGCCACGACCCAAAGCGTGCGCTTGGCATTTTCGTCGTGGGCCGCACCAAGGAACATGTGGTCGTGGCTGTAGTTGAGATGACTGCTGTTCATGGGTAGGTGCCTGGGTGGGTCACTTGGAGTAGCGGCGAATGGCTTCAAGCAGCTCTTCGACGCCCCGGTTGCGTTCTTCTTCGCTGAGCGCCGGATTCGCGACATGTTCGCGCGCGTGGTCCTCGATGATTTCTTCCATCAAACCGTTGATGGCGCCGCGAGTGGCGGCAACGAGGTGCAGTGTCCTGGCGCAATCGTGATCCGCTTCCAGTGCCCGTTCAATCGCCTGGATTTGCCCGGCAATGCGTTTGACGCGTTTGAGCAGTTCGTCTTTGTTGGCTGCAATATGACCCATTGGATACCCCCCCTGCCTATGTGTTGTGCATGATAGGTATACCCCCTATACCTATGCAAGATTTGCTTGGAGAGCTATAGAGAGCAGCGTTCTCTGCCGATGGGGCAAGTCGCACCAGTATTCGTGTTTAACCAATGTTTAACTATCCATGGATATGGATAGATAAATCGGATTAGCCAGCTTTTTCCGCTCAATCGACCGTCCTAAAGTGGCGTCACCGGTTCGAACCTTCGAACCGACACCTCACTACACAGTCGATTGGAGATTCCAAAATGAGCAATAAACTGGCAGGCAAAGTTGCACTGGTAACCGGCGGCACCACCGGCATTGGCCTGGCTTCGGCCCAGGAGTTCGCCGCACAGGGCGCAACGGTGTTCATCACCGGCCGCCGTCAGGCTGAGCTGGATGCCGCGGTGGCGCAGATCGGCGACAAGGCCGTCGGCATCAAGGGCGATGTGGCCAACCTGGCTGATCTGGACCGTGTGTTCTCGGTGATCGCGGCCAAGGCCGGGCACCTCGATGTGGTGTTCGCCAATGCCGGTGGCGGCGACATGCTGCCGCTGGGCGCGATCACGGAAGAGCATTTCGATCGCATCTTCAGCGTCAACGTCAAAGGCCTGTTGTTTACCGTGCAGAAGGCGCTGCCGCTGCTCAAGGACGGTGGTTCGGTGATCCTCACTGCGTCCACCACCGCCACCCAGGGCACGGAAAGTTTCAGCGTCTACAGTGCGAGCAAGGCCGCCGTGCGCAACTTTGCCCGCTCCTGGTTGCTGGACCTGAAGCCGCGCAACATCCGCGTCAACGCCATCAGCCCCGGCCCGGTCGCCACGCCAGGCCTGGCAGGTCTGGTGCCGGCCGAACACCTCGATGGCCTGCACGCACATCTGGCCAGCCTGGTGCCCATGGGCCGTCTGGGTGATCCGCAGGAAGTGGCCAAGGCGGTGTTGTTCCTGGCGTCGGACGACAGCAGCTTCATCAACGGCATCGAACTGTTCGTCGACGGTGGCGCCGCGCAAATCTGATGACCCGCGCACGAGTTGCAGGTGCTTTTTCCACGGGCCTATTTTCCAAAAGGCTAAGTCACTGCAACGTGGAAAAATGCTCCACCAACCAGTCGATGAATACCCGCACCCGGTTGCTGAGATTGCGATCGGGTGGGTAGGCCACATGAAAGGGATAGGGGGCCGGGCACCAGTCTTGCAGGATGGGCACCAGTGCCCCGGTCTCGAGGTGGGCTTGCACGGCGTAATTGAAGGTATGGATGACCCCCAGGCCCGCCAACCCGGCCGCAATGTGCGCATTGCTCTCATTGACACTCAGCGCACCGTTGCCGATCACTTCGACGCGTTCGTCGCCACGCTGAAAAACTGCCGGTAGCGCTCGACGAGTGCGCGCCGAGTGATAGCTGATCAAACGATGCTGTTTTTCCAGCGCCGACGGATCGCCGGGAACACCAAAGCGTTGCAGATAGGCCGGTGCCGCGCAGGTGGTCCAGGAGGCCTGCCCTAGGAACCTTGCCGCCAATGACTGCTCCATGATGGCGCCGCCGCGAATGACACAGTCGACGTTGTCGCTGATCAAGTCGACATGCCGATCACTCACGCCCAGTTCGATTTTTATCTCGGGAAACCGCGCAAAGAATTCAGGCAGCGCGGGAATGATCAGCGCGGTCGCCACGGAACTGCCGACATCGACATGGATTTTGCCGTGGGGATTGAACTGTGCGCTTTGAAAACCGGCGTCGATCTCTTCCAGGTCACGGATGAGGCGCGCGGTTTGTTCATAGTATCGGGCGCCGTCCGGGGTGACGGTCACGCTGCGTGTCGTGCGTTGCAGCAAACGCACGCGCAGGAAACTTTCCAGGTCCTGGATCAGTTTGCTCACGGTCGCCTTGGGCATCTGCAGCGAGTCTGCCGCCTTGACGAATGACCCGGCTTCGACGACGCGGGCAAACACTCGAATGGCTAACAATTGGTTCATGGTCGACGCTACCCGGCGAGATGAATCGAGTCACGGCCTAATGTGCAAGGCGCCGAAAGCCGCCTCTTGATGCCCTGTTGGACGACAATGAGCGTCAAGGGTACTCAGTCCTCGGACGTCACCACCGGCTCCTGACCGGCCTCGGCCGCCAGCTTCGCCCGGTCAGCCTTGCTGATGTACTTGGGCTTGCTTTTCGGTGCCAGTTTGGCGCTGGCTTTCTTGGCGTTGGCCTTGAGGATCTGGTTGATTTTTTTACGGCGGTTCATGTTTTTCTACTCGGCTGATCAGGCGCGGGATGATATCAGTTTGAAAGTCCAGATTCTGCTCAAGCGTCAGCGTAAAACTGGCGACGAGGCACGGCCACCAGCAGCAGCGACTGCGGCACGGCGCTTTGCGGGTGCTGCGGCTCTTGCAGGCTGGCCAGGGTAAAGCCGGCCATGTCCAGCGCGGTCAGCCAGGTGGACAGGGTGCGGAAGTACCAGGGCATCGGTTGCCATTGGCCGTTGAACCCGGCGAAGGTTTCTTCGCGCCAGCCGTCCTGGTAGTCGCCCGCCGCGACGGCCCACGGGTGCAGGGTCTGGATCACCAGCGCGCCACCGGGGGCGAGCAAGGCGTTCATCGCGGCGAGCAGCGGGATGATGTCCTGGTGCAACAGGGCGAAGTTGGCGCAGATCAGGTCGTAGTCGCGGCCAATGTCGACCCTGGCCTCCGCCAGTTCTTCATAGCTCGCCAGCCACACCGGGCAGGCGCTGGAGGCGCGTGCGGCCTCGACCAGCGTCCCATCGCCGTCCACGCCGACCGCGCTGATGCCGCGATCAGTCAGCGCCCGCAATAGCCAGCCTTCGCCGCACCCCAGGTCCAGCACACGTTCGGGTTGCCGGCCGAGGATCGCCAGCATAATCGCTTGATCAGTGACCTTGAGGCGGCTTTCGATGCTGCCGCTGCGGATCGCCTCGATCCAGGCGTGGGCGTTGTGGTGCCAGCTTTGCAGGAGGGTCGATTGCGGGGCAGACATGGGGGTATCCGACGTGGTGGCTTGGCCTCAAGGATAGGTCAAACGCTGATGAAATCGAACCACGTCGGGTAACAAACAGAGCGTTCACGAGAGCCTCGACGCCCTCAGTAATTCATCCCGTCTTCAATCGCGATGCCTTGGGCGCGCATGGCCTTGATCAGCTCGCCACGGGTGCCGGGCAGGTTGAGCATGGTCTTGGCGCGCAAGGTCGTGACTTCTTCGGCGGTGTAGGGCTGGTAGTCGGCGGGTACGCTGTCACCGGCCATGCCGTCCTTGCGCATCAACCAGTTGAGCAGGTCGGCCAGTTGCGCATTGTTCAGTGCCGATTGCGACATGCCCGGCACGCGCACGAGAAACTCACGACCGCCGGGGACTTTGAGGAAGTTGCCGACGAAACCCTTCATGCGTGGCGTGTCGTTGGCGGCCGAACCGGTGCCGTCGCTCAGGTGGCAACCGGCGCATTGCAACTGGTAGTTCACACCGACGCTGTAGCCGGCCTGGGCAATCGGCGTTTGCGGCGATTCATTGCCCGGTGCGTGCTTCTGGTGAGGGTCGGGAATGGCCCGGGCGAACGCGAGCGGGGCGCTCAAGGCGCAGACGAGACCGAGGAATAACAACTTGCGCATAACGGGCCTCTCTTGTTGTTGTGGCCGAAAAATAAAAAGGCTGTGACGCCGATAAACTGTGGCGAGGGAGCTTGCTCCCGTCGGGTTGCGAAGCAGCCCATGTGAGTGCTGCGCACTCAAGCGCGAGCATGCTCCCTCGCCACAGGTAACCGTTGAGGATCCATAAAAAAACCGCCGATTGCGCGAGCAATCGGCGGAAACCTGCGCGTTTAAATGGCGACGCCGCGAATGACCGAAACGGTGCAGTGATAGATGTGCGATTTGGCGGCCAGGCACCAGTTCACATCGTTGTTGTTGAACGGGCGGTAGGCCGGTTCTTCACTGTCGTTACGGGTGCAGGCGCACTGGGCGCAGCTCTGCTTACCGCAGCAGTCGTTATAGGAAATGATGTAGTCCTTGCCGTCGGCCGGGTTGCGGCAGGTGCCGATCCAGGACACTTGCGAGGCTTCGGTACCGGGTGGGCAGGACGTTGCCGAACCACCGCAGCAGCTGCACAGGAAGCCGTCGATGGAGCAGTAGCGCCAGTAGTCGCAGCTGTTCGGATCACCTGGATCGCCCGCTTGCGCAGGCTCGGCGGCCAATGCCTTGCTGGTGCGATCCAGCGGCAGCAGCAGGGGCAGGGCAGCACCGGCCACCATCAGCGAACCCATGCGCGACAGCAGTTTGCGCCGGGAGGTGGTGTCGGCCACACGGCGGGTCGAACGTTCAAACAACAGATCCAGCAGTTTCATAAAGGTCTCCCTGCCTAATCAGTGGCTATGGCCGTGGCTGTGGTCGTGATCGTGGGCGTGCGGTTGGGCATTGAGGTACTGCTGCAGCGTGGCGTGTTTCAGATGCTCGACTTCGAACAGGCTGTCCAGGTGCTCGCGGGAGTTGACCAGGCCTTTGGCGCGCAGGGTGCCGGCCTTGTCGATCAGTGCGGCGTACGGCAGCTTGCCGATCTGGTAGGTCATGCCCACTTCCGGGCCGACTACGTAGGTGGCGTCTTCCAGTTTGTGTTCGCGGATCAGCGCTTGCTGGGCGTCCATGTCGCCATCGCTGACGAACACAACGTCGAGAGTGCCTGCCTGTTCCTTGGCGATGGATTTGATCGCCGGCAGCAGCGACTTGCAGATCGGGCAGGTCGGCGAGAGGAAGAACAGCAGTTGCGATTTCTCGCCGGCGTAGCCGAAGTTCACCGGGCGACCATGACGGTCGGCAGCCGTGACTTGTGGCGCGGGTTCATTGACCGCCACGCCTTTGTCGACCATCAAGGCGCCTGCCGGTGCGAGACGACCGTGCAGTACGCCAATCTGCCGCACCAGGCCCATGACGACAAACGCCACGGCCACCAGCAGCACCCAGAGCAGAACGTTGGAAACGATCAAGCCTTCCATTTCGATTACCTACCAATCAATTTGAGCAGAAGAGGGGAATTCGCCAGCAAGCCATCGGCGGCGGCGTAGATGAGCAGCGCAACGGCGGCCGCAGCCAGGGTCACGAAGCCATCGAACAGGGTCAGGTCGCGGGCCATCGGTGCCACGCTGGCCACCAGCGCCAGCGCCACCAGTGCGCTGTTGCGCAGCAGCAATACCGGACGCAGTGGCTGTGCCTGGTCGGGACCGGCGCAACCGCAGTCGATGTCCGCCCGGCCACGCCACAGGTTGATGCCGATGGCGGCGGCGTACAGCGCCAGCAGGCTGGCTGCGCTCAGCGCGGCCATGCCACGGCTGACCGGAACCAGCAGGGCAAACGCAATGGCCAGTTCCAGCAGCGGCACCAGGCGTGCAACCGGGCGCACCAGGCCCTGAGGCAGCAACTGGTAGTCCGCCAGTTGCCGGGTGAAGCGGCCCGGTGCACGCAACTTGTGGGTCGCGGCACTGGCCAGAAACACCGCGATGGCGATGGCGCTGGCAATGATGAAGATCGGATCTGTGTGCATGGCCGAACCTCTTAGTAGCTCATGACCTGAGTCGCGGTTTTTGCGACTTTCGGCATGCTGCCGGACAGCTTGTTGGTCTTCAGATCAAAGATCTGTAGACCGCCTTCGACGTCGACACCCAGCAGCAACGGTTTGTCGTCGCCGGTGGCCTGCATGCTCCACACCGGAACCGGGGCTTCGAGGGTCGCGATCTTCTTGTGGGTCTTGAGATCGAAGGCCCAGATCAGCGTACTCGGGTCTTCCCACTTCATCGGTTCATGGGCGTCGTGCATCAGCACGTACAGGCGGTCCAGCTTCGGCGAAGCGGCCATCAGCTGCCAGCCACCCGGGGCCCAGCCGGCTTTCTTCTCTTCATCGGAAACGAGCGACCAGGACGGCAGGATCTTCGGTGCATCACCGGAGAAGTCCACCGGACGCACGGTGCCCAGAGTGGTGGTGAAGTAGTAGGTTTCGCCGACGTTGATCGCCCGCTCTACCAGTTTTTCCGCGTTCGGATCAAAGAACGGCGTGCGGCTGCGCGCTGTTTCCTTGCCTTCGTCGTTGAGCGTGACCACTTGCAGGCTGCCGTCGCCGCACAACGAGGCAAAGCGGCGATTGCCGATCGGGTAGTTGAGCACGCAGCCAGGGATGGCGATTTCACCGGCCACGGCCTTGGCCTGGGTGTCGACCACAGTGACCGAGGTCGACGGGGTGAAGTTGTAGACGTAGATAAACTTGTCATCGCCGCTGGCGTTGAGCGAATAGCGTTGGGTCAGCGACTCGGCGCGCTTGTTCGGCAGCGGCACTTCCCAGGCCGGCGACAGCGTCGAGCTGTCCCAGGCGGTCAGCACGTCGGTACGGGTACCGCGGGTACCGCGGGAGTACCAGATGTCGGCGCTGTAGAGGGTCTTGCGGTCATGGCTGAGGGTCGATGGCGCGGCAAAGCCGGTTGGCACCATGCCCAGCACACGCTTCTGATCCGGGTCGACCACGGTCACGCGACCGACCACAAAGCTGTCGAATTCGACGTCGATGATGAAGGCGCGGTGAGCTTCCGGAGGAAAGGGTAGAACGGTCTGGCCAACGGTGCCGGCGGGCAGGTCCGCGCGGGCACTGTTCAAACCGAGTACAAGCAGGCTCAGGCCTAGCGCTGACTGTACGGAGATCCTGTTTGTTCGCATAAGGGGAACTTCCTGAATTGTTGGTAACGCGGATCGCGGGTGCTTTGGCAGATTTTTACCCTTTGATTCTGCCTCGCCCGGCAATCGGGAGAATTGCCCTGCCTGCCAAGTGTTTGTGTGTCTGTGCCAGTGTCACTGGCACGCAACAAAACCCGGGTTTGCAATGACCTGTGTCGAGGGAGCTTGCTCCCGCTGGGATGCGAAGCGGCCCAAAAAACAGTGCAGACAAAAAATCCTTGCGTCTGCTACACAGCCGAACGGGACGGTGCGGCGATCCGACAAGCTCCCTCGCCACAGGGCTTGTGTGAAGTCAGGTGTTTTGCGTCAGGCGAGTGGCAGGGAGAAGGTAAACACCGCGCCGCAGGGCGCCAGGTTTTGCGCCCAGATGTCGCCGCGATGGCGGCCGATGATGTTCTTGCACAGCGCCAGGCCGATGCCGTTGCCGCTGACCTTGGAGGAGAAGAAGCCGTCGAACAGCTTTTCTTGGGCCTGGGCCTGGATGCCGCGGCCACTGTCTTCGATGCGCACCAGCGCCACATCGTTTTCGCGGCTGGCATGGATGCGCAGCACCCGGCGTTCGGCAGGCAGGTCGGCCATTTCTTCGATGGCGTTGAAGGCCAGGTTGAGGATCACCTGACCGATCAGCACTTTCTCGCAGCTCACCCGCAATGGCTCGGCTGACGTCACCACCTCGATGCGCACCCGGCTCGGCTCGGCACGCAGGCTGATGAAGTAGCGGGTTTCGCTCAGCAGCTCATTGAGGTCGATCAGTTCTTCGCTTTGCTCCAGCTTGACCACGTAATCGCGCACGCTCTTGATGATCACCGACGCGTGCTCGATCTGCCGCACCGCGTTCTGCAAACCCCAGGCGACGCCTTGGTCGGTTTCGCCGGCATTGCCCAGGCGAATCAACGTGCCTTCGATGAAGTTGCGGGTGGCGGCCAGCGGTTGGCTCAACTCATGGGCGATGGCCACTGCCATTTCCCCCATGGCGTTGTAGCGTGCCAGGTATTCGAGTTTCTGTTCGCTGACGCGCCGCGCTTCTTCCGCCTGGACTTGCTCGGTGACGTCGCGAAACAGCAGCAGGTGGCCGACCAGATCGTCCTCGATTTCTATGTAACGACAGGTCGCGTCGTGCCAGCGCCAGGCGCCGTCACGTCGCTGCACCTTGTAGTGCACGCTGAAGGGCGCGTGTTCCGGGGTGTCGCTGGCCAACTGGCGCAGCAGGCGCTGGCGTGAAGCGTCGTCGCACCAGTCGAGGAAGTTCTTGCCCATCAGCTTGTGCACTTCGCTGTTGAGCAGGTGTGCGCCCGAGTCACTGATAAAACCGATATCGCCCTCGGGGCCGAGTACTGCCACGCCTTCGGCCAGGTCTTGCATAAAGGCCTTGAGCCGACTCTCGAAGCGCTTGAGGTCGCGCTTGACCTTGTCTTCTTTGGAGATGTCGCGGAACTGCACCATCAGCACATCGCGACCGTCCAGGTGCACCAGGGTCGCCACTGCCTCGGACAGGATCTCCACCCCTTGTTTGGAGCGATAGCACCACTCGATGGCCCGCTGGCCGGTGCGCGCTGCCCCTTCGAGCCAGCGCAAACCCACGGAGCGCCGGTACTTCGGCGCATCGCGCGTCATGTCCGGGGCCTTCAGCGGCGTCAGTTCTTCCAGGGTAAAGCCCAGGGCCGCCAGTGCCGCGGCGTTGGCCCAGAGAATCTCCTTGGTGTGCGCGTCGTGAAGAATGATGCACAGCGGCATGGCTTCGATCAGCGCGTAAAAGTCGTTCGGTTTTGGCTGGTACATCACGCGGCCCTTGGCGGCAGAGGTTTGCAGTATGGCGTTTTATACCTGCTCGCGCCGGGGGATGCGCTCAGAGGTAACCGGTGCCGCCCTAGGGGTTTTCTTTAGGCGGGGGGCTGCACGCACCAATAGTGGCGTCCGGATGCGGTTTTTACACTGGACCGCAATGCAAGGGCAACGACACCGCTTGTCCCTCTAACAATAATCACAACGGAGAACTCGCCCATGCTGCGTTCAGCTGCCGCGCAAAAAGACCCCGTGTCCGCCCCGGTCGAACCAATGGTCGACAGCCAGCTCTTCCAGCAAGTACTGGAAGAAGTTCGCCAGCGTCGCCACGAATTCGACGCCGGGTCCCACGTCCCACGGGACATGATCGAGCGCTTCAAGCAGGTGGGCATCTACCGCGCCGCCACGCCGAAATGCTTCGGCGGCGATGCACTGGCCCCGGCGCTGTTCCTGCAAATGATCGAACGCATCTCCGAAGCCGACGGCTCGGCGGGCTGGGTTGCCAGCTTCGGCAGCGCCGGTGTCTACCTCGCGGCCTTGCCAGTGGAAACCCTCGCTGAACTCTACGCTGATAGCCCGGACCTGGTGTTCGCCGGCGGCCTGTTCCCGTTGCAACCGGCAGAGGCCGTCGAAGGCGGCTGGCAGGTCAACGGCACCTGGAAATTCGCCAGTGGCTGCAAAGGCGCAGACCTGCTCGGCGTCGGCATCGGCGCCAGTGCCGCTGGTGGCAAGCCGCGCACCGCGGTGTTCCCGGCCAGTCAGGTGGAAATCGTCGAGAACTGGGACGTGGTCGGCCTCAAGGGCACCGGCAGCCATGACCTGCGTGTCTCGGACAAATTCGTCGAAGACCGCTGGACCTTTATCCGCGGTGGCGCAGCCACCATTGATGAACCGCTGTTCCGCTACCCGTCGATCGCCTACGCCGCGCAAGTGCTGGCGGTGGTCAACCTCGGCCTGGCCCGCGCTGCACTCGACGAAATCAGCCGCATGGCTGGCGGCGGTGGCATCACCGGCGCGCCGAAGCTGTCCGACCGCGCCTATGTGCGCATCGAGGTCGCCAAGGCCGAAGCCAAGTTGATGGCCGCGCGCAGCTTCTTCTACAACGCCACCGAACAGGTGTGGGATTCGATCCTCGCCGGCAACCCGGTGACCCCGGAACAAACCAGCCTGCTGCGCCTGTCGGCGATCCACGTGTCCCAGGCCGGTGCCGAAGTGGTGCAAAGCGCCTACAGCCTGGCCGGCACCACCGCCATTTACCTGCGCCACCCGCTGCAACGCTACCTGCGTGACTCGATGGTGGTGACCCAGCACGCCTTCCTCAGCGAAGGCCTGTACGACGGCGCCGGCTCGGTGTACCTCGGCGTCCCGCCGTTCCCGGGCTACATCTGAACCCCTTTCAACTCATTCAAGGATCAACAGCATGTCCCAAGCTACCCAGGAACCGTTGCGCGTCGTCTTCTGCATCGGCATCACCCAGAACTTTTTCGACCTGCCCACCGGCGAAGGCCTGAGCGTGTGGAAAGGCTTCAGCAAAATGATGGCCGACCTCGGCGCCATGCCTGGCATTACCGTGCTCGGCGCGATGGATGACGATCGCCTGATGGTCGGCCCGTCCACCACCTCGCCCTGGACCGTCTACATCATGGCCGACGTTGACTGCCACCAGACGGTGATCGACGCCTGCAACCTGTTCCGCACCACCCCGGTGAACGAGTACAGCCTGTGGCGCTACGCCAAGGTTGAAGCACGCATCGGTCGCCCCCTGACCATCCCTGACGCGGCCAAGGTGTAAGCCATGAGCGAGGCCTTGTTGCAGCGTCTGGCGACGCTCGAAGGGGAAAGCGCAGTACGTCGTCTGATGGCCTGTTACATGGACCTGTGCGATGTGCCGCGTGCCGCTGTTCACCTCAGTCAGTTGGCGCAGCTGTTTACCGAGGACGCGATCTGGGAAGGCCTCGGCAGCCAGACCGCGCAAACCTTCGGCAAGCACCAGGGGCGCGAGGCCGTGGCCGCGTTCGTCGGTGGTTACCTGCCGCCGTCCGACCACTTCAAGCTGAACCTGCATTACCTCACCAGCGAGTCGATCGAGGTCGACGGCAAGGCCGCGCGAGGGCAGTGGATCATGCAGCAGATCTCGACCTACGCCGATGGCCGCAACGAGTTGTTCGGCACTCGCCTGAACATCGATTTCCGTTGCGTCGACGGCGTCTGGCTGATTGCGCATTTCCGTACGCAGCGCCTGTTCAATACGGAGTTGAATGCATGAGTACCTTCATCAGCGAATTCCTCCTCGGCGGCAGCGGCAAACGTGTTGCCATCAAGGACTCCATCGATATTGCCGGTTATCCGACCCGCTCGGGCAGCCGTGCCTTTGCCGATGCCCCGGCGGCGACAAAAAATGCCGAAGTGGTGGATGCCATTCTCGAAGCCGGCTGGCAGATCGTTGGCAAGACCAACCTGCACGAACTGGCGTTCGGCGTCACCGGCATCAACGATTTCACTGGCACGCCGATCAATCCGCAAGCGCCGGATCGGGTCCCGGGCGGTTCCTCCAGCGGTTCGGCCTCGGCCGTTGCCGCAGGGCTGGCAGACATCGCCCTTGGCACCGACACCGGTGGTTCGGTGCGGGTACCGGCGGCGTGCTGCGGCATTGCCGGGCTCAAACCGACCTATGGCCGGGTCAGTCGCGTTGGCGCCCATCCGCTGGAATCCAGCCTCGATTGCGTCGGCCCGTTCGCCAGGACCATGGACGACCTGATCGCCGCCATGCAGGTGATTTGCCCAGGGTTCGCTGTCGCGGGCATGCCGGGTGAGGGCACCAACGTCGGCTTTCTCGACGTGGACTGCGATGCGCACCTGCAAGCCAGCCTCGGTGCGGCCGCCGACCGCGCCGGCTGGCGTCGCAGCCACCTGCAACTGAGCGAATTCGAAGCCGCGTTCGCCGCCGGCCTGACCGTGATCAATTTTGAAAACTGGGCGGCCTTCGGTCACCTGACCGGCAAAGGCCTGATCGGTGCAGACGTCGAAACCCGTCTGCTGGCCGCCAGCCGCACTTCCCGCGAAGAGCTGGCCGAGGCCAATGCCGTGCGCGAACGCTTCACCCGCCAGGTGGATGCCGCGCTGGAAGACTTCGCCGTGCTGCTGTTGCCGACCCTGCCGACCTTGCCACCGACCCTGAGCGAAGCCCGCGCCGGCAGCAAGGCCGTGGCTGGCATGACCCCGCTGGTACGGCCTTTCAACCTGAGCGGGCATCCGGCGCTGACCGTGCCGGTGGAACTCGATTGCGGCGGCCTCAAGGTTGGTTTGCAGATCGTCGGTCGCAAAGGTCAGGACGAACTCGTCTGCGCCTTCGGCGCGCAGTTGCAACAGAGCATGGCCGGCGAACGGCCAGCCCCTAAAAAATCATAAAAAGAAGCCATGAGGAGAACCGCATGAGCACTCATGAATATCAGCTGATCGCCACGTCGAAAAGCCCCGAAGAGCTGGTCCAGCACGACCGCGTCGATGTCTCGCTGTACAACGATCCGGCACTGTTCGAAGCCGAGCTGGAAAAGATTTTCTACCGCACCTGGGTGTGGGTTGCCCACGAAAGTGAAGTGCGCAACAGCGGCGACTTCAAGACCGCCATGGTCGGCCGTCGCCCGGTGATCGTCGTGCGCGACAAGAAAAACACCATCAACGTGCTGGAAAACCGTTGCCGCCACCGTGGCGCCACGGTGTGCGAGAAGCACAAGGGTAACGCCACCGGTTTCACCTGCCCGTACCACAGCTGGTCCTATGGACTGGACGGCAAGCTGCGTGCGCTGCCATACCCGGATGGCTACGAAGGCATCCTGGAAAAATCCGAACTGCCGCTGACCAGCCTGCGCGTGGAAAGCTACGCCGGCATGATCTTCGCCAGCTACAACGACGAAATCGAACCGCTGGAAGACTTCCTCGGCGGTGCCAAGCACTGGATGGACCTGTTCATGAAACAGGGCGCCGGCTACCCGATCAAGACCCAGGGCGAACACAAGTTCAGCTTCAAGGGCAACTGGAAGATCCAGCTGGAAAACACCACTGACGGTTATCACTTCCCGATCGTGCACAAGTCGTTCATGTCGTCGGTGGATGAAGAAACCTCGGAAATGCTCTCGTTCATGACCGACGAGCAAGCCGTGACCCACTCGCTGGGCAACGGTCACAGCGTGATGGTGATGGTGCCGGAGCACGTCGATCTTGATCACGACGACGGTACCGAGCAGTTGCAGGAGCGTTTCGCCCACGTCACCGAAGAACTGTCGAAAACCATGCCGGCCGATCAGGTGCGCCGCATCGTGCGTTCGCTGCACGGCGCCGGGTTCAACCTGAACCTGTTCCCCAACGTCGCCATGTCGATGTCGTTCTTCCGTGTACTGCGTCCGGTGTCGGTCACCGAAACCGAGATCCGTCACGTTGCCCTCGGCATGGACGGCGGCCCGGAAATCGCCAACCGCGAGCGCATGCGCATTCACGAACACTTCCAGGGCCCGTTCGGCTTCGGCAGCCCTGACGATGCCGAGGCCTGGGACCGCGTGCAGCGCGGCTCGTACGCCGGCGTCGATGCACCGATCCTGGTCAACCGCGGCCTGAACCGCGAAATCACCGCTGAAAACGGCGACAAAGTCAGCCACGCCACCGACGAAGGCGGCATGCGCGGCGCCTACGACATGTGGAAAAGGATGATGAGCCAATGAGCAATCAAGACACCCTGAACGGTTTTTCCGGCCCGTTGGCCCAAGCCATCGAATTCATCTGGCGCGAAGCCGAACTGCTCGATCACAAGAACTACGCCGAGTGGGCGACCTTGTGGAGCGAGAGCGGCAAGTACATCGTGCCGATCGACCCGGACACCGAAGACTTCGAGGCAACCCTCAACTACGCCTACGACGACGCGCGCATGCGTGCCCTGCGCATCGAACGCCTGACCGCTGGCTACTCGCCGTCGGCGGTGGATGCGGCGAAAACCATTCGCACCGTGTCGCGTTTCCGCCTGGTGGAAGCGGCGGGCGATATCGTCGAAGTCAACTCGGCGCAATTGCTCTACGCCTACAAGCGTGGCGTGCACACGCCGTTCGTGGCCGACCTCAACCACCGCATCCGCTTCACCGATGGCGTGCCGTCGCTGGAACGCAAAGTGGTGCGTCTGATCAACTCCACCGACAGCCTGAGCGCGCTCGGCTTCCTGCTGTGAGGACTTCATCATGAGTCGAGTTGCCCTGGTGACAGGTGCTTCCCGCGGACTGGGCGAGTGCATCGCCCGCCGTCTGCACGCGGCGGGTTATCGCGTCGCGCTGGCCGATCTGCGTGTCGAGGGCGTGCAGGCACTGGCGGCCGAGCTGGATGGCAGCGGTACTACCGCGCTGGCCATCGAGCTGGATGTACGCAGCAAGGCCGACTTCCAGCGGGCCCGCGATCTGCTCGCCGAGCAGTGGGGCGGCACCGACATTCTGGTAAACAACGCTGGGGTGTCGAAAGTGGCCGCGTTGATGGACATCACCCCGGAAGAGTTCGACGAGTCGATGGCGATCAACCTGCGTGGCACTTTTGTGGCCTGCCAGGTGTTCGGCGCGCACTTCGCCGAGCGTGGCTTCGGACGCATCGTCAACATCGCGTCCCTGGCCGGGCAGAACGGCGGCACGGCGACCGGCGCGCACTATGCGGCGGCCAAGGGCGGCGTGGCGACCCTGACCAAGGTCTTCGCCCGTGAGCTTTCAGCGCAAGGCGTGACGGTCAACAGCATCTCGCCAGGACCGCTGGACTTGCCGATCGTGCGTGAATCGGTGGCGCCTGAGCGCCTGGAGCAGATCCTCAAGATGATCCCGGCCGGCACCCTCGGTGATCCGACGTTCATCGCCGACAGCGTCTTGCTGCTGATTGCCGACAACGCGATCTCCGTAACCGGCGCGTGCCTGGACGTCAATGGCGGCTTGTTCATGCGCTGAGATGCGCCGCGACAAGAACAACTGTGGTGAATGGTTTCAACTGTGGCGAGGGAGCTTGCTCCCGTTGGGCTGCGAAGCAGCCCCTTTTTTTTGCGATTGCTGCGCAATCGAGCGGGAGCAAGCTCCCTCGCCACAAGGACAGAGTTGGCCCCAAGACTTAACCGAAACAACAGAATTCAGGTGATGCAATGATGAAGGTGAAGATCGAAAGGATCGTCGACGAAGCGCTGGATATCCGTTCCTTTCGCCTCGTGCGCAGTGACGGCCAGCCGCTCGACACCTATGAGCCGGGTGCCCACGTCGACCTGACCGGGCCGACCGGTGTGACCCGCCAGTATTCGCTGTGCAGCCCGCCGCAGGATCGTCGCGCCTATCTGGTCGCGGTGAAAAAAGAAGCGCAATCGCGGGGCGGTTCGCTGGCGCTGCACGAGCACGTCGAAGAGGGCATGGAGCTGGAAATGGGCGCGCCGCGCAACCTGTTCCGTCTCGATGAAGCGGCCTGTGAACACGTGCTGTTCGCCGCTGGTATCGGGGTCACGCCGTTGCTGAGCATGGCTTATCGCCTGGCGGAAAGCGGCCAACCGTACCGACTGCATTACTTCGCCCGTTCGGCGCAGTACGCGGCGTTTACCGAACTGTTGGCCACCGAGTTTGCCGACAACGTCGAATTCCACTACGGCGTCGAGCCGGCTGACCTGGACGCAGCGTTGAGCGCCTGCCTGGATCGCGCCAACCCGGCCGCCCACGTCTATACCTGCGGCCCGGCACCGTTCATGAACAAGGTGGTGGAAGTCGCCTCGCGCAGTCGCCCGGACGAATCCATCCACCTGGAACACTTCGCCGCCGACCCGGCTGCCAACAGCGCACCGACCGGCACCTTCGAAGTGGAACTGGCCAGTTCCGGCGTGGTGTTGCAAGTGCCGGCCGACACCAGCCTGGTCGACGTCTTGCAGGCCTACGGCTGCGACATCGACACCGAATGCCGCGAAGGCATCTGTGGCACCTGTATTGTCGAGGTGCTGGACGGCGTTCCGGAACACCGTGACAACTGCCTTTCCAACAAGGAAAAGGCCTCGAACAAGCAGATCTGTGCCTGTGTTTCCCGGGCGCTGTCCGCTCGTCTGGTATTGGATATATAAGACCAAGGAAGGCTGGAAAGCCCACGCCGGAGCCTGTTAAATCGGCGCCCGGCGGCCATCGAGGGAGGCGATGGTCACAGCAACAACCGTGTTGGCGAACCGCTCGATGAAGCGGTCGAAAATAACAACAAAAACGTGAGGCTCTGCGGACATGATTACAGCATCGACGGTGCGCAATGAGGCGTTCGAAAGTTGGTTGAGCCAGGTGAACCAGGCTTGCGGGCGTTTCGATGCCCGGGCGCTGGACACTGACTTCTATGGTGAACTGGCGGAGTTTCGCAGCGGCGCGATCAACCTGAGTGTGGTCGACATGGCGCATGTGCATCTGTATCGCACCAGCAAGGACGTCAGCACCAGCAGCGACGGCCACTATTACGCGGTGTTCCAGATGCGTGGCAGTTCGCAACTGGAGCAGGGCGACAACCGCGCTCAGTTGGGTTGTGGCGACATCGCCCTGATCGACGCCAGCCGTCCCAGCGATATGATCTACCACGAAGATTGCCGGCAGTTGTCGTTGATCCTGCCGCGCCAGGTGGTCGAGCGCGGCTCGCACTTCAACGCGGTCAATTGCGCCACGCGCATCTCGGCCAGCAGCCCGCTGGCTTCACTGGCCAACAAGCTGGTGCTCGATACCCGCCAGCAGGAAGGTCTGGACATGCAGGAGAGCGAGGCCGTGCTCGATGCCCTGGCCAGCCTGTTACTGCCCGGCATCAGTGCCCGCGACAGCAGTGCCGACCCGCACGAGCGGCAGTTCCGCAAGATCATCGCCTTCATCGATGCTCACCTCAGCGACGAAGAATTGTGCCCCGAGCTGATTGCCCGGGAAGTGGGGATTTCCGTGCGCGGGCTGTACCGCATGTTCTCCAAGCGTGGCCTGGTGGTGGCGCAGTACATCAAGCACCGCCGTCTGGATTTCTGCGCAGAAAACCTGCGCCGCGCCGATGTCGAGCTGAAGCTCTCGGCCTTGTGTTATGCGTGGGGGTTCTCGGATTCCAGCTACTTCTCGTCGGCGTTCAAATCACGCTTCGGTGTCTCGCCGGGGGCTTATCGCAAGCGCTATAGCTGCTGATATCGAGGGTGGCAGGGCTGGCCCCATCGCGAGCAAGCTCGCTCCCACGGTAGGTCTCCGTTGGCCACAAATCATGTGTATGACGGTGATCTTCTGTGGGAGCGAGCTTGTCTCCGGGCGGCGTTCCGACGATGGCGGCCGAACGGCCGCCACACCCTCTCAATGCCGAACCGGCTCATCCACCGGCAAATGCAGCACTTCGCGCACCAGCATGGCGATGCTGGTCACGCCCATCTTTTCCTTGATCTTGGTGCGGTGCACGTCAACGGTCTTGACGCTGATGTCCAGCTCCCGGGCAATGACCTTGCTGGCCTTGCCATCGATCACCAGCATCAACACCTCACGCTCACGGGCGGTCAACAGCGCCAGTTTGCTTTGCATCTGCTGGCGCTGCGCCTGATCGGCCTGGGCGTGCACGGCGGTCTTCAGGGCGGCCTGGATACGGTCGATCATCTGTTGCGGGTTGTAGGGTTTTTCGACGAAGTCCAGCGCGCCATTCTTCATCGCCGTGACCGACATCGGAATGTCGCCATGGGCCGAGACGAAGATGGTCGGCAGGCTGCTGCCGCGCTGATTGAGGATTTCCTGCAACTGGAAGCCGCTGGTTTCCGGCATGCGCACGTCGAGCACCAGGCAGGCGGGCTGCTTGGGGTCGTACTGGCTGAGAAATTCTTCGGCGCCGGCAAAACACTGCGCCTGGACACTGACCGACTCCAGCAACCACGCCAGCGAGGTGCGCAGGTCCTTGTCGTCGTCAACGATGTAAACAATCGGTTTGCGGGTTTCCATCGGGGCTGCCACGAAATCTTCTAATTATTGTTTTCGCACGCGAACGCGCGGCACACATCGGCTGATCTTTTTCGAGCCAGTGTGCAGAATACCCACAGTCGGCGGCCCTTGCGATAAAGAAACCACCTAGTCGACTAGCGGAAACCCAACCCTGTCATGGTGATCGTCAGAATGGTTGCGCGCAGGCTGCCGCCTTAGTCTTGTTCCATCACCTACGGGCCGCCCACGTCGCGGCCCTCCAGACGGAAGGGGCAAAGACATGGCCGACCTGAGCCAGCAGCAAATCGACTTTCGCAACGCCATGGCGCAACTGCCGGCTGCGGTGAACATCATCACCACCAACGGCCCGGGCGGCCGTTGCGGCATCACCGCCAGCGCCGTGTGCTCGGTCACCGACTCGCCACCGACCGTGCTGGTCTGCGTCAACCGCAACAGCGCCACCCACGATGTGTTCCGCACCAACGGTCACCTGTGCATCAACGTGTTGTGCGGTGAGCAGGAAGAGCTGGCCCGCCATTTTGCCGGCATGACCAAAGTGCCGATGGCCGAGCGTTTTGCCTGGGACCTGTGGGACGACGGCGCCGCCGACGTGCCGGTGCTGCGCGACGCCCTGGTGCAGCTGGAAGGGCGCATCAGCGAGTGCAAGGAAGTCGGTTCGCACTCGGTGATGTTCGTCGAGCTGACCAAGGTCGGCGTGCGCGAACCCCGTGACAGCCTGGTGTACTTCAACCGCCTGTTCCATCGCCTGGAACACGCCGGCGCACATTGCTGAGGAGCTCCGCCAGGTTTCACAGCAGCGTTGGCGTGCGGTAAAACCTGGTTTCTTTCGTGGCTGACGGCGCGCTGCGAGGTCAGTGCCCGACCAGTTCATCCAGCAATTGCTCTTTGTAGCCCTGCAGCACGCTAGAGGCGCGATCCCGCGGATGGGGCAAGTCGACCTTGATTTCGTGTTTGATGCGGCCCGGGTGTGCGTCCATGACAATGACCCGGTCACCGAGGTAAAGCGCTTCTTCGATATCGTGGGTGACCATGATCACCGTGCAGCGCTGTTGCACCCAGATGCGTTGCAACTCGTGTTGCAGGCGCACCCGGGTCAACGCATCGAGGGCGCCGAGGGGTTCGTCGAGCAACAACACTTTCGGCTTGTTGATCAAGGCACGGGCAATGGCCGCGCGTTGTGCCATGCCGCCGGAGAGTTGGTGCGGGTAGGCATTCTCGAAGCCTTCGAGGTTGACCAGGGCAATGTGTTCGGCCACCAGGCGGTCTTTTTCCGCCTGGGACAGTGGATGGTTTTTCAGCGCCAGGGCAATGTTCTGGCTCAGGGTCATCCATGGAAACAGCCGATGATCCTGAAACACGATGCCGCGTTCCAGGCTGGTGGCGACGATCCGTTTGTTGTCGAGAACAATGTCGCCTTCATAGTCGGCTTCCAGCCCGACGATCAGGCGCAGCAGGGTGGATTTGCCGCAACCACTGGCGCCGACGATGCTGACGAACTCACCTGGGCGCACGTCGAGGTTGATGTCTTGCAGCACCGGCAACGGCTGGCCTTCGATCCGGTAAGCCTTGCTCAGGCCACGAATCTGCAGGGCACCGGAGTGCAATGGGGTACTGTGGGGCAGGGCATGTTGGGCGATAGCGTTCATGGAAGGGCCTTTCAACGAATGTTGCGCCAGCGCAGCAAATGGCGGCTCAGAAGGGTGAATAGCAGGGTCATCAGGTAGCCGCACAGGCCGATGCACAACACGCTGAGGACAATGACCTCCATGCGTGAGCCGGCTTCGGCGTTCATCATCAGGTTGCCCAGGCCGGCACCGGAGGACAGGAACAGTTCGCTGCCCACCGCCGTGACCCAGGCAAACGCCAGGGCGTGCAACACGCCAGTGGCCATGCTGGGCAGGGCCGCCGGCAGCAGCACGTGACGCAAGCGTTGCCAGGGCGTCAGTACCAGCACCTGGCCGACTTCGCGATAGCGCACTTCGACATGGCTGAAACCCTGATAGGTGTTGAGCACCATCGGGTAGAAAGCCGCGAGACTGACGATCAGCACTTTGGAAAACTCGCCATTGCCGAACCACATGGCAATCAGCGGAATCCAGCCGAGCATCGGCACTTGCCGCACCGAATGAAACAACGGGCCGATCAACCGATTGGCGGTGTTTGACAGCGCCATCGAGGCGCCCAACAGCACGCCGAAGAAGATGCCCAGCGCGAGGCCGGTGCTGGTGCGGACGAGGCTGGCGAGCAGGTTCACCAGCAGCTCGCCGTTCGCCAGCATTTCGATCAGCGCCGCGCCGATGGTCGACAGCGGCACAAAGGCGTAGGCCCCGGCGGCGTCCTGGCGCGAGAGGTATTCCCAGGCGCCGATCAGCAGCAGTGGCAGCAACAGGCCACGGGATTTGGCAATGAGTCCAGGCATTGAAACGCTCCTAACGGGTCTGCCAGCGGAACAGGCGTTGTTCCAGCTGACGAAAGCTGAAGTCCAGGGCGAAACCGATGACGCCTGTGACCACGATCCCCACCATCACCACGTCTATGCGCAGCATTTGCCGGCTCATTTCGATCATCTGGCCCAGGCCGCTGTCAGCGGCCAGTAGCTCGGTGGCCACCAGCACCACCCAGGCGCGGGTCAGGCTGATACGAAAGCCGGTGATGATCGGCGGCGTGGCGGCGGGCAGGGCGATCTCGCGAACGAAGGTCGGCCAACGCAGGCGATACACATCGGCCACTTCGAAGTAACTGCGCGGGATAGCCTTGACACCCTCGCTGGCCGCCAGCGCGACCGGGAAGAAAGCGGTCTTGGCAACAATGATGATCTTGAAGGTTTCATCGATGCCGAACAGCAGCACGAACATCGGGATCAGCGCGATGCTGGGGATCTGGCGCAGGGTGTGGAACAGCGGCGCGCAGTAGATCTCGACGTTTTTCGACAAGGCCATGAGCACACCGAACAACAATCCGCACAGGGAGCCGATGCCGAAACCCAGCCCGAGCCGGGACAGACTGTTGAGCAGGTGTTCGAGCAGTTCGCCGCTGGCGGACAGCTGCCCGAAGGTCTGCCACACCTGCACCGGCGGGACCAACAGGTTGCGTGGAAAAATGCCCGCCTCGGCCACCGCCGCCCACAGCAACAGCAGGGCAACGGGGGAGATGAGCCAGGTCAGGGACGACAACAGACGATGGATGCGCATGGCAGGCCTTGTTTCGGCGAAGTACAGGAGGGTTATCGCAAGAGCTGTGCCAGCTCTGAACATTGGCGCTGTGGGTGATGACTCGGCGCTGGTCGGCCAGCGCCTGCAGGCCGCAGACGACCTGTGGGAGCTGGCTTGCCAGCGATGACGTCAGCAATCGCAGTACCTATTGATGCTTTATCAGCAGCCGTTGCTGCTCCAGCAACACTCCGGCAGCAGCCCCCTCAGAACTCGTCACTGAAACTGGAGCAGTGCCTGCCGGCGATGGCGTCCTTGAGCGTGACGCAAGGCTCACAGGCCCCATCGCCGGCAAGCCGGCTTCTGCGGTGGTCGGGTGGGTGACGGGGCGCGGGTATCAGAAGCGGCTGGTCACGCTCAGGCCGACGGTGCGCGGGTCGCCATAGGTGATGACGTACTGACCCAGGGTGCCATTCGGCCGGCCATGGACCTGATAACGCCGGTCAGTGACGTTGTTGACGAAGCCGGTGAGGCTGAGCTTTTCATCCGCGCTGAACCAGGTCAGACGGGTATTGGCCAGGGTGTAGTGTGGCTGGCTGAGGGTCTTGTCGGCACTGCTCTGGCGGTCGGCAAGGAAGTACTCCTTGTCGCGGAAACTCACGTCGCCACCGGCCACCAGCTTGCCGCCGATCTCCAGCGGGAAGGTGTAGTCACCGCCCAGCGACACCACGTTGCGCGGTGAACGCACGAAACTGTTGCCGCTGTAATCGCCAGTGACGGCGCCGGTGTTCGGGTTGGTGTTCTTGAAGTCGGTGTACTCGGTATCGAGGAACGACACCGCTGCGCGCAGGTGCAGGTAATCGGTCGCTTGCGCTTCCAGCTCCAGCTCCGCGCCCTTGACCTTGCCTTGGGCGCCGTTGGTCAATGCCGTGGTCAACACGCCGTTGTTGACCGTCAGCAGGTTCACCTGAATGTCCGAATAGTCGTAGTAGAAGACGTTGGCGTTGGCGGTCAGGCGATGATCGAACCACTCGGATTTCAGGCCCAGTTCGTAGGCATCCAGCTGTTCCGGATCGACCGTGGTCAACTGCGCGAGACTGGTGGACAAACCGGTGTTGAAACCGCCGGAGCGGAAGCCGTGGGCGTAACGGAAGAACACCCGCACGTTGTCGTTGATCCGGTACTCCGGCGTCAGGTCATAGGTCCAGGCTTCCCAGGTCTTGTCCTCCTGCCGATTGCCGTTGGTACCCACCCCAGGCAGCGGCACCAGCGGGCCATTGGCGGTGTTGCGGGTCAGTTGCGTCAGGTCGAGGTCGATGTCTTTCTTTTCCTGGGTCCAGCGCAGGCCGCCGGTCACGGTGAAATCATCGGTGAAGTCATAGGTGAGGTTCCCGAACAGCGCGTAGCTGTCGGTCTTGTGTTCGTAGTCCAGGTCGCGGAAGTCGGTGACGCCGCCAATCTGGTTGGAGCCGGTGCCGTTCGGCGTCGGGCCGGGTGTGACGATGCGCTGGGCCGAGCTGTCGAGATTTTCGTGGAAGTAATGCGCGCCCACCAGCCAGCGCAGGGTTTCCTGCTGGGGCGAGGCCAGGCGCAATTCCTGGGAATATTGCGCGTACTTGTTGTCGGCAATCGCCGCACCGTTGACCTCGTAAGGGGTGTAGTCGGCGTCGCTGGTGGACTGGCCGCGAATGTAGTCATAGGCGGTGATCGAGGTCAGGGTGTAGTCGCCCAGGTGCCAGTTGAGGGTCAGCGAGGTGCCGTCATGATCGAGCTTGGAGTCTTCATTGACGTTGATCGCGATGTCGCGCCCGCTGGGCCTTTCATACCCCACGTTGTAGTAACGCCCGACCGTGAGCGAGCCGTTGCTGCCATCGCCCTTGTATTCACGACTGTGGATTTTCAGCAAGGCCTCCAGGTCATCGTTGACCCGGGCGAGGAACTGCAAGCGCACGGCTTTCTTGTTGACGTCACCGTAGGTGTCGTCGTCCACCAGGTTCTTCTGGAAACCATCGCGCTCCTCGGAATACAGCGCGATACGGGCCGCGAGTTTTTCATCGACCAGCGCGCCACCGATAGCACCGCTGACAATGCGTTCGTTCTTGGTACCGAAGCCGAGGGTGCCGTAGCCGTCGGTGTCGAAGGTCGGTTTTTTCGAGATGACGTTCACCGCCCCCGCGGTGGTGTTCTTGCCGTACAGCGTACCTTGCGGCCCACGGAGGATTTCGATGCGCTCCAGGTCGAACAGCGGGCCGCCCCCGGCAATCGGTGCGTTCAGGTACACGTCATCGGCGTAGATCCCCACCGGATAGACCGTTGCAGCACCGGTATCACCGGTCCCCAGACCGCGGATGTACCAGCGCGGGCGACCATCGCCATCCGGGTTTTTCGCCGAAGCGTTAGGCACGAAGGTGGTGATGTCGCCCATGTTGCGCACGCCGTCTGCCACCAGGCTGGTGCCTTGGACGGCGGAAACGGCCACCGGAATCTCCTGCAGCGTTTCTTCCTTGTGCTGGGCCGTGACGGTGACGGTCTTGAGTGCCGGCTCGGTCGCGGTTTTATTGGACTCGGCATCCGCCGATTCTGCCGCCAGCACTGCCTCACTGACAGCGCCCCCGGCGAGCAGCAAGGTCAGCCAGATACTTTTGGTGATTGGATTAAGTTTATGCATGTAAGTCTCCCCCGATAAAGTTTCTATGAAGGGGTAGAGCAGAGATCGTGCCAAGTGTTTTTATGGGAGGATTAGTATTGTCAAGATATTGATAAATAACGTTTCTATTGATTGTGTGAGTTTGGTTTTGTTTGTTTTTATATGGGCTGATTAGTTGGCTGTTTATGGGCTGGCAAGTGTGTGTCAGTCATTCAGCAGAAGTTGCTTGGCGGGTGCTGCTGGAGCAGCAGGAGGCGGGCGGGGACGTGTTGGTCAGGCAGCAGTTCAGTGATCACCCCGTATTACTGTGGGAGCGAGCTTGCTGGCGAAGGCGGCGGCACATCCAGCATATGGGGCGCTTGACACGCCGCTATCGTCGGATCGCCGCGCGGAGCAAGCTCGCTCCCACAGGCTTGCAGGAACCGGCTTGCCCCGAAAATCTCAAACGGCCAATCGCGAAGTCGAACCGATAACCCTTTCCAGCACGCTGAAATCAATCCAGTCGCGCACATCGAAACGCCGTGGAATGAATGCCCAGCGATGGAGGAAATCGGTGAAGTCCTGCAAGGCTTCGATCGAGCGCGCATCCAGCGTGGTGCGCAATCGCCGATGGGCATCTTCACCGTAGGCCGCCGCCACCCAGTACTCGCTGGTGTTCAGTTCGCGGGCGAGAAAACGCCGGGTGTCTTGCGGATTGGCCCATGCCCACTGCTCGGTGCGCAGTACGGTATCGACAATCTTCACGCTGGCATCAAAGTGTTCGTGGAGCAAATGGGTATCGACGGTGAGCGTGCGTGGCGTGCCGTTGTTCGAGCGAATCAACGGATCAGGGTGCGAGCCGGTATCGACCACCACCTGCAAGCCGAACTCGTGGGCCAGGTGCACGGCGTGCGCACCTTTCAGGAAAATCGCATCAATGTCACCGCGCAGCAGGCCGATCAGTTCGTTGTTGCGCCGGCTGACGCGGGTGACGCCGAGGCTGACTTCCGAACCATGGACATGCTGCTTCTGTTCGTCGCTGTAGGTCCCGCCGTAGGGGTAGTCCACCAACTCGACGTCGGACACTTGCAGGCCTTCGAGTTTCAGGGCGTTTTCCAGCCCGCGCAGGGCTTGGGCGCGGGTAAAGTCAATCTGCACATTGGCCCACTTGGGCACGCCGAACCTGCGATTTTTCAGGTCGCGAATCCCTTTGATGCCACTTTCTTCCGTGGTCAGGATCAGCTGTACTTCATCACTCCAGGACAGGCCCAGCACCCGGGTTTGCACGCCGCTGGCGTAAGCCCAGATGGCCGGGATATTGCCGCCGTGGCGCACCGAGTTTTGCAGGTGATGGTCGTAGTGGGCTTCGCGCACTTCGCGTTCGCTGGATTCGCGCAAGGATTGAATGTTGGTGCCGAACGGCAGAAAGGCTTCGGCCAGGCGTCCGGATTGCACGGCGATGCCCAGCCCCGTGGGCACGGGGCTGTGGGTGTACCAAAGCGTATCGAGTGGTTTGCTCATAAAGGCCTTCAGTTCGAGTCCGTGAAACCTGGCGGGTCAGCCCGCCAGCGCCGTGTGGGTGTTGAGCAGCGCGTCCAGTGGTCGCGGGTCGATCCAGTCGCGCACGTCGAAGGTGTTGGGGATGAAGCGCCAGCGATGGAGGAAATGCGTGAAGTCCTGCAGGGCTGCGATCGCCTGTTCATCCAGTTCGGTGCGCAGGCGCAGGTGGGCGTCGTTGCCATAGGCGGCGCTGACCCAGTATTCGCTGCTGTTGGTCTCGCGGGCGAGGTAGCGGCGCGTCTCCTCGGGATGGGTATGCGCCCACTGCTCGGCGCGGCGCACGGCGTCGAGGATGCCGGTGGCGACATCGAAGTGCTTGTCCAGCAGGTTGAGGTCCACCGCCAGTGTGCGCGGTGTGCCGTTGTTGCTGCGAATCAGTGGTTCGGGGTGCGCGCCGGTGTCGATGACCGTGTGCAGGCCAAACTCATGGGCGAGGCGGGCCGCACTGGCGCCCTTGAGGAAGATCGCATCGACTTCGCCGCGCAACAGACCGACCAGTTCAAGATTGCGCCCCTCCACCTGTTGCACACTGACCGGTGTGCCGTTCACGGTGCTGACCGGGGCATCACTGAAGGTCCCGCTGTAGTGGAAGTTGATGACCTGCACATCACCCACTTGCAAGCCTTCCAGCAGAAGGGCGTTCTCCAGGCCGCGCAGGGCCTGGGCGCGGGTGAAGTCGATCTGCGCGCCGGACCAGTCGGGCAAGCCGAATCGGCGTCCCTTGAGGTCTTTCACGGTCTTGATGCCGCTGTCGGGGCGGGTCAGGATCAGCTGCACTTCATCGGCCCAGGACAGGCCGATGACCCGTGTTTCCCGGCCTTGGGCCCGGGCCCAGATCGCCGGAATGTTGCCTCCGTGGCGGACCGAGTTGCGCAGGGTGTGATCGAAGTGCGATTCCCGCACGGCCTTGTCAGTGGATTCGCGCAATGACTGCACCTGGGTGCCGAGTACGCTCAAAGTGTCTTGCAGCCAGCCCTGTTGAACGGCAATACCCAGGCCTGTAGGGACCGGGCAGCGGGTGTACCAGAGGGTGTCGAGAGGTTGCGTCATCAGTGATTCTCCCGCAGCGCTCAGGCGCTGGCCTTGAGTTGAGTGGCGGTTTCCACGGCTGGCCGCTGGTGCACCAGTGGCAGGACTTCCTGGCCAATGCGCAGGGCTTCTTCCAGGTGCGGGTTGCCAGCGAGGATGAAGGTCGAGAAGCCGGCGTCGCGGTATTCCACCAGGCGCTCGGCGATGTTCTGGTGGCTGCCCACCAGCCCTACGGTGGGCCCCGGTTTGGCTTTGGCGAAACCGGCCCAGAGATTGGGACCGATGATCAGGTCATCGAAGCGGTCGATGTTCTGGTGGTAGGCGGTCTGGCGGGCGCCACCGACCGAGTCGGAACCACTGGTGAAACCCTTGGCGAGCGCGCTGCTCTGACCTTCCAGCTTGTCGAACTGGCGACGCAGGTCCTTCCATGCCAACTCTTCGGTTTCCCGGGCGAACAGGTCGACCCGGAGGCCGAAGCGCACCGTGCGGCCCTGTTTATCGGCCAGTTCGCGCACGCGGTCGATATGCGGCTTGAGCTTGTCGATGGGCTCGGCCCAGTTCAGGTAAACGTCGGCATGTTTGGCGGCGACGTCCAGGGCAGCGTCGGAAAAACCGGAAAAGTACACCCCGGGCTTGCGTTCGTTCTGCAGGCCGTGGGGCAGGGCGCCGTTTTCCAGTTGGTAGACATCGCCCTCATAGGAGAAGCGTTCGTTCTGCCAGAGGCCCTGGATGATGTCGAGAAACTCGCCGGTGCGCTTGTAGCGCAGGTCATGTTCGAGGAAGTCGCCGTTGGCCCGCTGGCTGGCGGGATTGCCGCCGGTGATGATGTTCCACTCCAGCCGTCCGCGGCTGAGGTTCTGCAGGATCGCCGCCTGTTGGGCGGCGTAGGCGGGCAGGGTCCAGGTGGCCTGGAAGGCGATCAGGAACTTGATGCGCCGGGTTTCCCGGGCGAGGGCAGCCGCAGCGATCCACGGCTCGGGACCGGTAGGCAGCAAGGCGCCTTCGAAACCGGCCAGCTCGGCGGCCTTGGCCACCTGGGCGATGTAGTCGATGTAGGTGAAGTCGTCCGGCTCGCCGTTGGGCAGGCGACCGGGAGCGATGTTGCCGGGGCGATAGTGCGGGTTGCCACGGTTGTGTTTGTCGGTGGTCAGTTGCGGACCGTCGGTGCCCAGTGGCAGGCGCCAGAAAAATTCAGTGCTCATGGGGTGCTCCTGATTCAAGTGCGAGGACGTCTTGCCAGGAGGTTTGCAACGGACATGCCATGGTTGGCTTGGCCGACGCTGGCCAGTGGAGCCGGGCGTTTGGTGAGGGTGTTGCGGTTTTTTCAAGTGAAGGGTGCTGCTGTGGCAGCAGCCTGTCAGCAATGGTTGCGCGGGGTGCAGCAGGGCGGTTTTTGCGTCCTGCAGATCGCCATCGCGAGCAAGCTCGCTGCCACCGGGTCAATGGTCGGAGCTTGCTGGCGATGGCGGTGTTGATTATGCCGCTTCGGCACTGCGTAGATAGGCCTGGTACAGCGCCGCGTAAGCGCCACCCTGATCGATCAACTGACGATGCGGCCCTTGCTCGACCAGTCGTCCATGGCGAATGACCGCAATGCGATCAGCGTCGCGGATGGTCGCCAGGCGGTGGGCGATGATGATCGCGGTACGCCCCTCGCACAGGCGTCGAAACGCTTGCTGGATGCGCCGCTCGGTGTGAATGTCTACCGCCGAAGTCGCTTCGTCGAGCACCAGTACCGCCGGGTCCGCGAGGTAGGCGCGCACCAGGCACACCAGTTGCCGCTGGCCATGACTCAGGTGCGCGCCCAACGGCCCGACTTCGGTCTGATACTGATGGGGCAGACGCTCCAGCACTTCGTCGGCCCCCAACTCACGGGCGGCGGCAATCAACTGATCATCGTCGGCGTGGGGCGCTGCCAGTCGCAGGTTGTCGAGAATGCTGCCGCTGAACAGCACGTTGTCCTGCAGCACCACGCCGACATTGCGCCGCAGATCCTGCTGGCTGAGCTCGCGGATGTCGATGCCGTCGAGTTTCACCACCCCCGATTGCACGTCGTAGAAACGCGTCAGCAGTTGCACCAGGGTGCTCTTGCCATGGCCGGAGGGGCCGACAATCGCCACCACCTCACCAGCGCGAATATGCAGGTCGAGATCGTCGATCACAGGCGTTGGGCTATCGGTGTTGTAGGCAAAGCGCACGTGCTCGAAACTGACCTCGCCCCGGGCCTTGTCGACGCTGATCGGCCGGTCGCTGCCGGTGATCTGCGGCTGGGTGTCGAGCAGCAGGAAGATCCGTTGCGCCGAGGCCGAGCCGGTAGCGTAGCGCTCGAACAGGTCGGAGAGTTCCTGCAATGGACCGAGGAACAGGAACACGTAGAACAGGCTTTCGGCGACCTGGCCAACGCTGATGTCCGACTGCGCCAGCCCATAACCGCCGACTAGCAACAGCACCGCCATGGCCACGGAACTGAGCAGGGCGGTGAACGGCGCAAACCAGCTCGAACGCAAGCTGCCACGAATCAGCGCCTGGTTGAAATCCTCCAGCAGCCCGCGATAACGCCGCAGGTTGGGCGCCTGTTGCGCGCACTGTTGCAGCATGCGCACGCCGCTGACACTTTCCACCAGGTGTGCGGTAAAGCGGCTGCGGTGTTCGGCGACCTTGGCCCAGTTGCGTTGGGAAATGCGCTTGAAGCTCCAGGTGGCCAGCACCAGCAAGGGCACGGTGGCCGCGAGGCTGAGGAAGAATCGCGGCTCGATCCGCCACAACATCACCGACGCCAGCCCGCAGCGCAGCAAGGCACCGAGCAGTTCGGGCGGGCCCTGGATGACCAAGGGTTCCAGCGCATCGACATCCCGGTCGACACGGGAAATGATCCGCCCGGCCTTGGTCCGGTCAAAGTAGCTGACACTCAGGCGCTGCACATGGGCGAACACCTGCACCCGCAGATTGTTCAGCACGCGGATCGCGGCACTGCCAGCGACGAACTGCGACACCCCGGCCAGCAGGAAACGCCCACCCCAGCTCAGCGCCAACCCGAGGCCCAGCCACAGCACCAGGTGCTCGTCCAGCAGCCAGTGATCGTCCTGTCGAATCAGGCCGCGGTCGAGCAACTCGCGGACGAACCAGGGCCTGAGGAACACGGTGAACACCAGCAACAGCTCCAGACCGATCACCGCCAGAATCTGCTGGCGAATCGGTTTCAGCAACGGCAGCAGGCGGCTGAACATGCTGCGGTCCAGCGCCTTTTTCGCCAGCAGTTCTTCAATTTCGATATCGCTCAGGGCTTTGCTGGCGATTGGGTTAGCCATGGTCGATCCCCAGCAGGTCGCGGTAGTCAGGCGAAGTTTTCAGCAGATCGGCGTGGGTGCCGTCGGCGGCGATGCGGCCGTCCTTGAGCATCAACACCCGGTCTGCCAGGAGAATGGTCGAGAGCTTGCTGGAGATCACCAGCACGGTGGTGGCCCGGCCCTGATCCCGGCGCAACTGGCGGATGTTGTTCAGCACCTGGCGTTCGCTGATCGCATCCAGCGCACTGGTGGCGTCATCCAGGCACAGGATGTCGGGCTCGGTGAGTAACGCCCGGGCCAGGCTCAGGCGCTGGCGCTGGCCACCCGAGAGCGTCACGCCGCGATCCCCCAAGGGCGTTGCCAGACCTTGGGGCAAGCGCTGCAGCACATCGCTGGCGGCGGCCAGATGCAAGCCGTGGTGCAATTGCTGTTCGCTGGCGCCTGCTGCGCCAAAGCGCAGGTTGGCGGCCAGGGTGTCGGAAAACAGCAAGCTTTCCTGAGGCACCACGTGCACCCGCCGGCGCAGTTCATCCAGCTGCAACTGACGAATGTCCTGCCAGCCACCGCTGTCGGAACCGATCAGCAGGCGCCCGGCACTGATTTCGCTCAGGCGTGGCAACAGACTGGCGAGCAGGCTTTTGCCGGTTCCCGTCGCACCCACCAGCGCGACGATTTCACCGGGGTGCAAGGCCAGCGAACAGTCCTCCAGAATCGCCTTGCCACCGTCCGCTGCGCTGACGCTGACGTGCTCCAGTTTCAACCCCAGCGGCGTGTCGGGAAGCGTGATGTTGCCGCTGCGAATGGCGGCAGGTTCATCGAGCAGCTGCCAGATGCGCTCGGCGCTGGAGCGTGCATCGGCGAAGGTTTGCATGACGCGGCCGATGCCTTCGATGCGAAATACCAGGGTGGTGGCGATCAGCAGCGAGGTCACCAGCTCGCCGATGCGCAAGCGGTCGGTGGCGACCAGATGGGCGCCATAGCCCAGAATCCACACGTGGCCCAAGGCGACGACGGCCTGGGGCAAGGGTATTCGCGAACTGGAGTAGGCCAGGGCCTGTCGGGCGTGCTCGGCGAACACCGCGACCTGCGTGGCGAAGCCTTGGATGCGGCTGTGTTCCAGACCAAACGACTTGATCACCCGTACGCCGCCGATGCCTTCGCTGAGGTCCTGGTTGACCCGGTCATAGGCTTGGCCGACGGCCCGGTCGAGGTGCACCAGGCGCTCGGTCTGGCGCACGAAAATCCACAGGCCGAACACCGTCAGCAACAAGGGCACCAGTCCCAGCATCGGGTTGTACCAGGTCAGCAGTCCGACGGTGGCCAGCACCACCAGCGGTGTTTCCACCACCTGACGCCAGAAGCTGATCAGCGCATCGCGCACCTTGTCGGCATCGCGTGTGGTGCGGGTGATCATTTCGCCCATGCCGTGTTGCCAGTGATAACCCAGGTGCAGGTGTTGCACCTGGTGCAGGATGCGTTCACGCAGGCGGGTCAGGAGTGCCTGGCTGAGGATCAGCGACAACACGCTGGCGGCGTATTGCAGCACGCCACGGCCCAGCGCAACGGCGAGCATCAGCCACAGCCAGTACCAGCCAAGGCTGGCATCCAGACTGCCATCGGCCTGGCGAATCACCGCGCGACCGGCGCTGACGTCGTTCACCGCGTGGCCAATCAGCCATTGCTGCCAGACCAGCCCGAGGTTGACGGCGATGAACAGCGCTGCGACCAGGGCGAAGCGCCAGGGCATCTCCCGGTAGATCGCCAGGCTGCGCAGGAGGGGGTGTTTTTCAATCATGTAGAGGCTCTGGTTTGAAGGGCAAGTGGCGGAGAATCATTGCGCCGGACGGGTCGCACCCTGTGTTTCCTTGGCATTGAGAATCGCCGTGTATTCACCCGGGTCCACGCCGTTGAGGTAGTAGTTGCCGACGTGGTGCAGGCGCCAGCGGATCGGGTCGTGGGTGGTGTGGACGCGGGCGTTGCGCCAAAAGCGGTCGAGGTTCCATTTACTCAAAGAGGAACTGGCGCCCAGTAGCGAGAAGATGTCGCTGGAGATTTTCAGTGAAGCGGCGTCCGAGTGCGCGCGGGCAGTGGCCACCGAGAGAATCAGTTCGTCCTGCAGGGCTTTGTTGTCCGGGTCCAGTTCGTGTTGGTCGAACACCCGCGCTGCGTCGCGCAACAAGGACTGCGCGCCACGCAAGGCCACGGCGTATTCACCGATCTGCTTGATGATGTGCGGCTCCTGGCTGGCCTGCTCGACGGTGCTTTCCACCCATGGCCTGGCGTTGTGATTGAGGTAGTCCACGGCGGCCGACAGCGCGCCCTCGGCAATGCCGGTGTCGATGGCGGCATGGAGGATCTGCGGGAAGGTCAGGCCGGTGCGTTTCATCGGGCCCTTGCGCGGGGAAACGAAGCCTTCGTCGAGTTCGATGTTGTCGAAAATCACCGTGCCGCTGACCGAGTTTTTCTGGCCGAAGGCTTCCCAGTCGTCGACCAGTGTCAGGCCCTTGGTGTTGCGATTGAGCAGCACCCCGGCACCGCCGTCATCGCTGGCGGCAGTCAGGGAAATCCACTCGGCCAGGTAGGCACCGGTGGAGTAGAACTTGCTGCCATTGAGGATCAGCTTGCCGTCGGCGCGTCGTTCAACACGGGTCTTGAGGGCGAATTTGTTCTTGCCGCCGACTTCGGCCAGGGCGTTGCCGAAACGCTTGCCGGCCAGCACATCGCGGATCAGCCGGTCGCGGATCTCGTCGGCGTATCCGCTGAAAATCCCCCGCAGCATGACGTTGTGGATTTGCAGCAACTGCCCGACGCCGCCGTCGGCAACCGAGATCAGGCGTACGGTTTCAACGATGGTTTGCACCGACGCGCCAAGCCCGCCAAAGGCCTTGGGCACACCGATGGCGGTCAGGCCACTTTCCGACAACAGCTGTGCCTGACGCCAGGGCAACTGGCCGTTCTGACGGGTATCGGCAGCGATTTCGGCAATCTCCCGGGCGATATCCCGGGCCACGGCGATGGCCTGGTCTTCGCTCTGCAGCAAGCGGATGGGCGCCTGTTCCTGGACCCGTTGCCCGGCGGGTTGTTGTTCGACCTTGCTCATTGTTCGACCTCTACTCATTGATTCCGATGTGGATAGGGAAAGCGCGCGATACGCGTCCTTCCGCTGTTGAGAGGGCCTTGAGCAAGTTCTGCGCCAAGGGCTTGCGCGGCTCATTGGCGCTGCGTTTGGCGTAAGGGAGAGCAGGCGAGTGCTGCTGGAGCAGCAGAGTGCAGAGGGCGACTGCTTGAGCAGCAGCAGTCGTCGCGCAACCCTGCTGTCAGGTCAGCATTCTGCGACCGCGTACGTCTCTGAAGTTGCAGGAAAGCCTGGGGAATCGGGGCTTTGCGCGCTTGGCACGTACGCTGCAATGGCTCTGGCAACCCGATTGACGTGCCCAACGAGATGGAGCCTCCCATGACGCTTGCTGCCAAACAGACCCGACCTGAATCACTGAATCAACTGGAGCAGATCTGGTTCACCCGTTGCCCGGTGCCAACCGCTTCCGGCATCGCCTACAAACTCGGTTGGCTCAGCGATGAGTTCGCCGCTGACGGCCTGCCGGTGTCGACCTTGCAAGAGGCCCGTCAACTCGGCCACCACCATTACGATCACGACCTGCCAGGGCTGTTTCGCGAGGGCGGCAACGTCCCGGCGCTGGCGGCCCGGGCGGGCGGTGCGCCAAGCCGGTTGATCGGCCTGACCTGGATCGAAGAATGGCAGACCATCCTGGTTCGCCCGGACTCCGGCATCCAGCGTCCGCAGGATCTGCGAGGCAAGCGCCTGGCGTTGCCGGCCTGGGCCGACAGCCGTGCCGGCAGCATCGCTCGCGCCATGAGCCTGCACGGCTACAAAGGCGCATTGCAGTTGGCCGGGCTGGGCTTCGATGATGTCGAGCTGGTGGAAGTGGCGTTGCAGAACCAGGAGCAGGCCGCCACCCCGCAGGAAGGCTTGCAACGGCTGTGGTCAGGCCTTGATTACCTGGTGCGCGGCGAGGTCGATGCCGTGTATGTCAAAGGCGCATCGGCCGCCGACGCCGCGCGTCGCCTGAGTCTGGTGGTGGGCATCGATCTGGACCTGATCGCTGAACCGCGCTACCGCATCAACAACGGCACGCCGCGGCCGATCACCGTGCACCAAAGCCTGCTGGACAACCATTTCAATCTGGTGGTGCGCTTTCTCGCGCAGACCCTCAGCGCTGCGGATTGGGCCGCCAACAATCGCGAGGGCCTGAACGCCATTCTCGAGGAAGAAACCCGCGCCGGCAGCGCCGGAGTCGCCGAGGCCTATCGCGGCGATTTCCACACCACGCTGGCGCCGGACCTGTCTGCACAGCGTCTTGAGTTTCTCGGTATCCAGAAGGATTTCCTTTACCTGCACGGCTTCCTCGAACGCGATTTTGCCATCGCCGACTGGGTCGACCCGCGCCCGTTGCAAGCTGCCCATGAACTGATGGCCAAGCGCCGCGCCTGAACCTGGAGAATTGCCATGACCGTACTCGTCAATGAAAAACCCGTCACCCTCGAACTGAAAACCTTCGTCGACAAGGTGCTGGCCGAAGCCGAAGAAGCCTTCAGCGTATTCCGTGAAACCAACACCATTACCGCAAACGGCACCGTGGGCTTCATCGAGCGTGTACCGGGGCAGGAGCTGCTGGTGTCGGTCAGCTACGGCGGGCCTTGGAACTACCGCAAGCCGCTGCAGGCAACCGTCACCGACTTCCAAAGCAATGTGATTGTCGGCAAGGGCAAGGGTGGATTAGGTCGCTACACCAAACTGTTCCAACAGCATGCCGACATCACCACAGTGTCCCATGTGCATTCGCCGTATCTCGGCGCCTGGGCCCAGACCCATCGCACGCTACCGTTCCACTACGTGCCGGTGCAGCGTTATCAGCTCGCGCGCGAGCTGCCGGTGTACATCGACCGACGTCAGCCGGAAGTGGAGTTCATCCTCGACAGGATCGCCGAGAACCCCTTCAACCTGGCGATTCTGGAAGCCAACGGCGGCTCCACCGTGTGGGGCAAGCAGGGCTTGCGCGCCACCGCGGAGTTCATTTTGTTGCTGGAGGAGGGGGCGCAACTGCAATTGCTTGCCGATGCCCTGGGCGGCTCGCGACCCTACGGTCCGGGCGTGCTGACCCAGCAATGGAAGATGAGCGGCTTGTTCGAAAAAGCCACCGAGCTGGGCCTGGTGCCCGCCATCGACCGTCGCACCTGACACCAGTCAGCACCCTGTGGGAGCCGGTTTGCCGACTCCCACGGGCTCAAGTGCTCAGCCCATTTCAAGGGCTGACGTGGAAGGGATTGCGCGGATCATGGTTCCAGTCCAGGAATGGCTTGCCGGTTTCCACCGGTACCATCTCGATGCAGTCCTGTACCGGACAAGTGATCTGGCACAGATTGCAGCCCACACATTCCTCATCGATCACTTCGTATGTGTGCGTACCGTCCGCCTGTCGCAGGCTGGCGATCGCCTGGTGTGAAGTGTCTTCGCAGGCGATGTGGCAGCGCCCACAGCCAATGCACGCCTCCTGGTCGATTTTGGCGATCACCTGATAGTTGATGTCCAGGTACTTCCAGTCGGTGGTGTTGGCCACTGCGCGCCCGGAAAACTCGGAAATGTTGGCGTAGCCTTGACTGTCCATCCAGCGCGACAGGCCATCTTTCATTTCTTCGACAATGCGGAAACCATGGAGCATTGCCGCGGTGCATACCTGCACCGAGCCGCAGCCCAGGGCGATGAACTCCGCCGCGTCGCGCCAGTTGCCGATACCTCCGATGCCGCTGATGGGCAGTGCTGCGGTCTGTGGGTCGCGGGCGATTTCGGCGACCATGTTCAGGGCGATCGGCTTGACCGCCGAGCCGCAGTAACCGCCATGGGTGCTTTTACTGCCGACCACTGGATTGGCGACCATGCGCTCCAGATCGACACTGGTGATCGAGTTGATGGTGTTGATCAGCGACACCGCGTCGGCGCCGCCACGGTGAGCGGCGCGGGCGGCGACGCGGATATCGGTAATGTTTGGCGTGAGTTTGACGATCACCGGCAACGAGCAATAGGTCTTGCACCAGCGGGTGACCTGTTCGACATACTCCGGCACCTGGCCGACCGCTGCGCCCATGCCGCGTTCCGGCATGCCATGTGGGCAGCCGAAGTTCAACTCGATGCCGTCGGCGCCAGTGGCCTCCACCAGCGGCAGGATGTGTTTCCACGACGCTTCGACACAGGGCACCATCAGCGACACGATCAACGCACGGTCCGGCCAGTTTTTCTTGACTTGGGTGATTTCCCGCAGGTTGATTTCCAGTGAGCGGTCGGTGATCAGTTCGATGTTGTTGAATCCCAACACTTCGCGGTTCGCGCCGAAGTGCGCCGAATAACGCGAGGACACGTTCACCGCCGCCGGGTCTTCACCCAGGGTTTTCCAGACCACGCCACCCCAGCCCGCCTCGAAGGCGCGGACCACGTTGTAGGCCTTGTCGGTCGGTGGCGCGGAGGCCAGCCAGAACGGATTGGGCGCTTTGATGCCGGCGAAGACAATCGACAGATCGGCCATTTACGCAGCCTCCTCGTTGAGTTTCAGTTGCGCGTTGATCGCCTCGGCGGCGCGTTTGCCGTGCTGAACCGCTTGCACCGTGAGGTCCTGGTCGAGGCTGGTGCAGTCGCCACCGGCATACACGCCGGGGATGCTGGTGCGCAGGTTGTCATCCACTTCAATACGCTCGCCGGCACGTTTGAGTTCTCTGGCCAGCGGATCGTTGAGGGCGCCGCTGTCGAAGGCCTGGCCGATTGCCTTGAAGATGGCGTCGGCGGCCAGTTCGAAGGTTTCGCCGGTGGGTTGCAGGCGCCCTTCGATCAGCCGGGTTCTCGCGAAACGCATGCCACGCACGCGGCCTTGATCGTCGAGCAGGACTTCCTGCGGTTGCGCCCAGGTCATCAGGCGCACCTGATTGGCCTTGGCGATGTCCTGTTCGTGATGGGTGGCGCCCATGTCTTCGGCACCGCGGCGGTACACCAGATTGACGTCGTGAGCGCCGAGGCGGGCCATTTGTACCGCCATGTCGATCGCGGTATTGCCGGCACCGAGGACGATGCAGTGGTCGGCCAGTGGCAGTTGCGTGAGGTCATCGCTCTGGCGCAGTTCGCGAATGTAGTCGGTGGCGGCGAGCAGGCCGGGCGCATCCTCGTCAGGCAAACCTAGCTGCTTGCTGGCGTTGAGACCGAGGCCGAGGAACACCGCGTCGAACTGCTGGTGCAATTCGCTGAGGGTCAGGTTGTCGCCGAGTTTCTGCCCGTGGCGAATCTCGATGCCGCCGATCTGCAGCAGAAATTCCAGCTCCTTCTGCGCGTAGTCGTCCACCAGTTTGTACTTGGCGATCCCGTATTCGTTGAGACCGCCGGCCTTTTCCCGTGCTTCGAAAATCACCACGTCATGGCCGTGCATGGCACTGCGGTGTGCGCAGGCCAAACCCGCCGGGCCGGCACCGACCACGGCGATGCGTTTGCCGCTGGCGGGGGCGCGCTGGAAGGGGTGTTCAGTGAAGTGCGCGTTATCCACGGCATAGCGTTGCAACAGGCCGATCAGCACCGGCGCGCACTCGTGAGCGTTGTTGCGCACGCACGCCTGCTGGCAGAGGATTTCCGTCGGGCAGACCCGGGCGCAACTGCCGCCGAGGATGTTAGCCGAAAGGATTTTCTGCGCGGCGCCCTGGACGTTTTCCTGGTGGATATTGCGAATGAACGAAGGGATATCAATCTCGCTCGGGCAGGCGTTCACGCAGGGCGCGTCGTAGCAATACAGGCAGCGAGAGGCTTCCAGGTGGGCCTGGCGCTCATTGAGCGGCGGTGCCAGGTCGGTGAAATGAGCGGCGAGGGCGGCTGCATTCTCTACGGGATGGGGGAGGTGGGTCAGGGACTTGATCACGGTTTACGGCCTCACGGTTATTTGAGGTTCTCTGCCTCTGGTGGGCAGTGGTTTTTTTTCTCCCGTGGCGAGGGAGCTTGATGCGGCGAGGAAGCTTGCTCCCGTTGGGCGGCGAAGCCGCCCCCTCCTGACACTACGAGTCAGTTGGTTTTGGGCCCGCTACGCAGGCCAACGGGAGCAAGCTCCCTCGCCACAGGTCTCACACGCTCGGGATCAGCGTTTCACGGCAGTTGGCTGATTGAACTCAGCGCGCTTGCTCAGCAAATCAAACACCGCCGGATACGCCGGCCGTTCGATGTAGCGCCCGGCACCACGCTCGGCCCGCAGGTCGCCATCGGCCCAGACCACGCGGCCCTGGCTGATGGTGTGGCTGGGCACGCCGCGAACGGTCTTGCCTTCGAAGATGTTGAAGTCCACCTGCTGATGGTGGGTCTTGGCGGAAATGGTCCGGGTGCCCTCCGGGTCCCAGAGCACCAGATCGGCATCGGCGCCGACACGGATCGCGCCCTTGCGTGGATAGAGGTTAAAGATCTTCGCGGTGTTGGTGGAGGTCAGCGCGACGAACTGCTGCATCGAAAAGCGCCCGCTGTTGACCCCTTCGTGCCACAGCACCGCCATGCGGTCCTCGATGCCGGCTGTGCCGTTGGGGATCTTGCTGAAATCGTCACGGCCGGCCGCTTTTTGTTCGGCGCAGAAGCAGCAATGGTCAGTGGCGGTGGTGTGCAGGTTGCCGGCTTGCAAGCCGTGCCAGAGGGCTTCCTGGTGGCCGATGGGGCGGAAGGGTGGGCTCATCACGTAGCCGGCAGCGGTTTGCCAGTCCGGATGGCGATAGACACTTTCGTCCAGCAGCAAGTGTCCGGCCAGGACCTCGCCATACACCGGTTGGCCCTTGGCCCGGGCGTAGGTGATTTCGTCGAGGGCTTCCTTGGTCGAGACGTGCACCAGGTACAACGGCGTGCCGAGGGTTTCGGCAATGCGGATCGCCCGGCTCGCCGCTTCGCCTTCCACCTGCGAAGGCCGCGACAGCGGATGTGCTTCTGGACCGGTGATGCCCTGGGCCATCAGCTTGCGTTGCAGGTGAAACACCAGCTCGCCGTTTTCCGCGTGCACGGTGGGCACGGCGCCGAGTTCCAGGCAGCGTTCGAAACTGGCGACCAGGGTGTCGTCGGCGGCCATGATCGCGTTCTTGTACGCCATGAAGTGCTTGAAGCTGTTGATGCCGTGGTGGCTGACCAGCTCGGCCATTTCCTCACGCACCTGTTCGCTCCACCAGGTGATGGCGACGTGAAAGCCGTAATCGGACGCTGACTTCTCGGCCCAGCCACGCCACTGATGGAAGGCTTCCATCAGGGACTGCTGCGGGTTGGGAATCACGAAGTCGATGATCGAGGTGGTACCGCCGGCGAGCCCCGCCGCGGTGCCGCTGAAAAAGTCTTCACTGGCCACGGTGCCCATGAAGGGCAGTTGCATGTGGGTGTGCGGGTCGATGCCGCCGGGCATCAGGTATTGACCGCTGCCATCGAGTGCTTCGGCGTCTGCGGGAACATTCAGGTTTTCACCAATGGCTTTGATTACGCCGTCTGCGCAATACACATCGGCACGGTAGCTTTCATCATGGGTAACAACGGTGGCGCCACGGATCAACAGAGACATTCCGAGTTCCTCGCAGGCAATGACCGGCTTGGGCCGGTTCTAGCTGTTTTATTGTTTTCGGCGCCGACAATGCATTCCTGTCAGTGCTGTCAGGAATAAACGCTAGTCGCAGTTGTGCAATTGGGCAAGAATATTTTTTATAAGCTTATGCATGTTTTAACTAATTGAAAAATAACAATAAAAATCACAATTCACCAAAATGGTGAGGCCCTTCACCATTTTGACGCACTTGACAGGATGGAAATATGGTCAAGATTTCCTATGTGAAATCAGCTGCTTGAAGTTGAGCTGCGGGTGATCGATCTGGATGAAAAATAATGCGTTGCACCAGATTGAGTCCTGACAGTTCGGAGAACTTGCCTGGCATTTGGCCTGAGTGTTCAGCCAGGTTTCTCTGAGTTCACCACGCAAAAACTAAAACTGATAAACATCAGTAAGTTAATGCGTGTTTGCAGCACGGCCCGATGCGCAAGCGGGGCACTCGGCACGTTTATTGATGCCGCCGCTGACACCGTGGCCGGTGCAGGAAAGATGTCAGTTCCTCCGGCCATCGTCCGGTTCGCACCTTCGTGTGGAACCGTCTGATGAGCAAAAAAATAATCAGAAGAACAGTGGAGCGGCCATGCAACAGAACAGATCGCAAGTGACCGAACGCGACGGCTTGTTCGAGCTCGAAGCCGGCAGCGACGTCCTCGACAGTCCCCGATACAACCATGACATTGCCCCCACGAAAGTGCGGGAGCGAACTTGGAACAAATGGCACATCACCGCGCTTTGGGTCGGCATGTCGATCTGCGTCCCCACCTACACGCTAGGCGGCGTGTTGACGGCGTATTTCGGCCTGAGTGTCGGTGAGGCACTGCTGGCGATCCTGTTCGCCAACATCGTGGTATTGGTTCCGTTGACGCTCAATGCCTTTCCCGGCACCAAGTACGGCATTCCCTTCCCGGTGTTGTTGCGCTCATCCTTCGGCATACTCGGTTCCAACATTCCCTGTCTGATCCGCGCGCTGGTGGCCTGCGGCTGGTTCGGCATCCAGACCATGTTCGGCGGCCTGGCGATCCATCTGTTTCTCGGCTCGATCTTCGACGGCTGGAAATCCCTCGGCGGGACGGGCGAGGTGATCGGCTTCATGATCTTCTGGGTGCTGAACCTGTGGGTGGTGATTCGTGGTGCCGAGTCGATCAAATGGCTGGAAACCCTCTCGGCGCCGCTGTTGGTAGCGGTCGGTATCGGCTTGCTGGTGTGGGCGATGCCCAACGTGTCGATGACCGAGTTGCTGGCGATCCCGCCCAAGCGTCCCGAGGGGGCGAGCGTGGTCAGTTATTTCGCCGCCGGGCTGACGGCAATGGTCGGCTTCTGGGCCACGCTGTCGCTGAACATTCCGGACTTCAGTCGCTACGCCAAGGGCCAGAAGGATCAGATCCTCGGGCAGATTTTCGGCCTGCCACTGACCATGTTCCTGTTTGCATCCCTGGGTGTGGTCATGACTGCCGCTTCGGTGAAACTGGTGGGGGTCACAGTGTCCGATCCGGTCAGCCTGATCGGCCACATCCAGAGCCCGGTGTGGGTGGCGGTGGCCATGGCGCTGATCATCATCGCCACGCTGTCCACCAATACCGCGGCCAACATCGTTTCGCCAACCAACGACTTCCAGAACATCGCGCCCAAGGTGATCAACCGCACCAAGGCGGTGTTGCTCACCGGCTTTGTCGGCCTGGCGCTGATGGCGCACGAACTGCTGAAAAAGCTCGGGCTGATCATCTCCGATGTCAGTCTCGAGACCGTGTATTCCAACTGGCTGCTGGGTTATTCAAGCCTGCTCGGGCCGATTGCCGGGATCATGGTCGTGGACTATTTCCTGATCAAGAAGCAGCAATTGGACCTGGCCGGGCTGTACCGCGATGACGTTTATCCGGCCTGGAACTGGAGCGGGTTCATTGCCTTCGGCGTGCCGGTGGTGCTGACGCTGCTGTCTCTGGGCAGTGACGTGTTCAGCTGGTTCTACAGCTATGGCTGGTTCACCGGCTCGGCGCTGGGCGGTTTGATCTATTACGGGTTGTGCGCGATGCGTGCGCAGCCTTCTGTCGTGAAATCGGCGGTGTGAGTGCAGGCCGCTATCGCTGGCTTGCCAGCGATAGCGGCCTCGCTGGCACCCCTGCAACATCCATAAGAAACAAGCCTGAGGAGATCCCCATGAACGCTGCCGTAGACGTTCTGCAATCGACCCATCAGCACATCGACCGCGACCGCCTGTGGCAGTCGCTCATGGAACTGGCCAAGCTCGGCGCCACGGTCAAGGGCGGGGTCTGTCGCCTGGCGTTAACCGACCTCGACCGCCAGGCACGTGATCTCTTTGTGAAGTGGTGTGAAGGCGCTGGTTGCAGCGTCACGGTCGATGAAGTCGGCAACATCTTCGCCCGTCGTCCCGGGCGCAATCCGCACCTGCCGCCGGTGATGACCGGCAGCCACATCGACACTCAACCCACCGGCGGCAAGTTCGACGGCTGCTTCGGCGTGCTGGCCGGGGTCGAGGTTTTACGCACGCTCAACGACCTGGGCGTGGAAACCGAAGCACCGCTGGAAGTGGTGGTCTGGACCAACGAAGAAGGCTCGCGCTTCGCCCCGTGCATGATGGGCTCCGGCGTGTTCGCCGAGAAATTCACCCTCGAGGAAACCCTGGCCAAGGTCGATGCCGAGGGCGTGACCGTGGGCCAGGCACTGAACGCCATCGGCTATGCCGGCTCGCGCAAGGTCACCGGTCACAAGGTCGGCGCCTATTTCGAGGCACACATCGAGCAGGGCCCGATCCTTGAAGATGAGCGCAAGACCATAGGCGTGGTCATGGGCGCGCTCGGGCAGAAATGGTTCGACCTCAAGTTGCGCGGCGTCGAAGCCCATGCCGGGCCGACCCCGATGCACCTGCGCAAGGATGCCCTCGTTGGTGCAGCGGTGATCGTCGGCGCCGTCAACCGCGCCGCTCTCGGCCATCAGCCGCATGCCTGCGGCACCGTGGGTTGCCTGCAAGCCTATCCGGGATCACGCAACGTCATCCCGGGCGAGGTGCGCATGACCCTGGATTTCCGCCATCTGGAACCGGCGCGGCTGGATTCGATGATTGCCGAAGTGCGCCAGGTCATCGAAACCGTCTGTGATGAACACGGCCTGACCTACGAGCTGACACCGACTGCCGACTTTCCGCCGCTGTATTTCGACAAGGGTTGCGTAGACGCTGTGCGCGATTCCGCCAAAGGCTTGGGCATGTCACACATGGACATCGTCAGCGGTGCCGGCCATGACGCGATCTTCCTCGCCGAACTCGGCCCGGCGGGGATGATCTTTGTGCCGTGCGAAGGCGGCATCAGCCACAACGAAATCGAAAACGCCGCACCGGATGACCTGGCGGCGGGGTGTGCGGTGTTGTTGCGGGCGATGCTGGCGGCGTCGACGGCGGTGGCGAAAAAAGCGGGAGTTTAAATCATATGGAAGATCCCTGTAGGAGCGAGCATGCTCGCGATAGCGGTGTGTCAGCCAGAGCAGTGCTGACTGATACTCAGCAATCGCGAGCCTGCTCGCTCCTACAGGAATGGTGATGGCAGTGGATCAGTCGTCCACCTTCATCATCTGCTGCACACCTTCCCACGCCTCGGCGCGCATCTGCTGCACGTCCAGCCCCGGAATGACGCCATCGTCGACCACCACCCGGCCACCGACCAGGCTGTACTTCACGGCAATCGGCTCGCCCGCCACCACCGGCGCCACGGCGATGTCGTGAAAACCGAAGAAGCGTGGATGATCGAGGCCATAGATCACCAGGTCCGCTGCCTGGCCGATTTCAAGGGTGCCGACGGCGCCAAGGCCCAACACCTGCGCGCCGCCAGCGGTGCCCCAATGGATGACATCCTCGGCCGTGGTCGCCGACGCGCCCTGTTCGGCGCGATGAATCAGCCAGGCGGTATTCACTTCGCCGACCATGCTTCCGGATTCATTGGACGCCACGCCATCCACACCCAGGGAAATCGGCACACCGGCCTCATACATCTGCGGAATCGGCGCCACGCCGCTGCCCAGTCGCGCATTGCTCACCGGGCAATGGGAAACCCCGGTACCGGTTTGCGCAAGCATGCGGATTTCGCCGGGTTGCATGTGCACCGCGTGGGCGAACCACACGTCCGGGCCGAGCCATTCGTGTTCGGCGACGAATTCCACCGGCAGGCAGTTGTACTTCTCGCGGCAGAAGTTCACATAGTTCTGGGTCTCCGACAGGTGCGTGTGCAGGCGCAAACCCATGCCCCGGGCGGTGTGTGCCAGTTCGCGCAACAGCGTCGGTGGCAGGGAGAAGGTCGGCGTGGTCGGCGCCACCACGACACGGCGCATGGCGTCCGGCGTGTCCTGGTGATAACGCGACTTCAGTCGTTCGAGGTCACCGACCATCTGCTCGAGGGTTTCCGGTTGCAGCGCGGTTTTCGAGAACCCCGGGTGAGCGCTGGCTGACTCCAGTGCGCCGCCACGGCACAAGACAAAACGCAGGCCGAAGTCATCGGCCATGTCGAACAGCAGGTCGCCGGTCTCGGTGGTGCCGTGGGCGTGATACAGGTAATGGTGATCGGCGCAGGTGGTCACCCCGGACAGCAGCAATTCGACCATGCCCAGCTTCGCCGCGATCTTCGCCAGTTGCGGGGTGAAGCGATTGAGACGCGGGTAGGGCACGCTGGCCAGCCAGCCTTGCAGGTCCTGGTTCAGCCCTTCGGGCACGGCTTTGAGCAGGTTCTGGAACAGGTGATGGTGGGTGTTGATCCAGCCCGGATAGACCACGCAATGCCGCGCGTCGATCACCCGCTCGCCCGGTTGCGCTTGCAGGTCTTCAGCCATTTCGGCGATGCGACCGTTGACGATGCGGATGTCCACCGCGCCGGCCCGGGCACGGGGGCCACGCAGACCGGTCATGACCGCGAACGGGTTCTTGATCAGGATGTTTTGCACTTGAGTCATGGCAAGGCTCCAGTCAGAGGCTGTGAGAGGCAGGTTTGCCGGCGGTATCGGGCACGCTGACGCCATTGAGCGCAGCGTTGAGCAGCACCGACACCAGGCAGGCGATCACCACGCTGCTGTGCAGGAACGGCTGCGACCACTCGGGCAATTGTTTGAACAGGGCCGGGGCCAGCACCGGCACCAGTGCGGCGGAAATGGTGAAGCCGACGATGAGTACGTTGTAGCGATTGCGCTCGTAGTCGACCTTGGCCAGGGTCTGGATCCCGGCTGCGGCGACCACGCCGAACATGGCGATCCCGGCGCCACCCAGGGCGGCGGTGGGCATCGAGGCGATGATCGCCCCGGCCTTGGGCACCAGCGCCACCAGGCACATCAGCAAGCCGCTGATCGCTACCACCCAGCGACTGCGCACGCCGGTCAGGATCACCAGCCCGACGTTTTCCATGAAGGCAATGAACGGGAACGCCGCAAACATCCCGGCGATGGTGCTGGCCAGGCCATTGGCCCGCAGGCCGTTGATCACCTGCTTCTCTTCCACCGGTTTGTCGACGATGTCGCCGATGGCCACAAACAGCCCCATGGACTCGACCATCTGCACGATCATCACCACGACCATGGTCGCGATGGGGATCAGGCTGAAGGTCGGCAGGCCGAAGTAGAATGGGTAGGGCACGGTGAGCCAGGGCGACTCCTGCACACTGTGAAAACTGCCCATGCCCAATCCATACGCCAGCGCGGCGCCGACCAGCATGCCGACCAGCACCGCCATGTTGCGCATCATCGGACTGCCGTAGCGGTTGACCAGCAGGATGCTGAGCAATACCACCGCGGCGACGGCGAGGTAGGCCGGTGCACCGAAATCACTGGCGTGCCGGCCGCCGCCGACCCATTCGTAGGCAATCGGAAACAGCTGCAAGCCGATCACGGTGACAATGCAACCGGTGACCACCGGCGGGAAGAAGCGCCGTAATCGACCGACGAAGGGCGCCATCAACAGAGTGAAAATGCCGGCGCCGATCACTGCCCCGCAGACCCCGGCGAAACCCACCTCCGGGTTGCTGCCGATGGCGATCACCGGGCCGACGCTGCTGAACGCCACGCCCTGCAGGATCGGCAGGCGTACGCCGAATTTCCAGAAGCCGACGGTTTGCAACAGGGTGGCGATGCCGGAGCAGAACAGTGTCGTACTGATCAGCACCACGGTGTCGGCCTGGGACATTTTCAGGGCGCTGGCGACGATCAACGGCACGGCGATGGCGCCGATGTACGAGACGGCCATGTGTTGCAGGCCGAGGGTGAGCATTTGTCGCACCGGCAGAATCTGGTCGACCGGATGCACGGTGGCGGGGGTAGTGGCTGACGACATGGAGAAACACCTCTTGCTGTTGTTGTTAGGTAGAGAGGGGTATTCGGTCTGATGCCAATCAATTGATTGATGCCGCGAAAAGATACCTGTGGCGAGGGAGCTTGTCGGATCGCCGCACCGTCCCGCTGGACTGCGTAGCAGGTCCAGTTTTTAAAAGAAGGGCCGCTTCGCGCCCCAGCGGGAGCAAGCTCCCTCGCCACAGATTCGGTATGACTGCCAATTGATTGCATCAGTCATTCATGTGCCCGGAACCGCCATCCACCGGCTCCGATGCCTTTCTTCAGCCTGCCAGGCAGGCGGCAAAGCCCTGGTTCAGGGCCGCGCGGTCCAGGTCGCGGCCGATGAACACGATCTTGCTCGAACGTGGTTCGTTGCCCCACAAGGTCGAGGCACGGAATTCGACCAGGCTGTGCACGCCTTGCAGGACATAGCGCTGGTCCTGGTCGGCAACCGCCAGCACGCCTTTCATGCGGTACAGGTTGTCGGCCTGTTCCGTGCGCAGTCGGGTGATCCAGCGGTGAAAGTCACCGAGATTGACCGCGCCATCCACGGCAATGCCCACCGAGGTCACGCTGGCGTCGTGCTCATGGTCGAGGTCGTCATGTTCGTGGTGATGTTCGTCGGCGTGATGGTTGTGTTCGGCGCCGATTTCCATGAGTTTCTGCGAGGATTCGAAGGCGCCGATGCCAAGGATTTTCGACAGATCGATCTCGGCGTAGCTGGAGGTGACCAGGTCCGCAGTCGCATTCAATCCACGAATTTTGTCGCTCAAAGACGCCACTTCAGCGGCGCTGACCAGGTCGACCTTGTTGATGACGATGCGGTCGGCGCAGACGATCTGGTCCACGGCCTGGTTGTCCACGCCGTCGAGCTGCAGGTCTTCCAGGTGCTGGGCGATGTGTTTGGCGTCGACCATGGTGACGATGGCATCCAGTTCTACCTCTTCGGCGATGGGGTCGTTGATGAAGAAGCTCTGGGCCACCGGGTAAGGGTCAGCCAGACCGCTGGTCTCGATCAGGATGTGATCCAGACGCACGGGGCGCGCCACCAGTTCACGGACGATGCGCACCAGATCCTCGCGAACCTCGGCGGTGCAGCACACGCAGCCGTTGACCATCTCGTAGATTTCTTCGGTTTCGGAACTGAGGACCAGATCGCCATCGATGCCGACTTCGCCGAATTCGTTTTCAATCACGGCGATCTTGCGCCCGTGGTTTTCCTTGAGGATGTAGTTGAGCAGGGTGGTTTTGCCGGCGCCGAGGAAGCCTGTGAGGATGGTCACCGGGATTTTGGTGTTGGGGGTTGGGGCGTTGAAGGGCGTGGTCATGTGATGCTCCTTGATGGGTCGCAGTGTTAACAACTGTGGGAGCGGGCTTGCTCGCGATGTGGCCGGGTCAGCAGACGTTGATGCTGCCTGACCCACCGCTATCGCGAGCGAGCTCGCTCCCACAGGTTTTGTGGTTGGCTGAAGGGTTGTGCGGTTCACGCCACCGCGTTGCGGTCCCGGCATCCAGACCAAACAGGTCGAGTACCCGGCCGAGGCTGTGGTCGACCATTTGCGCAAGGTCCTGCGGGCGGGCGTAGAACGCCGGGACGGGTGGGGCGATGATCCCGCCCATTTCGGTGACGGCGGTCATGTTGCGCAGGTGGGCGAGGGTCAACGGCGTTTCCCGGGCCATCAGCACCAGGGTGCGACGCTCCTTGAGGGTCACGTCGGCGGCCCGACCGATCAGGCCCGAGGAGGTGCCCGTGGCGATTTCGGCGAGAGTGCGCATCGAGCACGGCGCGACCACCATGCCCAGGCAACGAAACGATCCGCTGGCAATGCCGGCCGCGACGTCATCGGCACGGTGGAAGTGACTGGCACGCGCCACCACATCGGCCAGTTTGTAGTCGGTTTCGTGGGCCATGGTCAGCAGCGCAGCGCGGCTGATGATCAGGTGGCTTTCGATGTTCAGCTCGGCCAGCAGCTCCAGCAGGCGCACGCCGTAGATGAACCCGGACGCGCCGCTGATGCCGACCACCAGGCGCTGGCGGTTCATGATGCAAGGCTCGCGAGCAGTTGCCGGGCGCGTTCGACCACGTCCTGATCGAGTTGCGCCTTGATCCCGTCAAAACCCGAGCCGCGCGTGGCATCCAGGCCCATGCGCGAGGTGGTGCCGTTGACCGAGGACGAAGGATCGAGCGGACTGCCGGGCAAGCCATCAATGACGAAGATGTCCTGATGGGGCTGGAAGTGCGTGGCCAAGGCCCACAGCACCTGGCTGTCGTCGGTGATGTCGATGTCGCTGTCCACCGCAATCACGGTTTTCAGGTACGGGTCCCAGCCGAGCAGGGCGAGCATGATCTGCCGCGCCTCGCCATCGCGGCTCTGATCCAGCGCCACGTAGCAGTGAAAATGCGTGCCGGAATTAGGGTAATGCACGGCGGTGACCGAGGGGAAACGCGCCTTGAGTTTCTCGCTCATCTCCGCTTCCCGGGGCAGGCGTGCCAGGGTCAGGTGTTCGGCATAACGGCCGCCGACCACGTCCACCAGCCAGGCGTCCTTGCGCCGCATCAGGGTGTCGACCCGCAGCACGTTGTTGGTCGAACGATCCGAGGAGTAGCCGCTGAACTCGCCGAACGGACCTTCCTCGGCATAGGCCGCCGGATCGATGGCGCCTTCCAGCACGAACTCGGCATAAGCCGGCACACCGATGCCGTAGCGCGGGGTTTTCACCAGTTCCAGCGGCGCGCCGAACAAGCCGCCGGCCACCGCACGCTCATCACTGCCGAAGGGCAAGCGCGCGGCGGCGGCGAGCATGAACAACGGGTGCGCGCCGACCACCATGGCCACGCGCAATTCTTCGCCGCGTTCGCGGGCGGTTTGCAGCATGCGCCACAGGTGCCCTCGGGAGTGCAGGCTGGTGGCGAGGGTTTGCCGGGCATGGCGCATCGAGCGGTGATAGCTCATGTTGGCGATGCCGGTGAGCGGGTCTTCGGCGATGATGATCGCGTTGGTGATGTAGGGGCCGCGGTCGCTGTCGAAATGCTTGAGCATCGGCAGCAATGCCAGGTCCACGGCTTCACCTTCGAAGATCTCGTCCAGCACCGGCCCGCTTTCCACGTAGCGTGGGGCGATGGGGTGGTTGGCGCGGCTCTGGAAAGTTTCGTGCAACTGCACCGGGGTAACGCCGAAAATCCGTGCGATGCGGGTGCGGGAGGCAAACAGGTTGGTGGCCACCGGGACGCCGAGTTGGCCGACGTTTTTGCAGATCAGCAGCGGATCGTCGCCTTGGCAGGTCAAGGCATCGACCAGGGCGGTGACGTCCTGATCGGCAGAAAGAGCTTGGGTGATGGTCAGCACATCGTCCGGGTACTCACGGCGATAGGCATCGATGAATACGTGAAAGTCCTGGGATTCGCCGAGCGTCGAACGGGTCATGGTTTCACCTCGTAAAAAGCAGGCGCGCAGGGGTGAGGGCGACGCCCGATCGACAAGCCGTTGGCCCGCCGGTCGATCGAACGCCGGTTCATCTTCGCGCCTGTAAAGTCGCTGTGTTGTTGCACTTCGGGTTGGCGAAGCACTTGTGGGAGCGAGCTTGCTCGCGATGAGGGCAGTCCATTCAAAATCAACAATGACTGACCCGACGCAATCGCGAGCAAGCTCGCTCCCACAGGTGATGCCAACCTAGAGGTAAGTCGTGGTCAGGCGAATGTCCGCCTCGGCCAGGTCCTTGGGCGGCGGCGTCGGTTCGATGCCGCACAACCGGGCGATGTTGTTGCCCAGGTAGTCCTCCAGGTGATCCTCATCGATACCCAGGCCCTGCGGCGCCGGCGAGCACAGCACCTCCAGTTCGCGCAGCCACATGCCCGGCTCGTTGGGCGGTGAGTCGGTGCCGAAGACGATCTTGTTGCGTGGCAGGTCCTTGGCGAACTCGACGATCCGCGACTGGAAGCACCAGCCCGATTCGCAGTACACGTTCGGCGTGTCCATGGCCATCCAGAAGGCTTCGAACGAGTAGTTGCCCCCGGTCTGGATGCCGAAGTGACCGATGATGAAGTTGACCATCGGGAACTCGCGGATGATCGGGTAGAACATCGTCGGGATGGTGTACGGGCCGTCACCGGTGTGGATCAACACGACGATGTTGTACTTGGCGCAGACCTTCATCGCCGGCCGCAGCCAGTCCAGTGCCCGGTCCGGACGATAGCCGTGCATGTTGGCGTGCAGCTTGAGCATCTTGAAGCCGTATTCCTTGATGTGGAATTCCAGCTCTGCCGCGCCGTTTTCCGGTCCCCAGCGCGGGTTGAAGTTGAAGTTGCCGATGAAACGGTCCGGGTACTTCACGCAGAGTTCGGCGACATAGGACATGTAGTCCCGCACGCCCTCGCGGCCACGGCGGTTGCCGTCGCGATAACCGGTGTTGCCCGGCGGTGGCTGGATGAAGCCCATGTCGATGCGGCGCGGCTTGCCGTTGATCATGTACGGGCCGTCCATCAGCTTGAGCATGCGCTCGCCGGTGAAGGGTTCGCCGGTGTGGCGCCAGGCCTCGTCGACCAGGTTGGTGGGGTGCAGATGGGTATCGATGATCATCGGTTCAGCTCCTGGCCAGTTGCGTGGTGACGGGACGCTTGAGTTGCGCCTCTGCTTCGGAAACGGAACGTGGCGGCGGGGTCGGCTCCAGGCCGATCATCCGCGCGGTGTTGTTGCCCAGGTACTCTTCGAGGGTGTCCTCGTCCAGGTTCAGGCCTTGCGGCGGCTCGTGGCAGAGCACTTCGAGCAGGCGCAGCCACATGCCCGGTTCGTTCGGCGGGGTGTCTGTGCCAAAGAGGATCTTGTGGGTCGGCAGGACCTTGGCGAATTCGACGATCCGCGATTGCAGGCACCAGCCCGATTCGCAGTAGACGTTGGGCAATTCCATCGCCCATTGCATTGGTTCGAACACGTAGACCCCGCCGGTCTGCACGCCGAAGTGCGCCATGATGAAGTCGACGTTGGGGAACTCCTTGATCATCGGCACCCATTCCGAAGGGATGCTGTAGGGCCCGTCGCCGGTGTGCAGCTTGACCGGAATGCCCAGTTCAGCACATTTCTCGAAGGCCGGGCGCACCCAGTCCAGTGCGCGGTCCGGGCGGTAGGCGTGCATGTTGGCCTGCATCTGGACCATCTTGAAGCCGTGTTCCTTGACGTAGCGCTCGATCGCCTCGACACCGTTTTCCACGCCGCAGCGCGGGTTGTAGACGAAGCAGCCGATGAAGCGGTCCGGGTAGGTCTGGACCATTTTCAGCGTGTAGGCCATGTAGGCGTCGATGGATTCGCGGCCCGACAGTTCGCCGTCGGTCCAGGTGTAGATGGTGTTGCCCTGCGGTGGCTGGATGAAGGCTTTGTCGATGCGGCGAGGCTTGCCGTTGACCATGTACGGGCCATCCATCATCTCCAGCAGACGCTCGCCGGTGAACGGGTCACCGTCATGCCTCCAGGCGAGGTCCACGAGGTCCGTGGGATAGCAGCTGATATCGATGATCATTGAAGTCGATCTCCTGATAGCGGGTAGGGAACCTTGCGGTTCACAGCAGCCACGTCCGGGCAATCGGCCATTTCTATGCGCTAAGACTCACGCATTCCCTCGCCTGTGTGCATCCGGCCCGGTGGGTGGTTGCTGGAGGCGAGTATTGGAAGGCGGGGGAGGGTTCGTACAATATTAATTGGGTGGGGTGGTGATATGTGTTGGATATGGACTCAGGATCAAAAGCCTTGCCCTCACCCTAGCCCTCTCCCGGAGGGAGAGGGAACTGACCGAGGTGTCTTGCGGTTCACATCGACCTGAAAGATCGGGTCGATTATGGATTCGGTAAAGCAAGTTCAGCTCGGCGGACTTCTTGAGCATCCCCCGATCGGTCCCCTCTACCTCTGGGAGAGGGCTAGGGTGAGGGCTGCGTTCTCAAACGTACTCAAAGCCAACTGCCGGACCGCCTCAACCACAGGCGCCACCTGCGCCGCCTGCCCTGGCGGCCACACCGCATACAGGTTGTAATGCGCCGCAATCTGCACCTCGTTCAACACCACCAGCCTGCCACTGCGCAGCGCATCCGCTGCCAGTAAGCCGCGCACCAGACCGGCGCCAACACCGGCTTCGGCCGCGGCAATCAGGTTGGCCGCGTTGTCGAATACCACCCGCGCGGGTGGTTCCACCGCTGGCATGCCCGCCGCATCCAGCCATGGCAGCCACGAGCGCCGGGTATACCCCAGCAACGGCAGCGCGAGGATCTGCGCCGGGCTCAACGGTACTTGCAACCCATGGCGTTGAATCAGTTCAGGCGAGGCCACCGCCATCACTCGATCACCACAAATTTGCGTCATCTCACAGTCATCCCAATCGCCATAACCGTAGCGCAGCGCCAGGTCCACCCGCTCAAAAGCACTGCGGTCCGAACGCGGCATCGACAGCATCACCACTTCGTGTTCCGGCAACAGATCAAGCAATTGCGCCAGACGCGGATTGAGCCAGCTCTGCGCCAGCTCGCTGTCGACATCCAGGGTCAGGCGCTGCGCCACGTTGCGGTTCTGCACCGAGGACAGTGCCCGGTCGATCTGTGCCAGGCCGTCGGACAGGACGCTGGCGAACAATTGCCCGGCATCGGTCAGGTTGCTGCCGCCGCCTTCGCGCACGAACAGCGGCTGGCCGACAAACTCTTCGAGGGTGCGGATCTGCTGGCTGATGGCGCTGTGGGTCAGGTCGAGCTTGCGTGCGGCGCTGGAGAAGCTGCCACTGCGCGCGGCCTGTAGGAAGGCGTTCATCGACTGCACCGAGGGGTATCGCTTGTACATGCTGTTAGTCCTACTTACACAGGATGGCAGAAATCGTCGCTGGCCCGATGTTTCCGGGGCTCCCACTATTCGCTGACCAGGCCCGCACAAAGACGGGCCGCTCTCACGGAGCCTGACAATGATCGAATTCACGGTAAACGGCGAAAGGCGCGAACTGCCCGAGACGTCCTCCACCACGCCCTTGTTATGGGTGTTGCGTGACCACTTGCAACTCACCGGTACCAAATTCGGCTGCGGCATGGGCCTGTGCGGCGCCTGCACCGTGCACCTGGATGGCGTCGCCGTGCGCTCCTGCCAGTTGCCGGTGGCGGCCGTGGCCGGGCACAGCATCACCACCATCGAAGGCTTGTCCGCGACCGAGCAGCATCCGCTGCAACTGGCCTGGGTTGCCGAAGATGTGCCGCAATGCGGTTACTGTCAATCCGGTCAGATCATGTCGGCAGCGGCCTTGCTCAATACCGGCGCGCCCGTCACTGACGATTCGATTCGCAACGCCATGTCCGGCAACCTGTGCCGTTGCGGCACCTACGGGCGCATCAACAAGGCGATCAAACGGGCGGCGTCCGCGTCGAAGGAGGCGTGATGACGAGCCTCGACGAGCTGCAACTGCAACCCTCACGCCGCACCTTCCTCAAGCAGGCCGCCACCGTCGCGTCGGGGCTGGCAGTTGCGTTTTACCTGCCCGCAGGCGCAGCGGCGAGCGACCCCAAGGCCCCGGCGCCCATAGGTGAATTCGAGCCCAATGCCTGGGTACGCATCCTGCCCGACGGTACGGTGAAACTGGTGGTGCACAAGCACGACTCGGGCACCGGTACCCACACGGCGCTGGCCGCCTGCGTGGCCGAGGAACTGGACGTCAACCCGATGACCGTGCAGGTGATCAGCCCGGAGAATCCATTCTTCGACACCTACATCCACCCGATCTGGAAAGTCTTCTCCACCGGTGGCAGCACCAGTGTCTCGCTGGAGTACGAGCGCCTGCGCATGGCCGGTGCGACGGCGCGTGCGTTGTTGGTCACGGCGGCCGCCAATCAGTGGAAAGTCAGCCCGGACAGTTGCACCACTGAAGAAGGCCGCGTGGTGCACAGCGCGAGCAAACACAGCCTCGGTTACGGCGAATTGGCCAGTGCGGCGGCGCAATTGCCGGCTCCGCAAAAGGTTACGCTCAAGGATCCCGCGCAGTTCAAATACATCGGCAAGCTGCGCCACAAACGCGATGCCCAGGCCAAGGTCAGCGGGCGTTTCAAGTACAGCATCGACGTGGTCCTGCCAGAGATGCTGGTGGCCGTGATTCAACGGTCCCCGGTGATCGGCGCGCGGGTCTTGTCGGTGGATTCCGCCGCCGCGCTGCAAGTGCCCGGCGTGCGCAAGGTGATCAGGGTACCGGGGCGGCCGGATGTACTCGGCGGCAACGTTGAAGGCGTCGCGGTGCTGGCGGACAACTACTGGGCGGCGCATCAGGGTCGCGAGCAACTCAAGGTGCAATGGAGCGATTCGCCGTTGGCCGCTTTCGACAGCGACGAACTGGCCAAGGCCCAGGCCGCGGCACTCGACGACAAGGCCGCGCAACGGGTCAGCGCCATGGCCGCCGGCAATGTCAGCGAGCAATGGCCGAGTGCTGCCAAACTGATCGAAGCCGATTACCGCATGCCCTACAAGATGCAGAACCCGCTGGAGCCGATCTGTATCACCGCCCAGGTCAAGGACAACGCCATCACCTATTGGGGCGGCGTACAGGTGCCGTCGTCGGCGCTGGAAGCGGCGCAGACCGTGTGCCAGATCGCCAAGGACAAGGTCACCATCAACGAGATGGTGTCCGGGGGCAGCTTCGGTGCGCGGGAGGCCAAGTACTGGCTGTTCGAAGTCGCCTACCTGGCGCAGCAAGCGCAGGTGCCGGTGAAGTTGATGAACAGCCGCGAAGACGAAATGCGCGCGCTGTTCATGCATCCGGCCACGCTGCATCGGGCCAAGGGCGCGCTGGATGCGCAAGGCAAGCTGACCGCGTTGCAGCTTAACGCCGTATCGCCGGCTTCGCCGGAGCAGTGGGAGCCGGGTTACTTCGAACGCCCCGACAAGATGGACTACAGCACCACCGAAGCCATCACTGCGTGGGACTTTGCCTACCGTCCGGCGAACCTGGACCTGGTCTGGGTCCGGCACGAGAGCAACGTGCCCAGCGGCTGGTATCGCTCGGTCAGCTTCATTCCCAACGTGTTTGCCGTGGAAAGCTTCATGGATGAACTGGCCCATGCTGCGGGGCAGGACCCCTTGGCCTTTCGCTTGGCCAACATGCAGGACCGACCGCGGCATGTCGCCGTCCTGAAAAGCGCAGCCGAACGCGCCGGTTGGGGCCAGACATTGCCACCCGGTACGGCGCTGGGGATCGCCACCAATCAGGGCTATACCAGTTTCATTGCGGTGGTGGCGCGGGTCTCGCAGAAGGACGGCGTGGCCAAAGTCGATAAGCTGACCTGTGTGGTCGACTGTGGCCTGGCGGTATCGCCCGGCGGCGTCGAAGAACAGATCTACGGCGGCCTGATGTGGGGCCTTGGTCATGCCTTGTTCGATCGTCTGGACATCAAGCAGGGCAGGGTGGTGCAGAGCAACTTCCACGATTACCGGGTGACGCGCATGTCGGACATGCCGGCGGTGGACATTCTGTTGGTCGAAGGCGAGCCGGCAAAGCCTGGCGGTGTCGGTGAACTGGGCAGCCCGTCGGTGGCGCCGGCCATCGCCAATGCACTGTTCAGCCTGACTGGAGTGCGCCAGCGCTCGACACCATTGAAGTTGGGGTGACCGCCATGGATTTGCGTTTGCTGCGCTACTTCATGGCCCTGGCCGAAGAGCTGCACTTCGGCCGGGCGGCCGCTCGCCTGCACATCTGCCAGCCGCCGCTGAGCCAACAGATCCGTCTGCTGGAAGAGGAACTGGGCACGCCGTTGTTCGAGCGCAGCCATCACCGGGTCGAGCTGACGGCGGCCGGACAGATGCTCAAGGACCAGGCGCCGCTGGTATTCGAACAGCTCAACCGTGCACTGGACCTGACGCGCCAGACTGGTCGGGGCCAATTGGGCGAGCTGGAAATCGGCATGATCAGCTCGGTGATGGTCGGTGTCTTGCCTCGGGCCTTGCACCTGTTTCGCGAGCGCTACCCGCAGGTGAACTGGCGCCTGCATGAAATGACCCCGGCGGCACAGGTCCAGGCGTTGAAGGAGAAACGCATCGATGCCTGCGTGTTCCGGGTCGGTTATGACGATCCGCTGTTGCGCAACGAGTTGCTGATTTATGAGCCGATTCGGGTGGTCATGCCGGTCGATCATCCGTTGGCACAGCGTGACAGCCTGGCGCCCTCGGATCTCGCGGCGGAGCCGTTCGTGGCGCTGGAACTCAAGCAATCGCGGTTTGCCGGGTTTCTCTATCAATGCTGTATCCAGGCCGGTTTTACCCCGCAGATTCGTCAGCAGGTGATCGAGGTACAGACCTTGCTCAGTCTGGTCCGGGCCGGGTTCGGCGTGGCGTTGTTGCCCGCGTCCATCGAGCAACTGGCACCCGCCGGGCTGGTGTTTCGCCGCCTGACCCCGGCGTTGCCGGAGGTGCCGCTGTACGTCACTTATCGCGCGGACGACAATTCGCCGGTGCTCAAGCTGTTTCTCGATACGTTGCGCGAGTTGGTGCTGCAAGACGCACATTGACGCTCCTGTCCGCGAAGACTTGGGTGCAGTCGAAATCCATTTCGCCTGATGCATCGCCATCGCGAGCAAGCTCGGTCCCACGGGTTCATCAGCGTTCACACAGTCGGTGAGCGCCGAAGAACCTGTCGGCTTGCTGGCTTATCGCAATGCGCTGGTATCAGGTGCTTCGCACGATCAGAAACACTCGCGGTCGTAATCTTCACATGCGCATAGAGTTGTGGAGATGCAATGAGCCAGGACGTCTTGACCACCGAAACCAATCGCCGCCAGTTGCAGCAGATCATTACCGATCTGTCCGACGGGGTCATTCTGCTGGACCCTGACCAGACGATTCTCTGGGCCAATGACGCCGCGCTGGCGATGCATGGCGTCGCGCGTATCAGCGATCTGGGGGCAGACGCCAAGGCCTATGCAAAGCGTTTTTCCCTGCGCTATCGCAATAATCACGCCGTGCCCACGGGCAGCTACCCGATCAACCGCGTAGCCCGGGGCGAGTCGTTCAGCGACGTGCTGGTGGAAGTGACATCGGCGGCTGATGACGAGCGCGCCTGGGTCCATCGCGTGCGCGGGCTGGTGCTGGCGGATAACGCCGGCGAAGCGCAATCGCTGGTGTTGATCATGGACGACGTCACCGACTGGGCCAGTGCCGAGCAGCGCTTCGAAAAAACCTTCGCCGCCAACCCGGCACCGGCGGTGATTTGCCGGCTCAGTGACCTGCGTTACATCAAGGTCAATCCCGGTTTCCTCGAAATGACCGGTTATTCCCGTGATCAGGTCATCGGTGTCTCGACCTATGAGCTGGACGTACTCGAGCAGGCGGAAAACAAGGACCTGGCCAAGCAGCGTCTGCGTGAGGGCGTGACCATCACGCAGAGGCAGGCCGAGTTGCGCCTGCCGGATGGCGGCAGCAAGCAAGTGATAGTGGCCGGGCAGCCACTGGAACTCAACGATGAGGCATGCATGCTGTTTTCGTTCGTCGACATGGAGCCACGGCACAAGGCCGAGGTCGCCCTGCGCCAGAGCGAAGAACGTTTTGCCAAGGCCTTTCGCCTGTCACCGGTGCCGATCCTGGTATGCAGTGCGGATGATCAGAGGGTACTGGACGTCAACGAAGCATTCCTGAGCACCTTTGGTTATTCCAGCGAAGAGGTGCTGGGCGAGCACATCGCCCACATCGACTTCTTCGACGACAAACAGGCCCGTCAGCGGCTGTTCGCGGCACTGGAAAAGACTGGCAGCCTGGATCGCATCGACGTGCGGATGCGCCGTAAGGACGCCATGTTGATCGATTGCGCCGTCTCGGCCGACACCGTGAACATTCAGGACAACCCCTGTTATCTGCTGGTGTTGATGGACATCACCGAGCGCAAGCGCACCGAGCTTGAATTGGTCGCGGCCATCGAAGAAGTCATGAAAGACGCTTCCTGGTTCAGCCGCACGCTGATCGAGAAGCTGGCCAACGTGAAAAACGTCAACTCACCGAAATTGCCCAGCGTGTCCTACACCGACTTAACCGCCCGGGAGCGCGACGTGTTGGGCCTGATCTGCGAAGGTCTGGCGGACAAGGAAATTGCCGCACGCCTGAAACTGGCGCCGAACACGGTGCGCAACCACGTGGCGACGGTCTATTCCAAGCTCGATGTGCACAGCCGCAGTGAGGCGATTGTCTGGGCCCGTGAACGCGGGCTGTTCGCCAGTGAATGGCGACCGAAGGCTCAGCGATAGGTGCAAATGCACCAGGCCGGAAGGTGCAAATTGATGTGTTGAGCGGGTGCACTGCTTCTTAGGCTGATGGGGTGCGACAGCTGTCTTGCGGCGGTTGCCGCGTCCTCCGGAAGCCGTAGAAGGAAGCGTTACATGCAGCAAAGACCCGAAATCGTTTTCCGTCAGGGTCCGTGGCAATGATTTCCCTCGCACAGTTGCGGATGTTGATTGAGCAGAGCTTTTCGCCACTGGCCTGTGAGTGCGCCGTTACGGGGGAGCATTCGTTGACGGTCAAGCTCTATCACCCGGCGTCGGGGCAAGTGGATCTGGTGGTCAGCGGCCTGAACACGGCCATTCTGCAACGAGCGGAATCGGTCGCTGCCTTGATCGAAGAATTGCGTGAGGAGTTGCACAGCAACCCGCTGCATCGTTCTGATTCGCTGCTGTAAAAACTGTCAGCTTTTGCCGCTGCCGGCCAATGACAGGGCCACGAGAGTTTTGCAGATACATTTTTTGTGACAGGTGCATGGATTTTGCGCGGTGTTTCTGTTGTCACAAAAAATGTGTCTCTCTCTTATCGCGGGTCAACCTATGAAAACTCTTGGGAAACGCGTTTGTACACCTCTGTCTCTGGCTTTCTGCGCTGTGATTCTCGGCGGCTGCGCCAGCCCGCCACCGCCACCGCACGTGACCCCGCCACCGCCGCCTGAACGCACCTGCCAGACGATGGATAAAACCGATGTGATGGGTGATGTACGTGGCGAAGACGGGCAGGTGACACGGCTGACCACGACTACGCGCTGTATTACTCAATAGATCTGGCGCAGCCGGCTTAATGTGGGAGCGAGCTTGGTCCGGGCGGCGTTCCGACAATGGACGTCAACGATGACGCGGGTTACCTGAAAACCCGCGTTGCCTGGACGCATTTCGCGAGCATGCTCGCTCCTACAGGGATCGGGTTGTTGCGATCAGGACAGGAAACCGCCGTCCACGTTCAGCGATACACCGGTGGTGTAGCTGGAGGCATCGCTGGCCAGGTACAGCACGGCGCCGGCCATTTCGCTCGGATCGGCAACACGCTTGAGCGGGATCTGGGTCAGCGCCTGTTTCAGGATCGCGTCGTTCTTGACCAGTGCCGAGGCGAACTTGGTGTCGGTCAGGCCCGGCAGCAGCGCGTTGCAGCGGATACCGAACTGCGCGCATTCCTTGGCGAACACCTTGGTCATGTTGATGACCGCGGCCTTGGTCACCGAGTAGATGCCCTGGAAGATCCCCGGCGAGATGCCGTTGATCGAGGCGACGTTGATGATGCTGCCACCGCCGTTCTCGCGCATCAGCTTGCCGGCTTCCACCGACATGAAGAAGTAGCCGCGGATGTTCACGTCGACGGTTTTCTGGAAGGCGCCGAGGTCGGTGTCCAGCACGTTGCAGAACTGCGGGTTGGTCGCGGCGTTATTGACCAGGATGTCGAGGCGGCCGAATTGTTCCTTGATGCCGGCGAAGACCTGGCTGATCTGTTCCATTTCGCCGATGTGGCAGGCAACAGCAGTGGCTTTGCCGCCGGCGGCGATGATCGCGTCGGCGACGTGCTGGCAGCCTTCGAGTTTACGGCTCGAAACGATCACATGGGCGCCTTGCTGGGCCAGCAGTTTGGCGATGGCCTCACCGATGCCACGGCTGGCGCCGGAGACGAAAGCGATCTTGCCGTCGAGGTCGAACAACTGGGTCTTGGACATGGATTTTCCTTGTTATCGAGTCACAAACTGGATTTTTGAATGACCTGCAGGCTCATCTGCTCCAACAACTTGTTCATGTGAATGAACTGCGCGAAGCGTTTGTCCTGGGTCTGGCCATGGTAGAAGCGGTAGTAGATCTGCTGGACGATGCCGGCCAGGCGGAACAGGCCGTAGGTGTAGTAGAAGTCGAAATTGTCGATGCGAATGCCTGAACGTTCGGCGTAGTAATCGACGAACTGTTGGCGGGTGAGCATACCCGGGGCATGGCTCGGCTGGCGGCGCATCAGTTGCACGGGCGCCGGGTCATTGGCTTCGATCCAGTAGGCGAGGGTGTTGCCCAGGTCCATCAGCGGATCGCCGAGGGTGGTCAGTTCCCAGTCGAGCACGCCGATGATTTGCATCGGGTTGTGCGGGTCGAGGATCACGTTGTCGAAGCGATAGTCGTTGTGGACGATGCTGGAGGTCGGGTGATCGGCCGGCATCTTGTCGTTGAGCCAGGCCTTGACCGCTTCCCACTGAGGTGCGTCCGGGGTCAGGGCTTTTTCGTAGCGGTCGCTCCAGCCTTTGATCTGCCGCGCGACGTAACCTTCGGGTTTGCCCAGGTCACCCAGGCCATAGGCGTTGTAGTCGACCTGGTGCAGTTCGACGAACTTGTCGATGAAGCTTTTGCACAGGGCTTCGGTTTTCGTTGCGTCCAGGCCCAGTTCCGGCGGCAGGTCCGAACGCAGGATGATGCCGTTGACCCGTTCCATCACGTAGAACTCGGCGCCGATCACCGATTCGTCAGTGCAGTGCACGTAGGCTTTCGGGCAGTACGGGAAGCCGTCGCGCAGCTGATTGAGGATACGGAATTCACGGCCCATGTCATGGGCGGACTTGGCCTTGTGGCCGAAGGGCGGCCGTCGCAGGACGAACTCCTGTTCCGGGTATTCCAGCAAGTAGGTCAGGTTCGATGCCCCGCCCGGGAACTGGCTGATTTTTGGCAGACCACTGAGCCCCGGAATGTGGGCCTTGAGGTAAGGATCGATCAGGCTGGCATCGAGCTCTTCGCCGGTGCGGATACGGGTGGACTGGTCAGTAAGCGCCATGCTTATCCCTTCTGCTTATTCTGGAGGCCTGAAACTATTGGCTAATCTAATGCGCACTCCGCTCACCCACAACCGCGAACGGCTCTTATAGGCGAGCGTGTTGCCGGCCAATCATTGTTTTTGATACAGCTGTTTGAATTGCCTTCAACGTGCGGCCCGGCTCCTGGCGGGTGGCAAGTCGATCGGCGTCAAGACCGGCTGGTTGGAGAAAAATGCCGCGAGGTTTTTGCCCACCAGTTCGACGGTACCCTGGGTGGCTTCGGGTGAGAGCCCGGCAACGTGCGGGGTGAGGATGACGTTGCTCAGGCTTTTCAACGCTTGCGGCACTTGCGGTTCGGCATCGAAAACGTCCAGCGCCGCGCCGGCGATGCGCCGTTGTTCGAGGGCGGTGATCAGGTCGGCCGTGACCACCACGCTGGCCCGGGCAATGTTGACGATAAAACCCTTGGGGCCCAAGGCATCGAGCACCTGGCGATTGATCAGGTGTTTGGTGCCCAGGCCACCCGGGGTGGCGACGATCAGGAAGTCCGAGGCCCGCGCCAGTTCCGTTGGCGTGGAACAGAAGGTGTAGGGCACATCGCTTCGATGCTGGCGATTGTGATAGCACACGCTCATGTCGAAACCGGCGGCGGCGCGTTTGGCGATGGCCATGCCGACGGCGCCGAGGCCGAGGATGCCCAGGCGTTTGCCGGCGAGGGAAGGGCGCATGATTTTCGGCCACTCACCACGGCGCACGGCGGCATCGCAGCGCGGCACATCGCGCACCAGTGCCAGCAGCAATGCCATGGCGTGGTCGGCCACGGACGAGGCGTTGACCCCGGCGCCGTTGGTCACCGTGATGCCGCGATCGGCGGCGGCCTGCAGGTCGACGTGTTCATAACCGGCGCCGATCACGCAGATGATCTTGAGGTTGGGCAGGGCGGCGATTTCATCGGCATACAAGCCCAGCGGGCCACGGGTCAGCACGGCGTCAATCTGGCCGGCGTGCCGGGTGATGGCTTCGGCACGTTCGGCAGGCGTCGGCGCCAGAATCAGGTGAAAGCCCTGATGTTCGAGAATCGGCAGGTAGTCATTGATGGTTTCAACCAGTACCAGAACAGTTACAGGCATGCTTGGCTCCTGTGGGCAGCAGAATGTCGGTCTCGAACGTCCTATGAGATTGCTGGCTGCATGGGGATTTGGCAATGCCAAAGATCGCCATCAGCGGGCCGCGCCAACAAGTGTAGGAGCTGGCGCAACCGGCGATCTTTTTTCTGTGTGCCTGGGGGTTATTTGCGTGGGGCGGGGGGCTTCAGCAGCGCATCGCGTGCTGTCTCCAGCAGTTCATCGGACAACGGATCGCCGCGGGTCGCCCGGGCCAACATCAGCGCGCCAAACATCAGTGAGTACTGAACCAGCGCTTGCTGGCGGTTGGCAGCGGCATCGTCCGACTCCTGAAGCGAAGCCAACGAATCGAGCAAATTGTTCAGGCCATGCAGGTAGGTCTGGTGCAAGCCGCTGTCGGCGGCCTCGTGGCACATGTCCCCGGCAAAGGCTACCACCGGGCAACTTTCCCCCGGCTTGTCGCGGCTTTCGTTGGACAGGTACAGCTCAATCACGTCCCGGCGCGCGGCGGTTTTGTCTTCCCGGCCGGTAGCACGTTCCTGCCAGCGCTGTGCCGCCTGCTCGAATGCCCGGCCGCTGGCCTCCTGCGCCAGTGCTTCCTTGGACTCGAAGTGACCATAGAAACCGCCATGGGTCAAGCCGGCAGCCGCCATCACATCGACCACGCTGATGCCGTGCAAGCCACGCTCACGAAACAGCCGCGTGGCGGCATCGACGATGGTTTCGCGGTTGAGTTCGGCTTGTTTTCGGGAGACTCGGGGCATGGGCGGCTCGCAGGATCAGGGATGGAAGGTCAACTGGCGTACTGGGCAATACCGTTGCCGAAGGACCAGTTTTCCTTTTTGACTTCCACAAGGTTAATGAAAACGTCCTCCATGCGCACGCCCAGTTCCCCGTGCAAGCTCTCGGCGATGGTCTTGTAGAGCAGTTTTTTCTGCTCCAGGGTTCGTCCTTCGTTCAGGGTGATCTGGATGATCACCAGGTTGTCGGTGCGCTGGATGCCCAGGTATTCAGTGTCGAAAATGAAGTGCTGCTCATCGTGCTCGGCAAGGATCTGGAAGTTGTCATGTTCGGGCACGCCAATCGCGCTGTGCATGGCGGCGTAGATCAACTGGCCGACGCGCTTGGCGTGGGTGGGGTCCTGGTGTTTCTTGATGTCGACGCGAACCAGTGGCATGGGGCAGCTCCGGAAAGGATGGCAGGTGTATTCAAAATACATGATGCTAATCCTTTATCAAGGGCTTAACGATGAAAAAGCATCCCCGAAAGCGCAGCACGCCTTTTGTAGGAGCCGGCTCCCGCAGGTGACTTTCGTCCATCTGGAACCACCGTCCCTCACCTAAGTCTTTGCTTCTGCTCACTTATCCCCCAGAATGCCGCCCCTGTTTCGGCCAAGTCACTTTTTGTCGGGTACTCCGACGCGTCCTGGCCGAGTGGCAAGTGACCGGAATGTGGAGATCCCACCGGATGAATGATCAGGCCAATAGCGTCAACAAGCGCTATGTAGCAGCAACTCCAGCCACGCTTTCGAGCTGGAATCGCCAAGACACCACCTGGATGCTCGGGCTGTTTGGCACGGCGATTGGTGCCGGCACCCTGTTTTTGCCGATCAACGCAGGCCTTGGCGGTTTCTGGCCGCTATTGATCCTGGCGCTGCTCGCCTTCCCGATGACCTTCTATGCACACCGTGGCCTGACTCGCTTTGTGTTGTCCGGACGCGAAGGCGCGGACATTACCGAGGTGGTGGAAGAACATTTCGGCATCAAGGCCGGTGCGCTGATTACTCTGCTGTACTTTTTCGCGATTTTCCCGATCCTGCTGATCTACAGCGTGGCCCTGACCAACACGGTCGGCAGCTTCCTTGAGCATCAGTTGCACATCACGCCGCCGCCGCGTGCGCTGCTGTCGCTGGTGCTGATCCTCGGCCTGCTGGCGGTGGTGCGCTGCGGCGAGCAACTGATCGTCAAGGCCATGAGCCTGATGGTCTACCCGTTCATCGTCGCCTTGCTGTTTCTCGCGGTGTTCCTGATTCCCCACTGGAACGGCGGCATCCTCAGCACCGCCAGCACAGTGCCGGCGCCTTCGGCGCTACTGCACACGCTATGGCTGGCGATTCCGGTGATGGTCTTTTCGTTCAATCACTCGCCGATCATCTCGGCGTTCGCCGTGGACCAGAAGCGCCGTTACGGTGAACACGCCGAGGAGCGCAGCTCGCAGATCCTGTCCCGCGCGCACCTGTTGATGGTGGTGATGGTGCTGTTCTTCGTATTCAGCTGCGTATTGACCCTGTCGCCGGCACAACTGGCAGAAGCCAAGGCGCAAAACCTGTCGATCCTGTCGTACCTGGCCAACCACTTCAACAACCCGACCATCGCCTTCGCCGCGCCGTTGATTGCCTTCGTGGCGATTTCCAAGTCGTTCCTGGGCCATTACATCGGCGCCAGCGAAGGTCTCAAGGGCCTGATCATCAAGAGCGGCAAACGTCCGGCGGCCAAGACCCTGGACCGCATGACCGCGGCCTTCATGCTGGTGGTGTGCTGGATCGTCGCCACCCTGAACCCGAGCATCCTCGGCATGATCGAAACCCTCGGCGGCCCGGTCATCGCGGCGATCCTGTTCCTGATGCCGATGTATGCGATCCGCAAGGTCCCGGCGATGGCCCGTTATCGTGGTCAGGCCTCCAACGTCTTCGTGACGGCGGTGGGCCTGGTAGCGATTACTGCGTTGATCTACTCGCTGACCGCTTGATCCGCAGGCCTGCCTCGCGCAGTGCCGGATAGACAGCTACAGTGGCCGCTGTGCGTGATGCGCACAGCGGCTTTTTTTCGTCTGGAGACACAGGATTGTCGAGCGCCTCTTCCACAACCCCCACCGAGCAACCCAACCGCTGGCAGGACCTGCTGGCCGGGTTGTCGATAGCCGGCCTGTTGCTGCCTGAAGCGGTGGCTTATTCAAGCATTGCCGCGCTGGCGCCCCAGGCCGGGGTGATCGCGCTGTTTGCCGGTTTGCTGTGCTATGGGTTGCTGGGCACCAGTCGTTTCGCCATCGTCTCGGCGACTTCCTCTTCTGCCGCGGTACTGGCGGCGGCCACGGCGACCCTGGCCAATGGCGATCCGGCACTGCGCTCGACCCTGGCCATCGCCCTGGTGCTGGTCACGGGGGCGTTCTTTTTGCTGGCCGGGCTGTTCAAGCTCGGCAGCGTCACCTCCTTCATTGCCAAACCGGTATTGCGCGGGTTCGCCTTTGGCCTGGCGCTGACGATCATTCTCAAACAGGTCGCCAGCGTCGTCGGCGTGCACCTGACCGATGCCAACCTGGTGCGATTCCTGCCGCAACTGCTGGAACAGCTACCAAAATGGAACTGGGTGGCTGCAAGCGTGGCCGCCGTGGCCCTGGCGCTGCTCTGGCTGTTTGGCAAGTTTCGACGCCTGCCGGGCGGCTTGCTGGTGGTGGTGATCGGCATTGTGGCGGGGCAGTGGTTGAACCTGACCGCCCATGGCGTGCCGATGATCGGCGTGATCGGCGTGATCGACTTGAGCCTTGAAGTGCCCAGGCTGCCGGTGCTGCCCTTTGCCGATTGGTTGCGTCTGGGGGAATTGGGTTTTGCCATGGTGATGATCCTGTACGCCGAGTCTTATGGCTCGATCAGTGCCTACGCGCTGAAACACGGTGACAGGGTCACTTCCAACCGCGATCTGCTGGCCCTTGGCGCTTCCAACCTGCTCTCCGGCCTGTTCCATGGCATGCCGGCGGGGGCAGGGTATTCGGCGACATCGGCCAACGAAGCGGCCGGCGCCACCTCGCGTTTTGCCGGCATCGTGGCCGCGCTGGTGGTGTTGGTCATCGTCTTGACGGTGTTGCCCTACATCGCCCTGACCCCCGAGCCGATCCTAGCCGCCATCGTCATCCACGCTCTGGGCCGTGGCTTGAGCCTGCAACCGCTGGGACGTTACTTCATTTGGCGGCGTGATCGCCTGCTGGTGATTTGTGCGGTCGGTGCGGTCCTGCTGCTCGGTGTGCTGGACGGCCTGCTGGTGGCGGTGGCGATCAGTGTGTTGCTGATGCTCAAGCAGATGTCCTCGGCCGACATCCAGGTGCTCGGGCGCATCGATGGCGGGCACGATTTCGTCGATGTGAGGCGTCATCCTGCGGCGACAGCGGAACCGGGGGTCCTGATCGTGCGGCCGAGCGAGGCGCTGTTTTTTGCCAACGTCGAACGGATCCTCGGTGGCGCCTTGCGTCTGGTGCGACATTCACAGGTGCCAATCCATACGGTGATTCTCAGCCTCGAGGAGTCGCCTGATCTGGATGGCACCAGTATCGAGGCGTTGCAGGAGTTTTTCCTGCGGGTTCATCAGGAGGGCAAATTTCTGGTTCTGGCGCGTCTGAAAGATCACGCGCAAACCGTCTTGGCGGCGTTGCCAGAGGTGGAGGCCAACGGGGTGATTCTCAGTGGGTTGAGTGTGGACGGGGCCGTGCAGCAGGCCCGTAGCCTGACTGTGACCCAAGAGTGATTACCTGTGGCGAGGGAGCTTGCTCCCGCTGGGGCGCGTAGCGGCCCCTTTTCGATAACCCAACCTATCCATTGGAGTGCATTGGTCTATTTTAGGGCCGCTGCGCAGCCCGACGGAAGCAAGCTCCCTCGCCACAAAATCCGCGACTGATCTTTACGGGCATAAAAAAACGCCGCCCCTCGCGAGAGGGGCGGCGTTTTCTATTGCGTTGCTACGTTAGGCTTGAACGACCGGAATGTTGGCGTTCGCAGCAGCTTCACGGAACTCGGCGATCTGGTCGAAGGACAGGTAGCGGTAAACGTCGGCCGCCATGCTGTCGATCTTGCCAGCGTATTCCATGTACTCCTCGACGGTCGGCAGGCGACCCAGGATGGAAGCCACGGACGCAAGCTCAGCCGAAGCCAGGTAGACGTTCGCGCCGTCACCCAGACGGTTCGGGAAGTTACGGGTCGAAGTCGACACCACAGTCGAGTTCGGCTCTACACGTGCCTGGTTACCCATGCACAGCGAGCAGCCCGGCATTTCCATGCGCGCGCCAGCCTTGCCGTAGATGCCGTAGTAGCCTTCTTCGGTCAGTTGGTGAGCGTCCATCTTGGTCGGCGGCGACAGCCACAGACGAGTTGGCAGCTGACCCTTGACCTGTTCCAGCAACTTGCCGGCAGCGCGGAAGTGACCGATGTTGGTCATGCACGAACCGATGAACACTTCGTCGATCTTCTCGCCAGCAACGCTGGAGAGCAGGCGAGCGTCGTCCGGGTCGTTTGGAGCGCAGAGCACAGGCTCCTTGATCTCGGCCAGGTCGATCTCGATGATTTCGGCGTATTCGGCGTCCTTGTCCGCTTCCATCAGCTCAGGGTTGGCCAGCCAGGCTTCCATCGCTTGAGCGCGACGTTCCAGCGTACGAGCATCGCCGTAGCCTTCGCCGATCATCCAGCGCAGCAGGGTGATGTTCGATTGCAGGTATTCGGCGATCGACTCTTTGGACAGCTGGATGGTGCAACCGGCAGCCGAACGTTCGGCCGAGGCGTCGGACAGTTCGAACGCTTGCTCGACGGTCAGCTTAGGCAGACCTTCGATTTCCAGGATGCGGCCGGAGAAGGCGTTTTTCTTGCCTTTCTTCTCTACGGTCAACAGGCCTTTCTGGATCGCGTAGTAAGGAATGGCGTGAACCAGGTCACGCAGGGTGACGCCTGGTTGCAGCTCGCCCTTGAAGCGAACCAGAACCGACTCAGGCATGTCCAGCGGCATGACGCCGGTGGCTGCGGCGAACGCTACCAGGCCGGAACCGGCCGGGAACGAGATGCCGATCGGGAAACGGGTGTGGGAGTCACCACCGGTACCAACGGTGTCTGGCAGCAGCATGCGGTTCAGCCACGAGTGGATGATGCCGTCGCCCGGACGCAGCGAAACGCCACCACGGGTCATGATGAAGTCAGGCAGGGTGTGGTGGGTGGTCACGTCGATCGGCTTCGGATAAGCCGCGGTGTGGCAGAAGGACTGCATTACCAGGTCGGTCGAGAAGCCCAGGCACGCCAGGTCTTTCAGTTCGTCACGGGTCATTGGACCGGTGGTGTCCTGAGAACCTACGGTGGTCATCTTCGGTTCGCAGTAGGTGCCCGGACGAACGCCGGTCACGCCGCAAGCCTTGCCGACCATTTTCTGCGCCAGGGTGAAGCCCTTGGTGCTTTCAGCCGGTGCTTCCGGCTTCTTGAACAGGGTCGAAGGTGGCAGGCCCAGCTCGGTACGAGCCTTCTCGGTCAGGCCACGGCCGATGATCAGCGGGATACGGCCGCCGGCGCGCACTTCGTCCAACAGGACCGGGGTCTTCATTTCGAAGGTGGTCAGGACTTCGTCGGTGCCGTGCTTGCAGACTTTGCCAGCATGCGGGTACAGGTCGATCACGTCGCCCATGTGCATGTTGGAAACGTCGAATTCGATTGGCAGTGCGCCAGCATCTTCCATGGTGTTGTAGAAGATCGGAGCGATCTTGCTGCCGAAGCAGAAACCGCCGGCACGCTTGTTCGGCACGTAAGGCACGTCGTCGCCGAAGAACCACAGTACGGAGTTGGTTGCCGATTTACGCGACGAACCGGTACCGACCACGTCACCGACGTAGGCGATTGGGAAACCGGCGTTGCGCATTTCTTCGATCTGCTTCATCGGACCGGTGACGCCTTGTGCGTCAGGCACGATGCCGTCGCGAGCCATTTTCAGCATGGCCAGGGCGTGCAGCGGGATGTCCGGGCGGGACCAGGCATCCGGAGCAGGGGACAGGTCGTCGGTGTTGGTCTCGCCAGTCACCTTGAAAACGCGCAGGCTGATCTTGTCGGCCAGCACCGGACGCTTGACGAACCACTCGCCGTCAGCCCAGGACTGCAGAACGCCTTTGGCGTGAACGTTGCCGTTCTTGGCTTTTTCAGCGACGTCGTGGAACGCATCGAACATCAGCAGGGTGTGCTTGAGTTCTTCGGCAGCTACTGGCGCCAGTTCGGCGTCGTCCAGCAGGTTGACCAGGGTCACGATGTTGTAGCCGCCCTGCATGGTGCCGAGCAGTTCAACCGCGCGCTTCTTGTCGATCAGAGGGGAGGTGGCTTCGCCTTTGGCGATGGCGGACAGGAAGCCGGCCTTTACATAGGCTGCTTCGTCCACTCCTGGCGGAACGCGATTGGTGATCAGGTCAACGAGGAATGCTTCTTCGCCAGCCGGGGGATTTTTCAGCAGCTCGACCAGGCCTGCAGTTTGTTCGGCGTTAAGCGGCTGGGGAACGATACCCAGTGCTGCACGCTCTTCGATATGTTTGCGGTAGGCTTCAAGCACAGTTATTACCCTCATCAGTGGTCCCAAATGGGTGTCCGGGACGCTCATCCCGAAATTGCCGTACTCATGCGCTGCATGGCGTTGTGAGCCACTTAGCCAGAATTACCGACAATTCCTTACAGAAGCTGCTTTCAAAGTTTTACGCCTGCAGAACGGGAGCTGATGAGGGTTGGCGCTGGACTTTTCCCCGCTGGAAAAACCCGACGCCAACACCGCTCTGAAGGAACGACTGTGCTCGTGACGCTTTGAAAACAGCTTCTAACGGACATTGGCGCCTAAAAAGGCAGGCTGATTCTACGGCAAAAAAAAAATTAAGGTAAGTCAGGTCCTATAGGACTTTGGTGGCGAATCCAAACCCTCGAACTTTGCAGGGTGATCAATGGCTGACAAAGGGCTAACATGCCGGCCTGTTCTGCTTTTCCGATTTTTCTACTTATGCCCAATCAGACCATCAAGACACCCTGCGTCGGCCTCTGCTCCACTGTTTACGGTGATCTGGTGTGCCGTGGCTGCAAGCGCTTCCACCACGAGGTGATCCACTGGAACGGTTATAACGAGGAAGAAAAGCGCGCGGTCTGGTTGCGACTGGAGCAATTGCTGTCACAAGTGATGGCCGCCAAGGTGGAGATTTTCGATCCGACGATGCTGCGCATGCAGCTGGAACAGCGCAAGATCCGCTTCGTGCCGCACCAGTCGCAATACTGCTGGGCTTACCAGCTGATCGCCCGGGGCGCGCGGGTGATCAATAATCTGGAAGCCTACGGGATGGTCTTGCTGCCGGAGTTCCGCGACTGGAACCTGCCGGAACTGCGGGATGCGATCGACCGGGAGTTTTTCCTGCTGTCCGAAGCCCATTACCAGCGCTACATCGCGCCGGGGTTTCTCAAGGATGGCCTCGGCGACGGACCTTGAATGCATTGCTGGCAAGCCTGCTCTCACTAAGGCAGTGAAAAACATGTGGGAGCGGGCTTGCCAGCGATGGCGATTTGACCGGTGCCGCCAATCTCAAGGCTTGTTAGCCAATTCCTCCAGATGATCCTCCACCTCGGCGGGCTTGAGCACCAGCACATCGCTTTCCACAGCATCGAGCACCACCTCGGCGGTGTTACCGATCAGCGCCCCCGACAGCCCGGTACGCGCCACTGTGCCGATCACCAGCACCGCCGCTTGCAGTTTGTGCACCATGAACGGAATCAGCACATCCGCCGGCCCTTCCTCGATATGCAAATGTTCATCGTCTATGTCGAACTCGGCCTGGAACGTCCGGCATTGTTCGCGATAACGCGCTTCGATGGTTTCCTTGAGCTGGAAAGTCGGGTCAGCGGAGGACAGCATTGGCGAGGGGTGGGCGCTGATCACATGCAGGTGCGCCTTGGCCAGGCTGGCGATGTCATAACCGTGGTCGATGATTAGAACGTGCAGATGGCGGTGTTCAAGATCGGAATTGCCGACGTCCACTGCCGCAAGAATCACCTTGTCCTTCCAGGAACCGGCGGTTTTCACCAGCAACACCGGCGATGGGCAATGGCGCAGCAGTTTCCAGTCCTCCGGCGTCAGCAGGGCTTTTTTCAGCGAGCTGTCGGGCAGGTGTTGCTTGACCACCAGTCCGCAACCTTCGGCCTGTTGCACATCGATAATGGTTTTGTGCAGGCTGTCGTTCCACGCCTGTTCGGTGGTGACGCTGTACCCGTCCTCGAGCAAGGCGGCCTTGAGCACACTCAGCATGGCGCTGCGATCATGCCGGGGATCGCACACCAGCAGGTGCAGGTGCGCCTGGGTCACGCCAGCAATCAGCTTCGCCCGTTTGAGCGCCAGGCTTTCCGTGTGTTCGGGTTCGATGACCACCAGAATGCTGCGAATGGCTTGCATGATCGGGATCTCCTGAAAATGAAAAGGCACGGCGTTGCACAACTATAGTTGCTGCCCGGCGTTCGGCGACTTGATGCATATCAACGGATGGTGACTGGTGGTCTTCGGGCAGGCCGGTATAATCGGCGCCCTTCGTTTCGAACCTTTTTCCGTGAGCCCCATGATCCTTCCCGACATTCACGAGTTCCTTGGCTGCCGCACCCCCGATGGCTGGGTTCAAGCCGCACTGGCCGATCAGGAAACCTTGCTGATCGACCACAAGAACTGCGAATTCAAAGCCGCCAGCACCGCCTTGAGCCTGATCGCCAAGTACCACTCCCATGTCGACCTGATCAACATGATGTCGCGCCTGGCCCGCGAAGAACTGGTGCACCACGAGCAGGTCATGCGCCTGATGAAGCGGCGCAAGATCGAGCTGCGCCAGCTGTCCGCCGGGCGCTACGCCTCGGGATTGCGCAAAGTGGTGCGCAGCCACGAGCCGGTGAAGCTGGTCGACACCCTGGTGGTCGGCGCGTTCATCGAGGCGCGCAGTTGCGAACGTTTCGAGGCGCTGGTGCCGCACCTGGACGAAGAGCTGGGCAAGTTTTATTTCGGACTGCTGAAGAGTGAAGCCCGGCATTTCCAGGGTTACCTGAAACTCGCCTACCAGTACGGCGACGCCAAGGACATCGCCCAGGTGATCGACAAGGTTCGCGCAGCCGAGCAGGAGCTGATCGAGTCCCCGGACGTGGAGTTCCGCTTTCACAGCGGCGTACCTGCGGCGGCCTGAGTTCCGCCGGATTCTTTGCAACGCTTTGTTAAAAACTCTTAAGAGTATGAAAGATCACTGAAAACCGGCCCTTGAGGCCGGTTTTTGCCCTATAGCCTCTGCGTCCGCCGAGCGAATGCCGCCATAATGGCGCCCACTTCAGTCAACGGTTGGCAGATGGTCGTTATGGATAACCTGGGTTTTGGCAAAGTATTGCTGGTGGAAGATGACGAGAAGCTGTCAGGGCTGATCGCGCATTTCCTGTCCCAACATGGCTTCGAGGTACGCCAGGTCTACCGCGGCGATCTGGCGTTCGCCACCTTCCTCGAGTTCAAGCCGAAAGTCGTGGTGCTCGACCTGATGCTCCCGGGCCAGAGCGGCTTGCAGGTGTGCCGGGAAATTCGCAGCGTCTCCGACACGCCGATTGTCATCCTGACCGCCAAGGAAGACGACCTCGATCACATCCTGGGCCTGGAGTCCGGCGCCGATGACTATGTGATCAAACCGATCAAACCACCGGTGCTGCTCGCACGTCTGCGTGCCTTGCAACGGCGCCAGGCGCCGGACCCTGCCGTGTGCAGCGCGCTGGAGTTCGGCCAGTTGAGCATCGACCGCAGTTGCCGCGAAGTTCGCCTGGCGGGCGAGGGCATCGAACTGACCACCATGGAGTTCGAGTTGCTGTGGTTGCTGGCCAGTGCCGCCGGCAAGATCCTTTCTCGCGATGACATCCTCAATCGTATGCGCGGTATTGCCTTCGACGGGCTCAACCGTAGTGTCGATGTCTACATCAGCAAGCTGCGCGGCAAGTTGAAGGACAACCCTCGGGAGCCGGTGTGCATCAAGACCATCTGGGGCAAGGGTTATCTGTTCAATCCGTTCGCGTGGGAGCTGTAGATGCTGCGCTTATTCCTTGGCTTGTATCTGGTGGCAGCCGTCGGGCTGGTGGCAGCGTTACAAGCGGTTGAGCATACCTTCAACGCTTTGCTCGAAGGCCAGATGCAGGCGTACAACCGCGAAGCGGTGCGCGGCCAGGCGTGGACGCTGGTGGAGCAACTGCGCGGGCTCGAAGGTCCGCAGCGTGAACAGCACCTGGAAGAGTTGCGCCCACATTACGGGCTGGGCCTGAGCCTGGTTCAAGCTGATCAACTGGCCCTCGACGAGCACGAAAAAGCCCTGTTGGCCGACGGTTTGCTGGTGATCCGTGAGAAGTACACCCAGTTCATCGCCTCGATCGATGGCGGCCCGCAATTGCTCAGTATCAAGTTGCCGGCCGAGCCGAGCCTGATGCCGTTCTACATCACAGCGGCTTACCTGATGCTGGCGGTGCTGGTCGGCATCGTCCTGTATGTCTGGGTCCGGCCGCACTGGCGCGACCTGGAAAAACTGCGCCTGGCAGCCGAGCGCTTCGGTGACAACGACCTGTCGGCGCGCATCCAGATGTCGAAACGTTCGAACATTCGCGACCTTGCCGAACACTTCAACCTGATGGCGGCGCGCATCGAGGGGCTGATCGCCAATCAACGCGAACTGACCAATGCGGTGTCCCATGAGCTACGCACACCCATCGCCCGATTGTCGTTCGAACTCGACCAGCTCAGGCAGCAAACCGACCCCGGCCAGAACCGTGAGCTGATCGCCGACATGTACGCCGACCTGGGGGAGCTGGAGGACATGGTCTCGGAACTGTTGACCTACGCCAGCCTCGAGCGCGGTGCATCTGTGATTTCCCGGGAGAACATTCAGGCCAGCAGCTGGCTCGACAGCGTGGTTGGCAGCGTGTCGCTGGAAGCCGAGGCGGCCGGGGTGCAGTTGTTGATCGGTGCGTGCCAGGTGGATGAGGTGCGCATCGAACCGCGCTTCATGGCCCGCGCCGTGATCAACCTGCTGCGCAATGCCATTCGTTATGCCGAGCAGCGCGTTGAAGTGTCCCTGGTGCGCATCGGCGATCACTACGAAGTGCGGGTCAATGATGACGGCCCGGGGGTACCGCTGAGTGGACGGGAGAAAATCTTCGAGCCCTTTGCGCGCCTGGATGCCAGCCGTGACCGGCGTACGGGCGGATTCGGTTTGGGGCTGGCGTTGGTACGTCGGGTGTCGCAATCCCATGGCGGGTCAGTGGAAGTGGCGGACTCGCCCTGGGGCGGGGCGTCGTTCCGGATGACCTGGGCGCATGCGGACTAGACACTGTGGGAGCGAGCTTGTCTCCGGGCGGCGATCCGACGATGAGGCCATTGAAGTCACTGCATCGTTGACTGCCAAGTCGCCATCGCGAGCAGGCTCGCTCCCACAGTTGTCGAAAGCCTTACTACCCCATCAATCACCACCGACCGCCACCACCTTCCTGCGATCCTCGCGAACATCACTGGCCCCTACATGAACGTCCAGTCCGAACTCCTCTTCATCAAACGCCAAATCGTTCAGGACAATCCGCTTGGGGCTGACTGTTTCATCCTCGTGCACTGTCAGTGAGTCCTGCTCGACGCTGTTCGAAGGGAACACGCTTGCCGCTCCGTCGTAAGGACTGAAACGCCATTGTTCGGCGCTCAAATGACCGGCGGGTATGAGCAGGCAAAGGAAGATCAGTGGTGCGTGGATCGAACGAAGCATGAGGAACACCCCGGGAATCTGAATGTTGCGATGCTAGGGCGTGACGGGTGGCCAGTCTTCGACAGTTTTGTCGGGAAACTGTCAAAAACTGTCAAGCCGGGTGCACGCGCAACGGGATCCGTTCATCAACGGCTCAACCCGAGTCGCTCATGCCACTGGGCTATGGACTCTTTGGGATAGACCTCGAACTGTTGATCACCTGGCTTGACCTGGACTTCCACCCAAGAAGCCTTGGAGCCGAGCATCAGGTGCGTATGCTCAGGCGGCACCGGTAATGGCGTGTCGATCGCCGAGGCAAACGGATGTATCAGCTCGGGCCACTCCGGGCTGAACAGCCACAAACCCGAACCACACACTGAACAGAAATGCCGCTCGGCCGTGCTGCTGTGGGCACGTTTGTCGCCCGGCTCCTTAAGGCGTGCATGGTAGATCGCAATGTGTTTGCGCCCCTGCACCTTCAGGCTGTTGGCATCGCCGCTGAGGTTGATCGCATAACCGCCACCACCCTGGGTCTTGCGGCAAATCGAGCAGTAACAACGTTGGTAAGGGTAGGGGTGGGCGCTGCTCAGGCTGAACGACACGGCGCCGCAATGGCAGGAACCTTCGAGATGCATGAGAGCCTCCGGCTGTCTTGTCTGTACCCAAGACAGCCTAGACCCTGCGCGTTACTCGACCGGCACGAGGATCGCGTCACCCGTCGCCACCAGCTTCAGCTGATCGCCGCTGTGCGCAAACAACTCGGCGCGGGCGAATACCTGTTTCTTCCCGGCTTTCACCACGCGCCCCTTGGCGATGAACACTTCACCGACCGCGGGTGCCAGGCAGTTGACCGAAAAGTGCGACGCCAACACGTTGCCCGCCACTGTGCCCGCGGCAAAACCACAGGCGGTATCGAGCAACGCGCCAATCATGCCGGCATGCAGGAAACCGGCGTACTGCGCCATGTCGGCTTCGCGAAATGCCAGGGTCAGTTCGGCGACGCCGCTGTCGGCGTGGGTGACTTCGAAGCCGGCCCAGCGGTTGAAGGCTGAGGTCGAATTGATCTTTTTGAGTGTGTCGAGCATGGCGAATCCCTCCGTTTTGAGAGACCAACATGCGCCCGGCTGCGTTGGCCGTCATCATTCATTCAATTCCCTGATGTGCAACAGCAGGAGCGGTGAATGAACAAGTGCCTTTTGGCCTGAGTTCAGCCAACTGGACGTCTGCCGCCCGTCGCGTCAGCATGGCAGCCTTGAAACCGGGACATGACCTGATGCGACGACTACCTTCCCTGGCAGCCCTCAGAACTTTCGAATGTGCCGCCCGCCATGCCCATTTTGGCCGGGCGGCCGCCGAGTTGTGCGTGACCGACAGCGCCGTCAGCCACCAGATCCGTCAGCTTGAAGAGCAGCTCGGTGTGTCGCTGTTCGTCCGCGAAGGTCGGCAGATACGTCCGACCCTCGCCGCTGGGCGCCTGATGCAAAGCCTGCAACAGGCCTTCGAACTGATTGGCGATGCCTGCGATGAATTGCGCGATCCGTCTTCGCTGGCGGTGTTGCGCCTGGCGGTCACTGCGGAGCTGGCGCAGAAGTGGTTGATGAGCCGCCTCACCGATTTCTATGCGCGTTATCCGCACATCACCTTGCACCTGTACGAGCAACCCATCGACGCCACGGCGCCGGGGGAAGACATCGACCTGGCGATCACCTATGGCACCGGCCCCGTGGACAGCACGGCGTATTTCGTGCGGCCATTGCCGGCGTTGCAGTTTTTCCCGGTGTGCAGTCCCGGCCTGTTCAACCTGGGCACGCTGAAAACGCCACGGGATCTGGCGCGGCATTGCCTGCTGCACGACGATCAGGACGGCAAGACCTGGACCGCATGGCTCACCAGCCACGCCGGCGACCTGCGCCCGGACCGCCAGTTGTACTTCGCCCACGCCGGGTTGGCACTGGAAGCCGCCGCGCAAGGGCAGGGCGTGGCCATGGGTGACAATCTCACTGCCCAGGAAGACTTGCTCAACGGGCGTCTGGTGCGGCCGTTCACCTCCAGCATGACCGCGCTTGGCCAATACGCGCTGGTGTGTGAGCGGGTGCGGCTGGAGCGTCCGGCGGTGGCGCAAATGCTCGAGTGGTTCAACGATCAGCTGATCGATTGATGAGTTGAATTCAACTATTCCGAAATAATCATCGTTGGCGAGCCGGTCGCCAACGCCCTTAGCCTGTGGTCATTCCCATCCCCGATAATGAGGTTTGACCATGGCGCGTTTACTCGACACCACCCCGAAACAGGACGGTTTCCGTCTGCCCGGCGAATTCGAAAACAAGTCCGGTTGCTGGCTCGGCTGGCCGGAGCGCACCGACGTGTGGCGCAACGGCGCCAAGCCAGCGCAAAAAGTCTGGGTGCAGATCGTCACCGCCATCTCAATGAGCGAACCGGTCACGGTCTGCGCCTCGGCCAGCCAGTTCGCCACCGCGCGCCGTCAGTTGCCGCCGCAAGTGCGGGTGGTGGAAATGACCTGCAACGACACCTGGTTCCGCGACAGCGGTCCGTGCTTTGTGGTCAACGATGCCAGCGGTGAAGTGCGCGGCGTCGACTTTGAGTTCAACGCCTACGGTGGCCTCGATGGCGGTTTGTATTATCCATGGGACAAGGACGACCAGATCGCCAGCAAGATCCTCGAAATCGAGCGTTTCGACCGCTACCGTGCCCCCTTGATTGCTGAACTGGGCGGCATCCAGAGTGATGGTCAGGGCAGCATCCTCACCACCGAACAGTGCCTGCTCAATCGCAACCGCAACCAGCACCTGGGCAGGGACGAAGTGACCCGACGCCTGACCGATTACCTCGGTGCCGAGCAGGTCATCTGGTTGCCCCGGGGCTGCAAGTTCGACGAAACCGATGGCCATGTCGACGACCTGGCGTGCTTCGTGCGCCCGGGCGAAGTGGTGCTGCAATGGACCGACAATCGCGACGACCCGCAATGGGAAATCTACCAGGAAGCCTATGACATCCTGCGCAGCACCCGCGACAGCCGTGGTCGCGAGTTGATCGTGCACAAACTGCCGCAACCGGACGTACTCGAATGGACCGCTGAAGAAGCCGAAGGCCTCGACCAGCAGGACAGTACCCACACCCGTCAAGCCGGGACAAAGATTTGCGCGTCGTACATCAACTACTACGCGGGCAACAGCTCGATCGTGGTGCCGCTGTTCGGCGACCGTAACGATCAGGTGGCACTGGCGACCCTGGCCGAGCTGTTCCCGCAGCACAAGATTGTCGGCATCGAAAACTCCCGGGAAATCCTCCTCGGCGGCGGCAACGTTGCGTGCATCACCATGCCTCAATACGCAGGCTTTGCCCCTCAGACAAAAGGAGCGTGACCATGGGCCTGCACAAACTGACTCAAGCAATACTGTTGGTGCTTGCACCCCTGTGCGTGCAGGCCGCCGATACCGCCAAACCGGTGGTGAACCTGTACATCTGGGGCGAGTACCTGGCCCCGGACACCCTGAAGAATTTTGAAGCCAAGACCGGTATCCATGTGGTGGCCGATCACTTCGATTCACTGGAAACCGTCGAAACCAAACTGCTCACCGGGCGCAGTGGTTATGACCTGGTGCTGACGGCCGGACAGCATCTGTCCCGGGCCATCGAGAGTGGGGCGGTGCAGACCATCGACAAGCAGCAGTTGCCGCACTTCGCCGGGGTTGGTGAGGAGTTCCGCCAGCACATGGCGGTGTTCGATCCGGGCAACCGCTATGCCGGGATCTACGCCTGGGGCACCACGGGTGTGGGCTTTCAGCAGGAAGCGGTGAATCAGCGCCTGGCGGATGCGCCCACCGACAGTTGGGCCATGTTGTTCGATCCGGCGGTGGTGTCGAAGTTTGCCGACTGCGGCGTCAGCCTGTTGAATGACCCCAACGAAGTGTTTGCCGCGGTCATGAAGTACATGGGCCTGGACATCAACCGCCAGAGCCTTGATGACCTGAAACTGGCCGAGCAGCAACTGGCGAAGATTCGCCCGTACATTCGCTACTTCGACAATGACCTGAACATCAGCGACCTGGCCAACGGCAATACCTGCGTGGCGATGTCGTGGAACGGCAACGTGGCGATTGCGGCAGGCCAGGCGGAGGCGGCGAAAAAGCCGTACACGCTGACCTACCGGATTCCGAAGGAGGGCACCTTGATCTGGTTCGACGCCATGGTCATTCCCAAGGACGCACCGCACCCGCAGGCGGGGCTGGCGCTGATGGATTACCTGATGACGCCGGAGGTGATTGCGCCGATTACCGACACCATCCACTACGCCAATGCGATCACCGCTGCGGATGACCTGATTGATCCGGCGATACGCAACGACCCCGGGACCTATCCGGCTCAGGCAGTGCGGGCTTCGCTGTACAGCAAGAATGACAATGGCAAGGCGTTCAACCGCGCGCTGATTCGGGCGTTCAGTCGGTTGAAGTCGGGGTTGTGATATGCCTTTGATGTCGGGTTGACTGAACCGACGCCTTCGCGAGCAAGCTCGTTCCCACAGTGCTCGCGTTGTACATGAAATTTCTGTATGCCGCTGAACCTGTGGGAGCGAGCTTGCTCGCGAAGAAAGATAACGCGGTCTAACGGCTGGGCACCCGCCACAAATACCAGGATGCCACCGTCCGGTGCGGGCTCCACGCCTGTCCGATGTCGATCATCTGCCGGCGTGTCGGTTGCGCCTCCAGCCTCTTCAGGCGCCGGTAGCCCTCGCGCACGCCAAAATCATCCGCCGGCAGAATATCCATCCGCTCCAGGCTGTAGATCAGCAGCATCTCCACCGTCCAGCGGCCGACGCCGCGCAGGGTGATCAGGCGCTCGATCAGCGCCTCGTCGTCCATGGCCAGCGCCGTGGCGTAATCCGGCACCACGCCGTCCAGTGCCGCTTGGGCAATGCCTTGAATGGTCGCGATCTTGCTGGCGGAAAAACCGCAGTTGCGCAGTTGATCGAAATGGGTCGCAACGATCTGTTCCGGCCTTGGAAATGACACCGAGGGGAACAAAGCCAGTAATCGCCCGAGGATCGCATCACCGGCCCGGGCATGCAGTTGTTGGTAGGCAATCGCCCGCACCAGCGACTCATAGGGATCACGGGCGGCGTGGGGTTGGTGCAGGCACGGGCCGACGGCGTCGATGTGTCGGCGCCAGTCGTCATCCAGCGAGGCCAGCCATTGTGTGGCGGCTTGGTACGGATCAGGCATGCAGCATCCTTGTCGACTTAAGTCAAAAGGCCAGTTGACCGGTGAGTTGCACGGGGGCGTTTTCCAGTCGCAGCAGAAAAGCCTTGCGCGGTTCGCCGCCGGCGTAGCCTGTCAGCGAACCGTCGGCACCGATCACGCGGTGGCAGGGCACCACAATCGAAATTCGGTTGTGCCCATTAGCCAGGCCCACGGCACGACTGGCACCGGGTTTGCCGAGCCGTTGGGCGATCGCGCCGTAGGTGGTGGTCTGGCCGTAGGGGATGGTTGCCAGTTCAGCCCAGACCTGACGAGAGAATTCGCTGCCCGGCATGTGCAGCGCGACGCTGAATACCTTGCGCTCACCGGCAAAATACTCCGCCAGTTGTTGCCCGATCTGCTGCAAATGCACATTGTGTCCCGGCGCCACCGCGTAGCCGAAACGGCTTTGCAGGGCTTCGACTTCCGGACGCAGCGAAGACTGGTCGAGGAACTCCAACAGCACCAGCCCACGACGTTCGGCCATGGCGATCATCGGCCCCAGCGGCGTGGTCAGGCGGGTAAACAGCAACGGCTCGCTGTTGGCTGCCCGGCCCGGAGTGATGTGAAAGGACTTCTGAAAGGCGTCGCGAAAACCGCTGAGGGATTCATAACCTGAATCGAAGGCAACGCCGTCGATGGTTTCACCTTGCTTGATGCCGTCCAGCGCCTGGCCCAGTCGCCGGGCCCGCAACCAGGCATGAAAGGTCATGCCCATGTGCTGCTTGAACCAGCGCCGCAGTTTCAGCGGCTCTATGCCTTGGGCCAGCAGTTGGGCGTCGCTCCAGCGAGTGTCCGGCTGCGCGTCTACCGATTTGAGCAGCCCCTGCACCCAGTCCGGGGCGCTGTCGGCGGCGTCCAGTGGCTTGCAGCGCAGGCAGGCGCGATAACCCGCTGCCAGGCATTCGTTGACGCCGGCGAAAAACTCCATGTTTTCCGGTTTGGGTTTGCGCGCCGTGCAACTGGGGCGGCAGAAAATGCCAGTGGTCTTGACCGCAGTGAAGAACACCCCCTCGTAGGAGGTGTCTCGTTCGAGCATGGCGCGGACCATCTCGGCATGGGGCGGAAGCAGCGAGTTTTGTAGGTTCATGGGCGCAGCATAGATCGCAGGAGGGGCAACCTCCACCGGAAAATCGACAGTGAATTTCCCCGGTTTGCCATCAGTTTTCCGAGGGTTCACGGTCGGCCAGTTCTTCCAGCAAATCGGCAGAGGGGACAAAGAACAGGCCGCCCGTGACCGCCGTACTGAAATCCAGCAACCGGTCGTAATTGCCCGGTGGCTTGCCGACAAACATGTTCTCCAGCATCAGTTCGATAGGGGCGGGCGAGCGTGCATACCCGATAAAATAGGTGCCGAATTCACCGGCACCGGGGCGGCCGAACGGCATGTTGTCGCGCAGGATTTTCACTTCCTGCCCGTTCTCGGTGATGGTCGTCAGGCTGCTGTGGGAACAGCTTGGTTTAATTGAATCGTCGAGTTCGATATCGGACAGCTTGGTGCGGCCGATGACCTTTTCCTGGGTCTCGACCGGCAGCTCATTCCAGGCATCCATGTTGTGCAGGTATTTCTGCACCAGCACATAGCTGCCGCCGGCGAATGTCGGATCTTCAGCGCCGACCAGGGTGAACTCGGCGATCTTGCGCCCCGTTGGGTTTTCCGTGCCGTCGACAAAGCCGATGATGCTGCGCATGTCGAAATAGCGAAATCCTTGCACTTCATCGACGACCGACAGCGCGCCTCTGAGCGGGTTCAGCAACTGCGTCGCCAGTTCGAAGCACAGGTCCATTTGCTCGGCGCGAATGTGCAGAAGAATATCGCCGGGCGTGGCGACGGCTCGACGACCCTCCTCACCGAATTCGCGAAAGGCATGCAACGACGCCGGGCGTGGATGCCCGAACAAGTTGTCCCAGGCGCTGGAGCCAAACGCGCAGATGCACGACAGGTTGCCGGAGGGCACGCGCTTGCCGACCGAGCGGGTCAGGGCAGCGATGTCGCCGCACCAGGCGCGGACTTTGGCAATCGAATCGGGGTCAGGAACCAATGTCGCGACGATGAAGATCGCGCTGCCGGTGATGGGGCTGCAAACGGCTTGCGGTTCAGGTGTTGGGTTGTCCATGGGCGTTTGGTTCCATGAGCGAGGGATTGATCAGGCGCGGCGTGCCATCAACAACACCGAAGCCGCCGCCGACAGCAGCCCGGCGCAACAGCGATTGAACAGGCGCTTGCCGGACGGCTTGGCGAACCAGCGCCGCATGTGCAGGCCCATGTAAGCGTAGGCGCCGATGGCGATCCACTCCAGCCCCAGGAACAAGGCGCCCAGCACCACGAATTGTGGCGTGATGGCCTGGCCCGGGTTGACGAATTGCGGCAGGAACGCAGTGAAAATCAGGATGGCCTTGGGGTTGCCGGCCGCCACCAGGAATTCCTGCCGAGCCAGTGCCAGCGTGCCCACGGGGGCGGTGCTCAGCTGATTTTCAACGCCCGGATCGGCGCGCCACAACTGCCAGGCGAGGTAGAACAGATAGGCCGCACCGAGAATCTTGATCCCATAGAACAGCAGCTCGGAGGTTTGCAGCACCACGGCCAGCCCCGCCGAGGCGAGGGCGATCATCCCGGCAAACGCCAGCAGCCGACCCGCGCCGGCCACGCAGGCGGTTCGATAGCCATAGCGGGTGGCATTGCTGACCGACAGCAGGTTGTTCGGGCCGGGTGCCATGTTGAGGGCGAAGCAGGCCGGCAGAAACAGGGTGAGGGTGGCGATGTCCATGGTGGGCTCCTGGTGCAAGAACGGTATTTTTACCACAGCAGAACCTGCGCCAGACCCATACAGTGACGAGCGTAAAACGCCGTACCAGCCTCTATTTGGCGAACTTTTTCGCCCCTGCTACACAGAGAATCACAGCGACAGTGACACCGAGCATGCCGGCGCTCACCTGTTCGTGCAGCAAGGTGGCGGCCAGGGTCAGGCCGAAGAACGGCTGCAGTAGTTGCAACTGGCCGACGGCGGCGATCCCGCCCTGTGCCAACCCGCGATACCAGAACACGAAGCCGATCAACATGCTGAACAGCGAGACGTAGCCGAGGCTGAACCAGGCCGGCGTGCTGATGCCGCTCAGCGAAGAAGGCATGCGCAGCCAGGTCAGCGCTGCCACTACCGGCAACGACAGCACCAGCGCCCAGCAAATCACCTGCCAGCCGCCGAGGGTACGTGACAGTGTTGCGCCTTCGGCATAGCCCAGGCCACAGGCGAGGATCGCCAGCAGCATCAGGATGTCCCCCTGAGGGGAGGCCGTCAGCCCTTGGGACAGCGCGTAGCCGACCACCAGCAGGCTGCCCAGCACCGAGAAAATCCAGAACGCCGCCCGTGGCCGCTCACCGCCGCGCAGCACACCGAACGCCGCCGTCGCCAATGGCAACAAACCGACGAAGACGATGGAGTGGGCGGAAGTGACGTACTGCAGCGCCAGTGCGGTCAGCAAAGGAAAGCCGATCACCACGCCCAGGGCAACGATCGTCAGCGACATAAGTTGATGGCGCGCCGGGCGCTTTTCCTTGAACAGCCACAGCAAACCCAGCGCCAGCAGCGCGGCGATAGTGGCGCGGGCAACCGTGAGGAACACCGGATCGAATTCCAGCACCGCCACGCGTGTCGCTGGCAGCGAGCCACTGAAGATCACTACACCGATCAGGCCATTGATCCAGCCGCTGGCCGAGGTTTGCAGGGGCGAGTGTTGCAGGTTTGAAGTCCGTTCCATTGCTTCGAGCTCATTGTTGGTTGCATGAACGCCATCCTGGGGTTGATTATCGATACAATCAAAAAATTGTCATGGATACATCTCGAGATGCCGACTTCACGCTACAAGTCCCTGGTGGACGCCTTTGCCGCCGACATTCGTTCGGGCACATTGCCGCCGGGTACACGTCTGCCGACGCACCGCAAACTGGCGGCCGAGCATGGCCTGGCGCTGGTGACTGCCAGTCGGGTGTATGCCGAACTCGAGGGTATGGGCCTGGTCAGCGGCGAAACCGGGCGCGGGACTTTCGTGCGCGAGACGTCCTTGCCGCCGGGGCAGGGCATTTCCCAGCACGTGGTGGCTGCGGGCATGCTGGACCTGAACTTCAATTACCCCTCATTGCCCGGTCAGGCCGACCTGTTGCGCAATGCCCTGCGCCAGTTGGCCTTGTCTGGCGACCTGGAGGCGCACCTGCGCTATCAGCCTCACGCCGGACGCTTGCATGAACGGGCTGCGGTGGCGCGCCACCTTGAGGCGCGCGGCCTGAACGTGCCGGCCGAACAGGTGCTGATCGTCAGCGGCGCCCAGCATGGCCTGGCGGTGGCGATGATGACGCTGCTCAAGCCCGGTGATGTGATCGCCGCTGACGCGCTGACTTACCCCGGTTTCAAGACCCTCGCCGAGACGTTGCACCTCGAAGTCCTGGCCATTCCGGTGACCGATTCGGGACCGGATCTGGCGGCTTTCGAGCGGATGTGCCGAACCCGTCCGGTACGCGCGGTCTACTCGATGCCGACCTTGCACAACCCGCTGGGGTGGGTGATGGGCGCTGAACAGCGCGAGCTGCTGGTGGCGATCGCGCGGCGGCATGAGTTGATCATCATCGAAGACGCCGCCTACGCGTTTCTCGCTGAAAACGTCCCGCCGCCGCTGGCCGAGCTGGCGCCGGAAAGAACGGTCTACGTGTCCGGTCTTTCGAAGAGTGTCGCCACCGGGTTGCGTGTCGGCTTCATGGCCGCGCCTGCCCGCTGGATGGCGGCATTTGAGCGCACGGTCATGGCCACCACCTGGAACACACCGGGGGTGATGACGGCCCTTGCCACGACCTGGCTCGACGACGGCACGGTCATTGAGCTGGAAGGGCAGAAACGGGTGGACGCCCAGGCCCGGCAGGCCATTGCACTTCAGGTGTTGGCGGGGCTGGATTACATCAGCCATCCAAATTCGTATTTCATCTGGTTGCCCCTGGCGGAAGACGCGCGGGCCGATCAGGTGGCCATGGCCCTGATGCGTGATCAGGTGTCGGTGTCGGTCGCCGAACCTTTCTCGGTCTCGACCCACGTGCCCCATGCGATTCGCCTGGCGCTGGGTTCGGTGGACATGGCTGCGCTGCGTCAGGCCCTGGTGACAGTGAAAAGGGTGGTGAGCTTTTATTCATAGCGGATTGGCCAGGGCAGTTTTCTTCAATACGGATGACGGCCGGCGCTTTAGCGTGAAGGCCTGGTTCAACTGAATGGAAGAAGGTGTGCAATGAGTCTGATCATGTCCATGGCGGCGTTCGCGTTGGTCGCTTCAATTACGCCAGGGCCGGTGAACATCGTCGCCCTGAGCGCCGGGGCACGCTTTGGTTTCAAGGCCAGTCAGCGTCATGTCGCCGGCGCTACCCTGGGTTTTGTCCTGTTGCTGGTGCTGATGGGGCTGGGCCTGCATGAACTGCTGCAGCGCTGGCCGGCGCTGACGCAATGGGTGCAATGGGCGGGCGTGGCGTTTCTGTTGTACATGGCCTTCAAACTGGCGGCCGACAACGGCCAGGTGAAGGCCAGCGAGTCGGCGCGGGCGCCGTCGATGCTGTATGGCGCCATCATGCAATGGCTCAACCCCAAGGCCTGGCTGGCCTGTGTCGCGGGCATGGGTGCGTTTGTCGCGGATGGTGAAGCAAGGTTGGTGTGGCAGTTTGCGGCGGTGTATCTGGTGATCTGCTACGTGTCGGTGGGTTGCTGGGCCTATGCCGGGACCTTTCTGCGCGGTTATCTGAATAATCCTGCGGGTATGCGTCTGTTCAACCGGTCGATGGCCTTTCTGTTGGCGTTGAGTGCCGGGTATTTGCTGCTGCCCTGAGGGCAGGTTCAATCCCGATACTGCCCCGGCGTCGCCGCTAGGTGCTGTTTGAAGGCCCGTTGAAAATGCGCCTGATCGGCGAACCCCGCTGCCAGTGCCACGTCGGCGATCAGTTTGCCGCTGCGCAGTTGGTCCCTGGCGAACTGGATGCGCCGGTTCACCAGATAGGCGTGGGGTGTCATGCCGAAGTGCTGCTTGAAGGCACGGATCAGGTAGGAGGGCGACAGCTGCGCGGCTTCGCAGATGTCTTCGAGCTTGAGCAGTTGCGTGCAATTGTCGCGGATGTAGTCGGCGGCACGCTCCAGCTTGAAGTTGGGTTCGCGCAACAGCTGATCCGCCGGGTTGAGGCGTTGTTGCACGTCGGTGAAAAACTCCACCGCTGCGCTGTGTTTGCGCAGCACGTCCTGCTGCGGGTCGACCAGCACTTCATACAGTTGCGTGAGCCCGGTAAACAGCCGGGCATCTTGCGTATGGGTGGCTGAAAAGCGGCGGAACGCCGAGTCTGCGCTGAAGCCGAGCTGATGCTGCAAATCCGTCAGCCATGGGGTTTCGACATACAGCATCACATACGACCACGGCTGGTCATCGATCGGGTTGCAGGCGTGCACGTCGCCGGGGTTCATCAGCACCACGGTGCCGACGCCAACCTCAAACGCCGAGCGTTCGTGCAGGTAGGTACTGCGTCCGTGGGTGATCGCCCCGATGGAAAAATGCGCATGGGCGTGACGGCTGTAGCAGACTTCGCGGCCGTCGGCGATGGCGCGCGCCTCGATGAAGGGCAGGGCATCGTCGCGCCAAAAGCGCGGGGCCTTGTCGGTGTCTTTGGCAACAGCGTGCTTCATGCTCGATCCTCGGCAGGTCAGCCATCGAGTGTATTAGCTCTCGCCATCAAAGGCTCGTTGCAAGGTGGCGATATCGAGTTTTTTCATCTGCATCATGGCTTCCATGGCCCGTTGCGATTTTTTCGTATCGGGGTCTTTGAACATGTTCATCATCGCCACGGGGATGATCTGCCAGGCCAGGCCGAACTTGTCCCGCAGCCAGCCGCATTGCTGCGCTTCGGGCGCGCCACCGGCGGACAGCTTGCCCCAGAAGTGGTCGACCTCTTCCTGGGATTCGCAATTGACCTGGAACGAGATGGCCTCACTGAACTTGAACATCGGCCCGCCGTTGAGGCCGGTGAAGCTTTGTCCGTCGAGTTCGAAGCTGACGGTCATCACCGAGCCTTCAGGTCGCCCGTGGAACTCGAAACCGGCATGGCCGTAGTGGGTGATGGCGGTGATTTTCGAGTGATCGAAGATCGAGCAGTAGTACTTCGCGGCGTCTTCGGCCTCACTGTCGAACCACAGGCAGGGGGTGAGTTTCTGGATACGTTGCATGGCAGGCACTCCTCGGCAGGTTAGGCATGCTGGAGTTAAAGCGTAGCCAGCCTGACGTGGGTCGGCAGTACCGTAGATCGACCAGCGGGGTTTGGTGGCTTGAAAGATTGCGATCAAAAAATGTAGTCATAATGACTGATTGAAGTGTCTTTATGACTCGTTTTGTTCAGAGTCATATTGACCTCTTCGAGTCCAACTAATTGATTTTTAATTGCATATAAGCTGGCACGAAAACTGAAGTCACTTACGTACAACTGATCGACGTACAGGAGTACGGAACATGTTCGATTTCTTCAGCAACCCTCAAAACCTGTTCAACCTTTCGAACCGCGTGCTGGGTGCCGGCCTGGCCATGCTGCTGGTGGGCATCTACGGCGCTTATCTGTATGGCGGGCATCTGTCGATATTGGTTCTGGTAATGATGCACGCCCTGACCATCCTTGGCCCGACCTTGTTGAAAATCGGCTATGTCATGCGCCTGGTGTCTCAGCATCGCCTGGGCCAGAGCCGGGCAGCCGCGCTGGCTTGAGGCCAACAATGGCAGCGATTCAGACGGCTGGTCGATGACCGGTGGTCGATGCATTCCCGCCAGCCCGGGAATCTGCGCTTAGCTGAAGGGATAACCCGAGGCGCGCACAGGTCTTGCACCACCTCAGCGACGCCCCTTCAGATCACCGTGAGTCTGAGGAACTGCGCAATGCTGACCCTGAACATCAACGGTCAGGACCAGGAGCTGGATGTCCCCGCCGACATGCCGTTGCTCTGGGTCCTGCGCGATGTCGCCCACCTGACCGGGACCAAATTCGGCTGCGGCATGGCCCAGTGCGGAGCCTGCACCGTGCACGTCGACGGCGCGCCATTGCGTTCCTGTATCACCCCCGCCACAGCGGTGGCCCACGGGCAGAAAATCCTCACCATCGAAGGCCTCTCCGCGGACGGTTCGCACCCGGTGCAACGCGCCTGGGCGGAAATCGACGTGGTCCAGTGCGGCTACTGCCAATCAGGGCAGATCATGTCCGCCGCCGCCTTGTTGGCGAAAATCCCCAAACCGACCGACAGCGACATTGACCAGGCGCTGTCCGGCAATATCTGCCGCTGCGGCACCTACCCGCGGATTCGCGCGGCGGTCAAGCGCGCGGCTGAATTGGGCTGAGGTGAGCATGAGCACGTTCAATCCGCTTTCGCGTCGAGGTTTTCTCAAGGGCAGTGCCGTGCTGGGTGGCGGGCTGGTGGTGGCGTTCGTCATACCGGGCGGTCATCGCTTTGCCATGGGCGCGGACGACCAGGGCAATGTGTTCGCGCCGAATGCGTTCCTGCGCATTGGCAATGACAACAACGTCACCGTGCTGCTCGGGCATTCGGAGATGGGCCAGGGCATCTGGACGGGCCTGACCATGCTGATCGCCGAAGAACTGGATGCCGACTGGACGAACATTCGCGTCGAGCATTCGCCGGCCTCAGCCAAGGATTACGGCCTGGCCGGGTTCGGCGGCATGCAAATCACCGGCGGTTCGACCTCGACCTGGATGGAGTTTGACCGTTATCGCCAGGCGGGCGCGATGGCTCGGCTGATGCTGATCGAAGCCGCGGCCAAGCGTTTCAATGTCGCGCCCTCAGCGATTCATACGGAATCTGGTGTGGTGATCGCCGGCGACCAGCGCGCCACTTATGGCGAGCTGGCCGACGAGGCGGGGCAGTTGCCTGCACCGGACCCGGCGTCGATCCAGCTCAAGGCGCCGAAAGACTGGCGGCTGATCGGCAAGCCCACACCGCGTCTGGACACCCCGGAGAAAATCACCGGTCGGGCGAAGTTCGGCTTGGATGTGCAGTTCGACGGACTGATGACCGCCATGGTTGCCCGCTCGCCGACCTTTGGCGGCAGCGTCAAATCCTTCGAGGGCGCCGAAGCCCTGGCGATACCGGGTGTGCACAAAGTGGTACAGGTGCCCACCGGCATTGCGGTGATCGCCGATCATTACTGGGCGGCGAAGCTGGGCCGCGATGCGCTGAAAATCGACTGGGACAAAGGCCCCAATGCCGGACTCGACAGTCACACCCTGCTGGAATCCTTCCGCAAACTGGCAGCCACGCCGGGGATGAACGCCGGGCAGACGGGGGATACCCAGGCGGCGCTGGCCAAAGCAGCGAAAGTCATCGACGTCGAATACAGCGTGCCTTACCTGGCCCATGCGCCGATGGAGCCGCTCAACTGCACGGTGAGCATCAGCAAGGACAAGTGCGAAATCTGGACCGGTACTCAGTTCCAGACCCTCGATCAAATGATCGCCGGGAAAATCACCGGTCTCAAACCCGAGCAGGTGGTCATTCACACCGAATTTCTCGGCGGTGGTTTCGGCCGTCGGGCCAATCCCACCTCGGACTTCGTCAGCGAGGCGGTCTATGTCGCCAAGGCGGCGGGCGGACCGGTGAAAACGGTGTGGGCGCGTGAGGATGATGTCCGTGGTGGCTATTACCGTTCGGCCTTCCTGCACCATGCGCGGATCGGCCTGGACGCGGAGGGCATGCCCTTGGCCTGGAAACATGTGATGGTCGGCCAGTCGATCATGGCCGGTACCTCCCTCGAAGCGGCCATGGTCAAGGACGGTATCGACAAGACCTCTGTTGAGGGCGTTGCTGACAGTCCCTATCTCGAAGGTCTGGGCAATCACCAGATCGAACTGCACTCACCGAAGACCGGGATCAACGTGCTGTGGCTGCGCTCGGTGGGGCACAGCCACACGGCGTTCGTCATGGAGTCGTTGATCGATGAACTGGCCACGGCCGCCGGCAAGGACCCGGTCGAATACCGCAGAACCTTGCTCAAGGAGCACCCGCGCCACCTTGGGGTGCTCAACCTGGCGGTGGAGAAGGCCAACTGGAAGGCGCCGCTGCCCGACGGCCACGCGCTGGGCGTGGCGGTGCATGAGTCGTTCGGCAGTTTTGTCGCCCAGGTGGCCGAAGTGTCCCAGGACAACCTGGCGATTCGGGTGCATCGAGTGGTCTGTGCGGTGGATTGCGGCATCGCGGTCAATCCCCAGAGCATCGCCGCGCAGATGGAATCGTGCATCACCTTCGGCCTGAGTTTTGCCTTGCACAGCAAGTTGACGATCAAGGACGGGCAAACGGTGCAGTCCAACTATCACGACTATCAGGTGCTGCGGCTGAACGAAATGCCGGTGGTCGAAGTACACATCATGCCCAGCAGCGACAAACCCGGTGGCATCGGTGAGGCAGGGGTGCCACCGACGGCGCCGGCGGTGGCCAATGCGGTGTTCGCCTTGACCGGGCAGCGCCTGCGCGAACTGCCCTTGCAGTTGTCGGGGGTGTGATATGAAACGCCATCTGATCCTCGGTGCCGTGCTGTTGGTCGGGCTCGCCATCTACGCTTCGCATTTGTTCGCCGACGACCAGGACGCCCTGAAAGCCTTCGGCACCGTACAAAAAGTCTTCCAGAGCCCGCGCTGCCAGAATTGCCACATTCCGGGTGATTCGCCACTGCAATTCGACGCCGGGGTGCCCCATGCAATGAATGTCGTGCGCGGTATGGACGGCAAGGGTTCGGCGGGTTTGCCGTGTGCCACCTGTCACGCCGAGAGCAACCCGCCAGCCAGCTACGGTCCGCATGCGCCACCCGGAGCGCCGCACTGGAGCTTGCCATCTGCCGCACACCGCATGGCCTGGATCGGCCTGCCTGCTGACAGGCTATGCGCGATGATCAAGGATCGTTCGAGCAATGGCGACCGCGACTTTTCCGCACTGATCAAGCACGTCAGCGACGACAAACTGGTGCTATGGGGCTGGAATCCCGGGGGTGATCGGGCACCGGTGCCGGTCCCCCACGATATCTTCGTCGCCCAGTTCAAGCTCTGGGCCGATGCAGGCGGGCCTTGCCCGGTGGCGGGTATCTGACCAGTGGCGGATCCATAGGGAGTCAATGCGGCGCTGAGCGACTCTAACGTTCATGGCTGCCAAGGGAGTGAATGATGTTGATGCCAGGTAAATCGTGCAGGACGGGTCTTCATGCAGACCCGTTGCTCACGCCTCAGCAGGCAAGGGAACGGTTGCGTGATCAGCTACGTCAGGCCGAGCAGGAGCTGGTGGGTGTGCAGATGGCGAGCATGGATGAGTTGACGCTACTGTCCAATCGTCACGGCTTCACGGCACTGGCTCAGCTTGGGCTACAAACGTGCCGGGAGTTGGAAATTCCAGCCACGTTGCTGTATTTCAAACTCGATGATTATCAGCGCATCACTGGTCTGTACGGTCATGCCGAGGGTGATGAGGCGCTGAAGACCTTTGCCGATGTGCTGCGCATCGCCTTTCGCGAAAATGATGTGGTGGGGCGGTTGAAGCGGGATTGCTTTGCGGTGCTGCTGACCGGCTCCAGTGCCGTGGAGATTGTTGCGATCCAGGCGCGGCTCAAGGAAATGCTCGAAGAGCGCAATGCAATGGCTCACCGCCGTTATGGGATTCGCTTCAGTGCAGGGCAGGTTGAGATCGACCCGCAGGAGAATCAGTCGGTGGAAGATTTGCTCGCCGAGGTGGAGCGGGTGCCCGGGCAATAGTGCAATGTGTTTCGACGGGCCTCATCGCGAGCAAGCTCGCTCCCACAGGTTTATGCCTTGGCGTGCTCTGTCTGCGGTAATCCCAGGCACAAAAAAACCCGCCAACACAGGCGGGTTTTTATTGGCGTATCGAAAATTACTCTTCGATGCTGCCCATGGCCGTGGTGTTGAAGCCACCGTCCACGTACATGATTTCACCGCTGATGCCCGACGCCAGATCGGAGCACAGGAAGGCGCCGGCGTTGCCGACTTCTTCGATGGTGACGTTGCGACGCAGCGGGGTTTGCGCTTCGTTGGCGGCCAGCATCTTGCGGAAGTTCTTGATACCGGAAGCCGCCAGGGTGCGGATCGGGCCGGCCGATACGCAGTTGACGCGGGTACCGTCCGGGCCCAGGGAACCGGCCAGGTAACGTACGCCAGCTTCCAGGGAAGCCTTGGCCATGCCCATGACGTTGTAGTTCGGCATGGTGCGCTCGGCGCCCAGGTACGACAGGGTCAGCAGGCTGCCGTTGCGGCCTTTCATCATTTCGCGACCGGCCTTGGCCAGGGCTACGAAGCTGTAGGCGCTGATATCGTGGGAGATGCGGAAACCTTCACGGGTGGTGGCTTCGGTGAAGTCGCCGTCCAGTTGGTCGCCCGGGGCGAAGCCGACGGAGTGCACGATGCAGTCCAGGCCGTCCCACTTCTTGCTCAGTGCTTCGAAGACCTGGGCGATTTCTTCATCGCTGGCCACGTCACACGGGAAGCACAGCTCAGGGCTCGAACCCCAGCCTTGGGCGAATTCTTCAACACGACCTTTCAGTTTGTCGTTCTGATAAGTGAAGGCAAGCTCAGCGCCCTCGCGATGCATGGCGGCAGCGATGCCGGATGCGATGGACAGCTTGCTGGCGACACCGACGATCAGTACGCGCTTACCGGCGAGAAAACCCATGTGTTGCTCCTCTTTCAGGTTATTGCGCAGTGGCTGGTGCCAAAAAAGCGGCTTCCAGCAACTGCTGTGTATACGGATGTTGGGGGGCGGCAAAAATGCTTTGCGCGTCTCCCTGTTCGACCACTTGGCCATGCTTGACCACCATCAACTGGTGGCTCAGCGCTTTCACCACAGCCAGGTCATGGCTGATAAACAGATACGTCAGGTTGTACTTGGTTTGCAGTGACCGTAAAAGCTCCACTACCTGGCGTTGTACCGTGCGGTCGAGGGCCGAAGTCGGCTCGTCCAGCAAGATCAACGCCGGTTTTAACACCAGTGCCCGGGCAATGGCGATCCTCTGCCGCTGCCCGCCGGAAAATTCGTGGGGGTAGCGGTGCCGGGTTTCCGGGTCCAGACCTACCTCCTTGAGTGCTGCAATAATCGCTTGTTCCTGTTCCGCCTCGGTGCCCATTTTATGGATCCGCAGGCCTTCGCCAACGATCTGGCTCACGCACATCCGTGGGCTCAGGCTGCCAAACGGGTCCTGAAACACCACTTGCATCTCGCGCCGCAGCGGCCTGACCTGTTGCTGCGTCAGGCTGTCCAGCGCCTGGCCCTCGAAGCGGATCGAACCTTTGCTGGCGATCAACCGCAGGATGGCCAGGCCCAGGGTCGACTTGCCGGAACCGCTTTCACCCACTATCCCGAGGGTCTGACCCTGGGGCAGGCTGAAATTGATGCCGTCCACCGCCTTGACGTAATCCACCGTGCGCTTGAGCAAACCTTTCTTGATCGGAAACCACACCTTGAGGTCCTCGACCGCCAGCAAAGGCGGGCCGATCACGTTGCTTGCAGGCTTGCCGCTAGGCTCCGCTGCCAACAGTTCCCGAGTGTACGGATGCTGCGGCGCGCGGAACAGTTCTTCGCACGATGCCTGTTCGACGATGCAACCTCGCTGCATGACACATACGCGATGCGCAATTCTTCGCACAAGGTTCAAATCGTGGCTGATCAGCAGCAAAGCCATGCCCAGACGCGCCTGCAGTTCTTTGAGCAATTCGAGGATTTTCAGCTGAACGGTCACGTCCAGGGCTGTGGTCGGTTCATCGGCAATCAGCAATTCAGGCTCGTTGGCCAGGGCCATGGCGATCATCACGCGCTGGCGCTGACCACCGGACAGCTCATGTGGCAGGGCCTTGAGGCGTTTATGCGGTTCGGGGATACCGACCATCTCCAGCAGTTCGAGGGTGCGCCGGGTCGCGACCTTGCCGGTGAGGCCCTTGTGGATGCCAAGCACTTCGTTGATCTGCTTCTCAATCGAATGCAACGGATTGAGCGAGGTCATCGGCTCCTGAAAGATCATCGCAATGCGGTTGCCGCGAATGTGGCGGATGGTTTTTTCTTTCAGATCCAGCAGGTTCTGCCCGGCGTACTCAATGGTGCCGGACGGGTGCCGCGCGAGCGGGTAGGGCAGCAAGCGCAGGATTGAATGCGCCGTGACCGATTTGCCTGAGCCGCTTTCGCCGACCAGAGCCAGGGTTTCGCCGCGCTTGATGTCGAAACTGATGCCTTCGACGGCGCGCTGGCAACGGTTGCCGACGACGAATTCGACGGCGAGGTCGCGCACTTCGATCAGATTGTCCTGATTCATTTCACTTCCTCGGGTCGAAGGCATCGCGAGCGGACTCACCGATGAACACCAGCAAACTCAACATCAACGCCAGCACCGCAAAGGCGCTGATACCCAGCCACGGCGCCTGCAGGTTGGATTTTCCTTGCGCCACCAACTCACCCAGCGACGGGCTGCCGGCTGGCAAACCGAAGCCGAGGAAGTCCAGGGCGGTCAGGGTGCCGATGGCGCCGGTCAGGATGAACGGCATGAAGGTCATGGTCGAGACCATCGCGTTGGGCAGGATGTGGCGGAACATGATCGCACCATTCTGCATGCCCAGCGCGCGGGCGGCGCGCACGTATTCCAGGTTGCGCCCGCGCAGGAACTCGGCCCGCACCACGTCCACCAGGCTCATCCACGAAAACAGCAGCATGATCCCCAGCAGCCACCAGAAGTTCGGCTGGACGAAGCTGGCGAGGATGATCAGCAGGTACAACACCGGCAGCCCGGACCAGATCTCCAGAAAACGCTGCCCGGCCAGGTCGACCCAGCCGCCATAGAAGCCCTGCAGGGCACCGGCGATCACACCGATGATCGAGCTGAGCACCGTCAGGGTCAGGGCAAAAAGCACCGAGATGCGAAAACCATAGATCACCCGGGCCAGCACATCGCGTCCCTGGTCGTCGGTGCCCAGCAGGTTATCCGTTGAAGGCGGGGCAGGGGCCGGGACCCGCAGGTCGTAGTTGATGCTCTGGTAGCTGTAGGGGATCGGCGCCCACAACACCCAGGCGTCCTTGGCCTTGAGCAGTTCACGGATGTAGGGGCTTTTGTAGTTGGCTTCCAGCGGGAACTCGCCGCCGAAGGTGGTTTCCGGGTAGCGCTTGAGCGCCGGGAAGTACCAGTTGTTGTCGTAGTGCACCACCAGCGGCTTGTCGTTGGCGATCAATTCGGCGCCCAGGCTGGCACCGAACAGCACCAGGAACAGCCACAGCGACCACCAGCCACGCTTGTTGGCCTTGAACAGTTCGAAACGTCGGCGATTGAGCGGGGACAGGTTCATCTCAATGCTCCCGGCTTTCGAAGTCGATGCGCGGATCGACAAAGGTGTAGGTCAGGTCGCCGATCAGTTTCACCACCAGCCCCAGCAGGGTGAAGATGAACAGGGTGCCGAACACCACCGGGTAATCGCGGTTGATCGCCGCTTCAAAACTCATCAAGCCGAGGCCGTCGAGGGAGAAGATGACTTCCACCAGCAACGAGCCGGTGAAAAAGATGCCGATGAAGGCCGAGGGAAAACCGGCGATCACAAGCAGCATCGCGTTGCGAAACACATGGCCATAGAGCACGCGGTGGTTGGTCAGGCCCTTGGCTTTTGCGGTGATCACATACTGTTTGTTGATCTCGTCGAGAAAGCTGTTCTTGGTCAGCAGGGTCATGGTCGCGAAGTTGCCGATCACCAGGGCGGTCACCGGCAGCGCGAGGTGCCAGAAGTAGTCGAGTATCTTGCCGCCCAGGCTCAACTCGTCGAAGTTGTTCGAGGTCAGCCCGCGCAGCGGGAACCAGTCCAGGTAACTGCCGCCGGCGAACACCACGATCAACAGAATGGCAAACAGGAAGGCCGGGATCGCGTAGCCGACGATGATCGCCGAGCTGGTCCAGACGTCGAAATGGCTGCCGTGCCGCGTCGCCTTGGCGATCCCCAGCGGGATCGACACCAGGTACATGATCAGGGTGCTCCACAGCCCGAGGGAAATCGACACCGGCATCTTTTCCTTGATCAGGTCGATGACCTTGGCGTCGCGGAAGAAGCTGTCGCCGAAATCCAGGGAAGCGTAGTTCTTGACCATGATCCACAAGCGTTCCGGCGCCGACTTGTCGAAACCGTACATGTGCTCGATTTCCTTGATCAGTGCAGGGTCCAGGCCCTGGGCGCCACGATAGGCAGAGCCGGCGACCGAGACTTCCGCGCCGCCACCGGCGATGCGGCTGGTGGCGCCTTCGAAGCCTTCGAGCTTGGCGATCATCTGTTCCACAGGCCCGCCGGGTGCGGCCTGGATGATCACGAAGTTGATCAGCAGGATGCCGAACAGGGTTGGAATGATCAGCAGCAGTCGCCGAAAAATGTACGCCAGCATCTGATTACTCCGTGTCCGCAGGATCGGCCTGCAGTTTGGTTTCGACTTCTATGGCCGGCGCGATGTCGGGCTTGACCCACCAGGTGGCGGTGCCGATGTCATATTTTGGCGAGACCTTGGGGTGTCCTATGTGGTTCCAGTAGGCCACGCGCCAGGTCTTGATGTGCCAGTTGGGTATGACGTAATAGCCCCATTGCAGCACGCGGTCCAGCGCGCGGGCATGGGCCACCAGGCTTTGACGTGAATCGGCGTTGATCAGTTGCTCGACCAGTTGATCAACCACCGGGTCCTTCAGGCCCATGGAGTTGCGGCTGCCGGGCTTGTCGGCGGCGGCTGACATCCAGAATTCACGCTGCTCGTTACCCGGCGAGTTGGACTGCGGGAAGCTGCCGACGATCATGTCGAAGTCCCGCGAGCGCACGCGGTTGATGTACTGGGAAACGTCGACCCGGCGAATCACCAGGTCGATTCCCAGGTCACTCAGGTTGCGCTTGAAGGGCAGCAACACTCGCTCGAACTCGGTCTGGGCCAGCAGGAACTCGATGACCACCGGCTTGCCAGTGGCGTCGACCATTTTGTCGTCGACGATGCGCCAACCCGCTTCCTGCAGCAGTTGGTAGGCTTCCCGCTGCTGGGCGCGGATCATGCCGCTGCCGTCGGTGGTCGGGTTCTCGAAGGCTTCACTGAACACCTGTGCGGGCAACTGGCTGCGGAATGGGGCGAGCACCGCCAGCTGATCGGCGTCAGGCAGGCCGGTGGCAGCCATTTCCGAGTTTTCGAAGTAACTGCGGGTGCGTACGTAGGCGCTGTTGAACAGTTGCTTGTTGGTCCACTCGAAATCCAGCAGCAGTGACAGCGCCCGACGCACGCGCACATCCTGGAACACTGGACGGCGCAGGTTGTAGACGAAGCCTTGCATGCCGGTGGGGTTGCCGTTGGGGATCTGCTCCTTGATCAGGCGTCCCTCGGTGACCGCCGGAATGTTGTAGGCATTGGCCCAGTTCTTCGCGGTCATTTCCAGCCAATAGTCGAACTGCCCGGCCTTGAGGGCTTCCAGTGCCACGGTGTTGTCGCGGTAATAGTCGGTGGTCATCACGTCGAAGTTATAGAAACCACGGTTGACCGGCAGGTCCTTGCCCCAGTAGTCCTTGACCCGCTCGTAACGTACCAGGCGTCCGGCCTTGACCTGACTGACCTTGTACGGGCCACTGCCCAACGGGATTTCCAGGTTGCCTTTGTTGAAGTCGCGGTTGGCCCACCAGTGCTTGGGCAGGACCGGCAACTGCCCAAGGATCAGCGGCAGTTCACGGTTGTTGCTGTGTTTGAACTTGAACAGCACGGTAAGCGGGTCTTCGGCGACCACTTCGGCCACATCGTTGTAGTAGCCGCGGTACATCGGTGCGCCATCCTTGGTCAGCATCTCGAAGCTGAACACCACGTCTTCGGCGCGAATCGGATGTCCATCATGGAAGCGTGCTTCCGGACGCAGGTAGAAACGTACCCAGGCGTTATCCGGGGCCTTTTCGATCAGGCGGGCGATCAGGCCGTATTCGGTGAAGGGTTCGTCCAGGCCTTGCTTGGCCAGGGTGTCGTAGATCATGCCGATGTCGTCCGCCGGCACGCCCTTGCTGATGAACGGGTTGAGGCTGTCGAAGCCGCCGAAACCGGCCTGGCGGAAGGTGCCGCCCTTGGGCGCGTCCGGGTTGACGTAGTCGAAGTGCTTGAAATCGGCCGGGTACTTCGGCGGCTCGTTGTACAAGGTGACGGCGTGTTGCGGGGCGGCGCAGGCCAGCCCGGCGAACAACAGGCCGCCGGCCTGCAGGAGCAGGGTGCGTAGGGCGGTCATCGATCTTTCTCCGAAGATTTCAGCCACCACGCATTCAAGCCCAATGTGTAGGGCGGCGTGGTGACAAAGGCGAACCGGTTGCGGTACGCCAGGCGGTGATAATTGAGGTACCAGTTGGGAATGATGTAGTGCTGCCACAGCAGCACGCGGTCGAGGGCCTTGCCGGCGGCCACCTGTTCATCGCGGTTTTGTGCGGCGAGCAATTGTTCGAGCAAATGGTCGACCACCGGATTGGCAATGCCGGCGTAATTCTTGCTGCCCTTGACCGAAGCCTGGCTGGAGTGAAAGTACTGCCACTGTTCCAGCCCGGGACTCAAGGTCTGGTTGAGCGTCATCAGGATCATGTCGAAGTCGAATTGATCCAGCCGTTGTTTGTATTGGGCCCGGTCGACCGTGCGCAGCCTTGCATCGACGCCGATGCTGGCGAGATTCTCGACATAGGGCTGGAGGATGCGCTCCAGGTTCGGATTGACCAGCAGCAGTTCCAGGCGTAGCGGCTGCCCGGCGGCGTTTTGCAGGCGCTGGCCGTTGAGTTTCCAGCCCGCTTCGGCGAGCAGGCCAAGGGCCTTGCGCAAGGTCTCCCGGGGAATGCCGCGGCCATCGGTTTGCGCCAGGCTGAACGGTTCGGTAAACAGCCTGGCCGGCAGTTGTTCGCGATAGGGCTTGAGCATCAGCCATTCATGGCCGATCGGTAGGCCCGTGGCGGCAAACTCGCTGTTGGGGTAGTAACTGGTGGCCCGCTGATAGGCGCCGCTGAACAGCGTGCGGTTGGTCCACTCGAAGTCGAACATCAGCCCCAGCGCCTCGCGGACCTTGGCGTCGGCGAATGTTGGGCGACGGCTGTTGAAGAATAGCCCCTGGCTCTGGGTCGGGATCTGATGGGGGATCTGCGCCTTGATCACGTCGCCGCGACGGATGGCCGGGAAGTTGTAGCCGGTGTCCCAGTTCTTCGCCTGATGCTCGATATAAATGTCGAACTCATTGGCCTTGAACGCTTCGAACGCCACGTCGCTGTCGCGATAGAACTCGACTTCCATGCGATCGAAATTGTATTTGCCGCGGTTGACCGCCAGGTCCTTGCCCCAGTAATCCTTGACCCGCTCAAACACGAGCTGCCGCCCCGGCGTGACCGAGGTGATGCGGTAGGGGCCGCTACCCAGCGGTGGTTCGAAGGTGGTGGCCTTGAAATCGCGACCTTTCCAGTAGTGCTGGGGCAGTACCGGCATTTCGCCCAGACGCAGGATCAGCAACGGATTACCGGCGCGTTTGAACACGAAGCGGATGCGCTGGGGGTTGAGGACGTCGACCCGTGACACTTCCTGAAGGCTGGTGCGGTACAGCGGATGGCCTTCCTTGAGCAACACGCGGTAGGAAAATGCCACGTCGTAGGCGGTGATCGGGGTGCCATCGTGGAAGCGTGCTTCGGGTCTGAGATTGAACACCACCCAGCTGCGGTCCTCGCTGTACTCCACCGACTGGGCGATCAGGCCATAGCTGGACGCCGGCTCGTCGCCCGATGGCGCGTACTGGCCGGTGCCGACCATCAGCGGCTCGTTGAGTTCGTTGATGCCGTATTGCAGGAAATTCGGTGTGGTGACCGGGCTGGTGCCCTTGAAGGTGTAAGGGTTGAGCGTATCGAAGGTGCCAAACGCCATCACCCGCAACGTACCGCCCTTGGGCGCTTGCGGGTTGACCCAGTCGAAGTGGGTGAAACTGGCCGGATACTTGAGGGTGCCGAACTGCGCATAACCATGGCTTTCGCTGATCGTCGCGCTTGCGGTAGAGCTCAAGGCCAGGCTGATCAGGAACAGGTGCAGACGCTTCAAATAGGGAATCCGATCCAGGCGGCTTGGGCTTTGTCGGCCGTACAGTAACAGCTTGTCTGGACAGGAAAAAGACGGGGGTAGCGGGTTCTTGATTGCTGGGGAGGTTGTTCTGCCTGCGCCCATTCTGTGGCGAGGGAGCTTGCTCCCGCTGGGCTGCGCAGCGGCCCCAATACTCTGTTGATATAGCGCTTCGCAGAACTTTCGACGGCTTCGCCGTCGAGCGGGAGCAAGCTCCCTCGCCACAAAGACTTCCAACGCTGGAAACAATGAAAAAGCCCCTGATATCAGGGGCTCGTTTTTAATGCGGGTTGGAAACCGTCAGCATCTGTCCAGGCTTCAGCGCCTGACCCACGCGCGGGTTCCAGCGCTTGAGGTGCTGCATCTCGACATTGAAACGTTTGGCAACAATGTACAGCGAGTCACCTTGCTGGACCTTGTATCGGGTCTGCGGCTTTTTGCTGTTGGCTGCAACCACTGTGTTCACGCGACCTGAGCCACGCTTGACCTCTTCGTGCATGACCAGGGTCTGGCCGGGCTTGAGGTTCTTGCCGGTCAGCTTGTTCCAGCGTTGCAGATCCTTGACGTCGACCTTGTTGGCCCTGGCAATGGAAGCCAGGTTGTCACCGCGCTTGACCCGATAGGCGCGCCGCACGGTGGCGACCTTGGTGTCATCGGCGCCGTCGAAGACCGGTTTGAGCGACTTCTTGCTGATCAGTTCCTCGGGACGCATGGTCTGCAGGCTGCTGGTCAGCAGTTGCGCCTTGGACGTCGGCACCAGCAGGTGCTGAGGGCCATCGATGGTGGTGCGTTGCTTGAAGGCCGGGTTGAGCTGGAACAGTTCGTCTTCGTCGATGTTGGCGACTTCAGCAACCTTGGACAGGTCCATGCGCTGATTGATCTCGACGACCTGGAAGTAGGGTTCGTTGGCGATCGGGTTGAGGTTCACGCCATAAGCCTCGGGCGACATGACCACTTGCGAGAGGGCCAGCAACTTTGGCACATAGGCCTGGGTTTCCGCCGGCAGCGGCAGGTTCCAGTAGTCGGTTGGCAGGCCGAGCTTTTCGTTGCGCTCGATGGCCCGGCTGACGGTGCCTTCGCCGGCGTTGTAGGCCGCCAGGGCCAACAGCCAGTCGCCGTTGAACATGTCGTGCAGACGGGTCAGGTAATCCATGGCCGCGGTGGTCGAGGCGGTAATATCGCGACGGCCATCATAGAAGCGAGTCTGGCGCAGGTTGAAGTAGCGGCCGGTGGAGGGGATGAATTGCCAAAGACCCACCGCGTCGGCCCGGGAATAGGCCATCGGGTTGTAGGCACTTTCAATCACTGGCAGCAGCGCCAGTTCCAGCGGCATGTTGCGTTCTTCGAGGCGTTCGACGATGTAATGAATGTAGAGGCTGCCGCGTTCGCCGGCGTTCTCAAGGAAGGAGGGGTTACTGGCGAACCACAGGCGCTGTTGCTCGATGCGCGGGTTGACGCCCAGCCCGTCCTGCAACTGGAAGCCCTGGCGCATGCGCTCCCAGACATCCTGGGGAACTTGCGGGCTGGGTTTTTCGCTGAGCCAGATCGGCTTCTGTTTGGCGCGCGCGGCGATGTTGGGCGTATGCGCCGCATCGGTCTGCGGCGCATGGCTGGAACAGCCCGCCAGAGTGGCGGACACAGCCACCGCGATGGCTTGAGCCAGGCGGGTCAATGCGTCTGAATTGATGGCTTTGCGAGTAGGTGACGACATTGGCTGGAAGTAAGTTCCGGGCAAAAATGTCGGGCGATTCTAGAAAGCACACCCTGCGCGGTCAACCATTGAGAATTTCAGGGCCGACAGGCAGCCCTGTCAGAACGTGTCTTTCCAGGCCCGCAGTGCCGCAAAAACCGCACTCGGAGCCCGGTTATCGGTGCCGGTCCGTTCGTCCGCTTTTTGTTTAACGGATGTTTCACCGGTGCGCAAAAAAGGGTTCGTCAGCTTTTCCAGCGCCAGTGTCGTCGGCAGCGTCATGATCCCGGCTTGCCGTTTGCGCGTGACTTCGGCAAGGCGTTCGGCGGTATCCGGGTTGCCGGGTTCGACGGCCGCGGCGAATTTCAGATTGCTCAGGGTGTATTCGTGGGTGCAGTAGACGAGGGTGTCTTCCGGCAACGCGGCCAGGCGTGACAGCGAGGCGTGCATTTGCTCCGGTGTGCCCTCGAACAGGCGCCCGCAGCCGGCGGCAAACAGCGTGTCGCCACAGAACAGCAGGCCATGATGGTAATAAGCTATATGTCCCAGGGTATGGCCGGGGACCGCGTAGACATCAAAATCCAGGCCGAGCACCTGAACCTTATCGTTGTCATGCAGGGCCACGTCACGCGCCGGGATGCGTTCGCTGGCAGGGCCATAGACCGTTGCGTCCGTCGCCTTCTTCAGCTGTTCGACGCCGCCGACGTGGTCATGATGGTGATGTGTGATCAGAATATCACTCAGTACCCAACCCGGATTGGCCGTCAGCCAGGCTTGTACAGGGCCGGCATCACCCGGGTCGACGACCGCGCAGCGTTTGCTGGCGTGGTCTTGTAACAACCAGATGTAGTTGTCGGTGAAGGCGGGCAGGGCTGTGATCTGTATCATCGTCGGATTCGCCAAGCGGAAAACAATGGCGCATCTTAGAACTTCCTGGCGCGTTGGAGAATGCAATGACTGATAAAGCGTTCGCACAGGCCGATCCCGACTGGCTGGCGTTGATCAGCGCGGCCCGTGAATGGCTGGAAGGTCCCCTTGGGCAATTTCTGCTCGACGAAGAGCGGCGCATGCTCGAGGACGAACTCGGGCGGTTCTTCGGCGGCTACCTGGTGCACTACGGTCCTTCGGCGCAGACGCCGCCTTCGGCACCGCAGGTGCAGCGCAATGTGCGCCTGGGGGCGCCGTTGCCGGGCGTCGAGATTGTCTGCGAAGAGCAGGCCTGGCCCCTGAGCGAACATGCCGCCGATGTAGTTGTCCTGCAGCACGGCCTGGATTTCTGCCTGTCACCCCACGGTTTGCTCCGTGAAGCCGCCAGCAGCGTGCGGCCCGGCGGGCACCTGCTGATCATCGGGATCAACCCCTGGAGCAGCTGGGGCCTGCGCCATGTGTTCGCCCAGGACGCCTTGCGCAAGGCGCGCTGCATTTCGCCCTCGCGGGTCGCCGACTGGCTGAACCTGCTGGGCTTTGCGCTGGAGAAACGGCGCTTCGGGTGCTATCGTCCGCCGCTTGCTTCACCCGCCTGGCAATCACGCCTGGCCGGTTGGGAGCGTAAAGCGGGTGACTGGCAACTGTCCGGTGGTGGCTTCTATCTATTGGTGGCACGCAAGATCGTGGTCGGCTTGCGACCGGTGCGCCAGGAGCGTCGCGAACCGATGGGCAAGCTGATCCCGCTGCCGATGGCCAAGGTCAACCGGCGCAACATCGAACCTTGATTTTCTGATTTTTTCCGGCCGGGCACGTCCCGGCTTCGGGCGTCGTCGGTCTGCAATCGGCGAGCCCCTGCATTTCTGGACAGACTGGCATGAGCGATAGCGTAGAACTCTTCACCGACGGCGCCTGCAAGGGCAATCCCGGCCCAGGCGGCTGGGGCGCATTGCTGGTGTGCAAGGGCGTTGAAAAGGAACTCTGGGGCGGCGAAGCCAATACCACCAACAACCGCATGGAGTTGATGGGTGCGATCCGCGGCCTGGAAGAACTCAAGCGCCCTTGCGAGGTGCTGCTGGTGACCGACTCACAGTACGTGATGAAAGGCATCAACGAGTGGATGGACAACTGGAAGAAGCGCGGCTGGAAAACCGCGGCTAAAGAACCGGTTAAAAATGCTGACCTGTGGAAACAGCTCGACGAACAGGTCAACCGCCACAAAGTGACCTGGAAGTGGGTACGCGGGCACATCGGCCATCACGGTAACGAACGTGCCGACCAATTGGCCAACCGTGGCGTGGATGAAGTGCGCGGGTATAAGCAGGGCTGATTTGCGTCTACCTGAATCACTCCAGCAAGCGTGTTAACATCGCCGCCTTTACCTGATTGACCGATTGAGAGCTGAGCACTGATGGCCACCAGATCCGTTGTACTCGATACCGAAACCACCGGCATGCCGGTGACCGACGGCCACCGGATTATCGAAATCGGTTGTGTCGAGTTGATCGGCCGGCGCCTGACCGGGCGGCACTTTCACGTTTACCTGCAACCGGACCGCGAAAGTGACGAGGGCGCCATCGGCGTCCACGGTATTACCAACGAGTTCCTGGTGGGCAAACCGCGTTTTGCCGAAGTGGCCGAAGAGTTCTTCGAGTTCATCAAGGGCGCGCAGCTGATCATCCATAACGCGGCGTTCGACGTTGGCTTCATCAACAACGAATTCGCCCTGATGGGCCAGCAAGACCGCGCCGACATCACCCAGCACTGCTCGATCCTCGACACCCTGATGATGGCCCGGGAACGTCATCCGGGTCAGCGCAACAGTCTCGATGCCTTGTGCAAACGCTACGGCGTCGACAACTCCGGCCGTGAACTGCACGGCGCCTTGCTCGACTCCGAGATTCTCGCCGACGTCTACCTGACCATGACCGGCGGCCAGACCAGCCTGTCCCTGGCCGGTAACGCCTCGGACGGTAATGGCTCGGGTGAAGGTGCTGACAACTCGGCCACCGAGATCCGCCGCCTGCCTGCCGACCGCCAGCCAACACGGATTATCCGCGCCAGCGAAGATGATCTGGCCAGGCACGCCGCACGCCTTGAAATCATCGGCAAATCCGCCGGCGCACCGGCACTGTGGGTGCAGTTGGCCGAGGCCGAAGCCCAGGCTTGATCCTTTCATCAATGGGACACTCCGTGACCCATTTCGGGGCGTTCTGCTCGCTACATCGGCTGCAACACTCTACCCTGAGGTGATTGGCAGGCTCTGATCTGCCGCCTCAGGACACTGAGCCCCATGTATAAAGATTTGAAATTTCCGGTGTTGATCGTCCATCGCGACATCAAGTCGGACAGCGTCGCGGGCGATCGCGTGCGCGGTATTGCCAGGGAGCTGGAGCAGGAAGGTTTCAGTGTGGTGTCGGCGGTGGACTACAGCGAAGGGCGCCTGGTCGCATCGACTTACCACGGGCTGTCTTGCATGTTGATCGCGTCGGAAGACGCCAGCACCCATTCGCATTTATTACAAAATATGGCCGAACTCATTGGCCTCGCGCGAGTGCGTGCACCTGATCTGCCGATTTTCGCCCTCGGCGAAAAAGTGACCCTGGAAAACGCACCGGCCGACGCGATGGCCGAGCTGAATCAGTTGCGCGGCATTCTGTACCTGTTCGAAGACACGGTTCCCTTCCTCGCCCGCCAAGTTGCCCGGGCCGCGCGCAAGTACCTTGATGGACTGCTGCCACCGTTCTTCAAGGCGCTGGTGCAACATACCGCCGACTCCAACTATTCCTGGCACACCCCCGGGCATGGCGGTGGAGTGGCGTACCACAAAAGTCCGGTCGGGCAGGCTTTTCACCAGTTTTTCGGGGAGAACACCCTGCGTTCCGACTTGTCGGTGTCGGTCCCCGAGCTCGGCTCCCTGCTCGATCACACCGGACCCCTGGCGGAAGCTGAAGCGCGAGCGGCGCGCAACTTCGGCGCCGATCACACCTTTTTCGTGATCAATGGCACTTCTACGGCCAACAAGATCGTCTGGCATTCCATGGTCGCCCGGGATGACTTGGTGCTGGTGGATCGCAATTGCCACAAGTCGGTGCTGCACTCGATCATCATGACCGGCGCCATCCCGTTGTACTTGTGCCCGGAGCGCAATGAGCTGGGGATCATCGGACCGATTCCCCTCAGCGAATTCAGCGCCGAGTCGATCCAGGCCAAGATCGACGCCAGTCCATTGACCAAGGGGCGGGCGCCCAAGGTCAAGCTGGCGGTCGTGACCAACTCGACCTACGACGGGCTCTGTTACAACGCCGAGCTGATCCGTCAGCAGTTGGGCCGCAGCGTTGAAGTCCTGCATTTCGACGAAGCCTGGTACGCCTATGCCGCGTTTCATGAATTCTTCGCCGGGCGTTATGGCATGGGCACGACGCGTGACGAACATAGCCCGCTGGTGTTCACCACCCATTCCACCCACAAATTGCTGGCGGCATTCAGCCAGGCGTCGATGATCCATGTACGCGATGGCGGCGCCCGGAAACTGGACCGCGATCGTTTCAACGAAGCGTTCATGATGCACATCTCGACGTCGCCGCAGTACGGCATCATCGCCTCGCTGGATGTGGCGTCGGCGATGATGGAAGGCCCGGCCGGGCGCTCGCTGTTGCAGGAAATGTTCGACGAAGCCCTGAGCTTTCGCCGGGCGCTGGCCAATCTGCGCCAGCACATCGATGCCGATGATTGGTGGTTCTCGATCTGGCAGCCGCCCACGGCGCAGGGCATCGAACGTGTGGTCACCGAGGATTGGTTGCTGCAGCCCGATGCCGACTGGCATGGTTTCGGTGAGGTGACGGACGATTACGTGCTGCTCGACCCGATCAAGGTCACGCTGGTCATGCCAGGGCTCACGGCGGGCGGTGCGCTCAGTGAGCGGGGCATTCCGGCGGCGGTGGTCAGCAAGTTCCTCTGGGAACGCGGTCTGGTGGTCGAAAAGACCGGGCTGTATTCCTTCCTGGTGTTGTTCTCCATGGGCATTACCAAGGGCAAGTGGAGCACGCTGCTTACCGAGTTGCTGGAGTTCAAGCGCAGTTATGACGCCAACGTCAGCCTCGCGCATTGCCTGCCGTGCGTGACCAGGGAAAACGCCTCGCGTTACCAGGGCCTGGGCCTGCGGGATCTGTGCGATCAACTGCATGCCTGCTATCACAGCAATGCCACGGCCAGGCACCTCAAGCGCATGTACACAGTGCTGCCGGAAGTCGCGATGAAACCGGCGGACGCCTATGATCATCTGGTGCGGGGCGAAGTTGAAGCGGTGTCGATCGACGCGCTGCAAGGGCGGATCGCCGCGGTGATGCTGGTGCCATACCCGCCGGGTATCCCGTTGATCATGCCTGGCGAGCGTTTTACCGAGTCGACCCGCTCGATCATCGACTACCTGGCCTTCGCCAGGACGTTCGATAGCCAATTCCCGGGGTTCGTTGCTGATGTGCACGGATTGCAACATGAAGATGAGGGCAATGGGCGGCACTACACCGTCGATTGCATCAAGGAGTGAGGACCTTTCCCAGTATGCAGCCGCAAATCAATCCAACTCATCCAGGGTTGTCCGTACGCGTGGCCGATGACGGTTTCGCGGCCTACATCTGGGGCAGTGATTTCAGTTTTGAAGTCGCGGCCTATGGCGCGGTGCAAATCGGCAGCCCGGTAGCGCAGTGGCCGATAACGCCCATCACCCCGTATCGCAAGTGTTATGGCATCGATCCGGAAGAGTTCAGCAGTTTTCGCGATGCCGCGGACAGTGCGATTTTCATGGCTTATCTCGATGACCAACCGGTGGGGCATCTGGTGATCAGCACCAATTGGAATGGCTTTGCCCACATCGACGAACTGGCCGTGCACGCTCCGGCCCGACGGCACGGTGTGGCCAAGGCATTGCTGGATGTCGCGCAGTTCTGGAGCCGCAAGAAGAAGCTGCCCGGCATCATGCTCGAAACCCAGAACAACAATCTCGGTGCCTGTAGGCTCTATGAACGGTGCGGTTATGTGGTGGGCGGGATCGATCACCTGCGTTATCGCGGCATCGATCCGAACACCGCCGAAGTGGCAGTGTTCTGGTATCGATTGTTCGAGAACCCGTTGGAAAATCCGTTCAGCTCGTCAGCATCGCCACGGCTTGTTCCGTGATGATGGCCAGCAACGCCTGCACAGCGGGAGATGGCTCGGTGTTTTTCAGGGTTAACGCGTAGAGACAGACCGGCACTGCTGGAGCGAGTGGGCAGACATCCAGCCCCGAGGATTTGGCCCCCTGCGCCGTGAAGGGATCGACAATCGCCAGCCCTTCGCCAGCCTCGACCATGCTGCGCATCATCTGATGGGTCTGCACCCGGGTATGAATCACCGGCGCGGGGCGCAAACCATGCAGTTTGTTTTCCAGCGCCGGGCTCAACGGATCCTGGCCTTCGAGGCCGATCATCGCCTGGCCGGCCAGGTCCTGCAGGGAAATGTACTTCTGTTTCGGTTGCAGCCAGCCATGGGGGGCGAGCAGCTGGAGTTTGCCTTGGGCGATCACCTGACCGTGGATGTCCGCGTGGTCCGGGTCGTGCAGGCTCAGGCCCAGGTCGCTTTCGCGCAACAGCAGGCTACGAACGATATCGCGGGTCGGTTGGCTCAGCAGTGTGCAGGGCGCATCGGGCAGACGTCGACGCAACAGGGCGATGCCGTGTGGCAGTAATTGGTGAGCGAGGGGGGGAGTGCAGATGATGCGCAGCGGCGGCGCCAGGTACTGCTTGAGGCTATTGGCCAGACGCTGAACCGGTTCCAGTGCGTCGTAGATCCGGGCAATTTCCACCTGCAACTCCCGTGCCTCGCGGGTGGCCTGCAGACGCCCGCGGACGCTGGCGAACAGCATGAATCCCAACTGATCCTCGACATCGCGCAACACCTGCTCGACTTCGGTCACCGGCAACTGCAGCCATTCGGCGGCGGTGCCCAGGTGACCGGTCTGCAGGAGCGCCTGGATCACTTCGATATGGCGTAAGCGCATGCGTGAAGTCCATGTTCAGCAGGTGGAGGAGTCAGTGAATGAATCCTACCCCAAGTCTGCGCCTATGACTTCTGCTCATAACGATGGGTTATGAAACGGTGCTGGTTTGTGGCTCACGGGTGATGGTAATGCCGGCCTGGACCAGCAGGAACTCATTGTCATCGACCTTGTTGACGCGATCACCAATGGCCAGTTTATAGGTGGTGACAGGCGCTGTGCCGTCTGCTGCCGGGGTGGATTCCTGGAACTCGTGCACCGAATAGATACGGCCTTCCGCATCTCTTGCATGGAACTGACCGACGAGTACTGCTGCCATCTGCTTAGAACCTCTGGAGATAAATCACTCAATTTGCGGCTCTGTAGACCGTGCCTAAGTGAGGTAAGTTTTCCTACGGGAAAAAAATAGTCAGCGGCGCCGTTTTCCCTCACCACTGCTTGAATCGTCATCTATAACTACAAACTCTTTCCATCGGACAGTCGAGAATCTCCCATGAGCAACGTCTTTACGATCGCCGTCGTGGTTGGCAGCTTGAGAAAGGATTCGATCAACCGCAAAGTAGCGCAGGCGCTGATCAGCCTGGCACCCGCCAATCTCAAGCTCAATATCGTCGAAATTGGCGACTTGCCGCTCTACAACGAAGACATCGATGGTGCTACACCGCCGGCAGCCTACAGCACTTTCCGACAACAAGTGAGTTCATCCGACGCGGTGCTGTTCGTCACCCCGGAATACAACCGCTCGGTGCCCGCACCGCTGAAGAATGCGATTGACGTTGGCTCGCGGCCTTACGGCAAGAGCGCCTGGAGCGGCAAACCCGGCGCTATCATCAGTGTGTCGCCGGGGGCGATTGGCGGATTTGGCGCCAACCATCACCTGCGCCAGTCACTGGTGTTCCTCAATGTACCGTGCATGCAGCAACCGGAAGCCTATCTGGGCGGCGCCGGCACCGCATTCGATGAGTCGGGAAAACTCTCTGAGTCGGTCAAGCCGTTCCTGCAGAGTTTTATCAACGCCTACGCCCAATGGGTCGAGCAACACAAAAAGGTTTGATGGCTTGCCACGCTGGCCGGACTACAGGGTTCCGGCCAGTCGCCCACAGATCATCGTCTCCATTTCCGACAGCCACGCGGTCTGCGCCTGGGCAGCGGGTTGTGCCGTGGCGCAATAGCGCCGACCTCCCCAGGCCATGATCACCCAGGCGTCAATGGTGGTATCTGCTGGTCGCTCGGGTAAATCAAGGCAGGCGGCAAATACTGCGTGCCACTTTTGCGACAGTTCGTCGTACACCCGTCGATGGTGTTTGGCTTCGGTGAACTGGTGTTCGATGGCTTGCACGGCAGGGCTGAACAACGGCAGGCGAATTTCGTCCGGAGCGCAGGTCAGGGTGATCAGGTGCCTGATCCGGGCTCTCCAGTCGAGGTCGTGCGCTTGTACGACTTCGGTTTCGAGGCGTTGCAGCAGGCCTTCCATGCAATGACGCACGTACCCCGAGATCAGGGCTTCCTTGCTCGGGAAGTAGTCGTACAGCGTGCCCACTGCGACGCCGGCCTCCAGTGCCACTTCGCGGGTGGTCAGCCGCGACCAGCCGTCGCGCCGCCAAATCCGAACAAATGCCTCATAGATCGCCTCGACGGTGAACACGGCGCGCGCCTGGCTCGGCCGTTTCAGCGGTTTGGCGCGGGGATTGAGGGAGGACGTTTGGCCTTTGGAGTTTCCGAACCCGCTCTTCATGGTCTGTCATTACTCTGGTGTTGCCCGCCACGTTGTCACAGCAGGAGACTGGAAAATGCAAACGATGAGCACGGTAACACGGCTGATTACCCGCAAAAACGCCCTTGATCAAAGCCGGATCGAACAGGAGCAACGCAGCCTGATTCCGGCGGCCGGCGAAGTGATCTTGAAGATTGATCGCTGCGCGTTGACCACCAACAACATCACCTACGCCGCCTACGGCAACTCGATGAACTATTGGGGATTCTTTCCCACAGGATCTGAGGATTGGGGACATGTCCCTGCGTGGGGTTTTGCGGATGTCATCGCCTCGGCGGTGCCGGGCATCAAGGCGGGGGAGCGCTTCTACGGCTATTTTCCGATAGCCAGCCACCTGTGGATGCGCCCGGAGCGTGTCACCGAACGTGGTTTTTACGACGGTGCCGATCATCGCCAGGGGCTGACTTCGGCGTACAACCAGTACACCCGTTGCAGTTGGGATTCGTACTACAGCCCTGAAACCGAAAACCTGCAGATTTTGCTCAAGCCACTGTTTCTGACGTCTTCAATGCTGGCGGACTTCCTTCAGGACAATCAGTTCTTCGGCGCTACCCGGTTGGTGTTCTCCAGTGCGTCGAGTAAAACCGCTTATGGCACCGCGGTGTGCCTGCAAGACCAGCAGCACCTGCAGCGGGTAGCGCTGACCTCGGCGCGCAACAAGGCATTCGTTGAAAGCCTGGGTTGTTACGAGCGTACGGTGTCTTATGAGGAATTAGCGAACCTGGAGGATGATTGCCCTACGCTGTACGTGGACTTTTCCGGCGATCTGGATTTACGCGATCGCGTGCACCAACATTTCTCCGGACAACTGGTCTACAGCTGCTTTGCCGGTTCGGCGCAGAGCACGGCAGAGGCCAGGTTGACTGCACTGGAAGGCCCGCAACCGGTGTTTTTCTTTGCGCCGATCCAGATTCGCAAACGCAATGCCGATTGGGGGCCGGAAGGAGTCAGTCAGCATATCGGTGAAGGACTGGTGCAGTTTTACCGGCAAGTGACGACGTCGGATAAGCCGTTGCTGGAGGTTGTGGAGAGCCAGGGTTATGAGGCAGCGCAATCCATCATTTCGCGGTTGTTTCATGGGCAGGTTGCGCCGGTGGAGGGGCATGTGGTCCGGTTGTGAGGATTTGCCGGGGGCTCCCCGATAAATCCGGGTGAATTCATCGCGAGCAAGCTCGCTCCCACAGAAGATTGTATTTCCACTGTGGGAGCGAGCTTGCTCGCGATGGCGGTAACTCAGGCAAAAAACGTCTCAACCTTGCCCCGGCACATTTGGCCAAAGATCAGCCACCAGAAACAATCGCTCGGCTTCCTCCCAGTCCCCTTGACCGTTCTCCACCAGACGCACCAGCAATTGTGCCGGGGCCAAAGGGTTCAGATCGTCAAGCCAGGCGGTCATTTGAGCAGGGCTCCAGGTGTGCTCCAGCGAATAGTGTGCCGGCGCCAGCCAGGCATGGCGGGGCAGGGGTTGCCAGCGCCCCGGTGGGCTTTGCAGGAAGAACGCCGGCCAATCCTTCTGATGCAACCAGCGACCACGCAAATGCTGCGGATGCGCACCCAGCGGTGGCGCGGCATGTCCCGGCCATGGATAAAGCAGGTATCCGCCCAACCACAAGTGCGCGCTGAACGCCTGGATATCCAGGGTGGCCAAGGCCTCGCGACTCTCCTGGCGAGCGGAAATCGGCAATTGGTGCTGGCTCAGGTGCGCCAGTTTGCGGTCCAGCCGGTCATGGCAGCCAGGCCCGAGCCATAACGCGACGTCTTGCCCGTCACCTTGTTGCGGGCCGAGGTAGAGTTTGATCGCCAGTTCCAGATGATGCACGCCGTCGCGGTCACGCAGCAGCATGTCCAGTTCGCCCAAGGTGTGGCCCTCGCGGCGGATTGGCAGGTTGGCGGCGATCAGTTCGATTCCAGGGGCGTGCTGCACGGCGAACTGCCAGAGACGTTCGTAATACAGGCCCAGTCGCCGGGTTCGCGCCTGCGCCAGCCAATGCAGCAAGCCATAGCTGTCGCGATCCAGATCCCGCAGCCATTGCTCCAGCCGCTCCGGCGTCTGCACCCAGTCGCTGCCCGCCAGCGGATGACGTTGCGGCCACGGCGTATCGACAAGCATCGGCGGGGCAACGATGACCCACGCCAGATCACGCACCTCCGGATGGCGCAGTTGGTGTGGCAGGCGGAGCAAATCTGGAAATAGGATCATCTTGCGAGCATAGCCTGAAACCCGGGCACACCCTTGAAGCTGAAAGGATTTTGTCTATGGGCGGCTTTCGCCCATAATCGAGGTTTTCGCCGTCACACATATTTCCGCAGGAGCCCCATGGAGCAATTTCGCAATATCGGCATCATCGGTCGCCTGGGCAGTTCCCAGGTGCTGGATACCGTCCGCCGACTGAAACGGTTTCTGCTCGACCGTCACCTGCACGTGATCCTTGAAGACACCATCGCCGAAGTCCTGCCGGGGCACGGTCTGCAAACGTCTTCGCGCAAGATGCTCGGTGAAGTCTGCGACATGGTCATCGTGGTCGGTGGTGACGGCAGCCTGCTCGGCGCCGCTCGCGCCCTGGCCAAGCACAATATCCCGGTGCTCGGCATCAACCGTGGCAGTCTGGGTTTTCTGACCGACATTCGTCCCGACGAGCTGGAAGTCAAGGTCGCCGAGGTGCTCGACGGGCACTACCTGGTGGAAAACCGCTTCCTGTTGCAGGCGGAGGTGCGCCGTCACGCCGAAGCCATCGGTCAGGGCGATGCGCTCAACGACGTGGTGCTGCACCCGGGCAAATCGACGCGGATGATCGAGTTCGAGCTGTACATCGACGGTCAGTTCGTCTGCAGCCAGAAGGCCGACGGCCTGATCGTCGCCACGCCAACCGGCTCTACCGCGTATGCATTGTCGGCCGGCGGCCCGATCATGCATCCCAAGCTCGACGCTATTGTGATTGTGCCGATGTACCCCCATACCTTGTCGGGACGGCCAATCGTGGTCGATGGCAACAGTGAGCTGAAAATCGTCGTGTCCAAGGATATGCAGATTTACCCGCAAGTCTCGTGTGACGGGCAGAACCACTTTACCTGCGCGCCCGGCGACACCATCACCGTCAGCAAAAAGGCGCAGAAACTGCGGCTGATTCATCCGCTGGACCACAACTACTACGAAGTCTGCCGGACCAAGCTCGGCTGGGGCAGCAAGTTGGGGGGTGGAGGCGACTGATGCTCGATCCCGCGCGTAGCTACGACCTGATCGGTGACGTGCATGGTTGCGCTCTGACCCTGGAGCACTTGCTCGACCGACTCGGTTATCACAAGCAAGGTGGTGTCTGGCGGCATTCGTCGCGCATGGCGGTGTTTGTCGGCGATATCATCGACCGTGGCCCACGAATTCGCGAGGCGTTGCACATCGTCCACGACATGGTCGAGGCCGGTCAGGCGTTGTGCATCATGGGCAATCACGAATTCAACGCCCTGGGCTGGAGCACACCGGCGCTGCCCGGCAGCGGCAAGCAGTTCGTTCGCGAGCACACCCCGCGCCATGCACGCCTGCTGCACGAAACCCTGACCCAGTTCGAACACCATCCGGGGGACTGGCACGACTTTCAGCAATGGTTCTATGACTTGCCGCTGTTCGTCGATGCCGGGCGCTTTCGCGTGGTGCATGCCTGCTGGGACGCCGGGTTGATCGAACCGCTGCGTGCGCTGTTTCCCAACGGCTGTATCGACGAGCCTTTCCTCCAGGCCTCGGCCGAGTCCGGCTCGTTCGCCTGCACCGTGTTCGACCGCCTGTTGCGCGGCACCGACATGCGCCTGCCCCATGGCCTGACCATGACCAGTGGTGATGGCCTGGTGCGCTCGTTCTTCCGCACCAAGTTCTGGGAAGACGACCCGAAAACCTACGGAGACATTGTGTTTCAGCCAGACGCCTTGCCCGAGCCGGTCGCCCAGACGCCACTGACCTCCACTGAAAAGAACAGCCTGCTGCGTTATGGCAGCGACGAACCCTTGTTGTTTGTCGGCCACTATTGGCGCAGCGGCAAGCCGGCGCCGATTCGCCCCAACCTGGCCTGCCTGGATTACAGTGCCGTGCTCTACGGAAAACTGGTGGCCTATCGTCTGGACCAGGAATCGCGCCTGGACCCGAACAAATTCGTCTGGGTCGATGTCGAGCGGCCGGAGGTGCTGCAATGAGTGCCGTAGCGGTGTTGCGTCTGCCCCTGGCGGTGGATCTGAGCGGGTTCGTCAAGCTGTTACAGCGCATGCAGGTGCCCCATCGGGTCAGCGAAGAGGCCGGAGAGCAGGTGCTGTGGGTGCCGGACAACATCAGTGAAGACGTTCGCGCACTGTACGAGCGCTTTCCGGCCGGCGATCCCGACCAGCAACTGGACATTCCCGTGGCGCAAGCCCGTCACCGTCCAGGCTTCGTCGAACAGCTCAAGCATGCGAAAGCCACTGCCTTCATCCTGCTGTTGAGCATCCTCGTCGGCGCCATCACCTTGCTCGGTGAAAACCTCGACATGATGCGCTGGCTGACCTTCCTCGACTTCCGCGTGGTGGGCGAATACATCCATTTCACGCCCCTGGCCGACAGCCTGGCGGCAGGGCAGTGGTGGCGTCTGGTGACGCCGATGCTGATCCACTTCGGCATCCTCCACCTGGCCATGAACGGCATGTGGTACTGGGAGCTGGGGCGGCGTATCGAGTCGCGCCAGGGCAGCATCAACCTGCTCGGCCTGACATTGCTGTTCAGTCTGGTGTCCAACTACGCCCAGTATTATTTCAGCGGTGCGACCCTGTTCGGCGGCTTGTCCGGCGTGCTGTACGGCTTGCTCGGGCATTGCTGGATCTTCCAGTTGCTGGCGCCGAACCCGGCCTATCGCTTGCCGCGAGGCGTGCTGGTGATGATGCTGGTCTGGCTGCTGTTGTGCCTGTCCGGGCTGATCTCGATGATCGGCTTCGGCGAAATCGCCAACGCGGCACACGTCGGCGGGTTACTCATCGGATGCTTCACCGGTTTGTTGGGCGGGTTGTACAACCGCCGTAAACTGGCCGCCTAATTCAGAACATGCATTAAAGAGACGGAGACCCCATGTCCTCTTTTAACGAAATGATCAAGAACATCACCCCGGATATCTACGAGAGCCTGAAACTGGCGGTGGAGATCGGCAAATGGTCCGACGGTGGCAAGCTCACCGCCGAACAGCGTGAACTGTCGCTGCAAGCGATGATCGCCTGGGAAATCCAGAACCTGCCCGAAGAGCAGCGCACCGGCTACATGGGGCCGCAGGAATGCGCCTCCAAGTCGATCGAAGTGCCGAACATCCTGTTCAAGTCGGATGCCATCCATTGATCGAGATTGGCCGCGGTGCAATAAGCAAGATGTCGGCGCGCCTTGACGGGCCGAACGTTCAATATGCGTTTCGTCTGGGCGACACCGAGGTGCCGGTCAATCCATTGATCGGTACGACCGTTCGCCTGGAATACCTGGGGGCGATCCACTGCACCCATTGCGGGCGCAAAACCAAAACCAGTTTCAGCCAGGGTTACTGCTACCCCTGCATGACCAAACTGGCCCAGTGCGACGTGTGCATCATGAGCCCGGAACGTTGCCACTTTGATGCCGGTACCTGCCGGGAACCGGAGTGGGGACGGACGTTCTGCATGACCGACCACGTCGTCTACCTGGCCAACTCGTCAGGGGTGAAAGTCGGCATTACCCGCGCCACCCAGTTGCCGACTCGCTGGCTCGACCAGGGCGCCAGCCAGGCATTGCCGATCATGCGCGTCGCCACCCGCCAGCAGTCCGGTTTTGTCGAGGATCTGCTGCGCAATCAAGTGGCTGACAAGACCAACTGGCGTGCTTTACTCAAGGGCGATGCGGCGGCGGTGAACCTGAGCGAAGTACGCGATCAACTGCTCGACACTTGCGCCGAAGGCTTGCAGGCCCTGCAACAACGATTTGGCCTACAGGCCATTCAGGTGGTTTCCGACGTCGAACCGCTGGAAATCCGCTATCCGGTCGAACAGTACCCAGCGAAAATTGTCAGTTTCAATCTGGACAAGAACCCGATTGCCGAAGGCACGCTGATGGGCGTCAAGGGTCAATACCTGATCTTCGACACCGGCGTGATCAACATTCGTAAATACACGGCCTACCAGCTCGCCGTGCATAGTTAAGGACTCCAGCATGCGCACCGAACAACCGAAGATGATCTACCTGAAGGACTATCAGGCGCCCGAGTACCTGATCGACGAGACGCACCTGACCTTCGAGTTGTTCGAGGACCACAGCCTGGTCCATGCGCAACTGGTGATGCGCCGCAATCCCGAGCGAGGCCCGAGCTTGCCGCCGCTGGTGCTCGACGGCCAGCAGCTGGAGCTGCTGTCGGTGACCCTGGCCGATCGAGAGTTGAGTGCCGCCGATTATGTGCTGACGGACAACCACTTGACGCTGCACCCGACCAGTACCACCTTCACGGTTGATACCAGCGTACGCATCCACCCGGAAACCAATACGGCGCTGGAAGGCCTGTACAAATCCGGCGGCATGTTCTGCACCCAGTGCGAGGCCGAAGGCTTCCGCAAGATCACCTATTACCTCGACCGCCCGGACGTGATGAGCACCTTCACCACCACTGTGGTCGCCGAGCAACACAGCTATCCGGTGCTGCTGTCCAACGGCAACCCGATTGCTTCCGGTCCCGGCGAAGACGGCCGCCACTGGGCGACCTGGGAAGACCCGTTCAAGAAACCGGCGTACCTGTTTGCGCTGGTGGCCGGTGACCTGTGGTGCGTCGAAGACAGCTTCAACACCATGACAGGGCGCAACGTAGCGCTGCGTATCTATGTCGAGCCGGAAAACATCGACAAGTGCCAGCACGCGATGAACAGCCTGAAGAAATCCATGCGCTGGGACGAAGAGGTCTACGGGCGCGAGTACGATCTGGACATTTTCATGATCGTTGCCGTGAACGACTTCAACATGGGCGCCATGGAAAACAAGGGTCTCAACATCTTTAACTCCAGTGCGGTGCTGGCCAAGGCCGACACGGCCACTGACGCCGCTCACCAGCGGGTCGAGGCGATCGTCGCCCACGAATACTTCCACAACTGGTCGGGCAACCGCGTGACCTGCCGCGACTGGTTCCAGCTGTCGCTCAAGGAAGGCTTCACCGTGTTCCGGGATGCCGGCTTCTCCTCGGACATGAACTCGGCCACGGTCAAGCGCATTCAGGATGTGGCCTACCTGCGTACCCACCAGTTCGCCGAAGACGCCGGCCCCATGGCCCACGCCGTGCGCCCCGACAGCTTCATCGAGATTTCCAACTTCTACACCCTGACCGTGTACGAAAAGGGTTCGGAAGTGGTCGGCATGATCCACACCTTGCTCGGTGCCGAAGGCTTCCGTAAAGGCAGCGACCTGTACTTCGAGCGTCACGACGGTCAAGCCGTGACCTGCGATGACTTCATCAAGGCCATGGAAGACGCCAACGGTGTCGACCTGACCCAGTTCAAACGCTGGTACAGCCAGGCGGGCACACCGCGTTTGGCAGTGAGCGAGTCTTACGACGCCGCGGCGAAGACCTACAGCCTGACTTTCCGCCAAAGCTGCCCGCAAACCCCGGACAAGGTTGAAAAGCTGCCGTTCGTGATTCCGGTCGAGCTCGGTCTGCTCGATCCGAAAGGCGCGGCGATTGCCCTGCGTCTTTCCGGTGAAACAGCTGCGCAGGGGACTTCGCGGGTCATCTCGGTAACCGAGTCTGAGCAGACCTTCACCTTCGTCGACATTGCCGAACAGCCGCTGCCTTCGCTGCTGCGTGGTTTCTCGGCGCCGGTGAAACTCAGCTTCCCGTACAACCGCGACCAACTGATGTTCCTGATGCAGCATGACAGCGACGGTTTCAACCGTTGGGATGCCGGTCAGCAATTGTCAGTGCAGGTGCTGCAGGAATTGATCGCCCAGCAGCAGAAGGGCGAGGCACTGGTGCTTGATCAGCGCCTGGTGTCGGCGTTGCGCACGGTGCTGTCGGACGAGTCGCTGGATCAGGCGATGGTCGCTGAAATGCTGTCGTTGCCAAGCGAAGCCTACTTGACTGAAATCAGCGAAGTGGCAGATGTCGAAGCCATCCACACCGCGCGCGAGTTCGCCCGTAAGCAACTGGCGGATGCCTTGTTCGAAGGTTTGTGGCTGCGCTATCAAGCCAATCGTGACCTGTCCAAGCAAACGCCGTACGTGGCCGAGGCGGAGCATTTTGCCCGTCGCGCCTTGCAGAACATTGCGCTGTCGTACTTGATGCTCAGTGGCAAACCTGAAGTTTTGGCGGCCACCCTTGAGCAGTTCGACGCCTGCGACAACATGACCGAGCGTCTTACCGCGCTGGCGGTGCTGGTCAATTCGCCGTTCGAGGCCGAGAAGGCCAAGGCGCTGGGCAGTTTCGCCGAGCACTTCAAGGACAATCCGCTGGTCATGGATCAGTGGTTCAGCGTTCAGGCCGGCAGCGTGTTGCCGGGTGGTCTTTCGCGGGTCAAGGCGTTGATGCAGCATCCGGCGTTCAACATCAAGAACCCGAACAAGGTGCGTGCGCTGGTGGGTGCGTTTGCCGGGCAGAACCTGATCAACTTCCATGCGGCCGATGGTTCCGGGTATCGCTTCCTGGCTGACCTGGTGATTGAGTTGAATGGCTTTAATCCGCAGATCGCGTCTCGGCAGTTGGCGCCTTTGACTCGCTGGCGCAAGTATGACGATGCGCGTCAGGCCTTGATGAAAGGGGAGCTGGAGCGGATTCGGGCTTCGGGGCAGTTGTCCAGTGATGTGTTTGAGGTGGTCAGCAAGAGTTTGGCTTGATCGCTTTTTTCGCTTGGACTTGGATTTGGACTTGGCGGCCTTTGGGCCGACCAGGTTCTGGGTTGAATGGGTACATATCCGTTGCTGCGGTAACGGCGGCTTAGGGTTTCGCCCTTACGGCGAGTCCCTTTTGGCAAACGCCCCAAAAGGAACCAAAAGGTCTAGCCCCAGCGTTCGGCCCTCGCCGTGGCTCGGGTCCCTTCGCTCCGGGATTCATCCGGGGGCATCGCCTACGGTTTGCTTCGCTGCACCTCCTCTCGATGCGTTCGACTGCGTCGAACGGTCGCTGCGCTCCCACCCCCGGATAAACCCCTCCACTCAGCCTGCCGAAGGGGCCGGCAGATCAAAAGCAGCTGTCGAGCTAACGCTCATCCTGTTGAGTGGTGAGAAGCGTGTGGTGTGCGCGGGTCTTGCTCTTGCTCTTGCTCTGCTCTTGCGCTTTTGTGGGAGCGAGCTTGCTCGCGATGACGGCCTGACAGCCACGCTATTTCTTACAGATGCACCGCCTTCTGTAGGAGCGAGCATGCTCGCGAAAAATGTTGGAACAATCGGTGCTTCCAGACACCCCGCGTCATCATTGACGTCCATTGCGAACAAGTTTGCTCCTACAGGTAAACGCGTACACACGACAATCAGGCCGGCCGGTAGGCCGCCTCGGATGCTGTTGCGGTGCACGCCCCATCGAGAGGCCGAGAGGAGGTTCTGCGCAGTGGGCAACCCGGCATGGATGCTGGGTTAGCCGCCCCCGGCCATGGATGGCCGATGGCGGCGGGCCCACGGAGCAGGACCGGAGCGAGGGCATGCCGAGCCTAGGCGAGGCACCGAACGAAAGGGGCAAGAGCGCTTGGTTACTTGGCGCTTCTCCAAGTGACCCGCCGTAAGGGCGGAACCACAAGTGGCCGTAACCACAATAATGGATATGCTCACCGAACACCGAACACCGAACACCGAACACCGAACCCACCCTCACAAAAAAACTGCAATCACCCCACCTGATACCCAATCATTCAGCCCACCCCCCATTCCCCGCAGTTAACAAAAGATAACGTGGCGTCGATTGTCAGACATTCGAAAACACCGATAGGATAAGCCAGCTTCCGAAGGGGCTCTGGGTTGCGGGTTTCAGGACACTGCTCTGAAACGGCCAGTCCAGACACGCACCCTTGCGGCGCCCTGAAAGGTTGAACGACCTAACAATAATAATGGGGGAAGGTCTATGAGTGAGCCTGTCATGGGTGTGGGTATCTGCCGCCCGCCGGCATTACGCAAAATCGCGTTGCTGGCTACAGCGCTCTCGCTGTTGGGCTCTGCCATGCTGTCGGCACCCGCGCTGGCCGCGGCGGCGCCAGCAGCCGACGTTGTTTATTCCATTGAATCGGCCAAGGCCGCGAAAAGCCTGATGCTCGACGTCGTGCACGCCGGCAAGCGCCTGGTGGCGGTCGGTGATCGTGGGCACATTCTGTATTCCGATGACCAGGGCGCGACCTGGACGCAAGCCAAGGTTCCGACCCGAGCACTGCTGACCGCGGTGTTTTTTGTCGATGACAAACACGGTTGGGCCGTCGGCCATGACGCACAGATCCTCGCCAGCGAGGACGGCGGCGTCACCTGGACCAAGCAATTCGAAGATCTGAAACGCGAATCGCCGCTGCTGGACGTCTGGTTCAAGGACGTCAACAGCGGCTTTGCCGTGGGCGCCTACGGTTCCCTGATGGAAACCACCGATGGTGGCCAGCACTGGGAAGACGCCAGCGATCGCCTGGACAACGAAGACCAGTACCACTTGAACGCCATCACGGCGGTCAAGGATGCCGGGCTGTTCATCGTCGGCGAGCAGGGCAGCATGTTCCGTTCCGCCGATTGGGGCCAGACCTGGGAAAAACTCGAAGGTCCGTACGAAGGCTCGCTGTTCGGCGTGATCGGTACGGCGCAGGCCAACACACTGCTGGCCTTCGGTTTGCGCGGCAATCTCTATCGCTCCACGGATTTCGGTAGCACCTGGGAGAAAATCGAACTCAATGCCGAACGCGGCAATCTGGAGTTCGGTCTGTCGGGCGGCACGTTGCTGGATGACGGTTCCATCGTGATTGTCGGCAACGGCGGTTCGGTGATTCGCAGCAGCGACAATGGCGAAACCTTCAAAGTGGTCAACCGTGCGGATCGTATTTCCGTCTCGGCCGTGACTGCGGCGGGCAATGGCAATCTGGTTCTGGCCGGGCAGGGTGGCGTTCGCATCGCCTCGTCCAGCGGTACCGAGTCGGGTAAATGAGCCAGGTTAATAATAAGAAGGCGCAGCTATGACTTCCTTGAGTACTCACCATCAAGACAAGGCGACGTTTCTCGAGCGCCTGATCTTCAACAACCGCCCGGCAGTGATCACCATCTGCCTACTGGTCAGCATTTTCCTGTTCTGGCAGGCAACGCTGATTCGTCCGTCCACCAGTTTCGAGAAGATGATTCCGCTGGAGCATCCCTTCATCCAGAAGATGATGGAGCACCGCAATGACCTGGCGAACCTGGGCAACACCGTGCGGATTTCGGTGGAAGCCACCGATGGCGACATCTTCTCCAAGGAATACATGGAGACCCTGCGTCAGATCAACGACGAGGTGTTCTACATTTCCGGCGTCGACCGTTCCGGCCTGAAGTCGCTGTGGAGTCCGAGCGTGCGCTGGACCGAAGTGACGGAAGAAGGTTTTGCCGGTGGTGAGGTGATCCCGCAGAGCTACAACGGCTCGCAAGCCAGCCTCGACCTGCTGCGCAACAACGTGCTCAAGTCCGGGCAGGTAGGGCGCCTGGTGTCCAACGACTTCAAGTCGAGCATCGTCGACATTCCGCTGCTGGAGTCCTACCCGGACCCGCAGGACCAGGGCAAGCTGCTGGCGCTGGACTACCGCAAGTTCTCCCATGAGCTGGAAGAAAAGATCCGCGACAAGTTCGAAGCGCAGAACCCCCATGTGAAGATTCACATCGTCGGTTTCGCCAAGAAGGTCGGCGACCTGATCGATGGTCTGGTGATGGTGGTGATGTTCTTCGGCATCGCGTTTGTCATCACCCTGATTCTGCTGCTGTGGTTCACCAACTGCCTGCGCAGCACCGTGGCCGTATTGAGTACGACGCTGGTGGCGGTGGTCTGGCAACTGGGGTTGATGCACTTCTTCGGCTTCGGGCTCGATCCCTATTCGATGCTGGTGCCGTTCCTGATTTTCGCCATCGGCATTTCCCACGGCGTACAGAAGATCAACGGTATCGCCTTGCAATCCAGTGAGGCGGACAACGCGCTTACCGCAGCACGGCGTACCTTCCGCCAGTTGTTCCTGCCGGGGATGATCGCGATCCTCGCCGACGCGGTGGGCTTCATCACGCTGCTGATCATCGACATCGGCGTGATCCGTGAACTGGCCATCGGCGCGTCCATCGGCGTGGCGGTGATCGTGTTCACCAACCTGATCCTGCTGCCGGTGGCGATTTCCTATGTCGGCATCAGCAAACGTGCCGTGGCGCGCAGCAAGAAAGACGCAACCCGCGAACATCCGTTCTGGCGCCTGCTGGCCAACTTCGCCAGCGCCAAAGTCGCACCGGTGTCGATTCTGCTGGCACTGATCGCCTTTGGTGGCGGCCTCTGGTACAGCCAGAACCTGAAGATCGGTGACCTTGACCAGGGCGCGCCGGAGTTGCGTCCGGACTCGCGCTACAACAAGGACAACAACTTCATCATCAACAACTATTCCACCAGCTCCGACGTACTGGTGGTGATGGTCAAGACCAAGGCCGAAGGCTGCTCGCGCTACGAAGCGATGGCACCGATCGATCAGCTGATGTGGAAAATGGAGAACACCGAGGGTGTGCAGTCGGCCATCTCGCTGGTGACTGTGTCCAAGCAGATGATCAAGGGCATGAACGAAGGCAACCTGAAGTGGGAAAGCCTGTCGCGTAACCCGGACGTGTTGAACAACTCCATTGCCCGTGCTGACGGCCTGTACAACAACAGCTGCTCATTGGCACCGGTGCTGGTGTTCCTCAACGACCACAAGGCCGAGACCCTGGATCGTGCGGTGCATGCGGTGCAGGAATTCGCCAAGGAGAACAACAAGGAAGGTCTTGAGTTCATGCTTGCCGCTGGTAACGCCGGGATCGAAGCGGCGACCAACGAGGTGATCAAGAAGTCCGAACTGACCATCCTGATCCTGGTGTACATCTGTGTGGCGGTGATGTGCATGATCACCTTCCGCTCGTGGGCCGCAACCCTGTGCATCGTGCTGCCGCTGGTGCTGACCTCGGTACTGGGTAACGCCCTGATGGCCTTCATGGGCATCGGCGTCAAGGTCGCGACCCTGCCGGTCGTGGCGCTCGGGGTGGGCATTGGCGTGGACTACGGCATCTACATCTACAGCCGTCTGGAAAGCTTCCTGCGTGCCGGCCTGCCGTTGCAAGAGGCTTACTACCAGACGCTGAAGTCCACCGGTAAAGCCGTACTGTTCACCGGTCTGTGCCTGGCCATCGGTGTCTGCACCTGGATCTTCTCGGCCATCAAGTTCCAGGCTGACATGGGCCTGATGCTGACCTTCATGTTGTTGTGGAACATGTTCGGCGCCCTGTGGCTGCTGCCGGCCCTGGCGCGTTTCCTGATCAAACCGGAGAAACTGGCCGGGCAGAAGGGCAACTCGCTGTTCGCTCACTGATCCACGTCTGCAATGAAAAAGCCGCGACTGCCTCGCGGCTTTTTTATGCCAAAAATTTTATTCACCCCCCTGTGGGAGCGGGCTTGCTCGCGATGGCGATATGTCAGGTTACGAGGGGCTTAGCCTAAAGCCGCTTGCGTGGGCAAGTCGGATCGCCACACCGCCGCGCCCACATTGGGCAGGGCACAATGAGCTATCATTGCGTCTTTCCCATTCAAAGATTGACTGCCATGACTGCCGTACCCCAAACCCTGCTCGACGTCCTAGAACATCACTGCGACATGGTGTTAATCGACGACCTTCACGCATTCGAATTTTCCCTTGATGAGCACGACAACCTGCATATCGAGTGCATAGACGGTCGCGATGCGAAGCATTGGGAGTTCACCCCGGCACAGGTTGAAGCAGCAACCTTTGACCCGACACTAAAAAGCTGGCTGATCACCAATGACACCGGCGAGCATCGCCTGGTGTGCGTGGACGCTATCGGCGGGGACAACGAAGATGATGATCACGAGGATGCGTAAGCTCTGGCCTCTGTTGATGGCCGGCAGTATTGGCGCGATGGGTGTAACGACAGCCTCCGCCGATGAGTACCAATTGTTGGTGGGTTCCTACACGGCCGGCACCAGCGAGGGTATCTATCGGCTGGCCTTCGACAGCGCCACCGGACAACTCAACCCCAAGCCTTTGCAAGTGATCAAGGCGCAGAATCCGTCCTGGCTGACCCTTTCGAAGGATCAGCGTCATCTGTTTGCGGTCAACGAAAATGGCCCCGGTCAGAACGACCCGGTAGGGCGTGTCAGCAGTTACGCCATCGATCCCAAGACCCATGAGTTGAGCCTGATCAGTCAGGTGCAAAGCCTGGGCGACGAGCCGACCCATTCAAGCCTCAGCGCCGACGCCAGCCACCTGTTCGTCAGCAACTACTCGGTCGCCGAAGACCCGGGCGGTACGCTCGCGGTGTTGCCGGTGGCAGCGGATGGCAAGCTGCAAGCTGTGGTGCAGATGAGGAGCCATCCTGCCAGCCGGGTCAATCCGGAGCGGCAGGCCTCGGCCCATGTGCACTCGACGATTCTTTCGCCCGACGGCCAGTACGTGTTCAGCAATGACCTTGGCGCGGACAGGGTCTATGCCTATCGCTACGATCCCCAGGCTAACCCGCAGTTGCCGCTGACCCCGGCGACACCGCCGTTCGTGCAGTTACCGGCCGGTAGCGGTCCTCGGCATCTGTTGTTCAGCGCCGATGGCAAGCACGGCTGGCTGACCATGGAAATGAGCGCACAGGTCGCCGTATTCGATTACCACGACGGTACGCTCGGGCAGACGCAAATGGTCGACCTGGCCGCCGGGCAACCGGTCTCGGACAAGGCGGCAGCAGCGCTGCATGCCTCGGTCGATGGCAAATTCCTCTATGTCAGCAACCGTGGCACGGCCAATCAGTTGCTGGTGTTCGCCATCGATCCGGCGACCGGGCACCTCAAGGAACTGCAACGTCGTTCAGTCGAGGGTGATCACCCGCGAGAGTTCACCCTCGACCCGAGTGGCAAGTTCCTGCTGATTGCCAACCAGAAGAGCAACCAGATTGTCATCGTCGAGCGCGATGCCAAGACCGGTCTTTTGGGCAAAACCGTGCAAAAACTGCCGATGGACGCGCCGAGCGATCTCAAGTTCTTGCTGCGTCAATAGGCCGCAGGCCCCGGTTGATGGGGCCTGCCGCTTTTATCAATGACGCTGATATCTGGTACTGCTACAAAGCATTTCAAGGCATGGACCCTCGAGGGTTAAGTTTGCTTCACGGCCCCACCGGGCAAACAAGCCAACTGAATCCGAGGACTGCACCATGAACTTCAACATCTTCTCCGTCATCGCCGCTTCCGCCATTTCCGCCACCGTTGCCCTGCCAGCCAGTGCCAACGTCGAAATCAGCGACAAAAAAGCCCACACCCAAAGCTACACCCAGAAATACCTGCAACAGAGCGCCAACTTCTACGCCGCACTGGATCACAAAACCCACGCCTGAGCGTTAATCCCTGCAGCCTTTATGCAGGAGCGAACTCACTGAATGATCGACGGCATTTATGTCGGAAGTGATCAGAGTGAAGTCGCTCCTGCATAACGCGTTTCTGCTTCATAGCTTTTCTTTAAGTGCGCAATACATTGGCTTAATGATCAACCCGGCTGATGGTCACTATGAAAAACACTGAGTGGTGGCTGAAGCGGTTTTGATCGAATCTGTGGGCATTGAAACCTGCCTGCGGAGAACGACATGGCCAGCGCAATCCTTACCTCTGCCAAACACGGCGCCTATGTGGCGATCGGTCTTTACCTAGCCCTGGTGCTGGTGGTCAGTATTTCCGCGCAGACGCAACACAGCTTCGAAGCGCCGATTCAGGTCGCTCACCCCGGCATCCAGTTTGAACACCGCTCGCTGCAAGCAACGGCCGACTCGGCTGAAATCGCGGGAGTCGTCGGGCTATGAAAGGGCGCAGATTCTGGGTCATTGCCTTCCTGGCGCTGATGACCAACGGCACCTCGTTGCTGGGAATGGGGCAGGGCTCGGCAGGTTCGGTCGCACGGACCATAGAGGCCAATCACAACATCGCGCGCAACATTGAAAACGCCAAGGCCAAGGAAATGATGGCCGGCAACCCGCCGATCAAGAGTGAAAGCGTAGCGTTCGGCCCGTTTCAGGTGGATTGCTCGGCGATCGGTATGTGCCAGGTGTTGGCTTGAACTCAAGCAGCCACCCGCCGCTTTTGTGGCGAGGGAGCTTGCTCCCGTTCGGCTGCGCAGCAGTCGCAAAACCGATTGATGAGGGTGGCCTGAAAAAGTGAAGCGGGGCCGCTTCGCAGCCCAGCGGGAGCAAGCTCCCTCGCCACAGGGGTGTTGGCTTATTTGCGCATCACAGCGGTGAACAAATCCGACTCGAGGAACCGCTGCAACCATGTCTGTAAGCGCCGATAGGGCGTCTGCGCAAACCATTCGCGATCCACATGGGCGAACTGGCGTATGAACGGCATCAGCGCCACATCGGCCAGGCTCGGATGATCGGCCAGTAAAAAGTCGCGCCCCTCCAGCAATTCGTCCAGCCGGTGCAAAATCACTTCGCCTTCAGCGCGATAAGCCTCCATCGGCTGCTCGGGATAGCGCTCGGCGTATTTGTAGCGATTCAAGTGCACCTTGAACACCTGATCGTTCTGTTCGATCAGCCCATTGATTTGCGCGGCGGCGGCAGGATCACGCTTGAGCAACCAGTCCATCGGATCGTTCTGCGCCAGGGCCCAACGCATGATGTCCAGGCTCTCCTCGATCACCAGATCGCCGGCGCTCAGCACTGGCACCGTGCCTTTTGCTGATAGCGCGAGCATTTCCGCGGGTTTGGCTTTCAGGCTGACTTCAACGATATCAACCTCAACGCCTGAATAGCGCAGAGCCATGCGCGCACGCATGGCGTAGGGGCAGCGACGGAAGGAATAGAGTGTGTTCATTTCACCTCCAGGGTACTCAGGCCGTTGCCTTGGCGGCGCACCTGTATCTGCACCGGAATCCGTTCATGCATTTCCTGTACGTGAGAAATCACCGCGACCTTGCGCCCTTGAGCCTGCAAGCCGTCGAGGGCATCCATCGCCAGTTGCAGGGATTCCGGATCGAGGCTGCCGAAACCTTCGTCGATGAACAGCGATTCGATTTTCAAGGTGCTCGAGGCCATGGAGGCCAGACCCAGCGCCAGTGCCAGCGACACCAGGAAGGTCTCGCCACCGGACAACGAATGCACCGAGCGCAGTTCGTCGCCCATCTCGGTGTCCATCACCAGCAAACCCAACATGCTGCCGCCGCGCTTGAGGCGATAGCGGCGCACCAGTTGGCGCAGCTGAACGTTGGCGTGGTGCACCAGCAGATCGAGGTTGTAGGCCTGGGCGATCTTGCGGAAGGTGTCACCGGTGGCCGAACCGATCAACGCGTTCAATCGTGCCCAGCGCTGGTATTCGTTGTAGGCATCGGTGATTTGCTGCGCCAGCGCCTGATTGGCATTGCGCCGACGCTGGTCTTCGGCCTGCTCAGCGCGTAGTTCCGCGCATTGCTGTTCGCTGATGGCGAACTTGTTTTGCAGATCGGTCAGGGCTGTAGCGAGCTGCTCGGCGTCGAGATTGCCGTTGTGCCGGGCCTGATGCTCGAGCAGGCGCTGATCACGCTCCTGCACCAGGACCTGCGACTGTTCGATGGCTTTTTCGTTTTGCTGCAAGCGTTGGCGCAGCTCGCTGACTTGCGCATCGTCGGTCAGCAGCAGGGCTTCGAGGCCGCCGTCGTCGAGTTCCGGGTGTCGGCCGCGCCAGTCGGCAATTTTGTCGGTGAGATCGCGATCTTCGATTTCCAGTGCCTGCAGGCGTTCCTGTTGGGCTTTGAGCTCGGTGGTGGTTTGTACTAGCTGTGTGCGTACCGCTTGCAGCTCGTTTGCCCTGCTCGACTCGGCGCTCCGTGCCTGTTCGATGGCCTGTTCCAGTCCTTGCTGCCAGTGCTCGGCGCTGCTGTGTTCACCCAGCAATTGCGCGAGCCTTTGCTGGCAAGCCATCTGCTGGTCGGTCAGCTCAGTCAACTGTTGCGCGGCGGCTCGCAGCTGTTGCTCGCGGGTCTGCTGGCGATCCAGTTCTTTTTCAAGGGTTTGCTGACGCTGTTGCTGCTCGGCCACCTCTTCCTTTTGTTGGTCGAGCTGGGTCAGGCGTTCGGCAATCTGGCGATCCAGTTGCATGAAGGTATTCGCAGGTTCGGTACGCAGCGCTTCGAGTGTTTCTCTCGGCAGTACGCTGGCGAAGGCCGCGAGCTCTTCGTCGAGGCGCTGGCGATCGCTACCCAGTTCCCGTTGCTGATTACTCAGGTGCTGGGCCGCTTGCTGATGCGCGGTTTCGGCCTGGCGCAATTGTTGGGTCAGGCGTGCGGCGTCCTGTTGCAGCGTGAGCAGGGCGCGCTGACGTTGCTCGTCCTGAGTGATGCTCTGGTTCAACTGATCGTTGTGCCGGGTCAGCCAGGCCTCTTGCTTTGCTGTCTCCAGCTCCAGCAGTTGAGCGGCCAGCGGATGAGCGTTGAAACTCGGCGCGAGGGCTTGTTGCTGGGCGATCAACTGCTCCTGTTGCTGCAGCAGTTCCTTTTGCCGGGCAATGACGCCACCGACCTCGGCGCGCAGCTCGGTGATTTTTTCCTTGAGCTGATCGACCGCCTGTTGCGCGCTGGCCTGCTCGTTTACATCGTGGCGACCTAGGCTTTGCAGCAGCGCTTCGGGCTGATGATACGGGTGCTCGTGACTACCGCAGACCGGGCACGGCTGGTCATCCTGCAATTGCGTGCGCAGCTCTTCGACACTGGCACTGCGCGCCAGACGCTGGCGCTCGAGCAGGTCGCGGGTGACGTTGAGCGTCTGTTCGGCGACTGTCAGTTCGGCCTTGGTTTTCACCCCGTCCTGGGTCAGGCGCTCGCGCTCCTGTTGTGCGGCGAGTTGCCGTTGTTGCAGGTCGGCGCCACGGACGTCCAGTTCCTGCTGGCTGCTCCACAGGCGCGTCAGGTCTTCGATGGCGCGCAACTGTTTGCGGTTGTCCTGCAACAGGTTGCCGAGGATACCGATCTGTTCGGCCACGGCGTCCGGTTCGGCGCCGGCCTCCTGGAACAGGACTTCGAGTTGCTGCTTTTGCGATGCCAGCGCTTCGGCGCTGTGCTGGGCGCTTTGTTCGAGACTGGCCAGTTCAGTCTGACCCTTGTTCAATCGGTTGCCGATCAACATCAACTGTTGCAGGCGATCCCGATAAGCATTCCATGCATCGCTGAGCGGTGCCAGATGAGCGCTTTGCTCAAGTTCGCCGGCGATGCGTTGCAAACGCTCGGCGACCTGGGCCTGCTTTTCCTGCAAGGCTTGAATCGCGCTCTGGCCTTGGCTGAATGCCAGTTGCGCATTGTCCCGGGCCTCGGCGCTGACGGTGGCCTCCTTGCCCAGACGGGCGAGGGTGCTTTGCTCTTCGAAGGCCTGGCGCAATAGCGGCGCACTGTCGTTTTGCCGTTGTTGCGCCTCGCTCAGGGCGATCCGCGACGTGCCGAGCTGTTGTTCCAGCAACGTCTGCCGCTCGGTCAGTTCAAGCTGTTGGCGGGTGTGAGCGCTAATCTGCGCAGCCAATGGCGTCAGCAGTGCATCGAGTTCAGTCTTGCGGGCGAACTGGTGCCGTTGTGGGGCGAGCTGTTCCAGCCTGGTCAGCTTCAGACGCTCGCCAGCCAGGCTCTCCCAGTGCTGTTGCGCACTGTGCAATTGCTCGGACGCGGCAAGTTGACTGTCCTGCAACTGACGCAATTCCTTGAGCCAGGTGTGCTGCTGTTCAAGCTGTTTGAGCTGGGCCTGTTGCAACTTGAGTTGCTGCTGCGCGGCATTGAAGCGCTCGTCGAGTTCGGCTCGGGCTTCAGGCGCCAGGGGCGTCACACCGGTGGCCTGATCCTGAAGCAGTTTGTGCGCCTCGCGGGCTTCCTTGGTCTTGTCGAAGGCGCGACGACCCAGGCGTGTGTAGAGCGCGGTGTCGGTGAGTTTTTCCAGCAGTTCGCTGCGGTCGTTGTCGTCGGCCTTGAGAAAGGCGCTGAACTCGCTCTGCGCCAGCAGCACCGCACGGGTGAACTGTTCGAAATTCAAACCCAGGGCGGCTTCGAGCTGGGTTTTGTACTCGCCTTTCTGACTGGCCAGCAACTGATCCTGATCGATGTCACGCAGGCTCTGACGGCTGGCCTGCAGCTTGCCGGCGGCCTTTTCGCGGGCGCGGTTGGCTTCCCAGCGTGCCCGGTAACGACGCCCGTCGACCCCGACGAAGTCCACTTCGGCAAAGCCCTCACCGGTGCCGCGACGCAGCAGGGTGCGCGGGTCGCCGGTGCCGATTTCGCCGTCGGCGTCCGGCACCTTGGCGTCGCGCCCGGTGTTGTTCAGGCGCGGCACGGCACCGAACAGTGCCAGGCACAGGGCATCGAGCAAGGTACTTTTGCCGGCGCCGGTGGGTCCGGTGATGGCGAACAGACCGGCGCTGGCCAGGGGCTCGGCGGTGAAATCGATTTCAAATGGCCCGGCCAGGGAGGCGAGGTTCTTCAGGCGGATCGCGAGGATCTTCATGGTTGTTCGCTCTCCATCTGTACGTCCTGCAACAGCTCGGCAAAATCCTTGAGGGTTTGTTCGTCGACTTCACTGCCGTAGTTGTCCTGCCAGGCACGGCTGAACAATTCCTGGGGCGTAAGCTGATCCAGTTCGATCAGTGCGTTGCCTTCGTCGCCGTTTTCACGGCTGCCGTTGCCGGCATATTCGGCGGCAATGCGCACCAGGCGCACCGCTTTGCCTTGCAGGGCGGTTTCAATCTGGTTGCGCAGGTCGGGCTGCGGCTCGTCGAGGCGCACCCGCACTTCCAGCCATGGCTGACGCTGGATGTCGGCCAGCAGGTCGATGTTCGGCAAGTCTGCCAGTTGCAGGAGGATGTCAGCCAGCGGCGCCGGGCCGATGCGTTGCAGATTGACTGCGCGGGGGATGAGTTTGGGCTCGACGCTGACCAGGGTTTCGCCATCGAGCTTGATGTCGAGAATCTGGTGTTGATAGCTGATCTCGGAAAACGACAGCGGAATCGGCGAACCGCTATAACGAATTCGCTCTTCGCCGTTGACCTTCTGCGGCTTGTGCAGGTGTCCCAGGGCAACATAACTGATACTCGGTCCGAACAAACTGGCGGGCAGCGCCTCGGCGTTGCCGATGATCAGGCTGCGTTCGGAGTCTTCCGACACCGAGCCGCCGGCCATGTGTGCGTGACTGATGGCGATCAGCGCCTGACCTGGCTGGCGCTTGGTATTTGCCGCGGCAATCAGCCATTCGTGCACTTGGCCGATGCCACGCAAGTAGTTGTCACCCAGATGCGCACCGGTCACTTCGGCCGGGCGCAGGAACGGCAACGCCAGGCACCAGCCGGCAATCGCACCGCTGGCGTCCGGCAAGGGCAGCAACAAGCGTTCGGCATCCAGTTGGCCGTCATCGAGCCACAGCACACGGCCCAGCGCGTGGGTGTGCAAGCGGCGCATCAAGGGCGCGGGCAGTTCGATGCGGGAGCCGGAGTCGTGGTTGCCGGCGATCATCACGATGGTCAGCAGCGGCTGCTGGTCGTGGGCGCTGACGATGAAGTCGTAAAGGCGTTCCTGGGCTTTTACCGGCGGATTCACCGTGTCGAAGATGTCACCGGCGATCAGCAGCACGTCCGGTTGATCCAGCTTGAGCTGGCGCAGCAGCCAGTCGAGAAAACAGCCGTGCTCGAAGTCGCGATCCTGGCCATGCAGGTTCTGCCCGAGGTGCCAGTCGGAGGTGTGAAACAGACGCATGAGCAATTCCATACAGAAGCAGCGGTCGCGTCAGACACGGCCGCTGCTTTTTGATTATTTGGGGTAAAGCGGCGGTAGCCCACTGTCAGCCACCGGGTCCTGGACCCGTTCGGCGATCGGGATGGTGCGAATCACCCGCCACAGTTCCTCGCCTTGCCAATGCTGGCCGGTTTCGCTGTACAGCGCGCCGTTGAGGCCATCGAGGGCATCGGACAGGGGGACGAAACGGGCGGCCATGTCGGCCAGGGTTTCCGGCTGTTGCCGGGCCCAGGCATCGAGGGCCTGGCGGGTGGATTGCGGGTCGTTGGCCAGGCAGGCACGCTTGAGGTCGTCAAGCACGGTGCGTGGGCTCGGCCCGGTCTGTGCCGTGCGCAGCACCGCCGGTTGCCAGCGACCGCGCCACCACAGGCCAAAACCGAGCAATGTCGTGCAAGCGAGAATCAGCGTGCTGAGTTTCCAGCGCCACAGTGCTTCACTGTCGGCGCTGGCTTCAGTGGGTAACGCGCCGGCAGGTGTGTCGACCACCAGGCTTGGGTTGGCCGCCACGTGCAGGGTGCGGGCAGGCAGGCTGCTGTGTTCCAGGTGGTCCTCGAAGGTGTTCCACCAGACCACATCCACGGTCGGTAGCTCGATGGCGCCGGCGCGGGTTGGTACCAGGGCTTCACGGTCCTCACGACTGCCAATCAGGCCGCGCTCGCTGTTCTGATTGCCAAGCACCGGTTGATCCGGATAGCGACGCAGGCCGGCGACGTCGGTGCCGGGCAGGGGCGGCAGTTGCGTGCTGGCCAGGCCTTCGGCCTGTACGGTCAGGCTGCGGGTCAGCGACTCGCCCAACTGAGCGTGATCCGGGTCGGGGTTCCAACTCTCGCTCAGGGTCAGGCTGCGGGCCGGCAACCAGGGTGCATCTGCCGGGTAGGTGAGGGGCTTGGCCTTGACCGTCAGCAACAGCTCGGCGGAGCTGACGCGCATCAACTTGCCCGATTTCGCGCCTGGACTGGTGTCCTGCGTCGGTTGCGCATCGACCAGCGCGGCATTGAAGACCTGCGCCGGAATGATCAGTTCGCCGCTGTGCTGCGGGTAGATGGCGTAGCGCATTTCGATCACGCCGTGACGCAGGCCGTCGATGTCTTTCTCGTAGGTGCGCGATTCGCCCAGTTGCTCGATGCGCGCATCGGCGATCTGCAAGGGCGGCAGGCTGCTGTCGTCGTACAGCGACACCGAATGATAGATGCGCAGTGTCAGGATCGCCTGGGCCTGCACATAGACGCTGGTTTGATCGAGGCTCGCATCGATGAACACCGGGGCGCGCTTGTTCGGGTTTTCCGGGGTTTCGCTTTCCACTACTTGCAGGGTGATCGGCTCGCTCTGCAGTTCGCCCAGGTGCAACGGTGGTATCACCACACTGCCGTTCTGTTTGGGCAGCAGGGTGATGATCCAGCGGGTCGTCGCCTGATTGTCGCCGTTGAGCGTGTTCAACTGGTTGACTTGGCGGGTGCCACGCACCTCGAACAGCGGCTCGAGCGGCGTCAGGTCCGGTTTGCCGAACTGCGTGACATCCGAGGATTCCAGGGTCAGTTCGACCGTCTCGCCCGAGTTCAGGCGGCTGCGATCGACACTGGAAACCAGCTCCGCGGCCTGGGCTTGAACGGTCCAGAGCAACAGCGTGAGCAATAAAGCGGTGAAGCGGGTCATCGAGTTTTTCCCTGATCCTGATGTTGTTGCTGTTCGTACCAGAATTTACGCCTGAGCAATTCCCCCGGGTTGTCCGGGATCTGTCGCAGCCATTGCTCCAGCGCCTGTTGCTGTTCACCCTCAATGGTCTCGCTCGCCGGGGGCAGGGGAGGCGTCGTGTGTTGCTCGTCTCCCAGTTCGCTGCCGGGGACCTCATTGGTCCCGGGTTTTGACGCGGCGGTCGACGGCTGTTCGGTGCTCGGCTTGGACTGTGAATCCTGGGTTTGCGATTCGCCGATGTTCGCAGGCTCCGACGCGGTGCCTGGTGCCGGTGTTTGCGCGTTGCTTGCGGGCTCGTCGCGGGTGTCGGTTTCAGGCTTGGCCTCCGCTTTCGGCGGCGGCGTATTCTTTTGCTTGATCAGGCTTTCGACCAGCGATTTGTTGGTCAATGCCGGGCGCAGGTCCGGTTGCCGTTCCAGTGCCTGTTCATAGGCATCCACTGCGGCTTCCAGCTCTCCACTTCTGGCCAGGGCATTACCTCGATTGTAGTGGGCGATGGCATCGTCACCCTCGGCAAACCGCTCGGCGGCGCCGGCATAGTCGCCTGCTTCATAGAGCGCCACGCCTTGCCACTGATGGTCTGCGAAATGCAGCGCGGCTTCAGCCGGGCGCTTTTGCTTGAGCAAGTGCAGGCCCTGTTGATCGGGGCGCAGCCAGAAGTCTTCGAATTCGAAGGCATAGCTCGGTTGCGGCAAGGCCAGCAGGAACGGCAGGCACAGCAGCCAGCCGCGGCGCCCGGCACAGGCAGCCAGCAGCAACAAGGGCAGGAGGAACCAGTAACCCTGGTCGGCCCAGGTATCGAGGCGCAGGGTCTGGCCATCGTTGCGCAAATGACGCGGGCCGTCGAGAAGACCGAGGGCGCGCAGGTCGCTGTCGTCCAGACGGGCGTGGCGGTAGCGACCGTTGAGGTCATGACTGAAGTCTTTCAGGCCGGGATCGTCCAGACGCGGCACGAGGATCGCGCCCTGTTCGTCCTTGAGGAAGCTGCCGTCCTCCTGAGTGATCGGCGAACCTTCGGGCGTGCCGATGCCGAGCATCAGAAACTCGGTTGATTTGCCTCTCAGTGCGTGGCGGATACCCTGGCGCTCCTGTTCGGTCAGGGACGAACCGACCAGCAGTATCCGCCCCTCACCCAGGGCCGCCTGGTCAAGCAGCGCGAGGGCCTTGACCACGGCCAGGTCGGCACGATGACCGGCCTCGGGCATCAGCGATGGCTTGAGGGCATCCAGCAGGTTACGGCTGGTGGACAGGTCGTCCGACAGCGGCACCAGGGTGTGCGCGCTGCCGGCGAACACGACGATCGCAGTCTGTGCGTCGCTGCGGTTCTGCAACAGGTCGAAGACCTTGCGCCGCGCCTGCTCCAGACGATTGGGCGGAACATCGGTGGCAAGCATTTCCGGGGTCAGTTCCAGCAATACCACCAACGGATCCGCCGGTTTCTGACTGGTTTGCTCCACGCGCTCCCAGCTCGGTCCGAGCAGGGCCAGCAAGGTCAACAGCCAGGCCAGGCCCAGGGCAATCCACGGCAGTTTGCTGTCGCGGCCGTTGCCACCGCTGAGCAGCGCGGCGTGAAAGGCCGGCGGCAAAATCATCTGCCAGCGACCCGCGCGCTTCTTGCGGTGCCAGAGTTGCCAGAGCAGCCAGCCGAGTACCGGCAACAGCAGCAGGAACCAGGGACGGAACCAGTATGGCCACAACGCGCTCATCGACGCCTCCGCAGGCGCAGGCGCTTGAGGCGTTGACGCCAGTCGGGCAACAGTTGTGATTGCAAAAACAGGTCCTTGTTGAACAGGCGTTGCAGGGGGTTATCCGGCCAGAGCACACGCGCCACCAGCAACAGGCTCAACCATAACGCCAGGGCCAGCGGCCAGTGATAGAGGGCCTGCGCCGGACGGGCCTGAGTCGGTTGCTGGGCCACCGGTTCCAGTTCATCGAGGGTGTCCTTGATCGCTTGCAGCTCCTTGCCATCGTGGGCGCGGAAATACTGGCCACCGGTGACTTCGGCAATGGCCTTGAGCGCAGGTTCGTCGAGGTCCAGGCTTGGGTTGACGCCAAGAAAGCCGACGCTGCCGCTTTGCTCCGGGTCGGCGCCAATGCCGATCGGATAGATTTTGACCCCCTCCCTGGCCGCCAGTCGGGCGGCGGTCAGCGGATCGATTTCTCCGCCATTGTTGGCGCCGTCAGTCACCAGGATCAGTACGCGGCTGGTGGCCGGGCGCATGCGCAGACGTTTGATCGCCAGGCCGATGGCATCACCGATGGCGGTGTTTTTGCCGGCAATGCCGATACGGGCTTCATCGAGCCAGACCCGCACCGTGTGCCGGTCAAACGTCAAGGGTGACTGCAGATAGGCCTGGCTGCCGAACAGGATCAGGCCGACCCGGTCACCGTCACGGCTTTCGAGAAAGTCACCGAGCAAGTGCTGGACCAGCGACAGGCGACTGACGTCTTCGTCGTGCCATTGCATGTCGGGAAAGTCCATGGAGCCTGACACGTCCACCGCCACCAGCAGGTCGCGACCACTGGCGGCGATAGGCAGCGGTTCGCCTAGCCACTGTGGACGCGCAGCTGCCGTCAGCAGCAACAGCCACAGCACAACGAAGGGCGCTTGCTGGCGCCAGGCCGGCAGATTGGCCCGGGCGCGACGTCCGGCAAGGCCTTCGAGGTCGTTGAGGAAGCTGACCTTGAGTGCCGGCTCACCGCTGTCGGCAACGGGCAGGATCAGGCGCATCAACCACGGCAATGGCAGCAGGGCAAACATCCACGGCCAGTTGAACTCAAACATGCTTGCGAATCCAGGTGTCGACGGCCTGGGTCAGGCCGGCGATGGCCTTGTCGTCGAGCTTGCATTCGGGCTTGTAGGCGCCTTCAACCAACACCATCCAGCGCGTCAGGCCGGCTGCCGGGCAACGATTGTCGAGGAATGCCAGCCATTTGCGGCCATTGAGGGTATGGCTCTGGCTGTAGGGGTAATGGTTGCGGCACAGACGCTTGAGCAAACCGTTGAGTTGCTGCAGCCAGGCGCCGGCCGGCGCGCCGTCATAGGGTTTGCTCATTTGTGCCAGTTCCGCCAGTGCCGCCAGGCGTACCGGATCCAGTGGTTGCTCGGCACGCACCACCGGGCGCTTGCTCGGTAGAAAGCGCCGCAGTTTCCACAAGCCGAAACCGAGCAGCGGCAGCAATAACAGCAGCAGCCACCAGCCTGGCGCCGGTGGCCAGAAGGCAATCGGAGGCGGGGTGATCAGCGGTTGCAGTTGATCGAGGCTGCTCATCGGCTGGCCCCCGGTTTTTGAGGGTTCAGGTATTCGCGCAGCTGTTCGACCATTTCGCTCTGGGTACTCAGCGGCATCAGCAGCACCCGCAGCTTTTGCGCGAGGATTTCCCAACGGGCGATACGTTCTTCGGCCTGGGCGCGGTACGTCTGGCGCAGGTCGAAATTCAGCGTGTCGAGCTCCAGTTGCGCGCCACGCTCGGCGAAACGCAGCAAGCCCGCAGCGGGCAGGGCGTGATCGAGCGGGTCGGACAGCGGCAACAGCAGCAGATCGCAATGCCGTGACAACAGGCTCAACTGTTGCTCGGCGCTGTCGGTGAGTGCGCGCTCGTCACAGATCACGATCACCAGGCTGCCGGGGCGCGACACCTCGCGGGCGCGGCGCAGGGCAATGCCGAAGGCATCGCGGTCCGGTTCGCTGTCGGTATTGAGTGACTGATTGACCCGCACCAGTCGGTTGAGCAGTTGCAACAGGCTTTGTTTACTGCGCCGGGGCTTGATTTCGTAGTGCTCGTTGTCGCCGTACACCAACCCGCCCACGCGGTCATTGTGGCCCAGCGCCGCCCAGCCGATCAGGGCGGCCGCCTGGGCGGCGAGCACGGATTTGAACATCAGCCCGGAGCCGAAGAACAGCCGGCAGCTTTGCTCGACCATGATGAAAATCGGCCGCTCGCGTTCCTCATGGAACAGCTTGGTGTGCGGTTCCTGGGTGCGTGCGGTGACACGCCAGTCGATGGTGCGCACATCGTCACCGGCCTGGTAGACCCGCACCTGATCGAAGTCGACGCCCCGGCCACGCAGTTTGGAGTGGTGCAGGCCGATCAGCGGGCTGCGCTGGCTGGGTGTAGAAAACAACTGCACTTCGCGCACGCGATGACGCATTTCGATCAGGTCGGCGAGGCTGACACGAATGCCCGGCTCGGGCGGCAGGCTGGTGTTCATCGGGGTCAAGCGACGGCTACGACGTCGAGTATGCGCTGGACGACCCGATCCTGGTCGATGCCGGCAGCTTCTGCTTCAAAAGAAAGAATGATGCGGTGACGCAGGACGTCGAACAGCACGGCTTGAATGTCTTCCGGGCTGACAAAATCGCGACCGGCCAGCCAGGCATGGGCTCGGGCACAGCGGTCCAGGGCAATCGAACCGCGTGGACTGGCGCCGTAGGCGATCCACTCGGCCATTTCCGGGTCGAATTTGGCCGGGTTACGGGTGGCCATGACCAGTTGCACCAGGTATTCCTCCACGGCGTCGGCCATGTACAGACCGAGGATCTCCTTGCGCGCGGCGAAGATCGCCTGCTGGCTGACACGGCGCTCCGGCTTGGTTTCGCCGTTCAGCGCTTCGCCGCGGGCCTGTTGCAGGATGCGCCGCTCGACGGCAGCGTCCGGAAAACCGATTTTGACGTGCATCAGGAAACGGTCGAGTTGGGCTTCCGGCAGCGGGTAGGTGCCTTCCTGTTCGATCGGGTTCTGCGTGGCCATTACCAGGAATAGCGGCGACAGGTCATAGGTACTGCGACCGACACTGACCTGGCGCTCGGCCATGGCTTCGAGCAAGGCTGACTGGACCTTGGCCGGGGCGCGGTTGATTTCGTCCGCCAGTACCAGGTTGTGAAAGATCGGCCCTTGCTGGAACACGAAGCTGCCGGTTTCCGGGCGATAGATTTCCGTGCCGGTGATATCGGCAGGCAACAGGTCGGGGGTGAACTGAATACGATGGAACTGCGCTTCGATACCTTCGGCCAGTTCCTTGATGGCCTTGGTCTTGGCCAGGCCAGGGGCGCCCTCGACCAGCATGTGACCGTCGGCGAGCAGGGCGATGAGCAAACGCTCGATGAGCTTTTCCTGGCCGAGAATCTGCGTTGAAAGAAAGGTTCGCAGCGCCAGCAGCGCTTCACGATGTTCCATCGATGACTGTTCCTGCAAAAGGTTGCCCCAGAGCGTTGCAAAAACGCCGGGGCCGGGGGCGTTACTTTAATGCATTGGGGGGTGTGCCGACTAACGGCATTTTGCGCAAAGTGCGGGAAATGATTGGCGGTGCTTGTAGGAATTTTCTACTGAATGAGATGAGTTGACTGTTATGTCCCCATCGTCCAGTTCCTACTCCCTCGTTTGCAGATCGCTCAGCAAGAGCTTGATTGCTGCTCGGTTGACCAAATCGCACCAAGGACCGTCATCGATAATCACGCCGTTTTGCATGACGATGACTCGATCGAAGCGGTAAAGGTTACCCACGTCGTGCGTCACGCAAATCAGCCCGCGGCCTGCGTAACAATCGAACAGCAGGTCCCAAACCGGGGAGGCCAACTTCGGCTCGATGGATGAAGTGGGCTCGTCAAACAGATTAAATCGACCCGGCCGGTTGATCAGACGTAACAGAGACAGTCGTTTTGCCTCTCCACCCGAGATATTGGAGGCGTTTTCATTGATGCTGCGATGGCGGGCAATCTCCTCAAGATTTAGACGCCGTATGGCCTGAGTCAGATGTGGCGATGGGGGAGCACCAAACAGAACTGAGTGGTCAAAGAACCCCGCGAGAAACTGCGGTGATTGGGGGCAATATCTTAGTGTGTCCAAATGACTTTGGCCGCTCAACTCGATAACCGGCGTGCCGTCGATGCTCAGCTGCTTTCTCGTCGGCGCGTAGATCCCGGCCAGTACTTCCATCAAAGTGGATTTGCCCGCACCACTGGGACCAGTAATAGCAACGGACTGTCCTTGTGTGAGCGTGATGGTGCTTGCTATGGACAGGCGGTTTATCCCGTTGTCTGTTACAGCACAGGGTTCGAGAACCAGGCTCGACTCGCTTTGAGGCACGATTTCAGCTTGTCGATTGTCGTCAAAATTTGGCAATGACAAGAGCTGCTGAAGCCGCCGCTGGTCAGCGAGAAACTGATCAAGAATCCGGTAGCCCTCTGTCAATGCTGTGATATTGAGTAGGAAACTCCCGGCAATGGAGAAGATCGCGACCAATTGACCCACGCTGATGCTTGACTCGTTCGTCAATTGATCGAGCGCCCCCCAAAGGAGTAATCCTCCTGTGGAGAGGCTTACAAACAAAATTTTCGCCGCGTTCAAAATACCGCCCGAACCCGCCACCGTAATCGCCGCTTGTGCATATTGCTGAAAGGCTGTGTTCAACGGTTGTGCGGCTGTGCGTTCGGCACCTTCCAGTTTTATTGCCTTGCCGGTACTCATGGTGCTGAACAAGACTGCGCTGAGTTCATCCTCCTGTTCGTTGACAGCATTAATATGTTTCCTGCGCCATCTGATGATCCAATGGGTAACAAATAAATACACCATGCCGAGTGCAGTCATGGCAAAAAAAATACCAGCACCACCCATATAGGCAAAAACACCGCCGATAATTATGAATTCCAGACAAAGAGGTAAACCAATTGTGATAAAAAACGTCAGCAAATGCTCGTGAGCGGTAAATCCGCGCTCCACGGATTTTATAAAGTGCCCGATGCGCCATGAACTGAACTGCAGAAATTCTTTACGCATCAGTTGGACGACCCAGCCGATGGATGCATTCATGACTATATGTTGTACAAGCTTTGATAGTAGAAATATTTGTAATGGCATAATGACTGCCTGAATGCATCCGGCCAGTACGAAGCCTGCTATCAGCAACAGAAGTGTATAGAGCGCTGCTTGATTGCCATCGTTGAGTGTGTCAACCACTTTCCCCAGCAGTAGGGGAGGTCCCAGAGAAATGATTTTCAACGCTATTATTGTGGTAATTGTTACAGCCAATAGCGCTGCATGTTTTTTGCAAGCTGTTTTGATGAGCGTCTGCATTGGATGCCTTATGGGCTCTATGGAGCCAGACTGATTTTATATTTGGCGCAAAACCCGTTGGGGAACAACCAGGCATCCGTTTCTGATGAGGTTGAAACGTTCGAGCCCCGGAATGTATGACTGGCAAACAATGCCATTGCCAGGGTATTGAGCTACACATCTGTGGAAGATTCTTTTTCCAGATGCTCTCGCGTGATTTTCTATAAGGTCCAGTTGTTGTGTAACGCTTTCCGAGAGTTTTTTCAGTGGAGTGTCAATTACAGGAAAGTGCTTATTTATTATAGGGGAGAAGTCTATCAGGTGTTTTAGCTTTTCTGAGCTTGCAAGGAGGTCCAGCGTTCTTCGATCAAGCGCATGCTGGGCGTCGTCGTATAAGGCGTCGACTTGGAATTGCTCCGTTACCGCCCTTTGAATGGCAATGTAGATGTCCAGTGAGCAGCCTGATCCGATAGGTGATATGTGGAAATTTCCTGCGCCGGCTTTTGGTAGTGCGACTGAAAAATAAACATTCATTATATCTTTGATGATTATGATCTGCAGCTTTTCCGCTTGTGTCAGTGCGTAAGGGTTATCCTGTAGTGCTTTCGCAAGTAGCATCTTAGATGGTGTGTACAGTTGAATGGCGGGGCCGATCTCACAAACAGCCATAAAAAATCGGGAAAGTAGGTGTCTCTCGATGATTTCGTGGGTTCCATGCAACAACGCTTCCGCTTTGGTGCAACCAAAGGCAATCCCTGAATTGGAGGAGTAGCGAGATAAAAATCGTGTTCCTTCAGTTGCCTTATTCAAAGATTCGTTTGCCATTCTCGGGCAAAGAAGTATGGCCGGTATAAAAAGCTCTTCCATTCCATCGAATGTTGTCAGTTTCAAGCATTCGATTGTCGGCTTGTTTTCATACGGTAAGCTCCTCAGAAATCCATCATGCTCAGCGGCTTTCTGAGTGGTGATGAAATCACAGTGCTGGGTGCTTAAGTCGTTTTCGTTGAGTTGAAAGGTGGAAAAGTGTTCGATGCTTTCGGCTAGTGCGCCGATAAGCGAATCAGGACCTTTGCCTGCACCAGACTCTATTAGGTTGTTATTGGCGTCAAAAAGTTGTGCGGTTGCAACAAGCTTTCCGGTATCAGCATGATGTGTAACAGCGCTCAGATTCAAAGAGTGGACGATTTTTTGAATTTTCAATAATGCTTCGGAAGGGCTGAATTCGCGCTCGGACATGGTTGGCCTCGTGAAGATTTCAGATGCCGAAAGGGCCCTTTCGGCATTTTTACCGGTGGCTTATGAATGTGTCAGTTGATCAGTGAGGCAAAGAAATTTACTTCAGTTGCCAGCAATCCGCTTGACGGACCCATACCCTGCGGCAGGCTATCCCAAGGGGTTATTTCAGTACGCTTTTTACCCATGATATTAACTCCTTTCTAAGTGTGGCGGCGTTTGCAAGTAAGCGCCGCACTTGCGATGCTTTGTTTCGCAAGTGACTTAGTAATATCAATAAGTTTCTAGGTGTTCAATTGCGTTGCGCCGCGAAATATCCTGTAAAGGCGTCGGCATGATCCCGCATGGATGTGGGAGAATTCTCGAGGATTTTTTGTATGTGTTTAAAATTATATTTGTGTGTAATTATTTCAATGGTTTGCGGTGTTTAACGGTTTTTACTAGAAAGCATGGATTGTCGGTGAAGTAGGCGGTGCCGAGAGGTGGCAATGCACAAAGATGAGCTGGATTATGATGACGACAATTTTCAATTGTGTTGTCTTTCGAGAAAAAGCGACAGGGGGACGACTTCGAAGATGTCGTCCCGCCTTATATATGTGCCTCAACGAGGCAAGTTCACCGCTCTTATGTAGATGTGGAAATCAACAATCACTGGGTTCAGGCGCGCACAGCTTGCCTGCGCAGACGCCTGCTCAAGCACCATCACAATTGTCGAATGTAAGTCCCGGTCCCTTCGAGAATGTTCTTCAAGGCTTCCTCCAGTTCAGCCATATCAGTCATGTCGGGATTGAAGGTGATTTCCAGCACATCATCCCCATTGAGCGCATCGGCATCCGCCGCGGCAATTTCGATCTTCAGCAGGGCAGGGCTCAGCGTCACCTTTACACCGTCCAGTGTCGACGGCTCGCCGTCCAGGGTGATTTCCAGCTCGTCTTCGTCCGGGTAACGGCTCATCAGGAACATCTCGCCCTGGTCGCTGTGACAGCAGAGCATGGCCATGTTGTCTTCTTCGTCATCGCAAGGGTTGACGATCAGTAGGGCGGTTTTCATCTTCATGGGGATTTCCTGCTCAGCGAGCGTGGTAGGCGCAATGGCGGCAATTCTGCCATCCCTGAGGGAATTCTGCTGATGAAAGTGTCTGGTGTCACATTATGAACGGACAGTTTGTTGCCGGTCATTTCTGGTACGGACGTCCAGCAGGAACTGGCATCAAACCGTCATTTTCCTGTGCAAATGCTAGTGTTGTTCGAGGTGCGCGTGCCTTGTGCTGCGTGCCGATGACCGAATATGTCGCAGCACCGCAAGCACGGGCCTTGCCGCACTCGTTAAGCTGCGCAACCAATGGTTACCTGCAAAGGCATTGGATCTACCCCTTGGCCAGTCGTTTTTGCAGATGCCCATTCACGGAAGGTGAATGTGACCCGAGTGTCTCGTCCAGCTTCACCCACCTGTCACCCTGTTTCCTCTGCCCGAGAATCAGGACCCGGGTGACGGAGGCCCTGAAAAGGGCTGTAGCACGCGACGCTTCCATCAATAACAAGCCCAAGCGGAGTACCACAGATGGCGTTCTTCACCGCAGCCAGCAAAGCCGACTTCCAGCACCAACTGCAAGCGGCACTGGCGCAGCACATCAGTGAACAGGCACTGCCACAAGTGGCGCTGTTCGCTGAACAATTCTTCGGCATCATTTCCCTGGACGAGCTGACCCAGCGTCGCCTGTCCGACCTCGCTGGCTGTACCCTTTCTGCGTGGCGCCTGCTTGAGCGCTTCGATCACGCGCAACCGCAAGTGCGCGTCTACAACCCCGATTACGAACGCCACGGCTGGCAGTCGACCCACACCGCGGTCGAAGTGCTGCACCACGACCTGCCGTTCCTGGTGGACTCGGTGCGTACCGAGCTGAACCGTCGCGGCTACAGCATCCACACCCTGCAAACCACTGTGCTGAGCGTGCGTCGCGGCAGCAAGGGCGAGCTGCTGGAAATCCTGCCGAAGGGCACCCAGGGCGACGACATCCTGCAAGAGTCGTTGATGTACCTGGAAATCGACCGCTGCGCCAACACCGCCGAGCTCAACGTGCTGAGCAAGGAACTGGAGCAGGTACTGGGTGAAGTCCGTGTGGCCGTCGGCGATTTCGAGCCGATGAAGGCCAAGGTCCAGGACATCCTGACCAAACTGGACAATAGCCAGTTCGCCGTCGATGCCGACGAAAAGAGCGAAATCAAGAGCTTCCTGGAATGGCTGGTGGGTAACCACTTCACCTTCCTCGGTTACGAAGAGTTCGTGGTCAGCGATGAGGCCGATGGCGGCCACATCGTCTACGACAAGGATTCCTTCCTTGGCCTGACCAAACTGCTGCGTGCCGGCCTGACCTACGATGACCTGCGCATCGAAGACTACGCCGTGAACTATCTGCGCGAACCGACCCTGCTGTCGTTCGCCAAGGCTGCGCACCCGAGCCGTGTGCACCGTCCGGCTTACCCTGACTACGTGTCGATCCGTGAAATCGACGCCGACGGCAAGGTCATCAAGGAATGCCGTTTCATGGGCCTGTACACCTCGTCGGTGTATGGCGAAAGCGTGCGCGTCATCCCTTACATCCGCCGCAAGGTCGAGGAAATCGAGCGTCGCTCCGGCTTCCAGGCCAAGGCTCACCTGGGCAAGGAACTGGCGCAGGTACTTGAAGTACTGCCACGCGACGACCTGTTCCAGACCCCGGTGGACGAGCTGTTCAGCACGGTGATGTCGATCGTGCAGATCCAGGAACGCAACAAGATCCGCGTGTTCCTGCGCAAAGACCCTTACGGCCGTTTCTGCTACTGCCTGGCCTATGTGCCGCGTGACATCTACTCCACCGAAGTGCGGCAGAAGATCCAGCAAGTGCTGATGGATCGCCTGAAAGCCAGCGATTGCGAGTTCTGGACCTTCTTCTCTGAGTCGGTACTGGCCCGCGTGCAGTTGATCCTGCGTGTCGATCCAAAAAATCGTCTCGACATCGACCCGCTGCTGCTGGAAAAGGAAGTGGTCCAGGCCTGCCGCAGCTGGCAGGACGATTACGCGGCACTGACCGTCGAAAGCTTCGGCGAAGCCCACGGCACCAACGTGCTGGCCGACTTCCCGAAAGGCTTCCCGGCCGGTTACCGCGAGCGTTTTGCTGCTCACTCGGCTGTGGTCGACATGCAGCACCTGCTGAGCCTGAGCGAAAAAAATCCGCTGGTGATGAGCTTCTACCAGCCGCTGGGCCAGGTGTCCGGCCAGCGCGAACTGCACTGCAAGCTGTATCACGCCGATACCCCGCTGGCACTGTCCGACGTCTTGCCGATCCTGGAAAACCTCGGTCTGCGCGTGCTCGGTGAGTTCCCGTACCGTCTGCGCCACACCAACGGCCGCGAGTTCTGGATTCACGACTTCGCCTTCACCGCCGCCGAAGGCCTGGACCTGGATATCCAGCAACTCAACGACACCCTGCAGGACGCCTTCGTCCACATCGTCCGTGGCGATGCCGAGAACGATGCGTTCAACCGCCTGGTGCTGACCGCCGGCCTGCCATGGCGTGACGTCGCACTGCTGCGTGCCTACGCCCGCTACATGAAGCAGATCCGTCTGGGCTTCGACCTGGGCTACATCGCCAGCACCCTGAACAACCACACCGACATCGCTCGCGAGCTGACCCGGTTGTTCAAGACCCGCTTCTACCTGGCGCGCAAACTGACCGCCGACGACCTCGAAGACAAGCAGCAGCGTCTGGAACAGGCCATCGTGACCGCCCTGGACGACGTCCAGGTGCTCAACGAAGACCGCATCCTGCGTCGCTACCTCGACCTGATCAAGGCGACCCTGCGCACCAACTTCTACCAGACTGACGCCAACGGCCATAACAAGTCGTACTTCAGCTTCAAGTTCAACCCGCACTTGATTCCCGAGCTGCCGAAGCCAGTACCGAAGTTCGAAATCTTCGTCTACTCGCCGCGCGTCGAAGGCGTGCACCTGCGCTTCGGCAACGTCGCTCGTGGTGGTCTGCGCTGGTCCGACCGTGAAGAAGACTTCCGTACCGAAGTCCTCGGCCTGGTAAAAGCCCAGCAAGTGAAGAACTCGGTGATTGTGCCGGTGGGCGCGAAGGGCGGCTTCCTGCCGCGTCGCCTGCCACTGGGCGGCAGCCGTGACGAGATCGCGGCCGAGGGTATCGCCTGCTACCGCATCTTCATTTCGGGCCTGCTGGACATCACCGACAACCTGAAAGATGGCGCCCTGGTGCCGCCGGCCAACGTCGTGCGTCATGACGACGATGACCCGTACCTGGTAGTAGCCGCAGACAAGGGCACTGCAACCTTCTCCGACATCGCCAACGGCATCGCCATCGACTACGGCTTCTGGCTGGGCGACGCGTTTGCCTCCGGCGGTTCGGCCGGTTACGACCACAAGAAAATGGGCATTACCGCCAAGGGCGCGTGGGTCGGCGTACAACGTCACTTCCGTGAGCGCGGCATCAATGTCCAGGAAGACAGCATCACGGTAGTGGGCGTCGGCGACATGGCCGGTGACGTGTTCGGTAACGGCTTGCTGATGTCCGACAAGCTGCAACTGGTCGCGGCGTTCAACCACCTGCACATCTTCATCGACCCGAACCCGAACCCGGCCACCAGCTTCGCCGAGCGTCAGCGCATGTTCGACCTGCCACGTTCGGCCTGGTCGGATTACGACACCAGTATCATGTCCGAAGGCGGCGGTATCTTCTCGCGCAGCGCGAAGAGCATTGCCATCTCCCCGCAGATGCAGGAACGCTTCGATATCAAGGCCGACAAACTGACCCCGACCGAACTGCTCAACGCCTTGCTCAAGGCGCCGGTGGATCTGCTGTGGAACGGTGGTATTGGTACCTACGTCAAGGCCAGCAGCGAAAGCCACGCCGATGTCGGCGACAAGGCCAACGATGCACTGCGCGTGAACGGCAACGAACTGCGCTGCAAGGTAGTGGGCGAGGGCGGTAACCTCGGCATGACTCAACTGGGGCGCGTCGAGTTCGGCCTCAATGGCGGCGGTTCCAACACCGACTTCATCGACAACGCCGGTGGCGTGGACTGCTCCGACCACGAAGTGAACATCAAGATCCTGCTGAACGAAGTGGTTCAGGCCGGCGACATGACAGGCAAGCAACGCGACCAGTTGCTGGCAAGCATGACCGACGAAGTCGGTGGTCTGGTGCTGGGCAACAACTACAAGCAGACTCAGGCCCTGTCCCTGGCTGCACGCCGTGCCTACGAGCGTGCCGCCGAGTACAAACGCCTGATGAGCGACCTGGAAGGCCGTGGCAAGCTGGACCGCGCTATCGAGTACCTGCCGACCGAGGAGCAGCTCACCGAACGCGCCGCGACGGGCAAGGGCCTGACGCGTCCAGAGCTGTCGGTACTGATCTCGTACAGCAAGATCGACCTCAAGCAGCAGTTGCTGGACTCCCTGGTGCCGGACGACGACTACCTGACCCGTGACATGGAAACTGCGTTTCCACCGAGCCTGGTCAACAAGTTTGCCGATGCCATGCGTCGTCACCGTCTGAAGCGCGAAATCGTCAGCACCCAGATCGCCAACGATCTGGTCAACCACATGGGCATCACCTTCGTGCAGCGACTCAAAGAGTCGACCGGCATGACCCCGGCGAACGTGGCCGGTGCCTACGTGATCGTGCGTGACATCTTCCACCTTCCGCACTGGTTCCGTCAGATTGAAGCCCTGGACTACAAGGTTTCCGCTGATGTGCAACTGGAGCTGATGGACGAGCTGATGCGCCTCGGTCGCCGTGCCACTCGCTGGTTCCTGCGTGCCCGTCGCAACGAGCAGAACGCTGCCCGTGACGTCGCGCATTTCGGTCCGCACCTGGCGGCACTGGGTCTGAAGCTGGACGAACTGCTCAGTGGCGAGATCCGCGAAACCTGGCAGACCCGCTACCAGGCCTACGTCGCGGCTGGCGTACCCGAGTTGCTGGCACGCATGGTTGCAGGCACTACGCACCTGTACACGCTGCTGCCGATCATCGAGGCTTCCGACGTGACCGGCCAGAACCCTGCGGACGTGGCCAAGGCCTACTTCGCCGTGGGCAGTGCGCTGGACATCAGCTGGTACATGCAACAGATCAGCGCGCTGCCGGTTGAAAACAACTGGCAGGCCCTGGCCCGTGAAGCGTTCCGCGATGACGTCGACTGGCAGCAACGTGCGATCACCATCTCGGTCCTGCAACAGGGCGACGGCAAACAGGACGTGGAAGCACGGCTTTCCCTGTGGATGGCGCAGCACGAAGGCATGATCGAACGCTGGCGTGCCATGCTGGTGGAAATCCGTGCCGCGAGCGGTACTGACTACGCCATGTATGCGGTGGCCAACCGTGAGTTGCTGGACCTGGCATTGAGCGGGCAAGCGGTGGCGCCTGTCGCGGCTACCGTCAGCGCCGAGCTGGAGCCGGCGGCCTGATCAGGCGTTGAATGAAAAAAACCCGCATTGAGAAATGCGGGTTTTTTTCTGCGTGGAGTTCAGCTCATTAAACCAAACACTGTAGTAAGCGGAATGGGCGAGCTGCTCGTATATCCGCCAAAGACGATTCGACCCTGATCATCAAGGGTGACGGTTTCTGATAATTGCCCCTCAATACGGATCCAGCCTTCATTCCTGCTGAAAGTCAGGTCAGGTTGACCGTTTGGCAGGAATCGCCCGACGGGTATAAATGGCAGGCCGCCAAAACTACCGCCTGTCGCGACAATTCGACCTATATGATCCACCGTCGCTGTGTGCCAACTGAACTCAACATCCTCCATGGACGGAACTAACACCGGTTTTCCGCCGTTGAAGCTTGTATCGAATTTTCCTTGCTCGTCGAGACACACCATATAGCCTTTGCGGTTTTCCAACGTTTTTTGTCCCACTGCAAGCACTTTATGCGGCTTCAGCGGTACGAGGGCTGTAATGTTACTGTTGAAGTCCAGGTCGGACAGCACAACGAACCCATCTTCTCCGAAGCGCCGGTCAATGTGTCCGTCAGTGAAGCAACGCACTAAAACTCCGGTCGATTTACCATTCACTTGAGCAGTTCCACTGACTACAACAGTCCCGGCAGAGTCTTTTACGATTCTGGTCAGTGAGGACGGGTACTTGGGGTGTTGGATACGGCGGTAGTGATTGCCGTTGTCGAAATCAGGGTCAGGCATGCCATTTCTCAGTAGACGAATGAGCACGTTTTCATACACCAGCAGCAACTTTCCATTGGGCAGCATGATTGGCCCTGTCGATGAACTGCTAGTGGCCGCAAATTCTGCTTCATAAAGATCAGCGCTGTTTTCGGGAACTGTTAGGGGAAGGGGGACAACAGTTTTACCGTTCTGTCCGAACCCTGTGATGTATTGGCCCGATGCGCTGAACAGCGCCAGGCCGGGCATCCTGCGAGTGCGCGGATGAACATGGGTGCCCATGAGCAGAATTGATCCGTTCTCCAGGAGAGAAACGCTCGTACTTAAGGACGTACCCTCGGCAAATATGTCACGAACGAACCCATTATTACCGAAGCCCGCATCCAGGGTACCGTCCTTCAGCAGTCGACCTAAAACGAATTTATCAGCGGAAGCGCTTGCGAAAAAAATTGCCCCGGATGAGTCAATTGCTATTCCTTTGATGACCGGAATTTCGCCAGGGGACTCCGAAATTGGAACGATGACTCTGCCGCCGTCACCAAAGGAAGGATCCAGATGTGCGGACGAATTTGAGTTTTCAAGTGTTTTGTTCATGGTCACACCTGCATGGTGGTCGGAGGGTATTGAGCGACAACTGAACCCTTAACCCTGAACACTATTAAGTGGCCACAGAGTACGGCCCGTCTACTGTCAACATTGACAGTAGACGGGGGCGGTCTAACGTGTTTCGACTCTAACGGATTGCTCACTCATGCAGGGTAAGTCTGTTTTTATTCTCCAGTGTCGAGACTTTAATTGTCGGACCGGTCAATAAACTACTGAGCGACTGGTCAAATTTTTGCAATGCCCTGGCTTGAACATTCTGCTGTTCGTTAATATCCGCCACTATCTCCTCGCTGCGCTTGAAGTCTGCCCACACCGGACTTAATGACTTGGCGTCATGTCCCTTTGCTGTACCGATGTAATTAAAATTCTTGTCATAAAAATCCGCGCTGACATCGGCCTGAACATCCGAACTGCGCGAGGTGATCAACTGGCTGTGACTGTCGATAATGGCAACAATGTCCGGTCTGGCCGCTTTCAGACTTTGCATGTCCGGGTACACCGTAACCGAGCCGAATTGTCGTTGCAGGGAGGCTTTGACCCCGTCCACGGCGAAGTTCGGGTTCGAGGTTGCCACATAGGCATCGTGGATCGGCTGCACCAGCAGGCTCTGGCCGAAGCCGGTGCCGGCATTGGCCTGGTAGTCCTGCAAGTAGGCCCGGTTAGTCTGGGTGGTCTGGCTGTATATCACGCCCAGCGACGCATGGCTGGCGTTACCGATGGTCATGGCACTGCTGCGGCCTACCGGCTGGCTGAAGAGCGTGTCCAGCGACGACACGGCCGTTGGGGCCGTGGGTACCGAGCAGCCGGCCAGAACAGCGGCCAGGGTCAAAGTACTGACAAGCGCAAGTTTCATGGTGTATCTCCAGTGAAACGATTTCAGTTGGAAGTTTGAGTTGCCGAAGTTGGTCGGCAGTGACTCCCAGACTAAACCTTGAAACCTGCCTTTAAACTGTCCATGCCTGCACTTATCAAGCGATCAATAGTTTTGTTTGAACTAAGTAGTGGCGGTTAATTGCGCGAGGAAATAAAAAGGCCCGAATGTGCATTTCGGGCCTTTTTATTTATGGCTGAACGAACAGCCATCAGTGTTCCAATGGGGTCAGCACTTTCTGGTCCGGGGCCAATACCATGAATACCAATAACTTCGCTGGCTGGGTGCTGCTGGCATTTTTCGACACCAGATGCTCCGACCCGGCAGGTTCGTACCAGAATTCACCGGCCTTGTAGGTTTTCGCTTCGCCACCCTTCACCTGTGAGGTCACGGCACCCGAGAGCACATAGGCCATGGCCGTGCCGTCGTGTTTGTGAGCAATGGAGGACTGTCCGGGCTTGTAGTCGACTTCAATCATCATCGCCTTTTGCCCGGGGACGTTTTTCAGCATTTCGTCTTGTAGCACAGTGACCTTTTCCGATGGGTCATGGGCGAATGCCGAGGCGGAAACGGCCAGGACCAAGGCGGCGAGAGGGGCAGCACAAAAGCGCGAAACGTTCATGGGGCATCACCTGCAGTGGGTTGGTTGTTGCAAACCACGATAGTCCGCAGGCCGAGGCGATCAAACAGCCAATATTCGCGAAGGTGAGGGGGCCAATCACACGGGCGCAAAAAAAGATCGCAGCCTGCTGCCAGGCTGCGATCCATGGGTTTCGACCGAGTAATCAGACGATAGGAAAGCTGTTGAAGTCGACGGCATTGGCCAACTGGTTATCGATCAGGCTGATGAAACCTTGTACTTCAGGGCAGTTGAAATGCGATTGCATGGCCGCTTCCGATTGCCAGCGTGCGCTGACCGTCCAGCGGTTGGTGTCCTCGGGGCAGCGGTCGACCATATAGGAATCGCAGCCCGGTAGTTCACGCAGGGTTTCGACAATCTTCTGCAGTTGCTTACCCAGTTCATCCGAGCGGCCGGCGGCGGCCTGCACCTGTACGGTATTGATCACTTCATAGGACATTGCTCACACTCCTGAAATCAGGCCGGAGGAATCCTGCTCATTGAGGGTCGAGGGATAACGCCCATGCAGAATAGGCCTGAGCCACGCGAGCGCCAATAGCCAATCGCCGGATAAAATCCCAGGCCAATCCCTCAGGTCACTTGCTGCAGGATGTCGCGCAAGCGGTCGAGGGCGGTATCGATATCGAGGGTTTCGATGGCGCCAAAGCCCATGAGAAACCCGGCCTTGGGCGCTTGCTGGTAGTAAAAGCCCTCGATGGCGTAGAGCCCGACTTCGACTTTTCGTGCAAGGTCGATCACCAGTGCCGTGTCCACCGGCACTTTGCACATCACCACCATGTGAAACCCCGCAGTGCTCGGCACGGCTTCGAGCCACGGCGAGAGATCACCGGCAACGCGCGCCAGAATCCGCTCGCGGCGTCCGGTATAGATCGTGTGGCAACGACGGATGTGCTTGAGCAGGCAGCCTTCGGCGATGAACTTGGCCAGCGCCCATTGCGGCAGGGTCGAGGTGTGCAGGTCGGTGAGCTGCTTGGCGCGCACCACGGCTTCGAGGATGGCCGGCGGCAGGATCGCGTAACCGAGCCGTAGCTCGGGCAGCAGGGTTTTCGAAAAGGTGCCGACGTAGGCGACGATCCCGCGCTCGTCCATGCTTTGCAGCGAGTCGGTAGGCCGGCCTGAGTAGCGGAACTCGCTGTCGTAGTCGTCCTCGATGATGATGGCCCCCAGTTCATGGGCCTTGGCCAGCAGGGCCACGCGACGCTCCTGGCTCATTTGCAAACCCAGCGGGAACTGGTGCGAAGGGGTGACGTAGATCAGCCGCGTACCGGCGGGAATCCTGTCGACCACAATGCCTTCGTCGTCCACCGGTACGCCGATTACCGTGGCGCCATGACTGCCGAACAACAAGCGCGCTGGCGGGTAGCCGGGATCCTCCATGGCCACCAGGCTGCCCGGGCTGAGCAACACCCGGCCGATCAGGTCCAGTGCTTGCTGGGCGCCATTGCACACCACGACGTCTTCATCCTGGCAATTGACGCCACGGGAGAAGGCAATGTGCCGGGCAATTGCGCTGCGTAATGCCGGCAGTCCTTCGGGCAGGCTGTAGAAGCCTTTGGCGGCGGCAATCTGGCGCAGCGCATGGGCGGTGCAGCGGCGCCAGTCATCCTGGGGGAACTGGCCTTTGCTGGTGGCGCCACCAATGAAGTCGTAGCGCAACGAGCCTTCCAGGGTCGGATGCCGCAAGAACACCGGCAGGTTGCGCCAGGATTCGACCACCTCGAATCCTGCCAGCTGTGTGTGGCTCTGTTTCTGTGTCACTTTCGAGGTGCGTGCGTTGACGTAGGTGCCTTTGCCGACCACGCCGGTGAGGAAGTTTTCGTAGGTCAGTTGCGCATAGGTGTCGGAAATGGTCTTGCGGGAAATGCCCAATTGCTCGGCCAGCAAACGGCTTGGCGGCAGTTGCGTTCCAGCGGCCAATCGACCGGACTCGATGGCGCTGCGCAGTTGGTTGTACAGCTGGCCTGCCAGGTCTTTGCGGCCGTTGATCACAACATGCAGTTCCATACGACTTGGCTCCGGGGGTTGAGGCGCGTGTGCATCGCGCCAGATTACCCTCACCGGTTGCCGTGCAGAAGTTGCGTGGCAGAAAAACCGTCAATTGGCCTGTTGCCCAAGTGGTCCACAGAGATTGCGTACAATTGGCCCTGTAAAACGCCCGTACCAGCCGCTACCTTGTGGCATACACACCCTATGACCGAGGTCGCGTCATGTCTCCCCGCCTGGATTACTACAGCGCGTCGCCCAAAGCGATGAAGGCCATGATCGCGATGGAGGCGCTGACCAGCAATCTCAGCATCGAGCCAGGCTTGTTGCACCTGATCAAGATCCGCGCCTCACAGCTCAACGGCTGTGCTTTTTGCACCGACATGCATTCGGTGGACGCCCGGCGTCTGGGTGAAACCGACCGGCGTCTGTATTCGATCGTGGTCTGGCGCGACAGCAACTTTTTCACGCCGCGGGAGCGGGCGGCCCTGGCCTGGACCGAGGCGGTCACGCTGCTCGCGCAAAGTCATGTACCGGATGAAGTATTCGAGCTGGCGCGGGTGCAGTTCAGCGAAGAGGAAATGGTCGACCTGACCATTGCCGTCACCACCATCAACAGCTGGAACCGGCTGGCCGTGAGCTTCCGCCAAACCCCGAGCGATCTGTAGGAGCTAGCTTGCTGGTAATAGCGTCAGGACATTCAACATCCTCGTTGCCTGTCACGCCGCTATCGTCGGAACGCCGCCCGGAGACAAGCTCGCTCCCACAGTGGATCCGGGCCAGACGCAAATGCCGTGACGATAAATAACTTGTGGGAGCGAGCTTGCTCGCGATGGCGCCAGTACATTCAGCATCTAATTCGCCTGACACACTGCCATCGCCAGCAAGCTCGCTCCTAAAGTGATTGCGATGTTTCAAGGAGCAGGCGGGCGCTGCGGTTTTACTGAAGTGCCGAAGGTATTGCCCATGCGTGTACCGGTCGCCGCGGGGGTTGCCAGGCCGACCTGGTTCGGCGGGCGTTTATCGATGGGTACGTTCATCGCTTCGCGGTTTTTCTGCGCAGCGGCGGCACCATCGGGGTTGTTGCCCATTTGCTGGCTCAGGCAGTTGTAGTCCGGTGCCTTGTAACCGGCGACCGATACCTCAACACATCCCGATGCGTCTTCGGCCTGCGCCAGTGGCAGTCCGGCAATCAGCAGCATGCCCGCTGCAAGGTTCCAAAGCTGATTCATTCAAGGCCTCCTGGCCGGTCCCGGGAGGACCGTGCATGGACTTGAGTCTAAAGCAAAGCCGTTGGGCGTCCCGTGATGGTTTTTTTGCAGTGGCCGTCACACCAGATTCATATACAGCCATCAGGATGACGGTTTTCAGGGATAGGCCAGCCGTGCAGCGAGGCAGAGTCAGGGACGGGTACCGGCACGTAGCGATTCACCTGCGCCAGGTTTTTCTGGCGATGCTGTTCGGGTGGATGACACCGGTCGCGATCGCCGCCTCGCTGGATGCGAATGTTGCGCAGTCGCTGGACATACCCGCGCAGGAACTGGCCAGTGCACTCGAGCAGTTCAGTCGTACGACGGGCATGGCCGTGCTGGTGGATCGACAGTTGACCCGTGGTCGGCGCTCCCTGGCGGTCAAGGGGCAGATGAGCGCCAACGATGCACTGGAACGCATGCTCGGCGGCAGTGGATTGATGGCGCGTTATTCGCGGGCAGATGCCGTCACGCTGAAAGTGGCGCAAGTCGACCCGGTGCCTGCCAGGCCAGGAAAACCTGCCGGTGGTACATCGCCGATCGCCGGCAACTACGCCACATCGATTCAAGTGGCGATCGAGCGCAGCCTGTGTCGCTCACCCGAGGTCCAGCCGGGCAGTTTTCGTGCGCTGCTGCAACTGTGGATCGGTCGTGACGGCGTGGTCCAGCACAGTCGCCTGGTCAGCTCTACCGGCGATGTACAGCGTGACGCAGTACTGGTGGAGAGTTTGCAACACCTGGACATCGAACGCCCGGCACCCAGTTCGCTGAGTCAGCCGGTCACGCTGCTTCTGCTACCCGAATCATCAGGAAAACGCATGGATTGCTCACAGTGGAAAGGAGTTTCCGGGGGATGAAAGAGGCCGGGAAAAGCACGATGGTCAGGCTGTTCCTGACGTCCTATGACGACTTTAAAGTGCGTCTGCGCCGACGTCTGGGCTCCGAGGACCTGGCCAACGATGTCCTGCATGAAACCTGGCTGCGGGTCGACCGTATGGAAGAGCAGCCGGACATTGCCCAGCCCAACGCCTATCTGTATCGCATGGCATTGAACATCGCCGCGGATCGACGCCAGGCGGACGCGCGTTTGCTGACCGGCAGTGAAATCGAAGACCTGTTGCAGGTGTCCGATGAAGCCCTGGACCCGGCGCGGGTCGTTGGCGGGCAGAAGGAGATCCAGCTGTTGCTCACGGCGCTGTACGAGCTGCCCGCGCGTCGGCGCAAGATCTTTATCGCCGCTCGCCTGGAGGAGGCGCCGCACCTGGAAATCTCCCGGCGTTTCGGCATTTCGACACGCATGGTCGAGAAGGAAATCAAGGCCGCCCTGGGGCATTGTGCCGGGCGCCTGGAAAGAAAAGTCATTCAGCGGTTCGGTCCCGGCGCGGGAAAACCGTCTTGATAGAAGAGTCCAGAATAATCCGTGAGTATCCCCGCGCTTGAACATCTTTCGTATTTCGCCGCCTGAGGCCATGCCTCTGGACCGGATCAGCAGCGAAGCCCAGGACTGGTTGATCCTTTTGACTTCCGGCCGGGCCACCGTCGCCGACGCGCGGGCCTTGCGCGAGTGGTGCGCGCAAAGCCCCGAACACGCCCAGGCGTTTGAGCGTGCCAAGGGCTTGTGGCAGCAATTGCAACCGGCCGCCGCGCAAACCTTGGCGCCACGGCATTTCGGACGGCGTGCCTTTCTCGGCGGCGCCATCGCCGCGTCGGCTGCGTTTTTCCTGATTCGCAACACCGTGCCGGGTGGCTTTTCCGGGCTCGGCGCCGATTACGTGACCGAGGTCGGTGAACAGCGTCGGGTCGATCTGGCCGATGGTGTGAGTCTGGAGCTGAACACCCAGACGCGCATCAATCGTCAGGACAGCGCCGATGGCACGCGCAGCCTGGTGTTGGTCAGCGGCGAAGTCGAAGTGCAGAGCCGTACCCAGGCAGCGCTCAAGGTGCAGGCCGGCAACGGTTGGCTCAGCGCCAGCCAGGCTTCGTTCAATGTGCGCAACACCGACCAGAGCGTCTGCGTCACCTGCCTCGACGGTGCAATGCAGGTGGATGCTTCGGGGCGCAGCATTCGCCTGGAAAGCGGCCAGCAATTGACCTATGACGGCCGCCACGTCGGCGCGCCGCAAGCGGTCGATACCTCGACGGTCAGCGCTTGGCGTCAGCAGGTGCTGGTGTTCAACGATGCCACGCTGGCGTCGGTCATCGACGAGATCAACCGTTATCGCCCGGGCATGTTGCTGCTGCTCAACAGCGAACTGGGCAAGCGCAAGGTGCAGGCACGCTTCAGCCTGGATCAACTGGCGGGCGTGGCCTTGCTGATCCGCGATGCCTACGGGGTCAAGTGCACCGAGCTGCCGGGTGGGGTGGTGGTGTTGAGCTAGCGGGTATTCACGTTTTTCATTGAAGAAAGGATTTGCCAGGCAGGAGCGAGATTGCTCGCAAAGAACGATAACGCAGTCCCGCAGGTACCACCTCTTCTGCAAAGCCCAATGGCAGCTCCCCTCGGTGCTGCCATTTTTTTTGGCTACACCCCGATCATGAAGTTTGTGTGACATCCGTTCGGTCGCGCCCCTCGCCAACTGCCTATGTCGTAACAGCAGGTTCTACCGGACCTGCGGCCTCTTGCGCCATTTGAAAAGGACCTAGTAGTGATGCTCGCTCGCCAAGCCCGACGCCATACCCGCCCGTTGTCTGTCAGCCGTGATACCGCTCGCGCGGTTGACCCGGCGCTGTGGTTGCTCAAGCCGCTGGCCCAGGCCATTGCGCTGTGTCTGATGGCCGGCAGTGCGCAAGCGGCCACCGCCTTCAGTTCCGGCTGGTTCGCCGCCAAGGGCGCGGCGCAACAGACCGCGGCAGCGCGGCCGGGTGCTGCTCTGCCGGGCATGACCCCGCCACTGGCGCAACAGCAGCGGGCCCGGGAACAACTGCAACGTTCGGTGCAGACACTCAATAACACGGTGGCGGCGATTGCTGCACAGCAAGCGGCGCAGGCCGCCGGGCGCGCAGCGGCATTTGCCACGGTGCAATTTGTCCCGGACGGCATGGCCGAGGGTGGCCTGAAAATCGATAACGGCCTGACCCAGGGTTGGCAGAATGCCAAGGCGCCGGAGCAGATCCAGGTTGACGGCAAGACCACGGTGAAGATCCAGCAAACCGCCGACAAGGCCATCCTCAACTGGGAAACCTTCAACGTCGGGCGCAATACCAGTGTCGAGTTTGCCCAGCAATCGAACTGGGCCGTGCTCAACCGCGTCAACGACCCGAGTGCACGGCCGAGCCAGATCCAGGGCCAGATAAAGGGCGACGGCACAGTGATGCTGATCAACCGCAACGGCATCGTGTTCAGCGGCAGCAGCCAGGTCAACGTACGCAACCTGGTGGCCGCGGCCGCCAACATCACCGACATCCAGTTCCGCGACCGTGGCCTGTACTTCGACACCAGTGGCAGCCAGCCGACCTTCACTGACGCCGCCGGCAAAGTGTTGGTGGAACAGGGCGCGCAGATTGAAACCCACAAGCCAACGCTGTCGACCGATTCCGGCGGCTACGCCTTGCTGCTGGGTAGTGAAGTGGACAACGCCGGTACCATCAGCACCGCCAAGGGCCAGACCGTGCTTGGTGCCGGGGACCGGTTTTATATCCGTAAAGGTTCAGGCACCGAAGGCAACGGGTTCTCGACCACCTTCGGCAGCGAAGTCGTGCCGGGCTTCAAGGCTGACAGCACCGCTAAGGTGCGCAACAGCGGGCTGATTCAGGCGTCCACCGGCGACATCACCCTGACCGGCCATGAGGTGGTGCAGAACGGCGTGTTGCTCAGCAGCACATCGGTGGCCACTCGCGGTACGATTCATTTGCTCAACCCGAGTACCGATACCAGTGGCAGCGTGACCCTGGGTCAGGGCGGTGTCACAGCGATCATGCTCGACAGCAGCCAACTGTCAGCCCTCGACAGCCAACATGACGCAGCCTTGACCGGTGTGACCGGCGAAAATCCCATCCGCAGCGACCAGTCGCGCATCGACATCAAGAGCGGCGGTACGGTGGAGCTCCAGAACGGCTCGATCACGCTTGCCACTGGCGGTCAGGTGGCGGTCGCGGCCGGCAAACGCAGTCTGGTGCGCGAGGGCGCGTTGATCGATGTGTCGGGTGCCCTCGGGGTCAACGTGTCGATGGGCGTCAACAACATCAAGATCAACGTCCAGGGCAACGAGCAGCGCGACTCGTCACTCAACCGCGAAGGCGGCACACTCAACAGCAATGATGTGTGGGTCGATGTGCGCGAGCTGATCTACGTGCCCGCCGGCACCAATGGCTACGCAACAGATCGTTGGTACACCGCCGGTGGTCTGCTGGAAGTCGGCGGTTATCTGGGTACTCAAAGCCACAGCATCGGCGAGTGGATGGCCCAGGGCGGTACGGTCAGTTTTACCGGTAACGATGTGGTCACCGAGAAAGGCTCGCTGATCAATCTGTCCGGCGGCACCCTGGACGTGCAGAGCGGCATGATCAAGCAGAGCTGGCTGCGCGGCGCCGACGGGCGCTTGTATGAGGTGTCCCGCGCACCGGGTGACATTCTCTACACCGGCCTCTACAAGGGCTATGAGGACCACAGCGAGCGCTGGGGGCAGACGGCATACTTCTTCAACCCATTGATCGCGCCGAGAGAGCGCTTCGAGTCGGGTTACACGGTAGGCCGCGATGCCGGGCAGCTGGTGATTGCCACCAACAATGCCGTGCTCGACGGCCAGTTGCTGGGCGAGGTGTTCCAGGGTGAGCGGCAGAGTCAGGCGCCTCGTGCCGGGCTCGACGGCTATGCCCAGTCGCAGACGGCCTTGGCGCGCCGTGCGCAGTTGATTGTCGGCAGTTACGTCCCGCGCTGGTCATCGGCAACCGGTGGCCTGATGTATGCGCACGATCCAGTACTCGATCAGGTGCAGCTCGGCGGTGAACCGGCGACCAGCGACGAAATACCTGACCTGCTCGGCGAAGTGTCCGCCACCCGCAAAGGCAAACTGTTCCTCGACACGCAGCAGCTCAATGGTTTCCGCCTGGGCGCGCTGAAGGTCGCCAGCAAAGACCGCATCGACGTCGATGCGGCCGTGACGGTGGACGCAGGCGGCGATATCACCCTGTTCGCACCCGATGTGCAGGTCAACGCCGACCTTATCGCGCGCGGCGGCAGCATTCGCTTGGGCAACGTCTTGAGTCAGTTCAGGGACGGTGCCCGTGCCGATGTCCTGATCAAGGCGCCGGATGGCAATTCGACGCAGGTGAATGTCGCCAACGGTGTGCAGCTGGATAGCCGTGGACTCTGGAGCAACCTGCGCACCGAGCCGGGCGAAGTCGCCGGTTTGGCTTACATCAACGGCGGCCTGGTGTCCATCCGCAGCAGCGGCGACATCAACCTGCTCGACGGCAGTGTGCTGGACGTGTCGTCCGGTGGGGCCGTGTTGGCCAACGGCAAGACCCGCGGCGGCAAGGGTGGCGATGCGACGCTTGAATCCAGCGCAATCACGGCACCGGGCAAATCGCAGATGGTGCTGGACGGCGAGATCCGTGGTTACGGCGTAACAGGCGGCGGTAGCCTGACGGTTCAGGCCGCCAATATCGTGATTGGCCAAGCGGATAGCCCCTCGGAAGAGCACAGCCTGCAACTCCAGCCGAGTCTGTTTCAACAGGGCTTTTCCGCTTACAACGTCACTGGACTGAAAACGCTGCAGGTGCCGGATGACACTGTGATCGACGTGACCATGCCGATCTACCGTTTCAGTGATTCAGCGGCGAACCAGCCAAGTGGCGTCGATCCGCGGATGGCACTGGAGTTATGGACGCCGCCGCTGTTCCAGGAAAACCCGATCAAGGGTGTGCTGACACAACGTAGCGGCGCCAGCCTGGCGTTACAGGTTGGCTCAATCTTGTCCACGCTGTCGGATCCTTCGACCAATACATTGACCCTCGGCCTGGGCTCGCGCATCAGCGTGGACCCCGGCCAGCGCATCACGCTGCGCAGCGCCGGGCAAATCACCCTGCAGGGTGAGCTCAATGCCTGGAGCGGCACGATTGATATCCGCCAGCAACAATTCGGTTCTGCGGATCCTGCCACGTCGCCGCAATACGCCGATGGCAAGGCTCACAACCGTTCGATCTGGATCGGCGAGCAAGCCGTGCTGGATGTTGCCGGGCGCGTCTTCACGGGTGTGGACACCCTGGGGCGTGTTTATGGTCAGGTCGGCAAGGGCGGCAGCATTATCATCGGCGGCGAGATCGACAGCGCAAAGGCCAGCGCGACGGCGGCCGATGCCTACGTCATCGTCCGCAACGGTGCGCGACTGGAGGCTTCTGGCGCCTCGGCAATCCTGGACATTGCCGGGCAGGGGCCCACGCCTGTGGCGACGGACGGCGGCAAGATTGTCCTGAGCTCCTACAACGGGGTGTTCCTCGAAGGCTCCTTGCACGCGGCGGCGGGCGGCGCGGGGGCTGCTGGTGGACGTCTGGATATCGTTCAGGAAACCCCGCTCTATCTGGATCCGATGGCCGGCAGAGACGTTCGGGTCGGCAGGGAAATCGTCATTACTCAACGCCAGAACGGTTCGCTGTTACCGGATGACTTGCAGCCCGGTGAGGCCAACAGTGGCTTGCGCTATGGCACAACGCGACTGAGCGCCGACCAGTTGATGGCCGGTGGCTTCGACAGTTTGAACCTGTTCAGCAACGGCCTGTTGTCCTTCGATGGCGATGTCGATCTGCACATGGGACAAAGCCTGTCGCTGTTCGCCGTCTCCTTGGGTCTGGCGAAAGGTTCAAAGGACGATGCCGAGATCAACCTGGCGGCACCGTACCTGCGTCTGTCCGGCATGGGGCAATACTATGCCCAGTTTGGTGTGTACCGCCCGGTCTTGCCTTTTATCAACACCACGACCATGCCCGTTGAGCTTGCCCCGGCTCACTTCACCGCCCGCGCAGACCTGCTGGATGTGGGCAACAGCCTGTCCTTCGGTACCCATGGCCTGATCACCCAACTCAGCGGCCCCGGCCTGGATGTCAATCAGCGCGGCTTTGACCAGGTCACGCTCGACAGCCGTGGCGACCTGCGAATCCTCGCGCCCGCAGATGGCAACCGCTCGAACCTTTGGACTTCGGGTGACCTGACCCTGAGTGCCGCGCAGATTTACCCCGCCAGCGACGTCCGTGCGATTGTGCGTGCCGGGTATCAGGGCTATGGCGTTGACGCAAACCGCACTTTACGCATCAGCGGCAAGGGCGCAGCGCTGCCGGCAATGCCGTACTCGGTGTTTGGTACGCTGGATTTGTATGCCGGGCAGATTGAACAAGGTGGTGTCATTCGGGCGCCGCTGGGCAGCGTCATGATGGGTGGCGATGCACTTATCATCAGCCACGAAGTCCGTTTACTGTCCGGCAGCACGACTTCGGTCAGTGCCGCCGGGCTGGTCATGCCCTACGGCGGCACCACCGACGGTATCGATTACCGCTACAACAACAGTTCTGTCCTGCTGAACGGCATCACCAGTGACAAGTCGGGCGTGACGCTCAGTAGCCGCTACATCGATGTGCAGGACGGTGCACTGATCGACCTGTCCGGAGGGGGAGATCTGCGCGGTGCCGGGTTCGTTTCCGGGCGGGGCGGTTCGACCGATGCACGTTTCAATCCACTGGTACGCAATGCCGCCGATGGCACTTTCAGTCTGCCGGGGCTTGGCAGTAATCCGGTCTACGCCATCGTTCCGGGCAATCAGAGCCTCTATGCACCCATGCTCGGCGAGAAGGGGGCCAGTGATCCGCGCATCGGTCAGCAGATCACCATTGGTGCCGGTGTGCCGGGGTTGGCGGCGGGTACCTATACCTTGTTGCCTTCAACCTTTGCGCTGCTGCCGGGAGCCTTCCGGGTCGAGGTCAACGGTCAGGCGACGCCGGGCGTTTCCGAGGGTGCGCTGAAAATGCGCAATGGCTCGTGGAGCAGTACCGGGCAGATGTCGATTGCCAACAGCGGATTGCGCGACAGCCTCGCCAGCCAGATCATCCTGACTTCACCGGATGTACTGCGCCGTTACTCTCAATACAACGAAACCAGCCTCACACAGTTCATCATCAGCGATGCGGCGCGTCGCGGCATACCCCGGGCTCAGGCCCCGATGGATGGCCGGGCCCTGAACCTGGTATTCAACAACAGCGTCGATCATGACATCGCCCTGAATTTCAACGGCAAGGCGTTGTTCAATGCCGCGCAGGGCGGCGTGACCGGCACTGCGGTCATCAAGGGTGGCAACATTGAAATACTCGGAGACGGGCGCGAGCGGACAGCGGGCTTCGAGGGTGTATCGCTGTACGCCGACACCCTCAACAAGCTGGGCGCCGGCCGATTGACCATCGGCGGTACACCCATCGTCACCTATGGTTCCGGCGGCAACATCATTTCGTTCCGGGACACCGCATTTGGCGTTGACGTTCGCGAAGGTGCGGTGCTGTCAGCGCCGGAAGTGCTGATGCTGGTGAGTACCTACGGCACCGGCATCAACATCGAAGCGGGGGCCGGGATCAACACTCTGGGGCGCGCAGAGGCGCCGTACAGCGCCCTGGGCGGCTTCAACTATGCACCCGGGCAAGCGAGCCTGCTGCTGGTGTCCAATGGCTGGAACAATGTCCTGGCACCGGCGGCGGCAAACACCAGCGGCAACGGTGGCAGTATCCGCATCGGTACCTGCGCTGACCTGGCGTGCGTGAATCCTGCGCAATTGTATTCCAACGGCAGTATCGCCATCGCTACCGACAGGCCGTTCGACCTGGGTGAAGCGGTGCGTTTTGGTACGCGCCATCTGACCCTGGCCGTCGGTGCTGTCAATGTTGGCAGCGCCGAGGCATTCGCCGCGGCAAACGGTCGGGTGCCGGTCGGCCTGACCCTCAACCAGAATGTGCTCGATCGCCTGTTGCGCGGCGACACCCAGTACGGCGCACCGGCCATGGAAACCCTCGGCCTGACCGCCCGCGACTCGTTCAACTTCTTCGGCACGGTCAGCCTCGATACCCTGGACCCGCACACTGGCCTGAGCCGCCTGGGCAGCCTGGTGATCACCACTCCGGCCATCTACGGCTTCGGCGAAACGGCTGACGTGGCCAGTATCCGCACGGCGAATCTGGCCTGGAACGGTGCGACCCAGGCGCCGGGCGCCGTGATCAGTGGTGGTGCGGGTTCCGGGCACGGCAGCCTGGACCTGCAAGCGCAACGCATCGAGTTCGGTTATGGCCCAATCTCGCAGCCCAGTGGCGTGGAGCAGAACAATCGACTGGCGCTGGGTTTTGCCAACGTCAACCTGACTGCCAGCGAACGGATCACCGCCAACCACAAGGGCAGCCTGGCGGTGTATGAGCAACAGGGCGCCTATGACCCGGTCAACGGTTTTACCTACAGCGGTGGCAACCTGAACCTGCGTGCACCATTGCTGACGGGGGAAGCGGCCTCGGTCAACCTGCTCAAGGCGGGCAACAACCTGAACTTCGTTTCACCGCTCGGCAACGGTGCGCCGGGGGTGGCGGATGCGTTGGGTGCAGAACTGACTCTCGAGGGACGCAACGTATTGCTCGACGGTCGCATCGCCCTGGCCAGCGGCAAGTTGGTGGTCAAGTCCGAAGCCGACCTGAGCCTGACCGGCAACACGGTGCTGGACCTGGCCGGGCGCACGTTGCCCTTCAACGAGGTAAGCAAATACAGCTGGGGCGGTGATGTTTCGCTCTACAGCAGTCAGGGCAACATCCGTCAGGCTGCGGGCTCGCGCATCGACCTCTCGGCCAGCAACAATCAGGCCGGTAGCTTCAGTGCCGTGGCCTTGGCGCCGGGCGCCGGTGTGGTCGATCTACAGGGCGAGATACTCGGCGCCAGCAGCGGCTTCTACGATGCGGGTGGCACCTGGGTGCCGTACAAGGCGGGCGGCGTGGACATTCGCGCCCAACGCCTGGGCAACGGTGACGTCAGCGAGGCGTTTGCTGCTCTCAACCAGCGCCTGAACCTGGGCAAGGTCTACGGCAGTCGCAGCTTCCAGCTCAAACAAGGCAATCTGGTGATCGGCGACGGGGTCAAGGCCTCCGAGGTCAATGTCTCGGTGGACAATGGCAGCCTCACGGTGCTCGGTCTGATCGACGCCAGCAGCGAGCGGGTCGGCAGCATTCGCCTGTCTGCCGGTAACGGCCTGGTCCTGGCCGGCAACGCGGTGCTCGATGCTCATGGCCGCGTGTTGCGGGTCGACAGCTACGGCAAGATCATCGACGCGCCGAACCGCGCGATGGTGGAACTCAATTCCGGGGAGGGGCAATTGACACTCGCTTCCGGTGCACGCATCGACCTGCGTCATGGCACCGACGCAGCGCTCGGCAATCTGCCGGGACAGAACGACGGTGCACTACGCGGCACCCTTGAGTTGAACGCGCCACGCCTGGGCGGCGGCGATATCGCCATCGATGCCAGCGGTGCACTCTCCATACAGGGCGCGCGCTCCATCGGGCTCAACGGCACACGCCGTTATAGCGATGCGCTCGACGGCACTGATCCTGCGGTCAGCGGGCGGGCCTATCAAGTCATCGATCAGGCTTACCTGGATCGCATCCATGTCGACAGCACTGCGTTCATCGACGCGGCCCTGGCCAACAGCGATCTGTTGCAGCGCAAACTGGCGGGGCTGAACAACGCCACTTACGCCGATGCGTTCCACCTGCGTCCAGGCGTGGAAATTGCCAGCAAAACCGCCGATGGCGACCTGGTGGTGCAGGGCGACCTGGACCTGTCCGGCTACCGCTATGCCAGCCTCAATCGGCACACGCAGAAGACTTCGACATATGGCTCGGGTGAATCGGGCAACCTGGTGATCCGCGCCGGTGGCAACCTCGACATCTACGGCAGTATCAACGACGGCTTTGTGCCGCCGCCGGATACCGCGGACGATGGCGGCTGGTCACTGGTGGCCGGCCGTCAGCCATTCGGCGGTGACCTGATCGTGCCGGGTACGGGGGTGACCCTGGCCGGGGGCACGCAATATCCGCAAGGCGCGGTGTTGAACTACGACCTGCCGATACAGGCCGCCAGGCTGTTGAATGGTACCTTGCTGCCCACCGAGGCCATTCTGGCCGAGACCTACACCCTGAGTGCCGGTACGGTCCTGGCAGCAGCGGTTCACGATGCGGCGGGCAATCTGCTCTACGCCGCGGGCGCCTTGCTCACCGACAGTGTGACCTTGCCCGCCGGCAGTCGCCTGGGCGCCGGTACCCGCTTGAACCAGCACACCCTGATGCAAGCCATGCTCTGGCCCAAGGGCGTTCCTCTGCCGACACGCTACGATCCGGATACCCTCGGCTCGAGTGGCGTCGTGCTCGAGCGGGACCTGGCGTTGTTGCGCGGTTCGCTGATTCCGTCCATGACCTCCGTGGTATTGCCCGACGGTGCCGGGATGATCGATTTGCGCCCGCTTGAAGGTTCCCGGCAAGGACGCAACTGGGCCTTGGCCAGCATGCTGCCGTCGGGCAGCACGTCCTGGTCCATGCGCGTGGTGGCCGGGTCCGATCTGGAGGCTGCCGACAGCCGCACGGTGAAGCCCGAAACCGTACAAGGCAACCTGCGGCTGGCCGATACCCACTATGGCCTGAAGGTGACCGAGTCGGTCGCCAGAATGGTCTGGGCCGGGGACAACGAATACGGCATGCCGCCCTACGAGCCGGTTCCCGATGACATGATCGATTACTGTGAATGGATTCCCGGTATCTGCGCGCCGATGGCACCGCTGGTCTGGGCGCCGGGCAATGGTGTAGGACCGGTCTGGACGCCGGTGCCGGATGACATGGCGGATGAGTGTGCAAAAAATCCGACGCTTTGCATCGTCAACAAACCGGGTAAAAGTGCCGAAGTCCGCAAGCAGATGTTCAGCGTCCTGCGCACCGGCACCGGTGACCTTGACCTGATGGCTGCGGGCAACCTCAGCATGACTTCGCCTTTTGGCGTGTACACCGCCGGTACCCAGTCCAGTAATGTCGACCCTCGCTACAACCTGGCCCGCGGACGAATGTCCGACGATGGCTCGGTACTGGGCAGTACCGACACGGAAAATGAACAGTGGGTGAGCGGTAGCACCAGCCTTTATCAGGCCTGGTACCCGGAGTTGGGTGGCAACCTGACAATTGGCGCGGGCGGTTCGGTTTCGGGCGACAGCCTCGGGCGCCGCACGAGCGGCACCGCGAAGACACCGATACAGGTACCGAGTGATGCGGTAGGGAACTGGTTGTGGCGTCAGGGCACCGGTGAGGCGGACCAACTGACAGCCTGGTGGATCAACTTCGGTACCTATGCAGCCCAGCCGTTGGCTGACGATGGCGTCGAGCCGGGGCCGTTGCTGGTGGGTTTCACCGGCTTCGGCACGCTCGGTGGCGGCAACATTGCCCTGCAAGCCGGAAGCGATGGCGGCATGCTCAGGCCTTTGGGGGATTACGCCGTCAATTCGAACCCGCGCAGTCAGGGCTTGATCGTGGCCGTCGGCAGTACGGGGCGTGTCGGCGCGGACGGCAGCCTGCTGCTGACCGGTGGTGGCGACATGGACATTCGCATCGGTGGCTCGATCAACCCCTCATTGCAGGCCCGGGCGGATGCCAGCGGAACCGGTCTGCCGAGGCATGACTTGCAAGGTACGCTGGTCAACTTGCGGGGTGCCGTGCAAATGACCGGCGGCGCGGTGGGCGGGATCAATCTGCAGTACGGTGAAATGGCAACGCAGCAGGATTCGCAGGAAACCCGGGCCTTTGACCCCTTCACCTCAACGAAGGCCAGCGCCACGGGGGGACTGGTGCTGATCCCCGGCGATTCGAACATGCGTCTGAACACCCGTGGCGACCTGGTGTTGGGCGGCGCCGTGGATCCCGGCCGGGTGACACTGCAGAACTCCACGGCGTTCGTGACGGCCGATGGTGTCGAGCATGCCGGAGGCGGCCTGACCGGGTTTTCGCTGTGGACCGATCACACCTCGATCGATCTGTTTTCTGCAGGCGGCAACCTCACGCCAAGTACTCAGATGGGCGAGGTCAATGTCACCCGCGACAGGGTGCCGGGTTTGAATACTTCGCCCAGTGATGGTCGTTTCGTGTACCCATCCATCCTGCGGGCGGTGGCAGGTCAGGGCTCCATTTACGCAGGCCCTTCGGCCACTTTCAATGGTACAGGCGGCGACCTGACGACCAGGACGTATTCGCTGCTGTTGGCCCCCTCGTCCAATGGCCAACTGGAGTTGCTGGCAGGTGATTCCATTTACGCGGGTGGCTACGCGATCAATCAGTCAGGCGCAAGCCCGCTGGCGATCGCCACGCCATTCGCACCGGCCTTCGACGGTTATGGCAAGGACCGCTTCAACAATGCTATCTCGCTGCGAACCACGCGCAACGCAGATGGCGTCGCGGCATTAAGAAATCAGATCTACCCGTTGTTTGCCTTTGGCGCCGACAGTTATTCGGGTCTCAGCGGTGTTCAGTCGCCGGCCCGAATTTATGCACTGACCGGCGATCTGGTCGGGATTCGCAGCGGCGAGACCCTACGCTTCACCCAGACCGGGCGTACCTGGTACGAAGCGGCGGGACCGGTCTGGATGATGGCCGGGCGTGACATCGTCGCGTCGGGCACTTACCTGGGGCAACCGACTGTGGTTCCGGGTGATCTGGGGGCCAACGTGACCTCCAGTGGCAACCTGTTCATCCACAACAATCCGGACGATGTCTCCCGTGTCTGGGCTGGTCGCGACATCCTCTACAGCAGCTTCGACATCGGTGGCCCCGGCACCCTCGACATCAACGCCGGGCGCAACATCCTCATGGAGAACCGGGCAAGCATCAACAGCATCGGGCCGGTCGTGGCAGGTGACAAGCGACCGGGGGCGAGCGTGGTGTTGCAGGCTGGCGCTGGGGCACAAGGCCCGGATTACGGGCGCTTCATTGCCCATTACCTGGACCCGAAAAACCAGGCCGTCAGCGGCACGCCGTTGAGCGAACAGCCGGGCAAGGTGGTCAAGACCTACGACGAGGAACTGCTGTCCTGGCTGACCCTGAGCTACGGTTTCAGTGGCGACGGCGAGCAGGCGCGAGCCTTCTACGCCACACTGCCGGGCACCGAACAGGCGATCTTCGCGCGGCAGGTGTACTTCGCCGAACTGCGCGCTGGTGGCCTCGAGTACAGCGACGAGACCGGCCCGCGGCAGGGCAGCTACCTGCGCGGTCGTAATGCGATAGCCGCGTTTTTCCCGACCACCGATGTGGCCGGCAACACGATCCGCTACGACGGTGACATCACCCTGTTCGGTGGCGCTGGGGTCAAGACCCTGTTTGGTGGCGACATCCAGATGCTTACCCCCGGCGGCGGCCAGGTGTTCGGTGTCGAAGGCGCGGCGCCGCCGTCCACGGCAGGTATCGTCACCCAGGGTGTGGGCAACATCCAGCTGTACTCCGAAGGCAGCATCCTGTTGGGTCAGAGCCGGATCATGACCACCTTCGGCGGTGGCATCCTCGCCTGGTCCGCCGAGGGCGACATCAACGCCGGCCGGGGTTCGAAAACCACGGTGGTATTCACTCCGCCAAGGCGTACCTACGACACCTGGGGCAACGTCGCGCTGTCGCCAACGGTGCCAAGCACTGGCGCCGGTATCGCCACGCTCAACCCGATTGCCGAGGTCGCACCGGGGGACATCGACCTGATCGCACCGCTGGGCACCATCGACGCCGGTGAGGCGGGGATCCGTGTGTCGGGCAACATCAACATCATCGCCTTGCGGGTGGTCAACGCGGCGAACATCCAGGTGCAGGGCAAGTCGTCGGGCATCCCGGTGACGGCGACGGTGAACACCGGGGCGATCACCTCGGCCAGTTCCGCGGCGACCTCGGCCAGCATGGCGGCGGACGACGTGGCGCGTCAGCAGCAGGCAGCGGCGCGCAAGAACCAGCCATCGATCGTCACCGTGCAGGTGCTGGGTTTCGGCGGCGAACCGCTGACGCCGAGCAGCGATGGCGCCAGTCGTGCGCCAACGCCGACACCGAGCTATAACCCGGACAGTCCGGTGCAGGTGCTCGGTGCCGGGACCCTCGACGATCGCGCACGGGCGCAGTTGACGGAGGAGGAGCGGGGGCGTTTGACCTTGTAGGGATGGCGTGATGTGCATGAAGGGGCGGCCGTTGGGCCGCCCCTTTTTTTGCTGCCTGTGGGAGCGAGCTTGCTCCGGGCGGCGTTCCGACGATGGCTGTGGATGGGGCTACGTAATTTTTACTGGTGTACATATCCGTTGCTGCGGTAACGCCTACTTAGGGTTCCGCCCTTACGGCGGGTCACTTGGAGGAGCCCCAAGTAACCAAGGGCTCTTGCCCCTTTCGTTCGGTGCCTCGCCTAGGCTCGGCATGCCCTCGCTCCGGTCCTGCTCCGTGGGCCCGCCGCCATCGGCCATCCATGGCCGGGGGCGGCTACCGCGGCATCCCTGCCGCGGT
>NZ_RRZK01000036.1 GCF_004348895.1 Pseudomonas vancouverensis
CTCATGGTATCTCTCGTGTCCCAAGGCATGATGGGTTTCCCGGCGAAGTTGGCTCGCCGAAAAGTGTCCACCATGTCCCCGCACACCCGTCAACCATGTGTCCGGTCCATACAGGCGTTTGAAAAAGTGACCCGCTGTAAGAGCGGAACCATAAGCAGCCGTTACCGCAGCAACGGATATGTACACAATCAAAAAAACTCAGCCCACGCCCAATAAAAAATGCCCCAATCTCTCGACCAGGGCATTTCCGTTTAACCCAACTTACACAAAAGCCTTAGTGCGAAACCGCCCCACTCGCCCCCAACCCAGTCTGCGAACGCACAAACTGCGGGAAGAACAGCGCCCGCTCGTTATCCGCCGCCGTCGACTTGTCAGTGATCGAGAAGAACCAGATCCCGACAAAGGCAATGATCATCGAGAACAGCGCCGGGTATTCATACGGGAAGATAGCCTTCTCGTGGTGCAGAATCTGCACCCAAATGGTTGGCCCGAGAATCATCAAGCCCACCGCACTGATCAGCCCCAACCAGCCGCCGATCATCGCACCGCGGGTGGTCAGCTTCTTCCAGTACATCGAAAGCAGCAGCACCGGGAAGTTGCAGCTCGCCGCGATGGAGAACGCCAGGCCCACCATGAACGCGATGTTCTGGCTTTCGAACAGAATACCCAGAACGATGGCCAGCACACCCAGCGCGATAGTGGTGATCTTCGAAATGCGAATCTCATCCTTCTCGTTGGCCTTGCCCTTCTTGATCACACTGGCGTACAGGTCGTGAGACACCGCCGAAGCACCGGCCAGGGTCAGACCGGCCACTACCGCCAGGATGGTGGCGAATGCTACGGCCGAGATAAAGCCGAGGAAGATGCTGCCACCCACCGCATCGGCCAGGTGCACCGCCGCCATGTTGTTACCGCCCAGCAAGGCACCTGCTGCATCCTTGAACGCCGGGTTGGTGCTGACCAGCAGAATCGCGCCGAAGCCGATGATGAAGGTCAGGATGTAGAAGTAACCAATGAAACCGGTCGCATACAGCACGCTTTTACGCGCTTCCTTGGCGTCACTCACGGTGAAGAAGCGCATCAGGATGTGCGGCAGGCCGGCGGTACCGAACATCAGTGCCAGACCCAGGGAGAAGGCCGAAATCGGGTCTTTCACCAGACCGCCAGGGCTCATGATCGCTTCACCTTTAGGGTGAACCTTGATCGCCTCGGAGAACAGCATGTTGAAGTCGAAGTTGACGTGCTTCATCACCATCAGCGCCATGAAGGAAGCGCCGGACAGCAACAGCACGGCCTTGATGATCTGCACCCAGGTGGTTGCCAGCATGCCGCCGAACAGCACGTACAGGCACATCAGCACGCCGACCAGGATCACCGCGACATGGTAGTCGAGACCGAACAGCAGCTGGATCAGCTTGCCGGCGCCAACCATCTGCGCGATCAGGTAGAACGCCACCACCACCAGCGAACCGCAGGCGGACAGCGTACGGATCTGGGTTTGCCCCAGACGGTACGAGGCCACGTCGGCAAAGGTGTACTTGCCCAGGTTACGCAAGCGCTCGGCGATCAGGAACAGAATGATCGGCCAGCCCACCAGGAAGCCGATCGAGTAGATCAGTCCGTCGTAGCCAGAGGTGAACACCAGCGCGGAAATACCCAGGAAGGAGGCAGCCGACATGTAGTCACCGGCAATCGCCAGGCCGTTCTGGAAACCGGTGATCTTGCCGCCCGCCGCGTAATAATCGGCCGCCGACTTGTTGCGCTTGGACGCCCAATAGGTGATGCACAGGGTTGCACCGACGAACACCACGAACATCAGGATGGCGGAGACGTTGAGCGGTTGTTTGTGCACTTCCCCGGTCAGGGCATCTGCTGCCCAGACCGCAGGCGCGAACGCCGCGATGCTCAAAAGAGCCAGTAGACGCCGGATCATTGCTGAGCCTCCTTGAGAATCGCATTGTTCAGGTCGTCGAACTCGCCGTTGGCGCGTCGCACATAAATACCGGTCAGGACAAAGGCCGAGACAATCAGCCCCACACCAATGGGAATACCCCAGGTGATGGACGATTCAGGACTGAGTTTGGCTCCGAGTATTTGCGGCCCGTAAGCGATCAAAAGGATGAATGCAGAGTAAAGCCCAAGCATGATCGCCGAGAGAATCCAGGCGAATCGTTCTCTCTTGCTGACCAGCTCCTTGAAGCGCGGGCTGTTTTGAATAGAGAGGTAAATGCTGTCGTTCATTGTTTTTATCCTCGCAGCACAGATTATTGTTGGAACGATATCCACTCTATGCGGCTGCGAGCCAGGTTCCAGACGACCTTAGTATTAGAACGACATGACGTATTCGCCATTCTCAAGCACGCCATAAATAACTGTGGGAGCGAGCCTGCTTGCGATGAGGCCATGACATTCAACATTAACGTTGACTGTTACACCGCCATCGCGAGCAAGCTCGCTCCCACAGGGTGAAGCGAAATGTCGGTTACTTGGTCCAGTCCGCCACACGCTCAGGGTGCTTGGCCACCCAATCCTTCGCTGCCACTTCAGGCTTGGCGCCGTCCTGGATCGCCAACATGACTTCGCCGATTTCGTCTTTCGACGCCCATTGGAAGTTCTTCAGGAACTTGGCCACTTCAGGTGCCTTGGTTGCCAGTTCTTTACTGCCAATGTTGTTCACGGTTTCAGCCGCGCCGTACACGCCCTTCGGATCGTCGAGGAAGCGCAGTTTCCACTTGGCGAACATCCAGTGCGGCACCCAGCCGGTGACGGCGATGGATTCGTTTTTCTTCTCGGCACGGGTCAGCTCGGCGATCATGCCGGCGCCGGAACTGGCCTTGAGTTGATAGCCGGTCAGGTCGTAATCCTTGATCGCCTGATCGGTCTTGAGCATCACGCCTGAACCGGCGTCGATGCCGACAATGCGTTTCTTGAAGCTGTCATCGGTTTTCAGGTCTTCAATGGTCTTGGCCTTGACGTACTCCGGCACGATCAAGCCGATTTTCGCGTCCTTGAAGTTGGGACCGTAATCGACCACCTGGTCTTTGTTCTTGGTCCAGTACTCACCGTGGGTCACCGGTAGCCAGGCCGACAGCATGGCGTCGAGTTTGCCCGTGGCCACGCCCTGCCACATGATCCCGGTCGCGACGGCTTGCAGCTTCACGTCGTAGCCGAGTTTCTGCTTGATCACCTCGGCCGCGACATGGGTGGTCGCCACACTGTCCGACCAGCCGTCAACGTAACCGATGCTCAGGGTCTTGCTCTCGGCATTGGCGAATGTGGAGCCCATCGCAAGTACCAGAGCGGCACCTGCGCCTAAAAGTCGTCGCATCTTCATCGTTACTTCCCCGAAAGTGCTGCGCTCGACGGGTGCCGAGCCGCGTCAACGTATTGTTATGGTGCACAGCGCCCCCATCACGCCTCACCGCAAACTCGCACGAACATCAGCGGAGTACTGACGCCTTCGATCATCAACCTCACGTCGATGACGACCTGCTCTGTCAGCGACACCAACCCGTCGAGAAACGACATCAGAAGGCCATTAATCCGCGGCCCGACACGCTTTGCGACCTGTCCGCCCGAACTTTGCATGTCAAAATCATGCAGGCCACCAAGCTCGCGGCAAATGCAGGTAACATGCGCCGCTTTGCTCCCACACGGCCTGACCATGTCCGCGACCTCCCGCTTCCCGATTGCTGCTTATCTATTCGCTTGCCTGCTGGGGCTCTTCGCCCTCGGTGGCTTCTGGTACGGGCTCGGCAAACCAGTGATCCTGCCCGATGTCGCCAGCGCCACGCACAAGCTGCAATGCGCGTCCTACACACCGTTCGACAAGGACCAGTCACCGTTCGATCAACCGTTCAAGCTGCGTCCCGAGCGCATGGACGCCGACCTCGCGCTGTTGTCCACCCGCTTCGAATGCATCCGCACCTACTCCATGACCGGTCTTGAGGCCCTGCCCGACCTGGCGCGTAAGCACGGTTTGAAATTGATGATCGGCGCCTGGGTCAACAGCAACCCGGTGGACACCGAAAAGGAAGTCGACCTGCTGATCGCCTCGGCCAACGCCAACCCGGATGTGGTCAGCGCGGTGATCGTCGGCAACGAAGCACTGCTGCGCAAAGAGGTGACGGGTGCGCAACTGGCCCGGCTGATCAACAAGGTCAAGAGCCAGGTCAAACAGCCGGTGACCTATGCCGACGTCTGGGAGTTCTGGCTCAAGCACCCGGAAATCGCCCCCGCGGTGGACTTCCTGACCATCCACCTGCTGCCGTACTGGGAAGACGATCCCTCGAACATCGACGCCGCCCTGCAACACGTGGCCGATGTGCGCCAGGTATTCGGCAACAAATTTGCTCCCAAGGATGTGCTGATTGGTGAAACCGGCTGGCCCAGCGAAGGCCGCCAGCGTGAAACCGCACTGCCGAGCCGGGTCAACGAAGCCAAGTTCATTCGGGGTTTTGTTGCCATGGCTGAACAGCAGGGCTGGCACTACAACCTGATCGAAGCCTTCGACCAACCGTGGAAGCGTGCCAGCGAAGGCGCGGTCGGCGGCTACTGGGGGCTGTTCGATGCCGATCGCCAAGACAAGGGTGTACTGGTCGGGCCGGTCACCAACGTGCCGTTCTGGTCGCAATGGCTGGCGGTGGGCGGTTTGATCTTCCTTGGCACATTACTGCTGGGTGGGCGCGTTCGTACGACACGGTCAGCGCTGGTCCTGCCGCTGCTTGGCGCTCTGGCGGCTTGCTCGATTGGCGCCTGGGGTGATCTGGCCCGAGTCACCACACGCTTCACCAGTGAGTGGTTGTGGGTCGCGTTGCTGACCGCACTGAACCTGCTGGTGCTGACCCATGCCGCTTTGGCATTGAGCGCTCGCAACGGATGGCGCGGACTTGCTTTCGACTTCGTCGAGCGTCGTTCGGGCTGGCTGGTGGCGATCGCAGGTTTTGCCGCGGCCGTGATGATGCTGGAACTGGTCTTCGACCCACGCTATCGCAGCTTCCCGAGCGTCGCGTTCATCGTGCCTGCGCTGGTTTACCTGTGCCGCCCGGTGAACGTGCCGCGTCGGGAGATCGCCTTGCTGACCTTCATCATTGGCGCTGGCATTGCGCCGCAACTATTCCGTGAAGGCCTGCAGAATCAGCAGGCCTGGGGTTGGGCGCTGGTGAGTGGGTTGATGGTCGCGGCGTTGTGGCGGTGTTTGCGGATTCGCACTAAGTAAGTCCAGTATCTGAAACGATGATCGGCCTCACCGGTAAGTGGGGCCGATTTATGACGACCGGATCTTCGCAACCCATTTTCGCGTAGCCTGCTCACTGCGGGGATATTTCTTAACATGAATCCCTTCTGCGGTCAGAAAATCTATATCTGCCTGAGTAAGCCGCTCTTGTGCGTACTTCGACAGTTTGTACTGTTGCTGAACTTCAGGAGAGTTTTGATAGCCAGCTTGTGCGAACAAATCTGTCTCACTGTAGCCTTTTGATTTTGCGAATCTGGCGATAGGAGGGAGGGGAGTTGAATCCCTGGCAGCCTTGGCAGCTGTGAACTCTTTACCTATCCGCCGTAGTTTCACTTGATCGTCTGCTTCGTCAATCAACGCATTCATCGGGCTCATTCGTGAATTGTTCCCGGCGGCCCTACTGTTCGAATTGATTGTCGTTGATGTTCCATAACCCTTCCCCGCAGGTCTCGTTGACAAGGGGACATTGCTCAGGACGCTGTTTTTCATTGCTCTCACCCCCTTGCCAACTTGCCGTACGGCGGAAATTGGTGTTGAAACAAGCTGGGTGACTCCACGGATAAACGTCGCAAACTCGCCCCTCGGATCCACTTTATTGACTGGATCCCCCTGACAGTATGCATACGCGTTTACCCCACCCTTCCCAAACGGACTCAAACTATCCGGACAGTTAAACCTCATCAGCACAGGATTGAAGCCCCGATACCCATTCCCCAGCAGGTAATGCCCAGTCACCGGATCTCGCCGCTCGCCATTGAAGCCCAACAGGCTGATCAATCCCCCTTCAGGAGAGCGATTCCCATACGCACAATAGGTCTGTTGCTGACGCTCAGTTGCGGAAATCAGATGCAGAATCGAACGCTGCAAATCAGTCGCTGACAGCAACGACTCGACTTTCCCCGCCTGCCATTGCTGCTGCGCTAATGGCTGCGCTTCATGCTCAAACAGGGAGAACCACACTTGCCCCTGTATCTCGGTGGCCAACCGTTCTTTTCGGTAGAAGCGCTGAAGGATTGGCTGACTTAGCGGGGCATAACCCGCAACCCGATCCAGCGGGTCGCAGTGATAGCGACACAGTAATGTGGCTGGCTGAGCAGTCATGGCGGGCTCCGATCCATATCCGGCGTCTGGATGGCTAGATTCGGAGTTATCAAGCGGGGCGTCTACTATCAGAACTGCTAGGTAAGGCTTGAAAGCCGCGCTCAATCAGTGACCGAGACGGCCCCATCACCAGATCACGCACTGCGGGACGCCCTGACCAGACGCAACCCGGCAATCACCACCGCAAACACCGCCAGTGTCGTGTTGTACAACGCCAGTGCCGGGAAGCCGAGCACCAACGCCAGCACCGCCAGCCACCACCCTGCCCGCCCGGGTACGACAAAACCGATCACAGCAGCGGCCACCGCCGCCCAACCCAATACGGCGAAGTGAATCATCAGCCCCAGGTTCGAACGCACGCCACATTCCCAACGGCTCGCTTCGTCTACGCAAATGCCGACCCATTGCGCGTCTTCCATGAAGCCATAACGCGCGCCATAACTGGCGGCCAGCCAGACAGGCAGCAAAACAAGCAGCAGAATCACGGGCAGACGGCGGGACATGAAGCACTCCAAAAGGCGAAAAACGGCGGCCAGCTTAATCGCCCGAAAGCGTTTCGCAAGCTATAACAACTGTTAACTGGTCATTCAATCGCTGCAAAGTGTATCGTCCAGCTACTATTACTTCGAAATTAGGCCTGTTTGGTGCCGATGCGTGGCACTTTGGCGCAAATCCGGTGGTCATAGCCTGCGAAATCCAATCGGCACCTTCTTCTAAGGGATTTAGTCATGTTCCGTTCCTTGCGCTTCGCCGCCCTGTTTGGTGGCCTGATATTGAGTGCGTCTGCACTGGCGGTCGATATTGACGCAGCCAGCTATGGCTATCCCCTGACCAACCCGTTCGAGGCAACCATTGCCACCACGCCACCGGACCTGCGTCCGGAGTTGCCTCGCGAAGATGACATCAACCAGTCAATACGCAGCGTCACCCTGCGCCCGGAGCGCGCGTTCGAATTGCCGGACAACTTCTGGGCGGTGAAGAAACTCGACTACCGCATCGCCACCCAGGATCACGCTGCACCGCTGATTTTCCTGATCGCCGGCACCGGCGCACGTTATGACAGCAGCCTCAACGAGTACCTGAAAAAGCTCTACTACAAGGCCGGCTATCACGTGGTGCAGTTGTCCTCGCCGACCAGCTATGACTTCATCAGCTCCGCCTCACGCTTTGCCACCCCGGGCATTTCCAAGGAAGACGCCGAAGACTTGTATCGGGTGATGCAGGCCGTGCGGGCGCAGAACCCCAAGGTGCCGGTCACCGACTATTACCTGACCGGCTACAGCCTGGGCGCACTGGATGCGGCGTTCGTCTCGCACCTGGATGAAACCCGCCGCAGCTTCAACTTCAAGAAAGTCCTGTTGCTCAACCCGCCGGTCAACCTCTACACCTCGATCACCAACCTCGACAAGCTGGTGCAAACCGAAGTCAAGGGCATCAACAACAGCACCACCTTCTATGAGCTGGTGCTGAACAAACTGACCCGCTACTTCCAGCAGAAGGGTTACATCGACCTCAACGACGCGCTGCTGTACGACTTCCAGCAATCCAAACAGCATTTGACCAATGAGCAGATGGCCATGCTGATCGGTACGTCGTTCCGTTTCTCGGCGGCCGACATTGCATTTACTTCGGACCTGATCAACCGTCGAGGCCTGATCACCCCGCCGAAGTTTCCGATCACCGAAGGCACCAGCCTCACGCCTTTCCTCAAACGCGCCCTGCAATGCGACTTCGACTGCTATATCACCGAGCAGGTGATTCCGATGTGGCGCGCCCGCACTGATGGCGGCAGTTTGCTGCAACTGATTGACCAGGTCAGCCTCTATGCGTTGAAGGACTATCTGCACGAAAGCCCGAAAATCGCGGTCATGCATAACGCCGACGACGTGATCCTCGGCCCTGGCGACCTGGGCTTCCTGCGCAAGACGTTTGGCGATCGCCTGACCGTTTATCCGTACGGCGGCCATTGCGGCAACCTTAACTACCGCGTCAACAGCGACGCCATGCTGGAGTTCTTCCGTGGCTAAATATCTCCTGCTTTTCGCAGCGTTACTCTGTGCAGGCGTCGCGCAAGCCGACAACAGCAAGGCCAATGCTCCTGTCGTGGTCGACAGTGACGGTTTCAAGGAGCCGCTGAGCAAACTTACATTCAACCCGGGCCTGGACCAGCGTGAATTCGAGCGTTCGACGCTCAACGCCCTGAACGTCTACGACCCGCTGGAGGAGTGGAACCGCCGCGTTTACCACTTCAACTACCGCTTCGACCAGTGGGTGTTCCTGCCGGTGGTCAACGGTTATCGCTACGTCACACCGAGCTTCCTGCGCACCGGCGTCAGCAACTTTTTCAACAACCTTGGCGACGTGCCAAACCTGTTGAACAGCCTGCTGCAACTCAAGGGCCAGCGCTCGCTGGAGACCACCGGACGCCTGCTGCTCAACACCACCCTGGGCATTGCCGGCCTGTGGGACCCGGCGACCGCGATGGGCTTGCCGCGCCAGAGCGAAGACTTCGGCCAGACCCTGGGTTTCTATGGAGTACCAGGCGGCGCCTACTTCGTATTGCCGATCCTCGGCCCGTCCAACCTGCGTGACACCGCGGGCCTCGCCGTCGATTTCACTGCCGAGAACGCGATCAACTTCCTCAATGTGGCTGAAGTCAGCTCCAACCACCCCGAAGTCTGGATCCTGCGCGGCATCGACAAGCGTTATCAGACCAGCTTCCGTTATGGTCAGATGAACTCGCCTTTCGAGTATGAAAAGGTGCGCTACGTGTACACCGAAGCACGCAAGTTGCAGATCGCCGAGTAACCTCGGCGACCTAACTCCCCTGATGAAAAAGCCCGCTGACCGTCACCGGTTCAGCGGGCTTTTTCTTGCGCGAAGACTTCAGTTGGCCGTGGCCGCCTGCTCTTGCATTTTCTGGCGCAAGCTCAGCGGACGCATGTCGGTCCAGGTTTCCTCGATATAGGCCAGGCAATCTTTTTTCAAACCGCTTTTGCCCACGGTGCGCCAGCCTTGGGGCACGGCCTTGTACTCCGGCCAGATCGAATATTGCTCTTCATGGTTGACCACGACCTGAAAGAGGATGTCTTCGCGATCGAATACTGACGTCATGCTGTCTCTCCATCGTTGTAAGGCGTGCTGCACGCTGTGTGCAGCCGTCATGTAGAAGGAACGTCGGGAGCGGCGGAAAATTTAAAGACTGACGACGGCTGCTGCCAACGCCCGGCCAAAGATGTCGGCGACCTGGTCGATTTCAGCGGCGGTGATCACCAGCGGCGGCAGAAAGCGCACCACGGCGCCGTGACGTCCGCCCAGTTCAAGAATCAACCCGCGTTTCAGGCATTCGCGCTGAACCAGCGGTGCCAGGCGCGCGAACACCGGCGGATGACCGAGTGCGTCCGGCGTGCCTGTCGGGTCCACCAGTTCGACGCCGAGCATCAGGCCGCGACCGCGGACGTCGCCCAACTGCGGGAAATCCCGCTGCAGGATTCGCAAATGTTCGGCGAGGCGTTCGCCCATGCGGGTGGCATGTTCGCAAACCTTGTGCTCGACCAGATAACGCATCACGGCCGAGCCTGCGGCCATAGCCATCTGATTACCGCGGAAGGTACCGGCATGGGCGCCGGGCAACCAGGTGTCGAGCCAATCGCGGTAAACCACCACCGCCAATGGCAGACTGCCGCCGATGGCTTTGGACATCACCACCACGTCAGGAATGATGCCGGCGTGCTCGAAGGCGAACATCTTGCCGGTGCGGGCGAAGCCACTCTGGATTTCGTCGACGATCAGCGCCACGCCCGCCTGCTCGGTGATCCGCCGCAGGCCGCGAAGCCAGTCCAGATCGGCCGGAATCACCCCGCCCTCGCCCTGCACCACCTCGACAATCACCGCCGCCGGCAACTGCACGCCGGCTTCGGGATCGTTGAGCAAATTGTCCAGATAGTTCAGGTTGGCCTTGATCCCCTGCTCCCCGCCCAAGCCGAACGGGCAACGGTAATCGTAGGGGTATGGCATGAACTGCACACCGCTGCTGAGCAAGGCACCCAGGGGCTTTTTCGGGCCGAGGCTGCCCATCAAGCTCAGCGCGCCCTGGCTCATGCCGTGATAACCGCCCTGGAACGACAATACCGTGCTGCGGCCGGTGGCCGTACGCACAAGCTTCAATGCAGCTTCAACAGCGTCCGTGCCGGTGGGGCCACAGAACTGAATCTTCGCCTCGGCGGCCATCGCTTCGGGTAGCAGGGCAAACAGGTCTTGAACGAATTGGTCCTTGACTGGTGTCGTCAGGTCGAGGGTATGCAGGGGCAGTTCATCGGCCAGTACGTGCTGGATGGCCTCGATCACCACCGGATGGTTGTGGCCCAGGGCCAAGGTTCCGGCGCCGGCCAGGCAGTCTATGAAGGTGCGTCCTTCGACATCCTCGACATGGATACCCTTGGCTCGCTTGAGCGCCAGGGGAATACGCCGGGGGTAGCTGCGGGCGTTGGATTCCTGGCGACTCTGCCGCGCCAGCAACGGCGACTCGTTGAACTGATAAAGCGTTTCGGCAGGCGTCGCCGGCTGCGCTTCGATAAGGCTGGTGGCGAATGACATCTCTCGACCCCTCAATACGCTGTGGATAGTGACCAGAACTGCACACCGGACAGGTGCGCGTACCGGTCATGGGGCGCACTTGTCAGGATTTCCTGTTCTGGAAACGCTTCAGCGAGGGGAGGATTTAGCGCAGATTTTCTGAAGATCAGCGTCGTAATCTGTGGGAGCGAGCTTGCTCGCGATGGCGACCGTACATTCAACATTAATGCTGCCTGGCTTGACGCTATCGCGAGCAAGCTCGCCCCCACGAAGGGATGGAGCTCTGTCAGACACTTTGCAGCGGCATGGTCAGCTCCACCCGCAGGCCATCCGGGCGACTGTCGAAATGCAGGGTGCAACCGCAGCGCTGGACGATGGCCTGGACAATCGCCAGCCCAAGGCCACACCCGGTGCTCTGACCGTTGCGCCAGAAGCGCTGGGTCAAATGTTGCAGGTCTTCCTGGGCAATCCCCGGCCCATGGTCACGCACCACGAACTGCACACGGTTGCCGACGGTTTCCAGGCTCAACTCCACCGCCTTATCGGAGGGGGTATGGCGCAAGGCGTTGTCGAGCAAATTGCGCAGCGCAGCAATCGACAGCACCGCAGGCATCTGTACCGGCGCCTCGGACGCCTTGGCCGGCCGTTGAAAATGAATGCGGTGGCGATCAGCGCTGGCGGCATCCTGTATGGCCAGCTTCGCCACTTGCTCGGCGTTGCATTGCACACCGTCATCGAACGACAAGCTGCCTTCGACCCGGGCCAACAGCAGCAACTGCTCGAGCGTGCGGTGCATGCGGTCGGCGCCCTCTTCGGCCCGGGCCAGGGATTGGTCCCGCGCCGCGCCGTCGGTCATGCGCGCCACTTGCAGATGGGTCTTGATCGCCGTCAGCGGGCTGCGCAATTCATGGGCGGCGTCACCGGTCAACCGCCGCTCGCGTTCAATGGTTTTGCCGATGCGCTGGAGTAACTGATTCTGAGTTTCCAGCAACGGCTGCAACTCACTGGGCAGTGGCTGGATCTGCAAGGGTTCAAGGGAGTCGGCGCTGCGCCGCATCAAGGCATCACGCATGCGGTTAAGCGGCGCCAATCCTTGGCCAATACCCAGCCAGAGCAGGCAGACGCACCCGAGCAAGGCCACCCCGACCGGCACCGACGCCGCCAGCAGGATCGACATGTTCAACGCCTCGCGCTCGATCTGCCGATCAGCCGTAGTGATGCGCAAATCGCCGCGGGCCAGGGTGAAACTGCGCCAGGGTGCGCCGTCGATCATCTGGTCGTGAAAGCCGAGTCTTTCAGCCTCCAGGGTTTGCTGCGGGTCGCTATGGCTGCGGGCGAGGATTTCCCCGCGCAACGAACTGACCTGACAGGCCATGCCTCCGGGCACGTTCAGTTGCTCGGCACTGAAATGCGTACCCTCGCCCTTGCTCGGCACCGGCGGCAGTTGCTCCATCAGGCCGGCGACCATGCGCGCCGATGCCACCAGGCGCTGGTCGAGGGAGAACATCATCTGATTGCGCAGATCGCTGAGCATCCAGGCCGCCGCCAAGGCCCAGATCAGCGCAAAAGCGACGCCGAGCGTCAGGCTCAGGCGCAAACGCAGGCTCATCACTTCGATTCTTCTCCGCCATCAGCCGGCCCCAGGCGATAGCCCAGGCCACGCACGGTTTCGACGATGCCGTTGCCGAGCTTGCGCCGCAGGTGATGGATATGGACGTTGAGGGCGTTGCTCTCCAGTTCATCGTTGAAACCGTAGACGCTGTCCTTGAGTTGCTCGGTCGACAGCACCCGGCCACGGTTATGCAGCAATGCCTGCAACAAAGACTGCTCACGGCGCGACAGATCCACTGGCTGACCACACAGGGTGGTTTCGCGGCTGCTCGGGTCGTAAGTCAGGGTACCGTGCTCGATCAGGTTGACGCTGCGCCCAGCCACGCGCCGCAACAGCGTGTGCAGGCGCGCCGCCAGTTCGCGCAGGTCGAAGGGTTTGAGCAGGTAATCGTCGGCGCCCGCCTGCAAGCCGTCGACACGATCGGTGACCGAGTCCCGGGCGGTCAGAATCAGCACCGGCAACTCCATCCCGCCCTGGCGCAACTGCTGCAACAGCTTCAGGCCGTCTTCATCCGGCAGGCCGAGGTCGAGTACCATCACGTCGAATTCAGCCACCTTGAGCATCGCCCGGGCAGCGGATGCCGTGGCGACGTGTTCCACCGTCAGCCCCTGGGCCGTCAGGCCGGCAACGATGCCGCTGGCGATCAGTTCATCGTCTTCGCAAACCAGTACATGCATGGGGAGTCCCGTATAAATAAAGCAGATCAAGCCACTGACCGATTAAGCGGACATTATGCCGCAAGCGCCTTGCCCACAAGGGCGACGCGGTTAATCATCGGTTAATCGCCACCGTCCATCGTTGCCCCTACTTGCACAGGGAAAAGGCTTACCCATGCGTCGACTGTTTTTACTGTTTCTCGTCCTGATCTCGGGCCTGGCCCAGGCCGGGACCAATCCGTTCGAAACCAAACCCGAATTCCTTCCGGTTGATAAGGCCTTTACCTTTACCTCCGAGCGGCTGGAGTCGGGTGAAACCCAGCTGTACTGGCAGATCACTGACGGTTACTACCTCTATCAGAAACGTCTGAAGTTCGACGGACTGCCGGCCGAACACCATCCCGCGCTGCCGGAGGGGGAATCCCACAGCGACGAATTTTTCGGTGAGCAACCGGTTTACCGTCAAGGCCTGGAGCTAAAGATTCCCGCTGGCGCCAGCGGCCAGGTCAAGGTTAGTTATCAGGGCTGTGCCGACGCCGGCTTGTGTTACCCACCGCAGACCAAGGTCGTCGACCTGGGCGGTAACGGTGCAGTGAACACCACCGACGAAGCGCCCGATCAAGCCCTGGCCAGCGGCCTGCAACAACGCGCGCTGGGCTGGAGCCTGTTGGTGTTCTTCGGTCTTGGCCTGTTGCTGGCGTTTACCCCCTGCACCCTGCCGATGTTACCAATCCTGGCCGGGCTGATTGTTGGCAGCGGCGCATCGCCACGGCGCGGCCTGGTCCTGGCCACCAGTTATGTGGTGAGCATGGCGCTGGTCTATGCGGCGATGGGTGTGCTGGCTGCATCGCTCGGGGCGAACCTGCAGGCCTGGCTGCAAAACCCATGGCTACTGGGTACTTTCGCAGCGATTTTCGTCTTGCTGGCCCTGCCGATGTTCGGCTTCTTCGAACTGCAATTGCCGGTGGCCGTGCGTGATCGCCTGGAAAACGTCTCGCGCAATCAGCGCGGCGGCAGCCTGGTCGGTGCCGGTGTGCTGGGCGCCTTGTCCGGCCTGCTGGTCGGCCCATGCATGACCGCACCGCTGGCCGGGGCCCTGCTCTACATCGCGCAGAGCGGTAATGCCTTGCACGGTGGCTTGATCCTGTTCGCCATGGGCATCGGTATCGGTGTGCCGCTGTTGTTGCTGGTCACTGTCGGCAATCGCTTCCTGCCCAAGCCCGGCGCCTGGATGAACCTGCTCAAGGGCGTGTTCGGTTTCCTGTTCCTCGCCACCGCGCTGCTGATGTTGCGCCCGGTGCTCGACCCATCGCTGTGGGTCGGCCTGTGCGGTGCCCTGCTATTGATTGCTGCGTATTGCGCCTGGAAACAGTCGGAAGGCTTTGGCCATATCGCTCAGTTCTTCGGCGCCAGTTCCCTGTTGATGGGTTTGTGGGGCGGGTTGCTGGTGATCGGAGCCGCCGGTGGTGGCGATAGCCTGTTCAAGCCACTGGAGGTCTACCGCGCAGCGAATACCTCCGTTGCCAGCGCAGCGGTCGGCCATGACGCCTTTACCACCGTCAAGGACCCGCAAGCGCTGCAACGTGAACTCGACGCCGCCCGGGCGCAGGGGCAATGGGTGCTGCTGGACTACTACGCGGACTGGTGCGTGTCGTGCAAGGTCATGGAGAAAACCGTGTTCGGCAAACCTCAGGTCCTGGAAGCCTTGAGCGATGTTCGCCTGCTGCGGCTCGACGTCACCGCCGACAACGCTGCCAGTCGCGAATTGCTCGGTCGCTACAAAGTGCCAGGGCCTCCGAGCTTCGTCTGGATCGGCGCCGATGGCGAAGAGCGTCGCGGCCAGCGCATCACCGGCGAAGTCGATGCAGAAACCTTCCTGCAGCGCTGGACCACTGCCCGAGACGCTCGCTGATGCTGACCTTTACCCTGGGCACCTTCGCCATTGCGCTCAATCATCTGCTGCTGATCAGTGCCCTGGCGCTGGCCACTTTTGTCGGCTGGCGGGTGGCCAAGCGTGGTGGAGACAACCCCGAGTCGGCGCTGTTCAGCCTGTTTCTGCTGGGCATGCTCGTCGCCCGGATCAGCTTCGTGGTGGTCTACTGGACTCACTACCGCAACGATCCGTGGCAGATGATCGACCTGCGTGACGGCGGTTTCCTCGCCTGGCCAGGTGTGATTGCAGTGCTGCTCGCCACGCTGTATCGCGGCTGGCGACGTCCGGGTTTACGCCGGCCACTGGGGTTCGGCGTGGCCAGCGGCCTGGGGTTCTGGTTGCTGGCCACATTGTCCCTGTCGATCTACGAGCAAGGCACACGCCTGCCGGACATTGCCCTGCGCAATGCCGCCGGTGAAACCGTGCAACTGGCCGACTACCAGGGTGGTCCGCTGGTGATCAACCTCTGGGCCACCTGGTGCCCGCCTTGTCGCCGGGAAATGCCGGTGCTGGAAAACGCCCAGCAGAATCGCCCGGACCTGACCTTCCTGTTCGTCAACCAGGCCGAAAGCATGCAAAGCGTTGCCACCTTCCTGGAAACCCAGGGCCTGAGCCTGACCAACGTCCTGTTCGATGGCGGTGGCCGCCTGGGTCAGGCCGTCGGCTCCATGGCCTTGCCAACTACGCTGTTCTATAGCCCTGACGGTCGCCTGTTGGGCAGCCATCTGGGCGAACTGTCGGAAGCCAGCCTGGCCCGAGCACTGGAAAGCTTCGACACCACCCCCGCCCACTCCTCAAGGAAACTGCCATGCCCCGCCTCCGCCACCTGCTGACCCTTGGCCTCGGTGCCGCCCTGCTGCACCTGCCGTTGGTGCAGGCAGAAGAGTTGCCCGAGGCGATCAAGAAGATCGAAGCCAAGGGCGCGAAAATCGTTGGCCAGTTCGACGCGCCGGATGGCTTGCGTGGTTACGCCGCGCAGTACCAGAGCCGCGGCATGGCACTGTACCTGACCCCGGACGGCAAACACGTGCTGCTCGGCAACCTGTATGACGCCGACGGCAATGACCTGAGCAGTGCCCCCCTGCAAAAACTGGTGTACGCGCCGATGGCCAAGGAAGTCTGGGCGAAGTTTGAAACCAGCAACTGGATCGGCGACGGCAACAAGGACGCGCCGCGCGTGGTGTACCTGTTCAGCGACCCGAACTGCCCGTACTGCAACATGTTCTGGGAACAGGCTCGTCCCTGGGTCAAGGCCGGCAAGGTACAGTTGCGCCACATCATGGTCGGCATCATCCGCGAAGACAGCCCGGGCAAATCCGCCGCGCTGCTCGCCGCCAAAGACCCGGAAAAAGCCCTGAGGGACCACGAAGCCGCAGGCAAAACCAGCTCACTCAAAGCCTTGAAGGAAGTCCCCGCGGCTGTTCAGGCGAAACTCGCGGCCAACATGCAGTTGATGGAAGACCTGGAGTTACAGGCGACGCCGGCGATTTTCTACATGGATGACAAGGGTGAGTTACAGCAACAGCAGGGCGCACCGTCGCCGGACAAACTGGTGGCAATTCTGGGACCGAAGTAGTCGGTTTTCCTGAAGCTGATCGTTCCCGCTCTGAGTGGGAATGATCTGCTTCCTGCTCAGTGAACAACTTCACCTCCCCTGATTGGCAAACCTATTACTTCTGCAGACTTGAACAGTCACTATCAACGACAACCAAACCTTGACCACGCAATAAATTCACATCTAAAAATACGGCAACCCCAGCAACAAAACATATAATCGCATTCGCAAAAAACAACACCAACTCACCCAACATTTTTTCAAGGATGAAACAATGATCAGTGACTTCACCCGCAATTTCGAGCGTAGCGCCACTATCACCGAACTTAAACTATCCATGACGATAGGCGACGAGTACTGGGCTGGCACCGACGACAACCTCTATCTCAGTCTGGGTCATGAAAACAAACTGCAATTACTTGCCGACACCCCAAGAGTCGGTGAAAACATTACAATCGATGTCGATATTCAACGACTGTTCGGCCGAAGCAGCATTCACATCAGTGAACTCAGCCACGTGTCGCTTCACCAGTTTCCAACCGACCATCCGCTGAGCAACGATGACTGGGAGCTGGACTCTTTGGTTTTTATCGCTAACGGTATATTTACCAACTCCTCCTTCACCAAAGTCCAGCGCTGGCTCGGAAACCACTCCACGCATCTACGACAAGTCTGGGCCGGCCAGATAAAATGGTCACAGTGGTCAAACTCGGACCTGCGCCCCATTGATCTGAACACTCAAACCTATCCGGTAAGATGGCTCCCCTACATTGCTGATCTTAAAGCGTGGCGAACCTACGACCCATCGAAGATAGACGGGGTCGGGCAATTAGTCGGCATGATCGATGGAAAGCTGATCGGTGAAGTGTTGAAAACACGGCAAACCGAGGTGATTTCACCGAACAGCAACAGTGATAGCTATACTTGGGTATATACACCTGAAGGTTCAATTATTTACCGACGCTGGAAACACACGGACACTGGGGACTATATTAGACATAGCCAACTGGGGAGCGGTCGCCCAGTTATCTGCGCGGGCGAATTCAGAGTTGAAACATCTACCCACCCGATAAAACAGGTTATTGCCCATATCAACGACGCATCAGGGCACTACCAACCGGACGGTGGTGCGTGTTTGAGATATGTTGCCGAGAAGCTTCAGGCATTGGGTATAGATACAAGCGAAACGCAGTGGTATTGGAAACCCGGGCCTTCCTGAACAGGCCAACAGGAAATTATTCTGCAATAGCCCTCATCCGTGAGGGCTATCAGAATCTCGCGGGCTTGCCCGCAATGATGCCTGCACCAACAGCTAATTTCTCTGGGCAAGAAACGTCAGCAACGCTGCCGTCACAAACGCTGGATTTTCCAGATTGGAAATATGCCCCGCCTCAGGCACAAGCAAATAAGGACAACCAATCAATTCAGCCATTTCCAGGGCTTCGTGAGGTGGTCGAGGCGTGTCCTGTTCACCACAGATAATCAGTGTGCTCGCTGCATCCAGCTCGCCCAGACGCGACAGAAGATCATCGCGGCCAAAGGTGATCCGCCCCATCGGCACGATGCTTTCGCGCAGACGATCCGCGGGAAGTGCCGCGAGTTTCGCGTAGAAGTCCTGATACAACGCCGACTGCGGGTCGATACCGGGGCGGAAGAAAATCGGAACGATGATATCCAAAAGCGGTGGCGTGATCGATCCGCCTTCTTCGATCTGCTGCAGCAACGAAAAATAGTACTGACGTGTCGGTTCTGGTTCCACACCAACGTATGTGCCCATCATCACCAGACCGTTAATCCGCTGAGGCGCCAACAGGGCCAGACGTGCGCCCCACATCCCGCCGACCGACAAGCCGACCAGCGTCGCTCGTTCGACTTGAAGATGATCGAGCAGCGCCAATGCCTGTCGCGCGATATCGTCCAGAGACGTGGTAGTGGATGGCAGCGACCCGGATTGCCCATGCCCCCACAAATCCAGGGCAATCACCCGATACTGCTGCGATAGTGCACTGATCTGCGGTGCCCACATGTTCTGGTCCCACAGGTAGCTGCCCGCCAGGAGGACCGCCGGACCAGTGCCTTGATCGATATAGTGAAGGGGTTGTCCATCAATGATTAAGTAGGGCATCGGCTGCCTCCGCAAGTAAGTGGAGAGGCAGATTGTGCGGCTGACAACACGCGGTCAATCACACGAGTGTATGCGTTTGTGGCTGGCCTCCTCGCAAGTAAGCTCGCTCCGACAGGGTGCTGTGGGAGCGGGCTACTGACGAAAAGGCCGGATCAGCCCCTAAAGCATCAAAGCCCCTCCAGCTCCGCCATCAAGTCATTCAACCGATCCACCTTCTCCTCCGTCATGTCGTTGGCTGCCAATCCGTCGATGTACCCGGCCAACTCTTGCACCGTGCTGCACTCGAACATCGCCCGCAACGGCACATCCCGTTGCAGGGTTTTCTGCACCCGTGACGCGATCTGCGTAGCCAGCAACGAATGCCCGCCCAGTTCGAAGAAGTTGTCGCGGATACCGACCTGCTCCACTTTCAAAACCTCGGCCCAGATAGCGGCCAGGGTTTGCTCAAGTGGGTTGCGCGGCGCCTGATAGTCCTGACTTTGCAGTTGACCGATTTCCAGCGTCGGCAGCGCCTTTCGATCCAGTTTGCCGTTGGCGTTGAGCGGCAGTCTGTCGAGCCATAACCAATGCAGCGGCACCATGTATTCCGGCAATTCGCTGCGCAGGCGTTGCTTGATCAGTTCCAGTTGATCCGCCGTTTCAAACGAGGACTCAGCGGCCACCAGGTACCCGACCAGGTGCTTGCCATTGACGCCCTCCTGCACGCCAACCGCTGCATCACGAATCTGCGGCTGCTCATGCAGACGCGCCTCGATTTCCCCCAGCTCGATGCGATAACCGCGAACCTTCACTTGATGGTCGACGCGACCGACGTACTCCAGCACGCCGTCGCTGCGACGGCGGGCCAGGTCGCCGGTGCGATACAGACGCTCGCCCGGCCCGCCGAACGGGTTCGGCACGAACACCGGTGCAGTGCGCAACGGATCGCTGACATAACCGCGCCCGACACCTGTACCGGCTATGCACAACTCGCCCACGGCGCCCAGCGGCACCAGTTCCAGTGCGCCATCGAGCAGGTACAAGCGATTGTTGTCGGTCGGGTTGCCAATCGGCAGATAGCTGCCGCGCGTTGACGCCAGGTCAACCCGGAAGAACGCCACGTCATCCGAGCACTCAGCCGGACCGTATGCATTCACCAGACCGATGTCCGGATAACGCAACAACCATTGGTGCGCCAGTTCCGGGGGCATCGCCTCACCGGTTGGCAGCATCCAGCGCAAGCCGTCGAGGCTCACGCGCTCCTGCGTCAGCATGCCCTGGATCAACGACGGTACGCTTTCCAGCACCGTGATGCCCTGGCTTTGCACATGAGCCAGCAGGCCGTGGGGATCATGCGCAATGGCATTGGGCGCGATGTCCACCCGCGCGCCAAACAGCGGCGCGGCGAGAAACTGCCACACGGAAATGTCGAAGCTTTGCGAAGCGGTCTGAGCGATCACGTCCGCCTCGCTCAGGCTCAGGTAAGGCACCTTGCTCAACTGGTTGTTGAGCATGCCGCGCTGCTCGACCATCACGCCCTTCGGCAATCCGGTGGAGCCTGAGGTGTAGATCACGTATGCCAGGTTATCGGGGCGGCTGTAGACACCCGGGTTAGTTGCCGTCAGTGCCAGGGACTGCACCTCTTCCCAGACCAGCAAGCGAGGTCGATGGGCGCAGGCGAACTCGTCCAGCAGTGCCGTCGCCTGCTCATGGTATGCCTGGGTGCACACCAGCAACGGCGTACGGCTCAGCTCGATGATACGGCTCAGACGCTGACTCGGCAGCCCCGGGTCCAACGGCAGATACCCCGCCCCGGCCTTGAAGCTGCCAATGATCATGCCCAGCAGATCGAGGCTGCGTTCGGCCAGCAGCGCCACCGGCTGATCCAGCCCGACACCCACCGCGATCAACGCGTGACCGAGGCGATTGCTGCACTCATTGAGCGCCTGATAACTGAGTTGCTGACTGAGGCAAGTGGCGGCAATGCGCTTCGGATGGCGCTGAACTTGCGCTTCAAACAACGCCACGTAGCTCTGATCCAGCGGATAGTCCTGCCGACTCTGGTTGCAGCCATGAATCAGCAAGTCCCGCTCTTCGGTTCCGAGCAACGGCAAGTCCGCCATGTCGCCATGGAAGCCATCCATCAGCGCCAGCAGCAGGCGCTTGAACTCTGCAAGCATGCGTTCCACGGAGGATTCGTCGAAATAGCGCCGGTCATAGGACAAGTGCAACCCCAGGTCATCGCCGGGGTAGCACACCGCCGTCAACGGGAAGTTGGTGTGGGTGCGCCCGGAATCCGACGTGGCATTGAAATGCCGGGCGCGATCAAGGACTGCGACTTCCACCGGGGCGTTTTCAAAGACGAACAGGCTGTCGAACAGCGGCTGGCCTTTGGGCAACTCGCTCTGTTCCTGAATGCTCACCAGCGGCAGGTATTCGAACTCACGCAGTTGCATGTTGCTGTCGAGCAATCCGCTCAGCCACTGGCGCACGCTGCAACGCTGGTCTTGCTCAGGCATTTTCACCCGCAGGGCGATGCTGTTGATGAACAGTCCTACTGTGCGTTGCATCTGCGGCAGCTCCACCGGGCGCCCCGCCACTGTCACGCCGAACAGCACGTCATGATCACCGCTCAAGCGCCGCAGGACCAAGGCCCATGCCGCCTGGGCAAACGTGTTGATGGTTAACTGATGCGCCTGGGCCAGTTCGCGCAAACGGGCACCGTCGCGGGCATCGAGCCGGGTGTAACAGTCGCCAACGATCATGCCGCCGCTGTCACCGGCATGCTCGCGCAGGATCGGCCGGTCGCTCGGGATGGGCGTCGTGCGTTCGAAACCTTGCAGGTTGGTTTTCCACCATTGCCGCGCCTCGCTCAGGCTCTGGTGTTGCAGCCAGCCGATGTAATCGCGGTAACGCGGGGCAAGCCCAAGTTGCGCCTCCCGACCTTCACCAAGGGCGGTGTAGATGTCGAAGAAATCGTTCATCAGCAGCGAACGGCACCAGGCATCGATCAGGATGTGATGGTTGCTCATCATGAACCAGTAGCGCGCCGCGTCGACCCGTATCAAACGCAGATGGAAAGGTGCCTGGTTGAGCAGATCGAAACCGGCCTCGCGCTCGGTCTTGAGCAACGCTTGCAGCTTTGGCTCCTGCTCGGCTTCGGTAATGTCCGTCCAGTCGAGATATTCGATGGGCGTATCACCGGGTTTGTGGATCACCTGCAACATGTCTTCGCCGATGTTCCAGCAGAACGACGCACGCAGTGCTTCGTGGCGGGCGATCACCGCTTGCCAGGCCTCGGCGAAGCGTTGCGGGTCGAGTTCGCTGTTAATGCGATAACGGTCCTGCATGTAGTACAGACCGGTGCCCGGTTCGAGCAAGGTGTGCAGCAGCATGCCTTCCTGCATCGGCGTCAGCGGGTAGACGTCTTCGATGACGGCGGCCGGTACCGGGAGCGCGTCCAGTTGCGCCTGGTTGAGTTTCGCCAGAGGGAAATCCGACGGCGTCAGACCGCCAGCATCAGGGCGCAGGCAATGTTCGATCAGGCTCTGCAGTTCACCCAGGTAGGCATCCGCCAACTCACCGATGGTCTGCGCGTCGTAGCGTTCGGCACTGAAAGTCCAGCGCAACACCAGCTCACCGCCGTAGACCTGGCTGTCGACGCTCAAGGCATTGGGCAGCGGCGCATGCGCATCGTGGGCCGCCCCCGTGGCTTCATCCAGCGGATGGAACAACGCGTCGCTGCCGAAGCTCTGGTCGAATTGGCCGAGATAGTTGAAGGTGATCGCCGCCTGCGGCAACGATTGCAGGGTTGTGCGACTGTGCTCGTCGGTCAGGTAACGCAGCACGCCATAACCCAGGCCCTTGTGCGGCACCGCGCGCAACTGCTCCTTGATCGCCTTGATCGAGGCGCCTTGCCCGGCAGCTTCCTCGATGTTCACTGGGGTCAGGCGCAACGGATACGCGCTGGTGAACCAGCCCACGGTGCGGGTCAGGTCGATTTCGTCGAACAGGCTTTCACGGCCGTGACCTTCCAGCTGGACCAGCGCCGATGTATCACCGCTCCAGCGGCATAGCACCCGCGCCAATGCGGTCAGCAGCAAATCGTTGACCTGGGTGCGATAGGCACTCGGTGCCTGTTGCAGCAGTTGCCGGGTACGTTCGCTGTCAAGGCGCACGCTGAGGGTTTGTGCGTGTCGGTTCTGTTGGCCTCCGCCAGGGCGATCACAAGGCAGCTCACCGTTCGTTCCGGCCAGTTGCGCCTGCCACCATCCCAGCTCTTCCCGCAGTGACTCGCTGCTGGCATAAGCCTGCAAGCGCGCGGTCCAGTCCCGGAAGGCACTGGTTTTTGCCGGCAGTTTGACCGACTGCTGCCCATCGAGCTGGCGATACAGGGTTTGCAGGTCGTCCAGCAGCACTCGCCACGACACGCCGTCCACCACCAGGTGATGAATCGCGATAAACACGCGTTGCTGTCCCTGCGGACCGTCGACCAGCAGCACGCGCATCAGCGGCCCTTCTTCGAGGTCAAGGCTCCGCTGGGCATCGGCGAACAGCGCCGCGCATTTGTCCATTGAATCAACGCGCACCTGCCACAGCACCGCACTGTCGTCGACGGGCTGATACCTGGCCTGCCAGCGGCCTTGCGCCTGGCTGAAGCGCAGGCGCAAGGCATCGTGCTGTTCGATCACAGCCAACAGTGCCTGCTCCAGGCGATGGGGTTCCAGGGTGACGCTCGGTTGCAGCAGCAACGCCTGGTTCCAGTGGTGCCGCCGGGGCATTTCGGTATCGAAGAACCAGTGCTGGATCGGTGTCAGCTGCGAATGGCCGCTAAGCAGTCCTTGCTCCGCGCGGACCTGTTCGGTGCGGGTCGCCACGGCGGCGAGGGTCTGCACGGTCTGGTGCTGGAACAGCTCACGGGGGCTGAAATGAATGCCCTGCTGCCGTGCGCGACTGACCACTTGAATCGACAGGATCGAATCACCGCCCAGCTCAAAGAAGTTGTCGTTGAGGCCGACCTGTTCGACGTTCAGCACCTCGCACCAGATCTGCGCCAACGCAAGTTCCAGCTCGTTGCTCGGTGCCACGTATTGCTGCCGGTTCTGCTCAGGGTCCGGCACCGGCAAGGCGCGGCGGTCGAGTTTGCCGTTGGCGGTCAGTGGCATGCTGTTCAGAAGGATCAGGTGCGTGGGCACCATGTAATCCGGCAACTGTGACTTGAGGTGGGCCTTGAGGGCTTCGCGTAAATCATTTTGCTGCGCTTGGTTGTGCTCGGCGACGTCGGTAACCAGGTAGGCCACCAGTTGTTTGCCGCTGGCTGCTTCGAGTGCCAGCACCACGGTTTCACGTACTTGTGGATGCTCCAGCAAGCGGCTTTCGATCTCGCCCAACTCGATGCGGAAACCGCGAATTTTCACCTGATGATCGATCCGCCCCAGGTACTCCACCTGCCCATCGGCGCGCTGGCGCACCAGGTCGCCGGTACGATAGATACGACCACCATCGGCGGCAAACGGATCGGCGACGAAACGCTCGGCGGTCATGCCCGGACGCTGGTGATACCCCTGGGCCAGACCGGCGCCACCGACGTACAACTCGCCGCTCGCACCTTGTGGCACCAACGCCAGATCGGCGTCCAGAATGTAGGCCACGCGATCACCGATGACAGTGCCGATCGGCACGCTGCCGGCGCCCTCCTCCCAAACCTCAGGCGTGAGGCCGGCCAGCGGCATGACCACGGTTTCGGTCGGACCGTAGGCGTTGAAGAATTTCTCCGGCTTGAATGCCGCACTAATACGCGACAGGTGTTCACCGGTCAGGGCCTCGCCGCCGGTGATGATCATGCGCACCGGCAAGGTTTCGCCGGCGGTCGCCAGCCATTGCGCCAACTGACTGCCGTAGCTGGGGGTGAAGCCCAGCACGTTGATGCGGTGGCTGCGGATCAAATCGCAGATCTGCTCGGCGTCCCATTGACCCTGGGCGCGCAGTACCACCTGGGCACCGCTCAACAGCGGCACCAGCAAGCGCTCGGTGGCGGCGTCGAAGTTGATCGAATAGAAATGCAGTTCGCAATCGTCCGAGCGCATGCCGAAACGTTCGATCACCGCGCGGCAATGCATGGCGATTTCACCGTGGGACACCACCACGCCCTTGGGTTTACCGGTGGAACCGGAGGTGTAGATCAGGTAGGCCTGATGTTGCGGCAAGCTGATAAACGGCAGCTCGGTTTCGGGGTAATCCGCCAGCGCTGCGGTGTCTTCTTCGAGGCACCAACGCCGTATATTTGCAGGCAACTCACCCAGTGCCTCGAACATCGCCGCGTCGCTGAGCAACACCCCGATGCCACTGTCTTCGATCATGTAGTGCAGGCGGTCCAGCGGGTATTCCGGGTCGAGCGGAACATAGGCACCGCCGGCCTTGAGGATCGCCAGCAGGCCGACCACCATTTCCAGCGAACGCTCCAGTGCCAGCCCCACACGCACCTGTGGCCCGACGCCGCGTTCGCGTAGCATCCAGGCCAGGCGATTGGCCCGGCGGTCGAGTTCGGCATAGCTCAACGTTTGCCCGGCGAAGGTCAGGGCCGGTGCGTCCTTGCGTATCAGCGCCTGTTCGCTGAACAGTTGCTGGATGCATTGATCCAGTCGGTGCTCGCCCGGTTCGGCAGCGAGGCTGTCGAGCAACTGCCGGCGTTCATTGGCGTCGAGCAAGGGCAACTCGCTCAGACGCTGCTGCGGGTCGGCGATCAACGCCTCCAGCAACTGCCGCCAATGCACAGCCATGCGTGCAATGCGCGGCTCGTCGAACAGATCGCTGCTGTAGGTCAGGCAGCAACCCAGGCGATGATCCAGATCGGTGACTTCCAGGTTGAGGTCGAACTTGGTCGCCCGGGCATCGTTGGCCAGGTATTCGACCGTCATGCCGGCCAGGTCGCGACTCTGCTGGAACTCCCAGCGCTGTACGTTGCACATCACCTGGAACAACGGGTTGTAGGCGGCGCTGCGCGGTGGCTGCAAGGCTTCCACCAGATGATCGAACGGCAGATCCTGATGGGACTGGCCTTCGATCACCGTGTGGCGGACTTGGTCAAACAACTCGCCCACGGTCATCTGCCCGTCGAGTCGGCAACGCAGCACCTGGGTGTTGAGGAATGCGCCAATCAGCCCTTCGCTCTCCGGACGGATACGGTTAGCCACCGGCGCGCCGATACGCAGATCGGTCTGGCCGCTGTAGCGGTACAACAACGTGGCCAGTGTGGCGGTCATGGTCATGAACAGGGTCAACCCATGTTGCGCATTGAACGCACGGACCCGCGCTGCCAGTTCATCGCTCAGGTCAAAGCGATACAGTTCGCCTCGATGGCTTTGCACAGGAGGACGCGGACGATCGGCGGGCAGCTCCAGCAACGGATGTTCATGGCCGAGCTGAACCGTCCAGTAATCGAGCTGGCGCTGACGCTCGCCGGACTCCAGCCACTGCCGCTGCCAGACGCTGTAGTCCAGATACTGCACCGGCAACGGCGCCAGCGGGGATTCGCGATCGTCGATGAACGCTTCGTAGAGCGCACTGAGTTCGCGGGCAAAAATATCCATCGCCCAGCCTTCGGTGACGATGTGGTGCAGGGTCAGCACCAGGTAATGCTCCTGCTCGGCGGTCTTGACCAGGCAGGCGCGCAGCAGCGGCCCGGTTTCCAGGTCGAACGGCCGGTGCGCTTCGTCATCGGCCAGTTGCTGGACGTGCCGTTGCCGACTGACTACATCCAGCGCGGTGAAATCCTGCCACGCCATGCGCACCCGGGTTTCGCCGTGCACCTGCTGCCGGGCCACGCCATCGATGCTCGGGAAGGTGGTGCGCAGGGTTTCGTGGCGCATGATCAACGCTTGCAGCGCCGCTTCAAAACGCGCGACATCCAGCACGCCACGCAGGCGCGCCATGCCGCCGACGTTGTACGCCGGGCTGTCCGGTTCCATCTGCCAGAGGAACCACATGCGTTGCTGGGAGTAGGACAGCGGCACGGCCTGGCGCCGATCGACGCTGGCGATGGCCGGCATCCGGTTGGTGCAACCGCTGGCCTGGATCAACCCGACCTGTTTGGCAAAGTCACCGAGTTCGCTGTGCTCGAACAAGGTGCGCAGCGGCAGTTCCACGTCGCAGGCCTGACGGGTGCGGGAAATGATCTGCGTGGCCAACAGCGAGTGGCCGCCAAGGGCGAAGAAGTCATCACGCAGGCCGACTTGTGCCAGCCCCAATACTTCACCCCATATCGCGGCGATCTGCTGCTCCAGTGCGCTGTCCGGTTGCACGTGTTCACGCACCTGCCATTGCGGCTCCGGCAAGGCGCGGCGGTCGAGTTTGCCGCTCGGGCTCAGCGGCATCGCATCGAGGCGCATCAGTTGCGCCGGAACCATGTAGTCCGGCAGTTCGGCAGCCAGCGTTACGAGCAAGCGTGCACTTTGCGCAGCTTCGCTCTCTTCGGTTTCAGCAGCCGTGAAGTACCCGATCAGTTGCGCACCCGCAGCCGTTGCCCGCACCAGCACCACCGCCTGGGCGACGCCTTCACAGGCCAGCAAGCGCGCTTCGATTTCCTGCGGTTCGACGCGGAAACCGCGCAGCTTGACCTGCTGGTCGAGGCGACCGAGGTATTCGATGACGCCATCGGCCGTCCACCGCGCGCAGTCACCGCTGCGGTACAAACGAACGCCCGGCTCGCCCAATGGATCGACGACAAAACGCTCGGCCGTCAATGCCGGACGCCCGAGATAACCGCGTGCCAGACCGATACCACCGATGCACAACTCACCCGGCACACCGACCGGTACCGGGTTGAGGTCAGCATCAAGGATTCGGCAGATCACGTTCCCCAGCGGCCGCCCAATTGGCGAGCGCTCGCCATCGGCTGCGGTGCAGTGCCAATGGGTGACGTTGATCGCGGTTTCGGTCGGGCCATAGCGGTTGTGCAACTGCACCGCCGGCAGTTGCGCCAGCACGCGGTTGCGCAGTTCGGCAGGCAAGGCCTCGCCCCCGGAAAACACCCGGCGCAGGCTGGTGCAATGCTCGCTCAGCGGTTCGTCGATGAACAGCGCCAGCAGCGGCGGCACGAAGTGCAAGGTGGTGACGCCGTGCTCCTGAACCAGCTGCGCAATGCGCTGCGGGTCACGGTGTTCGCCGGGCGCGGCGAGTACCAGACGAGCGCCGGTGATCAGTGGCCAGAAGCATTCCCACACCGACACGTCGAAGCTGATCGGTGCCTTTTGCATCAGCACATCGCTGTCGTCCAGACGGTAGGTGTCCTGCATCCATTGCAGGCGCTCGGCCAAGGCTGCGTGGGTGACACCGACGCCTTTGGGTTGCCCGGTGGAGCCTGATGTGTAGATCACGTAGGCCAGGTTGTCGCCATGCAGGTGCAACCCCGGCGCGTGACTTGGCCAGTTTTCAAGGTGCAGGGCATCCATGGCGATCACACTGACGCCCGCGCAAATCGGCAAGCGATCGAGCAGTGCGCTCTGGGTGAGTAGCAATTGCACGCCGCTGTCGCCGAGCATGTAGGCCAGACGGTCCGCCGGGTACTCCGGGTCCAGCGGCACGTAGGCACCGCCGGCCTTGAGAAGGGCCAGCAAGCCGATCAGCAACTGTGGCGAGCGCTCACAGGCTATTGCCACGCACACGTCCGGCCCGACACCTTTGTCACGCAGGTAGTGAGCCAGGCGATTGGCCCGGGTGTGCAGTTCAGCAAAACTGAGACTGCCGCCGTCCCACAGCAGTGCGGTTCGCTCAGGTGTCTCGCGGGCCTGCTTGTCGAGTTGCTCGGGCAGCCATTGGCTGGCCGGAACACGGTTGTTGATGCCCCACTGCGATTGCTGAAGCTGCTCGGAGGCGGTCAACAGCGGCAAATCCGCGATGGCTGTTTGCGGTTGTTCACAGACGGCCCGCAGCAGGTTGCGCAAATGCCCGGCCAAACGCTCGATGGTCCCGGCATCGAACAGTTCGCTGGCGTAGTCGAAGGACAGGCTCAAGCGCCCATGGCGATCCTCTTCGCTGTGCAACTGCAAATCGAACTTGGCTTCGCGGCTATGCCACGGCAGCTCCTCGGCCAGCAACCCCGGCAGCCTGTGCAGTGCACTCAAGTCCCGTTGCTGATGGTTGAACATAACCTGGAACAAACCCTGCTCGCGCGCCTGCGGGAAGGCTTCCAGCAATTGTTCGAACGGCAGGTCCTGATGGGCCTGAGCACCCAATGCAACGGCACGGGTTTGCGCCAGCAACTCGACAAACGACAGACGCGCATCCACCTCGGCACGCAACACCTGGGTGTTGATGAAGAAGCCGATCAGGCCTTGGGTTTCCAGACGCGGACGGTTGGCGTTGGGCACGCCGATGCGGATGTCGCGCTGCCCCGTGTAGCGGTGCAACAGAGTCTGGAACGCAGCCAGCAACAGCATAAATGGCGTGCACTCGTGAGCTTGTGCAGTTTGACGAAGCGCCTCGCTCAGCGACGCGTCCAGACGCACGCTGTGGCGTGCAGCGCTGCGCGTCTGTTGCGCCGAGCGCGGATGATCAGTGGCCAGATTCAAGACCGGATGTTCATCCCCCAACTGCGCCTTCCAGTAAGCCAATTGCCGCTCGCCCTCGCCTTGGGCCAACCACTGACGCTGCCAGCTGCCATAGTCGGCGTACTGGGTCGGCAGCGCTGCCAGTGTTGCGCTCTGGCCTTGGCATGCCGCCGCGTACAGGCGAGAAAACTCGTCGATCAGCACATTCATCGACCAGCCATCGGCGATGATGTGGTGCATCGTCACCAGCAGTTGATGATCCTGCTCATCGAGTCGCACCAGGGTCACCCACAGCAACGGCCCCTGTTGCAGATCGAACTGGGTATGCGCTTCGTCTTCGCGGATTTGCTCTGCCCGGGCCTCTCGCTCGGCGGCGGGCAGGTCGCTGATGTCGATCATTTGCAGATTGAACTCACCTGCCTTATCGACCTGTTGCAGCGCAACGCCGTCACGCTCGAAGAAGCGCGTGCGCAGGGACTCATGACGCTCGATCAAGCGCTGGAAACTGACGCGCAAGGCGTGCTCATCCAGTTCACCACGCAGGCGCAAGGCACCGGGAATGTTGTAGGCGCTGCTCTGCGGTTCCAGCTGCCAGGTGATCCACAAACGGTTCTGCGCCAGGGATTGCGGCATCGCCTCACGCCGCGACAATGGGCTGATTGCACCTTGAGCCACGCCACCGTCCTGTTGCAGACGCGCCACCTGCGCGGTGAATGCGCCGAGGGTCGGCGCTTCGAACAGCAGGCGCAGGTTCAGTTCCAGGCCGAGGGCTTCACGCAGTCGAGCAACCACCTGAGTGGCGGCAATGGAGTTGCCGCCGAGCAGGAAAAAGTGATCGTCGGCGCCAATATCCTTGAGCTGCAACTGCTCGCACCAGATCTGCCCGATCAGTTTTTGCAATGGCGAATCCGACTCGGTAGCAGCATCACGTTCGACCACTGGCGAGGGGAACAGCGCATAGCTGTCGAGGCTGCCATCGGCCAGCCGATTACGGCACGCCGAGCGTTGCAACTTGCCGCTGGAGGTCTTCGGCAACGCCCCCGGGTTGAGCAGCACCACCACACTCGGCGCCTGCTGATATGCCTCGGCCACCACCTGGCGAATGGTCTTGATCAACGCCTCCGGCGCGAGGATCTTCTGCACGCTGCGGCTGATCTCGGCGGCGATGCCGATGCCTTCATCACCCTCAACCGTGACCGCAAACGCAGCAACGCGGCCTTTGCGCACCACCTCGACTTCACGCTCGATCGTCTGTTCGATGTCCTGCGGATACAGATTGTGCCCGCGCACGATCAGCATGTCCTTGAGGCGCCCGGTAATGAACAATTCACCGCCGCGCATGAAGCCCAGGTCGCCGGTGCGCAGCCACATCTGGCCCGCATGTTCGACAAAGGTCCTGGCGGTGGCTTCAGGGTTGCGCCAGTAGCCGCGGGCAATGCTCGGCCCACAGGCCCAGACCTCACCGACCTTGTTGTCGGCCAATTCACTGAGTGATGCCGGGTCCATGATCAACACCGCGTGATCCGGCTGGCTGACCCCGCAACTCATGATCGCGCTGCCCTCGCCCGCTTCGACGTGGTTGCTGGCCAGGGACTGATCATCCACCCGCAGGCTGCCGATGCCTTGACCGCGAGCCGTGCCAGCAACGAACAACGTCGCTTCGGCCAGGCCGTAGGACGCCATGAAACTCTCCCCTGAAAAACTGCAGCTCGCGAACTTCTCGGTGAAGCGTTGCAGAGTATCCAGGCGAATCGGCTCGGAGCCAGAATAGGCCACGCGCCAACCGCTCAGGTCGAGCCGCTCAAGGGCCGACTCGCTGACCCGTTCGCTGCATAGGCGATAGGCGAAGTCCGGCCCGCCACTGATGGTGCCGCCGTACTCGCTGATCGCTTCCAGCCAGCGCAACGGTCGGCCGAGGAAGTACGCTGGCGACATCAACACGCAGGGCACACCGCTGAAAATCGGCTGCAACAAACCGCCGATCAAACCCATGTCGTGGTACAGCGGCAACCAGCTGACGATCACGTCATCAGGATTCAGGTCGATGCCGAAGCCGTGGCGGATCAGCCGTTCATTGGCGACCAGATTGCCGTGGCTGACCTGCACGCCTTTGGGCAGCGCGGTGGACCCGGAGGTGTATTGCAGGAAGGCGATGTGATCGTCTGAGAGGTCCGGTGCAAGCCAGTGCTCGGCCAGGTCGGCGTCCAGGGTATCGACACAGAGCAACGGCGGCGCGCCTTCAATCTGCAGCAGCGAGTCGCGCAGATCGGCACTGGTCAGCAGCAGCTTCGGCTCGGCATCGTCGATGATCGACAGCAAGCGCTCCTGATGATGGCGGCGCGTCGATTCCGGCGGATAAGCCGGCACGGCGATCACGCCCGCGTAAAGGCAGCCAAAAAACGCCGCGACGTAATCCGGGCCGCTGGGAAACAGCAACACCGCGCGATCGCCGAAATCCGCTCGAACCTGCAACGCACCGGCAATGGTTCGCGCCCGCTGATCCAGCTCGCGATAACTGAGCACCACGGCCTGATCCGCGGTGTCGGCGAGAAAACGCAACGCCACCCGATCCGGGGTCAAGGCCGCGCGGCGCTGAAGGGCTTGGACCATTGTGCTGGGGAGTTCGAACGCGTCGGTCATGAGGTTTCCTGGCTGATGTCGGCTTGCAATTGGAATCGGATTTCTGGCGTCGCGCCCTGAAGCAGGGCACGCAGGACGCGGTCTTCGCCGACCACGCAAGGCATTGGGAATGCGCTGGCAACCGGGACTGCAGCCCGGTTCCATTCACCAATGAGAACGGATGAAGTCTTGAGATAATTAGTCGTCGGATGGGGTCTTGGCCGGCCCTGATGCGTGACAGCGTGTCGCAGTTCTCAGTCTGCACTGCAATGGCGCATTAATTCTTTTTCTCAATTGACAATAATTATCATTAAGCCTAATTTGTCGCTCGATGTGTAGGACGGCCCCCCGGTCTTTTCCGTCCCACCAACCTTTTGGCAGCAGGGTGATTTCCATGATGGAACCAGTATCCACAAGCAGGTGCGATACACCGCTACTTCAGGCCTTCGTCGACAATCGGCTGATTCTGGTGAAGATTGCAGCCCGCATCACCGGTTGCCGGTCTCGCGCTGAAGATGTTGTGCAGGATGCATTCTTCCGGCTGCAATCGGCCCCGCCTATCACCAGTTCGATCAAGGCTCAGCTGAGCTATCTGTTCCAGATCGTGCGCAACCTGGCGATCGATCACTATCGCAAGCAGGCGCTGGAACAGAAGTATTCCGGTCCCGAAGAGGAAGGCCTGAATGTGGTGATTCAAGGCGCATCACCGGAAACTTCGCACATCAACTTCTCGACCCTGGAACACATCGCCGATGCACTGACCGAGCTGCCCAGCCGCACGCGTTATGCCTTCGAGATGTACCGCCTGCACGGTGTGCCGCAGAAGGACATCGCCAAGGAGCTCGGTGTGTCGCCGACCTTGGTGAACTTCATGATTCGCGATGCGCTGGTGCATTGCCGCAAGGTGTCGGGGCGTCGTGCGGATACCTCTGCACGGCACTGAAATCTGACACTTTCAAAGGCCCCATCGCGAGCAAGCTCGCTCTTACAAGTTCAGCGTCAGCCCTGTAGGAGCGAGCCTGCTCACGATAGCGGACTCAAGTACAACGCTGCACTTGAGTCCTGCAAATCAGGCCAACCCGCACCGCTCAAAAAACCGCTCCCGCCCCACCAGCATCAAGGCCGCGCGCTTATGCGGGAAGTCGAACTCTTTCTCGCAGTGAAAACACTGATTGTGCATGTAGCCGATCATTTTCCCGTTGTCGGCGCGTGGCTCGGCCACCACCCGTTGCGTGCGCGGGTCATCGAGAAACAGGTAATGCACCAGCGCCGATAACCAGCTCGCCACCTTGTGCGGCCCACGGTGGTTTTCTTCGCCCACCAGCATATGAATGCCACGGTCGTAATCATCGGCGTCATAGAAAGGGGCGATGCGATCTTCCTTGGCCCAATAGGCTTCGAAATAGGCGAAAGGCTGGTCATCGAAACTGCCGATCAACGTCAGGGTATGCGGGTCGGCATCGAGTTTGCCGAGGTACTCGCGGTGCTGTTCGAGGCTGCCCTGCTCCTGCCAGAAACTGGCGACCCGCGGGTTGTTCTGCCAGCGATTGAAGCGTGCCAGGTCCTCGTCCATGTCCAGGGTGCGCAGGGAAATCCAGGCGCCCAAGCGCGCATCGAAACGTCGATACACTTCGCCACGGGGCTTGACCGGGCGCAACGGGTGGCGCTTGCCAGTGCTCATGACCATCTGCTGCGGATAGCTGCCCGTCAGCGAATGCCCGAGCCAGGGTTGCGGCAACTGCCAGAACAGGGTGCGTTCGCAGCGATACTGGCCGGGCGTGGCGAGCGCGACCAGCAGACCGCTGAGCACGGCTTCGGTCGGTGCATGATCGAGTTGCCAGAGCAGCGACTGACAGGCCGGGTCGCGGGCGAACAGCCAGTAACAAGCGGCCCACAACGCCTGGCCTTGCGGGTGTTCGAAGCCTTGTTCCAGTTGCACCTGCAGTTCGACGCCACGGGTCAGCCGCAGTGTGACCAGAGGCTGTCCCTCAAGGCTGAGGCTCAAGCGCGATTCGGTTTCATCCGCTGCAAGTCGGCTGCCGGTCGGCAGGCGCAGGGCAGTCAAGTCGTTCAAATGGGACATGGGTGGGGCTCACGAAAGTCATCGACAGTTAATCGAGGTGACGTGGGCCGTGGCGGGAAATTTAAGACAGGTCGATCAATCGGCGGCTGGCAGTGCTGTTTCAGCGTGCGAGTGTGGCACCGGCACCAAGGCGATCCGGTACGGTGCAAAGATCTTCAACATCTCGCCATTGTCCCGCAGCCCTTGCAGCAACAACTGGAACGCCTCACCGCTGATAGCGGCGGCCGGACGCAGGATCGCGTAGTGGTGATAGATCTGATCGACCCGCTCGGACACCAGGAACTGATGGGCCACTTCCTCGTGACGCAACAGGTAGTCGCTCAGGTACGAGCGTGTGACCAGGGCAACATCCGCACGCCCTCTGAGCACCATCAGCAGATTGCTGTCGTGGGAATAGGTCAGCGTGGCGTTGTAGTTTTTCACCAGGTACTGGGGTTCTGCATTGAAATGGGCGAAGGCGTAGTGATAGCCGCTGAACAACGCCAGATGCTTGCCGGACAGGTCGGAAAAATAACTTTGCTGGCGTGCCGGCCGTCCATCGATCTGGTTTTTCGCGACAAATATCTCGGCGTCTTCCAGGCCCATGTCGACGGCCACGTGCGGGACTTTTTCCCAGTCCCAGGCGGGGTTTTCGAAGATCGCCATGTCGATCCGGCCCTGCTTCAGGTCACCGAAACGCCGGGGAATGGAGGTGGGCACCAGGACAAATTGATAGTCGCTCTGCAGCCTGTTGAGCGCTTCGACCAGTTGCGGCAGCAAGCCTGTGTCGGCCCCGGATTCAGGGCGCACGGTGTAAGGCGGAAAGTGAGCCGCGCCAATGCGTACCAGCTGCGCAGCCTGGGAAGGCACTATCGATAAAGCCGCCAGCGCCGCCAGCAAAAGCTGCGAAGCCGTCCGTATTGGCGAACCCATCAAAACAACTCCGCTTCCATAAACAACCACTACGCCTTCAACCCGGCACTGTGCTCAGTTAGCCAGCTAACGGCCGGTCAATACAAGCTTATTGCTGCTCCTTGAGTACCAGAATCAACGCCTCTTCGGCCAATTGATCGAGGCTCATGCTGCCATCGGCGCGAAACCAGGTGGTGGTCCAGGACAACGCACCGGTGAGGAATCGTCGGGTGACGAACACATCGCCGCCAATCAGCCCGTCCGTTTTGGCTTCGCCCAACACCTGCAACCAGATGTCTTCATAGATATCGCGCAGCGCCAGCACCTTGGCCTGGCCTTCTTCCGACAGCGAGCGCCACTCATAAACCAGCACTGCCATGGCCTCGCCGCTGCCACCCATGATCGATTGCAGCTCACACCGAATCAGTGCCAGGACCCGCTCGCGAACGTTGCTTGCTACGGCGATGTCCGCGCGCATCAGTGCCGTGTTGTAGCGGATGGTTTCTTCCATCACGGCGCGCAGGATTTCGTCCTTGCTTTTGAAGTGATGAAAAATACTCCCGGACTGAATGCCCACGGCACCCGCCAGGTCACGCACCGTGGTGCGCTCGTACCCTTTATTGCGAAACAGGTGGGCCGCCACTTGCAGCAACTTGCCACGGGCGCTCTCCGGATCGGTCAATTGGCCGCTGTCCACCAACTCACGCATGACCATCAGGGCTTTTTGCTCGTCCACCCGTTCTCTCCTACAGTCGTTAGCACCGCTAAAACAGCGGGGTTGCGCGGGCAATTTAAGCTGACGGAGCAAACCAAGCAAGCGCTTGGGCAGAAGATCGGCTGGCCATTTACAAACCAAGCGCTTGCTTGGTAATGTCAGAGCACTTCGGTGGGAGGTGGCTATGGAAAGGATAACGCCCAAAACAGTTCGCATCGGTTGCGCCAGCGCCTTCTGGGGTGATACGTCAACGGCCGCTGCGCAGTTGGTGGAACACGGAAACCTGGACTATCTGGTCTTCGACTATCTCGCCGAAATAACCATGTCGATCATGGCCGGCGCACGGATGAAAGATCCCCAGGCTGGATACGCCGGTGACTTCATCGAGGTCCTCGGGCCGCTGTTGCCACAACTGGCCGAGCAAAAGATCCGCGTCATCAGCAATGCCGGCGGGGTCAACCCACGCGCCTGCGCCGCGGCCCTGCAAGCGGCCTGCGACAAGGCCGGCGTATCGCTGAAAATCGCCGTGCTGCTGGGTGACGATCTGCAGCCGCAATTCAAACAGCTGAGCAGCCAGGGCATCCATGAAATGTTCAGCGCTGCGCCGCTGCCTCCGATGTGCGTCTCGACCAACGCCTACCTCGGCGCGCCGGGCATCGTCGAAGCCCTGCGCCTGGGCGCCGACATCGTGATCACCGGGCGTGTGGTCGACAGCGCGGTGGTCAGTGCCGCGCTGGTGCACGAATTCGACTGGTCGTGGCACGACTACGACAAACTCGCCCAGGCAGCCTTGGCCGGGCACATCATCGAATGCGGTGCCCAGTGCACCGGCGGCAACTTTACCGATTGGCGCGACGTGCCGGACTACGAACATATCGGTTTCCCCATCGTCGAAGTCAGCGCCGACAGCCAGTTCATCGTCAGCAAGCCCGCAGGCTCCGGCGGGCTGGTCACGCCGCTGACTGTGGGCGAACAGATGCTCTATGAGATCGGCGACCCGCATGCCTACCTGTTGCCCGATGTCGTGTGCGATTTCACCCAGGTCAAACTGCTCCAGCAGGGCAAGAACGCGGTCCGGGTGCACGGCGCCAGGGGCTTGCCACCGACGGCGCAGTACAAGGTCAGCGCCACCTATCCGGATGGTTTTCGCTGCACCGCCAGTTGCCTGATCGCCGGCATCGATGCGGTCGACAAGGCAAAACGGGTCAGCGCAGCGATCATCAACAAGACCGCGGAAATGTTCAGCCAGCGTGGTTGGGCGACGTACAGCGAAGTGAACATCGAACTGCTCGGCAGCGAGGCCACCTACGGCCCCCATGGCAAGCGCCAGGACAGCCGCGAGGTGGTGATCAAGCTGGCCGTACGTCACCCGAACAAACTCGCGTTGATTCTGTTCTCCCGGGAAATTGCCCAGGCCGCCACCGGCATGGCTCCGGGCCTGACCGGGATTGTCGGCGGACGGCCGACGGTCTATCCGCTGATCCGGCTGTTCTCGTTCCTCATCGACAAGCAGGCTTGCACGCTGGAAGTCGAACTCGACGGACAACACCATCCCTGCGCCCTGCCCGCTCTTGATGTACTCGATCCACAGGACTTGCCTGCGCCGTTACTGCCACCCAAGCCAACGGAGCCGGCCGACGCCAGCGTCCCTTTGATCAAGCTGGCGGTCGCCCGCTCCGGGGACAAAGGCAATCACAGCAACATCGGGGTCATGGCCCGTGACCCTGACTACCTGCCATGGATCGCCGAAGCCCTGACTCCGGAAGTGCTCGTCGACTGGATGAGCCATGTCCTCGATCCCATTCACGGGCGCGTCGAACGCTGGTACTTGCCGGCCAGCCACAGCCTGAATTTTCTCTTGGAAAACGCCCTCGGCGGTGGCGGTGTCGCCAGCCTGCGTATCGATCCCCAAGGCAAAGCCTTCGCCCAGCAATTGCTGGAAATCCAGATTCCGGTGCCTCAGCGCATCGCCGACCAGGTCAACTAGAGGATTGCCGCCATGGCCTACGCTTCGATTTTCAAAGCCGACCTGTTTGCCGGCCAAAACATCATCGTCACCGGCGGCGGCAGTGGCATCGGTCGCTGCACCGCCCACGAACTGGCCGCCCTCGGCGCGCAGGTGCTATTGGTCGGGCGCAAGGCCGACAAGCTCAAAAGCGTCGCGGCGGAAATTGCCGAAGACGGCGGCAAGGCCGATTGGGCCACCTGCGATATCCGCGAGGAAGATGCCGTACAACGCCTGGTAGGCGAGCTGATCCGCAAGCACGGGCCCATCCATGGCCTGGTCAACAACGCCGGCGGGCAGTACCCGTCGCCGCTGGCATCGATCAATCAAAAGGGTTTCGAAACCGTCATGCGCACCAACCTGGTAGGCGGTTTCCTGATGGCCCGGGAAGTGTTCAACCAGTCGATGAGCAAGCACGGCGGCGCCATCGTCAACATGCTGGCGGACATGTGGGGCGGCATGCCGGGCATGGGCCACTCAGGTGCCGCACGTTCGGGCATGGACAATCTGACCAAGACCGCCGCCTTCGAATGGGGGCATGCCGGGGTACGGGTCAATGCCGTGGCACCGGGCTGGATCGCCTCCAGCGGCATGGACACCTACGAAGGCGCGTTCAAGGCGGTGATTCCGACCTTGCGCGAACACGTGCCGCTCAAGCGTATCGGCACCGAATCGGAAGTCAGCGCGGCGATCGTGTTTCTGTTAAGTCCGGCCGCCGCGTTTGTCAGTGGCAGCACCCTGCGCATCGACGGTGCCGCCAGCCTCGGCGGGCGTGCCTGGCCGATCCACAAGGCGACCAACAGTGAGTCGTACAACGGTTTCCACCGCGCCTACCTGCCCGACGTGCTCAAGGACAAGGAATAAGCCATGCCGGTGATTGAGTCGCAACTCGACCCTCATAGCGAGCAGTTCGCACAAAACCGTGCGGCGATGCTCAGCGCCATCGAGCAAGTCCGCAGCCTCGAACAGAACTTGCTGAACAAAGCCGTCGAGGCCCAGCCCAAGTTTGAAAAACGCGGCCAACTGTTGCCCCGCCAACGTCTGAACCTGCTGCTGGACCCCGGCGCACCCTTCCTCGAGCTGGCGAGTCTGGCCGGCTACAAGTTGCATGACGACAAGGATGGCAGTTCGGCCGGTGGCGGCCTGATCGCCGGGATCGGCTACGTGTCCGGTGTACGCGTGCTGGTGGTGGCCAACAACAGCGCGATCAAGGGCGGCACCATTTCCCCCAGCGGTTTGAAAAAATCCCTGCGCCTGCAACAGATCGCCATGGAGAACAAACTGCCGGTGATTACGCTGGCTGAGAGCGGCGGCGCCAACCTCAATTACGCGGCAGAGATTTTTGTCGAAGGCGCACGCAGCTTTGCCAATCAGGCAAGGATGTCGGCGATGGGTTTGCCGCAGATCACCGTGGTGCACGGTTCTGCGACGGCGGGCGGCGCTTATCAACCGGGGTTGTCGGATTACGTGGTGGTGGTGCGGGGCAAGGCCAAGCTGTTTCTCGCCGGCCCCCCGCTGCTCAAGGCCGCCACCGGCGAAATCGCCACCGATGAAGAGCTGGGCGGTGCCGAGATGCACGCGCAGACCGCAGGTACCGCGGAATACCTAGCGGAAAACGATGCCGACGGTGTGCGCCAGGTGCGTGAGATCGTCGCCTTGTTACCGTGGAATGAGCAGTTGCCAGCCCTGCCGCAGCGCCACTGGGAGACACCGCTCTACCCTATCGACGAGTTGCTCGGGCTGATTCCCGATGACCCGAAAAAACCCTACGACGTGCGCGAAATCATCGCCCGCATCGCCGACGCGTCGAATTTTCTCGAGTTCAAGGGCGAGTTCGATCAGCAGACCATTTGTGGCCATCTGAAGATCGAAGGCCGCGCCTGCGGCTTCATCGGCAACAACGGCCCTATTACGCCCAAGGGCGCGAGCAAGGCCGCGCAGTTCATCGAGCTGTGTGACCAGAGCCAGACGCCGCTGCTGTTCTTCCACAACACCACCGGCTTCATGGTTGGCACCGAGTCGGAACAGCAAGGGGTGATCAAGCACGGCGCGAAGATGATCCAGGCGGTGGCCAACGCCCGGGTGCCGAAGCTGACCATCGTCGTCGGTGGTTCCTACGGTGCCGGCAACTATGCCATGTGCGGACGCGGCCTCGACCCGCGCTTCATCTTCGCCTGGCCCAACAGCCGCACCGCCGTGATGGGTGGTGCGCAGGCCGGCAAGGTGCTGCGCATTGTCACTGAAGCCAAGCAGGCCAAGGACGGCCTGGTGCCGGATCCGAAGATGCTCGACATGCTCGAACAGGTCACCGCGCAGAAGCTCGACAGCCAGTCCACGGCGCTCTACGGCAGCGCCAACCTGTGGGACGACGGCCTGATCGACCCCCGCGATACGCGGCCCCTACTCGGTTACTTGCTGGATATCTGTCACGAGGCCCAGGTGCGGCCACTGCAAGCCAACAGTTTTGGTGTAGCCCGCTTCTAAGGGCGATCAGAGGAGAACAAGAACAATGATCTTCACCCAGGAACACGAAGCACTGCGCCGCACCGTTCGCCAATTCGTCGAGCACGAGATCAACCCGCACGTCGAGGCATGGGAAAAGGCCGGGCGATTCCCTATCCACGAGATCTTCCGCAAGGCCGGCGACCTCGGCCTGCTGGGCATTTCCAAGCCGGAAAAATTCGGCGGCATGGGACTCGACTACAGCTACTCGATTGTCGCGGCCGAAGAGTTTGGCACAATCCACTGCGGCGGCATTCCGATGTCGATTGGCGTACAGACCGACATGTGCACCCCGGCGCTGGCACGCTTTGGTTCCGATGAGTTGCGCGACGAGTTTTTGCGCCCGGCCATCAGTGGTGAGCAAGTCGGTTGCATTGGCGTTTCCGAAGTCGGCGCCGGCTCCGATGTCGCCGGACTCAAGACCACGGCGCGCAAGGACGGCGATGATTACGTGATCAACGGCAGCAAGATGTGGATCACCAACTCGCCGAGCGCCGACTTCATCTGCCTGTTGGCCAACACCTCGGACGACAAGCCGCACATCAACAAGTCGCTGATCATGGTGCCGATGAACACGCCTGGCATCAGCCTCAGTTCGCACCTGGACAAACTCGGCATGCGCAGCTCGGAAACCGCCCAGGTGTTTTTCGACAACGTGCGCGTGCCCCAGCGCAACCGCATCGGCCATGAAGGTGCCGGGTTCATGATGCAGATGCTGCAGTTCCAGGAAGAGCGCCTGTTCGGTGCAGCCAACATGATCAAGGGCCTGGAATACTGCGTCGACAGCACGATCGAATACTGCAAGGAGCGCAAGACCTTCGGCAGTGCGCTGATCGACAATCAGGTGATTCACTTCCGCCTGGCCGAACTGCAAACCGAAATCGAATGCCTGCGCGCACTGGTCTATCAGGCCACCGAGCAGTACGTCAAAGGCCAGGACGTGACGCGCCTGGCGTCCATGGCCAAGCTCAAGGCCGGACGTCTGGGTCGCGAAGTGACAGACAGCTGCCTGCAATACTGGGGCGGCATGGGCTTCATGTGGGACAACCCGGTGGCCCGCGCCTACCGTGATGTACGGCTGGTGTCGATTGGCGGCGGTGCCGACGAAATCATGCTGGGGATCATCTGCAAACTCATGGGCATTTTGCCGGGGAAAAAGAAATGAGCACCCTGCCGGTTTGCCAGACCCTGCTGCTGGAACTGCACAATGGCGTGCTGCACATCACCCTCAATCGCCCGGACAGCCGCAATGCGATGAGCTTGCAGATGGTCGCCGAACTGCGCGCGGTATTGGCGGCCATTCACGACGATCGAGGCGTTCGCGCCCTGGTGATCGGCGGCGCCGGTGGACACTTTTGTGCCGGTGGCGACCTCAAGGACATGGCCAGCGCTCGTGCTCAGGGAGCAGGCGCTTATCGTGATCTGAACCGGGTGTTCGGTGCGCTCCTGCAGGAAATGCAACACGCGCCGCAAGTGGTGATCACCGTGCTGCAAGGCGCGGTGCTGGGCGGTGGGTTTGGCCTGGCCTGTGTCAGCGATGTCGCCCTGGCCGATCATCAGGCGCAATTCGGCTTGCCGGAAACCAGCCTGGGCCTGCTGCCGGCACAAATTGCACCGTTCGTGGTGCAGCGCATTGGCTTGACCGAGGCGCGCAGACTGGCCCTGACGGCAGCGCGCTTCGATGGCATTCAGGCGCGAAAAATGGGCCTGGTGCACTTTGTCGAGCATGATCCGCAAGCCTTGGCCGAGCGTCTGGATGAGGTGTTGGCGCACGTGCTGTGCTGCGCGCCGGAAGCGAATGCGCGGACCAAGAAGCTGTTGCTGGCGAGTGCCGGGCAGCCATCGGATGCGCTGCTGGATCAGGCCGCGCAATGGTTCAGCGAAGCGGTGACCGGGACCGAAGGGATCGAAGGAACCATGGCCTTCGTGCAGAAACGCAAACCGGGGTGGGCCTCTTGAAAGCATGGCTGGCAAGCCAGCGATGAGGCCATCACCTTCAGCGTAAAAACAGGGGAAACAACCCATGCCCGGACTCAAGAAAATCCTCATCGCCAACCGCGGTGAAATCGCCTGCCGCATCCAGCGTACTGCCCAGGCGCTGGGCTATCGCACGGTCGCCGTGTTCAGCGATGCCGACAGCGATGCACAGCATGTTCGCATGGCCGACGAAGCGCTGAACATCGGCCCGTCCGCAGTGCAGCAGTCCTACCTGAACATCCCGGCCATCATCGACGCCGCCCGCCGCACAGGCGCAGACGCCATCCACCCGGGTTACGGGTTTCTCTCGGAAAACGCCGCTTTCGCCCTCGCCTGCCAGGACGCCGGCATCACCTTTATCGGCCCGAGCCCGCAGGCCATCGAGCTGATGGGTAGCAAGCGCCTGTCGAAAATCGCCATGCTTGAAGCCGGCGTGCCGTGCATCCAGGGCTATCAAGGCGCCGAACAGGATGACGCCACCCTGAGTCGTGAAGCCGAACGCATTGGCTATCCGCTGATGATCAAGGCCAGTGCCGGTGGCGGTGGGCGCGGCATGCGTCTGGTGCACGAGGCCACCGATTTGCTTGAACAGATTCGCACCGCACGCTCCGAAGCCTTGAACGGCTTTGGCAGCAGCGAACTGATTCTTGAGCAGGCACTGATCGAACCGCGTCACGTCGAGATCCAGCTGTTTGGCGATCACCACGGCAACCTGATCTACCTCGGCGAACGCGATTGTTCGATCCAGCGCCGCCATCAGAAAATCATTGAAGAAGCCCCCTGCCCGGTGATGACGGCCGAGCTGCGCCAGTCCATGGGTGAAGCAGCGCTCAAGGCCGGACGCGCGGTGAATTATGTCGGTGCCGGTACGGTGGAATTTCTGCTCGACTCACGTGGGCAGTTTTATTTCCTGGAGATGAACACCCGCCTGCAGGTGGAGCATCCGGTGACCGAGCTCATCACCGGGCTGGATCTGGTGGCCTGGCAGCTCAGCATCGCCCAAGGGCAACCGCTACCCTTGCGCCAGGAACAGGTGCAACTCAATGGCCATGCGATGGAAGTCCGCTTGTACGCTGAAGACCCCGCCCAAGGGTTTCTGCCGCAAACCGGCAGGGTCATCGCCTGGGAACCTGGTCTACTAGAGGGTGTGCGGATCGACCATGGCTTGCGCGAAGACCAGGCCGTCAGCCCGTTCTATGATCCGATGCTGGGCAAGATCATCGCCCACGGTGCGACTCGCGAAGAGGCCCGGCGCAAGTTGCTGCGCGCGGTGCAGGACAGCGTGCTGCTGGGCCTGCACAGCAACCAGCGCTTGCTCGCCGGCCTGCTCGAACACCCGCTATTTGCCAGCGGTGAATTCAGCACCGGCTTCATTGCCCAGCACTTTACCGAGCACGCCTGCCTGCACCGCCAGGTACCGACCGCCGAGCAACTGGCGATCGCCGCCGCGCTGTTCTATCAGGCTTCGGCACAAGCACATCCCGCACCGTTGGCCGGCTGGCGCAACAACGCCAGCGTGCCGCTGCACTACCGCATCGGGCTGGAGGATCAGGACTGGCCGGTGGCGCTGTTCGCAGAGCCAGGCAAAGCGTGGCGGATTCAAGCGGCAGGTCGCGACCTCGAGCTGAACATCCTCCACCGTGACGAACGCAGCACCACCCTGGAGATCGACGGCATCCGCCAGCGTCATGCCTGCCGGCTGGACGCAGGGCAACTCTGGCTGTTCACCCGACCTGGCAGCCTGCGTTTGCAGGATCGGACCCATGCCTTGATCGGCAGTCAATCCAGCGTCAGCTCCGGCACGCTCAAGGCACCCATGGACGGGGCGATTGTCGACGTACTGGTCAGCGAAGGCAGTTCGGTAACCAAGGGACAGCTGCTGGTGGTGCTGGAGGCGATGAAAATGGAGCATCCGCTGAAATCCGGCATCGACGGCGTGCTCAAGCGCTTGCAGGTTCAAGTGGGCGATCAGGTGAAAAACCGCCAGATTCTCCTGGAGGTTGAATAAGCCGCTAGGCGGAACCGCCGGGTTTGGCTACGCTCAAAGCCATCAGGACGCGGATACCAGGAAACCTGCAATGCCTCATTGGCTGGTCATTGATCTGGAGGCCACCACCGATGAGGGTGGCTGGCCGGTCACGGAGATGGAAATCATCGAAATCGGTGCCACCCTGGTGGACAACAAGGGACGCGAGCTGGATCACTTCCAGCGTTTCGTCCGGCCGACACGCAGGCCCCTGCTCACGCCATTTTGTCGAGAGCTGACCCACATCACCCAGGCCAACGTCGACGCCGCGCAAGCGTTGCAGGACGTCTGGCTGGCGTTCGAACACTGGCTGGGGCAACACCCACCACTTCAGGGCTGGGTCAGTTGGGGCGATTACGATCGCAAACAACTGCTCCAGGAATGGCAACGCCTGCAACTCGCCAGCGTGCTGGCCAATGTGCCGCACATGAACCTCAAGCAACGCTTTGCCAAGGTCCGACGCCTGGAGCGCCCGCTGGGGCTTAACGGCGCCTTGCAATTGGCGGGTTTGCAGTTCAGCGGCCAGCAACATCGGGCGCTGGAAGATGCGCGCAATACCGCACGCTTGCTGCCGCTGGTACTGCCGCTTTAGACAGGTGACGACGCCCTGAGCCTTGTGCATACTGGCCGGCCCTTTTTAGCCCTTTTCGAGGAATCGCCCATGTTTAAAGTCAACGAGTACTTCGACGGCACCGTCAAGTCGATCGCCTTTGGCACCGCAGAAGGTCCGGCGACCATCGGCGTCATGGCTCCGGGCGAATACGAATTCGGCACCAGCCAGCGCGAAATCATGCACGTGGTCAGCGGTGCGCTGACCGTCAAGCTGCCGGACAGCAGTGACTGGGAAACCTTCGCCGCCGGCAGCCAGTTCAACGTACCGGCCAACAGCAAGTTCCAGCTGAAAGTCGCAGTCGACACCGCTTACCTGTGCGAATACCGCGGCTAACATCGCGGGTTTTCACCGTGTAAAAAAATGCCCGTGTCCCAGGACACGGGCATTTTTCATTTCGAAGGCGTTTATTCGAGCACTTCTACCGACATGCCGACTTCCAGTCGACCGTTGCCATCGTTGACCAGATTCTGGCCAAACATCGCCCCGTCCGCCTCCGCACGGTATTTCTGCAAGGTGGCCAGCGGTTCGCGATCTTCGCTGCGCTCGCCGGTTTGCGGATCGATGGTGGTCAGGATGCAACGAGAGCACGACTTGACCACGCGGAACTCGACCTCACCGATGCGGATGCGCTTCCAGCGGTCCTCGGCAAAGGCTTCGCTGCCCTCGATCACCAGGTTCGGCCGGAACCGCAACATTTCCAGCGGCCGCCCGACCCGCTGCGACAGATCCTCCAGGGACGCCTGGCCAATCAACAACAGCGGAAAACCGTCGGCAAAGGCCACCTGATCGTCGTCCTTGCCGTAGCCTGCTTCGGTGGTGCGCGCTCGCTCCAGCGGAACTTGCACCAGACGTGTCGGCTTGCCGATGAAGCGGCTGACCCAGGCACCTGCCGCGTCCCCCGCATCGGGCACGCGCAAGGTGTCGCGCCAGATGGTCACGCCGCGCAGTTCTGCGTCACTAGCGGGCAGGGCGATATCAATCGGAGAATGGCCGGGCGCACTGAGGGTCAAGCCGCCCTCAGCGTTCCAAAGCGCCGACAACTGACTCATCTGTGCCACGGCACGCTGGGTCAGGAAACGCCCGCTGGCCTCGTCCACGAGCATCCAGCGTCGATCACCGTCCAGCCCCAGTTTGTCGAGGCCGATCGCCTGCAAGGTTTCGCCCTTGGCGGATTTCAACGGATAACGATAAAGCGCGCTCAGACGCAGCATGGCCAGCTCCCTGGGAGATCAAAACGCCACCCTATACGAGCTTGATGACCGAATCAAAGGCTGACGATAGCGCCCGCAGGATCGCTATCGTCGCAACGCCGCCGGCTCCTGTGGGATCAGGCAGGCACTTCGTCGAGCATCAGGCGCTGGCGCACCACATCGACCAGTTTGTCCGGCTGGAACTTGGAAAGGAAATTGTCGCAGCCGACCTTCTTGACCATCGAGTCGTTGAAGCTGCCGGACAACGAGGTGTGCAGCACCACATACAGCCCCCGCAGGCGCGGGTCGTTGCGGATTTCAGTGGTCAGGCGATAGCCGTCCATTTCCGGCATTTCCGCATCAGTGAACACCATCAGCAGTTTTTCGGTCATGTCCACGCCCGAATCCGCCCAGCTCTTGAGCATGTTCAGTGCCTTCAAGCCATCGCTGGCGATGTGCATCTTCACGCCCAACTGACCCAGGGTGTCGCGCAATTGCGCCAGGGCCACGTTCGAATCATCCACCAGCAGCACTTCCCGGCCACGGGCACGCTCGAGTACAGGATCCTCGAGTTTTTCCCGGGAGACTTTGGCGCTGTACGGCACAATCTCGGCCAGCACTTTTTCGACATCGATGATCTCCACCAACTGGTCATCTACCTTGCTGATGGCGGTCAGGTAATGCTGACGGCCGGCGCTGCCTGGTGGAGGCAGGATGGCTTCCCAGTTCATGTTGACGATACGGTCCACGCCACCCACCAGGAATGCCTGCACCGAGCGGTTGTACTCGGTGACGATGATGGTGCTCCCTGGCCCCGGCACCAATGGCCGCATGCCGATGGCCTGGGACAGATCGATCACCGGCAACGTCTGGCCACGCAGGTTGACCACACCGCACACAAATGGATGGCGCTGCGGCATCAGGGTCAGCTTCGGCAGTTGCAAGACTTCCTGCACTTTAAAGACGTTGATCGCAAACAGTTGCCGCCCGGCAAGACGGAACATAAGAATTTCCAGGCGATTCTCACCCACCAGTTGTGTACGTTGGTCTACCGTGTCGAGAATGCCGGCCATCAATGACTCCTGGTGTTGTTCGGATGAATTCACTAGTAGAAGGTTATCGGCAGTTCGCGCCGAATCTTGACCGCTCTAAAATGCCACGCTCAAGCATTGATGTCACATTAACATCATGCTTTACTGGAGCAGTGAGTACATTCGCTTCACTCTTTGCCGCGCGACCACAGTTTGCGCGTCAGGTTCCCTTGCATCAGGGTTTCCCTTAGTCGATGCCGGGTGCAACCTGATATTCGCAATATCCAATAGCCATTAATGTGACGCCATTCTCATTGCATGAACGGAGTCAGGCTTTTGTGTGCGATTGCCGGTAAGTGGCCAACCACCCTCTCGTGTTCTTCAGCCAGCGCTCGGGCCAGCCGCAGCGTGCTCCCACGACAATCCGCCAGCGCCCAGGCTTCGATTGCCTTCCTCGACACACTCGATATCCGCTCATTTGACATGACGTTGTGGAGATAAGTATGCCGAACGAACGTACTGAATGGGCGCAGCGTCTCCCGGAGTTTCTCCTCGAGGCTGAAACTCTCCTGGCTAAAACCGAGGAATGCCTCAGCCACCTGCAACTGATCAGCAATGACCAGGACGCCATCGACTGCTTGCTCAGCACCCTGCTGAAACTGGCGAACAAGGCCGATGCGCTGGCGCTGGCGGCGGTTTCGGAGTTTTCCCTGCACATCCACGGCTTGCTCAATCACGCCCACAATCACATGAGTCTGCACGACGAAGCCCTGAATGCCTTGAAGGACTGCCTGACCCTGATTGCCTGGCAGCTTGAACTCATCGACCAGACCACGGGCCAACTCAGCCTCGATGACAGCGAGCAGGTCACCCTGATCGAAGCGTTTGCGTTCCAGGTGGGTCAAAGCCAGTTCCGTCCTCCGGTTAATTCCAAGCCGTTTTCACTCGTTTCCTATTCCGAACGGCAGGCCTGAATTTACCCAACTACGTTGCTCGACGTATTTTGATTGTCTGAATTGCGCGGCAAGTTAAGCGTGCACTTGTCGCAATTGAATATCCCACAGCTAAAAACGACATCCCCAGCCTAAAATAAATTGCTCCCTACAGATAAATTCATACCTTTCCTTTCCAGGGTTTTCCCTGCTACTAAGGCGGCGTGGCCAATTGATTATTCAAGGCAATAAACACCCGACTTTTCCATTATGGAACGATGGTCCAAAAGATGCCGATCCTGACTTTTCGGACAATAGCCGGAACGCGACCAACGGTATGTTAGGTGCTATTATGCGGCCTATTAGTGGGTGCCAATTAATGGCAGTGTGATTGCATCTGGACACAATCGGTCAAATACAGGGTCATTGACTCAGACAGGAAGATGCCTTGTAGACGCGACGTTTCACATTACAAAACAGAGACCAGTCAGCCAGCGTGACTGGTTTATTCGCAGCGAACATTCATTGGCTCCATCCGCTATGTACGCCAGTTTCAAGTCAATCGCCACATGGCCACCCTCCAGAGACAATGCGCGCAAGTTCACACTTTTCCTGTGTGCCTGCTCGACCATCGTCAGCGCGGTAGTCTATTGCCAGTCCGCAGCTTTGCCGCTGGGGTTGCTGCTGCTCAATATCGCCGCATTGACCAGCCTTGCTGTGCAGTATCGCCTCTCGCGCAAATCGATAAAATTCGAACCGCAGGAACTCGCCGACCGCTTGCTGCAGGTCCAGGAAAACGAACGCCACCGGCTGAGCCGTGAGCTGCATGATGACATCGGGCAGTTGCTGACCGCCGCCAAGCTGCAAAGTGACTGGCTCAAACGGCGAATGCCGGAAGAGCTTCAAGGGCAGTGTTCGGTGCTGTGCGACACGCTGGAAGAAACCCTGGCCAAAGTGCGCGATGTGTCGGCCATTCTCAATCCCCGCCAGCTCGCCAGCCTTGGGCTGGAGGCCAGCCTGCGTGCACATTTGCTCAAGACCCTGGCCAATACGCCGGTGCACTGGAGTCTGGAATGCCAGCAGCGTTTGACCGGCATACCCGAAGAGATGGCCGTGGCGGCGTTCCGCATCACCCAGGAAGCGGTCACCAACATCCTGCGTCATGCCCAGGCGAAAAACCTGCTGGTCTGCCTGCAACGCCTGCCACAAGGGCTGCAGTTGCAGATTCGCGACGATGGCCAGGGGTTCGCCCCCGCCACCGACCCGGGTCGCGAAGGTCAGCGTGGAATGGCCGGGATGTCGGAACGGATCGATCAATTGGGCGGTACGCTGACCGTCACCAGCGAGCCGGGCAAAGGCACTCAAATCGAAGCTCTCTTCCCGTGGGCGCCACGTGCGCTGGAACGGGCCAGTTCGAATAAGGTTATGCATTGACTTGTAACTTACTTCTGGTGGATGACCACTCGCTGATCAGGGCTGGCGTGCGTGCCCTGGTAATGGATCTTCCGGGTTACGCCGTCATCGGCGAAGCCAATGACGGTTCGCAGTTGCTCGAAATGGTCGAGCACCTGTCCCCGGATATCGTCCTGCTGGATATTTCCATGCGCCAGACCGGCGGCCTTGAAGCCTTGCAGCAGCTCAAGCAAATCCGCCCGCACAGCAAAGTGCTGATCCTGTCGATGCACACCGACCCGGCACTCATCATGCAGGCGCTTGAATCCGGTGCCCATGGTTATCTGCTCAAGGACACCACCGCCACCGAGCTGGAACATGCGCTGGAAGCCTTGCGCAATAACGAGCGCTACCTGAGCCCGGCCATTGCCCATACGGTGATCAACCAGGCGCTGACCCGCAACCAGAAGCATCAACCCGAGCCGACCGATTCGCACAACCTGACGGCACGCCAGCTGGAGATCCTGCGCCTGATCGTTCGCGGAAAATCCACCCGCGAGATCGCCAACGGCTTGGGATTGAGCGTGAAAACCGTTGAGACCCATCGCTCGCAAGTCATGAAGCGCCTGCAGATCTTCGACGTGGCGGGCCTGGTGTTATTCGCCGTGCGTGAACAGATCATCAGCCTGGACGACTGACGCCGGCATTGGCGCACAGCAGGGGCGATTGCTCGGGCAAATGCACGAGCAACGCTGCGGGCCGTACCGAAAACCGCAGGTTTTCGCCTTCCAACGGCTCGCCGTCCAGATTGATGAACAGCCCTTCGGAGACTCTGATCTCGATCCAGGGCAGGCGCGTACGGACAAACAGGCTATCGATGCCGAAGCCCTCGCTGAACAGGTTTTTCAGCGTGCCAACCACCTCCTGTGGTGCCGGCAAAATGCTGATGTCCAGCAGGCCATCGTCCACCAGAGCCTGCGGACACAACGCCTGTCCGCCGCCGGCCTGTCGCCCGTTGCCGATCCCCAGCGCCAACAGTTCGCCACGCCAGTGAAAATCCGGGCCACGCAGTTCACCGTATGCGGCGTGCAGCTCATTGAAGCGTGACAAGCCGGTGAACAGATAAGCGGCGCCGCCGAGGACTTTCTTCAGATCCTCCGAAGTGTTGGCCGTGACCTGACTGCCAAAACCTCCGGTGGCCATATTCAGGAAGACCTGCCCATCAACCTCCCCCAGGTCGATGGCGCTGGGCGCCACTTCCAACAGGTCCAGCGCAGGTCCTGGCTCCAGAGGCACACCCGCTGCGCGGGCAAAGTCGTTGGCGGTGCCCAGTGGCATTAACACCAGGCTGGCCTTGGTCGAACTGGCTGCCATGGCTTCGGCGATATCCCGCAACGTGCCATCGCCACCGCCAGCGATGATCTGTCGATAGCCCATTGCCAATGCTTCATCCACCACTCGCTGGGCATCGCCGCCCTCCCAAGTGAGTCGAACAGCCAGTTCCCAGCCCTCTTCGCGTTTGCGTTCGACTGCCGTGCGTACTGCCTCGTTGAGCGCCTGCTTGCCATGCAGAATCAACAGCGCCTTGCGTTCGCTCATAAGTGTCCTCGCGGTTTGATGGGTACCTGGGAAATGTGGACCCCCGGGCCGCTCAAAAAAGTCGCTGACTGGCGAATTATTTTTCCTCGGAAAGCCTTGAGCCCTGCGGCACGGTAATTTTTCTTACAAGAACTGAGGAATCGGCTCAATTGACCAAAAATCGGGCGTGGCTCACTTTGAGACCCGGCTTTATTTTCAGCAGCTCTCACAGGGACGTGTCATGCACATTCAATCGATGAGTTCGTCACCCACGCCCGTTTTACCGATCATGGAAAAACAGGTCGATCACCAAGGTCATTGCGACAATCCGGTAAAAACCAAAGGGGAAGCTGATATGGACAATCGCATGACCGAACTGGAAGCCCACCTCAAGTGCATTCGCCGAGACATGCAGGAAGTCCGCACCGACGTCAACGCCATCAAGCACAGGCTGGCCTATTCAGTCGGAGGCACCATGGTTGTACTCGGACTGCTGGGATGGGTTGCCAATAGCCGTTTCGAGCAGGTCATCTCTATGCTGCTGTCCAATTGAGACGGTAACAACGCGAAACCCGGTCAGATCAACCGGGCTTGTTTCACCCTGCAGGGAAACCGAGCGTCAGCCCAACACTTCACTCAAAGGGATGAAATAAACGCTATCACCTTGCTCCAGGCTGCGCTCCTCCAATACTTCTACCAGACCATCAGCCCAGGCTGCACTGCGCAGAACACCAGAACTCTGGTTCTTGTAGATGATGGCCCGCCCATTCTCCAGGCGGCCGCGCAAATATTCCCGACGATTGCCTGGCACTGGCCAGTCGAACCCGGCCGGCACCTGCACCTTCAACGGCTCAACCTCTTGCACACCCTGACGGCGCAAAAGATAAGGCCTTGTCAGCAGGGCAAAGGTCACCAGCGTGGAGGCCGGATTGCCCGGCAAACCGATCACCGGCACGCCCCGGAAATGCCCGAAGGTCAGCGGTTTTCCCGGTTTGATCGCCAGTTTCCATAATGCCAGCTCGCCTTCCTCGCGCAAGGCGATTCCCAGAAAATCGGCTTCGCCTACGGACACGCCACCGGTAGACAGAATCAGGTCGACACCTTTCAACTCACCCAGTTTGGCCCGGGTGGTTTGCAGGTTGTCCGGAAGAATACCGGCATCGATGACTTCGCAGCCCAGGCGTTGCAACCAGCTGCACAGCAACACCCGATTGCTGTTATAGATCTGCCCCGGACCCAGCGCCTGCCCCGGCTCGATCAACTCGTCGCCGGTGGACAACACTGCCACGCGCACCTTGCGCACGACATGCAGTCCGGCACACCCCAGCGAAGCGGCCAACCCTTGCTCGATTGGCCCCAGGCGTGTGCCCGCCGGCAGAATCAGCTCTCCGACCGTCGTTTCCTGGCCTTGCGGACGGATGTTCTGGCCCATAACCATGGTTTCGATGAAGCCCACCCGCTCATCGGCCTGAACTTGCGCGTTTTCCTGCATTTCGACGCAATCGGCGCCCGCAGGAACGGGGGCGCCAGTGAAAATGCGGGCACAGGTGCCAGGTTGCAGTGGCTCAGGAGCTTGACCTGCAAATATCTTTTGGCTGACCACCAAGGGTTCGCCGGTCCAGTCGGCCAGGCGCAGCGCATATCCGTCCATGGCGCTGTTGGGCCACGGTGGCAAATCGAGAGTCGACACCAGGTCCTCGGCCAGCACGCGCCCCTGAACCTGCGCCAGCGGCAAGAACTCGCGCTCGACAATCCTGGAGGCCTCGGCCATTTCAAGCAGGCGCGCCAATGCCACCTCGACCGGCATCAAGCTGCCTGTCTTGCCCGGCTTACCCACGGGATTCACAAGGCGCCGCCTGTTTCAGATGAGGGACAAAATTGCACGGGCGATGCCGCGAATCCAGTTGCTCGGCAAGAATTCCGTCCCAACCGGTGCGCACGGCATTGGTCGAGCCCGGCAAGCAGCACACCAACGTGCCGTTGGCCAGTCCAGCCAAGGCTCGGGACTGCACGGTCGAGGTGCCAATGTCCGCCACTGAGATCTGCCGGAACAACTCGCCAAATCCATCGACCTGCTTGTCCAGCAAGCAGGTTACGGCTTCGGGTGTGCTGTCGCGCCCGGTAAAGCCGGTGCCACCGGTGATCAACACCACTTGCACGATGTCGTCGGCAATCCAGTTGGCGACTTGCGCGCGAATTTTGTACAGGTCATCTTTGAGCAATACCCGGGCCGCCAGGTTATGGCCGGCAGCACTCAAGCGGTCGACAAAGACCTGGCCGGAAGTATCGGTTTCCAGGGTACGGGTATCACTGACAGTCAGCACGGCAATGTTCAGCGGTGCGAAAGGTACATCAGCCTTGGCTTTCATAGGCTCGTCCAGTTGTAGGAGAAACAGCCCGGTGTTATATCACAGCCCCTCATTTTTTCGCCGCTTCGATGGAGCATGGTCATGACCTCCTCTCAGCAGTTGCCGCCCTGCTCCATTCTGCTCCTGGCCGGGGGACGCGGCCAGCGCATGGGCGGTCAGGACAAAGGCTTGCTGGAGTGGCACGGCGAGCCGCTGATTGCCCACCTGCATCGCAAGACCCGCCCGCTGACGGACGACCTGATCATCTCCTGCAATCGCAATCAGGCGATCTACGCGCCCTATGCCGACCAGTTGGTCGAGGATGATGAAGGTGATTTTCCAGGTCCGCTGGCTGGCATTCGCGCGGGGCTTGGCGCCGCCCGCCACTCGCACCTGCTGGTAATGCCATGTGATGTTCCGCGCATCGACATGGCCCTGCTCACGAGCATGCGTGAAACAGCCCATCTGCATCCGGACAATCCGGTGATGCTCTGGCATGACCAGCACTGGGAGCCCTTGCTCTGCGTGATACCGGTCATGCACAGGGCAGCGTTCGAGAGTGCCTGGGCCGAGGGAGAACGCAGTCCCGGACGCGTGATGCGCACACTCGGCGCGACGGCGTTGCATTGCCCCGATAACGACCCTCGCCTGGCCAACCTCAACACGCCGGAACTGTTAAGCGCGCACAACACTATGGCAGACTGATATCCAAGGAACTTGCACGCTTGGTTTACGTCTCAAGCTCAGTAACCAAAAGAATTCAATCTCGGAGATACACCCATGACTCAACGGACCCTCGCCACTTTCATGCTCGCGCTCGGCCTCGCCACCCTCGCCGGTTGCTCCTCGCCATCCGTGATCACCTTGAATGACGGTCGCGAAATCCAGGCCGTCGACACGCCAAAATTCGACAAGGATTCCGGCTTCTACGAGTTCGAACAACTGGATGGCAAGCAGACCCGCATCAACAAGGATCAGGTTCGTACAGTTAAAGACCTGTAATCCTGGCGACGACGCCGAAAACGAAAAAGCCCGCATCAAGCGGGCTTTTTCGTTTTCAGCCAGTGATGCCGGGCAATTACCATTGCAAGGTGATTTCGCTCTTGAAATGCCTAGCCTGCCCCGTGACAGGATCGACGAACCTCAACTCCTGCGCCAGCAGCTTCAAGGGATTGGCATAGTCATCCGGCGCGTCCTTGAGAACGTCAGGATAGAACGGGTCGTTGCAGATACTGGCGCCCAGTGAGGTCATGTGCACCCGCAACTGATGCTTCTTGCCCGTGACCGGGTACAGCCCGTAACGCCACAGATCACCGTGCTTTTCCCTGACTTCGACAGCGGTCTCGGTATTGCTGGCGCCCGGTCCTTCCTGCATGCGGAAGAACGGCTCGCCATTGATCATTCGGCTCTTGTGAATCAGGGGGAACACCTGTTCCGGCAATGCTCGGGCGATGGCCTCGTAAGATTTCTCGATTTGCCGAGTAGGGAACAATGACTGGTACGCCGAACGGCTTTGAGGGTTGGCGGAAAACAACACCAGGCCAGCGGTATGCCGATCAATGCGATGCAGGGGGACCAGGTGAGGGTTGTCCAGCCGGCGAATCAAGCGCCGCAAAAGCGTCTGTTCAACGTATTCACCAGCGGGAGTCACGGGTAAAAAGTGCGGTTTGTCCGCCACCACAAGGTGTTCGTCGGCATACAGGATCGACTCGACGACCGGAATCGGCTTTTCGTCCGGCACTTCGCGGAAATAGTGAATACGCAGGCCTTCCCGGTACGCCAGGTCGACACCAATCGGCTTGCCCTCTCCATCGAGAACACGGCCGCGAGCGATTCGGTCCAGCCACTGCTCACGACCGATTGCACTGAAGTGATCACACAGGCAATCGAGGACGGTCAGCCACGCCCCAGGCGGCAAGTACAAGGTGCTGGCCTGACGGTGTGCCGCAGAAAAAGATGAAGTGGACATACGAACGCTCTATACCTCGATACAGAGCGGCATTATCCAACAGTGGCGCGGGCGAACCTAGAAGAGAATCCTCACGCCGGGATCCGTGCGCGGGCTGCCGCCTCCGTGTACTCCTTGAGCCAGCGCAGTACATCGACCGCCTCCCAGCGACCCGGATCATAGAGCGCGTACAACAACCCCTGATAACCCACGACATCCAGTTGCCGGTGATAGCCTGCACGCTGGAACAACGCTTCGATCTCCGCAAAACAGGTATTGAAATGGGTTTTGTTGAACGGGGTCTTGCCCTCGGTCACCAGGCCATCGAGCTGCAACTCAAGGACAGCTTCACGCACCACATCGGCGGACATCCGGTTCACGCTGTTCTTCAACTGTTCGACATTGACCATGATTCATCCTTCTTGCGCCGGGCTTGGCTGCTCAGTCCTGAACCGCACGAGCAGCAACCACAAGTAACTGTATGCACATACAGTACCGGAACAACGTCGAATTAGCCAAGGGATCTGTCACATAGTTCGACAGGCGGAGAACACCGTCCGTGCAAAACACTCAACGCAGGAACGCGACCACTTCATCGGCGCTAAACGGCCAGCCGAGCTCGGCACCGGTATCCACCCGCCGCAACACCGGTATGCGCAAGCTGTAGGCTTGAAACCAGGTTTCGTCATCGGCAATGTCCACCAGCTCCACCAGCAGGCCTCGCTCGACAAACTCCATCAGCATGGCTTCGGCCACTTCGCAGAGATGGCACCCCAAGGTACCGAACAACTGACATTCGGGCAGCATGAGCACTCAACCAGAAAATGAAGTGCTCATTCTAGGCCGGCCCGGAAAAGTCGTCGAGCCGGCGCGCCGCCTGATTCAGTCCTGGCTGACGGCACCAATCTTGTGAATCGACAGGTCCGCGCCGTAGTACTCCTGCTCCTGGCTCAGACGCAGGCCATGCAATGCCTTGATCGTGCCATACACGGCAAAGCCACCGGCCAACGCCACGACCACGCCCAGCACCGTACCGATCAATTGGCTGATCAGACTGACGCCGCCCAGTCCGCCCAGGGCGCTCTGACCGAAGATACCGCAGGCAATCCCGCCCCATACGCCACACAGACCATGCAAAGGCCACACCCCCAGCACGTCGTCGATCCGCCATTTGACCTGCGCGGCGGTGAAGCACCAGACAAACAGCGCACCCGCGATGGCGCCAGTGACCAAAGCACCGACCGGGTGCATCAGGTCAGAACCGGCGCAAATGGCCACAAGCCCGGCCAGCGGACCGTTATGCAGGAAGCCCGGGTCATTGCGTCCGACGATCAACGCCGCCATGGTACCGCCGACCATGGCCATCAAGGAGTTCACCGCGACCAGCCCGCTGACGCCCTGCAGGGTCTGGGCGCTCATGACGTTAAAGCCGAACCAGCCGACAATCAGGATCCACGACCCCAAGGCCAGATAAGGAATGCTCGAGGGCGCAAAGGCCACCAGGCGCCCATCGCGATAACGCCCGTTACGTGGCCCCAGCAGCAATACCGCCGCCAGCGCCAGCCAGCCGCCCATGGCATGGACCACCACGGAACCTGCAAAGTCATGGAAGCCGGCACCGAAACGTGCCTGCAACCAGGCTTGCAGGCCCAGGTTGCCGTTCCAGACCATCCCTTCGAAAAAGGGATAGATGAACGCAACGATCAGCGCCGTAGCGCACAATTGCGGAACGAAGCGTGCGCGCTCGGCGATGCCTCCGGAAATGATTGCAGGAATGGCTGCCGCAAACGTCAGCAGAAAGAAAAACTTCACCAACCCATAACCATGATCGGCGCTGAGTACCGCCGCCGGTTGCATGAAATTCACCCCGTAGGAAATCCAGTAGCCTATAAAGAAATAGGCCAGGGTCGACACCGCGAAGTCGCTGAGGATTTTCGACAACGCATTGACCTGGTTTTTCTGGCGAACCGTGCCGACTTCCAGAAAGGCAAAACCGGCGTGCATGGCAAGAACCATGACGGCACCGATCAGGATGAACAGCGTATTGGAGCTATGGACCAGGGTGTCCACAGCGCTTTGCAGGTTTTCCATGGGGTGGCAGACCTTATGGCTGAAAAAAGCACCAAAGCGGTTCGCGCTTTCAGCTCACGCACCAAGTTGCGGCTTTGCCCGATCGACTCCCTGATCAGGGCGAACTCTTTTGGTGCACTGATTGCATCATGGCAAAAAGATGCCGCTGACGCAGGCGCGTGTTCTTGATTGTTGGCATCATGAATTGACTGAAGTCCTGCGCGGCAATGGCGCAGCAACACAGATTGACGCACCACGACAAAGCAAAAGATGTACCAGTCATTTGTACTGAACCTTCGCTCAAGGCTCATACTCGAACGCTTCAGAACGCCACCTTAAGGAGATCCCCCCATGGCCAGCATCAAGGCAAAGACCGCTCAAGAAATTCTGATGAACGATTTTCAGACCCTGGTCAGCGATACCGAGCGCCTGCTGGAACACACCGCCACGCTGGCCGGCGATCAGGCCGATGAGTTGCGCAGCCAGATCCACGACAGCCTCCTGCGCGCCCGCGAGACCTTGAAGCTGACGGAAGACTCGTTGCGTGAGCGCGGCCAAGCGGCTGTTACGGCCACTGAGGACTACGTCCAGGCCAACCCGTGGCAGTCAGTCGGAATCGCGGCTGGGGTGGGTTTTCTGATTGGCCTGCTGGCCAGCCGTCGCTGATATGGCAATCGATGAATCCAGCTCGTCTACGACGGGCACAGGCTCCTCGACGCGGCGCCTGGGTGCCGCATTCCTTGGATTGCTGCACAGCCATGTCGAACTGTTCGGTATCGAACTGCAGGAACAGAAGGCCCGCACGGTAAGCCTGTTGTTGTTTGCCGGGTTGGCACTGGTGTTTGCCCTGTTGCTGCTGGTGGGGCTTTCGACCCTGGTGCTGATCGTGTTCTGGGACACCTATCGCCTGGCCGCCATCATCGGACTTTGTGTGTTCTATTCCCTCGCGGCGGTGTTCTGCGCAATGCGTTTGCGGGCGGCGATTTTCGACGAGTCTTCGCCTTTCCATGGCACGCTCGAAGAGCTGGCCAATGACCGGGAGCGACTGCTGCCATGAGCCTGCCTGAACTACCGCGCAACAGTTCGCGTACCGAAATGCGCAAGGCGCTGATCCGCCTGCGCATGGAAATGCATCGCCAGGAAATCCGCCACGAATCCGCGCAATTGCTGCAACCCTTGCAGCGAGTACGTGGAATGACACAAAACCTGCAAGACGGTTTCGGCATCAAGCACGCGCCACTGTGGGGCATGGCGGCAGTCACCCTGCTAGGTTTTCTGACCGGCAAGAGTGCAAAGCATGGCGACGGTATCAGTAAGTTGACCCGCCTGGCGCGCCTGGGCGCTACGTTGGGGCCGCTGATCAAACTGGTGTTGCAGGGCCCCGCGCGAAAACCCTGACTCACTGATCCTGGCTGCGCTCTTGCAATACCCACAGACTGACATCCTTCACGTGAAGGAAGTCGGGCTGTGGGTGTTGCAGCTCATCAATATCGAGACCGACGGATCGTAGTTGCGCTTGCAGGTCCGGCCGTGAAACAGGAAGCTAGGCCATCAGTCACCTGACGGAGAGACCACGCCTTGGATTGGCATACCCTGCTTACCCGCGAACGACTTGGAAAGCCTCTGCACAGCCCTGAAGAACTTGGCCGCAGCCCTTTCCATAAAGACCATGATCGCATCATCTTCTCGGGGGCATTCCGCCGCCTCGGGCGCAAGACCCAGGTCCATCCGGTCACCAGCAATGATCACATTCACACACGCCTGACCCACTCACTGGAAGTCAGTTGTGTTGGGCGTTCATTGGGCATGCGGGTGGGTGAAACCATTCGTAGCGCCCTGCCCGACTGGTGCGAACCGAGCGACCTGGGGATGGTGGTGCAATCGGCTTGCCTGGCTCATGACATCGGAAATCCACCCTTCGGCCATTCCGGTGAGGACGCCATCCGCCACTGGTTTCAACAAGCTGCCGGGCGTGGATGGCTGGATGCAATGAGCGAGACCGAACGCGATGACTTCCTCAATTTTGAAGGCAACGCCCAGGGCTTTCGAGTATTGACGCAGTTGGAATACCACCAGTTTGACGGCGGCACACGGCTGACCTACGCCACACTGGGTACCTACCTCAAGTACCCATGGACAGCCCGGCACGCCGACTCCCTGGGCTACAAGAAACACAAGTTCGGCTGCTACCAGAGTGAACTGCCGCTGCTCGAGCAGATTGCCCACAAACTCGGCCTGCCCCAACTGGACGATCAACGCTGGGCACGGCATCCACTGGTGTATCTGATGGAAGCCGCCGATGACATCTGCTACGGACTGATCGATCTGGAAGACGGCCTGGAGATGGAGCTGCTGCAATACGCCGAGGTCGAATCGCTTTTGCTGGATCTGGTCGGCGACGACCTGCCGCAAACCTATCGTCAACTCGGTCCCAGGGATTCGCGCCGGCGCAAACTGGCGATCCTGCGGGGCAAGGCCATAGAACACCTGACCAACGCCGCTGCCCGTGCCTTTGTCGAACAGCAGGACGCACTGCTCGCCGGCACGTTACCCGGTGATCTGGTGGAGCACATGCATGGGCCAGCCAAACGTTGTGTCCTGAATGCAAAAGACATGGCACGCAAAAAAATCTTTCAGGACAAGCGCAAGACTCTCCACGAAATAGGTGCCTACACCACCCTGGAAATTCTCCTCAATGCCTTCTGCGGTGCAGCTTTGGAACAGCATGGAGGACGCGCGCCCTCGTTCAAGAGTCGGCGCATCCTCGACTTATTGGGCAACAATGCGCCCGACCCTCACGGCCCCTTGCACACCTCATTTCTGCGAATGATTGATTTCATTGCCGGCATGACGGACAGCTACGCGAGCGATATGGCACTGGAGATGACCGGACGCTCAAGTCATTGAGGAACGGGTTGATCAGCCATTTCGCCGTACGATCTGGCTGATTCACCCTTTAAAAACCCAATACGTTCAATCTCCGCTGAATATCCCTACAGAACATGCCGCGCTAACTGATCGCTTGCCCGCCAATCCTCAGGAAACAATCGCACTCCCTCTGCTCAACGGATGAGTATGTCGCCATGGCTGAAGATGATCTGCGTATCCTCTTGGTGGAAGATCACCCGTTCCAACTCAGAGCCACTCAGTACCTGCTGGAGAGTTATGGCTTCACTCAATTGACCCCCGTGGACAGTGCCGGAGGGGCCATGCAACTCATGTTCAGTGCCACGCGGCCATTCGATCTGCTTTTATGCGATCAGTGCCTGCCCGACCTGTCCGGCCTGGAGCTTCTGCGCCTTGCCAACCGTCATAGAATGATAAGACGGGCAATTATTCTAAGCAGCCTCACCCCCTACGAACTTGACGAGATAAAAATAAGGGCTTCCAGGCTTGCATTACCGCTACTGGGGTATTTGACAAAGCCACTCAAGCAATACGAACTTAGAAATCTTTTAACACTAACCAACACTTGAAACACTGATTTTCCTTTAAAAAAAACGGCCCAGCACGCCCATAGGGCACCGCAAAAAATATTACAATTAAACACATATGTAACTTTACTTTCCTTATAACAATCCAGTTAGCCTGTAGTCCATTTCTTGTTATTGCGTAGGACGTTTCCTATATTGCCACTACAGGCGCCTTGGCTCATACGTAATTCCGGTCATCTGAGCTAAGGTGCGCGCTTTATTTGAGCTCGCATGGGATTTTATTATGAACTCCGTTTTTATTGTCGACGATCACCCTGTTATTCGCCTTGCCGTTCGAATGCTCCTGGAACATGAAGGTTATAAAGTCGTCGGCGAGACGGATAATGGAGTCGACGCGATGCAAATGGTACGCGAGTGCATGCCCGACCTGGTCATACTCGACATCAGCATTCCAAAGCTGGATGGCCTTGAAGTGTTATCGCGATTCAACACCATGAATACTTCTTTGAAGACCCTCGTATTGACCGCTCAATCTCCCACGCTGTTTGGAATTCGCTGTATGCAATCCGGTGCATCGGGTTATGTATGCAAACAGGAAGAACTAAGCGAGCTGGTCAGCGCGATAAAAGCGGTCTTATCCGGTTACAACTACTTCCCCAGTGAAGCACTAAACCCTGCGCGAGGCGATGAAGCGCAGTGCGTCGAGCTGGAACTGTTCAAATCAGTGAATGATCGAGAACTAATGGTGTTACAACTTTTTGCACAAGGACGCACTAATAAAGAAATTGCCAAAGGCATGTTCCTGAGCAACAAAACCGTCAGCACTTATAAAAAACGTCTCATGCAAAAACTCAATGCCAAATCACTGGTTGAACTTATCGAGATGGCAAAACGTAATGCTCTGGTGTGAGGTTCGGGATGCCCAGTCGTTTAAAGGACTATCTGACCCGGGTGATTGCCGGTCTCTGCTTGGGCACTTCGCTGCTCGCGGCACAGGCAAGCGAAAACTACACATTGCTGAGTCGAGCGCAGACAGGGCCGCTTGAGCTCTTTTGGAATGAATCACAACAACAGTGGATCAATCAGAAACGCACGCTGATTCTCGGCACCTCGGCACCCGATTACCCCCCCTTCGACCTGACCAATAGCGGTCGCGATTATGAAGGTTTCACTGCTGACTACGCCGATATCCTGGCCAAGGCCACTGGCTTGCCGATCAGGGTTCAACGTTATGAATCCCGGGGAGCCGCCATCGCAGCGCTGGAAAACGGCGATGTCGATCTGCTCGGCACCGCCAATGGATTCGAAGCGGGCAATAGCAACATTGCACTGTCGATTCCTTATGCCGTCGACCAACCCGTACTGGTTACTCGTATCGGGGAAACCCGCCCCCTGACCGATGGCCTTGCCGACTTGCGCTTGAGCATGGTTTACCACTACTTGCCGCTGTCGGAGGTCAAGGCGCTCTACTCCAAGGCCGACATTACCCCTTACCCGTCCTACCAGAACGCAATCAATGCCGTTGCGTTTGGCCAGGCAGATGTGTTTTTGGGCGACACCATTTCGACCCATTACATGATCAACAAGGGCTACCTGAACAATATTCGCATGGCCAATTTCGGCAAACATGAAGCGCAGGGTTTCAGCTTTGCAGTGCACAGGGACAATCCCGAACTGCTAAGCATCATCAACGCAATGATCATGGACATGCCTGCTGGTGAACGCGAGAACATCGCCAAACGCTGGAGTGCGGGCAGCGACCTCTTGCTGACCGATCAAAAACTGCAATTTACCGATCGCGAGGAGCAGTGGCTCAAGCTCAATCCCATCGTGCGTGTCGTGGTCAATGAAGCCTTTGCCCCCCTGACGTTCTTCGACAGCGACGGAAACTTTCGCGGGGTGACCGCCGACTTGCTCGAATTGATCAGGCTGCGTACCGGTTTGCGCTTCGACATCCGCCGCAGTCGCAGCGACGACGAGATGATCGAGCAGATCAAGGACAACAAGGCGGACATGATCGCTGCCCTGCTTCCCAGCAGCCAGCGCCAGTCAAGCCTGAACTTCACGCGCCCCTATCTGGAAAATTCCTATGTCCTGCTGACCCGCAAGACGGTGGATAGCCCGGACAATCTTTCACAACTAAAAGGCAAGCGCCTGACCATTGCCCGTGGCAATCCCCTGAAAGACTACTTGCAAAAGGAGTTTCCCCGTATCAGGTTGATAGAAACGGCCGACAGCTTCAGCGCCGTGGAACTGCTCGCCGAAGGCAAGGCTGAAGGCGCGGTGAACTCCTTGATCGTCGCCAACTATTTCATCTCTTCACAGCTGTTCGAACACAACTTGCAGATCAGCACCACGATCGGTACCGAGCAGGCCGCGTTCGCCCTGGCCACCGCCCGCGACGCCGGGGAACTGAACGCCATCCTCGACAAGGCATTGCTGAGCATCGCCCCGGAGGAACTGGGTATCATCAACAACCGCTGGCGCGGCTACTCGGCGTCCTCACAAAGTACCTGGCGCCACTATCACCGCCTGTTCTATCAGATCGTCATCGGTGCCAGTGTGTTGCTGCTTGTTTCCTTTGCCTGGAACGGCTACATGCGGCTGCAGATCAAGCAGCGCAAGGCGGCCGAGCGCGCGTTGAACGACCAGTACGAGTTCATGCGTTCACTGGTCAACGGCACGCCTCATCCCATTTACGTGCGTGACCGCCAGGGTTTGCTGCAAAGCTGCAACGACAGTTATCTGCAGGTATTGGCTGTCACGCGCGAAGACGTGATGGGAAAAGGTGCCCTGCCGGGTACCCTGAGCAATGCCTTCGAAACCCGGGAGTATCAGGCCGACTACCTGAGCGTCATAACCGAAGGCGAGCCACTGATTGTCGATCGTGAGCTGCACGTCGATGGTCGTCGCCTGACAATTTATCACTGGATTCTTCCCTATCGCGACTCCGCCGGCACCGTGCAGGGCATCATCGGCGGCTGGATCGATATCAGCGAGCGGCGGGAGTTGTTCGATAACCTGCGTCGTGCCAAAGAACGGGCCGATGAAGCCAATCGGGCCAAAAGTACTTTTCTGGCCACCATGAGCCATGAAATACGTACGCCGATGAACGCGATCATCGGCATGCTCGAACTGACACTCAAACGTATTGATCGAGGGCATCCGGACCGCCCTTCAATCGATATTGCCTACCACTCGGCGAAGGGTTTGCTGGAGCTGATTGGCGACATTCTCGACATAGCCCGGATTGAATCCGGGCACTTGAGCCTGAGCCCGGAGCGTGTCAACCCCAGAGAGCTGGTGACGGCGGTGGTGCGGATTTTCGAGGGCCTGGCACGGCAGAAGAACCTGGAACTTTTGCTGACGGTTCATCCCGACAACCCGAACGTAGACGTAATGCTCGACCCGCTGCGTCTCAAGCAGGTGCTGTCCAATCTGATCAGCAACGCCATCAAGTTCACGGAACAGGGACAGGTCAGGGTGATGCTCGAGTTGCATCTGACGCAGGATACTTCGCGGGTGCGGATGCATTTGCAAGTGCTCGATAGTGGCGTTGGCATCAGCGAGCAGGACCAGCTACGGCTGTTCGAACCTTTCGCCCAAGCCGGCAGCACCACGCGGTCGGCCTTGAGTGGTACGGGGTTGGGCCTGGTGATCAGCCGTAATCTCTGCGAAATGATGGGTGGCAGCCTGGTCCTGAGCAGTGAACCGGATATCGGCACTCAGGTCGAGGTTTCGCTGCAACTGGACGCGCTGTCGCCCCAGAACACACCTGCGCCCAGCGAAGCGACAATCAGTCCCGCCAGCCATCCCTTGAACGTCCTGGTGGTCGACGATCACGCGGCCAATCGTCTGCTCATGTGCCAGCAACTGGAATACCTCGGTCACCGATGCGCAGTCGCCGAGAATGGCCAGGCGGGCCTGCAGGCCTGGACAGGCGACACCTTTGACCTGGTCATCGCCGACTGCAACATGCCGATCATGAACGGCTACGAACTGACACGGGCCATTCGCCAAATCGAACAGCAGCAGCAACAACCGGCCTGTACCATTCTTGGCTTCACTGCCAACGCACAACCCGAGGAGCTGCAGCGTTGCAAGCAAGCGGGAATGGATGATTGCCTGTTCAAACCGCTGAGCCTGAGTGCTTTGAGCCAGTGGGTAGCAACCATATCGCCGAGCCTTGAAGAGACTGTGTTCAACCTGCAGGACCTGCACCTGTTGACCGGCGGGGACTTGGCATTGAACAAGCGCTTGCTGACTGAGTTGATCAACAGCAATCGCCTGGATCTGAAAACCCTCCTGGCCTTGGCGCAATCCGCAGACAGACAGGCCCTGCGCGATATCGCCCACAAAATAAAAGGCGCTGCCCGAATCGTACAGGCCACACGATTGATCGAGCGCTGCGAAGCCCTTGAGAAAGCGTGCCAGGACCATGCCGATAGCATTACGCAATGCTGCGAGACCATGGAGCGTGCCATCCTTGAGTTGGAACACGCGCTGCTGCATCAGACCGGGCAAAACGGCGACAGCAAAATGACCGAGCCTTAACTATGCTTGGGCGCTCAGCAGTGCGTTATCCATCATGGAGAAGACCTGCAATGCCCAACCCACTGCGCCCGGACCCACGCCGCTTTCCGCTGCACGTCCATATCAGCGTGATGTTCACCTTTCTGCTGTTGCTGACCGGTATCGTACTGGGCATTTTCAATTATCGACAAACCACGCAAATCATTCTGTCCAGCAGTGAGAAGCTGTTCAACCGCATCGAGCAGGATGTCCGCCTTGATCTGAAAGCCACTTATGAGCCGATACGTCATCTGCTGAGCCTGCTGGTGCTCGATCCGGCGACCCAGGCACCCGGGCTGGAGCAACGCCTGGTGCTCCTGAGACCCTTCACCCAGGCATTGCAGGACAACCCGAACCTGGCATCGCTGTATGTCGGCTACAACAACGGTGATTTTTTCATGGTGCGCCCGCTGCGCACAAAGGCTTTGAAAGACCTGCTCAAGGCTCCACCAGCAGCGACGTATCAGGTGTGGAGCATCGAGCACAGCAGTAATGGCCAGTCTCACTCGCAGTCTTTGTTCTTCGATCCGGGCCTGACCCTGATCAGCCGCCAGGATAATCCCGGCGACAGCTACGATCCGCGTACCCGCACCTGGTTCACCAACGCGCACAACGACGACGATCAGATCACCACCGAACCCTACGTCTTCTTCTCCACTCACAACATCGGTACGACGCTGGCCCGACGCAGCAACGAAAACGCAGTCATGGGTGCTGACCTGACCCTGGCCGATCTCAGCGCGACGCTGACCAAGCACGTGGTAACGCCCAACACTGAAATCGTGCTGTTCGATGCAGAAGGCAATGCCATTGCCTATCCCGATAGCCGCCGACTGCTTGTCGATGATCAAACCACACGCTTGATCAAGGCTGCGGACTTGAGCCCCGCTCTTGCCGCACTGCTCAATGATCCCCCGCCAGGCAAGCGCCTGAAAGCCGCGGGGCACCAGTGGATCGTGGCCCGCAGTAGCATGCAGGAGGGCGGGCCCCAGGGGTTGCAACTGGCACTGCTGGTACCCGAGGACGAATTGCTGGTCGATGCCTATCGCATGCGCTGGCAAGGCGCCCTGATTACCTTGGCAACCCTGCTGTTGTGCCTGCCACTGGGCTGGCTGACATCAAGAGTGCTGGTCAAGCCGTTGCGGGCGCTGGTGCAGGAGGCCGATGCGATTCGCAGCTTCGACTTCAACTTTCCGCTGTCCCGTCGCTCACCAGTACTGGAGGTAGACCAACTGAGCGTGTCGATGGCACGCATGAAAGATACCTTGGCGAGTTTTTTCCAAATCACCGATAGCCTGAGTGCGGAAACCCGTTTTGCCCCCTTGCTGGAACGGGTACTGTTTGAAACCACGAAAATCGGCCAGGCCCAGGCCGGGCTGATTTACCTGCGTGAAGGTGACGGCGATCGCATGGAGCCTCACGGTCTGGTCATCAACGACAGCGCCGTCGACCTGGCCGCGTATGACATCCTTGGCCATGCGCTCGATGACCCACACAGCCCGGCCTGGGTGCGGCAGCTGGCCCATGCCGACAATACGGTCAGCAACCTGGGTTTCGAGCAGGCCGGCGACCTGCAAAAAATACTCCTGGCACTCGATTGCCCCAGGGTCCATCTGATTGGCATTCGCCTGCACAATCGCCATAACGAGACCGTGGGACTGTTGGCGTTTCTGTTGGCCGACACGGGCAACCAGAGCGATCTGGCAAAACTGCGACCTGACCGCATCGCGTTTCTTCAGGCCGTTTCCGGCGCGGCTGCCGTGAGTATCGAAAGTCAGCGCCTGCAAGCCAGGCAAAAGCAGCTGCTGGATGCTTTCATTCAGTTGCTGGCGGGTGCCATCGATGCAAAAAGCCCTTATACCGGCGGGCATTGCCAGCGAGTGCCGGAACTGACCCTGATGCTGGCCCAGGCCGCTGCCACCAGCCAGGAACCTGCGTTCAAGGGCTATCAACCGACCGAGGACGAATGGGAGGCACTGCACATTGCCGCCTGGCTGCACGATTGCGGCAAGGTCACCACGCCGGAATACGTGGTCGACAAGGCGACGAAGCTGGAAACCCTGTACGACCGTATCCACGAAATCCGCACCCGTTTCGAGGTACTCAAACGCGATGCCTGGATCAACTATTGGCAGGCCATCGCCCTGGGGGGTGACGAGCAACATCTGGCGCAACTGCGCAATGCGCAATTGGCCGGGCTTGATGATGACTTTGCCTTTGTCGCTCGCTGCAACCTCGGCAGCGAAGCCATGGATGACGCTGATCTGCAGCGCCTGAACAGCCTCGCGCAACGGACCTGGACGCGTACCCTGGATGATCGGCTGGGCGTGTCCTGGGAAGAGAACCGCCGTCAGGCGCGTATGCCGGCGGCGAGCTTGCCGGTCAGTGAACCGCTGCTCGCGGACAAACAGGAACACTTGTTCGAACGGCCGGAAAGCGAGCTGATTGCGCAGGACCATCCCTTGGGCTTCAAACTCGATGTGCCCGCACACAAGTTCAACCGGGGCGAGTTGTACAACCTGAGCATCACGCGAGGCACCCTGACGCGCGAGGAACGCTACATCATCAACAACCACATCGTGCAGACGATCCTGATGCTCAACCACCTGCCCTTCCCCAGTCACCTGCGCAGTGTCGCGGAGATCGCCGGCGGTCACCATGAAAAGATGGACGGCAGCGGTTACCCGAAACGCTTGCGGCGCGAGGAAATGAGCCTGCCGGCACGGATGATGGCAATAGCCGATATTTTCGAAGCGCTGACCGCTGCCGATCGCCCCTACAAGAAGGCCAAGACCCTGAGTGAAGCCCTGGGCATCATGGCCTTCATGTGCCGGGATGCACACATCGACCCCGATCTGTTCGAGCTGTTCATCAAGGCGCAAATCTATCTGCAGTACGCCAGGCGCTTTCTCGACCCAGCCCAGATCGATGCCGTGGATCCGTCGAGCCTGCTGGTCAAGGCAGGCTTGACAGTGTGATCAGCAGTCGGTCAGGCGCAGGAAAATCGCTGCCAGCTGCTCGATGCCGGCCTGATCCTGCGCAGTGAAGCGCGCCAGTTTCGGGCTGTCGAGATCCAGCACACCGATCAGTCGGCCGTCCTTGATCAGCGGCACCACCAGTTCGCTGTTGGACGCACTGTCACAGGCAATGTGGCCCGGGAATGCGTGAACATCCTCAACCAACTGCGTCTGCAAGGTGGCCGCCGCCGTGCCGCAAACACCGCGACCGAACGGAATTCGCACGCAGGCGATCTGCCCCTGAAACGGGCCCAGCACCAGCTCTTCATTGCGATTGAGGTAAAAGCCGGCCCAGTTCAGGTCCTCGAGTTGATTGAACAGGAACGCCGAGAACTGCGCGGCGTTGGCGATGAAGTCGCGCTCGTCCGCCAGTAGCGATTCCAGCTGCGCATGCAGCATGCCGTAGCCTTCGAGGCCTTGGCCGCTTTGCTGTAAATCGATCATGCCTTGTGCTCCAACAGTTTCAGTCCGACCCAGTAACGGGCAAATTGATAGGCGCAACGCCCGTTGCGATTGCCTCGGCCAGTGGCCCAGCGCACTGCCAGGATGTCCAGTTCCTCGGTCCGCTCCCAGGGCAGGCCGGCCTTGGCGGCCAACTGGCCGATCCAGTGCTCGACGACGTCGAGGAAGTGTTCCTGGGTGAATGGATAGAACGACAGCCACAGCCCGAAACGGTCCGACAGCGCGATCTTGTCTTCCACCGCCTCACTGGGGTGCAGTTCGCCGTCCACGCGTTTCCAGTTTTCGTTGTCGCTTTCCTTCTCCGGTACCAGGTGACGGCGGTTGGAAGTCGCATACAGCAACACATTGTCCGGCGCCTGTTCCAGCGAGCCATCGAGGACACTTTTGAGTACCCGGTAATCGCCCTCGCCCGACTCGAATGACAGGTCATCGCAAAACAGCACGAAGCGCTGGGGCAGCTTGGCAATCTGTTCGACCACCCGCGGCAGGTCCGCCAGATGATCACGCTCGATCTCGATCAGGCGCAGACCGGCCTGCGCATGTTCGGCCAGCAATGCCCGCACCAGCGACGACTTACCGGTGCCGCGGGAACCCCAGAGCAGCGCATGGTTGGCCGGCATGCCATCGAGGAATTGCTGGGTATTACGCCCCAGTTGTTCCACTTGGCGGTCGACACCGATCAAGTCGGACAAGCGCATGTCGAGGCTGACCTCCAGCGGCATCAAATAACCGCCACGGGTCTCCCGCTGCCAGCGCGCAGCCAGGCATTGCGTCCAGTCAATGGCGGGACGAGGCGCGGGCAACAAGGGCTCGATACGGGCCAGAACGGCATCGGCGCGTTCAAGAAAAGCATTCAATCGGGAATCCACGACTTCTCCTCGGGCACGTTCACAGTAATGATGGCGATACAGCGATGAAACATAGCGTTCGGTGATCGGTCCACCTCGTGGTACAAGGCTCGCGACACATCAGTAGGCAAGCATGTTCGGCTATGCTTGAGCAGCGAAAGGAAACGGAAGTGGCTCACCCCCCCATGGAAATCAAATTCACCAACCGACTGTCCTACAAACAGGCGCGGCTGACCGTGCTGGTCGGTTTCATTCTGGGTACGCTGCTCAGTCTGCTGCAAATAGGCATCGATTATGCCAGTGAAGACGCTTCCATCAATCGTGAAATCCTTTCATTGCTGGAAATCAGCCACAACCCGGCCTCGCGCATCGCCTACAACATCGATGCCGAACTCGCCAAGGAGCTGACTCAGGGACTGTTGCGTTCACCCGCAATCATTGGCGTGAAACTGACCGACAACAACGGCACCGTGCTGGCCAACGTCAAACGGCCGAGCGTGGAAAGCAACTATCGCGTGCTCAGCGACTTCCTGTTCGGTGCCAATCGACAGTTTGAAGACCGCCTGTACCTGGATCACCTGCCCAACGAGTCCCTCGGCACACTGCGTTTGAGTGTCGACACCTATCCGTTCGGCAACCGCTTCCTGCGTCGGGCGGAGGTGACCCTGATCAACGGCTTCGCGCGCAGCCTGTTGCTGACCGGTATTCTGCTCGCACTGTTTTACGTGATGTTGACCAAGCCTCTGGCGCGGGTGATTCGCGAATTGAGCAGCCGCGATCCCGGCAGCACCGAACAGACCGCGCTGGAATGCCCTTCCGGGCATGCCAAGGACGAAATCGGCGTACTGGTAAAAGTGGCCAACCAGCAATTCCAAAACATCGCCACCGAGATCCAGCAACGGCGCAATGCCGAAAACCGCCTGACCGACTATCTCGGGCAACTGGAAAACATCGTGTCGGCGCGTACCACCGAGCTCAAGTCGATCAACGCCCGGCTCAGTCAGTCCAACGAGGAACTGCAAATCGCCCGCAGCACCGCGCTGGACATGGCTGAAGCGCGCTCGGTGTTCCTCGCCAACATGAGCCATGAAATCCGCACACCGCTCAATGGCTTGCTGGGGATGATCGCGCTGTCGCTCGACGGGCCGCTCACCGCCGAGCAACAGCAGCAACTGTCGATCGCCCATGACTCGGGCAAAGTGCTGGTGGAGCTGCTCAACGATATTCTCGATCTGTCGAAGTTCGATGCCGGCCAGCTGGAACTCGAGCACATCCCTTTTGATCTCGGCGCCCTGGTCGAGGACACCGCCAACCTGCTCTCGCAGAACGCTGCACCGAGCGTTGAGCTGACGTGCCTCATTGATCCACACTTTCCGGCGCTGGTACTCGGTGATCCGACCCGCGTGCGGCAGATCGTCAGCAATCTGCTGTCCAACGCCCTCAAGTTCACCCGCTTCGGCCGCGTCGATGTGCGCCTGTCTGCCTTTGACGAGGGTGTCAGAATCGAAGTTTGCGACACCGGCATCGGTATTCCCCAGGATGCCCAGGTCAAGATCTTCCAGCCCTTTACCCAGGCTGGCGCCGGCATCACTCGGCAGTTCGGCGGCACCGGATTGGGCCTGGCCCTGACGTACAACCTCTGCGAAGCCATGCAAGGGCGCCTGACGATCAGCTCCGAGGCCGGATTCGGCAGCCAGTTCTGCGCGGACTTGCCGCTACCCAGCCATACCCGCCCGATGCCGATTACCCCGCTGTCGGGCAAGATCATCGCCATCACCTCGTCCAGCAGCGGACTGGGCGAGTTGTTGAGCAGCCTTTTGCCTGGCTGGGGCCTTGACTACCAGCGACGCTCAATCGACGACCCGATGATCGGTGTAGAAGTCGATGTGTTGATCACCGACTGTCCCGAGTGCCTGTTCAACCTGCGGCCGACAATCAGCGCTCCGATCCTGCTGGTCACCGCTTACGGTAACTTCATGCCTGGCGAAGAGGTCGGCGCCCTGGCCCCGTTGCAGCAACAGGCGCGCCCACTGGCACGCAATGCGCTGTATCAGGCCTTGAAACGAATTCTGCTGCCGGACGCACACACCGGCAACGAAGCCAGCCTTGAAGCCCGTAGTCCGCAACGTCGCGGGCGCGTGCTGCTGGTGGAAGACAATCCGGTCAATCAACTGGTGGCCAAGGGCATGCTCGGCAAGCTCGGTTGCGAGGTGACGACGGCGGCCCATGGTGCCGAGGCACTGGATCAGCTTGAACTGAAAGCCTTCGACCTGGTGCTGATGGACTGCAACATGCCGGTGATGGACGGCTACGAAGCCAGCCGGCAGATTCGCCGCAGCGGACGCTGGCCGCAATTGCCCATCGTCGCCCTGACAGCCAATGCCATGTCCGAAGAACGCGAACGTTGTCGGGCAGCAGGCATGAGTGACTACCTGGCCAAACCGTTCCGGCGCGAAGAACTGGCCGCCCTGCTGGATCTGTGGATACCGGCGACTACAGCGCCTTGATTTGCCCGAGCAAGTGATCAAGGCCGTCGCGCAAGTCGTTCAACCGATCCAGATCAACCCCACTGTCACATAGCAGACGCGCCTTGAGCGGACCGACCTGTTCGCGAAGCGCACTGCCGGCAGGCGACAGGCTCAGGTGTACTTCGCGCTCATCGCGTGCCGATCGCTGACGCTGCACCAATTGCAGTTGCTCCAGGCGCTTGAGCAAGGGCGTCAAGGTGCCCGAATCCAGGGCCAGACGCTCCCCCAAAGCCTTCACGGTCGGCTGCTCCGGCGCGCTTTCCTGCCACTCCCACAGCACCAGCATCGCCAGGTACTGCGGGTACGTCAGGCCCAACTGCTCGAGCATCGGCTTGTAGGCCCGAATCACCGCTCGCGACGCTGCGTACAGCTTGAAGCACAGTTGACTGTCCAGCTTCATCGAATCGACTGACAAGGTGTTCATTTGAGCAAGGCTTCGATCTCGCGGGTCAAGTCCTGCGGCTTGGTCGCCGGCGCGAAGCGCTTGACCAACTGACCGTCCTTGCCGATCAGGAACTTGGTGAAGTTCCACTTGATGCCTTGGGAACCCAACACACCCGGCGCGCGTTTTTTCAATTGCACGAACAACGGATGAGCGCCGGCACCGTTGACTTCGATCTTCTTGAACAGGGGGAAACTGACACCGAAGTTCAGTTCGCAAAACTCACTGATCGCCCCCTCGTTACCCGGCTCCTGCTTGCCGAACTGGTTGCAGGGAAACCCGAGTACCACCAGCCCTTGGTCCTTGTAGGTCTGCCACAGCTCTTCCAGACCCTTGTACTGGGGGGTGAAGCCGCACTTGCTGGCGGTGTTGACCACCAGCACGGCCTTGCCGGCGAAATCGGCCAGGGTCTTTTGTTCGCCGGTGATCGTCGTGCAGGGAATGCTCAGCAGGTTGTCGCTCATGGTGAAAGCTCCACAATCGGTAGGATGAAACAAACATAGCGAGCAATTGAATTGTGTGCAATTTAAATTATTGCACGTCGGACCTTTGCAGGAGCGAGCTTGCTCGCTCCTACCGGGCTCGCATTATTCGCGCGGTACCAGGTCCAGGCACACCGAATTGATGCAGTAGCGCAAGCCGGTCGGCGGCGGGCCATCGGGGAATACATGCCCCAAGTGCGCGTCGCATTTGGAACAGACCACCTCGGTGCGGATCATGCCGTGGCTGACATCGCGAATTTCGGTCATGGCACTGTCGCCGATCGGCGCGTAGAAACTGGGCCAGCCGCAGCCGGAATCAAACTTGGTCTTCGAGTCGAACAACGGCTCATTGCAGCAGATGCAGTGACAGACACCGTCGGTCTTGGTGGCGTTGTATTTGCCGGAAAACGGTCGCTCCGTGCCCTTGAGGCGGCACACGTTGTACTGCTCTGGATCGAGCATCGCCTTCCATTCTTCCAGGGTTTTTTCCAACTTTTCCATCATCACACCTCAGCAGCTGAAAAAGCCCGATCTGTACCTTTTCCACGGATCGGGCGGCACGTATGATTGCGCCTCGTCAAACGCCAGTCTGGCAGCCAGACCACGCGCATTCAAACGGAAATATGGGTGCTGCAATTCAAGGCGTCAGGCCTGTGTGAATACGCAGGATACCCGGCACGGTTGTCCAACCGCCGTCCGGATCGTTCATTTTCGGGAACACATCGCCATGCAGGTCAGCAAATCGAACAAGCTCGCCAACGTCTGCTACGACATTCGCGGCCCGGTGCTCAAGCACGCCAAACGCCTGGAAGAGGAAGGCCATCGCATCCTCAAGCTGAACATCGGCAACCCGGCGCCCTTTGGTTTCGAAGCGCCGGACGAAATCCTCCAGGACGTGATCCGCAACCTGCCGACCGCTCAGGGTTATAGCGACTCCAAGGGTTTGTTCAGTGCGCGCAAGGCCGTGATGCAGTACTACCAGCAAAAGCAGGTGGAAGGCGTCGGCATTGAAGACATCTACCTGGGCAACGGCGTTTCCGAACTGATCGTGATGTCGATGCAGGCCCTGCTCAACAATGGCGACGAAGTCCTGGTGCCGGCGCCTGACTATCCGCTGTGGACCGCCGCCGTCAGCCTGTCGGGCGGCAACCCGGTGCACTACCTGTGCGACGAACAGGCCAACTGGTGGCCGGACCTGGCTGACATCAAGGCCAAGATCACCCCGAACACCAAGGCCCTGGTGATCATCAACCCGAACAACCCGACTGGCGCGGTGTATTCCAAGGAAGTCCTGCTGGGCATGCTGGAACTGGCCCGCCAGCACAATCTGGTGGTGTTCTCCGACGAAATCTACGACAAAATCCTCTACGACGACGCCGTGCATATCTGCACCGCTTCCCTGGCGCCGGATCTGCTGTGCCTGACCTTCAACGGCCTGTCCAAATCCTATCGCGTGGCGGGTTTCCGCTCCGGCTGGATTGCCATTTCCGGGCCGAAGCACCATGCGCAAAGCTACATCGAAGGCATCGACATGCTGGCGAACATGCGCCTGTGTGCCAACGTGCCGAGCCAGCACGCGATCCAGACCGCCCTGGGAGGCTACCAGAGCATCAATGATCTGGTGCTGCCGCCAGGCCGCCTGCTGGAGCAACGCAACCGTACCTGGGAACTGCTCAACGACATTCCGGGCGTGAGCTGCGTCAAGCCAATGGGCGCGCTGTACGCCTTTCCGCGGATCGACCCCAAGGTCTGCCCGATCCACAACGATGAGAAATTCGTTCTCGACCTGCTGCTGTCCGAAAAGCTGCTGGTGGTGCAAGGCACCGCGTTCAACTGGCCATGGCCGGACCACTTCCGCGTCGTGACCCTGCCGCGCGTCGACGACCTCGACATGGCCATCGGTCGTATCGGCAACTTCCTCAAGTCTTATCGCCAGTAAGTCTTCGACCCTCGTGCGACGCTGGAACAGGTCGCACGATGATTGATTCAGCAACACATCTTTTTTCTCACCGAGGCACGTCGCTGCAATGCACGACGGATTTCGCTGTGCGCCGCCCCATTCAATGGTTACGGGGCTCGCAACGGGAACTGACTGACAAACACTTCCCACCTACCCGTAGGAAATGCCCTGCAAGCAGCTAAGCTGTTGCCGTAGGACACAGTTTGAAATAGTCACCCAGTTGAATACCCCGGTGCAGCACCTTATATACCCCGCAGTACGCTACATCTTTAGCTTGAGGAGATTTCTACAACCATGATGCGCATTCTGCTGTTTTTGGCCACTAACCTGGCGGTCGTGCTGATTGCCAGCATCACCCTGAGCCTTTTCGGCTTCAACGGGTTCATGGCGGCCAACGGGGTTGATCTGAACCTCAATCAGCTGCTGATTTTCTGTGCGGTCTTTGGTTTCGCCGGTTCCCTGTTCTCGCTGTTCATCTCCAAGTGGATGGCGAAAATGAGCACCAGCACCCAGATCATCACCCAGCCACGTACCCGTCACGAACAATGGTTGCTGCAAACCGTCGAGCAACTGTCCCGCGAAGCCGGAATCAAGATGCCGGAAGTCGGTATCTTCCCAGCCTATGAGGCCAACGCCTTCGCCACGGGCTGGAACAAGAACGACGCGCTGGTCGCAGTCAGCCAGGGCCTGCTCGAGCGGTTCTCGCCGGATGAAGTGAAGGCGGTACTGGCCCACGAGATCGGCCACGTCGCCAACGGCGATATGGTCACCCTGGCATTGATTCAGGGCGTGGTGAACACCTTCGTGATGTTCTTCGCGCGGATCATCGGCAATTTTGTCGACAAGGTGATCTTCAAGAACGAAGAAGGCCAGGGTATCGCCTACTACGTGGCGACCATCTTCGCCGAACTGGTTCTGGGCATCCTCGCCAGCGCCATCGTCATGTGGTTCTCGCGCAAGCGCGAATTCCGCGCCGACGAAGCCGGTGCAAACCTGGCCGGTACTGCCGCGATGATCGGCGCCCTGCAACGCCTGCGTGCGGAGCAAGGGCTGCCCGTGCACATGCCTGACACCCTGAACGCCTTCGGTATCAACGGTGGTATCAAGCAGGGCTTCGCCCGCATGTTCATGAGTCACCCACCGCTGGAAGAGCGTATCGACGCACTGGCTCGCCGCCGGGGTTGAGATATTTAAATGTAAACAAGAAGGCCCGCAGTGATGCGGGCCTTTTTCTTGCCTCTCTGAACACGGCTGAGCTTTGCAAGCCCACAAAGAGGCCGGAACAAACGACACTGACTAGCGGCTGGAAACCCGATACACCCGCTCTTCAAGGCGCACAACCCCCGCCTCGATAAACTTGCCGCTTTCGCTCAATACGTCCTGATCTTCGAGGATCTTCAGTGTCCAAGCGGTGCCGAACAATCGTTGCACTTCTTCATCCAGCACGGCGAATGGCGGTCCCGGCATTTGTGCCTGATCGTAATCCAGGGTAATCAGCAGCCCGAGGGAATCCCTGGGCAATATGCGCTTCAGATGATCGGCATAACGCTCGCGCATTGCCGGCGGCAAGGCGATCAGCGCCGCACGATCATAAAGTGCGGAACAGTCGGCCACATCACCGGCGCTCAATGCGAAGAAATCACCGCACCACAACTCGATAGACCCGGCCCGATAGACCTTGAATGGCCCCTGCTCGCTGATGGCGGGATCGAAACCATGCTCGGCGAAGAAATCCTCCACGGCTTTCTCCGACAATTCGACCCCCAGCACTTCGTGCCCCTGATGGGCCAGCCACAACACATCCAGGCTCTTGCCGCATAAGGGCACCAGCACACGTGCACCGTCTTCCAGAGCCAACTGTGGCCAGAATCGTCGCAGGTGAGGGTTCACCTGCGGCAGATGAAAGCCGATCTGGTTCGAAGCCCACTTCTTGTGCCAAAACTCCGGCTGCATAATTAACCCCGAAAATTCGATCAAAACACCCTAAAACTTATATTAGATTTAGATCAATGATCTGACTGAAGATGGTGCCATCTTAACGCTCAGGAGCTTTTACATGTTCCCCAGTCTGTACATTTCTCATGGCTCCCCCATGCTCGCACTGGAGCCCGGTGCCAGCGGCCCCGCGCTCGCCCGGATTGCCGCCGAACTGCCAAGGCCCAACGCGATCGTGATCGTTTCCGCCCACTGGGAAAGCAATGAACTTCTGGTCAGTGGCCATCCGCAACCGGACACCTGGCACGACTTCGGTGGTTTCCCCAAGGCGCTGTTCGAAGTCCAGTACCCGGCACCGGGCAACCCGCAGCTGGCGCAAGAAGTTGTCGACCTGCTGAAAACCGACGGCCTGCCCGCTCGCATCGACAGCAATCGCCCATTCGACCATGGCGTCTGGGTGCCACTGTCGCTGATGTACCCACAGGCCGACATACCCGTGGTGCAAGTCTCGCTGCCAACCCGGGGTGGCCCGGCTTTGCAGACGCGTATCGGTCATGCGCTGGCCAGCCTGCGCGAGCATGGCATCCTGCTGATCGGCTCCGGCAGCATCACCCACAACCTGCGCGAGCTGGACTGGCATGCTGGCCCGGAGAGCGTCGAACCTTGGGCGAAGGTGTTCCGCGACTGGATGATCGAGAAACTCGCGGCCGACGACGAGAACGCGCTGCACGACTACCGCCAGCAGGCGCCGAACGCCGTGCGCAATCACCCCAGCGATGAGCATTTGCTGCCGTTGTACTTTGCCCGCAGCGCCGGGGGCGATTTCAGCATTGCTCACCAGGGCTTCACCATGGGAGCGCTGGGCATGGACATTTATCGCTTCGGCTGAGGGGAAACCGCGACATAACCCAACGCCGACCACAAATCAGCAGGCAAAAAAAATCCCCGAACCAGTCGGGGATTTTTTATCGATCAATCAGCCCGAAAGCGGATCAATCTTCGCGGTAGCGACGCAGCTTCAACTGCTTGCCGGCAACGCGAGTGTCCTTCAGCTTGGTCAGCAACTTCTCCAGACCATCTTCCGGCAGCTCGACGAGGCTGAAGCTGTCACGCACCTGGATGCGACCGATCGCTTCACGAGCCAGACCACCTTCGTTGAGGATGGCGCCCAGCAGGTTCTTGGCAGCGATACCGTCACGCGCACCCAGCGCGGTACGGCAACGAGCACGGCCTTCGCCCAAAGGCATCGGCGCACGACGCTCGCGGTCGCCACGGTCCGGACGATCACCGGAACGCTCAGGACGATCGCCACGCGGTGCATTGTTCGGCACCAGTGGACGCTCTTTCTCGATAGCGGCCAGGTTCAGCGCTTGACCGTTGGTGGCCTTGCGCAGCAGGGCTGCGGCCAGGGCACGCGGGCTGCAACCGATGTCAGCGGTCAGGCGATCCAGCAGATCACCGTGAGTCGCTTCGGAATCAGCCACCAGCGGCGACAGGCTGTTGGTCAGTTTCTTGATGCGCGCATCGAGAACGGCTTGAGCGTCCGGCAGGCGAACCTCGGCAACCTTCTGACCGGTGACACGCTCGATCACTTGCAGCATGCGGCGCTCACGTGGAGTCACCAGCAGCAGTGCGCGACCTTCGCGACCGGCACGGCCGGTACGGCCGATACGGTGAACGTAGGATTCCGGATCGTACGGCATGTCAACGTTGAACACGTGAGTGATGCGCGGAACGTCCAGGCCACGAGCAGCAACGTCGGTCGCCACAACGATGTCCAGACGGCCATCCTTGAGGGAGTCGATCACGCGCTCACGCTGGTTCTGGGCGATGTCGCCGTTCAGCGCAGCGGCCTTGTAGCCTTTGGCTTCCAGGGCACTGGCCAGGTCCAGGGTCGCTTGCTTGGTGCGCACGAACATGATCAGGGCGTCGAAATCTTCCACTTCCAGCAAGCTGAGAACGGCAGAGGTCTTCTGGTCAGCGTGAACCAACAGGTGAGCCTGTTCGATCGCGGTAACGGTCTGGGTCTTGCTCTGGATCTTGACGTGCTTCGGATCGCGCAGGTGGCGCTCGGCGATGGCACGGATCGATTGTGGCAAGGTAGCCGAGAACAATACGGTCTGACGGGTTTCCGGCATGGCCTTGAAGATGACTTCCAGGTCGTCCATGAAGCCCAGCTTGAGCATTTCGTCGGCTTCGTCGAGAACCAGGTGGTTCACGGTCGCCAGTACTTTTTCGTCGCGACGCAGGTGGTCGCACAGACGGCCCGGAGTGGCGACAACGATCTGTGCGCCATTACGGATTGCTTTCAGTTGTGGGCCCATCGGCGCGCCGCCGTAGACAGCCACAACAGTCACGCCCGGCATTTGCTTGGCGTAGGTTTCGAAAGCGGTTGCAACTTGTAGCGCCAACTCACGAGTTGGGGCCAGGATCAGAGCTTGCGGCTCGCGCTTGGACGGATCAATGCGGTGCAGAATTGGCAAGGCAAAGGCAGCGGTCTTACCGGTACCGGTTTGCGCCTGACCAATCATATCGTGACCGGCGAGAATGATCGGGATCGACTGCTGCTGAATGGCCGAAGGCTCTTCATAGCCGGTAGCGACTACTGCAGCGACAATATTGGGATGAAGTTCAAGAGCGGCGAAGCCGCCGATTTCCTGGGTCATGGGTCTGCCTCTAAGTGCATCCGCAAAGACCCATGCTCCAAAGCTGCACATGCCGTGTTGAGACTCAAGAGTCGCCCTGGCAGCTTTGTCGGCGGGGATTTGCGAAAACGAATGAATGAAAAGAATCGTCAAGGAAGAGTCCGCGATGCGGACATGCAGCCGAAGCTGGCTTCGGGGAATTGCGCTACCTAAACGCGGCCCGGTTAAAGGCCGGCGCGCACTATACCGGAATTCGCCCAAAAAGGGAGCTTTTTTTATCGGAAATCCGCCACATACGCCGTTCTGTCACAGGCTTTGCAGAGAATCGATCGACCGACTATTTTTCAAAAGCCCGGCCTTGCGGGTGATGGCGCTAAAACGGTTCACCTTTTACCGTGCAGACCGTCGGTCTGACATGCCTTTCCCGCCCCGAGGACCGCTCCATGAATCAGCCCAGCTCCAGTCGAGTCAGCCGTGAACGGCGCGACCATGTCTTCCTGATCGGCCTGGACCGGGTCGCCAAGCGCAACGCCTTCGACCTCGACCTGCTCAACGAGTTGAGCCTGGCCTACGGCGCCTTCGAAGCCGACAGCGAGGCCCGTGTCGCCGTGGTGCTCGGCCATGGGGAGCACTTCACCGCCGGGCTCGACCTGGTCAATGCCAGCGAGGCCCTGGCCAAGGGCTGGCAGGCGCCCCCCGGCGGCTGCGATCCGTGGGGCGTGTTTGCCGGTCCGCGGGTCAGCAAACCGGTGATTGTCGCTGCGCAAGGCTACTGCCTGACCATCGGCATCGAACTGATGCTCGCCGCCGATATCAATCTGTGCGCCAGCAACACCCGTTTTGCCCAGATGGAAGTGCAACGCGGAATCTTCCCGTTCGGCGGCGCCACCCTGCGCCTGCATCAGTTGGCCGGTTGGGGCAACGCCATGCGCTGGCTGCTGACCGGGGATGAGTTCGATGCCCATGAAGCTCTGCGTCTCGGGCTGGTGCAGGAAATCATGGCCAGCGAAGACTTGTTGCCGCGGGCGATTGATTTGGCACAACGCATTGCCCGCCAGGCACCGCTTGGGGTTCAAGCGACACTGGAGTCGGCGCGCCAGGCGCGATATGACGGGGAAACCGCGGCGGCGCAAGGGTTACCGCCGCTGGTGGAGAAGTTGATGGCCAGTGAGGATGCCAAGGAAGGTGTGCGTTCGCTGGTTGAGCGGCGACCCGGGGTTTTCAAAGGGGTTTGATTTTGTGTCAGCCTGGCGGGCCTCATCGCATTCAGGTCGCCGGGCGAATGCACTTGATCAACGACTCCAGCGAATACCCCAATCGCGGCGCGAGGGCTTCAGCGCGGGCGATCAAGCCATCCATGTCCAGCACCTGATCGAGATCCGCAGGCACGATCAGAATCACATTGCCCTCCTTCACTGGCAGTTCCCAGTAGTGCCGGTGGTACAAACCACGCAACAACGCAGCGCCGAGCGGCTTGCCATCATCCGTCGCCCACTGGTTGATCACCAGCCAGCCACCCGGATTCAAGCGCTTCTGGCAGTCGCCGAGAAAACTCCAGGCCAGATGGCCGACACCCGGGCCCACATCGGTATAGAGGTCGACAAAAATCAGGTCCGCAGGCTCTGCCGTCGGTAACAATTGGAGGGCATCACCGACACGGATGTACAGGCGCGGATCATCGTCCAGGCCCAGGTATTCGATGGCCAGGCGCGGAACGTCGGGACGCAGTTCGATGGCCTCGACATCCTCCAGCGGCAGGAACTTCAAGCAAGCCTGGGTCAGCGTACCGGCACCCAATCCCAGAAACAGAGCACTTTCCGGTTGCTCGTGACACAACGCACCGATCAACATCGCCCGGGTGTAGTCGTACTCGAGCCAGCTCGGATCGGCGGTAAACACGCAGCTTTGCTCGATGGCATCACCGAACTCGAGAAAACGGTAATCGGCCACTTCCAGCACGCGTATCACGCCGAACTCGTCCTGTACCTCGGCGAGCAGATGCTCGACGCGCTCCTCAGTCATTTCATCTCCTGATCGTCAATCTGCCTTCGATCTGAAAAGCAGCAACGCAATAGCACCGCCAGTTGTGCGCGGCAAAGGCGAGATTGTCGGCCAAGCAACGGGAGCAGGTCACGTACTAATTGCTGATAACATGGGCATCCGAGCGAAAACACTAGAGACTGCGATGAGCCAACCCTGGAGCCCTGACAGCTGGCGTGCCCTGCCGATCCAGCAACAACCCCAATACCCCGACGCAGCGCATTTGCAGCAGGTCGAGCAAACCCTGGCCAGTTATCCGCCACTGGTGTTTGCCGGTGAAGCCCGGGAGTTGCGCCGTCAGTTTGCCGAAGTGACCCAGGGTCGCGCTTTCTTGCTGCAAGGCGGCGACTGCGCCGAAAGTTTCGCCGAGTTTTCCGCGGCTAAAATCCGCGACACCTTCAAAGTCCTGCTGCAAATGGCCATCGTCATGACCTTCGCCGCCGGTTGCCCGGTGGTCAAGGTCGGGCGCATGGCCGGGCAGTTTGCCAAGCCACGCTCGGCCAATGACGAAACCATCGACGGCGTGACCCTGCCGGCCTATCGCGGCGACATCGTCAACGGCATCGGTTTCGACGAAAAAAGCCGCGTACCGGACCCGGAACGCCTGCTGCAGTCCTATCACCAGTCCACCGCCACCCTCAACCTGTTGCGCGCCTTCGCCCAGGGTGGTTTTGCCGACCTGCACCAGGTGCACAAGTGGAATCTGGACTTCATCGCCAACTCGGCGCTGGCGGAAAAGTACAGCCACCTGGCCGACCGCATCGATGAAACCCTGGCCTTCATGCGTGCCTGTGGCATGGACAGTTCGCCGCAACTGCGCGAAACCAGCTTTTTCACTGCCCACGAAGCGCTGTTGCTGAACTACGAAGAAGCGTTCGTGCGTCGCGACAGCCTGACCAACGATTACTACGACTGCTCGGCACACATGCTGTGGATCGGCGACCGCACCCGCCAGCTCGACGGCGCCCACGTCGAATTCCTGCGCGGGGTGAACAACCCGATCGGGGTCAAGGTTGGCCCGAGCATGAACCCGGACGATCTGATTCGCCTGATCGACGTGCTCAACCCGGACAACGATCCCGGCCGCTTGAACCTGATCGCGCGGATGGGCGCGAACAAGGTCGGCGACCACTTGCCGCAACTGATCCGCGCGGTGCAGCGTGAAGGCAAGCAGGTGCTGTGGAGTTCCGACCCGATGCACGGCAACACCATCAAGGCCAGCAGCGGCTACAAGACCCGCGACTTCGCGCAGATCCTCGGGGAGGTGAAGCAGTTCTTCCAGGTTCACCAGGCCGAAGGCAGCTATGCCGGCGGGATCCACATCGAGATGACCGGGCAGAATGTCACCGAATGCATCGGTGGCGCCCGACCGATCACCGAGGATGGTTTGTCGGATCGCTACCACACCCATTGCGACCCGCGGATGAATGCCGACCAGTCGCTGGAGCTGGCGTTCTTGATTGCCGAGACCTTGAAGCAGGTTCGCCGCTAAATCGCGTCGCGCCCATCGCGAGCAAGCTCGCTCCCACACTGAATTTTGTGCACGACGCAGAACTCATGTGGGAGCGAGCTTGCTGGCGATGGCGTCAGCTCAGTCTTCGCCAACCTGCAAAAGTGCCACCCGCAACCGCGCCGCACTCGCCCTCGGGCAGTTCAACTGAACCCGCGCCAACCCCAGCCAATCCGCCATCTGCCGCAGATTGATGGCCAGTGCCAGCATCCCCTCCTCATCCAGCCCTGGTTCTTCCTCATGCACGGCATGTACTGCCAACTGACCGGCGGCCCGCTCGGCACGCAAATCAACCCGCGCGGCTATCCGCTCATTGTGCAAAAACGGTAACACGTAATAGCCGTACACCCGTTTGTCCTGCGGCGTGTAGATCTCCAGCCGGTAGCGAAAGTCGAACAGGCGCTCGGTGCGACTGCGCTCCCAGACCAATGAATCGAAGGGTGAGAGCAAGGCACTGGCCAGCACTTTGCGCGGTACTTTGGGATCAGGCAGGCAATAAGCTGGCTGTCGCCAGCCCTGGACTTCGCAGGTAAGCAACTCGCCGGCCTCAACCAGTTCCGCGAGACGCGGACGACTGTCTGTGGGGTTCAGGCGAAAGTAATCCCGCAAGTCCTTTTCCGTGCCGACACCCAATGCGCCGGCCGCATGCAACAGCAGACCCCGTTGAGCCTCAGCTTCCGTCAGTATCGGCTGGGTCAGTATCTCACCCGATATAACCCGCTCCGGCAGATCATAAAGTCGTTCAAATCCGCGCCGCCCGGCCACCGTCACTTCACCAGCGGCAAACAACCATTCCAGCGCATGCTTCTCCGCGCTCCAGTCCCACCACGGGCCGGCCCGCTCCTGCCGCGTAGAAAGACTGCCGGCACCCAGCGCGCCCTGCTCCTCGACCACCGCCAGCACCCGGCGAATGGTGCCTTGCTGCTCTCGACCAAAGCGCGCCAGTTGCTGGTAGATGTCTTCGCCCCGTTGTGCGCGCTGCATGCGCCAGCGCATCAGCGGATACATCGACAATGGCAGCAGCGAGGCTTCATGCCCCCAATACTCGAACAACGTGCGCTTGCGGCCCTGGCTCCAGGCAGCCTGGTCGAGCAAATCGGGAGCGTAATTGCCGAGGCGGGAAAACAGCGGAAGGTAGTGCGAACGCACCAGAGCATTGACCGAATCGATCTGCAGCAGCCCCAGTCGATCAATCAGGCGATTGAGCTGAACGGCTTTGATCGTCGCTGGCGGCTGACGCCCGTTGAATCCTTGGGCAGCCAGCGCCAGACGCCGAGCCTGTTTGAGGGTAAAGGACACTGTTGCGGGCATGAGCGTCTCCTTGTCTGCTCGCAACCTACCTCACCGGTAAGGGGTTTGTGTAGCGTGGTATTGATCATTTATCTATGGGTCATTTGTGCATCGGGTCGTTCCAGAACGGCTTGATCGACTCGTGCTCCACGTCCGCGCGGCTCATGCCGATGTCCTTGAGCGCTTCATCACTCAAGCTCGCCAGCAATTCACGCTCACGGTGCAGTTCGTACCAGCGACCGACTTTGTGCAGCAGATCGGAAATCATGTGCACCGAGTGTTTTTCTGCGCCTTGAAACTCATGTTGACCTTTCATCTTGTTGCCCTCCGTTTGGATAGCTCCAGTCTCGCGCCGGGACTAAGATCAATCCAACGAATGTTTCTGATGTCACATATCTCGGAGATTGATGCATGTCGGCCTACCCGAGTATCGATACCGATGTCCTGCGCACCTTTGTCGCTATCGCTGACCAAGGTGGCTTCACCCGCGCCGGTGAACTGGTCAACCGCACCCAGTCGGCGGTGAGCATGCAGATGAAACGTCTGGAAGAGGATGTGCTGCAGCGCCAGCTGTTTCAACGTGATGGGCGGCAAGTCAGGCTGACCGCCGAAGGGCAGGTGTTGCTGGGCTATGCACGGCGCATCCTCAAACTGCACAGCGAAGTGTTCAACACCCTGCGCGAGCCGGACATGGTCGGCATGGTGCGCATCGGCACGCCGGACGACTATGTGATGCGATTCCTTCCGGGGATTCTGCGGCGCTTTGCCCAGACGTATCCGCTGATCCAGATCGAAGTGCACTGTGAATCATCCAAACAACTGTTGATGCGCCAGGACCTGGACCTCTCGATCGTCACCCGTGAACCCGGTAGCGAAATCGGTCAATTGCTGCGCAAGGAGCGTTTCGTCTGGGCCGAAGCGCAATGCTACAGCGCCCACGAGCAGTCGCCCCTGCCGCTGGCGATGTTCAACAGTGACTGTTTCTGCCGTATGTGGGCGTGCAATGCACTGGATGCCCAGGGCCGTGATTATCGCGTGGCGTACAACAGCGACAGCCTGTCGGCGATCATGGCGGTGGTCAGTGCCGGCCTTGCGGTCACTGCGCAACTGGAAAGCCTGATCACCGCGGATATGCGCATCCTGGGTGCTGCGGAGGATTTGCCGGTATTGCCCGAGGCCAGCATCATGCTCGTGCGCAACCTGCACAACCCTTCGCCGATCACCGAGTGCCTGGCCGAGCACATTGTCGAAGGCTTCAAACTTTAAACGCGAGCATCACCGCGCAGCACACCAGAAATCCGCAAAACAGCCCGCGCAGCAGGCGCTCCGGCAGCGCGTGGGCGACTTTCACGCCCCAACTGATGCTCATCAGGCCACCAAGCGCCAAAGGAACACCGATCACCCAGTCGACTTGATGGTGCGCGGCATAAGTCACCAGGGTCACGCCGGTACTGGGCAGTGCCAGCGCCAGCGAGAGCCCTTGCGCAACCACCTGGCTGGTACCGAACAGGCTGGTCAGCACCGGTGTCGCCACCACGGCCCCGCCCACGCCAAACAATCCGCCCATGGTGCCGGATGCGGCGCCCAGTACACCGAGCCAAGGCCAGGAGTAATTCATCTGCGACCCCGCAGGAGCGCTGGCAGCAAACATCCGCAGCAGGTTGTAGGCAGACAGCGCGACCAGAAACGCGACAAATCCGATACGCATGGTTTGCGCATCGATGCCCACGGCCCAAATCGAGCCAATCCAGGCAAAACAGAAGCCCATGGAAGCCAGCGGCAACGCGTGACGCAGTTCGATGCGGTTGCGCTGATGGTAACGCCACAGCGCCAGCATCACGTTCGGCACCACCATGACCAGCGCCGTGCCTTGGGCGATCTGCTGATCGAGACCGAACAGCACACCCAGCAACGGGATCGCTATCAGACCACCGCCAATGCCGAACAGCCCGCCAAGGGTGCCCAAGGCTGCGCCAAATACCAGGTACATCAGGAACTCAATCACAGGTCGTTTTCCCACTCGTGTCTGGCTTTCATCCTACGCAGTTGCGTCTGGCGCGGAAACGCACAGCCACGCACAATGGCTGTGCCAATCTTGCATAAGCAGACACTCGCCATGAATCCCGATCAACTCACCGATCAACTGGGCCTGTTCCTCGATGTGCTGGAAACCGGCAGCTTTTCCGCCACGTCACGCCGTCACCCGCTGACGCCCTCGGCCGTGGCACGCCGGATCGACAGCCTGGAAAACGCAGTGGGCAGTCAATTGTTCCTGCGCAGCACCCATGCCGTCCGCGCGACGCCCGCCGGGCTGGCATTTGCCGAACGGGCGCGACGGATCGTCGCCGAACTGCGCCTGGCCCGGGCCGAAGCGGTATCGCTGAGCAGTGCACCGGAAGGCCTGATTCGGGTCGATGCGCCCGCCGCGTTCGGGCGACGCCATCTGGCGCCGGTCATTGCCGACTTCCTGATGCTGTATCCGGGTCTCGACGTTCAATTGCATTTGATCGACAGCTTCGTCGACATGCAGGGTTTGAACCTCGGCAAGGTCGATCTGGTACTGCGTGCCGGCCAATTGGCAGACACACGCCTGGTGGCGACACCATTGGCCAGTATGGTACGCATCGCTTGCGCCAGCCCCGGCTACTTGCAGCGTCGCGGAGTACCGACGGATCCAGCGCAACTGAGTGAGCATGACGGTCTCGATTGGGATGGCCTGGCCCCGCCCTTCGCCTGGCGCTTCGAGCGGGACGGACTGATGCACCTGCATCGTCCCGCACGTATCCGCATGAGCGCCAACAATGCCGAAGCGCTGGCCTGCGGGGCGCTGGCCGGGCTGGGTATCGCCCATCTACCGACCTGGCTGGCCAGCGAATACCTGTTGCGCGGCGAACTGTTGCCGCTGTTCTGTGACGACGGACTGCCAGCCCCGGAAAGTGCCGGCATCTACGCCTTGCGCCTGGAACAGCAACCCAACTCGCGCAGTCGCTTGCTGCTGGAATACCTGAAAACCCGCTTCAGCCCTGTTCCGCCCTGGGATCTGGAGCTGCAAGCCAGGCTGAACCGGCACTAGGTCAGATTTATCTGGCGCATTAAAGATTCGCCCGCTAGATTCCAAGGATCACTGATCAAGGCTTCGACATGACCACCGAGCACAACACCCCAGACACTTGCGACCATCTGCTGCTGGACAATCAGGTGTGCTTTGCCCTGCACTCCACCTCACTGATGATGACCAAGGTCTACAAGCCCTTGCTGCAAGCACTGGGGCTGACCTACCCGCAGTATCTGGCGATGATGGTGCTGTGGGAACGGGACGGTCTGACCGTAGGCGAAATCAGCACACGCCTGCTGACCGATCCCGGCTCGTTGACGCCGTTGCTCAAGCGCCTGGAAGCCGAAGGCCTGCTCAGCCGGACCCGCAGCCGCGAAGATGAACGCGTGGTCATCGTCGAGCTCACCGAACAGGGCCGTGCCTTGCGTGACAAGGCCCGGGGCATTCCCCAATGCATTCTGGCCGCGAGTGGGTCGACCGTGGAACGCCTGCAGAAACTGCAAAGGGAACTGCAAGACCTGCGCGCGCACCTGCAAGACAGCCTCTAATCCTCAGTTCACTCCGAAAGCTGTCGGAGTGAACTCGCTCCCACGCTTGTTGTGATTAACCCCTAGCGTAATTAACCGTTCGTCCGTTCAGCCCGCTAGCTTCAAAAATTTATCTTGCGCGCAAAATAACATCGAGCTACATTTATTTCGCACTTACTTAGCGCGCAAACATTTAGCGCAAATAAAACCACTCCCAGAACGAGGCGTACACCATGCAAACTCTCTATACCGCAGTAGCAACGTCCACCGGTGGCCGTGACGGTCGTGCGGTTTCCAGCGACAACGTCCTCGACGTCAAACTCGCCACCCCGAAAGAACTTGGCGGTGCCGGTGGTGCAGCCACCAACCCGGAACAACTGTTCGCCGCCGGCTATTCGGCCTGCTTTATCGGCGCACTGAAATTCGTTGCCAGCCAGACCAAGCGCAGCATCCCCGGCGACGCCTCGATCACCGCCCATGTTGGTATCGGTCAGATCCCCGGCGGTTTCGGTCTGGACATCGACCTGCACATCAGCCTGCCAGGCCTTGAACAAGCCGATGCCCAGGCGCTGGTCGAAGCGGCACACCAGGTCTGCCCGTACTCCAACGCCACTCGCGGCAATGTTGATGTGCGTCTGCATGTAACTGTTTAACAACAGTCTTTCTTGCAGGCACAAAAAAGCCCGACTCAATGGTCGGGCTTTTTCATTCCTCAAGCAGTGCTTATTTGGCACGGCCTTTGTAGGAACCGCCTTCGCGGGTATCGATCTCGATCATGTCGCCGATTTCGATGAAGTCAGCAACCGACAGCTCGGTACCGTTCTTCAGTTTGGCAGGCTTCATCACCTTGCCGGAAGTGTCGCCGCGAGCGGAACCTTCGGTGTAGTCAACCTGACGCACGATGGTGGTCGGCAGCTCTACGGAAACCAGACGGCCTTCGAAGAATACGGCTTCGCAAACGTCGGTCATGCCTTCTTCCACGAATGGCAGAACGCTTTCGATGTCTTCGGCGTTCAGCTCGTACATGGTGTAGTCGGTGGTGTCCATGAACGTGTAGGAGTCACCGCTGATGAAGGACAGGGTCGCTTCTTTGCGGTCCAGGATCACGTCGTCCAGCTTGTCGTCCGCACCGTATACGGTTTCGGTCTTGTAGCCGGTCAGCAGGTTCTTCAGCTTGGTCTTCATGATCGCGCTGTTACGGCCCGACTTGGTGAATTCAGCTTTCTGAACCAGCCAAGGATCGTTGTCGATACGGATCACGGTACCGGGTTTGAGTTCTTTACCAGTTTTCATTGCGAATATCCGAATTTGGATGGGATTTACAAAAATCTAGGCCGCGTATCATATCCAATTTCCATAAAACTGTACCAGCGCCGTGGCAAGATCGGCCTGCAAGGCCTGTTCCAGACACCATGCCTGCGCGTGTTTTTCCAGCTCTGGCCAGTGTTTACGGGTCATTTGCCAGTGGTCGGCCATTTCTCCACCCACATTCCATGCCCGCCACAGACCGCTGATCGCTTCGCTCGCGGGCGCAGACAAGCCTTTCGTGTAGAGGGTGAGGAAGGCTTCGAGCTTGTCCAGGTGAATGTCTTCTTCCTGCTGATAGATATGCCACAGCATTGGCCGAGCGGCCCATTGCGCGCGCACGAAGGAATCCTCGCCGCGTACGGCGTTGAAGTCGCAACTCCACAGCAAACGGTCGTACTGCTCTTGCTGGATGAACGGCAGCACTTGCACGGTCAAGCCATCGCGCACATGCACGGCGCCCGCGGCCAGCCCTTGCACACCAAGCCAGCGTTCGACATCACCGAGAACCCGCCCTTCCGGCACCAGCAGATGCGTCGGCGTCCTATCGCTCGCCATCGCGCCCAACCAACTGGCCAGCCCGGTGTTTTCATAGGCAAACAGTGAGATCAATTGTGCGCCCGGTGCTGGATCAACCCCCAGTTCTTGCAGAAACGCTCGCCGGGCCTCGGGGTCTTGTTGAAACTGCCGACGCTGTTCAAGCAGTCCGTGCTCACGCAACAACCCGCCGGTGCCCTGTTGAAAGCCGGGAAAGAAAAAGTATTTCTGTACGTGCCGGTACTTCACCGAAGGCAAACCGTGACAGCCAATGACCCAGTCTTCGGCACTGAGGTAGTCGAGGTTCATCCACAGCGGTGGAACTGGCCGCTCGGCCATGGCGTCCATGTAGGCGGCAGGCAACTGGCAGGCGAAGGCAGCGATCACCACATCGGCGGCTTCTGCCGGTTGCCATTGAGCGGGCCACTGACGGACTTCGACGCCCTGCTGCCGCTGCCCTGCAGCGTGTATATCGATGGCTGGACACAGACGCTCGAAGGCGCGCAAATCATCCACCCACAAACGTACCGCCAAGTCGTGCTCGGCAACCAGCTGGCGGGCCAGGCGCCAGGTCACGCCGATGTCGCCGAAGTTGTCGACCACGGTGCAGAAAATGTCCCAGCGGGTTTTCGTTTCAGGCATTACAGGCTCCCGTTGGCAAAGGCGCCGATTGTCCGCATAAATTACCCCGCGCAGAAGGGCCGACGGCGATTATTCTTCATGCGACAATCGCCACTCGCCCGCGACTCTTCGCCAGGAGGCCACCATGCCCTACCGCCCCACCCCGCGTCGCCACTTGCCCATTCGACTGAACGCCTTGCAACTGACCGGCAGTATCGCCCTCGGCATGTGGCTGGGATTCATAGCCATTGCACTGACCTGCTGGCTTGCCTCCCGACTGTTCAGCCAGCAACTGGCGCCAGTGACGGCCGCGGTCGAACAATTGGCCAAGCCACCCGTGGTCGTGCAGCCAGTGCCGGACATTCCGCCGCAGAGCCCCCTGTTCCAGCAGTATGAAGAAAACCTGCGCAAGAACGAGCAACAGCAACGACTCGATCAAGCGCGCAGCAGCACCCGCAATCAGGCCAACCCCAATTGCCAGTTCTGGCTGCAGCAAGACCAGACCGCACCGAGCGAGAAAAGCCGCGATAACGTTTTGAGATTCTGCGACTGACCATGAACAAGCACAGTGTCCACCAACTGATTCTCGACAAGCTGCGCATCGACCTCGACATTGCCGAGCGCGCCGCGCAGACCGCCTACGAAACCGCGACCCACGAAGAAAACATCGCCGAGAACAAATACGACACCCTCGGACTGGAGGCGTCTTACCTGGCAGCCGGGCAAGCGAAACGGGTCGAGGAAATTCGCCAGTCCCTGGCGCTTTGCCAGAACCTGGCACTGCGCCCATACGACGAGCAACGCGGTATCGAAGTGGGCGCACTGCTCGGCCTGGAGGACGAACGGGGTCGCGAACAGTGGCTGTTCCTGGCCCCTGACGCCGCCGGGCTGAAAGTCGATCTGGTAGGGCAACTGATCACCGTCATCACCCCGCGCTCACCCCTGGGCAAAAGCCTGCTGGGCAAGTTCGAGGGCGACGAGGTGGAGATTCTGGTGGCGGGCACTCGGCAACAGTTTGCTGTCACCGAGGTGGTCTAAGCAGGTCGCTTAATGGACAGGCAGTTCGACACCGTCGAACAGTTCTTCCAGTTCCTGCTTGTTGTGGCAGGCAATGGCCTTGGCCATGACTTCGCGGGTCAGGTGCGGGGCGAATTTCTCGATGAAGTCGCACATGAAGCCACGCAGGAAGGTGCCACGGCGGAAACCGATCTTGGTCACGCTGGACTCGAACAGTTCGCTGGCATCGAGCACCACCAGGTCATTGTCGAGCTTGGTGTCGACCGCCATCTTCGCCACGATGCCAACGCCCAGGCCCAGGCGCACATAGGTCTTGATCACGTCGGCGTCGGCGGCGGTGAACACCACTTTCGGCGTCAGGCCACGATGGCTGAAGGCTTCGTCGAGCTTGGAACGGCCGGTGAAACCGAACACGTAGGTCACGATCGGGTATTCGGCCAGCGCTTCGAGGGTCAGTTTCGGCAGTTTGGTCAGTGGATGGCCTTGAGGCACCACCACGCAACGGTTCCAGCGATAGCACGGCATCATCACCAGGTCGCCGAACAACTCGAGCGCTTCGGTGGCGATGGCAAAATCCACGGTGCCGTCAGCGGCCATTTCGGCGATCTGCATCGGCGAGCCCTGGTGCATGTGCAGGGCCACGTCAGGGTATTGCTTGATGAAATTGCTGATTACCGGCGGCAGCGCATAACGCGCCTGGGTGTGGGTGGTGGCGATCGACAGGGTGCCCTTCTTCTCATTGGAGAATTCCTGGGCAATCTGCTTGATGCTTTCGACCTTGCGCAGAATCTCACCGGCGGTGGTGATGATGCGCTCGCCGGCCGGCGTGACGCGGGTCAGGTGCTTGCCGCTGCGGGCAAACACTTCAACACCCAGTTCGTCTTCGAGCAGGCGGATCTGTTTGCTGATACCCGGCTGAGAGGTGTAAAGGCTTTGGGCTGTAGCGGAAACGTTGAGGTCGTGGTGCGCCACTTCCCAGATGTAGCGCAATTGTTGAAGCTTCATATGTATCCCTCAAAGCAGGTAGACGCCACGGGCATCAGCGACGATATATAACTATATTAATGGCTTGAAGAATAAATCTAGAACTTTTTTATCAAACTGCCACTATTCGTGCTCTACCGATCCCCCTGACGACGACGTTGCACCAGCGGCACCAGGTAAACCGGCACCTTGGACAGTTGCAGCACGCGCGCGGCGGTTCGCCCCAACGGTGTATCCGCCCCCGCACCGTGGCTGTGACTACCTACGATCAACAAATCCACGGAGAGTTTCTGCGCCTGCTCCAGAATCACCTGCGACGGATCGCCCTGCAGCACGCGCACGGCCTGAATCCGCGCCAGATCATGCTCACCCTCTTCCCCCAGTTCCTCACGAAAACTGTCCAGCACCCGCTGCTCGATGTTGGCAATCACGGTGCTCAAACCCTGGCTGTGGAATTCGTTCAGGGCCTGCTCATCGAGATAACTTTGCAACACCGATTCGGCGAACAACCCCATGGGTTCAACCGCGTGCACCACATACAAGTTGGCATTGAACGTCCGCGCCAGCTCCAGGGCATGCTGCATCACCACGGGGGCGTACAGGCCGAGGTCAGTGGCATACAGCATCGAACGAATCATATGACCTCCTCGCGTGCCAACATGGCGGAGATTTGATTCAGCTTAGCAGTGCCTTGGCGACTGCGGCGTCCGACGCAACGCATTGAACGGCGGGCTTAAACTTGAGGCTCGTTGCTGATGCCGTGGGGGACGTGGCCGGTGGCGACGACTTCGCGCGCGAGCTCGCAGTGACCGGCCTGATCGTCGAAAAAGACATCCGCCGCGAATGCTTCGAGGAATGCCGATTTGGTCAGGCCACCGAGGAACAGCGACTCGTCCAGGCGGATGTCCCATTCGCGCAAGGTGCGGATAACCCGCTCATGGGCCGGTGCCGAGCGCGCCGTCACCAGCGCAGTGCGGATTGGGCATGCTTCGTCGGGAAACTCACGTTGCAGCAGATTGAGCGCGGCGAGAAAGCCCTTGAACGGCCCGCCGCGCAACGGTTCGCGAGCCGCTTCACGCTCGCTGGCCTGAAACGCCGCCAGGCCTCCGGACTGGTAGATTCGCTCGGACTCGTCGGAAAACAACACCGCATCACCGTCAAAGGCGATGCGCAACTCATCACTGGCGGCACGACTGGCGCCGCCCGACAGAATGGTCGCGGCGGCGAATCCGGCATCCAGTGCATTGCGCACATCTTCGGCGTGGGTCGAAAGAAACAGGTCGCAGCCAAAGGCCTTGAGATACGGATAGGGACTGCGCCCCCCGACAAAGGCCGCTCGGGAAATCGCCAGGCCATAGTGATCGATGGAGTTGAACACCCGCAGACCGGTATCGGCGCTGTTGCGCGATACCAGGATCACCTCGACCCGGGCGCGGCCGAGGCTGGCATTAAGGCTCAGGAGTTTCTGCACCAACGGGAACGCATCGCCGGGCTCGAGGATCTCGTCTTCGTGTTCGATCTGATATTGCCGATAAGCTTCGACGCCACTGGACAGATACACCTTGTGGCTCTCACTCAGGTCGAACAGCGCCCGCGAAGAAATCGCCAGCACCAACTTGTCATCGATTACCTTTGGCATGCTTTCCCCCTGGCCGATCGACTCAGGTATTGCGTCGATCAATAAAACTCAAACTGCGATACAGCGCCTCGATGCGAGGCAGTTCACATCCCGCCGCCTTGGCCGCGGCCAGGGGCTTGCCGTAAATGGCGTCAAGCTCCAACGGGCGCTTGTGCAGGTAATCGTGGTACATGCTCGGCCAGTAGTCGGGCATTTTTTCCGTGACCATGAACAGATGCTCGGCATAACCGGCCGGCACATCATGACCGCAGGCAATGGCACCCTGGACCACTTCGGCCATCAACGCCTTGATCAGTTCGCGGCTGTCGGCATTGGCCATCAGTGGCGTCGTGCTTGCCCCCAGCAATACGGACAAACCGTTGTAAGGGATATTCCAGACCAGTTTCTGCCAACGCGCCTGGTGCAGATTGGCCATGGCCTGGGAGTCGATCCCGGCGGCGCGGAACAGACTCACGCCCTCCTCGACGATCACTTTGCTTGCCGCCTCATCGGCTGCCGAACCACTGTGATAGCCCACATGCACCGCCCCCAGTGCCTGATGAGTAATCACCCCCGGCCCTTCGCGGTGCACACAGATATAGCAAAGACCACCGAGCACATGCAGCGAATCGGGGAGCAGCTCGCGCAGGCTGTCTTCTACATCCAAACCATTCTGCAACAGCAGCACCTTGGCCCCTGGAGCCGCCGCGGCAAGGATCGCCGGAGCCAGATCGGCATTACTGGTGGTCTTGGCGCCCACCAGCAACCAGTCGCACGGTGGCATGTCTGCAGCGTTCGAATAGGCCTGAACCGGATTCAGCGTCATTGCGCCAAAAGGCGCGCTATCAACCTGCAAGCCGTGCTCGGCCACTGCTGAAAACTCGCTGCGCAGCAGAAAGTGCACGTCAAAACCGGCTCGCGCCAGCATCACCCCGTAGAACCCGCCGATGGCGCCGGTTCCGATAATGCCGATTGTCGGCCTGGCAATTGTCCCCATCATGGCAACTCCTCTGCTATTCGACTCAGCGCCTGGCCCACGGCTGCATTCAGCTCGCGGGCGCTCAGGCGCGAATTCACTGCCCCGAAGAACTCACCGTCGCGCACTACAAACAGCGCCGGCAAATGAAAAACCGAGTAACGCTCGACCAGTCCGCCGTTGTTTCCGGCATCGATCCAGCACAGTCGATCGACGGCCAGCTCAAGCCTCGGCAACTGCTCGCGGGCAAACCGGCAACTGGCGCAGCCGACACTGGTGAAAATCACCAGCGACACACCGCTCATCGCCAGCAGCCGTTGGTCGGCGTCGAAATCGGTCAGTTCCAATTCGACCACTATACTGGGGGAAACAATGTCAGATGGCCGACACATGGAGTCTGTGTTCATGGGACGTTTTCTTCCTCACCCTGACGATGTGCCCGTTGAATTAACCCTGCTCAAACCCGAGTGCATCTCGCGGCAACAGCTGCACACTATCAGCCTGGGGGGCATGGCTTGCAATTATCACCGTGCCTGGCGCCACGGTACTGCATTGGAAGTGCGCATGCCGACGCTCAACCCCGACATGCGCTACCTGGGCTACGTGGCCTGGTGCCTGCGGCGCAAGCGCGGCTACCTGGTGGGCATCGCCTTCGTTGACGAACAGACGCTGTTCAGCGCCCGCATGGGCGAGCAGGTGTGCCAGATCGAACGTTACTGCCGACTGCATGACGCCCACGACGATTTGCAGGAGGTCCAGGCGCTGGCCCTTGAATGGCTGCAGGAACATGCCGAGGAATTTTCCAACGAATCGGTGCGCAAGGCGTTTGCGCAACCGGTGCTGGAATAGACGCGTTGTTGATCGGTTTGCCCCTCATGGCAGGGAAACTGACTGCAAAAGCCCTTCAAACCGGTGTCTGCCCATTGTCGAGCCACGGTGTAACGCGCTAAGGTTCGGCTCCCCGACGCGCTTAATTTGCTGTGCTCCGCCGCGCGGGTTCGCTGGCGGCCGGCACCCGTGACCTGACGAGTAAACGATGGCTGATTTACCGATCAACGACCTAAACGTCGCCTCCAACGAGACTCTGATCACTCCTGATCAGCTCAAGCGCGATATTCCCCTGAGCGATGCTGCACTGCGCACCGTCACCAAGGGCCGCGAAGTCATTCGCAATATTCTCGATGGCACTGACCATCGCCTGTTCGTCGTCATCGGGCCGTGCTCGATCCACGACATCAAGGCTGCCCACGAATACGCCGATCGCCTCAAGGCGCTCGCGGCGGAAGTGTCCGATACCCTGTATCTGGTCATGCGCGTGTATTTCGAAAAACCACGCACCACCGTTGGCTGGAAAGGCTTGATCAACGACCCGTACCTGGACGACTCGTTCAAGATCCAGGATGGCTTGCACATCGGTCGCCAGTTGCTGCTGGACCTGGCAGAAAAAGGCTTGCCGACCGCCACCGAAGCCCTCGACCCGATCTCCCCGCAGTATCTGCAGGACCTGATCAGTTGGTCGGCCATTGGCGCGCGTACCACTGAATCCCAGACTCACCGTGAAATGGCTTCCGGCCTGTCCTCGGCCGTCGGCTTCAAGAACGGCACCGACGGCGGCCTGACCGTGGCGATCAACGCCCTGCAATCGGTTTCCAGCCCGCACCGCTTCCTCGGTATCAACCAGGAAGGTGGCGTGTCGATCGTCACCACCAAGGGCAATGCCTACGGCCACGTGGTCCTGCGCGGCGGCAATGGCAAGCCGAACTACGATTCGGTCAGCGTCGCACTCTGCGAGCAGGCGCTGAACAAGGCGAAGATCAAACCGAACATCATGGTCGATTGCAGCCATGCCAACTCCAACAAGGACCCGGCCCTGCAACCGCTGGTGATGGAAAACGTCGCCAACCAGATTCTCGAAGGCAACAAGTCGATCATCGGCCTGATGGTTGAAAGCCACTTGAACTGGGGCTGCCAGGCCATTCCGAAAGACCTCGCCGACCTGCAATACGGCGTGTCGATCACCGATGCCTGCATCGACTGGGCTGCCACTGAAAACACCTTGCGCAGCATGCACGCCAAGCTCAAGGACGTACTGCCCAATCGCGATCGCAGCTGATCGCCTTTGCAGCACACACAAAAACGCCGGGTTAAACCCGGCGTTTTTTTATGCATTCGTTTTGTGGCAGGTCACTGACTCAGCTTGGCCGCATGCCGCTGGTGACGCTCCATGTAGCGCTCGACATAGGAGCACGACGGAATAACGGTGTAGCCCATCTCTTCGGCGTACTCCAGGGCCTTCTCGGTCAGTGCAGCGGCAATGCCGCGACCCCGCAGGGCATTGGGCACGAAGGTGCGATAAATATCCAGGGTCTGCTTTCCCAGGTCCATATAGGTCAGATAGGCACGATGACCGTCCACATTGGTCTCGAACTGATGACCAGCCTGGTCATGGTGGATGGACAACGCCTCGCTCATCATTACTCCTCGCGGGTCTGGATTTCTAACCCTACCTTACCGATGTTTTCCCGGCGAAGGAACATCTACGCCACCCCGTGCCTGAATGGACACCGAGAAGAACCGCAGCGATCTCGTGCTACCGAGCACGTACAAATAGTAGGCACCAATGGTGCAAATGCTCAAGATGCACTCGTCATCATGCCGCTGGCGGGGCTGTATCGGGTCACGTCGGGGACGCTCACCCAGGTGCGAAAGCCTGAACATTGCCGGATGTTGAGACTTAAGACGAACGCCGGTAGTTAAAGTCACCTGAAGAGGGAGAAAGATATGAGAAGCGTCGCGCAAAATCCGAACAAAAGTGTAGACGAATCCATATAGGCGGACTTTAGCCAAGACCGAAAAAAAGAGCGTTGAGAATGAGGAACTTTTCCCGGACGGCTCGCTCAGGCTCGGGCCTCCCAGCTGAACATTTTTTAAACAACGCAGTTAAAAGTTGCTCGAAAAAGAATCAACGCCTACAATTTTTTTTGCTTCTTGCTACACGTCAGTTTTACTTACTACAAGTAATGGGTAGTATGTACGCCGGCTATTTCCTCAATCGGAGGAGAAAGCCACTTAATAGAAAGTCCTTGAAGGGGAACACGATGAACAACGTTCTGAAATTCTCTGCTCTGGCTCTGGCCGCAGTTCTGGCTACCGGTTGCAGCAGCGCATCGAAAGAAACCGAAGCACGTCTGACCGCTACTGAAGACGCAGCTGCTCGCTCCCAGGCTCGTGCAGACGAAGCTTACCGTAAAGCTGATGAAGCTCTGGCTGCTGCTCAAAAAGCACAACAGACTGCTGACGAAGCTAACGAGCGTGCTCTGCGCATGCTGGACAAAGCTAGCCGCAAGTAATAATCCTTCGGGATTGTTATCAAGCCGACCCATTTTTGGGTCGGCTTTTTTATTGCCCGGCGATTTGTCCAGGCCATAAAAAACCCGCCGACGCGGCCTGCGTCGGCGGGTTTCAGGCAAGCATTACTGCTGCAGGTCGATCGGTGTGCTCGACACCATCGGCGCCGTCGTACTCGGCACGGCAATCTCTACCGGCAAGCCGTCTTCGGCAGCGACTACATCCCGCACCACATCCCAGTTCATGCGCAGGTTGTTGGTGATGTCTTCACGCTTGAGCATCGCGTTGATCACCGCCGTGTGCTTGTCGACCACGGACGGGTTGCCCTTGTCGTCCAGCGGCGTGTGCGCCTCCAGGTAAACCTTGCCGCCACTCATGCCGAACTTGTACGGATCGTTGATGATGCGCACCGACGTACCGACCGGCACCATGCCGGCCATTTCCAGCACGTTGTTGTTGAACATGCGGAAGCAACCGTGGCTGGTGCGCATGCCGATACCGAATTTCTTGTTCGAACCGTGAATCAGGTAGCCCGGAGTGCCCAGACTGAATTTGAACGGCCCCAGGGGGTTGTCAGGGCCTGCCGGCACGACGTTTGGCAGCGGATCACCGTCAGCGGCGTGCTCGGCCTTGATCGACGCTGGAGGCGTCCAGGTCGGGTTCGGCGTCTTCGCGGTGATGGTGGTGTGGGCAATGGGCGAACCCCAGCCTTCACGGCCGATACCCAACGGGAACGTGTACACCACGTTCTTGCCTTTCGGGTAGTAGTAGAGACGGTACTCGGCCAGGTTGATCACGATGCCTTCACGGGGGCCCGGCGGCAGGATGAAGCGGGTCGGCAGGATGATTTCGGTGCCGGCGCCAGGCAACCAGGCATCGACGCCCGGGTTGGCGGCGACCATTTCGGTGTAGCCCAGGTCGTAGGCGGTGCCCAGATCGGCGAAGGTATCTTCGTACTTGGCCTTGATCACCTGGACCTGGCCGATGATGTCTTCACCCGGTGGGGGCAGGGGAAACTCCAACGCCGCAGCGGGACCGGCCACAAACAGGGCGGCAAGAGTCAGGCAGCGGGTGACGGCAGGAAAGCGCGGCAACATCCGGAAAATCCTTCGCATGATCAACAGAGATATAAGAAAGCGATTGTACACCGCTGTCTGTTATTTCGGGGAGATCACCCGATTGCAGGCGATGCAAGGTGATTCAGCGGGCTTCTGCAGCCCATTGCGAGTGCCTGGCAGAGGACATGTTTTTTTCTAGGTGAATCTATCCGTTGCTGCGGTAACGACCGCCTGGAGTTCCACTCTTACAAAGGGGGGCGGTTCATCAGTGATGAAAACTGATCGGCCGGCTGTCCGCCTCCACGGGCAAGCCCGCTCCACAGGGATTGCGATGTACACAGCGTTTGTGTCCATCGATGATCCCCTGTAGCAGCGGGCCTGTTCGCGAAGGCGTCAGATCAGGCGATGACGATCAAGCCGCCACTCCCGCATCCGCCACCAACCCCAGCGCCTCGATCGCGTTGATCGCACACTGCTCGTCAACATCCGACAGATCGCCGCTGATCCCCACCGCTCCCAGCATATGCCCATCCTTGTCACGAATCAGCACACCCCCTGGTGCCGGCACCACGCTGCCCTGACCGAGGCTGTTCAAGGCGGCGATAAACGCCGGGCGTTGCTGCGCATCCAGCGCCAGCAGGCGTGAGCCCTTGCCCAGGGCGATGGCGCCCCAGGCCTTGCCGATGGCGACCTGCGGGCGCAGCAGGCTGGCGCCGTCTTCGCGTTGCAGGGTGATCAGGTGCCCGCCGGCATCCAGTACCGCGATGGTCAGCGGCGCAGCCGAAATGGCTCGCCCTGCGTTGATGGCCTCGTTGACCAGGTTGACTGCGACTTTCAAGGTTAAAGCGCTCATGGTGCCGTCCTCATTTTGTTTTTCGGAAAGCCGTTGGGCTGCGCCGAAGTGCCGCAGCCCGATGCAACAAATAGAACACAATAGATTATTTATTTGTATACAATAATTCTCGAAAAGCGCCGCATGCGACGAAAAGCCACAGTGAATCGGGCTTACGACGAATGAAACAAGCGCTTGAGAAAATGGATTGACCTGCGCCGTCCGCCGTGAATACACTCTGCGCAAAGCCACTTGTATACAATTACAAAACGTAAAGAGGCACAAAACCATGAGCAAAATGAGAGCAATCGAAGCCGCCGTTCTGGTGATGCGCCGTGAAGGGGTTGATACCGCTTTTGGCATTCCGGGTGCTGCGATCAACCCGCTGTACTCCGCCCTGCAAAAGGTCGGTGGCATCGATCACGTCCTCGCTCGCCACGTTGAAGGCGCCTCGCACATGGCCGAGGGCTACACCCGCACCAAGGCCGGCAACATCGGCGTGTGCATCGGTACTTCCGGCCCTGCCGGTACCGACATGGTCACCGGGCTCTACAGCGCCTCGGCCGACTCGATTCCAATCCTCTGCATTACTGGCCAGGCACCCCGCGCCCGTATGCACAAGGAAGACTTCCAGGCGGTCGACATCACCAGCATCGTCAAGCCAGTCACCAAGTGGGCGACCACTGTTCTGGAGCCGGGCCAGGTGCCCTACGCGTTCCAGAAAGCCTTCTACGAAATGCGCTCCGGCCGCCCAGGCCCGGTGCTGATCGACCTGCCGTTCGACGTGCAGATGGCTGAAATCGAATTCGACATCGACGCCTACCAGCCACTGCCGCTGGCCAAGCCGAGCGCAACCCGCGTTCAAGTCGAGAAAGCCCTGGCCTTGCTCGATCAGGCCGAGCGTCCATTGCTGGTAGCCGGTGGCGGCATCATCAATGCCGACGCCAGTGAGCTGCTGGTGGAGTTCGCCGAGCTGACCGGCATCCCGGTCATCCCGACCCTGATGGGCTGGGGCACCATTCCCGACGATCACCCGCTGATGGTCGGCATGGTTGGCTTGCAGACTTCGCACCGTTACGGCAACGCCACCCTGTTGAAGTCCGACGTGGTACTGGGCATCGGTAACCGCTGGGCCAACCGTCACACCGGTTCGGTCGATGTATACACCGAAGGCCGCAAGTTCATTCACGTCGACATCGAAGGCACGCAGATCGGCCGCGTGTTCACCCCGGACCTGGGCATCGTTTCCGACGCCGCAGCCGCGCTGACCGTGTTCATCGAAGTCGCCCGTGAATGGCAAGCCGCCGGCAAGCTGAAGAACCGCAGCGCCTGGCTGCAGGATTGCCAGCAGCGCAAGGCCAGCCTGCAGCGCAAGACCCACTTCGACAACGTGCCGGTCAAGCCGCAGCGCGTCTATGAAGAGATGAACCAGGTGTTCGGCAAGGACACCTGCTACGTCAGCACCATCGGTCTGTCGCAGATTGCCGGCGCGCAGTTCCTGCACGTCTACAAGCCGCGTCACTGGATCAACTGCGGTCAGGCCGGTCCATTGGGCTGGACCATTCCGGCGGCGCTGGGTGTGGTCAAGGCCGATCCGAACCGCAAGGTTGTCGCGCTGTCGGGCGACTATGACTTCCAGTTCATGATCGAAGAGCTGGCGGTGGGCGCGCAGTTCAAGCTGCCGTACATCCACGTGGTGGTGAACAACTCGTACCTGGGTCTGATCCGTCAGGCACAGCGCGGTTTCGACATGGACTACTGTGTTCAGCTGTCATTCGATAACCTGAACGCACCGGAACTCAACGGTTACGGTGTCGACCATATCGCTGTCGCCGAAGGCCTGGGCTGCAAGGCGCTGCGTGTGTTCGAACCGTCCGAAATCCAGCCTGCCCTGCGCAAGGCTCAGGAAATGATCGAAGAGTTCAAGGTGCCGGTGATCGTCGAGATCATCCTGGAGCGCGTGACCAACATTTCCATGGGTACCGAGATCAACGCCGTCAACGAATTCGAAGACCTGGCGCTGGTCGGCAACGATGCACCGACGGCGATTTCGTTGCTTGATTAAATAGCTGCTCGCTCCCTTCGTGGCAGCGGGCTTGTGTGGCGAGGAGCTTGCTCCCGCTCGGCTGCGAAGCAGTCGCAAAGGATTTGGGGCCGCTTCGCGTCCCAACGGGAGCAAGCTCCCTCGCCACACAGGTACGCTCCAACCAGGGGACTACACATATTTGGGAGACCACCATGCCGCGTTTCGCAGCCAACCTGTCCATGCTATTCACCGAACAGGACTTCCTTGCCCGTTTCGACGCCGCTGCCAAAGCCGGTTTCAGTGGTGTCGAATACCTGTTCCCGTACGACTTCAGCTCCGCCGAAATCAAGGCCAAGCTGGATGCCAACGGTCTGACCCAAGTGCTGTTCAACCTGCCGGCCGGTGACTGGGCCAAGGGCGAGCGCGGTATCGCCTGCCTGCCGGACCGTGTTGAAGAATTCCGCGCCGGCGTCGACCTGGCCATCGCCTACGCGCAAGTGCTGGGCAACACCCAGGTCAACTGCCTGGCCGGTATTCGTCCGCAAGGCGTTGATGATGCCACCGTGGAAAAGACCTTCGTCGCCAACCTCAAGTACGCGGCCGACAAGTTGCAGGCGGCGGGCATCAAACTGGTGATGGAAGCGATCAACACCCGCGACATCCCGGGCTTCTACCTGAACAACACCGCTCAGGCCCTGTCGGTTCGCGAGCAGGTCGGCAGCGCCAACCTGTTCTTGCAATACGACATCTATCACATGCAAATCATGGAAGGCGATCTGGCCCGCACCCTGCAATCGCACCTGGCCGAGATCAACCACGTACAGCTCGCGGACAACCCGGGGCGCAACGAACCAGGTACCGGTGAAATCAACTACCGCTTCCTGTTCGAACACCTGGACCGCATCGGTTACCAGGGTTGGGTCGGCTGTGAATACAAGCCGCTGACCACCACTGAAGCAGGCCTGGGCTGGCTGAAGACCCATAACGCAAATTAAGAACACTGCAAAACCCTTGTGGCGAGGGAGCTTGCTCCCGCTCGGCTGCGAAGCAGCCGTAAACACTGCAAATCGAGTTTTCCTGAAACACCGCGGTGGATTGACTTGGGGGTGCTTCGCCCCCCAGCGGGAGCAAGCTCCCTCGCCACAAAAGGTGTCAGGCACATTATTTGGCAAGACAAAAACAAGAGGATTTTCTCATGGCTAAAATCGGATTTATCGGCACCGGCATCATGGGCCACCCAATGGCTTCGAACCTGCAGAAAGCCGGTCACAGCCTGTTCCTGTCGGCACACCACGACGCCGCTCCTGCCGACCTAGTGGCTGCTGGCGCTGTTGCCCTGGCCAACCCGCGTGAAGTCGCCCAGGAAGCCGAATTCATTATCGTCATGGTGCCCGATACCCCGCAGGTTGAAGACGTACTGTTCCGTGCCGATGGCATCGCCGCTGGCGTGAGCAAAGGCAAAGTGGTCATCGACATGAGCTCGATTTCGCCGACCGCCACCAAAGCCTTCGCCGCGAAGATCAACGAAAAAGGCGCGCAATACCTCGACGCCCCGGTATCCGGCGGCGAAGTCGGCGCCAAGGCCGCGACCCTGAGCATCATGGTCGGTGGCGACTCCGATGCCTTCGAACGCGCTCTGCCACTGTTCCAGGCCATGGGCAAGAACATCACCCTGGTCGGTGGCAACGGCGACGGTCAGACCGCGAAAGTGGCCAACCAGATCATCGTCGCCCTGAACATTCAGGCGGTGGCGGAAGCCCTGTTGTTCGCCTCGAAAAACGGTGCCGATCCAGCCAAGGTCCGTGAAGCGCTGATGGGTGGTTTCGCCTCCTCGAAGATCCTCGAAGTGCACGGCGAGCGCATGATCAAGGGCACCTTCGATCCGGGCTTCCGCATCAGCCTGCACCAGAAGGACCTGAACCTGGCCCTGCAAGGCGCCAAGGAACTGAACATCAACCTGCCGAACACCGCCAACGCGCAACAGGTGTTCAGCACCTGCGCAGCCATCGGCGGCAGCAACTGGGACCACTCGGCGTTGATCAAGGGTCTGGAACACATGGCCAACTTCTCGATTCGCGACAAGAAGTAAGCCCTGCCCGTCCTGCATCAAACCTGTGGGAGCCAGCCTGCCAGCTCCCACAGGAACCCGAGTTGCTCTTCCAATAACAAGAATTCCGGGAGCCCGCCATGTCGGTCGATCCGCAACAACTGCTGCGCGAGCTGTTTGCCACAGCCATCGACGCGGCGCATCCAAACCAAGTCCTCGAAGCCCATTTGCCCGCTGACCGCAGCGGTCGCGTGATCGTCATCGGCGCTGGCAAAGCCGCAGCGGCCATGGCCCAGGTGGTTGAACGCTGCTGGAAAGGTGAAGTCTCTGGCCTGGTGGTGACCCGTTATGGTCACGGCGCACCCTGCGAAAAAATCGAAGTGGTCGAGGCCGCACACCCAGTCCCTGACGCCGCCGGCCAGGCCGTTGCCAAGCGCGTATTCGAGCTGGTCAGCGACCTGACTGAAAACGACCGAGTGATCTTCCTGCTCTCCGGTGGCGGCTCTGCCCTGCTGGCACTGCCGGCCGAGGGCATCACCCTGGCTGACAAGCAGTCGATCAACAAAGCCCTGCTCAAGTCCGGCGCGTCCATCGGCGAGATGAACTGCGTGCGCAAGCACCTCTCGGCGATCAAGGGCGGGCGTCTGGGCAAGGCCTGCTGGCCGGCCACCGTCTACACCTATGCGATTTCCGATGTGCCGGGCGACCTTGCCACGGTCATCGCTTCAGGCCCGACCGTCGCCGACCCGAGCACCTCGGCCGAAGCCCTGGCGATCCTCAAGCGCTACGCCATTGATGTGCCGGCTTCGGTACGCACCTGGCTGCAAAGCCCGGAATCGGAAACGGTCAAACCCGGCGACCCATGCCTGGCGCGCAGCCATTTCCAGCTGATCGCCCGCCCGCAGCAATCCCTCGAAGCTGCGGCGGTCAAATGCCGTCAGGCCGGTTTCAGCCCGTTGATCCTCGGCGACCTCGAAGGCGAATCCCGCGAAGTGGCGAAAGTCCACGCCGGTATCGCCCGACAAATCGTCTTGCATGGCCAGCCACTGGCAGCGCCTTGCGTGATTCTCTCGGGCGGCGAGACCACCGTGACCGTACGCGGCAATGGCCGTGGCGGTCGCAACGCCGAGTTCCTGCTGAGCCTGACCGACAGCCTCAAAGGCCTGCCCGGCGTCTATGCCCTGGCCGGTGATACCGACGGCATCGACGGTTCCGAAGACAACGCCGGCGCAATCATGACCCCGGACAGCTACGCCCGTGCAGCCGAACTGGGCCTGAGCGCCAGCGACGAGCTGGACAACAACAATGGCTACGGCTATTTCGCCGCGCTCGATGCGCTGATCGTCACCGAGCCGACCCGCACCAACGTCAACGACTTCCGCGCCATTCTGATCCTTGAGACTCCAAAGCCATGACACCCGATAAAAAGGTCAAAATTCTCGCCACCCTCGGGCCGGCGACCGATGGCATCGATGACATCCGCGAGCTGGTGCAGGCCGGGGTCAATATCTTTCGCCTGAACTTCAGCCACGGTGACCACGCCGACCACGCCCAGCGCTATCAGTGGATTCGTGAAGTCGAGCGGCAGTTGAATTATCCGCTGGGCATCCTGATGGACCTGCAGGGCCCGAAACTGCGGGTCGGCAAGTTCGCCGAAGGCAAGGTGCATTTGGTGCGCGGTCAGGCCTTGCGTCTGGATCTGGATGCAACGCCAGGCGACGAGCGACGGGTGAATCTGCCGCACCCGGAAATCATCGCCGCCCTGGAACCGGGCATGGACCTGTTGCTGGACGACGGCAAGCTGCGCCTGCGCGTGGTCACCAAGTACGCTGACGCGATCGACACCACGGTGCTCAACGGTGGCGAATTGTCCGACCGCAAAGGCGTGAACGTTCCGCAAGCGGTGCTCGACCTGAGCCCGTTGACCGCCAAGGACCGCCGCGACCTGAGTTTCGGTCTGGAGTTGGGTGTGGACTGGGTGGCATTGTCGTTCGTGCAACGCCCGGACGATATCCGCGAAGCGCGCACGCTGATCGGTGACAAAGCCTTCCTGATGGCCAAGATCGAAAAGCCCTCGGCGGTTGAACAACTGCGCGAAATCGCCGAACTGAGTGACGCGATCATGGTTGCCCGTGGCGACCTCGGCGTGGAAGTGCCCGCCGAAAGCGTGCCGCAGATCCAGAAGAACATCATCAGCACCTGCCGCCAGCTCGGCAAACCCGTGGTGGTCGCCACACAGATGCTGGAGTCGATGCGCTTCTCACCGGCCCCGACCCGCGCCGAGGTAACCGATGTGGCCAACGCCGTGGCCGAAGGTGCGGACGCGGTGATGCTGTCGGCGGAAACCGCCTCCGGCGAATACCCGCTCGAAGCCGTGCAGATGATGAGCAAGATCATCCGCCAGGTGGAAAACGGCCCGGACTACCAGACGCAACTCGACGTCAGCCGGCCGAAAGCCGAGGCGACCGTGTCCGATGCGATCAGCTGTGCCATTCGTCGCATCAGCAACGTGCTGCCGGTGGCGGTTTTGGTCAATTACAGCGAGTCGGGCGCTTCCAGCCTGCGCGCGGCACGGGAGCGGCCGACGGTGCCGATCCTCAATTTGACGCCGAACCTGCAGGCTGCGCGCCGTCTGACGGTGGCCTGGGGGATACACTCGGTGGTCAACGATCGCCTGCGCCAGGTCGACGAAGTGTGCTCGACGGCGCTGGAGATTGCCCAGGCTCAAGGAATGGCTCAACGGGGCGACACATTATTGATCACCGCCGGTGTGCCGTTTGGGCAACCTGGGTCGACTAACTCTTTGCGTATCGAGACGTTGATCTAAAGAACTACCCCTGTGGCGAGGGAGCTTGCTCCCGCTCGACTGCGCAGCAGTCGCCGCTTCGACATGACGGGTTCCACAAAGAAACCGCATTCAGCGATTTTGGGGTTGCTTTGCAACCCAGCGGGAGCAAGCTCCCTCGCCACAAAGTTTGTGCAACACCTTTGAATTTCCACTGCCCAGATTTCAAAATGCCCGCCAACCACTTCAACACCCACTGCCCAGATTGGGCCGAAGCATTGCTCAACGGCTTCAGCCAGATTTTCCTCCAGCGCAATCCGCTGTGCGGCCTGCTGTGTCTTTGCGCCATCCTGTTTACTGCCCCCGCGTTGCTGGGCGGCGCATTGCTCGGCGGGGTCGCCGGTCTGCTCACCGCGCAACGGCGCAACTACGCCAAGGCCGATCGTCAGGCCGGGCTCTATAGCTACAACGGTGTATTGCTCGGTTTGCTGCTGAGCCTGTATTTCCCCTGGTCAGCGATGATGCCGCTGCTGATACTCGCCGCCGGCGGCCTCAGTGCGATGATCACCCAGCAATGGCTCAAACGCGCCCGCCTCAGCCAGTTCCTGCCTGCCTACACCGCGCCCTTCGTGCTGCTGAGCTGGATTCTGCTGTGCTTCGCCACGCCCTCTACCGAGGCCCATCAAATCGAAGTCAGCGCATTGAACATGCTGCTGGCGCCGTTCAAGGGCATCGGCCAGGTGATGTTCCTCGGCCACCCGTTGGCCGGTGCGATGATTGCCGCCGGCTTGCTGATCGCGGATCGTCGTGCCTTTGCCTGGGCGCTGCTGGCGTCTGTGGCGGGCATGGGCTGGAGTCTGCTGAACGATGACGCCTACACCGCGCTGCTCGGTTTGGGTGGCTACAACGCCGTGCTCGCCGCCCTCGCCTTCAGCTCGCAGCGCCAGACACCCTGGTTGCCGCTACCGGGTATCGTCTTCGCATTGCTGCTCACGCCGATCTTTGCCGCGGTCGGTATACCGACCCTGACGGCCCCCTTCATCCTCGCCTGCTGGCTGATCCGTCCGGCGGTTCAACTGTTCGGCAAGACGACTGTTGAGACTGCGCCTTGCGCTCCCGGGGAGAATCAACCTAGGCTGCGCTGATTTGCGGCCAGGGCGATTTTAATGAACAGCAACGACACGTGGCGTAATCGCCTGTACGTGATCATTTTCCAGACCGACACCGTCGCCGGGCGGCGCTTTGATAGCACCTTGCTGCTGATCATCCTCGCCAGCCTCGTGGTGGTGATTCTCGACAGCATCGATGATGTCCACCGCAACTACGCCGATCTGCTCGCGTACATCGAGTGGGGCTTCACGGTGATCTTCCTCGGCGAATACATACTGCGCCTGTACTGCTCGCCCAAGCCCTTGCGCTACGCGTTCAGTTTCTACGGGCTGGTGGATTTGCTGGCGATCGTGCCCGGCATCCTCGCCCTGTATTACAGCGACGCCCAGTACCTGCTGATCATCCGGGTCATCCGGATGCTGCGCATCTTCCGCGTGCTCAAGCTCGGCCCTTACCTCAAGCAGGCGCATTACCTGCTCGATGCCCTGCGCGGCAGCAAGCAGAAGATCCTCGTGTTCCTGCTCAGCGTGTGCACCCTGGTGACGGTGTTCGGCACCCTGATGTACGTGGTCGAAGGCCCGGAACATGGCTTCACCAGCATTCCCAAGGGCATCTATTGGGCCATCGTCACCCTGACCACTGTGGGTTACGGCGACATCGTGCCGAGGACCGCGCTGGGCCAGGTGATTTCGTCGATGGTGATGATCACCGGTTATTCGATCATCGCCGTGCCCACCGGGATTTTCACCGCCGAACTGGCCACAGCCATGCGCGGCAGCCAGCTGCATCACGACTGCCCGGTCTGCGCGAAAAACAACCATGAGCCGCAAGCCTCGTTCTGCTCCCGTTGCGGCAATGCGTTGTTCAAAAAACAGGAATAAGCACAGAGCTTTTTAATCTTTAAACGACTATGCGAGCCCGGTTATAGTCGCTGGCAAATTGCCCCCATTTTTCCAGAACCCCCTTTTCCAAGAACAAGGAATGCGCAGTGAAAAAACTCTTTGGCGCCTCACTTCTCGCCGCCAGCCTGGCCTTGACCAGCGTCGCCCAGGCCGCACCGACCCTGCTCAACGTGTCCTACGACGTGATGCGCGACTTCTACAAGGACTACAACACTGCATTCCAGAAACACTGGCAAGCCGAGCACAACGAGAACATCACCCTGCAGATGTCCTTCGGCGGCTCCAGCAAACAGGCGCGTTCGGTCATCGATGGCCTGCCGGCTGATGTGATCACCATGAACATGGCCACCGACATCAACGCCCTCGCCGACAACGGCAAACTGGTCCCGGACAACTGGGTGACGCGTCTGCCGAACAACAGCGCGCCGTTCACTTCGGCCACCGTGTTCATCGTCCGCAAAGGCAACCCGAAAGCCCTGAAAGACTGGCCGGACCTGCTCAAGGACGGCGTGCAGGTGATCGTGCCGAACCCGAAAACCTCCGGTAACGGCCGCTACACCTACCTGTCGGCCTGGGGTTACGTGCTGAAAAACGGCGGTGACGAGAACAAGGCCAAGGAATTCGTCGGCAAGCTGTTCAAACAGGCACCCGTGCTCGACACCGGTGGCCGTGCCGCGACCACGACCTTCATGACCAACCAGATCGGCGACGTGCTGGTGACCTTCGAGAACGAAGCGGAAATGATTGCCCGCGAATTTGGCCGTGATCAGTTCGAAGTGATCTACCCAAGCGTTTCCGCCGAAGCCGAGCCGCCGGTGTCGGTGGTCGACAAGACCGTCGACAAGAAAGGCACCCGCGCCGCCGCCGAGGAATACCTGAAGTACCTGTGGTCGCCGGAAGGCCAGGAAATCGCCGCCGCCAACTACCTGCGTCCACGTGACCCGGCGGTGCTGGCCAAGTACACCGACCGCTTCCCGAAAGTCGACTTCCTCTCGGTCGAGAAGACCTTTGGCGACTGGCGCACTGTGCAGAAAACCCACTTCAATGACGGTGGCGTTTTCGACCAGATCTACGCGCAGTAATCACTGAACGGCCTTCTGTGGGAGCGAGCTTGCTCGCTCCCGCAGTGTTTCAGCGTCAAGCTCAGCTCAGGTTCCCGCAGAAAATCGCCTGATGACCATCCGCCGGGCTTTCACGCACCACCAAGGCATAGCCGCCGGCTCGAAGGGTTTGAGTGGAGACCGCAGCGTTTTTCCAGAAATACTGGTGCGACGCCCCTGAGTAGAACCGCGCGTTCGGACCGTCGTTCATGTCATAGGCCGGTTTTGCTCCCAGATTCGTGCAACTGCCCTGATAGATGTAGGCCAGCAAACGCCCCGGCAGGGCACTGCCCATGGATTCGCCGCTGACGGCGAACCAGAACATGGTGTCATTGCCATTGGGCATCATGATTGGCCGGGCGATGTTGCCGGCATTGATGGAAGTGGGTTGAAGAGGAACGTTGGTGACCTGGTTGTCAGGCACTGTCGAACAGCCGCCCAGCCACCCGAGCGCAACCACCAACGCCAGCGAAGATACGCTTTTCATCGTGGGACTCCCGCTTGTCGGTACGCGTTGAAGTAAGTCCCCCTATAGATTTTAGTCGTCGACCCCACCCCGGCATTTCTTCGGATGGTCGGTCACTGGTTGCCTGACCTACATGGGCGGCGTCACGCCATCCTTGCCCGCCGAAATGGATTGCGCGGTAAGCGTACCGTCTGCACTTTGCGTGGCGAAGGTCACGATCTTCACGCCAACCTTCAACAGGCTGCGATCCGCCGGCAGCAGATTGACGATCGGCACGTCCTCCGGCACCAGGATTTTCTGCTGCCCGCCCTTATAGTTGACGGTCAGCACCCGACCGTTGCTGACCACCAGATCGCCGACGCTGCCGTTGGTCATGCTGCTGCCCTTGACCAGATCAAAGGGCCGATGACCGTCGCCGCTGCCGGCCAGTTCTGGTGGAAAGACATGCACCTCCAGCGCCTTGAGGGTGCCATCGTCCTGGGGAATCGCTGCAGAACCGATGTAGCTGCCAGGCTTGATGTCTTCGATGTTGGCCAGGGTGACGGCGCGGACCTTGGTGTCCGCAGTCAGGTGGATCACCAGGTTTTCACCGGTCTTGGCGTGTACGTTCAGCGCATCGGCACTGACGCCGGTGATTTCACCGCGAACACCGATGCGTGCGCCCGGTGCGTCCTCGGCCAGGGCCATGTTTGCGGTTAACAGACTGATCAGGGTGACGGCAGATACGCCGCGAAGCAGGTGACGGAACATCGCATTCATGGAACGGCCCTTCCCGTTAGCGGAACATGAGGAGAGAACATAAGCACGCTATCGAACAAGATGTAAGTGAATGTATCATCCACTGCACATGTTCTGACGCAAGGCTCATCGGCGAACGGCACAGCGCTTCGTCGCTCATTGCGCAACGCAATGATTGATATCACTGCAAACACCCTTCCGCCGTATCGATCCGTTCATTAGCCTGCGCCATTCCTTTCCGTCAGCGAGACCCGTCATGACCCCAGCCAACAAGGTGCCCCACGGCACCGCGACTATGACCCGAGGCATGGTGCTGCTGTTCGCCTTCTGCTGCGGGGCCATCGTGGCCAACATCTACTACGCCCAACCGATCATCGGCCTGATTGCGCCGGACATCGGCCTGAGCAACACCATGGCCAGCCTGATCGTCTCGCTGACCCAGATCGGTTACGCGCTGGGCCTGTTCTTCCTGGTGCCCTTGGGCGACCTGCTGGAAAACCGTCGGCTGATGATCACCACCACGCTGGTGGCCATCGCCAGCCTGTTGGGCGCCGCGTTCACCGACCAGCCCAACGTGTTCCTGCTGATCTCGCTGTTGGTCGGGTTCAGCTCGGTGTCGGTGCAGATCCTGATTCCGCTGGCCGCGCACCTGGCGCCGGAAGAATCCCGCGGCCGGGTGGTCGGCGGGATCATGGGTGGCTTGTTGCTCGGTATCCTGCTGGCGCGGCCGGTGTCGAGCGTGGTGGCGGACCACTTCGGCTGGCGCGCCATGTTTGTGATAGCTGCCGTGTTGATGGCGGCCATCAGCATCGTGCTGGCCGTGACCATCCCCAAGCGCCAACCTGATCACAGTGCGTCTTACGGGCAATTGCTCGGCTCGTTGTGGACGCTGCTGCGTCGGCAACCGGTGCTGCGCCAGCGCGCGTTTTACCAAGGCTGCATGTTCGCCACGTTCAGCCTGTTCTGGACCGCCGTGCCACTGGAGCTGGCGCGCAATCACGGCTTGTCGCAAAGCGAAATCGCCCTTTTCGCCCTGGTCGGTGCCATCGGCGCCATTGCTGCGCCCATCGCCGGTCGCCTTGCCGATGCCGGGCATACCCGGGTCGCGTCACTGCTGGCCCTGCTGTTCGCCAGCCTGAGCTTTCTGCCGGCGTTCATTCATCCGGCCTACAGCGTGATCGGCCTGGCGGTGACCGGCGTGGTGCTGGATTTCTGCGTGCAGATGAACATGGTCCTCGGCCAGCGCGCGGTCTACGCCCTCGACGCGAAAAGCCGCAGCCGTTTGAATGCGCTGTACATGACCAGCATTTTCATTGGCGGCGCGTTTGGCTCGTCGATCGCCAGCGTGGTCTATGAACATGGCGGCTGGTTGTGGATTGTGGTGGTCGGTAGCGCATTTCCGTTGCTGGCGTTGCTGCGGTTTTTGAGTGTTTCGCAAAAGGCTGCGCTGGCGACGGCATAAGGTCAGGAAAAATCGCTTCAGGCCCGTGTTATGGCGGGGTCAACCCGGTTTACACTCCAACCCGAAGCGATACGGAACAGGATGCGCGGCTGAACCGTTCGACCCAGTGCCGCCCGGATGGCGGCGTAGCCAATCAAGGAGTTGCCATGACCCGACGTACCTTTCTGATCACCGGCGCCAGCAAAGGCATTGGCCGGGCCGTGGCTGAACATCTGGACCGCGCGGGCCATCGCGTGGTGGGCATCGCCCGCACACCGGACCTGTCCTTCCCGGGCATCCTGTTTCCACTGGACCTGAGCGACCGGGCATTGACCGAGCAAGTGCTCGCCGAACTGGCTCGAACCTACGAATTCGACGGACTGGTCAACAACGTCGGCCTGGTACGTCCGCAGGCATTGGGCGACATCGACCTCGACAGCTTCGACGACGTGATGCGGGTCAATCTGCATTCGGCATTGCAGGCAACCCAGGCGCTGCTGCCAAACATGCGCGCCAAAGGCTGGGGCCGGGTGGTCAATATTTCCAGCCTGACGGTGCTCGGCATCACCCAGCGCACCGCCTATGCCGCCGCCAAGGCTGCGCTGATCAGCTTCACCCGTTCCTGGGCGCTGGAACTGGCACAAAGCGGCGTCACGGTGAATGCCGTAGCACCGGGGCCAACCGAAACCGAACTGTTCCGCGCCAACAACCCGCCGGGCAGCGAAGGCGAGGCGCGCTACCTGGCCGGCGTACCCATGGGACGTCTGGGACAACCCCAGGAAATTGCTTCGGCGATTGCGTTCCTGTTGTCGGAACAGAGTGGGTTCATCACCGGGCAGACGTTGTTTGTCGATGGCGGTGCGTCGGTGGGTAAGGCTGCGTTCTGATCGTTCCTGCAAACCCAAGGACCTGGCCATACCGGAAGATTGCGTCACGGTATATTTGGCCAGGCCCGTAATGTCGCTGAATAACTACCGGGGCATCCTCTAAAAAACCAATCCGACGCTAAAGCACACACCCATCAAATCCTACGCCGACATTCCCCGGCAAAGCTCCCCGATGCTCCAGCAACCACGCATCCAGCGTATGGCCCACATGGGTCAGCACCGCCCTCTCCGCCTGCAACTGATCAATACACTGCAATGCCAACGTCAAGTCGTTGTGGTTACGCGGCGCCTGTGGTTGCGGTGGCATGGAGCAGTCCAGTACCAGCAGATCCAGCGGTTGTCGCTGCAACCATTGCAGTGTGTCCAACGGCAAGCCAACGGTGTCGGTCAGGTAGGCGATCCGCCGTCCTTGCCCTTCCAGCAGGTAACCGAGGGTCGGCTTTGAATGCTGCAAGGGCAACGCGGTGACGCTGAGCGTACCGAATTGTCGGGTTTCGAAAGCGTCGAACGGTTGGCTGAAGTCGAGGATGCCGGGGTGTTTGTACAGGTCCGCCAGGCCTTCCGGATCGACGGGACCGTGGACAGGTATCACCAGGCCCTGGCCCCAGCGCAGGTGCAACAGGCCCTGGGCGTGGTCGGCATGGTAATGGGTCTGGAGAATCCCGCTGAAACTGCGCGGCGGAAAGCGTTCGCACAGGTCAGGTAAACCGCTGTCGATCAACCAGCGCTGGTCTCCGCATTCGATCAACGCGCTGCAGGGTCGTCGCTGCAGGCGTCGATCGTTGCGGGCCCGGTCGCAGGCCACGCACGGGCAGCCATAAACCGGAACCTGGCGGGCGTCACCGGTGCCCAGCAAGGTCAGGCGCATGCAGCCTGACCATCGATGCAGGCAAGCATGCGTTCGACCGTGTGTTCCAGTGCGCCGGAGTTGTCCAGCACATGCAAAGTCGGATCGTTGTCGGCGAGCACCCGCTGATTGAAGCGGGCATTACGCGCCAGACGGGCATCGATCTCGGCCACTGACTCCCGCCCACGGGCCAGCAAACGCTCGCACAACACCGCCTGATTGACCGTCAACAACAGCACCAGCACGTTCGGATAACGTTCGCGGGTTTTCCCCAGATGCCCGCGCGAACCGTTGACCAGCACGTCGTGCCCGGCGGCCAGCCAATCGTCGATTTCCCGCGGGATGCCGTAGGACAAGCCGTTGGCGTGCCAGCTCAGGGCAAAGGCGTCTGCAGCTTCCATTTCGCTGAACTGCTGCGGACTGACACCCATCGCCGCCTCGCCCACCGCTTCCGCCGAGCGCGTAATGACCCGCCGCACGATGCGGCAACCGCGCTCGGCCAACCGCTCTCGCGCCGCATCCAACAGGCTGTCCTTGCCCGATCCCGAAGGTCCGATGAGATAGATCAACCTGCCCGCCATCAAAACACCCTCTTTGCTTGTCGCCATACTTGCTGGACCACCGGCAAGCCGTCCTGGCTGCGTGCCTGCACGAGGTCAGCACGCAAGCCCACGGCGATCTCGCCCCGATCACTGAGCCCGGCGGCCCGCGCCGGGTTGCAACTGATCATGCGCACCGCGCCGGCCAGACCGATTGACGGATTCTGCGCCGCCAGCGCGAATGCCGATTGCAGCAGACTGGCCGGGTAGTAGTCGCTGGACAGGATATCCAGCAAACCCTCGGCGGCCAGTGCAGCGGCGGCCACGTTACCCGAGTGCGAGCCGCCACGCACGATGTTCGGTGCGCCCATCAGTACCTGCATGCCGTGGTCCCGGCAGCCGCGCGCGGCTTCGACCGTGGTCGGGAACTCGGCGATGGTCATGCCGTAGCGTGCCGACTCTTCGACGTGGGCCCGGGTCGCGTCGTCATGGCTGGCCACCGACAGGCCCAGCGCCAGGCAATGTTCGACAATCGCCGCACGATAACGGTCGCTGTACTGCCGGGAATTGGCCATCTGCAGGGTGATGAATTCATCCATCAGTTCGCTGCTCAGGTTGTACTTGCCCATGTAGTACTCACGGTACTTGGATTCCAGGACGAACTGACGCTGACCCGGCGAATGGTCCATCACCGACACCAGTTGCACCAGCGGGTTTTCCACCAGGTCGCGAAACACGCTGAGGGTGTCCGGGTGGCACAACTCGCAACGCAGGTGCAGGCGGTGTTCGGCGCGGGTCAGCCCGGCTTCGGCAGCCTTGGTGATGGCGTCGAGCATCGCCGGCAGTTTCTGCATGCGATTGCCCTTGGGGTTCACATCGCCAATGGACACCGCATCGAACACCGTGGTGATGCCGGCCGCGATGATCTGCGCATCGTGGCTGAGCACCGCCGGCACCGACGGCCAATCGACGCCAGGGCGCGGGGTCATGTGCCGTTCCAGGTTGTCGGTGTGCAACTCCACCAGCCCCGGCAGCAGGTAATCGCCATTGAGGTCCAGGGCCTGGGGCAAACGGCTGGGGCCTTCGGCAACCTCGGCGATCAGGCCGTTGCGCAACACCAGGGTGCCGTAGAACACTCGGTCAGCGGTGACCAGTTGGGCATTGCTGAGGATCTGTTCAACGTGCATCGGCGTATTCCTTTTGGCTCACGGCGGCGGGTGTCATGTCGAGGTGGCGATCGGCAACGGCTTCGCGGGCAATGCGATCGTGGAAAATGCCGATCAGCGCGGCACCGTCACTTTTCGCTTCGTTGATCAGTTCGAGCACGACCTGACGATTGTTGTCGTCGAGGGAGGCCGTGGGTTCATCGAGCAGCATCACCGGCCACGCCACCATGAAGCCGCGGGCGATGTTGACCCGCTGCTGTTCGCCACCGGAGAACGTGCCTGGAGCCAACTGCCACAGGCGTTGCGGAATGTTCAGGCGACCGAGCAAGTGTTCGGCCCGCACCTGTGCCCGCTCTTTCGACCAGCCCCGGGCCAGCGCCGGCTCCATCACCACGTCCAGACAGGCCACGCGCGGAATCACCCGCAGAAACTGACTGACGTAACCCAGGGTGCGTTGACGCACCTGCAGAATGTCCCGGGGCTGCGCGCCGACCAATTCCAGCCATTGGCCGTCGTGCTGCACGCGGATACTGCCGCCCGCCGGCAGATAGTTACCGTACAGGGTGCGCAGCAAGGTGCTTTTACCGGCGCCGGATTGCCCATGCAGGACCAGGCATTCACCACCGGCCACAGTGAAATCGATCCCGCGCAGCACATTGAGGACCACGCCGTTCTGTTGGTGCAGGGTGAAGGTTTTCGAGAGGTCACGGACCTCGATCAGGCTATTCATCATGGCTGCAACACCGAAGACACCAACAGTTGAGAGTAAGGGTGCTGTGGATCGTCGAGGATCTGATCGGTCAGCCCGGTTTCCACCACCCGCGAGCGGCGCATCACCATCAGGCGGTCGGCCAGCAGACGCGCCACCGCCAGGTCGTGGGTGACGATCACCACCGCCAGATCCAGTTCGCGCACCAGCCCACGCAGCAGGTCGAGCAAACGCGCCTGCACCGACACATCGAGGCCACCGGTAGGCTCGTCCATGAACACCAGGCGCGGACTCGACACCAGGTTGCGGGCAATCTGCAGGCGTTGCTGCATGCCGCCAGAAAAGGTGCGCGGCAAGTCGTCGATACGCTGTGGATCGATTTCCACCTGACTTAACCAATCCAGCCCTGCCCCGCGCAGTTGCCGGTAATTGCGCACGCCCTGAGCCATCAGGCGTTCGCCGATGTTGGCCCCGGCGGACACGCCCATGCGCAAACCATCGCGCGGGTTCTGCTCGACGAAGCCCCATTCGGTGCGCAACAGGGTGCGGCGTTCGGCTTCACTGGCGCTGTACAGGTCAAGCCACTGGTCCTGCCTATCGCGGTAGCCGATCTGGCCGCGCTGGGGTGGCAGTCGACCGCTGAGCAAGGACAGCAAGGTCGACTTGCCCGAACCGGACTCGCCGACAATCCCCAGCACTTCGCCGGGGTACAGATCGAAGCTGACGTCCTGGCAGCCCTTCTCCGGGCCGTACAACAACGACAGGTCGCGCACCCGCAATAGCGGCTCGACGGTGGTCTTGGACAGCTCTTCTTTCAGCGCCTGGTTCATTGGCCCTGCTCCTGCTGGCTGACGCGCTGGGCGCAGTAATAGGTGTCGGAACAAACGAAGCTCTGGGTGCCGGCATCGTCGAGAATCAGTTCGTCGAGGAAGGCGTCGCGGCTGCCACAAATGGCGCAGCACGCTTCCCACTTCTGCACTTCGAACGGGTGATCCTCGAAGTCGAGACTGGTGACCCGGGTGTACGGCGGCACCGCGTACAGACGTTTCTCGCGACCGGCGCCGAACAGCATCAGCGCCGGGCTCATGTCGAGTTTCGGGTTGTCGAATTTGGGGATCGGCGAAGGGTCCATCACGTAGCGCTCATCGACCATCACCGGGTAGGCGTAGGCCGTGGCGATGTGGCCGAAGGTGGCGATGTCTTCGTACAGCTTCACGTGCATCACCCCGTAATCGTTGAGGGCGTGCATGGTCCGGGTCTCGGTTTCCGACGGTTCGATAAAGCGCAGGGGATCGGGAATCGGTACCTGATAGACCATGATCTGATCGGCGTGCAACGGCGTTTCCGGGATGCGGTGACGGGTCTGGATCACCGTCGCGTCCGGGGTGCTTTCAGTGGTGACAACCCCGGCGGTGCGGGCAAAAAAGCGGCGGATCGACACGGCGTTGGTGGTGTCGTCAGCGCCCTGGTCGATGACCTTGAGCACGTCGTCGGCGCCGAGAATTGCCGCCGTCAGTTGCATGCCGCCGGTGCCCCAGCCGTAAGGCAAGGGCATCTCGCGACCACCGAACGGCACCTGATAGCCGGGAATCGCCACGGCCTTGAGCAAGGCGCGGCGGATCATGCGTTTGGTCTGCTCATCGAGGTAGGCGAAGTTGTACGCCGCATCGCGCACTGAGACCTGAGTCATGTCATTCATGCTTGCTGCCCTCGGCCGGCTTGCGCAGTTTGCGGATCAGTTCCAGTTCGGCCTGGAAGTCCACGTAGTGAGGTAACTTGAGGTGCGAGACAAAACCCGCCGCCTCGACGTTGTCGCAGTGCATCAGCACGAACTCTTCCTGCTGCGCCGGCGAGACGATCTCTTCGTTGTATTCCTCGGCACGCAATGCGCGGTCGACCAGAGCCATGCCCATCGCCTTGCGCTCGGCGTGCCCGAAGGCCAGGCCGTAACCACGGGTGAATTGCGCCAGCTCGGTGGCCGAGCCGACAAACTGGTTGACCATCTCGCACTCGGTGACTTCGATGCTGCCCAGATTGATCGGGAAACCCAGCTCTGGTGGGTCGATCCACACCTCGACGTCACCGATACGGATTTCCCCGGCAAACGGGTGGTTGCGGCCATAGCCGCGTTGGGTCGAGTAGCCCAGCGCCAGCAGGAAACCTTCATCGCCACGGGCCAGCGCTTGCAGGCGTTCGACGCGGCTGGCCGGCAGTTCCAGCGGGTCGCGGGTGATGTCGGCAATACTCTCACCATGGTCGGCCTCGTTCTTGATCAGGCCTTCCTGAGCGAGCAAGCCGAGCACCCGTGGGCACGGCTCCAGAGCAGCATCCGGGGTGACTTGAGGCCCCGGGTATTCACCTTCGGCGAGCAGGGCAAAGTCCAGCAGGCGATGGGTGTAGTCAAAGGTCGGGCCAAGCAACTGACCACCTGGGACGTCCTTGAAGGTCGCCGACAAACGACGGCTGAGCAGCATGTTCGAGGTGTCGATCGGCAGGCTCGGGCTGAAGCGCGGCAACGTGGTGCGGTAGGCGCGCAGCAGGAAGATCGCTTCCACCAGATCCCCCGCCGCCTGTTTGATGGCTAGCGCGGCGAGTTCTTCGTCGTACAGCGAGCCTTCGCTCATCACCCGCGCCACGGCCAGTGGCAGTTGCTGGCGGATTTGCTCGACGCGGAGCTCGCTGACCGAAGTATCGCCCCGGCGTTTTTTCGCCAGCAGACGGTGGGCATTGTCGATGGCCTGTTCGCCACCCTTGACGGCTACGTACATCAGGCACGCTCCTCTGCGATACGGGTGCTGCGTGGCAGGCCGATCAGCTCGTGGCCGGCGCTGAAAAACAGGTCCAGGCCCCGTGGGAATTCATTGCGGCGTTCACGCTCGGCCCAGAATCCCTCGGCCAACGGCAGGCTGATGCTGTGCTGGCGTTCGATGCCTGGGCCGTGCCAGGTCAACACCTGTCCGCCGTTCAGCGACGGCAACTGAACCAGCAAGGTGCAGGACTGATCGGGGTAACGGTCATTGCCGGTATCGAAGCCACTGAGGTCGAGCAAGTCATCTGCGGCGAGCAAGGCGAACTGTGCTTCGCTGCGCACCGAGGTCAACGGGCAGCCACAGTGAAAGGCCAGATTGGCGCGGATCAGCGGGGTGTCGAACGACGGCGCCAGCCACAGCGGCGTATCGACATCCAGCAGGGCCAGGCACAAGGCGTAGGTGGCCGGTGCCAGGCCTTCAAGACTCGGCACGTCGTGCAGACTTTGGATCAGACCGGGTCCGGCGAGTGCCTTGAGTGCGGCACGAAAACCGCGCTGGGCATCCAGCACCGGGTCGGCGAAGGCCGGTTGCAACAGCTGTGCGCTCATCAGTTTTCTCCTCGCACGAGGGTGAAGAATTCGACCTTGGTGGCGGCGGTTTCCGCCTCTTTCTGCGCCCGGCGTTCGGCCTGCGCGGTGGCCAGCGGCGTGATCAGCTCCGCCAGCCAGTGACGTTGCTGCGCGCCCTGCAAATGCGCGTCGGCCAACGCGGCGAGTTCGGCGTGGACCTTGTCGCGCCCGGCCAGGTAGCTGTAGCCGGTGCGGCCGTCGGCCAGGCGCACCACGCATCGGGTCACGCTCATTTCACCGACATTGAACGGCGCGCCGTTGCCGCCCATGCGACCGCGGACCAGGGTCATGCCGATTTCCGGCGCGCGAATCAGTTGGTATTCAACGTCGCGCAATGCGGCTTCGAAGGGCTGCAATTCGCTGCGGCGGGCGCGGGCCAGAACACCGATCCAGTGTTGGCGCTCGGCGTGTGGAGCAGAGTGAGTCATGGCGTTCTCCATCAGGTCACGACCTGGTACTGGAAGCGATCCGAACGGCTGGTGGACTGGGCCAGCTCCACGGCATGGCCGTCGTTATCGCGGGAAAGGGTGAACACGGTCAGGGCCGGCAAGTGCCGGGGCATCAGCAGCAATGCGGCTTCTTCACGGTTGGGCAGACGGGCGCCGATCAGGCTCTGGGTGCGGGTCAGCGGCATGTCCCGTTCGCGCAGGTACTGGCGCAGGGAGCCGCCGTTGTAGTCCGCCAGCAACGGCGCGTGGCTGGCGCAGTAGCGATGGCGGATCAGACTGACCGGTTGTTGGTCGAGTTTGCGCAAGGTCTGCAATTCGATCATTGGCGCCATCTCGGCGATGCCCAGATGTTGTGCTTCCTCACGGCTGGCGAAGCAGTAGCGCCGCTTGAGCAATACCGCCTCGACGCCGAGCCCTTGGGCCGACAGTGACTGGCTGTAGGCACTGTCGGCGGTCATCGAGTAAATCAGCGGTCGTTCCAGCACCTGGGTGCCCTTGCCTTGCCGCCGCAGCAGGCTGCCTTCGAACACCAGTTCGTCGATGGCGCGGCGCAAGGTATGGCGGTTGACCCCGAAGCGCTCGGCGAGCAACACCTCGCCCGGCAGGAAATCCCCGGCGCGGTACTCCGCCAGTTCACGGCGCAGGATGTCAGCCAGTTCGCGATACACCGGCTCGTCTTGTCTAGACAACCGCATGCTTTAAAAAAAGCGCCCGCAGGCACCCCTCCGAAAAGTCAGATGAACTGCTTGCGCAGGCGTTGCGAAAAAATGTCGATCAGGCTGACGACCACAATGATCACCATCAGCACCGCACAGGTTTGTACGAACTGAAAAGCGCGGATGTTCTCCCAAAGAATCACCCCGATCCCGCCGGCACCGACCATGCCCACCACTGTTGCCGAGCGCACGTTGGCTTCGAAGCGGTACAGCGCGTAGGACACCCACAGCGGCATCACTTGCGGGATCACCCCGTAGATCACCTCTTGCAAGGCACTGGCGCCGGTGGCACGCACGCCTTCGACCGGGCCCGGGTCAATCGCTTCGACGGCTTCGGCGAACAGCTTGGCGAGTACCCCGGTGGTGCTGATCCACAGCGCCAGCACCCCGGCGAACGGACCCAGGCCGACGGCCACCACGAACAGCATGGCGAACACCATTTCGTTGATCGAACGGAACGCGTCCATCACCCGCCGCAGGGGCTGGTGAATCCACCAGGGGGTGATGTTTTCCGAGCAGAGAATGCCCAGCGGCACCGAGCAGACAATCGCCAGCACCGTGCCCCACAGGGCGATCTGCACAGTGACGATCATTTCCTTGAGGTACATGCGCCATTCGTGGAAGTCCGGCGGGAAGAAGTCCGCGGCGAAGGTCGCCATGTTTCCCGAATCGCGATACAGCGCCAGCGGGTTCATTTCGGCACCATGCCAGGCCCAGACCAGCGCGACCAGGAACAGGCCCCATCCGGCGTACTGTGGCCAGGTGCGTTTGCCGATAGCTTCAGCGTGCAGAGTGGTCATGAGGTTTTCTCTGAATTGCGTCAATCAGAAACTGTAGGAGCGAGCATGCTCGCTCCTACAGGGGTTAGCCGTTGGCTGCGGATTTTTTGTCGTCGGTCTTCTCGAGCAAGCTGATGCGCTCTTGCAGCTTGGCCAGCTCGGCATCGATGTCAGCCAACTTCTTCGCCTTGTCCGCCGCTTCAAGCTTGGTGTCGGCATTGATCGTGGTGCGCTGCTTGAACAGCTCGAGCTGACGGATCGGCAACAGCTGGTCGTCGCTGGACTTGAGGAACTTGCCCAACTGCATGCCAGCCAATACCGCTTTCTCGGAATCGGTGTCGCCATAGCTGAAGATGAAATCGCGGATCTTGCCCTTCTCGCTGTCGCTCAGGTTCTTGCTCCACACCAAGGGGTCGGCGGGAATCAGTGGCGACTTCCAGATCACCTTGAGCTGGGCGGCCTTGTCCGGCTGGGTGACTTCCAGGCGATCCCAGCTTTCAGTGTTGAAGGTCGCGACATCCACTTGCCCCTTGGCCACGCTCAGGGCGTTGACTTCGTGGCTGGAGTTGAGGGTGCGCTTGAACGCGGTCGCGGCATCGACGTGATTCTTGGCGAACACGTAGTAGCCCGGCACCAGGTAGCCCGAGGTGGAGTTCGGGTCACCGTTGCCGAAGGTCAGGTTCTTGGCGTTTTTCAGCATGTCGTCGACGGTGTTGATCGGGCTGTCCTTGCGCACGATCAACACACTCCAGTAACCCGCGGCACCACTGGCGGCAGCGGTCTGGGCGAAGATCTCGCCGTTAGAGCGATCCACCGCCTCGATGGCCGCCTTGTTACCCAACCAGGCCACGTCGACCTTGTTGAAACGCATGCCCTGAATCAGGCCGGCGTAGTCGGAGGCAAAAGTGGCGTTGATCTTCAGGCCGGTCTTTTTCTGCATGTCATCGAGGAACGGCTGCCAGATGCTCTTGAGGTTCTGCGACGACTCGGTGGACATGATGCCGAAGTTGATGGCTTTTTCTTCCGCCTGGGCGGTGCCCAATACACAGCTGGCGAGCAATGCGGCGCCAGCGAAAACGCGACCGATACGGTTCAACATGGAAAGGTTTCCTGAGGGTGAACGATTGGAAAATTCGGCATTGATCACGCGCGGGCCATCACCAGTCGCGGCACGCTTGCGCTGTGACGGGAGGGTTCGGAGCACATGAGGCTGGTGTCGATATCGGCACCGTACAAATCGTTGAGGAACTGGCCACTGAGCTCGGAGCCTGGCCCGTCGAAATGAATCCGCCCGGCCTTGAGCGCAACGGCACGCGGGCAATAGCGGGTGGCGTAGTCAACTTGATGCAGGGTCACAACCACGGTCTTGCCGTCGCGACGGTTGATGTCGGCGAGTATCTCCATGACCTTGCGCGCCGACTCCGGGTCCAGGGAGGCGATGGGCTCGTCTGCCAGGATCACTTCGGCGCGCTGGGTCAGCGCCCGGGCAATCGCCACGCGCTGTTGCTGGCCGCCGGACAGCGTGGACGCGCGCTGCGCCGCCAGATCGGCCAGGCCGACCCGGTCGAGGGATTCCAGGGCGAACTGTTTTTCCTCGGCATTGAACAGGCCGAGGCTGCCACGCCACCGTGGCATGCGGCCCAGGCAACCGAGTAGCACGTTGTCGAGCACGCTCAGGCGATTGACCAGGTTGAACTGCTGGAAGATGTAGCCAATGTCGGCACGCAGGCGCCGCACCTTGCCATTGAGCCGTCCCGAGGCTTGCACCTCACGACCCAGCACCTTGACGCTGCCGCCGTTGTTGCGATCGCAACAGGCCAGGCCCGCGAGGTGCCGCAACAAGGTGGACTTGCCGGAACCGGAAGCGCCAATCAGCGCGACCATCTCACCGGTGGCTATGGTGAGTTCGAGGTCGACCAGTGCGTTTTTACGCGCAAAAGTCTTGTTCAGATGATCGACATGGATAGCTGTGTTCATGGGCTTCTCTGTCAGGTTGAACAGCCATCCGTGGCTGCATTTGAGTTCAACCGACTGTAGGCACGGGGCGTGTCAGCCCTATGACTTGCACAAGTCCTGCGGTGGACCATTTGATGAAGGTTTTGTGAAAGGTTGAGGTGGCTTTTTGATATGGAATGCCTTGCATTCCTTGTGGGAGCGAGCTTGCTCCGGGCGGCGTTCCGACGATGGCTTTGTGCTGGGCGTTTTTTGTTGGGTGTACACATCCGTTGCTGCGGTAACGGCCGCTTGGGGTTCCGCTCTTACAGCGGGTTACTTGGAAAAACGGAACGCCGCCCGGCCCCAAGTAACCAAGCGCTTTTGCCCCTTTCGTTCGGTGCCTCGCCTAGGCTCGGCATGCCCTCGCTCCGGTCCTGCTCCGTGGGCCCGCCACCATCGGCCATCCATGGCCGGGGGCGGCTACCGCGGCATCCCTGCCGCGGTGCCCACTGCGCAGAACCTCCACTCGGCCTCTCGAGGGGGCGTGTACCGCAACAGCCAAAGCGAAGCGGCCTACCGGCCGGCCTGATTGAGAGTGTTGCCCGGCAGTGATAATTGGGTCGGCTGGTAGGCCGCCTTCGCGGGCAAGCCCGCTCCCACAGGGTTCGCGTTCAGCCGCAAGATTCAGGTTGGCTCGCAGGGTCTCATCGCCAGCAGGCTGGCTCCCACAGTGGGATCGAGTGTGGTCGTGAGATCAGGTCGGCTGTCAGGCCGTCATCGCCAGCAAGCCGGCTCTTACAGAAGAGCAGAGCGCAAGGCAGATGGGCTGACGCCCACGCTCCTCACCACTCAACAGGATGAGCGTTAGCTCGGCTGCAGCTTTTGATCTGTAGGCCCCGTCGGCAGGCTGAGTGGAGGGGTTTATCCGGGGGTGGGAGCGCAGCGACCGTTTGGCGCAGCCAAACACATCGAGAGGAGGTGCAGCGAAGCAAACCGTAGGCGATGCCCCCGGATGAATCCCGGAGCGAAGGGACCCCGAGCCTTAGCGAGGGGCCGAACGCTGGGGCAAGCGTTTTTTTGCTTACTTTTTTTAGGCGTTTGTAAAAAAGTGAGTCGCCGTAAGGGCGAAACCCTAAGCCGCCGTGACCGCAGCAATGGATATGTACCCAGTCAAAAAAGACAGCCCACCACGCAGATCAAGGCGAAACGACTTTCCCAAAAGCCACAAAAAAGGCGACCCAAAGGCCGCCTCATTGTCACTCACCAAACTGCCGCCCCAACCCACCGGGAACCCCATGAATATCGGTTTCCTCCCAAGGCCCGTTAGGACTGATCGACCGGCTCCAGCCATTATTCCAGCGGTAATAAGTCCGCTGCCGATAAAAAGTATTGGGCTGATCCTCCAACACATACACCCCAAGCTTCGGATCCCAATGGCTGCTCCCCCCAGGTGGCGGGGCAAAGCTGGCGGACGTACGCGGCAACGGCTTGGCAGGCTTGCTCGGCGCACTCGGCTTGCCCGGCGAAGGGGACGTCGATGGCGTCGGACTGGGCTGTGTCCGCGGAATTGGCTCAGGCGACTCCTGCTGCGGTGGCCGCTGGACCGCACAAGCGCTTAACCCCAAAACAACACTGAGCAGGGTGATGCGAGCGAATGCGGTCATGATGCGTTTTCCTGTTATTGGTCCGGGCTGTCGATGGTCAGTGATTGCGGCGCGGTGGTGCTGCTGGCCAGAGGCTGGCTGCGACCGATCCATTCGCCGGCCGTAGGTTTGCCGGCACGGGAAATGCGCGCAACCAGTTGGACTTCAGGAAAGTTCGACAGTTTCAACTGCGGCATCATTGCATCAGCATCGCCCAGTTCGACGGTCACCGGCAGATCGGCCACGGTCATGCGCTTGACCGCCAGCGGTGCCGGAGGACCGGACAGGGCGCGAGCAAAAATGAACACGCTGTCGCCGGGCTGGACCTTGGCTTTCAGTTCCGCAGCCAGATCGACGCTGACCTTGAGCAAGGCCGACGCCTTGGCCGCCGGAGCTTCCGCCACCTTGCCGCCACTGGCCAGCAGCTTCTCGGTGGCCCGGGCGATTCCGCCTTGCAGCGCTTCGCGGGAGCGGTCTTCCGGTGGCAGTTGCGCCAACAGGCGATTCCAGTAGTCGATGGCTTGCTGGTAACGCTCGCCTTCGAAGGCGGCAATACCGAGCAGACCGAGGCTGGTGACTTCATTCGGGTCAGCTTTCAGCGCTTCATCGGTCAGCGCCTGAATCTGCTCCGACCATTTCTTGTCATTGGCGAAATACAAGGCCTGGGCCCATTGACCCAACAGCTCTGGCTGACGCCCGCCCAGCTCCACGGTGCGCTGGAACATTTTCGCGGCATCCGCCGGGCGGTCCTGGGCCATGTAGGTACGGCCGAGGAAGTACACGCCTTCGGCGGAGTCCGGTTGCGCGGCGACGGCACGTTCCAGGCGCTTGGTCATCTCCTCCATCGACTGCGGTGCGTGAGCGAATTCCCGGGTCAGTTCGACCTTGTCGCTGGCGCCGTAATGCATGTAGAGACCCAGCCCCAGCACCGGCACCAGAATCGCCGCCAGCAATGGCAAGGGTTTACCCAGCCGCGACACCCGTGGCGCTTCGGCGCCTTCAGTGTCCGCCAGCAATTCACGAGCCGCTTCGGCACGACCGGCGTCCATCTGCGCGGCATCGAGCACCCCCTCTTCCTGCTGGGTCTGCAACTCGGCCACGCGCTCCTGATAGAGCGCAACGTTCAGGGCGGTACGATCCTCTTCGCGCTGGGCACGGCGATTGCGCAGAACGGGGATCAACAGAAAACTCAGGGCAACCAGAAGTAGCAGACCTGCAGCAAGCCAGAAATCAATCATTCTTGGTTTTTATCCAGCAGATGGTCGAGGCGCGAGCGCTCCTCGGGAGAAAGCTCATCCTGAACGTCGGCGCGTTGTACGCGACGACGGCGGACGATCAGCGCAATGATCACCACACCGCCCAGCAGCAAGCCGGCGGGGCCGAACCACAACAGCGCCGTCTTGCCGGTCAGGGCGGGCTTGTAGCGGACGAAATCACCGTAACGGTCGACCATGAAGTCGATGATCTGCTGATTGTCCTTGCCCTCGCCGAGCATGCGGAAGATCTCCTTGCGCAGGTCGGCGGCAATCGGTGCATTGGAGTCGGCGATGTCCTGGTTCTGGCACTTGGGGCAGCGCAGTTCCTTGGTCAGTTCACGAAAACGCTCGCGGTCACCTTCCTTGGCGAACTCGTAAGTGTCGATGGCCGCATGAGCCACACCGGTCATGCTCAAACCCAGAACGACAGCGGCAATCCAGCGCTTCATGGCTTGGCCTCGTCGGCCAGCGCCTGGTACTTGGCCGCCAGCTTTTCACGCCAGACCTGCTCGTCGATCACGCCGACGTACTTGTCGCGGATGATGCCCTTGGCGTCGATGAAGAAGGTTTCCGGCGCGCCATACACACCGAGATTGAGACCCAGCGAGCCTTCGTCGTCACGGATGTTCAGCACGTAGGGATTGTGGAAATCGGCCAGCCACTTCAAGGCATCGGCGTTGGTGTCCTTGTAGTTGATGCCGTAGATCACCACGCCTTGCCCGGCCAGCTTGTTCAACACCGGATGCTCGACCCGGCAGGAGATGCACCAGGTGCCCCAGACGTTGACCAGCGCCGGCTTGCCGAGAATATCGGCCTTGCTCAGCTTCTTCTCGCCTTGTACCGCCGGCAAAGAGAACTCGGGGAACGGCTTGCCGATCATTGCCGACGGCAACTCGGCCGGGTCGAGGTACAACCCACGGTAAAGAAACACGGCTACTACCAGAAAAATCGCCAGCGGCAACAACATCAACCAACGCTTCATGCAGTGGCTCCCGACATGCCCAGTGCTTCACGCACGCGGCTTTTGACCTTGACCCGATAACGCCGATCCAGCGCCGCCAGCAACCCGCCTGCACCTGTCAACAGGCCGCCGAACCAGATCCAGCGCACGAACGGCTTGACGTGTACCCGCACCGCCCAGGCGCCATTGCCCAGCGGTTCGCCGAGGGCGACGTAGAGGTCGCGAGTGAACCCGGCGTCAATCCCGGCTTCGGTCATGACCGAATTTTGCACGGTGTACAGGCGTTTTTCCGGATGCAGCACGCTGACTTCCTTACCGTTGCGGATCACCCGGATGGTGCCCTTGTCGGAGGTGAAGTTCGGCCCCTCGAAATGCTTGGCGCCTTCGAAGATGAAGTGATAACCGGCCAGGTCCATGGACTCGCCCGGCGCCAGGCGCAGGTCGCGCTCGGCGCTGTTCTGGCTGGACAGCACGACACCCAGTGCGCACACGGCGATGCCCAGGTGCGCAATCTGCATGCCCCAGTAGCTGCGGGTCAGGGTCGGCAGGCCTTTGATCAGGCCCTTGTGACGGGTCTTGTCGAACAGGTCACGCACACCGGCCAGCAACACCCAGGCCGCCAACATGAAGGTGGCGAGCACCGCCCAGTTGAAATCGCCGTAGGCGACGCCAGCCACCACGGCCATGGCCGCGCTGCCGAGCAGGACCGGAGTCAGCATGCTGACCAGCCATTTCACCGGAGTGTCTTTCCAGCGCACGATCACGCCGACTGCCATTACCACCATCAGCAACGCCATCAACGGAATGAACAGTGCGTTGAAGTACGGCGGGCCGACCGACAGCTTGGCGCCGGAAATGGCGTCCAGAATCAGCGGATAGAGAGTGCCGAGCAGAATCATCGAAGCCGCCACCACCAGCACCAGGTTGTTGCCCAGCAGCAGGGTTTCCCGGGACCAGAGGTTAAAGCCGACCTGGCTCTTGACCACCGGCGCGCGCAGGGCGAACAAGGTCAGCGAACCACCGACGACGAACAGCAGGAAAATCAGGATGAACACGCCGCGCTCGGGGTCGGAGGCGAAGGCATGAACCGAGGTCAGCACGCCGGAACGCACGAGGAAAGTCCCCAGCAGGCTCAACGAGAACGCGGCAATGGCCAGCAATACGGTCCAGCTCTTGAACACGCCACGTTTTTCCGTGACCGCCAGGGAGTGAATCAGCGCGGTGCCCACCAGCCAAGGCATGAAGGAGGCGTTTTCCACCGGGTCCCAGAACCACCAGCCGCCCCAGCCGAGTTCGTAATACGCCCACCAGGAGCCGAGGGTGATGCCAATGCCGAGGAAAGCCCAGGCGACAATGGTCCATGGACGCGACCAGCGCGCCCAGGCGGCATCAAGACGACCGCCCATCAGCGCGGCAATGGCGAAGGCGAAGGCCACCGAGAAACCGACGTAGCCCATGTACAGCATCGGCGGGTGCACGATCAGGCCGATGTCTTGCAGCAGCGGATTGAGGTCGGCGCCGTCGCTCGGCACCTGCGGCAGGATGCGCTTGAACGGGTTGGACGTCATGATCAGGAACAGCAGGAAGCCGGTGCTGATCATGCCCATCACCGCCAGCACGCGGGCCAGCATGACCTGCGGCAGCTGCCGGGAGAACACCGACACCGCGAAGGTCCAGCCGCCAAGGATCAACGCCCACAGCAGCAGCGAACCTTCGTGGGCACCCCATACGGCGCTGAACTTGTAGTACCACGGCAAGGCGCTGTTGGAGTTGTTGGCCACGTAGGCGACGGAGAAGTCGTCGATCATGAAGGCGTAGGTCAGGCAGCCGAAGGCAAACACCAGGAAGGTGAACTGGCCCCAGGCGGCTGGCTGGGCCAGGCTCATCCACAGGCGATCACCACGCCAGGCACCGAGCAACGGCACCACGGCTTGCGCCAGGGCGAAGCACAGGGCCAGGATCATGGCCAGGTGGCCCAGTTCGGGAATGAAGAGTCCTGCGGTCATCGCTTAGCCCTCTTTGGCGGGAGTGGGTGCCGACTGGCCGCTGTCTTTCAGGGCCTTGGTCACTTCCGGCGGCATGTACTTTTCATCGTGCTTGGCCAGCACTTCATCGGCGACCACCACGCCCTCGGCGTTGATCTTGCCCAGGGCGACGATGCCCTGCCCTTCACGGAACAGGTCCGGGAGGATGCCGCGATAGCTGATGGTCACGGACTTGTTGAAGTCGGTGACGACGAATTTCACGTCCAGCGAATCGCTGGAGCGTTGCAACGAGCCCTTCTCCACCATGCCACCGGCGCGGATGCGCGTGTCTTGCGGGGCCTCGCCATTGGCGATCTGGGTCGGTGTGTAAAACAGATTGATGTTCTGCTGCAGGGCGCTCAGGGCCAGGCCGACGGCCGCGCCGACCCCGACCAGAATCGCGAGAATGATGATAAGACGCTTTTTGCGCAGCGGATTCACTTGCCGTTCTCCCGGCGCAAACGACGCGCCTCTTGTTGCAGATACCGCTTGCGGGCCAGGATCGGCGCCGCCACGTTGAGGATCAGCACGGCCATGCAGATGCCGTAGGCTGACCAGACATACAGGCCATGATGACCCATGGCGATGAAGTCGCCGAATGAAGCAAAACTCATCGAGCGACCTCCAGGCTGTTTTCCACTTCGGCTTTCACCCAACTGGCGCGGGCTTCACGCTTGAGCACTTCGAGGCGCATGCGCAGCAACAGCACCGCGCCGAAGAAACAGTAGAAACCCAGCACCGTCAGCAGCAAGGGCAGCCACATCTCGGCCGGCATCGCCGGTTTTTCGGTGAGGGTGAAAGTTGCGCCCTGGTGCAGGGTGTTCCACCACTCCACCGAATATTTGATGATCGGAATGTTGATCACCCCGACAATCGCCAACACGGCGCAGGCCTTGGCTGCGCTGTCGCGATTGCTGATGGCGTTGCCCAGGGCGATCAGGCCGAAATACAGGAACAGCAGAATCAGCATGGACGTGAGGCGCGCGTCCCAGACCCACCACGAGCCCCAGGTCGGTTTGCCCCAGATCGCCCCGGTGACCAGCGCCACGGCGGTCATCCAGGCTCCAATGGGCGCTGCGCATTGCAGGGCGACGTCGGCCAGTTTCATTTTCCACACCAGCCCGACGATGCCGCACACCGCCAGCATCACATAGATGGACTGCGCGAGCATGGCCGCCGGAACGTGGATATAGATGATGCGGAAGCTGTTGCCCTGCTGGTAGTCAGGCGGCGCAAAGGCCAGGCCCCAGACCACGCCGACGCCGATCAGCAGCAACGCGGCGACGCTCAGCCACGGCAGCATTCTGCCGCTGATGCCGTAAAACCATTTGGGCGAGCCCAGCTTGTGAAACCACGTCCAATTCATACTGTTTCCATCACGGTTGCTCTTTACTGTGAAGAGCCAGGGTCTTTGCTGGTTGTTTTTTAACCAGACCTCATTATTCGCCGACGCTGATCTTCAGGCCAGCAGCGATTGCAAAAGGTGTCAGGGTTATCGCCAAGGCGGTCAGGCTTCCAAGCCACAGCAGATAACCGGTCGCCGGCATGCCTTGCAAGGCAGCCTGCAGGGCGCCACTGCCAAGGATCAATACCGGGATGTACAACGGCAGGATCAACAGGGCCAGCAACAGGCCACCACGCTTCAATCCCACGGTCAAAGCAGCGCCCACCGCACCGAGCAGGCTCAGCACCGGTGTACCGAGCAACAACGAAAGCAGCAACACCGGCAGACAGGCGGCAGGCAAACCGAGCATCAGCGCCAGCAAGGGTGCGAGCAAAACCAGTGCCAGGCCGGAAAAAGCCCAGTGTGCCAGCACTTTGGCCAATACCAGAAGAGGCAGGGGGTGCGACGAAAGGACCCACTGCTCCAGCGATCCGTCTTCGAAATCACTGCGGAAAAGCCCGTCCAGCGAGAGCAAAACCGATAAAAGTGCCGCGACCCACACCAGCCCCGGAGACAAGGTTTGCAACAATTGCGACTCGGGGCCGACCGCCAGCGGGAACAGCGAAACGACGATGGCGAAAAACACCAAGGGGTTCGCCAACTCGGCAGGACGACGGAACAACAGACGCGCCTCACGGGCGACCAACAGGCCGAAAACACTCATACGGCCCAATTCCCCAGATCAATGTCACGATAACCAGCCGGCATCCGGCTCAAGGTGTGGTGGGTGGTCAAGACCACCATGCCGCCGCGTTCGCAGTGCCCGGCCAGGTGCTCTTCAAGTTGGGCCACACCTTGCTTGTCGAGGGCGGTGAACGGCTCGTCGAGAATCAACAGCGGCGGGCTGTCCAGATACAGGCGCGCCAGCGCGACACGACGCTGCTGACCGGCGGACAGGGTATGGCACGGCACATCTTCAAATCCGCGCAATCCAACCGCCGCCAGCGCCTGCCAGATGGCTTCGCGACTGGCCGGATGATGCAAGGCGCAGAGCCAGCTCAGGTTCTCTTCCGGCGTCAGCAAATCCTTGATCCCGGCCGCATGACCGATCCACAGCAGATTGCGCGCCAGTTCGCTGCGCTGCTCATTCAATGGCTGACCGTTGAGCAGCACCTGACCGGCGGTCGGCTGCATCAACCCCGAGAGCAACCGCAGCAGGCTGGTCTTGCCACTGCCGTTGGGACCGCTGATCTGTACCATTTCGCCACTGGCCAGTCTCAAATCGAGATTTTCGAAAAGCAGCCGAAGGTCTCGCTCGCAGGCAAGGGCAACGGTTTGCAGGACAGGACTGGTCAAGGGTTCACGGGCCTTATACGGTTCAAGTCGGCTCTGGCGCGGCCGTTAAAGAGATGCAGCATAGATGCAATGACGTCTTGTTCTAGAGAGCTGCGTCAAACAATTGCAAAGTTTTCGCCACTTTTGGATACAACGGCGCCGCATTATACATGCCATGCCTTACTCTAAAGAGTGCATTTTCCTCAGGTTGTGACCGCGTATGACAGGCGAAATGAACATCCTCCCGCTGCCCCAGCCGACGCCTGCGAATACGCGTGCCCCCGCCGTCAGCGGTGAGTTGCTCAAGCTGCTGACGCCGATCGAAGGCTTAATCACGGCTGGCCAGACAGCCCAGGCCGAAGTACTTTCACTCAAGCAGGCGGATCAGGCGTTTCAGTTGCTGCTCAAGGTCACCCTCGACAGCGGCCGCCAGACCACGGTGCAGACCACCAGCACCCTGCCGCTGGCCCAGGGCAGCAGTTTCGTCGTCAGCCAACCGTCGGCGGGTAATCTGGCGGTGACCGTGCAACAGGCCATCGCGTCCAGCGTCGCCACCCTCACCCGCATCGACACCGCGCAATTGCCGGTTGGCACCCTGCTGCAAGGCAAAGTGCTGACCTCGCAGGTATTGCCGCAGGTGCCGGGCCAGCCGACGGTGTTTCGCTCGATGGTCAGCCTGCTCAACAGCGCCTTGAGCGGTAGCACCCTGAGCATCGACAGCCCGCAGCCACTGCGCATCGGCACCTTGCTCAGCGCACAGGTGCAGGACAGCCAAACCCTGAAGTTCGTGCCTTTGAGCAGCCGTCAGGAGCAATTGGCGGTGACCCAGCAACTGCTCAGTCAAACCAGCCGCCAGGGTTCTTTGGACGGCCTGCTGAATCTGTTGCAGGACTTGCCGGACACCGATCAGACGGCGGTTGACCTGCGCACAGCGGCCGCCCGGTTGCTCGATGGGCTTCCCGATGTGCAGCAACTGAGCACGGCAAAGGGACTGGCCCTGGCGCTGGCCAACAGCGGTGCGTTCCTCGAAAGCAAACTGCTGGCCGGGCAGAATCCGACGCTTGCACCCGACATGAAAGCCGACCTGCTCAAATTGATTGCACAGCTGACACCCAGCCTGACGCCCAACACCAGCCTCGGCGCCATCATCGCCGCCAACACGCTGGCTCAGGCCATGCCGAGTTTTGTCCGTAACGCCTTGGGCATGCTCGGCCAGGTCAGCGCCAAACCCTCTCCCACCCACTTTCCTCTGCCTGAGCGTCTGTTACAAAGCAACCAAGGCGAAGACGATCTCGAGCACTTGCTACGCCTGGCCGCAGCGGCGGTTTCCCGCCTTCAAAGCCATCAGCTGTCGAGCCTGGAGCAAACCGGCGTCACGGCCGATGGACGGTTGATAAGCACCTGGCAACTGGAAATCCCGATGCGCAACCTGCACGACATCGTGCCCTTGCAGGTCAAGTTCCAGCGCGAAGACGCCCCCGAGAAAGAACAGCCCAAGGAACGCCGCGAAGAGCGCGAACCGAAACAGCAGTTATGGCGAGTGGACCTGGCCTTCGCCATGGAGCCGTTGGGGCCACTTCAGGTTCAGGCGCAATTGATCAACGGCAGCCTGTCCAGCCAGCTCTGGGCCGAACGCCCTTATACCGCCAGCCTGATCGAAAACAACCTGCAAGGCCTGCGTGATCGCCTGCTGTCCGCCGGCCTCAACGTCGGCGACCTGGACTGCCACCTCGGCACACCACCGCAAGGGCCACAAACCCGCCTCGAACAACGCTGGGTCGACGAAACCGCATGAACAATCCCAACGCCCCACGCCAGGCCATCGCCCTCAAGTACGACGGTAAACAGGCCCCCACCCTCACCGCCAAGGGCGACGAAGAACTGGCCGAGGAAATCCTGCGGATTGCCCGCGATTATGAAGTACCCATCTACGAAAACGCCGAGCTGGTAAAACTGTTGGCACGGATGGAACTGGGGGACAGCATTCCCCAGGAACTCTATCTGACGATCGCCGAGATCATTGCGTTTGCGTGGAACCTGAAAGGGAAGTTTCCGGCGGGACAGGATCCGGATGCGCCGAGGGTGGAGAAGGACATCACCGAACGTGGTAGCGATTACTGATATTTATGAGCAGTAGAATCGCAGCTCGAGGCGTACCACCCCAAATGCTGCGATCTTCTTGCTTTCTTGACTGATTAAGCGGTCTCTCGCCGAATCTCTTCAGCAGAGTTGCGAATACTACCTATCCAGGGTTCAAACGAAATTCGCTGGCCAAGCTTTGGAATACCCGGGTCAAAGATACTTCCATTCCAATCTAGAAAGCTATTGACCCCGAAATAGTACTCTCTGCCCTCATACATCGTAATGCCGAAATAAATACCCGGCCGCCAATCGTGCTCAGGAAACAGAAATCTATCTATCGTGCCGAAAACACGTACAGGATTATTACTCATGCAACACCTCCTTGTGATGGGGCCAAAAGCGAAAGCCAAGTTCGCAACTACCCTTTTTGGAAGTGTTCATTGAACTCGTTTTGGCACTTGGAGGTAACTGTCAGAACTGACAGTAGATATTTCAATTTCATGGCTGGATCAGGTAACACAGGGGATCAAGAAAGACATCACCGAACACGGGGAAGACTATTGAGGTTTCGAAGACGCCATCGCGAGCAAGCTCGCTCCCACAGGGGATTGGCGGTGATCACAGATGTTGTGTTCACCCCGATTCCTTGTGGGAGCGAGCTTGCTCGCGATGCGGTTGCAGCCGAAGAGAAAACTCAGTTGCGGTGCAACTTGCTCATCAGCTCCGCCTCAGCCTGGGTCAAGCCGCAGGACTGAGTCAGTTCGTCGACGCTGGCACCCATCCCGACCAGTCGCGCGGCCTGGGCGAACGACAGGCTGGAGGGGTCGCGCTGCTCCAGTGAAGCCAGTTTGTCCGGCAACGGCGCGACGATCGAGCGCAGTTCGTGCAGGTCTTCACCCATGCGCACGTTGCCGTTCTGATAATTGTCCACGCGTTTGGCCAGTTCCTTGATGCGCTGATCACGCAGCGCATCGCCCTGGGCCTGTTGTGCAGCAATCAGCTTTTGCCCGCGAATGTACGCCAGGAACATCGCCAGCGTGCCTGCCCAAAACAGGAACAGGACAATGACCGCAACCTCAAGAATCAATCAGATACTCTCCAGTTCCGACCATTCTTCTTCGCTCATCATCTTGTCGAGCTCGACCAGGATGAGCAGTTCGTTGTTCTTGTTGCACACGCCTTGAATGAACTTGGCGGACTCTTCGTTACCGACGTTCGGTGCGGTTTCGATTTCCGACTGACGCAGGTAAACCACTTCGGCAACACTGTCGACCATGATCCCGACCACTTGCTTGTCGGCCTCGATGATGACGATACGGGTGTTGTCGCTGATCTCGGCGTTCATCAGGCCGAAGCGCTGACGGGTATCGATCACAGTCACGACGTTGCCGCGCAGGTTGATGATGCCCAGCACGTAGCTTGGCGCGCCCGGGACCGGAGCAATTTCGGTGTAGCGCAGCACTTCCTGGACGCGCATCACGTTGATGCCGTAGGTCTCGTTGTCCAGCTTGAAGGTGACCCATTGCAGGATCGGATCTTCGGAACCTTTTGCCGCCGTCGCCTTGTCATTCATACCCTGTCCCCTCAAGAAACCGCCCTGGCGGTGTGTGTTTCGTGCAGCGTCATCGATGTGACGTCGCCTGATTGTTTATTTAACTGACGCAGGTGTGTGCTTCGGCTTACTGCCGGACATGTGCTTTGCCCCGCCACTGGCGATCAACTCGGCCAGCGAGGCGACATCGAGCAAAGCGCACATGTGTTCAATCACCGTACCGGCAAGCCATGGCCGCTGACCCCGGTGACTTCTCCATTTGATTTCATTGGGGTCCAGGCGCAACGAGCGGCTGACCTGATGCACCGCTAGCCCCCATTCGTAGCCCTGAACCGAGATTACGTATTGCAGGCCCTGCTTGAAGTCGTCGCGATAACGGTCGGGCATGACCCAGCGCGCCGTATCGAGCACCTTCAGGTTGCCGGCCTGGCTCGGCAGGATGCCGAGGAACCATTCCGGCTGGCCAAACAGCGGGGTCAGCTCATGACCCGCCAGCGAATAGATCGAGCCAAGGCACACCAGCGGCACCGCCAGGGTCAAACCGGCGACGTCGAACAGCAGGCATTCGAACGGTTCTGCAGCCCAGGACGGCCGACCTTCAGTCTCAACCGGTGGCGGTGTGTTGCTCGGTGGCAGATGCACCTCGACAACGGGCGGCACCAGGGCCTGGGGCTCCTCGACAATCACCTGAGACGGTTGCACTTCGACAGGTGGCGCAACCAGTGTTTGCAGCAAGGGTGCGATGGTCGATACCGGGGCCATGGCGGGTGCCGACGCTTCGGCCACGGCAATCGGTGCCTTGCTTACAGGCGCCGGCAAAGGCGTCGCTTGGGCATTTTTCTGTGCGTCACGGGCCTGTTCTTCGAGCACGGCCGCCTGGAACTCGTCCAGTGCGCCTTGCTCTTCCACAGCTTTCACCGCCTCAACGACCTGTACCACTTCGGGAAGCGGCTCGACTTCGGGCAGTAGCTCTTCAGTGACGTCCTGCAGCAGGTTGTCCAGGTACGACTGCAACGCCAATTGCGGCCGTGAAGTGGTTTGCAAAGGCCGGTTCATCGCAGCCCCCCTGTGGGAGTGAGCTCGCTCGCGATGAACCTGAGAGCGCTACGGGGGGGCAGGTTGCCCGCGTCATCGTTGACGACCATCGCGAGCATGCTCGCTCCTACAGGGGTCGAGGTCATGTCAGGCCACCTGCGGAACAAGTTGTGCCGCCAGCAGGTGTTTAAGCAACGAACGGTAAGCGAGGACGCCACGGCTCTTGCCGTCGAACTGCGAAGGTGTCAGGCCGGCACGGCTGGCGTCGCGCAGGCGCGTGTCCACCGGGATGTAGCCTTGCCAGATCTCTTCGGGAAACTTGTCGCGCAGCACCCGCAGCGTACCGAGAGAGGCTTGCGTACGACGGTCGAACAGGGTCGGCACGATGGTGAACGGCAACGCCTGTTTGCGTGAGCGGTTGATCATCGCCAGGGTGTTGACCATGCGCTCCAGGCCTTTGACCGCCAGGTGTTCGGTCTGCACCGGAATCACCAATTGCTGGCTAGCCGCCAAGGCATTGACCATCAGCACGCCGAGCAGCGGCGGACTGTCGATGACGGCGTAATCGAAGTCCTGCCACAGCTGCGCCAGACTCTTGGCAATCACCAGGCCCAGGCCACTCTGGCCCGGCGACTGACGCTCCAGGGTCGCCAGCGCAGTGCTGGAGGGCAACAGGGAAATGCGCTCGTCGCTGGTTGACAGCAACAACTGACCCGGCAGGCCTTGGGGCACATTGCCCTTGTGCAGGAACAGGTCGTAGCTGCTGTGTTCAAGACTGTCAGGGTCGTAACCGAAGTAGCTGGTCATGGAGCCGTGGGGGTCGAGATCGACCACGACCACGCGCTTGCCCGCCTCCGCCAGTAAACCGGCTAAAGCGATGGAGGAAGTGGTTTTACCAACACCACCCTTTTGATTGGCGACTGCCCAGACTCTCATTCGGATTGTTCCTCCCGGCCGAATGGATCGGCCGAGAAATAGCTCAACGTGTTAATGCGGGTGACGGAGAATTGACGGCACTCTCGCGTCCCGGCGACTTGACCGGGGTCGGTGCAGTTTGTGTGCCAGCCCGCTTCAACGCGGCATCCGGTTGCGCATTGGCCGTGCCCGTACCGGTCAGGCTGCGGCGCACGTCGAGGTTGCGTGACACCACCAGCACCACACGACGATTGCGCGCGCGGCCTTCCGCCGTGGCGTTGTTGGCCACCGGCTGGAATTCACCGTACCCCACCGACGCCAGGCGACCAGGATTGACTCCTTGCATCGCGAGCATGCGCACAATGCTCGCCGAACGCGCCGAAGACAGCTCCCAGTTGGTCGGGTACTGCGCGGTACGGATCGGCTGATCGTCGGTGAAGCCTTCAACGTGAATCGGGTTGTCGAACGGCTTCAGGATCTTCGCCACCTTGTCGATGATGTTGAACGCAATGTCACTGGGCATGGCGTCGCCGCTGCCGAACAACAGGCTGGAGTTGAGTTCGATCTCGACCCACAGCTCGTTGCCGCGCACGGTCATCTGGTTGGAGGCGATCAAATCGCCGAAAGCGGCACTGATGTCATCGGAGATGCTTTTCAACGGATCGCTGGCACCGGCGACGCCGGCATCGACCTGCTCGCTGTCCTTGACCAGCGGCTTGGCCGGCGTCACGGTCTTGGGTCGCTCGTCACCGATCGGGATCGGCTTGAGCGCGCGATCGGTGTCGGTGAAGACCCCGATCAGCGCCTCGGAAATGATCTTGTACTTGCCTTCGTTGATCGACGAGATCGAATACATCACCACAAAAAACGCGAAGAGCAAGGTGATGAAATCCGCGTAGGACACCAGCCAGCGTTCGTGGTTGACGTGTTCTTCATGCTGGCGACGACGTGCCATGATCCATGTCTCCCATCAATCCATGAAGCCCTGAAGCTTCAACTCAATAGAGCGAGGGTTTTCACCTTCGGCGATCGACAGGATCCCTTCCAACAACATTTCGCGATAACGCGACTGGCGCAAGGCAATGGATTTGAGTTTGGCGGCAATCGGCAGCAGCACCAGGTTGGCACTGGCCACGCCGTAGATGGTGGCGACGAAGGCCACGGCAATGCCGTTACCCAGTTGCGACGGATCACCGAGGTTGCCCATGACGTGGATCAGGCCCATCACCGCACCGATGATACCGATGGTCGGCGCGTAGCCGCCCATGCTCTCGAAGACCTTGGCGGCCTCGATATCACGGCTTTCCTGGGTGTAGAAATCCACTTCCAGAATGCTGCGAATGGCTTCCGGCTCGGCGCCATCGACCAGCAGTTGCAGGCCTTTACGCGCATAGTTGTCAGGCTCGGCATCGGCTACGCCTTCCAGGCCGAGCAGGCCTTCCTTGCGTGCGGTCAGGCTCCAGTTCACCACGCGGTCGATGCCACCGGCGAGGTCGACACGGGGAGGGAACAGGATCCACGCGAGAATCTGCATGGCACGCTTGAAAGCGCTCATGGGCGACTGCAACAGCGCCGCGCCTATGGTCCCGCCGAGCACGATCAGTGCGGCCGGGCCGTTGGCCAGGGCGCCGAGGTGACCGCCTTCGAGGTAGTTGCCGCCGATGATGGCGACGAATGCCATGATGATGCCGATCAGGCTTAGAACATCCATCAGATACAGGCCTCGACCAGGTGCTTGCCAATGTCGTCGAGGCTGTACACCGCGTCGGCGAGTTCAGCTTTGACGATGGCCATCGGCATGCCGTAGATCACGCAACTGGCTTCATCCTGGGCCCAGATCGAACTGCCGCCCTGCTTGAGCAGGCGCGCACCTTCGCGACCGTCGGCGCCCATGCCGGTCAGAACGACCGCCAGAACTTTGTCACCGTAGGACTTCGCCGCCGAACCGAAGGTAATGTCCACGCAGGGCTTGTAATTCAGACGCTCGTCACCCGGCAGGATCTTCACCGCGCCACGGCCGTCGATCATCATCTGCTTGCCACCCGGCGCCAGTAGCGCCAGGCCCGGACGCAGGATGTCGCCATCCTCGGCTTCCTTGACGGTGATACGGCAGAGCTTGTCCAGGCGCTCGGCAAAGGCCTTGGTGAAGGCTGCAGGCATGTGCTGGATCAACACGATCGGCGCTGGAAAGTTGGCCGGCAACTGGGTCAGTACCCGTTGCAGGGCGACCGGGCCACCGGTGGATGTGCCGATGGCGACCAGCTTGTAGTTCTTGCGCTTTGGCGCAGGCGACGACGGGCTGGCCGCAACTGTACGCGCTGGCACCGGTGCCGGACGCGCAGGTGGTGTGTTGTGACTGTTACCGTAGCTGCCGATACTCGACGGTGCCGGTGTCGGGGCGGGCGCAGCCACTGGTGCCGGAGCGCTGTAATGACTGACACGACGGTTGCTGCGGGAAATGCTGAGGATCTTCTCGCACAGCAGTTGCTTGACCTTCTCGGGATTGCGCGAGATGTCTTCGAAATTCTTCGGCAGGAAATCCACGGCGCCGGCGTCCAGCGCATCGAGGGTGACCCGGGCGCCTTCGTGGGTCAGCGAGGAAAACATCAAGACCGGGGTCGGGCAGCGCTGCATGATGTGCCGCACCGCCGTGATGCCGTCCATCATTGGCATCTCGTAGTCCATGGTGATCACGTCGGGCTTGAGCGCCAGCGCCTGATCGATCGCCTCTTTGCCGTTGGTCGCCGTGCCGACGACCTGGATATTCGAATCCGCTGAAAGGATTTCCGAGACGCGGCGGCGGAAAAAACCCGAATCATCCACCACCAGGACTTTGACTGCCATAAACACTCCATTAGATGGAGCGAGGCCAGGCGCCCCGCTCCACCAGAATCAAATACGCCGTGTGGCGTAACGCTTGAGCATGCTCGGTACATCGAGAATCAGCGCGATGCGGCCGTCACCGGTAATGGTGGCGCCGGACATGCCCGGGGTTCCCTGGAGCATTTTGCCCAATGGCTTGATGACCACTTCTTCCTGGCCCACCAGCTGATCGACGACGAAGCCGATCCGCTGGGTGCCCACCGAAAGAATCACCACATGGCCTTCGCGCTGCTCTTCGTGAGCGGCGGAGCTGACCAGCCAGCGTTTGAGGTAGAACAATGGCAAGGCCTTGTCCCGCACGATCACCACTTCCTGGCCGTCGACGACGTTGGTGGTCGACAGGTCGAGGTGGAAGATCTCGTTGACGTTGACCAGCGGGAACGCAAACGCCTGGTTGCCAAGCATGACCATCAGCGTCGGCATGATCGCCAGGGTCAGCGGCACCTTGATGACGATCTTCGAACCCTGGCCCTTGGCCGAGTAGATGTTGATCGAGCCGTTGAGCTGGGAGATCTTGGTTTTCACCACGTCCATGCCCACGCCACGACCCGACACGTCGGAAATCTCGGTCTTGGTCGAGAAACCCGGGGCGAAGATCAGGTTGTAGCACTCGGTGTCGCTCAGGCGGTCGGCCGCGTCCTTGTCCATTACGCCGCGCTTCACAGCGATGGCACGCAGGACGTTCGGGTCCATGCCCTTGCCATCATCGGAGATCGACAGCAGGATGTGATCGCCTTCCTGTTCCGCCGCCAGCACCACCTTGCCGCCACGGGCCTTGCCCGAGGCTTCACGTTCTTCCGGCGACTCGATGCCGTGGTCGACGGCGTTGCGCACCAAGTGGACCAGTGGATCGGCCAGGGCCTCGACAAGGTTCTTGTCGAGGTCGGTTTCTTCGCCGACCAGCTCCAGGTTGATCTCTTTCTTGAGCTGGCGAGCCAGGTCGCGAACCAGGCGCGGGAAGCGCCCGAAGACCTTCTTGATCGGTTGCATCCGGGTCTTCATGACCGCGGTTTGCAGGTCGGCGGTAACCACATCGAGATTGGATACGGCCTTGGACATGGCTTCATCGGCGCTGTTGGCGCCCAGTCGAACCAGGCGGTTTCGCACCAGCACCAGTTCGCCGACCATGTTCATGATTTCGTCGAGACGCGCGGTGTCGACACGCACGGTGGTCTCGGCTTCACTCGCCGGTTTTTCCGGCGGTGGCGCAGCCGGTGCACGGGCAGCAGCTGGCGCAGCAGCGGCGGCAGGCGCCGGTGTTTCGGCTTTCGGCTCAGGCGCCTTGGCCACCGGTTTCGGTGCCGCGGCCTTGGTCGGGGTGGACGCTACAGAGGCGTTCGCGCCATTGGCGACGTTAGCCGTGCCGACTTCACTGAACTTGCCTTTGCCGTGCAATTCGTCGAGCAGCGATTCGAACTCGTGATCGGTGATCAGATCACTGCCAGCCGCTGCGGCGGCGGGGGTTGCCGGCGCCGGTACGGAGGCAATGGCCGATTCCAGCGCTTCAACGGCAAAGTTGCCCTTGCCGTGCAACTGATCAAGCAGCGCCTCGAATTCTTCGTCGGTAATGTCGGAGCTGTCGCCGGCCGCTTTCGGCGCGTCGGGTGTTGCCGGGGCTGCCGGAGTCGCAGGCAGCGCATCGACGGCGAACTGGCCTTTGCCATGCAGTTGATCGAGCAGCGACTCGAACTCGGCATCGGTGATTTCATCGCTCGCCGTCGCGTCGTCAGCAGGCGCGACAACGGCAGCCGGAGCCTCGGCCTGAGCCTTGACGGCATTGAGCGAGTCCAGCAGTTGTTCGAATTCGTTATCGGTGATGTCACCCGATTCGGCCGGCGCTTCAGGCGCCTCGACCACTTGGGCCACCGGTGCGGCGACGGCTTCGTCAGCCGACTGCGGCTCGGCCAGACGGGCCAGTGCCGCGAGCAATTCAGGTGTAGCCGCGGTGATCGGGCTGCGCTCGCGGACTTCGCTGAACATGCTGTTCACCGCGTCCAGCGCTTCGAGCACCACGTCCATCAATTCGGAGTCAACGCGACGCTCACCCTTGCGCAGGATGTCGAACACGTTCTCGGCGATGTGGCAGCACTCCACCAGCTCGTTGAGCTGGAGGAAGCCGGCGCCCCCTTTTACAGTGTGAAAACCGCGAAAAATTGCATTGAGCAGATCCGCATCATCCGGCCGGCTTTCCAGCTCGACCAGTTGTTCGGACAGTTGCTCTAGAATCTCGCCGGCCTCAACCAGGAAATCCTGAAGGATCTCTTCATCGGCGCCGAAGCTCATTAAGGGGGTGCTCCTAAAGGTCTAAAACCTGAAAACCTAAAATGCCCGGGTTCTAGAACCCTAGGCTGGATAGCAAATCGTCCACATCGTCCTGACCGGACACAACGTCTTCTCTTTTATCGGCATGAATCTGCGGACCTTCACCCTGAGAGAGATGTTTTTGTGGATCTTTTTCCGCAAGCATGGCCGCGCGGTCATGTTCGATGCCGGCAAAGCGGTCCACCTGACTGGCCATCAGCACAAGCTTGAGCAGGTTGCTTTCCACTTCGGTGACCAGGGCGGTCACTCGCTTGATCACCTGGCCGGTGAGGTCCTGGTAATCCTGAGCCAGCAGGATGTCGTTCAGATCGCTCGACACCGCGCGATTGTCCGCGCTGCTGCGCGTCAGGAAGCCGTCGACCCGCCGTGCCAGCGCGCGGAACTCTTCAGCGCCGACTTCACGACGCATGAAGCGTCCCCAGTCCGCGCTCAAGGCCTGGGCCTCATCGGCCAGGCTGTTGACCAGCGGCGTGGCGTTTTCCACCAGGTCCATGGTGCGATTGGCCGCCGCCTCGGTCAGCTTGACCACATACCCCAGACGCTCGGTGGCGTCAGTGATCTGCGAGACTTCCTCGGCTTGCGGCATGTGCGGGTCAATCTGGAAATTGACGATCGCACTGTGCAGCTCGCGGGTGAGCTTGCCCACTTCCTGATACAGGCCGCGGTCACGGGTCTGGTTGAGCTCATGGATCAATTGCACAGCGTCGCCGAACTTGCCTTTTTCAAGGCTTGCGACCAACTCGACGGCGTGTTTTTTCAGGGTCGATTCGAAATCGCCCAGTGAAGTTTCGTTATTGCCCATAGCTCCCCCGTGGCGCACTCATCAACCGATGCGTTCGAAAATCTTCTCGATTTTTTCTTTCAACGCCTGGGCCGTGAAGGGTTTGACCACATAGCCGTTAACGCCGGCCTGGGCCGCTTCGATGATCTGCTCGCGCTTGGCTTCAGCGGTGACCATCAGCACCGGCAGGTGCTTGAGCTTTTCATCGGCGCGCACGTGGCGCAGCAGATCGATACCGGTCATGCCAGGCATGTTCCAGTCCGTTACCAGAAAGTCGATGCTTCCGCTGTTGAGCACCGGAATGGCGGTGGTGCCATCGTCGGCCTCGACGGTGTTGGTGAACCCAAGGTCACGCAGCAGGTTCTTGATGATCCGCCGCATCGTTGAGAAGTCATCAACGATGAGGATTTTCATGTTCTTGTCCAATTCGACCTCCAAGCAGTCTTAAACGCGCCCAGCACCTGGACGCGCCATTTCAATCAATCCGGCAAACACTCAATGACTGTCTGGAGCACAACAGATCGAGACCGGCGCAGCTCAACACCACACCGGCTCCGTTCGCAGTGTCCCCACACTGCCTTCAGCGCGCTCGCCACTCCCCCAAACGCCCCCGCAAACGGGCCGCGCACTGGCTGTGTAACTGGCTGACCCGAGATTCGCTGACCCCCAGGACCTCACCGATTTCCTTGAGGTTCAGCTCTTCGTCGTAGTACAGCGCCAACACCAGTCGCTCACGCTCCGGCAAATTGGCAATCGCATCCGCCAGCGCCGCCTGGAAGCGTTCATCTTCCAGATCGCGTGACGGCTCGAGATGAGCGCTCGCGCCATCCTCGTGCAGCCCTTCGTGTTCGCCGTCCTGCAACAGATCGTCGAAACTGAATAACCGGCTGCCCAGGGTGTCGTTCAAAATTCCGTAGTAATCATCGAGACTCAATTGGAGTTCGGCCGCAACTTCGTGATCTTTAGCGTCACGACCGGTTTTAGCTTCAATCGAGCGAATGGCATCGCTGACCATGCGCGTATTTCTGTGCACCGAACGTGGCGCCCAGTCACCCTTGCGCACTTCATCGAGCATCGCCCCACGGATGCGGATGCCCGCGTAGGTCTCGAAACTCGCGCCTTTGCTGGCGTCGTATTTGGTCGAGACTTCGAGCAGGCCGATCATCCCGGCCTGGATCAGGTCTTCGACCTGGACACTGGCCGGCAGACGCGCCAGCAAGTGGTAGGCAATGCGTTTGACCAGCGGCGCGTAACGCTCGATCAGCTCGTACTGCGCATCGCGAGCCGACTTCTTGTAGAGGTTGTAACCGCTGGCGGTCATAGCACGGGTCCTGCCGTTTGTTGCACGAGACGCTCGACGAAAAACTCCAGGTGCCCACGCGGGTTGGCAGGCAACGGCCAGGTGTCGACCTTCTGCGCGATGGCCTTGAACGCCAGCGAGCACTTGGAACGCGGGAACGCCTCATACACGGCGCGTTGCTTTTGCACGGCCTTGCGAACGCTTTCGTCGTACGGCACGGCGCCGACGTATTGTAGGGCGACGTCGAGGAAGCGATCGGTGACCTTGGTCAACTTGGCGAACAGGTTGCGCCCTTCCTGCGGGCTCTGAGCCATGTTGGCGAGGACGCGGAAGCGGTTCATGCCGTAGTCACGGTTGAGCAGTTTGATCAGGGCGTAGGCGTCGGTGATCGAGGTAGGCTCGTCGCAGACCACCAGAAGGACTTCCTGGGCGGCACGAACGAAGCTCACCACCGAATCACCAATGCCGGCGGCGGTGTCGATCACCAGCACGTCGAGGTTGTCGCCGATATCGCTGAAAGCCTGGATCAGGCCAGCGTGTTGCGCCGGGCTAAGGTGCACCATGCTCTGGGTGCCGGAAGCGGCCGGAACGATGCGGATGCCACCGGGACCTTGCAACAGGACGTCGCGCAGCTCGCAGCGGCCTTCGATCACGTCGGCCAGGGTACGTTTGGGTGTCAGGCCCAGCAGGACGTCGACGTTCGCCAGGCCCAGGTCGGCGTCCAGCAGCATGACGCGCCGGCCAAGCTCAGCCAAGGCCAGGGACAAGTTCACTGACACGTTTGTTTTGCCGACGCCACCTTTGCCGCCGGTCACCGCGATCACCTGTACGGGATGCATGCTGCCCATGTTAATTCTTTACCTTGTCTTGCATAGACGGAGGCCACATTACTGGCTGCGCGTTCTCAACCGGAACAATGCATGGCAGACCATCGATGTAGGTACAAAAACGGTTCATTGTCACCTCAGCCAACCTGCTTGGTCGGACTGTGGTAAATGTCAGCGAACATGTCTGCCATGGCTTCTTCGCTGGGTTCTTCCTGCATTTGCACGCTGACGGCACGACTGACCAACTGATGACGTCGCGGCAGATGCAAGTCATCCGGAATCCGCGGACCATCGGTCAGATAAGCCACGGGTAACTCGTGGCTGATGGCAAGGCTCAACACCTCACCCAGACTGGCCGTTTCATCCAGTTTAGTCAGGATGCAGCCAGCAAGCCCGCAACGCTTGTAACTGTGATAAGCGGCGGTCAAAACCTGTTTCTGGCTGGTGGTGGCCAGGACCAGATAATTCTTCGAACGGATGCCACGACCGGCCAGGCTTTCGAGCTGCATGCGCAACGCTGGATCGCTGGCCTGCAGGCCTGCGGTATCAATCAGCACCACGCGCTTGCGCAGCAGAGGCTCCAGCGCCTGCACCAGCGACTGACCCGGATCGACATGGGTCACCGACACATTGAGGATACGCCCCAAGGTCTTGAGTTGCTCCTGGGCACCAATACGGAAGCTGTCCATGCTCACCAGCGCGATGTTCTGCGCGCCGTACTTGAGCACATAACGGGCCGCCAGCTTGGCCAGGGTGGTGGTCTTGCCCATGCCGGCCGGACCGACCATGGCAATGACACCGCCCTCTTCCAGAGGTTCGATTTCCGGCGTGACGATCATCCGCGCCAGGTGCGCCAACAGCATGCGCCAGGCCTGACGGGGCTCTTCGATGTCGGTGATCATGGCCAGCAGATCGCGGGACAACGGACCGGACAAACCGATGCGCTGCAGACGACGCCAAAGGTTGGCTTGATCCGGCTGGCTGCCCTGCAATTGATTCCAGGCCAGCGAGCCGAGCTGGACTTCCATCAACTCGCGCAGGCTGTTGAGCTCGGAACGCATCGAGTCAAGCGCACGCGGGTCAACACCGGCAATCGGGGCTGGCGCGGGAGCGGGACGACGCGGCTCGGCGTAGGTCGGTTCGATCAGCGGTTCGGCCGCGGTCAATGGCAGACCGGCGAACAACTGGCGATTGGTGCTGTTGTCGCTCTCGCCTTCGCTGCGCAGGCTCAGTTCCGCCTGAGCGGTGACGATCCGCGACTGGGTCTTGCGCAGCTCGTCTTCGAGTTCCATGTTCGGAACCCGAGGCGCCAGCGCCGACAATTTGTAATCCAGCGCCGCCGTCAGCTCGACACCACCGGCGATGCGGCGGTTGCCAATGATGGCGGCATCAGCGCCCAGCTCATCACGAACCAGCTTCATGGCCTGACGCATATCGGCGGCGAAAAAACGCTTAACTTGCATAAACCACTACCTCAGCCGTTGGGCCCTACTGTCGCAACGATGGTCACTTGCTTGTTGTCAGGGATTTCCTGGTAAGCCAACACATGCAAACCCGGGACTGCGAGCCGGCCAAATCGCGAGAGCATCGCGCGAACCGGACCGGCCACCAGCAGAATCACCGGTTGACCTTGCATCTCCTGGCGCTGCGCCGCATCGATCAGCGAGCGTTGCAGCTTCTCAGCCATGCTTGGCTCCAGCAGAACGCCCTCTTCCGAGCCTTGTCCTGCCTTCTGCAGACTATTGAGCAATATTTGTTCCAACCTTGGCTCCAGCGTGATCACTGGCAGCTCCGAGTCAGTCCCCACAATGCTTTGCACGATGGCGCGGGACACGCCGACGCGCACCGCAGCCACCAAAGCGGCAGTATCTTGACTCTTCGCGGCATTGTTGGCGATGGCCTCGGCAATGCTGCGGATATCGCGCACCGGCACCTGTTCGGCCAGTAGCGCTTGCAGCACCTTGAGCAATTGCGACAGCGATACCACGCCCGGCACCAACTCTTCGGCGAGTTTTGGCGAGCTTTTCGCCAGCAATTGCATGAGTTGCTGCACTTCCTCGTGGCCGATCAGCTCGCTGGAATGTTTGTACAGAATCTGGTTCAAGTGGGTCGCCACTACCGTACTGGCATCGACCACCGTGTAACCGAGGGATTGCGCCTGGGCACGCTGGCTGATTTCGATCCAGACCGCCTCCAGGCCGAAAGCCGGATCTTTGGCGGTAATGCCGTTGAGCGTGCCGTAGACCTGCCCAGGGTTGATCGCCAGCTCGCGATCCGGGTAAATCTCCGCCTCGGCCAGGATCACCCCCATCAGGGTCAGGCGATAGGCGCTCGGCGCCAGGTCGAGGTTGTCACGGATATGCACGGTAGGCATAAGGAAGCCGAGGTCCTGGGAGAGCTTCTTGCGCACGCCCTTGATCCGCGCCAGCAACTGACCACCCTGGTTGCGGTCCACGAGCGGAATCAGGCGATAACCTACTTCCAGGCCAATCATGTCGATCGGGGTCACGTCATCCCAGCCAAGCTCCTTGGTTTCCTGGGCCCGCGCCGGCGACGGCAGCAGCTCTTGCTGACGCTTGACCTCCTGCAGGGCCTCGACCTTGGCGATGTTCTGCTTCTTCCAGAACAGGTAGGCGCCACCTGCGGCGAGGGCTGCCATGCTCAGGAAGGAGAAGTGCGGCATGCCGGGCACCAGGCCCATGATCGCCATCAGGCCCGCAGCGACCGCCAAGGCTTTTGGCGAAGCGAACATCTGCCGATTGATCTGTTTGCCCATGTCTTCCGAACCGGAAGCACGGGTCACCATGATCGCTGCTGCTGTAGATAACAACAGTGATGGCAATTGCGCCACCAAACCGTCACCGATGGTCAGCAACGCGTAAACACGACCGGCATCACCGAAACTCATGCCGTGCTGGAAGATACCAACCGCCATGCCGCCGATCAGGTTGATGAACAAAATAAGCAAGCCGGCGATGGCGTCACCGCGCACGAACTTGCTGGCACCGTCCATGGAGCCGTAGAACTCGGCCTCCTGGGCAACTTCCATGCGGCGCAGCTTGGCCTGGTTCTGATCGATCAGGCCGGCGTTGAGGTCGGCGTCGATCGCCATCTGCTTGCCGGGCATCGCATCGAGCGTAAAGCGCGCGCTGACCTCGGAAATCCGCCCGGCACCCTTGGTCACCACGACGAAGTTGATGATCATCAAGATCGCGAACACCACGATACCAACGACGTAGTTGCCGCCGATCACCACCTCACCGAAGGCCTGGATCACCTTGCCCGCTGCGGCATGACCGTCCTGGCCATGGAGCATCACCACCCGCGTGGAGGCCACGTTCAGCGCCAGGCGCAGCAGCGTCGCCACCAGCAAAATGGTCGGAAAAACCGCGAAATCCAGCGGCCGCAGGGCATACACGCAGACCAGCAGGACGACAATCGACAAGGCGATGTTGAAGGTGAAAAACACGTCGAGCAGGAACGGCGGCACCGGCAACATCATCATCGCCAGCATGACCAGCAGCAACAACGGCACGCCCAGATTGCCTCGACTGAGGTCGGCCATGTGCGTGCGCGTGCTGTTGAGTAACTGAGAGCGATCCACCGGTAATCCCCGTGCCTTTAAAGCAAACTTTTGACGCCTGAAGCCGGCGCAACGGGGCTACTGCAAGAAGCTTTCCAACTTTTGCGGAGGGTTGAAATAGAGGGCATTACAGCAAGGTTTGTATTGCCTGGGCGGGCCTCATCGCGAGCAAGCTCGCTCCCACAAAGGATCAGACTTGACTCAATTCCGGCGCGCAATACAGAACAAATGTGGGTGCGAGCCTGCTCGCGATGGGGACAGAACTGACACCACATCAATGTACAGAGCTGCACCATACCTATCAGTTCTGCTAGTTCCCCTCCTGCGCGTACGGCGTGACACTACACCTGCATTTGGGTGATCCACAGCCTGCATCCTATGCCAAATCGGCCAGCCAACCATGCCGCCTACCGCCCAAAGCGAGCGTTCACCCCAGCAAGATAATCAATTGTTTGCCGAGCCTATGGAGATGAACCAGCATGAAAACTCAAACAGCTAACTTAGCCCCCCGCAATGCAGGCCAACTCGACCAAAGTTTCGGTGATGCCGGACAGATCAGACCTAATTTGCAATATGGATTGGTCAAGGTCATAGCATTGTCCGATGAAGGCGCATTGACCTACGCAACCGAGCAAGAAAAAGGCTTCACGCTTTACCGCACCCATCCAAATGGTGCGCCCGACCTGAGATTTGGCCAGGAGGGCAATACTGGCAAATGGCAATTCGTCGACAATGAAGATGCACTCCCGTCGCGCCTGCTTCTGCAAAAGGATGACAAGACCCTTATTATTGGCATCAGTATGTCAGCAACCGGCATATCCTCAGCAGCGCTGACTCGCTTTAATGCCAATGGAAGCCCGGACTTGGTATTTGGCAGGGTCATTATTCCTTTGCCACACGATGTTGGTGGCGCGACCGAAACCGACGGTTGCCTGCAAGCCGACGGAAAGATCCTCATCGTGCTCACCGATATGTTTGCCGTTTCGGGCCGCGTATCATTGCTTATTCGTCTACAAAGTAATGGTGAGCTCGATACCAGCTTTGGTCATGAGGGTTATGTCAAAGTCGAAAGCCCAGATAACCGCATCGGGCTGCGTAGCGTCGTGATTCAGGGCGAAAAAATCGTTATCGGTGGCAACGAATCTAATCGGCTCGCTCTTGCGCGTTATGACTTACAAGGGAATCTCGATACCCAGTTTGGCATCAACGGCTTTGCATTCTTTGCTGTTGCGGATGGCCCCATACGCATGAGTCAACTCATTGCGCAGACCGATCAAAAACTGGCTTGTGCCGGTGCCATCAATGAAGCCGTAGGCATGGTGATGAGGTTTACCGCAGATGGCCACCCCGATGAACAGTGGAATGGCGGATTCCCTGCATTAACCGACACGGGATATCCAACACGTTGGATGTCGTTGATTCAACAACCTGATGAAAAAATTGTCGCAGCCGGATTTAACTCTGCAGAAGCCACACTTATTGCAAGGTTTTCGTTCGATGGAACTCCCGACTCAAGTTTCAGCGGTGGCCTGGTTTCAGTCGGCTCGGCAGGAGGGGTGGCGTATGCAGTGACGGCTCAATCTGCTGCTCGCCTTATCGTTGGTGGGAACGCACAAAATGGTGAGGGACGTGCCGGCCCCATCGTGTACGGCCTGTATAGTTGATTCTTCCACATTTAAAGCCTGATAAAGCCTGAATCGGCTTTCGAAAAACCGAGCATCCACGAACCAACGACCGATAAAAGTTTTACGGTATCACGTGGATGCCCCGTTCAGGTTATACCTCGGGAACAATGGGGACGAACAAAGGGGACAGATTCCAACTTTTGCGGAGGGTTGAAATAGAGGGAGTTGTCTGGGGATTTTGTGTTGCCTGGACTGACCTCATCGCGAGCAAGCTCGCTCCCACAAAGAAACAGGTCTGACCCTATTCCTGCGTACGACACAGAACAAATGTGGGAGCGAGCTTGCTCGCGATGGGGCCAGAACTGACAACACATCAATCTGCAAGCGCTGCACCGACCTAGCAGATCTGCTAGTACTCAATTCATGCGATGCCGCCGATACTCAAGCCAGCCTTTCGCCGCGCGGAGAAATCCCCCATGCCAGCTTCACGCGAAACCCTGCTGTGCAGCTATTACTACGATCCTCTCGACCGCCTGATTGCCAATGCACCGCCAAACACCCCAGAACATCAGCGTTTCTACTGCAAAAGCCGCCTGGCGACCGAGATACAAGGCGCCCTACGCTATTCCATCATCCAGCACGGTGACCAACTGTTGGCTCAAAAGCTCGACGACGGAAATGCCCGCGATGCCACACTGCTCGCCACCGATCAACAACGCTCGGTGTTGCAGATACACGAATCCAGCGATCAAGGACGATCTATCGCCTATTCACCCTATGGCCATCGACCGATTGAAAACGGACTGCTTAGCCTGCTTGGCTTTAACGGTGAGCGGCCGGATCCGGCAACAGGGCATTATTTATTGGGGAATGGGTATCGGGCGTTTAACCCAGTGTTAATGAGGTTTAATACCCCAGACAGTCTGAGCCCTTTCGAAAAGGGGGGATTGAATCCGTATGCGTACTGCCTCGGAGATCCTGTCAATCAGACAGACCCCAACGGTCACAACCCTATTGCAACAGCATTCAAATCGATGACTGAGAGTTACTTGAGAAAGGCCCTCACAAAACAAGTACAAAAAACAATAAAAAGACTGCCACCGAAGGCCAAATACAAAGCAATGAATGAACTCCCTGCTCAAATATGGGCCGACACCGAAACCCTGATGAGCGAAAGGGACCTGCTGGAGCGTGCAGGACAACTTTCTGGGCGCATCAAGAAATTTGGACTTTCCGACACCCACGCTCTAGCCAGTAAAAGATACTTACATCACGAAGACGCAGGAATCCCATTCAGCCATTCAGGCATTCCCAATCCCGCAAAGGCAATTACCGGCACCGACAAAGCCGGTCAAAAATTCCTGCGCACTGACTTCTACGACGACACGATTAGCTTCTTTCACCATGAAGCTAACAAATACAGACCGACCCCATACGCCCTCGACATGGAAATACTCGCAGGCGAGGCAATAATCGAAAGAGCAAAGTACATTCGAAAACACGCACCTCGTATTACTTAACCCCCTTTCACTAACAGATTGCTATTGGATACCCGATTGCAGATTGCTCAGGAATCGCGTCTCAAATCCGGCGGAATCGGCAAATCATCCTTCAACGGCTCCGGCCGCTTGCCCTTGCCTGCCTTGTACTGGCGAATCTGATAGACATAGGCCAATACCTGCGCAACCGCGAGGTAGAGCCCGCCCGGTATCTCCTGCTCCAGCTCCGTGGAGTAGTAGATCGACCGCGCCAGCGCCGGCGATTCCAGCAGAAGGATTTCGTTGGCCGCGGCGATTTCACGGATTTTCAACGCCAGGAAGTCGCTGCCCTTGGCGATCAGCATCGGCGCCCCGCCCTTGTCCGGGTCGTACTTGAGGGCCACGGCGTAGTGAGTCGGGTTGGTGATGACCACGTCGGCCTCGGGGATCGCTGCCATCATCCGCCGCTGGGACATCTCGCGCTGCAACTGGCGGATGCGCTGTTTGACTTCCGGCCGGCCTTCCGCGTCCTTGTGTTCGTCACGCACTTCCTGCTTGGTCATCAGCAGCTTCTTGTGGCTTTCCCAGAGCTGTACCGGCACGTCCACCGCGGCGATGATGATCAGCCCGCAGGCCATCCACAGGGTGCTCCAGCCGACCACCTGGAGACTGTGAATAATGGCCATTTCCAGCGGTTCGTGGGCGATGCGCAACAGGTCGTCGATGTCGGATGACAGCACCGCCAACGCCACGAACAGGGTGATGAGGAACTTGGCCAGGGCCTTGACCAGCTCAATCGCCGACTTGGCGGAAAACATGCGCTTGATGCCCGGCCCCGGGTTCAGCCGGCTGAATTTGGGCGCCATGGAGCTCGCCGCGAACAGCCAGCCGCCGAGGGAAATCGGGCCGATGATGGCGGCCAGAACCAACGCGATCATCACCGGCTGGATCGACCAGAGCGCGATCTGACCGGAGTGCAGCAGGTAGGTGGCCATGGAGTTCGTGTCCATGATCACTTCCCGCGGCAGCGTGAAGTTGATGCGCATCAGCTCCAGCATGTCCTGGGCCATGGCGCCGCCGAAAATCAGCAGGGCGCTGGCGCCGACCAGCATGATGGCCAGGGTGTTGAGTTCCTTGGAGCGCGCCACCTCACCCTTTTCACGGGAGTCCTGTTTGCGCTTCTCCGTGGGGTCTTCTGTCTTGTCCTGACCGCTTTCGCTCTCAGCCATGGCTCAACTCGCCCGTGCCAGTTCGCGCAGCAACTGCAAGGCCTCGGAGGCCAGCGGTTGATACTGGTTGAGAATGTCCGCCAGACCGACCCAGACGATGAACAACCCGAGCACCAGGGTCAGCGGAAAACCGATGGAAAAAATGTTCAGTTGCGGCGCCGCCCGGGTCATTACGCCAAAGGCGATGTTGACCACCAGCAGCGCGGTGATCGCCGGTAGCACCAGCAACATCGCCGAACCGAGCACCCAGCCGAGCTTGCCGGCCAGCTCCCAGTAATGATTGACCATCAGGCCACCGCCGACCGGCAACGTGGTGAAGCTCTCGGTGAGCACCTCGAACACCACCAGGTGGCCGTTCATGCCGAGGAACATCAGAGTCACCAGCATGGTGAAGAACTGCCCGATCACCGCCGTCGACACGCCGTTGGCCGGGTCGATCATGGAGGCAAAGCCCATACCCATCTGAATCGCGACGATTTGCCCGGCGACCACGAAGGCCTGAAAAAACAGCTGCAAGGAAAACCCCAGCACCGCGCCGACTAAAATCTGCTCGGCAATCAGCAACAGGCCACTGAGGTCCAGCGCATGCACCGGCGGCATGGGTGGCAGGCCCGGGGCGATGACCACCGTGATCGCGACGGCGAAATACAGGCGTACACGACGGGGAACCAGGGTGGTGCCGAATATCGGCATGACCATCAGCATCGAGCCGACGCGAAACAGCGGGAGCATGAACGACGCGACCCAGGTGCTGATCTGGGTATCGGTCAACTGCAGCAGCGAGGACATGGCTTAGCCGATGACCATCGGGATGTTGTGGTACAGCTGGGTGATGTATTCCATGAAGGTCTGCACCATCCACGGGCCGGCAACGATCAGGGTCACCAGCATCACCAACAGACGCGGGAGAAAGCTCAGGGTCTGTTCGTTGATCTGGGTGGCGGCCTGGAACATCGCGACCAAAAGGCCCACGAGCAGGCTGGGAATCACCAGGATCGCCACCATCATGGTGGTCAGCCACAGGGCTTCGCGAAAGATATCGACGGCAACTTCCGGCGTCATGGCGAAACACCTCCGAAACTGCTGGCCAGCGTACCGATGATCAGCGCCCAGCCATCGACCAGCACGAACAGCATGATCTTGAACGGCAGGGAAATGATCAGCGGCGAGAGCATCATCATACCCATGGCCATCAGGACACTGGCGACCACCAGGTCAATGATCAGGAACGGGATGAAGATCATGAAGCCGATCTGGAACGCGGTCTTCAGCTCGGACGTGACGAAGGCCGGTACGATGATGGTCAGCGGCGCCTGATCCGGGGTCGCGATGTCGGTGCGCTTGGACAGGCGCATGAACAGCTCCAGATCGCTGGTGCGGGTCTGGGCGAGCATGAAGTCCTTGATCGGTACCTGCGCCTTGACCACCGCTTCCTGGGCGGTCAGTTTCTCCGCCAGATAGGGTTGCAAGGCATCCTGATTCACCCGGTCGAATACTGGCGCCATGATGAACAGGGTCAGGAACATGGCCATGCCGGTGAGGATCTGGTTCGACGGCGTCTGCTGCAGACCGAGGGCCTGACGCAGGATCGAGAACACAATGATGATCCGGGTGAAACTGGTCATCAGGATGACGAACGCCGGGATGAAACTCAGCGCGGTCATGATCAGCAGGATTTGCAGGCTGACCGAATATTCTTGAGCACCCTGGGCGTTGGTACCGAGGGTGATCGCCGGGATCGACAACGGGTCGGCGGCAAATGCCAACGGCGCGGCCAGCATCAAGGCCAGGGTCAAGACGATGCGGATCGCACCCATTACTTCCTATCCTTCTGATCTTTGCCCAGCATTTCCAGCAGGCGCTGGGCAAATTCTGGCGTCGCCTTGTCGGTAGTGGGCACTTGCACCGGTTCCTTGAGCACGTGCAACGCAGTGATGCTGCCGGGGCTCAGGCCGAGCAGAATCTGCTCATTGCCGACCTGCACCAGCATCAGGCGATCGCGAGGTCCCAGCGCGCGGGAACCGATGATATCGATCACCTGGCCCTTGCCCGCCGGTCCGGCCTGCTGAACCCGGCGCAGCAACCAGGCAAGGAGGAAGATCAGCCCGATGACCAGCAGCAAGCCGAACACCAGCTGCGTCAGTTGCCCGGCGACACCGCTGTTCACCGCAGGTGCGACGGCAGGTGCAGCAGTGCTGGCGGTGGCAGCGGGCGCAGCCGGCTCGGTCGCCGCCAATACGCTGAATGGCAGCGCCAACGCCATTCCCAGCACGGCCCACGGAAGCTTTTTCACTCAGCGCAACTTCTTGATGCGTTCGCTTGGGCTGATCACGTCGGTCAGGCGGATGCCGAACTTCTCGTTGACCACCACCACTTCGCCGTGGGCGATGAGGGTGCCATTGACCAGTACGTCCAGCGGCTCACCCGCCAGGCGATCGAGCTCGATCACCGAACCCTGGTTGAGTTGCAGCAGGTTGCGGATGTTGATGTCGGTGCTGCCGACTTCCATGGAAATCGACACCGGAATATCGAGGATCACGTCCAGGTTCGGGCCTTCCAGGCTCACCGGGTCGTTGTTCTTCGGCACGCTGCCGAATTCTTCCATCGGCACGCGGTTGGAAGACGAATTACCGACGTCGGCGGCCAGCAAGGCATCGATGTCGGCTTGCCCGGCATCGCCGGTTTCTTCCAGGGCCGCAGCCCATTCATCAGCCAGTGCCTGGTCGTCTTGCATGTTCATATCGTCAGCCATGATGGGTCCTCGGCGAGCAAAAATTCAGAATTCGGTTAGAAGCAAAGGGGTGCGAGCGCCGCTCAACGGCGCTCGATCGGCTCGATCACCTGCAACGCCAGGTTGCCTTTGTGCGAGCCCATCTTGACCTTGAACGCCGGCACGCCATTGGCGCGCATGATCATCTCTTCCGGCATTTCCACCGGGATCACGTCACCCGGCTGCATGTGCAGGATGTCCCGCAGGCGCAACTGACGACGGGCCACCGTGGCGCCGATCGGCACGTCCACGTCCAGCACGTCCTGGCGCAGGGCGTTGACCCAGCGCTCGTCCTGATCGTCGAGGTCGGACTGGAAACCGGCGTCGAGCATTTCGCGCACCGGCTCGATCATCGAGTACGGCATGGTCACGTGCAGGTCACCGCCACCGCCATCGAGCTCGATGTGGAAGGTCGAGACCACAATGGCTTCGCTCGGCCCGACGATGTTGGCCATGGCCGGGTTCACTTCCGAGTTGATGTACTCGAAGTTGACTTCCATGATCGCCTGCCAGGCTTCCTTCAGGTCGACGAAGGCCTGTTCCAGCACCATGCGCACCACACGCAGTTCCGTCGGGGTGAATTCACGCCCTTCGATCTTGGCGTGACGACCGTCGCCGCCGAAGAAGTTGTCCACCAGCTTGAACACCAGCTTGGCGTCGAGGATGAACAGCGCGGTGCCGCGCAGGGGCTTGATCTTGACCAGGTTGAGGCTGGTCGGCACGTACAGCGAGTGCACGTATTCGCCGAATTTCATCACCTGTACGCCACCGACCGCAACGTCCGCCGAGCGGCGCAGCATGTTGAACATGCTGATGCGGGTGTAGCGGGCGAAGCGCTCGTTGATCATTTCCAGGGTCGGCATGCGTCCACGGACGATGCGATCCTGGCTGGTCAGGTCGTAGCTTTTGACGGTGCCGGGTTCGGCAGCGTTTTCGGTCTGTACCAGACCGTCGTCGACGCCATGCAACAGCGCATCGATCTCATCCTGGGACAGCAGGTCCTGCACGGCCATGTCGTGTTCCTACTGCAGTACGAAATTGGTGAAAAGCAACTGCTCGACCACTACTTTGCCGAGCTCCTTCTGTGCCACTTCCTGGACGCTGGCCGTGGCTTTCTGGCGCAGCATTTCCTGGCCGACCGGCGAGGCCAGCGTCGCGAAATCCTGACCGGAGAACAGCATGACCAGGTTGTTGCGGATCACCGGCATGTGCACCTTGAGGGCATCCAGGTCGGCCTGGTTGCGGGCGAGCATGGTGATGCTCACCTGCATGTAACGCTGGCGACCGTTCTGGTTGAAATTGGTCACGAAGGCCGGCGCCATCGATTCGAAAATCGCCGGCTGCTTGCCGACCGGGGCCGCGTCTGCCGCAGCGACTGCAGGCTTGCTCTGAGCGCTGTGCATGAAGTACCAGGTCGCGCCCACGGACACACCGATCGCTAGCAACAGGGCGAGCACTATCACGATGATCAGCTTGAGTTTGCCTTTGGTTGCGGGGTCTTTTACTGCTGCGTCGCTCTTCGCCATGCCAATAATCCGTCACTAATCGGGTTTTCACAGTCGCACGGCAAGGCAAGAGCAAGTGTTATGCCAGAAGTAACGGGAGAGGATGGGTGGGCGTGGTGATTATCTGAACAACACCACGAAACCACTGCGGGAGCGGGCTGACCCGCTCCCGCAGGGATCAGGCGTAGTAGTCGACGGCGCTGGAGCCGATCACGCTGGTGGTCGCAGCGGCGACTTCAGCGATGCCCGGCGCGATGTCGTCGTCAGCGGCATCGAGACGACCACCGGAAGCGTTCGTACGCCCGCTCTGGCTCTGCTGCGCCTGTTGCTGGCCTTGCTGGGAGTTACGCGACTGGTCGGACACGTTGACGTCCACCTGCCCCATCCCCTGTTGCACGAACATCTCGCGCAAACGGTGCATCTGGCCGTCCAGCGCTTCGCGCACGCCCGGGTGGGCGCTCATGAAGGTGACCTGGGTCTGCTGATCGGGAATCATGTTGACGCGGATATCCAGGCGTCCGAGCTCGGCCGGCTGCAACTGGATGTCCGCCGCCTTGAGATTGGCGCTGGACAGGTACATGACCCGGTTCACCACCTCTTCAGTCCAGCCGCTCTGATGCATGGCGATCGGCTGGTTCACCGGCAGGGCATTGGCGGTTTTCGGCGTGGCAGCCTGGGTCAGCGCCGCCAGGCGGTTGGCGAAATCATCGACACGGGTGTCGCTGCTCGCTGACTTGAGATCCTTGAGACCGTCATCGATCAAACCGGTAAACGCCTTGTCACCACCTTGGCTGGTGCTGTCCTTGTCAGCCTGGACATCCAGCATGCTGGCCATGCCGGCGGCGAATGTCTGCGCGGACGTCAGTTCGCCGTCAGCCTGAGCCTGTGCCGGAGTCGGTGCGGATTTGGCCGGTGTCTGGCTGGAGGCCGAGACGTGACCGCTCTGCTCCATCGCCAGACGCAGCGCCGGCATGGCGTCGAGCGGGTCGGCTTCAGGGTCGAAATCGTCGGTCGCCGCCGGCGCCGGCGATGGAGCCGGTGCTGGCGTTGCGGCGACTGCGGCCGTGACGGCGACCGCCGGCTCAGTGGTTGCCTGCACGACCGGAGCCACTGGCTGCGGCGCAGGCGCTACAGGCTGGACGACTTGCTGCACAACCGGATCGAGCGTCGGATCAGGCAATGTCGCGTCGGTAACCGGCGCCTGGTCAGCATCGGAAGAATCGTCATCGGCCGTTTTGTCGTCAGCCTTTGCCGGTTTATCGGCGGGCAAGGAATTGCCGCTATCGGCAACCGCCGGCGCAGGTGCGGCAGATTTGTCGTCGCCGGCATCCTTTTTTGCAGGCACATCGGGGGTCTTGTCACGCGTCGGCTTCAGCGGCCCGTCACTGGCCAGCGCCACCTTGTGCTGGGCATGACTGGCGAACACCCGAGCGAAGCTGGCGCCTTTGTCCCCGGCCTCAGAGGCCGGCGCCGGGGTATTGGCGGGGGCAGCCTGAGTCTTGGCCTGCGTGGCGGCCTGAAGAATGGAATTGGGGTTAACGGGCATGAAACAGTCTCCGCTGCACGGGGCTCGTAGGTACAGTTGGAAAAATTAGCTGCAAAGGTCGAGCCAGTTTCACTCGACCTGCACAAAAGCACGGATTGCTCAGCTTTCCGTCACGGATCGCTGGCGCTCTGCTTCGTAAAGTGGGCGGACAAGGGCAAACTCGCCGGCAATGTCGGCAATCAAAGGCTGTACATCGCCAAGCGGGTTATCTTTGGCCTGCCGTTCGAGCAGGCAACACAATTCAGCCAGGCGCAAAGCACCCAGATTGCTGCTGCTGCCTTTGAAGCTGTGGGCCGCTTCAATGATCTGCGCAGGGCTTTGGGCATTGTGCAATTGCTGCAATCGCGATTCTGAATCGGCGAGGAAGGTGTCCAGCAACGCTGAATATTCGCCTTCCATGACTTCTTGCAACGCACTCAATACGTCGCGACTCAAATGTATCTCAGCCACTTGTTCACTCCTTGATCAAGAACACGCGGATTATGCCAGAGCCTCCCAGAAAAACTCCACGCGGGCACTCCTGCCATCGTCGTTCCAGCTTGCATTACGCCCCAATTGCCGGATCAGACTCACGCCACGACCCGACAGACGGATGTCATCAAGGGGCCTTGCCATGACCTGTGCCACATCGAATCCTTTGCCGCTGTCCTCGACATGAATGCTCAAGCGCCCGCCCTCGGCAGTCGGCGCCACCTGCAGATGAACCCGCACGAAACCCTCCTCCAGCCCCTCCAGGCGCGTACAGCGCTGTTGATAGTAGCGTGTAAAACCTGCGGCATCGCGCTTGAGGCTGGAATCGAGCCCCAGCACACCGTGTTCAAGGGCATTGGAATAGAGTTCGGCGAGCACACTGTATAGCGCACTGCTCTGCGCACGCAGGCCATGCACCTCCATCAACAACTGCAACAGGTAGGGCAGCGGATTAAAGCGCTTGAGCGTTTCGGCGCGGAATTCAAAGCTCACCGACCAATCCAGCGGGCACGACTGGCCGCTGTCGGAGTAGACCAGTACCGGTGCATCGATGTGTGTCGGCTCCGGCAGGCTGACTTCGACCATGCTGACATCATCGCGCGCTTCCCCACCGAAGACCTTCAGCGCCTGCTCGACTTCCTGAAACAACAAGTCGGGCTCGCGATTGGCTGCAAACACCTGATGCAAGCGCTCCACGCCGAACAGTTGATCATTGGCATCGCAGGTATCGATTACCCCATCGGACAACAGGAAAACCCGGTCACCCAGTGCCATGGGGAACACTTCGGTGCGATCGTCGAAAGCTTCAGGGCTCAGCACGCCAAGCGGCAGATGGCGCGCGGCAAGCAGCGTCCGCTCGCCAGTGGCGATGTGATGCAGGTAACCGTCCGGCATCCCCCCGTTCCAGACCTCCACTGCGCGGCGCTGGACGCTGACACAGAGCAATGTGGCACAACAGAACATATCGACGGGCAGAATGCGCTTGAGCTTGGCGTTCATCTCACGCAGGGTTTCCGCCAGCCCGTAACCCTTGGCGGTCATGCCGTAAAAGACTTCTGCCAGGGGCATGGCGCCCACTGCCGCCGGCAAGCCGTGGCCGGTGAAATCACCGAGCAGCACATGCATGTCGCCGGCCGGGGTATAGGCCGCCAGTAGCAAGTCACCGTTGAACAGCGCATAGGGCGATTGCAGGTAACGGATATTCTTCGCGGCATTCAGGCAGCCGGAGTGCGCCACCTTGTCGAACACCGCCTTGGCCACGCGCTGCTCGTTGAGCAGGTAGTCGTGATGCCGGGCGATCTGGTCGCGCTGCTGCAACACCGTTTCCTGCAAACGGCGCAAGCGATCCATCGCCTTGATCTTGGCGGCGAGAATCACCTGGTTGTAGGGTTTTGCCAGAAAGTCGTCGCCACCCACTTCCAGGCAGCGCGCCAGGGCCTCGCTTTCGGACAAGGAGGTGAGAAAGATAATCGGCACCAGGGTTTCCCCAGCCAGTGCCTTGATTTGCCGAGCCGCCTCGAAGCCGTCCATGACCGGCATCATCGCGTCCATCAGCACCAGGTGCGGGCGCTGCTGACGGAAGGTATCGACCGCTTCGGCGCCGTTGGCCGCCGTCAGCACGGCGTGCCCCTGCCGGCGCAAAATGCTCGACAGCAGCATGCGATCGGCGGCGCTGTCCTCGGCAATCAGGATCGTCAGCGAATCCATCGGCTGCACGGCGATCAAGTGATGTCGAACAGTTTGTCGAAATTGGAGATGGCGAGGATCTTGCGCACGTCCGTGCTGCTGTTGATGACGCGGATATCGGAGTCCTCGCCGCCCGCGTGATCACGCAGCAGGAGCAACATGCCCAGCGCCGAGCTGTCGAGGTAGGTCGCCTCTTTCAGGTCGACGACCACTGCCGAGAGCTTCCGCTTTTCGTAGGTTTCCCGAAACGCCTGATGCTTGGCGAAATCGAATCGGCCCTTGATCGAGATCGTCAGCTTCCCGTCCTCGGAGACTTCTGTAAGGACTGACATGTCATGGCTTCCTTGTCGCTGGAATACGTTCAGAAGGTGTAGCAGTTGAGCAGAGCAGGAGCAAGAGCGCCCGTCAATACGGGGACTGCCGGGGCAAACGCTGGGACAACTCGTCGAGCAGCTTCTGCTCGCGCTTGTCTTCCAGCACCCGCGCCTCATCGGCATAACGCTGCACCAGTTTGCGCAGCCCCTCGACACGGGCAAAGGCCTGCTGCCAGGCTTCCCGGGATTTGTTCAGGTTATTCTGGTGCCAGGCCAGGCTTTGCCGTTGCTGGTCGATCGCCGTGCCCAGTTGCGCAAGAAACCCCTGGTAGCCTAGCAACCACTGACCAGAGACCCCACCACTGCCGCGCACGATCCATTGCTCCTGATAGTCGAGACGGAAGGCTTCGAGGTCAGCCAGCTTGCTTTCTGCCAATCGCACCTGACCCTGGAAGTGCCCCAGACGCTGGACTGCGGTTTTCTCGGCCTTTTCGGCCATTTCCACCACCGGCGCCAGCCGCCCTGCCCGACTCAGAGCCATGACCGGTTAGCCGCCCGCCGCTGGGGCGAAGATCGAGGCAAGGTACGCTTCGCTTTCGCCCAGGCTGATGCTGTCGTTGAGGCCCTGACGCAGGTATTTGACCAATTGCGGTTGCAGGGAAATCGCCAGGTCGGTCTCGCGATCGCCGCCGGCGACGTAGGCGCCGACGCTGATCAGGTCGCGGCTCTGCTGATAGCGTGACCACAACTGCTTGAAGTATTGCGAACGGGCCATGTGCTCCGGCGAGACCACCGCCGGCATCACCCGGCTGATGGAGGCTTCGATGTCGATGGCCGGGTAGTGACCTTCTTCCGCCAAGCGTCGAGACAGCACGATGTGCCCGTCGAGCACACCCCGCGCCGAGTCCGCAATCGGGTCCTGCTGGTCATCACCTTCAGACAACACGGTATAGAAAGCCGTGATCGAACCACCGCCCTTCTCGGCATTACCGGCGCGCTCCACCAGTTTCGGCAACTTGGCGAACACCGACGGCGGATAGCCCTTGGTCGCCGGTGGCTCACCGATGGCCAGGGCGATTTCCCGCTGGGCCTGGGCGAAACGGGTCAGCGAATCCATCAGCAACAGGACGTTCTTGCCCTTGTCGCGGAAATATTCGGCAATGCGCGTGCAGTACATGGCCGCGCGCAAACGCATCAGCGGCGCATCGTCCGCCGGGGACGCCACCACCACCGAGCGCTTGAGCCCTTCTTCACCGAGGATGTGCTCGATGAACTCTTTAACTTCACGACCCCGCTCACCGATCAGGCCGACGACAATGATGTCGGCCTCGGTAAAGCGGGTCATCATGCCCAGCAGTACGGACTTACCGACACCGGTACCGGCGAACAGACCCAACCGCTGGCCGCGACCGACCGTCAACATACCGTTGATGGAACGGATGCCCACGTCCAGCGGCTCGCTGATCGGTTCACGCTTGAGCGGGTTGATGGTCGGGCCGTCCATCGGCACCCAGTCTTCGGCTTTCATGCCACCCTTGCCGTCGAGGGCACGGCCGGCACCATCGAGTACTCGCCCGAGCATGCTCATGCCCATGGGCAGGCGACCGGTGTCAGCCAGAGGCACCACGCGGGCACCCGGGGCGATGCCGGCCACGCTGCCCACCGGCATCAGGAACACCTTGCTGCCGGAGAAGCCCATGACTTCGGCTTCAACTTGAACCGGGTGATAGCTGTCGTCGTTGATGACCATGCAGCGGCTACCCATGGCGGCACGCAAGCCTTCGGCTTCGAGGGTCAGGCCGACCATGCGCAGCAGGCGGCCTTCGAGAATAGGCGCGCCAGCCAGTTCGGTCGCCTCGGCATAGCTGCCCAGGCGCTTGGCGAAACTGGTGCGTTCAAGGTGCATCAGGGGCGTCCGGCTCTGGCTCGACCGCAGGCTTGCTGTCGATCGGCAATTCCAGGCTCAAGTCGGGCGCGGCCGGGTGCAGCGCCTGTTCATGCAACTGATCGAACAACTTGTCCATCACCCGCGCAACGCGGGTTTCGACGGTGGCGTCGATGCGGCTGTGCTCGGTCTCGACGCGGCAGCCACCCGGCAGCAACGACTCGTCTTCGACAATGCGCCAGCTTTCTTCATGGCGCTCGCGCAGGGCTTTGACCTGTTCGAAATCTTGCGGATTGATGTACAACCGCACATTGCCGACGCCCAGCGGCAACAGCTTCAGCGCATCGCGCATGACGTGTTCGATTTGCGTCGAATCAATGGCCAACTCGCGTTGAATCACCTGTCGGGTGATGTGCTGCACGAGGTCGACCAGGGATTTTTCGATCTGCGTGTCCTGCTCGGCGATAGGCTCGAACAGGTGCGTCATCAATTGCTCGAGTGCCGCAACCTTGGCGGTCAGCACCACTTCGGCTTCTTGGCGGACGCGCAGCGTGGTGCTGTGGAATCCTTCCTTTTCGCCCACGGCGAAACCTTCGTTATAGGCTTCCTGACGAATGCTCTCGAGCTCTTCGAGGGTCAGTGGCTGGACTTCCTCCAGCGGCACCTCTTCCATTTCCGGCGGCTCGGGTTCCGGCTCCGGTTCAGGCTCGGGTTTGGGCGGATCGAAGCTGGGCAGTGCCCAGGTATCGAAGCCGCTGACATCCCTGGCCCGGATCAGGTCAGAGAGCGAATCATCATTCTTGACCATGGTGTTAGATCATTTCCTCGCCGCCCTTGCCGCCGAGAACGATCTCTCCGGCTTCGGCCATACGGCGGGCGATGGTGAGGATTTCCTTCTGCGCGGTTTCCACGTCGCTGACGCGCACCGGGCCCTTGGCTTCGAGGTCGTCGCGCAACAGTTCGGCGGCACGCTTGGACATGTTCTTGAAGATCTTTTCCTTGACGCCTTCGTCCGAACCCTTGAGGGCCAACACCAGTACATCGGAGGACACTTCGCGCAACAGCGCCTGAATGCCGCGGTCGTCGACGTCGGCCAGGTTGTTGAACACGAACATGAGGTCTTCGATCTGACCGGACAGGTCTTCGTCGACTTCGCGAATCGAGTCCATGAGCTGGCCCTCGATCGAGCTGTCGAGGAAGTTCATGATGTCCGCCGCGCGCTTGATGCCACCCAGGGTGGTGCGCGAGGCATTCGAGTTGCCGGAGAACTGCTTCTCGAGGATCTGGTTGAGCTCTTTCAGGGCGGCCGGCTGTACGGTGTTCAGCGAGGAAACCCGCAGAATGATGTCCAGTCGTACCTTGTGATCGAAGTTGCCCAGCACTTCACCGGCCTGATCCGGGTCGAGGTAAGCAACCACGATGGCCTGGATCTGCGGGTGTTCGTAACGGATCACGTCGGCGACGGCGCGCGGCTCCATCCACTTCAGGCTGTCGAGGCCGCTGGTGTTGCCACCGAGCAGGATGCGGTCGATCAGGCCGTTGGCCTTGTCTTCGCCCAGGGCCTGGGTGAGCATCTTGCGCACATAGTCATCGGAGCCGACGCCGAGGCTGGTCTGATCGCCGACGATGTCGACGAACTCGCTCATCACCTGCTCGACCTGCTCGCGGTGCACATTGCCCATCTGCGCCATGGCCACGCCGACGCGCTGAACCTCTTTGGGCCCCATGTGGCGCAGGACCTGAGCGGCGTCGGTGGAACCGAGGGACAGCAACAGGATCGCGGCCTTGTCGACCTTGTTGAGTTTGACGGTAGCGGGTCGGTTATCACTCATCTGCGTTAATCCACTCTTTCACGACCTGGGCCACGCGACCCGGATCTTCGGCCACCAGACTCTTGATTGCGTTCAACTGTGCGTCATAGCCTTCGCTCGGGCTTGGCAGCAGGATGCTTTGCGGGCCGCCCAGGCTCACGCGGTCGTTGGCCAGTTCGCCATCCAGACCGCCCATGCCGCCGAGTTCGACGTCGCTGCCGATACCGGCCAGGTGCTTGCCCTTGCCGCCACCGGTGATGTTGTTGAGCACCGGACGCAGCACGCCAAACACCAGCACCAGGATGAACAGGACACCCAGCACTTGCTTGACGATGTCCCAGAACCACGGCTGGGAGTAGAACGGAATGTCGGCAATCACTTCGCCGCGCTCGGCGGAGAACGGCATGTTGATCACGCTGACGCTGTCGCCACGGCTGGCATCGAAGCCGACCGCGTCCTGCACCAGACGGGTGAAGCGCGCCAATTCGTCGGCGCTCCACGGCGCGCGAGTGGTCTCGCCATTGGCCGGGTTGATCTTGACCTGATCATCGACCACCACCGACACCGACAGGCGATTCAATCGGCCCTGCTGCTGCTTGGTGTGGCTGATGGAACGGTCGAGTTCGAAGTTCTTGGTCGACTGCGAACGCTTGTCTGCCGGGTATGGCGCAAGCATCGGCTGGCCGGTGGCCGGGTCCATGATCTGCTGGCCGTTGGCATCGATCAACGGTTGACCCGGCTGCACCATGCCGGCGGAGGCGGTGGCACCACCGGTGGTTTGCGGCGCGGAGGCCGGCGACGGCGGCTGGTTGCTCAAAGCCCCCGGCACACCTTGCGGGCCGTTGCTCGCAGTGCGTTGCTCGTTGACCGACTGCTCGCTGCGCAAGGCAGGCTGGTCCGGGTTGAATTGTTCAGAGGTCGACTCTACGGCGCTGAAGTCGACGTCAGCCGACACTTCGGCTTTGTAACGATCGTTGCCCAACACCGGTTGCAGGATGTTGTGCACACGCTGGGTGAGCATGCTTTCCATGCGGCGGCTGTAATCGAACTGCTTGCCGGCCATGGTCAGTTCGGAGTTTTCCGCCTGATCGGAGAGCAGGTTGCCCTTCTGGTCGACGACAGTGATCTGCGACTTGCTCAGTTCCGGAACGCTGGTTGCCACCAGGTTGATGATCGCCACCACCTGACCCGGCTCAAGGGAACGACCGGAGTACAGCTCAACCAGTACCGACGCGCTCGGCTTGCGCTCATCGCGCACGAACACCGAGCTTTTCGGAATCGCCAGGTGCACTCGGGCACCCTTGACGTTGTTCAGGGCAGAAATGGTGCGGGCCAGTTCACCTTCAAGACCGCGACGATAACGGGTCGCTTCCATGAACTGGCTGGTGCCCAGGCCCTGCTCCTTGTCGAGAATCTCGAAACCGATGTTGCCGTCGCTGGGAGTGACACCAGCGGCAGCCAGTTTCAGACGTGCGCGCGGCAGGTCGTCAGCCTTGACCAGCAAGGCACCGGAATTGGGTTCGACGGTGTAGGGAATATCGGCGGAGGCCAGGGTATCCATGACCTGCTTGGCGTCCATACCGGCAAGGCTGCCGTACAGAGGCCGGTAGTCCGGCTGCTGGGACCACAGCACCACGGCAAAACCAATCGCCACACTGGCAGCCAGGCCGACCAACAGGCCCACCTGACGCAACATGGTCATCTCGGAGAGGTTTTCCAGGAAGGACAGCCCGAACAGCGGCGGTTTGCCGTCTACCGGGGTGGCCTTGGCCGGAACATTATCGGCGACTGCTTCTGCCATGACTCAATCTCGTCCTTAAACCGGCATCTGCATGATGTCTTGATAGGCTTGAACCAGCTTGTTACGTACTTGGGTCAATGCCTGGAACGACACGCTGGCCTTCTGCGAGGAAATCATCACATCGGTCAGGTCGACGCCGCTTTTACCGATTTCGAAGGCATTGGCCAACTGAGTCGAGGCCTGCTGGGTGTCATTCACTTTATTGACGGCCTGACCGAGCAGATCGGAAAAGCTGCTGCCCGCCATTTCAGGGACTGCGGACGTCGATTTCGGCGCAGCCATGGCATCCATTTGCATGGCGCGCATGTCCAACATCATCCGATTGAATTCAATACCTTGGCTCATGGTCTGCTCTCGTTGGCGGCCCGCAATTTTTTGACACTCACTCAGCGGGTAATGAGGTGTTAGCAACAAGGGTGCCAGCTCCATGGCCTCTCTGAACAAAAGCCCATCCTGGGCTTTGCGCATTCGCGAATCAGGTCGCGAACAAAAACGCCTCCACGTCCATTCCGGCATCACGCATCTGCGCCAGTTTGTAGCGCAGGGTGCGCGGGCTGATACCCAAACGCTCGGCCGCCTCTTTGCGGCGACCGCGCTCGGCTCGCAGGGTATCGATGATCATCTGGAACTCGCGGCGCCGCAGATCATCGCCCAGCGCGCCTGCCGACTCGACTTCAACCTCTGGTTCCCGCACCGATGAAACAGGCAACGCGGGCAAGGGTGCGCATGCCACCGGACCTGCCAGGCAGAAGTCCTGGGGCTGGATCAAACCGCCTTGCTGCAGAATCAGGGCGCGCTGGATGGCGTTATCCAGTTCACGAACGTTGCCCGGCCACGGGTAACCGACCAGGCACGCCTGCGCCTCGGGCGACAGTCTGGCGGCAGCATGCTTCATTTTATTGACGTGTTTGGCCAGCAGGCGCTCGGCCAGCGGCAGGATGTCGGCGGTGCGCTCGCGCAAGGGACGCCAGGCCAACGGGAATACCGACAGGCGATAGTAAAGGTCTTCACGGAAACGCCCGGCGGCCACTTCCCCCGCCAGATCACGGTTGGTGGTCGCCACCACGCGGATATCCAGGGAAATCGGCTTGCGCGCCCCCACCCGCTCGACCTCACGCTCCTGCAACACCCGCAGCAACTTGGCCTGCAAGCCCAGGGGCATTTCGGAAATTTCGTCGAGCAGGATAGTCCCGCCATCGGCCTGCTCGAACTTGCCGGCTTGCGCGGCAATGGCGCCGGTAAAGGAACCCTTTTCATGGCCGAACAAGGTGGCTTCAAGCATGTTGTCCGGAATGGCGGCGCAGTTGATGGCAATGAATGGCTGACTGGCGCGATGGGAGTGCTGATGAATGTAGCGCGCCAGCACTTCTTTACCGGTGCCGGATTCGCCGGAAATCAATACCGTCGAATCGCTGCGCGCGACCCGCGCCGCCAACTCCAGCAATTGCGCACTAGCCGGCTCGAAGGCGACCGGCCCTTCGCTCTCGGCTGCACCAAGGCCGCCCAATGCATGGCGCGCCACCAGATCGAGCAATGCCTTGGGCTCGAATGGCTTGACCAGATAATCCGCCGCGCCTTGGCGCATGGCATCCACCGCACGCTCCACCGCCCCGTGCGCAGTCATCAGCAGCACCGGCAATTGTGGCTGGCGCGCGCGCAGCAAACCGAGCAATTGATGCCCGTCCATGCCCGGCATGTTGACGTCACTGACCACGAGGCTGAACGACTCCTCGCCAACGGCAATCAACGCCTCCTCCGCAGAGCCAACCGCCTTGTAATCGTGACCGCCCAGCAGCAGCGTGTCAGCCAGTGCTTCGCGCAACGCCCGGTCATCCTCGACCAGCAGAACCTTGATCGCCATTGCCGTCACTCCGCCCCTTGCGCACTGCAAAATAGTGGCAGGATCACCTGCGCGCAGGTGCCACGGCCCAATCGCGAGCGCAGGTGCAACTCACCCTGATGCGCACGTGCCACGGCCTTGACCACGGTCAAGCCAAGGCCGGTGCCGGTGGTCTTGGTGGTAAAAAACGGCTCACCCAGGCGCGCCAGCACAACGTCGTCAATGCCGCTGCCACTGTCACTCACACACAGTCGCAAGTGCTCGCCACGCGTATAGAGATGCACCTTGAGACGCAGATCGCCGGCACTGGCCTGGATCGCGTTCTCGATGAGATTCAGAACTGCGCCAACCAGCGTGTCACGATTGCACAGCAACTCGCCGGCGTGACTGTCGCACTGCCAACGGACCGGCACATCCTGGACATGGGTCAGTGCAGCCGCTTGCAGCGACTGCATCAATTGATGAGGGGTTACGCGGTCGGTCAGCGGCAACTCGCCCCGAGCGAACACCAGCATGTCGCGGACCTGGTGTTCCAGTTCGTGCAGACGCTCCTTGAGGCGCCCGGCAAAACGTTGCTGGGTATCGACCGGCAACGCCTGCTCGGTCAAATGACTGGCATAGAGCAACGCGGCCGACAGCGGCGTGCGAATCTGATGGGCCAGCGACGCCACCATGCGACCCAGCGACGAGAGCCGCTCATGGCGCGCCAATTGATCCTGCAGGTGACGGGTTTCAGTCAGGTCGTTGAGCAAGACCAACTGCCCCGGCTCGGCATCCAGCGAACGCGTGGCAATCGACAGGCGCCGGCCATCTTTCAGAGAGACTTCGTGACCGTCATCTTCACGAGGCGCGAAGCAGCGCGCAATGACCAGCCGCCACAACTCGCCTACAAGCGGCAAGCCCAGCAATTCGCAGGCGGCGGGATTGGCTTCGCGCACAATGCCCTGGGCGTCAATGACAATGACGCCACCGGGTAACAGATCGAGGAGATTTTGCAGACGGTTGGCCAGTCGTTCCTTTTCCGCCAGTTCCTGCATGCGCTGGGCACTGACCACGGCCAGCTCACCCTTGAGCTCGGTGACCCGGGCCTCGAGCATGCTGTAGGAGTCGGTCAATTGACTCGACATCTGATTGAACAGCGCGAACGCCTGCTCCAGACCCAGCCGGCTTGCCTGCTCGACGGACGACGATTGTCCCGAGGCGTCGGGCGCAGGAGACATCTGGGCGGCTTGGGGCATCGTGTTCTCTCGCTTGGCTGACCGTCAGTGAAACGGAACGTTGCGAGGAACTTAGCAATACCCGTGCCTAAAAAAAATCACTTACAAATCAATGAGTTGAAAAACAGGCGTCAATCATCCGCCTGTTCATCACCGTCACGACGACTCATGCCGTACTTGCGCATCTTTTCCACCAGCGTGGTACGACGGATGCGCAGGCGTTCGGCCGCACGCGCCACGATGCCATTGGCATCATCGAGTGCCTGCTGAATCAGCCCCTGTTCCAGGCCACCGAGGTAATCCTTCAGGTCCAGACCTTCCGGCGGCAGCAAGGCGCCAGCGGAGAAGTCCGGCGTATGACCGTTGATGGCCACGCGCTCTTCAAGATCGCTGCGCAGGCTGTCGACCATTTGCTCGTCTTCGTCATCGACGTAGCGGAATTTCTTCGGCAGCTCGACGACGCCTATCACACCGTACGGATGCATGATCGCCATGCGTTCGACGAGATTGGCCAGCTCGCGCACGTTGCCCGGCCAACCGTGGCGGCACAGGGACATGATTGCGGCGGAGTTGAAACGGATCGAACCGCGCTTCTCGTGCTCCATGCGCGAGATCAGTTCGTTCATCAGCAGCGGGATGTCTTCGACGCGCTCGCGCAGCGGCGCCATCTCGATCGGGAACACGTTCAGGCGGTAGTACAGATCTTCGCGGAAAGTGCCGATCTCGATCATGCTCTCGAGATTCTTGTGGGTCGCGGCAATGATGCGCACATCGACGCTCTGGGTCTTGTTGCTGCCCACACGCTCGAAGGTGCGTTCCTGCAGCACGCGCAGCAGCTTGACCTGCATCGGCAACGGCATATCGCCGATTTCGTCGAGGAACAGGGTGCCGCCGTTGGCCAGTTCGAAACGCCCGGCACGGCTGGTGATCGCCCCGGTGAAGGCGCCCTTCTCGTGGCCAAACAGTTCGCTTTCCAGCAACTCGGCGGGAATCGCGCCGCAGTTGACCGGCACGAAGGGCGCTTCACGGCGCTTGGAGTGGTAGTGAAGGTTACGCGCGACCACTTCCTTGCCAGTCCCGGACTCACCGAGGATCAGCACGCTGGCATCGGTGTCGGCGACTTGCTGCATCATCTGGCGCACGTGCTGGATCGCACGGCTGGTGCCGACAAGGCTGCGGAACAGATTGGGTTCGCGATGACGACCGCGCTCGCGGGCCTGGTCGTACATTTCACGATAGACCTGGGCACGGTGCAGCGAGTCGAGCAACTTGCTGTAGCTGGGAGGCATTTCAAGGGTCGAAAGCACACGCCGACGCTGGTCTTCCGGAAGGTCGATGGAAGAATTATCGCCCATCAGCAAAACCGGAAGGAACTCATCCCAGGTTGAGAGTGTCTTTAGCAAGCCCAGTAATGCACCAGGAGCATTGACCGTCCCGATGAGGACGCAGATCACTTCACGACTTGACGACAATGAGCCGACAGCCTGCTGCCAGTCATGGCTGCCGCAGGGTAAATTTTCTTCACCGAGAAAATTTAAAATCACCGCCAGGTCGCGGCGGCGGACGCTATCGTCATCAATCAGCAGAATTTTGGTTTCACGCCACATGCAATAGCAACTTCCCTAGTCAACTCAATACCCAAAATGTTGGGGCAAGCTAGACGCTTGCAGACACGTTATGCCTGAAGACGACTGAAATCTGGAACCAGCCACTAGTTAAGTCAAAAAACCGTGCACAGTCAAATTTATGGCGCACATGCCTGGATTAACTTGGGGTTAATTAACCAAACAGATGGTAAACCTTTGCCGCGTTACGCGCTTGCTGGATCTGAGACATTTCGTCGACTATCGCCTGCCTCTCCCCCATCGCCACCTCCAGCAGCTGCTTGTAGACATACAACAGCTCCTCAAGATTGCTGCGCAACACATCCTCGTCCAGCGAAGCCTCGCTCAAGACATCTTCCATGCAGGAACGGCAATCGAGGTCCAACTGACCGATAGCCTCCCAGTTGCGCTCGGCCAGGGCATCGATCAGCGCTTCGCGGGTTTGTTCTATTCGCTGCAGTACAAGACTCATGGCGATCTCCTTTAAAACTGCGGACCTGGATCAGCAATGCCGTCCCAGCCCTCTTTGACCGTGCGCAGCAGGCCTGCCACTTCATCGAGAATCTTTGGGTCGCTTTTCACGTTGGCCTCGGCCAGACGCCGCATCATGTAGGAATACAGGCTGTCGAGCTCACCGACCATGTCGGCGGAGTTGTCCAGGTCAAGACCTTCACGCAGGCCGCCGATGATGCCGATGGCCTTGCCGATCGACGAACACTTGGTGGCAATGTCCTTGCGCTCCAGGGCGCCTTTGGCCTGGGCAATACGGTCCAGGCCGCCTTCCATCAGCATTTGCACCAGACGATGCGGACTCGCTTCGGACGTTTGCGCGTGAGCGCCCACTTTCTGATATTGCCGAAGGGCTAACATTGGATTCATGTTCTACCTCATTACCACAATGACTCGTATGACCAGTGTATCGTCTGTGAGCCTGAAAACTTTAGATCAAAAGACAAAAACCCGGCGCACGCTGAAATGCGTAGCCGGGTTTTTGTCGTCAGCTCATGACTCAGCTGTTGGATTTCTGCGCGTTCAAGGAAGTGAAGAACGAGGTGATGCTGCTCGCCGTCGCCTTCATCTGCCCGACCAACAGGTCCATGGCGTTGTATTTGGCCGTCAGGGTCGCGGTCAGGTTGGTGACACGCAGATCCAGGGCTGCCTGCTGATCGGCAATGTTCTTGCTGATGCTCGTCAGGTTGGTGTTGCGCTGGTCGAGCAGGCCGCCGGTCTGGATGTAGGGCTTGACCGCATTGCCCATGCGCGCCAGCACCCCGTTGGTACCGTCAGTGCCGCTGAACAACTGCTGCACCTGACCGCTCATGCCGCTGGTGGCCATGGTCTTGCCAAAAGCGGTGGTGTCGAACACCAGGTTGCCGGTCAGGCCATCGGTCATCACACCGATCTGCGACAGCACCGACAGCTGGCCGCCCGCGCTCGGCGAGGTCAGCGCGCCACGGATATCGGAGATCAGCGAACGTGGCAGCGAGTCACCGGTAAAGGCTGCGGAAACGGTCAACTTGCCATCGGCATCCGCCGTCGCCTTGGACAGGGTGTTGATGGTGTTCATCAAGGTGTTGTAGGAGTCGACGAACTGCTGGATCGACGTCTGCAAACCGGTGGTGTTGGTCGCCACGGTGACCGTAGCCGGCGTGCCCGGATTGGTGGCCAGCAGGTTCAGGGTCAGGCCACTGATTGCGCCCGTCACCGTATTGCTCTTGCTGGTGACTGCCAGACCGTCGATGGTCAACTCGGCGTTCTGCGCCAGACCGTTGACCGCGCCCGAGGCCGAGGCCGCCGGGTTGCTGCCCATAGGCTGCGTGCCATCGATTTCGAGGCCGGCAATACCGCTGACCACCATGTCGGTACCTGCACCGGTCTTGGTGGAACTGATCACCAGTCGCGATGCACCGCTGCTGTCGGTGACGATGTTGGCGGAAATGCCGTTACTGGCCTGCGCGGAGTTGATCGCATCCCGGGTGCTCTGCAAGGTGGCGTTCGCCGGGATCGTGACGTTGTAATCCACGCCACTCTGAGTGATTTTCAGCGTACCACTTGGAATGGCGCTGGAAGCGCCACCGGCGAAAGCCGCACTGGCGACTTTCGAGCCGGTTGCCAGCTTGCTCACGACCACACTGTAGGTACCGGAAACCGCCGTGTTATCGGAGGTCACACCCAGCGTCGTCGCAGCACTCGACGTCGCCGAATAGCCCTGGAATGCAGGGTTGGTCGGGTTATTGAGGTTGGTCAGCGATGTCTGGAAGGCAGTCAGCGCACTTTTCAGGGAACCCACGCCGGAAATCTTCAGCGTGTTGGTCTTGGTCTGGCTATCGATCTGCGTTTGTTTCGGCGACTTGTCGGCATTGACCAGTGCGGTAACGATCGCGCCGATATCCAGGCCAGAACCCAAGCCGGAACCCGGTAAAATTGGACTTGCCATGCTGCATCTCCCTTCACATTGCTGCCAGTCTTTTGACCTTTACCAGCGCCTAAAGAACATACAAACACTATTCATGCCAGCTATCAGACCTTGGCATCGAACAATACGTGGCTCGCGTTATTCAAGCTGTCTGCCAGCTTGAGAGCCTCTGCGGAAGGGATCTGCCGTACGACTTCGCCCGTCTCGCTTGCAATTACCTTGACGATGACTTTTCCGGATTGCTCGTCAATCGAGAACTCCAGATTGCGCTTGATCGACTGCACGAACTTCTCGATCTCCTGCACCGCCTGTTTCAACTTGCTGTCATCTACGTCCTGCTTCTTTTTATCCGCCACCGGCGTGACACTGGCAGCTTGAGGCGTCTCTGGCGCTTGGTCCGCGACAGTATTCGCTGGCTTGGCAGCCGGATAAGACAGGTTAAGCTTTACGCTCATGTCCATGCCCATCACCTCTTAACGTAAAAAGCGAGAGAGCGTGACCAGCACACTCCCCCGCTTGAACTCATTCCGAAATTACTGAAGCAGCTTCAGTACAGCGGAAGGCAGTTGGTTAGCCTGAGCCAGAACAGAGGTGGAAGCCTGTTGCAGGGTTTGCTGCTTGGTCAGGTTCGCAGTTTCTGCGGCGAAGTCGGTGTCTTGTACACGACCTTGTGCAGCAGTGGTGTTTTCCACGATGTTTTGCAGGTTGGAGATGGTGCTGGTCAGACGGTTCTGCGAAGCACCGAGGTTTGCGCGAGTGCTGTTGATGGTTGCAATTGCAGCATCAATCGCGGTGATCGCGTTGTCGATGTTAGCCGACAGTGCAGCCGAGGTAGCACCGGTCAGAACTACAGTACCGCTGCCTACGGACAGGGAAACGGCGTCGAACTTGGAGCTCAGTACCAGGTCGATACGGTTGGCCGAACCAGTGTTCGCACCTACTTGCAGTTGAACAGTACCAGCCGAACCGTCCAGCAGGTTTTTGCCGTTCAGGTTGGTGGAAGCGGAGATACGGGTCAATTCGTCAGACATCTGAGCGAATTCGGCGTTGGTCGCGGTAACGTCGGCAGTACCGTTGGTGCCGTTACGTGCTTTAACAGCCAGTTCACGCATACGCTGCAGAATGTCGGTCGAAGCTTGCAGCGCGCCTTCAGCGGTCTGGGCAACCGAGATACCGTCGTTGGCGTTCTGGATAGCCTGGTTGCCACCACGGATCTGAGCAGTCATACGGGTAGCAATTTGCAGGCCGGCTGCGTCGTCTTTGGCGCTGTTGATTTTCAGGCCGGAAGACAGGCGCTGCATCGAAGTCGACAGAGCGTCGGAAGCGCGGTTCAGGTTTTTCTGAACGTTCAACGACGTGGTGTTGGTGTTTACTGTTAAAGCCATGACGAATTCCTCGTTGGTTGGGTACTGCGGCTTCCGGCCCTGGCAACCGCCGGGTATGGCCTAGAGAACCTTCGTAATAGTTATCGTCGGGTTGGCAGGTTGCTTGAGGGCTTTTTAAAAAAAATTTGCCATCACCCTGCCACCCCCGAGAAAACAAGGGCTTAGCGCCCCTCAACCATTGAAAAATGACGCCATAAAACCGTCCGGCACGCAAACCCGCGTGCCAGTGCGGTTGCTGAAGCTCAGGCGGCACCCGATTCGAGCAATTCGACCAACTCGTATTCCATGAAGTCGGCCAGCCCCAACCAGTCCTGGCGCTCCTGGCAGGCCAGCATCTGATTCAGCAGACAAGCCCACGCCAGTTGCACATCCTCGGGCGCCGACACTAGCGAGGTCTGCGCTTCATCGAAGACATCGACCATGGTCAGCGCCGCCTCGACATCACGCCCCAGACGGAACAGTGCGGCGCATTGACGGCACTCACCGACGCATTTCAATCGGGTCTTCATTGCACAAACTCCGGATCGAATTGCGTACCGGCAATCATCGCCCCCGCCCGACTGCTGTTGAAAAAGCTCACCTGTGGCTGACCGGCGATATACCGCTCGAGCACGCACAGGTAACCGCGGAAATTCAGCTGCGTCCTGACCCGCTCCCCTTCGCCGTTCAGCACCCAGTGCCTGGCCTGGCTGACCGCCGGCCCCAGGTCACCGTCGTTCCAGCCGGCATGGGTCTTGTTGTTGGGGAAGGCAAAGTCAGCACCGAACAAGGTAATGCGCCCGGCGCCCATTTTTACCGCCAGGTCCACGGCCGGATGGATCACGCTGCCGCCGACATGCAGTTGCGCCCTGGGGTGCTGCTCGCGCAAGTCTGCATAGATCGGGCTGGCCGAGTAGGCGCCGTAGCGCTTGCCTTTCCAGACTTTCAACACCTGCGGATCGCTCATCGGCATGTACACCAACGGGATACCGTCGGATTCCTCGAAAGGCAGATGACGCAAGCTGATGCGCTGGTCGATGCTGACCACCAGATCCGGCGTGACGCCGTTTTCGCGCAACGGCCGATACGCCGTATCCACACAAACAAACAACGGCCGCTCGGCCTGCGCACGGATCGCTGCCAGGTGCTGGAAATGCCCTTCGAGGGTCGGGCCCGTGCCGATCACGTAAACGTCGCGGCCCGTGCAACTGCCAAACAGTTGCGCGGCATCATCGTCCGCCAGCAACACCTCAAGACTGTCCTGCAAGCGCTGCTGAATGAACGGTGACTGAGGATCGAAATCGCGATTGTTGAAACTCAGATGCACCTCGCTCACGAGGCGATCACGAATCTTCGCGTTGAAGTCATCGGCCAGCAGCATCTCGGCAGGCAAGGCAAAAAACGGTGTAAAAATGTCCGGCAGATCGCCCGCCACCATGAGTTCCACGCGCGGATCTTCCAGCCACGACCGCTGATCGAGCAATTGCAGCACGAGCTTGAACAACGAACCATTGAGGATGTGCACATACAGCTTTTCCAGCCCGGGGCGCTCCAGCAGCACTTGTGGCAGGTCGCCCAGGCCGGTTCCGTAGACATGCAGCCGCGGTTTTTCCAGCGGCAGGCTGGCGGCCTGGACCCGCGCCTCGTGAAGACGATCATGGCGGCTCGTGAGTTGAATGCCGTCCACACTCAGTGTCGAGTCTCGTCCCTTGATCAATTCGACCTGGACCGTCCCCTCATGTGCCAACAATCGCGCATACAGCGTCGGCCAGCGCCGCTGTATGACGTGAGCATTGTCTTCAAACCATTCGCGCATGCCGCCTCGTATACCATTCAAAGCAAAAAAAGCGTCCAAGGTTAACCCTTGAACGCTTTTCTTGTATTGGCCTTTTTATGAAAAGACTTTCACTCAGGAACGATAGATGATTGCCGAGCCCCAGGACAGGCCCACGCCAAAACCACTGAGGGCAACGCGTTTCCAGCTCGAATCGAGGATATGCTTTTCCAGCAGCAACGGAATGCTGGACGACACGGTATTGCCGGTCTCGACCATGTCCTTGATGAACTTCTCCGGCTCGCCTTCGAAGCGTCGCGCCACGGCGTCGACAATGGCCGCACTGCCTTGGTGAATGCAGAAAGCGTCAATGTCTTCGGACTTCAATCCCGACTCGCCGAGCAACTCGTGCAGGTGCGCAGGCACCTTGAGCAAGGCGAAATTGAACACCTGGCGACCGTTCATGAAGAACACGCCATCGGTGACTTTCAGGTGCGGGGCGCCGGAACCGTCGGTACCGAACTTGGATTTGCCCAACTGCCAGGGAGCGTCTTCGCCCATCCAGGTCGCAGTGGCCGCATCGCCGAACAGCATGGTGGTGTTGCGGTCTTCCGGGTCGACGATCTTCGAGTACGGATCCGCCGTGATCAGCAACCCGTTCTTCAGGCCGGCGGCTTCCATGAAGCCCTTGAGCGCATAAATACCGTAGACGTAGCCGGAGCAGCCCAGGGAAATATCGAACGCAGCGACATTGGTCGACAGACCGAGCTTGTCCTGGACGATGGCCGCAGTGTGCGGCAAGCCTTCTTCGTCACCGTTCTGGGTGACCACGATCAGCGCATCAATGGATTCACGTTTCAAGCCAGGGTTGCTGGCAAACAGCGCATTGGCCGCTTCAACGCACAGATCGGAGGTTTCCTGGTCAGCGCCTTTGCGCGGCAGGAAGGCCGAACCGATCTTGCCCAGGATGAATTCTTCATCCTTCTCGAATTTTGCACCTTGTGCGTAATTGTCCACGCCGGCTACAGGAACGTAGCTCGCAATGCTCTTTATGCCAATCATTACGGCTTCCCAATAATAAACAGCCCAATACCACCACTCGCAAGCAATCGAGGGGCGCCGACAAGCAAAGATTTCCGCCGCCACAGGGCGATGGCGGGAAGCGTAAAGGGCTATCACTGCCCCCCCAAAAAAGGGCCAGGCGCCATCTTCCCGGTCAATACAATACAGTGAAGATGCGCGTTATGACTCGCAGGTCACGCTAAATTGCCGATTCACCGCGCTTATGGGTCAATCGACCAGTGACCAGTCCAGCGCGGTTCCGCGCTTGATAGCCTGACGGGCACGGCGTCCCATGAGGTTTTGCGCATGCTTGGGCGGCAGGCCAAGACCCGGACGGATGGCGCGTACATTATCGACGCTGAAGGGCTCACCGGCCGCCATGTCCTGCGTGACATACAGCGAGCGACGGTAGACCAGTGACTTGCGCTCGGCCTCGGTGACGCCGTAATGCACCTGCCCCATCGCCTGCCAGGCGCGCTCGGTTTCAACCACCAGGCTGGCCAGCTCCGCAGGCTCCAGTGAAAAACTGGCGTCCACGCCGCCAGCGGCGCGATCAAGGGTGAAATGCTTTTCTACAACAGTCGCACCGAGTGCCACTGCCGCGACAGAAACGCCCACACCCATCGAGTGATCGGAAAGCCCTACCTCACAGCCGAACAATTCGCGCAAATGGGGAATGGTCCGCACATTGCTGTTGGCTGGCGTGGCCGGATAAGTACTGGTGCACTTGAGCAGCACCAGGTCCTTGCACCCGGCCTCACGAGCGGCGCGCACGGTTTCGTCGAGCTCGGCGATGCTGGCCATGCCGGTGGAGATGATCAGCGGTTTTCCGGTGGCCGCCACACGGCGAATCAGCGGCAGGTCAGTGTTTTCGAAACTGGCGATCTTGTAGGCCGGTACATCAAGGCTTTCGAGGAAATCCACGGCGCTGTCATCGAAGGGCGTGGAGAACGCCAACATGCCCAGCTCTCTGGCCCGGGCGAATATCGGTGCGTGCCACTCCCATGGGGTGTGGGCCTTTTCGTACAGCGCGTACAACGACGTACCGGCCCACAGGCTGTTGGGATCCTTGATGAAAAACTCGCCTTCACTCAAGTCCAGGGTCATGGTCTGGGCGGTGTAGGTTTGCAGCTTCAAGGCATGGGCCCCGGCCCTGGCAGCCGCTTCGACAATTTGCAGCGCGACGTCGAGGGACTGGTTATGGTTGCCGCTCATTTCGGCAATGATGAACGGCGGCGCGTCGGCACCGATCAGGCGATTACCGATCTTGAAACTGGTCATGGATCCGATCCTTCAATACGCGCGTGAACGCGCAGGTATTCTGGGTAAAACCGGCGTCGCCAAAAACCTTCAACGACGCTTGATTGGTGGGCAGCACGCGTGCGCTGAGTGACTGCAGGTGCGGCCAATGCGCCAGCGCAAAGGCTTCGCCACGGGCCAGCAGCGAACGACTCCAGCCCAGGCCGAGCCGGTCTTCAAACAGATAAATCGACACTTCGGCGTCTACGCCGTGCAAGTCATAGCGCAAAACGCCAACCGGGCCGTCATCGGCCTCGGCGATCAGCAGCAATCGATCGGCGTTACCCAGGCTCGCGGTCAACCAGGCAAGATGCGTCGGCCAATCGATCAAACGCGAATCCAGCGAACTGTGCCGCACAGCCTCGGCATTTCGCCCCTTGAACAACAACTGCGCATCCTCCAGGGTTGCCGGACGTACGGTCAGTACCGCTCCGGCCAATGCAGCCGCTACCCGTTGCACACCACGACCGTCAACCAGTAGCCGCGAACGCTGCGCCAGGCTCTGGCGCAGCCCCTGGTTGCAGGCGACGAAGCCCACGGCCTGACGCAGTTGCTCGACACTGACCTGATCGCGCGCGCCCATGAACACGTGACAACCCGAGGCGGCCATCACCTCGCCATTAGCCTGCTGATTGTTCGACACGGCAATGCAAATAGTTGGCAAGCCCAAGGCCGCCCGCTCCCAGCTCGTGCCTCCGCCCGCACCGATGAACAGGTCCGCCTCAGTCATCATCTGATAGAAATTGTCGACAAATCGATGCAATCGCCAGTTCGGCCGACTCTCCACCAGACTCTGCATCCGGTCCCACGCCGGGTTTTCGGCGCCGGCGACAAAATCGACTTCCAGCTCATGAAAATCCTGCAACGCCAGCATGGCGTGACGGGTCTGCATGGCGGCATCGAAGCCGCCGAAATTCACCAGCACGCGCCTGGCCACGGGCTTGATCTCGATGGCCGGGCAACAGAACTCATCGCGCAACAGGGCATGACGGGGGCCGAACAATGTTCGGCAGCCTTGCGGCAGCAACGACCGGTAGGCGTCCGCCGTTCCCGAGAGGTTCTGATTGAGCAACAGGTCGACGCTGTAGGTGCGCGTGGCCAGATCGTCGACCGCAGCAATGTGGGTCGCCCAGCGCCGGGCGGCGCTCTGCCAGTGATGATCGAGACCGTAGTGATCGACGATGACCCAGTCGAAGGCCGGCTGGTCTGCCAGCACGGACGCCAGCGCGGCAATGTCGGCCTGCCACGGCAACATCGATTCGATGGCTTGATCGGGGTCTTCATCGGGGTAGCGTCCAGGCAACGCAAAGGTCTCGAAACCCTCTGCGCGCAGTGCATCCAGACGATGATTGGGCAACACTCGACAGGCAAAGGCCACGTGGCTGCCCTGGCGGCGCAATACCCTGGCCAGGGTCAGACAACGGGCGATGTGGCCGCTGCCGATGGTCGGCGAGGCATCGGCCCGGATCAGCACCCTCATTGCAGCTCACCACCGGCTTTCAAGGCGGCATACAGGTATTCGGCACGCGTCCAGTCTTCGGGTGTGTCGATGTCCTGCACCAGATAGCGCGGCAGGATTACCGGCAGGCTGCGTGGTGAATACAAGACCTCGCCCCGCAACCACGCCTCGCTGCGCCCCCAATAGAACTGCCCGGCATCCTGATAGGCCACCGGCAGGTCCTGGGAGCGAGTCTCACGAAATTGCGGATACAACGCGCTCAAGGCGCCCTGCTCGTCCAGGGTCAGCGCTCGCTGTATCGGAAAGCCGAAGTCGCACACCGAAAAGGCAAACGACCTGTCCCGGTGTTGCGCCAGTGATTGCAGGCCTTGCCTGATAAAGCGCGCCTGCAACAAGGGGGCAGTTGCATAGATGCAGCACGCCATTTCAAACATCTGTCCCTGCTGCTGCAACGCTAGCAGGGCATGAACCATCACCGCGGCGGTACCGGTAAAGTCGTCCGCCAGCGCGGCCGGGCGCATGAACGGTACCTGGGCGCCACTGGCTCGCGCCAGCTCGGCAATTTCCTCGTCATCGGTGCTGACCACCACCGCCTCGAACAACCCGCATTCGAGGGCCGTTCGAATCGAGCGGGCAATCATCGGCACGCCGTCGAACGGCTTGAGGTTCTTGCGCGGAATGCGCTTGCTGCCGCCACGGGCAGGGATGATTGCGATGTTGTTCACAGGCGTCTTTCCAGGCAAAACCGCTATTGAAGCAACCGCTGCAAGTGCCCCACCACAGTGTCCTGCTGCTCGTCACTGAGCAACGGAAACAGCGGCAGGCTGATCGCCTCGGTGTAGTAACGCTCGGCCTGCGGGAAGTCACCCTCGGCAAACCCCAGGTCACGGTAGTACGGCTGCAAATGCACGGGAATGTAGTGCAGATTCACACCGACTCCGGCGGCCCGCAACCCCTCGAACACCTGGCGATGGCTCAGATTGATCCGGCCGGTTTGCAAACGCACCACATACAGGTGCCATGCCGATTCGGCCTGCACTTGTGCGACGGGCAACGTCAGCGGCAAATGGGCCAGCAACCGGCTGTAACGCGCCGCCAGCTCACGCCGACGGGCCACGAACTCATCGAGCCTGGCCAGTTGCGACAAGCCCAGCGCCGCTTGCAGATCGGTGATTCGATAGTTGAAGCCCAGCTCCACCTGCTGGTAGTACCAGGGGCCATGGCTGGGTTCGCTCATCTGCTGCGGGTCGCGGGTCATGCCGTGGCTGCGCAGGCGCTGCAAGCGCTCGGCCAGTTCCGGGCGATTGGTCAGGACCATGCCGCCCTCGGCGCTGGTGATGATTTTCACCGGGTGAAAGCTGAACACCGTCATTGCCGCAAATTCGCCACATCCCACCGGGCGCCCGGCGTAAGACGCCCCGACCGCATGGGAGGCATCCTCGATCACGGTAAAAGCGTAACGCTCGGCCAGTTCGGCAATCCTGCGCATGTCGCAGCTCTGCCCGGAGAACGCCACCGCCACCAACACTTTCGGCAACTTGCCGTCGCGCTCGGCTTGCTCCAGTTTGCTTGCCAGCACCTCGGCGTCGAGGTTCCAGGTCAGCGGGTCGATGTCGACGAAATCCACTCCCGCACCGCAATAACGGCCGCAGTTGGCCGAGGCGAGGAAGGTATTCGGTGTCGTCCACAGCCAGTCGCCCGGCCCGAGGTCCGCCGCCAGGCAAGCAATGTGCAGCGCGGCCGTGGCGTTGCACACCGCCACGGCAAAACCTGCCTGGCAACGCTCAGCCATCGCCCGTTCGAAACGCTCGATGGTCGGACCTTGCGTGAGCCAGTCGGACTGCAACACCTCGACCACAGCATCGATGTCCGTTTGATCCACGCTCTGCCGACCGTAGGGAATCATGCCGGCAACCGCGCGTGCAGGTCGGCGATCTGCGCCACCGAGAGAAAGTGCGGGTTGGTGTCGGAGCGGTACTCGAAGTCTTCGCCCACCGGCGTTCCGCGCTCACCTGTTCCGTCCACGGCAAAATCCACGTCGACGCTGGTGAAGCGGATCGACGGCTGGATGGTGTAGTGGTCGGCGAACTCCAGGGTCATGCGCGCATCGTCCAGCGGCACCATCAGTTCGTGAAGCTTCTCGCCGGGGCGAATGCCCACGTGCTTGTGCGGCAAATGCGCGGCCATACCGCGCGCCAGATCGACAATACGAATCGACGGAATCTTCGGCACGAACACTTCGCCGCCGTGCATGCGTGCGAAGCTGTCGAGCACGAATTGCACACCATGATCGAGGGTGATCCAGAACCGCGTCATGCGCTCGTCGGTGATCGGCAACTCGCTCACGCCTTGGTTGATCAGCTGGCTGAAAAACGGCACCACCGAGCCACGCGAACCGGCGACGTTGCCGTAGCGAACCACGGCAAAACGGGTGTCGTGCTCGCCGGCAATGTTGTTGGCGGCCACGAACAGCTTGTCCGACAGCAGTTTGGTCGCGCCATACAGGTTGATCGGGCTCGCCGCCTTGTCGGTGGACAGCGCGACCACTTGCTTGACGCCGTTGTCGATGGCGGCGGCGATGATGTTCTCCGCGCCGCTGACGTTGGTGCGGATGCACTCGGTGGGGTTGTACTCCGCCGCCGGTACCTGCTTGAGGGCCGCGGCATGCACTACGTAATCGATACCGCGCATGGCCTGACGCAGGCGCTCGGCATCACGCACATCGCCGAGGAAGTAACGCATGCAGGGTGCGTTGAACGTCTGCTGCATCTCGTACTGCTTGAGCTCGTCCCGGGAGAACACCACCACACGCTTGGGCTGGTATTGCTCCAGCAGGCGACGGATGAAATTGCGCCCGAACGAACCGGTGCCACCTGAGATGAAAATCGATTTGCCGTTGAACATGCCTTCAGTCCTTATACCTGTGCGTCGGGCTTAGCCGAGCAGTTGCGCCCAGTTCAGCGGAGCGCTGTCGCCCAGGGAGAAACCCTTGCCGTTCAAGGCCAGGTTGGCGTTGTAGGCCTGGTCCTGTGCAAAGGCCGCCGGCCACTTGTCACGCAGCGCCGCGAGGGCCTGGGCAGGTTGTGGAACTTCACCGGAATGGACGACCTGGGCCAGCGGCGTCCACACGGTAAGGTAACCGGCCTGAGCGGTCTTGAGGCAAAGATCGACGTCGTTCAAACCGTCGGCGAAAGTCACGCTGTCGAGACCGTCCACGGCGTCGAACAGCTCCTTGCGCACCATCAGGCACAAGCTCGAGACGGCCGAGAAGTTCTGCTCCAGCGCCAGGCGTTGCATGTAGCCACTGGCATCGTGTTTTTCGCCGACGAAGGCCGAGCCCACGCCACCGTTCAGGCCGAGAATCAGGCCAGCCTGGGTGATCTTGCCATCGCGGCCGATCACTTTCGGGCCGACCACACCCACTTCCGGACGCTGGGCATGGTTGAGCAACGACTCGATCCAGTTCGGATTGACCACTTCACTGTCTGCCGCCAACAGCACCAGGTACTCGCCTTGCGCCTGTTGGCTGGCGGCGTTGTACAAGGCAGCGACGTTCATCGGCTGATCGGCACGCAGGATGCTGACCTTCGGATGCTGATAAGTGCCCAGCCAGTCATTGACTGGCGCCGATTGGCTCGAATTGGCCGCGATCAAGACCTCATAGCGGGTGTAGCGCGTACGCAGCAGGACCGCTTGCAGGCATTGCTGCAAGGCCGCCAGATCGTCACCCGCCGGCACGATGATCGACACCAGCGGACGTTCGCTGTGACGGTAGTCCACCTGATAGGTACCCGGCACCGCTGACGTAACCTTGGCCTTGTAGCCGCGATTGCCCAGGTGACGCAGCAGCGCCAGGCGCTCATCGGCATTTTCTTCCAGCTCAGGCGCCTGGGCGATCAGCAGCGGTTCGTCGAGGTGGGCCAGGCCGTTGAGGCCGCCCTGCTCGATGATGCGCAAGAGCAGATCGAATTCCAGGGCCTTGCTGAAGTCGGCCTGGTAACCGCCCACTTCCATGAACACTTCACGACGGATCAACCAGTGACGTGCCATCAGGGCTGGCAGGCTTTGCAACAGGTCCAGATTGAAACCGGGACGGAACACATCCACCAATGCACCTTCGGCAGTGCGCTGGATTTCGTCGGTGGCAACGGCACGGCAATCTTCGGCCGAGATCAACTCAAGGCCGGCGCGCAACAGGCCGCCAGCGGTGAATTCGTCGCCGGCGCTCACCAGCAGCAACCAGTCGCCGGTCGACTGACGTGCACTCTGGTTCACTTTGTCGACGTAGTTGCTCTGGGTGACCCGGACAAAGTGCAGGGTGTTCTGCGCCGTGGTGGCCGCCGGCGCTTCGCCGGTGGTGAAGACCACGATCCTGAACGCCTTACTGTGACCTTCGAGCAAACTGTCGAGGGTGACTTGCAGTTTCTCGATGTCGTTGTCCAGGTCCAGCACGAAGATGCCGAACTGAGGGCCACCGTCGTTGGCCGCCAGATGGCGGGCGATCGATTCGGCTTGCACGGCATCGGGCTGACGCGGTTCAAGCCATTTCAGCAGCCGGCCGGACAGCATCTTGTCGAAAGTCGCCTGGTTGCCTTCGGACACCGCTTCAAGACGCGCAGACCAGTCACTCAGGGTCCGGGCCTCGTCGTCTTCGCCCAGCAACTCCAGCTGTGCCACCAGTCGCTTGATCACCGTGCGGTTGAACACGTTGATGTCGTGGGCCTGCCACAGGCGGTCGACCACACTTTCCGGCGTGTCGTTGTTGCGCGCCAGCATCAGGTTTTGCTGACGGGTCCAGGCGCCTTCCAGGCCTTGCAGCTGAACGCGGCCAGCCGGCATCGCGTGCAACAGGAATTCGAAACCGGTCAGTTGGTCGAAAAATGCCTGGTTGTAGAACGGCATTTCCACGTACTGCCGAGGGCCGAAACGGCGCACGGGACCGGCTTCGACATCGATCCAGCCAGACTCGAAAATCAGCTCGGTGGTCAGTGCCCGATTGGTGCGCAGACTGTCGGCCAGGGCCTCGAAACTTTGCAGGGCGAACTGCTTGCCCTGCTCAGCGTCCGGCTCCTGGATCTGCGTCGGCAAGGCGTGCAGAAACGCGGCGAAGTGTTCACGCTCGGCGACGGTCTTGACGTCCGTGTGCGCCAGGGTGTGGAAGATTTCGGTGTTGTGGTCGGAGTAGCCGTAGTTCATCTCGCGCACGGTATAAGGAATCGGCAACACCCGGGCCTTGGCACGCGCCAGCATGTAATAGGTGTGACCGATTTCTTGCCACTGGAAGGACGTGTCCTGCGGCATCGCGCGGTACCAGTCCTTGACCAGCGAGGTACGCTGGACCGCATAGAAAGGCGGCAGGTACTGGTGCATGTAATCCAGCACGCGCTCCTGGGCAATTTCCGACGAATAATCCTCGCAGACCTTCTTGTCGCGACGGTAGTAATTGACGCTGTTGGTCAGCGCCAGGTACATCATGCTGTAGCCGTGGCACAGGCCGTAGTCCGGGTTGGCCTCCATGAAGGCAACGGCCTGGCGCAACGAGTCATGCACGTGGAAGTCATCGTCGGCGGCGAACACGATGAAAGGCGTGGTCACTTGCTCCACGCCATGGTCCAGTTTGGCGCGAACGCCCCAGTAGCCGAATTGCGGCAGATGCTGGTAGTCCACGTTCGCGTACTGTCCCAGCAGGGCTGGCTGCCCCTCGGCCGAGGAATCGAGCACCAGGATCCGGCAAGGCAAGCTGCTGTAAAAACGCGCCGCCCTGCGCAGGAACGCCGGCCGCTCGTGAGACATCAGTACCACGGTCAGTTGTTCGTGAAATGCTGCCCCGTGTTCAGAACTGTTCTTGCCTTGCATAAATTTCCCCACAACGGCGAGTCGCCGAAAAAACCCAACGATGTCTTGTCGATTAACGCACGCGACGCAGATAGCCATCCGGCGCGACGGTGATCAGCAACTTGCTGTGAATGGCCTGGTCGATCTCGAAATCGCGGTTCTCTTCCAGGTAGGCCCATACCGCGGTCTTCGGGTTGTCACCCTTGCCCCACGGACGATCCGGGAAGGCGTCCTCCGGCATGTCTTCAACCACCGTGTCCATCACCACGCAGTAGCTGCCCACCGAGGTCATCGGTGCGTAGGCACGCAGCTCTTCGAGGACGTGTTCGTGGGTGTGGTTGGAGTCCAGCACCACCAGCACTTTTTTGCCTTCGACGCGCTGACGCACCTGCTCGACGATGGCCGGATCGATGCTCGAACCCTGGATCATCTGGATGCGCTTGCTCATCGGGTGCGCTTCGATCGCTTCACGGTTGTGCTGGCGAATATCGATGTCGACACCCAGCACTTCGCCGTGGCCGATCAGTTCGAGCATCGAGGCGTAAAACACTAACGAGCCGCCGTGGGCGATGCCGGTCTCGACAATGATGTCCGGCCGCAGTGCCCAGATGATCTCCTGCATGGCGACCATGTCCTGGGGGAACTGAATGATCGGGCGGCCCATCCAGCTGAAGTTGTAGGTGTACTTGTGTTTGGCCGTGGTGCCAACCCAGTCCAGCGACTCGGCTTGCAGGGCTTTGTCCTGCTGCAGGCCTTCGATGTTGCTCTTTACTTCTTCACGAAACTGCTCATGAGGATTCATTACAAACTCTCCGAAAATTTGCCGCGGCGGTTAGCTGAAAACCCGACCGTCTTGAAAGGAAACCGGGTTGGTCTTGATGATCCTGGCGGGGTTGCCCGCCACGACCGCGTAGTCTGGAACGTCTTTGGTCACCACCGCGCCGGCACCGATGGTGACCCAGCGACCGATGCGCAAGCGCGGCAGGATCGTGGCGTTGGTGCCGATGAACGTGCCATCGCCGATGTCGACACAGCCGGCGATGCACACGCCCGGCGCGAGGAACACCGAATGGCCGATCCGCCCTTCATGACCGACAACGCTGCCGGCACTGATGCTGCTGTTGTCACCCAGGCTGACCTGCGCCTGCATGATCACGCCTTCCTGCAAGTAGGTACCGACGCCATGGCTGACCATCGTCAGGTCGATGCCCGGATGGATGAAATCGCCGAGGGTGCCGCCGGCTTCGACGATCTCGCGGGTGGTGCGACAACGCAGCTCCGTGCTGCCGGTAATCAGGTTGACGAAGCGGGTGTCGGGGCCTTTCAGCTCGCGCACCCTGGCCGTACCGCCGACCACCGGCACGCCATGAAACAGCGTGCCCTGTTTCGCCGGGTCGTTATCGAGGAAGGCGAACTGCACGTGCGGCGCAGTGCGCTGCAACGTGAGGATCATCCGCACCGCTTCAGGATTGGCCGCCCCCAGCAGAAACATCTTCACAGCTGCGTCCTTTTCAGTACCAGGCTGCGTAACACCTCGACGACACGAAGCTGATCGGCATCGGTCATGTCGTGGTAGCTCGGAAGATTGATCGCACGCTCCGGCAGCGAGTACGCCACAGGACTGTCCGCCTTGATCTCGCTGAACATCGGCAAGGACGACAACGGCCAGAAAAACACCCGGGCCTCGATGTCCGCGGCCTGGAACGCGGCGATCAGCCTGTCCCGCGTGATTTGCAATTCGCTGTCAAACACCACGGTGGGCATCCAGTAACCGTTACGCCCATGCTCGGGTTCAGGGTTCATGGACAGGCCCGGCAGATCGGCCAGTGCATTGGCGTAGTTGGCGAAGATCGCCCGCTTGCGCTCGATCAACGCGTCGATGCGCTCGACCTGCGCACAGCCGACGGCGGCTTGCAGGTTGCTCATCTTGTATTTGAAACCGAGAAAATCCGGCCAGAACTGTTTGCTGCTGCCTGCCACCCGCCCGTGGTTGGACAAGGTCAGGACGCGCTCGTACAGGGCCTTGTCGGAGGTCACGAAAATCCCGCCTTCGCCCGTGGTCATGGTCTTGGTGCCATGGAACGAGAAGGCACCGAATGCCCCCAGCGATCCGGCCGCGCGACCGCGCCATTGCGAGCCGATCGCTTCGGCCGCGTCTTCAATGACCGGCAGGCCGAACTCGCGACCGATGGCCAGCAAGGCATCGAGGTCACAGAGGTTGCCGTAGAGGTGCACCGCCACAATCGCCTTGGTCCGCGGCGTGATCGCCTGGCGTACGGCTTGCGGATCAAGACACCAGCTGTCCGCCAGCACGTCGACGAACACCGGCGTGGCGCCCAGGTAGGTGATCGGCGCCGCCGAGGCGATCCAGTTGGTGTCGGCCAGAATCACTTCGTCACCGGCGCCGATGCCCAGTGCCGCCATGCCCATGTGCAACGCACCGGTGCAACTGGAGGTGGCGATCGCATAGGTCGCGCCGACGTGTTCGGCAAAGGCCTTTTCGAAACGGGTCAGGTACTCGTAGCAGCGTTCGCCCCAGCCATGGCGAACGGCGTCGAGGACGTATTCGGCTTCCAGCTCACCAACGCTGGGCTTGGTGTAATGAATTCGGCTCATCGAATGATCAACTCAGGAATGGCGATGACAAAACGACCGTCCCACGCACGGATACCGGCAAACGCCTGGGTGATCTCGTCGAGCAGGTTCCACGGCAGCACCAGGACGTAATCGGGCTTCTCGATGTCGATCTGCGCCGGCGACACGATGGGAATGCGACTGCCCGGCAGGTATTTGCCCTGCTTGTGGGGGTTGGCATCCGCGACCCAGGCCAGCAGGTCCGGTTTGACCCCGGCGTAGTTGAGCAGCGTGTTGCCCTTGGCCGCGGCGCCGTAGCCGACCACGCGCTTGCCTTCGGCCTTGGCCTGCAACAGGAAGCGCAGCAGCTCGTGCTTGATGCGTTCGGCAGCCGGCGCCAGGGTGGCGTAGTACTCAGGGGTTTTTACCCCGGCGGCGAGTTCGGCCTGCAATTGCTGTTGCACGGCAGGCTGCACCTCGCGGCGCTGACCATCCAGGCGCTGCACGAAGACCCGCAGCGAGCCGCCGTGGGTCGGCAACTGGGCGACATCGAAAACGTGCAGGCCATTGCGTTCGCACAAAGCCTGCACCGCGGTCAGCGACAGGTAGGAATAGTGTTCGTGATACAGCGTGTCGAATTGCTGGCCGGCCATCAGCGTCAGCAGTTGTGGAAACTCGAAAGTCGCCACGCCCGTCGGCTTGAGCAGGGTCGCAAAACCGGCGAGAAAATCATTGATGTCCGGTACGTGCGCCAACACATTGTTGGCCGCCATCAGGTCGGCGCTCCAGCCCTCGCGGCTCAGTTGCACGGCCGTCTCGCGACCGAAAAACAATTCGCGAATCTCCAGGCCCTTTTCCCGTGCCGCCTGCGCGGTGCTGCGGGTCGGCTCGACGCCCAGGCAGGCAATGCCGCGCCTGGCCACGTACTGCAACAGGTAACCGTCGTTGGCGGCAATTTCCACCACGCGGCTGTCAGCGGTCAGGCCGAAGCGCTCGACCATCTCGCCGACATAACGCTCGGCGTGGGCCAGCCAGGTGCTGGAGAACGAGCTGAAATAGGCGTACTCGGCATCGAACAGGCTGTCGGCGCTGGTGTAGTCCTCGGTTTGCACCAGCCAGCATTGCTGGCACACGGCAACCTTCAACGGCACCCACTGTTCGGCCTGTTCCAGTTGATCGGCGCGCACGTAGGCGTTGGACGGTGGCGAGGTGCCCAGATCGATCAGGGGCAGGGTCAACGCAGTACCGCATCCACGGCAATTCATAGACGCACTCCGGCGAAATGTTCGTCGAGCGGCGGATGACTGGCGTCGCGCACCGACAGATTATTGACAGGCAATGGCCAACTGATCGCCAGCCGCGGATCGTTCACCGACAACCCGCCCTCGTGTTCCGGCGTGTAGTCGTTGCTGTGCAGGTAAAGCAGTTCGGCGTCGGCGGTCAGGGTCTGGAAGCCGTGGGCGAACCCGGCCGGAATCAACAGGCTGCGACCATCACCGGCACGCAGGTGTTCGGCGTGCCACTGGAGGAAGGTTGCCGAGTCGGGACGCAGGTCCACCGCCACGTCCCAGACCTCACCGCGCAGGCAGGTGATCAGCTTGGCTTCCGGCGCCTGGGCATTCTGATAATGCAGGCCACGCACGCTGCCCCGTTCACGGGTGCAGGAGTGATTGATCTGACGGATATGGAAAGCCTGGCCAAACGCACTGAGGCTGCCTTCGCAAAACAACCGGGCGAAATGCCCACGGTCGTCTTCGAAGCGTTTGTGTTGCACGCTGAACAGACCGTCCAGCGGCAACGCTTTCAGCAGAAATTCACTCACAGCGCGCCTCGGTACAGGTTCAATTGACCCAGGGTGATCGCGCGCATGTCATCGCCGTTCTGCCACGCCAGATGCCAGTCCAGGGTGTGCGTCAGGCATTCCTGCAGCGACCAGCGCGGTTGCCAGGCCAGCAATTGGCGGGCACGGCTGCTGTCCAGGCGCAACAGCCCGGCCTCATGCATTTCACTCGGTTCGATACGCAACCCGCGTGCTTGCGGCCAGCGATTGGCGAGCAGTTCGACGACGTCGCCGACGCTGCACATGTCCGTTTCACCGGGACCGAAATTCCACGCACCGGCGAACTTCGGGCCTTGTTCATAAAGGCCAGCCGCCAGTTGCAGATACCCGGCCAACGGCTCCAGTGCGTGTTGCCACGGACGCACCGCTTGCGGGTAACGCAAGGTCACCGGCTCGTCCGCCGACCAGGCGCGCAGCACATCGGGAATCAGGCGCTCCGGGGCGAAGTCGCCACCACCGAGCACGTTGCCGGCGCGAGCGGTGGCCAGCGCCAGGCCATGCTCGGCGTGTTTGTCGGCGGGGAAGAAAGAAGCGGCGTAGGACTGCGCCAGCAATTCGCAGCAAGCCTTGCTGCTGCTGTACGGGTCGTGACCGCCCAGGGCTTCGTTCTCACGGTAGGGCCAGGCCCACTCCTGATTGGCGTAGACCTTGTCCGTGGTCACCAGCACGCAGGCGCGCACGCTTCCGACCTGGCGGATCGCTTCCAACAGGTTGAGGGTGCCCATGACGTTGCTGGAATAGGTGCCCAGGGGGTCGCGATAACCTTCGCGCACCAGTGGCTGCGCCGCCAGGTGCAGAACGATTTCCGGCTGGGTGTCGACGATCAGCTCCAGCAAGGCGCCGAGGTCACGCAGGTCACCCCGGTAATCATTGATGCCTTCGTGGACGCGCGCCAGTTCGAACAGGCTCGGCTCGGTGGACGGGTCCAGGGAAAACCCGCTGACTTCGGCCCCCAGGCTTTGCAGCCAGAGTGTCAGCCAACTGCCCTTGAAACCGGTGTGACCGGTGACCAGAACCCGTTTACCGCGCCAGAATTGCGGGCTCAGTCCCATTGCTTCCATGGGGCCTCCCCGCTTTGCCACAAGGCTTCGAGGTGATTCTTGTCACGCAGGGTGTCCATCGGCTGCCAGAAGCCATCATGCTGGAACGCCATGAGTTCGCCACGCTCGGCCAGGCCGTCCAGCGGGCCGGACTCCCAGGACGTGTCGTCACCTTCGATCAACGGCAACACCTTGGGCGAAAGGACAAAGAAGCCGCCATTGATCCAGCCACCGTCACCGCGAGGTTTCTCGGTAAAACCCAGCACACGGTCGCCGTCGCGATTGAGCGCGCCATAGCGGCCCGGCGGTTGTACGGCGGTTACGGTGGCCAGTTTTCCGTGGTTCAGGTGAAAGTCGACCAGAGCGCCGATGTTCAGGTCGGACACGCCGTCGCCGTAGGTGAAACAGAAGGCTTGTTCGTCTTCGACATAACGCCGGGCGCGGCGCAAACGGCCGCCGGTCATGGTCTCTTCACCGGTGTCGATCAGCGTGACGCGCCATGGCTCACTGTAGTTCTGATGAACGTCCATGCGGTTGTTGCGCATGTCGAAGGTGACGTCGGAGGTGTGCAGGAAGTAGTTGGCGAAGAAGTCCTTGATCGCGTAGCCCTTGTAGCCCAGGCAGATCACGAAATCGTGGATACCGTGCGCGGAGTACTGCTTCATGATGTGCCAGAGAATTGGCTTGCCGCCGACCTCGATCATCGGCTTGGGCTTGAGGTGCGACTCTTCGCTGATCCGCGTGCCGAGGCCACCCGCCAAAATAACTGCCTTCATCCCCTTCCCCTCTTGTTCGTCACCGGGCTCAACCAAGCTGTCTCAAGCTTTTGCGGGCCATCTGGGTAAAACATGCCTGCCGTTGCGAACCCCTCCAGACCTGCCGGAAGTGCTCGTTTTATGGCGATATGAGGGGGACTTGCAGGAAACGCGCCAGCTCTTTCCGTGCCGTGCTGCTCGTGTGGAAAACGCCGGTTCCTGGCGTAAAAAAAAACAGGCGACTCAAGAGTCGCCTGTTCAAGGGGTGGTTGTTGGCGATCAATCCGCCAGCCAGCCGTTCTCCCAGTAACGCAGGTTGTCGCCGCGCAGCACGTAGTCACGCAGGACAATCTCGTGCAACTCGTCGCCCATGCGATAGCTGGCCTCCGGGTCGGCCAGGTGCATGCGGATCGCTTGCAGCCACTCGTCGGTGGTATTGGTCTTGATCCGCGTGCACGGCAGGTAACCGCGATAGGCCTCGGTGTCGGTGCAGATCACCGGGTAACCGCAGGCACCGTACTCCAGCAAGCGCAGGTTGCTCTTGCAGTCGTTGAAGATATGGAACTCCAGCGGCGCCAGGGCCAGGTCGAGGTTCAGGCTGGCGAGTTTGGCCGGGTAGTCGTCCAGACTGATCACGCCATGGAACTCATGCATGTACGGACGCAGATCGTCCGGGCACATGCCGAAGAACACCCAGTCGACTTCGTTGGCCAGTTCGCGAACCACGTCGGCGATCACCGCCAGGTCGCCGTGGTGACTGGTGCCTCCGCCCCAGCCGACCCGTGGTTTTTTCGAGGTGCGGCGCTGGCTGCGCAGGTCGGTCCACAGGTGCGCGGCCAACATGTTCGGCACCACGCGAATGTCGTGATGCATGTCGGACAAGGCATTGCCCAGCGACTCGGTGGAAACCACCACGCGATCGCACATGCCGATGGCGCGACGGACCAGCTTTTCCATCTCGTCCTTGCCCGGCATGTTGCGGATATGCGCGTTGCGGTGCGGGACGTTGATCACGAAATCATCGAGTTCGTAGATACGCCGTGCGCTGGAATATTTCTGCAGGCTCGGGATCTCGTTGATCGGTCCTTCGGAGTAGCGCCCCTGCAAGATGATCACGTCAGGCGCCATACGCTCGACTTCGATGATGGTCGGCAGATTGTAATGGATGCGCCCGTCCGCACGGCCCGCCGCCTCAAGCTCGATCAGCGGCTGGGTTACCCGATAATGGCCGATCGCCGAAGCGTTGACCGGCAATGCAAGGATCTTCGGCAACTGCGTCCGGGAAAACGGGGTCCAGCCGGCGCGCAGGCCAGGTTCGAGCCTGAAACTCGCACCGCCCAGGCCTTGCAAGGCGAGGTTGCTGTTATAGGCCGGGTCGCGGGCAACGATGGGCAACCAGCGCTTGTAGAAAACCTCCTGCTCCAGCTCGCTGCGCGCCTGGTCACCCTCTTGCGCAACAACCACAGGCTGCGCGCCCAGCGCCAATTGCGCGTGGGGCGTCCAGACCACCAGATAACCTGCCTGGCCGACACGCAGACACAGGTCCACTTCATTCAGGGACTGCGCCAGGTCCTGTTCATCCAGGCCACCGATGGCCTCGAAAACCGCCTTGCGCACCATCAGGCAATCGCCGCCGACGGCGCTGAAATCATGGGCGACCTGCAAGCGGAACATGTAGCCCGCTGCCTGCAGAGTCTCGCCAAAGAACGGCACGCCGGCCGGCCCTTGCAGGCCGAGGATCAACCCGGCATGCAATACGCGACCATCGGGGTTGTAAAGCTTGGCGCCGACCACGCCGACTTCCGCACGCTGGGCGTGATTGAGCATTTCCGCCAACCAGTCGCCCTGGGTGATGACGGTGTAGGGATTGAGCATCAGCACATAGTCGCCAGCCGCCTGACTCACGGCAGCATTGCGCACCGCTGCGGCACTGCCTGGCTGCGCGAGGCTCAGCACACGAATCCGCTCACTGCCCAGCTGCGCCATGCCATCGAACCAGGCGCGGGCGTCAGCGCCTTCGCTGCCATTGTCCACCAGCAGCAATTCGTACTCGCTGTAGGTGGTTTTCTCCAGCAGGCTCTCGACGCAGCGTTGCACCGCGCTGGTCTGGTCGCGACTGGCAATGATGATCGACACCAGCGGCCGCTCGGCATGCAGGTAATCGACGCGATTGAGAATCTGCGAACTGCCGCTGCGAATCTCATGGGCGATGCCCAGGCGTTGCAGGTGCGCCTCGAGCAGCAGCGGGTTGGTGTCGACCACTTGCGCCAGCGACAACCATTTGGCCAGGTCCAGCGCCGACTCGAGCAAGACCTCGGCAACATGGCCGACTACCTGCGTGCCGTCCTGCTCGACCATGCGCCACAGCACATCGTGAGGCGCCAGTTCACCGAACTCGCTGTCAAAGCCACCCAGCGCCAGAAAACGCTCGCGCTCGAACGCCAGGGCACGGCCGACGTAGGGATAGCTGCGCATCAGGTCGAGGTTGAAATCAGGCTTGAAAGCCGGCTCGGTCGACTCACCCTGGGACAATCCGCCTTCGTCGCTGTACAGGCAGGTGAAGTCGCGGTTGTGGGCGATTCGCTCGGCCATCACCAAGAGCGCCGGCGCTACCAGACGATCGCCGGCGCGCAGCAGGTAGAACCAGTCGGCACCGTCCAGTTGCGGCAACAGCTCGTTGACCTGTTGTTGCCAGTCATCCTGCAGCGGCAAGCGAAAGATCCGTCCGTCCAGTTCGGCGCTGGTGCACGCCGCCGACAAGACGAGGGTCATCTGTGCCGGGTAATCCTGCGCCGCGAGCGATTGCAGGGTCACGTCCAGCGCCGAACGGCTGCCCTCCTCGTCAATGATGACCGGGACGATTTTCGGCGTGACGGGCCAGTCGGCCAAGGTGTCGGGCAAGTGTTCGCGCTGGCCATCGGTCAGCAGGCGGCATTCCAGCCACTGCGCATACAGCTGCGAGAAACTGACACTGGCGATGCCGACGTGCCAGCCCTGCGTGGTCTGCTTGGTGCCCAGGGTACGGCTCAGGGGCAGCTCTTCCCAGACCCGTGGCGATTCGTCCACCCGGGTCAACGGGATATAGCGCACCCAGCCTTGGGCCGGTGCAGATTCGCCACTGCGCGCCTTGAGCATCTGCGACAGCCATTGCCGCTCGATTTCCGCCGCGTCCTTCATCGCCTGCTGGCTGCTCAGGCGATCGGGGTACAGGCGCTCGACGCTGAGCACATGGTTGGACATCGCCAGATTGCCACGGCGCATCAGGCAGATGTACAGGGCAAAATCCAGGGTCGCGACAAAGCAGTGGCCAGGTTGGGTCAAGGCCGGGAACAGTTCGAGCAGGTCGGCGCGACGGAACAGCGCGTTGCTGAAACCGCCGAGGATGTTGACCGGGAAATTCTCGAAAATCGCCAGCAGGTCATCACCCTTGAACACGCCGCCGACGGGCGACAGCGGGGTGTTTTCCAGGCGCGACGGCAGCGGCATGTCATCAGCGTCCCAGAGCAGCCGTTGCGCCACCACCAGATTGACGTCCGGGCAATCGATCAGCGCCTGCGCCTGACGCTCGATGCAGGCGGAGAACAGCTGATCGTCATCACAGAGAAACTTGATGTATTCGCCTTTGGCCTCTTCCAGACAAGTCAGCAGATTGCCCACCATGCCCTGCGTCTGCGCATTGCGCACATAACGCACGCGATGCTCCTGCTCGTTCACCGAGGCGACCATGTCTCCGATCTCGTAACCGCGACTGTCATCGCAAACAATGATTTCCAGGTTGCCGTAGCTCTGACTCACGGCGGTGTGCAGGGCACGACCGAAAAAACGTGGGTTGAAGGCGGGAATGACCAGGCTGACAAGCGGGAGTGAATTCACGGAGGGCTCACAGGCGGCGCGAGCCCGCCCTGAAAGCGAGCCCGTTGAAACCGCAAAAAGACGATTACGACTGAAGGGGCAAGGTCATCGGGCGCCGGGGCGCCCGACCACCGTCAGATCTTGTTGAACAGACCCAGTTGGGAAATCTTGCTGAACGCCAGTTGTGCCGCTTGCAGCATGGTCTGCTGCAGGGTCAGGCGCGTCATGACCTCCGCCGGGTCCGAATCACGAATGGCCGACTGGCTGGTGGTGTTCGCCTGGCTCAGGCTCTCGTTGGTCGCCGACTGGTTGTCCAGTGCCTGACCGCGAGCACCGATCGAGGTGATGGCCGTGCCGATCTGGTTGGCAGCACTGTCGATGTTACCCAGACCCGATTCCATGGCGCCGAGGAAATTCTGCTTGGCCACCGCGCTGCCGTCGCTCGGTGCATTGAGTGCGGTAATCATCTGGCCCAGGGTGTCGAGCACGTTCTGGGTCTGATGGTTGTTGGAGTTGATCACGAACTGGTCGCCAGACGCCGGCGTACCACCGCCCAGGGCAAAGGTCACGCCTGCCGCTGTGGCATTGCCACCGCTCACGGTACCCGACGACACCGGTTTGCTGTCGGCGGTGATCGGTGCCGCGTACAGGTCGAAGTCAGTCGCGCTGGTGAACTTGAGGATCGCCCCGCCCGACGGGAATGCGTTGGTGTACGCGGTCTGGTTGGTCACGCTGGAGCCGGTGATCACCGCAGTCGAGGTATTGCCCGGGCTGCGCGAAGCATTGAAGCTGTCCGGGGTAGACGCCAGGGTGAAGCTGTGGCCGGCGATGACGGCGTCCGGGTTGGTGTCGGTGGATTTGAGGTTGATGTTCAACTTCAGGTCGACGCCACGGAAGCTGACGGTCTGGTTGGCGCCGTTGGCGTTGCTGATGACACCGTTCTGGCTGGCTTCGGCCGTCACATCGTTACCCAGCGCGTCGGTGATCTTCAGCTGGGTGCTGCTCAGGAAGCTGACGGTGTAAGGCTGGCCGCCGGAGAACTTGGCGTTGTAGGTGGAGCTCGTGCCGACGGTGCCGTTGGACAGCACCACGCGACCGTCATCCACCGCCGGAGCGGTCATGGTGGTCTGGGTGCGGCTGGTGTTGATGGTCTGCTGGAACGCATCCCAACCGGTGGTATTGGTCGCCACGTTCATGCCATCGCCAATGCCCAGGTTGATCTGGGTCTGGTCACCGTTGTAGGTGTAGGTGCCGTCGGCATTCTGCGAGTAAGGCGCGGTGTCGGTTTTCGAACCGGAGAACAGGTAGTTGCCGTTCGAATCCTTGGAATTCATCAGGCCCAGCACCTGTTGCTGGATCTGCCCCAGCTCCGAGGCATAGGCCTTGCGATCGGCGTCGGTGGCCGTGCCGTTGCTGGCCGCCAGGGCGAGTTCCTTGGCGCGCTGCAAGGCGGTACCGATGGAAGTCAGCGTGGTTTCCTGCAGGCTCAAGGCACTCTTGGTGCTGTCGATGTTGGTGCCGTACTGGTCCAGCGCGGCGCTTTGCTGACCCAAGGCAAGCAGGCGACCGGCACCGATCGGATCGTCGGCGGCGGTGTTGATGCGCGTCAGGCTGCTGGCTTCGGCACTGGTCGCGATGGCCTTGTTGAAGTTGCGCTGATAACTGGCAGCGGTCATCTCGTAATACTGGGCGGTGGAAATGCGCATGAATTACGACTCCTTAAAGGCTGTTGATCAGCGTGCTGAAGATTTCCTGCGCCGCTTTGATGATCTGCGACGAAGCGGTGTAGTACTGCTGGTACTTGACCAGGTTGCCGGTTTCTTCATCCAGGTCGACCCCGGAGTTGGAATCCCGCGCGCCCTTGGCGTTGGCCAGGATCGCCGAAGTGGCATCACTGTCGGACTTGCCCTGGGCGGCCTTGGCACCGACGTTGGTCACCAGCTTGCCGTAGGCGTCGGTCAGGCTGATGCCGCCGCTGCCTGAACCTGTGTCCACGGTCTGTTTGGTTTGCAGACCGACCAGCGCCTGCGCGTTGCGGTTGTCCGAAGACGCCGCACCGGTCATGTTGATGGTGAAGCTTTCACCGCTGGTGGGGTTGCCACCGACCGTGGTCTGCACGGTGAAGGTCTTCTGCACGTTCGGCGTCACGGTGGTGTCCATGATCGGCGCCCCCGTGGAGTCGACCATGCCGACTTTCAGATTCAGGGTGTTGCTCTGGCCCGGAACGATGGTGCCGCTGCCCAGCGGATTGCCTTTGGCATCGACCAGGTTGTAGCTCTGGCTGCCACCGCTGGCCGCACCGAACACCACCTTGACCGGCGTCGAGTACTTCAGCGCGGTCTGCATTTCCGCTTGCGACGCCGGGTTGTAGATATCGATGGTGCTGGTCAGCGTCGGCTGGGTGTAGGTACCGGTGTTGTTGGCACTGGTCACGCCGGTCAACGGTGCGGCGGCGGCAATTTTCTTCGGATCGAACAGCACGACCTGGATACTCGCGGCAGCGCCACGGGTCGGCGTGACCTTGAACGAATCACCCGCGGCAACCGCGCCGCCGTTGAGGTTCAGGCTGAAGCCGTCGATCACCGGCGCTGGGGTCGTGGTGGTGCTGAACGAGCCCATGTCGGTGCCGTCCGAACGCTTGACCGTGTAGTCAGTGGCACTGGTGAAGGTCACCTGATAATCGCTGGTGGTCAGTTGGCCGGTGTTCTTGATGGTGACATCGAGGTTGCCCGAACCTGCGCTGTTGCCGGCCTGGGCAATGCTGCGCTGACTGATCAGCGCGGCACTGTTGATGTTGTTGAAGATCGCCGCGCCGAAGTCACCGTTCTTGTCGATGCCTTGCGCCTGCTGGCTGTTCATCTGGTCGGCGACCACCAGCGCAACACGGCCCAGCTCATTGAGCGACGGGTCAAGTACTTCCTTGCGGTAGGTGAGCAGACCACCGATCGAGCCGCCGCTGACTACCTGAGTGATGTCGATGGTGCTGGTGCCGCGATTCAGTTGCAGCGCCATGCGCGACGGATCGTCCGCGCTCGGGACGGTTTCCAGGGTATTGGTGGTGTTGCCAACCACCAGTGGCTGACCGCTGCCGACGTACACGTCGTAGCTGGTGCCGCGCTCAACCACCTGCGCACCGACCAGTTGCGACAACTGGCGCACGGCCTCGTTGCGACTGTCGAGCAGGTCGTTCGGCTGGCTGTTGCCAGTGGAAAGTTCGGAAATCTTCTGGTTCAGCGTGGCGATGGTGCTCGACAGCTTGTTCACCTGGGACGCCATGTCCGACAGGTTGCCATTGAGCGTGTTGTTCTGGTCGGTCAACTGCTTGGAAATCGAGTTGAAACGGCTGGCCAGGGCCTGCGCGCCGGTCAGCACCGACTGACGCGAAGTGTCGTCGGTGGCCGAGGTCGCCACGCCTTGCATCGAGGTGAAGAACTTCTGCAGCACGCCGGTCAAGCCGGTGTTGGTGTCCGACAGCGTGGCATCGAGCGGCGTGGCCTGGGCGTTGTAGGCGGACGACTCGCTGTCGAGGGAGGTCGCTGTGCGCAACTGGGCATCAAGATAGGAGTTATAGACGCGGCGCACATCGGCCAGCGTGGTGCCGGTGCCGATGAACACGTTACCGTACTGAACCGAGCCTTTGGTGCTCTGCACGTTTTGCTGACGCGAGTACCCGGCAGTGTCGACGTTGGCGATGTTGTTGCCCGTGGTCACCAATGCGTTCTGACCAGCACTGAGCCCCGACATCCCGATATTGAGCAAACTCATGATTCAGACCTTATACCTTGTGTCTATAAAGGCGTGGTTGAAACGCCCGCCGCAGCGTAGTTCTGGTAACTGTTCATCTGCTTGGCTATCTGCGAAATCTTGCTTGCGTAGTCTGGGTCGGTCGCGTAACCGGCCTTTTGCAACTCGCGTACAAACTGTTCTGGGTTATCGGCCGACTTCACGACATCTTGATAGCGATTATTGGTCTGCAGCAAAGTCACAAGGTCATGGAAACTGTCCTTGTAGGAGTCGTAGGAACGGAACTGCGCCGTCTCCTTGACCATCTGCCCGTTCCTGAATTCGCTGGTGATCGCCCGTGCCGAATTGCCCTGCCAACTGTCCCCGGCCTTGATGCCGAACAGGTTGTGACTGCTGGTGCCGTCTTGCTGGCGCATGACCGATTTGCCCCAACCGGTTTCCAGCGCCGCCTGGGCCACCAGGTAACGCGGATCGACGCCGATGCGCGCCGCGGCTTCCTTGGCCATCGGCAGCATGGTGTTGACGAAATCATCGGCGGAGCTGAAGGCTTTCTTCGCCGGCGCCAGCGGAATCTGCGCCATGGCACGGCCGTAAATCTGCATGCCGGCAGTGGAAGGCTGTTGCGCGGTCGGCAACCAGTCACCGTTGTACAGCGGCCCGGCACCGGTGGTGGTGGCCGTGGCGCGTTCGGGCAACAGGATTTTGCTGGCGGTTGTCGCCGGGGCAGTCGCCGAAGGCACCAGACCGGCGAGCAAGCGATCCGCGAGTTTCGGCGGCAGCGCCAGACGCCGCTGGTTGATCAGCGCCATGTCATTGCGATGGGAACCTTCGCCCGCCTCTTGCGGCGTGTGGATGGAACGCGAAGCCCACAACGGGCGCTGGCCGTTGACCCGCGACAGCGGGCCATTGAGCCCGACCGTACCGGCGGCAACCGGGGTTTGCACCGCCGCTTTCGCCGCTTCCTGCTTGGCCAGCGACGCAGCCGCCGCCTCGCCTGGGGCCATTGGCTTGTTCTTCGACATCTGGCGCATCAACACGTCGGCCAGACCAATGCCGCCGCCCTCGCGGGACATGGATACGGCCAACTGCTGGTCGTACATTTCCTGGTACTGCTTGGCAGCCGGGGTATTGAGCGGATTGTCCTGGCCCAACGCTTCGGTGGCCGAGCGCATGGACTTGAGCATTTCACCGAGGAACAACGACTCGAACTCCTGCGCCACCTTGCGCATGTTGCCGTCGCTGTTCTTGTCACCGACCTTGAGCTGGTTCAGTCGATTGAGGTCCGAATAGGACCCCGAATCGCTACTGCTGACCAGACCGCTCTTGCGCATATCCACCATGGTCGGCCTCAGATCACGATCAGGTCGGCTTGCAACGCGCCGGCCTGTTTCAGCGCTTCGAGGATCGCCATCAAGTCACCCGGCGCCGCGCCGACCTGGTTCACCGCACGGACGATTTCGTCGAGGGTGGTACCCGGGCCGAACTTGAACATCGGCTTGGCTTCCTGCTGGGCGTTGACTTTCGAACGCGGCACGACCGCGGTCTGTCCGTTGGACAGCGGGCCGGGCTGACTGACGATCGGGTCTTCGGTGATGGTCACGGTCAGGCTGCCGTGGGTTACGGCGGCTGGCGAAACTTTTACGTTCTGCCCGATCACGATGGTGCCGGTACGGGAGTTGATGATGACTTTCGCCACCGCCTGGCCCGGATCGATTTCGAGGTTTTCCAGAATCGACAGGTAGTCGACCCGCTGGCTTGGATCGAGTGGCGCGGTGACGCGAATCGAGCCGCCGTCGATGGCCTGGGCCACGCCAGGGCCGAGCATGTCGTTGATCTTGTCGACGATACGCTTGGCCGTGGTGAAGTCGGAACGGTTGAGGTTCAGTGTCAGGCTGTTGCCCTGGTTGAAACCGCTCGGTACCGCGCGCTCCACCGACGCACCGCCCGGAATACGACCGGCCGACGGAACGTTGACGGTGATCTTCGAGCCGTCGCGACCTTCGGCATCGAAGCCGCCCACGACCAGGTTACCCTGGGCCACGGCGTAGACGTTGCCGTCGATACCCTTGAGCGGAGTCAGCAGCAAGGTGCCGCCGCGCAGGCTCTTGGAGTTACCGATAGAGGAAACCGTGATGTCGACCTGTTGCCCCGGCTTGGCGAACGCCGGCAGATCGGCACTGATCGACACCGCTGCGACGTTCTTCAACTGCACGTTGCCCGAGCCGGGCGGCACCTTGATGCCGAACTGCGAGAGCATGTTGTTGAAGGTCTGCAGGGTGAACGGGGTTTGCGTCGTCTGGTCGCCGGTGCCGTTAAGCCCGACCACCAGGCCGTAACCGATCAACTGGTTGGAACGCACGCCGGAAATGCTGGCGATATCCTTCAGGCGCTCGGCTTGAGCGTTGAACGCCGCGGACAGCATCAGCGCGGCAACCATGAGACTTCTGAAATTCAACGTAGCCACCTAGAAAGGGAACAGCGGGCTGAGGAAGAAACGGTCGAACCAGCCTGGCTGACTCGCATCGGCAAACGAACCGGTGCCCGAGTAGGTGATGCGTGCGTCGGCGACACGGGTCGAGGACACGGTGTTGTCGGTGGCGATGTCATCGGCACGTACAAGACCGGCAATGCGCACCAGCTCGTCGCCGGTGTTGAGGGTCATCCACTTCTCGCCGCGTACGGCGATGATGCCGTTGGGCAAGACATCGGCAACCGTTACCGTGATCGAGCCGGTCAGAGTGTTGCCCTGGGCTGCCTTGCTGTCGCCCTTGGTCGCGCGATCGCCTTCATAGCTGGCGTTGATGCTCAGGTCGCCACTGCCAAACGGGTTGTTGGTGTTGGGCGTGGAGCCGAACAGCGAGGTCAGGCCGATGCCGGTCTTGCTGTTCTTGTCGATCTGCGAGTTGGCGTTCTTACTGGCCTGGGTCTTCTCGTTCAGGGTGATGGTGATGATGTCACCAACCCGGTACGCCTTGCGGTCGCTGTAGAGGTTCTGTTCAAAACCGGCCTGGTAGATCGAGCCGTTGTTCGCTGCAGCCGGCAATGGCGTGCGCGGCAACACCGGGGCGTAGTAAGGGTCATTGGGCTTGGGCGTCGGCGCGACGCAGCCCGCGAGCGCGGTGATCCCACTCAGTGCCAGAACAGATACATAGCGATTCATGACCCTACCTCACGGTGTTGCAGGCGGCTTCATGCCGCCTCATAGACTTGATTACAGATTCTGCGTTACGAACGAGAGCATCTGGTCGGCGGTGGAGATCACCTTGGAGTTCATCTCGTAGGCACGCTGGGTGGTGATCATGTTGACCATCTCCTCAACGGTGCTGACGTTGGACGTTTCCAGGGTGTTCTGCAGCATCGAGCCGAAGCCATTCAGACCCGGTGTGCCAACCTGCGGTGCACCGCTGGCAGCGGTTTCCAGGAACAGGTTGTTGCCCACGGCCTGCAAGCCGGCCGGGTTGATGAAGTCGGCGGTCTGCAAGTTGCCGATCACCTGGGCGGCCGGGTTGCCGGCGATGGTGATGGACACGGTGCCGTCGCGGCCGACCGTGAAGGTCTGCGCGTCGTTCGGAATGACGATGGCCGGTTCCAGGGCGAAGCCGCTGGCGTTGACGATCTGGCCGTTGGAATCGAGGTGGAAGGTACCGTCACGGGTGTAGGACGTGGTGCCATCCGGTTGCAGGATCTGGAAGAAACCACGGCCGTCGATGGCCATGTCCAGAGGCTGCTCGGTGGTTTGCAGACTACCGGCGGTGAAGTTTTTCTGGGTGCCAACGATGCGCACACCAGTACCCAATTGCAGACCCGACGGCAGTTCGCTGTCCTGGGTCGACTGGGCGCCTGGCTGACGCTTGATCTGGTAGAGCAGATCCTGGAACTCGGCGCGGTCACGTTTGAAACCCGTGGTCGATACGTTCGCCAGGTTGTTGGAAATGGTGGTCAGGTTGGTGTCCTGGGCGGACAGACCGGTTTTGGCAACCCATAGAGCCGGAAGCATTCGATTCTCCTCGTGCGCCTGTTTTACGGCGCGACGTTCTGATAATTAGCTGATCTGCAAGACCCGAGCCATGGCCTGGTCATCGTCTTTGGCGGTGTTCATCATCTTGATGTGCAGCTCGAACTGCTTGGACAAAGCCAACACCGAAGTCATTTCCTCCACGGCATTGACGTTGCTCGACTCAAGGAAACCGGACACCAGCTTGACGTCGGCATCGGCGGGTGCCGGCTGACCATCCTTGGTGTGGATCGAACCGTCCAGGCCTTTGGTCATGTTCTTGATGTCCGGATTGACCAGCTTGATGCGGTCGACTTCGGCCATCACACGCGGGCCTTCGCCCATCGCACGGATGCTGATGGTGCCGTCCTCGCCCACTTCGATCTGTTGCTCGGGCGGCACGGCAATCGGCCCGCCATTGCCCATGACCGGCATGCCGTTGCCGGCGCGCAACACGCCCAAGGCGTCGACATTCAGGCTGCCGGTGCGCACGTAGCTTTCGCCACCGTCGGGGTTCTGCACCGCGATCCAGCCATTGCCTTGCACGGCAACGTCGAGGTCGCGACCGGTCTGTACCAGCGAGCCAGGGGAGAAGTCGGTGGCCGGGCGTTCGGACATGGCAAACGCCCGCGCCGGAAAGCTGTCACCGAACACCGGCATCGAACGGGCCTGCTCCAGGTCTTTCTGGAAGCCGTTGGTGGAGATGTTCGCGAGGTTGTTGGCATGAGCCTTCTGCGCCAGTGCATTCTGGCTGGCGCCGGTCATTGCCACATAAAGGTACTTGTCCACGATCTTTCCTCTGCCTGCCGGACGTTTGCCGTCCGCTGCTGTACTGCGCAGGCTGTAGCAAATTGCAGACCAACTTGCTTGCAGAGAGGTGAAGCCCTTTAAACACGGGACTTGGGGACAATCAGGCGGGGATGGGCAATTGTGTCAAAGTCGAAAAACCGGCGCGTTCATGCCGCTCGGCGGCAACCGTGCAAACGACAGGCCCGTTCGGCTACCAGCCTTTGACGCCGCTCATGTCCGGCAGCTTGTGGGCAATGCCCTTGTGGCAGTCGATACAGGTCGCCTGCCCGCTGGCCAGCGAAGTGGAGTGCATGCTGGCGGCGCGCTTGCTCTGGCGAGTGAAATCCATGAACTCGAAGTTGTGACAGTTGCGGCACTCCCGCGAGTCATTGGCCTTGAGCCGCGACCATTCGTGCTCGGCCAGTTCGCGGCGCATATCGAGGAACTTGTCACGAGTATCGATGGTACCGAAGACCTTGCCCCAGACCTCTTTGGACGCCTGCATCTTGCGGGCGATCTTGTGCGTCCACTCATGGGGGACGTGACAATCCGGACAGGTTGCGCGCACACCGGAGCGATTGGTGTAGTGGATGGTGTCCTGCAACTCGACGTAAACGTTGTCACGCATCTCATGACAGGAGATGCAGAACTTCTCGGTATTGGTCGCTTCCAGCGCAGTATTGAAACCACCCCAGAAAATCACCCCGGCAATGAACCCGCCCAGGGTCAGGAAGCCCAGGCTGTAATGCACACTGGGCCGGCGCAGCACACCCCAGTAATCCTTGAGCAGAGCAAGCACGGATTTCATGGCCTCTCCTTAAGGTTTCTGCTGGCCGTTGATTTCGTCTTGCAGCACCTGGTCAATATTCTTGAAGCTGTTGTCCACCAGCGGCTTCACGTCTTTCTGCGGCACATGGCACTGGTTGCAGAAGTAGCGACGGGGTGAAACCGCGGCCAGCGCCTGACCATCGCGATCCATATAGTGGGTAATGCTGATCATCGGTGCCTGGGTGCGGGCGCTGTTGGCGCGACTGTGGCAGGTCAGGCATTTGTTGCTGTTCTTGTCGATCTGATAGCCACGAATACTGTGGGGAATGGTCGGTGGCTGCTCGGGATAATTGCGCTCGCGCTTGAGGTCTTTGTTTTCATCTTCGGCAAGCGGCGGCGCCGGCAACTCCTGGGTCAGGGTGCCACCGGCACGCCGACCATCCGGCGCCGGTGCGTCCAGCGGATAGGCAGGCTCTGCCGCCATTGCCGCTGGCAACCACAGCAACAAGGCAAGCAGCAAGGACAGCAATCGACCATTCATCACAGCGCTCCTCATGCCGTCCTGATCAGCTCGATGCGGATTGCACACTTCTTGTAATCGGTCTGCTTGGAGATAGGGTCTGTCGCATCCAGCGTGACCTTGTTGATCAGCCGATTGGCATCGAAGAACGGTACGAACACCAGACCCTGAGGCGGCTTGTTGCGCCCGCGGGTTTCGATGCGCGCGCGCATTTCACCGCGTCGACTGATCAGTTTCACCTCACTGCCGCGACGGGCATTCAACGCCTTGGCGTCAGCAGGATGCATATAGACCAGGGCCGCCGGCACCGCCTTGTAGAGTTCCTCGACACGCTGGGTCATGGTCCCGGTGTGCCAGTGCTCCAGCACCCGGCCGGTGCTCAACCAGAACGGGAAATCCGCATCTGGAGATTCCGCCGGCGGCTCGAAAGGCAAGGCGAAGATGATCGCCTTCTTGTCGGGATAACCGTAGAACTGCACACCACTGCCCTTCTCCACGTACGGGTCATAACCCTCACGGAAACGCCAGCGTGTCTCCTTGCCCTCGACCACCGGCCAGCGCAGCCCGCGCTCGGTGTGATAAAGATCAAAAGGTGCCAGGTCATGACCGTGACCGCGGCCAAATTGGGCGTACTCTTCGAACAGGCCTTTCTGCAGATAAAAGCCGAAGTCCCGGACCTCGTCATTCTGAAAGCCCGCGGCCAATTGCTCGGCCGGGAACTGATCGACCTGGCCATTCTTGAACAGCACCTCATACAGGGTCTTGCCCTTGTAGTCGGGTGCAGCGGCCAGCAGCTCCGCCGGCCAGGCTTCATCGGTGGTGAAGCGTTTGGAAAACTCGACCAACTGCCAGAGATCCGACTTCGCCTCGCCCGGCGCCGAGACCAGTTGATGCCAGAACTGAGTACGCCGCTCGGCATTGCCGTAGGCGCCCTCTTTCTCGACCCACATCGCGGTGGGCAGAATCAGGTCGGCCGCCTGCGCCGAGACCGTCGGGTACACATCCGAGACCACCACAAAGTTCTCGGGGTTACGCCAACCGGGCAACACTTCCTGCATGATGTTGGGACCTGCCTGCATGTTGTTGCTGGCCATGGTCCAGTACACATTGAGCACGCCGTCCTTGAGCATGCGACTCTGCTGCACGGCGTGAAACCCGACCTTTTCCTTGATGGTGCCCGGCGGCAGCTTCCAGATTTTTTCCGCCGTGGCGCGATGCGCCGGGTTGGTGACCACAAGATCGGCTGGCAGGCGATGGGAAAAGGTCCCGACTTCCCGCGCCGTCCCGCACGCCGATGGTTGCCCCGTCAGGGAGAAAGGGCTGTTGCCCGGCTCGCTGATTTTCCCGGTCAGCAGGTGAATGTTGTAGATCAGGTTGTTGGCCCACACGCCCCGCGTGTGCTGGTTGAAACCCATGGTCCAGAACGACACCACCTTGCGCTTGGGGTCGGCATAGAGCTCGGCCAGGGCCTTGAGACGCTCGGCCGGCACCCCGCTTTCCTTCGCGGTACGTTCCAAGGTGTAGGGTTTGACGAAAGCGGCAAACTGATCGAAGTCGATATCGCTCCAGGTGTTGGCCTTGTCGGCATTGCGCGCCTTTTTCTCCAGCGGATTATCCCCGCGCAAACCGTAGCCGATGTCGTCGGTGCCTTTGGCGAACCGCGTATGTTTGCTGACGAAGTCCTTGTTCACCGAGCCGCTTTCAATGATGTGGTTGGCGATGTAGTTGAGAATCAGCAGGTCGGTCTGCGGCTTGAACACCATCGGGATGTCGGCCAGTTCGAAACTGCGATGCTCGAACGTCGACAGCACCGCCACTTTCACATTCGGCTGGCTCAGGCGCCGATCGGTCACCCGACTCCAGAGAATCGGGTGCATCTCGGCCATGTTGGAACCCCACAGGACAAAGGCATCGGTGACTTCAATGTCGTCGTAACAGCCCATCGGCTCATCGATACCGAATGTGCGCATGAAGCCCATCACCGCCGAGGCCATGCAATGGCGCGCATTGGGGTCGATATTGTTCGAGCGAAAACCGCCCTTCATCAACTTGTTGGCCGCGTAGCCTTCCCAGACAGTCCACTGCCCGGAACCAAACATGGCAATGGAATCGGAGCCCTTGTTCTTCAGCGCTTCCTTGAACTTCGACTCCATGACATCAAATGCCTGAGCCCAGGACACGGGGTAAAACTCACCCTGCTTGTCGTATTGCCCGTTAGTCATGCGCAACAATGGCTGCGTCAGGCGATCGACGCCGTACATGATCTTCGACAGGAAATAACCTTTGACGCAATTCAGTCCTCGATTGACTTCGGCTTTCACGTCGCCATGGGTCGCGACCACCCGATTGTCCTTGGTCGCCACCATCACGCTGCAGCCGGTACCGCAGAAACGACAGGGCGCCTTGTTCCAGTCCAGGGCAACCCGGTCTTCCTCGGTGATCAGATTGCTGGCGGAGGTGAATACCGGAAGTCCCGCCGCTGCTGCGGCAATTCCGGCCGCCTGGGCTTTGACAAACTCTCGCCGGGTCAAAGGCATGGGCTTTCTCCCGTGACATCGAGCATTTCGTGATAAACCAGGGCAGCGTTGAGCACACCGGGCAGGCGGTTGATCTGATCGATGCGCTGAAGAATCTGGCTTTCATGCTCGGTTTCGAGCACCACCACCAGTTTGCCGGCAGGGCTTTCCTGATGAAGTTCAACGCCGCTTAGAAGACGCAAGTTGGCCTTCACCGCGTCGAAAAGAGCGGGACGAGCAAGTACTACGAGACTGGCAATATGCAGCGTCTTTTCCATGACCAGCACTCCGCGCATTTTAAAAAAAGCAGCGATCAGTGAGGCGGCCCAGGCGGACCGAGCAACATTTGCAGAAACCAGACAATAAAACCGTAGCCGCCCACTATCACCACCGATAGTGCGGGAAACAGCACAACAATCAGAAAATAGAACAGGCGAGTTTCTTTGCGCACTCGCTGGGATGCGTCATCCGCTGAAGGCATGGCTTGCGCTCCTGCCAAACTTTGAACTGAGCTTAGACGGCATGCCTGCAGGGCTCGCTGATTCAGATCAACGGCGCAAACAACGGGCACTTCCAACAACAACTTGAAGTGCCCGGAATAATTATCATCTATTAAACATTCCTGTTTGAACCTGGCGAACTAATCCTGACGTTCAAGTTTGCCTATTTCGTATTCGCGCAATTTATTGGCGATTGTCGTGTGAGAAACCCCCAGACGTTTGCCCAGCAGTCGGCTACTGGAATGCTCCGAATAGAGACGCTCCAGCACCGCCTTCTCGAACCGCCCGACAATCTCGTCCAGCCCCCCTTCCAGGGAGAAATCGCCAAGGGGCTGACGCACACCGTAATCCGGCAAGCGAATATGCTCGGCCTTGACCGTGCCGCCCTCGCACAGGGAGACCGCCTGGAACAGCACGTTTTCCAGTTGGCGTACGTTGCCGGGCCAATGGTAGTGACTGAGCCGGTCCATGGCCGCCGGCGCCAGCTTGGGCAACGGACAACCGATCTGCCGGCTGGCTTGATCGAGGAAGTGCTCGACCAGCGGCGACAAACCGTCGAGGCATTCGCGCAACGGCGGAATGTGCAGCGACAGCACGTTCAAGCGGTGGTACAGGTCCTGGCGGAATTCCCCACGGGCGCACAGCTCCGACAGGTCGACCTGGGTGGCGCAGATCACCCGCACATCGAGATAAACCTCCTCGTCACTGCCGACACGCCGGAAGCAGCCGTCCTGCAGGAAGCGCAGGAGTTTCACCTGCAAGCGCGCACTCATCTCATCGACACCATCGAGAAACAACGTACCGCCCGCCGTCAACTCCAGCAGGCCGAGCTTGCCTTCGGCTCGTGCGCCTTCGAAGGCTCCCGGGCCGTAACCGAACAATTCCGTCTCGGCCATCGATTCCGGCAGTCCGGCGCAATTGAGCGCCATCAACGGCGACTGACCACGCGGGCTGGCCAGGTGACAGGCCCGCGCCAGCAATTCCTTGCCGGTGCCGGTTTCGCCTTCGATCAACAGCGGCGCGTCCAGTGGCGCCATGCGCCGGGCTTCGCGCACCACCGCGGCCATTACCTTTGAACTCTGGAAAATGCTGTCGAAGCCACGTAGCTCCTGTTTACGCACGTTATAGATGCGCTCGCCGACCCGGTCGGCGCGGTGCAAGGTCAGCACCGCACCGGCCATGGCTTCGCTGTCGTCGTGCTCCGATTGCAATGGCGCGATGTCGGCGAGGAACACATCGCCCTTGACCTTGACCCGCATGCCGTTGATTCGCGACTTGTTGGCCCGCACCAGTTCCGGCAGGTCGAAGTCTTCGGCATAACGTGACAGCGGAATGCCCGGCACTTCGTCGACACGCACGCCGAGCAACTGCGCCGCTGCACGGTTGGCGGCGACGATAGAACCGCCCATATCAATCGACAACACCGGAAACTCCAGGGCGCCGAGCAGCGCATTGAGCTCCATGTGCCGACGCTCGCTGGGCATCAGTCCTACGCGCTTGACGCCAAATACCCCGGCAATCGCCTCGAATTTCGGACGCAGGGCCTGGAACTGGATGTTGATCAGGTTCGGGCAGTGCAGATAGATGGCGTTGCCATGCTCACCGCCGACCTCGCCGCGAGCGACGTTGATCCCGTACTCCACCAGCAGATTGAGAATGTCGCGCAGGATGCCGATGCGGTTCTGGCAGTGGACTTTGATACGCATATGAAGACCTGAAAAAACGGTGAGTGGCGTACACAACCTGTGGGAGCGAGCTTGCTCGCGATGAAGGCCAAGGCAACGCGGTTATTCGGCAAGGACGCGTTTTCGTTGAAGTCCATCGCGAGCAAGCTCGCTCCCACGGGGAATATTTCTGCTGAGGCGCGCAGATAGTCGTCAAGATTATGTGACAGTTCCAGCGGCTTTCAAACCCACAAATCCCCATAGCGACGCCTCAAACGGAGATTCGTAACGAATTCTTTACGAAAAGCCGCCAGCTTTCCTACGTAGCTCAGCGAACACCTGCTGCATCTGTGCAATCCCTGGGGTATTTCTAGGTCCATAGCAGCACATAACAAGAACGAATCCCCCTAGCAGGAGAGCAGCATGAAGCAGACGCAATACGTGGCTCGCGAGCCCGATGCGCAAGGTTTTATCGACTACCCCGCTGAAGAACACGCGGTGTGGAACACGCTGATCACTCGCCAACTGAAAGTGATCGAAGGGCGTGCGTGCCAGGAATACCTGGACGGCATCGAAAAACTCGGTCTGCCCCACGACCGCATTCCTCAACTCGGCGAAATCAACAAAGTCCTTGGCGAAACCACCGGCTGGCAGGTTGCTCGTGTGCCGGCGCTGATTCCCTTCCAGACCTTTTTCGAATTGCTCGCCAGCAAACAGTTTCCGGTGGCGACCTTCATTCGTACCCGCGAAGAGCTGGATTATCTGCAAGAGCCGGACATCTTCCACGAGATTTTTGGCCACTGCCCGCTGCTGACCAACCCGTGGTTTGCCGAATTCACCCACACCTACGGCAAGCTCGGCCTGCAAGCGACCAAGGAAGAACGTGTGTACCTGGCGCGGCTGTACTGGATGACCATCGAATTCGGCCTGCTCGACACCCCGCAAGGCCAGCGCATCTACGGCGGCGGTATCCTGTCCTCACCGAAAGAAACCGTTTACTGCCTATCAGACGAGCCCGAGCATCAAGCCTTCGACCCCGTCGAATGCATGCGTACGCCGTACCGCATCGACATTCTGCAGCCCCTGTATTTCGTTCTGCCGAACCTCAAGCGCCTGTTCGACCTGGCCCACGAAGACATCATGGGCATGGTCAAGCAAGCGATGCAGATGGGTCTGCACGCGCCGAAGTTTCCGCCCAAACCGAAAGCGGCGTGATCCGCCGCTTTTACAATCAAGTGAGCCTGTCGCAAACCCGCGCTTTGCATTAGCGTGGCGTCACTGACGGCCGATTTCCAAACATTCGATTTCAGGAATACACCATGACCGCACTCACCCAAGCCCATTGCGAAGCCTGCCGCGCCGATGCCCCACAGGTCAGCGACGAAGAACTGCCGGTATTGATCAAGCAGATCCCGGACTGGAACATCGAAGTTCGCGACGGCATCATGCAGCTGGAAAAAATCTTCCTGTTCAAGAACTTCAAGCACGCCCTGGCGTTCACCAATGCCGTCGGCGAAATCTCCGAGGCCGAAGGTCATCACCCTGGCCTGCTGACCGAGTGGGGCAAAGTCACCGTGACCTGGTGGAGCCACTCGATCAAAGGCCTGCACCGCAACGACTTCATCATGGCTGCACGCACCGACGAAGTGGCCAAGGACGCCGAGGGCCGCAAATAATGCATTTCGACGCCATCGCGCGAGTGCCTGGCGACCCGATCCTGGGCCTGATGGAGGCGTACGCGCAGGACCCGAACCCGTGCAAGTTCGACCTCGGCGTGGGCGTCTATAAAGACGCCCAGGGCCTGACGCCGATTCCGCAGTCGGTGAAGCTGGCGGAGGCGCGTCTGGTCGAGCGCCAGACCACCAAGACCTACATCGGCGGGCATGGCGAACCGGCGTTCGGCAAGGCCATCAGTGAGTTGGTTTTGGGCGCCAACTCTGCGCTGATCAGCGCGCAACGTGCCGGTGCTACCCAGACACCGGGTGGTACCGGGGCACTGCGCCTGAGTGCAGATTTCATTGCCCAGTGCCTGCCGGGGCGCGGCGTCTGGCTGAGCAATCCGACCTGGCCGATCCATGAAAGCATTTTCGCGGCGGCCAAGGTCAAGGTCAGTCATTACCCGTACGTTGGCAGCGACAATCGCCTGGACGTAGACGGCATGCTGGCGGCCCTCAGCCAGGCACCGAAGGGCGATGTGGTCCTGCTGCACGCCTGCTGCCATAACCCGACCGGTTTTGACCTGTCCCATGACGATTGGCAGCGGGTACTGGACGTGGTGCGCGAGCGCGAGTTGCTGCCGCTGATCGACTTCGCCTATCAGGGCTTCGGCGATGGCCTGGAACAGGACGCCTGGTCGACCCGACTGTTCGCTGCCGAGTTGCCGGAACTGTTGATCACCAGCTCCTGCTCGAAGAACTTCGGCCTGTACCGCGATCGCACCGGTGCGCTGATTGTCTGCGCGAAAAGTGCCGACAAGCTGACCGACATTCGCAGCCAGCTGGCCAACATCGCCCGCAACCTGTGGTCGACGCCGCCAGATCATGGCGCGGCAGTGGTGGCGACCATCCTTGGCGATCCCGAGTTGAAAAAACTTTGGGCCGATGAAGTGGAAACCATGCGTTCACGCATTGCCCAACTGCGCAGCGGTCTGGTCGAAGCGCTGGCGCCCCACGGTCTGCGCGAGCGTTTTGCGCACATTGGCGAGCAACGCGGGATGTTCTCCTACACCGGCTTGTCGCCGGAGCAAGTCAGCAACTTGCGCGACCATCACAGCGTGTACATGGTCAGCTCGGGGCGGGCCAACGTGGCCGGCATCGACGCCACGCGCCTGGATCTGCTGGCCGAGGCGATTGCCAAAGTCTGCAAATAATCCCGGACCTGCCCCTCATGTAGGGGCGAGCCTGCTCGCGATGGGGTCAATCTGCCAACTTTCATGTTGGATGACACACCGCTATCGCGAGCGAGCTCGCTCCCACATTTGTCTTTTGTTGTCTGCTCACAATTTGTATAGACAACCCCATCCGTCGAAACAAATGGATATAAAAGTCTGTTTGTCATTTTCAGTGCTGTATCCTGCCCAGGCTTTTTTAAAGCGCGGATCTACCAGATCTATCAACAGACTTAGCGAGGAGCGCACCATGCACGAGATTCCTAATCTCCCCTTCCCAAGCCTGCACGTACCTGAGCAGACGACCACGCAACAAGCCGGCGCCCAACAGCCCGAGCCGAAAGAAGCCACTGATGGCCGCCAGGCTGACAGCGAAGACTGAGCAACACGCCGTACAGACCGTGTGGAAAGCGCTAACATGCGCTTTCCACACTGCCTGAACCCGAGCCCCCGCCATGACCGACGAATCCAACCCAGGCGTTGACGAAACACAAGCCGGCCTGCTGATCGGCACCGCCGAAAAGATGATCGACATCTGGAACCGCCTCTCCCCGGAAAAACAAGCCACCTTGCTGGCCCGTTTCGGCACCCAGGAAAATGCCCTGGCCGCCCTGGTCACCACGCAACTGGTCGCGCCTGCGAAAGCCGAATGACGCCGCCGGGCAAATAGTTTTACTTTTTCACGTCCGAGCCGCGTTCACGCCGCTATCATAAGCAGCCTATCTATTTGGCTGTTCCGTGGACGCTTTCCCCCATGTCAGAAACCCGACGCCCCCTGGCGATCACCCTGCAAGTCGTTTCCATCGTTCTGTTCACCTTTATCGGCTACCTGAATATCGGCATTCCCCTTGCCGTACTGCCGGGTTATGTCCACAACGACCTGGGCTTTGGCACTGTGATTGCTGGTTTGGTGATCAGCGTGCAGTACCTGGCCACCCTGCTCAGCCGCCCATACGCCGGGAAAATCATCGACAACAAAGGCAGCAAACTGGCAGTCATGTACGGTCTGGCCGGTTGCGGGCTGAGCGGCGTATTCATGCTGATTTCAGCCTGGACGCAAAGCCTGCCGCTGTTAAGTCTGCTCAGCCTGCTGATCGGTCGCCTGGTACTGGGCAGCTCGGAGAGCCTCGTCGGTTCTGGCTCGATTGGCTGGGGCATCGGCCGGGTCGGCGCAGCCAACACCGCCAAAGTCATCTCCTGGAACGGCATCGCCAGCTACGGCGCACTGGCCATCGGCGCACCGTTCGGCGTGTGGCTGGTGGGCCAGTTCGGTCTGTGGAGCATGGGTGTCAGCATCCTGTTGCTGGCCGCTCTTGGCCTGCTGTTGGCGTGGCCAAAAACCGCTGCGCCCATCGTCGCCGGTGAGCGCCTGCCTTTCATGCATGTGCTCGGGCGGGTCTTTCCCCACGGCTGCGGCCTGGCGTTGGGTTCCATCGGCTTCGGCACCATCGCCACCTTCATCACCCTGTATTACGCCACCCAACACTGGGACAACGCGGTGCTGTGCCTGAGCCTGTTCGGTGCCAGCTTCATCGGGGCGCGACTGCTGTTCGGCAACCTGATCAATCGCCTCGGCGGCTTTCGAGTGGCGATTGCCTGCCTGTCAGTGGAAACCCTCGGCCTGTTGCTGCTGTGGCTGGCACCGGATGCCCACTGGGCACTGGCGGGTGCGGCGTTGAGCGGTTTCGGTTTCTCGCTGGTGTTTCCAGCGCTGGGGGTCGAAGCGGTCAACCTTGTGCCCGCCTCTAGCCGTGGCGCGGCGGTGGGGGCCTATTCGCTGTTCATCGACCTGTCATTGGGGATTACCGGGCCATTGGCCGGTGCGATTGCGGCAGGCTTTGGTTTTGCCTCGATTTTCCTGTTCGCCGCCCTCGCCGCTTGCAGCGGTCTGATCCTCAGCCTGTACCTGTACCGGCAAGCCGCAAAACTGCGCGAGACCCGTGACAGCCGTTAGAAGTCGACCTTGCCGCGCCCGGCCTTGATGTTGCCGCGTTTGGTTTTGGATTCGAGACGACGGGTTTTCGAGCCCAGGGTCGGCTTGGTCGGGCGGCGCTTCTTCTCGACTTTGGTTGCGCTCAGGATCAGTTCGGTCAGGCGCAACAACGCGTCGGCGCGATTCTGTTCCTGGGTCCGGTACTGCTGGGCCTTGATGATCAAGACGCCGTCACTGGTGATGCGACTGTCACGCAGCGCCAGCAGCCGTTCCTTGTAGAACGCGGGCAAGGACGAGGCCGCAATGTCGAAGCGCAGGTGCACGGCACTCGAGACCTTGTTGACGTTCTGCCCACCCGCGCCCTGGGCGCGAATGGCCGTCAACTCGATCTCGGCATCGGGAATGTGCACGTTGTTGGAAATCACCAGCATGGAAAGGGGTCCGGGTTCAGAGCCTGCAGGATACCGCGAATAGACCACAGGAATGCGGCCGCAGGGTTTTATGGAACCCTGAAAACAACAAACCCGGCACATGGCCGGGTTTGTCGCTTCTGCGTGCTGCGCTTACTTCATGGAAGAACCTGCAACGTGCAACCCAGGCTGCGCACTGCGTTTGTTCTTGATGAGGTAGCAGACCCACATGAACACCAGCCACACCGGAATCGCGTACACCGAGGTCTGGATGCCCGGGATCAACAGCATCACGCCGAGAATGAACACGACGAACGCCAGGCACAGGAAGTTGCCATACGGGTACCACAGCGCCTTGAACAGCGGCGTCTGCCCGGTCTTGTTCATGTGCTGGCGGAACTTGAAGTGCGAGTAGCTGATCATCGCCCAGTTGATCACCAGGGTGGCCACCACCAGCGACATCAACAGTTCCAGCGCGTTCTGCGGGATCAGGTAGTTCAGCAAAACGGCAATCAGCGTCACCGCAGCCGAGGCCAGGATCGAACGCACCGGCACGCCGCGCTTGTCGATCTTCGCCAGCGCTTTCGGTGCGTCGCCCTGTTCAGCCATGCCCAACAGCATGCGGCTGTTGCAGTAAGTGCCGCTGTTGTACACCGACAAGGCCGCGGTCAGGACCACGAAGTTGAGGATGTGCGCCGCGGTGTTGCTGCCCAGCATCGAGAACACCTGCACGAACGGGCTGCCGCTGTAGGAGTCGCCGGAAGCGTTCAGGGTCGCCAGCAGGCTGTCCCACGGGGTCAACGACAGCAAGATGACCAGGGCACCGATGTAGAAAATCAGAATGCGGTAGATCACCTGGTTGATCGCTTTCGGGATCACGGTCTTCGGCTTGTCGGCTTCAGCTGCAGTGAAACCGAGCATTTCCAGGCCGCCAAAGGAGAACATGATGAACGCCATGGCCATGATCAGGCCCGTCGTCCCGTTCGGGAAGAAACCGCCATGGGACCAAAGGTTGCTCACCGACGCCTGCGGGCCGCCGTGGCCGCTGACCAGCAGGTAGCTGCCCAGGGCGATCATGCCGACGATGGCCACGACCTTGATGATCGCGAACCAGAACTCGGCCTCACCGAACACCTTGACGTTGGCCAGGTTGATCGCGTTGATCAGCACGAAGAAGGCGGCAGCAGACACCCAGGTCGGAATATCCGGCGCCCAGTAGTGGATGTACTTGCCGACAGCGGTCAGCTCCGACATGCCCACCAGGATGTACAGGATCCAGCAGTTCCAGCCCGACAGGAAACCGGCGAAACCGCCCCAGTACTTGTGGGCGAAGTGGCTGAAGGAGCCGGCTACCGGGTCTTCGACGATCATTTCACCGAGCTGGCGCATGATCAGGAAGGCAATGAAGCCACAGATGGCGTAGCCGAGGATCATCGACGGGCCAGCGGATTTCAGTACCCCGGCCGAGCCGAGGAACAAACCGGTACCGATCGCGCCACCCAGGGCAATCAGTTGAATATGGCGATTTTTCAGGCCGCGTTTCAGCTCGCCTGAATGCGGGTTTTGTCCACTCATGAAAAGGGTCTCACGCAAGGTTTGATGATGTTCAGTAGACGTTGCTGCTCGATTGCGACATTAAGCAGCGCCGATCAAACCCCAGCGCAAGCACCAGGAGTTCAGCGTATTTACAACGGTCATGCGTCACCTGTTTGTTTTTATCTGTGACGAAATCGAACCCGACACGCTCGTGACGCGACGGAGTGAACAAGGCGGATAGCCTTGAGGTTTGCGCAGATGCGCAGGAGGTCACAGGTAAAACGCGGCGCATTGTACACCTGTAACCCCCTGCTGCCAGACACCGCTGGACAAGCGTGTCTATGGCCGGGATTGCCTGTGTCCGCCCCGAGAGGCTCGGGCGGCTGCAAATACGGGGTCAGGCCCTTGCGGACCATTGACGGGGACGGCAGAAAAAACGTCCCTCGCGGGGAGGAAAAAGCGGATTACGGCGTTCATTGCGCCTCCATTTTGTTATGCACCTGCACGACAGGCAGGTGCGCATATCACCCTGACTGATGAGGTGAAACAAGCGGGTTAGAGGGCTGGAAGTAGGAAGGCCGGCGATACATCGTAAGAATTTTCTTACGATGTACGATGGATCACGAATTCATGGGACAAATCAGTGGTATTCGTCAGGTTTTCTTTACAGCGCGTAAATCCCGCTTTCCACACTGGAGAACTCAGGGAAGCCACTGACGTCATCGCGAGCAAGCTCGCTCCCACCTTTTGACCGCTTTTATCCAAGCGACCTCGCGTTCCTGTGGGAGCGAGCTTGCTCGCGATGGCGATATAAAATTCACCAAGGAACAAATGCCAGGCGAAAAAAAACGCCAACCGAACGGTTGGCGTTTTTCATGAAGCGCTTACCCGATCACTCAGGCTTGCGACGACCGAAGCCTGGACGCTGACCGGAACCTGCCGGTGCGCCACGGCGCTTGCCCGACGGTTTGTCACCGTCGACCAGCTTGATCCCCGGACGCTTCGGCGCCGGTTTGGCTGGGCGTTTGGTCTCCGCTGGACGGTCGGCGACCGGTGTTCCACGCCCTTCGCCGCGCTCGGTACGACCATTGGCCGGACGCGGCGTGCGCGGGCTGCGCTCGCCGTCCTGACGGGCGGCGGGCTTGCGAGCCGGGCGCTCGCCTTCGAAATGTGGCTCACGGTTTTCACGCGGTGCGGCAGGTGCGCCAGCAGCGGGACGCAACGTACGAACACGCTCGGTCTTGGCCATAGGACGCGACGACTTGCGCTGCATTCGCTCAAGCTTGTCCTTGCTCTTGGCGTTCAGTTGCGGCATCGCCACCGGCGTCAGGCCCACTTCAGCACTGAGCACGTCGACTTCGTACTGGCTCATTTCGCGCCAGCGGCCCATCGGCAGGTCGGAGTTGAGGAATACCGGACCGAAACGCACGCGCTTCAGGCGGCTGACCACCAGGCCCTGGGATTCCCACAGGCGACGCACTTCCCGGTTGCGACCTTCCATCACCACGCAGTGGTACCAATGGTTGAAACCTTCGCCACCGGGCGCTTCCTGAATGTCGGTAAAACGCGCCGGGCCGTCTTCAAGCACTACACCGGCTTTCAAGCGGGCGATCATCTCGTCGTCGACTTCACCGCGTACACGCACGGCGTACTCACGGTCCATTTCGAAGGACGGGTGCATCAGGCGGTTGGCCAGCTCACCGTCGGTGGTGAACATCAGCAAACCGGTGGTGTTGATGTCGAGACGGCCGATGTTGATCCAGCGGCCTTCTTTCGGGCGCGGCAGCTTGTCGAATACGGTCGGGCGACCTTCAGGGTCGACACGGGTGCAGATCTCGCCGTCGGGCTTGTTGTACATGATCACGCGGCGCACCGATTCGGCCGCCTCTTCACGCTTGATCACACGGCCATCGATGGTGATGGCGTCGTGCATGTCAACGCGCTGGCCAAGGGTGGCGTCTTTGCCGTTGACCTTGATGCGGCCATGACTGATCCAGGCTTCGACGTCACGGCGCGAGCCGACACCGATACGGGCGAGGACTTTCTGCAGTTTTTCGCCTGCTGGGCCGATTTCCTGGTCGTCTTTCTGGTCTTTGATACTCATCTGGGCACCTCCCGGTGTGGTCTGTTCAGGCCTGGCCTGAAGCATTGGAATCTTTGACTTGGGCGAAGGGATCGCCGAAGGGTCGCGAATCATACGCGCATGTGGGCGTTTGCGCATCAGAGAGTAGTCGATGACGGCAAGGTGATTGGTTTTTCCGCTGGCCGGTGCCACCGCCCTCACAGTCAATGCAAACCCTTGTGGGAGCGAGCTTGGTCCGGGCGGCGTTCCAACGATAGCGGTTTTACAGGCCCGGAAATGTTGAATGTAACGCAGCCATCCCGAGCAAGCTCGCTCCCACAGGGTTTGCGTCAGTCTTCGAGCTCGCGGCGTTCGGCTTCGATGGCTTCGGCAAGAGCCAAGGCTTCGGCCTCTTCGTCGGACAACTCGGGCTCGGGCTTCGCTTGATCGAGGGCGGCTACAGCAGCGAGGAGTTTTTCCCGGGCTTCGGCGACGCCGAGGATGTCGTCTTCCTGCTCAGGCTCTGGCTCTGGCTCAGCTTCGGACTCTGACTCGATCTGCTGTTCAGACTCAGGCGCGAAATGAGCGGCTTCGATTTCAAGCTCGCCCACAGGTTCCTCCGATTCAAAGTCAGGCGACATCCCGTCACGCAGCAAATCGTCGAAATCGGTCTTGATCCCCTCCTCCATGCTGTCGAGTTCCAGCAGCAGCGTATGGAAACTGGTCTCTTCCTTGGGCTCTTCCGGCTCGGCGCTGGCGTCTGCCAGCTCCTGCAGCGAGGCCGGCACCGGCGCGTCGTCGAAATCGAGCACCGGGTCCGGTTCGAGCTCGCGCAGTTCGGCCAGTGGCGGCAGATCGTCGAGATTTTTCAGGTTGAAATGATCGAGGAAGGCCTTGGTGGTGGCGAACATTGCCGGTTTGCCGGGCACGTCGCGATAGCCGACGATGCGAATCCACTCGCGTTCCATCAGGGTCTTGACGATGTTGCTGTTGACCGCCACGCCCCGCACGTCTTCGATTTCGCCGCGGGTGATCGGTTGGCGATAGGCGATCAGGGCCATGGTTTCCAGCATGGCTCGCGAATAACGCTGCGGGCGCTCTTCCCAGAGGCGACCGACCCAGGGCGAGAATTTCTCGCGAATTTGCAGGCGATAGCCCGAGGCCACTTCCTTCAACTCGAACGCGCGGCCGTCGCAGGACTTGGCGAGTATCGTCAGGGCTTTCTTGAAGACCGGCGGCTCAGGTCGCTCGCCCTCCTCGAACAGTTCGAAGAGGTTTTCCAGGGACTGCGGTTTTCCCGAGGCCAACAGAAAAGCTTCAAGCAAAGACGCCAGGTCGCGGGGTTCGGTCAGGTTCATGTATCGACTCGTTATTCGGCTCGGGCTCGCACGTGGATCGCGGCAAAGGGCTCATTCTGCACCAGCTCGACCAGGGATTCCTTGACCAGTTCAAGGATGGCCATGAAGGTCACCACCACGCCCAGGCGCCCTTCCTCGGCGGTGAACAGCTCGACAAAGGGCACGAAGCCGCCGCCCTTGAGGCGCTCGAGCACATCGCTCATGCGTTCGCGGGTCGACAGCGCCTCGCGGCTGACCTGATGGCTTTCGAACATGTCGCCACGGCGCAGTACTTCGGCCATGGACAGCAGCAGCTCCGACAGGCGCACATCCGGCAGCAGCTTGCGCGCGCGGGCTTCCGGCGCGTCGAGCTTGGGCACGATGACATCGCGGCCCACCCGGCTCAAACCATCGATGCCTTCGGCCGCAGCCTTGAAGCGCTCGTATTCCTGCAGGCGGCGGATCAACTCGGCGCGCGGGTCGTCCTCTTCATCCTCGACGGTTTCCGCCCGTGGCAGCAACATCCGCGACTTGATCTCGGCCAGCATCGCGGCCATCACCAGGTACTCGGCGGCCAGCTCCAGGCGGACCGACTGCATCAGCTCGACATAACCCATGTACTGACGGGTGATCTCCGCCACGGGGATGTCGAGGATGTTGATGTTCTGTTTGCGAATCAGGTACAGCAGCAGGTCGAGAGGCCCTTCGAAGGCCTCAAGAAAGACTTCCAGTGCATCCGGCGGAATGTACAGGTCCAGCGGCATTTCCATGACCGCCTGGCCATAGACCATGGCGAAGGGCAGCTCTTGCTGGGCGCCGGCCTGACTATCGACTACAGGTTCCACTGCCGACATCTAGGCCTCGGCCATGAACGGCGCAGGGTCGCCGCAACCGACGCGGATCACTTCCGGCTCGCCGTCGGCCAGATTGATCACGGTGGACGCCTTGATCCCGCCGAAACCGCCGTCGATGATCAGGTCGACCTGATGCTCGAGCAACTGGCGCATTTCATAGGGATCGAACATTGGGTCGGACTCGCCGGGCATGATCAGGCTCACGCTCATCAACGGCTCGCCCAGTTGCTCAAGCAGAGCCAGGGCTATCGGGTGGCTGGGCACACGCAGACCGATGGTGCGTTTTTTCGGGTGCAGCAACAGTCGGGGTACTTCACGGGTGGCATTCAGAATGAAGGTGTACGGGCCCGGCAGATGGGCCTTGAGCAAGCGGAAGGTACCGGTATCGATCTTGGCGAACAGCCCCAGCTGCGACAGGTCGCAACAGATCAGCGCAAAGTTGTGCTTGTCGTCCAGCCCGCGCAGGCGACGCACGCGCTCCACGGCGTTCTTGTCGCCGATCTGGCAACCAATGGCGTAGGACGAGTCTGTGGGATAAATCACCACTCCGCCGCTGCGGATGATTTCAACAGCCTGTTTGATCAGGCGCGGTTGCGGATTTTCCGGATGAATCTGGAAAAATTGACTCACATTCTCTACCTGTTCAGACGGCGGCAATAATTGGCTCATGCTTGAATCGGCACCACAAGGGCGGCAGATCCTCCGGGAGCGGGCGGTATTCACCGATTTCAGACCACCCGCCAGGGCCATGAAAATCACTGCCGGCGCTGACCAGCAGACCGAACTCACGGGCGAGAATGGCCAGGCTGCCCACTTGCTCGGCAGGCTGGTAACCATTGACCACTTCGATGGCGTGGCCCCCTGCTTGAATATAGTCGGCAATCAGGCGTCGACGCTTGCTGCGGGTAAAATCGTAGTGCCAAGGGTGCGCCAGGCTGACCCAGGCCTTGGCTGCGCGCAAGGTTTCGACGGTCTCTTCCAGGGTGGGCCAGTGCTGCTTGACGTCCCCCAGCTTGCCGGCGCCCAGCCATTTGCGGAACGCTTCGGCGCGATCCTTGACCATGCCTTCACGGACCATCCAGTCAGCGAAGTGCGGGCGGGCCGGCGCGTTGCCGCTGTCGCCCAGTTCCTGCTGAATCTGGCGAGCGCCTTCCAGCGCACCGGGCATGCCCTTGAGCGCCAGCTTGCGGCTGATTTCCTCGGAGCGCAGCCAGCGGCCGTCATGCAGTTTGGCGATGGCCTCGACCAAGGGTGCGGCATTCACGTCAAAACCGTAGCCGAGTACATGAATGGTGGCGCCGCCCCAGGTGCAGGACAACTCGACGCCATTGACCAGTTGCATCCCCAGTGCGGTCGCCGCCTGTCGGGCTTCGTCCAGCCCTTCGAGGGTGTCGTGATCGGTCAAGGCCAGGACTCGCACGCCTTTCTCGTACGCACGCGCAACCAGAACCGCTGGCGCCAAGGCGCCATCGGAGGCCGTGCTATGGCAGTGCAAATCAACATTCACAGGGCTTTGTAACCTCGAGTCAGCTGGCGCTATCGCGCGCCCATATGTTTGTTATTATGCCGTCACATCCTGCTTCTGGCTGCCACTGTGAAACAATTCATCGATTTCATCCCGCTCCTGCTGTTTTTCATCGTCTTCAAAATCGATCCACGGGTCGTCGACATTGCCGGTCACCAGGTCACTGTAGGCGGTATCTACAGCGCCACCGCGATGCTGATCATCAGTTCCCTGGTGGTCTACGGCACCCTGTTCATCAAGCAGCGCAAACTGGAGAAGAGCCAGTGGCTGACCCTCATCGCCTGCCTGGTGTTCGGTAGCCTGACCCTGGCCTTCCACAGCGAAACCTTCCTGAAATGGAAAGCGCCGGTGGTCAACTGGCTGTTCGCCCTGGCCTTCATCGGCAGCCACTTCATCGGTGACAGCCTGCTGATCAAGCGCATCATGGGCCACGCACTGACCCTGCCGGATCCAGTATGGACCCGCCTGAACATCGCCTGGATCGCTTTTTTCCTGTTTTGCGGTGCCGCCAACCTGTTCGTTGCGTTCACCTTCCAGGACTACTGGGTCGACTTCAAGGTCTTCGGCAGCCTGGGCATGACTTTGCTGTTCCTGGTCGGCCAGGGCATCTACCTGTCCCGCCATCTGCACGATGCCGACACCACTACGCCAAAAACCGAGGACTGACATGCTTTACGCAATCATTGCCACAGACGTCGCCAACTCCCTGGAAGCCCGCCTGGCCGCACGGCCTGCCCACCTTGAGCGCCTGCAAGTGCTCAAGGGCGAAGGTCGCATCGTGCTGGCCGGCCCACACCCGGCCGTTGACAGCAATGATCCGGGCGCAGCGGGTTTCACCGGCAGCCTGATCGTTGCCGAATTCGACTCCCTGAGTGCCGCCCAGGCCTGGGCCGATGCTGATCCGTACATCGCCGCGGGCGTCTACGCCAACGTTCTGGTCAAGCCGTTCAAGCAAGTCCTGCCGTAAATCCTCCCCCACGCGATGAACCTTGTCGGTTCATCGCGATCTCAATCGCTCATTATTCCCGTTTGCCTGCCGACAACTTGCCCAATACTGGTATTGGAATCTGGAGTCGCAATGCGCAAGGGTCCGTTGTGTCTGATGTTGGTCACGTTGTCGATCGTGGCACCCGCCCACGGTGAAGAAAGCGCCGAAGGGGGCAATTCGACGCCTCTGTCCCTGAGCGCCGGCCCGCAGATCACCGAGTTGCAGCAACGCTTGAAAGAAAGCGAACGGCAACGGGAAGAACTGGGCAAACAACTGCAAAATGCTGATGCTGAACGCGAAAGCCCGCTGCTGGCCCGTTTGCGCCAAGAGAACCAGCGCCTGAAGCTGCAACTCAAGGAGGCTCAGGCCAACAGCCCGCTGCCACGGCTGCTGACTGATCAGCAACAATGGTTTGTCGTGGGCGCCGGGGTAGCGCTATTGGCGCTGCTCTGCGGTATCTTCGCCAGTGGAGCAAGTCGAAAACGTCGACAATGGCTAAATTGAGTGAGTCATGAGCGAGCTGTTACTAATTGATGATGACCAGGAGCTGTGCGAGCTCCTGAGCAGTTGGTTGAGTCAGGAAGGCTTTCAGGTGCAAGCCTGTCACGATGGCCAGAGTGCGCGCCGCGCGCTGGCCGAAACCTCCCCGGCGGCCGTGGTGCTGGATGTAATGCTGCCCGATGGCAGCGGTCTGGAACTGCTCAAGCAATTGCGCAGTGACCACCCGGATTTACCGGTGTTGATGCTGTCGGCCCGCGGCGAGCCACTGGACCGTATTCTCGGCCTGGAACTGGGTGCGGACGATTACCTGGCCAAACCCTGCGACCCTCGAGAACTCACAGCCCGTTTGCGCGCCGTTTTGCGCCGCAGCCATCCGGCGGCAGTGTCCAGCCAGATCGAATTGGGCGACCTGTGTTTCAGCCCGGTGCGCGGAGTGGTCAGCATCGACGAACAGGAATTCACCCTGACCGTCTCCGAAAGCCGCCTGCTCGAAGCGCTGCTCAAGCAGCCCGGTGAGCCCCTGGACAAACAGGACCTGGCGCAACTCGCCCTCGGCCGCAAACTGACCCTGTACGACCGTAGCCTGGACATGCACGTCAGCAACCTGCGCAAAAAGATCGGCCCGCATCCCGACGGCCGACCACGCATCGTCGCCCTGCGCAGTCGCGGGTACTATTACAGCCTGTAACCCCAGTAAGCACTGCCTGACTTCAACCTGTGGCGAGGGAGCTTGCTCCCGTTGGGCTGCGTAGCGGCCCCAAAAAAACGGGACTGCTGTGCAGTCCGACGGGAGCAAGCTCCCTCGCCACAGACAGGTGTTCCGCATGGCGGTGTGTCAGGTGGATGCAGAATCGTCTTTACCCAAGCTTTACGCTCCGCTGACCGCCGCTGACCTTGATCTCCGTAATCTGTACTCATCCGGAACGTACCGGGAACGAGACAAGGAGATACACCATGCGCAAGACTCTTATCGCTCTGATGTTCGCTGCCGCCTTGCCGACCGTGGCCATGGCCATGCCTGGTGACGCAGGCCCGATGGGTGGGCCAATGGACGGATCGCGCCATGGCGGTCAGATGCACGGCATGCACGGCAAAGGCCCGTACAGCCAACTCGACCTGAGCCGCGAACAGCGCGAGCAGATCCGCAAGATCATGGGTGAGCAGATGCACGAACGTAAGCAACTGGTCGAAAAATACCTGCAGAAGCTGTCGCCGGCTGACCAGAAAGCCATGAAGGACGAGATGACCGCAGGCCATCAGAAAGCCCAGGCTGACGTGCGCGCCCTGCTGAAACCGGATCAACAGAAAAAATTCGACGAGATCCAGCAGAAACAGGCTGAGCGTCGCGCTGAGTGGGCACAATTCCAGGCCTGGAAAGCGCAACAGCCGCAAAAAGCGCAATAATGCGCTGAACCCGGACCCAACGGCCAACAACCGTTGGGTCTGACACCCTGCAATTTAAATGTGGGAGCGAGCTTGCTCGCGATAGCGTTCTTTCAGTCACATCGATATTGAATGTGTCGACGCTATCGCGAGCAGGCTCGCTCCCACATGGATTTGTGATCGTTTGAGGATTTTCCGTGCGCTCATTGTTCTGGCGGATTCTGGCCAGTTTCTGGCTGGCCATCGCCCTGGTTGCAGGGCTTTCCATTCTGCTGGGGCACATGCTCAACCAGGACGCGTGGATCCTCAGCCGCCACCCGGGCCTCAACACCCTGGCGGAAGAATGGACGCAAACCTACGAAGCCCAGGGCGAGGACGCCGCCCAGGACATTCTTCAGCAACGCAAGCGTCAGTACCACATTGACGTTCAGGTGTTGAACGAGAACGGCGACCCGGTAGTGCGCGGCACCTTCCCCAAACGCGCGGCAGCCTTCGAGGCGCGCCAGAACAATGATGATCGGCGCTTGCCATGGCGCCGTCTGACCGATGAATTCACCAGCGAAAAAACCGGTGATACCTACCTGTTCATCTACCGCATCCCGCATCCGGAACTGGACGCCTGGCACCGCGGAAGCCTGATCTGGCCGCTCAGTGCGCTGGGCATCGCCCTGGTGGTGCTGACCCTGTTCAGCCTGTTGGTGACGCTTTCCATTACTCGCCCACTCAGTCGCTTGCGCGGTGCCGTGCATGACCTGGGGCAAACCACCTATCAACAGAACAGCCTGGTTAAACTGGCGAGTCGCCGCGACGAGTTCGGAGTCCTGGCAACTGATTTCAACCGCATGGGACAGCGCCTGCAAAGCCTGATTGGCAGCCAGCGGCAACTGCTGCGCGACGTCTCCCACGAACTGCGCTCGCCTCTCGCCCGCCTGCGCATTGCCCTGGCACTGGCCGAACGCGCCTCGCCACAGGAACGCGAGCAACTCTGGCCACGCCTGACCCGTGAGTGCGACCGTCTGGAAGCATTGATCAGCGAGATCCTGGTGTTGGCGCGGGTCGACTCCGATAACGCCAGTGCCGAAGACGTGGACCTGAACAGTCTGCTCAATACCCTGCAAAAGGATGCGCAACTGAGCTCACCGGAACAACTGGTCCATCTCGAAACCGAGCCACAGTTGAACCTCAAGGGCTGGCCGACCATGATCGAGCGCGCCGTGGACAACCTGTTGCGCAACGCCCAGCGCTTCAACCCGGCGGGCGGCATGCCGATCGAAATGCAGGCTTTGCGTTCGGGTGAACGCATTGTGGTAACCGTGCGCGATCATGGGCCAGGGGTGAACAGTGAGCATTTGAGTCAGCTCGGTGAGCCGTTTTATCGGGCACCGGGCCAGACGGCGGCGGGACACGGCCTGGGGTTGGCCATCGCCCGGCGCGCGGCCGAACGCCACGGCGGCAGCCTGGTGCTGGCCAATCATCCCGAGGGCGGTTTCATTGCCAGTCTGGAGTTGCCCCTGGAGCCAGGGGCTGTGGCGTAGTTTCTGAGGGGGCAGGCCTGCCAGCGAAAGTGACAGGCCGGACGACATCAATGGTGACCGATGCGCCGCCATCGCGAGCAAGCTCGCTCCTACCGATCAGGCCTTGCCTGGCCAGGCGCTGACAAAGTTGCTCAGTTCAACTTTCTCCGCCACACGCGGCTCCTTCTGCGGGGTGCCCAGGTACAGGAAGGCAATCACCTCTTCCCCTTCAGCCAGCCCCAAGCCCTTGGCGACGTGCGGCGAATACGCCAGATCACCGGTACGCCATACCGCACCAATTCCCTGGGCGTAAGCCGCGAGCAAGATCCCGTGCGCTGCACACCCGGCCGCCAACAGTTGCTCGGACTTCGGATACTTGATGTGCTCCTGCACCCGCGCGATCACCACGACCACCAGCGGTGCGCGCAGCGGGCCGTTACGCGCCTTGTCGATCGCGGCTTCATTCACCTCGCTGTCCTGCAGCTTCGCCGCTTCGGCCAGCAACTCGCCCATCTGCTCCCGTGCCGCGCCTTCGACCGTGAGGAAACGCCAAGGCTGCAAATGTCCGTGATCCGGAGCGCGCATGGCCGCGCCGAACAGCATTTCGCGCTGCTCGGCGGTCGGTGCCGGTTCAATCAGTCGTGGAACGGAAACACGGTTGAGCAAAGCGTCGAGAGCCTGCATCGGCCACCTCCTGAAAAATATTTGCGGCTATTCTAGCGGCAAGCGCGCCGAGCGTGCGGTTTACATGCCCTGCCCCACGGGTAGAATGGCGCCTTTTCCTACTTCAGCCGAGCGGACCTCATGGCGTTGCCGACCTTACGGATCATTGGTTTCATCATCGGCATCTTCCTGATCACGCTGGCGATCGCCATGGTCGTGCCCATGGCCACCCTGATCATCTTTGATCGCACGAGTGATATGCCGTCGTTCCTCTGGGCCAGCATGATCACCTTTGTCGCCGGTCTGGCGCTGGTGATTCCCGGGCGCCCCGAACACATCCACCTGCGCCCGCGAGACATGTACCTGCTGACGGTCAGCAGCTGGCTGGTGGTGTGCATCTTCGCCGCGTTGCCCTTTCTGTTGACCCAGCACATCAGCTACACCGATTCCTTCTTCGAAAGCATGTCCGGTATTACCGCGACCGGCGCCACGGTACTCAGTGGCCTGGACAGCATGTCCCCCGGCATCCTGATCTGGCGTTCGCTGTTGCACTGGCTCGGCGGCATCGGTTTTATCGGCATGGCGGTGGCGATCCTGCCGCTACTGCGCATCGGTGGCATGCGCCTGTTCCAGACCGAGTCCTCGGACCGCTCGGAAAAGGTCATGCCCCGTTCGCACATGGTGGCGAGACTGATCGTGGCCACCTATATCGGTTTCACCATTATCGGCAGCCTCGGCTTCTGGTGGGCGGGCATGAGCCTGTTCGATGCGATCAACCACGCGATGTCGGCGATTTCCACCGGTGGTTTTTCGACGTCGGACGAATCCCTCGCACACTGGAAACAACCGGCGGTGCACTGGGTTGCTGTGGGGGTAATGATCCTAGGCAGCCTGCCGTTCACCCTTTATGTGGCAACCCTGCGCGGCCACCGCAAGGCGCTGATCAAGGATCAGCAGGTCCAGGGTTTTCTCGGCCTGCTGCTGGTGACCTGGCTGGTACTGGGCACCTGGTATTGGTGGACGACCGACCTGCACTGGCTGGATGCGCTGCGACACGTGGCCGTCAACGTCACGTCGGTGGTCACCACCACCGGATTTGCCCTGGGGGACTACAGCCTGTGGGGCAATTTCTCGCTGATGCTGTTCTTTTATCTGGGCTTTGTCGGCGGCTGTTCCGGCTCGACCGCCGGCGGCATCAAAATCTTCCGCTTCCAGGTGGCCTACATCCTGCTCAAGGCCAACCTCAATCAACTGATTCACCCGCGTGCGGTGATCAAGCAGAAGTACAACGGTCACCGGCTCGACGAGGAAATTGTCCGCTCGATTCTGACCTTCTCGTTCTTCTTCGCCATCACCATCTGCATGATTGCGCTGATGCTGTCGCTGTTGGGCCTGGACTGGATGACCGCCTTGACCGGCGCCGCCAGCACCGTGTCCGGTGTCGGCCCGGGGCTGGGCGAGACCATTGGCCCGGCGGGCAACTTCTCGACCCTGCCGGACGCCGCCAAGTGGATTCTTTCCTTCGGCATGCTGCTCGGCCGGCTGGAGATCATCACTGTGTTTGTGCTGTGTATTCCGGCATTTTGGCGTCATTGACCGCCGCCGTTGCTTGCAACAGCCGCACCCGGTATTCGCCGGGGGTGACGTCGAACCAGCGGCGGAAGGCGCGAAAGAAGTTGCTCGGATCGGCAAAGCCCAGCAGATAGGCGATTTCCAGCAGGGTCATGGTCGGCTGCGCCAGGTACTGCTCGGCCAACTCACGGCGGGTGTCGTCCAGCAGCACCTGAAAACTGGTGCCCTCCTCCTGCAAGCGTCGTTGCAAGGTACGCTGGGACAAGTGCAACGTCTGCGCCACCACATCACGCTTGGGCTCGCCCTGGGGCAACAGTCGGCATAACACCTGCCGGGCCTTATGGGTCACGCGGCTTTCGGAAAAACGCGCCAGGTATTCGCCGGCAAAACGATCATGCAGCAAGGCCATGGCTTCGTTGGCGGTTGGCAGCGGCGCTTCCATGTCCGCGCGTTCAAAGATCAGCGCATCGTAAGGGGCATTGAACACCAGCGGCGCATGGAAGGCCTGTTTGTAAGGTTCAAGATCCACAGGCTCAGCCCCTTGCACCAGCACCTTTCGTGGATGCAGGGTGCGCCCGGTCAGCCAGCCGCACAGGGCCAAGGCACAGGCCAGCGAGGCTTCGGCACTTTGCCGGGTCGGTGGCAGATGATCGCCATGCACCGTCAGGATCAAGGCATAGCCTTCATCCAACAGCTTGAAACTCAGGTCGGCGCTTTCGGCAATGATCCGTTGATAGCGCACCAGTCGCTGAAAGCCTTCGGCCAGTGTCTGGCTGGACATCAGGGCGTATCCGGCGACGTGAAAAGAGGCCGGTCGCACCACCTTGCCCATGTTCAGGCCGATGGCCGGGTTGCCGGACAACTCCACTGCGCGTTGCCACAGCCGTGTCATGGAATCCTGCGGGAAGCGTGCATCCGGATCACTCAGCGACCCATAGTCGAGCCCTAGCTGTTTGAACAGAACCCGGCAATCCAGGCCGTCCATTTCCAGCGCTTTGACAATCCCCATTGCCCAGCTTGCAGAAGTCGTTCTTTCGCTCATGGCGTCTACTTACATGTTGAGCCGCATACTACGGCTGATGACCGAAGGATACTAAAGTGGCGCCTATTGTCACTGGCTGTTGCCATTGATCACTCTAGACTCAAATAAGCTACCCGCAGAACAACTTGCAGTCAGAACAATAACCACAGAGATCGCAGTCGTGGAAAACGTTAAACGATTCAACAGCTTCGCCGAGTTCTACCCCTACTACCTCAGCGAGCACAGCGACAGCACTTGCCGACGACTGCACTTCATCGGCACGACCCTGGTCATTTTCATATTGGCACTGACCATCGGTCGAGGCGCCTGGACGCTGCTGTGGGCCTTGCCCCTGGCGGGTTACAGCTTTGCCTGGGTCGGGCATTTCTTTTTCGAGAAGAATCGCCCGGCGACCTTTCAACACCCCTTCTACAGTCTGCTCGGTGATTTCGTCATGTACCGGGACATGATTCTGGGGCGCGTTCCGTTCTAGACACCCTCTGCCACACGAGACTTGCCGATGAATGCCAATGCCCGCTTCACCCACATGAAGGACGGCACTCAGGAAGACTGGGCGATCATCGCCGCCGACTTCAGTGCCTACGCCCGACAATTGCCGACACGGATCGTAGCGCACCTGAAATTGCTCGAGGGTGATTTCGGCGGTTTTCCGGTGGATCGCCTGACCCACTCCCTGCAGACCGCGACCCGCGCCTGGCGCGACGGCCGCGATGAAGAATATGTAGTCTGCGCGTTGCTCCATGACATCGGCGACACCCTGGGTACCTTCAATCATCCGGACATCGCGGCGGCGATCCTCAAGCCGTTCGTCAGTGCCGACAACCTGTGGATGGTGGAGAAACACGGGATCTTCCAGGGTTACTACTTCTTCCATCACTTGGGCATGGACCGGCATCTGCGCGAGCAATTCCAGGATCATCCGCAGTATCAGGCGACGGTTGAATTCTGCGCCAAGTACGATGCGGCGGCGTTTGATCCGGCGTACGACACCCTGCCGTTGAGCTTCTTCGAACCGATGATGGAGCGCCTATTTGCGCGGCCGCGGAACTCGATCTACAAGGCGGCGATGGCAGAGCAAGCGCCAGCCTGACGGATCCAGCGGGGCCGCTTCGCGGCTTATTCGTCGTAACGCCACCCGGCGGCGTTACGACGAATAAGCCAGCTCAGACACTCAATAGCTATCAGGCCAGCTCGGCAACCTTGGCCGCTTTCAACTGCGCTTCCCGCGCCTGGGCATCCGCCAGTCGATACAGCTCGATCGTGCCATCCCAGTGTTCGATCAATGCCGTGCAGGACTCCACCCAGTCTCCGCAATTGAGGTAATCCACCTCGCCGACCTTGCGAATTTCGGCATGGTGAATGTGCCCGCAGACCACGCCATGCAGCTCACGCTTGACGCACTCATGGGCGATGGCTTCTTCGAAATCGCTGATAAAACTGACCGCGGTTTTCACCTTGTGCTTGAGGTACGCCGACAGCGACCAGTAGCCGTAGCCATAGCGCGCACGCCAATGATTGAGCCAGCGATTGAGGGTCAGGGTGAATTCGTAGGCCGAATCGCCGAGAAAGGCCAGCCAGCGGTGGTAACGAGTAATCACGTCGAACTGATCGCCGTGGATCACCAGCAAGTGCCGGCCATCGGCCGTGACATGCACCGCTTCGTCCACCAACTGGATGTTGCCCAGAATCAGCTTGGAATAGCGGCGCAGGAACTCGTCGTGGTTGCCGGTGACATAAATCACTTCGGTGCCGCGCTTGCTCATGGTCAGCAGGCGCCGGATCACGTTGGTGTGCGCCTGGGGCCAATACATGCCGCCGCGCAGTTTCCAGCCATCGATGATGTCACCGACCAGATAGATCTTGTCCGCGTGATAGCCCTTGAGAAACTGTGACAGGTGTTCCGCCTGACAATCCCGTGTACCCAGGTGCACATCGGAAATCCATAGCGTCCGTACACGTTGTTTACGGCTGGGTTTGGCGAGCTCGGCGCTGGTCATGGGCAACCCTCTGGACATGTTTTGTAAAGTTTGCGCCGGTCGGGTTAATGGTCCATGACAGCAGCAAGTCAGTCCTGTGACAGCACGTACGGGCCTGAGCGGGTGTAGACTGGCGACCTGCAACCGGAGACCCGCGATGAGACCGATCCTCACGCTACGCCAATACACCCACGACCTCATCGTCCACAGCCATGACCACGCGCAACTGGTGTTCGGGTTGTCGGGAGCGCTGGATTTCGAGGTTGGCGGGCGTGGCAGCCAGGTGGTTCAGCAGAGTTTCGTCGTCGTGCCTTCCGGCGCCCATCATGCTTGCGGCAGCGCCAACGGCAGCCGTTGCCTGGTGCTGGATGTGCCCAGCGACCAGTGGGTGGCGGACTCCCTGGGCGATCACGCCGAATCCAGTCGACGCCTGCTCGACAAGGCCGGCCGACTGGCACTGGATGCGGGACAAAGCCAGTTGGTGCAATGGCTGGCGAACAGCCCGGTAAATGACCCGCTGATCGCCCAACAAGGCGCGGTGCTGTTGCTGGCCAGTCTCAATAATGCGAAACCGGACGCAGTGGGTGGGCGCCGTCTGCCCTACGCCGCGCTGGATGCTCATATTGACCAGTACGCGGCGTATCCCCTGCAGGTTGCCGATCTGGCCCGGGTGGCCGGTCTTTCCAGCGCGCGCCTGCATGCCCGCTTCGTCGCCGAATGCGGGCAAACACCCATGGACTATATTCGCAGCCGTCGCCTGCACTTGGCGGTCGGCATGTTGCGCAACTCGGCGTTGCCAATCGGCGAGATCGCCAGCCGGGTCGGCTACAGTTCGCAAAGCGCCTTCGCAGCGGCCGTGCTGAGGGAGTTTGGCGCCTCACCCGGCAAGTTGCGCCGCGAGGCTGGCGATAAAAAACGCTAGTTTGCCGACAGACGTCACGGGGCAGGACGCGTTTCAATGACGCTTCTGTTCGATTGTTACCAAGGATTGCAATGACTCCCCGTACCGCCCTTGGCGCCCTGCATATTGGCGCACTGATGTTTGGCCTGACCGGTGTATTCGGCAAACTCGCTGCGGCGTCCCCGGCGATCATCGTATTTGGCCGGGCCGCTTTTGCGGTGCTGGCATTGGCATTTTTTGCCCGCTTCGCCAGCCAGACCCGCTGGCAAAAACTCGAAGCCGTGGACTGGCGCCGCCTGTTACTGGGTGGCCTGCTGCTGGCCGGGCACTGGGTGAGTTTCTTCATTGCGGTGAAAGTCGCAGGCGTGGCGATTGCTACCCTGGGTTTCGCCAGTTTCCCGGCCTTTACCGTGATTCTCGAAGGGTTGATTTTCCGCGAGCGCATCCGCGCCAATGAAATCCTGCTGGTTGTGCTGGTGAGCATTGGCCTGGTGTTGGTCACCCCAGACTTCGACCTGGCCAGTGGTGCGACTACAGGATTGCTGTGGGCCGTGGGCTCAGGGCTGCTGTTCTCGCTGCTGTCACTGACCAACCGCGCCGGCTCCGGGCGAGTGCCCGCGGTTCAGGCGGCGCTGTGCCAGAACGTGGTGGTCGCCCTGTGCCTGCTGCCGGTGGCGGCACCGCAATTGAGCGAGGTTCGGGCCATCGATTGGCTGTGGATCGGCCTGCTCGGTGTGTTCTGTACCGGCGTCGCCCACAGCCTGTTCGTGGCCAGTCTCGCGGTGATCAAAGCGCGAACCGCTGCGGTGGTGTTTGCTTTGGAGCCGGTGTACGGCATCACGGTGGCCTGGCTGCTGTTCAATGAAAACCCGACCCTGCGCATGTTGCTGGGCGGGGCATTGATCATCGTGGCAATTGTGGTGTCGAGCAGGCTTTCCAGCGGCTCGAGCAAGAAAGCCGTCGCCGCTGAAGCCGCCTCTCACTGAGTGCGGTCGTTGTGACCGAGGTCGCGGTCCGGATCGATCTGATCGCGGACCCGCTGCTTGAGCACTTTGGCTTCGGGGAAGCCGCCATCGGCCTTGCGCTCCCAGATCTGCACGTCGTTACAGAACACGTGAAATACCCCGCCGGTGCCGGGCACCAGCGACACTTTGCCGAGGTCATCGGCAAAAGTACTGAGCAGTTCCTGGGCCAGCCAGGCGGCACGCAACAGCCACTGGCATTGCGTGCAGTAGGTGATGACGATTTCCGGTTTGTTGGCGGACATGTCGGTAATGTTCCTTGCTGGCGAACTTGAAAGACCGGACGACTCAGGACTTTTCCAGATTGCCCAGAATGTGCCCATGCACGCGCATGCACACTGCAAGGTCCGCTTCATCGACGCCTTCGAACAGCTCGTGGCGCAACTGCGTGGCGATGGTTTCGATCTGTTCGATCAGCGGTCGAGCCGGGGCACAGAGCACGATCTTCTTCGCTCGACGATCTTCCACGACGGCCTGGCGCTGCACCAGGCCCTGGGTTTCAAGGCTGTCGAGCAAACGCGCCAGGGTTGGCCCTTCGACGCCGACGCTTTGTGCCAGTTCACGCTGGGTCGGTGCTTCTTCGAAACGCGCCAGGTGCAGCAGCACCAGCCAGCGCGCCTGGGACAAACCCATACCGGCCAGCCGGCGGTCCAGTTCGGCGCGCCAGCCGCGAGACATCTGGGCCAATTGCATGCCAAAGCGGTGTTGATCGGTTAACGACATAAAACACTCATGATTAGACTGAAATAGAAAAAACTAATTATTAGCCAGCTAAGCATGAGCCTTGGCTTGAGGCAAGGCCTGTTCTGTACTGAATCGTTACATCAATGATCCAGCACACTCAAATCTCGAATTCGGACTGCAACGCTGCGCGAACGCAGTACAAAACCCCCTCCGGCACCCGTCCGGCAAAGAGCGCGGAGATCTCGGCGACTGGTGGCAATTCACCTTCGCCGTCCAGGAAGGCGTCCTGCACTTCACCGAGCAAATCCTCGGGCAGGTCCAATGCCTGCTCCAGCGACAGCTGCTGTTTGCCAATGGCTTCGGCAAGCATGGTGTAGACGTTCTTTTCCGAGCACTGCAACTGACCGGCAATCTGCACTGGCGTCATGCCGGCGCGGGCCAGGGTGATCAGTTCGTGGCGCACATCGGCCACCACTTTCGGCGCCTCGGCCTGGCCGCCAAGCACTTCGAGGAAAGCCTCGCCATAACGCTCCAGCTTGCGCGCGCCGACACCGCTGACCCTGGCCATTTCCGCCAAGGTGGTCGGCTGGCTGCGCAGCATTTCCAGCAAGGTCGAATCGGGGAAGATGACGTAAGGCGGTACACCATGTTCTTCGGCAAGCTTGCGACGCAAGGCGCGCAAGGCTTCCCATTGTTCGCGTTCTTCGCCGCGCACCAGTTGGCTCGCCTGGCTCTTGCTGCTTTTCGCCACGGTTTGCGCCTTGAGATCGCGGCGCAGTTCAAGGGTGACTTCGCCTTTGAGCAGCGGCCGGCAACTGTCGCTCAGGCGCAAGCCGCCGTAGCCTTCCAGGTCGATATCGGCCAGGCCACGGGCCACCAGCTGACGGAACAGGGAACGCCACTCGCCTTCGGCCATGGCCTTGCCGACACCGAAGACCGACAGGTGCTGATGGCCGAAACTGCGGACCTTTTCGTTGTCCTTGCCCAGTAGCACGTCCACCAGATGCCCGACGCCGTAGCGCTGGCCGGTGCGGTAGATCGCCGAGAGCGCCTGACGCGCAGGCTCGGTGGCGTCCCAGGTCTGCACGCCATCGACGCAGTTGTCGCAATGACCGCAAGGCTCGGGCATGTCTTCGTCGAAGTACGCCAGCAGGGTTTGCCGCCGGCAGCGGGTCTCTTCGCACAGCGAGAGCATGGCATCGAGCTTGTGCTGCTCCAGGCGCTTGTGACGCTCATCGCCTTCGGAGTTCTGCAGCATCTGCTTGAGCATCACCACGTCTTGCAGACCGTAGGCCATCCAGGCGTCCGCCGGCAGGCCGTCACGACCACCGCGACCGGTTTCCTGGTAATAGGCTTCAAGGGATTTCGGCAAATCAAGGTGGGCAACGAAACGCACGTTGGGTTTGTCGATGCCCATGCCGAACGCCACGGTGGCGACCATGATCAACCCTTCCTCGTTGAGGAAGCGCTTCTGGTGATAGGCACGCAGATCGTTGGGCAGCCCGGCGTGATAGGGCAGCGCCGGAAAACCCTGTTCCGTCAGGAATGCCGCGACTTCCTCGACCTTCTTGCGCGACAGGCAGTAAACGATGCCGGCATCGCTGCGACGCTCGGCGAGAAACGCCAGTAACTGTTTGCGTGGCTGCTCCTTGGGCACGATGCGATAGAAAATGTTCGGGCGGTCGAAGCTAGAAAGGAAACGTTCGGCGTTCTGCAGGTGCAGACGAGTGACGATTTCTTCGCGGGTGCGCTTGTCGGCCGTGGCGGTCAGGGCAATGCGCGGCACGTCGGGGAACATTTCCGCCAGCTGGCCCAGTTGCAGGTATTCCGGACGGAAATCGTGACCCCATTGCGACACACAGTGTGCTTCGTCGATGGCGAACAGGGCGATGTTCAAGCCTTGCAGGAACGACAACATGCGCGGCTGGACCAGGCGCTCGGGGGCCAGGTAGAGCATTTTCACTTCGCCACGCTTGATCCGCGCCGCCAGGTCACGCTGCTGCTCAGCGCTCAGGGTCGAGTTCAGCGCGGCGGCGGCCACGCCCAGTTCTTCGAGGGTGGCGACCTGATCGTCCATCAGCGCGATCAGCGGCGAAACCACCACCGCCAGGCCCTCGCGCAGCAGTGCCGGCACCTGGAAGCACAGGGACTTGCCGCCACCGGTAGGCATCAGGACCAGGGCATCGCCGCCACTGGCCACGCGCTCAATGATCGCACCCTGACGGCCACGGAAACTGTCGTAGCCGAAGATGTCCTTGAGGACGCGTTGAGCCTGTTCGAGCATAAAAACTCCAAAAATCACCGAAACATCCCTGCAAGGCTGGTTCAGAACCGGCAATGGCGCCTCGATAAATCGTAAGTGCGCATTGCATGACGCTTAACAGATCAGCCGTGACGCCAGCAGGGCATCACAAAACGCGCGAGTATACCCGAGGGCTGTCCGGCAAAGGGTGCCGCTTATAGGACCAGAGAGATTGAGAACCTGTAGGAATGCAGTGCAAATATGCCGTGCGGCTGGCCTGTGCGCTCAAGAAGGCCTAGAATTCCCGCATCGAACATTCCCCAAGGTAGTCCTTTAATGTCCTTCGCTGAGCAACTAACCCGCCTGCAAGTCTTCCTCGACGCCGACGAACTGCATGACGAGGCGCTGGACTACGTGGCCGCCCACGGCTACCTCACCGCGCTGTCGATCTGTTCCGAAGTGGTTCCGGACCGTGAATGGATCGACGCCCTGTTCGCCGAAGAGCCACACTACAGCAGTGAAGCCCAACGCGAAGAGATCGAAGCCACGCTGATCGGCCTCAAGGCTCACATCGCCCGCCAGCTGGCGTCCGACGAAGAGTTCGAACTGCCGTGCGACCTCGACCTGGGCGAAGATCCGGATGACTCGGAACTGCGCGGCTGGTGCATCGGCTTCATGGAAGGCGTGTTCCTGCGCGAAGAAGCCTGGTTCGAAACCGCCGAAGACGAAGTCAGCGAAATGCTCCTGCCGATCATGGTCGGCTCGGGTCTGTTCGACGAGCAACCGGAGTTTTCCGACATCGCCGCCGACGCCAACCTGATGGACGACATGATCGTGCAGATCCCCGAAGCCCTGACCGCGCTGTACCTGCTGTGCAACGCGCCAGACGAGAAACCGGCGATCCTCAAGCCACGTCACCACTAAGGCCGCGCCTATGGCCAAGCCCATAGGCAACCGCCCCCTGATGTTGCGCTACGTACTGCTGGCCATCGGCTGGCTGAGCGTAGCGCTGGGGGTGATCGGGATTTTCCTGCCGGTACTGCCCACCACGCCTTTCCTGTTGCTGGCGGCTGCCTGTTTCGCCCGCAGCTCGCCACGTTTCTATCAATGGCTGGTGGAGCATCCACGACTGGGCCCATGGATTCGCGACTACCTCGACGGCAACGGCATCCCGCTCAAGGGCAAGGTCTACGCCATCGGCCTGATGTGGGCAAGCATCCTGTTTTCCTGCTATCTGGTGCCGCTACCGTGGGCACGAGGGTTCATGCTGACCAGCGCCGTACTGGTGACGATCTACATCCTGCGCCAGAAGACCCTGCAAAAACCCTGAAATGCCCCCATGAAAAAACCCGCCGTCGCAGGTCGCGAAGGCGGGTTTTTCTATTGCCCTCCTCAGGTCACACCGTATCCACTTTCAACGAATGATCGTTGAGCATGCCGTTGATGATGGTCGCCGTGTCGTGCCCGCCAGCGATTACCCCACCCGCCCCCGGCGTCACGCCGTAATGGCTAGCCAGGTTGACGCCAGCCAGATCGATGGTCTGGGTCGGCGCGGCGCCGGCCATGGCACTGACATTGATGCTGGTGACCAGTGATGCACCGCTGCCGGTGACCGTGAAGTGCAGGTAGTCATCCAGCGAAGCGGCGGTGCTGTTCTCCCCTTGCAGCAGTTGCGACAGGTCGAGCTTGTCAGTGCCAGGGGTGAAGTCGGTGACCACGTCGTGACCGCTGTTGCCCTTGAGCCACTGGAAGGTATCGGCGCCGGGGCCGCCAGTCAGGGTGTTGTTGCCCATCCCGCCGATCAGCAGGTCATCACCGCCGCCGCCGTTGAGGATGTCGTTGCCCAGCCCGCCGTTGATCACGTTGTTATTGTTGTCGCCGGTCAGCTTGTCGTCGAAGTTCGAGCCGACCAGGTTTTCGACGTTGCTGATCGTGTCGATGCCGGCACCGATGGTGTTCTGCGCCCCCAGCAGGCTGAGGTCCACCGTCACCCCGGCGGTAGCGTGGGCGTAACTGACCGTGTCGATGCCGGTACCGCCATCGAGAATGTCATTGCCCGGGCCGGCGTAGAGCAGGTCGTTACCGGCACCGCCGTGCAGCTCGTTGTTGCCGGAACCGGCGGTGAGCACATCGTTGCCGTCGCCACCATTGAGGATGTTGTTACCGGCGCCTGCCACCAGCACGTCATCGCCGGAGGTGCCGGTGAGGGTGTGCCCCTCCTGATAACTGATGGTCACGGCGGCGGAGTCGCTGCCGCCATGGTTGTCGTTGGCGGTGTAGGTACCGTGGTAATCCGGGGTGAGGTCGTGGGCCCCGGCGTAGTTGACGGTCATCGTCAGTTGGTAGTTTTCCGCGGCATTGGTGTTGCTGCCGCTGGTGTTGGTGATGTTGGTCACGTGGATCTGGTAGGTGCCATCGGCGCTCGCCGTGATGGTGCCGCCATCGGCGATGCTGACAAATGCCCCGCCGTTGACCGAGTACTCCAGGGTGATGTGCCCGGCCGCGAGGTTGTGGTCCAGGTTCAGGGTCTCACCCTGTTTCAGTTTGACGGTGATCAAGTCTTCGTCGTTGGCATTGGCGTTGGTCACCGCCCCCAGGTAGCCGCTGACCACCAGCACGGCAGTCATCGCCACGGTGTTGGCGGCGAAAGCGCTGCGCACATCGGCCAGGTTCTGGTTGGCGGCGGTATTGCTGGTGCCGTTGAAACTGATCGCGCCGCTGCCGGTGAAGTCCGCGCCCTTGGCCGCCCAACCAGTGTTGAAGCTCGTTGGTGATGCGGTGAGCGGATCGCCATTCGGATCGGTGTCGTTGGCCAGCAACAGTTCACCTGGCACCACGATATTGCCCGACAGCACGTTGGTGATGATGTGATCGTCCACCGCCACGGGAGGCGCGTTGGGGATCACTTTCACGGTCAGCGTCGAGCTGGCCAGATCTCCGTCATTGTCACTGACGGTGAAACCGACGTTCTCGGTGATCACCACGGAGGTGACTTTCTGCGAGATGTAGGTGTAGTCGCCGGTGCTGAGGTTGATCTGCAAGGTGCCGCTGTTGTTGGTGGCGATGCTCAGGGTGTTGTGCGCGAAGTCAAAGGTGCCGTGGTTGGCACCGCCGCTGGCGGACACCGTGCCCTGATTGTTGTTGCCCTTCGGATCGTAGGTGTAGGTGGTGCCATCGATGGTGATGGATTTGATGAAACCGCCATCGGCGCCGAAGGTGCCACCGTCGCCCAGCAGGGAACCGGTCACCGGCGCACCCACCACCGTACCCGAGAGTACCGAGTTGAGCTGGTTGAGATCGGTGACCACAACGGCGTTGGTATCGGTATGACTACTGCCGTCATAAGCCAGTGGATTGAGGTTGGCGTTGCTCACACCGCTGCCCAGGCCAATCGCGTAATTCTTGATGTTGTTGGCATCAAGGAAGGCTTTGAGCGCAGTCTCGTCGGCGGTGCCGATGTCCTGGTTGGTCGTTGGCTTGCCGTCGGAGAAGAAGTAGCCGACGTTCTGCGCGCCATCGAGTTTGCCCGAAGTCATGAACGCAGTTTTCAGCATGGCCACGGCGGCGTCGTAGTTGGTGCCGCCGCCCGCGCTGAGGCCGGCAAGCAGCGTCTTGGCAGTGGCCACGTCGACCCAGACCGAGGTGCGGTCGGTGGCGTTGCTGCTGAAGGTCACCAGTTGCACCTTCACATCGCCTAGGTCGTCGTACTTGTCCAGCAAGGCGCTGATCGCCTGCTTGGCCAGGTCCAGCCGCGACAGGCCCGGCACACCGGAGGGATCGGCCATGCTGCCGGAGATGTCGAGCACGATCAGCACGTTGGAGTCGATCTCCACGGCCGCGACCGATCGCTCCGACGCCACGGCCTGGGGCACGTCATCGACAATATTGACCACAATGGTGCTGGTGGTGCTGTTGCCCGCCGCGTCCGTCGCCTTGTAGGTGAAACTGTCACTCAGGGTGTTGGGCCCGTCGTTGGCGCCGGGCGACGTTTTCGGTGCCGATGTCAGGGTGTAGGTGTAGGTGCCGTCCGGGTTGAGCAGGATCTGCCCGTAGGCTCCGGTGGCGCTGCTGACCAGGGTGTAGGTGATCGCGCCAACAGCACCCGTGACCGAGCCGACCAAAGTGCCGGACGCCGTTTCGCCGGTGTTGCCCGGATCACTGCCAGTCACGGTACCGGCCGCCAGATCGTTGCCGTCCTTGGTCAGGTCGAGGGCTTTCTCATAGACGGTGACGTCATTGTCACTCACTGCCTTGAGGCAGCTGTTGTTGACGTCGATGGTGATGGTGGTGGTGCTTTCATCGCCGTCGCTGTCGCGGATGGTGTAGGTGAAGGTGTCCGTGGCCCCTTCGGGCCCGACCGAGTTCGGATTGGCGTGATACACCGCGTTGCCCGCGGCATCCAGCGTCAGGTAGCCATAGGCGCCGTTGATGTGAGTGCCCAGCCCGCCAACCGCCGATGTCGTGGTGTCTGCACCTGCACGCACGCCGACCACGGCACCGCCGGCAGCGGCCCCGTCAGCGCCAAGCGTGTCATTGAGCAGCACATTGCCGCTGACCGTGCCGCCTTCTGTCACCGAGTCTCTGTCCGCCACGGCCTTGGGCACATCGTCGATGATGTTGACGACTATGGTGCTGGTGACCACGTTGCCCAGCGAGTCGGTGGCCTGATAGGTGAAGCTTTCGTGGGTGATGTTCGGGCCGTCATTGCTCTGCGGCGAGCTGCTCGGTGGCGAGGTCAGGGTGTAGGTGTAGGTGCCGTTGGCGTTGAGTTGAATCTGCCCGTAGGCGCCGACATTGCTGCCGACCAGCGCGTAGGTGATCGCGCCAACAGCGCCAGTCACCGCACCGACCAGTGTGCCGGACGCGGTTTCGCCAGTGTTGTGCGGATCGCTGCCGACCACGGTGCCCGCCGCCAAGTCGTTGCCGTCCTTGGTCAGGTCGAGGGCTTTTTCGTAGACCGTGACGTCATTGTCGCTGACCGCCTTGAGGCAGCTGTTGTAGACGTCGATGGTGATGGTCGTGGTGCTTTCATCGCCATCAGAATCACGCACGGTGTAGGTGAACACATCCACCGCACCTGGGCCGCTGACCGAGT